>NZ_POQS01000001.1:0-128855 GCF_002885955.2 Achromobacter pulmonis
AGCGGCACATGGCCGAAGGGCTGGGCCTTCAGCCTGGCACCAGCTTCCGGACGGCAGACATTTTCAAACGCCACAAGCAGGTCTACGCCACATTCGTCGACAAGGACGACAAAGGGCACTACTGGCTCAAGCCTGACTTCGTGATTCTGGAAAGGGGGTGACTCGACAGCCAATACCCCGACTTCCAGCATCCACCCAACCTTGAAAGGATTTTGAAATGGCCGGTAAAAACCAACATGTAGTGAAGCGCGACGACGGCTGGGCCGTGCGTGGCGCAGGCAATCAGCGAGACACCTCGCATCACCGCACCCAGTCCGAGGCCGAGCGGGCCGCCCGTGACATCGCCATCAACCAGCGTAGCGAGGTCTTGATTCATGGCGAGAACGGTCGCATCCGCGAGCGCAACAGCTACGGCAACGATCCGCACCCGCCCAAGGGCTGAAGATCGCTGGCCCTGAAATCATCGGGTTCGACTATTGCAGTAAGTGGTCCATGCGTCGAACCCGATGCGGCGCATCAATCGCAACTGCTTGTCACAAGAGGGTTTCTGCGTGTGCTCGGCTGGCGAAGTTCTGGCCGATTTTTTGAGAACAGAGACCAGAAAAGAGTCAAACTTGGCGGGTCGGTGGGCGCTTCCTGGCCGGCGCGATATGGCCTGTGGCACACGCAAAATCGGCCGAATCCCCGCACAGTGTGGGGAAAGCACAGATGTGAAAAAGCCCAACCGAGAAGGGTTGGGCTTTGAAAGTGGTGGAGCGGAGGAGGATCGAACTCCCGACCTTCGCATTGCGAATGAGGTTCGACTTCTTGCACCGCCATTGGCCGAAGGTTTTGATTCGAAAGGGCTTTTCCGATTACAGTAAAAACCCTTTAAGATCAAAGGGTTGCACCTTCTGCATCGCTCACTTCGCTTTTCGGTAGATTCCAGTACGCGCCGGGATTTCGTATGTTACCGAAAAATTTTGTGCCCGAATGGCGCAGATTTGGAGCAAGCGATTACCGCCCGTCGCACAACTAGGCCGCCATCATGCGAAAGGGGCTCCCTTAAGGAGGTCCTCGCTCTGCAAAATCACCGTACACCACCGCCGCGCCCGAGTGATGGCGTTGTACAGCAAGCGCCGCTTGTGCTCGTCATCGCCTCCAACTTGGTAAGGCCAGAGCACCACCACGCCGTCAAACTCTCGATTCTTCGCTTGTTGTACGGTCATAGCGGAGAACGATGCGTGGTCTGCCGCGTATCGCTGGCGACGAAGCTGGACCTGCCGGGCGATGGCCTTCTCGACCTCCTGGCGCCCAAAAGACGTGGCAGCGCCGGTTCGCGCTTGGCGCCTCACCCAGGAAATCACTTCTCGAACTGCGCCGCTGCGGGGAAGGCGTTGCAAGGCGGTCACCGCTTCCACTGCCGTGACGTCGTTACCCAACTGAAGCATCTCAATCAGCTCAGCGACCTCGTCCGAATCACTTTGCTCCCATCTGATCGTGTAAGGGCCGTTCTGTTGTTTGCCGCAAGGGCCTTGCCCCACCCGGGCCACCACCTTCTGTGCGAAGCCGCCTTTCAGCGACGGGGTGATAACAGCGGCATTTCCACCCTTGCGCCATGCGAGCGCGTTCGCGAGATAGACGCCAGCCATTGGCATGCCTTTAGCAGCAAACACCTTGAACCCTTGGCCATTCTGAGCCACACCACCACCCCGAATCGTCGCTGCCGCGGTCAGCAGTGCCTGCACATCGGTGCGTCGAATCTCGGTTAGAACAACTGGCTTGCACGCTGCACGCAGCCACGTGACGCACGGGTTGGGCCGCAATGCTTGGCTCAAACATTGAAATTCGTCGGCAGCGACTAGGAGGGAAACCGACTCCGCAAGGGCTGATACCATCCGAAGACGCTCCGGTTTTAGGTCTTGGGACTCATCCACCAAGACAACCGGAAAGCTTATCGCAACCCACGCCCTCACCTCAGGGCGCTCCAAAAGAGCGCCGGCCCAGTCGCACTGTTCATCGTACTGATCGGGTTGCAACGGAGGCATTCCAAGTGCCTGGGCCAGGCCTCGCCAGCGTCGCAGGAGACGCTGCGCAAAACTGTCGACGGTTACACACTCGACACGCCCCCTCACCGCTTCAATCCCTCGAAGCTTCTCGTTGAGGCGGCGCCGAGCTCCATGCATGAAGGTCAACGCCAAGACCCGCTGGCCATCGAGGAGGGGCGATTCCTCGATAGTCTGGGACACCAACTCCATCAGCCTCACGGTCTTACCGCATCCGGCGGCCCCTTCCACGGCAATCAAGGTCATGGTTGGAAGGTTCTTATGGCCGGCGCACCGGGTGCCGCGACAAAGCGCGGAGAATCGCCTCCCAGAGAGACGTCGTTGATCGCGTTTAGTAACTCGCGGGCACGGTTGCAGCACCGCTCTGTGGTGCCGATTACGTCAGCAACAACCTCGTATGCAATCTGGTCCTGCTTTAGCCCCCCTGCGGCGCGAACTTCCGACTTGAGCCTCGCGACCAGAGCTGGAACTGATTGGGGAGCCGGATCCATTACGCGGGCTAACGCCGTGATCGCGGTGTCAGCATCACCAGCAAGGACCCACCCCACCACATCCTCTATCGTCCAGTCGTCCGGCCACCGCATGATTATCGTTGGCCCCTGCGCGGCGGCCGCCATGGCCTGCGCATAAGCACGTCCGGCTGCATCGCCATCAACCAATGCGGTAATGCGAGGATGCAGTCGAACAAGCGCGCCGACAGTCGCTTCTACGGCAGCATCGTGAGTGGGAACCAAGCCGATGTAAGCGCCGAATTTACTCTCCTGTCCCTCGTCCCATCCCTGTCCGAGATCGACTGACCGCACCAGAAGCTTGAACCATTCATAGTCGATTCGCCCTTCCGGAACCAGGACAGCATCGTGCATCAGCGCAGCAATTGTGTCCGCTCTGTTGAGCTGGAAGAGCTTGCGCACGCCGTTGGAAGCCGCCGGAGGCAACGTCTCTGGAAGTAAGGGTACCGACGACAAGACGCCGTCGTCGTTACGCAATACGAGGACAGACAACGGGTCCGACATCGCTGCGATCATGGGCGAGTGAGTCGAGACAAAGGTCTGGCTGGATAGTGCCTGTATCCGATGAACCAGCCGTCGTTGCAGCGGCGGTGGCACGTGCAATTCAGGTTCCTCGAGAGCCATCCAGAACCCTTCCTGAGCCTGCGCTCGTTGCCGCCCAAATTGAAGCAAGAGAAGCAAGTGCTGAAGCGAGATCAATCCACTGCCATGCCGCCTCGCAGGTAAAGCGAGAGGAGCTCCCGCATGTAGGTAGTGTGGTACGACGGTCTCCAACAATCCGTCGCTATCGGTGGCCGTCACCCTGAGCTGTAGGGTTGGTTTGCTGCGAAAAAAACCAGCGAGTTCCGTGTTCAGTTGCGTGGTAATTGGCTCGAGATTTTCGTCGGCTTCCAACGGCTGGTCTGGAGCGCGTAGTCGATCACGCTCTTTCAAGACCGACGTGGCCGGTTGACCACCCGCAGAGGCGACGACGCGCCGAAACAGCTCCGATCCGAACGACACGATACGATCCCACGACCTACTCGCCGGCACCAGAAAGAACCCGATATCTCGAATGAGTCGGCCGGGCACCGCAACAGGAGCTTCGTCCGCGAACACATCGCCGACGGCGTCATCGTCATGAAAATAGCGGGCTGTTTCAACCTCGAGCTCGGGTTGGTCGAACCGTGCGCAAAATCCGATTTGGCAGGCCAAGGGCCAATTGGGATCATCTCTCGTCGCGGAAGCGGCACCGCGGACGGGATTCCACCACTTCGGAACGCCGCGATCGTCCCGAAACCAGTCGACGTGTTCCGCAGGATCATCTCCATCGAATCCCACGATCGTGGCAATGATTTGGATCCGGTCCGCAGGTTGCGGGTTGCTACCGAAGAAATCATGTTCGGTCAGGCTTCGCACCATGCGATCTCGACCGAACAAGAGGGCCAACGCTTCGATGATTGTGGTTTTGCCGCAGTTGTTCGCGCCAACCAAGACGGTATGCTGCCCAAGGCGGACGTGCGCTTCTCGGATCCCGCGGAAGTTCTTGATTCTTAGATCAACGACGCGCAGCATTTTCGCTCCCCCGTGTCGCGGAATTTGGATTATATCGGTATAGCCCAGTACAATCGGGTTAGTCAGCGCATTGGTTGTCGCTAAACGGCCAGCTTTTTCTCGGGCTGCGCAAGCAGACCGTCAGACCGGAAATAACCCCGGTTGACGCTTCCGGGCAGAGCCAGCGACAGAGCACTGATGCCTCTTTGAGGCCGTTCTACCGACGGGGCAGGCTGCGGCAGAGCGAAGAAGAACCTGCAAGGAAAGCCATCGAGGAATCGACGGATCGATGGCGAGTACCGATTTCAATGTATAGATGCGCGTGCGGACGCTTCCCTGAGTGGATAGCTGCAAGACCGGAACGAACAAACAGCGCCGCACATCGCGACATCTCTACATACCCCTGGGCGCGGGGGCACCGTTGATGAACACGTACGTTTCCTTTTGCCACCTGACCCGTACGGCAGGCGATGGGGCGATTGCTGAAGGCGTACGTCCATGCAACGCTCCGCACCGCTGTTCTCTGCTGGCCATGCCGGCACCTCCCTTGCGTATCTGTCATCGCTGTATCCCCCGGCCCTGTCCGTTGCACAGGTGGCTGAGATCACCAGCGAAGCCCCACAAACTATCCGCAATCGCCTTAGCAAGGGTAGTAAGGTCAAATATCCCATACCGTCGTTCAAGGTCGGTCGAAAGCGCGTTTTCCGGCTCATCGATGTTGCCGCGTTTATCGATCAGCAATGTGCTGAAGATCCGTCCAACCCAGCTAATCTGCGACCACGACGAGGCCGGCCGACGAAGGCCGAGCAGATAGCGAAGCGGCAAGCTCTTGCGAACGCTCCCCAAGCCGCATCCCCGACCGGGGTAGCAGGGGGTGCGCAATGACCTCGGCGGTTCGAATCGACCCATCGGCATGGCAAGCCGGATTTGAAGCCGGCGAAGCGGGTCGCCCAATGACTCCGTGCCCTCAAAATCTCGACCCGTTTTCGTACTTTTCTGGGTGGATCGAGGGCAACGCCAAGAGACAGAGGTTCGGACATAGCCTTGGAGGTTCGGTATGACGAGCCACCAAGTAGCCCTCGATGCGCCGGGAGAACGCCATTGCGATGAGCCCATCCCTTGCGGCCGAACATCTTCCACTGCGGCTCGCACAGCGTCGACCTCGCGGGAAGAGCGGCTGATCAAGTTCAGCCTATCAATCGAGTCCGAATCACCCAGTGGCGACGATATGACCTTCACACATGCCGTCTTCTGCCAGGTCGGACTTCCTCGTGCCAAGGTCTTAGAACGGGAATTTGTGCGGCAATCAGGCTCTGTTTGGCTTAGCGTGCAGGCTGGCCTCCTTGACGAAGGTAACGGACCGGTGGTCCAGCCCATTCCGTATGGGGCGATGCCGCGACTCGCGCTCGCGTGGGTATCCACCTACGCGAAGCGTCACAAGACACGCGAAATTCCAATCGGTGACAGCGCCGCGGAGTTCCTTCGCCTGGTCGGAATGGACTCGCAGGGAAATCGGTATGCCACGCTGCGCAAACAAATGCATGCACTCGCGGCATGTCGGCTGCAACTCGGATACAAGGGACGCACGTTCAACGGTCAGCCGGTCGAGCAGTTCGACGCCTGGCTAGGCAACCGGGATGCGAGGCAGCGATCTTTGTGGCCTGGCGTCATGCTCCTGTCGGAGAGCTACTTCCAAGAGCTGATGGAGAAAGGGGTTCCATTGGATAACCGTGCCCTGATGGCCTTGAAGGGCTCAGCGCTTGCACTCGACGTCTATGCTTGGCTGGCCTATCGCCTTCACCAGATACAGGGACGCCCACCGATCGTTCATTGGCGAAGTCTACGTGAGCAATTCGGCCAAGAATACAAGGGCAAAGACCCAGACAAAGACTTCAAGAAGAAATTCCTGACGGCGTTGCAAGCCGTGATGGCGGTCTACCCAAAGGCCAGGGTCAAACGAGTGACGGGCGGGCTGCTATTGATGTCATCGCCGCCACCAATACGGCCTGCCGTACATGCTGTTAGCAAGCTTGTGGAGTCAGCGAGTTATCCACGTTAGATCGGCCCCCGCGAAAACGTTAAATCGGCCCCCGTCACAGGGGGCCTACCGCGTTAAATCGGCCCCCTCCGCCGCGTTAAATCGGACCTCCCCTAAACCTGTAAGGTTTGCTTGTAAAGATTCCTGTAACTTCTTCTGGTAGTTGGTGCCCGTGGACTTGTGGACAATGCGCTTCGCGCACCGGCGACGGCCCATGGACAACCGCAAGCGGTTGCCCACAGGCCCACGCCTTTGCCCACAGGGTCCACCGGCTTAATCCGCTGCATGTGGACAATGCGCTGCGCGCACCGGCCCGCCGGGCCTTTGCCCACATTCCGCTTTCCCAGCTATGGATATGTACGATTCGAAATCAAAGCAGCTACATCAGTGACGGCGACGTTCGCTGCCATTCACCGACGAAAAGCAACGGACGTAAGCACAGCGGCGAAGAATGGATGGTTACCGGATTTGCAGTACATTGTGTCGACGACGGCGTGACCCGCCGATACAACAAGACGCTGCAAGGAACCGACCATGCCGTTTGAAATACTGCCGTGGGCCACACTGGCCGACGAGCACCGGGGGACCATTCTGCTCGGGAACGGGGCCAGCATTTCCGTTGAACCCCGCTTCGCCTACCGCTCCCTGCTTGGCCATGCCAGAGAGCATGGCCTGCTAACACCCGACGTGAATCGTCTCTTTGCCTTCTTCGGCACGTCGGACTTTGAGCTGATCCTCCGGATCGTATGGCAAGCATCGAACGTCAACCAGTCGTTGCAAATCGCTGACGATCGTACACGCGTGGCTTACCGCCACGTGCGAGACTGCTTGATCCAGACCGTCCGTGAGATACACCCAGAGCATGATGTGGTCAGCGAGCATTTGCCTCGGATCTACGAGTTCCTCAAGTCCTTCGATACGATCGTGTCGCTGAACTACGATCTGCTGTTGTACTGGTCGGTGACGTATGGGCTCGACATCGATGACGGTCATGCATTCAAAGACTGCTTCATCGGCGGCCGGTTCGACGACGACTGGCAGAGGTTCAGGCAACCTATCGGGCGGGAGCGGTCAACAACCCTGGTCTTTTATCCGCACGGAAGTCTTATTTTGTGCCGTGACCGCATCGAACAGGAGGCGAAGATTCACAACCGGGATGCCGGGCTGCTTCGGGCCATCCTAGACAGATGGGAAAGTGAACAAGTCGTCCCGCTCTTCGTCAGCGAGGGCACGGCGGAACAAAAGGTGGCCTCAATCCAAAGCAGCTATTACCTGTCGACTGTATACCGAGAGGTCTTGCCTTCTGCACGTGAGTCGCTGGTGATCTACGGCTGGGGTTTTGGTGAACATGACCTTCATCTTCTACGTCGGATGAGACGGTCGGGTATCCGCCGTGTCGCCGTTTCAGTGCTCAACAACGATCAGGCTTACTGCACCCGGACCGCTCAAATCCTATGGGACGAACTCGGTCCGGCGACGCAGGTACAGTTTTTCGATTGCCAAAGCCCTGGCTGCTGGAACCATGCCGCGCTGGAGGCATGACATCGGGGCGCTCAAGCGCCCCGATTGAACGGAACGACCCATCCGGCGCGCAGCTAGCGGGGTTGTCAGAAATTCCGTGTTTAAGGCGGGTTAAAAATCAAACGGAAGGACGGACGAAGCGATCTTCATAGAGGATAGCAAACTGGATCATGGCCTGTTTCCAATCACGGGCCGGACGGCCCCAATCGGCGGTGATATTGCGCAGAGCCAGCCAGAGGAGTTTGGTAGCGGCCTCGTCGCTGGGGAAGTGCCCTCTGGTTTTGATGATTTTGCGTAGCTGCGCATTAATATTCTCAATGGCATTGGTCGTGTAAATGACCTTACGCACCTCGGGTGGAAACGCAAAGAACGGTATGACGCGATCCCACGCATGGCGCCATGCGCGGGTCACGACGGGGAATTTCTGTCCCCATGGCCCTTGCTCAAATGTCTCGAGTTCGGCCAGAGCGGCTTCGGCGCTTGGGGCCGTGTAGATCGGGCGGATGGCGGCGGCCAGTGCCTTGCGATCCTTCCAACTTGCATAGTCCAGGCTATTGCGGATCAGGTGGACAATGCAGGTCTGCAACGTGGTGGCCGGGAAGACCGCACCCAGCGCCTCGGGCATCCCTTTGAGGCCGTCGGTGACGGCGATCAGGATGTCATGGACCCCGCGGGTCTTTAAGTCGTTGAAGACCCGCATCCAGAACTTGGCGCCTTCGGTACCCTCGATCCACAGTCCCAGGATATCGCGTGTGCCATCGGGAAGCACACCCAAGGCCAGATAAATGGCCTTGTTGCGCACGACGCCGTTATCGCGGATCTTTACACGCAGCGCATCAAAAAACACGACGGGATACATGGGCTCGAGCGGACGGGCTTGCCAGGCGGTCACCTCTGCCATCACCTCATCGGTCACCGAGCTGATGAACTCGGGCGAGACCTCGGTGCCGTACTGTTCTTGCAAAAAACCTTGAATCTCGCGCACCGTCATGCCTCTGGCATACATGGCAATGATCTTGTCATCAAAGCCCGTAAAACGCCGTTCGTGCTTCGGGATGAGTAACGGAGCAAAACTGCCGTCTCGATCGCGAGGGACCTCGATACGGATCGAGCCGTCCTCGGTCATGACGGTCTTGGCACCTTTGCCATTGCGCTGGTTAGTAGCCGCTGCGGGCTTAGCCGCCCCAGAGGGATAGCCCAGGTGGTGATTGAGCTCTCCCCCCAGCGCACGTTCGATCAGCGCCTTCTTAAATGCCAACGACGCGGCATTGATCGCTTCAGCCGTCATCGGGCCGTCACCGAACGACTTCAGTAAATCTGCGGGAATGCTCGGCAACTCGGCCAGCGGGGTCTTGGGTTTGCGTGGCATACATACTCCTTGGCGGTATGTTATGCCCTAAACACGAAATTACTGACAGACCCCAGCTAGCAGGCTACCAATTGAGCTCGCCAGAGCGAACGATTCGGCCGTAGATTTCGATGGCTTTTCGAACAGCTGTTTTGTCCTCGATGCGCAAGTTCCGGCGCTCACAATTGAGCTGCTTCTGCAGCTCGAATAATTCATCAATCAGACGCGCGTCCGGCTGCGACTTTTCCCGCTCTTCTGCGATGTCGCGTGAAGCGATCGCAATCACGTTGCCAATCGTCTCGAGTGCCGTCTCGTAATCGGCCAGTTGGTCATCCGTCCAAGTCTTCACTGAGCGCCTCGTCCTCGTCGATCTATAAAGTCAATTGCGACTGCCTTTGTCTCGCAATTCGGCGATCTCGCCAAACGCACGTCCATCGCAGCCATGTCTGCCTCTCCCTTGTCCATCGGTCGGCATTGCTAGCCTCTCTCAAGCTACTCCCTTGGGATGCGACCTATCAGCAGTAAGAGCGTTTCGTTAAGGGGAAAAAAGCCTCTCTCTAATCTCCTAGTTGTCTGCCACGAGCAACGCCGTTTTAGTCGACGACGCATGTGCCACATGGAACTACTTTGACCTGTGCAGAGCCCCTCTTCAACGCCGTCATTTTTGCTTGAAAAAAACGGTCCACACGAGCTACCGTCAAACGTCAGCAAACTGCTGCGCAAATTCTAGGACAGGGTAGGGTTTGCTATACCGCCATAAATGGCGTCCTAGCAACCGGCAGCGCACCAGTCGTTTCACTCCCTACGCGCAGCCTACCGCCCCTGCTCAGGGCTTCGCCCCGAGACCCCGAATTCGAGAGAGATTGGCGTAACAGTGAGTACGAGCGAACAGCGACGAAGGACACCCGCATGCTTCCGCCGATACGGTGCTATGAGGACGAGGAGGCTTTGGTCCGCGAAAGGGCACGTGATTGCGGTATGAGCGTCGGGCAATTTGTGCTCGCAGCCGCGCTTGGCCGCCGCACGCGCACCAAGGTCGAAACACACGTTCTCAATGAGCTTCGCAGGCTCGGCGGTTTTCCGCGAAGCCGCTCGGCGGAAGCGCCGTGAAATCCAAGAGACCGTCATGGACGCCGCCGCCCGGAACGTGTTGTACAGCGTCGTCGCATTCGAGACGCTGCGGGAGCGCGATCGACTGCGGCGCGAGATCCGCAAAGAGCGTCAGGCGCTGTACGCTGATCCGACGAATCGTAGGCTGTCATATCGCGAATGGGTGGAGCAACAGACGGCCACCGGCGATAGTGCGGCTATCGGCCAGCTACGGGGCGCGTTCGAGCTTACCGGCAGCAAACAATTCAAGCGACGCGCGATCGCCCTTATGGTGGAACATGGAATTGACGCCCGGCTTCGAGACGGCGAGCAAGAAGCGTTGCGGCGTGCCAAAGCAGCGGCCGCAGCGAAGCAAACGCCCCGTCGTCCCGGCAAGCCCCGAAAGGGCAGTGCGTCGCCTTGAATATTGGGGCGCCATGGACGGAGTCAGCGTTTCGGTCTATAGTAGTCTCAGGTATTACCTTTTGCTACGGAGGCCGTGTCATGGTTACGGCAACATCCATCAAGCTTGATGATGAATTGAAAGGGCGGGTTCAGCACTTGGCCGAGGCGCGCCGGCGTACCCCGCATTGGATCATGCGCGAAGCCATTGAGCAGTACGTCGAGCGCGAGGAAAAGCGCGAGGCGCTGAACCGGGACACGCTCAAGGCATGGGATGAATTTCAGGCGACGGGCCTGCACGTGACCGCTGAGGAAGTGGACAAGTGGCTCGCGAGCTGGGGAACTGACGACGAACTGCCTCCGCCAGAATGCCACAAGTAATCTTTGCGCCGGCGGCGATCGGGGACATGCAACGGCTGCGCGAATTCCTGAGGCCGAAGAATCCCGATGCTGCGAGGCGGGCCGGCGAAGCGATTAGGCGCGGCGTCCAGGCTCTCGGTGCCCACCCTCGAATGGGGCGACTCATAGAAGATCTGCCTGAACAGTATCGGGAGTGGCTTATCGATTTTGGGGATAGTGGCTATGTGGCTCGGTACCGCCTGGATGGCGATACTGTCACGATTTTGGCCGTGCGACACCAGAAGGAAGCGGGGTACTGATCATGACAGATGACGAGGCCAAGGCTAGGATCGAAGCGCTCTACGACGACGCAGCGGCCGTCTTGGCCGAGCAGGGGCTGTCGCCCCTGCAGGCTTACTGTCTGGTGCTCGAGCAGGTAACGGTTCGGGACGAGCCGACTTTGCGATTGCTAGCCGATACGGCGGCGCATGATCGATGGTTTCGGGGGCAGGTTCGAGAGGGGCTGGAGGAAGCCCACGATCCGAGTACGAAGTGGATATCTGACGATGAAGCGCAGGAAAGCTATGCCAGACAGCGAACCAAACTGCTCGCCCGGATCGGAAAAGGCAATGAATGACAACTACGTCCGCTGCGGCACACCGCTGGTCTACACCGGCGAGCTCGAATTGCGGCCAGATATTCTCGCCGAGCTCGGCGAGCAGCAGTCGGATCAGAAGGCCTCACGGTCTACTGATCTACTCTAGGCGCCCCGCCCGTGTGCTGGAACACGCGGGCAGGACTTCCACTACACCACCTGGACTAGAGGTGATGACATGGCAACCGAACATCGTATCAGCCCGGATGCAGTCGGGCTCGAGATCGCTCGCCTTCAATGGGCGAACGCCCTCATGCGTGCGGCTAACAAAGCGCTGGCGAAGGGCGACAGAGCGGCCCTGAACGACATGGGCTTTTCGCTGGAACACGTTGACGAGCTGCAGGCGAATGGCGGCTTTCCTTCAACGTCGATCCGCAACAACACACAGATGATCACATACCTACGATCGGTAAGGGGCGCGGTGCCGATGGAACCTGTTCTGCTCGTATAGCCTGTTCCCTATGGCGCCTGAAGACATTGAAAAACTGAGAGAACTTGTCCGTCAAGGTCAGGTTCGAATGATGACGATCGATACAAGCGTCGTCAAACAAAATAACTTAGCGCTCGGGCATGGCTTACTTGGCCAATTGGCACAGTTCAAGCAGAGTCGATTTTCCTTCGTTCTTTCCGAGATCGTCGTTCGTGAAGTTCGCCGCCAAATCGCTGAATCAATTCGAACGGACCTGGCCGCGTGGCCAAGAATTGCTCGCCGACTGGAGAGGATCCCCGAAGCCGCGGACGAAGCGGCAGCACTCGCCGCAGCTTTGGCGGACGTATCTCCCGAGCAGATCGCATACCGCGAGGTCGAGCAGTTTTTGATTGCGACCGGCGCGGAGGTGATTACGGCAGACCACGTTGAGCTGGATCGTGTGCTTGATCTTTACTTTGACGGCAAGCCTCCATTTGGCACTGGCGGTAAGCGTCACGAATTTCCTGATGCGATCGCCCTGCTAGGTATTGACGCATGGTGCACGGCGGCAAACAGCGGCATTATTGTCGTTTCGAGTGATGCGGATTGGATGCGTTTCTGCGCGGCTTCAGCCGCTGGTCGCTTCCATGTCGTCGATAATCTCGCGACAGCGTTGGATATCGTGAATTCAACGGCAGCCGAGCGGGACGTGCGGGCAAGAGAGAGGCAAGAGCGTCTGGTGGAAAAGCTGCGCGACGGACAACTATCGCGTGAGGTGCAAAATCAACTGCCACGTCTATTGTTGGAGCAAGCCCGAGCTCGGGGGACCTCGCGGTCGTTGGCCTATCTAGCAGACATCGTTCGCGTTGAGGTAGGGGACGTTTCTTACGCCAACCCCGGCCGAATCCGGGACGATGACTCTGCTTTTGCCGTATTGGTCGACGTACGTGCACACTGTACGTTTTGGGCAAACTTCAATTTTTACAACCCCGAGATGACTCAGCCAATGGGCAGAGGCGTATACGGGGCCGGCCAAGATGTCGATGCCGCAGCGATAATCACCGTCGAGCGAGGCACAGTATCAATTGAGGTCCTATTTAAAAAGGAAGAACTCGTCATCGACTTCGGAGAAGTCGAACCGGACGAGGATGGGGCGGAGTCTCACAGTCCCATATGAGGTCATACTCCCTCAGTTCGACGCCGGGACGAACAATCAAAACCGGGTCTTTCGACCCGGTTCGTTTCGCTATGCCGCGCGCTCCAAAGCATAGCGAATGCGAGCGCTGATATCGTCTGCTCCGAGTCGGTTGACTCGGATCTGCATCGAAGGATTGGTGAAGTCGCGGAAGCTGAACGTGAATGCCGAGTGAACCGTGTCTCCGGCGTCGCTTACCTCGGCGTTCTGAATGTAAGTGATCGGCTCGTACTTTGCGACGTTCTTCTCCCTGTCAATGACCACGGCTTTGCCCATCACGGCATCAATGCCGACATACCGCGTGCTGAGATAGTCGGCAACTTCGACCTGCGGCCGGAAGCTGGGTGCGACCGACGCGATTAGCTTACGCATGTCGCGGTCGCGCGATCGGCGCCATTTCGATAGCAATAGAGCGCCGCCCGCCACCCACGCGACAGATGCAACCATTGCCGCAAGGGCCGCGCCTGAGTGCAGGAATTTCCCGCCCCACGACGAATACACGAATGCGGGGAGCGCGGCCAGCAAGGACGTCGCAATGTAGAACAGCTCGGATGCAAGTCTCAGCAATCGCATTGCATTCTCCTATTCCTTGATGCCATCGGACTTGGACGAAGGATTCGTCCCGCCCAGCGGGCGCCTGCCATTGCCACCTGACGGGCGAATATCGAATTTTGCCAGCAGGGTATTGACCGCAGCTTTGGTCCGATCGCTGTGGTCAGTGCCGACCATAGCTGGCGAGTGACCTCCGACCCAGTTGATCACCTTGTCCGGCACCAGGAAGATCAGGTTGAAGCAGCTATGCACAAGGTTGAGACACATAGAGAAGTAAATCGTGCAATAGGCCAGAATCGAACCGATGCCGGTCAGCGAGTCGAACTGAGCGTTTGCAAGGGCAATGCCGAACCCCTCGTTCAGCAACGTTCCGCCTGCGATGGCTCCCACGCCTCCCAAGAAGAAACCGAGCACCATGAGCACAGGACGCACCATCATCTCCAGGAGGAAGATGTAGCCGTGGGCGGTTTTGTGGCCGAGGCCGTCGCCCTCTCCGCCGAGATGCGTGATCGCCCATAACGGGGCTGCGATCACGCCCTCTCCAACAACGACGAGCCAGTTCACGGCCGCACCGAACCACACAACGAATGGCACCATCGGTAGATAGGTTGACAGCCCGAGGCCGAGTAGCAAGGCGGCGATGATGATCATCATGATGATCGGTCCCGCCCCGTCCAATGCACCTCGGACGAAGCTGAGCGCGCCACTGGCGTCAGCCACCCGTGATGCCAAGCCGGCGATGCTGAAACTTTCGCTGGTCGCCTCGAGCCCCTTGGCTGTGAGGTATCCTGCAAGACCGATTTCGGCTACACCAGTGAGATGGTCGCCCAGGTTTTTCATCTTGATCAGCGGGTTGATTTGGCCGCGCGATTCGCCGCCGTCGTTGATGTTGGTGATCGCCTCCGTTAGTGCTTGTCCTGGCGAGCTGAACAGCTTCGCGATGATGTTACCGCCGTCATTCTGTTGCTTCGTACCGAGAGGGGTAGCGTGCGTCGTCGTTGCTCGCCCCTGTTGTGCCTGATATGCAGTCAACGCCGTCTGGTAGACGCTCCTCATGGCTGCGTCACCGGCGATCGACGGCCCGAATGTTGTTGCCTTGCCAGCTACCGCATCAGAAAGCCTCGTGTTGGCTACGGCGAAGGTCTGATACCACTCGCCGAGCGTCCACCATCCGCCTTCCTTGATGGATGAGCTGAGTTGACCGGACAGCTCCTCAATGTTCCCCTGCTTCGTAGCGGCGATCGAATTGACTGTGTTTTCGTACTGCTGCGCTGCTGCCTGGATCGCTACTTCTGCGTCAGGGATCGTTGTGCTGCCGTCGGTGCTCCGCACCGTGACAGCATTGACGAACTCGAGCGCCGCCGTACTCAGCGATTTTTCCATGCCTGAGAGCGCTTGGAGGTGAGCCTTGCGGACTTCGGCAACATCAATCGTATTCGAGAACCAGCTCGTCGAGCTCGGTTGCGATTCGAGATTCGGGTCGACGTTGGCACCGCCGCATACAAAGCTTTTGTTGGCGAGCATGAAGCCGGTATCTGTCGATTGCGTCTGCACGTATCCGCTTTCGTCAACCAACCCGCCTTCGCTAGAGGCTGTGGCCAAGCCCGCGTTGATTCCATGACGGCAAAGCTCCATCTCGAATATCTTGTGGGCCAGTTCATTGGTGCCCGGCATGACCGGCTGCAACACCATTGCCTTGCCGTCGTTAAACGCCGAGACAGCGACATCGACGCCCATGTTTGCCACACCGACGCCCATCACAGACGCAGCCCACAGCATCAGTAACTGCGAGAGTGACCAGCCATTCGCGGTCGGCACGAGGGACGCAAGGCCCCAAACGATCCGAATCGGCCCCCACATCGTGTTTTTTGCGCGATCGAATACGGCCCCGTCGTGCGCTGTCTGCGATACCTTCAGGAACATCATGTAGCAGGTGAAGATCGCTCCTATGACCAGCAGTGCGCCGTTCGTAACCTGGAACAGGCTGGCCAAGATCGTGTCGCCCCCACCTGCGCTACCGGTCGCAAGGGGATTGTTGACGACGTTTCCGTACATCGCGACGAGCGCCTGGCGCGACTTGTCGCCGGAGCGCTGGGCTGCTTGACTGATCTCCCCCAGCGTCGTGCCTTCCCCGAATGCAGGAAGCGATATGGCCCACGTCATGACAACGCGTAGTCCGCTTAGGACTTTCGAGTACTTCATTGCTGGCCCTCCCTCTTTGCCTTGCCAGGCCGAAATTCCCAGTCAAGGGCATGGAGCCACCAGTGTTTGCGGCGATAGTAGTCCGCTTGCGTTTTCCCAGGGTTTCGCAACATCCAAAGGTGCCCGTCGACGGCCATCGCGCACACGAGCATCGTCGCCGTGAACAAAGCCCAAGTCGTTCTGTATTGCAGGATTGACAGCACGGAAGGCGCCGCGAACGGCCATCCATATACGAACCCCACGACTGAGAAGAGCAGCCAGAAGAGAACCGTTCTCTTCGTGGAAAGCTGATCAGCCACCAATTTTGGTTTGGGAGCCTGTGTCATTGCAGCCCCCGACGGTTTTGTTCAATCCAAGCAACAACCTCGTGTTCGTACCAGCACAGCCTGCGGCTGTGTGGCATCTTGAACGGTTCGGGAATGAGGTGCCGATACCGATCCTTCGAAACGAAGGTGCGGATAGTGGCTGGGGTCTTGCCGATCAGCTCGGCAAGCTGTTCGATGAATATGACACGCGGAGATCCGCGATCTGAGGCGGGTAGGGGACGCACGTCTACCTCTCACACACGAGCAAAAGCGCGTGTGGGGTGTCGTTCCCCACGTGTGAGGGCCCCTTGCGGGTGGCTGGCGAACTTCCGAACCGACGAGGCGATGCAAGGTCGCGCTTATCGCAACGCTTTATCGGTTTCCTACGCGTTTGGGTCGCGTAGCCGCTTTCTGAGCTATCCCTTCACTGACTTGACTCAGCGGCACCAGCGTCATCGCGACACTGGCAGCAAGTCAGTGTCGCGAATTGCATTGAAGAATTTAGAGTGATCCTCCAGACGCGTCAAGCATCATTGCTGCGCAGCTTGCTGCGTACATACGTATGTACGTAATTCCGTACGTATGCACCGGATCACTATCGAAGCCGCTTTGCCAAGTCTTCTGCGCTGGGATGGTAGTACCTCATTAGCATCCGCGGATCGCGATGGCCGGTAATCTTGGCCAGCTCGTGCATCGGAAAGATCGATGCCAGCCGGGACGTGGCTTCGTGCCTCAGGTCGTGAAAGCGAAGGTCGATTAAGTATTTTGCATCCGGCGTCCGACCCGCCTCCCTACATTCTTGCTCGTAGGTTTTTCGTGCTCGATCTACCGCGCGCTCGAACGCTCTCGTCACCGCATCTCCGCGAATTGAGAAAACGCGCCCGTCAGCCGGATTCTTGCCGACGACCTTTCGCCACTCTTTGAGGGCTTCAACGGCGCGGGGCGAAAGTGGTACATCCCGCGAGCTCCCGTTCTTGGTGTGGGGCAGGTGGGCTACGTGGCGTTTGAGATCTACATGCTCCCACCGAAGATCAACAATTTCGCCACGGCGCATTGCAGTCTCCACCGCGAGGGAAATGATTGTCGGCAACACGTCGGAGCTGCTTGCCGAGACGACCCGCTTCAGTTCGCCATCGGGCGCGCGTCGGTCGTCCCGAGAGTCACCTTCGGTTTCTCTGACTCGCCGGGTGCGAGCATTGTTCGCGGGCGGTTTGCGCACGAGCTCGAGGGGATTGGAAAGACTTTCCATCCCCCATTCCTTGCGGGCGATACTGAAAACGTGGGAGAGGATGGCCAAGCGTCGAAGCACTGACGCCGGCTTCAATGCCGGGTTGGTCTGCCTCAGCCAGTCGTCGCGCAATTTGGCTATGTCCGAACTGCGTACCGACGCCATCGATCGTTGCGCGATCGGCGTTGCCCTCCACGTCTTCAGCAGGGAAACTTCTTGGGCCTTCCCCTTCTTCAAGGAGACGATTTCGCGCTCGTATCGATCAAGCGCCTCGCAAAGAGTCGTTGACTCTGCCTCTGTTCGGCTCACGAACACGCCGCGATCAATTTCGGATTCGACCTGACGCGCCCAAGCTTCCGCTTCCGAGCGCGTATTGAACGTCTTGATCTGTACGGGGTAGCCCTTGCGCCGAACGCGGGCCTGCCACTGAAGATCGCCTCGACGGGTGATAGATGCCATTCACTGCTCCTCGTGTGTTGCGTCCAGGGCTTCGACAGCCCGAGTGGCGCAAAATTGGCGCAGTAAATCGAATCTACCAAAGAAAAAGGGCCTAGCCATCGGCTAAGCCCTTGATTCTATTGGTGGAGCGGAGGAGGATCGAACTCCCGACCTTCGCATTGCGAACGCGACGCTCTCCCAGCTGAGCTACCGCCCCAAAAGCAAGACCGCAACTATACATAAAGCCAAGCCCGCGTGCAAGCGGGATGGCGATATCAAGTTCAGACAAATTCCAAAGTGGCCACGACCGGGGCGTGGTCGGAGGGTTGTTCGTTGCGGCGCGGTTCCTTGTCGATGGCGCAGGCGACGCAGCGCTTGACCAGCGGGGCCGACAGCAGGACGTGGTCGATCCGCAGGCCGGCGTTGCGGCGGAAGGCGAATTGGCGGTAGTCCCACCAGCTGAAGGATTTCTCGGGTTGCTCGAACAGGCGGAAGGAATCGCTCAGGCCCAGGTCGAGCAGGGCGCGGAAGGCGGCGCGCTCGGGTTCCGAGACCAGCACCTGGCCTTCCCATTTCTCGGGGTTGTGCACGTCCTCGTCGGCGGGCGCCACGTTGTAGTCGCCCAGCACCGCCAGCCTGGGGTATTGCTTGATTTCCTCGGCCAGCCATTTGCGCATGGCCTCGAACCATTCCAGCTTGTAGGCGTATTTGTCCGAGCCCACGGACTGGCCGTTGGGGCAGTAGGCGCAGACCACCCGCACGTCGCCTTCGGGGCCGGGAAAGGTCAGCGCCAGCACGCGCTGCTGCGGGTCTTCGTAGCCGGGGATGTTGCGCTCCATGGAGGTGCCGGGCACGCGCGAAATAATGGCCACGCCGTTGTAGGTCTTCTGCCCGGCCCAGACGGCGTGATAGCCGGCTTCGGTGAAGGCGGCTTCGGGAAACTTGTCGTCCGTGAGCTTGAGTTCCTGGATGCACAGCACGTCGACCGGATTGGCGGCGAGCCAGTCCAGCACCTGCTGCAGGCGCACGTTCAGGGAGTTCACGTTCCAGGTGGCTAATTTCATTTTTCGCGTAGACCGTTTGTTGTTGCGGCGCGTTGGCCATCGGCGGGAATTGCGGCTCCCGGACAACGTCGGATGATACCGTGCCCGCTCTCGCGGGGTAGGGCGCGTCCCGATATGTGAGCATGTATGTCGCCCCCTCCGCCCGCTGTCATTGACGGCAAAAATGCAATGAACATACAAAATGTTCAAATTTTTGCGCATTCCTAAGGAACCTCTGAACAAGTCCAACGAACCTGTCAGAATATAAGTTATTGAAAACAGTCCGATCCGAGTGAACCCGATGAGCCAGTTGAGTTTTTCCGAAGCCGAGTACGTTGGCAAACGCAAGAAAACGCGCCGTGAGAAGTTTCTGGCCAAGATGGAGCGTGCGGTGCCGTGGAAGCTCTTTGCCGATCTGGTCGATCCGCATTACCCCAAACCGGGCATCGGTCGTCCACCGTATCCGCTGGAAACGATGCTGCGCATCTACTTCATGCAACTGTGGTTTTCGCTGTCGGACCCGGCCATGGAAGAGACGCTGTACGACAGCTTTTCGATGCGCCAGTTTGCCAAACTGCCTGGAGGTCGTGTGCCGGACGAGACCACCATTTTGAACTTCCGTCATCTGCTCGAGCAGCACAACATTGCCGACCAAGCGCTTGAGGCGGTCAACCTGCTGTTGCAGGATCAAGGCATTCAGGTGCGCAAAGGCACCATTGTGGACGCCACAATTATCGATGCACCCAGCTCGACCAAGAACGCCAGCGGCACGCGGGACCCCGAGATGCATCAGACCAAAAAGGGAAACCAGTGGCACTTTGGGATGAAGGCCCACATTGGGGTTGATCTTCACAGCGGGCTGGTCCACACGGTGGTGGGCACCGCTGCCAATGAGCATGATGTTACTCAGGCGGCTGCGTTGCTGCATGGTGAAGAAACGTTGGCTTTTGGCGATGCCGGTTATCAAGGCGTAGACAAACGACCCGAGCACCAAGGGCGTGACGTAACCTGGCACATTGCCATGCGCCCCGGCAAACGGCGCGCCTTGGGTAACAGCGCAATTGATCGTTTGACGCAAAACATTGAGCGGGCCAAATCCAGTCTTCGAGCCAAGGTTGAGCATCCGTTTCGTGTCATCAAATGCCAATTCGGGTTTCGTAAAGTCAGATTCCGTGGACTGGCCAAGAACACTGCGCATTTGAAAATGTTGTTTACGCTGTCCAATATCTGGATGGCACGCCGCCCGTTGACGGCGGTGGCAGGGTAAGTGCGCCCAAAAAGCGCCAACAGGCCCGAAAACGGGCCTGATCGGGGTGCAAACAACCCGAAAGTGGCGATGATTTGAGCAGTTTTTAACCATTTTTGAATACTTTGGTCATGAGGTCGATTTTTGGATGTTTGAAATCGAGTTCTTCAGACCTTCCCTAATACTTAAAGATTCAATCAATGGCTACGCTGCTAGGGTTCCCTGAACGGAGAGCGGCATGAAATGCCTTGATTTGGAAACGGTTTCTCCCGGTGTTCCGATAGTCGGCTGGCTGCTGGATGGGCCGCGGCCCGAGTTCACCGACGTGATCAGCATCGCGCGGCGATGGATGGTCGACGGTCAACGCGTCACGGAGGTGGTGCGGGCGGAGAATGATCCACAGGGGGCCATGGCTGCTTCGGGGACTTCCATCATGCGCGCCTGCGGCATCGCGGGCCGGAGCTGAGAGGCGGAGGAGTCGGCTATGACTACAGGTGTGATCAGGCTCAACGGCTATCGCCTCGAATACGAACTGCGGCCGCTGGCGGCGCGCCAGGGGTTCGAGGCCTGGGTGCGGACCGCGCCGCATCATCAATGGACGCGCATCGGCGTGGGCGATTCGGCCTTCATTAGCGAGGACGCCGCGCTCAAGGGCATCCGCTACGCCGCCGGCGAGATCAGCGCCCGCCGGCTGCAGGCATAGCGTCCACAAGCCGGTTTCACGCGGCCGGTTCCGTTTTATCCCTTCACCAGGCCGCCGTCGACGATCAGGTTCTGGCCGGTGACGGCGCGCGACCACGGGCTGGCGAAGAACAGCACCGCGTCGGCGAACTGCGCCGGCGTGGTGACTTCGCGCAGCGGCGTGCCGGCGGCGATCATGTCGAACACCGCGTCCGGTGTGGCGGCCGAGGCGTCGGTGGTGCGCAGCAGGCCGCCCGAAACCATGTTGACCGTGATGCCGTCGGCGCCCAGTTCGTGCGACAGGGTGCGGGTGAAGGCCAGCAGCGCCGCCTTGGCGGCGGTGTAGTCGTGATAGGGCACGACCGGATTCTGGACCAGGTTGGTGCCGACGTTGATGATGCGTCCGCCGCCGGCGGCGCGCATGGCGGGCAGGACGGCCTGGGTGGTGTTGAGCGCGGCGCGCACGCTGCCTTCGAGCTGCGCGTTCATGCGGCTCCAGTCCAGCGTGTCGGCATGCGGGCGCAGGTCGCCGTCGAACTGGAAGGCGGGCAGGGCGTTGTTGACCACGGTGCTGACGGGTATGCCGAAATGTTCGCTGGCCTGGGCGACCAGGGCGGCGACGGCGGCCGGGTCGCGCACGTCGGCCTGCAGCGCCAGCGCGCGCTCGGGGGCGGCGGCGGCCAGGGCCTGGGCCCGGTCGGCGCTGTTCAGGTAGTTGATGACGACCCTGGCGCCTTCGCGCAGGAAGGCCTGGGCGATGGCGGCTCCCAGGCCGCGGCTGGCGCCGGTGACGATGACGAGTTGCTGGTCGAGGTTCAGGGGCGTGCGTTGCGATGACATGGGTGAGGCTTCCTGCTCAGTGTTCCGGGCCGCTGTTGAGCATGCGGCTGCGGGCTTTTTCGATATGGGCGCGCATGACGTTGCGCGCGCCTTCGGCGTCCTGTTCCTGGATCAGCCGGTAGATGTGGCGGTGTTCGTCGATGGCGGCGCGGGTGCGTTTCCAGGGTTCGCTGTGGACCAGGTGGCGCATGACGTTGACCGCGTGGCTGACGTCGTATTCCAGCGATTTCAGCACCTGCACGAAGCGCTGGTTGCCGGTGGCCGCGGCGATGGCGCGGTGGAAACCGTAGTCGTGGTGGTGGGCGATGGCGCCGGAGGCGTCGGCTTCTTCGTAGCCGGTCAGCATGCGGTCCATTTCGCCCAGGTCGTCGGAAGTGCGGCGCAGCGCGGCCAGGTAGGCGCATTCGGGCTCGATCACCATGCGCAGCTCCAGGCCTTCGAGGATGTGGCCGACCCGGCGGGCCGGGTCGACCGCGGGCATGCCGCCCATCAGGTCGGGCTTGGCGCGCACGTAGGAGCCCGAGCCCCGGATGGAGTCCACCAGCTGGTCTTCGCGCAGCCGGTCCAGGGCCTGGCGCACCACGGGGCGCGAGACCTCGAAGAGGGCGGCCAGTTCCAGTTCGGTGGGCAGTTTGCTGCCGGGCGCGATCTTGCCGGTGGCGATTGCGTAGAACAGGCTTTCGTAGACGCGCTCGGCGAAGCGTTCGGCACGCACGTAGCCCAGGCCGGACGCCACTTCGGCCAGCACGTCCAGTTCGGGACGGGGGCGGTTGGCGGCTTCCAGCAGCGAGGCCAGCTGCGGGTCGCGCACGTTGCTTATCGGCACGCCGCGGGTGCGCGCCGGATCGGGTTTGTCAGTGGCCATAACAAGTTTGAGGCGGTGCTAAGCCGTTGGAATGTTAGGGATAACCCGAGATGACGGAAAAATATCCTGACTCTTGGGACAAAGGCTGTCAATTCAATTGACAAGTTTTTGGCGGCTCTCATAATGGGATCTGATCGCTCGATCCGATCGCTCACCATTTTGCAACCGGCCGTCCGGCCGCTACTTTACTCCGCACATCGTGACTCAGAAGAACTTTATCGCCAACCAATGGGTGGCGGCCGCTACCGGCGAAACCATAGATGTCCTGAACCCGTCCGATGGCAAGCCGTTCGAGGCGATTGCGCGCTCGGGCCAAGCCGACGTGGACCGCGCCGTGAAGGTGGCGCGCGAGGCTTACGAAGGCGAGTGGGGCCAGATGGCGCCCGCCGCGCGCAGCCGCCTGCTCATGCGCATCGCGTTCGCGCTGCTGGATCGCCAGGAAGAACTGGCGCAGCTGGAATCGGCCGACACCGGCAAGCCCATCAAGCAGGCGCGCGCCGACGCCGCCGCGGTGGCCCGGTACTTCGAGTTCTATGCCGGCGCGGTCGACAAGCTGCACGGCGAGACCATTCCCTACAACCCGGGCTTCACCGTGCTGACGGTGCGCGAACCGCACGGCGTCACCGGCCACATCGTGCCCTGGAACTACCCGCTGCAGATCTTCGGCCGCAGCGTGGGCGCGGCGCTGGCCGCCGGCAACGCCTGCGTGGTCAAGCCGGCCGAAGACGCCTGCCTGTCGCTGCTGAAGCTGGCGGAGATCGCCGCCGAGGCGGGCCTGCCCGCCGGCGCGCTGAACATCGTCACGGGTTACGGCCACGAGGCCGGCGCGGCGCTGTCGGCGCATCCGGGCATCGACCATATTTCCTTCACCGGCTCGCCGCAGACCGGCAAGATGGTGGCGCACGCCGCCGCCGAGAACCACGTGCCGGTCACGCTGGAACTGGGCGGCAAGTCGCCCCAGATCGTGTTCGACGACGCCGACCTGGACGCCGCGCTGCCGGTGCTGCTGGGCGCCATCATCCAGAACGCGGGCCAGACCTGCTCGGCCGGCAGCCGCGTGCTGATCCAGCGCGGCGTGTACGAAACCGTGCTCAAGCGCCTGTCCGAGGCCTTTGCGGCCACGGTCACCGGCCCGGCCGCGGCCGACCTCGACGTGGGCCCGCTGATCAACGCCCGCCAGCAGGATCGCGTGCGCGGCTTCGTGAGCGAGGCCGAAGCCGCCGGCATGAAGGTCGCTGCGCGCGGCAAGCTCAAGGAAGGCACGCCCGAGGCGGGCTTCTACCAGCCGCCGGTGCTGTTCCGCGACGTGCCGTCCGACAGCCGCCTGGCGCAGGAGGAAGTGTTCGGCCCGGTGCTGGCGGCCATGCCGTTCGACACCGAGGAAGAGGCGCTGGCCATCGCCAACGGTACGCTCTACGGCCTGGTGGCCGGCGTCTGGACCCGCGACGGCGGCCGCCAGCTGCGCCTGGCCCGCAAGCTGCGCGCCGGCCAGGTGTTCATCAACAACTACGGCGCCGGCGGCGGCGTGGAGCTGCCGTTCGGCGGTTCGCGCCAGTCCGGCTACGGCCGCGAAAAGGGCTTCGAGGCCCTGTATGGCTTCACCACGCTGAAGACCATCGCCATCAAGCACTGAGCCTGTAATCCGCAGGGCCGCCGCGGCGGTCCCTGGCAAAATATCGGTTAACGTTGATGTTTTGCCAGGGGCCGCCGCGCCCGCTTCAGGATTCACATGTTCACAGGAATAGTCCAAGGCACCGCGAAGATCGCCGAGATCTCCGACCGCGAGGGCCTGCGCACGTTTACGCTCGATTTTCCGCCCGGGTTCTGCGTGGACCTGGCGGTGGGCGCCAGCGTCTCGACCGACGGCGTCTGCCTGACGGTCACCGAGCTGCTGGGCGAGAACCGGGCCCGCTTCGACGTCATGCAGCAAAGCCTGGCCATCACCACGCTGGGCGGCCTGCGCACGGGCGACCGCGCCAACGTCGAGCGCGCGGCCAAGGACGGCGCCGAGATCGGCGGCCATCCGCTGTCGGGCCACGTGGACTTCACCTCCGAGGTGCTGACGGTGCAGTCCTCGGACACCAACCGCCTGATGCGCTTCAGCATCCCCGCCGATTTCCGCAAGTATGTTTTCGCCAAGGGCTATATCGCCATCAACGGCGCCAGCCTGACGGTATCGGAGGTCAATCGCGCCGAAGGCTGGTTCGAGGTCTGGCTGATTCCCGAAACCCGCCGCATGACGGTGTTCGAGGACAAGCAGGCCGGCGACTTCGTCAATATCGAGATCGAGCGCAGCACCCAGGTGGTGGTCGACACGGTGCGCGAAACCGTGCAGGAAAGCCTGGGCAGGCTGCAGCCGCTGCTGGAAGCCATCCTGAAGGAAAAAGGCCTGACGCTGGAGGATTTCGTCAGCTCGCAGGCCCGGCTGAAATAACCCGGGCCGCTTCAGCCGCCCAGCGGATACGAGACCAGGTCGGTCAGCACGCTGTTCTCCAGCGCCGCCACGGTCAGCCGTTCGACCGAGCCGCGGATTTCCAGGTCGCCCCGGTTCAGCTCGTCGCACAGGGATTTCATCAGGGCGCGGTTGCTCGATGAAGCGACCGCGATGTGCGGCACATAGGGAAGGTCCAGCCGCAGCGTAGGCGCCAGCAGTTGGCGGTACAGGGCGTCATGCAGGCGCGACAGCTGGCTGTAGCCTTCGTCGGGAACCAGGTAGGCATAGGCCTGCGCCGCGTCGCCGGCCAGCATGGCGTAGCGGCACGCGAAGGCGATGGGTCGCGCCGCGCGGGCGGTTTCTTCCACGTGCTTCAGGTAGGCATGTTCGTCGATGCCGGCGCTGCCGAACGCCATCGTGAAGTGCGCCTTGGCCAGCCGGTGCTGGCCGTCGTGCTGTTGGCGGAACGCTTCGATGAATTCGGCGTCCGGCCCGGACAGGCGGGGATAGGCGAGCGTGAGGATCTTCTTCATGCCGCCAGTCTGCCATCGCCGGGCGCGTACGCCAATCCGGCGGGCGCCGGCCTTCAGTACGAGAAGGCGGGGCCCAGCGGCCGGATGCGCATGCCCGGCTGCAACCGGGTCCAGGGCAGGTCGGCGGGGTCGGCCTGCATGGGGCCGGGGGCCTTGGCCACCAGCACCTCGTGCGCGATGGGCTGGAAGTCGGCGCGGAAGTGCACCGAACTCTTGACCACCAGAATGCCCATTTCCTCGGGCTGCACGCCGCCGACGCGGAACAGGTTGCGGTCCAGCATCTGCGACTTGGTGGCGCTGACCACCACGCGCACGCCGCCGATGCGCAGGCCGGCCACGCCTTCCAGGTCCACGTCCATGCCGTTCATCATCGGGCCGTCGAAACGCAGCTTGCCGGCCGACAAGGTCTCGACCGTGAATTCCCCTTCGAACGCGGCGTCGCCGGCCACGCCGGACTGTCCGCCCAGCTTCAGCCGGACCCGGTTGCCCAGCCCGGCCTCGGTGGCCAGGCGCACGGCCTCGGGGTCGTAGAACAGGCCCAGCGCGGCGTTCTGCGCGTCGGCCTCGACCAGCGCGCGCAGCATGCCGGTGGTGTTGGCGTCGCCGCCAGCGCCGGGATTGTCCTGCGTGTCGGCGATGACCACCGGACGCGAGGCGCCGGCCGCCAGCGCCTGCGCGCGGCGCACGGCCTCGGCCGGCTCCAGGAAGTCGGGCGACCATTCGGGCTCCAGCTCCAGCACGCGCCGGTAGAGCATTTCGGTCACGCGCTCGACCGCGGCGGGGTCGGTGCCGTAGGCCCACACCACCGGGCCGCATTCCGGGAAGTCCGCGGCCGGAAAGCCCGGCGCGAACGAGATCGAGGCCACGCCCGGCGTCTGTTCCAGCTGCGCCAGCAGGTCGTAGACGCCGCGGGACGGCTCCAGCAGCGTGCACATGCCGTTGATCGGGATCAGGAAGGGCAGGCGGCGCTCGCTGCGGCACCAGGCGGGGCCGGCGGCGTTGCGGGCCTGCAGCAGCCGCGCCGCGTGCGCGCCGGTGTCGGCCATGTCCACGTGCGGATAGGTACGGAACGCGGCCAGGCCGTCGGCGGCCTGCAGCATCTGTGCGGTGACGTTGGCATGCAGGTCCAGGCTGGCGATCACCGGCACGTCCGGCCCGACGATGGCGCGCATGCGGGCCAGCAGCTCGCCTTCGCCGTCGTCCAGGTGCTGCGCGACCATGGCGCCGTGCAGGTCCAGGTAGACCGCGTCGTAGCCGCCGGCGCGCGCCGCGTCCAGGATCTCGCCGGCGATGCGCTCGTAGGCGTCGCGGGTCACGTGGGCCGAGGGGCTGGCGCCCGCCCAGATCACGGTCTGCACGGTATGGCCCTGGGCCAGGACCGCGTTGATGAAGCCGCCGGCGGGGATATTGACCTCGCGCAGGGCCAGCATGTCCTCGCCGCGCACCATGGCGGGGAAGCCTTCGCCGCGGACGAAGTTCTCGTACCCGGCCAGCGACGGCGCGAAGGTGTTGGTCTCGTGCTGAAAACCGGCAACCAGTATGTGCATGATGGGTTTCCTGTGGGTTGGAGCTCAGGCGCCTGCGGGCGCGGGACGGGGCGGGCGGTTCACCAGCAGCAGGAGGGCGCCGGCCACCAGCAGGGCGGAGATGACGTAGAGGCCGCCCGCCAGCGAGCCGGTGACCTGCTTGGACCAGCCGATGATCGAGGGGCTGAGGAAGCCGCCCAGGAGGCCGATGCTGTTGATGAGGGCGATGCCGCCGGCGGCCGCCTGGCCCTTCAGGTACTGCGACGGGATGGCCCAGAATACCGTGTATGCGGCCCACATGAAGCCGGTGGCCAGCGTGATCGCGGTCAGGGAAAGCGCGAATTGCGTCGGCGCGGCGGTGGCCACGCACAGCGACAGCCCGGCCATCAGGGCGGGCGCAAGGGTGTGCCAGCGCCGTTCCTGCATGCGGTCCGAGCTGCGCGCGAACCACAGCATGAACACGGCCGCGGCCACGTACGGAATGGCCGAGTACAGGCCGATCTCCATCGTGTCCTGCACGCCCGCCAGCTTCAGCAGGGTGGGCAGCCAGAAACTCACGGCGTAGATGCCGCAGATCAGGCAGAAGTAGGTCAGCGCCATGCCGTAGATGGCGGGGTCGCGCAGCACCTGCGAGAAGGCGTGCTTCTGCTGCGCGCCGCGCGTGTCCAGGTCGGCGGCGAGCAGGGCCTTTTCCTCGGCGCTGAGCCAGCGGGCCTCGGCCGGCCGGTCGTCCAGGAAATAGAAAGCCACCGCCCCGAGCAGCACACAGGGCAGGCCTTCGAGCAGGAACATCCATTGCCATCCGTCCAGGCCGTGCGCGCCCGAGAAGGCGGTCATGATCCAGGCCGACACCGGCCCGCCCACGATGCCGCCGATGGGGCCGGCCAGCATGACCACCGCCATGACGCCGGCCATGCGCGACTGCGAGTACCAGTAGGTCAGGTAGAAGATCATGCCGGGCGCGAAGCCGGCTTCGAACACGCCCAGCATGAAGCGCAGGACATAGAAGCTCCATTCGCCCTGCACGAACAGCATCGAGGCCGAGGTCAGCCCCCACAGCACCATGATGCGGCTGATGGTGCGGCGCGCGCCGATGCGCGTGAGCAGCAGGTTGCTGGGCACCTCGAACAATACGTAGCCCAGGAAGAAGATGCCCGCGCCCAGGCCGTAGACCGCGTCGGAAATGCCCACGTCCTGCTGCATCTGCAGCTTGGCGAAGCCGATGTTGATGCGGTCCAGGTAGGCGAACACGTAGCACAGCAGCAGAAAGGGCAGCAGGCGCCAGGTGATCTTGCGGTACAGCGGGGGCAGGCGCGGGTCCGCGCCCGGCGTGGTCGGATTTGGCATTGCATGTCTCCTCGCACGGGTCTGCGCCCGCGATGGATGGGGATGGCGCCGGAACACCGGCGCCGCCATTATTGGAAGATCACGCGTTGCAGACAATAACCGGAAAGATGAATTATCGTTGCCTATTGGGCAACACAAGCCCGGTCATTGCGGCGCATCGCCAGCGCCGGGGAACAAGGGGATATGCAGGAAATCAACCAGGTCCGCCTGAAGTACTTCCACGAGGTCGTGGCCTGCGGGTCGATACGCGGAGCGGCCGACAAGCTGGACACGGCCGCTTCCGTCATCAGCCGCCAGATCCAGCTGCTGGAAAAGGAGCTGGGCGTACAGCTTTTCGAGCGGCGCCCGCGCGGGCTGGCGCCCACCGAGGCCGCCGACATGCTGCTGGAGTACTACCGCGGCTGCCGCGCGCAGCAGGAACACCTGAACGCGCGCCTGCAGGAATGGCGCGGCATGCAGAGCGGCAGCGTGCAGCTGATGATCAGCGAGGGTTTCATCGACAGCCTGATGGAGCACGTGGTCGGCCCGTTCTGCATCGAGCATCCGCGCATCAAGCTCAGCGTGGACGTGGGCTCGGTCAACGAGGTGGTCGAGGCGGTGGCCAGCGACGCCGCGCACATCGGCCTGGCCTACAACCCGCCGGTGGACCCGCGCCTGCGCTGCCGCGCCAGCCGCAAGCACCCGGTATGCCTGATCGCCGGGCGCGGCCACGCGCTGGCCGCGCGGCGGGCGCCGCTCACCATCAACGACATCCTGCCGTATCCGTTCGCGCTGATGGCTTCGCCCTACGGGCTGCGCCAGGCGGTGGACCTGCTGGAATTCACCGAGCGCGTGCACCTGACGCCCAGCCTGACCACCAATTCGCTGCGCGTGCTCAAGCAGTACGCCATGACCGGCGCGGGCGTGACGCTGATGCCCAATCTCGGCGTGCACCATGAACTGGCCAGCGGCGAGCTGGTCGCCATTCCCATCGAGCATCCGATCCTGAGCGCGCCCGAATGCCAGGCGCTGCTGCGCCTGGGACGCCCGCTGTCGTCGGCCGCCAACGAGGTCATGCGGCGCATCGCGCTGCGGCTGCCGGCCTTCGCGCTGCCGTGACGGCAGGGCGCGCGGCATACAATGGATCGACTTGCGGAGGTAAACATGTCGGTCACATCCGATATCCGAATTCGCCCCCTGGAGCGCGGCGATCTGCACTTTGTGCACAAAATCAACAATAACGACGTCATCATGCGTTACTGGTTCGAAGAGCCCTACGAGGCGTACGACGAACTCGTCGCACTGTACGACCGCCACCTGCACGCGCAGAACGAGCGGCGATTCATCATCGAGCACGACACCGGCCAGCCGGCCGGCCTGGTCGAACTGGTGGAAATCGACTACATCCACCGGCGCGCGGAATTCCAGATCATCATCGCGCCCTCGTACCAGGGCCGGGGCTACGCCAAGGCCGCGACCCGCATCGCGGTGGGCTATGCCTTCCGCGTGCTGAACCTGCACAAGGTCTATCTGGTGGTCGACAAGGACAACCGCGCCGCCGTCCATATCTACGAGCGCTGCGGCTTCACCATCGAAGGCCTGCTGAAGGAAGAGTTCTTCTCCAACGGCTCCTATCGGGACGCCTATCGCATGGCGTTGTTGCAGAAAGACCATCTGCGCGAGAACGGACCGGGTGCGCCGGACGCGCCGGTGTTGCGCGACTGGCCGCAGGAAGAGCAGGCGGGTTAGCGTTGTTGCGAAGTGATGGGTTTCGCGCGCTCGATATTCGGGTTCTTGTTCAAAGCATCTCGCGCTGCACCCATCCTACGTTTGCCGATCGCATCGCCCCACCGCCTCCCTACCGCGCTCCGACAGGCGCCGCCCGCAACAGCCGCAGCCCGTTGAACACCACCAGCAGGCTGGCGCCCACGTCGGCGAACACCGCCATCCACAGCGTGGCGTTGCCGGTCATGGCCAGCGCCAGGAATACCGCCTTGATGCCCAGCGCCAGCACGATGTTCTGCACCAGCACGCTGTGCGTGGCGCGCGACAGGCGCAGGAAGGTGCCGATCTTGCGCAGGTCGTCGTCCATCAGCGCCACGTCGGCGGTCTCGATGGCGGTGCCGGTGCCGGCCGCGCCCATGGCGAAGCCGATGTCGGCGCGGGCCAGTGCGGGGGCGTCGTTGATGCCGTCGCCCACCATGCCGACGCGACCGCCGGCGGCCAGCTTGCTTTCGATGGCGCTCAGCTTGTCCTCGGGCAGCTGGTCGCCGCGCGCCTCGTCGATGCCGACCTGGCGCGCGATGGCCTGGGCCGTGTGGGTGTTGTCGCCGGTCAGCATCAGCGTGCGCACGCCCAGGGCATGCAGGTCGGCGACGGCCGCGGCGCTGGTGGGCTTGACGGTGTCGGCCACGGCGGCCAGCGCCAGCACGCGGCTGCCGTCGGTCAGCGCGATCACGCTCTTGCCCTGGCGTTCCAGCTCGCCCATGCGGGTTTCCAGCGCGTCGCTGGAAACGCCGGCTTCGCGCATCAGGCGCAGGTTGCCCAGCTGGTAGGTCACGCCGTCGACCACGCCGGACACGCCGCGCCCGGCCAGCGCCGTGAAGCCGTCGACGTCGAGCAGGGTCTTGCCGGCCTCGCGCGCCGCGTTGGCCACGGCCAGCGAGACCGGGTGGTCCGACCGCGCGGCCAGGCTGGCGGCGACCAGCGCGGCGGGCTGGCGGCCGGCGCCGGCGGGTTCCCAGTCCAGCAGGTCGGTCTGCACCGGCTTGCCGTGGGTCAGGGTGCCGGTCTTGTCCAGCGCCAGCCATTTGAGGTTGCGGCCTTCTTCGAGATAGACGCCGCCCTTGACCAGGATGCCGCGCCGCGACGCCGCGGTCAGGCCGCTGACGATGCTGACCGGCGTGGAGATGACCAGCGCGCAGGGGCAGGCGATGATGAGCAGCGCCAGCGCGCGGTAGATCGCGTCGAACCAGGGCTGGCTCCACAGCAGGGGCGGCACCACGGCCACCAGCAGCGCCACCACCACCACGGTGGGCGTGTAGATGCGCGAGAAGCGGTCGATGAAGCGCTGGGTGGGCGCGCGGGCGCTCTGGGCCTGTTCCACCGCGTGGATGATGCGCGCCAGCGTGGTGTTGCCGGCCGCCGCCGTGACGCGGTATTCGAACGAGCCCGAGGCGTTGACGGTGGCCGCGTAGACCGGGTCGTCCTGCGCTTTTTCCACGGGCAGGCTTTCGCCGGTGATGGGCGACTGGTCCACCGCCGAGCTGCCGCTGACGATGATGCCGTCGGCGGCGATGCGCTCGCCCGGCCGGACCCGCACGATGTCGCCCGGTTGCAGGCCGGCGGCGGGCATCACGGCCCAGCTGCCGTCGGCCTGGCGCACCGTCGCCGTTTCCGGCGCCAGGTCCAGCAGTCCGCGGATGGCGTTGCGCGCCCGGTCCAGCGAGCGGGCTTCGATCAGTTCGGCCACGTTGAACAGGAACATCACCATGGCCGCCTCGGGCCACTGGCCGATCAGCACGGCGCCGGTCACGGCCAGGCTCATCAGCGCGTTGATGTTGAGGTTGCCGTTGCGCACGGCGATCCAGCCCTTGCGGTAGGTGCCGATGCCGCAGGCGATGATGGCGGCCACGGCCAGGCCGGCGGTGACGGCCAGCGGCCAGCTGGCGAAATGCGAAATCTCGGACATCGCCGCCAGCAGGCCGGCGCCGCCGATCTGCCACCAGTTGACCGGCTTGGCCGCGGGCGCGGCTTGCTGCGGCGCGTCCGCGGCCAGCGGCTCGGGGGTCATGTCCAGCGAACGGATGGCGGCCATGATGCGGTCCAGCGCGCCTTCGGCGTGCACCACCGTCAGGACGCGCTGCATCAGGTTGAAATCCAGCGCGTGCACGCCGTCCATGCCGCCCAGCTTCTTGCGGATCAGCGTTTCCTCGGTGGGGCAGTCCATCTGCCCGATGCGCAGGCGCGCCAGCGCCTGGCCGGGGCCGGCGACGAGCGTGGCCGCGCCGCCGCCAGACAGCGTGAAGGGCTGCGCCGCGTGGTCGTGGCCGCAGCAGGCGCCGGCGGCATGGTCGTGCGCCGGATGGTCGTGCCCGGCGTGGTCATGCCCCGAATGATCGTGGCCCGGGTGATCGTGACCGCAGTGGTCATGTCCGGCGTGATCGTGGTGCGAGTGATCGTGTCCGGCATGGTCATGGCCCGCATGGTCGTGCGCGTGGCCATGTGCATGTTCGTGTTGCTTGACCATAGGTAAAGACATCGCCTTCTGCCTTGAAATATGCTTGGTGACGCTATTGCACACCTTGGAGTTACTATAGGGTCAACCCCTCATTACGAAACGGACATGATCCAGGAGGCAACCATGCGCATAGGCGAACTGGCCACGGCCACCGGCACCACGGTCGAAACCATCAGGTACTACGAGCGCGAAGGGCTGTTGCCGGCCCCGGAACGGGGCCTGAACAACTACCGCAGCTACGGCCAGGCCCATCTGGAACGGCTGCGACTGATCCGCAACTGCCGGGCGCTGGACATGACGCAGGACGAGATCCGCGCCATCCTGTCGCTGGCGGACAATCACCAGACTGGCTGCGGCCCCATTAATGAGCTGTTCGACGAGCACATCGCCCACGTGGACGAGCGCATCGCCGAGCTCACCCAGCTCAAGTCCCAGCTGGCCGAACTGCGCCAGCGCTGCCTGTCGGCCCGGCCCGACGCGGAGGACTGCGGCATCCTGCACGGTCTCAGCGAAATGCAGGTCGAAGAGCGCCAGGAACGGCATACGCACCTGGGCTGAAATCCGGGCCGAACCCTCCCGCCATACCCTTGCCGCGCGGCGGGGGATCGGCGCGCGCGCCGCGCCCATCGCGTACTATGGAAGGTCTGAAGAACTCGATTTCAAACATCCAAAAATCGACCTCATGACCAAAGTATTCAAAAATGGTTAAAAACTGCTCAAATCATCGCCACTTTCGGGTTGTTTGCACCCCGATCAGGCCCGTTTTCGGGCCTGTTGGCGCTTTTTGGGCGCACTTACCCTGCCACCGCCGTCAACGGGCGGCGTGCCATCCAGATATTGGACAGCGTAAACAACATTTTCAAATGCGCAGTGTTCTTGGCCAGTCCACGGAATCTGACTTTACGAAACCCGAATTGGCATTTGATGACACGAAACGGATGCTCAACCTTGGCTCGAAGACTGGATTTGGCCCGCTCAATGTTTTGCGTCAAACGATCAATTGCGCTGTTACCCAAGGCGCGCCGTTTGCCGGGGCGCATGGCAATGTGCCAGGTTACGTCACGCCCTTGGTGCTCGGGTCGTTTGTCTACGCCTTGATAACCGGCATCGCCAAAAGCCAACGTTTCTTCACCATGCAGCAACGCAGCCGCCTGAGTAACATCATGCTCATTGGCAGCGGTGCCCACCACCGTGTGGACCAGCCCGCTGTGAAGATCAACCCCAATGTGGGCCTTCATCCCAAAGTGCCACTGGTTTCCCTTTTTGGTCTGATGCATCTCGGGGTCCCGCGTGCCGCTGGCGTTCTTGGTCGAGCTGGGTGCATCGATAATTGTGGCGTCCACAATGGTGCCTTTGCGCACCTGAATGCCTTGATCCTGCAACAGCAGGTTGACCGCCTCAAGCGCTTGGTCGGCAATGTTGTGCTGCTCGAGCAGATGACGGAAGTTCAAAATGGTGGTCTCGTCCGGCACACGACCTCCAGGCAGTTTGGCAAACTGGCGCATCGAAAAGCTGTCGTACAGCGTCTCTTCCATGGCCGGGTCCGACAGCGAAAACCACAGTTGCATGAAGTAGATGCGCAGCATCGTTTCCAGCGGATACGGTGGACGACCGATGCCCGGTTTGGGGTAATGCGGATCGACCAGATCGGCAAAGAGCTTCCACGGCACCGCACGCTCCATCTTGGCCAGAAACTTCTCACGGCGCGTTTTCTTGCGTTTGCCAACGTACTCGGCTTCGGAAAAACTCAACTGGCTCATCGGGTTCACTCGGATCGGACTGTTTTCAATAACTTATATTCTGACAGGTTCGTTGGACTTGTTCAGAGGTTCCCTATGAGAATATGTTTCTTTCCTATTTGCGCAGGAACCCATGACCCTTAACCAGACCGCCACGCCGCTGCACGCCCTGACCTCCCGCCGTTCCTTCAAGTTTCTGCGCGCCCCGGCGCCCAAGCCCGAGGAACTCGAACAGATCCTGCAGGCCGCCATGTCGGCGCCCGACCACGGCGCGCTGCGTCCGTGGCGCTTCGTGGTGATCCGCGGCGAGGCCATCGGCAAGCTGGCCGACCTGGCGCTCGACGCCGTCAAGCGCAGCGGCGATCCCCGCATGACGCCCGAAAAGGAAAAGTCGGTGCGCGAATGGATGGCCGGCGTGCCGCTGTTCGTTGCCGTGGCGCAGAAGATCGCGCACGACAACACCAAGATTCCCGAGCAGGAGCAGCTGCTGGCCACCGGCGCGGCCACCATGAACATGCTGAACGCCGTGCACATGCTGGGCTACGCCGCGTTCTGGAGCACCGGCATCGGCACTTACGTGGAAGACGTGCAGAACGCGCTGGGCCTGGACGCGCTGGATTACCGTTTCCTGGGTTTCCTGGCCATCGGCACGCCGGCTTGCGCGGTGCCGCCGGCCAACCGCCCGGATTTCCGCGAGTTCGTCACGGAATGGAACGGCCCGGCCTGATCGGCCAGCCCGCCACGAACCGGCCCGCTGGGCCGGTTTTTTCATGCCCGCGGGCAAGCCTCAGGACTGGGCCTCGGCCTCGGGCGCGCGGCCCAGCTCGGGGGCGTTGACCACCAGCATCCGGCTGAGCAGGCGCGCCAGCACCTCGCGCTCCTGCGGCGTGAACATGGCCAGCAGTTCCTGTTCGGCGCGCGCGTGCGCAGGCATGGCCTTGTCGGCCAGGTGCCTGCCCTTGGTGGTCAGCGTGACCAGCACGCCGCGGCGGTCGGCCTTGTCCACCTCGCGGCGCACCAGGCCCTGGCCTTCCAGCCGCTTGAGAATATTGGACAGCCCGCCCGAACTGCACAGCAGCCGCGCCTGCAATTGCGAGGGCGCCAGACAGTAGGGCGCGCCGTCCACCCGCAAGGTGGTCAGCACGGCGTACTCGATGTACTTCAGGCCGTAAGGCTCCTGCGACGCGTTGATGGCGCGCAGCACCACTTCTTCCAGCCGGATCAGCCGGCCCACGACTTCCTTGCCCGAGCTGTCGATGTCCGGCCGTTCGCGCCGCCATTGGGCAATGCCGCGGCCGATGAGATCGTCGTCGGGGTCGAGATGGGAATAGGGCGCGGCGGTGTCGGCCGCGGTCTGCGTAGGGGTGTCGCGATGCTTCATGGATGCGTCCGGGATCGCCGGGTCTGTCCTGTCTGGAGAAGCATTTAACGCATTCCCGCCAGCCTTTGCAAGCAGCGTGAAAACCCTCATTGATGATATCTTTTCAAAAAGATAAATTCCTCGTAAGCACCAAATACCGAGGGCTACGCTTGGCAATTTTGTCACGACGAGGGCCCCGGCCATCTTCCCGCGAGGAGGTTTCATGGACGTCAGGATTTCCAAGGCGCTTGCATGCGCCGCCGTGGTGGGCATGTTCGCTTGGGCAGGGCAGACGCACGCGGCCGATCTGGTGGTGGGGCTTTTCGGCGGTTCGTTCCTGGACGCCTCGCGCGAATGCCAGATCAAGGCCTTCGAGAAGAAAACCGGCGCCCGGGTACGCACCAAGCTGGGCAGCTCGGCGCAGTTCGCCGCCGCGGTCCGCGCCACCGGCGGCAAGTCGGACTTCGACGTGGTGTACCTGGACAATTCGCTGGCCACCCAGCTCAGGAACGAGAAGCTGCTCGAACCCATCGACCGCGCCCGCCTCGCCAACGCCAAGTCGGTCGCGCCGTCCGCCTTCGACGGCGAATCCCCTTACTACGTGAGCTTCATGACGGGCTCGACCGTCATCGTCTACGACACCACCCAGGTCAAGACGCCGCCCAAGTCCTGGAACGACCTGGCCGATCCGGCCTATGAAGGCAAGCTCGCGATAGGCGACATCAGCGGCACGGCCGGCTCGCAGTTCCTGCTGGCGCTGAACCGGATGCGCGGCGGCACGCTGGACAATCTGGACCCCGGTTTCGCGGCCATCGCGCCGCTGGCGCGGGCCTCGGCGCTGCTCTATACCCAGGCCGACCAGATCGTGTCGCTCTTCGAGCGCAAGGAAATCGCGGTGGCGGTCTGGTATTCGGACCGCGCCGGTTCCGCCATAGACAGCGGCCTGCCGTTGGCCGTGGTCTATCCCGAAGAGGGCGCGGTGGGCATCCTGCCGTCGGTGGCGATTCCCAAGGGCAGCAAGCAGACTGAACTGGCCACGCAGTACATCGACGCGCTGCTGTCCAAAGAGGTGCAGACCTGCTTTGCCGAGAAAAAGTACGCGGGGCCGGTCAACACCGAGGTGCGATTGTCGGAGAAGGCCTCGCGCATCGTCGCGGTGGGCAAGCATTTCGACGAGCTGTGGCTGCCCGATCCGGCGGCGGTGGCGCGCGGCATGCCGGCCTGGGTCGGCCGCTGGCAGCGCGAGGTCGCGCGCTGAAGCGCCGCAACACGGGGATCCAATCATGCCTGCATTGACACTGGAGCGCCTGGAAAAGCGCTATGAGGGCCACACGGCCGCCGCCGGCATATCGCTGTCGGTCAAGGACGGCGAGTTCGTCTCCCTGCTGGGCCCGTCGGGCTGCGGCAAGACCACCGTGCTGCGCATGGTGGCGGGCCTGATCGCGCCGACCAGCGGCCGCATCCTGGTCGACGACCGCGACATCACGCGGCTGCCGCCCAACCGGCGCCAGGTGGGGCTGGTGTTTCAGTCGTACGCGCTGTTTCCGCACATGACCGTGTTCGAGAACGTGGCCTTCGGCCTGCGCCGCCAGGGCATCGACGGAGCCGGCCTGCGCGCCCGCGTCGAACAGGCCCTGGCCAGCGTGCGCCTGTCGGGCCTGGGCGAGCGCATGCCGCGGCAGCTCTCGGGCGGCCAGCAGCAGCGCGTGGCGGTGGCGCGCTCGATCGCGCCGCGTCCCAGCATCCTGCTGTTCGACGAGCCGCTGTCCAACCTGGACGCCGTGCTGCGCGACGAGATGCAGATCGAGCTCAAGCGCCTGCAGCGCGAAGTCGGCATCACGACGCTGTTCGTCACGCACGACCAGACCGAGGCCATGAGCATGTCCGACCGGGTCTGTGTGCTGGCCGGCGGCGTGGTGCAGCAGTTCGACACCCCCGAGGCCATTTACCACCGGCCCGCCACCGGCTTCGTGGCCGGCTTCATCGGCCGGCCCAACCGGTTGCAGGGCCGCCTGGCGATGGACGGCGGCGGCCCGCAGGCCGAGCTGCCCGGCGGGCACCGCCTGCCGGTGGAACGCGCCGAGGGCCTGGCGGCCGGCGATGCGCTGGACGTGGTGCTGCGCCAGGAGGACATTTCCATACAGCCCTTGAAAAACGCCGCCGGCGCCGGCCTGCCGGGCACCATCGCGCTGCGCTCGTTCGTGGGGGCGCGGGTCCAGTACGTGGTGGCGCTGCGTGGCGGCGGCGAAATCATCGCCGACACGCCGACCAACGGCCCGCAGTCCGGCCTGGAGGCCGGCGTGGAGGTATGGCTGGGCGTGCGGCCGCAGCACGTGTACGCCACGCGCCGCGCCGGCGCGGAGGCCGCGGCATGAACCTGTCCGGCCGCCTGGAGGGCGGATACCCGCAAGCGCGGCGCGAAGGCGCGGCGATCAGCCGGCGTTCGGCGGGCGCGCTGCTCGCGTCGCCCCTGCTGCTGGTGCTGCTGCTGGCCTTCGTCGGGCCCGCGCTGTTCATGCTGCCGCTCAGCCTGCGCGAATACGTCCCGGGTTCGGGCATCGGCGAGGGCTACACGCTGGGCAACTACACCCGGCTGGTCACCGACCCGTTCTACCGCGAAGTCATCCTGCGCAGCCTGGGGCTGGGCCTGGGCGTGACGGCGCTGTGCCTGCTGCTGGGCTATCCGCTGGCCTGGGTCATCGCGCATGCGCGGCCGCGCCTGAAGCTGGCCCTGACCCTGCTGGTCATCTTTCCCATGCTGCTGAACCTGGTGGTGCGCTCGTTCGGCTGGATCGCGCTGCTGTCGAACCGCGGCCTGCTGAACAACGCGCTGATCGACCTGGGGCTGATCGAGCGTCCGCTCAAGCTGATGTTCAACCTGACCGGCGTGCTGGTGGGCATGACCCATATCTTCCTGCCCTTCATGGTGCTGATGCTGGTGCCCGTGATCCAGGCCGTGCCGCGCGACCTGCGCGACGCGGCCTACACCCTGCAGGCCGGCCGGCTGCGCACCTTCGTGTCGGTGACGCTGCCGCTGACGGCGCACGGCATCCTGGCCGGCTCCATCATGGTGTTCGTGCTGACCATCAGCGCCCTGGTCACGCCCCGCATGCTGGGCGGGCCGACCTACAAGGTCATGGCCACCATGATCTACGACGATTTCCTGCTGACGCTGGACTGGCCGTCCGGCGCGGCGATGGCGTTCACGCTGACGGCGCTGACGCTGGCGGTGATAGCCGTGTCCAGCCGGATGCTCAAGCGCTGGGGAGGCGAATCATGAACGAACGCCGCGCCAGCGGGCCGGTGCTGACCGGCGTCGCCTTCCTGGTCGTGCTGTTTTTGCAGGTGCCGGTGCTGGTGGTGGTGCTGGCCGCCTTCAGCGACACGGCCTATCTGACCCTGCCGCCGAAAGGGCTGACCTTGAAATGGTTCGATGCCGCCCTGAGCGATCCCGACTACCTGGAGGCGGCCTGGACCAGCCTGTGGCTGGCGGCCGGCTCGACCGCCGCGTCGCTGGCGCTGGGCCTGGCCGGCGCCTGCGCCATCCAGCGCCGCATGGTGCCGGGCGCGGCCTGGCTGAATTCGCTGTTCATGGCCCCGCTGGTGCTTCCGTCGGTGGTGCTGGGCGTGGCGCTGCTGCAGTACTACGCGGCCGTGGGCCTGCGCGGCAGCGGCGTCGGCCTGTGGCTGGCCCACGTGGTCATCACCGCGCCCTACGTGGTGCGCGCCAGCCTCGCCAGCCTGGCGTCGGCCGACGAGGCCCTGGAGGACGCGGCCTGCGTGCTCGGCGCGGGGCGCCTGGAGGCGTTCCGGCTGGTCACGCTGCCGCTGCTCAAGCCGGGCCTGGTGGCCGGCGGCCTGTTCGCCTTCATCACCTCGCTGGACAACGTGCCGGTGTCGGTGTTCCTGCTGTCGGCCAGCCAGAACACGCTGCCGGTCAAGATTTTCACGTCGGTGGAGCAGGGCGTGGACCCGTCGGTGGCGGCGGTCTCCGCGCTGCTCATCCTGGTGACGGGCGTCGCCCTGGTGCTCGCCGAGCGCTGGACGGGTTTTCACAAGCATGTGTAAGGAGCGGCAATGTCCGTGACGAGTAAGGGTTTCCCTTTGTTCCTGACGTTCGACGTGGACGCCGAGACCATGTGGACGGCGCGCGACGCCGCCTACGCCAAACGCCCCGTCCTGATGTCGCAGGGGGCGTACGGCTGGAAGGTCGGCGTGCCGCGCGTGCTGGCGCTGCTGGCGCGCCACGAGGTCCGCGCCACGTTCTTCGTGCCGGGCGTGGTGGCGCTGGCGCATCCGGACATGGTCCGCGCCATCGTCGACCAGGGCCACGAGGTGGCCCACCACAGCCATACGCACCGCTGGATCGTCAACCTGACGCCGCAGGAAGAGCGCGAGGAAATGGAGCGGGGCATGGACGCGCTGGTGCGCACCGCCGGCTACCGGCCGCGCGGCTGGCGCTCGCCGGCGGCCGAGTTCAGCGAAATCACGCTGGACCTGATCCGCGAGTACGGCTTCGATTATTCGTCGAACTTCTTCGACGACGATTCTCCCTACCTGCTGGAGATCGGCGGGCAGTCCACGGATATCGTGGAGCTGCCGTTTCGCTGGGTGCTGGACGATGCGCCGTTCTTTCAGTATTCGATCGTGCTGCCGGGGCGCACGATGCAGTCGCCTTCGGCGGTGCTGGAGGCCTGGAAGCGCGAGTTCGACCTGCTGTACGCCGAGGACCGCATGATGATGCTGGGCATGCATCCCGAGATCATCGGCCAGCCCTCGCGCCTGTACGTGCTGGACGAGATGATCCGCTACGCCAAGGCGCACGAGCGGGTCTGGATAGACCGCTGCGACGTGATCACCGACGACATCCGGCCGCGGCTGCGGAGCGCGGCATGAGCGCGCGGCGGCGCTACCTGGTGGCGGGCGGGGCCAGCGGCATCGGGCTGGCGTTCGCGCGCCTGGCCGCGGACCAGGGCGCGGCGGTGGCGATCCTGGACCGCGACGCCGCGGCGCTGGCCGAGGCCGGCCGCGAACTGCCCCTGGCCGCCGCGCTGGCCTGCGACGTGACCGACAGCGCGGCCGTCGAGCAGGCCGTGCGCGAGGCGGCCGGCGCGCTGGACGGCATCGACGGCGTGGTCAACTGCGCCGGCATAGACCTGCGCGCGGACCTGGAATCCATGCAGGACGCGGACTGGAACCGGGTGCTTTCCGTGAACCTCAGCGGCCCCATGCACGTGTGCCGCGCCAGCGTGCCCTACCTGAAGCAGGCGGGCGGCGGCAGCATCGTCAACGTGTCTTCGGCGGCCGGCCTCAGCCCCTTGTCCGGGCGCAGCGCCTATTGCGCCGCCAAGGCCGGGGTCAATATGTTCGGCAAGGTGCTGGCGATGGAGCTGGCCGCCTACGGCATCCGGGTCGCCACCGTCTGCCCGGGCGCGGTGGACACGCCGCTGTTCCGTTCCAGCTACGAGGACCAGCCCGATCCGCAGGCCGGCCTGGCCGCCATCCGGGCGCGCTACGCGCTGGGGCGCATCGCGCAGCCGGAAGAGCTGGCCGAGGCCATCCTGTTTCTCAGCGGAGCCGGCGCAAGCTACATCACCGGGGCGACCCTGGCGGTGGACGGCGGCCGGAGCTTCCATTGATGCCCGGCGCGCAGTTCGAAGGCAGGACGGTCGTCGTGACCGGCGGCGGGCAGGGCATAGGCGCGGCCGCGGTCCGGCGTTTCGCGGCGCTGGGCGCGCGGGTCGCGGTGCTCGATCTCGATGTGGAAGAGGCCAGGCGGGAAGGGCGCGCCAGCCTCGCCGTCGAGGGCGACTGCACCTCGGGCGCGGTGATGGAGGACTTCTTCGCCCGCGTCGAGGCCGGGCTGGGGCCGCCGGACGTGCTGTTCAACAACGTGGGGCAAAGCGCGCGCGAGCGCTCCGGGCCGTTCGCGCAATCGGAGGAAGCGACCTGGCGCTTCGTGCTGGAGGTGTCGCTGCTGACGGCGATGCGCGCCTCGCGGCTGGTCGCCCCCGGCATGCGGGCGCGCGGCTACGGGCGCATCGTGAACATGAGCAGCGACGCCGCGTTCGCCGGCGACGCCGGCCTGGCCGACTACGCGGCCGCCAAGATGGGCGTGGTCGGATTCACGCGCTCGCTGGCGCGCGAACTGGCGCCCGCCGGCGTCACGGTCAACGCCGTGTGTCCCGGGGCGGTGCGCACGCGCGCGCACGAGCGCCTGTCGTCGGCCATCCTGGCGCGCATCGTGGCGCAGACGCCGGCGGGCTTCGTCGGCGAGCCGGACGACGTGGCGGCGGCCGTGGCTTTCCTGGCCTCTGACGAGGCGCGCTTCATCACGGGACAGACCTTGCTGATCGACGGCGGCCGCTGGATGGTCTAGGGCCTGTGCGTGGATCCTTTTAGTGTGAACAGGCCCTAGAGGAGAAAAGGCGATGGACGAATTGACTGGCATGGACGCGGTGGCCCTGGCCGCGGCGATCCGCGGCGGGCAGGTATCTCCGGTGGAGGCCGTGACGGCGGCGCTGGACCGCATCGCGGCGCGCGCGGACCTGAACGCCTTTATCACCGTGACCGCCGAATCGGCGCTGGCCGCCGCCCGCGCGGCCGAGGCGGCGGTGCGCCGCGGCGACGCGCTGGGGCCGCTGCACGGCGTGCCGTACTCGGTCAAGGACCTGACCCTGACCGCCGGCGTGCGCACCACGATGGGCTCGGCCCTGTACGAGGACTTCGTGCCGCGCGAGGACGCCGTGGCCGTGGCGCGCGTGAAGGCGGCGGGCGCGATCCTGATCGGCAAGACCACCACGCCGGAGTTCGGCCACAAGCAGAGCACGGACGCGCCGCTGTTCGGGCGCACGCTCAACCCCATCGACCCGCGCTACACCTGCGGCGCTTCCAGCGGCGGCGCGGCGGTGGCCGTGGCGGCCGGCATGGGGCCGCTGGCGCTGGGCACCGACGGCGGCGGCTCGATCCGGATTCCGGCCTCGTGCTGCGGCATCGTCGGCATGAAGGCCACGCTGGGCGCCATTCCCAATCTGCAGCCGGCCGACCTGTTCGGCGCGAATTCCTACGTGGGCCCGATGGCGCGCAACGTCGCCGACACGGCCTTGCTGTACGGCGTGCTGCAGGGCGCGGACCGGCGCGATCCCTATGGCCAGCTCGACCTGCCGGCAGCCGCCCCGGCGCGCGCCACGCTGGCCGGCCTGCGGGTCGCCTATCTGCCTTCCTGCGGCAATCCGGTGGCCCCGGAAGTGCTGGCGGCCACCGACGCGGCCGTGCGCCTGATGCAGGAAGACGGCGCGCACGTGGAGCCGGTGTCGCTGGATTTCGTGTCGCTGGAAAAACACTTCCTGGTCATCCTGGAGGCGGTGACGGCGTCGCGCGTGGGCGACCGGCTGGAGGCCTTCCGCGACCGCCTCGACCCCTCCCTGGTGGCGACGGTGGAGCGCGGCCGGCGGCATGGCGCGGCCGCGCTGCTGGAAGCGGTGGCGGCGCGCACCCAGGCCTTCGGCGCGCTGCAGGCCGTGTTCGAGCGGCACGACGTGCTGGTGTCGCCCACGGTGTCCGCGCCGCCGCTGCCGGTGGAGCAGGACCCCAACGGCATCGTCGAGATCGCCGGCAAGCCGGCCGGCACCATCCGCGGGGCCTGGTATCCGTACACCTATCCCATGAACCTTACGGGCCATCCGGCGCTGTCCATGCCTTGCGGCCGTTCGCCGGGCGGCTTGCCGATAGGCCTGCAGCTTTGCGGCCGCTGGCACGAAGACACCCGGCTGTTGGGCGTGGCCGCAAGGCTGGAGCGCCTGCTCGCCGGCTAGCGGAGCGCCGCCCGCCGCCGCCATTGGGTTGCGGGGCACAAACGGCCTGCAACGCCAGTCTTCATGCGGGTCTGTCTATGGCGCGGGCGGCTGTGCTATTGTCTTTAACCGGCTGGCTGCGATCATCACTGCGCGGCCAAGCCGGCGATGACGCGGTCCGAGGCTACCTCCTTGGGCGGCGTCCGTGGCAAAAATAAACGCATGACACGATCAAGCGTGGAGACATTACATGAGCCAGTACGGGCCATTGAAGTTGCACGTCCCGGAGCCCACGGGGCGGCCGGGTTGCAAGACCGACTTTTCCTATCTACGCCTGTCGCCGGCCGGCGACGTGCCCAAACCCCCCATTGACGTTGCCGCGGTCGACACCGGCGGGCTGGCCTACAGCCTGATACGGGTCATCGACGACGAAGGCCGCGCCGTCGGTCCGTGGGCGCCGGAGGTCAGCGACGATCTGCTGCGCGCCGGCATGCGGACCATGCTGAAGACGCGCATCTTCGACGGGCGCATGCTGACCGCGCAGCGCAAGAAGAAGATCTCGTTCTACATGCAGAGCCTGGGCGAGGAGGCCATAGGCTCGGCGCATGCGCTGGCGCTGGAACAGGGCGACATGTGCTTTCCGACGTACCGCCAGCAGAGCATCCTGCTGGCGCGCGACGTCTCGCTGGTCACCATGATGTGCCAGCTCATGTCCAACGAGCGCGATCCGCTCAAGGGCCGCCAGCTGCCGGTGATGTACTCGGACCGCGAACGCGGCTTCTTCAGCATCTCGGGCAACCTGGCCACGCAGTTCATCCAGGCGGTGGGCTGGGGCATGGCCTCGGCCATCAAGGGCGACACGCGCATCGCCTCCGGCTGGATCGGCGACGGCGCCACGGCCGAGGCCGACTTCCACACCGCGCTGACCTTCGCCCATGTGTACCGCGCGCCGGTGATCCTGAACGTGGTCAACAACCAGTGGGCCATTTCCACCTTCCAGGCGATCGCCGGCGGCGAAGGCGCCACCTTCGCCGGCCGCGGCGTGGGCTGCGGCATCGCTTCGCTGCGGGTGGACGGCAACGATTTCCTGGCCGTGTATTCGGCCTCGCGCTGGGCCGCCGAACGCGCCCGCCGCAACCTGGGCCCGACCCTGATCGAATGGGTCACCTACCGGGCCGGTCCGCACTCCACTTCCGACGATCCTTCCAAGTACCGCCCCGGCGACGACTGGAGCCACTTCCCGCTAGGCGATCCGATCGAGCGCTTCAAGAAGCACCTGATCCTGCGCGGCATCTGGTCCGACGCCGAGCACGACGCCGTGCGCGCCGAACTCGACGCCGAGATCCTGGCCGCCCAGAAGGAAGCCGAAAGCTACGGCACGCTGGTCGACGGCCACGTCCCCAGCGCCGCCAGCATTTTCGAAGACGTGTACAAGGACATGCCGGAGCACCTGCGCCGGCAGCGCCAGCAGCTCGGAGTCTGACCATGGCAATCGATAACAAAATCGGTCCGGCGTCCGCGTCGATGACCATGATCCAGGCTTTGCGCTCGGCCATGGACGTCATGCTGGAGCGCGACAACAACGTGGTGGTGTTCGGCCAGGACGTGGGCTATTTCGGCGGCGTGTTCCGCTGCACCGAAGGCCTGCAGGCCAAGTACGGCAGTTCGCGCGTGTTCGACACGCCGATCTCCGAAGGCGGCATCGTCGGCGTGGCCGTGGGCATGGGCGCCTACGGCCTGCGTCCGGTCTGCGAGATCCAGTTCGCCGACTACTTCTATCCGGCTTCGGACCAGATCGTGTCCGAGGCCGCGCGCCTGCGCTACCGCTCGGTGGGCGAGTTCATCGCGCCCATGACCATCCGCATGCCCTGCGGCGGCGGGATCTACGGCGGCCAGACGCACAGCCAGAGCCCCGAGGCCATGTTCACGCAGGTCTGCGGCCTGCGCACCGTGATGCCCTCCAATCCCTACGACGCCAAGGGCCTGCTGATCGCGGCCATCGAGAACGACGATCCGGTGATCTTCCTGGAGCCCAAGCGCCTGTACAACGGCCCGTTCGACGGCCACCACGACCGTCCCGTCACGCCCTGGACCGGGCGTCCCGGCAGCGTGGTGCCCACCGGCTACTACACCGTGCCGCTGGACAGCGCCGCGGTGGTGCGCCCGGGCGCCGAACTGACGGTGCTGACCTACGGCACCACGGTGCATGTGTCGGTGGCCGCGGCCGAGGAGACCGGCATCGACGCCGAAGTGATAGACCTGCGCAGCCTGTGGCCGCTGGACCTGGACGCCATCGTCAATTCGGTGAAAAAGACCGGCCGTTGCGTGGTGGTGCACGAGGCCACGCGCACCTGCGGCTTTGGCGCCGAACTGATTTCGCTGGTGCAGGAGCACTGCTTCCATCACCTGGAGGCGCCCGTCGAGCGCGTGACCGGCTGGGACACGCCGTATCCGCACGCCCAGGAATGGGCCTACTTCCCCGGCCCGCGCCGCGTAGGGGAAGCATTCAAGCGCGCGATGGAGGGTTGAGCGATGGGTATTCATATCATCAAGATGCCCGACATCGGCGAAGGCATCGCGGAAGTCGAACTGGTGGGCTGGCACGTCAAGGTCGGCGACAGCGTCGCAGAGGACCAGCCGCTGGCCGACGTGATGACCGACAAGGCCACGGTGGAGATCCCGTCGCCGGTGGTCGGCCGCGTGGTGTCGCTGGGCGGCGAAGTCGGCCAGGTCATGGCCGTGGGCGGCGAACTGATCCGCCTGGAAGTGGAAGGCGAAGGCAACGTCAAGCCGGGCGCGGAAATGCCGCCGGCCAAACCCGCCGCGGCGCCGCAGGCGGCTGCCGCCGAGGCGCCCCGCGAAACGGCCAAACCGGCGGTTGAAACGGCGCCGGCCGCGCCCAAGCCGCCGGCCGCTCAGCCGGCCGCATCCCGGCCGGCGCGCCAGGCCGGCGCCGCCGTCGCGCGCCAGCCCGGCGAGAAGCCGCTGGCTTCGCCCGCGGTGCGCAAGCGCGCCTGGGATCTCGGCATAGAACTGCGCTACGTGCCGGGCAGCGGCCCGGCCGGCCGCATCCTGCACGAAGACCTGGACGCGTACCTGCAAGGGCAGGGCGGCGCGACCCTGGCCCGCGGGGGCGCAGCGTACGCCGAGCGCAACGACGAAGAGAACGTGCCGGTCATCGGCCTGCGCCGCAAGATCGCGCAGAAGATGGCGGAGTCCAAGCGCCGCATTCCGCATTTCAGCTACGTCGAGGAAATCGATGTGACCGAACTCGAAGACCTGCGCGCGCAGCTCAACCAGAAATGGGGCGAGTCGCGCGGCAAGCTCACGCTGCTGCCGCTATTGGCGCGCGCCATGGTGGTGGCGCTGCGCGACTTCCCGCAGATCAATGCGCGCTACGACGACGAGGCCGGCGTGGTGACCCGCTACGGCGCCGTGCACATCGGCATCGCCACGCAAAGCGACGGCGGGCTGATGGTGCCGGTCATGCGCCACGCCGAGGCGCGCGACCTGTGGTCGATGGCGGCCGAGATCGCGCGGCTGGCGCAGGCTGTGCGCGACGGCAGCGCCGGGCGCGACGAACTGTCGGGCTCGACCATCACCATCACCAGCCTGGGGCCGCTGGGCGGCATCGTGACCACGCCGGTCATCAACCATCCCGAGGTCGGCATCGTGGGCGTGAACCGCATCGTCGAACGCCCGGCCATCCGCAACGGCGCAGTGGTGGCGCGCAAGCTGATGAACCTGTCGTCGTCCTTCGACCACCGCGTGGTCGACGGCATGGACGCCGCGCGTTTCATCCAGGCCGTGCGCGCGCTGCTCGAGCAGCCCGCTATGCTTTTCGTGGAGTAAGCATGAGCCAGACAACCAAGACGACAACCCTGCTCGTGATCGGCGGCGGCCCCGGCGGCTACGTGGCCGCGATCCGCGCCGGCCAGCTCGGCGTGCCCACCATCCTGGTGGAGGGCGAGCGCCTGGGCGGCACCTGCCTGAACATCGGCTGCATTCCGTCCAAGGCGCTGATCCACGCGGCCGAGGAATACGAAAAAGCGCGCCATTACGCCGACGGCTCGGCGCTGGGCATCTCGGTCTCCAATCCGTCCATCGACGTGGTGCGCACCGTGGCGTGGAAGGACGGCATCGTCGGCAGGCTGACCGGCGGCGTGGCCGCGCTCCTGAAGAAAAACGGCGTGGAAGTGGTGCAGGGCTGGGCGCACCTGGTGGACGGCAAGACCGCCCAGGTCGAGACCGCCGCGGGCAGCGTGCGCATCCAGTGCGAACACCTGCTGCTGGCGGCCGGCTCCGAGCCCACGCCGCTGCCTTCCGTGCCGTTCGGCGGCATGGTGGTCTCGTCCACCGAGGCGCTGTCGCCCGCCGACATCCCCAAGAAGCTGGTGGTGGTCGGCGGCGGCTATATCGGGCTGGAACTGGGCACCGTGTACCGCNCGCGCAGAAGATGGCGGAGTCCAAGCGCCGCATTCCGCATTTCAGCTACGTCGAGGAAATCGATGTGACCGAACTCGAAGACCTGCGCGCGCAGCTCAACCAGAAATGGGGCGAGTCGCGCGGCAAGCTCACGCTGCTGCCGCTATTGGCGCGCGCCATGGTGGTGGCGCTGCGCGACTTCCCGCAGATCAATGCGCGCTACGACGACGAGGCCGGCGTGGTGACCCGCTACGGCGCCGTGCACATCGGCATCGCCACGCAAAGCGACGGCGGGCTGATGGTGCCGGTCATGCGCCACGCCGAGGCGCGCGACCTGTGGTCGATGGCGGCCGAGATCGCGCGGCTGGCGCAGGCTGTGCGCGACGGCAGCGCCGGGCGCGACGAACTGTCGGGCTCGACCATCACCATCACCAGCCTGGGGCCGCTGGGCGGCATCGTGACCACGCCGGTCATCAACCATCCCGAGGTCGGCATCGTGGGCGTGAACCGCATCGTCGAACGCCCGGCCATCCGCAACGGCGCAGTGGTGGCGCGCAAGCTGATGAACCTGTCGTCGTCCTTCGACCACCGCGTGGTCGACGGCATGGACGCCGCGCGTTTCATCCAGGCCGTGCGCGCGCTGCTCGAGCAGCCCGCTATGCTTTTCGTGGAGTAAGCATGAGCCAGACAACCAAGACGACAACCCTGCTCGTGATCGGCGGCGGCCCCGGCGGCTACGTGGCCGCGATCCGCGCCGGCCAGCTCGGCGTGCCCACCATCCTGGTGGAGGGCGAGCGCCTGGGCGGCACCTGCCTGAACATCGGCTGCATTCCGTCCAAGGCGCTGATCCACGCGGCCGAGGAATACGAAAAAGCGCGCCATTACGCCGACGGCTCGGCGCTGGGNCCCGGCGAGAAGCCGCTGGCTTCGCCCGCGGTGCGCAAGCGCGCCTGGGATCTCGGCATAGAACTGCGCTACGTGCCGGGCAGCGGCCCGGCCGGCCGCATCCTGCACGAAGACCTGGACGCGTACCTGCAAGGGCAGGGCGGCGCGACCCTGGCCCGCGGGGGCGCAGCGTACGCCGAGCGCAACGACGAAGAGAACGTGCCGGTCATCGGCCTGCGCCGCAAGATCGCGCAGAAGATGGCGGAGTCCAAGCGCCGCATTCCGCATTTCAGCTACGTCGAGGAAATCGATGTGACCGAACTCGAAGACCTGCGCGCGCAGCTCAACCAGAAATGGGGCGAGTCGCGCGGCAAGCTCACGCTGCTGCCGCTATTGGCGCGCGCCATGGTGGTGGCGCTGCGCGACTTCCCGCAGATCAATGCGCGCTACGACGACGAGGCCGGCGTGGTGACCCGCTACGGCGCCGTGCACATCGGCATCGCCACGCAAAGCGACGGCGGGCTGATGGTGCCGGTCATGCGCCACGCCGAGGCGCGCGACCTGTGGTCGATGGCGGCCGAGATCGCGCGGCTGGCGCAGGCTGTGCGCGACGGCAGCGCCGGGCGCGACGAACTGTCGGGCTCGACCATCACCATCACCAGCCTGGGGCCGCTGGGCGGCATCGTGACCACGCCGGTCATCAACCATCCCGAGGTCGGCATCGTGGGCGTGAACCGCATCGTCGAACGCCCGGCCATCCGCAACGGCGCAGTGGTGGCGCGCAAGCTGATGAACCTGTCGTCGTCCTTCGACCACCGCGTGGTCGACGGCATGGACGCCGCGCGTTTCATCCAGGCCGTGCGCGCGCTGCTCGAGCAGCCCGCTATGCTTTTCGTGGAGTAAGCATGAGCCAGACAACCAAGACGACAACCCTGCTCGTGATCGGCGGCGGCCCCGGCGGCTACGTGGCCGCGATCCGCGCCGGCCAGCTCGGCGTGCCCACCATCCTGGTGGAGGGCGAGCGCCTGGGCGGCACCTGCCTGAACATCGGCTGCATTCCGTCCAAGGCGCTGATCCACGCGGCCGAGGAATACGAAAAAGCGCGCCATTACGCCGACGGCTCGGCGCTGGGCATCTCGGTCTCCAATCCGTCCATCGACGTGGTGCGCACCGTGGCGTGGAAGGACGGCATCGTCGGCAGGCTGACCGGCGGCGTGGCCGCGCTCCTGAAGAAAAACGGCGTGGAAGTGGTGCAGGGCTGGGCGCACCTGGTGGACGGCAAGACCGCCCAGGTCGAGACCGCCGCGGGCAGCGTGCGCATCCAGTGCGAACACCTGCTGCTGGCGGCCGGCTCCGAGCCCACGCCGCTGCCTTCCGTGCCGTTCGGCGGCATGGTGGTCTCGTCCACCGAGGCGCTGTCGCCCGCCGACATCCCCAAGAAGCTGGTGGTGGTCGGCGGCGGCTATATCGGGCTGGAACTGGGCACCGTGTACCGCAAGCTGGGCGCGGAAGTGGCCGTGGTCGAGGCGCAGGACCGCATCCTGCCCACCTACGACGCGGAGCTCACCAAGCCCGTGGCCGCCGCGCTGGCGAAGATGGGCGTCGAACTGCACCTGGGCCGGAAGGTGCTGGGCCTGAACGGCGCGGGCAACGCCGTGCGGGTGCAGGACGCCGCCGGCGCCGAAACCCAGCTGCCGGCCGACCGCGTGCTGATCGCGGTGGGACGGCGTCCGCGCACGCAGGGCTGGGGGCTGGAAAGCCTGCAGCTCGACCGCAAGGGCAATGCGCTGCGCATCGACGACCAGTGCCGCACTTCCATGCGCGACGTCTGGGCCATCGGCGACATCGCCGGCGAGCCGATGCTGGCGCACCGCGCCATGGCGCAGGGCGAGATGGTCGCGGAAGTGATCGCGGGCAAGCGCCGCCACTTCACGCCGGCCTCGATCCCGGCCGTGTGCTTCACCGATCCCGAGGTGGTGGTGTCGGGGCTGTCGCCGGCCGAGGCCGAGCGCGCGGGGCTGGACTGCCTGTCGGCATCGTTCCCGTTCGCCGCCAACGGCCGGGCCATGACGCTGGAATCCACCGACGGTTTCGTGCGCGTGGTGGCGCGGCGCGACAACCACCTGGTGGTGGGCTGGCAGGCCGTGGGGCGCGGCGTATCCGAACTGGCGGCGGCGTTCTCGCAGTCGCTGGAAATGGGCGCGACGCTGGAAGACGTGGCCGGCACCATCCACGCCCATCCCACCCTGGGCGAAGCGGTCCAGGAGGCGGCGCTCAAGGCCCTGGGGCACGCGCTGCACATTTAGCGGGAAGGCGCGGCGGCTAGCGGCCGCCGTCGATATACGGCCGCGCCTGCAGGACCAGGATGTCGTCGCCCACCACGGCCCATTCGATGTCCTGGTCGGCGCGGCCGCCCAGCGCCTGCTTGACCCGCCGGCCCACGGCCGCCAGGCGCGCGACCAGCGCGTCGTCCAGCACCTGGCGGTCGCCGGCCACCGGCACTTCGCGCACGCCGCCGGCGGCGTCGGCCACCAGCTTGGTGTCTTCGGCCGAACGCGTCAGCACCTGCACCGCCTTGGACCAGCTCGAATACATCACCTGTTCGGCCTGGCGCCTGCCTTCGACCACCTTGATGCCCAGCCCGCGCTTGGCGGAGATATAGGTCACGTGGCGCCTGCCGGCGTCGAACGGGTCGCGCGTGATCATCACGCCCGAGCTGTCCGAGGGCGCGGCCAATTGCACCAGCACCGCCATCGTCACCGCGTCGTCGCCGATGCCGGCGGCGCGGCGCGCCTCGTAGGCCTCGAAGTTGTAGACCGAGGCCCAGACCGCCAGCACCGCGCGCGTGAGCGCATCGGCCTGCGTCACGTTGGGCACGGTGGTGTACAGCCCCGCGCCGCTGAAGCCGGGCAGGTCTTCGGAATTGGACGAGCTGCGCACGAACACGCCGCGGCCTTGCAGGCGGGTCTGCCAGAGCTTGCGCCAGGCTTCGGCCTGCGCGGCGTCGGGCCGGGCCTGCCCGATGTATTGCCGCAGCGCGGCCAGTTCATTGCGCCGGACCTGGGCGTCGCCGGCGAAATCGGCGCGCCGTTCCAGCGCGGCGACGCGGCCGGGGACGTCCAGCTGCGCCATGAAGGCGGCGTACTGGGCATAGGGAATGCAATAGCCGTCGGGCACGCCGGCCAGGGGCGGCAGGGCTTTTTTCAGGTTCATCGCAGAATAGCGTGGAGCGATTTGGCCAGATTTCGTACTCTTGAGGCCAGTTTCTGGTGTTCAGGAGGATCGGACGATGCTGGATCGCAAGCTGTTGGAGTCCCTGGGTGGCTGGGACGGCTATCGGGTGGATCGCGTGGTGTGGCCTGAAGGCGATGGGCGCACGGTGTCGCTGTATCTCAAGCCCACGGCCAAGGCCATGCATTGCGAGCAGTGCGGCGCGCGGTGTCGCCAGGTGCACGAGACGACGGTGCGACGCGTGCGCGACCTGCCCTTGTTCGAGTATCGGGTGGTGCTGCATGTGCCGCGACGGCGGCTTTGGTGTGAGCGGTGCGGCGGCCCGCGTCTGGAGCGGCTCGGCTGGCTGGGACGCTATCAGCGTGTCACGGATCGGCTGGCACAAGCCTGCAGCCAACTGCTGCAATCGAGCAACGTGCAGGCGGTGGCCAGGTTCTTTGATCTGGGCTGGCACACGGTCAAGACGGTGGATAAGGCGCGACTGCGTGCATCGATCCCGGAGCCGGACTGGTCGCGTATCGAATACCTGGCAATGGATGAGTTTGCCCTGCACAAGGGCCATCGGTATGCCACCGTCGTGGTCGACCCCACCAGCCGCCAGGTGCTGTGGCTTGGTCTGGGCCGCTCGCGCGAGACGGCACGGGCCTTCTTCGAGCAACTGCCCGAAGGTGCCGCCCAACGCATCAAGGCGGTGGCCATCGACATGACCACCGCCTACGAACTGGAGATCCGCGCGCACTGCCCGCAAGCCGAGATCGTCTACGACCTGTTCCATGTCGTGGCCAAGTACGGGCGTGAGGTCATCGATCGGGTGCGCGTTGATCAAGCCAATCGACTCCGGCAGGATCGCCCGGCGCGCAAAGTCATCAAGTCCAGCCGCTGGCTGCTGCTACGCAACCGAGACAACCTGGATCGCCAGCAGCGCGTGCGGCTCGATGAATTGCTGCACGCCAATCAGCCGTTACTCACCGTCTATGTCTTGCGTGATGAGCTCAAGCGGCTGTGGTTCTATCGCAAGCCCGCCTGGGCTCAACAGGCCTGGGAGCAGTGGTGTGAGCAGGCCGAGTGCAGCGGCATTGACGCGCTCAGTACCTTTGCTCAGCGTCTCAAAGCGTACCTGCACGGCATCCTGGCCAGATGCCGCCATCCCTTGAACACCAGCATCGTTGAGGGTATCAACAACACCATCAAGGTCATCAAGCGCCGCGCTTACGGCTACCGCGATCAGGAGTACTTCTTCCTGAAAATCCGCGCAGCCTTCCCCGGTAATACTCGATGAACCTTTTTTCAGGGCGCCGAGGTTGGCCGCCTTGACGCCGCAATAACGGCTGTCGCGCGCGGCCAGCGCGTCCAGCGGCTGCGGCGCGCGCACCGTCAGGTCGGGCCTGGGCAGGGCGCGGGCCGCCCGCGGGCGCTCGACCGCGGCCGGCGCCTCGATGGGCGTGACCTGGTAGCCGTTGCCCGCCACTGTCAGCTCGACCCACTGGCCGTCGTGCTTGCGCAGCGCCGCGACGGCGTCGCGCACGTAGGCGTTGGGGATGCGCCAGCCCTTGGCCAGCAGGTTGACGTGCGAGAGCAGGGTGGAGGGCCGTTGCGTGACCAGTCCGGCCACCGGCGGCAGCGCCACGGGCACCTCGTCCAGCACCACGATGTCGGTGGGCGAGAGGTCCGTGGCCCGGTCCACCGAGGCGACGATGCGCAGCCGGCCCTGCGCGCGGCCGGTGTTCAAGGGCAGGAAGGTCTGTTCGCGCAGCAGCGTTTCCTGCGTGACGTAGTCCAGGCCGGCGCGCCGGGCCGTGTCCTCGTGCAGCGTGGAATTGGTCTTGAAGCGCAGCGCCTCGTAGAAGGCCGGGCGCAGCGTGGCGTCGGCCAGGGCCAGCAGCTCGGGCGTGAGCCGGTCGCCTTCCCAGAATTCGTAGGTGTAGCCGGGCAGGTCGCGCTGCCAGCTCAGCGTGCCGAAAAGGAAACGCCGCTTCGGGTCCTTGTATTGCGCGATCAGGGTCGCCTTGTCCATACCCGGCATCAGGCCGCGCTGGCGCACGAAATTCTCGTGCAGCGCGTAGCGCGGCGTGTCGATGAAGTAGAGGCGGTTGGCGCGGTCGCGGTCGATCACGAACAGCACGTGGGGGATTTCCAGCGGCGTGCCGGGGTTGTAGACGCGGGCCAGGCCGGCGAATTCGGCCTGGTCGCCGATTCTGGCGAGCGACGGCGGCCCGGCCCGGGGCGCCTGGGCGGCCGGCGCGGGCGCGCCCTCTATGCGCAGCTGCTGCGGGTTCTCGTAGGGCGAGGGCTTGCGGGCCGTCTGGGCCTGGGCCGGCGGCAGCGGCGCGAGCAACAGGCAGGCGATGAGGGAGGTAGACAGCGGACCACGCCCGGGTCGCGCACGCGGCAAGCCCATGCTTTGCGCACCATGAATACGGAAAGCCGGGATAATAATGCAGACTTCAGCCGGCGGACTCGCCGTCGCCCAGCCCGAGCTCCGCCAGGATGGCGGCGGTGTGCTGGCCCAGGGCCGGCACGGCGCCCATCGCGGCGGCCGCGCCGGACAGCGTGGCCGGCGGCAGCAGGGCCTGGATCGGGCCGCCCGGCGTGGCCACCTCGCGCCACCGTCCGCGCGCCGCGAACTGGGGATGGTCCCAGACTTCGTGCATGGTGTTCAGAGCGGAGTTGGCGATGCCGCCGCGGTCCAGCCTGGCCAGCACTTCCTCGTGCGACAGCGGCGCGAAGCACCGCGCGATGCGCGCGTCCAGCGCTTCGCGGTTGCGCACGCGCTGGACGTTGGTGGCGTAGCGTTCGTCGTCGGCCAGCGCCGGGTCCTGCAGCACCTCGGCGCAGAAGCTGCGCCATTCGCGGTCGTTCTGCAGGCCGAAGATCACCGGCTTGCCATCGCCCGCCAGGTATTGGCCGTAGGGCGCGATCGCGGGATGGGCCACGCCGTTGCGGGCCGGCGGCGTGCCGCCGTAGTGCGCGAAGTTCAGGGCGTAGGCGGTCCATTCGGTCAGCGCCTCCAGCATGGTGACCTCGACCCGCAGCCCCGCGCCGGTGCGCGAGCGCTGGATCAGCGCGGACAGGATGCCGGAATACGCNACCGCGCGATGCGCGCGTCCAGCGCTTCGCGGTTGCGCACGCGCTGGACGTTGGTGGCGTAGCGTTCGTCGTCGGCCAGCGCCGGGTCCTGCAGCACCTCGGCGCAGAAGCTGCGCCATTCGCGGTCGTTCTGCAGGCCGAAGATCACCGGCTTGCCATCGCCCGCCAGGTATTGGCCGTAGGGCGCGATCGCGGGATGGGCCACGCCGTTGCGGGCCGGCGGCGTGCCGCCGTAGTGCGCGAAGTTCAGGGCGTAGGCGGTCCATTCGGTCAGCGCCTCCAGCATGGTGACCTCGACCCGCAGCCCCGCGCCGGTGCGCGAGCGCTGGATCAGCGCGGACAGGATGCCGGAATACGCGTACATGCCGGCGGCGATGTCGGCGATGGAGATGCCGGTGCGCGCCGGGGCCTCGGGCGTGCCGGTCAGGGAAATCAGGCCGGCGGCGGCCTGGATCAGCAGGTCGTAGGCCTTCTTGTCGCGGTAGGGGCCGTCGTCGCCGTAGCCGGAGATGTCGCACACGATCAGCCTGGGAAATTCCGCCAGCAGCGTTTCATGATCCAGGCCCATGCGGCGCGCGGCGCCGGGCGCCAGGTTCTGGATGAAGACGTCGGCCCGGGCCAGCAGCCGCCGCAGCACGTCGGGCGCGCCGGGCGCCTTGGTGTCCAGCGCCAGGCTTTCCTTGCCGCGGTTGGCCCACACGAAGAACGAGGACTGGCCGTGCACGGTGTCGTCGTAGCCGCGCGCGAAATCGCCGGCCTGCGGCCGTTCGATCTTGATGACGCGCGCGCCCAGGTCGGCCAGCTGGCGGCTGGCGAAGGGGGCGGCGATGGCGTGCTCTAGCGCGACGACGGTGATGCCGTCTAGGGGGCGGGATGCTGCGGTCATATCGTCCTGGGGAGTAGGCCGGGGCGCGTGCCGGACCCGGCGGCGGCAAAGCATTATGGGATGCCCTGCGCGCGCGCGGCCAGTCGATATTTTCAAAGCGGGATTCGAGGTTTTCTAATCGCCGTCCGGCGCGGGATCGGCCTGCGTCACGTAGCTGACGAAGGCCTGCGCGTAGCCCGGAAGCGCGTCCTGGCTGCGCATCACGACGCGCTGTTCGCGCACGGCCCAGGACTCCTCGATCTGCACGCACTCGACCTTGCCCTGCGCCAGCGCCGGGGCGGCCACCGAGCGCGGCACCAGCGAGATGCCGGCGCCTTCCTGCACGCAGCGCAGCACGGCGTCGAAGTTGGGCGCGTGCACGCGCACGCGGGGCTCCAGCCCCATCTGTTCGGCCATCTGCTGCAGGTACAGGAAATTGCTGGTCTTGCGGCCGATGGCGACCAGGTCGTGCGACAGCGCGGTTTCCAGCGAAACGCGCGGGTGCAGCGTCAGCGGATGGCGCGGCGGCACGATGAAGACCAGCTCGTCCTGGCCGTAGCTGATGTATTCCAGCCCGCGCATTTCGATCGCGCCGGCCACCAGGCCGACGTCGGCGCGGCCGTCGAGCACCGCCTTCACGGTCTCCTCGCTGAGGTGCTCTTCGAGGTTGACGTTGACGTTGGGGTAGGCGGCCAGGAAGCGGCTCAGGGCGCCGGGCAGACTGCTCAGCGTGCTGCTGTTGGCGTAGACGCGGATATTGCCTTCGACGCCGTCGGTATGGCGGCGCATTTCCGCCTGCAGGCGTTCGACGTTGCCCAGGATGGTTTGCGCGTAGCGCAGCACGGTCATGCCGGCGGCGGTGAGCGACATGCCTTTCTGGGTGCGCACGAACAGCGGCACGCCCATGGCCTGTTCCAGGTTCTTGAGCCGGTAGCTGGCCGACGGCGCCGTCAGGTGCAGTTCGGAAGCGCCGCCGGTGAGGCTTTTGGCTTCGGCAATGGCGACAAACACGCGCAGGTCGGTCAGTTCGTAACGCAAGAGGGCACCTGGGTTGCGGGCGGCGAAAGCGCCGGGGCGGGCCGCTGTTAGAAGGACTCTAAGCCGGATAAGAAACTTTCGACTGGTCCTGGGTTCGGCCTCGTCTCTATATTGTGCCGCACACACAAGACCTATGGAGACAGGCATGAAGCATGGATTTCCCTGGCGCGCCCTGGCGGGCGCCGCCATCGCCGCAGGCATGTTGGCCGGGGCCGGCGCCGCCTCGGCGCAGGACTATCCCGCCAAACCGGTGCGCCTGGTGGTGCCGTATGCGGCGGGCGGGCCCACCGACACCTTCGCCCGCGCGCTGGCCGAGAGCTGGAGCCGCAAGCTGGGCGCGACGCTGGTGGTGGAGAATCGCACCGGCGCCGGTACGCTGGTGGGCACCGAGACCGCGGCCAAGGCCCCGGCCGACGGCTACACGCTGCTGCTGACCACGGTGGCGCACGCGGTCAATCCCAGCATCCACGCCAGCCTGCCGTACCGCACGGTGGAGGACTTCGCGCCCGTGGGCCTGGCCGCCAAGGCGCCGCTGGTGCTGGTGGTGAACAAGAACGTGCCGGCGCGCACCCTGCCGGAGTTCATGGCCTACCTCAAGGCCAACCCGGGCAAGGTCAATTACGGATCGGCCGGCATTGGCAGCGCGCCGCACCTGGGCGGCGAACTGTTGAACTACATGGCGGGCGTGCGCGCCATGCACGTGCCGTACCGCGGCAGCGCGCCGGCCATGGCGGACGTCATCGGCGGGCACCTGGAATTCATGATCGACAGCGCGCCCACGGGCCTTGCGCAAGTGCAGGCGGGCACGGTGCGGCTGCTGGCCACCTCCATGGCGCAGCGCCTGCCGCAGACGCCGGACACCCCGCCCATCGCCGACGCGGTGCCCGGCTACGAAGCCTATACCTGGAACGCCGTGTTCGCGCCCGCCGGCACGCCGGCCCCGATCGTGGAGAAGCTCAACGCCACGCTGCGCGCCGCGCTGGCCGATCCCGACCTGAAGCGGCGCGCCTACGACATGGGCCTGGTGCTGCAGCCGGACACGACGCCGGCGGAATTATCGGCGTTCCTGCAAAGCGAATTGAAAAAGTGGAGCGAAGTCGCCCGCGCCGCCAACATGAGCGCCAACTAGGATAAGGAAACCCGATATGCCCAAGCATCAACTGTGCGCCCAGCGCTATTTCGAGGACTTCGAAGTCGGCGAGGTCTTCGTGCTGCCTTCGCGCACCATGACCGACGCGCTGTTTGCGGCCTTCCAGCTCGCCAGCGGCGACAACCATCCGGTGCACTACGACGTCGAATACTGCCGCGCCCACGGCATGCCCCACATGCTGGCGCACGGATTCCAGGTGGCGATCCAGACGGCCGCCGGCGCCGGCCTGTTCCCGCACATGGTGGAGGATTCGCTCAAGGCCTTCCTGGAACAGAGCAGCCGCTTCCTCAAGCCGGTATATGTCGGCGACACGCTTTATGCGTCGCTGACGGTGTCGGAGCTGGCGCCCGGGCGCAGCACCGGCGTGCTGGTCATGCAAAGCCTGGTGCGCAACCAGCGCGACGAAACCGTGATGGACGGCGTGCAGAAGTACCTGCTGCGCAAGCGCGAGGCGCAGTAGCGCCGGGTTCGGATACGACAAGGCCCCCATGATGGGGGCCTTTTGCTGCAAGCAGGCGGCGGAGGAATCAGCCCGCGGCCGTTTCCTGCAGCACGCGCTGGGCTTCTTCCTTGACGCGTTCCGGCGCGGTGCCGCCCACGTGCTTGCGCGCGGCGACCGAGCCTTCCAGGGTCAGGACCTCGTGCACGTCCTCGCCGATGCTGGCGTGATAGGCCTGCAGGTCGGCCAGCGACAGGTCGGCCAGGTCGCAGCCGCGCTGTTCGCAGTCGCGCACCGCGTGCGCCACTACTTCGTGGGCGTCGCGGAACGGCACGCCGCGCTTGACCAGGTAGTCGGCCAGGTCGGTGGCGGTGGCGAAGCCCTGCAGCGCCGCGGCGCGCATGTTCTCGGCCTTGACCTTGATGCCGCCGGCCATGTCCGCGAAGATGGTGAGCGTGTCGCGCAGCGTGTCGGCCGTGTCGAACAGGCCTTCCTTGTCTTCCTGGTTGTCCTTGTTGTAGGCCAGGGGCTGGCCCTTCATCAGGGTCAGCAGGGCCACCAGGTGGCCGTTGACGCGGCCGGTCTTGCCGCGGGCCAGCTCGGGCACGTCGGGGTTCTTCTTCTGCGGCATGATCGAGCTGCCGGTGCAGAAGCGGTCGGCCAGGTCGATGAAGCCCACGCGCGGGCTCATCCACAGCACCAGCTCTTCGGACAGGCGCGAGACGTGCGTCATGATGAGCGCGCCGGCGGCGCAGAATTCGATGGCGAAGTCGCGGTCGGACACGGCGTCCAGCGAATTGCGGCACACGCCGTCAAAGCCCAGGGTCCGGGCCACGCGTTCGCGGTCGATCGGGAACGAGGTGCCTGCCAGCGCGGCGGCGCCCAGCGGCAGGCGGTTGACGCGGCGGCGGCAGTCGGCCAGGCGCTCGGCGTCGCGGCCGAACATTTCGGCGTAGGCCAGCAGATGGTGGCCGAAGGTGACCGGCTGGGCGACCTGGAGGTGCGTGAAGCCCGGCATGATGGTGGCGGCGTTCTCCAGCGCGACCGCGGCCAGGGCGTGGCGCAGCTGGCGCAGCAGGTCCTGCAGGGTGTCGATTTCGGCGCGCAGCCACAGGCGGATGTCGGTGGCGACCTGGTCGTTGCGCGAACGGCCGGTGTGCAGGCGCTTGCCCGCGTCGCCGACCAGTTCCACCAGGCGCTTCTCGATGTTCAGGTGCACGTCTTCGAGGTCGAGCAGCCACTGGAAGCTGCCGGCGTCGATTTCGGCCAGGATCTGGGTCATGCCGCGCTGGATGTCGGCCAGGTCCTGGGCGCCGATGATGCCCTGGGCGGCCAGCATGTCGGCGTGCGCCAGCGAACCCTGGATGTCGAAGCGCGCCAGGCGCTTGTCGAAATCCACGGACGCCGTATAGCGCTTGACGAGTTCGGAAACCGGTTCCGAGAACCGGGCGGACCAGGCCTGCGCCTTGTTGGCGAACTGGTTTTGATCGGGGGAGGGAGTGTTTGCCATGATGGCCCGGATTATAAAGCCTTGCGCATGGCGGCGGCCAAGGCGGCCGGGGTGAACCTCCAGCCGGCCCGGTTGTCGGATAATTCGGACTGGTTTCAAGAATAACGAGCAGGAATACAGCCTATGCCCATGGAATGGGAACAACTGGTCACCCAAATGGACGCCCATCTGCCGCGCGAGCCCTGGGCGCAGACGCTGGTCGGCATCGGGGTGCTGATCCTGACGGCGCTGTTCATCCAGTGGGTGGTGGCGCGGGTGGTGCTGCTGCTGGCGCACCGGGTGCTGGTGCTGAGCGGCAGGCGCGACTGGGACAAGGCGCTGCTGCGCCACCGCGCCTACCAGAACCTCTGGTACGCCGTGCCGTTCGCCGTGGTGTCGATGGGCATAGACCTGGTGCCGCACGTCGAGCGGGCGGTGGAGATCGTGGGGCGGCTGGCGCATGCCGGCGCGTGGATCTGCGTGTTCATCGCGCTCTCGGGGGTGCTGAGCGCCTGGCAGGACACCTATTCGGCCACCACCCGGGCGCAGACCCGCTCCATCAAGGGCTATATCCAGATCGGCAAGCTCGTCCTGATGGCGATATGCACCGTTTTGGTGCTTTCCATCCTGATCGACCGCTCGCCGCTGTGGATGATCTCCGGCCTGGGCGCGCTGTCGGCGGTGCTGCTGCTGGTGTTCAAGGACACGCTGCTGTCGCTGGTGGCCAGCACCCAGCTGACCAGCAACGACATGCTGCGCATCGGCGACTGGATCGAGATGCCGCAGGCCAACGCCGACGGCTTCGTCAAGGACATCGCGCTGCATACGGTCAAGGTGCAGAACTGGGACAACACGGTCACCACCGTGCCCACCTACAAGCTGTTCTCGGAAAGCTACCGCAACTACCGCCACATGTTCGAATCCGGCGGCCGGCGCATCAAGCGCACGCTGCGGGTGGACGCGGCCAGCGTGCGCTTCCTGACCGAGGAAGAGGCGCAGCAGCTGATGCGCTTTCGCCTGCTGCACGACTACCTGCAGGCCAAGACGCACGACATCGCCCACGCCAACCAGACCATGGGCGAGCTGGCCAGCGTGCCGGCCAACCGCCGCCGCCTGACCAATATCGGCACCCTGCGGGCCTATGCCCTGGCCTATCTGAAGCAGAATCCCGAGATCCGCCAGGACATGGCGATGATGGTGCGCATGATGGAGCCGACCTCCGAGGGCATCCCGATCGAGGTCTATTGCTTTACCGCCGTGACCGCCTGGGTGGAGTACGAGCGCATCCAGGGCGACGTGTTCGACCACCTGCTGGCGATCATGCCCGAGCTGGGGCTGCGCCTGTACCAGCAGCCCTCCGGCGCCGACATCGGCGCGATGGGCAGCAACCTGCGCGAGGGCGCGCTGCAATCGGCGCTGGCGGCCTCGGCCGAGCGCGGGCTGCCCGACGCCAGGATGCCGCAGCAGGTGAGATAATCGCTCATCCGTTCCCACAGCCGTCCATAGGCCCCTAGCTGATGTCGAACCCGTTCTTCAACCTGTATTCCCACGGCTTCGCCCGGGTCGCGGTGGGCGTGCCCGAGTGCCGCGTCGCCGATCCGGCCTTCAACGCCGCCCAGACCATTTCGCTGGCGCAGCAGGCCGCCCAGGGCGGCGCGGTGCTGGCGGCGTTTCCCGAGCTGGGCCTGTCGGCCTATACCTGCGATGACCTGTTCCACCAGAAGGCCCTGCTGGACGCCTGCGAGGCGGCCCTGGGCCAGGTGGTGGCGGCCACCGCCGAGCTCGATATCGCGATCATCGTCGGCGCGCCGCTGCGCGTGGCCCACCAGCTGTTCAACTGCGCCGTCGTGGCCGCCGGCGGCCGGGTGCTGGGCGTGGTGCCCAAGACCTACCTGCCCAATTACGGCGAATTCTACGAGGCCCGCCAGTTCAGCGCGGCCGATTGCGCCGCCGTGTCCGAGATCCGGCTGCTGGGCCAGACGGCGCCGTTCGGCTCGGAGCTGATCTTCCAGATGGAGCAGCTGCCGCTGTTCCAGTTCCACGTCGAGATCTGCGAGGACGTCTGGGTTCCCATCCCGCCGTCCTCGTTCGCGGCGCTGGCCGGGGCCACGGTGCTGGTCAACCTGTCGGCCTCCAACATCGTGATCGGCAAGTCGGAATACCGCCACCAGCTGGTGGCGCAGCAGTCGGCGCGCTGCCTGTCGGCCTATATGTACACCTCGGCGGGGCGGGGCGAATCCTCCACCGACATGGCCTGGGACGGCCAGGCCCTGATCTACGAAAACGGCGAACTGCTGGCCGAATCCGAGCGCTTCCTGGGCCATTCCCACCTGATCTTCTCGGACGTGGACCTCGAACGCCTGTCGCGCGAGCGCATGCGCCAGACCACCTTCGGCCAGTCGGCGCGGCGCCACCAGGACGAGGTGCGCAAGTTCCGCAGCGTGCCGGTGCCGGTGCGCCCGCCGCTGGACGATTCCGAGCTGCCGCTGGAGCGGCGCGTGGCGCGCTTTCCCTACGTGCCGGCCGACCCGCGCCGCCGCGACGCCCGCTGCAAAGAGGTCTACAACATCCAGGTCCAGGCCCTGGTCCAGCGCCTGTCGGCCAGCCGCATGTCCAAGGTGGTCATCGGCATCTCCGGCGGGCTGGATTCGACCCACGCGCTGCTGGTTTGCGCCGAGGCCATGGACGCGCTGGACCTGCCGCGTTCCAACATCCTGGCCGTCACCATGCCCGGCTTCGCCACCAGCACCCGCACGCTGCAGCAGGCGCGCCGGCTGATGGCGGTGGTGGGCTGCACCGCCTCCGAAATCGACATCCGCCCCAGCTGCCTGCAGATGCTCAAGGACCTGGGCCATCCCTACGCCGAGGGCCAGCCGGTCTATGACATCACGTTCGAGAACGTCCAGGCCGGCGAGCGCACCAACCACCTGTTCCGGCTGGCGAATTTCAGCAACGCCATCGTCATCGGCACGGGCGACCTGAGCGAGCTGGCGCTGGGCTGGTGCACCTACGGGGTGGGCGACCACATGTCGCACTACAGCGTCAACGCCAGCGTGCCCAAGACGCTGATCACCCACCTGGTGCGCTGGGTGGCCGAATCCGGCCGCCTGGGCGACGAAGGCGCGGCGGTGCTGCTGGACGTGCTGGGCACCGACGTCAGCCCCGAGCTGGTGCCGGGCGGCGCCGACGACAAGCCCGGGCAGAAGAGCGAAGACGCCATCGGTCCCTACGAGCTGCAGGACTTCAACCTGTACTACACGCTGCGCTACGGCTTCGCGCCCACCAAGGTGGCGTTCCTGGCGCTGGCGGCCTGGCGCGACCGCGACGCGGGCGCCTGGCCCGAGGGCGGGCACGTGGTCCGCAACCAGTACGACCTGGCGGCCATCAAGCGCAACCTGAAGATCTTCCTGGATCGCTTCTTCCGCCTCAGCCAGTTCAAGCGCACCTGCGTGCCGAACGCCCCGAAGGTCGGTTCGGGCGGCTCGCTGTCGCCGCGCGGCGACTGGCGCGCGCCCAGCGACTCCGAGTCGGTGGTGTGGATGCGCGACGCCGAGCGCATTCCCGACCAGGAGCCCTAGGGCCTGTTCACACTAAAAGGAGCCATGCACAGGCCCTAGGCGGGCGGGTTTTCCCTCCCCGCGCAGCCCCCGCTGACGCCGGCCTGGCCGGTGGTATTCTCTTATCCATCGCGCCTGGCCGCCCCGCGGCGGCCGGGCGCCGCAACAGATCGAAAATCCAGGACGACAAACGTGAAACAAGTCACCGCCATCATCAAACCCTTCAAGCTCGACGAAGTCCGTGAAGCGCTGGCCGAAGTCGGCGTCAGCGGCCTGACCGTGACCGAAGTGAAGGGTTTCGGCCGCCAGAAAGGCCATACCGAGCTTTATCGCGGCGCCGAATACGTGGTGGACTTCCTGCCCAAGATCCGCGTCGAGGTGGTGCTGCCGGACAACCAGGTCGAGGCCGCCATCGAGGCCATCGTCAAGGCCGCCCGCACCGGCAAGATCGGCGACGGCAAGATTTTCGTCACCCCCGTGGAACAGGCCATCCGCATCCGCACCGGCGAAAGCGACGAAGCGGCGCTGTAGTTTCAGCCCGCGGCCTTCGCCCGCTACCGGATGAGCTGGTTCATCTCCAGGATCGGCATCATCACGGCCAGCACGATCAGCAGCACGAATCCCCCCATCAGCAGGATCAGCGCCGGCTCGAGCAGCGCCGTCATGGCCATGGCGCGCCGCTCCAGGTCGCGCGACAGGTTCTGCGCGCCGCGGTCCAGCAGCTCGGGCAGGCGGCCGGTCTTTTCGCCGCTGGCGATCAGGTGCACCAGCAGCGAAGGAAACACCTTCTGCGCACCCAGCGAGGACGATAGCGCCGCGCCCTCGCGCACCCGCGCGGCGGCGTCGTCCACCGCCTGGCGCAGCACGTCGTTGCCCAATGTGCGGCGCGCGGCCTCCAGCGCCGTCAGCAGCGCCACGCCGCTGCCCGACAGGATCGCCAGCGTCGAGGCGAAGCGCGCCGCGTTCACGCCCAGCACGAAGCGCCCGGCCAGCGGCATGCGCAGCACGCGCGCATGCCAGGCGCGCCGCGCCGCCGGGGCGCGCAGCGCATAGCGCCACAGCGCGATGGCCGCGGCCAGCGCCGCGCCGGTGGCCACGCCCCATTCGCGCACGTAATCCGACAGCGACAGCATGATGCGCGTCAGCAGCGGCAGCTCCTGCTTGGCCTGGCTGAACGCCGACACCACCTGCGGCACCACATAGCCCAGCAGGAATATCACGATCACGACCGATACGCAGGCCACCACCGCCGGATAGATGAAGGCGGTCATGACCTTGCTGCGCAGGGCGTTGCGCTCTTCGATGTAGTCGGCCAGCTTTTCCATCACCTGCGCCAGGTCGCCGGATTCCTCGCCGGCGGCGATCAGCGCGCGGTAGATCTCGGGGAAATCGCGCGGCCGCGCGGCCAGCGCCACCGACAGCCGGTGGCCGGCGCGCACGTCGTCGCGCACGCCGCCCAGGCTGGCGGCGATGTGTTTTTTCTCGGCCTGCTCCAGCGTGGCGCTCAGGGCCGCGTCCAGCGGCAGGCTGGCGGCCAGCAGGCTGGCGAGCTGACGCGTGATCCAGGCCAGGTCGGCGTCCGACAGGCGCGCGCGCAGCGAGGCGCCCAGCCCTTCGGCGCGCGCCACCGGCGCGGTCGACAGCGGCAGCAGGCCGCGGCCGCGCAACTGGTTGCGCGCGCCGCGGTCGGTGTCTGCGTCGATGGTGCCGCGGACGATTTTTCCGAGCGCGTCGGTGGCTTCGTAACGAAAGGATGGCATGGTGGCAAAGCGTCGGCCGCGCGCGCGTCCGATCGCGCGAAAGGCCCGTATTCAAAGGGTTTCCAGGCCGTCACCTTGCCTCTGGATTATGACCGTAGTGTTGCAGTGTCACCCCGTATACTCCGACGCGCTTTCACGTTTTTTCACCCCGATTTCACGTACCAGGCACCGATCCCGTCATGCGTTACCTCGCGCCACTCAGCCTTGCGGTTCTGCTTGCCGCAAGCCAACTCGGACCCGCGGCCGGCACGGCTCACGCCCAGCAGACCGACAACCGCGTCAGCCTGAATTTCGTCGACACCGACATCCCCGCAGTGCTGCGCGCGCTGTCGCTGTTCACGCAGCGCAATTTCCTGGTGGACCCGCGCGTCAAGGGCAAGCTCACGCTGGTGTCGGACCGTCCGGTGGACAGTAAACAGGCGCTGGCGATGCTGACCGGCGCGCTGCGCCTGCAGGGTTTTGCCATCGTCGATGTCGACGGCGTGACGCGCGTGGTGCCCGAGGCCGACGCCAAGCTGCAGGGCAGCGCGGTGGTGGGCGGGACCCGGCCGGCTGCCGGCGCGCCGCCCGGGCCGGTGCCGGTGGCGGCGTTCGCCAAGCGGGCCGGCGGCGAGATGCTGACCCGGGTGTTCCCGCTCAAGTACGAGAACGCGGCCAATCTGGTGCCGGTGCTGCGGCCGATGGTGCCGCCGAACAACCCCATCAATGCCTATCCCGGCAACAACACGCTGGTCGTGACCGACTATGCCGACAACCTGGAGCGCATCGCGGCCGTCATCGCCCGCATCGACGTGCCCAGCTCCATCGACACCGACGTGGTGCCGATCCGCTCCGGGATAGCGTCCGATATTGCCGTGCTGGCTTCGCAATTGCTGGATACGCAAAGCAGCGATCCGACGCAGCGCATCGCCATCGTGGCCGACCCGCGCAGCAACAGCGTGCTGGTGCGCGCCGGCAGCCCGGCGCGCACGCGGCTGGCGCGCGACCTGATCGAAAAGCTCGACGCGCAGCAGAACCGCGCCGGCAATCTGCACGTGGTGTACATGCGCAACGCGCAGGCCACGCGCATCGCCGAAGTGCTGGGCGGCCTGCTGGCGGGGCAGGCCAATTCCGCGCCGGGCGCGGCCGGCGGCGCGGGTGCGGCGGGGCAGTCCGGCGCGCGCGCGCAGAACGTTTCGGCCACGAGCGCGCCGCAGTCCGGCCTGGGCATGTCCGGCGGATCGAATTCGGGCAAGGGCGGCCTGTCGGGCGAGCAGGAGCGCATCGCGCGCGAGGACACCGGCACGCAGGCCGTGTCGTATTCGGCCGGCGGCGCCACCATCCAGGCCGATCCCGCCACCAATTCCCTCATCATCTCCGCGCCCGAACCGCTGTACCGCAGCCTGCGCGAAGTCATCGACCAGCTCGACCAGCGCCGCGCGCAGGTCCTGGTGGAAAGCCTGATCGTGGAGGTCAGCGCGGAAAAGGCCGCCGAGTTCGGCATCCAGTGGATGACCGGCGGCGGCAGCATCAGCAACGGCGGCAGCAGCTTCATCGGCGGCACCAACCTGGGCGGCAGCGGCATCACCGGCGGCGGCCCCACCACCATCGACGCGCTGGCCAACGGCCTGAGCCTGGGTGTGGTCAAGGGCACGGTGGACGTGCTCGGCAACGAGATCATCAACCTCGGCGTGCTGGCCCGCGCCATGCAGAACACGGGCGAGGCCAACATCCTGTCCACGCCCAACCTGATGACGCTGGACAATCAATCGGCCAGCATCCTGGTGGGCAAAACGGTGCCCTTCGTGACGGGCCAGTACGTGACCTCGGGCAGCAACGGCAGCAGCAACCCGTTCCAGACCATCGAACGCGAGGACGTGGGGCTCAAGCTCAACATCCGGCCGCAGATCTCGGAGGGCGGGGCGGTCAAGCTGGACATCTACCAGGAAGTCAGCAGCATCGACGAGGCCCGCTCCTCGGCCACCACCGGCATCGTGACCAACAAGCGCGCCATCGACACCAGCGTGCTGATCGACGACGGCCAGATCATCGTGCTGGGCGGCCTGCTGGAAGACAGCGTCTCGCTGTCGTCGGACAGCGTGCCGGGGCTGGGCTCGATTCCCGTGCTGGGCGCGCTGTTCCGCTACGACACCCGCAAGCGCACCAAGACCAACCTGATGGTGTTCCTGCGGCCCTACGTGGTGCGCGACGCGCGCCGCAGCGCCAGCGTCACCATGGACCGCTACGACTACATGCGCCGCGCCCAGGCCGGCGCGCAGCCGGGCAAGCACTGGCTGCTGCCCGACATGCAGGCGCCGCTGCTGCCGTCGCCGGGCTCGGCGCCGTCGGTGTCCAACAACGCCTACGACATGCGCCCGGAGCAGCTGGCCGAGACCATGCGCCGCCCGCCGCCCGTGACGGTCGAGTCCTTCGCGGTGCGCCAGTACCCCACGCCGGCGCAGCCCACGGACCCGTCGCTGCCGATCCGCGTGAACCTGCCGCGCGGGGTCAGCGTGGCGGTGGACCCCGAGTCGCTCTACGCCGAGGCCGACCGCAGCAGCGCCACGTTGCAGTTCGCCTCGGTCGAGGCGCGCAGCGACGCCGACAAGATCGTGCAGCGGGTGCGGGCCAGCGGCCTGCAGGCCTACGTGCAGGTCGGCCCCGGCGGCATGGGCTACGTGGTGCGCAGCCAGGTGGCCAAGGACCCGGGCACCATCTCCACGGCCACCGCGCTGCTGCGCGAACTGGGCTTCAAGAGCGAAGTGGTTTCGCAATTATGAGCGCGCATCCCTTGCCCTACGCCTGGGCCCGCGCGCAGCGCGCGGTGCTGTCGCTGCGGGGCGGGCGGGCGCAGCTGACCGTCAGCCCGCGCACGCCCGAATGGGCCGTGCGCGAGATCCGGCGCTGCCACGGCGATATCGCCGTGGCCGAGGTCGACGACGAGGCGCTGGAGACGCTGCTGACGGCGGCCTACAGCCATTCCGAGGACGCCGCCTCGGTCATGGGCGTGGCCGAAAACGAGATCGACCTGGACCGGCTGCTGCAGGACATGCCCGAGGTCGCGGACCTGCTGGAGGCGCAGGACGACGCGCCGGTGATCCGCATGATCAACGCGCTGTTCGCGCAGGCCGCGCGCGACGGCGCCAGCGACATCCACATCGAGCCGTTCGAGACCCATTCGGTGGTGCGCTACCGCGTCGACGGCACGCTGCGCGACGTGGTCTCGCCGCGCAAGGCGCTGCACGCGGCGCTGATCTCGCGCATCAAGATCATGGCGCACCTGGACATCGCCGAAAAACGCCTGCCGCAGGACGGCCGCATCGCGCTGCGCGTGGGCGGGCGGCCCATCGACGTGCGCGTCTCGACCCTGCCCACCGGCCACGGCGAGCGCGCCGTGCTGCGGCTGCTGGACAAGGAAGCCGGGCGGCTGCAGCTGGAGCGCCTGGGCATGGCCCCGGGCGTGCTGGCGCAGCTCGACCGCCTGATCCGCCAGCCTCACGGCATCGTGCTGGTGACCGGACCCACCGGCAGCGGCAAGACCACCACGCTGTACGCGGCGCTGAGCCGGCTGGACGCGGCCACCAGCAACATCCTGACGGTGGAAGACCCGATCGAATACGATCTGCCCGGCATCAGCCAGACCCAGGTCAACGCCAAGATCGACATGAGCTTCGCGCTGGCGCTGCGCGCCATCCTGCGGCAGGACCCCGACGTCATCATGATCGGCGAAATCCGGGACCTGGAAACCGCCCAGATCGCGGTGCAGGCTTCGCTGACCGGCCACCTGGTGCTGGCCACGCTGCACACCAACGATTCGGTCTCGGCCGTGACCCGCCTGACCGACATGGGCGTGGAGCCGTTCCTGCTGGCCTCGTCGCTGCTCGGCGTGCTGGCCCAGCGCCTGGTGCGCAAGCTGTGCCCGGAATGCAAGCGGCCGACGACGCAGGACGGCGCGCGCGTGTTCCATCCGGTGGGGTGCGCGGCCTGCAACCACACCGGCTACAGCGGCCGTTCCGGCATCCACGAACTCTTCACCGTCGACGACGAGGCGCGCCGCCTGATCCACGAAGGCAGCGACGAACGCGAGCTGCGGCGGGCGGCGGCGGCCGCAGGAATGCGGACCATGCGCGAGGACGGCCAGCGCTGGGTCGATGGCGGGCAGACCTCGCCCGAGGAAATCCTGCGGGTCACGCGCGACGCGTGAGGCAGTTACACCCCGAAACTCACCACATCCCCCGAACGCCGTCCCAGCATCGACATAAAGCCCTCCAGCGCGGCCCGCTCCGCCTCACCCGCCGAAGCCGCGTAGCGCGCCTGCCCCTGGAAGCGCAGCCCGCCGCCAGTGGCGCTGCCCTGGCCGGTCACGTCCAGCAGGCCGTTCTCGGTGCTGAGCGTCAGCGCGGCGCCGTTCTTGCCTCCCTGTACGCGCAGCACGTAGGTGCCGACGCTGGCCACCGGTGCGAGCGCGGTGGCGGCGTTGCGCCAGCGCACTTCGGCCAGCGGGCCGGCGGGCAGCGCCGCGCCCAGGCGCAGCGGCTGCCAGGCGATTTCCAGCGTGCCCTGGGGCGCCATGGTGTTCCACGGCGCGCCCAGCGCGGCCAGGGTCGAGGCGGGCGCGCGCAGCGACTGGGCCGACAGCGATAGGCCGTTCCAGGCCGGGCGCGCCTGCAGCGCGCCTTGCAGCCAGGGATGGGAAATTTCCAGCGCCAGCGTGTCCCAGCGCCAGCGCCATTGCAGCGGCTGGGGCAGCATGCGGCGCGCGCCGGGCGGACCCAGCGCGATCCAGGCGCTGCCGCGCCACAGCGTGCCGGCGGCGTCGGCCAGCGTGAGCGGCGCGTCGTGGGGCAGCACGGCCAGCAGCCAGCGCGCGGGCAAGACCGCGGCGCCGGCGGCGGCCGCGCAGCAGGCGGCCGCGCACAGCAGCGCGGCGTTCCGGCGGGAAAAGCGCGGTGCGGCCATGTCAGTTCCCGCCTTTCGCCGCCGCGGGCAAGACCAGCACCACCTTGCCATTGACCAGGCCCGGCAGCGGACGCCCGTAGGCATTGGCCGCGCGCGTGAGTTCGACCTGCTGCACCGCCAGGCCCCAGTCGCGGGCGCCGCCGTCCAGCCATCGCAGCAGCGCCGAGGCGGGCGCTTCTTTCAGGGTCAGCAGCACGCCGGGCCCGGCTTCGGGTTCGCCCAGCGTCGATTGCGCGGCGGGCAGGCCGGCGCGTTCCAACGACGCGCCCAGCTCGGCGGGCGCGGGCAGGGCGGCGGCCGGAGCCGCGGCGCGCCGCCGCAGCGCCTGGGCCTGGGCGGTCAGGTCGGCGACGGTGGCGGCCTTCGCGCGCAGCGCGGGCAGTTCGGCGTGGAGCTTGCGCATCGTGTTCAACGGCGGCTCTATCAGGGTGACGAACACCAGCGCCGCGCCTAGCAGCAGCGCAGCGCCCGCCAGCAGCCGGCGTTCGCGCGGGGCCAGCGCCTGGTAGCGCTGGCGCGCGCGCGCCAGCAAGGGGTCCACGGGTTTGCGGGCGGATTGCCAGGCGGCATGCAGGCGGTGCGAGAACGTATTCATGGCTGGGCGCGCAGGATGCGCCAGGTGTGGTCGGAGTCGGTGCGTTCCAGCTTCAGGCCCAGCGCGGCGGCCTGCTGGATCAGCGCGGGAGTTTCGGCGACGCGTTGCGACTGCTCGCCGGCGTCGGCCAGCTGCAGCGTGAGCGCCTGGTCGGCGTAGCCCAGGCGCGCCACCTTGTCGGCCGCGAAAGGCAGCGCCTGGGCCGCGGCCCGGGCCAGCGGCAGGAAGTCGGCGGCGTTGTGCGCGCCGCGGTCGGCCTGCAGCGCGTCCAGGCCTTGCCGCGCCTGGCGCGCCGGGTCCAGCAGCACGGGCAGCTCCGGGAAGGCGGCCAGCACCTGCCGGCGCATGCCTTCCTCCAGCGCGTCGGCTTCGGCGCGCAGTTGCGACGCATAAAGATTGAGGCCGCCTATCCATACCGCGGCGGCCGCCGCGCCCCAGCGCCAGACGCCGCGCCAGCGCGAGGCGCGCGCCGGCGCCAGCTGCGGCATGGCCAGCGACCACGAAGGCGAGGGTGCCTGCCAGCGCGGATCGGCCGGTTCGCGCAGCGGCCCCGCGTCGGCGCCCAGCGTCTGCGGCGCGATCAGCGCCTGCACGCGCAGGCCCTGGGCGTTCAACAGGCTCCACGCGCGGCGCACGGGTTCGCGCGCCGCCCAGGCCAGTTCGACGCGGCCGTCCGCGGCGCGCGGGCCAAAGCCGATCGCCAGGGCGTCCAGGTCGCTGAGCACCAGCGGCTCCAGCGCGGCGTGGACCGCGGCGGCGTAGCGCGCGCGCGGCACGGCCGGGATCTGCACGCTGGTGGCGATCACGTCCGCCGGATGCAGCACGGCTTCGCAGGCGGCCTGCGGATAGGCGTGGCCCAGCGCGTGCAAAGCGAGTTCGCCCTGCCGCGCGCAGCGGCCGCGCCGGTCGAACCAGGCGTAGGGCAGGGGCGAGTCCTCGCCGAACTCGGCCAGGGCGGGCAGCGCGATCCGCAGCATGTTCTTCAAGGGTTTTCTCTTGTCCATAGGGTGTCGGGCGCGGCCGGCGGGGCGCTGCGCATCAGGGCCTGCATGGAGATCCGCGCGCGTTCGTAGGCGACGGTGCCGCTGGCCATGAACCAGTCGCTCTTGGTGGCCACCGTCGGCGCGGCGGTCTCGACGCCGGTGCCGGCCAGGCGGTTGGCGAAGTCGCCGGCATTGTTGAACCAGTTGCCGCGGTCGCGCTCGCCGGCCAGGGACTGCGCCTGGCTGAGCGACATGCCCTGCACCAGCGCGGCGATGACCTCGGGCGGCGCGGTGTTGACGTTGACCGGCGTGGCCGCCGGCAGCACCGTCATCGTGCGGCGCAGCGCCGCGCGCGCCGGTGGGTCCAACGCCAGCAGCGCCGCGATCTCGTCCACGCCGCGCGGCAGGGGCGCGCGGGCATGGGGCGCGGCGGCGGGCGCGCCGGCGGCGTCGGGCGCCGGGGCCGGCGGTTGCGCGGCCGCGATGATGTCCATGATCTGCGCGGCCAGCGCGTCGGGCAGCTGCAGCAGCTTGAGCAGGCGGCGCAGCACCTCTTCCTGCTGCGGCTGCGGCACGCCGTTGCTGGCCAGGTTGTAGAGGTTGTACTTGCCCTGTTCGTCCTCGATGCGGCCGGCGAACACCGCCACGCGCTCGTCGCCGGGGCGTTCGATGCGCGTGTCCAGGATGGGCGTGGCCCAGATCTGGTCGCCGCGCGTGACCGCTTCGCGCCGGCCGTGGTCGCGCAGCACCAGCCTGGCCCAGTCGATGCCGCCGGCCAGCATGGCGCGGGCCTGTACGCGGGCAAGCTCGTTCTCGACCCGCCGCGTGCTGGCGGTCTGGCGCTGGAACAGGCTGGTGGTCAGCGCCGCCACGATGGCGACGATGATGAGCGCGCTGATGACCGCCGCGCCCCGTTCGCGGGCGGACGGGCTCATGGCAGCTCCAGGATGCGGCTGAAGCGCTGCGGCGCCTGGGGCGCGCCGCGTTCCAGCGTGATCTCGATGCCGGCCGGCGGCGACGCCAGGCTGGCGTTGCTGTCGACCCAGCCCGTGCCCGGTACCCAGGCGCGCAGTTCCAGCGCGCGCACGCCCGGCAGCAGCAGGACGCCGCCGTCCGGCGCGGGCAGGGGGCCGCGCGCCGCGGACGGCCCGCTGGCGCGCCACAGGCCGTCCTTGCGGACCTGCCAGTGCACGCGCTGCCACAGGCCGTTGCCGTCGGGGTCGGGGCGCAGCAGCTCCAGCGTCTGGCCGCCGCTTGCGCGGCGCAGCAGGCGCAGGCCGGCGGTGTAGGACTGCGCGTCCTGGCCGGCCGGCTCGAACGCAGGCCCGGTATAGGACAGCTCCACGTCGCGCGCGATCTGGCCCAGCGCGCGCACGATGGCGTCGATATCCTGCGTCTGTTCCTCGATCCGGTCGCGGGCGTTGGATACGTTGGCCAGGCCGCGCCAGGCCATCAGGCTGACCAGCGCCATCAGCGCCAGCGCCACCAGCACTTCCATCAGCGTGAAGCCGGCCTGGGATCGCAGCGGTCTACGCATGGCTAGCGCACGCCGGACAACAGGCCGTCGAGCTGCAGCAGGACGGCGTCGGGCCGCGGCGAGGACGCGTCGCGCACGCGGATGGCCACCTGGCGGAAGCTGCGGTTCATCGAATTGGTGAACTCCAGTTCGCATTGCAGCGCGCGGCCGCCCTGGGCGCACGGCATGCTGCGCGTGCCGGCGCGCGGCAGCGTCTGCTCCAGGCGCAGCTGGGCCAGCGCGTTCTGCGCCGCCAGCAGCGCCAGCGTCTTGTCCTGCAGGTTGCGGTTGTTGGCCGCCATGACGCCGGTCGCGCGCAGCGCGGCGGCCATCGCGACGGCGATGATGGCCAGCGCCACCAGCACCTCGATGAGCGTGAAGCCGCGTTCGCGGCCCGGGCGGCGGGGCGGTTCAGCGGATCTCATAGCGTCCGGCGGCGTCGCGTTGGAGCACGACCTGCGCGCCTGCCGCGCGCAAGGTCAGCGTCATGGGCGCGGCGACCCATTCCGTGTTGAAGACCAGCGGCCGGTCCGGCGCGAGCTGCAGCTGCACCGGGCCGGCCGACCAGGCGCGCGGGCGCAGCACCGCGTCGCGCTCCAGCCGGTCCACGGGCAGGGGCGCGTCTTCCTCGGCGCTGATGTTGTCGGAACGTCCGCGGCGCTCGAAGGCCCAGCCTTCGGCGCCGGCCAGCCAGCGTATCGGGCGGCCGTCGCTGCGCGCCTCGCTCTGGGCCACCGAGAAGGCGTCGGCCAGGCGTTGGGCGTCGTTGCGCAGCGGGTTCTCGCCGCGGCCGACGGACAGGCTCACCATGCTGGCCGCGATGGCGACGATCACCAGCACGACCAGGACTTCGACCAGCGTGAAGCCGCGTTCAGAGTTCCCAGGAGCCGATGTCGGCATCGCCGTTCTCTCCGCCGGGCTTGTTGTCGGCGCCGAACGAGAACACGTCGATATCGCCTTTGACGCCGGGGCTCAGGTATTGGTAGGGATGGCCCCAGGGGTCGTTGGGCAGCTTGTCGAGGTAGCCGCGCCAGTTGTTGGCGCCCTCGGGCTTTTCGACCAGCGCGCGCAGGCCCTGGGCGGTGGTGGGATAGCGGCCGTTGTCCAGGCGGTAGAGCTTGAGCGCCTGCATCACGCCGGCGATGTCCTGGCGCGCGGCGACCTGGCGGGCCTGGTCGGGACGGTCGAGCACGCGGGGAACGATCAACGCCGCAAGAATCCCCATGATCACGATCACCACCATGATCTCGATGAGGGTGAAACCCTGCTGGCGGGCTGGCCCGCGCGGAAACTGACGCACTTTGAACTCCGGTCTTCAGTAGAAGCGGAGGATTGTGGTCATGAAATATGACAGCAATATTGGCGGGCGGGTTTTCAGCCGTTGGCCCGCACGATGCCCGCGGGCGCGGGCGGCGCCGCAGGGGCCGGGAGGCGGCTGGCGCGCCCGGCCTGCTCGACGGTGATCGTTTCGGCCGCGACCTCGCGCAGCACGATGCCGGGCGCGACTTCGTCGCCGACGCGCCAGGCCAGCGGCGGGCCGCCGTCGATGCTGAGCACGGCCGCGCCGTCCGGCCCCGCCGCGATCACGCCCAGCACGCTGATCTGCGTGCGCATCGCCTCGTCCTTGCCGAACCAGAGCGCGACGGGGCCGTTGTCGACGGCGCGCGGCGCGGCGGCGGCCGACACGGCCGGCGGCAGCGAGGCCGGCTGCGGCGCGAGCAGGATGGACGCCCACACGCCGATGCCGGCGGCCAGCGCCAGGATGGCGGCGATACGTAGCGCCGCGGGCGCGGCGGGCAGGGCGAAACGCAGGGACAGGGGCATGGGTGATGGCGAGGCCATGAATCGATGCGCCGACTATAGCGGGGTTTCATGACACAAAAAAAATCCTGATCCGTCGATCAGCCTTTCTCCTGCTTGCTTAACGGCCGGTTCACGTTCGCCGGCCACCATGTGCGGCAACACAAACCCCGCTCATGAGGCAAGAAGAAGAGCATGCAGATACGCGATTGGAGAAGATGGTGCGCCACGCTGCTGGCGACCAGTGTCCTGGCCGGCTGTGGCGGCAGCGACGACGACAGCGAAGAGACCACGGCGCCGACCACGCCGCCCACACAGCCGCCGGTGACCGAGCCCGACCAGACCCGCGCCGACAAGGTGCTGTTCATCGGCGTGGACGGCCTGACCTATGACGCGATGCGCCGCGGCGTGGCCGACCGGTCGCTGTCCAACATCGGCCAGCTCACCGTCACCCGCGCCTGGACCGGCGGCGTGACCGGCGCGCCCACGCAGCAGCCCACGCTGCCCGCGCCCGGCTGGGCCACGCTGCTGACCGGCCAGTGGGCCGACCAGCACGGCGTGCGCTTCTCCGAACAGGCCCAGCCCATCAAGACGCCCACGCTGTTCCAGCGCGTGAAGTCGGCAAGGCCCGAGGCGCGCACCGCCGCGGCGTTCAATTCCAGCGTGGTCGCCGGGCTGCTCGCCAAGGACCGCGACGACGGCAGCCTGCAGGCCCTGACCGATTGCGCGGGCGGCGACGATTGCGTGGCCACGCAAGCGCGCGACCGCATCGCCGAAGGTTATGACGTGGTGGTGGCGCAGTTCGGCGCGCCGGCGCGCGTGGCCTCGGAATCCGGATTCGGCGGCGCTTACGACACGGCCATCCGCCAGGCCGATAGCGCCATCGGCGAACTGACCCGGCAGATCGCCGACCGCAAGGCCGAGCATCCCGGCGAGAACTGGCTGGTGGTCGTGGCCTCCAGCTACGGCCTGACCCAGAACGGCGTCGTCGACAGCCGTCCGTTCTCGTCGACCAAGACCATCGTGCTGGCGGCCAACCAGCCGTCGCTGCTGGGCGGCAACGCCGACGACGCCGTCGTCGACGGCCTGTGGGACAACAACTGGTATGCGCTGCCCAGCGCGGCCGACGTGGCGCCCACGGTGCTGGAGCACCTGGGCGCGCTGCCGCCTGCGGCCGGCTACGACATGGCGGGCACTCCGCTTTCCGACACGCTGGTACTGCGCAACCTGTCGGCGCGCACGGCCATCAACAACAAGAGCGTCACGCTCAACTGGACACGCGTGGGCGAACCTACCGCAGACGCCGTGATCCGCCGCGACGGCGTCGAGATCGCGCGTGTGCCGGGCGCGGACACCGGGTACGTGGACGAGAACCTCGTCTTCGACGCATCGGGCCTGCACGAGGTGACCTACAGCGTGACCCTGGGCGAGTCCACGACCGCGGCGCGCACCACGGTGAACTACGTCAAGCCGCCCGAGCTGCTGGCCTCGCTGCGTACCGAGCTGACCATGTTGTTCCCGTTCGAAGGCAATCTTACCGACGTGGCCGCCGGCGGCGGCGCCATCACGCCGTTCGACGGCGCCCAGGCGCCGGCTTATGCCGACGTGGGCGTGTTCGGCAAGATGTTCAAGAACGAGCGCAGCGCTGCGCCGTTGGGCGCCTTCAAGCTGGATTATCCGGCCGGCAAGCTGGACGCGGTCCAGGCCTTCACCATCGGCTTTTGGTACCAGTCCGACGGCGCCGCCAATGACCGCTCCATCGTGGGCAACAAGGACTACAACTCCGGCGGCAATCCCGGCATCACCATCGCGCAATGGTCCGGCCCGGTGCTGTATTTCAACCTGGCCGGCGGCGGCCGGCGGGTCGACATCAACGGCGTGAAGTTCACGCCCAACAAGCCGGTCTACATCGCGATGACGATCGACAAGACGGCCCGCACCATGACCGCGTCGGTCTACGACAGCGAGCTGGGTTTTTCCTCTCGCACCATCAGCACGGGCGCGGTGGACCTCGGCCAGATCGCCGGCGTCTACGGCCCGCACCTGGGCCTGAACGAAGACGGCCGCGGCACGTATTCCAACGGCCCTTACACGATGTATTTCGACGACCTGGCCTTCTGGTCGCGGGCGCTCACGGAAGACGAAGTGAAGTCCCTGGCCATGTCCGGCAAGTCCGTCTCCGAACTGTTTCCCTGATGTTCCAAGGATAGAAAACGATGAACCAATCCACGATGTTGCGCGGGTTCCTGCGCCTGGGCGCGGTGCTGATGCTGAGCGCCACGCTGGCCGCCTGCGGCGGCGATGACGGCGATAGCGGCGGCAGCGAGCCTCCCGGCACCGGCGGCCAGCCGGAAACGCCGACCCCCGTGCCGCCCACGCCGGCCAAGCCCGAATTGCGTTGCGCGCCCTGAGCCGCGCCAGCCCACCCAACACATAGGAAAAAAACCGTGACGTCCGATAAAGACCAGGTCCACGCCGGCAAGCGCCGCTTTCTGCGCACCGCCGCCGCCTCGACCGCCGGCCTGACCGCGCTGTCCATGTTCCCGCCGGCCATCCGCCGCGCACTGGCCATCCCGGCCAACAACCGCACCGGCACCATCAACGACGTCGAGCACGTGGTGATCCTGATGCAGGAAAACCGCTCCTTCGATATGTACTTCGGTACGTTCAAGGGCGTGCGCGGCTTCGGCGACCGCATCACCATCCCGCTGCCCGAGAACCGCTCGGTCTGGGAGCAGAGCAACGGCGCGCGCGTGGTGATGCCGTATCACCTGGACAGCACGCAGGGCAACGCCCAGCGCGTGGCCGGCACCCCGCACGACTACCTGGACGCCCAGATGGCCTGGGACGCCGGCCGCATGGACCAATGGCCGCGCTACAAGCAGAACCAGTCCATGGGCTACTACCGCAAGCAAGAGGTGCAGTTCCAGTTCGCGCTGGCCGAGGCCTTCACGCTGTGCGACGCCTATCACTGCTCCTCGCACGGCGGCACCAACACCAACCGACTGTTCTTCTGGACCGGCACCAACGATCCGCTGGCCCAGGGCAACGGCCCCTCCACCCGCAACCAATGGGATTCGCTGGGCGCCTCGTCCACCGGCTGGAACTGGAAAACCTATCCCGAGCGCCTGCAGGAAGCGGGCGTGAGCTGGAAGGTCTATCAGAACCTGCCCGACAACTTCACCGACAACTCGCTGGCGGGTTTTCGCAATTTCCGCCGCGCCAACGAACTGGCCGGCAACAACGCCAACGGCTCGCCTTACCCGGCCTGGGCGCCGTCGGACGACGCGGCCAATCCGCTCTACAAGGGCGTGGCCAACACCATGCCGGACGGCGGCTTCCTACAGGCGCTGCGCGAGGACGCGGCCAACGGCACGCTGCCGCAGGTGTCCTGGATCGTGGCGCCGGCCACCTATTCGGAGCACCCCGGCCCGTCCAGTCCGATCCAGGGCGCCTGGTACATCCAGGAGACGCTGGACGCGCTGACCGCCAATCCGGAGGTCTGGAGCAAGACCGTGCTGCTCATCAACTTCGACGAGAACGACGGCTACTTCGACCACGTGCCGCCGCCGGCCGCGCCTTCGCTGAACCCGGACGGCTCCATGGCCGGCGCCTCCACCGTCAACACCGACCTCGACCGCCACACGCGTCCCTCGGCCCAGGACGCGGCCGACGGCCGGGTCTACGGTCCCGGCCCGCGCGTGCCGATGTATGTGGTGTCGCCGTGGAGCCGCGGCGGCTGGGTCAACTCCCAGGCCTTCGACCACACCTCGGTGCTGCGTTTCCTGGAAGCGCGCTTCGGCGTGGCCGAAGACAACATCAGCCCGTGGCGCCGCGCGGTGCTGGGCGACCTGACCTCGGCCTTCAACTTCGTCAACCCCAATGACGAGAAGCTGCCCAACCTGAACCTGCAGACCCGTTCCGAGTCCGACGACAAGCGCCGCGCGCAGGAAGCCCTGAACGCCGTGCCGCTGCCGGACCCCAGCACCCAGGCCAGGCCGGTGCAGGAGCCGGGCATGCGCCATTCGCGCCCCTTGCCCTACGAGCTGCACACCAGCGCCCGCGCGCAGCCCGCCATGGGCGCCATGCGCCTGGTGTTCGCCAATACCGGCAAGCAGGCGGCGGTGTTTCACGTCTATGACCGCCTGAACCTGGACCGCCTGCCGCGCCGCTACACGGTGGAGCCGGGCAAGCAGCTCGAAGGCAGCTGGGACGCGGCGGCCGATGGCGGCAAGTACGACCTGTGGGTGCTCGGGCCTAACGGCTACCACCGCCACTTCGCCGGCGACCTGGCCCTGGCCCGCACGTCCGAGCTGGCCGCCGAGATCCGCGTCTGCTACGACGTGGCCAACGGCGACGTCTACGTCAGCTTCATCAACGGCGGCAAGAGCGCGTGCACCTTCGAAGTCGCGCCCAACGCCTACTACGCCAACCACGAGCGCTGGAAGTTCACCGTGCCCGCCGGCGGCGAGGTCGAGCAGCACTGGGCGCTGGCGGACAGCCACAGCTGGTACGACTTCACGGCGCGCCTGGCCGAAGACCCGGCCTACCTGCGCCGCTTCGCCGGCCGCGTGGAAACCGGCAGGCCGTCGGTGACCGATCCGGCGATGGCGCTGTAGGGGTTGCCAGGCGCGGGGCCGTCGGCCGTCGTCAGGCGGCCGTCGGCCCCACGCTCCCGCGAAACGCCGTCGCGCATCCCGCGCAGATCGCCGCCGTAATCCCCTGGCGGGCGTGTTCGCGCCGTTCCAGCATGCCGATCGCCCGCGCCATCGGGCCCAGGTCCGGCGGCAGCCGCAGGATCCGCAGTTCTGGGCTTTGCTGCCAGTTGGAGCCGTGGATCAGGGGCAGCAGGGTGACGCCGACCTCCTGGCGCACCAGTTCCACCAGCGTCTCGATCGCGTTCAGTTCCAGGAATTCGTTCAGCGGCACCGCCAGGCGCCGCAGCAGCCGGTCGATCTGCAGGCCGGTGCGCTGGGTCCGGTCGAAACGCAGGAAGGGGTTGGCCGCCAGCACCTGGCGCGCGTCGGCGCCGCGCGCCGAGCGCGGCGCGATGACGACCAGTTCTTCTTCATATAGCGGGGTCCAGCGGGTGCTGGCCATCTTGCGGCCGGCCTCGACCAGGAAGGCGGCGTCCAGTTCGCCGTCCTCGACCTTGCCGGCCAGCTCGCTGGCCTTGCCCGACAGGATGCGCACGTCCAGCTTGGGATGAACCTTCTTCAGGCCCGACACCACCTTGGACAAGGTGCCCATGCAGGACACGATGCTGCCCACCGCGACCGAGCCGGCCAGTTCGCCCGGCACGGTGGGCGGGCGCCGCATGCGGTCGTACAGATCCAGCAAATGCTTGATTTCGGGTAGCAATTCGCGGCCGGCTGCGTTAAGAATGGCAAGACGGCCGCTGCGGTCGAACAATTCGCGGCCGAGTTCCGCCTCCAGCGAGCGCATCTGGAAGCTGACGGCCGCCTGGGTCAGGGCCACCTGCTCGGCGGCTTCGGAGAAAGAGCCGTGGTGCGCCACCGCCAGGAACGTCCGTAGGAAGCGGATCGTACTCATAAAAAAACTTTTTATGACGGAACAAAAAATCAAATTGATTTAATTAGATCACAAGAGTACTTTCGCCTGGGTCCATGCACACCAACCCGTTATGAGATTCGCACCATGAAAGCCTTCGACTGGGGCAACCCGTATCCTTCCGTCCGCATCCCGCTGTTCGCCCGCAACGTGGTCTCCACGTCGCATCCGCTGGCGGCGCAGGCCGGCTTGCGCATGCTGCTCAAGGGCGGCAACGCCGTGGACGCCGCGATCGCGGCGGCCGCCACCATCGTCCTGGTCGAACCCGTGTCCTGCGGCCTGGGCGGCGACTGTTTCGCCATCGTTTGGGACGGCAAGGAGCTGCACGGCCTGAACTCCTCCGGCGTGGCGCCGGCCGCCTGGAACGTGGAGTACTTCAAGCGCAGGCACGGCGTGGGCCCCAACGGCCTGGCCGTCCAGCCCAAGCGCGGCTGGGACGCCGTGACGGTGCCGGGCGTGGTCGCCGGCTGGGCCGCGCTGCATGAAAAGCTGGGCAAGCTGCCGTTCGAGCAGCTGTTCGAGCCCGCCATCGAGGTCGCCGAGCGCGGCTACGCCGTGCCGCCGGTGGTGGCGCACAAGTGGGCGGCCGCCGCCGACGAACTCAAGGACCAGCCCGGCTACGCCCAGGCCTTCCTGCCCGAGGGCCGCGCGCCCAAGGTGGGCGAGCATTTCCGCTTCCCGGACGCCGCCTACACGCTGCGCCGCATCGCCGCCAGCAAGGGCCGCGACTTCTACGAAGGCGAGCTGGCCGAGCGCATCGCCGCCTTCAGCAAGGAGTGCGGCGGCGCCATGACGCTGGAAGACCTGCGCAACTACCGTCCGCAGTGGGTCAAGCCGATCTCCAAGTCCTACCGCGGCTACGAGCTGCACGAGATCCCGCCGAACGGGCAGGGCATCGCCGCGCTGATCGCGCTGGGCATCGTCGAGCGCTTCGACATGGCCGGCATGCCGGTCGATTCGGTGCAGTCGCAGCACGTGCAGATCGAAGCCATGAAGCTGGCTTTCGCCGACCTGTACAAGTACGTGTCCGATCCGCGCTCCATGCAGGTCACGCCGGAGCAGATGCTGTCTGACGCCTACCTGGACAGCCGCGCCAAGCTGATCCGCCTGGACCGCGCCACGCATTTCGAGGCCGGCCGTCCGCACGCCGGCGGCACCATCTACCTGACCGCCGCCGACGAGAGCGGCATGATGATCTCGTTCATCCAGTCCAACTACATGGGCTTCGGCTCGGGCGTGGTGGTGCCGGGCACCGGCATCAGCATGCAGAACCGCGGCGTGGGCTTCTCGATGGACCCGCAGTCGGCCAACGTGGTCGAAGGCGGCAAGCGTCCGTTCCACACCATCATCCCGGGCTTCCTGACCCAGGGCGGCAAGCCCGTCATGAGCTTCGGCGTGATGGGCGGCGACATGCAGCCCCAGGGCCACCTGCAGACCGTGGTCCGCATGATCGACTACCACCAGAACCCCCAGGCCGCCTGCTGCGCGCCGCGCTGGAAGGTCAACCGCGACTTCACGCTGGACATCGAGACCAATATGAAGGCCGCGACGGTTGCGGGCCTGAAAGACCTCGGGCATGCTTTGAAGTCCGTCGAAGATCCCTACATGGACTTCGGCGCGGGCCAGTTCATCTGGCGCATGTCCGAAAGCGACAACGAGCTGGGCTACGTGGCCGCCAGCGACAGCCGGCGCGACGGCCAGGCCGTGGGCTTCTGAACCAGCGCGGGCGTACGCGGCGCGTACGCCCGCGCCGACACAAGGGGAAAAAACACAATGAAACGCTTGACCTTGACCTTGGGCGCCAGCCTGCTGGCGCTGGCCGCCGGCGCGGCCGGCGCGCAGAACATGCGGATCGGCCTGCAGGAAGATCCCGACGTGCTGGACCCGCACCGCGCGCGCACCTACGTCGGCCGCATCGTCTTCACCTCGCTGTGCGACAAGCTGATCGACATCGATCCCAAGCTGCAGTTCGTGCCGCAACTGGCCACCTCGTGGTCGTTCAGCCCCGACAACAAGGTGCTGACCTTCAAGCTGCGCCAGGACGCGCTGTTCCATGACGGCAGCAAGTTCGACGCCGCCGCGGCCAAGGCCAACCTCGAACGCGCCATGAGCCTGCCGGACAGCCTGCGCAAGGGCGAGCTGGCCTCGGTCGAGAAGGTCGAGGCGCCGGACGCCGCCACGCTGGTGCTGACGCTGAAGAAACCCGACGCCACGCTGCTGGCGCAGCTGTCGGACCGCGCCGGCATGATGCTCTCGCCCAAGACCTTCACCGACGACGTGGCGGCGGTGGGGCGCAAGCCGGTGTGCTCGGGCCCGTACAAGTTTGTCGAGCGCATCCAGAACGACCGCATCGTGCTGGAGAAGTTCGACCAGTACTACGACGCCAAGGATTTCGCGTTCGAGCGCGTCACCTTCCTGCCCATTCCGGACACCACGGTGCGCCTGTCCAACCTGCGCGCCGGCGACCTGGACATGCTGGAGCGCCTGAACCCCTCCGACGTGCCGCAGGTCAAGAACGACGCCAGCCTGACCTTCGCGCCGATAGCCGGCCTGGGCTTCCAGCAGTTCATGTTCAACGTGGCCAACGGCAAGCGCGCCGAGGACAATCCGTTCAAGAACAAGCTGGTGCGCCAGGCGTTCCAGTACGCCATCGACCGCAAGGCCATCAGCGAAGTCGCCGGCGGCGGCATTTTCGAGCCGGCCCAGCAGCCGTTCCCGCCGGCCAGCCCCTACCACAGCGACAAGTTCCCGCCGACCCAGCGCGACGTCGCCAAGTCCAAGGCCCTGCTCAAGCAGGCCGGCCTGGAACGGGTGAAGGCCGAACTCGTGTTCGGCAACAACACCACTACCTCGTCCATCGCCGAGATCGTCCAGGCCATGGCCGCCGAGGCCGGCTTCGACCTGTCGCTGCGTCCCACCGAGTACGCGGCGCTGCAGAAAGAGGCGTCCGGCGGCAACTTCCAGATCGTGATGCTGGGCTGGTCGGGCCGGGTCGATCCGGACGGCAACATCCACGCCTTCGTCACCTGCAAGGGCGCGCTCAACGACGGCCATTACTGCAATCCGGAAGTGGACAAGCTGCTCAACGAGGCGCGCACCGTGCCCGACACGGCCAAGCGCAAGGCGATCTACGACCAGGCGCAGACCATCCTGCAGGACGAGCTGCCCGGGGTCTACAACTACTACCAGCCCTGGCCGTTCGCGCTGGCCAAGAAGGTCCAGGGCTTTACGCCCTATCCGGACGGCATGGTCCGTCTCAAGGGCGTGAGCTTCGCGAAGAAGTGACCGCGGGGCGGCTGTCCGAGGCCGCCCGAGCCGGACGCGCAGCGCGCGTCCGGTTATTCTTTGTGGCAGCCGCAAGCTCCGCGGCAAGCGCCTGCCGCTGCTCCCGTTTCCCGGTTTTCCTATGCTCAAACTCATCCTGCGCCGCGTGATCGTCGCGATACCGACCTTGATACTGGTGTCGATGATCGTTTTCATGCTGCAAAAAATCCTGCCCGGCGATCCCGTGCTGACGCTGGCCGGAGAAGAACGCGACCCGGCCGTCCTGGACTACCTGCGCGAAAAATACCGGCTCAACGATCCGCTACCCGCGCAGTACGCGGCCTGGGCCAGCCAGGTGCTGCAGGGCGACCTGGGCAAATCGCTGCGCACCGACGTGCCCGTCACCACGCTGATCGGCCAGAAGCTGCCCGTCACCTTGCAACTGGCCGCGATGGCCATGTTCTTCGCGCTGCTGATCGGCATCCCCATGGGCATCCTGGCCGCCGTGCGCAAAGGCAAGCCCATCGAGATGGGCGCCAACATCGCGGCGCTGTCCGGCATGTCCATCCCCAATTTCTGGCTCGGCATCATTCTCATCATGGTGGTGTCGGTGCAGTGGCGGCTGCTGCCGGCCTCGGGCTACGTGTCGCCGTCCGAGGACTTCTGGCTCTCGATGAAGACCATGCTGATGCCCGCGCTGGTGCTGTCCACGGCGATCGCGGCCTACCTGATGCGCCATACCCGCTCGGCCATGCTGGAGGCGCTGTCGGCCGACTACGTGCGCACCGCACGCGCCAAGGGCGTGTCGCCGCGCAGCGTGGTGCTGCGCCACGCGCTGCGCAACGCGCTCATGCCCATCGTCACGCTGGTGACCCTGCTGTTCGGCGAACTGCTGGCCGGCGCCGTGCTGACCGAACAGGTCTTCACGATCCCGGGATTCGGCAAGCTGGTGGTCGACGCGGTCTTCACGCGCGACTACGCGGTGGTGCAGGGCGTGGTGCTCTGCGTCGCGGTGGGCTTCATCGTGATGAACCTGCTGGCCGACATCCTGTACATCCTGGTCAATCCCCGCCTGAGGCACTCATGAGCGCATTTCCTGCAACGGCCGCAGCCGTCACGCCGCCCCGCAGCCGCAATCGCGCCTGGGCCAAGTTCAAACGCAACCGCATCGCCATGCTGGGCCTGGGCATCGTGCTGGTGTTCGTGGCGCTGGCCGCGCTGGCGCCGCTGATCGCCAGCCACGATCCGTTCCAGACCAGCTTCACCACCATCCGCAAGGCGCCGTCGGCGGCCTACTGGCTGGGCACCGACGAGCTGGGCCGCGACATCTTCAGCCGCATGGTCTACGGCGCGCGCGCCTCGCTCATGGCGGGCCTGGTGTCGGTGCTGATCGCCCTGGTCGCGGGCGTGTCGTTCGGCCTGGCCGCCGGCTATTTCGGGGGCTGGACCGACAGCGTCATCTCGCGCGCCACCGAGGCGCTGCTGGCCATTCCCTTCCTGATCCTGGCCATCGCGCTGGCGGCCTTTCTCGGCCCCAGCCTGACCAACGCCATGATCGCCATCGGCGTGTCGGCCGCGCCCAAGTTCATCCGCCTGACGCGCGGGCAGGTGCTGGCCGTCAAGAACGAGGACTACGTGCAGAGCGCCCGCGCGCTGGGCGCCTCCGACCTGCGCATCATCGCCCGGCACGTGTTTCCCAACGTCATGCCGCCGCTGATCGTGCAGGCCACGATCACCATCGCCACCGCCATCATCGCCGAGGCCAGCCTGTCCTTCCTGGGCCTGGGCCTGCAGCCGCCCAACCCGTCCTGGGGTTCGATGCTCAACACGGCCAAGAACTTCATGACCCAGGCGCCGTGGATGTCCATCTTCCCCGGGTCGGCCATTTTCCTCGCGGTGCTGGGCTTCAACCTGCTGGGCGACGGGCTGCGCGACGCGCTCGATCCGCGCCAGGACAAGTAATCGATATGGCAACCATGGACCCCAAACGCGTCGTCCAGGTCAACGACCTGACCGTGCGCTTCAAGACCCCCGAGCGCACCGTGGAAGCGGTGCGCAGCGTCTCCTTCCACGTCGACCGCGGCGAAACCCTGGCCATCGTCGGCGAGTCCGGATCGGGCAAGTCCGTCACCTCGCTGGCGCTGATGCGCCTGGTGGAATACGGCGGCGGGCGCATCGTCAACGGCGGCATGCTGCTGCGCCGGCGCAACGGCGAGGTGCTGGACCTGCTCAACGCCCCGGATTCGCTGCTGCAGCGCGTGCGCGGCGCGGACGTGGCGATGATCTTCCAGGAGCCGATGACCTCGCTCAATCCCAGCTTCACGGCCGGCAGCCAGATCGCCGAGGCGCTGCAGCTGCACCAGGGCCTGGACGCGGCCGCGGCGCGCGCCGAGACCCTGCGCATGCTGGAGCGCGTGCGCATCCCGGAGGCCCGCGCCATCCTGGACCGCTATCCGCACCAGCTGTCCGGCGGCATGCGCCAGCGCGTCATGATCGCGATGGCGCTTTCGTGCAAGCCGCAGCTGCTGATCGCCGACGAGCCCACCACGGCCCTGGACGTCACCATCCAGGCCCAGATCCTGCAGCTCATCCGCCAGCTTCAGGAAGAAATGGACATGGGGGTCATCTTCATCACCCACGACATGGGCGTGGTGGCCGAGGTCGCCGACCGCGTGCTGGTCATGTACCGCGGCGACAAGGTGGAAGAGGGCGGTTCGGACGAGGTCTTCGCGCGCCCGCAGCACGCCTACACGCGCGCGCTGCTGTCGGCCGTGCCGCGCCTGGGCGCCATGCAGGGCACCGACGAGCCCGCGCCGTTCCCGCTGTTGCGCGTGGACGCGCCGGCGCCGGAACCCGCCGCGAGCCAGCCGGTTGCGGCGGCCTCCACCGTGCGCCGCGACAACGGCCCGGTGCTGAAAGTGCGCAACCTGACCACCAGCTTCGACATCACCGGCGGCATATTCGGCCGGGTCCAGAAACGCGTGCACGCCGTGGAGAAAGTCAGCTTCGACCTATATCCCGGCGAAACCCTGTCGCTGGTGGGCGAATCCGGCTGCGGCAAGACCACCACCGGCCGTTCGCTGCTGCAGCTGGTCAAGAGCAAGAGCGGCTCCATCGAGTTCGACGGCCAGAACATCGGCGCGCTGCGCGGCGGCGCCATGCAGACGCTGCGCCGCCACATCCAGTTCATCTTCCAGGACCCGTTCGCCTCGCTCGATCCGCGCATGACGGTGGGCTATTCCATCATGGAGCCGCTGCTGATCCACGGCGTGGCGCGCGGCCGGCAAGCGCAGGACCGGGTGCGCTGGCTGATGGACAAATGCGGGCTGCTGCCCGAGATGATCGACCGCTATCCGCACGAGTTCTCCGGCGGCCAGCGCCAGCGCATCTGCATCGCGCGCGCCCTGGCGCTCAACCCCAAGGTCGTGATCGCCGACGAATCCGTCTCGGCGCTGGACGTCTCCATCCAGGCTCAGATCGTCAACCTGCTGCTCGACCTGCAGCGCGAGCTGGGCGTGTCGTTCCTGTTCATCTCGCATGACATGGCCGTGGTCGAACGCGTCAGCCACCGGGTGGCCGTCATGTACCTGGGCCAGATCGTCGAAATCGGCCCGCGCCGCGCCATCTTCGAGAACCCGCAGCATCCCTACACCAGGAAGCTCATGGCGGCCGTACCCATCGCCGATCCCCAGCGCCGCCACCGCGAGCGCTCGCTGCTGGTCGACGAAATCCCCAGCCCGGTGCGCAAGCTGGGCGACGACCCGCTGGTCCGGCCGCTGGTGGCGGTGGGCGAGGGGCATTTCGTGGCGCAGCATCCGGTAGGAGTGTATTGAGGCATGGGCGTATGCCAGTCCACCAAGGAGCCATACCGTGTTTTCCCACGTATTCGTCGGCGTCACCGACTTCGAGCGCGCGCTGGGCTTCTACACCGCGCTGATGGACACTCTGGGGCTGGAGCTGCGATTCCTGGACCGGCACCGCCCCTGGGCGGGATGGCATAGCGCGGGCGGCCAGCGTCCGTACTTCGTGATCTGCCGGCCGTACGATGGCCGGGCGCCGCATCCCGGCAACGGGCAGATGACGGCTTTCATGGCGCCATCGCGAGAAGCCGTGCGCCAGGCGCACCGGGCCGCGCTCGAACACGGCGGCCGCTGCGAGGGCCCCCCGGGCCTGCGGCCGCAATATCACGCCAACTACTATGGCGCGTACTTCCGCGACCCGGACGGCAACAAGCTGTGCGTCGCCTGCCACGGGCCGGCGGAGGACTGACGCGCGCCCTCAGCGCTTCTCCAGCGCCAGCTTTAATCCGAACGCGATGAAGACCGCGCCCGTCATGCGGTCCAGGCCGCGCATCACGGCCGGCCGCGACAGCCAGCGCGCCAGCGGCCGGGTCGCGGCCACCAGCAGGGCGAACCACAGCACGCCCAGCACGGCGTGGATCGCGGCCAGCAGTAGGCTGAAGCGCAGCACGTCGGCGCCCGCGGGGATGAACTGCGGCAAAAAAGTGATGTAGAAAATCCCGACCTTGGGATTGAGCACGTTGGTCAGGCAGCCGCGCACGAACCAGCCGCCGGCGCTGGCCGCCGGGGCCGACGCCGGCGCGGCCCGCAGTCCGGCTTCGGCGATGCCGCCGCCGCGCCTGAAGCTGCCCCACAGCAGCCGCAGCCCGAGGTAGCACAGGTACAGCGCCGCGCAGATGCGCAGCGTGTCGTAGGCCAGGCTGGAGACCAGCAGCAGCGAGCCCAGCCCGAAGGCGGCGACCGCGCCCCAGACCAGGCAGCCCGTGGCCACGCCCAGGCCCGCCATGAAGGCCCGCCGGCCGCCCTCGACGGCGGCGGTGCGCAGCACCAGCGCGCTGTCCATGCCGGGGGTGACGGTCAGGATGGCGGCGGCCAGGGTGAAGGCGAGCAGGGCGGCGGTGGCGGTCATGGGCGGCTCGGAAGGAAGCGGGCGGCGGGCGCCGCGGCAAAAGCCAGTGTAGCGCCGCCGCGGGCGCGCGCCCGCAGGCGGTATCATGGCGGCCTTCAGTCATACGCTTCATTCAACGGATTCCCGCCATGGCCCTGCGCGCCACGATCTACAAGGCCGAACTCAACGTCGCCGACACCGACCGCCACTATTACGGCAGCCATGCGCTGACGGTGGCCCGCCACCCCTCCGAGACCGACGAGCGCATGATGGTGCGCCTGGTTGCCTTCGCCCTGCATGCGCAGGAGGACCTGAGCTTCACCAAGGGCCTGAGCGAGACCGACGAACCCGACCTGTGGGCCAAGGACCTGACCGGCGCGGTCAAGCTGTGGATCGAAGTCGGCCAGCCGGAAGAGCGCCGCATCCTGCGGGCCTGCGGCCGCGCCGAAGAGGTGATCGTCTACTGCTACGGCGGCTCGGCCAGCAAGATCTGGTGGGACGGCGTCAAGAACAAGCTGGAGCGCACCCGCAATCTGAAGGTCGTCAACCTGCCATCGGATCAGGCCAAGGCCCTGGCCAGGCTGGCCGAGCGCACCATGCAGCTCAACGCCAATATCTCGGACGGCGTGGTGTACTTCTCGGCCGACAAGGGCGAAGTCAGCATCGAGCCGGAAGTCTGGCGTTAACGACGTTCCCCGCCCCGCGGACGGGGCCATCGCGGCGCGAACGGCGCAACGTGTAAAACAATGCCATTTTGGTGCTGGACGTGACAAAATGTCATCCGCGGCCGGCACATGACCGCGTCGATGAACTTGCTGCGATGGTCCGAAATGCCTGCTACAGGTGATTTTCCTTGCGCACCTGGTCCCGCGCCCGCCGCCGGCACGGGCAAGGCGCAGCCCGAGCCGGACGGCCCGCTGGACCGGCTCGCCCGGCTGGCCCGGCGCCAGTTCGGCGTGGACATGGTGCTGGTGGCCTGCAGCGACGCCGACGGCCTCTGGCAGGCCCAGGCCGGCGCGCCGCCCGCGGCCGCACAACCCGCTTTCGCCGCAGAATGCCCGCTGTTGGACGAGGATGGCCGCCAGATGGGCACGTTCCGGCTGCTGCATGGGCAGGCCCGCGAATTCGGCCCGCAAGACCGCCAGTCCCTGGAAGACTACGCCGCGCTGGCGGCCGCGGCGGTCGAAAAGCGCCGGGCGCTGGCCGCCGAACGGGCGGCCGAAGACAGCTGGCGCGTAGAGGCCCGCAACCTGTCGATGGCTGTGGCCGGCAGCGGCACCGGCGTCTGGGACCGCAATGTCGTGACCGGCGAGATCACGTATTCGGCCGGCTGGAAAGCGCTGCTGGGCTACGGCGAATCCGAACTCACCAACCGCATCGAGGATGCGTACAAGCGCCTGCACCCCGACGACGCCGACTACGTGCGCGCGGCCATGCAGGCGCATTTCGAGGGCAAGACCGAAAGCTACGAGGTCGAGCACCGCATCCTCTGCAAGGACGGCAGCTACAAATGGATCTGCAGCCGCGGCAAGGTCGTCAGCCGCGACGCGCAGGGCCGGGCCCTGCGCATGATGGGAACCACCACCGACATCAGCGCCATGCGGGCCATGTCGGAGCGGCTGCAGCGCACGGCCGACCTGCTGGTGAACCTGACCGACGCCGTGCCCGGCATGGTGTTCCAGTGCGGCCAGCGGTCCGAGGGCGGACCGGCGCGCTTTCTCTACGTCAGCGCAGGCATCTGGGACATGTTCGAACTGACGCCCCAGGACGTCCAGGAAGGCGCGGCCGCCATCGAGCAGCGCGTCCACCCCGACGACCTGCCCTCCTACCACGCTTCGCTGCAGGCCGCCGCCGCCGCCCGCACGCACTGGCACCAGGAGTTCCGGGTCTGCCTGCCGCGCCAGGGCCTGCGCTGGCGCCAGGGCGACGCCAGCCCGCGCACCGCGCCCGACGGCTCGGTGGTCTGGCACGGCTTCGTCACCGACATCACCGACCGCAAGCGCGCCGATTTCGAGCTGCGCGAACTGGCCGCCACCGACGCCCTGACCACCTTGCCCAACCGCCGCCACTTCATGTCGCGCATCGAGGCGGAGCTGGCCCGGATCAAGCGGCAGAACAGCGATTGCGCCGCCGTCCTGATGTGCGACCTGGATCATTTCAAGCAGATCAACGACACCTGGGGCCATGCGATCGGCGACGGCGTGCTGCGCCACTTCGCCAATACGCTGCGCGGCCAGCTGCGGGCCGTGGATCTGGTGGGGCGCATAGGCGGCGAGGAGTTCGCCGTGGTGCTGCCCGATACCGACATGGAGCGCGCCCACGCCTTCGCCGCGCGGGTGCAGCAGCGCATCGCCGACGCCCCGTTTCAGGCCGGCGGGCGGCACATTCCGCTGACCGTCAGCATCGGCATATCCACCATGCACACCATGGACGAAGCCGCCGAACTGGCGCTGAGCCGCAGCGATCGCGCGCTCTACAACGCCAAGCAGCTCGGGCGCAACCGCATCGAATCCGCGCCCTCGGTGTTTTCGCGATAGCGCCGGGTGCGCCTCAGCGCGCGCCCGGCGTGCGTTGATGCGCCTGCAGGGGCGGGGGCGTGCGCCCGGCGGTAAGCGTCCAGAAGCCGGGCAGGAAGCACTCGGCCACCAGCAGCGGCTGGCCCATGCGCCAGAACACCGAGCGCCGCGCCCAGACTCCGGCGGCGCCGATATCGTGGCGCGCGACGCCCAGCGCCCGCAGCGCTGTCGCATAAAACGGCACCGGCGCGGCCAGGCGGCGGCAGGCGAAGGGCGAACGGATCACGGTGCGGTCGTGATAAAGCATGTCCGCCAGCGGCCGCGTCGACAGGCGCCGCATACCCTGCCAGGCGCCGTGCGAGGCCGTCAGCGGCGTCAGGCTGCGGGCCGGCACGCTGTCCACGCCGTCGATCGACATCAGGACTTCACGCACCCAGACCGGGCTGCCGGGCGCGATGCGCATGGCGCGCGCCTCGTCGGCCGGCGCGCCGTCGGCGTACTCGGCCAGCACCCGCAGGCGGACCTGGCCGACCTGGCGCAGGCCGGCGGTCAGCGCGCCGGGACGGAACAACCAGTGCCGCATGGCGGCGGGCAACAGCGGCGGGGCGGCCGCCAGCCAGCCCGGGGCAAGGGGAGGGGAAAGGACTGCTAGGCTTGTCATGGCTGCGTATTATGCCAACAGCGGTGGGTCACAGGGTTTGGTGCGCGCGCCCATCAGCCTGTCCAGCCCTAGAACATCATCCTGAAACCCGCTGTCGCGGTGGCAATATAGCTGCCCGAAAAGTCCGCATCGACGTCGATCTGGCCGTAGATCGCGTAGCGCTCTCCCCAACGGTAGTCCGCTCCCGCTCCCATGCTGCCCCAGGTTCGCGCCATACGGCTCGCCGCCGGCACGCCGGCCACGCGCACACGCGTTCCATCCAGGAATTCATGTTTCACGTTGACGACGCCGTAGACGTTCGATGACCTGTTCACGCCGGCTGTTTGCCAATTGCTTTTGTAGTCCAGCGCGATGCCGAGGCGGCCCAGCAAGCTGTCGCCCTTGTCGCTTTCGATATGCGCGCCGAACTTGTCGTTGAAGCTGTCGAAGCGGGTCGCGGCGTATGTCAGTTGCGCCTGCGGGATCAGGGAGAGTCCCTCTGCCAATCCGAAAGCCTTGCCCGCTTCGACGCCCAGCCCGTAGCTCTGGGCTTTGCGGCCCTTCTTCAGCGTGCCGGCCAGCCGGGAATCGAGGTCGCTGTCGAACCACGCCGCCTGGGCCTGGGTATCGAGGTAGACGCCATTGTCGCCGTACCAGGTCAGCGTCGGCGTCAGGCCATAGGAGGTGGTGTCGATCGCGCCGTCGCCGTACGCCGACGACACGCGCGTGTCGGCCTTGCCGTAATGAAAGGCCAGGCCGCCCACCAGACGGGAGCCCTCTGCCTGACCGGCCAGGACGCGGTCAACGCCGAATTGCGCCTTCCAGCTATCGATGTCCTGCCGCGCGCCCGTGGTGGACACAGAAGGTTCGAGCCGGCTCGTCGTGCCCTCCAGGCGGCTCCATACGCCGTTGCGGCGCGCGTCCGCGGGATCGTAGACGCGATTGCCGACGCGCTGGCGCAGGGTGGGCAACCGGCTCAGGTGAAGCAGCGTATTGGCATAGGCTTCATAGACCGGCACGCCGGGCTGATAAAGCAGGGGAGGCTCCGCGCCCGGCGAACCGCCGCCGGCGGGCGGGGCGCCGGGGCCGGCCGGCGGCGCCCCGGGATCGGTAGGGGGCGCGCCGGGATCGGTCGGCGGGGAGCCTGGATCGGTCAGGGACGACCGCAAATACCAGCCGCCGTCAGCCTGATCCTGTTGCAGCACATAGCCATAGGCGCCCGCCACCAACGCCGGACGCCCCGCGATGACGTAGTCGCCGTTGGCCAGGTCGAATTGTCCCGCCGAGACGCCATCGACCTGCACGACCTGTATGCCTCGCCGGGTCTGCGCGCCAACGCCTCCCATGTTCTTCACCGTGACCGGCGTCGTGCCGGCGCTGTCGCCCGTGATCACCAGTTTGTCCGTCGGCGAATCGTCGGCGCCAAGCCGCGTGCGGACTTCCAGATTGCCGCCTTGCGCCGCATAGTCGCCGGCGATCGTCAGGGTGCCGAAGCCGCTGCGCGGACCCGGCGCGATCGTGCCCCGATTGGCCGTCGCGCCCACGCGCCCGGTGCCGGTGAGCCGCGCGCCCGCGAACACATTGACCGGTCCGCCGAGGGTGCCATCCACCTGCAGCGTTCCGGCCTGGGCATCGGTGGTCCCCGTGAACGCGGCGCTGTTGCCCGACAAGGTCAGCGTGCCCGCGCCCAGCTTGGTGAAGCGCGAGCTTCCGGAGAAAGCGGTCGTCACGCCGACGTCGTGTCCGTTCGTGTCGAACCATGCGCCTTCGCCGCCCACGGCCTGCGTGGCGAAGCCTTTCAGGAAGTCGCGTTCGTCACGATTGGCGCGCAGGACGCCGCCATCCAGGTTGAAGGCGGCGTTGCCGGCGCCCTTGATCACGGAGCCGGTTTCCAGCACGCCGCGGCCGCTGCCATCGCCGGTCAGGTTCAGCGTGCCGGTGGCGGTGCCGGCAATGGCGACCCACGTATTGCTCGCTGCAACCGCCAGCCCGCCTTTTTCGATCGTGAGGGCGCCCGTGCCTTCCGAGCCGACTTCGATGCGGTCGCTTGCCGAGAGCGTCGAGATGTCGGCCGTCGCGCTGGATACGGTCACCGTGCCGACGCCGCCTGCGCCTGTCCCGATGTAGACCGTCGCCGCGGCGCCGGGCCCGGTCGAGCCTTCGGTGTGCACGGCGGCGCCATCCTGGACGCGCAGATCCCCGGTTCCGTAGAAACCGACGTAGATGTTGTTCAGAGGGGCCCAGACCGATGCGCGGCCCGATACCGTGACGCGTCCATCGCCGCTGGCGTCCCAGCCGATGATCCCCTGACCGCTATGCACGGCGCCGCCGTTGTCGATTTGCAGCGTGCCGCGGCCGGCCCCGCCGATGTCGAACGCGCTGACCGGAGCGAGGTTCCAGGCCGACCCCGGTCCGGAAACGACGACGCTTCCGATGCTGCCGTCGGCGGAGCCGATGCTGCCCGATGCGCTTTGCGCCACGCCTCCGTTCAGAATGCGGAGCGTGCCGTTACTGCCGGGGTCGGTACCGACATATACCGGGCCGAGGCTGGTCCAGGTCGACGGGCCTGACACCGTCAGCGTGCCCACGCCGCCATTGAGATTGCCTATGAATGCCCAGTCGTTGCGGACGGTTCCGCCATCGCTGATGGTCAAGGTCCCGGTGAGGGAATTGCCAACGATCAGATCGCCCCCGACAGACCAGTCCGGCGTCTGGACCGTCCCGGGCTGCACGTCCCCCGTACCGGAGACTGTTTGAGCGTTCGAGGCGGTTGCGAAGCCGGTCGCGGAGGCGACCAGGATTATCCATTTCGACCACCCCGCGCCATTGCAACTCGCTGCGACCACGGCAAATCCTCCCCGAAATAATTGAGAACCTTATCGGTATCGATACGGCACGCGGCGCGCCGTTTTCATAGGTAATTACCCGCGTCGACCGGCGCGGACAGGCCAAGCGCGGCGCCGGCGACCGTGCAGTTCCGTCCTTTCCGCTTTGCCGCATAGAGCAGGTCGTCCGCGCGCTTCAAGGCGTGGGCCAACGGTTCCCCCGCCTGCACCAGCGTCACGCCCATGCTGGCCGTGAAACGCGAATTGGGCGCGTGCGGCGTCCAGCGCTGCGCCACGAAGTTCGCGCGGATCTCCTCGGCGACTGCGGCGGCGCGCTCCAGGCTGGTTCCCGGCAGCAGCACCAGGAACTCTTCTCCGCCCAGCCGGGCGGCGAAATTCCCTGCCTCTGCCGCCGTTCTGAGCAGGCCGCCAAATCGCGCCAGCACCATGTCGCCAAACGGATGCCCGAAGACATCGTTGATGCGCTTGAAATTATCGATGTCCGCCATGATCAACGCGGTCGGCGTGGCGGACCTGGCGACGGTGGTGAAAAGACCATCGAGGCCCTGTCGGTTCAGCAGGCCTGTCAACGCGTCGGTATGGGCTTGTTGGCGGTATTTCTCTATGGCGTCGTAGCTCGTCGCGATGAACACCGCGAACGTCAGGACGATGCTCCCCAGCAGCCCCGTGTATTGGATCAGGGTTCCCCAGACGGACGTCCTCCATTCGTCCATGGCGACAGGCGTCGGCGCGGCGATATACAGGATGCACTGTCCGGTCAGCACCAGCGCGATGAAGAGAAACGCGGCGGTGAGCACCTTGTCCGACGTGGTCGCGACCTGCCTTGCAAAGGAGACAGTGGCCCGCCAGATCACGAGCGCGCAACAGGCCTGGACGAAGAACGTCTCCAGTTTTGCGCTGGAGAACAGGACGACCGAGACGATCACCATCGCCGTCGAGGCCAGCAGGACCGCAATATCGATGTAGGGAGAGGGCGGTGCGCGGCGACGGCTCTGGAGCGCGCGACAGGCCAATATGACGCCGCCCAGAATGAACGCGTCCTCGACCACTTGTTTGTAAGGGGAAAGCGCGTTGGCCGGCACGAGCATGACGGCGTACCCGGTGCCCAGGCAGGCGAGGGCGCTGCCCCACCGGACGGTATTGAAGCCCACCATGCGCGCGGCCCAGAGTCCGATGGCGCACATCAGGATCGCCGCGGGCACGGACCATTCAAGCAGGGTTGCGGGCATAGACGGGTGAGACCGTGGAACGGATGCAGCAAATGTTGTGTCGGAAAAGATTACAGTGTGTAGCAATGTATCGCTAGCGGCCAACCGTCAAGGATTGCAAGCGATGCGGGCACTGGACCGGGTTTGGCCGCCTCGGGCCTGCGCTTACAATGCCGCCCATGGAAAAAGTACGTATCTCCAAGCTCATGTCCGAGCGTGGGCTGTGTTCGCGCCGCGAGGCCGACGCCTATATCGAGCGCGGCTGGGTCCGCGTGGACGGGGTGGTGGTGTCCGAGCTGGGCGCCCGGGCCTTTCCCGATCAGGTCATTACGCTGGAGCGCGCCGCGCAGGCGCGCCAGACCGCGCGCGTCACGATTCTGATCAACAAGCCGGTGGGCTATGTGTCGGGCCAGGCCGAAAAAGGCTATACGCCCGCGGTCGCGCTGATCGACGCCCGGTCGCGCTATGCGGGCGACCGCGAACCGCGCCGGTTCGAGCGCGGCCACCTGGACGGGCTGGCGGTGGCCGGCCGGCTGGACATCGATTCGCAGGGCCTGCTGGTGCTGACGCAGGACGGGCGCATCGCCAAGCACCTGATCGGCGAGGACTCCAGCGTGGACAAGGAGTATCTGGTGCGGGTGCAGGGCAGCCTGTCGGAGAACGGGCTGGCGCTGCTCAACCACGGCCTGTCGCTCGATGGCAAGCCGCTGCGCCCGGCGCAGGTGCGCTGGCAGAACAGCGACCAGCTGCGTTTCGTGCTGCGCGAAGGCAAGAAACGCCAGATCCGCCGCATGTGCGAACTGGTCGGCCTCAAAGTGGTGGGCCTGAAGCGCGTGCGCATCGGGCGCGTGGCGCTGGGCGACCTGCCGCTGGGGCAATGGCGCTACCTGCGCGAAGACGAGCGTTTCTGAACGCCGGGCGGCGCGGCCCGATTGGTCGTGTGCGCCGACATCTGTAGTCGGGACCCGCCAGTTTTTTCAGTCTGTTTCCGGCACAGGCTTATGTCATCAAACCGGGAGTATCCTTCGCCTGCCCGCTGCTTCCCAGGCGCTCCATCAGGAATTCGATGAAGATCCGGGTCTTGGCGGGCAGAAGCCGGGTCTCGGTCACCGCATACACCGGAAACGGCCCCAGTTGCCAGTCCGGCAGCACACGCTGCAACTGGCCCGACTGCTGTTCGGCCAGTTGGCCACCCACCAGCACCGCGATGCCGGCCCCCAGCATGGCCAGGCGCCGCGCCATGGCCATGCCGTTGACGGAAAAGCGGTTGCCCGGCGTGAATTCGATGTGCTGAATGCCGTCGGTCAGCGGCCAGCGGGTCACCCGTCCTGCGCCTTCGGCGCGGAACTCGATGCACTCGTGGCGGGTCAGGTCGCTGGGGTGCCGGGGTTCTCCGTGCTTCTCCAGGTATTCGCGCGAGGCGTACAGGTAGGCGGGCAGCATGCCCAGCAGCCTCGCGATCTGCGTCGAGTCGGGCAGTTCGCCGATCTCGATGGAAACATCGCAGGTCTGGAACACGCGCGAAGCGTGATCCGGATTGGCCAGGTCCAGGAAAAACGTGACGTCGGGGTAGCGGCGGGAAAACTCCATGAACGATTCAGCCAGGAAGTCCGTGCCGAAATCCGCGGGCATGTTGACCCGCAGCGGCCCGGCCGGCGTGTCCACCAGGTTCTGCAGTTCCTCGTGGGCGATCTGCGCCTCGGCCACGATGCGCTGGCAGCGTTCGAAGTACAGGCGGCCGGCGTCGGTCAGCTCGACCTTGCGGGTGGTGCGGCTCAGCAGCCGCAGCCCGACCGAGCGCTCCAGGTCGGCGACCTGGCGCGAAAGCGTCGATTTGGGCACCCCGAGGGTGGCCGCGGCGCGGCTGAAGCTGCGGGTTTTCGCGACTTCGACGAAAAGTTCCATGCCTTGCAAGCGTTTCATGGCGGAATTCTGTCATATCAAGGGCTTGGAAATTGTCCCATATATGGAATGAAGTTTTCTCTAGATGACTCTTTGTTTCTCGGGCGGGATAACGCAGAATGCGAGTTCTGCAATGCAGCAATGCGACAAAGCCCAGCCTGCGTGTTCTAGGCAAATCCATCCGGCCAATCCACGCGGACCGCGCGACAGCGGTCCCGGGGACGCGTTTTCTTCCGGGGCCCGCCCGGCAGGCGACGCCTACGGGCCGCAGGGCCCGCGCAGCGGGTGCGGCATGGGTAATTTTTTGGTTCATCGCAGAATAGCGTGGAGCGATTTGGCCAGATTTCGTACTCTTGAGGCCAGTTTCTGGTGTTCAGGAGGATCGGACGATGCTGGATCGCAAGCTGTTGGAGTCCCTGGGTGGCTGGGACGGCTATCGGGTGGATCGCGTGGTGTGGCCTGAAGGCGATGGGCGCACGGTGTNAAATCGGGAATGCAATCTATGAATAAGAACAGCGCTATGTGGCGCGGCGCGGCGATCGCCACGCTGACGGCATCGGCACTTACACTGGCGGCCTGCGGCAAGCAGCAAGAGGCCCCCCAGGCAGGCAAGCCACAGGTGACCGTGGTGACCCTGGCCACCCAACCGGTTTCCCTGACCACCGAACTGCCGGGCCGGACTTCGCCCTTCCGGGTGGCCGAGGTCCGGCCCCAGGTCAATGGCATCGTCCAGAAGCGCCTCTTCACCGAGGGCGGCGAGGTCAAGGCCGGGCAGCAGCTCTACCAGATCGATCCCGCGCTGTACCAGGCCAGCCTGGACAGCCAGCGCGCCGCGCTGGCGCGCGCCCAGGCGCAGCAGAAGACGGCCGCGCTGCTGGCCGAGCGCTACAAGCCGCTGGTGGCCACGCGCGCGGTCAGCCAGCAGACCTACGACAACGCCGTCGCCGCGCGCGACCAGGCGGCCGCCGACGTGCTGTCGGCGCGCGCCGCGCTGGACACGGCGCGCATCAACCTGGTCTACACCAAGGTGCTGTCGCCCATCGACGGCATCATCGGGCGCTCCACGGTGACCGAGGGCGCGCTGGTCACGGCCAACCAGACCGGGGCGCTGGCCACGGTGCAGCAGATCGATCCGATCTACGTCGATGTGACGCAGTCCACCGTGCAGCTGCTGCGCCTGCAGAACGCGCTGGCCAGCGGCGAGCTGAAGAAGGCCGACGGCGAACAGGCCGCGCTGGTGACGCTCACGCTGGAAGACGGTTCGCAATACGCGCAGCAGGGCAAGCTGCAATTCTCCGAAGTCACGGTCGATCCGGGCACCGGCTCGGTCACGCTGCGCGCGGTGTTCCCTAACCCGGACCGCCGCCTGCTGCCGGGCATGTTCGTGCGCGCCCGCCTGGCCGACGGCGTCGCCGCCGACGGTCTGCTGGTGCCGCAGCGCGGCGTGACCCGCAACCAGCGCGGCGTTCCGACGGCGCTGGTGGTCAACGCCAAGAACCAGGTCGAACTGCGTGAACTCAAGACCGACCGCGCCATCGGCGACAAGTGGCTGGTCACCGAAGGCCTGGCCGCCGGCGACAAGGTCATCGTCGAAGGCGTGCAGATGGTGCGCCCGGGCGTGGAAGTGATCGCCACCGAGGCCAGCGCCAAGGCGCCGCAAGCGGGGCAGCCGCAGGCGGCCGCCGCGGCGAAGCAGTAGTCAGGGAGCTCGCATGGCAAAGTTTTTCATAGATAGGCCGGTATTCGCCTGGGTGATAGCAATCGTGCTGATGATGGCCGGTGCGCTGTCCATCCTGGGGCTGCCGGTCGCCCAGTACCCCAACATCGCGCCGCCGGCCATCGGCATCGCGGTGACCTACCCGGGCGCCTCGGCGCAGACCGTGCAGGACACCGTGGTCCAGGTGATCGAGCAGCAGATGAACGGCCTGGACGGCCTGCAATACATCTCCTCGGAAAGCAATTCCGACGGCAGCATGTCCATCACGCTGACCTTCGCGCAGGGAACCAACCCCGACACCGCGCAGGTGCAGGTGCAGAACAAGCTGTCGCTGGCGCAGCCGCTGCTGCCGCAGGAAGTGCAGCAGCAGGGCATCCGCGTCACCAAGGCCACCAAGAACTTCCTGATGGTGGCCGGCTTCGTGTCCACCGACGGCTCGATGACCAAGGACGACCTGGCCGACTACGTCGCGTCCTACGTCCAGGACCCCATCAGCCGCACGCAGGGCGTGGGCGACTTCCAGCTGTTCGGTTCGCAGTACGCGATGCGCATCTGGCTGGACCCGGCCAAGCTGGTGAACTTCGGCCTGACCACGGTCGACGTGGTCAACGCCATCAAGGAGCAGAACGTACAGGTGTCGTCCGGCCAGCTGGGCGGCCTGCCGTCGGTGCGCGGCCAGCAGCTCAACGCCACCATCATCGGCCCGTCGCGCCTGGAGAAACCGGAAGACTTCGAGCGCATTCTGCTCAAGGTCAACACCGACGGCTCGCAAGTGCGCCTGGGCGACGTCGCCAGCATCGAGCTGGGCGGGCAGACCTACGCCATCGACAGCTACTACAACGGCAAGCCGGCCTCGGGCCTGGCCGTCAAGCTGGCGCCGGGCGCCAACGCGCTGGACACGGCGCAGGCGGTGCGCGACACCATCAACAGCCTGAAGCCTTACTTCCCGCCGGGCATGGACGTCGTCTATCCGTATGACACGACGCCGTTCGTCAGCCTGTCGATCCATGAAGTGTTCAAGACGCTGATCGAGGCCATCATCCTGGTGTTCCTGGTGATGTACCTGTTCCTGCAGAACTTCCGCGCGACCATCATCCCCACGCTGGCCGTGCCGGTGGTGCTGCTGGGCACGTTCGCGGTGCTGGCGGCGTTCGGCTATTCCATCAATACGCTGACCATGTTCGGCATGGTGCTGGCCATCGGCCTGCTGGTCGACGACGCCATCGTGGTGGTCGAGAACGTCGAGCGGGTGATGGCCGAAGAAGGGCTGTCGCCCAAGCAGGCGACGCGCAAGTCCATGTCGCAGATCACCGGCGCGCTGATCGGCATCGCCATGGTGCTGGCCGCCGTGTTCATTCCCATGGCGTTCTTCGGCGGCTCCACGGGCGTGATCTATCGCCAGTTCTCCATCACCATCGTGTCGTCCATGGTGCTGTCGGTGATCGTGGCCATCGTGTTCACGCCGGCGCTGTGCGCCACGCTGCTCAAGCCGATTCCCAAGGGCCATCACGGTTCAAAGAAGGGCTTTTTCGGCTGGTTCAACCGCAGTTTCGACCGCAGCAGCAACGGCTACGCCAACACGGTGGCGCGCGGCCTGAACCGCAGCAAGCGCCTGATGCTGATCTACCTGGCGCTGGTGATCGCCATGGGCTGGATGTTCACGCGCATTCCCACCGCCTTCCTGCCGGACGAGGACCAGGGCATTCTGTTCGCCCAGATCCAGGCCCCGGCCGGCTCGACGGCGCAGGCGACCCAGGCCGTCATCGACGACGCCACCGCCTATCTGCTGAACGAAGAGAAGGACGCCGTGGTGTCGGTGTTCGCGGTCAACGGCTTCAACTTCGGCGGCCGCGGCCAGAACGCCTCCATGCTGTTCATCAAGCTGCGCGACTGGGAAGAGCGCGGCGACGCCAGCTTGAAGGCCGGCGCCGTGGCGGCGCGCGCCAATGCGCACTTCGCCAAGACCGAGCGCCGCGCGCAGCTGTTCGTGGTGCCGCCGCCCGCCGTGATGGAGCTGGGCAACGTCACCGGCTTCGACTTCCAGCTGATGGACCGCGCCGGCGTGGGCCACGAGAAGCTGCTGGCCGCGCGCAACCAGCTGCTGGGCGAAGCGGCCAAGAGCCCGGTGCTGCGCGGCGTGCGTCCCAACGGTATCGAGGACGCGCCGCAATACCAGCTCGACATCGATCGCGAAAAGGCGCGCGCGCTGGGCGTGGCGGTGTCGGACATCAACGCCACGCTGGCCACCGCCTGGGGCTCGTCGTACGTCAACGACTTCATCGACCGCGGCCGCGTGAAGAAGGTGTTCGCGCAGGGCGAGGCTTCCTCGCGCATGCTGCCGGAAGACCTGGACAAGTGGTACGTGCGCAACAAGGCCGGCGACATGGTGCCGTTCTCGGCCTTCTCCAAGGCCACCTGGAGCTTCGGCCCGCAGAAGCTGAACCGCTACAACGGCGTGCCGTCGTACAACATCCAGGGCCAGGCGGCGCCGGGCTACAGCTCGGGCGCGGCGATGGAGGAAATGGAGCGGCTGGCGGCCAAGCTGCCGGTGGGCGTGGGCTTCGAGTGGACCGGCCTGTCGTTCGAAGAACGCCTGTCCGGCGCCCAGGCGCCCGCGCTCTACGCGATTTCGCTGATCGTGGTGTTCCTGTGCCTGGCGGCGCTGTATGAAAGCTGGACCATCCCGTCGGCGGTGATGCTGGTGGTGCCGCTGGGCATTATCGGGGCGTTGCTGGCGACCATGATGCGCGGCCTGTCCAACGACGTGTACTTCCAGGTGGGCCTGCTCANACCATCCCGTCGGCGGTGATGCTGGTGGTGCCGCTGGGCATTATCGGGGCGTTGCTGGCGACCATGATGCGCGGCCTGTCCAACGACGTGTACTTCCAGGTGGGCCTGCTCACCACCATCGGCCTGGCGGCCAAGAACGCCATCCTGATCGTGGAGTTCGCCAAGGAGCACTACGAAGCCGGCGCCAGCCTGACGGAATCGGCCATCCACGCCGCCCGCCAGCGCCTGCGTCCCATCCTGATGACGTCCATGGCGTTCATCCTGGGCGTGACCCCGCTGGCGATCTCCACCGGCGCCGGCTCGGGCAGCCAGAACGCCATCGGCACGGGCGTGATCGGCGGCATGCTGACCGGCACCTTCCTGGCCATCTTCTTTGTTCCGGCCTTCTTCGTGGTCATGCTGCGCGTGTTCAAGGTCAAGCGCATGAGCGAAAACGTCGACGAGCACGACGCCAGCGCCACGGAAGGACAATCGCAATGAAATACCCGATGAGAACCTTGCTGTCTGTATCCCTGGCGGCGGCCCTGGCGGGCTGCTCACTGGCCCCGACCTACGAACGGCCGGAGGCGCCGGTCGAGTCGGCCTATCCCACCGGCGCGGCCTACGACTTGGCCCAGCCGGCCGACGCGGGCGGCCTGGCCACGGCCGATATCGGGTGGCGCGACTTCTTCGAAGACCCGCTGCTGCAGCAGCTGATCGAGCAGTCGCTGGCCAATAACCGCGACCTGCGGGTGGCGGCCCTGAACGTCGAGGCCGCGCGCGCGCAGTACCGCATCCAGCGCGCCGACCTGATGCCCAGCGTCGGCATCGCCGGGCAGGAGAGCGCCCAGCGCACGCCGGCCGACCTGTCGCCCAGCGGACGCGCCACCACCAGCCACAGCTACCAGGTGGGCGCCGCGATGTCGGCCTGGGAGCTGGACCTGTTCGGCCGCATCCGCAGCCTGAGCGACCAGGCGCTGGAGACCTATCTGGCGCTGGACGAAACGCGCACGGCGGCGCAGCTCACGCTAATCGCCGAGGTGGCCAACGCCTACCTGACGCTGCGCGCCGACCAGGAACTGCTGGCGTTGACCCGCGACACCCTCAAGAGCCAGGAGGATTCCTTCAAGCTCACCCAGCAGAGCTACGACCAGGGCCTGTCCACGGCGCTGGACCTGAGCCAGGCCGAAACCTCGCTGCGCACCGCCCAGCGCAACCTGTCGCAGTACACGCGGCAGGCCGCGCAGGACCGCAACGCGCTGGTGCTGCTGGTGGGCCAGCCGCTGTCGCCCGAAATCACCGCGGCGCTCGACCAGGCCCAGCGGCTGGACGACGGCATGCTGCCGACCACGCTGCCGGCCGGGCTGCCCTCGGACCTGCTGGTGCGGCGTCCGGACATCCGCGCCGCCGAGCACCAGTTGAAGGGCGCCAACGCCAACATCGGCGCGGCCCGCGCGGCGTTCTTCCCGACCATCAGCCTGACCGGCTCGGCCGGCACCGCCAGCGCCAGCCTTGGCGGCCTGTTCGAAGGCGGCTCGGGCGCCTGGAGCTTCGTGCCCCAGATCACGATGCCGATCTTCGCCGGCGGCTCGCTGCTGGCTGGCCTGGACCTGGCCAAGGTGCAGAAGAACATCCAGGTCGCGCAATACGAGAAAGCCATCCAGACCGGCTTTCGCGAAGTGGCCGACGCCCTGGCCGGGCGCGGCACGCTGGACGAGCAGATCGAGGCCCAGCGCCTGCTGGTGGCCGCCAACCAGCGCGCCTATGACGCGTCCGACCAGCGCTTCCGCCAGGGCATCGACGACTACCTGAGCGTGCTGGACTCGCAGCGCTCGCTCTACAGCGCGCAGCAGGCGCTGGTGGAGACCCGGCGGGCCCGCCTGTCCAACCTGGTCACCTTGTACAAGGTGCTGGGCGGGGGCTGGACGGAACGCACCGCGAGCGCGCAGGCGGGGTCCTGATGGGTTTCGCGCGATCGAGTCCGGGGGGTTTGGCTGCAGGGTGCCGCGCTGCACCCATCCTACGATTGGCGGCGCTACCTGCGTAGGATGGGTGCAGCGCGAGACCTGCTAAGCAAGAACCCGGACATCCACCGCGCGAAACCCATCAGCCGGCGCCAGCCGGCAACACCCTCTACAAAAAAAACGGGGCTGGTCGAAAGACCAGCCCCGTTTTTCATCCATTCATACCGTCAAGCCCGTTTCTTGGCGATCAGGCCCACCACGAACAGCACGATGATCGCGCCGACGACCGATCCGATCCAGCCGGCCGGTTCGCCGGGGGCGTACCAGCCCAGCGATTGCCCGAGGAAGCCGGCGACGACGGCGCCGATGATACCCAGAATCGTGGTCATGATGATCCCCATGTTCTGGTCTCCGGGCATGATGGCGCGGGCGATCAGGCCCACGATGAACCCGACGATGATCATGATGATGATGCTCATGCGCGTACTCCTTACTAGAGTAAAAGGGGGCAGTGTGCACAGATGATACCCATGCCCGGGTCGCGCCGGCTGTAACAACAAGTATGCGGCGCGCGCCGGCTCAGGAAGTCAGCTCGATCAGCTGGCGCACATCCTTGGTCAGCGCCTCGACGCTGTCGGTGTCCGAGGCCAGCAGGCGGGCCTTGCCGTCCTTGTCGAAGATGTACACGCCGCGGCTGTGGGTGACCTCGTACATGTCGGCGTCGTCGCCCGGGCGCGGCTTTTCGATCTGGTAGGCCACGCGGTAGCGGCGCGCCAGGTCGGCGATCTGCTTTTCGTCGCCGGTCACGCCGATGGCGTTGCTGTTGAAGGCGTTGACGTAGGCCTGCAGGATGTCGGGCGTGTCGCGGTGCGGGTCCACGCTGACGAACAGGATGCGCACGTCCTTGGCCTCGTCGCCCAGGTTCTGCAGCACGGCCGTCAGTTGCGCCATGGTGGTGGGGCAGATGTCGGGGCAGCTGGCGTAGCCGAAAAACAGCAGCACGGTCTTGCCCTTGAGGTCGTCGCTGCTGACCGTTTTGCCGCCCGCGCCGGACAGCGAGAATTTCAGGTCGGGCAGGTGGCCCTTGACGTTGTAGAGGGTCCAGTCGACGTTTCTTTCGCCGCAGGCGGCAAGGAATACGCAGAAAGCCAGCAGCAGGCCACGCCAGGCGCGGCCGGAAATGAGGTGTCGCATGAGTCCAAAGGCCGGTTGCAGGGTAAACCTCTGGATTCTACCCGCAAGCCGTGACCGCAAAATACAAACGGCCCGCGCGCGGCGGGCCGTCAGGCGTCGTGGCGTCGTGGGATCAGGCCGGCGTCATGCCGCTGTGGCGCAGCAGCGCGTCGATGCGCGGGGCGCGTCCGCGGAAGGCGGCGAAGGATTCCGCCGCCGGGCGCGAGCCGCCCACGGCCAGCACCTCGCGCCGGAAGCGCGCGCCGGTGGCGGGGTCCAGCGTGCCCAGCGCGTTGCCGGCCTGCAGGGCGGCGGCTTCCTCGAAGGCCTCGTAGGCGTCGGCCGACAGCACCTCGGCCCACTTGTAGCTGTAGTAGCCGGCGCCGTAGCCGCCGGCGAACAGGTGCGAGAAGGCATGCGGGAATCGGTGCCAGGCCGGCGGGAACAGCACCGCCACTTCCTTGCGCACTTCCTGCAGCAGATCCATCACCTCGGCGATCGAGGCGCCGGTGGCGCGGTCGTGCATCAGCATGTCGAACAGAGCGAACTCGATCTGGCGCACCGTCTGCATGCCGCTCTGGTAGTTGCGGGCGGCGACCAGGCGGTCGTAGAGCGCGCGCGGCAGCGGCTCGCCGGTGTCGACGTGGGCAGACAGCTTCTGCACCACGGCCCATTCCCAGCAGAAGTTCTCCATGAACTGCGAAGGCAGTTCGATGGCGTCCCATTCCACGCTGGCGAAAGCGGCCGCGCCCGGCTCGTCGACCTCGGACAGCAGGGCATGCAGCGCGTGGCCGGTTTCATGGAACAGCGTGATGACGTCGTCGTGGGTCAGGACCGCGGCCTTGTCGCCGTTGGGGCGCGAGAAATTGCAGGTCAGGTAGGCGATGGGCGTCTGCAGGCGGCCGGCCACGACCCGGCGGGTGCGCTCGCTGTCGACCCAGGCGCCGCTTTGCTTGCCGGCGCGCGCGTACAGGTCCAGGTACAGATGGCCGATGAGCTTGCCGTCCGGGCTTTCCACGCGCACGCCGCGCACGTCGGCATGCCAGGACGAGACCGGGGTTTCCTGCAGGCGCACGTCGAAAAGCGTCTCGATGACCTCGAACAGGCCGGCCAGCACGCGCGGTTCGGTGAAATACTGCTTCACCTCGTCCTCGGAATAGGCGTAGCGCGACTCGCGCAGGCGTTCCGAGGCAAAGGGCACGTCCCAGGGCTGCAGTTCGTCCAGGCCCAGTTCGGCGCTGGCGTAGGCCTTGAGTTCGGCCAGGTCGCGTTCGGCGAACGGCTTGGCGCGCGCGGCCAGGTCGCGCAGGAACACGGTGACTTCGCGCGCGTCACGCGCCATGCGGGTCTGCAGGCGCAGCGCCGCGAACGTGCCCAGGCCCAGCAGGCCGGACTCTTCGGCGCGCAGCGCCAGCAGTTCTTCGATCAGCGGGGAATTGTCGTAGCGCGCGTCGCCCTGTTCGGAGGCCACCGTGCCGTAGCCGCGGTACAGCGCCTCGCGCAGCGAGCGGTCCTGCGCGTACTGCATCACGGGCAGGTAGCAGGGCATTTTCAGCGTCAGCTTCCAGCCCGGCTTGCCGTCTTCCTCGGCGGCGGCGCGGGCCGCGGCTCGCACGTCGGCGGGGATGCCGGCCAGGCGCGATTCATCCTCGACCAGCAGCGACCAGGCGTCGATCGCGTCCAGCACGTTCTCGGAGAACTTCTGCGAAGCCTGGGCCTCGCGGTCGGAAATGGCGGCGTAGCGTTCCCGGTCGGCGCCCTGCAGCTCCACGCCGCTGAGGCGGAAGTCGCGCAGCGCCATGTCGACGATGCGGCGGCGCACCGGCGTCCAGGACGCGAAATCGGGGGCGGCGGCCAGGCGCTGGTATTGCTTGTACAGGCCTTCGTGCAGGCCGACCCAGGTGGAGAATTCGGTGACCAGGGGCAGGGCGGCGTTGTAGGCCTCGCGCAGCTCCGGCGTATTGACCACGGCGTTCAGGTGGCCGGCCACCGACCAGGCGCGCCACAGGCGTTCCGAGGCGGTGTCCAGCGGCTCGACCACGGCTTCCCAGGTCGGCGCCAGTTGCGGGTCGGCGGCCGCGTCCACGGCCTGGCGGGCGATGCCCAGCAGCTGCTCGACGGCCGGCACGATGTGCGCGGGCTTGACGGCCGCGTAATCGACGAGGTCGGAGACTGGGGCGAGCAGGGGATTCTGGGTCATGGTGTTACAGGCGGGAAAGGGGTGAACGGCGCCCGGGCGCCGGCAAGGGCATGAGAATCAGGTGAGGGCGATCTGCCCGAACGCAAGGGCAGATCGCAGGACAGGCGCCGCGGCCAGGGCGGCCGCCGGCGCGCCGGCCGTCAGGCCGCGGCCCGTTCCGCCGCCTCGACGGTATTGACCAGCAGCATCGCGATGGTCATGGGGCCCACGCCGCCCGGCACGGGCGTGATGGCGCCGGCCACTTCCTTGGCGGAAGCGAAGTCCACGTCGCCGCAGAGCTTGCCGTCGGCGCCGCGGTTGATGCCCACGTCGATGACGACGGCGCCGGGCTTGATCATCGAGCCGTCGATCATGCCGGGCTTGCCGGTGGCGACCACCAGCACGTCGGCGCGGCGGGTCTGCGCCGCCAGGTCGCGCGTCTTGGAGTTGCAGATGGTGATGGTGGCGCCGGCCTGCAACAGCAGCATGGCCATCGGCTTGCCGACGATGTTGCTGGCGCCGACGATCACGGCCTCGGCGCCGCGCAGCGCCACGCCTTCGGATTCCAGCATCTTCATCACGCCGTAGGGCGTGCAGGGGCGGAACAGCGGCTGGCCGGTCATGAGCAGGCCGGCGTTGCTGATGTGGAAGCCGTCCACGTCCTTCTCGGCCGCGATGGCCTCGATGACCTTGTGCGAGTCCATGTGCTTGGGCAGCGGCAGCTGCACCAGGATGCCGTGGATGGACGGATCGCGGTTCAGTTCGCCGATGCGGGCCAGCAGTTCGGCCTCGGTCATGTCGGCGGGATACTGCTCTTTCACGGAATGCAGGCCGGCCTTTTCGCAGGCGGCGACCTTGTTGCGCACGTAGACCTGGGAGGCGGGGTCTTCGCCCACCAGCACCACGGCCAGGCCGGGGCGGGTGCCCTTGGCGGCCAGGGCGGCGACGCGTTGGGCGACTTCTTCGCGGATGCGCTGCGACAGGGCGGCGCCGTCAATAATCCTGGCTGTCATGCATGAGCCTCGGGTTTGGCCAAGGCCACTTTCATCAAATCTGCAACAGTGGTCACTTCAAGTTTTTCCATGATGTTGGCGCGGTGCGCCTCGACGGTCTTGATGCTGATGCCCAGGTCGTCGGCGATCTGCTTGTTCAAGCGGCCGGCGACGATGCGCTCCAGCACCTGTTGCTCGCGCGCGGTCAGGCGCGCCAGCATGGCTTCGTGGTCCTTCTGGGCCTGGTGCTTGCTGACGCGCTGCGTCGCCTGCTCCAGCATGCGCGCCACGATTTCGCGCAGATCGGATTCGTTGAACGGCTTTTCCAGGAAGTCGACCGCGCCTTTCTTCATGGTGGACACGGCCATGGGCACGTCGCCGTGGCCGGTGATGAAGACGATGGGCAGCGGCGCATTGCGGGCGATCAGCTGTTCCTGCAGTTCAAGGCCGCTCATGCCGGGCATGCGCACGTCGGCGATCAGCACGCCGACCTGGCTGGCGTCGTAGTCTTCCAGGAACGATTCGCCGCTGGCGTAGGCGCGAACGCGGTAGCCATTGGCCTCCAATAGCCAGCGCAGCGAATCGCGTACCGCTTCGTCGTCGTCGACAATGAATACCGTGCTCGACAGGGGGGGCGTGTTCATGCGTGCAACTCCTCGGACTGATCGTTCTGGGCCTGCGTCTGGGTCGCAGCGCAGGGCAGGGTAAAGCGGAAGATGGTGCCGCCGGCGGGGTTGGGGTCTGCCCACAGGCGGCCGTGGTGCGATTCGATAATGGTACGGCAGATATTCAGCCCCATGCCCAGGCCCTGGGTCTTGGTGCTGAAGAAGGGTTCGAACAGGCGCTCGGGCTCGGCCAGGCCGTGGCCGCGGTCGACCACGGCCACTTCGATATGCTGGTCGTGCAGGATCACGGCGACCTTGAGCTCGTCGGATTCGCTCTTTTCCATGGCCTCCAGCCCGTTCTTCAGCAGGTTCAGCAGCACCTGCTCGATCAGGATGGGGTCGGCCAGCACGTCCGGCGCGTTCGACGGCACGAAGCTGTCGATGCGGATGCGGCGCTTGCGCGCGTCGATCTCGGCGAAGCCGATGGCGTTGTCGACGATGCGGCCGATGGCCACGCGCTGGCGGCGCGGCTCGCTGCGCTTCACGAATTCGCGGATGCGGCTGATGATCTTGCCGGCGCGCTCGGCCTGCGAGGCGGCCTTTTCCAGCGCCGGCAGCAGCATGTTGGGGCTGGTGTGGCCTGCCTTGACCAGGGCCACCGCGCCCATGCTGTAGTTGGCGATGGCGGTCAGCGGCTGGTTCAGTTCGTGGGCCAGCGAGGAGGCCATTTCGCCCATGGTGGTCAGGCGGCTGGTGAGCTGGATCTTCTCCTGCTGCACGCGCGAGGCTTCTTCGTGGACGCGGCGCTCGGTGATGTCGCGCGCCACCTGCATGCGCACGCGGCGCCCGTCGGTCCAGGCCAGCATGCGGTGGTGCACCTCGAACCAGCGCTGCACCGAAGGCGCGAAGACTTCGACCGACTCGTCGGTGAAGCGGCCGCGGCGGCCGGCCAGCAGCTCGTCGTGGCCGCCGGTCTGGGCGCCGAAGACGCGGCGGTAGGTGCGGTTGGCGAACAGCAGCTCCAGGCCGTCGTGGGTGTCGGCGGTGACCGAGATGGCGTCGTCCAGGCCTTCCAGCACCGTCATGAAGCGTTCATGCGCGGCGGTCAGCGCCTCGCGGATGCGCTTGGGTTCGGTGATGTCGGTCATGGAGGTCATCCAGCCGATCTGGTTGCCGTTGGGGTCGAGCAGCGGCGAGACGTACATGCGGGCGGTGAAGCGAGAGCCGTCGCGGCGCTGGGCCTCGACTTCCAGGCCGCTGCTGGGCGTCTTGCCCGACATCAGCACGTCCAGCGTGTGCTGGTGCTGCTCGTGGCGGCCCGGCACCCAGTAGGGGAAGGGCGGGCTGCGGCCGATCAGGTCGGCCTCGTTCCAGCCGATCATGCGGCAGAAGGCCGGATTGACATAGGCGATGCGGCCTTCCATGTCGAGCACGCGCATGCCGGTGGACATGGAGTTTTCCATGGCCCGGCGAAAACCCGTTTCCGCGATCAGCGCGGCCTCGGCCGACGAGCGAAAGCGCGTATAGCGCCACAGCATCAGCAGGCTGATGACGATCACGCAGGACAGCGCCAGCACCACCCAGATCAGGCGCTGCTGGCGCATTTCCTGGTCGATCGTCACGAACATGACGCTGTCGTCGTGGATGCGCTGCAACCAGAAGAACACCGCCATCACGCAGATATAGAGGATCAGCACCATGGCGGGCGTGACCCAGTACACCCCGCGTCGGCGCGTGCGGGCGTGGTCGTGGAACGGCGTGGGTATATTGGACTTGGGCGCGCTGGACATGGAATTCGGGCCAGATAGACCGGGCATTTTAGTGCCTATTGGCGGTGAATTGCCGGGAATCGACACCTCCTTTTGGAGGACATATCCAAAGGGATGAAAAGATGGCGTTCAGCTTCCGGTCAATTTTCCATATTATGAAATGCCGTACCGCAACATGAAATTTTCCTTGCGACCGGTTATCCTTCCTTCTTAGAATGCCGGCTGATAGGGAACCCCTGACCGGGCCCCTGGCAGCTCTCTGTACACCCCGACCCATGCATGACATGGTAGCCCGGATGATCCCGGCTACCATGGCATGTCCGCGAGCAGACAAGAAGCGGGTGTGGTCACGAACGAACCCAACAGGAGACACACGATGTCCTCTTTCGCCCAGGCTGGCGCCGTGCAGGCCGCCAACGACGAAGACACCCTAGAAACCCAGGAGTGGCTCGAAGCCCTGGCGGCAGTCCTCGACCGCGAAGGACCGCAGCGCGCCCACTACCTGCTCGAACGCCTGATCGATGAGGCGCGCCGTTCCGGCGCCCACATCCCGTTCTCGCCCAACACCGCCTACGTCAACACCATCCCGCCCGGCCTGGAGCCGGCGCATCCGGGCAACCTGGAACTGGAAGCCCGCATCCGTTCGTACGTGCGCTGGAACGCCATGGCCATGGTGGTCAAGGCCAACAAGCACAACCCGCCCGACGGCGGCGACCTGGGCGGCCACATCGCCTCCTTCGCCTCGCTGGCCACCATGATCGGCTGCGGCCAGAACCACTTCTGGCACGCCGAGGACGAAAACCACGGCGGCGACCTGGTCTACTTCCAGGGCCACACCTCGCCCGGCATGTACGGCCGCGCCTACCTCGAAGGCCGCCTGACCGAAGACCAGCTCAACCACTTCCGCCAGGAAGTCGACGGCAAGGGCCTGTCCTCGTACCCGCACCCCAAGCTGATGCCGGACTTCTGGCAGTTCCCGACGGTGTCGATGGGCCTGGGCCCGCTGATGGCCATCTACCAGGCGCGCTTCCTGAAGTACCTGCACGCCCGCGGCATCGCCGACACCAGCAAGCGCAAGGTCTGGGTGTTCTGCGGCGACGGCGAAATGGACGAACCCGAGTCGCTGGGCGCCATCGCCCTGGCCGCGCGCGAAAAGCTCGACAACCTGATCTTCGTGATCAACTGCAACCTGCAGCGCCTGGACGGCCCGGTGCGCGGCAATGGCAAGATCATCCAGGAACTGGAAGGCGACTTCCGCGGTTCGGGCTGGAACGTGATCAAGCTGATCTGGGGCGGCTACTGGGACCCGCTGCTGGCCCACGACAAGGAAGGCATCCTGCGCCAGATCATGGAAGACACCGTGGACGGTGAGTACCAGGCGTACAAGGCCAACGACGGCAAGTTCGTGCGCGAGAACTTCTTCGGCAAGCACCCCAAGCTGCTGGAAGCCGTGTCGCGCATGAGCGACGAGGACATCTGGCGCCTGAACCGCGGCGGCCATGACCCGCACAAGGTGTTCGCGGCCTTCGACGCGGCCACCAAGCACGAAGGCCAGCCCACCGTGATCCTGGCCAAGACCATCAAGGGCTACGGCATGGGCCACGTCGGCCAGGCCAAGAACCCGACCCACCAGCAGAAGAAGCTGGAGCTGGATTCCATCCGCGAATTCCGCGACCGCTTCGCCATCCCCATCCCGGATGACAAGCTGGCCGATCTGCCGTACTTCAAGCCGGCCGACGATTCCCCCGAAATGAAGTACCTGCACGAGCGCCGCGCCGCGCTGGGCGGCTACCTGCCGCACCGCCGCCAGAAGGCCGACGAGCAGCTCAAGGCCCCGGCGCTGGACGCCTTCAAGGCCGTGCTGGAGCCCACCGCGGAAGGCCGCGAAATCTCCACCACCCAGGCTTTCGTGCGCATCCTGAACCAGATCCTGCGCGACAAGGAACTCGGTCCGCGCGTCGTGCCCATCCTGGCCGACGAATCGCGCACCTTCGGCATGGAAGGCCTGTTCCGCCAGATCGGCATCTACGCGCCGGAAGGCCAGAAGTACACCCCGGTCGACAAGGACCAGGTCATGTACTACAAGGAAGCGGCCGACGGCCAGCTCCTACAGGAAGGCATCAACGAAGCGGGCGCCATGAGCTCGTGGATCGCGGCGGCCACGTCGTATTCCTCGAACAACCGCATCATGATCCCGTTCTTCATCTACTACTCGATGTTCGGGTTCCAGCGCATCGGCGACCTGGCCTGGGCGGCCGGCGACATGCAGGCGCGCGGCTTCCTGCTGGGCGGCACCGCCGGGCGCACCACGCTCAACGGCGAAGGCCTGCAGCACGAAGACGGCCACAGCCACATCCTGGCCTCGACCATCCCCAACTGCGTCTCGTACGACCCGACCTTCGGCCACGAACTGGCCGTGATCATCCAGCATGGCTTGAAGCGCATGGTGGAAGACCAGGAGAACGTGTACTACTACCTGACGGTGATGAACGAAAACTACCCGCAGCCCGGTCTGACCAAGGGCGACGAGGAAGGCATCATCCGCGGCATGTACAAGCTGAAGTCGCACGGCAAGGGCAAGAACCGCGTGCAGCTGATGGGCTCGGGCACGATCCTGCGCGAAGTGCTGGAAGCGCAGCAACTGCTGGAAGCCGACTGGGGCGTGGCCTCCGACGTCTGGAGCGTCACCAGCTTCACCGAGCTGCGCCGCCACGGCCTGGACGCCGAGCGCCACAACATGCTGCACCCCGAGGACAAGAAGCCGCAGGTCGCCTACGTCACCGAACAGCTGGCCGGCACGGAAGGCCCGATCATCGCGTCGACCGACTACATGAAGCTGTACGCCGACCAGATCCGCCCCTTCATCCCCAAGGGCCGCGAATACAAGGTGCTGGGCACCGACGGTTTCGGCCGTTCGGACTTCCGCTACAAGCTGCGCGAGCACTTCGAAGTGGATCGCCACTTCGTCGTCCTGGCCGCGCTGCGCGCGCTGGCCGATGAAGGCAAGGTGCCCGTCGCCAAGGTGGCCGAAGCCATCAAGAAGTACGGCATCAACCCGAACAAAGCCAACCCGCAATACGCCTGAGGGTAAAAAGACATGAGCGATATCGTGCAAATCAAGGTTCCCGACATCGGCGACTTCAAGGAAGTGGAAGTCATCGAGGTCCTGGTTGCGGTGGGCGATACGATCAAGGCCGAACAAAGCCTGATCACCGTCGAGTCCGACAAGGCCTCGATGGAGATCCCGGCCTCGCAGGGCGGGGTGGTGAAGTCCATCAACGTCAAGGTCGGCGACAAGGTTGCCGAAGGCACGGTGGTGCTGGAAGTGGAGGCCGCCGACGGCGCCGCCGCGCCGGCCGCCAAGGAAGCCCCGAAGCAGGAAGCGCCCAAGGCCGAATCCCAGCCCGCCGCCGCGCCCGCGGCCAAGGCCGAAGCCGCCGCGCCGGCCGCCGCCAGCGGCCCGGTCGAGATCCAGGTGCCCGACATCGGCGACTTCAAGGAAGTCGAAGTCATCGAAGTCATGGTCCAGGTCGGCGACACCATCAAGCCCGAGCAAAGCCTGATCACGGTCGAGTCCGACAAGGCCTCGATGGAAATCCCGGCCTCGCAGGGCGGGGTGGTCAAGGAAGTGAAGGTCAAGGTCGGCGACAAGGTCGCCAAGGGCTCGGTCGTGGCCGTGGTGGAGGGCGCTGCGCCCGCCGCCGCCCCGGCCGCCAAGGCCGAAGCCGCGCCGGCGCCTGCCGCCAAGGCTGAAGCCGCGCCCGCGCCGGCGGCCGCCGCCCCGGCTCCCGCCCAGCGTCCGGCCCCCACCGCCGCGCTCGAAGACGCCAACCTCAAGCCGGGCCAGCTGCCGCACGCCTCGCCGTCGGTGCGCAAGTTCGCCCGCGAACTGGGCGTGAATCTCAGCAAGGTCAAGGGCACCGGTCCCAAGGACCGCATCACCGCCGACGACGTGCGCGCCTTCGTCAAGCAGGCGCTGGCCTCCGGCGCCACCGCGGCCGCCGCGGGCGGCTCGGCCGACGGCGCCGCGCTGGGCCTGCTGCCCTGGCCCAAGGTCGACTTCACCAAGTTCGGCCCGATCGAAGCCAAGCCGCTGTCGCGCATCAAGAAGATCTCGGGCGCCAACCTGCACCGCAACTGGGTCATGATCCCGCACGTCACCAACAACGACGAAGCGGACATCACCGACCTGGAAGCGCTGCGCGTCACGCTGAACAAGGAAAACGAAAAAGCGGGCATCAAGGTCACGATGCTGGCCTTCCTGATCAAGGCCGTGGTCGCGGCCCTGAAGAAGTTCCCCGAGTTCAACGCCTCGCTCGACGGCGACAACCTGGTGCTCAAGCAGTACTACCACATCGGCTTCGCCGCCGACACGCCCAACGGGCTGGTGGTACCGGTGATCCGCGACGCCGACAAGAAGGGCATCCTGCAGATCGCCCAGGAGATGACCGAGCTGTCCAAGAAGGCCCGCGAAGGCAAGATTTCCCCCGCGGAAATGCAGGGCGGCTGCTTCTCGATCTCGTCTTTGGGCGGCATCGGCGGCACCTCGTTCACGCCCATCATCAACGCGCCCGAAGTGGCCATCCTGGGCGTGTCGCGCTCCTCGCACAAGCCGGTCTGGGACGGCAAGCAGTTCGTGCCGCGCCTGATCGTGCCGCTGTCGCTGTCCTATGACCACCGCGTCATCGACGGCGCCGCGGCCGCCCGCTTCAACGCCTATCTGGGCGCCTTGCTGGCCGACTTCCGCCGCATCGCGCTGTAAACGGGGAGCCTCATGAGCAATACCGTTCAAATCAAAGTGCCGGACATCGGCGACTTCAAGGAAGTCGAAGTCATCGAAGTGCTGGTCGCCGTGGGCGATACCATCAAGGCCGAGCAAAGCCTGATCACCGTCGAATCCGACAAGGCCTCGATGGAAATCCCGGCCTCGCAGGGCGGCGTGGTCAAGTCCGTCAACGTCAAGGTCGGCGACAAGGTCGCCGAAGGCACGGTGGTGCTGGAAGTGGAGGCCGCCGACGCCGCCGCCGCGCCGGCCGCCAAGCAAGCTCCGAAGCAGGAAAGCCCCAAGGCCGCCGAAGCGCCCAAGGCGGCGCCTGCTGCGGCTGCCGCCGCGCCCGCCGCGGCCAGCTTCAAGGGCTCGGCCGACGGCGAATACGACATGCTGGTGCTGGGCGCCGGCCCCGGCGGCTACTCCGCCGCCTTCCGCGCCGCCGACCTGGGCCTGTCCGTGGTCCTGGTGGAACGCTACGACACCCTGGGCGGCGTCTGCCTGAACGTGGGCTGCATCCCGTCCAAGGCGCTGCTGCACAACGCCGCCATCATCGACGAAGCGCGCGAGCTGGCCGCCCACGGCATCAGCTTCGGCGAGCCCAAGATCGACCTGGACAAGCTGCGCGGCTACAAGGACAGCGTGGTCGCCAAGCTGACCGGCGGCCTGGCCGGCATGGCCAAGGCCCGCAAGGTCACCGTGGTGCACGGCGTGGGCGAATTCGCCGACCCCAACCACCTGACGGTCAAGGCCGCCGACGGCAAGACTCAGACCCTGCGCTTCAAGCAGGCCATCATCGCCGCCGGCAGCCAGTCGGTGAAGCTGCCGTTCCTGCCCCAGGACGACCGCATCGTCGATTCCACCGGCGCCTTGCTGCTGCGTGAAATCCCCAAGAAGATGCTGATCATCGGCGGCGGCATCATCGGCCTGGAAATGGGCACCGTGTACTCCACGCTGGGCGCGCGCCTGGACGTGGTCGAAATGCTCGACGGCCTGATGCAGGGCGCCGACCGCGACCTGGTCAAGGTCTGGCAGAAGAAGAACGCCGGCCGCTTCGACAACATCATGTTGAAGACCAAGACCGTCGGCGCCGAAGCCAAAAAGGACGGCATCTACGTCAGCTTCGAAGGCGAGGGCGCGCCCAAGGAGCCGCAGCGCTACGACCTGGTGCTCCAGGCCGTGGGCCGCAGCCCCAACGGCAAGAAGATCGGCGCCGACAAGGCCGGCATCGCCGTGACCGACCGCGGCTTCATCGAAGTCGACCGCCAGATGCGCACCAACGTGCCGCACATCTACGCCATCGGCGACATCGTCGGCCAGCCCATGCTGGCCCACAAGGCCGTGCACGAAGGCCACGTCGCGGCCGAGGCCGCCGCCGGCCAGAAGTCCTTCTTCGACGCCCGCGTCATCCCGTCGGTGGCCTACACCGATCCGGAAGTGGCCTGGGTCGGCCTGACCGAAGACGAAGCCAAGAAGCAGGGCGTCAAGATCGAGAAGGGCGTCTTCCCCTGGGCCGCCTCCGGCCGCGCCATCGCCAACGGCCGCGACGAAGGCTTCACCAAGCTCATCTTCGACGCTGAAACCCACCGCATCCTGGGCGGCGGCATCGTCGGCACCCACGCCGGCGACCTCATCAGCGAACTGGCCCTGGCCGTCGAAATGGGCGCCGACGTCGTCGACATCGCCAAGACCATCCACCCGCACCCCACCCTGGGCGAATCCGTGGGCATGGCCGCCGAAGTCGCCGAAGGCGTCTGCACGGACTTGCCGCCGATGAAGAAGAAGTAAGCAGGCGGCGGTTCGCCGCCGATGTTGCTGATAACGAGCGCCGGTTCCTGATTTGGGGGCCGGCGTTTGTTTTTTGAAGCGGTGTCAGGGGTTGGCTTGCTGGGGCTTGTTGATGGCCACAAATTGCCGCATTGCTACCGCGTCGATGGCTCCAGCCTCATGAAGCGTGGCAAGTTCGTCACGGAGCGAATCAATGATTTCGCTCGTGATGTCGACGTTCAGCCTATGAGCGAGAGCCGCCTCGGCGGACGGAACCTTGGCGTCTCTGAAACCGAGGTCCGGCGGTACGTTGTGGGTAGCATGAGGGGGTGTGTTGCGCACCATACATATCTCCTGGAAGCTCGGATCCTCAATCCAAACTATTCGAGTGTGGCGGCAAATACCAGGCAACGGCCCCGACGCGACGAGGATTGGGACGGATTCCTTTGGCTGTGCACGGCCGCTGCGGGTCCTGCCTATAACCCATTCAAGGCCGGCTCGGACATTCCTTCACCGTACCCCAGGCCTGATGCGGCTCACAGAACTGCTTGCGGGCCTCCCAGGCACAGTCCGGACGTTCAAAAAATCCCAACTGCGCGCAACGCGCAAGCTCGCCTCTGAGCGCATCAAGCCAGGCCCAAGGATTCTGCGCCGGGATTTCGGTGATGCGCAGGGTAGAACGCGGCCCCGTCGGCGCGTCCTCCACCGGTTCCGGCGTGGGAGGGGTGTGCGGCTCTGCAGCCGGTATCGGCGCGATCGATGACGGCGGCTCCGGCGCCGCTGCTGCCGGTTGCGCTGGCGTTGCAGTATGCGTTTCCGGCTCGAATATCGCCTCTGGCGTAGCCATGAGCGGCAGAGGTTCCGGCGGTATGGGTTCGAGCGGCGTCAGCGGCACCCGCTGGGGCCCGGCCGCCGTGGCGCCGGATCGCGCCGTGTTGGGCGAACTCCATGACACCACCAGCAACACCAGCGCACCGTAGATCGCCAGCGTATAGAGCACGGTCAACGTCGCATAGCCCAAACGCTTGCCGGTGATGGGACGCGCCTCGTCATGGCCCAGTAGCTCGCGCCAGCGTACCAACACTGCGCCCGGCGCGGAGATCAGCCCCCAGCCGAGGCGTCGCAGCAGGTTGGGTCTATGTGGAGGCAGCGTGGCCTGTACCCGCGCGGCCAGCAGTTCGCGCAGGGCACGGTTTTCCTCTAACAACCTCTGAGTCTGTTCTTTATCTTTCAGAGTTTGTTGGTCCCGCTGCGTAGTGCTCCCTTGCGACTCATGAGGCTCGTCGGGAGGGGTGTTGGTCATTTTGAGAAAAATATAGATACAAATAACGCAAAGAGGGTGCTGCTCTGGACCCCATTTCATGCCGCCCAGTCTGGCAAGCTAGCCAATCGGCCGACGGGCTGGAAAATCGGGTCGGCAGCACCTGTCCACGGTGGATTCCGGCTGCTATCCCTGTCGGCGAGGAATATCCCTACTCGCCGTCATACGGGAGGGCATTGCTTGTTTCCAGCTGATCTGGCCATAGAAACCGCGCACCAACGTTCTGGGAGGTGCGGGTATCTAGATGCATTGACGTACTGGGGCCTATTAGACCGGGAATGTACGGACTTGCTATAAAAGCAGAACTGGCCCTTACTGGCACATCAAACTATCAAGCTTTATATTCAAATAGGTATGTTGCCGTAGCATTGAACCGTCGGGTCGCTTTGTATCCGAGAGGAACTAGAAATTCTTTCAGGTTCTGAAATTCCAATTCGGTACCTGCTTCTGCGTAAATTGTCGGATGGTAGGAATTTATCATTCCGATGGAGCCTTGAAGTACGTCAATCTCCATTCCTTCAACGTCAATCTTCATGAGCGAAATTTCTAGAGGCTCAGTCCTTTGACTGACTATTTCATCTAATGTGAATACATCAATGTCACCAACTGAATCTAGATCGATTTTTGTCATTCCGATATTGTTTGGATCGACCTTTCCGAGGCGGGCGTTACGTTTTTCCCGGCCTAGCGCAACCTGATGTGCCGATATTTTTTTGTCAAGCCCATTGATGTCAATATTTCGCTGTAGCGTCTTGAATACGTTCGGCTGCGGTTCAAACGACATTACGGACGCTGCCGAAGAGTAGAGTCCAAGATATACGCTGTGATTCCCAATATTTGCGCCGATATCAAGCACGCACGATCCTGGCCGTACTCTAGATGCCATGTCGTCAAGCATTTCCAGTTCGTAGAAAGTGTGCTGGGAACGGATGATTTTCTGAATGTGGTCTTTGTTGTCAGGCAAAGAAAATTCTACTCGCTTGCCCTTGTGAGAAAAACATGCGATGGAATTAATGACGCCGTTTATATCGGTTTCGCGTGAGAGATCAAGCGCTGGAAATCCGTAGTGCTCGATCATGGAGGCAATCTGCTTGTCGTTACCTCCTTCGGTCAAATTTCCATGCCACAAGGACTCTTCCTGGCTTCCTTCCCAAATGCGCAAGTCGAAATCCTTGCCTACGACTCTAAAACGCTTGCCATTCATCCTAGCCATCCAATATAGCCAGACGTCGTCGGCATGCGGGCATAAGGAAAGAAATGTGCTTTCGTCGATCACATCAGGATGAAAAGAATTCGGCGGATACAGGACTCCAGCGCCAGATGTCGGAAACAACAACTCTGACGGTAGAATTGATCTTGTATATTGCCAATCCCAGCTCGCGTACGGCTCAGGGACGCCTTTTTTATTCAGCGTTATCTTATGGGCGCGCCAGGCAACGATGGTAGAGTGATCATGCCAATTGTTGACAAGATCTTCGATCCAGTGGACAGGGTACGCGATGTCGTCGTCAGCAGTGATGATAAAGGCTTCGGGCTCCGCTTTTATCGTCGGTATTATTTTTTTGTAGGACTTTAGATCCTCGCAGAATTTTATTTCTATTCCTTTTTCTTGGAGATCCAAAACTTCTCGTGGCAGAAGCTGGCCTTCGGATTCCGCGATCCACAAAATAATTCTGTCTGCTTTCATGCTCTGGTTGAGCAAGCGGCCAAGTGTATGGTGCAATGTATTGAACCGCTTTTTGTACGACGTCAGACTCACGACCAGACGCCCCGGCAAGTTGTGTGGAGCCTTGGTGGTTGATGTGATTGGTCTGCCCCCTGAAAAGTGGTCCTCCCTGAAGTAGGCTATTGAGCCGTAGGAGGACGTTGGAATGCCCCAGAAGAAGCACAAACCCGAAGAGATCGTGGCGAAGCTGCGCCAAGTCGATGTTCTGTTGTCGCAAGGTCGTTCTGTCGGAGAAGCGGTCCGTTTGATCGGCGTGACGCAGTTTACGTATTACCGGTGGCGCAAGGAGTTCGGTGGCCTGAAGGGTGACCAGGTGAAGCGGCTGAAGGAGCTCGAGAAAGAGAATGACCGGCTGCGCAAGGCGGTCTCGGACCTGACACTCGAGAAGCTGATCCTGAAAGAGGCTGCTTCGGGAAACTTCTGAGCCCCGCTCGCCGTCGCCGTTGCGTCGATCGTGTCATGGCGAAGTTCTCCGTCTCGGAGCGGTTTGCCTGCAAGGTTCTCGGCCAGCATCGTTCGACCCAGCGCAAAAAGCCGCAAGGCCGGCCCGATGAAGAGGCGTTGACCTCCGACATCATCCGGCTCGCTTCCCGCTATGGCCGTTATGGCTATCGCAGGATCACGGCGATGCTGCGGTCTGAAGGCTGGACGGTGAACGCCAAGCGTGTCGAACGGATCTGGCGGCGGGAGGGGCTGAAGGTTCCCCAGAAGCAACCGAAGAAGGGGCGGCTCTGGTTGAATGACGGATCGTGCATCCGGCTTCGACCCGAGCATCCAAACCATGTCTGGTCCTATGACTTCGTCGAGGGTCGGACCCACGATGGCAGGAGATTCCGCATGCTCAACATCATCGACGAGTTCACCAGGGAATGCCTTGCAATCCGCATCGATCGCAAGCTCAACTCGACCGACGTCATCGACGCCCTGTCGGACCTGTTCATCCTGCGTGGTGTGCCCGGCCATGTCCGTTCCGACAACGGCCCGGAGTTCATCGCCAAGGCTGTACGGGAGTGGATCGTAGCCGTCGGCGCAAAGACAGCGTTCATCGAACCTGGAAGCCCTTGGGAGAACGGCTACTGCGAGAGCTTCAACTCGAAGCTCCGCGACGAACTGCTCGACGGTGAGATCTTCTACAGCCTCGCCGAGGCCAAGATCATCATCGAAGCCTGGCGGCGGTACTACAACACCGAGAGGCCACACTCGTCGCTTGGATACAAGCCACCGGCACCCGAGGCCATCATCTGGCCTGCGCCAGCAAGCGGAGCAGCACCGTCATCTGCCCAGGCAATAGCCCCAAGGCCGATCATGAACTAAGATTGAAACCGGACCACCCTATGGGGTCAGGCCAATAATGCAAATAGCCTTGGGCTGCGTTGGAATCTATCTTGCCTAAGATGAATGCGGAAAAGTCAAATGCTCCGAAAGCGGTGTGCATAAGGAATGAGAGCTTCCTTAGAGCGTTCTCAGGCATCGTGTCGAGGCGATCGACTCGAGGCACGAAAAGGGCGTCCGCACTAATAAAGCGTGTTTGCGGCAGAGTTTCCGAACCAGCGAAACCAGAGTCCAGGCAACTAGCATAATGTCCATTAGTCAGACAGAGGAACTGGAAGCCAAGATCATGAAGCAGGGGTTGGATGTTCCCTAATTGATTCTGACCGGAGAAAGTTTGGGTGAACGGAACCTGGACTTGAATTACTAGCGCGTTGCTAAGCAGATTCCTCCCGCCGTTGATGATCGATTGATTGTCATGATTTGCACTTAGCAGGAGCCAATCGATTCTGTCCAAACCATTAATATCATCCAGGCGTTGGGAGATAACAGGAATTTTCGCCAAAACCTTTGACTGGTCTCGCTGTTGGCTTGCAGACGTTTGCCAGCCGTCTGCGGTCGGCTCAAGCGTACCGCTATGTTCCGAGTCCAGGCAAATATATAGCGTCTTTTGTTCACCATCGCCAAGCACGACATGGGGAAAATGGTGCTCAATGGATTTGTTGATCAAAAATGCACTGTCAGTGGCAATCTTGCTGGTCGGATCGAAGACGATGGGAGATGCCACCTTCAAAGAGGCTACCCGTGCGAAGGCCGGACAAGTTAGCGACTTTGCCCCATGATCAACGGTCATAACCCGTCCCTCAAACGAGAAGGAGAATTCCTTGCTTTCTGAGGATCTGCTTTCCAGGACAGGCAGTGGTGTTGGTGCTGCTTCATCTTCGAACCACGGCAGGCCTTCCGGCGTGAAGGCGAGGGCCGCCGGTGCCTTGCCTATGCAATAGCGCTGCCATATAGCACGCAACGCAGCCGCCAGATGTTTCGAAAAATTCGCTGCGTCGCATACGGGCGACTGCAACAGTACAGTGCGGAGCTGGCGACGAATGACCGTAAGACTATTAAGGTCGCTACTCAATTCGATCGCGCGCTGACGGTACTCGTCCCAACTCCCGACGATGAGTTCCGGCATGCCTGCGTTTGCCAAGTGGGTCGCCGAGTGGCGGCCGGCAAAAGTAGGTCCCGGCAGCGTAATCACAGGGACTCCCATCATCATTGCTTCACATGTTGTCAGTCCGCCCGAGTACGGCCACGGGTCTAGCGCGATGTCGATCTCGTTATAGCTTTCCAGCAACTTGACGTGATTCGAATGGCCTTCGAAGCGGATGCGGGATGAATCAATCTTGTGCGCAGCCATGACGCTAATGACCCGCTGTTGCATGCGATCGAAATCGAACGCTGCGCCCTTGAGAAACAACTTAGAACCGGGAACGGCTGCCAGCAACTTGGCCCATTCGCCGAGCAACACTTCATTGACCTTTGTGGGGTTGTTGAAACATCCGAAAGTGATGTAGCCGTTTCTTGCGGCGGGCAGCGGACCCACTTCGGGCATATGCGTCGGCGGCTGATAGCAAATATAGTCATCCGGCAGGCGGATGAGTTTTTCCGTGTAAAACGCGTCACTGCCAGGCGGTGACTCCACGCTATCGGTGATCAGATAGTCGATCGATTCGACGCCGGTCGTATTGATAAGACCGCCCACCCATTTCACGATCACCGGTGCGGGTTCCATGGCGATGGTGCGCATCCTGGTCCCGGCGTTATGTCCGGAAAGATCGATCAGGATGTCGATGGAGTCCCTTCTGATGGAGTCGGCCAACTCTGCATCGGAAAGATTGCCAGTATCAGTCCATCTTGTCGCGATACGCATCAGGCGTTGAGTAATTGGATCGACGACATTGCTACTTGTGTAAAAGAATAGTTCCATCCCCCACGTTCCTATTTCTTCAAGTGCAGGGGTAATCATGAATCCAACCGGATGCTGACGGAATCCGTCGGACACCATGCCGAGCCGTAACGTGCGACCGGGCGATTGATCGCTGGCTTGTTGGCGCGGCGCTTTCGTGCGCGGAGCGAACTTTCGCCCCCATTCGCGGCACAGGTTAAGGATCTCGTTAGGCTTCGAATCCGGAAGATAGTGCGCCATTGTGATCTGATTGGACAGCGGAGCGGGATCCGTGTCGGTGAGCTTGGCTGCCCGCTTGTAGCAGGATTGCGCGTCCTCGAGTTCGGCCAGATCGCGCCACATATTGCCCAGTTCGTTTAGATGAAGATGGCGGTTGGGCGCATCGTTCTCCACCAGCCATTGCCCCGTGCGCAAGGCTTCGTCGAAACGGTGAAGTTTGAAGAGCAACTGCGATTGGCGTAGCAAACCTCCGGTATGTTTGGGGTAGCTTGCCAGTAGCTTTTCTGCGTACGCGAGCGCTGGCTCGTACTTCTCCAGGCGGTAATGACTATCGGTCAGCCCATAAAGAGCAGCAGCGCTGCTTTTATCGAGCTCTAGCGCCCGGGCGTAGTACTCTTGCGCTGCCGGATGGTCTGCCAACTGGGCGCAAGCCTGTCCTAGCAGCTCCCAGCCCGTGGCGTCTTCCGGATGTAGGCCCGTTGCCGCGGTCAAGGCCTCGCGGGCTTTGAGCGGGTTGTTTTCGAGCAAGTATCGTTGACCGAGATCGCGCCAGGCCCTTGCGTCCTCCGGGCAGCGCTCGGTTTTGGCCAGCGCCGCCTGAAGCGAGGGTACGCTGGGCCGGTTGGAAGAGAGAGGGGGGCGACGAAAAGTGGGCTTGACCATGCGATGTGCCTAAAGACCTGCGAGTGTCGTGCAGAGTACTTTGTGGGACGTGAAAGCAATGAGTGAATCAGCTCAATAAAACACAGCCATTTCCGGGGGATGCGGCCGAGTCGCTGAGAGTTGGGGGTTGGACGGAAAAAGGCCCGAGAATATGTATTCCCGGGCCTTTCGAAGAGACGTTGGCAGGTCCGAAGACCTGCCTGGCTTCTGGAGTGTATTAACGCAGCAGCGACAGCACCGTCTGCGGCACTTGGTTGGCCTGGGCCAGGACCGAGGTGCCAGCCTGTTGCAGGATCTGGGCCTTGGTCATGTTCGACACTTCGGTCGCGTAGTCGGCGTCTTCGATGCGCGAACGAGCGGCGGACAGGTTGTTGACCGTGTTGTTCAGGTTGGCAACCGTCGATTCGAAGCGGTTCTGCACGGCGCCCAGGTCGCTGCGCAGCGTGTCGACGCGTTGCAGGGCGGTGTCGATGTCTGCCAGCGGTGCGAGACCGGCCGCAGACACTTGATCCGCGGTGAGGGCGGTGCCCGTCGTAAGAGCCGCGGTGACGCTCGTAGCGCCGGTGGAGGCCACGGCAGGAGCACCCAGTTGATAGTACTCGTTGTCGGTGGACTTGACGTAGTAGGTGCTGCCCGATTGAACCACCGTGCCATTCTTAATGGCTGCTGCGGTACCGGCGGTGCCGATAGCGAACGTGGCGTTCGCTGCAGCCTTGGTGCCCGCGGCCGTGGTGAAGTTTCCAGCCTTCACGCTGTGCGCGATCTTGTTCACGTCCAGCTTGTCGAGGCCCAGCGTGGTCTTGTCGATCTTGCTCAGATCGATGCTGATCGTTTCGCTGTCGTTGGCGCCGACCTGGATCGTCAACGATTGGTCCTTGGCCAGGACATTAATGCCGTTGAATTGGGTCTGTTGCGACACGCGGTCGATTTCGCCCAGGCGTTGGGTGATTTCGGCCTGGATCGATTCCAGGTCGGTATCCGAGTTGGTGCCGTTGGCGGCCTGCACCGTCAGTTGACGGATACGCTGCAGGTTGTTGTTGATTTCGTTCAGGGCGCCTTCGGTCGTCTGGGCGATCGAGATACCGTCGTTGGCGTTGCGGGCGGCTTGCGTCAGGCCGTTGACGTTGGCGGTGAAGCGGTTGGCGATGGCTTGGCCGGCGGCGTCGTCCTTGGCGCTGTTGATGCGCAGGCCGGAGGACAGGCGCTCGATGGCGGTGCCCAGCGACGATTGCGACTTGTTCAGGTTGTTCTGCGCAACCATCGACAGATAGTTGGTATTGATGACTGCCATGTTGAGGCTCCCAAGAGAGAAAGGCTTCTTCAAACTGGGCAGCAAGGCCGCCCATCGGTGTTAACGGGAAAGTTCGTCGACGGGTGTCTAGGAATCTCTCCGTTGCCAGGATTACGGCAGGCCAAAATCGATCTTTAGGGGAATTTTTGCGAAAGTCGAAATTCTTGTTGTTGCTGGGGGGGAGAAGAGGGCGCCGATCGCGCCGTCCGCTACCCCTATATAGAGAAGGCTGCGAGAGGGCGGCCTGCGCAGCCTCAAATCACCTGCGCGATCTGCCCTTCCTGCGGCAATTCCTGCCAGGCCTGTTCCTTGAGCTTGGCGCGGATGCGGGCCGTGGCCTGGGAGCGCAGCTGGCAGACGCGCGCTTCGGTCACGTTCATGATGGCGCCGATTTCCTTGAGGTTCAGGCCTTGCTCGTAACAGAGCGACAGCAACAGTTTTTCGCGCTCGGGCAAGGCGTCGATGGCGTGGATCAGGGCCTGGCGGAAGTCGCCGGCCAATAGGGAGTCCAGCGGGTTGCCGTCGGCCGAGCCGTGGGCGAGCGCCGAGGACCAGTCGGCCAGGCCGCCGCCTGTGTCGGAGTCGGCGGCGAAGTCTTCGTAGTGGACGATCTGTACGCCCTGGGCGTCGTGCAACAGCGTCTGATATTCGCCCAGGCCGATTTCGAGCTGTTGTGCGATTTCGGCTTCGCTGGGGGCGCGCATCAGGCGCTGCTCCAGCTGCTGGATGGCCTGTTCGATCTTGCGGGCCTTGGCGCGCACGCTGCGGGGCAGCCAGTCCTGGCCGCGCAGCTCGTCGAGCATGGCGCCGCGGATGCGGGTGGTGGCGTAGGTCTCGAACTGGGCGTCGGCGGTTTCCTGGTAACGCCGCACGGCGTCGAGCAGGCCGATCATGCCGGCTTGTATCAGGTCGTCGAGCTCGACGCTGGCCGGCAGTCTGGCGAGCAATTGCAGGGCCAGCTTCCGCACTAGCGGGGCATAGTCGACCAGGCTGTCATCTGCGTGGGGCATTGCGGAATGTCGGACGGAATCTATCGTGGCGCGCCGCTGACTGTTGCCGAGATACGACATTGTCGACAAACGCGCGGGAAGCGAAAGCGAGCCGATTTAGTGGTCGGCAAGGTGCCATTGTGGGCACTGGAAACGGTTTCATTCCCCGAAGAACGCCGCGTTTTGAACGCTTGTTTGCGTGATTGAGGTAAATTTTGTGAAAAAGTTTTATGTCAAGGTGTATCGAAATCGGCAAGTTGCGCAATATCAACAAAGATTTGTCATAAAAGTCATAGAAAATGACAATACCTGTGGTAAATTTTACTTAAGGAAGGTCTGAAGAACTCGATTTCAAACATCCAAAAATCGACCTCATGACCAAAGTATTCAAAAATGGTTAAAAACTGCTCAAATCATCGCCACTTTCGGGTTGTTTGCACCCCGATCAGGCCCGTTTTCGGGCCTGTTGGCGCTTTTTGGGCGCACTTACCCTGCCACCGCCGTCAACGGGCGGCGTGCCATCCAGATATTGGACAGCGTAAACAACATTTTCAAATGCGCAGTGTTCTTGGCCAGTCCACGGAATCTGACTTTACGAAACCCGAATTGGCATTTGATGACACGAAACGGATGCTCAACCTTGGCTCGAAGACTGGATTTGGCCCGCTCAATGTTTTGCGTCAAACGATCAATTGCGCTGTTACCCAAGGCGCGCCGTTTGCCGGGGCGCATGGCAATGTGCCAGGTTACGTCACGCCCTTGGTGCTCGGGTCGTTTGTCTACGCCTTGATAACCGGCATCGCCAAAAGCCAACGTTTCTTCACCATGCAGCAACGCAGCCGCCTGAGTAACATCATGCTCATTGGCAGCGGTGCCCACCACCGTGTGGACCAGCCCGCTGTGAAGATCAACCCCAATGTGGGCCTTCATCCCAAAGTGCCACTGGTTTCCCTTTTTGGTCTGATGCATCTCGGGGTCCCGCGTGCCGCTGGCGTTCTTGGTCGAGCTGGGTGCATCGATAATTGTGGCGTCCACAATGGTGCCTTTGCGCACCTGAATGCCTTGATCCTGCAACAGCAGGTTGACCGCCTCAAGCGCTTGGTCGGCAATGTTGTGCTGCTCGAGCAGATGACGGAAGTTCAAAATGGTGGTCTCGTCCGGCACACGACCTCCAGGCAGTTTGGCAAACTGGCGCATCGAAAAGCTGTCGTACAGCGTCTCTTCCATGGCCGGGTCCGACAGCGAAAACCACAGTTGCATGAAGTAGATGCGCAGCATCGTTTCCAGCGGATACGGTGGACGACCGATGCCCGGTTTGGGGTAATGCGGATCGACCAGATCGGCAAAGAGCTTCCACGGCACCGCACGCTCCATCTTGGCCAGAAACTTCTCACGGCGCGTTTTCTTGCGTTTGCCAACGTACTCGGCTTCGGAAAAACTCAACTGGCTCATCGGGTTCACTCGGATCGGACTGTTTTCAATAACTTATATTCTGACAGGTTCGTTGGACTTGTTCAGAGGTTCCTTAAATTGCGAACAAATGATACATTTCGCATTAAAGCAGGCCTGATTTGGGCCTGCGGCAACGGTGATTGCCGGAAATTTGCGTATCTAAGGAAGGTCTGAAGAACTCGATTTCAAACATCCAAAAATCGACCTCATGA
>NZ_POQS01000001.1:128899-183816 GCF_002885955.2 Achromobacter pulmonis
CGACCTCCAGGCAGTTTGGCAAACTGGCGCATCGAAAAGCTGTCGTACAGCGTCTCTTCCATGGCCGGGTCCGACAGCGAAAACCACAGTTGCATGAAGTAGATGCGCAGCATCGTTTCCAGCGGATACGGTGGACGACCGATGCCCGGTTTGGGGTAATGCGGATCGACCAGATCGGCAAAGAGCTTCCACGGCACCGCACGCTCCATCTTGGCCAGAAACTTCTCACGGCGCGTTTTCTTGCGTTTGCCAACGTACTCGGCTTCGGAAAAACTCAACTGGCTCATCGGGTTCACTCGGATCGGACTGTTTTCAATAACTTATATTCTGACAGGTTCGTTGGACTTGTTCAGAGGTTCCCTAAGTCCGCGCGGGCGGGATCGGAACTAGGAGTTTGGGCGTGCAACAAGTCGAAAATTCATTGCTGGCAGACATTCGCGAAGTCAATTTGTCATATTTGTTACTAGCTCAGCGCATGCTGCGCGACGACTATGCGGCGTCGATGTTTCGCCTCGGTTTCAGCAACGAGGTGGCCGATATCCTGATGCGGCTGTCGCCGGCCCAGCTGGTCAAACTGGCCAGTTCCAGCTCGCTGCTGTGCCGTTTCCGGTTCGATGACTACAGCCTGCTGTCGGCGCTGACCCACGACGTGCTGGGTGGTGCGCTGCAACAGGCGCACGCCACGATCCTGCTGGCCAAGCAGCCTGTCGAAGAACTGGCCTGACGGCCTGCCGCGATCCGGAAATATTGTAATGGCCTCGAAGAGCGTATCCCAGGAAGCGGACGACATCCTGCTTGCCAGTTCCATGATCACCCTGGGAGCCCGGCTGCAGGTGCTGGAGGCTGAAACCAGCCTCAGCCACGACCGCCTGGCCCGGTTGTATCGCGAGATCCGCGGCTGCTCGCCGCCCAAGGGCATGCTGCCGTTCTCGGTGGACTGGTTCATGACCTGGCTGCCGAACATCCATTCGTCGCTGTTCTACAACGTGTATTCCTTCCTGAATACGCGCACCAGCAGCAAGGGCATACGCGCCATCATCGACGCCTACCGGCTGTATCTGGAGAACGCCAGCCTGGACAACGCCGAGGCCGCCGAGCCCGTGCTCAGCTTTACCCGCGCCTGGATGCTGGTGCGGTTTTTCGATGGCGGCATGCTGCAGCTGTCGGCCTGCCGCCAGTGCGGCGGCCATTTCATTGCCCATGCCCACGATCCGCAGTCGGATTTCGTGTGCGCGATCTGCCGGCCGCCGCCCCGCGCCGGCAAGACGCGCGCCGCGGCCCGAGCGCGCGCCGGTGCCCGGTGCGCGCCCGCGGCGGACGCCGCGCAGTCCTGAAGGCGGCCCGGCGGGCTGTTTCCAAATACGTCAAAAGCCCTGGAAAACCCCCCGTAACCCACGTTTTTGGAGCGGGGGGGACAGGGGATCATTGACGCCGGTTTTAGACTACGTTGGCAGGGGCCTGATGTGTTGATTGTTATCGGTTTTCTTGTGGTGGCCGTGTCGGTCGTCGGCAGCTTCATCGCGCTGGGCGGCCATCTGGGCGCGCTCTACCAGCCCTTCGAACTGACGCTCATCTTCGGCGCGGCGTTCGGAGCGTTCCTGGCCAGCAACAGCAAGAAGTCGCTGGCGCTGGTGAAGTCGGCGCTGCCCGACGCGCTCAAGAGTTCGCGCTACGGCAAGGACGTGTACATGGAGCTGATGGCGCTACTGTACGTGCTGCTGAACAAGGCGCGCCGCGAGGGCCTGATGGCGATCGAATCGCATATCGAGGACCCCGAATCCAGTCCGATTTTCAGCGAGTATCCCCGCATCGCCAAGGACGCGAAACTCATGGAGTTCATCACGGACTACCTGCGCATCATGATCAGCGGCAACATGAGCTCGTTCGAGATCGAGACCCTCATGGACGAGGAAATCGAGACCTACCGCCACGAGCGCGAAGTGCCGGCGCGGGCGCTGCACCAGATGGCCGACGGCCTGCCGGCCTTCGGCATCGTGGCCGCGGTGCTGGGCGTGATCAAGGCACTGGCCGCCGTGGACCAGCCGCCGGCCATCCTGGGCGACCTGATCTCCAAGGCCATGGTGGGCACGTTCCTGGGCATTCTGCTGGCCTATGGCTTCGTCGGGCCGCTGGCCTCGCGCATCGAGCGCCGCAGCGACGAGGCCACCAAGGTGCTGGAGTGCATCAAGACCACGCTGCTGGCCAGCATGAACGGCTATCCGCCGCAGCTGGCCGTGGAATTCGGCCGCAAGGTGCTGTTCTCGGCCGTGCGCCCGACCTTCGGTGAGCTGGAAGAGCACGTGCGGCAGGCCAAGTCGGCGACGACCGGCCGCGCCTGACGGAGCCGTCCATGAGCACGGTAAACAACCACCGTGTGGTGATCCGCCGCAAGAAGAGCAAGGGCGGCGGGCACCACGGCGGCAGCTGGAAGATCGCATACGCCGACTTCATCACGGCGATGATGGCGTTCTTCCTGGTGATGTGGCTGATCAGCGTGGTCCCGCGCGAAGAGCTGAAGGGCATCGCGGAGTACTTCCGCATGCCGCTGCGCGTGGCGATCACGGGCGGGCCCAGCAGTTCGGCCGAGACCAGCGCCGTGCCGGGCGGCGGGCAGGACCCGCTGCGCAGCGACGGCGACGTGCGCCGCGGCCAGGGCAACCGGGTCGAGTCCCAGCCCATGGGCGATGCCGAGCGCCGCGAGCAGCACCGCCTGGAAAACCTCAAGAAGCGCCTCGAGAACCTGATCGAAACCAGCCCGGTGCTGCAGACCTTCCGGCCGCAGGTGCTGATCGACCTGACCACCGAAGGCCTGCGCATCCAGATCATCGACAACCAGAACCGTCCCATGTTCGCCACCGGGCGCGCCGAGGTGCAGCCCTATATGCGCGACATCCTGCGCGAACTGGGGCCGGTTCTGAACGAGCTGCCCAACAAGGTCAGCATCTCGGGCCATACCGACGCGGCGCAGTACGCCCGCGGCGAGCGCGCCTACAGCAACTGGGAGCTGTCGGCCGACCGCGCCAACGCTTCGCGCCAGGAGCTGGTGGCCGGCGGCATGAACGAAAGCAAGGTCATGCGCATCCAGGGGCTGTCGTCCAGCATGAGCCTGGTTAAAGATGATCCGTATGCCGCCGTTAATAGGCGTATCAGCCTCGTGGTGCTCAATCAGAGCACCCAGCGGCGCATCGAAAGCGAGAACGCCGCGGCAGCGGAAATCACCGCTCGCGACGCCCGCGAGGTGGGAACGGCGGTGGAGGCGGCCCAGGCCGCCGTCCGCGCCACGACGGCAACCAAACCAGGCGCGGCGCAGAGCAACCCGCCCGCCGAAGGGGTTCGATAGCAATGGCGGCAACGATACTGGTGGCGGATGACTCGGCGACGATGCGCATGATCGTCCAGGCGACGCTGACGGGCGCGGGATGGACGGTGGTGACGGCCGGCAACGGCCAGGAAGCGCTGGATCTGGCCAAGCGCCAGCCGGTGGACCTGGTGGTGAGCGACTGGAACATGCCCGTGCTGGGCGGCCTGGGCCTCATCAAGGGCCTGCGCGAGGACGATCGCTACCAGGACGTGCCGGTGCTGGTGCTGACCACCGAGGACGACGTGGACAGCAAGATGGCGGCGCGCGACCTGGGCGTCTGCGGCTGGCTGTCCAAGCCGGTGGACCCGGACGTGCTGGTGGAACTGGCGGCCGAACTGCTCGACGAGCAAGCCGGCGCTTAGCGCCCGTGCGAGGCTTTTTATGGTTAACAGGCCCTGGGCGGGTTCATTTATGAAGGCGTGCGGACTATGAGTTCTGGATTGGACCTCAGTCAGTTTTACGAGACCTTTTTCGACGAGGCGGACGAGCTGCTGGCGCAGATGGAGCAGCTGCTGCTCGAACTGGACGTCGGCGCGCCCGACATCGAGCAGCTGAACGCCATCTTCCGCGCAGCCCATTCGATCAAGGGCGGCGCGGCGACCTTCGGCTGCTTTCAGCAGCTGGCGGGCACCACCCATCTGCTCGAAAACCTGCTGGACGCGATCCGGCGCGGCGAAATGGCGCTGCGCACGGACATGATTGATATTTTCTTGGAAACGAAAGACGTGCTCAAAAGCCAGCTGGATGCATACCGAGCGTCCGAAGAGCCCGATGAAGCCGTGTTTGAGCGTATCTGCGCCGTCCTGAGGCAGCTTGCGCTGGAGCATAAGGACCCCGGCGCCGCGCCAGCCCCGGCCGCGGCCCCGGCGCCCGTAGCCCCGCCTGCGCCGGCTCCCGCGCCGGCCGAGCCCGCCGCGTCGGCCGAACCTGCCGCCGAAGGCGCCAGCGTGCCGTTGCGAGTGCGGATCACCAAGGTGTCCGACAAGGACGCGGCGGCGCTGCTCGAAGAGATGGGCAACCTGGGCACGGTCACCGCCAGCGAGCGCGCCGACGGCGCCCTGACGGTCTGGATGGACAGCACCTGCACGCCGGACGATATCGAGGCGGTGTGCTGCTTCATCGTCGACGGCGACCAGCTCAGCATCGCGCGCGAGGCCGCCCCGGCGGCCAGCGCGCCGGCCGCCCAGCCCGCGCCCGCCGCGGCGCCGGCTCCGGCATCGGCCGCTGCGGCCGCGCCGCCCGTGGTCGCGGAGTCGGCCGCCGCAGCCGAGGCCATCACCCAGGCCGCGCGCGTGGCCCGGCCGGCCGCGCCCGCGCACGCGGACAAGGAATCCACCTCGATCCGCGTCGGCGTCGAGAAGGTCGACCAGGTGATCAACCTGGTGGGCGAACTGGTCATTACGCAGGCGATGCTGGCGCAGACGGCGTCCACGCTGGACCCGGTGCTGCACGACCGCCTGCTCAACGGCATGGAGCAGCTCGAGCGCAACGCGCGCGACCTGCAGGAAGCGGTCATGTCGATCCGCATGATGCCGATGGACTACGTGTTCAGCCGCTTCCCGCGGCTGGTGCGCGACATCGCCAGCAAGATGGGCAAGCAGATCGAGCTGCAGACCTACGGCCGCGCCACCGAACTGGACAAGAGCCTGATCGAGCGCATCATCGACCCGCTCACGCACCTGGTGCGCAACAGCCTGGACCACGGGATCGAGACCCCGGAGCAGCGGGTCGCCGCCGGCAAGGACCCGGTCGGGCAGCTGGTGCTGTCGGCCCAGCACAACGGCGGCAACATCGTGATCGAGGTGAGCGACGACGGCGCCGGGCTGAACCGCGACAAGATCCTCAAGAAGGCCATCGCCCAGGGCCTGGCCGTGAACGAAAACTCGCCCGACGACGAAATCTGGCAGCTGATCTTCGCGCCGGGTTTCTCCACCGCCGAGAAGGTCACGGACATTTCCGGCCGCGGGGTCGGCATGGACGTGGTGCGCCGCAACATCCAGGACATGGGCGGCCACGTGCAGCTGTCGTGCGAGCCGGGCAACGGCACCACCACGCGCATCGTGCTGCCGCTGACGCTGGCGATCCTGGACGGCATGTCGGTGCGGGTGGGCGAGGAAACCTTCATCCTGCCGCTGAACCACGTGACCGAATCGCTACAGCCCACCAATGACCAGATCTATTCGGTGGCGGGCAATGAGCGCGTGATGCACGTGCGCGGCGAATACCTGCCGCTGGTCGAGATGCACCGCGTGTTCTCGGTGGACGGCGCGCAGGCCGATCCCACCCAGGCGATCGCCGTCATCATGCAGGCCGAGGACCGCCGCTTCGCGCTGCTGGTGGACCACCTGATCGGCCAGCACCAGGTGGTGGTCAAGAACCTGGAATCCAACTACCGCAAGGTGCCGGGCATTTCCGCCGCCACCATCCTGGGCGACGGCAGCGTGGCCCTGATCGTCGACGTTTTTGCGCTTGCGCGCGCCAACCGCGAGCGTTGGTCGCAGCCCGAAGCCATTCTGAATTGATGGAGAACCAAGCTCATGGCAGCTAAACCGCAAGCGCCCGCCGCGCGCAATGAAGATGTCGGCAGCGAATTCCTGGTGTTCACGCTGGGCGACGAAGAATACGGGATCGATATCCTGAAGGTGCAGGAGATCCGCGGCTACGACGCCGACACGGTCACGCGCATCGCCAACGTGCCGCCTTTCATCAAGGGCGTGACGAACCTGCGCGGCATCATCGTGCCCATCGTGGACCTGCGCATCAAGTTCAACCTGGGCCGCGTGGACTACACCGAGCAGACCGTGGTCATCATCCTCAACCTGGATCGCCGCGTGGTCGGCATCGTGGTCGACGGCGTGTCTGACGTGCTGATGCTAAACGCCGGCCAGGTCCGCCCGGCGCCGGAATTCGGCGCCACGCTGTCCACGGAATACCTGACCGGCCTGGGCACCGTGGACGAACGCATGCTGATCCTGGTGGATATCGAGAAGCTCATGACCAGCGATGAAATGGCGCTGGTGGAGAAGGCCGCTTCCTGATCGGAAGCGTGGTCGGGACCCGGCCGCAAGCAGGGCAGAGGCGCCATATCCGATCGATGTGGCGCTTTCCTTTAACGATTGCAGTCTAGGAGTGGTGCTTGTGATGCGCAAGTTTTTCGCGAACATGACGATACGCAGCAGCCTGTTGTGGGTGCTGGGGTTTTTCTCATTCATGTTGGTGATAGGGGCGGCGCTCGGCGTCCTGTCCCTGCGCATCAGCAACGGAACGCTGGCGGACATCAAGCAGTCGCAGGAACTCGACGACGCCGTCTCGCGCGTGGTGTCCAGCTACAAGGACACGCTGCATGGCCTGGGCCGGGCGGCCACCTCCAACTATGCGGACATCGTGCGCAACGTCGGCCAGGCCACCTTGCTCAGCAGCGGCCTGTCGTCGGAGGCCAGCGGGCTGCTGGAGCGCGCCAAGGCCTCGATGAACAAGGGCCAGGCCGAGTTCGAGTACTACAAGAGCCTGGCGCGTCCCGATGAGGCCGCCGAATCGCTCAAGGAAATCGACGAGTCCTACGGCGCGCTGGTGCAGCAGGGCCTGAACCCGCTGGTCGCGGCGCTCGAAAAAGCCGACATGCCGGCCTACCAGAAGCAGGTGCAGACCGTGCAGGACGCCCTGGAAGGGCGTTTCGCGCGCGCGATCGAGAGCTTCGACTTCTGGCGCGCCAGCAAGATGATGGACGCCCACGAGGTCGCCCAGGTCCGCTACCAGTTCGTGCTGGTGGCCGTCGGCGTGGGCGGCGCGATCGCCGCCTTGCTGGTGTTCGCCACCTACATATTCCTGCGCCGCCGCGTGCTGCAGCCGCTGAAGGAGGCGGGCAGCCACTTCGACCGCATCGCCGGCGGCGACCTGACGGCCCGCGTCGAAGTGCGCAATACCAACGAAATCGGCCAGCTGTTCGCGGCGCTCAAGCGCATGCAGGAAAGCCTGACGCGCACGGTGGCGTCGGTGCGCCGCGGCGTGGACGAGATCACCGTGGGTTCGCAGGAGATCGCGGCCGGCAATACCGACCTGTCCAGCCGCACCGAGCAGCAGGCGGCCTCGCTGGAAGAAACCGCCGCCTCCATGGAGCAGCTGGCTTCGACGGTCAAGCAGAACGCCGACAACGCGCGCCAGGCCAACCAGCTGGCGGCCAGCGCGTCCGACGTGGCCGAGCGCGGCGGCTCCGCGGTGTCCGAGGTGGTGGGCACGATGGAGCAGATTTCGGCCAGCTCGCGCAAGATTTCGGAAATCGTGTCGGTGATCGACGGCATCGCGTTCCAGACCAACATCCTGGCGCTGAACGCGGCAGTGGAAGCGGCGCGCGCCGGCGAACAGGGCAAGGGCTTTGCCGTGGTGGCGGGCGAGGTGCGCGCGCTGGCGCAGCGCAGCGCCCAGGCGGCCAAGGAAATCAAGGGTTTGATCGAGGATTCGGTGACCAAGGTGGGCGCCGGCTCCGAGCAGGTGGAACGCGCCGGCGCGACCATGCAGGAGATCGTGGCCTCGGTCAAGCGCGTGACCGACATCATGGGAGAGATTTCGGCGGCGTCCGAAGAGCAGTCCAGCGGCATCGAGCAGGTCAACCGCGCGGTGTCGCAGATGGACGAGGTGACGCAGCAGAACGCGGCGCTGGTCGAAGAAGCCGCGGCGGCCGCCGGCTCGCTGCAGGAGCAGGCGCTGCGCCTGGCCGATGCGGTGGCGGTGTTCAAGATCAACGCGGGCGAAGTCATCGAAGTGCCGGCCCAGCGCCTGTCGTCGGCGCGGCGCGGCGATGACGATTCACGCCTGCAGGCGCCCGACGCGCTTGCGCTCGGGCACTGAGGATGGCCGTGGCAAGTCCGGCTTACGCGGCCCCGTCCCTGTCGGTGGACCGCCAGTTCGATTTCCGCGACGCCGATTTTTCGCGCGTGCGCAGGATGATCCACGCCCATGCGGGGATCTCCCTGGGCACGCACAAGCGCGAAATGGTCTACAGCCGGCTGGCGCGGCGCCTGCGCGCCCTGGGCCTGCAGGATTTCGGCAGCTATCTGGACCAGCTCGAGAATTCGCCCGGCGCGCCCGAATGGGAAGATTTCGTCAACGCGCTCACCACCAACCTGACCGCTTTCTTCCGCGAGTCGCATCATTTTCCGATCCTGGCCGATTTCGCCAGGCGCCGCAGCGGGCCGGTGTCGGTCTGGTGCTGTGCCGCGTCCACCGGCGAGGAACCGTACTCCATCGCCATGACGCTGGTCGAGGCGCTGGGCCCGCGGGCCGGCTCCAGCACGGTGCTGGCCACCGACATCGACACCAATGTGCTGGCGCGCGCGCGCACCGCCGTCTATCCCGAGGAACGCGTGGCCAAGATGGACGTGGAACGGCTGCGGCGCTTCTTCCTGAAGGGCCGCGGCGCCAACGCCGGGCAGGTGAGGGTGCGGCCGGAAATCGTGGACATGGTGCGCTACGAGACCCTGAACCTGCTGGCGCCGAACTGGGGGCTGGAGGAGCGGTTCGACGCCATCTTCTGCCGCAACGTAATGATTTATTTCGATAAACCCACCCAGGCCAGGATACTGGAACGGTTCGTGCCGCTGCTCAAACCCGGCGGACTGCTGTTTGCGGGCCATTCCGAGAATTTCACCTACATCAGCCGGGACTTTCGCCTGCGAGGGCAGACGGTCTACGAATGTGCGGGCCAGGCCTGAACGGGGCAGTAACCATGAAGAAAATTAGCGTTTTGTGCGTGGACGATTCGGCCCTGGTGCGCGGCTTGATGACCGAGATCATCAACAGCCAGCCGGACATGGAAGTCGTCGCGACCGCGCCGGACCCGCTGGTGGCGCGCGAGCTGATCAAGCGCCACAACCCCGACGTGCTGACCCTTGACGTGGAAATGCCGCGCATGGACGGGCTGGATTTCCTCGAAAAGCTGATGCGGCTGCGGCCCATGCCGGTGGTGATGGTGTCCTCGCTGACCGAGCGCGGCGGCGAAATCACGCTGCGCGCGCTGGAGCTTGGCGCCATCGACTTCGTCACCAAGCCCAAGCTGGGCATCCGCGACGGGCTGCTCGAATACACCGAAATCATCGCCGACAAGATCCGCGCGGCCTCGCGCGCGCGGCTGCGCGCGCCCGCGCCGCACGCGGCCCCGGCGTCGCCGGCGCCCATGCTGCGCCGGCCGCTGGCCAGCTCGGAGAAACTGGTCATCGTCGGCGCGTCCACCGGCGGCACCGAGGCCATCCGCGAAGTCCTGCAGCCGCTGCCGCCGGACAGCCCGGCCATCCTCATCACCCAGCACATGCCCGCCGGCTTCACGCGCTCGTTCGCGCAGCGGCTGGACGCGCTCTGTGCGGTCACGGTGCGCGAGGCCGTGCACGGCGACCGGGTGCTGCCCGGCCACGTGTACCTGGCCCCCGGCGGCGAGACCCACATGCGGCTGGGGCGCAGCGGCGCCAACTACGTGATCGAACTGGAGGCCAGCGAACCCGTGAACCGCCACCGCCCGTCGGTGGACGTGCTGTTCAATTCCGCGGCGGCGGCCGCCGGCAAGAACGCCATCGGCGTCATCCTGACCGGCATGGGCAAGGACGGCGCCGCGGGCATGCTGGCCATGCGCCGCGCCGGGGCCCACACGATCGCGCAGGACGAGGCCAGCTGCGTGGTGTTCGGCATGCCCCGCGAGGCCATCGCCATCGGCGCGGCGGAAGAAGTGGTTTCGTTGTCCGCGATGAGCGAACGCATTCTGACTCGCCTGGGAGACCGCGGCCACCGCGTATGACGCGCGCGCACGGTCGTTCCCAAGCAAACTTTTCTGGAGTAGAAGATGGTAGACAAGGGCATAAAGATTCTGGTGGTGGATGATTTCCCCACCATGCGGCGGATCATCCGCAACCTGCTGAAAGAGCTGGGTTTCGAGAACGTGGACGAGGCCGAGGACGGCGCGATCGGGCTGGAGAAGCTGCGCAACGGCGGCTTCCAGTTCGTGGTGTCGGACTGGAACATGCCCAATCTCGACGGCCTGGAAATGCTCAAGCAGATCCGCGCCGACGCCGCGCTGGCCTCGCTGCCGGTGCTGATGGTCACGGCCGAGGCCAAGAAGGAGAACATCGTGGCGGCGGCCCAGGCCGGCGCCAACGGTTACGTGGTCAAGCCTTTCACCGCGGCGACGCTGGAAGAGAAGCTCACCAAGATCTTCGAGAAAATTGCCGGCTGAGGTGCGCGATGAGCACGGAAACGATTAACCCGGGCGATTCCCCCGACCTGATCCACCGCATCGCCTCGCTGACGCGCATGCTGCGCGACAGCATGCGCGAGCTGGGCCTGGACCAGGCCATCAAGGACGCCGCCAACGCCATTCCCGACGCCCGCGACCGCCTGCGCTACGTGGCGCAGATGACCGAGCAGGCCGCCAACCGGGTGCTGAACGCGACCGAGCAGGCCGGTCCCATCCAGGACGGCCTGACGCGCTCGGCGCAGGCCCTGGACGCGCGCTGGCAGCAATGGTTCGACCAGCCGCTGGAGCTGCCGCAGGCGCGCGAGCTGGTGCAGGACACCCGCGCCTACCTCCAGGACGTGCCCAAGCAGGCGCAGCAGACGCAGTCGCACCTGATGGAAATCATCATGGCGCAGGATTTCCAGGACCTGACGGGCCAGGTGATCATGCGCATGATGGACGTGGTCGGCGCGATCGAGCGCGAGCTGCTGCAGGTGCTGCTGGACAACGTGCCGCAGGAGCGCCGCGAGGAGGCCAACAGCCTGCTCAACGGCCCGCAGATCAGCCCGCAGGGCAAGGCCGACGTGGTCACCAGCCAGGACCAGGTCGACGACCTGCTGGCCAGCCTGGGATTCTGATGCCTGCAAGGGGGAGGGGCGGCCCGGTGCGCGGCGCATCCGGGAATAGCGCCGCTTTCCCCCCGTTTCTTGGCTGATCGCTAAAGCCCCGGGCCTCCTAGAATCTCCGCGGGCCGCTCGCAATCCCCGAATCCGCGAGCGGCGACGACACCGCAGAGCATGGCCGAAGAAAGCGACCTCGAAAAAACCGAAGCCGCCTCTCCCAGGCGCCTGGAAAAGGCGCGCGAGGAGGGGCAGATTGCGCGTTCCCGCGAGCTGGGCACGTTCATGATGCTGGCTGCGGGCGTGGGCGCGATCTGGGCCGGAAGCGGGGCGCTGTACCGGTCGCTGACCGGCGTGCTGCGTAACGGTCTGGGATTCGACCGGCGCGTGGTCTCGGACCCGGGCGCCATGGTGCAGGGGGCGGTCGACGGCTTCGGCCAGATCCTGCTGGTGCTCTTGCCGATCTTCGGGCTGCTGGCGGTGGTCGCGGTGCTGTCGAGCGTGCTGCTGGGCGGCATCGTCATCTCGGGCAAGCCGCTGCAATTCAATTTTTCCAAGCTCAGCCCGCTGTCGGGCTTCAAGCGCATGTTCTCCTCGCAGACCGTGGTGGAGCTCATCAAGGCGCTGGCCAAGGCCGGCCTGGTTGGCGGGGTCGCGGTATGGGTGATCTGGCGCTACCACGACGACATGCTGAGCCTGATGCACGTGGCGCCGTCGGCGGCGCTGACCCGCGCGCTGACGCTGGTGGCCATGTGCTGCGCCTTCATCGTGGCCTCGCTGCTGGTCATCGTGCTGCTGGACGTGCCCTGGCAGATCTGGAGCCACCTGAAAAAGCTGCGCATGTCCAAGGAGGACGTGCGCCAGGAACACAAGGAAAGCGAGGGCGACCCCCACGTCAAGGCCCGCATCCGCCAGCAGCAGCGCCAGGCGGCGCGCCGGCGCATGATGGCCGAGGTGCCCAAGGCCGACGTGGTGGTCACCAACCCCACCCATTACGCCGTCGCGCTGCGCTACGAAGAAGGCAAGAACGGCGCGCCCCGCGTGCTGGCCAAGGGCACCGGCCTGATCGCCGCCAAGATCCGGGAACTGGCGGCCGAGCACCGCATCCCCACTCTGGAGGCCCCGCCGCTGGCGCGCGCCCTGCATCAACACGTCGAGCTGGGACAGGAAATCCCGGCCGAGCTATATACCGCGGTGGCAGAAGTGCTGGCGTGGGTTTTCCAGCTGCGTTCCTGGCGCTCCGGATGGGGAGCCGAACCGGTCGCCCCGACCCGGCTGGCCGTGCCCGCCGAGCTGGACCCGCTGTCCGACACCGCAGCACAAGGAGCTTGAGGAATGAGCGCTTTGCTCACCATGTTGAAAAGTAACGGAGCCGTGCATGCGCGGCTGCTGGCCGGCCCCATCCTGATCGTGATGGTGCTGGGCATGATGGTGCTGCCGCTGCCCACCTTCCTGCTGGACCTGCTGTTCACCTTCAACATCGCCTTGTCCGTGATGATCCTGCTGGTGGCCATGTTCACGCGCAAGCCGCTGGACTTCGCCGCGTTCCCGGCCGTGCTGCTGTTCGCCACGCTGCTGCGCCTGTCGCTGAACGTGGCCTCCACCCGCGTGGTGCTGCTCAACGGCCACACCGGCCCGGACGCGGCCGGCAAGGTGATCGAGGCCTTCGGCCACTTCCTGGTGGGCGGCAACTTCGCCGTGGGCATCATCGTTTTCGTGATCCTGACCATCATCAACTTCATCGTCATCACCAAGGGCGCGGGGCGTATCGCCGAAGTGGGAGCGCGCTTCACCCTGGACGCCATGCCCGGCAAGCAGATGGCCATCGACGCCGACCTGAACGCCGGCCTGATCGGCGAGGACGAGGCGCGCAAGCGCCGCGCGGAGGTGGCCCAGGAGTCGGACTTCTTCGGCTCGATGGACGGCGCCAGCAAGTTCGTGCGCGGCGACGCCATCGCCGGCCTGCTCATCATGGCGATCAACGTCATCGGCGGCCTGGTCGTGGGCGTGGCGCAGCACGACATGTCGATGGGCGAATCGGCGCGCGTCTATACGTTGCTGACCATCGGCGACGGCCTGGTGGCGCAGATCCCGGCGCTGGTGATTTCCACCGCGGCCGGCGTGGTGGTGTCGCGGGTCTCGACCGACCAGGACATCGGCCAGCAGATGATCAGCCAGCTGTTCTCCAACCCCAGCGTGCTGTTCCTGACGGCCGGCATCATCGGCATCATGGGGCTGATCCCCAACATGCCGCACGTGGCCTTCCTGACCCTGGCCGGTGCGCTGGCCTGGGGCGGCTGGATGCTGCACAAGCGCAAGACCGCCGCCGCGGCCGCCGCCGCCGAGGTTCCCCCGCAGGCCATCACCCAGGCCCAGGCCGCCGCGGCCGAGGCCAGCTGGGACGACGTCTCCATGGTGGACCAGCTCGGGCTGGAGGTCGGCTACCGCCTGATCCCGCTGGTGGACCACGCCCAGAACGGCGAACTGCTGCACCGCATCCGCAGTCTGCGCAAGAAATTCGCGCAGGACGTGGGCTTTCTGCCGCCGGTGGTGCACATCCGCGACAACCTCGAACTCAAGCCCAACGACTACCGCATCCTGCTCTCGGGCGTGGAAGTGGGCCACGGCGTGGCCATGCCGGGCCAGTGGCTGGCCATCGACCCGGGCGGCGTGACCATGCAGATCAAGGGCACCCCGACCACCGATCCGGCCTTCGGCCTGCCGGCGCTGTGGATCGACGGCAGCCTGCGCGACCAGGCCCAGGTGGCCGGCTACACCGTGGTCGACGCCGGCACCGTGGTCGCCACCCACCTGAACCACCTGATGCACCGCCACGGCTCCAACCTGCTGGGCCGCCAGGAAGTGCAGCAGCTGCTCGACCGCATCGGCCGCGACGCGCCCAAGCTGGTCGAGGACCTGGTGCCCAAGACCCTGTCGCTCACCGTGCTGCAGAAGGTCCTGCAGGGCCTGCTGGCCGAAGAAGTGCCGATCCGCGACATGCGCACCATCATCGACACCCTGTCCGAGCACGGCCCGCGCCTGGCGGCGCAGGCCGCCGGCGCCGGCAGCCAGCCCGACATCAACGAACTCATCGCGCTCACGCGCCGGTCGCTGGGCCGCGCCATCACGCAGCAGTGGTTCCCGGGAGAGGGCGAACTGCGGGTCATCGGCCTGGACGTCAAGCTCGAACGCGTGCTGTCGCAGGCCATGACGACCAGCGGCGGCCTGGAGCCGGGCCTGGCCGACACGCTGCTGCGCGAAACGCAGGCCGCCGTCGAGCGCCAGGAATCGCAGGGCAACGCGCCGGTGCTGCTGGTGTCGCCCGTGCTGCGCGCGCCGCTGTCGCGCTTCCTGCGCCATCATCTGCCGCAGCTGGGCGTGCTGTCGAACACTGAAATACCCGATGAGCGCATGGTCCGCGTGACCGCGCTGATCGGCGGAGGTAATGGGGCATGAAGATAAGCCGTTTCTTTGGGATCAACAGCCGCGAAGTGATGCGCCAGGCGCGTCAGGCCCTGGGCCCGGACGCGCTGATCGTGTCGAACCGCAGCGTGGAAGGCGGCGTCGAGGTGCTGGCGACGGTGGACGAGGCCCATGACGAGACGCCGGCGCACACCGCCCCGGCGGCGGCTCCGGCGCCCGCGCCGGCGCGCTCCATCGCCGCCTACCGCTCGGCGTACGAGGCGCCGGCCCAGCCGCAGGCCATGCCCGATCCCATTCCCAGTCCCATCCCTGCGCCCAGCCCGGCAGCCAGCGCGATTCCCACGCCCATGCCCACGCCCGCGCCGTCGATGGCGCGCATGCCCGACGCCCCGCTGCGCCAGCCTCCGGCCATGCCGCAACCGGCCTTGTCCGGCGACGCCGCGGCCGGCCTGCAGGACGCCATCAGCGCCTTGCGCGGCGTGCTGGAAAGCCGCATGGACGGCCTGATCTGGGGTTCGCGCCAGGGGCCGGGCCGCGAGCCCGCCGCCGCGGCGCTGTTCCGCAGCCTGCTGGACGCCGGCTTCAGCACCAAGCTGGTACGCACGCTGGTCGAGCGCCTGCCCGAGGGCATGACGCCGCAGTCCGCGCTGGACTGGGCGCGCAACGAACTGGTCACGCACCTGCCGGTGCTGCGCTCGGAAGACGAATTCCTGGGCGGCGGGGTCTATGCCCTGGTCGGCCCCACCGGCGTGGGCAAGACCACCACGCTGGCCAAACTGGCCGCGCGCTGCGTGGCGCGCGAGGGCCGCGACCAGGTGGCGATGCTGACCACCGACAATTTCCGGATCGGCGCGCTGGAGCAGTTGCAGATCTACGGCCGCCTGATGGGCGTGCCGGCCCATTCGGTGCGCGACGCGGGCGAGCTGCGCCGCATCCTGGGCGAGCTGGGCAGCCGCAAGATCGTGCTGATCGACACCACCGGCATCAGCCAGCGCGACCGCCAGGTGGCCGAGCAGGCGGCGATGCTGTGCAACGCCGGCAAGCCAGTGCGCCGGCTGCTGGTGCTCAACGCCGCCAGCCAGGGCGATACGCTGGACGAGGTCGCGCACGCCTATCGCAACGGCGTGGGCGAGGACGTGGCCGGCTGCATCATCACCAAGCTGGACGAGGCCACCCGCCTGGGCGCGGCGCTGGACACGGCCATCCGCCACCGCCTGCCGATCCATTACGTCTCGGTCGGGCAGAAGGTGCCCGAGCACATGGAGCTGGCCCGCGCCGACGCGCTGGTGGACCGGACGTTCTCCATGGTCGAGCGGGCGCGCGCGCTGTACACGCCCAGCGAAGCCGACCTGGCCTCGCTAGTGCCGGCCGCGCGCGAGGCCGAAAGCGCCGACCCGGCGCGCCGCCGCCAACTGCTGGCCTCGGCCATCCTGCGCCCGCAGGGCGCGGCGGCCTCGGTCGACGCCGCGCAGAACCTGGACGACACCATCGCCTGGCTGGAGAACGACGCGGCCTGCGTGCAGGCGCGCGCCGCCTGGCGCGAGTACGTGGGCGACGGCGCCACGCTGGCGGCGCTGGGCGACGAGCCGGCGGCCATGGTGCGCCGCGAATTTTCGGCCGTCTGCGGCCGCCACCTGCTGGCCGTGCACGGCAAGGCCGCCATGCAGGGCGAAGGCCTGCCCGGCGGCGCGCTGCTGGGCACGCTGCTCATGAGCGACCGCGGCGCGGCGCTGGCCGCGCCCGCGCAGCAGCTGGCGCTGGCGCACGGCACGCTGGCCTCGTTCGCGCCGGCGCAGCCGGCCCAGGCCGACGCGGCCGTGGCGCTGCAGGCGCGGGTGGAATGGCTGGGCGGCAAGCTGGAGCGCCTGCCGGTGGTGCATATGCTGGAGTCCGGCACGGCGGCCCTTTGGCCGGCGTTGAGCGGGCAGGGCGTGTCGTGGGTGGCGCGCTGCGCCGGCGGCCAGCGCGTGATCCAGGACGACTGCCCCACCAATCTGAACGCCGTGGGCAAAAGCCTGGGCTATCTGCCCGTGGGCCAGCCCGGCGACATGCCGGGCCTGTACGCCGCGTCCGGAAACGGACGCGTGCCGCTGGCGCTGTGGGCCTCGGGCACGGAAGTCGCGCTGCCCGGCCGCGGCGAGCGCGCGCCGCTGCGGCTGGTCTGCGCCCGCCTGATCGACACGGTCAGCGGCGAGGTGGCCGGGCAACTGTTCGGCATGACCAACCTGCCGGCCTCCCAGGCCGACGCCGCCACGGTGGCGCGCTGGCTGGTGCTGCAGAATGAAGCCCGCGCCGCGTTCCGCTTCATGCCCGCCGCATGGCAGGCGCTGCCCGCCGTCGACGGCCCGCACGCGCTGGCGCGCCAGGCCCTGATGGCCGGCCAGCTGGCCGCCGCGTCCTGGCAGCTGGCGCATTCCCCGGCCGCCGTCATGGTGCAACAGCCCCTGTCGGGCATCATGGGCACCGAGCGCAAGCTACCCGCCCGCCTGCTGCCGGTGGCGCTGCTGAAGATGTACGCGCTGCTGGAGATGACGGCGTAATGGCGGGGGAATGATGGCGCGATGACGGCGCAATGGCGTAGGATGGGTGCAGCGCGAGAATGATTCACGTAAGAAAGAGGCGTGCAGCGCGCGTAACCCATCGGCCGGCGAAAGCCGGCTTTTTTCTGGGCAAAAATATTCTTGGCGCTACGAAAAGCGGCGGCTTTCGCCGCCTGATGGGTTACGCGCGCTCGACACTTGAGTTCTTGTGTAGAGCATTCTCGCGCTGCACCCATCCTACGGATTCAAAGAATCCCGCAGACCCGCGATCCACGAATCCTTAACCCGCCACAATAGGCTTGCGGCCCGGGGCGCTGCGGGCGCCGCGGCCGCGGGCGTCGTAGGTGGCGGGAGCGCCGGCGGCGCCGAGGTTGCGCAGGGCGTCCAGCGATTGCTGGGTGTAGCGCAGGTGCACGTCGATCAGGGCGCCGTTGCGCAGATTGATTTCATTGGCGCTGGCCGATTTTGCCAGCAGGGCCTGCCAGACTTCCGCCAGTTGCGGGTGCAGCACGGCTGCCTGTTCGGTGCCGGCGTGGCCGGCGGGCAGGCCGATTTCGGCCAGCAGGCCGTCGCGCGTCTGGCTGAGGTCCACGAGCTTGCGCGCCACGCTGCTCTTGCGTTCGGTGATCTCCTGCAGCCCGCCGATATTGGCCGGGCCCACCAGCACCTCGGTCTCTTCTTCCAGGATGGCGGAGAACTCGGTGATCAGGGCGTCTTCCTGCCGCATGCAGGATTGCAGGGAGTCGACGGTGTGCGCGGTCATGCTGGGACTCGGGTAGGGAAGGGTTGCGGGGCGGCCTATTTGAGCAGGTCGCGGGCGCTGGCGATCAGGCTGTCGGCGATGCGGCCGGTGTCGATTTTGAGCTGGCCCGAGGCGATGGCGGCGCGGATGGCGGCCACGCGCTCGACGTTGATGTCGTTGGAGCCGTCCTGCAGCGCAAGCATCTTGCGCGAGGCCGAGCTCAGCGCCACCTGCGAGCTGCTGCTGCCGCTGGCGCTGCCGGCGCCATAGGCCTGGGCGACCGCGGACTCGGGGCGGTTGCCCAGGGCTTCCGCCGAGAGGGGCCGGTTGGTGGTGGTTGTGATTTTCAAGATTATCTCCGCAGGGCGTCCAGATCCGCCTACTTATGCCTGGGTAACGACAGGGCCGGGACGAACTTTAGGGCAGGCGGGGCTTTGGCGCAACGCGACATGTAACAACTTCTACAGCTGCATTTCAACCAGGCCGGCATTGCGCACGATGCCGCTGACCACCTGGCCGTTGGCGGTGCGCACCTGCACCATGGAGCCGGGCGCGGCGTTTTCCAGCGCCTCGCCTTCGCTGCTGACCACGAAGCCGTTGCCGCGGGCGTTGATGCGCACGTTGGAGCCGCGCAGCACCGACTGGGCGCTGCGCAGCGAAGCGCTGCGGATCGTCTGCCCGGCGTTGATCCGGTAGGCGGCGCTCATGCCGGCCACGGCCTGCGGGTCGGTGATGGCGCCGCGGGGCAGGGCGACCAGGTCGCCGTCGCGCGGGGCCAGGTCGTCCGGGCTCAGGGGCTGGCCGGCGGCGATCGGGCGGGCGGCGACGTAATACTGGCCGGGCACGCTGACCGTGGCCTGCACGTAGGTGGTCCAGGGCGCCGGCGCGTTACAGCGCACCCCGACGGTCATGCGCGGGCGCAGCTTCATGCCGGACGGCAGAAATGGGGACATGGCATCGCATGGCGTCAGGCCCTGCGCCCGCGGCGGATCGATGGCGATTACCGGCTGGCCGGGCAGCGCGGCCAGCTGATCCAGCAGATAGGCCTGCGCGGCCTGCGCGATGGCCTCGGCGGGCTGGAGCTGGGGCTGGACCTGCTGGGCCTGCGCGCCCGCCAGGGGCAGCAGCACGGCGGCCAGGCAGGCGGCGCCCGCGTGTAGGCGTCTTGCGGTGCTTTTCATGATGCATGAATTGTAGAAGTGCGCCGCGCCCGGCAAGACCTGAATTGGATGAGAAATAACGGTTTATTTGGCTGATTGTGGCGCGCCGCGGACCCCTATCATGCCGTCATCCAATGGGATACCGGCGCGTCCGGCCTCCCGTGCCCACCCGAATTGCAATGCACCAAGGCGCCACGATGCTAGACAGGCTTAACGAAGATTTCCGCTTCTTCCAGCAGTCCCTGGGGCTGCGCGCGCAACGCCAGGAAGTGCTGTCGTCGAACATCGCCAACGCCGACACGCCCAACTACAAGGCGCGCGATTTCGACTTCAAGACGGCGATGGCCAACGCCATGGAAGGCAGCAAGCGCCTGGCCGACACCTCGCTCACGCTGACCTCGGCGCGCCACATCCCGGCCAAGGCCGTGTCGCAAGGCCCGACCGAACTCCTGTACCGCCTGCCGTACCAGCCCAGCCTGGACGGCAACACGGTGGACATGGACATCGAGCGCGTGCAGTTCGCCGATAACACCTTGCATTACCAGAGCACCATGCAGCTGCTGTCAGGCCGTATCCGGACCATGATGGCCGCCATCCAGGAATGATTACTGAACGGAGCGCCAGGCAATGTCCCTGTTGAGCATTTTCGATATCGCCGGTTCGGCGCTGAGCGCGCAGTCGCAGCGCATGAACGTCGCCGCCAGCAACATGGCCAACGCCGACAGCGTGGTCGGCCCCGACGGCCAGCCCTACCGGGCGCGCCAGGTCGTGTTCCAGGTCAATCCGGCCGCCGGCCAGGCGCTGGGCCAGGAAATCGGCGGCGTGCGCGTGGCGGGCGTGGTCCAGGACCCGTCGCCGCTCAAGCGCGTCTACGACCCGCAGCACCCCATGGCCGACGAGCAGGGCTACGTCAGCATGCCCAACGTCGATCCGGTGGCCGAGACGGTCAACATGATCGCGGCCTCGCGTTCGTACCAGGCCAACGTCGAGGTGCTGAACACCGCCAAGGCGCTGATGCAGAAAACGCTGACCATCGGCCAGTCCTAATTTTGAGCAAGTGAATTCATGTCCACTATCGACCAAACCACCAGCCAGACCGGCCTGGGGCTCGCCCAGACCGGCGCCAACTCCAACAGCGCGGCGCAAGGCCTGCAGGACCAGTTCCTGACGCTGCTGGTGACGCAGCTGCAGAACCAGGACCCGCTCAACCCCATGCAGAACGCCGAGCTGACTTCCCAGCTTGCGCAGATCTCCACGGTGGAAGGCATCACCAACCTGAAGAACACCATGCTGGCCATCAGCGGCCAGATCGACGTGTCGCAGTCGATGAACGCCGTGGCGATGATCGGCAAGGGCGTGCTGATCCCGGGCACCAAGGTCAAGGTCGGCGTGGACGGCGACAACGGCGCCGAGCGCGTGGTCACGCCCTACGGCGTGGACCTGCAGGGCGACGCCGCCAAGGTCCAGGTGCGGATTTCGGACTCCAACGGCGTGGTGGTGCGCACCATCGAGCTGGGCGAGCAGGAAACCGGCGTCTACACGCTCAACTGGGACGGCAAGAACGACAGCGGCGTGGCGCTGGAGCCGGGCGCCTACAACGTGTCCATCCTGGCCACGGACGCCGACGGCAAGAAGGTGAATTCGGAAGTGTTGAGCTACGGCCAGGTCAAGAGCGTGGGGTATTCCACCAATGGCCTGCGCCTGGACCTGGGCCTGGACGGCCAGACCAGCATGCTGGATGTGCGCAAGGTGATCGGCGCCTGAGGCGGGCGCGGCGTATCGGTGCCGGCGCACGCGCGGCGGCTTCACTCAGTTTAAGGATTAGCGAGAGAAAACATGGGCTTCGGACAAGGATTGAGCGGCTTGAACGCCGCGGCGCAGAACCTGGACGTGATCGGCAACAACATCGCCAACTCGGGCACCGTCGGCTTCAAGTCGTCGGCCGCCTCGTTCGCGGACGTCTACGCCAGTTCGCGCGTCGGCCTGGGCGTGAAGGTCGCCGGCATCAGCCAGCGCTTCACGGTGGGCACGGTCAACGGCGGCGGCGGTGAATACGACATCGCCATCGACGGCGCCAAGGGCATGTTCCGCGTCACCGACCAGAGCGGCGCGGTCATGTACACCCGCAACGGCGAATTCCTGGTCGACAAGAACAACTTCATCGTCAACGCCCAGGGCTACCGCCTGACCGGCTACCCGGCCGGCGCGGTCGGCGCCAACCCGGTCGAGCTGCAGCTGCCCACCGCCAACGTGGCGCCCAAGGCGACTGGTTCGAGCACCACCGTGGCCAACCTGGACGCCAACGCCAAGGTGGTTTACCAGACGGATACGGAGACTGCAGGCCCCGTGCCGGGCAAGGTCAGGCTAGGGGGGGTGGATTACACGTTCACGCGCGACGACAACGGCGACGCCAAGCTGGTCGACGCCAACGGGGACCCGGCGCCTGCCGGCCCCGTGACCGAAGGCTCGACCACGATCACCATCGGCGCGGGCGGCGTGGTTACCCAAAACCAAGACCTGTCCGCCATTCCCGGTTTCGAGGAATACACCGCGGCGGTCATCGAACCCGGCCGCCCGTTCGACCCGACGATCTCCAGCAGCTACACCAGCGCCTCGCCCATGACCGTGTACGACTCCCTGGGCAATTCGCACCAGGTGATGCAGTACTTCGTCAAGCGCCCGTCCGAAGGCGGCGCCAGCGTGTACGAGGTCTATTACACGATGGACGGCAAGGCCATGCAGCCGACCACGCAGGGCACCGACGGCGCCTGGAACAGCAACGCCACCAAGCTCACCTTCAACAACGCCGGCACGCTGACCAGCGCGCCGGTGGTGAACCTGCGCTTCGAGCAGCCCGGCGGCAACACCACGCCCGCCGATCCGCTGACGATCGCCATGAACTACACCGGCACCACCCAGTACGGCAGCGACTACAAGCTGGTCGCCAAGCCCGACGGCTACAGCTCCGGCGAATTCAGCGGCATCAACATCGGCGGCGACGGCAGCCTGGTGGCCAGCTACACCAACGGCCAGACCCAGGTGGTCGGCACCATCGTGCTGGCGGACTTCTCGAACCTGCAGGGCCTGCAGCCGGTGGGCAACAACGCCTGGACCGAAACCGCCGCTTCCGGCCAGCCCATCCTGGGCCAGCCGGGCACCAACGGCATGTCCACGGTGGTGGGCCAGGCGACGGAATCGTCCAACGTCGACATGAGCAAGGAACTGGTCAACATGATCATCGCGCAGCGCACCTACCAGGCGAACTCGCAGACGATCAAGACCCAGGACGAAATCATGCAGGTGCTCATGAATCTCAAGTAGAGCCCACCCCCGGAGCGCCTGCGGCGCTTCCCCCTCAAGGGGGCGCGCCTGCGGACCGGCGGAGCCGGATCCGCGGCGCCCTGCTCGGGGAGGCCGGCGCAGGGCGGGGAACAGGTTGCGGCGCGGCGAACGCGTGCTGCTGGACCACCGACGGAACAGGAAATGGATCGGATTATCTACACCGCGATGAATGGCGCGGCGCGCATCACGGAGCATCAGGCCGTGCTGTCGAACAATATGGCCAACGTGAACACCCCGGGTTTTCGCGAGCAGATCGCGCTGTACCGGTCGGTGCCGGTCGCCGACGGGGTCAGCCTGCCCACGCGCGTGTCGACGGTGGCTTCGACGCCGGGCAACAGTTTCCAGATGGGAACCATGCAGACCACCGGCCGCGACCTGGACGTGGCGCTGGCCGACGAGCGCGGCTGGCTGGCGGTGCAGACGCCGCAGGGCGAGGCCTATACTCGGGCCGGCAGCCTGCAGGTCGGCGTCAACGGACTGTTGCAGACCTCGCTGGGCCAGCCGGTGCTGTCGGACCAGGGCGGGCCCATCGACGTGCCCGACCAGGCCGCGCTGACGATCACCTCGGACGGCACGATCACCGCGATCGGCGCGGGCGACGCGCCCAACAATATCCTCAACCTGGGCCGGCTCAAGCTGGTGAACCCGCCGCGCGAGCAGCTGGTGCATGGCGACGACGGCGTGTTCCGCCGGGCGCCGGTCGACGGCCAGCCCGCGCCGCCGCTGCCGGCCGATCCCAGCCTGCGGCTGCTGGCCGGGGTGCTCGAGGGCAGCAACACCAATCCGATGGCGGCGATGGTCGGCATGATCGCCAACGCCCGCCGTTTCGAGCAGCAGATGCAGGTGATCCAGCAGTCCGACCGCAACGCCGAGCGCGCCAACGGCATTCTGTCGATAAGCGCCTGACCCGGCGCCCGATTCAAAACCAATACCCAATACGCGCGCGGCCGGGCCGCGCCACCAGGAGTACTACATCATGATGCGTTCGCTGTGGATCGCCAAGACGGGCCTGGAAGGTCAGCAGACCTCCATGGACGTGATTTCCAACAACCTGGCCAACGTCTCGACCAACGGCTTCAAGCGCGGCCGCGCGGTGTTCCAGGACCTCATGTACCAGACGCTGCGCCAGCCCGGCGCCCAGGTCGGCGACGCCACCCAGCTGCCCTCCGGGCTGCAGCTGGGCACCGGCGCGCGCGTGGCCGCGACCGAGCGCATCCACACCACGGGCAACCTGAACAACACCGGCAGCGAAATGGACGTGGCCATCAACGGCCGCGGCTTCCTGCAGGTGGAGCTGCCCGACGGCACCCAGGCCTACACCCGCGACGGTGCGCTGCAGCGCGACCAGAACGGCCAGCTGACCACCGTCAGCGGCTACGTGATCCAGCCGCCCATCAACGTGCCCGACAACGCCCTGTCCATCACCATCGGCAACGATGGCATGGTCTCGGTGACCCAGCCGGGCGCGGCCGGCGTCAACGTGCAGATCGGGCAGCTGCAGATCGCCACGTTCATCAATCCCACCGGCCTGCAGAGCATCGGCGAGAACCTGTACCTGGAAACCGATTCCTCGGGTCCGGCCAACCTGCTGCAGCCGGGCGTGGACGGCGCCGGCTCCATCATGCAGAACTACGTCGAAACCTCCAACGTCAACGTCGCCGAAGAGCTGGTCAACATGATCACCACGCAGCGCGCCTACGAAATGAACAGCAAGGCCGTCAAGACGTCGGATGAAATGCTGGCCCGCCTGACCCAACTGTGATGTCCATCTCCGTCCTGCGCCTGGCGAGCGTCGCGGCCCTGGCCACGCTGGTGGCCGGCTGCGCCATGATTCCGCCCGAACCCATCGTGACCGGGCCGACCACGGCCGTGCCGCCGGCGCCGCCCATGCCCGCGGCGCAACCCACGGGCTCGATCTACCAGCCCACCGCCTACGGCAACTATCCGCTGTTCGAGGACCGCCGTCCGCGCAACGTCGGAGACATCGTCACCATCGTGCTCAACGAGAAGACGAACGCCTCCAAGAACGTCGCCACCAACACCAATCGCAGCGGCAGCGCCACGCTGGGCATCGCCGCCGCGCCGTCGTTCATGGACAGCTGGGCCAACGCCAACCTGAATACCGACGCCAAGGGCGGCAACGTGTTGCAGGGCAAGGGCGACAGCACGGCCAACAACGCCTTCACCGGCACCATCACCACCACGGTGGTGGGCGTGATGTCCAACGGCAACCTGCAGGTGGCCGGCGAGAAGCAGATCGCCATCAACCGCGGCAGCGAGTACGTGCGCTTCTCGGGCGTGGTGGACCCGCGCTCGATCACCGGCACCAACACCGTGTCGTCCACCCAGGTGGCCGACGCCCGCATCGAATACCGCAGCAAGGGCGTCATGGACGAAGTCCAGACCATGGGCTGGCTGCAACGCTTTTTCCTGATGGCATCGCCGTTCTAATGTTTTATGCGCGGGCGCTTTGGACAACTGAAATGAAGCATTCCATCTTCTTCCGCCTGCTGGCGCACGTCTGCGTCGCCGCCGGCCTGTTGGCCGGGACCGGCGCGGCGCAGGCCGAGCGGCTCAAGGACCTGGCCTCGATCCAGGGCGTGCGCGGCAACCAGCTGATCGGCTACGGCCTGGTCGTGGGCCTGGACGGCAGCGGCGACCAGGTGCGCCAGACGCCGTTCACGCAGCAGAGCCTGACCAATATGCTGTCCCAGCTCGGCATCACCGTGCCGGCCGGCAGCAATATGCAGCTCAAGAACGTGGCGGCCGTGATGGTCACGGCGACCTTGCCGGCGTTCGCGCGGCCCGGCCAGACGCTGGACGTGGTGGTGTCCTCGATGGGCAACGCCAAGAGCCTGCGCGGCGGCACGCTGCTGATGACGCCGCTCAAGGGCGCCGACAGCCAGGTCTACGCCATCGCCCAGGGCAACATCCTGGTGGGCGGCGCGGGCGCGTCGGCCGGCGGCTCCAGCGTGCAGATCAACCAGTTGAACGGCGGGCGCATCAGCGCCGGCGCCATCGTCGAGCGCGGCGTGCCCACCACGTTCGCGCGCGACGGCTACATCCACGTCGAACTGAACAACACCGATTTCGGCACGGCCCAGAACGTGGCGGCGGCGCTGAACAAGAAGTTCGGCCAGGGCACGGCCACGGCGCTGGACGGGCGCGTCGTGCAGGTGCGCACCCCGATGGAGCAGGCCTCGCAGGCGCGCTTCCTGTCGCTGGTGGAAGACCTGCAGGTTACGCGCGCGCCCACGGTGGCCAAGGTCATCATCAACGCCCGCACCGGCTCAGTGGTCATGAACCGCACGGTCATGATCGAAGAGGCTGCGGTGGCGCACGGCAACCTGTCGGTCATCATCAACCGCCAGAACCAGGTGTCGCAGCCCGACACCCCGTTCACCGAAGGGCAGACGGTGGTGGTGCCCAACACCCAGATCGAAGTGCGCCAGGAAAACGGCTCGCTGCAGCGCGTGCGCACCAGCGCCAACCTGGCCGACGTAGTCAAGGGCCTGAACGCCCTGGGCGCCACGCCGCAGGACCTGCTGTCCATCCTGCAGGCCATGAAGTCGGCCGGCGCGCTGCGCGCCGAACTGGAAATCATCTGACGGCCATGGCATACACGCATGACGCGGCGCGCGGCGCCCAACGCCAGGATTCGGTCTTCGACCTGGGCCGGCTGTCGGACCTGAAGCGCGAGGTCAAGACCGATCCGGCCGGCACCGACCAGCAGAAGCAGGTGGCCAGGCAGTTCGAGGCCCTGTTCCTGCAGATGATGCTCAAGCGCATGCGCGAGGCCACGCCCAAGGAGGGCCTGTTCGATTCGCAGCAGACGCAGATGCTGCAGTCCATGGCCGACGAGCAGCTGGCGCTGCACCTGGCTTCGCCCGGGATCGGCCTGTCGGCGGCCATCCTGGCGCAGATGCAGGAAGGCAAGCCGGGCGAGCTGCCGGCCCAGTCGGTCGAACGGCTGGGGCAGGGCGGCGGACTGGATTTCCGCAGCGGCAACTCGCGCGAGGTGTCGGCGCTGCTCAACGTGATGCGCAACAACCGCCCGAGCGACCGGGCGCTGGCGGCCGCCGAGGGCGCGCCCGATCACGTGGTGGATTTCGTCTCCAGGATGTCGCGCGCGGCCAACCTGGCCGCGCAGCAAAGCGGGGTGCCGGCGCGCCTCATCATGGGCCAGGCGGCGCTGGAATCCGGCTGGGGCAAGCGCGAGATCAAGTTCGACGACGGCAGCACCAGCTACAACCTGTTCGGCATCAAGGCCGGCGCCAGCTGGAAGGGCAAGGTGGTGCACGTGCTCACCACGGAGTACGAGAACGGCGTGGCCAAAAAGGTGACGCAACCCTTCCGCGCCTACGCCTCCTACGAGGAGTCGTTCGCCGACTACGCCCGCCTGATCGGCAACAGCCCGCGCTACGAGGCCGTGACGCAGGCGCGCAACGAGATCGAGGCCGCCCGCAAGATCCAGGACGCCGGCTACGCCACCGATCCGCAGTACGCCCAGAAGCTGATCGGCGTGATGGGCCAGCTGCGGGGCGCGGCGTCCAGGGTGGAAATTTCCCGCCAGATGTTGGAAGGACTCTAAATTCGGACCATCTGCTGCCGTTAATGGAGTATCCAGACATATCGGTTGCGGTTAAACACGGGGCATTGTCAGTATGAATTTGTATAACTCGGCGTTGGGCGGGCTGAACGCAGCCCAGGCAGGTTTGGCCACCACCAGCCACAACATCAACAATGCCACCACGGCCGGCTACAACCGCCAGCGCGTCATGACCTCCACGGCCGGCGCCCAGGCCACCAGCAACGGCTTCATCGGCCGCGGCGTGCAGGTCGACACCGTCGTGCGCAGCTACGACAGCTTCCTGTACCGGCAGCTCGTCGGCGCGCAGGGCAGCGGCGCCCAGCTGCAGGCCCAGTTCGACCAGGTCTCGCAGATCAACAACCTGTTCGCCGACCGCACCGTCGGCATCGCGCCGGGGCTGAACAACTTCTTCACCAGCATGAACATGGTCGCCAGCAAGCCGGGCGATCCGGCCGCGCGCGCCGACCTGCTGGGCAAGGCCAACAGCCTGGCCACGCAGATCCGTTCGGCCTACACCGAGATGCAGAACCAGCGCGTCGGGCTGAACACGCAGATCACCACCACGGTGGAGCAGGTCAACAGCTACCTGGCCCGCATCGACGACCTGAACACCCAGATTTCGCTGGCTTCGGGCAAGGCCGGCGGCAGCCCCCCGAACGACCTGCTGGACCAGCGCGACCTGGCCGTGATGGAGCTGAACCAGCTGGTCGGCATCACCACGTACCAGCAGGGCGACAAGATCAATATTTCGCTGGCCAACGGCGGCCAGGCGCTGCTGTCGGGCAACACCATCTATCCCCTGCAGGCCGTGGCCTCGTCCAAGGACGCCGGCCGCACGGTGCTGGCCTATACCCTGCCGGCCGGCGCGGGCAAGACGGTCGCCGTCGAACTCGACGACAGCGAGGTCACCGGCGGCAAGCTGGGCGGCCTGCTGCAGTTCCGCAGCCAGTCGCTGGACGTGATGCAGAACCAGCTGGGCCAGATGGCGGTCGGGCTGGCGCTGTCGTTCAACGCGCAGCACCGTCAGGGCCTGGACCAGAACGGCAACCCCGGCGGCGACTTCTTCGGCATCAGCGATCCGCAGGGCGTGCCCAACGCCCAGAACAAGAGCAACGCCCAGATCTCGGGAAAATTCACGAACCTGGACAACATCAACGCCAAGGACTACGAGATCTCGTTCGACGGCGCGAATTACCGGGTACTGCGCCAGCCGGAAGGCACGCAGGTCTATAACGGCCCGGCCAGCGGCACGCCGCCCACGCTCAACCTGGAAAAGGAAATGGGCGTGACGCTGACCATCAGCGAGCCGCCGCGCGCCGGCGACAAATGGACGCTGTCGCCCACCCGCGACGCGGCCCGCGACATCGAAGTGCTGATCCGCGATCCGGAAAAGATCGCCGCGGCCGACGCCGAGGGCGGCGACGCCAACGGCAAGAACGCGCTCAAGCTCGCCCAGCTCGAAAACGCCAAGGTGCTGGGCCACGGCACCATGAGCACCACCGACATGTTCGCCCAGGTGGTCAACACCGTGGGCGTGCAGACCGCGCAGATCAAGGCCGCCGCCACGGCGCAGGGCAACCTGATCAAGCAGGCCACGGCCGCCCAGCAGGCGGTGTCGGGCGTGAACCTGAACGAGGAATACGTCAGCCTGTCGCTGTACCAGGAACAGTACCAGGCCAGCGCCCGCATCATCGACGTGGCCAGCACCATATTCGACACCTTGCTGGGCCTGCGCGGTTGAGCGCTTGGTTGTGATGAATAAACAGATTTTCGGAGTTGCGCCATGCGCCTGAGCACCTCGATGATGTACACCAACGGCCTGAACGGAATTCTGGGCCAGGAATCCGACATGAACCGGCTGGTCGAGCAGATCGGCAGCGGCCGCAAGAACCTGACCCCGGCCGACGACCCGCTGGCGGCCTCGCTGGCCATCGGCGTGGCGCAGACGCAAAGCATGAACGCGGCCTACGCCATGAACCGCCAGACCGCCAACACCTATCTGGGCCAGGAAAGCAACACCCTGGACGCGGTCACCAACGCGCTGCAAGAGGCCCGCACCCGCATCATTCAGGCCGGCGGCGTGCTGTCCGACAGCGACCGGCAGGCGCTTTCGACCGCGCTCAAGAGCACGCGCGAGGCGCTGCTGGGGCTGGCCAACGCCACCGACGGCAACGGCCAGTACCTGTTCTCGGGCAACGACGGCACCAAGGCGCCCTACGCCAAGGACACCTCGGGCAAGATTTCCTATAGCGGCTCGGTCGGCGAGCGCACCGTGCAGGTCGACCAGAGCCGCCAGATTTCCACCAGCGACCTGGGCAAGGACATCTTCGGCCGCGCCAACCCCGGCTCGCAGGCCTATGTGGCCTCGGCCGGCCAGGACAACGCCGGCACGGCGGAGTTCGGCTCGGTCTCGGTGACCCCGGGCAGCGCGAACCTGGCCCGGAAGTATTCGGTCGAGTTCGTGACCGATAACGCTACCGGCGAACTGGGCTACCGCGTCACCGCGACGGCGGCCGACGGCACCGAGCAGGTGGTGCCGGATCTCTCGCAGCCGCCGACCCCTTACGTGGACGGCGCGACCATCGATTTCGGCGGCGTGTCCACCTCGATCAAGGGCACGCCGGCCGTCGGCGACGTGATCGAGGTCGAGAACGTCCAGTCGGCCGACATGGACGTGTTCGCCACCCTGGACAACCTGATCGCGGCGCTGGACGCGCCCAGCGCCGGCGACCCGGTGGCGACGGCCAGGCTGAACAACGCGCTGGCCACGGCCAACAAGAAACTGGCTTCCAACTACGACAACGTGCTGACGGTGAACGCTTCCGTGGGCGCGCGCATGAACGAGCTGGAAGCCCTGGATGCGAGCGGCACGCAGAAAGGACTGTCGTACGCCAAATCGCTGTCGGACCTGGAAGACCTGGATTATTACCAGGGCGCCAGCCAGCTCGCGTTGCGCCAGGTGGCGCTGCAGGCGGCCTCGGCGGCCTTCATGACCATCCAGGGTTCGAGCCTGTTCAGCCGCAATTGACGCCGCGGCGTAGCGCAACGCGCGCCTCTGGGCGCGCCATAGCGTGCACGCGGACGCCGCCGGCCCGGGCCGGGGCGTCCGTGTTCATGTGCAGGGTAGGAAACAGTCGGTTCATGTAGCTCAACACTCGGAAGTCCCATGCTTGTCAATCTGAAAGTCCGCACCTGCATCATCCTAGTGCTGCTGCTGTTCACGGCGGCCATGTTCATCTCCAACGGCGTGGCGTGGCTGGGGCTGGATTCGAGCAACCAGAAGATGGTGCAGGTCAATAGCGCCTATTCCACGCAGGCCCTGCAGCTCGACCGCGCCTACACCTTGCTGCTGCGCGGCCGGCTGCTGCTGGCGAACTCCCTGCTGGACATGCAGCAGGGCAAGACCGAGCAGGCGGGCTCCCAGGCGCAGCGCGCGCAGGTCCAGATGCAGGAGGGCGCCAAGGCGCTGGAGGCCTACCGCAAGGCGCCGGCCATGCCGGGCGCCGAGGCGCTCAACGCCAAGCTGGACGCCGCCTTCCGGCAGTTCGACGACATCTCCAAGCGCCAGGCCGCGGCCCTGGCGGCGATGGAGGTGCAGACATTCCTGGACCTCAACGACGCCGGCGGCGCCGCCAATACGGCGCTGCGCGAAGCGGTGGGCGCGGTCCAGGACTTCGTGGACAAGTCCACCGACAAGCTGGTGGAAGAGGCCGAGGCCGAACACGCGGCCGCGCGCGTCGTCACCATCGTCCTGCTGGCGATCGCGCTGGCGCTGTCCCTGGGCTGTTGGGTTTTCATCAACCGCACGGTGCTGCGTCCGCTGCGCGAGGCCGGCAATCATTTCGAGAAGATCGCCGGCGGCGACTTCACCGGCCGCGTCGAAGTCCGCAGCAGCAACGAAATCGGCCAGCTGTTCGCCGCGATCAAGCGCATGCAGGAAAGCCTGACGCGCACGGTGGCCTCGGTGCGCCGTGGCGTGGACGAGATCAACGTGGGCTCGCGCGAGATCTCGGCGGGCAACACCGACCTGTCCAGCCGCACGGAAGAGCAGGCCGCCTCGCTGGAAGAAACCGCGGCGTCCATGGAAGAGCTGGCTTCGACGGTCAAGCAGAACGCCGACAACGCGCGCCAGGCCAACCAGCTGGCGGCCAGCGCTTCCGAAGTGGCCGAGCGCGGCGGCGCGGCGGTGTCGGAAGTGGTCGGCACCATGGAGCAGATTTCGGCCAGTTCGCGCAAGATTTCCGAAATCGTTTCGGTGATCGACGGCATTGCGTTCCAGACCAACATCCTGGCGCTGAACGCCGCGGTGGAAGCCGCGCGCGCCGGCGAGCAGGGTAAGGGCTTTGCCGTGGTGGCGGGCGAGGTGCGCGCGCTGGCACAGCGCAGCGCCCAGGCGGCCAAGGAAATCAAGGGCTTGATCGAGGATTCGGTCAGCAAGGTGGGCGCCGGTTCGCAGCAGGTGGAACGCGCGGGCGCGACCATGCAGGAGATCGTGGCCTCGGTCAAGCGCGTGACCGACATCATGGGCGAGATCTCGGCGGCGTCCGAGGAGCAGTCCAGCGGCATCGATCAGGTCAACCGCGCCGTGTCGCAGATGGACGAGGTGACGCAGCAGAACGCGGCGCTGGTCGAAGAAGCGGCGGCCGCGGCCGGTTCGCTGCAGGAACAGGCGCAGCGTCTGGCCGAAGTCGTGGCGGTGTTCAAGATCAACGCCGGCGAAGTGATCGAAGTGCCGGCCCAGCAGTTGGCGCGCGAACGCAGCGCGCCGCGCATGCCGGCGCCGCGGCCGGCCGCCGGCGACCATGCCGAGGCGGCCGAGGCGCCCGCGCAGCAGGCCGAGGCGCCCGCGCCCAAGCTGGCTGCGCTGGCGCAGGCAGAACCCAAACCCGCCGCATCCAGGCCGGCCCGGCCGGCGGCGGCCAAACCGGCCATGTCGGCCGCCCGGGCGCCGCGGCGCGCGGCCAGCCGGACGGCGAACGCCACCGACGCCAAGCCCGCCGCCCGCCGGCCGCCGCCGTCGGACGACGATTGGGAGTCTTTCTGACGGCGTAATCCGTTGCTGCTTTGACCTGTTATTTCACTTTTCGCATCGGCGGCGTCGCCGCCGGGGCGCTTACCGGAATATATCGAAGTGTTTAGCAATCTGAAGGTGCGCACGGGCCTCATGCTGGCCCAACTGGTGGTCGCCCTGGCCGCGCTTGCCGCGATCGTGCTGGGCTGGAACAGCATGCGATCGAGCAGCGAGTCGATCAACGCCCTCAATACGCTGGGCGTCCAGCAGGCGGATCTGCTCAAGGACGCCTATGCGCTGATGCTGCGCGGCACGATACGCGCCGATATCGTGGTGGGATTGCGCAATGCCGGCGATACCGCCGGCGTGGCCGAGAACACGCGCACCCTGAAGCAGCAACTGGCCGAGGCCAGGACCAAGATGGAGGCGTTCAAGGCCATTCCCAAGGTTACCGAGCAGGGCAAGGCCGCCGAGTCCGAACTGCTGTCCTCGTTCCAGCGCTTCGCCGATGCGCTGCAGGCCATGGTGCTGGCCCTGGAGCGCGGCGACATGGAGGCCTATCTCAAAGAGAAGAACACCACCGGCGCGGCCGCCAGCCAGGCATTTTCCCAACGCCTGGCCGCGTTCATGGAGAACATCAACGCCTATAGCGTGGCGGCGGTGGAGGCTGCGCGGTCCCAGTCGGCGACCATGGCCATCGTCTACCCCGTGCTGGCGGTGCTGATCCTCGTGGTGTGGCTGGCCGCGTTCCTGTTCATCAACCGGGCGGTGCTGCGCCCCTTGCGCTCGGTCAGCGAGAGCTTCGACAAGATCGCCGCGGGCGACCTGACCGTGCGGGTGGAAGCCACCTCCACCAACGAAATCGGCACGCTGATGGCGGCGGTCAAGCGCATGCAGGAAAGCCTGACGCGCACGGTGGCGGCGGTGCGTCGCGGCGTGGACGAGATCAACGTGGGCTCGCGCGAAATCTCGGCGGGCAACACGGACCTGTCCAGCCGCACCGAGCAGCAGGCGGCCTCGCTGGAAGAAACCGCCGCCTCCATGGAGCAGCTGGCTTCGACGGTCAAGCAGAACGCCGACAACGCGCGCCAGGCCAACCAGCTGGCGGCCAGCGCGTCCGACGTGGCCGAGCGCGGCGGCTCCGCGGTGTCCGAAGTGGTGGGCACGATGGAGCAGATTTCGGCCAGCTCGCGCAAGATTTCGGAAATCGTGTCGGTGATCGACGGCATCGCGTTCCAGACCAACATCCTGGCGCTGAACGCCGCGGTGGAAGCCGCGCGCGCCGGCGAACAGGGCAAGGGCTTTGCCGTGGTGGCGGGCGAGGTGCGCGCGCTGGCGCAGCGCAGCGCCCAGGCGGCCAAGGAAATCAAGGGCTTGATCGAGGATTCGGTCAGCAAGGTGGGCGCCGGTTCGCAGCAGGTGGAACGCGCGGGCGCGACCATGCAGGAGATCGTGGCCTCGGTCAAGCGCGTGACCGACATCATGGGCGAGATCTCGGCGGCGTCCGAGGAGCAGTCCAGCGGCATCGATCAGGTCAACCGCGCCGTGTCGCAGATGGACGAGGTGACGCAGCAGAACGCGGCGCTGGTCGAAGAAGCCGCGGCGGCCGCCGGCTCGCTGCAGGACCAGGCGCAGCGTCTGGCCGAAGCCGTGGCGGTGTTCAAGATCAACGCCGGCGAAGTGATCGAAGTGCCGGCCCAGCAACTGGCGCACGCACGGCCCGCGCCGCGCGTGGCCGCGCCGGCGCCCGAAGCGCCCGCGGCGCAAGCGGAGGCGCCCGTCCAGGCGGCGCCTGCCGCGCGCCTGACGCATGCGCCTCGCNGCCACGGCCACGCGCGGTCCGCGCCGGCCCGCGGCCAGCGCGGCGGCCGAAGGCAGGCCCGCGAGCAGGCCACCGGCCAGCCGGCGGACGCCGCCCGCGGACGACGACTGGGAATCTTTCTGACAGGCGGGTATGCGAGCCTATCTACACCTACTTGCGGCGGCTGTCCTGGCCGCCACGCTCGCCGGTTGCACGGCGACCGGACGCAATTTCGACCCGGACGGGCTGTCCAGCCTGAACCCGGGCCGTTCCACGCTTGCGGATGCCACGCACGCGCTGGGCGCCGCGCCCGACAAGATCTATCCGCAGCCCGACGGCAGCCTGCTGGCGCTCTGGTCGTACAAGGTCACGGTCGTCACCGACGGCCTGTACGGCCGCAAGGAAGCGCTGCTGCGCTTCGGCCCTGACGGCCGGCTGGCGAACCTCGTGGACAGCACCAATATCCTGCTCGAACCCTGGGAGCGCCGCAATCTGCTGGGGCCGGCGCCCGCGTCCGAGCCGCTGCCGGACTGGGCGCTGCCCAAGGTCGAGCCCGGAGAGTCCTACATCTACATACCCGGTCCGGGAGAATCGGCCGGATCGCGGCCGCAAGGCGGGTAACTCCGCCGGGCGGCACAGAGCGTCGCGGCGCAGACCGCGATGTCCGTCGCCCTGAATGCATGCCCTGTGTAACAGGGCATGTCAACAGGGTGCTTTTTGTTTGATCATGCAGTTCCTGGAGGCATGGGGAAATAATATGGAAGCGAGTCTCGAATCCGGTATCAAGTCCGGCAAGGCAGGCAAAAGAAAGGCGCGCGCGCCCAAGGTGAAGAAGAAGCTGCGCCTGCGCGATGCGCGCGTGGGCACGATGCTGCTGTGGGTCATGGCGTTCTTCGCCGTGCTGATCGCGGCGGTGGGCGGTCTGGCCGCGTATTTCCTGCAGCACAACTACGAATCGATCCGCGAGATCAACGGCCTGACCGAAAGGGCGCGCCAGGTCGAGGTGATCAATAGCGACATGCTGCGCGCCCGCGTGGGGCTGATGGTGGCCGCGCGCCACCTGCAGGAGTCCGGCTGGGGCAGCGGCGAGAATTCGGCGCGCGACGCCGCGGCCTCGCTCAAGGACGCCACCGACCTGCTGACCGGCGTGCGCAGCAGCTTCGCGGAGTTCCAGAAGAACATGCTGCAGGACGACACCGGCCGCCAGCTGTCCATGAATCTGGTGCGGCGCTATCGCTCGTACATCGACGACGGCGTGGACACCATGGTCGAGGCCCTGCGCAGCGAAGACTATTCGACGTTCTACATGGTGAACAACGAATACGGCACGCCGCGCAGCGCCGCCTTCATCGCGGCGCTCAGCGAATTCGGCAAGTACATCAATGACCAGCAGAACGCCCTGATCGAACAGGCCGAGGCCAACTTCAACCGCGCCATGATGGCGGTGGGCGTGGCGGTCGCGCTGGCGCTGGTGCTGATGGTGCTGGCCCGCGTGCTGTTCGGCCGCCTGGTGGTCCGCCCGCTGGTGGAAGCCGGCCAGCATTTCGACAAGATCGCCTCGGGCGACCTGACCAGCCGCGTCGAGGTGCGCTCGCACAATGAAATCGGCCAGCTGTTCGCGGCGCTCAAGCGCATGCAGGAAAGCCTGACGCGCACCGTGGCTTCGGTGCGCCGCGGCGTGGACGAGATCACCGTGGGTTCGCGCGAGATCTCGGCGGGCAACACCGACCTGTCCAGCCGTACGGAAGAGCAGGCCGCCTCGCTGGAGGAAACCGCGGCGTCCATGGAAGAGCTGGCCTCGACCGTCAAGCAGAACGCCGACAACGCGCGCCAGGCCAACCAGCTGGCGGCCAGCGCGTCCGACGTGGCCGAGCGCGGCGGCTCCGCGGTGTCCGAAGTGGTGGGCACGATGCAGGGCATTTCCGCCAGCTCGCGCAAGATCTCGGAAATCGTTTCGGTGATCGACGGCATCGCGTTCCAGACCAACATCCTGGCGCTGAACGCGGCGGTGGAAGCCGCGCGCGCCGGCGAACAGGGCAAGGGTTTCGCGGTGGTGGCGGGCGAAGTCCGTTCGCTGGCCCAGCGCAGCGCGCAGGCCGCCAAGGAGATCAAGGGTCTGATCGAGGATTCGGTGGCCAAGGTGGGCGCCGGTTCGCAGCAGGTGGAACGCGCGGGCGCGACCATGCAGGAGATCGTGGCCTCGGTCAAGCGCGTGACCGACATCATGGGTGAGATCTCGGCGGCGTCCGAAGAGCAGTCCAGCGGCATCGACCAGGTCAACCGCGCGGTGTCGCAGATGGACGAGGTGACGCAGCAGAACGCGGCGCTGGTCGAAGAAGCGGCGGCCGCGGCCGGTTCGCTGCAGGAACAGGCGCAGCGCCTGGCCGAAGCCGTGGCGGTGTTCAAGATCAACGCCGGCGAAGTGATCGAGGTGCCGGCGCACCAGTTGAGCGGCTATGCCGCGCCCACGCTGACCCAGGCCTGACGCCCGGGGCTTGAACAAAGAACCGCGGCCGCGCACAAGCGCGGCTGCGGTTTTCGTTTTTTCCGCCAACAGGTTATTGACGGTTAAGTTTTCGAAAATATGACCGTTAACGAAAAAAATAGCGCCCGAATCGGGCAATGAAGTGTTCGACGGCCGTCACGCACCAGCGTGCGCCTGGCCTTACGAACCGGGCGGAAACGTATACGCGGGGCGTCAGGTCCAGTTTGTCCGCCGTTGTTCATTTGCTGTTCTTTGACGAAACCGGAGGCAAGCTGTGCGTGTCAATCTACCCGTCCATAACGTGGAAACCAAGCTGCGCGCCGATCAGTACCTGATCTCGCGCACCGACACCAAAGGCCGGATCGTGTATGCGAATCCGGCCTTTATCGAGGTGAGCGGCTTTTCGCGCGAGGAACTGATCGGCAAGGCCCACAACATCGTGCGCCACCCGGACATGCCGCCGCAAGCCTACGAGGACCTGTGGGCCACGCTGCAGGCCGGCGGCTCGTGGCTGGGCCTGGTCAAGAACCGGCGCAAGGACGGCGGTTTCTATTGGGTGCTGGCCAACGCCACGCCCATCGTCGAGCACGGCGAGGTGGTGGCTTATTCGTCGGTGCGGGTGCAGGCCTCGGAAGAGCAGATCCAGATGGCCGAGGAGCTGTATGCGCGCATGCGCGAGGGCACGGCCCGCGGCGTGCGCATCCGGCGCGGGCGTCCGGTGCGGGCCGGCTGGCGGCGCGGCCTGGACGCGCTGGCGTTTCCGTTCAGGCAATGCGTGCGCAGCCGCATGCTGCGCCATGCGCTGCTGTCGGCGGGCATCGTGACGGCGGCGGGGGCCTATGGGATGTATGCCGGCTGGGAACGCATGGATGCGCAGCAGGTGGGGCTGGCGTGCGCCGCCTTGGGCGCCGGCGTGCTGGCGCTGTTCGCAATGAGCTGGCGCCTGTCGCGGTTCGTGCTGGATCCGATGGTGGATGCGGCCAACATGGCGCGGCAGGTGGCGGCGGGGAACCTGACGACGCAGATCGTGCCGGAATCGGATGACGAGATCGGCAGCCTGATGTTTTCGCTCGACGTGATGCGCAAGAGCCTGATCGGGATTGCGCAGGATGTGTACCGGGGCATCGAGGGCACGACGCAGGCGGCCTCGCATATCGCGCGCGGCAATCAGGAGCTGGCCGGCCGCACGGAGGGCCAGGCGGCGTCCCTGCAGCAGACCGCGACGAGCATGGCGCAGCTGACCGCCACGGTGCGGCAGAACGCCGACAATGCGCGGCAGGCCAATGAGCTGGCCGCGAGCAGCATGGACGTGGCGCGGCGCGGCGGAGTCGCGGTGGGCCAGGTGGTGGAGACCATGCACGGGATTTCGGACAGTTCGCGCCGGATCGCCGATATCGTGAGCATCATCGAAGGGATTGCGTTCCAGACGAATATTTTGGCGCTGAACGCGGCGGTCGAGGCGGCGCGGGCCGGCGAGTCCGGCAAGGGGTTCGCGGTGGTGGCGGGCGAGGTGCGCACGCTGGCGCAGAAAAGCGCGCAGGCCGCCAAGGAGATCAAGGGGCTGATCGAGGATTCCGCGGACCGCGTGACCGAGGGGTCGCAGCAGGCCGAGCAGGCGGGCGCGACGATGCAGGAAATCGTGGCGGCCGTGCATCGGGTGACCGATATCATCGCCGGGATCGCGCGGGCGTCGCAGGAGCAGTCCAGCGGGATCGAGCAGGTGGATACGGCGGTGTCGCAGATGGACGTGATGACGGCGCAGAACACGCAGCTGGTGCAGGAGCTGGGGGGAGCCGTGCGCGAGCTGGGCGGGCAGTCGGCGGCGCTGCGGGATACGATCCGGGTTTTTCGCCTTACCGGGCACCAGTAGCTGTCGATGACGCCGTTCGCGGCCGGAGCGCTTGGCGTTCCGGCCGCGATGTTGTCTTTGCCTACTTGCCCGCCAGGGCGTCGGCGACGCGGCTCATGGCGGTCAGGCCGGATTCGAACAGGGATTCCAGGAATGGGCCGGCGTGCGGCAGGACCACGGTCAGGACGGTGACGCCCACGATCAGGGTGACCGGGAAGCCGATGGAGAAGACCGACAGCTGTTGGGCGGCGCGGTTGAGGATGCCCATGGCCAGGTTGATGGTGAGCAGGGCGCAGATGAGCGGCAGGGCCAGGAGCAGGCCGGAGATGAAGACGGTCTTGCCCCATTCGACGATCACGCCCCAGCCGTTCTGGTGCAGCTGGATCATGGCGATGGGCAGGGTGTCGAATGAGCGCACCAGCGCGGCCAGGACCAGGAGGTGGCCGTCCAGCGCCAGGAAGGTCAGCATGGCGATGATGTTGAACAGGCGCGAGAGCACGGCCGTGTTGGCGCCGGAGCCGGGGTCGAAGAACGAGGCGAAGGACAGGCCCATCTGCAGGCCGACGAATTCGCCGGCGGTCTGGACGGCGGCGAACACCAGGCGCATGGTGAAGCCCAGCGCGACGCCGATCAGGACCTGCTGCATCACCATCCAGAGGCCGGCGTAGGAGCCCGGCGAGACCGGGGGCATGGGGTCCAGGGCCGGGCCGACCGCGACGGCGAGGACGAAGGCCAGGCCCACCTTGACCTTGATGGGGATGAGCGATTCCGAGAACAGCGGGGCGGTGCCGACCAGGGCCAGGATGCGCACGAACGGCCAGAGGAACTGGCCGATCCAGCCGTTGAGCTGTTCGAGCGTGAAGGCGATCATGGCGGGGCGCTGTTGCGGCGGGTCTGCGATTGCCGGCCGCTCAGGACACCAGCATGGGGATCTGGCCGATCAGTTGCCGGATGTAGTCGACCATCACGCCGATCAGCCAGGGGCCCAGCAGCACCAGCACGCCGCACATGGCCAGCAGCTTCGGAATGAACGACAGCGTCATTTCGTTGATCTGCGTGGCGGCCTGGAAGATGCTGATGACCAGGCCCACGACCAGCGTGACCAGCAGCAGCGGGCCGGCCATGGCCAGGACGATCTTCATCGCCTGGTAGGTCATGGTCATGACGGTTTCGGCGGTCATGGCGGCTCCTTGCGGCGTTATTGGTAGAAGCTCTGGGCCAGCGAGCCCATGAGCAGGTTCCAGCCGTCGGCCAGCACGAAGAGCATGAGCTTGAAGGGCAGCGCCACCGTGACCGGGGGCACCATCATCATGCCCAGCGCCATCAGCACGCTGGCGATCACCAGGTCGATGATGAGGAACGGGATGAAGATGGTGAAGCCGATCTGGAAGGCGGTCTTGAGTTCGCTGGTGATGAAGGCCGGCACCAGGATGCGCATCGGCACCTGGGCCGGTTCTTCCATGGCGGGCTGGTTGGCCAGGTTGGCGAACAGCGACAGGTCGTTCTCGCGCGTCTGGTGCAGCATGAAGGTGCGCAGCGGCGCGGCGGCGCGTTCGACCGCGGCCTCGAACTGGATGGAGCCTTCGGCCAGCGGTTTGTAGGCGTCGGTGTAGATTTTGTCGAACACCGGCGACATCGTGTAGAAGGTCAGGAACAGGGCCAGGCCGATCAGCACGTGGTTGGGCGGCGACATGGCGGTGCCCATGGCGCTGCGCAGCAGGCCCAGCACGATGATGATGCGGGTGAAGCCCGTCATCATGAGCAGGGCCGCCGGCAGGAACGACAGCGAGGTCATCAGCAGCAGGGTCTGCATGCTGAGCGAATAGGTCTCGGAGCCGTTGGGGCCGGGCGTGGCCGTCAGGGCGGGCAGCGTGGCCTGGGCGACGACGCCCGCCGGGAACAGGGCCAGGCCGAGCAGCGCGGCCGCCCCGAGCAGGGACGGCGCAAGCATGCGGGCGCGGGCGAGAGGCGTGCGGGAGGGCAAACTCATGGGTATGGCGTGTCGCGCGCGAGAGCGCTAGCGGCGCTTGAGCGCCTGGCCCAGCTTGGCCGCGAAGGCGGCCGCGGGCAGGGGCGATGCCTGCGGCAACTGGCCGGCGGGCAGGGTATGCAGGGTATTGAGCTGGTTCGGGCCTACGCCCACCACCAGCCAGGTGTTTTCGATTTCGACGACCACGATGCTCTGGCGCGGACCCACCGGCAGGCTGGCGACCTGGCGCAGCAGGTTGCCGCCGCCGCGCTGGGCCAGGCCGGCGCGGCGCGCCAGCCAGGCCGCGGCCAGGATGGCGGCCACCACCAGCAGCAGGCCGAGAATGACGCGGGCGAGGGCGGCTTCGGTCATGGCGCCAGAATCAGCGGCGGTTGTTCAAGCGGTTGATCCGCTCGGACGGGGTGATGATGTCGGTCAGGCGGATGCCGTACTTGTCCTCGACCACCACCACTTCGCCCTGGGCGATCAGGTAGCCGTTGACGAAGATGTCCATCGGTTCGCCGGCCAGGCCGTCGAGCTCGACCACCGAGCCCTGGCCCAGCTGGAGCAGGTTCTTGATGGTCAGGCGGGTGCGGCCCAGTTCTACCGTGAGCTGGACGGGCACGTCCATGATCAGGTCGATGTCGGTGCCCGTGCCGCCGCTGGCGCCGGCCAGCGGCTTGAACACCGAGTGCGCGGCGGATTGCGCGGCCGGCGCGGCCGCGGGGGCGGCGGCGGGCGCAGGCGCGGGAGCGGCGGCCGGAGCCGGCGCCGCGGCGGCCTGTTCGGCCATCGCGGCGGCCCAGTCGTCCTGCGGCTTGAGGCCGTCGGCCTGCGTGGGCGGGGTGGCGCGGGATTGTTCGGCGAGCGCGTCGGCCCAGTCGTCGGCCGGGGACGAGCCGGTGCCGGGCTCGTTCTTGTCAGTCATGGTCAGAGGCCTCGTTGGGTTCTGTATCGTGGGTAAACATGTTTTGCACGCGCAGGGCGTAGCGGCCGTTGAAGACGCCGTAGCCGCATTCCATCAGCGGTACGCCGTCGACGCTGGCGATGACGGTTTCGGGCACTTCCACCGGCAGCACGTCGCCGACCTTCAGGTGCATCAGCTCGCGGATCGACGACGGGATGCGGGCGAATTCCGCGACCACGTCGATGTCGGCGCTGCGCACCTGGCGCGAGAGCTGCTGCGACCAGCGCTGGTCCACTTCGTCCAGCGTGGTTTCCTGCAGTGGGCGCGTGAGCAGGTCGCGCACCGGCTCGATCATGGAATAGGGCAGGCAGATGTTCAGGTCGCCGCCGGTGGCGCCGAATTCGATGTGGAAGGAGGTGACGACCACCACTTCGTTGTTGCCGGTGATGCTGGCGAACTTGGTGTGCATCTCCGAGCGCACGTACTCGAATTCGATCGGGTAGACCGGGTCCCAGGACTTGCCGTAGCTTTCCAGGGTCAGGTTGAGCAGGCGCCGGATGATGCGCTGTTCGGTGGTGGTGAAGTCGCGGCCCTCGACGCGCGTGTGGTAGCGGCCGTCGCCGCCGAACAGGCTGTCGATGACCAGGAACACCAGGTTCGGATCGTACGTGAACAGGGCCGTGCCGCGCAGCGGCTTCATCTGGACCATGTTCAGGTTGCTCGGCACCGGCAGGTTGCGTTCGAAGTCCGCGTACTTCTGGATCTTGATGGAGCCGACGGTGATGTCGGCGCTGCGCCGCATGAAGTTCAGCAGCACGCTGCGCATCTGGCGGGCGAAGCGCTCGTTGATGAGCTCCAGGGTCTGCATGCGGCGGCGCACGACGCGCTCGGGCGAGCTCAGGTCGTAGGCGCGCGCGCCGGCGTTCTGGCCGGCCGCCTGGGTCTTGTCGTCGCTTTCGCCGGTGACCCCGGCGAGCAGCGCGTCGACTTCGTCCTGCGAAAGAAATGCCTCGTAGGCCATGCTTATTGCACCACGAACGCCGTGAAGAGCACGTCGGTGACGTACTGGCCGTCAGGCAGGGGCGAGAACGGGCGGTTGACGCTCTGCTTGATGGCTTCGGCCATGTCGGTCTTGCCCTGCTGCGTCTGGACGCCGACGGGCGATTGCGAAGACAGCACCATCAGGATGCGGCTGCGCACTTCGGGCATGTACTTTTCGAGCCGGCTGCGGCTTTGCTCGTCGCTGACGCGCAGGGTCAGGCCGACGTGCATGATGCGTTCGGTGTCCGGGTTCTGCAGCGTGACGGTAAAGGGTTCGAGCGGCACGAAGATCGGGGCGGGCACGGCGATGGGCGCGGCCGGCGGCGCGACGAAGTTGGCCGGCGTGGCCTGCGGGCCTTGCCCGGCATGGCCGGCGGCTCCGGGCTGGCCGGGCTGGCCCGCGGGAACCTGGCCGACGCCCAGCTGGACCGGCGCGGCGCCTTGCTGCTGCAGGCGTTGGGAGATGTACCAGGTGGCGCCGGCGCTGGCCGCGGCCACGAGCAGCAGGACCAGTAGCGCCAGCAGCGGACGCAGGATGCGGCCCAGGCCGCCCGGGCGGGGGGTAGATGCGCCGCGCGCAGGCATGGGTGTGGTTTTGGTAGTCGCCATCTCGGTGTCGAAGCTTATTTTGCCGCTGATGAAAACGGGTTCTTAGTGGATGAAAGCATTCTGCCCCAAATGCCGCCCCGGCTTGGGGGCGAAAAACAGGGCGAAAGCCGCGTATCTCAAGCTATTGCTGCACTGCCCGCCAGCCTTGCCGGCGGCGGGCCGCCGGCAGTTCAGGCGAAGGTGTCGACCAGCGCATTGGCGTTGCGCGCAGGCAGGGCCGCGGCGGGCGCATCGGCCACCGCCACGGCGCCCGCGGCGGCGCCGCCCGCGCCGCGCTGCGAGCCGTTGCCGCCTTGCTGGGCGAACTCCTGCTGGGCGGATTGTTCGCCCACGCTGGTCTGGCCCAGCGAGATGCCGGCCTGGGCCAGCGCCTGCTGCAGTTGCGGCATGGCGGCTTCGACCGCGTGGCGCACGGAGGCATGGGCCGACACGAACGAGGCGCTGGCCACGCCGTCGGCCAGGTTCAGGCTGACGCGCAGCGGGCCCAGGTCGGGGGGATCGAGCCGCAGTTCGGCGGTCTGCACGCCCTGGCGGACGTTGTGGCTCATCACGACCATCTGCTGGCCGAGCTCGGTGCCCCAGTGCGTGCCGCCCACGGGGGTGGAGACCTGCATCACCAGCGGTATGGCGGGCGCGGCGAAGGCGGCGGGGTTGGCGATGGGCGCGGCAGGACGCTGGGCGGCGGCCAGGGCCTGGGCCACGCCTTCGTGGGGCGCGGTGCCGGCTTGCGGTGTCTGGAACTGCGGGTCGGCCGCGGCGATGGCGGCCTGCACTTCGTCGCGCAGCGGCGTCTGGGCCTGGGCGGCGTCGTCTTGCGGCTGGCGGGCGGCCTGGGGCAGCACGGCCTCGGGCGCCAGGCGCGGCGTTTCCGTGCGCGGCGCGGCGGGGCGGCCTGCCGGCGCCTGGACGGCTGCCGGAACGGCCGGAGCCGCCTGCTGCGCGCTGCCGGGCTTGGCCGCGGCGGTCAGCACCGGCAGCGCGGCTTCGGCGTCGCGCGCGATCTGCGCCGCGGCGGCCTGGGCCTGCTGGGCGCTGGCCGCGACCGGCGCGCCCACGACCAGGGCGGCGTCCGCGGCGCCCAGCGCCGAGGTCAGCACGGCTGCGCCGGCGCCCATGGCGCTGGCGGCGGCCGCGGCGTCGCCGCGCGCCAGCTGCACCTGTTGCGCGGCCTGGGCGGCGATTTCCAGCGCCTGCTGCGGCAACACCACGGTCGTCTGCGCGGCCACGGCCAGCGCGCCGGCCTCGCCCTGGGCGGCGGTCTGCACCGCTTCGTCGATGGCGCCGGCGGCGGCGTTTTCCGCATGCGCGGCGGGCTCGGCCGGGTTCGGGTTCCGGGCCGGCGTCTTGGCCGGCGGCTTGGACTGGCTCTCGGCGGGGCGCGAGCCAGCTCCCTGGTCGGAGCGCTGGCGCGCCATCACTTCGGAAAAGCTGGGGCCCTTCTGGTTGGCGGGAGTCGGCCGGGCGCCGAGCGCATCGGCGATCGAGGCCTTGGCGCCGGGCGCGACGGAGGGCAGGGGCAGGGGAGCGTTCATCTGGGGCTTCCTGTGGGATATCGCTTAATGCATGCCGGCCTGGCGCTGGACCAGGCGGGCCGAGTATTCGTCGTTGGCGCGCTGTTCGCGGCGGGATTCGGCCACCGCCCGGGCGCGCACTTCGCGCTGGGCCAGCGCGTCGTAGGAGTTGAGCTTGCGCTTTTCCTGCTGCCAGTGCTGGCGGCCCTTGGCCAGGTTTTCGTCGGCCTGGCGCAGCACCGCCTGCTGCTGGCCGATGGCGTCGTCCAGGGTGCCGATGAAGCGCTGGTAGTTGTGGCAGTCGCTGGCCGACATGCCGCTGACCATCGCCTGCTGCAGGCGCGTCAGGTAGTCCTGGCGGTAGTCGTGCAGCATGCCGAGCTGGCGCTCGGCGTTGCCGCGCTCGGCGTTGAGCCGGCCCAGCAGGCGGGCGGCTTCGTCCGTGCTTTCCTTGGCCAGGTTGATGAGCATGTCCAGGGGCAGTTGGCTAGGCATAGGTCGCTCTCATCTCGAAGGTTGCGCGCAACTGGCCGATGGCGTCTTCGTAGCCGATGTTTTCGCCGATGTCCTGCTGCAGGAAGGCTTCCAGCCGCGGATAGCGGGCGATGGCGTCGTCGAGCTGCGGATCGTTGCCGGCGGCGTAGGCGCCCACGGCGATCAGGTCGCGGTTGCGCTGGTAGCGCGACAGGGTTTGCTTGAAGCGGCGCACCACGGCGAACTGTTCCGGCGGGATCAGCGCGGTCATGGCGCGAGAGATCGACGCCTCGATGTCGATGGCGGGGTAGTGGCCGGCCTCGGCCAGGTGGCGCGACAGCACCACGTGGCCGTCCAGGATGGCGCGCGCCGAGTCGGCGATGGGGTCCTGCTGGTCGTCGCCTTCGGCCAGCACGGTATAGAAGGCCGTGATGGAGCCGGCCTTGCCGGACGGGCCGGGCGCGCCCATGCCGGCGCGTTCGACCAGCGTGGGCAGCTTGGCGAAGACCGAGGGCGGATAGCCCTTGGTGGCCGGCGGCTCGCCGATGGCCAGCGCGATCTCGCGCTGCGCCATGGCGTAGCGGGTCAGCGAGTCCATGATGAGCAGCACGTCCAGGCCCTGGTCGCGGAAGTGTTCGGCCAGCCGGGTGGCGTAGGCCGCGCCCTGCAGCCGCAGCAGCGCCGACACGTCGGCCGGCGCGGCCACCNGAGGCATGGGCCGACACGAACGAGGCGCTGGCCACGCCGTCGGCCAGGTTCAGGCTGACGCGCAGCGGGCCCAGGTCGGGGGGATCGAGCCGCAGTTCGGCGGTCTGCACGCCCTGGCGGACGTTGTGGCTCATCACGACCATCTGCTGGCCGAGCTCGGTGCCCCAGTGCGTGCCGCCCACGGGGGTGGAGACCTGCATCACCAGCGGTATGGCGGGCGCGGCGAAGGCGGCGGGGTTGGCGATGGGCGCGGCAGGACGCTGGGCGGCGGCCAGGGCCTGGGCCACGCCTTCGTGGGGCGCGGTGCCGGCTTGCGGTGTCTGGAACTGCGGGTCGGCCGCGGCGATGGCGGCCTGCACTTCGTCGCGCAGCGGCGTCTGGGCCTGGGCGGCGTCGTCTTGCGGCTGGCGGGCGGCCTGGGGCAGCACGGCCTCGGGCGCCAGGCGCGGCGTTTCCGTGCGCGGCGCGGCGGGGCGGCCTGCCGGCGCCTGGACGGCTGCCGGAACGGCCGGAGCCGCCTGCTGCGCGCCTGGGCTATGACGGCGNGCCTGGGCGGCGATTTCCAGCGCCTGCTGCGGCAACACCACGGTCGTCTGCGCGGCCACGGCCAGCGCGCCGGCCTCGCCCTGGGCGGCGGTCTGCACCGCTTCGTCGATGGCGCCGGCGGCGGCGTTTTCCGCATGCGCGGCGGGCTCGGCCGGGTTCGGGTTCCGGGCCGGCGTCTTGGCCGGCGGCTTGGACTGGCTCTCGGCGGGGCGCGAGCCAGCTCCCTGGTCGGAGCGCTGGCGCGCCATCACTTCGGAAAAGCTGGGGCCCTTCTGGTTGGCGGGAGTCGGCCGGGCGCCGAGCGCATCGGCGATCGAGGCCTTGGCGCCGGGCGCGACGGAGGGCAGGGGCAGGGGAGCGTTCATCTGGGGCTTCCTGTGGGATATCGCTTAATGCATGCCGGCCTGGCGCTGGACCAGGCGGGCCGAGTATTCGTCGTTGGCGCGCTGTTCGCGGCGGGATTCGGCCACCGCCCGGGCGCGCACTTCGCGCTGGGCCAGCGCGTCGTAGGAGTTGAGCTTGCGCTTTTCCTGCTGCCAGTGCTGGCGGCCCTTGGCCAGGTTTTCGTCGGCCTGGCGCAGCACCGCCTGCTGCTGGCCGATGGCGTCGTCCAGGGTGCCGATGAAGCGCTGGTAGTTGTGGCAGTCGCTGGCCGACATGCCGCTGACCATCGCCTGCTGCAGGCGCGTCAGGTAGTCCTGGCGGTAGTCGTGCAGCATGCCGAGCTGGCGCTCGGCGTTGCCGCGCTCGGCGTTGAGCCGGCCCAGCAGGCGGGCGGCTTCGTCCGTGCTTTCCTTGGCCAGGTTGATGAGCATGTCCAGGGGCAGTTGGCTAGGCATAGGTCGCTCTCATCTCGAAGGTTGCGCGCAACTGGCCGATGGCGTCTTCGTAGCCGATGTTTTCGCCGATGTCCTGCTGCAGGAAGGCTTCCAGCCGCGGATAGCGGGCGATGGCGTCGTCGAGCTGCGGATCGTTGCCGGCGGCGTAGGCGCCCACGGCGATCAGGTCGCGGTTGCGCTGGTAGCGCGACAGGGTTTGCTTGAAGCGGCGCACCACGGCGAACTGTTCCGGCGGGATCAGCGCGGTCATGGCGCGAGAGATCGACGCCTCGATGTCGATGGCGGGGTAGTGGCCGGCCTCGGCCAGGTGGCGCGACAGCACCACGTGGCCGTCCAGGATGGCGCGCGCCGAGTCGGCGATGGGGTCCTGCTGGTCGTCGCCTTCGGCCAGCACGGTATAGAAGGCCGTGATGGAGCCGGCCTTGCCGGACGGGCCGGGCGCGCCCATGCCGGCGCGTTCGACCAGCGTGGGCAGCTTGGCGAAGACCGAGGGCGGATAGCCCTTGGTGGCCGGCGGCTCGCCGATGGCCAGCGCGATCTCGCGCTGCGCCATGGCGTAGCGGGTCAGCGAGTCCATGATGAGCAGCACGTCCAGGCCCTGGTCGCGGAAGTGTTCGGCCAGCCGGGTGGCGTAGGCCGCGCCCTGCAGCCGCAGCAGCGCCGACACGTCGGCCGGCGCGGCCACCACGACCGAGCGGGCCAGGCCTTCCGGACCCAGGTTGTGTTCGATGAATTCCTTGACTTCGCGGCCGCGCTCGCCGATTAGGCCCACCACGATCACGTCGGCCTTGGTGTAGCGGGCCATCATGCCCAGCAGCACGCTCTTGCCCACGCCGGAGCCGGCGAACAGGCCCATGCGCTGGCCGCGGCCCACCGTGAGCAGGCCGTTGATGGCGCGCACGCCGGTGTCGAGCACGGTGTCGATGGGCGCGCGCGACAAGGGATTGATGGGCTGGGCCGACAGCGGCGCGAGTTCGGCGCCGGTCAGCGGGCCCAGGCCGTCCAGCGGCCGGCCGGCGCCGTCGAGCACCCGGCCCAGCAGCGCGTTGCCCACGGGCAGGTGGCGGCCCAGTTGGGGCTTGGCGTTGCCGTTGAGTTCGGCCTTGCGCGGCAGGGGAATCTGGCGCTGCACCGGCGGCTCGCCGGGCACCACGCGGGCGCCGGGCGGCAGGCCGGAGATGTCGGCCTGGGGCATCAGGTACAGCGTGTGGCCGTCGAAACCCACGACTTCGGCGTCGGCCCAGTGGTCGTGGCCGCGCGCGATTTCGATGCGCGCGGCCGCGCCCACCGGCAGGCGCAGCCCGGTGGCGTGCAGCACCAGTCCGGTGGCGCGCGTGATCTTGCCGCTGACCAGCCAGGGGTCGGTCGAGGAGGCGCGGATCGAGCCGATCTGCAGCTGGGTCTGCCAGCGGTCGATCACCGGTGCGGCCGGCTTAGGTGGGGCCGGCGCAGGCTGCGGCTTGCCGTTCACGCCGGGTCCTCCCAGGCCACGTTGCGTCCGAGCGAGGCCGCGACCCGGCGCCAGCGCGTCTGCAGCGTGGCGTCGATGTCACCGAACGGCGTCTCGGCGCGGCAGCCGCCGCGCGTGATGGACTCGTCGGCCAGCACGCGCCAGTGGCCTTCTTTCAGCTCGTCGGCCAGGTGCAGGCGGATGAGTTCGATGTCTTGCGGGTTGGCCCACAACCGCATCTGGCCGCCGGCCGAGGGGTTGATGTGCAGCACTTCGCGCACGGCGGCGGCGACGGCCTCGGGCTGTTCGGCCAGCGTGGTGCGCACGACCTGCTGCGCGATGTCCAGCGCCAGGGTCAGCAGGCCCTGGCCCATTTTTTCCTCGAGCGCGCCGAGCGAGGCCGCGCAGGACTGCATCAGCGCGTGCAGCTGCTGCGCCTCGGCGGCGGCCTGTTCGCGCGCCTGGGCCAGGCCTTCGGCGTAGCCCTGTTCGCGGCCGGCGGCCAGCCCGGCTTCGAAGCCCGCCTGGCGGCCGGCTTCCAGGCCGGCGGCATGGCCTTCGGCGTGGCCGGCCTCGCGGCCCTCGGCCATCGCCTGGGCGCGCAGCTGCGCCATGACGACTTCGGGGTCGGGGCCGGGATCGGGCTGCGGCTCGGGCTCGGCCTCGACGGCCGCGGGCTCGTCGAACGACAGCATCTGCCAGCGCCGCCAGGCGGCGCTGCGCGAGATCGGCGCAGCGGCGAGGCTGTCCGCGTCAGACATAGGTGTCGTCCCCCTGGTTGCCCAGGACGATCTGGCCGCTTTCGGCCAGGCGGCGCGCGATCTGCAGGATCTTCTTCTGTTCGGCCTCGACCTTGGACATGCGGATCGGGCCCTGCGCCTCGAGGTCCTCGCGCAGCATTTCGGCGGCGCGGCTGGACATGTTGCGCAGGAACTTGGCGCGCAGCTCTTCGGGCGCGCCCTTGAGCGCGACCATGAGGGTGTCGTTGTCGATTTCCTTGAGGATGAGCTGGATGGCGCGGTCTTCGACGTCGAGCAGGTTGTCGAACACGAACATCTCGTCGATGATCTTCTGCGCCAGGTCGTTGTCGCGCTCGCGCAGGCTGGCGACCACGGTTTCCTCTTCGGCCGAGTTCATCATGTTCAGGATTTCGGCCGCGGTGCGCACGCCGCCCATCTTGCTGCGCTTGGCGCCCTGGCCGGCGAGCACGGAATTCAGCACCTCGGTCAGTTCCGACAGGGCCGCGGGCTGCACGCCGCCGAAGGTGGCGATGCGCAGCATCACGTCGTTGCGCAGGCGGTCGGTCAGCAGCGCCAGCACGCCGGCGGCGCGGTCGCGCTCCAGGTGCACCAGGATGGTGGCGATGATCTGCGGATGCTCGTCGCCGATGAGTTCGGCCACGGTGGTCGGGTCCAGCCAGTTCAGCGCGTCGATGCCGCTGCCGCCTTCGCCGGCTTCCAGGATGTCCTCGATCAGGCCGGCGGCGCGGTCGCTGCCCAGCGCCTTGGTCAGCACGGTGCGGATGTAGTCGTCCGAGCCCAGCGTGACGGCCATGAACTGGTCGGCCTCCTGGCGGAATTCTTCCAGCACCACGGCCACGTCGTTGCGGGTGACCTGCTTGAGGGTGGCCATGGCCGCGCCGACCTGCTGGACCTCACGGGCGGTGAGGTACTTGAACACTTCGGCGGCGGCGTCCTCGCCCAGCGACATCATCAGGACGGCGCTGCGCGTCATGCCGTCGAGCGGCGTGGAATCATTTTTCATCTTTGCTTATCCAAGTGCGCAGCACCATCGCGACGGCGCGCGGGTCTTTCTCGGCCATCGTGCGGGCGCGCTGCAGGTTGTCCTGGTAGCGGTCGACTTCCTTGGCGCGGGCCGTTTCCTGGGCCTCGCGGGCCGCCTCGATGCGTTCGGCCTCGGCCTGCTCGGGATCGACCGGCGGGTACAGGTAGTTGCCCACCGTGCGGCGCAGCACGCGGTACAGCCACAGCGCCAGCACGCCGCCGACCAGCCAGGCCAGGATCGTCTTGAACAGGGCGATCATTTCCGGATCGCGCCACACCGGCACCGGCGGCGGGCCGTCGTTGAACTGGCTGTTGACCAGGTTCAGCGAATCGCCGCGCGCTTCGGAGTAGCCCATGGCTTCGCGCACCAGGTTGGTGAGCTTGGTGAGCTCTTCGGGCGGCAGGGCCTGCGGCTCGCCGTCCTTGTCGCGGATGTAGTTGACGACCACGGCGACCGACAGGCGCTTGAGCATGCCCACCGGCTGCTTGATGTGGCTGATGGTGCGATCGACTTCGTAGTTGGTGGTCGCGTCGCGGCGTTCGTTGAGGTTGGCGGCGGCCGTCTGCGTGCCGGTCTGCTGCGCGCCCTGCGCCTGGCCCTGGGCGTTGGCCGCTTGCTGCGGCGGCTGGCCCGGACGCTGCGGCTGGGGCGGGTTGACGATGGGCGCCTGGGCGTTGGCCGGGGCCTGGTTCGACAGCGCGCCGGGCACGCCCTGGGCGGGGTTGACGCCGCGCTGGGTGGAGTCGCTGGTCTGCTGGCTGCGCACGGCGGCCTGGCCGGGCTCCTGGTTGGGGCGGTAGACCTCCGAGGTTTCCTCGCGGCGCGCGAAGTCGACGTCGGCGCTGGCCTGCGCGTGCACGTTGCCCGGGCCGACCAGCGGATTCAGGATGGTGAGGATGCGTTCGACCGTGCGCTGTTCCAGTTCGCGCACGAAGCGCATCTGGTCGGCGTCCATGCCGCGGCCTTCGCCCAGCGGAGCCGACAGCAGGCGGCCGTTCTGGTCGACGATGGAGACGTTTTCGGCGGTCAGTTCGGGAACGCTGGAGGCCACCAGCCAGGAGATCGCGGAGACCTGGGCGTCGCTCAGGCTGCGGCCGGGGTAGACGTTGAGCAGCACCGAGGCGGTGGGCGCCTGGCGCTCGCGCACGAACAGCGACTGGCGCGGCATGGCCAGGTGCACGCGGGCCTGCTGCACGGTGTGCATGGCTTCGATCGAGCGCGCCAGCTCGCCTTCGAGGCCGCGCTGGTAGTTGATCTGCTCGGCGAACTGGCTGGCGCCGAAGCGGGCGTTGTCCATCAGTTCGAAGCCGACGTTGCCGCCGCGCGGCAGCCCCTGGGAGGCCAGCTGCAGGCGGGCGTCGTAGACACGGTCGGCCGGCACCAGCACGGCGGTGCCGGCGTCGTTATAGCGGTAGGGCACGTTCATCGCGCCCAGCGCCGTCACGATGGCGCCGCCGTCGCGGTCGTCCAGGTTGGAGAACAGGACTTTGTAATTGGGCTCGCTGCTCCACATCGCCACGGCGACGACGACTGCGACGAGGCCGGCCGCCGCGCCGAGCAGGAGGGGCTTGGGCAGCGCGCGCACCTTTTCCAGCACGGGAAACCGGGTCAGCAGCGACGAGCTCAGGGTGGCCTGCTGGGTCATCGACGGCTCCCGCTGGCTACGCGGAGCTGGGAATGGAGCTTCATGTCTTGGTAGGGCAGATTACACATGCAACGTGCTTCTGGTCTGGGGAGAGCGTGGATTATTGCCCCTGAGACGGCAATCCCAATCGTCGAAAACGACGGGTTTTTGGCGTTACTTATCCCCTATGTCGGCGGCCGGGCGCGCAGGCCGGCCGCGCCGCCGGACCGAGTCGGGCGCATTCGCGGAAATGTCGGGGTTTTTGGCGCTTCTTGTGGGCTATGGCCGCGCGCGTCCGGCGTTACGCTGTGCGCATATTCGGCGTAATCCCCACCAGCAAGGAACCAGTAATGGCTGTATCAGGCTTGTCCGGCATCGAAAGCATGCTCCAGCAGATGCGCGCGGTCGTCAGCAAGGCGCAGACCGGCAATCTCTCCGCCGGCGAAAGCGTCGCCCAGCCGGACGGCTTCGCCGCCGAGCTGCAGCGCTCCATCCGCCGCGTCACGGGCGCGCAGAACGCGGCCACGGCCCAGGCCAAGGCTTTCGAGCTGGGCGCGCCCGACATCTCGCTCAACGACGTCATCATCGATATGCAGAAAGCCAGCATCGGCTTCCAGACGGCGGTGCAGGTGCGCAACAAGCTGGTTGCGGCCTACAAGGAAATCTCCTCGATGTCCGTCTGATTCCGCGGGGCCGGGCGGCCCCGGTTTCAAGTGCGCTGCGCGCCTCGCTCCAGGCGCCACACGACCTGCTGCAGCCAGTTCTCCTGGCGCGCGCTCAGGTCCAGGAACATGGCGCCCAGGTGGCTGACGGCCGGTTCGCCGGTCAGCGACACATGGCGCGGCGCGGCGCCGTCGGCATCCTGCGCCATGGGCTGTCCCGACACCGGATACACATTGCGCACTTCCAGGTCGGCGCTGATCTTGCCCAGCTGGCCGAAATCCAGTTCCACGTTCTTCATCACCGTGCCGCGCGCGGGCAGGGCGCCGACTTCCATGACGGCGCGCAGGCCCACGCCATCGACCGAGATGTCGCGCACCGTGAAGCGACAGGCTGGCCTGCCGGGTTCGGCCTGCCAGCTCGCATGGCACATGGCGGCGTTGGCGATCAGCGAGGCGCGGAACATCTTGCGGCGCTGGATGCGGGCCAGGCGCTCGGGAAACGGCGACACCAGGGCGGCGCTGCCGTCGTCGAACTGGATCACGTCGGGCCGCGCCACGCGGAAGCGGATCTGCACGCCGCCGTAGGCCGTGGCGTGGAAATAGAAATTGGTGCCGCTCAACAGGCCCATGCTGTCGGACTGCTGGAAATCGGCGCCGGCGTAGTCGCGCGGCCGCCAGAAGAACTGCAGGCTCTGCTTGTCCGCGCCGAGGATGAGCACGGCCATTTCGCGATCCGCGGCGTCGCGCACCAGGATGTGGCTGTCGGGGTGCGTCAGCTCGAACAGGGCTGCGCGCATGTCTTCCGGGCGGGTCAGCAGGAATTCCGGATCGCTGGCGTCCAACACGATGATCGTCCTTGATTTGAGGGTCAGGCCGTGGGCGCGGTCTCGGGCATGTCGCGCGATTCCAGGCGATACAGCCAGGCCAGCAATTCTGCCACTGCTACGTAGAGTTGGGGCGGAATCTGGGCGTCCAGGTCCACCTGCATCAGCAGGCCGACGAGTTCGCGCGACTCGTGGACATAAAGGCCGTTGTCGCGCGCGGCGCGGACGATGGTGTCGGCCAGCTGGCCGTAGCCCTTGGCCACCACGCGCGGCGCGCCGTCCTTTTCCTCGTAGGAAATGGCGACCGCGGCGTTGCGGTTGGCGTTCGGATCGGGATTGGGGCCGGGATCGGCGGGCGTGCGCATCAGATATCAGCCGGAATCACGGGGCGCGGCTCGACCACGCTCACCGACAGATTGCTCAGGGTAAGGCCCGCGGCCAGCAGGCGCGAACGCAGCGTGTCCGAGTCGTCCTGGAGTTCGGACGCGCTGTGGGGGGCGACGAGCTGCAGCACCAGCTGGTCGCCGGCCAGGTTCAGGCGGGCGTCGACCAGGCCCAGGCGCGGCAGGTCCAGCTTCACTCGGGTGGCCCAGGTGGACGTGGCGGCTTCGGGGTCGCCGCCATAGGGCTCGCGTTCGACTTCCCATTCCATGGGCGTGCCGGGCCAGGCCTCGCCCTGCCAGGCCAGCGCCTGGTTGGCCAGCACGTCGAGCTGCTGGCGAACCAGCACGGTGAGGTCCTGGTGGATGCCGGCGATGGGCGCGCCCGGCGCGGAGGACGAACCGCCGGCGGGGGCCGGGGACGCGGGGTCCGCTCCGCTGGCGCGCGCCGGGGCGGGCGTTTCGCCGCGTGCACGCGCCGGCGCCGGGGCGTTTGCGGTGTTGTTCGCCGCCGCGTTCGGGTCCAGCCGGGCTTGCGGTTCTTCGCGCAACTGGGCGGGAGAGGTCCGGCCGTAGACCATGTCGGTCAAGTGCGATTCATAGAAGAGGCCGCTGGTCTGCAGCGCCTGGCGCAAGGCCTGGCCCAGCACGCGCGCGCTGGGGGCGGCGGCCGCATGCGCCTGGACCGCGGCATCGGCGCCGCGCAGCGCGGCGGTTGGCACGGCGGGCAGCTCGGGCTTGCCGGCGGGGGGAGCGGGAACCTGGGCCGCGGGCGGCGCCGGCTGTCCCGATGGGGCGGCTTGGGCGGGTTGCGCCGGCTGGCCCGCGGGCGCCTGGGCAGGTGCGCCCGGGGCCTGGCCGCTGGCCTGCCCGGCGGGCGCGCCGGCGGTCCACAGCGGCGCGCGGCCCTGCAGCGCGGGCGCGGCCTCGGGATATTGGGCCAGCAGGGCGAGTATGGTGCGCGCGGTCGTGCCCAGCGTGGTCGGGGCCGAGGCCGTGGTGTCGCTGCTGGTGACCAGCCCGCGGGCCGCCAGGGCCAGCGCGGCGGCGGTCTTGGCGTCCACGACCGGATTCTGGCGTTCGCCGCGGGCGCCGCCGCCTTGCACGCCCTGGCGCGGATCGCGCGCCGAGCCGTCGGCGGAGCCGGATCGGTCCAGGCTGCCGGGCTGGCTGACCGCGTCCGGCCGCGCGCCGGAAGCCAGGTTCGCGTTGGCGGCGGACATCGTCGTGCCGAGCACGGCGTCCAGCCGCTGCACCAGGACGTTGCCGAGTGCGGCGGGGCCTACGCTCATTCTTCAGGCGCCTGGTGGCCGTAGGCGGAAAGCAGGGTCTGCTGGCGCTTCATGCGGCCCAGCAGTTCGCCCAGCCGCGCCAGCTGCGGCAACGCCAGGTCGCGCGTCTGCGCGTCGTTTTCCAGGATGCGCACCAGCAGGTCGTACTTGATGGC
>NZ_POQS01000001.1:183984-184811 GCF_002885955.2 Achromobacter pulmonis
GGCCCGCGGCCAGCAGGCGCGAACGCAGCGTGTCCGAGTCGTCCTGGAGTTCGGACGCGCTGTGGGGGGCGACGAGCTGCAGCACCAGCTGGTCGCCGGCCAGGTTCAGGCGGGCGTCGACCAGGCCCAGGCGCGGCAGGTCCAGCTTCACTCGGGTGGCCCAGGTGGACGTGGCGGCTTCGGGGTCGCCGCCATAGGGCTCGCGTTCGACTTCCCATTCCATGGGCGTGCCGGGCCAGGCCTCGCCCTGCCAGGCCAGCGCCTGGTTGGCCAGCACGTCGAGCTGCTGGCGAACCAGCACGGTGAGGTCCTGGTGGATGCCGGCGATGGGCGCGCCCGGCGCGGAGGACGAACCGCCGGCGGGGGCCGGGGACGCGGGGTCCGCTCCGCTGGCGCGCGCCGGGGCGGGCGTTTCGCCGCGTGCACGCGCCGGCGCCGGGGCGTTTGCGGTGTTGTTCGCCGCCGCGTTCGGGTCCAGCCGGGCTTGCGGTTCTTCGCGCAACTGGGCGGGAGAGGTCCGGCCGTAGACCATGTCGGTCAAGTGCGATTCATAGAAGAGGCCGCTGGTCTGCAGCGCCTGGCGCAAGGCCTGGCCCAGCACGCGCGCGCTGGGGGCGGCGGCCGCATGCGCCTGGACCGCGGCATCGGCGCCGCGCAGCGCGGCGGTTGGCACGGCGGGCAGCTCGGGCTTGCCGGCGGGGGGAGCGGGAACCTGGGCCGCGGGCGGCGCCGGCTGTCCCGATGGGGCGGCTTGGGCGGGTTGCGCCGGCTGGCCCGCGGGCGCCTGGGCAGGTGCGCCCGGGGCCTGGCCGCTGGCCTGCCCGGCG
>NZ_POQS01000001.1:185770-720601 GCF_002885955.2 Achromobacter pulmonis
GGCCCGCGGCCAGCAGGCGCGAACGCAGCGTGTCCGAGTCGTCCTGGAGTTCGGACGCGCTGTGGGGGGCGACGAGCTGCAGCACCAGCTGGTCGCCGGCCAGGTTCAGGCGGGCGTCGACCAGGCCCAGGCGCGGCAGGTCCAGCTTCACTCGGGTGGCCCAGGTGGACGTGGCGGCTTCGGGGTCGCCGCCATAGGGCTCGCGTTCGACTTCCCATTCCATGGGCGTGCCGGGCCAGGCCTCGCCCTGCCAGGCCAGCGCCTGGTTGGCCAGCACGTCGAGCTGCTGGCGAACCAGCACGGTGAGGTCCTGGTGGATGCCGGCGATGGGCGCGCCCGGCGCGGAGGACGAACCGCCGGCGGGGGCCGGGGACGCGGGGTCCGCTCCGCTGGCGCGCGCCGGGGCGGGCGTTTCGCCGCGTGCACGCGCCGGCGCCGGGGCGTTTGCGGTGTTGTTCGCCGCCGCGTTCGGGTCCAGCCGGGCTTGCGGTTCTTCGCGCAACTGGGCGGGAGAGGTCCGGCCGTAGACCATGTCGGTCAAGTGCGATTCATAGAAGAGGCCGCTGGTCTGCAGCGCCTGGCGCAAGGCCTGGCCCAGCACGCGCGCGCTGGGGGCGGCGGCCGCATGCGCCTGGACCGCGGCATCGGCGCCGCGCAGCGCGGCGGTTGGCACGGCGGGCAGCTCGGGCTTGCCGGCGGGGGGAGCGGGAACCTGGGCCGCGGGCGGCGCCGGCTGTCCCGATGGGGCGGCTTGGGCGGGTTGCGCCGGCTGGCCCGCGGGCGCCTGGGCAGGTGCGCCCGGGGCCTGGCCGCTGGCCTGCCCGGCGGGCGCGCCGGCGGTCCACAGCGGCGCGCGGCCCTGCAGCGCGGGCGCGGCCTCGGGATATTGGGCCAGCAGGGCGAGTATGGTGCGCGCGGTCGTGCCCAGCGTGGTCGGGGCCGAGGCCGTGGTGTCGCTGCTGGTGACCAGCCCGCGGGCCGCCAGGGCCAGCGCGGCGGCGGTCTTGGCGTCCACGACCGGATTCTGGCGTTCGCCGCGGGCGCCGCCGCCTTGCACGCCCTGGCGCGGATCGCGCGCCGAGCCGTCGGCGGAGCCGGATCGGTCCAGGCTGCCGGGCTGGCTGACCGCGTCCGGCCGCGCGCCGGAAGCCAGGTTCGCGTTGGCGGCGGACATCGTCGTGCCGAGCACGGCGTCCAGCCGCTGCACCAGGACGTTGCCGAGTGCGGCGGGGCCTACGCTCATTCTTCAGGCGCCTGGTGGCCGTAGGCGGAAAGCAGGGTCTGCTGGCGCTTCATGCGGCCCAGCAGTTCGCCCAGCCGCGCCAGCTGCGGCAACGCCAGGTCGCGCGTCTGCGCGTCGTTTTCCAGGATGCGCACCAGCAGGTCGTACTTGATGGCGCGGCCGGATTCGTCCAGCGGCGTCCTGGATTCCAGCAGGCGCAGGCGCTCGACCCGTTCGCAGTACTGCTGGCCATGCTGCATGGCTCCGTCCCAGTCGCCCACCTGGGCGGCCGCAAGCATTTCTCCCGTGATGAGAGCGATCTCCTGGTAGTGCTCCAGGATGGGCGAGGTGTACTGGGTAATGGACGTCATGGAAATCTCGGGCGTTCGAGGGCTGGGCGGTGAGCGTAAGCTGCCCTTCAGGTCTGCAAGCCGACGGCGGAGCGGTCGATGGACGTCTGCCAGGCTTCGGCCAGATCCCCCAGCAGGCGGTCGGCGGTGTCGAGCGCGGCGGCGTCGGCGCGCAGGTTCGCCAGCAGCAGCGTGCGGACGATGTAATCGTAGAGACGGGCCAGATTGGCGGCGATTTCGCCGCCCGCGTCCATGTTCAGTCCGGTCTTCAGGCCTTCGTCGACGATCTTGATCGCCTTCGAGATGGCCGCCCCGCGTTCCGTCGCCCGGCCTTCCTGGAGGTGAAGGCGGGCCTGCCCGATCGCCGCCCGGGCGCCCATGTACAGCAGTGAAATCAGCCTTTCCGGGCTGGCGCCCAGGACCTGGGTCTCCAGGCCGATGTCGGCATAGGAACGCACCGAGTAGGAGCCGGTGGGGCGGCGGGCGGCGTAAGTCATGAATGCATCTTCTATAAATTACTTGGATTTGCTCATGGCCGCGAACTGCTGGGTCAGGTAGTTGGCCGTGACAGTCTGCTGCGAGACGAACTTGTCCAGAGCGATGAATTGGGCGCGCATCGCATCCATGGCCGCGGTGCTGGAGGCCTTGGCGCGGGCCAGCTGGTCCTTGACGTCCTTGATGGATTCGTTCAGGCCGTCCTGGCTGATCTTGATGGAGCCATTGCTGCCCAGCACCGCCTTGGTGGCGGCGTCGAAGCGGGCGGCGAGGCCGTCGGGCGCGGTCATGATGCGCTTGACGTCGGCGGGGTTCTCGGCCAGGGCCTTGTCCAGTTCCTTCTGGTCCAGCTTGAGCTGGCCGGTCTTGGGGTCCATGGTGATGCCGAGGTCGGCCAGCGAACGCAGCGAGCCTTCGGAGGTGACCACCTGCAGCGCGTTGGACATGGACGACTGGATGCCGCGGGCGGTGCTGTCGCCGGTCAGGGCCTGGTTGGTCTGGGCGGCGACGTCGAAGGCCGTGTGCTTACCGATCGTGGTTTGCAGCGCGTTGTAGGCGTCGACGAAATCCTTGACCGCCTTGCTGGCCACGGTGGTGTCGCCTTCGAGCTTGAGGGTGACGACCTTGTCGGCCCCGGTGACGCTGTCCTTGCCGGTCAGGGCGGTGAGGTTCAGCGTGATGCCGTCGATGGCGGTGGAGACGTTGTTGCTGCCGCTCTTGACGGTGATGCCGTTGATTTCGATCTCGGAGTCGGCGGCGGCGGTCTGCTGCGTGAGCTGGGCGCCGGTGCCGGAGTTGTAGCTCAGGATGTCCTGCAGCTTCTGGTCGCCGGTCACCGTGATGGACTTGACCGAGGCCTGCACGCCGGTGTCCTTGGCGCTCAGCATCAGGTAGCTGCCGTTTTCGTTGGTGATGATGGTGGCGCGCACGCCGGCCTTGTCATCGCTGTTGATGGCCTTGGCGATGCCGTTGAGCGAGGTGTCGCCGTTCAGGTTGACGGTGTGCTTCTCGCCGTTGGTGAGCTCGATCTCGAACGAGCCGTCGGCGCCGTTGGAGGCGGTGCGGTCGCCGACGTTGCCGGACTGCAGGGTCTGGGCGGCCGCCAGGTTCTTGACCTTGATGGCGTACTCGCCCATGGTCGCGCCGTCTGCGCCGACGGTGGCGGTCAGGCCGTCGCCCACGACGTTGGCCTTGACGGCGTCCAGCGTGGACGACTTGCCCAGCGCGGCGGCGGCTTTCTGCAGGGCTTCCACGGCGCTCTGGATCTGGCCGAAGGCGCTCACGCGCGCCTCATAGCTGGCCTGACGGTTGGTGTACAGGCTCAGCTTTTTGTCTTCTGCGGCCTGCAGTTTCGAGAGGATCTCCTCCAGGGGCAGTCCGGTGGTCGAGCCGAGATTGGTGATAGAAGCCATGTGAAATCCTTCCTAGCAATGCGATTCTGTCAAAAATACGGGGCCGGCGATCTGGCGTGTAAGGGCAAAAGGCAACCCTAATTCGACGCTTCTGCGGCGGATTGGCGCCGAACATGCGTCAAACGCCGTTTTAATTCTGTGTTCAGGCACTCGTCTTGATGCCGTTGCCCTGCATGTTCACGATCATCTTGGCGATCCTCAGCACCGCCTCGCTGGGTATCGTGCGCACCACGTCGCCCGATTCCGCGTCCACGACCGACACCACCACCTGGTGCACGTCCGGATCGATTTCGAACTGCAGGCGGGTGGACCACGCCTTCATCTGGAGGTTGATTTCCTCCAGGGCCTTTTCCAGGGGCAGCTTGTTCGAGTCGGCCTGCTCGGAGGTTGCGTTGCCGGCGCCGCCGCCATTGGCGGAGGCGGCGGGGGGCGTGACGCTGACGGCCGGGTCAGCCGCCACGGGGGCGGGCGCGGCCTGCAAGGGAACGAACGATGCAGGGGCTAACGGGGTTACGGCCATCATGACTCCAACTGCGTTGCGGGCGTCCGGGTGGAACGCGCGGGTTTCAGGGAATTCTCAGCTACCATTACGGCAGGCCCGCGGGGAACTTTAGTGTCCGGCGGGCCAGATGTTTCACACGTAAAGGTTCGGACGGGGCAATGAGTGTCAAGACGGCGCTGCGAGTCATTGAAATCATCGAAACCTACGCCCGCGAAAAGCGCGCGCTGCCGCTGTCGGAGCTGGCCCGGCTGCTCGACGTCCCGGTATCGAGCTGCCTGGCGCTGATCCGCACCCTGACCGGGCTGGGCTATCTATATGAAACCGGGCGGCGCCAGGGCTATTACCCCACCGGCCGGCTGCTGGCCATGGCGCAGCGCATCGCGCGCGCCGATCCGGTGCTGGACCGGGTGTATCCCAGCCTGACCGAGCTGCGCGACGCGACCCGCGAAACCGTGGTTTTCGCCAAGCTGACCCAGGACGGGCGGGTGGTGTACCTGGACGTGCTGGATTCGCCGCACACCATCCGCTACGCGCCGGTCGCCGGCGAGTTCAAGGACATACACGCCAATTCGCTGGGCAAGGCGCTGCTGTCGGTGCTGGACGCGCCGGCCCGCGACGCGCTGCTGGCCGGCATGCCCATGACCCGCCACAACGAACGCACGCTGATCACGCCCGAGGCGCTGCTGGCCGACCTGGAGCGCTCGCGCGAGCGCGGCTGGTTCATGAACAGCGGCGAATCCATCGCCGACGTGGGCGCCATCGCCTGGCCGGTCACGCTCTCGGGCGAGCGCTACGCCATCTCGGTGGGCGGGCCGATCTACCGCATCGAGCCCCAGCAGGAGAACTACGCCCGCATCCTGCGCTCGGCCTGCACGGCGCTGGAGCAGCAGGCGTAGCCTGCCTGGCGCTCAATAGGACTTGGGCAGCCCCAGCACTTTTTCGGCGATGAAGCACATGATCAGCTGCGGGCTGACCGGGGCGATGCGCGGGATGAAGCTCTCGCGCAGCAGGCGTTCCACCGTGTATTCCTTGGCGTAGCCCATGCCGCCCAGCGTCATCACCGCGGTCTGGCAGGCGTTGTAGCCGGCCTCGGCCGCCAGGTATTTGGCGCTGTTGGCATAGGGCCCGCAGGGCTTGCCGGCGTCGTACAGGCTGGCGGCCTTGTACACCATCAGGTCGGCCGCCTCCAGCTGCATCCAGGCCTGGGCCAGCGGGTGCTGGATGCCCTGGTTCTGGCCTATCGGGCGGCCGAACACGACGCGCTCGCCGGCGTATTTCACCGCCCGTTCCAGCGCGGCGCGGCCGATGCCCACGGCTTCGGCGGCGATCAGGATGCGCTCGGGGTTCAGGCCGTGCAGGATGTATTCGAAGCCGCGGCCTTCCTCGCCGATGCGGTCGGCCACCGGAATCCGCAGGCCGTCGATGAACAGCATGTTGGAATCCACGGCCTTGCGGCCCATTTTCTCGATCTCGCGGACCTCGACGCGCTCGCGGTCCAGGTCGGTATAGAAGAGCGACAGGCCCTGGGTGGGCTTTTCCACCTCCGACAGCGGGGTGGTGCGCGCCAGCAGCAGCATCTTGTGGGCGACCTGGGCGGTCGAGATCCAGATCTTGCGGCCGTGCACCACGTATTCGTCGCCCTGGCGCACGGCGCGCGTGCCCAGCTTGGTGGTGTCCAGGCCGGCGTCGGGCTCGGTCACCGCGAAGCACGCCTTCTCGCGGCCGGCGATGAGCGGCTCCAGCCAGCGGCGACGCTGCTCGTCGCTGCCGAACACCACCACGGGGTTGAGCCCGAAGATGTTCATGTGCACGGCCGAGGCGCCGGTAAAGCCCGCGCCGGAGGCGGCGATGGTCTGCATCATCAGCGCGGCCTCGGTCATGCCCAGGCCGGCGCCGCCGTATTCCGGCGGCATGGCGATGCCCAGCCAGCCGTCGCGCGCCAGGTCGGCGTGCAGCGGCTCGGGAAAGCCGCCTTCGCGGTCGCGTTCCTGCCAGTATTCGTCGGGATAGCGTTCGCAGATGCGGGCGACGGCGTCGCGCAGGGCCAGTTGCTCGGGCGTGAATTCAAAGTCCATCAGTCGTTTCCATCCTGGGTGATGCCACGGTCTGCCATGGCGTTGATGCTGGCGCGGTCGTAGCCGGCCTGCTCCAGTACTTCGCGGCTGTGCTGGCCCAGCCGCGGGGCGGGCCGGCGCAGGGCGGTCGGGGTGCCTTCGTAACGGCCCAGCGGGGCGGGCGTGCGGATCGGGCCTTCGCTGGGGTGGTCCACGTGGCGGATGAAGCCGGTGGCCGCCAGGTGCTCGTCCTGCAGCAGGCCGTCGATCGTGTAGAGCTGCGAGGCCGGGATATCGGCCCGCGCCAGCTCGGTCAGCCATTCCTGGCTGGCGCGCGTCGCGATCACGTCGGCGACGAAGGCATAGACCTCGTCGATATGGGCGGCGCGCGCGCCGTGGCTGCAAAAGCGCGGGTCCACGCACAATTCCGGCCGCCCGATCAGGTCGAAGAAATTGCGCCAGTGCTTGTCGTTGTAGATAAGCAGGCAGATATAGCCGTCGGCCGTGGCGTAGGGACGGCGGTGCGGCGCGAGCAGGCGGGCGTAGCCGGTGGGGCCCAGCGCCGGCTCGAAGGTGGCGCCGCCCAGGTGGTCGCCCAGCATCATGTGCGCCATGCCCTCGAACATGGGGATCTCCACCTGCTGGCCGCGCCCGCTGCCGCGGGCGTGCAGCACCGCCGACACCAGCGCGATGGCCACGTGCAGGCCGACGGCGCGGTCGGCCAGCGTCAGCGGCGCGTAGCGCGGCAGCTCGCCGCTTTGCTGGGCGGCGAGGGCGGCGATGCCGGTCTGGCCCTGGATCAGGTCGTCGTAGGCGGGCCGTCCGGCGTAGGGGCCGGCCTCGCTGAAGCCGTAGGCGCCCAGGTACACGATGCGCGGGTTGCGCGCGGCCACCGCCTCATAGGACAGGCCCAGCCGCGCCATGGCCTGGGGGCGGATGTTGTAGAGCAGGGCGTCGCAGCTTTCGGCCAGCTTGAGGCAGGCCTCCAGGCCCTCGGGCGTTTTCAGGTCCAGCACCACCGAGCGCTTGTTGCGGTTCAGGTGCAGGTACAGGTGGCCCATGCCGGGGTTGCGCATGGGGCCGACGGCGCGCAGGTTGTCGCCGGCGGGAGGCTCCACCTTGATGACGTCGGCGCCTAGGTCGCCCAGGACCTGGGTGGCGTAGGGGCCCATGACGACCGAGCTCAGGTCCAGGATGCGCACGCCGGCGAGCGGTCCGGCGGCGGTGGGGGTGGGCTGGGCGCTCATTGCTGCTGGATGCCCGCGTCGCGGATCAGCTTGCCCCACAGGTCGCGCTGCTCTCCGACGAACCGGCCGAAGTCCTGCGGCGTGCCGGAGAAAGCGTCGAAGCCCAGGCCGGCCAGGCGCTGCTTGACCTCGGGCTTGGACACCACCTGGTTGATCGCCGCGTTCAGCTTGGCGACGATCTCCGGCGGCAGGCCGGCAGGGCCGAAATAGCCGTTCCAGGAGTTCAGGTCGAAGTCCCGCACGCCGGCCTCGGCCATGGAGGGCAGTTCCGGCACGATGGCGCTGCGCTCGGCGGTGGACACGGCCAGCGCCCGCAGCTGGCCCGACTGCACGAAGGGCAGGCCGGAGGCCAGATCGGTGAACATGAAGTCCACCTGGCCGCCGACCACGTCGGTCAGGGCCTGCGGCGTGCCTTTGTAAGGCACGTGCAGGATGTCGATCTTGGCGCGGTTGGCCAGGGTGGCGCCGGCGACGATGCCGGTGCTGTTGCCGCTGGCGTAGGTGATGCGGCCCGGGCGCTGGCGCGCGTCGGCCACCAGCTCGCCGACGTTCTTCCACGGACGCTTGGGGTTGACCACCAGAATGAAGGGCAGGTTGCCGCCGCGCGCGATCGGCGTGAAGTCCTTGACCGGGTCGTAGGGCACGTTCTTCATCAGCCAGGGGGCGGCCGAGTGCGAGGTGTTGGTGGTGACGAACAGCGTGTAGCCGTCCGGCTTGGCGCGCGCCACGTAGGCGGCCGCGATGGTGGCGTTGGCCCCGGGCTTGTTCTCCACCACGATCTGCTGGCCCAGGATGGCCGACAGCTCGGAACCGAAAATGCGGCCCACGGCGTCCGTGCCGGAGCCGGCCGGAAACGGCACGATCAGTGTGATGGGCTTGACCGGATAGTCGGCCGCCTGGGCCTGCGGGGCGGCCGCGAGGGCCGCGCCGCCGACCAGCACGGCCTTCAGCAGGTTCAGGAATTTCATGGTTTGTCTCCTGTGTTGTCGGCCCGCGGCGCGGCTTCTGCGGCCGCGGTCGCGGGGGCTGCCGCCGCTTCAGGCGGCGGAGGGGGGCGCCGGAAAGTCCCGGATCACGCGATCCGGGGATTCTTCATAAGGGGGCGTGTAGATCACCAGCAGCCGCGCCGGCTCGTCGCTGGTGACCGTGAACACGTGCGGCACGTCGGGCGGGAAGTAGCAGCAGTCGCCCGGGCCCATGTCGGCCGCTTCGTCCTGCACCTGGGCGCGCGCGGTGCCGGAAATCAGGTAGCAGACCTGTTCGATGCCCGGATGGGCGTGGGGCAGCGCGCCTTTGCCCTTTTCGATGACGCCCAGCAGCACCTCCACGCCGCGGGCGCCGACGGTGTCCGGGCCGATGAGGCGGCGGTTCAGGGTGCCGGTGTGGTTGGCGGGGTGGTAGCCCGGGACGTCGGCTTCCCGGACCAGCCAGCGGGGCGTCTTGCCAGTGCTCATGTTTTTCCCTCAAATTTTCATATGTGAATTTATTTTTATGTATGAGAAAAGAATCGGCAAGCGGTTTTTCGGCCCGGATACCGCTTCGCGCCCTGGGGGATTAGGGAAAACACCGGGCCCGGACTGTTAAAATCCGCGGCTGGTTCCACTCTGATGCCACTTTACGGCCCCGCCATGTCTTCTGTCCGCACGCCTGATGCTTCCGCCAGCCTGTCCGATTGGCTGCAGTACCTGGAATCCATCCACGCCACCGCGATCGACATGGGCCTGGACCGGGTGCGCGAGGTGGCCGCGCGCCTGGGGCTGGAGCTGAACGCCATGAAGTTCGTGGTCGGCGGCACCAACGGCAAGGGCTCGACCTGTGCCATGCTGGAATCCATCCTGCTGGCGGCCGGCTACAAGGTCGGGCTGTACTCCTCGCCGCACCTGATCGACTTCAACGAGCGCGCCCGCATCAACGGCCAGATCGCCACCGACGAGGCCCTGATCGAGCAGTTCCAGGCGGTCGAGGCGGCGCGCGGCGACGTCTCCCTCACGTACTTCGAATTCACCACGCTGGCCATCCTGCGCCTGTTCTCGCAGTCGCGCCTGGACGCCGTGGTGCTGGAAGTGGGGCTGGGCGGCCGCCTGGACGCCGTCAACATCGTCGACGCCGATTGCGCCATCGTCACCAGCGTCGACCTGGACCACACCGACTGGCTGGGCGACACGCGCGAGAAGATCGGCTTTGAAAAGGCCCACATCTACCGCGCCGGCCGTCCCGCCATCTGCAGCGATCCCGCGCCTCCGCAGTCGCTGCTCGACTACGTCGCGGAAATCGGCGCCGACCTGTGGCTGTTCGGCCGCGACTTCAACTATTCCGGCGATCGCCAGCAATGGGCCTACGGCGGGCGCGGCCAGCGCCGCAACTCGCTGGCCTATCCGGCGCTGCGCGGCGCCAACCAGCTGCTCAACGCCTCGGCCGCGCTGGCCGCGCTGGAATCGGTGCGCGACCGCCTGCCGGTGCCGCAGCAGGCCGTGCGCCTGGGGCTGCTGCAGGCCTCGCTGCCCGGCCGCTTCCAGATCCTGCCCGGCCAGCCCACCATCATCCTGGACGTGGCGCACAACCCGCACGCCGCGGCCGTGCTGGCCCAGAACCTGGACAACATGAGCTTCCACCCGTATACCCACGCGGTGTTCGGCATGCTCAACGACAAGGACCTGGCCGGCGTCGTCGCCAAGCTCGGCACGCGCGTCGACTACTGGTATTGCGCCGGGCTGCCCGGGCCGCGCGGCGCCACCGGCGAGGCGCTGGCCGAGCAGGTCGCGGCCGCCTTGCCGCCGGTGCCCGCGGGCGGCGAAAGCCCCGGCGTGAGCGCCTACGCCGACCCGGCCCAGGCCTTTGCGGCGGCGCGTGAACGGGTGGGCGAGAATGATAGAATCGTGGTGTTCGGATCGTTTCTGACGGTAGCCTCGGTTTTGCAGGCGCTGGGCCGCAAGGCCTAAGGCAAGATCGGGTCAAGAACGGGTCAAACGCTCCCAGGCGGGCTCACAGGCGGCTCGCCGCCCGCCCTATAGCCGCAAGGAATTCTCCCCCATGGGTTTTTTCAAACGCAAAGATCCTGCCGACCAGGCGCAGTCCTCCAGAAGGGCGGCAGTGCCTAGCGAAGTGCAGGCTGCGGAGCTGCGCGGGCGCGCGCGGCGCCGGCTGGCAGGCGCGGTCGCGCTGGTGCTGGCCGCTGTCATCATCCTGCCCATGGTGCTCGATTCCCAGCCCGAGCCCGTGGCCGACAACATCCCCATCCGCGTGCCGGAACGCAATACGCCGTTCCAGCCGCAAGTAAGCGAACCGCAGGTCGCCGCGCCGGAAACGCCGGCCCCCGCCGACGCCGCGCCGGCCGAGCCGGTGCCCGAGCCGCCCGCGGTCGCGTCCGTGCAGCCGCCCGCCACGGCGACCCCGCCGGCCGCGCAGCCGGCGACGCCGCCGGCCACGCCGCCCAAGCCCGTGACGCCGCCCAAGCCGGAAGCCAAGCCCGAGCCCAAGCCGGCCACGCCGCCCAAGCAGGACTCGCGCTCCGACGACGGCGCGCGCGCGCTGGCGCTGCTCGAAGGTCGCGCTGAACCGGCGCCCAAGCCGGCCGCCAAGCCCGCGGCCACCAAGGGTAATTTCGTGCTCCAGATCGCCGCCTACACGACCTCCGAGGATGCGCAGTCGCGCCGCAGCAAGCTGCACCAGGCGGGCGTGACCAACGCCTTCGTCGAACAGGCCACGATCAACGGCAAGCAGCAGTACCGTCTGCGGGTGGGGCCGTTCCCCTCGCGCGAGGCGGCGCAGGCGGCCCAGGCGCGGTTGCGCACCCTGGGCTATGACAATGGTTTCATCGCCGCGCAATAGTGACCGGCTTCGACTTCGTCGTGCTGGCCATCCTGGTGGTTTCGGGTGTGCTGGGACTGGTGCGCGGCCTGCTGAAAGAGGTGCTGTCGCTGGTCGCCTATCTGCTGGCCTTCGTGGCGGCGATATGGTGGGGGCCCACGGTCTACGCCTGGCTGGAGCCCTATATTGAAACAACGCTGTTGCGCATGGGAGTTTCGTACGCGGCGGTGTTCATCATCGTGCTGCTCGGCGTGGGATTGGTCAACATGACGCTTTCCGCCTTGATCCGCAGCACCGGCCTGAGCCCCGCCGACCACGGCCTGGGCGGCATGTTCGGGCTGGCGCGCGGCCTGCTGATCGTGCTGGCGCTGGTCGCCGCGGCCGGGTATACGCCGCTGCCGCAGGAGCCGTGGTGGCAGGACGCCATGTTTTCGCATTCGGCCATCGAGGCCATCAAACATATCAAGACCTGGCTGCCGCCGTCCCTGGCGACGTGGCTGCCGTATTGATCTGCTTCAAATCAACCAGGAAATCTCACCATGTGTGGAATCGTAGGGGTCATCGGGCGCGGGCCGGTCAACCAGTTGCTCTATGACAGCTTGCTGCTGTTGCAGCACCGCGGGCAGGACGCAGCGGGCATCGCGACGTCGCAAGGCAACCAGTTCAATATGTACAAGGCCCACGGCCTGGTGCGCGACGTCTTCCGCACGCGCAACATGCGCGCGCTGCCGGGCACCTCGGGCATCGGCCAGGTGCGCTATCCCACCGCCGGCTCCAGCGCCAGCGAGGAAGAGGCCCAGCCGTTCTACGTCAACGCGCCGTTCGGCATCATGTTCGCCCACAACGGCAACCTGACCAACTGGCGCGAACTGCGCGAATCGCTCTACCGCGTCGACCGCCGCCACATCAACACCAATTCCGATTCGGAAGTGCTGCTGAACGTGCTGGCCCACGAACTGCAGTCGGCGGCCAATGGCGTGTCGCTGGACGACGACGCGATGTTCCGCGCCGTGGCGGCCGTGCACAAGCGCGTGCGCGGCGCCTACGCGGTGGTGGCCCAGATTTCCGGCTACGGCCTGCTGGCCTTCCGCGATCCCAACGGCATCCGGCCGCTGTGCATCGGCCGCCAGGAAACCGAAGAGGGCGTGGAATGGATGGTCGCCTCGGAATCGGTGGCGCTGGAAGGCAGCGGTTTCGCCTTCGTGCGCGACGTCGAGCCGGGCGAGGCCGTGTTCATCGACCTGGACGGCCGCTTCGTCAGCCGCCAGTGCGCCGAGAACCCGCAGCTGGTGCCCTGCATTTTCGAATACGTGTACTTCGCGCGTCCCGATTCGCTGATCGACGGCGTGTCGGTGTATGACGCGCGCCTGCGCATGGGCGAATACCTGGCCGACAAGGTGGCGCGCAACATGCGCCTGGGCGACATCGACGTGGTCATGCCGATTCCCGATTCCTCGCGTCCGGCCGCCATGCAGCTGGCCGCGCGCCTGAACCTGGACTACCGCGAAGGCCTGATCAAGAACCGCTACGTCGGCCGCACCTTCATCATGCCGGGCCAGGCGGTGCGCCGCAAATCCGTGCGCCAGAAGCTCAACGCCATCGGCATGGAGTTCAAGGGCAAGAACGTGCTGCTGGTCGATGACTCCATCGTGCGCGGCACCACCAGCCGCGAAATCGTGGACATGGCCCGCGCCGCCGGCGCCAACAAGGTGTATTTCGCCTCGGCCGCGCCTCCGGTGCGCTTCCCCAACGTCTACGGCATCGACATGCCCACGCAGAGCGAGCTGATCGCCACCGGCCGCAGCGACGAGGAAATCGCCCGCGCGATCGGCGCCGACAACCTGGTCTACCAGGATCTGCAGGACATGCAGCAGGCGGTGCGCGACATCAATCCCAAGCTGTCGCGCTTCGAGGCCTCGTGCTTCGACGGCGAGTACGTCACCGGCGACATCACCGCCGAGTACCTGGCGCGCCTGGGCCAGTCGCGCGGCGAGCCCGGCGACGAGGGCGGCGCCAGCGGCCTGCAGTTCAACATGGGCTACGCCGCCAACGACGCCTGAATCCCGCGGGCCTTGCGAAGAACCCTCCCTTGAACCGGAGGGTTCTTTGTTTTGGGCCGTTGACGCTGCCGGGCCTGCATCGTAAATTGGCCGGAACGATCATTCCAGTCAGGCGGATTGCCATGCGCACCAAAGCGTTCGAGCCGGACGACATCGCCGACGCCGCCATGCAGGTGTTCTGGCGGCGCGGCTATGCCGCGACGTCGGTGCAGGACCTGGTCGACGGCACCGGCCTGTCGCGCAGCAGCCTGTACAACGCGTTCGAGAACAAACAGGGCCTGTACCGGCAGGCCCTGCGCCGCTACCAGGCCGTCACCGGGTCCAACGTGGCGCTGCTGTCCGGGCCTGGCTCGCCCAAGGCGCTGATCCGGCAGCTGCTGATGCGCGTGGCCGAGGACGAGTTGCGCGATCCGCAGCGGCGCGGCTGCCTGGCCGCCAACGCCTCGCTGGAACTGGCGGGGCAGGACGTCGCGGTCGCCGAACTGGTGGCGCACAACTTCCTGAGCCTGCAAAAAGCCCTGGAGCAACTGATCCGGCGCGGACAGCAATCGGGCGAGATCGCCGCCACGAAAAGCCCGCGGGCGCTGGCGCGGTTCTTCGTCGGCACCGTCCAGGGGCTGCGGGTGCTGGCCAAAGGCAGCCCCGCGCCGCAGCGGCGCCAATGCCTGCTGGATGTGATCGAGGTGGCGCTGGCCGCCTTATAGGCCTGCGCCGCCAGGGGCCGGCCAGAGCGCCTCGCCGGCATGGTCCAGGTGGGTCAGGTACAGCCGCAGGTCGAACTCGTACTGGTGGTACTGCGGCTCCATGTGCAGGCACAGGTTGTAGAAGGCCCGGTTGTGGTCCTTTTCCTTCAGGTGGGCCAGCTCATGGACCGCGATCATCTTCAGGAATTCCGCCGGCACCGTCTTGAACAGCGTCGCCACGCGGATCTCATGCTTGGCCTTGAGCTTGCCGCCCTGCACGCGCGACACGTAGGTATGCTGGCCCAGCGCGTGCTGGATCACGTGGATCTTGCTGTCGAAGGCGACCTTGTTGATCTGGTCGCCGTTGCGCATGTGCGTATTCTTCAGGTCCGTCACGTACTGGTACAGCGCGCGGTCCGTGCGCACGCCGTGCGCGCCCGCCGGATAGCGCGACCGCAGCGCCGCGCCCAGCTTGCCCTGGTCCAGCAGCTTGCGCGCCTGGAGCAGCAGGTGTTCGGGGTAGCCGGTGAGGTATTTCAAATTCGACGCCGGGCATGCGTCCTGCGCTTCGGTCACGCGCGCCCGCGCCCGAACACGACCGGCAGCGCCATGAAGAACACGATGACGAAGAGCGCCAGGCTCCACAGGGCGTATTCGATGCCCAGCACCGACACCACGGCGTCCATGCAGGTGGCGTAGATGCCGAACAGCCATGGCACCGCGCCGTCCAGCCCCGTGCCGCTCATGAAGCGGTCGGCGAAGGTCTGGTCGCAGGACAGCATCTTGGCCGCCACGCTGTATTGGTACCAGGCGGCGACGACGCCGGCGGCCGCCAGTAGCGCGGACAGCGCGCCGCAGACGCGGGTCAGCGCGCGTCCGCCGCCGAACCCGCCCACCAGCGCGACGATGCCGATCGCCAGGTAGATCAGGCGCTGCATGACGCACCAGGCGCAGGGCGGCATGTCGAAGACGTGCTGGGATATCAGGGCGATGCCGACCGCGCCGAAGCAGAAAAGGGCGATGAGGCGGAGCAGGCGTTCGGAGCGTGAGGTCATTGTTCTGCGGTAGTGGTTGCGAAAGGCAGGGGCTTAGGCCTTGGGAATCGGAATTGGTTGCATCACCTGCTGCAGGACGCCAAGCAGCAGTTCGCGCGAGCCTTCCCAGAAGATCTGCACGCCCAGGCACAGCATGATGAAGGCCGACAGCCGCATGAATACGGCGGTGCCATTATCGCCGAGCCGGTGCAGCATCTGCGCGGCGAAGCGCAGGCAGATGTAGAGCGTCACGGACACGACGATAATGCCCGGGATCGAGCCGCCCAGGCGCACCAGGCTGAGCACGTGGTTCTGGTCGCGCAGCGAGACCCCGACCGTGATGGCCGCGGCGATCGAGCCCGGGCCGCAGCTGATCGGGAAGGTAAGCGGATAGAAGGCGCGGGCCTTGGCCATTTCGGGGGTGAAGGATTCGGCCATGCGCGCCACGCGTTCGGTGTCGGCGTCGGGCGAGTTCACCAGGCGCCAGGCGCTGGCGATCACCAGCATGCCGCCGCCGACCCGCACGATGGACAGCGAAATCCCGAAAAAACTCAGCAGCACGTTGCCGGCCACCATGGCCACGATCAGCATCAGGCAGACGTTGATGGCGACGCGCTTGGCCAGCACCATCCGGGTCGCGGAAGAAGCGCCTTCCGTCAGCGACAGGAAGATGGGCGCGATCGCGGGCGGATTGAGAAACGGCAGCAGCGTGGCCAGCGCGAAGAAAAAGCTGCTCCCGAAGACGCGTAGGTAGTCATTGAGCTGCATGGATGGCGGACGCCGCGTGGCCGAAAACCGGGATTGTATGCCGTCCGGCCGGCGCTGGCGATGCCGGCCGGACGGGCGGATTCAGGCGGCGCGGCGGCCGGCTTCCTCGCCGGCCAGCGCGTCCAGGACGTCGCGCTCGAACTGCATCTGGCTGCGCGGGCGGGTCAGCGCCGCGCCGTCCACGATGAACACGTCTTCGACCCGGTCGCCCAGCGTCATGATCTTGGCCATGACCAGGTTGACCTCGTGTTCGGCGAAGACGCGCGCCAGCGCGTGCAGCAGGCCGGGGCGGTCGGTGGCGATGACGGACAGTCGCCAGGACGTGCTGCGCTCGTCGGGCTGCAGCTCGGCCTGCGGCATGATGGGGAACACCCGCGACACGCGGGACTGGCGGCCGCGGCCGTAATAGCCGCCGCCGGTGCCATGCCGCTGCGCCGCGGCATGCGGGTCCTTGAGGCGTTCGGCCAGCTCGTGCTCGACCAGGGTGGCCTGGGCGCGCAGGTCGCTGGCGCCTTCGGGCAGCAGCACGATGAAGCTGTCCAGCGCCCAGCCGTGGCGCGTGGTGTGGATGCGGGCGTCCTGGATGGAGAGCGACTTGGCGTCGAAATAGCCGCAGATCGCCACGAACAGGTCGGGCGCGTCGCGGGTGTACACCATGATCTGCAGGCCCTCGCCGTGTTCGGTGGGGCGGGCCCGGACCACGGCCTGCGCCGGCTCGACCTGGTGGTACAGGTGGCGCGTGTGCCAGGCGATGTCGGAGGCGTCGTGGCGCAGGAAATACGCCACGTCCAGCTGGTTCCAGAAGGCTTCGCGGGCGTCGTCGCGCAGCCCCGCCCGCCGCGTCAGGCGGGCTGCCTCTTCCTTGCGCTCGGCCAGCACGGTGTGGGCGTCGGCGTGCGCGCCGCCCAGCGCGGCCAGCGTGAGCTTGTACAGGTCTTCGAGCAGCTTGCCTTTCCAGGCGTTCCAGACCTTGGGGCTGGTGCCGCGGATGTCGGCCACGGTCAGCAGGTACAGCGCGGTCAGGCGGCGCTCGTTCTGCACGATGGCCGCGAAGTCCTGTACCACGGCCGGGTCGGACAGGTCGCGCTTTTGCGCCACGGCCGACATCAGCAGGTGCTGGCGCACCAGGAATTCGACCAGGGCGGTGTCCTCGGCCTCCATGCCGTGGTCCTGCGCGAACTTGCGCACCTCGCGCGCGCCGAGTTCGGAGTGGTCGCCGCCGCGGCCCTTGGCGATGTCGTGGAACAGCGCCGCCACGTACAGCAGCCAGTGCCGGTCCAGCCCGGCGATCAGCTGGCTGGCCAGCGGATATTCCTGCGCGTGCTCCGGCATGGTGAAGCGGCGCAGGTTGCGCACCACGGCCAGGGTGTGCTGGTCCACGGTATAGGCGTGGAACAGGTCGTGCTGCATCTGGCCGACGATGCGGCGGAACACCGGCAGGTAGCGCGGCAGGATGTTCAGCATGGTCATGCGCCGCAGCTCGTGCACGATGCCGCGCGGTTGCTGCAGGATCTGCAGGAACAGCTTGCGGTTGACCGGATTGCGGCGGAACTGCGCGTCGATGCGGTGGCGGGAATGCCAGATGGCCCGCAGCGTGCGGGCCGACATGCCGGTCAGTTCCGGATGCTGCTGCATCACCAGGAAGGCGCGCAGCAGCAGGGTGGGGTTACGCTCGAAACCGTCGTCGCGGATGATGTCCAGCCGGTCGCGCAGGTTGCGGAAATCGTCGTCGATTTCGCGCGCGTCGCTGTCGGGGCGCGGGAACAGCCGTTCCTCGATGTTCTGCACCAGGATGCCGTTCAGCTGCGTTACCAGGCGCGCGGCCCAGTAATAGCGCTGCATCAGCAGTTCGCTGCCGCGGCGCGTGGCGGTGGCGTGGATGCGGTAGACCTCGGCCAGCGCCGGCTGCAGGTCGAACAGCACGCGGTCCTCGCGCCGGTTGGCCAGCAGGTGCAGCTCGATGCGCAGGCGCTTGAAGGCCTGTTCCGCGCGGCGCAGGTCGCGCGCCTCCGAGGAGGTCAGCAGGCCGGCCTGCGCCACCGAGCGCCAGCTGTCGCCGAAGCCGGCCGCCCGCGCCATCCACAGGATCACCTGCAGGTCGCGCAGCCCGCCGGGCGATTCCTTGCAGTTGGGCTCCAGCGCGTAGGGCGTGTCGTGGTAGCGGGCATGGCGCTGCTGCATCTCGACGCGCTTGGCGCGAAAGAAGGCGCGCGGGTCCAGGCGCGACTGCGTGGCGGCCTCGAACTTCTTCATCAGCGCGCGGCTGCCGGCCAGCCAGCGCGATTCCAGCAGCGCCGTCTCCACCGTGATGTCCGCCTCGGCCTCGCGCTCGCAGTCCTCGATGGTGCGCACGCTGTGGCCGGGCTCCAGCCCCAGGTCCCAGAGCGCGGCCACCAGCCGCCCGATGGCGGCCTCGTCCTCGCGCGTGGGGGCGTGCGGCAGCAGGATCAGCAGATCGACGTCCGAATGGGGGTAGAGCTCGCCGCGGCCGTATCCGCCCACGGCCGCCAGCGTGGCGCCGGCGGGCAGGGGGCAGTGCTTGACCAGGTCGCGCAGGGCGGCGTCGACGATGCGGCGCAGCTCGGTCAGCAGCGGGTCCGGCCTTTCGTGGCTGCGGAACTGGGCCACCGCCGCCTGCCGGGCTTCCTGGATGCGGGCGCGCAGGGCGCTGAGGGTGTCGGCGGTCATGGCGGCGGGCGTCGGGGCGTCAGACGGCGGGAATGACGAGGGGTTCGGTGATGAAGGCCGGCGGCTGGGGCATGCCGGGCGACAGGGTCAGCACTTCGTAGCCGGTTTCGGTCACGCATACGGCATGCTCCCACTGGGCCGACAGGCTGTGGTCGCGGGTGACCACGGTCCAGCCGTCGGACAGCTGGCGGATCTCGCGGCGGCCGGCGTTGATCATGGGCTCGATGGTGAACAGCATGCCGGTGGTCAGCGGCACGCCGGTGCCCGGCTTGCCGTAGTGCAGCACCTGCGGGTCTTCATGGAAGCGCTGGCCGATGCCGTGGCCGCAGAACTCGCGCACCACGGAAAAGCCGTTGGCTTCGGCGTGCTTCTGGATCGCGTGGCCGACGTCGCCCAGCGTGGCGCCATTCTTGACCTGCTGGATTCCCTTCCACATGCACTCGAAGGTGATTTCGCTGAGGCGGCGGGAAAGAATGGACTGTTCGCCCACCGCGTACATGCGGCTGGTGTCGCCGAACCAGCCGTCCTTGATGATGGTGACGTCGATATTCAATGAGTCCCCATTTTTCAGCACCTTGTCGCCCGGGATGCCATGGCAGACCTGATGGTTGACCGAGGTGCAGATGGCGCCGGGGAAGGGCGGATAGCCGGGCGGCGCGTAGCCCACGGTGGCCGACTTCACGCCCAGCTCGTCGGTCAGGTACTCCAGGCACAACCGGTCCAGCTCGCCGGTGGTGACGCCCGGCTTGACGTAGGGGGTGATGAAATCGAGAACTTTGGCGGCGTCCTGGCAGGCCGCGCGCATCTTGGCCAGATCGGCTTGATTGGTAATGGTGCCCATGGAGTAGCTTGGCTATCTGTCGCTTGAATGTCTGCTTGAAAGAATAGTAGAATTATAGGCTTCCCTAAATTTTTGGGGATGCATTAGGGTCTGGTAGGACATACCGGGGCGGAGCAAAAGCGCCTGCGGCATGACTGTCCGATTCTATAACTGGGTAGCGGCAAGAGCCGAACCCGGCGGATGTTGGCAAGGTGGGTTGACGCGGGTTTTGCGCGACCCCGGCCGTATTGGTTGGTGCGGGTCCATACATTGGGATCGTCGGCGCGCCCTGAAGTTTCACCGCAAGCGAAGGTTGTGGAGCGAATTCGGGCAGGCCGCGGGTGCCGGTGGCGGGATGCGGACATGACGGATGCGGGCCGGGCGGGTGCGGACGGCGGCAATTGCGCGGCTGGCGCGGCCGGGACGCGGTGCGCTTGCAGGCCTGGTCAGGTTTTTGAGCGGCGATGCAGGTTCAGGGTCTGTGCTCGGTGTGGATGTCGGATTAAGCTCTTGAAAACATTATTGTTTTCTTAAGAGATGCCCCGATGGTCTGATGCGCGGCTGGATGGAAGTTCAAGTCCGGGCGCGAAGAGCAGGATATTCCAGAGCCGGATTTCGCCGCCGACAAAACCGGGTCGGGCGCGTCTCGAAGAAACTTCCAGGAAATTCCTGGCGGGTCGGGAGACGCAATGCAGGAGCGCGGCGCAGGTTTTTCGTCGTGGCGGCCGTCTGGGTTTATCGCGGCAGCGTAGTAAGCGGCATTCGAGGCGCCAGGCGCCGTGGGCGCCGGCATTATTGCGGCAGTGATCGGCCGGCCCGGTTAGAATTTTGTCATCCCGCCGTTGCGGGAAATCGCGCGCAACACCACCCAGGGTGTCAGCCAGAGGCTGATGCAGGTGCGGCGCAAGAAACAACCCTTGGAGAAAGTTATGTCTTTGATGCGCGAAATGCTGGAAGCGGGTGTCCACTTCGGTCACCAGACCCGTTACTGGAACCCCAAGATGGCCCCCTATATCTTCGGCCATCGCAACAAGATTCACATCATCAACCTCGAAAAGACGGTTGACAAGTACCAGGAAGCCACCAAGTTCGTGAAGCAGCTGGCTGCTCGCGGCGGCAACATCCTGTTCGTCGGCACCAAGCGCGCTGCGCGCGAGCTGGTCGCCGCCGAAGCTGCCCGTTGCGGCATGCCCTACGTCGACGCCCGCTGGCTCGGCGGCATGCTGACCAACTTCAAGACGGTCAAGACCTCGGTCAAGCGCCTGAAGGACATGGAAGCCGTGGTCGCCGAAGGCGGCGCCGAGCGCATGATCAAGAAGGAAGGCCTGCTGTTCCAGCGCGAACTGGAAAAGCTGAACAAGTCGATCGGCGGCATCAAGGACATGAACGGCCTGCCCGACGCCATGTTCGTGATCGACGTCGGCTACCACAAGATCGCCATCGCCGAAGCCAAGACGCTGGGCATTCCGGTCGTGGCCGTGGTTGACACCAACCACTCGCCCGACGGCATCGACTACGTCATCCCCGGCAACGACGACTCGGCCAAGGCCATCGCGCTGTACGCCAAGGGCATCGCCGACGCCGTGCTGGAAGGCCGCGAGCAGAACCTGAACGGTCTGGTCGAAGAGCTGGGCGAAGGCCAGGAAGAGTTCGTCGAAGTCCAGGACAACCAGGCCTAAGCCATAGTTGTCATGTCCGGCGCTTAGCGTCCGGGAGCGGCCCGGCATTCCGATCCGCTCCCGCCTCGCCGGCACAGCGAAGGTGGGCTCCCATCTTCCCGATCCGCCTGGCGCGGATGTCCCATCGAATCACACCACTGTCCCGGCCCGCCGGGACAAGTCCCTAGCAAAATTGGAGCAAACATGGCTGAAATTACCGCTGCCCTGGTCAAGGAACTGCGCGAAAAGACCGACGCCCCCATGATGGAGTGCAAGAAGGCCTTGACGGAAGCCGAAGGCGATCTGGCCCGCGCCGAGGAAATCCTGCGCGTCAAGCTGGGCAACAAGGCCAGCAAGGCCGCCGCCCGCGTCACCGCTGAAGGCCTGATCGGTCTGTTCATCTCCGCCGACGCCAAGCAAGGCGCCGTCATCGAAGTCAACTGCGAAACCGACTTCGTCGCCAAGAACGACGACTTCGTCGCCTTCGTGAACAAGCTGGCCGAACTGGTCGCCACGCAGAACCCGGCCGACGTGGCCGCGCTGTCGGCGCTGCCGTACGGCGAAGGCACGGTCGAAACGACCCGCACCGCCCTGATCGGCAAGATCGGCGAAAACATGTCGATCCGCCGCTTCGAGCGCATCGAGACCCCCAACGCGCTGGCCAGCTACGTGCACGGCGGCCGCATCGGCGTGCTGGTCGAGTACACCGGCGCCGAAGAAGTGGGCAAGGACCTGGCGATGCACATCGCCGCCACCAAGCCCAAGGCCCTGAACGCCGAAGGCGTGAACCCGGCCGACATCGCCGCCGAACGCTCGGTCGCCGAGCAGAAGGCCGCCGAATCGGGCAAGCCGGCTGAAATCGTCGCCAAGATGGTCGAAGGCTCGGTCCAGAAGTTCCTGAAGGAAGTCACCCTGCTGTCGCAGCCGTTCGTCAAGGACGACAAGGCCACCGTCGAGCAGATGCTGAAGGCCAAGGGCGCTTCGATCAGCAAGTTCGTGCTGTTCGTCGTCGGCGAAGGTATCGAGAAGAAGACCAGCGATTTCGCCGCTGAGGTTGCCGCTGCCGCCGCCGGCCGCGCCTAAACGGTAGTTTGCTTACAGGCCGGCACTGACTAAAATCAGGCCGGCCTATTTCTTGTCTTACACTTTCGTCGGATTGTTCTTCGGGATATCACCTATGAGCAGCAGATCATACAAACGGGTTCTTCTCAAACTTTCCGGCGAGGCGCTGATGGGCGAGGATGCCTTCGGCATCAATCGTTCCACCATCGTCCGCATGACCGATGAGATCGCCGAAGTCGCCGCCGCAGGCGTCGAGCTGGCCATCGTCATCGGCGGGGGCAACATCTTCCGTGGCGTCGCCCCGGGCGCGCAGGGCATGGACCGCGCGACCGCCGACTACATGGGCATGATGGCCACCATCATGAACGCGCTTGCGCTGCAGGACGCGCTCAAGCACAAGGGTATCGACACCCGCGTACAATCGGCCCTGAACATCGATCAGGTCGTCGAGCCTTACATCCGTCCCAAGGCCCTGCGCTACCTCGAAGAGGGCAAGGTCGTCATTTTCGCGGCCGGCACCGGCAATCCGTTCTTCACCACCGACACCGCCGCCGCCCTGCGTGGCGCCGAGATCGGCGCGGAGATCGTGCTGAAGGCCACCAAGGTGGACGGCATCTATAGCGCGGACCCCAACAAGGATCCCACCGCTACGCGTTACGCGCGCATCAGCTTCGACGAAGCGATCGTGCGCCGTCTGGAAGTGATGGACGCCACCGCCTTCGCGCTGTGCCGCGACCAGAAACTGCCGATCAAAGTGTTTTCGATCAATAAGTCCGGCGCCCTCAAGCGGGTGGTCAGCGGCGAAGACGAAGGCACCTTGGTACACGTTTAAAGAAAAGGAAATTCCATGAGCGTCGCAGAAATCCGTAAATCCGCCGAAGCCAGGATGGCCAAGTCGCTTGACACGCTCAAGACCAACCTGGCCAAGATCCGTACGGGCCGCGCCCATACCGGCATCCTGGACCACGTGCAGGTCGAGTACTACGGCTCGCCCGTGCCGATCAGCCAGGTCGGCAACGTGAACCTGGTCGACGCCCGCACCATCAGCGTGCAGCCTTACGAGAAACAGATGGCCGGCCCGATCGAGAAGGCCATCCGCGAATCGGACCTGGGCCTCAACCCCATCTCCATGGGCGACACCATCCGCGTGCCGATGCCGGCCCTGACCGAAGAGCGCCGCCGCGACCTGACCAAGGTGGTGCGCAGCGAAGGCGAGGACGCCAAGGTGGCCGTGCGCAACCTGCGCCGCGAGGCCAACGAAGCGCTCAAGCGCCTGGTCAAGGACAAGGAAATCTCCGAGGACGACGAACGCCGTTCGCAGGACGAGGTCCAGAAGCTGACCGACCGCAGCGTGGCCGACATCGACAAGATGGTCGCGCAGAAAGAAGCGGAAATCATGACCGTATAATTTCGGCACGTTCCGGACGCGGCCGGCATGGCCGCGTCTGTTCTTCGCGCGCCGTCTTTTCCATTGTTTCGCGGCTTTCCTACGCAACGGTGGAACGACGGCGCAGGCTTTTCCCGTATTCCGTTTGCACCGCTCAACGCGCAGTAATCAACCCATGGCAACCAGTTCGACCCAGGCGGTTCCCGAGACTCGCGACGTTCCCGAGCATGTGGCCATCATCATGGATGGCAATGGCCGGTGGGCCACGCGGCGCCTGCTGCCGCGCACCGCGGGCCATGCCAAGGGCGTGCAGGCGGTGCGGCGCGTGGTCGAGGCCTGCGGGCGCGCCGGCGTGCGCTACCTGACGCTGTTCGCCTTCAGTTCGGAGAACTGGCGCCGTCCCGCCGAAGAAGTGTCGCTGCTGATGCGCCTGTTCGTGCAGGCGCTGGAGCGCGAGGTCGGCAAACTGGAAGAGCAGGGCGTGCGCCTGCACGTCATCGGCGACCTGAGCGCGTTCGAGCCGCGGCTGCAGGAACTCATCTTCGCGGCGCAGGAACGCACCGCGCACAACGACCGCCTGCACCTGACCGTCGCCGCCAATTACGGCGGACGCTGGGACATCCTGCAGGCCACCCGCGCCATGCTGGCCGCCGAGCCGTCGCTGGCGACGCAGCCCCAGCTGGTGGACGAAGCGCGCCTGTCGCGCCACCTGTCCATGGCCTGGGCGCCCGAGCCCGACCTGTTCATCCGCACCGGCGGAGAGCAGCGCATTTCCAATTTCCTGATCTGGCAGATGGCCTACGCGGAGTTCTACTTCACCGACCGCTACTGGCCGGATTTCGGCGCGGCCGAGCTGCAGGCCGCCTTCGACTGGTACCGCACGCGCGAGCGCCGCTTCGGCCGCACCAGTGCGCAACTCCACGAAGACGGCGCGAAGTAATTCAAGCGGACGGCGACTAGCGCGTCTTTCCAGAGCCGTACACGAGGAGACCGTCACATGTTGGGCCAGCGTATCGTTACCGCCGTCATCCTGTTGGCCATTCTGGCCGCCACGATGGTCAGTGCGAATCCTTGGTGGTTCGTCGCCTTGCTGGCCCTGGCGGCCGCCTGCGCCAACTGGGAGTGGCTGCGCCTGACGCTGCCGCAACCGCCTTCCCCCCTGATTTCCGTCGGCGTGGCCGCGCTGCTGCTGGCCGGCATGCTGGCGCTCGCGTCGGCCTGGCTTGCGGGCCAGCGCAGCGGCGTGGCCGATCCGGCCTGGGTGCTGCGCTATGTGGTGCCCGCGGTGTGCGCCGTATGGCTGTTCGGCGGCGTCACGGCAGTGGTGCGCGGGCGCGCCGACGCGCCGCCGGCCAGCGCGGGCTGGTCGCTGTTTTCGGTGCCGGCGGCATTCGCCGCCTGGGCCGTGCTGGCGCAGATGTTCATGGCGCGCGGCGCCGGCTTCGTGGTGTCGCTGCTGGCGCTGGTGTGGGTGGCCGACATCGCCGCCTATTTTGCCGGCCGTGCGTTCGGCAGGCGTAAACTGGCTCCGCGGGTCAGTCCCGGCAAGACCATCGAGGGCGCCATCGCCGGCGTGCTCGGCGCGGTCGTCTGGATCGGCCTGTCCAGCCTGTGGGCCGGCACCTTCGGCCACGCCCTGGTCGAGCGCTGGACGCTGTGGCTCGCGCTGCCGATCGCCGCGCTGCTGGGCGTGCTGTCCATCGTCGGCGACCTGTTCGAATCGTTGCTCAAGCGCCGCGCCGGCCGCAAGGATTCCAGCTCGCTGCTGCCCGGCCATGGCGGCGTCTACGACCGCATCGACGCGATCCTGCCGGTCGCGCCGTTCGCGCTACTTTTGTCTGGAGTGTTGTTTTGACGGCTTTTCAACGCGTCGTGGTGCTGGGATCGACCGGTTCGATCGGTGAAAGCACGCTGGATGTGATCGCCCGCCACCCCGAGCGGCTGGCGGTGTATGCCTTGTCCGCCTACAGCCGGATGCAGCGCCTGGCGGAACAGGCCGAAGCCAGCGGCGCGGCGGTGGTGGTGGTGCCCGACGAGGCCGCCCGCCGCCAGTTCGCCGCCGCCTGGAGCGGCGCGCGGCCCATGCCCGAGATCCGGGTCGGCGCGCAGGCGCTGGCCGATACCGCGGCCGACCCGCAGTGCGATTCGGTCATGGCGGCCATCGTCGGCGCCGCGGGCCTGCCCGCCGCGCTGGCGGCCGCGCGCAGCGGCAAGCGCGTGCTGCTGGCCAACAAAGAGGCGCTGGTGGCCGCCGGCTCGCTGTTCATGCAGGCCATACGCGACAACGGCGCCGAACTCCTGCCTATCGACAGCGAACACAACGCGATCTTCCAATGCATGCCCACCGGCGGGCGCGCCCTGGCGCCGGATGCGCCGGCGCCCGGCGTGCGGCGCCTGCTGCTGACGGCCTCGGGCGGACCGTTTCGCGGCCGCGACCTGGAAGACCTGCACGACGTCACGCCGGCCCAGGCCTGCGCCCATCCCAACTGGAGCATGGGCCGCAAGATCTCGGTGGATTCCGCCACCATGCTCAACAAGGGCCTGGAGGTGATCGAGGCGCACTGGCTGTTCGCCATGCCGGCCGAACGCATCGAGGTCGTGGTGCATCCGCAGAGCGTGGTGCATTCCATGGTCGAGTACAACGACGGTTCGGTGCTGGCGCAGCTGGGCCAGCCCGACATGCGCACGCCGATCGCCTACGGCCTGGGCTTTCCCGAGCGGCTGGAAAGCGGCGTGGGGCCGCTGGACCTGACGCGCCTGGGACGGCTGGACTTCGAAAAACCCGATCTGGCCCGGTTCCCGTGCCTGGCGCTGTCGTTCGCGGCGCTGCGCGCCGGGCAGGGCGCCTGCGTGGCCCTGAACGCCGCCAACGAAGTGGCCGTCGAGGCCTTCCTGGCGGGCCGGCTTCCCTATACCTGGATCGCGCGGGTGATCGAGGCTTCCCTGGAGTGGCAGGCGCGACAGGGTTCTGTTACGCTCGGTAGTCTTGACGACGTGCTTGCCCTGGACGCCGCCACGCGCGCGTACGCGGGCAACCTGGGGCTGGCCTGAAAGGCAGGGCAAGGTCCGGTTGAATTCAGACCCGCCCGCCACCGATTCCCCGGATTTTTAAGAATTTCATGCTTTTTACGCTGCTGGCCTTCGCGGTTGCGCTTGGCACCCTGATCGTCTTTCATGAGCTGGGGCACTATTGGGTGGCCCGGCTGTGCGGCGTCAAGATCCTGCGGTTCTCGGTAGGTTTCGGCAAGGTCGTCGCCAGCCGCTACGACCGCCACGGCACCGAGTGGGCGCTGTCGGCCTGGCCGCTGGGCGGCTACGTCAAGATGCAGGACGATCCCCCTCCCGGCGCCAGCGCCGAGGAAGCGGCGGCCGCCTTCAGCCGCAAGCCGGTCGGCCAGCGCATCGCCATCGTCGCGGCCGGCCCCATCTTCAACCTGATCCTCGCGGTATTCCTTTATGCCGGCCTGAACATGGCCGGCACCGAGGAGCCCGTGGCCGTTATCGCCCAGCCCGCGGCCGAGACCCCCGCCGCCCGGGCCGGCCTGCTGCCGGGCGACCGCATCCTGGCCATCGACGGCGAGCAGATCGCCTCCTGGTCGGACGCGCGCTGGCGCCTGATGGACGTGATGGCCACCGGCGGCACCACCCAGATCGAGGTCCGCAACGCCAGCGGCTCCGTGCACCTGCGCGAACTGGCGCTGCCCTCCAATTCCATGGACCCCTCCGGCGGAGACCCGCTGGCGGCCGCCGGCATCCGGCTGGCCCAGCCCCGGCCCGCGGTGCGCGCCGTGATCGACGGCGGGGAAGGGCAGGCCGCCGGCCTGCGGCCGGGCGACCTGGTGGTGGCGGTCGATGGCGCGCCCACGCCCGACACCGGCGCCCTGGTCCGGCAGATCCAGGAAAGCGCCGGCAAGACCCTGGCGCTGACGCTGGTGCGCGACGGCGCCGAGATCTCCCTGAACGTCACCCCGCGCGTCGAAACGGTGGACGGCCGCGAGATCGGCCGGCTGGGCGTGCAGCTGGGCGGCGACGTCCCGATGGTGACGGTCCGCTACGGTGTGTTCGAAAGTCTGTGGCGCGGCGCGGTCCGCACCTGGGACACGGCGTGGTTCTCGCTGCGCATGATGGGCCGCATGGTGACCGGCGACGTGTCCTGGCGCAACGTCAGCGGCCCCGTGACCATCGCCGACTACGCCGGCCAGACCGCGAGAATCGGAATTGTTGCTTATATCGCGTATATCGCCTTGATCAGCATCAGCCTGGGCGTTCTAAATTTGCTACCCATTCCTATGCTGGACGGCGGCCATCTGCTGTACTATCTCGTCGAAATTGTGCGGGGCAGCCCGCCGCCCGCGAGGTGGATCGATATCGGACAGCGCGCCGGCATAGGTTTGTTGGCAGGCCTGATGGGGCTGGCGCTGTTCAACGATTTCACGCGTTTGTTCACCTGAGCGCGATTTAGGGAACCTCTGAACAAGTCCAACGAACCTGTCAGAATATAAGTTATTGAAAACAGTCCGATCCGAGTGAACCCGATGAGCCAGTTGAGTTTTTCCGAAGCCGAGTACGTTGGCAAACGCAAGAAAACGCGCCGTGAGAAGTTTCTGGCCAAGATGGAGCGTGCGGTGCCGTGGAAGCTCTTTGCCGATCTGGTCGATCCGCATTACCCCAAACCGGGCATCGGTCNATAAAATCCCCCGCCATTTGCACGACCGAGGATACTCAAGGATGTCTTTTCGCCGGATGTTTCATCACAAAAAGGGTGTACTGCCGGGTCTGATCGCCGCACTGCTAGTACCGGCCATGGCCCACGCCTTCGACCCTTTTGTCGTGCGGGATATCCGCGTAGAAGGGATCCAACGCACCGACGCCGGCACCGTCTTCGGCTATCTGCCCGTCAAGGTTGGCGAACAGTTCACCGAGCAAGAGGCCACCGAGGCCATCCGGCGCCTGTACGGCACGGGCTTTTTCTCCGACGTGCAGATCCAGACCGACAATAACGTCGTCGTGGTGGTGGTGCAGGAGCGCCCCACCATCGCCTCGGTCAACTTCAACGGCATGCGCGAGTTCGACTCCAAGGCCATCACCACGTCGCTGGCGCAGGTGGGCTTTGCCGAGGGCCGCATCTTCGACCGCTCCATGCTCGAACGCGCCGAATACGAACTCAAGCAGCAGTACCTGTCCAAGGGCAAGTACGGCGTCGAGGTCACCGCCACCGTCACGCCGCTGCCGCGCAACCGCGTGGGCGTGAGCTTCGACGTGTTCGAAGGCTCGGTCGCGCGCATCCAGGAAATCCGCTTCGTCGGCAACAAGGCGTTCTCCGAAGGCGATCTGCTGGACGTGTTCCAGCTGACCACGCCCGGCTGGCTGACCTGGTACACCGACACCGACAAATACTCGCGCGAGAAGCTCGAAGGCGACCTGGAACGCCTGCGCTCGTTCTACCTGGACCAGGGCTACCTGGAATTCTCGGTCGAGCCGCCGCAGGTCACGATCTCGCCGGACCGCAAGGACATCCGCATCACCATCACCGTGCACGAGGGCGAGCCCTACAAGGTGCGCAGCGTGAAGCTGGCGGGCAACCTGCTGGGCCTGGACAAGGAAATCAACGCGCTGCTGCAGGTCAAGCCTGACGAGACCTTCTCCGCGGCCAAGGCCAACGACTCGGCCAAGGCCATTACCGACTACCTGGGCGAACTGGGCTACGCCTTCGCCAACGTCAACCCCAACCCGCAGCTGGATCGCGCCAAGCACGAGGCCGACCTGACGTTCTACGTCGACCCGAGCCGCCGCGTATACGTGCGCCGCATCCAGATCGGCGGCAACACCCGCACCCGCGACGAGGTGGTGCGCCGCGAGATGCGCCAGCAGGAAGCGGCCTGGTACGACGCCAAAGACATCAAGACCTCGCGCGACCGTATCGACCGCCTGGGCTATTTCAGCGACGTCAACGTCAAGACCGACCCGGTGCCGGGCTCGCCCGACCAGGTCGACGTCAACGTCGACGTCAAGGAAAAGCCCACCGGCATGATCAACCTGGGCGTGGGCTACGGTTCGTCGGAAAAGGCGATCCTGTCGGCCGGCATCAGCGAAGACAACGTGTTCGGCAGCGGCACCAACCTGACCCTGCAGCTGAACACCAGCAAGACCAACCGCGCGATCGTGCTCTCGCACACCGATCCGTACTGGACCAAGGACGGCATCAGCCGCACGTCGTCGGCCTACTACCGCGTGACCGAGCCCTGGAACAACAACGACGGCGACTATCGCGTCAAGGCCATGGGCCTGGGCATGAACTTCGGCGTGCCGATCTCGGAATACGACCGCATCTTCCTGGGCGCCAACTTCGAACGCAACCAGATCGAGCTGTACAACAACTCGCCGGCCGCCTACGAGAAATTCGTTGACGACTACGGCGATTCGACCAACTCGGTGATCCTGAGCGCGGGCTGGTCCAAGGACACGCGCGACAGCGCGCTGGCGCCGACCAAGGGTTCGTACACCCGCCTGAAGGCCGACGTTTCCACCATCGACCTGCAGTACACGATGCTGACGGCCCAGCAGCAGTACTACGTGCCGCTGGGCGGTTCGTACACCCTGGCCCTGAACGGCCTGGTGGACTGGGGCCAGAGCTACGGCAGCAAGGACTACCCGGTCATCAAGAACGTCTACGCCGGCGGCATCGGCACCGTGCGCGGCTACGAAGGCTCCTCGCTGGGCCCGCGCGACACCAAGACGGGCGACTACCTGGGCGGCACGCGCCGCATCGTGGCCAACGCCCAGCTGTACCTGCCGTTCCCGGGGGCCTCGAAAGACCGCACCCTGCGCTGGTTCATCTTCTCGGATGCGGGCCAGGTTTCGGCCGGCAGCGGCCTGTCTTGCACCAACGGCAAGCCGGGCAGCGAGGTGGAAGATCCTTGCGGCTGGCGGTTCTCGGCCGGTATCGGCCTGTCGTGGCAGTCGCCGATGGGGCCGTTGCAGTTGTCGTACGCGCGTCCGCTCAACGCCAAGCAGGGCGACGACAAGCAGAGCTTCCAGTTCCAGATCGGGACCGGGTTCTGAGCGCCGTTACGCTTGAAAACAAGGCAGGAGGCCGGCTGGCCGGCTCCCTTGCCGTTTAGTGGCACAATACACACTTTGGCTTTGCCTTACTGGAAGGTGAGATTTTCATGATGTCTGATTCCGCACTTAAAACATCGAATTCGCTGCGCGCCAAGCGCCGCGGCAAGCTGGGGGGTTCCATCGCCCTGGTGGGTGCGCTCATTCTCGGTTCGGCTGCAGCGATTCCCGCGCAGGCGCAAGGCACCAAGATCGGTTTCGTCAACACCGAGCGGATCCTGCGCGAGTCGGGTCCGGCCAAGGCCGCCCAAAGCAAGATCGAAGCCGAATTCAAGAAGCGCGACGATGAACTCCAGCGCTTGAACAACAACCTGCGTTCGCAGGCCGAGAAGTTCGACAAGGACGCGCCCGTCCTGTCGGAATCCGACCGCGTCAAGCGCCAGCGTGAACTGTCCAACCTGGATACCGACCTGCAGCGCAAGCGCCGCGAGTTCCAGGAAGACTTCAACCGCCGCCGCAACGAGGAATTCTCGGGCATCGTGACCAAGGCCAACGAGGCCATCAAGCGCATCGCCGAGCAGGAAAGCTACGACCTGATCATTCAGGACGCCGTGACGGTCAACCCGCGCATCGACATCACCGACAAGGTGATCCAGAGCCTGGGCAAGTAAAACAGCAGCTGTCGCACCATGCCGGTTTTACTGGATCTTGTCCGCGCGCCGACGCTTGAAGCACTGTTGAGCGCCGCCAATACCCAGGGTCTGGACTGGCGTATCAGCGCGCAGCCTGGCGCAGACCCGTTGCGGGTCTGCGGCATCGGCACCCTGTCGTCGGCGGGCCCCCAGGAAATCGCTTTCCTGGCCAATCCCCGCTACCAGAGCCAGCTCGGCGCCACGCGCGCCGCCGCGGTCATCGTCTCCCCCGACGTGGCCGAGGCCCTGGAGGCCGAGGGCAGCGCCCGGCCGCCTTTCGCGCTGGTCGTCTGCAAGCATCCCTATCTGCTTTACGCCCGCGTGGCGCAGTGGTTCGACGCCGCCCGCCGGCCCGAGCTGCCCGGCAGCACGCATCCGTCCGCGGTGGTGGCCGAAGACGCCGTCATCGAAGAGGGCGCCCGCATCGGCCCGCATTGCGTGGTCGAGGCCGGCGCCCGGATCGGCCGCGGCGCGGTGCTGGGCCCCGGTTGCGTCATCGGCGCCGGCTCGTCCGTGGGCCCGGGTAGCCTGCTGCATGCCCACGTCACCCTGTACGAAGGCGTCAAGGTGGGCGCGCGCGCCATCATCCACAGCGGCGCCGTGCTGGGCGCGGACGGCTTCGGCTTCGCGCCGGACCCGACGCTGGGCCAGGGCGCCTGGGGCAAGATTCCGCAGCTGGGCGGCGTGACCATCGGCGATGACGTCGAGATCGGCGCCAATACCACGGTCGACCGTGGCGCGCTGGAAGACACCATCGTGGCCGACGGCGTGAAGCTGGACAACCAGATCATGATCGGGCACAACTGCCGCATCGGCGCGCATACCGCGATGGCGGCCTGCGTCGGCGTGGCCGGCTCGACCACGATAGGCGAGCGCTGCACCATCGGCGGAGCCGCCATGCTGTCGGGCCACCTGACGCTGGGCGACGATGTCCATATTTCGGGCGGCACCGCGGTCACCTCCAGCATTTCGAAGCCCGGCCGCTATACCGGCGTGTTCCCGTATGCGGAGCACGGCGACTGGCAGCGCAACGCCGCCGTGATACAGCAGTTGGCGCAATTGCGCCGCCGCGTGCGGACGCTGGAAAAAGAGTAGGGCGCATCGCCGCCCCGGCGCGTCCGCGCCGCGAAATTATTTCACTTTGCAGGAAAGCACAGAAAAATGGAACTCGACATCAAGGGGATCATGGAGAGGTTGCCGCATCGTTACCCGATGCTGCTGATTGATCGCGTCGTCGAAATGGTGCCTGGCAAGTCCATCGTGGCCATCAAGAATGTCTCGATCAATGAACCGTTTTTCAACGGCCACTTTCCGCATCATCCGGTGATGCCCGGCGTGCTCATCGTCGAAGCCATGGCGCAGGCCGCGGCGCTGTTCTCGTTCACCGACGAGGACGGCGGGCTCAAGTGCGAAGGCGCCAAGACGGCGTATTACCTGGTCGGCATCGACGGCGCGCGTTTCCGCCGCCCCGTGGTGCCGGGCGACCAGCTGCGCATCGAGGCGCAGGCAGAGCGTTTGAGCCGCAGCATCTGTAAATACAATGCGCGCGCCACGGTGGACGGCCAGGAAGTCGCCTCGGCCAAGCTGATGTGCGCGATCCGCAGCCTGGAAGACTAAATGGCAGGAAACATTCACCCCACCGCCGTCGTCGATCCGGCGGCCAAGCTCGATCCTAGCGTGGTGGTCGGCGCCTATGCCACGATCGGTCCCGACGTGACCATCGGCGCGGGCACCGAAATCGGCCCGTACTGCATGGTGGACGGGGTGACGACCATCGGGCGCGACAACCGCTTCTACCGCTATTGTTCCATCGGCGGCATGCCGCAGGACAAGAAGTACAAGGGCGAGCCCACCCGCCTCGAGATCGGCGACCGCAACACGGTGCGCGAATTCGTCACGCTCAACACGGGCACCGTGCAGGACGGCGGCGTCACCACGCTGGGCGACGACAACTGGATCATGGCTTACGTGCACGTGGCGCACGACTGCCACATCGGCAGCAACACCATCCTGGCCAATTCGGTGCAGCTGGGCGGCCACGTCCATGTCGGCGACTGGGCCATCGTGGGCGGCCTGACCGGCGTGCACCAGTTCGCCCGCATCGGCGCGCACAGCATGACCGGCGGCAACAGCTCGCTGATGCAGGACACGCCGCCTTTCGTGCTGGCCGCCGGCAATCCGTGCCGGCCGGTAGGCGTGAACGTCGAGGGCCTGAAGCGCCGCGGTTTCACCGCCGCCCAGATCTCGGCGCTGCGCGACGCCTACAAGATCATCTACCGCCGCGGGCTGTCCCTGGACGCGGCGCGCGCCGAGCTGCGCGCCCGCCAGCAGGCCGAACCGGAAGCCGCCGAGCACCTGCAGACGATGCTCGACTTTCTGGACGTCGCCAGCCGCGGCATCATCCGGCCATGAGCTACCGGATCGGCATGGTGGCCGGCGAGCCTTCGGGCGACCTGCTGGCCGGCCGCATCATTGCCGGTCTGCAGGCCCGCGATGCCGGCGTGCGCTGCGAGGGCATAGGGGGGCCGCAGATGCAGGCCCGCGAATTCGACGCCTGGCATCCCATGCACGCGCTGACCGTGTTCGGCTACGTCGACGCGCTCAAGCGCCTGCCCAGCCTCCTGGGCACCTACCGCGACGTCAAGCGCCGCTGGCTGGCCGAGCCGCCCGCGGTCTTCGTCGGCATCGACGCGCCGGACTTCAACCTGCGCCTGGAGCACCAGCTGCGCCAGGCCGGCACGCCCACCGTGCATTTCGTCGGCCCGTCGATCTGGGCCTGGCGCTACGAACGCATCCACAAGATCCGCGAATCGGTGTCGCACATGCTGGTGCTGTTCCCGTTCGAGGAAGAGATCTACCGCAAGGAAGGCATTCCGGTCACTTACGTGGGCCATCCGCTGGCCGGCGCGGTGCCGATGAAACCCGACCGCGCCGCCGCGCGCGAGCGCCTGGGCATAGACCAGAACGCGCGCGTGCTGGCCATCCTGCCGGGCAGCCGCTCGTCCGAAATCCGCCTGTTGGCGCCGCGCTTCCTGCAGGCCGCGCAGCTGCTGCAGAAGAAAGACCCGGCCCTGCAATGCGTGGTGCCCATGGTCAACGACCAGCGGCGCGCCGAATTCCAGGCCATCCTGGCCCAGTATCCGGTGCCCGGGCTGCGCTGCGTGACCGCGCAGGACCTGCACGGCGAGGGCGGCGAACGCCAGGCGCCGGTGGCCTGGTCGGTCATGGAGGCCGCCACCGCGGTGCTGGTGGCCAGCGGCACGGCCACGCTGGAGACGGCGCTGTACAAGCGTCCCATGGTGATCTCCTACGTGCTGTCGCCCTGGATGCGGCGCATCATGGCCTGGAAATCCGGCCAGCAGCGGCCTTATCTGCCGTGGGTGGGCCTGCCCAACGTGCTGCTGCGCGATTTCGCCGTGCCCGAACTGCTGCAGGACGACGCCACGCCCGAAAAGCTGGCCGAGGCCACCTGGACAGCGCTCAGCGACGAGGCGCTGGCGGCCCGCATCGAGGCCCGCTTCACGGCCTTGCATCAGGATTTGTTGCGCGATACGCCGGCGCTGGCCGCTCAGGCGATCCTGGAGGTGGCCGGTGGAGCAGCCTGACCTGTTCGCCGCGCCCGAGCAGCCGCCGCTGGTGACGGCCGGCGTCGACGAGGCCGGCCGCGGCCCGCTGGCTGGCGCCGTCTACGCCGCCGCCGTGATACTCGATCCCGCCCGCCCCATCGCCGGGCTGGCGGACTCCAAGGTGCTCAAGCCCGAGACGCGCGAGGCGCTGGCGCTGGAGATCCGCGAATGCGCGCTGGCCTGGTTCGTGGCCAGCGCCAGCGTCGCCGAAATCGACAGCCTGAACATCCTGCGCGCCACCATGCTGGCCATGCAGCGCGCGGTCCAGGGCCTGTCGGTGCTGCCGCAGCTGGCGCTGGTCGACGGCAACCAGGCTCCCAAGCTGGGCTGCACGGTGCAGACCGTCATCAAGGGCGACGCGCTGGTCCCGGCGATTTCGGCCGCTTCCATCCTGGCCAAGACCGCGCGCGACGCGGACCTGCTGCGGCTGCACGCGCTGTATCCCCAGTATGCGTTCGACCAGCACAAGGGCTACGGCACGCCGCTGCACCTGCAGATGCTGCGCGAACACGGCCCCTGCGCCGAGCACCGCCGCAGCTTCGCGCCCATCAAGGCCTTCGGCCTGACGCCATGAAGCACATCAGTTCCCGCGACAACCCCGCGGTCAAGGCGCTGGCCAGGCTGGCCGGCACCGCCGGCAAGCGCGGCGCGCCCGTGCTGCTGGACGGCGTGCACCTGTGCCAGGCCTGGCTGCAGCACTACGGCGCGCCGGACCGGGCGGTGTTCGACGTCGAGCGCCTGTCGCAGCCCGACATCGCCGCGCTGGCCGCGGCCGTGCCCGAGGCCCGCTCGCTGGCCCTGGACGCGCGGCTGATGCAGTCGCTGGCCAGCGTCGAAAGCGGGCAGGGCGTGGCTTTCCTGGTCACGCCGCCGGCCGTCGAGCCGCCCGACGCCATCGCCGAGAATTGCGTGCTGTTCGACCGTATCCAGGACCCGGGCAACGTAGGTACCTTGCTGCGCACTTGCGCGGCGGCCGGCGTGAAGCGGGTGTTCCTGGCGACCGGCACGGCCGCGGCCTGGTCTCCCAAGGTGCTGCGCAGCGGCCAGGGCGCGCATTTCGCCCTGGCGATCCATGAACACGTCGATCTGGCCGCGCTGCTGCCGCGGCTGCGGGTGCCGCTGGTGGCCACCGCGCTGGAAGGCGCCCGGGACCTGTACGCCGGGCAACTGCCGGCGCGCTGCGCCTGGGTCTTCGGCCACGAGGGCCAGGGCGTGGCGCCGGCCCTGCTGGCCGCGGCCCGCCTCAAGCTGCGCATCCCGCACGACGAGGCCGCCGTGGAATCGCTCAACGTGGGCGCGGCGGCCGCCATCTGCCTGTTCGAGCAGCGCCGCCAGGCGCTGGCCGGCGGCGCGGGCTGAGCCGCGCCTGGGGCCCGGTCTCAGCCGCGGTCCAGCCCCACTTCCTGCAGCACCGTGGTCGCGATCTCCTCGATCGACTTGGTGGTGCTGGACAGCCACGAAATCCCCTCGCGGCGCATCATGCGCTCGGCCTCGGCCACTTCGTAGCGGCATTGCTCCAGCTGGGCGTAGCGGCTGTTGGGACGGCGTTCGTTGCGCACCTCGGCCAGCCGCTCGGGCTGGATCGACAGGCCGAACAGCTTGGCGCGGTGCGGCGTGATGGTCGAGGGCAGGGTGCCGCGCTCGAAATCGTCGGGCGTGAGCGGGAAATTGGCCGCCTTGATGGCGTATTGCATGGCCAGGTACAGGCTGGTAGGCGTCTTGCCGCAGCGCGATACGCCCACCAGGATCACGTCGGCCTGGTCCAGCTGGTTGACGAACTGGCCGTCGTCGTGCGCCAGGCTGAAGTTGATTGCATCGATCCGGTTGCGGTATTTTTCCGAATTGGCCAGCATGTGCGAGCGGCCGATGGAATGGCTGGATTTCAGGCCGAGGGCCTGCTCGATATGGCTGACGAAGGTGCCGAACAAGTCCAGGAACACGCCGTTCGCCTGGCGAACACGGGCCAGCATGTCCGGGTTGACCAGGGTGCTGAACACGATGGGCGGGACGCCCGCTTCCTGGGCGCTGCGGTCGATCCGCATGGCGACTTCTGCGGCTTTTTCCAGCGTGTCGACGAAGGGCAGCCGCACCGGCTTGAATTCGACGCCCTCGAATTGCGAAAGCACCGACTGGCTGAAGGTTTCTGCGGTGATGCCGGTGCTGTCGGAAACGATGTAAACCGTGCGTACGATCGAGGTAGATGTCATGTGTAAAAAATTCCAACCAGGCCGATGGCCGGATGTACTCGACCGAGTACAATCAGGCCCCTATAAGTCACCCCAAGGGCGGTCCAAGGCCAGTTTGGTCAGCGCGTAAAAACACGGCAGGGCAGGGTTGCCGCGTTCGCTTTCTACGCATTGACCAAACTCGCTTTCATTCCATTGTAAAAGGTGACTTCAATGTCGTATGTTGTTTTGTTCGAGCAGCTCCGCATGACGGACGTGGACTCGGTAGGAGGCAAGAACGCATCACTAGGCGAAATGATCAGTCAGCTGTCCGGCGCGGGCGTGCGCGTGCCGGGCGGCTTCGCCACGACCGCGGACGCCTTCCGCGACTTCCTCAAGGCTTCGGGCCTGGACAAGCGCATCGCTGAGCGCCTGAGCACGCTGAACCCCGAAGACGTCCGCGAGCTGGCCAACGCCGGCGCGCAGATCCGGCAATGGATCGTCGAAGCGCCGTTCTCGGCCGAATTCGAAAAGCAGATCCGCGACGCCTTCGCCAAGCTCGACGCCGACGGCAAGGGCTCGTTCGCCGTGCGTTCGTCCGCCACCGCCGAAGACCTGCCCGATGCGTCCTTCGCCGGCCAGCAGGAAACCTTCCTCAACGTGGTCGGCATCGATGACGTGCTGGACAAGATCCGCCACGTGTTCGCCTCGCTGTACAACGACCGCGCCATTTCCTATCGCGTGCACAAGGGCTACGCCCACGCCGACGTCGCGCTGTCGGCCGGCATCCAGCGCATGGTGCGCTCCGACAAGGGCAGCGCCGGCGTGATGTTCACCATCGACACCGAATCGGGCTTCCAGGACGTGGTGTTCATCACCTCGTCGTACGGCCTGGGCGAGACCGTGGTGCAGGGCGCCGTCAACCCCGACGAGTTCTACGTCTTCAAGCCCACGCTGGCCCAGGGCCATTTCCCCATCGTCGGCCGCCGCATCGGCTCCAAGCTCATCAAGATGGAGTTCGACCCCGAGCGTCCCGAAGGCCGCGCCGTGCGCACCGTCGACGTGCCGGTGTCCGAGCGCAACCGTTACTCGCTGACCGACGACGAGGTCAATGAACTGGCCCGCTACGCCGTCATCATCGAGAAGCACTACGGCCGCCCCATGGACATCGAATGGGGCCGCGACGGCGTCGACGGCAAGATCTACATCCTGCAGGCGCGTCCGGAAACCGTGAAGTCGCAACAGGGCGCCGCCGACGTGCAGCAGCGCTACCGCCTGAAGGCCACCGGCCAGGTCCTGATCACCGGCCGCGCGATCGGCCAGAAGATCGGTTCGGGTCCGGTGCGCGTGGTCGGCGACATCTCCGACATGGACAAGGTCCAGCCGGGCGACGTGCTGGTCACCGACATGACGGACCCCAACTGGGAGCCCGTGATGAAGCGCGCCTCCGCGATCGTGACCAACCGCGGCGGCCGCACCTGCCACGCGGCCATCATCGCGCGCGAGCTCGGCATTCCGGCCGTGGTCGGCTGCGGCAACGCGACCGACGTGCTGAAGGAAGGCCAGGCCGTGACCGTCTCCTGCGCCGAAGGCGACGAAGGCCGGATCTACGACGGCCTGATCGAGACCGAGGTCGAGGAAGTGCGCCGCGGCGAAATGCCCGCCATCGACCTGAAGATCATGATGAACGTGGGCAACCCGCAACTGGCCTTCGACTTCGCCCAGATCCCCAACGGCGGCGTCGGCCTGGCGCGCCTGGAATTCATCATCAACAACAACATCGGCATCCACCCGAAGGCGGTGCTGGACTACCCGAACGTCGACGGCGAACTGAAGAAGGCCGTGGAATCGGCGGCCCGCGGGCACGCCAGCCCGCGCGCGTTCTTCGTCGAGAAGATGGCCGAAGGCGTGGCCACCATCGCCGCGGCCTTCTATCCGAAGCCCGTCATCGTGCGCATGTCGGACTTCAAGTCCAACGAGTACCGCAAGCTGGTCGGCGGTTCGCGCTACGAGCCCGAGGAAGAGAACCCCATGCTGGGCTTCCGCGGCGCGTCGCGCTACATCGCCGACGACTTCGCCGAGTGCTTCCGCATGGAATGCGAGGCGCTCAAGAAGGTGCGCGACGAAATGGGCCTGACCAACGTCGAGATCATGGTGCCCTTCGTGCGCACGCTGGGGCAGGCCGAACGCGTGGTCAACCTGCTGGCCAAGCATGGCCTGGCCCGCGGCGAGAACGGCCTGAAGCTCATCATGATGTGCGAAGTCCCGTCCAACGCGATCCTGGCCGACGAGTTCCTGCAGTACTTCGACGGCTTCTCGATCGGCTCGAACGACATGACCCAGCTGACCCTGGGCCTGGACCGCGATTCCGGCATGGAACTGCTGGCCGCCGATTTCGACGAGCGCGACGACGCCGTGAAGTTCATGCTGCGCCGCGCGATCAAGGCCTGCCTGGCCGCCAACAAGTACGTGGGTATCTGCGGCCAGGGCCCCAGCGACCACCCCGACTTCGCGCAGTGGCTGAAGGACGAAGGCATCCTGTCGATGTCGCTCAACCCGGACACGGTTGTGGACACCTGGCAGCGCCTGGCCAAGAACTGATCGGATCGCCGGTTTGAGAAACCCCGCGTCCCCCTTTGGGGGGCGCGGGGTTTTTTTTGGATGCTGCCGGCTGAGGCTGAGCATGGATTTGCCCGCCGCGTGATCCCGGAACGGGTGTGGTTTTTTATTTGGCGATGCCTAGGAACACCGCCATGCAACGCTCGACTTCCAGCAGTGTGTCGGCCTCAATATGGCCAAAGACCCGTCCGAGCTTGTCGCGGCGCACCGTCACGGCCTTGTCCACCATGATTTGAGAAGCTTGTCGAAGGCCGTTCTGCGGGCTCGGCGTGACCGTGACGCGAAGCAGCGGGGCGTCGACCGTGCTGCTGGTTACGGGTAGCACGGTTACGCTTTCATGGGCGTTGAAGAGGTCGGACTGAACGATCAAAGCCGGACGGGGCTTGCCGAAGTCCCCCTGGATGGCGACCGGCACAAGATCTCCCCGGTGCATCAAGCCTTCCAGCCATCCAGATCGGATACGGCTTCGTCCAGAAAGCGCTGTGTGTCTGCGTCCTTGGCGTCGGCCGCGGCAGCCGCGATGGACTGCCGCTGGCATTCTTGCGCGAAATCGGGCCGCCGCGTGTCGGGCACCCAGATCTGGACGGGCCGCAGCCCGGCGGCGCGCAGCGCCGCGCGGCGCTTGTTGACGCGGGCGCTTGCATCGGTCGTCGGCATGATGATCTCCCTGTTGCCTGAAAGCATAGGGCCGGATCTGCGCGGCATGCAACACCGGGCTTCAGGGCAGGGCAAATATAGGTCGATTGGCTGCCCGCCTACGCCGCCTGCGCTTCGCGCGCGATCAGTTCGCGCTTGCGGTCTATGCCCCAGCGGTAGCCGGCCAGGGAGCCGTCGGTGCGCACCACGCGATGGCAGGGGATGGCCAGGGCGATGTTGTTGGTCGCGCAGGCGCGGGCCACGGCGCGCACGGCTTGCGGCGAGCCGATGCGCCGGGCGATGTCGGTGTAGGTGGCGGTTTCGCCCACGGGGATCTCGCGCAGCGCCTCCCACACGCGGCGCTGGAAGGCGGTGCCGCGCACGTCCAGCGGCAGGTCCAGCCCGCGCGAGGGGTCTTCGACGAAGCCCACGACGGCCGCCACCCAGCGTTCGAATTCGGCGTCGGCGCCGATCAGGCGCGCGGCCTTGAAGCGGTCCTGCAGGTTGCGCACGAGTTGTTCGGGATCGTCGTGCAGGGCGATTTCGCAGATGCCGGTATCGCTGGCGGCCACCAGCAGGGCGCCGAGCGCGCACTGCGCGACCGCGAAGCGGATGTCCACGCCCGCGCCGTTGTTGCGAAAGGCGGTGGGCGTCATGCCGAGGATGGCGGGCGCGGCTTCGTAGAAGCGGCCGCTGGAATTGAAGCCGGCCTCGTACATGGCGTCCGTGACGCTGGCGCTTTGCTCCAGCTGCCGGCGGGCGCGGCTGGCGCGCAGCGCCGTGGCGTAGGCCTTGGGGGTGACGCCGGTGGCCGCCTTGAATACGCGGTGGAAGTGAAAGCGGCTCATGCCGGCCTGTTCGGCCAGCGTGGCCAGGTCCGGCGGCTGCTCTGATTCCAGCGCGCGGCAGGCGCGCTCGATGGCGGCGGCGTGCTGGGTGCCCAGGGAGGCGGCTTGGTTCGCGGCTTGGTTCATCTGGAACTCCTGACGGATGCGCGGATCGCGCGCTTGAACGTATGTTCCCAAGACCCGCGCCGCGCCGCACTCCGGTTGTTGCGCGGACTGGCGCCTAGGCGTAGACCTCCAGGAAGCGGCGCAGCAGCCCGCCGGCCACGGGCGTGGCGCGCACGTTGGCCGACAGGCCGGGCACGTCCAGGTTTTCGGCCGCATAGCGGCGGCCGAAACGCTCCAGGTGGGCGCGCACGAACTCCGGGCCGAATTCCGGGTGGAACTGGGTGGAGAACACGTTGCGGCCGATCCGGATCATCTGGTGGCCATCCAGGTCCGAGCGCGCCAGCACGGCGGCGCCGGGCGGCGGTTGCAGCACGGTCTGCGCATGCAGCATCTGGGCCGGGAAGGTGGAGGGCAGGCCGGCCAGCAGGCGGTCGCCGGCGGCCGGCGGCAGCAGTTCGACGGTCTGCGTGCCGACCTCGCGGCCGGCCGGGTTGTAGCCCACCTTGCCACCTAGCGCATGGGCCAGCAGCTGGTGGCCGTAGCACACGCCGAACATGGGCAGTCCGGCCGCGGCGGCCGCGCGCAGCCAGGCGGCGGTGTCTTCGCTCCAGGGTTCCTGGTCGGTCACCATCGCGGGCGAGCCGGTGATGAGGGCGGCGCGGTAGCTGGCCGGCGCGCGCGGCTGCCGGCCTTCATGCACGGCCACGATTTCCATCGTGTCGGGGGTCAGGCCGGCGGCCTGCGCGAGCTGGTCGGCATAGCCGCCGAACTGGCTTTTGAGCGTGGCGTCCGGATCGCCGGTGTGCAGGATCAGGACGGGAAGAGAGGAAGGCATTGCGGCGGTCATTGGGCTTTGCGTAAGTGGTGCGGATCACGGGCCCCGCTGGGTCCGCGCCGCCAGCACACATCATAATCCAGCGCAATTGTTCCCGATGCCCGACGCCTCTGCCGTTACGTCTCGGAAATACGTACAATCCCGCGCAGGGACTCCTCCTTGGGGACTCGTTCTTTTGGGCGTACGAAACTATGTGGATATGGCTGGGACTGGCCGCGCTGGCCCTGATCGGAGAATTGGCGACCGGAACGTTCTACTTGCTCCTGGTGGCCCTGGGGCTGGCGGCGGGCGGGGTGGCCGCATGGTTCGGCGCCGCCCTGCAATGGCAAATGGTGGCCTGCGGCGTGGTGCTGCTGGCGGGCCTGCTGGTGCTGCGCAAGACCCGTGTGCTGAAGCAGCGCGGGCTGGACGCGGCGCGCAACGCCGACGTCAATCTGGATATTGGCCAGACGGTGGTGGTTGAGAGCTGGTCCGATAACGGCACGGCGCGCGTCTGGTACCGCGGCGCGCACTGGCAGGCCGAACTGGCCCGCGGCCAGGCGCCCCGGGCCGGCGAACAGATCATCACCGAAATGCGCGGCTCCATCCTGGTGCTGACCCCCAAGCACACCGGCGGGCCGGCCTGAGGCCGGCGCGGCATACGTACTTACAGAGAGAGGCTTTCGAATCATGATCGACACGTCCACCATCGTCCTCGTCGTCATCGTCGCGCTGGCGATACTGATCGTCATCAAGGCGATCGCCATCGTGCCCCAGCAGCACGCCTGGGTGGTCGAGCGCCTGGGCAAGTTCGACCGGGTCCTGTCGCCGGGCGCGGGCTTCGTGATCCCGTTCATCGAGCGCGTGTCGTACAAGCACTCGCTCAAGGAAATCCCGCTGGACGTGCCCAGCCAGATCTGCATCACGCGCGACAATACCCAGCTGCAGGTGGACGGCGTGCTGTACTTCCAGGTGACCGACCCGATGCGGTCGTCCTATGGTTCGTCGAACTATATTTCGGCCATCACGCAGCTGGCGCAGACCACGCTGCGTTCGGTCATCGGCAAGATGGAGCTGGACCGCACGTTCGAGGAGCGCGACGCGATCAACAGCAATATCGTGTCCTCGCTGGACGAGGCCGCGCTGAACTGGGGCGTGAAGGTGCTGCGCTACGAGATCAAGGACCTGACCCCGCCCAACGAGATCCTGCGCGCCATGCAGGCGCAGATCACCGCCGAGCGCGAAAAGCGCGCGCTGATCGCGGCATCCGAGGGCCGCCGCCAGGAACAGATCAACATCGCCACCGGCGAGCGCGAGGCCGCGATCGCCCGCTCCGAGGGCGAGAAGCAGGCGCAGATCAACCAGGCGCAGGGCGAGGCCGCGGCGGTGCTGGCGATCGCCGAGGCCACCGCCAAGGCCATTACCCAGGTGGCCGGGGCGGTGCAGCAGCCCGGCGGCATGGAGGCCGTGAACCTCAAGGTGGCCGAGCGCTACGTGGAGGCGTTCGGCAACGTGGCCAAGGAAGGCAATACGCTGATTCTGCCGTCCAACCTGTCGGACGTGGGCGGCATGATCGCCTCGGCCATGACCATCGTGAAGTCCGCCAACCGCAACGGCTGAGAACCGCGCCTGCCGGCGCCCGGACGATGATCGCTCCCGTCAACCTGCTATTGGTGGCGGCGCTGGCGGGACTGCTGGCGCTGTGCGTGCTCGGCTCGCTGGCGCGCAGCGGCATGGCCGGCATCAAGCAAACCATAGGCAGCAGCCTGCTGACGCTGCTGGCGTTCGGCGCGTTCTCGCTGCAGGCCGTCGGCGGCCCCCTGTTCATATCGGTGATCCTGGCCAACGCGGCCGTGGCCCTGGCGCTTTGCGCCTATTACGCGGGCCTGTGCCGGCTGGTCGGGCAACCGGTGCCCAGGCGCCGCATGGCGCTGGGCGCCGGCGCCACGCTGCTGGTGCTGGCCGCCTACACGTATATCGAGCCGCAGATCGGGGCCCGCATGGTGGCGATGTCGATCCTGATGGCGGGCTTCATGCTGGCCATCGCCGTGACGGTCGGACGCGGCATGCCGTCGAACCGGTCGCGCTACAGCTACCACTTCGTGCGCGTGGTGGCGCTGGCGTCCGCCCTGGTGTGCGCCGCGCGCGCCGTGGTGTACCTGCTGGACATCGCCGAGCCGCAGGCGCTGCTGGTGCCCACCGCCTGGAACATCGTGTTCATGACGCTGGGCGTGCTGACCATGCCTTGCCTGACGCTGGGCACCATCATGATCATCCACGACCGCATGCTGGCCGAGCGCGAGCAGGAGGCCAACACCGATTTCCTGACCGGGCTGATGTCGCGCAAGGCGTGGTGGCTGCAGGCCGAGCGCTATTGCGCGCAGGCGCTGCGCACGCGCCGTCCGCTGTCGCTGCTGTTGCTGGACATCGATCATTTCAAGCGCATCAACGACACGCGCGGCCATGCGGCCGGCGACGCCGTGCTGCGCCATTTCGGCCTGCTGGCCACGGCCACGCTGCGCACGGGCGATCACGTGGGCCGGGTCGGCGGAGAGGAGTTCGCGGTGCTGTTTCCCGACCTGCGCAGCGAGGCGGTGATGGAGGTGGCGGCGCGCCTGCTGGAATCGGTGCGGCGCACGCCGTGCGCGCACGGCGGCAGTTCGATTTCGTATACGTTCAGCGCCGGCGTGGCGGAATGGATGCCGGGCGAAGGCCTGCAGGCGTTCTTCGAGCGCGCCGACGGCAAGCTCTATGCCGCGAAGGCGGCGGGGCGCAACCGCATCGTGGGGCCGGCGGGCGAGGGCGAGCCGGCGCCGCTGCCCGCGGCCGCCTGAATCAGTCGTCCTTGCCGCGGCGCGGGGCGCGGGTGTCGTGCTTCATCATGCGCTCTTTCTCGCGCTGCCAGTCTTTTTCGCGCGCGGTGTCGCGCTTGTCGTAGAGCTTCTTGCCGCGGCCCAGCGCGAAATCGAGCTTGATGCGCCCGTTCTTGTAATGCAGGTTGAGCGGCACCAGCGTGTAGCCGCGCTGCTCGACCTTGCCGATCAGCTTGCTGATTTCCTCGGCCTTGAGCAGCAGCTTGCGCGTGCGCATGGCGTCGGGGTGGATGTGCGTGGAGGCCGTGGGCAGCGGACTGACGTGCATGCCCAAGAGGTAGAGCTCGCCGTCGCGCACGATGACATAGCTTTCCTTGAGCTGCACGCGGCCATCGCGGATCGCCTTGACTTCCCAGCCTTGCAGCACCAGGCCGGCCTCGTAGCGGTCTTCGATGAAATAGTCGTGCGTGGCCTTGCGATTGTCGATAATGCTCATAATGCCTTGGGGGCGCGTTTGGCCGACCGGGGTAGCCCTCGATTAGCCGGGGTGCCGGCGGTGCCGGTAAAATCCCGCCATTCTAGCCATTTGCGATAGCCGATGCACAAAGTACAACGATCCGTCCTGGTACCTTACAGCGCCGCCCAGATGTTCGACCTGGTCGCCGACGTGGAGAAGTACCCCGAGTTCATGCCCTGGTGCGGCGGCGCCGAGGTGCAGACGCGGGACGAGCATGGCATGCAGGCTTCCATCCTGATCAGCTTCGCGGGCATGAAGCAGCGCTTCACCACGCGCAATACCCATGCCTATCCCGACCGCATCGACCTGGAGCTGGTGGACGGTCCGTTCTCCAGCCTGGTGGGGCACTGGGTGTTCCAGCCGCTGGCCGACGACGCCTGCAAGGTACTGTTCACGTTGGAATACGCGTTCTCGAACCGGGCGCTGGAGATGGTGGTGGGGCCGGTGTTCAACCGCATCGCCACCAGCTTCATCGATTCCTTCACCAAGCGCGCGCAGGCCAAGTATGGCGAATGAGCCGGCCGCCGCCTGTCTGAGCGTCAGCGTCAGCGTCTGCTACACCTTGCCGGGCCACGTCTGGATGCGGGAGCTGCGCCTGCCGGCCGGCGCCACCGTGGCCGACGCGCTGGCGGCCAGCGGCTTCGCCGCGGCCTTTCCGGTGGTCCAGCCCTGGGAACGCGGCGTGGGCATCTTCGGCCGCGCCACCGAGCCCCAGGCCCGGCTGGCCGACGGCGACCGCGTCGAGATCTACCGCGGCCTGAGCTTCGATCCCAAGGAATCGCGCCGCCGCCGCGCCGAGCACCGGCGCGCCAAGACCGCCAGGAACGGACGCATCCGCCCGGCCGGCCTGCTGTAGGGAACGGCGGCCGGCGCCCTGAAGCGCAAGTTAGCGTTGCTACGGACTTACGTTTACGTTAACGTCATGTCAAAATCGACATACCGGGGCCGGCGCCGCCAGCAATGCCGGCAGACAATACCGACTACAGGAGACAGGCTGTGGATTTGGAACTGAGCGACGAACAGCGGGCCTTCGCGCAGGCCGCGCGCGATTACGCGGAGGGCGAACTCGCCCCCAACGCGGCGCGCTGGGACGCCGAGGGCATCTTCCCGCGCGAGGCCTTCGCCCGGGCCGGCGAAATGGGTTTTTGCGCGATCTACGCCAGCGAGGACATCGGCGGCCTGGGGCTGCCGCGCCTGGACGCCACGCTCGTGTTCGAGGAAATGGCGGCGGTCGACCCGTCCACCACGGCCTTCCTGACCATACACAACATGGCCACCTGGATGGTGGGCAACTGGGGCCAGCCGGCCCTGCGCGAGGCCTGGGGGCCGCTGCTGGCCAGCGGCCAGAAGCTCGCCTCGTACTGCCTGACCGAACCCGGCGCGGGCTCGGACGCCGCGTCGCTGTCGACCCGCGCCCAGCGCCAGGGGGATGACTACATCGTCAACGGCGCCAAGGCCTTCATTTCCGGCGGCGGCGACACCGACCTGCTGGTGGTGATGGCGCGCACCGGCGGCGAGGGCGCCGGCGGCATCAGCGCCTTCGCCATCCCCGCAGACAGCGAGGGCATCAGCTACGGGCGCAAGGAAGAAAAAATGGGCTGGAACAGCCAGTCCACGCGTCCCATCACGTTCGAGAACGTGCGCGTGCCGGCCGCCAACATGCTGGGCCAGGAGGGCGACGGCTTCAAGATCGCCATGAAGGGCCTGGACGGCGGGCGCATCAACATCGGCACCTGCTCGGTGGGCGCAGCCCAGGGCGCGCTGGACGCCGCCCGCCGCTACATGGACGAGCGCCGCCAGTTCAACCGCCGCCTGGCCGAATTCCAGGCGCTGCAGTTCAAGCTGGCCGACATGGCCACGCACCTGGTGGCGGCCCGCCAGATGGTGCGCCTGGCCGCATGCAAGCTGGACGCGGGCGCGCCCGATGCGGCCACCTACTGCGCCATGGCCAAGCGGTTCGCCACCGACATGGGCTTCCAGATCTGCCTGGACGCGCAGCAGATCCATGGCGGCTACGGATACCTGCGGGACTATCCCTTGGAGCGTCTGGTGCGCGATACTCGCGTTCATCAGATTCTGGAAGGGACCAACGAGATCATGCGCGTGATCGTCGCCCGCCAATTGTTGGAAAAAGGAGCCGACATAAGATGAACGCACCGGTGCTGTTCGAAGAAAAAACCGCTGCCAATGGAACGCGTTTCGGGATCGCGACGCTGAATTCGCCGCAGACCCTCAACGGCCTGTCGCTGGAGATGGTGGATGCGCTGGCCGCGCAGCTCGATGCCTGGGCCAATGATCCGGGCGTGGTCCTGGTGGTGCTGCAGGGCGCCGGCGAAAAGGCCTTCTGCGCCGGCGGCGACCTGCACGGGCTGTACCGCAGCATGCGCGAGAACGCGGGCCGGCCCGGTTCCGACAACGCCTACGTGCGGCGCTTCTTCGAGCACGAGTACCGGCTTGACTACCGCATCCACACGTACCCCAAGCCGGTGCTGTGCTGGGGCCACGGCATCGTCATGGGCGGCGGCATCGGCCTGATGATGGGCGCCAGCCACCGCGTGGTCAGCGAGACCTCGCGGCTGGCGATGCCGGAAGTCACCATCGGCCTGTTCCCGGACGTGGGCGGCAGCTGGCTGCTGAACCGCATGCCGGGGCGCACCGGCCTGTTCCTGGCGCTGACCGGCGCCAACATGAACACGTCCGACGCCTTTTTCGCGGGGCTGGCGGACTTCCGCCTGAACCACGCCGACTGGCCCAGGCTGCTGGAATCGCTGCAGGAACAGCCCTGGGCCGGCGCGGCCGACGACGGCCTGGCGCCGCGCTCCATCAACGACGGCCTGCTGCGCCGCGCGCTGGCCGCGCTGGAGCCGCAGACCCCGCTCGAACCGGGCCCGCTGCGCCAGCATTCGTTCCTGATCAACAGCCTGTGCAGCGGCAACCGGCTCGACGACATCCACGAGGAGCTGGCCGCGCTGAAAGACCACGAGGACCCCTGGCTGGCGCGCGCCGCGGCGACGATGCGGGCGGGCTCGCCGGGCTCGGTGCGCCTGTCGTTCGCGCTGCAGCAGCGCATGCGGGCGCGTTCGCTGGAAGACGTGCTGCGCGCCGAATACATCGCGGCGCTGGCCTGCACCGCGCACGGCGATTTCGCCGAAGGCATACGCGCGCTGCTGATCGACAAGGACAAGAAGCCGCGCTGGAATCCGGCCACGCTGCAGGAGGCCAGCGAGGCCTGGGTCGAGAAGTTCTTCGAAGACCCCTGGCCCGAAGGCGAGCCGCATCCGCTGGCGGACCTGGGACAGCAAGGGCGCTAGTCGCGTCCCGTCCCGGCGCCGGCCGGCCCGCCACGCAGCACACGATGATTTCACACCTATAGCAGCAGCAACAGGAGACAAGACATCATGAGCAGTATCGCGTTTATCGGATTGGGCAATATGGGCGCGCCCATGGCATTGAACCTGGTCAAGGCCGGCCACAGCCTGACGGTCTTCGACCTGGTGCCGGCGGCCGTCAAGGCGCTGACCGACGCCGGCGCCAAGGCCGCCGCTTCCGCCGCCGAGGCGGTGCAGGGCGCCGAGGTGGTGATCTCGATGCTGCCGGCCAGCAAGCACGTCGAAGGGCTGTACCTGGACGGCGACCTGCTGGGCAAGATTTCCTCCAGCGCGCTGGTCATCGAATGCAGCACCATCGCGCCGGACTCGGCGCGCAAGGTGGCCCAGGCCGCCGAGGCGCGCGGCGTGGCGATGATCGACGCGCCGGTGTCCGGCGGCACCGGCGGGGCGGCCGCGGGCACGCTGACCTTCATCGTCGGCGGCCAGGCCGCGGCGCTGGAGCGCGCCCGTCCGATCCTGGAGAAGATGGGCAAGAACATCTTCCACGCCGGTCCGGCGGGCGCCGGCCAGGTGGCCAAGATCTGCAACAACATGCTGTTGGGCATCCTGATGGCCGGCACGTCCGAAGCGCTGGCGCTGGGCGTGGCCAACGGGCTGGACCCGAAGGTGCTGTCGGACATCATCGCCAAGAGCTCGGGCCGCAACTGGGCCACCGAACTCTACAACCCCTGGCCCGGCGTGATGGATCACGCCCCGGCCTCCAAGGGTTATGCCGGCGGCTTCGGCGTGGACCTGATGCTCAAGGACCTGGGCCTGGCGGCCGAGGCGGCGCTGTCGGCGCGCGCTTCGATCCCGCTGGGCGAACTGGCGCGCAACCTGTATTCGCTGCACAGCGCCGGCGGCTCGGGCCGGCTGGACTTCTCCAGCATCGTCAACCTGCTCAAGCGCGAGCCGGACTGACATGGTGCAGCCCCAGGCATCGGACTGCCCGGCCTCGCGGGTCCAGGCCAGCTTCGCCCGGCAGAGCATCATGGCGCTGCTGGGCGCGGACCTGGACGTGGTGGAGCCGGGGCGGGTCGACATCGTCCTGCCGTACCGGGCCGATCTGTGCCAGCAGAACGGCTTCCTGCACGCGGGCATTTCCACCACCATCGCCGACAGCGCCGGCGGCTACGCCGCCTACACGCTGTTCGAACCCGGCGAGGACGTGCTGACCTCGGAGTTCAAGATGAACTTCCTGGCGCCCGCCAAGGGCGATCGCTACGTGGCCAGCGGCCGCGTGGTCAAGCCCGGCAAGCGCCTGTCGATCTGCCAGGTCGAGGTGCATGCCTACGAAGGCGAGCAGGCCACGCTTTGCGTGATAGGCTTGCTTACCGCGGTGCGCGTGACGCCGCGCTGAATCCTGCTTGCGGCGGACCCGTCCACACGAGGGCCGCCGCAAGGTTTGTCGCGCGTAGCATGGGTATCTGGCAATGCCTCCTAGAGAACATCATCGGATTTTCCGCGCCAACTGGCTGCGCGCCGCGGTGCTGGGCGCCAACGACGGCATCGTTTCCACGGCCAGCCTGATCTCCGGCGTCGCGGCCGCGCAGGCCTCGCACGGCGCCATCCTGACTTCCGGGCTGGCCGGCCTGGTGGCCGGGGCGCTGTCCATGGCCGCCGGCGAATACGTGTCGGTGCGGTCCCAGGCCGACACCGAAGCCGCCGACCTGCGGCTGGAGCAGCGCTCGCTCAAGCGCAATTCCAGCGAGGAACTGGCCGAACTGATCGATATCTATGTCTCGCGCGGCCTGACCCGCGACCTGGCGGCTCAGGTGGCCGGCCAGCTGACCAGCCACGACGCGCTCGACGCGCATGCGCGCGACGAACTGGGCATCTCCGTGCACAACCGCGCGCGGCCGGTGCAGGCCGCGGTGGCTTCGGCCGTGTCGTTCGCCGGCGGCGCGGCGCTGCCGCTGGTGGTGGCGGCGGTGGCGCCCCTGCCGCAGCTGGTGGGCTGGGTCATAGGCGCGTCGGTGGCCTGTCTGGCCGGATTGGGGGCGCTGGCCGCCGGCGCCGGGGGCGCGCCCAAGGGACCGGCCGCGCTGCGGGTGACGATCCTGGGCGCCCTGGCGATGGCGGCGACCGCGGGGGTCGGCGCGCTGTTCGGCGTGGCGGTCTAGGGCGTGATGGAATAAGGCAGGTCGGCGGGCGCGATGCGCGGGCCGTCGGCCGCGCCCAGGCGCAGGTCGCCTTGCGGCAGCGCCGCCAGCGTGGTTTCGAACAGCACCGAGACCACGCCCTGCGCGCTGGCGGCATCGACGATGCGGCCGGTGGGCTCGCCGGGCTGGCTGGCGTCGTAGACGTCCTGGCCGGCCAGCGACGCGCCCTCGGCGCCGGCGACGGTGCCGTACGCCATGCGCCGCTTGACCGTGCCGCGGTAATGGCTGCGCGCCACCACTTCCTGGCCGGGATAACAGCCCTTGGTGAAGCTGACGCCTTCGATCAGGTCCAGGTTGACCGTCTGCGGAATGAAAACGTCCTGCGTGGCGGCGGTGATCCACGGGATGCCCGCGGCCAGGTCGGCGGCATGCCATTGCGCGGCCGGCGCCAGTCCGAGGACCTCGGCCAGCGCGCCCGACTGCTGCAGCTGCTCGTCAGAGGCGATCCACCACCAGCGCAGCCGCGCGTCGGCCGAGGGCGCGGCGATCCAGGTGCCGGAGGGGAGTTCCGCGCGCTGCCACGGCGTGCGCGGCAGCGCGCCGGCGGCGGCTTCCAGCGCGGCGGCCTGTTCGGCCGTGGCCAGCACGCCGGCCACGGACAGCGGCGCGGGCGCCAGCTTGACCTTGGCGCGCAGCACGAACANGCGTAGCATGGGTATCTGGCAATGCCTCCTAGAGAACATCATCGGATTTTCCGCGCCAACTGGCTGCGCGCCGCGGTGCTGGGCGCCAACGACGGCATCGTTTCCACGGCCAGCCTGATCTCCGGCGTCGCGGCCGCGCAGGCCTCGCACGGCGCCATCCTGACTTCCGGGCTGGCCGGCCTGGTGGCCGGGGCGCTGTCCATGGCCGCCGGCGAATACGTGTCGGTGCGGTCCCAGGCCGACACCGAAGCCGCCGACCTGCGGCTGGAGCAGCGCTCGCTCAAGCGCAATTCCAGCGAGGAACTGGCCGAACTGATCGATATCTATGTCTCGCGCGGCCTGACCCGCGACCTGGCGGCTCAGGTGGCCGGCCAGCTGACCAGCCACGACGCGCTCGACGCGCATGCGCGCGACGAACTGGGCATCTCCGTGCACAACCGCGCGCGGCCGGTGCAGGCCGCGGTGGCTTCGGCCGTGTCGTTCGCCGGCGGCGCGGCGCTGCCGCTGGTGGTGGCGGCGGTGGCGCCCCTGCCGCAGCTGGTGGGCTGGGTCATAGGCGCGTCGGTGGCCTGTCTGGCCGGATTGGGGGCGCTGGCCGCCGGCGCCGGGGGCGCGCCCAAGGGACCGGCCGCGCTGCGGGTGACGATCCTGGGCGCCCTGGCGATGGCGGCGACCGCGGGGGTCGGCGCGCTGTTCGGCGTGGCGGTCTAGGGCGTGATGGAATAAGGCAGGTCGGCGGGCGCGATGCGCGGGCCGTCGGCCGCGCCCAGGCGCAGGTCGCCTTGCGGCAGCGCCGCCAGCGTGGTTTCGAACAGCACCGAGACCACGCCCTGCGCGCTGGCGGCATCGACGATGCGGCCGGTGGGCTCGCCGGGCTGGCTGGCGTCGTAGACGTCCTGGCCGGCCAGCGACGCGCCCTCGGCGCCGGCGACGGTGCCGTACGCCATGCGCCGCTTGACCGTGCCGCGGTAATGGCTGCGCGCCACCACTTCCTGGCCGGGATAACAGCCCTTGGTGAAGCTGACGCCTTCGATCAGGTCCAGGTTGACCGTCTGCGGAATGAAAACGTCCTGCGTGGCGGCGGTGATCCACGGGATGCCCGCGGCCAGGTCGGCGGCATGCCATTGCGCGGCCGGCGCCAGTCCGAGGACCTCGGCCAGCGCGCCCGACTGCTGCAGCTGCTCGTCAGAGGCGATCCACCACCAGCGCAGCCGCGCGTCGGCCGAGGGCGCGGCGATCCAGGTGCCGGAGGGGAGTTCCGCGCGCTGCCACGGCGTGCGCGGCAGCGCGCCGGCGGCGGCTTCCAGCGCGGCGGCCTGTTCGGCCGTGGCCAGCACGCCGGCCACGGACAGCGGCGCGGGCGCCAGCTTGACCTTGGCGCGCAGCACGAACATCGACAGGCGCTTGAGGAGGGCCTGGGCCAGGTCCTGGCGCACCAGGCCGTAGAGCCGGGGGGCGTCGTCGGTTTGCGCGGCGGGCGCCAGCCACATCACCAGCGTGGCCAGCAACCGGCCCTTGGCCGTGCAGTAGCCGGCCAGGCGGGCGGCGTCGGCGGGCAGGCCGGTGACGTCCTGGGTCAGCTGGCCGTGCAGGAAGGTGAGGGCGTCGGCGCCGGAGGCGGCGAAGACCTGGAAATCATCGAGCGGCGCGCATTGCGCGCAACCTTCGGCGCGCGCGGGAATCGAAGAATAGAAAGCATGCATGGCGGCGGCGTTATCGCATCATCAAAGTGCAGATGATAGCCGCCTTCCCCTCGGGGCAGGGCCATGCCCGCGCCGCGCGCAGGGACGGACGGCGCGCTCCGGCCCCGCTTTTGGCGCGACAGGGCCGCGCGATCAATTAAACTTCCGGGACTTATGAAGAAGCGACTCTTTTTTTACGTCTTGTGGTTCTTCCTGCTGGTCGTGCTGGCCGCCGCGGGCGCGGTCGGCTCGGCCTGGTACTGGATGCACCGCCCCATCCCGCTGGCGGCCGACAAGATCGATTTCGTGGTGGACCCGGGCAGCAGCCCGCGCACCGTCGCGCGCACGCTGAACCAGGCCGGCGTGCCGGTATGGGAGCCGGGTTTCGTCTGGATGGCGCGGCTGTCCGAACTGGACAAGCAGATGAAGGCCGGCGGCTACCAGGCCCATAATGGCGACTCGCCGTGGCGCCTGCTGCAGCGCCTGGCCCGCGGCGACATGACGCAGCGCCAGATCACTTTCGTGGAAGGCTGGACCTATCGCCAGATCCGCCAGGCGCTGCGCGCCAATCCCGACGTCAAGCAGACGCTGGACGGCGTCTCCGACGAGGCGCTGATGGAGCGCCTGGGCTCTTCCATCAAGCATCCGGAAGGGCTGTTCTTCCCCGACACCTACATCTTCACGCCGGGCAGCACCGACTTCGACCTGCTGCGCCGCGCGTACGAGGAAGGCCAGCGCATCCTGCAGGACACCTGGGCCCAGCGCCAGCCCGACCTGCCGGTCAAGACCGCCTACGAGGCGCTGGTGCTGGCCTCCATCGTCGAAAAGGAAACCGGCCACGGTCCAGACCGCCGCCGCGTGGCCGGCGTGTTCACCAACCGCCTGAAGGTCGGAATGCTGCTGCAGACCGATCCCACCGTGATCTACGGCATGGGCGAGGCCTACCAGGGCCGCATCCGCAAGCGCGACCTGCAGACCGACACGCCGTGGAACACCTATACGCGCCCGGGCCTGCCGCCCACGCCCATCGCGGCGGCCGGCCGGGCGGCGCTGCTGGCCGCGGTGCAGCCCGAGCAGCACAAATTCCTGTACTTCGTGTCGCGCGGCAACGGGACCAGCGAATTCTCGGCCAGCCTGTCCGAGCACAACCGCAACGTCTCGCGCTACGTCCTGGGCCAGGGCCGCAATGCCGCGCCCGGCCCCGAACCGGCCGCGCCGGCCGCGCAGCAAGCCGCACAACCCCCCGCACCAGAACCCGAACAAGGACCAGACCAATGACCTCGCGTGGACGCTTCATTACGCTAGAGGGCGTCGACGGCGCGGGCAAGAGCACGCATACCGTCTGGATCGCCGACTTCCTGCGCGCGCAGGGCCTGGAGGTGGTGTCCACGCGCGAACCGGGCGGCACGCCGCTGGGCGAGAAGCTGCGCGCCTTGCTGCTGGCCGATCCCATGGGGCTGGACACCGAGACCCTGCTGATGTTCGCGGCCCGCTGCGAGCACCTGCGCCAGGTGATCGAGCCGGCGCTGGCGCGCGGGGCCTGGGTCGTGTGCGACCGCTACACCGACGCCAGCTACGCCTACCAGGGCGGCGGGCGCGGCCTGGGCGCCGGGCGCGTGGCCGCGCTGGAAGACTGGATGCAGGCGGGCCGGCCCGACCGCACCTGGCTGTTCGACGTGCCGCTGGAAGTGGCGCGGGCGCGGCTGGCCGACTCGCGCGAGCCGGACCGTTTCGAGCGCGAGGGCGCGGCCTTTTTCGAACGCACCCGCGCGGCCTACCATGCGCGCGCGGCCGCCGAACCGGACCGCATCCGCATCGTCGATTCGACGCGCCCGATCGCCGAGGTGCGCGCCCGGCTCGAGGCCGGGCTGCGCGAACTGCTGGAGCAGGCGGCATGAACGCCGCCCGCAACGCTCAGGACGCGGCCGCGCAGGGCGGCGACGGCGCGGTCTCCAACGCGCCGCAGTTCCTGCCGTGGCAGGTGGACACGGCGCGCGCCTGGCTGGGCAACCGCGACCGTTTCGCCCATGCCTGGCTGGTGCATGGCCTGGCCGGCATCGGCAAGCTGGACTTCGCGGTGGCCGCGGCCGCCAGCCTGCTGTGCGAGGCGCCCGAGCACGGCCTGGCCTGCGGACGCTGCGCTGCGTGCGCCTGGTTCGCCAGCGGCAACCATCCCGACCTGCGCCGCATCCGGCCCGAGGCCATCGCGCTGGAAGAGGGGGCCGACGCCGCCGAGCCCGCCGAAGACGCGGAGCCGGCCGCCGGCGCCAGCAAGCGCGCGCCGTCCAAGGAAATCCGCATCGACCAGATCCGCTCGCTGGAGTCCTGGTTCAACACCGCCACGCACCGCGGCGGCTGGCGCGTGGCGCTGCTGTATCCGGCCCACGCGCTCAACGTGGTGTCGTCCAACGCCTTGCTCAAGGTGCTGGAAGAGCCGCCGCCGCACACGGTTTTCCTGCTGGTGGCCGACGCGCCGGACCGCCTGCTGCCCACGCTGGTGTCGCGCTGCCGGCGCCTGCCGCTGCCGGCGCCCGATCCGGACACGGCCCTGCAATGGCTGCGCGGGCAGAACGTCGAGCCGGCGCGCGAATGGCTGGCGGCCGCCGGCGGCGCCCCGCTGGCCGCGCTGCGCCTGGCGCAGTCGGGCGCCACCGCCTGCCCGGCCTGGCTGGGGCAGCTGGTCGCGCCGCTGGCCAGCGGCCAGGCGCCCGACGTGGGCACCCTGGCCGAGTCCCTGGAGAAGGTGGCGGCCAGCGAATGGATCGACGCCTTGCAGCGCCTGTACACCGACCTGATGCTGGTCGGCGCGGGCGCGCCCGCCCGGTATTTCCCGTCGCTGGCCGAAGGCGTCGCGCAGGTCGCAAAACGCATGAACCCGGTCAAGGTGGCCGAGGGCGCGCGCTGGCTCACGCGTCAGCGCGCCCTGGCCACCCATCCCTTGAACGCCAAGCTGTTCGCCCACGCCGCCCTGCAGCGCGTGGTGCTATCCTGCCAGGCGTAAGCCTTTGATCCGGCGGCGCTTTGCCCGGCTGCGGGCGGGGCGCCGCGGTCCTTTATCCGATTCACCATGTACGTCGATTCTCACTGCCATCTGAACTTTCCGGAGCTCGCCGCCGATCTGCCCGCCATCCTCGAGCGCATGGCCGCCAACCAGGTGACCCATGCGCTGGTCGTCAGCGTCAACATGCCCGAATGGCCCTCGCTGATGTCGCTGGTCGAACCGCAGCCCAATCTGTGGGCCTCGGTGGGCGTGCATCCCGATTACGAAGACACGCCGGACCCGTCCTTGGACGAACTGGTGCGCCTGTCGGCGAATCCCAAGGTCGTGGCCATCGGCGAGACCGGACTCGACTACTACCGCCTGTCGGAGCCGCTGGACTGGCAGCGCGAGCGTTTCCGCTGCCATATCCGGGCCGCGCGCGAGACCGGCCTGCCGCTCATCGTGCATACCCGGGCCTCGGCCGAGGACACGGTGCGCGTGCTGCGCGAAGAGCAGGCGGCCGAGGTGGGCGGGGTGATGCACTGCTTCACCGAGAACTGGGAAGTGGCCCAGGCCGCGCTGGACCAGAACTTCTATATTTCGCTGTCGGGTATCGTCACGTTCAAGAACGCCCAGGTGGTGCATGAAGTCGCCGCCAAGGTGCCGCTGGACCGCCTGCTGATCGAAACCGATTCGCCGTACCTCGCGCCGGTGCCGTACCGCGGCAAGCTCAACGATCCGTCCAAGGTCATTCACGTGGCCGAGAAGATCGCGGACCTGCGAGGCATACCGGTGGCCGAGGTGGCGCGTGCATCGACCGATAATTTCTTCCGTCTTTTCAATAAGATAAAGAAATATTGAATCTATTTTATTTAAAGTAAATTCTAGGATATCCATGGCTATCAGTGTCGCTTCCGCTCATCGGACCGTGTTGACGTGCAGCCGCGCCGCGCTGCTGGCGCTGGCGCTCGGGCTGGCCGCGCCGGGCGCGCAGGCGGCCAATCCCGGCGACTGGTGGGTCTATGTTGCCAACGACTATCCCGACGATATCCGCGACCTGCTCAAGCAGGGCGCCGATCCCAACGTGCGCTACAAGAACGGCCAGCCGGCGCTGATGCGCGCGGTGGTCGACGGCGCCTGGAAGGTGTTCGACGTGCTGGCGGCCGACAAGCGCACCGACGTGAACGCGGAGAACCCCGCGGGCGAGACGCCGCTGATGTACCTGGCCATCGTCGGGCAGACCGACCGGGCCAAAAAGCTCATCGCGCGCGGCGCCAAGGTCAACCGCCTGGGCTGGACGCCGCTGCATTACGCGGCCTCCAAGGGTCAGATGGAGATGGCGCGCCTGCTGCTGGCGCAGCACGCCATGCCCAACGCGCCCGCGCCCAACGGCGAGACGCCGCTGATGATGGCCGCGCTGTCGGGCCGCAGGCCCATGGTCGAGCTGCTGCTGAAATCCGGCGCCGACGTGGGCACCCGCGACACCAAGGGCCAGACCGCGGCCGACTGGGCCCGTACCGGCAAATCCACCGCGCTGGCCGCGCAGCTGGACAAGCTGATCGCGCAGCAGGACGAAGCCCGCAGCAGGCGCCGCGGGGGGGTGGGGGCCGCGCCTGCCGCCGAGGCTCCAGCCGCGCCCGCGCCCGCGCCGGCGGCCGAAGCGCAGGCTCCCGCGGCATCGCCGGGCGCCGTCCAAGGCGTCTCGGGCCTGAAGCTGAACAATTACGACGAGCCCGCAGCGCCTTGACGCCGCGTCGCCGGGAGCGCGAGACATGACGACCGGAGAATTCGACAAAAGCCTGTGGAAGGCGCGCGACGACAGCGCCGAACAGGGCGATACGCGGCGCCTGGCGCACATCGTGGCGCCGGCCGCCGGGCAGGAAGTCCGCGACGGCGAAGCGGTGCTACTGGGCTTTGCCTGCGACGCCGGCGTGGCGCGCAACCAGGGCCGCGTCGGCGCCGCCGGCGGGCCGGCCGGCATCCGCAAGTTCCTGGCCGGGCTGCCCGCGCACGGGCTGGCGCGCCTGCTGGACGCCGGCGACGTGGTGTGCAAGGGCGACCGCCTGGAAGAGGCCCAGGAGCGTCTGGGTCTGCGCGTGGCGGAGCTGCTGGGGCAGGGGGCGCGTCCGGTGGTGCTGGGCGGCGGCCACGAGATCGCCTGGGGCAGCTTCCAGGGTCTGGCCCGCTGGCTGCAGGCGCGCGCCGATGCCGGCCCGGTGCTGGTGCTGAACCTGGACGCGCATTTCGATCTGCGCACCGGACGGCCGGGCAGTTCGGGCACGCCTTTCGACCAGATCCTGCGCGACTGCGAGGCGCGCGGCCAGCCGCTGCAATACGCCTGCCTGGGCGTTTCGCGGCTGGCCAACACGCCGGCGCTGTATGCCCGGGCCGCCGAGACCGGGGCCTTCTGGGTCGAGGACCGCGAGATGCAGGAGCGGCACCTGGAGGCCAGGCTGGCCGACGTGGACGGCCTGCTGCGCGGGGCTGCCCACGTCTATCTGACCATAGACCTGGACGTGCTGCCGGCCGCGGTCATGCCGGGCGTCTCCGCGCCCGCGCCCTATGGCGTGCCGCTGCCGGTGGTCGAGGAAATCGCGCTGCGGGTCAAGGCCAGCGGCAAGCTGCGCCTGGCCGACATGGCCGAATACAACCCGGCCTTCGACATCGACGGCCATGGCGCGCGGGCGGCCGCGCGGCTGGCCTGGCAGCTGCTTGCGGACTGACGGCCGGGCGGGCTCGCTTCGGGAGGCGGCTTTCTTTCGGGAAAGCCGCCTTTTTGCATTGGCGCCCCGGGGTCGCGGCGGGCAGGGCATCGGGCTGGACGGGCGCAGTGCGGCGGCTTAGGATAGGACCAGATCAGGTCCGGGCTTGCGACCCGTTCGACATCCGCAACACAAATATGTCCCCATTAAATATTTTTCATATTAAATTGGGGACGCTATATTTTTCGTGGATAAAATGGCGCAACTCAGTCAGGAGAGCATGCTCATGTCTCAAACTCCCACCCACGCCTTGCCGTCGTACCTGAATGCCGATGACCTCGGCCCCTGGGGTAATTACCTGCAACAAGTCGATCGGGTCACCCCGTATCTCGGTTCTCTGGCGCGGTGGGTCGAAACCCTGAAGCGCCCGAAGCGTTCGCTGATCGTCGACGTGCCCATCGAGCTCGACAACGGCAGCGTCGCCCACTTCGAGGGCTACCGCGTCCAGCACAACACCTCGCGCGGCCCGGGCAAGGGCGGCGTGCGTTTCCACCAGGACGTGACGCTGTCCGAGGTGATGGCGCTGGCGGCCTGGATGTCGATCAAGAACGCCGCGGTCAACCTGCCGTACGGCGGCGCCAAGGGCGGCGTGCGCGTCGATCCGCGCAAACTGTCGCAATCCGAGCTCGAGCGCATCACGCGCCGCTACACCTCCGAGATCGGCGTCATCATCGGGCCGTCCAAGGACATTCCCGCGCCCGACGTGAACACCAACGCCCAGACCATGGCCTGGATGATGGACACGTACTCCATGAACGAAGGCGCCACCGCCACCGGCGTGGTCACCGGCAAGCCGATCGCGCTGGGCGGCAGCCTGGGCCGGGTCGAAGCCACGGGCCGCGGCGTGTTCGTGGTGGGCTGCGAAGCCGCCCGCGACCTGAACATCGACGTCTCCAAGGCGCGCGTGGTGGTGCAGGGCTTCGGCAACGTGGGCGGCACCGCCGCCCGCCTGTTCCATGAAGCCGGCGCCAAGGTCATCGCCGCGCAGGACCACACCGGCACGGTGCACAACGCCGAAGGCCTGGACGTGCACAAGCTGCTCTCGCACGTGTCGCAGCACGGCGGCGTGGGCGGCTTCTCCGGCGGGCAGGCCATGGACAAGGACGAATTCTGGACGCTGGAAACCGAATTCCTGATCCCGGCCGCCCTGGAAAGCCAGATCACCGCCGAAAACGCGCCCAAGGTGCGCGCCAAGATCGTGGTCGAAGGCGCCAACGGCCCGACCACGCCGGAGGCCGACGACATCCTGGCCGAACATGGCGTGTACGTGGTGCCGGACGTGCTGGCCAACGCCGGCGGCGTGACCGTCAGCTACTTCGAATGGGTGCAGGACTTCTCCAGCTTCTTCTGGAGCGAGGACGAGATCAACCTGCGTCTCGAACGCATCATGCGCGAGGCCTACGCGGCCGTGTCGCAGGTGGCGCGCGAGCACAAGGTCACGCTGCGCACGGCGGCGTTCATCGTCGCCTGCACGCGCATCCTGCAGGCGCGCCAGGTGCGCGGCCTTTATCCCTGATACCGGCTTCGGCGGCGCGTCCCCGGACGCGCCCCGAGGAGGCAAGGAGACAAACCCGATCGCCCCGCAAGGGGCGATTTTCATTGCGGCATGCACGTCCGCGTTGCAGCCATGTGTACTGGCCCCATTTTTTTGGCGGTGTGGGCTGCCGGCCACAATATGTCCCGATTTGTGTCGCTCAGGGCAAATCCGGGCTTGCGCATAACGAATTGACACATTGCGTCCCTAGAATTCGCTGCAACCATGTGCCGGGGACGTCGCCCGCGATGCGAAGCAACCTGCTCATGGTCTGTTCAATCAACGGGAATTTGCAATGAAAAAGACTTTGTTCGCCGCCGCCATCCTGGGCGCGTTCGGCGCAACGGCACAGGCGGAAACCTCGGTGACGTTGTACGGCCTGATCGACACGGGCCTGGGCTACCAGCGCATCAAGGGCGACAACTACCACGAATCCAAGGTCGGCATGGTCAACGGCGTGTCCAGCGGCTCGCGCTGGGGCCTGCGCGGCAGCGAAGACCTGGGCGACGGCCTGCGCGCCGTGTTCACGCTGGAAAGCGGCTTCAATTCGGGCAACGGCCTGTCGGGCCAGAGCGGCCGCCTGTTCGGCCGCCAGGCCACCATCGGCCTGCAAAGCGATTCGTGGGGCAAGCTGGAACTGGGCCGCCAGACCAACATCGCTTCGAAGTACTTCGGCGCAATCGATCCGTTCGGCGCCAGCTACGGCCAGGCCAACGTGGGCGTGGCCTTCAGCGCCGCCAACACGGTCCGCTACGACANCCTGCAAAGCGATTCGTGGGGCAAGCTGGAACTGGGCCGCCAGACCAACATCGCTTCGAAGTACTTCGGCGCAATCGATCCGTTCGGCGCCAGCTACGGCCAGGCCAACGTGGGCGTGGCCTTCAGCGCCGCCAACACGGTCCGCTACGACAACATGGTGCAGTACTCGACCCCGTCGTTCAGCGGCCTGCAGTTCGGCGTCGGCTACTCGTTCAACGCCTCGGACACGACCAGCGCCCAGACCGGCTTCAAGACCGCCGACAACACGCGCGCCATCACCACCGGCCTGCGCTACGTCAGCGGCCCGCTGAACCTGGCCGTGACCTACGACCAGCTCAACCCGGCCAACCAGTTGAACACCGACGCCACGCCGAAGTCGTGGATCGTGGGCGGCTCGTATGACTTCGAAGTGCTGAAGCTGGCGCTGGCCTACGGCCAGACGCGCGACGGCTGGTTCACCGGCCAGGGCATCAACGCCTTCGGCAGCGGCAGCCCCGAAGCCAAGGGCTTCAGCAGCAACGTGGCCGCGTCCGGCTTCAAGGCCAATTCCTACCTGGTCGGCCTGAGCGTGCCGCTGGGCGGCGCCAGCAACCTGTTGGCCTCGTGGCAGCGCGCCGATCCGGACAGCGATGCGCTGACCGGCGACGACGCGACCATGAACGTCTACAGCCTGGGCTATACCTACAACCTGTCCAAGCGCACCAATCTGTACGCCTTGGCCTCGTACGCCACCGACTACGCCTTCATCGACGGCGTCAAGAGCACCGTGGGTATCGTGGGTATCCGCCACCGCTTCTAAGGCGCGGCCATGAGCGGGCGGCGCGCACGCGCCGCCCCTTGCGCCGAGCCGCGGTTGCACTGAGCGGACTGGGCGTCTTACCCGGCCACAGACGCGAAAAAAGCGGCCACCTCCCTAGCTCCACTCTCAGTCCGCTCACCCGAACCCCGGCCACGCCGCAGCCTGGCGCCTGCCACAGGCGTTCAGGACTGCGGCAGCAGTTCGGGCTTGAGTATCCCGCGCAGATCGGGATAGGCGATGCTCAGTTCGGGCTCGCCATGCGAATACGGCGCGATCGAATACGCGTCGTACTTGACCACGATGCCGTCGCGCGTGAGCGCGAAATTGTCGCTTTCCTGGAACGGCCACATGCGGTTGTACGTCGCCGGATCGCGGCGCGCGTCGGGATTCTGTTCCAGCCACTTGGCGTGCGCGCGCTGCAGCGCGGCGACGTATTGCGCGCGCCGGCCCGGTATCAGGGCTTCGTCCAGGCTCATCACGCGGCCGCGGCTGCGTTCCCAGTTCAGGTACTGCGTGGCGGGAATGCCGTGCGCGGCCCCGGTCAGGTACTGCTCGGTGTGCAGCTCGATGGCGATCACGTCGCCGACGGTGTCCTTGACGCTGGCCTTGAAATAGGTGGCGTCTCGCGGGCGCGCGGTGGACCAGAAGTACTGCGTGTATTCGGACAGCGTGTCGTAGGGGCCGCGGCGGTTGGCGTCGGTGCCGGTCATGTAGGCCAGCACGTGATCGACCAGCGCCGTCAGCTTGGGGATGCCGGGAAAGGCCACGCTGTCGATTTCGATGCGCGGGCAGTCGCCTTCGCAGCCGGGCTTGTTCGAGGCCCACTGGATGCGTTCGGTGGCCAGGTCGCCCAGCTGCTGCGGCGTGGATTGCGCCGACGGCGCCGGCGAGGCCAGGGTGATGTCGGCCGGCGGCGCGCTGCTGCAGCCGGCCAGCGCCAGGATGGCGGCGCCCAGGATGAGACCGCTGGTCGCGCCTCGCGGCGTGTACATGCGACGCATTGAATTACCTCCAGAGAATCAGGACACGGCAGCTCAGGGGACGACGCCCGTCCACTGCGGCGTGGAGAACTTTTCCAGGGCCTGCGCCTGCGCCTGCGCCAGGGTGGCCTCGCCGACCTGCCCAGGGCTCAGACGATGGCGCGCGGCAAAAGTTTCCACCATGCGGTCGATGATGGCTTCGCGCGCCAGCCCGGTCTGGGTGCGCAGCGGGTCGACGCGCTTTTTCGCGCTGGTGGTGCCTTTGTCCGACAGTTTTTCGCGGCCGATGCGCAGGACCTCCACCATTTTATCGGCGTCGATGTCGTAGGACATGGTGACGTGGTGCAGCACCGCGCCGGAACGGCGCGCCTGCGCGGCGCCGCCGATCTTGCCGATCTCCGAGGCGATGTCGTTGAGCGGCTGGTACCAGGCCTTGATGCCCAGCCCCTGCAGCGCGTCCAGCACCCAGGCGTCGAGGAAGGCATAGGATTCCTGGAAGCTCATGCCGTGCACCAGCGCCTGCGGCACGCTGAGCGAATAGGTGATGGAGTTGCCCGGCTCGATGAACATGGCGCCGCCGCCGCTGACGCGGCGCACGACTTCGATGCCGTGGCGGCGCGCGCCTTCGGGATCGACCTCGTTCTTGAGCGATTGGAAGCGGCCGATCACCACGGCCGGCGCGGACCATTCCCAGATGCGCAGCGTCGGCGGGCGGCGGCCGGCGCCGACCTCGTCGGTGATGATGGCGTCCAGCGCCATGTGCAGCGCGGGCGGCTGCGGGCCTTCGTGGACCAGATCCCAGTCGTAATCGTTCCAGTCGGTGCGCGTCATGCCAGCGCCCTCCGCAGCACCACGGCGACGGCCTCGGCCGAAAAGCCGAACATCTCCGCGCCGGGCGGCAGCGCCGACTGCACGGCCAGCGCCAGTTCGAGTTCGCCGGCGTCGGCCGGCAGGCCGTTCAGGCCGCGGTTGATGGCTTCGAGCGCTTCGGGGGGCTCGAGAAAAAAGTCGCCGCTGATGCGCACGTCGGCCAGGCGGCCGTCGCGCACTTCCAGGTCAGCGACCACCAGTTTGCCGCCGGGGACTTTGTATTCGCCATGCATGGGCGCTCCTTGCTGATTCCAGATCGGTAATGAACAAACAGAAAAACAGTGGCTACAGGCTGAGCTTCATGCCGTCGTGGCTGGCCTTGAAGCCCAGGCTTTCGTAGAACCGGCGCGCGTCGGGACGCGCGCGGTCGGTGGTGAGCTGCACCAGGCTGCAACCCTGCACCCGGCACTGCTCGATCGCCCACTCGAACATGGCGCGGCCCAGGCCGGCGCCGCGCGCCGAGGAGGCGATGCGCACGCTCTCGATCTGGCCGCGCCACTGGCCCAGCCGCGACAGGCCGGGGATGAACGATAACTGCAAACAGCCGACCACGCTTCCATCGCGCTCCAGCACCGCCAGGAACTGGTTGCAGTCCTGCGCGATGGCGCCGAAGGCGGCGGTGTAGCGCGGGTCCAGGGGCAGCGAGGGATTTTCGCGGGCCGCGCCGAGTTCGTCGTCGGCCAGCATCGCGACGATGACGGGAAGATCGGCCAGGCGCGCGCGGCGGAACACCAGTTGCGGATCGGGCATGGCGGCTCCTGTCAGCGGGTGACGTTCTGGGCGGTCTGGCCGAACAGGATGCGGCGCGAGGCCTCGTCGCTGACCGACGGCGCGGTGTTGACGGTGTCGGCCAGCGCGTAGGCGCGCACGGTGGCGGGCCTTGCCGCGATGGTTTCGAACCAGCGCTTGAGGTGCGGGAATTCGTTGAGATCCTGGCCCTGCTTGGCGTGCGGCACGATCCAGGGATAGGCGGCCATGTCGGCGATGGAGTAGTCGCCGGCCACGAACTCGCGGTCGGCCAGGCGCTTGTTCAGCACGCCATACAGGCGGTTGGTTTCGCGGACGTAGCGGTCGATGGCGTAGGGGATGCGCTCGGGCGCATAGCCCGAAAAATGGTGGTTCTGGCCGGCCATGGGGCCCAGCCCGCCCATCTGCCAGAACAGCCATTGGGAAACTTCGGCGCGGCCGCGCAGGTCGGCGGGCAGGAAGCGGCCGGTCTTTTCGGCCAGGTAGAGCAGGATCGCGCCGGATTCGAACAGCGACAGCGGCGCGCCGCCGTCGGCCGGGGCCTGGTCGACGATGGCGGGGATGCGGTTGTTGGGCGCGATGGCGAGGAACTCGGGCTTGAACTGGTCGCCCCGGCTGATGTTGACCGGGTGGATGTTGTAGGGCAGGCCGGTTTCTTCGAGGAACAGCGTGATCTTGTGGCCGTTGGGCGTGGTCCAGTAATAGAGATCGATCATGGGGGTGTCCTGTTCGTGGCGCCGGCGGCGGCGGCCGGGCGGAACGCCCATGATAGCGGGCCGCCGCCGGCCGCGCCCTGAATAACCGGGGACTGGATACGGGTTTGGCCGGCGGCGCCGCCATCCGCCTAACAGGCCGCGCCCGGCCGCGCCCGGCGCGGCAGGCGCCAGCTCCAGTTCAGGCTGACGCCGGCGGCCGCCATGAAAATCATCGCCACGCCCACGATCTGCGAGCCGTCCATGCGGTGTCCGTAGACCAGGAAATCAAGCATGATGGCAACCGCGGGATAGATGAAGCTGAGCGCGGCGGTCGAGGTCGTGGGCAGCTTCTGGATGGCCGAGTACATCAGGATATACATGAGGCAGGTATGCACCAGTCCCAGGGCCACCAGGCAGCCCCATTGCAGGGGCGCGGCGGGCAGCGCGCCGAAGTCCGCCATCGGCAGCAGCATGAGCGCGCCGAGCGCGACCTGCACCAGCGCCAGCACCTGCGGCGGGATGCCCGTCAGGCGCTTGACGATGAAGGCGGTCACGCCATAGAGCGCGGCCGCGCCCAGGCCCAGCAGCAGTCCCGCCAGATAGCCGTCGCCCGCGCTGCCCGCCTCGGACAATCGCAGCACCAGCATCAGCCCGGCGAACGCGATGACCGACCAGGCCAGCTTGCCGCGCGTGGGCCGTTCGCCCAGGAACAGCACGCCCAGGCCGATCAGAAAGAAGGGCTGCACGTTGTAGACCGCGGTGGCCAGCGAAATGGACGCCAGCCGGTAGGCCGAAAACAGCAGCACCCAATTGAGCACCAGCGCCGCGCCGGCCGCCAGCGCCAGCGCCAGCGTCTTGCGCGTGAACAGCCCGGGCCGCAGCAGCCCGCGCAGCCAGCAGTACAGAAACAGCGACGCCGCGCCGAAGACGCAGCGGAAGAACACCACGTTCCAGGCGCTCTGCCCGGATTCCAGCACGAACACGCCCAGCGTGCCCGACAGCGTCATTGCGGCCGTCATTTGCGCCAGGCCGATGCGTTCCGATGAGGGAGCCATGAGATTTCTCCAGGAGGCGCGCGGCCTCGGTATGCGATGGAAAAATTATCCCAGGCGGATCAAGCTGGTTATATGATGTTGTTGCGGTCAATCGTTCATAGAACCTTTGTTTAGGTGAAATTTATGCGCAACGACCTAAAAAACGAAAATACCAATGAAGGCCCGGTGCTGGACGGTATCGACCGCCGCCTCGTGGAGATGCTGGACGCCAACGCGCGCACCACCACCGCCGACCTCGCGCGCCAGGTCGGCATGTCCGCGCCCAGCGTGGCCGACCGCCTGCGGCGGCTGGAGGAATCCGGCGTGCTGCGCGCCTACACGGTGGACCTCGATCCCGTGGCGCTGGGCTACACGCTGCAGGCCGTCGTGCGCATCCGGCCCTTGCCGGGACAACTGCGCCACGTCGAAGGGCTGATCCAGGAGATCCCGGAGTTCGTGGAATGCGACAAGGTCACGGGCGACGACTGTTTCATCGCCCGGGTGGTGCTGCGCTCGATCTCGCACCTGGACGGCATCCTGGAACGCGTGACCGAATTCGCCGAAACCAATACGGCCATCGTCAAGGCGCACACCGTGCGCCGCCGGCTGCCGCCGCTGCGCTGATCAGTGCAGCGCCTTCAGGCGGACGCGGCCAGCGCTTTCTCGATGGCGCCGGTCAGGCTTGCGGGCGTGTCGGTGGGCGCGTAGCGCTTGATCGGGCGGCCGTCGCGCCCGACCAGGAACTTGGTGAAGTTCCATTTGATCCGGCCGGTGCCGAGCAGGCCCGGCTTTTCCTGCTTGAGCCAGCGGTAGAGGGGATGGGCCGCGTCGCCGTTGACCTCGATCTTGGCGTAGAGCGGGAAGCTGACGTCGTACTGCGTGCTGCAGAATTCGCGGATCGCGGCTTCGTCGCCGGGTTCCTGGTGGCCGAACTGGTCGCAGGGAAAGCCCAGCACCGTCAGCCCGGCCTCGCGGTACTTGCGGTACAGCGCCTCCAGGCCCGCGTACTGCGGCGTGAAGCCGCACTTGGAAGCCACGTTCACGACCAGCAGCACGCGGCCGCGGTACGCGTCCAGGGGGCGTTCCGCGCCATCGATGCCGCGGGCGGAGAAATCGTAGATCGTGCTCATCGGGCCACCTTTGTGCTGCCGGGTCTGCGCGCTCAGGCGTCGGAACGCGAGGGCGCCAGCACGCCGGCCGGTGCGTCCAGTGTAGCCGCGGCGTGGCGGCCGTAGTAGCGCGTGCCCCACAGCGTCAGCAGCAGCACGGCCAGCGTGATGCCGGCCGAGATCCAGGGCAGGTCGGTCAGCGGCAGGCCGTGGCCCAGCGCCAGGCTGCCGAGCCAGGCGCCGGTGGCGTTGCCCAGGTTGAACGCGCCCTGGTTCAAGGTGGAGGCGAGGTTGGGCGCCTCGGCCGCCTGGTCCACGATCAGCGTCTGCAAGAGCGGCACCACGGCGAAACCCAGCACGCCCCAGACGAACACCGTCAGCAGCATGGGCGCCAGCGCATACACCGCCTGACTCAGCGCCAGGAACACCAGCAGCAGGCCCACGAAGATGCGGCGCAGCGAGGCCTCCAGATTGCGGTCCCCGAGCTTGCCGCCCAGCGTGCTGCCCACGGTCAGCGCCACGCCGAACAGCAGCAGTACGCCGGTGACGCCGCGTTCGGACACACCGGTCGCCTCGCGCAGCAGCGGCGCGATATACGTCAGCACGCAGAACAGCGCGGCCGAGGCCAGCACGCTGGCGGCCAGCGGCCACACCACGCGCACGTCGCGCAGCACCTTGAATTCGCGCAGGATATTGCCGGGCTGCATCGGGATGCGCGCCGGCAGCCATGCCGCCAGCGCGGCCACGGCCGCCAGTCCGATGGCGCTGACCACCCAGAACGTGGAACGCCAGCCCGCCACCTGGCCCAGCGCCGTGCCCAGCGGCACGCCCAGCACGTTGGCCAGCGTCAGTCCGGTGAACATGAGCGCGATGGCGCTGGCGCGCTGGTTGCGCGGCACCAGGTCGGCGGCCACCACCGCGCCCAGGCCGAAGAACGCGCCGTGGCAGAACGCGGTGAACACGCGCGCGGCCATCAGCAGGGCATAGCCGGGCGCCAGCGCACAGAGCAGATTGCCCAGCACGAAGGTGCTGGCCAGGCCGATCAGCGCGGCCTTGCGCGGCAGGCGGGCGGTGACGATGGCCATGATGGGGGCGCCGACCACCACGCCCATGGCGTAGCCGGTGATCAGCAGGCCGGCGATGTCGATGCCGACGTGCAGGTCGTCGGCGACGTTGGGCAGCAGGCCCATGATGACGAACTCGCTGGTGCCGATGCCGAAAGCGGCGGCGGCCAGCGCGATGAGGTGCAGGGGCATGGAGGAAAACAACGGTGGGCCGCGGCGGCGGCATGGAAAGGGCAAGGGCGCGATTCTAGGGCAGGGCGGCCGCGTCGCCCGGACAAAGCCCTGCCGTCGTTAAGGGTATACCCGTAGGTCGGGCGGACCTGCGCCGATTCCTTGCGCGGCGCGGGGCCATTGTGCGGGCCGCGCGGGCGCCGTCCTATCATGTACGGCAACGAAATCGTCAAGCGGCTGAAGGAGAGCGGCTATGGATGGAATGATCGAACGCCTCGAGGCGATGCTGGCCAAGGGCACGGACAACATGCTGCTGCGCTTTTCGCTGGGCAAGGCCTACGCCGAACGCGAACGGTTCGACCAGGCCGAGGAACACCTGCGCGTGGCGCTGGCCTTCGATCCGGCCTATTCCGTGGGCTGGAAGTGGCTGGGCAAGGCCCGCCTGGGACGCGGCGACACGGCCGGCGCGCGCGAGGCCTGGGAGTCGGGCCTGAAGGCGGCGCAGGCGCGCGGCGACCAGCAGGTGGTCAAGGAACTGCAGGTGTTCATCAAGCGCCTGGACAAGCAGGCCGCGGCCGGCGTCTGAGCGCGAGCCGATGTAAAAACTAAGAGTAGATGTGTCCGTCCGGGCGCGGGCGGGCCGCGCGGCGGTCAAACCATGAAACACGCCAGGGACCCACGCATATTGACGCGGATGGGAGCCGCGCCATGTAATCCCAATAAACGACTAGAGAATGCTATGGGAAATCTGATGGACCTACGCCCGTCCTTTTTAAAGGGTCGCCCGCGTGCCGCCAAGGCGCCGCAGGACGTGTTGCAGGAACTCTGGCGCTCGGTCGACATGCCGGCCGAGTCCCTGAGCCACGTCGTGCTGACGGGCGCCGATCCGGTCCTTCCCTCGTCCTTCGCCGTCGGCACGGCGGCGCAGACCAGCATGGCCGCGGCCGCGCTGGCGGCCGCCGAACTCTGGCACCTGCGCGGCGGCGCGCGCCAGCAGGTGGGCGTGGACATGCTGCACGCGGCGCAGGAGTGCCGCAGCTACTTCAAGATCAACGGCGTGGCGCTGGACCCGCGCGACCCGCTCACCGGCATGTATCGTTGCGGCGACGGCGGCTGGGTGCGCATCCACGCCAATTTCGCCCATCACCGCGATGGCGCGCTGGCGCTATTGGGCTGCCCGCAGGGCGACGGCGCCACGCGCGCCGCCGTCGAGAGCGCCCTGAGCCGCTGGAAAGCGCTGGATTTCGAGCAGGTGGCGGCCGACGCCGGCCTGCCCGTGGCGGCCATGCGCAGTTTCGACGAATGGGACCATCATCCCCAGGGCCAGGCGCTGGCCGCGCAGCCGCTCCTGACCATAGAACGCATCGGTGAGGCCGACGCCCGGCCCTTGCCCAAGTACGGCGAAGACGCGCGGCCGCTGAGCGACATCCGCGTGCTCGACCTGACCCGCATCATCGCGGGGCCGGTCTGCGGGCGCGCGCTGGCCGCCTACGGCGCCGACGTGATGCTGGTGAATTCGCCGCAGCTGCCCAACATCGACAACATCATCGAAACCAGCCGCGGCAAGCTGTCGGTGCTGGCCGACCTGGACACGGCCGACGGCCGCATCGCGCTGGGCAATCTGCTGCGCAGCGCGCACGTGTTCGTGCAGGGCTACCGTCCCGGCGGCCTGGCCGCGCTGGGCTTCGGCCCGCAGGACGCGGCGCGCATCCGCCCCGGCATCGTCTATGTGTCGCTGTCGGCCTACGGTCCCAAGGGGCCGTGGGCCGGCCGCCGCGGCTTCGATTCGCTGGTGCAGATGGCCACGGGCTTCAACCACGCCGAGGCCCAGGCGGCCGGCCAGGACGCGCCCAAGCCGTTGCCCATGCAGATCCTGGACCATGCCTCGGGCTATCTGATGGCATTCGGCGCGCAGGCGGCGCTGGCGCGCCAGGCGACCGAAGGCGGCAGCTGGCACGTGCAGGTATCGCTGGCCCAGACCGCGCACTGGCTGCGCAGCCTGGGGCGTGTGGAAGGCGGGCTGGCCTGTCCGATGCCGGGCTTCGAAGGCCTGCTGGAAACCGAGCCCTCCGGCTTCGGCGAACTGGTCAGCCTGCGCCATGCCGCGCATTTCTCGTCCACGCCGGCGCGCTGGACGCGCCCGTCGAGCCCGCCGGGCACGCACCCGCCGGTGTGGCCGTTCAATTAGCGGCGCTTATTGGCGGGTCTTCCACGCCCGCAGTGCGCGCATGGTGTTGGCGACGTGCGATTCAGGGCTCATGTCCGTGAATTCATAGAGGATCTTGCCCTGCGGCGAGATCACGTAGGACACGCGCTGCGCATATTCCGGGCGCTTGTCGTGCACCGCGTCATAGGCCTTCATGATCTTGCCGTCGCTGTCGGCGGCCACCGCGAACTTGCTGCGGCATTCGCTGACCGAGAATTTCTTCAACGTACCGATGTCGTCGGTCGAGACGCCGATCACCGTGGCGCCCAGCGATTTGTATTCGTCCGTGGCTTCGGCGAAATTGCGCGCCTCTATGGTGCAACCCTGGGTGAAGGCCGCCGGAAAGAAATACAGCACGACCGGACCCTGCTTGAGCGCCTCGGCGAGCTTGAACGTGAACACGTCGCCGCCCAGCGAAGCCTGGGCGTTGAAGTCGGGCGCGGGGGCGCCGACCGTGAGCGCGGCCTGGGCGGACCCGCCGGCCAGCAGGCCGCATAGCAACAGGCAGGTGGCGGTGCGTTTCATCGGAATCTCCTTCGGTCGGGGCGTCGGTGGGTCTACTACTGTAGTCCCGCGCCGGGCCGGGGTCCAGGCCGGCTAGTCGCGCCCCGACTGGCCGCGACCGTTGCCATTGCCATTGCCTTCGCCCCGCGGCTGGTCGCGGCCGCCGCCCTGCGGGCGAGCCTGCTGCTCGCGCTGCTGTTGCTGGCGGGCCTGCTGCTGGGCCTGTTGGTCGCGTTGTTGTTGCTGGCGCATCTGCTGTTCGCGCTGCTGTTGCTGGCGGGCCTGCTGCTGGGCCTGTTGGTCGCGTTGCTGCTGCTGGCGCATCTGCTGTTCGCGCTGCTGTTGCTGGCGGGCCTGCTGCTGGGCCTGTTGGTCGCGTTGCTGTTGCTGGCGCATCTGCTGTTCGCGCTGCTGTTGCTGGCGGGCCTGCTGCTGGGCCTGTTGGTCGCGTTGCTGTTGCTGGCGCATCTGCTGTTCGCGCTGCTGTTGCTGGCGGGCCTGCTGCTGGGCCTGTTGGTCGCGTTGCTGTTGCTGGCGCATCTGCTGTTCGCGCTGCTGTTGCTGGCGGGCCTGCTGCTGGGCCTGTTGGTCGCGTTGCTGTTGCTGGCGCATCTGCTGTTCGCGCTGCTGTTGCTGGCGGGCCTGCTGCTGGGCCTGTTGGTCGCGTTGCTGTTGCTGGCGCATCTGCTGTTCGCGCTGCTGTTGCTGGCGGGCCTGCTGCTGGGCCTGTTGGTCGCGTTGCTGTTGCTGGCGCATCTGCTGTTCGCGCTGCTGTTGCTGGCGGGCCTGCTGCTGGGCCTGTTGGTCGCGTTGCTGTTGCTGGCGCATCTGCTGTTCGCGCTGCTGTTGCTGGCGATCCTGCTGCTGGGCCTGCTGGTCGCGTTGCTGCTGCTGGCGCACCTGCTGTTCGCGCTGCTGTTGCTGGCGATCCTGCTGGCGCGCCTGCTGCTCGCGCTGCTGTTGCGGCGGCGGCGCGTCCCTGCGTCCGTCCTGGCCGCGGTCTGGACCGCCGCGTTGACGGTCCGGCCCGTTGCCGGGCCGCGCGCCATTGTCCGGGCGCCGCGGGTCGGACGCGTGGTTGACGTAGGCCTGGGGCGGGCGGCCGCGGTTGCGTTCGTAGGACTGGTTGCGGTCGCGGCTGGCGTCGCGCACGTAGCCGTGCTGCATCTGGGTGGGAGGCGTGTGGCGTTCCTTGCGCGCGGCCAGTTCGCGGGGATCGGCGCGGCGCTGGATGCCCGACGGTCCGCCGTGGTAGCTGACGCGGCGCTGGTCCACGTTCTTGACCACCACGTTGTGCTGATAGACGTTGGTCACGCGCGTGATGTTGACGTTGGTGACCGAGCGGTTGTAGTAGAAGCGGTCGCGCTTCCAGTAGCCGCCCACATAGCCCATGCCGGTGTAGCCGAAGCCGTAGTTGATGCCGCCATAGAAGCCCACGTGCGGCCCCCAGTAGCCGGCGGTCCAGATGTACACGCCATTGGCGAAGCCCCAGTAGCCCGGCGTCCACAGCGCGCCCACGTAGGGCGCCAGCACCCAGGCGCCCGGCACCCAGAAAAAGCCGTAGTGGTTGCGGCTCCAGTACCCGGGAACCCAGAGATAACCGTCGGCCGGAGCGGGCGGCTGCGTGTAGACGGGCAGGGGCGGCGGCGGCTCGGGACTGCGGTCCACCAGCGCCAGGTTGGCGTCGGCCGGATCGCCGCCCTCGTACACGGGAGCGGCGGGCGCGGGCGGCGGCGCTTCATAGACTTGCGCGACCGCGCCGGCGCTGGCCGCCAGCAGCACGGCCGCGGCCAGCGGCCGCGCGGTAAGAATCCGGGTAGGGGCGATCATGGTTTTTCCTTTACGCGACGGATGCGCGGATCAGTGGCCACGATAGTAGTAATGCGGCGCAGGGTATGCCGGGTAGTAGTACTGCGGCGTGTAGTAGACCGGGGCCGGGCGGTAATGGGCCGGCCGGGCCGGCACCACCACGCATCCGGTAAGGGCGCTGGACACCGCCAGCATCAGCAACAGACTTTTTTTCATTGTGCGACTCCTGCCAAGCGCCAGGCGCGGCGTGCGCCCCGATTGCGCTTGTAAGGATTAGGCCATAGGCCGGCGCTTGCAGTTCTGGACTGTAATCGTTCCGAAACAGCTTTCAGGTGACGGATGTTTGCGTTTGCGTGACGGTTGATGTCGTTCGTATCAATGATTCCGGAAGCCATGAAACAGGGCCGCTCTTGCGAGCGGCCCCCATGGCGCGGAACAGCCGGCGGCGCGGCGTTCAGTTCCAGCGTCCGCCGTTGCCGGCGAGGCTGAAGCGGCCGGCGCCCATGAAGGCGATGGCCAGGCCGGCGAAGAGGAACATGCCTTGCAGTTCCAGGGCCCAGCCGCCGTTGCTGGTCAGGCTGCCGATCTGCCCGGTGTGGGCCAGTAGGATGGCAACGATCATGTTGATCGCGACCAGCAGGCCGCCCAGGCGGGTGTAGATGCCGATGATGAGGAGGACAGGGGCGATGATTTCGCCGACGTAGACGCCATAGGCGAGAAAACCGGGCAGGCCGTGCGACGACAGCATGCCGCCGATGCCGCCGACGCCGCCGCCGGTGAGTTTGAACAAGCCGTGCAGGAGTATCAGGATACCGAGGGCTAGACGCAGGATCAGTTTGCCGGTGTCATCGGACTTGATCATGGTGGGTTCTCTTCTAATGGTTGAAAGGGACTGCGGCCGTTGGAGCAGGTTGCGAGCCTTTGGTTCCGCGCCCCGCGAACCGGGGACGGACCGACTCATTATGGCAAGAGCGTAGTGAAACCATCAACCGTTTGTGGCGGCGCCGCGACGTTTTGCAACGAAGGCAGGCCGGTTCAGAACGCTTCCAGGAAGCGCATGCGGAAACGCCGTCCCTTGATATTGCTGTTGGACAGCCGCGAGAACGCCTGCTTGGCGATCTGGCGGTCCAGCGCCACGTAGGAGGCGAATTCGCCGATATTGATCTTGCCGACCTGTTCGAACGCCAGGCCGCCGTCGCCCGTCAGCGCGCCCAGCAGGTCGCCGGGACGCAGCTTGTCTTTCTTGCCGCCCTGGATGCACAGGGTGATCATGGGCGCGCGCAGCGGGCGGTCCGCCTTGGGACGCAGCGACTTGATGTCGGCCCAGACCAGCGGCGCGCCCTGGTATTGCTCGATCAGGTTGGCCCAGCGCATTTCGTCGGGCGAGCACAGGCTCAGCGCCAGGCCTTTCTGTTCGCCGCGGCCGCTGCGGCCGATGCGGTGCACGTGCACCTCGGTGTCCTTGGTGACGTCCACGTTGATGACCGCGCCCAGGTTCTGTATGTCCAGGCCGCGCGCGGCCACGTCGGTGGCGACCAGCACGGCGCAGCTCTGGTTGGCGAACTGGATCAGGATCTCGTCGCGCTCGCGCTGTTCCAGGTCGCCATTGAGCGCCTGGGCGCTGATGCCTTCGGCCTGCAGTCGCTCGACCAGGTCGTGGCTGCGAATCTTGGTGTTGCAGAAGGCCAGCGTGGAGGCCGGCCGGAAATGCGCCAGCAGGCGCGCCACGGCGTCCAGCCGGTCGCGCTCGTCGATCTCGTAGAAGATCTGTTCGATGCGGCTGGCGTCATGCTGCGTTTCCACCTTGACCTCGGCGGGATTGCGCAGGAAGCGCGCGGCCAGCTTGCGGATGTTGTCGGGATAGGTGGCCGAGAAAAGAAGAGTCTGCCGGCGCGGCGGGCAATGCGAGGCGATGGCGACGATGTCGTCGTAGAAGCCCATGTCGACCATGCGGTCGGCCTCGTCCAGCACCAGCGTGTTCAGGCCCGAGAGGTCCAGGCTGCCGCGCGCCAGATGGTCCTGGATGCGGCCGGGCGTGCCCACCACGAGGTGCGCGCCGCGCGCCAGCGATTCGGCCTGGGGACGGGCCGCGGCGCCGCCGCACAGGGTCAGCACCTTGACGTTGGCGATCTGCCGGGCCAGGCGGCGCAGTTCCTGCGCGACCTGGTCGGCCAGCTCGCGCGTGGGGCACAGCACCAGCGCCTGCGGCGCCAGGCGGGCCGGGTCCAGCTTCTGCAGCACGCCCAGGCCGAAGGCCGCGGTCTTGCCGCTGCCGGTCTTGGCCTGCGCGATGAGATCGCGGCCCTCCAGGATCAGCGGCAGGCTCTGGGCCTGGATCGGCGTCATCTGCTCGAAGCCCAGGCTTTGCAGGTTGCCGAGCAGGGCGGGCAGAAGAGGCAGGGTGGTAAAGGCGTTGTCGGTCACGGTAACAGGGGAAAAAGCGCGGCGGGGACGGAATGTCCGTTACGTCCGAGAGTGTACCGCTAGGCCCGCGCTTCGTAGGTGCCGGCCAGCGCGCGGGCGGCCTCCTGCATGCGCGGCAGCCACGCGCGCGCGCCGTCGATGGACAGCCGCGCCACCGGCGCATGCAGCGCCACGGCGGCGATGGCGCGCTTGCCGTGCAGGATGGGCACCGCCATGCAGACGATGCCGAGCAGGTATTCCTCGCGGTCGAAACTGGCGCCCTCGGCCTTGATGGCGCGCAGTTCGCGCTCCAGCGCCGCCACGTCGCACAAGGTGTTGGGCGTGTAGCGCGGCAGCGGCGCGGCGGCCAGCAGGCGCTGGCGCGCCTCGCGCCGCATATGGGCCAGGAACAGCTTGCCGCTGGCCGAGCAGTGCAGCGGCACGCGCGAGCCCGGCTGCAGGTTGACGCGCAGCGGCCACGCGGTCTCGACGCGGTCCAGGTAGATGACTTCGTCGCCGTCGAACATGGTGCAGTTGCAGGTCTCGCCGATTTCGTCGACCAGGCTGTCGAGGATGCGGTGGCGTTCGCCGCGCAGCGGGGAATTGATCAGCGTGTCGCGCGCCAGCGCGCTGAGCCGCGGCCCGCTGACGTAGCTCTTGGCGGCCGGCTCGCGTAGCAGCATGCCGGCGTCGACCAGCCGCGAGAGGATGCGCAGCACCGAAGGCTTGGGCAGGCCGGTGGCCTCGGTGAGCGCGGCCAGCGACACCGGATGTGCGGCGCGCGCAACCTGTTCCAGCAAGGCCAGCGCGCGCAGCGCGGCGGAGGATTCGTCTTTCATCTTTCAATAATTGAAGATTCGGCGCGGTGATGCCTATGCTCGCACGGATTTTGCAGAAAATGAAACGCGGCGGGCTGGGATAGGCGGACGTTCTGCTGCAGTATCAAGGCACGCCGGCCTAGATGCAACCCGACCCGCGCCGGCCTGCCAGGAGAGACACCATGAGCAGCAAGCAACACATGACGCCCAGCGAAGCCTTCGTCGAGACGCTGGTCGCCCAGGGCGTAAAGGATGTATTCGGCATCGTCGGCTCGGCCTTCATGGACGCGCTGGACCTGTTCCCGGCGGCGGGCATCCGCTTCGTGCCCACCGTGCACGAGCAGGGCGCCGCGCACATGGCCGACGGCTATTCGCGCGTGTCCGGCCGCCACGGCGTGTGCATCGCGCAGAACGGCCCCGGCATCACCAACTTCGTGACCGGCGTGGCCGCCGCCTACTGGGCGCACAGCCCGGTGGTGGCGATCACCCCCGAGACCGGCACCTCGGGCATGGGCCTGGGCGGCTTCCAGGAAACCGAGCAGCTGCCGATCTTCTCGCGCATCACCAAGTACCAGGCGCACGTCAACCGGCCCGACCGCATGGCCGAATTCACCGCCAAGGCGTTCGACAACGCCATGGCCGAGCGCGGCCCGAGCCAGCTGAACATCCCGCGCGACTACTTCTACGGCGAGATCGACGTGGCCATCCCCGAGCCGCGCCGCGTGCGCCGCGGCCCCGGTTCCGACGAGGACCTGGAAGCGGCGGCCGCGATGCTGGCGCAGGCCAAGTTTCCGGTCATCGTGGCCGGCGGCGGCGTGCTGTTCTCGGACGGCCAGGCCGAATGCGTGGCGCTGGCCGAACTGCTGGGCGCGCCGGTCGTCACCAGCTACCTGCACAACGACGCCTTCCCGGCCAGCCATCCGCTGTGGTGCGGGCCGCTGGGCTACCAGGGCGCCAAGGCCGCCATGCTGCTGCTGTCGCAGGCCGACGTGGTGCTGGCGCTGGGCACGCGCCTGGGCCCGTTCGGCACCTTGCCGCAGCACGGGCTGGACTACTGGCCGCAGAACGCGCGCATCATCCAGGTCGACGCCGACCACCGCATGCTGGGTCTGGTGCGGCCGGTCTCGGTCGGCATCTGCGGCGACGCCAAGCCGGCCGCCGCCGCGCTCACGGCGAGGCTGCAGCAACGGGAAGTCGCCAGCGCCCGCACCAAGGCCGAGCGCGCCAGGCAGATCGCGGCGCAGAAGGCCGAATGGGAAAAGGAACTCGACAGCTGGGCGCACGAGCGCGACGACTGGAGCCTGGACGTGATCGAGCGCGGGGGCGGGCGCATGCACCCGCGCCGCATGCTGCGCGAACTGGAGCGCGCCATGCCCAAGCACGTGATGGTGTCCACCGACATCGGCAATATCTGCTCCGTGTCCAACAGCTACCTGCGCTTCGACGAGCCCAACTCCATGCTGGCCGCGATGAGCTTCGGCAATTGCGGCTACGCCTTGCCGGCGCTGATCGGCGCCAAGCTGGGCCGGCCCGACCGTCCGGCCGTGGCCTACGTGGGCGACGGCGCCTGGTGCATGAGCTTCCAGGAACTGCTGACCTGCGTGCGCGAGCAGATCCCGGTGACGGCCGTGGTGTTCCACAACGGCCAGTGGGGCGCCGAAAAGAAGAACCAGGTGGATTTCTACGGGCGCCGCTTCGTCGGCAGCAACCTGAAGAATCCCAACTTCGCCGAGCTGGCGCGGGCCATGGGCGCCGAGGGCATACGGGTCGAGCACGAGGACCAGGTCGGCGCGGCGCTCGCCGCGGCGTGCCGCGCGCAGTCCGAGGGCAAGACCACGGTGCTGGAGATGATGGTCAGCCAGGAGCTGGGCGACCCGTTCCGGCGCGACGCGCTCAAGCAGCCCGTGCGCCTGCTCGACAAGTACAAGCGCTACGTGAATCAGCCGTTCCGCCCTGGCGAGGTGGCGCTGCCCATCGATCCGGTCGGCAGCTGACGCGACCCGTGCGGCGCGGCGCCCGCCGCGCCCGGCCCGCTGGCAGGAGCACACAGAATGGAAAGCGATCGAATGTTCGAGCCGCTGCGCCGCGCCGCGCTCGAGGCCGGACGCCTGCGCACGGCGGTGGCCTATCCGCTGTGCCCCACCAGCCTGGGCGCCGCGGTGCAGGCGCGCGAGGCCGGTTTCATCGAACCGGTGCTGGTGGGTCCGGCGGCGCGGCTGCGCGCGCTGATGGCCGAGACCGGGCTGGCCGAGGACGCGCTGGAGGTGGTGGACACGCCGGACGACGAAAGGCTGGCGGCCGGCGCGGCCGCCGCCCTGGCGCGCGATGGGGCCGTGCGCATGCTGATGAAGGGCAGCCTGCACACGGATCATTTCATGTCGGCCGTGGTGGCGCGCGANGCGCGCGATGGGGCCGTGCGCATGCTGATGAAGGGCAGCCTGCACACGGATCATTTCATGTCGGCCGTGGTGGCGCGCGAGGCCGGGCTGCGCGGCGCCCGGCGCATTAGCCACGCCTTCGTGATGGCGGTGGCGGCCTATCCCAAGCTGTTCATCCTGACCGATGCGGCGGTCAACATCGCGCCCACGCTGCAGGAAAAGGCCGATATCGCCCAGAACGCCATCGAGCTGGCGCGCGCGCTGGGCGTGGCGCGTCCCAAGCTGGCGGTGCTGTGCGCCACCGAATCGGTCAACCCGTCCATGCCCGCCACGCTGGACGCGGCGGCCCTGTCGAAAATGGCCGACCGCCAGCAGATCCGCGGCGCCGAGGTCGACGGCCCGCTGGCCTTCGACAACGCGATCTCGCGCGCCGCGGCCGAACAGAAAGGCATCGTGTCGGCCGTGGCCGGGGACGCCGACATCCTGCTGGTGCCGGACATCGAGGCCGGCAACATGCTTTACAAGGAACTCACCTGGCTGGCCGGGGCGGGCACCGCGGGGCTGGTGCTGGGCACGCGCGTGCCCGTGCTGCTGACCAGCCGTTCCGACTCCATGCCGGCCCGCGTCAACAGCTGCGCGGTGGCCGTGCTGTACGCGCGCGCGCTGGCCGCCTCGTGAGCACCGGGGCGGGGCGCGCTGGTTCCAACAAGTCCGGCGGTTTGGTACTAAGCCCGGACCCGCATGCTGGCTACGCTACCCCCCAAGACCATCATCCGATGCATGGTTCATAAGCCGGAACATAAAGGGGTTCGACATGCGCAGCGCAAGACACTACCTGACCACCATACTGGCCGCGCTGGCGCTGGCCGGAACCGCCGCGGCGGCCGATGCGCCCAAATCCGGAGGCACGCTGGTCATCGGCTCGACGCAGGTGCCGCGGCACCTGAACGGCGCGGTGCAGTCCGGCACCGCGACCGCGCTGCCCAGCACCCAGCTGTTCGCCAGCCTGCTGCGCTACGACGCCGACTGGAAGCCGCAACCCTATCTGGCGCAAACCTGGGAGCTGGCCGAGGACGGCAAGTCGCTGACGATGCACCTGCGCAAGGACGCGCTGTTCCATGACGGCAAGCCGGTCACCTCGGAAGACGTGGCGTTCTCCATCATGGCGGTCAAGAAGAACCACCCGTTCCAGACCATGTTCGCGCCGGTCGAGGCCGTCGACACGCCCGACCCCTATACCGTGGTGCTGCGCATGAGCAAGCCGCACCCGGCGATCCTGCTGGCGCTGTCGCCGGCCCTCATGCCGGTGCTGCCCAAGCACATCTATGGCGACGGCCAGGACCTCAAGACGCATCCGCGCAATTCGGCCAATGTGGTCGGCTCGGGGCCGTTTGTATTCAAGGAATTCAAGCCGGGCCAGGAAATCGTGCTGGAGAAGTTCGACAAGTTCTTCCTGCCGGGCAAGCCCTACCTGGACCGCATCGTCATGAAGTTCAACCCGGACGCCACCAATCTGCTGATCGGGCTGGAGCGCGGCGACATCAACGTCTTGCCCTACATGACCGAGCCGACCATTCTGCGGCGCGCCAAGGACAACGCGGCGCTCACCATGACCAACCAGGGCTATGAAGGCATAGGCGCGCTCAGCTGGCTGGCCTTCAACACGGCGCGCAAGCCGCTGGACGACGTGCGCGTGCGCCAGGCCATCGCCTACGCGATCGACAAGCGCTTCATCACCAAGGCGCTCAATGGCGGTTTCGCCAAGGCCGCCGACGGCCCCATCGTCGCCACCAGCCCGTTTGCGTCCCCGGACGTCAAGAAGTATCCGCTGGACCTGAAGAAGTCCGAAGAACTGCTGGAGGCGGCCGGCCTCAAGAAGGACGCCAACGGCGTGCGCCTGACGCTCACGGTGGACTCCATACCGGGCTCGGACGTGCAGGGCAAGAACGTGGCGGAGTACCTGCGCAGCCAGCTCAAGAAAGTGGGCATCGCCATCCAGGTGCGCGCCTCGCCCGACTTCGCGACCTGGGCCAAGCGCGTGTCCAGCCACGATTTCGACCTCACCAACGACATTGTCTTCAACTGGGGCGACCCGGTGATCGGCGTGCACCGGACCTACCTGTCCACCAATATCCGCGACATCATCTGGACCAATACGCAGTCCTACGCCAATCCCAAGGTCGACGCGCTGCTGGAGCAGGCCGGCACCGAGACCGACGTGGACAAGCGCCGCGCGCTGTACGCCGAATTCCAGCGCATCGTCACCGAGGACCTGCCCATCGAGTTCCTGACGGTCGTCCCGTACCACACCCTGGCTTCCAAGAAGGTGCACGCCTTGCCCAACGGAATCTGGGGCGTCATGTCCCCCATGGACGACACCTATCTGCAGTAGGAGCGCGGCCATGATGCGCTATCTCGTGCGCCGTCTCGCCTATGCCCTGGTGCTGCTGCTGGCGGTGGTGACGCTGAATTTCCTGCTCATCCACATCGCGCCGGGCGATCCGGTCGAGACCATCGCCGGCTCGATGGGCGGCATCAGCGCCGAACTGAGCGCGCAGCTGCGCGCCCAGTACGGGCTGGACAAGCCGTTCCTGGCGCAGCTGGGCATCTACCTGTCGCAGGTGCTGCGCGGCGACCTCGGCTATTCGTACTTCTTCAACGTGCCGGTGGCGCAGCTGATCTGGGAGCGGGTGCCGGCCACGCTGCTGCTGGTGGTGACCTCGGTGCTCAGCGCCTTCCTGGTCGGCACGCTGCTGGGCACGCTGGCCGCGCGCAAGCCCAACGGGCCGCTGTCGCAGGGCATCACGCTGCTGTCGGTGGTGGGCTATTCGGCGCCGGTGTTCTGGACCGGCATCATCCTGATCCTGCTGTTCGCCTCGGTGCTGCCGCTGTTTCCGGTGTCGGACATGCGCTCGGCGGGCGGCCCGCAGGAGGGCTGGGCGGGCGTGCTGGACGTGCTGCACCACCTGGTGCTGCCGGCCTTCACGCTGGCCTTCGTGTACCTGGCGCAGTACAGCCGGCTGGCGCGCGCCAGCGTCATGGAGGCGCTGGCGGCCGACTACATCCGCACCGCGCGCGCCAAGGGCCTGCCCGAGCGCTCGGTGCTGTACAAGCACGCACTGCGCAACGGCGTGCTGCCGGTGGTGACCATGCTGGGCCTGCAGTTCGGCAACGTGCTGGCTGGCGCCATCCTGGTCGAGACGGTCTTCAACTGGCCCGGGCTGGGGCGGCTGGCATTCGATTCCGTGCTCAGGCGCGACTATCCCACGCTGCTGGGCATTCTGCTGTTCGCATCGCTCCTGGTGGTGGTGATGAACCAGCTTACCGATCTGGCCTACCGCCTGATCGATCCCCGGATCAAGACGACATGAGCCAAGCTCCCTCCGCCATGCCTGTTATCGCGCCCGCCGACACGGCGGCGGCCCGCCCGCCGGCCCGGCCTTCCTACGAAGCGCTGCGCGTGTTCGCGCGCAATCCCTCGGCGGTGGCCGGCGCGCTGCTGCTGGCCGCCATCCTGGGCGTGACGATCTTCGGGCCGATGGTCATGCAGGCCGATCCTTTCGAGATCGCCTGGGCGCCCATGACCCCGCCGGGCGAGGACGCGCTCTTGGGCACCGACTACCTGGGACGCGACGTGCTGACCGGCATGGTCTACGGCGGGCGCGCCACCTTGCTGGTGGGCCTGGTGGCCGCCGTGCTGTCCATGGCGATCGGCCTGACGGTGGGCGCGCTTGCCGGCTATTACGGCGGCTGGATCGACGAGATCCTGATGCGCATCACCGAGTTCTTCCAGGTGCTGCCCACCTTGCTGTTCGCGATGGTGCTGGTGACGCTGTTTTCGCCATCGCTGGCCACCATCGCGGTGGCCATCGGCGTGGTCAGCTGGACCGGCACGGCGCGGCTGGCGCGCGGCGAGTTCCTGCGGCTCAAGCGCCGCGAGTACGTGCTGGCCGAGAGGGTCATCGGCGCGTCGGACGCGCGCATCATCTGGAAGGTGATCCTGCCCAACGCGCTGGCGCCGCTGATCGTGTCGGCCACGCTGGCCATCGGCACGGCGATCCTGTTCGAGGCCGGGCTGTCTTTCCTGGGCCTGGGCGATCCGAACGTGATGAGCTGGGGCCTCATGATAGGCAGCAACCGGCCCTACATCCTGACCGCGTGGTGGGCCGTGACGCTGCCCGGCGCCGCCATTTTCCTGACCGTACTGGCCGTGAGCCTGATCGGCGACGGGCTGAACGACGCGCTCAACCCCAACTCGCGGGGGCGCGCATGACGGCCGCCGACCAGACCCCGGTGCTCGAAGTCGACGGCCTGAGCCTGGAATTCCGCACGCGCTCGCGCGTGGCCGAGGTGCTGAGCGCGGTGAGCTTCGACATGCGCGCCGGCGAAACGCTGTGCCTGGTGGGCGAGTCGGGCTGCGGCAAGAGCATGACGGCGCTGGCCATCATGCGGCTGATCCCGCCGCTGGGCCGGATCGGCGCGGGCAGCGTGCGCCTGCGCGGCGCCGACCTGGCCGCGCACGACGAAGCGGCCATGCGCGAGGTGCGCGGCAACAAGATCTCGATGATCTTCCAGGAACCCATGACGGCGCTCAACCCGGTCTACACCGTGGGCGACCAGATCGCCGAGCCGCTGCGCCTGCACCAGGGTCTGAGCAAGGCCCAGGCGCGCGAGCGCGCCATCGAGATGCTGAAGTCCGTCGGCATTCCGTTGCCCGAGCGGCGCGTGGACGACTATCCCCACCAGATGTCCGGCGGCATGCGCCAGCGCGTCATGATCGCCATCGCGCTGGCCTGCGACCCGGACGTGCTGATCGCCGACGAGCCCACCACTGCGCTGGACGTGACGGTGCAGGCCCAGATCTTCGACCTGCTGCGCGAGCAGCAGGCGCGCCGCGGCACCGCCGTGCTGCTGATCACGCACGACATGGGCGCGGTCTCGGAAATGGCCGACCGCGTGGTCGTGATGTACGGCGGGCGCGTGGTGGAGCAGGGCGGCGTGCGCGAAATCCTGGCCGAGCCGCGCCATCCCTACACCCGCGGGCTGATCGCCTGCCTGCCCGAACTGGACCGCCAGCCTACCGACATCCGGCCCGACCTGCCGGAGATTCCCGGCGTGGTGCCCTCGGTCTGGGAGCGCGGCGCGGGCTGTNAAATCCTGGCCGAGCCGCGCCATCCCTACACCCGCGGGCTGATCGCCTGCCTGCCCGAACTGGACCGCCAGCCTACCGACATCCGGCCCGACCTGCCGGAGATTCCCGGCGTGGTGCCCTCGGTCTGGGAGCGCGGCGCGGGCTGTCCGTTCCGCGACCGCTGCAGCCAGGCGATGGCGCGCTGCGCCGAGGCCTTTCCGCCGCTCACCCAGGTGGGCGCCGCCCACGAGGTGGCCTGTTGGCTCTATCCGGAGGCAGCGCCATGACGACGCCGCACGCTCCCGCCTTGCTGTCCGTGCGCGACCTGGCGGTGCATTTTCCCATCGGCGGGCGCGGCCGCGACGGCAGGCCCGCGGTGGTCAAGGCCGTGGACGGCGTGTCGTTCGACCTGGCGCGCGGCCGCACGCTGGCGATCGTGGGCGAGTCGGGCTCGGGCAAGACCACCACGGCGCTCTCGGTGCTGCGGCTGGCCGACCCGACCGCCGGTTCCATCCACTTCGACGGCGCCGACCTGACGGCCTTGCGCGGCCAGGCCCTGCGGCGCATGCGGCGGCGCCTGCAGCTGGTGTTCCAGGACCCGTATTCCTCGCTCAATCCGCGCCAGCGCGCGGGCGACATCGTGCGTTCGCCGCTGGACCTGATGGGCATCGATCCGCCCGGCGGGCGTGAGGCGCGCGTGGCCCGCATGTTCGAGCTGGTCGGCCTGCGGCCCGAGCAGCGCCAGCTGTTTCCGCACCAGTTCTCGGGCGGCCAGCGCCAGCGCCTGAACGTGGCGCGGGCGCTGGCCAGCGCGCCCGACCTGATCGTCTGCGACGAACCCGTGTCGGCGCTGGACATCGCCATCCGCGCGCAGATCCTGAACCTGCTGCGTCGCATCCAGCGCGAGCAGGGCCAGTCCTTTCTGTTCATTTCCCACGACATGGCGGTGGTCGAGCACATCTGCGACGACATCGCGGTCATGTACCTGGGCAAGATCATCGAACAGACCACGCGCGAAGCGTTCTTCTCGCGCCCGCTGCATCCCTACAGCGTGGCCCTGATGTCGGCGGTNAACGTGGCGCGGGCGCTGGCCAGCGCGCCCGACCTGATCGTCTGCGACGAACCCGTGTCGGCGCTGGACATCGCCATCCGCGCGCAGATCCTGAACCTGCTGCGTCGCATCCAGCGCGAGCAGGGCCAGTCCTTTCTGTTCATTTCCCACGACATGGCGGTGGTCGAGCACATCTGCGACGACATCGCGGTCATGTACCTGGGCAAGATCATCGAACAGACCACGCGCGAAGCGTTCTTCTCGCGCCCGCTGCATCCCTACAGCGTGGCCCTGATGTCGGCGGTGCCTACCGTCAAGGGCGGACGCGAGCTGGCCGCGCGCCGCGTGCGGCTGGCCGGCGACCCGCCCAGCCCGGTGGACCCGCCGCCGGGCTGCCGCTTTGCCGGGCGCTGCCCGGCCGCCCAGCCCATGTGCGCCGCGCAGGAGCCGGCGCTGCGCGAGGTCGCGCCGGGCCACCGCGTGGCCTGCCATTTCGTCGAAACCCGCAACGGCGTGCTGACTTCGCCGCTGCAGGGCTGACCCCGGATAGCCAGAGGAGAGAGCCGGATGAACACCACGATCTATGCCGCACGCAGCATCCTGACGATGAACCCGGCGCAGCCGCGCGCCACCCACGTCGCCGTGCGCGACGGCCGCATCCTCGGGGTGGGCACCAAGGAGTCGCTGGCCGGCTGGGGGCCGGCCCGGCTGGACGAGCGCTATGCCGGCCAGGTGCTCATGCCGGGGCTGGTGGAAGGCCATTGCCACCTGCCCGAAGGCGGCATGTGGAAGTTCGTCTACGTCGGCTTCTATGACCGGCGCGGGCCCGACGGCCGGCTGTGGGAAGGGCTCAAGAGCTTCGAGGCGGTCGCCGCGCGGCTGCGCGAGGCCGAGCGCGCGCTGGCCCCGGACGCCACGCTGATCGGCTGGGGCTTCGATCCCATCTTCTTCGAAGGCCGGCGCATGGACGTGCGCGACCTGGACGCCGTTTCGGCGCAACGGCCGGTCGTGGTCATGCACGCCAGCATGCACCTGATGAACGTCAACACGCCCATGCTGGCGCGCGCCGGCATCGACCGCGACACCGACATCGAAGGCATCACCCGCATGGACGACGGCCAGCCCAGCGGCGAGCTGTGCGAATTCGCTGCCATGTTCCCGGTCATGCGCCTGATCGGCAGCCCGTTTCGCACGCTGGGCGTGTCGGAAGAGGGGCTGCGCATGTTCGGCCAGGTGGCGAAATGGGCCGGCGTGACCACCGCCACCGACCTGGTCAACGAGCTGACCGAGGAGGGCGCCGCCGCACTGGCGCGCGTGACCGCGGAGCCGGACTATCCGGTCCGCATCGTGCCGGCGGCCTCGGCCCTGACCTACGCCGGCGATCCGGCGGGCTGCCTGGCCCGGCTGGAGCGGGCGCGCGCGCAGAACCACGACAAGCTGCATTTCGGCATGGTCAAGCTGGTGGTGGACGGCTCGATCCAGGGCTTTACCGCGCGGGTGCGCTGGCCGGGCTATTACAACGGCGCGCCCAATGGCATCTGGGTCACCGCGCCGGCGGAACTGGACGCGCTGGTGCAGACCTATCACGACGCCGGCGCGCAGCTGCACATCCATACCAACGGCGACGAGGCCACGCAGCTGGCCATCGAGGCGGTGGACCGGGCGCTACGCCGCAATCCGCGGCGCGACCACCGCCACACGCTGCAGCACTGCCAGATGGCCGACGCCGCGCAGTTCCGGCGCATGGCCAGCCTGGGCATGTGCGCCAACCTCTTCGCCAATCACATCTACTACTGGGGCGACGCCCACTACGCGCTGACCATGGGCCCGGACCGCGCCAACCGCATGGACGCCTGCGCCACCGCGGCGCGCGCCGGCGTGCCGTTCGCGATCCACTCGGACGCGCCGATCACGCCGCTGGGGCCGCTGTTCACCGCGTGGTGCGCCGTCAACCGGCAGACCGCCTCCGGCCGGGTGCTGGGCGAATCCGAACGCATCGGCGTGGACGCGGCGCTGCATGCGGTGACGCTGGGCGCGGCCTACACCCTGCACCTGGATCATCTGGTCGGTTCGATCGAAGTCGGCAAGTACGCCGATTTCTGCGTGCTGGAGGACGATCCGCTGAGCGTGCCGGCCGACGGCCTGAAGGACCTGAAGGTGGCCGGCACCGTCATTGGCGGGGTGCCGCTGGCCTTGCAGGAGGGCTGATGGCCGCGCGCATCGCGCTCACGGTGGTGGGCGGCTTCCTGGGCGCGGGCAAGACCACGCTGCTCAACCACGTGCTGGCCGACAGCCGCCGGCGCGCGGCGGTGCTGGTCAATGACTTCGGCCCGGTCGACATCGACGCGGGCCTGATCGCCCAGCGCGCCGACGAGGTCATCCGGCTGGCCAACGGCTGCGTCTGCTGTTCGATGGCCGGCGGGCTGGACGACGCGCTGGCGCGCGTGCTGGCGCTGGACCCCTTGCCCGAATGGATCGTGATCGAGGCCAGCGGCGTGTCCGACCCGGCCCGCATCGCCCAGGTCGGCATGAGCGATCCGATGCTGCAGCTCGAAAGCGTGGTGGTGGTGGCCGACGCCGCCCACGTGCGGACGCTGGCCGCCGATCCGCTGCTGGCGGACACGCTGGAACGCCAGCTGCGCGCCGCCGACCTGCTGGTGCTGAACAAGACCGACCTGGCGCCGCCGCAGGAACGCGAGGCGCTGCGCGCCTGGCTGGACCGCATGACGGGCGGCGCCCCGCTCATCGAGGCCTGCGAAGGACGCGTGGACCTGCGCTATCTGCTGGGCGAAAGCGCCGCCGCGCCGGTGGAGGGCCATGCCTGCGCGGGCCCGGGCTGCAGCCATCCGGCGCACCATCACGAGGACCCGGCGCATCCGTTCGAAAGCTGGCTGTGGCCCGCGCCGGCCTTGCTGAACGCCGACCGGCTGGCCGAACGGCTCAGGCAGACGCCGCGCCAGCTGCTGCGCGCCAAGGGCTGGGTGCGCACGGACCGGCACGGACTGGTGCTGGTGCAGCTGGCGGGGCGCCGGGTGCGCTACGACACGCGGGCGAGTCCGCCGACAGAGGCGCCGCCGCAGGGGCTGGTGATGATAGGGCTGCGCGGGGCGCTCGACCGGGACGCGTTGGCGGCGTGGCTGGCGGCGGCGGTTGTGGGGGGGTGATGGGTTTCGCGCGTTCGATATTTGAGTTCTTGCATAAGGGATCGCGCGCTGCACCCATCCTACGACCCGGCAACGTCGGATGGGTGCAGCGCGAGATTCCTTGCGCAAGCATTCGGTTATAGCGCGCGCGAAACCCATCGGTCCGCCCCAGATTCTGGTGCAAGCGATTTCCCGTTTCTGGTTCTAGACCCTGTCCCGGCGCTCACTTACCGTGGCTCATGAGCACTGGCGCGCCGTGCGCCGGCGCATACCGGAGGTTCGCAATGCACAACACCGTCACCGAGGAAATGCTGGCCGACTTCGCGGCTGCCTGGAACCGCCACGATATCGACGCCCTGATGTCCTTCATGAGCGAGGACTGCGTGTTCGAAACCGTGGGCGGGCCCGAGCAGTGGGGCACGCGGCATTCGGGGCGCGAGGCGGTGCGCGCCGCCTTCGCCGCGGCCTGGGCCGCCTTTCCCGACGCGCAATGGCGCAACGGCAGGCACTGGGTCGCGGGGGATCGCGGCGTGTCCGAATCGACCTTCACCGGCACCGCGGCCGACGGGTCGCGGGTGGAGGCGGACATGGTCGACGTCTTCACCTTCCAGGACGGCAAGATCCGCGTGAAGAACGCGTTCCGCAAGCAGCGGCCGGCCCTGCCGGCGCGTTCCTGACCGTCGGCTCGCATCCGTCAGCCATGCATCCAACAACCGGAAGCCGCAGCATGGATACCCAAATGTCCTTCGAATCCGCAGGTCCGGCCCGCCCGGGCGGCGCGGCCATCAACGCCTATAACCCGGCCTACGATCCGCTGGTCTCGCCGCCGGGGCGCGGGCAGGACTACGCGCCCACCTACTGGGTCGCGACGGCGGGCGAGCCGCCCGCCGACGACGGGCCGGTCGACGGCGATATGGAGGCCGACGTGGTCATCGTCGGTTCGGGCTTCACGGGCCTGTCCGCGGCGCTGACGCTGGCGCGCGACTTCGGCGTCAAGGCGGTGGTGCTGGAGGCCAACCGCGTGGTCTGGGGCTGCACCAGCCGCAACGGCGGCCAGGGCCAGAACGCCTCGGGCCGGCTGTACCGCTCGCAGTGGATCGCGCGCTGGGGCCTGGACACCGCCAAGCGCCTGGACGCCGAGATCCGCGACGGCTTCGAGTACTGGAAGAGCCTGGTCGCGCAGGTCGATTGCGACGCGCAGCCGGGCGGGCACCTGTACACCGCGCACCGCCAGAAGAAAATGGCGTTCCTGCAGAACGAGGCGCGCGTGATGCGCGAAGTGTTCGGCTACGACACGAAGATGCTGGGCAAGGCGGAACTGCGCGAGCGCTACATCGACGACCACGAGGCGGTGGGCGCCATGCACGAGCCCGACGGCGTGGGCGTGCATCCGCTCAAGCTCGCCTACGGCTATCTGCGGCAGGCGCGCGCGCTGGGCGTGCGCGTTCATCCGGGCAGCCCGGTGCTGGGCTGGCGCGCGGAAAACGGCCGGGTGCGGCTGCAGACGCCGGGCGGCGTGGTGCGCGCGCGGCGGGTGGCGTTCGCCACCGGCGGCTATACCGCGCAGGGCGTCAACCGGCTGCTGGACAACCGCATCATGCCGGTGCTGTCGAATTCGCTGGTCACGCGCGTGTTGTCGCCCGCCGAGCGCGAGGCCGCCGGCCTGAAGAGCACGGTGTTCATCACCGACACGCGCACGCTGCGCTTCTATTACCGCCTGCTGCCGGACGGCCGCATGCAGATAGGCAGCCGCAGCGCGCTGCGCGGCGCGGATGCGCAGCATCCCCGCCACCTGGCCTTGCTGCGCGAGGGGCTGGCGCGCAAGTTTCCCGCGCTCAAAGGGATAGAGGTGGCGTATTCGTGGTGGGGCTGGGTGGACGTCAGCCACGACATGATGCCGCGGGTCACGCAGCCCGATCCGGCCCAGCCGGTGTATTACGCGTTCGGCTATGGCGGCAATGGCGTGGCGTTCTCGGCGCAGGCCGGCCGGCGGCTGGCGCAGCGCATGATGGGCCATGACGACCAGGCCTGGAACCTGCCCATCTACGACACCCCCTTGCCGGGACATCCGTTCGCGCCGTTCCGGCGGCTGGGCCAGGGGCTGCTGTACCGGTGGTACTACTTACGAGACGAACTGCTCTAGGGCGCTGAGGGCCGGGCCGGCCGGCTGCCGGCTTTCGGCCTGCGCGCGGTAGCGGGCCACCACCCTGGCCAGCCTGGCGATGCCCGGCTCGATGTGTTCCGGGCGGATGGACGTGAACCCCACGCGCAGGAAGTTGCGCGGCGCGCTGGCGCCGTCCATGAAGAACACGTCGCCCGGCTCGACCACCACGCCCTCGGCCAGTGCCGCCTCGGACAGCTCGGCGGCGTCCAGCCAGGGCGGGCCTTGCAGCCAGCACGAGGACGATCCGGTGATGGGGATGGCCTTGAAGTCGGGCAGGTGCTGCGCCAGCGCGCGCGCCAGCTCCTGGCCGCGCTTCTGGTAGGCCTGGGACTGCCGGCGCAGCAGCGCGTGGTGATGGCCCAGCGAGATGAACAGCGAGAACGCCCGCTGGATATAGGCCGACGGGTGGCGCAGCATCAGCCGGCGCAGCGCGCGCAGCTCGGCCGTGAGTTCGCGCGGGGCCACGATATAGCCGATGCGCAGGCCGGGCGCGAAGGACTTGGCCAGGCTGCCCACGTAGATCACGCGGCCGTCGCGGTCCAGGCTCTTGAGCGCCGGGATGGCGCCTTCGCCCCAGCGGGTCTCGCTTTCGAAGTCGTCCTCGATGATCAGGCTGTCGGCCTGGCGCGCCAGCGCCAGCAGGGCCTGCCGGCGTTCGGGCGCGAGCGTGACCGTGGTGGGGCACTGGTGGCCGGGCGTGACGAACAGGTAGTCGCAGCCCAGCAGGTGCGTGCCGGTGCGCAGGCCCTGTTCGTCCACCGGCATGGGCAGCAGGTGGCGCGTGTGGCTGGCGAAGATGTTGCGGGCGTCGGGGTAGCCGGGATCTTCCATGCCGACCACCGTGTCCTCGTTGACCAGCAGGTCGGCCAGCAGGTAGAGCGCGTGCTGCGCGCCCACGGTGATGACGATTTCCTCGGCGTCGGCCCATACGCCGCGGCGCGGCAGCACCTGGGTGCGGATCTGCTCGATCAGCGCCGGGTCGTCATGGGTGATGAGGTCGGGCGCCCAACTGCGGATGTCCAGGACCGACAGGGCCTTGATGCAGCATTCGCGCCATTCGGCGGTGGGGAACAGGTCCTGGTCGAATTGCGCGTAGACGAAAGGGTAGGGCTGCTTCTGCCAGTCGCGCGGCTTGCTGATGTTGCGCTGGCGCGAGGGGCGGAAGCGCAGCCGTTCGTTCCAGCGCACGGCGGGCGCGCCGCCGGCCGGCGGCGCGGGATCGGAGGCGGGGCCGGAATGCCCCTGCATGACGGTCTCGCTGACGAAATGGCCGCTGCGCTCGCGCGAGACGAGGTAGCCTTCGCTGACCAGCTGCTGGTAGGCGAAGACGACGGTGTTGCGCGCGATCCGCAACTGGTCGGCGAGATGGCGGCTGGATGGCACCGGCGTGCCGGGCGGCAGGTGGCCGCTGAGGATGGCGGACACCAGCATCTGGCGCACGCAGCCTTGCAGGCTGAGGTTGGGCGCGCTTTCGCGTTCGAACAGGCGCTCCCACAACACGGGCTTGAGCATCGAGGCCTGGCTGGACATGAGGGCTCCCCCTTGGGTGGACCGCGGGGACGGCGCTGCGTCCCGGGGCTGCCACTGAGAATAGAGGAGCGGGGTTGGCGAAGGAATGAGGGATTGCCCGGGCGGCGATCAGACCCGTCCCTTCCAGGGTATGGCGAACTTTTCGAGGTAGCGCACCAGCAGGTCGAAGGCGAAGGCGAACACCCCGATCACGATGATGCCCATGATGACCGTGTCGCTGGCCAGGAACTGGGCGGCGTTGAGCACCATGAAGCCCAGGCCGCGATCGGCGGCCACCATTTCGGCGGCGACCAGCGTGGTCCAGCCCACCCCGATGCCGATGCGCATGCCGGTGAAGATTTCGGGCATGGCGGCCTTCAGGATCACGTGCCGGACGATCTGCGCGCGCGAGCCGCCCATGGCGTAGGCCGCGTGGATCTGCTCGATGGACACCGAGCGCACGCCGGCGCGCGCGGCGATCGCCATGGGCGCGAAAATGGCCAGGTAGATCAGCAGGATCTTGGGGAATTCGCCGATGCCGAACCAGATGATGATCAGCGGCAGGTAGGCCAGCGGCGGCAGCGGGCGGTAGAACTCGATGGGCGGATCGAATATGCCGCGGGCGTAGCGGTTCACGCCCATCAGGATGCCGACCGGGATGGCGGTGGCGCAGGCCAGGAAAAAGGCGCCGAAGACCCGCGACAGGCTGGCCAGCGCGTGCTCGGCCAGGGTGGAGTTGGCCACGCCTTCGGTCATGGCGAAGACGAACTTGTCGTAGACCGCCAGGGGCGAGGGCAGGAACAGCGGCCGCACCCAGCCGGAGGCCGTCACCAGGAACCACAGCGCGATCAGCGCCAGGCTGGTCAGCAGGCTGATGTGGCCGCTGTAGCCCGCGCCCGGCGCGCCGTACACCATGCCCGGCGCCGCGGGTTTGTGCCCCTTAGGCATGGAGGCCCGGCGACGAGGCGACGGCGCGCTCGTCGCCATAGATGATGCCGAGGACCTGCTCGCGCATGTCGATGAAGTCGGGACTGGATTTGATGCTGCGGCCATCTCGGGTCTCCAGGTAGCGTCGGTTGAAGTCCGGCGTGAAGGTGTGCGTGATCCGCCCCGGGCGCGGCGACATGACGATCAGCCGCGAGCCCAGGAACAGCGCCTCTTCCACGCTGTGCGTGATGAAAAAGAACATCTTGCCGGTCTGGCGCCAGATGTCCAGCAGCAGCTCCTGGATGGTTTCGCGCGTCAGCGCGTCCAGCGCCGCCATGGGCTCGTCCATCAGCAGCATGGCGGGGTCGCAGGTCAGGGCGCGCGCGATGCCCACGCGCTGCTGCATGCCGCCGGACAGCTGGTAGATCATGTGGCGGTGGAAGTCCTGCAGCCCGACCAGTTCCAGGTTGCGGCGCGCCCGCGCGCGGCGGGTCTGCTTGTCCACGCCCTGCAGCATCAGGCCGAACTCGGTGTTCTCCAGCACGTTCAGCCAGGGCAGCAGGGCGTGCTTCTGGAACACCACGCCGCGGTCCGCGCCGGGGCCGACGATGGGCTTGCCGCCCAGCGTGATCTCGCCCTCGGTCGGCGAAAGAAACCCCGCCAGCAGGCTGAGCAGGGTGGTCTTGCCGCAGCCGGAGGCGCCCAGCGCGACCACGAACTCGCCCGGCTGGATGGTGAGGTTGACGTTCTGCAGCGCGATCACCGGGCCGCTGTCGTGCAGGCCGGGGTAGGTGACGCTGACGCTTTCCGCGCACAGGCGCTGCGCGGCGCTGGGGGATGGCTGGGTCATGCCGGCTCCTGGTTGAACGGCGGGGATGGCTACTTGGCCGCCGCCTTGGCGTACTGGCCGTTGACGTGGGCGCTGTAGTCGTCCAGGCTGCGATCGATCTGCTTCTGGTCTTTGAGGAACTTGGCGCTGGCCGCGAACGCGCGCGCCGCGCCCGACTCCTTGCCGCCGCCCAGCCACTCGTTGGAAGCCTGCTCCTGCGCGGTGGGAAACACCAGCAGCTTGAGCGCCTCGACCACGTCTTCGGGCTTGCCGCCGATCAGCTTGACCATGCCCTTGACCTGCGGCGAATCGGCCGTCCATTTGGCGCCGTTGGCGCGATAGTCGGCGTAGGACTTGGCCAGCACGGCGGTGAACGCCGCCATGAACTTGGGATGCTTGGCGGCCCAGGCCCGGTCGGCCACGATGCCGTCGAAGGTGGGCACGCTGGCCTTGCCGATCTGTTCCGAGTCCGCAATGATCTTGCCGGTCTTGGCGATCTCGGTGAGCGCCGGCGGCCAGACGTAGGCGGCGTCGATATCGCCGCGCTGCCAGGCGGCGACGATCTGCGGCGGCTGCATGTTCAAGAGGCGCACCTCGCGCGGGTTGATCTTCCAGACCTGCTCCAGCCCCACCAGCAGGTGGAAGTGCGAGGTGGAGACGAACGGCGTGGCGATGCGCTTGCCCTTCAGGTCGGCCGTGCCGTTGATGCCGGAGCCGTTGCGCGCCACCAGCGCTTCGGACTTGCCGATGTTGTCCAGCACCCAGAAGAGCTCCATGTCCACGCCGCGCGTGGAAGCCGCGGTGATGCCGGTCGAGCCCAGCACGCCGACCGGCACGTTGCCCGAGGCCAGCGCGGTGGAGATGTCGCCGCCGGACGTGAACTGGCGCCAGTCCACCTGGTAGCCCGCCTGCTTGAGCGCGGCGTCGAAGCTGCCGTCGGCGATGGCGGACAGGAACGGGCCGACGATCAGCTGGTATCCGACCACGAGCTTGGTCTGGGCGTATGCGGGAGCGGCCAGCAGCGCGGCGGCCAGGCCGGCCAGGGTGCAGCGGCGGATGAGGCGGGATATCGCGTTCATGGTGATCTCCGTGGGTGAGACCGCGTTCCGGCGCGTCCGGCTACGCCGCGTTGCTGCGGTTTGATGTCAGTTTGCCCGGATGGATTCGGAACGCTAGGACCAGATGGGGAGATCAGTAGGTGCCAAAGAGACGGTGCGTTCAGGTCCGGCTGAATTGCTCGACCAGGAAATCGAGAAAGGCGCGCAGCTTCGGGGCGACATGCTGTCTGGACGGATAGACCGCATAGAGCGTGGTTTCGACCGTGGCCCAGTCTTCGAGCGCCGCCTGCAGCCGTCCCGCTTTCAAATCGTCTTCGACGTAAGGACGAGGCATCAGGCTCAGGCCCAGCCCGCCGCGCAGCGCATCGCGCACGGCCAGGCTGGATGACACGGAGTATTGCCCTTTGACCGCGATGCTTTCGGTGTGGCCGTTCTTGCTGAACTCCCATGCGTCCGCATGTCCCGAAAGGCTGAACCGGATGCAGTTCAGCGCCTTCAGGTCGGCGGGCGCTTGCGGCTTTCCATGCGCCTTGAAATAGGACGGCGCCGCGCACAGCACGTGCGGCATGACCGCCAGCTTTCTGGCGATCAGGCTGGAGTCTTCGAGCTTGTCGCTGCCGCGGACGGCGAGGTCGAAACCCTCGCGGATGAGGTCGACCCGCCTGTCGTCCAGATGCAGGTCGAGCCTGAGGTCGGGATGGCGCGCCAGGAATCCGGGGATGGCGGCCGACAGGCGCGTCAGGGTCACGGTCATGGGCGCGCTGACGCGCAGCGTGCCGCTGGGCGCCGCCTTGACCGGGCAGAGGGCCTGGTCCGCTTCGACCAGCGCGTCGAGCCCGCGCGTCACGTGCTCCAGGTAGATCCTGCCTTCTTCGGTCAGGGCCATGCGCCGCGTGGTCCGGTTGATGAGCCGCACGCCCACGTGCGCTTCCAGTTCGGCGATGTTCTTGCTGACGGCCGCGGGCGAGAGGCCGAGCCGGCGCCCGGCCTCGGCGAAGCTGTTGCGTTCCGCCACCTGGCGGAATACCTGCAAGGCGGTCAGGCGGTCCATGAATAATATTCTATCGGTAAATAATGAATTTATATTATCGAATATTATCTTTAATGGGTGAATTATGTATATTTTTCCGTAAGCCTTTCACGGTCACAACGGAATGACGATGAACCCCACGATCTCCCTTATCGAGCAGCGCGTCTCGGCCAATCGGTTCGATGCCTCGCACACCCTGGCGGACGCCGAAATCGAGGAACTGGCGCGTCTGGCCACGCGCGCGCCCACCGCCTACAACCTCCAGAACTGGCGTTTCATCGCGGTGCGCACGCCCGAAGGCAAGGCGCGGCTGCGCGGCCTGGCGCAAGGGCAGGCCAAGGTCTCGGACGCGGCCGTCACGTTCATCATCTGCGGCGTGCTTCCCGAGCCGGCCGCCATTGCGGACCGGCTGGCCGGCTTCGTGGCGTCCGGCTTCATGCCGGCGGACATGGCGTCCCGCTGGCAGGAAGGCGCCCGCGCGCAATACGCCGACCCGCAGACCGCGCGCGACGAAGCCCTGCGCTCGGCCACCTTCGGCGCCTCCACGCTGATCTACGCGGCCGGGGCGCTGGGCCTGGCCTCCGGGCCGATGGTCGGATTCGACGCCGAAGGCGTGGCGCGCGAATTCGGCCTGGGGCCGGCGGAGGTGCCGGCGATGCTGGTCGCGGTCGGCCGCGCCGCGGCCGGCAACTGGCCGCAGAAACCCCGCCGGCAATTGGCCGAGGTGCTGGAGATCGCATGAGCACGCGCGGCGCCGATCTGCTGCTGACGGCCGTGGCCCCCGCCATATGGGGCACCACGTATATCGTCACGACCGAATTCCTGCCCGGCTTTGCGCCGATGACGGTGGCCATGCTGCGCGCGCTGCCGGCCGGGTTGCTGCTGCTCCTGGTCGTGCGGCGCCTGCCTGCCGGCATATGGTGGCTGCGCATCTTCGTCCTGGGCGCGCTCAATTTCTCCATCTTCTGGAGCATGCTGTTCATCTCGGCGTACCGCCTTCCGGGCGGCGTCGCCGCAACCGTGGGCGCGGTCCAGCCGCTGATCGTGGTGTTGCTTGCCGCTGTTCTGCTGGGCAGCGCGCTGCGCGCGATAACGGTCGTGGCGGCCATCGCCGGCGCCTTCGGCGTGGCGCTGCTGGTGCTGACGCCGGGCGCCTCGCTCGATGCCGTCGGCGTCGCGGCCGGCCTGGCCGGGGCGGTGTCGATGGCGTTCGGAACGGTGCTGAGCCGCAAGTGGCGGCCGCCGGTGTCGCTGCTCACCTTCACCGCGTGGCAATTGACGGCGGGCGGCCTGCTGCTGGTTCCGGCGGCGCTGCTGTTCGATCCGTCCATGGGGCTGCCGACCGGACGCAACCTGATCGGACTGGCATGGCTGGGGCTGATCGGCGCGGCCCTGACCTATATGCTCTGGTTCCGCGGCATCGCGCGGCTGGAATCGGCCGTCGTGTCCTCGCTGGGCTTTCTCAGCCCGGTCACCGCGGTGCTGCTCGGTTGGCTGTTCCTGGGCCAGACGCTGACCCCGGTTCAGCGCATCGGCGTGGCCCTCGTCATCGGCAGCATCTGGTTCGGCCAGCGCGCCGGCGTCCGGAACCAGACTGGAGGGATGGCTGCGCAGCAGCCGGAACGACGTTAAGCTCGATGCCGTCCACTGAACGGAGGCATCCCCCATGGCCCGCATCGAGTCCGTAGACATTTTCCTGGTCGACCTGCCGCCCAAGACCGTGCGCACCGACGCCGTGCAGAGTTTCGAACGGCAGGAAACCCCAATCGTGCGCATCACCGACAGCGACGGCGCGGTGGGAGTGGGCTACAGCTACACCATCGGCACGGGCGGCTCGGCGGTGGCGCGCCTGCTGGACGAACACCTGGCGCCCATGCTGCCCGGCCGCGAGGCCGAAGACATCGAAGGCCTGTGGCGGGACCTGATGTACCGGGTCCATGCGACCACGGTGGGCGCGCTGACTTCCATCGCGCTGGCCGCCATCGACACCGCGCTATGGGATTTGCGGGCGCGCCGCGCCGGGCTGCCGCTGCACCGGCTGGCGGGCGGGGCCAAGGATCGCATCGCGCTCTACACCACCGAGAGCGGCTGGCTGCACCTGCCCGCGCAGGCCCTGGTCGAGGGCTGCCAGCAGGCGCGGGCCGATGGCCTGCGCGGCGCCAAGCTCAAGGTCGGGCGGCCTCACGTATCCGAGGACGTGGCGCGCATCGCGGCGGTGCGCGAGGCGATGGGAGAGGGCTGGGAGATCATGGTGGACGCCAACCAGGGCTTTTCGCTGCCCGAGGCGATACGCCGGGCGCGCGCCTTCGAAGCGCTGGACCTGGCCTGGCTGGAAGAACCGATACATGCCGACGACGTGCACGCGCATCGGCGCCTGTCGGAGTCCACCCGCCTGCCCATCGCGGTGGGCGAGTCGCTCTACAGCCTGTCGCAGTTCAAGGACTATCTGCATAGCGGCGCGTGCTCGGTGGTGCAGGTGGACGTGGGACGGATCGGCGGCATTACGCCGTGGCTGAAAGTGGCGCACCTGGCCGAAGCCTACAACGTGCCGGTCTGCCCGCACTTCCTGATGGAAATCCACGTGGCGCTGTGCTGCGCCGTGCCCAACAGCCGCTGGCTGGAATACATCCCGCAGCTGGACCTGATAACCGAGTCGCGCCTGCGGATCGAGGACGGCCACGCGCTGCCGTCGCAGGAGCCGGGGCTGGGGATTGCGTGGGACTGGGCCGCGATCGAGCGGCTGACGGGGTCTCGCAGCCGGCATGGGTGATTGGCGGCCGGGGCCGCCCGATGGGTTGCGCGCGCTCGAGGTTCTCTTTCTTGCCTATGGTTTCTCGCGCTGCACCCATCCTAGCGGATCAGGCTGAGGAATTCCGCGCGGGTCGAGGGGTTGTCGTGGAACTCGCCCAGCATCACGGACGTGACCATGGACGAATTCTGTTTTTCGACCCCGCGCATCATCATGCACATGTGCTGGGCCTCGATCACCACGGCCACTCCGGCGGCGCCGGTGACCGACTGCACGGCCTCGGCCACCTGGCGGCTGAGGTTTTCCTGGATCTGCAGGCGGCGCGCGTACATCTCGACGATGCGCGCCACCTTGGACAGGCCCAGCACCTTGCCGTTGGGCAGGTAGGCCACGTGCGCCTTGCCGATGAAGGGCAGCATGTGGTGCTCGCACAGCGAATACAGCTCGATGTTCTTGACCAGCACGATCTCGCGCGTGTCGGAGGTGAACAGCGCGCCGTTGACGATCTCTTCCAGGTTCTGGCCGTAGCCGCGGCACAGGTGGCGCATGGCCTTGGCGGCACGCGCCGGCGTATCGGCCAGCCCTTCGCGGGACGGATCTTCCCCCAGCTGTTCGAGTATGGCGGTGTAGCGTTGTTCCAATGACATGGGGGACTCCTGGATGCTGCGGCGTTTTGCTGTTGCTCTGGGACGCAAGTCTACCTCAGGGTCAGACCCCTCGGTTTTCTACGGCGTATTTGATGAGCTCGGCCTGGCCGTCTATGCCGAGTTTGCGCTTAATGTTCAGCCGGTGCGTTTCCACCGTGCGCACCGACAGGCCGAGGTCGTGGGCGATCTGCTTGTTGGCGTGGCCGCTGGCGATGTGGCGCAGCACGTCGCGTTCGCGCTGGGTCAGCAGGGTGGCCGGCGCGCTGGCCTGGGACAGGCGCAGCGCGACGGCGGCGCTGAAGTAGCTGCGCCCGGCCATGACGGCCTCGATGGCGGTGACGATTTCGTGCGCCGGCTCGTCCTTGAGCAGATAGCCGCGCGCGCCCGCCTTGACGGCCTGCACCATGTATTCGGGGTTGTCGTGCATCGACAGCACCAGCACGGCGATCTGCGGGTAGCGCTCGTGCAGTTCGGCGGTCAGCTCCAGGCCGCCGACGCCGGGCATGTTCAGGTCCATCAGCGCCAGGTGCGGCAGCGTGCCGCCCTGCGGGTCCTCGGCCATACAGGCGCCCAGGAAGGCGCGGGCCGCGGCGGCGTTGCCGGCCTCGCCGACCACGCGCAGGTGCGGCACGGTCTCCAGGCGCAGGCGCAGTCCGTCGCGCACCAGCGGATGGTCGTCGATCAGCAGGAGTCGGACAGGGGCGGGCTTGGCGGTCATGCTTGGGGCTCCGGAGCGGAGACGGCAGGCGGCAGGGGCAGCCAGGCCTGCAGGATCGTGCCGTGGGCGGTGGATCGGAAAGTCAGGTTACCCGATAGCGCATTCATGCGTTCGCGCATGTTGCGCAGGCCGATGCCGCGGCGCGGGTCCTGCTGCACTTCGTCGTAGTCGAAGCCGCGGCCGTCGTCGGCGATGGTCAGGCGCAGGTCGCGTTCGGAATAGGCCAGGGTCATGTCGGCGCGGGTCGCGCCGGCGTGGCGGATGACGTTGGTCAGCGCCTCCTGGGTCACGCGGAACAGGGCGGTGGCGTAGGCTTCGGGCAGCTTGACCGGACGGCCGGTGGTGTGCAGGCGCACGGCCAGCGGCGGCGCGCCGTCCGGGCTGGGGATGGCGAACTCGCGGCCCAGGTGTTCGAGCGCGGCCGGCAGGCCCAGGTCGTCGAGCAGGGTGGGGCGCAGGTTGTGCGAAATCCGCCGCACTTCGCCCACGGCGGTGTTCAGGCGCTCCAGCGCGCCGCCCAGCGGACCGTCGATGTGGGCCAGCGCGCCGGCGTCGGCCGGTAGCGACTGGCGCAGCCGTTCGCGCGCGGCTTCCAGCGACAGCTTGCTCGACACCAGCACCTGGCTGATGCCGTCGTGCAGCTCGCGCGACAGGCGGGCGCGTTCGTCCTCCTGGGTGCGCACCAGCTGCCGCGCCATCAGGCGCAGCTTGGCGTCGGACTGGCGGTGGTCGCTGATGTTCAGGGCCAGGCCGCAGGCGGCCACGCCCAGGATGGAGACGGCGGCGATGCCGGCCACCCAGGTGAACATATTGATGATGTTGGCCTGCGCCGCCGCGTCGATGCGCTCCAGCGCCTGTTCCACGTCGTCCAGGTAGATGCCGGTGCCCAGCATCCAGCCCCAGCGCTCCAGCACCACGACGTAGCCCAGCTTTTCCTCGGTCTGGTGGGTGGAGGGCTTTTCCCACAGATAGCGCACCGCCTCGCCTTCCTGGCCGCTGCGGCGGGCGGCGGTCAGCAGGTTCTGGATTACGGGCTGGCCGTGGGTGTCGCGCAGGTTCCACAGGTCCTGGCCCACCAGTTCCGGCTGGCGCGGGTGCATCAGGTTGCGGCCGTGCAGGTCATAGACGAAGAAATAGCCGTCGTGGCCGAATTCCATCTGCGCCAGCAGGTCCAGCGCGCGCTGGCGCGTGGCCTCGTCGTCGGACAGGGCCTGCAGCGGGGCGATGGCGCTGTAGGCCAGGTTCACGTAGTGGCGCAGCTCGCCTTCCTTGCTGGCCAGCCAGGCGTTCTCGACCACCTGTTTCTCGCGCTGGGCCAGTTGCAGGCCCTGCACGTAGACGGCGACCGTGATGGCGGCCAGCGCCACCAGCAGGGGCACGGCCGCCAGCAGCAGGATTTTCAGGCGCAGCTTCATAGGGATTTGTATCAGCGCGGATTCGCTTGTTGCGATGCAATATCGCGTGGGCCCCGATGGAGGAACGTCCGGGGCATGCCGCAGATTTTACGATTTCCGGAAAATTATGTTGCGGCGCATTGCGTAGTAATACGTAGCGGGCTTGCGTAGTTCCGCGCTTGTTGCTGCCGGGGCAAAACGAAATACTAGCGTCCGCGCTTACCGGGCGCAGTGTGGACGCGTGCGTCCGCCACCCCACAACAATGAGTCTGCCTTCCGCGGGACGACAACAGCGTTTCCACGCCAAGAGCATGGCGGGAGGCAAGAGGAGCAGTTATGCAAACCAGCAGTAAAGGACTGGGTCAACACCTGGTCTGGCTGGCGGTTGCGGTGCTGGGCGCGTTCGCGCTGGGCACCGTGGCGCTGGCCAGAGGGGAGACCATCAACGCGCTATGGGTGGTGATCGCCGCCGTCTGCGTCTATCTGATCGCGTATCGCTACTACAGCCGATTCATCGCCAACAAGGTCTTCCAGCTGGACCCCACGCGCATGACCCCGGCCTGGAAGTACAACGACGGCCTGGACTACGTGCCGACCAACAAGCACGTGCTGTTCGGCCACCACTTCGCCGCGATCGCCGGCGCCGGTCCGCTGGTCGGCCCGGTGCTGGCCGCGCAGATGGGCTATCTGCCGGGCATGCTGTGGATCCTGGCCGGCGTGGTGTTCGCCGGCGCGGTGCAGGATTTCACCATCCTCTTCATCTCGACCCGCCGTGACGGCCGCTCGCTGGGCGACCTGGTCAAGTCCGAACTGGGCAAGGTCCCGGGCGTGATCGCGCTGTTCGGCGCCTTCATGATCATGGTCATCATCCTGGCGGTGCTGGCGCTGATCGTGGTCAAGGCCCTGACGCACTCGCCCTGGGGCACGTTCACCGTGGCCGCGACCATCCCCATCGCGCTGTTCATGGGCGTGTACCTGCGCTATATCCGTCCGGGCAAGATCGGCGAAGTCTCCATCATCGGCTTCGTGGGCCTGATGGCCGCCATCACTTTCGGCCAGGACGTGGCCGCGCACCCGGTGATCGGCCCGATGTTCGACTTCGACGGCAAGGGCCTGACCTGGATCCTGATCATCTACGGCTTCATCGCCTCGGTGCTGCCGGTGTGGCTGCTGCTGGCGCCGCGCGACTACCTGTCGACCTTCCTGAAGATCGGCACCATCGTCGGCCTGGCCATCGGCATCGTGGTGGTTGCGCCCGAGCTGAAGATGCCCGCGCTGACGCAGTTCGTCGACGGCACCGGTCCGGTGTGGTCGGGCAACCTGTTCCCGTTCCTCTTCATCACGATCGCCTGCGGCGCCGTGTCGGGCTTCCACGCCCTGATCTCCTCGGGCACCACGCCCAAGCTGATCGAGAACGAAACCCAGGCCCGCTACATCGGCTACGGCGGCATGCTGATGGAATCCTTCGTGGCCATCATGGCCCTGGTGGCGGCCTGCGTGATCGAGCCGGGCATCTACTACGCCATGAACAGCCCGGCCGCGGTCATCGGCACCACGCCGGACCAGGTCGCCCAGGTGGTTTCCAGCTGGGGCTTCGTGGTGACGCCGGCCGACCTGGTGCAGACCGCCAAGGACGTGGGCGAAAGCACCATCATCTCGCGCGCCGGCGGCGCGCCCACGCTGGCCGTCGGCATGGCGCACATCCTGCACCAGGCCCTGGGCGGCCCGAGCATGATGGCGTTCTGGTATCACTTCGCCATCCTGTTCGAAGCCCTGTTCATCCTGACGGCCGTCGACGCCGGCACGCGCGCGGGCCGCTTCATGCTGCAGGACCTGCTGGGCACCTTCGCGCCCTCGCTCAAGCGCACCGACTCGCTGCCCGCCAACCTGATCGCCACCGGCCTGTGCGTGCTGGCCTGGGGCTACTTCCTGTACCAGGGCGTGGTCGATCCGCTGGGCGGCATCAACACGCTGTGGCCGCTGTTCGGCATCGCCAACCAGATGCTGGCCGCGGTGGCGCTGACGCTGGGCACCGTGGTGCTGTTCAAGATGAAGCGCGACCGCTATGCGTGGGTCACCGTGCTGCCGACGATCTGGCTGCTGGCGTGCACGCTGACGGCCGGCTGGCAGAAGATCTTCGACGCCGATCCGCGCGTCAGCTTCCTGGCGCACGCCGCCAAATACAACGCGGCGATCGCCGAAGGCAAGGTCCTGGCCCCGGCCAAGTCGCTGGCCGAGATGTCCCGCGTGGTGTTCAACGACTACATCAACGCCGGCCTGTGCGGTATCTTCATCTTCGTCGTGGTGAGCATTCTGGTGTTCGGCCTGCGTTCGGTGCAGCGCGCGCGCAACGAGAACAAGCCCACCGCCCGCGAAACCCCGTACGAGACGCTGCCCGCCGGCGCCGGCGCGGATTGAGCAGGAGAGCCGCATGCTGTTCGCCAACATGAGCTCGGCCGCCGGCGCGGCCGGCCGCTACCTGGGGCAGACGCTCCGGCTGATGGTGGGGGTGCCCGACTACGAGACCTACGTCGAGCACGTGCGGCGCACCCATCCCGACCGGGAGCCGATGAGCTACGAAGAGTTCTTCCGCGAGCGCCAGGACGCGCGCTACGGCGGCAAGAAACGCATCGGCTGCTGCTGACGCCAAAAGGCCTCGCCACCCGGCGAGGCCTTTTTTCATGGCACTCAGAACGAGGCCGTGAGGCTGGCGTAATAGGCGCGGCCGGGTTCGTTGTAGGTGGCCGCGCCGGCCTCGACCGCGTTGCCTTCGCGGTAGCGCTTCTTGTCCAGCAGGTTGCTCACGCCCACGCGCAGCCGCAGGTTGCGGTTGAACGCGTAGCCGGCGCTCAGGCCCACCAGGGCGTAGGGGCTGACGCCTTGCAGCCCGCGATCCGTGATCGCCTCGCCGCGGCGCGGGTTCAGGGTCGGGCCTTGCTGCCGGCCGTAGTAGGTCAGGTTGGCCTGCAGCGAAAGCCGTTCGGTGGCGTACCAGTCCAGCGTGGAATTGACGGTGTATTTCGGGATCACGCTCAGCGGCTGGCCGTCGTCCTTGCTTTCGCTGCGGATCATGTAGGTGAAGTTGGTGTTCCAGTCCAGGTCCGGCGCCAGGGCGATGAACAGATTGCCTTCCACGCCCTCGACCACCGCCTTGCCGGCGTTGCTCCATTGCAGCACGCGCGCGCCGTTGGCCAGGCGGTAGGCGATGTCGGTGCCGGCGACGATCTTGTTGCGGTAGTCGTTGCGGAAATAGGCCGCGCTCGCGCGCCAGCCGCCCGGGTCGTACTCGAAGCCGATTTCCTTGTTGACGCTGGTCTCGGGCGCCAGATCGCGGTTGCCGACGAGATAGCAGCCGTTGCGGTTGGCCTGCGATACCGGGCAGCCGTAGCCGCGGCTGTACATCAGGTAGTTGGGGTTGGACTGGTACAGGTTGGGCGCCTTGTAGGCGCGCGCGACGCCGCCTTTCAGGCGCAGCGCCGCGGTGAGCTCGTAGGCGGCGTTCAGGCTGGGGCTCCAGTTGCTGCCGAACTTGTCGTTGCGGTCGAACCGCAGGCCCGGCGTCAGCGTGGCGCGCGCGCCGGCCTGGATGTTGTCCTCCACGAAGAGCGCATAGCTGTTCTGGGCGGTTTTCGGGTCGCGGCCGTCCATGGCCACGCCGCCGATGGCGCCGCCGGTATAGGTCTGGCGCAGGCTGGCGGCGTCTTCCAGCGATTCGCGCAGCCATTCCACGCCTATCGTGGCGACCTGCTCGAAGCCCAGCTCGAACGGCAGATTCACTTCGCCCACGGCGCTCCAGTTGCGCAGCCGCGACGTGGCCCGGCCCAGGTCCACCGGCATGCCTTCGCCGCCGCCGGCCAGGCCCTCGTTCTGGCGCGCATTGCGCGTGTAGTCGTAGCCCAGCGCGGCGCGCGATGTGCCCCAGTCCCAGACGCCGCGGTGGGTCAGGCCCAGGCTTTCGCGGTAGAGCGCGCTGGTTTCCTTGCCGTACAGGCTGTCGGAGAAGGACGAGGTGCTGTTGAGCATGGTGTCGCCGGCGTACAGATTGCCCTGGCGGCTGAACGCGGCCTCCAGGTCCACCGTGTTGCGGGCATCCGGGCGCCACGAGAACAGCGCGTTCAGGTCCTGGTTGACCACGCCTTCGCGGCCGGCCGATTCCGCCAGGCCGTCGGCGTTGAGCTGCGAGCGCGCGGCGTTGATGTTGCGCGCGTCGGGATTGGTTTTGTTGTAGTTGCCGTAAAGCCGCAGGCTCAGGGTGTCGCTGATCGGGCCGCTCAGGCGGATGCCGACGCGGTTGGTATTGCCTTCGTCGCTGTCCTCGGGCTGGTTCAGGTAGTAGGTGAGCGACCCGCCGAACCGGTCCGCGGGACGCTTGGTGATGATGTTCACCACGCCGCCCATCGCGCCCGAGCCATAGCGCGCGGCGGCCGGTCCGCGCAGCACCTCGATGCGCTCGACTTCCTCGGCCGGCACCCAGTTGCTGTCGCCGCGGGTGTCGCGGTCGCCGTTCCAGCCGTAGCGCACCGCATTGCGCGACGTGGCGGGCCGGCCGTCGATCAGGATCAGGGTGTTCTCGGGGCCCATGCCGCGGATGTCGATCTGGCGGCTGTTGCCGCGCGAGCCGCTGGCGCTGTTGCCGGTGAGGTTCACGCCGGGTTCGCGGCGCACGATGTCCGACAGATCGTTGACGGGCGGGCGGCGGGCGATCTCGTCGGCCGTGATCACCGAGACGCCGAGCGCTTCCTTGACTTCTTCTTCGGCGGTGCCCAGCACCTGCACGGTCGGCAGTTCCGGGACGGCCTGCGCGGCGGCGATGGTTCCATGCAGGCCGCAAAGCAGCAGGGCGGCGTAGTTCAGACGGTGCACTGACATTTCTCCAAGAGCAGAAAGGCAACCCGGAAGCGGGCGGCCATGTTTTAATTGAGAACGATTGCTATTTGAATTTCGGCGAAATTATGTCAGCGGCTACACGCGCCGGGGTTTGCGGCGCCACCACAAAACTTTGCGGCAGCGCCAACTCCCCAGAATCGGACCAAGAGAAAGCAGGCAGCGTGGGCGGGCCGCAACTGCTGCCGGCGCGCCCGGACGGGTATGGCCGGACGGCCGCGGCGCGTCCGCGCGCCATGCTGGAGGGCTGGTCCGACCTGACGGAACTGGCGCCGGGCATGGTGCTGCGGCGCCTGGACGTGCGCGATCTGCAGGGCGCGAGCGCGCGCGGCTCGCTGCGGCCGGGCCTGCACATTGCCCTGGTGGTGGGCGGGCGCGTGAACGTGACGCTGGCCGGCCAGCGGCTGGCCCTGGGGCCGCGCCCCGACGGCAAGGTGCTGGGCGTGGCGCTGTCGGTGCGGGAGCCGGACGGCTTCGTGCGCGAATCGTGCCTGGGCGACATCGAGCGCACGGTGCTGCTGAGGCTGGAGCACGAATGGATGGATCGCCAGCGGCTTTGCGCCGGACTGCCGGCGCTGCGCAATTTCGCGCAACGCCACATGGCGTTGCGGACCTGGCAGGCGTCGGGGCCGGCGGTCGCGGCGGCGGAGCAGATGCTGCGTCCGCCCGTGATGGCGCCGTCGCTGTGGCGTCTTTACCAGCAGTCGCGCGCGCTGGCCATTATGGTGGACGCGTTGGAAGGGCTGCAGGATGGGGCGGCCGAACACACGCCGGAACTCGGCCAGCGCGAGCGCCTGCGCATGATGGCGCTGCGCGAACTGCTGGACGAGGGCGGCGCCGATGCGCTGTCGCTGGCGCAGATCGCGGCCCGGGCGTGCATCAGCGTCAATACGCTGCAACGGCATTTCCGGGCGATGTGGGGCACCACGGTCGCCCAGTACCTGCGCGAGCGCAAACTGGCGCGCGCGCGGCTGGCGCTGGAGGTCGATGGCGTCAGCGTGACGCAGGCGGCATGGCTGGCCGGCTATAACAGCGCGGCCAATTTCGCCACCGCGTTCCGGCGCAGGTTCGGCATGACGCCGGGGCAGGTGCGCGCGCGCCGCCGCTGACGCAGCCGGGCGGCGCGGCGCGCGGGATCAGCGCTTCATGCCGTCCTTGGACATGCCATCCTTGGCCATGCCGTCGTGCGACATGCCGTCCTTGCCCATCTTGTCCTTGGACATCTGGTCCTTGCCCATGGCGTCCTTGCCCATGGCGTCCTTGGACATGCCGTCCTTGCCCATCGCATCCTTGCCCATCTTGTCCTTGGACATCTGGTCCTTGCCCATGCCGTCCTTGGACATGGCGCTGTGGTCGCCGGCTTTCTTGTCCATGGCGTCGGCCGCGAGCGCCGTGGTGGCGGCGCCGAAGGCCAGGCAGATAGCGAATGCTGCGGTAGCGTAAGTCTTCATGGTGTGTTCCTTTTAGAACAGGGGTGGGGGAAAAAATCTTGGCCTAGCTGCCGCCGAACCAGTTGTAGCCCTGGTCCTCCCAGTAGCCGCCGGGATAGGTGTTGGTGACGAAGATCGCCTGGACGTGCTTGGGGTTCTTGTAGCCAAGCTTGGTCGGCATGCGCAGCTTCATGGGAAAGCCGTACTCGCGCGGCAGCGTGCGGCCGTCATAGGTCAGCGCCAGGATGGTCTGGGGATGCAGGGCGGTAGGCATGTCGATGCTGGTGTAGTAGTCGTCGGCGCACTTGAATCCGACGTACCTGGCGCTCAGGTCCGCGCCCACGCGCTTGAGGAAATCCGCGAACGGCACGCCGCCCCATTTGCCGATGGCGCTCCAGCCTTCCACGCAGATGTGGCGGGTCACCTGTTCGGCCTGGGCCATGGCGCGCAACTCCTCGAGCCGCCAGGCGCGGCGGTCGGCGACCAGGCCGCTGACTTCCAGCCGGAACGATTCCTCGTCCACGCGCGGCGCCTGGTCGATGCCGTAATAGGCGTTGAACGGAAACGGCCGCGCGATCATGGATTCGGGATAGGTGGGAGCCAGCTGGGTCGGATCGAACAGCCAGCCCTGGACGCGGTCGTTCCAGCGCGACACCGTGGCCAGCGCGCGCTCCACGCCTTCGTCGTCGGCCAGCGAGCAGCCCGACAGCATGGCCAGCCCGCCCAGGGTCAGCCCGCGGCGCAGGAAGGCGCGGCGCGCCGGCTGCGGCAGGCGCTTTTCCAACAGCCCGCCGGCTTCGCGCAGGATCTCCGCGGCGTCCGGGCGGGCGGCGAGACGGTTTTTCGGCTTGGATTGCGGATTCATTCGTGGCTCCCGTTCGTTTGCTCAGCGCCCGCGGATCATGGCGGCCAGGCTGCGCGGCACCACGGCCACCATCAGCACGTGCACCGCGACGAAGGCCGCGAGCAGGGCCATGGCGTAGAAGTGCACCAGGCGAGCCCCTTCGTATCCGCCCATCAGTTCGCGGAGCAGTTCGAACTGCACCGATTTCCACAGCACCAGGCCGGAGGCGACCAGCAGCGCGATGTCGGCCATCGCGAACAGGTAGGCCAGGCGCTGCAGCTGGTTGTAGCGGCGCGGGTCGGCGTGCGAGAGCCGGCCGCGCAAGGCCGCGCCCAGGTCGGCGGCCAGGCCGCGCAGGCTCAGCGGAAAGAATTTGCGGCGCAGCCGGCCGGTGGCGAGATTGGCGGCCAGGTACAGCACGCCGTTACCGGCCAGCAGCCACATGCCGGCGAAATGCCATTGCAGGGCGCCGCCCAGCCAGCCGCCGAGCGTGACGCCGGCGGGGAAGCTGAAGTCGAACAGCGGCGAGGCGTTGTAGATGCGCCAGCCGCTGGCGGCCATGACGCCCACGGCCAGCGCGTTCAGCCAGTGCTGGATGCGCAGCCAGCCGGGGTGGACAGGGCTGGCGCCAGGGGCGCGGTGGGCGGGAATGGCCGGCATGGAAGGCTCCGGGTTGCTTGTCGTTGGCGACATTCTTGTCCGGGGCCGGTGGCGAAGTCCTCACGCAAACTTAAATTAAATGTGATAACTCGCCGCGCGCGGATTGGCGACAATACGCGCATCATTCCCCATCCGAGCTGCCCATGGACACGCCCCGACGCGTACTGATAGTCGAAGACGACGCCCACATCGCGGAACTGCTGCGCATGCACCTGCGCGACGAAGGCTATGCGGTCGAACACGCCGCCGACGGCCACGACGGCATGCGCAGGCTGGAGGAAGGCAACTGGGACGCGCTGGTGCTGGACCTGATGCTGCCCGGCATCGACGGGCTGGAGATCTGCAAGCGGGCGCGCGGCATGGCGCGCTACATCCCCATCATCATCACCAGCGCGCGCTCCAGCGAAGTGCATCGCATCCTGGGCCTGGAGCTGGGCGCGGACGACTATCTGGCCAAGCCGTTCTCCATGCTGGAGCTGGTGGCGCGCGTGCGCGCGCTGCTGCGCCGCAGCGAGGCGCTGGAGCGCAACGCGCGGCTGGACGCCGGCAGCCTGTCGCTGCACGGCCTGGCCATCGATCCGCTGGCGCGCACGGCCGACGTCGACGGCCGCCGGCTGGAGCTGACGCCGCGCGAATTCGACCTGCTGCTTTTCTTTGCGCGCAATCCGGATCAGGTGTTCTCGCGCCTGGACCTGCTGAACCAGGTGTGGGGCTACCGGCACGAAGGCTACGAGCACACGGTCAACACCCACATCAACCGGCTGCGCGCCAAGATCGAGGCGGACGCGTCCAATCCGCAGCGCATCCTGACGGTCTGGGGCCGGGGCTACAAATTCGCGGCGGCGCCCGGCCGCGCGGGAGACGCGGCATGAAACGCCTGACGCTCACCCAACGCCTGTCGGGCGTGTTCGCGCTGCTGCTGCTGGCCTGCTGCGGCGCCTCGGCCTGGCTGCAGATCGCCGCCAATTCGCGCTACCAGCAGGAGGTGGTGCAACGCCTGTCCAGCGGGCTGGCGCAGCATATCGCCGGCACCAACGAGCTGATGGACGTCAACGGCTGGCGGCCGCAGGCCGTGCGCTCGCTGTTCGACATGCTGATGGCGGTGAATCCGGCGGTGGAGGTCTATCTGCTGTCCAACGACGGCCACATCGTGGCCGACGCCGCGCCGCCCGGCGAAATCAAGCGCGGGCGCGTCGACATGAAGCCGATCCGCCGGCTGCTGGCCGGAGACATGATGCCCATCGTCGGCGACGATCCGCGCAATCCGCAGGCGCGGAAAGTCTTCAGCGCCGCGCCGGTGCGCGTGGGCGGACAGGAGCAGGGCTATGTCTACGTGGTGCTGCAGGGCCAGGCGCGCGACGCGCTGGCCCAGGACGTGTCGCGCAGTTCGGTGCTGCGCATGACCTTGTGGTCCATCGGCCTGGTGGCGCTGCTGGGCCTGGCCGCCGGCCTGGCGGCGTTCGCGCTGATCACGCGACCGTTGCGCGGCCTGACGCGCGCGGTGCGCGCTTTCGGCACGGACGACGGCATGGCGCTGGCCGCGCTGGAAGGTCCGGACGACGGGCGCGCCGGCGAGCGCGGCGACGAAATCGAGGTGCTGCGCCGCAGCTTCGTGCAGATGGGCGCGCGCATCTCCGAGCAATGGCGCGAGCTGACGCGGCAGGACCAGCAGCGGCGCGACCTGGTCGCCAATATTTCGCACGACTTGCGCACGCCGCTGACTTCGCTGCACGGCTACCTGGAAACGCTCCGGCTCAAGGACGCCACGCTGGAGCCGGCCGAGCGGCGCCGCTACCTGGACATCGCGCTGGCGCAGAGCCGCAAGGTGGGCCGGCTGGCGCAGGAGCTTTTCGAGTTGGCGCGGCTGGAGTCAGGCCTGGTGCGGCTGGAGCCCGAAACCTTTTCGCTGCCGGAGCTGGCCCAGGACGTGATCCAGAAATTCGAGCTGGCCGCCGAGGCGCGCCAGCAGCGGCTGGCCACCGACATCGCGCACGGGCTGCCGCCGGTGCGCGCGGACCTGGGTCTGATCGAACGGGTGCTGACCAACCTGCTGGACAACGCCATCCGCCACAGCCCGCCGGGCGGGCGCATCGAACTGCGCCTGGGCGCGGCGCAGGACCGGGTGCGCGTACAGGTCAGCGATTCCGGCGACGGCATCCCGCAAGCGCTGCGCCCCGGGCTGTTCGTGCGGGCCAGCGCGCTGAACCGCGGGCCGGGGGAAGGCGGCGGGCTGGGGCTGGTGATCGTGCAGCGCATCCTGCAACTGCACCAGAGCGAGATCCGGCTGGTGGAGCAGGCGGGGCGGGGGGCGGTGTTCGAGTTTGAATTGGTGGCGGCTTTTGCCGCCTGATGGGTTTCGCGCGTTTGACAGCAGGTTTCTTAAATCGGATGCCGCGCGCTGCACCCATCCTACGATCCGATCCCCGAACGTAGGATGGGTGCAGCGCGAGATTCCTTATGCAAGAACTCGAATACCGAACGCGCGAAACCCATCAGGCGGCAAAAGCCGCCACCGCCTAAACCCGCCGCACCGTCCCCCCGCCCGCATCCACCTCCAGCACGTCCCCGCTGCGGACTTCCCGCAATATCCCCTGCACGTTCACCACAGCGGGAATACCGAATTCCCGCGCCACGATGGCGCCGTGCGACAGGTAGCCGCCGGCCTCCATGACCAGCGCCGCGGCGCGCAGGAACAGCGGCGTCCAGGCCGGATCGGTGGAGGGCGCGAGCAGGATGCTGCCGGCCGGCATCTCCAGTCCCTCGGCCGGCGTGCGCGCGACGAAGGCGGGGCCGGTCGCCCGTCCGCCGGCCGCGGGCGTGCCGCGCCAGGCGCCCGAGGCGGATTGTCCGGCCGGGCGGCTTGCCGGCTGCGCCGGCGCCGGCGCGCCGCCCGCCGCGGGTTCGACGATCACGTCCGGGTCGGGCGTGGCGGCCCAGGTTTCCAGCTGGGCGCGGCGCAGGGCCGCGCGGCGGCCCGCCGCCACGGGTGCGAGCCGACCGTCGGCCAGCGCGAACAGTTCGGTGGCGGTCAGGTGGAATACGTCGTCCGCCGCCGCCAGGCCCTGGCCGAGATAGCGTTGTCCCAGCGCCAGCGCGCTGCGGCGCGCCGCCGCCAGGTAGGCCACCAGCACGCTGCGCGCGGCCTCGCGCTGCCGGCCTTCAAGGCGCGAGGCCTGCAGCAGTTTCGCGGCCAGCGGACGCTGCCAGAACGGCAGCGCGGCGCGCAACTGCTGCCAGGCCTGGCGCGCCGCATCTTCCTGGCGCGCGCGCAGCGCGCCGGCGTCGGCGCCGATCAGGTTGACCACGCTGTCGAGCAGGTAGCCCGGCGCCTCGCGCCAGCGCGGATTGCGCAGATAGGTTTCATACACGGCGCGATGGCCGTAGCGGCCCAGGAAGTCGGCGAAGGCCTGTTTGAACGGGCTGCCGTCGGGCAGCGCCTCGCGCCAGGCGGCGCTGTCGCGCTGCGGGCTGCGCAGCCAGGCCAGCGCCGCCGCGTCGGCCTGCGCCAGCTCGGCCAGCGCCATCAGCGCATAGCCCTGGCTCGCGGTCACGCTGGGCTCGCCGCCCGCCATCAGCGCGGCCGTCAGGGCATGGCCCTGGCCCGGACAGGCCTTCTCGACCAGTTCCAGCAGCTTCGACAGCGCGCCGCCGCCCGAGCCCTGCAGGAAGAACAGTTCGTCCGCGCCCAGCACCGTCAGGAACTGCGTGCGCAGGCGCGCGCCGAGTTCGGCGCCGGCGGCCGGCAGCGGCTCGTCCAGCCAGGCCCGGGCGCGCGCCAGCAGCCGTGGCAGGTCGGTCTCGGCGCGCTTGCGCAAGGGGGCGGCGCGGCGCAGGTAGCGCAGGATGCGCGCGGCATGGCGCAGGCGCTGCGCGGGCGTGGGCGCGGGCGCCTCGATCGCGGGCTGGGGGCCACCCAGCAGCGCGTTCATGGCCGCCGGCGGCACGCCCAGGGCGTCGTAGCCGACCCACTGGATGACCGAGGCGTCCAGGTACACGCGGCCCTGGAACAGCGCCGCCAGCCGCACGCCCGGCAAGGGCGCGTAACCGCTCAGTTCGAAACCGCTGCTCAGCATGCGCTGGGCCATGACCCGGCCGCTGTCCCATTCCAGCGCCGACATGGCCTCGGGCAGCACTTCGCGCGTGTTGCCGCGCGACCAGTACGAAGGCTGCGAACGCAGCGCGGGATAGGTGTAGCGCGCCGCCGCGGTGATCGGGCGCGCCTGCAGAATCCAGAATTGCCGCCCGTCCCAAGCCCATTCGAGGTCGTGGCCGGCGCCGGCATAGTCCAGGGCGCGGGCCGCGTCGCGCGCGATCTCGCCCAGCGCCTCGGCCTGCGCATCGCTGAGCACGGGCTGCGCGGCCCGGGCGGCCGCGGTGTCGGCCAGTTGCGTGCCGCCGGCGGCGGCGGGCAGGCTGGCCTGGCGCTTGGCGCCCACGCGCCGCGACGCCAGCGGCCAGGCCAGGCGCAGGTAGTCTTCGCGCAGCCGGTATTCGTCGCCGTCGGCCTGTCCGGCCACCAGCGATTCGCCCAGGCCCCAGTTGGCGTGGATCAGCATTTCGTCGCGGCGTCCGGACAGCGGGTCCATCGTGAACGCGATGCCGGAAGCGGCGGCCTCGATCAGCGGCATCACCACCACGGCCATGCCGCCCTCGGCGTCCAGCCCCAGACGCTGGCGATAGGCCTGCGCCTGCGGCGTGGCCTGCGAATCCCAGACGCGCGCCAGCGCCTCCAGCACGGCCTGTTCGCCGGTTACGTTCAGGCAGGAAAGATGGATGCCCGCGAAGGACGCGCCCGCCGAATCCTCCTGCGGCGCGGACGAGCGCAGCGCCAGCGGCCGCGCCAGCCAGCCGCGGTCGCGCAGCGCCTGCAGCAAGACGCGCTGCGTCTCGGGGGGCACCGGCTGGCCCGGCTGGCGGCCCAGGCTGGCCGCGGCCGCCAGCACGAAGCCTTCGGGCACGGGCACGCCGAGCTGCGCCATGCGCGCCAATTGCCAGCCCTTGCCGCCGGCGGCGCGCGGCCCGGCTTTTTCGGCCGCCGCCCAGTCCAGCACCAGCGCGTTCATGGCGCCTCCTTGGCGGCGCCGCCCAGAAACAGGCTCAGGGCTGCGTCGTACTCGTCGCGCAGGCTCGCGCCGGGCCGGTCCAGCCAGCGCAGCATCGCGCCCAGGTGCAGGAATTGCAGGTGGTGAGCCAGTTGCTCGGCGGACAGGTCGGCGCGCAGCTGGCCCGCGGCCTGCGCCTCGGCAATCAGCGAGGCGTACGCCGGTTGCAGGCCGCTGCGGGGATGGCGGGCGGTGTCGGACTGCGCATGGGCCAGGCGATAGCGCAGATACGGGCCCAGATACGCGCGATGCGATTCGGACCAGTCGGCCGAGGCGCGCAGGATGCGCGTCAGCCGTGCGGCGAACGAGGGCAGGGCGCGCAGCGCCGGCCACAGCGCCGCCAGCGAGGCGGCGAGTTCGCCGTGCAGATGGTGCGCGAGCAGCGCCTCCTTGACCGGGAAATGGTTGTACAGCGTGCCCTTGGCGACGTCGGCCGCGGCCGCGATCTGCTCCATCGTGACGGCGTCGTAGCCCTGCGCCTCGAACAGGCCGAAGGCGGTGCGCGCCAGATGGTCCAGCGTCTGCAGGCGCTTGCGCTCGCGGCGGCCGGGATCGGCCGCCGGCGCGGCGGGCGAGAGGGATTCGGTGGCGGACATGGCGGCTCGGATTATCTGAACGATGAATAATATTATACGTCGTTCAATAATTTATCAAAGCCGCCGGGCGGGCGGTGGCCGCAGGGATCAGGCGTTGGCGGGCATCTGTCCGTGCAGCAGGTAGTCCATCAGTTCGCGCACCGAGCGCATGGCGTTGCCGAAAGGCAGCTTGGATGCGCCGCGGAAGAACAGGCCGCGGCTGACTTCGCCGCGCATGGCGGCGGCCAGCTTGAGGTCGATGCAGAACTGGCCGAAGCGCGACAGCCCGTCGCGCAGGCCGCACTGCGTCAGGCAGTCCATGCGCTGGCTGCAGCGGCGCGCGTCGCAGCGGGTGTTTTCCTGCAGCGTCTTTTCCTGGCGCAGGTAGCGCGTCAGCCACGGCGTGGCCACGGCGCGCGCCGGCAGGCCGGCCACGCTGGTGAATTCCTTCAACTGGTCGGGGTCGGCGTCGATCAGCACGCGCTTGAAATTCTCGTGCGCGTCGCCCTCGATAGTGACGGCGAAGGCGGTGCCCACCTGCACGCCGTCGGCGCCGTGCCCCAGCCAGTGGCGCACCTGGTCGTGGCTGCCCACGCCGCCGGCCACGATGAGCTTGGGCGCGTCCTTGCCCAGCGCCAGTTCCTGGAACAGCTTGTGGCAATCGGCCAGCACGCGCTTGAAATCGAAGCGTTCGTCGTGCACGTCTTCGAGCCGCGCCGCGCCCAGGTGGCCGCCGGCGTGGCCGGGATGCTCGATCACCACGGCGTCGGCCAGCCGGCCCTTCTTGATCCATTTCTTGAGCACCGCGGCCACACCGCGCGCTTCGGACAGAATCGGCACCAGCGCGACCTTGGGGAAATCGGCGGTCATTTCGGGCAGGTCCAGCGGCAGGCCCGCGCCCATCACGATGGCCTGGGCGCCGCTTTCGCAGGCCTGGCGCACCAGGGCCGGGTGGCCCCGCACCGCCTTCATGACGTTGACGGCGACCAGGCCGCGGCCCTGCGCCGTGTCCAGCGCGGCGCGGATTTCGCGGTGCAGCGCTTCGAGGTTGGCGCTGTCGATCAGGTCGCGGTCATGGCAGCGCTCGGTCTTTTCGAGCAGATCCGGATGATGGTGGCGCAAATCGATGCTGGCGATGGTGCCCATGGCGTTCTGGCTGGCGACCGCGCCGGCCAGGCGATGGGCCGAGATGCCGACGCCCATGCCGCCTTGTACGATGGGCAGCAGTTCGCGTCCGGCGAGAGTGAGTGATTTGAACCACGTCATGATCAGGTCTTTCCTCAGGTCAAGTTGACAGAGGCTAGAGCAAGGGGCGTCCGATCGCCTTGCGCGGGATCAAGCGGCGGGGAATTGCGGACGGGGCCGGGCCCCGTCCGATACGCGGTATTTCAGGCCAGCAGCTTGACGATCGCCGGCACCGACAGCACGGCGGTGTAATAGCCCATGAACTGCACGCCGGTGTTGAAGCCGAACAGGCGCGACAGCAGGCCGCCGAACAGGCCCATGGTGAGGATCACGAGCAGGCCCAGGAACTGGCCTTCCCAGACGCTGATGACGATGATCAGGCCGACGAAGGTGGCGATGATGGCCTCGTGGCTGACCTTGCGCGACACGAACAGCGCGGCGCGGCGCGCAAAGTTCATGGCGAACGGATAGGACACCACCGCGGCCAGCAATACCGCCAGCATGCCGTAGCCCAGGAACTCCCAGTGGTTCAGCAGGTTGTGCAGATTGTTGGTCTGGCCGGTGGCGGCGTCCACCGTGAAGCGCGGCGGCGCGTTGAACAGGGGCGCCGCGGGGCCGGCGGCCACCGGACTGAGCGGCAGGCCGAAGGCGATCAGCGGAATCAGCGCCTCGGCGATGTAGGTGGCCTCGGTGACGCCGTTGCGCGCGCTCAGCACGGTGGTCAGGCGGTGATAGGCATGCTTGACGCGCGAGCCCACCAGCTCGCCCAGCACCACGGTCATGGCCACGGGGCTGAACACGAAGGTGGCGCTGGAGACCGCGGCCGTGGCCAGCGTCCAGCGGGTCTGCGTGCGGTCCATGACCTTCAGCGGGTTGGGGAAGTAGCCCGACCAGCCTTTCACGTCCGGCGCCAGCGAGAAGGTGCGTACCTTGTCGCGCAGCATGCGCGAGCGCCCCTGCGGCGAGGCCACGCTGAACAGGTCCGCGATCAGCGGCCCGATGGCGATGCCCAGGAAGTAGCTGATGCTCAGCTTGACCCCGTACTTGGCGGTCAGGCTTTGCAGCGCGACGATGAGCACGACGAACGGCGCCAGCAGCGCGACCGCGGCCCAGCGGCCGGCCGAGAAGTAGGCGATGAGCAGCGCCGCGGCCAGGAAGATCCAGGGCGCGAACCGGGTGATGACCGCGCCGAACGGCGCCAGCAGCACCGCGAACAGCACGGCCAGCGGCACCGCCACGAACGCGGCGACGATGGCGCCGGACACCATCTTGCGCAGCGCGATGTGCGGCACGCCCAGCTTGCGCAGCATGTTCGCGTCCTGCAGCAGCGGCGTGGCCATGGTGTCGCCGGGTATGCCCAGCAGCGCCGTGGGCACGGCATGGGTCATGTGCTTGGCCACGGCGCCGGCCAGGAAGAAGGTGAAGACGCCCGCCGGCGGCACGCCCAGCAGCACCACCAGCAGGGTCAGCGGCGCCAGCGTGGTGGTTTCGTCGGTGCCGGACACCAGGCCGATGGCCGCGAACACCACCGCGCCCAGCAGGCCCATGGCGGCCGCCATCATGATTTGTTCGAGTAGCGCGGGATTGCTCATGCCAGCGCCTCCTTGTTCGCGCCCTGCGGCGCTTCGGCGCGCGCGCGCGCATCGGGCGCGGGCGCGGCGGGCTGGGCGAACAGCTCGTACAGGTCCAGCGCCTTGAGTTCGCGCACGGCGGCCTCGGGCAGATCGGCCAGCGTGCCCAGGCCGCCGGGCTGCTCGGCCAGCTCGGCCAGCACTTCGGCGCGCCAGGCTGGGTCCTGGGTGGCGCTGTGTTCGACCACGATGCGCTTGGGCGGGAACAGGCGGGCGCAGATCAGGCCGGCCAGCACGCAGCCCGCCAGCCCGGCCAGCATGGCGTAGGCATGGGCCAGCTCGGGCGAGGCGACGACGCCGCGCAGCCAATGGCTGGCGGCATAGAATCCCGCCACGCTGATGACGATGCCGATGCCGATGGCCCACGCCAGCTGGCGCAGGTCGACCGTGTCGCTCCAGACTTCCGCCAGGCGCGCAGGCGGCGCCGGGGTGTTCGGATTCATGTCTCTCTCCTTGGTTCTTGTCAGGCCGGATGGCCGGGTTTATCGGGGCGCGCGCAATTCCTCCAGCAAGGCGCGCGCGCGGTCGCTGGTTACGTCCCGCAGGGCCGCCATGCGCTTGGCGACGGTGTCGATCTCGGCGCCCGCCGCGCCGGCGGCCAGGGCGATGTTGCGCGCGTGCAGCGCCATGTGGCCGCGCTGGATGCCTTCGGTGGCCAGCGCCCGCAGCGCGCCCAGGTTCTGCGCCAGGCCCACGGCCACGGCGATTTCGCCCAGTTCCTGCGCGCTTTTCACGCCCATGATCTTCAGCGCCAGGCGGGCCAGCGGATGGGTCTTGGTGGCGCCGCCCACCAGGCCCACGGGCATGGGCATTTCGATGGAGCCGACCAGCGCGCCCGCGGCGTCTTTCTCCCAGTGGGTGAGGGAGGTGTAGCGGCCGTCGCGGCTGGCGTAGGCGTGGGCGCCGGCTTCCACCGCCCGCCAGTCGTTGCCGGTGGCGACGATCACGGGGTCGATGCCGTTCATGATGCCCTTGTTGTGCGTGGCCGCGCGGTAGGGATCGACCGCGGCGAAGGTGTAGGCGTCGAGCACGCCTTCGATGATGTCGGCGCCGCTGCGCTCGGCCGTGTCCAGCGCCTGCGGCGTCAGGCGCACGCGGGCGCGCGCCAGGCGCAGGTCGGCCAGGTTGGACAGGATGCGCAGGCGCACGGAGCCGCCGGAAATTTCCTCGATCAGCGGCGCCACGGCCTCGGCCATGGTGTTGACGGCGTTGGCGCCCATCGCGTCGCGCACGTCCACGATCAGGTGCAGCACCAGCATGGGGCCGCGCGGGGTGTCGGGAAATACGTGGACTTCGATGTCCTGGCAGCCGCCGCCCAGCTCGACCAGGGTGCGGTCGCGGCTGTTGGCCAGCGCCACGATGCGCTCGCGTTCGCGCAGCAGCGCCAGCCGCGCGCCCTGCGGATCGCCCAGCCCCAGCACCTGCACCTGGGCGCGCATCAGCGGCCGGGTGCTGGAAGTCTCGAAGCCGCCGCAGGCGCGCGCCAGCTTGGCCATGTAGGACGCGGCGGCCACCACGGACGGCTCCTCGACCGCCATCGGCACCAGCACGTCGCGGCCGTTGACCTGGAAGTTGGCGGCCACGCCCAGCGGCAGTTCGAACGCGGCGATGACGTTCTCTATCATGCCGTCGGCGCGGTCCAGGCCCAGCGCGCCGGGCGCGGCCAGCAGCCGGCGCTCCTCGGCGCTCAGGTCCACGGCGTCGGCCACGGCCGCGAGGCGGTCGGCGGGGGTGAGGGAACGGAAGTTGGGCAGGCGGGAATCGGCCACTTGCGGGGTCTCCATGTATCGGAATCGGGTGGCCAGATTCTAGGTAGACTGTACCGGTATTGAGAGGTACAGTTTCGACAAACAGTGTCATTGCACTGCACCAATTTTCGCATATGTCCGGCAATCTTCCTCCCCTGGCGACGCGCCCGCCGCGCGCCGCGCCCATCGCCGAAAGCCTGGCCCGGCTGATCGGCCAGCAGATCGCCGACGGCGTGTACCGGGCCGGCGACAAGCTGCCGTCGCTGCGCGAGCTGGCGCAATTGCACCGCTACGCGAAGAACACCGTGGTGGTGGCGTTCGAAATGCTGGTCGCGCAGGGCCTGGTGGAGCCGCGCCGGGGTTCCGGCTTCTACGTGCTGGAGACGGGCAGGACGCGCAAGGCCGCCGACGAGGAGCCGGGGCAGCTGAGCCGCGCCATGGACATCGTGTGGCTGATGCGCGAGCAGCTCAAGACCCAGCCCGACGCGGTCGCGGTGGGCGACGGGTTTCCGCCGGTGGAATGGCTGGCCGACATGCGCATGGACCGCTACCACCAGAAGGTGGTGCGCACCGGGCTGGGCGCCTTGTTCCGCTACGGCAGCCGCTTCGGCTATGCGCCGCTGCGCGAAAGCCTGGTGCGCAAGTTGGGAGACGTGGGCATCAATGCGGCGCCGCCGCAACTGGTGCTGACGCACGGCGCGAACGAGGCCATGGACCTGGTGATCCGCTACTTCGTGCCGCAGGACGCGCCGGTGCTGGTCGACAACCCCGGCTATTACCCCCTGTTCGGCAAGCTCAAGCTGGCCGGGGCGCGCATGCTGGGCGTGCCGCGCCTGCCGGACGGTCCGGACATCGCCGCGCTGGAAGCGCTGCTGCAGCGGGAAAAGCCACGCCTGTTCTTCACCCAGTCGCTGGCGCACAACCCCACGGGGTCGGACATCTCGCCGGCCAAGGCGTACCGGGTGCTGCAGCTGGCGGAGCGCCACAACCTGATCCTGGTGGAGAACGATCCGCTGGCGGACTTCAAGCCCACGTCCGCGGTGCGCCTGGCGGCGCTGGACCAGCTGGAGCGCACCATTTACATCGGCAGCTTCTCCAAGTCATTCTCCGCCGCGCTGCGGGTGGGCTTCATCGCCTGCAACGCCGCGCTGGCCAGCGACCTGGCCGACCTCAAGGCGCTGGTGCACGTCAGCAGTTCCGAGTACTGCGAGCGCATGGTGGACGTGATGCTGCGCGACGGGCACTACGAGCGGCATCTGGTCAGGCTGCGCCAGCGCCTGGAAGCCGCCACCGGCCATGCGCTGCAGGTGCTGGATTCGCTGGGCGCCGAGGTCTTCGCCCGGCCCACCAGTTCGCTGTACCTGTGGTCGGCCTTTCCCGGCGTGGACGACACGCTGGCCCTGGCCGCCGAGCTGATGCCGGAAAAGATCATCATGGCGCCGGGGCGGGTGTTCAGCGTGGACCCCACGATCCGATCGCCCTGGGCGCGCTGCAACGTCGGCGCCATCGGCTCGCCGCGTTTCCGGGAGGCGATGGCGCGGCGTGGAGGGTGACGCGCGGGTTGGCGTGGGGCGGGCGTAGGATGGGTGTAGCGCGAGAATACTTAAGCAAGAATTCAACAATTCAACGCGCGTAACCCATCAGGCGGCGCCAGCCGCCGCCTTTCGAGGCAAGAGACAAACCGCCGGCTCTCGCCGGCCGATGGGTTACGCGCGTTCGGAGTCGGAATTCTTACCCGCCGGTTGCCGCGCTACACCCATCCTACGACCCAATATCATGGTTCATGGTTCGACCCGCAGCCACGTGCCCACGCCATGGTTCCACGCAACGCCACCCCTTCAGCGATACTCGAACGTTTCGAACCATTCCCGCATCCGGCTTTCGGCCTGCGCGCTCAAGTGGCGCGCGGCCGGCGAGTCCGGCGTGCTGCGCGCGCCCTGCACGGCGAAGCGCCGCACGCCGCGGCGGGACAGTTCCCGGGCCACGTCCAGCAGCCGGGTCTCGTCGAACCAGTCGGGATGCCAGGTGACGCGGCATTCGAAATCGCGCCGCGCCGACAGCAGCTGGGCCAGGCACGACATGGCGGGACGCTCGGAATCGCGGCGGCCGGTGATGTCGTCGTAGCCGGCGGCGTCGGCCTTGATGTCCAGGCCGACCCAGTCCAGGTGCTGCAGCACGTCGGCCAGGCGCAGCGGATAGATGCCGGCGGTGTGCATGCCGACCTGGTAGCCCATGCGCCGCACGTCGCGGATCATCTGGGCCAGGCGCGGCTCGCTCAGGGGTTCGCCGCCGGAGAATACGACGGCGTCCAGCAGCCCCTTGCGGGTTTCGAGGAAAGCGCGGATGTCATGCCAGTCGTAGCGCGCGGTGCGCGTCTGCAATTCGGTGTTGTGGCAGTAATGGCAGCGCCAGGGGCAGCCGGCGATGAAGACCACGGCGGCCAGCTTGCCGGGCCAGTCCACGGTGGAAAAAGGCACCAGCCCGCCCACCGAATGGGCGTGGCGCGGCAAGGGCTGCAGTACCGGCTGCGGCAAGGCGGCGTAGGCCGGCCTGACGGCCATCCTGCGCGCGGCGGGAGCGGACCCCGGCCCGCAGGCCGGGGCAGGACGCGCGCCCTCAGGCGCGGCGTTCGACGAAGAAGCGGCGTTCATTGAATTCGCCTTGTTTGCCGGTGTTGAAGGACGAAACGGGACGGTGGTAGCCCATCACGCGGGTCCAGATCTCGCAGCGCACGCGCTGGCTGTCGTCCAGCATGGGGGCGGTGGCGGGGGCGATGTCGGGGGTGGTCAGGGTTTGCATAGGGGTTCCTTGGTAGAGGCCAGGGGGATATCCGGCTAGGCCGGGGTGCAGCATGACGATTGCCGGGCGAGCAGCTCGGCATCGCATTTGGGGCAGAACTCGTGGCGTCCCGCCAGATAGCCGTGGTTGGGGCAGATCGAGAAGGTCGGCGTGACGGTGATGTAGGGCAGGCGGAAATTCGACAGCGCGCGGCGCACCAGCTCCTTGCAGGCGCCGGCCGAGGACACGGCCTCGTTCATGTACAGGTGCAGCACGGTGCCGCCGGTGTACTTGCCCTGCAGCGCTTCCTGAAGCTCCAGCGCATGGAAGGGGTCGTCCGTATGCCCCACCGGCAGCTGGCTGGAATTGGTGTAGTAGGGCTGCGCGTCGCTGCCGGCCTGCAGGATGTCGGGATAGCGCTTGCGGTCCTCGCGCGCGAAACGGTAGGTGGTGCCTTCGGCCGGCGTGGCCTCGAGGTTGTACAGGTGGCCGGTCTGTTCCTGGAACTCGGTCATGCGGGCGCGCACGCGGTCCAGCAGCCGGACCGCCATGGCGTGGCCCGGCCCGGTGGTGATGTCGTCCATATCGCCGGTGAAGTTGCGGATCATCTCGTTGATGCCGTTCACCCCCAGCGTGCTGAAGTGGTTGCGCAGCGTGCCCAGGTAGCGGCGGGTGTAGGGATACAGGCCCTGGTCGATGTAGCGCTGCACCACCTTGCGCTTGGTTTCGAGCACGTCGCGCCCCAGCTCCAGCAGGTGGTCCAGGCGCGCCATCAGCTTGCCCTCGTCGCCGCGGCAGGTATAGCCCAGGCGCGCGCAGTTGACCGTGACCACGCCCACCGAGCCGGTCTGCTCGGCCGAGCCGAACAGGCCGTTGCCGCGCTTGAGCAGTTCGCGCAGATCCAGCTGCAGGCGGCAGCACATGGAGCGCACCATGTGCGGCTCCAGGTCGGAATTGAGGAAGTTCTGGAAATAAGGCAGGCCGTAGCGCGCCGTCATTTCGAACAGGCGTTCGGTGTTGGGATGGTCCCAGTCGAAGTCCGGCGTGATGTTGTAGGTGGGGATGGGGAAGGTGAAGACGCGGCCCTTGGCGTCGCCGGCCATCATGACTTCGATATAGGCGCGGTTGATCATGTCCATCTCGGCCTGCAGGTCGCCGTAGGCGAACGGCATTTCCTCGCCGCCCACGTACGGAATCTGTTCGCGCAGGTCGGCAGGGCAGGTCCAGTCGAAGGTCAGGTTGGTGAACGGCGTCTGCGTGCCCCAGCGGCTGGGCACGTTGAGGTTGTAGATCAGCTCCTGCATGGCCTGCTTGACCTGCGCGTAGGTCATGGCGTCGCGGCGGATGAAAGGCGCCATGTAGGTGTCGAACGAGCTGAAGGCCTGCGCGCCGGCCCATTCGTTCTGCAGCGTGCCCAGGAAGTTGACGATCTGGCCGATGGCGGCCGACATGTGGCGCGGCGGCGTGGCCTCGACCTTGCCGGGGATGCCGTTGAAGCCTTCGGTCAGCAGCTGGCGCAGCGACCAGCCGGCGCAATAGCCGCTCAGCATGTCCAGGTCGTGGATGTGGATGTCGCCTTCGCGGGGGGCGCGTCCGGCCTCCGGCGCGAAGACATTGGACAGCCAGTAGTTGGCGGTGACCTTGCCCGCGACGTTCAGGATCAGGCCGCCCAGGCTGTAGCCCTGGTTGGCGTTGGCGTTGACGCGCCAGTCGCGCTGCTCCAGGTATTCCTCCATGGCGCTTTCCACGTCCACCAGGGTGTGGCGCAGCGAGCGCAGGCGGGCGTGCTGCTCGCGGTAGACGATGTAGGCGCGCGCCGTGCGCCAGCGGCCGGCCTGGACCAGGACTTCCTCGACGCGGTTCTGGATGGTTTCGACGCCGGGGCAGGGCTGGTCGGCCAGCGCGTCGATGACGGCGTCGGTCAGCGCCTGCGCGCCCGCGAGGTCCAGTTCCCCGGTGCTCTGGCCGGCCGCGGCGATGGCGTGGGCGATCTTGTCGCGGTCGAACGCCACGACCCGGCCGTCGCGCTTGAGTATGTGCAGGATATGCATGACTGACACCATATGTAGTAGGGTGGTGAAACTCTATCACCACATATGGTGTCGTCGACGTACGCGAGACGCGGGATTTCAGCCCTGCTTGATGCGCGTCAAACGCGTTTTTCGCGCCTTGCGCGGACCGTCAAAAGCCGATTCCGACCCCGGCCAGCGCGATCGCCAGGGCCAGCGCCGCGGTGCGCGCCGCCGGGCGCGGGGCCCACGACAGCATGCCGACCCACAGCAGGGCGCCGGCCGACAGCCAGCCCAGCCAGGCCACCACGCCCACCGTATTGCCCCACAGGCTGACGCAGGGCAGGAGGGCCAGGGCCAGCAGCAGCAGGCCGGCGCCGCGCAGCACGCGGCTGTGTCCGGCCGACGGGTCGCGGCCCCAGACCTGGTCGTAATGGCGCGGCATGGCCAGGCTCAGGCAGGCCATGCCGGAGTAGGTCAGCAGCAGGGCCATGCCGATGGCGTACAGGTCGTTGGAATTCATGCCGCTGCCTCTTCGTTTGCGCGGGGGATGCGCTGCGAGGGCGCCGTAGCGGGCCGGCGCCATAACCGCAGGGCCGCCCAGCCCGATAGTACGCCGAAAGCCAGGGCGCTCAGTTCGACGCCGGCGCTTTCCCAGTCGCCGCGCGCGATCTGCGCGTACAGGTGGTCGCCTACGGCGGCGTACGACATCAGCGGCAGCAGCAGGCACAGCGCCGACAGCAGGCCCAGCTGCATGATCCAGGCGCGGCGCGGGGCGCACAGCCAGGCATGCGGCAGCGTCAGCGCCCAGATCAGGAAGAAGACGCGCAGCTCCCAGGCGGCCCGGTCCTGCAGCGTCACCGGCAGCAGGCGATTGGCCCAGAAATAGCCGACGCAGGCGATGCCCAGCCCGGCCATCGCGGCCACGTTCAGTCCTTCGATCAGGCGGTAGACGCGCGCGGTGGCGGCGCCGAATTCGCCGCCGTGCCGGGCGCGGCGCTTGACCATGAAGAGGATGGCGCCGGTGCCCATCAGGGCCGCGCCGGCCATGCCGCAGATGAAATACAGCCATTGCATGGCCACGCCGCCGAACCTGGCCATGTGCAGGTCGCTCAAGACCTGGCGCGTGCGCGGCGCGGCGCCGCCCAGCACTTCGCCGGCCGGGCGCACGCGCAGCAGTTCGCCGTCGCCCGTGAACTCCGCCATGCCGGTGGTGGCGCTGATGTTGCGCAAGGTGTCTGCCGGCTCGTTCCAGCCGTACACGCCGATGCGCATGGAGCTGTCTTCGGGGTTGCGGATGACGATGGCGCGGGCGGTCTGGCCGATCAGGCTTTCGGCCCGGGCGACGATGGGCTCCAGCGCCGGCACGGCCTGGGCGGCGCCGCTGCGCGCGAGCATCGGCTCGCCTTCCAGTTCGGCCAGATAGGCGCGCAGCGCCTGCGGGCCCTCGCCGTAGGTGGCGGAAACGGGAGCGGGCATGAGCGTCGCGCCGGAAATCACCACGCCGGTGTAGGCGATCATGAACAGAAAGGGCAGGGTCAGCACCGCGCTCGTATTGTGCGCGTCCAGCCACGAGCGCTGGCCCTTGTTGGCGCGGAAGGTGAAGAAATCCTTGAAGATGCGTTTGTGCGTGACCACGCCGGAAATCAGCGCCACCAGCATCGCCATGGTGGCGAAGGCCACGATCCACAGCCCCAGCCCGGCGTCGTGCAGGGTGTAGTGGAAGTCCACGAAGTGCTGGCCGCCCAGCGTGGCGCGGCTTTCGGCCTCGTCGTGGTGCTCGTCCAGTTCGGCGCCGATGACGGGGTCGAGCTCGGCGTCGGCGTAAAGGCCGTTCTGGTCGAACCAGTACACCGTCAGCCCATTGTCGTGGTGGCGGTTGACCGGCCAGATTTCCCACATGCCCGCGCCGGCATGGTTGCGGGCCATGTAGTCCACCGCCAGCCCGAAGCGGTGGGCGCGGTCCACCGGCGCGCCTTGCCGCTCGGCGGCCGAGGCTTCGGCAGCCTGGTGTTCGGGCGTCATCCAATGGGTGATGGGTTCGGAGAACACGGCCAGCGAACCCGTCAGGAAGACGGCGAACAGCAGCCAGGAGAACCACAGGCCGACCCACGTATGGAGCCAGGCCATGGACAGGCGGAAACCGGATTTCAGGGTGAGCCTCTTTCTTGTGACGCCGCCGCGAACCGAGGCGGTCTGATTTTTATTGAGAATAATTCCGATTCTAAACTAAATGGGGCCAGTGTTGTCCGGTCCGGGGCTTTGTATTTTCTGCACCCGGTGCGCGCAGGCGCGGCGTGCGGGGCGGCGCGGGAACGCCGGTTGCTGGGGTCGCGCAGGTCGCCAGGCCGCCGGTACGCGGCGGCGGTGGCGCGACACCACACAGACAGAGGAGCGTCCAATGAAACGCAAAGCCGGAAATGCCGCGCAGATCGAGGAACTGCTGTATCAGGCCCTGGAAACCGAGATCGGGGGATTGAAAATCTACGAGACCGCCGTGACCTGCGCCGTCAATGAAGACCTGAAGCAGGAATGGCAGGACTATCTGGAAGAAACGCGCACCCATCGCCGCGTGCTGCTGACCGTGTTCGAGCAGCTGGGGCTGGACCCCGAGCGCGAGTCGCCGGGCCGCGAGGTCGTGCGCCATATCGGCGAGTCGCTGGTGAAGGCCATGAAGATGGCGATCGCCGCTGGCGACGCCGACGCCGCGCAGCTGGTCGCGACCGAATGCGTGGTGCTGGCCGAGACCAAGGACCACGCCAACTGGACGCTGATCGGCGTGATCGCCGAGCAGCACGGCGGCACCGAGGGCAAGGTGCTCAAACAGGCCTATGACGCGGTGGTCACCGACGAGGAACACCATCTCTATCACACCAAGGGCTGGTCGCGGGAGCTGTGGATCGAAGCCCTGGGCTATCCCGCCGTGCTGCCGCCGCCCGAAGAGGTCAAACAGGTGGAGTCCGCGATCGGCGCATCCCGCGCCGAGCAGTCCCGCGCCAAGATGCTTTAGGAGAACCGCCATGCCAGGGAAGAAACCAGCCAAGGCGGGCGCCGCGCCGGCCGTCGATAGCGCCTACCAGAACACCGACAGCGGCCCCGGCGCCGCGCCCGAGGGCGGCGCGCGCGGCCGGGCGCGCAGTCCGGCGGCCAGGCGGGCCGCGGCCGTGGACGCCGCCGCATCCGCGCTGGACCACAACGCCGGCAAGGCCGCCGAGTATGGCGAGGAAGGCGCGCGCTGCCCGTATACGGGCGCCATCGTGTCCGCGACGGACCCGGCGGCGGGCGCCAGCTCCCTGTCCGAAAGCGCGGACTCGCCCAAGACCGGCGGGCCGGCCGCGCCCGGCGTCAACGCCGCCGACGGCCGGCTGGCGCGCGTGCGCGCCGACCCCACGGGCCAGCCGCTGACCACCAACCAGGGCGTGCGCGTCAGCGACAACCAGCATTCGCTCAAGGCGGGGCTGCGCGGACCGGCGCTGCTCAAGGATTTCATCCTGCGCGAGAAGATCACGCACTTCGACCATGAGCGCATCCCCGAGCGCATCGTGCACGCGCGCGGCTCGGCGGCGCACGGCTACTTCGTCTGCGAGCGCGCCCTGACCGACCTGACCGCGGCCGCGCCGTTCGCCGAGGTCGGCAAGCGCACGCCGGTATTCGTGCGCTTCTCGACCGTGGCCGGCGAGCGCGGCTCCAAGGACACCGCGCGCGATGTGCGCGGCTTCGCGGTCAAGTTCTACACCGACGAAGGCAACTGGGACCTGGTGGGCAACAACATGCCGGTGTTTTTCATCCAGGACGCGATGAAATTCCCGGACCTGGTGCACGCGGTCAAGCCCGAACCGCACCACGGCATGCCGCAGGCCGCGTCCGCGCACGACACGTTCTGGGACTTCGTGTCGCTGATGCCGGAATCCACCCACATGCTGATGTGGCTGATGTCGGACCGCGCGATCCCGCGCAGCTTTCGCATGATGCAGGGCTTTGGCGTGCACACCTTCCGCTTCGTCAACGCCGACGGCGAGTCGCGGCTGGTCAAGTTCCACTGGAACCCCTTGCTGGGCACGCATTCGCAGGTCTGGGACGAGGCCGTCAAGACGGCCGGCGCCGACCCCGATTTCCACCGGCGCGACTTGTGGGAGGCCATCGATTCCGGCACCCCCCCGCAATGGGAGCTGGGCGTGCAGGTCTTTACCGAGGAAGAGGCCGAACGCTTCAGCTTCGACGTGCTGGACGCCACCAAGATCGTGCCCGAGGAACTGGTGCCGGTGGTGCCGGTGGGCCGGCTGGTGCTGGACCGCAATCCCGACAACTTCTTCGCCGAAACCGAGCAGGTGGCTTTCTGCGCGGCGCACGTGGTGCCGGGCCTGGACTTCACCAACGATCCCTTGCTGGCCGGACGCATCCATTCCTATGTGGACACGCAGATTTCGCGGCTGGGCGGCCCCAATTTCCACGAGATCCCGATCAACGCGCCGCTGGCGCCGGTGCAGAACAACCAGCGCGACGGCATGCACCGCCAGGCCATCCACCGGGGGCGGGCGGCCTACGAGCCCAATTCGCTGGGCGGCGGCTGTCCGTTCCAGGCCGGCATGGACGGTTTCGTGTCCTTTCCCGAGCCGGTGGCGGGCGACGAGCTGCGCGGCCATCCCGAGAAATTCGCCGAGCACTACAACCAGGCCACGCTCTTCTACCTGAGCCAGACCGAATGGGAGCGCCGCCACATCGCCAGCGCGTTCGCGTTCGAACTGAGCAAGGTCACGGTGCCGGCCGTGCGCCGGCGCATGGTGGCGTCCCTGCGCAACGTGTCCGACGAGCTGGCCGGCTCGGTGGCGCAGCGCCTGGGCATGGCCTTGCCCGATCCGCTGCCGCGCGCCTGCGAACCGCCGGCGCCCGAGGTCGAGGTCTCGCCCGCGCTGTCGCTGACCGCGCGGCCCGGAGACGGCGGCGCGGCCACGCGCAAGGTCGCGATCCTGGTGGCCGAAGGCGTGGACGCCCGCGCCGTGCGCGCCTTGGCCGACGCGCTGATCGCCGCCGGCGTGGTGGTGCGGCTGGTCGGCCAGCGTATCGGGCCGCTATCGGGCGAGGGCGAAGTGCTGGACGCCGACGCATCGCTCGACAACCAGCCCTCGGTGCTGTTCGACGGCGCCATCGCGCCCGGCGGCGCGGCGGCGGCGGAGCGTCTGCACGCCGACGGACGGGCGCTGGAATTCCTGCGCGACGCCTATCGCCACGGCAAGACGCTGATGGGGCTGGCCGAAGGCAAGCAGCTATTCGTTGCGGCGGGCATCGAGCCGGACGAAGCCGACGGCGGCCTGCTGCTGGTCGACGGCGAGCCGGGCAACAGCGCGCCGCTGTTTCTGGAGGCCCTGGGCCGCCATCGCCATCCCGAACGGGAGACCGATCCGCCCGTCGTCTAGCCCCGTTGCGTCCGGGATCATCGTCCATCGGCGGAGCTTGACAACGCACGCGCGCCTGCCAATACTTGCTCGGGCAAGTCGGGGCGAGCGCGCGTGGCGCTTGCCGTCTTCATTCCAGGAGGCTGTATGCGTCGCGTATCCGTTTTGCCTGTCAAGTTTCACGGTTGGCTGTGGGCCAGCCTTTTTTTATGGGTGGCCGGTTTCTGTATGGCGACCCAGGCCCGCGCCGAGTCGGCCGCCGACATCAGCCGCGATGCGCGGGCGGCGCTGGAACGGCTGTACCAGCAGGAGCCCAAGACCCGGGTGCTGGGCGAGAAGGCGGTCGCCGTGCTGGTGTTTCCCAGCATTCTCAAGGGCGGACTGCTGGTCGGCGCCGAGAGCGGCGACGGCGCCCTGATCCGCCACGGCAAGGTCCAGGCCTACTACAACATCACCGCGGTGTCCTTCGGCCTGCAGGCCGGCGCGCAGAAGTTCGGCTACGCGCTCTTCTTCATGAACGAGGCGGCGCTGAAGTTCCTGGATCAGAGCGACGGCTGGTCGCTGGGTTCCGGACCCACGCTGGTCATGGTGGACGAAAGCTACGCGGCCAGCATCACCACCACCACCCTGACCCAGGACGTGTACGCCGTGCCCTTCGGCGGACAGGGGTTGATGGCCGGGGTGGGGCTGCAAGGGTCCAAGATCACCTCGTTGAACCTCAATTGAGCGTTGGCGGCTCGGCGATGCCGGGCCGCGCTGTCATCGCGCGGATTGGTCAGCAAGAGCGTAGGCGCCTGGGTCGGCGCGGCCGCGCTTAAAATGCGCCTGTCGATGCGCGGCCCGTCGCCGCGCCACGCTGATGAAAGGCTCCCGCCATGCAACAAAATCCGCCCGCCGCGCCGCAGCCGCGCCAGAACTTCGAAGCCCTTAGGCACGATTTGCAAGAGGCGCAGGCCCGGCTGTCCCGGTGGGGGCAGGTCGCGCAGGACTATGCGCAGCGGTACGCCGACGAGCTGGCGCCGCTGGAAACCATGGAAGTCGAATTGAAGGCCAGACTGGTCCTGTGTTTCGACCACGCCTGCAAACAGAAGGAACTCAGCAAGGGGCAGCGCCAGCTGGCCTCCGAAATCGCGGCGCAGCTTGCTGACGAAACCTTGTGTTCGCTGGAGCTGGACGGCACGCCCGGGGAATGCGACCTCGCGAAGCTGAAGGCCGTGTACCGCAAGCACGCGGGCAGCGATTTCGATGCGGACTATGCCGATGAGCGCGGCGCCGCAGACGCGCTGGCCGAGGAGCCGCCCGCCGCCTTGCCGCCGGCGGATGCGCCGGCCTTGCCGGAAGAGGCCGGGGCGCTGGAGGCGCGGCTGGCCGAGGTGCGGGCGGCGGTGGCCGGCGCCGAACGCGCGTTCAAGGCGCGCTACCGCTTCGACCCGGAACAGTCGATAGATCCGGCCGATCTGATGGAGGACCTGGAAGCCGAGATCGCCGACGTGCGCGAATATATCGGCGAGCTGGAATTCGAACTGGCGCAGTTCGTGGACATGCAGCAAGTCAAGGCCTGGCTCGATGCCATGAAACAGCAGATGGCGGCGCAGCGGCGTCGCGAAGCGCGCCGCTGAACGCATTGCGCGCGATTCAGGCGGCCGGGCGTCCGGGAGCCGGCGCGACGCGCATGACCGGCGCGGCGGTTTTGCCGGCGTCGGCGCGCGGCCGGATCATCATGGGGAAGAAGCGCCACAGGTACAGCGCGAAGCCCAGCGCCCACGCCGTGGCCGAGGCGTGCAGCAGGCCCAGCGCGGCCGCGGTGGGCAGCAGGGCGGCCAGGCGCAGCAGCGCGGCCAGTATCACCAGCACGTAACTGGCGACCATGCTGCGGTCGGCGCGCAGCGGCCGGCCCAGGTGGCCCAGCGCGGTGCGCGTGGCCATGCCGATGATCAGCACCGAAAACCCGGCCACGCCGACCACGTGCGCGGGCCAGGCGGTGCGCAGCACGAAGCCGGCCAGTTGCGCCGCGCCGACCAGCAGGCCCACGCCCAGTCCGAAATAGCCCGCGTACAGAATCCACAGCAGCGGCACGCGGCGCGCGGCCCAGGGCTTCCAGGAGATCCATTGCACCAGCGCGATCAGCCCGGTCGCGGCCAGCGCCACGGCCGCGATCTGCGGACGTCCGGCCAGCAGGCAGGCGATGGCGACCACGCCCGTGCCCAGCTGCCAGTGGCCGCTGCGGGTATGCGGTGGAATGTCCAGGCCGGCCACGGCGCGCTTGGCGAAAAAGGGCAGGATGCGGCGCGCGATCAGCAGGGTCAGCACGGCCATGCAGAGCAGGCCGGCGTTGAAGTAGCGCATCAGCGCGAAGTAGTCGCCCTGGACCGTGGCCCACAGGTACAGCGCGTTGGTCAGGGCCAGCGCCACCAGCAGCAGCGGTATGCCGTAGTTGCGCCGGTTGCGCGTGATGGCCACGGCGCGTCCCAGCGCGGCCGCGCCCCACAGGAAGAACAGCAGATCGGCCAGCGCGGCGATGAGAAACGCGGGCCGGCCCGGCGCCAGGTAGCCCGCGCGCGCCACGATCCATAGCACGCACAGCGCCGCCAGGGCATTGCCGCGCAGCGGATTCCTGCCGGTCCAGTTGCCGCCGGCGGTCAGCAGAAAGCCCACGGCGATGGTGGCGACGAAGCCCCACAGCATTTCGTGCGCATGCCAGGGCATGCCGCCCAGCACGCCGTTGAGCAGGGACGGGGCATGCACCCACAGCAGCACCGAGGCCAGCGCCCAGAAGCAGCCCGCCAGATACAGCGGGCGGAAACCCATTTCGGTGAAGGCGCGCCATTGCGGGCGCGCGCGGCGCGAGTCCTGGTCGGGTTCGTCGATGGTCAGCAGCGTGCTCATGGGGGCCTGCGTTTTTAAAGGTGTATTTCAAATGCATATTAATACGCCGCACCGCGCATCGCCAGCTTGGCGAATTGATCCAACGCAAGCCCGGCCGCAACGGCGGGGTGACTAGTCACATCGACAGGCCGCTTCTGGTCGGCTGGCGAATGGTGCGCAAGGCGCGCCGTCCTTAGGCTTGGGGCAAGTCAGATTTCTTCGTGACCAAAGCGAGAATAACCATGGCAGCAACCAGTCATTCCTCGGCCGGCGCGCCGATGCGGGTCCTGATATCCAGCACGTTCGCCTTCACCATCTGCTTCGCGGTGTGGATGATCTTCGCCGTACTGGGCATACCCATCAAGACGCAGCTCGGCCTGTCCGAAACCGAATTCGGCCTGCTGGCCGCCATGCCGGTGCTGACCGGTTCGCTGGTGCGGGTGCCGCTGGGCATCTGGACCGACCGCTACGGCGGCAGGCCGGTGTTCTTCGTCCTGATGCTGGTGGCCGTGGTGCCGATCTGGCTGCTGTCCTACGCGACGCAGTACTGGCAGTTCCTGGTGCTGGCGCTGTTCGTGGGCCTGACCGGCGGCTCGTTCTCGGTGGGCACGCCCTACGTGGCGCGCTGGTTTCCGCGCAACAAGCAGGGCCTGGCGATGGGCGTGTTCGGCGCCGGCAACTCCGGCTCGGCCATCACCAAGTTCGTGGCGCCCGCGCTGATCGCGGCCACCGCCGGATCGTGGATCATCGTGCCGCAGGTCTATGCGATCGCGCTGCTGGTGACGGCGGTGCTGTTCTGGCTGTTCTCGGCCTCGGACCCGTCGCACCGGGTGACCGGCGGGGCCAGCCTGTCGGCGCAGTTCGCCATGCTCAAGGATCCGCGCGTCTGGCGCTATTGCCAGTACTACTCGGTGGTGTTCGGCGGCTACGTGGCGCTGGCGCTGTGGATGACCAAGTACTACATCGGCGAGTACGGCTTCGACATCAAGCTGGCGGCGCTGCTGGCGGCCTGCTTTTCGCTGCCCGGCGGCGTGCTGCGCGCGGTGGGCGGCTGGATCTCGGACCGCTACGGCGCCTACAAGACCACGTGGTGGGTCATGTGGGTGTGCTGGGTCGCCTTCTTCATCCTCAGCTATCCGCAAACGCACTTTACCGTGCTGACCACCGCGGGCGCGCGCAGTTTCGATATCGCGCTCGGACCGGTCGTATTCACCATTCTGCTGTTCGTGGTCGGCATCGCCATGGCGATCGGCAAGGCCTCGGTGTTCAAGTTCATTTCGGACGAGTTCGGCGAGAACATCGGCGCGGTTTCGGGCATCGTCGGCCTGGCCGGCGGCCTCGGCGGATTCGTGCTGCCCATCCTGTTCGGCATCCTGCTCGACTACACGGGCGTGCGCTCCAGCGCCTTCATGCTGCTGTACGGCACGGTCTGCGTCTCTCTCATCTTCATGCACTTCAGTTTCCGGCCGGAAAGCGCGGCGCTGGCCCGGCAACACGCCACCTGATCCAACCTCAATCTGGGAGCACCTATCATGTCCACTCAAGTCCTGGCGCGCTGGGAGCCGGATAATCCCGGCTTCTGGAAACAGACGGGTTCGCGCGTCGCCAACCGCAATCTCTGGATCTCCATTCCCGCCCTGATGCTGGCGTTCTGCATCTGGATGCTGTGGAGCGTGGTCGTGGTCAACCTGGACCGCGCCGGCTTCATGCTGTCGAAGAACCAGATGTTCTGGCTGACGGCGCTGCCGGCGCTGTCGGGCGCCACGCTGCGCATCTTCTATTCGTTCCTGGTGCCGGTCTTCGGCGGGCGCAAGTGGACCGCCATTTCCACCGCCTCGCTGCTGATCCCGGCGCTGGGCATGGGCTTCGCGCTGCGCGATCCCACCACGACCTATCCGACCCTGCTGATCCTGGCGCTGCTGTGCGGCCTGGGCGGCGGCAATTTCAGCTCCAGCATGGCCAACATCAGCTTCTTCTTCCCCAAGGAAAAGAAGGGCCTGGCGACGGGGCTGAACGCCGGCATCGGCAACCTGGGCGTGTCGGTGGTGCAGTTCGTGGTGCCGCTGGTGATCTCCGCCAGCGTGTTCGGCGTGCTGGGCGGCGATCCCCAGACGGTGACCCGCGACGGCGCGCAGCACAGCCTGTGGCTGCAGAACGCCGGCTTCATCTGGGTGATTCCCATCGCGCTGGCCTCCATCGCCGCCTGGTTCGGCATGAATGACATCGCCGACGCGCGCGCTTCCTTCGCGGACCAGGCCGTCATCTTCAAGCGCAAGCACAACTGGCTGATGTGCTGGCTGTACGTGGGGACGTTCGGCTCCTTCATCGGTTTTTCGGCGGGCTTCGCCATGCTGACCAAGACCCTGTTCCCGCAGGTCGATCCCACGGCCTACGCCTTCCTGGGCCCGCTGGTCGGCTCGCTGACCCGTCCGGTCGGCGGCTGGGTCTCGGACAAGCTGGGCGGCGCGCGCGTCACGCTGTTCACTTTCGCCGCCATGATCGCGGCGGTGCTGGGCGTGGTGGCCTACCTGCCGGGCGCCTCGGGCGCGGGCGACTTCAACGGCTTCCTGGCCATGTTCATCGTGCTGTTCGCGCTGACCGGCGTGGGCAACGGTTCCACGTTCCGCATGATCCCCGCGATTTTCCTGCGCGAGCGCATCCAGGCAGCCAAGGGCAAGGACGCGGCCGCGCAGAAGCAGGCGCTGGCCGACGCCGCCAAGGAATCGGCCGCGGTGCTGGGCTTCTCGGGCGCCATCGGCGCGTACGGCGGCTTCTTCATCCCGCGCAGCTTCGGCACCTCGCTGGAGATGACCGGCAGCGTGCAGGCCGCGCTGTACTGCTTCATTGCCTTCTACGCCACTTGCATGGCGATCACGTGGTGGTACTACGGCCGCCGCGGCGCGCCGGTGCCGTGCTGACCGGCGGGCGCTTGGCCGGGGTGACTAGTCATTCTGCCGCGCCCGGCCTATGCCACCGGGCAATGGTCCCGCAGACAGGCCAGGCCTAAAGTGATTGCAACCGCATCGATCGCAGTATGCGCCGGCCGGGCCGGCGCTCTTGGAGAATAGAGAATGAGCCATTTTCTGGACCGCTTGAAGTTCATGTCCAGGGTGAAGTCCACCTTCGCGAACGGACACGGCGAGACGGTCAACGAAGACCGCAGCTGGGAGAACGCCTACCGCGCCCGCTGGCAGCACGACAAGGTGGTGCGCTCGACCCACGGCGTGAACTGCACGGGTTCGTGCTCGTGGAAGGTGTACGTCAAGAACGGCCTGATCACCTGGGAGACCCAGCAGACCGACTACCCGCGCACGCGGCCGGACCTGCCCAATCATGAACCGCGCGGCTGTCCGCGAGGGGCTTCCTACAGCTGGTACGTGTATTCGGCCCAGCGCGTGAAGTATCCGATGATCCGCGGACGCCTGATGGAAATGTGGCGCGAGGCCCGCAAGACCATGGACCCCATCGCCGCCTGGGAATGGATCAGCCAGGACCCGGCGCGCGCCAAGCGCTACAAGGCCGTGCGCGGCCTGGGCGGTTTCGTGCGCGCCGACTGGGACACCGCCACCGAAATCATCGCCGCGGCCAATGCGTACACGATCAAGAAGTTCGGCCCCGACCGCCTGATCGGCTTTTCGCCGATCCCGGCCATGTCCATGGTCAGCTACGCCGCCGGCGCGCGCTACCTGAGCCTGCTGGGCGGCGCCTGCCTGAGCTTCTACGACTGGTACTGCGACCTGCCGCCGGCCAGCCCGCAGGTCTGGGGCGAGCAGACCGACGTGCCGGAATCGGCCGACTGGTACAACTCGACCTATCTGATGGTGTGGGGCTCCAACGTGCCCCAGACCCGCACGCCCGACGCCCACTTCTATACCGAGGTCCGCTACAAGGGCACCAAGACCGTGGCCGTGTCCAGCGACTACGGCGAAATGGTGAAGTTCGGCGACATCTGGCTGGCCCCCAAGCAGGGCACCGACGCGGCGCTGGCCATGGCCATGGGCCATGTGATCCTGAAGGAATTCCACCTGTCCGGCGCCTCGGCCTATTTCCGCGACTACGTGAGCCGCTACACCGACATGCCCATGCTGGTGCAGTTGAAGGAGCGCGACGGCTGCTACGTGCCCGACCACTTCCTGCGCGCTTCGCACCTGGACGGCGCGCTGGGCGAGCAGAACAATCCCGACTGGAAGACGCTGGTCCTGGACGCCAAGAGCGGCGACCTGGTCGCGCCCAACGGCAGCATCGGCTTTCGCTGGGGCGAGGGCGCCGTCAACGGCGGCGAGAAGGTCGGACGCTGGAACCTGGAATCCAGGGACGGCGGCAGCGGCCGCGAGATCGAGCCCACGCTGACGCTGCTGGGCCAGTCCGACGCCGTGGTCGGCGTGGGCTTTGCCTACTTCGGCGGCGAGCATGGCGATCTGCAGGTGCGCAACGTGCCGGCGCGCCGCATCCGCCTGGCCGACGGCGGCGAGGCCCTGGTGGCCACGGTGTACGACCTGCAGATGGCCAACTACGGCCTGGACCGCGGCCTGGGTGGCGGCAACGTCGCCGGCAGCTATGACGACGACGTGCCCTACACGCCGGCCTGGCAGGAAAAGCACACCGGCGTGCCGCGCGCGCAGGTGATCCAGGTGGCGCGCGAGTTCGCCCAGAACGCGCACGACACCGAGGGCAAGTCCATGGTCATCGTCGGCGCCGGCCTGAACCACTGGTACCACATGGACATGATCTACCGCGGCATCATCAACATGCTGATGATGTGCGGCTGTGTGGGCAAGAGCGGCGGCGGCTGGGCTCACTACGTGGGCCAGGAAAAGCTGCGTCCGCAGTTCGGCTGGGCCCCGCTGGCCTTCGCCGCCGACTGGGTGCGCCCGCCGCGCCAGATGAACGGCACCTCGTTCTTCTACGCCCACACCAGCCAGTGGCGCCATGAAAAGCTGGACGTCACCGAAGTGCTCGGCCCCACCGCCGACCGCGCCAAGTACGCCGACCTCAGCATGATCGACCTGAACGCCCGCGCCGAGCGCATGGGCTGGCTGCCGTCGGCGCCGCAGCTGCGCACCAATCCGCTGGACGTGGTGGCCGAGGCCGACGCGGCCGGCAAGGACCCGGTTGTCCACGCCGCCGAAAAGCTCAAGTCCGGCGAACTGCGCATGGCCTGCGAGAACCCGGACGACCCGGCCAACTTCCCGCGCAACATGTTCGTGTGGCGCTCCAACATCCTGGGCTCCAGCGGCAAGGGCCACGAGTACTTCCTGAAGTACCTGCTGGGCACGCAGAACGCGGTGTTCGGCGACGAGGCCCAGGCCATCCGGCCGTCCGAAGTCACCTACCAGGAAGACGCGGCCCAGGGCAAGCTCGACCTGCTGACGGTGCTGGACTTCCGCATGAGCACGACCTGCCTGTACGGCGACATCGTGCTGCCCACGGCCACCTGGTACGAAAAGGACGACCTCAACACCTCGGACATGCACCCGTTCATCCACCCGCTGAGCGAAGCCGTGCAGCCGTTGTGGGAAAGCAAGACCGACTGGGAGATCTACAAGCTGCTGGCCAAGCGCTTCAGCGAGATCGGCGGCCCCTACCTGGGCAAGCGCCGCGACCTGGTGCTGACCCCGCTGATGCACGACACGCCGGGAGAACTCGGCCAGGCCTTCGAGCCCAAGGACTGGAAGCTGGGCGAGTGCGACCTGGTGCCGGGCAAGACCGCGCCGACCATGACGGTGGTCGAGCGCGACTACAACGACATCTACCGCAAGTTCACCTCGGTCGGCCCCTTGCTGGACAAGCTGGGCAACGGCGGCAAGGGCATCAGCTGGAACACCGAGCACGAAGTGCGCGAGCTGGCCAACCTGAACGAGGCCGTGGCCGAAGCCGGCGTGAGCCAGGGCCGTCCGCGCCTGGACACCGCCATCGACGCCGCCGAGATGATCCTGACCTTCGCGCCCGAGACCAACGGCCACGTGTCGGTCAAGGCCTGGGAGGCGCTGGGCAAGATCACCGGCCGCGACCATACCCACCTGGCGCTGGGCCGCGAACACGACAAGATCCGCTTCCGCGACATCGTGGCGCAACCGCGCAAGATCATCTCGGCCCCGACCTGGTCGGGCCTGGAAAGCGAGGAAGTCAGCTACAACGCCGGCTACACCAACGTGCACGAGCTGATTCCGTGGCGCACGCTGACCGGCCGCCAGCAGTTCTACCAGGACCACCGCTGGATGCTGGACTTCGGCGAAGGCTTCTGCGTGTACAAGCCGGCCATCGACACCAAGACGGTGGCGCCCATGCTGGGCCGCTACCCGAACGGCGAGAAGGAACTCGTGCTGAACTGGATCACGCCGCACCAGAAGTGGGGCATCCACAGCACGTACTCCGACAACCTGCGCATGCTCACGCTCAGCCGCGGCGGCCCCCACGTCTGGGTGTCGGAAACCGAGGCCCGGCAGGCCGGGCTGGTCGACAACGACTGGGTCGAGGTGTTCAACGTGAACGGCACGCTGACCGCCCGCGTGGTGGTCAGCCAGCGCGTGCCGGTGGGCATGTGCCTGATGTACCACGCGCAGGAAAAGATCGTGAACGTGCCCGGCGCCGAAACCAGCGGCAAGCGCGGCGGCATCCACAACTCGGTCACGCGCACGGTGCTCAAGCCCACCCACATGATCGGCGGCTACGCCCAGCAGGCCTATGGCTTCAATTACTACGGCACGGTGGGCGCCAACCGCGACGAGTTCGTGGTGCTGCGCAAGATGAAAAAGGTGGACTGGCTGGAAGGCCCGCTCGTCGAAGAATCGCAAGAGGAAGAGAAGCAATCATGAGGATACGCGCCCAAATCGGCATGGTGCTGAACCTGGACAAGTGCATCGGCTGCCACACTTGCTCGGTCACCTGCAAGAACGTCTGGACCAGCCGCGACGGCGTCGAGTACGCCTGGTTCAACAACGTCGAGACCAAGCCCGGCATCGGCTATCCCAAGGAATGGGAGAACCAGGCCAAGTGGAAGGGCGGCTGGGTCCGCAACGCCGCCGGCAAGCTCGAACCGCGCCAGGGCAGCAAGGTGCGCATCCTGGCCAACCTGTTCGCCAACCCGAACCTGCCGCAGATCGACGACTACTACGAGCCGTTCACCTTCGACTACGAGCACCTGAAGAACGCGCCGCTGTCGCAGACGCCGCCGACGGCGCGGCCGGTGTCGGTGCTGACCGGCCAGAAGATGGACAAGATCCACTGGGGCCCGAACTGGGAAGACGACCTGGGCGGCGAGTTCAGCGCGCGCAGCCGCGACGCGCTGTTCGAGGGCGTGCAGAAAGAGATGTACTCGACCTTCGAGAACACCTTCATGATGTACCTGCCGCGCCTGTGCGAGCACTGCCTGAACCCGACCTGCGTGGCAAGCTGTCCGTCTGGCTCGATCTACAAGCGCGAGGACGACGGCATCGTGCTGGTCGACCAGGACAAGTGCCGCGGCTGGCGCATGTGCATCTCGGGCTGCCCGTACAAGAAGATCTACTACAACTGGAACAGCGGCAAGGCCGAGAAGTGCACCTTCTGCTATCCGCGCATCGAGGCCGGCCAGCCCACGGTCTGCTCGGAAACCTGCGTGGGCCGCATCCGCTACCTGGGCGTGCTGCTGTACGACGCCGACCGCATCGAGGCCGCGGCGTCCGTGGCCAGCGAGCAGGACCTGTACGAATCGCAGCTCGGCCTGTTCCTGGACCCGCACTCGCCCGAGGTCATCGCCGCCGCGCGCGAGCAGGGCATTCCGGAAGCCTGGCTGGAGGCCGCGCGCAATTCGCCGGTCTACAAGATGGCGGTGCAATGGCGCGTCGCCTTCCCGCTGCACCCGGAATACCGCACGCTTCCGATGGTCTGGTACATCCCGCCGCTGTCGCCGATCCAGTCGGCCGCCGAGTCGGGCAAGATGCCGCAGCGCACCCTGGGCAAGAGCGCCATCATCCCGGACGTCTCCAGCCTGCGCATTCCGGTGCGCTACCTGGCCAACCTGCTGACCGCCGGCAAGGAGGCCCCGGTGCTGCTGGCGCTGGAACGCATGCTGGCCATGCGCGCCTACAAGCGTTCGGAAACCGTGCATGGCGAGCGCGACACCAGCGTGCTGGCGCCGGTCGGGCTGTCCGAGGAAATGGTGCAGGACATGTACAAGATCATGGCCATCGCCGACTACGAGGACCGCTTCGTCATTCCGTCCAGCCACAAGGAGATGGTGGAGGACAGCTTCAACGAGAAGGGCAGCTGCGGCTTCACCTTCGGCAACGGCTGCTCGGGCGGCGCTTCGGACAGCACCCTGTTCGGCCGCAAGCCGCAGGGCAGCGAGATCTTCATCGAGATGCCGAAATCCCGCAAGAAGAAGGCCGCTTCGGTCTAGGAAAGGAGAAAACCATGAGTCCGTACCGCCTGCTTTCCGCCTTGCTGTGTTATCCCGAGCCCGAGCTGCTGGACGCGCTGGGCGAGATCGAAACCGCGCTGGCCGACGATCCCGACGCCGAAGAGGCCTTGCAGCCGCTGATGGCGTACCTGGCCACCCACGACCTGATTTCGCTGCAGGAGAACTACGTGGCCACCTTCGACCGCAACCGCTCGCATTCGCTGCACCTGTTTGAGCACGTGCACGGCGAAAGCCGCGACCGCGGCCAGGCCATGGTGGATCTGCTGCAGACCTATCGCCAGCACGGCTTCGAGCCGGTGGCCGCCGAGCTGCCCGACCACGTGCCGCTGTTCCTGGAATTCCTGGGCGTGATCGACCCCGACCAGGCCCAGGCGCTGCTGGACGACGCCATCCACGTGCTGGCGGCGATCGGCGCGCGCCTGGCCCGTGACGACAGCCCCTACGCCTGCGTCTTCGCCGTGCTGCGCGCCCGGTCGCGAGTGATCCCGCGCGAGCAGACCGATGCGCCCGTGCGCGACATGGACGAGGCCATGGAGATGTACGGCGCCGGCCATGACGGCGTGGAACCGCTATTGCGGCCGTTCTCGGGCGATGGCGCGCAGACCGTGCGCTTCCATCCGCGCATGGCCCATTAATCTTCAGGACGACGCAACATGAACACCCTGAACCAGTTCTTCTTCGGCATCTATCCCTATATCGCGGGCGCCATCTTCCTGCTGGGCAGCCTGGTGCGCTTCGAGCGCGAGCAGTACACCTGGAAGTCGGACAGCTCGCAGCTGCTGCACCGCGGCCAGCTGCGGCTGGGCAACATCCTGTTCCACGTCGGCATACTGGGCCTGTTCTTCGGCCATCTGGTGGGCCTGCTGACCCCGGTGGTGGTGTGGGACGCGCTGGGAGTGTCGCATACGTTCAAGCAGGGCGTGGCCATGGCGGCCGGCGGGGTCATGGGCATCATCTGCCTGATCGGCCTGGCTATCCTGATCCACCGCCGCCTGAGCGATCCGCGCATCCGCGCCACCACGCGCACCGGCGACAAGGTGCTGCTGCTGTGGATCCTGGTCACGCTGCTGCTGGGCCTGTCCACCATCGTCGTGTCGGCCGGCCACATGGACGGCGAAATGATGGTGCGCCTGATGACCTGGGCCCAGCACATCGTCACCTTCCGCGGCGACGCCGCCAGCCATATCACGGACGCGCCGTTCCTGTTCAAGGCGCACCTGTTCATGGGCCTGACGCTGTTCCTGATCTTCCCGTTCACCCGGCTGGTGCACATCTGGAGCGGCTTCGCCTCGCTGGGGTACCTGGGCCGCGCCTGGCAGCTGGTGCGCCCGCGCTGAACCCCGTCACCAGGAGCCGAACATGCCCGTCATCGTCAATGGCGTCGAACTGAACGACGCCGATCTGGAACAGGAACTGCCGCAGCACCAGCAGGCCGACAATCACATGCGCGCGGCGGTCACCGCCCTGGTGCTGCGCCGCGTGCTGCTGGACGAAGCCGGCCGGCAGGGGCTGGACGCCGCGGACGAGGAGGGCGCCATCGGCGAACTGCTGGCCCGCGAGGCGACCGCGCCCGAGGCCGACGAGGCGGCCTGCCGCCGCCATTACCAGATGCACCCCGAGCGCTTCATGGTGGGCGAGCTGGTCGAGGCCGACCACATCCTGTTCCAGGTCACGCCCGGCGTGAACCTGGACATGCTGCGCGGGCACGCCACCATGGTGCTGGAAGCGCTGCTGGCCGACCCCTCGCGCTTTGCCGAGGTGGCGCGCGAGCAGTCCAACTGCCCGTCGGCCGCGGTCGGCGGCAGCCTGGGCCAGCTGGGCCGCGGCGATACGGTGCCGGAGTTCGAGCGCGCGCTGTTCGCGCTGCCGGCCGGCGGCCTGCTGCCGCAGCTGCTGCAGACGCGCCACGGCCTGCACATCCTGCGGGTGACGCGCCGCATCGAAGGGCGGCTGCTGCCCTACGAACACGTGGCCGGCCAGATCGCCGCGGCGCTCACGGCCATGAGCCGCGACACCGCCTGGCGCCAGTACATCAAGCTGCTGGTCGGCCGCGCCCGGATCGAAGGCATCGACCTGGACGACGGCGAACCCGAGCGCGTCTACAGCGCAGGCCCCGCATGATGGACGCGCCATCCGCTTCACCGCTGCAAGACGGCTACGGACGCCGCATCGATTACCTGCGCGTGTCCGTCACCGACCGTTGCGACCTGCGCTGCAGCTATTGCCTGCCCAAGGATTTCAAGGGCTTCGAAACGCCGGCCAACTGGCTGGACCACGCCGAAATGCAGCGCCTGGTCGGCCTGTTCGCCGGGCTGGGCGTGCGCAAGGTCCGGCTGACCGGCGGCGAGCCGCTGCTGCGCCGCGGGCTGGCGGGCCTGGCCGGCGCCATCGCCGCCATGCCGGGGCTGGCGGATCTGTCGGTCTCGACCAACGGCACCCGGCTCGCGCGCCACGCACAGGCCTTGCGCGCCGCCGGCGTGACGCGCCTGAACGTCAGCCTGGACACGCTGGACGCGGCCGCCTTCGGCCGCATCACCGGCCGCGACTGCCTGGCATCGGTGCTGGAAGGCCTGGACGCGGCGCGCCGCGCGGGCTTCGCGCCCATCAAGCTCAACAGCGTGGTGCACGCGGCCACGCCCGAGGCCGAGGTGCGCCGGTTGCTGGACTACGCACTGGCGCAGGGCTTCGTGCTGCGTCTGATCGAGCCCATGCCGATGGGCGAGTGCGGCCGCGGGTTCAGCCATACCGACCTGAACGCGATGGGCGCGCGCCTGGCCCGCGACGCCGGCCTGGTGCCGGCGCTGGCGCCCGCGGGCGGCGGCCCCGCGCGCTACTGGGGCACGGGCGATGGCGCGCCGGCGCTGGGCGTGATCACGCCCATGTCGCGCCATTTCTGCGCCAGCTGTAATCGCGTCCGGCTGGGCGTGGACGGCACGCTGTACCTGTGCCTGGGCCAGGAAGACCAGGTGCCGCTGGGCCGGCTGCTGCGCGAGGGCGCGAGCGACGCCGACCTGGTGCGCGCCATCCGGGCCGGCATCGCGGCCAAGCCGGAGCGGCACGAGTTCTCCAGCCGGCCGGAACGCATCGTACGGTTCATGGCCCAGACGGGAGGATGATATGCGCGACATCGAACGCCTGGTCGACGGTTTCCAGCGTTTCCAGCAGCAGTACTACGAGGACGCGCCCTCGCTGTACCGCAGCCTGCGAGACGGGCAGCACCCCAGCACGCTGCTGATCGGCTGCTGCGATTCGCGCGTCGACCCCGCCATGCTGCTGGGCTGCGACCCGGGAGACATCTTCACCGTGCGCAACGTGGCCAACCTGGTGCCGCCGTCCAACATGGACCGCGGCCTGCAAGGCGTGCTGGCGGCCATCCAGTTCGCGGTCGAGCAGCTGCAGGTCAGCCGCGTCATCGTGCTGGGCCACGGGCAATGCGGCGGCATCCGCACCCTGATGGAGCGCGGGACGGGCAGCCGGCCCGCGCGGCGCGCCGACGCGGGCGGCGAGCCCGACTACATCGAGCGCTGGATGGACATCGCCGAGCCGGCGCGCAGCCGGGTGCTGCAGCAGATGCCCGAGGCCACGCCCGCCGAGCGCCGCCGCGCCTGCGAGCAGGCCTCCATCCTGATCTCGCTGCGCAACCTGGAAGAGCTGTCCTTCGTGCGCCGGGCGCTGGAGGCCGGCCGCCTGACCCTGCATGGCTGGTACTTCGACCTGGCCGCCGGCGCTTTGCTGGCATACTCGGCCCGGGCAGACGCGTTTCTGCCCATCGTATGCCCATTGTTCACGGAGCTAGGATGAGCCCAGTTTTCGCTATCGCCGGCCGGTCCGGCAGCGGCAAGACCACCCTGATAGAGGCCATGCTGCCGGTGCTGGCCGCGCGCGGCCTCAAGGTCAACGTGGTCAAGCACAGCCACCACGATTTCCAGATGGAGCCGCCGGCCAAGGACAGCGCGCGCTTTCGCGCGGCGGGCGCCCAGGAGGTGATGATCGCCTCGCCGTTTCGCTTCGCCATCGTCCACGAACTGCGCGGCGCGCCCGAACCCACGCTGGACGAGCAGCTGGCGCGCCTGTCGCCGGCCGACCTGGTGCTGGTCGAAGGCTTCAAGCGCGCCGAGGTGCCGCGGCTGGAAGTCTACCGGCCGGCCGTGGGCAAGCCGCCGCTGCATGCCGAAGACCCCGGTTTCCTGGCGGTGGCGACCGACGTGCCGCTCGATATCGCACTGCCGTGTCTTCCGCTGGGCCAGCCGGCCGAGGTCGCGGCCTTCATCTGCCGCGCCCTGGGGCTGACGTGAACGTCCGGGCCGCCGCGCGGCCGGGGCCGGCGGGCGCGTCGGGCTACACTGATGGCCGTTATACCGCTCCACGGGCGCAGACCGCTCCCAACCCCATGAATCCGCCAGCTCCTGCCGACTCCGACAGCCTGCCATCGCCCCGGCACCGGCTGTCCACGCGCATCGTCGCCAGTTCCCTGGTGGCCCTGGTGGTGGTGCTGGCCATGGTCAGCTGGACGCTGTGGGTCTCCTGGCAGCTGGAAGGCGCCGGCGCGGCCATCAACGACACCGGCAGCCTGCGCATGCGGGCCAACCGCGTGGCGGTGGAGCTGATGCGGCCGCAGGCCGGGCGCGAGTTCCGCACGCGCGAGCAGATCGACGTCATGGACGACACCATCGCGCGCCTGGAGCGCGGCAATCCGGCCCGTCCGCTGTTCCTGCCCAACGACGAGGCCATCCGGCTCCAGTGGCGGGAAGTGGCCAGCTACTGGAACGACATCATGAAACCGGTGGCCCTGCGCGCCCTGGGGCAGCCCAGCGCCGCGGCCTACCTGGAAACGCTGCCGGAGTTCGTCGAGCGCGCCGATTCGCTGGTGCGCATGATCGAGCAGGACAACGCCGGCAAGACCGCTTCGCTGCGCCTGTCGCAGGGCGTGCTGGCCGCCATCGCCAGCGCCGGCACCCTGGCCATGATCTACCTGCTGTATCTGTGGATCATCTCGCCGGTGCTGCGCCTGCGCGACGGCCTGCAGCGCATGGCCGCGCGCGAATTCAGCACCCGGCTGCCGGTGGAAAGCCAGGACGAGTTCGGCGTGCTGGCGCGCGGCTACAACCGCATGGCCGACGAATTGCAGGATCTCTACACCGGCCTGGAACGGCGCGTGGAGGAAAAAACCGCCCAGCTGGCCGCGCAGAACCGCGACATCGGCGCGCTCTACGACATGGCGGCCTTCCTGAACCAGCCCAACGAGATCGAGGCGCTGTGCGACGGCTTCCTGCGCCGCGTGATGCTGCAGTTCGACGCCGAAGGCGGCAGCATCCGCGCGCTCGACCCGGCCACCGACAAGCTGAACCTGATGGTCTCGGTCGGCCTGTCCGACGCGCTGGTCGAGTCCGAGCATTGCATGAACGTGGACGACTGCTATTGCGGCACGGCCACGCGCCAAAAGAGCGTCATCGTCATCCAGGACCTGAGCAAGGCGGCGCTGGCCAGCAGCCTGAGCTGCCGGCGCGAAGGCTACGCCAGCGTGGCGGTGTTCCGCATCGTCACGCGCGACGAGGTGCTGGGTTCGTACTCGCTGCATTTCCGCCGGGAGCGCCAGCTCACGCCGGGGGAATCGCAGATGCTGGAAACGCTGGGACGGCACCTGGGCGTGGCGCTGGACAACCGGCGCCTGGGCGCGCAGGCGCGCCAGCTGGCCGTGGTGCAGGAGCGCGGGCTGGTGGCCCAGGGGCTGCACGACAGCCTGGCCCAGGGCCTGAATTTCCTGAATCTGCAGCTGCAGATGCTGGACGCGGCGGTCAAGCGCGGCGACGCCGACGAAATCGAGGAAATCCTGCCGCTGCTGCGCGCCGGCGTGGACGAAAGCTACCAGGACGTGCGCGAGCTGCTGACCAACTTCCGCAGCAAGCTGGCCCAGGGCGACCTGCAGGCCGCCATCGAGGACACGGTGGAGCGCTTCCGCCGCCAGACCGGCATCGCCACCGAGCTGCGCTTCGGCCAGGGGCAGGGCGCGCCGCTGCCGCCGGAGCAGCAGCTGCAGGTGCTGTTCATCCTGCAGGAAGCCCTGTCCAACGTGCGCAAGCATTCCGAGGCCGACCGCGTCGAAGTCGCCGTCGACAACGGCCGCGATTTCAGCCTGCTGGTGGCCGACAACGGCCAGGGGTTCGACCCCGCCGAGGTGGCCGAGCGCGGCGAATCGCATGTCGGACTGCACATCATGCGCGAGCGCGCCGCCCGCATGCGCGCCATGATAAAACTCGAATCGCAGCCCGGCGCCGGCACGCGCGTGCGGCTGAACCTGCCGGGCAGCGAACGCCAGGCCGCTTGATATTTTCCAGACCATGCCTATCCGTATCCTCCTCGTCGACGACCACACCCTGTTCCGTTCGGGCGTGCGCCTGCTGCTGCAGCGCCAGCCGGACTTCGAGGTCGTGGCCGAGGCCGGCGACGGGGTCGAAGGCCTAAAGCGCGCCAAGGAGCTCAAGCCCGACGTGGTGCTGCTCGACCTCAACCTGCCCGGGCTGTCCGGGCTGGAAACCCTGCAGCTGCTGACGCAGGACCTGCCGTCCTGCGCCGTCATCATCCTGACCGTTTCCGAAGAGGCCGACGAGCTGGGCCAGGCGCTGCGCGACGGCGCGCGCGGCTACCTGGTCAAGAACATTGACGCCGACGCGCTGACCGCCGCCATCCGCCGCGCCGCCGGCGGCGAGCCGGTGATCGCCGACAGCATGACCGCCAAGCTGGTCGAGCAGTTCCGCGGCCAGGCCGGCCAGGGCGGGGCGGGCGCGCAGGCCGCGGGCAGCGGCGACCGCCACCGCCTGACCGCGCGCGAACGGCAGATCGTGCAGTGGCTGGCGCGCGGCGCCAGCAACAAGGTCATCGCGCGCGAACTCGACGTGAGCGAAAGCACGGTCAAGATCCATGTGCAGAACGTGCTGAAGAAGCTCAATCTCACCAGCCGGGTGCAGGTGGCGGTGTACGCGGTGGAGCATGGGTTGTATGTGGAGGAATAGGGCGGCTGGCGCCGCCTGATGGGTTTCGCGCGTTCGATGGCCGGGTTCTTGCGCGGAATCTCTCGCGCTGCACCCATCCTACGATGACGCATCCGTAGGATGGGTGCAGCGCGAGCGTCCTCAACCAAGAACACCTATATCAAGCGCGCGAAACCCATCGGGCGGCGCCAGCCGCCATCCCACCCCCCGCATTTGATCTGCGACAAGGCCCGGCATGCCCCCGGCCCATAGACTGGCCGGCATGCATACTCGAACCTCACCCATGGAGCTCGTGGCTCCCGCCGGCAGCCTGGCTGCGCTGAAAGCGGCGCTGGAGGCCGGCGCCGACACCGTCTATCTCGGCCTGAAGAACGCCACCAACGCGCGCAACTTCGCCGGGCTCAATTTCACCGAAGCCGACATCCGCGCCGGCGTGGAGCTGGCCCACAGCCGCAAGCGCCAGGTGCTGTTCGCCATCAACACCTTCGTGCAGGCGGGCAGGGCGCAGGAATGGCGCGCCGCCGTGGACGCGGCCCACGGCCTGGGCGCCGACGCAGTCATCATGGCCGATCCGGGCCTGCTGGCCTACGCCAGCGACCGCTATCCCGACCTGCGCCTGCACCTGTCGGTGCAGGGCTCGGCCACCCACGCCGACGCCATCGAGCTCATGAAGGAACAATTCGGCATCCGCCGCGTGGTGCTGCCGCGCGTGCTGACGCTGGCCGAGATCGCGCGCATCTGCGCCAACGTCAGCGTCGAGGTCGAGGTCTTCGGCTTCGGCAGCCTGTGCGTCATGGCCGAAGGCCGCTGCCTGCTGTCGTCCTACGCCACCGGCGACTCGCCCAACAACAAGGGCGTGTGCTCGCCGGCGCACGCGGTGCGCTGGGAGGAAACCGACGGCCGCATGGACGCGCGCCTGAACGGCATCCTGATCGACCGCTACGAACCGGGCGAGCCGGCCGCGTATCCCACGCTGTGCAAGGGCCGCTTCGAGGTCGACGGCCAATCCGACCACGCGCTCGAAGAGCCCACCAGCCTGAACGCCATCGGCCTGCTGCCGCGCCTGGCCGGGATGGGCGTGTCCGCCATCAAGATCGAAGGCCGCCAGCGCAGCCCGGCCTACGTCACGCAAGTGGTGTCCACGCTGCGCGCCGCGCTCGACAGCGCGCATGCCGACGCCGCGCGTTTTTCTCCGCGCCCCGAATGGAACGCCATGCTGGCGCGCCATGCCGAGGGTTCCCAGGTCACTCAAGGGGCATTCGAACGTCCATGGAAATAACGCCCAACTTCTTCCAGATCTCGGTCGGCCCCCTGCTGTACTACTGGCCGCGGCGCGACACGCTGGACTTCTACGCCGCGCTGGCCGACAGCCCGGCCGACATCCTCTACGTGGGTGAAACCGTGTGCAGCCGCCGCCACGAGCTGCGCGCCGACGACTGGCTGGACCTGGCGCGCGACCTGCGCGCCGCCGGCAAGACCGTGGTGCTCTCGGGCCGCACACTGATCGAGTCCGGCGCCGAGGCCGCCGCGCTCAGGAAACTGTGCGAGCAGGACGACTTTCCGGTCGAGGCTGGCGAGATCGGCGCCATACGCCACCTGGCCGGTCGCCCATTTGTGGCCGGCCCGCACCTGAACGCCTACCACGGCGGCACGCTGGACTGGCTCGCGCAGCGCGGCGCCGTGCGCTTCGTCGCGCCGCTGGAAATGGACGCCGAGACCCTGGGCCGCCTGTTGCAGGAACGGCCCGTGGGACTGGAGGCCGAGGCCTTGGTGTGGGGCCGCATGGCGCTGGCGTTCTCGGCGCGCTGCTTCACGGCGCGCCACTTCCGCCTGAAGAAGGACGACTGCGGTTTCCGCTGCATCGAGCATCCCGACGGCCTGGACATGCGCACCCGCGAATCGCGCGGCTTCCTGGCCATCAACGGCATTCAGGTGCAGTCCGCGGCCTGCCTGGACCTGCTGCCGCTGGCGCCCAGCCTGGCCGCGCTCGGCGTGGAGGTGCTGCGCGTCAGTCCGCAATCGTCGGGCACGCTGGAAGCCGTGGCCGCGCTCGACGCGATGCGCCAGGGCCGCCGGCCGGTCCCGGTGGCGCCGCCGGCGGGCATCGAACGCTGCAACGGCTATTTCCATGGCCGCGCGGGCATCGACCTGCTGGAGGAAGCGGCATGAGCCCGCCCATCGTCCTGCCCGCCATGCTGGCCCGCATCGGCCGGCGCCTGCCCACGCCGCTGGTGTCGCTGCATTTCGTCGCCGGCCTCGAAGTGGCGCGCCGCCTCAAATGGCTGGCGCCGCCGCCGGAACTGGAAGGGCGCAGCTTCGCCATCACGGTCGAGGACCTGGGCCTGCGCAACTGCTTCACCGTGAAACGCGGCGCGTTCCGGCCCGTCTGGAACGGCGCGCCGGCCGAACTGGAGCTGGGCGCCAAGGCGGCCGAGCTGCTGGCGCTGATGCGCCAGGAAACCGACGCCGACACGCTGTTCTTCCAGCGCCGCCTGCGCATATCGGGCGACACCGAACTGGGCCTGATCGTCAAGAACTGGCTGGACGCCGCGCCCCGGCCGGCCTGGCTGCAGCGCGCCGCCGGCGTGGACGCGCCGCTGCGGCCCTGACCGCGCGCGGCCTCTGGTCCATTCGCCTGGGAGGGCGGCTACTATAGCGAGGGACAGTTCCCTTCCATAACGAAACCAGAGAGACACATGAGCGATCCGAAACAGTCCTGGCGGCTAGAAACCATCGCGGTGCATGGCGGCTACCGCCCCGACCCCACCACGCGCGCGGTGGCGGTGCCCATCTACCAGACCGTGGCCTATGCGTTCGACGATACGCAGCACGGCGCGGACCTGTTCGACCTCAAGGTGCCGGGCAACATCTACACCCGCATCATGAACCCGACCACCGACGTGCTGGAGCAGCGCGTCGCGGCCCTGGAAGGCGGCGTCGCCGCGCTGGCGCTGGCCTCGGGCCAGTCCGCGGTGACCTACGCCATCCTGACCATCGCCGAAGCGGGCGACAACATCGTGTCCTCCAGCACCCTGTACGGCGGCACCTACAACCTCTTCGCGCACACGCTGCCGCAATACGGCATCACCACGCGCTTCGCCAATCCGGCCGACCTGGCCAGCTTCGAGGCGCAGATCGACGAGCGCACCAAGGCCATCTTCGCCGAGTCCGTCGGCAACCCGCTGGGCAACATCACGGACATCGCGGCCCTTGCCGAACTGGCGCACCGCCACGGCCTGCCGCTGATCGTCGATAACACCGTGCCGTCGCCGTACCTGCTGCGCCCGATCGAGCACGGGGCCGACATCGTGGTGCAGTCGCTGACCAAGTACCTGGGCGGCCACGGCACCAGCCTGGGCGGGGCCATCATCGACTCGGGCAAGTTCCCCTGGGCCGAGCACAAGAGCCGTTTCAAGCGCCTGAACGAGCCGGACGTGAGCTACCACGGCGTGGTCTACACCGAAGCCTTCGGCGCGGCCGCCTATATCGGCCGGGCCCGCGTGGTGCCGCTGCGCAATACCGGCGCGGCGATCTCGCCCTTCAACGCCTTCCAGATCCTGCAGGGCATCGAGACCCTGGCGCTGCGCGTGGACCGTATCGTCGAGAACGCGGTCAAGGTCGCCAACTTCCTGCGCGAGCATCCCAAGGTCGAATGGGTCAACTACGCGGGCCTGCCCGACCATCCCGACCACGCGCTGGCGCAGAAATACCTGGGTGGCAAGGCCCCGGGCCTGTTCACCTTCGGCGTCAAGGGCGGGCGCGAGGCCGGCGCGCGCTTCCAGGACGCGCTGCAGCTCTTCACCCGGCTGGTCAACATCGGCGACGCCAAATCGCTGGCCACGCATCCGGCCTCCACCACGCACCGCCAGCTCAATCCGGAAGAACTGCAGAAGGCGGGCGTGCGCGAGGAAACCGTGCGCCTGTCCATCGGCATCGAGCATATCGACGACCTGCTGGCCGACCTGGACCAGGCGCTGGCCAAGGCCTGAGCGCCGCGCGCCCGCCTATTTGCGCGGGCGCTTGCCGGCGGCCGGGCAGATCAGCCCGCGCAGTTTGCGCTGCACCGGGTCGTGCGCGACCGGCGCATCGTGGATGCCGGCCGTCGGCGTCGCTTCCACCAGTTCGCCGGTGGCGTTCTCGCCGGCGTAGTGCAGCGTGCGTTCCACGCTGTAGGTTTCGGCCGCGCAATTGAGCACGACCGGCTGGGCCACCGAGCGGTAGGGCTTGCCGTTGGCTTCGGAGATCCGCGGCTGGGCGTAGAACCAGGCCACGGTGACGGCCATGACGGCCGGGCTGTCGGATACGGGCTTGATCGAAGCGCTGTCGTAGAACACGCCCGGCATGGCCTGGGGGTCCAGCGGCACCCAGTCCGGGCCGCCGAACAGCATGCCCGCCGGCCCCGGGTCGCGCGGCAGCACGTTCACGGCGCAGGCGCCGGGCGGCACCGGGTCGCCCTCGCGCACCGTGACGGTTTCGCAGGCGCCGGGCGGGGCGGCCGGCGCGGCGGGACTCCACAGGGCCGCGGCCAGCGCGGCCAGGACGAGTCGCAGTCTTGCGTGCCTGGCGATCATGGGAGGGTTCCGTGGGGTGAGCATGCAGGCCATGGCAGACCGACGAAAGACCATGGGACGTTCCCGATCATAAACGGCGCGCGCCTCATGCGGGGGCCATTCTTTCGGTGCAGTCCTTACGGCGCAGCGCGATGTCCGGATTGCGACGCCGCAATGGCCGCCATCAGGTCGTCCGCATGCACCATCAGCTCGCGCGCCTGGCGCAGCATGGGGTATTGCTGCAGCACCCCGGCCCATTGCGCAGACTCCAGCAGCAGCGTCCAGACCGGTTCCAGCATGGCGGCGGGCGCGTCTTCGCCTTGCGTCAGCCGGCCGGCGTAGTCCAGGCTGGCGTCGGCGCCCAGCAACTGCATGCGGCTGGCGGCGCTGAGCAGGCGCGGCCTGGCGTCGGCGGGGGCGTCGCTGAAATAAAGCACGGCCCGTTCCAGCGCCGGGCCCTCCGTCGGCAGCGCGCGCAGCGAGCCGCCGCGCAGCGCATAGCCGCCTTCGCGCGCGCGAAACAGGTAGTCGGTCTGCGCGTCGGCGTGCGCCAACAGGCGCAGCCCGCGCAGCAGGCGCGGAAAATCCGTCGCCGCCGCGTCGGCCGAGGCCTTGGCCTCCAGCAGCAGGCACACGTCCCAGGTCGGCGCGGCGTCGCCGCCGCCGGCGCGCCGTAGCAGGGCGGCGTCCCATTCGCTCTTGGCGCGCTCGGCGCTGGCCGGGATCGACGGGGGCACGCGCATCGAGGACACGGCCAGGTACGGTGCGCCGTCCGCGGCCGCGTTGAGCGCGCGGGCCAGGGCCTGCATGGCCCGCAAGGCCAGCGCTTCGACGGCGGCGCCGCGCTCGCGCGAGGCATCGCCCTGCGCGGCGGCGTCGGCGCTGCCGGGCGCCGGCCCCTGGCTTAGCCACCGTTCGCGGTAGCGGCGCACTTCGGCGTCCGAGGCCAGCGCGTCCAGGCGCTGCAGGCGCCGCAAGGCGGGGCCGGCCAGCAGCCGCTGCAGCACGGCCGGATCGCACGCCCCGGGCAGGCCCTGCAGTTCGTCCGCGGCCCGCGCCAGTTCGGCCCACGATTGCGCGATGGCCGCCGCGTGCAGGCGGGCCAGCGCGGCGCGCGGCGGGGCCGCCGGCATGCGTTCCAGCTTGGCGGGATGGGCCAGCGTGTTGGCGGCGGCCACCAGATCGCGGCGGTCGCGGGCCGCGCCGGCCGACAGCGCCGCATACTCGCGCACGCTGGCGTTGCGATGCCGCAGCAGCAGCGCCTGGAATACCGGGTCGCCGCCCGGTTCGCGCAAGGCCTCGCGGATCAGGCGCGCCAGCGCCGCCAGGAAGGCATGGCGCAGGGCGGGCGGCGGCGTTTCGCCGGCGGCCAGCGCCCGACGGGCGTGTTCGATGGAGACGGCCAGCGCGGCGGCCGCGCCGGCGTCATGCGCGGACAGTTCGGACACGGCCGGCACGCGGTAGCGGCGGGCCGCTGCCCGCAGCGTCGCGTCCAGCAGGGGATGAGGGGACGGGAGCATGGCGCGAGCCTAACGCGTCGCGGCGTGCGCCGCAACGCGCCGGGCCGCGGCCTACTTGAACATGGCGGCGTTCTGTTCCAGCACGGCGTCGGCGCACTGGGCGTCCAGGTGGCCGCCCGGCGCGCCGGCCACGCCGATGGCGCCGATCACGTTTGCGCCGGCCTTGACCGGCACGCCGCCGCCCAGCAGCAGAAAGCCCGGGATATCCGTCAGGTTGGCGGCGCCGGGGTTCTTCTGCGCGTTCTCCATCATGGCCAGCGTGGGCGACTTGGCCGAGACCGCGGTGAACGCCTTGGCGCGGCTGGCCTCGATGGTGTGCGGGCCGGCGTTGTCGGCGCGGGCGAAGGCCTTGAGCAGGCCGGCGCGGTCCACCACCGCGGCGCTGACGTTGTAGCCCTTGGCCTGGCAGGCGGCGACGGTCTCGGTGGCCAGCTTCTGCGCATCGGCCATGGACAGGTTGCTCTCGGTCAGCACGGCCGCGTTGGCGGCGCCGGCGCAGGCGAGGAGGGTGGCGCAAGCGAGGAATTTGGGCGACATGTCTGGGTCCTTTCAGGAATGGATAACAGGAGCAGACAGATTAAAGATGGCGGCGCGGCGGCGGTAGCCGGTCGGTTACGCTGGCGGCTCCGTAGGGCTACGGAGGCCGCCGGGCGGTCAGCCCAGCAGCACGGCGTATTCGCGGATCAGCGCGGCCAGGGTGTCGGCCTCGAGCTTGGCGAACACATTGGCGCGGTAGGTTTCGACGGTGCGCGGCGACAGGTCGAACTCGCGCGCGATCTCCTTGTTGCTCAGGCCCTGCACGATGCGTTCCAGTACTTCGCGCTCGCGCCCGGACAGGCGCTCCAGCCGCTCCTGCGCGGCCTGCGTCACGGCGAGTTTCTCGCGGCTGGCGATATGGGTGCGCACGGCGGCCTGCACCGCGTCCAGGAACACGTCGTCGTCCACCGGCTTTTGCAGGAATTCCATGGCGCCGCCCTTGAAGGCGCGGCGGCACAGGTCCACGTTGGCGTGGCCGGTGAGCATGACCACCGGCAGGTCGGATTGCGCCGCCAGCCGGCTCAGCACGTCCAGGCCGCTGATGCCGGGCATGCGGATGTCGAGCACCACGCAGCCGATGGACTGCGGCGTCAGCGCCGCCAGAAAAGCCTGGGGATCGGCATGGCCCTCGCTGCGCAGGCCCACGCTGCGCAACAGCAGCGCCAGCCCGTCGCGCACCGCGTCGTCGTCGTCGACCAGATACACCAGCGGAGATTGTTCAAGCATGGGAGATTCCTGTGGCGGCCGGCGCGCCGCCCGCCAGCGGCAGGCTGAGCGTGAAGCAGGCGCCGGCCGGGCTGAGGTTGCGCGCGGCGATGCGGCCGTCCATGGCGCCGGCCAGGGTCTCGCACAGCGCCAGGCCCAGGCCCATGCCTTGCGGCCGGGTGGTATAGAACGGCGCGAACAGGCGCGGCAGCGCGTCGGCGGCGATGCCCGGGCCGGTGTCGCTGACGCTGAACAGATAGCTGGCGCCGTCGGCGCGGCCCTCCAGCGCGATGTGGCGCGCGCCGTCCGCGCCGGCCAGCGCGTCGGCGGCGTTCTGGACCAGGTTGTGCAGGATCTGCTCCAGCGCGACGCGGTCGCCCAGCGGCCGCGCGCCGGGGCTGGCGTTGCGCCACGTCAGCCTGATGCCCTGGCCGGCGAGTTCGGGCTCGCGCAGAAAGCGCAGCGAGGCCACCAGCGCGTCCGGGTCCAGGGCTTCGCGCCGCCCCGGCGAACTGGGCCGCACCAGCGCGCGCATGCGGCTGATGATGTCGGCGGCGCGCTTTGCCTGTTCGGCGCTGGCCAGCAGCGCGCGGCGCACCGCGGGGCGCTCTTCTTCGTCGTCCAGCAGCCGTTCGGCGGCGCGGGTCTGCGCCAGGATGGCGGTCAGCGGCTGGTTCAGTTCATGGGCGATGCCGGCGGCCATCTCGCCCAGCGCGCCCAGCCGGGCCATCGCGCCCAGCCGCAGCTGTTCCTGGCGGCGGCGGGCCTCGGCGCGCGAGCGCTGCCAGGCCACGGCGCCGGCCACCAGCAAGGCGCTGGCCACGGCCCAGGCGAGCCATGCGGTCCAGGGCCAGGTGTCGGGCGTCAGGCGGCGCTCGCTGCGCATCGTGAAGGGCTGGCTGGCCGCGCCCAGCGGTTTCTGCAACGCGAGCCGCCAGCCGGGCGCGCCGCCTTCGGGCTGCTTGTCCAGCAGGCGCAGCGGCGCGGCGCCCACGGTCAGCGTCAGGTTGGCCAGCCCCGGCGGGAAGTCGGCCGCCGGCACCAGTTGGCGCGCATCGAGCAGCAGGCTCCAGCCGGACGGCGCCGCCAGCCAGTAGCGCGCATCGTCCACGGGCAGCGTCACCGGGCGCCGCATCTGGCGCGCGCGCCCGATCGCCTCGGGCAGGCCATCTGGCGCGGCCATGCTGCCGCGCCAGACGCCGTCGTGCAGATGGCCCAGGCCCAGCAGCTGCGGCATGGCCGGCTGCAGGCTGGGGTAGAGCCGTTCGGGGGCGGGAGGATGGGATAGGGCGGCCAGCGTGGCGAGCACGGCTTCGTGCTGCACCGTCTTCTGGCTCAGCATGCGCTGCGCCACGCTGGTGTTCTGCAGAAAGCGTTCGTGCTGGTCCGTGTATTCCTGCCGGCCGATCCAGACGGCGCCGAGACAGAACAGGACCAGCCAGCAGAGTAGGGCGCCGGAGCGCGAAAGGGGTTTCACGCCTGGATTATGCCCTGCGCGCGCGGCCGGCAGGCATCCGTAGGGCTACGGAGACGCGGCGCTCAGGCCGCCAGCCTGCCCAGGCGCGGATCGTCGGCCTGGGTGCCGGCGGACACGGCGATCTGGTAGAGCGCGGCCACCAGGTCCGACTGGCTTACCAGCCCGACCAGGTCGCGCGACTCGTCCAGCACCGGCACGCAGTGCAGGCCGTCGGACATCGGGCGCGCGAGCTCGACGACGGGCAGGCCCGGCGTGGCGAAGGGCACTTCGCTGTGCATGCAGTCCGCGACCACCAGGTCCGGCACGCCGGTTGCGTCGGCGGCCACGCTGGCCAGCCGGTTGCGGCGCGCCAGCACGTCGCCCTGGGCGATCATGCCGGCATAGCGGCCGTTCTCGTCCAGCACCGGCAGGGCCTGCACGCGGTGCTTGTCGAACAGGCGCACGGCGTAGTCCAGCGGATCGTGGGCGCGCACCGTGACCACGTCGCGCGACATGATGTCGGCGCAGCGCACGTCGCCGTAGCGGCGCACGCTGGCGCGCAGCTCGGCGGCCAGCACGATTTCCTCCAGGTCTTCCTTGCGGATGTCCAGCAGTTCGCCGCGCTGGTTCAGCGCCTCGTCCAGGTCGTGCAGGCTGAAGCCCAGCCGCGCGCTGGGCGCCGGATCGCGGGTGCTGTGGGCGCCGGCCGCGTCGACGTGGCGGCGCGGGTAGTTGCGCTTGAGCGCGCCGTTGAAGACCACGGCGATGCACAGCAGGATGAGGGAATTCAGGGCCACCGGCCACAGCGCGAAGCCGTAGCCCAGCTTGGCCACGGGCGGGCCGCCCAGCACCGCGGTCAGCGCCACCGCGCCGCTGGGCGGATGCAGGCAGCGCAGCGAGAACATGGCGCCGATGGACAGGGCCACGGCGGCCGCGGCCGCCAGGCCGGGCAGGGGAATGAACTGGGCGCAGAACACGCCGATCAGCGCGGCGATGAGATTGCCGGCCATCAGCGACCAGGGCTGGGCCAGCGGGCTGGCGGGGGCGGCGAAGAGCAGCACGGCGGACGCGCCCATCGGCGCGATGAACCAGGGGCTGGCCGATCCCAGCGCATGCCGGCCCACCCATTCCGTGCAGAACAGGCCCAGCAGCGCGCCCACCGCGCCAAACAGCTTTTCGCGCCCATTGACGCCCACCGGCGCTGGCGCGAACGCTCCCAGCCAGCGCATGAAACCCACACCCACTGCTCTCTCCAAGCGACTCCGATTATGTCGCGGGGCGATAATTTATCACGCAGGGCGTTGCGGTGCAGCATAAGCTTATGCCGCGCGGAGCAGGACCGCGATTCAGGCCTGGTCCGGCTCTTCGCCGATGCGCGCGAGCAGGCGGGTCAGCAGCGGCCGCATGGCGCGCAGCTCTTCCAGATGGGCGGCGGAAAGGTCTTCCAGCAGGCGTTCGGCCTTGGCCGTGAGCACGACCTCGACGCGGCGGCCGTCCTGCGGGTCCGGTTCGCGGCTGACCAGGTCGAGCCGCGCCAGCCGCCCCACCAGTTCGGCGGCGGTATGCGGCCGGATCAGCAGGCGTTCGGCGATTTCGCCCACATACAGGCCGCGGCGGCCCGGAGCGGCCGAACGCGCGCCCTTGATGGCCAGCAGGGCCTGGTGCTGCTGCGGCATCAGGTCCAGGCGGGCGGCGGCGCCTTCGCTGAAGACCGAGAAGCGGCGCAGCGCGTAGCGGAAGTCGGACAGCAGTTCGTAGTCTGCCGCGGACAGCGTGGCGGGGGGCGGGGGGGCAGATTGATTCACATGTTAGATTCTAATATATATCGTGATACGATATATTGATTTTCCGCAAATTCACGCGGATCTCTTTTCCCTTTTTCCAACATGCCCGCCAATTCCGCTTCCGCCCGGGCCGCGCTGCGCCTGGGCGATTTCACCACCGACAGACGCGTCGTACTGCTGATGGGCCTGGCCATTCCGGTCGGCCTGGCCAGCGTGGCCGCCGCATGGGTGCTGCTGCGCCTGATCGCGCTGTGCACCAACCTGGCCTACCACGGCCTGTTTTCCTTCGCCGACCTGCCGATCACGGACGGGCGGCTGGGGCCGGCCTCGGTCGCGATTCCGGTCGCCGGTTGCCTGATCATCGGCCTGATGGCGCGCTACGGCTCGGAGAAGATACGCGGCCACGGCATACCGGAGGCGATGGAGGCCATTCTGATCGGCAAGAGCCGCATCCAGCCCAAGGTGGCGGTGCTGAAGCCGGTGTCCTCGGCCGTGTCCATCGGCACGGGCGGGCCGTTCGGGGCCGAAGGCCCCATCATCATGACGGGCGGCGCGATCGGATCGCTGCTGGCCCAGACCATTCACCTGGACGACGGCGAGCGCAAGACGCTGCTGGTGGCCGGCGCGGCCGCCGGCATGACGGCGATTTTCTCCACGCCGCTGGCGGCGGTGCTGCTGGCGGTGGAATTGCTGCTTTTCGAATGGAAGCCGCGCAGCTTCCTGCCCGTGGCGGTGGCCGCGCTGGTCGCCGCGGCCACGCGCGCCTATCTGCTCGACGCCGGGCCGATCTTCGCGTACGCCGGCACGCTGCCGTTCACGCCTGCGCATCTGGCCGCCTGCGCGGCGGTCGGCGTGCTGGCCGGGCTGGGTTCGGGCGTGCTGACCTCGATGGTCTATGCCGCCGAAGACCTGTTCGAAAAACTGCCGCTGCACTGGATGTGGTGGCCGGCCCTGGGCGGGCTGGCGATCGGCATCGGCGGTCTGATCGACCCGGCCGCGCTGGGCGTGGGCTACGACAATATCCGCCACCTGCTCGCCGGCGACCTGGCCCTGCAGGCCGTGTTGCTGCTGCTGGTGGTCAAGGTGCTGATCTGGTCGATCGCGCTGGGGTCGGGCACCTCGGGCGGGGTGCTGGCCCCGCTGCTGATCTTCGGCGGCGCGCTGGGCGCGCTGGCCACGCCGCTGCTGCCGCAGGCCGACGCCGGCTTCTGGGCACTGCTGGGCATGGCCGCGATGATGGGCGGCACCATGCGCGCGCCGCTGACGGCCACGCTGTTCGCGGTGGAACTGACCGGCGACGTGGGCGCGCTGCTGCCGGTGCTGGCGGCCTGCGTGTTCGCCTACGGGGTCACGGTGCTGCTGCTCAAGCGCTCCATCCTGACCGAGAAAATCGCGCGCCGCGGCCACCACATCAGCCGCGAATACCGCGTCGATCCCTTCGACCTGCTGCGCGTGCGCGACGTGATGACGTCGCCGGTGCAGACCCTGCCGCAGGACTGGACCGTGGCGCAGGCGATCGAGCATTTCACGACCGCGCAGCCGGTGCATACCAGCTATCCGGTGCTGGACGCCGACGGGCAGGTGGTGGGCGAGGTGACCCGCGCCGACACGCTGGCCTGGGCGCTGGACGGCGGGCTGCATGCGCAGCCCCTGGGCGCGGCCTTGCAGGGCCGCGAGCTGGTCTATGGCTATCCCGAGGAACTGGCCAGCCAGATCGCCGACCGCATGGCCTTGTCGGGCGCGGGCCGGGTACCCATCCTGGACCGCGCCAGCGGCCGGCTGGTCGGCATCGTGGGCCGCAAGGACCTGTTCCGCTCGCGCGCGCGCCGGCTGCGCGAGGAAAGCCGGCGCACGGCGTACTTCCGCCGGCCGCCCCCCGCCGGCGCCTGAGGCGGGCGTTGCGCTAACGCACCGCGCGCAATTCCCACAACACGTCCAGCACGTGCCGGGTGGCCTGTTCCACGCTTCCGGCACGGTGCGCGATGCCCAGCGGACGCCACAGCGCGGGCCGCAGCGGGCGCATCGCGATGCGCGGATCGGGCTGTGGCGCGGTGGCCTCGTGCGGCAGCAGCGTGGCGCCGTAGCCGGCCGCCACCAGGCTTTTGATCGCGTCGTTGTAGTTGAGCTGGATGCGCGGGCGCGGGTGCAGGCCGGCGGCCGCGAACCATTCGGTGGTCTGGCGCGAGAGCCGCGTGCTGGTGTCATTCAGGATGAGCGGCCGCTCGGCCAGCCAGGCCGGCGCGATGCGGGCCGGCGCGCGCCAGCCGGCCGGCAGGAAGGCCATGATCGGGTCGCGCCGCCACGGCCGCAGCACCAGGCCGTCCAGCGGCGGCTGGGGCAGGGCCACCAGCCCCACGTCCAGCGTGCCGTCGGCCAGGCGCTGCAGGGTTTCCTGCGAAGTCAGCACCGCGACCTGCACGTCGATGCCGGGGTGGTTGCGTCCCAGCGATTCCAGCGCCTGCGGCAGCAGATGGGCGATGGCGCCGGTGGAGGCGCCCAGCCGCACGCGTCCGGCCAGCCCCTGCACCTGGCGCTGCACGTCGTCGAGCGTCTGGTCGGCTTCGGCCAGCAGGCGGCGCGCGCGTTCCAGCAGGGTTTCGCCGATGGCGGTGGGCCGGACCTGGCCGCGCTTGCGGGTCAGCAGCGGCGCGCCGATGCGCGCCTCCAGGTCGGCCACGTGCAGGCTGACGGTGGGCGGGGCCAGGTACAGGGCGCGGGCCGCCTGCGCAAAGGAGCCCAGGTCGGCGATGGCGACCAGAGTGCGAAGCCGGTCCAGGCTGATGGCGCGCATGATGGTGAAGTTTCCGTCGTTCAGTAAAGCTGAATCAGACGATCATGATATTCGACTTTTGTTATCCAGCCTCGCGGCCGATGATAGAGCCTTATTCCGCCATCCTCTCCTGCTACGGGAAACCCGCGACATGACCCAACCTCTAGTTTTCATCGACGGCGACCAGGGCACCACCGGCCTGCAGATCCACGAGCGCCTGCACGGACGCGCCGACCTGCGGCTGCTGACCCTGCCCGAGGCCGAACGCAAGAATCCGCAGCGCCGCGCCGAGGCGATCAACGCCTGCGACGTCGCCATTCTGTGCCTGCCCGACGAGCCGGCGCGCCAGGCCGTGGCGGCGATCGCCAACCCGGCGGTGCGGGTCATCGACGCCAGCTCGGCGCATCGCACCGACGCCGGCTGGGTCTACGGTTTCCCGGAAATGAACGCCGAGCAGGCCGGCCTGATCGCCCAGGCGCGGCGCGTGAGCAATCCGGGCTGCTATCCCACCGGCGCCATCGCGCTGCTGGGGCCGCTGGTGCGCGCCGGCCTGGTGCCGGCCGACTATCCCGTGGCCGTGCACGCGGTGTCGGGCTATTCGGGCGGCGGACGCGCCAGCGTGCAGGCCTACGAAGATCCGGACGGACCGCGGGGCCCGGCGTTCCAGCTCTATGGCCTGGGCCTGGCGCACAAGCACACGCCGGAAATCCAGCGGCACGCCGGCCTGACGCAGCGGCCCGTGTTCGTGCCGGCCTACGGCGCGTTCCGCCAGGGCATCGTGCTGACCGTGCCGCTGCAGCTGCGGCTGCTGGCGCCGGGCGTGGACGCCGCGCGGCTGCACGATTGCCTGCAGGGCCATTACGCGCAAGCGGCCCACGTGCAGGTGGTGGCGCCCGAAGAAGCCGCCGGCCATACCCACCTGGACCCGCAGGCCTTGAACGGCACCAACGACCTGCGCCTGGCGGTCTACGGCAACGCGCAGCACGGCCAGGTCCTGCTGACCGCGGTGTTCGACAACCTGGGCAAGGGCGCCTCGGGCGCGGCGGTGCAGAACCTGGACCTGATGCTGGCGGCGATGCGCTAGTTCGGCGCCCCGATCGCGTCCAGGCGCTGCGCCAGCGCCGCCAGTTCAGGCCGCATGCTGCAGCGGGGCCGGCGCCTGGGCGATGCGGCGCGTGATCTCGGCGGCCGCGCCGCACACCAGTCCGGCCAGATAGTCTTCGCGGAACGCCGCGAAGGCGGGCTGCGACCCGATCAGCGTGATGCTGCCCAGCACGTGGTTTTCTTCATCGAAGATCGGCGCGGCGATGCCGGTCTTGCCGGAATCCAGCTCTCCCGAGCTGATGCAGTAGCCGGCCTTGCGCACTTGCAGCATGAGGCGCGAAAAGGCCTTCCAGTCGCGCGCCAGGCGCTGCATGTCCGGCGCATCCGCATGTTCGTCGTAGACGCGGCGTAGGGGCCGCGGGCCGAGATTGGCCAGGATCACGCGCGCCGTCGCGCTGCGTAGCAGCGGCATGTAGCGCCCGCGGCCGAAGTTCAGGGCCTGGGTGTTGCGGCCGGCCTGCTGGTGCACGTTGATGACCTTGTCGTCGTAGCGCTCGCTGAGCAGCACGTCCAGCCCGGTCTGGGCGGACATTTCCTCGATCAGGTCGCGGCTCAGCGTGAGCATGGGGTCGTACTCCCGCATCTGCAGGTCCAGCGCGATGATGCGCGGGCCCAGCGCATAGCCGGCGGGCAGGCGCACCAGCAGCCCGCAGGCGCATAGCTCGCGGACATAGCGGTAGGCGGTGGCCGGCGCGTAGCCGCGCAGCCGGCAGATGGCTTCCACATCCAGGACCGGCCGTTCGGGCTGAAAAAGATCCAGGACATCGAGCATGCGGCGAAGACTGTTCATGGGTGTAAGCGGTGATGGGAAAGACTTGCGGTGAGGGTGCACCAAGGGACGCGGATTGGCAAATCGGCCTCGCGCGGCCCGCGCACGCGTGCTTATAGGCCAACATCGATTGTTCATCAAATAGATAATCTTAATGGGTTGAGTCGCATCAAACGGCCAAAAAGAATTGCAGCATTATCAAATTACGATAAAGTGGCAATCAAAGGAGGCTGAAATGATGACTGGAGCTAAAGCCCTGCTGGAGGCCCTGCGCGAGCAGGGCGTGGAACTGTGTTTCGCCAACCCCGGCACGACCGAGCTGGATCTGGTGCGCGCGCTGGAGGAGGTGCCGGGCATGCGCTGCGTGATCGGCCTTCAGGAAAACGTGTGCACCGGCGCGGCCGACGGCTACGGCCGCCTGGCCGGCAAGCCCGCCGCCACGTTGCTGCACCTGGGGCCGGGATTCGCCAACGGCATCGCCAACCTGCACAACGCGCGCCGCGCCCGCACGCCCATCGTCAACGTCATCGGCGACCACGCCAGCTGGCACCTGGACTGCGACGCGCCGCTCACCTCGGACATCGAGTCGCTGGCGCGCCCGGTCTCGGGCTGGGTGCGGCGCATTGCCTCGGCGCAGGACGCCGCCCGCGACGCCGGCGAGGCGGTCGCGGCCAGCCTGGCCCGCGGCGGCCAGGGCGCGACGCTGATCTTTCCGGCCGACTTCCAGGCCGAGAACCTGGACGGCCAGGCCGCGCCAGCTCCGGCCGCGGCCGTTGCGGACCGGGCGGACGACGATTTCGACGCCGCCGCCGTCTGGCGCCGCCTGAGCGCGGCGCGGCGTCCGCTGTTCCTGCTGGGCGGGGGCGGGCCGGACAGCGGCCTGGGCCGCCGCGCGCAGATCGCCGCGGCGCGGCTTTGCGCCGCACTGGGCGGCTCGGCCTACGCCGAGACGTTTCCGGCCCGCTCCGAGCGCGGCCGGGGGCTGCCGGATTTCGACCGCCTGCCTTATTTTCCCGAGCCCGCCCGGGCGGCGCTGGACGCGGCCGACCTGGTGGTGCTGGCCGGCGCGCTGCCGCCGGTGACGTACTTCGGCTACCCCGGCCACCCGAGCCGGCTGGTGCCGGCCGAGCGGCTGCTGACGCTGGCCGCGCCGGGCGGCGACGCCGCCTCGCGCCTGGAGGCGCTGGCCGAGCTGGCGGGCGCGCCCGCGTTCGAGCCGGCCGACGCCTTGCTGCCGCAGCCCGCCGCCGGCGCGCTCACGCCGCAATCCATCGCGGCGGTGGTGGCGCGCGCGCTGCCCGAGCAGGCCATCGTGTCGGTGGAGGGCGGCACCTGCGGCTATCCCCTGTACGCGGCCTCGGCCGGCGCGGCCCCGCACACGGTGCTGACCAATACCGGCGGCGCGATCGGACAGGGCCTGCCGGTCGCCATGGGCGCGGCCATCGCCTGCCCGGACCGCCGCGTGGTGGCGCTGCTGTCCGACGGCAGCACGCAATACACGATCCAGGCGCTGTGGTCGCTGGCGCGCGAAAACCTGCCGGTCACGGTGCTGATCGCCGCCAATCACCAGTACGCCATCCTGCGCAACGAACTGCGCCGCGGCGGCGCGGCGCTGGGCGAGCGCGCCGCCGCAATGACCGCGCTGGACGCCCCCCGCATCGACTGGGTGGGGCTGGCCGCCAGCTACGGCGTGCCGGCAAGCCGCGCCGCGACTTCCGAAGCCCTGGCCGAACAACTGGAACAGGCGCTGCGGCGTCCGGGTCCCGCCCTGATCGAGATGGCGCTGTAGGCGCCGCTCCCTCTCTCTATCTATACACAAGGAGCAAGACGCGATGGATTTGCAACTCAAGGGGAAAGTCGCCGTGGTCACGGGCGGCAGCCTGGGCATCGGACGGGCGGTGAGCGAAGCGCTGGCGGCCGAAGGAGTGCGGGTGGCCATCGTGGCCCGCCGCCAGGCGCAGCTGGACGAAGTCGCCGCCGAGATCACCCGCGCCAGCGGCGTGGAGGTGCGGGGCTTCGCCGCCGACGTGTCCGACACCGCCCAGGTCGACGCGATGATGCAGCAGGTGGCCGCGCATTTCGGCCGCATCGACATCCTGGTCAACGGCGCCGCGCATCCGGGCGGGCTGGTGCGCAGCGAGATCGACGAGGCCGATCCCGAAGGCCTGCTGGAAGACATCAACATCAAGGTCGTGGGCTACATGCGCTGCGCCAAGACCGCCGCGCCCCACATGCGCCGCGGCGGCTACGGCCGCATCGTCAACATCGGCGGGCTGACCGGGCGCGGCAGCAAGCAGCTCTCCGGCATGCGCAACGTCGCCATCTGCCACCTGACCAAGACGCTGTCGGACCAGCTCGGCCCGGACGGCATCACCGTCAACGTAATCCATCCGGGCGTGGTCGAGACCCCGCACATCCATGAGCTGTACGCAAAGGAAGCCGCCAAACAGGGGCTGACCGCCGCGCAGGTGGAGGCCAACTACGCGAAGGCCACGCCCATACGCCGCGTGCTGCAGCCGGCCGAGATCGCCGACGCCGTGCTGTTTCTGGCCTCGCCGCGCGCCGGCGCGATCACCGGCGAGTCGCTGGGCGTGGACGGCGGCATCACGCGCGGCATTTTTCTTTGACCGGCAAGCGCCGGATAGGAGTCTGGATATGCAAGGCACGATACTGGTCGGCACGGCCGGCCAAGGGATATTGCGCAGCGTGGATGACGGCGCCACCTGGCACCGCCTGGGCCTGAAGGAAGCCATCGAGTTCGACGGCACGGTGCGCAGCCTGGCCGTGGACCCGGCCGACCCGCGCCGCGTGTTCGCCGGCGCCGACGCCGGCCTGTGCATCAGCACCGACGGCGGCGCGCATTTCGCCCGGGTGGACTCGCCCATGAACGGCATGACGGTCTGGGCCATCGCGATCGATCCGTCCGACCCCCGGCGCATGTACGCCGGCACCGGCGCGCCCTCGCGCGCCGCCATGTTCCGTTCGGTCGACGGCGGCGCCAGCTGGCAGCGCCTGTCGCCCGAGCTGCCCGAGTTCTGCCGCGGCGTGAACCGTCCGCGCATTCTTTCCGTCTGCGTGGACCCGGACGACGGCCGCGAAGTCTGGTTCGGCGTCGAGGAGGGCGGGCTATGGCGCAGCCGCGACGGCGGCGACACCTGGCTGCGCGTGGACCAGGAGGACGGCGCCATCGCCAACCCCGACATCCATTGCGTGGCCATCCTGCCGGCCACGGCCGCCGCGCCCAAGACTGCGATGGTGCTGAGCGTGAACTCGGTCTACCTGAGCGAGGACGACGGCGGGCATTGGGAGGGCGCGGCCTCCAAGTCGCGCTTCGACGGCATGTATTACACCCGCACGGTGCAGGCCCTGCCGGGCGCGCCCGATACGCTGCTGCTGGCCATCGGCGACGGCACGCCGGGCACGCGCAGCCGCATCTACCTGTCGGACGACCGCGGCCGCAACTGGCGGCCGTCCCTGCTGCACACGGCGCCCAACTCCACCTTCTGGGCCTTCGGCGTGCATGCCGCCGACCCCGGGCTGGCGTTCGCCGGCACCAAGTACGGCCACCTGTTCCGGTCCACCGACGGCGGGCGCAGCTGGTTCAAGGAGTGGCGCGACTTCAGCGAGATCACGGCGGTGGCCTGGACGCCGCACGTCGCGCCGGTCACGGCGCATCCCCAGTCCATCAACTGAACGCACGGAGACCGCCATGTCCAACTCCGCCCTCGCGCCGGCCGAGCGCCGCCCGCGCATTGCGCGCACCCACCTGGCCCTGTTCGTGCGGGACCCGTTCGCCTCGGCGTCCTGGTACGAATCCGTGCTGGGCATGCAGGAGACCGCGCGCGGCGAGCAATGGGTGTTCCTGTCCTTCGGCCGCAAGCACCACGATATCGCGCTGATCAAGGCGCCGCAGGAAGAGGGCGGCGCCGCGCCGGCGCGCGGCCCCATCAACATGCAGCACTACGGCCTGGAGATCGAGGGCGACGTCGACGAGCTGCGCCGGCTCTACGGCATGTTGCTGGCCAAGGGCGTGGACGTGGTGAAGATCACCGACCACAAGGTGGGCTACGGCGTGTACTTCACCGACCCGGACGGCCACCGCTTCGAATTCTTCTGCGAGACCGTGCACGGCGACGAGGCGGGCAAGCGCGTGCTGCACGAGCACAACGCCCCCAGCGTCCCCATGACGCTCGATCCGCTGTAGGCGCCGCCGCAGGTCCCCATTGCGATTCCCAATTCACTGGAGCATCCATGAACACCCCCAACTTCGGCCCCTACCGCATCCGCAAGTGGTATCTGCAAGTCGAGGACACGCTGGCCACCGAGACCGGCGAGCCGGCCGACGGCGCGCCGCTGCGCAAGATCGTCATCGCCGCCGTGCTGCACAACCCGTACGCGGGACGCTTCGAGCGCGACCTGTCGGCCTACGTCGAGCCCTCGGGCATGCTGGGCGAGGAGTTCGGCCGCCGCATCATCGAGGCGGCCGGCGGCCAGCCGCTGGAAAGCTACGGCAAGGCCTGCGTCGTGGGCGCCGATGGCGAATACGAGCACGGCAATGCGCTGCTGACCACGGTGTTCGCCGAGCCGGTGCGCGCGGCCCTGGGCGGCGGCAAGGCCTGGGTGCCCTCGACCGGCAAGCGCGGCGGCCCCGGCACCGTGGTCGACATTCCGCTGGCGCACAAGGACGCGCTCTACGTGCGTTCGCACTACGACACCGTGACCGCGCTGTTCGCCGACGCGCCCAACCGCGACGAAGTGCTGATCGCCTTCGCGTTCGCGACCCGCGGCCGCCTGCACGCGCGCCTGGGCGGCCTGGCGGCCAGCGAGATCGCGGGCCAGGACGGCCTTTGCTGAAAGGGGCGCAGCCATGCAACGCCGCGACTCCGACATCGCCGTCAACGGCCTGAGCCTGCGCCTGACCGAATGGGGGCCGCGGGACGGCCGCCCGCTGTTCATGCTGCACGGCATCCGCGGCTATGCCGAAACCTTCGCCGGCATCGCCCGGGCGCTGCAGCCGGAGTTCCGCGTGCTGGCCTATGACCAGCGCGGCCGCGGCGCCAGCGACTGGGACCCGGCGCGCAACTATTACACCGACGCCTACGTGGCGGACCTGGCCGGCGTGGCCGACGCGCTGGGCCTGGAGCGCTTCGACCTGCTGGGCCACTCGATGGGCGGCATCGCCGCGATCGTGTTCGCGGCGGCCCATCCGCGGCGCGTGCGCCGCCTGGTGATCGAGGACGCGGGCCCGGCGGCGTACGAAGGCAGCGCGGGCGCGGCCCGCATCCAGCGCGAACTGCGCGAGACGCCCGAATCCTTCGCCGACATCGGCGCGGCGCGCGAGTACCTGCGGGCGCTGCGCCCCAGCGTGCCGGAGGCCGCGCGCGAGGAACGGCTGCGGCACATGCTCAAGCCGGACGGCGCGGGCGGCTGGACCTGGCGCCACGACCATGCCGGCATCGCGGCGACCCGGCTCGATCCCGATCCGGCGCGCGTGGTGGACCTGTGGCCGCCGGTCGCGGCGCTGGCCTGTCCGACCCTGGTGCTGCGGGGCGGACGGTCCGACTACCTGCAGGCGGCCACCGCCCGCGACATGGCGGCGCGCAATCCGAACGTGGCCTGGACCGAGATCGCCGGGGCCGGCCACTACATCCACGACGATCAGCCGGACGCCTTCGCGCAGGCGGTGGGCGAATTCCTGCGGCGCGCCTGAGCAGGGCGCGCGCGCATACGACAAGAAACCAAGGGAGAGCCGACATGGCGCATATCGAAGAAGTGCCGGTGCTGGTGGTGGGCGCCGGGCCGGTGGGCGTGACGCTGGCCAATCTGCTGGGCAGCTACGGCGTGGCCACGCGGGTGCTGGAGCGCAACGCCGACGTGCTGGACTATCCGCGCGCCGTCGGCCTGGACGACGAGGCCATGCGCACCTTCCAGAGCGCCGGCCTGGCCGACGAGATGCTGCGCGACATGATCCAGAACGTGCCCATGCGCATGTACACGCGGACCAAGCGCTGCTTCGCCGAAATCCTGCCGGCCACGCGCGAATTCGGCTGGTACCGCCGCAACCTGTTCTCGCAGCCGCTGGGCGAACGCACCCTGCGCGCGGGCCTGCGGCGCTTTCCGCACGTGGCCCTGGAGCTGGGCACGGAACTGCTGGCGCTGGACCAGGACGCCCACGGCGTCACGGCGCGGGTGCGCGGGGCCGACGGCGCCGAGCGCGAGATCCGCGCGCAATATCTGCTGGCCGCCGACGGCGGGCGCAGCACGGTGCGCGAGCGCCTGCTGAAGCTGCCGTTCGACGGCAACACCCATCCGCGCAAGTGGGTGGTCATCGAGTGCGACCAGGACCCGCTGGACGCGCCCTATACGGCGCTGCATTGCGAGCCGCGCCGTCCCTACGTCTGCCTGCGCCTGCCGTATGGCCTGCGGCGCTGGGAATTCATGCTGTTCCCGGGCGAGGACAGCGAACAGATCCTGCAGCCCGAAAAAGTGCAGGAGCTGCTGCGCCATCACGTGGCCGATCCGAGCCGGCTCAACGTCATCCGCGCGCGGGTCTACACCCACAATTCGCGGGTGGCGCGCAGCTTCGTCAATGGCCGCGTCTGCCTGGCGGGCGACGCCGCCCACCTCACGCCGCCGTGGATCGGCCAGGGCCTGAACGCCGGCCTGCGCGACGCGTTCAACCTGGCCTGGAAGGTGGCCTGGATCGTGCAGGGCCGGCTCGATCCGGCCGCGCTGCAGAGCTACCACGACGAACGCCACGCCCACGCCCGCGCCATGATTTCGCTGGCCGACATGTTCGGCGCCATGCTGTCGCAGACCAACCCGGCGCTGGCCGCGCTGCGCGACGCCTTTTTCATGTCGATCCGCAAGATCCCGCGCATCCGGGACTACGTGCTGCAGATGAAGTTCAAGCCCATGCCGCGCTACAGCCCTGGCGTGGTGGGCGACAGCGCCGACCGCGTCCAGCGCGAATGCATCGGCCGCATGTTCATCCAGCCGCTGGTCGAGACCGAGGACGGGGCCACCCGCCGCATGGACGAGGCGCTGGGCACCGGCTTCGCCCTGCTGGGCTGGCGCTGGGACCCGCGCGCGGCGCTGACGCCGGCGCTGCGCGCGCAGCTCGACAGGCTGGGGTGCCGCTACGTGGCCGCGCAGCGCGCCCGCAGCGGCTGCGCGCCGGACGAGGCCCAGGCCGGGCCGCTGCCGGTGCTGCAGGACACCGAGAACGCGCTGCATTTCTGGTTCCAGCGCACCGGCGCCGACTGGGTGCTGCTGCGGCCGGACCGCTATGTCGCGGCGCTCGGACGGCGCGAGGATGCCGCCGCGCTGCTGGGCCAGTTCGCCGCCCGCTTCGTGCCGGGCGGCGCGCCCGCGCCCGCCGAGCCGGCGCAGGCCGCCGGCCTGGCCTGCGCCGCGGCGGCGGCGCTGAACGGAGCGCAGCCATGAGCGCCGGCGCACGCACGGTCCGCAACGTGCTCTTCATCATGTGCGACCAGCTGCGCGCCGATCATCTGTCCTGCTATGGCGGGGCCGGCGCGCTGCGCACGCCGAACATCGACCGGCTGGCGGGCATGGGCGTGCAGTACGACCGGGCCTACGTCACCTCGGCCGTCTGCGGCCCGTCGCGCGCTTCGTACTACACCGGCCGCTATCCGCTGTCGCACCGGGTCACCTGGAACCGCGTGCCGCATCCGGTGGACGAGTGGTGCCTGGGCGAGTACCTGGCCCAGTCCGGCCGCGCGCTGCACCTGCTGGGCAAGACCCATTTCGTGCCCGACCGCGCCGGGCTGCGCGCCAAGGGCTATGCGGCCGAGGACGAACAGCGCTTCCTGCAGGGCGGATTCGTGCCGCTGGAGCGCTACGACGGCCACTTCGAACTGGCCGAGAACAGCGCGTACCGCCGCTACCTGCGCGAGCGCGGCTACGACAGCGAACGGCCCTGGGAAGACTACGTCATCGGCAGCCTCGGCCCGGACGGCGCCCCGGCCAGCGGCTGGCTGATGCGCAACGCGCCGCTGCCGGCCCGGGTGGACGCGGCCGATTCCGAAACCGCCTACCTGACCGACCGCACGCTGCAGTTCATGCGGGAGCAGGGCGACGCGCCGTGGGCGCTGCACCTGTCCTACATCAAGCCGCATTGGCCGTACAAGGCGCCGGCCCCGTACCACGCGCTGTACGGGCCGGAAGACTGCCCGCCGCCGGTGCGCTCGCAGGCCGAGCGCGAACGGCCCCATCCGGTGCATGGCGCCTACCAGCGCCTGGAAGAATCCGTATCGTTCGCGCGCGACGAGGTCTGGCGCGGAGTGCGTCCGGTCTACATGGGGCTGGTCAAGCAGATCGACGACCAGATCGGCCGGGTGCTGGACTTCCTGGAGCGCAGCGGCAGGCTGCGCGACACGCTGATCCTGTTCACCTCGGATCACGGCGACCACCTGGGCGACCACTGGCTGGGCGAGAAGGAATACTTTTTCGAGAGCGCCATGCGCGTGCCTTGCCTGGTCTACGACCCCACGGCGCAGGCCGACGCCAGCCGCGGGCGGCGCAGCGACGCTTTCGTCGAGTGCATCGATATCGTGCCCACGGTGCTGGACGCGCTGGGCCTGCCGCCCGAGCGTCACCGCATCGAGGGCCGCTCGCTGCTGCCGGACATCCGCGGCGGACAGCCCGAGGCGCCGGCCCGCGAGTACGTGGTGGGCAGCCTGGACTACGCCTACCGCGAGGCGCGCCTGTTCCTGGGACGCGGCACGCGCGAGTGCACCGGCCTGATGGTGCGCGACGAACGCTACAAGTACCTGCACTGGCAGGGCTATCCGGCCCAGCTGTTCGACCTGCGCGACGACCCGGGCGAACTGCGCGACCTGGGCGCCGACCCGGGCATGGCGCCGGTCGTCGCCCGCATGAGGGCGGCGCTGCTGGACTGGCACGAAGGCCTGAAACGCCGGGCCAGCGAGACCGACGCCGAGGTCTGTGCGCGCACGCACGCGCACGAACGGATGATGGGCATACTGATCGGCCGCTGGTGAAGCGCGCCGGTCTGATCTAGGGTTTCTACACAAGGGGAAGTGCCATGGGATCGCCGTATCGCTGTTGTTTGCAAGCTGTATTGTGGGCCTCGCTCGCATTGACGTCCGCCGGGCCGGCCGCGGCCCAGGGCTGGCCGTCGGACACCGTCAAAATCGTGGTGCCGTATCCGCCGGGCACCGAGCCGGACGTGCTGGCGCGCGACCTGGGCAACCGGCTCTTCAAGCAGAGCGGCCAGACCGTGATCGTGGAGAACCGGCCCGGCGCCAACGCCATCATCGGCAGCGACTACGTCGCCCGCGCCGCGGCCGACGGCAACACGCTGCTGATGATCGACCGGCTGGCGCTGGAGACCAATCCTTTCCTGTACGCCAAGGTGCCGTACCGCTGGCAGGAGGACTTCAAGCCGGTCACCGACCTGGGCCAGGTGCAGCTGTACGTGGCGGTCAGCGACGCCTTTCCGGCCAAGACCTACCGCGAATTCATCGACTACGCCCGCGCCAACCCGCAGCGCATCAACGTGGGCACCGGCGGGCAGGGCCACGTGAACCACCTGGGCATGGCCATGCTGGCGCGCGCCGAAGGCGTGCAGTTCACCTACGTGCCGTTCAAGGGCGTGGCGCCGGCGATGACGGCGGTCATGGCCGGCGACGTGGACAGCGTGATGGCCGGCGGCCTGGCGGTGGCCGAGCAGTACAAGGCCGGCAAGATCCGCGTGCTGGTGGCGGGCTCGCCGCAACGGGCCGCCATGATGCCGGACGTGCCGACGCTGGAGGAGGCCGGCGGCAAGCCCGGCAGCATTCCGTCGACGGTGTTCTCGCTGTTCGTCCCCGGCAAGACGCCGGACGCCCTGGTGGCGCGGATCAACCAGGTCGTGACCGCGGTCACGGCCGAGCCGGATTTCCGCAAGACCTACGAGGCGCGCGGCCTGCAGGTGCTGGGCTCCACCCCGCAGGCGACCCTGGAAGCCATGAAGGCGGAAGCCGCCCGCTACCAGGCCCTGATCGAGGCCGCCGGCATCCGCAAGGACTGAAACGGCGGGCCTGCGGGCGCGCGGCGCGCAAGAGGATAAAATACCGGCTCGCGGCTTTAACCGGCCCCCGGTTTTCTCCATTCCTGCGCCCCGCGCGCCCATAAGCATGAAAAAACTGACTGCACTGCTTCTCGTGTCCGCCACCGCGATGCTCACCGCCTGCGGCCCTGGCGACAATACGCCCAAGGCCGACGCGCAGGCGCCCGCCGCCGCCAAGAAGGTCGTCGTCGGCCTGGACGACAACTTCCCGCCCATGGGCTTTCGGGATGCGAACAACCAGATCGTCGGTTTCGACATCGACATGGCCAAGGAAGCCAGCAAGCGCCTGGGCATGGAAGTCGAGTTCAAGCCGATCGACTGGAGCGCCAAGGAAGCCGAGCTCAACGGCAAGCGCGTCGACGTGCTGTGGAACGGCCTGACCATCACCGAGGAGCGCAAGAAGAACATCAGCTTCACGTCCCCGTACATGGCCAACCACCAGATCATCATCGTGGGCAACGCCTCGCCGGTGAAGCTCAAGGCCGACCTGGCCGGCAAGGTCGTCGGCGCCCAGGACGGCAGCAGCGCCACGGACGCCATCGCCAAGGACCCGGTCGCCGCGCAGATCAAGGAAGTCAAGAAGTTCGGCGATAACGTCACGGCCCTGATGGACCTGGCCGCCGGCCGCCTCGACGCCATCGTGGTCGACGAAGTGGTGGGCCGCTACCTCATCAGCAAGCGCGCCGGCGAATACCGCGTGCTGGACGAGAACTTCGGCACCGAAGACTACGGCGTCGGCGTGCGCAAGGACGACACCGAACTGCTGGCCAAGCTGAACCAGACGCTGGACTCGATGAAGCAGGACGGCACCGCCGGCCGCATCGCCACCCAGTGGTTCGGCGCCAACATCATCAAGTAAGCGGCCTGGGGCGCCTGCGGCCAGCCGGCCCGGGCGTCCCGCCGAGTTTTCCGCAGCCCGCCGCAGCGCCGTCGCGCGCCAGGCGGGCTTGCTCATGAATCCCTGTTGCCCTGGCGGCGCGAACCCACTGCATGGACTACGTACTCTCCCTATTGGGGCCATTGGCGGAAGGCGCGAAAGTGACCTTGACGCTGTTCTTCATCACGCTGGCGCTGGCCGTGCCCCTGGGGCTGGTGCTGGCGCTGGCGCGGATATCCAAATGGAAGCTGCTTAGCCGCCTGGTCAACGGCTACATCTGGCTCATGCGCGGCACCCCGCTGATGCTGCAGATGCTGTTCATCTATTTCGCGCTGCCGTTCGTGCCCGTGGTGGGCGTGCGCCTGCCGGACTTTCCCGCCGCGGTCGTGGCCTTCGCGCTCAACTACGCCGCCTATTTCGCCGAGATCTTCCGCGCCGGCATCCTGTCGGTGGACCGCGGCCAGTACGAGGGCAGCAAGGTGCTGGGCATGACCTACCTGCAGACCCTGCGCCGCATCGTGCTGCCGCAGATGGTGCAGCGGGTGCTGCCGCCCATGAGCAACGAGACCATCACGCTGGTCAAGGACACCTCGCTCATCTACGTGCTGGCGCTCAACGACATCCTGCGCACCGCGCGCGGCATCGTGCAGCGCGACTTCACGACCTCGCCGTTCTTGGTCGCCGCCGCCTTCTATCTCATCATGACGCTGGTCCTGACTTGGTTCTTCCAGCATATGGAAAAGCGCTATGCCAAATACGACCAGTAATCCGACGTCCGGACGCCCCGTCATGATCGAGGCGCGCGACATCGTCAAATCCTTCGGTCCGCACCGCGTGCTGGACCGCGTATCCCTGACCCTGGGCCAGGGCGAAGTGGTGGCGGTGATCGGCCCGTCCGGTTCGGGCAAGAGCACCTTTCTGCGCTGCCTGAACCACCTGGAAACCATAGACGAAGGCAGCATTGAGATCGAGGGCGAGTCCATGGCCCGCGCGGTCGAAGGCGGACGCAGCCAGTATGCCGGCGACGCCGACGTGCGCCGCATCTGCCGCAAGATGGGCATGGTGTTCCAGTCGTTCAACCTGTTCCCGCACATGACCGTGCTGCAGAACGTGATCGAGGCGCCCATCACCGTCAAGGGCATGGCGCGCGCCGACATCGTGCCCAAGGCCGAGGCGCTGCTGCGCAAGGTCGGCCTGCTGAACAAGCGCGACAACTATCCGGGGCGGCTGTCAGGCGGCCAGAAGCAGCGCGTGGCCATCGCCCGCGCGCTGGCGATGGAGCCGGACATCATGCTGTTCGACGAGCCCACTTCGGCGCTGGACCCGGAACTCACCGGCGAGGTGCTGCGCACCANNTGCGCACCATGAAGCAGCTGGCCGACGAACGCATGACCATGCTGGTCGTCACCCACGAAATGGGTTTCGCGCGCGAAGTCGCGCACCGCGTGATCTTCATGGACGAAGGCCGCATCATCGAAGAAGCGCCCTCGGCCGAATTCTTCAGCGCCCCGCGCCAGGCCCGCAGCCGCGAATTCCTCGCGCACATGCTGTAGGCCCCGTGCCGATTCAGCCCCGGCCGGCGCGCCGGGGCACGATCATGGGGCTGCCGGTCTCCGGGTCCGGCGCCACCCGGCACTCCAGGTCGAAGACCTGCCGTATCGAATCTTCCGTCACCACGCTGCGTACCTCGCCGTGCGCCGCCACGCGCCCGGCCCGCATCATGACGACCCGGTCGGCGTAGCGGAACGCCAGGTTCAGGTCGTGCAGCACCGCCACCAGCGTGCGCCCGTCGCGGTGCAGCCGCGCGCACAGCTCCAGCAGGTCGATCTGGTGCCGGATGTCCAGGTAGGTCGTGGGCTCGTCCAGCAGCATGATGCCGGCGTCCTGCGCCAGCACCAGCGCCAGCCATGCACGCTGGCGCTGTCCGCCGGACAGCGTATGCACGGGGTGGTCGGCCAGCTCCGCCAGGTCGGTGTCGGCCAGCGCCGCGTCCACCGCGCGGGCGTCGTCCGCCGACCATTGCCGCAGCAGGCTCTGGTGCGGGTAGCGGCCGCGCGCCACCAGCTCGCGCACGCTGATCATTTCCGGCGCGATGGGGTTCTGCGGCAGGTAGGCCAGTCGCCGGGCCACCGGCTTGCGCCGCAGCGCCGCCAGATCGGCGCCGTCCAGCAGCGCCTGCCCGCGGGTGGGCGCCAACGCGCCGCCCAGCACCCGCAGCAGCGTGGATTTGCCGCAACCGTTCGGGCCCACTACCGCGGTGAAGGCGCCGGCTGCGATCGTCAGCGACAGCGACTCCAGCACCTGCCGCTCACCATAGGCCAGGCTGACCCGGCGTAGTTCGAGCGCGGGCGCGCCGGGGTTGCGGTCGAGGGGATCAGGGTTCATGCGGAAGTCTTGCGCCATTCGAGCACCAGCAGAAAAGCCAGATAAACGCCGCCGATGCCGGCGGTCAGCACGCCCACCGGCAGGCCGCCGGGACCGGCGGCGCGGGCCAGCAGGTCGGCCCCCGCCAGCAGCACGGCGCCGGTCAGGGCGGACAGCAGCGGCTGCGGTCCGCTGGCGCGGGCGCAGCGGCGGGCGATCTGCGGCGCGGCCAGCGCGATGAAGGCCACCGGGCCGGCCACCGTGACCGCCGCGGCCGCGGCCAGCACCGCCACCAGCGTGGCCGCCAGCCGGCTGCGGTCGGGCCGCGCGCCCAGCGCCTGGGCCAGGTCGTCGCCCATTTCCAGCAGGCGCAGCCGGGCGCACAGCGCCAGCGCCGGCGGCAGCAGCGCGGCGCAGGCCGCGCCGATCAGCGCGACGTCGCCCCAGGTCTTGCCGGCCAGGCTGCCGTTGAGCCAGGCGGCCGCCACATAGGCCTGCTCGCGCCGCAGGCTGGACAGGCCGAACTGCACGAAGGCGAAGGCCAGCGCGCCCACGGCGATGCCGGCGATGACCATGCGCCTCGGCGCGGCGAAGCCGGCGCCGGAGCCGAACCAGACGCCCAGCGTGGCCGCCAGCGCGCCGGCCGCCGCGCCCCAGGCCACCGGCATCACGCCGGGCCAGATCATGGTCGCCGCCACGGCGCCGGCGGCCGCGCCGGCCGTCAGCCCGATCACGTCGGGGCTGCCCAGCGGGTTGCGGGTCAGGCTCTGGAACAGCGCGCCGGACAGGCCCAGCGCCGCGCCCGCGCCCAGCGCCGCCAGCGCGCGCGGCAGCCTGACCGCGTGCAACAGCCATTGCTCCACGCTGCTGCCGCCGCCTTGCAGCGTGCGCCACAAGGCATCCCAGGACAGCAAGGGATCGCCCGCGCGCAGCGACGCCGCCAGCAGCACGCCGGCCAGAATCAGCAGCAGTACGCCGTAGCCCAGCGCGCGCGGCGCCAGCGGCAGGGCCAGCCAATCGCCGGCGCGCAGCACGGCCGCCGGCCGCGTCATGCCGGCTCCCGCCCGCCGCGGCGCAGCGCCGTCAGCAGAAAGGGCGCGCCGATGAACGCCACCACCACGCCGGTCAGCAACTCAGCCGGTGCGCGCAGCAGCCGCGCCAGAATGTCGGCGACCAGCATCAGCAGCGGACCCAGCACGACGCAATAAGCCAGCAGCCAGCGCAGGTCGGAACCGGCCTGGCGGCGCGCGATGTGCGGCACAGCCAGGCCGACGAAGGCGATGGGGCCGGCCGCCGCCGTGGCCGCGGCCGCCAGCACGGCCACGCACAGCAGGCCCAGCGCGCGGTACAGGCCGGCGCGCAGCCCCAGCGCCTGCGCCAGCGCCCGGCCCAGCGCCAGCAGATTCAGCGGCCGGGCCAGCGCCGCGGCCAGCAGCAGGCCGGCGCCGATATAGGGCGCGGCGCGCAGCGCGGTGTCCAGGCCCTGTCCGGCCAGCGAGCCCACGGCCCAGAAGCGATAGGAATCGAAAAGATCGTCGCGCAGCAGCGCCACGGCCTGCACGTAGGCGAACAGCACGGCGTTGACGGCGGCGCCTGCCAGGATCAGCCGCTCGGGCTGCAGGCCCCGGCCGCCCGCGCCGATCAGATACACCACGGCGGCGGCGCCCAGCGCGCCGGGCAGGGCGGCCCAGAACGGATGCGGCGGCAGCCCGCCCAGGAGCAGCGCCACGCTGACGATGGAAGCGGCGGCACCCGCGTTCACGCCCAGCAGGCCAGGCTCGGCCAGCGGGTTGCGGGTCAGCGCCTGGATCAGGGCGCCGGCTACGGCCAGCGCCGCGCCGGTCAGCAGGGCCAGCAGGGTCCGCGGCACCCGGGACGCAACCACCAGCGCGGCGTGGCTGTCATCGGGCCGCGTCAATGCCTGCCAGACGGCGCCCGCCGACAGCCCGCGCGAGCCCAGCCACAGGCTGGCCAGCGCGGCCGCGGCCAGCAGCATACAGGCCGCGATCAGCAGCGCCGCGCGGCGCCAATGCGTAGCGGCTGCCGTCACGGGCGGCCCTCGTCCTGTTCGGCCCGGCGCGCGGCCTGCGCCAGTTGCGGGGCTAGCCGGTCCAGCATCCAGGACACCGCCAGCGGCGTGCCGGAAGACGACGCCATCACCAGCGCCGGGTCGCTCAGCGCGACGTAGGCGCCGCGGCGCACCGCCGGAATGGCGGCGTACAGCGGCAGCGCCTCGGTGCGCTCACGCTCCTGGGGCGTGTAGAACCAGCTCACCAGAATGTCGGCGTCGGCCAGCGCGTCGGCATTCTCCAGCCCCAGGTAATGCGCGAAATGCCCGGCGCTGGCGCGCATGTCGCGTACCGACGGGGCCAGCGCCAGCCCCATGGCCCCCAGCGTGTCCACCCGCGGATCGCCGGCGACGTAGACGGTGAAGTTGCCGGTTCCCAGATCGGCGCGCGCATAGGCGAAGGTCTTGCCGGCCAGCTCGGGATAGCGCCGCCCGGCCTGCGCCAGCGTCTCGTGGATGCGGGCCTTCAAGGGGGCGGCGGCGTCCGGCTTGCCCAGGGCCGCCGCGATCAGGTCGATCTGCGTGTCCACCGGCGTCAGGAAGGGCTGATCCGGGTAGGCCACCACCGGCACCATCCTGGACAGCTGCGCATAGGCCGCGGGGCTCACGCCGGAAAACGGCGCCAGCACCACGTCCGGGCGCAGCGCGATGATCTTTTCGATGTCCAGTTCGGGATAGACGGTGATGCGTTCGGGCAGCGGCTCGCCGCGGGCCTCGATGGCCGCGCGCACCCAGGGCCAGTAGTGATCGGCGTCCCCACCCCAGTCGGCCCGGCCCACGCCCACCGGCACTACGCCGAGCGCCAGCGCCAGGTCGTCGGCGCCCAGCCCGAGGGTGACGACGCGCCTGGGCGGGGCGGGGATCACCGCCTGGCCCAGCGCGCTGTCCAGCGTAACGGGAAAGCCGGCTGCGGCGGTTGCGGCATCGGCCGCAGAAGCCGCGGGCGCCTGCGGCGCGCGCTCGCAGGCGGCCAAGCCAAGCACCAGGGCCAGCGCCGCGATAACCAGGTTCAAGAAATGCATCGTGCCGGTGCCGTCGCCATCAGTATTGCGCGCGCAGCGTCAGCATGACGTTGCGGGGCGCGCCGTACCAGCCCTGGCTGTAAAAGCCGATCTGGTCGTAATACTTTCTGTCGAACACGTTGTTCAGGTTGAGGGTGGCCGAAAGCCGCTTGGAGAAGTCATAGCGGGCCATCAGGTTGACCAGGGCGTAGCTGCCTTGCTGCACGCGCACATTGCCGCGCGGGCTGGGTGCGGACCGGTAGATGCTGCTTTGCCAGTTGACGCCGCCGCCCACGGTCAGGCGGTGCAGGTCGCCCGGCAGGCGGTAGGTGGTGTAGACCTTGAACAGGCTGCGCGGATGCTCGGTGTTGATCGCGTTGCCCTTGGCGTCCCTGGTGGTGAAATGCGTGTAGCTGGCGGCGACGTTCCAGCCGGGCGAGAGCTGGCCGTTGGCCTCCAGATCGAAGCCCTGGACCTTGGCGCCCGAGACGGCGCGATAGGCGGGCGTGCCGGGCATGCCTTCGACGAACTCGTCGGGGATGAGCTGCGCCAGGTTGTCCTGGCGGGTCTGGTACAGCGCCACCGCGGCGTTCAGCAGCCCGTCCAGGTAGGAGCCCTTGAGCCCGATCTCGTAGCTCTTGCCGTCGATGGGGGGCAGGATGGCGCCATCGATTGAACGCCGGTTCTGCGGCTGGAAGATCTCGGTGTAGCTGGCGTAGGCGCTATAGGTCTTGTCGATGTCGTAGACCAGGCCGGCATAGGGTGTGAACTGGTTATTGATCTTGTACTCGCGCTTGCTGCCGAAATAGTTCTGCCTGGTTTCCCAGTTGCTCCAGCGCCCGCCCACGATCAGGTGCAGCGGATCGGCCAGCGCGAAACGCCCCACCGCGTAGATACCGGTCTGCTTGACCCGCATGTCGTCGGCGGGCGTCTTGTCGCTGGCCCAGGCAGGTTCGGCGATGCGGTCCTGGCGCCAGTCGAAGTAGCTGCCCAGGTCCGGCGCGGCGCCGGTCATTGCGTAGCGGCCGATGTCGCTGTGGTCGTTCACGCTCATCCAGCCCAGCGCGAGCTCGTGCTTGCGGCCCAGCAGCTGGAACGGGCCGGACAGCGTCAGGTGGATGTCGTCGCGCGAGCGGTCGCCGTCGTAGTTGTTGAACGCGCCGGTCATGCCGGCGCCGGTGACGCGGTCCGGGTAGCCGCCGCGGAACATGTGCTTCAAACGATATTCGCCGCTATTGTGGCTGTAGGCGGCGCGCGCCTTCCAGTCGTTGGCGAAGCGGTGCGCCAGGTCCACGAAGGTGGTGGTGGATTCGACGTCGAAACGGGCCCAGCGCGTGTTGTTGGCAACGGAGCGATTGAAATCGGTGCGCGAGCCGTCGGCGTAGAAGAGCGGAAAGCCGCTGCCGAAGCCGCTGCTCTGGTTGCGCAGGTATTCGAGGCCCACGGTCAGCACGGTGTCCGGGGTCAGGTCGGCGGCGACCGTGCCATAGAAGGTGCGCTTGCGCTTGTCCAGGAAGGTCACGTAGCTGTCGCCCTGATCGTAGGCGGCCACGAAGCGCGAGCGGATGCGGCCGTTTTCGAGGATGGGCACGGACAGGTCGACGTCGCCGCGGACGTGGTTCCAGCTGCCGACGCTGGCGCCGCCGGACAGGGCGAACTCGCGCAGCGGCTTCTTGCGGACGAAGTTCACCGCTGCCGAAGGGTTGCCCGAGCCGGTCATCAGGCCGGTTGCGCCGCGTACGATTTCGACCCGGTCGTAGATGGCGGAGTCCAGATCGGTGGCGCCGTAGTTCCACAGGCTGAGGATGGGGGAATTCAGGCCGTCGAACTGGAAGTTGTCGATGGCGAATCCGCGCGACGAGAAGGACAGGCGGTTGCTGTCGCTGGTGGTGACCGAGATGCCCGGCGCGCTGGCCAGGATGGAACCGGTGTCCTGCAGGCCCTGGTCCTCGATTTCCTGGCGGGTGACCACGCTGACCGACTGCGGCGTTTCGCGCGGCGACAGCGTCATGCCGGTGGCCGTGCTCATGGCTTCGGTGGTGTAGGAGCCGGTGCCTTCGGTGGTGCCGGTGACGCCCTCGCCGCTGACGGTGACCGAGGGGAGTTGCTTCACGTTTTCGGCGGACTGGGCGCCGGCGGCCTGGTGGGCGAGGGCGGAGCAGGCCAGGGCCGCCTTGATGGCGTAGACAAGAGGAGTCGTCCGGCGCGGGCGGGCGGCGGGCGAGGACAGAACGAACAACATGAGGCGGGCTCCGGCAGAAAGATTTGGTAATGAGAATTGTTGTTTTTTACCGACCCGCCTGGGTATGCCGGACGATGCGATACGTATGCAGAATGCCGCCCTGCTTAGCCTGACTCGGTGTTGACCACGGGCGCTGCGCGGCGGTGCAGCCAGGCCCAGCCCGCGGCGCTTGCCGCCACGCATGCCAGCATGCCGGCGGCAAGCTGCAGCGGCCGGCCATAGACCAGCGGCACGCACCAGCCGCTGACTATCGAGAACGTGAGCATTTGCATGAAGCCCAGCACCGAAGCGGCGGTGCCGGACAGGTCCGGCGCCCGCGCCAGGATGCGCAGGGTCATGGCGGGGACCGCCATGGCCAGGCCGCAGGTGTACAGGCCCGGCAGCAGCACCGCCCACGGCAGGCGCGGCGGCGCGGCGCCTGCCATGTACAGCACGAAGGCCAGGCAGCTGGCGCCCATCAGTCCGTAGGCCAGCAGCGTGACGCGGCCGTCGGACCAGCGGCCGGCCTTGCGCGCCGCCAGCAGTGCGCCGGCCATGGCGCCGGCCACCAGCGGCACGAACAGATAGGCGAAATCGGTTTCCGGCAGGCCCAGCACGTTGGCGATGAAGTCGGGCGCCGCGCCGATGAGCAGCCCCTGGGCGGCGAACAGCAGGCTGAACGCCAGGCCCAGCGAGACATAGCGCCGGTCGCGCAGCAAACGCAGATAGTTGCCGCCCAGCGTGCGCCAGGCCAGCGTCTGGCGCCGGTCGGGCGGCAGGGTTTCGGGCAGGCGCCGCGCGCACAGCAGCAAGGCGGCGCCGGCCAGCGCCGCCAGCAGCACGAAGATGGAACGCCAGCCCTGGTGCGCCGCCAGGTAGCCGCCGATGATGGGCGCCAGCGCCGGCGACAGGTTGAACACCAGGATCAGGTAGGACATGGCCCGGCGCGCCACGGCGCCGTCGTAACAGTCGCGGACGATAGCCTGGCCGACCACGATGCCCGCGCCGGCCGACAGCCCCTGCACCGCGCGTGCGGCCAGCAGCCAGCCGAAGCTGGGCGCCAAGGTGGCCATCAGCGTCCCGCAGAGATAGACCCCGAGCGCAGCGAGCACGATGCGGCGCCGTCCCAGCGAATCCGACAGCGTGCCGTGCAACAGCAGCATGGACGCGTAGCAGGCCATGTAGACGCCCAGCGTGAGCTGCACGGTTTGCGGCGCGACCGCGAACTCCCTGCCGAGCGCGCCGAAGGCGGGCAGATAGGCGTCGATGGTGGCTGGCGCGACGCAGGCCAGCAGGCCCAGCATCAGCACCATAGTGGGAAAGGAAGGCAGGGGTTCGGAGCGCGGCACGAGGGCATCCATGGCTGGCGCTTCCCACTGCGGGAAGCTCTGCCCGATGGTCGCCCGCCGCCGTGCCCGCGGGGAATGGAGAATGCCGCAAGAGCAATGAGCGCCGCCGTAAGCCCCGCAAGGCCATGCGCTCAGTTCAGTTCACTGGGGGCGATGCCGTAGCGCTCGCGAAACGCCGTGGCGAAATTGGTGGCGTGCCGGTAGCCGACCAGGTGCGCGGCCTGCTGCACGCTGCAGCCTTGGGCCAGTTGTTCGCGGGCGACCTCAAGCCGGCGCTCGCGCAGCCAGCTGAATACCGAGCGCTGGTAGGCGGCCTGGAACTTGGCGCGCAAGGTGCTGGGACTCATGCAGGCCAGCCGGGCCAGGTCGTCCAGCGTGTGTTCCTCGCCGGGCGCGTCGTGCAGGCGTTCGCGCACGCGTTCGAGCAGTTGGCGGTCGCGCTCGGACAGCGTGCCTTCGGCGGGCGCGCGCTGTTCCAGCGAGGCCAGTGCGTGGGCCAGCAGCTCCATCGCCACGCCTTCGCGCAGCAGGTCTTGCAAGGGAGCGTCCCAGTCGCAGGCCAGCAGGTGTTCGATGGCGTGCAGCAGATGGCCCGGCGCCTGCCAGCGGCGCAGGCGCAGCGCGGGCGTGCGCAGCGCTTTCCAGATGGTTTCGCTGATCCGGTCGTCGGCCGCGCCGTCGGGGGCCGACAGGGACAGGTTGACGCTGCGCAGGCGCTGCCCCGCCGCGTGGGTGCCGGTCATGGCGACGGTGTCGCCGTACAGCGCGCTGATGCCGCTGTGGGCGGCCAGCCTGACGTCGTCATGGCGGTCGAGGCGGGTGCGGGCATGGCCTTGCAACATGACGATGGCCGAAAAGCGCGGGGACATCATCGAGGCAGCCTCGTAGTCCTGGTGCACGCGCACGTCTGAGAGCACCAGCGTCAGGCCGGGCCGGATCTGGTAGGTTTCGACCCGGCCTTCGGCGATGCACAGGGTTTCGGGGCTGGCGCGCAGCCCGCCGCCAGGCTGCGGCAGGCGGTAGCGGAAGCCGTTTTCGCTGCCCATGCGGTCGAAATCGGCCACGGTGAAGCGGACGGGGGAGGGAGCCGGGTTCAAGGTCGTCGCTAGCATTACGGGATGAGCCCATGGGCGGCGCGTCAACCGCCGTTTATCATGAAAATGAGAATAGCACAGATTCGCATCCGCATTGTTCATGGGGCGGCGCAGTCTCCCAATGCATCGCCCATGATGCCGCGATACCAGTCGTGGAAGTGCTGCATGCCGTCCTCCATCGGGGATTGATACGGCCCGCTGTCGGACACGCCGCGGCGCAGCAGCGCCAGGCGGCCGGCGTCCATGCGCTCGCCGATTTCGTCGTCCTCGATCGCGGTTTCCATGTAGGCCGCGCGCTGCGCCTCGACGAAGGGGCGTTCGAACAGGGCGATTTCCTCGGGGTAGTAGAACTCGGCGATGTTAAGGGTTTCTTGCGGCCCTTTCGGGTACAGGGTCGAGAGCACCAGCACGTGGGGGTAGAGCTCGATCATGTGGGTGGGAAAGTACGTCACCCAGATGGCGCCGAAGTCGGGCGCCGAGCCGCTCCGGTAGCGCATCAGCGTGTCGTGCCAGTCGCGGTAGACGTCGGAACCCGGTTTTTCCAGCGCGTCGTGCACGCCGACGCGCTGCAGGCTGTGCCAGTCGCCGAATTCCCAGGTCAGGTCCTCGCAGGTGACGAAGCGGCCCAGCCCGGGGTGAAACGGTCCGACGTGGTAGTCCTCGAGGTAGACCTCGATGAAGGTTTTCCAGTTGTAGTTGCACTGGTGCACCTCGACGTGGTCGAGCACGTAGTCGGAGAAATCGAATTCGGGACGACCGAACAGGCCGCCCAGGTCGCGCAGCGGATCGCGCGGGCCTTCGAACAGCAGGCCGTGGCAGTTCCTGAGCGGAAAGCGCGGCAGATTCAGGCACGGGGTGCTGGGGAACTGCGGCGCGCCGAGCAGATGGCCCTGGTCGTCGTAGGTCCAGCGGTGCAGCGGGCAGACGATGTTGCCGCCGGTGGCCGACAGGTTGCCTGCCGGGTTGCCGGGGCCGGTCACCGCGCCGGTTTCGCCGCCGAGGATCAGCGCCTGGCGGTGGCGGCAGACGTTGGACACCAGCTCCACGCCGCGCGCATTGCGCACCAGCACGCGGCCGCCTTCCTCGTGGGGCAGGCGGCGCCAGTCGCCCGGTTCGGGCACGCCTTTTTCGTGGCCCAGGTACGTGGCGCATTGCTTGAATATGAGTTCCTGTTCGCGGGCGTACAGGGTCTGGTCGAAATAGGCCCGCACGTGCAGCGGGCTGACAGCCTGCTCTACGTGAGCGAGACGGCCGATATCGTTCATGTGCGACTCCTTGTGCCGTGCCGCCCGGGCCGCCGCGCCTTCAGGCGGCTTCGGCGTGCTCGGCGTCGATCCGGGCCATGCGGTCGGCAAGATCCAGTTTGGGGCAGGTGCTGCAGTAGTCGCCGTCGCGCTTGCGGAAGTCATGGCAGCAGACCTGCCGGTCGACGGCGATGCGCGGCAGCGATGCGCGTTCGTAGCTGAGGTAGCCGCTGCGTCCCTGCAGGCCGAGCAGGTCCAGCCACAGGCCGGCCTGGCGCTGGGCCCAGGCGTTGGCGCAGGCGCCGTGGTCGCGGCGCGCGGCCAGGAGGGCCTGCAGCACGCAATCGGCCTGCATGCTTTCGGCGGCGCGCGCGCTGATCCGCAGCGCGCGGCTCAGTTCGCCGTAGAAGCCGGCGCATAGCGTGCGCAGCTGCGCGGCGGCGGCACGGATGCGCTGGCATGGGTCGGCGCGCCAGGGGGCGTGGGGCGGCAGCGTATACCCGATGATGAATCCGTCGTCCGGCACCGGCAGGCTCATGCCGGACAGGTCCGGCACGATGGCGCTGCGGTGCGCCGCGATCACGCTCAGGTATACCGGCTGCCAGATCAGCAGCCCCCAGCAGCGCAGGGCCAGGTAGTGCGGGCCGGCCTCGGGATGCCGCTGGCGCCAGATGTCGCGCAAGCCCGCGATGGCCTGGGCGTTGTCGGCGCCCGGGCGGATGCCCGGGCCGCTGCCCGCCGCGACCTGGCCGGCCAGGCCGGGCACCAGGCGGGCGGTCAGCGCCAGCAGGTCTTCCAGTTCGCGGTTCACGCAAGCGCCCGCGCGGCGTCGGCCGCTTCCTGGTCTAGCCACTGCGGCCGGTAGGGGGCGATCGGGTTGGGCAGGCGCGGCGCCATCTGGAAGCTGCCGATCGGGTCGGCCAGGTTGACCATCTGCAGATTGTTGGCCAGCTGCAGGCGATTCAGGCACGAATGGATCATGTCGGGGGCGTACAGGTCGTAGCGGCGGTATTTGTCGAGCCGCTGCGGATGCGCCTGCTGGTAGGCGGCGACGCGGCCGGCCACCAGTTTCCAGAACGCGTCCTCGTGCATCAGGCCGGTATCGGCCAGCACCTGCGAGAGGTGGCGGAAGTAGCCTTCGAACACGTCCACGAAGATGGTGAGCAGCTTGTACTCTTCGGGCACGTCGGCGGCCAGGCGGCGGGCGTTCTCGGGCAGCGCGGCCTGCGGGTCGAGGATGGACGATTCCTCGGCGATGTCTTTCATGAAGGCGCGCACCGGCACGTGGTCTTCGACCACCAGGATCACGTTTTCGCCATGCGGCATGAAGACCAGGTCATGGGCGTAGAAGCAATGCACCAGCGGCGTGAGATAGGCGTCCACGTAGCGTTCGAGCCAGGCGCCGGTGTTCAGGCCCGAGGCGCGGATCAGCGCGGGCAGCAGCGCTCCGCCTTGCGGGTCGACGTGCAGCAGCGCGGCCATGGTCATGAGGCGCTGGCCGGGACCGATCAGCGCGACGGGGTTTTCGCGCCACAGCGCCGAGAACATCTTCTTGTAGGGCGTGTCGACCGAGATCGCGGCTTCGTAGTAGTAGTTGCGAAAGCCCAGCGAGGCCGCTTCGCGCAGGATGGTGAAACCGTTTTCGCGCAGCCAGGGATCGGACGCGATCAGCCCGTGTATGTACTCGTTGATGGCCGGGGTGCCGGACATGTAGTAGGGCGACAGCCCGCGCATGAAGCCCATGTTCAGGATGGACAGCGAGGTCTTGACGTAATGCTTGCCGGGCTGGGAGATGTTGAAGAAGGTGCGGATCGATTGCTGCGCCAGGTAGTCGTCGTCGCCGTAGCCGAGGCAGACGATCTTGCGCGCGGCCACGTAGGGCGCGAAGGCCAGCGACAGCTTGTTGAACCACTGCCAGGGATGCGCGGGCATGATGTAGTAGTCGGCCGGGTCCAGGCCCATGTCGCGCAGCGTGTCGCGATGGCGGGCCAGGACGGCGGCGCCCAGTTCGTCGCGCAGCAGGCTGTCGTGGTCCATGGTGGACAGGCACGCGAAATGGGCGTTGTCCTTGTGCACCGCCAGCCACAGCAGCCGGATCGGGCTGGCGCATTCCGGGGCGTAGGCGTGGTAGTCCTCGGCGTCGAAGCCCAGCCGGCCATTATTGGCGACGAAGCTGGGATGGCCTTCGATCATGGCGGTTTCGATGGTCTGGTAGTCGGCCAGCGCCAGCTCGGCAGCGGGCAGCGCATCGCGGGTGTGTTTGTAGGCGCTGCCGTGCAGCGTGCTGGTGATTTCGTCCAGGTAGATGGGCAGGCGGTCTTCGGGCAGGCCCAGCTTGTCGCGGATTTCGATCACGAATTGCAGCGCGTCCAGCGGCGCGGGCGTGCCGGCGACGGTCTTGGAGATGGACTCGGGCGGGATGCGCCAGTGGCGCATGGCCATCATCTGGGCGTCGAAATGGTAGACGGCGTGGCCGTCGGCCAGCGCCAGCCGGTAGCGGTCGAAGCCGGGGGCCTCGGCCGGGCCCAGGCGCTCGGGTTCCAGCAGCCATTCGTGGGCGTATTCGGAGATGGCTTTCCTGAGTAGCAGGCGGTTGACCTTCTGCCAGACGTCGGGGGCGAGGTGGTCGGCGATCCGGGCGGGATGGGGCTGGGTGCTCATAGGGACGACTCCTGGAGTTGGGCCTGTTCAAACTGCCGCCGGGTGCAGAAGGCGATGCTGGCGGTCTTTTCGCGAAAGCGCGCCTGGCCGGCGTAGGTAAAACCCATGGCCAGGTTGAGCGCATGGATCTTGATGTTGTTGCTGTCAGGCTCGACCACCACGCGCCGGGCGTGCAGCCGGTCGAACAGAAAGCGCATGACGAAGGCGAATACCCGGCGGCTGAAGTGAGGGATGCGCACCTCGGGCGGTCCGATGAAGATGTGCATGCCCAGGTCGCCGTGGCATACGGGATAGTGCTCGCCGACCTGGTCGTGGGCGGGGTCGTAGCACTCCAGCAGGAAGGCCGGGCGGTCCTGGTAGCTGCCGAGCCAGGCGGCGGCGTGGCCGCTGTCGGCCAGCGCTTCGTAGAATTCGCGCACCTGCGCCTCGGTGTGCTCCTGCATGGACCAGAAACGGGCGTAGTCCATCGAGAACCACTGGCGCAGCAGGGCGGCGTCGGCGGCCGGGTCCAGCGGGCGCAGCGCCAGGCCGGCGCCGTCGTCATAGCGGTTGCGCGCCTGGCGGTCGATGGCGCTGAGGAAGGTGGCGGTCATGATCATCATCGCGGCTCCTTGCGGACTCGGGTCAGACCGAGGCCGCCCGGTGCCCGTCGAGCAGCGGCATCGGGTCGAGCGCCGCCACGCGGTGGCGCAGCATGCCGCCGGCAGGCGGACGGAAGTCCTGCAGCGCGGTGCGGGGCTCGATGGCGTAGTGCTCGTGGCCGGTGAGGTCGCGCAGGATCTGCGAGTTGCGGTAGCAGCAGAAGCCCAGGTCGGGATTGGTGACGCCGTGGCTGAGCAGGCCGCTGTTCTGCACGAAGATTTCGTTGCCGCCGTGGTCGATGGTGTAGTTGCGCGCGACGCGGTAGCCGCCGTGTTCGGTCCAGGCGATGCGGTCGTGGATGGGGTTGACGCACGCGGGGATGCTGCGCGCGTAGCCGGTGGCCAGCACCAGCCCGTCGGTGGCGTGCGAGAACGGCTGCGCGGTATCGACGTGGCGGAATTCCAGCTGGTAGCGCTCGGCGGATCGGTCGTAGCGGCTGGCGCGCAGTTCCGCGTTGGTGAGCAGCGTGTAGCGGCGGTCGCCGTTGTGGATTTTTTCGTCGAGCAGGTCGTAGATCTGGTTGATGAGTGAGGCGTTGATGCCCTTATACAGGCTGCTTTGCTCGGCCAGGATCTGCCGCCGGCGGGCTTCGGGCAGGTCGTGGAAGTAGTCGGTGTAGTCCGGCGAGATCAGTTCCAGCGTGAGCTTGGTGTTTTCCATCTGGAAGAAGCGCGGCGAGCGCGTGATCCAGGCCAGGCTGTAGCCGTGCGCGTCGCTGTCGCGCAGCAGGTCGTGGAAGACCTCGGCGGCGCTCTGGCCGCTGCCGATCACCGTGATGGAATCCCGGCGTTGCAGCGCGGGCTTGTGGCGCAGATAGTCGGCGCTGTGGATGTAGGGCGCCTCGCGCCGGTCGCAGCACGCCGGCAGTGCCGGCTGCGAGCCCAGCCCCAGCACCAGCTTGCGGCAGCGGAACATGAAGCGTTCGCCGGTGGCGCTGTGCTGGCCGGTGACGAGATAGGTGTTCGTCGCGGGATCGTGCAGGACGCTTTGCACGTCGCTGTTGAAGCGCAGGTTGGGCAGGCGGGCGGCCACCCATTTGCAATAGCGGTTGTACTCGGCGCGCGTCAGGTAGTGGTTTTCGCGCATGTAGTACGAGTAGATGCGGCCGGTCTGCTTGCAGTAGTTGAGATAGCTGTATTCGCTGCGCGGATCGGCCAGGCTGACGAGGTCCGCCAGAAACGGATTCTGCAACGTGGAGGCCTCGATCAGCAGGCCGGGATGCCAGTCGAAGCCCGGCTTTTTGTCGAGGAACAGGGCGCGCACGCCGGGCAGCGGAGCAGACAGGCAGGCCAGGCTGAGATTGAACGGGCCTAGGCCGATGGCGACGAAGTCATAGAGTTCACGGGTCATGTTGGTGCCACCTCTGGGTCTGTGATTCACGGGCGGCGTTCTGCAACGAGCGCCGCGGGACAAGGCCGGGCGCGGCGTCTAATCGGTGGGAACGGGGCGCGGCTGGCGGGGTTGCCGGCCTGTCCACCGCATCGGCGAAGGATTGTCTGCACCGCTGTTGCACGACTCAAGCATCTGCATGGGTATGATTCGCATTTGCAATATATGTACTCTAGCAAATCGTTTTTTGCAGCGTTGGATTGCAAAGAACACATAGGCGGCATCCATATGCAGGGTGGCGAAACGCATAGGGCCGTGTCACGGGTTATGCTTGCCGCCATGTCAGACGAAGCTCCCTTGCTCAGGCTGCGCGGCCTCTACAGCCGCCGCCTGGCGCCCGTCAGCCTGGATCTCGCGGCGGGCGAATGCGCCGCCGTGCTCGGCCCTTCGGGGGCCGGAAAATCATTGCTGTTGCGGCAGATCGCCGATCTGGACCCGGGCCACGGCGAGGCCGAGCTGGGCGGGCGGCGCCGTTCGGGCATGCGTGGCCATGAATGGCGCCGGCAGGTCATGTACTGCCAGGCCGAGGCGGGCTGGTGGGAAGACCGCGTGGCGCCGCATTTCAAGGACCGCGCCCGCGCCGTCGCGATCATGGGCCGGCTTGGCCTGTCCGAGGACAAGCTGGATGCGCTGGTCAACGAGTTGTCCAGCGGCGAACGCCAGCGCCTAGGATTGGTGCGCGCGCTGGCGCTGGACCCGCGCGTGCTGCTGCTGGACGAGCCGACCGCTGCGCTGGACCAGGCCGCTACCGGACGGGTGGAAGAGGAGCTGCGGCGCTACCTGGACGGCGGTGCGGCGATCCTGATGGTCACGCACAGCGCCGAGCAGGCGCGTCGCATGGCGCGCCGCGCCTGGCGCATGGAGCAGGGGAGGCTGGAGGCGCTATGGACGTGATCAAACTGGATACGCTGGATCTGGTCGTCGCGTCGCTGCTGGTGGTGTTGAGCGCCGGGATCTCGTTCGCGCTGCGCGTGAACGTGCAGCGGCAGCTGTTGTGGGCGGCGCTGCGCACGGTGGTGCAGCTGCTGCTGGTCGGCCATATTCTGCGCATCGTGTTTGCGCATGCGGCGCCCTGGCTGACCGCGCTGGTGGTGGCGGTGATGATGGCGCTGGCGGCGCGCGAGGTGGCCGCGCGCCCCAAGGCCCGGCTGGTCGGGCATGGCAACGGCTGGGTGGGCGCGGCGGCGGTGGCGGCGACGACCCTCATCACCGTGATGTTCATCCTCAACACCGCGCTGCACCCGGAGCCCTGGTACGACCCGCGCTATGCGATCGCGCTGATCGGCATCGTGCTGGGCAGCGTGCTCAACGCCGCCAGCCTGGCGCTGGATGGAATGCTGTCGGGCGTGCGGCGCGAAAAGCAGGCGATCGAGGCCCGGCTGTCGCTGGGCGCGCCGGCGCGCCAGGCCTTCTCGGCGCTGCTGCGCGAATCGGTGCGGCGCGGCATCGTGCCCAGCATCAACCAGATGTCGGCGGCGGGCATTATCACGCTGCCGGGCATCATGACCGGCCAGATCATCGCCGGCATGGACCCGATAGAGGCCGCGAAGTACCAGATCCTGCTGATGTTCCTGCTGTGCGGCGCCAGCGGCATGGCCGCCATGGGCGCGGCGTATGGAGCCATGCGGCGTCTTACGGACGAGCGCGGACGGCTGCGGCTGGATCGGCTGCAGGCCTGAGGCGCGAAAAAAAAACCGGCAGCCCCGCAAGGCTGCCGGTTTTTTTGCGTCGCGTCGCGCCGTTTAGGCGATGGCGGCGAGCGCCTGGTTCAGCGTGGCGCTGGGGCGCATGGCCTGGCTGGCCTTGGCCTGGTCGGGCTGGTAGTAGCCGCCGATGTCCACCGGCTTGCCTTGGGCGGCCTTCAGTTCGGCCAGGATCGTGTCCTCGCCGTCGGCCAGGGCGCGGGCGACGGGGGCGAACTGGCCGGCCAGTTCGCGGTCGTCGGTCTGCGCGGCCAGGGCCTGGGCCCAGTACATGGCCAGGTAGTAGTGGCTGCCACGGTTGTCCAGGCCGCCGACCTTGCGCTCGGGCGACTTGTTCTCGTCCAGGAACTTGGCGGTGGCCAGGTCCAGCGTCTTGGCCAGCACCAGGGCGCGGGCGTTGTCATAGGCGCGGCCCAGGTGGTCCAGCGAGGCGGCCAGCGCCATGAATTCGCCCAGCGAATCCCAGCGCAGGAAGCCTTCTTCCAGGAACTGCTGCACGTGCTTGGGCGCCGAACCGCCGGCGCCGGTTTCGAACAGGCCGCCGCCGGCGACCAGCGGCACGATGGACAGCATCTTGGCGCTGGTGCCCAGTTCCATGATGGGGAACAGGTCGGTCAGGTAGTCGCGCAGCACGTTGCCGGTCACCGAGATGGTGTCCTGGCCCGCGCGGATGCGCTTGAGCGAGAACTTGGTGGCTTCGACCGGGCTGAGGATGCGCAGGTCCAGGCCGCTGGTGTCGTGGTCGTTCAGGTACTGCTTGACCTTGGCGATGACCTGCGCGTCGTGGGCGCGGTTCTCGTCCAGCCAGAACACGGCCGGCGTCTTGCTGACGCGGGCGCGGGTGACGGCCAGCTTGACCCAATCCTGGATCGCGGCGTCCTTGGTCTGGCACATGCGCCACAGGTCACCGGCCTCGACGGCCTGTTCCAGCAGCACGGCGCCGGCGGCGTCGGTCACGCGGACGGTGCCGGCGGCCGGGATCACGAAGGTCTTGTTGTGCGAACCGTATTCCTCGGCGGCCTGGGCCATCAGGCCGACGTTGGGCACGCTGCCCATGGTGACCGGGTTGAAGGCGCCGTTGGCCTTGCAGTCGTCGATCACGGCCTGATAGACGCCGGCGTAGCTGCGGTCGGGGATCACGGCCTTGGCGTCCTGCAGTTCGCCGGCGGCGTTCCACATCTTGCCCGAGTCGCGGATCATGGCGGGCATGGAGGCGTCGACGATGACGTCGCTGGGCACGTGCAGATTGGTGATGCCGCGGTCGGAGTTGACCATGGCCAGTGCCGGCAGCGTCTTGTAGGCGGCGTCGATGTCGGCGGTGATGGCGGCCTGCTGGTCGGCCGGCAGCGACTGGATCTTGGCGTAGAGGTCGCCGATGCCGTTGTTCGGGTCGAAGCCGGCCTGGGCCAGCGCGTCGGCGTGCTTGGCCAGCACGTCCTTGTAGAACACGGACACCACGTGGCCGAAGATGACAGGGTCGGAGACCTTCATCATGGTGGCCTTCAGGTGCACCGAGAACAGCACGCCCTGGGCGCGCGCGTCGTCGACCTGGGCCTGCAGGAAGGACTTGAGCTTGGCGGCGGACATGACGGCGGCGTCGATGATCTCGCCGGCCTTGACCGGGGTCTTGTCCTTCAGGACGGTGACGGCGCCGTCAGCGGCGACCAGTTCGATTTTCACGTCGCCGGCGGCGGCGATCAGCGCCGACTTCTCGGTGCCGTAGAAATCGCCTTCGCTCATGTGCGACACGTGCGACTTGGAGTCGGACGACCAGGCGCCCATCTTGTGCGGGTGCTTGCGCGCGTAGTTCTTGACCGACAGCGGGGCGCGGCGGTCGGAGTTGCCTTCGCGCAGGACCGGGTTGACGGCGCTGCCCTTGACCCTGTCGTAGCGGGCCTTGATGTCGCGCTCGGTGTCGTTGGCCGGGGCGTCGGGGTAGTCGGGCAGCTTGTAGCCCTGTTGCTGCAGTTCCTTGATGGCGGCCTTCAGCTGCGGCATGGAGGCGCTGATGTTGGGCAGCTTGATGATGTTGGCTTCCGGCTGCACGGCCAGCGCGCCCAGCTCGGCCAGGGCGTCGCCCAGCTTCTGGCTGTCGTCGAGGTAGTCCGGGAACACGGCGATGATGCGGCCGGCCAGGGAGATGTCGCGGGTCTCGACGGTGATGCCGGCGGGTTTGGTGTAGGCCTGGACGATGGGCAGCAGCGAACGGGTTGCGAGCGCCGGCGCTTCGTCGGTGAGGGTATAGATAATCTTCGGAGTAAGAGACATGATCCTTGAATCTGTTCGGCAGGCGCTAGGCGCAAACCCGAACATGCTATGCGGCGCGAAGCCGGTAGATGTTGTCGAGAGTGGGTTCGTCCGGGCAGGCGCGCAGGCCGTGAGCGTCTGCCCAGCATGGCCGGCGCCCGCCCTTTTTTGTTTGGCCGGCCGGGGAGGGCCGGTTGTACCGGCCGGACCCAGGTCCGCCTCCAGGGAGGTGCGACTGCCACGAACCTTACATTGTAATACCGCGGCCCGTCTGGCGCGCAGGAAAAACGGCGGTGTCGGGCGCGGGATACGCGCAGGCGCAGGCGATAAAACGGGGACGCATTATTTCGGGCAGGCCCGCCGCGGGTCTCGTTTGACAAAGCGCGGCGCTTGGAGGAAGCTACGGCCCATGAATTTCCGCGCCGTTCGCATTTCGCTGATTATTACCATCATTCCTGGAATGGTGGGTTAGCGCGCGACCGCAACAGTCACAGCCACCCGCCCCACGAGGCGGGTTTTTTGTGGCCGCCTCTGCCGGGCAAAGCCAACCCCCAAAGCAGAGAACCGCATGTCCGCAACTCCTTCCGCCAGTTCAGAAGCCGCTAACCCCGCCGCATTCCAGCACGGCAACGCCTCGCCGATGGAATACCTGAGGCAGATCCTCACGGCCCGCGTCTACGACATCGCCCGCGAGACCGAACTGGACCCCGCCCGCGGCCTGTCCGCGCGCCTGGGCAACACCGTGCTGCTCAAGCGCGAGGACAACCAGCCGGTGTTTTCCTTCAAGGTGCGCGGCGCCTACAACAAGATGCGCAACACCCCGCAGGCCGCGCTGGACCGCGGCGTGATCACGGCCTCGGCCGGCAATCATGCGCAAGGCGTGGCGATCTCGGCCGCCAAGCTCGGCGTGCGCGCCACCATCGTGGTGCCGCAGACCGCGCCGCAGGTAAAGGTGGACGCGGTCCGCGCCCACGGCGGGCCGACGGTGACGGTGGTGCAGGCGGGCGATTCGTACAGCGACGCCTATGCCCACGCCCAGACGCTGGCCGCGCAGCATGCGCTGACTTTCATCCCGGCGTTCGACGATCCGTACGTGATCGCCGGCCAGGGCACGGTGGGCATGGAGATCCTGCGCCAGCATGCGGGCGCGCCGCACGCGATCTTCGTGCCGATCGGCGGCGGCAGCCTGGCGGCCGGCGTGTCGGCCTACGTCAAGGCGGTGGCGCCCGAGGTCAAGGTGATCGGCGTGCAGACCCAGGATTCCTGCGCCATGGCGCAGTCGTTGCGCGCCGGCGAACGGGTCAGCCTGGCCGAAGTGGGGCTGTTCTCGGACGGCACGGCGGTCAAGCTGGTGGGCGAGGAAACCTTCCGCCTGTGCCGCGCGCACCTGGACGAGGTGCTCCTGGTGGACACGGACGCGGTCTGCGCGGCGATCAAGGACGTATTCCTGGACACGCGCAGCGTGCTGGAGCCGGCCGGCGCGCTGGCGGTGGCGGGCCTGAAGCAGTATGTGGAACGCGAAGGCGTGCAGGGCTGTTCGCTGATCGCCATCACGTCGGGCGCCAACATGAACTTCGACCGCATGCGTTTCGTGGCCGACCGCGCCGAGGTGGGCGAGGCGCGCGAAGCGGTGTTCGCCGTGACCGTGCCCGAGGAGCGCGGCAGTTTCCGGCGCTTTTGCCGCGTGATCGGCCAGCGCAGCGTGACGGAGTTCAACTACCGCATCGCCGATGCCCATACCGCGCACATTTTCGTCGGCGTGCAGATCGCGCGGCGCGGCGACGCCGCCGAGATCATGGCGGCGCTGCAGGAACAGGGTTTTTCCGTGGGAGACCTGACCAATAACGAGCTGTCGCGCCAGCACATCCGCTACATGGTGGGCGGGCGCTCGCCGCTGGCGGGCGGTGAACTCCTGTTCCGTTTTGAGTTCCCGGAGCGCCCGGGCGCGCTGATGAAGTTCCTGTCGGAGATGGCGCCCAACTGGAACATCAGCCTGTTCCATTACCGCAACCAGGGCGCGGACTTCAGTTCGGCGCTGGTCGGCATCCAGGCGCCGCTGGCCGACAGCGGCGCGCTCGACGCCTTTCTGCGCGAGCTGGGCTATGCCCATTTCGAGGAAACCGACAACGAGGCGTATCGCCAGTTCCTGGTTTGAACCGGGTTTATCCGGGCTTGCAGCCCGGCTTGTTATTGCGGGCCGAGCTTGCGTATCAGCGCGTCCAGCGCCTCCATCTCATCGGGCAGCAGGTCCGTCAGTGGCGCGCGCACCGGGCCGGCGTCGTGCCCGACCAGCCGGGCGCCGGCCTTGACGATGCTGACCGCATAGCCCGGCACGCGGTTGCGGATGTCCAGGTAGGGCAGGAAGAACGTGTCCAGCAACTGGTTGGCCGTGTCGTGGTCGCCGGCCGCGATGGCGCGATAGAACGCCATGGCCGTGCGCGGCACGAAGTTGAACACCGCCGAGGAATACACGGGCACGCCCAGCGCGCGGTAGGCGGCGGCGTAGACCTCGGCCGTGGGCAGCCCGCCCAGATACGAAAAGCGGTCGCCCAGCTTGCGGCGGATGCGCACCATGGCCTCGATGTCGCCCACGCCGTCCTTGAAGCCGATCAGGTTGGGGCAGCGTTCGGCCAGCTGGGCCAGGCTGTCGGCCGACAGGCGCGATTGCGCGCGGTTGTAGACGATGACGCCGATCTTCACCGACTTGCAGACCTGTTCGACGTGGGCCGCGATGCCTTGCTGCGAGGCTTCCGTCAGGTAGTGAGGCAGCAGCAGGATGCCCTTGGCGCCCAGGCGTTCGGCCTCCTGGGCATAGGCGATGGCGCTGCGCGTAGGCCCGCCCGCGCCGGCCAGGATAGGCACCTTGCCGGCGCAGGTCTGCACCGCGGTCCGGATGACGTCGGCATATTCCTGCGGCGCCAGCGAGAAGAATTCACCCGTGCCGCCCGCGGCGAACAGCGCGGTGGCGCCGTAGGGCGCCAGCCATTCCAGGCGCTGCGCATAGCCCCTGGCGTTGAAGTCTCCGTTCTGGTCGAAGTCCGTCACGGGGAAGGACAGCAAGCCGTCCGAAACAATGTTCTTGAGTTCCTGCGGAGTCGTCATGGGGGCGCTCGTCCTGGGTGGTTTTTTGATTCAAGAGGTAGGTCATCGTACAACATGAAAATCGGGGCTACAAGGAAGGGTCTAGCTAAATATGCGGCATTAAAGGGGAAACCCGAAATATATTTTTTATGTCGTTTGGAATTATTCTTGTAGTTGTATGATAACTAGCCTGCCGAGCGGACGCGGCGCATATCCTGGAGAGGAGACAGCATGAACCCGAGCAAGAGACAGTTCCTGGGCGGCGCCGCGGCGCTGTGCCTGGCGCCATGGTTGCCCGCGGGGGCGCAGCCGTCCGGCTGGCCGACCCGGCCGGTGCGCATCATCGTGCCATATCCGCCGGGCGGATCATCCGACATCATCGCCCGCCTGCTGGCGCCGCGGCTGAGCGAAGCCTTGTCGCAGACGGTGGTGGTCGAGAACAAGCCCGGGGCCAACGGCAACCTGGGCGCCGGGCTGGTGGTGCAGGCCGCGGGCGAAGGCCATACCGTGCTGCTGTGCGACGTGGGCGCGCTGGCCATCAGTCCGTCGGTCTATACCAAGCTGTCTTTCGACCCCTCCAAGGACTTGCGCGCCGTCGGCATGCTGGCCTATTCGCCGCACGTGCTGGCCGTGCATCCGGACGTGCCGGCGCGCACCGTGCCCGAACTGGTCGCGCTGTCCAGGAAGCAGCGCCTGAATTTCGCCGTGACGGCCATCGGCAGCGCGCCGCACCTGGCCGCAGTGGCGGTGCAGCAGGCCACCGGCGCGCAATGGGAGTACGTGCCGTACAAAGGCGGCTCGCAGGCGGTGACCGACACCATCGGCGGGCAGACCCAGATCATCATGAACGGCCTGCTGGCCACGCTGCCCCACATCCGCGCCGGCAAGCTGCGTCCGATCGCGATCTCCAAGCGCGAACGCATGCAGCTGGTGCCCGACCTGCCGACCATTTCCGAGCAGGGCGTGGCCGGCTTCGAATCCGGTACCTGGCAGGGCGTGATGGCGCCGGCGACCTTCGCCGATCCGGTGGCCGAGCGCCTGTCCACGCTGATGGCGCAGATCGTCAACCAGCCCGAGGTCAAGGCCCAGCTCAACGAGCAGGGCGCAGAAATCGTCACGCGCAATCCCGCCGAGCTGGCGCAGTTCTTCGCCGGCGAGCGCGCGCGTTGGGCCACGGTGGTCAAGAGCACCGACATCCGCCTGGATTGACGCCGGGCGCGCCGGCATGGAATCCTGGCGGCAGGCCCCGGCGCGCGGGGCGGAGCATGCAGCCATGAAAATGCGTGAAACAGCGGTGTTGGCGGCCGGGCTGGCGGCGCTGTCCGCCGTTGCCGGCGCCCAGGGCGCGACGCCCGCCGTGCCACAGCCGCCGCCTTCGGCCCGAGTCATTCCCGACACTTGCGTGGGCTCCGCCTGCCCACGGCTCTTCAATCCCGAGCCGGCGCCCGAGCCGTGCCTGGGCACGGGCTGCGCCAATGCCGGCAGGCCGCCGGGTCCGCCTCCGGCGCCCGGCAGCAGCCCGGGCCGCCAGCCGGGATGGGTCAGCCCGGCGCCGTCGCGCCTGCCGCCCATGCCTGCGCCGCGGGGCCAGCCCAGCGGGCCGCTGACGCCCGCGCCGCCGTTGCCGGTGCCGCGTTGATCCGGCTGGATAGGTCGGTACTGCGAGCAAGGCAAAAAAACCGGAAAAAAAAGCGGCAAAAATAACTTGGTGTCTAGAAATTTGCACTTGATATGTGCCGTAATATCAATTACATAGATGATTTAAAGATCGGAATTTAAACCGGAAAAATGTACGATTCTCCGCAGCAGTTCATGCCTTTATCTCCGGGCGAGCATGTGCTCGCTCCCCTGATTGAACGGTCGGCGACCGTGGTCAACCAAGCGGCCGAACTTGGAGGCATAGCCCACGCAAGCACTCGGGCAGCGTTGCACGAACTGCTGCGCAGCATGAATTCCTATTACAGCAACAGGATCGAGGGCCAAAGCACAACCCCCAGGAACATCGACGCAGCTTTACATGACAAGTACTCGAACAAGCCCGAAATTGCACAATTGCAGCGTGTTGCCGTGGCTCATATCGAGGCGGAACGGGAACTGGAAGGTCTGGCCGAGAGCCATTCGCCGCTGAGCGCCGATTTCGCTAGGCTCGCTCATCGAGCCATGTATGGCCGCCTTGCTCCGGCGGACAGAATCAGCAAGGACGGCCTATCCGTCGAACCGGGAGAGCTGCGGGAGGTTGATGTCGTCGTCGGTCGCCACCATCCGCCCGTCTGGCGCGCTTTGCCACGGTTCATGGAGTCGTTCACCGCGCACTATGACCGGCAACGGGCCGGTGATGCACAGCTTATCGCCATCGCCTGCGCGCATCATCGGATGGCCTGGATGCATCCTTTCTCCGACGGCAATGGTCGCTCCGCGCGATTGCAGACTCACGCTGCCATGCTGCCAATTACCCGGGGCCTATGGTCGGTCAATCGTGGCCTGGCTCGAAATGTCGCGGACTACTACGGCTATCTGGCCGGCGCGGACGCGCCGCGGCAAGGCGATCTGGATGGGCGCGGCAACCTCACTCAAAAGGGCCTGTTGCAATGGATCGAATATTTCCTGGGGGTATGTGAAGACCAGGTTTCCTACATGAGGGAAATGTTGGCGCTGGACTCGATGAAAGAAAAAATCAAGGCGTCGGTCCTGGTGGAAACGGCGAAGGGACGGTTGCGGCCCGAGGCCGCGTTGCCCATTTACCATCTGTTTGCCGCAGGTCCCACCACGCGCGGAGAGTTCATTCAGATGACCGGCCTGGGCGAACGCACGGGGCGCGCTCTATTGGCGGCGGCCCTGAAGTCCGGCCTGGTCGCTTCCGATACGTCCCATGCCCCGGTCAGGTTCGCTTTTCCACTCGAGTCCTTGCCGATTCTGCTTCCTGCCTTGTATGGCGTGGAGCAATAGCGCCTGAAGCGCGTGCCGGGAAAGTGGTTAGCGTGGCCCGTTCACCCCGGACTGCCCGACAACGCCAACACCAGCGCCAGGCACAGCAGCACCCCGCAAGCGGCCAGCGCGTAAGGCAGCAGCCCGGCGTAGACGGCGCGTTCCTGGCCGCGGCCGTGCGCAAGTCCGGCGGCGATGGACATCCGCACCGGCGAAAAAATGCCCAGCGAGGTCCCCGACACGTGCAGCAATGCGGCCGCGGCGGGCACGTTCAGGCCGGCTTGCAGCGCCAGTGATAGCTGGGACGGCATGAACAGGCTGTTCGGCGCGTTGCCGCTATTGGCCAGGATGCCGAAGGCGCCGGCCAGCACGGGCGTGATCAGCACGGTCCAGTCGCGCAGGCTGGAGAAAAGGCCGTCGGCGTAGGCCTGCGAGATGCCGGCGCCGGCCAGCACCTCGGCCATCATGGCGAACAGGAACACCGAGTACACGGCGTGGCGGCCGGTGGTCCAGGCGGCGCGCGCCTGCGCGGCCAGGACTTGCGGCTGGCGTCGCAGCGCGGCCAGCGCCAGCGCGCCGGCGATGAGCCAGCTGCCCGCATGCAGCAAGGGCTGCCAGCCCGGCAGGTCGGCGTACGGGCGGAAGTCGGCCGGCGCCGAGAGCGCATGGTTCAGGCCAGGCAGCAGCCGGGTCGCCACCAGCCAGGCGATCATGGCGATGTAGGGCAGGGCGCCGCCGGCCGCGGCCTGCAACTGCGCGCGGCCGGGGCGGCGGTCGAGCAGGAAGCGCGCGACGATGAGCGGGCCGTAGGCCGCCAGCAGCGCGGTCTCGGGACCGAGCAGCGCGGTGGCCGCGGCCAGCGCCGCCAGGCTCACGGTCATCCAGCCGGCTTCGCGCCAGTGTTCGGATGCGGCGGCGCGCAGCCCCGCGCGCGCGGCGGTGCGCCAGTACAGCGCCATCCATAGCGCCGTCAGCAACGCCACGGGCACCAGGCTGTAGAGCGCCAGCTGCGAGGCCGGCACGCGCGCATAGGCCGAGGCCAGCAGCGTGCCGCTGCCCATCGCGCCCCACGGAATCAGGGTCTGGCTGAGCAGCGCGAACACCATGGTTTCGCGCGGCTGCAGCTTGAGCGGACGGATCAGCAGCACCGTGCCCAGCATGCCCACGCCGAAGCCGGTGGCCGCTTCGGCGAACGGACCCACCAGGAAGCAGGCGAAGTACAGCCGCCTGCGCCGCGCCAGCGTATCGCCCGGGCCGTCGGCGCCGGCCGCCTTGCCGGCGGGATGCTGGGCGGCCATGTGCCAGAACAGCAGTCCGCCGAGGATATAGGGCGTGATGATCGCGCCGATCCACAGGCCGCGCGTGAGCGCCTGCCCCAGTTGCCCGCCATCGAATGGCGCGGGCGCGGCCCCTAGCGCCACGGCCAGCGCGGCCGCCAGCCCCAGGATGGCCGCGACCGTGGTGTTCACGCGTCCGCTGGCGATGGCGGCAATGACGATGAGGGCGGGCAGGGACCAGAGCAGATACGTCATGAGGGAGTCGTGCGCAGGCAGAGGCCGGGCGTTGCAGTGTATGCCGGTTGCGCCGGGCGGGCCGTGGTGGGCCGGTGCGTCATGGGGGATTGCCTGCCGTACGCCAGCCTTGCGGCCCGATGTAAATAATGCAGGGACGATGATGTGGCTGAATGCTGATCGAAAGCTACGCCAAGGCGCAGGAAGTGGTGAAGAACAACGAAGTGCTGGATTCGCAGCGCTGAGCGTTGGGGCGCCGCCCGGATGCGATGTCCGGGCGGCGCTAACGGGCGGGGCTTGCGGCGCTTTGGCAAGTCGAAAGTAGCGCGGCGGCGATCGCTTCAAACGCCGCGAAAGATTCGTCAAACGCCGGCGGTTCGTTGTCATAGACGAGCGGCATGAGCACCTTCTCGTACTGTTGTCGAAGCCAGGCGTTCGAACTTGCGGCCGCCAGGGTTCGTGTAAGCACACCGACGGGGTCCATGTCGAATTCCGGATTCTGCCCGGCAAATTCCGCCCGATCTTTTTCCAACAGCGCTGCAAAGATGGAATGGGCGGCGTCCAGAGACGGCGGCGCAGCTTTTACGATCTGGGCGACGTCATAAATATGGCGAACCAGCGTCGGATCGATGCCGTATTTGCGTACATTGCCACCGTCTTCGCTTTGCCCGTCCTGCGCGGCGCCTTGCCTGGCCTTGTCGCGCCTGGCTTGATGGCCGTCCCAGTCGTCGGCGCACCGTCTCAACAGAGAGAGCACTTTTTCGGCCAGTGTTTCGGCAACGGAAATGCAATCGAACTCGACCGTGGTGGACGGCGGCTGGCCGGCCAGCGTTTCGTAGAGATAGCCGAACCGTTGGCGTTCCAGCGGCAACAATGGCTGACGCTCAATCAGTTCGAGCTTGAGCACGGGCCGCAAGCTCGAAATCACATCGAAAGCGGTCTTGTAACCCGCATCCACCAAGAAGTAGCGATGAGAGTCCCGGATATGCGGGTTCCCGGCCTGTTCGATAAGAGGGAAGCCCAACTTGCCCAGCAGTTCCGCGACCGCCTGGTGCAAGGCCTTCAGGCGCGCGCGGTTGCCACGGTCTTTTTTCAGCGCCAAAGCCGGAGGGCGCAATACCACCTTGATGTCGATGTCTTCCGACATCCGGTTGATGAGGCCATAAGCTTTGGACAGGCAAGTGCCGCCTACGAACACCAGTTGAATATTCTCGTCGTGCCTTACCCCGGTTCCCTTTTTTCCACCGGCTAGTTGGAAGTGCTCGTGATGGACTTCGAGCGCGCTCAGGCCGCGAAGCAGCTCGGTGATGTGTATGTCTTTCTCGGCGGTCTGGATGGGCAGGCCTCGCAGCAAGCCTTCCGCGGACAGGTCCTCAAGCGCCTGTTTCTGCGCGTCTGTAATTATTCTCATATTTCAGCGCGCGTCCCCCGACCTCGATTTTCCGAGTGATGCGGCGGTTGCCCGTGTTCGCGACGAAAGCGCCGGGCAGTTGGGTGGTTCGACGGTTGTTGTAGGCGGAAGCTGCTTGTCCCGCGCTGACCGCAATGTTCAGTTTTTTAAGGGCTTCCGTCGCCAGCGTTTCCAGGCTGCCGGCGGGCACGATACTGCCGGTGACCGAACTGCGACGGGTTTTTGCGTAGATGCCGGTGCCGATGCGAACAAGCACGCCTTCTCCTTGAAGCTTTTTCAGTGCTTCGGAAACCTGGGTGGAGCTTCCCAGTGGCGCCAGTTCGGAACGCAGGACGACGTTGCCTGGCCTGCGCTGGATGGATCGCAGCATGCGCTGCTTCAAGGGCATCATAGGTGGATCCCAAATTACTGAGGCAGAGTATAGTTCTTCGCCAATTGATTATCAAATAACCATTGTATGACAAAGACTTAGCGCGTCAAACCTTGCCGGGTAGCCGGCAAGGTTTGACGCGCTTTCCGTCTGCCGGCCGGATCACTGCCCGCCGTAAATATTCCCCGCAATGCCGCCGGCCACGCCGCCGATGGCCGCGCCCGTCCAGCCGCTGCCGCCGGCGATGGCGGCGATGCCGGCGCCGGCCGCGGCGCCGATGGCCGCGCCCGACAGGGTGCCTTGCTGTTTGGAACTCATGTTGGTGCAGCCGGCCAGCGACACCATCGCCAGGCCGATGACGATCGAGCTAACTGTTTTCATGGCGGTCTCCTAGCGCGCGCGTTTCGTGCCGGGCACGACGATTTCGAACCAGAGCGTTTCGACCACCGGGCGGTCCATCCTTGTCGGGTTCGCCGCATACCAGTTGTCCAGGCTTTCACGCACCGAGTCCAGGGTCTGCGTCTGCAGTCCCTTGGCGAAGCGCGGGACCAGGCTCTGGGCGTCAGTGGGGGCGTGGCGCCGCTGGTAGGCCTGTTCCACCTGCAGCAGGTTGGCCATGCCCAGCAGGTAGGCTTTTTTCAGGTTGGGGTCGGACTGCGACCATTGCTGGCCGGTGAGGATGGGGGCTCCCTCGGAGGCGGCCGCGGCGCCGGTGGCGGGGGCCAGCAAGGCGAGGGCTAGAACTGCGGGACCGAACAGGTGTTTCACTTTCATCGCATCGCTCCTCAAGGGAACAGGGATAGAAAAACAACCTTCTGACGCCGTGCGCGCAGTTCGCTCGCGACGCAAGCGATATGCGGTATCGAAGAATTTATGCTTGAAAACTTGCTTGCGCAAGAGGGGGGACACATGGTTTAGTTGTACGGCATTGCGAGCGGCAGCGTCGGCAAGCATGGCGCCTCGAGACCGGCAGCGATGGCAGTCCAATCATCGGAGGAGGAGTCATGCGTACGTTCAATCGCAGGGCCGCTGCATTGCTGGCGGGCGGATTGGTGGCGGTGCTGGCGGGCTGTGCCGCGCCGGGAAGCAAGAAAGACACCATCGATATGGCCGGGCTGTCGCAGCCGGTGGAGATCGTGCGCGATCGCCACGGGGTGTCGCACATCTACGCGCAGAACCAGGCGGACCTGTTCTTCGCGCAGGGCTTCAGCGCCGCGCGCGACCGGCTGTGGCAGCTGGATCTTTGGCGCCGCCAGGGCGAGGGCAAGATGGCCGAACAGTTCGGCCCGCGCTTCATCGAGCAGGACCGCGCCGCGCGCCTGTTCCTGTTCCGCGGCGACATGCAGGCCGAATACGCCAGCTACCATCCGCAGGGCCAGGCGATCCTGACCGCGTTCGCGGCGGGCATCAACGCCTACGTTGACTGGGTCAAGGCGCATCCCGACCAGATGCCGCCGGAATTCAAGCTGACCGGCACCGAGCCCGGCTACTGGAGTCCGCAGACCTCGCTCATCCGCATCTACGGCCTGACGCGCAACCTCAACGAAGAAGTCAGAATGGCGCAGCGGGTGGCCGCGCTGGGCTTGAACACGGTCCAGGGCCTGAGCACTTTCGAGCCGCCGCTGGCGCTGCAGGTGCCGGCCGGGCTGGACGTGAAGCAGGTGGACAGCAAGGTGCTCGCCAATTACAGCCTGGCGCGCACCGGCCAGAAGTTCGTGGCGGCGGATTTTCCGCGCAGCCCGCTGGCCGAAGACCAGCGCGCGGCGCTGGCAAGCCGCCTGTCGGCGGGCATGATGGCCGCGCTGGACCCGGCGTTCGATCCCATGGCGACCCGCTACGAGAGCAACAACTGGACCATAGGCGGACAGCACACGGCCACCGGCAAGCCCATACTGGCGGGCGATCCGCACCGTTCGATCACGATGCCGTCGCTGCGCTACATGGTGCACCTGAACGCGCCGGGCTGGAACGTGATCGGCGCCGGCGAGCCGGCGCTGCCCGGCGTTTCCATGGGGCACAACGACCGCATCGCATTCGGGCTGACGATCTTCGCCTTCGGCGACGAGGAAGACCTCTACGTCTACGATACCAATCCGTCCAATCCCAATGAGTACCGCTACCGCGGCGGCTGGGAGAAGATGCGCCAGGTGGAGGAATCGATTCCGGTGCGCGGCCAGCCGGCGGCGACGCGGCAGCTGAAGTTCACGCGCCATGGTCCGGTGATTTATGAAGATCCGGTGCGGCGCAAGGCTTATGCGCTGCGCGCGGCCTATCTGGAATATCCGGGCACGGCCGCCTATCTGGCCAGCCTGCGGCTGAACCAGGCGCAGAACTGGAACGAGTTCGTGGCCGGCATGGAAAAGCACTACACGCCCAGCGAGAACATGGTGTACGCCGACGTGGACGGCAATATCGGCTGGTTTGGCGGCAGCATCGCGCCGATCCGTCCGCGCGCCGACTGGTCGGGCATGCTGCCCGTGCCCGGCAACGGCGACTTCGAATGGCGCGGCGTGCTGCCCGGCAGCGCGCTGCCGCGCGTCTACAACCCGCCCGAGGGCTACCTCGCCACGGCCAACGAGTTCAACCTGCCGGCCGACTACCGCTACCGGGACATGTCGGCGCGCACCTGGGCCGAACCCTACCGCGTGCAGCGCATCCGCGAAGTACTGGCCGACGGCAAGGGGCTGACGGTGCAGAACTCGCAGGCCCTGCAGTTCGACAACCTGTCGATTCCGGCGCGTACGCTGGCCGGCTACGCCAAGTCGCTGAACTCCGCCGATCCGCAGTTGAGCCGGGCCTTGAGCCTGCTGAAGGACTGGGACTACAAGACGGGCACCGACAGCCGCGCCGCCACGGTCTATGAGTTCTGGCTGCCCGAAGTGGTCAAGCGCGTGTCCGACCTGTATGTGCCCGCCGCGGGCCGCAGCGTCTTTGGCGAGCTGTCCACGCGCAAGACGCTGGAGAAGCTGGCCGCGCCGGACGCCGCCTTCGGCCAGCGGCCGGAGCAGGGCCGCGACGCGCTGCTGCTGGCCGCGCTGGGCGATGGCGTGCAGAAGCTGCAGGCCAAGCTCGGCTCGGACCCGGCCCAGTGGCAATGGGGCAAGCTGCACCACATCCAGTTCGAGCACAGCCTGGCCGGCCTGCTGCCCGAGGCCACCGCCAAAGCCTACGGCACGCCGCGTTATCCGGTGGGCGGCGACAACGACACGGTGCATCGCGCCACGTTCCGCAAGTCGGACTTCCGCCAGATCAGCGGCGCCTCGTACCGCCAGGTGATCGACGTGTCCAACTGGGACAATTCGCGTGTGCAGAACGTGCCCGGCCAGTCCGCCGATCCGCGCAGCCCGTACTACCAGAACCTGCTCAAGGGCTGGGCCACTGGCGAGTACTTCCCCATGGCGTTCAGCCGCGCCAAGGTGGATAGCGAGCGGGCCGATACGCTGACGCTGCGGCCGGCGGGCAAGTAGGGGGGGCGCTTGTCAGATTGACAAGGGTGCTTACGCACGGTTTCGTGCCTGAACCGTCGATGCCAGTTAAGGTCTGGATAGCAGCGCGCGCCGCCCGCCCGGCGGTGCGTTCAAGCTGAATCTCCGCGCGCAAAAGCGCGCGGAGGTTTTCGTACCTGGAGTCAGAAACGACCGATGCATTCGCCTTTCCACTTCACCGCAGCGCATAAGTCCCCGTCACGAACATCCATGAGCTGGCTGCAGGAGCGCAAGCAGTTCGTCAAGGCGTTACTTTCCAATCCCGCGGCCATCGGCGCCGTGGCGCCGTCCGGCCCAGCCCTGGCCGCGGCCATCACCTCGGCCATTCCGCCCAATGCGGGCAAAGTGCTGGAGCTCGGCTGCGGCACCGGCGTGTTCACCCGGGAAATGCTGCGCCGGGGCGTGGACCCGGCGCGCATGGTGCTGGTGGAGCAGGACGCGGCCATGAGTTCCAGCCTGCGCACGCAGTTTCCCCAGGCCGCCGTGCTGCAGGTCTGCGCGCTGGAGCTGTCGCGCCACAGCCATCCCGAGCTGGAAGGCATAGGCGCGGCGATCTGCGGACTGCCATTGCGCAACATGAGCGGCGCGCTTCATCACCGGCTGCTGACCGCGGTGTTCGACGCCATGTCGGAGGGCGGCTCGATGCAGCTGTTCACCTACGGCATGCGTTGCCCGGTGTCGCCCGGCGTGCTGGACGCCTGCGGCCTGTCGGCCCGCCGGATCGGGTTCGTGCCGCTCAATCTGCCGCCGGCCTCGGTCTTCAGCCTGGCCAGACGGGCGTAGCCAGCGCGGATTTTGAAACTTTTGCCTTCAGCGCCGAGCGTCGGCGCCTAGCCGCGGCCGTACAAGGCGCCGCGCATTTCGGCCGACGCGCCGAGCCGCCTGGACAGTTCGTCGGCGCGTTCGAGTATCAGCGCCTCGAACCGGGCCGCGTCCACCGTCTTCAGGCGCTCGGACGGCCCGGCGATGGTGAGCGCGCCGACGAACATATCGTCCTGGCCGATCACCGGCACGGACCACGACGAGGTGTAGGGGTCGCGCGCGCCGCAGGAAAAGATGGGCAGGGCGGTGTCGCCGCGCTGCTGGATGCCTTGCGCCCAGATCGCGAACACCTGGCCGGTGGAGGACTTGTCGGGCGGCATCACGCTGCCGGCGATGACCTGGCTGTGCAGCCCTTCGTGCGGCTGATGGCGGAACAGGCATAGCCGCTGCCCCGGCTCGCCGCCCTCGACGTAATAGGCCGCGCTTTCTCCGGTATCGGCCGAGAGGTTTTCCAGTATGGGCATCACCACGGCCGACAGGTCGAAGCCGCGCTCGTACACCCGCGCCAGAAACAGCACGCGCGGCCCCAGCCCATAGCGCCCGTCGGCCTCGCGCACCACGTAGCCGCAGCGCGCCAGCGAATTGAGCAGGCGGAAGATCGTGGTCTTGTGCAGCGGCAGGCGCTGCGCGAAATCGGCCAGCGACAGGTGTTCGGCCCCGGGCCGGAAACAATCCAGCACGCTCAGCGCCCGTTCCACCGCCACCACGCCGTCGTTACTCATCGAGTGCTCCAAGTATGTTGAATTTGCTGGTTGATTGTACTGGATACAACGTCATTTCATAAAAATACAATGAAGCCATTCCCAATCCGGAGAAAGAGATGGCGAGTTCGATGCTGGTGGTCACCGCGCACGTGGGCGACTTCGTCTGGCGCTGCGGCGGCGCGATGGCGCTGCATGCGCAGCGTGGCGTGGACGTGCACCTGGTGTGCCTGAGCTATGGCGAAAACGGCGAGTCCAATTCGGCGTGGGGGGATGACACCGCGCGCGATGACGTGAAGGCGCAGCGCCGCGCCGAGGCCGAGGCCGCAGCCGACATCCTGGGCGTGAGTTCGCTGGATTTTCATGACCTGGGCGACTACCCGATGCCGGAATCGGCGGACTCCGTGCGCCGCATTTCCGAAACCCTGCGCCGTACGCGGGCGTCGGTGGTGCTGACGCATCCGGAGCACGATCCCTCCAATCTGGACCATTGCCGCACGTTCGAAATGACGCTGCGCGCGCGCATGCAGGCCATGGCGCCCGGGCATGGCGCCGACTTCGTGGTGCCGCCGCAGGTGCTGTGTTTCGAACCGCACCAGACCGAGCTTTGCGGCTTCAGGCCCAACGTGCTGCTGGATATCACGCAAGTGTGGGACCGCAAGTGGGCGGCCATGCAGGCCATGCCGACGCAGCGCAATCTGTGGGCCTATTACGAACGCGTGGCGCTGCAGCGCGGCGCGCAGGCCGGCCGTCGCGGCAAGACCGGGGGCGCGCGCTACGGCGAGGCCTTCCAGAGCATTTTCCCGGCCGTCGTGTCGGCCCTGATGGAGTGAACGTGATGTCCGATGTGTTTACCGAAGGTCTTTGCAGCACCTTGCTGGCCGACGTGGGCGCGCGCGCGATGCACGCGCCGATCAAGCCGCTGCGGGCGGGGTGGCTGTTGCGCGGCCGCGCGCTCACCGTGTCGGTGCCGGCCGGCGACAACCTGGCGATTCATGCCGCGCTGGCCGCCGCGCGGCCGGGCGACGTGCTGGTGGTCGACGCCCAGGGCTACGCGGACCGCGCCGTGATGGGCGGAATCATGTGCGCCCAGGCGGCGGCGGCCGGCCTCAGCGGCGTCGTGGTCGACGGCGCCATGCGCGACGCCGCCGAGCTGCGCGCCGGCGCGCTGCCGGTGTTCGCCGCGGCGTTGTCGCCGGCGGGGCCGACCAAGACCGGCGGCGGCAGCGTCGGCCGCCCGATCCGGTGCGGCGGCGTGGCCGTCAATCCGGGCGACTGGGTGCTGGGCGACGACGACGGCCTGGTCGTGTTCAGCCCCGACGAAAGCGAGGCCTTGATCGCCGCGGCGCTGGCCAAGGGCCGCGCCGAAGCGCTGCGCATGGCAGCCATCGCCCGCGGCGAACTCAGGCCGGTCTGGCTCGACGAGGCGTTGGCGCGCGCCACGCTGGACATCGCGCCGGCGCGCTAGTCCGGCCCCGCACAAGAAGATTCCCGCATTACCCACAGGAGGAAGACAATGTTGCTCAAACAAACGCTGGGCGCCATCGCCCTGGTCGCAGCGCTTGCGCCCATGTCCCAGGCCCAGGCCGAATATCCGGAACGTCCCATCCGCATGGTCGTGCCGTTCGCGGCCGGCGGCCCGGCCGACATGGTCGGGCGCGAATTCGCCAAACTGTTCGGCGACCGCCTCGGGCAGCCGGTGGTGGTGGTGAACGCCGGCGGCGGCCACGGCGTGCCGGCCCTGAACCAGGTGCTGGGCGCCGAAGCGGACGGCTATACGCTGCTGATGCCGGCCTCCGGCAACATGACGGTGCCGTCCAAGGCCATGCAAGGCAAGAACGTGCTGGAACTGCTGGCGCCGATCAGCCTGCTGACGGAGAGCCCGCACGTGCTGGTGGTCAACGCCAAGCTGCCGGTGGATTCGGTGCAGGGCCTGGTCGATTACGCCCGCGCCCATCCCGGCAAGGTCAATTTCGGCTCGGCGGGCGTGGGCGGCGTGGCCCACCTGGGCATGGAGCTTTTCAAGAGCAACGCCAAGATCGACGTGGTGCACGTGCCGTATCGGGGCACCTCGCAGGTGCTGACGGACCTGGCCTCGGGCCAGGTGCAGGCGCTGTTCAGCAGCATGCCTTCGCTCAAGCCCATGATCGACAAGGGTTCGATCAGGGCGCTGGCCATGAGCGCGCCCAGCAAGGGCGCTGACACGGCCACGCTGCCGCTGGTTTCGCAGACCGTGCCGGGCGTGTCGTACACGACCTGGTATGGCCTGTTCGCCAAGGCGGGCACGCCGCCCGAGGTGCTGGCGAAGCTGAACCAGGCCGTGATCGAAACGCTGAAGAATCCCGAGCTGAACCAGAAGTTCGAATCCCAGGGCGTGGAGTTCGTGTCCAGTTCGCCGCAAGGGCTGGCCGACATCGTGCGGCGCGACACGAAGCAATGGACGGCGCTGATCGAGCAGGCGGGCATCGAGATCGAATGAAGGCGCGCGCCTGGCCGGGCGCGTATAGTGGCAGCATGAAGATCCGTCACTCAGCCCTCAAGCCAGTTCTTGCCGCGCTCGCCTGCGCGGCGGTCGCCGCCTGCGCCGATAGTCCGCCCCGGCAAACGGATATGGACTATCGGAGCCGGCCGCCTTCGGCCGCGCACGGAAGCCAGAGCGCGCCGGGCCAGCGCCTGACCATCCAGTCCGGCGAAGGCGAAAAACTGAATCTTCCCTGGTTCATCCAGGACACCCAGGACTGGATCAACAGTAATTGAACCGGCCGCTCAGCGCGAGCCGGGCCTGGCCAGCGCCAGACCGGGATGCGGCGCCCGCGCGCACAGGATCGAGCCGGACACCGATTCGGTGCAGAACAGCTTGCGGCGGTCATCCATGCCGAATGCGATGTTGGTGGTGGACGCGCCCGCCGGACTGCGCCACACGATGAGCGGTTCGGCGCGGTGGTTGAGCAGCCAGACATACCCCAGGCCGGGATTGCAGACCAGCAGATTGCCTGCCTCGTCCACCGTCAGGCCGTCCGGCCCGCTGGGGCCGTACGAGGTGAAGAACTGGCTTGCCTTGCTGACGCTGCCGTCGGCCATCAGCGGCACGCGCCACACGCAGTTGCCGCGCGTGACTGCCAGGTACAGCACCTTGCCGTCGGGCGACAGCGCCACGCCGTTGGGGCTGGGCACGTTGTCCAGCAGGCAGTCCAGGCCGCCATCGGGGCGCAGGCGGTACAGCCGGCCGGTGGGGTCGTGCAGGCCGCTCTGGCCCTGGTCGGTGAAGTACAGATTGCCCCGGGCGTCGAAGATCAGGTCGTTCACGCCCTTGAAGCGCTCGCTGTTGCGGCGCGCCAGATAGGGCGCGACCTGGCCGCTCGCGATGTCCAGCGTCATCAGGCCATTCTTGTAGTCGGTGATCAGCAGGCGGCCGTCGTCCAGGAACTTCATGCCGTTGGGCTCGCCGTCGTACTCGGCCACGAGCGACCACTCGCGGTCCGCCCCGATACGGAACACGCGGCCCCACGGAATGTCGGCCACATACAGATTGCCGTGACGGTCGAACACGGGGCCTTCCAGAAAGGAGTCGACGGGCGCGCCGCCGCGGTTGGCGTCCGCCCAGTCGCTGCGTTCGGGACGGCGCCAGCGCTCGGGCATGGACGTCCAGACTTCGAATTGCGCCAACTCGGGCGCTTGCGCGTAAAACATGGCGTCTCCCCGGGGCCTACTTGGCGTCGTAGCCGATGCTGCGCGCCACCTTGCCCCACATCGCGTTGCTGTCGGCCAGGATGCGGCCGAACTCGGCGGCGTCGACCGCGCGCGGTTCGGCGCCCATCTTGGTCGCGAAGGTCTGCATTTCTTCCGAGGCCATGGCCTTGGCGACCTCGCGCTGCAGGCGTTCGGTGACCTCGGGCGGCGTGCCCTTGGGCGCCCACAGGCCGGTCCAGTTGACCACGCCGAAATCCTTCACGCCGGCTTCCGAAAAGGTCGGCACCTCGGGCAGCACGGCCAGCCGCTGTGCGCCGCTGACGGCCAGCAGCCGCAATTGTCCGCCTTGCACCGGGCCCATGACGCCGGTGGTGGAGGCGAACTGGAAGTCGATCACTTTGCCCAGCACCGCCTGGGTGGCTTCGGCCGCGCCCTTGAAAGGCACGTGCATGAACTTTACGCCGGTCGCCAGCGCCAGGCCTTCGGCGGCGAAGTGCGGCGTGGTGCCCGGGCCGCCCGAGCCATAGGTGACCGTGTCGGGCTTGACGCGCGCCTGCGCGATGAGGTCATCGAGCTTGCGGTACGGGCTGTCGGCCGATACCGCCAGCGCCATCGGCGCGAACACGAAAGCCGAAATCGGCTGCAGGTCTTTGGCGGGATCGAAGGGCAGCTGCTTGAAGATATGGGGCAGCAGCGAGTAGGTCGTGTCGTTGGCCAGCAGCGTGTAGCCGTCCGGCGCGGCGCGGGCCACCTGGCTCACGCCGATGGTGCCGGTGGCGCCGGGCTTGTTCTCCACGATGAAGCTCTGGCCGGTCTGCGTCGACAGCATCTGCGCCATCTTGCGCGTGGCCACGTCGACCGCGCCGCCGGGGCCGTAGGGCACCACCACCCGCACCGGGCGGCTGGGCCAGGCGTCGGCGGCTTGCGCCGCCCCGCAGGCCAGGAGCGGCAGGGCGGCGGCAAGCATGAATGCGCGGGCTCGGATACGGTAGGTCATTTGTCTTCCTCCTGTTTTTCGTCGTGCGTCAGGCCCGCGGGCGGGCCAGCACGTCCAGCGCGTTGCGGGCGGCGGCCACGCCCATGTTGACGTAGGCCGCGCCGGTCACGCCGCCGATGTGCGGGCTGAGAATGATGCGGGGTTCCTGCTGGAACGGATGGCCGGGCGCCATGGGTTCGACCGCGAAGCTGTCCAGGCCGGCGGCTCGGACGTGGCCCGAGCGCACCGCCTGCAGCAGCGCGTCCTCGTCGACCAGGCCGCCGCGCGCGGTGTTCACCAGGATCACGCCGGGCCGGCACTGCGCCAGCGTCTGCGCATTGACCATGCCGCGGTTCTCGTCGGTGAGCGGGCAATGCAGCGACACCACGTCGGACTCGCGCCAGATCGTGTCCAGCGGCACGCTTGCGAGGTAGTCCGGCAGGTTCGCGGCGTAGGGGTCGAAGCCGATCACGCGCATGCCCAGCCCGTGCGCCATGGCCGCCATGCGCCGGCCGATGGCGCCCAGGCCGACCAGGCCGATGGTCTTGCCGCCCAGCTCCAGGCTTTTGTGGGTGGACTTGTCCCAGTGGCCCGCGCGCATGCGCTGGTCCAGCCCCACGACGGACTTGGCGCAGGCCAGCAGCAGCGCCAGCGCCTGTTCGGCCACGGCGGCGGCGTTCACGCCCACCGCCGCGACGACCTCGATGCCGCGCTGGGCGGCGGCCACCTTGTCGATGGTGTCCGTGCCGCTGCCGTGCTTGGAAATCACCCGCAGCGCCGGGGCCGCGTCCATCGCAGCCGCGCCCACGCGGTTGTAGCGCACGATGATGGCCACCGGATTGTGCTCGCGGCACAGTGCGACGATGCCTTCTTCGGTGGGAGTCTGGCCGGCGTAGACCAGTTCGAAATCCTGCAGCAGCGCCTGCGCCTCGGGCGCCAGGTCGGCCGCGGTCACGACGATGGCGGGCTTGCCCGCAGCGGCGGCGCTCACAGCGATTCTCCTTCCTTCAGGACGCCGGCGGCGCGCAGCGCGGCGGCGAGCCACTTGGCTTCGGTGTCGCCGGCCTGGATCGCGGCGATGCGCGCGGCTTCGTCGCGCACCTTCTTCTCGGCCGCGGGCAGCAGGCCTTCGATCTTTTCGCGTTCGACCACCACCACGCCGTCGGCGTCGCCGATGATGAAGTCGCCCGGATTGACCGTCACGCCGCCCACCGAGACGGGATGGCCGATGCGGCCGGGCACGTTCTTGGTGGGGCCGTTGGGATTGGCGCCGGCGGCGAACACCGGGTAGTCCATTTCAATGATTTCCGCCGTGTCGCGCGCGGCGCCGTCCATCACCACGCCGGCGATGCCCAGCTTGCGGCAGGCGTTCATCATGATGGTGCCCATCAGCGCCGAGCTGAGATCGCCCTTGCCGTCGATCACCAGCACGTCGCCCGGCCGTGCCAGGGACATCGCCGCGTGGATCATGAGGTTGTCGCCGGGGCGGACCTCCACGGTCAGCGCCGTGCCGGCCAGTTTCATGCCGGGATGCAGCGGGCGGATGCGGCCGTTGAGCGCGCCGCGGCGGCCGGCCACGTCGGCCAGGATGGCGGGTTGCAGCTGCGCGGCGCGGCGCACGATCTCGGCGTCGACGCGCGGAAAGTCCTTGATGATGTCCTGATTGGCCATGAGTGTTCCTGTAGAGAGTAGGGAATCGGGGCGGGGGATCAGGCCGGCTTGATGCCGGCCTCGCGGATGACCTTGCCCCATTTGTCGAAGTCAGCCTTGCGGATCTGGTCCAGGGCCTGCGGCGTGCCGCCGGCCAGCGTGATGCCGAGCTGCCCGGCCAGTTCGACCAGCGCGGGGCTTTGCAGCGCGCGGCCGATACCGGCGTTGAGCCGGGCGATCGCCTCGGCGGGCGTGGCGGCCGGCGCGAACACCGCCTGCCACTGCTCCACCACGAAGTCGTCGTAGCCCGCCTCGGCCATCGTGGGCACGCCGGGCNGCTTGCCCGCAGCGGCGGCGCTCACAGCGATTCTCCTTCCTTCAGGACGCCGGCGGCGCGCAGCGCGGCGGCGAGCCACTTGGCTTCGGTGTCGCCGGCCTGGATCGCGGCGATGCGCGCGGCTTCGTCGCGCACCTTCTTCTCGGCCGCGGGCAGCAGGCCTTCGATCTTTTCGCGTTCGACCACCACCACGCCGTCGGCGTCGCCGATGATGAAGTCGCCCGGATTGACCGTCACGCCGCCCACCGAGACGGGATGGCCGATNGAGCCACTTGGCTTCGGTGTCGCCGGCCTGGATCGCGGCGATGCGCGCGGCTTCGTCGCGCACCTTCTTCTCGGCCGCGGGCAGCAGGCCTTCGATCTTTTCGCGTTCGACCACCACCACGCCGTCGGCGTCGCCGATGATGAAGTCGCCCGGATTGACCGTCACGCCGCCCACCGAGACGGGATGGCCGATGCGGCCGGGCACGTTCTTGGTGGGGCCGTTGGGATTGGCGCCGGCGGCGAACACCGGGTAGTCCATTTCAATGATTTCCGCCGTGTCGCGCGCGGCGCCGTCCATCACCACGCCGGCGATGCCCAGCTTGCGGCAGGCGTTCATCATGATGGTGCCCATCAGCGCCGAGCTGAGATCGCCCTTGCCGTCGATCACCAGCACGTCGCCCGGCCGTGCCAGGGACATCGCCGCGTGGATCATGAGGTTGTCGCCGGGGCGGACCTCCACGGTCAGCGCCGTGCCGGCCAGTTTCATGCCGGGATGCAGCGGGCGGATGCGGCCGTTGAGCGCGCCGCGGCGGCCGGCCACGTCGGCCAGGATGGCGGGTTGCAGCTGCGCGGCGCGGCGCACGATCTCGGCGTCGACGCGCGGAAAGTCCTTGATGATGTCCTGATTGGCCATGAGTGTTCCTGTAGAGAGTAGGGAATCGGGGCGGGGGATCAGGCCGGCTTGATGCCGGCCTCGCGGATGACCTTGCCCCATTTGTCGAAGTCAGCCTTGCGGATCTGGTCCAGGGCCTGCGGCGTGCCGCCGGCCAGCGTGATGCCGAGCTGCCCGGCCAGTTCGACCAGCGCGGGGCTTTGCAGCGCGCGGCCGATACCGGCGTTGAGCCGGGCGATCGCCTCGGCGGGCGTGGCGGCCGGCGCGAACACCGCCTGCCACTGCTCCACCACGAAGTCGTCGTAGCCCGCCTCGGCCATCGTGGGCACGCCGGGCAGGGCGGGCAGCCGTTGCGCCGAGGTGGCGGCAAGCGCGCGCAGCGCGCCGGTCTGCACGTGCGGCAGCGCAGCCGCCGCCGGAATGAAGGCGAACTGGACCTGGCCGGCCAGCGTGTCCTGCAGCGCCGGGGTGTCGCCCTTGTAGGGCACGTGCAGGAAGCGCGCGCCGCTTTTCTGCTGCAGCAGCTCGCCCTGCATGTGCAGGATGGTGCCCGTGCCCCCGGAGGCATAGGCCAGGCTTTCCGGGGCCTTGGTCCCGGCCGCGACCAGTTCGGCCACGCTTGCGTAGGGCTGCGCCTTGCCGACCACCAGCAGATGCGGGATCGTTCCTATGAGGATGACGGGCGCGAAATCGGCGATGGGGTCGTAGGTGAGCTTGCCCAGCACGTGCGGCGCGATCGCCTGCGGACCGATGGACGTGCCCAGCAGCGTCAGGCCGTCGGGGTCGGCCCGGGCCACGCGGGCCGCGCCGATGGTGCCGGTGGCGCCGGGGCGGTTGTCCACGATCACGCGCGTGGACAACAGCGCGTCGAGCTGCTGCGCGATGGCGCGGCCCAGCACGTCGGTGCTGCCGCCGGCCGGGTAGGGCACCACCCAGGTGATGGTCTTGCCGGCGGGCCATGGCTGCGCGGCGCGCGCGCCGAAGGCGGCGCCGGCGGCCAGCGCCGCGCCGGTCGCCAGAAAGCGGCGCCGGGCAGGGGAGAGGGGGGCATGCATGGGAAGTCTCCGTGATGTCTGGGTCATGCCGGGAAGCCGTAAAGGGCTGCCGGGTTGTGCACCAGGACCTGGCGCAGCCGGGCGCCGCCGGTCCAGTCGGCCAGCCGGTCGAGCTGGCGCGCGTCGTCCGGCATGGGTTGCATGCCGGCGGAGGCCGACGCGTGGGGCCAGTCGCTGCCCCACACGACGCGTTCGGGATTGGCGTCCAGGTAGCCGCGCGCCAGCGCATCGAGCGCGGCGTCCTCGACGCAGCGCCGCGGGCTGACGATGTAGCCGCCCGACAGCTTGATCCAGGCGCGGCCGCGTTCGAGCAGGCGCAGCACCAGCGCATGGGCCGGGTGCGCGCCGGCCTGTTGCGGGCCGATGCGCGCCATGTGGTCGAACACGATGGGCGCGGGCAGCGCCGACAGCAGCGGCGCTAGCGCCGCCAACCGGTCGGGCGCCATCAGCAACTGCACATGCCAGCCCAGCGGCGCGACGCGCGCGGCCAGCGGCAGGATCTGGTCGGCGCGGCTGGTCACGCCCAGGGAAAGATTGAGCCGGATGCCGCGCACGCCGGCCTCGTGCAGGGCCTGGAGCTGCGCATCGCTTTCGCTGCCGTCGATCACCGCCACGCCGCGCGCCTGTTCGCCCAGCAGCGCCAGCCCGTCCAGCATGGCGCGGTTGTCGGCGCCGTAGGTCGACGGCGTCACCAGCACGGCGCGCTGCATGCCCAGCCTGGCCTGGATGTCGCGGTACTGCGCCATCGACGCGTCCGGCGGCGACAGCGTTGCGCCGGGCGCGGTCGGGTAGCGGGCGTCATAGGCGTGGATGTGGCAATCGCAGGCGCCGGGCGGGGCGGCCGTGGCCGGCCGCGCCTGGCCGCTGGAGTACGGATAGCGAGGCAGCATGGCCGCTTACTCGACCTTGGCGCCCGAGTCCTTGACGATCTTGCCCCAGCGGATGCGGTCGTCGTGGATCAGCTTGGAGAACTCCTCGGGCGTGCTGCTGAGCACGCGCGCGCCTTGTTCCCGGTACTTGGCGCCCAGGTCCGGGGCCTGCAGCGCCTTGTTGAATTCGGCGTTCAGGCGCTGCACGATGTCCTTGGGGGTGCCGGCCGGCGCGGCCAGGCCGAACCAGGTCACGGCTTCGAAGCCGGGAAAGCCGCGTTCGGCGATGGTGGGCACGTCCGGCATATCGGGCACGCGCTGCGCCGACGTCACCGCCAGCGCCCGCATCTTGCCGTTGCGCACGTGGCCGATCAGCGTGGGCACCGACGACAGATACATGTCGATCTGGCCGCCGATCAGGTCGTTGGAGGCCTGGGCCGCGCCCTTGTACGGAATGTGCGTGAGCTGGATGCCGGCGGCGTTCTGCAATTGCACCGCGGCCAGGTGCGCCACGGTGCCGTTGCCCGAACTGGCGAAGTTCAGCGAGCCAGGCTTGGCCTTGGCCGCCGCGATCATGTCGTCGAAGGACTTCAGCGGCGAATTGGCTGGCACCACGATCACCAGCGGCGCGTCGGCGACCAGGCCGATGGCGGTGAGATCCTTTTCCGGGTCGTAGGGCAGCTTGGCGTAAAGCGTGGGATTGATCGCCAGGTTGCTGGTCTGGCCCAGCACCAGCGAATAGCCGTCCGGCGCCGACTTGGCGACCGCGTCCACGCCGATATTGCCGCCCGAGCCGGGGCGGTTCTCGGTCACGATGTTCCAGCCCGTATTGCCGGCCACCTTGATCGCGGCTTCGCGCGCCAGCACGTCGGTGCCGCCGCCGGGCGGGAACGGGACGATCAGGCGGATGGGCTTGTTGGGATAGTCCTGGGCCGCGCCCAGGCTGCTTACGCACGCCAGGGCCAATGCGGACAGGACGCGAGCGATCTGCTTCATGATTAGTCTCCGATCTTGTTTTAGGTGCTGCATTGTGGATCGGTGTTCCGGACAATACAATGCAAGTCCGTACAGTGAAACGTGTTGCGTACAATGAAAACCGAACAGACCCCCGATACAGACGACTCTCCGGCCGAGGAAGGCGTGGTGGCGGTGCGCCGCGCGATGAGCATCCTGGAGGCGTTCGGCGTGGACGACACGCACCTGACGCTGGCCGAACTGAGCCGGCGCACCGGCTGCCATCGCTCCACCGTGCTGCGCCTGGCGCGCACGCTGGCGATGGACGACTACCTGGCCCAGCGCCCGGACGGCACCTGGCGGCTGGCGCGCGCCGCCGGCTGGCTGGGCGCGTGCTACCAGGCCACCTTCAACATCGTGGAAGTGGTGCAGCCGGTGCTGCGCGAGCTGTCGGCGGCCACCGGAGAAAGCGCGACGTTCTACGTGCGCGAGGGCAAGCAGCGCATCTGCATGGCGCGCGTGGAAGGCCCGAAGTCGATCCGCCACCACGTGCGCGTCGGCACGGCGCTGCCGCTCGAGCTGGGCAGCCCGGGCCGCATCCTGCTGGCGTTTTCCGGAGAGCCGGGCGAGCCTTATGAATCCGTGCGCCGCGCAGGCTACATGCTTTCCCTGGGTGAACGCGACGCCGAGGTATCCAGCATTTCAGCGCCGGTCTATGGCATCAACTGGACCTTGCAGGGCGCCATCTGCATCTCGGGACCGATTTCGCGGCTGACGGAAGCGGTGCTGCTGGAACACAAAGAAGCGATTCTGGCGGCGGCCAGCAGGCTGTCCAGGTCGATGATGGGTGTGCGCCAGGGGCTGGGGCGGTGAGGAGGGGGCCGCGTCTCATTGCTACATTACGGCGACAAGTAGTTCAGATCGGAGCCGATAAAGCCAAGTGTCATATGCGCATAATGTGTATTATGTAAAGTTAGAATTATGCGATTCCGTACGGCCACCGCGGTATCGCAGCCAAAATGATTCAATAATCGTTGTATGATCGAATCATGAACGAAGATCAAGCCATCTCCGCCCTGAGCGCCCTTGCCCATCCCCAACGCTTGCGGACCTTTCGCGCGCTGGTCGTGGCCGGCGTGCCCGGGCTCATGCCCAGCGTGCTGGCCGAACAACTCGGCGTCGCGCGCAACACGCTGTCCTTCCATCTGAAGGAACTGGCCCACGCCGGCCTGGTCAGCGTCGAGCAGCAAGGACGCAATCTGATCTATCGCGCCGATTTTTCGCGGATGAGCGGATTGCTTGGCTACCTCACGGAGCATTGCTGCCAAGGTGCTCCCTGCGAGGCGTCCGAATCCGGCGTCTGCACGACTTGTTGAACATCCACTCGCTCCTGCCAGGAATTTTCATGTCGCATTCCCCTTTCAACGTACTTTTTCTTTGCACCGGCAATTCCGCGCGCTCGATCCTGGCAGAAGGCCTGCTCAACGGCCTGGGCGCCGACCGCTTTCGGGCGTACTCCGCGGGCAGCACGCCCAAGGGCGAAGTGCATCCGCTGGCCCTCGCCACGCTCGTATCCTATGCGCTGCCGGCGGACGGCTACCGCAGCAAGAGCTGGGACGAGTTTGCCGGTCCCGAGGCCCCGAAAATGGATTTCATCATCACGGTATGCGATAACGCGGCTGGTGAAGCCTGCCCGGTATGGCCGGGCCATCCGATGACGGCGCATTGGGGCATACCGGACCCCGCGGCGCACGAGGGAAGCGAGCAAGAGCGCCTGAAGGCGTTCCATGACGCGGCGCGCATGCTCAAGCGCCGTATCGAACTCTTCCTGTCCTTGCCGCTCGAACGTCTGGACGCCCTGTCGCTTCAGGCCGAGCTGCGCGGTATCGGCCAGTCCGGGGAGTAAGCCGATGTCGTCCAGTACGCAGGCCGTGGCCGTTGCGGGTCGGCGCCCCGCCATGAATCTGTTCGAGCGCTATCTCACGCTGTGGGTATTTCTCTGCATTGTGCTGGGCGTGGCGCTGGGCCGGCTCATGCCGGCCTTGTTCCAGGCCGTGGGGCGCTGGGAAATCGCCCAGGTCAATCTGCCCGTGGGCATCCTGATCTGGGTGATGATCATTCCGATGCTGCTCAAGGTTGATTTTGGGGCGCTGGGCCAGGTCAGGCAGCACTGGCGCGGCATTGGCGTGACGCTGTTCATCAACTGGGCCGTCAAGCCGTTCTCGATGGCCGTGCTGGGCTGGTTGTTCATTCGCCAGATCTTTGCGCCGTGGCTGCCCGCCGATCAGCTCGATAGCTACATTGCGGGCCTGATTCTGCTGGCTGCCGCGCCGTGCACCGCCATGGTGTTCGTCTGGAGCCGCCTGACCGGCGGCGATCCGGTGTTCACGCTGTCACAGGTGGCGCTGAACGACACGATCATGGTGTTCGCGTTCGCGCCCGTGGTCGGGCTGCTGCTGGGCCTGTCGGCCATTACCGTGCCCTGGGATACTTTGCTGGTGTCCGTGGGCTTGTACATCGTGATTCCGGTGGTTCTCGCCCAACTCTGGCGCCGCGCGCTGCTGCGCCGCGGCCAGGCGGCGTTCGAGGCGGCGCTCGATCGGATCGGGCCGTTTTCGATGGCGGCGCTGCTGCTGACGCTGGTGCTGTTGTTTGCGTTCCAGGGCGAAGCCATCATGGGCCAGCCCCTGGTGATCGCTATGCTGGCGGTACCTATTCTGATCCAGGTGCTTTTCAATTCGGGACTGGCGTACTGGCTCAACCGCCGCGTCGGCGAAAAGCACAACATTGCGTGCCCATCCGCTTTGATCGGCGCATCCAATTTCTTTGAACTCGCGGTCGCCGCCGCGATCAGCCTGTTCGGCTTCCAGTCCGGCGCCGCGCTGGCGACGGTGGTGGGCGTGCTCATCGAGGTGCCCGTCATGCTGCTCGTGGTGCGGGTCGTCAATCGGAGCAAAGGCTGGTATGACGCGGGCGTTCGGCGGATCTGACATCAACAGAGGTATTTCATGAGTTTCACCACCGCCGACCCCCTGGCCGGTTTGCCCAACATCGATCCGGCGCTGTTCCAGCGGCCGGACCCGGCCGGACTTTTCCCGGCCGCCCGGGCCACGCACGCGCCGCGCTTTCTGCTGCTGTATGGCTCGCTGCGAGAGCGTTCCTACAGCCGCCTGGTGGCCGAGGAAGCCGCGCGGCTGCTGCAGGCGCTGGGAGGCGAAACCCGGGTGTTCAACCCATCCGGCCTGCCGCTGGTCGACGATGCCGGCGAGGACCATCCCAAGGTCCGGGAGCTGCATGAGCTGGTCCAGTGGGCCGAAGGCATGGTGTGGAGTTCGCCGGAGCGCCACGGCGCGATGACGGGGTTGATGAAGACGCAGATCGACTGGATTCCGCTGTCGGTGGGCGCCGTGCGCCCGACCCAGGGCAAGACCTTGGCGGTCATGCAGGTGTCGGGCGGATCGCAGTCGTTTAATGCGGTGAATCAGATGCGGGTGCTGGGGCGCTGGATGCGCATGCTGACCATTCCGAACCAGTCCTCGGTGGCCAAGGCCTACCAGGAGTTCGACGACGCAGGGCGCATGAAGCCCTCCCCTTACTACGACCGTATCGTCGACGTGGTCGAGGAGTTGATGAAGTTCACTCTGCTCACCCGCGATGTCGCGCCCTATCTCGTGGACCGCTACAGCGAACGCAAGGAAACCGCGATCGCCCTGTCGAAGCGGATGAAGCAGGGTTCCATCTAGGTTCCGCGGGCCTCATTCCGGCATGAGGTAGTACGCGAGCATGGATACGACAACGCTGAAAGGCCTGCGCCCACACCCTTGCTTTATAGTGAATTTAGTGAAATTATCAGGAATCAATAATTTCCCTAATTTCTATAAATATGGACCCTGTCCGCAACCCCTATGCGCCTGGCGCCGGCAGCCCTCCCCCTGAACTGGCCGGCCGCGACGATGTTCGTGAAAAGGTACGCATTTGCCTGGCGCGGCTGCGCCTGGGCCGGCCCGCCAAAAGCGTATTGCTGCTCGGCCTGCGGGGCGTCGGGAAAACGGTGCTGCTGGATCAGATGCGTAACGAAGCGGAGGCCTCGGGCGCCCAGACCGTTCGTATCGAAGCGCCGGAGCACAAATCCCTGCCTGCCCTTTTGGCGCCTCAGCTTCGCCTGGCGTTGCTGCGGCTGAGCCGGATGGACACGGCCAAGGAGTTCGCGGTGCGGGGATTGCGCGCATTGGCGGGTTTTGCGGGCAAGCTCAAGGTCGTGTTCGGAGATATCGAGGTGGGCATCGATTACGATGCCGAGCCCGGCCTTGCCGACAATGGCGATCTGGAGGGCGATCTTTCGGCCCTGCTGGAGCAGGTTGGCCACGCTGCCAGGGCCGCGGACACGGTGGCGGTGCTATTCATCGATGAACTCCAGTATGTGGAGTCGGACCAGCTTGCCGCATTGATTTCGGCGCTGCATCGATGCGCCCAGCAGAAGCTGCCGGTCACTGTGGTGGGCGCAGGGCTGCCGCAATTGCGCGGCCGAATGGGTGAGGCGAAATCCTATGCCGAACGGTTGTTCGATTTTTCGGAGATCGGCGCATTGAGTCAGGAAGACGCCAAGTTGGCCATCACCGTGCCCGCAAACGAGGAAGGCGTCGTGGTCGAGCCGGCAGCGGTGGATCTGATCGTCGCGCAAACCCAGGGCTACCCTTACTTCCTGCAGGAGTGGGGAAAATGCGCCTGGGACGTCGCCGATGCGAGCCCGATAACGGCCGACGATGTCGCGACGGCTTCGCGTGAAGCCGTCGCGGCATTGGACGAGAGTTTCTTTCGGGTTCGCTTCGATCGGCTTACACAGTCGGAAAAGAAGTACCTGCGCGGTATGGCGGAGCTCGGCCCGGGTCCGCACCGCTCGGGCGATATCGCCCAGCAGCTCGGCCGGACCGTCGCGTCCTTCGGGCCGGTACGCGGCGCCCTGATCGCGAAGGGCATGATCTGGAGTCCTACACATGGCGATACGGCTTTTACCGTTCCGCTTTTCGATGACTTCATGAAGCGCATCATGCCCGGCGATGCGTGGCGAGCTACGTGACGTCCGGCGCCGCCCCGCAACACTCCCCCTACTGCGCCACCGCCTGCCAGCCGCCCTGCGCCGCGGCGGTGCGCTTCAGTTCGCTTTCGGTCACTGCGCGCCCGTAGTCCCGCTCCCGGACCTTGCCGTCAGGCCCGATGGCGAAACTGTGCAGGCCCGAGCTGCCGTGGCTGGCGGGCCATGCGACGAAGGAGCAGCCCGAGGCGTCCGCGGTCGGCAGGTAGGCGTAGCGATAGCCGTGCAAGGCGGCGTCGGCAGGCACGTCCGGGCCCATCACCAGCGCGTCGTCGTCCAGCGGGCTGGCGGCCGAGGCCGAGGCGGCGTCCCAGTACAGGCCGTCCTGCCGGCCCTGCGTGCTGACGATGCGCTGCGCCGGCTGGCCGTTGCCGGCCGTTTTGCGGTAGCTGTCCTGGGCGGCGCAGAGCCGTCGCAGGGTGTCGATGGCGGCTTCTTCGTTGCGGGCGATGCGGCGGTGCTGCATTTCCTGCACGCCGGCGCGCAGGTCGAAACGCCAGCCGTTGTTTTGCTTGACCAGCGGCGCGGGGAACGACCAATCGTGTTCGCCGACCACGAATTCGGCGGTGGCGGGGCTGGTGTCGACGATCTTGTGCTGCCTGGACCAGGCCGCGAGGAAGGCGTAGATGTCGTCGCGGTCGATGCTGTCGCGCGGGACGAAGCGGCGGAAGTCGCTGCCCAGCACCTGCCTGAGGCCGTCGTCGTCGCCGGTCGCCACGGCCTGCACCAGGGCGTCGGCGGCCGCCTGCGGCGTGGCGAAGGCCGCCTGGGCCGCGTGGCCCTGAGTGGCCGCCAGGGCCAGGATGGCCGCCGCTGCGAGGCGGCCCAGAGTGTGTTGTGCGGTCTTCATCGTCTTCCATGCCCCCTTTCGATATGTGCGCCGCCCGAGCGTCCGGCCCGGCCCGAGGAGTGCGCGCCGGCGCCGGGCCCGGCCCGGCGTGCGGAGTGCGCCGCCGGCCTGTCATTGCCGCGGGCGCTGGCGTGGCGCGTGGGCGCCGGGCGGTCCACGCCGCGCAGCGCGTTGTCGCGGTTGGCGCTGCGCGAGCGTTCGATGGCCGCGTTGCGCGCGTCGTTGCGTTGCCGCGGCGCGTTGTGCGCGGCGGGCCGCGCGGCTTCGGGCCGATGCTGCGCGGTCCGCGCCCCTGCCCCGGCCCTTGCGCCGTCGGCCGCGGGCCGGCGGTCGTGCATGACCTGTTGGGCGTGATCGCGGCGCGCCTGGTCGGCCGACGGGCGGTGCGCGGTGGCGCCGACGCGGCGCTGGGCGTCGTAGCGCTGGCGGGTCGCGGAGTTGCGATAAGGCGTGGCGCCGCGCCGCGCGGGATCGTGGTTCCAGGTCACGTTGTTGCTGCGCGCGTCCAGCCGGCGGTTGACGTTGATGTGGTTGTAGCGGTTGACGTCGATGTCCACGTCGTTGTGGCCCCAGTCGAAGCCGCCCCACAGCGAGTCGGTGATGGCGATGCCGGCGCCGAACGCCAGCCCGCTGACCATGGCCGAGGCGAACATGGACCCGGGCGGCGGCGGGTAGTAGGCCGGCGGGTACGAGGGATAGGGCCAGGTGCCGTAGGTGGTGGCGGGGTTGTAGGACGGCACGTAGACCACGTCGGGAGACGCGGGCTCGATGGTCACGACGGTGGCGCCGCCTTCGGTCTGGGTGGAGACCTTCTGCTGCGCGTCGCTGTTGAGCGTGCCGGCGGCCTGGGCCTGGGCCCGCAGGCGCTGGACCGAGGACATGACGTCCTCGGGTTGGTCCAGGAAGGCGTCGCCGACGTTGCGCACCCAGTCGGGCTGGCGGCCCATCATGTCCAGCACCGAGGGAAAGGCCGCCAGCGACATGACGCTGGGGTCCCAGGGCTGGTCCTGCACCGCCTTGACGGCGGCGTCGCCGCTCAGGCTGGTGTGCCCGGCCGACCAGGCCGCGGCCGCCGCGACGTCGTCGGGATAGGTCGACGCCATCAGCAGCTGCGACAGCAGCGCGTCCGGATAGAGCGCCACCGGCGCCAGCATCTGGTCGAGCTGTTCCTTGCCGAATGACGATTGCGCGTGGGCCGCCGTGCTTGCGCACAGCAGCGCCAATGTGATGAAGAAATGCCGTAATAGCCGTCTCATGGACCTCTCCAACTGGGACACCCGGGTACCGCCGCAAGCCCCCCTCGGGCGTTGCCGGACCGGGAAATGCTCTGGGCGCGCCAGAGCGCTCAAGGTTTTCGGTGCATGGCCTCCTACAGAAGCGTGAAGAGAAGTTTGGAAAGCGTGCTCTTCAAGGGCCACTGCGTGGCGACCAGCAGCAGCAAGGGCAGCGCCGCGGGCAGCGCGATCCTGAGCAGAATGGATTTGCTGATCACCGCCGGCCGCATGGCCGCCACGGATTGGTACATGGCCTGCACGTCCGCGACCGGGCCGAGCTCGGGCGCGTCGAGTATGGGCTGTTCCGCGATCTGCGCCTTGTGTATCCAGCGGGCGTCGACCAGCCTGCCGTGCTCGCTCAGCAAGGCGCCGTAGTCCAGCAGCGCCTGGCGCTTGGCGTGCGCCAGCATCGAAGAGAACACCAGCAGCGGCGCCAGTCCGATCAGTATCAGCACCAGCAGCAAGGTGGCGACCTGGGCGTACAGCGTCGGGACGGCCACGCCGTGATAGAACACGGTGTGCGCCCACGCGCCGGCGACCACGGCCGACACCGAGAACAGGAACGGCGCATAGACCATGGGCAGCCGGTCCAGGAAGCCCAGCCCGCCCATGCGGTCGGGATGCATCACCACCAGCTTCAGCGGCAGGCGCGCGATGCGCAGCAGCAGGATGCCGACCAGCGTCAGCCGCCATACCCAGGCCAGCAGCAGCACGGAGAACAGCGGCCGCGTCACCAGCAGGAACCACCAGGCGCCGAACGCCATGCGCTCGCCGTCGGCCGGCGTCCAGCGCAGCTCGTCCGGGTTGGGCGACACCAGGAAGGCGGCCGTCCAGGCGGCGGCCAGCACGCCGATCACGAGCCACGGCGATACCCGCCGCTTGAGCCGGATGACGTCTTCGACGATGCCGTCGAAACGCGCGGCCAGCGCGTCGTCCACCAGCCCGGAGCGCTTGAATTCGCGCAGGCAGATGAGCAGGTTCTTCTGCGCGACGGCCTCGGCCAGCACCAGCAGCGGGATGGCGACCAGGCACCGGATGTGGATGCCGAAATGGCCCAGCAGGGATTCGGTGGCCTGCGCGTCGGCCGGTCCGCTCAGCCAGGATGCGACCACCAGCGGCAGCCACGCCACCAGGGCGTAGATGAGCGCGCGCCGCTTGATGCCGCCGCCGCGGGGCGCAAGGCCGATGCGGCTTTCCAGGCGCGACAGCGCGTCGCCCTGGACCAGGAGAAACGGCTCGTCGGTCGGCCGCTTGGGGACATCCGCATTCATGGTGCACCTCGGTCGGGGTTGGTATGGCGTTGACGTTCGAGCGCGCTTGACGGTTGGCGCGTTTGGCCGGACACTCGCCGCGTTGCTGGGAAGTTCAATGGGTTTTCCGATCTCACGCTTATTGGAGAGGCCTCATGTCCTGGACTCAGATCGCGGTCGATTTTTTCGTTCATCTGGCGCCCTTCACGCGTTTCGTCCTGTGGCTGTTGTTCTTCCTGCTGCTGCCGCTCATCTGCGAGCGCTGCCGCATTCCGGGCGTGCTGGGATTCCTGGTGGTGGGCTTTCTGCTGGGGCCGGCCGGCTTCAATCTGCTGCAGCCCGAGATGCCGATCGCCGAACTCGCTTCCGAGCTGGGCGTGGCGCTGCTGCTGTTTTTCATCGGCTACGAAATCGATTTCGCCCTGCTCAAGCGCGCCCGGGTCCAGGTGCTGGTGTTCGGCGTGCTCACCTTCGGCGGCGCCTTCGCGCTGGGATTCGGCGTGGCGCGGGCCTGCGGCTACGGCGCCAACGCGTCGCTGCTCATCGGCTCGCTGATCGCCTCGCACACGCTGCTGGCCTACCCCGTCGTCAAGCAGTTCGGGCTGACCCAGCGCGTCAGCGTCACGGTGGCCTCGGGCGCCACGGTGATCACCGACGTGGCCGCCATGCTGGTGCTGGCGGTCTGTCTGGTGACCCATGAAAACGGTTTCTCGGTGGCCGCCATCGAACTCCAGCTGCTGCAGATCGCCGTGTTCATCCCGCTGGTCGTGGTCGGCGGGCCGTGGATCCTGCGTCACGTGCTGCAGCGCATGCGGCGCGACGAGTCGCGCATCATCGTGTTCTTCCTGGCGGTCGCGTGCGCGACGCAGATGGCCAAGCTCTTCGGCCTGGACGGCATCGTGGGCGCGTTCCTGGCCGGCATCGCCGTGCGCCAGGCGGTGCCGCAATCGCGCAACGCCGGCGTGATGAAGCTGATCAGCGACACCTTCCTGATTCCGGCGTTCTTCATGACGACCGGAATGATGCTGCACCCGGTCGACGCCTTGATGACGTTCGTGAACCAGCCGGTGCTGGCGTTCGGGCTGCTGTTCGCGCTGGTGATCGGCAAGGCCGTGGCCGCGGCCGCGCTGGGGCTGCTGTTCCGCTATCCGGCCGCCGAAGCAGGCCTGGTGTGGAGCCTGACCCTGCCCCAGGTGGCGGCCACCCTGGCCGCCGCGACGGTGGCCTACCGCACGCTCAATGCGCAGGGCGAGCCGCTGATCGATACGCCGGTGCTCAACGTGGTGCTGATGCTGGTGGTGCTGACCTCGCTGGTCGCGCCGCTCCTGACGCAGCGCTATGCGCGCAGGCTGGCCGACAAGGAGCCGCCGCCCGCGGCCATGCCCGCGCCGCCGGTCGAAACCGCGGGCCCCTGACGCTGGCGCGATGGTCGGCATGGGCGTCGCGCCTCAGAAGCCGCTTTCGCGGATGGCCAGGCTGGCCAGGTAGCGCCAGCCCGCCAGCAGGCGGCTGCGCGGCGCGCCGGTGAAATAGGCCTTGCCGCGCTGCTCGCGCAACAGCGCCAAGGGCTGGTCCAGCGACACGCGCACGGCGTAGAGCGCATATTCGGGAATCAGCGCGTCGTGCTTCTGGAACGCGGGAATCGGGCCGTCGTGCACGGTCGCCAGCATCGGCGCGGGCAGTTGCGCCAGGCGGGCCGGCGCGATGGCGTCGATGCGCCCGCACTGCCGCCCGGGCGTGGACTCGAAATAGAAGCAGCCGGCGTCGCCGGGCCGCAGCGCATGGATGTCGTCTTCGGCCACGTAGGCCTCGACGATCCAGTCGTCGGGGTTCACCAGGCGTCCCAGCGCCAGGCGCGGACCGACCCAGGTGCCCGCGCGCACTTCCGGCGCCACGTCCAGCCATACGCCGTCGAACGGCGCGCGCAGGGTCAGCCGGGATTTTTCGGCGGCCACGGATTCGGCGTTGGCGCGGCTGAGCGCCAGCGATTCGATGGTGGCGGCCTGCTGGTCCAGCCCGCCGGACTGGTCCAGCAGCCCCGCGAGGCGGGCCGAGCCGCCGCGGATGGCGGCCTGCGCCGCTTCGGCCTGGCTCGCCAGTTCCGGATTGTCCAGGCGCACCAGCACGGCGCCGGCCGCCACCCTGCCCGGCTCGGCGCGCAGCTCCACGCGCGCGGCCGTCGGCGCATAGGCGGCCCACTGCTGCGCCGGGCGCGCCAGCGCCGGGGCGCGCACCGAGGTCGGCGCGGGCACGGCAAGCCAGGCCAGCAGCAGCAAGGGGGCCAGCCACAGCAGGCCGAGCCGCCAGCCGCGGGTTTCGCGGCGGCGCTGCGACCAGGTGCGCATCTCGCGCCAGCACGGACGCACGATGAAGAAGCCGACCTCGACCAGGAACAGGAACACGCCCAGCGCCTTGAAGAAGAAGTGATAGACCGCCACCGCGATCCCGAGATAGACGGTCAGGCGATAGATCCAGGTCACCCAGGCGAACGCGATGAGCCGGCGGCGCAGCGGCGCGGCGAACGGTTCCGGCCACGGTTCGCGCCAGCCCAGCAGCCCGCGCCGCAGCGCCGTGCGCGCCAGCGCCCCGGCGCGTTCGTGCAGGTTGGGCATGTCCAGCAGGTCCGACAGGATGAAATAACCGTCGAAACGCATGAACGGGCTGGCGTTCAGCAGCAGCGACAGGACCCAGCTCGTGGTCGCGAGGTAGAAGCAGGCCTGGCGCAGGATGCCGGGCGGCAGCAAGGCCCAGGCCAGGGTCGCGAGGCCGGCGATGGCCAGCTCGGTGCAGATGCCGGCGGCGGCGATCAACAGGCGCTTGCGCGACGACGCCAGGCGCCACGATTCGCTGGTGTCGGTGTACAGCATGGGCCACATCACCAGGAAGGCCACGCCCATGTGCCCGACCCGCACGCCGAAATGCGTGGCCATGAGGGCATGGCCGACCTCGTGCAGGGTCTTGGCGGTCAGCAGCGCCAGCGCGAAGCCCAGCGCGCCCTGCCACGACACCGATTCGAACAGCGTGTGCTGGAAAGTATCCCACTGGCGCAGCGTCAGCGCGATGCCCGCCAGCGACAGCGCGACGATGATCCACGGCGTGGCCGGATGGAACAGAAAGCGCAGGACGCGATACAGTCGGCCCAGCCTGTAGGTCGGGTGGATCAGCGGGATGCGGAAGAACAGGTAGTTGTGCAGCCACCATTGCGGCCGGCTCCAGGGCCTGCGCGGCTGCGCCTGCGCCATGGCCTGGCTTTGCGACGGCGCCGGACGCAGCAGGTCGTTGGCGCGCAGGAAGTCGGCGAACTGGCGCAGCTGGCCGGCTTCGGGCCGCAGCGCGGTGCGCTGGCCGATATCGGCCAGCATGTCCTGCGGCATCATGCGCCAGCGCGACAGGAATTCAAATTCCAGCCAGCCGATGCGGAAATGGCGGTTGCGCACCGGGTCTTCGATGACCCAGGCCGGGCTGCCGTCCGGATGGGGGCCGGCGGCGAACAGGCGCAGGTCCTCGCGCAGGCGCGGCAGGGGTTCCATGACGGACGACGGCATCATGGGCGGCCTCTCACAATCCCAGGAACGCGCGCAGCGCGGCCAGCGGCCGGCGGATCAGCTCGAAGCCCAGCACCGACTGGCCGCCCGCCAGGCGCGCGGTGCCTTTGAGGCCGATGCGCGCTTCCTCGCCGGCGTCGACGCTGGCGCGCAGCCGGTAGCTGGCCACGCCCTCGGGCGTGAGCGCCGCCTGGTAGCTGGTTTCGATGACCTTGCCGCGCAGCGGCTGCATCGGCCGCACGGTCAGGTACAGGTCGACCGGCGCGCCGACTTCCAGCGCGATGGCGTCGGAGGCCGGCAGCTGGATCAGCATCGCCGGTTTGGTCGGGTCGGCCAGCTGCATGATGCGTTCGCCCGTCGCCACCGGCTTGCCGATCCAGTCGTTGGCGTCGCCGAACACCGCCACGCCGGCGCGCGGCGCGCGCGTCTCCAGCCGTTGCAGCTGCGAGCGTATCGAGGCCAGCTCGGCGCGCCGCTCTTCGGCCCGGCTTTGCAGCAGGGTCAGCCTGGCGCGGCTGTCCTCGTTGCGAAACGCCGTCTGGCTGGCGGCCAGGTACTCGGCGTCGGCCACGGCCACCGCGCGCGCGGCGACCTGCAGGCGGTGGCTGAGCGTGGTGTCGTCCAGCGAGAACAGCAACTGGCCGGCCTGCACTTCCTGGTTAGGGCGCACGTGCACGGCCTTGACCACGCCGTCCAGCGGCGCGCTGATCATCTCCAGGTCCAGCGAGCTGACTTCGGCCGGGGCCAGCGCGCGCTGGCGCACCGGCAGAAAGCACAAGGCCGCCAGCAGCACCAGCGCCAGCCGCAGCATCCAGGCGCGGCGGCGCCGCGGCCGGCGCCCGGCGCGCCCGGCCAGCAGCTCCCAGCTGTAGGACCAGCTCTGGGCCAGGCGGCCCATGACGGCGCGGTGCGCCGCCGTGGGCGGCTGTTCCAGCAGGTATACCGCCCAGCCCAGCGGCGTGCCGTCGCGGCGCTTGAGCGGCAGCAGCCACGCGCCGGCCGGCCACCATTCCCGCCAGCCCTGCGCCACCAGTTCGGCGCCGGGCGCCGTGGCGGGCGGCGGCTCCAGCCAGTCCCGGCCCTCGCCGGCCTGGGCGCGCAGCCATTTGCGCGCCTGCCCCAGCCACACCAGGTAAGGAGAATCATGGTCGGCCGACACCAGCCCCGAGACGTTCAGCAGGCGCCAATCGGCGCCCGTGTCCTCGTAGACCAGGGCCTGCCGGTAGTTCAGCAGCGGATGCGCGTCGTTGGCGACGTGAAAGCTCAGCTGCTGCACGTCGTCGGCCTGGCGCGCCAGGCCTTCGATCTCCGTCAGCTGCAGCAACAGGAGGATGTCGTCCTGCATGGGCCTCACCGGGGAAAGCCGAAATCGGCGATGCCGCTCATGCCCGGCAGCAGTTCGCGCCCGGGGTCTTCCGCCCTGCCCTCCAGTTCGATCGACTGCGCCACGGCGTCGACCCGCGCGTTGACCGCGGTGACGCGCGCCTGGTATTGCTTGCCGGTCTCGACCACGTTGAGCTGGAACGCCGTGCCGGCCTGGACCCGGCCCAGCTGGCGCGACGGCAGGTTCAGCCGCAGGCGCGGCGGCCCGTCGCCGACCAGGTCGATCAGCGGCGCGCCGGCGTTGACGGTTTCGAAGGGACGCACGTACACCTTGGCGATGCGGCCCGAGAACGGCGCGGCCACGGTGCAGTAATCGACCTGGGCCTGGGCCAGCGCCTGGGCGGCCGCGGCGCGCTCGGCGGCGGCGCGCGCCAGCGCGACCTCGGTGTCGCCGGCGGCGTCCAGTTTGCGCAGCCCGGTTTTGGCGCGCAGGTTCTCGCGCGCGCCGGCCAGTTCGGCCGAGGCCATGCGCAGCCGCGCCTGGGGTTCCTCGCAATCCAGGCGGAACACGACCTCGCCCTTCTCCACGTGGCGGCCCAGCTGCGCCTGCGTCGATTGCAGGCGGCCCGCCATCGGCGCGGCCAGCGTGCTCTCGGGGTCGGCCGCCAGCAACACCCGGATGGCGTTCGGATCGCTGGACAGTTCGGGCAAGGCGGCCGGCGCCAGGTCCTGGGCCTGCGCCGGCAGGCCGGCCGCCGCCAGGACCAGGGCAACAAACGCGCGCGGCCGCGGCACGGGGAGCTTCATCATTTCGCCTCGCCTTGGGCCAGCAGCGTGGTGCGCTCCCAGCCGTTCATGGTCTTCTGGATCTCCGCGGCCAGCGTGGCGACGTCGTGGTTGGCGATGACGTCGGGCATCACGTCCAGGCCGACGGAGTTGTAGAGCCGTCCCCAGGCCGCCTGGGCGTCCGAGTAGGCGGCGTAGCGCTGGTATTGCGACAGCAGCCAGCGCGCGTCGGCGCGGATGTATTCCAGCTTGGAATCGGCGGAGATGCTGGCGCTGGCCTCGGCGTAGTCGCGCAGCCTGCCGTCGACCTGCGAGCTCTGGTCGGCGAACTCGAACTGTTCGCGCGCCAGGTAGTAGCGCTGGGCGGCCACGCGCACCTGCGTCAGCACCGCCATGGACAGCGCCAGGCGGCGCAGGTCGGCGACCTTGCTCTGGTTTTCGCCGGCCGCCTGCAGCGCCGGCCCCTTGAGCAGGCTCAGCAGGTTCCACGACACCCGCACGCCCACGGAGGACCAGCTGTTGTTGTAGAGGTATTCGTTGGAGTCGTAGTGCGCGCCGGCATTGAAGCTGATGTGCGGCCACAGCTCGGCCTTGGCGATGCGGATGTCGTTGTCCGTGACCCGCTTGCGATACCACTCTTCCATGATTTCCGGACGGTTCTCCAGCGCCAGCTGCTCCAGCGCGGGAACGTTCATGGTGGGCATGGGAATGGGCGGCGGATTCTCGTCGGCCACCTGGAAGTCCGTGCCGGGCGGCAGCGACATCAGGGCGGCCAGCTCGGCGCGCGCCAGCTCCAGGTCCTGGCGCCGGGTGGACAGCAGGCTGACGGCGTCCAGCAGCGCGCGCTGGTAGGCCAGCGCCTCCTGGCGCGGCAGCAGGCCGCGGCGCTCGGCTTCGCGCGCGTTGTCCAGCCCGGTGCGCACGCGCGCCAGCAGGTCGTCCACCGAGGCGATCAGGCGCTGCGCGCCGACCGCGCGCCAGTAGGCGTTGCGCACGTCCTGCAGCACGTTCTGCACCACTTTGCGGCGGCGTTCCTCGGCCATCAGCACCTGGTCCATCTTCTGCTGCGAGCGCTCGTAGGCGACCACGAAGTCCAGGGTGCTCCAGCTCAGCTCCAGGTCCGCCAGCCGGTGGTAGCGCTGTTCCGAGGTGGACGGGCGCAGGCTGACCTCGCCGTCCTCGATGCCGATGGAGGTGCCGCCGGAGTCGTTGGACCGGTCGGTATAGCCGGCCGAGGCGATCAGCTTGGGCAGCATCTCGTGGCGGGTCACGTCCACCAGGTTGCGCGACAGCGCGCTTTCCATCAGCTTGAGGCGGTAATCGAGGTTGTATTTCAGCGCGCGCGCCGAGGCCTCGTAGAAAGTGATCGGATGCGTGATCGGTTCCTGGTCCGAATACATCATCTTGCGATCCTGCTCGATACGCGCCAGGACTTCATCGTGCGTATACGGGCTGGCCAACTGGCTGGATGAACAGGCGCTCAGGCCCATCACGGCCAACGCCAGCACATTCGCGCGAACCACGAGCTTGCGCTTCATACCGCTCCCCCTTCCGTCTTCACCGAATTCTGTTGTTCCGCCGCCAGCCAGCGCTCGCGCCATGCGTCGCTGGCATTGGCGCGGATCTGGCCGCTGAAGGACTGGGCCGCGCGCGCGGGCGGCTCGGGCCGCGCCTGGGCGCCGGCGCTTCTGCCTGCCTCGGGCATGCGCAACTCCTTGTACGTAAACACCGAATCGTCGCGCAGCAGGCCGTCGGCCGACAGGAACACGTTGGCATAACGCGTCTGCAGGCAGGCATCCTGGTAGCGCGCCTGCCATTGCAGCGCCTGGATGGTCCGGGTCAGCGGCGTCTCGTGGTCCTGGCCCAGGTCCGCGGCCACCGAATGCAGCATGATCTCGGGCGGCATGGCCAGCTCCGGCCGCTGCCCGCGCACGCTGGCGTCCAGATAGCGCTCGAACGCCAGCGTGTCGCGCACGGCCGGCGTGACGTAGACCACGGGGTCCACCTGCAGGTCCGAACGGAACGCCGGCTCGGTTTCGCGGCCGAACAGCGCATACGGGTCGGGCGGCGCGAAGTAGTCGGCTTCGAGCTTCAGGACGATGGTCAGGCGCGCCTCGGATTGCAGGCCGGCCAGGTCCGAGATCGTGTAGATGAACGGGTCCTGCAGGATGGGCCCGCGGCCCCGTGCCGCCTGCACTTCCGGGTTGCTCAGGTCGACTTCGTAGCGGTAGCTGCCGTCGGCGTTCATGACGAGAACGCCGTAGCGGCCCGCCAGCGCCTGACCGACCTGCCCGGCCGCGGCCCCTTCCTGCTGCGGCCGGATGCCGGTCACGGAAAGCGCGTCGCCGCCGTCCACGTCGCTGTCGTTGGGCAGCACGTTGCCCTGCACCACCGGCGGGCCGGAAACGTCGTCCACATAGGCCGTGTCGTCGCGCGCCTGCGGCGTGTCGTCGCGGCCCGAGATCGTGACCGTCAGCCGGGCCTGGGCCAGCGCGCCGTCGGCGTCGCGCATGGTGTAGGTGAACACCTCCGTCAGCGTATCGGAGGCGGTTCTCAAGGCCTGCACCACGGGATTGTCGTTGTCGACCACGTACTGGTATTGGCCGTTGGCGCCCATGACCAGCGTTCCGTACCGGCCGGCGATCGGGCCGAGCGCGCCGGGCGCGGCCGAGCCCAGGCCGACGCCGACCACCGTCTTGGTGTCGCCGGCGTCCACGTCGGTATCGTTGGCCAGCACGTTGCCGGTCGGGTTCACGCCGGGCACGCCGTTGTTCAGGCCTCCCGCCTCCACCGCCTCGGCCACGTCGTCATGCGCGACGGGGGCGTCGTTCTGGCCCACGATCATGATGACCAGCGTGGCGCTGTCCTGCAGGCCGCCGCTGTCCGATATGGTGTAGGTGAAGACATCGCGCAGGGTGTCGCGGGCCAGGCGCAGCCGGTCCACCTCGGGCAGCGAATTGTCCAGCACGTAGGAATAGGTGCCGTCGGCGTTGACGATCAGGTCGCCATAGGCGCCGCGCAGCACGGCGCCCACGGCGCCGGCGGTCCCGCCTCCGGCCGCCGGACCCGTGCGGATGCCCACCACCGTCACCGGCTCGCCTTCGGCGTCGAAGTTGCGCAGCGTCACGTCGCCCACGGGATTGCGGCCGGGGAACGGCTGGTTGTCGCGCACGCCCTGCTCCACCGCGACCCCGACCACCGGGTTGGCCAGCGGGGCATCGTTCACGCCCTGGATGGTGATGCTCAGCTGGGCATGGCTGGTCAGTCCGCCGCCATCGACCACGCGGTAGGTGAATACCTCCACCAGCGTCTGGCCGGCGTCCAGCGCGGCCACGGCCTCGTTGGTTTCGTCGGCGTGATACGTGTAGCTGCCGTCCGCGGCGATTTCCAGCCAGCCGTACAGCCCGTCGATGCGCTGCGGCGCCGTGCCCGTCACCGCCGTGAAGCCGGCGATGCCGGCGCCCACGCGTATGCCGTCGACGGCCTTGGTGTCGCCGGCGTCGACGTCGGTATCGTTGGGCAGCACATTGCCGGCCGCGTCCACCGCCGGCGACAGCGACGTGGCGGGCACCGCGGTGTCCGCGTCGTCCTTGGCCACGGGGGCGTCGTAACTGCCGGCGATGGTGATGGTCAGCGTCGCGGTGTGCGTCAGGCCGGCCAGGTCCCGCACGGTATAGGTGTAGGTCTCCTGCAGCGACTGGCCCGCCCGCAGCTGCTGCACGGCCGCCAGCGTGTCGTCGACCTCGTAGCGGTACGAGCCGTCGGCCTGCAGGTACAGGGTTCCGTACAGGCCCGCGGCGGGTCCGCCCACGACGCCCGCGGCCGCCTGCGAATTCTGCACGGCCGAAACGGTGCTGCGGTCGCCGGCGTCCACGTCGGCGTCGTTGGCCAGCACGTTGCCGATGGCGGGCGAGCCCGGCGTGCCGTTGTCGGTGCCGCCGGCCTCCTTGGCGCTGCCGGTATCGTTCTTCGCGACCGGCGCGTCGTCGGCCCCGCGTATGGTCACCGTGAGCTGGCCGTCGCTGGTCAGGCCGGCGGCGTCGCTGAGCCGGAAAGTGAAGTACTCGACCAGCGTGTCGGTGGGCAGGCGCAGCGCCTGGACTGCCGCCAGCGAGTTGTCCACCACATAGGAATACGTGCCGTCGGCGTCGATGCGCAGGCTGCCGTAGCGGCCCTGCAGGGTCGTGCCGGCGGCGCGCATGGCTGCGCCGTCCCTGGGCTGGCCGGCGGCGAAGCCGGCGATGTGCAGGGTGTCGCCGGTATCCGGATCGGCGCCCGCCGCCGGCAGCAGATTGCCGCTGGGGTCCAGCCCGCCGGAGCCGTTGTTTGTGCCGCCCTTCTCTTCGGCCGTGATCGCCTGCGCCACGGCCTGGGGGGCGTCGTCAGCGCCGGCGATGGTGATGCGCAGCACGGCGCTGGATTCCAGGCCGCCCACGTCGCGGATCTTGTAGGTGAAGTCCTCGAAGAGGGACGCGCCCGCCGGCAGCGCCTGCACGACGGGGTTGTCGTCGTCGACCGCGTACACATAAGTGCCGTCGGCCAGCAGCGTGAGCGTGCCGTAGGCGCCGGTGACCACCATGACCTGACCGGCCGCGTCCGGCACGGCGCCGCCGCCCGCGCCGCCGGCGCGCGCGCCGGTCACGCTGAGCTTTTCGCCGTAGGCCGCGCCGTCCACGTCGCCGTCGTTGTCCAGCACATTGCCCTGCGCGGCCTGGCCGCCGGAGGTGTTGGCGGCGCCGCCGGCCTCGACCGCCGCGCCGTCGTCGTCGGCCGCGACCGGGGCGTCGTTCTGGCCCAGGATGCGTATGCGCAGCTCGGCCTGGTCGCTCAGGTTGTCGGGATCGGAAACCGTGTAGGTGAACACATCCACCAGCGTGTCGCCGGCCGTGCGCAGGGCCTGCACCAGCGGATCGGTTTCGTTCAGGGCATAGCTGAAGGTGCCGTCGCTGTTCAGGGTCAGGGTGCCGTACTTGCCGGCGATGGGGGCGCCCACCGGCCTCATCGTTCCGCCGTCGGCCTCGGCGCCCGCGCGCACTTCGGTGACCGCCAGGGCGTCGCCGTCCGGATCGATGTCGTTGACGGTCACGTCTCCCGTGGCGGTGCGCCCGGGCGTGGCGTTGTCGACGCCGCCGCGTTCCTGGGCTACGGCGACGATGTCGCTGGCCACCGGCTGGTCGGCCACACCGTGGATGCGGATGGTCAGCACCGCGCTGCTCTGGCCGCCGTCGGCGTCCTGCAGGCCATAGACGAAGCGCTCGTCGACCGTGCCGTCGGGGCCCAGCGCGATCAGCGTGGCGTTGAGGCTGTCGATCTCATAGACGTAGCTGCCGTCGCTGTTGATGCGCAGCACGCCATACAGCCCGTTGATGGTCTTCTCGACGCCGGCGGCCACGGCTTCCTGCGGGCCGCCCTCGGCGCCGATGGCGTTGACCGCCGCGGTCTCCATGGCGTTGTCCACGTCGCTGTCCAGCAGGGCCGGGTCGTCGACGGTGTACGGGTCGGTGATGACGTTGCCTTGCGGATTGCGCGGCACGCCGGTGATGGTGTTGCTGGCCACGTCCACGCTGGCGGTATAGCCTTGCGCCAGGTTGTCGGCCGCCACCGGGTTGTCGTTGGCGCCGTGGATGGTGATGACCAGCGAGGCCAGCGCGTTCAGGCCGCCCGCGTCGGTGACGACGTAGTCGAAGGTTTCGCGCAGCACGTCGCCCTGGTTCAGGGCCTGCACGGCCGCGTTGTCGTCATTGACCGTGTAGACATAGCTGCCGTCGGCGCCCAGCCGCAGCGTGCCGTAGAGGCCGGCAATCAGCGCGCCGTCTGCCGAGGTGGTGCCGGCCGGGATGGGCTGCGCGGGCGCGGGGCTGGGGCCGGTGTGATTGCGGGCCTGCGTGACGCTGCGCGTGTCGCCGGCGTCCACGTCGCTGTCGTTGCCCAGCACATTGCCGCTGGCGGGGCTGCCGCCGGTGTCGTTGGCCGTGCCGCCCTTCTCCTCGGCCGAGCCGGCGTCGTCCCGCGCCTCGGGCGCGTCGTTGGCGCCGGTCAGCGTGATGACGAGCCGGGCCGAACTGGCCAGGCCGCCGCTGTCGCGCAGGTTGTACGTGAACGCGTCCGTCAGGGCCGGGCTATTGGCCAGCAGCGCCTGGATGGTCGGGTCCAGGTTGTTCACCACATAGCGGTAGCCGCCGTCGGCGTTGATGTACAGCGTGCCGTAAAGCCCCGCCACCGCGGCCTCGCCGCTCAGCGGATCGACCGTCACCGTGCCGCCGGCGCCGCTGGCCTGGGTCACGCTGAGCACGTCGCCGTTGGTCTGGATGTCCACGTCGAGGTCGTTGTCCAGCACGTTGCCGGCCGGATCGACGCCGGGCACGTCGTTGTCCACGCCGCCGGCCTCCTCGGCGCGGTCGGCGTCGTCCACGCCCACGGGCGCGTCGTTGACCGCGATCACGCTGATGTCCACCGTATCGGTGTCGCTGAGGTTGTCGTCGCCCGCTTCGAAAGGCGTGCCGTCTCCGTCGGCGTCGCCGCGCTGGCCCAGGTCTTCGGTCAGGATGGTCAGGCGTTCGTCGCCGTTGTAGTTGGCGCCCGGCGTGTAGACCAGCGTGGCCAGCGCCGCGTTCAGCGCGTTCTGGCTGCCGCGCAGCTGCAGCACGCCGGAACCGAGCGCGCCCGCCACCAGCTCGACCTCGCCCAGCGTGAGCGTGAGACCGCCATGCAGCACGCTCAAGGTGACCTGCATGACGCCGTTGCCGGCATCCGGATCGTCGATGGACAGGCCGGCGATCGCCAGCGCGGTGTCCTCGTTCACGGACAGCGCGCCGGGCACGGTGTTGACCGGGCCGTCGTTGCGCTCGACGTAGCCGACGTTGCCGGCCGCGGTCGTTCCCAGGTCGCCGAAGCTGGCCAGCACCTGGCCTTTCGGCGAGGCGCCGTCGCTGTCGATGCGCGCGTTCACCACGCCGGTCGGCCCGGCCACCGTGATGGTGGCCGGCGCGTCGATGCGGAACACGCCCGCGCCCAGCACGCCGAAGTAGTAATAGCCGTTGGCGTCGGTGGTGGTGGTCCAGCTGCGGTTGTCGGCGGCGGTGGACAGGTCGTTGTCCGCCCCGCCCCAGGTCAGCGTGACCGTCTGGCCCGCCAATGCCGGGCCGTCCGGCGTGGTGGACGCGGTGGCGCTGTCGGTGTCGTTCCAGAGCGTGCCTTCGACGCGGCTCAGGCCCGCGGCGTCGCCGTCCAGGTAGGTGTTGGGTCCGGCGCCGCTGCCCGTGCGTTCGCCGCCCACCGAGCCCGCGGCGCCGACCTGAGTGCCGGCGAAGCTCTGGAAGCTGTCCGGCAGGCTGGTGTAGGTCAGGTTTGCCGAGGTGTCGGCCAGCGCCACGTTGTTGGGCAGCTGCGCGCCATAGGCGAGGCTGACCGTCGAGCCGGCCGCCAGGGCGTCCAGCCTGAGGGTGACGCTGGCGCCGTCCACCACCACCGACACGCCCGGCGGATAGCCGCCAGGCGCATAGGTGACGCCGTCGATCGTCAGGCCGGTGACGGTGAGATTCTGCCCGCCGGCGGGCAACGTGTCGGTCAGCACGACGTCGTAGGCGGTGGCCGTGCCGGTATTGCCGAAGCTCACCGCATAGCTGGCCTGGCCCGTCGCGCCGCCGGCGCCGGGGTCGAAACCGGTGACCGACTTCTGCATGTTGTCTATCTTCGGCTCCACCACGCGTTCGACGATGGTGTTCGTTCCGAAGCGCACTTCCGCGCCGCTCAGGAAATCGGCCCGCACGGCCAGCTGGCCGCCGGCCGCCACGCCGGCGGCGTTGTCCACCCGCGCGTTGAACTCGAAGTACAGCCCCTCGAAATCCGCGTCCTGGTTCAGGTTCACCAAGTTGCCCAGCCGCAGCACGATCACGCGCGGATCGCTGGTGTCGATGGCGCCGGTGTTCAGCACGCCCTGCGGGCCCACGCCCGACAGATCGGGCTTGAGCAGCGTGCTGGCCTCGTCCATCACGCCGCCGTCGATATACGCGTTGCCCGAGGCGAACAGGCCCGCGAGATCTGTGGTCAGGCCCGGCGAGCCGTTGGCGAGCGCGTCGGCCAGCAGGCCCAGCAAGGCCGATCCGTCGTTCATGAAGGTCAGCCCGGGCGGCAGGTAGACGCGGATCGAGGCATCGGGCTGGGTGCCTTCGGGCACCAGCAGCGCCACCCGGTAGTGCACGATTTCGCCGACCGCGACGTCCTGCGGGTCGGCCGTGGACGGCGTGCCGCCCGCGGTGTCGGGCAGCCCGCCCACGTGGCTGATGGTGCCAGAGGCCGCCACGTCTTCGCTGTGCAGGCTGGTCACGCGGTAGTCGTTGAGCGCGCCGGAGCCGAGCTCGCCGTCGGCGCCCGTGCGTTCTCCGCTGTTGGCGCCGTCCAGGCTGCTCCATTGGACGGTGACCAGGTTATCGACCTTGCCGGAGGTGCCGGTGGTTTCGTTGAGCACGCCCTTGAATTGCAGCACCAGGGTGGCGCCCTTCGGAATATCCAGCTTGGCCCCGTCGGTCAACTGCAGCACGCCGTTCTGGATCACGAAGTCGCCGCCCGTCAGCGTGGCTCCACCGTATAGCGTCACGCCGACGATCTGCGCGCCGCTCAGCTCGGTGGGCAGCACGTCGGACAGGCGCACGTCGAAGGCGTCCACGTCGGTCGAGGCGGTGCCGTTGCCCACGGTGATGGTGTAGGTGATCTCGTCGCCCCGGTCCACGCCCACGGGAGAACCGGTGGTGACCGCGGTGTGCGACACCGACAGCGTCGGTTCGACGACGGTGGCCGAGGGCAGCCCGCCGGTCGCGGCCACGTTGCGGTCCACCGGCGTGGCGCCGTTGGGCGTGTCGCCGTCCGGGTCGCTGTAGGTCAGCGAGGCGTTGTTGGTCAGGGTGCGGCCGGCCTGGTTGCCCGTCACGTTGGTGGCGATCAGGCCCACGCGGATCACGAAGCTGTTGTCGGCCGCGTTGTTGTTCGCCAGCGCGTTGCTGGCGGCGAAGCTCAGCACCAGGTCGGCGCCGTTGGCGCCCGATCCGGACACGCTGGCCACCGTCACCGCGCCGGCGAAGTCCGCCGTCAGGCTGCCGCTGGCGGCGAGCTGCGTGATCAGCTGGTAGCCGTCGATGCCGAAGCTGGTGTCGAGCGCGAAGCCGTCCGGGATCAGGTCGGACAGGCGCAGGTTCTGCGTGCCGCCTTCGGGCAGGGTCACGACGATGTCGTAGAGCATGCGCTCGCCGATCACCAGATTGCTGCCGCCGGTATGCGCGGCGCTGGAGTCGGTCGGGTCCAGGCTGCCGCCCGCGTAGCGCACGGTGACGGTCGGCGCGGCCGATTGCGCGGCCGCCGTGTCGGTCAGGTCGGTGGGCGTGAAGTCCGCGCCGCCCTTCTCGCTGGCGTAGTGCGTCAGCGCCGCCGTGCTCTGCAGGGTGCTGGACGCGGCAAGCGTGTTGCTGGCCACCACGTCGTAGGTGATGACCACCATGTTCTGGCCGCTGTCGTCGGCGGCGGTGCCGACCCGCCCCGCAAGCAGCGTCGGCTGTCCGTTCGCGTCCAGGAAAGTGATGGTGGCGCCCGACACGCTGTAGTCCCGGCCCAGCACCAGGACGGTGCCGTCGCCGCGCGCGATGCGCAGGTTGGCGGTGTCGAGCGACCCGCCCAGAAAGGCCAGGCCCGGCGGAATCTGCAGCGTGACCGAGACATCGTAAGCGCCGCCGCCGCCGGTGTTCTCGATGCCGGTGGCCAGGCGCAACACGTCGCCGCCGTCCATTCCGGCGACCGATCCTTCCAGGCTGGCGAGATCCGTGATGCTGCCATTAAAGCCCGCGCCGGTGCTGCCCGGCGGGTTCCAGCCGCCGGTCGCGCCGGTGACCGTGCCGCCGGTGGCGCCAACCACGCCGTGTTTGATCGCCAGCGAAGGTTCGGCCACGGACTGGATCAGCACGTTGTCGTTGTCCACCAGCGGCGCGTGGTCCACGGTCGTCTGTTGCGTGGACTGGCCCAGCACGGTGATGGAGCGCTGGTCCGCGAAGGGCTGGTTGCTGACGCGCAGCGTGAACAGCACTTCGATGCGGTTCTGGCCCGCGGGATCGCCCTGCATGGCGAAGCTGCCGAAGTCGAATACCAGCGCGCCGCCGGGGCCCGCGCTGACCGAGACCGCCGAGCCCGGATGGCTGTCGCCCAGGCCATACGACCAGCGGTGGTCGCCGATGCCGGCCGACCAGGCGCCGGAGGGGTCGAACACCGGCGCCGGCAGGTAGGCGGTCAGCTTCAGGTTTTCGTAGTCGCCGGTCTGCAGGTCGTAGCGCAGCACGAAGGTCACCACGTCGCCGGGCTGCAATTCGTAGGACGGCGGCACCGTGTTGCCGTTGACCTGGAACACGCCGATATCCACGTTGCCGTTCGGAACCGTCACGGTCACGTTGGAGCCGTCGGACTGCACCGGCCCGACGTTGAGCCGGCTCTGGATGATGGTGCCTGCCAAAAGCGCGCTATTGCGCAGCGTGTCGCCTTCGTTGATCTCGGGCTGCGTGTAGCCGCCCTGGTAGGCCTCGTCCACCGTGGCCTGGTAGCTGATGACCGCCCGGGTGGCCGACTGGCGCGTGCCGTCGCTGGCGATGTCGCCGATCAGCGCGTCCATGCTCAGCCCGGCCTTGGCGATGGAGGCCGCCAGGTCGAAGATGATCTGCGTGCCCGCCGCGGTCTTGTCGCCCAGGGTGTAGACCAGCGCGACGGTGTACTGCTTGCCGTCCTGGGTGAAAGTCATGAGCGGCGTGCCGGTGAAGCTCAGGCCGTCGCCCAGCACGTCGGTGATGGTCAGGCTGCCCTGCCCCAGCGCCGACTTGCCGATGGCGAAGTAATCGGAGAGCGTGACGTCGTACCGGTAGCTCAGCACGTCGCCGGGCGAGACGCCGGCCACGCCGTTGTCGGCGTCTATGGCGGAACTCTTGTGCAGCGCCACCGACTTGGCGACGAAGCTGACGTCTTCGCCGCGCCCAGCCACGGGCACCCACGGCAGGTTGGCGGGTATGTCGCGCGGGTCCAGCGGCGTCCACCGGCCCACGGAGGTCGCGCTCGGCACCTCGATCGTGCGCGGCGCGCCGGTGTCGGGATCGAGCACATGGTCGCCGTCGGCGGTGGCCTGCGCGACGAAGAAGCGCACCTGCGTGTCGGCCGGTGCGTCCAGGGTCGCATAGGTGATCTCGTACGACGCCACGTAGGGCTTGAGCGCCAGCGCGGCGTTGATGGCGGCGGTGTCGGTCAGCACGCGGCCGTCGGCCAGCGTCACGCGGGTCAGCATGCCGCCGGCGCCGGGCGCGATGCTCAGCACCCGGATGCTGTCGGGCAGGTTCTGCGAGATCACCACGTTGTTCAGCGTCTGGCCGGGCGCGGGCGTGGCGGTCACGGTCAGTGTGTGCGGGTAGTTCTCGCCCGTGGCCGTCTCGCCCTCGGTCATGTCCAGCGTTTGCGTCACTTCGAACGGCGTGGAGCGCAACGCGTAGGTATGCCAGCCGCTTTCGAACAGCGCGGGGTCCTGCTGCGGATTGTCCAGCGGATCGTTGCCGTACTGGAAGCCGGCGCGCAGGCTGACATTGTGGTCCTTGTTCACGTCGGCCAACGGACTCATGCGCAACGTGATGTCCACTTCGATCGAGGGCTGGTCCTTGCCGAATCCCGCGTAGGGCAAGGCCAGCACCACCAGCTGGTCGCCCGGGCGGTAGCCGTACTGCGAGGCTTGCAGGATCACCGGATTGCCGTTGGCGTCGCGCGCCAGCGGATGCTGGGCGGTTCCATCGGGGCCGAACGTGACCACATAACCGTTGAGCGTGATGCCCATGGTGCTGGCCGACACGAAGCTCACGCCGTCGTCGCCGTCGTAGCCGGTAACGGGGATCAGGATGTCGATGTACGGCGCGTAGCCCTCCTGGCTGGAGGGGTTGCTGATCACGGCGCGTATCTGCGCGGTGTCGCCCAGCAGGATGTCCGCGCCGCTGCCGTCCAGGGCCAGCGTGGGCGTGGCGTCGGCCAGCAGTCCGTCGAACGCGGCCAGGGCCGACGCCTCGATCTGCAGCCGGCTTTCGATGGCGCCGGTGCGCACCTCCAGCACCCAGTCGCCGCCCGCGGTCGGGCTGCCGGTGTCGTTGGTCGAGGCGGCCACGTCCGCGCCGGTGGCGCCGGCCAGCGCGCCGATGAGCGCCTGGCCGCTGTCGCCTCCGCCCGTGCCGCAGCCGTAGAGCAGGATGTCGGCGTCGGCGCTCAGGTAAGCGCCCCACCCCGCCGCGCGCAGCGTGTCGGCCGACTGCGCGCTCAGCGTGCTGCTGCCCAGCGTGAACTGGCCCGGCGCGCCGTGGCTGAGGATCTGCACCGAATCCACCGGGCCCAGCGCCTGCAGCGCCTGGCGCACCGCGGCGATGCCGTCCTGGGCGGGGTTGACCACCAGCACCTTGGTGCCGGGAGTGGCGCTGTCGGCCAGCGCCTGGGCGCCGGCCAGCCGTCCGTCGATGACCAGCAGATTCTTGCCGGCTGCCGGCCCGGCGCCGTCGGCGGCCTGCGCGTCCGGATGATCGGCCTGCGAGTCGCTCTGCTGGCGGTCGGCGGCAACCGCGGCGGCGGCGTCGTAAAGCAGCCGCGGTTCGAGAGCCAGTGCCCGGGTCATGGGGCGAAAGATCGGCAAAGTACTCATAGCCTTGCTCCTCCTCGATGCATGTCCCGGCATGGACCGCGACGCTGCGCCGCTATTGCTGAACAGGCGGCTCAACGATCTGGCGTTGAACCCGGTTTGTCGTCGTTATTCCGAACGCGGACCCGCCGGCTTGCGGCGTTTGCGCCGCACCCCTCCGGCGCGGCGGCCCGTCACGCTATTTAGAAATCATTTGTCATGAAACGCGGCGGTTAATTCGTTGCAATTGAAAAAATAATGCGAAAGCCTGCCCCGCGCTATCCGAAATACGAAATCTCGGGACCGATTGTTGCCAGAGCGCACGCCACGGTTAAATAGATTTACCGCAGATACTTGTAGTTACCTGAGGCGCGCCGCATGACTGCTTGCCGATTATCCGAAACCAGGCCGAAAATGCCGTGAAGCGCCCTGGGGCGGATTTGGCAGGAGTTTCAATCGACGCGGAAGCGGCTGCGGTCTTCTCCCCTGATCCAGTTCGGCGGCCTGCCTATGCCGTTCCAGGTCTGGCCGGTTTCCGGGTGGCGATAGCGCACCAGGTCGGAAAGGTCGGGACCGAATAATTGTTCGGCGGTGATGCCGTATTCGCGGATTTTCTGGCGCATGTCGGCCAGCACTACCTGCAGCTCCTGCCGGCGCAGGCGATTCGCCTCCACTTCGAGACACCGTATGCGCTGCTTGACCTGCCGGTAGTTTTCCGTCATAAAGTCAACCCGATGGTGAATTCGCGATAAAAAAAATAATAGCAAGCTGTTTATTACGCTATCCGAAAAGCGAAATATTCGAGGGGTTTTTCTTAATATGCCGATTCAAGCTGCCTATTTGCGGCATGTTTATTCGGGGCTTGAGCCCCTGCAGGCGTTTGATGTGGTGTATGGCAGTACTTTCGAGCATCGGCTGGTGTCCTCGCAATTGGCGAACATGGAGCATCAGCGGCTCGTCCTCGGCGACGTCCGGCTGGAAATGGGACGGTACGAATTCCCGGTAATCGCCAACGGCAGCATGCCGAAAGACGGAATCTGCATCGCCTTCATGGCCGAGGGCAGCGACGTCACGCGATACAACACCGAGGCCATCGGCGCCGAAGAGATACAGGTCTATCCGCCCGGGGTCGAGCTTCTTTATCACGCGACCGGGCTTTCGCGCTGGGTCAACTTCACCGTGCCCGAAGAACGCCTGCAGAACGTCGCCATTGCGCGCACCGGCAGGCCGTTGCGGATGAAAAGGCGCGCGGCCTATTCGGTGCGGCTGCGCGCCGGCGGGCGCGGCGTCCTGGGCACGCTGACCAGCGACGCGATGGTGATGGCGCGGCGCCTGTCCGCCGACGGCGGCATGGCGCCGGCCCTGGTCGAGACGATCTGCGAGTCGCTGGTCGCCGGCTACGTGGACGCGCTGACGTCCGCCGAGCCGCTGGACAAGGCCGACGACTTGCCGGTGGCGGAACGCCATCGGCGCCTGGTCATGGCGTGCGAGCGCCTGGTGCTTTCCGGAGAGGCCGCGGATATCGCGCTCGGCGAAGTCGCGCGGCGCAGCGGCTATACCCTGCGCTCGCTGGAGATGATTTTTCGCCGCAGCGTCGGCATGACGCCGGGGCGCTGGTTCATGACGGCGCGGCTCAACGGCGCGCTGCGCGACCTGCTTACCTGCAGCCGCAGCGCCACCGTTTCCGACATCGCGATGAAATGGGGTTTTCGCCATATGTCCAGATTCGCCGAATACTACAGGCGGACGTTCGGAGAGCTGCCCAGCGCCACGCTGGCCCGCACGGGCGTGCGCCCGTAGGCAGGCCCGGGCGCGGCTTCAGAAACTCACCGCCAGCCCCACCGAAAAGCCCGAGACGTTATTGCCGAACACGTAGCGCCCCACCACGCGGGTGCGGGTGATGAACACGTTGTAGGCGCTCGAATCCAGTTCCAGGCCGGCGCCCACCGAGGTCAGGCGGTCGAAACCCAGTATGCCCTTCTGGTCGCCCAGGAACTCGGAGTGCGTCAGCTCCAGCACATAGCGCAGCGGCCGTTGCAGCAGGATCGCGCCGGTCGGCGCGCGGTAGCGCGCCCACAGGTTCGCGGACTGGGCGACGGCGTTGCCGCTGACCGCTGCCGAGCTGTCGAAGCTCTGCAGCCGGATGTCGGAATAGCGCAGTTCCACGTCCACTTCATAGCCGGGCCGGTAGTGCTCGTAGTCCAGCATGATGGAGCCGCCCAGGCCGTAGGCGTTGAGCGAGCCGCGGTCCAGGAAGTCGATGTCCTTGCCGGTGCGCTGCCCCACGTACCAGCTGGCCGCGCGCAGGTCGCTGGTGACGTTGCCCAGCGCGAAGTTGAAGATGGGCCGCAGCTTGAGCTCGTCGGTCAGCTTGAAGTCCCAGCCTATGCCGCCGGTGGCGGAGACGCTGTTCCATTTGGTCGGGATGCGGCGGGTTTCGGCGCCCTGTGTGGCGACGAAGGTCGGGTCGTAGCGGCTGCCGGCCAGCACGCCTTCCAGGTAGACGGGGAAGGAATCGGAGATCGTGTCGCCGCCGCCCAGCTGGGTCATGAAGAACTCGTTCGATCCGGTGGTCGAACCGCCGCCGCTGCCGATGTTCAGCGAACTGGTGGTGATGTCGGGAACGATGGAGAACGACATCAGCGCCAGCACGCCGTTGGCGCGCTTTTGCAGGTCGTCCTTGCTCAGCCGCAGGCCCTGGCTCCAGGCCGCCGCGGGCGCGGCGCAGGCCGCGGCCAGCAGTGTCCAGGCGCCCAGGCGGGCGGCCGCCCGCTTCTTTCCCAACCGCCTATGCTTGCTTGCCATGGGAGCCTTCCTATTTGGCGCCGCCGGCCGGATCGACCATGGACTGCCGCTGCGCCACCAGCAAGGCGTCGCTCTGGTCGATGCGTATGGTGCCGATGCGCGGGAACTCGAAGTCGATGATGATGTACAGGGCCGCCGTCATGACCACGGCATAGATCACCTGGTGCAGCAGCGTCTTGCGCCTGGTCGAGGCCAGGTTCAGGCCGACCAGGCCGGCCGCGACCAGCGTCAGGAAGCCCAGGAACACGTAGGTCGCGATGGGCGGATGCACCTTCTGCGCCACGGTCTGGGCGCTGGCGACGTCGAACATTTCGTTGACCGCGCCGACGTAGGAAGCGGCGAACGGCGGCACGCTGGCGCGCGCGGCCTGCATCGAGGTGGCCCAGATCTGCGTCTGCAGCGCCGAGACCTCGGAGGCGATCGCGTCGCGGCGCTCCAGGTCGGCCACGTTGCGGTAGTACTCGATGCGCTTGTCCACGTAGCGGCGGAACTGGTCGCGCAACTGGGGCTGGTCGCCGGCGTGGACCATGTCGATGCGCAGCCAGGCGGTGCCGATGGCGTTGACCTCCTGCACCAGCAGCTCGCGGCGGTCGGCCATGCGCTGGGCCGCGCCGGAGAACGTGAAGGCCACCAGCAGGCCCAGCAGCGCGAATACCGAGCCTTCGATCACCGCGGCGCCGGAGCCGGACTTTTCGTCGGCCCCGCGCCCCAGCCATTTGCCCAGCTGCATCGCGATCAGCAGCAGCACGAAGAACGCAATGGTCAATCCCGCAAGCAGTAGCGAGTAATTCATTCGATCACCCTAGGTATCGTCGTTATTGATGGAAAATCTTCATCGCCAGGCGCTCCCCACCTGGATGTAGAACGCGTTCTGGTCCTTGCTGTGGGCCACGTCTATGCCCACCGCCAGCCCCAGCTTGCGCGCGATCAGGTAGCGAAAGCCCGCACCCACGCTGACCACGGTCGTCGCGTCGGAAAATGTCGTCCAGTTGCCGTAGGCTTTGCCCACGCCGCCGAATCCCAGCAGCGACCAGCGCGGCGTGGCGTGCCAGCGCAGTTCGGCTTCCAGCGCCAGGGCGTCGCGGTCCTGGTAGCGGCCGCGCGAGACGCCGCGCAGGTCGACATAGGGTTGCGCATAGAACGGCACGGCGCCGCGCGTGAACTGTCCGTCGCCGCGCAGGCCCAGGGTCCAGCGCGGCGCGACCGGCGTCCAGTGATAGCCGCGGGCGCGGTAGCTTTCGAAGGATTGGTCGCTGCCCAGCCAGCTGCGCGAGAACTGGGCTTCCAGCTCGGCATAGGTGCCGCGGTTGGGATAGAACATGTTGTCGCGCGTGTCGTAGTCCAGCACCAGCCCGGCCTTGCCGATGCGCTGGGCCATCTCCGCCGCCGAAAGCTCGCTGGCGGCCTCGCCGGTAAAGCGCGTGTCCGAGCGGAAATAGGTGTAGCGCGGGCCGACATACCAGGGCGTGTTCGCGACCCTGGCCAGCACCTGCTGCACCAGGAACGTGCCCTTCACTTCGTAGCTGCGCCCGTGGCTGAAGGCGCCGTAGTACTCGAGATTGGCGCGTCCCTGGGCCAGCGCGCCCAGGTAGCGGTAGCGGTCGCCGTCCCAGCTATGGAAGTGGAACAGCCCGGCGCCGCGCGAGCCGTTCTCGGTGGCCAGTCCGCCGATGCCGGTGATGTTGGGCGGGGCCTTGCGCGCCTCGCCGGCCTGGTCGGCGGCCTTGGCCTGCCCGGCCGACTCGGAGAAGTACAGCAGCATCAGGCCGCCGCCATAGCCGACGGCCGGCTCGGTGATCACGACGGGCACGGGCAAGGCGCCCTGGTGGCGCAGCAGGAAGTCGCTGGTGTCGAAGTCGCCGTCGCTCGAATCGGTGAACGACGGCGTTTCGCCGCGAGCCGGGGCATGCGCCATCAGGCCGCACAGGATCGTGGCCATGACCATGCGCATCATCTCGTATCGGCGCCCGCCATGAACCAGCGCAGATAGGGATTGGCCTGCGCCAAGCGGGCCAGCGCCGCCGCGCTCTCGCTCCATTCGGCCCGGTCGCCGCGGTAGGCGGCCAGCGCGCTGCGATAGAACAGGTCCAGCGCGCCGCGCTCGTTCTCTATCTCCTGGGTCAGCGATTGGGCGTGCGGCCCCAGCGGCGGGTCGCTGCGCAGCGCCAGCAGGGCCGGCAGCGTGCGCACGATTTCGCGCGGCCGGACCCAGGGGGCGTACTCGATGGCCGGACGGTCGTCGGTCACGGGCGCCGCATCGCCGGCGAAGCGCGCCAGCCCTTCCCTGTCGGTCACCCAGGTGGCCAGCAGCGCCGCCGGCGAGCCCACGCCCACTTCCGCCAGGGCCTGGCGCAATTGCGGCTGGGCCATGCGCGCGGCGATGCGGCCGGCGTCCAGCGGCATGGGCTGCATGGAGCCCACCAGCAGCATCTCGTGCATTTCGGTGGTCCAGAGCGTGGCGTGCGGAAACACCGCGATGAAGCTGGCTACCAGGGCGCGCGTGTCGTCCAGGTTCTGCGTGGGCAGCGGCAGCCATTGCGCGACCACGCCCTTGGGATTCAGGCGCGACGCCGCCAGTTGGTAGAAGTCGCGCGAATAGAGATTGACCACGCCGGCGGCCGAGGGCGGCGGCGGTTCCAGGGTGATCAGGTCGTAGTGATCGTCGCGGGTCAGCAGCTCGCGCCGGCCGTCGCGCAGGCGGCGTTCCAGGCCCGGGTCGGCGGCGGCGTCGTAGCTGCCCTTGAACAAAGACCCCGCGCGCAGCACGCCGGGCAGCAGTTCGGCGACCACGCGGCGGTCCAGGCCGGGATAGCGCGACAAGGCGCCGGCGGTGATGCCGGTGCCATAGCCGATCACCAGGGCCGAGCGCGGCTCGCCGGCATGGACGATCAGCGGCAGCAGCGCCTGCAGCCGCATGTAGCGCAGCGACGGCATGGCGTCGCCGGAATTGGACACGCCCTGGATGTAGAGCCGGCGGAAGCGTTTCTCGCCCGCGCCGCGCTCCACGACGGCGACGGTGCCGCCATGGCTTTCCTCGTAGAACACCAGCGTGCTGTCCTTGGCGCCCGGCAGCAGCCGCGCCAGGTGATCGGCCGGCAGCGCCCAGCCCACGATCAGTACGGCGCCCAGCAGCGCCGCCGCCACGGCCCGCGTCATCGGCGCGCGCGCGCGCCAGGCCGCCGCAATGCCGATGGCGCAGGCGATCGCGGCCAGCAGCGCCAGGCCGCGCGCGGTGCCCAGGCGCGGCAGCAGCACGAAAGCGACCAGCAGCGTGCCGGCGATCCCGCCCAGCGTATTGCCGGCCAGCACCAGCCCCGCGCCCTGCCCGCGCCGGGCGGGCGGCACCGCGATGCGCAGCACGGCGGGAAACGCCGCGCCCAACAGCAGCGTCGGCGCCAGCACCACCACCGCGGCCACCACGGCGAAGCGCGCGCTCATGCCGGCCAGTCCGCTGTCGCTCCAGCGCCGCACCGCGGCCTCGGCCAGCGTCTGTGCCTGGATCAGCCAGGGGCCCAGCAGCGCCATGGCCACCAGCGCGGCCACCCCGGCGCCGGCGATCAGGAGCGCGAATACGCGCCACGGGTCGCGCAGGCGGTGCTCCCAGCGCGCGTACAGCGCCGCGCCCAGGGCCAGCCCGCCAAGATAGACCGCAAGCACCACGGAGAAAGCGAACGCCCGCGTGCTCATGAAAGGAACCACCATCTGCGACCACAGCACTTCGTAGCCCATCGCGACCGCGCCGGCGGCGCTGTACAGGCCGATGGCCAGCCATGCGCCTTCCGGCTGCGCGGCCGGGATTGCCGCCTGCTCGCGGACCGGGGCGGCCTGGGCGCGGCGTTGCAGCGCCCAGGCGCCGGCCGCGGCGGCGAGATTCAGGCCCGCCGCCGCGCAGGCCGTGCCGAATACGCCGTAGGCCGGGATCAGCACGAAGGCCGGCAGCAAGGCGCCGGCGATGGCGCCGGCGGTGTTGGCGGCGTACAGCACGCCGCCGGCCCGTCCGACCTGGCCGGCGCCGCAGGCCCGCAGCAATACCGGCAGGGTTCCGCCCATCAGCATCGGCGGCACGGCCACCAGCGCCAGTATCGCCAGCCAGGCCAGCCACGGCATGGCCTGTTCCGCGCGCGCGAACGGCAGCGCGCCGCGGGCCAGCGCCCAGGTCACCGCCAGGGCCAGCACAGCCACGCAGAGCTCGATGCCGGCGTACAGGCGCATGGGCCGCAAGCTGCGGTCGGCCAGCCGGCCCAGCCAGGCGCTGCCCACGGCCAGGCCGAAGAAAAAACCGCTGACGGCGATCGCGATGGCGTGGACTTCCACGCCCACGATCAGCGACAGCTGCTTGATCCACACGATCTGGAATATCAATGCGGCCGTGCCGGAAAGCGCCAGCAGGCCGGCCGCGGCCCACAGGCCGCCGGCGGCGCCGGCACGCGCGTCGGCCGTGGCCGAAGCCGGCATTTCTCGCAGCGCTGAATTCATAAAGTCCTGCTATATCGGGTTTGCGCAGTCAGGCGGCGGGCCGAAGGTGTCCGGACCCGCCGCCGCCCTGCCCTACTTGCCTTGCTTCTTGGCGGCTTCTTCGAACTGCTTTTCGATCGCGCGGTCCACTTCGGCCTGCACCTGGTCCACGCTGAAGGTGGCCGGGCGCTGGCTGGGCGGATACTCGATGAACGTCTGCAGGAACTGCGCGGCCTTCATCGAGGCCATCAGCACCAGATAGTCGTTCTTCACCAGCCAGTCGTAGTACTGGTTGGAGACCACGTCGGCGCGTTCATACGGGTCCATGCGCAGGTTGAACAGCTTGGGCACGCGCAGGCACACGAACGGGTCCTTCCAGACATCGAAGCCGCCGGGCGCCTGCTGTTCGCAGAACACGGCCTTCCAGTTCTGGTAGCGCATGGCCACCAGCATGCCGTCGTCGTTGAAGTAATAGAAGTCGTTACGCGCGCTTTCCGGGTCCTTGCCGGTCAGGTAGTCGAGCTGGTTGTAGCCGTCCAGGTGGACCTTGTAGCTCTTGCTCGCGCCGTTCGGCGTCCAGCCCTTGAGCAGGCGCTGTTTGACGTCCGTGTCGCCCACCGCGGCCAGCAGTGTGGGGAACCAGTCCAGGCCCGACACGATGCCCGTCTTGACCTCGCCCGCCGGGATATGGCCCGGCCAGCGCACCATTGCCGGCACGCGGTATGCGCCTTCCCAGTTGGAGTTCTTTTCGTTGCGGAACGGCGTAGTGGCCGCGTCCGGCCAACTGAACTGGTTGGGACCGTTGTCGGTGGTGTAGATCACGATGGTGTTGTCGGCGATGCCCAGGTCGTCGAGCTTCTTGAGCAGCTTGCCCACGTCCTGGTCATGCTCCCACATGCCGTCGGCGTAGTCGTTGCCCGGCATGCCGCTCTTGCCGCGGTGCGCGTCGCGGATGTGGGTGTAGACGTGCATGCGCGTGGTGTTCATCCACACGAAGAACGGCTTGTCGCCCTTGCCGTGCTTGTCGAGGTAGTCGAGCGCCGCGCCGACCGTCTCGTCGTCGATGGTTTCCATGCGCTTTTTCGTCAGCGCCCCGGTGTCTTCCACCTTGCCGTCGGCCGAAGCCTTGATCACGCCGCGCGGCGTGAAGTTCTTCACGAACGAATCGTCGGCGCCCTTGGGCCAGTACGGACGCTCCGGTTCTTCCTCGGCGTTCAGGTGATACAGGTTGCCGAAGAATTCGTCGAAGCCGTGCTTGGTGGGCAGGTACTCGTCACGGTCGCCGAGGTGGTTCTTGCCGAACTGCGCGGTCACGTAGCCGTGCGACTTCAGCGCCTGGGCGATGGTGATGTCGCGGTCCTGCAGGCCGACCGGCACGCCGGGCATGCCGACCTTGGACAGGCCGGTGCGGCGCGGCACCTGCCCGGTGATGAAGGTCGACCGCCCCGCCGTGCAGCTGTTTTCGGCGTAGTAGTCGGTGAAGATCAGCCCTTCCTTGGCGATCCGGTCGATGTTCGGCGTGGTGTAGCCGACCACGCCCCTGGAGTAGGCGCTGATGTTCGTCTGGCCGATGTCGTCGCCGAAGATGACGAGTATGTTCGGCTTCTTGCCGGAATCCTGGCCCTTGGCCTGCGCGCCCTGGGCATGCGCCGCCCCGGCCATCGCCAGCCCTCCTGCGGCGATGAGCGCCGCTCCCAACCATCGTGTTGCTTTCATTACCGCTCTCCTTGCCCGTGCTCGGGCCCCTGGGTCAACAAAAAGATCAAGGCTTCTCGAAGCCGTAGACCTGCTTCCACTCCTGCTGCATGTCGACGACCGTCCAGCCGCGGGCGCGGGCCTCGTCCAGCGCCTTGTCCAGGCGGCCGAAGCTCGACTGCCGGTCATAGGCCCATTCGCGCTTGGCGTCGGTGTGATGAACCAGTCCGGCGAAGCGCTTGCCGGGGCCGGCCATGGTCCACTGCAGCATCTGCAGGTCGCCGTCGGAGTTGCCGAAGGCCAGAATCGGGCGGCGCCCGATGCCGTGCTGGATCGCCACCGGCTTGCCGGGGCCGTCGTCGTTGAACGCCAGCTTGGCCTGGCGCATCAGCCGCGGCTGGCCCTGGTCCAGCTGGTAGACCGTGGTCACGCTGCTGCCGATCACCTGTTCGGGCGGAATGCCGTAGGCGGCCTGCGTCCATGGCCGCATGAATTCGACCTCGCCGCCGGAAACGATGTAGGTCTTGAAATCGTGCGCGCGCAGATAGTCCAGCAGTTCGCGCATGGGGGCGTAGGTCATGCTGGTGTACGGCAGGCCGGTGCGCGGATGGCGCGCGGTCTTGAGCCAGTCCTGCACGCTCTGGGTGAAATCGGCCGTGGTCATGCCGCCGTGGGTCGCGGCCACGATCTCCAGCATGCCGCGTTGGCCGCTCTTGGCCAGCGCGGCGCGGTCGCCCTCCAGCACGGCCTTGAACGGCTGGCGGCTGCGCCATTCGGGATGGGATGGCGCCAGGGCCTGCACCCGGTCCAGCGAGAATTGCAGCTCGAAATACATGGGCTGCTCGCTCCACAGCGTGCCGTCGTTGTCGAACACGGCGATGCGCTCGTCCGGCGCGACGAAGTCGGGGCTGCCGGGCGTGGCCACGGCCTGCACGAACTCGACGATGGCGCTGCGCGAAGGCCCGTCGTTCCAGGACGGCAGCGCAGCCTGCGGCCGCGATTGCGGTTCGGTGGCCGCGCAGCCGGCCAGCAGGCCCAGCGCCAGCAGCCAGGTCCAGGCGGTCAGGCGCCGCAGGCTTTGAAGTGGATCGATACGCCGCATCATTGTCTCCCCATGCGTGTTGCTCGTCGCGGTTGTACGGAATTCAGTTCCGCCGGCAAGGCGTGGCGGTCCGGGGCGCGGCGGCGCCAGGCCTTGCGCCAGCCGCGGCTGGCGGAGGCGAGCTGCCCGCGCCAGCCGGCATGCCCGGCGCCTGCGCCATACGCCTGGCGCAGCGCGTTTTCCGCCAGGCTGCGATCGGCCGGCGACATCCGCGCCAGCGCGCCGCGCAGCCCGACGGCGCCGCGGATGCGCCGCAGCCAGCGATAGCACGCGCTCAGGCCCGGCTCGGCGCCGCGCGCCTCGCGCCGCCAGGCGCGCCAGTAATAGGGTTNGCCACCAGGGCCAGCCCAGCCATAGCGCCAGCGCGGCGACGGCCGCGGCCAGCAGCGCCTGCATGGCGCCGGCGGGCAGCGCCCAGCGCAGGCCATGGCGCAGCTGCGCCAGGTCGTCGGCCAGCGAGAACGGCACCGCGGCCGCAGGCGCGGCGGCCACTTCGACTTCGCGGCCGGGCAGCGTCTGCGCGCGGGGTTCGCCGCTGGCGCCATCGGTCCAGTGCAGCGTGATGGGCGGCAAGGCGTAATGGCCAGGCTCCCGGGCCACGTAATCGGCCCGGTCGATGCGCTGGCCGCCCTTGAAGCGGCCGCGTCCGTCGGTCAGCGTCGTGACCTCGGGTTCGCGCGGATAGCGCTTGAAGTTCGGCACCTCGTCCAGCGGCGCGGGCTGCAGCAGCATGGCCTGCACGCCGTCGGCGCGCTGGGTGATGCTGCGCGTGATGCGTCCGCCCTGCACCAGCGGGTCGGGGGCGAGCGTGTAGTCCTGGGTGACGGTGAGTGCGCCCGCGACTTCACCGGGCTGCGCCTGCCCGGCGAACTCGATCTGCAGGGGCGCGCTGGCGGCCGTCGCGGCCGCGCCCGAGGGGCCGAGCTGCGCGCTCACGCTCAGCGCGGGGATGGCGATCGTGCCGGGCGCGGCCGCGCTCAGCAGGAAGGTGTAGCGCAGGCCGTTCAGCGGCACGCCGTCGCGGGTGTCGCGGATCAGTTCGGCCTGGCCGGAAGGCGGCGTCACCATCAGGCCGTTCACTTCCAGCGTGGGCAGCTGCGGCGGCTGGGTGAACCAGGTCGTGGTCATCACGTCCAGTTGCAGCTGCAGCGTGGCGCCGGTCTGCGCCTGCGCGGGCGCGCGCGCCGTGACGTACAGCTGCGGCGTGTCCTGGGCCCGGGCGGGCGCGGCCAGGATCAGCAGCAGCAACAGCAGCCAGCGGGTCAATGCGCGCATCATGGCCGCACCCCCGCGTCCTGGGCCGCGAACTTGCCGCGCAAAAAGCGCGCCGGCGACAGGGTCAGATTGCGCAGCCACACTTCCGCCGAGGCGGCCTGCTGCACCTGCACCGTGGCGAGCTGGCCGGCCTTGGCGCTGCGGTCGGCGATGGTCTGGTCCGGCGGTTCGGCCTGTTCGCCCTGCTGCTCCTGGCTCATGGCCGCCAGCAGCCGCGTCACGATGCCGCGATTGACCACGGCCGGCTCCCAGCCGGGCTTGAGCGCCAGCGCGCGGTCATAGGCGGCGAGCGCGGCGTCGTAGCGCCGCAGCCGGACCTGGGTGTTGCCCACGTAGAAATAGGCGTCGGCGCTGGTCAGTTGCGAAAACGCCTTCAGCGCGGCGGCGTAGTCGCCGGCGGCGTAGGCCGCGCGTCCCTTCCAGTAGGGGTCGGTGTAGTGGGCGGCGGCCGCCTGGTAATCGCCGCGATCGAATGCGAGCCGGCCCTGCTGGTCCGGCGTCAGGAAAGCGTCGGCCAGGCCGCCGGCGCGCGTATCGGGCGGCGCGCCCAGCGCCAGCACGCCCGCCACCAGGCAAGCCTGCCAGCTCACGCGCCAGCCGCGCCGGACCGCGACCAGCGCCAGCAGCGCCAGGGGCCAGCACAGCCAGTAGCCGGCGTCCTTCCAGTGCGGCGGTCCGGAAAGCGCGTCCTGCACCGCTTCGAAGTGCTGCTGCGCGTGCAGCGTGATCCAGTCCAGATCGTCGGCGCTGGCCGTCAGGCTGCCCAGCGGCGCGCCGGCGGCGCGGGCCATATCGCGCAGCGCCGCCTCGTCGATGCCGCCCTGCGGCTGGCTGCGGCCAACGGCCATGATCAATACCTGCAGGTTGGCGGCGGCCTGGGCGCGCTGACGCACCGCGTCCGCGGGCGCGGCGCCGTCGGTCATCAGCAGCAGCGTCCCGCCTGCGCGCTCGGCCGCCAGCACTTGCGCCGCCTGGTCGATGGCGCCGGCCACGTCGCGCCCTTCGCTCTGGATCAGTCCGGTGGACAGGGCCTGCACGAACAGGTCCAGCAGGTCGCGGTCATCGGTGGGCGGCAGCACCAGGTGGCTGCTGCCCGCGTAGGCGATCAGCCCGGTCCTGGCCCCGGCGCGGCGCGCCGCCAGGTCGCGCACGGTCTGCTTGGCGGCCTCCAGCCGCGACGGCGGCACGTCGGTGGCGTCCATCGAGGCCGACAGGTCCACCGCGACCACCAGCGGCGCCGTGTTGTCGAGGAAGCCGGGCTCGTCGCGCTGCCATGCCGGCCCGGCGGCGGCCACCGACGCCAGCGCCAGGAACAGCGCCAGCAGATCGAGCGGACGCGGACCGCGCGCGCCGGCCACGCGCACGGTCAGGTAAGGCAGCAGAAGCGGGGCGATGCCGTGGCCGCGGCCGATGCCGGCCTGGCCGGCGCGCCCGGCCCACCACAGCGCGGCCGCCAGCGCCACGCCCAGCAGGAACCACGGCCGCAGGAAATGGAAGGCGCTCAGGTCCATGCGTCCTCCCTGCGCTTTTCCCGGCCCGCGTCCCCGCGGGCGCCGAGCCAGCCGCGCAAAGCGCCCGCCACGTGCCATAGCGCCAGCAGGCCGATGGCCGCCAGCAGCGGCACCCAGAAGTATTCGCGCGTGGGCTGGTGGCGCAGCGTCTTGACCTCCTGCGGCGTGAGACGGTCGAGTGTGTCGTACACCGCCTGCAGCGCGGCCAGGTCGGCGGCCTGGAAAAAGCTGCCGCCGGTGGCGCGCGCGATCGCCTGCAGCGCGCCGAAATCCACGCGGTCCTCGCCGCTGGCCCTGGGATCGCCGATGCCGATGGTGTGCACGGTGATGTGGTGCGCGGCGGCCAGCTCGGCCGCGCGCGGCGGCGGCACGGCGCTGCCGGTGTCGTTGCCGTCGGTCAGCAGGATCATCACCTTGTCGCGCTCGTCGGCCGCGTCCAGCATGCGGATGCCCAGCCCGATCGCGTCGCCGATGGCGGTGTTCGGCCCCGCCATGCCGACGGCGGTCTGGTCCAGCAGCAGCTGCAGCGTGGCGTGGTCGCGCGTCAGCGAGGCCTGCGGATAGGCGCCGGTGCCGAACACGATCAGGCCCAGCCTGTCGTTCTTGCGCTTGGCGATGAAGTCGGCCACCACCGCCTTGACGGCCTGCCAGCGCGTCGCCGGCCGGCCCTGCGCGTCGCGGAAGTCGGCGCTGTCCATGGACTGGGAAATGTCCACGGCCAGCAGGATGTCGCGCACCGGTTCCGTATGGGTCAGCGGCGGCTCCACCCATTGCGGACGCGCCAGCGCCAGCAGCACCAGCAGCCAGACCGCGACGTTGAGCCACAGCTGGCCGCGGCCGGCCTGCACGCCCGGGCGCGACGGCGATTTGCCGGTAAGCCGCGCCATGGCGTCGAAGAACGGCGTGCGCAAGGCGCTGCGCGCCTGCACGTAGGGCGGCAGGTAGCGGTAGGCCAGCCATGCCAGTGGCGCGGCGGCCAGCAGCCAGAGGTATTCAAGCCGCCACATGGCCGTGCTCCGTCCGGTGCTTTTCCATCCACAGGCGGCTGGCGGCCAGCAGCGCGCGCAGCGCCGCCGGATCGAGTCCGCGCACCGCCGCGTCGGGCGCATAGGCCAGCGTCGCCAGCAGGCGCGCGCCGTCGTCGGGCATGGCCGGGCCGCAGCGCCCCATCCAGGCCAGCCAGGCCGGGCCGGCCAGCGACGGCAGCGCGTCGTCGCCCGGACTTGCGGCCAGCGCGGTGCGCTTGAGCAGATCCGGCAGGCGGCGCAGCGCCAGCGGATCGGCGGCGGCCGCGGTTTCCAGGCGTCCGAGTTCGGCCAGCGCCTCGCGCCGGTAGCGGTTGTCGCGATGCCGGCGCCAGGCGCGCGCGCCAAACCAGATGGCCGCGGCGGCGGCGGCCAGGGCCACCGCGGCCCAGCCCCAGGTCTGCGGCCAGTAGGAAACCGGCGGCGGCAGCGGCAGCTCGCGCAATTGGTCCAGGCCGGGCGGCGCGGCGCTCATGTCCGCCCTCCCCCCGGCCGCAGGCGGCCCAGTTCGCGGCGCAGCTGCATCAGCTCGTCCTGCGCCGTGTCTATGGTCAGCAGCGGCACGCGGCTGCGCCGCAGCAGGTCGGCCACTTCGCGCAGCCGGCCGCTGAAGAAATCCGCCAGCGGCTGGCGTTCGCGCTGCCGCCCCACCGCGATCTCCAGCTGCAATTCGCCCTGGGTCACCAGCAGGCGGCCGCGCCGCGGAATGTTCTGCGCCATGGGGTCGAACACCAGCACCGCGATCACGTCGTTGTGGGCGGCCAGTTGCCGCAGGCGGCGCAGCGTCTCGTCGTCTGCGCCCGCGAAATCGCTGACGATGCAGACCAGGCAGTCGTGCGGCGCCTGGGCCAGGGCCGCGCGCAGCGCGGCGTTCAGGCCTTCGGGGCGCGGCGGCCCGGGGCGTTCGGCCGACAGGCCGCGATTGGCGCGCACGATCTCCGCCAGGAAACCGCGCACGCGGTCGCGGCTGCGCAGCGGCTTGACGCCGCGCTGGCCCTCGTCGTCGAACACGATGCCGCCGACCCGGTCGCCGGCGCGCAGCGCCATCCACGCGGCCGCGGCGGACAGTCTTGCGCCCACCGCGCACTTGAAGGCCCGCACCGAACCGAAATACATGTTCATGCGCTGGTCCGCCAGCACCAGCGTGGGCCGATCGCGTTCCTCGGTATAGGCGCGCACGTAGGGCTTGCCATAGCGCAGCGAGGCCCGCAGGTCCAGCTGGCGCAGGTCGTCGCCGGCCACATAGCGGCGCAATTCCGCGAAATCCAGGCCCCGTCCGCGCAGCCGCGAGCTATGCAGGCCGGCCAGCACGCTGCTCAGCGGCTGGCGCGCCAGGAACGACAGCCCCGCCACGGCGCCTTCGAGGGCGACCAGCTCGGCCAGCGGAGGATGCACGGGATGCGGCTGCATGGGCCATCCTCAGGCGGGCACCGCGACGCTGTCGAGCAGCCGGTCGATCACCGCGTCGGCGGTCACGCCGTCGGCGACGGCGTCGTAGGACAGATGCAGGCGATGGCGCAGGATCGGATGGGCGACTTCGCGCACGTCGTCCGGCGAGCTGAAATCGGCGCCGGCCAGCCAGGCGTGCACGCGCGCGGCCCGGTCCAGCGCGATGGCGCCGCGCGGGCTGGCGCCGACCTGTATCCAGCGCGCCAGCTCCGTGTCGGCCGGGCTGCGCGTGGCGTTGACCAGGTCCACGATATAGCGGTCGACCGCGGCGGCCACGTGCACCGCCGCCGCTTCGGCGCGGCAGGCGAACAGGTCTTCCTGCGACAGCCTGTCGGCGCCCGCATGGGAATCGGACGGCTGGCGCAGCAGCGCCAGCATCGCGGCCTCGTCGGCCGCCGCGGGATAGCCGAAGCAGATCTTCATCAGGAAGCGGTCCATCTGCGCCTCCGGCAAGGGATAGGTGCCTTCCTGCTCTATGGGGTTCTGCGTGGCCAGCACCATGAACAGTTCGGGCATGGCGCGCGTCACGCCGCCCACCGTGATCTGGCGTTCCTCCATCGCTTCCAGCAAGGCCGACTGCACCTTGGCCGGCGCGCGGTTGACCTCATCGGCCAGGATCAGGTTGCCGAACAGCGGTCCTTGCTGGAACGTCACCCGGTTGCGCCCCTCGGCATCCTGCTGCAGCACGTCGGCGCCGGTGATGTCCGACGGCAGCAGGTCCGGCGTGAACTGGATGCGGCTCATGTCCGCCGCCAGGTGCGCGGCCAGCGTCTTGACGGTGCGCGTCTTGGCCAGGCCCGGCAGGCTTTCGAGCAACACGTGGCCGTCGGCCAGCAGCGCGATAATGATTTCGCGGATCACCCGCTCCTGGCCCAGCACCGAGCCGGACACTGCTTTTTCGAGCGCGAGAATGCCGTCGCGGTTCGCCATGCCCCTCCCCCGTAGACATCAAAACTGAAACGCGTTGCTCAGCGGCTTGCGACGCTTGCCTGTCTGGCCTGGGCCGTTTTCCATTGCTCCGGCGTCATGACGGTCCGGAAGCCGAGGTGCGACATGGGATTGAGCGGATCGGTGCCGCGCCGCGCGCTGGCGCGGTAGCTGATGCAATAAGTGTCGCTGCACAGGAAGGAGCCGCCGCGCGTCACGCGCTTGGGCGCCGAGGGCGGCACGATGCCGTCGTCCGGATCGAAGCTGTCGGACGGGCCGGCCGGGTCCTTGGGGGGCTGGCGGAACTGCGACTGGATCTGGAAGGCGTCGGCGCGGTACCAGTCGGCCGTCCACTGCCAGACGTTGCCGGCCATGTCGTAGAGCCCGTAGCCATTGGGCGTGTAGCTGCCCACCGGCGTCGTGCCGACCTGCACTTTTTCGTCCTTCACCACCGGGAACGGCTGCGCCTGCCGGGTGTCCCAGATGTTGGCCATGGCCTGCCCCTGCGGCAGCAATTCGTTGCCCCAGCTATAGGTGGCCTGCTCCAGGCCGCCGCGGGCGGCGTACTCCCATTCGGCCTCGGTGGGCAGGCGCTTGCCGGCCCACTTGGCGTAGGCCTGCGCGTCCTCGTACGACACCTGGACCACGGGATGGTCGTCCTTGCCGTCGATATTGCTGTTGGGGCCTTGCGGATGGCGCCAGTTGGCGCCCGGCACGAAACGCCACCAGCGCGAATAATCGCGCAGCGACACCTCGGTTTCGGTGCCGACGAACACCATGGCGCCGGGCACCAGCGCGCTCTCCGGCGGACGCGGCGTGCCGGCGGGCAACTGCGGCTGCAGGTCTTCCCAGCGGGGTTTTCTTTCCGCCGTGGTGACGTAGCCGGTGGCTTCGACGAAACGCCGGAATTGCGCGTTGGTCACGTCGTTGACGTCCATCCAGAAACCGCTGACGCGGACCTTGTGCGCGGGACGTTCGTTGGGCTGCGACATCTTGTGGTCGTTGCCCATGAGGAATGCGTTGCCGGGTATCCATGCCATGCCGGCCGGACCGTTCTTGCCGTCGCCCAGCTTGACCACCGGCGCCTGAGGCGCGGAGGCGTCCGCGGAGCCCGCCAGATACGCGCCGAACGCGGCCGCAGCACCGAGAATCGCAGCCATTGCCAAACCGATCTTCAGCCCTTGCTTCACTTGCTTCTCCATCCTGGTAAGTCAAAGCCGAATGCCACGCATGGTGCGGTGATGCTGTTTTTATTTCTTGTTAGTGCCGGGAAAACCCGCAAGGGAAAACCCGGAAAGAAAACGCCTTTTAATGGCGTGCAGGCAGCGGTGCGAAAGCGGCGCTTGCCGCAGCGCGGTATTTTCCGTGCGAGTAGAGAAGATAATGCGTATCGCGCAAATACGCTATCCGAAAAGCGAAATCTCGGGGGCGTTCGGAAGGGTTTGTTGGATTAATAGTAATGCGCGCGTCACAGCCGCCGGGTATGCGCTTCAGCGCGCCGGATAATCACACCCGGCCGCGATATCGGCGGTTTTAACGATGCAACCTTATATGTATATCGAAACAATATCGAACGGAAATATTGACGCCGTGTATTAGCCGGCTGTTTTTTCGCGATTCGCGCTTTCCTAGGGTTTCCCTGGATAACACTTGATTGTCGGATTGTCGACAATGCAACAACAGTACAAATTTTTCCAGAGATCCGGGAGAGCTGAAATGCGTCTGACGAAACTGGAAGGACCCAGCGTTTGGAGAAGCGAGGAATTCGCCGGCCAGGAAGACTGGTGCCAGCGCCTCACGGAACCGGAGCTGACGGAAATCATGGCCGCGGTGCGCCATTGCCAAAGCCGCGGCACTCCCCTGTTCGAGATCGGCCGGGATGAATTTCCGCTGGACCGGCTGGCGCGGCGCTTCGAGCGCATCCGCGGGGAACTGGAAGGCGGACGCGGCTTCACCGTGCTGCGCGGGCTGGACCCCGCCAGCCTGGACCCGGAAGCCTGCAAACTCGTGATCTGGGGGCTGGCCCAGTACCTGGGCACGCCCGAGCCGCAGGACCGTTCGGGCAGCCTGCTGCACAGCGTGACTAATACCGGCAAGACCATCGCCAACAGCGATACCGCGCGCGGTTATGAAACCGACGACGAGCTGAAATTCCATAACGACGGCGGCGACGTCTTCATGCTGCTGTGCCTGCGCACCGCCAAGGAAGGCGGCGTCAGCAAACTGGTCAGCGCGGGCGCCCTGTTCAACGCCATCCTGCAGGAGCGCCCCGATTTGGCGGCGGTGCTGCAGCAGCCCTTTTATTTCGATTCGCGCGCGCAGAACCTGAACGAGAAGAAAGTCCAGGTCGTGCCGGTTTTCACCGAGCACATGGGTTATCTGAACGTGCTGTACAAGCGCCGCTACATCGTGACCGCCCAGCGCTTCGAGGACGTGCCGCGCCTGACGCCCGAGCAGGTTGAGGCGCTGGACATATTCGACCGCCTGTGCGCGGACCCCGCCCTGCAGCTCTCGTTCAGCATGCAGCCCGGCGATATCCAGATCGGCAACAACTATTCGATCCTGCACGCGCGCACCAAATACGTGGATTACGACGATCCGCAGCGCCGCCGCCATCTTTACCGCCTGTGGCTGACGCTGGAGAACAGCCGTCCGCTGCCCGAGGTGTTCGGGACGACGCGGGAGTTCGGGCCGTCATATGCGCGGCGCCAGCAGCGCGCGCAGGCCAACATGGAGCAGTGAACGTGGGCCAGGTACAGTTTCTTTCCCTTCCCGACCAGATCGTCAGCCGGCTGACCGAGGACATTCTCAAGGGCGTCTACCTGCCCGGCCAGCGGCTCAAGGAGCAGGAGCTGGCGCTCAAGATGGGCACCAGCCGCGCGCCGTTGCGCGAAGCCTTCCGGGTGCTGGAGCGCGACGGCCTGATCGAGATCCTGCCGTGGCGCGGCGTGCGCATCGTCGAGCCCACCTATGACGAGGTCAGGGATCTCTTCGAGGCCCGCGCCGACATGTTCGGCCTGTGCGTCAGGCACGTGGCCGTCCATGGCGAGCCGGCCCTGCTCGAGCGGATCGACGGCGATATCGACGCGCTGATCCGGCAGACCGACGCCGGCTGCGACGAGCGCGAATACAAGGAAATGACCAACGCCATCAGTTCGCAGATGTACGCGCAGATCCAGAACCGGTACACGCGCGCGTTCATCGAGAACCTGCGGCAGAAGATGCTCTGGCACTACTGCTACATGGGCATTTCCTCTTATGCGGGGCGCCAGGAAGCCAACCAGTACTGGCGCGAGTTGGCCCGCGCCCTGCTGGCGCGCGAGCCGCTGGCGGCCGAGGCGGCCGCGCATCGCATCATGGCGGCGTCCAAGGACGTGGCGCTGCGCCTGCTGGAAGAAAAGCTGGCTGCCCCAGCGGAGCCCGGCATGAAGTAGCGGCACGGCATGCAACGCGCCCGGCAGAGGCGCTGCGGCCCCAATCGAGGAGATAGGTGATGGTGAGTATCAAACAGATGTTCGCCGGCCTCGCCCTGGCGGCGTTGCAGGTATTGCCGGGTTCGGGTCTCGCCGCGCCGGCCTGGCCCGAACGGCCGGTCACGGTCGTGATCGCCTATCCGGCCGGCGGCGCCGCCGACGTGGTCGCGCGCATCGTGCTGAACGAACTGGCGGCAAACCTGGGGCAGCCCTTCATCGCCGAATCCAGGCCCGGCGCGAATTCCAACATCGGCGCGGAATGGGTGGCGCGGGCCAGGCCCGACGGCTACACGCTGCTGGTCAGCGGTCCGTGGTTCGCCATCAACCAGTACATCGAGACCGGCAGGCGCTGGCAGCCCGACAGCCTGGTCCCGGTGGCGCGTTTCGCGCTCACCGACAACCTGCTGGCGGTGCCGGCCAGCGCGCCGTACCGGGACCTTGCGGGCTATGTGGCCCATGCGCGCGGGCAGACCGATCCGCCCCTGCAGTACGCCAGCCCGGGCGCCGGATCGACGCAGCGCATGGCGGCCGAGCTGTTTCTCGCGCAGGCCGGCATCAAGGTGGATTCCGTCCAGTACAAGGGCGCCCCGCCCATCATCCCGGACCTGGTCAGCGGCCGCGTGTCCATGGCGGTGCTGGCCGCGGCCAATGTGACCTCGCTGATCCAGGCGGGCAAGCTGAAGGGCCTGGCGACCTTCGGCGAGACGCGCGGGCCGAGCACGCCCGATATTCCCACCATGGCCGAGCAAGGCTATCCCAAAGCGGTGGTGACTTCCTGGTTCGGCCTGCATGCGCCGGCGGGCACGCCGCCGGAAGTGATACGCCGGCTTTCCGACAGCGTCGGGAAAGTCGTGTCGAAACCGGCGGTGCAGGCCGCGTTGCGGGCCGCGGACGCGCAGCCCGCGTTCCTGGACTCGCAGGACTTCGCCGCCTACATACGCAGCCAGCAAACCCTGTGGCAAGAGCTTGCCGCCGATCTCGAAGGAAAAAAATGAGCGCCGTGCATGTCGTCGTGGAAAGCGGCGACCGGCTGGGAGAAGTCCCGCTGTGGTCGCCATCGCGCCGGGTCCTGTACTGGATCGACGTGCGCAAGCCGGCGCTGTACTGCTGGGCGCCGGACACGGGCCGGGTGCGCGCCCTGCCCTTGCCCGAGCCGGTAGGCAGTTTTTGCGAAACCGGCCGCGGCCGGCTGCTGCTGGCGCTGAAGTCCGGCCTGTACTTCATGGACCCGGACAGCGGCGCGCTGCAGGCCTGGTTCGATCCCGAGCCGCAACTGCCGGGCAATCGGCTGAACGACGGCAAGTGCGACAGGCAGGGACGGTTCTGGGTCGGCAGCATGAACGACGGCGACCGCCTCCCGACGGGCACGCTGTACTGCGTGCGCGGCGACGGCCGGGCGGCGGGCCACGTGTCCGGCATCACGATACCGAATTCGCTGGCCTGGAGCCCGGACGGCAAGAAGATGTACTTCGCCGATACGCCGGCGCGGCGGATCCTGGTCTACGACTTCGATCCCGACGACGGCGTGCCTGCCAACCCGCGCACCTTCGTGGACCTGGCCGGCCATCCGGGCCGCCCGGACGGCGCCACCGTCGACGCCGAGGGCTGCCTGTGGAGCGCCCTCGTCCATGCCGGCCAGGTGGTGCGCTACACGCCACAGGGGCGCGAGGACCGGGTCATCACGCTGCCGGTGACCGGCGTGACCTCGTGCGCCTTCGGCGGCGCGCGCATGGAGACGCTGTTCGTCACCACCGCCACCCAGGGACTGTCGGAACAGGCGCTGCGCGAGCAGCCGCTGGCCGGCGCCCTGTTCGCGGTGGACGCCGGCGTTTCAGGGATAGGCGAGACGCCTTTCGCCGAGGGAGAAACCGAAGCGCGCGGCACGACGCCGGCGCAGTGAGCGCCATCCGACATCCACTAAACGAGGAAAGCCCATGTCCACTCCCCTCACAGGCGGCCGCGTCATCGCGGAAATACTCCAGGCGCATGGCGTCGAACACGTGTTCTTCATGGACGCCATCCTGCGCCGCGCGCTGGTGGAAATGGAGAAGCTGGGTATCCGGCGGATACTGGCCCACTCGGAAATCGCCGCGGCCTACATGGCCGACGGCTACGCCCGGATCACGGGCCGGCCCGCCGTATGCATGGCCCAGTCGGTGGGCGCGGCGAACCTGGGCGCGGGCCTGCAGGATGCGTTCCTGGCGCAGACGCCCATCGTCGCGCTGACCGGCAGGCAGCCCGCGGCCATGCAGTACCGCAACGCCTACCAGGAATTGCCGCACGAGCCCATGTTCCGGTCCACGGCCAAGCACAGCATGCGGGTCGACGGCGTCGAACAATTGCCGCACGTCCTGCGCCAGGCTTTCCGGGAGGCCGTGACCGGCCGGCCGGGGCCGGTGCATATCGACGTGGCCGGCCACACGGGCGACGCGATCGGTGCGGCGGTGCTGGATGGATATCCTGCCGCGGCGCGGCCGTTTTCGTCATTGCCCGGCTTCCGGGCGCAGGCGCAGGCGCGGCGGGTCGAGGCGGCCGCCGCGATGGTGGCGCGCGCCGAGCGGCCGGTCATCGTCGCCGACCTCGGGGTATGCACATCGGGCGCGCAGCGGGCCTTGCGCCGCTATGCCGAGCACGCCTCGATCCCGGTGGTGATGTCGCTGGACGCCAAGGCGGTGCTGCCCGAGGCGCATCCGCTCAACGGCGGCGTCGCGGGCACGTATTCGCGCGCCTGCGCCAACCGCATCGTCGGCGCGGCCGATCTGGTGATCTACGCCGGCAGCGTGATCGGCGACCACATCAGCCACAACTGGACCCTGCCCGCGCAGGACGTGCCGGTGATCCAGATCGACGCCGACCCGGCGCAGCTGGGCCGCAACTATCCCGGCGCGCTGGGCCTGGCGGGCGATACGCGCAGCGTGCTGGAACAGCTGACGCAGGCCTGCCCCGCCGCCGAGCGCGCGGCCTGGGTGGACCGGGTCCAGGGCTACGTGCGCGAATGGAACGAGGCGGCCGCGCCGGCGCGGGCCAGCGACAGCGTGCCCATCCGCCCCGAACGGCTTTGCGCCGAGCTGAGCGAGGTCTTGCCGGCCGATGCGATCCTGGTGTCCGACACCGGCTACTCCTCGCAGTGGAGCGGCACCTATGTGGCGCTGCGCCACGAAGGCCAGCGCTACCTGCGCGCCGCCGGCTCGCTGGGCTGGGGCTTTCCGGCCTCGCTGGGCGCGAAGTTCGCCGCGCCCGATACGACGGTGGTGTGCTTCACCGGCGATGGCGGCTTCATGTACCACATGCCGGAGCTGGAGACGGCGCTGCGCTGGGGGCTGAAGACCATCACCGTGGTCAACAACAACCATTGCCTGGCCCAGGGCACGCGCTCGATCCTGAGCGCGTACGAGGGGTCCGACGGCAGGCGCGAAGAGATCTATCACTACCGGCCCATGGACTTCGCGGCCATCGCGCAGGCCATGGGCGCGGTGGGCTTACGGGTGACCCGTCCGGCCGATTTCGCCGCGGCCTTCGAGCAGGCGCGCGCCAGCGACCTGCCGGTCGTGATCGACGTGGTCACCGATGCGCAGGCGCTGGCGCCCCTGCCCTGGACGCCCTGAACACGGCCTAAGGAGAACGACATGGGAAGCAGACTGCGCGCGCTGGCTGGCGCCATTTCCGTATGCTTTGCCGGCCATGCGGCGACGGCCGCCGCCGCACAGCCGGACTATCCGTCCCGGCCCATCCGCATGATCGTGCCGTACGCGGTGGGCGGCACCACCGATCTGGTCGCCCGCCAGTACGCGGACCTGCTGGGACGCGAACTGAAGCAGACCGTGGTGGTGGAAAACCGGCCGGGCGCCTCCACCAATATCGGCAACAAGCTGGTGGCCGACGCCGAGCCCGACGGCTACACCCTGCTGTACGGCACGGGGCAGATGACGCAGACGCTGACCTTCGGCCCCTTCCCCGCCATCGACCCGACTACCGCGCTGGCGCCGGTCAGCCTGATCCTGACCTCTCCGCAGATGATCGCGAGCAACAAGGAACAGAAATTCTCCACGCCCGAAGAACTGATCCACGCGGCCCGCGCCCAGCCCAGGGCCATCAGCATCGCGTCGGCGCAGCTGCAGCTCTACGTCAACGTGCTGGGCGCGCGCGCCGGCATCGAACTGCTGCACGTGCCCTACAAGGGCGGCGCGCCCGCGGTGACCGACACCATAGGCGGACGCACCAATCTGGTGATGGGGCAGCCGCCGGTGCTGCTGCCTTTCATCCGCAACGGCGTGCTCAAGCCCATCGCCGTGCTGTCGAAGGACCGCATTGCCGCCCTGCCCGAGGTCCGCACCTTTGCCGAGGCCGGCGTGGCGTCGCTGGACCTGGTGAGCTGGAACGGCGTGTTCGCGCCCAGAGGCACGCCGCCCGCGGTGATAGACCGGCTGGCGCAGGCCACCCGGGCCGCGCTGGCCGATCCCTCGCTGGAACGCCTGGCCGAGGACGGCCTGACCATACAGTCCAGCACGCCCGCGCAGCTGGCCGCGCGCGTGGCCGGCGACGTGCGCGCGTGGAAGCAGCTGGCGCAGGACAACCCCGAACTGGCGCAGGCGCGCTGACCGACGACCGAGGAGACGACATGCAACAGACCACGGACAGCGCCCCGCGCGGCGTCATTCTGGTGACCGGCGGCAGCCGCGGCATCGGCGCGGCGATCTGCGAGCGGGCCGCGCGCGACGGCTATGACGTATGCATTAACTACCGCAGCAACGAGGAACAGGCGCAGGCGGTGGCCGAGCAAGTCTGGTCTGCCCCCTGAAAAGTGGTCCTCCCTGAAGTAGGCTATTGAGCCGTAGGAGGACGTTGGAATGCCCCAGAAGAAGCACAAACCCGAAGAGATCGTGGCGAAGCTGCGCCAAGTCGATGTTCTGTTGTCGCANATCTCGGAAGGCGAACGGCATTTCTGGTTCGAGAGCTGGTGGATCAGCGCCTGCCTGCTGATGGGCCTGGTGGGCATGGGACTGGGCGCGGCCAGCCTGCTGCGCGCCAACCGGCCGCTTTTGCACCTGGAGATATTCCGCAAGTCCACGTTCAGCTGGGCCATCGTGCTGCAGATCATTTTCCGCTTCGGCACGCTGTTCGCGGTCTGGATCGCGCCGCAGTACCTGATGCGCATCCACGGCTTCCGGCTGGAGCAGATCTCTTCCATGCTGCTGCCGCTGTCGGCCGGCACGCTGGCCGCCCTGCCCGTCGCGTTCTGGCTGGCGCCGCGCGTGGACCAGCGCCTGGTGCTCAGCGCCAGCCTGGGTCTGTTCGCGCTGGCCTGCGTGCTGAGCGCCTCGCTCAGTCCCGACTGGACGGCGCAGAATTTCGCGCCCGCGCTGCTGGTGGCCGGGCTGGGCCAGGGCTTGTTCTCCGTGGCGACGCTGCGCTTCGCGGTCTACGGCATCGGCAAGACCGACGGCGCGACCTGCGGAATCATCTTCAACTACTCGCGCGTGCTGGGGCTGGTCAGCGGCATCGCCGTGTTCAGCCACGTGGTCAACGAGCGCGAAAAATACCACTCCGCCGTGCTGACCGAAAGCGTGGGCTGGCTGGCCAGCGAACCCGCCGCCCGGCTGCGGCAGACGGCCTCCGGCCTGGCCGACTGGGTATCCGATCCGGGCGGCGCGCAGGCCGCGGCCGTCGGCCGCCTGGCGCGCAGCGTGGCGGGCCAGGCCTACACGCTGAGCTACGGCGACGCCTTCCTGCTGGCCGCCGGCCTGCTGCTGCTGGGCGCGGTGCTGGTATGGGCGCTGCCGCGGCTGCCCAGTCCGCTCGCGCCGCCGGCTCCCGTCCCGTCCGCCAACCCCGTTTGAGATCGCACTTCGCTAGAGGCTGTTCCATGAGTACCGCAACCACTTCCTCCCCTGCTCCCAGCGTGCGCCAGGTCATCCTGCACACCAGCCACCGCGTCCTGGCGGCGTCGGCCATCGTGCTGGCGCTGGGCGGCCTGGTCTACGGCGCCTATGCGCTGTGGCACGGCGCCACCCCTTACGAGCGCACCGACAACGCCTACGTCAAGGGCGACCTGACCTATGTGGCCACCAAGGTCAGCGGCTATGTCCAGAGCGTGGATACGGAGAACAACCGCAAGGTGCAGGCCGGCCAGCGGCTGGTGCAGATCGATCCCAGGGATTACGAGGCGGCGGTGGCCGACGCGGAATCCGCCGTGGCGCTGGCCCGCGCCACGCTGGAGCAGATCGGCGCGCAGCAGACGCTGCAGGCGACCCAGATACGCATCGCCCAGGCCACCGTGACGTCGGCTCGCGCGCAGGCCGAGCGTTCGCAGGCGGATTTCCGGCGCGCGCAATCGCTGGTGCAGCAAGGCGGCGTCAGCCGCGCGCTGTACGACCAGGCCAGCGCGGAACACATCAGGGCCGCCTCCGCGCTCAGCCAGAACCAGGCGCAGGCCGACTACGCCCGCCAGCAGCTCAACGTGCTGCAGGCGCAGCGCGAGGCCGCGCTGGCCAGCCGCGACAGCGCCGAGGCCAGGCTGGAGAAGGCCCGCAACGACCTGGCCGCCACCACCATCGCGGCGCCGCGCGAAGGCCGCGTGGCGGGTCGCAACGTGCGGCCCGGCGAATATGTGGCCGTCGGCACGCGGCTGATGGCGGTGGCGCCCACCCGCGATCTGTGGGTCGAGGCCAATTTGAAAGAAACCCAGCTGGCCCGCATCCGTCCGGGCGACCGGGTCAGCGTGCGCGTGGACGCGATTCCGGACGCGCGCTACTGCGCCACCGTAGAAAGCGTGGCCGGCGCCAGCGGCTCGGAGTTCGCCGTGATTCCGCCGGACAACGCCACCGGCAATTTCACCAAGATCGTGCGCCGCTTTACCGTGCGCATCCTGCTCGATTCCGGCCAGCCCGGGCTGGAGCGGCTGGGCGCGGGCATGTCGGCCGTGCCGACCATCGCCATCGATTCCCGCCCCGGGGCGCAGGCCGCGTGGAATCCGCTGCGCCTGTTCTATCCGGCCTTCACCTGCGCGAGCGAGGAGCAATCATGAAAACCCGCCATTTCGCCCCTGCCCTGGGCCTCGCCGCGGCCTTGCTGCTGTCGGCCTGCGTGACGCCGCCCGACCTCGGCGACAAGCCGGTTCCGGCCGCCGCGCGCGAACTGGCCAGCAACCGCAGCCTGGCGGCGCCGCGGGCCGATTGGCCGGCGCGCCAATGGTGGACGGGCTACGGCGATGCGCAGCTGGACCGGCTGATCGGCCAGGCGCTGGCCCAGGCTCCGTCCATGGCGGTGGCGCAGGCCCGCATCCGGCGCGCGCAGGCCGGCGTGCAAGGCGCCGGCGCCGCGCTGTATCCGCAGCTGGGGCTGACGGGCGGCGTGGCCGAAGCCAAGCCCAGCACCGCCACCGGCGCGCCGGTGGCCGATGCGCTGCGCGGCTGGAATGACAGCGCCCGCGCCGCGCTGGAGTTTTCGTACGAATTCGATTTCTGGGGCAAGAACCGCGCGCTGCTGTCGGCCGCGGTGTCGGAACTGTCGGCGGCGCAGGCCGAAGGCGCTGCCGCCGAACTGAGCCTGTCGACCGCCGTGGCCACGGTCTACGCGGACCTGCTGCGCCTGTACAACGACCGCGACATGCTGGAGGAAGTGCTGCGCATCCGGCAGGAAAGCGAGCGCCTGGTGCGGATGCGTTATCGCGCGGGCTACGATTCCGAGGCCGATCTGCGCCAGGCCCAGGCCGGCCCGCCCGCGGTGCAGGCCGAACTGGCGGCGTCGGACGAACAGATCGGGCTGGCGCGGTTTCGCCTGGCGGCGCTGCTGGGCCTGGGCCCCGACGCTGCGCTGGAGATCCGGCGGCCGGGCAGACCGGTGCTGCGCGCCGCCGGGCTGCCCGCCAACCTGCCGGCCGACCTGCTGGGCAGGCGGCCCGACCTGACCGCGGCGCGTTGGCGCGTGGAGTCGCTGTCCAGCCGGATCGACGCGCGCGAGGCGGNNNGACTTCTATCCGAATATCAACCTGAGCGCGGCGCTGGGCCTGCAGGCCCTGGGCGTGGGCAACCTGTTCCGGTCCGGCGCGGACTACGGCTCGGTCGGCGCGGCCTTCAGCCTGCCGATATTCGACGCCGGCCGGCGTCGCGCCGCCTACGGCGTGGCGCGCGCGGATTACGACGCCGCGGTCGCCAACTACGACGCGGCGCTGGCGCAGGCGCTCAACGAGATCGCCGGCATCGTGCTCAATGGCCGCTCGCTGGACGAACAGATCCGCCATGCGCGCGAGGCGCTGGACATGCAGCAGCGCGCCTGGGAACTGGCGCGCGCGCGCTACGCCGGCGGCGCGGCCGATTTCCAGTCGGTGCTGATCGTGGAGGACCGCCTGGCCACGCAGAAACGGGCGGTGGCGGCGCTGGACAGCCGACGCTTCGCGATCGACGTGGCGCTGCATCGCGCGCTGGGCGGCGGCTATGACGATGCCGCGCCCAGTCGCGGCAGCAGCCGGACGTAGAGCAGTTCGCAGAGCAGCTCCACCAGGGTCTGCGCCAGGATGACGGCCGGCACCACGGGCACGGCGCCCGGGATCGCAAGGCCCAGCGGCAGCACCACCAGCGAGTTGCGGGTGGCTGCGCTGAACGAGATGGCGCGGGCCTGGCCGGCGGGCAGCCGCCACAGCCGCCCCATGCCCCAGCCGATGGCCGGCGCCAGCACGGCGTATGCCGCGTAGACCGGAACGGCCGCGACCACCGCGTCACGCGCCAGCCCCAGCCGCGGCGCCACCGCCGCGACCACCACGAAAAGCAGCAGCGCCGTGGCTGGAACCGGCAACAGGCCCAGCAGGCGCACCGCGGCGTCGGCCTGCCGGCTGCGGGCGGCGGCGGCCTGGCAGGCCGCGGCCAGCGCCAGCGGCAGCGCGATCAGCCAGACGAAGGCGCGCACGAACGGTTCCCACTGGACCAGCGCCGCGCCCTGCCCGTCCAGGAACACGCCCAGATAGACAGGCAACAGCAGCATTTGCGCGCCGAGCAGCGCCGGCGTGGCGGCCAGCAGCGCGCGCGCGTCGGCCCGGCCCAGGTGGGCGAAGGTCACGACGTAGTCTATGCAGGGCGTGAGCAGCACCAGCAGCATGCCGGCGCGGGCCAGCGGTTCGCCCGGCAGCCAGGGCAGCAGGCCCGCGACCAGCAGCGGGATGGCGATGAAGTTCGCCGCGAGCAGCGCGGCCAAAAACCGCAGATTGCCGGCCGCGCGCCGCAGTTCCGTGAGCGGCACCTGCAGAAAGGTCACGAACAGCATGAAGCCCAGCAGCGGTTCGATGGCGGGCGCCAGTTGCGTCGATGCCGGCACGCACCAGGCCAGAAGCGCTGCGGCCGCGACTGCGGACAGATAGCAGGCGACCTGCCGCTCTTCCAGGAAATCTTTCAAGCGCGCCAACGGCATATCGGGGGGATGGGCCTCTGTTCGGAGGGGGCATCATAGCGCGGGGCTATCCCCTTCCATCCGTCCGATATTGTTCGGAGCCGGCGCGCGGAATGTTCAGGACGATTTTTCGATGCCGCCGGCCGCCGCCGGCGCCTTGACCAGGAATTCCTTCAGGCTGGCCACGTTGTTCTTCTTGAAAATGCGGTTCTTGTAGGTGATCACGGTAGTGGGCGACAGGCCCAGTTCGCGCCCCACTTCCTTGGCGGTATGGCCCTGGCGCAGCAGTTCGGCCACCTGGATCTCGCGCCAGGACAGGCCACAGGCCCAGTTCGCCGCGCGCGCCGGTTCGGCGTGCGCGCCGCACAACTGGTGGTGGCGCCGCGCCAGCGCGAGCAGCAGCGGCGCGCGCACGCGCAGCAGCTCGGTGACTTCGGGCCTGTGCATGCGCGAAAAGTACAGGTTCACGTAGCTGATGCCGTCGCCGCGCGCGCCGATGAGCGAAATCTTGCTGGCGAATCCCGGCCGCTCGAAGAGCACGCGCCGGTACTGCGTGTCCGAAATGTGCTCGGGCGACTCCGGGCGGATGATCAGATCCGGATGGCGCTCGGGCTGGCACGCCATGTCGCGCAGCAGCGCGTAATTGGGGTCGCGGCGGTAAAAGCCGTCGTCCACATAGACGTTGGTGGTCCACTCGATGAGCGACTGGTTCAGCAGGCTGGCCGACGACGAGTACCGCACCTGCCCGTCATGGCCGTACAGCACGTGCGACACATGATCGGCGGCGACGCCCTCGCGCAGGGACAGCAGCAGCGCGGCATGGAACATCGGACCGCCCAGGTCCATCACGGCGGACTCCACCCATCGGTCCGGCTCCGCCGCCGCGGGTAGCGGATTGCTTGTCTCTTCCATGGTTCTGTCATTCCCCGCTTGCGCGTGTTTTTTCCCATTCTACGGTCATCCAGGACCGATGCGTGTCCTCGTCCGTGAGGACATGACGAAGCCATTACACGCTCCTAGAGTGGTAACCGCAACGCAGTGCCATGAGATTAATCAAACTATCAGGGAAAACCATGAAAGAGCTTCCCATCTACGCTTACAAGCGACCCGAGGAGATGGACCACCCTTGCGCCGAGCCGCATCCGGTGGTCGTCGTGGGGGCCGGCGTGACCGGCCTGACGATGGCGCTGGACCTGGCGCGCCGCGGCGTGCCCGTGGTGGTGCTGGATGACGACAACACGGTCGGCGTGCGCGGCCTGGCCTCGCGCGGCATGGTCTGGGCCCAGCGCTCGCTGGACATCCTGGACCGGCTGCGCGCGGTCGGCGACATCGTCGGCACCGGCGTGCACTGGAACGTCGGCCGCGTGCTGTGCAAGGACCAGGCCGTGGCGTCCTTCACGCTGCAGGACCAGCCCGACATGCGCCACAACGGCTTCGTGAACCTGCAACAGTATTACCTGGAGTCCTTTCTGGTCGATGCGCTGGTGCAAGAGCCGCTGGCCGAGCTGCGCTGGCTGAACCGGGTCACCGGCATCGAGCCGGGCAAGAACGGCCCCGCCACGCTGGAGGTCGAGACCCCGGACGGCCCCTACCGCGTCAGCGCGCAATGGGTGATTGCCTGTGACGGCGCCAACAGCCCGATCTGCGGCATGCTGGGCCTGCGCCCGCGGGTGCACGACCGCACCGAGGACCGCTGGGTCATCATCGACATCGTCCTGCGCAACACCACCTGGCCCGAAGAGCGCTGGACCTGGCTGGACGCCCAGAGCAATCACGGCCGCGCGGTCTGGCGCCACAAGATGGCCGACGACACCTGGCGCCTGGACTTCCAGCTGCGTCCCGAAGAGGACGCCGCGCAGGCGGTCACCGAAGCATCCATGCGCCAGCGCGTCTGGGACCTGCTGGGCGAAAAGGTGGAGTTCAACATCGCCTGGCACGGCGTCTGGGCCTACCGCCACGAATGCCTGGACAACCTGCGCCACCACCACGTGCTGTTCGCCGGCGACTCGGCCCACCTGCTCGCGCCCTTCGGCGCGCGCGGCGGCAACGGCGGCATCCAGGACGCGGACAACCTGGGCTGGAAGCTCGCCCTGGTGCTGGCCGGCAAGGCCGACGAGTCGCTGCTGGACACCTATAGCGTGGAACGCCGGCACGCGGCGATGGAAAACATCCGCCAGGCGCGCCGCTCCGCCCGCTTCGTCTATCCGGCCCCGGGCAGCTCGGCCGCCATGTGGCGCGACGCCATCATCGGGCTGGCCCCGACGCACGAAACCGTGGCCCGCATGGTCAATACCGGCCGCCTGTGCATGCCCGCCGTCTACCCCCCCTCGCCGCTGGTGCGCGGCGCGCACGCCCATGCCGGGCGCGCGCTGCCCAACATCGTGCTGCGCCGCGCCGATGGCCTGACGCTGTACGACGTAGCCGGACCGTGGTTCACGGTGCTGGTGTTCGGCGACGCGCTGCCGGCCGGCGCGCCCACCGGGCAGGACGAGGACGCCCTCGTGAAATGGGTGGCCGTCGGCCCGCTGTGCGACGAACGCGGGCGCGCCGCGCTGGCGCACCAGCTCGGCGTCGCGATGGACGGCCAGGCCTGGCTGCTGCGTCCCGACCAGCACGTCATGGCCGCCAGCGCGCCCGAGGTGCAGGACCCCGACGCGCTGCTGGCCTGGGTGGCCGAGGCGCTCGGCCGGGCCTCCGCCCTCTCCTCCTCGTTCCAATCCTTCCCGGAGGCCAGCAGCCTCCCCAAATCCGGAGATGCCAGCCATGTCGCTTTCTCAGCAACAGCTTGACGATCTGCTCGAGCGCCTGGTGGCGCTGACGGACGTGCCCGACCCCGTGGCCCAACGCGACCGCCTCGCGCGGCTGTCGCTGTGCCTGATCGAAGCCCTGGACGACGGCCCCCGGGCCCAGGCGATCCTGGACAAAACGCTGGCGGATCATCCGGATTCGCCGGCGCTGACCCTACCCTGAAGGAGACGGCGCCATGACGCTCAATCCATCGCAGTCCAACCAGTCCATCAAGGGCCTGCACCACTTCGCGTGGCGCTGCCGCGACGCCGAGGAGACCCGCCGCTTCTACGAAGACGTGCTGGGCCTGCCGCTGGTCCACGTCATCAAGGAGGAGCGCGTGCCCTCGACCGGAGAGCTGTGCCCCTACGTGCACCTGTTCTTCGAGTTCGCGGACCACTCGTACATCGCCTTCTTCGACCTGGGCGACAACCGGCTGAGCGAGTTCGACCCGGACACCCCGCGCTGGGTCAACCACTTCGCCATGGAGATCGACAGCGAGGCCGAGATGGAGCGCATGCGCCAGCGGCTGACCGAACACGGCATCGAGGTCGTGGGGCCGACGGACCACCACTTCATCCGCTCGATCTATTTCTTCGACCCCAACGGCATCCGGCTGGAACTGACCGTGCGCGTGCCCAAGGACGAATACGTCAGCCGCAAGCGCCGCAGCGCGCATGACGAGCTGGCCGCCTGGACCCTGGACAAGGCCGCCGGCCTCAAGCCCGGCGCCACCGGCACCAGCAGCGCCGAGCGCCGCCGTGAACACGCCGGCTGAGGCCGCCCGCCATCCCCTATCAAGTAAAGGAACACCATGAGCAAACCCTTCGCCTCCCAGGCCGACCTGACGGAAAAAAAGGTCTCTTTCCAACGCCTGTCCGAGAACGCCTACGCCTATGTGGCCGACGGCGATCCCAACTCGGGCGTGATCATCGGCGACGACTGCGTGATGGTGGTCGACGTGACCGCCACGCCGGCCATGGCGCAGGGCCTGATCCGCGCGATCCGCGGCGTGACCGACAAGCCCATCCGCCACGTCGCCCTCACCCACTACCATGCCGTGCGCGTGCTGGGGGCCTCTGCCTTCGCCGCCGAGGGCGCGGTCAACGTGTTCGCCAGCCGCGGCACCCATGATCTGATCGTGGAGCGCGGCCAGGCCGACATGGATTCGGAGATCGGCCGCTTCCCGCGCCTGTTCCAGTCCGTCGAGACCATCCCCGGGCTGACCTGGCCCACCGTGGTGTTCGAACGCGAGCTGACCATCTTCCTGGGCAGCCTGGAAGTGCGCATGATGCACCTCGGGTCCGCCCATACCCGCGGCGACTCGGTGGTGTGGATTCCGTCGCAGGGCATCTGTTTCTCCGGGGACCTGGTGGAGTTCAACGCCGGCGTCTACACCGGCGACGCCCACCTGGCCGACTGGCCGTCCACGCTGGACAAGCTGCAGGCGCTGCAGCCGCGCCAGATGGTGCCGGGCCGCGGCCCCGCGCTGACCACGCCGGAAGGCTGCCGCGAAGCCATCGACTACACGCGCAGCTGGGTGCAGACCCTGTACGGCTGCGCCCAGGACGGCGTGGCCAAGGGCAAGAGCCTGAAGCAGGTCTACGAAGACACGCGCCGCGTGATGGATCCGAAGTTCGGCCACGTCTTTATCTACGAGCACTGCATTCCGTTCGACATCTCCCGCGCCTTCGACGAGGCCAGTGGCATTTCGGTGCCGCGCGTCTGGACCGCCGAGCGCGATCGCGAGATGTGGGCCGCGCTCACCGCCTGATCCTGCGGCCCCCCTGGCGGGGGCCGCCCTCTATCTACGGAGCAATCTGAATATGAAACTCGCCACCCTGACGAACGGCACCCGCGATGGCGAACTGGTCGTCGTGAACCGCAACCTGACGCGCATGCGCGCCGTTGCGCACATCGCCGCGACCCTGCAGCAGGCGCTGGACGACTGGGCCCGCAAGGCCCCGCTGCTGCAGGCCGAATACGAATCGCTGGATTCCGGCGCCGGCCCCAGCCAGTCCTTCGACTCGTCGCGCTGCGCCGCCCCGCTGCCGCGCGCCTACCAATGGCTGGACGCCTCGGCCTACCTGAACCACGTGGACCTGACGCGCCGCGCCCGCGGCGGCGAAATGCCGCCCTCGTTCCTGACCGATCCGGTGATGTATCAGGGCGGCTCGGACGACTTCATGGGGCCGCGCGAAGACATCACGGCCGCCAGCGAGGACCTGGGCGTGGACCTGGAAGCCGAGGTCATCGTGGTCACCGACGACGTGCCGCTGGGCGTGGACGCGGACAAGGCGCTGGATCACGTGGTGCTGCTGGGCCTCATCAACGACGTGACGCTGCGCAACATCGTGCTGCCGGAACTGGCCAAGGGCTTCGGCTTCGTGCAGGGCAAGCCGGCCTCGGCGCTGTCGCCCGTGCTGGTCACGCCCGACGAGCTGTCGCCCTACTGGCGCGGCGGCAAGCTGCACCGCGCCATGCAAGTCTGGCTCAACGACAAACAGATCGGCCGGCCCCAGGCCGGCGAGGAAATGCAGTTCCATTTCGGCGAACTGATCGCGCATGCGGCCCGCACCCGCCGCTTGGGCGCCGGCACGCTGCTGGGCAGCGGCACCATCTCCAACGCCAGCGACGCCGCCGGCGTCTGTTGCCTGGTGGAGGCCCAGGTGCGCGAAAAGCTGCGCGACGGCGCGGTCAGCACGCCCTTCCTCAAGCATGGCGACCGGGTCCGCATCGGCATGCGCGACGACGCGGGCCAGAGCCTGTTCGGCGACATCGAGCAGGCCGTGCGTATCCCGGGCGCCCGCCCCCTGCCCCAGACCGCGCCGGCGGCCGAAACGGCCGCGGCCTGAACGGGCAAGGCAAGCTGCGCCGCCGCGCCCGCCCGGCGCGGCGGCGCCCTCTCTGAAGAACACACAAAAGCAGGACCCGCTGCAAGCCCCCCAAGGAGACATCCATGCAGACAGAACTATCCGCCGCCGGCGCCGCGGGCGCTCCCGCTGCGCCCGGCGCACTGGTCAGCGCCGAAGACCGCAAGGTGCTGGCGGCCACGCTGGTTGGTTCGGCCATCGAGTGGTACGACTATTTCATCTACGTCCAGGCCGCCGGCCTGGTGCTGGGGTCGCTGTTCTTTTCCCCCTTCGCCAAAGAAAACCCCGAGCTGTCGCTGATCCTGTCGTTCGCGACGGTGGGCGTGGCCTTTCTGTTCCGGCCGTTGGGCGCCCTGTTCTGCGGCTACATGGGCGACCGCTACGGCCGCAAGCGGGTGCTGGCCGCCACGCTCATCCTGATGGGCGTGTCCACGTCGCTGATCGGCGTGCTGCCCACTTACGCGCAGATCGGCATCTGGGCGCCCATCATGCTGGTGGCGCTGCGGGTGCTGCAGGGCTTCTCGGCCGGCGGCGAATGGGGCGGCGCGGCCCTGATGGCGGTGGAGCACGCGCCCGGCAACCGCCGCGCGCTGTTCGGCGCGTTTCCGCAGATCGGCGTGCCGCTGGGCATGATCGTGGCCACCGGCGTGCTGTGGCTCATCACGGCGGCGATCGGGTCGGAGCGCTTCATGGCCTGGGGCTGGCGCATTTCGTTCCTGCTGTCCATCGCGCTCATCATCGTCGGCGTGATCATCCGCCGCGCGGTGGAGGAATCGCCGGTGTTCCTGGAGATGCGCTCGCGCCGCAGCCATTCCTCGGCGCCGCTGGGCACGCTGCTGCGCAAGCATCCGCGCGAAATCGTGCTGACGACGCTGATCTTCGTGGGCAACAGCACGGGCGGCTACCTGCTGGTGGGTTACTTCATCAGCTATGGCAGCCGCGCGCTGCACATGCCGGCCCAGGAAGTGCTGATGATCTGCACGCTGGCGGCGGTCTGCTGGCTGGGCTCCACGCTGCTGGGCGGCTGGCTGGGCGACCGCATCGGCCGCGTGCGCACCTTCCAGCTGGGCTACGTGCTGCTGGCGCTGTGGGCCATCCCGATGTGGAGCTTCATCGACTCGGGCGACGTGATGCAGTTCGCATTCGCCCTGGTGGTGATGGCCGTGCCGCTGGGCCTGACCTATGGCCCGCAGGCGGCGCTTTACGCCGAGATGTTCCCGGCGGACGTGCGCTATTCGGGCGTGTCCACGGGCTATGCGCTGGGTTCCATCTTCGGCGGCGCCTTCGCCGCCATGATCGCCCAGGCCATCATCACGGCCACCGGGCTGTCCTGGATGGTGGGCGTCTACCTCATCGTGATGGCGGCGATATCGTTCATCGCGGTGACGCTGGTCAAGGACCGTCCGGGCACCAACCTGCACGCCGACTGAAGCGGGCCCATGACGCCCCGGCGGGCGTCATGGGTATTGTCCGCAAATCCCGCCGGGGGGGAATAAGATTGCCGCCTTGCAACTGTAGGCGCCCCCCTGATGCTGTCCTTCTCCGAATTGCTTGCCCAGGGCGCCGCGCACGCCTGGCTGTTCATTCCCAGCGCCATCCTGCTGGGCGCCCTGCACGGGCTGGAGCCCGGTCACTCCAAGACCATGATGGCCGCCTTCATCGTCGCGATCCGCGGCACGGTGTGGCAGGCGGTGCTGCTGGGGCTGACGGCGACGGTGTCGCATACCCTGGTGGTCTGGGGCATCGGCCTGGGCGGCATGCTGCTGTGGCAAGGCGTGGACGCCGAGGCCATAGAGCCCTACTTCCAGCTGGCCTCGGGCGTGGCCATCGTACTGATCGCGATCTGGATGTGCTGGCGCACCTGGCGCGAACAGCAGGCGGCGCACGGCCACCATCATCACCACCACCATCATCACGACCACGATCACCACCACCATCATCACGACGACGATGGGCAATACCAGGACGCGCACCAGCGCGCGCACGCCAGCGACATCCAGCGCCGCTTCGCCAACCGGCGCGTCACCAACTGGCAGATCGCGCTGTTCGGCCTGACCGGCGGCCTGATTCCCTGTCCGGCCGCCATCACGGTGCTGCTGCTGTGTCTGCAATTGAAGGAGTTCACGCTGGGCGCGGTGCTGGTGCTGTGTTTTTCCATCGGGCTGGCCATCACGCTGGTGACGGTGGGCGCGGTCGCGGCGCTGGGCGTGCGCCACGCGGCGCGGCATGCGCCCTGGCTGGGCGCGCTGGCGCGGCGGGCGCCGTACCTGTCAGGGGTGCTGATCATTGCTGTGGGCATTTATGTGGGCCTGCTGGGCTGGTCCAACCTGCCGGCGGCCTGAATTCCGGGTCGGCGGGTGCGGTCTTGGAGGGCCGCCGCGATGGGGGGATAATGGATTTTTTCACCCTGCCGAAAGAGGATGCCGATGTCCCGCTGGACCTTTTACTCCGCCCCTGGCACTTGCGCGCTTGCCACCCATATCGCCCTGCATGAAGCCGGCGCCGACTTCGATCTGGTCAAGCTGGATTTCAGCGCCGGGCAGCAGCAAAGCCCCGAGTACCTGCGCGTCAACCCCAAGGGCCGCGTGCCCGCGCTGGCCACCGAACACGGCGTGCTGACCGAGACCCCGGCGCTGCTGGCCTTCGTGGCGCAGCGCTTTCCCGAGGCCGGGCTGGCGCCGCTGGACGATCCGTATGCGTTCGCGCGCATGCAGGAACTGAACAGCTATCTGGCTTCCACCGCCCACGTGGCGCACGCGCACAAGCGGCGCGGGGCGCGCTGGGCCGACGATCCGGCCGCGCACGAGGCCATGCGCGCCAAGGTGCCGCAGGCCATGACCGCCTGCGCGGCCTACCTCGAAACGCAGATCGCCGGCCCCTGGATCGCCGGCGAGCGCTACAGCGTGTCCGACGGCTACCTGTACACCATCGGCAGCTGGCTGGAAGCCGACGGCGTGGACATGGCCAAGTTTCCCAGGCTGACCGACTACCTGGAGCGCGTCGAGGCGCGCCCGGCCGTGCAGCGCGCCCGCGCCGAAGCCCAGGCCTGACGGCCTTGCGGGCGGCCGACAGCGCCGCCCGCCATCCTGCGCTTATTCCGCAGACAGTTTCAGTTTCCTGATCCAGTCGCCGAAGCGCGCGATTTCCGACTGGTAGAACGCGCCCAGCTCCTGCGGCGTGCGGTAGGCGCCTTCGGCCGATTGCGCGTCCAGGCTTTTCTGCACCTCGGGATTGGCCAGCGCGGCCTTGTTGGCCGCGTTCAGTTTCTGCACCACGGCCTCGGGCGTGCCGGCCGGAGCGAACAGCGCATACCACTGCGAGAACTCCAGCCCCGGATAGCCGGCCTCGGCCATGGTGGGCACGTCGGGCAGCGCGCGCGTGCGCTGCGGATGGGCGACCGCCAGGATCTTGATGCGGCCGGACGCCTGCTGCGTGGTGGCCGAGGCCGTGCCCACGAAGGCCAGGTCGACCTGGCCGCCCATCGCGTCCGTGACGGCCGGGCTGTCGCCCTTGTACGGCACGTGCACCATGTCCAGGCCGGTGGCGGCCTTGAAGGCCTCGCCGGTGAGGTGGCCCGTGCCGCCCACGCCGCTGCTGCCGAAGGACAGGCGGTGGGTCTTGCCGTAGGCCAGCAGGTCCTGCACGCTGTCGATGCCCAGCCCGGCGTTGACCACCATCACGATGGGCACCGACGCCACCATGGCCACGGGCGTGAAGTCCTTGCTGGCGTCGTAGGGCTGTTTCTTGTACAGCGTGGGATTGGTGCCGTGCGTGGCGCTGTTGCCCATGAGGATGGTGTAGCCGTCCGGCGTGGACTTGGCCACGGCCGACGCGCCTATCATGCCGTTGGCGCCGCTTTTGTTGTCGACCACGATATTGGCCTTCAGCGACTCGCCCATGTAGCGGGCCATCAGGCGCGTCAGGTAATCGTTCGCTCCGCCGGCCGCGTAGGGCGAAATGAACTGCACGGGCCGGTCCGCGGGATATTCCGCGAGCGCAGGCAGGGCCAGGCCCGCGGCCAGCAGCCCTGCTCCGATGCGGCCGGCCAGCCGCAATCCGAATGGACGAAAGTTCAGCATAGGGTGTCTCCTCAGACTGTGCGTGGATTTTTGGAATACCGGAACCGGCTTGCCCTTCGGTTCACGTCGTCCGCAGTCTAAGAGGCGGGCGGCGGCCGTGCGCCGCCCGCTGGCGCGCGCCGCGCAGATTCGGGTCCACTGTGTGGAATTCCGGCGCCCGTTCAGGCCAGCGCCAGCGTGGGCATGGCGTACGGAACGCGGTCGCGGTCCACGTAGCCGCGCAGCTCGGCCTCGATCGAGCGCACGGTATCGTCCAGGCAGCGCACCACCATCTCCAGCCGGTCGTGCCCCAGGCGCGAGGCCAGCGTGGACACGCTGATGCCGGCGGCCGGCGTGCCGTCGGGCGCGCGGATCGCCATGCCGACCGAATGCACCGGCGGCTCGTCCATGACCTTGTTGGTGGCGTAGCCGCGGCGGCGGGTGCTTTCGATACTGGCCCGCAGGGCCGCCTCGGTAAAGCGCGGGCTCTTGCGGCGCGTGCGCTCGACGTTGATGCGGCAGATGCGGTCGATCTCGTCGTCGGGCAGCGCGCTCAGCAGCGCCAGGCCGCTGGCGCCGACGTTCAGCGGCCGGTGCCGGCCCACGTCGTGCACGAACATCTTTATGGGGAAAGCGCCGTCGGCGCGCGCCACGCAGATGCCGTCGAAACCCGAGCGCACGGTCAGGAACACCGTGTCGCCGGTGTGCTCGGCCACCGCTTCCACATAAGGCAGGCAGATGTCGCGCACCGCCAGCTTGGGCGCGGCGGCCAGGCCCAGCTCGTAGGCCAGCGCGCCCAGGTAATAGCGCTTGCTCTGCAGGTCCTGGCGGATCAGCTTTTCGGCCACCATGCCCTGCAGCAGCCGGTGCGCGGTGGGACGTTCCAGCCCGGTGCGCCGATACAGCTCCACCAGCCGGCTGCCGCTGCGGTTGTTGACCGCGATGATGCGCAGCAAGGCGATGGCGCGCTGCAATGACTGGGTGCCCGCGGCGCCGATGGCGCCGCCGGTGCTGGCCTGGTTCATGATGGTCTCCTCGCCCGCGGCCGGGCCGCGGGGCGTGTTTTTAATGGTCTACATTGCGGACGCTTGTTTTGCCGTCATTGTGCCCCCTGCCCCGCGCCGGTTGAAGCGCGAGTTCACGATACGGACTCTTTTTGCGGCGGCCGGCCGGGCCCGGGCGCGGCCCGCGCGCCAAAACGCCGCAACATAGGGGCCTGTTATCTCCGCAACCGAACTGGAAGGCCATGGCACTGGAGCAAGAACTGATCGTCCGCCTGGAGGCGGGCGTGCTGTGGCTGACGCTGAACCGGCCCGACCGCCGCAACGCGCTCAGCCCAGCCCTGTATGAGGCGCTGCGGGACGCGCTGGAGGCCGCCGGGCGCGATCCGGCGGTCGGCGCCGTGGTGCTGGCCGGCGCGGGCGGCGCCTTTTGCGCGGGCGGCGACATGGACCGCATGCGCCGCCAGGCCGAGTCCGCGCCGCCCTCGCCCGCCCAGCGCATCGCCGCCATGCGCGGGCGCACCCGCATCGTCGAATACCTGCACGGCATGCCCAAGCCCGCCATCGCCATGATCCGCGGCGCGGCCGTGGGCGCGGGGCTGTCGCTGGCGCTGGCCTGCGACCTGCGTTATGGGGATGCCAGCGCCAGGCTGCGCACCGGCTTTATCGGCGCGGGCGTGCCGGGCGATTTCGGCGGCCATTATTTCCTGCCGCGCATCGTCGGCCCGGCCAAGGCGCGCGAACTCTACCTGCGCTCGCCGATGCTGTCGGCCGCGCAGGCCGAGCGCCTGGGCCTGCTCAATGCGGTCTACGACCCGGACCGGCTCGAACCGGAGGTGGCCGCCATCGCCGGCGCCCTGGCCCGCGGCCCGCAGCCGGCCGTGGCCCGCATGAAGGAAAACCTCAATGACGGCCTGGCGCTGGACCTGGCCGCCCTGCTCGATCGCGAATGCGAGCGCCACGTCGAATGCGTCGACAGCCCCGATCACCGCGAGGCGGTGCTGGCGTTCACGCAGAAGCGCGCGCCCGTGTTCCAGGGGGCGGCCTGATCCGTCCGGCCGCGCAACAAGTTTCCCGACCATCCAAGTAAGGAGTTTCGATGTCCACACTATGCAAAGACCGGGTCGTGATCGTGACCGGCGCCGGCCGCGGCATCGGCCGCGAATACGCGCTGCAGCTGGCGCGGCTGGGCGCGCGCGTCGTGGTCAACGACCTGAGCGTGTCGCGCTCGGGCGAGGACACCGGCGAGAGCACCGCCGCGGCCGTCGTGCGCGAAATCGTCGAAAGCGGCGGCCAGGCCATCGCCAACCACGAGAACGTGGCCGACTTCGCAGGCGCCAGGCGCATGATCGAGGCCGCGCTGGACCACTACGGCGCGCTGCACGGCCTGGTCAACAACGCCGGCATCCTGCGCGACCGCACGCTGTGCAATATGAGCGAAGAGGAATGGGACGCCGTCATCGAGGTGCACCTGAAAGGCACGTTCGCGCCGTCGCGCCACGCGGCCGCCCACTGGCGCGACCTGTACAAGAAGACCGGCGAGCCGGTCGGCGGGCGCATCGTGAACACCTCTTCGTCCTCGGGGCTGTACGGCAATATCGGCCAGATCAACTACGGCGCGGCCAAGGCGGGCATCGCCGCCATGACCATCATCGCCGCGCGCGAGCTCAAGCGCTACGGCGTGACGGTCAACGCGATCAATCCCCATGCCCAGACCCGCATGACCGAAGGCCTGCGCGAGCGCAGCGCCGCAGAGATCGAGGCGCGCCATCCGCGCTGGATCGCCCCGGCGGTGGCCTGGCTGGTCAGCGCCGAGAGCAGCGACGTGACCGGCCGCATCTTCGAGCTGGGCGGCGGCCATCTGGCGGCGATGGAAGGCTGGCGCCGCGGCCCCGCGGCGGAGCCGGTCGACGACGCCGCGCGGATCGGGCCGGTGCTGCGCGACCTGGCGCAGCGCGCCCGCCGCAACGTCGATATGAAAGGCCACGATCTGGACTGACCCGGGAGAGCCTGCCGTGATCGACAAGCAAGTGAGTTCCATAGCCGAAGCCGTGGCCGGCATCAAGGATGACTCGGTCATCCTGGTCGGCGGCTTCGGTTCCTCCGGCCGTCCGGCCGATCTGATGGAGGGCCTGCTGGACCTGGGCGTCCGGGGCCTGACCATCGTGGCCAACAACGCCACCGTCGGCGACGACATCGTCAGCGAGCTGATGGCCGCCGGCCGCATCCGCAAGGTGGTGTGTTCGTTTCCGCGCGGCCTCAAGGGCCGCACGATCTTCGACGAGCTGTACGGCGCGGGCAAGATCGAACTGGAGCTGGTGCCGCAGGGCACGCTGGCCGAGCGCATCCGCGCCGGCGCGGCCGGCATCGGCGGTTTCTTCACGCGCACCGCGGCCGGCACCCGCCTGGCCGAGGGCAAGGAAACCCGCGTCATAGACGGGCAGACCTACGTGCTGGAGCGCCCCATCAAAGGCGACGTGGCGCTGCTCAAGGGCCTGCACGGCGACCGCTGGGGCAATCTGGTCTATCACCGCGGCGCGCGCATCAACAACCCGGTCATGGCCGGCGCGGCCAGGCTGGTCGTCGCCCAGGTGCGCGGCATCGTGCCGCTGGGCGCGCTGGACCCGGAACACATCGTCACGCCGGGCGTTTTCGTGGATCGTTTAGTGGAGGTGCCCAATGAGCGCAAGGCTTAGCCGCCAGGATATCGCCCGCGTCGCCGCCCGGGACATACCGGACGGCGCCTGCGTCAACCTCGGCATCGGCCTGCCGACCCTGATCGCCGACCACGTGCCCCCCGGCCGCGAGCTCATGCTGCACAGCGAACAGGGCCTGCTGGGCCTGGGGCCGGCGCCGGCCCCGGGCGAGGAAGACTACGACGTGATCAACGCCGGCAAGCTGCCGGTGACGCTGCTGCCCGGCGCCTCGGTGTTCAGCCACAGCGAATCGTTCCTGATGATCCGCGGCGGCCATATCGACATCGCCTGCCTGGGCGCGTTCCAGGTGGCGGCCAATGGCGACCTGGCCAACTGGACCGTGGACGCCCCCGGCCAGATCCCGGGCGTGGGCGGGGCCATGGACCTGGCGGCCGGCGCCGAACAGGTCTGGGTGTTGATGGAGCACTGCACCCGCGACGGCGCGCCGCGCATCCTGGAGCAATGCAGCTATCCCCTCACCGCGCCGGACTGCGTGGACCGCATCTACACCGATCTGGCGGTGATCGACGTCACCGCCGCGGGACTGGTCGTGCGCCGCCTGGCCGAAGGCTGGACGCTGGAGGCGCTGCAGGCGCTTACCGGCGCCCCGCTGACGCTGGCGCCGGACTGCTCGCCCTACCGCGCCGACCTATAGAGAAGACAAGGAGCACAATGTGCAGACCGCAGTAACCCGCATGCTCGGCATCGAGCATCCCATCGTTCAGGGCGGCATGCAGTGGGTGGCCCGCGCCGAACTCGCCGCGGCCGTCTCCAACGCCGGCGCGCTGGGCATACTGACCGCGCTGACCCAGCCCAGCCCCGAGCACCTGCGCCGCGAAATCGCCCGCATGCGCGAGATGACGGACCGCCCCTTCGGCGTGAACCTGACCTTCCTGCCCACGCTCAAGCCGGTGCCGTACGCCGAGTACCGCGACGCCATCATCGAATCGGGCGTCAAGATCGTGGAGACGGCCGGCAACAATCCCGGCGAACACATGCCGGCCCTGAAGGCCGCCGGCGTGCGCGTGATCCACAAATGCACCACCCCGCGCCATGCCCGCAAGGCGCAGGAGATCGGCGTGGACATCGTGTCCATCGACGGCTATGAGTGCGCCGGCCACGTGGGCGAGAACGACATTCCGGGCCTGATCCTGATTCCGGCCACGGTGGCGCAGGTGTCGATACCGGTGATCGCCTCGGGCGGCTTCGGCGACGCGCGCGGCCTGGTGGCCGCGCTGGCCCTGGGCGCCGAGGGCATCAACATGGGCACGCGCTTCATGTGCACCCGGGAGTCGCCGGTGCACGAGTCGATCAAGCAAGCCATCACCCGCTCCAGCGAAACCGACACCCGGCTGATCCTGCGCAGCCTGCGCAACACCAGCCGCGTCTGGGCCAACCAGCTGTCGGCCGAGGTGGTGGCGCTGGAGCGCGCCGGCGCGGGCATCGACCGCATCGGTCCGCTGGTGGTCGGCGCCAAGGGGCGCGGCGTCTACGAAAGCGGCGACGTCGAAAGCGGCATCTGGACTGTGGGCATGATCCAGGGCCTGATCGACGACATTCCGGCCTGCGGCGACCTGGTGCGCCGCATCATGGACCAGGCCCACGGCCTGGTGTCCGGACGCCTGGCCGCCCTGCTCTGACCCATTCTTTCTTACCTGGAGGCAGCCCATGCTGACTTTGGAAACCCCTTACGAACTCGAAGCCCACGTCGGCAAAGTCCTGGGACGGACCGGCTGGATCGAAGTCACCCAGCCCATGATCGACGAATTCGCCCGCCTGTCGGGCGACGACAACTGGATCCACGTGGACGTGGAGCGGGCCCGGCGCGAACTGCCGGACGGCAAGACCATCGCCCACGGGATGCTGACGTTCTCGCTGATGTCCGGCATGGGCGGCGAGATCGTGCAGGTGCGCCAGCGCGGGCGCGGCATCAACTACGGCTCCAACAAGGTCCGCTTCACCGCGCCGGTGCAGGTGGGCTCGCGCATCTGCCTGGAGCGCAGCCTGGTGGCCTTCGAACGCCTGGAAGGCGCGGTGCGCCTGACCTACGGCAACACCATGTACCGCGAAGGCCAGGAACGCCCGGTCATGGTGGCCGAAACGCTGAACCTGATGTACGAAAAGGGCAAATGATGAGAGTCGACGACGCAGCCGGCACGGGCGCGCCCTATGCGCGTTACGTGCGGCATCTGAAGGCCGGCGAACTGGCCTATCAATTCAGCCCGGCGGCCGGGCGCGCCGTGTTCTTTCCGCGGGTGCGCTGCCCCTACACCGGCCAGGACAGCCTGCAATGGCGCATCAGCGCCGGCATCGGCACCGTGTACAGCACCTCGGTGGTCTACCCGCGCAAGGGCGAGCCCTACAACGTGGCGCTGATCGACCTGGACGAAGGGTTCCGGATGATGAGCCGGGTCGAGGCGGCCGACCCCCTGCAGGTCGCCATCGGCCAGCGCGTGCGCTTTCGCGCCGCGGCCGAGGAAGGCCTGGACGATCCCGTCGCCGTGTTCACGCCGCTGGAGTCCGCATGATGAACGACGATTTCCGACCCGGCCGCGCCGTGGTGGCGGGCGCGGCCGAATCCGACCTGGGCGCCGTGGGCGAGGCCTATACGGCGCTGGACCTGATGGCCCAGGGCGTCTACCGCGCCCTGGACGACTGCGGACTGTCCATCAAGGACGTGGACGGCCTGTTCTGCGCCACCACCCAGAGCCGCCTGGCGGGCCTGGCGCTGGCCGAATACCTGCAGCTGCCGGAAGCCTACATCGACTCCACCTCCACCGGCGGCTCGTCGTTCATGGGGCACCTGGCGCGGGCCGAGGCGGCGATCGCCGCCGGCCTGTGCGAGGTCGCCGTGGTGGCCTACGGCAGCACCCAGCGCTCGCTGGGCCGCAAGAACACCAGCCGGCCGGAATGGAACCCCTACGAATCGCCTTACAAACCCTTCCTGCCGGCCACGGCCTACGCCATGGCGGCCGCCCGCCACATGCATGAATTCGGCACCACCCGCGAGCAGCTGGCCGAAGTCGCGGTGGCGGCGCGCCAGTGGGCGCTGCTGAATCCCATGGCCTGGGAGCGCGAACCCCTGACGGTCGAAGGCGTGCTGTCCTCGCGCATGGTCAGCCATCCGCTCACCATCCGCGACTGCTGCCTGGTCTCCGACGGCGGCGGCGCGCTGGTGCTGACCACGCCGGCGCGGGCGCGCGGGCTGCGCACCGCCCCGGTCTACCTGCTGGGTTCGGGCCATTGCAGCACCCACCTGACCATCAGCAACATGCCCGACCTGGTCAATACCGGCGCGCGCGTGTCCGGCGAGATCGCGTATGCACAGGCCGGCCTGACCGCCTCCGACATGGACGTGGTGGGCCTGTACGACGCCTTCACCATCAACACCGTGCTGTTCCTGGAGGATCTGGGCTTTTGCGCCAAGGGTGAAGGCGGCGCCTTCGTCGCCAACGGCCGCATCGCGCCAGGCGGCCAGTTGCCCGTCAACACCAACGGCGGCGGGTTGTCGTACTGCCACCCCGGCATGTACGGCATCTTCCTGCTGATCGAAGCCGTCCGCCAGTTGCGCGGCGAATGCGGCCGGCGCCAGGTCGAGGGCGCCGAAGTCGCCCTGGCGCATGGCAACGGCGGCGTGCTGTCGTCGCAGTACACGGTGATTCTGGGCGGGGCTTCGACGGTTTAGGTGTTCTCGGGTGTCGCCTTGATTCGGTGTTAGAACTGAGGCGATGCTGGCCGCGTTTATACCGGCTGCGCCTGCGCGAGCACCTTGGCCCGGACCTTTGGCGGCAGGTCGCCGGGCGTTCGCAAATCGACGTGGATGCCCTCAAGAACCGTTTCGGAGAATCGCCCTGGCCCGACGTTCCCAAGCAGCGGCAATTCGCCGGCAAATACCCAATTTCAGTGATTCCCAGCCGAGCGCCAGCGGTATCTAATGCTCACGCCGGGGCGCGAGCATGAAGCAGCTTCAGAGAAATCACTTTAACTAATTCACTTTATATAGCTACGGAAAATCTCAAATAATCAATTACTTAAAGCGATAAGTTAAAGTTGTTTGATGCAGGAAGCGTCGCAATGGGCCAGACGCTTCCTGCATTTTTTTCGGGTAAACCCGAAGAAACTTTCCAGGACATATCCGAGTCGATAATTGTTCAGGTTATTGTCAGATGCTGCCGCCCGGCGGCATCCGCGCCTGCCCTTTCCCGCCGACCCGAGAGCCCCGATGACAAGGTCCGCCGCGCGTTCGTCCGCGAGTTTCCAGCATGCGCCCCCTGCCGCCGGCCTGTCGGTGCTGGATGCGACGATGGTGCTGGTGGGCGTGGTCATCGGCATCGGCATATTCGGCTTTCCTCCGCTGGTGGCCCAGCACGCCGCTTCCGAAGCCGCCTATGTGGCGCTGTGGGTGGCGGGCGGCTGCGTGATGCTGGTGGGGGCGCTGTGCTATGCGGAGCTGGGCTCGGCCTATCCGGGCGCCGGCGGCGAATACCTGTACCTGACGCGGGCCTGGGGCCAGCGCGTGGGCGTGATGTTCGCGTGGGCGCGCTGCACGGTGATCCAGACCGGCGCGATCGCGGTGGTGGCCTATATCTATGGCGATTATGCGCAGCGCCTGGCGCCGCTGGGCGATTACGGCCCTGCCCTGCACGCGGCGCTGTCGGTGGTGGCGCTGACCGCGCTGAACGTGGCGGGCACGCGTTATTCCAAGCGCCTGCAATGGGTGTTCACGCTGCTGACGCTGGCGGCGCTGGCCGCGGTGCTGGTGGCCAGCCTGTCGGCCACCGCGCAAGGCCCGCTGCGCGACGTGGCGCCGATGCCGCTTGCCGGGCATCCGGCCGGCCTGCTGGGCATGGGCATGGTGTTCGTGCTGCTGACGTACGGCGGATGGAACGAGGCCGCCTATCTGAGCGGCGAACTGCGCGAGCCGGGCCGCAACATGAGCCGCGTGCTGCTGCTGGGCACCGTGGTGGTCACCGCCGCCTATGTGCTGACCAACCTGGCCCTGCTGGAGATCTTCGGGCTGCAGGGGCTGCGCGACACGCCCGCGCTGGGCGCCGACGTCATGCAGCTGGCGGCCGGCCCGTATGCCGCGGCCCTGCTCAGCCTGACGATCTGCGCCACGGCGCTCAGCACCATCAACGGCACCATCATCACCGGCGCCCGCGTGTACTGCGCGCTGGGCCGCGACGTGCCGCGCCTGGGCGCGCTGGCGGCCTGGAACGCGCGCAACGAAACCCCGGCCGCCGCGCTGCTGGCGCAGGGCGCGATCACGCTGGCGCTGATCGGGCTGGGCGCGTTCAGCAAGAACAGCGTGCAGACCCTGGTGGCCTATACCGCGCCGGTGTTCTGGCTGTTCATGCTGCTGGTGGCGGCCTCGGTGTGGCGGCTGCGGCGGCTGGACCCCGACCGTCCGCGCCCGTTCCGGGTGCCGCTGTATCCCCTGCCCCCCTTACTGCTGGCGCTGGTGTGCGCCGGCCTGGTGTATTCGAGCGCCGTCTACGCGGGAGCCGGCGCCCTGATCGGATTGGCCGTCCTGGCGGCGGGCCTGCCCATGCTGCGCCTGGCCCGCCCGCAGCCGCCGCCAGATTAGGCGCGGCGCTTGCAGACGGCTTTACGCAACCCCACGCAAGGAGCCTGCATCATGCAAATCGCGATTCCGTTCCAACGGCCCGGCGTCCGGGCGGCTTCGGCCGCGGCGCTGGCCCTGGCCTGCGTTCTGGGCGCCGCCGCGCAGGCCGCGCCCGCGGCGGCCACCGAACAACAGCAGGACTACGAGCCCAGCGTCGGCCAGGACGGCAAGGACGTCATCTGGGTGCCCACGCCCCAGACCCTGGTCGACAAGATGCTGGACATGGCCAAGGTCACGCCGCGCGACCGGCTGATGGACCTGGGCTCGGGCGACGGCCGTACCGTGATCACCGCCGCCCAGCGCGGCCTGACGGCCCAGGGCATCGAGTACAACCCGGACCTGGTGGCGCTGTCGCGCCGCAACGCCGAGCGCGCCGGCGTGGGCGACCGGGCCACGTTCGTGGCGGCCGACCTGTTCGCCACCGATCTGTCCAAGGCCGACGTCATCACCATGTTCCTGCTGTCGACCATCAACGAAAAACTGCGGCCCAGGCTGCTGGAGCTGGCGCCGGGCACGCGCGTGGTGTCGAACACGTTCCGCATGGGCGACTGGGAGCCGGACGCCGAGGAAACCGTGACCGAGAACTGCAGCAGCTATTGCACCGCGCTGCTGTGGATCGTGCCGGCCAAGGTCCAGGGCAAGTGGGACGTGGACGGCCAGACGCTGCACCTGGAGCAGCACTACCAGAAGCTGTCCGGCAAGCTGGGTTCGGTCCCGATCTCCGATGCGCGGCTCAACGGCGCCGAAATCGCCTTCACGGTGGACGGCGTGCGTTATACGGGCGTGGTCAATGGCAAGACCATGAGCGGCAAGGCCGCGGGCCGCGGGAGCTGGTCGGCCAGGCGCGCCTAGGAATCGTTGCGCCAGGCCATCAGCGAGGCCTCGACGTGGCCGACTTCCTGGGCGCTCATGCCGGCCATGTCGTAGTAGCGCCCGCGTTCGGCCACCACGCCGCGCACGTGGTCCAGGATCTGGCGCGCGGCGGTTTCGGAGCGCAGGCCGAAGCGGCGGTATTCGCTCAGACAGTTCTGGAACGAGCTTTCGCGCCCGGCCGCGCCGATATGCAGATAGTGCCTGGCCGAGCCTTCCTGCGTCACCACGTCGAACAGCGGCGACAACCGGTAGCTGTGGGCGTTTTCGTCCTTGAGAAAGCCGACGTTCTTCAGGTGGTCGTCGGTGTTGTGCACGGCCACGTTCAGCACCATGCGGGCGTAGAGCTCCTTCAGGTCCTGCACCGGGTTGGACGACACGCGGCGGGCCACGTCGGCCAGCCGGGCGTAGGAATACGTGGCCTTGCCGCGCGGCCCGTCCAGTTCGCGCTTGCCGATCTGGACGGACGGGCTGATGAGCGAGGCCCCGCTCAGAAAATGGCGGCGCGCGACGATGGGGTCCGCGCCCTTGCCCGCCGGCAGCAGTTCGCGGTCGAAGCGATGGGTCAGCAGCACCGCGCCCAGCCGCGTTTCGGCCAGCCGGATCTCGGGAACGGTCAGGCCGATGGCCCTGGCCATTTGCAGGTTGGCGTACTCGACCCGCTGGCGGTCGTAGGAATCGCCCTTGCGCGGGAATTTGGCGATCCACATCTCGCCCTGGTCGTCGCGCACGATGGTCTTGGGGCGCGCCCCGCCGATGTCCCATGAACTGCCCAGGATGTCGCGGTACAGGCCCTTGGGCTTGACGCCCTGGTCGATGTCGGTGAGCAGCCCGGCCAGCGATTCCAGCTGGCTGACTTCGGGCAGGCGGTAGGTCTTGCGCATATTGGGCGTGAGCTGGCGCGCGCTGAAGAACAGCGCCCCCACGCCCATTCCGCGGCCCTTGAGCAACACCTCGTCTTCGGTCACGCGCGCGCCGGCGTTGTCGATGCGCATGACGTTGCGGCCCCAGGCGTCGGGCGCGGCGTCGAATATGGCGCCGAGTTTTTCGTAGCGGCTTTCGGTGCGGAACGTGCTGCGGGCGTCGACCAGCGGCAGGTTCAGCGGGTCCAGCGCGAAGGCGCGCGGGTCATCCACGTAGGACTGCACGTAGGTGAATTCGGCGAAAAAGCGGTTCTCGTCCGTGTCGTCCAGCGTCAACAGGCCGGCCAATACGGCCTCGCCGCGGATGTCGACGTAGACGTACAGCTCGCTTTCGACCGATTTGTGCTTCTTGCCGGTAGCCATGTGCGCAGACGCTTCTTACAGCCGGGTGGGATCGGCCCGGTGCGAGTGCAGCGCGCCCGCGCCACCGCGGCTGGGCCGGCGCATTGCGTCGAGCCGCTTGCCGACGCCGTCCTGCTCGGGATCGCCGAGCGTGTAGAGCTGGTCCGCGTAGCCGTACTGGAGCAAGGCTTCCACGGCCAGCGCCAGCGACACGCCGCCGTCGCCGCGTTCGAGACGGGCGATGGTGGCGCGCGACACGCCCATGCGGCTGGCCAGCGTGGACTCGGTTTCGGCGCGCCGCAGCCGGGCGGTGCGGATATTGGCGCCGATCCGGGCCAGCGCCTCGGCGGCCTCGAAGCTGGGTTCGATCTTCTTTTTCATGACTCAATAATAGTGCTTAATCTATTGGAATGCACCATAAATGAGGCATGTTGAAAAGTAAACCGAGTCATTAATAGCGCATTGAGGCTAGTTTTGCATTATTAATGATGCATTTCCAGCTATCGGATCACTACGGCCTGTTCCAGGCGCAGCGCGCCGCGCCCGGTGTCCAGCGTCACGCGCGCGCCCAGCGGCAGGGTCAGGTTGGGATTGCCGTGGCCGCTGGGCCAGCCGCCCAGCACCGGGATGCCGCGGCCGCGGAACTGGTCCAGGATCAGCGGATACAGCATGCCCTGGGCCTGCGCGTCGTCCATCTGCACGCCCAGGATGCGCGTGAAGCTGCCGACCAGCACGCCCTTGACGCCGTCGAACTTGCCGGCGGCGGCCAGCTGGTTCAGCAGCCGGTCCACGCGCGGCAGCGCCTCGTTGACGTCCTCGATGAAAAGAATCGCGTCGCGCGTGTCGATCTCGTAGGGCGAGCCGATCAGCGCCGCGATCAGGGCGAGGTTGCCGCCCACCAGCCGCCCGGTGGCCGTTCCCGGCACCAGCGTGGTGGCGGGGGCGTCCAGCGGCGGGTCGATCCAGGCGCCCTGCCCGAACTGCCCGCTCAGCATGGCCAGCAGATGCGATTCGGTCGGCTCGCGTTTGCCGGCCAGCATGTCCTGCGCCAGCATCGGGCCGTGGAAGGTCACGAAGCCGGCGCGCCGCTGCAGGGCCAGATGCAGGGCCGTGATGTCGCTGTAGCCGATGAAGGGCTTGGGATGGCGGCGCAGCAGCTCGTAGTCCAGCCCGTCCAGCAGGCGCCACGAGCCGAAGCCGCCTTGCAGGCACCACACCGCACTGACGTCGGGCGCGGCGAAGGCGGCGTGCAGATCGGCCAGCCGCTCGGCGTCGCTGCCGGCCAGGTAGTCGTACGGCGGCTGCAGCCGGATGCGCGAAGCCGGCATGACCTGCGGCGCGTAGCCGCGCTCCTGCAGCCATTCGGCGGCCTGGTCGCTGGCGTCGGGCGCGGCCGAGGCCGGCGCCACGATCGCCACTTTCGCGCCGGGCCGCAGCGCCGGCACCGGCGAGGCGGCCGTGCCCGGCGAAACCGGAGGCGCGGCGGGCGCCGGCGTGGCCGGCCGCCGCGGCGCGACCGGCGCGCGCGACGCACAGCCGCCCAGGACGGCGGCGGACAGGCCCAGGGCCCCCGCCTGGATGAGAAAACTGCGGCGCGGGGACGGCTGGCCGTGGTTTGCTGCTTTGCTGCTCATGTCCTTCCTTTGATCAGAACCGCTCATAGCCCAGTCGGTAGCGCCACAGCCCCGGCGCCAGCCCCGCCATGGGCAGGCGGCCGATGCGGATGCGGCGCAGCGCCAGCAGCCGCAGGCCGGCCGTGTCGCAGACGTACTCGATGAATCCCGGCGCCGGCGTCTTCAAGGCGAAGCGCAGATGGGTTTCGTTCTGCCAGCTGACCTTCATGGGCGTGGCCGGACGGCCCTGCCAGGCCAGGCCGCGCTGAAGCCGCGCCAGATCGCCCTCGCCCAGCGCGCCCGCGACCTCGGCGATGTACTCGTGCTCGACGTGGCGCGCGTCTTCGACCAGCTTGCGCATCACCGGATACTCCTGCGTATAGACCAGCAGCCCGCTGGCGGCGCGCTCCAGCGGCGTGGCCAGCTTCAGGCCATTGAGCATGCGCTTGAGGAAGCGCAGGCCGGAGCGGTCGCCGGGCATCAGGTTCTCGGGCAGGATCAGGTCGCGCGCCGAGCCGGGTTCGTCGTTGGCGTACAGGCCGGCGGGCTTGTGCAGCAGGATGGTGACGGGCTGCGCGGGTTCCAGCCGGGCGCCGGGCAGCAGCGCGACAGCCTGTTGCGGGGCGACCCGGAAGCCCGGCTCTTCCACGGTCTTGCCGTCCACCGCGACCCAGCCGCCCTCGATATAGCGTTCGGCGTCGCCGCGCGAGCACTGCTGTAGCGCGGCCACGCGCTTGGCCAGGCGCTCGCTGCCGTCGGCCGGCTTGCTGTCCTGGCGGGCGGTATTGCGGGGGGCGTTTCTGGACGCCGCGGCGCGGCGTGGAAGAGTCAGCGTGCCGNGATCAGGGCGAGGTTGCCGCCCACCAGCCGCCCGGTGGCCGTTCCCGGCACCAGCGTGGTGGCGGGGGCGTCCAGCGGCGGGTCGATCCAGGCGCCCTGCCCGAACTGCCCGCTCAGCATGGCCAGCAGATGCGATTCGGTCGGCTCGCGTTTGCCGGCCAGCATGTCCTGCGCCAGCATCGGGCCGTGGAAGGTCACGAAGCCGGCGCGCCGCTGCAGGGCCAGATGCAGGGCCGTGATGTCGCTGTAGCCGATGAAGGGCTTGGGATGGCGGCGCAGCAGCTCGTAGTCCAGCCCGTCCAGCAGGCGCCACGAGCCGAAGCCGCCTTGCAGGCACCACACCGCACTGACGTCGGGCGCGGCGAAGGCGGCGTGCAGATCGGCCAGCCGCTCGGCGTCGCTGCCGGCCAGGTAGTCGTACGGCGGCTGCAGCCGGATGCGCGAAGCCGGCATGACCTGCGGCGCGTAGCCGCGCTCCTGCAGCCATTCGGCGGCCTGGTCGCTGGCGTCGGGCGCGGCCGAGGCCGGCGCCACGATCGCCACTTTCGCGCCGGGCCGCAGCGCCGGCACCGGCGAGGCGGCCGTGCCCGGCGAAACCGGAGGCGCGGCGGGCGCCGGCGTGGCCGGCCGCCGCGGCGCGACCGGCGCGCGCGACGCACAGCCGCCCAGGACGGCGGCGGACAGGCCCAGGGCCCCCGCCTGGATGAGAAAACTGCGGCGCGGGGACGGCTGGCCGTGGTTTGCTGCTTTGCTGCTCATGTCCTTCCTTTGATCAGAACCGCTCATAGCCCAGTCGGTAGCGCCACAGCCCCGGCGCCAGCCCCGCCATGGGCAGGCGGCCGATGCGGATGCGGCGCAGCGCCAGCAGCCGCAGGCCGGCCGTGTCGCAGACGTACTCGATGAATCCCGGCGCCGGCGTCTTCAAGGCGAAGCGCAGATGGGTTTCGTTCTGCCAGCTGACCTTCATGGGCGTGGCCGGACGGCCCTGCCAGGCCAGGCCGCGCTGAAGCCGCGCCAGATCGCCCTCGCCCAGCGCGCCCGCGACCTCGGCGATGTACTCGTGCTCGACGTGGCGCGCGTCTTCGACCAGCTTGCGCATCACCGGATACTCCTGCGTATAGACCAGCAGCCCGCTGGCGGCGCGCTCCAGCGGCGTGGCCAGCTTCAGGCCATTGAGCATGCGCTTGAGGAAGCGCAGGCCGGAGCGGTCGCCGGGCATCAGGTTCTCGGGCAGGATCAGGTCGCGCGCCGAGCCGGGTTCGTCGTTGGCGTACAGGCCGGCGGGCTTGTGCAGCAGGATGGTGACGGGCTGCGCGGGTTCCAGCCGGGCGCCGGGCAGCAGCGCGACAGCCTGTTGCGGGGCGACCCGGAAGCCCGGCTCTTCCACGGTCTTGCCGTCCACCGCGACCCAGCCGCCCTCGATATAGCGTTCGGCGTCGCCGCGCGAGCACTGCTGTAGCGCGGCCACGCGCTTGGCCAGGCGCTCGCTGCCGTCGGCCGGCTTGCTGTCCTGGCGGGCGGTATTGCGGGGGGCGTTTCTGGACGCCGCGGCGCGGCGTGGAAGAGTCAGCGTGCCGGCGGCGCGCGTGTGGGGAGGCTTCGACATGGAACTGGCGGATGGCGTGACTGAAACCGCGGGCGCGCACGCCCGCGTCGAGAGGCGAATGTTACGCCCTTGGCCCGGACCCGGGCGCTTGCACGGCCTGCGGCGCGGGCGTTTCGTCGACCCAGGCGTGCAGCAGCGTCTGCGTCACGGCCAGGATGACCGGGCCGATGAACAGGCCCACGATGCCGAAGGCGAACATCCCGCCCAGCACGCCGGCCAGTATCAGCAGCAGCGACAGGTTCACGCCGCGCTTGATCAGCATGGGCCGCAGCAGGTTGTCCAGCATGGCCACCACCAGCGCCCAGGCCAGCAGAATGCCGGCGGCCAGCTTCATGTCGTTCTGGAACAGCCACACCACGCCGCCCAGCATGGGCAAAAACGGGCCCAGCTGGGCCAGGCACAGCATGACCATCAGCGCGGTCAGGATGCCGGCGGCCGGCACGCCGGCGATCCACAGGCCGATGCCGCCCAGCACCGACTGCACCACCGCCGTCACCACGATGCCCAGCGCCACGGCGCGGATCGCCAGCGCGGCCAGCCTGACGGCGGACATGCCGCGCTGCCCGGCCAGCCGGTTGAAAAAGCGCAGCACGAACTGGGCGGCCACGTCGCCGCGGCTGTACAGAATGCCGGCGATCACGACCGTGATCAGCATGTGCATGGCGAACACGCCGACGATGGCGGCATGGCCGAGCAGCCAGCGCGCGGCGATGGTGAGATACGGTTCCAGCCGGGCCAGCAGCCCGCCCGCGCCGGCATCCGACAGCGCCTGCCATTCGTGGGCGATGCGCGGGCCGGCCAGCGGAATGCTGCCCACCCACGCCGGCGGCGCCAGCAGCGCATAGTCCGGCAGGCTCTTGATGGCCGCCATGATGGCGCCGCCATGCAGCGCCAGGGTGGCGATCACCTGGTACAGCGGCAGCACGATCACGAACAGCAGCAGCAACNGCGTAGCCGCGCTCCTGCAGCCATTCGGCGGCCTGGTCGCTGGCGTCGGGCGCGGCCGAGGCCGGCGCCACGATCGCCACTTTCGCGCCGGGCCGCAGCGCCGGCACCGGCGAGGCGGCCGTGCCCGGCGAAACCGGAGGCGCGGCGGGCGCCGGCGTGGCCGGCCGCCGCGGCGCGACCGGCGCGCGCGACGCACAGCCGCCCAGGACGGCGGCGGACAGGCCCAGGGCCCCCGCCTGGATGAGAAAACTGCGGCGCGGGGACGGCTGGCCGTGGTTTGCTGCTTTGCTGCTCATGTCCTTCCTTTGATCAGAACCGCTCATAGCCCAGTCGGTAGCGCCACAGCCCCGGCGCCAGCCCCGCCATGGGCAGGCGGCCGATGCGGATGCGGCGCAGCGCCAGCAGCCGCAGGCCGGCCGTGTCGCAGACGTACTCGATGAATCCCGGCGCCGGCGTCTTCAAGGCGAAGCGCAGATGGGTTTCGTTCTGCCAGCTGACCTTCATGGGCGTGGCCGGACGGCCCTGCCAGGCCAGGCCGCGCTGAAGCCGCGCCAGATCGCCCTCGCCCAGCGCGCCCGCGACCTCGGCGATGTACTCGTGCTCGACGTGGCGCGCGTCTTCGACCAGCTTGCGCATCACCGGATACTCCTGCGTATAGACCAGCAGCCCGCTGGCGGCGCGCTCCAGCGGCGTGGCCAGCTTCAGGCCATTGAGCATGCGCTTGAGGAAGCGCAGGCCGGAGCGGTCGCCGGGCATCAGGTTCTCGGGCAGGATCAGGTCGCGCGCCGAGCCGGGTTCGTCGTTGGCGTACAGGCCGGCGGGCTTGTGCAGCAGGATGGTGACGGGCTGCGCGGGTTCCAGCCGGGCGCCGGGCAGCAGCGCGACAGCCTGTTGCGGGGCGACCCGGAAGCCCGGCTCTTCCACGGTCTTGCCGTCCACCGCGACCCAGCCGCCCTCGATATAGCGTTCGGCGTCGCCGCGCGAGCACTGCTGTAGCGCGGCCACGCGCTTGGCCAGGCGCTCGCTGCCGTCGGCCGGCTTGCTGTCCTGGCGGGCGGTATTGCGGGGGGCGTTTCTGGACGCCGCGGCGCGGCGTGGAAGAGTCAGCGTGCCGGCGGCGCGCGTGTGGGGAGGCTTCGACATGGAACTGGCGGATGGCGTGACTGAAACCGCGGGCGCGCACGCCCGCGTCGAGAGGCGAATGTTACGCCCTTGGCCCGGACCCGGGCGCTTGCACGGCCTGCGGCGCGGGCGTTTCGTCGACCCAGGCGTGCAGCAGCGTCTGCGTCACGGCCAGGATGACCGGGCCGATGAACAGGCCCACGATGCCGAAGGCGAACATCCCGCCCAGCACGCCGGCCAGTATCAGCAGCAGCGACAGGTTCACGCCGCGCTTGATCAGCATGGGCCGCAGCAGGTTGTCCAGCATGGCCACCACCAGCGCCCAGGCCAGCAGAATGCCGGCGGCCAGCTTCATGTCGTTCTGGAACAGCCACACCACGCCGCCCAGCATGGGCAAAAACGGGCCCAGCTGGGCCAGGCACAGCATGACCATCAGCGCGGTCAGGATGCCGGCGGCCGGCACGCCGGCGATCCACAGGCCGATGCCGCCCAGCACCGACTGCACCACCGCCGTCACCACGATGCCCAGCGCCACGGCGCGGATCGCCAGCGCGGCCAGCCTGACGGCGGACATGCCGCGCTGCCCGGCCAGCCGGTTGAAAAAGCGCAGCACGAACTGGGCGGCCACGTCGCCGCGGCTGTACAGAATGCCGGCGATCACGACCGTGATCAGCATGTGCATGGCGAACACGCCGACGATGGCGGCATGGCCGAGCAGCCAGCGCGCGGCGATGGTGAGATACGGTTCCAGCCGGGCCAGCAGCCCGCCCGCGCCGGCATCCGACAGCGCCTGCCATTCGTGGGCGATGCGCGGGCCGGCCAGCGGAATGCTGCCCACCCACGCCGGCGGCGCCAGCAGCGCATAGTCCGGCAGGCTCTTGATGGCCGCCATGATGGCGCCGCCATGCAGCGCCAGGGTGGCGATCACCTGGTACAGCGGCAGCACGATCACGAACAGCAGCAGCAACAGCATGACGATGGTGGCGATCCAGCGGCGTCCGCCGCAGCGGCGCTGGATCGCCAGCAGCACCGGCCAGGTCGCCACGACAATGGTGGTGGCCCAGACCAGGCCCGGCAAAAACGGCCGCAGGATGTAAAGACTGCCTATCGTCAGCCCGGCAAGTATGGCGATGACGAGCAGGACACGGGCGATATCGACCGGTTGACGTGGCTGCACCGGCGGCTCCTGACAGGGCCCGCGGCCCTGGATGGTTGCGCATGGCGGCCGTGTGGCGCCCGCCCGGGTGCCTCGCGCCATAGCGTTTCGCTGCAATGTATCCGAAATTCCCCGGTTCGGGGACAGGGCCGAAGGCGGGCACGCGACTTGCCGGCAACGCCGGGCCTGCCGCGCTTGCGGCGGCCATCTTTAGCGAGGTACGCCATGAGGACCCTGACCACCGCCGGCTTGGTGCTGGCCGTCATGCTGGCCGGCTGCTCGGGCACCGGAACCAGTTCCTACAGCTCCACTTCGTCGCGCCCGTCCGGCTCGACGGCGGCCAATCCGGCCAACTACCACTCGTCCAGCTTCGGCGAGCCCAACAACGAGCCGTTCCAGGGCGTGTATCCGGGCCATTGACGTTACGCCCGGCCCGCCGCGGCGTCAGGGGCGCGAGCCGTCGGCGGGCGGAGCGCCCGCGCTCAGCGCCACAAGGTGGCGCGCCATCTCGCCCAGTTGCGCGTCCTTGGCCTTGAGCTGTTCGGCGCTGTCGTCGGCCCGGGCGGTGGCGGCGGCCAGCGCGGCCTGCAACGCGCGTTCGCGTTCGCGCGCCAGCGCCGCGTCGGCGCGCACCGCGGCCAGATCGGCCTCGAGGCGCTGGCGTTGCTCCTGCGCCTCGTCGCGCGCGGCTTGCGCGCCCTGCTCCGCCTGGCGCCGCTGCGCCTGTTCATCGGCCAGGGCCTTGTCCGACCGCGCCTGCTGCTGTTGCGCGGCGGCCTGGGCGTCATCCAGCCGGGCCTGCAGGCGCTTGACCGCGCCGCGTTCGGCGTCCAGTTCATTGAGCCAGCGGCGTTCATGCGCCGAGTGGCGGGATTGCAGCGCTTCCAGCGCCTGCGCGTGGCGGCTGCGGGACTGGTCGGCATCGGCCAGCAAGGCCTGGGCGGCCGCGCGCGATTCGGCCAGTTCCTGCTGCAGCTGTGCCAGCCTGTCGTCGCGCAGGCGCAACTGCTCTTCGGCCGCCAGCAGCCGGTCTTCGGCCGCCGCCAGTTGCGAGGTGGCCACGCGCAGCGCTTCCTGCAGGTCGCGCTCGCGCTGGGCCAGGCCGGCCTCGCGCCGCTGCAGTTGCTCGGCGTCGGCCGCCAGCCGGCCGCCCTCCTGCGCCAGTTCTTCCCAGCGTTCACGATAGGCCTGGGCCTGCTGCGCGCGGGCTTCGGCCTGGGCGGCTTCCCAGAAATGCGCGGCGGCCTGGGCCACCGGGTCGGGCACCGCCGGCGCGGCGGCGAAGGCGCCGGGGTCCTTGATGCGCGCGCCCAGGGCGCGGAACCAGGTCTCCAGATACGGGCTGACGGTATTGGGCGACCCGCGCCCGATCTTCTGGCGCACGCGTTCGATGGTGGGCCGCGCGCCTTCCAGCAACAGGGCGTCGGCGGCGCTCCAGACGTCGGTCTCAGTAATTCCGGTGGCCATGGCTGGTTTTCCGTCAGATTTTCGGGATAATTACCCTCGATAAGTGAACCTTATCGCGAGTAATCTATAGAATATGTTAGATATCATACAGTATATGTATGTATTTTAATAAAATGCCGCCGCTGATCCCAAAAACCGCCCTGCCAATCCTGAATCCCGCCGCGCTGGACGCCCAGGCCCACGCCGCCATGCGCGAGCTGATGCGCGAAGGCAGTTCGGCCAACACCGCGGCCGCCTACCGCGCCGCGATCCGTTACTGGACGGCCTGGTACGGGCTGCGCTACGGCCAGCCCTTCGCCCTGCCCCTGCCCGAGGCCGCGGTCATCCAGTTCGTGGTCGACCACGCGCAGCGCGACACCCCGCAAGGCCTGAAATGGGAGCTGCCGGCGGCGCTGGACCGCGAGCTGGTGCGCCTGAAGGCCAAGAGCCGGCTCGGCCCGCCCAGCCTCAATACGCTGCTGCAGCGCCTGGCGGTGCTGTCCAAGGCCCACGAGCTGCACGGCCATCCCAACCCCTGCCGCGCCGCGCGCGTGCGCGAATTGCTGGCGCGGACCCGCCGCGCCTATGCCGGCCGCGGCGCGGCGCCCGCCCGCAAGGCGGCGCTGACGCGCGAGCCGCTGCAGGCGCTGCTGGCGACTTGCGACGATTCCCTGCGCGGGGTGCGCGACCGCGCCCTGCTGCTGTTCGCCTGGGCCAGCGGCGGGCGGCGCCGTTCCGAGGTCGCGCGCGCCACGGTCGAGAACACCCGGCGCACGGCCGACGGTTTCCTCTACACCCTGGCGCAATCCAAGACCAACCAGTCCGGCGCGCGGCGCGCCGACGACCAGAAGCCCATCGTCGGCCCGGCGGCGCGCGCGCTGGACGACTGGCTGCGTATGAGCGGCATCACCGCGGGCCCGCTGTTTCGCCGCGTGCGCCGCGGCGGCGTGCTGGGCGAGCCGCTGGCGCCCGCGGCGCTGCGCGACATCGTGCAGCAGCGCTGCCGGCTGGCCGGACTTGAGGGCGACTTCTCGGCGCACAGCCTGCGCTCGGGCTTCGTGACCGAGGCGGGCCGGCAGAACGTGCCGCTGGGCGACACCATGGCGCTGACCGGCCACAGCAGCGTGGCCACGGTCATGGGCTATTTCCGCGCCGGCTCGGCCGCCCGGTCGCCGGCCGCGCGGCTGCTGGACGAGCCCGAGGACGGCCCACGGTAGAATTCCGGGCAGCTCCCCTGCCTCGACCCGGCCCTCCCCCTCATGCGAATCCACCTACGCGGGCTCGTGCTTGCGCTCACCATATTCAGCGCGCTCGTGTCCACCGTGAATGCGCTTTATGCCAGCTACCGCGTCCAGCGCGAACAGCTCATCGCCAATACGCTGGAAGCCAACCGCGTCTACGCCGCCAAGCTGGCGGAAAGCACGGGCGTGTTCCTGAAGTCGGCCCAGCGCCGGCTGGAATACAGCGCCCGCCACCTGGCCGCGCGCATCGACGCGCCGGACCTGCTCGCGGCCGAGGCCATGCGACTGCAGGAACAGGACGACAGCTTCAATACGGTGGCGATCGTCCGGGCCGACGGCACCCTGCTGGCCACCTCGCAGACCCTGCGCGGATACCTGGGCGTGCGGGTCGACACGCCCGGCAGCCGCGCCGCGCTGCAGGCGCGCCAGCCGCTCATCAGCAAGCCGTACGTCTCGCTGACCGGCGTGCTGCTGCTCACCGTCTCCCATCCCATCCTGGCCGAGAACGGCCGCTACCTGGGCTACATCGCGGGCACCATCTATCTGAGCGACGAAGGCGCGCTGCACACGCTGCTGGGCAGGCATCCGTACCAGGACGGCTCCTATCTCTACGTGGTCGACGCCGAGGGCCGGCTGCTCTACCACGAGGACCCCGGCCGCGTGGGCGACAACGTCAGCCGCAATCCGGTGGTGGCCGCCGTGATGCGCGGACAGGCAGGCGCGCAGCGCCTGGTCAATACGCAGGGCGTGGACATGCTGGCCGGCTACGCCAGCGTGCCCGCCAGCGGCTGGGGCGTGATCGCGCAGCGGCCCACCGGGGCGACGCTGGAGCCGCTGGACCGGCTGATCTGGATTCTGGTCGGCTACGCCACGCCGTTCGCGCTGCTGTTCCTGCTGGCCATCTGGTGGTGCGCGCGCAAGATCTCGCAGCCGCTGTCGCAGCTGGCCACCAATGTGGAACACCAGGACATGGCGGTGGCGATGCAGCGCGTGCGTTCGGTGCGCCCCTGGTATTTCGAGGCGCGCCGGCTCAAGCTCGCGGTGATCCGGAGCTTCACCAACCTGCAGGACGAAATCGGCAAGCTCAACCAGGCCAGCATCACCGATCCGCTGACCAGCCTGTACAACCGGCGCGGGCTGCAGGCCGCCGTGCAGCGGCTGCAGGCGGCCGAGGCGCCGTTCGCCGTGGTGGCGCTGGACATCGACCACTTCAAGCGGGTCAACGATACCCACGGCCACGCGGTGGGCGATGAAGTGATCCGCAGCCTGGCGCAATTGATGCGCGACGGTTCACGCCCGTCGGACGTGCTCTGTCGCAACGGCGGCGAGGAGTTCCTGATGCTCCTCCCCGCCGCCGGCGCCCGCGAAGCCGGCAACGTGGCCGAGCGCCTGCGCCGGCGCGTGCAAGCGCAGCAGCTGCCCGGCGTGGGCGCCATCACGATTTCCGCCGGCGTGGCGCAATGGCCGGGGGGCGGCGCGGACGTGGGCGCGGCGTTCCGCGAGGCCGACGAGGCGCTGTACGACGCCAAGCAGCAGGGCCGCAACCGCGTGGTGACGCACGTGCCCTGACCTGCCTTTCAGTCCACGACGGGCCACAACCCGGGCGCGATGCGCGTCCACAGCTCGGCGCTCATGGCCTCGGGCTTGTGCGCGGGCAAGCGGGTGCGGCGCTTGAGGCGGCCGCCCTTGCAGGCGAACACGATCCGATGCGCCAGCGAGGTGTCGCTGACCTCCACCACCGATCCGGCAAAGCGCTGCCGGATGCGGCCCAGATAGCGTTGGGTATTGAAGTCCGACGCATGGAAGTTGCATACCATCAGCCCTTCGGCGGCCAGGGCGCGCCAGCACGCTTCGTAAAAGTCCGCGCTCGCCAGTTGCGGCGCGATGCCGCCGATCTGGAAACCGTCGACCAGCACGGCGTCATACTCGTCCCGGTAGTTCCGGATCAGCTCGGCGCCGTCGCCTTGCAGCACCGTGAAACGCTCGTCGTCGTCGGGCACCAGGAACGAATCGCGCAACGCGATGACCTGCGGATTGATCTCGTAGACGTCGATGCGCGCCGACGGCAGATAGCGGTAGCAGAACTTCGCGAGCGACCCGCCGCCCAGGCCCACCATGGCGATGCGGCGCGGCTCGGGATTGAGCAGCAGAAACCCCATCATCAGGCGCGTGTACTCCAGGTTCAGCGCGTAGGGATCGCCGGTCCACATGCGGCTCTGTATCTCTCCGCGCGAGAACATCAGGGAACGCGAGGTCGGCGTGACATAGATGAAGGGCCTGACCATCGGGCGGCTGGAGGGGCTTTCAGGCATACCGGGTGCTCGCTATCGGAAAAGTCGCGCCAACGGCGGCGCAGGCGCAGGCCGCCGCGCGGCGCGTGGGCCGCAACGGCGGGAACTGCGGTGCGTGAATGCAGCACCGCCTGCGGCGGCGCGGCGCGCCATCGCAGGCGGATACGTGGAGAGGGCCGGCCCGGACGGGCCGGCCGACACAGGCTTGGGGCTTAGGCCGTCGAGCGCGAGGCCTCGCGGTCCTGGTGGGCGTCGGCCTTGGCCGCGGCGGTCTTGGCGTTGGTGTCCTGCTTGGTCTCGGGCGCCTTCCAGTTCAGCGGCGGAATCTCGAAGCGCGACTTCTTGCTGGCCAGTTGATGAGACATGGGCGTTCTCCTGTTCAGGGCGTATGGCTTGCCCGGCACAAGCGCGATACGCAGGATTCAAGCGCGCCCGGGATGCGGCTCCCTGGCGGGATGCGGGCGCATGCTAGGCGGGCGGCGCTGGCGAAGCAACGGCCGGAACGCGCCCGGCCATCGCTGGAAAGTTCTGGCTTGCGTTGTTGATGTTCGTTGTTGATATTGTTCGTTGGCTGCCAGATAAAGAATTTTAGCATCATTTTGCGCGAAATAGAAGCCCCTGGCGCAATCGCCCCGCTACCTTGTCGCGATTGCCACTGCCCTCGCCCGTGACGCGCCGATACACTGGCCGCGTCGATTCCTGCTCCTGGAGATCCGCGATGTCCGACGCTCCCATCGAAGGCGGCTGCGACTGCGGCGCGGTCCGCTACCGCCTGGCCAGCCCGCCCATGTTCGTGCATTGCTGCCACTGCACCGTATGCCAGCGCCACTCGGGCAGCGCCTTCGGCATGAACGCACCCATCGAGACCGACCGCGTCACGCGGTTGAGCGGCGAGCTACGCCGCTACCCGGCCGGCAAGACGGCCGACGACGGCGAAACGGCGGTGGTGGTGCGCTGCGCCGCCTGCGCCGGCTATCTGTGGAGCCACCACCCGGCGTTCGGCGAGGCGGTGGCCCTGATCTACGCGGGCACCCTGGACCGCCCCGCCGACTTTCCGCCGGGCGCGCATTGTTTCGTGCGCTCCAGGCAGCCCTGGCTGCGCCTGCCCGAGGACGTGCCGGCGGCCGACGAGTTCTACGACCAGGAAGCCTGCTGGCCCGAGGCCAGCAAACGGCGTCTAGAAGCGGCGCTGGCCGCCAGTCGGCGGCGGCCGTGGACGCCCAAGGCGTGAACGCGGGGTCCGGCGTCAGGCGTCGGGCTGCTTGCGGGCAATGGCGGCGGCCGCGCCGTCGTCGCGCTCGTGGCCGTCGATATGGCCCAGCGGACGGCCCGGGTCGAGCCGGTCGCGCACGCGCTGCTTGAGGATCTTGGCTTCGGGAAATCCGCCGTCGCTCTTGCGGTCCCAGATCAGGTCGCCGTTGTAGGTGACCTGGAAAATCCCGCCCGTGCCCGGCTGCAGCACCACCTCGCCCAGGTCGGTCGAGAAGGTGGACAGCAGCTCCTGGGCCATCCAGGCCGCGCGCAGCAGCCACTGGCACTGGGTGCAATAGAGGATCACGATACGGGGTCGCAGGGCGGGCGCGTTCATGAGGCGATTCTCCTTCGTTCATGGATAATATCGGGTTTTCCCGGGTTCGCAACGAACCCCGAGCCTGTCCATGAAGTCTGCATTATCTCCCCGTGGCCAACGCTGGCTGATCGGCCTCCTGATGGGGCTGGTCACGCTCACGCCGATGGGCATCGACATCTACCTCCCTTCCCTGCCGGCCATGGCGCAGGATTTCGGCCGGCCCGTCACCGCGCTGCAGGCCAGCATCACGCTGTTCATCTTCGCCGTGGGCGTGGGCCAGGTACTGATCGGCCCGCTGGCCGACCGCTACGGCCGCCGCCCGGTGGCGGTAGGCGGGGTGCTCGCCTATCTGCTGGGATCGGCGCTGGGGGTGGCGGCCGGCTCGCTGGAAGTGTTCTACGCGGCCCGCGTGATCCAGGGGCTGGGCGCGTGCTCGGCCTCGCTGGTGGCCTTCGCGGCGGTGCGCGACTGCTTCAGCCCCGCGGTGGGCGCGCGCGTCTACAGCTATCTGAACGGGGCGTTGTGCACCGTGCCCGCGCTGGCGCCGCTGGTGGGCGGCGCGCTGGCGGTGCATGCGGGCTGGCGCAGCACGTTCGCGTTCATGGTGCTGTTCGCGCTGGGGCTGGCGGCGCTGCTGGCGCTGCGGTTCGAAGAGACGCGGGCCGCGCCCGGCCGGCCGCAAGGCCCGCTCTACAGCCTGCGGCGCTACGCGCCCATCGTGGCCAGCGGCCGCTTTCTGTACTTCGCGGCGTTCGGCATGGCCGGCATGGCCATGATCCTGGTGTTCGTGTCGGCCGCGCCCGTGGTGCTGGTGCAGGAACTGGGCTATTCCGAACTGGGATTCTCGGCCTGGTTCGGCGGCAACGCGGCCATCAATATCGGCGCGTTCTTCCTGGCGCCGGCCTTTATCGCGCGCTTCGGCCGCCACGCCATGGTGCGGGTCGGCATGGCCGCGCTGCTCGCGGCCGCGGCCATGCATCTGGCGGCCTGGCTGTGGCTGCCGCTGTCGGCCTGGGCCTTCATGCTGCCGGTCGCGGTGCTGACCGTGGGCTTTTCGCTGGCGCTGGGCTCGGGCCTGAGCCTGGCGCTCGAACCCTTCGCCGAACGCGCCGGCACCGCGGCCGCGGTCTACGGCCTGTTCCAGATGAGCGGCTCGGCCCTCATCGCCACGCTGCTGGTCGACAGCGGCATGCCGCCGCAGGCCGCCATGGCCTCGATCGGCGCGGCCATCGTGGCGCCGCTGCTGTTGCTGTCGGGCGGCATGGCGCGCCGCCTCGCGGCCGGCTGAGCCGCCGGTTTTCTTTCCACCACGCAGGGCTTAGTATCTTCCGGGAAATCACAACCTGGAGGAGACATGGAGAGCCCGATTCTCGAGCGCACGGACGAAGGCGGCGTGGTGACCCTGCGGCTGAACCGCCCGGGCCAGTTCAACGCGCTGTCCGAAGCCATGCTGGCCGCGTTGCAGGCGCAGATCGACGCCCTGGCCCGCGACGCCGACGCGCGCTGCGTGGTGCTGGAATCCGCCGGCCGGGCGTTCTGCGCCGGCCACGACCTGCGCGAGATGCGCAGCCAGCCGTCCCTGGACTATTACCGCGAGCTGTTCAGGAAGTGCGGCAGCGTCATGCAGGGACTGCAGGCCCTGCCCGTGCCCGTCATCGCCAAGGTGCGCGGCGTCGCCACGGCGGCCGGCTGCCAGCTGGTGGCCAGCTGCGACCTGGCGGTGGCGGCAGATAGCGCCACGTTCGCGGTGTCGGGCATCAACGTGGGGCTGTTCTGCTCGACGCCGGCGGTGGCGCTCAGCCGCAACGTGTCGGCCAAGCGCGCCTTCGAGATGCTGGTGACCGCCCGCTTCATCGACGCGGCGCAGGCGCGCGACTGGGGCCTGATCAACGACGCCGTGCCCGAAGCGGAACTGGACGCGCGCGTGCAGGCCCTGGTGAACGACATCCTGGCCAAGAGCCCCACCGCCATCCGCTACGGCAAGCGCATGTTCTACAAGCAGCGGCAGATGGCGCTGGCCGACGCGTACGATTATGCCGGCGACGTGATGGCCCGCAACATGATGGAGGCCGACGCCTGCGAAGGCATCGACGCTTTCCTGCAGAAACGGGCGCCGCGCTGGCAGGACGTTCAGCCCAGCCAGCCCAGCGCCCAGCCGCCCGCGGCGGCGATCAGCACCACCCAGACCGGCGACCATCGGGCGTAGACCAGCAGCGCGAACAGCAGCAGCGCCAGCGCGAAGTCGGTGCGCCCGCGGATGGCGCTGGCCCAGACCGGATCGTACAGGGCCGACAGCAGGATGCCGACCACGCTGGCGTTGACGCCCGCGATCAGGTTGCGCACGCCGGGCCGCAGCCGCAGGCTTTCCCAGAAAGGCAGCGCGGCCGCCACCAGAAGCGCCCCGGGCAGGAAGATGGCGACCAGCATGGCCAGCGCGCCGGCCCAGCCCGACAGCGGCCCCGGCGACATCGCGCCCAGGAAGCCGGCGAAACCGAACAGCGGCCCCGGCATGGCCTGGGCCGCGCCATAGCCGGCCAGGAACTCGGCGTCGGACACCATGCCGCCGCCGACCGCGGCCGATTCCAGCAGGGGCAGCACCACGTGCCCGCCGCCGAACACCAGGGCGCCGGCGCGGTAGAAGCCATCGAGCTGGCGCGCCAGCGGCTGGCCGGTCAACGCCGCCCAGGCCGGCAAGGCGGCCAGCAACAGCACGAACAGGGCCAGCGCGGCGTAGCCGACGCGGCGCGACACGGCCTGGCGTTCGACCGCCAGCGCCGGGCGCGCCGGCACTTGCAGCGTGGCCGCGCCGATGACGGCGCCCAGCAGGATGGCGGCCACCTGCCCCAGCGCGCCGGGCACGGCCAGCGTGACGAGCGCGGCCGCCACCGCCAGCGCGGCGCGCGTGCGGTCGGGACAGAGCGAGCGGCCCATGCCCCATATCGCCTGCGCGATGACGGCGACCGCCGCGACTTTCAGGCCGTGGATGGCGGCCGATCCGGACAGCCAGCCGAACTGCGCCAGCCCCGCCGCGAACAGCCCCAGCGCTACGGCCGTGGGCAGCGTGAACGCCACCCACGCGGCCAGCATGCCGGCCCAGCCGGCGCGCTTCAGGCCGATGGCCATGCCGACCTGGCTGCTGGCCGGCCCGGGCAGGAACTGGCACAGCGCCACCAGATCGGAATAGGCGTATTCGTCCAGCCAGCGGCGGCGCTCCACGAATTCGGCATGGAAGTACGCCAGGTGCGCCACCGGTCCGCCGAAAGAGGTCAGGCCCAGGCGCAGGAAAACCAGGAATACCTCGAAGACGGAACCCGGACCGGGCTGGACGCGGGCGGGCGCGGTGGACTGACTGGCGACGTGTTCGTCGTGGGAAGGCGGCTGCGGCATGGGACGGGGCTTCATCGGCTACGGGGCATGAGTATCCTGCCCTCGCTTCAAGCTTATAGCCGGGCGCCGCCGCGGATTCAACCGGCGCCCGCCCGAATATGGCCCATAGCGAAATACCGTTCATGGCACTTCTGCGCCGGGCGCGCCGGCCGCATGCTACGGGCTCTGGATTTCTCCCGAGACATCGACAGGAAGCAATATGACTCAGCGATTGAATTACTTCGAGACCACGCCCGAACTTTCGAAGAAATACCTGGAATTCAGCACCGCGCTCAAGAAGTCGGCGGTGGTCCGGGAATTCGGCCATCTGGTCGATATCCGCGCCTCGCAGATCAACGGCTGCGGCTTCTGCCTGGACATGCACGTCAAGCAGGCCAGGATCGAAGGCGAACGCGAACTGCGGCTGCACCACGTCGCGATCTGGCGCGAATCCACTCTGTTCTCGGCGCGCGAGCGCGCCGCGCTGGCCTGGACCGAGGCCGTGACCACGCTGGCGCCGACCGGCGTGTCCGACGAAGCCTACCGCGCCGCGCGCGCCGAGTTCAACGAGGCCGAATTGTCGGAACTGACGCTGCTGATCGTCGGCATCAACGGCTGGAACCGCCTGAACGTGGCGTTTCGCACGGCGCCCGGCTCGGCCGACGCGGCCTATGGCCTGGACAAGGCCGGGCTGAATTAACTCACATCAACGCGCGGATGCGCAGGCCGAGTTCGCGGGCCTGCGCCGCCGACGCGATGTTGGTGAAGCTGAGCAGCAGCCCCGGCTGCCCGCCCGCTGCGGCATACCAGCGCGACACGGCTTCGGCGAAGAGGCCTTGCTCGACCATGCGCTGCGCCAGGCGCCGGTCCCCCTGGCCGGCCCGCAGGCGCGCCACCATGTGCATGCCGCCCGGTTGCGGCTCGATCCGCAGGCGCGTGCCCAGCGCCTCGGCCAGCCCGGCGGCCGCGGCCTCGCGGCGCTGCGCGTACAGCCTGCGCATGCGCTGGATATGGCGGCCGAAATGGCCTTCGGCCATGAATGCCGCCAGGATGGCCTGAGTCAGGCCCGGCGCGCCGCCGCCCAGCCAGCACAACTGCTCGAAACGCGCGCTCAAGGTTTCGGGCACCACCAGATAAGCCAGCCTGAGCCCCGGAAACAGCACTTTGCTGAAGGTGCCCGCGTACAGCACGCGGCCCTGCCCGTCCAGGCTTTTCAAGGCCGGCAAGGGCCGGCCCACGTAACGGTATTCGCCGTCGTAATCGTCCTCCACGATCCACGCGCCGCTGCGCTGCGCCCAGTCCAGCAGCGCCTGGCGGCGCGGCAGCGACAGCGACATGCACAGGGGGCTTTGGTGCGCGGGCGTCACGACCGCGCCGCGCGCGCCCGGCGCGCGTTCGATGCCGGCATCGACCATCAGGCCGTCCTGATCCACCGGCACCGGCGCCGGGCGCAGCCGCGCCTGCTCCAGCAGCAGCCGCGTCGGCGGATAGCCGGGATCTTCCATCCAGACTTCGTCGCCCGGTTCGAACAGGGCCTGCAGCACCAGGCGCAGCGTGTGGTTGTAGCCGGACGTGATGAACACCTGCGCAGGCTGGCAATGGATGCCGCGCGCCACCTGCAGATAGGCGGCGGTGGCGGCGCGCAAGGCCGGCAGGCCGCTGCTGGGCGGATAGGCCAGTTCCGTGGCCTGCAGCCCGCGCAGCTGCCTGGCCCCCAGTCGCGCCCACAGCTTGCGCGGAAAGGCGTCCAGCGCCGGCAGCCCCATCTGGAACGGCAGGATGCCGGACCAGCGCGGCCAGGCCGGCACGTCGTGCGCCGGCGGCTCGGGCGCGGGCGGCGCCGGCGCGCCGGCCTGCGGCTGCAGATCGGGCGAGACCACCGTGCCCGCCTGGCCGCGCGCCTGGATATAACCCTCGGAGGCCAGCAGCGAATACGCCACCTCCACCGTGCCGCGCGCCACGCCCATCTCCTTGGCCAGCGAACGCGCCGACGGAATGCGGTCGCCCGGCTTGAGCGTGCCCTGGGCGATCGCGCCGCGAAAACGCTCGTAGACCTGCCGGTACAGGGGGCCGGCCTCGCGGTCCTGGGGAGATGCACGACTCATGGCATAGTCCAAAAATCAAAATATGGCCCTGGGAATTATGGCATGCGCCGCCTACCATGGCAGCCATGACACCTGATCCCGACCTCCCCCTGCGCCACCTCGAAACGCCCGACGAGGTGCGCGCCTGCCTGCCGCTGATGCGCGAGCTGCGGCCCCACCTGGACGATGCCGAAGACTTTCTGGAACGCGTCGCCCGCATGCGCCACGAACGCTACCGGCTGCTGGCCGTCATGCGCGACGGCCAGGCCGTGGCGCTGGCCGGCTATCGCTTCCAGGAAAACCTGGTGTACGGCCGTTTTCTGTACGTGGACGACCTGGTCGTCTCGCCCGCGCTGCGCGGCGGCCGCCACGGCGCGCGGCTGCTGCAGGCGCTGGACGAACTCGCCCGCGGCGCCGGCTGCGCCCGGCTGGTGCTCGATACCGGCCTGGGCAACGCGCTGGCCCAGCGTTTCTATTTCCGCCAGGGCCTTTTGACCAGCGCCATCCGTTTCGGCAAATCCCTGCACGTACCCGTGGAGACCCCCGCCCCATGAGCATTCTGCGCATTATCTGCAGCCCGCGCGGCCGCGCCTCCGAAAGCTACCGCCTGTCGCAGCGCATCGTCGAGCGCATCGCCGGCGCGGCCCCGGCCATCGTCGACGTCGACGCCAATACCCTGCCGCACGTGGACCCGGACTATGCCGCCGCGCTCAGCGCGCGCCAGGACCCCGGCGGCCCCGCGCTGGAGCGCGGCGCGCTCAGGCGCTCGGCCGAACAGATACGCCTGTTGCGCGAGGCCAGCCACATCGTGATCGCCACGCCCATGCACAACTTCACGGTGCCGTCCTCGCTGAAGGCCTGGATCGACCACGTGGTGCGGGTGCGCCATACCTTCAGCATCACGCCCGAGGGCAAGGTCGGCAGCCTGCCCGGGCGGCCGGTGTACGTGGCGATCGCGTCGGGCGGCGACTTCTCCAGCAGCGATCCGCGGCGCCAGCAGGACTTCCTCACGCCCTATCTGCGCTATGTGCTGGGCACCATCGGCCTGACGGACGTGACGTTTTTCTCGGTGCAGGGATCGGTGCGCAGCCCGGTGGAACTCGAGGCGGCGCGCGGCCGCGCCGAGGCGGCGATCGCGGCGCATCCGTTCGAGGCGCGCGCCATCGCGGCCTAGCCTCAACCTTAGGGATACCCCCTCTCATGCTTGCGGCTACCGCCGCAAGCGGGGGCCATGCGCGGCGCATTGACACTGCCGAATGGTGGGCACTACGCTTTTTGCAACACGCTCTCCACCTAAGGATGGCGGGGCTTACGTGCAGGAGCGGACCATGATTTTGCATCGAGCGGTGTTGTGCGCGGCCGCCGTCCTGGCCTTGAACGGCTGGGCGGCGCCGAGCGCCGAGGCGGCGTGCAGCGAGGAGAAAATCCAGGCCATGGCCGAGGACGGCCGCTCGACCCGTTCCATCGCGCGCGCCTGCGGCATGTCCAACGCCAAGGTGCGCGGCGTGATCGAAGGCATCGAAGCCGGCGCGGTGGTCAAGGCGCTGCCCGTGCCGCCGGCCACCCCCGCCCCGGCTCCGGAACCGGACCCGGCTGCCGGCAAGCTGCCCGCCGGCAGCGCCCTGGCGCGCTGCGATTGCCAGGGCTGGATGCCCGCCGGCGAGAAGGCCCCGGAAAGCCGCTGCCAGAGCGGCATGTCCATCACCGCGCCGTGTCCCGGTTACTGCCCGCCGCGCGGCATCGCGCCGTGGCGGCGGGTCTGCAGCTGACGCGGCCGGCCCTACTTCGCCTCTTTCTTGTCCTGCGCCTTGAAATGATCGGCAATGGACTTGTGCACGCGCTCCTGCACCTGGTCGATGCTGAAGCTGGCGGGCCGCTGGCTCGGCGGATAGGTCACGAAGGTTTCCATGAACGCGGTGGCCTTCATCGTGCCGATCTCGGTCAGGTAGGCGTTCTTGCCCAGCCAGTCGTTGTATTGGTCGGACGTGATGTCCGCGCGCTCGTACGGGTCCATTCTCAGGTTGAAGACCTTGGGCACCCGCAGGCAGACGAACGGTTCCTGCCAGATGTTCAGATTGCCCGGCGCGCGCTGTTCGCAGAACACGACCTTCCAGTCGTCGTAGCGCATGCTGACCAGGATGCCGTCATCGTTGAAGTAATAGAAATCGTTGCGCGCGCTCTTGTCCGACTTGCCGGTCAGGTAGTCGAGCTGGTTGTAGCCGTCCAGGTGCACCTTGAAGTTGGTGGGGTTTCCAGGCGGCGTCCAGCCCTTGAGCAAGCGGTCCTTGATGGACGTATCGCCAGCGGCCGCCAGCAGCGTCGGGAACCAGTCCATGCCGGACACGATGCCGCGCTTGATCTGGCCCGCCGGGATCTTCCCGGGCCAGCGGACCATAGCCGGCACCCGGAAAGCGCCTTCCCAGTTGGAATCCTTCTCGCTGCGGAACGGCGTGGTCGCGGCGTCCGGCCAGCTCCACTGGTTGGGGCCGTTGTCGGTGGTGTACACCACGATGGTGTTGTCGGCGATGCCCAGGTCATCGAGCTTTTTCAGCAGCTTGCCCACGTCCTCGTCGTGTTCGAGCATGCCGTCGGCATAGTCGTTGCCCGGCATGCCGCTCTTGCCCTTGTTCTCCGGACGGACGTGGGTATAGACGTGCATGCGCGTGGTGTTCATCCACACGAAGAACGGCTTGTCGCCCTTGCCGTGCTTGTCGATGTAGTCCAGCGCCGCGCCCACGGTCTCGTCGTCGATGGTCTCCATGCGCTTCCTGGTCAGCGCCCCGGTGTCTTCCACCTTGCCGTCGGCCGAGGCCTTGACCACCCCGCGCGGCGAGAAGTTCTTCACGAACGGATCGTTGGAATCCTTGGGCCAGTACGGGCGCTCGGGCTCTTCCTCGGCGTTCAGGTGGTACAGGTTGCCGAAAAACTCGTCGAAGCCGTGCCGGGTCGGCAGGTATTCGTCCTTGTCGCCGAGGTGGTTCTTGCCGAACTGCGCCGTGACATAGCCCTGCGCCTTCAGCGCTTCGGCGATGGTGATGTCGCCTTTCTGCAGGCCGACCGAGGCGCCCGGCGCGCCGACCTTGGTCAGCCCCGTGCGCAGCGGCGATTGCCCGGTGATGAAGGACGAGCGGCCGGCGGTGCAGCTGTTTTCGCCGTAGTAATCGGTGAACTTCACGCCCTCCTTGGCGATACGGTCGATGTTGGGCGTCTCGTAGCCCACCACGCCTTCGCCATAGGCGCTGATGTTGGTCTGCCCGATGTCGTCGCCGAAGATCACCAGGATGTTCGGCTTCTTGCCCGACGCGTCCTGGCTCTGCGCTTGTGCGCCGCCCGTGGCCGCGAGGCCTGCCGCGGCGACAAGCGCCGCACTCAACAGCTTTCTTGCATTCATCGCTTTTCCTCGGAAGATCAGGCCAGTTCAGCGGCCGGCCGTGCCGCCAGGCGGGAAACCGCCCCGCCCGCTACGCCTCAGAACACCAGCGTGGCGGTCGCCATGACCGTGCTGGTGCTGTCCAGGCGGTTGGTGCTGCTGATCGTGGGCACCCATCGCAGCGACAGCGACAGCGAACGCTGGTCAGCCAGCTTTCTGTCGTAGGTCACGATGGGGCCCAACGCCCAGTCCCTGCCCTTGAACCCGTTGAGCCGGTCGGCCGTGGGGCCCTTGTCGCTGCCCAGCTGCTGGATGGTGCCCAGGATCAGGCCGGCGCTGAAGCCGTTGCTGAAGACCTTGCGGCCCATCACGTCCATGCTGAACAGCGGCGCGTTGCGGTAATCGGTGGCGCTGTTGCGCGTATAGAACTGGAAGCCGGCGACCGTGTCGATCTGGAAGCCGGACTCCGGAAAGATCCCCGTGTAGGCCACCTGCGGGATGAAGGTCCAGTTGTTGAGGCTGGGGTTGGCCATGTCGTTGGCGTTGTACTTGCCGGTGGGCGCCCACACGTTCAGGCTGAGCGCCAGGTGCGAGGTCTCGGAGAAGTGGTAGCCGGCGATGATGGGCGAGAAATACAGGTCGAACAGGTTCGACGCGGTGTCGTCCTGGCTGACGCTGCGCCCGCCCGCGCCGGCCAGGGTGGAGGTCACCTTGTTCCACACGTAGGGCACGGTGATGCTGGAAGCGAAGTTCCAGCGTCCCGGCCCGGTGTCCCAGGTCTTGAGCAGGGTCGCCAGCGTGAACGAGACTTCGGCGTCCAGGCCCAGCGAGGTCCGGCCCGCGACCGGCACCTCGCGGCTACCGCCGATGCCGCCGTCCAGGTAGATCTGTGAAAGATTGACCGCCCAGATGGGTTGCGGCGAGACGATGCCGGCGTTGGGCTGGACATTGGTGCCGGTGATCTGCCGTCCCAGCGCGCCTTCCGTGGCGTGCGCGGCGCCCGGGGTCGCCAGCGCGGCCAGCGCCGCGCAGAGCGCGGCCGTGCCCTTGAATCCAGACCTCGTGTTGCCCATGCGATGTACCACCTGTAGCGATAACCAAAAGCAAAGACACTAACTGAGCCTGGGGCGGACGCGCTGCCCGGGCTGCGGATAAGACCAGTCAAATCCCCAATACAGGGTCAGATAATCGCACGAGAGCGACGGTTTTTCCAACTACCCGGACGCGCGGATTTCAATCGTGGCCGGCGCCCTCATCGCCGCGGCTGGCCCGCACCTGGTCGATGCGCAGGCCGTCGCGCCGCGTCACCTCGAAGCGCCAGTCGCGCCAGGCGATCGTGTCGCCCGGCTCGGGAATGCGGCCGGCGGCGCGCAGCAGGCAGCCCGCCAGCGTGGCGTCCGGGTAATCGTCGGCCAGCGCCGGCGCCGCCAGCAGGCGCGCGGCCTCGCCCACCGCCAGCCGGCCGTCCAGCAGCCAGGAGCCGTCGGACAGGCGCAGCGACTCCGACAGGTCGGCCTGGTGCTCGGGCAGATCGCCCGCCACCGCGGTCAGCACGTCCATGGGCGTGACCAGCCCCTCGCAGACGCCGTGCTCGTCCACCACGATCAGCATGTGATCGCGGCTGGCGCGCAGTTCGTCCAGCACCTTGAGCACCGGCATGGTCTCCAGTACGTAGCGCGGTTCGCGCGCCAGCTCGACCAGGTCGATCGGGCCGGGGGTCTGCAGCCTGGGCAGCACGTCCTTGAAGTGCAGCACGCCCAGCACGTTGGCCGGGTCGCCGGCGCACAGCGGCAGGCGCGAATGGCCGCCGCCGAACTTGCGGACCACGTCCTCGGGCGTGTCGGCCACGTCCAGCCAGGTGATGTCGCCGCGCGGCACCATGATGGAACGCACGTCGCGCGCGCCGATGGACAGCACCCGTTCGATCATGGTGCTCTCCTCGGGCGCGAAGGCCGGCTCCTCGCCCGCGCCGTCGACCAGCGCGACCACCTCGTCTACCTGCGCGCCGGCCTGGCCGGCGGGGCTGGCGCGCAGCAGCCGCAGCACGGCCTGCGCGGTGCGCTGGCGCCGGCCCAGCGCATGCGCGCCGCGGGCGCGGTTGCGCCGCGCCAGCTGGTTGCACAGCTCGATCAGGATCGAGAAGCCGATGGCGGCGTACAGATAACCCTTGGGCACGTGAAAGCCCAGCCCTTCGGCCACCAGGCTGAAGCCGATCATCAGCAACAGGCCCAGGCACAGGATCACCACCGTCGGGTGGCGCGCCACGAAGGCCATCAGCGGACGGCTGGCCAGCATCATCACCGCCATCGCCACGATCACGGCGATCATCATGATGCTCAGGTCCTGCACCATGCCCACCGCGGTAATCACCGAGTCCAGCGAGAACACCGCGTCCAGCACCACGATCTGCAGGATCACCTGCCAGAACACGGCGTGCTGCGGCCGCTGGCCGGCGTCGTGGGCGGCGCCGCCTTCGACGCGCTCGTGCAGTTCCATCGTGCCCTTGAAGAGCAGGAACAGGCCGCCCAGGATCAATATCAGGTCGCGCCCGGAAATCTCCGCGCCCAGCAGCGTGAACAGCGGCGCGGTCAGCGTCACCACCCAGGCGATGCTGGCCAGCAGGCCCAGGCGCATCACCATCGCCAGCGTCAGGCCGATCAGGCGGGCGCGGTTGCGCTGCGCCGGCGGCAGCTTGTCGGCCAGGATGGCGATGAACACCAGGTTGTCGATGCCCAGCACAATTTCAAGCACGACCAGGGTCGCGAGGCCCAGCCAGGCGGTGGGGTCGGTCATCCAATCGAAAATCATCGAAGTTCCACGTATAGCGTGATGGAGCGCGCCAGCGCGCTCCCGGAATCGTCAGGGGAATGGCGCAACGGACGCGCGCGCGGCGGCGCGCGGCAGCCCAGGCGCGGCGTGGCGGCCCGGGACCGGGCCAGACGGGTATCGTGGAACGGCCGCGGCATGCGGCCGGAGGAAGGGGGCGGGCGCCGGCGCGGCGCCGGCCTAGAGGGAGGCTCTTCGTTCATAAATGGCGGACGGCCGGGACTGCCTGCCGCCCACCTTGCTCTCTTTCTTACTGGAACCTGAATATTACCTGAATCTGGCCCATCGCCCGGTGTCATCAAACAAACCGCATGCATGCCCGATCATGGCGCGCCGCCGTACCGAGGACACCATGAAGAATTTCGACAACATCCAGCTGCTCACCCTGGCCAATACCCTGGTCAGCCTGTTCACCGCTTTCGTGCTGGGCGCGGTGGTCGGTTTCGAGCGCCAGTTCCGCCAGCGCACGGCCGGGCTGCGCACCAACGTGCTGGTCGCGGTGGGCGCGGCGATCTTCGTGGACATGGCCTTCCTGGTGGGCGGCGACGACGGCGGCGCGCGCGTGATTTCCTACGTGGTGTCGGGCGTGGGCTTCCTGGGCGCCGGCGCCATCATGCGCGAAGGCGGCAGCATCCGCGGCCTGAACACCGCGGCCACGCTGTGGGGCTCGGCGGCGATCGGGGCGTGCGCCGGGGCCTCGCTGATGCTGGAGGCGGTGGCCGCCACCGTCTTCGTGCTGGCCGCCAACACCCTGCTGCGCCCGGTGGTCAGCTACGTCAACCGCCAGCCGGTCGATGCGCAGACCACGGAAGTGACTACCGTCATACACCTGATCGCCACCACGGCGCAGCGCCAGGCCGCCATGATGGTGCTGGAAGACGTGCTCGAGGCCGAGCAGCTGCCGCTGTCCGAGCTGAAGATCGACCAGTTCGGCGAAGACGAGGTCGAGATCGAGGCCGCGCTCAGCGAAGCCTCGGTCGACGAGCTGGACCTGGACCGGGTGGTCGCCAGCATCGCGGCCTCGCCGGCCGTGCGCACCGCGTTCTGGGCGGCCAGGACGGTGTAAACGCGGCGACGCGGGGTTACGCCCGCTTACCTTCCGGGCACGCGGCTTGCTCGGCAGGCGGGGATCGCCCATTCCGGAGCCCGCATGCCCGCCTCGCACTATATCGACGCCACCACGCTGACGGTGCTGACCGTCAACACGCACAAGGGTTTCACCAGTTTCAACCGCCGTTTCATGCTGCACGAACTGCGCGACGCGCTGCGGGCGGCGGGCCCGGACATCGTGTTCCTGCAGGAGGTGCTGGGCGAACACCAGGGCCATGCCGAGCGCCACCGCTCCTGGCCCGCGCTGTCGCAGTACGAGTTCCTGGCCGACACGCTGTGGACCGACTACGCCTACGGTCGCAACGCGGTCTATCCGGCGGGCCACCACGGCAACGCGGTGCTGTCGCGCTACCCCATCGAACGCTATGAAAACCACGACGTCAGCGTCGGCGGCCACGAACGCCGCGGCATGCTGCACTGCGTGCTGCGCGTGCCCGGGACGCCGACGCCGGTGCACGCGGTCTGCGTGCACCTGGGGCTGCTGGAGCGCCACCGGGGCCGCCAGCTGGCGCAATTGTGCGAACTGGCGGCCGACGGCGTGCCGGCCGCCGAACCCCTGCTGATCGCCGGCGATTTCAACGACTGGCGGCTGCGCGCCGACGGCCCGATGCGCGACTGCGGCACCAGCGAAGTCTACAGCTCGCGGCTGGGCCGGCCGGCGCGCACCTTTCCGGCGCGCTGGCCGCTGCTGCGGCTGGACCGCATCTACGTGCGCGGCGTGCGCGACTGGCGGCCGCTGCCCATGGCGTCGCGCGTCTGGTCGCGTCTGTCCGACCACGTGCCGATCAGCGCGGAGATCGCCCTATGAACCTGAGCTGGCGCGGGAACAACCGCTACACGCTGCTGGAAAACGGCACCGGCTATTTCCCCGCGGTGCTCGACGCCATCGCGCAGGCCCGCAGCGAAGTGCTGGTCGAGACCTTCATCCTGTTCGACGACACCGTGGGCCGGGAGATCCGCCAGGCCCTGATCGACGCGGCGCGCCGCGGCGTGAGCGTGGACCTGACCATCGACGGCTACGGTTCGGACGAACTGAGCGAGGAATTCCTGGGCGGCATGACCGACAGCGGCATCCGCGTCCACATCTTCGACCCGCGCCCGCGGCTGCTGGGCGTGCGCACCAACGTATTCCGGCGCATGCACCGCAAGATCGTTGCCGTCGACCGCCGCTGCGCCTTCGTGGGCGGCATCAATTTCTCGGCCGACCACCTGCCCGACTTCGGCCCGCAGGCCAAGCAGGACTACGCCTTGCGCGTCGAGGGGCCGCTGGCCGCGGATATCGCCGACTATGCGCGCGCGCAGCTGGGCGGCGAGCGGCCGCGGCGGCGCGGCCGGCGGGCCGCCATCCTGGAGCAGATGCCGGCCGGCGACGGCGGCGGCCGCCTGGTGGTGCGCGACAACGTCGATCACCGCAACGACATCGAGCGCCATTACCGCGCCGGCGTGCGGGCGGCGCGCCACGACGTGCTGATCGCCAACGCCTATTTCTTTCCCGGCTACCAGCTGCTGCACGACCTGGCCGACGCCGCGCGGCGCGGCGTGCGGGTCAGGCTGCTGCTGCAGGGCGAGCCCGACGTGCTGGTCGCGCGGCTGGCCGCCTCCATGCTGTACGACTACCTGATCGACGCCGGCGTGGAGATCTACGAATACTGCAAGCGGCCGCTGCACGGCAAAGTGGCCTGCGTGGACGGCGACTGGGCGACCGTGGGGTCCAGCAACCTGGACCCGCTGAGCCTGGCGCTCAACCTGGAGGCCAACGTGATGGCGCGCGACCGCGGGCTCAACGCCGAGCTGCGCCGCAGCCTGGAGCGGCTGATCGAGCAGGACTGCCGCCAGATCGAAATGTCGGTGGGCTCCAGGCGGCGCCTGCGGCGGCTGTGGATAGGCGTGGTGGTGTTCCACTTCCTGCGGCGCTTTCCGGCCTGGGCCGGCAGCCTGCCGGCGCACAAGCCCAGGCTGCAGTCCCTGCCCCTGCCCACGGAAAGAGAGACGGCATGAGAGTCTTCCGCTCCACCCTGACGCGGGCGCTGCGCCATCGCTGGCCGCGCCTGAAGCGGATTCTGCCGGCGCTGGTGCTGGCGGTCGTGGCCGCCCTGCTCATCCACTTCGGCCGCGCCGTGGACTGGCCCCAGGTCTGGGTTTCGATGCGCGCGATTCCGGAGCGCACGATCATGCTGGCCTGTGCGCTGGTGGCCGCCGGCTACCTGGCCTACGGCGCCATGGATCTGCTGGCCAAGCGCTACACCCGCCACACCCTGCCCTGGCCCAAGGTGCTGGGCGTGGCGATGACCAGCTATGCGCTGAACCTCAATCTCGGGGTACTGCTGGGCGGGCTGGGCGCGCGGCTGCGCCTGTATGCACGCCTGGGATGCCGCAAGTCGGTCGCCACCCGCGTGGCGCTGTTCTCGGCCGCGACCAACTGGATCGGCTTCGGCTGGCTGGCCGGCGCGCTGTTCGTGGCGGGCGCGGTGCCGTTGCCGCAGGGCTGGGGCCTGCGCCCGGACGTGCTGCGCCTGCCGGGCGCGGCGCTGCTGGCGCTGGCCGCCGCCTACGTGGGCTTCTGCGCGCTGGCGCGCCGCCGCAGCTGGAGCTGGATGGGCCAGCATGCCAGCTTGCCGCACTTGGGCATGGCGGTCGCGCAAAGCCTGGTGGCGGCAAGCTCGTGGGCCATCATGGGCGCCATCATGTACGTGCTGCTGCAAGGCAAGGTCGGCTATCCGGCGGTGCTGGGCGTGCTGATGTGCACCAGCTTCGCGGCCGTGCTCATCCGGGTGCCGGGCGGGCTGGGCACCACCGAAGCCATCTTCGTCGCGGCGCTGGCGCCGGGGATTCCCGCGCCCGAGGTGCTGGGCGCGGCGCTGGTGTACCGCGCGCTCTACGCCTTCGCGCCGCTGTGCCTGGCCCTGCTGGCCTTCGGGCTGGCCGAATGGCGGCTGCGACACGGGCCGCACGCCTCCACGCCGGCGGCCTAGGGAGTAGGATCGAGCAGGTCCGACAAGGCGTTGCCCAGGCTCTTGACCGCGCCCGCCACGCCTTCGGCGGCGCCCTCCGCGCCCACCCCTATCGCATGCCCGAAGCCTTGCGCCACCTGGGCGGCGAAGCCGCGCGTGACCGAGAACCTGGGGCTGTCCAGGTCGCCCGACAGCGCGAACTCGAAGCGCACCGCGCCGGCCTCGTCCTTGAGCGCGGCCAGCACCGCCTTGCGCGGCAGCGAAAACAGCGAACCCTCGCCGCCGAACTTCAGGCCGCGCAGCGCCACCGTGCCCGCGGCCCGCAACTGGCGGCGTTCGATCACGGTGTTCATGTCCAGGTCCATCGCGCCGGCGGCCAACGAGCCGGCGCCGTTGTCGGCCAGGTAAGGCGCGGCATGGCGCACGCCCATGTTGCGCACGCTGACCTTGATGTCGGCGTCCGTGCCGCCCACCACCAGCCAGCCTTGCGCGCTGACCGTGGCGTTGGCCCCGCCCTGCTGGTCGATCCGTCCGTTGAACTCCATTTCGCTGCGCGCGCCGTCGTCGGGCATGACCAGCGGGCGCAGCCGCGCCTGCACGCCGGTGAAGGCGATGCGGTGCGGCGGGCGCGATATCGCGGCGTCTTCGAAAGTCAGGCGGCCGTCCTGCAGCCGCAGATCGGCCACCCGTATCGGCTGGCGGTCCCGCCCGCGGCCGTCGCCGGCATCGCCGGTGCGCAGCGCCGCCTGCAGGGCCGGCGCGATGTGCAGGCTGCCGTCCGGCTGGCGCAGCACCGCGAAGTCGAAGCCTTCGACCGACACGCGCGTGAACACGGTTTCATGGCGCAGCAGCGCCGGCCAGTCCGGCTCCAGCACCACGCGGCGCGCCCGCACGTCGGCCTGGCCGGCCGCGCCGCGCACGATCACGTCGGTCAACACCACCTGGCGGTATCCCACCTCCACGTCGGCCACTTCGCTGCGCGGCCCCAGCAGATTGGCGATGCGCTGCTGCGCGATGCGCAGCGCCGCGAACGCCAGCACCGCAGCCACCGCCGCAAACAGCACCAGCACCGCCAGGGCGTTGCCCCACGGTGACCGGCCGCTCGGCGCGACTGCGTTCGTGCTCATCGTGCGTTCCCGAAACAAGGAAAGGAACCGGGCCGTGGGGCCTCGCTCGCGCGCGGCCCCGCACCCGGCACAACCTGTGCATCCTCCTGGATACCTCGCCGATCATCAATGGGTTAAATGGATGAGGCCCGCTCAACGGCGGCGGTGGTCGGACATCATGCAGACGCCGGCCAGCACGCCGACCAGCACCGCCGCCGCGATGCTTTTCCACGCGTTCTCGTGCACGTACTCGTCGGCCGCGTGCGAGGCGTGGCGGGCGCGGTCCCAGGCGAGGCGCTCCCAGCCGCTGGCCTGTTCGCGCGCGGCCTCCAGCTGCTGCTTGAGGCGGTCGCGGGCCGCTTCGATTTCGGACCCGCCGTAGCTGGCCGTGCTGCGCAACAGCGCCTCCGTTCCGGAGATGAGGTCGCGCACCGTGCGCGCCGAACTGTCGGCCGGATGGAATATGCCGCGCAATCCTTCATGCTTGCTCATAGGGTCTCCTTGAAAAACTCCGCCGCCCGCCCTGTGCGGCGCGGATGCGCACGCATTCCGCAAGCGGCGTGCCCGCCAGCCGGTCTATGCCCGGCGTCTGCTGCGGGTCCAGGCCCGGCATGGGATTGGGCAGGCTGTCCGGCGGCCAGCGTCCGTTCTTGTCGGTCTTGCGGCCGCCCGGATCGGGCGCCGGCTGCTCGGCCGGGCTCTGGTCCGGCGGGGACTTGCCGCCTTCGGCGTTGTCGGGGGAACCGGGCGATTTGGGTTCTGCCATGATGGCCTCCTGAACTGTGCGCAAACGCAATATGCGGAGCCGGCGGGCGCGGCGTCAGCCCGCCCACCACTGCTTGATCGTGGCGCGCAGCGCCGCGCCGCCCGCGGCCGCGTCTTCCTTGCGCAGCGCGCGCACGTAGGCGGCGACCTGCTTGGCCGGGATGTGCGGCGGCAAGGGCGGCATCTCGGGATCGGTCACCATCTCCAGCACCACGGGCCGGGCGGCGGCCAGCGCACGGTCCCAGGCGGGACCCACGTCCTGCGGATTCTCGACCCGTATGCCTTCCAGGCCCAGCAGCCGGCCGTAGTCCGCGTAGGAAAACGCCGGCAGCCATTGCGAGTCCGCGAAACGCGGGTCGCCGCCCATCACGCGCTGCTCCCAGGTCACCAGGTTCAGGTCGCCGTTGTTCAGCACCATGACGATCAGGCGCGGATCGGCCCAGTCCTTCCAGCGGTGCGAGATGGTGATCAGTTCGTTGATGCCCAGCATCTGCATGGCGCCGTCGCCCACCAGCGCCACCACGGGACGCTCGGGATAGGCCAGCTTGGCCGCCACCGCGTAAGGCACGCCGCAGCCCATGGTGGCCAGCCCGCCCGACAGCGAGCCCATCATGCCTTCGCGCAGGTCCAGGTCGCGCGCGTACCAGTTCGCCGCCGAGCCCGAGTCGCAGGTGACGATGCACTGCTCGGGCAGGCGCTGCGACAGCTCCAGGAACGGGCGCTGGGGATTGAGCGGACGGGCCTCGACCATGGCGCGCTCGCGCACCGTGTCGCGCCAGCGCGCCACCTGCTTCTCGATGCGTTCGCGCCAGCGGCGCGCCGTCTTGCGTTCCAGCATCGGCATCAGGGCCTGCAGGGTCAGCCGGCTGTCGCCCACCAGGCCCAGTTCGACCGGATAGCGCAGGCTCAGCTTGCGGCCGTCGCGGTCGATCTGCACCGCGCGCGCCTGCCCTTCCTCGGGCAGGAACTCGGCGTAGGGAAACGAGGTGCCCACCATCAGCAGCGTGTCGCACTCGTTCATCATGTCCCAGCTCGGCTGGGTGCCCAGCAGGCCGATGCTGCCCGTCACGTAAGGCAGGTCGTCGGGCACCGCGGCCTTGCCCAGCAAGGCCTTGGCCACGCCCGCGCCCAGCAGCTCGGCGGCCTGGCGGACCTCGGCGCCCGCGTCCAGCGCGCCCGCGCCCACCAGCATGGCGACGCGCTCGCCGCGGTTGAGGATCTCGGCCGCATTGCGCAAGGCCGCCTCGTTCGGCACCGCGGCATGCGAAGTCACGCCGATGCCGGTGTACACGGCGCCATGTTCGCGCGGCGGGCTCTCTACTGCCGGCAAATCCTGCACGTCGTTTGGAAAAATGACGCAGGTCACCGCGCGCCGCTCCATCGCGATGCGCATGGCGCGGTCGATCACGTGGCGCGCCTGCCCGGCGGTGGCGGCCATCTGCACGTAGTCGTGCGCCACGTCCTTGAACAGGCTGACCAGATCGACTTCCTGCTGGTAGTCGCCGCCCAGCGCGCTGCGGGCCTGCTGCCCGACCAGCGCCACCACGGGCTGGTGATCCAGCTTGGCGTCGTACAGGCCGTTGAGCAGATGGATCGCGCCCGGCCCCGAGGTCGCCATGCACATGCCCACCTGTCCGGTGAACTTGGCATGCGCGCAGGCCATGAAAGCGGCGCTTTCCTCATGCCGGACCTGGACGAACTCCAGCGGTTCCTGCGTGCGGCCGAAGGCGCCGATCAGGTCGTTTATCCCGTCGCCGGGATACCCGAACACCCTTCTGACGCCCCATTGAGACAGCCTTTCGAGGACGAAGTCCGACACAGTTTTCATACCCAGCTCCTGTCATGGTCGCGGTCCGAGGACACGACGCCAGCGGCAGCAAGCCCCATTCCTGCTGCGGGGCGCTCGGATACAAAAGAAAACAATGCGGCGGCGATTTGGGCACGGCGCTTGCGGCTGTCCAGGTTTTCCGCGGCCGCGTCGCACTTTTTTATCCGGCGCGGCCCGATACACCGGGAGCAGGCATGGCGAAGACTAGAACCCTGATCGTGGCCGGCGAGGCATTTCCCCTGGCCAAAACGGGCGGCCTCGGGGACGCCATCACGGGCATGGCCCGCGCGCTGGCCCAGGCAGGCACGCCGCTCATGGTGCTGCTGCCCGCCTACCGCGGCGTGCGCGCCCGCCTGGAGCGCGTCCGCGTGGTGGCGCCGCTGCACAACCTGCCGGGCGGCGATGCGCGCCTGCTGGCCGGCCGCTGCCCGCAGTCGGGCCTGGATTTCCTGCTGCTGGAGAACGACGGGCTGTACGACCGCGCCGGCATTTACCTGGACGAACAGGGCGTCGAATACGCCGACAGCGCGCTGCGCTACGCGGCGCTGGCCCATGCCGCCGCGCGCGTGGCCGGCGGCCTGCCCGGCGTCGCGCGCCCCAATCTGGTGCATGCGCACGATTGGCACGCCGGCCTGGTGCCATTGCTGTTGCATGCGCAGGGCCTGCACGCGACCCGCAGCATCATGACCATCCACAACCTGGCGTTCCAGGGCCGCTTCCCGATGGAGTGCGCGGCCGAACTGGGCATTCCCGAACGCTACCGCAACGGCGGAAGCATAGGCGCCTGGGGACAGCTGAATTTCCTGAAGGCCGGCATCCGCTATGCCGACCGCGTGACCACGGTCAGCCACAACTATGCGCGCGAAATCATGACGCCGGCCTTCGGCTGCGGCCTGGACGAACTGCTGCGCCGCCGCGCCGACGACCTGCTGCCGATTCCGAACGGCATCGACAACATTCTGTGGAACCCCGCCCGCGACCCGCACCTGGGCGCGCTGCGCTATTCGGCGCGCGACCTGTCCAACAAGGCGCGCTGCAAGGCCGCGCTGCAGCATGAGTTCGGCCTGGACGTGGACGCCGGCACTACGCTGATGGCCATGGGCAGCCGCCTGACCGAACAGAAGATGGCCGACGTGGCCGCGGCCGCCCTGCCCGAGGCGCTGGAACGCCATCCCGGCCTGCAGGTCGCGATCCTGGGCCAGGGCGACCACCGTCTGGAACAGGCGCTGCAGGCGCTGGCGCAGCGCTATCCCGGACGCTGCGCGGCCCATATCGGTTATGACGAGGCGGCCGCGCACCGCCTGCATGCCGGCGCCGACATCCTGCTGCACGCGAGCCGTTTCGAGCCCTTCGGCCTGACGCCGCTGTACGCCATGCGCTACGGCGCGCTGCCCATCGGCTCGCGCGTGGGCGGCATGGCCGACACCATCGAAGATCCGGGGCCGCGCGCGCCGCTGTCGGCGATGGCCTCGGCCAACGGCCTGCTGTTCGACGGCGATAGCCCGGCGGCCATGGCCGAGGCGATCGCGCGCGCCATGGCCCTGCGCGAGCACGCCATGCTCTGGCGCACCATGCAGCGCAATGCCATGAGCGCCGACTTCAGCTGGCGCTCGGCCATCGGCCTGTACGCCAGCCTGTACCGCTCGCTGGCCGAACCCGAAACCCAGGAAGCCATGCCGGCGCGCGCCGACCGCGCCGCGGGCGCGGCCGCGCTGGGCGTGCGCCAGCCGGCCGGCGGCGCCGTGCCGGCGCCCGTGTAAGGAGACCGCCAGGTGCCGCCCACGACCGCCGCCATCGCCACCCAGTCGCCGCTGCGCCTCTATCACGCCCGCGGCGGCGCGCGCGAGCGGGAGCCCGCGGCCGCGCTCGGCCCGCGGCTTTACGAGCGCCTGCGCCAGCGCGGCTTCAACGCCGTGCTGCTGCCGGCGCCCTGGCTGCTGGATGAAGAAGGCGGCACGCAGGCCCCGCGCGACGCCGACCGCGCCCTGCTCGACGGCGCCGAGGTTCCCATCACCGAGTGGTATCGGCGCGTGTCCGCCGAACTGGCGGACCACGGCCTGGCGCTGTACGTGGATGTGGTGCTGGACCGCTGCGCGCACGACGCGGTGGCCGCCACCGTCGGCCCCGACTGGTATCTGCCGCCGGCGGGCGACCCCGCGCGCGATCCGCGCCAGCCCGCGCAGGCGCGCCGGCTGCGCTATCTGCGCGACGGTCCGCTGCCGCCTGGCTTTCTCGCGGCCTGGACCGAACGGCTGGAACGCTGGGCCAGCCACGGCGTCACCGGCCTGGCCTTCCATGCGCCGCAACGTCTGGCTGGCGCGGACTGGGCCAGGCTGGCCGCGCAACTGCGGCGGCATCACGCCGGTCTGCAACTGCTGGCCTGGGCGCCGGGCCTTACCCCCGCGATGCTGGCGGGACTGCGCGAGGCCGAGTTCGACGGGCTGTTTTCCTCGCTGCCGTGGTGGAACTTCAAGGCCGAATGGCTGGCCGACGAAGACGCGCGGCTGCGCGCGCTCGCCCCGGTCATCGCCGCGCCGCCCCACCCCGCAGACACCCCGCCGCCGGCGCGCGGGCGGCGCGCCATCTGGTCGGCCGCGCTGTGCGCCGACGGCCTGATGCTGGACGACCGCGACGAACGCGAACTCGCCGATGTGGAAGCCGTGAACCAGTGGTTCGCGGACGCCCGCCTGCAAGGGCCGCTGCGCGTGGCCGGCGGGCGCGACGGCCGCTGCACCGTGCTGTTGCGCGGCACGGCCGAAGGCGCCACGGCGGCATTGGCGCTCAATCCCTCCACCGACGCGCAGGCCCTGCTGGACTGGGACGCGCTGGCGCCGATGCTGCCGCCGGCCGACATTGTCCCGCTGTCGCCGCCCGTGGGCGCGGCCGCGCCGGACAGCGCGCCGGCCGCCATGCTGCCGCCGGGCGACTGCGCGCTGTTCCTGCTGGAGCCGACGCTGCCGGTGCGCGAGCCGTCGCGCCGCCACCGTTCGCGCGCCGACGGCAGCGGCAATCCGCGCATCGCGGTCGAACGGGTCAGCCCGGCGGTCGACGACGGCGCGTTCGCGATCAAATGCATTCCGCACGAGCGCATCGCCGTCCATGCCGACATCTACATGGACGGCCACGAACAGCTGGCGGCCGAACTGCGCTGGCGCGCGGCCGACGAAACGCGCTGGCGCGCCACCCCGCTGGCGCGCGGCCCCAACGACCGCTGGGAGGCCGTGTTCCGGCCGCGCCGCGTGGGCGCGCATGAATTCGTCATCAGCGCCTGGCTGGACGCCTGGCAGACCTTCCGCCACGACCTGGAACTGAAACACCGGGCCGGCCTGGACCTGCGGCTGGAGGTGCAGGAAGGCATGCAGCTTTTGCGCGAGGCGCTGGCGCGCGCCGGTTCCGCGGCCGACGCCGACGCGGTGCGCGAGGCGATCGAGCAGCTGGGCGCGCAGCCGCTGGCCGCCGACCCGGTCGCCGTGCTGCTGGACGAAGGACTGGCGCGGGCCATGCGGGCGCTGGACGACCGGCCGTTCGAGACGGTCAGCCCCACGCCCTATCCGCTCTGGGTGGACCGCTGCCAGGCGGGTTTTTCCAGCTGGTACGAGCTGTTCCCGCGCTCGCAGTCGCCCCATCCGGGCCGCCACGGCACCTTCGACGACGTCATCGCGCGCCTGCCGGACGTGCGCGCCATGGGCTTCGACGTGCTGTACATGCCGCCCATTCACCCCATCGGCCAGCGCAACCGCAAGGGCCGCAACAACAGCCTGCGCGCCGAGCCGGGCGACGTCGGCAGTCCCTACGCCATCGGCGCGCCCCAGGGCGGGCACGACGCGATCGAGCCGCAGCTGGGCAGCCTGGAGGATTTCCTGCGGCTGGTGGCTGCCGCGCGCGAGCAGGACATGGAGCTGGCGCTGGACTTCGCGATCCAGTGCTCGCCGGACCATCCGTGGCTGGCGCAGCACCCGGACTGGTTCTCCTGGCGCCCCGACGGCACGCTGCGCTATGCCGAGAACCCGCCCAAGAAGTACGAAGACATCGTCAACGTGTCGTTCTACGGCGCGCCGCCGCGGCGCGCGCGCCGGCTCGCGCTGTGGCGGGCGCTGCGCGACGTGGTGCTGTTCTGGGTGCGCCACGGCGTGCGCATCTTCCGCGTCGACAATCCGCACACCAAGCCGCTGCCGTTCTGGCAATGGATGATCGCCGACGTGCACGCGCAGTATCCGGACGTGATCTTCCTGTCCGAGGCCTTCACCCGCCCGAAGATGATGTACCGGCTGGCCAAGATCGGCTTCACCCAGTCGTACACCTACTTCACGTGGCGCAACGAAAAGACGGAACTGGCGGCCTACCTCGAGGAAGTGTCCAGCCCGCCGGCCGCGGACTTCTTCCGCCCGCATTTCTTCGTCAACACGCCCGACATCAACCCGTATTTCCTGCAGACCTCGGGCCGGCCCGGCTTCCTGATCCGCGCGGCCCTGGCGGCGCTGGGTTCCGGGCTGTGGGGCGTGTACAGCGGATTCGAACTGTGCGAGGGCGCGGCCCTGCCCGGCAAAGAGGAATACCTGGATTCCGAGAAATACGAGCTGCGCCAGCGCGACTGGCACGCGCCGGGCAATATCCGCGCCGAGATCGCGCGCCTGAACCAGATCCGGCGCTCCAACCCGGCGCTGCAAAGCCATCGCGGCCTGACCCTGGCCGACAGCGGCAACGACCGGGTGCTGGCCTTCTACAAGAGCACGCCGGGCCACGGCAACGTGGTGCTGGCCGCCATCAGCCTGGACCCGTTCCAGCCCCAGGCCGCGCGCGTCGAGGCGCCGCTGTGGCTGTTCGGCCAGCCCGACGCGGGCGCGCTCGCCGCCGAGGACCTGCTGGCCGAAACGCAGGAGTCCTGGCAGGGCAAGATCCGCGCCGTGACGCTGACTCCCGACCAACCCTATCGCGTGTGGCGCCTGTCGCTGCACGGATAAAGGCTACTCTTGCCATGACTAGCGAAACCCCGCCTCAGCACGACGACGGCCTCTGGTACAAGGACGCGGTCATCTACCAGCTTCACGTCAAGTCCTTCTTCGACTCCAACGACGACGGGGTGGGCGACCTGCCCGGGCTGATATCGAAGCTGGACTACATCGCCAACCTGGGCGTGAACACCATCTGGCTGCTGCCCTTCTATCCGTCGCCGCGGCGCGACGACGGCTACGACATCGCCGACTACCGCGGCGTGCATCCCGACTACGGCACCGTGGCCGACGTGCGCAAGCTGATCCGCGCGGCCCACGCCCGCGGGCTGCGCGTGATCACGGAACTGGTGGTCAACCACACTTCGGACCAGCATCCCTGGTTCCAGCGCGCCCGCGCCGCCAAGCCCGGCTCCGCGGCCCGCAACTTCTATGTCTGGTCCGACAACGACAAGGCCTACGCCGACACGCGCATCATTTTCTGCGACACGGAAAAATCCAACTGGACCTGGGACCCGGTGGCCAACGCGTACTTCTGGCACCGCTTCTATTCGCACCAGCCGGACCTGAACTACGACAATCCGCAGGTGCTCAAGGAAGTGCTGGCCGTCATGCGCTACTGGCTGGACATGGGCGTGGACGGGCTGCGGCTGGACGCGGTGCCCTACCTGGTCGAGCGCGAAGGCACCAACAACGAGAACCTGCCCGAGACCCACGCCGTGCTCAAGCAGATCCGCGCGGTGATCGACGCCGAATATCCGCACGCCCTGCTGCTGGCCGAGGCCAACCAGTGGCCGGAAGACGCGCAGGAGTACTTCGGCGCGGGCGACGAATGCCACATGTCCTTCCATTTTCCGCTGATGCCGCGCATGTACATGGCCATCGCCCAGGAGGACCGCTTCCCGATCACCGACATCATCCGCCAGACGCCGGATATCCCCGCCACCTGCCAGTGGGCCATCTTCCTGCGCAACCACGACGAACTGACGCTGGAGATGGTCACCAGCCGCGAGCGCGACTACCTGTGGAACGTCTACGCGGCCGAGCCGCGCGCCCGCATCAACCTGGGCATCCGGCGCCGGCTGGCCCCGCTGCTGGAACGCGACCGGCGGCGCGTGGAACTGATGAACAGTCTGCTGCTGTCCATGCCCGGCACGCCGGTGCTGTACTACGGCGACGAACTCGGCATGGGCGACAACGTGCACCTGGGCGACCGCGACGGCGTGCGCACCCCCATGCAATGGTCGCCGGACCGCAACGGCGGATTCTCGCGCGCCGACCCCGAGCGGCTGCCGCTGCCGGTGCTGATGGGGCCGCTCTACGGCTATGAGGCGGTCAACGTCGAGGCGCAGCAGCGCGACCCGCATTCGCTCCTGAACTGGACCCGCCGCCTGCTGGCGCAGCGCCGCCAGAGCCATGCCTTCGGCCGTGGCGCGCTGCGCTTCATCTTTGCCGGCAACCGCAAGATCCTGGCCTATCTGCGGCAATGGCAGGACACCACCATACTGTGCGTGGCCAATCTGTCCAACGCGGCCCAGCCGGTCGAGCTGCCGCTGCAGGAGTTCTCCGGGCGCGTGCCGGTCGAGATGCTGGGCGGTACGCCTTTTCCCGCCATCGGCGAACTGCCCTATCTGCTGACGCTGCCGCCCTACGGCTTTTACTGGATGGACCTGAGCGTGGACGCCGCCCCGCCGGACTGGCACGCCACGGCGCCGGCCCAGATGCCCGAGCTGATCACGCTGGTGCTGCGCGCGCGCGGCGGCGCGGCATTGACCGACGCCTCGCGCGAGACGCTGGAGCGCGAAATCCTGCCGCAGTACCTGGCGCGCCAGCGCTGGTATCCGGCCAGCCAGCCCCCGGCCCGCGCGCGCCTGGCCTACGCCACGCCGTTCGGCGCGGCCGAGGGCGAGTACTACTGGGCCGAGGTCGAACCCGAGGACGGCGTCAGCGGCCTGCGCGCGCAGGCGCCCTTCGTGCTGTCCTGGGACGAAAGCGTCTTCATCCAGTACGCCATCGCGCGCGTGCGCCGCGGCGCCGAGGTCGGGCTGCTGGCCGACGCCTTCCTGCAGCCGGGCTTCGTGCGCGCCGTGATCGCGGCGCTGCGGGCCGGCAAGGAACTGGACGGACGCAGCGGCGGCAAGCCCGGCGACAAGCCGGGCGTCATCCGATTCCTGCCCGAGTCCGGCCTGGCCGATATCGAGATCCCCGACGACGCCGAGCTGCGCTGGCTCACCGCCGAGCAATCGAACAGCTCGGTCATCGTCGGCGGCGAACTGATCCTGAAGCTGATCCGCGCGGTGCAGCCCGGCGGCTCGCCCGAGGCCGAGATGACCCGCTACCTGACCCGCGCCGGCTACGCCAACGTGCCGGCGCTGCTGGGCGAGGTGCAGCGCGAGGACGCCGACGGCGTGATCCATACGCTGGCCATCGCCCACCGCTACGTCATCAATGAGGGCGACGCCTGGAACTGGACGCTGGACACGCTCAAGCGCACGCTGGCCAACGCGTTGCTGGTCGGCCAGGACCCCGGGGAATTCGAGCAGGGCCTGCAAGGCTATGCGGTGATGGCGGCCACCATCGGCGAGCGCCTGGCGCAGATGCACGCCGTCCTGGCCCAGCCCTGCGACGACCCGGCCTTCCGGCCGCGCCGCTGCAGCCAGGCCGACGCCGAGGCCCGCGCGCGCCAGATCCAGCGTCTGCTGGACCGCGCCGAACGCGACCTGCGCGCGCAGTACGACAAGCTCGAAGCGCCGTCGCGCGCCTGCGCCGAATGGTTCTTCGAGCACCGTGCCCGGCTCGCCGAACACGTGGCCGCCATGGCGCAGGCCGAGGCCGGCACCCTGCACCTGCGCATTCACGGCGACTTCCATCTGGGGCAGGTGCTGGTGGCACAGGCCGACGCCTACCTGATCGACTTCGAGGGCGAACCGGCCAGCAACCTGAAGGCGCGGCGCGCGCTGGCCTCGCCCTACCGCGACGTGGCCGGCATGCTGCGCTCCTTCGACTACGCGGCGGCGACGATGGCGCGCGCCGACGCCCTGGGCGGCCCCGCGGCCGACGCCAATGCCGGCGCGGGCGAAACCCCGGGGGACCCCGCCGCGGCAGCCGCCGAATTGCGCGACGCGCTGCTGGCGCGCTTCCGCCTGCGCGCGGCCGAAGCCTTCCTGCAGGGATACCGCGAGGCCCGCCCCTCCGACCTGATACCGGCCGATGACCGCGAAGACTCGCTGCTGGCGCTGGCCCAGCTGGAGAAAGCAGCCTACGAAGTCAGCTACGAAGCCGCCCACCGCCCGGACTGGATCTCGATCCCGCTGTGCGCGCTGGCCGAACTGGCGCGCGGCCAACTGATGTCGGCCGCCATCGACGCCGAAGGAAAACCCTCATGAGCCAGGACGCCCCGACCGACACCGGCGCCGTGGACGCCGCGCAACTGGCCGCGCTGGCCGCCGGCCGCTGCCAGGACCCCTTCGCCATCCTGGGGCCGCGGCAAGGCTGGCTGCGGGTCTACGCGCCCGGCGCGCTGGCGGTCGAAGCGCTGGACGGCGACGGCATGCGCACGCCGCTGCGCGAACAGGCGCAAGGGCTGTACGCGGGCCGCGTGGATCACGCCCGCGCCGGCGACGGCGCCTCGTACCGGCTCGCCATCCGCTGGCCGGACGCCGAGCAGATCACCGCCGATCCCTACGCCTTCGGCCTGCTGCTGGACGAGGCCACGCTGGAGGCGCTGGCGCAAGGCAGCTGGCACGCCGCCGGCGAAGCGCTGGGCGCCCGGCTGGTCGATATCGACGGCGTGTCCGGCCTGCGCTGCGCGGTATGGGCGCCGAACGCCCGGCGCGTGGCGGTGGTCGGCGACTTCAACGGTTGGGACACGCGCCGCCACGGCATGCGCCTGCGCCACCGCGCCGGCGTCTGGGAGATTTTCATTCCCGGCGTGCGGCCCGGCGAGCGCTACAAATACGCCATCACCGACGCCGGCGGCCTTCAGCGGCTGAAGGCCGACCCCCATGCGCGGCGCAGCGAGGCGCCGCCGGACACCGCCTCCGTGGTGGACGACCCCGCGCCCTACGCCTGGAACGACGAGGACTGGATGCGGCAGCGCGGCGCGCGCCAGTCGCCCGGCGCCCCGCTGTCGATCTACGAAGTGCATGCGGGGTCCTGGGCCGCGCCGGCCGGCGGCGCCTGCCTGTGGGACCAGCTGGCCGACAAGCTGCCCGCCTACGCCCGCGCCATGGGCTTTACCCATATCGAGCTGATGCCGGTCATGGAGCATCCCTTCGGCGGCTCCTGGGGCTACCAGCCGCTGGGCATGTACGCGCCCACCGCCCGCCACGGCCCGCCCGAGGCCTTCGCGCGCTTCGTCGACCGCTGCCACCAGGCCGGCGTCGGCGTGATCCTGGACTGGGTGCCGGCGCACTTCCCCGATGACGCGCACGGGCTGGCGCGTTTCGACGGCTCCGCGCTGTACGAGTACGAAGACCCGCGCGAAGGCTATCACCCCGACTGGCACACGCTGGTCTACAACCTCGGCCGCACCGAGGTGAAGGCCTTCATGATCGCCAGCGCGCTGCACTGGCTGGGGCGCTTCCACGTGGACGGCTTGCGGGTCGACGCGGTGGCCTCCATGCTGTATCGCGACTACAGCCGCCAGCCGGGCCAGTGGATACCCAACCGCTACGGCGGACGCGAGAACCTGGAAGCCGTGCAGTTCCTGCAGGACCTCAACGGCGCCGTGCGCCAGGACCATCCCGACGCCATCATGGTGGCCGAGGAGTCCACCGCCTGGCCTGGCGTGACCGCGCCGGTGGCCGAGGGCGGGCTGGGCTTTCACTACAAATGGAACATGGGCTGGATGCACGACACGCTGCGCTACCTGGCGCACGATCCGGTGCACCGCAAGCACCATCACCACGACATCACCTTCGGCATGGTGTACGCCTATAGCGAGCGCTTCATCCTGCCGCTCTCGCACGACGAGGTGGTGCACGGCAAGGGATCGTTGCTGGCCAAGATGCCCGGCGACCTGACCGCGCGCCTGGCGACCCTGCGCGCCTACCTGGGCTTCATGTGGGCGCATCCGGGCAAGAAGCTGCTTTTCATGGGCGGCGAACTGGCGCAGCCGGCCGAATGGAACCACGACGCCGCGCTGGACTGGAACCTGCTCGACCAGCCCGGCCATCACGGCGTGCAGCGGCTGGTGGCCGACCTGAACCGCCTGTACCAGGCGCTGCCGGCGCTGCACGCCACCGACGCCGATCCGGCCGGCTTCGCCTGGGCCGTGCTGGACGACGCCGACAACAGCGTGGTGGCCTTCGTGCGCGGCGACGGCCGCAGCCACCTGCTGGCGGTGTCGAACTTCACGCCCGTGGCCCGCCACGGCTACCGCATCGGCGTGCCGCGCGCCGGCCGCTGGGCCGAGGCGCTGAACACCGACGCCGCCGACTACGGCGGCAGCGGCCAGGGCAACCTGGGCGGGGCCAGCACCGGCGACACGCCCGCCCACGGCCAGCCCCAGGCGCTGTCGCTGACGCTGCCGCCGCTGTCCACGCTGTTTCTGCTGCACGAAGGCTGAATGGCCAAGGACCCCCCTGCTTCTATGGACCGACCGCTATGGACCCCACGCAACTGACCCGCATCCAGGGCGGCCAGCCCTACCCGCTGGGCGCGACCAGCGACGGGCTGGGCGTCAACTTCGCCGTGTTCTCGGCCAACGCCACGCGCATCGAGCTGTGCCTGTTCGACGCCAAGGCGCGCAAGGAACTGCGCCGCTTCGACCTGCCGGAATGCACCGACGAAGTCTGGCACGGCTATCTGCCCGACGCCCATCCCGGCCTGGTCTACGGTTATCGCGCGCATGGTCCGCACGATCCGCGCAATGGCCACCGCTTCAATCCGCACAAGCTGCTGCTCGACCCCTACGCGCGCCAGCTGACCGGCCCGCTGCGCTGGAGCGACGCGCTGTTCGGCTACCGCATGAACCACGCGCGCGGCGACCTCAGCATCGACCGCCGCGACAGCGCACCCGCCGTGCCCAAGGCCATCGTGCCCGAGGAAGCCCCTTTCATCTGGGGCAACAGCCGCCCGCCGGCCACGCCGTGGCAGGACACCATCATCTATGAAGTGCACGTGCGCGGCGCCTCCATGCTGCGCGAAGACCTGCGCCCGCCGCTGCGCGGCACCTGCGCCGCGCTGGCCGATCCGCGCTTTATCGAGCACTTGCAGCGGCTGGGCGTGACCGCGGTGGAGCTGCTGCCGGTGCACGCCTTCCTGCAGGACCGCTTCCTGACCGAACGCGGGCTGCGCAACTACTGGGGCTACAGCACGCTGTCCTACTTCGCGCCCGAGCCGGCCTACCTGCAGCACAACCCGAACGAACTGCGCCAGGCCATCCGCCGGCTGCACGCCGCCGGCATCGAGGTGATACTGGACGTGGTCTACAACCACACCTGCGAAGGCAACGAAATGGGCCCCACCCTGTCCTGGCGCGGGCTGGACAACGCCAGCTACTACCGCCTGGTGCCGGGCGACGAGCGCTACTACATCAACGACACCGGCTGCGGCAACACCGTCAACCTGTCGCACCCGCGCGTGCTGCAGATGGTGACCGACTCGCTGCGCTACTGGGCCAGTTCCTACGGCGTGGACGGATTCCGCTTCGACCTGGGCGTCACGCTGGGCCGCGAAGGCACGGGCTACGATCCCGGCTCCGGATTCTTCGACGCGGTGCTGCAGGACCCGGCGCTGGCCCGGCTCAAACTGATTTCCGAACCCTGGGACGTGGGCCCGGACGGCTACCAGCTCGGCAACCACCCGCCCGGTTTCGCGGAATGGAACGACAAGTTCCGCGACGGCGTGCGCCGCTACTGGCGCGGCGACGACGGCATGCGCGGCGAGATCGCCGCCCGTCTTTGCGGCTCGCGCGAGCTGTTCGACCGCCGCCACCGCCGGCCCTGGGCCACGGTCAACTACGCGGCCTCGCACGACGGCTTCACGCTGGCCGATATCGTGTCCTACGACAACAGCCATAACGAGGCCAACGGCGAGAACGGCAACGACGGGCACGGCGAGAACTACAGCCGCAACTGGGGCGAGGAAGGCCCGACCCAGGACGCCGCCATCCTGGAAACCCGGGCGCTGGCGGCGCGCGCCATGCTGGCCAGCGTGTTGCTGTCGGACGGCACTCCCATGCTGCTGGCCGGCGACGAATTCGGCAACAGCCAGGACGGCAACAATAATGCGTATTGCCAGGACAACGCGGTGTCGTGGCTGGACTGGACTCAGGCGCAGAGCGACGCGGGGCGCGAACTGACGCGTTACGTCGCGCGCCTGGTCGCGCTGCGCCGCGCCCATCCCAGCGTGCGCGCCGCCCGCTACAGCGACGCCGCCCGCGAGCCCAGCCCGGGCGTGGCCGCCATCGCCTGGTTCGACGCCGCCGGCGCGCCGCTGGACCAGGCGGCGTGGGACGCCGAACAGGAGCGCGTGCTGGCGCTGCGCCGCGCCGCCTCGCGCGAAGACGGTGGCGTCGACCTCACCCTGCTGCTGCTCAACCCCGGCGACGAGGCCGCCGTGTTCACGCTGCCCGCGCCGGCCGCGGCCTGGATACGCGAACTGGATTCGGCCACGCTGGCCCCGGCCGCGCCGCTGGCCGACGCCGCGGTCACGGTGGCGGCGCACAGCGTGGTGCTGCTGGCGGCCGCGCAGCTGAACGGAGACGCATCATGACGGCGGCCGGCGGCGGTTTCGGCGCCACGCTGCTCGACAGCGGCGTGACGCGCTTCCGGCTGTGGGCCCCGACCGCGCCGGCGGGCCTGGCGCTGGAGGTCGAAGGCCATGCCCCCATCGCGCTGCGCCCGGGCGCCGACGGCTTCGTGCAGGCGGACGTCGATTGCCCGCCCGGCGCGCGCTACCACTACCGGCTGGACGCCGATACCGTCATGCCCGATCCGGCCTCGCGCCTGCAGGACGGCGACGTGCACGGCGACAGCATCGTGGTCGCGCCCGACGCCTATCCCTGGCGCCATCCGGACTGGCGCGGCCTGCCCTGGGAACAGAGCGTGCTTTACGAAACGCACGCCGGCCTGGAAGGCGGCTACGCGCAGCTGGAGGCGCGCCTGCCGGCGCTGGCCGCGCTGGGCGTCACGCTGCTGGAACTGATGCCCATCGCCGATTTTCCCGGCCCGCGCAATTGGGGCTATGACGGCGTGCTGCCCTATGCGCCCGACACCGCCTACGGCACGCCCGAGGAGCTGAAGCGGCTGATCGACACCGCTCACGGCCTGGGCATGGGCGTGATGCTGGACGTGGTCTACAACCACTTCGGGCCGGACGGCAACTATCTGGCGCGCTACGCCGCGCCCTTCTTCCGCAAGGACGCGCACACGCCCTGGGGCGACGCCATCGACTTCCGCCAGCCGGCGGTCAGCCAGTTCTTCAAGGACAACGCGGTGTACTGGCTGACCGAGTACCGCTTCGACGGCCTGCGGCTGGACGCCGTGCACGCCATCGTCGGCCACCGGTGGCTGCACGAGCTGGCGGCCGAGGTGCGCCGCCGCGTCCCGGCCGAACGCCGCGTGCATCTGGTGCTGGAAAACGACGACAACCGCGCCAGCCTGCTTTGCGGCGACTATGACGCCCAATGGAACGACGACGCGCACCACGTGCTGCACCATCTGCTGACCGGCGAAACCCAGGGCTACTACGCCGACTACGCCGATCGCCCGGCCGAGGCGCTGGCGCGCTGCCTGTCCGAGGGCTGGCTCTACCAGGGGCAGCCCTCGCCCTACCGCGGCGGCGAGCCGCGCGGCGAGCCCAGCGCCGACCTGCCGCCGACCGCCTTCGTGCTGTTCCTGCAAAACCACGACCAGACCGGCAACCGCGCCTTCGGCGAACGCCTGACCAGCCTGGTCGACGAGCCGGCGCGGCTGCGCGCCGCGGTCGCGCTGCAGCTGCTGGCGCCGCAGATTCCCTTGATCTTCATGGGCGAGGAACACGGCTCGCGCACGCCTTTTCTTTATTTCACCAGCCATGCCGACCCGGCGCTGGCGCAGGCCGTGCGCGACGGCCGGCGGCGCGAGTTCGCGCGCTTCGCGCAGTTTGCGGGGGCCGACGCGGCGCGGCGCCTGCCCGATCCCAACGACCCCGCGACCTGGCTGGCCAGCCACGCCGAACCCGGCGACGACGCGCGGCAATGGCTGGAGACCTATACCGCCCTGCTGCAGCTGCGCGCCCGCCTGATCGCGCCCAGGCTGGCCGGCGCGGTCAGCCTGGGCGCCAGCGCCGTGGGCCGCCACGGCGTGTTCGCGCGCTGGCGGCTGGCCGACGGCGCGCGGCTGGAGGTCTACGCCAACCTGGGGCCGCGCCGCCTGCCGCTGCCGCAGGCGCTGCTGCCGGGCGCGGACCTGTACGCCACGCTGCTGTTCGAATCCCTGGCCGGCGGACGCGACGGCCTGGCGCGCGGCGAACTTTGCGGCGACACCACCGTGTGGCTGCTGGAGGAGCCGGCATGAGCGCGGACGACGCTTTGTCGGCGCTGGCCGCCAGGGCCGGCATCGCGGAACACTGGACCGACGCGCGCCAGCGCCCGCAGCGCGTCTCGCCCGACGCCTTGCGGGCGCTATTGGCCGCCCTGGGCCTGCCCGCGGCCAGCGCCCGAGACATACGCGAAAGCGCGGACCGGCTGGACGAGGAAGCGGCGCGGCTGCCGCCGCTGCTCGCGGCGCGCGCCGGCGATCCGCTGAAACTGCCGCGCGACGCGCGCGGCGCGTATCAGATCCGCTGCGAGTCCGGCCGTTTGATCGAGGGCGCGGCCGGCCCCTTGCTGACCGCGCCCGACGAGCCGGGCTATCACGCGTTGTCCTTCGCTTCGGGACAGGACGCGGTGCTGGCGGTCGCGCCGCGCCGCACGCCGGGCATGGCGGAGCTGACCGGACAGGCCCGTCCGCGCAGCTGGGGCCTGTGCGCGCAGGTCTACAGCCTCCGGCGCGCGCCGGTCCCGGGCGGGCCGCAGCCGGAGGACGACTTCGGCGACTTCGGCGCGCTGCGCGAACTGGCGCGGCTGGCCGGCGCCCAGGGCGCCGACGCGCTGGCCATCAGCCCGGTGCACGCCATGTTTGCGGCGCAACCGGCGCGTTGCAGCCCCTACGCGCCGTCCAGCCGCTTGTTCCTGAACACGCTGTACGCCAATCCGGTGGCGGTGCTGGGCGCCGCGGCGCTGCGCCGCGCCCAGGTCGAGGAACCCGGCGGATACGGCGCGGCGCCCTGGATAGACTGGCCCCACGCGGGCGCGCGGCGCCAGCGCCTGCTGCGCGCCCTGCACCGCCAGTTCCAGGCGGTGGCCGCGACCGACCTGCGCCAGCAATATGCGCGCTTCTGCGCCGCGCAGGGCCAGGCGCTGCGGGACCACGCGGTGTTCGAAGCGCTGCACGCGGCGCGCGGCGGCGAGGATACGTCCTGGCCGCAATGGCCGGCGCAATGGCGCGACCCCGAGTCGCCCTGCGTGCGCCGCTTTGCCCGCCTCCATGCCCAGGAGGTGGATTTCCATTGTTTCGCGCAATGGCTGGCGGCCGAAAGCCTGGCGCAGGCGCACGCCGCGGGCCGCGAGGCCGGCATGCGGATCGGCCTGGTGGCCGACCTGGCGGTGGGCGACAGTCCGGACGGCAGCCACGCCTGGTCGCGCCAGGCCGACCTGATGCCGCGCATGGCCATCGGCGCGCCGCCCGATATCCATAACCCGCAGGGGCAGAACTGGGGCCTGACCGCATTCTCGCCGCGCGCGCTGGCGGCTTCCGGCTACGCCGCCTTCATCGACATGCTGCGCGCCACGCTGGCGCACGCCGGCGGCGTGCGCATCGACCATATCCTGGGCATGGCCCGGCTGTGGCTGGTGCCCGATGGCGCGCCGGCCGGCGGCGGCGCCTATCTGCGCTATCCGCTCGGCACGCTGCTGGCGCTGACGGCACTGGAAGCGTGGCGGCACCGCGCGCTGGTGATAGGCGAGAACCTGGGCACCGTGCCCGCGGGCTTCGACGACACGCTGGCCGCGCACGGCGTGCTGGGCATGGACGTGCTGTGGTTCATGCGCCGGCCCGGCGAATCCGCCCCGTTCCTGCCCGCGAGCGCGTGGCCGCCGGCCGCCGCGGCCATGACGACCACGCACGACCTGCCCACGCTGCGCGGCTGGTGGGCCGGCCACGACATAGACTGGCGCGCCCGCCTCGGCCTGCTCGGCCCGGGAGAAAGCGCCGACACGCTGCGCCGCGAACGCGCCGCCGACCGCGCGCTGCTGGCGCAGGCCATCGGCGCCGACGAGCGCACGGCGCCCGCCGCGCCGCCCGTGCCCGCGCTGCTGCGCTTCGTGTCTTCCGCGCCCTGCCCGCTGCTGCTGGCGCCGATGGAGGACCTGGCCGGAGCGCTGGACCAGCCCAACCTGCCCGGCACCATAGACCAGCATCCCAACTGGCGCCAGCGCCTGCCGCTGGACAACCGCGCCTGCTTCGAAGAGCCCGGCGCGCGGCTGCGGCTGGACGCGCTGCGCGCCGGCCGCGAGCGAGGCCCGCCATGACCGCCCCACGCGCCACCATCCGCCTGCAATTGCACGCCGGCTTCACACTGGACGACGCCTGCGCGCGCGTGGGCTATTACGCGGACCTGGGCGTCAGCCACCTGTACCTGTCGCCCATCACCCGCGCGCGCGCCGGCTCCACCCACGGCTATGACGTGATCGACCACGGCTGCGTCAATCCCGAGCTGGGCGGCGAGCCGGCGCTGCGGCGCCTGGCGCGGGCGGCCCGCGGCCGCGGGCTCGGGCTGATCGCCGACATCGTGCCCAACCACATGGCCGCCCACCCGGACAACCGCTGGTGGCGCGACGTGCTGGCGCACGGCGCCGCCAGCGCGCACGCGCGCTGTTTCGACATCGACTGGGACCCGCCGGACGCCGCGCTGCGCGGCAAGGTGCTGCTGCCGGTGCTGGCCGAGCCCTATGGCGAGGCGCTGGCGCGCGGCGCGATCCGGCTGCGCCACGATCCGGACGGCGGCGCGCCCGCGCTGGAGGCCGCCGGCGCGCTGTATCCCGTGGCCGCGCCCTCGATTCCGCGCGGCCTGTCCGGCGCGTCGCTGGAGGATATGTACGACCCCGCGCGGGACGCGAGCCGCCGGCGCCTGCACGAACTGCTGGAACGCCAGCATTACCGGCTGGCGTGGTGGCGCACCGCGCCCGACCAGATCAACTGGCGCCGCTTTTTCGAAATCAGCGAACTGGTGGGCGTGCGCGTCGAGGACGAAGCGGTGTTCGAGGCGGTCCACGCGATGGTGCTGCGGCTATACGCCGAGGGCATCCTGGACGGCCTGCGCATCGACCACATCGACGGGCTGGCCGCGCCGGGGGCCTATCTGCGCCGCCTGGGCCAGCGCCTGGCCCAGGCCGGCGAGCCCTATGTGGTGGTGGAAAAAATCCTGGCCCCCGAAGAAAGCCCGGACCCGCGCTGGCGGACGGACGGCACCACCGGCTACGACTTCATGGACCAGGTCGGCGCGCTGCTGCACGCCCCGGACGCCGAAGCGCCGCTGCGCGTATTCTGGCAGGCCCTGACGGGCGACGTGCGCGCCCCGCGCGAGCAGCTGGAAGCCGCGCGCCGCCGCATGCTGGCGCGCCACTTTCCGTCGGAACGGCTGGCGCTGGCGCGCTGCCTGGCGCGCATCGCCCGCCAGGACCTGCGCACCCGCGACTGGAGCGCGCAGGCCATCGACCGCGCGCTGTCGGCCGTGCTGACGGCATTTCCCGTCTACCGCAGCTATGCCGAAGACGGCGGGCGCGGCGAGGCCGACCGCCGCGTATGCCGCGCCGCCTTCGCGCGCGCGGCGCAACTGCTGCCGGCCCCGGCCGGCGGCGCCGACGCGGCCTTGCTGGAATTGCTGGACGGGTGGCTGGACGGCTCGCCGGGGCCGGACCCCGAGGTCCGCGCGCTGGCCTTGCGCCGCTTCCAGCAACTGACTCCGCCGTTGGCCGCCAAGGCGCTGGAAGACACGCTGTTCTACCGTTACGGACCGCTGCTGTCGCGCAACGAGGTCGGCGCCGCGCCCGACTGCTTTGCGCTGGCGCCGGCCGAGTTCCTGGCGCGCACGCGGGCGCGCGCCCAGGCGCATCCGCGCGCCATGCTGGCCACCGCCACGCACGACCACAAGCGCGGCGAAGACGCGCGCGCCCGCCTGGCCGCGCTGAGCGAAATGCCGCAGCGCTGGCGCGATACCGCGCTGCGCTGGATACAGGCGCTGCCCGCGGCGAACGACGCGCCGACGCTGGCCGACCGCTATCTGCTGGTGCAGACCCTGGTGGGCGCGTGGCCGGCCGATTGGAGCGCGGGCGACGACATGCCGGACGACGCGGCGCTAGCGGACTGGTTCGGGCGCATCGGGCAATGGCAGACCAAGGCGCTGCGCGAAGCCAAGCTGCACACCAGCTGGACCGATCCGGACCCAGCCTACGAGGACGCCGCCCAGGGCCTGCTGGACTTCCTGCGCGCCGATCCCGCGGGCCGCGGATTGCTCGAAGAGATCGCCGCGTTCGCCGCCGGACTGGCGCCCGCCGGCATGGTCAACAGCCTGGTCCAGACCCTGCTGCGCAATACGCTGCCGGGCGTGCCGGACCTGTATCAGGGCACGGAGCTGTGGGACTTCAGCCTGGTCGATCCCGACAACCGCCGCCCGGTGGACTACGCCCGCCGCGAGGCGCTGCTGGCGCAGGCGCGTGCGGCTTCGGCCCCAGATCTGTCGGACGCGGCCTGGCGCAGCGGCGCGGTCAAGCTGGCGCTGATCCAGCGGCTGCTGGCGGCGCGCGCGCGCACGCCCGCGCTGTACGCCGGGGCCGATTGCGAGGCGGTGCCCGTGCACGGCCCCCGGTCCGGCCAGGTGCTGGCCTGGCTGCGCCGCCACGCCGACGGCGACGCGCTCATCGTCGCGCCGCATCTGTGCGCGCTGGCGCTGGCGGACTATGCGCGCGGCCGCGCCGACGCCGCGCGAGGCTACTGGGCCGATACGGTGCTGCGCCTGCCTGCCGCCCGCTGGCGCAACGCGCTGGACGGCCGGCGCATGACGCTGCTGGCCGACGGCAGCCTGCCGCTGGCCGAAGCGCTGCGCGACCTGCCGGTGGCGCTCTGCCTGTCGGGGCCGCCTGGCGATGAATAGATAAAGGCCCTGCCCGGCAACCAGGACAGGGCCTGCGCCGGCGTCGCGCCTTGCGGCGCGGCGCGCGGCCTTGGGGCGTCAGCGCGGCATCTTGCTTTGCTGCCCCGGCGCATGGCCTTGCTGCTGGCGGCCCTTGTCGGCCTGCTGGCCGGATTGCTGCCCCGGCTGGCGACGGTCCCGCTGGTCTTCCTGGCTCTGCTGTTTCTGGGGCTGCTTCTGCTGGTCGGGCTGGTTCTGAGTCGACATTGCACGTCTCCTGATGAAGCGGACACACTCCGCCGGACTATGCAGAGCAACCCGCGTGCCCAAGGCCGACGGCCGGGCAACCCGACATGCAAGAGGGAAAAAAACGCCAAGAACCGCGCGCCGGCCCGGTAAATTCTGCGCGGGCGCGCCGCTATTGCGTGGTGACGTGGCGCGTGCGACGCGCCGGCGGCGCGTCCTGGCGGGCGTCGTCATAGGCGTCCAGCCAGGTCGAGGCGTACGGGATGGGCGCGGCCAGCGCCTCGCCGCGCTCGCGCTGCGTGCGCAGGCGCATCATCAGTTCGTCCAGCGGCATGGGCCGGCCCAGCGCGAAGCCCTGCCCGTAGCGGCAGCCCGCGGCGCGCAGCGCGGGAATGTCGGCCACGTTCTCCACCCCTTCGGCGACCACCCGCCGGCCCAGCCGGTTGGCCAGCTCGGCCGCCGCCCGCAGTACCTCGAACGCCACGGCGCTGCGCCGCATGCGGGTGACGAAATACTGGTCGATCTTGACTTCGGACAGCGGAATGGCCGAGAGCAGTTTCAGCGACGCGTGGCCGGTGCCGAAATCATCCAGGCTGACCTCGCAGCCCGCGTTCTCCAGCTTGAGCAGCGCCGCGCGCAGCACGTCGAGTTCGCGGATCGGCTGGTCTTCGGTGAGCTCCACGCGCAGCAGCGAAGCCGGCAGTTCGGCGGCGTGGATGCGGCCCAGCAAGAAGTCCACCGCGCGCTCGTCCGACAGCGTGGACGCGGGCGCATTGACCGCGAGGGGCACCGCGATGCCGGCGCGCCTGAGGGTGAGCAGCATGTCGATCGCGCGCAGGGACACGCGCTCGAAGAAGGCCCTGTCCAGGCCCAGCCGGTTGATTGCGGGAATGAATTCGCCGGGCATGACGATGCCCAGTCTCGGATGATGCCAGCGCGCCAGCGCCTCGGCCGACACGATACGGCCCGTCAACAGGTCCACCTGCGGCTGCAGCAGCACGCGCAGCCCATCCTTGCCATTTACCAATGCGGCGATCTCGTCGTCGCTCGCCACCGAGCCTGTGGAAGCCTCGTGATTCGACGTCATGCCGACGCTCCTTGCGTGCCACCNACACGATACGGCCCGTCAACAGGTCCACCTGCGGCTGCAGCAGCACGCGCAGCCCATCCTTGCCATTTACCAATGCGGCGATCTCGTCGTCGCTCGCCACCGAGCCTGTGGAAGCCTCGTGATTCGACGTCATGCCGACGCTCCTTGCGTGCCACCGGGCAGAGCCTGCGCTGTCCGGGCGCAGAAAGCGGCACATTTGGACATGAGTATTCCCAGCTACAGCGTTTTTTATGCGATTTCCTATGTTTGTTCCAGGCAAATTTTCATATTTGACGCGGCAAAGATACAGAAGTGTGTCCATATGTACTCCCGCGGTCTTTAACGCGATGGCCGACACTTTTGGTTGCCAATGCGATGGCGGGGAGTTGCGGCCGTTCGTGGAAACTGAGTACGGGTTGACCCTTATCAAGGGCCGATCGCACCGAACGCGCAACCATGTTGTTGACCGATCACGTTCAACCCAGGAGGCCATCATGTACCGCCGCATTTCCGTACACCTCGATCACGGATTCGACTGTAAGCGCCGCACCGACGCCGCGCTCGGGCTGGCCCGCCGCCACAAGGCCGAGCTCGTCGGCATTTACGCCAACGCCGCGCCGCCGCAGTACTACTACGGCGAATCGGTGCTGATGTCGCGCGCCGCCAGCGTCATGGAGCAACTGCAGACCCAGAGCCGCGATGCGGTGCTGAACGGCTTTCTCGCCTCCGCCGCGGCCGCCGACGTGCCGGCGGCGGTGCGCGCCGGCGAAGCCTCGCCCAGCGCCACCGTCGCGGCGCTGGGCCGCGCCAGCGACCTCATCGTCGTCAGCCAGGAGAACCGCGAAGACGTCGAAGCCGCGCACGAGATCGAGTTCGTCGAGCAGACGCTGCTGACGGCCGGCCGTCCGGTGCTGGTGGTGCCGTCCATCGGCGCCTTCCCGGTGATCGGCGAGCGCGTGCTGTGCTGTTGGGATGGCAGCCGCGAAGCCGCCCGCGCGCTGGCCGACGCCGCGCCCATGCTGCGCCTGGCTTCGACCCTGATCGTGCTGACCATGGAGGAAGGCGAATCGCGCGGCAAGGCGCAGATCGCGTTCGAGGACCTGGCCAGCTTCTGCGAAGCCCACGGCATGCCGGCGCCCGAGCACGTGCGCCGCGACGTCAAGGGCGTGGGAGTGGGCAGCACCATCCTGAACGCGGCCGCGGACTTCAGCGCGGACCTGCTCGTCATGGGCGCCTATGGCCACAGCAAGCTGCGCCAGTGGGCGCTGGGCGGCGCCACCGCGTCGATCCTGAAAAACATGACCTTGCCGGTCATGTTCTCCCACTAGCGGGAACCGGGCGCGCGGTGTCCGCGCGCCCGCCGCCGCGCGCCTACAAGCGTCCGGTCAGCAGCATCACGATCAACACGATCAGCAGAATGCCCAGGATGCCGCTGGGGAAGTAGCCCCAGCCCCTGCTGTACGGCCAGGCCGGCACGGCGCCTATCAGCAGCAGGATGAGGATGATCAGCAGAATGGTCGACATGGCGACTCCTCGTCTTTATCGATTCGAGTTCTGGAACGACGGGCGGACATCACTTCCCGGGCGGGGTGATTTCCTTGCCGGGCGGCGACAGCGGGGGCAGATCGACGTCCGGTTCGTCGGTATCGGGGTCCACGGGCAGGTCGCCCGGCGGCGAACCCGGCGGAATCGGATCGGGTTTGGGTGGGACGTGCATATGGAAAAAAGTTTGCATGGCGGCCTCCTTCGGGAATCCCAGCCGCTTGCAGCAAGCGGCGTGCCCGGGCACGCGGGATGCTGCTTGCCGCGCTTCCTTCCACGCCTGCCCTGCCCGCATGAAATCCGCCCGCTCCACCGCTGCGTCCGCGCCGTCCGCCACCACCGAGGCGGGCCTGGTCTATGTCGACGACGCCCGGCCCGGCTATACCCGAATGCGGGTCAACGGCCGCGCCTTCGCCTATCTGGACACGCAGGGACGCCGCATCCGCGACGCGGCTGAAATCGCGCGCATCGACGCGCTGGCGATACCGCCGGCCTATGAAAACGTGTGGATCTGCCCCACCCCGCGCGGACATCTGCAGGCCACGGGCCGCGATGCGCGCGGCCGCAAGCAGTACCGCTACCACCCCGACTGGACCGCGGTGCGCGACGCCGACAAATACCAGAGCCTGGCGGCCTTCGGGCTGGCGCTGCCGCGCGTGCGCAGGCGCGTGCAGCGCGACCTGGCCGCGCCCGGGCTGTCGCAGGACAAGGTCATCGCCACGCTGGTGCGGCTGTTGGAGACCACGCTGATCCGCATCGGCGCGCGCGAATACGCGCGCCAGAACCGTTCCTACGGCCTGACCACGCTCAAGCGCCGCCACGCCAGCGTGGCCGGCGGCCGCATCCGTTTCCGCTTTCACGGCAAGAGCGGCGTGGCGCACGACGTCAGGCTGGCCGACCGGCGCGTGGCGCGCGTGATCAAGCGCTGCATGGATATTCCGGGACAGCAGCTGTTCCAGTACCTGGACGACGAAGGCGAGAGCCATCCGGTGGATTCGGGCGCGGTCAACGCCTATCTGCGCGAGGCCGGCGCGGGCGATTTCACCGCCAAGCATTACCGCACCTGGGCGGGGTCGGTGCTGGCCTTCGCCGCGCTGCAACGCCGTCCCGAGCCGGACCCGGCCCGCGCCCGCCAGGCGGTGGTGGAGGTCATCCGCCAGGTGGCGCAGCGCCTGGCGAACACGCCGGCCGTGTGCCGCGCCTGCTATGTGCATCCGGCCATCCTGGAGGCCTATCTGGAAGGCCGGCTGCCGCCGCGCGCACGCGCGCCGGACGGCCCGCGCGGGCTGGACGCCGACGAGCGCCGGCTGCTCGCCTTTCTGCAACGAGGCGGCCGCGGGCCTGGCTCAAAGAATCGATGAACGCGCGTTCTTGGCGCGCGGCTGCGGCGCCGAGCCGTCGGCCCAATTCGATTCGGTGCGATTGTCCACCACGGCGCGCCGGTCGCGCGCGGCTTCGTCCGGTGTCGAGGCGTCCGGCTTGTCCGGCATGCGCGGAACGTCGACGGGACCGCGAGGCGGCAGTATCTTAACGTTGTCTTGCGCGCCGTCCTGTGGCCCCTTGCGGGCGCGGGCGGACTTGCCATGTCCGGATTTGGCTGCGGGTTTCATGCGTATCTCCTTCCGGTTCCGGTCTTTCATGCTACGGCGTCGCGTGCGCCGGAAAAGCCCCCGGCGCGGCGAAATTGCAAGCGGATGTGCCCGCCCCGGCCGGGCACGCCGATTGCCGGCAGGCACGGCGGCTCACAAGGAGATGCAATGCGAGACTCAAATTTCGGCCTGTGTGTGCAAGCCTGCTACGAATGCGCCGTGGCCTGCGACGCGTGCGCCGCGATGTGCCTGCGGGAAGACGCCGCCGGCATGCAGCGGGCCATCGGCCTGTGCACGGATTGCGCCGCCGTCTGCCGGCTGTGCGCGGCCATGCTGGCGCGCGACGGCGAGTTCGCCAAGGGGCTGTGCGCCTTGTGCGCCCCGCTCTGCGACGCCTGCGCCCGCGCGTGTTCGGCGTCGCCGGCGCAGCATTGCCAGATCTGCGCCGGCGCCTGCCTGGGCTGCGCGCTGGCCTGCCGCGACATGCTCGGGCCCTGATCCCGACCCGTCTTGCGCGCCGTCCCGGGCCGGCTTGCAAGACGCTTTTCCAGCCCGACCGCCAGGAGCTTGCGATGGCCACTACCAACACCCCCCTGCCCTCCGATTTTCCCGAGAACGGCCCGGACAACAGCAGCCTGCGCCGCCGCGCGCGGCATCCGGAATCCTGGATCGACGAACTGGAGGCCACTCTCAACGATAAGGAAGCCACCGATCTGGAGGCGCTGCGCGAGCGGCTGTCGGAGCAGCTGCGCGCCACCCGGCGCAGCCTGCGCGACGCTTCCGACAATGCGGGCGACCTGATGCGCGAAACCATCGATTGCACCGAGGAGTACATCCATGCCCGGCCGTGGCAGGCGATCGGGCTGGTGGCCGGCGCGGCCTTTCTGTTCGGCGTGGTGGTCGGCCGCCAGTAGCGCGGCCGCGGCCGCATGCCCGGCGCCGGGCATGCGGCTTGCTGCTCATCCCGTCCCCGACCTCTGGAGGCGGCCATGCCGCGTACCATCTGGAAAGGCGCGATCTCGTTCGGCCTGGTGCACGTGCCCATCGTGGTGCATGCGGCCACGCGGCCGCAGCGCCTGGATTTCGACTGGATAGACCGGCGCGACGACGCGCCCGTCGGCTACCAGCGCATCAACAAGCGCACCGGCAAGCCCGTCGCCTCGGAAGACATCGTCAAGGGCTACGAGTACGAAAAAGGCGAATACGTCTACATGAACGACGAGGACTTCAAGCGCGCCAACGTCGCCGCCACCCAGACGGTGGAGATCCAGGGTTTCGTCGACGCCGCCGAAGTGCCGATCTATTACTACGACACCCCTTACTACCTGGCGCCGGACCGGCGCGGCGAAAAAGGCTACGTGCTGTTGCGCGAGGTGCTGCGCCAGGCCGGCAGGCTGGGGCTGGCGCGCGTGGTGCTGCACACGCGCCAATACCTGTGCGCGCTGCTGCCGCAGGGCGACGCCCTGATGCTGATCACGCTGCGCTACGCCGGCGAGATCCTGTCGGCCGATGACCTGGACCTGCCCGCCGGCAAGACCGCCGCGCCGGCCGCGCGCGAACGCGACATGGCGTTGCGGCTGGTCGAGGAGATGACCGGCCCCTGGGACCCGCAGGCCTATCGCGACGACTATCGCGAAGACCTGCTGGCGGCCATCGAGAAGAAGATCAAGGCCGGCCGCACCCACGTGCTGGCCGAAGCCGAGGACGGCGCGAAGGCGCCGCGCGAATCGGCCAAGGTGATAGACCTGATGTCGCTGCTCAAGCAGAGCATCGAGCAGCGCGGCGGCGCCCGCAAGGCGCCGGCCAAGCGCGCCGCGCCGAAGAAAAAGCCCGCCGCCAAGAAAACTGCCGCCAAAACTGCCGCCAAGTCCGGCGCGTCCGCCAGGCGCAAGGCGGCGTGAGCCGGTCATAAGGAGTTCCCATGAGCGAACCGCTGGCTCAGTACCGCAGGATGCGCGACTTCACCGGCACCCGCGAGCCTGCCGGCAAGGCGCCGCGCGCGCGCCGCGCCGGCGATCTGTCCTTCGTGGTCCAGCGCCACGAGGCGCGCGCGCTGCACTACGACTTCCGCCTGGAACTCGACGGCGTGCTGGTGAGCTGGGCCGTGCCCAAGGGCCCCAGCCGCGATCCGGACGTCAAGCGTCTGGCCATCAAGGTCGAGGACCACCCGGTCGAATACGGCAAGTTCGAGGGCGACATCCCCAAGGGCCATTACGGCGCCGGCCACGTGGACATCTGGGACCGCGGCACCTGGACGCCGGACGGCGACCCCAGGCGCGGACTGGCGCGCGGGCATCTGCGCTTCACCCTGCACGGCGGCACCCTGAACGGCGCCTGGGCCCTGCTGCGCCTGGGCAAGGAAGACAAGCAATGGCTGCTGCGCAAGCTGGACGACGAGGCGGCGCTCGAAGGCGATGACGCCGAGGCGGCCCGCAAGGCCGAGGCGAAAAAGCCCGCCAAGGCGGCGAAGACGACGAAAACGACCAAAAGCGCCCGGCCGGCCACGCGCCGCGCGGCGCTGCCGGCCACGCTCGCGCCGCAACTGGCCACGCTGGTCGAGGCTCCGCCGCAGGGAACGGGCTGGTCCTACGAGGTCAAGTACGACGGCTATCGCATCCTGTGCCGCGTGCACGGCGGACGCGCGCGCCTGGTCAGCCGCAGCGGCATCGACTGGACCGCGCGCATGGCCGTGCTGGCCGACGCCCTGGATGCGCTGGACCTGCCCGACGGCTGGATCGACGGCGAGGTGGTCTGCCTGGACGAGCGCGGCATATCGGACTTCCAGCTGCTGCAGAACGCGCTGGACGGCCGCACCCAGGACCTGTCGTTCATGGCCTTCGACCTGCCCTACTGGGACGGCGAGGACCTGCGCGATCTGCCCCTGTCCGAGCGCCAGGCGCGCCTGGAGCAGGTGCTGGCCGCGCTGCCGGACGGCGTCCCCTTGCAGATGACGCAGCGCCTGGAGGTGGCCGACGGCACCGAAGGACGCGCGGCCTGGTCCGAAGCCTGCCGGCTGAGCCTGGAAGGGCTGATCTGCAAGCGCCTGGATTCGCGCTACGTGGCGGGCCGGGGCACGGCCTGGCTGAAACTCAAGTGCCGGCCGCGCCAGGAATACGTGATCGGCGGCTACACCGCGCCGGCCGGCGCGCGCAAGCATTTCGGCGCGCTGCTGGTGGGCCTGCGCAAGGGCCGGAAGCTGGAATACGCGGGCCGCGTCGGCACAGGCTTCACCGCCGCCACCCTGGCCTCGCTCTACAAGAAGCTGCACGCACTGGAGACGGACGCCAGCCCGTTCGTGGGCGAGCTGCCCGGCCCCGGGCGCTACGGGCAGAGCGCGGGCGAAATCCATTGGGTCAAGCCGGAACTCGTGGCGGAAATCCGCTACGCCAGCGTCACCCAGGACAAGCTGCTGCGCCAGGCTTCCTTCGTCGGGCTGCGCGAGGACAAGCCGGCCAGCGAGGTCGAGGGCGAACGGGTAGCCCCCCCGCCCGAGCCCCCCGCCGCCAGGACGGACAAGGCCGCCGACAAGGTGGGCCAGGTCCGCATCACGCATCCGGGCCGGGTCATCATGCACGACCCGGACACCACCAAGCTGGACCTGGCGCGCTATTACGAGTCGGCCGGCGAGCTGATCCTGCCGCATCTGCGGGGCCGGCGCATCGCGCTGCTGCGCTGCCCGGACGGCACCGACGCCACCTGCTTTTTCCAGAAGCACATCAGCGGCCGGCTGCCCGAGGGCCTGGAACGCGACGGCGAACACCTGCTGATCCGCTCGCTGGAAGGCGTGCTGGCCATGGTGCAGCGCGGCGTCATCGAGTTCCATACCTGGGGCGCGCGCCAGCCGCGGCCCGACGAGCCGGACCGCATCACCATAGACCTGGACCCGGGTCCCGACGTGCAATGGCAGGCGGTCGCCGAAGGCGCGCAGCTGGCGCGCGGCCTGATGCAGGAAATCGGCCTGACGCCGTTCCTGAAGACCACCGGCGGCAAGGGCCTGCACCTGGTCGCGCCGATCCGCGCGACCCAGCCCTGGGACGTGGTCAAGGGCCTGGCGCGCGCGCTGGCCGATGAGCTGGCGCGGGTCATCCCCGAGCGCTACACCTCCAATATGTCCAAAGTGCGCCGCCACGGGCGCATCTTCGTGGACTATCTGCGCAACGGCAACGGCGCCACCGCCATCGCGGCCTACTCGGCGCGCGCCCGCGCCGGCGCGCCGGTGTCGCTGCCCGTGGGCTGGGACGCGCTGGAATCCGGACGCGACTGGCGCGGCGCGGCCTGCAATATCCGCAACGCGGTGGAGCTGGCGCGCGAACTGGGCGATCCCTGGCAAGGCTACGAAGCGGCCCGCAAGACGGTGGGCCCGCGCATGCTGAAGAAACTGGGCCTGTAGCGCCGGCCGGCGTGGGAACGCGGATTGCTCGGTGGGTGCAGACACGCACCCAGGAGAGACGCATGAGCAAACCCACCCAGGACAACACCGGCGCGCGGCCGCACCCGACCCCGCCCATGCCCGGCCAGCATCTGGACAAGCCCGGCGAAGAAGCGGACATGGCGCTCAAGCCGCAGTACCAGGCCCCTTCCTATCGCGGCAGCGGCAAGCTCGAAGGCATGGCCGCCATCGTCACCGGCGGCGATTCCGGCATCGGCCGCGCGGTCTGCGTGCTGTATGCGCGCGAAGGCGCCGACGTGGCCCTGGTCTACCTGAACGAACACGAAGACGCCGAAGCCACCTGCCGCGCAGTCCAGGAAGAAGGCAGGCGCTGCGTGCTGATCGCCGGCGACGTGCAGGACCCGGCCTTTTGCGAGAGCGCGGTGCAGCAGGCGGTGCAGGCCTTCGGCAGGCTGGACATCCTGGTGAACAACGCCGCCTACCAGCAGCACACCGATACGCTGCCGGAGATCGATAACGACAAATGGGACCGGACGCTGCGCACCAACATCACCGGTTATTTCTACATGGCGCGCTCCGCCCTGCCCCATCTGAAGGCCGGCGCCGCCATCATCAACACCGGCTCGGTGACGGGCTTGCGCGGCAGCGCCAGACTGCTGGACTATTCCACCACCAAGGGCGCGATCCACGCATTCACGCGCTCGCTGGCGGCCAACCTGGCCGGCCAGGGCATACGCGTAAACGCGGTGGCGCCGGGTCCGGTGTGGACGCCGCTGAACCCGGCCGACCAGAGTCCGCAGGCCATCCGGGAGTTCGGCAAGAACACGGATTTCGGACGCCCGGCGCAGCCCGAGGAAATCTCGCCCGCCTACGTGTTCCTGGCCTCGCCGGTCTGTTCCAGCTACATCACCGGCATCGTGCTGCCGATCACCGGCAGCGCCGGCGACTGATGCCGGGCCGCCGCCCCATCATTTGGGCGGCGCGATCGAGGCCGGCGCGTCGCGCGAGGCGGGCGACACCGCCGGCGCCTCGCCCTTGACCGGCGGCTGGATCTTGTCGCCGTTGGCGGGCCGGCCCTGCTGCAACTCGCGGCTCATGGCCAGGTGCTGGGTCACCACCGGCAGCACGCGCGTGGCGAAATCGCGCACCTGCGGGTCCTCCGACTCGCGCGCCGCGGTCTCGTACAGGCGGTTGGCCATGACGTGCGCGTCCACCGCGGCCCGCTTGGCGTAGACCACGTCGAAGTCCGCCCCGCTGCGGTTGCGCAGTTGTTCCAGCGTGCTGCGGTCCGGCTCGGACGGCTGGTCGGGCAGCGTCACCTGCTTGCGCTGCGCCAGCGTCCTCAGTTCTTTGTCGATGGCGCGATGCTGCTCCAGCATCTGCGCCGCATAGGATTTGACCGCGCGGCTGTCGGCGCGCTGCTGCGCCAGCCTCGCGGCCTCGATCTCGAACATGCCCGAGCCCGCGGCCGCCTGCAGAAAGCGCGCGTCGGCCTCGGGCAGGTCCTGCGCCTGCAACGGCCCCAGCGCGGCCAGCAGCAGCGCCGCGGTCCAGGCGCGCATCCGCGGCGCGCTCATGCCGCTCTCCGGGGCGGGGTCAGGGGATCGAAGTCCTCCCACTTGCCTTCCAGCCAGCGGCCCTGCGCTCTTTCGATGTCCTTGCCGCCGGCCTGCCGCAGTACGCTGCGCGCCAGCGCATCGCGGTCCGGCGCGACGTGCAGCGCCAGCATGACGCCGGCCGGCCTCAGGTCCGGATGCTCGTCGGGCGCGGCCGGCACGCCGGGACGCGCGCGCCGGCCGCGGCCCACGACCCATAGCGCGCCGGCCAGCGCGCCCAGGTAGGCGCCGACGCCGGCCGCGGCAATCACGACCAGGATGGAGGCGGCCAGCCGCGCCGCCACCAGCCCGCCGGCCAGCGCGAACAGCAGGCCCAGCACGGAAGCGCCGGCCACGGCGCCGAAGTGCCCGCCCTTGGCGTCGGGGTCGGCGATGCGGTCTCCGCCTATGGGAAACCGCGCGTGCTCGCCCGCCGTGTTGATGTAGAACGTATGGATGTCGTCCTCGGTGAAGCCCTGGTCGAAGAGCTGACGGGCCGCCACGGCGGCCTCGTCGAAGGTGTCGAATCGGGCGGCGACGATCAAGGCCATGGGAAACCTCCGGTACGGGAATGGCTTGCGGCTAGCCCAGCAACCGCCATGCCCGCGCGCCGGCTCCCGCCTATTTGCCGCCGGGACGCTTGCCCGGGTATTGGCCGCCCTCTTCGAACTCCGGCCCCTTCTCGTTCGGTTTCTTGTCGGCCGGGCGCGCCGGATGCGCCGGCGGCTTGCCGAAGCCCGGCTTGTCCGCGCCCAGCTTGCCGCTGCGATGCGCGGCTTCGGTCTCGTCCTGCGGCGTATTGGCGCGCGCGCCGCCGTCGCGTTTACGTTCGGTATCCATGCCGATCCCTCTCTTGCTGCAACGCGAACGGGTCTGCAAGCCGCATGCCCGGCCCGCCGGGAACGCCGCTTGCGTGTCGACGCCCGGGTCCGCGCGTGGTCGGACCACAACCCGAGGAGTCAACCATGAAACTGTCCCTAGCCGTTCTTCCTGCCGTGGCCCTGGGCCTGAGCGCGCTCGCCTTCCAGGCGCCGGCGCAGCCCGCGTCGGGCGCCGCCGCCGTGCGCAGCGACGACCAGATCGACGATCAGTACAAACTCGACAAGAAGCGCTGCGACGCGATGAAGGGCAACCAGAAGGACATCTGCCAGCAGGAGGCGGAAGCCTCGCGCGACAAGGCCAAGGCCGAGGCCAAGGCCGGCAAGCAGAAGGCCGAAGCCAACCGCGACGCCGCCAAGACGCGCAACGACGCCGACTATAAGGTCGGCAAGCAGAAATGCGACGCCATGTCGGGCAACGCCAAGGATGCCTGTATCGCGGACCTGAAGGCCCGCTACGGCAAATAAGGCCTTAGCGCCGCGGCGGGCGGGCCCCGGGTTCGCCCGGCAGCACATAGCCCGCCGCGGCGTATTCTTCGAGCCGGTTGTACAGGGTCTTGGGGCTGATGCCCAGCATCGCCGCCGTCTGCTTCTTGACGCCGTTGCAGCGCTCCAGCGTGGCCAGGATGAGCCGCCGGTCCACCTCGGCCAGCGTCTCGCCCACCGGCACGCTGACGCGCCCGCCCGTGGCCGAGGCGCCCGACGGAGACACCTGCGGCGCCAGCATGTCGGCCTCCAGCACATTGCCGTCGGCCATGATGAAGGCGCGGCGCACGAAGTTCTTCAGCTCGCGCACGTTGCCCGGCCATTCGTACTGCTGCAGCCGTTGCAGCGCGGCCGGGGAAAAATCCTTGCTGGTGCCCGACTCCTGGTTCTGCGTGGCGAGAAAGCGCCGCGCCAGCAGCAGGATGTCGTCACCGCGCTCGCGCAGCGGCGGCAGCTCCACCGGGAACACGCTGAGCCGGTAATACAGATCCTCGCGCAGCTTGCCTTCGCGCACCGCCTGTTCGGGATTGCGGTTGGTGGCGGCCACGATGCGGATATCGCAGGCGATCTCGCGGTTGGTGCCCACGCGCATGAACTGGCCCGTCTCCAGCACGCGCAGCAGCTTGACCTGCAGGTCCAGCGGCATCTCGGTCACTTCGTCCAGAAACAGCGTGCCGCCGTCGGCGCGCTCGAAGTAGCCCTTGTGCTGGCGGTCGGCGCCGGTGAAGCTGCCGCGTTCGTGGCCGAACATTTCGCTTTCGATCAGGTTGGGCGAAATCGCGCCGCAATTGACCGCGATGAAGGGCCGCTGCCGGCGCGGGCTGAGTTCATGGATGGCGTGGGCCGCCAGTTCCTTGCCGGTGCCGCTTTCGCCGATGACCAGGGTGGTGACGTTGGTGGGCGCCACGCGTCCCAGCTGGCGGTACAGGTCCCGCATCCGTTCGGAAGCGCCGTACATCTTGCCGAAACGTCCCGGCTCCTCGAACGGCTGGCCGGCCAGGTCGCCGCCCGCGCCCGCGGCGATGCGCGTGAGGATATCGTTCAGCCGCTCCATGCAGATGGGCTTGACCAGGTAGTCGGTGGCGCCCAGCCGCAGCGCCTGCACGGCGTTGTCCACCGTGCCGTGGCCGGTCATCACCACGACCTCGGCGCTGGCCGCGGCCGCGTTCTTGAAGATGTCCATGCCGCTGCCCTCGGGCAGGCGGACGTCGGTCAGGACCAGATCGGGCGCCTGCCGTTCGAGTTGGATCATCGCATCCTTGATGCTCGCGGCCAGCGCCACCGAAAAACCGCTCTCCCGGCCTATTTCGGCCAGCGTTTCGCGTATCGCGGCGTCGTCGTCGACGATCAGCAAATGGGGCATTCCCTGCTCCTTGTTGAGCCACGGTTCAGCATAGCGGCTGGCGTCGCGCGATGGGTAAATATTGGATACTTTCCATCAACGTTTTCGAATACTTGCAACTGGTCGCATACGCCGCCGCGGCCGCCCTCTACGATGCAATCTGGACAACGGCCCGCGCCCGGGCCAAGGAATCCGCATGGCCAATCGCACTGTCAATGCCGCCGCGCGCGATGCCGCCGCCGCCTCCCCTTCGGCGCTGATGGACGCCGACGGCCTTTCGCCGGCGATGCAGAAACTGGCCTCCCAGCTCCGGCTGGCGGCCGCCACCGACGCCAGCGTCTTCATTGTGGGAGAAAGCGGCACCGGCAAGGAAATCGTCGCGCGCGCCATCCATGAAACCAGCGACCGCCGCGACCAGCCGTTCGTGGCCGTCAATTGCGGCGCCATCAGCGGCACGCTGGCGCATGCCGAATTGTTCGGCCACGAAAAAGGCAGCTTCACCGGCGCGGTGGCGCAGAACGCCGGCTATTTCGAGTACGCCAGCGGCGGCACGCTGTTCCTGGACGAAGTGACCGAAATGCCGCCGGACATGCAGGTGCACTTCCTGCGGGTGCTGGAATCGGGCACGTACCAGCGTGTCGGCGGGGCCGACCTGCTGCGCGCCAACGTGCGCGTCATCTGCGCCAGCAACCGCGACCCGCAGGCCGCCGTGGCGGAAGGCCGGCTGCGGCAGGATTTCCTGCACCGGCTGCTGGTGGTGCCGCTGCGCGTGCCTCCCTTGCGCGAGCGCGGCGACGACGCGCGGATACTGGCCCAGCGCTTCCTGGACGCGCTGAACCGCGAGCACGGCACGCAAAAAGCCTTCTCCCGCGCCATGCAGGAGGCGATTGCGCAGCACGATTGGCCGGGCAATGTGCGCGAGCTGCGCAACACGGTGCAGCGCGCCTATATCCTGGCCGACGCCGAACTCGACGCCAGCGCGCTGGCGCGGGCGCGCGACGTGCCTCGCGGCGAGCTGCGCGACGGCACGCTATGTCTGCCCGTCGGCATGCCGCTGGAACGCGCCCAGCGCGAGTACATCCTGGCCACGCTGGCCCACCACGAGGGCGACAAGCGGCTGGCTGCGCAGACACTGGGCATCAGCCTCAAGACCCTTTACAACCGGCTCGACGCCTACGGCCTGGACGTAGGCGAAAGCTGAACCGGCCGGCTGGGCAATTCTTACCGCGGCTTTGTAATACCGGCCCTGCGCGGCGCGTGCGGGCCGCCTGCCCGCCCGCCGCCGCGGCTGGCACGGAATTTGCATGTATACCAGGGTGCGCTGCCGTCCGGCGGCCCTCATCCTGGAGTCTCGATTGGGCTACCCTACGCAAGAATTGCGCCTGCGCCAGCAAATGACTCTGGCGCCCCGCCTGCAGCAATCGGTCAAGCTGCTGCAGATGACAGCCTTGGAATTCACCACCGCGGTGGAACACGCGCTGGCCACCAACCCGTTCCTGGAAAATCCCGAGGACGAACAGGACGGCGCGCCGGCGCCTGCCCCGCAGGCGCACGCCGCCCACGAAGCCCCTGCGCCCGAAGCGCCGGCGCCGGCTTCCGACGCCGACCAGCCGCCGCCCGATGCTCCTTCCTATTCGGGAGACTATCCCACCCGCGCCGCCGGCGACGGCGCGATCGACCAGGCCCAATGGGTCTGCGCCACGCCGTCCATGCACCAGCGCCTGTCGCAGGAACTGGGCAACTACCACCTGAAGCCGCGCGACCGCCTGCTGGCGGAGTTCATCATCGACGCGCTGGACGACGACGGCTATCTGCGCACCTCCCTGTGCGAGCTTTGCGGCAATTCCCAGGGCGAGTTCGATCCGCCGCCCGAAGAGACCGAATGGATGATGGCGCTGCGCCTGGTCCAGCAGCTCGACGCGCCCGGCCTGGCGGCGCGCGATCTGTCCGAATGCCTGATGCTGCAGCTGGCCGCCGACACGGAGGCCGCGCCGGAGACGCTTGCGCTGGCCCGCGACATCGTGCTGCGGCATCTGCCGCGCCTGGCCAAGAACGACAGCGCCGGCCTGCGGCGCGCCCTGGGCTGCACCGAGGACGCGCTGCGCCAGGCCTGCGCGCTGATCCGCAGCCTGGACCCCAAGCCCGGCGCGCGCTACAGCGCCGAGGCGCCGGCCTATGTGATTCCGGACGTGTTCGTGGACAAATGGCAGGCGCGCTGGCGCGTGCTGCCCAACCGCAACGCCATGCCCCAGGCCCGGCTGCACCGCACCTACGCCGACCTGTTCCGGCGCGCCCGCCTCGACGACCGCAGCCCCATGGCCCAGGAACTGCAGGAGGCCCGCTGGCTGGTGCGCAACGTCGAGCAGCGCTATACCACCATCCAGCGCGTGGCCGAGGCCATCGTCAAGCGCCAGCAGACCTTTTTCGAGTACGGCGACGTGGCCCTGCGCCCGCTGATGCTGCGCGAAGTGGCCGACGACCTGGACATGCACGAGTCCACGGTATCGCGCGCCACCGTGGGCAAATACATGGTGACGCCGCGCGGCGTGTTCGAGTTCCGCCACTTCTTCTCGCGCGAGCTGGCCACCGAATCGGGCGGCTCCTGCTCGGCGGCCGCGGTGCGCGCCCTGATCAAGGAAATGGTCGAGGCCGAGGACCCGGCCATGCCGCTGTCGGACGTGGCGCTGACCCAGCAACTGGCCGCCAACGGCATCCTGCTGGCGCGCCGCACGGTATCGAAGTACCGCGGCCAGTTGCGCGTGCCGCCGGCCGAGCTGCGGCGCCAGCATTAGGCGCCGGGCGCTCCCGCGGTCTGGAGCATGCGCTGCACACGTTCGCCCAGCGTGGCCAGCGAGAACGGCTTGACGATCAGTTCGATGCCGCGCTCCAGCAGGTCGCCGTTGCGTCCGGCCTTGCCGGCGTAGCCGGTCATCAGCAGCACCTTCAGGTCGGGATAGGCCGCGCGCGCCGCGTCGGCCAGCTGCCGCCCGTTCAGCCCCGGCAGGCCCACGTCGGTCACCAGCAGGTCGATGTCGCGCGTGGACAGCACCAGTTCCAGGCCGGCCTCGCCGTCGGCCGCGGTATGCACCTGCAGGCCCTGCTCCACCAGGCATTCATGCACCATGTCGCGCACGTTGGCGTCGTCCTCCACCACGACCACTACCGCCTTGCACTTCAGCGGCGGCGCCGGCTCCGTGGGCGCCGCGCGCCGCGGCGCGCATTCCTCCGCGCCTTCATGGCGCGGCAGCAGCAGCCGCACTGTGGTGCCCTGGCCCAGCGCGCTTTGCAGCGTCGCCGCGCCGCCGGCCTGCCGGGCTAAGCCGTAGATCATCGACAGGCCCAGCCCGGTGCCCTCTCCCTGCGGCTTGGTGGTGTAGAACGGATCGAAGGCGTGCGACAGCACTTCCGGCGTCATGCCGCAGCCCTCGTCGGAGACCGCCACTTCCACGAATGGCCCCGGCTGCACTTCCAGCGCCTGCCGCAGCGACGGTTCGTCGCCCCGCAGGTTGCGCGCGGCCACCGTCAGTACGCCGCCTTGCGGCATGGCGTCGCGCGCGTTGATGACCAGGTTCAGCATGGCGTTCTCGAACTGGTTCTTGTCGCAGCACACGGTCCACAGGCCGGGCTCCACGTCGAAGGTGAGCCGTACCCGTTCGCCCGTGTAGCGGCGGAACAGATCGGCCATGGACTGCAGCGCCGACGCCACGCTGAACGGCTTGGGGTCTATCGGCTGGCGGCGCGAAAACGTCAGCAGGCGCTGGGTCAGATGGGCCGCGCGATTGGCAGAATCCATCGCCACCGCGACGAAGCGCAGCGCCTGTTCCGGCGTGCCCGCGCCGAGCTTGCGCTCGATCAGGTACAGGGCGCCGCTGATGCCTTGCAGCATGTTGTTGAAATCGTGGGCGATGCCGCCGGTCAGGCGGCCCACCGCCTCCATCTTCTGCGATTGGCGCAAGGCGGTCTCGGCTTCGCGCAGGGCCTCGGCCTGCAGCTTCAGGTCGGTGTCGTCGCGGCCCGCCATGTACAGGCTGTCGTTCGACCAGGACATGCTCCACGTGATCCAGCAATGGCCGCCGTCGCGCTTGAGCACGCGGTTCTCCAGGTGCCGCACGGTCTGCGCCGGCTCGCCGTCGGCCGGCCGGACCCAGGCCGCCAGCGTGGCCGCCAGGTCTTCGGAATGGATCAGCTCAGGCAGGCTCATGGACAGAAACTGCTCCGCGCTCCAGCCGAGGATCGTGCGCACCGCCGGATTGACGCTGACGAAGCGGCCCTGCCGGTCGACCACCGCCAGCAGTTCCGGCGACAGCCGCCAGATGCGGTCGCGCTCGGCGATCGCGTCTTCCACGCGCTGTTCCAGCACGCGCGCGTACTGCGAACGCTCGACCGCACCGCACATGCGCTCGACCACTTCTTCGATGAACGCGATGTCGGCGTGGCGCAACCGGCTGCCGGCCTGCGGGCGCGCCAGCAGCGCCGCGTCCGGCCGGCCCCAGCGGCGGGTCGGCACCACGATGGCCCACGGCCGGATATCGCCCTGGACCTGCGCCAGCAGAGGCTGCAGATAGGTGGTGCGCCCGTGCGCCAGGGCGGCGTAGTATTCGTCGCCCAGGCGGTCCAGTTGCAGCGGCTCCAGGTTTTCGCTGTCGGCGGCCGAGCGCCAGCAGGCCGACAGCGTGGGCGGCGTCTCGCCGCCGGCCCCGTCCAGCACCGCGACCAGCCCCAGCGCCAGGTGCTGGCCCAGGCTTTCGCAGGCCGCCTGTTCGATGGCGGACTGCAGATGCAGTTCCCGCATGCGGTCGCCCAGCGCCAGCAGCAGGTTCTTGCGGTGCTGCCCTTCCCACAACTCGCCTTCGGCCGCCTTGCGCGCCGTGACGTCCAGAAACAGCGCCATGATGCGGTCCGCTTCCACCTTGCGCACGCGCGCCTCGTACCAGGCCTGCCGGGGTGTGGATACGGCGAACTCGAACTGCGCCGCTTCGCCGGTTTCCACCACCCGCGCGAAGGTGTCCATGATCTGTCCCGGCACGCCCGGGATCATCTCGCGCAGGGTGTGGCCCAGCGTGTCGCCCTCCTGCATGCCGCTCTGGCGCTCGAAAGCCGGGTTGACCTCCAGGAAGCGGAAGTCGACGATGCGCCCGTTCTCGTCGCGCAGGGCTTCGCTGAGGAAGAAGGCCTCCTGCATGCCTTCGAACATGGCGCGCCAGCGTTGGCCGCTGCGGCGCAGCGCGGATTCGGTCAGGTGGCGTTCGATGGCCAGCGCGGCGCTGCGCGTCACCAGCGCGATGGCGTCGATATCGTGCGCCGACGGCGCGCGCGGCGCGCCGTAGTAATTGGAGAACACCCCCAGCAGCCGGCCGTCGGGCGCCTTGATCGGAGTGGACCAGCAGGCCCGCAGCCCGTTGGCCAGCGCCAGGTCGCGCCAGCGCGCCCAGATCGGGCTTGTGGCGATGTCCTCGACATAGACCGGGCAGCCGGAGTGCGCGGCCGCGCCCCACGACGCCATGTCCGGGCCGATGGCCGCGCCGTCGACGGCGGCGTTGAACGCGGGCGGCAGGCTGGGCGCCGCGCCGTGCCGCAGGCAGCCCGCGGCTTCGTCGAACATCGCGATGGAAGTCCGCAGCTCCACGCTGGATTGCGCCTCGATGGCGTGCAGGACGTGCTCCAGCACCTGCGCCAGCGGCACGCCGGCGGCGATGCGTTCGAGCATGATGCGCTCATCCTCCAGACGGGCCAGGGTGTCCGTCCAGGGCAGCGCGACGCGGTCTCGCTTGGTCAGCATTTAGGCTCCCCCACCACCAAGACTGTATTGCGGGGGACGCCGGGCTGCCGAAACGCTAGGTAACTCGACGCAACGGTTCCCTGTCCAGCCGCAGCGCGCTCAAGGCTTCCGGCTTGTCGACCAGCACGCACTGCTTGCCCGTGCGGGTGCAATGGTTCTTCACGCGCCAGTAAGCCCCGTGGCTGACGCAGCCGGTCTGGCAGATGACCAGATCGGCCTGCACCAGGCTGGCTTCCAGCGCCTCGGCGCTGTGCGCGTCGCCGCTATGGCCCAGGTAGCGTCCGCCGGCCGTCTCCACCACCTTGCGCGTGAGCGCCAGGGCCACGGCGTCGGCGCCCACGCACAGCACGGACTTGCGCTGCAACGCCATCGCCGCCGGCATGCCGGCGGCGGCGGGCGGCCGCGCGCCGCCGCATTGGCTCTGCCAGGCCAGCCGTTCGCGCGACAGCGTGCGGATGCGTTCGATCAGCTGGGTCACGGTGCGCGCCAGCGCCGCGCGTCTGGGCAGCCCGGGCGCCGATAGCTCCAGCGCCTCGCGGTCCTGGCGCGCCCAGGCCAGCGCCGTGTCGCGCACGATGACGGCGGCGCGCAGCCGCATGGTTTCGGCTTCGAGGTGGAGTATGCGCGCCGCCTGCGCGGTCAACAGGCGGCTGCAATGGGACTGGGCCTGGCCGTAGGCGGCCAACAGCGCGGCGTGTTCGCGCCGCAGGGTCTGGCAATCGGAGATGGAATCAGGCATCGCGGCTCTCGGATCGGAATGCATCGAGCCACGAGTTTAAATGAGAATTAATCGCTTTTGTGCTATGCCTGCTGCAAGGCGGCCGCTCGAGCGGCGCGCCGGTACAGGCCGGCGCTGATCGCCAGCGCCAGCGCCAGCAGCCCGCCGGTCATCGCCGCCACCCCGCCCCAGGCGCCGTCGGCCCAGAAGTGTCCGCCCAGGGAGCCCAGCACGCTGGAGCCCACGTAGTACACCAGCAGGTACAGCGCCGCCGCCAGCGCCTTGTAGCCCCGGGCCATCTGCCCTACCCAGCCGCTGGCCACCGCGTGGGCGGCGAAAAAGCCGAACGTGAACACCACGATGCCGGCGATCAGCACGGGCAGCGAGTCCGACAGCGTCAACAGCAGCCCGGCCAGGGCCAGGCCGGTGGCCGCGCACAGCATGAGGCCGCGGCCGTGGCGGTCGGCCAGCCGGCCGCAATAGGTGGAGGCGAAGATGCCCACCAGGTAGACCACGAAGATCGAGCCGATGAAGGTCTGGCTCAGCGAAAACGGCGGCTGCAGCAGCCGGAAGCCGACATAGTTGTAGACGGTGACGAAGGCGCCCATCAGCAGGCCGCCCAGCGCGAACAGCGCGCACAACGGGCCGTTCCGGAGGTGGGCGCCCACGCCGGCGCGCACGTCGGCCCAGACGCCGGCCCAGCCGCGCCCGCGCTGCGCGCTGAAGCGGCGTGAAGCCGGCAGCAGCCAGGCGAACAGCAGCGCGGCCGCCATGCCCAGCACGCCCAGCGTGCCCAGCGCCGCGCGCCAGCCGAAATGGTCGGCCACCAGCCCGGTGATGACCCGGCCCGACAGCCCGCCGAAGGCGCTGCCGCTGATATACAGCCCCATCGCCAGGCCCAGCGTCTCCGGTTCGACTTCTTCGGCCAGATAGGCCATCGCGACCGCCGGCACCCCGCCCATCGCCACGCCCTGCAGCGCGCGCAGCGCCAGCAGGCTGTGCCAGTCCGGCGCCACCGCCGCGACCGTGCCCAGCAGCGCCGAGGCCGCCAGCGACAGCGTCATGACGCGCTTGCGTGGCAGCGACTGCGAAAACAGGCCCACCAGGAAAATGGCCGCGGCCAGCAGTCCCGTGCACAGCGACAGCACCAGGCTGCTTTGCGCCGGCGACACGCCGAATTCGTGGGTGAACAGCGGCATCAGCGGCTGCACGCAATACAAGAGCGAAAACGTGGAGAACCCGGCGGCGAACAAGGCCCACTGGGCGCGGTGCAGGCTGGGCGTTCCGCGGACGAGGTAATCGGAAGGTGCGGCGGGAGAAGGTATGGCGGCGGACATCTGGGTTCTCGAAAAACATCGGGCCGGAAGGACCGGCGCGCCCATTCAAGATAGACTTTTCCCTTGCATACGTCCAATATATGAAACTGCTACCCACCATATCTAATAACGATAGGACCGCGCCATCATGGAGTTGCGCCACCTGCGTTACTTCACCGCCGTCGCCGAAGAGCTGCATTTCACCCGCGCGGCCGCCAGGCTGGGCATTGGCCAGCCGCCGCTGAGCCAGCAGATCCAGCAGCTGGAACGCGAGATCGGCACGCCGCTGTTCCTGCGCCTGCCGCGCGGGATCGCGCTGACCGAGGCCGGCGCCCAGTTCCTGGAAGACGCGCGCGCCATCCTGGCCGGCGCCGACCGGGCCGTGGACACGGCGCGCCGGCTGGGCCGCGGCGAGCGCGGCGCGATCACCGTGGGCTTCACCGCCTCGGCCGTGTTCCATCCCTACCTGCCGCGCGCCATCCGCGCCTACCGCGACCGCTATCCCGGCGTGCGCATCACGCTGACCGAAAGCACCAGCGTGTCGCTGCTGCGCAGCCTGCGCGCCGGCGAGGTCGACGTGGCCTTCGTGCGCCCTCCCTATGTCGCCGACCCGGAGTTCGAGTCCGAGCGCGTGCTCAACGAGCCCATGCTGGTCGCGCTCCCGCCGGACCACAGGCTGGTGCGCAAGCGCGCCATCCCCATGGCCGCGCTGGCCGACGAGGACTTCGTGCTGTATCCGCGGCCCATCGGCGCAAGCCTGTACGACGCCATCCAGTCGGCCTGCCAGCGCGCCGGCTTCACGCCGCGCGTGATCCAGGAAGCCCCGCAGATGGCCTCCATCGTCAGCCTGGTCGCGGCCGGGGTCGGCATCTCGGTGGTGCCGGCGGCCATGCGCCACATGGGCGCGCAAGGCATCGAGTACCGTCCGATCAAGGGCGACGCGCCGCACGCGCTGCTGGACATGGCCTACCGCCGCCACGACCGCTCCGCCGCGGCGTCCAACGCGGTGGAACTGCTGCGCGAGCTGGCGCACCCCGATTCCTGAAGTGCTTTGACACCTTCTGTAAAACCGGCGCCAGAGGGGCAATGTAAATTGTCGCGCTCGCCGGGTCCGCGGCCCGGCGCCGCTTCGAACTTCCATATAAAGGTGATCCCGTGCGACGTACTCTTCTGGCCCTGGCCATTGCGACGATTCCCGGCCTGGGCGCGGCCGCCGGGCTGCCCTCTTCCATCGGCGCCGTGACGGTCTACCAGGACCGCGCGGTCGTGACACGCGGCGCCAGCAGCGCCGAGCTGCCCGCCGGCGAGCACGAACTGGTGCTGGAAAAGCTGCCCGCATCCCTGCAGGAAAACTCGGTCCAGGTCTCCGCCAACAGCACCGGCCAGGCCACGTTGCTGGACGTGAAGGTCAGCGACGCCTTCCAGGCCGACGCCGCCAACGCCCGCGTCAGGCAGCTGGAAGACCAGTTGCGCGAACTGGAAGGCCGGCATGGCGCGCTTGAGGACGAGGCCGCGGTGCTGGACAACCAGCGCGAACTGGTGCTGATGATGCAGCGCGGCGCCACCGAGCCGGGCAAGGACGGCGCGCGTCCGACGCTGGAAGAATTGAAGGCCATCCAGTCGCTCAGCGCGGACTCGCTTGCCCGTACGCTGGCCGCGCTGCGCCAGGTGGGCGAGCGCAAGGCGGCGCTGGAGCGCGACATCGAAGCCTTGCGCAACCAGCTGGCCCGGCTGCAGGACACGCAGGCCCGGCGCAGCAAGACCGTCACGCTGCGCGTGAACCTGGCGCGCGCCGGCAAGGTCGACCTGAACCTGACCTACGCCGTGGGCGGCGCCCACTGGACGCCGGCGTACGACGCGCGCCTGCGCCTGGCCGAGCGCAGCGTGGACCTGGGATATTTCGGCGTGATCCGCCAGAACACCGGCGAGGACTGGAACAACGTCAAGCTCACCCTGTCCACCGCGCGCCCCTCGCTGGGCGGCGGCGCGCCGGCGCTGCAGCCCTGGATCGTCGACGTGGCCGCCCCGCCGCCTCCGCCCGCGCCCACGGCCCGCAAGCAGGCCGAGATCGCGGCCGAGAGCCGCGCGCGCAGCGGCGCGCCGATGGAGGACGCCGCCTACACCCTGGCCAGGCCCGCGCCCCGGCCCGTGGAGGTCGTCACCGCGCAGGTGCAGAACGAAGCCACCAGCGCCTCGTTCCAGATCAAGAACCCCGCCACGCTGCCTTCGGACAACACCACCCAGCGCGTGGCCATCGCCGCCGCCAAGCTGCCGGCCACGCTGCAATACCAGTCCACCCCCGCGCTGCGCGAAACCGCCTACCTGACCGCGCAGGCCAGCAACGACACCGCCTTCCCGTTCCTGGCCGGGCCGCTCAATACCTACCTGGACGACGCTTTCGTGGCCGCCGGCCGGCTCAAGGCGGTGATGCCGGGCGAGAAGATGGACCTGGCGCTGGGCGCCGACGACGGCATCTCGATCAAGCGCGAACTGGTCAACCGCTATACCGAGAGCACCGGCTTTTCGGGTAGCGGCCAGCGCGTGACCTACGAATACAAGTTCACGGTCAAGAACAACAAGGCCACCAAGGAGCGCATCAGCTTCAAGGACCGCCTGCCGGTCTCGCGCAACGAGAAGATCACGGTCAAGCTGCTGTCGCCGGCCGAGCGCGACATCAAGCGCGAAGCCGACGGCCGGATCGCCTGGGACTGGGAACTCGAACCGGGCAAGACGCGCGAAACCGTGTTCAAGTTCTCGGTCGACTACCCGGGCGACGTCGAGGTGTCCGGCCTCTGATCAGCGCATCTGGAAGGCTTCCTGGTGGAACAGCTCGCCCACCGGCATGCCGCGGCGATGCAGCCCGTCCTTGAGCGCGTCGGCGAACCCGATCGGACCGCAGAACCACACGCTGGGCCAGGGCATGCCCGGCTTGTGGTCCGCGGCCAGCTCGGCCGCGCTGAGCGGCCGTTCGGTATCGCTGTAGCGGATTTTCAGCGTCACGTTGGGAACGTGCGCGCACAGCGTCTTCAGCCGTTCGGCGAACGGCGCCTCGTCGGCGTTGCGCACGCAGTAATACAGCGTGGCGTTCGGCGCGCGGGCCGGCTCGGCCTGCAGCGACTCCAGCCATGAGATGAACGGCGTGACGCCGATGCCGGCGGCCACCCAGATCTGCGGGCGGCCATCGTCGCGCTCGAAATCGAAGCAGCCGTAAGGCCCCTCTATGGTCACGGCCTGGCCCACCTTCAGGCTTTTCTGCAGCCGCCGCGTGTAGTCGCCCAGCGCCTTGATCGAGAACTCCACGCGGCCCGTGCCGTCGTCGGCGCCCGACACCGTGAACGGATGCGCGCCTTCGCGCCGGTCCGCTGTCAGGAAGGCGAACTGCCCGGCGCGGTGATGCCAGTCGCCCTCCACCCTGCAGGTCAGCGACAGGATGTCGTCGGACAGCGCGTCGATGGCCAGCACCTGGCCCTTGTAGCGCCGCGAACGGCCGATCAGCCCGGCCAGCGCCATCAGCGCGCACACGCCGCCCACCGCCGTACAGGCGGCCAGCAGCCAGCCGACCGGCTGGCTCCACCATGCCGCCGGCGCCAGCACCACGCCATGGAACGCCACCACCAGGAAAATCACGGCCGAGATCCGGTGCACCTGCCGCCAGATGTGATACGGGAAGCGGCGCCACAGCGTCAGCAGCACCAGCGCCACCAGTATCCACACCGCCCATTCGCCGATGTCCTTGGCCGAGCCTCGGAACATGTCCAGCAAGGCGGCCGTGCGCGGCGTCTTGGGCACGGGATCGAACATGGCCAGCAGCACCGGCTTGCCCACCTTGATGAGGTAGTGGGCCGCGGCCAGCGCCGTGGCCAGGATGCCGCTCCATTTGTGCAGCCGGTACATCTTGTCCAGCCCGCCCAGCCGCGTCTCCAGCCACATCGGCCGCACCGCCAGCAGCATGATGAGCGTCATCACCGCGTAAGCGGAAAGCCCGGTCAGCAGGATCAGCTGATCGCGCACGATCCAGACATTGAGTTCGGCGGGGGGCAGCGCGCTATAGGCGCCGGCCCACGCCAGCAAACAGACCAGCAGCACCGCAGCAAGGATGCGTCGCATCGTTCCATCGCTCCATTTGAAGGTCCGGGCGCCCGCCGACCGGCAAGGCGTCCCTATATCAATGGTAGCGCGGCGCGGCCGCCTGCCCGCCGGCCCGCGGGCAAGCGCTTGATTGCGGTCAAGCCGTTCAGTGCTGGCGACAGAATTCGATGAAGGCGTCCGGCTCCAGCGGCATGGAGATGCCGTAGCCCTGCGCCACGTCGCAGCCGAGTTCGCGCAGCAGCTGCAGGTCGCGCTCGTGCTCCACGCCTTCGGCCACCACGCGGCGGCCCAGCACGCGGCCCATTTCGATCGCGGCGGCCACCACCGCGCGCGAGGCCGGCTCGCGATGCATGTGCACGATGAAGTCGCGGTCTATCTTGAGCTCGGTGAACGGCATGGCCGAGAACAGCCGCATCGAGGCGATGCCGGCGCCGAAATCGTCCATCGCCAGCTCGAAGCCGCGCACCCGCAGCAGGTTCAGCACCGAGGACAGCGCCAGCCAGTCGGTGACCGGCTCGTCCTCGGTCAGCTCGACCTTGACCAGCCGCGCCGGCAGGCCGGCCTGCCCGACGCGCTGCTCCAGCAGCGCGGGCAGGTCGCGGGTGCACAGCGTGGACGCCGAGGCGTTGATCGCGATGGGCACCGCGATGTCCTGGGCATGCATGCGGCCGAGCACCTCGATGACGCGGTCGGTGACACGGCTGAACAGCATGCGGTCCAGGCCCAGCCGGTGCGCGGCCGGCACGAAATCCACCGCCGGTATGGCGCCCAGTTCGGGATGCTCCCAGCGCGACAGCGCCTCGGCCGCCAGCACGCGGCCCGTGGACAGGCTCATCTGCGGCTGCAGCACCACGCTCATGCCCTGGCCGGTGATCAGCGCGTGCCCCAGCGCCACTTCCATCACGTCGCGGCGCACGGCATTCGGCTGCGGCGAGGCCGCGTCGTGTTCGTCGATGCTGCGCAGCGCGGTCTTCATGGCCTGCTGCAGGGCGCTGCGCGAAACCGGCTTGGACAGCGCCTGGGCCGACGGGCAGCCGGCCTGCAGCGCCAGGCGCACGTGCGATTGCAGCAGCTCGTCGCTGAGGCTGCTGATCCAGATGATGGGAGGCATGCGCTTGAGGCGGCCGGCGTCGACCAGGCGGCGCAGCTCGTTGGGCAGGCGCGTGCCGTCGCCCTCGCCCACCACGATGTCGCTGATGACCACGTCGTAGAACTGGCGCGTCAGCGCGCCGACGGCCTCGGCGCTGCTGCCCAGCCCCGCCACCCGCCGAAAACCGAACGCCAGAAGCACGTTCTGCAGATAGGCGCGTTCGACGGGATGGTCTTCCACGAGAAGAATCCGTCGGGTCGCGCCGGCGTCGGTCTTAGGCATTGTCTACCGTCCTAGTCGAATAGGGCGGGCCCTTGCAGGCGGCCGCAGGAACACTGTAGCCGCAATGCTACGTTATCGGTGCAGGACCTGTCCTTATCGCTAACGGGTTAATGCCATAGCGTCGCCGATAGACGTAGAAATCGGCCCATCAGCCGGACGTAGGCAACCGGACGGCTGCGCGGTGCGATAATGGCGGTCTTTCCCGCATCTACGGCACGGAGCTTCCCTTGACCCGCATTGACGATCCCCTGCACGACCGCGAGGTCGGTACGGCCGACTCCACCCAGGACAATACGCGCACGGACGACACCCGCATCGGCGCCGTGCGGCCGCTGATCTCACCCGCCCTGCTGCAGGACGAACTGCCGGTATCGAGCGAAATCCAGATGCTGGTCGAACGCAGCCGCGCCGAAATCGCCGACGTGCTGCACGGCCGCGACGACCGCCTGGTGCTGGTGGTCGGCCCCTGCTCCATCCACGACCGCGACCAGGCCATGGAATACGCCGGCCGCCTGCGCGCCGCCGCCGAGCACTACCGCAAGGATCTGCTCATCGTCATGCGCGTCTACTTCGAGAAGCCGCGCACCACGGTGGGCTGGAAAGGCTATATCAACGACCCGCGCCTGGACGGCAGCTTCCGCATCAACGAAGGCCTGCGCCGCGCGCGCGAACTGCTGCTGGACATCAGCGGCCTGGGCCTGCCGATCGCCACCGAATTCCTGGACCTGCTCAGCCCGCAGTACATCGCCGACCTGATCTCCTGGGGCGCCATCGGCGCGCGCACCACCGAAAGCCCCAGCCACCGCCAGCTCGCCTCCGGCCTGAGCTGTCCGCTGGGCTTCAAGAACGGCACCGACGGCGGCGTGCAGATCGCCGCCGACGCCATGGTGGCCGCCAGCGCCAAGCACGCCTTCATGGGCATGACCAAAATGGGCATGGCCGCCATTTTCGAGACCCGCGGCAACCAGGACACCCACGTCATCCTGCGCGGCGGCAAACAGGGCCCGAACTACGACGCCGCCAGCGTCGACGCCAGCTGCGCCGCGCTGCGCGCCGCCGGCCAGCGCGAACAGGTCATGATCGACTGCTCGCACGCCAACTCCAACAAGTCGCACCTGCGCCAGGTCGACGTGGCGCGCGACATCGCGGCCCAGCTGGCCGCGGGCGACGCGCGCATCACCGGCGTCATGATCGAAAGCCACCTCGAAGAAGGCCGCCAGGACCTCAAGGCCGGCCAGCCGCTGCGCCACGGCGTCTCCATCACCGACGCCTGCCTGGGCTGGATCCAGACCGAGCCGGTGCTCGACATGCTGGCGCAGGCGGTGCGCCAGCGCCGCGCCCGGGCGTAAAAGGCGGCGTCACAGGCACGGTGTCTTCGATATGGAAAGCAGCTTCTCCGCCCCGCCCCTCCCCACCATCTTCCTGTACACGCAGGAGCAGCGCGGCAACCAACTGGTCGAGTCGCGGGTGATCGGCATGCTGTCCGACGTCTCCGGCTCGGACAAGCTCATCGTGGTGCAGGACCCGCATAGCGGCCTGCAGTTCATCTACCGCATCGACCACGAAAGCAGCAACCTCGACGCCGCCGCGCTCACCGACCAGGACGCCTCGCGCTTCGACGGCAGGCACACCATCCAGATCGACGCCATGTCCTACCGCCTGGGCACGGCCGAGAACGCGATGAAGCTGCTGCGCGGCAAGACCCAGTGGGTGCAGGACAAGGGCGCGGTGCTGTCCGTCCTGCTGCAGAATGCCGCGGCGCGCAAAACGCGCTTTTCCGCGTTGCGCATCACGCGCGACCGGTTGCGCCAGGTGCCCGCGGGCGTTCCGGTCGAGCGCCTGCCCGCCTGAAGCGGCGGTATCCACAGGTCCGGCGCTTATCCACAATTTCTGTGGATAAGAATGGCTCGCGCGCACGGCTGATGGCCTTTCGGGCGATGCCGCAGGGGCTGCTCAATTTTTGACCACCCCTGCCTGCGCCCGCTTACCGATGCCGCAGTGCGGCGTTGATGATATTCTCCGCCGATAACAAGCCTCGGATGGAAGGAGCGGATAGCGTGTTAGCCCTTGGAGCGCCCCTCGTGCAAGCGCTGGCGCCATATTCGCCGTGACCATCGTCATCGTCGACGACCACCGGGACTGGCGCGATACCATCGCCGAGTTCATCGCCGACCTCGGCCTGGGCGGTCCCATCCTCACCGCCGGCTCGCTGGCCGAGCTGGACCGCCTGCTGCTCGACGTGACCCCGGGCATCCTGGTGCTGGACGCCATGCTGCCCGACGGCGACGCGCTGACCCGCGTATCGCACCTGCGCACCAGCTTTCCGTCCATGGGCATCATCATGCTCACCGGACGGCTGCTGAGCGAAGACAAGGTGTCCGGCCTGAGCCTGGGCGCCGACCACTACCTGACCAAACCCGTCAACCTGGCCGAGCTGGGCGCCACCCTGGTGGCGCTGGCCCGCCGCCTGCGCGTGGTGCCCGGCGACGGCGAGGCCCGGCCCGGCGGCTGGCGCTTCGATCCGGCGCGCCGCGTGCTGCTCTCGCCCGGGCAGGTGCGCGTGGACATCACCGACACCGAAAGCCGGCTGGTCGGCGCCCTGGTCCAGGCCGCCCCGCTGCCGCTGTCGCGCGCCCGCCTGATCGAGGCCCTGGGCGCCAGCGCAGCGGCCTACGACACCCACCGGCTCGATGCGCACGTGCACCGGCTGCGCCGCAAGCTGCGCGAACAGACCGGCGGCGACCTCGGCATCCGCACCGTCTACGGCGTGGGCTACGTCTGCACCGAACCCGTGCAGATCGTCGGCGGCGTCCAACCCTGAGAATCCCGACCATGCACTCCCCTATCCGTCCCCGCCGTTCCGTCCTGTACATGCCGGGGGCCAACGCCCGCGCGCTCGACAAGGCGCGCAGCCTGGACGCCGACGTCCTGATCCTGGACCTGGAAGACGCCGTCGCGCCCGACGCCAAGGCGCAGGCGCGCGAACAGGTAGCCGCCGCCCTGTGCGCCGGCGGCTACGGACGGCGCGAATGCGTGGTGCGCGTCAACGCGCTGGACACGCCCTGGGGCCGCGACGACGTGCGCGTCATCGCCCGCGCCGGCGCCGACGCCGTGCTGCTGCCCAAGGTGCAGTCGGCCGCCGAACTGGCGGCGCTGGCGCAGGCGCTGGACGAAGCCGGCGCGCCCGCCGGCCTGCCGCTATGGGCGATGGCGGAAACGCCGCTGGGCTTTCTGCGCCTCGACGCCATCGCCGGCGGGCATCCCCGGCTGGCCGCCATCGTGGTCGGCACCTCCGACCTGGTCAAGGACCTGCACGCCCGCCACACGCCGTCACGCGAAGAAACCCTGCTGGCGCGCTCGCTGGCGGTGATGGCGGCGCGCGCCCACGGCCTGGCCGTGCTGGACGGCGTGCACCTGGACCTGCACGACGACACCGGCCTGGCCGCGGCCTGCAAGCAGGGGCGCGACCAGGGATTCGACGGCAAGACGCTGATCCACCCGAAACAGATCGCGGCCGCCAACGCCGCGTTCGCGCCCACCGAGGACGAACTGGCCGGCGCGCGCCGGCGCCTGGAAGCCTGGCGCGCGGCGCAGGCTGCCGGCCAGGGCGTGGCCGTGGTCGACGGCGCGCTGGTGGAAAACCTGCACGCGCAGGAAGCGCTGCGCGTGCTGGCGCTGGCCGAGGCCATCGCGCGGGCTTGAAATGCGCAAGTCAGGAGGGTATCTATGGAAAGCTCCAAGGTCGGCTATCGGCAAGGTCATGCCTACGATGCCTCTCGCCGGAACTGGTCGAATGACGGACCACGCCCTATTCGCTGGCACGCGTGGTACACCGCGAGCCCCGATGCGGTCGAACGACCGCTCGCAGTCCCCTCCACGGAGCCCCTGTTCCTCATGGGAACGGTCGCGCGCGACGCGCCGATCAACGAGAAATGGCGGCAATACCCCGTCGTGCTGCTCTCGCACGGCACCGGCGGAACGGCGACGAGCCTGGGCTGGATCGCCCGAGCCTTGGCTGCCGCCGGGTACGTGGTGATCGGTGTCGATCATCACGGCAATACCGCTTCTGAGCCATACCGACCCGAGGGTTTCCTGTGCTGGTGGGAACGTCCGCGGGATCTATCCGTAGCGCTCGATTCGCTCGCAAACGAGGGTTTTTTCGCTGGCCGCCTCGATACCTCACGGGTCGCGTGCGTCGGCTTCTCTCTTGGCGGATATACGGCTGTCTCCATTCTCGGCGCAATCACCGATATGGATCGCTTCAACCAATGGGCTGGAACTTCAGACTCCGGCCGGGTGCCGCGCGAATTTCCGGGCCTCGGTGGTCATATTGAACCGTTGCTGCGTGATAGCGCGGTCTTTCGAACATCGTGGGAGCGCCAGTCCGCTTCCTGCGCCGACCCGCGGGTAAGGGTCGTTGTCGCCCTTGCTCCCGCGCCGCCGGTGCGCGCCTTCACGCCGAACAGCCTCGCCGAGATCGCGGTTCCCGTGACCGTGCTGGCGGGAGAAGCCGACCGTGAAGCGCCTATCGAACCCTGCGCCATGTGGCTGGCGGAACGACTGCCGCGTTGCAAACTGCATTCTCTTGGCGCTCATGTCGGACACTACACCTTGCTCTGCGCCGGGACTGAGGCTGGACGCAAGCTGGAGCCGGAACTGTGCATCGACCTCCCCGGCGTCGATCGTCAAGAAGTTCACAAGTCCGCCGTTCAACTTGCCCTGCAGGCGCTTGCCGCCGGTCTGCCAAGGTGAGGACCCGATCGCGGGCTTAGGGCGCCTACCGGGGATCTGTACAATACCGACCCTTCCCCGGTCCCTCTTTGCGCCGCAGCCTGCGGCGGGAGCGCGGCCGCGCCAGCTCCTCCATGATCCGCTTCCAACAAGTTTCACTCGCCCGCGGCGTCAAGCCGCTGCTCGACCGCGCCGACCTGCTCCTGAACCCGGGCGACAAGATCGGCCTGATCGGCGCCAACGGCGCCGGCAAGTCCAGCCTGTTCGGGCTGCTGCGCGGCACGCTGCACGCGGACCAGGGCGACCTGGACTTCCCGGCGAACTGGCGCATGGCGCACGTGGCGCAGGAGACGCCCGCGCTGGACCGTCCCGCCATCGAATACGCGATCGACGGCGACGTCACGCTGCGCCGCCTGGAAGCCGAGCTGGCGGCCCTGGAGGCCGAGCCCGAAAGCGCCGAGAACGGCCTGCGCATGGCCGACATCTACGCCGCGCTGGCCGACGCCGACGCCTACACCGTGCATTCGCGCGCCGAACAGCTGCTGACCGGCCTGGGCTTCACCCAGGCGCAGATGCATCTGCCGCTGACCAGCTTCTCCGGCGGCTGGCGCATGCGCCTGAACCTGGCGCAGGCGCTGATGTGCCCGTCCGACCTGCTGCTGCTGGACGAGCCCACCAACCACCTGGACCTGGACGCCATCATCTGGCTGGAGGACTGGCTCAAGCGCTATCCCGGCACGCTGATCGTGATCTCGCACGACCGCGATTTCCTGGACGGCGTGGTCAACGTCATCGTCCATATCGACGAACGCAAGCTCAAGCGCTACTCCGGCAATTATTCGTCTTTCGAACGCCAGCGCGCCGCCCAGCTCGAACTGGCGCAGGGCATGATGGAGAAGCAGATGCGCCAGCGCGCGCACCTGCAATCCTTCATCGACCGCTTCAAGGCGCAGGCCAGCAAGGCGCGCCAGGCGCAAAGCCGCATCAAGGCGCTGGCGCGCATGGAGGAAGTGGCGCCGCTGCGCGCGGCCGCCGAGTTCTCGTTCGAGTTCCGCGAGCCGCTGCGCGCGCCCAATCCGCTGCTGACCATGGACCGGGTCAGCGCCGGCTACCGCAGCATCGACGAGGACACGCAGGCCGCCTCCGACAAGATCATCGTCTCGGGCATCAATTTCTCGCTGCAGGCGGGCCAGCGCATCGGCCTGTTGGGCATCAACGGCGCCGGCAAGTCGACCTTCATCAAGACCATCGCCGGCGAGCTGGATACGCTGGCCGGCGACACGCAGTTCAACAAGGGCCTGTCGATCGGCTATTTCGCCCAGCACCAGGTGGAGATGCTGCGCCACGACGAATCGCCGCTGTGGCACATGACCAAGGCCGCGCCCAACGTGCGCGAGCAGGAGCTGCGCAACTTCCTGGGCAGCTTCAACTTCAACGGCGCCATGGCCACCAGTTCCATCGCGCCGTTCTCCGGCGGCGAAAAGGCGCGGCTGGCGCTGGCGCTCATCGTGTGGCAGCGCCCCAACCTGCTGCTCCTGGACGAGCCCACCAACCACCTGGACCTGGAAACCCGCGAGGCGCTGACCTCGGCGCTGGCGCAGTTCGAAGGCACGCTGGTGCTGGTGTCGCACGACCGCCATCTGCTGCGCGCCACCACCGACCAGTTCATCATCGTGGCCGACGGCAAGGTCAGCCCCTTCGACGGCGACCTGGACGACTACAAGAACTGGCTGTACCAGACCAAGCTGGGCGCCAAGGCCGCGTAAGCCGTCCCCGGGCCGGTCAGGCCAGCGCCGTGGGATACGGGCTGGTGTCGATGTGTTCCAGCATGCCGTAGGCCAGGCGCTCCATCAGCCGGGCGCGCACGCCGGCGTGGGCCGGGTCGTCCCACAGATTGCGCGTTTCATGCGGGTCCCGCGCCAGGTCGTACAGCTCGCCCCAGCGCGCGCCGTCGTACACCGTGGCGCGAAAGCCCTCGGCCAGCAGCGTGCGGCAGCGGATGCGGCTGTCGAAGCCCAGGATCACGCGCTGGCCTTCCTCTTCGATCATCAGCGCGTCGCGCAACGCCGTCTCGCGCCCCGCGATCAGGCCCGCCATATCGCGGCCCTGGATGCCGTTATAGGGCTGCACGCCGGCGCGCGCCAACACCGTGGGCGCCACGTCGATGGTGCTGAGCAAGGCTACGCTGGCCGCGCCCGGGCGGCCGGCCGAGGCAGGATCGCGCCAGATGAACGGCACCCGCGTCAGGCCGCGGTAGTGGATCGGCCCCTTCAGCATCAGCTGGTGGTCGCCGAGGTAGTCGCCGTGGTCGCTGGTGAAGATCACCACCGTGTTGGAGGCCAGGCCCAGCGCGTCCAGCTCCGCCAGCACGCGGCCGATCTGGTTGTCGATATTGGCGATGGACCCGTAGTTCAGCGCCAGGGCCTCGCGCGCCTCGCGCTCGTTGCAGGCGAAGATCGCCGGCGTGTGCCTGATCGCCGTGCCGGCGTCGCGCTGGGCGCGCAGCCAGGCCACGTGGGGAGGCGGCGGCTCGGCCGAATGGAAGGACGCCGGCAGCTCCATGTCCTCGGGCCGGTACATGTCCCAGAACCGGCCGGGCGGCGTGAACGGATGGTGCGGGTCCGGAAACGAACACTGCATGAAGAACGGCCGCCCCTGCGCCGCGTAGCCGCGCAGCGCCTCGATGCTGCGGTCGGCGATATAGGCGGTGGGATACAGCGCTTCCGGCACGCGCGTGCGCCAGGCCTGGCGGATCTGCGTGAGCGCGTATTCCGGCGCGGGCGTGGCCTGCGCCGGGCCGATCATGGCTTCCACCTCGGGATACTCGCGGCGCAGCCAGCGGCGGTAATGGCCGTGCACGTCGTCGCTATGGTCGTCGACCAGGTCCACCTGCTCGAAGCCGTAGTACGGCAGGCTCAGGTCGTGGTCGTCGCGCTCCAGCCACAGCTTGCGCAGCTCCTGGTCGTAGCGCCCGGCGTCGGGCGTCACGGCCTCGTGCGGCAGCCGGTCTTCGGCCCGCACCGGCCAGGAAGGCGCGATGTCGGTCATGTTCTGCAGGTGCACCTTGCCGACCAGCGAGGTGCCGTAGCCGGCCTGGCGCATGGCTTCGACGAAGGTGCGGCTGCGCAGCGACAGCGCGATGCCGTTGTGGCGCGCGCCGTGCGCGGAAGGGTAGCGCCCCGTCATCAGGCTGGCCCGGTTGGGCATGCAGATGGGCGTGGCCACGTGCATGTTGTCGGCGCGCCAGCCGCCGGCGGCCAGCCGGTCCAGGTTGGGCGTGCGGACCACGCGGTTGCCATAGGCGCCGACATGGTCGGCGCGATGCTGGTCGGTGATGAACAGCAGGAAGTTCACGGGCTGGGCGGCCGGGGTCATTGCTTCGCTCCGGACTGTTCCACCGCGGCGCGCCAGGCCGGCATGTCGCGCGCGACCATGTCGCCGAACGCCTGCGGCGTCATGTAGATGGGCACCATGCCCAGCGGCTGCAGCGCCTGGGCGAAGGAAGCGTCGGTCAGCACGGCCCGCAGGTCCTCGCTCAGCCGCGACAGCACGGCCTGCGGCGTGCCCGCGGGCGCGAACAGGCCGATCCACGAACGCACTCCGACGTTGGCGGCCACGTCGGAGAACAGCGGCACGTCCGGCAGCGCGGCGTATTTCTCGGTATTGGCCACGCCCAGCACCTTGACGCGGCCCGACGCCAGGAACGGAATGGCCGGGGCGATCCCACCTATCATCAGCGGCACGTGCCCGGCCACCAGGTCGGCCATGGCGGGCGCGGCGCCCTTGTACGGCGCATGCACCACTTCCAGGCCCGCGGCCCGCTTGAGCTGTTCCATGGCGAGCTGGTGCACCGTGCCCAGCCCGGGCGAGCCGTAGGTGTACTTGCCGGGGTTCTGCTTGAGCAGGCTGACGGCCTCGGCCAGCGTGGACGCCGGAAAGTCGGCGTTGGCCAACAGCACCACCACGTTGTCCGCCACCAGCCCGACCGGCGCGAAGTCGCGCAACGGGTCGTACGGCAGCTTGTCGTACAGCGCGCTGTTGATGCCGTGGGTGTTGGTGGTGCCCATCAGGAGCGTATAGCCGTCCGGCGCGGCCCGCGCCACCTGGCCGGCGGCGATATTGCCGCCCGCGCCCGGCTTGTTCTCCACCACCAGCGTGTAGCCGCGCGGCTCCAGGCGCTGCGCGAGCTGGCGCGTCAGCACGTCCACCGCGCCGCCCGGCGCGAACGGCACCACGATCTGCACCGGCCGCGCCGGATACGCCTCGGCCGCGGCGCCGGGCGCCGCCATGCCGCAGGCCCAGCCCGCCGCCAGGGCCATCCACAACCTTTTCATTGCTGTCTCCATCCCGGCGCCCTGTCCCGGCGCCTGATCTATCGAGCGGCAAGTATGCCCAGCCGGCTCGGGCGCTGTGAAATGAAATAAACTGAACTATTCATAACCGCAAGGATATGTTCGGCCATGACCAAGCGAGCCGGCACCCACCTCAAGCGGCGCCACGCCGAACTGCTGGTCGCGCTGGACGACGAGCGGCATCTCGGGCGCGCCGCCGAGCGCATGCACATGTCGCAGCCCGCCGCCTCCAAGGCCCTGGCCCAGCTGGAAGAACAGGTGGGCTACGCCCTGTTCGAACGCGGAACCCAGGGCAGCCACCCCACCCATGCCGGAATGGTTATGGTGCGCCACGCCCGCTACAGCCTGGGCGCGGCCGACCGGGTCGCCGCCGAACTGCAGGCGGCCGAAGAGCGCGGCGCCAGCCTGCTGCGCCTGGGCACCCTGCCCTCGGCCGCGCCCAGGCTCGCGCCGCAGCTGGTCGCGCACCTCATGCCGCAGGTCGAGCGGCTGGAGATCAAGCTGGTCGAGGGCGCGCTCAACGAATTGCTGGAAAAGCTGGCCCGCGACGAACTCGATATCGTGCTGGGACGCCTGGCCAGCCGCATGCTGCCGCCGGACTGCGACGTCATCCGCCTGTACGAGGAACCGATCGTGGCCGTCGCGCGCCCCGACCATCCTCTGGCCGGCCGCGACACCCTGGAAACCGGGGAACTGGCGCGCTGGCCCTGGGTGCTGCCGCTGGAGGACACGTTGATGCGCGAGCGGCTGGAAGAGGCTTTTCTGCGCGCCGGCGTGCGCGCGCCGGCGTCCAGCCTGCAGTCCAACTCACTGCTTGCGACGCTTGCGCTGCTGGCGCGGCACGACTGGCTGGCGGCGTTGCCCCGGGCGATCGCGCGCTATTGCGAACGGCAAGGCGGCGTCGCCATCCTGCCGCTGCGGCTGGAGGCGAACTTCGGCGACATCGGTGCCGTGATCAACCGCAACTCGGCCGGCGCGCCCGCGGTGCAGGCGGCCCTGGCGTGGCTGCGCGGCCAGGCCGCGGACGGATCTCAGCCGGCCCGGTAGCCCAGCAGCGCGCTGGCGGCCTCGGCCTCGCGCCGCAGCGCCCGGGCGATGGGCCCGTCCGGCGATGGATCGAAACCCCCGGTGGCGCCCAGCGCGGTCAGCGCCGCGCACGGCCGGCCGTCATGATTGAGCAGCGGCGCGGACACGGCGCTGATGCCCTTGAGGTTGGTGTCGCGCACCGTGGCGCAGCCCTGTTCCAGCACCTCGCGGCGCAGACGGCCGATCGGATCGGCGGGGTCGAGCTGCGCGCGCAGCTCGGCCGGGGCGCGCGCCAATTCCGCCTCCGCCAGGGCGCGCACCCGCGCGTCGTCCTGCAGGGACAGGAACACCCGGCCCGTGGCGGACCACAGCATCGACAGCACCGAGCCCATGCGCACGTTCACCGTGACCGGCAGGCCCGGCTCTTCGAAGCGCACGATGGTCGGCCCCTTGTTGCCCATGACCGCGATGAAGCAGGTCACCTCCAGCCCTTCGCGCAGCCGGATCAGCCCGGGTTCGGCCAGGCGGATGGGATCGGCCTGGCGCAGGGCCGCCAGGCCCAGCAGCATCGCTTCCAGGCCCAGGAAATACTGCTGGCTGGCGGCGTCCTGCGCCACCAGGCCCGCCTCCATCAGGCTCACCAGATAGCGGTGCACCTTGGCCGGGCTTTCCTCCAGGCGCGTGGCCAGCAGCGTCAGGCTGGCGCGCCCGCCCAGGCGGCCCAGCTCCTTCAACACCACCATGCCGGTTTCGGCGGCCTGCACGCGCTGGCGCCGCTGGCGCGGCCGCGGCGCGTCGGCGGACGGGACGGAATTGGGGCTGGATTCGGAAGTCTGACTCATGGCGGCGCGAGGGATAGGCCGTCAGCCGGCGGCTGACCTGCCCGGAGATTACCCCAATTGAAAATTTACGCTATGCGTATATGATTTACGCAATTGTAATCCGGAGTGATCGTCATGGCCCAGCCCTCCCCGCAATCGCCTTCGCCCGCCGGCAACGCCGGCGGCTGTCCCGTCGACCACGCCGCCCTGGCCGCGGCCCGGGGCTGTCCCGTCAGCCCGCGGGCGGCCGAGTTCGACCCCTTCGGCGACGGCTACCAGCAGGACCCGCCCGAATACGTGCGCTGGGCGCGCGAACAGGAACCGGTGTTCTACAGCCCCAAGCTGGGTTATTGGGTGGTCACGCGCTACGACGACATCAAGGCCGTGTTCCGCGACAACCACACCTTCAGCCCGTCCATCGCGCTGGAAAAAATCACCCCCACCGGCCCCGAGGCCAACGCCGTGCTGGAAAGCTACGGCTACGCCATGAACCGCACCCTGGTCAACGAAGACGAGCCGGCCCACATGGCGCGCCGGCGCGCGCTGATGGACCCGTTCACGCCCGAGGCCCTCAAGCACCATGAGCCCATGGTGCGCCGGCTCACCCGCGAATACGTGGACCGCTTCATCGACGACGGCCGCGCCGACCTGGTCGACCAGATGCTGTGGGAAGTGCCGCTGACGGTCGCCCTGCACTTCCTGGGCGTGCCCGAGGAAGACATGGACCGGCTGCGCGAATATTCCATCGCGCACACCGTCAACACCTGGGGCCGGCCCAAGCCCGAAGAACAGGTCGCCGTGGCCCATGCCGTGGGCAATTTCTGGCAGCTGGCGGGCAAGATCCTGGACAAGATGCGCCAGGACCCCGACGCGCCGGGCTGGATGCAGTACGGCATCCGCAAGCAGCGCGAATTCCCCGACGTGGTCACCGACTCCTATCTGCATTCGATGATGATGGCCGGCATCGTCGCCGCGCACGAGACCACCGCCAACGCCTCGGCCAACGCCATCAAGCTCCTGCTGCAGCACCCCGAGGCCTGGCGCGAGCTGTGCGAAGACCCGGGCCTGCTGCCCAACGCGGTCGAGGAATGCCTGCGCCACAACGGCTCGGTCGCCGCGTGGCGGCGCCTGGCCACGCGCGACACCGAGATCGCCGGCGTCGCGATCCCCGCCGGCGCCAAGCTGCTGATCGTGTCGTCCTCGGCCAACCACGACGAGCGCCATTTCGCCGACGCCGACTTTTTCGACATCCGCCGCGAGAACGCCAGCGACCAGTTGACCTTCGGCTACGGCGCGCATCAGTGCATGGGCAAGAACCTGGCGCGCATGGAGATGCAGATCTTCCTGGAAGAGCTGACCCGCCGGCTGCCGCACCTGCGCCTGGCCGAGCAGCGCTTCACCTATGTACCCAACACCTCGTTCCGCGGCCCCGAACACCTGTGGGTGGAATGGGACCCGGCCGCCAATCCCGAACGCCGCGATCCCTCGCTGCTGGCCCGCAGCCAGCCGGTGCGCATCGGCGAACCCTCGACCCACGCCATCAGCCGCAAGCTGGTGGTGACCTCGGTCGCCGCCGCGGCCGACGGCGTCGCGCGCATCCGCATGGCCTCGCCCGACGGCAAGCCGCTGCCGCGCTGGACGCCCGGCTCCCACATCGACATCGAATGCGGCGACACCGGGCTGTCGCGCCAATACTCGCTTTGCGGCGACCCGGCCGACAGCGGCGCGCTGGAGATCGCGGTGCTGCGCGAGGCCGATGGCCGCGGCGGCTCGGCCTGGGTGCATGAACACCTGCGCCCCGGAAGCAGCGTGCGGGTGCGCGGGCCGCGCAATCATTTCCGGATGGACGAAAGCGCCGCGCGCCTGATCCTCATCGCCGGCGGCATCGGCATCACGCCCATCAGCGCCATGGCGCGCCGCGCGCGCGAACTGGGCCTGGACTACCAGTTGCACTACAGCGGCCGCAGCCGCCGCTGCATGGCGCTGCTGGACGAACTGGCCGGGCTGCACGGCGAGCGCCTGCACCTGCACGTCGGCGACGAAGGCGGCCGCAACGATTTCGCCGCCCTGCTCGCCCGGCCGGACGCCGGCGCCCAGATCTACGCCTGCGGTCCCGAGCGCATGCTGAGCGCGCTGCAGCAGGCCTGCGCGCACTGGCCCGAGGACGCCTTGCGCGTGGAGCATTTCCATTCCAGCCTGGCCACGCTGGACCCGTCGCGCGAACACGCGTTCGAGGCGGAGCTGAAGGACTCCGGCATCGTGGTGCAGGTGCCGGCCGGCCAGACCCTGCTGGCGGCATTGCGCGGCGCCAACATCGACGTGCAGAGCGATTGCGAGGAAGGGCTTTGCGGGTCTTGCGAGGTGCGCGTGCTGGACGGCGCCATCGACCATCGCGACGTGGTGCTCACGCGCGCCGAACGCGAGGCCGGCCAGCGCATGATGGCCTGCTGCTCGCGCGCCCGCGAAGGCCGCATCGTGCTGGAGCTGTAGCGCGCGCCGCGCCGCAACGCCCGGCGCCGCGCATTCGCCTGAAACGGGCCTGAACGCGTTACAATCCATGCCCCGCTCATCACGACGTCCCGCAACACGCGGGACGCGTTTTTTTGTCGCCGGGCCTTCCCAAGCATGCCGATCAAAGACCAATTATTTCTCGCCAGCCAGTACCTCGCGCCCCACCACCTGGTGTCGCGCCTTTTCGGTCTGGCCGCCGACTGCCGGGAACCCGCGGTCAAGAACTGGATGATCTCGCGTTTCGTGCGCCGCTACGGCGTGGACATGCGCGAGGCCCTGCAGGAAGATCCGCTGGCCTACGATTGCTTCAATGATTTCTTCACCCGCGCGCTCAAAGAAGGCGCGCGCCCCTGCGACGACGAGCCGGGTTCGGTGGTCTGCCCCGCCGACGGCGCCATCAGCCAGATGGGCGCCATCGAGCACGGCCGCATCTTCCAGGCCAAGGGCCATTCCTACGGCCTGGCCGAGCTGCTGGGCGGCGACGCCGAACGCGCCGCGCCGTTCCAGGGCGGCGAATTCGCCACCGTCTACCTCTCGCCCAAGGACTATCACCGCGTGCACATGCCGGTCGCCGGCACGCTGCGCGAAATGATCCACGTCCCGGGCCGCCTGTTCTCGGTCAACCCGCTGACGGCGCGCAACGTGCCGCGCCTGTTCGCGCGCAACGAGCGAGTGGTCTGCATCTTCGACACCGAATACGGGCCGATGGCGCTGGTGCTGGTGGGCGCGATGATCGTGGCCTCCATCGAAACCGTGTGGGCCGGGCTGGTCACGCCGCACAAGCGCCGCGTGCGCGCCGTGCGCTACGACGACGCCGCGCGCGCGCCCATCCATCTGGCCAAGGGCGCCGAAATGGGCCGCTTCAAGCTGGGTTCGACCGCCATCGTGCTGTTCGGGCCGGGCAAGATCCGCTGGGCCGACACGCCCGCGGTGCTGGGCCCCGTGCGCATGGGCGAACTGATGGCGCTGCCGGCCTGAAGCCGGCAGGGCTTGTTCTCCAAAATCGAATCTGGATGTCGGGATTTATTCGCTTTATGCGATGAATCCGCGTTGCTAGATTACGGGCTTTTGCGGGCCCGCCATGACATCCATCCTTCCGTCCGTCACCGTTCCCGGCAGCAGCCCCGCCGAGGCCTCGCGGCCGCTGCCGCGCGCGCTGCAACGCATGCTGTCGCTGGATGATTTCGAGGCCGCCGCGCGCCGCCGCCTGCCGCGCCCGATCTTCGGCTACATCGCCGGCGCGGCCGAAGACAACCAGTCGCTGCGCAGCAACCGCGAGGCCTTCGGCCGCTACGCGTTCGCGCCGCGCGTGCTGGTGGACGTGTCGCGCCGCAGCCAGCAGACCGAACTGTTCGGACGCCGCTACGCCTCGCCCTTCGGCATCGCGCCGATGGGCATCAGCGCGCTGTCGACCTACCGCGGCGACATCGTGCTGGCGCGCGCCGCCCGCGCGCAAGGCGTCCCGGCCATCCTCAGCGGGACTTCGCTGATTCCGCTGGAAGACGTGATCCGCGAAGCGCCCGGCACCTGGTTCCAGGCCTATCTGCCGGGCGATCCGCAGCGCATCGACGCGCTGGTCGAACGCGCGCGCCGCGCCGGTTTCGAAACCCTGGTGCTGACGGTGGACATCCCGGTGTCGGCCAATCGCGAAAACAACGTGCGCACCGGCTTTTCCACGCCGCTCAAGCCCAGCCTGCGGCTGGCCTGGGACGGCGTCACGCGCCCGCGCTGGTTGGCCGGCACCTTTCTGCGCACGCTGCTCAAGCACGGCATGCCGCATTTCGAGAATTCCTTCGCCACGCGCGGCGCGCCCATCGTCTCGGCCTCGGTGCTGCGCGACTTCAGCGCGCGCGACCACCTGAACTGGGAACACGTGGCCCGCATCCGCCGGCAATGGCCCGGCGCGCTGATCATCAAGGGCATCTTGCACCCGCAGGACGCGGCGCTGGCCCGCAGCCACGGCGCCGACGGCGTCATCGTCTCGAACCACGGCGGCCGCCAGCTCGACGGCGCGATCTCGCCGCTGCGCGCGCTGCCCGGCGTGGTCGCGGCCGCCGGGGACATGACGGTGATGATGGACAGCGGCATCCGCCGCGGCAGCGACGTGCTCAAGGCCCTGGCGCTGGGCGCGCGCCACGTGTTCGTGGGCCGCCCCTTCAACTATGCGGCGGCGGTCGGCGGCGAGGCCGGCGTGGCGCATGCCATCGGCCTGCTGCGCGCCGAGATCGACCGCAACATGGCCATGCTGGGAATCAATACCTTGCGCGAAATGGACGCAGGCCTGCTGGCCCGCGAGAGCCTGGCAGATTAAGGCAGATTCGTATCAGCGGCGCTCCGGCCCCGGCATAGAATGGCGGTTCTTTTGCCATGCGCGCCCCGGGCGCGCCCGCGCCGCCGATGTCGCTACGCCAATCCACGTTTTTCCTGCGTTTCCTGACCCTGGGCGCGCTGGCCCACGTCTATGTGGGCGCACGCCTGATCCCCGACGCCCTGCTGGGCGGCGCCGGCTCGGCGGCGGCCATACTGTTGCTGGCGCTGTCCTGCATCCTGATTCCGCTGGGCATGCTGGCCCGCTCCTCGATGCACGCGCCCTGGGGCGACCGCAATGCCTGGGTCGGGCTCTTCGCCATGGGGCTGTTCTCGTCGCTGTTCGTGCTGACGGTGATACGCGACGCGCTGTTGCTGCTGGGCTGGCTGGCCACGCTGCCGCTGGACGTCTCGCCGCCCTGGCGCGCGCTGCGCCAGTTCAGCGCCTGGGCGGTCGCGCTGCTGGCGCTGTGCGGCACGCTGGTGGGCCTGGTCAACGCGCGGCGGCGCGCCCGCATCGTCGACGTGGACGTGCCCATTTCGAACCTGCCGCCCGACCTGGACGGCTTCACCATCGTGCAGATCAGCGACATCCACGTCGGTCCCACCATCAAGCGGAACTACGTCCGCGCCATCGTCGACGCCGTCAACGGGCTGCTGCCCGACATGGTCGCCATCACCGGCGACGTGGTCGACGGCAGCGTGGAGCAGCTGGCCGATCACACCCGCCCGCTGGGCGAATTGCGCGCGCCCTACGGCGTCTACCTGGTCACCGGCAACCACGAATACTATTCGGGCGTCACGCCCTGGGTGGCGGAGTTCCGCCGCCTGGGCCTGCGCGTGCTGATGAACGAGCATGCGGTGATCCATCCCCTGGGCCTGCCGATGGTGGTGGCCGGCGTCACCGACTACGGCGCCGGCGCCTACGATCCCCGGCACGGCAGCAGTCCCGCCGGCGCGCTGGCCGGCGCACCGGCCGACGCCCGTCCCCGCATCCTGCTGGCCCATCAGCCGCGCAGCGCCGCCGCGGCCGAAGCGCTGGGCTTCAACCTGCAGCTGTCCGGCCACACGCATGGCGGCCAGTTCTTTCCGTGGGGATACTTCGTGCGCTTCCAGCAGCCCTACACCGCCGGGCTGCACCGCCTGGGCAATATGTGGGTCTACGTCAGCCGCGGCACCGGCTATTGGGGCCCGCCCAAGCGCCTGGGCGCGCCCTCCGAAATCACGCGGCTGCGGCTGCGCTCGTGTTGATCGCCTCAGGCGTTGTCCGGCAGCGGCCCGCGCTCCAGGTAGCTGGTCAGGGCGATATCGCTGGTGGTGTTGGTGATGCCCTCGATCTGGTGGATGCGCGCCAGCAACAGCTCCAGCGCCTGGGTATCGCGCACCCGCACCTTCAGCAGCATCGCGCTCTTGCCGGTGATGGTGTGGATCTCTTCCACCTCGTTCAGTTCGGCCAGCCCCAGCACCTGCTGCGTAATGGTCCAGTTGGCCGTGTCCACGTGCACGAAGGCCAGCAGCGGGCGCCCGATGCGCGCGCCGTCCAGCCGGGCGGCGATGCCCTTGATCAGCCCGTCGCGCTTGAGGCGCTTGACCCGCTCGTGCACCGCCGGGGCGGAAAGGTTCAGCATCTTGCCCAGCTCCGCATAGCTGGGCGTGGCGTCGGCCGCCAGCAGCGTTAACAGTTTTCGGTCGCGGTCGTCTAGGTCTGACATTGGAATCGTGTTATGCCGAACGGCATTCGAACTTTTATGGAATAAGGGAATATAGGAGTTAACCCTTATTTTATTCCAATAAAATCCCCGGATGCCGAATCGTGACACCCCCAGCAGTTCGCTGTCCAAATCCCCAGTTTCTTCCGTCCCCGCGCTGATGTTCGCCGTCAGCGTGGTGGGTTCCAACGGCCTGGCGCTCAGCCCCATCCTGAGCGACGTGGCGCGTTCGTTCTCGACCTCGGCGCTGACCATCAGCACCGCCATCTCGGCCTACGGCGCGGCCACGGCGGCCAGCGCCTTCCTGCTGGCCGCGCGCATCGACCGCATCGGCATCCGGCGCGCGCTGCTGGGCGCCATGGCCGTGCTGATCGCCGCATTGGTCCTGTCCGCGGCCGCGCCGCACTGGATCGTGCTGACGCTGGCCCAGGCCCTGGCCGGCGGCGCGGCCGGCGTGATCCTGCCGGCCGCCTACGGCTCGGCCTCCCTGATCGCCCCGCCGGGACAGGAAGCGCGCACGCTGGGGCGCGTGATCGCCGGCTGGTCGGTGTCGCTGGTGGCCGGCGTGCCGCTGTCGGCCCTGATTTCCGACGCGGTGGGCTGGCGCGCCACCTACGCCACGCTGGCGCTGTGCGCCGCGGTCGCCGTGCTGGGCCTGCGACGCCTGCCCGAGCGCCGCGCGGCCAACCCCGCTGCGCTGCGCCTGTCGCGCCTGTTGGCGCCGCTGTCCTACCGCGACGTGCCGGTCCTGCTGCTGGGCTGCCTGGCGTTCTCCGCCGCCTTCTACGGCGTCTACGCGTTCCTGGCCGATCACGTGCGCGCGCTGCTGGCGCTATCGGCCGGACAGGTGGGCTTTATCGCGTTCGCGTATGGCGCGGGCTTTCTGCTGGCCGGCGTGACGGGCGCGCCGCTGATCGAACGCGCCGGCCCGCGCCGCGCGCTGCCGCTGGCGCTGGGCGTGATCGCCATGGTCTACCTGGGCCTGCTGCCGGCGGCCCATTCGCTGGCCGCGGTGCTCGCCGTCGCCGTGCTGTGGGGCGCCGCCTCGCAGCTCAGCCTCAACCTGCTGGTGCTGCTGCTATCGCGCGCCCGCCCCGAGGAACGCGGCGCGGTGCTGGGCCTGAACACCTGCACCACCTACCTGGGTTCCAGCCTGGGCACCGCCATCGCCGGCACCATCTATACCCACGCCGGCTTCGAGGCGCTGGGACTGGCAGCCGCCGCCGCCCTGGCCTGCGCGGCCGCGGGCCTGCACTGGCGCCTGAACCGCGGGCGCGCCGCGCGCGGACGGGCCGCCGCCTGACCGGCGGGGAGGCGCTTCGGGGATTCAGATGCGGTATTGCACCGCGCAATCGCGGCCGGCGCGCTTGGCCTGGTAAAGCGCGAAATCGGCCCGGCGCAGCACGTCCGAGGCATTCGCGTCGTCGGGCGAAAACCGCGCAATGCCGCCGCTGACCGACAGCGTCACCGCTTCGCCGTCGATCTCGGCCGGGTTCTGGCGCAGGCTGGCGCGCAGCCGCGCGTAGACCGCCTGCGCCACGTCCACGTCCGCGCCGGCCAGCAGCACCAGGAATTCCTCTCCGCCCAGCCGGCCGATGGAATCGCATTCCCGCACGCAGGCGCGCAGCTGATCGCAGAAATGGCGCAGCGCGGCGTCGCCGCCCAGGTGCCCGTAGCGGTCATTGACCTGCTTGAAATAGTCCATGTCCAGCATCAGCACCGTATTCGGCCCGTCTTCGCCATGCCGGGCTTCGGCCTGCCGGTCTTCCACGCGCTTGAGGATCTCGGCCCGGTTCCAGCAATCGGTCAGGCTGTCGACCCGCGCCATGCGGGCCAGCGCGGCCTCGGTGCGCCGGCTGTCGGTGACGTCCATGCCGATATTGATCACCCTGCCGTCGGGCAGGCGGATGTTCGACCACAACACCGACAGGCGCTCGCCGTTGCGCGCCAGCGGATGCCATTCGCGAAACGAGCGGCTGGGCTGCGGGCCGACGGTGTCGATGACCCGCTGGCGCAGCTGCGGATCGGGATAGAACAGCGCCAGCGGCTCGCTGGCGGCCATAATCTCGGCGCTCGACCAGCCGAAACGCCGTTCGCAGGCTTCGTTCCACAGCGTGCAGCGGCCGTCCGGCCCGAAAGCGTTGATCAGCACCGGCGCCGTCTGGAACAGGGCCTCGTACTGGGCCACCACCTCGCGCAGGCGCTGCAGTTCCTGCCCGCACTCCGTCGCATCCAGCCCGGCCGGCGATCCTGGGGCCAGCGTCTGGACGCTGGCCGCGACGATATTGAACGGAGTACTGAGCATGGCTCTGCGATCGGTGGATGGCGGCGGCCGGCCAGGCCGGCGGATAAGCCGGACCGGCTACGCGGCATCGACGGCGCCGTCGTGCCTGGCTGGGATATGTCCGAGCCAGTATACGTTCGATATCCGCCGGCGACTGCCAAGAATCGTCAACGCCCGCCCGGGGAATTCCCTACCAGGGAAAGTCGATCAGATCGCCGTACAGGCTGCGCAGCTTGGCCTTGACCTCGGGCGACTGCTGATAGATGGAGATGAAGCGCAGCAGCCGCGGATCCTGCGCCCCCGCGGGCGTGGCGACCCAGCGGATGGCGTAGCGGCGCACGTTGACGGGGTCGGTGTTGTCGAACGCCAGCCCGTCCTTTTCGTCTATGCCCGCCTGCTTGGCGAAAGTGGTGTACGTGACCGACGCGGTCACGTCGTCGAAGGTGCGCGCCGACTGCGAACCCTCGATCTGTACGAACTTCAGCCGCCTGGGATTGTCGGTCACGTCTTCCAGCGCCGCCCGGTGGGCCACGCCGGGCTTGAGCTTGATCAGGCCCATGGACTCCAGCAGCAACAGGGCCCGCCCGGTGTTGACCGGATCGTTGGGCACCGCGATGGTCGCGCGTTCGGGCACCGCATCGCCCTTTTTCAGCTTCTTGGAGAACAGCCCGATCGTGGTGGAATAGCCATAGGCCACCGGCACCAGGTTGGCGCCGCGGCGCTGGTTGAACAATTGCAGAAACGGTTCGTGCTGGAAGAAATTGGCGTCCACCGAACCGTCGGCCACCGCGATGTTGGGCAGCACCCAGTCGTTGAATTCCACCAGCTCCACGTTCAGCCCTTCGCGCCTGGCCTGCTCGATGGCCAGTTCGGTGGCCACGTTGGCCACGCTGGGGATCACGCCGATGCGCAGCGGCTTGTCCTGCGCCGTGGCGGCGCCCGCCGCGGCCAGAGCCAGCACGGCCGCGGCCGCGCCGCGCGTCAAAGTCGAAATCAGTCGTTGCAGCAGCATGAAAACCTTCCAGGAAGAAAACCGGCGCAGGCGCTATTGTGCAGCAGGCGCCGGCCGCGGCCGGCAAAGGCCTTGGTCATGCAATGGCAATCCAACGACCGGCCAGGAGCGCTAAGATGGCAGCAGTACGACCTCGGGAGAACCGCATGAGCGCCGTATTGACATCCCACCGCGACATGGTCGAAGACCAGCTGGGCGCGCACAACTACCATCCGCTGGACGTCGTGATCGCGCGCGGCAGCGGCGTCTGGCTCTACGACGTGGACGGCCGCCGCTACCTCGACTGCCTGTCGGCCTATTCGGCCGTCAACCAGGGCCACTGCCACCCGGCCATCCTGGCCGCCATGACGGAACAGGCGCAAAAGCTCACGCTGACCTCGCGCGCCTTCCGCCACGACCAGATGGCGCCCTTCTACGAAGACCTCGCCCGCCTGACCGGCGCGCACAAGATCCTGCCCATGAACAGCGGGGCCGAGGCGGTGGAAACCGCCATCAAGGCGGTGCGCAAATGGGGCTACGAAGTGCGCGGCGTGCCGGAGAACCGGGCCGAGATCATCGTCTGCGCCAATAATTTCCATGGCCGCACCCTGGGCATCGTCGGATTCTCCACCGACCCGGATGCCTACGGGCATTACGGCCCCTTCGCGCCGGGCTTCAAGATCGTTCCCTTCGGCGACTACGCGGCCTTCGAGACCGCCATCACGCCCCATACCGTCGCCTTCCTGGTCGAACCCATCCAGGGCGAAGCCGGCGTGATCCTGCCCCCGGCCGGCTATTTCCCGCGCGTGCGCCAGCGCTGCACCGAACGCGGCGTCACGCTGATCCTGGACGAAATCCAGACCGGCCTGGGCCGCACCGGCCGGCTGCTGGCCGAAGAGCACGAAGGCATCGAGGCCGACGTGACGCTGATCGGCAAGGCCTTGTCGGGCGGCTTCTATCCCGTGTCCGCGGTGCTGTCCAACGCCGACGTGCTGGGCGTGTTCCAGCCCGGCCAGCACGGCAGCACCTTCGGCGGCAACCCGCTGGCCTGCGCCATCGCGCGCGCCGCGCTGCGCGTGCTGACCGAGGAAGGCATGATAGAAAACGCCGCCGTGATGGGCGAGTACTTCCTGGAACGCCTGCGGGCGCTGCCCGGCCCGGTGCGCGCCGTGCGCGGCCGCGGCCTGATGCTGGCCGTGGAGCTGGAACCGGACGCCGGCGGCGCGCGCCTGTGGTGCGAACGCCTGCAGGCACGCGGGATGCTGGTCAAGGACACCCACGGCCATACCCTGCGCCTGTCGCCGCCCCTGATCGTGACGCGCGACCAGATCGACTGGGCCTGCGACCAGCTCACCGCGGTACTATCCGCCCCCTGACCACGCCTTACGTCCGGAGCGCCACTTGCATCCCCATACCGCCAACCTGCCCCGCCGCATCGCGCTCATCGGCGCGCCCACCGACATCGGCGCCGGCGCCCGCGGCGCCTCCATGGGCCCCGAGGCCCTGCGCGTGGCCGATCTGGGCCCCGTGATCGAGGCCCAGGGCTTCGAGGTCGTCGACCGCGGCAATCTGTACGGCCCGGCCAACCCCTGGCAGCCGCCGGTCGAAGGCTACCGCCACCTGGACGAAGTCGCGGCCTGGAACCGGGCGGTGCACGACGCCGTGCACGACGAACTGAGCCAGGGCAACCTGCCCATTCTGCTGGGTGGCGACCATTGCCTGGGCATCGGCTCCATCAGCGCCGTGGCGCGCCACTGCCGCGCGGCGGGCAAGAAGCTGCGGGTGCTGTGGCTGGACGCGCACGCCGACTTCAACACCAACGCGCTCACGCCCACCGGCAACATCCACGGCATGCCCGTGGCCTGCCTGTGCGGCTACGGTCCGGCCCAGATCACCGGCCTGTCGGGCCAGACCCCCGACATCGAAGCCGGCTGGGTCCGCCAGATCGGCATCCGCAGCGTGGACCAGGGCGAGAAGCGCCTGGTCCACGAAGCCGGCCTGGAAGTGTTCGACATGCGCTACCTCGACGAAATGGGCATGCGCGCCACCATGCAGGCCGCGCTTGCCGGCCTGGACGACGACACCCACCTGCACGTCAGCTTCGACGTGGACTTCCTCGACCCCGAGATCGCCCCCGGCGTGGGCACCACGGTGCCGGGCGGCCCCACCTACCGCGAAGCCCAGCTGTGCATGGAGATGATCGCCGACACCGGCCTGATGCGCTCGCTCGACGTGGTCGAACTGAACCCGGCCTTCGACGTGCGCAACAAGACCGCGGAGCTGGCCGTGGACCTCATCGAAAGCCTGTTCGGCAAGTCCACCCTGATGCGCCGCGGCGTTTGAGGCAAGCAGCCGCATTGCGGCACGCGCCCGCGCGATCCACCTAATTGACTTTGCCTGTACGTGAAAATAAATTCACGTGCAGGCATTTTTATTCACACTACAGAAAAACTTTTCAGTCGGCTGGAGCACCGACGGTCAGGCCAGATACACCGCGTCCCCAACCCCAATACCAATAATCGGCTCGCGCGCGGGCCGGGAGGCAAGCAGATGCGTATCACCCCCCTGTTGGCGGCCTTGGCCGCCGTCCTGGCCGCAGGCGCGGCCCAAGCCCAATCCGACGTGGTGCGCCTGGGCGTATCCAACGACCGTTCCGGCATTTACTCCGATCTGGGCGGACTGGGCTCGGAAATGGCGGTCCGCATGGCGGTCGAGGATTTCGGCGGCAAGGCGGCCGGCAAGACCGTGGAGGTCGTGGGCGCCGACAACCAGAACAAGGCCGACGTGGCTTCGGCGCTGGTGCGCCGCTGGTTCGACACCCAGAACCTGGTCGCGGTGGTGGACGGCGGCGCCAGTTCGGCCGGGCTGGCCGCACAGGGCGTGGCGCGCGAAAAAGGCGGCACCGCGCTGATCAGCGGCGGCTTCGCCGGAGACTTCAGCGGCAAGCAGTGCAGCAACCTCAGCACCCAGTGGGCGCCCGACACCTACGCGCTGGCCAATGCGGTGGTCAAGAGCGTGGTCGAAAGCGGCGGCAAGTCCTGGTACTTCATCACCACCGACTACGTGTTCGGCAAGTCGCTGGAAGGCAACGCCACGCGTTTCGTACAGAACGCCGGCGGCAAGGTCCTGGGCAGCACGCGCCATCCGCTGGGCGCGCTGGACTTCGCGTCCTTCCTGGTGCAGGCGCAATCGTCGCGGGCCGACGTGGTGGGCCTGGCCAGCGCCGGCGGCGACCTGGTCAACCTGATCAAGCAGGCCCAGGAATTCGGCCTGACCGGCGGCAAGCAGCGGCTGCTGACCTTCCTGACCTTCATCAACGACGTCCAGGCCATGGGCCTGCCCGTGGCCCAGGGTCTGACCTTTCCCACCGGCTTCTACTGGGACGCCGACGAGGACACCCGCGCCTGGACCCGCCGCTGGCAGGAAAAAATGGGCGTGACCCGCGCGCCGTCCATCGTGCAGGCGCTGAGCTACGTCGCGACCACCCATTATCTGCAGGCCGCCCAGGCCGCGGGCACCTTCGACGGCGCGGCCGTCAACCAGAAGATGCGCGAGCTGCCCATCACCACCAAGCTCATCAAGAACGCCCGCATCCGCCCCGAGGACGGCCGGGTCATCATGGACCTGTATCTGGTGGAAGTGAAAAAACCCGCCGAGTCCAAGTACGCCGGCGACTTCTACCGTATCCTGTCGACGGTGCCCGGCGACAAGGTATTCGTGTCGCTGGCCGACAGCGAATGCCCCAGCGTCAAGAAGTAATACCCCGGCAATACCTCACAACAGGAGACACCCATGAAGTGCTATTGCGTCGTGAACTTCCGCCAACCGCTAGAGGAAATGAACCCGCCCACGCCCACGCCGCAAGGGACGCAGGTGCTGCTCAAGGTTCGCGCGGCCGGCGTTTGCCACAGCGATATCCACTTGTGGGAAGGCGGCTACGACCTGGGCCAGGGCCGCACGCTGTCCCTGAAGGACCGCGGCGTTTCGCTGCCGCTGACCATGGGCCATGAAACCGTCGGCGCCGTGGTCGCGGCCGGCCCCGAAGCGCAGGGGCTGGCGCCGGACCGCAACTACCTGGTGTACCCCTGGATCGGCTGCGGCAAGTGCGCGCCCTGCCTGGCGGGCATGGAGAATCACTGCTCCGCCCCAGCCTGCCTGGGCGTGCACCGCGCCGGTGGCTACGCCGACCACATCCTGGTGCCGCACCCGCGCTACCTGATAGACATCGGCGACCTCGACCCGGCGCAGATCGCGCCCTACGCCTGCTCGGGCCTGACCACGTATGCGGCGCTCAAGAAGATCGGTGCCGACGTCTACCGCGAGCATCCCGTGGTGATCTTCGGCGCCGGCGGCCTGGGGCTGATGAGCCTGACCGTGCTCAAGGCGCTGGGCGGGGCCGGCGCCATCATGGTCGACATCGACCCGGCCAAGCGCCAGGCCGCGCTGGACGCCGGCGCGCTGGCGGCGATCGACGGCGCCGCGCCCGACGCGGCGCAGCAGATCATGGCGGCCGCGGGCGGCAAGCCGGTGCAGGCCGCGATCGACCTGGTCGGCGCGCCCGCCACCACCTCGCTAGCCTTCGACTTCCTGACCAAGGGCGGCAAGCTCGTCATCGTGGGGCTGTTCGGCGGCGCCTCGTCGTGGCCGATCGCGCTGATCCCCATGAAGGCGCTGTCCATCATCGGCAGCTACGTGGGCAACCTGGCCGAACTGCAGGAACTGATGGAACTGGTGCGCGCCGGCAAGGTGCCTCCCATTCCGGTGCGCCGCCACGCCCTGGCCGAGGCCGACAGCGTGCTGGCGGCGCTGCGCGCCGGCAAGGTGGTGGGCCGCGCCGTGCTGACCGACTGAGCCGCCCTACCCGCGCAGCCGCGGATCGTAGATGAAGCGTTCGCGCCGCACCACCTCGATGCGGGCGGCGTCCGGATGCGCGGGGTTGATGAGCAGGTTGCAGTCCGGCACGCCGCGGCTGGCCACGATGGCGCTGGGCAGTTGCAGCAGCGCCGACACGCCCGAGGCGACCCAGTTGTCGCCCACGCCCTGCGCCGCCTCGGCAAAGGGCACCGCGTCCCAGAAGGGATAATCCTGCTGCAGCTGGTCGATATCCAGCACCTGCCTGGCTTCATAGACGGCGTGCGGCACGGCCAGCTCGATCAGGTAGCGGTTGGCCTGCTCCGAGGCGCGCGCCGCGAAATGCACCACCGTCTCCAGCACGGCCAGGGCCACGCAGGACGAGGTATAGACCACCGGCGTGCCCGGGCTGTTGTAGCGCCCGCCCACCGCGGCCGCGCCGCCGCCGCTGAGATCGTCGGCCCGGTACTTGCCGGCGGTGGTGCCGATGCGCCACAGCGAAACCTTGGCGCTCATCGGGCCGCGCCTTCAGGCCGTGTCTTTCGATATGCGCGGCTCATGCATAAACGCCCGCTGCCGCGCGCGCCAGCGTGTCCTCGACGATGCGGCTGCTGGCGTCGGACGTCAGCAGCGACAGCGGCTTGACGTTGCCCAGCGCCGGCACCGGCGTGTTGAGCCACTGCACCGCCTCTTCCTCGCTGCCCAGCACCTGGCGCGCCACCCTCACCACCCGCGCCACGCGGGCCAGGCGGTCGGATTCGCCCAGGGGCAGCATCAGGCCTTCGCGGGCCCAGCGCGACAGCGAGGCCGCCTTGACCTCGGTGATGGCCATGATTTCCGACTTGGGCACTTGCAGGTAGTCGGCGGCGTCGTCCACCATCTGCGCGGGCAGGCCGCGGCTGACGTCGCGCGCCATGTCGATCAGCGGGCTGTCGACCAGGCCGCGGAACAGTTGCCTGGTCCGCCTGGCGACAGGGCGCGCCGGGCGCTTGGTCGGGGCTTTATCGGCAAGGACGAGGGTCATGGGACGCTCCTGGGCCGTTCGGCGGCCTGTGTTCCAAATTGAATTTATGATAGCTCATTTGGAATTCAACCGGCAAGCCTCCGATCCCGGACCCGGCGCGGGGCGCGCGGTCCGGCCGGGGCCGGATTTGGGCCTATCATAGGCAGCTGTAACACGATTAGTCAGACACACGAAGGACAGACGATGACGGACCGGCAACTTACGATACTCGCAGCGTTGAATCTCCTGGTGGCGGTAGGCGCCGGCGCCTTCGGCGCCCACGGACTCAAGCGCATGATCACGCCCGAACTGCTGACGGTCTGGCAGACCGGCGTGCTGTACCACCTGATCCACGCGCTGGGCCTGCTCGCCATCGCCCTGCTGGGCGCGCGCTACGGTTCGCCGCTGCTGTCGGCCGCCGGCGTGGTGATGTTCGTGGGCATCGTGCTGTTCTCCGGCAGCCTGTACGTGCTGTCCTTGACCGGAACCCACCGCCTGGGCATCGTGACGCCTTTCGGCGGCGCGGCCTTTCTGGCCGCCTGGGCGATGGTGGCGCTGGCCGCCTACCGCGCCCAGCCCTGATCGCGCGCCGCGCCTTTTCCGTTTCCCCATACCCGGCGGCAGGAACCGCCGCTTTCCCAGGCTGTAGATGTCCACTTCCACCGCATTGCCCGCCGCCCAGAATCCCTCCGCCGCCGCAGGCATCGCCTGCGTGGTGGGCGGCATTTTCTTCCTGACCCTGAGCGACGCCAACGCCAAGTGGCTGGGCGCCAGCTACAACCCGCTGCAGATCCTGTTCCTGCGCGCGCTGATCGCGCTGCCCTTCGTCATGACGCTGGCGCTGTGGCTGGGCGGGCGGCGCGTGCTGCGCACCACGCATCCCGGCCTGCACCTGACGCGCGGCGTCATCAACGTGGTGTCGGCCTGTTGCTTCTACCTGGGGCTGCGTGCGCTGCCGCTGGCCGAGGCCACGGCCATCGCGTTCGCGGCGCCGCTGTTCGTCACGGCGCTGTCCGTGCTGGTCCTGAAAGAACGCGTGGACGGCAGGCGCTGGCTGGCGGTGCTGGCCGGATTCGCCGGCGTGCTGATCGTGGTGCGCCCCGGCACGCAGGCATTCCAGATCGCCACGCTGTATCCGCTGACCACCGCCCTGCTCTACGCGGTCATGATGATCACCGCGCGCGGCATCAGCCGCGGCGAAGGCATGCTGACCACCACGTTCTACATCGTGCTGGGCCAGCTGGTGTGCAGCGCCGTGGGGCTGCCCTGGGTCTGGCAGACGCCCGCCATGCAGGACCTGCCGTACTTCGGCGCCGTGGCGCTCTTCAGCACGCTGGGCCTGGCCCTGATCACGCAGGGCTTTCGCATCGGCCCGGCCTCGGTGGTCGCGCCCTTCGACTACACCGGCCTGATCTGGGCCACGGTGCTGGGCTGGATCTTCTGGCGCGAGGCGCCCGACGCCTACGCCTACCTGGGCGCGTTGTTCATCGCCGGCAGCGGCGTGTACATCGCCGTGCGCGAGGCGCGCGGCAAGTCGCGCGCGCGCCGTCCCGCGCCCGCGGTCACTCGGTCGGCGGCGGAAAATTCCGGCGCAGCACGCGCGCCACGTTAGGCTCCTGCGCGGCCTCGCGCGCCACCGCGGTCAGGGCCGGACAATTCGACTCGAACCAGGCCTGGCCGGGACGCCAGTGCGTCATCACGGTCACGTACAGGTCCAGCGCCGAGAAGCGCCGGCCCAGCATGTGGGGCGCGCCGGCCTGCCGCTCCAGTTCCTGCCACAGTTCGGCGCGCCGCATGTGCACGCGTTCGCGCAGCAGCTCGGCCGGCGCGCCTGCGGTGGTCCATTGCGGCGGATCGTCGCCATACGTGAAAGTGGGGTAGATCGCGCCCACCAGCCGCACCAGCAGGTTCAGGAAGCGCGCGCGCTCGGGCTTGCCCGGCGGCGGCGCCAGGCCGGCCTGCGGCGCCACGTCGTTCAGGTGCAGGATCATGGCCGCGCTCTCGGTCATGACCTCGTCGTCCGGCAGAATCAGCGTCGGCACCTGCCCCAGCGGATTCAGATGCAGCAGCCGGTCGCGCTGCGGCCCGGGCTTCAGATACGGAACGTCGGTCAGCGTGTGCGGCACGTTGGCCAGCACCAGCGCCATCTCGACGATGGCCGAGCCGCAGCCCGCGGACCCGATCAGCTCATACGGTTTCATCGCGTTCCTCCTCCCGATTGCGCCGGCGCCACCCGCAGCAGCTCGCCCGGCGAGGCGTCCGTCAACACGTACACATAACCGTCCGGCCCCAGCCGCACGTCGCGGATGCGGCTTTTGCGCTCGGCCAGAAGCCGTTCCTGCGCCACCACGCGGTCGCCCTCCAGCGTCAGCCGGATCAGGTCCTGCGAGCCCAGCGCGCCGATGAATACGGAATTGCGCCACGCCGGAAAGCGATCGGCGTCATAGAACGCCATGCCGCTGATGGCGGGCGACTTGGGCCACCAGTACAGCGGCGGCTCCATGCCGGGCAGGCTCTCGCCCTTGGCCTCGGGTATGGGCCGCCCGGAATAATCGATGCCGTGGGTCGCCAGCGGCCAGCCATAGTTCTTGCCCGGCTGCACCAGGTTGATCTCGTCTCCGCCGCGCGGCCCGTGTTCGTTCTCCCAGATCTGGCCGGTCCACGGATTGAGCGCCATGCCCTGCGGATTGCGGTGGCCGTACGACCAGATCTCCGGCCGCGCGCCGGCCCGCCCGACGAAGGGATTGTCCGGCGGCACCGAGCCGTCGGCGTTGAGCCGCAGCACCTTGCCCTGCAGCTTGTCCAGGTCCTGCGCGGTGGGACGCTGGTTGTTCTCGCCCAGCGCGACAAACAGGTAGCCCTTGCGGTCGAACGCCAGCCGCGCGCCGTAATGCATGCCCGACGACAGCTTGGGCTCCTGGCGCAGCAGCACCTGGAAGTTCTCGAGCGCCGCGCCGTCGGCCGACAGGCGGCCGCGGCCCACGGCCGCGCCGCTCTTGGCGCCGCCGGCTTCGGCATACGAAAGATAGACATAGCGGTCGGCGGCGAAATCGGGCGAGAGCGCGACGTCCAGCAAACCGCCCTGCCCCTGCGCCAGCACCTTGGGCACGCCGGCCAGCGGCTGGGACAGCCCGCCCGAGGCGCGCCACACCCGCAGGCCGCCGGAACGTTCGGTGATCAGCATGTCGCCGCCGGGCAGGAAGGCCATGGACCAGGGGTGGTCCAGCCCGCGCGCCACCACCTCGACGCGGGCGGCCACGGCGGGCGCCTCGGAAGCAGGATCGGAAGCCGCCGCGGCGGGGGCCGCGCACAGCGCGGACAGGGTCAGGAGCAAGGCGCGCGCGTGGGCGGCGTATCGTGGCGGCATGGACATCTCCGGCGGCAACTCGGTTGAGGCGTTGTGTCGGACCCGGCGCGCCGGTGGCGTACCATATCGGCCAGGGACGGGAGTCTCCTGTCCTACCTCCGTGGAGCACCCATCAGATGAAACTGTACTACATGCCCGGCGCGTGTTCGCTCGCTTCCCACATCGTCCTCGAATGGCTTGGCAAACCCTACCAGACGCACAAGCTCAGCCGCGATGAGCTCAAGGGCCCCGAGTTCCTCAAGGTCAATCCGCTGGGCGCCGTGCCCGCGCTGTCCGACGGCGACTGGACCGTGACGCAGAATGCCGCCATCCTCGAATATCTGGCCGAGCAGGCGCCGGAATCCGGCCTGATGGGCGACGGCAGCGCCCGCTCGCGCGCCGAAGTGCGCCGCTGGCTCGGCTTCATCAATTCCGACGTGCACAAGACCTTCTCCATGATCTTCGGCGCTTCCCGTTTCCTGGGCGAAGAAGGCGCGCAGAAGGAGCTGGCGGGTTCGGCCTCCAAGCTGCTGACCAAACTGTTCGCGCAGCTCGACGGGCAACTGGCCGGCAAGTCCTACCTGGTGGGCGACAAGCCGTCCATCGCCGACGCCTACCTCTACGTGGTGCTGCGCTGGGCGCATGGCAAGTCGGTCGACCTGACCGGCCTGGACAACCTGGCCGCGTTCTTCAAGCGCATGGAAGCCGACAAGGGCGTGCAGGCCGCGCTCCAGGCCGAAGGGCTGCAAGCCGCCTAAGGCGCAGCGGCGCCCGGCGTGGCGACGCCCGGCCCCTCGGCCTCCAGCGTCTTTTTCACCGCCGCCAGAAAGCGCCGCGCCAGCAGCGGCGGCGCGCTCAGGTTGGAATGCGTGGCCCAGATGTCCACCGAAGCCGGCGGCTCGATCGGGCGCAGCGCCATGTGCCCGGCCTGCTCCGGCGTGACGCACCAGGCGTCCACCAGCGCCGGCCCCAGCCCCTGCTGCACGAAGGCGCAGGCGGTCACCGGCGAATGCACCTCGATCGCGGCCGGACAGGCCGCCTGCCCGCCGAAGAACGGCTGCAAGGCGCGCGCCAGCGGCGTATCTTGCGGATAGCCGATCCACGCCGCCGTCGAAAAGTCCTCGGGGCGCACCACGGCGCGCGCGGCCAGCGGATGCGCCGGCGGCAAGGCGCAGACCACCGGCGCCTGCGCCAGGCGCAGCGAGGTCAGGTTGGGATGGTCCGGCGGCTGCATCGAAATGCCGATGTCCGCCTGGCCCGACAGAAAATACGCGGCCAGTTCGTCGAAAGTCACGCTGCGGAAATCGACCCGCGCGTCCGCGTTGCGGCTGCGCAGCCGCTCCAGCGCCCTGGGAATCAGGCGCTGCCCGAAACTGGCGCTGGCCACGATCTTCAGCATCCCCGCGCCCGACTGCGCCAGGCTGGCGGCCAGGTCGTTGACCCGCTGGATGCCGCCGTACACCTGCTCCACCTCGGCATACAGCCGGCGGGCCTCGGCGGTAGGCGACAGCCGGCTCTTGACCCGGTCGAACAGCCGGTAGCCCAGGCGGCTTTCGGTCAGCGCCAGCACGCGGCTGACGGCCGGCTGCGACACGTGCAGCATGCGCCCGGCCCCGCTGATCGAGCCGGACATCATGATGGCCCGGAACACCTCTATCTGCCTCAGGTTCAAGGGTCTGCCGGCAGTCGGTCCGACCTCGTCCGAATAGGCGTCCATCTCCATTTTTCCCCCGCTCAGTCGCGCCAGATCGATAACGGCCGATTATAGGTTTTAGACATTTTTCGATGACGGCGCGGCCCGGGCCCGGGTGTAACCTGCGGCCACGATCACCATACAAACCAGGGGAAATCCATCATGCGCAACCGCTACCTCCGCGGCCTGGCCGCACTGGCGCTCGGCGTCACGCTCTCGGCCAGCGCCTTCGCCGCCGCCTATCCCGACAAGCCCATCACTTTCGTGGTGCCGTCCGCGGCCGGCGGCTCGCCCGACGTGCTGTCGCGCCTGATCACGACCCAGCTGGCGCGCGACACCGGCGCCACGCTGGTCATCGAAAACCGCCCCGGCGCGGCCGGCAACATCGGCATCACGCTGGTCAAGCGCGCCGCGGCCGACGGCTACACCGTGGGCTACGGCAACATCAACACGCTGGCCGTGAACCGCTCGCTCTTCAAGCGCCTGCCCTACGACGTGGACCAGGACCTCACGCCCGTCGCGCACCTGTTCGACCTGTACAACGCGCTCATCGTGCCGGCCGACTCCCCGGTCAAAACCGTGCAGGACCTGATCGACCGCGCCCGCAAGCAGCCCGGCCGGCTGTCCTACGGCGCCTCGGGCGTGGGCACCACCGGCCACATGGGCGGCGAACTGTTCAAAAGCATGGCCAAGGTCGACGTGATGTTCGTGCCCTATAACGGCGGCCCCGCGGCGATCCAGGACCTGCTGGGCGGACGCCTGGACTACCTGTTCGTCAACACCTCGGAGGCCGCGCCGCTGGTCAAGGCCGGCAAGGTCCGCGCCATCGGCGTCAGCAGCCTGAAGCGCCTGCCGCTGATGCCCGAGGTCCCGACCCTGGACGAAGCCGGCGTCAAGGGCTACGAGACCGTCTCCTGGGGCGGCGTGGTCGCGCCCAAGGGCACGCCCGACGACGTGGTGGCCACGCTCAACGCCGCCATCCAGAAGGCGCTGCAGGCTCCCGACGTGCGCGCCGGCCTGGCCACGCTGGGCGCCGAACCCGCCGGCGGATCGCCGGCCGACTTCAAGAAGCTGATCGACCGCGAAACCGCCAAGTGGCGCGGCATCATCGAATCCGCCGGCATCGAGAAACTAGACTGAACATGACCGCAACGCGTTTGCAAGCAGACTTCATCGTGGCGGGCGCCACGCTCATCGACGGCGCCGGCGGCCCCGCCCGCCGCGGCGACCTGGCCGTCAGCGGCCAGCGTATCGCCGCCGTCGGCGAATTCGACCACCCGCCCGGCGCGCCCGTCATCGACGCGCGCGGCCTGGCGTTGGCGCCCGGCTTCATCGACTCCCACACCCACGACGACGGCTATCTGCTGGCGCATCCCGACATGCGGCCCAAGGTGTCGCAGGGCGTGACCACCGTGGTCACCGGCAACTGCGGCATCAGTCTCGCGCCGCTGGCGCGCGCCGAGATTCCGCAGCCGCTGGACCTGCTCGGCCCCGCCCCGCTGTTCCGCTACGCCAGTTTCGCGGCCTGGCTCGATGCGCTGCGCGCCGCGCCGCCCGCCGTCAACGTGGCGCCGCTGGTCGGCCACAGCACCTTGCGCGTGGCCGTCATGCAGGACACCTCGCGCGCAGCCGACGAGGCCGAGCGCGCCGCCATGCGCGAACTGCTGCGCGAGGCGCTGGACGCGGGCGCCTTCGGCGTGTCCACCGGCACCTTCTACCCGCCCGCCAGCGCCGCCACCACGGACGAAATCATCGACGTCTGCGCGCCGCTGCGCGGCCGCGCCGGCGTCTACGCCACCCATCTGCGCGACGAGGCCGACCATATCGTGCCGGCCATGGAAGAAGCCTTGCTGGTCGGGCGCGAGCTGGGCTGCCGCGTGGTGTTCTCGCACCACAAGCTTGCTGGCGAACGCAATCACGGCCGCAGCCGCGAAACGCTGGACCTGATCAGCCGCGCCGCCGCCGCGCAGCCGGTCTGCCTGGACTGCCACCCCTATCCCGCCACCTCCACCATGCTGCGGCTGGACCGCGCGCGGCTGGCCAGCCGCACGCTGATCACCTGGTCCAAGGGCTACCCGGGGGCCACCGGCCGCGACTTCGCCGAGGTCATGGCCGAACTCGGCCTGGACGACGCGGCCGCCGTCGAGCGCCTGGCCCCGGCCGGCGCCATCTACTTCCTGATGGACCCGGCCGACGTGTCGCGCATCTTCGCGCACCCGCTGACCATGGTCGGCTCCGACGGCCTGCCCTTCGACCCGCATCCGCATCCGCGCCAGTGGGGCACCTTCACCAACGTGCTGCGCACCATGGTGCGCGAGCAGCGCCTGCTGTCGCTGGAGTCGGCCATCCACAAAATGACCGGCCTGGCGGCCGACCAGTACGGCATCGCGGACCGCGGCCGCCTCCGGGAGGGGTATCATGCCGACTTGGTGCTGTTCGATCCCGCCACCGTCACAGACGTGGCCACTTTTTCAGCTCCCATTCAGGCAAGCCAGGGCATCCAGGCAGTTTGGGTCAATGGCAAGCGCGTGTGGGACGGGGAACGGACCGGCGCCGAACGCCCGGGCCAGGTTCTGACGCCCGGTGCAGCATCAGCTCGGAGTGAATAAAGTGAATAGCCATTCCCAGGGTTGTTACCTGGGTGTTTTGGGCGGCATGGGCCCCATGGCCGGCGCCGCTTTTGCCCTGCGCCTGGCGGCCCTGACGCCCGCCGCCGTCGACCAGCAGCACATCCCCACCCTGCTGCGCAACGATCCCCGCATCCCCGACCGTTCCAGCGCCCATATGGCGGGCGGCGAAAGCCCCTTGCCCTATATGGTCGAAGGCGTGCGCTTCCTGGAACAGTCCGGCGCGCAGCTCATCGCCATCCCGTGCAACACGGCCCACCTGTGGTACGAGCAGATCGCCGCCGCCACCCGCCTGCCGGTGCTGCACATCATCCAGGCCGTCATCGACGACCTGCGCCGGCTCGGCCTGCCGCGCGGACGCATCGGCCTGATGGGCACGGCCGCCACCCTCAAGCTGGGCCTGTACCAGCAGCGCCTGCAGGCCCAGGGCTACGACTGCGTCGTGCCCGACGAGGACGAGGTCGAGCGCTACTGCATGGAATCGATCCGCGCCGTCAAGGCCAACCGCCTGGAAGACGCCTACGCGCCGGCCGCCGAATGCATCGTCCGCCTGCGCGCCCGCGGCGCCGACGCCGTGGTGCTGGGCTGCACCGAACTGCCGCTGGCCGTGCCGCACGCGCTGCGCCCCAGCCTGGGCGTGACCCTCACCGACTCCATCGACGCGCTGGCGCTGGCCGCCATCGGCCATTACCAGGCGGACCGGGAGCGGGAGCGGATCGCTGCATGATGGGTGCAGCGCGAGAATCCCGAAGCAAGAACCCGACTGTCGAACGCGCGAAACCCATCGCCCCCCAAAAACAAAAAAAGGCGCATCTCCCGATGCGCCCAATCTCCCTTCGCGGGGAAAAACCTCAACCGCCCAGGTACGCCTTGCGCACCTGGTCGTTGACCAGCAGGTTGGCGCCGCTGTCCTGCAGCACCACCCGGCCGTTCTCCAGCACGTAGCCGCGGTCGGCCACGCCCAGCGCCTTGTTGGCGTTCTGCTCCACCAGGAACACGGTCACGCCCTGCTCGCGGATCTCGCGGATGATGTCGAAGATCTGCGCGATCACCAGCGGGGCCAGGCCCAGCGTGGGCTCGTCGAGCAGCAGCAGGCGCGGACGCGTCATCAGCGCGCGGCCGATGGCCAGCATCTGCTGCTCGCCGCCCGACATCAGGCCGGCGCGCTGGCTGGCGCGCTCCTTGAGCCGCGGGAACAGGCCGTAGACGTGGTCGATGCCCGCCTCGATCTCATCGCGCTTGGAGAAGAAGCCGCCCATCTTCAGGTTCTCGGCCACCGTCAGGTCCTTGAAGACCCGCCGCCCTTCGGGCGAGATGGCGATGCCGCTGCGCATGACGTGGTGGGTGTCCTTGTGGGTGATGTCCTCGCCCTCGAAGGTGATCCTGCCCTCGCGCGCCCGGGGATTGCCGCAGACCGTCATCAGCAGCGTCGTCTTGCCGGCGCCGTTGGCGCCGATGAGCGTGACGATCTCTCCCTTGTTGACCTCCACCGACACGCCGTTGAGCGCCTGGATGGCCCCGTAGTAGGTATGTATGTTTTCCAGCTTAAGCATCATTCCTCCCCGAGGTACGCCTTGATGACGCGCTCGTCGTTGCGCACCTGCTCGGGGGTGCCGGTGGTGATGGGCTTGCCGTGCTCCATGACGAGGATGCGGTCGGAAATGCCCATGATTAGGCTCATGTCGTGTTCGATCAGCAGCACCGCCACGCCGAACTCCCGCCGCAGCTGGTCGATCAGCGCCTGCAGGTCGCGCTTTTCCTGCGGGTTCAGGCCGGCGGCCGGCTCGTCCAGCATCAGCAGGCGCGGCTTGGTGATCATGCAGCGCGCGATCTCCAGGCGGCGCTGGTGGCCGTAGGCCAGGTTGCCCGCCTCGCGGTTGGCATACTCGCGCAGCCCCATGAAATCCAGCCACTGGGCCGCGCGCGCCAGCGCATCGGCCTCGGACTGGCGATAGGACTTGAGCTTGAGCAGCCCCGGCAGCAGCCGCGACTCCACCTGGGTGTGCTGGGCGACCAGCAGGTTCTCCAGCACGGTCAGCTGCTTGAACAGCCGCACGTTCTGGAACGTGCGCACCAGGCCGTGGCGCGCCACCTTGTGGCTGGGCAGGCCGGTGATGGCCTGGCCGTCCATGATGATCTCGCCCGCCGTCGGCGAATAAAAGCCGCCCACGCAGTTGAACACGGTGGTCTTGCCGGCCCCGTTGGGGCCGATGATGGCGAACACCTCGTCGGATTTGACTTCGAACGCCACGCTGTCGACGGCCAGCAGGCCGCCGAACCGCATGGTGAGCCCGGAAACTTTCAGCAATGCCTCGCTCATTTGGCCAGCTCCACGTGGGGACGCTTCATGGGCAACAACCCCTGCGGACGCCACATCATCATCAACACCATCACCAGGCCGAACATCAGCATCCGGTACTCGGCGAACTCGCGCGCCACCTCGGGCAGCACCGTCAGCAGCACCGCCGCCAGGATCACGCCCACTTGCGAGCCCATGCCGCCCAGCACCACGATGGCCAGGATCAGCGCCGATTCGATGAAGGTGAAGGACTCCGGATTGACCATGCCCTGGCGCGCCGCGAAGAACGCGCCGCCGAAGCCCGCGAACATCGCGCCCAGCGTGAACGCCGAGAGCTTGATGCGCGTGGGGTTCAGGCCCAGCGAACGGCACGCGATCTCGTCCTCGCGCAGCGCCTCCCAGGCGCGGCCGACCGGCATGCGGATCAGCCGGGTCGACACGAACAGCGTGATCAGCGCCAGCAGCAGCGCCATCAGGTACAGGTAGATCACCATGTGCTGGTTCTCGAAGGTCCAGCCCATGAAGTCATGGAACGTGGTGCCCCCTTCCGTGCTGGCGCGGCGCGTCATCTCCATGCCGAACACCGTCGGCTTGGGAATGCCGGAAATCCCGTCCGGGCCGCCGGTCAGCGTGTTCAGGTTGATCAGCAGCAGCCGGATCATCTCGCCGAAGCCCAGCGTCACGATGGCGAGGTAGTCGCCCCGCAGCCGCAGCACCGGAAAGCCCAGGATGAAGCCGAACAGCGCCGCCATCGCGCCCGAGAACGGCAGCGCTTCCCAGAAGCTCCAGCCGCCCCAGTGGTACAGCAAGGCGTACGTATAGGCGCCCACCGCGTAAAAGCCCACGAAGCCCAGGTCCAGCAGGCCGGCGAAGCCCACCACGATGTTCAGGCCCAGGCCCAGCATCACGTAGATCAGCACCAGGGTGGCGATGTCCACCGAGCTGCGGCCGGCGAAAAACGGCCAGATCACCGCGATCGCCAGGAGCAGCAGCGCCAGCGGCTTGTGGCTCTTGGCCGGCGCCGCCGGCAAGGTGGGCAGGCCCGTCTTGAGCTTCTGGAAGGGTTTGGCGATCCAGGGCCGCAGCAGCTGGAACACGAACACCACCGCGGCGGCGATCGCCACCAGCGACCAGTTGGCCTCCATGCTGGTGCGCGCGCCCTGGCGGATCAGTTGCAGGCCGAAGACCGGCGTGACGATGACCGCCGTCAGCACGGCCGCCATCGTGGCGTTTTTAAGAGTGTTGTTCGACATCAGACTTTTTCCACCTCAGGTTTGCCCAACAGCCCGGTGGGACGGAACAGCAGGATCAGGATCAGCAGCGAGAACGCCACGATGTCCTTGTACTGCGACGAGATGTAGGCGGCCGCGAAGGTCTCGGCCAGCCCCAGCAGCACGCCGCCGAGCATGGCGCCCGGGATGCTGCCGATGCCGCCCAGCACCGCCGCGGTAAAGGCCTTGATGCCTGCCAGAAAGCCGATGAAGGGATTGAGCTTGCCGATGGTGATGGCGATCAGCACGCCGCCCACCGCCGCCAGGATCGCGCCCATCACGAAGGTGAACGAGATCACCCGGTTGGTGTCGATGCCCAGCAGATTGGCCATGTGCATGTCCTGCGAGCAGGCGCGCGAGGCGCGGCCCATGCGCGAATACTTGATGAACAGCGTCAGCGCGATCATCAGCAGCACCGTCACCACGATGATCATCAGCCGCGAATACGGCACCGTCACATCGAAGTCGGAGCCCATCTGGAACTGCCAGGCGCCCGAGACCAGCGAAGGCACGGCCATGTCGCGCGCGCCCTGGCCCAGGGCCACCCAGTTCTGCAGGAAGATCGACATCCCGATGGCCGAGATCAGCGCCACCAGGCGTGGGCTGCCGCGCACCGGGCGGTAGGCCACCCGTTCCACGGAAAAGCCGTAGATGCCGGTGACCACGATGGACACGACCAGCATGGCCGCGATGATGAACGGCATCGGCAGGCCGCTGTTGGTGCCGATGGCGGTCAGTGTGACCAGGCCGACGTAGGCGCCGATCATATAGATTTCGCCGTGGGCGAAGTTGATCATACCGATGATGCCGTAGACCATTGTGTAGCCGATGGCGATCAACGCATAGATCGCGCCCAGAGACAATCCATTGAAGAATTGCTGGGTAAGTTGGGGTATGAGGTCAGACATTATTTCTCTTGCTCCAAATAGTTCCGGCTCCGGTAGAGAGACCCGGAGCCGGAAACCTGGGCGTATTTTATAAGGGCCTGCCGCCGCTTCCCGCCGCCCCCGCAGCGCTTTTGGCGCTTGCCATGCGGATGGCGGCGAAACGAGGACGACAGACCCTACACGCCGGCGAGCCGCCGGCGGGATCGCGAGTTTACAGCTGGGTCTTCTTGCCGTTCTTGTCCCACTTGTAGACCGCGAACTCGAAGTTCTTCAGGTCGCCCTTGGCGTCGTACTCGACCTTGCCGATCCCGGTGTTGAAGGTCGTCTTGTGCATGTAGTCGGCCACCTTGGCGGGGTCCTCGCCCACCGCGTTGATGCTGTCGGCCAGGATCTGCACGGCGGCGTACGCCGGCATCTGGAAGGCGCCGTCCGGATCGCGCTTGGCGTCCTTGAACGCCTTCACGATGCCTTCGTTGCCCGGCAGCTTGGTGAAGTCGGCCGGCAGCGTGACCAGCAGGCCTTCGATGGCCGGGCCGGCGATCGCCACCAGGTCCTGGTTGGCCGTGCCTTCCGGGCCCATGAACTGGACCTGCAGGCCCTGCTCGCGCGACTGGCGCAGCAGCAGGCCGAGCTCGGGGTGATAGCCGCCGAAGTACACCAGGTCCACGCCGGCCGACTTCAGCTTGGTGATGATGGCCGAATAGTCGCTGTCGCCGACGTTGATGCCTTCGAACATCGCCACGTTCACGCCTTCCTTGGCCAGCGTGTCCTTGACCTGCGTGGCCACGCCCGAACCGTAGGTCTGCTTGTCGTGCAGCACGGCGACCTTCTTGGGCTTGAGCGTCTTGGCGATGTAGTTGGCGGCGTACGGACCCTGCTGGTCGTCGCGGCCGATGGTGCGGAAGAAGAAATGCGGCTTGATGGTGTCGGTCACCAGCGGCGAGGTCGCGCCCGGGGTGATGCCGACGATACCCTCTTCCTCATAGACCTTCACCGCGGCCACGGTCACGCCCGAGCACGCATGGGCCACGGCGAACTTGGCGCCGGAGTTGACCACGCGGTTGGCGGCGGGCACGGCCTGCTTCGGTTCGCAGCCGTCGTCGATCAGGATGGGCTCGAGCTTCTTGCCCTTGACCCCGCCCTTGGCGTTGATGGTCTCGATGGCCGTCAGCGCGCCGGCCTGGATCTGGTCGCCGTACTGCGTGTTGGGCCCGGTCATGGGCTGGGGAATGCCGATTTTGATCGTGTCGGCTGCATGCACGGCGCCGGCCAGGGCAAGTGCACCAAGCGCGACGGCTACCGGGGTAAGACGATGCAGAAACTTCATGCGGAGTTCTCCAGCGAGGTTGTGAGCGGCTCTGTTCGGCGCGCATTTACGGCATTTATTCCGATATTGCGCGACGCCCGTCGCCGGCTTCTTGGGCGAAATCACGATGTGGGCGGTATTCTGGAAGCAAGCCGCCACACTGTCACTGCGTGTAATCCCCAATATTTTGCGAGCCGCCTTTAATCGTGACGGATTGGCTCCGCAAGCCCATGAAATCGCAGGAGAATTCGCGAACAGAGTTTGCAAGACCGCTGGCGCACCCCACGAAAATCGTGCATGCGGGTTTATATGCGATGGCCATTAATACGACGTTTAACCGCGCATTCGAATACAGTACTTACGCGGGACTTACGGATAATGCGACCTGCCCCAGCGCGCGCCTGCGCAATAGCGCCACGAATGCGCGGCATGCGCGGCTTTGCGGATGCGCATTATTGAATAGCAGGCCCGGCGTGCGCATGGGCGTGGGATTTTCCATGGGTATCAGGCGCAGCCCGGGGTCCGGCGCGATCGCGCTGGCCGCGGCGATGGCGCCCACGTTCATGCGCGCGACCATGCCCAGCATGGCGGCGATGGTGTTCATCTCCGCGACGACCTCGGGCGCCGCGCCCGCGGCCTGGAAACACTCGTCCAGGATCCGCCGCGTCGAAAACCCGGCCGGCAGCATCACCAGCGGCTCGCGATGCAGCTCGATCATGCGGATGCGCCGCCGCCCGGCCAGCGGATGGCTGGCCGACACCACCAGCACCAGTTCCTCGTTGAACAACGGCTCGAAGCGCAGCGCGCTGGCGCCTTCGGGCCGGTAGGCCACGCCGATGTCCAGCCGGCCGGCCTCCAGCTCGCTGGCGATGGCGTCTGCCGGCAACTCTTCGATCAGCACCTTCACCCCGGGGCTGCGCTGCAACAGCTGCGCCACGCAATCCGGAATGAAATTCAGATTGAAGGTATGGGTGGTGCCAACCCGAACCAGGCCCGTCACCAGCGCGACGTCCTGCTTGATCGCGCCCAGCCCCTGGTCGATCTCCCTGAGCGCGCGCTGGGCGTAGGCCAGGAAAGTCTCCCCCGCCTCCGTCATCACCACGCGCTTGCCGATGCGGTCGAACAGGCGCTGCCCCACCTCGTCCTCCAGTTGCCGGATCTGGTGGGACAGGGTCGATTGCGTCACGTGCACGCGCTCGGCCGCCCGCGTGAAATTCAGCGACCCGGCCAGCGCAATGAAGTACCGGAGATGCCGCAGCTCCATGTCTTGCCCCCCAAACAATCGATGGCATCAATGATGATGGACGATATTAATCATTTTCATCTTTTCTCGGCGGCCGATAGTCTTGCGGTTCGCAGCAATCCGCAAGAGGAACACGCATGTCCAAGGTATTGGATGGCATCACCGTCATCGAACAGGGAACCTTCATTACCGGCCCCGCGGCCGCAATGCTGCTGGCCGACCTGGGCGCGAACGTCATCAAGGTCGAGCAGCCGGGCACGGGCGACCCGTTCCGCGCCTTCAAGGGCGGGCTGTACAGCCCGCACTATCAGACCTACAACCGCAACAAGCGCAGCATCGAACTCGACGCCAAGAACCCCGAGGACGCGCGCGTATTCGACGAACTGATCCGCGAGGCCGACGTCTATATCCAGAATTTCCGCCCCGGGGCCGCCGAGCGCCTGGGTGCCGGCGAGGCGCGGCTGCGCGCCATCAACCCGCGCCTGGTCTATTGCGCGATCAGCGGCTTCGGCCAGACCGGCCCGGCGGCCGGACGCCCGGCCTACGACACCGTGGCCCAGGCCGCCAGCGGATTCCTCAACCTGCTGGTGAATCCGGAGCATCCCCGCGTCGTGGGGCTGGTCTGCCCCCTGAAAAGTGGTCCTCCCTGAAGTAGGCTATTGAGCCGTAGGAGGACGTTGGAATGCCCCAGAAGAAGCACAAACCCGAAGAGATCGTGGCGAAGCTGCGCCAAGTCGATGTTCTGTTGTCGCAAGGTCGTTCTGTCGGAGAAGCGGTCCGTTTGATCGGCGTGACGCAGTTTACGTATTACCGGTGGCGCAAGGAGTTCGGTGGCCTGAAGGGTGACCAGGTGAAGCGGCTGAAGGAGCTCGAGAAAGAGAATGACCGGCTGCGCAAGGCGGTCTCGGACCTGACACTNGCCCACCATATACGGCGCTAAAAACACACAGGAGACAAACACCATGCAACCGACCACCGCCCGCCCGCGGCCCGTCCGCCCCAACCCCATGCGCCGCGCCCTTGCGGCGCTGGCCCTGGGCGCCTGCGCGCTGGGTCTCGTCCCACAGCCGGCGCGCGCCGCCGCCTTCCCCGAACGCCCGATAAAAATGATCGTCCCGTTCGGCCCCGGTACCACCACCGACACCGTGTCCCGCATGCTGGCCGACGCCATGTCCAAATCGCTGGGACAACCCGTCATCATCGAAAACCGCGCCGGCGCCGGCGGCTCCATCGGCACCGAACTCGTCGCCCGCGCCCCGGCCGACGGCTACACCCTGGTCATGGGCACGGTCGGCACGCACGCCATCAACAAAGCCCTCTATCCCAAGCTCGGCTACGACCCCTTGCGCGACTTCAAGCCGGTCGCGCTGGTCGGCTACACCCCGACCCTGCTGGTGGTCGGCGCCGGCTCGCCGGTACGCAGCCTCCAGGACCTGGCGGCCGCCGCCGCCAAACCCGGCGGCATCAGCTTCGCCTCCGCCGGCACCGGCACCTCCGGCCACCTGGCCGGCGAACTGCTCAAGTCGCGCCTGGGCGGCACCATGGTGCACATCCCCTACAAAGAAGGCAGCCAAGCCCTGACCGACGTCATGTCCGGCCAGACCCAGTTCATGTTCTACCACCCGCTGGCCGTGCTGCCGCACATCAAGTCCGGCAAGATGCGCGCGCTCGGCACCTCCGTCATGCGCCGCAGCGCCTCCGCGCCGGACGTGCCCACCATCGCCGAACAGCTGGGCGGCGAATTCGACCTGCAGGCCTGGTTCATGCTGTACGCCCCCGCCGCCACGCCCGCTCCCGTCCTGCAAACCCTGCGCGACTCCGCCGCCGCGGCGCTGTCCAGCCCGGACATCGTCGCCAAGCTCGAAGCCCAGGGCCTGGAGAAAAGCGACGTCACCATGAGCGGCATCGACAAATTCGGCCAGGACGAACTGGATAAATGGTCGAACCTGATCCGGCAATCGGGAGCGCAGGCGAATTGAGGATCGCGGCGGTGCGAACGGGGGTTCAGAAACGCGGAGGTGCGGAAGCATCGTCCGCCCCGCTACGCCCACCGCCTTGCACGAAGTATTCGCTCACGGCGCGCACATCGCCCGCGGTGAGCGTTCCCGCCAGATACCGGATTTTCAAACCCGCCTGCAGATACGCATAACGCGCCCGCGCCAGATTCCGCAGCGCGTCGAAGTAGCGCTGCTCCGCGTCCAGGACGTCCGCGTTGACCCGCTCCCCGCTCGCGACGCTTTTTCTCATGGCCAAGATCAGCTCGCGTGCCGAAGCGGCAGCGAGTCGATAAGCCTTCAACTTGGCCGCGCTGCTGTTGTGGAGGTTGAACTGCCTGCGCAGGTCATTGAGCACTTCCAACGCCTTGGCCTCGCTCTCCAAGCGCAGGCGCTCCTTGTTGTCTACCGCCTGCCTGAGCGCCGCCGAGGTGCCCCCTCCCGAGAAAATCGGGATGCTCACCTGCAGACCGATCGAACTCGTCATAGCCTGCTGCGCGCGACTGTTGGCGAGGTGGGAGGTTTCCCTCGCCGCACTGAGCTGGGCGGTGACCCTGGGCATATGGCCTGCCCGCGCCCTGCCGATCATGCGATCCGCGGCGTCCACGGCGTGGCGCAGCGCGGCCAGTTCTGCGTTGCCCGCCAGGGCCGTCCGGCGTCAATAGGCAAAATCTCCCGGTTCCAGCGGCGCCACGACGAAACCCCGGCCCAAGGGGTCCAGGTCCTGCGCCCGGACCTCCCTGCCCACCAGCGCAGCCAATGCCTGCAACGCCACATCCAGGCCGTCCCGGGCCTCGATCTCCTGCGCCAAGGCCAGGTCGAATCGGGCCTGGGTTTCCAGCACGTCGGTGCGGTTGCCTTCGCCCGCGGTAAGCCAACGCTCATTACGCAGCTTCTCCGCCTCGTAGGCGCGCTTCTGCGCACGGACCAGGTCGATCTGGTCGACGGCATACAGCGCGTTCATATAGGCCTGCGCCACTCTGCTGGACCATGTTGGCTGACTGGTCCGGGAGTGACCGTCCGTCTATGCTCCATAGTCTTGAGAGAAAATCATTGTCCAGAAAGAATACTTTTTCATATTCATTCCAGCCCCAAATTCGCCCGACGCGCGTTACGAATTTCTCTGTACAAGAAAATTATGTCCCGATGATCAAATGACTTTTTATAAGCGAGAGAAAGAGCGCCCATTTCTATGTTAGCTGACGGTGCTTCCCTAAGGTCCCCAGTAGCTATCTCCAGTTCTTCGGACTCTTTCCACGCCTCAGGGTATTTGGCTTTCAAATAGGCAATAGCTTCCGCGACTTCTTCATCAGACCATTCGTAGGGAACCCAACCATCGGCTTGCATGATTTTTCTCCTAATCTTACGGAGCGCATTCTTCGCCCTTACCTTCTGTCACCCGACGTGCACACTGCGCCTCACTGCAAACTTTTTTATCTTTCCTGTCATCCAACATTGCTCTCGGAGCACACAGCAATACATCGGCGAATAAGTCTTATCCCCGTACAAACGCACTTGCGTGATGTTGACGCGTCATTAAGACGAGTCTTGGGATATTTCCTCAAGTGCTATGAGCGATGAGAAATAATTGAAGTTCACAAGCACTACGCTGTATCGGCAGGATACTGCCCGTTGATACAGTCGGACCAGCATGACGCTGGAACATATCTAAGACAAATCTCGACACCCGGGGCGCAGCATCAATCTCTTGCGGGTGCAATCGACCTGCTCTTTGTGAGCGGCCGCCAGCTACTCATCGCCCAAACCCGTAAAAAACGGGTCGTCCGAAGCGACCATGACTACGTTGCCCGCAGTCCTCTCAGCCAGCATATGTTCCACAATGGAGGAGTTCTTGCCGTCCGCGACGCCAAGAATCCGAGATTCGTACTGCGGATCTCCTGGCATTTTGGCCGCCTGATACTTCCAGTACGAATGGAATTCCTGTGTTGAAACCAATCGAATACTTCTGGTATTCAACCACTCCTGAACTTCCAACCCGATCTTCGATCGGCTGAGTTCATAGGCAACGACATCCGTCATTTCAACTACGAATCCGTCTTTATCGGCCTGCATGACCAATTGGTCCAGGATTGCGGCGCCGCCGATGAACAAGGCTCCTTCTACAAAATCCAGGTTCAACAGTAGCGTTTTCTTTATTTCGCGGTTGCCCGGTATCGGAACGCCCATCAGCATGCTCTGCTGATGCCGCCAGTATTCGTGGAACACCCGCGTCGAGCTAATCCGAACCTTGTTGTCAAACAACCATTCCTGGACATTGAGTCCAATTTTCGACCGGCTCAATTCATAGGCGACGACGTCCGTCGCCTCCAGTTCGTAGCCATCCTGATGGGCGCGTACGGCCACTTCATCCAGATATGCGGCTCCAGCGGTATGCCAGCCGTTTTCCAGAAAGCTGGTTCTCAAAAGCAGGATTTTTCTCATCGCATGGACGCCTAATCCAGACCCAGGTCCTTGCGACGTGCCCGGCGCACGCATCCGAGCAGCCAGATCACGTCGCGATGATCGAAGCGGCCTCCGTAAACGTCCATCAACTCGGCGAATTCGCAGATCGCCTCGCGAGTATCCAGAAGCTCGCCGGTCGTGCGCTCCAGGTGCTCCAGCCTCTCCCATTCCTGGGGGATGCGGCGCTTCAGGTGCGCGACGGCGGCCACGATTTCTTCCTCGGACCACGCATGCGGTTTCCAGGTGTCGGTTTTTTCCTGGGTGTCTTCCAGATCGTTGTCCATGTCGGACCTCTCTACAGAGCGCTGCGGGAGCGAACGATCTTATTCATAGCCGCTTGAAGTCCATATGCCCGCGACGCGCTTTTCAGACGCGTCCGGAACGGCTATCGCGGCAGGCCGGCGCCATTGCAGCGCCGGCTTTGTTTTCAGGCGTTGGCCGGTTTGGCCAGGTTCCACATCAGGGCGCGGAACGGCGCCAGCATGCTGACGTTGACCGCCAGCTTGACCGCCAGGTCGCCCAGCATCCAGGTGACCCAGGGCGCGCCGGTGGCGGCGAAGGCGACGCTGAAGAACACGGCGGTGTCGAGCATGGCGCCCAGCGTGCCGGAGACCAGCGGCGCGCGCCACCAGCGCTGGTCGCGCATGCGGTCGAAGACCTGGATGTCGGCCAACTGCGCGCAGATATAGGCTAGGCCCGAGGCCAGCGCGATGCGCGGCGACGCCACCCATACCGATACGATCAGCGCAGCGGCGAAGCCGCACCAGGCCACGCGGCGCGCGGCCGCGGGACCGAAGCGGCGGTTCAGCAGGTCGGTGACCAGGAACGCCACCGGGTAGGACAGCCCACCCCAGGTCAGCCAGTCGTTGAGCGGCACCTGGACCAGGATGTTCGAGCCCACCACCACCAGCAGCATGCACAGCACGGCGATGCCGAACTGCGTGCGGCTCATGGCCGGAAAGCGTCGCGCCGCCGTGCTCATTTGCCGAACTCCTGCGCCAGCTCGCGCGAGCGCCGCGCGGCCGCGGTCATGGCGTCTTCCACGATGCCGGCGAAGCCCGCGGCGCCGAAGGCGTCGAGCGCGGCGGCGGTGGTGCCGCCCTTGGACGTGACGCGTTCGCGCAGCGTGGACAACGGCTCGGACGATTCGGCGGCCAGGCGCGTGGCGCCGGCCAGCGTGCCCAGGGCCAGCTGCTTGGCCTGCTCGGCCGTCAGCCCGACCTTCTGGCCGCCGGCGACCAGCGCCTCCAGGAACAGGAAGACATAGGCCGGGCCGCTGCCAGACAGCGCCGTTACGCCATCGAGCGCGGCGTCGTCCTTGACCCAGACCACCTCGCCCACGCTGGACAGCAGTTCGGCCGCCAGTTCGCGGTCGGCCTGGCCGACGCCGTCGAGCGCGGCCAGCCCGGTCATGCCCGCGCCCACCAGAGCCGGCGTGTTGGGCATGCAGCGCACCAGGCGCTTGAACGGCGCCTCGGGCGTGCCCAGCCAGCCGGCCAGCGTGTCGGCGCGGATGCCGGCCGCGACGCTTACCACCAAAGTGTCTTCGCGCAACCACTGACGCGTGGAAGCCACAACGTCTTTCATGTTCTGTGGCTTGACAGCGAAAACCCATACGCGGGCGCGCGCGAGGGCCTCATCGGGGGCCGTCGCGGTGGTCATGCCGCGGGCCTGCCAGGCGGCATGGGCCTCCTGGTTTATGTCAATGACATGGACGCGGTCGGCGGCGCATACTTTGCCCGCCAGGCCAGATGCCAGGGCGGCCGCCATATTGCCGCCACCAATGAACGCAATCGAAAGTTCGTTTTTCATAGCCGGCGATTGTAATCGGTAGTTCCCGTAGGGGAAAAAAGGAAAAATGTTCGTTCGCGCCTAAAACGCGCAATTTGACAGGCGTTTAGAGTGATGTGAAAGTCACGGTTTTGTCACAAACAATTCATAAGGTGTCGTGTTTTTCGTGCCCGGACACCCCGGTCGCAACACGCCCAACCTGGAGGAACCTCTCTATGCGATCCCACCGTATTGCCTTAACTTTTGCCGCCATCATGACGGCTTTTGCCGGCGCCTCGGCGCAGGCAGCCACCGAGATCCAGTTCTGGCACTCGATGGAAGGCGCCCTGGGCGACCGGGTGAACGGCCTTGTCGAAGAGTTCAACAAGAAAAACCCCGATTACCAGGTCAAGGCAGTTTACAAGGGCAACTACGGTGAATCCATGAACGCCGGCATCGCCGCGTTCCGCGCCGGCAATGCGCCCGACATCCTCCAGGTGTTCGAAGTCGGCACCGCCACCATGATGTACGCCAAGGGCGCCATCAAGCCGGTGCAGCAGATGTCCGAGGAAGCCGGCAACCCGATCGATCCGAAGGAATTCATCGGCGCCGTGGCCGGCTACTATTCGTCGGCCGACGGCAAGCTGGTGTCGATGCCCTTCAACAGCTCGACCGTGGTGTTCTACTACAACAAGGACGCCTTCAAGAAGGCCGGCCTGGACGCCGACAATCCGCCCAAGACCTGGGAAGAACTGGCCGCCGCCGGCCAGAAGCTGAAGGCCGCCGGCCAGGAATGCGGCTACACCACCTCGTGGCCGTCGTGGGTCCAGCTGGAGACGTTCTCGGCCTGGCACAACGTGCCGTACGCCACCAAGGACAACGGCTTCGGCGGCCTGGACGCGCGCCTGGCGGTCAACACCCCGCTGCACGTGCGCCACCTGGACAACCTGGCCAAGCTCGCCAAGGACGGCATCTTCATGTACGGCGGGCGCGGCGACGAGCCGAACTCGCTCTTCATCAGCGGCAAGTGCGCCATGATCACCGGCTCGTCGGGCCTGCGCGCCAACATCGCGAAGAACGCCAAGTTCGAATTCGGCACCTCGACCCTGCCCTACTACGCCGACGTGCAGGGCGCGCCGCAGAACACCATCATCGGCGGCGCCTCGCTTTGGGTCTTCGCCAACAAGAAGCCGGAAACCTACAAGGGCGTGACCGCGTTCTTCAAGTTCCTGGCCAGCCCGGAAATCGCCGCCCGCTGGCACCAGCAGACCGGCTACGTGCCCGTCACCAAGGCCGCCTACGAGCTGACCAAGAAGGAAGGCTTCTACGACAAGAACCCGGGCACCGAAGTCGGCGTCAAGCAGCTCAACGTCGAGACCACCGCGCAGTCGCGCGGCCTGCGCCTGGGCTTCCTGCCGCAGATCCGCGAGATCGAAGACGCCGAAATCGAACGCATCGTGTCGGGCAAGGTCTCGGCCAAGGACGGCGCGGAGAACATCGTCAAGCGCGGCAACGAGCTGCTGGAAAAGTTCGAGAAGAGTGTAAAGTAACGCCCCTCTGAATTGCCGGCCCGGTTCTGTCAATCGGTATTTTCCATGCCGTAACAAGGACTTGGGCCATTCAGCACCACGCAGTACAAGGCTTAAGGCCCTGCTTTTCTGGGGCTTTAAGCCTGTCGCATTTTATGAAGACGGTTTCAGGCGGCGGTTAGGGCCTGTTCACACTAAAAGGAGCCACGCATAAGTACCCAAATGAGCGACTATCAAGGCGCGAAGCGCAGTCGTGGCAGGTCCCCGGCGAGCATTCGCAACGCGGAGAGGCGCTCATTTGGATACTTACCCTTCGGGCCTGTGCGTGGCTCCTTTTAGTGTGGACAGGCCCTAATCCAACCGCCGTTTTTGTGTACCTTGGGTTCCCCCTATGGAAAAACGCGTTGTATTCGGGCACAAGACCCTGCCCTATCTGCTGCTCCTGCCGCAGATTGCCATTACGGTGGTCTTCTTCTTCCTGCCCGCCGGACAAGCCATGTGGCAGTCCATGCGGCTCGAAGACGCCTTCGGCCTGTCCTCCGAATTCGTCGGGCTGGATAATTTCATCGACCTGTTCTCGCAACAGGCGTATCTCGATTCCTTCCGCGTCACCGCGGTGTTCTCCATCCTCGTGGCGGTGGTGGGCCTGGGCGTGTCGCTGCTGCTGGCCGTCATGGCCGACCGCGTCATCCGCGGCGCCGGTCTCTACAAGACGCTGCTGATCTGGCCCTACGCCGTGGCGCCCGCCGTGGTCGGCGTGCTGTGGCTGTTCCTGTTTTCGCCTTCCGTCGGCATCCTGGCCGTGGCGCTGCGCCACGCCGGCGTCGACTGGAACCCGCGCCTGGACGGCAACCAGGCCATGCTGCTGGTGCTGATCGCCGCGGTATGGAAGCAGGTCTCGTACAACTTCCTGTTCTTCCTGGCCGGCCTGCAGTCGATTCCGCGCTCGCTCATCGAAGCCGCCGCGATCGACGGCGCCAGCCCGGCGCGCCGCTTCTGGAGCATCGTGTTCCCGCTGCTGTCGCCCACCACCTTCTTCCTGCTGGTGGTCAACATCATCTACGCCTTCTTCGACACCTTCGCCGTCGTCGACACGACCACGCAGGGCGGTCCCGGCACGTCGACCTCGATCCTGGTCTACAAGGTGTACAGCGACGGCTTCCGCGGCCTGGATCTCGGCTCGTCCGCGGCCCAGTCGGTGGTGCTGATGTTCATTGTGATTGCCTTGACGGTCGTGCAGTTCCGCTACGTCGACCGCAAAGTGCAGTATTGATTTTCGAGGCTGATAACAATGGTTGAACGCCGTCCCTGGCTGGATATTCTGGCCCACGTCATTCTGCTCTGCGGCGTGGCGATGGTGGCATTTCCGCTCTACGTCACTTTCGTCGCGTCCACCCAGACCGCGCAGGAAGTGGCTTCCGCGCCGATGTCGCTCATTCCCGGCAAGCATTTCGTCGACAACTACATGCAGGCCCTGTTCGGCGGCTCGTCGGGCGGCTCCTCGGGCGCGCCCGTGGGCCGCATGATGTACGTCAGCCTGATCATGGCGCTGGCGATTTCCATCGGCAAGATCGCCATCTCGCTGCTGTCGGCCTTCGCGGTGGTGTACTTCCGCTTCCCCGGCCGCATGTTCTTTTTCTGGATGATCTTCGTCACGCTGATGCTGCCGGTCGAAGTGCGCATTGCGCCCACGTACAAGGTGGTGGCCGACCTGGGCCTGCTCAACAGCTATGCCGGCCTGACGCTGCCGCTGATCGCCTCGGCCACGGCCACGTTCCTGTTCCGGCAGTTCTTCCTGACCGTGCCGGACGAGCTGATCGAGGCCGCGCGCATCGACGGCGCCGGGCCCATCCGCTTTTTCCGCGACGTGCTGCTGCCGCTGTCCAAGACCAGCATCGCCGCCCTCTTCGTGATCCAGTTCATCTACGGCTGGAACCAGTACCTGTGGCCGCTGCTGGTGACCACGCAGGAAGACATGTACCCCGTCGTCATCGGCATCAAGCGCATGATCAGCGGCGGCGACAGCGTGACCGAATGGAACATCACCATGGCCACCGCCATGCTGGCGATGATCCCGCCGGCGCTGGTCGTCATCCTGATGCAGAAATGGTTCGTCAAGGGTCTGGTCGACACTGAAAAGTGACCCCCGCTCTCCCGCCCTCGCCGCCCCAACACGACTCCGTATACGAATAACACATGGCTACTCTCAGCTTTCGCAACGTCAAGAAAACCTATGCCGGCAATGTGCCGGTCATCCATGGCATCGACATGGACGTCAAGGACGGTGAATTCATCGTCATCGTCGGCCCGTCGGGCTGCGGCAAGTCCACCCTGATGCGCATGGTCGCCGGCCTGGAGACGGTCACCAGCGGCGAGATCCTCATCGAAGACAAGGTCGTCAACAACCTGGAGCCGGCCGAACGCGACATCGCGATGGTGTTCCAGAACTACGCGCTCTACCCGCACATGACCGTGTTCGAGAACATGGCCTATGGCTTGAAGATCCGCAAGTTCTCCAAGGAAGAGATCAAGAAGCGCGTGGACGCGGCCGCCCAGATCCTGGAGCTGTCGCACCTGCTGGACCGCCGCCCGCGCGCGCTGTCCGGCGGCCAGCGCCAGCGCGTGGCCATGGGCCGCGCCATCGTGCGCGAGCCCAAGGTGTTCCTGTTCGACGAACCGCTGTCGAACCTGGACGCCAAGCTGCGCGTGGCGATGCGCCTGGAAATCATGAAGCTGCACCGCCGCCTGGGCACGACCAGCCTGTACGTGACGCACGACCAGGTCGAGGCCATGACCCTGGCCCATCGCATGATCGTCATGTACCAGGGCGTGCCCGAGCAGATCGGCACGCCGATGGAAGTGTTCGAAAAGCCCGCCTCCACCTTCGTGGCCGGCTTCATCGGCTCGCCCCCGATGAACCTGATGGAAGTGAACGTAGCCGGAGACGGCACGATGGAGACGGTGGACGGCACCCCGCTGGAAATCTCGCCGCTGGACGTGCCCGCCCCGGTGCGCGGCCGCAAGGTGATCCTGGGCATGCGCCCCGAGCACATGCTGCTGAACACGCAGGGCGTGCCGGCCGAAGTGGAAATGGTGGAAACGCTGGGCTCCGAGCAGCTGGTGCACTGCCGCTGCGGCAAGGCCACGCTGGTGGTCCGCTGCACCACGCGCCAGCTTTCGGAATCGTCGGCCAAGGTCGGCAACCGCGTCAACGTGGGCTCGGACGGCCGCCACCCGCTGCACTGGTTCGAACCCGATACCGGCCGCCGCGTGCAAGGCCTGTAAGCCTGCACAGGCATCCCCGGCCCCGGACGGGGCCGGCATTACTCCTGCTCAGTACGTGTAGGTCACCATCGTGCCGATCGTGTATTGGTTGCGCTCGCGCACGATGGGACTGTCGGCGGCGTCGCCGAACAGGCGCCGCGCCTCCGCCCCCACCGTCCACGACCATGACTCGTCCAGCGGCAGCGTCCATGTCGCGCCCAGGCCCACGCTCTCCAGGCCGCCCTTGGGACTGTAGCGGCGATAGCCGGAATTGGCCGACTGGCGCGCGCTGACGCCATACCAGGTACGCATGTAGTTGCCGTCGCCGAAGGTGCCCGACAGCGCCACCGACACCAGGCCGGCCGCGCCTTCGTAGACCGTGGCGCCGGCGCCCAGGTTCAGCATGGTGTAGGCGCTGCCCACGTCGCTGTCGCCGCTCTTCTTGAAGGCGTGCGCCAGCGTCGCCGACAGGGTCACCGGGCCCAGCGTGGTCTCGGCGTCCATGCCGATCTGCGCGCGGCTTTTGATCTCGCCCATGCCGCGCAGCTTGTCCGACCCCTCGAAGCCATGCTTGCGGTCCTTGCGCGACGCGCTGGGCGCCAGGTAGAAGCGGAAGGTGCTGTCCAGCGCCTCGGTCTCCCAGCCCAGCCCGTGATCGGTGCCCAGGAAGAAGCCGTGCGGCCCGCGCACCCCCAGCCCGACGATGGGCACCGCCGAGCCTTCGTCGCTGCCGCTGTAGCGCGGCGCGTAGCCCACGCCCAGCGTCCCGTAGAACAGCCATTCGCCGGCCGGCCCTTGCGCGTCGGGCACGGTCAGGCCGCGTGAAGTGGCCCCGCGCTGGCCATAGACCGAATTGACGGCGACCTCGTCGGCGGCCAGGCACAGGCCCGGGCCCAGCGAGAGCAGGCAGGCCGCGCCGACGCGGCGCACGGACATGGACGAGCGAAGAATACGCTTCATGGGAGGGTTCCTGAAAACAGGTTGAGGAAAGGATTCAGTCGGCGTCGCCGCGCTGCCTGGCCTGGCGCATCAGCGCCATCGCCACCGCGGAGATCGAAGCCACCAGCGGTTCGCTGGTGTCGGAATTGCCCATGACCAGGACCGCCAGCTTCTCCCGCGGCGCCAGCACCCAGCGGGAATGGAAGGCCTCGGTCGCGCCGCGATGCATGCGCAGCGGCGCTTCGTCCATCATGTCCGCGCAGGGCGCGGCCAGCCACGACAGCGCCAGCCGGCATTCCAGGTCCATGCCGCTGGCCACCGTCTCCAGGTCCAGCACCGCGTGCGCCGAGCCGGCGCTCAGCACCCGCCTGCCCTCATGAGCGCCGCCGGCGAACAACATGCTGGAGAAACGCGCCATCTCGGTCGTGCTGAGCCACAGTCCGTCGGCCGGCGGATTGGCCTGCGGCGCCTCGGCCCACGGGTGGCCGCGCCGATAGCCCGCCGCGCGCAGCTGCAGCATGCGCGGCCCCGGCTCGAAGCCGGCGCGCGGCATGTTCACCGGCCGCAGGATGGCGCGGCGCATATAGGCGTCGAAGGGTTCGCCGGCCGCCTGCGCCAGCATGTCGCCCAGCAGCGCGTAGGCCATGTCGGCGCGGGCCCGGCCCATGGTGTCTTCCGGCGCGTCCGGACGGACCGCCATCAGGCCGCGCGCGGTGAAGGGATGCGCGCCCAGCCACTGCATGGCGTTGCGGCGCGGCTGCAGCTCCCAGTCCGGCAGCGCCTGCGAGGCCGGCCGGTCCAGCCCCAGCGCGCCGTCATCGGCGGCGCGCAGTACGCCGGCGGCGGTGACGACCTTGCTGATGGCCCCGACCCGGTACAGCGTGTCGCCGCTGGCCTTGCGGTGCCGCGCCACGTCGGCATAGCCGAAGCCGGTGCTCCAGACCACGCGCTGGTCGTCGACCAGCGCGATGGACAGGCCGGGCACGTTCTGCGCGTCCATGTCGTAGGCGATGCGCTGGGCCAGGTAGCCGATCACCGCCGCGTAGTCGCCCGGCGCGACGGCGGCGGGCGCGGCGGGCGGCACGCCCTGGCAGCCGCCGATCACGGCCAGCAGGGATGCGACGGCAAGCAGGCGGCTCAGGCAAAACATGGCGGACGGCGGCTCCTCTGAACGAAAGTGCCGTCATGCTAGCCATGCGCCTGCGCGCGATCTTTCCCGCTTTGTATGGAGTTTGTGAAGATCGTCGCGGGAGTTTGTGAAGTTGCTTTACGTACTGCGGCCCGGCGCGGAAAGCGCCTTCCACGCGATGACGAAGCGCGCCCCGCCCAGCGGGCTGTCTTCGGCGCGCACCGAGCCGTTGTGCCAGCGCGCCACCCGGCTCACGATCGCCAGCCCCAGGCCGACGCCGCCGGTTTCGCGATCGCGGCTTTCATCCAGGCGGATGAAGGGTTCGAAAATGCGCTCGCGATCCGCCGGCGCGATGCCGGGGCCGTCGTCGTCCACCATCAGCACGTACTCGCGCGCCGAACCGCCCAGCAGGCTGACCTGGACCCGGCCGCCCGCGTGCCGGATGGCGTTCTGCAGCAGATTCAGGAGCGCGCGCGTCATGTAGCGCTGATGCAGATGCACCTCGGGCACCTGACACTGCGCCACCTCGCAGCGCACGCCCGCCACGCCGGCCTCGAAACCCGCGTGCTGCACCACCGATTCGAGCCAGCCGCGCGCATCCTGCGGCTGCAGCGCGACGCCGTCGCCCTTGTGCTCCAGCCGGGCGTACATCAGCAGTTCCGAGGCCATGCTGTCCAGCTCGGCCACGTCGCTCTTCATTTCCTCGACCAGGCGCCGGCGCGCCTCGGGATCGTCCTCGCGGTCCATCATGTCCAGCTCGAACGACAGCCGCGCGATCGGCGTGCGCAGTTCGTGCGAGACGGCGTTGGTCAGTTCCCGCTGGTTGCTGACCAGCGCGCTGATCCGCTCGGACATCTGATTGAAGGTGTCGCCCAGGCCCCGTATGGTGGAATGCCGCGACAGCCGGGCGCGCGCCTGCAGGTCGCCCTGCCCCATGCGCTGCGCCGCCGTCTTCAGCGCCTCCAGGTCGCGCCAGGTGGGCAGCGCCCACACCAGCATGAAAGCGCCCAGCAGCAGCGTCAGCGCCGAATACACCGCCACCAGCACCCAGGGCCCGACCGGCGGCTCGGCCGGCAGCTTCATTTCCAGCCATTGATCGCCCGGCCCCGGCAGCGCCGCCACGAAGGTCTGCATCTCGTCGCGGATGAAAAAACTGCCCGCGGCGATGAGTTTGCGTTCGGCCTCGCTCGCCTCGAAGCTGGCGGCCGGCGCCACCCTCAGCCCCAGGCCGTAGTGCGGCGCCAACCGGTCGCGCACATAGGCCTCGCGGTCGGCGGCGGGCACCTGGCCCAGCTCGCGCACCAGGCTGTACATCTGGCCGCGCACGGCCTGGCGCGTATAGCCTTCGCTCAGCGGCTCGAAAAGGTAGGAGGCCGAGCGGTCCACCACCTGGCTCGAAATCACGAACCCCACGGCCAGCACCACGAACAGCCGCAGGATGAACCTAAGCATCGTCGCCCTCTTGCGCCCTGGGCGAGAACAGATAGCCCTTGCCCCAGACCGTCTTGATGCGCGCCGGATCGCGCGGATCGTCGTCGAGCTTGCGGCGCAGCTTGCTCACGCACACGTCCACGCTGCGGTCCAGCCCGTTGAACTCGATGCCGCGCACGGCGTTGAGCAGGTCGTCGCGCGTGAGCACCTGGCCGGCCTGGCTGGCCAGCGCCCACAGCATCTCGAACTCCATCGTGGTGAGATCGACCTCCACGCCGGCATGGACCACCGCGCGGTTGCGCCGGTCGATGGCCAGCGGGCCGAACTCCAGGCGCTCGGGCGGTTCGTCGGCCTGGCCGTGGCGCCGCAGCAGCGCCCGCACCCGCGCCAGCAGCACGCGCGGTTCGACCGGCTTGATCACGTAGTCGTCGGCGCCCGACTCCAGGCCCAGGATCTGGTCCAGGTCATCCTCGCGGGCCGTCAGCATCAGGATCGGCGCCGAGGAAAACGCGCGCAGGTCGCGGCAGACCTGCAGCCCGTCGCGGCCCGGCAGCATCAGGTCCAGGATGGTGATGGCGGGATCGTGGCGGCGAAACGCCTCCACCGCCTGGTCGCCCCGAAAGGCCTGCGCGACGTTGAAGCCGTGCTGCTCCAGGAACTGGGCGATCAGGCGCGAGAGTTTCGGATCGTCTTCGACGAGCAAAGCCTTGGTCATGGGTGGGCAGAATAAGATCAGTGGCGCAATTAAAAACCGGGCCGCAAGTCTAGCTCACGGCCCGGTCGGCATCACTGGGCGGCAGGCCGCCCGGGATTACTTGTAGACGGTCTTGGAGCCGTCCTTGTGCCAGACGAACACGTCGAACTCGAAGTTCGTCAGGTCGCCCTGCTTGTTCCACGACACCTTGCCGATCGGGGTATCGAAGGAGTTGGCGTGCAGGTACTTGGCGACCTTGGTGGGATCGTCCGTGCCCGCGCCCTTGATGCCGTCGGCGATGACCTGGGTGGCCGTGTAGGCCGTCATCTGGAAGGCGCCCGCGGCGTTGCGCTTCTTGGCCTGGAAGGCCTTGACGATGTCGGCGTTGGCGGCGTTCTGGGTGAAGTCGGCCGGCAGCGTCACCAGCATGCCTTCGACCGCGTCGCCGGCGATGGCGTTGATGTCCGGGTTGCCCGTGCCTTCCGGACCCATCCACTTGGCCTTCACACCCTGCTCGGCCGCCTGGCGCAGCAGCAGGCCCATTTCAGGGTGGTAGCCGCCGTAGTAGACGAAGTCCACGCCCTGGCTCTTGAGCTTGGTGATGACGGCCGAGTAGTCGCTGTCGCCGGCGTTGATGCCTTCGAAGAACGCCACGGTGACGCCGCCCTTTTCCAGGTCGTTCTTGACCGCGGTGGCGATGCCCTGGCCGTACGACTGCTTGTCGTGCAGCACCGCGACCTTCTTGGGCTTGATCTTGTCCAGGATGAACTTGGCGGCCGCAGGGCCCTGCTGGTCGTCGCGCCCGATGGTGCGGAAGATGAACTCGTAGTTCTTGCCGTCGGTCAGGGCCGGCGACGTGGCCGAGGGGGTCACCATGACCACGCCCTCGTTGTTGTAGACGTCGGCGGCGGCGATGGTGGCGCCCGAGCACACGTGGCCCACGACGAAGCCGATCTTGCTGTTGACCACGCGGTTGGCGGCGACCGGGCCCTGCTTGGGCTCGCAGCCGTCGTCGATCACCACGGTTTCCAGCTTCTTGCCGTTCACGCCGCCGGCGGCGTTGATGCGCTCGACCGCCGTATCGACGCCCTCACGGACCATATCGCCATACTGGGTGACCGCGCCGGTGGTGGGGCCGACGACGCCGATCTTGATGGTTTGCGCCTGCGCGGCCGCGCCGAACGCCATGCCCGCGGCGACGCCCAGCGCGGCGATGACCGGGGTCAGACGGAATACTGGCTTCATGTTGGACTCCTCTAATGATTTGTAATCGTTAGTTCCGCACCCGTGCGCACGCCGGTTGTTTCCGTGTTCACGCCCGGTTACGGTGCATTAGCACGGCAAGCATACACTGAAAAATACCCCTGTTTGCAGGGCGCGCGACCCGCTTTTCGACGAGGGCGGCGCGTAAACCGCGGCGGCCGCCGCGCTCGCAGCCTTATGCCCGTCGCCGTATATGCAAAAGACGATTTATTCGTTTGAGTTACTAAAGCGGCGCGGCATGATGGCCGCCATGAGACTCCAACCGATCATCGTCCCGGGCTGGAAAAACTCCGGACCCGACCATTGGCAATCGCGCTGGGCCGCGTCCCTGCCGCTTGCGGTCCGCCTTGAACAGTGCGACTGGCAGAACCCGGTCGCCGCGCAATGGATCGCCACGCTGGCCGCGGAAGTGGATCGGGCCCGCAGCCCCGTGCTGCTGGTCGCTCACAGCCTGGGCTGCCTGGTCAGCGCCGCGCTGCCGGTGCCGCTGCGCGCCAAGGTCGCCGGCGCCCTGCTGGTGGCGCCGGCCGACGTGGAACGCGCAGACGCGCCCGAGTGCCTGCGCAGCTTCGCGCCCGTGCCGCGCCAGCCCTTGCCCTACCAGAGCGTGGTGGTCGCCAGCGACGACGATCCCTATTGCAGCCTGGACCGCGCCCGCGCCTTCGCCGGCGACTGGGGCAGCCGCATCGTCATCCTGTCCGGCGCCGGCCACATCAACGCCGACAGCGGCCTGGGCGACTGGCCGCAAGGCCTGAAACTGCTCGGCGCCCTGCGCCGCCGGGCGTCCTGGCGCATCCCCACCCCCGCCAAGCGCATCCCGCCCATTCCGCTCTACGACGCGTCCTAGACGCCCGCAGCCGTCCTGCGCGGTCATCCTGGTTGCGTAAAATCACGCATCCAGACTACTGTTTGCAACAGAAATGCACCGGAAATTCTTGTAATCGCCGGATGATTTCCGCAAACCTTTCAGCACACGCCGCTTGCGCAACAACCCTTACGCCCAGTTGAAGCGTTTTGATTAATCTTGCTCCAATTTGGTTACATATGGTTGTTATCCTAGCGGCCGGGAACATCGGGGACAGGGAAATGACAGCTTACGCGCGCGCGGCGCTACGGGTTAACCCCGTCCGCCGCCATTCCTTCCCGGATTTAGCTGAATCTTATACATACAGTAAAATCGGCTCATATTCATCTAAATGTCACGGCGATTCGCCCGCGCCCAAGCCATGCTCGCCGGTTATCGAGCAGGTTCGGCAGGCCATATCTCGTCGCCAGATCGACAAAATAAAAAATGAGAATGCAGAGCAATACTCTCGCGCCCCGGCTTCGGCGCAACCGCGGCGCCGGCGTCGCCATAACGCTATTCGCAGCGCCTGGACGGGAGCTTCCGGCCATCCCAGGCCGTCTATCCCGCGCCTGATTTTCCGGCGCGGGCTTCCCGCACTCCCGATCGTCGCAGCCGCCGGCCGTCCCGGCGCCGCAGCCTCGGCCGGCCCCGACCGCCATTGCGGTTCGACCGCCCTCATTTACCATCCCCCGCCGCGTGGCGGGGCCAGAAGGACTCTGCATGCGTAAGCGCGTTGCCGTCGTTGGACTTTCGTTCCGGTTTCCCAGCACCACCCATGACAGCTACTGGCCGGCCCTGCTGGAAGGCCGCGACCTGGTCACCCAGGTCGAACAGGACCGCTGGTCCGCCGACGCCTACCTGCATCCCGCCAAAGACCATCCCGGCACCGCCTACACCTTTGCCGCCGGCTCCATCGGCGACGTCTCCGGGTTCGACGCAGGGTTCTTCGGCATCTCGCCGCGCGAAGCCGCGCTGATGGACCCGCAGCAGCGCCTGCTGCTGGAAATGAGCTGGGAAGCCCTGGAAGACGCCGGCATCGCGCCCTCCACCCTGCGCGGTTCGGACTGCGGCGTGTATATCGGCATCGCCAGCTCCGACTACGCCTACCGGCTGGCCGAAGACCTGAACGCCGTCGACGCCTCGATGGCGACCGGCAACACCGCCAGCATCGCCGCCAACCGCCTCTCCTACTTCTTCGACCTGCGCGGCCCCAGCATCGCCATGGACACGGCCTGCTCGTCCTCGCTGGTCGCCTTCCACCAGGCATGCCGCGCCATCCTGTCGGGCGAATGCACCCAGGCGCTGGCCGGCGGCGTCAGCCTGCACCTGCACCCCTACGGCTTCATCACCTTCTCCAAGGCGTCCATGCTGTCGCCGCGCGGGCGCTGCAACGTCTTCGACGCCTCCGGCGACGGCTACGTCCGTTCCGAAGGCGGCGGCATCTTCGTGCTGAAGGACTACGACCAGGCGGTCGCCGACGGCGACGCCATCCTGGCCGTGGTGGCCGGCAGCGCCGTCAACACCGACGGCCGCAAGTCCGGCCTCACCGTGCCCAGCGTGCAGGCCCAGGCCGCGCTGATGCGCCAGGTCTACGAACAGGCCGGCATCTCGCCCGCCGAGATCGACTACCTGGAAGCGCACGGCACCGGCACCGCGGTCGGCGATCCGATCGAAACCCGCGCCATCGGCCTGGCCCTGGCCCAGCAGCGCGGCAAGGACGCGCCGCTGCCCATCGGTTCGGTCAAGAGCAACCTGGGCCACCTGGAAGCCGCTTCCGGCGTGGCCGGCCTGGTCAAGGCCCTGTACGTGCTGCGCCACCGCGAGGTGCCCGCCACCATCGGCATCAAGACCCTCAATCCCAAGATCGAGTTCCAGGACTGGAACCTCGACGTCGTCACGCAGAACCGCAAGCTGCGTCCCGCCGGCAAGCTGGTGGTGGGCGTGAACTCCTTCGGCTTCGGCGGCGCCAACGCGCACGTCATCCTGGAAAGCGCCCCGCCGCGCAGCCCGGCCGCCGAAGGCAAGATGGCCAAGACCGCCCCGATCCCCGTCGTGGTCTCGGGCAAGACCCTGCCCGCGCTGCGGGCCGCGGCCGGCCGGATGGCGCAGACGCTGCGCGACCAGCCCGCCAAGTTCCTGTACAACGCCGCCTACCACGCCGCCATGCGCCGCGACTGGCACGGCGAGCGCGCCGTGGTGTTCGGCACCCAGTGCAACGCGGTGGCCGACCTGCTGCAGCAATACGCCGACAGCGGCGACGCCAAGCCCGGCCTGGTCGCCGGCAGCGCGCTGCCCGCCGCGCGCGGCCCGGTGCTGGTCTATTCCGGCAACGGCTCGCAATGGGCCAACATGGGCCGCCGGCTGCTGGCCGATCCGGTGTTCGCCGCCGCCATCGACGAAGTGGATGCGCTGTTCGCCCAGTACGCCGACTTCTCGCTGCACAAGGAACTGGCCGGCGAGAACGGCGACGACCGCTACGAACGCACCGAAATCGCCCAGCCCGCGCTCTTTGCGCTGCAGGTCGGCATCACCCGCATGCTGGCCCAGCACGGCGTGGTGCCGTCGGCCGTGATCGGCCACAGCGTGGGCGAAGTCGCCGCCGCCTGGGCCTGCGGCGCGCTGTCGCTGCCCGACGCGGTGCGCGTCATCTTCCAGCGCAGCCGCCTGCAGGGTCAGACCAAGGGCCAGGGCCGCATGACGGCCGTGGGCGTCAGCGGCGAAGAAGCGCTGGCCCTGATCGCCGAACATGGCCTGGGCGCAAGCGTGTGCGTGGCCGGCTTCAACAGCGGCCGCGGCGCCACCCTGGCCGGCGCGCCCGAAGCGCTGGCGGTGCTGGAAGCGGCGCTGGCCGAACAATCCCTGTTCCATCGCCGCCTGGACCTGGACTACGCCTTCCACAGCCCGGCCATGGACGCCATCGAGGCCGGCATCCGCGAATCGCTGGCCGGCATCGCGCCGCGCGCGGCCGACGTGCCCTTTTATTCCACCGTCACCGGCGCGCCGCTGGACGGCGCCGGGCTGGACGCCGGCTACTGGTGGCGCAACGTGCGCGAAGCCGTGCGCTTCGAACAGGCCGCGCAGCAGTTGGTGGCCGAAGGCAATAACGTCTACGTCGAAGTCGGCCCGCACCCGGTGCTGCGCTCGTACCTGAACGACGCCCTCAAGGCCGGCGACCTGCAAGGCCGCGTGCTCAGCACCGCCACGCGCGGCGGCGACGATCCCGAGAAAATCTGGAACGCCGCCGGCCAGGCCATCGTCAGCGGCGGCCAGCTCGACCTGCAGTCGCTGTTCCCGTGGGCCGGCGCGCCGGTCGAACTGCCGACCTATCCCTGGCAGCGCGAACGCCACTGGCACCCGGTCACCCCCGAATCCCAGGGCCTGCTCACGCGCCGGCTGGCGCACCCGCTGCTGGGCTATCCCATGCCGCAGCACGAGCACACCTGGGAGAACCGGCTCGACACGCAATCCCATCCCACGCTGGCCGACCACATCGTCGGCGACGCGGTCGTGTTTCCCGGCACCGGCTTCGCCGAAATCGCGCTGGCCGCCGCGCTGCGCTGGCAAGGCGGCGCCACCGACTGCGCCGAACTGGAAGAGCTGGAAATCCACGCGCCGCTGCTGCTCAGTGCCGCGCCCGGCAAGCTGCTGCGCCTGCTGCTCGATGACGGCGACGGCCGTTTCCGCATCACGTCCAAGGAAACCGGCAGCACCGAACCCTGGACCCGGCACGCCAGCGGCCGCCTGCTGCGCGAGCCGCGCCTGACCCGGCTGACCCGGCCCGGCCTGGCCCTGCCGGAACGCGCGCCCGACTTCACCGGCGACAGCCACAACGCGCTGACCCGCGCCGTGGGCCTGGACTACGGCCCGGCCTTCCGCGCCGTCAAGCACGGCTGGCTGGAGTCCGACGCCAGCGTGCTGGCCGTGCTCGAACCCCAGCCCTGCCTGGCCGCCGAACTCGAAACCGCCCACCTGCACCCGGCGCTGCTGGACTGCGCGTTCCAGCTCATCATCCAGCTGCTGCGCGACGACCCGGCCATGGGCCTGGGCATCGCCTACGTGCCCGCCAAGATCGGACGCCTGAGCCTGCGCGCCAACGCCGGCCAGCCGGCCGCCGCGCGCGTGCGCCTGGAGCGCCGCGCCCCGCATTCGCTGACCGCCAGCTTCGAGCTGTACAACGCCGCCGGCGAGCAGATCGCCGCCGTCGAACAGGCGCGCTTTCGCAGCATCCGCCTGCGCAAGGCCGCGGCCGACCATCTCAGCTTCCTGGACAGCGTCGCCACGCCGCGTCCGCGCGCGCCGTTCGGCCCCAACCCGGTCGAACTGCAGACCCTGCGCGCCGCGCTGGCCGAAGCCGTCGCCGCCTGCACCGAAGGCGGCGCGCACGCGCGCTATGCCGACGAAGTCGATCCGCTGCTGGAAAGCCTGTGCGACAGCTTCGCGCTGGACGCCTTGCGCGCCATCGCGCCCGACGGCCGCCTGCTGCCGCAGGCCCTGATCACCGAACTGGGCCGCCACGCCCCGCAGGCCGCGCCCCTGCTGCGGCATATCTCCGCCCGCCTGACGGCCGCCGGCTACGTCGAAGCGCAGGCGTCCGGCATCGCGCTGCCCGCCGACGACAACGGCGAAGGCGGCGCCACCGACATCTGGAACACGCTGCTGCGCGAATACCCCGACTACGCGCAGATCGTCCACGCCGTGGGCCGCATCGGCCTGCACCTGCCCGCGCTGCTGCGCGGCGAGGCCGACGTCGACCAGATCTGCCCGCGCGCCACCACGCCGGCCGTCATCAACCGCAGCCTGCTCGGCGCGGCCAGCGGCCAGCGCCTGGGCACGGCCCTGCGCGCGGTGCTGCAACAGGCCCAGGCGGCCCGCCTGCCCGGCCAGCGCCTGAGCGTCATGGAAGTCGGCCAGGCCGCGCCGCTCTTCAACTTCAACTGCTGCGACGCGCTGGACTTCAACGTCGCCGACTACTGCTACGCCTCGCCCGACGCCGACATGCTGGACCACGTCGGCCACCAGCAGGCGGAACGCCATCCCAACGCCCGCACCGAACGCATCGGCGAAGACGGCGACGCCCCGGCCGCGCGCTGCGACCTCGTCATCTTCCACTGCGAATTCGACACCCTGGACGCGGCCCTGGCCGCGCTCAAGCACGCCCGCGCCAGCCTGCGCGCGGGCGGCGTGCTGCTGTTCTGCGGCGCCCATCCGGCCGCCTGGGCCGACTTCGTCTTCGGCGCGCGCCAGCAATGGTGGCAGGCCGGCGAGAACGGCGAACAGCTCTCCACCCAGCAGCCCGCCGCCTTCTGGCAGGAAACCCTGCAATCCCTGGGCCTGCAATGCGATGGCTCGCTGGAATTCAGCCAATCGCCGGCCACCGGCGCCTATCTGCTGACCGCCAGCCTCGAGGCCGCGCAGTCGGCCGACACCGCGGCGCAGCCCGCCACGCCGGCGCGCTGGCTGATCCTGGCCGACCGCAACCCGGAACACGGCGCCGGCCTGGCGCCCGCGCTGCAGGCCAGCCTGGCCGCGGCCGGCCACCAGGTGCGCCTGGAGACCGGCGTCGCGCCCGAGGCGCTGGACGCCCTGCTGGCCGGCGACGCCGACGGTCCGGTCGAACACATCGTGCATCTCGACGGCCTGGCCTGGCCCGACGCCCACGAAACGCCCGACGAGCTGCTGGCCAAGCAGACCCGCCGCTGCGCGCTTGCCGCCGCCGTCATCCAGGCCTGCGAACGCACCCAGACGCCGGCCACCGTGTGGCTGGTCACCGCCGACGCCGCGCAATACCTGCGCCATGCGCCGGCCCCCGCCGCCATGCACGCGCTCAACGACGCCGCCCTGTGGGGCTATGGCCGCACCCTGGCCAACGAAGCGTCGAATTTCCGCATCCGCATGGTGGACCTGCCGCTGGCCCATGCCGGCGGCCTGGCCGACGCCCTGGCGCGCGAATTGTCCGCCATGGACGACGAAGACGAAATCCTGCTGGGCCCCGACGGCGAACGCTATGCGCCGCGCCTGCGCATCGCCGCGCGTCCGGCGCCGGCCAGCCAGGCCACCGGGGCGCACGCCGTGCGCCTGGGCTTCGAATTCCCCGGCCAGCTGCGCAACCTGCGCTGGGAAGCCTGCCCCGCCCCGGCGCCCGCCGGCGACCAGCTCGAAGTGCGCATCGAAGCCACCGGCCTGAACTTCCGCGACGTCATGTACGCCCTGGGCCTGCTGTCCGACGAAGCCATCGAGAACGGTTTCGCCGGCCCCACCCTGGGCCTGGAGTTCGCCGGCACGGTCACCCGCGTCGGACCGGACGCGGCCGGCTACCAGGTCGGCGACGCGGTCGTGGGCTTCGGCCCGGCCAGCTTCGGCGACCGCGTGCTGACCCGCCCCAGCGCCATCTCGCACATCCCCGAAGGCTTCTCGTTCGAAGCCGCGGCCACCATTCCCAGCACCTTCTTCACCGTCTACTACGCGCTGCACCACCTCGCGCGCCTCGAAGAAGGCGAGAAGATCCTGATCCACGGCGCGGCCGGCGGCGTCGGCATCGCCGCCATCCAGTTCGCCCAATGGCTGGGCGCCGAGATCTACGCCACCGCCGGCTCCGACGAAAAACGCGACCTGCTGCGCCTGCTGGGCGTGCGCCACATCTACGACTCGCGCTCGCTGTCCTACGCCGACGAGATCCTCGCCGACACCGACGGACGCGGCGTGGACGTGGTGCTCAACTCCCTGGCCGGCGAAGCCGTCAACCGCAACCTGCGGGTGCTCAAGCCCTTCGGCCGCTTCCTCGAACTGGGCAAGCGCGACTTCTACGAGAACACCCGCATCGGCCTGCGCCCGTTCCGCAACAACATCAGCTATTTCGGCATCGACGCCGACCAGCTGATGAACGAGCGCCCCGACCTCACCCAGCGCCTGTTCGCGGAGATGATGGCGCTGTTCCGCCAGGGCGCGCTGCATCCGCTGCCCTACACCGTCTTCGACGCCAACGACATCGTCGACGCCTTCCGCTACATGCAGCAGGCGCGCCAGATCGGCAAGATCGTGGTCACCTACCGCAACGGCATCAGCGGCGTGCACCATCCGGCGGCCCAGGCCGATCACAGCCTGGCGCTGCCGGCCGACGCCAGCTACCTGGTCACCGGCGGCCTGGGCGGCTTCGGCCTGCGCACCGCGCAATGGCTGGCCGAGCGCGGCGCGCGCAACCTGATCCTGATCAGCCGCAGCGGACCCGCCAACGACGCCGCGAAAGCCGCCATCGCCGCCTTCGAAGCACAGGGCGTGCGCGTCCACGCCGCCGCCTGCGACGTCACCGACCGCGACGCCCTGGCCGGCCTGCTGCAGGACGCCGCCGCCACGCTGCCGCCGCTCAAGGGCGTGGTCCACGCCGCCGTGGTCATCGACGACGGCCTGGCCCGCAGCGCCAACGCCGAACAGATCCAGCGTACCCTGGCCGCCAAGGTCCTGGGCGCGCAGCACCTGCACGAACTGACACGCGCGCTGCCGCTGGACCTCTTCATCTGCTATTCCTCGGCCACCACCCTCTTCGGCAACCCGGGGCAAAGCAACTACGTCGCCGCCAACGCCTGGCTCGAACGCCTGGCCGCCCAGCGCCGCGCCGAAGGCCTGCCGGCCACCTGCGTGCGCTGGGGCGCCATCGACGACGTGGGCTTCCTGGCCCGCAACGAAAAAATCAAGGACGCCCTGCAAAGCCGCATGGGCGGCGGCGCCCTGGCCTCCCAGACCGCGCTGGACGCGCTCGAAGCCATGCTGGCCGCCGACGCCTCCGGCCTCGGCGTGCTGGAACTGGACTGGCGCGCGCTGGCCCGCTTCCTGCCCACCTCCGGCCTGCCCAAGTTCTCCGACATCGCCCGCCAGGCCGGCGACGCCGGCGAAGAAGACAGCGGCGCCGACGACATCGCCCACCTCATCGCCACCCTGGACGACGAGGCCCTGCATGAGCGCTTCACCGACATGCTCAAGGCCGAGATCGGCGAAATCCTGCGTGTCGCGCCCGACAAGATCGAAGCCACCCGCTCGGTCTACGACATGGGCCTGGACTCGCTCATGGGCGTGGAACTGGTGGTCGCGCTGGAGAACCGCTTCGGCATCCGCCTGCCCGTCATGGCGCTCAACGAAAGCCCCACGCCGGCCAAGCTTGCCGAACGCCTGGTGCTGCTGCTGCGCGACGAACACGACGCCGGCGACGCCCTCACCGCCAGCGTGCAGCAGGTCGTCGCGCACCACGCCGCCGAAGTCGGCGCCAGCTCGGTCTCCGAATTCGTCGACGAGATCAAGCAGAACGGCAGCCTTCCCAAGCAACGCATGATCCAGTAGGCAAGACTTGAGCACCGTAAAAAAGCTGCCCGGCCTTGCCGCCGGCATCAAAGACAAACTCATCCAGCAAGCGCTGGAGCGCAAGTTGCGCCAGGCCGCCGCGCCCTCCGGCCAGGCGCTGGCGCGCCCCGCGGAAAAGAAAGCCGAGATCCCCGAGGAACACTACCGCTTCCATCTCCACCCCGGCTACCAGCAGCTGCGCATCATCAACGACGGCGCCAGCCGCCTCGGCGTCAAGAACCCCTTCTTCAAGCTGCATGAAGGCACCGCCGGCGCCGCCACCCGGATCAGCGGCAACGGCTACATCAACTACGCCAGCTACAACTACCTGAACATGTCCGGCGATCCGGACGTGATCGCCGCGGCCAAGGCCGCGATCGACCGCTACGGCACCTCGGTGTCCGCCAGCCGCCTGGTTTCCGGCGAACGCCCCGTGCACCGCGAACTCGAAACCGAGATCGCCGCCCTCTACGGCGTGGACGACGCCATCACCTTCGTCAGCGGCCACGCCACCAACGTCTCCACCATCGGCTACCTCTTCGGCCCGCGCGACCTGGTGCTGCACGACGAACTGATCCACAACAGCGTCCTGCAAGGCATCCAGCTCTCCGGCGCGCGCCGCCTGCCCTTCCCCCACAACGACTGGGAAGCGCTCGACGCCATCCTCAACGACCAGCGCCGCCAGTTCGAACGCGTCCTCATCGTGCTGGAAGGCATCTACAGCATGGACGGCGACTACCCCGACCTGCCGCGCTTCATCGAGGTCAAGCAGCGCCACCGCGCCTTTCTCATGGTCGACGAAGCCCACTCCCTGGGCGTCATGGGCACGCGCGGCTACGGCATCAGCGAACACTTCGGCGTCGACGGCAAGGACGTCGACATCTGGATGGGCACGCTGAGCAAGACGCTGGCCGGCTGCGGCGGCTACATCGCCGGCGAAACCGCGCTGGTCGAACACCTGAAATTCCTGGCCCCCGGCTTCCTGTACAGCGTCGGCATGCCGCCCAGCGTCGCCGCCGCGTCGCTGGCGGCGCTGCGCAAGATGAAGCAATCGCCCGACCGCGTGGCCGCCCTGCAGGCCCGCGGCCGGTTCTTCCTGCAACAGGCCCGCGCCGCCGGGATAGACACCGGCACCAGCACCGGCCTGGCCGTCGTGCCCGCCATCACCGGTAGCTCGCTGAAAGCCACGCGCGCGTCGGCCGAACTCTTCAAGCAAGGGATCAACGTGCAGCCGATTCTGTATCCGGCCGTGCCCGAGAAGTCGGCGAGGCTGCGGTTTTTTATTTCTTGTATGCATACGGAAGAGCAGATCGTGGCGACGATCAAGGCGTTGAGCGACTCGCTATAGCGCCGAACGATCCGCTCACCGAACAACACCGATGCGAACCTGGATTCGCACAACCGATATACACATGGAGAACCCAATGGCTGCGCAGGTCATCAGCATTCGCGACAACATCCAGGTCGGCAACGAACTGCCTTTCGTGCTTTTCGGCGGCATCAACGTCCTGGAATCCAGGGACCTGGCCCTGCAGGCTTGCGCCGAATATGTGCGAGTCACCTCCAAACTGGGTATTCCGTACGTTTTCAAGGCCAGCTTCGACAAGGCCAACCGCTCTTCCATCCACTCGTACCGCGGTCCGGGCCTGGAAGAAGGCATGCGCATTTTCGAAGCGGTGAAGGCCGAGTTCGGCGTTCCCGTCATTACCGACGTCCATGAGCCGTGGCAGGCCGCCGCCGTCGCCGAAGTGGCTGACGTTCTGCAACTGCCGGCCTTCCTCGCCCGGCAGACCGACCTGGTGGTCGCCCTGGCCAAGACCGGCAAGATCATCAACATCAAGAAGCCGCAGTTCCTCAGCCCCTCGCAAATGAGCCACATCGTGGAAAAGTTCCGCGAGGCCGGCAACGACCAGCTCATTCTTTGCGACCGGGGTTCATGCTTCGGTTACGACAACCTGGTCGTCGACATGCTGGGCTTTGGCGTGATGAAGCAGACTTGCGACAACCTTCCCATCATTTTCGACGTGACGCATGCGCTGCAGCAGCGCGATCCGGGCGGCGCGGCGTCGGGCGGCCGCCGTGCGCAAAGCGCGGAACTGGCGCGTTCGGCCATGGCCCTGAACCTGGGCGGCCTGTTCCTGGAGGCCCATCCGGACCCGGACAAGGCCAAATGCGATGGCCCCAGCGCCCTGCCGCTGGAACACCTCGAAGCCTACCTGAGCCAGGTCAAGGCAGTGGACGACCTGGTCAAGTCCTTCGCCCCGCTCGTCATCCGGTAATGGACATGAACACCACGTTGTCCAAAGACACCCGGGTTGCGATCGTCATCCCTGCCCGCTATGCGTCTTCGCGGCTGCCCGGCAAGCCGCTGGCCGACATTCTCGGCAAGCCCATGGTCCAGCATGTGTACGAGCGCGCCCTCGAAGTCGCAGCGGCGCACGTCGTACTGGTCGCCACCGACGACGAGCGCGTGGCCGCCGCGGTGCGGGCCTTCGGCGGCAATGTCGTCATGACCTCCCCCGACCATCAATCGGGCACCGACCGCCTGGGCGAAGTGATGCAATCGGTCCCGGCGGGCATCTACGTCAATTTGCAGGGCGATGAACCCCTGGTCCGCCCCGCCGACATCGACCTGCTCGTCAAGGGCATGCTCGGCGACCCCTCGGTGCATGTCGGCACGCTCTGCCACGCCATAGACGGCAAAGAGGCGCTGGACCCGAACACGGTCAAGGCGGTCCTGGCCGACAATGGCGATGCGCTCTACTTCAGCCGCGCCCCGATCCCCTATCCGCGCGACGCCGACGCGAACGCCGATTACCTGAAGCATGTGGGCGTCTACGCCTACCGCCGCGACGTGGTCGCCCGGTACGCCACGCTGCCGCAACCAATGCTGGAACGAGCGGAAAAACTCGAACAGCTGCGGCTGCTTGCCGCCGGCATGAAAATACGCGCCTTCCGCGTCGAACCCACCGGGCCCGGCGTCGACACTCCCGCATGCCTGGCGCGCGTGCGCGCGCTCATGAGCGGCGAACCCGAAACCACCGCGCCTTCCCTGGCCGACATCCGGCTGGTCATCACCGACGTCGACGGCGTCCTGACCAACGGCCAACTGCACTATGACTCCCAGGGCGAAGCGCTCAAGACCTTCCACGTACGCGATGGCCTGGGCATGCGCCTGCTGGAGGAGTCCGGCGTGCGCGTCGCCGTGCTCTCCGGAAGGAGCTCGCCCGCGCTCATCAGGCGCGTGCAGGACCTCGGCCTCTCGCTTAGCGCATTCGGCGTCAAGGACAAGCACGCGGCCTGCCTGCAACTGATGGCCGATGCGGGCGTCACGCCCGCCCAGACGGCATGCATCGGCGACGACAGCATCGACTTGCCCGCCTTCGCCGCCTGCGGACTTTCGTTCGCCGTGGCCGACGCGCCGGGCTACATCAAATCGCAAGCCAGCTACAGCCTGGACACCGCGGGCGGCCAGGGCGCCTTCCGCGAACTGGCGGACCGGATTCTGGACGCGCAAGGCAAGGCATCGGTGTTCCGCGACGCCGCGGGCTACCAAACCGTCATGACGGAAATGCGCCAATAGACAGCACGCATACTAATTCGAATAAAGAACGGACTGAATTGAACATGGACTACCTGGATACCGCACGGGGCGTGATCGCAACCGAAATCGACGCGCTTCAGCAAATGAGCAACCGCCTCAACGGCGACTTCAAGAAGGCGATCGACTGCATCCTCAACATGCAGGGACGCGTCGTCGTCGTGGGTATGGGCAAGTCCGGTATCGTCGGCAAGAAGATCGCCGCCACCCTGGCCTCTACCGGCACTCCGTCGTTCTCGGTGCATCCCGGCGAAGCATTCCATGGCGACCTGGGCATGATCCGCCCGATCGACGTTGCGCTCATGATTTCCAACAGCGGTGAGACCGAGGAGCTGATCCGCCTGCTGCCTTTCATGCAGTACCAGAAGAACCTGGTCATCGCGATGACGGGCAACATGAACTCCACCCTGGCGCGCAACGCCGACGTCACCCTCGACATCTCGGTGCCGCACGAGGCGTGCAACAACAACCTGGCGCCCACCAGCTCCACCACCGCCACCCTCGCCATGGGCGACGCCCTGGCCGTCGTGCTTTCCACCGCGCGCAACTTCCAGCCCGAAGACTTTGCCCGCTTCCACCCGGGCGGCAGCCTGGGGCGCAAGCTGCTCACGCGCATCTCCGACGTGATGCACTCGCGCGCGCTGCCATTCTGCGCTCATGACGCCAGCTTCCGGGAAGTCATACAGACCATCACGCGCGGCCGCCTCGGCCTGGCCATCGTCATGAACGCCGGCCAGCTTTGCGGCGTCATTACCGACGGCGACATCCGCCGCGCCTTCGAAAGAGAAGACGCCAGCACCACGCTCACCGCTTCGGACATCATGACCAAGACGCCCAAGACCATCAACCAGTCCGAACGCCTGGTCGTGGCCGAAGAACTGATGCACGAAGAGAAGATCAAGGAACTGATCGTCGTCGACGACAAACAGCAAGTGACGGGCGTGCTCCAGATCTTCGACGTCGACCAGACCGAGTCCGATCAATAAGCCTCGCATACCTGCCGTGCCGATCGGAACCTTCTCCCGCCCCATCGCCGAGCTTCCCGGATTGCCCGCCCTGCTGGGCGAGCCGGTAGTGCCCGTACGCACGGCGAAACAGCTATCGCAGCAAGGCCTGCGCGGACTCGCGGGCTGGGGATTCCGCCCTTCGACCCATAAGCCGCGCGCCATCGCCGCGAAGCACGGCTTGCCCTTCATCGGCCTTGAAGATGGATTCCTGCGGTCCTACGGCACCGGCCGCGAGCACCCCACCCTGTCGATCGTGGTCGACCCGGAAGGCATCTACTACGCCGCCGGCCAGCCGTCCGCCTTGGAAAACCTGCTGACCTCGGACAAGGATCTCCTGGCCGGAGAAGGCGCTTGCTACGCGCAAGCGCGCGACCGCATCATCTCGGAGGGTCTCAGCAAATACAACCTGGCGCCCGACCTGCGACCGGAATCGTTCCTGCGGCCGGGCCGCCGGGTGTTGGTCGTGGACCAGACGGCAGGAGACGTCAGCGTGGAACGCGGCATGGCCAACGCACAGTCGTTCGCGACGATGCTCGCCGCCGCCCGGGAAGAAAATCCCGACGCCACCATCTACGTCAAGACGCACCCGGAAGTCAGCCGCGGCGCCAAGCGCGGCTACCTGTCCGATATCGCGTCCGACCCGCGCACCGTCATGCTGCGCGACCCTGCCAGCCCCGCGAGCGTGCTGCGGCATATGGACCGCGTCTACGTCGTCACCTCGCACATGGGCTTCGAAGCCCTGCTGCACGGCGTTCCGGTGACGTGCTTCGGCATGCCCTGGTATGCCGGCTGGGGCAGCACCGACGATCGCCTCGCCTGCCCGCGCCGCAACCGCGCCCGCTCCGTCGACGAACTGTTTTCCGCCGCCTACCTGCACTACTCGCGCTACCTGAATCCCCAAACCCACGAGCGCGGCACGATCTTCGACGTGATCGACTGGCTGAGCTTTCAGCGTCGCATGCATCAGGCAAGCACCGGACGGACCATCGCCGTGGGCTACCGGCGCTGGAAGGCGGAAAACGTAAAGTCCTTTCTCGGCCAGTCCCATCGGCAAGTGCATTTCGTGCCTCATGCCGAAGCCGCGAACCGGCTGGCTCTCACGCCCGAAGATCGCCTGGTCGTGTGGGGCGCCAATCCATCCGAGGCCGTCGCCTCCCTCGCCCAGCGCTCAGGAGCCAAGCTGCTGCGCATGGAAGACGGATTCATCCGCTCCGTCGGGCTGGGCTCCGACTTCATTCCGCCGCACTCCCTCGTCATCGACCGGCACGGCCTGTACTTCGACGCTCGACAGCCCAGCGGCCTCGAACAACTGCTCAATACCCATGAATTCACGGACATCGACCGGCGTCGCGCCGCATCGGTGCGCGAGCTGATCGTAAAAAACGGGCTGACCAAGTACAACATCGAGCCCACCACGCCGCCCGCCTGGCGCCAGAGCGGCCGCCGCGTCGTGCTCGTGCCGGGCCAGGTCGAAGACGACGCCTCGATCAAATACGGTTGCCCCGACATCCGCGACAACCTGTCCCTGCTGAAAGCTGCGCGGCAGGCCTGCCCCGACGCGTTCCTCGTATACAAGCCCCATCCAGACGTCATGGTCCGCAATCGCGCCGGCCGCGTGCACCGCAACGACGCCCTGCGCTATGCGGACGCCATCGAAACCCAGGTGTCCATCGTGAGCTGCATCGAAGCCTGCGACGAGCTCCACACCATGACCTCGCTAAGCGGATTCGACGCCCTGCTGCGCGGCAAGACCGTAGTGACCTACGGCAACCCGTTCTACGCCGGCTGGGGCCTGACCATAGACCACGCACGAATCGCCCGCCGCAACCGGCAACTGACCCTGGATGAACTCGTGGCCGGCGCCATGCTGCACTACCCCGCGTACTGGGATTGGACATTGAACGGCTTCACCAGCTGCGAAGCCGCCATCACCCAGATCATCCGCAAGCGAGACCAGCTGATCGCCGACAACCGGCTCGCGTCGGTACGCAAGACATACCTGCAGCGCCAGCTCCACAAAGTCCGTCTCTGGGCCAAAGCCGGCTTTGCGCTCAAGAGATAGTGCCCGCTGCCCACACCCACCGTCCTGAAGGAAACCCAGCTCCCGTGACCGGCATGCCCCCCGCCCTTCGCACCACGCTTCAGAAACAGCGCTTCCTGTTTCTGCAAGGTGTCTGCTCGCCGTTCTTCCCCAGGCTGGCCGACGCATTGCGAGCGCGCGGGCACGACGTGCGCAAAGTCAACTTCACGGTAGGCGACCGCATGTACTGGAGACGCGGAAACGCCGTTTCTTATCGCGGCCCGATGGACGCGTTGCCAGACTTCTACAAACAGCAATTCGAGGCCCACGGTACGACGGACATCGTCCTATTTGGAGACTGCCGCCCCGTTCATCGGCCGGCGATCGAGCTGGCCAAAGCACTCAATCTACGCGTGCACGTCTTCGAGGAAGGCTATTTTCGGCCGTTCTGGATCACGCTGGAGCAAGGCGGCGTCAACGGCCATTCCAGCCTGCCCCGGGACCCTGACTGGTATCGTGAACAAGCGAAGCACGTCCCGCATTTCGGCAATGGAACGTCGTTCAAGGCGCCATTCTGGAAGCGGGCTGCGTATGACGTGGGGTATAACTTTTGGGCGGGGTTGAATCCTATCCTTCATAGGGGTGTACGCAGTCATGTGCCGTACTCCCCGTTGACTGAGTATCTGGGATATATCCGGCGAGGATTGCGAATACAGCGGCTACAGAAACAGTCGAGCAAGCTCGTTGAGCTTTTAATTGCAGAAGCCCCTCATACACCGTTCTATCTGATGCCGCTTCAATTGGCGAATGACGCGCAGATTGTGCATCATTCGCCATTCAAAAGCATGGCAGAGGCAATGCGAGCGACGGTGCTCTCTTTTGCTAAACACGCACCAAGCCAAACTCGGCTCGCGATAAAAATACATCCGCTGGATCCAGGCCTGGTTAACTATCGCCATTTGCTGCTGAAATGGGCGCGCGAACTCGACATCTCTGAAAGAATCATATACCTCGAAAGCGGCAACCTTCCAGCGATACTCTCCAATGCAGCCGGCGTAATAACAGTAAATAGTACGGTGGGGGGATCCTCTCTCGTTCATGGTTGCCCCACTATCGCTCTAGGGCAAGCCATTTACAATTTACCCGGGCTCACATTTCAACATGGCCTGGATGCATTCTGGAGGCAAAAAACAAAGCCCAATGCAAGATTGTTTCAGAATTTCAGAAATGTGGTCATCAATCACTCACAAATAAACGGCGGCTTCTATTCTAAGCAAGGCATTCTTCTCGCAATCGAAAATTGCCTAACCAAAATCATCAATCAACCGGAGCAGCCGAGAATTCGCGACATCTCGGCCTCTTATCCGTCCTCAATGCCGGATATGCAATTTGATTCGATAGAGAAATAGGCTTGGCGTCATGGCTACCACACGGGCAGCCACCCGTACACAATAGGCTTCTATCTCCAATTAACAAGCGAAATACGGCCGTCAAAATGTTGTGCTATCGGTATCGGAAAAAAATCACCGAGCGTATTGAAAGAAATATCCGGCGGAACATATCGTCCAGTCAGCGTGACAATAACGGAGACTATGGTTTTCGTCGTGCAAACGCGAGCGTGCTTGCAATCAATCCCGGCACGAACGAGGTTGTAAATAATTAGCCCTGCATTCCACATCGTCAAATTTCCAGAACCCAGAGCATTATTCGCACACGGCGCATTGATAACCAAAGTACCGCCCGGAATCAAGTATTTCTTTAGATTATCAATAAAGACTCCTGGATTCCTAACGCGATGTAAGGCAGAGGTCCAGACGACATCATATGGAGACGTCGATGCCGCCGTTTCATCGCTGTCGGCGACAGTCTTCTCTTCCACCTGCTTTGATGCCGATCTCAACGCCTCTGCAAGAGTGGCGTCCGGAGTATTCGCCAAAAGAATCCTGTGGAATGACGTTGTCGCCAGCAGTTGATCGAATGCATGACCACCAAATACTTTTATTGAACTCTTGACCGACGCCCCCTTAAAAATATCGACATCCAGGGATGTGGTCACGGCCTGGATATTACGAAGAGCATTCGGAACGGAATCAAGACCAGCTACCTTATGCTTTACGTGCTCCAGCGTAAATAGTATTTCCCGTAGCAAAGAACCGTCCATGGGCGATGGGGCAGCAGTTGCGGCGGGATGACGTGCCGCAATAGCGTTGGGACTGGAAGCCGGAGAAGACTGCCGACCTACGGTACGCGTACTCTCCAGTGGAGAAAAATAGCCCCACTCCTTGCCCACATTACGTACAACAGTAGTGTCGTTACGTTGAATATCCATCTGAAGATCAGTCAGAGCGCTACTCGACTTATCCCGCCCCGTGCTGTACTGATGCGGATGAGAGTATAGAATATGTGGACTGATACGATGCTTAAGACCATGGCGCCTCAAGCGTTGGACCATATCATGATCCTCATTGCCATACTGTTGATAGCGTTCGTCGTACCCCCCGATCTTGATTAGCTCCGCACGTGGAGCCGCCAACCAGCCGCCGTGCGGCATATCGCCGGTGGCGCCTCGCGGACCGTCAAAGACGCACTTTTCAGGTCCGATCATTGCTCGAAAAAAAACACCAGTCACATAGACGTCCGATTCCAAACTGAACTCTTTTTCAGTTGCGGAAATTGGGTCAGTGCTATGGGTAATATCACAATCGACAAAAGCGACTATTTCACCTCGTGCCGCTTTCAAACCAGCATTCCTGGCAAACCCAGGATTTCGAGACGTTCCCGTAGCTTTGTCCGTGACGACAGCTCTGACCGCGATCCCTTTCTCCTGCAGCCCGGGCGATTCAAAATTGGCAAAGTACTGACCTGTGCCGTCAGTGCTACCATCATCGACGATAATAATCTCAGTATTCCAGGACCCTGGCTTCTTCCGGGCGATCAGTGTACGCACGCAAGCATCCGTTTCATACAGCCGATTAAAGCTCGGAACAACAATAGAAAGAATAGGCGTCATTTTTATAAAATTATAGAAAAATAGTTAGCTCCGCGTACAACAATGGCCATGGTATTTCATTACCATGGCCATCAAAAAGCCTATCAAGAGGGAAGATAAGCTCTAATTCTACGCCTTAACAGTCCGTGCAATTTCCGCAATTCGGTTAACCCACGCATCCGTCGTAAAATCTAAAACTCGGTTGTACGTCTTTGAATAATCGCTGATGGATCGTCCGTTTCGATAAACGTTCTCGATCGCCTCGACTGCCAGTTCGGTTTCCGCGATGTGCCACTTTTTATCGTAATCAAATATGCTACAACCGTCCGTATCTTGCATATGCTGAGCCAAAAATCGGACGACTCCAACGTTGGTGCTTATAACTTTAACCCCGAGAGACAACGCTTCAATTGCGCTGACTGGCCCGCCTTCGCATCGAGCGGTAATAAGCAAGGCATCCATTTTTGCGTAGACGGATGGGTAATCGGTGTATGTAATATTCTTATCTCTCGCGTAGTAGACATACTCGATGCCGTAGCGGTCCAGCAATTCTACTAGATGCTCCCAATTCTGGCCAACGATATGCAATTCAAAAGGCAGACCTAGAGCTTTCAAACGCATCGCCACGTCCAACAGTAGATCTCCCCCTTTCCGATAGCCCTTGGGCTCGGCAAGACGGCTGACCTTCAAATGCTCTTTATCGAAGGTGCCATAAGCACGCCCGACGAATCCAAGCTTCAGCTTTGACCGCGGCGGCAGTTCTACGCTTTTTCTGTGTGACTCGTTAAAGAGCTTATGGTCATATCCAATCGGCACAAATTCGAAATTCTTTGAATTGGCGATCACGTGACTGGGGCCATAGCACTCTTCGAACTCGCATACCCCAACGACTCGTTCAACAGCTCTTAAACTGCGAGCCAGACGCTCGTAATCAAACTGATAGAGCGGCTCGTAACAAGTACCGTGATGGATAGCAACTGAACGCCGCAAAATATCTTCTATGTCCGCGTTCTTATTGCCGTCCTCCTCAAACGCTCGTTTATATGTAGCTGAAATTTCCCTATGGGTATCCCCCGACAGTAGCATTTCATAATGCCAAATCTCTTGTGGCCGCATCCAAATATACGATTTGGCATCGCGCAATGGGAAGTCTGACATAACGCAGCCCACAGCCTCGAAGCGCTTCACCAGATCCAAGAAAAGATAGGTAGGTCGGAAACAAACAATATTGACCAAGGGAAGGTCTGAAGAACTCGATTTCAAACATCCAAAAATCGACCTCATGACCAAAGTATTCAAAAATGGTTAAAAACTGCTCAAATCATCGCCACTTTCGGGTTGTTTGCACCCCGATCAGGCCCGTTTTCGGGCCTGTTGGCGCTTTTTGGGCGCACTTACCCTGCCACCGCCGTCAACGGGCGGCGTGCCATCCAGATATTGGACAGCGTAAACAACATTTTCAAATGCGCAGTGTTCTTGGCCAGTCCACGGAATCTGACTTTACGAAACCCGAATTGGCATTTGATGACACGAAACGGATGCTCAACCTTGGCTCGAAGACTGGATTTGGCCCGCTCAATGTTTTGCGTCAAACGATCAATTGCGCTGTTACCCAAGGCGCGCCGTTTGCCGGGGCGCATGGCAATGTGCCAGGTTACGTCACGCCCTTGGTGCTCGGGTCGTTTGTCTACGCCTTGATAACCGGCATCGCCAAAAGCCAACGTTTCTTCACCATGCAGCAACGCAGCCGCCTGAGTAACATCATGCTCATTGGCAGCGGTGCCCACCACCGTGTGGACCAGCCCGCTGTGAAGATCAACCCCAATGTGGGCCTTCATCCCAAAGTGCCACTGGTTTCCCTTTTTGGTCTGATGCATCTCGGGGTCCCGCGTGCCGCTGGCGTTCTTGGTCGAGCTGGGTGCATCGATAATTGTGGCGTCCACAATGGTGCCTTTGCGCACCTGAATGCCTTGATCCTGCAACAGCAGGTTGACCGCCTCAAGCGCTTGGTCGGCAATGTTGTGCTGCTCGAGCAGATGACGGAAGTTCAAAATGGTGGTCTCGTCCGGCACACGACCTCCAGGCAGTTTGGCAAACTGGCGCATCGAAAAGCTGTCGTACAGCGTCTCTTCCATGGCCGGGTCCGACAGCGAAAACCACAGTTGCATGAAGTAGATGCGCAGCATCGTTTCCAGCGGATACGGTGGACGACCGATGCCCGGTTTGGGGTAATGCGGATCGACCAGATCGGCAAAGAGCTTCCACGGCACCGCACGCTCCATCTTGGCCAGAAACTTCTCACGGCGCGTTTTCTTGCGTTTGCCAACGTACTCGGCTTCGGAAAAACTCAACTGGCTCATCGGGTTCACTCGGATCGGACTGTTTTCAATAACTTATATTCTGACAGGTTCGTTGGACTTGTTCAGAGGTTCCCAAGTTCCTATTGCTGACATCGATGCGTTCGGGGACTACACATTCTTTAAGGAGCAGACAAAACTTCTGTATGCCGATCGGCCCACCCTCGTTGCGTACAGAATCCCTTTGAGCATGCGACATCGCTCTTAACATTTCCGATGACGGATGAAAAATCTCCAGTCCGTCACGGGAAATCGCCGAAAACATATCGGCATTTGCCTTTAAGAAACGTAATTCGACACCCAACTGGGAAAACCGTTCAGCATATGACTGTACCGCCGCTGCAACATTGCTATAAAGCACGTACAAGTGGGGGGAAACCACCTTGCCATCCAGCAAGTCTGAATAGAGATTATCAAGCGAATGTAGGTCCGTGACCGGCCAGGCTGTCTCGGCACGCGGCCTAGGGAACCTCTGAACAAGTCCAACGAACCTGTCAGAATATAAGTTATTGAAAACAGTCCGATCCGAGTGAACCCGATGAGCCAGTTGAGTTTTTCCGAAGCCGAGTACGTTGGCAAACGCAAGAAAACGCGCCGTGAGAAGTTTCTGGCCAAGATGGAGCGTGCGGTGCCGTGGAAGCTCTTTGCCGATCTGGTCGATCCGCATTACCCCAAACCGGGCATCGGTCGTCCACCGTATCCGCTGGAAACGATGCTGCGCATCTACTTCATGCAACTGTGGTTTTCGCTGTCGGACCCGGCCATGGAAGAGACGCTGTACGACAGCTTTTCGATGCGCCAGTTTGCCAAACTGCCTGGAGGTCGTGTGCCGGACGAGACCACCATTTTGAACTTCCGTCATCTGCTCGAGCAGCACAACATTGCCGACCAAGCGCTTGAGGCGGTCAACCTGCTGTTGCAGGATCAAGGCATTCAGGTGCGCAAAGGCACCATTGTGGACGCCACAATTATCGATGCACCCAGCTCGACCAAGAACGCCAGCGGCACGCGGGACCCCGAGATGCATCAGACCAAAAAGGGAAACCAGTGGCACTTTGGGATGAAGGCCCACATTGGGGTTGATCTTCACAGCGGGCTGGTCCACACGGTGGTGGGCACCGCTGCCAATGAGCATGATGTTACTCAGGCGGCTGCGTTGCTGCATGGTGAAGAAACGTTGGCTTTTGGCGATGCCGGTTATCAAGGCGTAGACAAACGACCCGAGCACCAAGGGCGTGACGTAACCTGGCACATTGCCATGCGCCCCGGCAAACGGCGCGCCTTGGGTAACAGCGCAATTGATCGTTTGACGCAAAACATTGAGCGGGCCAAATCCAGTCTTCGAGCCAAGGTTGAGCATCCGTTTCGTGTCATCAAATGCCAATTCGGGTTTCGTAAAGTCAGATTCCGTGGACTGGCCAAGAACACTGCGCATTTGAAAATGTTGTTTACGCTGTCCAATATCTGGATGGCACGCCGCCCGTTGACGGCGGTGGCAGGGTAAGTGCGCCCAAAAAGCGCCAACAGGCCCGAAAACGGGCCTGATCGGGGTGCAAACAACCCGAAAGTGGCGATGATTTGAGCAGTTTTTAACCATTTTTGAATACTTTGGTCATGAGGTCGATTTTTGGATGTTTGAAATCGAGTTCTTCAGACCTTCCCTAGTTCCCAATTCGGGCAGAATCCAGTGCACTTGACGGGCATGCTTCAACTTTTCAAGTCCACCATCCCCCCCAAGAAGAACAACGAATTCGGCCTCTGCTATAACGCGAAACCAATCGGCCCAGTTCTTCCGCCCATCCAAGATCAAGCCGTACTTACGTACCGAACTCTTTGCGAGCCGTTTCGCTACGTAATCCGTAATATTGGTAAGTATCGGAAACTTTGACGAATCCAGATCTGAAAAGGAACTAGTAACCTTGAAGCTACTCGCAATCTCAGGAAAGAACAGCGGAAATAAGGGAGACTCATAGTCCGCTGAAAAGGCGTTGTCAACAAAAATCGTACCGAGCATCACAGAACCTTTCTACCAATGAATCGCAAAATGGCGTGTTTACTGTCCAGGCAATAGCCCCGTGGATCTCTCTTAAACTTTTCCCACAGCCTCTTCGTCTTCCTATGGGAACCACTTGTACCTACATGTCTTGCAGAAACTGGGAGCTTCTTCAACACGATATCGTGAGACGATGCATCCGGATTCGGAGCCTTGATATTCTGTTCAACTTGTATTTCGGGATCAGCCGTTACAGCCTCCCTTCGCTTCTTCAATTCCAAGGATCCAAATATCCCTTTTATTTTGCCCGCTTCGCCCACCCCAATCAAATGTGAAAATGCAGCACTAAGAAAACTGACATAGCCACTGAGCGTCTTCTCCGAAAACTCAGCCGACTCGATAGCTTTTCCAATATCCGAGATATCATCAAGATCCATAGTGAAACCCCGGCCGCCATAAAACGCACCTCCAAAGCAGATAAGAGGCTTGGCATGTCCTACAGCCTCCAACCCAGCTTGAGAGTTCAAGGTTATGGCATATTTGCAGCCGGAAATGAGGCCTGGAAGCGAGTAGTCTTCCACGATATGCAGGCGAGCTCGATACGTGCTATCCAACATCTCGCGGTATTCTTTTAATGCATCGAATGTACTAACGGATGCATCCTTATTTTTCTTCCGCTCGTAGGGATGAACCTTCACCACTACGGGATCTTTGGAGCACTGCAAAATTTCACTGATTACTTTCTTGTAGAATCCGATTGAATTTTTCCACTTGTTGTTTGATGAAAAAATAGAAAAATCGTTTGGCACTTGGGCAAGAATTAGGGCGTACCCTCGCAGCCGATAGGAAGCATATGCAGGCTGCGACACATTCTTGTTCTTCTGGGAATATATCTTTCGCCATGCGGACGAGTATCGTTGAGATTTTCCACCATTTATCGCGTCAGTAAACCGGCGGCTTCTCAGAAAACTTGCATTGGGAATAGATGTGTAGCGAGGCTCTAGATAGAAATCGTTCCCGGTAAAAAAATGTTCCGCAACAAATCCGGGAACGCCCCTCTGCTTCGCCACGGCGAGAAAAATTTTGGAGTATATAAGGTTGCCGCCAAAAGTGATCGCAGCAACGGGCTTAACGGAAGCAAACACGCTATCCCAGTAGTCTACCCAATAGCACGCAGCAGCACGACAATTCCGAATTTCCGCGCTAAATCTATCCTGCATGAACTGATAAAGCTCCTCTTCGGACTGTTTCTCCGACAAGGCCCAATCAGGGTGCAAGGCGTACTTGCTATATAACTCATCCTTAACAGACTCGGAGATATCTATGCCTCGATATAGCGTTTGGTCCGACTCCGCCACCATTCGATGCGTGGGGCCGAATGTCGTGAAGTCGTAGACGCCCCAAGCCGTCTTTAAATCCCCATTTGCTTCATCATATGTGTGCTCAACGCCCTCGCCCTCCAAAAAGTCAAAAAGCGCGGGAAAATTGGCTCTTTTGAAATTTGACTTATCTGAAAAAATAATCACGACATATCTCTCAAAAAGCTTTCAACAATTTTCTTTGATGCAGTACCATCGCCATACGGGTTTTTCGCATCTGCCATAGCTCTGTACATTTGCGAATCATCTAACAGCGCATTAACCGACTCGACGATATGAGTCGTATCGCATCCAATGAGACGTACAGTTCCAGCAGCAAGCGCTTCTGGCCTTTCCGTGGTGTCCCGCAGCACTAGCACTGGCTTCCCCAGCGAAGGCGCTTCCTCTTGAATACCGCCAGAGTCCGACAGTATCAAATACGATGCTTTCATCAGATAAATGAAGTCCAAATACTCCTGCGGTGCAATGAGGTGCACATTTTCAATACCCTTCAGCCGAGTATTGAAGGCACCTTGCACAGAGGGGTTTAGATGAACTGGGCAAATAAACTCCACATCCTTTCTCTGCACCGCAACATGCTTAATTGCTTCGCATATATTTGCTATATTGGGGCCGTGATTCTCACGGCGATGTACCGTGACCAGAATTTTCTTGCTGTCGCTCTTCAGAAAGGAAAACTTCTGGCTCAACCGATGCATCAAATTACTATCGTCACCGATCCGGTTCGAGATGAGCAGCAGCGCATCAATCACCGTGTTTCCCGTGACGATCACAGTGTTCGGCACAATCGATTCGTCAAGAAGATTCTGCTGGGATTCGGTCGTGGGAGCGAAATGCCGAGCGGTCAGTACGGAAGCGAGCCTCCGATTTGCCTCCTCGGGCCAGGGTGAATTTATATCGCCCGTGCGCAATCCTGCTTCTACATGAGCGACTTTGATTCGCTTATAGAAGCATGCAAGCGAAGCGGCAAAAGTCGTCGTAGTATCGCCGTGAACAAGGACCCAGTCCGGAGCATAGTCTTCCAGAACGGCTGGCATGCCGTTCAATATTGCCGTAGTGATATCCGAAAGGCTTTGCCCCACTTTCATCAGGTTAAGATCATAGTCCGGATGAATATCAAATATAGTCAGAACTTGATCCAGCATTTCACGATGCTGAGCGGTAACGCAAACCCGTAGTTCGATTTGTGGGGCCGCCTTACGGAACTCGAGTACCAATGGGGCCATCTTTATGGCTTCGGGCCGCGTACCAAACACTACCAGCACTTTCACGTTTCAATTTCCAGAAATTATAGAAAACACACAGATTCACTCGGCCGAATAAGCTGCGATACCTTCTTCCACATCATCGTAGGCGATCAACTTGCCGCCTTTCAACAATAAAACCATATCGCACAGTGACCTCACTTGACTCATCCCATGAGTAACCAGCAATACATGAGCTCGGCCGATCCTCTGTTCAAATGCCTCCGTAGCTTTACGCTTGAAATGAGCGTCTCCAACGGACATCGCCTCGTCCACCAAGTAATAATCAAAATCAAAAGCCAGACTAAGACCGAAGGCGACTCTTCCCCTCATCCCGGATGAATATGTATTGACCGGCTGATCGAAATAGTCCCCGATATCGGCAAACTCTTGAACATAGCGCACAACCTGCGCCATACGCTCGCCCTCTGCTCCATAAACCCGCGCAACGAACTTGACGTTTTGCCGTCCGCTTAGTGATCCTTGAAATCCACCACTAAGCCCCACAGGCCAGGAAATTGATTTATCCGTGATTATCTTGCCTTTGTCCGGTGCATCTTGGCCTCCCAGCAGGCGCATCAGCGTAGACTTTCCGGCACCGTTCTTTCCGATAATCGCGACGCTTTTCCCTGACGGGATCTCCGCATTAAGATCCCTGAATACGTATTTCCTACCCTGATTCGTGCGATAGGATTTGGTAACGGATATCAGCTTGATCATAATATCTAAATGGCGATCAGCTGCTGGCGGCGGGCACGGTACAGCATTATTCCAAGGAACATCACAATCAATGCAACATCTGCGGCGTAAAGAAAATCAACCCCTTTTACATGAGGATAATATTCAAACGTGGCCTCTCGTATGCCGTCAATTATGTGTACGTATGGGTTCCACCAAAGGTATTCCCGCATCGTGGGGGGAACCGCCCACAACGGCATGACGACTCCTGATAGAAAATACAAGGGCATATAAGCGATCTTTATGAAGTTTTTTAATTCCGGCATCGCTTCCCCAATTACACAAAATATTAGAGCCAGACCGAATGATAGCGAGATTCCCAACAACACCATCGCCATGAACATAATCGGACGAGAAATTGATACATCCCGCTCCCCCCAAAAGCCTAAGGCAGCCATGATCACGACATAAACACAGATCATCAGAGCGGTCTCAGTTATGGTCCTCGCTAGAATCGTGTCTATTGGCTTTATTTGACGATACGCGAATAGGGCCTTGTTTGCATTAATTGCCTCCATTCCCTTCAATGTTATGTTTTTGAACATTAAAAAAGGGATAATCCCCGTTACCAGAAAAACCAATATATCAGGCCCTGCGCCAATCCTCCCCACGCCTCGAATCAGGGAGAACATGGCGAGAAGAACGATAATGTGGGCAAGCGGTTCAAAAACAAACCAGAATGCGCCAAGGCGATTAATGCCAAATCGCCCCCGCACTTCACGAAGTACGAGAGCAAACAATACTGCTCGAATGATACCGATGGGCGACCGCTTGGCTTGCATAATTCTTGATTAGAAATTCTCTATCGTTCGACCCAGCACCAGAACCTGAACAATGGGCGATATGATTTTCTGCCACTCGTATACCGCAGCATTTGTCACATAAACGGCGTCCTCCGGATGAACCAGAAACTGTCGCGCGAGAAACATGGCGGCGGGCTGCTTCAAATCAAGCCGAAACACTTTGGCTGCGGATTTCAGCTCGCCTGTAATGGCGTCTTTTTCGTCAACGAGCCGAAAGACAAATACGCCAGCCGCGTCCGCTTTGACTTCGTTCAGTCCCTTGACAGTCCCTAGAACCTCTAGCAAGCTAGGGTTGTTTGACGGCAAGTCGTGCAAACCGGGAGCACCCACTGCCCCCATGGCGACAAATCGTTTCCTGGCCCGTTCAAGCACTACCTCCGCACCAGGAGGCAAAACTTGGTTTCGTCCCGACAGCAAATCTTCATAGTTGAATTGGAATGACTTGTTGCCAGTGCGAACGACCACCCTAATAAGATGTGGCTCTAGGGAACCTCTGAACAAGTCCAACGAACCTGTCAGAATATAAGTTATTGAAAACAGTCCGATCCGAGTGAACCCGATGAGCCAGTTGAGTTTTTCCGAAGCCGAGTACGTTGGCAAACGCAAGAAAACGCGCCGTGAGAAGTTTCTGGCCAAGATGGAGCGTGCGGTGCCGTGGAAGCTCTTTGCCGATCTGGTCGATCCGCATTACCCCAAACCGGGCATCGGTCGTCCACCGTATCCGCTGGAAACGATGCTGCGCATCTACTTCATGCAACTGTGGTTTTCGCTGTCGGACCCGGCCATGGAAGAGACGCTGTACGACAGCTTTTCGATGCGCCAGTTTGCCAAACTGCCTGGAGGTCGTGTGCCGGACGAGACCACCATTTTGAACTTCCGTCATCTGCTCGAGCAGCACAACATTGCCGACCAAGCGCTTGAGGCGGTCAACCTGCTGTTGCAGGATCAAGGCATTCAGGTGCGCAAAGGCACCATTGTGGACGCCACAATTATCGATGCACCCAGCTCGACCAAGAACGCCAGCGGCACGCGGGACCCCGAGATGCATCAGACCAAAAAGGGAAACCAGTGGCACTTTGGGATGAAGGCCCACATTGGGGTTGATCTTCACAGCGGGCTGGTCCACACGGTGGTGGGCACCGCTGCCAATGAGCATGATGTTACTCAGGCGGCTGCGTTGCTGCATGGTGAAGAAACGTTGGCTTTTGGCGATGCCGGTTATCAAGGCGTAGACAAACGACCCGAGCACCAAGGGCGTGACGTAACCTGGCACATTGCCATGCGCCCCGGCAAACGGCGCGCCTTGGGTAACAGCGCAATTGATCGTTTGACGCAAAACATTGAGCGGGCCAAATCCAGTCTTCGAGCCAAGGTTGAGCATCCGTTTCGTGTCATCAAATGCCAATTCGGGTTTCGTAAAGTCAGATTCCGTGGACTGGCCAAGAACACTGCGCATTTGAAAATGTTGTTTACGCTGTCCAATATCTGGATGGCACGCCGCCCGTTGACGGCGGTGGCAGGGTAAGTGCGCCCAAAAAGCGCCAACAGGCCCGAAAACGGGCCTGATCGGGGTGCAAACAACCCGAAAGTGGCGATGATTTGAGCAGTTTTTAACCATTTTTGAATACTTTGGTCATGAGGTCGATTTTTGGATGTTTGAAATCGAGTTCTTCAGACCTTCCCTAGAACCGGCCCTCCCGCACGATTGATCGCATCCAGCAGAGTAAGGGGTCCTTGCAGTGCGGAAAATCTGCCGGGAGTCTTGACCGCGCCAACTACCAAAACGGAACCGGACAAATCCCCAGTCAGCGTGACCTGTACCTGCGCATCGCTAGTGATTCCTTTCAATCTTTTCCGTATCGATGCTTCAACCTCTCCAGGGGTCATGTTTGATACTTTTGCTCGCCCGACATACGGAAGAGAGATAGTGCCTTTGCTATCGATACGCTGATTGTCAAAGACAGTTCCGCCAACCGACAATGGAGCAAATATCGCTCCATCTGTGGCCGTATCGGCGATCATAATGCGCAAAACATCGCCTGGCACCAGACGTATTTCCGGAACATCGGGCAACGCCACCGAACTGCTTAACTCCGGTTCTGGTGGCCTCATGTAGGGAGCAATTGTCTGAGCGGTCAAATCCACCAGAATATAGTCTTGCGTGGCGTCACTGTTCATCACGGCAAATCGCGAAGGTCCAGCCGACGACAATAGGCTGCCGCAACCGGCCAATACCAGTGGTAAACATATGGTTGACGCTCGCAAAGTGAAGCGAATTGATTTAACAGTCATATTCTGGTTGAATAATTAATCTTTATGATCTTCGATGGTCGCAATTACGAATCTGGCGATCCCATAAAAGAGTAGCGTTGCAATAAACAAAGTGATCAGGTTATAAATTCGTTCCGGATAGGTAGCTTTATCCGGCATATTCGGAGAAACGACGGTAACTAGACTGCGCAACTTTTTGCTCGCTTCGATACGCGATGACTCAACCGAACTCACTGCGAATTTGTAAGCCTCTTCAGCAATCGCGGCATCTATGGTTAGATTCCGGTAGCGAGACGCTACAACGTTGAGCTTATCGCCGCCTTTTTCAGATACCAGCCGTTGGATTTCTGCATTCAGTTGCTGCTCAAGCGCGCGAATTCGATTTCTCTGTTGCCGAACCTGTGGCGTATCCGCATTCAAAGTTCCCGTCAAGCCCTTCAAAGCGGTTCGTTCTTTTGTCAGATTGGCTTCAAGTTCGGCAATTATCTCAGCGCGCGCTTTCGCACTGGCCTCCGCGTCAAGCAAGTTATTCTTGCTCTGAAATGCGAGCATGTCTTCACGGCGTTCTTCGTACACAGCCCGGGCCTTCGCCAGTTCGCTCTGGGCAAATGCCATTTGTTCTCGAGCCATTCGATGAGACAGCTCGTTCACAAAGCGTTCGCTTTCACGCAGCATTACTCTGAGCGTTTCCTCTGCGAACTCAGGATCAAATGCCTGAACGGTGACGTTGAGAAGACCGGTTTGGTCATCGAAATGTGTCGTCACTACACGCTGATAGTATTCAAGCAGCTCTTCTTGAGGAGCATCGCTCGGAAGCAGATATAGCGGATCTCGCCATCTTCCCTCGTAGTGTTTAGCCCAGTTGATCTTCTCTTGAAGAACATTAAGCATGTCCTGCGATGTCAGGAATACTCGCAGATAGAGCGTTTCTTCCCTGGACGTGGGGTTCAGTCCGCTAAGCATCACAGCCAATCCGGGCATTTGGGGAGTTTCGTTGTTTCCCACTTGGCGAACTGCCACCTGAGCCGTACTAACGTAACGATCAAGGGCGAAGAAACTGTAGTACAACACCGCCAAAATCATCGGAATACCGACGAGCCAAAGCGCAAGCTGTTTTGACTTCAATTTTTCGAAATTCATCATTATTTGTTGGAGCGCTACTAAATACGACTACTTGCTACTAATATGTTGCGGTTTTTTTACTATGGAAATCTGCAGGCTTGGCGCACGAATTGTACCCAGATTGCACATAGGATCCGTTACATGGCGAGCCGCTTATTATGCATATTGCGTCTATATGAGACTAAATATTTCATCATATGTAATTTCCTTGTACTAGGTGGCCGATTTATGCGTCCTCGCCGTGCAGCGTCGTGACCGATTTCAGATTAGCCCACGCAAGCTCGGTTATGCCGTAGTCCGGTTGTGGTCGTCCAATGTCATCATTGCGGCCTGAACTCCACAGCAGATATGGTGTCGCTCCATCTGATGCCCCGCATTTCCGATACACCCCCGGCATGATCGGCACATGATCCCCAAAGATGCATAACGAAGCCGGCCTGTTCCGTCCCATCAGCACCTCCCTCACCCTCCCAAACATCGCATCCGCATTGCGCAGATGCCGTGCATAGGCCACCAGGTCCCGGCAGCCGTCCGGCATCCGTCCCTTGAACACGTCCGCCACATCCGCCTCATCCACGCTCTCCCAATGCAGCGGACCATGGTTCTCCATGGTGATCACGTGCAGATACAAGGGTTGGTCTGATTCCTGTTGCAGCATGTGAGCGATGTAATCGCCCAGCGCCCTGTCCCCCACGTAGGGGCCGTCCCGTCTGGCGTGCTGGAAGGCTTCGATGCCGATGAATTCGTCGAATCCCAGCAGCGGCAGGACTTTGTCCCTCCGGTAGAAACTGCGGTGGTACGGATGGACGCAGACGGTGCGGTAGCCCAGCGATTTGAGGTATGACGCGATCGTGGGAAAGCCCTGGCCGGCCAGTCTGCGGTAGGGGTTGTATTGGTGGATGCCCAGTTCGTCCGGCCCCATGCCCGACAGGAAGGCGAATTCGGTGCGTACGGTGTTGGCGCCCCAGGCCGGGACTTTCAATTGGCCGTGGGCGATGGCTTCGGATTTGAGCTGGTCGAAGTTGGCCAGGATGTCTTCGCGCAGGATCTGGGGATAGGCGCGGCGGGCGTCGAAGAAGGACTCGCTCTGGATGACGACGAGGTCGGGCAGCGGGTCCGGCAGGACGTCCGGGGGTTTGGCGTTGGCGAACGGGGCGCGGCTGCGCAGGTCTGCGGTGGGCTGGCGTTCGGCGCGGCCGTAGGCCCAGAGGGCCGCGATCAGGCCCAGGCGGCGCAGGTCGTTGCAGGCGTCGAAGCTGACGGGGTTACGCCTGCCGGCAAGCATGGCCAGGGCCAGGCCGGCGATGGCCAACGCGGCGGTGTGGGCGAAGAACGGGATGAGCGGCGCGGTGGGATCGAACAGGTGTTCCTGGGGCAGTTCGGCGAACGATACCAGCCACAGGCCGGCGCCCGCGGTGACGGAGTCTTCCAGCGCCAATCCGGCCCACAGGGCGGCGCCGTACCCTCCTCCGGCGGCCAACGCCCGCGCCAGGCCGAAGAACGGCAAATACAGGCGGGGATGCTTGATGGCGTCGGTGAAGTATTCGAAGTCGGGGTAGACGAAGGGTTCGCGCAGCGCGTGGTATTTGGCGTTGTTGACCAGGACGATGAGGAGCTGGATGGCCAGGACGTTGGCGACGGCGAAGTACGGGCGCCGGAACAGGGCGAGTTCGAGCGCGAAGGCCAGGGTCCAGACGCCGAGGTGCGCGCCCAGCGCGGCCGCGGGCCGGCGCCACGGGGCGACGGGGCGCGGCACGAGCAGAGTTTCGATGGCCCAGGTGAGCGCCAGTCCTATCAGGTAAGGCGGCAGCAGCGGGATCCAGAAGGCTTCAATCACCGTAGCCCAACCTTTTCAGTATCCAGCCGGATACCGCGGGGTGGATGACGGAGAGCAGGAAGCATCCCAGGTTCAGCGGGAAGGGAAAGCTGATGCGGGCGCGGTTGGCCTGCAGGCCGCGGCGGATGACGCGGGCGGCTTTGTCGGCTTTCCAGAGGAAAGGCTTGGGGCCCGGCATGTCGAAGCACATCTGGGATTCGACGTACCCGGGCATGACGACGTTGAAGCGGATGCCCTCGGCGTCCAGGGCGTCGCGCATGGCTTCGCCGTAGGCTTTGACGGCGGCTTTGCTGGCGCTGTAGCTGGGGGTTTCGGGCAGGCCGCGCCAGGCCGCCAGCGAGCTGATGAGGGCGATCTGACCGTGGCCGCGCCTGCGCATGGCGGGCAGCGCGCCGTGCACGGTGGCGAATACGGCTTTGACGTTGACGTCGAGCAGGCGGTGCACGTCGCGCCACTGTTCGCCTTGCTGCTGCGGGCCGGTGTTGATGTTGACGCCGGCGTTGGCGATGACGAGTTCGGGCATTTCGGCTTCGCACACGTCGGCCAGCCAGGCCATCAGCGCGTCATGGTCGCGCACGTCGAGTTCGTGGGTCAGGACGCGCGCGCCCAGCGCCTGGCAGGCGGCGCGCAGTTCCTGCAGGCGGTCGGCGTTGCGCCCCTGCAGGATCAGGGTCTTGGCGCCGGCGGAGGCGTACTCGAGCGCCAGGGCGCCGCCTATGCCGCCGGTGGCGCCGGTGATCAGGACGCAGCGGGGGAAACCGGGTTCGCGGGTTTCGGCACGGGGGTGGACGCTATTCATGGCCAGTATCGGTAGGCGCGACGCGGCGCCACGGGTTGCGGCGCAGGCCCAGGGCTTCGCCCAGGTCGCGGGCGCGCCAGTAGAGCGGCACGGTCCTGCCCTTCAGGCCGGGCAGGCCCTGAAGGTCCCAGCCGGTCCAGGGCAGGAAGGGGTTGCGGCGGCCGTAGCCCCAGATTTCGATGCGGGTGGACGGTTGGCGGCTTGCGCCGCGGGCGTGGAAGCCGGAGGTGTCGGCGACCACCAGGGTGTTTTTCTTGACGGCGAAGACCCGCGGCTCGGGGTAGCCCATGCGGCGCAGCGCGGTGCGCGAGACGCGCAGCGAGCCGCGTGCGCTCATGCGGTCGAGCGTGCAGGCGTCGATGGACTGGCGGCGCAGCCAGGCGAGCCTGCGGCGGTTGATGCGGTGCGAGCCGGGCACGTAGACGAAAGGCCCCTCTTCCGCGCCCACGTCGTTCAGGAACAGCCAGGCTTTCACGGTGGGATGGAAGGTGTCGGAATGCAGCTGCAGCTGCGGGTCCGCAGGCGCCGGGCGCGCGTGCGCCAGGATGGTCTGCAGGTAGTTCATGGGATGGCAGCGGAACGACCCGGCGTAGCTGAGCAGCCCCAGCCATTGTTCGCCTTGCAGCAGCTGGCGCGTGGCCGGCATGTGTTTGAGCGCGCCGGCGTCCAGCGACATGCGGCGGGTGATGGCGTCGCCCTGCTCCATTTCGCGCACCTGGCCGGCGGCGCTGGCCAGTTCCCGTTCGACGGCGGCCAGGGTGGCCGCGGGCAGGAAATCGGGCTTGAGGATGAAGCCGTCGCGGTCGAAGTCGCTGCGGTCCTGTTCGTCCAGGAGGTGGGCCAGGCGTTTACGGCGACTGTCGGCCAGCCGCTGCGCCAGCCGCACGCGGGCGATGTGCAGGCCGGCGCGGTTCAGCCTGCGGCTGCCGAGGATGGGATTGTCTTTGAAGGATTTGGCTTCGGTCGCCAGCGCCAGCACCCACACCGGCGCGCAGAGCCAGCGCAGCCAGTGCGCGGCGGATGGGAAGGTGGCAGAAGGTGGCGTCTGGGGCGTTTTCTTTGGCACGTCGCATAGACATGGCCGCCTCTCGGCGGCCATTGTCGGGGTTCACAAAGATCCGGCCGTCGGTAAGGACGGCCGGCCATTGTAAGCGAATCGCACCAAATTTTATTGAAGCAGGCTGCGCAGCATCCATGCGTTCTTTTCATGCACGTCCAGGCGCTGGGTCAGCAGGTCGGCCGTGGGCTGGTCGTTGGCGGCGTCGGCCTTCTCGAAGGCGGCGCGCGCGGTCTTGGCGACGGATTCGTTGGCGGTGACCAGCAGGCGCACCATTTCCAGGGCCTCGGGCACGGCGTCCGGCTCGGAGATGGACGAGAGCTTGCTGAATTCGCGGTAGGTGCCGGGCGCGTAGTGGCCCAGTGCGCGGATGCGTTCGGCGATGCTGTCGAGCGCGTTCCACTCTTCGGTGTACTGGGTCATGAACATCAGGTGCAGCGTGTTGAACATGGGTCCCGTGACGTTCCAGTGGAAGTTGTGCGTCATCAGGTACAGCGTGTACGAGTCGGCCAGCAGTTTGGACAGTTCGCCTGCGACGGCGGCGCGGTCCTTGTCCGAGATACCGATGTTGATGCGCGGAACGCTGGAGGTCTTCTTGGGGGACTTGGCCATTGCTAACTCCTGTTGGTGAAATTGCAAAACAAGAATACCACTGCGGGGATGATGATTTGCGGCAAAGTTGAGCGCCGGCGCCGTCAGGCGCGGCAGGTGTTGACGATGCGCAAGCGATCAGTCCTGCATCGCCGCGACTTCGTCGGTCAGCATCCGGACGCCGGGCAGTTCGCAGGCGTAGACAGCCTGCGCCAGCGCCTCGATGGCGGCCAGCCTGGGGAAGCTGCGGCGCCAGGCCAGCACGATGCGGCGCTCGGGCACCTGGCCTTCGAACGGCAGGTAGCGCAAGAGGCTGTTGGCCGGCGGCTGCTCGGGCACGGCGGTCACGGGCAGGACGGTGACGCCGATGCCGGCGGCCACCATGTGGCGGATGGTTTCGAGGGAGGAGCCTTCGAAGGTGCGCTGGATTCCGTCGCTGGCGGCGGAGAAGCGCGAGAGTTCGGGGCAGACTTCCAGCACCTGGTCGCGGAAGCAGTGGCCGCTGCCCAGCAGCAGCATGGTCTGCTGCTTGAGGTCCTGCGCGTCGATGGCCTTGCGCCGCGCCAGTTCGTGGTCATTGGGCACGGCCACGACAAAGGGTTCGTCGTACAGGGGCTGCATGACGAGGCCGGCTTCGGGTAGCGGCAAGGCCATGATGGCACAGTCGATTTCACCCTGGCGCAGCAGTTCGACCAGCCGCACGGTGAAGTTCTCCTGCAGCAGCAGCGGCATCTGCGGGGTGCGCGCGATCTGCACCGGCACCAGCCTGGGCAGCAGGTACGGGCCGATGGTGTGGATGACGCCGACCCGTAGCGGGCCGGCCAGCGGGTCGTGGCCCTGGCGTGCGATTTCCTTGATGCTGGCGCTCTCTTCCAGCACTTTCTGCGCCTGGGCGACGATGCGCTGGCCGATGGGCGTGACGCCGACTTCGGCGCCGCCGCGTTCGAAGAGCGTGACACCCAGTTCGTCTTCGAGCTTGCGGATCGCGACCGAGAGCGTGGGCTGGCTGACGAAACAGGCCTCGGCCGCGCGGCCGAAGTGGCGCTCGCGCGCGACGGCGACGATGTATTTGAGTTCGGTGAGAGTCATGGTGGACTACGCCCCCGCGGGTTGTGCGCCGGCGGCAGCGCCGGCGGTCGGTAGGTAATGGTTCATGTGCGCAGGAAATCCTCGCGCCCGCGCATCCAGCGCGCCAGATGGGCCTCGACGGCCTCGGGGTATTCGGCGCGCAGCCATACGGCGGCGTCGCGCGCATCCTCGGCGATGGCGGCGTCGGTTTCCAGGTCGGCGAAGCGCAACAGCGCCATGCCGGACTGGCGCGTGCCCAGGAATTCGCCCGGGCCGCGCTGTTCCAGGTCGCGCCGCGCGATTTCGAAGCCGTCGGAGGTTTCGAACATGGCGCGCAGGCGTTCGCGCGCGACCTGCGACAGCGGGGTCTGGTAGAGCAGCACGCAGACCGATTCGGCGGTGCCGCGCCCTACCCGGCCGCGCAGCTGGTGCAGCTGGGCCAGGCCGAAGCGCTCGGCGTGCTCGATGACCATGAGGGAGGCGTTGGGCACGTCGACGCCGACTTCGATGACGGTGGTGGCCACCAGCAGGTCGATGTCGCCGTCGCGGAACGCCTGCATGACGGCGGCTTTTTCGGCTTGCGGCAGGCGGCCGTGCACCAGCCCGATGCGCAGGTCCGGCAGGTCGGCGCGCATGCCTTCGTAGGTGTCGACGGCGGTTTGCAGCTCCAGCGCCTCGCTTTCCTCGACCAGCGGGCAGACCCAGTAGGCCTGCTGGCCGCCGCGCGCGGCCTGGGCGATATGGGCGATGACTTCTTCGCGGCGCGCGTCCGAGACCAGCTTGGTCAGGACCGGCGTGCGCCCCGGCGGCAGTTCGTCGATGACGGACACGTCCAGGTCGGCGAAAAAGGTCATGGCCAGCGTGCGGGGTATGGGCGTGGCGCTCATGTTGAGCTGATGCGGCACGATGCGCCCGCGCACGGTTTCGCCCTTGCGGGTGAGCGCCAGGCGCTGGCCGACGCCGAAGCGGTGCTGTTCGTCGACGATGGACAGGCCCAGGCGGTGGAATTCGACATGGTCCTGGATCAGGGCCTGGGTGCCGACCACCAGTTGCACGCTGCCGTCGGCGGCGGCGGCCGCGGCTTCGCGGCGCGCCTTGGCGGTGAGGCTGCCGCTGAGCCAGGCGACGTTGACGCCCAGCGGCTGCAGCCAGGACACCAGCTTGCGGAAGTGCTGTTCGGCCAGGATTTCGGTGGGCGCCATCAGCGCAACCTGGGCGCCGCCGGCGATGGCCTGGGCGGCGGCGATGGCCGCCACCACGGTCTTGCCGCTGCCCACGTCGCCCTGCAGCAGGCGGTGCATGGGGTAAGGCTTGGCCAGGTCGGCCGAGATTTCCTGGACCACGCGCTGCTGCGCGCCGGTGAGCTTGAACGGCAGCGCTTCGTACAGGCGCGCGACCAGGCCGCCGGGTTCGTTGCGCACGGGCAGCGCCTCGGCTTCCTTGACGCGGCGCGCGGCGCGCGCGGCCGCCAGCGAGAGCTGCTGGGCCAGCAGTTCGTCGAACTTGATGCGCCGCCAGGCCGGATGCACGCGGTCCAGCAGCGCGGCCTCGGATTCTCCCTGGGCGGGCGTGTGCAAGGCGCGGATGGCGGGCTCGAAAGGCGGCAGGTCGTAGCGGGCGCGGGCGGCTTCGGGCAAGGTGTCCGACAGGTCGGCGCGGTCCAGCGCCTGCGCGATGGCGCGGCGCAGCGTCAGTTGCGGCAGCCCTTCGGTGCTGGGATAGACGGGGGTCAGCGCGGTGGGCAGCGGCGCGTCGGCGCTGGTCATGCGCGGGTGGATCATCTCGCGGCCGAACAGGCCGCCGCGGACTTCGCCGCGCGCGCGCAGGCGCTTGCCCACGGTGACTTGTTTCTGCTGGCTGGGATAGAAGTTCAGCCAGCGCAATTGGAGTTCGCCGCTCTCGTCGGCCAGGGTGGCGGTGAGCTGGCGCCGAGGGCGGTACAGCACCTCGGATTTGGTGATCTCGCCTTCGACCTGGGCCGGAAAGCCGGGCCTGAGCGTGGAGATGGGGACGACGCGGGTTTCGTCTTCGTAGCGCAGCGGCAGGTGCAGCACGAAGTCCTCGGGCAGCACCAGGCCCAGGTTACGGAGCTTGCGCTCCGTATCCGTCATGGCCTTGCCGGCGCCTTGGGTGTCGGCGCCGGATCGCTTGGAGGCTGCTGCCGCGGCCGGCATGAAGAAATAGACCCCCTGGGTGCGAAACGTCCCGGGCGGGTCCTACAGGACCAGGATGGCTTCGACCTCGAACTGCGCGCCCTTGGGCAGGCTGGCCACGCCAATGGTGGAGCGCGCCGGGAACGGCTGCGGAATGATCTCGGCCATGATGGCGTTGGCGGCGGTGAACTTGCCCAGGTCGGTCAGGAACAGCGTGAGCTTGACGACGTTGTCGAGCGTGCCGCCGGCCGCCTTGATGACTTCCTGCATGTTGGCGAAGGCCTGGCGCACCTGGGCGTCGAAGTTCTCGGAGACGAGGTCGCCGGTGCCCGGTTCGAGGCCGATCTGGCCCGAGAGGTAGACAGTCTTGGTGCCGCTTGCGGCAACCGCTTGCGAGTAAGGGCCGACCGCGGCGGGCGCGGTGTCCGTATGGATGATTTGCTTGCTCATGGGCGGAATCCTTGGGTGACGGATAGAAGCTACAACTATCGAAGTTTAAACAGCAATAGACATTCGCGAAAGTGGCGGAATGCCCGGTCCCTGATCGATATCTCCCCTGTGCTCGCGCAGCAGGTCGTACAGCGCCTGTGCGGCCACCGACAGCGTGCGGCCCTTGCGCCGCACCAGGTAGAGCGGCCGGGTCAGCGCCTTGCCGGCCAGCGGCACGATGCGCAGGTCCGGGCCGCCGAAATGGAACAGCGTCATGGCGGGCACCACCGAAATGCCCAGGCCGGCCCGCACCAGGCCGGTGGCGGTGGCCAGGTGCTCGACCTCGAAGACCGGCGCCGGCGCGTCGGCGCCGAAGGCCTGGTCCAGATGCTTGCGCACGCTGCTGCCGCGCGCCAGGTGGATCAAAGGATAGCGCAGGATGTCGCGCAGCCGGACGGCGCCGGCCTGCGCCAGCGGATGGTCGGCGCGGCACACCAGGTAATAGCGGTCGGCGTGCAGGAATTCGCTGTCCAGGTCGGCCATGTCGGGGCGGCGCGAGGCCACGGCGAAATCCACCTGGCCGCCCTGCACCATGTCCAGGCACGGGTCGAGCAGCGCGTCGCGCAGGTCCAGCACGATGCCGGGATGGGCCTCGCGAAAGCGCGCCAGCAGCCCGGGCAGCCAGCCCGCGGCCAGCGAGGGCAAGGCCGCCAGGGCCACGCGCCCGCGGCGCCGCGCGGCGTGGTCGCGCAGGTCGTCCATCACCAGTTCCATGTCGGCCAGCAGCCGCCGCGCGGTGGCGTCGAGGATGCGCCCTTCGGCGGTGAGTTCGACGTTGCGGGTGTCGCGGTCGAACAGGCGCAGGCCGGCGCTGTCTTCCAGCTGCCGGATCAGCGCGCTGAAGGCCGGCTGCGTCAGATGGCAGCGCTGCGCCGCGCGGGTGAAGTGCTTTTCTTCGGCCAGGGCCACGAAGGCGCGCAGCTGGCGGGCAGATAGATTCATGGCTTTTCTTTATGAATTGATCTGATCTTTCTATTTTACTGATTAGCTGGCGCTGCCTATAGTGGCCGCATACAGTGATTTCACCAGGCGGTTTTCTCCATGCCTTCAAGCTCTCCCCTGCTCATCGGCTGCGCGTCCGGGTTCTCCGGCGACCGCAGCGACGGCGCCGCGGCCGTGGTGCGCACGCTGGCCACCCGCGGCGGCGGCGTGCTGATCTTCGAGACTCTGGCCGAGCGCACGCTGGCGCTGGCGCAGCTGGCCCGCAACGACGACCCGGAACGCGGCTACGAGCCGCTGCTGGACGAACTGGTCGGGCCGGTGCTGGGCGACTGCCTGCGCCACGGCATCAGCATCGTGGGCAATTTCGGCGCGGCCAATCCGGCCGGCGCGGCGCGCCGCATCGCCGCGCTGGCCCGGGAGCAAGGCCTGCCGGCGCCGCGCATCGCGGTGGTGCATGGCGACGCGCTCACCAGCGCCGCGCAGCGCGATGCCCTGCGCCAGCGCCTGGGCGCGGCGCTGGACGGGCTGGACGTGGTCAGCGCCAATGCCTATCTGGGCGCGACCGAGATCGCCGAGGCGCTGGCCGCGGGCGCGCAGGTGGTGGTGGCCGGCCGCGTGTCCGACCCGTCGCTGACGCTGGGACCGGCGCTGGCCCATTTCGGCTGGCGGCTGGATGACTGGCCGCGCCTGGGCCGCGCCACCATGGCGGGCCATATGCTGGAATGCGGCCTGCAGGTGACGGGTGGCTATTTCTGCGTGCCGGGCCTGAAGGACGTGCCCGACGTGCACGCCGCCGGTTTCCCGATAGCCGAGATCCATGCCGACGGCGAATTCACGATCGGCAAGGCCGACGCCACCGGCGGCATGGTGGATGCGCGCACGGTCAAGGAACAGCTGCTGTACGAAGTCCACGACCCGGCGCGCTATCTGACGCCGGACGTGGTGGCCGATCTGAGCCAGGCTACGGTGGAGGAACTGGGCGGCGACCGCGTAGCGGTGCGCGGCATTACCGGCCATGCGCGACCCGACGAACTGAAGGTGAACGTCTGCTACCGCGGCGGCTGGCTGGCCGAGGCCGAGATTTCGTACGCGGGCGTGCAGGCCGAGGCCCGTGCGCGGCTGGCCGCGGACATCGTGCGCAAGCGCGTCGATCCGGCGCTGCGGCTGCGCGCCGACCTGATCGGCGCTATCAGCATCCTGGGCGACGACGCCGGCGAGATGCGCCGCGCCCTGCCCGACGGGCATGCGCGCGACGTGCGCCTGCGCATCGCCACCGAACACCTGGACCGCAAGCTGGCCGAGAGCGTGCTGCGCGAGGTCAACGCGCTCTATACCTGCGGCCCGGCCGGCGGCGGCGGCGTGCGCACCGCGCTGCGCCCGCGGCTGAACATGCTGTCCTGCACCCTGCCCCGCGCCGCCGTGCCCAGCGGCTGGTCTTTTCTCGAGGAGGCCGCGCAATGAGCCCCGAGCTGGTTTCCGTGCCCCTGTACCGCCTGGCGCACAGCCGTTCCGGCGACAAGGGCGATATCTCCAATCTCAGCCTGATCGCCTGGGACTCCGAATGCTATGAGGTGCTGGCCGCCCAGGTCAGCGAGGCCCGGGTCGCGGCCTGGTTCGGCTACCGGCGCCCGAAGCGGGTGACCCGCTACCTGCTGCCCACGCTGCACGCCATGAATCTGGTGCTCGAAGGCGTGCTGGACGGCGGAGTCAACGACGCACTGAATCTCGACACGCACGGCAAAAGCCTGTCGTTCCGTTTGCTGGACATGGCGGTGGACGTCAGCCCCGAGCTGGCCAGCCGGCTGCCCGACATCCCCGGCGACCGCCCAGCGGCCGCCTGATTGCAGTCCTTATAAGAAACACCACAGGAGACACCTATGCGCATTGCTTTCAAGGGCCGCCTGGCCCTGCTGCTGGCCGCCGCCCTGCCGTTGCCGGCCCTGGCCCAGTTCCCGGCCAAGCCCATCACCTTCATCGTGCCGTTCGCGGCCGGCAGCGCCACCGACCAGATCGGCCGCGCCATCGGCCAGGGCGTCACCGAACAGACCGGCCAGGCCGTCGTCATCGAGAACAAGCCGGGCGCCAGCGCCATGATAGGCGCGGCCGCCGGCGCGCGCGCCACGCCCGACGGCTATACGGTGCTGATCACCACCAACACCACCCATGCCGCCAACGAGCACCTGTACAAGAGCCTGACCTACGATCCGGTCAAGGACTACGCGCCGCTGACCCTGCTGGGCAAGGGCGGCCAGATCATGGTGGTCAACCCCGCCTCCCCGGCCAAGACGGTGGGCGAGTTCCTGGCGCAGGCCAAGAAGCAGCCCGGCAAGCTGAGCTTCGGCAGCGGCAGTTCCAGCAGCCGCATCGCCGGCGAGCTGCTGCAGCAGATGGCCGGCATCCAGCTGCTGCACGTGCCGTACAAGAGCAATCCGCTGGCGGTCACCGACCTGCTGGGCGGCCAGATCGACATGATGATCACCGACACCGCCACCGGCCTGCCCCAGNAGCAATCCGCTGGCGGTCACCGACCTGCTGGGCGGCCAGATCGACATGATGATCACCGACACCGCCACCGGCCTGCCCCAGGTGAAGTCGGGCAAGCTGCGCGCGCTGGGCGTGACCGGCACGGCGCGCTCCGCCCTGGCGCCCGACGTGCCCACCATCGCCGAAGCGGGCGTGCCGGGTTACGAGATGGGTTACTGGTTCGCGGCCTACGCGCCGGCCGGCACGCCGCCGGACGTGGTCAAGCGCCTGAATGAATTGCTGGTGAAGGCCACCCAGAGCGCGGCCGCCAAGCAGTTCTATACGCAGACCGGGACCGATCCCGCCACGTCGACGCCGGCGGAACTGGCGCAGTTCCAGCAGGGCGAGTCGAAGAAGTGGGGGGAGATTATCAAGAAGGCGGGGATACAGCCGGAATAAGGAAACGGGTCCATGTTTCTCGTAGGATGGGTATAGCGCGAGAGAGATTTCACAAGAACTCGAATATCAAGCGCGCGAAACCCATCATTACCCAACAAAAAACCCATCGCCATATACGCGATGGGTTTTCTGTTTTCTTCCGGACAAGCGCAGCGGCTTATTTGTCCACGAACGCCCGTTCGACGACGTAGTCCCCCGGCTGGCCCACGCCCGGCGAGACGACGAAGCCGCGCTTGTCCAGCATGGCGCTGATGTCGGCCAGCATATGCGGGCTGCCGCAGATCATGGCGCGGTCGGTTTCGGGGTTGATCTGGGGAATGCCGATGTCCTCGCAGAGCTTGCCGCTTTCCATGAGCTCGGTAATGCGGCCCTGGTTGCGGAACGGCTCGCGCGTGACGGTCGGGTAATAGACCAGCTTTTCGCGCACCACGTCGCCGAAGAATTCGTTGTTCGGCAGTTCGCGCTCGATGAAGTCGGCGTAGGCCAGTTCGCTGACCCAGCGCACGCCGTGCACCAGGATGACCTTGTCGAAGCGTTCGTAGACGTCCGGGTCCTTGATGATGCTCATGAAGGGCGCCAGGCCGGTGCCGGTGCCGAACAGGAACAGGTGCTTGCCGGGCTTGAGGTCGTCGACCACCAGCGTGCCCACCGGCTTGCGGCTGACCAGGATGGTGTCGCCCTCTTTCAGGTGCTGCAGGCGCGAGGTGAGCGGGCCGTTCTGCACCTTGATGCTGAGGAATTCGAGGTTTTCTTCGTAGTTGGCGCTGGCGATGCTATAGGCCCGCAGCAGCGGCTTGCCTTCGACTTCGAGGCCGATCATCACGAAGTGGCCGTTGTGGAACCGCAAGGCCGCGTCACGCGTCGTGGTGAAGGAAAACAGGGTGTCGTTCCAGTGGTGCACGCTCAGTACGCGCTCAGTATTGAAAGCAGCCATGTCGCATCTAGTTAGGGGCGGACGGCCCCCGGGCGTTGGGCCCGGCTTGCGCCGCGGGGTCAGGTCCCTACCGCACAAAAGACGCGGCAGGCATTAGGGTTGACCCTATTCTACAGGGTCTCGATGATAATTGCTCTCATTATTCCGTAATACCCTTATGCCGTCTTGATGGGGATCAATGGATCGGCGCGTCCACTGACAGATAGTTGAATGACGCAAAGCTTCCTGGTATCGTCGCCTTCCAATTTGATAATCATTTTCGTTAGCAGACCGTTTTTGAGCAGCAGCAAGACGCCCGGCGCGGCTTGCTGCCGCAGCCCTAGCCGGAGCCCCTCCTCATGATCAAGCGTCCCCAATTGAATTCGCTGCTGCGCGCCCTGGCGCTGGCCGGCGCAGCCGCCTTCACCGTGTCGGCCAACGCCGCCGAGGAAGTCAGCCTCTACACCACCCGCGAGCCCAAGCTGATCCAGCCGCTGCTCGACGCCTTCACGAAGGAAAGCGGCATCAAGGTCAACACCGTGTTCGTCAAGGACGGCCTGCTCGAGCGCGTCAAGGCCGAGGGCGCCAAGTCGCCGGCCGACGTGCTCATGACCGTGGACATCGGCAACCTGCTGGACCTCGTGGACGGCGGCGTGACCCAGTCGATCAAGTCGCAGACCCTGGAATCGGTGATTCCCGCCAACCTGCGCGGCGCCGACGGAAAGTGGTATGCGCTGTCGCTGCGCGACCGCGTGCTGTACGTGGAAAAGGACCTGAAGCTGGAGAGCTTCCGCTACGAAGACCTGGCCGACCCGAAGTGGAAGGGCAAGGTCTGCATCCGCTCGGGCCAGCATCCCTACAACACCGCGCTGGTCGCCTCCATGATCGCGCATGACGGCGCCGAGGCCACCGAGAAGTGGCTGCGCGGCGTCAAGGCCAACCTGGCCCGCAAGGCCGCCGGCGGCGACCGCGACGTCGCGCGCGACATCCTGGGCGGCATCTGCGACATCGGCCTGGCCAACGCCTACTACGTGGGCCACATGAAGAACGCGCAGCCCGGCACCGACGCGCGCAAGTGGGGCGACGCCATCAAGGTCGTGCGCCCCACCTTCGCCAACGCCAGGAGCGGCGGCACCCACGTGAACGTCAGCGGCGCGGCCGTGGCGGCGCACGCGCCCAACAAGGCCAACGCGATCAAGCTGCTGGACTTCCTGGTTTCCGAACCGGCCCAGGCCCTGTACGCGCAGGCCAACTACGAGTATCCCGTCCGCAAGGGCGTGAAGCTGGACCCCGTCGTCGCCAGCTTCGGCGAGCTGAAGGTGGACCCGCTGCCGCTGACCGAGATCGCCAAGCACCGCAAGCAGGCCAGCGAACTGGTGGACAAGGTCGGTTTCGACAACTGATAAGCTCCCGGCGTGCCGCGCCATGCCGCGCGGCCGCGCCTTGGGGCAGTAACAGGCGCGCGGACGTTTTTTGCCGGTCCGCGCGCAGGGCCTGCTCCCCTCTTTCGCGGGGGAGCAGGCCTTGCCTTTGATGCCATCGACTTTGAAGCATGCACACAGAATCTTTGCCCCGGCCGCTGCGTCTGCGCTGGACTGAACGCGGGGCCGGCTGGCTGGCCGGCGCCGCCCTGATCGCGCTGGCCGTGCTTGCGCCCGTCCTGACGCTGGGCTGGTGGGCGCTGGGCGGCGAACTGGCCCACTGGCAGCACCTCGCCCACTATGTATTGCCGCAGGCGCTGGCCAATACCGCCATGCTGCTGGCCGGCGTGGGCGTGGTGGTCACGCTGCTGGGCACGGGCGCCGCCTGGCTGGTGACGGCCTATGAGTTCCCCACCCGCCGGGTGCTGACCTGGGCGCTGCTGCTGCCGCTGGCGGTGCCGACCTACATCATCGCCTTCGCCTATCTGGACCTGCTGCATCCGATCGGCCCCATCCAAAGCGCGATCCGCGCGCTGCTGGGCTACGACAGCCCGCGCCAGTTCCGCCTGCCGGACCTGCGCTCGATCTACGGCGCGATCTTCGTGCTGGGCTTCGTGCTGTATCCCTATGTCTATCTGAGCACCCGCGTCATGTTCATGACGCAGGCCGCCAGCCTGCTGGAAGCCGCCCGCACGCTGGGCGCTGGCCGCGTGGCGGTGTTCTGCCGCGTGGCCCTGCCGCTGGCCCGCCCCGCCATCGTGGTGGGCGTGAGCCTGGCGCTCCTGGAAACCCTGAACGATATCGGCGCCTCGGAATTCCTGGGCGTGCAGACGCTGACGGTATCGGTCTACACCACCTGGGTGACGCGTTCGGACCTGGCCGGCGCGGCCCAGATCGCGCTGACCATGCTGGCGATCGTGATCGGCCTGATCCTGCTGGAGCGCCACGGGCGCAAGCGCCAGCGCTACGCCAATACCCAGCGCATGCGCCCGATGCAGCCGCGCCGGCTGCGCGGCACGGCCGCCGCGGCCGCGGTGGCGCTGGGCTGGATTCCGGTGCTGACCGGCTTCGTCGCTCCGGCGCTGTACCTGGTGGTGGAAACCTACAAGCGCCTGCATCTGGTGGGCGGCGTGTCGGACCAGTTGCTCAGGGGCTTGAGCAATACGCTGATCGTGGCCTTCAGCGCCACGCTGGTGACGCTGCTGTGCGGGCTGGTGGTGGCCTGGGCCGGACGCACGCTGCGCGAAAGCTCGGGCTTCAATCCGGGCCGCGCCTGTGCCCGCATCGCCAGCCTGGGCTACGCGGTGCCCGGCACTGTGCTGGCCATCGGCCTGCTCACCCCGTTCGTGTGGATCGACACCGCGGTCGCCAAGGTGTTCGGCACCGGCGGCCTGTTCCTGATGGGCTCGATGGGCGCGCTGGTGTGCGCCTACGCCATCCGCTTCCTGGCCATCTCCACCGGGGCGCTGGAAGCCGGCCTGGCGCGCATTCCGCCTTCGCTCGAACAGGCTTCGCGCCTGCTGGGCGAAAGCTCGGCCGGCACGCTGCGCCGCGTGCACCTGCCGCTGTTGCGCCCGGCGCTGGCCGCCAGCGCGCTGCTGGTGTTCGTGGACGCCATGAAGGAGCTGCCGGCCACGCTGCTGCTGCGCCCGATGAATTTCGACACGCTGGCCACCTGGCTTTATGCGGAAGCCGCCCGCGGCACGTACGAGGAAGGCGCCGTGGCGGCGCTGGCCATCGTGCTGGCCGGCCTATTTCCCGTCATTCTGCTGGCGCGGACCAATCTGAAAATGGGACATTGATCATCGTGCCCGATCTGTTAGAACTCGATCACCTTTCCCTGGCCTACGACACGCCCGCCGGCCTCAAGCCCGTGGTGCAGGACCTGACGCTGGGGCTGCCCGTGGGCCATATCGGCTGCCTGCTGGGCGAATCCGGCTGCGGCAAGACCACCGTGCTGCGCGCCATCGCCGGCTTCGAGCCGGTGCGCGCCGGCCGCATCCTGCTCGACGGCGCCGTGATCTCCTCGCCCGCCGTGCAGGTGGCGCCCGAGCTGCGCCGCGTCGGCATGATGTTCCAGGACTACGCCCTCTTCCCGCACCTGACGGTGGCGCTGAACGTGGCCTTCGGGCTGCGCAAGCTGGCGCGCGCCGAGCGCGCCCGCCGCGTCGAGGAAATGCTGGAACTGGTGGGCCTGGCGCATGCGGCCAACAGCTACCCGCACGAGATTTCGGGCGGGCAGCAGCAGCGCGTGGCCCTGGCGCGCGCGCTGGCGCCCTCGCCCGACCTGCTGCTGCTGGACGAACCGTTCTCCAACCTGGACGTGGACACGCGCGAGCGGCTGGCCTTCGAGGTCCGCGACATCCTCAAGAGCACCGGCCACACCGCCATCCTGGTCACGCACAACCAGGCCGAGGCCTTCGCCATCGCCGACCGCATCGGCGTCATGGCCAAGGGCTGCGTGGCGCAGTGGGACACGCCCTACAACCTGCACCACCATCCCGCCAACGACTTCGTGCGCGATTTCATCCGCCGCGAGGCGCTGGAAGAGCGGCGCGAGCAGGCCTACGCCCGCGGCCGCTGATTTCCCTCAGTCCGCCGACAGCTTGACCTTCTGCGACAAGGCCTTGAAGGCCTCGTGCTGGGTGCGGGTCAGGCGCTCGACCTCTTCGGGCGTGGAGCCGTAGGGCATGAAGCCGGCCTGCTCCAGCTTGTTCTTGACCTCGGGCAGCGCCAGCGCCCACTGGAACGCCTCGCTCAGCGCGCGGGTCGCCTCGGGCGGCATTTTCGCCGGGCCGTAGACGGCGAACCACGGGTCCACCACCGCGGCCTCATAGCCCAGCTCGGCCAGCGTCGGCACCTCGGGCAGCGCGGGCGCGCGCTTGCTGCCGGTGACCGCCAGGGCCCGCACCTTGCCTGCCTTGATGTGCGGCAGCGAGGCCGGCAGGTTGTCGAACATCACCGGCAGGTGTCCGCCCAGCAGATCGTTCAGGCCCGGGGCGCTGCCCTTGTACGGCACGTGCTGCATGCCGGCGCCGGTGAGCTGGTCGAACATGACGCCGGCCAGGTGCATGGAGGTGCCGGTTCCCGGCGTGCCGTAGGACGTGCCCGGGTGCTGCTTGGCGTAGGCCACCAGGTCCTTGACGCTGCCGACCTTCAGGGCCGGGCCGGTTTCCAGCACCACGGTGGACGCGCCCAGCATGCTGACGCCGGTGAAGTCCTTGGTGGGATCGAACGGCATCGACGGATAGACGAAGGGATTGAGCGCGTTGGTCGAGATCGCGCCGAAGCCTATGGTGTAGCCGTCGGGCGCGGCCTTGGCCACGGCGTCCATGCCGATGTTGCCGCCCGCGCCCGGACGGTTCTCGACGATGACGGGCTGGCCCAGTTTTTCGGCCACTTTCTGGCCGGCCGTGCGCGCCACCAGGTCGGTGGTGCCGCCGGCGGTGTACGGAACGATGAAGGTGATCGGCTTGGCCGGATAGCCGGCGGCGAGCGCCGCCGAGGCGCCGTGGATCAGCGCCAGCGCGGCCAGGCCGCGCAGCGCGTTGACGGTGTAGCGATGCATGGTGTCTCCATCCCGGATTGTTGTTGAGTCGGGACGGGCATCATACCGCCGCGCCGGGCCGTTCAGGCGCGCGGCGCGGGCAGCGGGATGTACTCGGTTTCGTCGCCGGGCACCACCTGGTCGAAGCGGTTGCGCTGCCAGTCCTGCTTGGCCTGTTCGATGCGGTCCTTGCTGCTGGAGACGAAGTTCCACCAGACGAAGCGCGGGCCGTCCAGCGGCTCGCCGCCGAGCAGCGCGAAGCGCGCGGCGGTCTTCGCGCGGATCTGCACCGGCCGGCCCGGCGCGAAGACAATGAGACGCCCGCCTTCGAATTCCTGGCCGTCGACTTCCACGTTGCCTTGCGACACATAGGCCGCGCGCTCTTCATGCTCGGCCGGCAGCACCACGGTGGCGCCGGCCTGCAGCTGCAGGTCGCCGTAGAACAGCGGCGACAGTGTCTTGACGCCCGAAGTCTTGCCGAACAGCGAGCCGGCCACGACCTGGGCGCGCACGCCCTCGCCTTCGACCACCGGCTGCACGTCCAGCCCGTAGTGCGTAAAGCCGGGATCGGTTTCCTCGTGGGCCTTGGGCAGGCCGACCCAGATCTGCAGGCCACAGAGCTTCTGCGACGACTGCCGGCTTTCGGGCGAGGAACGCTCGGAATGCACGATCCCGCGGCCCGCGGTCATCCAGTTGACCTCGCCGGGCAGGATGGTCTTGACGCTGCCCACGCCGTCGCGGTGCACCATCGACCCCTCGTACAGATAGGTCACGGTGGACAGGCCGATGTGCGGGTGCGGGCGCACGTCTATGCCGGAACCCGGGGCGAATTCGATCGGGCCCATGTGGTCCAGGAACACGAACGGGCCGACGGCGCGGCGCTGCGCCGAGGGGATGGCGCGCCGCACAGAAAACCCGCCCAGGTCGCTGGTGCGCGGGACGACCACGGTTTCGATGGCGCTATCGCCTGCTTCGGACAAGGTGGACATGATGAGACTCTCCGGGTGTGGAAGTTGGGGCCTGCGGCCATCTTAAAGCCTGCCGGGCGCGGGATCGCGCCCGGCTTGGCCTCATGCCAGGTCGAACACCAGCACTTCGGCGTTCTTGCCGCCGCTCAGTTCGACGCGATCGGCGCCGGTGATGGCGGCCGCGTCGCCGGCCGCCAGCTCGACGCCGTTGACCACGATGCTGCCGCGCGCCACGTGCACCCAGGCGCGCCGGCCGGCGGCCAGTTCCAGCGTGGCCGATTCGGCGCCGTCGAACAGGCCGGCGTAGAGCCGCGCATCCTGGTGGATCTTCATCGAGCCGTCGACGCCGTCGGCCGACACCAGGGCTTGCAGGCGGCCGCGCTTTTGCGCATCGCTGAACTCGCGCTCTTCGTACTCGGGCGCGATGCCGGCGACGTCGGGCTCGATCCAGATCTGCAGCATGTGCGTCTGCGTGTCGGGCGACGGGTTGAACTCCGAATGCATCACGCCGCGTCCGGCGCTCATGCGCTGCACGTTGCCGGGCAGGATGGTCGAGCCGCTGCCCATGCTGTCCTTGTGCGCGATCGCGCCATCCAGCACGTAGGTGATGATTTCCATGTCCCGGTGCCCGTGCGTGCCGAAGCCGCGGCCGGCGGCGATGCGGTCGTCGTTGATCACGCGCAGCGCGCCGAAACCCATATGGGCCGGGTCGTAGTAGTTGGCGAATGAAAAGGTGTGGAACGAATCCAGCCAGCCGTGGTTGGCATGGCCTCGTTCGGCGGCGCGGCGTACGGTAAGCATTGCGGACTCCTTATTTCAATAATGTGAATGGTATTGCTGCCCAGCGCCTCGTTTCGTGCCTGGATGCCTGGGCTGCAACACCGGCATGAGTGATATTGTGCGCTCGCCGGCGGCCAGATTCAGCGTTATATTTTGACGGAACCATTCAAATAAATTGAATACCATTGGCCATGCAACCGATCACCCCTGAACTCCTGATCCTGGTCGACGCGATCGCCCGCCACGGCAGCTTCGCCAAGGCCGCCCGCGAACTGGGCAAGGTGCCTTCGGCCGTCACCTATTCCATCCGCAAGCTGGAGGACGGGCTGGACGTGCTGCTGTTCGACCGTTCCGGCCACCGCGCGCTGCTGACGCCGGCCGGCGAGACGCTGCTGCGCGACGGCCGCCACGTGCTGCAGTCGCTCGACGACCTGGCCTGCCGCGTCAAGCGCATCGCCACGGGCTGGGAGGTGGAGTTGCGCATCGCCGTCAGCGCGGTGCTGCCCTGGCGTCCGCTATACGATCTGATCGAGGAATTCCAGGCGCTGGAAAGCGCCACCACGCTGCGCTTTTCCAGCGAAGTGCTGAGCGGCGCGTGGGACGCGCTGACCGGCGGCCGCGCCGACCTGGCGATAGGCGCCGGCGCGGCCGGCGAACCCACCGGCCCGTATCGCTCGCAGGCCATGGGCCAGATGCAGTTCGCGTTCTGCGTGGCCGCGCATCATCCGCTGGCGAGCCTGCCGCAGCCGCTGTCGCGCGCCGACGTCACGCGCTATTGCGCGGTGGTCGTGGCCGACACCTCGCGCAACCTGCCGCCGCAGACCCGCGGCATCCTGGCCGAGCAGCCCACGCTGGTGATGCCCACGATGCAGGCCAAGATAGACGCCCAGGTGCGCGGCCTGGGCTGCGGTTATCTGCCGCTGACGCTGGCCGCGCCGTACCTGGCGCAAGGCGTGCTGGTGGCGTGCGAAACCGACGAAGGCATGTCGCCGACGGAACACCTGGCCTACGCCTGGCGCGCCGAGGCGCCGGGCGAGGCCTTGAAATGGTGGCTGCAGAAGCTGAAATCCCCGCGGCTGTGCGAAAGCCTGCTGGGCCTGGGCTGAGGCGTCCGCCGGTGGGCGGGCTTATTCGTCCTCGATGCCCAGGTCGCGCAGCTTGCGGGTGATGGTGTTGCGGCCTATGCCCAGGCGCGAGGCGGCCTCGACCCGGCGGCCGCGGCTGGCGTCCAGCGCGCTTTGCAGCAGGATTTTCTCGAACTGGCGGGTCAGCGTGGCCATGACCGCGGGTTCGCCACGCTCGAGCCGGTATTGCGCGTCGCGCAGCAGCGAGTCCTGCCAGTTGCGCGCCGCGGCCGCGTCCTCGGCCGGCGCAGGCGCGGCCAGCACGGTGCCGCCGCCGGCCACGGGCGCGGCCGGGCGCGGCGCGGGGCTGGCGTACGGCGGGTGCTCCATGGCGCGGATCTCCGGCGGCAGGTCGGCCGGCTCCACCGTCTGGCCCGGCGCCATCACCGTCAGCCAGTGGCAGAAGTTCTCCAGCTGGCGCACGTTGCCGGGAAAGTCGAACTTGGTCAGCACCGCCAGCGCTTCGGGCGTCAGGCGCTTGACCGGCACGCCCAGCGCGCGGGCGCTGGCGCTCAGGAAGTGGGCGGCCAGGGCCGGAATGTCCTCGGTCCGTTCGCGCAGCGGCGGCAGCCGCAGACGGATCACGTTCAGGCGGTGGAACAGGTCTTCGCGGAACAGGCCCTGCTCGACCCGCTGCTCCAGCGGCTGGTGGGTAGCGGCCACGATGCGCACGTCGACCCGCACCGGTTGCGCGCCGCCCACGCGGTAGAAGCTGCCTTCGGCCAGCACGCGCAGCAGGCGCGTCTGCAGTTCGATCGGCATGTCGCCGATTTCGTCCAGGAACAGCGTGCCGCCGTGCGCTTCCTCGAAGCGGCCGCGGCGCAGGCTGCTGGCGCCGGTGAAGGCGCCGCGCTCGTGGCCGAACAGTTCGGCTTCGAGCAGATCGCGCGGAATCGCGGCCGCGTTCAGCGCCACGAAGGGGCCGCCGGCCCGCACGCCGTGACCGTGCAGCGCGCGCGCCACCAGTTCCTTGCCGGTGCCGGATTCGCCGGTGATCAGCACCGTGACCTTGGACTGCGCCAGCCGGCCGATGGCGCGGAACACTTCCTGCATGGCGGTGGACGAGGACTGCGTCATCATCCAGCGTTCGTTGTTCTGGGCCGATTCGCCCTGCCCTTCGGCGCTCTCGGGCTGCGCCGATTCCTGGACGGCGCGCTGGATCAGCGCCACCGCCTCGTTCACGTCGAACGGCTTGGCCAGGTAATCGAAGGCGCCGCCCTGGAAGGCGGATACCGTGCTGTCCAGGTCGGCGAACGCGGTCATCACGATGACCGGCAGGCCGGCGTGGCGCTCCTTGAGCTGGCGCAGCAGTTCCAGGCCGTTGCCGCCGGGCATGCGGATATCGGACACCAGCGCGGCCGGCGTGTCGCGCGACAGCGCCTCCAGCACGTCGGCAGCCTGCGAGAAGCTGCGCGTGGGCACGCCGGCGCGCGCCAGGGCTTTTTCCAGGACCCAGCGGATGGCCTGGTCATCGTCGACGATCCATACGGGTTTCATCAGTGTGCGGGCTCCATCGGAAGAACCAGGCGAAACTCGGTGCGCCCGGGTCGGGATTCGAATTCGATGATGCCGCCGTGCTGCTGCACGAAGTCCTGGGCCAGGCTCAGGCCCAGCCCGGTGCCGCCGGCGCGCGCCGTCACCAGCGGATGGAAGATGCGGTCTCGGATATGGTCCGGCACGCCCGGACCGTTGTCGATGATGGACAGCTCCAGCGCCAGGCGGTGCTGCCTGTGCGCCAGCATGACCTGCCGCGCCACGCGGGTGCGCAGCGTGACCACTCCGGGTTCGGTGTGCGGGCCCGCGGGCCGCGCGACCAGTTCCTGCGCGGCGTTGCGCGCCACGTTCAGGACGGCCTGCATCAGTCGGGCGGCATCGCCCTTCAGGTCGGGCATCGACGCGTCGTAGTCGCGCAGCAGCGTGACCTCGTTGCGGAACTCGGCCTGGATCAGCGCGCAGACGCGCTCGCAGATCTCGTGGATGTTCACCGGCCGCGCATTCAGCGGCACCCGCTGCGGGCCGCTCAGGCGGTCCACCAGCGCCTGCAGGCGGTCGGCTTCGGAAATGATGACCTGGGTATATTCGGCCAGCGCCGCGCTGGGCAGCTCGGCCTCCAGCAGTTGCGCGGCGCCGCGCAGCCCGCCCAGGGGATTCTTGACTTCATGCGCCAGGTTGCGCAGCAGTTCGCGGTGCGCTTCGATTTCGTCGACCAGGCGGTGGTTGCGGTCGGCCAGCACGCGCTGCTCGATTTCGCGGGTTTCTATCAGCACGGGCCAGCGCTGGCCCGTCAGCCCGACGGTGGTCACCGAGACCTCGACGGATTCCGCGGCGCGGCGCAGGCTGCCCAGCTGCCTGACGTCGCCGTAACGGCCGGCGGCGGCGCGGTCGATGGAGGACTGTATGTTTTCCGGACTGTCGAACAGCGTGGCGGCGGAGTGCCCGCACAGCTGTTTGCGCGAGCGGCCGAACAAATCCTCGGCGGCCGCATTGGCGTATTCGATATGGCCGCGTTCGTTGACCAGGAAAACGGACGTCGCCAGCAGATCGAGAGCTTCTACATTCATTTTCTACATACCCGAATGTGAGGGGAAAGCGGCACCCGGCCCGCCCGCCGGGCGTGCGCCTGGCGGGCGTCGGACCGGGCCGCGAGCCGGCGGCGCCGGCGCGGCGGGCCCTGGTTTCTGCCCGTCACGCCGTTTTCCGCCGGCCGCAACCTCGGACGATCAGAGGCTGTAGTACATGTCGAATTCGACCGGGTGCGTGGTCATGCGCAGACGGTTCACGTCGCCCATCTTCAGGTCGATGTAGGCCGACAGCATGTCGTTGCTGAACACGCCGCCGCGGGTCAGGAACTCGCGGTCGTTGTCCAGCGCCTCCAGGGCCTGCTCCAGCGACGAGCACACGGTCGGGATCTTGGCGTCTTCTTCCGGCGGCAGGTCGTACAGGTTCTTGTCGGCCGGATCGCCCGGGTGGATCTTGTTCTGCACGCCGTCCAGGCCGGCCATCATCAGGGCCGAGAAGGCCAGGTACGGGTTGGCCAGGGGGTCCGGGAAGCGCGCTTCGACGCGGCGGCCCTTGGGGTTGCCCACGTACGGGATGCGGATCGAGGCCGAACGGTTGCGGGCCGAGTAAGCCAGCTTGACCGGGGCTTCGTAGTGCGGGACCAGGCGCTTGTACGAGTTGGTGCCGGGGTTGGTGATGGCGTTCAAGGCGCGGGCGTGCTTGATGATGCCGCCGATGTAGTACAGCGCGAATTCCGACAGGCCGGCGTAGCCGTTGCCCGCGAACAGGTTCTGGCCGTCCTTCCAGATCGACTGGTGCACGTGCATGCCCGAACCGTTGTCGCCGACGATGGGCTTGGGCATGAAGGTGGCGGTCTTGCCGTAGGCGTGGGCCACGTTATGGATGATGTACTTGGTGATCTGCGTCCAGTCGGCGCGCTGCACCAGCGTGCTGAACTTGGTGCCGATTTCGAGCTGGCCGGCGCCGGCCACTTCGTGGTGGTGCACTTCGACCGGCACGCCCATCTGTTCCATCAGCAGGCACATTTCCGAGCGCATGTCCTGGAACGAATCGACCGGGGGCACGGGGAAGTAGCCGCCCTTCACGGCGGGACGGTGGCCGGTGTTGCCGCCTTCGAAGTCCAGGCCGGTGGACCAGGAGGCCTCTTCCGACTTGATCTTGACGAAGGTGCCGGACATGTCGGTGTTCCAGGTCACGCCGTCGAACACGAAGAATTCGGGTTCCGGACCGAAGTAGGCGGTGTCGCCCAGGCCCGAGGACTTGAGGTAGGCTTCGGCGCGCTTGGCCAGCGAGCGCGGGTCGCGGTCATAGCCCTTGAGGTCCGACGGCTCGACCACGTCGCACGACAGGATCAGGGTCGGCTCTTCGCGGAACGGGTCCAGGTTGGCCGTGGCCAGGTCGGGGATGAGCAGCATGTCCGAAGCCTCGATGCCCTTCCAGCCCGGAATCGAGGAACCGTCGAAAGCCTGACCGCTTTCCAGCTTGTCTTCGTCGATCGCGGAGGTGGGCACGGAAACGTGGTGCTCACGGCCGACCGTGTCGGTAAAGCGGAAATCCACGAATTTCACTTCGTTGTCGGCGATCTGTTTCAGGACGTCTTTCGGGCTTGCCATGTCATCTCCATTAGATAAAAGGGTCGAGGGCCTTGCCCGTCGACTGGCATAAACGATGAAGCAATATGCGTGCCAGCTTTCGGCCCCGGGATTGCCCGGGGACGAATATGCGGAGAAGTGAAAATGTAGCACCATATTGGTGCAAAGCGTGGGGCACGACTGCCCCACTCTGGTGCAAGCTTGCTACAGGAACATTTCCTGCAGGTCATTGAGGAAGCGCCATCCCAGTGCGGTGGCCCGCAGCCGGGTCGGATCGGCGTCCAGCAGGCCCCGTTGCGAGGCCGCCTCCAATTGGTGCGCAATCACGGCCAGCGACAGGCCGGTGCGTTCCTCGAAGCTGCTGGCCGGCACGCCCGCTTTCAGGCGCAGCGCGTTGAGCATGAACTCGAACGGCAGCTCGTCGGCCCCGACCTGGCGGCTTTCCGAGACATGGCTGCCGTCGCGGGCCAGCGCGGCCCGCATCCAGGAATCGGGACTGCGCAGCCGCGCCTCGCGCACGATGCGGTCGTGGAACGACAGCTTGCCGTGGGCGCCCGGGCCGATGCCCAGGTAATCGCCGAATTCCCAGTAGTTCAGGTTGTGGCGGCAGCGCGCCCCCGGCCTGGCGTAGGCCGAGACCTCGTAGCGGTCCAGGCCGGCCGCGGCCAGTTCGGCCTCGATCGCGTCCTGCATGGCCGCGCTGGCGTCGTCGTCGGGCAGGTCCTCGGGCGGAAACTTCGCGAACACCGTGTTGGGCTCCATCGTCAGGTGATAGAGCGACAGGTGCTCGGTGCCGAAGGCCACGGCCTCGCGCAGGTCGGCCACACAGGCTTCCTGGGTCTGCCCGGGCAGCGCGAACATCAGGTCCAGGTTGACGCGCGGCGCGGCGCGCTGCGCCATCTCGATGGCCTTTCTGGCCTGGGCGGCGTCGTGGATGCGGCCCAGCTTCTTGAGCTGGGCGTCGTCGAAACTCTGGATGCCGAGCGAAAACCGGGTCACGCCGCTGGCGGCGTAGTCGCGCAGGCGCCCTGCCTCGGCCGTGCCCGGATTGGCCTCCATGGTGATCTCGGCGTCGGGCCACAGGTTCAGGCAGGCGCGCAGCATGGCCAGCAGCTCGTCCAGGCCGGCGGCCGACAGCAGGCTGGGCGTGCCCCCGCCGATGAAGACCGACACTACCTGTCGGCCCCAGATGGAAGGCAGCGCCTGCTCCAGGTCGCTGCGCAGCGCTTCCAGATAGGCGCGTTCCGGGATCTCGCCGCCTGGCGCGGCGTGCGAATTGAAATCGCAGTACGGGCATTTGCGCACGCACCAGGGTACGTGCACGTAGAGCGACAGCGGCGGCAGGCTGGTCAGCACCGAGCCGCCGGCCGGCCGCGGGCGCGATGCCGGCGCGCCCATATCGTTGCGGATGGGGATGATGATGGACATGCGTGCTTTATGCGTTGCCCAGCTTGCCCAGCAGTTCGCGCAGCGCGCGGGCGCGGTGGCTGACCTGGTTTTTCTCCTGCGGGTCCAGGCTGGCGGCGGTGAGCGCCAGGTCGGGCAGGTAGAAATGCGGGTCGTAGCCGAAGCCGTTGGCCCCTTCGGGCTGGTCGATGATCTCGCCGTGCCACAGGCCTTCGCCGATGAGCGGGCGCGGGTCGTTTTCCGAGCGCACCAGGGCCAGCACCGCCACGTACCAGGCGCTGCGGTCGGCCACGCCGGCCAGCTTTTCCACCAGCAAGGCGTTATTGGATTGGTCGGATTTTTCGCCGCCGTGCATCTGTGCGTAACGCGCCGAGTACACGCCCGGCGCACCGTCCAGCGCGGCCACGCACAGGCCGGAATCGTCGGCCAGGGCCGGCAGCCCGGTCAGGCGGCTGGCGTGGCGGGCCTTGGCCAGCGCGTTTTCGACGAAGGTGACGTGCGGCTCTTCGGCCTCGGGCACGTCCAGCTCGCCTTGGGGCACCAGTTCGATGCCCAGGGGCGCGAACAGGGCCGAGAACTCGCGCAGCTTGCCGGCGTTGTTGGACGCCAACACGACGCGGCGCAGGGAATCAGGGATCTTGGGAGAAGTCATAGCGCAAATTGTATAGGCGCGGCCAGACGCGCGCCGGCGCAACAAGCCGGACATAATTTCTTGTCATGATGAACAACTTGTCACTGAACGTATCTGAACGCACCGGCGATGGATCTCATCCCCAGCTCGTCCCGCCCGGCCGCGGCCCGCGCGACCTCCGCCCTTCCGGACCCCTCCTCTCCCATCAATCTCGCCGGCATATTGCGCCACCGCCTGCTGCATGCGCGCTACCAGCCGGTGATCGACCTGTCCCACAGCCGCGTCTATGGCCATGAAAGCCTGATCCGGGGGCCGGCCGACACCGCGCTGCATTTCCCCGACGCGCTGTTCGCCGAAGCGCGCCGCCAGGGCCTGCATCCGCAACTGGAGCTGGCCAGCTTCCGCGCCGGGGCTCAGGGCTTCCAGCGCCACGACGCCGCCGGCAAGCTGTTCCTGAACCTGTCCGGCTCGGCCCTGATCCATTACTGGAGCCTGTGGGGCGAGGACCTGCCGCGCCGCCTGCTCAAGGATTGCGAACTCGCGCCATCCAGCATCATCGTCGAACTGACCGAACAGGACTCGCTGGCCGAGCAGATGGACGAGGCCGCCTGCGCCTTCGCCTGTCTGCGCGAATTCGGCATGCGCGTGGCGCTGGACGACTACGGCGTGGGCAATTCGAACCTGCGGCTGTGGTCCGAGATGCAGCCGGACCTGGTCAAGATAGACCGCTACTTCTTCCACGGCATCGGCCAGGACGAGCGCAAGCAGCAGCTGGTGCGCGCCATACTGAAGGTCGCGCAGCACCTGGGCACCGCCGTCGTGGCCGAAGGCATCGAGACCGCCGAGGACCTGGCGGCCGTGCGCGAACTGGACATCCGCTACGCCCAGGGCTGGTTCCTGGGCCGGCCCGAGGAAACCCTGGTGACCGAGCTGGCCCCGCGGCTGCGCGACACGCTGCGGCAGCGCGCGCCCGCCTCGCCACCGCCGCGCGCCGCCGGCGGCACCGCGGCCAGCCTGCGCGTGCAGGCGCCGGCCGCCCGGCTGCAGGAACACACCAACGACGACGTGCACCGGCTGTTCATCGAGCACAAGGAGATGCACGCGGTCGCGGTGGTGGACGCCGACAACCGGCCGGTGGGCATCATCAACCGGCGCGACTTCCTCGAACACTATGCGCAGCGCTACACCCGCGAGCTGTTCGGCCGCAACGCCTGCTCCAGCTTCATGAACGCCGAGCCGGTGCTGGTGGACCAGAACGTGTCCATCGACCAGCTCAGCCACGTGCTGATTTCCGAAGACCAGCGCTACCTGATGGACGGCCTGATCATCACCCGCGAGGGCCGCTACGACGGCCTGGCCACCGGCGAGACGCTGGTGCGCTCGGTGACCGAGATGCGCATCGAGGCGGCGCGCTACGCCAATCCGCTGACCTCGCTGCCCGGCAACATCCCCATCAGCCGCCACATCGCCGCGCTGCTCGAAGACGCGGACGACTTCACCATCTGCTATGGCGACCTGAATAATTTCAAGCCCTTCAACGACGTGTACGGCTATTGGCGCGGCGACGACATGATCATGCTGACCGCCGAGGTCATCAAGCGCCATTGCGACCCGCAGCGCGATTTCGTGGGCCACGTGGGCGGCGACGACTTCGTGGTGCTGCTGCGCAGCCCCGACTGGCTGGACCGCGCCCGCCGCATCATCGCGGAATTCAACGAGCGCGCCATCGACCTGTACGACGACGCCGGCCGCCGCAACGGCGGCATCGAGGCCGAGGACCGCTACGGCGTGCCGCGCTTCTTCCCTTTCGTGACGCTGGGCGTGGGCGCGCTGACCGTCACGCCGTCGCTATGCGAGCGCATCCGCCCGGAGGCCATCGCCTCGGCCGCCGCCCACGTCAAGCACAAGGTCAAGCATGGGAATCTGTCGCTGGTGACCGAGCGCTACGCCGGCGCCCCCCTGCCGAATCTCGATAGCTGAGGCCTGGGCCCCGGCGGCGATACGGAACACCGCCACCGCCTGCCGCAGGCCCTGCGCCTGGGCTTCCAGCGCGGCGGCGGCCGCCGCCGTCTGCTCGACCATGGCGGCGTTTTCCTGGGTGGCGCGTTCGATGTCGGCCACCGCATCGTTGACCGAGGCGATGCCGGCGGCCTGTTCGGCCGTGGCGCTGGAGATCTCCGCCACCAGCTGGGTCACCCGGTCCACCGACACGACCATGTCGCGCATGGTGTCGCCGGCCAGGCCCACCTGGCGCACGCCGGCCTCGACCCGTTGCGCGGAATCCTCGATCAGGCCCTTGATCTCGCGGGCCGCCTGAGCGCTGCGTTGCGCCAGCGAGCGCACCTCGCCGGCCACCACCGCAAAGCCCTTGCCCTGCTCGCCGGCGCGCGCCGCTTCCACCGCGGCGTTGAGCGCCAGGATGTTGGTCTGGAACGCGATGCTGTCGACCACCGCGACGATTTCCTCGATGCGGCGGGCGCTGTCGGCGATGCCGCGCATGCTGTGCACCACTTCTTCCACCGCCTGGCCGCCGCGCTGCGCGAGTTCGGTGGCGCCCAGCGCCTGGCGGCTGGCCTGGTCGGCGTTGCCGGCGGTGAGCTGCACGGTGTGGGACAGCTGCGTCAGGTTGGCGGCGGCTTCCTGCAGCGAATCGGCCTGGCGGGCGCTGCGCTCGGACATGTGGGCCCCGCCGGCGGCGATTTCGCTAGCGCCGGTATGGATTTCCTCGACCCCCTGCCGCACCGACGCCACCGCGGCCGACAGCCCGGTCTGCATGCGGCGCATGGCCGAGTACAGCACGCCGATTTCGTTGTCGCCGCGCATGGCGATGGCGCCGGTCAGGTCGCCGTCGGCGATGCGGTCGAAATGCGCGCCGGCCTCGTTCAGCGGGCGCAGGATGCCGCGGCGAAACGCCAGCCGGATCAGCACGGCCAGGATCAGCACGGCCGCCAGCACGCCGGCGGCCACCGCGATCACGCTTTCCAGCGTACGGCTGGCCTCGGCCACCGCGGCCTGGCCCTGCGCCCGGGCGTAAGCCTGGTAGGCGTCGGCCTGCTTGACGTAGGCCGCGCCGCTGGCCGGCAGCACCTTGTCCACCAGCCGGTTCACCTCGATCCCGTTCCAGCCCTTGATGGCCGCCAGCATGGGCGCGAGCGTCTGGCCGGCGAAGGCCTTGTGGGCGGCCAGCACCTGGTCGAACAAGGGCTTGCCCTGCGCGCTGGCGTCCGGGTTGGCGCGCAGCCGGCCCAGGCTGGCGACGGCCTGTTCCAGCAGTTCGGCGGCATGCGCCAGCGACTCGTCGCGCGCCTCCTGCAGGCCGCTTTCCATGGCAGTCTTGGCGTCGGTGAGCGCGGCGCGGGCCTGGAACAGCCGGCTGGTCATGTCCGCCAGGTCGCTGGCCCGCTCGATGCTGCCCCGGCCCAGCGCCTCGATGCCGGCGCGGTTGTCGCGCAGCACGACGATGCCGGCGGCCGCCGCCACCGCGAACAGCACCACAAACAACGCAAGAATGGCCGACAACGCCGTCGTGACCCTGATGTTTTTCCGCATATCCGTCCGTCAGTAACCTTGCCGCCCGCGGCGGCACCGGCGGAAATTATGGGTATGCAGTTTGGCAATTTCTTGACACAACCCGGCCTTGCTCCTGACAAACGCCCGTCATGAAACTGCGCTTTTGCGAACAGGAACCCCGTATTAACCAATTGTGAATTGGCATGGCCGGCGCCTTGCGGCACATTCAACGCTGTACCGAACCATTACCACCCATCAGAAACAGCCTCATGCCCAACGCCCACGCCTACCAGGACATCCGCGAAGCCGTACGCGACCTCTGCGCCCAATTCCCCTCCGAGTACTTCCGCAAGATCGACGAAGAACGGGGCTACCCGGAAGCCTTCGTGCGCGCGCTGACCGAGGCCGGCTGGCTGGCCGCCCTGATCCCGCAGGAGTACGGCGGTTCCGGCCTGGGCCTGACCGAAGCCTCGGTCATCATGGAAGAGATCAACCGCAGCGGCGGCAATTCCGGCGCCTGCCACGGCCAGATGTACAACATGGGCACGCTGCTGCGCCACGGCTCCGAAGCCCAGAAGCGCGAATACCTGCCGCGCATCGCCGCCGGCGAACTGCGCCTGCAGTCCATGGGCGTGACCGAGCCCACCACCGGCACCGACACCACCAAGATCAAGACCACCGCCGTCAAGCGCGGCGACCGCTACGTGATCAACGGCCAGAAGGTCTGGATCTCGCGCGTGCAGCACTCGGACCTGATGATCCTGCTGGCCCGCACCACCCCGCTGGAGCAGGTCACGCGCAAATCGGAAGGCATGTCGATCTTCCTGGTGGACCTGCACCACGCCGTCAAGCACGGCATGACCATCCGCCCGATCCCGAACATGGTCAACCACGAGACCAACGAGCTGTTCTTCGACAATCTGGAGATCCCCGAGGAAAACCTGATCGGCGAGGAAGGCAAGGGATTCAAGTACATCCTGGACGGCCTGAACGCCGAACGCACCCTGATCGCCGCCGAGTGCATCGGCGACGGCTACTGGTTCGTCGACAAGGTCACCGCCTACGCCAAGGAACGCATGGTGTTCGGCCGTCCCATCGGCCAGAACCAGGGCGTGCAGTTCCCGATCGCGCGCGCCCACATCAACGTCGAGGCGGCCAGCCTGATGCGCTATGAGGCCTGCCGCCTGTTCGACGCGCACCAGCCCTGCGGCGCGCAGGCCAACATGGCCAAGCTGCTGGCGGCCGACGCGTCCTGGGAAGCGGCCAACGCCTGCCTGCAGTTCCACGGGGGCTTCGGCTTCGCCAACGAATACGACGTGGAACGCAAGTTCCGCGAGACCCGCCTCTACCAGGTCGCGCCGATCTCGACCAACCTGATTCTTTCCTACGTCGCCGAACACATCCTGGGCCTGCCCCGCTCCTTCTGACCATGACCGCAGCCAAAGACACCCCGCACCTGAGCGCCCAACTCGCGGCCTTTGCCGCCAATCTGCGCTACGAAGACATCCCCGCGCCGGTCCTGCGCCGCGCCGAAGACCTGTTGCTGGACTGCCTGGCGTCCATTCTGGCCGGCGCCTCGGCCCGCCCGGTGCAGGCCATCGAACGCTACGCCGCCGCCATGGGCCCGGCCGACGGCCCCAGCGAAGTCCTGATCACGCGCCGCCGCACCACGCCGCTGTTCGCGGCGATGGTGAACGCGGCCGCGGCCCATGTGGTCGAACAGGACGACGTGCACAACGGCTCCGTGTTCCACCCCGCCGCCGTGGTGTTCCCGCCCGCGCTGGCCGTGGCGCAGGCGCTGGGCCGCAGCGGCCGCGACCTGCTGGTGGCCGCCGTCGCCGGCTACGAGGTCGGCATCCGCGTGGGCGAATACCTGGGCCGCTCGCACTACAAGATCTTCCACACCACCGGCACCGCCGGCACGCTGGCCGCCGCCGTCACCACCGGACGCCTGCTCAACCTGTCGCCCGAAGCCATGCTGCATGCGCTGGGTTCGGCCGGCACCCAGGCCGCGGGCCTGTGGGAGTTCCTGCGCGACGCCGCCGACTCCAAGCAGCTGCACACGGCCAAGGCCGCCGCCGACGGCATCACCGCCGCTTACCTGGCGCAGGACGGTTTCACCGGCGCGCGCCACATACTGGAAGGCCCGCAGGGCATGGCGGCCGGCATGTCCACCGACGCCGATCCGGCGCGCCTGTGCGACCGCCTGGGCGAGCGCTGGGCCCTGGCCGAAACCTCGTTCAAGTTCCACGCCTCCTGCCGCCACACCCATCCGGCCGCGGACGCGCTGCAGCTGGCGCTGCGCGAGCACAAGCTGACCGAGGCCGACATCGAACGCGTCGTGGCTCACGTGCACCAGGGCGCCATCGACGTGCTGGGTCCGGTCGTCAACCCGCAGACCGTGCACCAGTCCAAGTTCTCGATGGGGACCGTGCTGGCCCTGATCGCGCGCCAGGGCCGCGCCGGCCTGGCCGAGTTCGACGCCGGCCTGGACGACCCCGGCGTCGCGGCCTTCCGCGGCAAGGTCGAAATGGAACTGGACCCGGAAGTCGACGGCGCCTATCCGCAGCGCTGGATCGGCAAGGTCACGGTCTACACCCGCGACGGCCGCCAGCTGCACAGCCGTGTCGACGAACCCAAGGGCGACCCGGGCAATACCCTGAGCCGCGCCGAGATCGAGGACAAGACGCTCAGCCTGGGCCGCTACGCGGACGCCGCGACCGAAGCCGAACTGCGCGGGCTGATCGCCGCGATCTGGGGGCTGGAGAAGGCCGACAAGGTGGGGATGCTGCTGGCGCAGGGGTGAAGGGCGCGGCGTGACGCGCCACCCGCCTGCGCCCCGGCATCAGGCCAACGCCGCGCGCTGCGCCTGCACCAGCCTGCCGATCCCGGCCTCGGCCAGCACCAGCATCGTATCCAGCTCGGCCCGGGTGAAGGTCGCGCCCTCGCCCGTGCCCTGCACCTCCACGAAGGCGCCGGCGCCGGTCATGATGACGTTCACGTCGGCGTCGCAGGCCGAATCTTCCTGGTAGTCCAGGTCCAGCACCGCGCGGCCCTCGACCAGGCCCACCGACACCGCCGCCACCGCGTCGCGGATCGGATTGGTCGCGAGGTCGCCGCGCTTCATCAGCAAGGCCACCGCGTCGGCCGCCGCGACCCAGGCGCCGGTGATGCTGGCGCAGCGCGTGCCGCCGTCGGCCTGCAGCACGTCGCAGTCCAGGTGCAGCGTGCGCTCGCCCAGCGCCTTCATGTCGAACACCGCGCGCAGGCTGCGCCCGATCAGGCGCTGGATTTCCTGCGTGCGGCCGCTTTGCTTGCCGCGCGCCGCCTCGCGGTCGCCGCGGGTGTGCGTGGCGCGCGGCAACATGCCGTATTCGGCGGTGACCCAGCCTTCCCCCTTGCCCTTCAGGAAGGGCGGCACCTTGTCCAGCACGCTGGCCGTGCACAGCACGTGGGTGTTGCCGGCCTTCACCAGCACCGAACCTTCGGCGTAGCGCGTGAATCCGCGTTCGAGGCTGAACGGGCGCAGTTCGTCGACGGCGCGGCCCGACGGGCGGGCGATGGTGGGGGCAGTGGTCACTGGCAGCTCCTGAGATGGCATGGATGGGGCGCATTGTACGGGCTGGGGCCGCAGGAACGCGCCGCTTGGAGTATCCTGCCGCGAGATACCCCGGTTCCAACGTCCCCGCCGGCCAGGCTGCGCCACGGCCGGCGGGCTTTGGCGCTACCGGGCCCCCGATACATGCATCACCAGGATACGCACACCATGATTCGCAGCATGACCGCCTTCGGCAACGCCCGCGCAGACCTGGAACAAGGCACGCTGGCGCTGGAACTGCGCAGCGTCAACAGCCGGTTCCTCGACCTGTACTTCCGCCTGCCCGACGAATTGCGCCACGTGGAGACGCCGCTGCGCGAACTCCTGACCGCCAATCTCGGGCGCGGCAAGGTCGAGATCCGCGTCTCCTATACGCGCAACGCCAGCGCCGACCTGTCCAAGCTCGATCCCGCCTGGCTCGAAGACCTGGCCGAACAATTGCAGGCCGCCCGCCGCATCCTGCCCGACATCGCCCCGCCGCGACTGGTCGAACTGTTCAACTGGCCCGGCCAGCGCGCCAATGACGCGCTGGACCCGCAGGTCTGGGGCGCGGCCTGCCTGCAGGCCGCCCGCCAGGCGCTGATCCAGCTGCAGGAAGGCCGCGAACGCGAAGGCGAGCGGCTGGCCGGCATGATGCGCGAGTGCGCCGACGGCGTGGCCCGCATCGTCGACACCGTCCAGGCCCACCTGCCCCAGCTGCTGGCCGACCATCGCGACAAGCTCGCCGCCAAGCTGCGCGAAAGCGTGGAATCGGCCTTCCCCGGCGGCTTCGCGCACATCACCGGCGCCGAGCTGTCCGAGCGCCTGTCGCAGGAGGCCAACCTGTTCGCCCTGCGCATCGACGTGGCCGAGGAACTGTCGCGCCTGCGCTCGCACCTGGAAGAACTGCGCCACCTGCTCACCGACGGCGGCGGCAAGCAAGGCGGCAAACACGGCGACAAGAAACCGGCCGGCAGCGCCGGCAAGCGCCTGGACTTCCTGTTCCAGGAAATGAACCGCGAAGCCAACACCCTGGGCTCCAAGGCCGGCAGCATGGACGTCACCCGCGCCGCCATGGACCTGAAACTGCTGATCGAGCAGATGCGGGAACAGGCGCAGAACATCGAATGATGGATCGGGCGGCTCACGCCGTGGCGTCCGAGGCGTTTCAGCGCCGGGCCGCCCGAGTCTCCGGTCAATTGCTCTTCCTTCCACTAATCCATTGGATTAAAATGGAACGCGTACCAAGCCATGCACGCGCAACGATCTGGCCAGCCTGGTCGAGATATTGGTGAGCATCTGGAAAGGGCGAGCGAAATCATGAGCACCGCATTCAACAGCATCAAGCAAGGCTTGCAGGAAGCGATTGCCCACGCCAAGGGCGACGCTCGTGGCGTGCGCGTGCATCGTCCCCGCAAGGTCGATGTGAAGGCCGTGCGCGCCAAAGTGGGCATGACCCAGGAGCAGTTCGCTGCTTGCTTCGGCTTTTCCACCGCGACCTTGCGGCACTGGGAGCGCGGCGACCGTTCCCCGAGAGGGCCGGCGCTGGTTCTGCTCAACGTGATCGAACGGAATCCCGAGGCGGTCATCGAAGCGCTCGCCTGAGTCATAAGCCTCAGTGCACAGACAACGCCCCGGCGGCCGCGCATGGCCGCCGGGGCGTTGTGCCGTTCATCTGGGAAAAATCCCAGAATTCGGGCGATCGGTAGCCATTTTTCCGCAGATGAATATATTGGTCGGCAGCAAATAAAGCTGTGACTGGCCGCTGGATCACGGCGATTGCTACGCATCCCCTGCGACAACGGCGGCATCTGCGGAGACCAGATCATGAAAGCATTGCGCGCCATCCCGGCGCGGGCGCCGCGCCCGCGTTTTCTCCAACGACTGATACTGGCCATCGCATTGGCCGCGCCCGCCGCAGGCATTGCGCACGCCGCGGCCGCGGACAGGATCGGCGTCAACCTGCCGATGCTGACCTCGCCGTTCTGGCAGGCGTACAACGGCTACGTCCTGCAGTTCGCCAAGCAGCTCGAGGCCGACATCCTGGCGCCGGTCAATTCCAACCAGGACCCGGCACAGCAGATCACCGACGTCTCCAACCTGCTCAATCTCGGCACCAAGGGGCTGGTGGTCGCGCCGCTGGATTCGGCCGCCATCAGCCGCGCGCTGGAGCTGGCGGAACAGAAGAACGTGCCCGTCGTCGCCGTGGACGTGGCTCCCACCAGGGGCAAGGTGGCCATCGTGGTGCGCGCGGACAACCGCGCCTATGGCACCAAGTCCTGCCAATACCTGGGCGAGCACGTGAAATCGGGCAAGGTGGTGCAGATCATGGGCGACCTGGCCTCGGTCAACGGACGCGACCGCGCCGAAGCCTTCCGCGCCTGCATGAAAGACTACCCCGCCCTGACGGTGCTGGAGATCCCCGCCGGCTGGAAGTCCGACGCGGCCGCCGCGGCCCTGGACAGCCTGCTGTCGGCCAATCCGGACCTGAAGGGCATCTACATGCACGCCGGCGGCGTGTACCTGGCGCCGACCCTGCAGACCTTGCGGCGCAAGGGTCTGCTGCATCCGGCCGGCGACGCCAGGCATATCGTCATCGTCAGCAACGACGGCATCGCGCAGGAGTACGACGCGATCCGCAAGGGCCATATCGACGCCACCCTGTCGCAGCCGGCCGACCTGTACGCCAAATTCGGGCTCTATTACGTCAAGGCCGCGATGGCGGGCCAGGCGTTCAAGCCCGGTCCGACCGACCACGGCAGCGTGGTGGTCGAAGTCCTGCCCGGGGTGCTGGAAGACCAGCTTCCCGCGCCCTTGGTGACCCGGCAGAACGTCGACGACCAGTCGCTGTGGGCCAACCAGCAATGAGCGCGCGGCAGCCGACGCCCGTGATGCAGGCACGCGGGCTGTCGAAACGGTTCGGCGCCACGTACGCGCTGCGCGACGTGAGCCTGACCGTGATGCCCGGCGAATCGCACGCGCTGCTCGGACGCAACGGGGCCGGCAAGTCGACGCTGGTCTCCATGCTGACCGGCCTGCGCCGGCCCGACGCCGGCGCCATCGCCTTCAACGGGCAGCCGGCTCCGCCGCTGGCCGACAGCATCGCGTGGCGCCGGCAGGTCGCCTGCGTGTACCAGCACTCGACCATCATCAAAGGCCTGAGCGTCGCCGAAAACCTCTTCATCAACCGCCAGCCGCTGCGCGGCGGCCTGATCGACTGGAAGGCGCTGCGCCGCCAGGCGCGCGCCCTGCTCGACGCCTGGCAGGTAGACGTGCACGAAGACGCGCGGGCCGGCGACCTGAGCGTCGAGGCGCGCCAGCTGGTCGAGATCGCGTGCGCGCTGTCGCATGGCGCGCGCTTCATCATCCTGGACGAGCCCACGGCCCAGCTGGACGGCGAGGAAATTAAGCGCCTGTTCCGCCGCATACGCGACCTGCAGGACGGCGGCGTCACCTTTCTGTTCATCTCGCACCATCTGCAGGAAACCTACGAGATCTGCCAGACCGCGACGGTGCTGCGCGACGCGCGCCATATCCTGACCCTGCCGGTGGCCGAGCTGCCCAAGGAAACGCTGATCGAAGCGATGACGGGCGAACGCGGCGGCCTGCAGATTCCGGACGCGGCCGGACGCCCGCGCCAGCTCCGCACGCCCGTGGTGCTGGACGTGCGCGGCCTGCACGGCGCCGACTTCGCCAACGTCAGCCTGCAGGTGCGCAGCAGGGAAATCGTGGGCCTGGTCGGCAGCGCCAGCAGCGGCCGCAGCGGCGTGGCCGAGACGGTCGCCGGTCTCCGGCGCGCGGCCGGCGGCACGATCACGGTGCGTGACGAAGCCCTGCCGCCGGGAAACGTGGCGGCGGCGCTGGCGCGCGGCGTGGGCTGCGTGCCCCGGGACCGTCACCAGGAAGGCCTGGTGCTGACGCAGTCGGTCGGCGAGAACGCAACCATGACCATCCCCGGCCGGCTGGGCCGGTTCGGCTTCATTTGCCCGCGCCGCAAGCGGCAGTCGGCCCAGGCGGCGATCGATGCGCTGGACATCGCGGCCAGCGGCCCCGGGCAGATCGTTTCGGGCCTGTCGGGCGGCAACCAGCAGAAGATCGTCATGGCGCGCGCGCTGGCCAATACGCCGGACGTGCTGGTGCTGATCGACCCCACGGTCGGCGTGGACATCAAGTCCAAGGAAGCCCTGCTGGCCGCGGTGGACGCGGTCAGGCAGGAAGGCAAGGCCATTCTGCTGTCGAGCAGCGAGCTCGACGACCTGCGCATCTGCGACCGCGTGCTGGTGATGACGCGCGGCGAGGTCACGGCCGAATTCGCGGCCGGCTGGAACGACAGCGAACTGATCGCCCGCATCGAAGGAGTCAGCCTGCATGAAAACTGATTCCGCCATGGCGGCGCACGCCAGCCCCGAGCCGACGATCCACGCCACGGGCAGGCGCCTGGGCGGCCGGCCGGGGCTGGGACGGCTGCGCGACTTCGCCCTGATTCCGGCCCTGGTCATCCTGTTCGTGCTGGGCGCGCTGGTCAGCCCCAGCTTCCTGACGCGCGACAACCTGATCGGCATCCTGGGCGCCTCGGCCGCGCTGGCGCTGGTGGTGGTGGCCGAAACCCTGATCATCCTGACCGGCAAGTTCGACCTGTCCGTCGAGTCCACCGTCGGCTTCGCGCCGGCCATAGGTGCGATGCTGGTCATCCCCGCGGCCGCGGGCGGCTTCGGCACGGAGCTGCCGGTCGCGGTGGGCCTGGCGGCGACGCTGCTGACCGGCGCCTGCGTCGGCCTGCTCAACGGCCTGCTCGTGGTCAAGCTGCGGCTCAACGCCTTCATCGTCACGCTGGCGATGCTGATCGTGCTGCGCGGCATGCTCGTGGGCGCGACCCGCGGCAGCACGCTGTTCGACATGCCGCAGCCGTTTTTCGCGCTGGCTTCTTCTACGCTGCTGGGCCTGCCCTGGTCGGTGTGGCTGGCGGCATTGGTTTTCGCGGCGGCCGGCGTCATGCTGCGCTACCACCGTCTGGGACGCGCCGTGTACGCGATCGGCGGCAACGCGCCGGCGGCGCGCGCGGCGGGCATCAACGTGGACCGCGTCACCTGGGGCGTCTTCACGCTGGCCGGAACGCTGGCCGCCCTGGGCGGACTGATCCTGACCGGCTATGTGGGCGCCATCAACGCCAACCAGGGCAACGGCATGATCTTCACCGTCTTCGCCGCGGCGGTCATCGGCGGCGTATCGCTGGACGGCGGCAAGGGCGGCATGTTCGGCGCGCTGTGCGGGGTGCTGCTGCTGGGCATGGTGCAGAACCTGCTGACGCTGGCCCAGGTGCCGTCATTCTGGATCCAGGCCATCTACGGCGCCATCATCCTGGGCGCGCTGATGGTGGCCAAGCTTACGGGCGAAAACCAGCAATGACCCACGACCGCTTGCGCAACTTCCCCATGGGGCGACCATGACCAGAATCCGATCCATGCGTGTGCTGGACCTGCGTTTTCCGACCTCCCGCCAGCTGGACGGCTCGGACGCGATGAATTCCGATCCGGACTATTCCGCGGCCTACGTGATCCTGGAGACCGACCAGCCCGGGCTCGAAGGCCACGGGCTCACCTTCACCATCGGCCGCGGCAACGAAATCTGCTGCGCCGCGATCAAGGCCCTGCGGCACCTGGTGGAAGGCCTGAGCCTGGACTCGATACGCGCCGACATGGGCGGTTTCTGGCGCCACGTCACCTCGGACAGCCAGCTGCGCTGGATCGGTCCGGACAAGGGCGCGATCCACCTGGCCACCGCGGCGGTGGTCAACGCGGCCTGGGACCTGTGGGCCAAGGCCGAGGGCAAGCCGCTGTGGCGCCTGGTCGCGGATCTCTCGCCCGAGGCGTTCGTGCGCGCCCTGGATTTCCGCTACATGACCGACGGCATCACGCAGCAGGAGGCGCTGGTCCTGCTGCGCCGGCAGGAAGCCGGCAAGGCGCAGCGCATACGCACGCTGGAACGCGAGGGCTATCCCTGCTACACCACCTCGGCCGGCTGGCTGGGCTATGACGACGCCAAGCTGCGGCGCCTGTGCCATGAAGCCCTGGCCAACGGCTTCAATCACGTCAAACTCAAGGTGGGCCGCGATCTGCACGCCGACATCCGGCGCGTGACGATCGCCCGCGAAGCGTTGGGGCCGCACCGGCACCTGATGCTCGACGCCAACCAGGTATGGGAAGTCGGCCAGGCCATAGACTGGGTGCGCCAGCTGGCCTTCGCCAAGCCCTGGTTCATCGAGGAGCCCACCAACCCCGACGACGTGGAAGGCCACCGCGCCGTGAAGCTGGGCGTCGCGCCCATCAAGGTCGCCAGCGGCGAGATGTGCCAGAACCGCATCCTGTTCAAGCAGATGATCATGCGGGGCGCCATCGACATCGTGCAGGTCGACGCATGCAGGCTGGGCGGCGTCAACGAAGTGCTGCTGGTGCTGCTGCTGGCCGCCAAGTACGGCCTGCCGGTGTGCCCCCATGCCGGCGGCGTGGGGCTGTGCGAGTACGTGCAGCACCTGTCCATGATCGACTATGTCTGCGTCAGCGGGACCCGCGCGGGCCGCGTGACCGAGTACGTGGACCATCTGCACGAGCACTTCATCGACCCCTGCGTCATACGCAATGCCGCCTATATGCCGCCGCGCGCCCCCGGTTTCTCGATCGAGATGAAACCCGAATCGCTGGAGCGGTACCGGCACCGCCCCTGAACCATGCCACGCCCGCCGTCCCGCCGCGCATCGACGCGCACGTGCATTTCTGGCGCTACTCGGCCGAAGGCCATCCCTGGATCGGCGCCGACATGGCCGCGCTCAGGCAGGACAGAAACCCGGCCGACCTGCTGCCCGCCTTGCAGGCGGCCGGGCTGGACGGCGTCGTGGCGGTGCAGGCGCGCGGCAGCATCGCCGAAACCGATTTTCTGCTGGAACTGGCGCGCCGGCACGGCTGGATACGCGGCGTGGTCGGCTGGGCGGACCTGGCCGGCGGCGACCTGGAGGCGCGGCTGGAAGCCTGGCGCGGCACGCCGCGCCTTTGCGGCCTGCGGCATCAGGTGCAGGACGAGCCCGATCCCGACGCCTTTCTGGCCTCGCCGGCGGTGCGGCGCGGCATCGCGTTGCTGCAGGCCCGGGGCCATGCCTATGACGTGCTGGTGCGCAGCCCTCAGATGGACGCCGCCGCGGCCTTTTGCGCCCGGCATGACGCGCACTGGCTGGTGCTGGACCACCTGGGCAAGCCGCCCCTGGCGGCCATGGCCTCGGACGCCGGCGCCCATGCCCGCTGGCGCGCCTCGCTAGACAAATTCCGGGACATGGGGCACGTCGCGTGCAAGCTGTCCGGCCTGGTCACCGAGGCTGACTGGCGGCGCGGCCTGCAAGCCACGGACAGGGCAGACATCATCCGCTGCCTGGACGCCGCCTTGCGCGTCTTCGGACCGCGCCGGCTGATGTACGGCTCGGACTGGCCGGTCTGCCTGCTTGCCGGCGCCTATGGCGAGGCCCACCAAATCGTGGAGGACTGGGCGCGCGGCCGCCTGTCGGCCGACGAACGGGCCGCGCTATGGGGCGGCGCCGCCGCGGCGTGCTACGGCCTGACGTGACTTTTCCGAAGAGCGAGGCTTCCATGGACCTGCACCTGCAAGACAAGACCATCTTCGTCACCGGCGGCGCCAGCGGCATCGGCGCGGCGATATCGCTGCGCCTGGCGCAAGAAGGCGCGATTCCGCTGATCTGCGGCAAGCGCCCGATGACGCGCGCATTCGAGCGCGAGTTGCTGGGCCTGCAGCCGAAGGCGCGCTTCTTCCTGCTCGACCTGACCGACGAGGCGGCCTGCCGCGACGCGGTCGAACAGGCCGCCGCCGCATGCGGACGCATCGATGGGCTGGTCAACAACGCCGGCGTCAACGACGGCGTGGGTCTGGACGCCGGACGCGCAGCCTTCGTGCGCTCGCTGGAAGCGAACCTGATCCACTACTACGTGATGGCCCACCACTGCCTCGCCCACCTGAAGGCAAGCCGCGGCGCCATCGTCAATATTTCGTCCAAGACCGCGGTGACCGGCCAGGGCGGCACCAGCGGCTATTGCGCATCCAAGGGCGCGCAACTCTCGCTCACGCGCGAATGGGCCGCGGCGCTGGCCCAACACGGCGTGCGCGTCAACGCCGTGGCGCCGGCCGAAGTCATGACCCCACTGTATCGGCGCTGGTTGGACGGCTTCGACGATCCGCCGCGCAAACTGGCGGACATCGTGTCCAGAATCCCCCTGGAACGCCGCATGACCACGTCCGACGAAATCGCCGACACCGTCGTATTCCTGCTGTCGGACCGCGCGTCCCACACCACCGGCCAGTGGCTCTTCGTCGACGGCGGCTACACCCACCTGGACCGCGCCCTGACCTGAACGAGACAGCCATGCGCCATTGCTACGCGCTGGACCTGCGCGACGACGCCGGATCGATCGCGCAGTACGAAGCCCACCACCGCCGCATCTGGCCCGAAGTGGCGGCGCACCTGCGCCGCCACGGCGTGCTGGGTATGGAGATCTACCGCCTGGGCACCCGCATGGTGATGGTGATGGACACCGACGACGCCGTATACGACCCCGAGGCCATGGCGCGGTCCGCCGGGAGCGACACCCGGCTGCGGGAATGGGAAGCGCTGATGTGGACCTTCCAGGCGCCGACGCCGTGGACGCCTCCTGGGGAGAAATGGACGCCGATGCGGCGCATTTTCAATCTGGACGAGCAGCCGCTCGCCACTTGATTGGCGCACTCGGGGATAGCCGTTAAAATCTGACCAGTCTAGTCAGAACCAGGAGGTAGGTATGCATGCCTGGCAAATGCAGGAAGCTAAATCCCGCTTGTCCGAACTCGTCAAGGCGGCCGCAAGCCAAGGTCCGCAGGAAATTACCGTCCACGGTCGACCTGTGGCGATCGTCCTTTCCCGGGCCGACTACGACAAGCTTGCAGGCACCGGAGAATCTCTCGTCGCCTTCATGCGCCGATCTCCGCTGGCCGGAGACGAAGATCTGGACTTTTCCCGTGACCGCAGCCTGACCCGCGAGGAAGGACTTTGAGCTATCTGATCGACACCAATGTCCTATCGGAATTGCGCCGGAAACAACCGGATGGCAACGTGGTCGGCTGGATGGAGAATTGCCCACCCACGGCGTTGTTCCTATCCGTACTGACGCTGGGGAGCTGCGCAAAGGCATAGAGCAGATGTCGGATGACGACCGAAAGCGCCGCTACCTGGATTGGCTGGAGGTCGAGCTGCCCCGATTCTTCAGTGGGCGCGTGCTGGCCGTTGACGAAGCGGTCGCGGACTGCTGGGGACGCCTGATGGCCAAGGCCGGGCGGGCGATGCCCGCCATAGACAGTTTGCTTGCGGCCACCGCATTTACGCACAGACTGACACTGGTCACGCGCAACGAGCGGGACTTTCAACACCACGGCCTCGATATCATCAATCCGTGGGAATCCGCTCATCCCTAAGGACAGCGGCGTCCAGGCCATGCCGGCCCGGGTTCGATCCGCCCTGCCTCAGCGCGCCTCCCCCGCCGCCGGCTCGCCGCGCAGGGCCGAGTCCAGATACTCGCTGCGGGCGCGGGCGTCCGGGAATTTCATGTCGCGGTAGCTGACGAAGCGCGAGCCGCGGGCCAGGCGGTAGCCGGCCCAGATCAGCAGGAACAGCGGGATGCCGATATAGGTCGCGACCACGCCGCCCCAGTCGATCCGGTCCTGCAGGAAGGCCTGGTAGTTCTGGCCCAGCGTGATGACCAGGCACAGCACGAAGGCGAAGATCGGGCCGAACGGGAAGAACGGCGACACGTACGGCAGGTCCGCGAGGTTGTTGCCCTGCTTGAGGTAGCCGCGGCGGAAGCGGTAGTGGCTGATGGCGATGCCCAGCCAGGCGATGAAGCCCGTCATGCCCGAGGTGTTCAGCAGCCAGATGTAGACGGCGTTGGGGCTGAACAGGAAGGTGAAGAAGCACAGCGCGGCGACGGCCGTGGTGGCCAGCAGCGCCCACAGCGGCACGCCGGTGCGCGAGATGCGGCCGAAGATGCGCGGGGCCTTGCCCTCGCGGGCCAGGCTGTAGAGCATGCGCGTGGCCGCGTACATGCCCGAGTTGCCGGCCGACAGCACCGAGGTCAGCACCACGGCGTTCATGACCGAGGCCGCGCCCAGTAGGCCGGCGCGTTCGAAGATCAGGGCGAACGGGCTGACGCTGATGTCCTCGACTTCGTTGCGCAGCAGGTGCGGGTCGGTATAGGGAATGAGCAGGCCGATCACCAGGATGGCCATCACGTAGAACAGCAGAATGCGCCAGAACACCTGGCGCACCGCGCGCGGCAGGTTGCGCGCCGGGTCCTTGGACTCGCCGGCGGCGATGCCGATCAGTTCGGTGCCCTGGAACGAAAAGCCCACCACCATGGCCACGCCGATCAGCGCGGCGAAGCCGCCCGCGAACGGCGCATCGCCCACGGTCCAGTTCTCCAGCCCGCCGGCCTCGCCGCCGCGGATGATGCCCAGCAGCATCATCACGCCCATGGCCACGAAGGCCAGCACCGCGATCACCTTGATCAGCGCGAACCAGAATTCCGCTTCGCCGAAGCCGCGCGCCGACATCGCGTTCAGGCCGAAGGTCAGCAGCAGGAACAAGGCGCTCCAGTAAAAGCCCGGCACGTCCGGAAACCAGTACGCCATGACGAGCTGGGCCGCCACCAGGTCCACCGCCACCGTCACCGCCCAGTTGTACCAGTAGTTCCAGCCCAGCGCGAAGCCGAAGCCGTCTTCCACGTAGCGCGCGCCGTAGGTCGAGAACGAACCCGACACCGGCATGGCGGCGGCCAGTTCGCCCAGGCTGGTCATCAGGAAATACACCATCAGCCCGATCAGCACATAGCCCAGCAGCGCCCCGCCCGGGCCGGCCTTGGCAATGGTCGCGCCCGAGGCCACGAACAGGCCGGTGCCGATGGAGCCGCCCACCGCGATCATCGTCAGGTGCCGCGCGGACAGGGAGCGGCGCAGCTCCGACGGCCGCCCGGCCTGTGTCGCGCGCGAGCCGCCGGCGCGGCGTTCATCGTGTTCCGATGCTGCCAAAATGCATTCCTTCAGGTCATGAAGGCGCCCGCGCGGGTCGCGCCGGCGCCTGGGGATTTCCAAGCAACCGGCGAGAATAGCGCAATCGGCCCCGACTGGCGAAATGAAAGTGCTTCGGGGACGGATCACCTGGCCGCCGCCGCGGCCCGCTGCGTAGCTACTGGAAGGCGGTTTCCATGAAGGTGCGCAGCTTGCGCGAATGCAGCCGTTCGGGCGGCATGCCGCGCAGGCGCTCCAGCGCCCGGATGCCGATTTCCAGGTGCTGGTTCACCTGGCGGCGGTAGAAGGCGCTGGCCATGCCGGGCAGCTTCAGTTCGCCGTGCAGCGGCTTGTCCGACACGCACAGCAGGGTGCCGTACGGCACGCGGAAGCGAAAGCCGTTGGCGGCGATCGTGGCGGATTCCATGTCCAGCGCGATGGCGCGCGATTGCGCGAAGCGCTCCACCAGTTCGAGGTGGTCGCGCAGCTCCCAGTTGCGGTTGTCGATGGTGGCGACCGTGCCGGTGCGCATGATGCGCTTGAGGTCCCAGCCCGACAGCCCGGCCACCTCTTCCACCGCCTGCTCCAGCGCCACCTGCACTTCGGCCAGCGCCGGCACCGGCACCCAGGTGGGCAGGTCGTCGTCGAGCACGTGGTCTTCGCGCACGTAACCGTGCGCCAGCACGTAGTCGCCCAGCTTCTGCGAGTCGCGCAGGCCGGCGCAATGGCCCAGCATCAGCCAGGCGTGCGGCCGCAGCACCGCGATGTGGTCGGTGATGGTCTTGGCGTTGGACGGGCCCACGCCGATGTTGACCAGCGTGATGCCGGAATGGTCGCCGCGCACCAGGTGGTAGGCCGGCATCTGCGGCAGCCGCACGCCCTGCTCCTCGTTGCCCGGCCCGCTTTCGCCGCGCCGCGTGATGCGGTTGCCCGGCTCCACCAGCATTTCATAGTCTTCGTTGCCGCTGGCCATGAGCGCGCGGGCGCGCGCGCAGAATTCGTCGACGTAGAACTGGTAGTTGGTGAACAGCACGAAATTCTGGAAATGCGCCGGCGCGGTCGAGGTGTAGTGCTGCAAGCGGTGCAGGGAATAATCCACGCGCTGGGCGGTGAACGGCGCCAGCGGCTTGGGCTCGCCCTCTTTGCCGCGCCACGAGCCGTTGACGATGGCGTCGTCGGTCACGGCCAGGTCCGGCACGTCGAACAGGTCGCGCAGCGGCCGGCGCAGCGCCTCCAGGTGCTCGCCTTCGACGTAGGCGCCCTCGGGGAAGGCGAAATGCAGCGGGATGGGCGAATCGGATTCGCCCACTTCCACCGCCACGCGGTGGTTCTGCAGCAGCTGGCCGACCTGCTCGATCAGGTAGTCGCGAAACAGCGCCGGCTGCGTGATGGTGGTCTGGTAGATGCCGGGCTCGGCCACGTGGCCGTAGGAAAGCCGGGTGTCGATCGGGTCGTAGGTCTCGACCACGATGCGGATGGCGGGATAGTAGGCGCGGACGCGGGCGCGGCCGTTGCCGGCGCCCTGGAGCACGTCGTGAAACGCCGCCCGCAGGAACGCGGTATTGCGCGAGTAGATTTCGATCAGCCGCTCGACCGCCGACACGGCATCCTGGAACGGCTCGAAAGGCACGGGGTCCGGCCGGTTCATGGAAGACAACGGATGTACTGCGTTCATCATCGAGTTCTGCTCCCTTGCATATCCCGCCGATTATGCCCGAGCGCGGGTGTCCGGGAGCGTCATATTCCGGCGCCGGCCGACGGCGGCGGCCGGTAACGTCTGCCGACAACGATGCTGCATTGCACTACAAATGTAATGAAACTTTATTCCATTACAATGTCGTGGCAATCCGGGGTCATGCGTCCCGGAACCGCCCCCTTTCCGCCGGCTTGCCTGCCCAGGCAAAGCCATGCCGCCCACTCCGATTCCTGAAGTGACGTAATGACGCCGCCCACGCGAAAAGCCCGAACTGCCCGATTCCGCATCCCCGTATTCCTGTCAGCGCCCATCATCGCCCTGACGCTCTCCTGGATTCCCGACGCCGCCCAGGCGTCGCTGCGATCCGAACAAGCCCGCCCGACGCTCAACGGCCTGCGCCTGGCCCAGGAACCCACTGTGCCCACCCTGCGCGACCGCGTGGTGCAGGCCGGCCTGGACGCCATCGGCACCCCCTACAGCTGGGGCGGCGACGACGCCGAAGGTTTCGATTGCAGCGGGCTGGTGCTGTATGTGTTCCGCGAGATCGCCGGCCTGGAACTGCCGCGCACTGCGCGCGCCCAGCGCACCGCCGGCGAGTCGGTCGGCAACAAGAAAGAACTGCGCCCCGGCGACCTCGTGTTCTTCGCCACCCGCGGACGCGGCGTGACCTCGCACGTGGGCATTTATATCGGCCAGAACAAGTTCGTGCATGCGCCGCGCCGCGGCACCAAGGTGCGCGTGGACGAAATGCAGAATTCCTATTGGGCCAAGCGCTACGTCGGCGCGCGGCGCTACCTGGATACGAAACCGGGCCAGATGCTGGCCCAGGTCGATTCGAACTGACGGGTCGCTGCAAAGGCGCGGCGCAGCGCCGCGCCCGGTATCAGCCGCGCCCGACGAAAGGCATGTTGGTGGCCATGATGGTCATGAACTGCACGTTGGCGTCCAGCGGCAGGCGCGCCATGGCGGCCACCGCCTGGGCCACATGGGCCACGTCCATGCGCGGCTCGACCTTGGTGCTGCCGTCGGCCTGAAGAATGCCGGCGGCCATGCGCTCGGTCATGTCGGTGGCCGCGTTGCCGATGTCGATCTGGCCGCAGGCGATGTTGTACGGCCGGCAATCCAGTGAAATCGACTTGGTCAGCCCCGTCACCGCGTGCTTGGTGGCGGTATAGGCGATGGAGAACGGCCGCGGCGCATGCGCCGAGATCGAGCCGTTGTTGATGATGCGCCCGCCGCGCGGATTCTGCGCCTTCATCACGCGGATGGCGGCCTGCGCGCACAGGAACATGCCGGTCAGGTTGGTGTCGACCACCTCGCGCCACAGCGCCACCGGCAGTTCTTCGATGGGCATGGCCGGCGTGCCGCGCCCGGCGTTGTTGAACAGCACGTCCAGGCGGCCGTATTCCCGCTGCGTGGCGTCGAAGAGCTCGCGCACCGCCTGTTCGTCCGATACGTCCGTGGGCACCACCAGCGCCCTCACCCCGTCTTCGCCCGCCGCCGTGCGGGTTGCCTCGAGCGGATCGCGCCGGCGTCCGGCCAGCACGACCCGATAGCCTTGCGCCAGGAATTCCAGCGCCACCGCGCGTCCTATGCCGGTGCCGGCGCCGGTCACCAGGGCTACGCGCGGGGGATCGATCTCGTTCGTCTGCATCGGATTCTCCTTGTTATCAATCCGCGAGATGCTACCCGAATCGCCTGCCGGATGCTGCAAGCGAAGGTTCCAATCCGAACACCGTTTCCCCAGGCGTTACGCCATCAAACGACCGTTTTGGTGTTGATCCGTCACAAGTATTTATATAATTTTGAGGAATTAGCTTATTACCAGATTCACCACTACGGAGCAGGTTTCATGACCCCACGGTCCTTATCCGGCGCGCTCATGCTGGGCGCGCTGTACGCCGCCTCGGCGGCCGCCCAGGGCGCGCCAGATGGCAAACAGATCAGCACGCAGGGCGCCAACGGCGCGCCGGCCTGTATCACCTGTCACGGCGCGCGCGGCGAAGGCAATCCGGCCGCCGGCTTCCCGCAGCTGGCCGGCCTGGGCGCGAGCTACCTGCAAGAGCAGCTCGACGCCATGGCCAACGGCTCGCGCGTCAGCCCGGTCATGGCCGCCACGGCCAAGGCGCTGGACCCCGCGCAGCGCGAAGCCGTGGCGCGCTATTACGCCGAACTGCCCTCGCCGCTGGACCTGGACCGCCTGGCCGCCACCGCCATGCAGCCGGCCAGGCCGGCCGACACCGGCGCCTGGCTGGCCACCCGCGGCGCCTGGGACAAGAACGTGCCCGCCTGCAACCAGTGCCACGGACCCGGCGGCATCGGCGTGGGCCAGAATTTCCCCGCGCTGGCCGGCCAGCCCGCGGCCTATATCGCCGGACAATTGCGCGCCTGGCGCCAGGGCCAGCGCCCGCCCGGCCCGCTGGGCCTGATGCCGGCCGTGGCGACCCGCCTCTCCGAAGACGAAATCGACGCCGTCTCCGCCTACTACGCCGGCCTGCCCAAGGCCGCCACCTCCACCGCCGCTACCGGAGCAAAACAATGACCGCCCTGCGCCTGCGCCTGCTCTGCGCCGCCGCCGGCCTGGCCGCGTCCGCCTCGCTGTCGGCCGCCGAGCCGCGTCCTTCGTTCACGCCGCCTTCGGCCGCGTCCCTGCCCGACGACGAGTTCGGCAAGGCCGTGCGCGAAGGCGAGCAGATCTTCCTGCACACGCCGAAACTGGCCGGCAAGTTCGTCGGCAACGACCTGAACTGCGTCAGCTGCCACCTGGACGCCGGCCGCCGTCCCGATTCCGCCCCGATGTGGGCCGCCTACGTGCTGTATCCCGCCTATCGCGCCAAGAACGGCCACGTCAACACGCTGGCCGAGCGCCTGCAGGGCTGTTTCCGCTTCAGCATGAACGGCAAGGCGCCGCCGGCCGACGATCCCACGCTCACGGCCCTGCAGACCTATATGTTCTGGCTGGCCAGCAAGGCGCCCACCGGCGTCAAGCTGGAGGGCCAGGGCTACCGCAAGCTGCCGCCGCCGGCCAGCAAGGCCGACTACGTGCGCGGCAGCAAGGTCTACGCGCAATATTGCGCGCTCTGCCACGGCGCCGAGGGCCAGGGCCAGAAGAACGGCAAGCACTGGGTGTTCCCGGCCCTGTGGGGTCCGGATTCCTTCAACTGGGGCGCGGGCATGCACCAGATCGGCAACGCCGCCGGCTTCATCAAGGCCAACATGCCGCTGGGACAGGCCGGCATGCTGAGCGACCAGGAAGCCTGGGACGTCGCCTACTTCATGAACGCGCATGAACGCCCGCAGGACCCGCGCTATACCGAGTCGGTCGCGGCCACGCGGGCCAAGTATCACGACAGCGAGGATTCGCTGTACGGGATCGAGGTCAACGGCCATCTGCTGGGCAGCGAGGCGCCGGCCCCCGGCGGCAAGCTGAACGCGGCGGGCGCCAGTACCGGCGGCTGAGGATCGCGGAATATGCGGCGCGGCCAGGGTTTTCGCCCTGCCGCGCCGCGCGATTTGCTATCCTCTCAGTCTTAGCATTACGCCCCGATCACATTCATGCACGCCAACCCCGGAAACGTCTTCATGGTCGTCGCGCCCAGCGGCGCCGGCAAGTCCAGCCTGGTCAAGGCCTTGCTGCAGCAAGACCCTTCCATCCTGCTCTCCATTTCCTGCACCACCCGCGCCCCGCGCCCCGGCGAAGAAGACGGCCGCGAATACCGCTTCGTGTCCACGGCCGAATTCCAGCGCCTGCGCGAAGCCAACAACCTGCTGGAATGGGCGGAAGTGCATGGCAATTTCTATGGCACGCCGCGCGACCGCATCGACGAAGCCACCCGCGCCGGACGCGACGTGCTGCTGGAGATCGACTGGCAGGGCGCACGCCAGGTCCGCCAGCGCTTTCCGGGCGCGATCGGCGTGTTCGTGCTGCCGCCGTCCATCGACGAACTCGAAAGCCGGCTGAAGGCGCGCGGCCAGGACGAACCGCAAGTGATCGCGCGCCGGCTGATGGCCGCCGGCGGCGAAATCGCGCACGCGCCTGAATGCGAATATGTTATTATTAATCAAGAATTTAGCGTAGCCTTGTCGGAATTGACTCAAATAGTCAGCGCCGCCCGGCTACGTTTTTCGTCTCAGGCCGCCCGGCACAGCCAGTTGTTCTCGCAACTCGGCATCCCGGCCGAACACTGAAGCGCAAGCATTCTCCCTATCCTCCATCAGCACCAGGTGTCCTAATGGCTCGCATTACCGTCGAAGACTGTCTGACTCAAATCCCCAATCGTTTCAAGCTCACGCTGGCCGCGACCTACCGCGCCCGCGAGCTGGCGCAAGGCCATGCCCCGCGCCTGGACAGCAAAGACAAGCCCACGGTCACCGCCCTGCGCGAAATCGCCGGCGGCCTCACCGGCGTGGAAATGCTGCGCAAGGTTCCGACCTGATCCGATTCGGGGGGCGGCAAGCATGGCTTTTCCCGGGCTGAAGTACGCCTCATCTGGTCTGCTTGCCGCACTGCGCGCCGGCTCCCGTCTCGGGCGCCGCACGGGCAAGAAAGCCAAGAACCTCCCCGCGCCGCCGTCCGTCGCCGCCCAGGAAGCGGCGGACGCGACCGCCTCGCCGGTCGCCTCGCTGGCGCCGCTGACCGAAATCATCGGCAGCTATCTCGACAAGAAAGATGTGGAGCGCGTGCGCGAAGCCTATCGCTTCGCCGACCAGGCGCACCTGGGCCAGTTCCGCGCCAGCGGCTCGCCCTACATCTCGCATCCCATCGCGGTCACTGAAATCTGCGCCGGCTGGAAGCTCGACGCCAACGCGCTGTCCGCGGCGCTTTTGCACGATGTCATGGAAGACCAGGGCATCGCCAAGCACGAGCTGGCCGAGAAATTCGGCCCCGAGGTCGCGGAAGTAACCATCCCCCGGCAAAGCCGGGGGCATTCGGGATGTGAGCCGCTCAAAGCGGCTGTAAGGGGTCGCTAACGCGGCCCCTCATTCTTGGGGCCACCTATCGGTGGCTACTCACCTCCATAGACCGAGTTGGTCCAACCTCTCGTCTTCCTTCTCCTGGTTTCGGATGTACTCCCGTATCACCGCTTCGTCGCGTCCCACCGTCGAGACGAAGTACCCTCGCGCCCAGAAGTGCTGACCCACGAAGTTGCGCTTTCGCTCTCCGTACACCCGCGCAAGGTGGATTGCGCTCTTGCCTTTGATAAAGCCCACCACCTGCGACACCGAGTACTTCGGTGGGATCGACAGCATCATGTGCACGTGATCGGGCATCAGATGCCCCTCTTCAACCCTGCATTCCTTTTGCGCGGCCAACTTTCTGAATACCTCACCCAGGTGTTCGCGTAGCTGCTTGTACAGCGTTCGCCTTCGACACTTGGGGATGAAGACCACGTGATATTTGCAATCCCAGGCCGTGTGACTCAAACTTTCATACTTGTCCATCGTGTTTCTTCCTTTCGTTTGCTTGGCGGCTCACGATTGAAAGTCTCTACGGTGGACAACCTCCTGAAAAGTCAAACTTCTACTGCCTCCCCGGCAGAGCCGGGGGGCCTCCTTTTGGTAGCTAGTCGACGGCCTGTCCAAGCTGGACCGCCTGGACTTCGCCACCAAGGCCGAGCAGCAGGCCGAGAGCTTTCGCAAGATGCTGCTGGCGATGGCGCGCGACGTGCGCGTCATCCTCATCAAGCTGGCCGATCGCCTGCACAACATGCGCACGCTGGACGCGGTCAATCCCGAAAAGCGCCGCCGCATCGCCCGCGAAACCCTGGACATCTACGCGCCCATCGCGCACCGGCTGGGCCTGAACCTGCTGTTTCGCGAACTGCAGGACCTGTGCTTCGCGGCCATGTACCCGAACCGCTATCAGGTGCTGTACAAGGCGGTGCTGGCCGCGCGCGGCAACCGCCGCGAAGTCATCACCAAGATCGCCGATTCGGTGCGCGCCGCCCTGCCCGCCGCCGGCATCGAGGCCGAAGTCACAGGCCGCGAGAAAACCCTGTTCGGCATCTACCGCAAGATGGTCGACCAGAAGAAGTCGTTCTCCGACGTGCTCGACATCTACGGCTTTCGCGTCATCGTGCACACGCTGCCGGAATGCTATCTGGCGCTGGGCACGCTGCATCAGCTCTACCGCCCGGTGCCGGGCAAGTTCAAGGACTACATCGCCATTCCCAAGGTCAACGGCTACCAGTCCCTGCACACCACACTGGTCGGCCCCTACGGCACGCCGGTGGAATTCCAGTTCCGCACGCGCGACATGCATCACGTGGCCGAGGAAGGCGTGGCCTCGCATTGGCTCTACAAGGGCGCCGACCTGACGCTCAACGACCTGCAGAAGCGCACCCACCAGTGGCTGCAATCGCTGCTGGACATCCAGAGCCAGACCGGCGACTCCGGCGAATTCCTGGAGCACGTCAAGGTCGACCTGTTCCCCGACGCGGTCTATGTGTTCACGCCGCGCGGCAAGATCATCTCGCTGCCCCGCGGCGCCACGCCGGTGGACTTCGCCTACGCGATCCACACCGACATCGGCAACCAGGCGGTGGCGGCCAAGGTCAACGGCGAGTTCGTGCCGCTGCGCACCGAACTCAACAGCGGCGACACAGTGGAGATCGTCACCTCCCCCGCTTCGCGGCCCAATGCGCAGTGGCTCAACTACGTGCGCACCGGCCGCGCGCGCTCCGAGATCCGCCACTACCTGCGCACCGTCAAGTACGAGGAATCGGTGGCCTTCGGCGAGCGCCTGCTCGGCCAGGCCATGCAGGAACTGCGCATGCCGCTGCCGGCCACCGACGACCCGGCCTGGCAGAAACTGGCGCGCAGCACCGGCGCCAGCTCGCGCGAGGAAATCCTGGCCGACATCGGCCTGGGCAAGCGCCTGGCGGCCGTCGTGGCGCGCCGCTTCGCGCCCGAACACCAGCTGGTCGCCACCACCGCCGCGGCCGTGGACGAACTGACCTCGGCGCGCAGCGCGCCCATCCTGATCCGGGGCAACGAAGGCCAGGCCGTGCAACTGGCGCCCTGCTGCGGCCCGCTGCCGGGCGATCCCATCGTCGCCGGCATGCGCATGGGGCACGGACTGGTGGTGCACACCGCCGACTGCCCCGTGGCGCTGCGCCAGCGGCTGCGCGAACCCGAACGCTGGATCAACGTGGGCTGGGACGCCCACACCGCCAAGCACCTGTCCACGCGCCTGGACATCGTCACCCGCAACGAGCGCGGCGTGCTGGGAAGGCTGGCCGCCGAAGTCACCGCGGCCGACGCCAACATCATGCACGTCACCATGCACGACGACGCGGTCTCGACGGTGTCGCTGCACCTGACCATCCAGGTCGACAGCCGCAAGCACCTGGCGCAGGTCATCCGCGCCATCCGCCACGTGCCGCAGGTGCAGAAGATCGTGCGGGTGAAGGGGTAGGCGCCGGCCGCGTCAGGCCACGTGCTGCAGGAAATCCTTCAACCGCTGGCTGGGCGGGTTGCCCAGCAGTTCGGCCGGCGGGCCGTCGTGGGCGATCTTGCCGGCGTCGATGAAGATCAGGCGGCTGCCGACCTTGCGGGCGAATTCCATTTCATGCGTGACGACCACCATGGTCATGCCCTCTTCGGCCAGGTCGCGCATGACCTTCAGCACCTCGTGGCGCAGCTCCGGGTCCAGCGCCGAGGTGGGCTCGTCGAACAGCATCAGCTTGGGCTTGATCGCCAGGGCGCGCGCGATCGCCACGCGCTGCTGCTGGCCGCCTGACAGCTCCGAGGGATAGTGGTTCATGCGCTCGGCCAGCCCGACCTTGGCCAGCAGGCCCTCGGCCAGTTCGCGCGCCTCGTCGCGGCTCTGGCCGCGCGTGTGCACCGGCCCGAACATGACGTTCTCCAGCGCCGTCATCTGCGGAAACAGATTGAACTGCTGGAACACCATGCCGGCTTCGCGGCGGATTTCGCGCACCTGCGCCGCTCCGCCCAGGACGCTCAGGCCGTCGACCAGCAGGTCGCCGCCGTTGATGGTTTCAAGCACGTTGATACAGCGCAGGAAGGTGGACTTGCCCGAACCCGACGGGCCGACCACCACCACCACTTCGCCCGCGTCGATGCTCAGCGAAATCTCGTCGAGCACCGTCGACTCGCCGAATCGTTTGGTGACTTCGTGAAATTCGACCATGCTCATAGTATGCGCATCCTTTTTTCGACCAGGTGCAGCGTCAGCGCCAGCAGGCCGGTCAGGATCAGGTAGATGATGGCCACCGCCGACCAGATCTCGACCGCGCTGAAGTTGCTCGCCATGATTTCCTGGCCCTGGCGGGTCAGTTCGGCCACGCCGATCACGATGAACAGCGACGAGTCCTTCAGGCTGATGATGCACTGGTTGCCCAGCGGCGGGATCATGCGGCGAAACGCCACCGGCCCGATGATGTAGAACAGGATCTTGTGAAACGGCAGGCCCATGGCCTGCCCGGCCTCTTTCAGGCCCTTGTGCACCGACAGCAGCGAGCCGCGCACGATCTCGGAGATGTAGGCGCCCGAGTTGATGATGAGCGTGGCGATGGCGGCCCACTCCGCCTCGACCCGGATATCGGCCAGGAGCGGCAGCGCGAAGTAGATGAACATCACCTGCACGACGATCGGCGTGCCGCGGATGACCGCGACGTAGACCTGCGCGATGGCCGAAAGAATGGGATGCCCGTAGGCGCGGGTCACGCCCGACAGCGCCCCCAGCAGGAAACCGCCGACCAAGCCCCAGAAGGTGATCTTGATCGTCATCAGCGTACCCTCCAGCAGGTTGGGTAACGCGTCTTTGATTACAGTCCAGTCGAACTCCACGATAGTCCCCCCATGATCCGGCAAGGGGCGCCCGCAAGGCGCGGGCGCCCAGGTAGCGGCTCAAGCCCGGGACGTCAGGGCTTCTTGCCGAACCACTTCTCGTAGATCTTGTCGTATTCGCCGTTGGACTTGAGCGTGGCCAGCGCCTTGTTCACCTGCGGCACCAGGTCGCTGCCCTTGGGGAAGGCGATGCCGTAGAAGTCGCCGCTCTTGACCGAGCCGACCACCTTGACGCGGCCCTTGCCCGCCGTGTTGGCGTAGTACTGGACATTGGGCGTGTCGTGCACGGCGGCGTCCACGCGGCCGGTGGCCAGTTCCAGGTAGGCGTTGTCGATGTTGGGGAAGAGCTTGAGCTTGGCGTCCGGCACCTGGGCCTTCAGGAAGTCCACGGTGGCGGTGCCGGTCTTGACCGCGACGCTCTTGCCGGCCAGGGACTTGGCGTCCTTGATGTCGGTGTTCTTTTCGCCGACCAGGATGGACAGGCCGCTTTCGTAATAGGGATCGGAGAAGTCGACGACTTTCTTGCGGTCGTCGCGGATGGTGATGCCGGCCAGCGCGGCGTCGATGTTCTTGGTCTGCAGGCCGGGGATGATGCCGGCGAAGTCCATGGGCTGCAGCTTGTATTTCAGGTTGAGTTCCTTGGCGATGGCCGCCCAGAGATCGACGTCGAAGCCCGTGTAGGTGTTGCCCTGCTTGAACTCGAACGGAACGAAAGCGGTATCGGTGGCGACCACCAATTCCTTGCCTTGGGCCTGGGCGGCGGAGACGGCGCCGAACATGGCCAGGGACAGGCCGGCCAGCGCGGCGGCGACTTTGCGTTTGATCATGAAACTCTCCTCTTGGGGAACCGTCGGCCCCCCTCGGTTGTTGTAAGGGCATGATTCCTGGGCTACACCGAGTCCTCGGGGCAACTTACCGAGGATCTTAACGCATCCCCTACACCGGCTGCTTCCGAAAAAATACAATCGGCTGGACACCCGGAGAATCACATGGCCTACAAGTACGTGCGCATCTGTGGAAACCGCCGCCAGGCCGGCGTGGCGCTGGGCAAGCTGGCCCGCCCCATCATGTCCGCCTATCTGGCGCAAAGCGGCACCTGGGAAGCCTTGCGGCCGTGGCGCGGCCACGCCTTCCTGGACGAACTCGGGCAGCAGGCCCGCGCCGCGCTGCCGGCGGTCTGGGAAGAGCTGGAGGGGCTGGCCGAGGGCCTGCGCCTGCCGCTGGAGGACGTGCTGCTGTGGAATTGCCGCGGCGACCTGCTGCACAGCACGGCCGACGGCTGCACGTCGGTGGCCCTGCGGACCGCCGACGGCGCGCGCTGGATCGCCCACAACGAAGACGGCGACCCTTACCTGCGCGGGCGCTGCCACCTGGTGGACGTGGCGCTGGACGACGCGCCCGGCTATCTGAGCTTCTACTATCCCGGCTCGCTGCCGGGCCACACTTTCGGGGCCAACCGCGCCGGCCTGGTCCAGACCATCAACAACCTGCGCACGCGCCAGCGCCATCCCGGCGTGCCGCGCATGCTGCTGGCGCGCGCCGTGCTCGACTGCGCCACGCTCGACGAGGCCGTGGCGCTCTTGCGCGCGCTGCCGCATTCCGGGGGCTTTCACCATCTGCTGGGCGCCGCGGGCGACCCGCGCATGTTCAGCGTGGAGGTCGCGCCCGGCGCCACCTCGGTGCTCGATACCGGCCCGCGCTACGGCCATGCCAACCACATGGTGCACGCGCAGACCGCCGGGCTGGCGCAGGTCATCACCGACTCTTCGCGGGCGCGCCAGCACCGCATCGAGCGCATCGTGGACGGCTGGTCGGCCGGCGCCGGCAGCGCCGACCTGCTGGCCGCGCTGCACGACACCGAGGGCGATCTGCCCATTCTGCGCATGGCCGCGGACGATCCCGACGAGGAGAACACCCTCGCCACCGCGGTCTTCGAGATCCGCGACCCGGACGTGACGCTGCGCGTCTACGACCGCAGGAACAAGGCGGAGATCGCGCTGGACGTCATGTCGGAACCGGAGTGAAGCGCACGGGCGCCGCCAGCGCGGCGCCCGGCGGCATCAGGCCTGTCCGTAGCCGCCGCCGCCCGGCGTCTCGATCACGAACACGTCGCCCGGATGCAGCTGCGCGCTGTCCTGCGGGCCCAGCTCCTCGACGCTGCCGTCGGCGCGCTCGACGGCGTTGCGGCCCATCGCGCCGGGCTGCCCGCCGGCCAGGCCGAAGGGGGCATAGCGGCGGTTGTTCGACAGGATGGCCGCCGTCATCTCCTCCAGGAAGCGGACGCGGCGGATGCCGCCGTCGCCGCCCGGATAGCGCCCCGCTCCGCCCGAGCCCTTGCGGATCTCGTAGGACTCCAGCCGCACCGGAAAGCGGAACTCCAGCACTTCCGGATCGGTCAGGCGCGAGTTGGTCATGTGCGCCTGCACCACCGACGTGCCCGCGAAGCCCGGATCGTGCGGGCCGGCGGCGTCGATGCGCACCGGCCCCGCGCCGGTGCCGCCCGAGATGGTCTCGTAGTACTGATGGCGCGCGTTGCCGAAGGTGAAGTTGTTCATCGTGCCCTGGCTGGCGGCCAGCACGCCGAGCGCGCCGTACAGCGCGTTGACGATGCACATCGAGGTCTCGACGTTGCCCGCCACCACCGAGGCCGGCGGATTCGGGCGCAGCATCGAGCCTTCCGGCAGGATGATGGACAGCGGCACCAGGCAGCCGTCGTTCAGCGGGATGTCGTCGTTGACCAGGGTGCGGAACACATACAGCACCGCCGCCACCGCGATGGCGCCGGGCGCGTTGAAGTTGTTGTCCAGCTGCGGCGAGGTGCCGGTGAAGTCCACCACCGCGCTGCGCGCCTCGGTGTCCACCCGCACGGCCACGCGGATCACCGCGCCGTTGTCCAGCGGGTACTCGTAGCTGCCGTCCTTGAGCACCGAGATCACGCGGCGCACCGCCTCTTCGGCGTTGTCCTGCACGTGCCCCATGTAGGCGCGCACCACGTCCAGGCCGAAGTGATCGCACATGCGCAGCAGTTCCTGCACGCCTTTCTCGTTGGCGGCGATCTGCGCGTGCATGTCGGCGATGTTCTGGTCCGGGTTGCGCGCCGGCCAGCGGCCGGAGCCCAGGATGCCGCGCGCCGCCGCCTCGCGGAACTCGCCGTTCTTGACCAGCTGGAAGTTGGTGAAGAGCACGCCTTCGTCTTCCACGGTCCTGGAATCGGGTGGCATGGAGCCGGGCGTGGTGCCGCCGATGTCGGCATGGTGGCCGCGCGAGCCCACGTAGAACAGGATCTCGCGTCCCTCGCGGTCGAACACCGGGGTGATGACGGTCACGTCCGGCAAGTGAGTGCCGCCGTGGTAGGGATCGTTGACCACATAGGCGTCGCCGGGCGCCATGCGGCCGGCGTTGGCCTGCATGACGGTGCGCACCGACTCGCCCATGGAACCCAGGTGCACCGGCATGTGCGGCGCGTTGGCGATCAGGCGGGCCTGCGCGTCGAAGATCGCGCAGGAAAAGTCCAGACGCTCCTTGATGTTGACCGAATAAGCCGTGTTCTGCAGGCGGTAGCCCATCTGCTCGGCGATGGACATGAAGAGGTTGTTGAACACCTCCAGCATGACGGGGTCGGCCTGCGTGCCGATGGCGCGACGCTCCGGACGGGCCTCGACGCGGCGGATCACGAAGTGATCCTGCGCGGTCAGCTCGGCCTGCCAGCCCGGTTCGACCACGGTGGTCTGGTTGGGCTCGGAGATGATGGCCGGACCGGCCACCACGTCGCCGCCCGCCATGTCCTCGCGCACGTACAGGGGCGTGTCGCGCCAGGCGCCGCCGCTGTACATGCGCACGCTGCGGCGGGCGGCCAGCGCGCCTTCGCGCACCCGGGCCGCCTGCGCCGCGGCGACGCGTTCGCCGCCGCCGGTGGCCTCGACCGAAATGGTCTCCACCACCAGTTCGCGGTCGGGCATGAGGAAGGAATAGCGCTGGCGGTAGGCGGCCTCGAAATCGCGGCGCACCTGCTCCAGCCCGCCGTACGCGACTTCCAGCGCGGTGTCGGTGCCGCGGTATTTCAGGTGCAGGCAGCGCTGCACCGCGATGTCGCCCTCGGCCACGTGCTGGCGGCGCAGTTCGCCCACCGCCTGGCCCGCCAGTTCGTCCAGCTCGCCCGCCAGCTCGCCCATCAGTCCGGCGTCCAGCACCTTCTCCACCGTCTTCTGGCGCATGTCGGTCTGGTCGGCCAGGCCCATGCCGTAGGCCGACAGCACGCCGCCCAGCGGATGCGCGAACACGGTGGTCATGCCCAGCGCGTCGGCCACCAGGCAGGCGTGCTGCCCGCCCGCGCCGCCGAACACGGTCAGCGCGTACTCGGTCACGTCGTGGCCGCGCTGCACCGAAATGCGCTTGATGGCCTCGGCCATGTTGCCCACGGCGATTTCCAGGAAGCCCTCGGCCAGCTGTTCCGGCGTCATGTCGCGGCCGGTGGCGGCGCGCACTTCATCGGCCATGGCCTGGAAGCGCTGCGCCACCACGTCGCGGTCCAGCGCCTCGTCGGCGTTGGGGCCGAACACCTTGGGGAAGAAATCCGGCTGGATCTTGCCCAGCAGCACGTTGCAGTCGGTCACCGCCAGCGGGCCGCCGCGGCGGTAGCAGGCCGGGCCGGGATTGGCGCCGGCCGAATCCGGGCCCACGCGCAGGCGCGCGCCGTCGAAATGCAGGATGGAGCCGCCGCCGGCGGCCACGGTGTGGATGCTCATCATCGGCGCGCGCATGCGCACGCCCGCCACCAGGGTTTCGAACTCGCGCTCGAACTCGCCGGCGTAGTGCGACACGTCGGTGGAGGTGCCGCCCATGTCGAAGCCGATCACCTTGGGAAAGCCCGCCGTCTCGCTGGTGCGCACCATGCCCACGATACCGCCGGCCGGGCCGGACAGGATGGCGTCCTTGCCGCGGAAGCGGTGCGCGTCGGTCAGGCCGCCGCTGGACTGCATGAACATCAGGCGGATGCCGGGCAGCTCGCCGGCGACCTGATCCACGTAGCGCTTGAGGATGGGCGACAGGTAGGCGTCGACCACCGTGGTGTCGCCGCGCGACACGAATTTGATCAGCGGGCTGACCTCGTGCGAGGCCGAGACCTGCGGAAAACCGATATCGCGGGCGATGGCGGCGGCGCGCGCTTCATGCTGCGGCGCGTGCCAGGCGTGCATGAAAACGATTGCAACGGCGCGGATGCCGGCGTCATGGGCGGCCTGCAGGCCGGCGCGCAGGCTGGCTTCGTCCAGCTCGCGGATCACCGCGCCGTCGGCCGCCACGCGCTCGTCGGCTTCGAACACCGACTCGTACAGCATCTCGGGCAGCGCCACGTTGCGGTCGAACAGTCGCGGCCGGTTCTGGTAGGCGATGCGCAAGCCGTCGCGAAAGCCGCGCGTGGTCACCAGCAGCGTGCGCTCGCCCTTACGTTCGAGCAGCGCGTTGGTGGCCACCGTGGTGCCCATCTTCACGCATTCGACCTGCTCGGCGGGCACCGGCTGGCCGGGCGCGATGCCCAGCAGCTTGCGGATGCCGGCCACCGCCGCGTCGCGGTACTGCTCGGGGTTCTCCGACAGCATCTTGGCCGTGGTGGTGGTGCCGTCGGGACGGCGCGCCACGATGTCGGTAAAGGTGCCCCCACGGTCTATCCAGAATTGCCACTTCATAGGTGTCCTTGAATACAGAAAGCCGCCGCGGCGCTGGGCGCGGCCGGTTGCCAATGGCGGGGACTTGCCCCGGATCTTTATTGATATGGGTGCGTGGGCCGCTCAGAGCGACGTCGCGGCCCGGGCCGCCTGGTCGTACAGGCCGGACAGCGCGCGCAGCGTATGCGCGAGCTGGCGGCTGAACTCCAGCCCGCCCGCGCCCGGCGCGTTCAGGCCCGAGGTCAGGCACTGCTCGCGGATGTCGGCGTAGCGCTTGAGCACCGCCGCGCCCTCTTCCGTGACGCTGTAGAACACTTCCTTGCTGCTGCGTTCGCCGCGCACCACGCCGATGCGCTCCAGTTTCTTGAGCGAATAGCTGACGATGTGGGTGTCCTCGACGTTGAGCGTGAAGCAGATGTCGGCCAGCTTCTTGGCGCGCTGCCGGTGATAGACGTGGTGGAACACCATCACGTCGGTGGCGGTCAGGTCGGGCAGCCCGGCCGCGGCCATGCAGCGCACGGTCCAGCGGTCGAAGGCGTGGCCGGCGATCATCAGGCCGAATTCCACCTCGGACAGGTCAGGCGCGCTGCCGCTGGCGAGATGGGCCGATGAAGCGATCAAGGCGGATTTCATGGAAAGCGGGAGCCGGGTTGGTCTGGACGAAATACTAATAATTTATCGACATTTCATCAATAAAAAGTAATCGTCAGACGGCCGATTTCCCCGCTTTACAGGGAATACCCCTAGGCCTTGAAAAAAATCGTCAGGGCGCCGACCAGCCCATCGGCAGATTGGCCCGGATCAGCGAGCCGGCAATGGAAATACGCGCCGCGATCTCGGGCATGGGATCGCCCGGGCCGAACCAGCGCGCGTCGGCGATCTCGTCTTCCTGCACGCGGATCTCGCCCGAGACGTAGTCGGCCGTGAACGCCACCATCAGCGAATGCGGGAACGGCCAGGACTGGCTGCCGAAGTACCGCAGGTTGCCGACCTTCAGGCCGACCTCTTCGAGCACCTCGCGGTGGATGGTCTGCTCGATGCTCTCGCCCGGCTCGACGAAGCCCGCCAGCGCCGTGTAGCGCGCCGTCGCCGTGGCGGTGTGGCGCGCCAGCAGGATGCTGTCGCCCTTGCGGATCAGCACCATCATGGCCGGCGAAATCCGCGGATAGGCCGAGAAGCCGCAGGACGGGCAGCGCAGACAGAATTCCGTGGGCGAACGCTGCGCCCGCTCGCCGCAGGCGCCGCAGTAGCGGTGCGTGCGGGCCCATTCGGCGATCTGGTAGGCGCGCCCGGCCAGCGCCATGCGCTCGTCGTCGAGCACGCCGAACAGCGAACGCAGCTTGCGGAACGCATAGCCCTCGGGCGCGTCGACGCCGGGCTCCACGTGCACGGTGCGGTGGGGCGTGTCGGGCAGCATCCAGATCGGCTGCAGCACCTCGGCGCGCACGCCGATGCGTTCGCACAGATCCATGTCCGGCAGCACGCCGGAATCGGCTTGGACCAACAATTCATCACGACGAAAAACGAAATTCACGCGCAGCCTCGGCCCATGCAGTAAATAGCGCAATCTTAGGGAAGGTCTGAAGAACTCGATTTCAAACATCCAAAAATCGACCTCATGACCAAAGTATTCAAAAATGGTTAAAAACTGCTCAAATCATCGCCACTTTCGGGTTGTTTGCACCCCGATCAGGCCCGTTTTCGGGCCTGTTGGCGCTTTTTGGGCGCACTTACCCTGCCACCGCCGTCAACGGGCGGCGTGCCATCCAGATATTGGACAGCGTAAACAACATTTTCAAATGCGCAGTGTTCTTGGCCAGTCCACGGAATCTGACTTTACGAAACCCGAATTGGCATTTGATGACACGAAACGGATGCTCAACCTTGGCTCGAAGACTGGATTTGGCCCGCTCAATGTTTTGCGTCAAACGATCAATTGCGCTGTTACCCAAGGCGCGCCGTTTGCCGGGGCGCATGGCAATGTGCCAGGTTACGTCACGCCCTTGGTGCTCGGGTCGTTTGTCTACGCCTTGATAACCGGCATCGCCAAAAGCCAACGTTTCTTCACCATGCAGCAACGCAGCCGCCTGAGTAACATCATGCTCATTGGCAGCGGTGCCCACCACCGTGTGGACCAGCCCGCTGTGAAGATCAACCCCAATGTGGGCCTTCATCCCAAAGTGCCACTGGTTTCCCTTTTTGGTCTGATGCATCTCGGGGTCCCGCGTGCCGCTGGCGTTCTTGGTCGAGCTGGGTGCATCGATAATTGTGGCGTCCACAATGGTGCCTTTGCGCACCTGAATGCCTTGATCCTGCAACAGCAGGTTGACCGCCTCAAGCGCTTGGTCGGCAATGTTGTGCTGCTCGAGCAGATGACGGAAGTTCAAAATGGTGGTCTCGTCCGGCACACGACCTCCAGGCAGTTTGGCAAACTGGCGCATCGAAAAGCTGTCGTACAGCGTCTCTTCCATGGCCGGGTCCGACAGCGAAAACCACAGTTGCATGAAGTAGATGCGCAGCATCGTTTCCAGCGGATACGGTGGACGACCGATGCCCGGTTTGGGGTAATGCGGATCGACCAGATCGGCAAAGAGCTTCCACGGCACCGCACGCTCCATCTTGGCCAGAAACTTCTCACGGCGCGTTTTCTTGCGTTTGCCAACGTACTCGGCTTCGGAAAAACTCAACTGGCTCATCGGGTTCACTCGGATCGGACTGTTTTCAATAACTTATATTCTGACAGGTTCGTTGGACTTGTTCAGAGGTTCCTTAGAAGAAAAACAGCGGCCGCAAGCGGCGCGAACGCGCAGCGTCCAACGATTGAACCCTCAAGCATCGTGGGCCCGCGCGCCGCCCTAGGAATAACCCGTAAAGACGCGATTTCACGCGCCCCGCCGCCGCACGGCAACTTAGAATGGCACGGCTTTTCAGCTGCGCGTCATTGCCGCAGCGCTCGCTTTCGCAATGCCTGTCGGGCACCGCCCGGCTCTACCATACGCAAGGAAGAACCACCCATGTACAAGAAACTTTGGTTCATCGCAGAATAGCGTGGAGCGATTTGGCCAGATTTCGTACTCTTGAGGCCAGTTTCTGGTGTTCAGGAGGATCGGACGATGCTGGATCGCAAGCTGTTGGAGTCCCTGGGTGGCTGGGACGGCTATCGGGTGGATCGCGTGGTGTGGCCTGAAGGCGATGGGCGCACGGTGTCGCTGTATCTCAAGCCCACGGCCAAGGCCATGCATTGCGAGCAGTGCGGCGCGCGGTGTCGCCAGGTGCACGAGACGACGGTGCGACGCGTGCGCGACCTGCCCTTGTTCGAGTATCGGGTGGTGCTGCATGTGCCGCGACGGCGGCTTTGGTGTGAGCGGTGCGGCGGCCCGCGTCTGGAGCGGCTCGGCTGGCTGGGACGCTATCAGCGTGTCACGGATCGGCTGGCACAAGCCTGCAGCCAACTGCTGCAATCGAGCAACGTGCAGGCGGTGGCCAGGTTCTTTGATCTGGGCTGGCACACGGTCAAGACGGTGGATAAGGCGCGACTGCGTGCATCGATCCCGGAGCCGGACTGGTCGCGTATCGAATACCTGGCAATGGATGAGTTTGCCCTGCACAAGGGCCATCGGTATGCCACCGTCGTGGTCGACCCCACCAGCCGCCAGGTGCTGTGGCTTGGTCTGGGCCGCTCGCGCGAGACGGCACGGGCCTTCTTCGAGCAACTGCCCGAAGGTGCCGCCCAACGCATCAAGGCGGTGGCCATCGACATGACCACCGCCTACGAACTGGAGATCCGCGCGCACTGCCCGCAAGCCGAGATCGTCTACGACCTGTTCCATGTCGTGGCCAAGTACGGGCGTGAGGTCATCGATCGGGTGCGCGTTGATCAAGCCAATCGACTCCGGCAGGATCGCCCGGCGCGCAAAGTCATCAAGTCCAGCCGCTGGCTGCTGCTACGCAACCGAGACAACCTGGATCGCCAGCAGCGCGTGCGGCTCGATGAATTGCTGCACGCCAATCAGCCGTTACTCACCGTCTATGTCTTGCGTGATGAGCTCAAGCGGCTGTGGTTCTATCGCAAGCCCGCCTGGGCTCAACAGGCCTGGGAGCAGTGGTGTGAGCAGGCCGAGTGCAGCGGCATTGACGCGCTCAGTACCTTTGCTCAGCGTCTCAAAGCGTACCTGCACGGCATCCTGGCCAGATGCCGCCATCCCTTGAACACCAGCATCGTTGAGGGTATCAACAACACCATCAAGGTCATCAAGCGCCGCGCTTACGGCTACCGCGATCAGGAGTACTTCTTCCTGAAAATCCGCGCAGCCTTCCCCGGTAATACTCGATGAACCGAAACTTTCCCTGTTGGCCGGCAGCATCGTCCTGGCGTTCAGCGCGGGCGCGCAGGCCCAGACCAAATGGGACCTGCCCAGCGCCTACCCGGCCAGCAACTTCCACGTCGAAAACCTGACCTCCTTCATCAAGGACGTCGACACGCTGTCGCAAGGCAAGCTGAAGATCACGCTGCACAACAACGCCTCGCTGTACAAGGCGCCCGAGATCAAGCGCGCGGTGCAGGGCAACCAGGCCCAGATCGGCGAAATCCTGCTGACCAACTTCGCCAACGAAGATCCGGTCTACGAACTCGACGGCCTGCCCTTCCTGGCCACCGGCTACGACGCTTCGTTCAAGCTGTACCAGGCGCAGAAGCCGTTCCTGGAGAAGAAGCTGAACGCGCACGGCATGACGCTGCTGTACGCCGTGGCCTGGCCGCCCCAGGGCATTTTCGCCAACCGCGACATCAAGCAGGTGTCCGACATGAAGGGCCTGAAGTGGCGCGCCTACAGCCCCGTGACGGCCAAGATCGCCGAACTGGTCGGCGCCCAGCCGGTGACGGTGCAGCAGGCCGAACTGGCGCAGGCCATGGCCACCGGCGTGATCGATTCCTACATGTCCTCGGCCTCCACCGGCTACGACACCAAGACCTACGAGTACATCAAGAAGTTCTACGACACCCAGGCCTGGCTGCCCAAGAACGCCATCATCGTCAACAAGAAGGCGTTCGACGCGCTCGATCCGGCCACCCAGGCCGCGCTGAAGAAGGCCGGCGCGCAGGCCGAGGAACGCGGCTGGAAACTGTCGCAGGAAAAGAACAAGTGGTACCAGCAGGAACTGGCCAAGAACGGCATGGAGACCATCCAGCCCACCGCCGAACTGAAGTCGGGCCTGTCGGAAATCGGCAAGCGCATGCTGGATGACTGGCTCAAGAAGGCCGGCGCGGACGGCCAGGCCATGATCGACGCCTACAAGAAGCAGTGATATTTCCATGCGCCGCTTTCTAGATGGTCTTTACGGCGCGGCCGGCCTGCTGGCCGGCCTGTGCACGATCGGCGTACTGGTTTCGGTGCTGGCCGCGGGAGTGTCAGGATTTCTGTGTGTGAGGCTGTTGAATCCGTCACTCAATCGTGAGGCGGCTTGGTGATCTTACTGGCCCGATCTGGTAAATCGGTCCTCGTAGAGGATCGCAAATTGGTTCATCGCTGATTTCCAGTGGTTGGCCGCCCGCCCCCAGTCCGCGGTGATGTTGCGCAGCGCCAGCCAGATCAGCTTGGTGGCCGCCTCGTCGCTGGGGAAGTGGCCGCGCGTTTTGATGATCTTGCGCAGCCGTGCGTTCACGCTCTCGATGGCGTTGGTGGTGTAGATCACGCGCCGCACCTCGGGCGGGAAGGCGAAGAACGGGATGACCTTGTCCCAGGCCCGGCGCCAGGCGCTGACCACGGTCGGGAACCGCTGCCCCCAGGGGCCGGCCGCAAACGCATCCAACTCGGCCTCGGCCGCCTCGGCGCTCACCGCGGTGTAGATGGGTTTGATGGCTGCGGCCAGCGCCTTGCGGTCTTTCCATGACGCAAAGTCCAGGCCACCCCGGATCAGGTGCACGATGCAGGTCTGCAGCGTCGTCGCCGGGAACACTGCGCCCAGCGCCTCTGGCATGCCCTTGAGGCCGTCGGTGACGGCAATCAGGATGTCCTGCACCCCGCGCGTCTTCAGATCGTTGAAGACCTTCATCCAGAACTTCGCCCCCTCGGTGTTCTCGATCCAGATTCCCAGGATGTCGCGCGAGCCGTCAGGCAGTACGCCCAGCGCCAGGTAGACGGCCTTGGAGCGCACCACCGCATCCTCGCGAATCTTGACCCGCAGCGCATCGAAGAACACCACCGGGTACATCGCCTCCAGCGGCCGTGTCTGCCAGGCCGTGACCTCGCCCATCACCTCATCGGTGACACGGCTGATGAGCTCGGGCGAGACGTCCACCGAGTACATCTCAGCCAGGAAACCCTGGATCTCGCGCACCGTCATGCCGCGTGCGTACATGGCGATGATCTTGTCGTCGAAACCCGTAAAGCGCCGCTCGTGCTTGCCAATGAGCTGCGGCTCGAAGCTGCCTTCGCGATCGCGTGGGACATCGATGCGCAGCGCCCCCACATCGGTCAGTACGGTCTTGGTGCTCTTGCCGTTGCGGTGGTTGGCTGATCCGCCTGTGGGCTTGGCTTGGCCGGGCGCATAGCCTAGGTGATGACTCATCTCGGCGCCCAGCGCCCGCTCAAGAATTGACTTCTTGAACTGATCGAACAGCCCTTGGACTTGGCCCGGCGTCATGGGCCCGGTCACCAACTGGTCAAGCAGCTCGGCCGGGATGTGAAATTGCGGCTGTGCCGCCTGGTCCGCCAAAGCGGTGGGTTTGGTCTTGCGTGGCATTCATGCTCCTTGTCGACATGCTATGCCTCACACACAAAATTTCTGACAAGCTCCTGGCCGCGATCATCGCGCGCCAGCTCCACATGAACATCCCCGGCACGGACGCCTATGCCGGGTACTTCATGGCCGCCGCCGGCTTTCTCGCCCTGTCCAGCACCTTCAAGCACGGCGAACACATCCGTGTGACGCTGCTGCTCAATTCGCTCAACCCGGCCGCCAGCCGCCGCCTGGACCTCTTCGCGCTGTCCGTGGGCTGCGTGCTGGCCGCCGCCTTCGCGTTCTTCAGCATCAAGCTGACGTACGACTCATGGCAGTTCAACGACATCTCCACGTCCAACGACGCCACGCCGCTGTGGATTCCGCAGATCAGCATGGCGATCGGCACGGTGCTGTTCCTGGTCGCCCTGATCGACGAACTGATCCGACGCCTACGCGGCCAGGCCGCCGCCACTTCGCAGCAAACCCATGAATGAAATTCTCGTCATTACCCTATTGGTCGTCTCGATCTTCGCGCTGCTGGGCTGCGGGGTCTGGGTCGGCCTGACCCTGGCGGGAACGGCCTGGATCGGCATGGAGATCCTCTCCAGCCGTCCGGCCGGCGACGCCATGGCCGTCACCATCTGGGGCGCGGCCTCCAGCTGGACCCTGACCGCGCTGCCGCTGTTCCTGTGGATGGGAGAAATCCTGTTCCGCACGCGCCTGTCGGAAGACCTGTTCAAGGGCCTCGCGCCCTGGCTCAACCGGCTGCCGGGCCGCCTGCTGCACACCAACGTGATCGGCTGCGCCATCTTCGCCGCGGTCTCGGGCTCGTCGGCGGCCACCTGCGCCACCGTCGGCAAGATGACCATCCCCGAGCTGACGCGCCGCGGCTACCCCGAGGACAAGATCCTCGGCACGCTGTCGGGCGCCGGCACGCTGGGCCTGCTCATCCCGCCTTCGATCATCATGATCGTGTACGGGGTGGCGGCGGACGTGTCCATCGCCAAGCTGTTCATCGCCGGCATCGTGCCCGGCCTGCTGCTGGCCGGGCTCTTCATGGGCTATATCGCCTGGTGGGCGATCCGCAATCCCAAGGCGGTGCCGGCGGCCGATCCGGGCCTGACCTTCATGCAGAAGCTGTCGCGCTCGCGCCACCTGATCCCGGTGCTGCTGCTGATCGCGGCGGTGCTGGGCTCGATCTATTCGGGCATCGCCACCGCCACCGAAGCCGCGGCGGTGGGCGTGGTGGGCGCGCTGATCCTGTCGGCGCTGCAGGGCTCGCTGAACCGCTCCAGCTTCATGCAGTCGCTGCTGGGCGCCACCCGGCTGTACTGCATGATCGCGCTGATCCTGGCGGGCGCGCAGTTCCTGACGCTGGCGATGGGCTACATCGGCCTGCCGCGCGCGCTGGCCGAGTGGATCGGCGGCCTGGGCCTGTCCCAATTCGGGCTGATCATGGCGCTGATGGTGTTCTTCATCGTGCTGGGGTGCTTCCTGGACGGCATTTCCATCGTGGTGCTGACCATGGGCGTGCTGCTGCCGACGGTGCAGGCCGCCGGCCTGGACCTGATCTGGTTCGGCATTTTCATCGTGTTCGTTGTAGAAATGGCACAGATCACGCCGCCGGTGGGCTTCAACCTGTTCGTGCTTTCGGGCATGAGCGGCAGGGAATTGCCGTACATCGCGCGCGCCTCGATGCCGATGTTCTTCCTGATGATCCTGGCCGTGCTGCTGCTCTATCTGGTGCCCGGCATAGCGACCTGGCTGCCGCAGCACATGACGCTGTAGTGCCGGGCCCCTCGCCCCGAAAACCCCGGTTTGCACCGGGGTTTTTTATTTTTCCGGCGCTCTCGCGGTTTGCGATTCTGTAAACCCGGGAAAACGCCGAACGAATCCGTCCCCTGCTGGCGCGCCAACTTTTCTAGAATCCCGAGGCGCCCATGCCGCTTGCCGGCATGGGTTCAGTTGTGCCACCTGGGCGGCCGCCCGGACCCGCGCTTACCCCAAGCGTCGGAGCGGCCGGCCCGGCGCCCGGCGATCCGCCGCGCGCATCTGGCCGGGCCACAAGCCCGGCGCAACCAAGAACAGCTACATCAGGAGGAGACCCGCATGAAACGCATCACCCTATCGCTCGCCCTTGCCGGCCTGGGCATGGCCGCCGGCACGGCGTCCGCCGAGACCAGCGTCACCCTGTACGGTATCGCCGACGTCAGCATCCGCTACCTGAGCACCAGCTCCGGCGCGGTCGGCGAAGACGGCAGCCGAGTGTCGATGGAGAACGGCGCCATTTCCAACAGCCGCTGGGGCCTGCGCGGCTCGGAAGACCTGGGCGGCGGCAACCGCGCCTTCTTCCGCCTGGAGAACGGCATCAACCTGCAGAACGGCAGGGGTTCGGACACCAGCAAGGCCTTCAGCCGCCTGGCCTACGTGGGCCTGGACGGCGGCCAGATCGGTACGCTCACCCTGGGCCTGCAGAACACGCCGATGTTCGACCTGCTGGCCGATTACTTCGGAAGGTCTGAAGAACTCGATTTCAAACATCCAAAAATCGACCTCATGACCAAAGTATTCAAAAATGGTTAAAAACTGCTCAAATCATCGCCACTTTCGGGTTGTTTGCACCCCGATCAGGCCCGTTTTCGGGCCTGTTGGCGCTTTTTGGGCGCACTTACCCTGCCACCGCCGTCAACGGGCGGCGTGCCATCCAGATATTGGACAGCGTAAACAACATTTTCAAATGCGCAGTGTTCTTGGCCAGTCCACGGAATCTGACTTTACGAAACCCGAATTGGCATTTGATGACACGAAACGGATGCTCAACCTTGGCTCGAAGACTGGATTTGGCCCGCTCAATGTTTTGCGTCAAACGATCAATTGCGCTGTTACCCAAGGCGCGCCGTTTGCCGGGGCGCATGGCAATGTGCCAGGTTACGTCACGCCCTTGGTGCTCGGGTCGTTTGTCTACGCCTTGATAACCGGCATCGCCAAAAGCCAACGTTTCTTCACCATGCAGCAACGCAGCCGCCTGAGTAACATCATGCTCATTGGCAGCGGTGCCCACCACCGTGTGGACCAGCCCGCTGTGAAGATCAACCCCAATGTGGGCCTTCATCCCAAAGTGCCACTGGTTTCCCTTTTTGGTCTGATGCATCTCGGGGTCCCGCGTGCCGCTGGCGTTCTTGGTCGAGCTGGGTGCATCGATAATTGTGGCGTCCACAATGGTGCCTTTGCGCACCTGAATGCCTTGATCCTGCAACAGCAGGTTGACCGCCTCAAGCGCTTGGTCGGCAATGTTGTGCTGCTCGAGCAGATGACGGAAGTTCAAAATGGTGGTCTCGTCCGGCACACGACCTCCAGGCAGTTTGGCAAACTGGCGCATCGAAAAGCTGTCGTACAGCGTCTCTTCCATGGCCGGGTCCGACAGCGAAAACCACAGTTGCATGAAGTAGATGCGCAGCATCGTTTCCAGCGGATACGGTGGACGACCGATGCCCGGTTTGGGGTAATGCGGATCGACCAGATCGGCAAAGAGCTTCCACGGCACCGCACGCTCCATCTTGGCCAGAAACTTCTCACGGCGCGTTTTCTTGCGTTTGCCAACGTACTCGGCTTCGGAAAAACTCAACTGGCTCATCGGGTTCACTCGGATCGGACTGTTTTCAATAACTTATATTCTGACAGGTTCGTTGGACTTGTTCAGAGGTTCCCTTCGATCCGCTGACCGTGGGCAACTACGACCAGAACGCCTGGCTGCCGGCCGCCATGTCGCGCGTGCGCACCAACAACATGACCAAGTACGCCAATACCTTCGGCGACCTGTCCATGGTGCTGTCGTGGGCCAACGGCGAAGACTGGGACGACCACAAGGCCGGCCAGCAGTACGGCGCCAGCCTGCGCTACACCATCGGCCAGCTGGGCCTGGGCGCGGCATACCAGCAGACCTACGCGGGCACCGATTCCGACCTGCGCCAGCGCGTCTGGAACCTGAACGCCTCGTACCAGTTCGACGGCGCCAAGCTGTTCGTCGGCTACTACAACGGCCGCGACGAAACCGGCTGGGTCAACGGCGTCATGGGCGGCACCACCACCGCCAACCTGGACCGCAAGGACAACGGCTACTTCGCCGGCGTAACGTGGCAGGCCACGCCGCGCTGGGCCATCACCGGCGCGGCCTACTTCGACCAGAGCAAGAACGTCGAGGAAGAAGGCGACAAGGGCAAGCGCTACGCGCTGGTCGCCGTGGCCGAGTACTCGCTGTCCAAGCGCTCGCAGCTGTACGGCACCGTGGACTGGAACAAGGTCAGCGACGCCGCCAGCGGCGAAATCGCCGGCAAGAGCAACCAGGTCGGCGCCGCCGTGGGCTTCCGCCACATCTTCTGATGTCTCTCGCGCCGGGCTCCGCGGAGCCCGGCT
>NZ_POQS01000001.1:721568-1117681 GCF_002885955.2 Achromobacter pulmonis
TTGACCGCCTCAAGCGCTTGGTCGGCAATGTTGTGCTGCTCGAGCAGATGACGGAAGTTCAAAATGGTGGTCTCGTCCGGCACACGACCTCCAGGCAGTTTGGCAAACTGGCGCATCGAAAAGCTGTCGTACAGCGTCTCTTCCATGGCCGGGTCCGACAGCGAAAACCACAGTTGCATGAAGTAGATGCGCAGCATCGTTTCCAGCGGATACGGTGGACGACCGATGCCCGGTTTGGGGTAATGCGGATCGACCAGATCGGCAAAGAGCTTCCACGGCACCGCACGCTCCATCTTGGCCAGAAACTTCTCACGGCGCGTTTTCTTGCGTTTGCCAACGTACTCGGCTTCGGAAAAACTCAACTGGCTCATCGGGTTCACTCGGATCGGACTGTTTTCAATAACTTATATTCTGACAGGTTCGTTGGACTTGTTCAGAGGTTCCCTTCGATCCGCTGACCGTGGGCAACTACGACCAGAACGCCTGGCTGCCGGCCGCCATGTCGCGCGTGCGCACCAACAACATGACCAAGTACGCCAATACCTTCGGCGACCTGTCCATGGTGCTGTCGTGGGCCAACGGCGAAGACTGGGACGACCACAAGGCCGGCCAGCAGTACGGCGCCAGCCTGCGCTACACCATCGGCCAGCTGGGCCTGGGCGCGGCATACCAGCAGACCTACGCGGGCACCGATTCCGACCTGCGCCAGCGCGTCTGGAACCTGAACGCCTCGTACCAGTTCGACGGCGCCAAGCTGTTCGTCGGCTACTACAACGGCCGCGACGAAACCGGCTGGGTCAACGGCGTCATGGGCGGCACCACCACCGCCAACCTGGACCGCAAGGACAACGGCTACTTCGCCGGCGTAACGTGGCAGGCCACGCCGCGCTGGGCCATCACCGGCGCGGCCTACTTCGACCAGAGCAAGAACGTCGAGGAAGAAGGCGACAAGGGCAAGCGCTACGCGCTGGTCGCCGTGGCCGAGTACTCGCTGTCCAAGCGCTCGCAGCTGTACGGCACCGTGGACTGGAACAAGGTCAGCGACGCCGCCAGCGGCGAAATCGCCGGCAAGAGCAACCAGGTCGGCGCCGCCGTGGGCTTCCGCCACATCTTCTGATGTCTCTCGCGCCGGGCTCCGCGGAGCCCGGCTTGCGCTACACCGCCATCCGGCTGTTGATGAGATCGGTGACCAGCATGTGCCCGGGCGCGTGCGTGATGCAGAATTCCGGCCGCACCGAGGCCACCACCGACTGCGGCGTCACGCCGCAGGCCCAGAACACCGGCATCTCCCCTTCCCGTATTTCCACCGCGTCGCCGTAGTCCGGGCGATCGATGTCGGCGATCCCGATCAGGGCCGGGTCGCCGAGGTGCACGGGCGCGCCATGCACCGACGGAAAGCGCGAGGTCACCTGGATCGCGCGGATCGCGTCGGCGGCCTTCAGCGGCCGCATCGACACCACCAGCGGCCCGCCGAACACGCCGGCCGGGTGCGTCTGGATGCTGGTGCGGTACATGGGCACGTTGCAGCCCTGCTCGATGTGGCGCACCGGCAGGCCGTTGTCCAGCATGGCTTCCTCGAACGAGAACGAACAGCCGATCAGGAACGACACCAGGTCGTCGCGCCAGATGTCGCGCACGTCGGTGGGCTCGGCCACCAGCTCGCCGTTCTTCCATACGCGATAGCGCGGAATGTCGGTGCGGATATCGATGTCCTCGCCCAGCTCGGGCAGCGCCGGATCGCCCGGCTCGGACATGGCCAGCAAGGGGCACGGCTTGGGATTGCGCTGGCAGAAATGCAGGAAATCCGCCGCCAGCGCGCGCGGCAGGATCGCCAGGTTGGCCTGCACGTGGCCCGGCGCCAGGTTGGCCGTGGGGCCGGTCAGCCGGCCGCTGCGGGCGTCCAGGCGCACCTGGCGCGCCGCCTGCGCGCCGGCTCGCATCGAATTGGCGATCATGGCTAGCCTCTCGCTTGCGCCAGCAGTTCCTCGACGGCCAGGCCGATGGCCAGCACGCGGCGGTCGGCGCCGTTGCTGGCCGCGATCATCAGGCCCACGGGCGCCGTGCCCGCCGCATGGCAAGGCAGCGACAGCGCGCAGCCGTCCAGGAAGTTGATGAGCGTGGGATTGCGCAGGATCAGGCCGTTGGCCGCGTAATAGGCTTCGTCGGCGGCCAGGTCGGCCACCGCCGGCGCCACGATGGGCGTGGTCGGCATNGCAAGAGCAACCAGGTCGGCGCCGCCGTGGGCTTCCGCCACATCTTCTGATGTCTCTCGCGCCGGGCTCCGCGGAGCCCGGCTTGCGCTACACCGCCATCCGGCTGTTGATGAGATCGGTGACCAGCATGTGCCCGGGCGCGTGCGTGATGCAGAATTCCGGCCGCACCGAGGCCACCACCGACTGCGGCGTCACGCCGCAGGCCCAGAACACCGGCATCTCCCCTTCCCGTATTTCCACCGCGTCGCCGTAGTCCGGGCGATCGATGTCGGCGATCCCGATCAGGGCCGGGTCGCCGAGGTGCACGGGCGCGCCATGCACCGACGGAAAGCGCGAGGTCACCTGGATCGCGCGGATCGCGTCGGCGGCCTTCAGCGGCCGCATCGACACCACCAGCGGCCCGCCGAACACGCCGGCCGGGTGCGTCTGGATGCTGGTGCGGTACATGGGCACGTTGCAGCCCTGCTCGATGTGGCGCACCGGCAGGCCGTTGTCCAGCATGGCTTCCTCGAACGAGAACGAACAGCCGATCAGGAACGACACCAGGTCGTCGCGCCAGATGTCGCGCACGTCGGTGGGCTCGGCCACCAGCTCGCCGTTCTTCCATACGCGATAGCGCGGAATGTCGGTGCGGATATCGATGTCCTCGCCCAGCTCGGGCAGCGCCGGATCGCCCGGCTCGGACATGGCCAGCAAGGGGCACGGCTTGGGATTGCGCTGGCAGAAATGCAGGAAATCCGCCGCCAGCGCGCGCGGCAGGATCGCCAGGTTGGCCTGCACGTGGCCCGGCGCCAGGTTGGCCGTGGGGCCGGTCAGCCGGCCGCTGCGGGCGTCCAGGCGCACCTGGCGCGCCGCCTGCGCGCCGGCTCGCATCGAATTGGCGATCATGGCTAGCCTCTCGCTTGCGCCAGCAGTTCCTCGACGGCCAGGCCGATGGCCAGCACGCGGCGGTCGGCGCCGTTGCTGGCCGCGATCATCAGGCCCACGGGCGCCGTGCCCGCCGCATGGCAAGGCAGCGACAGCGCGCAGCCGTCCAGGAAGTTGATGAGCGTGGGATTGCGCAGGATCAGGCCGTTGGCCGCGTAATAGGCTTCGTCGGCGGCCAGGTCGGCCACCGCCGGCGCCACGATGGGCGTGGTCGGCATGATCAGCGCGTCGTAGCCGGCGATGCGGTGGTCCACCGCCGCCACCCAGGCCTCGCGGGCGTCCAGCAGGTCCAGGTAGTCGGCCGCGCTCATGTCCTTGCCGCGCATGATGCGCGACACCACGCGCGGGTCGTAGCGCTGGCCGGCGCGCGCGATCAGGTCGCGGTGCCAGGCCCAGGCCTCGGCCGCGGTGAAGCCGCCCTTGGCGTTGATGGCGGCCAGCTGCGCGAATTCCGGCACGGCGATCTCGTCGACCAGCGCGCCGGCCTCGCGCAGCCGCGCGACCGCGGCCTCGAAGCTGGCGGCCACGTGGCTGTCCATGCCGTCCAGCGCCAGCGTGGTCGGCACCGCCAGGCGCAGGCCGCGCAGCGGCAGCGCCTGCGGCGCCGGGCCGCCGTCGCCCGACAGGATCGCGTCCAGCTCGGCGCAGCAGCGCACGCTGGCGGCGATGGGGCCGATCGAGTCCAGGTTGGCCGACAGCGGCAGCACGCCTTCCATCGACACGCGCCAGGCGCTGGGCTTGAAGCCCGTCAGGCCGCAAAGCGCAGACGGAATGCGCACCGAGCCGCCGGTGTCCGAGCCGATGGCGGCCACGGCCATGCCGTCGGTGATCGACACCGCCGCGCCCGAGGACGAGCCGCCGGGGATGCGGCCGGTGGCGCGGTCGTAGGGATTCAGGGGGGTGCCGTAGTGAGGGTTGATGCCCAGGCCCGAGTAGGCGAACTCGGTCATGTTGGTGCGGCCGATGATGACGGCGCCGGCGGCGATCAGGCGCTGCACCACTTCGGCGTTGGCGTCGGCGGCGGGTTCTCCGGCGCGCGCCACCGAGCCGGCCATCGTGGTCTCGCCCTCGACGTCGAACAGGTCCTTGATGCTGATGGGCAGGCCTTCGACGGCCGAGCGCACGATGCCCGCCGCGCGCAGCGTGTCCGACGCGCGCGCCTGGGCCAGCGCCGCCTCGGCATACAGTTTGGTGTAGACGCGGGCGCCCTCGCCCGCCTCGTCGCGGGCGCGGGCCAGCGCGGCCTCGGTGAGCGCCACGGACGTCGTGCGGCCCTCGTTCAGGGCCTGGTTCAGTTCGTTCAGGGTCGGAAACATAGTCATCCTGGTGCCGCTGGGCGGCTCAAGTACACACGGGGACGGCCGGCGGCCTCAGGCCACCACGGGCAGCGTCTCCACATGATAGCGGTGGCGCAGGCTGCGCTGGCGGCGCGGATCGTAGAGTTCCATGGCGAAGTCCACCGACGGGCGGATGCCGCCGATGGCGCCGACCGTGCCGCAGGTCATGCCCGCGCCCGCGGGCAGCACGGCGCTGCCGCCGGTGTAGCCGGCCACCAGGTCCTGCGGCGTGCGCAGCGAGGCCAGCGGGCCTTCCTGGTACAGCACTTCCGCGCCGTTCTCCACGATGTACGAGCGGATGACCAGCTCGTCCCAGTAGTCGGCCACGTCGGCCAGGCGCCATGCGCCCGTGGCCAGGGGCTTGACGCAGACCTGCTTGGACATGGCCACGCTGTAGGTTTCGAGCTTGCGGTCGGTGTGGTCCGACGCGATGCTGACGTACATCTCGCCGTCGATCGCGAACACGAAGGTCTCGACCTCGCCGGAGGAATCCTCGCCCAGCGCCTGCACGGTCTCGTCCTGGGTCAGCTGGTTGGCGGCGATGCGGTAGTACAGCGGCACGCTGCTGGGGCGCGGCACGCCGATGGCGGCCAGTTCCTCGATGTGGTGCTCGATGGCGGCCATGTCGCGTCCGGCCCAGCCGGCCACGATCACGGAATTGAACTCGACTTCCACCCGGCGCGGCTGGGAATCTTCGATCTGGAATACGGCTTTCATATCTGTCCTGCGGAATCTGAGAGGTAAAGGACGCGGCGCCCGCCGCGTCCGAAAGAAGGTTTGCGGCGGCGCCCTAGGGCCTGTTCACACTAAAAGGAGCCATGCACAGGCCCTAGCCGAACACGCGCGGCAGCCACAGCGCCAGGTCGGGCCAGAACGCCAGCAGCGCGAGCATCACGAACATGGCCGCCACGAACGGCAGGCTGCCGACGATGACCGCGTTCATGGACCCGCTCTTGCGCAGGCTCTGCACCACGAACAGGTTCAACCCGACCGGCGGCGTGATCAGCGCGGCCTCGACCAGGATGATGATCACGATGCCCAGCCAGATGGGATCGAAGCCCAGGCCGATCATGATGGGCGCCACGATGGGAATGGTGGTGATCATCATGGAGAGGGTTTCCATGAAGCAGCCCAGCACCAGGTAGAAGATCACCAGGATCAGCAGCATCCAGCCCGGCGACAGCCCCAGCCCCGAGATGGACTGGGTCAGCGCGTCGGTCAGGCCGGTGGCCGACATGACGAAGTTCAGGAAGCTGGCGGCGATCACGATCAGCATGATCATGGCCGTCGAACGCATGGTGCCTTCCATCACCTCGCGCAGCATCGACCACGTCAGGCGGCGGAACCAGGCGGCCAGGATCAGCGCGCCCAGCACGCCCAGCGCGGCGGCCTCGGTCGGCGTGGCCAGGCCGGCGTAGATGGAGCCCACCACCAGGAAGAAGATCCCCATGGGCGGCGCCAGGTGCACCAGGCTGGCGATGCGCTGGCCCCACGTGGCCTGGACCTTCTTGCCGCCCCACGACGGCTTGGCCACGCAGGCCAGGACCACGGTCAGCATGAACAGCGCCGCCATCGCGAAGCCCGGGATGATGCCGGCCAGGTACAGCTTGGGCACCGAGGAATTCGTCAGCACGCCGTAGATGACCAGGTTGATGGACGGCGGAATCAGGATGCCGAGCGTGCCGCCGGCGGCCAGGCTGCCCAGGAACAGCGGCTCGTTGTAGCCGTACTTGCGGATCTGCGGAATGGCCACCGTGCCCACGGTCGCGGCCGTGGCCACGCTGGAGCCCGAGGTCGCCGAGAACAGCGTGGAGGCGCCGATGTTGGCGTGCATCAGCCCGCCCGGCAGCCACGACAGCCACAGGCTCATCGCGCCGTACATGCGCTCGGCGAAGCCCGCGCGCAGCAGCACTTCTCCCAGCATGATGAACAGCGGAATCGCCACCAGCAGGAATTCGTTGTTGGTGCTCCAGGAAATCTCGCCGATGGCGCGCGTCAGCGGCAGCATGGAAAAGAGCGGGTCCAGGATCAGGCCCAGCACGCCCAGCGCGGCGCCTACGGGAATCGACAGGCCGATCAGCACCAGCAGCAGGATCAAAGCGGTGGAAATCATGCGGCGTCTCCCTTGACCATGCGCTCGCCGGCGGCGGCTTCTTCTTCAGCTTCTTCCTGCGCCGAGCGCACGCCGCAGATGTTCCTGACCAGTTCGATATCGCCGGTCACCAGCGCCGCCGAGGCGCGCGCCAGCATCAGCGCCACCGTCACGCACATCCACGCCAGGCCCAGCGCCCACAAGCCCTGCGGAATCCACAGCGGCGTCGCAAGCGGCGTATTGGCGGCGGACTTCTGCGTCCACGAGGCCTGCACCACTTCGGAGGCGTAATACGTCAGGTACACCATGAAAACCGCCAGCGCCACCAGCGAGATCCAGTCCAGCACCGCGGCGACGCGCACCGGCATGTGCTGATAGAGCACGTCCACGCGCACATTGGCCCGCTGCAGCGTCGCGAACGCCAGCGCCCACGAGGTGCTGATGGCGAAGGCGTAGCTGGACAGCTCATCGGCCCCGCCAGTCGTGAACCCCAGAAATTTACGCGCGAGCACATCGAACGAAATCAGCAGCACGCTGGCCACCGTCAACGCGCCGCCGGCCCACACCGCCAGCCGCGAAAAACTCTCCGCGCGCCGCAATATGCCGCCCAGCAGGCGAAAGTGTTCGGTTTGAGTCATAAAAAAACCTTTGAAAAACAGCCGCAAACCCTAGCCACCCTACGCACCAGGCACATCCCATCGGGATGCCGAGGATCCGGCTCCGCCGGTCCTCAGGCATGCCCCCCTGGGGGGGAAGCGCGCAGCGCTTCGGGGGGGGCTCTACTTCTTCGCCACGACGCCCAGCGTCTTGCCGATCGTGGCGTTGAAGTCGTTCACGCATTGCGCCGAGCAGCGCGCGGCCCACTTGGGCAGCACGGCTTCCTGCGTGACCTTCTTCAGCAGTTCGCGGTCCGCGTCCGTGGGCTGGACCAGGACCATCTTGCCCTTGACCGGGTACGGGCACGCGGCCGCGCCGGTGTTGCAGTCATAGCCTTCCTGGGTCTGGCGCGCCGCGGCGTCCCAGATGTCGTCGACCAGGGTCTTCACGTTGGTCTGCAGGAAGCTGCGGACCTTGGGATCGAGCTTGTCCCAGGCCTTCTGGTTGACGGCGTGGATCTGCTGGTTCCAGTTGATCGGCAGCGCCACCAGGTGGGTGGAGACCTCGTACCACTTGGCCGAGTAGCCCGACAGCGAACCCGTGATGGCGCAGTCGACCACCTTGTTCTGCAGCGCCGGCACCACTTCGCCGAACGCCATGGTCACGCTGGAGCCGCCCAGCGCCTCGACGAACTCGGCCGTGGTGCGGCTGCTGGTGCGGACCTTCTTGCCCTTGATGTCGGCCAGGCCCTTGATCTCGGCGTTGCAGAACAGCACCTGCGCGGGATAGGTCGAGATGCCCAGCAGCTTGACGTTGCTGCCCTCGCCGTACAGCTTGGCGTAGACCGGCTCGAATGCGTCGGTCACGGCGCGCGCGGTCTTGACGTCGGGCGCCAGGCCGGCCAGGTCGATCGCCTCGTTGATCGGGTTGTCGCTGGCGAAGTACGCCAGCGTGGCGGTGCCGAACTCGACCACGCCCTGCGACATCAGGCGCAGCAGCTCGGGACCCTTGAGGCCCATTTCGTTGAAACCCTTGATCGTGGCCGTGACCTGGCCCTTGGAGAGCTCGGGGATCGTCTTGGTCCAGAACGGTTTTTCGTAGTCGTTGTAGGCGGTCAGGTTGCTCAGGCCGCCCACCACCTTCAACTGGGTCTTGGGCAGGTCTTGCGCCTGGGCGGCGCCGGCGAGCAGGCCGGCGGCGACTGCGGCGAAAACTAGAGACTTTTTCATGGACAAAACTCCTAGCTGGCGGGATGGTATGCCGCGCGCGGGACCCCGTTATCCCGGTGGCGCGCGGATGGCTGATCGGGAGTCAGTAGCCCCGCGGCGATCGTAGATGCGCCGCCATTGCAGCGTCAGGGCCCGGGAGCGTCCAATCGTATGTTGCGATACGGGGGTATAAATATTTCTTGGGTCTGCCGGACGCGGGCTACGACTTTTTGCGCAAATCACGCTGTGGCGCGGCTTTGCGGGCCGCGGCGGCGGTTTTGCGCGGCGCCGCAAAAACGGCTTTCATAAAAATAGGGACACTGTCTGCTGGGGAAAACACCTACCCTGCCAACGGCTAGCAAGGCGTCCCGTCGCCGGCCTGGGCGGCCACTTTCTGGGCCATCTGCGCGATCACGCGCACCGCGTGGCTGTCCGGCCCCTGCACCCAGGTCGCGGTAAAGCTCAGCTGCGGCAAGGGGTCGGCCTGCACCCGCAGGATGCGCAGTTCGCCGCGCGCCAGCTCCTTGCCCAGAAACACCGGCGCGATCACGCTGGTGCCGATGCCGTCCTGAGTCATGCGCACCACCATCGACATGGAGGCGCTGCCGTACATGCGCGGCGCGGTCACGCCGGCGCGCGTCAGCATGTCGCGCACGACCCGGTACGGCGCGCTGTTGGACGGATAGGTGATGATGGGCAGCTTGCCGATGCGCTCCAGCGTCAGCGGCTCCGGCCCCAGGTCCAGCACCGGGCTGGCCACCCAGGCCAGCGGATAGGTGCACAGCGCCAGGTTCTCGACCCGCGCCTCCAGCACCGGCCCCATCAGGAAGGCCAGGTCGATCTGGCGCGACATCAGGTGCGAGCGCAGCACGTGCGTGGTGTCGACCTCGATCTCCAGCACCAGCGCCGGATAGTTGGTGTGGATGAGTTCGATCAGGGCCGGCAGCCAGGTCTGCACGATGGTCTCGGCCACGCCGATGCGCACGGTGCCCGTCATCACGTTCTGCTCGCGCGCGGCCTCGAACATGTCGCGCCGCAGCTGCAGCATGCGTTCGGCGTGCGACAGCAATTCATGGCCCTTGCCGGTGAGCTTGACGCCGCGCGCCTCGCGCTCGAACAGGCGCACGCCCAGGTCGGCCTCCAGCGAGGCGATGCGTTGCGATACCGCAGGCTGCGTGGTGTTGAGTTTTTCGGAGGCCGCGCGGAAGCTGCCCAGCGTGGCCACCCAGAAAAAAGTTTCGATGTTGCGTAATTCGATCATGAGCCTGTTCCCCCGGCTCGATGAGCGTATCATGTCAGCCGCCCGTCAGTACCCTGGAACAGGGCCCCAAATCAAGGAGTCTTCCGATGAACCCGGCCGATAGCGGTCGTACGCGCGCAGACGCGCCCGCGGCCAGCGGCCCCATGCTGGGCGTGCTGTTTCTGGTGCTTTCGATGTGGGTCCTGTCCTGCCTGGACGCCAGCGGCAAGTGGGTCATGAGCGCGGGCGTGCCGCTACTGGTGCTGTCCTGGTTCCGCTACGCGGTGCACCTGGTGCTGGTGCTGGCGCTGGTGCTGCCGGCGCGCGGGCTGGGCATCGTGCGCAGCAAGAAGCCGCGCGAACAGATCCTGCGCGGCGGCTCCATGTTCCTGGCCACGCTGATGTTCTTCACCACGCTGAGCTACATCCCGCAGGCCGAGGCCACCGCCATCAACTTCCTCGCCCCGCTGCTGGTGCTGTCGGCCGCGCCCTGGATACTGCGCGAGCCGGCGCGCCTGTCGCGCTTCGTGGCCGCCGGCGTGGCCTTCGTCGGCGTCGTCATCGTGATCCGTCCGGGCGGCGGCCTGGACCCGGTGGGCACCCTGTTCGGCCTGCTCACGGCCTGTTGCTTCGCGGTGCAGTTCATCGCCACGCGCCGCGTGGCCGGCGACGATCCGTTCACCTCGCTGATCTGGAGCGGCGCGGTCGGCACCGTGGTGCTCACCCTCGCCCTGCCCTTCATCCTGCCGCCTGCCATGCCGGTGCTGCGCGCGCTGGCGCCGCAGGACTGGCTGCTGCTGATTTCCACCGGCATCACCGGCGGCCTGGGCCATCTGTTCCAGATCGCCGCCTACCGCCGCGCGCCGGCCTCGACGCTGGCGCCCTTCGTGTACCTGCAGATCATCAGCGCCACCGCGGTCGGCTGGCTGGTGTGGGGCCATTTTCCCGACGCGCTGACCTGGCTGGGCATCGCCATCATCTGCGCCAGCGGCATCTGCATCGGCGTGGTGGAATGGCGCCGCGGACGCGCGCCGGGCGCGCCGCTGGCCGACGCCCGCGCCCGCTGAGTCCTTGCCGGGCGGCTCCCGTACAATGCGGGTCGCCCTAGCGCTTTTCCCGATATTTCCCGAACCGAGGCCCTCATGATCATCAAGCCCCGTGTGCGCGGCTTCATCTGCGTGACCACCCACCCTGCCGGCTGCGCCGCCAACGTCAGGAACCAGATCGACTACGTCCGCGCCCAGGGGCCGATAGCCGGCGGACCCAAGCGCGTCCTGGTGCTGGGCGCGTCCACCGGCTACGGCCTGGCGGCGCGCATCAGCGCGGCCTTCGGCTGCGGCGCGCAGACGCTGGGCGTGTTCTACGAGCGCGCCCCCGAGGGCGGCAAGCCGGGCACCGCGGGCTGGTACAACAGCGCCGCCTTCCACGAAGCGGCGCAGGCCGCCGGCCTCTACGCCAGGAGCATCAACGGCGACGCGTTCTCCGACGAGATCAAGCAGAAGACCATCGAGGCCATCCGCCGCGACCTGGGCCAGATCGACCAGGTGGTCTACAGCCTGGCCGCGCCGCGCCGCACCCATCCCCGGACCGGCGAGGTCTACAACTCCACGCTCAAGCCCGTCGGCGCGCCCGTCACCCTGCGCGGCCTGGACACCGACCGTGAAGTGGTCAGGGAATCCGTGCTGGAACCCGCCACCCAGGCCGAGATCGACGCCACCGTGGCGGTCATGGGTGGCGAGGACTGGCAGATGTGGATCGACGCGCTGCTGGAGGCCGGCGTGCTGGCCGAAGGCGCCACCACCACGGCCTTCACCTACCTGGGCGAGAAGATCACCCACGACATCTACTGGAACGGATCGATCGGCGCGGCCAAGAAAGACCTGGACCGCAAGGTGCTCGACATCCGCGCCAGGCTCGCCGCGCGCGGCGGCGACGCCCGGGTGTCGGTGCTCAAGGCCGTGGTCACGCAGGCCAGCTCCGCGATCCCGATGATGCCGCTGTACCTGTCGCTGCTCTTCAAGGTCATGAAAGAGCAAGGCACGCACGAAGGCTGTATCGAACAGGTCTACGGGCTGTACCGCGACAGCATTTGCGGCCCTGCGCCGATCCTGGACGAGGAAGGCCGGCTGCGCGCCGACCGCAAGGAACTCGATCCCGAGGTGCAGGCCCGGGTACAGGCGCTGTGGCCGCAGGTCACCAGCGAGAACGTCTACCAGCTCACGGACTTCGCCGGCTACAAGCAGGAATTCCTGCGCCTGTTCGGCTTCGAGGTCGAGGGCGTGGACTACGAGGCCGACGTCGATCCGGCCGTCGAGATCCGCGGCCTGATCTGATTCAGGCGAACAGCTCCAGCAGGCGGTCCAGGCCGCCTTCGTCTATCGCCACCTTGGCTTCCTGGCGCACCACCGGCTTGGCCCGATAGCCCACCGACAGGCCGGCCGCGCGCATCATCGGCAGGTCGTTGGCGCCGTCGCCCACCGCGATGGCGCGCTGCGGCCCCACGCCCCGCGCCGCGCACACCTCCAGCAGCTTGCGGCGCTTTTCCTCGCCGTCGCAGATGTCGCCCCAGGGCTGCGGCAGCAGCCGGCCGGTCAGAAGGCCGTCGCGCACTTCCAGCACGTTGGCGCGCACGTCGTCCAGGCCCAGGCGCGCGCGCAGCCGGTCGGTAAAGCAGGTAAAGCCGCCGGTCACCAGCAGGCAGGTCAGGCCGGCCGCCTTGCAGGCCGCGATCAGCGTCTCGGCGCCGGGGTTGATGCGCACCCGCTCCTCGTAGACCCGGTCCAGCATCGCGGCCGGCATGCCGGCCAGCAGCGCCACGCGCTCGCGCAGGCTTTGCTTGTAGTCCACGCTTTCGCCGCGCATGGCGGCCTCGGTCAGCGCCGCGACTTCGGCCTTCTTGCCCATCAGGTCGGCCATCTCGTCCAGCGTCTCGATGGAGATCAGCGTGGAGTCCATGTCGAACGCGATCACTTTGTAGTCCGACAGCGCCAGCGGCGGCGCGATGCCGCGCCATTGCAGGCCAGGGTTGGACGTGGGCAGTAGCATGGGGAATTCCTAGGCGGGTTGCGAGGCCTCGCGCCCCTGGGCGCGCAGCCATTCGATGAATAATTGCGCCGCGGCCGCCGCCGGGCTGTCCGGGCGGTACAGCGCGTGGATGCCGGCGTTGGGCAGTTGCGGCAGCGTGAAGAGCGGGCGCAGCCGGTCGGCGCGGATGTCGTCGTCCAGCAGGCACCAGGGCGCCAGCGCGATGCCCAGCTCGTTCATGGCGGCCTGCATGCACAGGAACTGATGGTCGAACACCGGGCCGGGCAATTGCGCCGGCACGTCCACCTTGGCCAGCGCGAACCAGCGCGGCCAGTGGTCCATGCCGCCGGCGACCTTGAGCAGCGGATGGCCGAGGCAGTCCGCCGGCGCGGCCAGGCGGTTGCGCTCGATGAAGCGCGGCGAGGCCACCGGCACGTGGAAATCGTCCAGACAGTGCACACAGGTGAATTCCGGATGCGCCAGGTAGCCCAGGCGGACCAGCACGTCGCTGCCGGCGTCGCCGCCGCGGTCCAGGAACGGACGGCCCTGCGTGGTCAGCTGCACGTCGATGCCCGGATGCAGCGCCTGGAACGCCGACAGGCGCGGGATCAGCCACTTCATGGTCAGGGACGGCGTGGCGCTTACGCGCAGCGCGCCGCCGTAGCCGGGCGACTTCAGCTTGGCGGTGGCCGCGGCGATGCGCTCCAGGCTGGCCTGCACTTCGGGAAAATACGCCTGGGCGCAAGGCAGCAGCGCCACGCCGCGCGCCTCGCGCGCGAACAGGGGCTGGCCCACATACTCTTCGAGGATGCGGATCTGCTGGCTGACCGCGCTGTGCGTGATGCTGAGTTCTTCGGCCGCCGCGGTGAAACTGCGCAGCCGCGCCGCGACTTCGAACACCCGCAAGGCCTTCAGCGGCGGCAGGCTGGGCGCCGCCATCTCAATGGCGGCGCGCCCGGGCGCCCGCCCGGCGCCGCGCTATGCTGCGTTGTCCCACGTCTACCCTTGTCGTGTATTTATTCTCGGTGCCCGGCGTCGAACGCGCGCACACCCCTCCGTCCAGCCGCATTCTAGGGGATTGCACGCGCGCCGACCTCTTAGAAAATCTAACGCCACGCCTTAAAAAACACTGCTGGTCGCGCCGCGCGCCCATTCCTATGATGCCGGGAACCTCATCGGGGAACCCAACATGGCATCAATCACGGTAGACGGCATCGTCAAGACCTTCGGCGGGCAGCAGGTGCTGCGCAACCTTTCGCTGCACATCCCGGACGGCGCGTTCTATACGCTGCTCGGCCCCAGCGGCTGCGGCAAGACCACCCTGCTGCGCTGCATCGCCGGCTTCTACGCGCCCGACGGCGGACGCCTGCTGTTCGACAGGGACGACGTGACCCACGTGTCCGCGCACCGCCGCGACATCGGCATGGTGTTCCAGGACTACGCGCTGTTTCCCGACAAGACCGCGTTCGACAACGTGGCCTACGGCCTGCGCGCGCGCGGCGTGGCGCGCGCCGAGATCGCGCGCCGCGTCAACGAGGCGCTGGACAAGGTCGGCCTGCAGGCGCTGGCCGAACGCTTTCCCGCCCAGATGAGCGGCGGACAGCGCCAGCGCGTGGCCCTGGCGCGCGCGCTGGTGATCCGCCCGCGCGTGCTGCTGATGGACGAGCCGCTGTCGAACCTGGACGCCAAGATGCGGCTGCAGATGCGCGACGTGATCCTGGACCTGGTGCGCGAGGCCGGCATCACGACCGTGTTCGTGACGCACGACCAGGAAGAAGCGCTGGCCATGTCGGACCGCATCGCCATCATGGACCGCGGCGACATCGCGCAGCTGGGCACGCCGGAGGAACTCTATGGCACGCCGGTCAACGCCTATGTGGCGGACTTCATCGGCTCGGCCAACGTGATTCCCGTGCCCGCCAGAAACGGCCAGGCCGGCGCGCCGGCCGGACACGTGCGCTACGAACTCTGCGGCCTGGGCTTCGACGGCATGCAGGGCAGCGAGCGCCTGGACGACCAGGGCATCCTGATCGCGCGGCCCGAGGAGCTGGCGCTGATGGCGCCCACGCCCTACGTGCCCAACACCCTGCCCGGCAAGGTGCTGCGACGCCAGTACCTGGGCTTCAAGACGGCCTACCGGATCGAACTGGCCAACGGCTCGGAGATCCGCGTCGAACTGCACGCCGGCAACATGGTGGCGCAGTTCCAGCCGGGCGAGGCCGTGCAGGTGCTGATCCCCGCCGACAGCCGCGTCGTCAACGCCTGAGGAACGCCGCGCCATGAAAAGACTATGGTGGCCCTGGGGCGTCCTCACCGCGATCAGCCTGGCCGTGCTGCTGTTCTTCGTGCTGTATCCGCTGGGCGTGCTGTTCGGCAACAGCGTCACCGGCCAGGACGGCGGCTTCACGCTGGAGGGGTTTCGCGCCCTGCTGGCCGACTCGCAGTACGTGGAGGCCTTCGGCAACACGCTGATCCTGGGCCTGGCCGTCACGACCTGCACCGTGCTGGTGGGCGTGCCGTTCGCGTACATGGTGGCGCGCTACGACTTCCCGCTCAAGAACCTGGTGGCGATCCTGCCGGTGCTGACCATCGTCATCCCGGAGATCATCGTGGGCCAGTCGTGGCTGCTGATCCTGGGCAACAACGGCCTGCTGACCAATCTGCTGGGCGACGCCGGCATTTCGCTGCCGTCGTTCTACGGCTGGACCGGCATGCTGTTCTCGATGACGCTGGTCTACTACACCTACATCTACCTGGGCGTGCTGGCGGCCTTGCGCGGCTTCGACGGCCAGCTGGAGGAAGCCGGCCTGAGCCTGGGCACGCCGCCGCTGCTGACCAAGCTGCGCGTGCTGGTGCCGGTGCTGCTGCCGGCGGTGCTGGTCAACGCGCTGGTGGTGTTCACGCTGGTGGTGGGCAACTTCGCGCTGGCCACGCTGCTGGGCAGCCGCGTGCCGCTCTTGTCGGTGATGACCTACAACACCTTCGTCAGCGAAATGGGCGGCAGCCCCACGCTGCAAAGCGCCATGTCGGTGGTGTCCATCGCCATCGTCGCCATCGTGCTGTTCTTCCAGAAGCGCGTGGTCGAACGCAAGGTCTACACCATGACGCAGGGCCGCGCCCCGGCCCCGGTGCGCGTGCGTTCGTGGACGGCGCTGCTCTACACCGGCGGCGTGGGCCTGGTGATCTGCATTTCGCTGCTGCCGCTGATCGTGGTGTTCATCGCCGCCTTCACCAAGACCAGCGGGCCGGTCATGCAATGGGGCCAGTGGTCGCTGGCCAGCATGCAGCGCGCGCTGCACGGCGCGCCCGAGCCCATTCTCAATTCGCTCAAGTTCGCCTCGCTGGCCACGGTGCTGGGCGTGTCCTTCGCGGTGCTGACCAGCTATCTGACGATCAAGAAGCGCAGCGCCTCCACGCAGGTGCTGGACTACATCGTGGTGCTGCCTTTGACCATCTCCGGCACGGTGCTGGGCATCGCGCTGGTGCAGACCTTCAACACCGGCTGGCTGGTGCTGGCGGGCACCTCCGGCATCATGGTGCTGTGCTACACGGTGCGGCGCCTGCCGTTCGCGGTGCGCAACGCCTCGTCGGTGCTGTTCAACATTCCCGAGTCGATCGAGGAAGCCTCGATCAGCCTGGGCGTCTCCCCGCTCATGACCTTCTTCAAGGTGGTCCTGCCCGCCATGAAGGCCTCGATCATCTCGGCCGCCATCCTCATGTGGCTGACGACGATCTCCGAGCTGTCGGCCTCCATCGTCGCCTACAGCGGCGGCCTGGAAACCATGCCCATCGCCATCTTCCGCCAGGTCGACGGCGGCAGGCTGGGCATGGCCTCGGCCTACGGCGCGGCGCTGGTCACGGTGATCGTGCTGCCCATCATCGTGTCGGTCAAGGCGTTCCGCATCAAGCTGTTCTCCGGCAAATAACCCACTCGCACAGAGGCTACCCATGCAACTCAAGCACCTACTTCAGCACAGCGTCCTGGCGGCGGCACTGGCAACCGGCGCGGCCCAGGCCCAGAACGTCGTGCTCTACTCGTCCAACAACACCGAGACCATCGAAACCGCGCTGGAAGCGGTCAGGCAGCACGCGCCCAAGCTGAACGTGCAGCCGGTCACCGGCGGCACCGGCACCATGATGAAGCGCATCGAGGCCGAGGCGCAGAACCCGCGCGGCGACCTGTTCTGGAGCGGCGGCTTCGGCACGCTGGGCGCCTACCGCCAGCACCTGCAGCCCTACCGCCCGGCCGACCTGGACAAGATCCCGGCGGAATTCCGCGGCCCGGACGACCTGTGGGTCGGCACCAACGTCCACGTCATGGTGATGATGGTCAACGAGCGCCAGCTCAAGGGCCTGCCCGCGCCGGCGACCTGGACGGACCTGATGCAGCCGCAGTGGAAGAACAAGTTCGCCATCACCGATCCGTCCAAGAGCGGCACGGCCTACATGCTGGTGTACGGCCTGTACAAGCAGTTCGGCCAGGAAGGCCTGGACAAGATCGCGGCCAACGCCGTGATCACGGCTTCGTCGGGCACCACCTATAAGGGCGTGGCGGCCGGCGAATACGCCGCGGGCCTGACGCTGGAATACGCCGCGCAGGAATACGTGGCCGGCGGCCAGAAAGAGATCAAGCTGGTGTATCCGTCCGAAGGCAGCTACCTGGCGCCGGAAGGCATGTTCATCATCAAGGGCGCGAAAAACGCGGACGCCGCCCGCGCCCTGTATGACGGCCTGCTGAGCAAGGAATCGCAGCAGGCCCAGCTGGTGAACAACTTCCGCCGCCCGACGCGCACGGACATCCCAGTGGCCAGCCTGACCACCCTGCCCGACCTCAAGAGCATCAAGATCTTCCCGATCGACCAGGATGCGGCGGCCAAGGAATATGAAGCCGTGGTGGCCGCCTGGAACCAGGCCGTCTCGAAGGCGAAATAAGCGCCCTCAGTTGCCGTCGACCATCCGGCCGGCGGCAAGGACCAGCTGGCGCCCGCAACGGGCCGCCAGCTGCGGATCGTGGGTCACCAGCACCAGCGTGGTGCCGTGCTCGCGGTGCAGGTCGAACATCAGGTCGATGACCGTCACGCCGGTGGCGGCGTCCAGGCTGCCGGTGGGCTCGTCGGCGAACAGCAGGTCGGGCCGCACCACGAAGGCGCGCGCCAGCGAGACGCGCTGCTGCTCGCCGCCGGACAGCGTGCGCGGGTAGTGATGCAGGCGCGCGCCCAGGCCGACGCGCTCCAGCATGGCCTGCGCCGCCTCGCGCGCGGCCTGCCCGGCCAGTTCCAGCGGCAGCATCACGTTCTCCAGCGCGGTCAGGTTGGGCAGCAGCTGGAACGACTGGAACACGAAGCCCACGTGGTTGGCGCGCAGGCGCGCGCGGCCGTCCTCGTCCAGGGAAAACAGGTCCTGCCCGGCCAGGCGCACGCTGCCGGCGCTGGGAACATCCAGCCCCGCCAGCAGTCCCAGCAAGGTGGACTTGCCCGAACCGGAGCTGCCGGTGATGGCCACCGCGCTGCCGGCCTCGACCGTAAAATCTATGCCTTCCAGGATAGACAGCGTGCCGCCGGCGTCGGCCACCCGCTTGCCCAGCCCTTTCACCTCGATCGAATTCTTGTTATCCATGCGCCTATTTTCCCGTCTGCTACTCGTATCCGTCCTGGCGACCGCCAGCGTGGCGCCCGCCCACGCTCAGACCGCCGCGCCGGCCCAGGGTTCCGCGCCCCGCACCGTGCTGATCCTGGGAGACAGCCTGTCGGCCGAATACGGCATCAAGCGCGGCACCGGCTGGGTGCCGCTGCTGTCGGCCCGCCTGTCCGAACAATACCCCAACTATCGCGTCGTCAACGCCAGCATCAGCGGCGACACCACCAGCGGCGGCGTGGCGCGCCTGCCGGCGCTGCTGCGCCAGCACGAGCCGGCCGTGGTGGTGCTGGAGCTGGGTTCGAACGACGCGCTGCGCGGCCTGTCGCTGTCCATGACCGAGCAGAACCTGCGCACCATGACGCAGGCGGCGCGCCAGGCCGACGCCCGCGTGCTGATCGTGGGCATGCAGATTCCGCCCAATTACGGGCGCGACTACACCCAGCGCTTCGCCCAGGTGTTCCCCACGGTGGCCAAAGACGAAAACGCCCGGCTCGTGCCCTTCCTGATGGAAGGTATTGCAACGAACCGGGCGATGTTCCAGGCCGACGGCATCCATCCCAACGAGGATGCCCAGGCCAAATTGCTGGACAACGTGTGGCCGACGCTGCGGCCCATGCTCGACTGAAGCGTCAGCCGGCGGCCTGCTGCTGGTCGCCGCGGATGACTTCGGCGGCGGCCGGCAGCACTTCGACCTTGTACTGCTCACGCAGCATGCGAATCATGGCTTCGCTCTCGGCCTGGCCCCAGGCGCCGGAGAGCTGCTGCGCGAGGCTGTCCTGGTCGGCCTTGTCGACCTTGCCGGCCTCGACCTTCTCCAGGCGCACCAGCGTGTAGTCGGCGCCCGACTGCACGCCGGCATAGCCCGGCAGCGTGCCCGCGGGCAGGCGCATGGCGGCTTCGAGGACCGGACGCGGCAGGCCCTTGGGGTCCTGGCGCGAGACGGTCTGCGGCGCCGAATAGCCTTCCGGCACGGTGGTGGCCGGGCTGGCCTTGTCGGCGGCCAGGGCGGCTTCGCCGGCCTGCTTGGCGGCGGCGGCGGCGCGCTCGTCGATCAGCCTGGCGCGGATCGAATCGCTGACCTTCTCCAGCGGCGGCACGTGGGCCGGCTGCACCGCGGCCACGCGCACGGCCAGCATGGTGTCGGGCGAGAGTTCGATCACGCCGGAGTTGTGCTTTTCGCGCAGCACGTCGGGCGAGAACAGCACCTGGCGCACGCGCGGGTTGTCCAGCAGCGCGGCGTCGGGGCTGTCGGCGGCCGAGCCCGGGCCGGCCTGGTCGGCGGGCAGCAGGCCCTCGCGGGTCACGCCGGAGGCGGTGCGCAGCTTCAGGCCGACGGCGTCGGCGGCCGGCTGCAGGCTGTCCTGCTGGTCGTAGACCTGCTTGTTCAGCTGGCTGGCCATTTCCGAGAAACGCACCGCGGCGATCTGCTTGCGCACTTCGCCGGTGATCTGGTCCTTGACCTCGGCCAGCGGCTTGATGGCGGCGGGCTGGATCTCGGTGACCTTGACGATGTGCAGGCCCGACGGGCTTTCGATCACGCCCGAGACCTGGTCCTTGGCCTGGCCGAACACGGCCTTCTCCAGCGGGCCGGACAGCATGCCCGGGGCCAGCCAGCCCAGGTCGCCGCCCTTGGCGGCCGAGCCGGCGTCCTGCGATTCCTTGGCGGCCAGCTCGGCGAAGCGGGCCGGATCGGCGGCGGCCTGGCGGGCCAGGTCCTCGGCCTTGGCGCGGGCGGCCTTGCGGGCCTCTTCCGAGGCGCCGGGGGCCAGTTCGATCATGATGTGGCTGGCGCGGCGGCGCTCGGGCTTGCCGAAGCGGTTCTTGTTCTGTTCGTAATAGGCGGTCAGGTCTTCTTCCTTGACCTGCACGCCCTGGGTGGCGGCGGCCTCGTCCAGCACCAGGTACTGCACCTGGACCTGCTCGGGGATCTGCAGCTGCTGCTTGTTGGCGTCGTACCAGGACTGGATGTCGGCCGGCGTGACGTTGACCTGCGAGCGGAAGTCGGCGGCGGCGAAGCGGCGCAGCTGCACCGTGCGCTGCTGGGTCAGCGCGGTTTCCAGCGCGGCCACGACCTCGGCCGGCGCACGGGCCGACTGGCCGACCGGTTCGAGCACGCGGGCCACGGCCAGGTCGCGGCGCAGGCCGGCTTCGAACGAGGTCGGCGACATGCCCTGCGCGGCCAGCACCTGGCGGTAGCGCTCGGGCGAGAAGCGGCCGTTGTCCTGGACTTCGGGAATCGCGGCGATGGTATTGCGCAGCGTTTCGTCCGACACCGAGAAGCGGTTGTCCATGGCGACATTGGCCAGCAGGCGCTGGTTGATCAGCTGGTTCAGCAGGTTTTCGCGCAGCGCCGGCGTGTCGATCACGGCCGGGTCGAACTGCGTGCCCAGGCGCTGGCGCAGCTGTTCGAGCTGGTTGCGGTGCGCCTGGTCGAACTCGGCGCGCGAAACCGGTTGCCCGGCGACCGTGGCCAGTTCGGGCTCGGCCCGCATGAAACTCTCATAGCCTTGAATCCCGACCAGGAAAAAGGACGGCACGATCAGAAGCAGCAGGATGAACTGCATCCAGCGCCGATGGCTGCGAATAAATTCGAACATGGAATCCCTGTTGCCGCGCTCCGGGGTATCCACCCGGAGCCGCACGAAAACGCATAAAAAAGGGCGAACCCGATTCGCCCCATTCCCATACCGGTCACTACCGGGTCAGCGGGCGGATTTTAGCATTTCTCATTCGCCGGGTGAGCCGGGCGAAACCCGGCCCTCGCCCGCATGGATCGCATCCGCCGTCAACCCGGGGAATCACTATTTCCGCCGCCTGCGGCCCCTCGTATCGTGGCCGGGTCCTTCCACCCGCAAAGAGGTCGCCCCGATGCCGTTTTCCGCCCCCCGCCTGCCCGTTCTGCGCGCCTGCGTCGCGCTCGCCCTGCTCGGCGGCGCCCACGCGGCGCTGGCCGCCCCGGTCGCCGCCGTGCACGAAGCCGCCCAGGCGCAGCGCCAGGGCATGCTGGACACCATGCGCGATCTGGTCGGGATCGAATCCGGCAGCAAGGACGTCGAAGGCGTGGAGCGCATCGCCGAACTGATCCGCGACCGCCTCAAGGCCCTCGGCGGCAAAGCCGAGATCCTGCCGGCCACCGACGTGTTCCGGCTGGACGACACGCCCGAGAAGGTCGGCCCCATGGTGCATGCCGAATTCAAGGGCAAGGGCGACAGGAAGATCATGCTGATCGCCCACATGGACACCGTCTACCGCAACGGCATGCTGAAGGACCAGCCCTTTCGGATCGACGGCGACAAGGCCTACGGACTGGGCATCGCCGACGACAAGCACGGCGTGGCCATGATCCTGCACACCATCGCCCTGCTGCAGAAGCTGGGTTTCGACGATTTCGGCACCCTGACCGTGCTGATCAACGGCGACGAGGAAATCAGCTCGCCCGGGGCGCGCAGCACCATCACCCGCCTGGGCGCCGAGCAGGACGCCGTGTTCTCGTTCGAGGGCGGCGGCGCCGAGCCGCGCCTGACGCTGGCCACCAGCGGCATCGGCGCGGCCTACCTCACGGTGCAGGGCAAGACCTCGCACGCCGGCTCGCGCCCCGAAGGCGGCGTCAACGCGCTCTACGAACTGGCGCACCAGGTGCTGCAGCTGGACGACCTGTCCAAGCCCGAGGCGGGGCTGAAGCTGAACTGGACCGTGGCCCAGGCCGGCACAAACCGCAACGTCATTCCGGGCCAGGCCACCGCCCAGGCCGACGCCCGCGCGCTGCGCGTCTCCGACTTCGACGCGCTGTCGCGCAGCCTGGAGGAAGGCATCAAGAACAAGCTGCTGCCCGATTCCAAGGTCAGCGTGAAATTCGAAATCCGCCGCCCGCCGCTGGAGGCCACGCCCGCCTCGCGCGCGCTGGCCCGCCACGGCGTGGAGATCTATAAGGAACTGGACCTGCCGCTGAAGGTGGTGGACCGCGCCAGCGGCGGCGGCACCGACGCGGCCTTCGCGGCGCTCAAGGCGCGCGGGCCGGTGATCGAGGGCATGGGCCTGTCCGGCTTCGGCGCGCATTCCAACGACGCCGAATACATCCGCATCGACAGCATCGTGCCGCGCCTGTACTTGGCCGCGCGCATGATCATGGACGTGTCGCAGGGCAAGGCGCCCATGAAGTAGGAGTATCCTTGCAATCCTGTCCCAAGAACCTGATTGCAACACCTCCATGAGCGCAACATTACCCTCCTGGCCCTATTCCCGCTACATCGCCCACCGCGGCGGCGGCCGGCTGGCCCCGGAGAACACGCTGGCCGCGATGCGCGTCGGCGCCGAACACGGCTTCACCATGTTCGAATACGACGTCAAGCTCAGCCGCGACAACGTGCTGGTGCTGATGCACGACGACAAGGTCGACCGCACCTCCAACGGCGCCGGCCCGGCCGCGGACAAGACCTACGCGGAACTGGCGCAACTGGACTTCGGCAGCTGGCATTCGGCCGCCTACGCCGGCGAGCCGCTGCCCACTTTCGCCGCCGTGGCCCGCTACACCCTGGCCAACGGCATCGCCAGCAATGTCGAAATCAAGCCCTGTCCCGGCCGCGAGGCCGAGACCGGCCGCGCCGTGGCGCTGGCCGTCCGCCAGTTGTGGCAGGGCGCGGCCCCCCTGCCCCTGCTGTCCTCGTTCGCTGAAGAAGCGCTGGCGGCCGCGCGCGAGGCCGCACCGGAAGTGCCGCGCGCGCTCCTGGTGGAAAAAGTCCCCGCCGACTGGCGCGAGCGCCTGGCCAAGTACGAATGCGTGGCGCTGAACATCAACCAGAAAGACGCCACCCGCGAACTGATCGACGCCGTGCACGCCGCCGGCTACCGCATCGCGGCCTGGACCGTCAACGACCCGGAACGCGCGCGCCTGCTGCTCGACTGGGGCATCGACGGCATTTTCACCGACGAGCTGGCCGCCATCCGGCCCGCCGCCTGAGGCACCGCGCCGTGTTCAGCTACCGCCACGCCTTCCACGCCGGCAACCATGCCGACGTGCTCAAGCACGCCATCCTGATCCACACGCTGGATTACTTCAACCGCAAGGACGCGCCCTACTGGGTGGTCGACACCCATGCCGGCGCCGGGCTCTACAGCCTGGACAGCGACTGGGCCGCCAAGACCTCGGAGTTCGCCGACGGCATCGGCCGCCTGTGGGAAGCGCCGGACCTGCCGCCCATCCTGGCCGACTATGTGGCCCGCATCCGCGCCTACAACACCAACGGCCGCCTCAAGCGCTATCCCGGCTCGCCGTGGCTGGCGCTGGACGCCATGCGCCCGTCGGACCGGCTGCGGCTGTTCGAGATGCATCCCACCGAAATCGACACGCTGGTCTCCAACTTGGAGCACCAGGGCCGCACCGCCCAGCGCCAGACCACGATCTACGGCGACGACGGCTTCGAGGGCGTGAAGGCGCTGCTGCCGCCGCCCACGCGCCGCGGCATGGTGCTGATCGACCCTTCGTACGAAGACAAGAACGACTACCGCCGCACGCTCATTACCGTCAAGGAATGCATCAAGCGCTTCGCCACCGGCACCATCGCCGTCTGGTATCCGCTGGTGCAGCGCCGCGAGGCCGGCGAGATGGCGCGCCACCTGGAAAACCTCAAGGTCAAGAGCTGGCTGCACGCCACGCTGACCGTCAAGAAAGCCGCCATCGACGGCTACGGCCTGCACGGCAGCGGCATGTTCCTGATCAATCCGCCCTGGACCCTGCACGACGCGCTCAAGCCCGCCATGCCTTACCTCGCGCGCACGCTGGGGCAGGACGAACGCGCCGGGTTCACGCTGCAGTTCCGGGAAAATCCCTTCCCCGCGCCGAAAAAACACTCGGACGAATAAGGCGCTTCCCGCGTCGCAGGCGCTGCGGCGCGGGACGCCCGCCCTCAAACCACCTCGTCTTCCGTCGCTTCCGGCCGCAACGCCTCGCGCGCCAGCGCCAGCTTGGCCGCGGCGTCGCGCAGCGCCGTGCGCAGGCCCTCTTCGATCACCGGGTGGTAGAACGGCATCTCCAGCATGCGCGCCACGGTCAATTCCTGCTGCACGGCCCAGGCCAGCAGGTGGCCGATGTGCTCGGCGCTGGGGCCCACCATCTCCGCGCCCAGAAAGCGGCCGGTTTCGATATCGGCGTACACGTGCAGCAGGCCGCGGTTCTTCAGCATGACGCGCGAGCGGCCCTGGTCGCCGAAATCCACCTCGCCGATCACATAGGTGCCCGGGATCAGCCGCGCGTGGCCCTTGCCGGCCACCGCGATCTGCGGGTCCGAGAACACCACCGCCAGCGGCGCGCGGCGCAGGCCGGGACGGACGTCCGGATGGCGCGCCGCGTTTTCGCCGGCGATGCGGCCTTCGTCGGCCGCCTCGTGCAAGAGCGGCGCGTCGGCGTTGGCGTCGCCCGCGATGAAGATGGCGCTGTCGCCGGCCTGCATGGTTTCGCGGTCGAAGACCGGCACGCCCTGCGCGTTCAGCGCCAGCGAGGTGTGCTCCAGGCCCAGCCCGTCCAGGTTGGCGCGGCGGCCGGTGGCGACCAGGGCGTAATCGAAGCGCTCGGTGCGCTCACTGTTGTCCAGCGCCACGTAGCGCACTTCGACCTCGTCGCCCACGCGGGTCGTCTCCAGCACGCGCGCGTCCGGGTCCAGGTAGAACTCGCCCTGGAAGATCTTGCGCGCCGCCTGGCGGACCTGCGGGTCGCTGATGCCGGCCAGGCTGCCGCTGACCCCGAAGACGCGCACGGTCACGCCCAGCCGGGCCAGGGCCTGGCCCAGCTCCAGGCCGATCACGCCGGGACCGAACACCGCCACGCGGCGCGGCAGGTCGTTCCAAGCGAACACCTCGTCGTTGACCACCAGCCGGTCTCCCAGCGCGCGGAAAGGCGGCGGCACCGAGGGGCGCGAGCCGGTGGCGATGACGATGCTGGCGGCCTGCACCTCGGTGTGCTCGTCCACGTGCAGCACCGTATCCGACACGAAGCGGGCATAGCCGCGCAGCTTGTCCTCGGCGGGGATGTTCTCCACGCCTTCGAGCACGAAACCGACGAAGCGGTCGCGTTCGCGCTTGACGCGGTCCATGACCGCCGCGCCGTCGACGCTGATCTTGCCGTTCACGCGCACGCCGAACGCATCCGTGTGGGCGGCGCTGTGGGCCGCTTCGGCCGCGGCGATCAGCAGCTTGGACGGCATGCAGCCCACGCGGGCGCAGGTGGTGCCATAGGGGCCGCCCTCGATCAGCAGCGCTCGCTTGCCCGCGGCTTTCGCCGCGCGGTAGGCGGCCAGGCCGGCGGTGCCGGCGCCGATGATGGCGATGTCGGTGTGCAGAGTCTTCATGTCTTGGGGTCTCCCTGTATGGCGTGGGGCAGGATTTGCAAGGCGTATTCCGCCTTGTTGCGCAGCCTGAGGACGAACGCCGTCCCGCGGCGCCCGGACGGGGCCGCACCAAGATGCGCAACGAGGGAAATTCGCGGAAGATGCCGGGCCGCGGCGGGCGGCCCGGCCGGCGGACCGGGACGTACGCCCCGGCCCCGGCAGGCGCTTAGCCGATGCGCGCCTTCAGTTCTTCCAGGCCGCCGACCAGCGAGCCGTTGATGAACACCTGGGGAGCGGTGCCCTTGCCCGAGACAGCGCCGATCACGCGGCCGCGGACCTTGTTGTCCAGCGGGATCTCGATCGCGGAGTAGCCCTTGGCGTCCAGCAGCGCCTTGGCTTCGATGCAGAACGGGCAGCCCGGCTTGGAGAACACCACGACCTGGTCCGGCTTCTTGGCCTTCGGGGCGAAATACGCCAGCATGGTATCGGCGTCGGACACTTCGAACGGGTCGCCTTCCTTTTCCGGCTCGATGAACATCTTTTCGATCACGCCGTCCTTGACCAGCATCGAGTAGCGCCAGCTGCGCTTGCCGAAGCCGAGGTCGCTCTTGTCGACCAGCATGCCCATGCCTTCGGTGAACGCGCCGTTGCCGTCAGGCAGCAGCGTGATATTGGACGATTCCTGGTCCTTGGCCCATTCGTTCATGACGAAGGTGTCGTTGACCGACACGCACACGATGCTGTCCACGCCGGCTTCGAAGAAGGCGGGCGCCAGTTCGTTGTAGCGCGGCAGGTGCGTCGAGGAGCAGGTCGGCGTGAAGGCGCCGGGCAGCGAAAAGACCACAACGGTCTTATTCTTGAAGATATCGTCCGAAGTGACCTTCTTCCAGGTATTGTCTTCGCGGACGGGGAAAGTAACGTTGGGGACTCGTTGGCCTTCGCGGTTCTGCAGCATTCAATCTCTCCTTGGGGTAGCGGGGTCTTGTTCAACCACCATGGAAAGAATGATAAACGCCAGCTATTAATTAATCAAATTTAATAATTTTAATTAATTGATAGCCTAAGGCAATCGGCCCCGGGGCCGCCGGCCGGCAGGCGGGGACTTGCGCCGGCGGCCCCAAGGGAGATTACACGCGCGACGGCTCGTAGCCGGCATCGCGGATCGCGGCCTCGATCGCGGCGGCCTCGCCCGCGCCCGTCACGATGACGCGGTGCGACGGCAGATCCACGGTGACGGTCGCGCCCGGCGCGGCCTGGGTCACGGCGCCGGTGATGGTCTTGACGCAATGGCCGCAGGTCATGTCGGGCACTTGGAACTCGATGCTCATGTCTATCTCCAGAGGGATTCAAGGTTGGCGGACGCTGTTTTGTCCACCGTGAACACAGCTTAAACCTTCCAATTGTGTCAAGGTCAAGCGTAGAATGGGACGACACTACGGAGGTTGGCCATGAACATCGGCGAGGCGGCGAAAAGCTCCGGCATTTCCGCCAAGATGATCCGCTACTACGAAAGCATCGGCCTGATCGGCCCGGCCGTGCGCACCGACTCGGGCTACCGCGTCTACAGCGAGCACGACCTGCACACCCTGCGTTTCGTGCGCAGGGCGCGCGACCTGGGATTCTCGGTGGAACAGATGAACGAGCTGCTGGCGCTGTGGAAGGACCGCAGCCGCGCCAGCGCCGACGTCAAGCGCATTGCGCTCCAGCACGTGGACGAGCTGGAGCGCAAGGCCGAGGCGCTGCGCGAGATGGCCGCCACCCTCAAGCACCTGGCGCGCACCTGCCACGGCGACCAGCGGCCGGACTGCCCTATCCTGGAAGGCCTGGGCAGCGCGCACTAGCGCCCGCTTCAGGCCTGGACCGGCGTCTCGGCGGCGGCTGCCGCGGCCAGCTTGGCGGCCTGCGCGGCCTCGGCCTCGGCGGCGGCCCTGGCGGCGCGTTCGCGCGCGCGCTCCTTCACCGCATGCACGCCGTCGGCGTCCAGCGATTCGAACACCGCGATCGACTCCACGTGGCCGGTGTGCGGGAACATATTGATCACGCCGGCGCTCTTGAGCACATAACCGCCCTCGTGCACCAGGATGGCGGCGTCGCGCGCCAGCGTGGCCGGATTACAGGACACGTAGACGATGCGGCGCGGACGCTCCTGCGGCTCCAGCTGCGACAGGGCCTGCGACACGGCCTGCGCGCCCTCGCGCGGCGGGTCGATCAGCATGCGGTCGAAATAGCCCAGGCCGCGCAGCCAGTCCACGTCGACCTCGAACAGGTTCAGGGTCGCGAAGCTGGTGCTGCCGGCCAGGCGGTGGCGCGAGGCGGCCTCGAGCGCGCGGTCGGTCAGCGCCTTGCTGCCCTCGACGCCCACGGCTTCGCGCGCCTGCGTGGCCAGCGGCAGCGTGAAATTGCCCAGGCCGCAGAACAGGTCGGCCACGCGGTCGGTGGGCTGCACTTCCAGCAGCTGCAGCGCGCGCGACACCATGGCGCGGTTGATGGCGTGATTGACCTGGGTGAAGTCGGTGGGCCGGTACGGCATGCGCAGGCCGAACTCCGGCATGGCGTAGGCCAGCGCGTCGCCGTGCTCGCGCTCCAGCGGATGCACGGTGTCCGGCCCCTTGGCCTGCAGCCACCACTGCACGTTGTGCTTGGCGGCGAAGGCGCGCAGGATGGCGATGTCGCCGTCGGTCAGCGGCAGCAGATGGCGCAGCACCAGCGCGGTCACGCCCTCGCCCAGCGACACCTCGATCTGCGGCATGCGGTCCGGCGCCGACATCGAGGCGATCATGGCCCGCAGCGGCAGCAGCAGGTCGCTGACGTGGCGCGGCAGGACGTGGCATTCGCGCATGTCGGCCACGTAGCTGCTCTTGCGTTCGTGAAAGCCCACCAGCACCCCGCCCTTCTTCGGCACCACGCGCACCGACAGGCGCGCGCGGTAGCGATAGCCCCAGGTCGGGCCTTGCAGCGGCGGCAAAATGCGCGCCGGGCGCAGCTTGCCCACGTGCCAGAACGTGTCCTCCAGCGAGCGCTGCTTGATGGCCACCTGCGTGCTGGGTTCGAGATGCTGCATGGCGCAGCCGCCGCAGACGCCGAAATGCGGGCAGCGCGGGGCGACGCGCTGCGACGAGGGGCGCAGCACTTCCTCGACGCGCGCGATCTCGTACGAGGGCTTGCGCCGCACCGTGACGGTCGAGACCCGCTCGCCCGGCAAGGCGCCTTCCACGAATACGACCTTCCCGTCGCGGCGGGCGATACCCCTGGCTTCCAGGTCCAGGGATTCGATACTCAAAACGTCAGACATCTCACGCAGTCCAGAATTACACGCAACCCGGTATTGTAAAAGGACTGCGCCCGATCCCGGAAATGGCCCGAGGCCCGTCCGCCGCTCAGAAGGCGCGCGCCACCGAAAACACTGCGCCCAGCCGCCCTGAGGGGTGGCCGTACTTGGTGGGCAGCCAGTTGTCACGGGTCGCGCCCACGGCGGCCAGGCCCAGCACCCAGCCCTTGAGGTCCTTGGTGACGCCGAGCTTGTAGTCGACGTAATGGCCGATGGCGTCGCCGTCCATGTCGGTCTGGTTCTTGAGCTTCTGGTAGCCGACGTGGCCCACCAGGCCCCAGCCGTCGCCCAGGTCGAAGTTGGCCGTGCCGTCCAGGTACCAGGTGCCCTTGCTGTCGGGCGTGCTGAAGAAATCGCTGGGCGTGTACGAGTACTTCAGGCTGTAGCTGCCGTAGGAGACGCCCAGGTACAGGTCGGTGTTGTTGTAATTGCCGCCCTTGGGCGAGCTGGAGCCCGGATAGTAGTAATGCAGCACGCCGGCGTCGAGCGCGAAGCCGCCGCCGACGTCGCCCTTCCAGCCGCCATAGAAATCCATCTCCAGGTTGCCGTCGGTGAAGACGAAGTCGGAGACGTTGGAGTTCCAGTTGCCCAGGTAGAAGCCGGAGCTGTGGGTCAGGTCGAAGCCCAGCTGCACGGCCGGGCGGAAATCGGTTTGCGAGTAGCCGCGGAACCGGTAGTCGCTGACGATGGCGGCATTGCCGCTGAGCGCGAATCCGCCGCCCAGGTCGGTGGGTTCGGCCAGCGCGGGCGCGGCGAAACTGGCGGCAAGCACAAAGGGCAAGGCGGGCAGCGTCTTCTTCATGGTGCAAAGTCCTGGTCGGATTCGAGGGAGGCGGACGGCCTCGGGGCGCGTCCGCGCCGGCCAGCCAGGAGCGGCGGCCGGTTACCGACTCATCAAGCAATGTCCATGCCAGGCCGCGGATGCCGCAGGCGGCAGCCCCGAAGCGCCCGGAATCGCCCTTTCATGCACCAGCGGCGTGCAGCCCGCGCGCCGCCATGCTCCAAAACAGGGAGCCCCCGGCACGCGCAGGCGGTGGCGGGGGCTGCGATCACCGGCCGGCCTTGCGGCCGGGGTGCGGGGTTCAGTTGGCGGCCGGGGCCGTTTCGGCGGGCGCCTTGCCCTTGCCGTGGCGCGCTTCCATCTTGGCGTGGCGCTCCTGCATGCGGGCCTGGCGCTCCTTGACCATCGCGGTGACCTGGCCGCGCTGGGTGTCGTTCAGGCTGTCCCAGACGGCCAGCCACTGGTCGCGCACCTGCTTGGCCTGCGCGCCGAAGGCGTCGCGCGACTTGTCGGACGCTTCGACCAGCGCGCGCGGGTCCAGCTTGCCGCTGTCGAGCTGCGCCTTGAGCAGGTCATGGCGCTTGCCGCCGGCCTCGCGGCGCGCCTCGTGCAGGCTGCGCTGGCTGTCCTGGGCGGTCTTGAACAGGGCCTGCTGTTTCTCGTCCAGCTTGAGTTCGGCGACCTGCGCCTTGGTCACGGGACCCAGGCCGGGAATCATCAGGCCGTCGCGCATGGCTTTGTGGAAGCCGCCGCCGCCGTGATGGCGCTGCTGCATGGCGGCGGGGCCCCCGTCAGCCGTGGGAGCAGCCATGACGGCGCCGGCCGCGAGGCCGCCGGTAGCGACGACGAAAGCGAGAGCGGCCAGGTTGGAGCGGATAGCGAATCGGGACATGTGGGTCTCCTTGAGTGAAGAAAGCGAGACCATTGTGCGATTCGCCCGGTTTCAGCCGGGTTTCGCGCGCGCAAGCGATGTTTCAGTCGATTGCGCGGGGCGTCCTTTACGTGGGGCGCCCTTTGCGCGGGGCGTCCTTCACGCGGGTGTGCTGCGCTCAGTTGGCGTCCCAGGCCGCCATGTATTCCTTCCAGTGCGGCGCGTCGCTGGCGCCGAGGGTGTCGCGCACCAGCGCGATCTCGGCCTCGTAGGCGGCGCGGTCGAGTTCGCCGCGCAGGAAGCGGAAGCGGCAGTACACCAGCCAGGTGTTGACCACGTCGGTTTCGCAATAGGCGCGCACTTCGTCGGCGCGGCCCTGGCTCCAGGCTTCCCAGACCTTGCTGCCGTCCATGCCCAGCTTGCCGGGAAAGCCGCAGAGCTTGGCCAGCTCGTCCAGCGGCGCGTTGGCGCGGCCGTTGTACTTGGCCAGCAGGTCCATCAGGTCCAGGTGGCGGGAGTGGTAGCGCGAGATGTAGTTGTTGAACTTGAAATCGCGGTCTTCCTCGCCCATGTCCCAGTAGCGCGGCGCCGGCACGCCCTGGATCAGGCTGCGGTAGTGCAGCACCGGCAGGTCGAAACCCGAACCGTTCCAGCTCACGAGCTTGGGCGTGTAGCGTTCGATGGTCTTGAAGAAGCCCGCCAGCAAGGCGGCCTCGGGGTCGTCGGCCTGGCCCAGCGTCTTGACGCGAAAGCCCTGGTCGTCGCGGAACACGCAGCCCACCACCGCCACCTTGTGCAGGTGCAGCGGCAGGAAGTCGTGGCCCACCGCCTCGCGGCGCGCGGCCAGCGCGCGCTCGATCACTTCCTGGTCGGAAACCTCGGGCCCCCAGCCGTTGAGCTTGCGCAGCCCCTCGGCGTCGGGGATGGTTTCCAGGTCGAATACCAGGGTGGGCGTCATCGCGCGGGCAGGTATTGCATGGGGTCCACCGGCTGGCCCTGGCGGCGGATTTCGAAGTGCAGGCGCGGCGAGGTCGTGTCGCTTTGGCCGAGTTCGGCGATCTTGGCGCCGCGCTTGACCGTCTGGCCGGTCTTGACCAGCACCGAACGGTTGTGGGCATAGGCCGTGATGAAGCCGTTCTGGTGCTCCACGATGATGAGGTTGCCCAGGCCGCGCACGCCGTTGCCGCTGTACTTGACCAGGCCGTCGGCCGCGGCGATGACCGGATCGCCCAGCGCGCCGGCGATGTCGATGCCCTTGCTGCTGGCGTTGAAGCCCTGCACGATCTGGCCGTTGGCCGGCCAGCCCCAGTTGATGACGCCGGCGTCGGCGGCGCGCGTGGCGGGCTTGGTCTCGACCGGGGCCGGCGCCGGGGTCGGCGTGGTTTCGGGCGGCGGCGTGGTGGTTTCGGGCTGGTCCAGCGGACGCGGCTGCGTCTTGGTGCCGGTGATCGGCGCGGTCTGCGCGCCGCCGGTGGCGCTGCCCGACATCTTCAGCACCTGGCCGACGGAGATCTGGTTGGGGTCGCTGAGGTTGTTCCAGCGCTTGACGTTCTCGATGTCCACGTTGTTGGCGCGGGCGATCTTGTAAAGCGTGTCGCCCGGCTTGACCACATAGGTGCCGCCGGGCTGGGTGGCGGGCGCGGGCTGCCCGCCGGTCATGTCGACCACGGGCGCGCGAGTGCCTTTGGATGCGCAGCCAGCCAGGATGGCCAGGCTGAGCGCCCCCGCGATGAAGAGCGGGCGACGCAGGCGCGCCGACGGCGCGCCCAGAGTGATATCGGTCAGTTGCAACTGCCCGTTGAGCATACGTTTCTCCTGTTTGCTCAAGATTGTATTCCGGCCCGTAGCGGCACAAAGCGCACGGCCTCTAATTCTGTGCGTTTCCAGCTGGCCGCGCCCGTGCGTTCGATCAGAACCAGGCGCTGGTTGGCGCCCCCTTCCGGAGCGATCAGGCGGCCCCCCGGCGCCAGCTGCGAAAGCAGCGCTTGCGGGATGGCCAGGCCAGCGGCAGCCACAACGATAGCATCGAACGGCGCCACGCCGGGCAGGCCCAGCATGCCGTCGCCGTAGATGAGGCGTATCCTCGTCGTCAGCCGCAAGGCGCGCAGGTGTCCGCGCGCCAGTTCGTACAGTCCGCGGATGCGCTCGATGGTATGCACCTCGCGCACGAACTGCGCCAGCACCGCGGCCTGGTAGCCGCAGCCGGCGCCGACTTCCAGCACCCGCGTGGGCGCGCGGTCCTCGCAGACCGCGGCGATCATGCGCGCCACCACCCAGGGCTGTGAAATGGTTTGCGAATGGCCGATGGGCAGCGCCGCGTCTTCGTAGGCGCGGCTGGCCAGCGCCTCGTCGACGAACAGGTGGCGCGGCACCGCGCCCATCGCGTTGAGCACGCGCTCGTCGCTGATGCCTTGCGCGCGCAGGCGCTGCACCATGGCCTGGCGCAGGCGGTCGGAGTTCAGGCCCAGGTTGCCGCCGGAGGCCGGCGCCGGCGCCTGGGCCTGGCGCGGCAGCGTGGCCGCGGAAATCCGGGTATTGCTGTTGGCCGGCGTGACGCCGGGGCTGAGCCGGCCAGAGTCGTAGCGCGCCGGGCCGCTGCGGCCGGGCACGGGCTGCGACACGTCCGGCTGGCTTATGCGTTTGCGCATAGCGGCTCCGCCCAGTTACGGATCTCGTCGAGCTGGCTGTGCTGGGTCAGGTCCAGCCGCAGCGGCGTGACCGACACGGTGCCCTGCTCGACGGCATGGAAGTCCGTGCCCGGAGCCGCGTCGGCCGCCAGGCCCACGGGGCCGATCCAGTACACCGTGTCGCCGTAAGGCGTGGTGGTGCGCACCACCGGCTGCGACGGATGGCGCTTGCCCAGGCGGGTGACGGCGAAGCCGCGCATGTCTTCGTAGCGGCGGCTGGGAATGTTGACGTTGAGCAGCACCGGCGCGGCCAGCGGCTGGGCCAGATGGCGCTCGACCACCTGGCGCGCGGCGCGCGCGGCGTCTTCGATGTGGGCCCAGCCTTTTTCGGCCAGCGAGAAGGCGATGGCGGGAATGCCGAACAGATAGCCTTCGCTGGCCGCGGCCACGGTGCCCGAATAAAGCGTGTCGTCGCCCATGTTGGCGCCGTTGTTGATGCCCGAGACCACCAGGTCCGGGCGCGCGTCCATCAGGCCGGTGAGCGCCACGTGCACGCAGTCCGACGGCGTGCCGTTGACCGCGATGAAGCCGTTGGAGGCGGTGCGCACCGACAAGGGGCGGTTCAGCGTGAGGGAGTTGGAGGCGCCGCTGTGGTTGGTCTCGGGCGCGACGACGGTGAGGTCGCCCAGGCCTTGCAGCGCCGACACCAGCGCTTCGAGCCCGGGGGCGGAGTAACCATCATCGTTCGAAACCAGAATTCGCATTGTGCATCCGAAAGAAAACAAGACACGGTGGACGTGTCCGATTGTACCGTCCGCGGAGGCCATCCGGATGACGGGGTTGAGGTCCGGGCGGCGGCGCCCCGCTCGATAACCCGTAGCCGGGCGCGGCGCGCGGCGCGGTAGAATCCGCAGCCATTACGACATACCAACGGACTCCCCCTTTCCATGGCGATCACCGCAACCTCCTTCGCGTTCCATCTTGCGCTCATCCTGCTGGCCTACCTGATCGGCTCGGTGCCGTTCGCGGTGGTGGTCAGCAAGCTCATGGGCCTGCAGGACCCGCGCAGCTACGGCTCCAAGAACCCCGGCGCCACCAACGTGCTGCGCACCGGCAACAAGACCGCCGCCGCGCTGACCCTGCTGGGCGACGCCGCCAAGGGCTGGTTCGCGATCTGGCTGGCCGAAAAGCTCGCTCCCGGCATACCCGTCGGGCCGCTGTCGGCGGTGGCGCTGGCCGCTTTCGTGGGCCACCTGTATCCGGTGTTCCTGGGCTTCAAGGGCGGCAAGGGCGTGGCCACCGCGCTGGGCGTGCTGGTGGCGATCCAGCCCTGGCTGGCGGTGGCCACGGCCGCGACCTGGCTGATCGTCGCCATCTTCTTCCGCTATTCCTCGCTGGCCTCGCTGGTGGCGGCGTTCTTCGCCCCCGTGTACTACGTGTTCGGCTCCGGCCTGGCCTGGCGCGCCCAGCCCGCCATGGGCGTGGCGCTGGTCATCATCGGCGTGCTGCTGTTCTACCGCCACCGCGCCAACATCACGCGCCTGGTGCAGGGCACGGAAAGCCGGATCGGCGGCGGCAAGAAGAAATAGGCGGCGGCGCGGCGCCCTGCCCGCTCAACCGATCTCCGCCAGGTCCCACCGGGGCCTGACCGTGAAGCTGTGCGGCGCGTCCGCATCCAGCACCGCCAGTCCGGCCTTGACCCGCTCGGCCGCCGCGAACGCGATCATCGCGCCGTTGTCGGTGCATAGCGCCAGCGGCGGGAAATAGGCGGTCGCCTTCAGCGGCTTGAGCGCGGCCGCCAGGCGGGCGCGCAGCAACTGGTTGGCGCCCACGCCGCCGGCCACCACCAGCCGCTTCAGGCCGGTCTGCTTGAGCGCGCGCACGGCCTTGGCCGCCAGCACCTCGACGATGGCGGCCTGCGTGGCCGCGGCGAGGTCGGCGCGGGTCTGTTCGTCCAGGCCGCCCGCCGCCTCGGCGGCCTTGACCCGGGTCAGGACGGCGGTTTTCAGGCCGCTGAAGCTGAAATCCAGGTCGCCGCTGTGCAGCATGGGGCGCGGCAGGTCGAAGCGCGCGGCGTCGCCGCTGGCGGCCAGCCGGGCCAGCGCGGGGCCGCCCGGATAGCCCAGGCCCATCAGCTTGGCGGATTTGTCGAAGGCCTCGCCGGCGGCGTCGTCCAGCGTTTCGCCCAGCAGTTCGTAGCGGCCCACGCCGTCGACCCGCATCAGCTGGGTATGACCGCCGGACACCAGCAGCGCCACGAACGGGAAGTCGGGCCGCGGGTCGGCCAGCATGGGCGACAGCAGGTGCCCTTCCAGGTGATGGATGCCGATGGCCGGCAGATGGCGCGCCCAGGCGAACGATTGCGCGACGCTGGCGCCCACCAGCAGGGCCCCGGCCAGGCCGGGGCCGGCGGTGTAGGCCACCGCGCCCACGTCGGACATCTGCAGGCCCGCTTCGTCCAGCACCTGGCGGGTCAGCGGGATGACGCGGCGGATGTGGTCGCGCGAGGCGAGTTCCGGCACCACGCCGCCGTATTCCTGGTGCATGGCGATCTGGGTGTGCAGCGCGTGGGCCAGCAGGCCGCGTTCCGTACAGACGGCCGCGACGCCGGTCTCGTCGCAGGAGCTTTCAAAGCCGAGAATAATCATGGCGGCAGAGTTTACAACTGATGCGAAAATAGCGGCCCGCAAGCCTGTTAAACATACTGGGGACTCGAATGCTGGAGAAGCTATTCAAGCTGCGTGAACACGGTACGAACGCCCGTACCGAGCTCGTGGCGGGCCTGACGACATTCCTGACGATGTCGTACATCATATTCGTCAATCCGGACATCCTGTCGTCGACGGGCATGGACCGCAACGCCGTGTTCGTGGCCACCTGCCTGGCCGCCGCGCTGGGCTCGCTGGTGATGGCGCTGATCGCCAACTGGCCCATCGGCATGGCCCCGGGCATGGGCCTGAACGCGTTCTTCGCCTTCACCGTGGTCAAGACCATGGGCTACACCTGGGAGCAGGCGCTGGGCGCGGTGTTCATCTCCGGCGTGATTTTCCTGTTCCTGACGATCTCCGGCATCCGGGTATGGCTGGTCAAGGGCATCCCGCATTCGCTGCGCAGCGCCATCGCCGCGGGCATCGGGCTGTTCCTGGCCATCATCGCGCTGTCGAACGCCGACATCGTGGTCGCGCATCCGGCGACCAAGGTCACGCTGGGCGACCTGACCAAGCCCGGCCCGCTGTTCGCGATCCTGGGCTTTTTCATCATCGCCGCGCTGGACGCGCTGCGCGTGCGCGGCGCCATCCTGATCGGCATCGTCGCGGTCACGCTGCTGTCGATGGCGCTGGGCTACAACGAATTCAAGGGCATCTTCGCCGCGCCGCCCAGCCTGGCGCCGACGCTGTTCAAGCTAGACATCCTGGGCGCCCTGCACAGCGGCTTCGTGCACGTGATCCTGGTGTTCGTGCTGGTCGAAGTATTCGACGCCACCGGCACGCTGGTGGGCGTGGCCCGGCGCGCCGGCCTGATGCCCGAGAACAAGCCCAACCGCCTGGGCCGCGCGCTGTTCGCCGACAGCTCGGCCATCGTGGCCGGCTCGATGCTGGGCACCAGCAGCACCACGGCCTACGTGGAAAGCGCCTCCGGCGTGCAGGCGGGCGGACGCACCGGCCTGACCGCGCTGGTGGTGGCGCTGCTGTTTCTGGCCGCGCTCTTCATCTCGCCGCTGGCCGGCGCCGTGCCGGCCTACGCCACCGCGCCCGCCCTGCTGTACGTGGCCGGCCTGATGATGCGCGAACTGATCGACATCGACTGGAACGACGTGTGCGAGGCCACGCCGGCCGCGCTGACCGCGCTGGTCATGCCGTTCACGTATTCGATCGCCAACGGCATCGCCTTCGGCTTCATCAGCTACGTGGTGCTCAAGACCGCCACCGGCCGGGTGCGCGACGTGCATCCCGCCACCTGGCTGGTCGCGGCCCTGTTCGTGATCCGCTACGCCTTCTATCCGGGCTAGCGGCACGCTGCGTCGATTGTCCCCGTCAATCGGGGACATAGATTGAATCCATACAACCCGCCAGCGCATAAGGTTGCTGGCGGCCGCGGTTGAAATCGCCGATACACTCCCCAAGTATCCTGTATATGGAGTCCACCTTGCGTTTCAACCGTCCCACCCCCTTCTGCAGGGCAGTCCGATGAGCAGCCTGGCCCGCATCCCGTTTTCCGTCCTCGACCTGGCCCCCATCGTGCAGGGCCGCGACGCCGCCGACGCCCTCCGCAACACGGTGGCGCTGGCGCAGCACGTCGAGCGCCTGGGCTACCGCCGCTTCTGGCTGGCCGAGCACCACAACATCAACGGCGTGGCCAGCAGCGCCACCGCGGTGCTGATCGGTCACGTGGCGGCGCACACCAGCACCCTGCGGGTGGGTTCGGGCGGCGTCATGCTGCCCAACCACGCGCCGCTGATCATCGCCGAACAGTTCGGCACGCTCGAAACCCTGTACCCGGGGCGTATCGACCTGGGCCTGGGGCGCGCGCCAGGCAGCGACGGCGCCACGCAGCACGCGCTGCGCCGCGGCCCGCGCAGCGGCCTGGAGTTCCCCTCGCTGGTCGAGGAACTGCGCGGCTTCCTGGCGCCTTCGCGGCCCGGCCAGCCGGTGCGCGCCATACCCGGCGAAGGCCTGGACATCCCCATCTGGCTGCTCGGCTCCAGCGATTTCAGCGCGCGGCTGGCGGCCGAACTGGGCCTGCCGTTCTCGTTCGCCGGGCATTTCTCGCCCGAGGGCATGGCGGCGATGCGGCTGTACCGCCATCTGTTCAAGCCATCGGCGACGCTGGCCCGCCCCTACGCCATGATAGGCGTGCCGGTGGTGGCCGCGGAAACCGACGAGCAGGCCCGCCGCCAGGCCACCACGCAGCAGCAGAAATTCCTGTCCCTGGTGCGCGGCAACCGGCTGCAGCTGCAGCCGCCCGTCGACAGCATGGACGGGCTGTGGAACGAATGGGAGCGTGAAGCGGTCAATCAAAGACTGGGCGCCGCCATCGTGGGCGGGCCGGAAACCGTGCGGCGCGAGCTGGAGGCGCTGGTGGCCGAAACCGAGGCCGACGAGGTCATGATCGTCTCGGATTTCTACGATATCGCCGACCGCCTGCGCTCCTTCGAAATCGTCGCAGCCCTGAAGCAGGACGCCACGGCCTGAAGGCGTCCCCGACCGCGCCCGCTCCCGGCGCCAACCATTGCGACGCGACCGCCACCCGCTCTACTATGGCCAAAAGCGCATAGAACGCCGTAGCGTCGCCAACCCCGACACCGCTTTCGCCGTACACGCGGCAAGGATGCAAAATGAGTATTGTTGAACTCACCAAAGACAGCTTCCAGGATGCCATCACTCCCGACGGCACCCTGATCGTCGATTTCTGGGCGTCCTGGTGCGGCCCGTGCCGCGGCTTCGCCCCGGTCTTCGAGCAGGCCGCCACCGAGCACCCGGACGTCACGTTCGCCAAGGTCAACACCGACGTCGAACAGGAACTGGCCGGCGCGCTGGGCATCCGCTCGATCCCCACGCTGATGGTCTTCCGGGAGAAGGTGCTGCTGTTCTCGCAGCCCGGCGCCCTGTCCGGCGGTCAATTGAACGAACTGCTGGCCAAGATCAAGGAAGTGGACATGGAACAGGTCCACAAGGAAATCGCCGCCGCCCAGAACGGCTCGGACGCGTAATCGCGCGCTGACGTGATGGCGTAGGATGGGCATGGCGCGCGCGCACCGGGGCAAACACACCACCGCCCAGCGCGCGCAGCCCACCGGGCGGCGCAGGCCGCCATTTTCCGGCAAGCTTGTATCAGACCCATCTCATATATAGATGAGATAGATACTCAATACGATTCACGCACGTTCCCCACCCTGGAAATGTGCCGATGAATCCACCGATCACGGCCGGCGATCAGGTCCCCGGTCCAGCCCCCCTCCCCACCGATTCCGCCGCAGGCCCGCGGCGCACCCTGCCGGTCGAATTCCACGGGCGCGCGCTCGATTACTTCCGCGTCTGGATCGTGAACGTGCTGCTCACCGTCGTCACGCTGGGCGTCTGGTCCGCCTGGGCCAAGGTGCGCACCCGGCGCTGGTTCTACGGGCACACGCGCATCGACGGCCACAGCTTCGACTATCACGCGACAGGCCGGCAGATTCTTGTCGGCCGGATCATCGCGTTGGCGGTGCTCGTCGCCGCTTCCATAATCAGCCGGCTATCGCCGGCCGGCAGCCTGGCCGTCACCATCGCCATCCTGTGCCTCCTGTCCTGGACGGTCAACGCGGGCCTGCGTTTCAGCGCGGCCATGATGTCCTGGAGGAATGTGCGTTTCGGCTTCCAGGGCAATTACATGCGCGCGGCTTGCGTCTTTCTGCTCATGCCCGCGCTCGCGGTATTGACGCTCGGGCTGCTGACCCCGCTCGCCTCGCGCATGGCGGGACGCTACGTGGCCGGCGGCTACCGCTACGGCAACGCCGCCTTCGCCAGCACCCCGCGGCTGGGCGCGCTGTACGGCGCGCTCGTCCTCAGCATCCTGGTGTTCTTCGTGATCATGATCCTGGGCCTGCTGCTGGCGGCCGCCGTCGCCGCGGCCGATGGCATCGACGTCTCGATGGAGACGCTGGCGCTCGACTGGTACGCCTTCCTGTACGCCCCCGAGGGCCGGCCTCCGGCCTATGATTCGGGCCTGCTCAAGCTGCTCATCGCGGCGCTGGGCCCCAGCTTCTACGCCGCGTTTTTCATCGCCGGGCTGTACTACGGCGCCTGCCTGCGCAACGAGCTGTTCAAGCGCCTGACCCTGACGGGCGGACACCGCATGCAGAGCCGGCTGTCGCCGCTGGTCCTGATCTGGATCGTGATTTCCGGCCTGGTGGCCGCCGTCGTCACGCTCGGGCTGGCCTACCCCTGGGCGCGCGTGCGCCACTACCGCTACCTGACACAAAGCCTGACCGTGCTGGCCGCGCCGGGACTGGACGAACTGGTCTCGCAGCAGCAGAACGCGCCAGGCAGCTTCGGCAGCGAATTCAGCGAGCTCGAAGGCTTTGGCAGCGCGGCCATGTTCTGATCCCGGTCCGGTGCGAGGACGTCTGTTCGAGTCCGGCGCCGCCGCGCACCGCCCGGCCACGCTCACGCGGCAAGCCGACGGTTCCCTGCTGCTAAACGATGGCGGTACGCCGCGGGTGCTGGCGCCCAGCGCGCTGCGCTGGTCCAGCCGCATCGCCGATACGGCGCGGCGCGCGACCTTGCCCGGCGGCGCCGTGTTCGAGACCTTCGACAACGACCGGGTCGACGCCCTGAGCCGCCGCGGACCTGGCCTGTTGCACCGCCTGGAACGCCTCGGCACGTTGCGGCTCACGCTGACGGCGGCGCTGGCCCTGGTGGCGGTGCTCATCGGACTGCGCTGGGCCGTGCCCTGGCTGGGCGACGCGGCATCGCGTTTCGTGCCGCGCGCGGCCGAGGCCCGCATCGGCGCCGCGTTGCTGGACACGCTGGACCGCCTCTCCTTTCAACACAGCGATCTGCCCGTTGCCACGCGACAGGCCATCGAGGCCGAATTCAACGATCTGTCCGTCCATGCCAGCGCGCCGCCCGGCAGCCTCGGGCTGATTTTTCGGCGCGGCGGCAAGCTGGTGGGCGCCAATGCGCTGGCCTTGCCCGGCGGCCAGGTCGTGGTCACCGACGAGCTGGTTGCGCTGGCGCCCCGGCCCGCCGACCTGGCCGGCGTGCTCGCGCACGAGATCTCCCACGTCGAGTACCGGCACGGCATGCGCCGCCTGGGCCGCCTCGCGGGCCTGTCCGTCGTGCTCATGCTCATGACCGGGGACGGCGTCGGCGCGGTATACGACCTCGGCACGCTGGGCGCCGGCCTGCTCGACCTGGGCTACTCGCGCGGCTTCGAGCGTGAAGCCGACGCGCGCGGGGCCGCCCTGATGCGACGGGCCGGCAAGAATCCCGACACGCTGGCGCTCATGCTCGAGCGCCTGAGCGCGGCGTCGGGCGAGGGCCTGCCGGGCTGGCTGTCGAGCCATCCGCCCACGCAGGAACGGGTGGATGCGATCCGCGCGCGCCGGTAGTCAGCGCGCCCCGGTCACTCCACCTCCCACCCTGCCCGCCCGCGCGTGATGTTGGCCACGGTCAGCGCCAGTTCATCGACCGCGCCGCGCGGCACGGAAAAGCGCAGCGTCACGCCGGCTTCGTTGAAATCCTCCTGCACGATGGCGGCGCCGGCCTGCGCCAGCCGGGATTTGAGCAGCGGCAGTTCGGCAAAGCCGCAGCTGCAGGAAACCGTGGCGAGGTCCACGATTTCGGTGCGCTGCCCCAGCCGCAGGCAGTTCGCCGCGCAGCCGCCATAGGCGCGCACCAGGCCGCCCGCGCCCAGCTTCACGCCTCCGAACCAGCGCACCACCAGCACGGCCACCCGGTCCATGTCCTGGCCTTCGATGGCCTGCAGTATGGGGCGGCCGGCGGTGCCGCCCGGCTCGCCGTCGTCGTTGAAGCGGTATTCCTGGCCGATGCGGTAGGCCCAGCAGTTGTGGGTCGCCTCGGGGTCGCTGTGTTCGGCGAAGAAGCGCATGGCCTCCTCCACCGTCGCCACCGGCGCCGCGTAGGCGGCGAAGCGGCTTTTCTTGATGTCTTCCTGGTAGGAACAGGGCGCGGTCAGCGTGTGCGTCATGCCCGGCATTGTAAGTGCAGCGCGACGCTAGCCGTGGCAGTCGGGCACTTCCTGGTCCAGATAGACGTCGAAGGCGACGTCGCGCGCCCATTTGGCGGTCATGGCGCGCCAGGCGCCGGCGCGCTCCCAGGCGCGCATTTCCTGCGCCAGCCAGCCCCGGCTGGCCGCGGCGTCGGCCGGCAGCAGCCAGACGCGTTCATGCCGCGCGCCGTCGGCGGCCAGCGTGGACGAAAACTTCTTCCATTCCGGAAAGCGCATCAGCGGCTCCCACACCGCGTCGTCCACCAGGCCGATGTCGCAGCTGCCTTCGCGCACCGCGACCAGGGCGTCGGACGGCACGCGATAGGTGCGCACCACCGCGCCCCAGCGCTGCGCCAGTTCGCGCGAGGCCGACGCGGCCTCGGCCATGCAGACGCTGCGTCCGCGCGCGTCGGCCGGCTGGCGCAGGCGGGTGTCGCTGCGGATCACGGCCTTGGGGCGATAGGCGTAGCCCGTGGGCTGCGCGGCGACCGGGCCCGGCTGGTCCGCGCCGCCCTCGGCCAAAGCGAGATCCACCTCGCCCGCCGCGAGCGCGGCCGCGGCGGCGGCCGGCGGCAGCTCGCGCAGCCGCACCGGCAGACCCAGGCTCTGCCCGAGCCGCTCGGCCATGGCGGCGTCCAGCCCGTCCGGCGTGCGGATCTTGGCGCCGGCCGCGGGCGGCGGCGCCAGGTACGGCACGCCCACCACCAGCTCGCCGCGCGCGCGCGCCGCGGCGAAGGCTTCGGGCTGCGCCTGCGCCGCGCCCGACAGCGCCAGGCAGGCGCCGAGCGCGAGCAGCCTCAGACGGGCGGAAAGGTTGCGGGTCGCCATGTCGTTCACACGTACTGGTAGCGCAGCAGGCGGTGCTTGAGGTTTTCGAGCACGAACTGGTCGATCAGCGCCGCCAGCACCGCGATGACCAGGATGTTGGTCATGACGCCGGTCATGTCGGCGATCTCGCCCGAATAGGCCAGCGAACGGCCCAGGCCCTTGCCGAAACCGATCAGCATCTCGGCCGAGATCAGCGCGCGCCAGGCGTTGCCGAAAGCCAGCTGCGCGCCGGTGATGAGCTCGGGCATCACGGCCGGCAGGTAGACGCGCTTGACCAAACCCCAGGGCGTGGCGCCCATGACGCGCGCGGCCGAGACGTGCACGCGCTGCACCGATTCGGTGGCGTTCATCACGCTGAGCGCGGCCGGGAAGAAGGCCGACAGCGCCACCACCACGATGATGGGCGTGTTGCCGAAGCCCATCACGATCAGGAACAGCGGCACCCAGGCGATCGACGGGATCGATTGCAGGATGACGATGGCGCTGCGCAGCACTTCGCGGAAGAAGAACAGCACGGCCGCCACCAGCCCGAAGCCGATGCCGGCGGCCAGCGCCAGGCCGTAGCCCGCGCCCAGGCGTCCCAGCGTGCCCAGCAGGCTCTGGTGGAAGGACTGCTTGCCCAGGTCCTCGAACAGGCGCTCGACGACGGTGGGCACGCCCGGCATCAGGAAGTCCGGCAGCGCCAGCGAAGCCAGCTGCCACAGGGCCAGGATGAACAATACGCCCAGCACGCCCGCCAGATGCTTGCGGGCGCCGGTGACTCGGGTGGATGCGCTCAAAGCTTGCGAGCCTCTTGCCAGGACAGGTCGACGATGCTGGAGACGTCGTACGGCTTGCCGTCACGCGTCTTCAAGGAACCCTGGGCCTGCAGGATGTCGGCGATCTCCTGCATGCGGCGCGTGTCCTTCTCGGTCAGCTTGGGCGTGAACACCTGCGTGCCGATGGCTTCGGCGATCACCGTCTCGCGCGGCAGTTCGCCGCGGGTCAGGGTCTTGAGCGTGGGCTCGGCGATGAAGTAGGAGGCGATCAGCTTGGAGGCCTGGGCCGGCTGCTTCTGCAGCAGCTCGATGGCCTGGTTCTGCGCGTCCAGCGCCTTCCACACGTCGTCCTTGCGCTTGGCCAGGGTTTCGCCGGAGGTGATCACGACCATGCACGGAAACGGCCAGGCCTGGCCGACTTCATAGATCTGCTTGACCGGGGCCACCAGCTGCGCGATGCGGTCGTAGGGCTCGAACAGGAAGGCCGCGTCCACGCGCTTGCCCACCAGCGACTGCACCGCCACGGCCGGGCTCACGCCCATGATGTTGACGTCGTCGGCGGCCAGGTTGCCCTGCTTGAGCACCACGCCCTTGAGCACCACGTCGGCCGTGCTGCCTTCGGCCTGCGAGGCCAGGGTCTTGCCCTTGAGGCCGGCGATGTCCTTGATGCCGGTATCGTCGCGCACGATCAGCGAGTGGTAGCCCTGCTGCGCGCCGCCCACGACCTTCAGGTCGGCGCCCTTGGAGGCCCAGGCCACGGCGTTGGTGAAGCCCAGCACGCCGATGTCGAGCTGGCCGCCGACGATGGCCTTGATGAGGTCGGTGCCCGACTTGAATTCGATCAGTTCGGAATCCAGGCCGGCCTTCTGGTAGTAGCCGCCTTCCTGGGCGACGATGGCCTGCGCATCGTCCATGACGCGCAGATAGCCCACGCGGAATTTTTCGGCGGCCATCGCGGGGGCCGCTGCCAGCAGCGCCGCGGCCAGCGGCAGGGACAGCCATTGCTTGAATTTCATGAGGGAGCTCCAGGGGAATCGGAAACGGCGGCGCTTGCGCGCCGCCGCGAAAAACAGGCACGCCGCGCCGTCAGGCGGCCAGGGCGAGGTCGGCGTGCGCGTCGGACCCGTCCACGGCGATGCCGAGCAGGCGCAGGATCTCGCGCTTTTCGGCGGCCAGGCCGGACAGGTCGTGGGTCTTTTCGTGGTGCGCCAGGTTGAACTCGCGCAGCACCCGCGCCGGGCGCGGGCTGAACACGATGATGCGGTCGGCCAGGAACAGGGCTTCGTCCACGTCGTGGGTGACGAGCAGCACGGTGGGCTTTTCCTGGGCGATCAGCTGGCGCAGCACGTCCTGCAGGCTCAGGCGGGTCAGCGCGTCCAGCGCGCCGAAGGGCTCGTCCATGAGCAGGGTCTGCGGCTGCGCGATGAAGGCGCGGGCCAGCGCGGCGCGCTGGCGCATGCCGCCGGACACCTGGTGCGGGTAGTAGTCCTCGAAGCCGGCCAGGCTGACGCGGGCCAGCCACTGGCGCGCGGCCTCGCGGGCGCGGGCCTTGGGCGTGTTTTGGAACTCCAGCGCCAGGGCCACGTTGTCCAGCAGCGTCAGCCAGGGATAGAGCGCGTGCTCCTGGAACACCAGCGTGCGGCTGGGATGCGGGCCGGCGACGGCCTGGCCGTCGGCCAGCACGCTGCCCGCCGTGGGCTTTTCCAGGCCCGCCGCCAGGTGCAGCAGGGTCGACTTGCCGCAGCCCGACGGGCCGACCAGGGCGACCAGTTCTCCGGTCTTGATTTCGCTGGCGAAGCCGTCCACCACCGGCAGGTCGCCGAAATGCTTGTGGACTTGGTCGAAGGTGAGATTCATGGAACGAGCCGTGGCGGATGGAAAACGAGGCTCCAATCTAACAATTCGTTATATGAATCCAAACGATCAATATCGAATGTCTTAACTGCTTCCGGTAATAAAGCCGGGCAGGCAATACCGGAATCGAATCGCTGCCACATAAAACGATATTGGACGCCGCGGCCCACGCTCATTAAGGTGGTCCGCATACATAACGGGGCCCACCCCGATCGGAGACATATGGAGCCGGACCATACCGACGCCGCGCGTCCGCGCGGTGCCCTTTCGCATCTGAAGGTATTGGACCTGACGCGCGTGCTGGCCGGCCCCTGGGCCACGCAGACGCTGGCCGACATGGGGGCCGAGGTCATCAAAGTGGAGCGCCCCGGAGAAGGCGACGACACCCGCGGCTGGGGTCCGCCCTTCCTGGTGGACGCCGACGGCGCCGAAACCCGGGATTCCTCGTACTTCCTGAGCGCCAACCGCGGCAAGCGTTCCATCACGGTGGACCTGGCCAAGCCCGAGGGCCAGGCGCTGATCGTGGCGCTGGCGCGGGATTCGGACGTGCTGGTGGAAAACTACAAGGTCGGCACCCTGGCGCGCTACGGGCTGGACTACGACAGCCTGCGGGCGGTGAACCCGCGCCTGATCTATTGTTCGATCACCGGCTTCGGGCAGGACGGGCCGTACGCGCCGCTGCCCGGCTACGACTTCGTGTTCCAGGGCATGGGCGGGCTGATGAGCATCACCGGCGACCCCGCAGGCGAACCGATGAAGTCGGGCATCGCCATCACGGACCTCCTGACCGGCGTCTACACCAGCACCGCCATCCTGGCCGCCGTCGAACACCGCCACGTCAGCGGCGCGGGCCAGCACATCGACATGTCGCTGCTGGACTGCGTGGTCACCATCTCCTCGTACCAGGCCATCAATTACTTCCTGTCCGGCCGGGTGCCGCAGCGCATGGGCAACGCCCATTCCAACATGGTTCCCTACCAGGTGTTCGCCTGCAAGCAAGGCGAGGTCATCGTCGCGGTGGGCAACGACGCCCAGTTCCGCGCCTTCTGCGGCGCCATCGGCCGCGCCGAGCTGGCGGCCGACGAGCGCTACGCCACGGCCGGCGCGCGCAACCGCCACCGCGCCACGCTGATTCCGCCCATCGCCCAGGCCATGCTGGCGCGCACCATGGCCGAATGGGTCGAAACGCTGCAGGCGGTCAACGTGCCCTGCGGCCCCATCTACGACATGGAGCAGGTGTTCCAGGACCCGCACGTGCGCCACCGGGGCATGCAGCTGTCGCTGCCGCACGGCGCCGGCGTGGAGACGCCTTCCGTGGCCAACCCCATCCGCCTGAGCGACACGCCGCTGCGCTACGAGCGCGGCGCGCCGACGCTGGGCGAGCACACCGACGCCGTGCTGCGCGAACGCCTGGGCCTCAGCCAGGCGCGCATCGCCGAGCTGCGGGCCAAAGGCATCGTCTGACCACCCCGACCGCCGTCGCGACGGCCATGCACCCCTCAGGAGACATCACCATGCGCATTCTCTCCGCTGCGGCCTGCGCCGCGCTGGCCCTGTCAGCCCTGGCGCCCGCGTCCGCGCGCGCCCAGGACGCGCCGGTCCGCTTCGTCGTGCCCTACCCGCCCGGCGGCGCCGCCGACCAGATCGCCCGGCTGGTGGCGCAGGCCGTCGGCAAGGACGGCGAGGCCCCCATCATCGTCGAGAACAGGCCGGGCGCGGCGGGCATGATCGCCGCCGACCACGTGGCCCGCGCCAAGCCCGACNGCCGCCGACCAGATCGCCCGGCTGGTGGCGCAGGCCGTCGGCAAGGACGGCGAGGCCCCCATCATCGTCGAGAACAGGCCGGGCGCGGCGGGCATGATCGCCGCCGACCACGTGGCCCGCGCCAAGCCCGACGGCAAGACCTATTTCGTCGGCTCCAACGCGCCCCTGGTGGTGAACCAGGCCTTGTACGCCAAGATGAACTACGACCCGGCCAAGGACTTCGTGCCGGTCTCCGGCATGGCCAAATCGCCGCTGCTGCTGGTGGTGCGCCCGGACCTGCCGGCGCAGGACGTCAAGTCGCTGGTGGCGCTGGGCCGGCAGGCCCCGGGCAAGCTCACCATGGGCTCGGCCGGCACCGGCAACATCACCTACCTGGCCGGCGAATATGCCGTCAGCAAGCTGGGATTCAAGGTCACGCACGTGCCCTACCAGGGCAGCGCGCCGGCCATCGTCGGCCTGATGGGCGGCAGCACCGACATGATGTTCGACGCCCTGCCCTCCAGCATGACGCAGGCGCAGGCCGGCAAGATCCGCCCCTTCGCCGTGCTGGACGACAAGCGCTTCGCCGGCCTGCCCGAGGTGCCCACGGCCGCCGAGCTGGGCTATTCCGGCATCGAGGCCAGCGCGTGGTTCGGGCTGGTGGCGCCGGCCGGCACGCCGCCGGCCATCGTCGAACGCATGAACCGGGGCGTGAACCAGGCGCTGGCGCAGCCCGAGCTGCAGCGCAAGCTGACCGGCATCGGCGCGGTGCCCATGCCCGGCGGCCCCGCCGTGTTCGCGGCCTTCGTGCAGGCCGAGAGAGACCGCTGGCTGCCGGTGGCCCGCGACCTCGGCCTCAAGGCGCAGTAAGCAGACACGAGGAAACCACGGCATGATCACCGTGGATTCCAACAGCAACAAACCAAGGAGCACCGATGACTTTGAAGATCACCCGCCACGGCGCCACCGCCGTGCTGACCATGGACCGTCCCGACCAGCGCAACGCGCTCAGCACGGACATGCGCGAGGCGTTCTCGCGCGCGCTGCCCGAATTGCGCGACGACGACGGCGTCAAGGCCGTGGTGCTGACCGGCGCCGGCGGGCATTTCTGCGCCGGCGGCGACATCAAGGCCATGACCGAGGCGCATGCGCAGGGACTGGACGCGTTCGAAGGACGCGAGCGCATCCGCAAGATCCACCGCTGGTACGACACGCTGGTGGACCTGGAGAAGCCCGTGATCAGCGCGGTCGATGGCGCGGCCTTCGGCGCCGGCCTGTCGCTGGCGCTGTGCGCCGACTATGCCATCGCCAGCCGCCGGGCCACGTTCTGCGCGGTGTTCGCCCGCATCGGCTTCGTGCCCGACATGCTGGGCATGTACCTGTTGCCGCGCGCCGTGGGCCTGGCGCGCGCCAAGGAACTGGTGTTCACCGCCAGGGTGTGCGCGGCCGACGAAGCGCTGCGGCTCGGCCTGGTGCAGGCCGTGTGCGACGGCGATCCGCTGGAGCAGGCCCTGATCATGGCCGAGCGCTTCCACGCCGCGCCGACGCAGGCGCTGGGCCTGGCCAAGACCATCATGAACCGCAGCTACGAGTCCACCCGCGAGGACGTCTACGCGCAGGAAGCGATGGCCCAGGCGATCTGCCGCGACAGCGCCTACCACCGCGAAGCCGCGCGCCGCTTCGTCGAGAAACAGCCGCTTGCCTACAAATGGGATTGAACGGCTTGCGGGCCGCCGACGGCGGCCCGGGCCCGGCCTCAGGCGTCGATGCCGCGCGAGGTCAGGTACTCGTCGTAGGTGCCGCGGTAGTCGACGATCTCGCCGGACGGCAGGATCTCGATCACGCGCGTGGCCAGGCCGGACACGAATTCGCGGTCGTGCGACACGAACACCAGCGTGCCCTGGTATTTCTCCAGCGCGAACTGCAGTGATTCGATCGATTCCATGTCCAGGTGGTTGGTGGGCTCGTCGAGCAGCATGACGTTGTGCCGGCCCAGCATCAGGCGGCCGAAGGTCATGCGGTTCTTTTCGCCGCCGGACAGCACCTTGGGCGCCTTGGGCAGGTCGTCGGCCGAGAACAGCAGGCGGCCCAGCACCGAGCGGATCGACTGGTCGTCGTCGCCGGGCTGGCGGTGTTCGCCCATCCAGTCCAGCAGGTTGATGTCGGTCTGCTGGAACTGGTCGGAGACGTCCTGGGCCATATAGCCCAGATCGGCGTTTTCCGACCACTTCACGGTGCCGGCGTCCGGCGCCAGGTCATTGGCCAGCAGGCGCAGCAGCGTGGTCTTGCCCACGCCGTTGGCGCCGATGATGGCGATCTTCTCGCCCGCCTCGACCATGGCCGAGAAGTTCTTGATGACCGGCGCGTCGTAGGCCTTGGACAGGTTCTCGACGTTGACCGCCTGGCGGTGCATGACCTTGTTCTGCTCGAAGCGGATGTACGGGTTCTGGCGCGACGAGGGCTTGACTTCGACCTGCTCCGACTTGATGCGGTCGATCTGCTTCAGGCGCGAGGTGGCCTGGCGCGACTTGGACTTGTTGGCGGCGAAGCGGCGCACGAAGTCCTGCAGTTCGGCGACGCGCTCCTTGGCCTTGGCGTTGTTGGCCACCAGGCGCTCGCGGGCCTGGGTCGAGGCCAGCATGTAGTCGTCGTAGTTGCCCGGGTAGATGCGGATCTCGCCATAGTCCACGTCGGCCATGTGCGTGCACACCTGGTTCAGGAAGTGGCGGTCGTGGCTGATGATGATCATGGTGCTCTGGTAGCTGTTGAGCACGTTTTCCAGCCAGCGGATGGTGTTGATGTCCAGGTTGTTGGTGGGTTCGTCCAGCAGCAGCACGTCCGGGTTGGAGAACAGCGCCTGCGCCAGCAGCACGCGCAGCTTCCAGCCCGGCGCCACTTCACGCATGGGCAGGTTGTGCTGGTCCACGGCGATTTCCAGGCCCAGCAGCAGCTCGCCGGCGCGGGCCTCGGCGGTGTAGCCGTCGTACTCCGCGAACTTGGCCTCCAGCTCGGCGGCGCGCATGTAGTCGTCCTCGGAGGCCTCCGGGTTGGCGTAGATGGCGTCGCGCTCGGACATGGCGGCCCACATCTCGGTGTGGCCCATCATCACCACGTCCAGCACGCGCTGGTCTTCGAAGGCGAACTGGTCCTGGCGCAGCTTGCCCAGGCGCACGCCCGGCTCCAGCGAGACGTTGCCGGCCGAGGGCTCCAGATCGCCGCCGATGATCTTCATGAATGTCGACTTGCCGGACCCATTGGCTCCGATCAACCCGTAGCGGTTGCCTTCTCCGAACTTGACGCTGACGTTCTCGAAAAGGGGCTTGGGACCGAACTGGATGGTGAGATTGGCAGTGGATATCACGGTGTGGGTAGGGGGTATGAGGTGCTGCGGGCGCCAGAGGACGCGCGCGGGAAACCTGACATTGTAGCAAGCCGGTCTTTCCCGCGCCCCCTTCCCCCTTTCCCGTTACCGGCTCACGTCGATCACATACCTGCCCCGGTTGTTGCCCGCCATCATCCGGGCGGCCAGCTGCGGCACCTCGCTCAGGCCGGCCGTCATGGCGATGTCGGCGAACGGCATGTCCGCATAGACCCGGCCCAGCCGCTCCCAGGCCTGGCGGCGCCTGGCCGGCGGGCACATCACCGAATCCACGCCCAGCAGGCGCACGCCGCGCAGGATGAACGGCATGACGGTGCCCGGCAGGTCGGCCCCGCCGGCCAGCCCGCAGGCCGCAACCGCGCCCCCGTACTCGGTCGCCGCCAGCGTCCTGGCCAGCACCTTGGAGCCCACCGTGTCGACCGCGCCGGCCCAGCGCTGCTTCTCCAGCGGCCGGGGCATCTCCGCCCATTCCGGCCCCGAAACGATTTCGGACGCGCCCAGCGACTTCAGGTACGGATGCACGGCCTCGCGTCCCGGCTGCACCAGCGCGGCGACCCGCCAGCCCAGGCCCGCCAGCAGCGCCACGGCCACGCTGCCCACGCCGCCGGACGCGCCGGTCACCAGCACCGGGCCGGCCGCCGGCGTCAGGCCGGCGGCCTCCAGCTCCATCACGCACAGCATCGCGGTAAGGCCGGCCGTGCCGATCGCCATGGCCTTGAAGCTGTCCAGCCCCGGGGCCAGCGGCACCAGCCATTCCGACCTGACCCGCTGCACCTGCGCGTAGCCGCCCCAGTAGCGCTCGCCCACGCTCCAGCCGGTCAGCACCACCGGCGCGCCGGTCGGATAGTCCGGCGCGGCGGATTCCAGCACGGTGCCGGCCAGGTCGATGCCGGGCACCATGGGATAGTCGCGCACGATCCCACCCTTGCCCGTGACCGCCATCGCGTCCTTGTAGTTCAGGCTGGAATATTCGACCTTGACCGTCACGTCGCCGGCGGGCAGCTCGGCCAGGCTCAAATCCTGCAGGCTGCACAAGGTACGGCCGTCGTCCTGCGTCAGCAGCAGGGCCTTGAATGGATCGTCATGCTTCATGCGGTTTTCCTCTGTGGTTGATGGTTGCTAATCGACCCGGCTGCCCGACAGCTGCACCAGCTCGCCCCAGGTGCCGTACTCGCGGCGCAGCAGCTGGGTGAAATCCTCGGGCGTGTCGGTGCGCGCGAAGGCGCCGATGGATTTGAGCGACTGGGCCAGCGCCGGCGTGGCGACGGCCTCGCGCAGTTCCTGGTTCATGCGCTGCACGATGGGCCGCGGCGTGCCCTTGGGAAACAGCATGCCCAGCCAGGGATTGGCCTGGAAATCGGGGTAGCCGGCTTCGGCGAAGGTGGGCGTGTCCGGCAGCATCGGCAGGCGCTGGCTGGAACCCACGGCCAGGGCTTTCAGGCGCCCGGACTGGATGTGCGGCAGGGTCACCGCCACCGTGTCCAGGCCGATGGCGACGTTGCCGGCGATCATGTCGGTCATCGCCTTGGCGCTGCCCTGGTACGGAATGTGGGTCAGCTGCAATTGCGCCTGGCGCTCCAGCATCACCATGCCCAGGTGCGACAGCGTGCCGTTGCCCGAGGACGAGAAATTCAGCGCGCCGGGATGGCGCTGGGCGTAGCCGCGCAGCCCCGCCACGTCGCTGAACGGCTGCGAGGCGTTGGCCACCAGCACCATCGGCAGGTCGGCCACCAGGCTGACCGGCGCGAAGTCCCGCAGCGTGTCGTAGCCCGTGGATTTGTACAGATGCGGATTGGTCACCAGCGAGGCGGTGGCCGACAGCATCATGGTGTAGCCGTCCGGCGCGGCCTTGGCCAGCGCGGCCAGCGCGATACTGCCGCCCTGCCCCGGCCGGTTCTCGACGATTACCGGCTGGTTCAGTTTTGCCGACAGGCGTTCGGCCAGCAGCCGCGCCACGGCGTCCGTGGCCTGCCCGGGCGGAAAACCCACCAGCAGCTTGACCGGCTTGGCCGGCCATTGGTCGGCGGCCTGGGCCGGCGCCGCGGCGGCCAGGCCGGCCGCCACCATCCATCCTGCTATCCATGCGCGCATTGTCGTCTCCTCCTGATGGCGCCCGGAGCCTGTCGGTAGCGGCCCCGTGGCGATGGAACCCGCGTCAGATCACGCCACGCTCGCGCAACTGCGCCTGCTGTCCGGCGTCGATGCCCAGCGCGCCCAGCACCTCGGCGTTGTGCTGCCCCAGGCTGGGCCCGGCGTGGTGGACCGCGCCCGGCGTGTCGGAAAAGCGCGGCACCACGCTCTGCATGCGCACCGGCCCGAGCTCCTCGTCCTCGACCGCGACGATGCCCTGGCGCGCCGCGATGTGCGGGTCGCTGAAAATGTCCGCGATGTCGTAGATGGGGCTGAAGCCCACCGCGTTGGCGTCCAGCAGCGCGCCCAGCTCTTCGAGCGTGTGGCGCGCGATGGCGGCCGACACCAGGGCGTCGAGCGACTCGCGGTTGCGCACCCGGTCCGGATTGGTGCGATAGCGCGGGTCCTCGGCCACGCCGGTCAGCGCCAGCGCCACGCACAGCCGTTCGAATATGCGCTGGGTCGATGCGGCGATCGAAGCCCAGTGGCCGTCGCGGGTGCGGTAGACGTTGCCGGGCGCCGCGTACTGGCTGCTGTTGCCCAGCCGCCCGCGCACGATGCCGAGCTGGTCGTATTCGATGGGCAGGAAATCCATGACCCGGAACATGGACTCCATCAGCGAACAGTCGATTTCCTGGCCCTGTCCGCGTGGCGCGGTCTTCTCGCGGTACAGGGCCGAGACGATGCCGAGCGCGCCGAACAGGCCGGCCACCGCGTCGGCGATTGGAAAACCCATGTGCAGGGGCCGCCCGTCGGCTTCGCCGCAGATGTTGGTCAGGCCGCTCATGGCCTCGAACACGCGCGCGAACCCGGGCTTGTTGCGGTACGGGCCGGTCTGGCCGAAGCCGGTGACGCGCAGTATGGTCAGCGCCGGGTTGTGGCCGTGCAGCCATTCGCGGCTCATGCCCCAGCCGTCCAGGGTGCCGGGGCGGAAATTCTCCACCAGCACGTCGAAGTCCGGCAGCAGGCGGGCCACGATGTCGCGGCCCTCGGGCGTGCGCAGGTCGACCGAAATGCCTTTCTTGTTGCGGTTGGCGACCTTCCACCACAGCGGCACGCCGTTCTTGTGCGGGGCCAGCGCGCGCAAGGGATCGCCCGGCCCGGGGATCTCGACCTTGAGCACGTCCGCGCCCAGGTCGGCCAGCAGCGTCGCGGCCCAGGGGCCGGCCACCACGGTCGACAGATCCAGAATACGCACACCTTTCAACGGACCCGCACTTTCCTCGAAACTCATCTGCTGACTCCTGGGCGCGGCCTGCCGCGCGGCGTTTGCAAGGGGGTGAGGAAATTCTGTGCTGAAATCGCTCCATCAGGAACGGGCAATTTCGATAAACCAGTTATCTCGAAATCAGATGGGACGCGGCCATGGATCTGAAGAACCTGCGCATGTTCACGCGCATCGCCGAAGCCGGCAGCCTGACGCGGGCGGCCGCCGCGCTGGGCATCGCGCAATCGGCCCTGAGCCGCCAGTTGTCGGAGCTGGAGCAGGAATTCGGCGGCCGCCTGTTCTTTCGCACCGGGCGCGGCGTGCTGCCGACCGAGCTGGGCGAAAGCCTGATGCCGCGCGCCCAGGCGCTGCTGCTGGAGGCCGACCAGTTGCTGGAGGAAGCCCGGGCCGCGCAGCGCAAGCCGGCCGGGGTGGTCAGCCTGGGGCTGATTCCCTCGCTGTCGCAGCCGCTCATCGGCATGCTGCTGACCTACACGCAGGCGCGCTATCCCGGTATCCGGCTGCGCGTGTTCGAAGGCTATAGCGGTGAAATCGAGGCCTGGCTGGCCAACGGCAAGATCGACATCGGCATCTACAACCGCTATCGCGCCGCCTCCACCCGCATGCACGAAGTGCTGTTCGAAACCGAGATGAAAGTGGTGACCGGCGCCGGTTCGGCGCTGGCCGGCAGGCGGGAGTTGCGGCTGGCCGACCTGGCGGCCGCGCCGCTGGCGCTGCCGGTGCGTCCCAACGCCCTGCGCACGGTGCTCGACAGCCTGACGCTGCGCGCCGGCATCGAGCTGAACGTGGTGCTGGAAGCCGATTCGGGCGTGGCCATCAAGGACGCCGTGCGCCGCGCCGGCCTGCACAGCATCCTGCCGGCGCACGCGGTGTCGGCCGAGGTCGAGGCCGGCAGCCTGGTTCCGCTGCGCCTGACCGATCCGTCCATACGCCAGACCGTGCTGATGGACCTGAGCCGCCAGCGCCCGGCCACCGCGGCCACGCGCCTGCTGTACAAGGCCCTGCCCGAGCTGGCGCGGGAGGTGATGGCGGGCGCGCGCTGAACGCGCCGCCCGCGGTCAGTGGGTGTGCTCGTCCAGCACCAGGTGCGCCAGCCCGGCCTCGGTGGCCAGGCCGACTTTCTGCCCGATGGGCAGCGTGGCCTTGGTGGCCACGTGGCCGTACGGCAGCCCGGTCACCACCGGCACCTTGACCGTGCGGCGCAGCCAGGCCACCACCTCGGGCAGGTCGTAGCCCTTGTCGTGGGGCGCCAGCCTGTAGTCGGTGAAGCGGCCCAGCACGATGGCCTTCTGCCGCCCCAGGATGCCCGCCTGGTGCAGCTGGATCAGCATGCGCTCGATGCGGTAGGGATGCTCGGCCACGTCTTCCAGGAACAGGATGCCGCCGCGCACCTTGGGCATGTAGGGCGTGCCCGCCAGCGAGGTCAGCATCGCCAGGTTGCCGCCCCACAGGATGCCGCGGCAGTCCACCGGATCGGCGTCCTGGGTCTCGAAGCTGAGGATCTCCAGTTCGCCGCGCATGATTTCGCCGAACAGCGCTTCGGTCAGGTCGTCGACCTTCTTGCCGCCGAAGTCGGCGACGGCGGTCGCGCCGGTGTAGCTGACCGCGCCGGTCTGCGCCAGCAGGGCGAGGTTGAAGGCGGTGAAGTCGCTCATGCCGACGAAGCGCTTGCCGCTGTCGGCCATGGCCTTCCAGTCGATGGCCGGCAGCAGCCGGCCCACGCCGTAGCCGCCGCGGGTCACCATGACGATGGGCAGCTTCTGCTTGACCGCGCGGGTCAGGCTGGCCAGGCGCTGGGCGTCGGTGCCGGCGAAGCGCTGGTGCTCGGCCAGCGCCGTGCGGTCCAGCGCCGTCTTGAAGCCCTGGGCCTGCAGGCGCTCGCGCGCCAGGTCCACGGTGGCCGGATCGCGCACCGCCGACGAGGGCGAAATCAGGTAGATGCCGCGGGCGTCGGGCCGCGCGTGGAAATGGCCGTGATCGTGGTCGTGATCGTGGCCGCAGTCCTCGCCGCATTCGTGGTCATGGCCGTGGTCATGGACGGCCTTGGCGGCCTTGCTGATGCTCATGCAATGGATTCCTTGCTGCGGCGGGCGCGGAAGAAGCGGCGCAGCAGGTCGCCGCAAGGTTCCGCCAGCACGCCGCCGGTGACTGAAGTGTGGTGATTGAGCCTGGCCACCGCGCCCACGTCCAGCACGCTGCCGCAGGCGCCGGTCTTGGGATCGTAGGCGCCGAACACGACCCGCGCCAGGCGCGCGTGCAGCATCGCGCCGATGCACATGACGCAGGGCTCCAGCGTGACGTAGACGGTGATGCCCGGCAGCCGGTAGTTTTCCAGCGCCTGGGCGGCGGCGCGCAGCGCCACGATCTCGGCGTGGGCGGTGGGATCGTGGTCGATGATGGTGCGGTTGTAGCCGCGGCCCAGGATCTCGCCCTGCGCCGAGACCACCAGCGCGCCCACCGGCACCTCGCCGATGTCGTAGGCGGCCTGGGCCTGTTCCAGCGCCAGCGTCATGAAAGCGGCGTCCTGCGCCGTCCAGGGCGGCGGGGCCGCCAGGGCCTGCGCTTCAACCACGGTACACCCGGGACTTCAGCGCGATGCGGCCGGCCAGGCTGGTGACGGCCTCTTCCAGCCACTGGTACAGCTCGGCCTGTTCGTCATAGCGCGCCTGGTTCAGATTGGACACCCGGCCTTCTTCGATGAAGCCCCAGGCGCGGCTGCGCTTGTCGCGGTGCTTGGGGTCCCAGACGCCGAAGGCGAAGCCGCCGGCGCGGCGGATCAGCGAAAAGCACGGAATGTCGGTGTAGCCGTCGCCGACGAACACCATCTGGTCGAACGGCACGCGCAGGCGGTCCTCGGGAACCTTGCGGTTGACCTCGAAGGGCTTGCCGCGGAAATCGCGGCCGATGATGCCTTTCTGGATGTGGAACAGGTAGCGCGTCTTGTCGGTGAAGCTGACGATGCGGCGCGGAAACATGATGCCGCCGTCTTCGCCGTAGACGAACTCGGACGCCCAGATCTCGGTGAATTCGTGCGCGATGGGGGTGGAACGGACCACGTCGCCGATGCCGCTGGAGATCAGGTAGAACTCCAGCTGCACCTGCGGCTGCTCGGCCCGCACGGCGGCGCGCAGCCGCTGGAACAGCGTGGGCACGCCGTCGTGCAGTTCGAGGCGCGCGCCCCAGTCTTTCAGGCGCTGCTGCGTGATCGGCCCGTACCTGCCGGACTGCGACAGGCGGATCATCTGGTACAGGTAGGCGGGCACCGGGTCCCAGTCCTGCTGCGACAGCAGGGGGTCGACGTCTTCCTTCCAGAAGGACGCCGTGTCCACCCCGATGCTGTCCAGGAAACCGGACGTGCTGTCCGAGGCCAGCGTGTCGTCGAAGTCGAAAATCAGGGCGATGACGTCGGACATGTATGTGCGTGAAAAAGGGCGACAGCCGCCATTTTGCCTGAATGTGGCGGCGGCCGCGCCCCTTGCCCTGCCCTTCCTACTGGCGGATGGGCGCGCTCATGGTGCCCGAACCGCCGGCCGGCGCCGGGGCCATGCCGGGCGCGCCGGTCGAGGGCGCCGCCGAATCGGCCGGCACCTGGATCACCGTCTCGCGCAGCACGCCACCGCCCTGCACGCTGCCGCGCACGTTCGTGGGCGAGGTCATCTGGGTCACGCAGTCCTGGCGCGACGCCTCCGGCAGGCGGTTGCAGCGGTCGATCATGTTCTGCTGGTACTGGTCGGGACTGGCTTCCCGGAGGTTCTGGCGCGCCGCTTCCTGGCGGGCCGCGCCGGCCTCGCGCATGCACGCGGCCGGGTCCTGGCCGGTGGCGCCGCTCTTGCACGCCGCGATGTCCTGCTGGTATTGGGATTGGCCTTTGCCGCGTCCGGTCGCATCCGCCGCGTGGACCGCTCCCGCGGCCAGCATCAGGCCTGCCGCGCAAAGGGTCGCCGCGAGGCGTTTGGTGTGCATGGGTCGTGTATTCATGGCCAGCTCCTTCAATAGCGATTGCACCAGAGCGGCGCGGCCTGCGGACCGGCGCCGCTCGCTCGGGACCCGCTCGCGCGAGGCGCGCGGGCCATTGCTCCACTATCCCACGATGACGCGCCGGCGAGGTGTCCAGCAACGTGAAATCGTAAGATTACGTATCAATAATGCGCCGCAACATGCAATCCAGGACCACGCGTCTGCTAACGCGCGTCTGCTAACGCGCGTCCCTCTCCGCATCGGCGGGATTGATGCGGTTGCGGTAGGTCGCCGCGCGCATCAGCAGCATCGCGGTGACGGGCGAAGACACGATCAGCAGCAAGGTGATGACCACCTCGTGGAAAACCGGACGGGCCGAGAGCGCCGAAAACACCAGGATGGACGCCAGCAGCACGCAGCCGCAGCCCATGGTGTTGCCCAGCGTGGGCGCGTGGATGCGGGCGTAGAAGGTGCGGAAACGCAGCAGGCCGGCCGAGCCGGTCAGGGCCAGCAGGCCGCCCAGCACCAGCAGGATGCTGGCGGGAATGCCGGCCCACAACGGGATCTGGTCTGCGATCATGGCTCGATCACCTCCCCGCGCAGCAGGAAGCGCGCCATCGCGGTCGAACCGACGAAGCCGAACAGCGCGATCAGCAGCGCGATGTCGAAATACACCGACGTGCCGGAACGGATGCCGAACACCAGCATGGTCAGCATGCCGTTGATGTACAGGGTGTCCAGGGCCAGCACGCGGTCCTGGGCGGTCGGTCCGCGCAGCAGGCGGACGGTGGCGCAGACCATGCCCAGCGCGAAGCACAGCAGGGCGAAGGACGCGGCCCAATAAAGCACGGTATTCATTCGAAAATCTCCATCAGCGGGCGCTCATAGCGCTCCTGCACCAGCTTGATCCAGTCGCCCTCGTGCTGCAGGTCCAGCACGTGCAGCTTCAGGCGGTGGTCGTCGGTCAGTTCGACCCAGACGGTGCCGGGGGTGTAGGTGACGATGCAGGCCAGCATCGCCAGGCCATGCGGGTCGCGCATGGTCAGCGGGATCATGATGAACCCGGGCGAAAAATCGTTGGGGCCGGGATTCAGGATCAGCCTGGCCACGGCCACGTTGGAACGGATGATGTCGGCCGTGACGTGCAGGAACAGCGGCACCGCCTTCCACAGCCGGCGCGGGCGCGCGCGCAGCGGACGCAGGCGCGACGCGGCCCAGGTGAACCACAGCGCCAGCGCCAGGCCCAGGGCGACCTGGCCGGCCGATACGCTCTGGTTGAGCACCAGCCACAGCACGAACAGGAAGGTCGGCAGGAACAGGAAATAGAGGCGGCGCATCAGCTTCCCCCCTTGAGGCTGCGCACGGTCTGCGCGGACATGACGGCCTCGATGTACGACTTGGGCTGGTCCAGCGAGCGGGCCGCGTCGTCCAGATAGGCCGACACCGGCCCCGCGCCGGCGGCCAGGCCCACGCAGAGCAGCAGCAGCACGGCCACCGGGCCGGCCTCGATCACCCGCAGCCGCGGCGTGCTGCGGTCGTCGCTGGCCCAGAACACGCGGATGCCGGTGCGGCCCAGGCCGATCAGGCCGGCCAGGCCCGACACCAGCACCGCGGCCACCAGTATCCAGGCGTCCATGGGCAGCGCCGACTCGTTGGCCGCCGACACCGCCGCCGACAGCAGCGACAGCTTGGCCACGAAGCCCGACAGCGGCGGCAGGCCGGTGACCAGCAGCGCGCAGGAAATGAAGGCCAGCCCCAGAAAGGCCATGGCCGCCGGAATCGCCACCCCGACCACGTCGTCGGAGCGGTTGACCGAGGTCGGATCGTCCAGGTCGAAGGCGTCCAGCGTCACCGCCAGCACGTTCGCGCCGAAGCTGCGGGTGCGCTCGATCAGTTCGGCCAGCATGAAGAACGCGCCCGTGGTCAGCACCGAGCTGATCAGGTAGAACAGCGCCGGGCCGGTCAGCGTCACGCCCGGCATGCCCAGCGCGGTCAGCAGCGTGCCGGCCGACACGATCACGCAATAGCCCACCATCTTCTCGAGCTGCTGGGTGGCCAGCAGGCCCAGGCCGCCGAACAGCAGCGTGGCCAGGCCCGCGGCGAACATCCAGTCCAGGCTGAACGCCGCCGGCGCGCCCGACGGCAGCAGCAGCGAGCCGATGCGCAGCAGCGCGTAAATGCCCACCTTGGTCATGATGGAGAACATGGCCGCGATCGGCGCGCCGGCCGAGCCATAGCCCTTGACCAGCCAGAAGTTCAGCGGCCAGGCGCCCGCCTTGACCAGGAAGGCCACGCCCAGGATGGCCGCGCCCGCCTCGAACAGCATGCGTTCGGCGCCCGCCAGGTGGCCGGCGCGCTGCGCCAGGTCGGCCAGGTTCAGCGTGCCGGTGACGCCGTAGATCAGCGCGATGCTGATCAGCAGCAGGAACGAAGCCACCAGGTTGACCGCGATGTACTGCAGGCCGGCGCTGACCCGCGCCACGCCCGAGCCGTGCAGCAGCAGGCCGTAGGAAGCGGCCAGCAGCACCTCGAAGAACACGAACAGGTTGAACAGGTCGCCGGTCAGGAAAGCGCCGTTGAGACCCATCAGCAGGAACTGGAACAGCGAGTGGAAATGCACCCCGGCGCGGTCCCAGCGGGCCAGCGCGTACACCAGCGAGGCCAGTCCCAGCACCGCGGTCAGCGTCAGCATCACCGCGGCCAGCCGGTCGACCACCAGCACGATGCCGAAGGGCGCGGGCCAGTCGCCCACCAGGTAGACCCCTACCCCGTCGGGCCACACGCCCGGCACGGCGCCGCCGGCCACGGCAAGCAGCGCGATCGCGGCGGCCAGCTGGGCCAGCGTGGACAGCGCGGCGATGGCGCCGCGCGTATAGCGGCGGGTGTCCGCCAGAAGCAGCATGCCCGCGCCGGCGAGCAGCGGGATGATGATGGGCAGTACGGGCAGATGTTGCAGCCAGAAATTCAAGATTGCGACTCCCGTCCATCCACGTGGTCGGTGCCCGTCAGGCCGCGCGAGGCCAGCAGCACGACCAGGAACAAGGCGGTGGTGGCGAAGCCGATGACGATGGCGGTCAGCACCAGGGCCTGCGGCAGCGGGTCCGCGTACCAGGAGGCGTCATGGGCCGCGGCCGGGTCCACCACCGGCGGGCGGCCCGAGGCCAGCCTGCCCATGCCGAAGATGAACAGGTTCACCGCGTAGGAAACCAGCGACAGGCCCATGATGAACTGGAACGTCCGCGGCCGCAGCAGCAGCCAGACGCCCGAGCCAGCCAGGACGCCGATCGCGAGGGCGTAGATCAATTCCATCAGGCTTCTCCGGTTTGAGCGGCGGCCGCCTGGAGCTCGGCGGCGGCCTTGCGTTGCGCGCGCAGCGATTGGTGGGCCAGCGCCACCAGCACCAGCACGGTGGCCCCCACGACCAGCATGTACACGCCCAGGTCGAACAGCAGCACGCTGGACAGGTGCACGTGGCCGACCAGCGGCAGCGCGATGTCCCACGACAGCGCGGCCAGGAACGGCTTGTAGACCAGCCAGGCGGCCATCGCGGCCGAGCCGGCGAACAACAGGCCCATGCCGATCCAGTTCTGCGGATTCAGGCGGCTGCGCGACTCCACCCAGTACACGCCGCCGACCATGTATTGCAGGATCACGGCGGTGGCGAAGATCAGGCCGCCGACGAAACCGCCGCCCGGCTCGTTGTGCCCGCGCAGCAGGAAATACACCGAGATCAGCGCGGCCGTGGGCAGCAGCAGGCGCACCAGCACCGTGGGCACCATCATCGAGCCGGCCGGCAGCAGCGACTTGATGTCGGGCGCGGCCGGCACGCCGCCGTCCTGGTCGATCTGCTGGCGCGGCAGGTCCGCGCTTTCGGCGGCCGGACGGAAGCGGCGCAGCAGCGCGTAGACGGTCAGCGCCACGATGCCCAGCACCGTGATCTCGCCGAAGGTATCGAAGCCGCGGAAGTCCACCAGGATCACGTTGACCACATTGGTTCCGCCGCCGTCGGGCAGCGCGTGGTCCACGAAGAACGAGGAAATCGTCTCGCCCTGCGGCCGCGTGAGCACCGCGTAGGCCAAAGCCGACATGCCGGCGCCGGCGGCCACCGCCAGCAGCAGGTCGCGCAGGCGGCGTCCGCGCGCCTGCAGCGTGGCCTTGAGGCTTTCATCGTCGTCCTGGGCGATGCGCCGCGGCAGCCAGCGCAGGCCCAGCAACAGCAGCACCACGGTCACCACCTCGACCGACAGCTGCGTCAACGCCAGGTCGGGCGCCGAGAACCAGACGAAGGTCAGACAGGTGATCAGCCCCGCCCCGCCGGCCAGCGCCAGCGAGGCCAGGCGGTGGTACTTGGCCTGGTAGGCCGCGGCCAGGGCGCAGACCCCGCCCACCAGCCACAGCAGCGCGAACGACGGATCGACCGGGGTCAGGCGCCCCGCCCCGTTCAGCCAGCCGCCGGCGCGCAGCGGCAGCCAGGCGACGAACAGCGTGCCCAGCACGATGAGCAGCATCTGCACCTGCAGCCGCGACGAGGACAGCCAGCGCAGCAGCCAGGCCGCGGCCACGCTGGAGCCGTCCAGGAGCGCCTCGAAGGTGCGGCGGCCGTCCAGGCGGTAGATGAAAGGCACGCGGCCGGGATTGGCCCGCTGGTGCGCGCGCAGCGCCAGGTACAGCAGCACCCCGGCCGTGGTGGCCACCAGGCTCATGAGCAGCGGCAGGTTCAGGCCGTGCCAGACGGCCAGGCTGTACTCGGGCATGTCCTGCCCCAGGATGCTGTGCGCGGCCGTGGCCAGGAACGGGCCGACCGTCAGGCCGGGCACCACGCCCACCAGCAGGCACATGAACACCAGCAGCGCGCTGGGGAACAGCATCCAGCGCGGCGGCTCGTGCGGCGCGCGCGGCAGGTCGGTGGCCGGCGGGCCGAAGAACACCTGCAGGATGAAGCGCAGCGAATACGCCACGCTGAACGCGCCGGCCACGGTCGCCAGCAGCGGCAGGCCGATCTGGATGAGATCGTCGCCGCTGACGAACGTGGTCTCGGCGAAGAACATTTCCTTGGACAGGAAGCCGTTGAGCAGCGGCACCCCCGCCATCGAGGCGGCCGCCACCGTGGCCAGCGTGGCGGTGATGGGCATGGCCTTGTACAGGCCGGACAGGCGGCCGAGGTCGCGGGTGCCGGTTTCGTGGTCCACCATGCCCGCGGCCATGAAAAGCGAGGCCTTGAAGGTGGCGTGGTTGATCATGTGGAAGATGGCCGCCACCAGCGCCAGCGTGCTGTTCAGGCCCAGCAGCAGCGTGATCAGCCCCAGATGGCTGATGGTGGAATAGGCCAGCACCCCTTTCATGTCCTGCTGGAAGATGGCGGCGTAGGCGCCCAGCACCAGCGTCACCAGGCCCGCCCCGCCGATGATCCAGAACCATTCGTCGGTGCCCGACAGCACCGGCCAGAAGCGCGCCAGCAGGAACACGCCCGCCTTGACCATGGTGGCCGAGTGCAGGTAGGCCGACACCGGCGTGGGCGCGGCCATCGCGTTGGGCAGCCAGAACTGGAACGGGAACTGCGCGCTCTTGGTCAGGGCGCCCAGCGCCACCAGGATCAGCACCGCCGGATACCAGGGATCGGCGCGCACCAGGTCGCCGGCGGCCAGCACGCGGTCCAGGTCGTAGCTGCCGACGATATGGCCCAGGATGAGGACGCCGGCCAGCAGGCACAGCCCGCCGGCGCCGGTGACCGTCAGCGCCATGCGGGCGCCGCGCCGCGCGTCGAGCCGGTGGTGCCAGTAGGCGATCAGCATGAAGGACGCCAGGCTGGTCATTTCCCAGAACATCACCAGCTGGATCAGGTTGCCCGACAGCACCACGCCGAGCATGGCCGCCATGAACGCCTGGAAGAACGAGAAAAAGCGCGGCACGGGGTCTTCGGGCGACATGTAGTAGCGCGCGTACAGCACCACCAGCGCCCCCATGCCCGAGACGATCAGGGCGAACAGCCAGGCGTAGCCGTCCATGCGCAGCGTGAACTGCAGGCCCAGCGCGGGCGCCCAGGGCATGTCGACCCGGACCACCCCGCCGCCGGCGACTTCCGGGTACAGGCTGGCGACCAGAACCACGCAGACCAGGGCGATGAGGCCCGCCAGCCACGCCTCGGCGTTGCGGGCGTTGGAAGGCAGCAGCGCGGCGCACAGGCTGCCGGCGAACGGCAGAGCGAGGATCAGGATCAGCGACATGGCGTTCCGAGAATGTCCGGGCCCCCTCCCGCCGGCGCAAAGGCAGCGAAAGACGAAACAGACCGGGGATTGAAAACGGACGGAACCCTGGCCCGGTGCGTCGCTGCACTACACGTTGCCCCGCGGGGACATCAACCAACGCCATTGAACGGCGCAGACAGAAACAAACGCAATAGTTTTATTGCAAGACCGGCCAAGAATCTCATCCGAAAAATATCAGATTCTCGGGAGTTATGCAGAAATTTATGTGTGAACCGGGGCGATGACGACATGATCGATGCGCAATGATTACACAATCGACGCGTTTGCCGCTCGATTCATGTTGTTGTCAGGAAAGGCTTTTTTCCGCTTATTGCGGTCTACTTCGCGCAACGTTGCGGCCGCGCAAAAGGGCGCGGCCGGTCAGGGTCGATCCGGGTTGACCGGCATCGCGTTCCTGTGTGGAATTGCGCCCACGAAACGTCGGCCCCGCCAGCATCCGAGCCGGGCACGCTTTCACCGGCCGCCGGCCAGAAGCCGGCCGGACCGGAATTCAATAAGATGGAGAAGACTTTGACCCTGCTGTCCCAAGCCAAGGCCGTACTGGCCGCCGCCATCGCCGGCGTCTGTATCAGTAGCGGCGCGCAAGCCGCCGACGCCTACCCCAACAAGCCCATCCGCCTGATCGTGCCCTTCGCCGCGGGCGGCACCACCGATATCGTGGCCCGCATCGTCGCCGAAGGCCTGACCCGCGAGCTGGGCCAGGCCGTGGTCGTGGAGAACCGCGGCGGCGGCGGCGGCTCGATCGGCGCCGACGCGCTGGCGCGCTCCACCCCGGACGGCTACACGCTGGGCGTGGCCACCGTCAGCACCATGGCCACCAACCCGGCCACCAACCCCAAGAACCCGTACAACCCGCTGAAGGACTTCGTGCCCATCACCAATATGGTGAACGTGCCGAACGTGCTGACGGTGAACCCGTCCGTGCCCGCCAAGAACCTGGCCGAATTCATCGCGCTCCTCAAGGCCAACCCGGGCAAGTACGCCTACGCGTCCTCGGGCGCGGGCGGCATCGGCCACCTGGACGGCGAACTGTTCAAGTCGCTGACCAAGACCGACATGGTGCACGTGCCCTACCGCGGCTCGGGTCCGGCGCTCAACGACGTGATCGCCGGCCAGGTCAACGCCCAGTTCGACAACCTGCCCTCTTCCATGCCCCATATCCAGGCCGGCAAGCTGCGCGCCCTGGCCGTGGCCGCGCCCAAGCGCCTGCCGGCGCTGCCGGACGTGCCGACCTTCACCGAAGGCGGCCTGCCGGAAATGGACAACATGGCCTGGTATGGCCTGGTCGCGCCCGCCGGCACGCCGCAGGCCGTGGTCGACCGCATCCATGACGCCACCGTCAAGGCGCTGAAGGATCCGAAGATCGCGCAGCGCCTGGCCGACGGCGGCTCGCTGGTCGACGGCAACACCCCGGCCGAGTACGCGGCCCAGATCAAGCGCGAGCTCGAACTGCGCCAGCGTATCGCCAAGGAACGCAACATCCAGTCCACGAACTGATCCCCGCCAGTCCGGCTGCCGGCCCCTTACGCGGGGCCGGCGCTTGACTGCAATCGCCCGGCTGGTAGCATGTGCGTCCGTGCGATCCCGTTATTTCCCCCCTCCCTGTGCCGCATGCGCCATCTGCGCCCTGCGCTCGACCTTGTTGAGCTCGCAGGAAGTCGCCGCGCGTTCCGCCTACGCGCGCTCCAAGCCCGGCTAATCGCCGGCGTTTCCCCCTTCTGAGTCTCATACCGGCCCGCCGCCGGCGGCCTGCGCACAAGCTCGCGCAGCGCATGCCTTGCCGCAGGCCGGCCGACGCCCTGCCGCGTGGCCGGGCGCCGAGCCTCGTCCCGATTTCCGCATGCCCGCCGACGGCCTGCGGACAGGCCACGCACCGACCTACTGCAAGCGTTCCATGCAACTCACCAAGAATTTCGTCAAAGCCAAAAACCCCTGCGCCGGCGGCTACAAATGGTTCCTGCGCGACCACAACGGACAGGGGGACTACCAGGCCGTGCTCGATGCGCTGGTCGCCGACGGACGGGTCGGCGACGCGTGCTGGCTGCTGGACCAGTTCGGCCCCACCGATGCGGTGCTGCGGCTCGACACCCTGGACGCCAACGCCATCGTCTTCGCCGGCACGCTGGAAGTGCGCATGGGCATCAACGTCGACACGGTGGTGCGCGCCGGGCGCAGCATCGTCACCGGCGGCGGCATCCGCGCCGGCGAAACCATCATGGCGGGCGAGAACATCACGGCCGGCGCCAACATCGCCAGCGGCGGCGAGCTACGCGCCGGCGGCGACATCAGCGCCGAATGGGGCATCGAGACCGTGACCCGCCTGGACTGCGGCGGCAACGTGCGCGCCAAATGGGACATCTGCGCCGGCCAGGACCTGGCCGTCACCGGCCATCTTCATGCGGGCCAGGACCTGCAGACGCAAGGCGCCATCAAATGCGGCCAGGGCATCAAGGCCGGCGGCGACGTGCGCGCCGAAAAATCCATCGACGCGGCCTGCGGCATCCAGGCCGGCGGCTCCATTCTGTGCGGCGACCATCTGGCCAGCGGCTGGGGCATGATCGCCGGCGAGGACATCCGCGCCGAGGGCGCGATCCGGGCCGGCGAAGGCGTGCAGGCCGCGGGCTGCATCGAGGCCGGCGCGGGCCACGGCATCTACGCCGGCCTGAGCGTGCGCCTGGACGCCTGGCCGGCCTGCGCCCGGGTCGTGGCGCAGGCCCGTCCGCAACAGCTCGTCAGCGGACACTGGGACGGCTAGCGTCCCGCGCCGGCTGGCGCAGAACCAGCATCAGGCCGAGCAGAATGGCGACCATGCCGGCCAGGCTCAGCGCCGACAGTCGGTTGCCCAGGATCAGGTAATCCAGCAGCGCCGTGCCCACCGGCACCAGGTAGAACAGGCTGGTGACGTTGACCAGGTTGCCGGCCTGGATCATGCGGTAGAACAGCAGCGTCGCGGCCACCGAAATCACCAGCCCCATCCAGAGCAGCGGCAGCACGAAGCCGGCCACCCACTCCACCCGCAGCGGCTGGAACGGCGCGAACAGCAGGCACAGCAGCAGGCTGACCGCGTACTGCAGCGGCAGGACGTCCATCGGCGCCTGATGCAGGCGCTTCTGCAGGATCGCGCCGGCCGTCATGCAGGCCAGCGCCGCGCATGCGCAGGCCATGCCGGCAACCGAGAAACGCGCCATCGCGATGCCTTGCAGCATCACCATCGCCAGGCCGCAGAACGCCAGCCCCAGCCCGGCCAGGCGCGCCGGCGCATGGCGCCGCTCCAGCAGCGCCAGGGTCAGGATGGGCTGCGCGCCCAGCAGCACCGCCAGCACGCCGGGCGTGATGCCGTTATCCAGCGCCAGCAGATAGAAGATGGTGTAGCCGCCTATCAGCAACAGGCCGGTGGCCGCGGCCCTCAGGCGCGTGCCCGGCTCGGGCAGCCAGCGCCGCCGCCAGGCGCAGATCAGCAGCAGCACGGCCAGGGCCAGCACGAAACGCGCCAGCAGAAAGCCGAAGGCGGACGCATGGAACAGCCCCCAGCGGGCGAAGATCGCGCCGCCGCTCCACAGCAGCACGAACAAGGTGGTGGAGCCGCAAGCGGCCCACGCGGATCGATCGAAAGACATGAGGTTTCTACCTGTCGAAGTCATTGCAGGCTCCGCCCCTGCCCGCACGCGGGCTCAAGCCGGCGCATGGCGGACGTGGCGCGCGTCAGGGCGCCGCGGCGTCAGGCGGACGGGCTTGGAAAGGGCTGGAGTCGGGTGCGGACGGCGTCAGCCGACGACGGCCGCAAGCGGCGGGCATGCGCCCGCCGGCACGCCGCAAGGCGGCGCGGACGGCGGAGATGCCGAGAGGAATGCCGGCGGCGCAAGCACCACCGCAATGACAGGCGTAAACCGGGAAGAAACCAGTGACCGCACGCGCGCACGCAGGCCGGCCGTGAAGACGGCGGCGGGATGGGCGATGTGCGTGAAATCAGGCATGCGCGTAGCCTAGCGCCGACTGCGCACGGCCGTCAAGCGATCCGGCGCTGTTCCACGCCCATGTCGCGCCAGGCTTCGCCGTGGCAGGTGAACATCAGGATCTGGTGGCGCGTGGCGGCGTCGAACAGCGCGCGCTTCATGAAGTCGCGGCGCGCGTCGTCGGTGTGGACCAGCGCGTCGTCCAGCAACAACAGCGTCGGTCGCCCGGCTTCGCGCAGCAGGTCGGCGTAGGCGAAGCGCGCCAGGATGCCGAGCTGTTCGCGCGTGCCGAAGCTGAGCGCGGCCAGCGGGTCTTCGCCGTGCGCGCGGCGCAGCGCCGCGGGCAGCAGGCCATCGTCGAGCCGCAGGTCGGCATCGGGGAACAGCAGCGCCAGATAATGGTTCAGGCGGCGCGCCAGCGGCGCCTGCAGCCGCTGGGTGGCGGCCGCCCGGCGTTCGGTGAGCAGGCCCAGCAGCAGGTCCAGGGCCGCCGCGCGGTGGGCCAGTTCGTCGCGCCGCCGTTCCAGGCGCTCGCAGGACGCCGCCGCTTCGGACAGGCGTTCGCCCAGCCCTTGCGCGCCGGCCTGGTCCAGCTTGCCCTGCAGCTGCAGGATGTCGCCGTGGCGCTTGTGCTGCGCATCGCGCTCGATGGCGGCGGACTTTTCGTAGCGCCGCACGTCCTGCTCCAGCAGTTCGGGCTGATGGCCGGCCAGCGCGGCCTGGGCCTCGCGCACGCGGCGTTCGAGCGCATCGTGGCCGCTGCGCGCCTCGGCCAGCCGGGCGGCGCGGTCCTGGCGCTGGGCGATGCGTTCGGGCGATTCCAGGTCGGCGCCGCGCGCGGCCGCCTGCGCTTCCAGCAGCTGGGCGCGGGCGTGTTCGGCGTCCATCGCGCGCTGCGCGTCGGCCAGCGTCTTCTCGGCCTGGGCCGCGCCAGCCTCGGCTGCGCGCAGCGCCTGCGTGGCCGCCTGCAGGTCGCCGTCGCCGGCCTCGTCCGCGGGCGGCAGCTTGGCCAGCCGCTCCTCCAGCTGGGCGCGGCGCGCCCTGGCTTCCTCGCGCTGGCTGCGCAGCGCGTCCACGCCCTTGGGCGCATGGATGGCGAGCGCGCGGCGCATGCCGTCGAGCTCGCGCAGCAGCGCGCCGTAGCGGGCGTGGCGCTGCTCGGCCTCGGCCAGGGTATCGACGCCCAGGCGCTTGCACCAGGCGGCGCAGGCGGCGACCGCCTCGTCCAGGTCGCGCCTGAGCGCGGGCAGATCCTTGCCGCCCGGCTCGATGCGGAAACGGCCCACGCCGGGCAGTTCCAGTTCGGCCGCCTCGGTCAGCAGCACCTCGTCGACGCCGCTCAGCGCCCGGCCGTCCAGGCGCGCGTCGCGCCCCGGCTCCAGCGCGTAGGACAGGCGCGTGGCGATGGCCTGCTGCTGCAGTTGCAGATTGGCGCGTTCGCGTTCGGCCTTGCGCAAGGCCTCGATATCGGCGTCCGCGATCTCGATCCGCACGCTTTCGGCCTTCAGCGCGGAGCCTTGTTCGATCAGCGCGGCGGCTTCCTTCAGCGCGTGCGCCAGGCGCTCGATCTCGGGGTCGAGCTGGGCCAGCTGACGCTCCAGGTCGCGCCGGTCGGCCACGGCCTGCAAGGCGGCCACGCGCCGGCTCGCGGCCTGCACCGCCTCGGCCTGGTCCTGGCGCTGGCGCTGGGCGCGGGCTAGCGGTTCGAGCGCGGCTTCGGCGCGGCCGCGCGCGGCGCGGGCCTCCCCGGCCAGCGCCTGGTGCGCCGCGGCGTCCTGCTGGTCGCGCTGGACCTGGTCCTGCAGCAGAGCCAGCGTCTGCGCGGCCTGCGCCTGTTCGCGGCGCAGGCCTTCCAGGGCCTCGCGTTCCCGGGCCACGGCGGCCAGCCGGGTGCGCGCCTCGGCGGCCTTGGCCTCGAAGTCTTTCCAGGGTTCGCCGGCGCGGGCGCGCTCGTGTTCGCGGCGCAGCTCGGCCAGGCGATCGACGTCGGCCTCGAGCTGGGCCATGGCCTGCGCGCACTCGTCGCGCTCGGCCGTCGCACGCGCCAACGCGTCCTCGGCCTCTTTGTAGACGCCCTTGGGGCGGCTGTTGCGCGCGTCCAGCAGCGCGCCGCGCTCGGCGGCCACGCGCTCGTACAGGCGGTCGCCGTCGCCGCCGGCCAGTTCGCCGGACAACTGCGTCAGCGCGTCGCGCAAGTGCGCACCCGCATGGTCGGCCGCGTCATGCAGGTTCTGGCCTTCGCCCTGCTGGATCCAGAGCAGGCCCGGAATGCCCGCCAGTTCGGGCTTGCTCTGGCCGCGCGCGGCCAGTTCGAAACCCAGCAGCGCGGCCAGCGCGTTCTCGGCCTCTTCGCCTTCGAGCCGGCGCGCGCCGCCGTCGACCAGCAGTTCGCAGCGGGCGCGCGACAGGAACTGTTTTTTCAGCACATAGTCGTGGCCGGCGTGCGAGAACGCCAGCTCCACGCCAGGGCGCGCGCCGGACTCGCCGCGCGGCGCCAGGTCGGCGACCTTGCTGGTGCTGTAGCGCTCCAGGAAAGCCGCGCGGATGGCCGCCGCCACCGTGCTCTTGCCGGCCTCGTTCGGCCCCACGAACAGGTTCAGGCCGTCTTCCAGGCCGTCCAGCACCAGCGGCTGGCGGAACTTGCGGAATTCTTCCAGGGCGATGCGCGAGAGCTTCATTTCGCACCTCCCGGCACGGCGCTTTCGCGCTGGAACCTGAGCAGCAGCCGCAAGGCCTCGCCCGCCACCGCCGACTGCGCGGGGTCGGCCTGCAAGGCCTGCAATTGCGCCGCCACCTCGCCCACGTAGCCGCTGGCGCGCAGCTCGGCCAGGTCGGCCTCGTCCGGCTCCAGCTTCAGGCCCGACAGGTCCGGCAGCAAGGCGCGCACCTGCGCCGCCGTCCGGTCCACCGCCTGCTGCAGCGCCTCCCAGGTCTCCATGTTGACGTGCCCCTGCACGTCCAGGCGCAGCACGTCCTGCGCGTCGAGCGCGGCCATGCGTTCGGCCAGCGCCTGCGCGTCGCTGGGCAGGCTCAGCGTCTCCGACCAGGCCGACCAGCGGTAGCGCCCGGTGGCCAGCCGTTCGACGGCCGGCGCCGCGCCCGGGGCCTCGATGCGCACGTCCAGCACGTAGCCGGGCTCGTTGCCGCGAAAGCGGTCCTGCTCGGGCGTGCCGGCATACCAGGTGCGCTCGTCGATGGCGAGGCAGCCATGCCAGTCGCCCAGCGCCAGGTAATCGAGCCGCGCACGGGCGGCGCGGTCGGGCGCGATGGGATTGGTGGCGTCGATGTTGTCCGGCAGCCGTCCCGCCACGCTGCCGTGCGCCAGCCCCACGCGAAAACGCCCCGGCGCGGTCTCCAGGCCGTCGAAGGCCTGGGTCACGTCGTCGTAGGTATGGCGCTGGGTGAGCGGCGCGGCCAGCACCGCGAGATCGATGGCCGGCAGGTCCACCACGCCGATGGCCGGCGGCGCCTGCACGTTGGGCGGAATGCAGCCCAGCTGCCGGGCCCGGCTCCAGACGCTGTCGGCCAGCGCCGCGTCGTGGTTGCCGGCGATCATGACCCAGGGTCCGGCATAGGCCGCCATGGCGCCGAACAGCCGGCGTATCGTGCGGTCCGACACGCCCTGCGTATCGAACACGTCGCCCGCCACCAGCACGGCGTCCACTTGGCGTTCGGCGGCCAGCGCGGCGATGCGCGCCACGGCCTCGAAGCGCGCCTCGGCCAGCATGGCGGCGTCATCGGTTTCGAACTGGCCGTATTGCCGCCCGATCTGCCAGTCGGCGGTGTGCAGGAAATGGATCATGCGCGGGATTGTAGGCCGAAGCGGGGTCGGGCCGGCGATGCGGCAACGTCATGATCGTAGGATGGGTGCAGCGCGAGACTGTCTGGACAAGAACGCAATCAGAAAACGCGCGGAACCCATCGTCCGCAAATCGCCCGTTTCACGCGCCCTTGCTGTCCAGCACCAGCGGCCGCCCGGCGGCGGATTTGCGGTCGTAGCGCGAAATATCCAGCCCGTCCGTGCGGATGGCCGGGCGCTGGCCCATGACCAGGTCGGCCACCAGCTTGCCCGAGCCGCAGGCCATGGTCCAGCCCAGGGTGCCGTGGCCCGTGTTCAGGTACAGGTTGCCGTAGCGGGTCGGGCCGACCACGGGCGTGCTGTCCGGGGTCATGGGGCGCAGGCCGGTCCAGAATTCGGCGCGGGCCACGTCGCCGCTGCCCGGGAACAGGTCGTTGACGACCAGTTCCAGCGTCTTGCGGCGGGCGTCTTTCAGGCGCAGGTCGAAGCCCGACAGCTCGGCCATGCCGCCGACGCGGATGCGCTTGTCGAAGCGGGTGACGGCGATCTTGTAGGTTTCGTCCAGGATGGTGGAGACCGGCGCGGCCGACTCGTCCGTCATGGGGATGGTGAGCGAATAGCCCTTGACCGGATACACCGGCAGGTCCAGGCCCAGCGGCTCCAGGAAGCCGCGCGTGTAGCTGCCGAAGGCGGCGACGTAGCGGTCCGCCGTCAGCACTTCGTTGCCCACGCGCACGCCGGTGATCTGGCCGCCCGCGGTGTTCAGGCCGGCCACGGCCTGGCCGTAGCGGAATTCCACGCCCAGCCCGGCCGCCAGCTCGGCCAGCCGGGTGGTGAACAGCTGGCAGTCGCCGGTCTCGTCGTTGGGCAGGCGCAGGCCGCCGGCCAGCTTGTCGATGGAGCGGGCCAGCGCCGGCTCGGCCGTCGACAGGCGGTTGCGGTCGAGCAGTTCGTAGGGCACGCCCACTTCTTCGAGCACGGAGATGTCGCGGCGCGCGGCTTCGAGCTGCGCCTCGGTGCGGAACAGCTGCAACGTGCCGCGCGTGCGCTCTTCATAATGGATGCCGGTGGAGGCGCGCAGTTCGCGCAGGCAGTCGCGGCTGTACTCGGACAGGCGCAGCATGCGTTCCTTGTTGACGGCGTAACGCTCGGCCGAACAGTTGGCCAGCATGGCGGCCATCCATTTGAGCTGGAACAGGCTGCCGTCCAGGCGGATGGCCAGCGGCGCGTGTTTCTGGAACAGCCATTTGACGGCTTTCAGCGGGATGCCGGGCGCGGCCCAGGGCGTGGAATAGCCCGGCGACACCTGGCCGGCGTTGGCGTAGCTGGTCTCCAGTGCGGCCGCGGGCTGGCGGTCCAGCACCGTCACTTTGGCGCCCTGGCGGGCCAGGTAGTACGCGGTCGTGGTGCCGATGACGCCGCTGCCGAGGACGATCACATGCATGATTCTTTCCGATGTTTGGTTTTATGCAGGAATTTCGGTAGTCTATGACCCTCGTCACAGTGAAAGACACTGAAAAATCCGTTTTGGCAGTGGTTTTTCCCGCCCAATACCCGTTTTCCGATCGCCCGTAGTGAAATGCGCGACCTCGACCGTATCGACCTGAAAATCCTGGATATCCTGCAGCGCGAAGGCCGGATTTCGGTCACCGAACTGGCCGACCGGGTGAACCTGTCGGCCACGCCCTGCTCGGACCGCATCAAGCGGATGGAGCGCGACGGCGTCATCACGGGTTACCATGCGCGCGTCAATCCGGCGGCGCTGGGCAAGAACCTGCTGGTGTTCCTCGAAATCAAGCTCTCGGCCAAGTCGGGCGACGTGTTCGACAAGGTCAAGAACGAGCTGCTGTACGTGCCCGAGGTCATGGAGTGCCACCTGGTTTCGGGCGACTTCGACTACCTGGTCAAGGCGCGCCTGACCGAAATGAACGAGTACCGCCGTCTCCTGGGCGAAATCCTCAAGCGCCTGCCGGCTTCGGCCGAGTCGCACAGCTATGTGGTGATGGAGGAAATCAAGGAAACGCTGTACCTGCCGGTGGACCGCTAGGCGCGCGGCGCGTTCTTCGCGGTTTGTTACCGGATGGGACCGCGCCGGCTGCTATGCTGGCGGCCCCCGGATCGCGCCTCAGCGCACCGACCCCATTTTTACTCCGCCTATGACTCGACTCTACAAGTATTTCTTCCGCGGCCTGATCACCGTGCTGCCGCTGGCGTTGACGCTGTATCTGCTCTATATCTTCCTGGCCTGGACCGAAGCGGTGGCGCTGACCTTCCTGCGCCCGTTCATCGGCGGCTTCTACGTGCCCGGCATGGGCCTGGCGCTGGGCATCCTGGGCATTCTGGCGATCGGCTACCTGGTCTCCAAGGAGCGCGTGCAGCGCGTGCTGGTGCTGCTGGAAATGCCGTTCACCAACCTGCCGGTGGTCAAGAGCATTTATTCGTCGCTCAAGAGCTTCGCCGACTATTTCTCGCCCAGCTCCAAGAACACCGCCCAGCAGGTGGTGGTGCTGCGCGTGCCCGGCCAGCAGCTGGAGCTGGTGGGCCTGGTGACCCGCCGCAGCATGGAAGGCCTGCCCGAAGGCTTCACGCAGGAAAACCGCGTGGCGGTCTACCTGCCGATGGGGTACATGATCGGCGGCTACACCGTGTTCGTGCCGCAGGAATGGGTGCAGCCGATCGACATGTCGGTCGAGGAAGCCATGCGCTCGTCGCTGATCGCCTGGATGGCGCGCGCCGAAACCAATAACCGCCCGGCCGCGCCGGTCGCGCCCCAGCCTCCCGGCGACGCGCCGCGCAGCCAGGCCTGAGCCAGGACCTTCCATGCCCATCATCGAATTCACGCTGGCGCCAGGCTGCCCCTATATCGAAGTCAACCAATTGCTCAAGGCCGCCGGCGTCTGCGACAGCGGCGGCGCGGGCAAGATGCTGGTGGCCGACGGCCTGGTCCAGGTCGGCGGCGTGCCGGAAACGCGCAAGACCGCCAAGATCCGCGCCGGCCAGATCGTGACCTGCGGCGATGCGCGCATCGTGGTGCGCGCCGCCGCGGCCGGCGACGAGCCGGCCTGATCCTCTTTTCTACCGCCCCACCGCGAGCCGCCATGAAATTCAAGATGTCCCAGAACTCCATCTTCGCCGTCCTGCTGCGCTCGCCGTGGTGGATGAGCGCGGGGGTGGCCGTGCTGCTGTCGGCGGGAGGCTTCGCCGCCCTGCCGCTGGAGTACGCGGCGATGGGCGTGTTCGCGGCGATCCCGTTCGTGGTGATCGCCATCATGGCGGCCTACAAGCAGATGCGCGCCCCGTCGGACGCGCGCGTGCAGGCCGTGACGCAGGCCGCGGCCGCCATGTCCTGGGCGGAGTTCGCGCGCACCGTGGAGGCGGGCTTCCAGCGCGACGGCTGCGAGGTGCAGCGCCTGCAGGCCGCCGGCGCCGACTTCGCGCTCAGCAAGGACGGCCACGTAGCCATCGTCAGCGCCCGGCGCTGGAAGGCGGCCCGCGTCGGCGTCGAGCCGCTGCGCGAGTTGCAGGCGGCGCGCGAGCAGCGCGGCGCGCGCGAAGCCATCTATATCGCCCTGGGCGATGTTTCGGAAAACGCGCGGCAATACGCGCGCGCGCAAGGCGTGTCGCTGATGGCCGCGCCGGAACTGACCCGGCTGCTGCGCGACCTGAAAACCTGAGGCCGGGATGCGCCGATGAGCTACCGCCTGCTTGCCGACCTGGTGCTCATCGTCCATGCGCTGTTCGTGGCCTTCGTCGCCTTCGGCAGCCTGCTGGCGCTATGGAAACCCCGGATCGCCTGGCTGCACCTGCCGGCGATGGCCTGGGGCGCGCTGGTCGTGGGCATGGGCTGGATCTGCCCGCTCACCCCGCTGGAGGTCTCGCTGCGGCGCCAGGCCGGCCAGGAGGGCTATGAAGGCGGCTTCATCGAACACTACCTGCTGGGCCTGATCTACCCCGCGGACATCGGCCGCGGTTCGCAGATCGCCCTGGCCGTGCTGCTGCTGGCCGGCAACGCCATCGTCTATGCCTTGTGGGCCCGGCGCCGCCGGCGCTGAACGCCGCGCTACAGATTGCGCGCGATGACCAGCCGCTGGATGTCGCTGGTGCCTTCGTAGATCTGGCAGACGCGCACGTCGCGGTAGATGCGCTCGACCGGGAAATCCTTCAGGTAGCCGTAGCCGCCCAGGGTCTGGATGGCCGCCGAACACACACGCTCGGCCATCTCGGAGGCGAACAGCTTGGCCATCGAGGCCTCGGTCAGCGCAGGCCGGCCGGCGGCGCGCAGGGCCGCGGCGTGCAGCACCATCTGGCGCGCGGCGTGGATCTGCGTGGCCATGTCGGCCAGCCGGAACGACACCGCCTGGTGTTCGAAGATGGGCTTGCCGAAGGCCTGCCGGTCGCGGGCGTAGTCGCGCGCGCATTCGAAGGCCGCGCGCGCCATGCCGACCGACTGCGAGGCGATGCCGATGCGCCCGCCTTCCAGGTTGGACAGCGCGATCCTGTAGCCCTCGCCCTCCTCGCCCAGGCGGCAGGACGCCGGGATGCGCAGGTCTTCGAAAGCGATCTGGCAGGTGTCGGAGGCGTGCTGGCCGAGCTTGTCCTCGACCCGCAGGACCTTGTAGCCCGGGGTGTCGGTGGGCACGATGAACGCGGAGATGCCGCGCTTGCCGGCTTCGGGGTCGGTCACCGCGAACACGATCACGGTCTGGCCGTTGCGCCCCGAGGTGATGAACTGCTTGCCGCCGTTGAGCACGTAGCCGTCGCCGTCGCGGCGCGCGCGGGTCTGCAGGCTGCTGGCGTCGGAACCTGCCTGCGGCTCGGTCAGCGCGAAGGCGCCGATGTGCTCGCCGCGCGCCAGCGGCCGCAGGAAGCGTTCCTTCTGCTCGTCGGTGCCGAATTTCAGGATGGGCATGCAGGCCACCGAGTTGTGCACGCTCATGATGGTGGAGCAGGCGCCGTTGCCGGCGGCGATTTCTTCCAGCGCGACCGCGTACGACACGTAGCCGCTGTCGTTGCCGTCCCATTCCTCCGGCACCAGCATGCCGAAGAATCCGAGCTGCGCCATTTCGGCGATGGCGTCGGCGGGATAGTGATGGTCGCGGTCCCAGCGTTCGGCGTTGGGCGCCAGGCGCTCCTGCGCGAAGCGGCGCGCCATGTCCTGGATGCTGAGCTGTTCTTCGGTCAAAAGCATGTTTGTCTCCTGAGTGCGCCGTCCGGCCTGCGGGGTCGCGACCCGGCTCTGCGCGCGCGTCGCGGCCCGTCATGGGGACCGCGCCGACTGCGAGAATACACCGCCGCGTCAGGCGCGCGGCGCGTCCTGTTCGGCGCGCTGGCGCGCCGGCCCCATGGCGCGGCTCAGGTTGTAGGCGGTGTTGACCAGGCCGATGTGCGAGAAGCCCTGCGGGAAGTTGCCGATCAGGCGCCGGCGCACCACGTCGTATTCCTCGGACAGCAGGCCCAGGTCGTTGCGCAGGGACAGCAGCCGCTCGAACAGGCGCTCGGCGTCGTCGAGCCGGCCCAGCATCACGTAGGCGTCGGCCAGCCAGAAGCTGCAGGCCAGGAATACGCCCTCCTCGCCCTGCAGCCCGTCGTCGGTAAGGTCGGTGGAATAGCGCCGCAGCAGGCCGTCGCGCAGCAGCCCGCGCTCGATGGCCTGCACCGTGCCGGCCACGCGCGGGTCCTCGGCGGGCAGAAAGCCCACCTGCGGGATCAGCAGCAGGCTGGCGTCCAGCGCGGTCGAGCCGTAGCTCTGCACGAAGCAGCCGCGCGCGCGGTCGTAGCCGTTTTCGCAGATGTCGGCGCGGATCTGGTCGCGCAGGCGGCGCCAGGCCACGACCGGGCCTTTCAGGCCGAAGCGTTCGCAGCCCTTGACCGCGCGGTCGAAGGCCACCCAGCACATCAGCCGCGAATGCGTGAAGGCGCGGCGCTCGCCGCGCACCTCCCAGATGCCGTGGTCCAGCTCCGTCCAGCGCCGCGCCAGCGGCTCCAGCAGCACCTTCTGCAGCCGCCAGGCCTCGGCCAGCGGCGCGAGGTCGGCCGCGCGCGCGGCGTACAGGGTTTCGATCAGCTCGCCGTAGACGTCGAACTGGCTCTGGCCGGCCGCGTCGTTGCCGATGCGCACCGGCAGGCTGGAGGCATAGCCGGGCAGCCAGGGAATCTCCAGTTCCGGCAGCCAGCGTCCGCCGGCGATGCCGTACATGATCTGGAGCTGGTCGGGGTGCCCGGCCACGGCGCGCAGCAGCCATTGGCGCCAGGCCTCGGCCTCTTCGCGGTAGCCGGCGTTGAGCAGCGCGTACAGCGTGAGCGCCGAGTCGCGCAGCCAGCAATGGCGGTAGTCCCAGTTGCGCGCGCCGCCCAGCGTCTCGGGCAGCGAGGTGGTGGGCGCGGCGATGATGCCGCCGGTGGGCTGGAAGGTCAGCAGCTTGAGCGTGATCAGCGAACGCACCACCGCGTCGCGGCGTTCGTCGGCCGGCCCTTCCCAGTGGCAGCGCTTGGCCCATTCCTGCCACCAGGATATGGTGCGGTCCATGCTTTCGACGCGGTCGGGCACGAAGTGCGGCGTGCGGTGCGAGCGGTGGTAGGACAGCGTGAACGGCACCACCCGCCCCTGGTGCACGCTGAAGCGCGCGGTGGTCTTGAGGTCGTGCCCTTCCATCTCCACCGGCGTGTGCAGTTCGACCGCGTCCGGCCCGGCGATGGCGCTCAGGCCGTAGTCGCGCCGCCGCACCCAGGGCACGGCCTGGCCGTAGTTGAAGCGCAGCACCAGGTCCATGTCCATCAGCACGTGGCCGGAATCGCCGCGCACCACGCGCACCAGGTCCACGCGCTCGTCGTCTTCGCTCAACGGCATGAAGTCGTACATCGTCGCCACGCCCGAGGCGGTCTCGAAACGCGTTTCCAGCACGGCGGTGTCGGGCACGTAGCGGCGCGAGACGACAGCGCGCTGGCCATGCGGGGCGATGCGCCAGCGTCCGTGGCGCGCGTCGCCCAGCAGCGCGGCGAAACAGGCCGGCGAGTCGAAATGCGGCAGGCAGAGCCAGTCGATGGAGCCGTCGCGCGCCACCAGCGCGGCAGACAGCATGTTGCCGATGAGCCCGTAGTCTTCCAGCGGCTTGGACATACGCGGTCAGCCCGCGCCGCGGAATTCGGGATACAGCGTCATCCCGCCGTCGACGAACAGGGTCGTGCCGGTCACGTAGTCGGACGCGTCGCCGGCCAGCCAGACGGCGGCCCGCGCCACGTCCTCCGGCTCGCCGATGCGGCCGTACGGAATCAGCTTGAGCAGCCTGGCCAGGCTTTCGGGGCTGTCCCAGGCCGGCCGGTTGATGGCTGTGCGTATCGCCCCGGGCGCGATCGAATTGACGCGGATGCGGGCCGGCGCCAGTTCCTGGGCCAGCGACTTCATCAGCATCGACAGCCCGCCCTTGGACGCCGCGTAATTGACCTGGAAGGCCCAGGGGATGAGCTCGTGGACCGAACTGATGAAGAGGATGTTGCCGCGCGACAGGCCTTTGCGCGCCGGGTCGGCCGGCTGGGATTCGTAGGCCCGGGCCGCGGCGCGGGCGCACAGGAAATGGCCGGTGAGGTTCACGTCGATGACGCGCTTCCAGTCGGCCAGCGTCATGTCGGCGACGGGCGCGGGATGCTCGATGCCGGCGTTGTTGACCAGGATGTCGACGCGGCCGTAGTGGCGCACGGCCTGCTCGAACAGATGCTCGACCTCGGCCTCGCGGCTGATGTCGGCGGCCGCGGCCACGGCCTGGCCGCCCAGGCGCTGCACGGCTTCGACCACGGCGGCCGCGCGCGCCTGCGAGTCGCCGCCCGCGCGGTGATTGACCACCACCCGCGCGCCCGCTTGCGCCAGCGCGATGGCGGTGGCCCGCCCGATGCCCGACGACGCGCCGGTCACCAGCGCGACGCGGTCCTGCAAGTCCGATCCCTGTCGCATGCCGTCTCCTTCAGGAACGATCAGGTTAGTACCGCCCGCCGGGGCGGTACAAGCCGGATGCGCAACAGGGTTTTACACGGCTACCGGACCTTGCCCTCCTTCCAGGCGGCCAGCAGCTTCTCGTACGGAATGGTCTCGCCCTTGGGCTTCTCGTTGTCGAGCTTCTTCCAGGGCGCGTGCTGGTCGGACAGCCACTTGGACGGATTGCTCTTGGCATTGAGCTTGGGCGCGCACTGCGCCATCCCCGCCCGCTCCAGGCGCGCCATGACCTGGTCCATTTCGTTGGCCAGGTTGTCCATGGCGGCCTGCGGCGTCTTCTCGCCGGTGACCGCGGTGGCCACGTTCTTCCACCACAGCTGCGCCAGCTTGGGGTAGTCGGGCACGTTGTTGCCGGTGGGCGTCCAGGCCACGCGCGCCGGGCTGCGGTAGAACTCGATCAGCCCGCCGTAGTTGGCCGCGTTCTTGGTGAAGAACTCGCTGTTGATGTCGCTGTCGCGGATGAAGGTCAGGCCGGTGATGGACTTCTTGAGCGAGACCGACTTGGACGTGACGAACTGCGCGTAGAGCCAGGCGCCGGCCAGCCGGTCGGGGTTGGTGGACTTGAAGAAGGTCCACGAGCCCACGTCCTGGTAGCCGTTCTGCATGCCGTCCTTCCAGTACGGGCCGTAGGGCGACGGCGCCATGCGCCATTTCGGCGTGCCGTCGTCGTTGACCACCGGCAGGCCCTTCTTGGTCATGTCGGCGGTGAACGCCGTGTACCAGAAGATCTGCTGCGCGATCTGCCCCTGGGCCGGCACCGGGCCGGATTCGGAGAAGGTCATGCCCATGGCCTGCTGCGGGGCGTACTTCTTCATCCAGTCCACGTACTTGGTCAGCGCGTAGACGGCGGCCGGGCTGTTGGTGGCGCCGCCGCGCGCCACCGAGGCGCCCACCGGCGTGCACTTGTCGTCGGCCACGCGGATACCCCACTCGTCGACCGGCATGCCGTTGGGCAGCCCCTTGTCGGCGGCGCCCGCCATGGACAGCCACGCGTCGGTGAAGCGCCATCCCAGCGACGGGTCTTTCTTGCCGTAGTCCATGTGGCCATAGACCTTCTTGCCGTCGAGTTCCTTGACGTCGTTGGAGAAGAAGTCGGCGATGTCCTCGTAGGCGGACCAGTTGGTCGGCACGCCCAGCTCGTAGCCGTACTTGGCCTTGAACTTGTCTTTCAGGTCCTGGCGCGCGAACCAGTCGGCGCGGAACCAGTAGACGTTGGCGAACTGCTGGTCGGGCAGCTGGTAGAGCTTGCCGTCCGGGGCCGTGGTGAACTTGGTGCCGATGAAGTCCTTGAGGTCCAGGCCGGGGTTGGTCCATTCCTTGCCCGCGCCGGCCATGTAGTCCGACAGCGGCAGGATGGCGCCGTAGCGGTAGTGGGTGCCGATCAGGTCCGAATCCGAGATCCAGCCGTCGTAGATGGACTTGCCGGACTGCATCGAAGTCTGCAGCTTCTCGACCACGTCGCCTTCCTGGATCAGGTCGTGGTTGACCTTGATGCCGGTGATCTCGGTGAAGGCCTTGGCCAGCGTCTTGGACTCGTACTCATGCGTGGTGATGGTCTCGGACACCACGTTGATCTCGGTGACGCCCTTGGCCTTCAGCTTGGCGGCGGCGTCGATGAACCACTTCATCTCGGCCATCTGCTGGTCCTTGGACAACGACGAGGGCTGGAACTCCGAATCGACCCATTTCCTGGCTTCCGGCTCTCCGGCCCACGCCCCCGACGTCCCGATCAGGGCGATGGCGGCCGCCATGGCGTGCATGCGCAATTTCATGACCTGTCTCCTCGATAAGTCTTCCCCGATGTACGCTGCGGACGCTGGCCCGGGAAGACGATGGCCGATAGTCCTTTACCTGCATAACGCAGGGGTCTGCGCCCCCGTTTCAGCCCTTTTTCATGATGAGCGCCAACAACAGCATCGATACCGCGAACCCGATCCAGACCGAGGGCGGTTCGTCCAGCGACAGCCATTCGGCCGCCTTCTCGCCCAGGCCCACGAAGGCCAGGTTGACCCAGGCCGCGGCCATCAGGCCGATGAACAGACGGTCGCCGCGGGTGGTGCGCAGGGGCAGGAACCCCTTGCGCTCGACCGTGGGCGATTTCAGTTCCCATATCGTCATGCCCGCCAGCATCAGGCCGACGCAGGCGAAGAACACGGCGACGGGAACGGTCCATACCATCCAGCTGAACATGAGTCGTCCTCCGGGTTGCCCGCGCTACACGCGGCCCATCGCGAAGCCCTTCGCGATGTAGTGCCGCACGAACCAGATCACGATGCCGCCGGGCACGATGGTCAGCACCCCGGCGGCGGCCAGCACGCCCCAATCCATGCCCGAGGCGGACACGGTGCGGGTCATGGTGGCCACGATGGGCTTGGCGTTGACCGAGGTGAGCGTGCGCGCCAGCAGCAATTCGACCCAGCTGAACATGAAGCAGAAAAACGCCGCCACGCCCACGCCGGACTTGATCAATGGCAAAAAGATTGTCAGGAAAAAGCGCGGGAAGGAATAGCCGTCGACATAGGCGGTTTCATCGATCTCTCGCGGCACGCCGGACATGAAGCCCTCCAGGATCCACACCGCCAGCGGCACGTTGAACACCAGGTGCGCCAGCGCCACCGCCAGGTGGGTGTCCATCAGCCCGAACGAGCTGTAGAGCTGGAAGAACGGCAGCAGGAACACCGCCGGCGGCGTCATGCGGTTGGTCAGCAGCCAGAAGAACACGTGCTTGTCGCCGATGAAGCGGTAGCGCGAGAACGCATAGGCCGCCGGCAGCGCCACCGCCAGCGAGATCACGGTGTTGATGACCACGTAGATCAGCGAGTTGATGTAGCCGGAATACCAGGCCGGATCGGTGAAGATGGTGCGGTAATGCTCCAGGGTGAAATTCTCGGGCCAGAACGTCAGCGTGCTCAGGATTTCGGTATTGGTCTTGAACGACATGTTCAGCATCCAGTACAGCGGCAGGATGGCGAACACGAGATACAGCGCCAGGAATACGCCGCGCCACCAGCTCTTGTTCTCACGCATGGGTGCGCTCCTCGTCGAAACCGCCGGTGGTGCCGGCGCGCTGCATCCAGTTGTAGAGGATGAAGCACAGCAGCAGGATGATCAGGAAATAGATGATGGAGAACGCGGCGGCCGGCCCCAGGTCGAACTGGCCCACGGCCTTCTGCGTCAGGTACTGCGACAGGAAGGTGGTGGCGTTGCCCGGCCCGCCTCCGGTCAGCACGAAAGGCTCGGTGTAGATCATGAAGCTGTCCATGAAGCGCAGCAGCACCGCGATCATGAGCACGCCGCGCAGCTTGGGCAGCTGGATGTAGCGGAACACCGCCAGGCGCGAGGCCCCGTCGATGCGCGCGGCCTGGTAGTAGGCGTCGGGAATCGCGCGCAGGCCCGCATAGCACAGCAGCGCCACCAGCGGCGTCCAGTGCCAGACGTCCATGACCAGCACGGTGACCCAGGCGTCCACGTCGTTGCCGGTGTAGTTGTAGTCCACGCCCAGCCATGACAGCGTCGCGCCCAGCAGCCCGATGTCGGTGCGGCCGAACACCTGCCAGATGGTGCCCACCACGTTCCACGGAATCAGCAGCGACAGCGCGATGATGACCAGCACCGCCGAGGCGCGCCAGCCGGTCGCCGGCATGGACAGTGCCAGCAGGATCCCCAGCGGGATCTCGATGGCCAGCACCGCCAGCGAAAAGCCGATCTGGCGCAGCAGCGCGCCGTGCAGCTCTTCGTCCTGCAGCACGGCGGCGTACCACTCGGTGCCGACGAACACGCGGCGCTCGGGCGAAATGATGTCCTGCACCGAATAGTTGACGATGGTCATCAGCGGCAGGATGGCGGAGAACGCCACGCACAGCACCACGGGCAGCACCAGCAGCCAGGCCCGGTGATCTATGGGTTTCATCGGATCAGCTCCTCGTCGCGGTAGAAGCAGGTGTGCGGGTTGAGCACCCCCAGCCAGGCCGTGTCCCCGGCCGCCGGGATGGCGCCGCCGTTCAGGCGCGCGCGCACCGCGACGCCCTCGTAGTCGGCCACCAGCAGCGTGTAGGTGCCCACGTCCTGCACGCGCTCGACGCGCATGGGCACGGCGCCCGGCGCCTCGGGCTCGGCCAGGCGCAGGTATTCCGGGCGCACGCCCAGCTTGACCGGGCCGGCGCCGGCCAGCGCCGCCGCCGTGGCCTCGGGCACGCCGGCCACGCGCCGGCTGCCGACCTCCAGCGCGCCGTCGCGCCATTGCGCGGGCAGGAAATTCATGCCGGGCGAGCCGATGAAATGGCCCACGAAGGTATGCGCCGGGCGCAGGAACAGATCGTCGGCGGTGCCCACCTGCACGGCGCGTCCGCGCGCCATCACCATGACCTGGTCGGCGAAGGTCAGCGCCTCGGTCTGGTCGTGGGTCACGTAGATCAGGGTCAGCTTGAACTCGCGGTGGATTTCCTTGAGCTTGCGGCGCAGCTCCCATTTGAGCTGCGGATCGATCACGGTCAGCGGCTCGTCGAACAGGATGGCCGACACGTCGCTGCGCACCAGCCCGCGGCCCAGCGAGATCTTCTGCTTGGCGTCGGCGGTCAGGCCGCTGGCGCGGCGGTCCAGCACCGCGGACATGTCCAGCATCTCGGCGATGCGCCCCACCCGCTCGCGCACGCGTTCGGCCGGCATGCCGCGGTTGCGCAGCGGAAACGCCAGGTTCTCGGCCACGGTCATGGTGTCGTAGACCACCGGAAACTGGAAGACCTGGGCGATGTTGCGCGCCTGCGGCGTGCGGCCGGTGACGTCCTGGCCGTCGAACAGAATGCGCCCGTGCGAGGGCCGCAGCAGCCCCGAGACGCAGTTCAGCAGCGTGGTCTTGCCGCAGCCGGACGGCCCCAGCAAAGCGTAGGCGCCGCCGTCCTGGAAGATGAACTTCAGCGGCAGCAGCGCGTAATCGTCATCCGTCCTGGGGTCCGCGACGTAGGAATGGGAGAGGTCCAGCTCGATCTGCGCCATCAGGCCGCCTCCCCCGCGCCGGCCGGCTGGCGCGGCGCGGCCAGCAAGGCGCCGTCGGCGCCGAAGGCATAGGTCTGGGCGGGGTCGAAGTAAAGCTGCACCGGCTGCTCCAGCGTGTAGCGGTGCACGCCGGGCAGTTGCGCCACCACGTCGCCGGCCGCGGTCTCGGCGTGCACGAACGTGTCGGAGCCGGAAATCTCGGCCAGCTTCATCACGCCCGGCAGGCGGATATGCCCGGGGCGCGGCTCCACGTCCAGCGCGCCGGCGCGCAGGCCGGCGGTGAGATCGCCGGCGGCTTCCGGGGGCAGCGCGCGCGCCACTTCCATCTCGCCTTGCAGGGTGAAGCCCGACGCCGTGCGGCGCGCCGGGAACAGGTTCATGGGGGGATCGCTGAAGGCGCGCGCCACCCGCAGGGAATTGGGGCGGTGGAAGACGTCGACGGTCGGCCCGTATTGCAGCAGTTCGCCGGCGTCCAGCACCGCGGTGTGGCCGCCCAGCAACAGCGCCTCGCCCGGTTCGGTGGTGGCGTAGACGACGGTGGAACGGCCTTCGGCGAACAATTCCGACAGTTCGTCGCGCAATTCCTCGCGCAGCTTGTAGTCCAGGTTGACCAGCGGCTCGTCCAGCAGGATCAGCGGCGCGTCCTTGGCCAGCGCGCGCGCCAGCGCCACGCGCTGCTGCTGCCCGCCCGACAGTTCCGACGGGTAGCGTTCCAGCAGGTGGTCGATGTGCAGGCGGGCCGCCATGGCGCGGACCTTGGCGCCGATGTCGCCGGCGCCGCGCAGCTTGAGTGGCGAGGCGATGTTGTCGTAGACCGACATGGACGGGTAGTTGATGAACTGCTGGTACACCATGGCGACGTTACGCTGGCGCACCGGCACGCCGGTGACGTCGGCGCCGTCGGCCAGCACGCGGCCCTCGGTGGGCCGGTCCAGCCCGGCCATGATGCGCATCAGCGTAGTCTTGCCCGCCAGGGTCGCCCCCAGCAGCACCGTCATGGCCCCCTCGACCGGCGCGAGGCTCATGGGATACAGGTGGGTCTGCGAGCCCGCCCGCAAACTTACCCTGTCCAGGTTCAGCTGCATCTGATCTCCTCTACCTACTAATACGTCCCTGTTTTATTGCAACGCGGACTTCAGTATTCGGTACAGCGGCCCGGCCTGCGCCTGGCGGACGACAGGATGAGCATACTCTTTCAGATAGCTTTCGTTTTTTGTGCGTTTTACTCAAGAAGCGAACAAAAAACAATCTTGCGGTGCGTCATTATTTTTCGCTTTTGTTGTTTTATTATACGAACATGACACTGAATCCCCGCCAGAGCGCCCTGATCGAAATGGTGCGAGCCCAGGGCTCCGCCTCGATCGAAGAGCTCGCCAAACGCTTCGACGTCACGCTGCAGACGGTGCGGCGCGACGTCAATATTCTTTCGGAAGCCGGCCTGCTGTCGCGCTTTCACGGCGGCGTGCGCATCGAGGCCTCCACCATCGAGAACATCGCCTACCGCAAGCGCCAGGGCCTGCACGCCGCCGGCAAGCAGCGCATCGCCGAGGCGGTGGCGCGCGCCGTGCCCGACGGCTGCTCGCTGATCCTGAACATCGGCACCACCACCGAGGCCATCGCCCGCGCGCTGCTGCGCCATCGCGGCCTGCGCGTGATCACCAACAACCTGCACGTGGCCGACATCCTGTCGGACAACCCGGACTGCGAAGTCATCGTGGCCGGCGGCGTGGTGCGTTCGCGCGACCGCGGCATCGTGGGCGAGGCGACCATGGACTTCATCCGCCAGTTCAAGGTGGATATCGGATTGATCGGGATTTCGGGCATCGAGGCCGACGGCACGCTACGCGACTACGACTTCCGCGAAGTGCGGGTGGCGCGCACCATCATCGAACAGTCGCGCGAAGTCTGGCTGGCCGCCGACAGCAGCAAATTCAAGCGCCAGGCCATGGTGGAGCTGGCGCACATCTCGCAGATAGACCGGTTTTTCACCGACGCGCATCCGCAGGAGCCGCTGGCGCAGGTCCTGCTGGACGCCGGCGTGCGCTGCGACGTCGCCGCGGCGCCCAATACCCTGAAGCAAACACCTTGACATCCATGAACGCTCCCCTCGCCCCCGTCGCCCCGCCCGACCGCAACCGCCTCCTGGCCACGCTGGACAACACGCATTCCTGGGACGTGATCGTCATCGGCGGCGGCGCCACCGGCCTGGGCACCGCGGTGGACGCCGCCTCGCGCGGCTACCGCACGCTGCTGATCGAAGGCGCCGACTTCGCCAAGGGCACCTCCAGCAAGGCCACCAAGCTGGTGCACGGCGGCGTGCGCTACCTGGCGCAAGGCAATGTCAGCCTGGTGCGCGAGGCCCTGCACGAACGCGGGCTGCTCAACCGCAACGCGCCGCACCTGGTGTGGCCGCTGGGCTTCGTCGTGCCCGCCTACAACCTGCTGGACCAGCCCTTCTACGGCATCGGCCTGAAGATGTACGACATGCTGGCCGGCAAGCTCAACCTGTCGCCCAGCCGCTGGCTGTCGCGCCGCGACACGCTGGCCAACGCACCGACCCTGGCCGAGGCCGTCAATGGCCGCAAGCTGCGCGGCGGCGTGCTGTACTACGACGGCCAGTTCGACGACGCGCGCCTGGCCGTCAGCCTGATGCGCACGCTGTTCGACCTGGGCGGCACGGCGGTGAACTACGTGCGCGCCACCGGCCTAACCATGACCGGCGGCAAGGTCGACGGCGTGACCGCGCAGGACGTCCTGGGCGGAGCCAGCTTCACGCTGCGCGCGCGCTGCGTGATCAACGCCACCGGCGTCTGGGTGGACGCGGTGCGGCGCATGGAAGACAAGAACGCGCAGACCATGGTCGCGCCCAGCCAGGGCGTGCACCTGACCCTGCCGCGCGAATTCCTGCCGGGCGACCGCGCCATCCTGATTCCCAAGACCGACGACGGCCGCGTGCTGTTCGTCGTGCCCTGGAACGGCCACACCATCGTCGGCACCACCGACACGCCGCGCAACGACCTGCCGCTGGACCCGCAGGCCGGCGCCCAGGACGTGGACTTCATCCTCGGCACGGCGGCGCGCTACCTCAGCCGCAAGCCCACGCGCGACGACGTCACCAGTGTCTGGGCCGGCCTGCGTCCGCTGGTCAAGGCCACCGGCGAGGCGTCCACCAAATCCCTGTCGCGCGAGCACACCATCCTGGTGTCCAAGGCCGGCCTGGTCACCGTGACCGGCGGTAAATGGACCACCTACCGCCGCATGGCGCAGGACGTGGTCGACACGGCCATCCAGCACCAGCTGCTGACCCAGGCCAGCTGCCGCACCGAGACCCTGGCGCTGCACGGCGCCGCCGGCCTGGCGCCGTCGCAGGAACACGCCGGCACGCCGGACAGCTACTACGGCAGCGACCTGGCCGCGCTCAAGGCCCTGCCGGGCGCCGAGCGCATGCTGGTCAAGAGCAGCGGCCTGTCCGAGGCGCACGTGCGCTACGCGGCCCGGTACGAACTGGCGCGCAGCGCCGAAGACGTGCTGGCGCGCCGCAACCGCGCGCTGTTCCTGGACAGCGAAGCCGCGATGCTGGCCGCCCCCGAAGTGGCCCGCCTGCTCGCCGAGGAACTGGGCCACGACGCCGCCTGGCAGCAGCGCACGCTGCAGGACCTGGAAACGGTCGCGGCGAATTACCGTTTGTAGGTGGGGATGGTGGGATGGCGTGATGGCGTGATGGCGTGATGGCGTGATGGCGTAGGATGGGTGCAGCGCGCAACCGTTAGAGCCAGAACTCGAACGCCAAACGCGCGTAACCCATCAGCCGGCGCAAGCCGGCATTTTGCGTGCCAAGAAAAATGGCGGCTGGCGCCGCCTGATGGGTTACGCGCGTTCGATGGTTGAGTTTTTGCGCACGCGCTCTCGCGCTGCACCCATCCTACGCATCCGACGCATCCGACGTATTCGATGCATCCGATACATTCAACGCATCCGGCACATCCGATACATCCGACGCATCCGATACATCCGGCACACCCGACGCATCCAACACGTCCCACTCCCCCCTTCACGGCACCCGCAGCGGGCTGTCCTCGATCATCCGCTCGAACGCCCGCAACAGGTCCGGGTCGCATTTGGCGCCGGCCTCTTGATGCAGGATGCGCATGATTTCCACGTGCGGGCGCGCGGGATGGTAGGGGCGCACGTCGCCCAGCGCGTCGTAGGAATCGGCCAGCGAAATGATGCGCGCATGCAGCGGGATGTGGTGGCCCGCCAGGCCGGCGGGATAGCCGGAGCCGTCGAAATGTTCGTGGTGGTGGCGCACCGCCAGCGCGATCTGTTCGCGTTGCGGAATGGCGCTGCACAGGATGATGTCGGCGCCGGCCGCGGCATGCGCCTTCATGATCGCCCAGTCTTCCGGGCCGAGGCGGCTGGGCGAGAACAGCACGCGGTCGGGCGTGCCGATCTTGCCCAGGTCATGCAGCCGGGCGGCGATGGCGACGATTTCCTGTTCGTTTTCTGGCAGGCCCAGGGCCTGGGCCAGGGCCGCGCTCAAGGCCGCGACGCGGCCGCTGTGGCGGCCGGTGGCCGGGTCGCGCGCCTGCATGGCGGCAAACAGCGCGGCGACGCAGGAGCCCGGGGGTGTTGCGGGAACTTCGGAAGGCATTGGAACGGAGCGCGCAAGACGGGCTGGCGCCGTGCGCGGATTTCGCAAAAGGCGCGATTCTGACACATGAGCGGCCGCGGCCGCCGCAATCAGTGCTCCAGCCGCTCCAGCAGCATCTGCGCCACGCCCACCGACGAGGCCGGATTCTGGCCGGTGATGAGCAGGCCGTCGCCGACCACGTGCGGCTCCCAGTCCGGACCGCTGGAGTACTGCCCGCCCAGCTTCTTCAGTTCGTCCTCGACCAGGAACGGCACCACTTCGGTCAGTTGCACGGCGGCCTCTTCCGCATTGGAAAAGCCGGTGAGCCGGCGTCCCTGCACCAGCGGCTTGCCATCGGCCGTCTTGGCGTGGCGCAGCACGCCGGGCGCGTGGCATACGGCCGAGACCGGCTTGCCGGCCGCCAGCATGGCCTCGATCAGCGCCACCGACGCGGGGTCTTCGGCAAGGTCCCACAACGGGCCGTGGCCGCCCGGATAGAACACGGCGTCGTAGTCGGCCGCCTGCACCTCGGCCAGCGGGCGGGTCGCGGCCAGCAGGCGCTGGGCATCGGGGTCCTGGCGGAAACGGCGCGTGGCCTCGGTCTGGGCGTCGGGCTCGTCGCTCTTGGGGTCCAGCGGCGGCTGGCCGCCGGCCGGCGAAGCCAGCGCGACCTTGGCGCCGGCGTCCACGAATACGTAGTACGGCGCGGCGAACTCCTCCAGCCAGAAGCCTGTCTTGCGGCCGGTATCGCCCAGGGTGTCATGCGAAGTCAGCACGATCAGAATATTCATGGCGCGCTCCTGTTGTCGTCCGGGCCGACGCGCACGATGCGCTTGCCGGCGTTCTCGCCCCTGAGCAGGCCGATCAGGCCGCGCGGCGCGTTCTCCAGTTCCTCGACCACGTCCTCGCGGTACTTGATGCGGCCGTCGCGCAGCAGGCCTTCCATGGCCTGGCGGAACTCGCCGTAGCGGTGGGCGTATTCGTTGAAGATGATGAAGCCCTGCACCTTCAGGCGCTTGGTGAGGATGACCCGCATCAGCTGGCCCAGGCGGTCGGGCCCGTCGGGCGCGCGGGTGGCGTTGTAGGCCGAGATCAGGCCGCACACCGGCACGCGGGCGCGCGGATTGAGCAAGGGCAGCACGGCGTCGAACACGGCGCCGCCCACGTTCTCGAAATACACGTCGATGCCTTGCGGCACGGCCCGCGCCAGCCGCGCCGGCAGGTCCGGCGTCTTGTGGTCCACGCAGTCGTCGAAGCCCAGCTCCTCGACCACGTAGCGGCATTTGTCCGCGCCGCCGGCGATGCCCACGACCTTGCAGCCGTGGATCTTGGCGATCTGCCCGACCACCGCGCCCACCGCGCCGCTGGCCGCGGCCACCACCACGGTTTCGCCGGCCTTGGGCTGGCCGATGTCGAGCAGCCCCATGTAGCCGGTGAAGCCCGGCATGCCCAGCACGCCCAGCGAGTAGGAAGGATGTTCGGGATCGGGCCCCAGGCGCAGCAGGCCCGCGCCGTCCGACAGGGCGTAGTCCTGCCAGCCGGATTGCGCCAGCACCCAGTCGCCCGGCCGGTAGTCGGGATGGTTGGACGCCTGGACCCGCGTCACCGTGCCGCCCACCATGACTTCGCCGATCTTGACGGGTTCGGCATAGGACGGCGCATCGCTCATGCGCCCGCGCATATAGGGGTCCAGCGACAGATAGACGGTGCGCAGCAGCACCTGGCCCGGGCCGGGCTGCGGCACTTCGCCGGTTTCCAGGCGGAAATCGCCGTCGCCGGGCTCGCCCTGCGGACGAGAGGCCAGCACGATGCGGCGGTTGATGGAGGACGATTGCGGCATGGCGGTCGGGTCTCCTGCGTAAAGCCGCCAGCGCGGCGGCATGGGGGTCGTCCCATTACACCATCGTTGTCCGAAGCCCAGAACGGTAACCCTGGCGGCCGCCCCCCTTTTAATTAATTAATAATTTAATTAAGGGAAGGTCTGAAGAACTCGATTTCAAACATCCAAAAATCGACCTCATGACCAAAGTATTCAAAAATGGTTAAAAACTGCTCAAATCATCGCCACTTTCGGGTTGTTTGCACCCCGATCAGGCCCGTTTTCGGGCCTGTTGGCGCTTTTTGGGCGCACTTACCCTGCCACCGCCGTCAACGGGCGGCGTGCCATCCAGATATTGGACAGCGTAAACAACATTTTCAAATGCGCAGTGTTCTTGGCCAGTCCACGGAATCTGACTTTACGAAACCCGAATTGGCATTTGATGACACGAAACGGATGCTCAACCTTGGCTCGAAGACTGGATTTGGCCCGCTCAATGTTTTGCGTCAAACGATCAATTGCGCTGTTACCCAAGGCGCGCCGTTTGCCGGGGCGCATGGCAATGTGCCAGGTTACGTCACGCCCTTGGTGCTCGGGTCGTTTGTCTACGCCTTGATAACCGGCATCGCCAAAAGCCAACGTTTCTTCACCATGCAGCAACGCAGCCGCCTGAGTAACATCATGCTCATTGGCAGCGGTGCCCACCACCGTGTGGACCAGCCCGCTGTGAAGATCAACCCCAATGTGGGCCTTCATCCCAAAGTGCCACTGGTTTCCCTTTTTGGTCTGATGCATCTCGGGGTCCCGCGTGCCGCTGGCGTTCTTGGTCGAGCTGGGTGCATCGATAATTGTGGCGTCCACAATGGTGCCTTTGCGCACCTGAATGCCTTGATCCTGCAACAGCAGGTTGACCGCCTCAAGCGCTTGGTCGGCAATGTTGTGCTGCTCGAGCAGATGACGGAAGTTCAAAATGGTGGTCTCGTCCGGCACACGACCTCCAGGCAGTTTGGCAAACTGGCGCATCGAAAAGCTGTCGTACAGCGTCTCTTCCATGGCCGGGTCCGACAGCGAAAACCACAGTTGCATGAAGTAGATGCGCAGCATCGTTTCCAGCGGATACGGTGGACGACCGATGCCCGGTTTGGGGTAATGCGGATCGACCAGATCGGCAAAGAGCTTCCACGGCACCGCACGCTCCATCTTGGCCAGAAACTTCTCACGGCGCGTTTTCTTGCGTTTGCCAACGTACTCGGCTTCGGAAAAACTCAACTGGCTCATCGGGTTCACTCGGATCGGACTGTTTTCAATAACTTATATTCTGACAGGTTCGTTGGACTTGTTCAGAGGTTCCCTAGGATTAGGATGCACTTTCCTGCCGAGGCGAATGCGTCGCAGAATGCCTGCAGCGTGCACCCGTTTGACGCGAGAAAGGAGCTCAGAAATTCCTCTCGTCGCGAGTAGTTTTCCAAATCAATTTTGAACGTTCGATCACTACTCCTTCCCGCCTCGCTTAGGGAAGGTCTGAAGAACTCGATTTCAAACATCCAAAAATCGACCTCATGACCAAAGTATTCAAAAATGGTTAAAAACTGCTCAAATCATCGCCACTTTCGGGTTGTTTGCACCCCGATCAGGCCCGTTTTCGGGCCTGTTGGCGCTTTTTGGGCGCACTTACCCTGCCACCGCCGTCAACGGGCGGCGTGCCATCCAGATATTGGACAGCGTAAACAACATTTTCAAATGCGCAGTGTTCTTGGCCAGTCCACGGAATCTGACTTTACGAAACCCGAATTGGCATTTGATGACACGAAACGGATGCTCAACCTTGGCTCGAAGACTGGATTTGGCCCGCTCAATGTTTTGCGTCAAACGATCAATTGCGCTGTTACCCAAGGCGCGCCGTTTGCCGGGGCGCATGGCAATGTGCCAGGTTACGTCACGCCCTTGGTGCTCGGGTCGTTTGTCTACGCCTTGATAACCGGCATCGCCAAAAGCCAACGTTTCTTCACCATGCAGCAACGCAGCCGCCTGAGTAACATCATGCTCATTGGCAGCGGTGCCCACCACCGTGTGGACCAGCCCGCTGTGAAGATCAACCCCAATGTGGGCCTTCATCCCAAAGTGCCACTGGTTTCCCTTTTTGGTCTGATGCATCTCGGGGTCCCGCGTGCCGCTGGCGTTCTTGGTCGAGCTGGGTGCATCGATAATTGTGGCGTCCACAATGGTGCCTTTGCGCACCTGAATGCCTTGATCCTGCAACAGCAGGTTGACCGCCTCAAGCGCTTGGTCGGCAATGTTGTGCTGCTCGAGCAGATGACGGAAGTTCAAAATGGTGGTCTCGTCCGGCACACGACCTCCAGGCAGTTTGGCAAACTGGCGCATCGAAAAGCTGTCGTACAGCGTCTCTTCCATGGCCGGGTCCGACAGCGAAAACCACAGTTGCATGAAGTAGATGCGCAGCATCGTTTCCAGCGGATACGGTGGACGACCGATGCCCGGTTTGGGGTAATGCGGATCGACCAGATCGGCAAAGAGCTTCCACGGCACCGCACGCTCCATCTTGGCCAGAAACTTCTCACGGCGCGTTTTCTTGCGTTTGCCAACGTACTCGGCTTCGGAAAAACTCAACTGGCTCATCGGGTTCACTCGGATCGGACTGTTTTCAATAACTTATATTCTGACAGGTTCGTTGGACTTGTTCAGAGGTTCCTTAGAGGTTGGCAGAGTAGATATAGTCCGACCTGACAAACTAACTTTCCATCTCTCGTAGTTTTCAAAGGCCTGTTGAATAACATCCCGATACTGGCTATCACCTCCCGCCCAAAAATCCTCTCGGACATCTGGATCATCGTGCCAACGATGTAATTGCTTTACTCGAGCATCACGAGGATTCGGTCGCACTAAATCGTGGTTGCCTGGCACGCAGACCAACGATGGCGCGCAACCACATTCCTTAAGTACAAGCCATATCTCCTCCAACTGGTCTGTCAGGCGCTCAAACTCGTCAGCCGCACCGGTCTGCGTCAAGTCGCCAGTGAATAGAACTAGATCAACTGAACCACTTAGATCTACAACTAACCGTAAATCATCAAAAAAACGGTCTTTGAAATTAGGCCATAAGTACTGTCCCGACTGGCCAACGTGCAAATCGCTCAAGTGGAGCCAAGTTATTTTCTTATTCATTTATGAAAACTTTATTTGAATCCAATGCCGGGCACCGTGTGATGCTAACTCCGTCTATACGTCGGCTGGACAGTTTCGCCCAAATCGGCAAGAAAAATTTGGGCGCCTGCAACGGGCAGAGCTTATAAACAGCGGGAAACTCGACCCAATTATTGCATTTCATTCGCTTCCAAGCGCATTGTCAGAGGTGCGCGGAAATTTCACGTTCCGGGAGCTTTTTTGCCGTGAATCACAATGGCCCGTGCAACATAGGACTACGTCCTGTTGATGGTTGAAGCTGACAAATGACTGTAACATTCTCAGACTTCTTCAACCAGTCTCGAAGCTTCCATGTTAAGACTAGATTAAGCCCGACAGACTTTAACTTGGCCTCTGGGCTTGCTGCCTTCGCCGCATTCAGGCGCAACGTGGATTGCTCCCCATCGTGGCGAACCTGAGCTCAGATAACATCCATGCCGCGAGTGCGACGTTAGCAAGAATCGGTGTACTTCGTTGAGTCGCAGCCCATAATGCCCCGGCGCGCTAGCGCACGCGGGGTCGGGGCGTCCGGAGCTCCGAGGCAATGATGTCCGCTTTGGGTCGGGAGCGGCCTGTCGTCACAGACGGCACCCGGCCAGCGGTGGGCCACTACGCGCGCGAGCGTCAAACTGCATGTCGCGCTGAGGCGCCGTGTAAAGCCGGTCTTTCATATCGTCCGCCGCTTCTGAATCGGTATGCGCCGGTGTGCAACGGACGCACGGTCCTCGTATGTCAGCGTTGGCCGAAAGGTATGTCAGCAAATTTTGACAACCAAGGGAGCAGGAGCCATATACATGCTATCCAAGACTCGAGCCGGGCAGGTCGCGCACATTCGGTGTGAGGAACCGTACCGTATCTGCCGGGATGCTGGCGCCGTCGTGACCGGCAAAGGCAAGGCCAATCCGCAGGCCCAGCCGTTCGTCGACTTCCTGACGGCCCCGGAAGGCAGGGCCATTTTCATGAAGTGGGGCTGGAAGACGGACTAAGCCCGCCCTTTGGCGAGAAAGCGGTCCAGCACGTTGCGCGTGACGCCCTGGGTGTAATAGCAGTTGCGCGTCAGGCCCATGACCCATTCGCAGCTGCCCGCGGTGAACACCTCGCCCTGGCCGCGCGTCATCGAGACGATCATGCCTGAGCCGTATTGATGGCGGGCGATCGCCTCTGGCGTGGACTCGCCGCTCAAGGCCTCGGCCTTGCGCGCGAGGCCGCCGTCCTTCAGGTAGTACCGGAAGCCCTCGCCGTCGTGCATTTCTTCGCCATAGAGCGCCGGCGACATGGCCAGTATCTCGGCGCTCTTCGGCGCGCCATCCTCGTGGGTCGGATATGGCAGGCCGTGCCGGAACGTGTATTCCAGGCCATCGACCTCATAGGCGAAGATACCGGCCTGCGCGCCCATGACATCGCCGTAGTGCATGTCCAGCCCTTCGAACGCCCAATGGCGAGGCCGGTAAACCGTGAACCCCCGACTGGCTCGCGGCGCGAAACCGCCCCAGGACGAGTACACGCCACGCATGCCGTTGACGCCGAAAGTGGTGGCGCCAGGCCAGTTCACGGCCTGCTCTTCCCAGGCGCCCGTCAGGGTCGCGTGCTCCGGGCCGCCGGCTACCGGGTCTTCGGTCTTGGCTCGGGCCTTGTAGCAGACCTGCGTCCGCCCTTCGTCCTCGAGGCGGATCTGCCACATGAAGTTGCCGGCGAATCGCGCCACGCTGCCGCCCTGCTCCACGAAGCGGTCGATGGACTCGCGCATGCCGCGGGTCCAGTACTCGTCGTGGCCCGCAATGACCACCGTGCTGTAGTCCTGCAGGATCTCGGGGCGATAGTGCAGATCGGTCTGCGTTGCCATGTCGAAGGCATAGCCTTCGCGCTGCGCCCACACCGCGAAATGCCGTTCGAAGTGCGCCCAGCCCGAGGATGCGTAGTACTGCGCGAAGCCGTTGGTGTAGGCCCACTCCTTGGTGGGATAGCGCGGCGCCTCCCAGGGCTCGCGGGGCACCGGATCGCACAGGCGCGGCGCCCCCGGCGGAAGCCATACCAGCCCGCGCGTCCAGGGGCGCTGGTTGCTGAGCACGGGCGAGAACTGATTCCGCTGCGGCCCGTCGATGCCGTCATAGGCGTTGGCGCCGCCCCAATCGTTATAGGCCATCCAGGTGGACGTCGACAGAAGGAACAGGAACTTGCCCGGACGCGCGCCTTGCCCCGATTTTGGACGCACGACAAAGAAATGGTGCTGCAGAAAGCGCGAACCATCCGATCGCTCGCAATGCGCGGCCACCCGGTAGAAGCCGCTGGCGGCGTCTGGCGGCAGGCGCCAGCGATGCGCCTCGGGCCAGCCGCAGCCGTTGCGGTAAGCCTGGTCGGGCATGGCCGCGAACTCGCCGGCGATGCCCTGCTGGCTGTGCACGCATTGCGGCGCCGCGCCGTCCAGCCAGACCTCTAGCGTCCAGCGCTGCGCGGTGCTGGAGGCATGGAAGGCGACCTCCTGGCCGGCCTCGTAGGACATGGCGTCGGTGTAGACATAGACCTCCGGCAGCGACGGGTCCTCGCTGGGCGCCTCGTACCAGTGCGACAGGTGCAGCGCCCGGTCGGGATGCATGACGCCCGTGGGGCGCGCGCGCTGGTTCAAAGGGCCGAACTCGGGACGGGCGGGCTGCTGCGGGTCGGACATGACGGACATTCCTCGATCGTTGCGGTCAGGACGCGGGTTGGGCGGCCAGGGTTTCATGGAAGTGGCAGGCCACGAGCCAGCCGGGTTCGACTTCGCGCAGCAGGGGCTTTTCTTCCCGGCAACGCGCGGCCGCATGCGGACAGCGCGGGCTCAGGCTGCATCCGGCAGGCCGGTTCAGCACGCTGAGCAACTCTCCCTTGATCGGCGGCGGACGCACACGGCCCGCCACCGGACGCGGCACGGCCTTGAGCAGGGCCTGCGTGTAGGGATGGCGCGGCGCGGCGTAAAGCGAACGCTTGTTGCCGATCTCCACGATCTCCCCGGCGTACAGCACCGCCACGCGATGGGAAATGGCTTTGACGACGGCCAGGTCGTGGGCGATGAACAGGTAGCTCAGGCCCAGCCGTTGCTGCAGGTCCATCAACAGGTTGACGATCTGGGCCTGCATGGAAACGTCCAGGGACGCCACCGCCTCGTCGCACACCACGAAATCCGGATTGAGCGCGAGCGCCCGGGCGATCACGATGCGCTGGCGCTGCCCGCCCGAGAATTCGTGCGGGAAGCGTCCCGCGAAGGCAGCGGGAAGCCCCACCATGTCGAACAATTCGGCCACCCTCTCCTGGCGCTCCTTGCGCGTGGATTTGCGCGCGATATCCAGCGGCTCGGCGACCGCATCGCCCACCCGCATGCGCGGATTCAACGAGGAATACGGGTCCTGGAACACAAACTGGATGCGTTGCCGCACCGCGGCCAGATTGGCCCGCCCCTGCGGCCCGGCGATGGATTTTCCGAACAGGCGGATATCGCCCTCCGAGGGTTCCAGCAGTCCGATCATCATCCGGCCGATCGTGGATTTGCCGGACCCGGACTCCCCCACGAGGCCGATGGTCTCGCCGTGATGAATGTCGAAGCTCACCTGGTCGACCGCCCGCAGGACGGCGTTCTTGCCGGCGCTCCGGCCCAGTTTGAAATCGCGGCTCAAGCCGCTGACCTGCACGATGGGATTCTGGCTCATGCGGCGATCTCCTCCTTTAGCTGCTCAGCCGCGCGGGGCGGGCAGCGCAGGATGCGTCCCGACGGCAAGGCCTGGATAGGCACCGGCGCAGCCAGACAGGCAGGCTCCGCACGGCCGCAGCGCGGCCCGAAGCGGCAGCCCTGCGGCCAATTCCCCGAGGCCGGAATGCTGCCGGGAATGGCCAGCAGACGCTCATGATCGGCGTCCAGGTCCGGAATGGCGCGCAGCAAACCTTCGGTATAGGGATGCAGAGGTTTTTCGAACATCTGCGCGGCACCGGCTTCCTCGACGATGTGGCCGGCGTACATCACGATGACGCGCTCGACGAACTCGGCAACCAGACCAAGGTCGTGGGAAATCAGGATGACGGACATACCGATCTCGGCCTGGAGCTCGCGCAGCAGTTGCATGATCTGGGCCTGGATGGTGACGTCCAGCGCCGTCGTGGGCTCGTCCGCAATCAGCAGTTTGGGGCGGCAGGCGATCGCCATCGCGATCATGACTCGCTGCCGCATGCCGCCGGACAGGCGGTGCGGATACTCGTCCACACGGCGCCGGGCGTCGGGAATGCGCACCATGTCCAGCAGCTCGACAGCACGGCGCCGTGCGGCAGCCTTGTCCATGCCCTGGTGTATGCGCAGCGTTTCGCCAATCTGGTCCGCGATGGTCAGCACCGGGTTGAGCGACGTCATGGGATCCTGGAAGATCATCGCGATGTCGCCGCCGCGCACCTGGCGCAGGCCGCCCTCGGGCATGGCAAGCAGGTCCTTGCCCTCGAAGCGTATCGCCGACCCGGGCATGCGCGAGGTGCGCTTATGGTGCAGCCGCAGGATGGACAGCGCGCAGACGCTCTTGCCGCTGCCCGACTCGCCGACGATGCCCAATGAACGGTTCGCGTCCAGCGAAAAGCTGACATTGCTGACCGCGCGCGTCCAGCCGGCGTCCGTGCGAAAGTCCACGCTGAGGTCATCCACCTCCAACAAGGGCTGGTTCATCATGCGCCCTCCACTTTCAGCCGGGGATCGAGAACGTCGCGCAGCCCGTCGCCCAGCAGGTTGATGGCCAATGCCGACAGGCTGATGGCCAGCCCAGGAAACAGCATGATCCACCAGGCTTCGACGGCGTAATCCCGCCCCTCGGAAATAACGTTGCCCCAGCTCGGCATCGGCGGCGGAGGGCCGATGCCCAGGAAGCTGAGCGTGGCCTCGGCCAGGATGGCGTAGGCGAAAATGAAGGTCAGCGAGACCAGCAACGGCGCCAGCGTATTCGGGAATATGTGGCGGCCGATGATGCGCCACGCGCTGGCGCCGCTGATGCGGGCCGCGTCCACATAGTCCAGCCGGCGGATCACCAGCACCGTGGCCCGCACAATGCGCGCGATACGAGGCACATAGGCGAAAGCCAGTGCAATGATCACGCTGTGGATCTGCGGGCCGAGCACCGCATTGATGCCGATGGCCAGCAGAATCGCCGGGAACGCCAGCAGCGCGTCCATGATGCGCATCAAGAACGAATCCAGCCAGCTGAAATAACCGGCGATCATCCCCACCAGCGATCCGCCGATGGCCGCCAGCACCGACACCGCCAGGCCGATCCACAGAGACAGGCGGGCTCCATACAGTACGCGAGTGAAGACGTCCCGGCCGTACATATCCGCGCCGAACGGATGTTGCCACGAGGGCGGATGGAAGCGGTCGGAAATGCGCATCGCCATCGGATCGCCCGACGTAATGAACGGAGCGAACACCGCACCGGCGATGATGACCAGCAGGATGGCGGCGCCGATCCTGAACGAGCGGTGCCGCCACAGGCGTTTGAAGACACGGCGCCGGGCGCTGGATACGGCGGGCGCCGCCTGCGCCTGGCTGTTGATCGCAATATCAGTCATAGCGCACCCGCGGGTCGATGAAGGTATAGAGCACATCGATCAACACGTTGATCAACACGAAGGCGAAGCCCAGCAGCAGCATGGTGCCCTGCACGGTCGGATAGTCGCGGGCCATGATGGCCTGCACCAGCAGCCGGCCGATGCCCGGCAGCGCGAACACCTGCTCCACGACCACCGAGCCGCCGATCAGCAGGCTGACGATGTACCCGCCCACCGTCAACACCTGGACCAGCGTATTGCGGAATGCGTGCTTGGAGACGGTGAAGAACTCCGACACGCCTTTGGCGCGGGCCGTGCGCACGTAGTCCTGGTCCAGGATTTCCAGCATCTCGGAGCGCGTCATACGCGCCAGAAAGCCGATCTGGAACAGCGCCAGCACGGCGGCCGGCTGGATCAGCGCGCCCAGCCATTCGAAGAAGCCGTCTTCCATGGGCACATAGCCGGCGGAGGGCAACCACCCCAGATTGACGCTGAACAGAATGACCGAGAGCGTCGCAATCCAGAAGTTGGGCACCGACACGCCCAGCAAGGCGAAGCCCATGACGGCCGAATCCAGCCAGGAATCGCGCCAATAGGCCGCGGTGATGCCCAACGCAATGCCCACCGGTAAGGTAATGGCGAATGCCACGGCCGCCAGCGACAAGGTGACGGGCATGCGCTCGGCGACGGCGGACAGCACGGGCTGGTTGAGCACCAGGGACTCGCCGAAATTGCCCTGGGCCAGATGCGTCAGCCACAACCAGAGCTGCTCAAGCAAGGGCCTGTCCAGCCCCAGCGTGCGGCGCATGGCCTCGATGGCTTCCGGGCCGGCCTGGTCGCCGGCGATGATGACGGCCGGGTCCCCGGGCAGCAGGTGCATCAGGAAGAAGGTCAGGACGGCCACGATCAGCATGACCGGAACCGCCTGCGCGATACGAGTGGAAACGGTATGGAACATGGTCGCCGCGTCCTACTTGAGCCACACGTTCCAGAAGTGATTCATGTAGTACGGCCTGAACCCGCCCACCTTGCGCGTATTGATGACCTGCACGTTGCCGCGGTCGGCCACCTTGATCATGTATGCCTCATCCAGCACGCGCTGCTCGATGTCCAGCCACGCGGCCTTGCGGCCGGCCAGATCGGGCGTCTTGTAGAAGGTTTCGTAGGCGCCATCGAGCACCTTGTCGTCCTTCACGTGCGGGAAGTTGTAGATCATGGACTGCCACTGCTGCGGGCCCAGGATGGGGTTGGAGCAGAAGCTGGTGGTGGAGACGTTCCAGTTGCCCTTGCCCGTCTGGAGATTGGAGGCGTTGGTGGTCCAGTCGGTGATGTCGATCTTGACATTCATCCCGGCCGCCTTGAGCTGCTCCGAAAGGACCAGGATGGCGTCGCGCATGTAGTCGTAGTTGTTGTTCGTCTGCAGCACGATAGGCGTGTCTTTGTAGCCCGCTTCCTTGAGCAGTTCGCGCGCCTTCTGCGGATCGTTCTGGTTGTAGCGGCCATCGGTGACCTTGCCCCCGTAATACGCGCCTTCCGGATAGACCATGGAGTGGTTCTTCTTGGACGCGCCGATCACTTTCATGATGTCGTCCACGTGCACCGCCTCGCGAATTGCCTGGCGCACCTTGACGTTGTCGGTGGGAGCCTGTTGCGAATGCACGATCAGATATTGCTGGCAGTACGGGTAGACCGTCACTTCCTGCAAGTGCTTCTGGCTCTTCAGCCTGGCGGCCAATTCCGGCGGGATGGTGGAGGTAAAGAGGGCTTCGCCCGTCTGCATCGCCGCGACGCGCGCATTGGCCTCGGGTACGAAGTTGAAACGCACGGCATCGACGTAGGCAGTGCGCTTGCCGGCGAATCCGTCGGGGCCTTGCGCCTGGTCGTCGGGCACATAATCCGCAAAGCGCTGGATCACCAGATGGCTGTCCTTGACCCATTGGCCCAGCTTGAAAACGCCGGTGCCGATGATGTCTATGCCGCGCGCCGGCTTGTCCTTCTGTTCCGAGGGCAGGATCACGAAGGGATAGACCGGCGTCTTCAGGACATCGAGGAACGCCGCATTCGTTTTCTTCAGACGGATGATGAAGGTATCGGCGTCGGGCGCTTCGTAGCTTTCCACATCATCCAGCGCCGCCTTGTTCGGGCTGACACGGGCATAGCGCTCGAAGGTCGCCTTCACGTCCTCGGAGGTCATGACCTTGCCGTTATGGAACTTGACGCCTTTGCGCAGCAGGAAGGTGTAGGTCTTGAGGTCGTCGCTGACCTTGACCTCGCGGGCCAGCAAGGGCTTGGTGTTGTAGGAGCCGTCGATGGTCACCAGGCCTTCGTACAGATGGTGGATCACTTCCAGATCCACCATGCTGGCCGCAACCTGGGGATCAAGGGTGCCCGGGCCGGACAGGCTCGCATAGATCAGAGTCCCGCCCTTTTTGGGTGTGTCCTCCGCCGCGCCTGCCGGCGCCATGGCGCTGGCCAACAGGGCGGCGCCCATGACCATGCCGCATCCGATCCGCTGCAATGTGGAATTCGCGAACATCCTGTTCCCCTTTCTATTCGTGGGTTCCGGCCGAGGCTTGCGGCGGACCCGGTTAAAACAGCATGGGCGCGCGGCGGGCGCACCCCCACTCGGCATTACGGGCTGTCGGTATGCGCGGATTCCGGCTTCAGCCCCTTGATCTCGATGCGCTGGCGCGACACGGCGCAAGCGTCCACCGCTTCCCGCGTGAACGGCGCGGGCGCAAGCTCGCAGCGCGCCCACAATGGGTTCTGGTCACTGTAGTGAGGGCTGTCGGGCGCGCCCGAGGCGCCATGAAAAACCGACCAGCGGCTCGCATCCCAATTACCCACGTCGAAGACATAACGCGCAACCGGCCCATAGCTGGACGAGGGGCCGCCGGTGGGATAGGCGCCGGTGGCGCACACGCAATCGCCATCGCCCGCGACATCGTTGGAGGCGGGCGCAAGCCTTGCCGCTGCCTCAGGGAAGGCGTTTGCAAGCGGATGCGAGAACACCGGACGGTGCAGGCGCCCCCAGGGCTGCACCGCGCCGCCCTCGGCGACGGCGGCCAGCGCTTCCTGAATGACCTGGTCCCAAGTGGCGCCGGCCAGCAGGCTGACGTCTTCGCGGCGCAGCAGTTCGGGCAGCGTCCACCACAATTGATTGACGGGCACCACGCCCGGCGCGGCCATCGTGGCGAAGATGTCCCGGGCGGCGCGGTCCAGGCCCGAGCGCCGCGCGAGGATGCGCGTCATTGCCTGGCGCACCTGGTAGTAGGCCGACGGAGCCAACTCGCCGGCGGCCATGTTGCCGTTCCAGCCTCGCAGCAAGGCCACCAGTTCCGCGCCGGCGCCCTGAGGGGTCACCTTGCAGATGCGCGCGGCGATGTCGCGAGCGCGCGCGCTATCGGTGTCGCCAAGCAGGCCGACCATGTCGTCCACGCTGGCGGCGGGAAAACCGTCGAGCCGTTCACTGATGCGGCGGGCCCGCGTCGAGGGATGGCAATCGGTGCACAGGTAATCGCCCTCGCCGTCCGGCGCGATGCGGTTGTTGGCCGTCACCAGCTTGCCGGACGCGGGGTCCACCTCGCGCGGCATGCGTTCCCAGGGGATGTAGCCGCGCCATTCGTGTTGCCCCGTCCAACCGGGCACAGGCAGCCAGCCGTTGACGCGGTCGCGCTCCGGCACGATGGCCCGCACGTTCACGCTGATGTGGCCGGACGTGTCGGCCGCCACCACGCTGTGGTCGATCACGCCCCAGGGACGGCACACCTCATTGAACTCACGCACGCCATGGGCGCGCAGCATCGGCAGCAGGCAGTCCAGGGAACGGTCCACGGGGTCCAGCTGCACCGAACGCAGCGCCACCCCGTACCCGCTCGCCTCGGGATCCGCCAGCAGCGGACCGTGACGCGTCCGGATTACGCGGACCTTCAGGGATTCCGCGCCGCGTACGTTCACAATTTCCTCATGGACCTCGGCCCGCGCCCAGCCTGTCTCCGTCTGATAGCGCGCGGGATCGGCGGGATCGAAACACTCCAGGTACAGGTCGTGGATATCGGCGAAGGCATGCGTCACGCACCACGCGACGTGCTCCGTATGGCAGAAATGCGGAAAGGCCGGCACGCCCGGCACCGAGAAGCCCAGCGCATCGAACTCGCCGCAGCTCAGGTGCAATTGGGCATACATCCCGGGGATCTCGAAGATCCGGTGCGGATCGCCCGCGACCATGGGCTTGCCACTGACGGTGCGCGCGCCCGACACCGCCCAGTTGTTGGACCCGGCAATGGTGCCGTCCGCCGGCGCCAGCGCCAGCAGCGCATCGATGGAAGGAGCCAGCGACTGCAGGCCGGCGATCCAGCGCCGCGTCTGTACGTCATCGACTTGCGGCGAAACGAAACGCTCGTTGCCGCCGTCGTCGTACCGCAACAGGCCGATGGCCTCGGGTCCGATCGTGCGCAGCGCGGCCGCGCGCCACAACTTGAACCAGATGGATCCCATCAGCAGGCCGCGCTGACGCATCACGGCAACCGATTGCCATGGTTCCCATTGCTGCGGCCGCTCGCCCAGCAGCTCGTATTCCACGGGCAGCGGAAACTCATTTATTGCGGCGTTGACGCCCTGTGCATAGCACTCCAACATGCGCCGTGTCTCGGCCGACAGCGCCGCGAAATCCCTGCGCGAGGCCGCCTCCACGCCCAGCCGCCTGGCCAGCGCATCCGCCGCCGCTCCTTCGGGCCCGACCCATTCCGCATACCGGCCGACGGCGCGCCGACGCGCGGCGTCCATCTGCCAGAGCCGGTCCTGCGCGTGGACATAGCCGTTGGCGAAGAACAGCTCATCGACGCCATCGGCCCGGACATGCGGTATGCCCCAGCGATCTCGCAGCACTTCAGGGGACGACGACATCCAGCGTTCCTCCGATCTTTGCCGTGGCGCGGGCCACTGGCTTAACACGATATATAATATATTGTGTTCTTTTAGGTGGTACTCATATCCGTAGTTCTACCTAGGCAGCAGCTCTTCCCTAAAATCTAGGTCCGAGACAATCGCTGTCGACCTTCGCTCAGCCCACTATGGCCACAGAGAAAACTTCCGTCACTCGCTCCAGCCTTACCGGACAGGTCTACCGCACGCTGCGCGACAGATTGATGTCCGGCCGCTTCCAACCCGGCGAACGGCTGAAGATCGCCACGCTGGCCGCCGACCTGGAAGTCAGCGAAACGCCCGTGCGCGAAGCCATCCTGCTGCTGACCAACGACGGCGCCATCGAAATGAAGGCCGGCTACTACTTCCTGACCCGCCGCCTGTCGCTCTCCGAGTACCTGGAGATCCGGCGCCTGCGTCTGCATCTGGAGCCGATGGCCGCCGTCGAGGCGCTGTCGCACATCGATGCCGCATTCATTGCCGATCTCGAGCGCATCCACGCCACGCTGATCCGTGCCGAAGAGCAAAAAGACTATCCGCAAGCGGTGCAATCCAATTACGACTTTCATTTCTCGCTCTATCGCCGGTCCGGCATGCCGCAGCTGACCGAAATCCTGGAACGCCTGTGGATCCAGGCGGGCCCCTTGCTGAACTACCTCTACCCCCATGGCCACCCCACCTACGAGGGTGAGCATCAACACTTGCGCATCATCGAAGCTCTGAAGGCGGGTGACGCCAAAGCGCTCGCCACCGCCGTGGAACAGGACCTGATCGAGGGCGGCGAACAGTTCGTCGCCTACCTCGAATCCATCGACCACGAAGAGCCGGAGCCGGTGAAAAAGTCCTCGACCAAATCGGTCCGCCGCAGCCGGCGCAAGTAGACGATTCCCCGCTGTTTTCCCGCATTCCGATCGGGGCAAACACTGTGTTTGCAAACATCATATATCATGTATCATGTTTATTCCAAGCACTGTCAGCCAGGGATGGGAACGACATATGACCGCGACACAAACGGCAGCAGATCTGAACCAGGGCAGTAATCTCGCACTTGTGGACGCGGCCCTACGGGCCCGGGCCGACAAGGTCATTCCGGGCGGCATGTACGGCCACCTGAACGCCAGGATCCTGCCGGCGGGCTACCCTCAGTTTTTTGCGCGCGCCGACGGTTGCCGCCTCTGGGACGTGGACGGCCGTGAATACCTGGATTTCATGTGCAGCTGGGGCCCCATCATCGCGGGCCACAAGCATCCGGTCATCGACGAGGCCGCCCGCAAGCAGGCCGAGCAAGGCGATTGCATGAACGGCCCCACCGCCCGGCTGGTGGAGCTGTCGGAGCGGCTGGTCGGCATGCTGCCCCACGCGGACTGGGCCATGTTCCAGAAGAACGGTTCGGACGCCACCACCGCCGCCCTGATGATTGCCCGCGCCGGCACCGGCAAGCGCAAGATCCTCCTGGCCAAAGGCGCTTATCACGGCGCCGTGCCGTGGTGCACGCCATCGGTGGCAGGCGTCACCGCCGAAGACCGCGCGCACCTGATTTACTTCAAGTTCAACGACATCGAAAGCCTGGAAGCCGCAGCCCGCGAAGCCGGCGACGATCTGGCTGCCGTCCTGGTGTCGGCCTTCCGCCACGACCTGGGCGTACCGCAGGAATTGCCGCATCCCGATTTTGCGCGGGCGGCACGCGCCCTGTGCGACCGCCAGGGCGCGGCGCTGGTCATCGACGAAGTGCGCGCCGGCATGCGCCTGTCATTGCAAGGAAGCTGGGAACCCCTGGGCGTGCGGCCCGATATCTGCGCCTGGAGCAAGGCAATCGCCAACGGCCACTCCCTGGCCGCGGTGACCGGCAACGACGCCTTTCGCAAAGCGGCGCAGCAGATCTACATCACCGGTTCGTTCTGGATGGGCGGGGTGGCCATGGCCGCCGCCATCGCCACGCTGGACGTCCTGGAAAACAGCGGCGCGATCCAGCACTTCGAGAAGATGGGCCAGCGCTTGCGCGACGGCCTGCAACGCCAGGCGGACAAGCACGGTGTCAAGATCAGTCAGACGGGCCCCGTCCAGCTGCCGCTCGTGCTGTTCGAGGATGACGCCGACTACTCCCGGGGCGCCCGCTTCACGGCCGAAGCGCTGAAACATGGCGTCTACCTGCACCACCGCCACAACATGTTCCTCAGCCTCGCGCATACCGCGCAAGACATCGATCACGCCCTGCAGGTCACCGACCACGCCTTCGCGATGGTCGCTGATGTGGCCGCCCACTGAAGGAAAAACGATGGCAGCACAGACCGCCCTTACACCACTCCCGGTATTCGCCCCGACCCGGGAAGCATCCGAACTGGCGCGGATCGCGCTCGCGCTGCGCAAGCAGGTTGTGCACATGGTGGCGCGCACCGGCCAGGGGTATGTCCAGCAAGGGCTCGGCGCGGCCGACCTGTTCGCCACGCTGTACTTTTCGGAACTGAATCTCAAGCCCGAAGATCCGGCATGGCCGCAGCGCGACCGCTTTATCCTGTCCACCGCGCATAACACCGCCATTTTCTACGCCACGCTGGCCGCGCGGGGCATCCTGGACGCACGGCGCCTGGACACCTATTGCGACGACGGTTCCGAACTGGAGATCAACGCGTCGGAACGCCTTGGCCCCATGATCGAGGCGACCTGCGGCTCGCTGGGCCAGGGCCTGTCCGTCGGCGTGGGCATGGCCGCCGCGCTCAAGCGCTCGGGCAGCAACAGCCGCGTCTATGTGGTGCTGGGCGACGGAGAGCTGCAGGAAGGCCAGGTCTGGGAGGCCGCGCTGGTCGCCGGCAACTGGGGCCTGGACAACCTCTGCCTCATCATCGACGCCAACGCCATGCAGGTCGAAGGCCACATCAATCAGGTCCAGCCCGACGAACCGCTGGCGGACAAATGGCGCGCGTTCCGGTGGCACACGCATGACATCGACGGCAACAGCATTCCCGCCTTGCTGAAAACGCTGCAACTCGCGCGCACCGTTCCCGGACAGCCGCATTGCATCATCGCGCGCACGCTGGTCGGCAAGGGCGCGCCCTCGCTCGAAGGGATACTGGGACACAACCTGAAGCTGCCGCCGCAGGCCGCCGCTCTCGCGCTGCAAGAACTCGATCATCTGGAGATCCAGGCATGAGCCGCTCTCAAGACAACCTGGCCGTCAATGATTTCACCGACCGCTCCGGCGCCCCGGCCGCGCGCCGGATCTATGGCGAGGCGCTGCTGGCCGCGGCCCGCCGCGACCCGCGCATCGTGGCGCTGACCGCGGACCTGAGCGGCCCCACGGAAACCGACATCTTCCGCGACGCCCTGCCCAACCGCTTCTACCAGGCCGGCATCGCCGAAGCCAATATGGTCGGCATGGCAGGCGGGATGGCGCGCTGCGGCTGCATCCCGTTCGTGCATACGTTCAGCGTCTTCGCCACGCGCCGCACCTACGACCAGGTCGCCATGCAGGTGGCCTATCCCGGATTGAACGTCAAGCTGGTCGGTTTCATCCCGGGCGTGGACACCTTGCTCGGCGTGAGCCACCAGGCCATCGACGACGTGGCCTTGATGCGCGCCCTGCCCCGCATGCGCGTCCTGGAACCGGCCGCCGGACAGGCCGCCGCCGCAGTGGACGAGGCGCTGGCCTACGACGGACCCGTCTATCTGCGCCTGGCGCGAGCCAACGGGGCCACGCCCGCCGCGAGCCGCCCGTCGTCCGAGCAGGGACTCGCCAGGCTGCGCGCCGGACGAGACGGCCTGCTCCTGGCCAGCGGCCTGAGCATTCCGATCGCCGAAGCCGCCGCCGCCGAACTCGCTCGTCAGGGCAACGACGTGAGCGTCGTCGCCGTCACGTCGCTCAAGCCGCTGAACCCCGCCATAGCGGCCATGGCGCGCGAAGTGCCCACGGTGATCACGGTGGAAAACCATTCGATCATCGGCGGCCTGGGCTCGGCCGTGGCAGAGTTGCTCATGGAAAACAAAGTCGCGGTCAATTTCGCTCGCGTCGGCGTACGCGACACGTTTACCCATGGCGGCACGACGCCTTACCTGATGGCCGAGTTCGGCATGGACGCTCCGGCCGTCGTGCGCGAATTCCTGCGCGTGGCCGGCACCGCGTAAGGACTGGCGGCCAGGCCCTTGGCCCCTTGGGCCAGGCAGATGTGACACGGATAGCAATCGCTGTATTGCAGCCGATCAATCTGTCTAGCCCAACGGCCGCAATGGGTCGAAAGCCGTCCGCCATCAACGACTGCTTACGACCTATTTGAGACATGGGACGAGCGGCTGTCAGGAATGCCCCAGCTCAATTCAACCAACAAGATCCGTCACTGTGCGCTAACGCCGGCGAATCGCGCTGCATCGCAAATCTACATGAGCCCGACCTAGCCGAGGTTGTCAGCGAGATCTGCCGCCAAATGAACATATTCTGGCTAGGAAGCTGAAAAGGCAGTTACGCCAACTCGTCCGGCCGCGACATCAGAACGTAGATCCGGCCTTGACTCGACCACCGTCATGCTCACGGCCTGCGGCTCATCGTGGTTCTATCTCTCTAACCCACCTGCCCCCATAGCGACAGTACCCATAACACCCCCTACTCCTTGACGGCAACCGTATAGTTCAACGCCAACCTCCCCCCATCCGCATACACCGTCTGCCCAGTCACATAACTGGAATCATCGCAAGCCAGAAACACCGCCACCTTGGCGACTTCGTCCGGCGACCCCAACCGCTGCATCGGAATCCGCGACAGCACGGTCTTGCGGGCGTCGGGGTTGCTGGTAATCGTGGCCAGGATCTCGGTATCGATGCTGCCCGGCCCGATGGCGTTGACCCGTATCCCATGCGGCGCCAGGGACAGCGCCATCGACTTGGTCATCTGCCGCACCGCGCCCTTGCTGGCGCCGTAGGCCAGCTGGTCGGGCATGGCCAGTTCCGCGGTCATCGAGGACAGCGTGACGATGGCGCCGTTGCCGCGTCCGCCCGCGACCATGGCGCGCGCGGCGGCCTGGGCGACCAGGAAGGTGCCGCGCACGTTGACGTTCATGACGGCGTCGAGGTCTTCCAGTGTCAGGTCCAGGAAGTCGGCGGCGCGGATCACGCCGGCGTTGCAGACGCAGACGTCCAGGCCGCCCCAGCGGCGCACGCATTCGTCGGCCAGCGCCTGGGCGTCGGCCGGGTCGGTCACGTCGGCCGTCGCGGCGGCGGCGCGGTCTCCCAAGGAGCGGGCCGCCGCCGTCAGTTCGGCCTGCTTGCGGTCGGCCAGCAGCACGCAGGCGCCCTCGGCGACGAAGCGCCGCGCGATGGCCAGGCCGATGCCGCCGGCCGCGCCGGTGACGAGCGCCACTTTGTCCTGCAATCTCATTTCAGACTCCCACGTAGGCGGCCACCAGGTCGGGCCGTTTGGACAGTTCGGCCGAGCTGCCGCGCCACACGGTCACGCCTTTGTCGAGGATGACGTTGCGGTCGGACAGGCGCAGCAGGGCCGTGGTGTTCTTGTCGACCACAATCATGGACAGGCCTTCGGCTTTCAGTTGCGCCAGCACGCGCCAGATTTCGGCGCGCACCACGGGCGCCAGCCCTTCGGTGGCTTCGTCCAGGACCAGCAGGCTGGGGTTGGTCATGAGCGCGCGGCCCAGGGCCAGCATCTGCTGTTCGCCGCCGGAGAGCTGGGTGCCCAGGTTGGCGCGGCGTTCGCGCAGGCGCGGGAACAGTTCGTAGACGCGCTCCAGCGTCCAGTTGCGGGCGCCGCCGCGGGCGATGGCGGTGGCGATGAGGTTTTCTTCCACGGTCAGGGTCGGGAAGATCTGGCGGCCTTCGGGCACGAGGGACAGGCCCATGCGGCCGATGCGGTACGGCGCCAGTCCGCGCAGCGAGCGGTCGCCGTAGCGGATGCTGCCCTGGCTGGCCGGCAGCAGGCCGAACAGGCATTTGATGACGGTGCTGCGGCCCATGCCGTTGCGGCCGATCAGGCCGAGGACTTCGCCCTCGCCCACGTCCAGGTCCACGCCGAAGAGCGCCTGGCAATGGCCGTAGGCCGCCGTCAATCCGCTGATGCTCAACATGGCGGCTCCTTATGCGTCGGCGTCGTCGCCCAGGTAGGCGCGGCGCACGTCGGGATGGTTGCGTATCTGTTCGGCGCTGCCGGTGGCGATGATCTTGCCGTAGACCAGCACGCTGATGCGGTCGGCCAGCGCGAAGACGGCGTTCATGTCGTGCTCGACCAGGACGATGGTGTAGCGGCCTTTGAGGCTTTGCAGCAGGGCGATGACACCGGCGCTTTCGGCCGCGCTCATGCCTGCCATGGGTTCGTCCAGCAGCAGCACCGAGGGCTCGCCGGCCAGGGCCATGGCGATTTCGAGCTGGCGGCGCTGGCCGTAGGCCAGGCTGGCGACCTCGGCCTCGGCCACGTCTTCGAGCCGGCAGGCGCGCAGCGCCTGGGTGGCGGCGTCCACGACGTCGGCGCAGTCGCGCAGCGCGGTCCAGGGCGACAGGCGCCGGCGGCGCTTGCGCAACGCGGCCAGGCAGGCGTTGTCGAGCACGGTGTAGCTGTCGAAGACCGAGGTCACCTGATAGGAGCGCAGCATGCCCTGGGCGACGCGCTCCTGGACAGAAGCGCGCGAGACGTCGGCCGCGCCCAGGCGCACGGCGCCGCCGTCGGGCCGCAGTTCGCCCGACAGGAGGTTGATGAGCGTGGTCTTGCCGGCGCCGTTGGGGCCGATCAGCGCGTGCAGTTCGCCGGGGGCCACGTCCAGCGATACGCCGTCGGTGGCCTTGAGGCCGCCGAAGCGGCGCACCAGGTCGTGGGTGGACAGGCCGGCCGGCGCGGAGGCGGTTTGCATGGTCATGCGGAGGCCTCCTTGGCCAGGGTGTCCGGCGGACGGCGGTCCTGCTGGCCGTCGCCGGCCGGCGGCGCAGCGGTGGGCGCGGCGGGTCCGGCCGGCGGCGCGCGCCGCAGCCAGGCCAGGGAATTGCCGTAGCCGCCCTTGGCGAGCATGGCGATGACGACCACGGCCGGTCCCATCAGCAGCATCCAGTGCTGGGTCAGGCTCTTGAAGGCTTCTTCCATCAGCAGGTAGGCGATGGCGCCGACGATGGGCCCGAGCACGCTGCCCAGGCCGCCGATCACGACCATGACGATGAGCTCGCCCGAAACGGGCCAGGACATGTAGCTGGGCGAGGCGAAGGCGGTCAGGTTGGCCAGCAGCAGGCCGGCGACGCCGGTCAGCACGCCCGAGGCGACGTAGGCCGTCAGGCGCACGCCGAACACGGAGTAGCCCAGCGCGTCCACGCGCCGCGGGTTGGCGTGGGTGGCGCGCAAGATCATGCCGAAGGGCGAGCGGCGCAGGCGCAGCATGCCGATGCTGCAGACCAGCAGCAGCGCCCAGGCCGCCCAGTACACGGGCAGGCTGCCGTCCAGTTCGAACAGGCCGAAGGCGCTGGCCTCGTAGATGTTCAGACCGTCGTCGCCGCCGTACTCGCGCAGGCTGACGGCCAGGAAATAGAACATCTGGGCGAAGGCCAGCGTGATCATGATGAAGCCGATGCCGGAGGTGCGCAGACAGACCGTGCCGACCACCAGCGCCACCAGCGCGCATACGGCGATGCAGACGGCCAGCTGCAGCCAGCCGTTGCCGAAGCCGTAGTAGCTGAGGATGCCTACCGCGTAACAGCCCAGGCCCAGGAACATGGCGTGGCCGAAGCTGACCAGGCCGGCGAAGCCCAGCACCAGGTTCAGCGCCAGCGCGGCCAGGGCGTAGATCAGGATGCGCGCGCCCAGGGTGACGTAGAACGGTTCTCCCAGCCATTGCGCCGCGAACGGCACGCCGGCCAGGACCAGGAACAGCAGGGGCAGCGCCCAGCGCCGCTTATCGTTTGCTTGCATGATGTTATGCCCTTGCGCGGCGCCGTCAGCGCCGCGCGGAAAAGACCAGGCCCTGCGGCCGGAATGCCAGCACCACCGCCATCAGCACGTAGATCAGCATGGAGGCCAGCGCCGGGCCGACCGCGTTGGCGACCGAGGCGTCGAAGACTGCGCGCAGCATGTCGGGCAGGAAGGCGCGGCCCAGCGTGTCTATCATGGCGATCAGCAGCGCCGCGACCAGGGTGCCGCGCACCGAGCCGATGCCGCCGACCACGATCACCACCAGCGCCAGGATCAGCACCGGCTCGCCCATGCCGGACTGCACCGACAGGATCGGCCCGGCCAGGGCGCCCGCCACGCCGGCCAGCACCGCGCCCAGCAGGAACAGCAGCGTTTTCTGGAGGTCGACGTTGGCGCCCAGCACGCTGGCCATGGGCGCGTTGCTGGCGCCTGCGCGGATCAGCATGCCGAAGCGCGTACGCTGGATCAGGAACCAGGCCCCCAACGCCACCAGCGCCCCCACCCCGATGATCATCAGCCGATACACCGGGTAGTCGCTGCCGAACAGGCTGACCGCACCGTCCAGGCTGCTCGGCACGGCCGCGAAATACGGCCGGCTGCCCCAGATGACCGAGGCCAGCTCGTTGAAGAACATCATCAGGCCGAAGGTGGCCAGCACCTGGTACAGGTGATCGTGGCGGTACAGCGGCCGCGCGATCAGGCGTTCGAGCACCACGCCGACGAAGCCGCTGCCGACCACCGCCGCCAGGATGGCGAAGGCGAACGAGCCGCTGGCGTTGTAGGCCGTGGCGCCCAGGAACGCCCCGATCATGTAGAGCGAGCCGTGCGCCAGGTTGATGAAGTTCATGATGCCGAAGATCAGGGTGAGCCCCGAGGACAGCAGGAACAGCAGCGCGCCCAGCTGCAGGCCATTGAGCAGTTGGGACAGCAGTAGTGATCCGTTCATGGGCGTTCCGTTATTTCATCGGGCAGTCGGCCACGTAGGCGTCCTGGTGGTCGGTGAACACGGTGGCCAGCTGCTTGACGTCGACGTTTTCACCGTTTTTCACGACCTGGTAGGCGTACAGGTTCTGCACCGGCATGTTGTTGGTGTTGAAGCGGAACGAGCCGCGCACCGAGGGGAAGCTGGCGCCCGCCGCCTTGACCGCGGCGGCCAGCTTGCGGCTGTCGCCGAGCTTGCCGTCGAGCTGCTTGACCGCCGCGTCCAGCAGATAGGCGGCGTCATAGCCGCCCACCGCGTACTCCGACGGCAGCCGTCCGTACTTGGCCTTGAAGGCTTCGACGAATTTGCGGTTCTGCGGATTGTCCAGCGTGGTCGCCCAAGGCGTGCCGTAGATGGCGCCGGTGGCCTGGTCCTTGAGCGCGGCCAGCGTGTTGGAGTCGATCAGGCTTTCCGAGAAGAACGGCAGTTTCTCCATCAGGCCGGCCTGGCGCAGCTGGCGCACGAAGTTCACGCCCACCCCGCCGGTGTAGAACACGAAGAGCGCGTCCGGCCCGGCCGACTGCATGCGCGAGATCTCGGCGGAATAGTCCAGCTGGCCCAGCTGGGTATAGATTTCGTCGGCCGGCGCGGCGCCGTAGAAGCGCTTGAAGCCGGCCAGCTTGTCCTTGCCGGCCTGGTAGTTGGACGACATCAGGTAGGCGCGCTTGTAGCCCTGATCCTTGACGTACTTGCCCATGGCCTCGGACATGCTGTCGTTCTGCCAGCCCAGCACGAACAGATTGGGCAGGCACATGCGTCCGGCGATCGGCGCGGGGCCGGCGTTGGTGGATATCGCCACCACGCCGGATTCCTTGATGCGCCGCAGCTCGGCCATGAGCACGTTGGAGAAGCCCAGGCCGACGATCGCGTCGACCTTGTCCTTCTCGATGAATTTCTGCACGATCTGCGCGCCCACGTCGGGCTTGAGCTGGTCGTCTTCGCGGATCACCACCGCCTTCTGGCCGCCCAGGCTGCCGCCCAGCTGCTCGATGCCCAGCATCAGGCCGTCGTACTGGTCCTGGCCCAGCGCCGCCTGCGGCCCGGACAGCACGCCGGTAAAGCCGATGCGGATGTCCGCCATTGCGGCGCTGGCCGCCGTCAGGGCCGCGATGGCGGCCAGCGCGGACAGCCCGCGTGCGTATGCTTGCATGGTATGTCTCCTTTGGAGGATGGGCGGCGGCGCCGTTCTTTGCGGCGCCTGCCGGGGGGGGTTCAGAGCTTCACGCAGACATTGCGCAGCTCCGTATAGAACTCCAGCGAATGCACGCCGCCCTCGCGGCCGATGCCCGATTGCTTCGAGCCGCCGAAGGCCGTGCGCAGGTCGCGCAGGAACCAGGAATTGATCCAACAGATGCCCACCTCCAGCGCCCGGCCCATGCGGTGCGCGGTGCCCACGTTGGTGGTCCATACGCTGGCGGCCAGGCCGTAGGGCGTGGCGTTGGCCAGCGCGATCGCCTCTTCCTCGGTGTCGAAAGGCGCGACGTGGCAGCACGGCCCGAAGATCTCCTGCTGGATGACGGCCGAGGTCTCGGGCAGCCCGGTCCAGACGGTGGGCTGCACCCAGGCGCCGGCGGCCAGTTCGCCGGGCATGTCGGGCACGCCGCCGCCGGCCACCACCGTGGCCCCTTCTTCGCGGGCGCGGTTGTAGTAGCCCAGCACCTTGTCGCGGTGGCGTTGCGAAATCAGCGGGCCCAGGTTGACGCCCGGGTCCTTGGGACGGCCCAGCGTGAAGCCGCGCGCACGCTCGCCCAGCGCCGCCACGAAGCGTTCGAAGATCGGGCGCTGCACGTAGACGCGCTCGGTGCCCAGGCAGACCTGCCCGGTGTTGTCGAACGCCGCGCGCGCGATGCCGGCGACCGCCTTGTCGAAGTCGGCGTCGGCGAACACGATGCCGGCGTTCTTGCCGCCCAGCTCGAACGACACCGGCCGCACGCCCACGGCGGCGGCCTGCATGATGGCCTCGCCCGTGCGGGTCTCGCCGGTGAAGGTGATGCCGTCGACCAGCGGATGGCGGGTGAGCTTTTCTCCGGCGGAGCCCGGGCCGCGCCCGTGCACCACGTTATAGACGCCGGCCGGCACGCCGACCTCGTTCATCACTTCGCCCAGCAGCGTGGCCGTGCCCGGCGTGTCCTCGGAAGGCTTGACCACCACCGTGTTGCCGCAGGCCAGCGCCGGACCGACCTTCCAGGTCATCAGCAGCAGCGGCAGGTTCCACGGACAGATCACGCCGATCACTCCGCGCGGCACGCGCACCCCGTAGTTGAGCGCGTGGCCGTTGTCCGGGGTTTCCAGGTCGAAGGTCTCGTTGGGAACGTTGCGGATCAGGTCGGCGAAGATCTTGAAGTTGGCCGCGCCGCGCGGGATGTCCAGGTGGCTGGCCAGCGCATAGGGCTTGCCGGTGTCGGCGATCTCGGCGTCGACGAAGTCGTCGAAGCGGCGGTTGATGCCATCGGCCACCGCGTGCAGCAGTTCGACGCGCTGCTGGGTCTTCAACTGGCCCCAGGGGCCGCGCAGCGCGGCCTTGGCCGCCCGCACCGCGGCGTCGATCTCGGCGTCGCCGGCCTCGTGCACGCGCCCGACCAGGCGGTTGTCGACCGGGTCGCGGTTGTCGAAGGTGTTGCCGGTGGCGACCCACTGGCCGTTGATGAAGTTGCGGAAATCGGTCATTGCTTCCTCGGTTGTGACAGGTCGGCCAGCGCCGCTTCGGGGTCGCCGGCGCTCAGGTATTCCCACATGCGTTCGTAGATGCGGCCGGTGCCGACGGCGCGCCGGGCCGCTTCTTCGAGGGCCAGCGTCGGGCCCTCATTGGCCAGGCCGGCCGAACGCAGCTGCAATTCGATACGGGCCGCGTCTTCCAGATACCAGGTCAGCACGACGGCATGCATGAGGGACTCGGCCGCCACCACCGCGCCGTTGCCGCGCATGGCCACCGCGCGGGCCGCGCCCAGCGTCTCGGCCACGCCGCGCGCCTGCGCGTCGCTGCGCACCAGCTGCGGATCGTCCCAGAGCGGCACGGCCGGCGAAAAATATGACCCCATGCCGTGGCGCGGCTGCGGCGTGACCCGGGCCGTGGACAGCGTCATGACGGTGGGCGGCATGGACCGCACCACCCCGCCCACGTCCGGGCGCAGCCGGTAGATGTGCTGGTGGATGCGCACTTCGCCCAGCACACCATCGGGCAGCTCGCCATGCACCGGCACCACCGTGCCGGGCTCGCCCGGTTCGATCAGGCCCATGGGCCGGGCCGCGCACACCAGGAAATGGCCGGCGTCGATGCGGGCGCTGCAATGGCCGTAGGCATGGACCAGGTTGGCGCGGGCCAGCGCGCGGGCCGCGACGCGCACCAGCGGCTGCAGGCCGGAATCCGGCGCGGCGCTCACGACTTGAACTCCGGGATATCGGGCTTGGCGCCCCACATGCAGAACGAGGACGGTATCGCCGGGAAGCTGCGCGGCCGGTAGGTTTTTTCGTCTTCGGCGCTGATCAGACGCACGCCGGTGGAGTATTCGTAGATCATGCCGTCGGGTCCGTCGAAATACAGGAACATGGCGCCCGAGGTCGGATGCCGGCCGGGGCCGAAGCGGATCGGCACGTTCCACTCGCGCAGCTGATACCAGGCGCGCATGATGTCGTCGATGCTCTCGACCTGGTGGTTGATGTGCTGCACGCCCGGATAGCTGGACGGGAACAGCGCGATTTTGTGGTGCACCTCGTCGATGCGCAGCAGTGGCGCCTCGCCGATGCGGTCGCTGACGCGGGCCGACAGCAGGCCGGTCCAGAAGGCCTCGTCGCGGCGCGCGTCCAGCGTGCGCAGGCCGATGTGCGAAAACCCCGTGATGCCGGCGTCGCGGCCGGGAAAGTAGCGCCGGCCGCTGTGCTGCGGCGCGTGCACCAGTTCGATGCGGTTGCCGGAAGGGTCGATGAAGCTGAGGAAGTCGCGCACGTAGCGCTGCTCGGCCGCTTCGCGGCTGCCGGCCTGCACCGTGTAGCCGCTGCGTTCCAGCACGGCGCCGGCCTGCTCCAGTTCTTCGGCGGTGTCGACCTCGAAGGCCGAGGTATGGTCGCGCGGATCGCCCTCGAAATAGCAAAGCGTGTGGTCGCGCGAATCGGATTTGAAATAGACCGCGCCGTGCTCCTTGCGGGCCAGTTCCAGCCCCAGCACGGTGGTCGCGTAGCGCACCGCCGCATCGAGGTCGCGCGTGCCCAGCCGGACGTACCGGATGTCGTGTAGCCGTATCACTGCCTGTCTCCTCGCGCCTGTGGCCGGTGTTGCGCGGGTCGCGCGGTCCGGCTCGGGTTGGCGGCGCCATTTTTTTCTACGATAAGCATCAAAAATCTCGGCGTCAATAATTTTTATCGAGATTTTTGCGGGACGCTGTAGTCCCAGGCCCATCCGAGTCCGCGCCGCATTCCCACGCGACTCCCCAGTTGAAAAAAACCGACACCGCGCGCGAGGCCCGTTGATTCGACTACATCACTTCTATAGAATCTTCAATTCGGGACATTGCCCATGTTTGGCATGATCCGTCCTATTTTCACTTCAACACACCTCAGGGAGGCGCAATGATGTACGCACAAACCGCCTTCCCGCGCGTGTCCCCGCGACGCAATTAAGTCGTCGCCCGCGCGGGCCCGTCGCCGGATGCTTATCTGGCGACCGGTCCCCCGTGCCCGCCCCAAACCCGTAAACGCAATGCCTGCGCCGACCGCGCGGGCCGTTCCTTCCTCTTTCCACACAAGGACTCCCGGCGTCCTGGTGACGCCGGGCCATTGCAATGGCTAGAAAAAAACTCGATCTGCGAGGACAGGCCTTCAAGGACGTTCTCGGTTTTACCTTCCGCCACTGGCGCGAGCAGCCCTGGCGCACGGCGCTGATCGTGGCGCTGGCGCTCTTGTCGTCGCTGGCCGACGTGCTGACGCCGCTGTACGCCGGCCGCCTGGTCGACGCGGTGGCCTCCGGCGCCGCCGGCGACGAGCTGGTCTGGAGCGCCGCGGTGACCTCGTTCTGGCTGCTGATCGCGCTGGGCGTGGGCAGCACGCTGCTGCGCCAGGCGGTGTTCCAGAACATCATCACCTTCACGCTGAAGATGATGAACGCCATCGTCTCCAACGCCTTCTACCGCGTGCAGCGCTTTTCCACCGACTGGCACGCCAACAGCTTCGCCGGCTCGACGGTGCGCAAGGTCACGCGCGGCATGTGGGCGGTGGACATCCTCAACGACACGCTGCTGATCGCGCTGCTGCCCTCCGTCGTCATGCTGGTCGGCGCCACCGCGCTGCTGGGCGCGCACTGGCCCATGATGGGTCTGGTGGTGGGCGCCGGCTCGGTGCTGTATATCGCCGTCACGACCACGCTGTCGCTGCGCTACGTGGCGCCGGCCGCGCGCCTGGGCAACGCCTGGGACACGCGCATGGGCGGCGCGCTGGCCGACGCCGTCACCTGCAACGCGGTGGTCAAGGCCTTCGGCGCCGAGACCCGCGAAGAGGTCCGGCTCGGCCGCGTGGTCGACAAATGGCGCAACCGCACGCGCCGCACCTGGGTGCGCGGCACGATCAACGGCGGCGTGCAGGGCGCGATGCTGGTGGCGATGCAGGCCGGCATCCTGGGCATGGCCCTGCTGCTGTGGTCGCGCAACGAGGCCAGCGTGGGCGACATCACCTTCGCGCTGACGATGTTCTTCATGCTGCAGGGCCACCTGCGCGACGTGGGCATGCACATCCGCAACCTGCAGCGCTCGGTCAACGACATGGAAGAACTGGTCGCGCTGGGCCGCCAGCCGCTGGGCGTGGACGACCGTCCCGGCGCAGGCGAGCTGCGCGTGACCGCCGGGGAGATCCGCTTCGAGGACGTGAGCTTCCGCTACGGCGCGCATGACACGGCCCTGTACGACGGGTTCTCGGTGCGCATCGCGCCGGGCGAGCGCGTCGGGCTGGTGGGGCATTCCGGATCGGGCAAGACCACGTTCATCAAGCTGATCCAGCGCCTCTACGACGTCAACGGCGGACGCATCACCATCGACGGGCAGGACATCGCCCAGGCTAAGCAGGCTTCGCTGCGCAGCCAGATCGCGATCGTGCAGCAGGAGCCGGTGCTGTTTCACCGCACCCTGGCGGAGAACATCGCCTATGCGCGCCCCGGCGCCACGCAGGCCGAGATCGAGCAGGCCGCGCGCCTGGCCAGCGCCCATGATTTCATCATGGCGCTGCCCAAGGGCTACGCCACGCTGGTCGGCGAGCGGGGCGTGAAGCTGTCGGGCGGAGAACGCCAGCGCGTCGCGATCGCGCGGGCGTTCCTGGCCGACGCGCCCATCCTGATCCTGGACGAGGCCACCTCCAGCCTGGACAGCGAAAGCGAAGTGCTGATCCAGCGGGCGATGGACCGCCTGATGGAGGGCCGCACGACGCTGGTGGTGGCGCACCGCCTGTCGACCGTGCGCGCGCTGGACCGCCTGCTGGTGATGGACCACGGCCGCGTCATCGAGGAAGGCAGCCACGAAGCGCTGATCCAGCTCAAGCACGGGCTGTACCGCCGCCTGTTCGAGCGCCAGGCCCTGGAACTGACCAAGGGCTTCAAGCCGGACGAACTGCTGGAAGACGGCGCGACGCCGCCGCCGGTGCGCGATCCGGAAACGGACACGGAAGCCGGCGAGGACGCCTACGCCTACGCCAAGTAAGGCCCGCGCCGGCCAGCGCCGCCCGCGTCATGCGGGGCGCTGCGCCAGCGTCAGGCGCAGGCCGAAGCCGATCAGCGTCAGCCCGAAAATCCAGCCCTGGATTTTCCGGGCGCGCGGGCTGGCCGACATCCAGCGCCCCACCGCGCCGCCGGCCAGCGCGCACATCACGTCGAACGCCAGCCCCAGGCCGACCACGATCGCGCCCAGCACGGCGAACTGGCGGCCGATCGGCCCGTAGGCCGGCGACACGAACTGCGGCAGCAGCACCGAGCAGAACAGCAGGGCCTTGGGATTGAGCACATTGGTCAGCACGCCGCTCAGCAGCGCCGGCCCCCAGCCGGCGCGGCGCGGCGCCGCCCCGCTCACGGCGTCATACGACACCGGCCCGGCGCGCAGCAGCCGCAGGCCCAGCCACACCAGATAACCGCCGCCCAACGTGCGCGCAATATCGAACGCCCACGGGTGGGTCTTGAACAGCGCCGCCAGGCCCAGCGCGGCCAGCGTCACGTGGGCCGCCCGCGCGATCGCCAGCCCGGCGGCCACCGCCAGCGCCTGCCCGCGTCCGCGCAGCACCCCGGTTTCCAGCAGCAGGATCATGTCGGGGCCGGGCACCACATAGACGATCAGCAAGGCCCCCAGAAACATCGCCATATCCGCCATCGCCCCGCTCCAATCCGTCCAGAAGAAGGCGATCATTCTAGAAAAAACGGGCTGGCATGTGCTTGCTATTACTGCCACTTGGCCTATGATTATTGGCATACTTCACCAATAACTGATTCACTAACATAAATCCATGCCAAAACGCGAACTGGACGGCTACGACCGCCGCATCCTGGAGGCCCTGCAGCAGAACGGCCGCCTCACCAACGTCGAACTGGCCGAGCAGATCGGGCTGTCGCCCTCGCCCTGCCTGCGCCGGGTGCGCCTGCTGGAAGAAGCCGGCGTGATCCAGGGCTACGAGGCGCGGCTGGCCCCCGACGAGGTCGGGCTGGGCCTGACCGTCTTCGTCGGCATCAAGGTCGAGCGCCACCACGAGCGCGACGCGGCCGAGTTCCGCAAGGAAGTCAGCGCGCTGCCGGAAGTCATCGCCGCGCACCTGGTGTCGGGCGAATCGGATTTCCTGCTGCAGGTGGTGGTGCCGGACCTGCGCGGCTACGAACGTTTCCTGCTCGACACGCTGCTGAAGCTGCCCGGCGTGAAAGACATACGCAGCAATTTCGCGATCCAGACGGTCAAGCCGCAAAGCCCCCTGCCCCTGGACCACCTGGCCAGGTAGGCGCGCCTACGCCGGCATCGCCGCCGCGGCCCGCTCCACCGCCTGCGAACGGCGCTCGAAGCGGGCCTGCGATTGCGCCAGATAGCGCTGCACCACGGCCGCTTCCGAGGTCTCGGGCGTGCCGCCGGGAAACGGCGGCTTGGGGTCGTACTCGATCTGCAGCTGGATCAGCTTGGCCACGTCCTCGCCGCACAGCTGCGCCACCACCAGCAGCGCCATGTCTATGCCCGAGGTCACGCCGCCGGCGGTGAACAGCCGGCCGTCCACGCACAGCCGCTCGCCGCTGGGCGTGGCCCCGAAACGCGCCAGCAGTTCGCGCGCGCGCCAGTGGCTGGAGGCGCGCTTGCCGCGCAGCAGCCCCGCCGCGCCCAACAGCAGCGAACCGGTGCAGATGCCGAACACGTAACCGGCGGCCAGCCCCTGCCTGCGGGTGAAGTCCACCCACTCCGGATCGACGATGGCGTCGTCGGTGCCCGGCCCGCCCGGCACCACCAGCAGATCGCAGGGCGGCGCCGACGCCAGGGTCTGCGTGGGCACGAACCGCAGCCCGCGGTCGCAGCGCACCGGATCGCGCGTTTTTGCGACAAAATCCACGGTGAAGCCCGGCGCGTTGGCCAGCACTTCGTACGGCCCGGTCATATCCAGCTGGGTCAGCCCCTCGAACAAGAGAAAATTCACATGCATGACGATGCTCCTTCAGAAACGCCGGCTTCCAGCATAGGCGCAGGCGCGCATCGCGGCGCGCCAATTGCGGGCGCGGACGCGCCACGGGAGATCGTGTTCGCGCTGTACGACGGTTTCCAGCCGCTGGACCTGGCCGGGCCCTGGCAGGCCTTCAGCTCGGCCAACGACGAAGCCGGCCGCCCGCTGTACCGGCTGCGCACCGTCGCCGCCGCGCCGCTGGCCGCGACCTGGGACCAGGGACTGCGCATGCAGGCCGACGGCGTCTATGCGCAGGACGGCGATGCGCCCGTCGACACGATCGTCGTGCCCGGCGGCCCCGGCGCGGACCTCGCCAGCGCCGACGCCGGATTCCAGGCCTGGCTGCGCCGCCGCGAACCGCGCGCACGGCGCGTCTGCAGCGTGTGCACCGGCGCCTTCGTGCTGGCGGCCACCGGCCTGCTGGACGGGCTGCCCGTCACCACCCACTGGCGCTCGGCCGCGCGCCTGCAGGCGCAGCACCCCGCGCTGCGGGTGCAGGACGACCGCATCTATATCGAAAGCGGCAAGTACTGGACCTCGGCCGGCGTGACGGCGGGCATCGACCTCGCGCTGGCGCTGATCGAGCGCGATTTCGGCGCGGGCCTGTCGCAGCAGGTGGCCCGCCGGCTGGTGGTCTTCATGCGGCGCAACGGCGACCAGCGCCAGTACAGCCAGACGCTGCGCCTGCAGGACCGGATGGCCGCGCCGTTTCGCGAGCTGCTCGAAAAAATGGAAGCGCGCCTCTCGGCGCGCTGGTCGGTGGACGACATGGCCGAGGCCTGCGGCATGTCGCGGCGCAGCTTCCAGCGCAAGTTCGCCGCGCATTTCGGCGTGCCGCCCAGCGAGGCGCTCAAGCGCCTGCGCGAGGAACGCGCCGCCGCGCTGGCCGCGACCGGCAAGCTGCCGCGCAAGGAACTGGCGCGGCAGTTCGCGCTGCGCTCGGCGCCCAAATGACGCTTCAGCCCGCCAACCCCACCGACACCCCACCGCACACGTACAGCAGCTGGCCGGTGATGTAGCCGGCGCGCGGGTCCAGCAGCATGGCGACGGCATGCGCCACTTCCTGGGGCTGGCCCACGCGGCCCATCGGGATCGAGGCTTCCAGCGCCACGGTCTGCGGCGCGCCCGGCGGATTCGACTCGTTGAACAGCTCGGTGGCCACCGGACCCGGCGCCACGGTGTTGACCGTGACGCCGTCGGCGGCCAGCTCCAGCGCCCAGGTCCGCGTCATGCCGGCCAGACCGGCCTTGGACGCGCCGTAGGCCGTGCGCCCGCCCTTGCCCAGGCCGGCGCGGCTGCCTATGTTGACCACGCGCCCGTAGCGCGCCGCGCGCATGCCGGGCAACAGCGCCTGCATCAGCAACAGCGGCGCCGTCATGTTCAGCGCGAGCGTGCGCGCCAGCTGCTCCTGGGTCACGTCTTCGAGGCGGGCGACCTGGATCATGCCGGCGTTGTTCACCAGGTTCAGCACCGGGCGTTCAGCCGCCAGTTCGCGCGCGGCCGCGACGGTGGCGGCGGCGTCGCCCAGGTCCACCGAGCGGAAGGTTTCGCCCGGCAGCAGCGCCTCGGGCGCGCCGCGGCTGAAGTTGACGACCTCGTAGCCGTCCTCGACCAGGCGCGCCACGATGGCGCGGCCGATGCCCCGGCTGCCGCCGGTGACCAGTGCGGTGGGCTTGCTCATTGCGCGGTGATTCCCTTGTCCTTGATGAGGCCGCCCCACTTCTTGCGCTCCTCGGTTTCGAAAGCCGCCAGGTCCGCGCCAAAAAGCGTGCCGGGCTTGGCCCCCATGCCGGCGAAGTTCTTGGCGATGGCCGGGCTTTGCAGGCCGCTGCGCGCCGCTTCGATCAGTTGCTTGACCACCGGCTCGGGCGTGCCGCGCGGCGCGTACAGCGCGAACCAGGCCGTGACGTCGAAGCCCGGCAGGCCCGACTCCGCCACGGTCGGCAGTTCCGGCGCCGAAGGATCGCGGGTCGCCGAGGTCACGGCCACGCCGCGCACCAGGCTGCCGTCCTTGATCTGCGCCAGCGAGCCGGGCAGGTTGTCGAACAGCAGGTCGACCTGGCCGCCGGCCACGGCCGGCAGCGAAGCGGAGGTTCCCTTGAACGGCACGTGCAGCATGGTCACGCCCGCCATCGCCTCGAAATACGCCCCGGTCAGGTGCACCGAGGAACCGACGCCGGGCGAGGCGTAGGTCAGCTTCTTGTCCTTGGACTGCTTGGCCGCCTGGATCACGTCGGCCACGGTCTTGTAGGGCGACTTCGCGCTCACCGCGATGACGTTGGGCGTGGTGGACACGAGCGCGATCGGCACCAGGTCGCGTTCGGGATCGAACGGCATGTTGCGGTACAGGAACTGGTTGATGGTCTGCGTGCCGATGGTGCCCAGGCCCAGCGTATAGCCGTCGGCCTTGGCGCGGGCCACGTAGGCCATGCCGATATTGCCGCCCGCGCCGGGCCGGTTCTCGACCAGCACGGTCTGCTTCAGCCCCGGCTCCAGCGCGTGCGCGATGGCGCGGCCGAACAGGTCCGCGCCGCCGCCCGGCGGGTAAGGGACCACGACCGTCACGGGATGGTCGGGATAGCCCGCGGCCTGGGCCGCCGGCAGCGCCAGCACGGTCAGCGCGGCGATCGCGCAGCGGCGCCAGCCGGTGCGCAGAGGCAGGAATTGCGTCATGCTGTGGTCTCCTCTCGAACCCGCTGGTCGCGGGCTTTTTCTGGTACTTTTTTAAAAGTACGTAAATACGTACTATATGCATAAAAGCATAGAAAACCGATGGGAGACAAGTAGATGAAACGCTGGAACCGACGCCCGGAAGGATCGACCTGGGGCGACTTCGGCGCCGACGACGAGCTCGGCCGCCTGAACCTGCTGACCGAAGAAAAAGTGCTGCAGGCGGTGCGCGAGGTGCGCGCCGGCAAGGTGTTCTGCCTGTCCCTGCCGCTGGACCTGCCCGGCGGCAACGTCCTGAACCCGCGGCGCCACGCGCCGCAGCTCAGGCCCACGTTCCGCGAGGGCACGCCCTACCTCAATTTCCAGATGTCGCAGGTGCAGCCGGAAGCGGTGGACGTGCTGTCCGACGACCAGGTCACGCTGTCGATGCAGTACTCGACGCAATGGGACGGCCTGTGCCACGTGGGCGCGATGTTCGACATTCACGGCGACGGCGAGCCGCGCCGCGTCTACTACAACGGCTACGCCGCCGGCGTGGACGTGTTCGGCGGCGCCGACGCCGACGCCTGCTGCCCGCCCGGCGGCTCGTACGCGCGCAAGCTCAGCGTCAGCCGCTACGCCGAGAAAGGCATGCAGGGCCGCGGCGTGCTGGTGGACCTGGAGCGCGCCTTCGGGCCCGGCCGCAAGCTGGTCGGCCACGCCGAACTGCAGGCGGCCATGCTGGCCCAGAACGTCTCGGTCGAAAGCGGCGACATGCTGGTACTGCGCACCGGCTTCGCCGAAGCGGTCGTGGCCATGGACGGCCAGCCCGACGCGCACGCGCTGGAGCAGACCGGCGCGGTGCTCGACGGCTCCGACCCAGCGCTGCTGGACTGGATCACGCGATCCGGCATCGCGGCGCTGTGCGCCGACAACTACGCGGTCGAGGCCTATCCGGCCCGCAGCTCGGGGCCGGGCCATTCCATCCTGCCGCTGCACCACCACTGCCTCTTCAAGCTGGGCGTGCCGCTGGCCGAACTCTGGTACCTGAAGGACCTGGCCGACTGGCTGCATGCCGAGGGACGCAACCGCTTCCTGCTGACGGCCCCGCCCCTGCGCATGCCGGGCGCGGTGGGTTCGCCCGTGACACCCATCGCCACGGTGTGAATCATGGACCTGCCCTACTCGACTTTTTCCGCCCACCTGGACGCGCTGGCCGAGCGCCAGCCCGACAGCCCGCTGCTGATCGACCGCGACACGCCCGTCAGCGCCGCCGCGCTGCGCGCGCGCAGCCGGGCGCTGGCCGCGGGCCTGGCGCGGCTGGGCGTGCGGCCCGGCCAGCGCGTGGCGGTGTGGCTGCCGAACTGCTCGGCCTGGGTGGAATCGTTCCTGGCCTGCGCGCACCTGGGCGCGCTGGTGCTGGCGGTCAACACCCGCTTCCGGGCGCTGGAAGTGGCCGACATCCTGGGCCGCGGCCAGGCCGACTGGCTGATCTACTGGCCGGGGTTCAAGGGCATCGACTTCCAGGGCATCCTGGACCAGGTCGCGCCGCAGCACCTGGCCCGGCTGGCCGGCGCCGTCGCGCTGGCGCAGCCCGGCGAATCGCCGGCGGTGCACGGCCGGCCCGCGCACCGCTACGCAGACCTGCTGGCCTGCCCCGATCCCGCGCCGGCCGCGCACGGCAACGCCGGCGTGTTGTGCTTCACCACTTCCGGCACTACGTCCAAGCCCAAATTCGTGCTGCACGACCAGGCCACGCTGCTGCGCCACGGCGCGACGGTGGCCGCGGCGTACGGCTACGACGCGCATAGCTGCGTGCTGGCCAGCGCGCCGTTTTGCGGCGCCTTCGGTTTCGCCACGCTGGCCGGCGGACTGGCCCGGGGCGTGCCGGTGGTCTGCGCGCCGGTCTTCGACGCCGCCGAATCGGCCGCCGCCGTGCGCCGCTACGCCGTCACGCACACCTACGCCAACAACGAAGCGCTGGTCGGCATGATGCAGGCCGGCGCGCCGGGCGACTTCGCCTCGGCCCGGCTGTTCGGCTTCGCCAGCTTCACGCCGGCGCTGGATCACATGCTGGACCTCGCGCGCGAGGCCGGCGTCCCGCTTACCGGCCTGTACGGTTCCAGCGAACTGGTGGCGCTGGTGGCCGGCCAGCCGCGCGACCCGGCCGAAGGCGACGTCTCCGCGCGCCACCAGCCGGGCGGCACGCTGATCTATCCCGAGGCCCGGGTGCGCGCCCGCGACCCGGCCAGCGGCGAGATCCTGCCGCACGGCCAGTCCGGCGAACTCGAAATCCTCTCGCCCAGCCTGATGCGGGGCTACCTCGACAACCCCGAGGCCAGCGCCGCCGCCGTCACGGACGACGGCTATTTCAAGACGGGCGACCTGGGCTATACGCTGACGCCGCGCCAGTTCGTGTTCCAGACCCGCATGGGCGATTCGCTGCGGCTGTCCGGCTTCCTGGTCAACCCGGTGGAGATCGAACAGCTCGTCGAGACCCTGCCCGGCGTGCGCGCCTGCCAGGTGGTCGGCGCCACTCGCGCCGGCAAGATCGTCCCCTACGCCTTCGTGCTGCTGCGCGCGGGCGCGCAGGCCGACCCGGCCGGCTGGACCGCGGCCTGCAAGGCGGCCATGGCCGGCTTCAAGGTGCCGGCGGGCTTTACCGTGCTGGACGCCTTCCCTTCGGTGGAAAGCGCCAACTCGGTCAAGATCCAGAAGCACCGGCTGCGCGAAATGGCCGACGCGCTCCTTTCCGCTTCCTCGCTCTGACCATGGCCGCGCGCAAACTTTTCTCGCACAGTCCGCAGCCGCTCTATCTGCAGGCGGCCGCGCTGTTTCGCAGCCATATCCAGAACCGCACCTGGCGGCCCGGCCAGCAGATCCCGCCGCTGGACGCGTTGATGGCCACCTACGGCATTTCGCGCGCCACCATCCGCCAGGCCTTCGGCCTGCTGGAGGAGGACGGCCTGATCCGGCGCTCGCGCGGCTCGGGCACCTTCGTCAACGCCGAACTGCCCGAAGTCCCCACGCTGCTGATACCCAAGACCTGGGCCGAAACCGTCGAGCTGAGCAATCAGCTGGGCACGGTGTCGCTGGTGGAGTCCAGCGCCGACTCGCCGCTGCCCGATTCGCTGGGCATGCCTTGCGAGGCCGGGCGCGGCGGCAGCTTCCAGTACCTGCGCCGGGTCCACACCACCGACGCCGGCCCATTCTGCTACAGCGAGGTGTTCCTCGACAGCGGGCTGTTCCGCAAGCACCGCGCCCGCATCCGCAAAAGCACCGTGGCGCCGGTGCTGGACAAGTACTACGGCGCGCGCATCGACGAGGCGCGGCAGGTGCTCAACGTGATCGAGGCCGGCCAGGAATCGGCCGAGTCCCTGCAGATCCCCGTGTCCTCCCCTGTCGCCGAACTGCGGCGCTATGTCTGCATCGACGGCCGCGTGGTGTATTTCGCGCGGCTGGAATTCCCTTTCCGCAAGGTGCGCATGGAATTCGACCTGCTTGGCAGCCGCTGACCGCGCCCTTCCTTTCCCGCAGCATCCGCAACGGAGACCGCCATGAAACGCCCCGGAACGCCACGGATTTTCCCGCAGTTGCGCAGCGCCCTCGCCCTGGTTTTCGCCAGCTCCGCCGTCACCGCCGGGGCCGCGGCGGCCCCGCCCGGCGCGATTTCCGACGACATCGTCCGCCTGGGGCTGATCCTGGACATGAGCGGCGTGTACGCCGACGTGACCGGCAAGGGCAGCGCCACCGCGGCGCAAATGGCGATCGACGATTTCGGCGGCACGGTGCTGGGCAGGAAGATCGACCTGCTGGTGGTGGACCACCAGAACAAGGCCGACATCGCCGCGGCCAAGGCGCGCCAGTGGTACGACACCGAACAGGTGGACGCCATCATGGACGTGGCCGGCTCGGCGCCCGCGCTGGCGGTGCTGGAAGTCGCGCGAGAAAAGAAGAAGATCGTGGTCTACAGCGGGCCAGGCACCGAGCGCATCACCAACGACCTGTGCTCGCCCTACTCCGTGCACTACACCTACGACACCTGGTCGCTGGCCAACACCACGGCGCGCGCCACCGTCGAACAGGGCGGCAAGAGCTGGTACTTCCTGACCGCCGACTATGCCTTCGGCCACACCTTGCAGGCCTCGGCGACCGAAGTGGTGAAGGCCAACGGCGGCACCGTGCTGGGCGCGTCGCGCCACCCGCTGGGCTCCAGCGACTTCGCCTCCTACCTGCTGCAGGCTCAGGCCAGCCGCGCGCAGATCGTGGGCCTGGCCAACGCCGGCGGCGACACCGTCAACGCCATCAAGGCGGCCAGCGAATTCGGCCTGACCAAGGGCGGCCAGAAAATGGCCGGGCTGCTGCTCTACATCAACGACATCCACGCCATCGGCCTGCAGGCCGCCGCCGGCCTGACCCTGACCGAGGCCTTCTACTGGGACATGAACGACCAGACGCGCGCCTGGTCCCAGCGCTACTACGACAAGCTCAGGAAAATGCCCAACATGAGCCAGGCCGGCACGTATTCGTCCGTGATGCACTACCTGAAGGCCGTGCAGGCCGCCGGCACCGACGAAACCGCCGCCGTCATGAAGCAGATGAAGTCCATGCCGATCAACGACTTCTTCGCCGCCAACGGCCGCATCCGCGAAGACGGCCGCATGGTGCACGACATGTACCTGTTCGAGGTCAAGCAGCCGTCGGAGTCCAAGCGCCCCTGGGACTACTACAAGCTGGTGGCCACCCTGCCGGGCGACCAGGCCTTCATGCCGCTGTCGAAGTCCAGCTGTCCGCTGGTGAAGCGGTAGGACGGCGTCCTCACCGCCGCAGCGCGGAATCGAGCTCCAGCACCGTCTGGTACAGCACGCGGGCGCCATCCAGCAGCTGCTCGGGCTCGATCCATTCCTCGGGACAATGGCTGCGCCCGTTCAGGCAGGGGATGAAGATCATCCCCATCGGCCCCGTGGGCGCCATGTAGACGGCATCGTGCCCGGCGCCGCTGGGCAGGCGCATCGAAGCATATCCCAACCGCTGCGATGCGGTTTCGACCGCGCTCATCACCAGCGGCGAGCAATCGGTGGGCGCGGCGCGGCTGACCGGCGTCATGGACGCGGTCAGCCTCAGCGCCTTCAGGCCGTCGCCCACCTCGTCCATCAGCGCCTCCGGAAAGCCGTCCAGCACGGCGTCGCTGTCGCTGCGCACCTCCAGCACCATCTCCACTCTGCCCGGCACGGCGTTGGCGGCATTGGGCGTCAAGGTCAGGCGCCCCACGGTGGCGACCACGTAATGGGGCGCGCCATTCAACGCGCTGGCCCGACGATGGGCGGCGTCGATGAACCGGGCCGCGCCCACCAGGGCGTCGCGGCGGATGTCCATGGGCGTGGTGCCGGCGTGGTCCGGCTGCCCATCCACGGTGATCAGCACCCGGCGGATACCGACGATGTTGGTGACCACGCCGATGGGTATGCGGCGGCTTTCCAGCACCGGGCCCTGTTCGATATGCAGTTCGACGAACGCCGCGGTGCCGCCCGGACCGCGCAACGGCGCATGCAGCGCCTGCGGGTCCGCGCCGATGCGGCGCAGGCCCTCGGCCAGGCTTTCTCCCTGCGGGTTGCGCGCGGCCAGCATGGCGCTGTCCAGCTTGCCGCTCAACGCGCGGCTGCCGATGCACGAGGGACCGTAGTCGCTGGGCTCCTCGGAAAGAAAATCGATCACCTCGAACGGATGCGCCAGCTCGACGCCATGTTCCCGCATCGCGTGGGCGACTTCGATGCCGGCCAGTACGCCGATGATGCCGTCGAAGCGGCCGCCGCCGGACACCGTATCGCAATGCGAGCCGGTGGATATCGGCTTGCGGCCAGGGTCGCGCCCGGCCCTGCGTCCCGTCAGGTTGCCGCCGGCGTCGAGGCCGACCTGCAGGCCCGCGGCCTCGAATTCCTGGCGCAGCCAGTTTCGCGCTTCGGCGAACAGGGGCGAGAACGCGCGCCGGGTCCAGGGAACGCCGGGTTCGGTGAATCCGGCCAGGGTCTCGACGCGGCGCCACAGACGCTGCGCGTTCAGGGGAGGAAATTCGGCTGACATATTCCCGCCTCCTCAGGCGCTGCGCGGCCGCAGGAAACGGCCGTCGCCCTTCTGGTTGACGATGCGCCGGCCATCGTACGCCTGCTGGCCGCGGCACCAGGTGCCGGCCACGCGCACGGTGAATTCCCGGCCCTCGAACGAGCTCCACTGCACCGCCGAGAGACTGGTCGCGGGGTCGTAGGCGTAGCGTTCCGGCTTGAGGATGACGATGTCGGCGTCCTTGCCCACTTCCAGCGTGCCCTTGCGGTCGTCGAGCAGGAAGTGCTGCGCCGGGTTGCGGCTCAACTGCCGCACCACCATGGACGGCGCGATGCCATGCTCTTCGCAACCGGTCCAGAATGCCGGCAGCAGTGTTTCCAGGCCCGGGCCTCCGGACGAGTTCTTGAAGACGTTGGGATTCTGCTTGCGCTCCAGGCCCCAGCTCACATGGTCCGACGAGACGAAAGTGCATTCGTCGTTGGCGATGTGCGTCCACAGCAGGTCCACCTCGGCCTTGGGCCGGATCGGCGGGTAGTGCTTGGTCTTGGCGCCGAAACGGCGGGTATGTTCCTCATGATTGAGCATCAGGTACTGCACGCAGGTTTCGATGCTGGCGCGATGGCCGCTGCGGCGATACATGTTGCAGATTTCGAACCCGCGCGACGTCGACACGTGCACGGCGTGCGCGCGCGCGCCCGTCTCGGCGCCGATCTCGTAGATCAGCGCCGTGGCGAGGTTTTCGATCAGCGGCGTATGGGCGCGCATGAAGGCGTCCCAGCCCGTGTCGCCGGCGTCGACCAGGCGCGCGATGTTCTTGCGCGTCAGTTCCTGCATCTGGTTGTGCACGCCGCAGGCCAGGCCCGACGGCGCGATCAGGCGGAACGCCTCATACAGGTCGTCCTCTTCGATGCGGGGAAAGCGCCCCGGGGTGGCTTCGAAGGTGGAGAACTTGAACGCGCACACGCCGCCTTCGATGAGTCCCGCCGCGGCCTGCAGGCCGTGCTCGGTATTCAGGGTGCCGAACAGCGCGACGTCCACGTGACAGTCGCGCTGCGCTTCGGCGATCTTGGCGTCCAGCTGCGGACGCGACGCCACCGGTTGCGGGTCGTCGTAAGGCATGTCCACCATGACCGTGACCCCGCCCGCGGCTGCCGCGCGCGAAGCCCATCCCAGCCCTTCCTGGTTCTGCTGGCTGCCCGCGTGCACCTGGCCGTCCACCACCCCGGGCACGATCCACTGCCCCCGCGCGTCCACGCTGTCGCGCGCCGCGGGCGGCTCGCCGACGCCGCGCGCCGCGATTTTCCCGTCCCGAACCGCCAGCCAGGCGTCGGCCGCCACCGCGTCCGGATCGACGATATTGCCGCGCACCACCAAATCGAAATCGCTCATGACCGCATCCATTCCTTGATTGAGTGCAGGAAGTGTAGTGAGCGACCATCCAAAACGTCTTATGCTTATATGTATGTAGCAATTAACATCAGGTTAATCGGATGAAATTGAATCTGCGGCAGATCGAGGTCTTCCGGGCCATCATGCTCAGCGGTTCCATCAGCGGCGCGTCCAAGCTGCTGTTCGTGTCCCAGCCGGCCGTCAGCCGGCTGATCGCCTATACCGAGCAGCGCCTGGGCCTGATGCTGTTCCAGCGCATCAAGGGCCGGCTCTACCCCACCCCGGAGGCGCGCCGGCTGTTCGTGGAAGTCACGGCCCTCTACCAGAACGTGCAGCGGGTCAACGAAGTGGCGGACAACCTGGCGGAAAACCGCGAGGGCCAGCTGCGCCTTTCCTGCAGCCCCAGCCTGGGCCAGTCGCTGCTGCCGCGCGCCATCGCGCAGTTCCGCCGCCACTTTCCCGAGGTCCGCATCGTGCTGCAGACGCTGATTCCCGCCGTGATGCAGCAATCCCTGCTGACGCAGCAGGTGGAGCTGGGCGTGGCGTACATGCCCGTGGACCACCCGAGCCTGGCCTGGCAGCCGCTGTACGAAAACAAGATCGTGGCGGTGCTGCCCAAGGGCCATCCCCTCGCCGCGCGCGGCAAGGTGACGGTGCGCGACCTGGTCAACGAGCCCTTGATCGGCTATAGCGCCGACATTCCGTTCGGCATACTGATCAACAAACTGTTCGGCGGCGAAGAGGCGCAGCCCGAGCCGCGCATCGAAGTCCAGCAGGCCCACGTCGCCTGCGCCCTGGTGCAGGCGGGCGCGGGCGTGGCGCTGGTGGACGAAATCACGGTGGCCGGGCCGATCTGGTCAGAAGTGGTCACGGTGCCCATCAGCGGAACGGTGAACGCCCCGGTCAACGTGTTCCATCTGCAGCTGCAGCCGCTGTCGCGGCTGGCGCTGGCATTCATCAACGTGCTGCACAACCTCGACCAGGACGCCTAGCGCCGGCCACTGCACTGGGGATATCCCTTAGGGCGTCAGGCCGTGGGTCGACGCCCCCACTCTGGCGGCCGCCATCGATTAACGTGATGTTATGCATAAGGCATAAAAGGTAATACGACATTATCAAATTTGATTCCTATGATGCCCCCGTCCATCCCGTGTCCAACGCGCGGGAAGGTTTCAACAGCAATCGGGAGGAAGGCATCATGGGAAGAATCTTGACTATGCGCGATGTCGAGGCGGCGGTCCGGGGCGGCTCGGTATTCGCCTGCGGCGGCGGCGGCTGGGCCGAGCACGGCCGTGAACTGGGTTCGATGGCGGTCACCATTGGCCGGCCGGAACTGGTCTCGATGGACGAAGTGCCGGACGACGCCTGGATCGCCACGGCCGCGGCCATCGGCGCCCCGGGCGGGCTGACCGACTGGCAGATGCTGGGCATCGATTACGTCAAGGCCGCGCAGCGGCTGCAGGACGCGCTGGGCGAACCCGTGTACGGGCTGATCATCGGCCAGAACGGCATGTCCAGCACCCTCAACGGTTGGCTGCCTTCGGCGGTGCTGGGCACCAAGGTCGTGGACGCCGTGGGCGATATCCGCGCCCACCCCACCGGCGACATGGGTTCGCTGGGCATGGCGGGCAGCCCCGAGCCGATGATCCAGTGCGCCGTCGGCGGCAATCGCGCCAGCAACTCCTATATCGAACTGACCGTCCACGGCGCCACCGGCAAGGTGTCGCCGGTGCTGCGCAAGGCCGCGGACATGGCGGGCGGCTTCATCGCAAGCTGCCGCAACCCGATACGCGCGTCGTATGTGCGCCGGCATGCGGCGCTGGGCGGCATCAGCAAGGCCCTGGCGCTGGGCGAGGCCATACTCGCGGCGCAACCGCGCGGCGGCAGCGCCGTGATCGACGCCATCTGCAAGGCCACTGCCGGCGAAATCATCGGCTCGGGCAAGGTCGTGCGCAACACGCTGCAATACACCGAGGAAGCCTTCGACATCGGCACCGTGGAAATCGGCGAAGGCGCGGGCAAGCGCGTGATCCACGTGATGAACGAACACATGGCGGTGACCGACGCCCACGGCGAACGCATCGCCTGCTATCCGGACGTCATCACCACGCTGGACGCCGACGGCAACCCGGTAAGCGCCGGAAAGCTGCGCCCGGGCCTGGAGGTCAGCATCCTGCACGTCAGCAAGCAGCACATCCCCCTGTCTTCCAGCGTCACCGATCCCTCGGTCTATCCGATCGTGGAAAGGGCATTGGGCATGAACTTCACCGACTACGCACTGGCACCCTGAGGAACACCGACGTGAAACGCGAATTCAATATCCCCGGCGGCAATGCGCTGCGCTGCAAAGGATGGCGCCAGGAAGCCTTGCTGCGCCTGCTGGAGAACGTGCTGGCCGTGGGCGAGGACCCCGACAACCTGGTGGTCTATGCCGCCCTGGGCCGCGCCGCGCGCGACTGGCCATCGCATGACGCCATCGTGCAGGCCTTGCTCGACCTGGAAGAAGACCAGACCCTGATCGTGCAGTCGGGCAAGCCCATCGGCGTGCTGCGCACGCATCCGCAGGCGCCCATCGTCATCATGGCCAACTGCAATATGGTCGGCCAATGGGCGCGGGCCGAGAATTTCTACCAGTGGGAACGGGACAACCTGATCTGCTGGGGCGGGCTGACGGCGGGAGACTGGCAGTACATCGGCTCGCAAGGCGTGATCCAGGGGACATACGAGATCTTCTCGCGCATCGCCGAGCGCCATTTCGGCAATGACCTGCGCGGCCGCTTCATCCTGACGGCGGGCATGGGCGGCATGGGCGGGGCGCAGCCGCTGGCCGGCCGCATGGCGAACGCCGCCATCCTCACGGTCGAGATCAATCCCGAACGCATCGAAAAACGGATCAAGGCCGGCTTCCTGGAGCGGCGCGCGGACTCGCTGGACGAAGCGCTGGAACTGATCCGCCAGGCGCAGGCCCGCCGCGAGCCCATTTCCGTGGGCCTGCTGGGCAATGCCGCCGACATCTATCCGGAGATCCTGGCGCGCGGCATCGTGCCGGACATCGTCACCGACCAGACGTCGGCGCATGACCTGGTCTATGGCTACATCCCCGCCGGCTATACGCTGGAGCAGGTGGCGCAATTGCGCCGCACCGACGTTTCCCGCCTGATGGACGCCAGCCGCGAGTCCATCGTGCGCCACGTCACCGCGATGCTGGGCTTCAAGGACCGCGGCGCGGTGGTGTTCGACAACGGCAACCTCATCCGCACCCACGCCAGCCAGGGCGGCGTCGAGCGCGCCTTCGAGATCCCGGTCTTCACGGAAGCCTTCCTGAGGCCGCTGTTCGCGCGCGCCATCGGCCCGTTCCGCTGGATCGCGCTGTCCAACGACCCCGAAGACATCCGCAAGATCGACGATTTCCTGCTGCGGCGTTTTCCGGACAACTTCATCGTGTCCAACTGGATCAGGCTGGCGCGCGAAGAGGTGCCGTTCGAGGGGCTGCCCGCGCGCATCGCCTGGCTGGGCCACGGCGAACGCACCGAACTGGCGCTGGAGGTGAACCGGATGGTTCGCGACGGCGAGCTGAGCGCGCCGGTGGCCTTCACGCGCGACCACCTGGACGCCGGCGCGATGGCCCACCCCAACATCATGACGGAAAACATGCGCGACGGCTCGGACGCCATTGCCGACTGGCCGCTGCTCAACGCGATGATCAACTGTTCGTCCAGCGCCGACCTGGTGGCGATCCATTCGGGCGGCGGCGGATACAGCGGCTACATGACCAGCGCCGGCGTCACCGTCGTGGCCGACGGCTCCAGCGCTGCCGACGAGCGGCTGCGCCTGTCCTTGACCAACGACACGGCCAGCGGCGTGCTGCGCTATGCGGACGCCGGCTACGAAGAGGCCCTGGACGAGGTGAACAAAAAGGGAATCGCCCGCATCGATACCGCCGCGGGCGGCCGTTGATTCCACGGACATGGCGACTGGCGACATGGAAAACAAAATGCTGCAAGGCTTGCGGGTGCTGGATTTCACGAGGGTGCTGGCCGGGCCCTATTGCACCGCGATGCTCGCCGACCTGGGCGCCGAGGTGATCAAGGTCGAACCGCCGCAAGGCGACGACCAGCGGCACATGGGCCGCATGGTCCAGGGCGAAAGCACCAACTTCATCCTCAACAACCGGGGCAAGAAAAGCGTGCGCCTCGACCTGAAGCATGCCGAGGGCCAGCGCATCGCGCGCGAACTCGCCGCCAGAAGCGACGTGGTCATCGAGAACTTCAAGCCCGGCGTGGCCGACAGGCTGGGCATCGGCTATGCCGAGCTGGCCGGGCGCAAACCCGACCTGGTGTATTGCAGCATCTCCGGGTTCGGCCAGAACGGCCCCAACGCGGGGCGGCCGTCCTACGACGTGGTGGCGCAGGCCATGAGCGGAATGATGAGCCTGACCGGCGAGGCCGACGGCGCGCCGACGCTCATCGGCGAGTCGGTCGGCGACATCTGCGCCGGCATGTTCGCCGCCTGGGGAATCATGGCCGCCCTGTACGACCGCGAACGCAGCGGACGCGGCCGCCATATCGATGTGGCCATGTTCGATGCGCTGCTGGCCATGCAGCCCACCGCGCTGGCCCAGTACCTGTTCGGCGGCGTCCCGCCGGTGCGCGTCGGCAACCGGCATCCGCTGAGCTCGCCCTTCGGCGCCTACGCCGCGCGCGACGGGCACCTGGTCATCGCGGCGGCCAACGACAAGCTGTTCCAGGCGGTGGCGGACACCATAGGCCGGCCCGACCTGCCCGCCGATCCGCGCTTCGGCAGCGACGGCGAGCGCAGCCGCAACGACGCCGAGCTGCGGCCGCTGATCGAGGCGTGGAGCACGACGCAAAGCGTGGAAGAGGCCGTGGCGGCCCTGACGCGAGCCGGCGTACCCGCCGCGCCCATCCAGGACACGGCCCAGGCGATCGACAGCGAACAGGCGCGCGTGCGGCGGCTGGCCACCCGCGCGCTCCACCCCGTGCTGGGCGAGGTGGAACTGGTCGAGCAGCCGGTGCATTTTTCCGGGGTGGCGCGGGGCAGGCTGGATGGCGCGCCGACGCTGGGGCAGCACAGCGCGTCAGTGCTCGCCGAGGTATTGGGAATGGACGCCGCGGCCATCGACGGCCTGCGCGCGGCGGGCGTGATCTGAGGAGAAACGGAATGGAAATGCGGTTCAGCCCGGAAGAAGAGCGATTTCGCTGCGAAGTACGCGATTTCATCGCGCAGAACCTGCCGAGCGATATCCGGCGCAAGGTGGAACTGGGGCTGCGTCTGGAACGCAGCGATTACGTGCGCTGGCAGGACGTCCTGGCGGCGCGCGGCTGGTATGCGGTGAACTGGCCCGAACAGTACGGCGGGCCCGGCTGGAGCCCGGTGCAGAAGTATCTGTTCCAGCAGGAGTATGGCGCGCAGCCCTGTCCGCCGCTGGTGCAGTTCGGCGTCAACATGGTGGGGCCGGTGATCTACACCTATGGCGACGAAGCGCAGAAGGCGCGCTTTCTGCCGCGCATCCTGGCCAACCGCGACTGGTGGTGCCAGGGCTATTCCGAGCCGGGGTCCGGCTCGGACCTGGCTTCGCTGCGCACGACGGCCGTGCGCGACGGCGACGATTACATCGTCAACGGCTCCAAGATCTGGACCACCTGGGCGCAATGGGCCGACTGGATGTTCGCCCTGGTGCGCACCAGCAAGGAAGAACGTCCCCAGCAGGGCATCTCTTTCCTGCTGCTGGACATGCGCTCGCCCGGCATCAGCCTGCGCCCCATCCGCATGCTGGACGGAGACGCCGAAGTCAACGAGGTGTTCTTCGACAACGTGCGGGTTCCGGCTTCCCAGCTGGTCGGCGGAGAAGGCGCCGGCTGGTCCTACGGCAAGTTCCTGCTCGAACACGAGCGCTTCGTGATCTCGGGCGTGGCCCGCTCCAAACGCCTGCTGTCGCGGGTCAAGGGCGTGGCGCAGCGCCTGCCCGACGGCATGGGCGGCTGCCGGCTGGACGACCCTGCCCTGCGCCTGCGCGTGGCGGACCTGGAAACGCAGCTGTGCGCGCTGGAATACACCGAGCTGCGCTTTCTTAGCGCCATGAACGCGGGCCAGAGTCCCGGCAGCGCCGCCTCCATCCTGAAGATACGCGGCACGGAAATCGAACAGTCGATCAGCGAACTGGCCATGGACTGCCTGGGCGCGGACGCGCTGGCCCTGGACGAAGCGCTGCTGGACGGAACGGGCGCCGACGCCGACGCGCTGGGTCCGGATTTCGCGGCGGCCGCCGGGCCGCTCTACCTCAATCTGCGCAAGGTCACGATCTGGGGCGGGTCCAACGAAATCCAGCGCAACATTCTGGCCAAGCACGTGCTGGCGCTGTAGGAGAAGACGATGGATTTTTCGTTCAATGAAGTGCAGCGCATGCTGCGGGACAGCACCGAGGCCTACGTGCGCGACTGCGGCGATTTCGAACGGCGCAGGCGCCTGGTCGCCAGCGCCCGCGGCTATGCGCCGGAAGACTGGACGCTGATGGCCGAACTGGGATGGCTGGCGTTGCTGCTGCCGGAAGACCTGGGCGGCATCGGCGGCGGGCCGGTGGAGGCCATGATCGTCATGGAGGCGTTGGGCAAGGCGCTGGCCGGCGAGCCCTACCTGGCGACCGCCGTCCTGGGCGCGGGCTGCCTGCTGCGCCACGGCAGCCCGGCGCAGCGCGAAGCCTGCCTGGGCCCGCTTGCCCGCGGCGACTACAGAATGGCGCTGGCCCACCGCGAGGCCGGCGCGCACGAAAACCGCTACGCCGTCGCCATGAAAGCGCGGCGCGACGGCGACGGCTACGTGCTGCAGGGCGCCAAGCACACGGTGTCGGACGCGCCGGGCGCACAGGCGTTCATGGTGTCGGCGCGCACCGCCGGCCAGCCGGGCGAGCGCGACGGCATCACCCTGTTTCTGGTGCCGGCCGACGCCCCGGGCGTGACGCAGCGCGCCTTCCGCAGGCTGGACGGCGGCAACGCCGCGCACCTGCGCTTCGACGACGTGCGCATCGACCGGGCCGCCGTGCTGGGCCGGCCGGACGAAGGCGCCGCCGTGCTGGACGACCTGTACGCGCACGCGATCGGCGCGCTGTGCGGCGACGCCGTCGGCGCGATGCAGGCCATGCACGACGCCACCCTGGCCTATCTGAAAGTGCGCCAGCAGTTCGGGCGCGCCATCGGCGCCTTCCAGGCGCTGCAGCACCGGCAGGTGGACATGTACACGGCGCTGGAAGAAGCCCGTTCGCTCACCCTGGCGGCCAACATGGCGCTGGCCGAAGGCCTGCCGGAGGCGACGCGGCTGCTTTCCATGGCCAAGGCGCAGGTCGGCAGGTCCGCGCGCATCGTCGGCCAGGGCGCGATCCAGCTCCATGGCGGCATCGGCATGACCGAGGAATTGCAGGTCGGCGCGCATTTCAAGCGGGTGACGGTGATCGAGGCCCGGTTCGGCTCGCGCCAGCACCATCTTTCCGAACTGGCCTCGAGCCGGCCAGCGTAGCAAGCGAAAACCCTCTCCCGCCCGAGGCGGGAGAGCCACAGGCGATACATATAGCGTCATACAGGCGCACACGACCTCGATGGGGAAAAAATGAAAGACATCACGCTCAACCCGGGAGCCGCCGCCATGCCGGACCATGAGTCCGCTCCAGCGGCCGGCATGCACAGCGGACGCAAGGCGGTCATCGCCGCATCGGCCGGCAATGCGCTCGAATGGTACGACTTCACGGTCTATGCCCTGTTCGCGGTGTACATCGGGCAGAACTTCTTCCAGAACTCCGATCCGGCGGTCCAGCTGATGGCGTCGTTCCTGGCCTTCGGGCTGGGTTTCGTCGTGCGGCCGCTGGGCGCGCTGGTGCTGGGCTCCTACGGCGACCGCGCCGGCCGCAAGGCGGCGCTGACGCTGACCATCATGCTGATGGCCCTGGGAACGCTGCTCATCGCCGCCGCGCCTCCCTATGCGGCGATCGGCGTGGGCGCGCCGCTGCTCATCGTGTGCGGCCGGGTGCTGCAGGGCTTTTCGGCCGGCGGCGAAGTGGGCGGCGCCACCGCCTTCCTGGTCGAACATGCGCCCGAAGGCAAGCGCGGCCAATACGCCTCGTGGCTGCAGGCCAGCATGGGCATCTCCAACCTGCTGGGCGCGCTGGTCGCGACCCTGGTCACCACGCTGCTGACCGAACAGCAGGTGGGCGAATGGGGCTGGCGCGTGCCGTTCATCATCGGCCTGGCGATCGCGCCGGTCGGCCTGTGGATGCGGCGGGCGCTGGACGAAACGCCGCACTTCCGCGAGGAACAGGCGCGCCAGGCCCGCCAGGGCAAGCCCGTCAAAACGCCGCTGCTGTCGGTGATCCGCGACTATCCCAAAGAGCTGCTGACGGGCCTGTGCATCTCCGTGCTGTGGGCCATCGGCCCCTATGCGCTGATCATCTTCATGCCCATCTACGTACAGAAGTCGATGGGCTTTTCCAGTTCGCAAGCCTTCCTGGCCGCCCTGGTGGGCAACCTGTTCCTGATCGGGGGCTGCGTCTTCGCCGGCACGCTGTCGGACCGCTACGGCCGCCGCAACGTGCTGCGCGTGGCCGCCCTCATCATGCTGCTCGCCGTCTATCCGCTCATGATGTGGCTGCGGGACTCGCATACCCAGGGCACGCTCATCGTGGTGCAGTCGCTGTTCTGCCTGATGGTGTCCTTGTATGTGGGCGTGGCGCCGGCGGCGCTGTCCGAGGTCTTTCCCACCGCGGTGCGCTCCTCGGGCATGTCCCTGTCGTACAACACGGCGGTCACCGTCCTGGGCGGCTTCGCCCCCGCCATCCTGACCTGGATCACCTACACCACGGGGATCGCGTTCGCCCCCGCCTTGTATGTAATGGGCGCCAGCGCGGTTGCGCTGGTCGCGTTGACCCTTCTTCCGCAGAGCCGCCATGTTTAACGCCAAAGCACGCAAGACATTGATCGCCGCCGCCTTCGCGCTGGCGAGCCTGGCTTCGGGTTCGCTCGCGGCCGAACCCCCGCCCGCGGCCGAGCTGGTCCTGCTCGGCGTGGCCGGAGGACCGACCTGGTACGGCGAGGACTCGCCCCATGGAATCTCGTCGGCGGTGGTGGTGGACGGCCGGGCCTATATCGTCGATCTGGGTTCGGGCGCCTACCGCCAGCTGCGGCGCGCCGGCGTCAAGCCCGGCGCGGAGCAGGCGCTGTTCTTCACCCACCTGCACACCGACCATGTCATCGACCTGGCCACGCTGTTGATGTACGACCCCAGCGCCCGGCGCCGGGCCAAGGCCTCCATGCAGATCTACGGCCCCGGACGCCGCGGCGTGCTGTCGCCGCTGGCGCCCGGCATGAAGGACGATCCGGTGATCCATGCCGAAAATCCCTCGGCCGGAACCCGCGATCTGGTCGAATCGGTCGTCGCCGGGATGTCGGCCGACCTCAACATACGCGTGCGCAGCGAAGGCGTGCCGGACATCCGCCAGTTCTTCGACGCGCACGATATCGCCGTGCCGGCCGGCGTGGTGCGGGACCCGAACACGGACCCGGCGCCGCCGATGGAACCGTTCCCCGTCTGGCAGGATGAGCGCGTCAAGGTCAGCGCCGTGCTGGTGCCGCACGGGCTGGTGTATCCCAACTTCGCCTATCGTTTCGACACCGCCGCGGGTTCGGTGGTGTTCTCGGGCGACACCGCGGTCAGCGAAAACCTGATCAGGCTGGCGCGCGGCGCCGACGTTCTGGTGCACGAGGCGATCGATCCGGCCTGGGTCGACCACATCGTCGGCGCCAAGCCCTGGAACGCGCGCCAGCAGGCCTTGGCCAAACAGTTGCTGGAAGCGCACACCACCCCCGAACAGGCCGGCGAAGTGGCCGCCCGTGCGGGCGTCAAGACGCTGGTGCTGTCGCATCTGGTGCCCGGCGACGCGCCCCCCGAACATTGGGAAAAAGCCCGCCAGACCTTCCCGGGCCCGGTCGTGCTGGGCCAGGACCTGCTGCGCCTGCCGCTGCGCGGCCAGGCCCGCCCTTAGCACCGGCAACGCCTCGACCTCCATCGCCGCGGGCCTCTCCGTCGCCCGCGGCGGCGCCACGCCCATTTCCTCTCGCCAGGAGTCCTGATGCCCGACTGCAATCGCCATCCCGTCCCCGCCCTCGCCCCGCCTGCGCGCGCCGCCCTGCCTGCGGCCATGCTGCTGGCGGCCCTGCTTGCGTCCGCGGCGACCGCCGCCCCCGCCTGCGATCCGGTCGCGCTCGACGGCCGCTCGCTCACCTTGGCGCAGGTCGAATCCGTGGCCCGGCGGGGCTGCGGCGTGACCCTGGCCGACGACGCCATGCTGCGGGCCCAGCGTTCGTACGACCTTCTGCTCGCGTATGCCCGGCTGGAACGTCCCGTGTACGGCCTGAACCGCGGCGTCGGACTCAACAAGGACCAGACCATTTTCGAGGGCAGCGAGATTTCGGCCGAGGTCCGCAAGCTGTCGGAACAGTTCAACCGCAACCTGCTGCGCTCGCACAGCGCCGCCTACGGCGCCGAATCGCCGCAGGACGTCACGCGCGCGGCGATGCTCATCCGGCTCAATACCGCCCTGTTCGGCGGTTCGGGCATGCAGCCGGCGGTGCTGCGCCAGTACGCCGAATTCATCAACCGCGGGATCACTCCCGTCATGTTCGGCGAAGGCTCGGTCGGGGAAGCGGACATCACGATCCTGCCGCAGATCGGACTGGCCATGACGGGCGAAGGCGAAGTCTATTATGGCGGCCGGCGCCTGCCCGCGGCCGAGGCGCTGCGCCAGGCCGGCCTGGAGCCGGTGCGGCCCTTCGGCAAGGACGCGCTGTCCATCGTCAGTTCGAACGCCTATGGCGCCGCCGTCGCATCGCTGGCGGCGCTGGACGCCGCCAGGCTGCTGACGCAGGCCGACACGGTCGCGGCGCTGTCGCTGGAAGGCCTGAACGGCAATCTCGCGCCGATACTGCCGGCCGCGCAGGCCCAGCGCCCCTACGGCGGGCAACTGCGCACGGCGCAGCACATGACGGCCATGCTGCAAGGCAGTTCTCTCTGGCAGCAGGACGCCCAGCGGCCGCTGCAGGACCCGCTGAGCTTTCGCACGGTGAGCCAGGCGCACGGCGCGGCGCGCGACATGCTGGACCTGCTGCAACGGCAGCTGCAGCTGCAGATCAACAGTTCCGACGACAATCCCACCGTGGCCCTGGACGCCCGCCCGCCCGAGACGGCGCAGCCCTACGAGCGCCAGTTCTACGTCACCGAAGGGCCCGTCCGCGGCGCCGTGCTGCCCAGCGCCGGATTCGATCCCAGCGGCTGGGCGCTGCCCCTGCAGGGCATGACGGTGGCCCTGTCCCAGGTGGCGCAATTGTCGACGCAACGCACGCTCAGGCTGACGGACCCGGGCTTCACCGGCCTGCCGAGGTTTCTGAGCCCGGGCAACGGCGCGATCGGCTATGGCCCCATCCAGAAAACCGTCTCCTCGCTGGCGGCGGAGATCCGGACCCTGTCCATGCCGATGTCGACCGACGTGCAACCCCAGGCCGGAAACATCGAGGACGTGGGCACCAACGCGCCCGCCTCCGGACGCAGGCTGGCCGCCCAGGTCGACCGCATGACGACGCTGCTGGCGGTGGAGCTGATGCACGCCGCCCAGGCGGTGGACCTGCGCATTGCGAAACAGCCCGATTTCAAGACCGGTGCGGGCACCGGGGCCTTGTGGCGCGAGTTCCGCAAGCAGGTTCCTTACATGGCGGAGGACCGCCGCAACGACGTCGACATCGTGCGTGCCGCCGAATTCCTGGCGCGCGGCCGCAGCCAGGCCGAAGCAGGCGCGACCGCGCGGTGAAACGGGCGGCGCGCCGCCTAGGCCGCGACCGCCTCCTCCAGCATGTCGAGCCTGTCCTGCCCCCAGAACAGCTCGCCGCGATAGACGTAGGACGGCGACCCGAACACCCCGGCTGCCACCGCGGCATCGGTGTTGCGCCGATAGGCTGCCTCCGTTTCGGGCCGCGCCGCCGCCTCCAGCAGCGCCGCGGCGTCCAGGCCCTCGCGCTGCACGATGTCGCGTAGCGCGGCTGGGTCGGAAATATCCTGCTCGTCGCACCACTGCGCTTTCAGAACGGCCTTGTACAGGGCCGCCACCGGCAGGCCCGCGCTGTCGGCCGCGATGACGATGCGCGAGGCCAGGCTGGCGTCCGGGCACATGTGGGCCGGCTGCGGATTGACGTGGATGCCCAGCTTGCGGCACCAGCGCGCCAGTTCCGTCACGCGGTAGGCCTGGCGCTCTGGCGCGCGCCGGCCCAGCAATATGCCGCCGGTGCGGGCGTAGACCTCGGGCAGGTCTACCGGCAGGTAGCGGATCGCCGCCTGTCGCCTGGCCGCCAGCGCCTCCAGGCGGTCGGCGCCCAGGTATGCCCAGTCCGAATTCATCCAGAAGTAATAATCGATGGTCTTCATGGCGTCCTCAGGTCCGTGTGGGCCGGCACGCGCAGCACGGGCGCAGCGGCTTCGCTGCGCATGCGCCAGGCGCTGTACAGGGCGACCAGCCCCAGGAGCGCCAGATACCACACCACGTACTTGGGATCGCCACCGCCTTTGGCCAGCAGCCAGGTCGCCACGATGGGCGCAAGCCCGCCGCCGATGGCGCCGGAGACCTGCACCGCCAGCGAAATTCCCGTATAGCGCACATGGGCCGGGAACTGGCTGGAAAACAGTGTGCCCTCCGGCCCGTACAGGCAGGCATACACCAGGCCGATCGCCAGGCACACCGCCGCGATGATCCAGCCAGTCTCACGGCTGCCCAGCCACAGGAAGAACAGCGGCGCGCACACCAGGATGCCGATGGTGCCGGCCATGAACACCCACTTGTGACCGATGCGGTCGCCCAGCATGCCGAACAGCGGCATGGTGATGAGCGCCAGCGCCGCGCCCCAGATGGTGGCGTCCAGCATCACCGAGCGGGGGATGCCCAGCGTGCCGGTCGCGTAGGCCAGGGAAAACGTCACCACGGTATAGAACCAGGTCACTTCCGCCAGCCTCGCGCCCACCACCACCAGCAGCGCGCGGCGATGGTTTTTCAGCACCTCGGCCACCGGCACTTCGACCTTGGCGCCCTTGTCGCGCATCTGCTCGAAGTCCGGCGATTCGGCCACCTTGACGCGGATGAACCAGCCCACCAGCAGCAGCACCACGCTGGCCAGAAACGGCAAGCGCCAGCCCCAGGCCAGCATGTCGGCCTCGGGCAGGGACGCGACCGCCCCCATCGCCAGTGACGACAGGATCAGGCCCGGCGCCACGCCGGCCTGCGGCAGGCTGCCGAAGAAGCCCTTTTTGCCATTGGGAGCGTGCTCTACCGCCATCAGCACCGCCCCGCCCCATTCGCCGCCCACCGCGATGCCTTGCAGAAAACGCATCAGCACCAGCAGCACCGCGGCCCAGTAGCCGATCTGCTCGTAGGATGGAATCAGTCCGATCAGTATCGTGGGCACGCCCATCAGCAGCAGCGTGATCAGCAGCATGGACTTGCGGCCTATCTTGTCGCCGTAGTGGCCGAAGATCACGCCGCCCAGCGGCCGCGCGAAAAAACCCACCGAATAGGTGGCGAACGCCGCCAGCGTACCGGTCAGCGGATCGAAGGCCGGAAAGAAGATCTTGTTGAAGATCAGCGCCGCGGCCGTGCCATAAAGAAAAAAGTCGTACCACTCGATCGTGGTGCCCATCATGCTGGCCAGTCCGGCCGTCACGTATTCGCGGCGCGAGCGCGCAGCCGCAGGCTTGGTCGTCATCATGTCGTGACTCCCCGAAAAGTGTCTGGAGGAATGCCGCGCAGCGGCGTCAGGCGGCCGGCAGCGGCAGGGGCGCGACGCCATGCGTCTGCCGGGCCCAGTAGTTGAACGTCGCGTTGACGATCGAGGGCTTGAGCAGGTAGTCGTGCGCTTCGCGCGCCAGCGCATCGTCCACGGGCGTGAGCGGGCCGAACGCCTGGGCGCGGATCTGCATGCGGGCGGCGCGTTCGAGGTACACCGACAGGTAGGTCGCCTCTTCGCAGGACTGGCCCGCCGTCAGATAGCCATGGTGGGCCAGGATGATGGCCCGCTTGGCGCCCAGCGCCTGGGAGATGATGACGCCCTCCTGGTCTGCGATCGGCACGCCCGGCCATTCGCCCAGAAAGGCGCAATCGTCATGCAGCGGCGTCATGTCCATCTGGGCGACCACCAGCGGCTGGCGGGCCGCCGCCAGCGCCGAGGCCCAGGGCGAATGCGTGTGGATGATCGACTGCACGTCGGGCCGGGCCTCGTAGACCCACAGGTGAAAACGCGTGGCCGGATTGGCCATGCCCTCGCCCGTCAGCGTGTGCAGGTCGCGGTCGACCTCGATGAAATCGGCCGGCGTGGCTTCATCGAAGCCCAGGCCGAAGCGCAGCGTCCAATAGGCGCCGGGCCGCTGCGAGCGCATGCTGATCTGCCCGGCCAGGCCGGCCTCCTGCTCGGTCATGGCCAGGATGCGACAGGCGTAGGCCATGGTCTCCTGGATGCTGCGCGGCACGGCATGCAGATGGCGCGCCATTTCCTGCGTGGCGCGGGTGTCGAAGTAGGATTTTTCCCTTAACGCGGTATTCATGTCTTCCCCTGTTATGCCTGCGGCGCACGGCGCGCGCAGTACCGACAGTATGGAAACCACGGCGCAATCCAGCCATGCAGCCAGGGTCATAGCTGCTATTCGGCGCGCCGCCCGAGGCGGCCGCCGGGCTATTGCAGGGCGATGCGGACGGCGCTGGCCAACAGGTCGCTCACCAGAGGCAAAGGCTGGCGGCGCGCAAGCGTGATGGCGACCACGCGCCGCCGCAGGATCGGGCTGTGGATGCGAACCTTGCGCAGGCCGTAGTCGTTGAGCAGCTTGTCGGGGATGCGCGAAGGCAGGATACAGGCGCCCACCCCGGAAGACACCAGCTTGAGCATGGCGTCTATGGTCTCGGCCTCGGCGACGAACTCGGGCTCCAGCCCGGCGCTGTGGATCATCTTGCGCAGGGCGTAATGCGGCGGAAAACCGACCAGCCGCAGGCTCATGCCGGCCAGGTCCGCGTTGTCCACCAACGGCTGGCCGCCCTGCACGATCAGGCACATATCGTCGTCGAACAGCGTGGTCGAGGCCAGGTTGTCCGAGGCGACCGCCGAATCGTAGACGAAGCCCACGTCCGCCTTGCCGCTTTCCACCAGCGCCACCACCTCGGGCGAACTGCGGCCCATGACGGAAAGATTCACGTGATCATGCCTGCTGACGAAACTGGCCACCACCTCGGCCATGAAGTAATAGCTCAGCGTATGCACCGTGGCCAGACGGACCGTCCCCTGGGTGACGCCCTCGCGCTGGCGCACCGCCTCCAGCGTACGGTCGATGCTGCGGTAGGCCGGCGATATGCCGTCCAACAGGCGGGCCCCGGCCTCGGTCAGTTCCACCCCGCGCCCGGTGCGCGTGAACAGCGGCTTGCCCACGTGCGCTTCCAGCGCGGCCAGTTGCCGGCTGAGTCCGGACTGCGTCTGATCCAGCTCCTCCGCCGCCCGCGACAGCGATTTCAATTCGGCTATCCGCAGGAAATAGCGCAACTGCCGGTCCGGTGTGTCCATGCTGCAAGCCCCTGTTGTCGATCGCATGCGCTCGTGGCGGCGCGTGGCGACAGTGTGCACCAGGAATCGAGGCCGGCACCACGGGGATTTGCGCTACTGTCATATGATGAACGGGTCAACACGACAGGCAGGTCCGCCGCGGCGTATCCCGGCCCGGCGCTCAAATAACACTCCGCAATGACCACACATCCCATTCCCGCCACGATCGCGGCCGTGGTGCGCGACGGCCAGGTGCTGCTGGTACGCCGCGCCAATCCTCCCGATGCGGGCCGCTGGGCGTTTCCCGGCGGCAAGATCGAGGCCGGCGAGCGCATCGAGGACGCCGCCGCGCGCGAACTGCTGGAGGAAACCGGTGTGCGCGCCGAGCCGGTGCAGGTGTTCGACGCGGTGGACGTGTTCGATCGCGACGAGTCGGGCGCGCTGCGCCGCCATTTCATCCTGATCGCGGTGCTGTGCCGCTGGCGGTCGGGCGAGCCCGTCGCCGGCGACGACGCCAGCGAGGCCCGCTGGGTGCCGCTGCACGAGCTGGAACGGCATACGCTGGCCACCAGCCTGGGCGTGGCGGAACTGGCGCGGCGGGCCGCGGCGCTGACCGCGGCGGGCAGCGCCTGAGGCGCGCTCATCGGGCGCCCGATTCCCGCAGCCAGTCGCGAAACGCGCGCGCCTTGTCCGGCAGCGCGGCCCTGCCCGGCCAGACCAGGTAGTACGCAAACTCTTCCAGCCTGGCCTGGTCCGCCAGTTGCACGAGGCGGCCCGAGGCCAGTTCGTCGGCCACCATCGCGGCCGGCAACAGGCCCGCGCCCTGCCCCGCGGCGACCGCTTTCAGGAGCAGGCCGCCGTCGTCGAAGGCCGGACCTCTCGGCATGCCCGCGTCTTCGACGCCCTGGGCCGCGAACCATAGCTGCCAGCCGCTGCGCGCCTGATCGTGCACGCGCGGCCAGTCCAGCAGGTCGCGCGCGCTGCGCGGCATGCCCAGGGTGGCGACGAGTCCGGCCGCGGCCACGGGCACGACCGCCACGGTCAACAGGTGTTCGCTCTGCAAGCCCGGATAGCGGCCCAGTCCGTGGCGGATCGCGATGTCCGCGCCGTCGCGACCGAACGCCGCCAGGGCGTTGCCCGTGACGATCTGCAAATCGATTTCGGGATGGCGGGCATGGAAATCGGCCAGCCGCGGGATCAGCCAGGCCGAGGCGAAGAACGCGGTGGTGCCGACCACGAGAACGCGGCTGGCCGGCGGCGAGGCGACGCGCGCCGAGGCCGCGAGTATCTGGCGGAAGGCGTTGCGCACCGGTGGCAGGAAATCGCGGCCCGCGTCGGTGAGCTGGATGCGGCGGTTCATGCGCAGAAACAGCGCCACGCCCAGATGCTGCTCTAGCGTCTTGACCATCTGGCTGACCGCGCCGGGCGTCACGCACAGTTCCTCGGCCGCGGCCTTTACCGACAGGTGGCGGGCCGCGGCCTCGAAGGCGCGCAAAGCGTTTAGCGGAGGCAATCTGGATGGCGACACAATGTTTAGTTTTTCTAATGCGAAAAGCATAGAAATCATGGCTTGTACGGGCTTGTTTCCAGGGATTAACTTGCAGTCCTTGCCCTTGTACACGTTAGATCAAGCATAGATGAACTCCCTACCAGCCATCAAACCGGGCGCTGCCCTCCATTATCTGGAACTGACCGAGCTGGCCGCGCTGATCTGGTCGGGCGAGGCGTCGCCGGTCGAGGTCACGCGCGCCCAATTGCAGCGAATCGAAAAACTGGACGGCGTCTTGCGCAGCTATGCCCGCGTTACGGCGGCGTCGGCGCTGCGCGAGGCCGAGGCGGCCGAGGCCGAGATCCGCGCCGGCCGCTATCGCGGTCCGCTGCACGGCGTGCCCATCGCGTTGAAGGATCTGTTCCGGCGCAAAGGCGTGCCGACGGCCGCCGGCGGCGTGCTTCACCGTGACAAGCCGGCGGACTACGACGCTACCGTGACGCGCCGGCTGCGCGAGGCGGGCGCGGTGCTGCTGGGACAGTTGCAGATGACCGAGGGCGCCTATTCGGATCACCATCCCGACATCGCGCCGCCGCGCAACCCATGGAACGCCGCCTACTGGACCGGGATCTCGTCCAGCGGATCGGCGGTGGCGACGGCGGCGGGCCTGTGTTTCGGCGCGACGGCCTCGGACACCGGCGGCTCGATCCGCTGGCCGAGCGCCGCCGCCGGGCTGACGGGCATCAAGCCGACCTGGGGCCGCGTCAGCCGCCACGGCGCCATCGAACTGGCGCCGTCGCTGGATCACATGGGCGTCATGGCCCGCAGCGCGCGCGACGCCGCGGTGCTGCTGCAGGCTATCGCCGGCCCCGACCCGCTGGACCCGACCGCGTTGCAGGCGCCCGTGCCGCCTTACGCCCGGCTGGCCGGGGAGCCGGCGCAAGGACTGCGGATCGGCATCGACGCGGACTGGAACGGCGACGGCGCGGACGCGCAGACGCTGGCCATGACGGCCGCCGCGGCGCAGGTGTTCCAGGAACTGGGCGCGACGCTGGTGCCGCTGCGCTTTCCGGCCGCCGACGCGGAACAGGCCGTACGCGATTGGGCGCCGAACTGCGCGGTGGAAGCGGCCGTGGCGCACGCGTCCAGCTATCCCGCGCGCAGCGCCGACTACGGCCCGGTCCTGGCGTCCGTGCTGGACGCGGGGCTGGCGCTGTCCGGCACGGACTACCAGCGCATCCTGCTGCGGCGCATGGCCTTGCGCGGCAAGGTGGACGCTTTGTTCGGCGGCGTCGATGCGCTGCTGACGCCGGTGCAGCCGATGGCCCCGCTGACGCTGGCCACCGTCAGCACGCTGGGCCGCCAGCCAGGGCTGGTGGCCGCGTTGCAGCGCTATACCTGCGTGTTCGACATGACCGGCCATCCCTGCCTGACGCTGCCCGCCGGACTGTGCGAAGCAGGCATGCCCATGGGCGTGCAGCTCGTGGCGGCTCATTTGAACGAGGCCTCGCTGTTGCGCCTGGGCGCCGCCTTCCAGGCGGCGACGCGCTGGCACCTGAGCCGCCCGCGGGAGTACGCCGAATGACCACCCCCGCGCAACCGCTGGGCGGCCGCAGCCGCGCCGCACCGATCTTCCGCGGATGGCGGGTGGTGGCCGCCGCCTTTGCGATTACCTTGCTCGGCTTTGGCAGCGCGTATTCTTTCAGCGCGTTCGTCGAGGCGCTGCAACAGGAGTTCTCCGCCACCCGCGGCGCAGTATCGCTGGTGTTCTCGCTGGCGGGGTTTCTGTATTTCGGCTTCGGCGCCATCAGCGGTCCGCTGGCCGACCGCTACGGTTCACGACGGCTGGCCGTGGCCGGGATGCTGCTGCTGGCGACGGGCCTCGCGCTGGCGGGCGCGGCGCGCAACATGACGCAGGTCTACGCGGCGTATGGCCTGGGCGTCGGACTGGGCATAGGCTGCTCTTACGTGCCGGTGGTCGGCGCGGTGCAGCGCTGGTTCGAACGCCGCCGCGCCATGGCGTCGGGACTGGCGGTCAGCGGCATCGGAGTGGGCACGCTGCTGGTGCCGGCGCTGGCGGCCGTCCTGATCGACCACTGGGGCTGGCGCGGCGCGTATCTGATACTGGCCGCGGGCGTGGCGCTGGCCGGCTGCGCGGCGGCGCGCTGGATCGAGAATTCTCCCGCGGACCGCGGCCTGCTGCCCGACGGCGCAGCCGGTCCGCGGCCCGCCGACGCGGCGCGCGCGGCGGCGCCCGGCCTGCCGGTGCGGACGGCGGTGCGCAGCAAGGCTTTCGTCCTGTTGTACCTGGCCTGCCTGGCCGGCGCCTTCGGCGTATTCGTCCCCTTCGTGCATCTGGTTCCGTACGCCCTGGACCGGGGCATCGAGCCGGCGCTCGCCGTACTGCTGCTGGGCTCGATAGGCGCGGGCAGCACGGCCGGCCGCTATCTGCTGGGCGCGCTGGCCGACCGCCTGGGCCGGCGCGCGTCGCTGGCCGCCATGTATGCCGGCATGGCGGCGACGCTGGCGTTATGGGGCGCCTGCGGCCATTTCTGGACGCTGGCGCTGTTCGCGCTGGCCTTCGGTCTGTTCTACGGCGGCTGGGTCGCGCTGCTGCCTGCCGTGGTCATGGACTACTTCGGCGGCCGCCATGTCAGCGGCATCATCGGCGTGCTGTACACCAGCGTGGCGTTCGGCACCCTGATCGGCCCGGTTGCGGCCGGCTACGCCTATGACCTGCGCGGCGGCTACGCGCTGCCCATCGCCATCAGCGCCGCGGTCAATCTGCTGGCCGCGGCGCTCACCGGGCTGCTGCCGGGTCGCGGCGCGCGCTGAGCCGGAGCCGAGCGCCGCTTCCACTACCATAGGCCTTCCGATCAAGACCGCCACGGCTGCCATGTTCGACGCCTACCTCTCCCGCTGGAATCTGACGCCCGACGGCGCCCCCATCGTCACCCATGCGGCGCGGCTGCTGCCGGTGCTGCATCGCGGCCAGCCCGCCATGCTCAAGGTCTCTCACGAGGAAGATGAAAAACAGGGCGGCGTGCTGATGCGCTGGTGGGACGGGCACGGCGCGGCGCGCGTGCTCGCGCACGACGACGAGGCCATTGTGCTGGAGCGCGCCACCGGCGGCCGCTCGCTGGCGGAGTATGCGCGCAACGGCCGCGACGACGAGGCGACGCGCATCATCTGCGGCGTGCTTCAGGAACTGCATGCGCCGCGGGCCAAGCCCTTGCCCGAACTGCGCCCGCTGCAGTCCTGGTTCGCCGATCTCTGGCCCGCCGCCCGCGCGCGCGGCGGCATCCTGGCCGAGAGCGCCCGCCATGCCCGCGTCCTGCTCGACAGCCAGCGGGACCTGGCGGTGCTGCATGGCGACGCGCACCACGACAACATCCTGGACTTCGGCGCTCGCGGCTGGCTGGTCATCGATCCCAAGCGCCTGTATGGCGAGCGCGCGTTCGACTACGCAAACATCTTCTGCAACCCGGATCTGTCGGACCCCGAACCGCCGGTGGCCATCGTGCCCGGCCGCTTCGAGCGGCGCCTGGAGATCGTGGCCGGGCAAGCCGGCCTGGAGCGCCGCCGGCTGCTGCAATGGGTGGTGGCCTGGTGCGGGCTGTCCGCCGCCTGGTACCTGAACGATGGCGACGACGCCGCCATCGACCTGAACATCGCGGCCCAGGCGCAGGCGCTGCTGGCGCGCTGATTCCGCCGGCGCCGGGCCGCGCGCCGGCTAGGCCTTGGCCAGGCTGATGACCTTGGGCCGGGTGACGCCCTTCAGTCCCTCCAGGCCGAACTCCACGCCCCAGCCGGAGCCCTTGATGCCGCCGAACGGCACCGCGGGGTGCACCGCGCCATGCTGGTTTATCCAGACCGTGCCCGCCTGCAGGCGGTCGGCGACCGACGCGGCCCGATCCGGATCGGACGACCAGACCGACGCGCCCAGGCCCAGGTCCAGGCGGTTGGCGCTGGCGATCGCGGCGTCCAGGTCCGTGTAGCGGATGATGGGCAGGACCGGACCGAACTGCTCTTCGTCGACCAGCGCCGCGCCGTCTGCGATGCCGGTCACCAGGGTGACGGGATAGAAATTGCCCGGACCGTCCGCCGGCGCGCCGCCGCACTCCACCACCGCGCCTTGCGCCCGGGCCTGTTCGACCAGCCGGACGATGCGCTGGTGCTGAGGACGGTTCTGGATCGGCCCGATGGCCACGCCGGGCTCCAACCCATTGCCCATGGGCATGGAAGCCGCCAATTGCCTGAGCTGCGCGACCACGGCGTCGTGCAGGCTGTCGGGCACGTACAGACGCTTGATGCAGGCGCAGGTCTGGCCCATGTTGAGGAACGCGCCCCAGAAGAGTCCCGTGGCGATCCGGGCGGGATCGGCGTCGTCCAGGACGATGGCGGCGTCGTTGCCGCCCAGCTCCATGGTCGTGGGCCGCAGCGTCTGCGCCGCCGTGCCTGCGATGTGCGAACCGGTCCGGCCGGAACCGGTAAACAGAATCTTGTCTATGCCCGGCTGGGCGATCAGCGCCGCGCCGGTGGCGCCGGCCCCGGCCACGGTGTTGATGACGCCCGGCGGCAGCGCCGCCGCGATCAGGCGGATCATTTCCAGGCTTGCGATGCTGGTGTATTCCGACGGCTTGAGCACGACGGTGTTGCCGGTGCGCAGGGCCGGAATGATCTGCCAGATCGCGATCAGCAGCGGCCAGTTCCACGGCGCGATGGCGGCGATCACTCCGTAGGGCTTGCGCTGCATCACGTCGCGCCGGCTGTCGTCCTCGAAAACGGTTTCGTCGTGCAGCGGCATGGCCGCCGGCGCCTGGGTCCAGGCCACGCAGCCCGCCAGTTCGTAGCGCGCGCCCGGAATCTCGGCGGGGCCCAGGCCGCCCAGCGGCTTGCCCTGTTCGCGCGTGACCCAGTCCGCGAGGTACTCGGCATTGTCCTGCAGGATTTGCGCCACGTCGGCCATGGCGCGCCGGCGCGCCTCGTCCGGCAGGGCTTCCCAGGCCGGCTGCGCGGCGCGCGCCGCCGCGACGGCCTGCGCCAGCTGGGCCTCGGTCGATTGGGCCACATGACCGATGACTTCGCCGGTGGCGGGGTTGTATGAATCGAACCACTCCACGCCTGCCACCTGGCGGCCGTCGATGGTGTTCAGAAACTTGGGAACCATGATGATCTCATATGAGTGAATGGATGCTAGGCGGCCTTGATCGCGCCCACCCTGCGCAGGCTGCCTTCCGAGTTGACGGTCAGCAGGCAGACCATCGCCCCGGCCGCGAGCACGGCCGCCGAGCACATCAGGCCGTCCTGGTATCCGGCCGTACCCAGCCCCGCGCCTATCATCCGTCCCATGACGATGGGCGCGATCAGGCCGGCGGTGGTGGCGATGGAGTTGCAGATCGCCAGCGCCGCGCCGCGCTGGCGCACCGGCGATATTTCTCCGACGATGGCCGGGCACAGCACGAAGCTGATCTGCGGCAGGCTGCAACCCAGCGCCAGCAGCACGGTGCGCACGTCCCGCGGCATCTCGGCCTGCACGGCCAGCAGGATCAGCGCCGCGCCCAGCAGCGTCAGCATCGCCGTCAGCACGCCGCGCGCCAGTCGCGAACTGCAGCCGCGCCTGAGCATGGCTTCCGAGGCGTAGGCCCCCAGCAGCGACACCGGAATATTGATGGCGATGAATAGCGAGAACATCCAGCCGCTCTGCGAAGCCGGATAGCCGAGCGCGTTCTGCAGATACGACGGAATCCACGTGAAGATGATGGCGACCACCCAGTACGCCGTCCAATAGACCGCGACGCTGCCGATGTAGGTGGGGTCCAGCAGCAGGCGGCGGTACGGCACGGCCTGCCCCGGCGAGTCGGCCGCGGCGGGCGCGGCCCGGTCCAGCGGGCCTTCTTTGGAAAACAGTTGCCACAACACCATCCAGGCCAGGCCGGCGACGCCCAGGACCAGGAACGCCGAACGCCAGCCGTAGTGGATCGTCAGCAAGGTCACCACCGGACCGGCGAGCAGCATGCCGGCCTGCCCGCCCTGCATGATGATGGCGGTGGGAATGTTGCGCTTGCCGTTGGGCACCCACTTGTAGCAGGCGTGCAGGGCCAGCGGGTACGCCGGCCCCTCGCCCGCCCCCAGCAACACCCGGCACGCGATGAGCAGGGGCATGCTGGCCGTGGCCAGGGCCAGCGGCAATTGCGCAACCGTCCAGATCAGCGCCAGGGCGCCGAGCAGCGGCTTGGCGGCGATGCGGTTGGCCAGGAATCCGACGATCACCCCGGATATCGCGAACAGCGAAAAGAAGGTGCCCGCGACGACGCCGAATTGGTCGGCGGAAAGGTCCAGTTCCTTCATCAGCGGCACGGCGACCAGGCCGAGCGCGGCCTTGTCCGCGAAGTTGATCAGCATGAAGACGAACAGCAGGGCAATGACGATTGCCGCCGAACGGCGGTCGCTAGCGTTGTGCATCGCTGTCTCCCGGACCGGATGAAAGACTCGCTGGCGACGCGGCCGCGGCGCGCGCCTGTAGCGGGCGTTCCCCCGTTATGGTGGCCCGCATCATGCGCCGCACCGCGGGGAAATAATCCTGGATGGCGTAGTGCTGGGTCGAACGGTTGTCCCAGAAGACCACCGTTTTCTCGCGCCAGCGCAGCCGCATCTGGTATTCGGGGCGGCGCGCCTGCTGGAACAGGTAATCGAGCAGGGTCCGCGCGCCCGTCGCGAACTCCGGCATGCCGCCGAAGGCGCCCGATTCGACGTAGTTGAGCAAATGGGTGGTGAAGCCTTCGTTCACGTACAGCACTTTTTCGCCCGACTCCGGATGCACGCGCACCACCGGGTGGATCTGCGGCGGAAATTCCAGCCGCGTCCAGGCGCGGCGATCGGGCTCGATCCTGTCGATAAAGCCGGGCAGCATGTCGTGGACCGCCTGCAATCCCTGTATGGCGGATTTGACGGACTCGGGCAGCCGCCGATAGGCCAGCTCCATGTTCACCCAGACCGTATCGCCGCCGACGGGCGGGCACTCCACGCATCGCAGCACCGAGCCCATCGACGGCAGCTCGCGCCAGCTGACGTCGCTGTGATAGATGTTCTCGCGCGCCGGCCTGCTGCCGTCGCCGCCCAGCAATACCAGTTCGGGAAAGCGCTCGTGGCGGGGAAACACCGGATGCACTTCGAGTTCGCCGAAGCGCCGCGCGAACCCGACCTGCTCCTGCGCGGAGATGTCCTGGTCGCGAAACACCAGCACCTTGTGCCGGACCAGCAGCTTGCGCAGCAGGTCGATCGACGCCTGATCCAGTTCGCCATGCAGGCGCAGGCCGCCGACTTCCACGCCGATGGCGGGCGTGATGGGATCGATCCGCAGGCCGTCGCGCACTTCGGGTTCGGCGAGCGCATCCGTTTCAATGGCGTTCATTGCTTGTCTCCTATTTGTTTCGTTTGAAACGATACTAATTTTCCAAACGGCGCTTGTAAAGGAACAAGATGGCGACCAAGGGAAAATACCGAGAGGAACCGCGCGCCTAGATGTGCGCGTCGCCGTCGAGCGCGCTGCCGGCCATGTCCAGCACCTTGCGGGCCAGCTTGGCCAGCACCCTGCCGAACGTCTCCTGCTCTTCGCGCGTGAGCACCGAGAGCAGCTCCCGCTCCAGGTCGACGGCGATCGGGGTGATGCGGTCGTGGATGCGCCGCCCCTCGCGGGTGAGTTCGAGCCGGTTGCTGCGCTGGTCTTCCGGATGGGCCTTGCGCGCAATGATGCCGGCGGCGGCAAGGCGCGTGACCGCCCGGCTGACCTTGGCCTTGTCCATGCTGGTCTTGTCCATGACTTCGCCGGAGGACAGCTCGCCGTGGCGGCCCAGCACCGCGACGACGCGCCACTCCGGAATCGACAGCCCGAAGCGCTCGGCATGCTGCCGGGCGAAGCTGACGGCGATGTGGGAAGCGAGCACCGTGATCCGATAGGGAAGAAAGTCGTCTAGGTCGAACACTTTTCAGTAAACGTGGATTGGACGGGTCGCGGGCCGGGCAATTCCGCGGCCGCGCAGCAGAAGACTATCACCAAAGCGCATCGTATCCCGCCCGGGGGCCGGCACGGACCTTCCGGAACGCGGGCCGCGCGCAATGAGCAATCCGGTTTGTTGCGGTAAGGTGGAGGCCCCTCACCCCTTGTCTCTTCATTCCTGGAGTACCGAATGACCGGATTGATCATCGTGGTGACGGCGCTGGCGTTCCTGATGCTGGCGGCGTATCGCGGCTATAGCGTGATTCTCTGCGCGCCCATCGCGGCCATGGGCGCGGTGCTGCTGACGGACCCATCGGCGCTGGCGCCGGTGTTCTCGGGCATTTTCATGGAGCGCATGGCGGGCTTCGCCAAGCTCTATTTCCCCGTCTTTCTGCTGGGCGCCGTGTTCGGCAAGCTGATCGAACTGTCGGGCTTTTCGCGCGCCATCGTGCAGGCGGTGCTGCGCCTGATCGGCGCCGAGCGCGCCATCATGGCCATCGTGCTGGTCTGCGCGGTGCTGACCTACGGCGGCGTGTCGCTGTTCGTGGTGGTGTTCGCGGTGTACCCCTTCGCCGCCGAGATGTTCCGCCAGGGCGGCATCCCCAAGCGGCTGATGCCGGGCGCGATCGCGCTGGGCGCGTTCACCTTCACCATGACCGCCCTGCCCGGCACGCCGCAGATCCAGAACATCATCCCCACCACGTTCTTCGAGACCACGACCTGGGCGGCGCCGTGGCTGGGCCTGATCGGCGCGGCCTGCACGCTGACGGCCGGCATCGCCTACCTGGAATGGCGGCGCAAGCGCGCGGCGGCGGCCGGCGAAACCTACGGCACCGACCTGCGCAACGAGCCCGCCACCCCGCCCGGCGAGCGCCAGCACCATCCGCTGATCGCGCTGCTGCCGCTGGTGGTGGTGGGCGTGGCCAACTATCTGCTGACGCGCTGGATTCCGGGCTGGTATCCGGCCGGCTCCGAAGTGGCGCTGCCCGGCCTGCCCCAGCCGCTGCCGGTCAACGCGCAGGACCAGGTCGCGCTGTGGGCGGTCATGGGCGCGCTGATCGCGGGCATCGCCACCATTCTGCTGTTCTCGTTCTCGGCCATCCGGGCGCATTTCGCCGAAGGCAGCAAGAGCGCGGTGTCGGGCGCGCTGCTGGCCTCCATGAACACCGCCGCCGAGTACGGCTTCGGCGGCGTGATCGCCGCGCTTCCGGGTTTTCTGCTGGTGGCCGACGCGCTCAAGGCCATACCCGACCCGCTGGTCGGCGAGGCGGTGGCCGTGACTTCGCTGGCCGGCATCACCGGTTCGGCCTCGGGCGGAATGAGCATTGCGCTGGCCGCCATGGCGCAGACCTTCATCGACAGCGCCAACGCCGCCGGCATCCCGATGGAGGTGCTGCACCGGATCGCCGCCATGGCCAGCGGCGGCATGGACACGCTGCCGCACAACGGCGCGGTGATCACGCTGCTGGCCGTGACCGGCCTGACCCACCGCCAGTCCTACGGCGATATTTTCGCCATCACGCTGATCTCGACGCTGTCGGTTTTCGTGACGATCGCCGTCTATTACCTGACCGGCATCGTCTGAAGGCGGCGGCCGTCGCCCTCTCCCCCCTCGTTCCTAAGCATGAGCCGGGCCACCCCGCCCGGCTCGCCGGGCGGCGCCCGGAGAGCCGCGTATTTGCTCGCCCCCTCATCCCTTCTCCGTATGCGCGCCTCGGCTGAGGGGTTGAGCGCCGCGCCGCGCCCGCATTTTTTCTCCAACGATCACTCCGGCCTTTGCATTACGGAGAACTCTGGCCAGTCGCATGAGTTTTGCATGAGACGGAAGCCCGAAGGTCTGTATTAGGCTGAAGCCGCAGTACTCCGACTCACCTTGATCGATTGGACGAAAGTAAATGAATCAGCTCATTCATCCGGACTGCCACCCCTTCACCGCCGCCGGCAATCTGAAGCAGATCTCCGCGTTTTACGAGGAGGGACGTCGAGTCATGTGGATGATGCTGCGGGCACACCCGCGGCCGTGCTTCAACCATGAATTGATCGACGAGATCATGACCCTGGCGCGCGCCGCCAAGGATTCCGGCCTGCCCATCGACTTCTGGGTCACGGGCTCGCTGGTGCCGCAGATCTACAACGTCGGCGGCGATCTCAACTTCTTTGCCGAGGCGATCCGCACCGGCCGCCGCGAGGCCCTGCGGGCCTACGCCCGGGCCTGCGTGGATTGCGTGCACGCCGCCACCCGCGGCTTCGACACCGGCGCGATCTCGCTGGCCATGATCGAGGGCACCGCGCTGGGCGGCGGCTTCGAGGCGGCGCTGGCGCACCACTTCGTGCTGGCCCAGAACACCGCCCGCATGGGCTTCCCGGAAATGGCGTTCAACCTGTTCCCGGGCATGGGCGGGTACTCGCTGGTGGCGCGCCGTTCGGGCATGAAGCTGGCCGAGGAACTGATCGGCACGGGCGAATCCCATACCGCCGAATGGTTCCATGCGCGCGGCCTGGTGGACGTGCTGTTCGAGCCGGGCGACGCCTACAAGGCCACGCGCACCTTCATCGACGTGATGCGGCCCAAGCTCAACGGCATGCGCGCCATGCTGCGCGCGCGCCAGCGCGTGCTGAGCCTGCCGCGCTCCGAGCTGATGGACATCACCGAGGATTGGGTCGAGGCCGCGTTCTCGATCGATCCCAAGGATCGCGCCTACATGGAACGCCTGGTGATGGCGCAGAACCGGCGCAGCGCCGTCACGTCCGAGTCGGGCACGGAAGCCACCATGCATTGATCCCCGGCGCGCCGGGCCGGCTGCTGCAAGCGATCAGGCGATCAGGTGCAGCCGGCGGCGCTGGGCCAGCCAGGCCGAGAATTCGGCCGCCGGCATGGGCTTGGCGTACAGATAGCCCTGCTTGGCGTCCACCCCGAGCGAGTCCACGAACACCGCTTCCTCCAGGGTTTCCACGCCCTCGGCTATCACCTTCAGTTCCAGCGTGCGCGCCACGGCGACGATGGCGCGCGCCAGCGCCTGGGACACCGGATTCTCGTTGACCCCGCGCACGAAGCTGGCGTCGAGCTTGATCGCGTCCAGCGGAATCCGGGCCAGCTGCGACAGCGAGGAATAGCCGGTGCCGAAGTCGTCCAGGTGCACCCGCGCGCCCAGCTGGCGGAACTGCTTGATCAGTTCTATGGCCGCGTTTTCGTCTTCGATCAGGCAGCTTTCGGTGAGTTCGATGTCCAGCAGGCAGGGGTCCAGGCCGGCGTCGCTGGTCGCGCGCATGAACTCGCTGACCACGCCCTTGTCGTTCAGCTGGCGCGCCGAGATGTTGACGGCGATCCGGATGTTCAGGCCGTCCTGCTTCCAGGCGGCCGCCTGGCGCGCGGCCTCGCGCATGACCCAGACGCCCAGCGGCGAGATCAGGCCCGATTCCTCGGCATAGGGAATGAAGGCGCTCGGACAGACCATGCCGCGCTCGGGCGAACGCCAGCGCAGCAGCGCTTCGACGCTGGTGACCTCGCCCGTGCGTCCGGCCAGCTTGGGCTGGTAGTACAGCATCAGGTGGCCTTCGGTCAGGGCCTTGCGCAGGTTGGTGTCGAGCCACACGTAGTCCGCGTTGCGGCGGTCCATCTCGGGCTGGAACACGCGGTAGGTATGGCGTCCGGCTTCCTTGGCCACGTACATGGCGATGTCGGCGCTGCGCACCACGCTGTCGAGGTCGTCGCCGTGGTCGGGGTACATGGCGATGCCGATGGAGCAACTGGTGTAGACCTCGATCAGCCCCTGGCGGAACGGTTCGCGCAGGCGCTCGATGATGCGCTGGGCGGTGGCTTCCAGTTCCCAGGGCTGCGCCTCTTCCTGCAGCACGATGAATTCGTCGCCGCCCAGCCGCGCCAGCGTCTGGCCTTCGGACAGGCAGGACGAGATGGCCACCGCCACCGACTTGAGCAGGTGGTCGCCGAAGCCGTGGCCGTAGTGGTCGTTGATGCGCTTGAAATTGTCCAGGTCCAGGAACAGCACGCCGCCGCGCGCGTCCGCGCCGGCCGCAAGCGCCGTCTTCAGCCGCGTCGTGATCGCGTGGCGGTTCGGCAGGTTGGTCAGCATGTCGGTATTGGCCAGCACGCGCAGGCGTTCCTGGGCCTGGCGTTCTTCCGTGATGTCGGTGCCCGAACAGATCAGGTAGGTGCGTTTCTCGCCGCTGCCGCTGGTGACGAACTTGTTGCGGAACAGGAACAGGCGCGGGCCCTTGACCGTGTTGATCACCCGCTCGGCCTCGTAGGACTGGCCGTGCTTGTAGAACTCGGCGATGTTGCGCCGCGACGCGATGGCCTCTTCGCGCGTCATGAACATGTCGAACACACTGCGCCCGACGATGTCCTGTTCGCGCTTGCCGGTGTATTCCTCGCTCAGCTTGTTGAAGCGCTGCACCCGGCCGTGCTGGTCGACGATGACGATGACCGAGTTGGCCTCGGACACCACGGTCTCGGCGAAGGACAGGCCCTCGACCAGGTCCTTGGCGACGGATGCGGTATCGGAATGGGCGGACGCGGTGCCGGCCCATTCGTTGGGGTTGATCTTGCGGCCCACCAGGTGCAGACGCACCGGGTCTCCGTACAGCGTGATGTCGATCGGGAGGCTGGAGGTAATGCCGGTCAGCGCGCGTATCGCCGCCGCCTGCTCGGGACGCAGGGCCGTGGCGATGTTCGCCGCGCCCTTGACCGCGGCCAGCTCGAATGCATCGCTATCGGCGGCAAGGCGCCAGTACGGGCTATGCGTGCCGAAATGCGTATACAGGATCGATCTTTCGTCCTGGCTGTCTGTCACGTTTGTATCCCCCTGCCGCCCTAGAGCGGCCCGCAAAGTACATTACGGCTTAGTCAATTCAGGGTCAACCTCCCCCAGAGGGGCCGCCGGGGATTATTGCGGAATATTGCGGCCGGTCCCAGGGGCGTCGCGGCGTCTTGCCGCAACAATCCCCAGGGGCCGCAAACCGTTTGATGCGCGCGCTTGCATTTTCACGCAAGCCTTGTTGCGCGCCCGACACAGCCGCGCCGGAACGTCCGCAAGTGACGTAACGGCGCAACCTCGACGCGGGCGTATCGTCACTCTCCCTTGACGCCGGCCTCGTCGATCACCTTGGTCCAGCGCGCCACTTCGGCCGACACGCGGGCGCTGGCGTCGGCCGGCGTGGTCCAGGTGGCGATCGCGCCCTGCTTGAGCAGGGAGGCCTGGACGTCGGGCTTGGCCAGGATCTTCTTCAGTTCGCCGTTCAGGCGCTCGATCACCGGCGCGGGCGTGTTGGCCGGCGCCACGATGCCGAACATGGAGCTGACCTCGAAGCCCTTCAGGCCGGCCTGCTCGGCGGTGGGCACGTCGGGCAGCGCGTCCACGCGCTGCGGCGAAGTCACCGCCAGCGCGCGCAGCTTGCCGGCCTTGATGTTGGCCTGGGCCGCCGGCACCGTCTCGATCATGCTCAGTACCTGGCCGCCCATCAGGTCGGTCATGGCCGGGCCGCTGCCCTTGTAAGGCACGTGCAGCACGTCCACGCCCGCCGTGCGCTTGAACATTTCGCCGGCCAGATGCTGCGGCGAGCCGTTGCCGGCCGAGGCCATGGTGATGAAGCCCGGCTTGGACTTGGCCAGCGCGATGAATTCCGCCAGCGTGTTGGCCTTCACCGACGGATTCACCACGAACACCAGCGGCACCGTGCCGACAATGGAAACCGGCGCGAAGCTCTTTTCCACGTCGTAGGTGACGCGGCCGCGGTACAGCGCGGCGTTGATCGAATGGCTGGTCAGCGCGCCCATCAGCAGCGTATAGCCGTCGGCCGGCGCCTTGGCGACCTGGTCGGCGCCGATGTTGCCGGCCGCGCCCGCGCGGTTCTCCACCACCACCGACTGGCCCAGCGCGCCGGTGAGTTCCTGCGCCAGCACGCGGCCGATCACGTCGGTGGCGCCGCCCGGCGGATAGGGCACGATCATGCGGATCGGCTTGTCGGGATAGCTGTCGGCGGCCAGCGCCGGAGCGGAAACGCCGGCGCACAGCGCCAGCAGGGAAAACAGGACGGCGCGGCGCGGCCGCAGGCGCAGGTCTGACATGTAGGTCTCCTGCCGGGATGGGTATAGGAATTGGAGCAACGCCCGGCTCGTCAACGGCGCCAGTTTAGGGTGGGCCACTTGATTGAAGAAGCAGAATTTTTCTATCGACTGATCTTATATTCAGATCAATAGAAATCGCCGTACAAAGCGCTTGCGGCTGTGTGCAAAGGCTCGCTATGATGCCGCCATCAAATTATCAATAATATTATCGAGATCAAGATGACGGACGAGACCCACAACGACAAGCCGGCCCCCGGCCCCTTCGACAGCGCCGGCGCAGCCGCCCGCGGCGTGGCGCGCGGGCTCACCAACTACGGCGACACCGGCTTTTCGCTGTTCCTGCGCAAGGCCTTCATCAAGGGCGCCGGCTACACCGACGACGCGCTGTCGCGTCCCATCATCGGCATCGTCAACACCGGCAGCAGCTACAACCCGTGCCACGGCAACGCCCCGCAGCTGATCGAAGCGGTCAAGCGCGGCGTGATGCTGGCCGGCGGCCTGCCGATGGACTTCCCCACCATTTCGGTCCACGAAAGTTTCTCGCAGCCCACCAGCATGTACCTGCGCAACCTCATGTCCATGGACACCGAGGAAATGATCCGCGCGCAGCCCATGGACGCCGTGGTGCTGATCGGCGGCTGCGACAAGACCGTGCCCGCCCAGCTGATGGGCGCGGCCTCGGCCGGCGTGCCGGCGATCCAGCTGGTCACCGGCTCCATGCTGACCGGCTCGCACCGCGGCGAGCGCGTGGGCGCCTGCACCGACTGCCGCCGCTACTGGGGCCGCTACCGCGCCGAAGAGATCGACGCGCAGGAGATCGCGGACGTCAACAACCAGCTGGTGGCCAGCGTGGGCACCTGTTCCGTGATGGGCACGGCCAGCACCATGGCCTGCATCACCGAAGCCCTGGGCATGATGGTCGCCGGCGGCGCCTCGGCGCCGGCCGTCACCGCCGACCGCGTGCGCGTGGCCGAGAAAACCGGCGCCACCGCCGTGGCCATGGCCGCCGCGCGGCTCACGCCCGACCGCATCCTGACCGGCAAGTCCATCGAAAACGCCCTGCGGGTGCTGCTGGCCATCGGCGGCTCCACCAACGGCATCGTGCACCTGACGGCGATCGCCGGACGCCTGGGAATCGACATCGACCTGGCCGGCCTGGACCGCATCAGCCGCGAGACGCCGGTGCTGGTGGATCTGAAACCCTCCGGCCAGCACTATATGGAAGACTTCCACCACGCCGGCGGCATGCCCGCGCTGCTCCGCGAACTGCGCCCCTACCTGCATCTGGACGCGCTGACCGTGTCCGGCCGCACGCTGGGCGAAGAGCTGGACGACGCGCCGCCCGCCTTCGCGCAGGACGTGATCCGCAGCGCCGCCTCGCCCATCTATCCCGTGGGCGGCCTGGCCGTGCTGCGCGGCAACCTGGCCCCCGGCGGCGCCATCATCAAGCAGTCGGCCGCCAACGCCCAGCTCATGGAGCACGAGGGCCGCGCCGTGGTGTTCGAAGACGCCGAGGACATGGCCCGGCGCATCGACGACGAGGCGCTCGACGTGACCGCCGACGACATCCTGGTGCTCAAGCGCATCGGCCCCACCGGCGCGCCCGGCATGCCGGAAGCCGGCTACATGCCCATTCCCAAGAAGCTGGCGCGCGCCGGCGTCAAGGACATGGTGCGCATCTCCGACGGCCGCATGAGCGGCACCGCGGCCGGCACCATCGTGCTGCACGTCACGCCCGAAGCCGCCATCGGCGGGCCGCTGGCCTATGTCGAGAACGGCGACCGCATCCGCCTGTCGGTGTCGCGCCGCGAGATCTCGCTGCTGGTCGACGACGCCGAACTGGCGCGCCGCGCCGCGGCCCGGCCGGTCAGCCGCCCGGTCGCCGAGCGCGGCTACCGCAAGCTGTTCCTGCAGACGGTCACGCAGGCCGACCAGGGCGTGGACTTCGACTTCCTGCGCGCCGCCGTCACGCGCGACACCGTGCCCGGGAAGTAAGCCGGCCCATGAACGCGATCGCGCCCGACAGCCTGCAAGCGCAGGCCCCCGACGCCGTCCAGGCCGCCATGGAGGCGCTGGAAGAAGACATCGTCTTCGGCCGCCTGCACCCGCGCGAACGGCTCACCGAAGACGAACTCATGGCGCGCTTTTCCATGAAGCGCCATGCCGTGCGCCAGGTGCTGGCCGGGCTGGAACTGCTGGGCGCGGTCGAAAAAAAGCGCAACGTCGGCGCCGTGGTGCGCGCCTTCCCGGCGCGCGAAGTCCGCGAACTCTACGCGCTGCGCGAAATGCTGGAGGTCCAGGCCGCCAGCCTGATCCCGCTGCCCGTGCCGCCGGCCAGGCTGGCCGCGCTGGTGGCGGTGCAGCGCGAACATGACGCGGCCGTCGCCGAAGGCGACGCGCGCCGCGTGTTCCGCAGCAACCAGTCCTTTCACCGCGAATTCTTCAGCCTGCCGGACAACACGGTGCTGGCCCAGGCCATCGAGGAATACGCCCGCCGCACCCATCCCATCCGCTTCGGCACGCTGACCTCGGCCGCCAGCCGCGAACGCTCGCGCCAGGAACACTGGGCGCTGATCCACGCATTGCGCGACGGCGACCGCGACACGCTGATGACCGTGTGCCGCAACCATCTTCAGCCCTCGCGCGACGCCTACCTGGCCTCGCTGCAGGCGCGCCTGGGCGGCTAGGCGAGCAGCGCCAGGGCCTGCTGCAGGGACAACACCGTGCTGCGGGACTCGAACGCCGTCGCGAACAGGCGTTCGTGCACCACCGGGTCCGGGTCGTAGCAGCAATCCTTGACCGTGAACAACCGGAAGTCCGCATCGCTGGCATAGGCAATGGACGACAGCATCACCCCGGTGGACGCGATGCCGGCCATCATCAAGGTATCCACGCCCGCCGCCGACAACCGCTCCTGCAGCCCGGTGCCGAAGAATGCGCTGGCCCGGTGCGCCACGATCAAGGGCTCGTCCTCGCGCCGCCCCAGTTGCGGCGCGATCTCGTCGTCGACGAACAGCCCCATCCGCCTGATCCCCTGCCCGTTCTTGTTCAGCGCGCTGACCTCCGGGTAGCCCGCGCTGAATCCGATGCGCACGAAATACACCGCGACGCCCCGGCGCCGCGCGGCATCGCACAGCGCGCGGGTGTTGGCCAGCAGCGCCGGCGCGGCCGAAGGAAACAACGCCATGATGTCCGTCTGGTAATGCATGACCAGCAGCGCGGTGCGCGCGGGCGCGATGGCGGAATCGGAATCGAGGTCTGAGGACATGGCGCTCGCCTGGCAGTGGGGAAATCGACTCTAGCACGGCTTGTCATGGATCAAGCCGGCGTTGCGGCAAGCGTCCCAGATTGGCAAACAGGGCTATTCTTAAAAGTCATTTATTCGATATCATTCTCATTTGCATTTTGAAATGGAGCGGAAATTGTCCAACCAGCGGCTACACCAACTCGACTCGCGAACGCTGCGGCTCGCGCCCGGTCTCGCGCTAAGCATGCTTCTGCCGCTGCCCAACGCCTGGGCGCAGACCGCGCCGCCGCCGGCCACACTGCAGCCGGTCACGGTCACCGCGGGCTCGCTGGGCGACGAGGACCTGCCCCCGCCCTATGCCGGCGGCCAGGTGGCCGAAGGCGCGCGCCTGGGTCTCATGGGCAACCAGAGCGTCATGGACACGCCCTTCAACGTCACGAGCTACACCGCCGAACTCATCCAGAACCAGCAGGCGCGCACGCTGGCCGACGTCATGGCCAACGACCCGTCGATCCGCTTCACCACGTCCAGCGGGCACGCGTACGAAAACTTCCGCATCCGCGGCTTCGACGTCAACCAGAACGACGTGGCCATCAACGGCATGTACGGCCTGGCGCCCATGGGACGCACCCCGCTCGAATTCGTCGAGCGGGTCGAGGTGCTCAAGGGGCCGAACGCCCTGTTCAGCGGCATGGCGCCCAGCGGCGCGGTCGGCGGCAGCGTCAACCTGGTGCCCAAGCGCGCCGGCGACACGCCCGCCGCCACCTACGGCGTGAACTGGCAGGCCGACGGCCAGCTGGGCGCCACCATCGACGCCGGCCGGCGCTTCGGCGCGGGCAACGCCTGGGGGGCGCGCGTCAACGGCTCGTTCAGCGACGGCGCCACCACGCTGGACGGCCAATCCCGCAAACGCGAATTCTTCTCCGCCGGCCTGGACTATCGCGGCAGCGCGCTCACCGCATCCATAGACGCCTACCATAGCCAGGAATCGTTCAGCGGCGGCACGCCGGCCATGTTCTGGTTCGGCGGCTCGGTCGTTCCCGAAGCCCCCGATCCCCGCACCAACCTGTTCAGCACCGGCTACGGCAACATACAGAGCAACGCCGTCATCGGGCGGGCCGAGTACCGTTTCAACGACCATGTGTCGGCCTTCGCCGGCGTGGGCTGGCGCGCCAGCCACCAATCGGGGCTGATCAACGGCACCCACGCGCGGCAGATCGACGCCGAGGGCAATTTCACGGGCGTCATCGTCGGCCAGCGCGCCTACACCGACGCCAGATCGGCCGAGGCCGGCCTGCGCACGCGCTTCGAAACGGGCGGCGTCGGCCATGAACTGGTGCTGCAGGCCTCCCGGCTCGACCTGGAAGACGGTTCATCCATAGGCGCGCGCTCCACCTTCAAGTCCAACATCTACGATCCGGTCACGCCGGTCATGCCGGCCATGCCGGGCAGCGCGCCCAAGACGGCGGAAAATACCCTGTCCAGCCTGGCGCTGGTGGACACCATGTCCTTTCTCGACGACAAGCTGCGCGTGACCGCCGGCTTGCGCAACCAGCGCGTCAAGACCACGAACTTCGACAGCGCCGGCAAGACGACGACCCGCTACGACAAGGACGCGGTGACGCCCGCGGCCGCCATCGTCGTCAAACCGTGGGGGCCGGACGTCTCGCTCTACGCCAACTACGTGCAGGGCCTGAGCAAGGGCGACAGCGTCACCGACACCACCGCCAGCAACTACGGGCAGGTGTTCGCGCCCTACAAGACCGAGCAGAAGGAACTGGGCGTCAAGTGGAACGCGGGCGCGTTCGTCAATACGCTGGCCGTCTTCCAGATCGACAAGCCCATGCTGGTCGCCCAAGGGTCGGCCTCCAGCCCCACGTATGCCGACGGCGGCGAAAAGCGCGTGCGCGGCGTGGAATGGAACACCTTCGGCGAACTCGCGCCCGGGCTGCGCGTGCTGGGCGGCGTCACCTATTCCCAGGGCAAGCAGGTCAAGACCGCTTTCGGCCGCTACGACGGCAATACCGCGGTCGGCGCGCCGCGGTGGCAGGCCAATACCGGGCTGGAATGGGACGCCCCGTGGGTGCCCGGCCTGACCCTGAGCGGCCGCGTGCAGGCCACCTCCAGCCAGTACGCCGACGCCGCCAACAAGCTGCGGCTGCCGGGCTGGGGCCAGCTGGACCTGGGCGCGCGCTACGCCATGCAGGTCAACGGCCGCGACGTGGTGCTGCGCCTGAACGTCAACAACGTGTTCGACAAGCACTATTACGCCGGAAGCTTCAGCGACACCACCCCGATCGCCACGCTGGGCCCGGCGCGCACCGTCACGGCCTCCGCCAGCATTACCTTCTGAGCGCCAGCGGAAACCTTGCCAAGATGATTATCCAAACGCTGATCGCCCTCAGCCTGGCCGCCATATTCCTGGGCTGCTTCTGCATCTATCGCGCCTCGCCCAACCAGCGCTGGCGGCCCCTGCCCTGGCCCACGCTGCCGGCGCGCACCGCGGGCCTCGTCCTGCTGGCGCTTGGCGGCTGGGGCTGCCTGTACACCCATACGCGCGTCGCGGCCGTGTTCGTGTTCTGCACGGCCCTGATGCTGTTCTTCAGCCTCATCCCGTACCTCGGCGCTCTCGCGGGATCGCACGGGAGCGATACCCATGAAACCCGGCATGAAACCCGGTAAGCCCGCCGCCATCCGGCGCGACTGGATATCCAAGAGCCTGGCGGGCGCGCTGCTGGGGTTCGCGCTTGCCATCGGCGCCAGCGCCGCGCTGGCCGCGCTGACCGCCGGCATCCCGCTGGTGACGCGCTCGCAGCTCGTCATGTGGCTGGTGCCGCCCGTCTGGCTCGGCGTGCTCGGCACCGTCTATTTCTTCACCAGCGGCGCGCGCGCCTGGGCCTGGCTGGGCGGGGCATGCCTGGCGCTGTATGCCGCGCTGTTCCTGACCGGCGCGCTTTGACGGAGACACGCCATGAAAGCCGACCTGATACGCATCTACAAGTCCGTCCATACCTGGACCGGCATTCTGACGGGCATGGCGTTGTTCATCGCGTTCTACGCGGGCGCGCTGACGGTCTTCAAAGAGCCCATCGTCCGCTGGGCCACGCCGAATCCGACCGTCTCGTACCTGCCGCTGGACGAGACCCCCGGCCTGATCGCCAGCGTCCTGGCTGCGCGGCCCGAGGTGGCCGACGGCTTCGCCATTCATCTGCGCAACGCCGAGCACGTGCCGGCCCGCATGGGCTGGGATGAGGCCGACGGGAATGACGGCGATGAAGCATCGAAGCGCCATTACATCGCCTACCTGGATGCGGGCGGGCTGCAAGTGGAGCAATCCAGGCCCAGCGGGCTGGCGTCCTTCGTGGACGTGCTGCACCGCGTGGTGGGCCTGCCCGTCGATAGCGATCCCGCCCGCTGGTTCATGGGCGTGGTCGCGTCGCTGTACGCGCTTGCGCTGGTCTCCGGCGTCATCGTGCTGCTGCCGTCGCTGGTGAAGGACTTCTTTGCCCTGCGCACCGGCCGCAACCTCAAACGCATGTGGCTGGACGCGCACAACGTGGTGGGCATCGTTTCCCTGCCCTTCCATATCGTCATGGCGCTCAGCTCGGTCGTGTTCGCGTTTCACGACGGCATCTACGACCTGCAGGACAAGCTGATGTACGAGGGCAAGCTGGCGGCGCTGTTCCAGCGCGCGGGTCCGCCCGAAACCGCCGGCCCGCGCGATCCGGCGGCCCTGCTCACGCCCCGGGAGCTGGTGGCCCGGGCGCGCGAGTTCGCGCCCGGCTTCGAACCCGAAACGCTGCAATACCAGCGCATCGCCGGTCCGCGCGCCCTGGTGCGCGTATGGGGCAAGAACGAGCGCGCCGTTTCGCCCAGGGCAATGGGCGGCTTCCTGGCGCTCGATCCTTATTCCGGCAAGGTCCTCAGCACCGACTACCTGCCGGGCGGGCAGGACACGCCCAATCTCTGGATCAGCAGCTTCTTCGCCCTGCATATGGCGTCCTTCGGCGGAGCGGCCGTGAAATGTCTGTACTTCCTGCTCGGGCTGGCGGGCGCCTGGCTGTTCTACAGCGGCAACCTGCTGTGGATCGAAACCCGCCGCAAGCGCGCCGACCGGCGGACTGGCGCAATACCCGCGCAACGGCTGGACACGCGCCTGATGGCCTCGGCCACCGTCGGCGTCTGCCTGGGAAGCGTATGCGGGATTTCGCTGATGATGCTTGCGTCCAAATGGCTTCATGGGCGCGTGGGCGACCTGGACGCCTGGCTGCAAGCGCTGTACTACCTGGCTTTCTTCGCGTGCATCGCCTGGGCCTTCCTGCGCGGCGGCGCGGCGGCGGGCGTGCATCTGCTTAGGCTGGCCGCGGCGCTGGCCCTGGCGATCCCGGCGACCTCGCTGCTGGGCGCCCTGTTTCCCGCGTCCGGCCTTTGGGCGCACGCGTCGGCGGCGACCCTGGCCGTGGACGCCACGGCGCTGGCGATGGCCCTGGGGTTCGCCTGGCTGGCGCAGGCCAGCGCGCGCCGCATCGCGCGCGGCGAGCCCGACAGCGTATGGGCGCCCAGGCTGCCGCTTGCCAGCACCGAATAGCCGCCGCGGCGCTCAGATTTTCTCTCGATGACTTATCGGCGCCATGCCGATGAAATGGATGGACATGCATAAACAAAAAGGTTTGGAATGGCGCGCACGCGCATCGGCGGCGGCGCTCGCGGGCGCATTGGCGGCCGCGGCGCCGCAAGTCGCCGCCGCGCAATCCGCTCAGGGCACAGTCACGCCGCAGGCCTATTCCGACGAACGGATCTCCATGCAGAAAGGCGAGTTCCTGGCCGGAACCTGGGCCGCCGACAGCGGCGTGACGCTGGACCTGCTGGACGCCGCCGGCCGCCACGTGCGCCGGCTGAGCGACCATGAAAAACCCGCCGGCACGCTGATGCTGGTGGCGCCGGCCGACGGCGCCTTTACGGTGCGGGCCCAGGGGCGCGGCGCGTACCGGTGGACGGTCACCGAACGCCTGCCGCTGTCGGCGCAGCATGCGCCCGCCGCGAAGATAGACAGCCCGCGCCTGGCCGCCCTGGCGCAGACGCTGGCTTCGGGCGGCGCCACGGCGTCCTTCTGGGACGAGGTAGCGCAGACCGGCGCCCCGCTGGTCGAGCCGGTGGACGCCTCGCGCGACCGCGTCACGTTCCTGTGGCGCGGCGCCGAACGCAATGTCCGCCTGTTCGGCGGCCCCTCTTCGGACCATGCGCAGCTGACCCGGCTAGGCGACTCCGACGTCTGGTACGTCAGCTTCGTCGTGCCCCGCTCCACGCGGCTGTCCTACCGCCTGGCGCCCGACGTACCGGAACTGCCGGGCTCCGGCATGGCGCGCCGCCGCGCCATCCTGGCGACCGCGCAAGCCGACCCGTACAATCCCCGCGCCTATCCCCGGCGCGGCATCGACCCGTTCCAGACCTACTCGGTTCTGGAACTGGCCGACGCCCCGGCGCAGCCCTGGGTCGAGGCGCGCGCGGACGTGCCGGCCGGCACGGTGGAAACCCGGGAATTGCACAGCGCCATCCTGGGCAACACGCGCAAGATCCACCTGTACCGTCCGGCGGGCTGGCGGCCTGAGGCCGCGCAAAACCACGTGCTGGTGCTGTTCGACGCCGGCGCCTACCTGGGCCGGGTGCCCACGCCGACCATACTGGACAACATGATCGCCGCCGGCGTCATCCCCCCGACCGCGGCCCTGCTCATCGACAATCCCACGGCCGATTCGCGCAGCCAGGAACTGCCGCCCAACCCGGCGTTCGCCGACTTCCTGGCGCGCGAGCTCATGCCGTGGGCGCGCAAGCAAGGCCTGGGCGCGCCGGCGGCGCGCACCATCGTCGGCGGATCGAGCTATGGCGGCCTGGCCTCGGCCTACGCCGCGCTGCGCCATCCCGACGTGTTCGGCAACGTGCTCAGCCAATCGGGCTCGTACTGGTGGTCGCCGGCCGGCGAAGAGGACCAGTGGCTGACGCGGCAGTTCGCCGCTGTGCGCAAGCTGCCGGTGCGCTTCTTCCTGGGAGCGGGCCTGTTCGAATCCGGGCGCGGCAGCCAGCCGGGCATACTCGAAACCAACCGCCATCTGCGCGACGTGCTGCGCGCCAAGGGCTATTGGGTCGAACACCGCGAGGTGGCCGGCGGCCACGACTACCTGGTCTGGCGCGGCACCTTGTCCGACGGGCTGCTGGCGCTGATCGGGACCGGCAAATAGGCGCCGCGCTGCCTCAATGCACCACCTGCTCCAGGAAACGCCGCGTGCGGTCGTGGACCGGGGCGTCGAAGATCTGGCCCGGGCAGCCCTGCTCGATCACCTGGCCCTGGTCCATGAACACCACGCGGTCGGCGACCTGGCGGGCGAAGCCCATTTCGTGTGTCACGCAGATCATGGTCATGCCGTCGGCCGCCAGCGCCAGCATGGTGTCCAGCACCTCCTTGACCATCTCCGGGTCCAGCGCGGAAGTGGGCTCGTCGAACAGCATGACCTTGGGGCGCATGCACAGGGCGCGCGCGATGGCCACGCGCTGCTGCTGCCCGCCGGACAACTGGCCGGGGTACTTGCCGGCCTGGTCCGCGATGTGCACGCGGTCCAGGTAATGCGAGGCCAGCTCGCGCGCCTCGGCCCGCGACACGCCCTGGCAATGCACCGGCGCCAGCATGCAGTTCTCCAGCACGGTCAGGTGGGGAAACAGGTTGAAGCTCTGGAACACCATGCCCACCTCCTGGCGCGCGCGGGTCAGCGCCGCGCCGCCGTGGGCCAGGGCGTGCCCCAGCACCAGCACCTCGCCGTCCGTATAGCTCTCCAGCCCGTTGACGCAGCGGATCATGGTGGACTTGCCTGAACCCGACGGCCCGCAGACGATGACGCGCTCGCCCTGCGCCACCTCCAGGTCTATGTCCTTCAGCACGTGGAACGCGCCGTAGTGCTTGTTCAGCCTGCGCAGCTGGACGGCAGGCGTGGCGTCGATCGCAGTCATGGTCATTCTCCAGTCGGGGCGCGGCGCTCAGGCGTGGACGGCCACGGCATTGCGTTTGCGCAGGTAGGCGACGGCCTGCGAGGCCAGTACGGAAATCACGAGATAGGTCGCGGCGACGGTCAGGTACATTTCGACCAGGCTGGCGTCGCGCTGCGCGATCTTCGAGGCCGCGCCCAGCATGTCGGTGATCGAAAGCACGTAGACCAGCGAGGTGTCCTGGAACAGGATGATGGTCTGGGTCAGCAGGATGGGGCTGACCGAGCGCAGCACCTGCGGCAGCACCACCAGCCAGTAGGTCTTGGCCGTGGACATGGACAGCGCCCGGCAGGCCTCGTACTGCCCTTTCGGGACGGCGTTCAGGCCCGCCCGGATGATCTCGGCGTAATAGGCCGCCTCGAACAGCGCGAAGGTGATGAAGGCGGTATACACCGGCCCCACCGGCACGGGGCGCGGCGCGCCGGTCATCCACATCAGCACCATGGGCACCAGGAAGAAAAACCAGAACAGCACCATGATGAGCGGGATGGCGCGCATCAGCGTGACGTAGGCCGTGGCCAGGGGCGCGAGCACGGGCACCTGCAAGTGCCGCACCAGGGCCAGCGCCACGCCCAGCACCAGCCCGCCGGCGAAACTGCTGGCGGTCAGCTGCAGCGAAAAGCCCAGCCCTTCGAGCAGATAAGGCGCCGCGCGCTCGATGGCGCCGAAGTCGATGCTGTTCATGGCGTCGACACCTCCTTAAGCGATTTGCGCCAGCGCAGGCGGCTGCGCGGCGCCGGATCGGGCTGCTGGCCTGGAATGCGCAGGCGGCGTTCGATCAGCCGCATGCAGGCGTACACCAGGCAGGCCAGCAGCAGGTACAGCAGCGTCGCCGCGCCGAAGGCCTGGAAGGTCTGGAAGGTGAACTCGTTGATCTGGCGCGCCTGCGCGGTCAGCTCCAGCACGCCTATGGTCAGCGCCACGGAACTGTTCTTGAATATGCCCATGACCTCGCTGGTCAGCGTGGGCATGATGATGCGCAGCGCCTGCGGCAGCAGCACCAGCCGGTAGATCTGCAGGCCGCGCATGCCCAGCGCTTCGGCGGCCTTGCGCTGGCCCGGCGGCAGCGCCTCGATCCCGGCCTTGACCTGTTCGGCCACCCGCGCCGCCGTGTACAGCGCCAGCCCCAGCAGGGCCGGGATGACGCTGCCCCACGGCGGCGGTATGGCCTTGACCGCGTCGCCCCAGGCGCGCGGCAGCAGCTCGGGCATGACGAAGTACCAGACGAACATCTGCACGATCACGGGAATGTTGCGAAAGACCTCCACGTAGATCCGCGCCAGCGCCGCCAGCAGCGGCCGGCGCGTGGTGCGCGCGCAGCCGACCACCACGCCCAGCGCGAACGCGACGGCCCAGCCTGCCAGGGCCAGGAACAGCGTCCAGCCCAGGCCGCTCATCAGCCAATCCAGATAGCGTTCGCCGCCTTCCGGCACTTCCTCGAATAGCACGCTGAACATGGCCGCCCCGCCGCGATCAGAAATCGACCTTGTCGCTGGGCGAGGCGATGCGTTCGCGCAGCCGCTCCGGAACCGGGAAGTTCAGATTGACGTTGCGCGGCGGAATCGGCGACTCGAACCATTTGCGGTAGGCCTGCTCGAACGAGCCGTCCTTCATCATCCCCGTCAGCACGCCGTCGACCAGGGCCTTGAACGGCGCGTCGTCCTTCTTGAACATCAGGCCGTAATAGCCGGGCTGGTAGCCGCCCTCCAGGAAGGTGAAGGCCGCCGGATCGCGGGAATTGGCGCGCTCGCCGGCCAGCAGGATGTCGTCCTCCAGGAAGGCGGCCGCGCGCCCGTTGCTCAGGGTCAGCATGGATTCGCCGTGGTCCTTGGCCTGGATGACGTTCACGCCCAGCTTGTCCTTGTCATTGGCGGCCCGCACGAAGCCCACGGCGTTCGAACCCTGGGTCACCACCACCGTCTTGCCCTTGAGGTCGGCCGGCCGCTTCATGCCCGATTCGGTGCGCACCAGCCAGCGCGGCTGGCTCGCGAACGTGGCCACCGAAAACGACACCTGCTTCTGGCGCGCCAGGTTGTTGGCCGTGCCGCCGCATTCGATGTCCACGGTCCCGTTGACCACCAGCGGGATGCGGTTGGAGGAGTTCACCGCCACCTGCTTGACCGCCAGGTCGGGCATGCCGAGCTGCTGCTTGATGCGATCGACGATGGCGGCGCACAGGTCCAGCGAAAAGCCCACCGGCTTTTGCTGCGCGTCCAGGAAGGAGAACGGCACCGAGGACTCGCGGTACCCCAGCGTCACCGCGCCGGTCTCCTTGATCTTCTGCAGGGTGGGCCCCTGCGCCTGGGCCCAGGCCGAGGACGCCGCCAGCGTCAGCGCGCAGGCCGCGGCATAGCGAAAGAATGTGCTTTTTTGCATGACATGCCCCTTGATTCAGGCCCGGCCTCGGGACCGGGCGATTAACGTCGCAGGCGACACCTCTTCCTCAGGCCGATACGGGCGCCTGCAAGCCGGCGGCGATGATCCCGGCGACGCGGTCCACGTCCTCCGGGGTATTGAACAGGCCGAAAGACACGCGCACGCCGTCGCGCTCCGGCGAAACGCGCACGCCCTGCTGCGCCAGGAAACCGATCCATTCGCCGGGCGGCAGGTCCAGCACGTAGATATGGGCGCGGCGCGCGCGCTCGCGCGGCCCGACCAGGCCCACGCCCAGCGCGTCCATGCGTTCGATCAGCCGGTCGCCCAGCGCCAGCACGTGGCGCTCGATGGCGGCGACGCCCACGCTTTCGATCAGGTCCAGCGCGGCGTCCAGCGCGTGGATGTCGGGCAGGTTGTAATTGCCGATCTCGAAGCGGCCGGCGTCCTCGCGCAGCGCCAGGTCGTCGGGATTGGCGATCAGGTCGGCGGGCGGACGCGCCAGCCCCGCCGTGGCCAGGTACACCGGCTGCAGCTCCGTCAGCGCCGCATCGACGTACAACAGGCCCAGCCCCTGCGGCACCAGCAGCCCCTTGTGGCAGCCCGCCGCCAGCATGGAGATGCCCATCGCCTTGACGTCTATGGGCAGCACGCCCACCGACTGCATGGCGTCGACCACCAGATAGATCCCGCGCTGCCGGCACAGCCGGCCGATGTCGGCGACGTCGTGGCGCTGGCCGGCATGGAAAGTCACGTGAGACAGCGAAATGGCCCGGGTGCGCGCATCCACGCGGGGTGCGAACAGCGCCGCGTCGGCCACGCCGCCCGGCAGCCGGACGAAACGCACTTCCACGCCGCGCCGCTTCAGGTTGAGCCAGGCGTAGGCGTTGTTGGGATGGTCGCCCTCGATCAGCACGACGTTGTCGCCCGGCGCGAAGTCGATGGCGTTGGCCGCGATGTTCAGGCCTTCCGAGGTGTTCTTGGTGAAGGCCAGCTCGCGCGCCTGCGCGCCCAGGAAGGCCGCGACGCGGGCGCGCACCCGCTCCACCCTTTCCAGCCACACCGGCTTGGGCCCGCCGGACTCGCTGGCCTCCTGGTAGAAGCGCTCGAGCGCCCGGCGCACGCTGGCGGCCAGGGGCGACTGGTGCGCGGTGTCCAGGTAAAGCATGCGGGCGCTGACGGGAAAATCCCGGCGCACTTCGGTGCTGGCATGAAAGTCGGACATGGCGTGTCTACCGAAAAAAGTGGCGGGGACTCAAGCCAGGCGGAAGGCCGCGATCTTCTGGCCCGGCCCGTGCTCGACGAAGGCTGCCCGTACCGGCCGGCCGATCAGCGACGCGCCATCGGTCGGCGCGCCGGGCAGTTGCCCATACAGGCACGGCCCCTCCTCCAGTTCGACGGCGGCGAAGACATAGGGCGCCTCGGGATTGAAGCCGTCGTGGTGGGTGCGCCGCACGGTCGTATGCGAAATCACCTTGCCGCGTCCGCTCGCGGCCACCCATTGCAGGCCGTCGGCGCGGCAGAACGGGCAGCACACCCGGGGATAGAAGACGTGGCGCTGGCAGGCGCCGCAATACTGGATCATCAGCCGGCCCTCGTTGCACCCCTGCCAGAAGGGCTGGTTCAAGGCGTTGATCCGTGGTTGGGGCTTGAGCATGTGGACTCCTCAGTGCACGCGTTCGAGAATGGCGGCGCTGGAACACAGGCCGCGGCCATACGCCACCATGCCGTAGCCGGAGACCAGGCCCAGCCGGCAGTCCAGCTGCCGGCCTTCGGCGCGGCCCAGCAGCTGGGCGGCGGCCTCGTACACGCCGATCATGCCGCCGCTGGCGCCGGCCTGCCCTGCCGACAGCTGGCCGCCGCCGGTGTTCACCGGCAGCGCGCCGCGCCAGCTCAGGTCGTTATGGCGCACGTATTCGTGGGCCCGGCCCGGCTCGCACAGGCCCAGTCCTTCCATCTGCACGAAGGCCATCACCGGGTAGTCGTCGTAAAGCTGGGCGAACTGCATCTGCGCCGGGTCCCTGCCCGCGCGGCCGTAGAGCCGGTCGGCCAGGCCCGCCCAGCCGCCCGGCACCGAATAGGGATCGTTGGCCGGATAGTTGTGGATCTCCTCGGCCGCCAGGATGCGCAGCGACGGCCCTCTCAGGCCGGCGGCCACGCGTTCCGAGGCCAGCACGATGGCGTCGCCTCCCACGCAGGGCATGACACAGTCGTACAGGCGCAGCGGATCGGCGATGGGCTTGGCGTTGAGGTAGTCGTCCATGCTCAGCGGCGTCTTGAACAAGGCGTTGGGATTGCGCAGCGCGTTCTCGCGCAGGGCCACGCAGAAGCGGCCGAAATCCTCGCGCGTGGCGCCGTGCCGTTCCATGTACAGGCGCGTGTGCAGCGCGAACATGCCGTTGGCCCCGCCGAAGCCCTGCGGCGACATGTACTCCTTGATGGAGCCGTTGAAGTGGTCCAGGGTCTCGTTGTGCGCGGCCACGTCGAAGGCGTCGGCGGCCAGCACCAGCGCCACGTCGCAGGCGCCGTCGCGGATGGCGCGCGCCGCGTGGGCCATGCCGATGATGCCCGAGGCGCCGCCGTACAGTCCCTGGAACAGGAACCGCGCCTCGATCCCCAGGTGCTCGGCCACGGTGGGCGCGTTGTCCGGCGGCAGCAGAAAGCAGGTGACGGCCAGCCCGTCCACGGCGCTCCACGGCAGGCCGGCGTCGGCCAGCGCCGCCGCGCCCGCCTCGTACATCAGGCGCTGCACGCCGCGCTCCGAACGCTTGGCGTAAGGCGCCTGCCCCGCGCCCACGATGCGCACTCCCTCGAACATCCCGGCCATCAGATCACCCCCTGCGCGCTCAGCGCGTCGAATTCCTGCTGCGACAGGCCCAGCATGCCCTGGTAGATTTCGCGGTTGTCGGCGCCCAGGGCGCGGCCGGAATGACGCACCTCGCCCGGGGTTTCCAGAAAGCGCGGCACCACGCCCTGCATGCGCACCTCGCCGAAATCGTCGTCGCGCACCGCCACGATGTTCTGGCGCGCCTGGTAGTGCGGATCGCGCACGATGTCGCTGATGTCCAGCACCGGCCCGGCCACCACCTCGGCCTGCTCGAACAAGGCCATGATCGACGCGCAGTCGCGTTCGCGGAACCAGCCGGCGATGATCTCGTCCAGCGCCGTGTCGTGCTCGCAGCGCCTGGCGTTGTCGGCGAATCGGGGATCGGTGATGAGCTCGGGCATGCCCAGCGCCTGGGCCAGCCGCTCGAACGTGCGCTGCGAACTGGCCGAGATGCCCACCCAGCGCCCGTCGGCCGTCTGATAGGTATTGCGCGGCGAATCCTCGGCCAGGCGGTTGCCCAGGCGCTGCTTGACGATGCCCAGCTGGTCGAAACCGATCACCTGGGACTCGACCAGGCGGAACAGCGGCTCATACAGGCTGACGTCGATCTCCTGCCCGCGGCCGGTGCCGTGGTCGCGGTTGTACACCGCGAACATGGCCGCCATGGCCGCGAAGGTGGAGGCCACCGAATCGGCCATGGGAAAGCCCGGCAGCGTGGGCGGGCGGTCCGGCGCGCCGGTGAAGGACGGAATGCCGGAAAACGCCTCCGCGATCGTGCCGTAGCCGCCGCGCCGGGCGTAAGGGCCGGTCTGGCCGAAGCCCGAGACCCGCACCATCACCAGACGCGGATTGATGCGCGCCAGCTCCTCGTAACCGAGTCCCCAGCGCTCGAACGTGCCGGGGCGGTAGTTCTCGATCAGCACGTCGGCCTCGCGCACCAGCTCCCGAAACAGCTCCTGGCCGCGCGGATTCGACAGGGTCAGCGTGATCAGCCGCTTGTTGCGGGCGATGACCTTCCACCATAGCGACAGCCCGTCCTTCATCGGCGTCCAGTGGCGCATCGAGTCGCCGGAGCCGGGCAGCTCCAGCTTGATGACGTCGGCGCCGAAATCGGCCATCTGCGTGGCCGCCAGCGGCCCGGCGATCATATTGCCCGCATCGATCACGCGCAGTCCCGCCAGGGGGCCCTTGCGGGTGGCCTGCGCCTCAGGGTCGGCGCCGGCTACGGTCTCGGAGAAAGTCGACATGGTGGGTTCCGCTCTCGCTTGGAAAGAAAATCCGCTCCGTGATAAACTTCCGAATATTGGAAGTTTTTCTTTCACTAATTGGATTCATTATGGTCAGCGATTCACCACCTGTCCCTAGGGATCAACCCCTAGACCGGCTGCTGCATGTGCTCGACGTGGTGGCGCATGCCGAACGCCCCATCACCATGACCGACGTAGCCGCGGCCTGCGGCCTGCCGGTGCCCACCGTGCACCGGCTGGTCGCGCAACTGGAAGAGCGGCAGCTGCTCAAGCGCGTGCTCGGCACCAAGAAGCTCATGGTCGGGGCCGCGCTGGTCAACCTGGGGATGGCCGCCGTCTCGGCCGCCATGCGCGCCGACCAGAGCCACCAGATCCTGGTCGCGCTGTCGAACCGCATCGGCGAGCACTGCCAGATCGGGCAGCGCGTGGACGACGATGTGGTGTATGTGGACGCCGCCTACGCCACCCGTTCGCAGGGCCTGCACTTCGAGCACGGCCGCCGCTCGCCGCTGTACTGCACGTCCATAGGCAAACTGTTCCTGTCGGAGATGCCGGCTGACCGGTTCGAATGGTGGCTGGCGCACGCTGTGCTGGAGCCGCGCGCGCCCAACACCATCGTGTCGGCGGACGTGCTGCGCAAGGTGATCCACAAAGTGCGCAAGGAACAATGGGCGGCAAGCAACGAGGAAGTCATGGCCGGCGTGGTCGGCTGCGCCGTGCCGGTGCGCGATGCCCAGGGCAAGCTGATCGCCGGCCTGGGCATTTCCGTGCCCAGCGCGCGCGTGGCCTACGACGCGCTGGCCGAGTTCCGCCTGCCCATGGAAGCCGCGGCCGCCGAAATCGCCGCGGCCATTGCAGCCGCGCAATAGCGACGCGGCATGGGGCGGCGTTCAGCCGCGCCCCTGCTCCAGCGCCTCGATGAACGCCCGGCTGAACGCGGGAATATCGTCGGGCTTGCGGCTCGATATCAGGTTTGCGTCGATCACGACTTCCTGGTCCACCCATTCGGCGCCGGCGTTGCGCAGGTCGTCCTGCAACGAAGGCCAGCTCGTCATCCTGCGGCCCCGCACCAGGCCGGCGGACACCAGCAGCCAGGGGCCGTGGCAGATGACGGCCACGGGCTTGCCGGCCTCCAGCAGCGCCCGGGCCAGCTCCTGCGCCTTGGGCTGCATGCGGATGTCGTCGGCGTTGAACACGCCGCCCGGCAGCAAGAGGCCGTCGAAGACTTCCGGCTCCGACGCGGCCTGCGCGAAAGTCAGGTCCACGGGAAAGCGGTCGCCGGGCTTCTGGTGGTGCACGCCCTGGATGGGGTCGGTGCGGGCCGAGACCAGAACGGTGCGCGCGCCCTGCTCGTGGAGGCGGTCGCGCGGACCGGTCAGTTCTACCTGTTCGAAGCCGTCGACGGCCAGTATTGCGATGGTCAGGTCTTTGAGTGTCGCCATGATTGCTCCTGGTTCGCGGCCCGGCAGAGGCTGCGCGGCGCGCCGGGCCGCGCGCGCCGCGGCAATCAGGCAGCAAGCGGCATGCCGCCGGTCACCGCGACAGGCTCCGGCGCAGCGGCGCGCGGCCCTCCACGGACAAGGTCCTGGACAAATCGGCCATGGCCCTCCTGAAGGAAGAACCTGAACCATACTGAAAGTCAGGCATCGCAGCGGGACATACAATCATCAGGTGCACGCACACCACACCGGAGACGCTCATGGCGCTCAAGCACGCAACGCCCTTGGAAGTCATAGACCTGTTCCATCCGCGGCCGTCCCTGGAGCCGGACCCGCCGGCCAGCGTCAGCCTGCTGCGCACGAAGGAGCTGCAACTGATCCGCCTGGTGCTGCCGGCGGGGCACCGGCTCCCCTGGCACCAGGTGCCGGGCGTATTGACGCTGCAGTGCCTCGTCGGGCGGGTCGATGTCGAAACTCCGCAACGCCAGTGCACGCTGGCCGAGGGACAGCTGGTGATGTTGCAGGGCAACGAACCCCACAGCCTGCACGCGCAGGCGCCCACGGTCGCGCTGCTGACGCTGGCGCACCATCCGCCTGGCGCCTGGCAGCCCAGGGACGACGAGGACGGCTAGGCTCTTTTCCGGCTATACCGGCCGGGCTTCGATCCGCAACGTGCCTTTCAGGCCGGGGCGGGTCTTCTGCGCGATGGCAAGCTCAAAACCGAAGCCGGTGCCGTCGCCAAGCGCGTGGGTTTCGACGCTTAGCGTCGCCTTGCCGGGGTTGTCGTCCTGATAGCCGTACTTGATGCGCCATCCCCCGAGCGCCGCCGCATCGGGGAACGCTTCCACCAGGATCAGCTCGCGCATGATGTAGCCGCCTTCGTAGTGGCGCTTCATGAAAAGCAGGCCGTCGACGCTGTAGTCGGGAACCAGCACCTTGATGTCGAACGCGAAGCTCACCGATTTCGACGCCTTCACGCTCTTGGACGGATCGAGGAATACCGAGAACAGATAAGGGCTCCTGGCGCGGTCCGGCGGACGCATGGTGCCTTTCTTGCCCGGGAACAGCTCATCGTAGGTGCGGAATATCGCGGAACATTCCCGCACCTCGCGGCGGGTCATCTGCCATTGGCAGCCGCGCACGCTCACGGTGACCTCGAACTGATAGGAAGCCTGCACCTCCTTGCCCGCATCGAACTCCTTCTGCACTTCGGCCGGCAGCGTGATGTCGTCGACATCGAGTATGCCGTCGACCCGCAGCGCGCCGAACAGGAATCGCGTCAGATTCTGGTAACCCTCCTCGGAATTCACGATGCCATAGTGGCCCGAGTGGCTGCGGTGCACGAAGGCGCGCGGCGAACTCACGTCCTTGCCGTCCGCGCCGGGACCGTGCGTGGTGGCGTTGTCGATGCGGACCAGGCCATCGCTCGCGTCGCCCGCCCCCCAGGCGGAAAGCCCCGCGGCCACCGTATAGTCGCGCGGATTGGTGCCCACCAGGTTGAAGATGCGCTCGGGCGGGAAATTCTTCACCACCGCGACGTCCTCGCTCGACGACAGGCCCAGGTAGTCGGCCATGCGGTCCCGATTGAAATTGTTGGCGTCGCCGAACGACAGCCAGCCGGGCACGTTGCGCACGATGCGCATATCGATGCCGTTGTGCGGCGTGGCGTAGGTGAACAGCTTGTCCACCGCCGCGCGCGCCTGCGCGCTGCCCAGCTTCGGATTCTGCAACAGGGCGCGGCACACCAGCCCGCCCATGGAATGCGCCACCAGGTGCACGCGGAAGTGCTCTTTGGCGACCCCGCTCCTGGGATTGGCGCAGATCTTGTCCCGCAGGCGCAGTATCAGCTCGCCCAGGCCTTGCGCGAAATGCTCGATCGGAGGCGTCTTGCCCGTGCCGAAATCCTGGCTGGCCTCGTCGTAATAGCGGTAGATGACGACGCTGCGGTACGGAATCTCGCAATCGGGCCGCTCGGAAGCGACCATGTCCTCGCCGTCCTCGAACACGTCGCGGTAGCCGTGCTCGCTCATCAGGCGCACCAGCGGCGACTCGAAGTAGTAGCGCTTGACGTCGCCGGTCCATGCCATTCTGGACTTGGTCGAACCGATATTGAAGCCCATGTACGGGTCGGCGACCGTATCTTCGATCTCGCTTTGCATGGCGGCAAAGCCCCGCACATAGATGATGGGATGGTATGGGGCCAGCGGATTCTCGCTCATCGGGATTCTCCCTTTTCTCGGTCAATCGTGTATGCGCGACCAATCGAACCCCCGCGCCGGGTCCCATCCGAATCGGCCGATCGGATTGACGTCTTCATGGCCGACGACGAAGCCCTTTTTGTTGGGGATTCCGTACTTGCCGCAAAGCAGGACGACCAGCTTGCGCAACGATGCGTACATGGCATCGGGATAGACGGAAGGGTCCGCGTTCACCGAGCCGACGCCCAGGGTTTCGATGCCGATGGAGTAGTTGTTCGGGTCCGGATCGTTCTCGAAATTGACCGGCTTGTCGGTCGCCCAGCGCTCGTTGAAGTACCGGAAACTGTCCCAGGCGCCGCCGTCCGGCTGCGCAACGAAAACCGCCTCGGTCTTGTCCCAGACGGGGTTCAAATCGCCATCCAGATAAATGGACCCCGGCGGGTAATTCTTGTACCAGGAGAAGTACTTCAGGTACTTCTGCCATTCCTTGCCGCCCTTTTTGTACAAGGACGCGGTGCTTTTATCTATGCCTGAATGGTAGGCGCGGCCCGCATCGGGCACGAACTGGAAAAGCCCGCCGTCGCTGTGAACCAGATAGTGCGAGCTGACCGATTTCGGCGCGGTGAACGTCCTGCGGACCGAAGAAAAATCCTTGGTTCCCGTGACGTGAATGACGATATGGGTGGGAACCTTGTCCCGGGGTCTTCTCGCATTGGAATTGTTCGTTTTTATTCTGTTGTCCGGCGGTACGAGGGCATTCCATTCTTGATCGGGTTTCACGATGGCCTCACTGGTCCGGCGCCCTCGCCGCAGTGGCGGCATCGCCGCTGCCCGGAAGCGCTGCCGGCAACTTTCCCCGATTCAGCCGTTGTTCAGCCATACCTCAAATTGGGTATGCGGAACTGCGGGAAGCGCTCGCATAATCCGACGGCGCGCTACCCGTCCGAGACGTCCGTGCAGCATCACACCGGAGTTGCGATCATGAAGATTCCAAAGTGTGTGGATCGACCAAGGTTCATCCGTGCGTTTTCGCTAGGCGGCCGGATGATTGCCGCTGTGCTTTCGTTCTTTTGGGCGTCCGCCGTCATGGCAGAAGCCTGTCCGGACGGAGACGCGAGCCTGGTGCAGGTGCGTAACGTCATCAATGATCTGGGAAAGAACAATCAGGCGCCGGCAGCGGCGGATTGCGGCTTTGCCTGGGCAGAGAACATGAATTTCGACGACGTGGCGCTGACGGACAAGGTGCTGATCAACTTCTTCCTCGAGGCAGCCGATCTCAATAGAAGAGCCTATCGCAAGCGTGCTGCCGCGAAGCTTGATCAGAGTGCCGCCAACTATCTGGACAACGAGATCGCCCTGCGAAGGCAATTCGTCGAGCAAGTCCTCAAAGCCGATCCCGAAATCCAGAACTATCAGCCACTGCGGCGCGCCACGACCATACATCTGTCCGCCATGACCAAGGCCTACGTGGATAGAAAAAAATATTCCGAGATGGCCGACTATCTATCGCGAACACCTACAAGCATTATTGACTCCGAAGCTGTACGCGCCTGGCTGCAGGCGGTCTCTTCCTGCGACAAATTCGATGGAGATTCCAACATAAATCTGTGCGCGGTCGAGAATAAGCGGGTCTGCCAGAAGAAGATTTCCGCCTTCCTTTCGTCAGTTGACGAAATGACAACCCGGACCTTCCCGCCCACAACAGGCCGGGAAATCGCCGGCCTGCGGCGCCTTACCGCGGATGGAGGATGCTTAAATGATTAAGGTATCCAGATGTGCGGGTCTCGTCGGGATGGTTATTTTCTTGATTTCGATACCGGCGCAAGCCCTTGACCCCGGTGACAAGCAGCCGCTCGAAGTCAAAAATGAGAAGCAGCCGCTGGAAGTCAGTGCCACCGGCGACCCGACGAACCGGGTTGGCAGCCCGGTACTCATCAACCTTACGTTCAAGAACATAAGTTCCAGCCAGCAAATAATAACCAACGCCACCATAACGATAGACGCCTCCGCAAACAGTCGCTTCAATGGGGAAATGTCCTGCAATCTCGACGGATTCGGCGAAGTGGAGTTGAAGTCGGGAGAGACATACAGCCAGAACTGCCGGTTTCCGGTAATCCCCAAGCAGCGCGGCACCGATGAAGGGGCTGGCCGGCCGGCTTCTACTGACGGCGGGTGGATTTACCCGTCCTGGTACGACCGCTTGTTCAGCGCCAATCTCCGGCTGTCGGTAAACCTGACGCTTCAAAACACCGCATCCGGCGATCCCCAGGTCTCATCCGCGAACTTCCGGTTTTTCCCGATGGTTCCAGTCCAGGCCAGCGAAATCAGCATCTTCATCGGCGGCGCGGTCGGCGCCATGCTGCTGGCGATATTCGTCTGGGTGGAGCGCCTGCTCCAGAATCCCCGGGTACGCGAGCGATGGATTCGGAATCTCTTCGTGACCGCGCTGACGGGCCTGCGCGGCGCGCTGCTGTCGGCCATCGCGCTTTTGCTGGGACAGACGACGCAGGGGATCGGCTCGCCCGTGGTGCTGACCGTCACGGACTTCAGCGGCGGCGTGCTGATAGGCTTGTTTTCCTATCCGCTTGCAGCCTGGATCTCTTCGACGCTGAAACTCGATGGCGAGTTTTTCGGCGCTGCAAGCAAGGAAAAACCCGGCGCCATCAGCTAAGCCATTCCGCTACCGCCACTCTCCCGCCAGATAATCCTTCAACACCCGCACCAGCGCCGCGGCCGCTGGCGACAGGCTGCGGTTGCGCGAGGTGACCAGGCCGATGGAGCGTTCCGCCACCGGACCGATGAGCGGGCGCTGCACGATGCCGTTCTGGGCCACGGCGCCGGCGGCGATTTCGGGCAGCGCGGCGACGCCGAAGCCGCATTCGACCATGGCCACGATGGTGGTCAGGTGTTCGGCCTCGAACGCGGGCGTGAAGCGGATGCGGTTCTGCAGAAAAGCCCATTCGGTGTACTGGCGCACGCTGCTGGGCTGCACCATGGAGACGTGGGCGGCGTCGGCGCTGTCGGCCCAGCGCAGCGGGCCGCGCGCGCGAGCCAGCGGATGGGTCTCGGGGATCAGCAGCAGGAAGCTGTCGGACATCAGCGGTTCGTAGTGCAGGTCGGCGTGCTGGGGGTCGGCCGCCGTCAGCGCGAAGTCCACTTCGCCGGCGCGCACCAGGTCGAAGGCCGGCCCCGACAGCGTGTCGCGCACCTTGAGGGCGACCCGCGGGTGGGCCTGGCGGTAGGCCATGAGCACCCGCGGCAGCAGGCGCGCGGCGACCGAGGGCAAGGCGGCCACCGAGACCTGCCCTTGCTCGGCGTTGACGATGCCGCTGACCGCGGCCACGGCGTCGCGAAACGCCACCTGCAGGCTGGCGGCCTGCTGCATGAAGACTTCGCCGGCCGCGGTGAGCCGGACCGTGCGCGTGGTGCGGTCGAACAGGCGCACGCCGAGCGCGTCCTCGATGCGCTGGATCTGCGTGGACAGGGCCGACTGCGACAGGTGCAGCTGCGCCGCCGCCTGGCGGAAATTGAGCGTGCGGCCCAGCACCAGCGTGGTGTCGATGTCGCGCATCGAGAGATTGATCTGCATGGGTCTACATTGATCTAATTTGAAGATCATTCTATCCAAAAAATCTGATTCATCAATCAAAGCGGCTTCTCTACACTCGGCTCCAACTTAGAAACAAGGAGCTATGCATGCAGACGGACGCGAAAGCGCTGCCCAATCCGGGCGCGGCGCACGCGGTGGTGGTGGGCGGTGGGACCATGGGCGCGGACGTCGCCGTGGTGCTGACCCGCGCCTCGTGCCGCACGACGGTGATCGAATCGAACGCGGAGCGCGCCGCCGGCGTGCCGGCGCGCGTGGCCGCCAATCTGGAAGCCATCGGCCGCCAGCAGAACGCGGCGCTGGTGGCCACGGCGCCGGACCTGGACGCGGTGGACTGGTCCGGCGTGGACCTGGTCATCGAGTGCATCCCCGAGCGCCTGGACATCAAGCAGGCCCTGTTCGCGGAACTGGAGCGGCGCGCGCGGCCGGACGCCATCCTGGCCAGCAACAGCTCCAGCTTTCCGATCAGCGCGATCGGCCAGGGGCTGGCGAGCCAGGGCCGCATGCTGGGCCTGCACTTTTTCATGCCGGCGCACCTGGTGCCGCTGGTCGAGGTGGTGCTGGGCGCGGGCAGCGACGGCGCTTGCGCGGACGCGCTGATCGCCTTCATGCGGCGTTGCGGCAGCGTGCCGGTGAAGGTGGCCCAGGACCTGCCGGGCTTTCTGGCCAACCGGCTGCAGCACGCGCTGTCGCGCGAGGCCTTCGACCTGATCGACCGCGGCATCGCGTCGCCGGAAGACGTGGACGCGGCGGTGCGCTTCGGCTTCGGCTTCCGCTTCCTGGCCGCCGGGCCGGTGATGCAGCGCGACCACGCGGGCATCGACGTGCACGCCGCGGCCGGCGCCACCATGTACCCCACGTTCTGCAACGCCGACCGGCCCGCGTGCTGCCTGACCGAGCGCGCCCAGGACGGCCGCCACGGCATGAAGGCCGGCCAGGGCTTCTACGCCTGGACGCCCGAGACCATCGCGGCCGAGCGCGAGCGCTACGACCGCCTGCTGCGCGCCGGCCTGGACCTGATGGCGCCCGAACTGCCGGAGATCCAGCCATGAACGCAGCCGCCCTGCCGCGCGCGGCGCTGGCCGATACGCCGGCCATCATCACCGTGGCGCCCAACGGCGCCTATAAGAAAGCCGCCGACCATCCCGCCGTGCCGCTGACGGCCGAGGCCCTGGCGCGCGAGGCCCGCGCCTGCCTGGACGCGGGCGCGGCCATGATGCACATGCACGTGCGCAAGCCCGACGGCAGCCATCTGCTGTGCGCCGACGCCTACCGCGAGGCGCTGGCGGCGGTTCGGCGCGCGGTCGGCGACGAGCTGCTGGTGCAGGTGACCAGCGAGGCGGCCGGCGTCTACAAGGCGGCCGAACAGATCGCCGTGGTGCGCGAGCTGCAGCCCGAGGCGGTTTCCATCGGGCTGCGCGAAATCGCCGTGCCGGACATTCCGGAAACGGAGCTGGCGGCCTTCCTGGCCTGGCTGGCCGAGCGCCGCATCATGACGCAGATCATCCTGTATGACGAAGGCGACGTGCGGCGCTGGCTGGCCCTGCGCCAGCGCGGGCTGGTGCCGCCCGGCGCCTGGTCGGTGCTGTTCGTGCTGGGCCGCTACAGCGCGGGCCAGACTTCATCGGCCTACGACCTGCTGCCGTTCCTGTCGGCGTACGACCATTCCCTGCCCTGGGCCGTCTGCGCCTTCGGCCCCGAGGAAAACGCCTGCGTCACGACGGCGGCGGCGTTCGGCGGCCATATGCGCGTGGGCTTCGAGAACAACCTGAAGCTGCGCGACGGCAGCGTGGCGCCCGGCAACGCGGCGCTGGTCGCGCAGGCCGCCGAAGGCGCGCGCGCGCTGGGCCGGCCGCTGGCCGACGCGGCCGCCGCGCGCCGCATCTACGGACAAGTGCGCTGAAGCCCGCGCCGGCGACGAGCCGGCGCCCGCGCAACACCGCGGCGCAACATTGACGCCCCGCAAGGGCATCTGCTAAAAACTGCGACATCCGCACGTTAAACGCAATGCCCCAACGTCGTAGCGAGGTGGTGTGTGCAAAACGAGTCTGATGGCTACACAAAGCCGCAGGAGCTACGCAGTTTCCTGTTCCTGACGGCAGTCATGGCCCCCGTCCTGTCGGTCATTATCGTGGCGGGTTACGGTTTCCTCGTCTGGTTCTATCAGCTGTTCGCCGGCCCGCCCGGCAGCTGACCAGACGCGACGGAACCGCTCCCATGTCCGCGCTCCCCCAATCCGCGCCCCCTGCGGCGCCGCCAGAGCTGCACATCGCCAGCATGGTGGTGCACGCGGCGCCCCCGCGCATCAACGAAGTCCGTGCCGCGATCCTCGGGATCGCCAGCGCGGAAATCCATGCCGCTTCCGATACCGGGAAACTGGTGGTCACGCTGGAAGCTCCCTCCACCGACGACATGATGGCGCGGATATCGGAAATCCAGCGCCTCGATGGCGTACTGGCCTCGGCGCTGGTCTACCAGCATTCCGACACGCTGGACGCGATGAACGAGGAGATTGACGATGGCAATGGCTCGTAGGGACTTCATCAAGCAATCCGCCGCCGCGGCGGCCGCCACCGTCGCCGGCATTCCCATCGTCGGCTACACGCAGAACATCGTCACCGAATCCGAGGCCGCCAAGCTCAAGTGGTCCAAGGCGCCCTGTAGGTTCTGCGGGACCGGCTGCGGCGTGAACGTCGCCGTGAAGGACAACCAGGTCGTGGCCACGCACGGCGATTTCAACGCCGAGGTCAACAAGGGCCTGAACTGCGTCAAGGGCTACTTCCTGTCCAAGATCATGTATGGCAACGACCGGCTGACCCAGCCGCTGTTGCGCATGAAGGACGGCAAGTACGCCAAGGACGGCGAGTTCGCGCCGGTGTCCTGGGACCAGGCCTTCGACGTGATGGCCGAACAGTTCAAGCGCGTGCTCAAGGACAAGGGCCCGGAGGCTGTGGGCATGTTCGGCTCGGGGCAATGGACCGTCTGGGAAGGCTATGCCGCGCTCAAGCTGATGAAGGCGGGCTTTCGCTCCAACAACCTGGACCCGAACGCGCGCCACTGCATGGCCTCTGCCGCGGTGGGCTTCATGCGCACCTTCGGCGCCGACGAGCCCATGGGCTGCTACGACGACATCGAGAACGCCGACGCCTTCGTGCTGTGGGGCTCGAACATGGCGGAGATGCACCCCATCCTGTGGACCCGCGTCACCGACCGCCGCCTGTCCGCGCCCAAGACCAAGGTGGCGGTGCTCTCCACCTTCGAGCACCGTTCGTACGAGCTGGCCGACCTGACGCTGACCTTCACCCCGCAGACCGACCTGGCGATCCTGAACTACATCGCCAACTACATCATCGAAACCAAGCGGGTGAACCGGGACTTCGTCGATAAGCACACGGTGTTCCACCAGGGCAACGCGGACATCGGCTACGGGCTGCGCCCCGACCATCCGCTGCAGAAAGCCGCCAAGAACGCCGACAAGGCCGGTGGCTCGCACCCCATCACCTTCGAGGAATTCGCCAAGTTCGTCTCCAAGTACGACCTGGACTACACCTCCAAGCTGAGCGGCGTGCCCAAGAAGCAGCTGCAGGACCTGGCCGAGCTCTACGCCGATCCCAAGGTGCGCGTGACCTCGTTCTGGACCATGGGCTTCAACCAGCATACGCGCGGCGTGTGGGCCAACAACATGGTCTACAACATCCACCTGCTGACGGGCAAGATCTCCACGCCGGGCAACAGCCCGTTCTCGCTGACCGGCCAGCCCTCGGCCTGTGGCACGGCGCGCGAAGTGGGCACCTTCTCGCACCGCCTGCCGGCCGACCTGGTGGTGACCAATCCCAAGCACCGGGCCCATGCCGAAGCACTGTGGCAGCTGCCCGACGGCACCATACCCAGCAAGGTGGGCGCGCACGCGGTGCTGCAGAACCGCATGCTCAAGGACGGCCAGATCAACGCCTACTGGGTGATGGTCAACAACAATATGCAGGCCGCCGCCAACCTGATGAACGAAGGCCTGCCGGGCTACCGCAACCCCGAGAACTTCATCGTGGTGTCGGACGCCTACCCCACGGTCACGACCATCTCCGCCGACCTGATCCTGCCGGCGGCCATGTGGGTCGAGAAGGAAGGCGCCTATGGCAACGCTGAGCGCCGCACCCAGTTCTGGCACCAGCTGGTCAACGCGCCCGGCCAGGCGCGCTCCGACCTGTGGCAGCTGATGGAGTTCTCCAAGCGCTTCAAGGTCGAGGAGGTCTGGCCCGCCGACCTGCTGGCCAAGAAGCCCGAATACCGCGACAAGACGCTGTTCGACGTGCTGTTCGCCAATGGCAAGGTCAACCGCTACCCCAACACCGAGCGCGCCAAGGACTACGCCAACCAGGAATCGGACGCCTTCGGTTTCTATGTGCAGAAGGGCCTGTTCGAGGAATACGCCGAATTCGGCCGCGGCCATGGCCACGACCTGGCGCCGTTCGACACCTATCACGAAGTGCGCGGGCTGCGCTGGCCCGTGGTCAAGGGCAAGGAGACCCTGTGGCGCTACCGCGAAGGCAGCGACCCCTATGTGAAGCCGGGCGCCGGCTTCGAGTTCTACGGCAATCCGGACGGCCGCGCGGTGATCTATGCCCTGCCCTATGAGCCGCCGGCGGAGTCGCCCGACAAGGAATATCCGTTCTGGCTGTCGACCGGGCGGGTGCTGGAGCACTGGCATTCCGGCTCCATGACGCGGCGCGTGCCGGAGCTGTACAAGGCCTTTCCCAACGCGGTCTGTTTCATGCATCCGGACGACGCCCAGGAGATGGGCCTGCGCCGCGGCGTCGAGGTCGAGATCGTGTCGCGCCGCGGCAAGATGCGCACGCGCCTGGAGACCCGCGGACGCGACAAGCCGCCGCGCGGCCTGGTGTTCGTGCCCTGGTTCGACGCCAGCCAGCTGATCAACAAGGTCACGCTGGACGCCACCGACCCCATCTCGTTCCAGACCGACTTCAAGAAGTGCGCGGTCAAGATCGTCAAGGTCTGAAAGGCGAACCGGAGACAGCCATGAAGCTACGCGCCCTCACCCTCACCTTGTGCGCCGTCCTCGCCACCGCCGCCTGGGCCGCGCCGCCGCTGGAACTGGAAGACCCGATGCGCGGGCCGACGCCGGTCGCCCAGGAGACCGATCCGCCGCTCATCAGCCCGATCGAGAACAAGGACATCAAGCGGATGCGCACGTATTCGATGCAGCCGCCCACCATCCCGCACAAGATCGACGGCTACCAGATCGACAAGAACTTCAACCGCTGCCTGGCCTGTCACGCGCGCGTCAACACCGAGGAGACCCAGGCGCCGCCGCTGAGCGTGACCCACTACATGGACCGCGACAGCAACGTGCTGGCCGAGGTGTCGCCGCGCCGCTACTTCTGTGTGCAATGCCACGTGCCGCAGGCCGAGGCCAAGCCGCTGGTGAGCAACACCTACCAGGACATAGACGTGATCCTCAAGCGCCTGACGGCTCCGGCGTCCGACAAGAAGTAAGGCGCGGGAGGCTGCCATGGTCAAACTCATCAAGCGCTACTGGAACATCGTCCGCCGGCCCAGCGTGCATTTCAGCCTGGGCTTCCTGACGGTGGGCGGGTTCATCGGCGGCATCCTGTTCTGGGGCGCCTTCAACACCGCCATGGAGCTCACCAACACCGAGAAGTTCTGCACCGGCTGCCACGAGATGCGCGACAACGTATACGCCGAGCTCAAGGGCACCATCCACTTCACCAACCGCTCGGGCGTGCGGGCGCTGTGCTCGGACTGCCACGTCCCGCACAACTGGACCGACAAGATCGCGCGCAAGATGCAGGCCTCCAAGGAGGTGTGGGGCAAGATCTTCGGCACCATCGACACGCGCGAGAAGTTCGTCGACAAGCGGCTCGAACTGGCGCAGCACGAATGGGCGCGCTTCAAGGCCAACGATTCGCTGGAATGCCGCAACTGCCACAATTACGACTACATGGACTTCACGCGCCAGAGCGTGCGCGCGCAGAACATGCATTCCACCTATCTGGCCGACAAGAGCAAGACCTGCATCGACTGCCACAAGGGCATCGCCCACCAGTTGCCCAACATGGGGCCGGGCGGCGCTTCGATGGGGGCCGCGCCGGAGGCGGGCAAAGAGGTCGCGCGTGCGGCCCGCTGACGCGCCGCCGCCCATGCTGGGCGCGCGCGGCCTGGTCGGCCGCCGCGGCGGCGCGGCGCCGGTGGATTTCGAGCTGTACGCCGGCCAGCTGCTGCACGTACGCGGCGCCAACGGCAGCGGCAAGACGAGCCTGCTGCGCACCCTGGCCGGGCTGCTGCGCCCGCAGGCCGGCAGCGTGCTGTGGCGCGGCGCCGACGCGCGCCGCGACCTGCCGGCGTACCACGCCGGCATGGCGTTCCTGGCGCATGGCAATGGCCTGTGCGCCGAACTGACCGCGGCCGAGAACCTGCGCTACGCGCTGCACGTCGCCGGCACGCCGCAGGCGGCGCCGCGCATTGCCGAGACCCTGCGCGGCTGGCGCCTGGAGCGCTGCGCCGACGTGCCCGCCCGGCGCCTGTCCCAGGGGCAGAGCCGGCGGCTGGCGCTCGCGGCCATCGTGCTGGGCGCCAAGCCGCTGTGGCTGCTGGACGAGCCCGACGCCGGCCTGGACGCGCCCAGCCTGGCGCAGCTGCACGCCGCGCTGCAAGCCCATCTGGCCGCCGGCGGCGCGGCCGTGGTGGCCTCGCACCGCGAGCCGGGCACGGCCGCGGCGCAAACCCAAACCCTGGACATGGATGACTACGCGGATGCTGGGCACGCTGTCGCAGTTGGCGTTACGTGAGATCCGGCAGGCCTGGAGACGGCCGGCGGATACGCTGGGCGCCACCCTGTTTTTCGTCGTGGCGGGCTCGATGTTCCCGCTGGCGGTAGGACCCGACCCGGCGCTGCTGGCGGCCATCGGGCCGGGCGTGCTGTGGGTCTGCGCACTGCTCGGCGTGCTGCTGACCCTGAACCGCCCCTTCGCGCAGGATTACGAGAACGGCGCGCTGGAACAGCTGCTGGTGTCGCCGCATCCGCTGCCGCTGCTGGTGGGCGCCAAGCTGGCCGCACACTGGTTCAGCAGCTGCCTGCCGCTGATCCTGGCCAGCCCGGTGCTGGCCCTGCAGTTCGGCCTGCCGCCACAGGCCATCGGCATCCTGGCGCTGTCGCTGCTGCTGGGCACGCCCACGCTGGCGCTGGTGGGCGGACTGGGCGCGGCGCTGACGCTGGGCCTGCGCGGCGGCGCGCTGCTGCCCCTGCTGGTGCTGCCCCTGTACGTGCCGGTGCTGATCTTCGGGGCCGGCGCGGTGTCGGCCGCCCATGACGGCATGGGCGCCGGCCCGCAGCTGTCGCTGCTGGGCGCGGGCCTGTGCCTGGCCATACTGCTGTGCCCCTGGAGCGCCTCGGCGGCGCTGCGCGTGGCGCTGGACTGACGCCATGCAGAATCCGCCCCTCAACTCATATCCCGCCGCCGGCGCGTCCTGGCTGCGCTACGCCTCGCCGGCGCTGTTCTACCCGCTGGCCGGACGGCTGATTCCGTGGCTGGCGCTGGCCGCGGCGCTGCTGGGCGGCGCCGGGCTGGTCGTGGGCCTGGCCGTGGCCCCCACCGACAGCCAGCAGGGCGAGGTCTACCGCATCCTGTTCATCCACGTGGCGGCGGCCTGGATGTCCATGTTCCTGTACCTGGTGATGGCGCTGTACGCGGCGCTGGGCCTGGTCTTCAACACCCGCCTGTCGTTCATGATGATGCGGGCGCTGGCGCCCACCGGCGCGCTGTTCACCTTCCTGACGCTGTGGACCGGCGCGCTGTGGGGCAAGCCGACCTGGGGCACGTGGTGGGTCTGGGACGCGCGCCTTACGTCCGAGCTGATCCTGCTGTTCCTGTACCTGGGCTTCATGGCGCTGCAGGCCGCCTGCGACGACGCCCAGCGCGCCGACCGCGGCGGCGCCATCCTGCTGCTGGCCGGCGTGATCAACGTGCCCATCATCTATTTCTCGGTGCGCTGGTGGAACACCCTGCACCAGGGCGCTTCCATCAACCTGACCGCCGCGCCCAGCATGGCCGGCATCATGGTCACCGCGATGCTGCTGATGGTGGCCGCGTTCTGGCTCTACAGCGCGGCGGCCGGGCTGGCGCGCGTGCGCGGCATCATCGCCGAGCGCGAGCCGGCCGCCATCGGGCGCGCCGCGCGGGAGGCGCGATGAGCTGGGACGCGCTGTTCTCGATGCAGGGCCACGGCCCTTACCTGCTGGGCGCCTACGGCGTGACGCTGGCGCTGATCGGCGTCGAAGCGTTCGTGCTGTGGCGCCGCGCCCGCGCCCGGCGCGCGGCGCGGCAGGCGCAACCCGGCGGAGGTCGCCCATGAGCCCGCGCAAGCGCCGCGCCCTGGCGATCGCCGGCGGCCTGGGGCTGCTGGCCCTGGCCGCCGCGCTGGTGCTCAATGCGCTGCAATCGAACCTGGTGTTCTTCTTCAGCCCGACCCAGGTGGTGGCCAGGGAAGCGCCGGCCAGCGGCAGCTTCCGCGTGGGCGGCCTGGTCGAACAGGGGTCGCTGCGGCGCGAGGCCGATGGCCTGACGCTGAGCTTCGTGGTGACGGACACCGCGCACACCGTGCCGGTGAGCTACCAGGGGCTGCTGCCGGACCTTTTCCGCGAGGGCAAGGGCGTGGTGGTGGCCGGCAAGCTCGGCGCCGACGGCGTGTTCCGCGCCACCGAGGTGCTGGCCAAGCACGACGAGAACTACATGCCGCCCGAAGCGGCCGACGCCATCAAGCGCGCCGGCGCCGCGCCCGCCCATCTGATGCGGGAGGCGCAATGATTCCGGAGATCGGCCTGTTCAGCCTGATCCTGGCGCTGCTGGCGGCGCTGGCCCAGGGCATACTGCCGCTGGTGGGCGCGGCCACCGGCTGGCAGGCCGGGCTGCGGGTGGCGCGGCCGGCCGCCGTCGGGCAGTTCGGCCTGACCACGGTGGCCTTCTGCTGCCTGGCCTGGGCCTTCGTGGACAACGATTTCTCGGTGCTGTACGTGGCCGCCAATTCCCATGCCGACCTGCCCGCCGGCTACCGGTTCGCGGCGGTATGGGGCGGGCACGAGGGATCGCTGCTGCTGTGGCTGTACCTGCTGACCGCCTGGACGCTGGCGGTGGCCATGTGCAGCCGCCGGCTGCCGCTGCCTTTCGTGGGACGGGTGCTGGCCGTGATGGGCTGGATCAGCGTGGGCTTTCTGCTGTTCCTGCTGTTCCTGTCCAATCCGTTCGAACGCCTGATGCCGCCGGCCATGGCCGGGCGCGACCTGAATCCGCTGCTGCAGGACCCGGGCATGATCGTGCATCCGCCCATGCTGTACATGGGCTATGTCGGCTTTTCCGTGGCCTTCGCCTTCGCCATCGCGGCGCTGCTGTCCGGCGAGCTGGACGCGATGTGGGCGCGCTGGGTGCGGCCGTGGACGCTGGCGGCCTGGACCTTCCTGACCGTAGGCATTCTGCTGGGCAGCGCCTGGGCCTACTACGTGCTGGGCTGGGGCGGCTGGTGGTTCTGGGACCCGGTGGAAAACGCCTCGTTCATGCCCTGGCTGGCCGGCACTGCCCTGATCCATTCGCTGATCGTGACCGAGCGCCGCGGCGCCTTCCGCAGCTGGACGGTGCTGCTGGCCATCTGCGCCTTCTCGCTCAGCATCCTGGGCACCTTCCTGGTGCGCTCGGGCGTGCTGACCTCGGTTCACGCCTTCGCGGTCGACCCGGGCCGCGGCCTGTACATACTCGGGTTCATGACCCTGATCGTGGGCGGCTCGCTGACGCTGTATGCCTGGCGCGCGCCCACGGTGGGCCTGGGCGGCGGCTTCGCCCTGCTGTCGCGGGAATCGCTGCTGCTGTCGAACAACGTGGTGCTGACGGTGGCGGCCGGCTCGGTGCTGCTGGGCACGCTGTATCCGGTGGTGCTGGACGTGCTGGAGTGGGGCAAGATCTCCATCGGCCCGCCCTACTTCGAGGCCGTGTTCGTGCCGCTGATGACGCCGGCCATCTTCCTCATGGGCGTGGGGCCGGTGGCGCGCTGGAAGCAGGCGGAACTGCCGGACCTGGGCCGGCGCCTGCGCGCGGCCTTCGCCGTCAGCGTGGCCACCGCCGTGCTGCTACCGCTGGCCATGCCCGGCCCGGCGCGGCTGGGCTCGCCCATGGTGATACTGGGGCTGTGGCTGGCGGCATGGTCGGTGGCCAGCGCCGCCGCCCATGCCTGGCAGCGCCTGACCGACGGCGACGGCCACTGGCTGCGCCGCCTGGGGCGCCAGCCGCGCGCCTGGTATGGCATGCTGCTGGCCCACGCCGGCGTGGGCATATTCATCGCCGGCGTCACGCTGGCCAACGGCTACGAGGTCAAGCAGGAACTGCGGCTGGCGCTGGGCGAGACGCGCGAGGCCGGCGGCTACCGCTTCACCTTCGCCGGCCTGGGGCCGGCCGCCGGCCCCAACTACAGCGCGCAGCGCGCGGTCTTCACGGTGACGCGCGACGGCAGGCCGGTGACCACGCTCTATCCGGAAAAGCGTCTCTACACCGTGCAGGACATGGCGCTCAGCCAGGCCGACATCGACAGCGGCTTTACCCGCGACCTCTTCGTGGCGCTGGGCGAACCGGTGGGCGATCAGGCCTGGACGGTGCGCCTGCAGGTCAAGCCTTTCATGACCTGGATCTGGTCGGGCTGCATCCTGATGGCGCTGGGCGGGCTGCTGGCGGCCGGCGACAAGCGCTACCGCCGCGCGCTGGAGGCGCAGGCGCGCATGCCCGCGCCGGTGGCCGCGCCCACCCGGGAGGGCGCCTGATGCTGCGTTACCTGCTGCCGCTGGCCGCTTTCCTGGCGATGGCCGTGTTCCTGGCGATGGGGCTGTCGCGCGATCCGCGCGCGGTGCCCTCGGTCCTGATAGACAAGCCGGCCCCGGCCATCGGCCTGCCGGTGCTGCTGGCGCCGGACCGGAAACTGGACGTGCAGGCGCTGCGCGGGCAGGTCTGGCTGCTGAACGTGTGGGCGTCGTGGTGCGGCCCCTGCCGCGACGAACTGCCGGTGCTGCGCGAGGTCTCGCAGCGCCACGGCATCCCCCTGTACGGCCTGAACTACAAGGACAAGCCGGACGACGCCACCGCCTGGCTGGCGCGCAACGGCAACCCGTACATCGCCTCGGCCAGCGACGCCGACGGCCGCATCGGCATCGAGTACGGCGTGTACGGCGTGCCGGAGACTTTCGTGATCGACAAGCAAGGACGCATCCGCTACAGGCAGCTCGGCCTCATCACGCCCGAGATCTGGAGCGCCCGCATGCTGCCCGTGATCGAGGCGCTGCAATGAAGGCGGCGGCCATGCTCGCGGCGCTGGCGCTGGTCCTGGCGCAGGCGCAGGCGCAGGCCCAGGTCCAGGCCCCGGCAGCGGCCGCGCCGGCGCTGTCGGCCGAACAGGAGCAGCGCGCCGACAAGCTGGCGCACGGCCTGCGCTGCCTGGTGTGCCAGAACCAGACCCTGGCCGAATCCAACGCGCCGCTGGCGCAGGACATGCGCGACCTGATCCGCGGCCAGCTGGCCGCCGGCAGGACCGATGCGCAGATCATGCGTTTCTTCGAGGAGCGCTACGGCGACTTCGTGCGCTACGACCCGCCGTTCAAGCCGATCACCTGGCTGTTGTGGCTGGGCCCGTTCGCGCTGCTGGCGCTGGGCTTCGCCGTGCTGCTGCGCACGCTCAGGCGCCGCGCCGGCGCGCGCGCGCCGCTGACCGCCGACGAGCGCGAACGCGCCGCCCGTTTCCTGGACACCGGCTCATGACCGCGCTCTGGATTGCCGTGCTCGTGCTGCTGCTGGCGACCCTGCTCTGCCTGATCCCGCCGCTGCTGCGCCGCGCGCCGGCGGCGCAGGCCGCCGAGGCCAGTGTGCGCGCCTTTTACCTGGCGCAGCGCGAGCAGCTGGAGCGCGACCTGAAGAACGGCAGTCTCAGCCCCGAGGCCCGGGCCCGCGCCGAAGAGGAACTGCAGCGCGACCTGCTGCAGGACCTGGCGCTGCGCCGCAGCCGCGCCGCGCCGTGGGCCGGCCAGCGCGCCGGCGTGGCGGCCGCCTGCCTGCTGAGCGTGCTGATTCCGGTGGCGGCGGTGCTGCTTTACGGCCAGCTGGGCAATCCGCGCGCGGCGGCCAGCGCGGCCGCGGTCGTGGCCGCCGCCGAGCCGCACGCGGGCGCCTCCAACGACGATATGGCGATGGCGATCAACGCGCTGGCCCGGCGCCTGCGGTCCGCCCCCGACGACCCCGACGGCTGGTATGTGCTGGCGCGCTCTTACGAAACCCTGGGACGCTACAGCGACGCGGTGGCCGCCTACCGGCAGGTGCTGCGCCTGGCGCCGGACCAGCCGGCGGTGCTGGCCGACCTGGCCGACGCGCTGCTGTCGGCCAACCAGGGCGCGCCTGACGCGGAATCGATCGCCGCCGTCGCGCAGGCCCTGGCGGCCCAGCCCGACCAGCCCAAGGCCCTGGCCTTGGCCGGCATGATGGCGCTGCGCCGCGGCGACGCGGCCGAGGCGCTGGCGCACTGGGAGCGCCTGCAGGCGCGGCTGCCGCCCGACTCGGAAGCGGCGCGCCAGATCCAATCGAATATCGCGCAGGCGCGCGCCATGGCGACGGGTTCGCCGCCGGCCGCGGCCGCCAAGGGCGCGGCGCCGAACGCGGCCGCCGCGGCCACGGCCAAGGCCCGCATCAGCGGACGCGCCCGCATCGCCGATGCGCTGCGCGCGCAGGTCCAGCCCACCGATACCGTATTCATCCTGGCGCGGCCGGAGGACGGCCCGCGCATGCCGCTGGCGATCCTGCAGATGCAGGTCTCCGACCTGCCGCGCGATTTCGTGCTCGACGACAGCAGCGCGATGTCGCCGCAGGCGACCCTGTCGGGCGCCAGCAAGGTGCGCGTGGAGATCCGGGTAAGCCGCGCGGGCGCGGCGGCCGCCCGGCCCGGAGACCTGGGCGGCGCGCTGGCCGGCGTGGCCGTGCCCAGCGACGGCGTCGACCTGGTGGCCGATACCGTCGTGCGCTAGCGTCAGGCGCGCTCGATGCGGGCCGGCAGGCCCTGGCGCACCGCCGCGCCCGAGACCCAGTCGATCCAGACGTTGGCGTGCGCGCCGCGCGTGGCGTCGCCGAAGCCCAGGTCGTTCAGGTTCACGCCCGCGCTCAGCGCCGGATCGTGCGGCATGGGCTTGCCGTCCACGATATGCGCGCGCACGCCCAGCTCGGTATGGCCGTAGCCGTGCTCGATGCCGACCGCGCCCGGCTGGATGCCGTCGCGCAGCAGCGCCAGCCCGGTGACCGCGCCACCCGGCGTCACGATGCGCACCGGATCGCCGTTGCGCAGGCCCAGGCGCTCGCCGTCCTGGCGGTTGATCGACACCGGGTTGTGCGGATGCACCTGGCGCAGGCGGCTCACGCCGATGGACATGGAGCTCATCAGGTTGGACTTGAACGAGCTGAGCAGGAACGGCCATTCCTGCCTACCGTATTCGGCGCGCATGTCGCGGCCGTCGGCCAGGCGCGTCGGATACCAAGTCGGACAGCCGCTGTAGCGCTCGCCGGTGAGCGAATGGTGAAAGCCCGCCAGCTCCTCGCTCCAGACCGTCAGCGGCTTGGCATAGGCCGCGCGCAGGCGGCGCGCGGCGCCCTCGCCGACCCAGGCGTCCTCCATCTTGTCGAAGCGGCCGCCGCGGCTCATCAGCATCGCGACCTGGCGCCACTCGCCCGGCTTGAGCTTTTGCTGCAGCAGGTCCTTGTAGCGGTCCACGCCGGTCAGCGCCATGTCTTCGTCGCTGGCCTCGGGCACCGGGCGGCCCGCGGCGAACGCGATATTGGCCATGCCGCGCAGGAAGAAGTCCTCGGGCGTGTCCAGCGCATACTTGCCGCCCTCCTTGTCCGAGATCGCGCCGGCGCCGAAGCCCGGCATGTCCAGCCGCTTGGCGCAGGCGATCAGGAAGGTCTCCAGGCACACCGGCTCGCCGCCGGCCGTACGCGCCACGCGCGGCTGCACGGCCGGCCAGCGCACGGTGGAGGCCTTGGCCACCACGTCGGCCCACGGCGCCGACACGCCCCAGCTTTCGTAGGTCACGGTGTCGGGCACGATATAGTCGGCCAGCGCGTTGGTTTCGTTGATGAAGGGATTGATCGACACCGACAGCGGCAGCAGGCGCGGGTCTTTCAGCTTGTCGGCCACGACGTTGCGGAAGCCGGCGACGCCGTAGACCGGGTTGCCCATGTGGTTGAACCAGACCTTGGCGCGGTACGGATAGCCCGCCAGCGCGGAGGCCAGCATCTCGGAGCTGAGCCCGCCAGTGGCCGGATACCAGGGCGCTTCGGCCGGATAGACGGGCTGGCCGGCGGCCTGCTTGCGCTTGAATTCGCTGGACTTCTCGTACGGGAAGCGGTTGCGCGACAGCGGCACGCCCTTGGGCGCGGCGCGGTTGGCGAAGCCGGCGATGTTGTAGCGCGGCCCCGGGCCGTAGGGCGGGAACGGGCCGCCGTCCAGCAGCAGGCCGCCCTCCACGTTCAGGTTGCCCACCAGCGTGTTGAGCATGGCGATGGCGTACGCGGTATAGAAGCCCGCGCCGCTCATGGTGCCGCCGTGCGCGTCGGCCACGGCCTGCTTGCCGTGGCTGGTGAAGCGCTCGGCCAGCGAGGCGATCTTCGCGGCCGGCACGCCGCTCAGTTCGGCATACTCGTCCAGCGTCTTGCGGCGCGCTTCCTCGCGCAGCAGCGACAGCGAGGAGCGCACGCGCAGCGACTGCGGCGCGCCCTGCATGCCGGGCGCGGCCACGGCCTGGTCCACGAACAGCGCGGCCGGCACGGCCGAGGTGTGCGGCGCCAGCGTGCCGTCTTCCAGGCGCACCACGTACACGTCTTCCCACTTCTCGTCGGCGTCGGCCGGACGCGGCCAGCCCAGGTCGGCGCCGCGCAGGAAACTGCCCTGGCGCGGATGGCCTGCTTCGGCCACGACCAGGTGGGTGGCGTTGGTCCAGGCCGCCTCGCCGGCGGCCTGCATGGCGGCCGGGCCGGGCTGCGACAGCATGCGGGCGTCGAAGCGTTCGTGCTCCAGCATCCAGCGGATCATGCCCATCACCAGCGCCAGGTCGCCGGCCGGGTTGACCGGCAGCCACTCGTTGCCCGTTCCGGCCGACAGGCTGGAGGACGCGGGCAGCATGGGCGAGACGACCACATACGAGAAGCCGCTTTCTTCCGGACGCACGCGGGCCTCGGCCAGCTGGCGCGCCTGGCGCTGGAACGGGTTGCCGGCCTGCGCCGGCGAGGTGCCGATGAACAGGCCGAAGCGCGCGTGGTCCCAGTCCGGCTTGCCATGCGGCATGCCCTTCAGGTCGCCGAGCGCGGCGCCCGCGCCCACGCGGAAGCTCTGGCCGCAGTACGAGCCGTGATTGCTGACGTTGACCGTGCCGAACGATTGCGCGGCGAAGCGCTGGATCAGCGGCGTGCGGCCTTCGTTGCCGGCATCGGTGAACAGGAGCTGGTTGACCTTGGCGCCGTATTCCGGGTTCTGCGGGTCCAGCGGCGTCTCGCGGTCGTAGATGGCGCGCAGCCCGTCCACATGGCCTTCGCCGAACAGGTCGCCGCCTTCGCAGACCTCCTGCACCAGCTGCTCGAAGGAGATGGTCTGCCACTTGCCCGCGCCGCGCGGGCCGACCCGCTTGAGCGGCTGCAATACGCGGTAGGGGCTTTCCAGCTGCTCCAGCATGGACGAGCCGCGCGCGCAGGAAGTGGCCCGCCCTTCCAGTCCGTTGTCGCCGCCCAGCTGCGCGTAGACGTCGCGCACCGGCGTCTCCATCGCGGCCGGCTGGGTGGTGGCCAGCGGATGGTAGGGGTTGCCCGCCACCCGCAGGATGCGGTTTTGCTCGGTGTCGACGCGCAGCCGCACGCCGCACTGGGTCCAGCAGCCCAGGCAGCTGGAAGGGCTGACGGTCTGGCCCGGCTGGGCGCTCAGCGCGCCGGTCAGCGGGTCGATGCGGAACTCCGGGGTCAGCGAATTGCCGCGCACGGCGTGCGCCGTGGGCGCGCCGGCCGTGCCCTGCGCCAGTCCCTTGACCGCGCGCGCCACGGTTTCGCCGTAGCCGGCCGCGAAGGCCGCCATGCCGCCGGCGACCAGGCCGCCGCGCACCATCAGTTTGCGCCGCGCTTCGTCGCGCGGCTGCTCCGGCGCTGCGCCAGGCTTGTCGTCTTTGTGTTGCTTGTCCATTGCTTCGTCTTCCAGGTTCTTGCGTCAGGCCGATGCCGTGCCCGGCTTGCGCGCCGGGAACAGTTCCAGGGCCCAGGTCACGGCGGCGACCAGCGCCACGCACAGGCCCAGCACGCCCACCATGCCGAGCAGGCCATCGCTGCCCCAGGGCATGTCGTACAGATAGAGGCCGGCGCCATACTTCGGCACGCCCTGCACGCTCATGAACACGACCCAGCGGAATATCCAGGCGGCGGCCAGCATGGTCAGCGCCAGCGCGGCCGAGGGCAGCGGCTCGGCCAGCGTGCGGGCCGGGCGCTGCAGCAGCGCGATGATGCAGAAGGCCGTGATCACGGCGCCCGCCAGGCTGATGCGCCAGATGGGGAATTGCGCGAACAGGCGCAGGGCCGCGTCGAACGACGGGTCCAGCCCCAGCAGGCCCAGCAGCGCCCAGGCGCCGGCGCCCAGCGCCATCATCACCACGGCGGTCACGCTCAGGCGGCGCAGCATGTCCACCGGCAAGGCGCGCATGCCGCCGGGCAGCCAGCGGCCCATCAGGAACATGGCGCCCAGCGCGCCCAGCCAGGCGGTCAGCGCGAAGTTCACGGGCAGGAACACCGTATGCCACAGCGGCCGCGAACGCAGCACCATGACTTCGGCGCCGGTATAGACCAGGATGGACAGCGCCGACAGCGCCAGCAGCGCGGCCGTCGCGCGCAGCACGCCGACGCGGCCCCACCACCAGGCCGCGCTGAACAGCAGCGCCAGGCCCACGAAGGCCGGCAGCAGCAGCGCGCCCAGCCACATCCACGACCAGGGCGTGAGCTGGGTATAGAAATGCCAGAAGCGGCCCGGCTGGTGCAGGTCGGCCAGCAGCGACACGGGCGCGGCGATGGCGCTGACCAGCAGCACCGCCACCGCCGCCGGCAGCAGCCGGCGCGCGGAAGACCCCTCGCGCCCGAAGGCCGAGAAGGCGGCGGTCAGCGCCGTGGTGGCGCTGATGCCGATGAGGAAGAAGTACTGCACCGCCCAGGGCAGCCAGGCGGCGTCGTAGACCGGCGTGAGCAATTCGGAGATCTGCATGGATATCCCCTTCAATGGGCGCCGGCCAGCCGCACGCCGGCCTGGCCGTCGACCTGGTGGACGAACGCATCGGGCAGGCCGATGTAATAGACGTGGGGATCGGTCTTCATCTCGGGCTTGAGCACCTTGACCTCGTCCTTGTGCTCGGCCAGCAGCCGCGAAATCGCGCTATCCGGATCGTTCAGGTCGCCGATCACGCGGGCGCCGCCCACGCAGCTTTCCACGCAGGCCGGCAGCAGGCCGGCCTCCAGCCGGTGCTCGCAGAACGTGCACTTGTCCGCGGTCTGGGTTTCGTGGTTGATGAAGCGGGCGTCGTAAGGACAGGCCTGCACGCAATACGCGCAGCCGACGCAGCGCTCGTTGTCGACCAGCACGATGCCGTCCTCGCGCTGGAACGTGGCCTGCACCGGACAGACCGGCACGCAGGGCGGGTTGTCGCAGTGGTTGCACAGGCGCGGCAGCATCACCATCGCGGCCGGGCCGTCGTCGGGCTTGACCTCGTATTGCAGAACGGTGGTGCGGAACTGGCCGATGGGGGGCAGGTTCTCCATGGAACAGCTGACCGTACAGGATTGGCAGCCGATGCATTTGCGCATGTCCACCACCATGCCGTAGCGCTTGCCCGCCATGCCGGGGCGGCGCGGCGGCTGCCCGTTGAGGCCGGCGGCCTCGGCATGGATGGGAATGACGGTCGCCGCCGCCCCCAGCCCGAGTAGTCCTTTGAGGAAGCCACGTTTACCCGGCAAAGGCGTTTCCGGGGGGCTGGCGGGGGGATGCATACGGATTCTCCAAGCGCATAAGTGTTACGTGAATAAACTTATCACTCGGGGTTATATAGAGGCTTGATATGAATCAACGGGGGACGGATTAATCGCGAATCCGTCCCCAGAATGCCTCACCGGGTCAGTCCGCCGGCCTGAGCGCCCTGCTCCAGACGGCCAGTTTCTGCTCGAACGAGGCCGCGGCGTGGGCCGGGCTGGTCGAGGGCAGCGCGACGTATTCCAGCCCGGCGTCCAGACCCGGCAGGACGTGGCGCCGGTACAGCGCGGCGGCCTTGGCGCCGTTGAAGCAGACCCGCGCGATGCCCGGGTGCCGTTCCAGGAATGCGGCGAAATCGTTGGCCACCAGCGTATCGGCGCGGATGTCGGCGTCCAGGCTGCCCGGGCGTTCGCAGGCTTGCAGCACGTCCCATAAGGCGACCCCGCCCGCCTGCAGCGCGGCCAGCCGGGCCGCGTAGTCCAGCGCCGGATCGAAGCCGAAAACGCGGGCCGCGATGGGCCAGAAGGCGTTGCGCGGGTGCGCGTAATAGCGGGCCTGCCTGAGCGAGGCCACGCCGGGCATGGAGCCCAGCACCAGGACGCGCGCATCGGCGCGCGCCACCGGCGCGAAGCCCTGCACCCGGTCGTCATGCCCTGCCCGGGCCGGGTCTGTGGAACGTTGCATGGCCACAGAATACGCCAACGGCAAAATCCCGCGCCATCGTTCAGATTATGGAACAGTGCTTATCAATGGCAGGGACTACCGCCAGCGGCCTTGCGCCCTTATCTTCATAGACATGACGAACGGCCCCGATGGGGCCGCGCAACAGGAAATACGACCATGAAGAAGATCCTCGGTTTGCATGCCAGCCCCCGTCCCCACTGGGTGGGCGACGGCTTCCCGGTGCGCTCTATGTTCTCCTATAGCGACAAGGGCAAGAACACCAGCCCGTTCCTGCTGCTGGATTACGCCGGCCCGGCCCGCTTCGAGCCGGCCGACCAGCCGCGCGGCGTGGGCCAGCATCCGCATCGCGGCTTCGAAACCGTGACCATCGTCTACAGCGGCGAAGTCGAGCACCGCGATTCCACCGGCAAGGGCGGCGTCATCGGTCCCGGCGACGTGCAATGGATGACCGCCGCCTCGGGCATTCTGCACGAGGAATTCCATTCCCATGAATTCACCCGCAAGGGCGGAGAACTGGAAATGGTGCAGCTGTGGGTCAACCTGCCGGCCAAGGACAAGAAGGCCCCGGCGGGCTACCAGAGCATCCTCGACGCCGACATCCCGGCGGTGGCGCTGCCGGACGGCGCGGGCACGCTGCGCGTGATCGCGGGCGACTACGCGGGCCACGCGGGGCCGGCGCGCACCTTCACGCCCATGGACGTGTGGGACGTGCGCATGAGCGCCGGCAAGTCGGCGACCTTCCCGATCGCCGCCGGCCGCAACAGCATGCTGGTGATGCTGCGCGGCACGGTGCTGGTCAACGGCGAAACCGTCGCCCGCGACGCGCAGCTGGCGCTGTTCTCGCAGGACGGCGAGGACATCAGCATCGAGGCCAACAACGATGCGGTGTTCCTGATCCTCAGCGGCGAGCCCATCGACGAGCCGGTGGTCGGCTACGGCCCCTTCGTGATGAACTCCCAGGCCGAGATCGTCGAGGCCATCCAGGACTTCAACGCCGGGCGTTACGGCCAGATGCATTGAAGCGCCGGGGCCGGCGGCGGCCGGCCCCGCAACGGGTTTTCCGCCGGGCCGGCGCGCCTAGGGCTGCTCGGCGATTCCCGCCTGCTCCACGATCCTGGTCCAGCGCGCTTCCTCCTGCTTCACGTACGCGTCCAGCTCCTCGGGCGTTCCGACCTGGGCGGCCAGTCCTTCCAATTCCAGCGCCGCCTGGAACGCCTGGTCCGTCGAGACCTTCTTGATCGCGACGTTGAGGCGGTCGATGACGGGCCTGGGCGTGCCCTGGGGCACGAACACGCCATACCAGCTGTCGACGAAGTAGTCCGGCTCGCCGGACTCGGCCACGGTCGGCACGCCCGGATAGGCGGGCGAACGGTTCTTGGTCGTCACCGCCAGCGCGCGCAATTGCCGGTTCTTGACCTGGCCGCTGACGCTGGCCGAGGTCGAGAAGATCATGTCGATCTGGCCGCCGATCAGATCGTTGATGGCGGGTCCCGATCCCTTGTACGGCACGTGCAGGATGTCGGCCCTGCCCAGGCTCTTGAACAGCTCGCCCGCCAGGTGCGCGGAGGTGCCGTTGCCATAGGAGCCGAACGTCAGCTTGCCCGGATTGGCGCGGGCATAGGCCAGGATGTCCCGCACGCTGTTGAAGCGGGACTTGGCGGACACGACCAGGACGTTGGGCGATTTGCCTATCATCGCCACCGCCGCGAAGGCCTGGTCCGTGTCGTAGGGCAGCTTTTTCTGCATGGCCGGATTCACGGCGTGGGCGAAGGTCGCCATCAGCATGGTGTAGCCGTCCGCCGGGCTTTTGGCCACGTTTTCGGTGCCGATGATGGTGCTGCCGCCGGGCCGGTTCTCGACGATGACGGACTGCCCCAGTTCATCGGTCAGTCCCTTGGCCAACTGGCGCGCGACGATGTCGGTGCCGCCGCCCGGCGTGAACGGCACCACGATGCGCAGCGGCCGTTCCGGAAAAGCGGCCTGCGCCGGCGCCGCCGCCAGAACGCCCGCCGCCGCCGCCGCGGCGGCCAGAGCCCGGACGCATCGCGTCGATATGCTGCTGAAGTTCATTGTCGTCTCCTCGTGTTTTTTAACGCCCGTACGCTCAAGGCGCACGGGGATGGTCCAGCACCGCGACGCCGTCGGCCGCGCATACGCCCTGCCCCATGCGCCTGACGAACAGCGGATTGATCTCCGCCTCGGCCAGCCGGTCCTGCAATGCCTGCGCCATGCGGGCGAAGGCCAGCACGGCCTCGACCAGGGCCGGCACGTCGGCCCGCTCGCGGCCGCGATAGCCGTCCAGCAAGGGCCAGGTCTTCAGGCGCCGCAAGGCCGCCTCGACCTGCGCGGGCGTCAGCGCCGCGCCGTCTTCGGGCAGCAACAGCAGCGTGGTGTCGCGGATCAGTTCGGCGACGACGCCGCCCATGCCCAGCAGAATCGCCGCGCCCAGCGGGTCCTTGCGCAGCCCGACGATCACTTCGGCGGCCCCCGTCACCATCTCCTGGACCAGGAAGGCGTCGGGCCGGCGGCCCGTATGCCGCTGCACGTCATCGGCCATCCGCCGCAGGCGGGCCGCCACGTGTTCGGCCGGCACGCCGACCGCCACGCCGCCCACGTCGCTCTTGTGCGTGATCTCGCTGGACAGCAGCTTCAACACGACGCGGGGCCCGAGCTGCCGCGCCGCCTCGGCGGCCTGTTCCTCGGTATGCACCACGATTTCCCGGACGCCCGGAATCCCGAAGCGGGCGAACAGCGCCTTGGCCTGGGCTTCGTTCAGCTGTCCCTGCCCGGGGCAGTCCACCGGAGCGCGCGGCGCCGGCGCGACGGCTTCGGCCTGCGCCGGCAGGCCGCGCGGGCGCGCCTGCCACATGGCCGACAAGGCGGCGCTGACGCTCTCGGGCGTATGGAAGGCCGGGATGCCGTAGCGGCCCAGCGTCTCGGCAGCCTGCGGCGCGTGCGGGCTGATGTAGGCCAGCAGCGGCTTGTCCGAAAGCGCCAGCGTGTCCTTCAGCGCGCCGGCCATCAGTTCGGGCCGGGCCACGCCGGACGAACCCACGATGACCACCATCGCGTCGTACTGGTCGCTCTCCTGCACGATGCGGATGGCGCCGCGCAGCAGTTCGGGCTGCAGGCCCGCCAGCGTCACGTCGATGGGATTGCGGTCCAGCGCCGCATGGTCGCCGGTCTGCAGCGCCCGCAAGGCCGCGCCGCAGCGCGCATCGGGCGCGGGCAGCGCGAAGCCCGCCACGCCCAGGCTGTCGGCCACCAGGGTGCCCGCGCCGCCGGTCGAGGTCAGGATGGCGACCCGGCGCCCGCCCAGCGGACGTCCGCTGGCCAGGGCCAGGGGAATGTCCAGCAGATCGGAAAACGTCTGCGCGCGGATGATGCCGGTTTCTTCGAACAGCGCGCCGTACATGGCGTCGGCGCCGGCCAGCGCGCCCGTGTGCGAGGCCGCGGCCTGCGCGCCCGAGTCGGAGCGGCCGATCTTGAACGCCACCACGGGCTTGCCCGCGCGGGCGGCCTTGCGCGCCGCCGCGCGGAACGTCCGGGGATTGCGGATGCTCTCGACGTAGAGCGCGATCACGCGGGTCGCGGGGTCGTCGGCCAGCGCGTCGACGAAATCCGCCAGGTCCAGGTCGACCTCGTTGCTGGTGGAAATCAGCTTGGAAAACCCGATGCCGCGCGCCGTGGCCCGCGACAGCAGCGCGCCCAGGATGCCGCCGCTTTGCGACACCAGGCCGATGCCGCCGCTGACCAGGCCGTCCATCTCCAATGCGCCGCTGGCCGACAGCACGATGCGGTCGGTCAGGTTGACCAGGCCGATCGTGTTCGGCCCGAGTATGCGCATGGCGCCCGCCGCCTCGCGCAGCTCGCGCTGGCGGCGCGCGCCCGCCTCGCCGGTTTCCGAATAGCCGCTGGCCAGCACGATGGCCGCGCCCGCGCCGATATCGGCCAGCTCGCGCACGGCCTGCTGCGTGCGATCGGCGCCCAGCAGCACGATGGCCACGTCCGGCGCCTGCGGCAGCGAACGCACGTCCGGATAGCAGGCCAGCCCGTCGATCTCGGACGCTTTGGGATTCACGGGGTAGATGGCTCCCTGGAAACCGTGCTTGCGCAGGTACGCCACCGGCCGGCCCGAGGTCTTGGCGGGATCGGCCGAAGCGCCCACCACCGCCACGCTGCGCGGACGCAGCAGTTTCTCCAGCGCGCTCATTTGGACTGCCTCGCGGCCAGGAACGCGGCCACCGACTCGCGGTGCTCGGCGCTGGTGTAGCAGATGCCCTGCGCCTGGCTGCCCATGGCGAAGACCTGGTCGGCCGTCAATTCGGAACTCTGGTCCAGGATGGACTTGCTCAATGCCAGCGCGGTGGCCGAGCCCCGCGCGAGTTCGGCGGCCCAGGCCTGGGCGGCGCCCAGCTCCTCGCCCGCGGGCGCGAGCCGGTCGGCGATGCCCAGCCGCAGCGCTTCGTCGGCCTGCACCTTGCGGCCGGAATAGATCAGCTCCTTGGCGCGCGCCAGGCCCACGCGGCGAGGCAGGAAATACATGCCGCCGCCGTCGGGAATCAGGCCGCGGGCGATGTAGCTCCAGGTGAAGGTCGCGGCTTCGGAAGCCACGATGAAATCGCAGCTCAGGGCCGTGTCCGCGCCCAGCCCGGCGGCCGCGCCATTGACCGCCGCGATCGTCGGCTTGGGCATGCGGAACAGCAGGTTGACCGCATGATGCACGCGCTGCTGCCGCGACCAGCCGTTGAACCCGACCTCGCCGGCGGGCGCCTCCATGCGGCGCTGCATCCCGGCTATGTCGCCGCCGGCGCAGAAGCCCTTGCCCGCGCCGGTCAGCACCAGCGCGCGGACGGCGCGGTCCTGCGCCACCGCCTCCAGCGCGTGTATCAGTTCGGCGCGCATGGCGTCGCTGATCGCGTTGCGCTTGTCCGGCCGGTTCAGCGTCAGCGTCGCCACGCCGTCCTGCGATTGAAGTCCGATGTATTCGTACCCGCCCATCTCCACGCTCCGTCTTAGGGGTCTGGCCGGCGCGCTCCGTTGCCGGACCCCGCGCTGGCTATGACGACACAGTAGGCGCTACAGTTGCCGAATACACGCAGCTATTTCCATAGAGTGGAATTGCATGAACGCTCGTCCCCTTCCCGATTCTTCGCCCGCGGCGCGCCGGCGCTTCGATGGCGTCAGCCAGAACCGCTCGCTGGAGCGCGGCCTGGAAATCCTGCGGGCGTTCAAGCCCGGCACCGATCTGCTGGGCAACGGCGAGCTGGCCGAACGCACCGGACTGTCGGCCGCCACGGTCAGCCGGCTGACGCAGACGCTGGTCACCAGCGGCTTCCTGGCGCATGACCGCCGCGCCCGCGCCTACCGGCTGGCCGCCCCCGTACTCAGCCTGGGGCATGCGATGCGCGCGGCGTCTCCGGTGCTCAAGGCGGCCACGCCGCTGATGCGCGAGGCCTCGAACAAGCTGCGCGTGAACATCGGCCTGGCCAGCGCCGACCGCGCCGAGATGGTCTACCTGGAATCCATCCGCTACAACCGCAAGGCGTCGCTGCGCACCATCGTGGCCGGCCAGCGCGTGCCCATCGAGCTGACTTCGCTGGGACGGGCCTATCTGGCCACCCTGGACGAGGCCGCCCGCGACGCCTTGCTCGCCGGCATCATGCGCGGCTATCGCAGCGCGTCCTGGAAACCGGTCATCGCCGACATCGGGAAAGCCATCGCTAAGGTCGCCAGCGCCGGCTATTGCCTGGCCTCGTGGCAGCCGGGCGTCGTCGCCATGTCCACGCCGCTGGCGCTGCCGGCGGGCGCGACGCTGGCCTTGAACCTCAGCCTGATCACCGACGAAACCCAGGCCTGGGTCGAACGGCGGCACGGCCCGGCGCTGCTGGCCTTGAAGCGCAAGATCCTGCATGAACTGGAGGCGCAGGAACCGGGACGATGAACCGGCCCGCCATCGCCTGCGCGCGGCAGGACGCTAGAGCGAGGCGCGCGCGTGTTCCTTGATCAGGCGCACGAACCGCTGCACGTGCCGGCTGGGACGCTCGAAGCGCGAGCGCACCAGGCTCAGCGACAGCGGAATCGATTCGCGCAGCGGCCGCGTCACCACGCCCGGCCAGCCCTGCTCGCCGACCGAGAACTGGTCCACGATCGCCACGCCCGCGCCGGCCCGCACCAGGGCGCAGGCCAGTTCCGCGCGCACGATGTCCACCGCCGCGCTCCAGCTGACGTTGGCGCGCTGGAACGCGGCCGCCACCAGTTGCCCGAAGGGGATGTTGCGGCTGTAGAGGATCAGCCGGTATCGCGCCAGCTCCGCCAGGCCCACCGCTGGCTGCGAAGCCAGCGGATGGCCTTGCGGCAGGATGCAGACCATTTCGCCGGTGGCCAGGGGCTCGACCACCAGGTTGGGATGGTCGATGGGCAGCACCGACACCGCCAGCTCGGCCTTGCGCCCCAGCAGTTCGTGCGCCATGTCCGCCAGCAGCGTGGTGTGGAACTTGAGCCTGACGCCGGGATACAGCTCCAGGTATTGCGCGATCACAGGCGGCACGAAGTTCAGCGCCAGGCTGGGGCTGGAGCACAGCGTCAATGCGCCCTGCGGGCGCTCGGCCAGGTCGCGCGCCAGCTCGTCGACGCGCAGCGCTTCCTCGAATAGCGGCCCCACTTCCTGGAACAGGCGGTGGGCCTCGGGGGTGGGCGTGAGTTTGCCCTTGTCGCGCTCGAACAATTGCAGCCCCAGGCTCAGTTCGGTATGGGCGATGAGGCGGCTGACGGCCGGCTGCGACACGAACAGCAGCCTGGCCGCCCCGTTCATGGAGCCGGTCAGCATGACCGCGCGGAACACTTCCATCTGCCTGAGCTTGAAACGCATGATCCGATAATCGTTTGTTATATCCCCTGCCGAACTTAGCATAACCGGGAAATGCGGGCGTTCATTAGCATTCCAGGAAGCGCCTGGGGCACTTTCCAGGCCGGTTCGATAAAGGGAATGCATGACACTCAAGATAGGATTCGTCGGCCTGGGCATGATGGGCCTGCCCATGCTGGAAAACCTGGCGCGCGGCGAAGAGAACTTCGAGATCCTGGCCCATGACCGCGACCCCGCGCGGCTGGAACGCCTGGCGCAGCATCCGGCCTGGAACAGGACGCTGCGGCCGGCCGCCGACCTGCGGGCGCTGGCCGGCTGCGACGTGGTCATCACCATGCTGCCGGACAGCGCCGTGACCAACGCCGTCATCGAGGGCGAGCACGGATTGGCCGGCGTGATGCGCGCCGGTTCGGTGCTGCTGGACATGGGTTCGTCCAACCCCGCCGAGACGCTGCGGCTGGCGCCGCTGCTGCGCGAGGCCGGCGTGACGCTGATCGACGCGCCGGTGTCGGGCGCGGTGGCCAAGGCCGCCAACGGCACGCTGGCCATCATGATAGGCGCCGACGCCGATGGCCTGGAGCGCGTGCGGCCGGTGCTCGCGCGCATGGGCGCCTCGCTCATCCACACCGGCAAGGTGGGCTCGGCCCACGCCATGAAGGCGCTCAACAACTACGTCTACGCGGCCGGCCTGCTGGCGGCCAGCGAGGCGCTGACGATCGCGCGCCGCATGGACCTGGACCTGGACGTGTTCACCGAAGTGCTCAACGCCTCCAGCGGCCGCAACGTGGCCACCGAGACCAAGCTGCGCCAGTTCATCGTGCCGGGCACGTACAACGGCGGCTTCGCGCTGGCGCTGATGGCCAAGGACCTGCGCACCGCCGACTCGCTGCAGGCGCTGGCCGGCGTTTCCGCCTCGCAGCTGTCGCTGTGCACGGCGCTGTGGCAGCGCGCCCTGGAGGCCATGCCGGCCGGCGTGGACAACACCGAGATCCATCGTTACCTGGAACGCCTGAACGCTTGCGCGCCGGACTGAACGCGCCGGCCCAAACCATAACGACATCCACAGGAGACAGACATGAAACCATCCGCCGCCGCGCTCGGGCTGGCGCTCGGCCTGGGCGCGGCCCTGCTGGCCGCCGCCGCGCACGCCGCCTATCCCGACCGCCCCATCCGCATGGTCGTGCCCTTTCCGCCCGGCAGCATCACCGACGTGGTGGCCCGCAGCCTGGGCAAGGCCATGGCCGACGACCTCGGCCAGCCGGTGGTGGTGGAGAACAAGCCCGGCGCCAACGGCATCATCGGCACGCACGACGTGGCCAAGGCCAAGCCCGACGGCTACACCCTGGTCGTGGTGGGCGTCTCCACCGCGGCCAGCGGCGTGAGCCTGTTCAAGGACCTGCCCTACGATCCCGCCGCCGACCTGGCTCCCATCGGCGCGGTGGCCGAGACCCCTTACCTGCTGGTGGGTTCGCCGCGCATGCCGGGCACCAAGGTGTCCGACCTGTACGCCTACGGCGCCCGGCATCCGGGCAAGCTGACCTATGCCTATGGCTCGGGCAGCGCGCAGGTGTTCGGCGCCAAGCTGGCGGCCATGGGCAACATCGACGTCACGCCGGTGCCGTACCGCGGCGGCCCCCAGGCGCTTACCGACGTCATCGGCGGCACCGTGGACCTGACCTTCACCGACCTGGCCAACGGCCTGCAGCAGGCGCGCGCCGGCAAGGTCAAGCCCTACGGCGTCAGCACGCCCGAGCGCTTCGCGCTGGCGCCGGACATCCCCACGCTGAACGAAACCGGCGCGCCCGGCTTCGACCTGACGGTGTGGTTCGGCCTCATGGGTCCGGCCGGCCTGCCCGCGCCGGTGCTCGACCGCCTGTCGCAATCGCTGGGCCAGGCGCTGGCCAACGAGGAACTGAAGCAGACCTACGCGCGCCAGGGCCTGACCGTCAAGCGGCAAAGCCCCGCCGAGTTCGGCGGCTTCGTGCGCGCCGAAATCGGCAAATGGGCCGCCATCGTCAAGGAAACCGGCATTCCGCCGCAATGACCCCGTCTTTCGACTTTTCCAGGAACACTTCCATGTCGCTGATCGATATCCGCAAACGCTGCCTCATCGTCGAGACCACGCTCCATGAAAACGGCCCGCCGCCCGCGCAGCCGCTCAAGCTCGCCGCGTCCTGCGCCGTCATCCGCAATCCCTACGCCGGCCGCTACGAGCCGGACCTCATGCCCTTCATGGCCGAGCTGCGCAGCCTGGGCACGCTGCTGGCGACCGAACTGGTGGAGACGCTGGGCGGCAAGGACAGGATCGAGGTCTACAGCAAGGCCGCCATCGTGGGCCTGGATGGCGAAATGGAACACGGCGCGGTCTGGCACGAAGCCGGCGGCTGGGCCATGCGCAGCGTGCTGGGCGAGCCCAAGGCCATGGTCCCGGCGGTCAAGGCCGTAGCCGTGGCCGGCTACCGCATGATGGTGCCGGTGCACTACATCCACGCCTCTTACGTGCGCAGCCATTTCAACAGCATCGAAATCGGCATCCAGGACGCGCCGCGCGCCAACGAGATCCTGTTCGCGCTGGTCATGGGCACGGGCGGGCGCGTGCATTCGCGGCTGGGCGGGCTGACCAAAGAAGCCGTCAAGGTGCACGACGGCCAGCGTTGAAGCCGGCGGCCACGCCCGCGGGCGTGGCCGGGGCGCTTACTGCTGCGGCACCTTCGCCTTGACGACGATGCGCTTCCACAGCGCGATCTCGTTTTCCTGGAAGGTGCGCATCTGCTGCGGACCGCCCGTCATGGGCGTGGCGCCCAGGCGTTCGTAGAAGCGCCGGGTCTCGTCCATTTTCGAGATTTGGGTGAACAGCTCCGCCAGCCTGGCGGTCTGCCCGGGCGGCGTCTTGGCGCTGACCATCGCGCCCACCCAGGTGTAGGCCTCGAAGCCCGGCAGCCCCGCTTCGCTTGCGGTCGGCACGTCGGGCGAGGTCGACACGCGCTTGTCCGACGCGACGGCGACGGCCTTGACCCGTCCGTCCTTGGCCAGCTCCTGCACCGCCGTCACTTCGGCGAAGGTGTAGTCCACCGTGCCCGAGGCCACGGCGGTGATGGCGTCGGCCGCGCCCTTGAACGGCACGTGCACGGCCTGGATGCCGGCGCTGTCGTTGAGCAGCTCGCCCATCAACTGGTAGCCGGCCGAGCCGGCGCCGAAGTTCACCTTGCCCGTATTGGCCTTGGCGTAGGCGATCAAGCCTTTCAGGTCGGCGTACGTCGCCTGCGGCTTGACGGCCAGCATGGCCGGCGAGCGCATCATCATGGTCAGCGGCGAGAAGTCGGCCACCGGGTCGTAGGGCAGCTGCTTGAACAGCGCGGCGTTCACGGCCAGCGTGGAATTGCTGCCGATGAAGATGGTGTAGCCGTCGGCCGGCGCGGCCAGCACGTTCTTGACCGCGATGAAGCCGTTGGCCCCGGGGCGGTTCTCGACCACCACGGGCTGGCCGGTCAACTCCTGCAGCTGGCGCGCGAAATAGCGCGCCGAGGTGTCGGTTCCGCTGCCGGGACCGAACGGCACCACGAATTTCAGCGGACGGGAAGGAAAGGTCTCGGCGTGCGCCGCGGGCAGCGCGGCCAGCAGGCAGCCGCCGATGGCGGCCGCCATCAATTGTCTTCTGTAGGTTCGCACCTGTGTCTCCTGGTCTGGTCTAGTTCTGACCTGACTCTAGAGGGCCGGCGCGCTTCGTGTCCAATATTAAGAATTTGCCTGCTGATATCGACTGCGTATCAAGGGGTTCAAGCGCCGGGGATCGTCAGCGACAGCCCGGCGCGGTCGGCCACGTTGCAGATATGGGCCCGCATCGCGCGGCGCGCGGCCTCGGGCGAGCCGGTGGCCAGCGCCTGGATGATCTCGGCGTGTTCGCGTATCGGCTCGCGCACGCGGGCCGGGTCGGCGAAGGCGACCTGGCGGCTGCCGTCGACCACGTCGGCGATGCTTTCGGCCAGGTCCAGCAGCATGGGGCTGCCGGCGATCTCGAACAGGCAGGCATGGAAGGCATGGTCGCCCTCGGACATCGTGACCAGGTCGCCGGCGTCGGCGGCCTGCTCCATCTGCGCGATGGTGGCGTGCAGGCGGCCCAGCCCGGCCTGGGTGACCACGCTGGCGGCCAGCCCCGCGGCCAGTTCTTCGAGCTGGTTGCGCACCAGGTAGACGTCGCGCAGCGCGTAGCGCCCCTGGAAGCGCCAGCGCCCGTAGGCGCTGCCCAGGCCTTTTTCGCCGGGCCGGGCGATGAAGACGCCGCGGCCGGCTTCGCTGCGCAGCAGGCCCAGGCCTTCCAGCATGGTGATGGCCTCGCGCAGCGAGGCGCGGCTCACGGCCAGCGACTCGGCCAGCTGGCGCTGGCCCGGCAGCTTGCCGGCCGCCGCCCATTCGCCGGCGCGGATGCGGGCCTGCAGCTGCTGGGCTATGTGTTCAACGGTATTCATCGCGGCGTCCCTCGGTGCGCAGGCCGGCGCGTAGCGTCGTTGACAGCCCATACCTGCCTCGGCATTATGACACCCAACTGGTCTGACCGGTAAGGACAAGCACGACATGACCGATCTGTACGAAAGATTCTCGCGCGCCGTCGACGCCCTGGCGCGGCTGGGCGACTACCCTTATGGCGAACGGCGCCAGGCCTGGCTCGACCGCCTGCGCGTCAACCTGCCGGAACTGGAGGCGCTGGACGCGCTGGCCCCGGAGACCGAGCTGGGCTATCTGGCGCCGCCGCCGGCCGCGCCCGGCGACAAGCTGCCGGCGGCCCAGGCCGGCCGCGGCATCGCCGTCTCGCGCCATGCGCCCGGCATCGCGGCCATTGCACGCGAAGCGCGCGACGCGCCCGAGCGCGCGGCCGAACCGGCCAAGGCCGCGCTGGCCGCGGCCCGCCAGCAGGCCGGCCTGAACGCCTTCATCACGCTGTCGGACACGCCGGCGCTGGATGGCGCGGCCGCCGCCGCGGCGCGCAAGCTGCGGGAAGGCGCCGCCATGCCGCTGATGGGCGTGCCCTTCGCGGTCAAGGACCTGATGCAGGTGGCCGGCTTCTCGCAGACCAACGGCAGCGGCGGGCTCAAGCCTCCGCCCGCGCTGCGCGACGCGCTGGCCGTGGCGCGGCTGCGCGAGGCCGGCGCGCTGGTGGTGGGCACCACCAACCTGCACGAACTGGCCTACGGCATCACCAGCGAGAATCCGCATTACGGCTGGGTCGGCAACCCGCGGGCGGCCGGCTACACGGCGGGCGGCTCCAGCGGCGGCTCGGCCGCGGCGGTGGCCGCCGGCATCGTGCGCCTGGCCATCGGCACCGACACCGCCGGCTCGATCCGCATCCCGGCCGCGTGCTGCGGCGTGGTCGGATTCAAGCCCACTTTCGACGCGATTTCGCGCGACGGCGCGCAGGCGCTGGGCGCCAGCCTGGACCACATCGGCCCGATCGCCGCCAGCGTGGCCGACGCCGCGCTGGCCTACTCCATCATGGCCGGCCAGGCCGAACGCACCGTCAGCGTCGGCGCGCTGCGCGGGCTGCGCGTGGGCGTGCCGCGCAATTACTTCTACGCGCCGCTGGCCGAGGACGTGGCCCACGCCGTGGACCAGGCGCTGGCCCGCATGCAGGCCGACGGCGCGGTGCTGGTGCCGATCGACCTGCCCGGCGTCGAACACAGCGCCGCGCTGCAGTTCGCCACGCTGTGCAGCGAGGCCACCGACATCCATTGGCGCCGCCTGGTCGACCAGCCCGAGACCCTGGGCGCCGACGTGCGCGTACGGCTGGAGATCGGCCAGTTCTTTCCCGCCACCTGGTACGCCCGGGCGCAGCGCGGCCGCGCCGTGCTGGCGCATAGGTTCGAGCAGGCGATGCAGGCGGTGGACGTGCTGGTCACGCCCACCCTGCGCATCGAGCCGCCGCGCTCGGGCGGCGGCGCGGTCGAGATCGGCGGCCAGGAGGTGCCGCTGCACACCGCCGTCACCGGCCTGACCATGCCCTTCAACCTGACCGGCATGCCCGCGCTGACGCTGCCTTGCGGCAGCGGCGCCAACGGCCTGCCCATCGGCTTGCAGATCGCGGGCGCGCGCGGCGCCGACTGGCGCGTGCTCAATGCCGCGGCGCGGGTGGAGGCGCTGCTGGCTGCCTGAACGCGGCGCGGCCGGGCGGCCGCGCATGCTGGTAAACACTAACTGGTCAGACCAGTCCGACAGGATTAAAAAACAAACGACGTTCCCGACCGCCGATCCCGTGCGTTTCGCGCGCACGCCGGCACCGCCGCAGCGCCTTCGCCTAAGGAAACCACGATGAAACTGCTTCGCTTCGCCGCAGCCGTATCCGCGGTCGTACTTGCCTCCTCCTCCGCCCTCGCCGCCGACCCCATCGTCATCGGCGTCAGCATCGCGCAATCCCCGCCCGGCTCGGTGGTGCAAGGCACCCAGGTCAAGGACGGCGTCGAGATCATCACCAAGATGATCAACGACAAGGGCGGCGTGCTGGGCCGGCCGCTGAAGATCGTCTACGAAGACAACCAGGGCATCCCTGAAAAAGGCCGCGCCGCGGCCGAGAAACTCATCTCCCGCGACAAGGTCGTGGCCGTGACCGGCGGCCACCAGAGCTCGGTCTGCCTGGCGGAAATCGAAGTGGCCCACCGCTACAAGGTGCCCTACGTCAATACCAACTGCTGGTCCGACGACGTGCGCGCCAAGGGCTACCCCGAGGTATTCAACCCGGCCAACTACAACACACGCGTCTCCAGCGCCATGGCCGACACCATCGCCGCGCTCAAGGTCAAGAGCGTGGTCGCCTTCGCCGAGAACACCGACTACGGCATCGGCCAGGCCAAGCTGCTGGGCGAATTCCTCAAGAAGGCCGCGCCCCAGACGCAATACAAGTACGTGGCGCTGGACCGCGCCGGCAAGGACTTCACGCCCGCGGTGCTGCCGCTGCGCGCCAGCCCGCCGGAACTGGTGGTCAACATCATGCTGCCGCCGGCCGCCTACATCCTCATGAACCAGCTGTACGAACAGGGCGTGGCGCCCAGCGCCCACACCTGGTTCTACGACGGCGCCGGCATCGCCGACTACCCCGACTTCTGGAACAACGTGAAGGAAGCCGGCAAGTACATGCTGGCCTTCGGCCTGTACCACCCGCAGATGCCCATGCCGCAGCTCGGCCTGGACGTGGGCGCCGCCTACCAGAAGCAGGCCAAGACCGAACCCAACCGCCTGATCTTCCAGGCCGCGGACTCGGTGCTGCTGATCGCCCGCGCCATCGAAGAGGCCAAGTCCACCGACAGCGCCGCCATCATCAAGACCCTGCAAGGCATGCAGTTCGAAGGCGTGCGCGGCAAGTTCGGCTTTTCGCAGCAGCCCGGCTACAGCTTCCAGCAATGGGTCGACATCCCGTACGTCACCTATCAGCTGACCGAGGTCGGACAGCCGCTGAGCAAGACCACGCTGATCCAGGCTTCGGGCCAACCGCTGCAGATCGACAAGGCCGTCAAACCGGAAAAATGACTGCCCCCCGTGGAGGCGTTTTACGCCTCCACTCCTGAACCGCTATGCGCGCCGGAAAATTCCCCGGCGCCGGGGAGCATCGAGTGCTGGCACTGGACCTGTTCGTCAACGGCCTGATCATCGGCCTGTACTACGCGCTGATGGCGGTCGGCCTGACCATGATCTTCGGCATCCTGAAGGTCGTGAACTTCGCCCACGGCGAGTTCTACATGATCGGCGCCTATACCTATACCCTGGTGTCGCTGGCGCTGGGCGTGCCGCCCTGGCTGGCGCTGCCGGTGGCCGCGGCCGCCGGCGCGCTGCTGGGCTGGGCCACCGAACGCTGGCTGATGCGCCCGCTCTACGCCGGCTACGGCTCCTGGGGCCTGATGAAGGACGAGTACGCGGTGGTGGTCACCTTCGGCCTGTCGCTGCTGCTGATCAATCTGGTGGACAAAGTCGTGGGCCCCTACCCCATGCGCGGGCCGGCGCTGTCGGACGTGACGCGCATGGCCGTCGGCCCCTTCATGATGAGCGGCCAGAAGCTGATCACGGCCGGGCTTTCCATCGTGCTGCTGGTCGGGCTGGCGCTGTTCATCAAGCGCTCGCTGTGGGGCCGGCAGGTCCAGGCGGTGGCGCAGAACCGGCTGGGCGCCTCCATCGCCGGCATCGACACCGCGCGCGCCAGCAGCATCATCTTCATGGCCTCGGGCGTGCTCGCCGCGCTGGCCGGGGCGCTGCTGGCGCCGGTCATCAATCCGGCGCCGGACGTGGGCGCGTTCCCCGCCATCAAGTCCTACGTCATCGTGGTGATCGGCGGCATGGGCTCGATTCCCGGCAGCATCCTGGCGGCGCTGGCCCTGGGCGTGCTGGAGAGCTTCGGCGCGGTCTATCTGTCCTACGACTACCGCGACACCTTCGGGCTGGCGCTGCTGATCCTGATCCTGCTGTTCCGGCCGCGCGGCCTGTTCGGCGAACGCGCGCGGGAGGTCTGAACATGGAACCGCTGGCTCATCCCAATCTGCTGCGCAACAAGCTCAGCCAGGAAATACGCCTGTCGCTGGTGTTCCTGGCGGTGCTGGCGCTGCTGCCGCTGGGCGTGTCCTCGCCGTACTGGCTGGGCGTGCTCATCGTCAGCATGTATTTCGCCATGCTGGCCACGGGCTGGAACCTGCTGGCCGGCTACACCGGCCAGTTCTCGCTGGCGCCGGCGGCCTTCGCCATGCTGGGCGGCTACACCACCGGCCTGCTGGCCTACCACTGGCAGGCGCCGCTGTGGCTGGGGCTGCCGCTGTCGGCGGTGGTGCCGGGGCTGGTCGGGCTGGTGCTGGGCCGCATCGTGCTGCGGCTGTCGGGCCCCTACCTGGCGCTGACCACGCTGTCGTTCGCCGAGATCGCGCGCCTGGTGATCTACAACTCCATCGACTTCACCCGCGGCGACCAGGGGCTGAACGTGCCGGCGCTGATCCAAAGCCGGCTCGGCAACTATTACCTGTTCCTGGGCGTGCTGGCGGCGGTCACGCTGCTGGTGTTCCTGCTGCTGCGGGCGCGTCCGGGCCGTTTCCTGCAGGCGATCCGCGACGACGAGATCGGCGCGGCCAGCCGGGGCATAGACGTGGTGCGCTACAAGACCCTGGCCTTTCTGGTGAGCTGCGCGATCTGCGGCTTCGCCGGCGGCCTGTACGGCACGTTCGCGCAGCTGGTCAGCCCGGAGCTGGGCATCGTGGCGCAGACCGGCATCGTCATCGCCATGGTGGTGATAGGCGGCATGGGCACGCTGGTCGGCCCGCTGCTGGGCGCGGTGCTGGTGTACGTCGCCTCCGAACTGCTGCGCGACGCCGGCAATATCCAGATGATCGTGTTCGCGCTGCTGGTCATCGTGTTCGCGCGCTTCTTCCGCGAAGGACTGTGGGGCCTGGCGCGCCGGGCCGCGCTGCGCCGTTGCGCCAACGCCAAGGGGGCCTGATGCCGCTGTTGCAGATATCCGGAATACGCAAGCGCTTCGGCGGCCTGCTCGCCGTCAACGGCGCGGGCATGGACGTGGCCGACGGCGAACTGCTGGGGCTGATCGGCCCCAACGGCTCGGGCAAGACCACCTTGCTGAACGTGCTGTCGGGCCACCTGGAGGCCGACGCCGGCGATGTCCGGCTGGACGGGCGCAGCGTGCTGGGCCTGGGGCCGACCCGCCTGACCCGGCTGGGCGTGCTGCGCATGTTCCAGATGACGCGGGTCTTCAACCGCGTGAGCGCCTACGACAACCTGGTGGTGTGCGGGCTGGCGCTGGGCCTGGACGAGGCCGGCGCCAGCCGGCGCGCGCTGGAACTGCTGGAGGAGCTGAAACTCGGCCACGTCATGCACCTGGACGCCGGGCAGCTGTCGGGCGGCCAGAAAAAGCTGCTGGAGTTCGGCGCGTGCTTCATGGTGCCGCCGCGCGTGGCGCTGCTCGACGAGCCCTTCGCCGCGGTGCATCCCGTCATGAAGGAAACCATGTCGGCGTTCATCCGTTGCCGCAACCAGGACGGCCAGACCTTCATCCTGGTCAGCCACGATATGCCGGTGGTGGTGGACCTGTGCCCGCGCTCGGTCTGCATGAACGCCGGCCGCGTGCTGGCCGACGGCCCGACCCAGCAGGTGCTGCGCGAGCCGGCCGTGATCGAGGCCTACCTCGGCGAAGCACAACACGAGGAGCGCGATCATGGCTGACACGCTGCTGGCGATGGAGAACGTGACCGCCGGCTACCTCGGCGACATCGACGTGCTGCGCGGCGTTTCGCTGACGGTGCAGGCCGGCCGCATCAGCGGCCTGATCGGGCTGAACGGCGCCGGCAAGTCCACGCTCATGAAGGCCATCTGCGGCTTTCTGCCGCCCAAGTCCGGCCGCGTCACGCGCGCCGGCCGCGATATTTCCGGGCAGGCGCCGCACCGCATGATCGACGACGGGCTCTGGTACATCCCGCAGGAATCCAGCCTGTTTCCCTACCTCACGGTGGAGGAGAACCTGCGCCTGCCGCTGGAAGGCCGTCGCAAGCGCTACGGCGACGTGCTGGAGGCGCGCTACGCCGACACGCTGGAGCGCTTTCCGGTGCTGAAGGAAAAGCTCAAGGACCAAGCCGGCAACCTGTCGGGCGGGCAGCAGAAATCGCTGGAATTCGCCAAGGCCTACATGGTGCAGCCGCAGGTCTGCCTGATCGACGAGCCCAGCATCGGCCTGGCCCCGCGCGTGGCCGCCGAGGTGTTCCAGTGGATCCGCGCCTTCGCCGACGCGGGCATGGGGATTCTGCTGGTGGACCACAACGTGCGCCGCGTGGTGGCCATGTCCAATCACATCTACGTGCTGAGCCTGGGCGAGATCACCGCCTCCGGCTCGCCCGAGGATTTCGCCGGCGACCTGCACGAGCAGGTGCGCGAATGGCTGGGGATCAATTTCTGATGGATACACGGACCTTGACGGCGCAGCCCCTCACGGCCGAGGCCTTCGCGCCCTATGGCGAAGTCGTCAGCAGCGCGGGGCGCGGCGGCCGCAGCATCAATGCCGGCACCTCGCTGCGGGTGGAGATGGACGAGCCCGACATCCTGGGCGACGGCGGCCGGCCGTCGCTGTCGGTGTTCCGCGCGCGCGCCATCGCCCTGCCCTTCGCCGCGCGCGAACTGGAACGCCACCGCCTGGGCAGCCAGACCTTCCTGCCCCTGGCCGCCGCGCCCTATGTGGTGCTGGTGGCGCTGGGCGCGGACGCGCCCGACCCGGCCACCTTGCGCGCCTTTCTGGCCGCGCCCGGCGCCGGCGTAACCCTGCGCCGCGGCGTCTGGCATCACCCGTTGATGGCGCTGGCGGATGGGGATTTCGCGGTGCTGGAGCGCGCGGGCGCGCAGGTGGATTGCGAGGTGGCGCCGCTGCCGGGGGGGGATTGGGTGGTGCTTGCTTGAGGGGGTGTGGGGATGAATGGCGGCTTGCGCCGCCTGATGGGTTTCGCGCGTTCGATGATTGGGTTCTTGCCCGTGGATTCTCGCGCTGCACCCATCCTACGATGCGATTTCACGGCCGTAGGATGGGTGCGGCGCGAGAGACCCTGACCAAGAACACGAACGCCGAACGCGCGAAACCCATCACCCTAAACCCGCCGCCACACACTGGCCAGCCACGGCTGCTGATCTCGCGGCAAACCCTGCGGCCGATAGTAATGTTCGAGTTCCTCGAATCCGGCCTCTTTCATCAACCCCCGCCAGCCGTCCAGGTCGTGGTAGGCGCCGTAGCGCCCGCGGTTCCAGCCTTCCTGGTTGCCGCCGCGCGGATTGGAGCTGAACAGCGCCCCGCGCGGCTTGAGCGCGGCGCGCAGTTCGCGCAGCACCCGGGGCAGTTCCTGGCCGGGCACGTGGAACAGCGCCGCATTGGCGTAGATGCCGTCGAAGCGGCCGGCGGGCAAGGACAGCTTGAGAAAGTCCTGCAGCCAGACTTCGCAGCCGCTGGCCTGGCTCGCCATCTCGACGAAGCGCGGCGTGCCGTCCAGGCCCACCGCGCGGTGGCCCAGCGCCGTGAACGTCTTGAGGTCGCGGCCGGGACCGCAGCCGAAGTCCAGGATGTCGCACGGCGGCGCGCCCTCGATGTGGCGCAGCAGCGCGGCGATGTTCTGGCTGACATCGTGGTCGCGCGTGCCGGCCTCGAACGATTCGGCGTTCTCCTGGTAGTGCGCCAGGGTCAGCGCACTGATCTTGGCCAGGTCCTCGGCGTCGAGCCTCATGGGGCCGTCAGGCCGCCAGGCGGCCTTCGATCCGGGCCTTGGCGGCCGGCAGATCGGCGGGCAGGCCCTGCTCCAGCTGCTTGAACAGCTGGTCGTGCAGCGCCAGCTCGTCGCGCCAGGCGGCGGCGTCCACCGACATCACCTGCTCGAACTTGTCCGGGCTGAATTCCAGGCCGGTCCAGTCGATGTCCTGGTAGCTGGGCGAAATGCCGAACACCTGCTCCACGCCCTTGGACTGGCCGTCGATGCGGCCCAGCATCCAGCGCAGCACACGCATGTTGTCGCCGAAGCCCGGCCACACGAACTTGCCGTCGGGCCCCTTGCGGAACCAGTTGACGCAATAGATGCGCGGCAGCGTGGCGCCGGCGGCTTCGAGCTGCTTGCCCAGCTTCAGCCAGTGGTTGAAGTAGTCGCTCATGTTGTAGCCGCAGAACGGCAGCATGGCGAAGGGATCGCGGCGCACCACGCCCTGCTGGCCGGCGGCCGCGGCGGTGGTTTCCGACCCCATGGTGGCGGCCATGTAGACGCCTTCGACCCAGTTGCGGGCCTCGGTGACCAGCGGCACGGTGGTGGAGCGGCGTCCGCCGAAGATGAAGGCGTCGATGACCACGCCCTTGGGGTTTTCCCATTCGGGGTCGATGGACGGGCATTGCGCCGCCGGCGCGGTGAAGCGCGCGTTCGGGTGCGCGGCCTTGCGGCCGGTTTCGCGCGCGATGGCCGGCGTCCAGTCCTGGCCCTGCCAGTCGGTCAGGTGCTCGGGCGGGGTGTCGGTCATGCCTTCCCACCAGACGTCGCCGTCGTCGGTCAGCGCCACGTTGGTGAAGATGACGTTGGCCTTGAGCGTGGCCATGGCGTTGAAGTTGGTCTGCTCGCTGGTGCCCGGGGCCACGCCGAAATAGCCGGCTTCCGGGTTGATGGCGTGCAGGCGGCCGTCGGGGCCGGGCTTGATCCAGGCGATGTCGTCGCCGATGGTGGTGACCTTCCAGCCGTCCATGCCCTGGGGCGGGATCAGCATGGCGAAGTTGGTCTTGCCGCAGGCCGACGGAAAGGCCGCGGCCACGTGGTACTTGCGGCCCTTGGGCGAGGTCACGCCCAGGATCAGCATGTGCTCGGCCAGCCAGCCCTGGTCGCGGCCCATGGTCGAGGCGATGCGCAGCGCGAAGCATTTCTTGCCCAGCAGCGCGTTGCCGCCGTAGCCCGAGCCGTAGCTCCAGATCTCGCGGGTCTGCGGGAAGTGGACGATGTACTTGGTGGGGTTGCACGGCCAGGCCACGTCGGCCTCGCCGGGCGCCAGCGGCTTGCCGACCGAGTGCACGCAGGGCACGAACTCGCCGTCGGTGCCCAGCACCTCGTAGACCTGCTTGCCCATGCGCGTCATGATGCGCATGTTCACCGCCACGTAGGGGCTGTCGGAGAGCTCCACGCCGATGTGGGCGATGTCGGAACCCAGCGGGCCCATCGAGAACGGCACCACGTACAGCGTGCGCCCGCGCATGGCGCCTTCGAACAGGCCGTTGAGCGTGGCGCGCATCTCGGCCGGATCGGCCCAGTTGTTGGTCGGGCCGGCGTCCTCGGGACGGTCGGAACAGATGAACGTGCGGTCCTCGACCCGCGCCACGTCGGACGGATCGGACCAGGCCAGATAGGAATTGGGCCGCTTGGCGGGGTTCAGCCTGCGCAGGGTTCCCGATTGCACCATCTGCTCACAGAGCCGGTCGTACTCCTCCTGGGAGCCGTCGCACCAGACGACGCGTTCGGGCTTGGCATGCGCGACGAAGCTCGCCACCCAGTCGATCAGGCCACGGTGCTTGACGTAGGCAGGTACGTTCAAGGCCGCCAATCCCCCATCCAAAGGCTTATCCATCGGGGTTATCTCCATACTAGTCAGCGAATGATGATACGGCCCCAGTTTGAGTGGGGCCGTATCAATTTGGGCCATCATACTTGCAGCCACAGGCTGCCCGTCAACCCATCCTCTTGGACGAAGTGTCACGGGTTGAGACGGCTACCCGTAGCGTCCGTCGCGCAGCTCCCGGCGGATGATCTTGCCCGTTGCAGTGGTCGGCAAACTGGTTACAAAGCGGATGGCGCGCGGGTATTCGTGCGCCGCCAGCCGGGTGCGCACGTGGGCCTGCAGGGACTTCACCAGCGCCTCGTCGCCCTGCACGCCGTCGTTCAGGACCACATAGGCCATCACAATCTCGGTGCGCTCGGCGTCGGGCACGCCCACCACCGCCGCCATGCGCACGGCCGGATGGCCCAGCAGGCAGTCCTCGATCGGACCCGGGCCGATGCGGTAGCCGGCGCTGGTGATGACGTCGTCGTTGCGGCCGACGAAGCGGATGAAACCCTGCGCGTCGCGCACGCCCTGGTCGCCGGTGAGCAGGTAGTCGCCGGCGAATTTCTCGGCCGTGGCCTGCGGGTTGTTCCAATAGCCCAGGAACATGACCGGGTCCGGCCGCAATACGCCGATATTGCCTTCCTGTCCATCGGCCACTTCGACGCCCCGGTCGTCCACGATGGCGACCCGGTGCCCCGGCGCGGCGCGGCCGATCGAGCCGATCACCGGATCGAACAGCGACGAGCACGAGGACACCAGCATGTTGCACTCGGTCTGCCCGTAGAACTCGTTGATGGTGACGCCCAGCACGCGCCGGCCCCAGTCGATCAGCTCGGCGCCCAGCGACTCGCCGCCGCTGGCCACCGAGCGCAGCGCCAGCGAGCCGGCCGCGGGCGGCTGGGCCACGGCGCGCATCATCTTCAGCGCCGTGGGCGGCAGGAACGTATGCGTCACGCCGTGGCGCGCCATCAGCTCGAAGGCGGCGGCGCCGTCGAACTTCTCGAAGCGGCGCGCCAGCACCGGCACGCCGTGGTGCCAGGACGGCAGCAGCACGTCCAGCAGCCCGCCGATCCAGGCCCAGTCGGCCGGCGTCCACATCAGCGCGGCGTTTTCGGGAAAGAATTCGTGCGACATCTCCACGCCGGGCAGATGGCCCAGCAGCGCGCGCTGCGCATGCAGCGCGCCCTTGGGCTTGCCAGTGGTTCCCGACGTGTAGATGATGACGGCCGGATCGTCGGCCGAGGTGGCCGCCGTCGCGTAGTCGTCGGACTCGGCGGCCAGCGCGGCATGGAACGGCACGGCGTCGTCGACCGCCTCGTCGTCGATGCAATAGACGACCTTCAGTTCCGGCAGGCCGGCGCGGATTTCGCGCAGCTTGCGGCAGCCGGCCGCGTCGGTCACCAGCGCGGCCGCGCCGCTGTCGGCCAGCCGGTACTGGATGGCGTCCACGCCGAACAGCGTGAACAGCGGCACCGCCACCGCGCCCATCTTGTAGATCGCGATGTGGGCCACGGCGGTCTCGGGCGCCTGCGGCAGGTAGACGGCCACCCGGTCGCCGCGCCGCACGCCGTGGCGCGCCATGCTGTTGGCCAGGCGGTTGGACAGCGCCTTGATCTGGTCGAAGGTATAGCGCGACTGCGCGCCGTCGCTTTTCTCGTAGATCAGGGCCAGGCGGCCGCTGCCGTCGGCCCATTTGTCGCAGGCGTCCACGCCGATGTTGTAGGCCGCCGGCACCTGCCATTGGAACTGGGACGCGAGCTGCGCGTAGGAATCGGCTCTGGACAGCATGGTTTGTCTCTCGTGGTTTGAATTCTCGTTGGCGCGCGGCATCCGGGCCATGCGCCGGCACCGATATAGTAAGCCGCGCGCGCCGCGATGGCCTCTGCCGCGCATGCCATAATTGCACGCGCACCCCAGGAAGTCTCATGCCGCAAACCACCTCCCCCGCCTTTCCTCCGCTGAACGCCGAACGCCTCTGGGCCCGCGCCGAAACCCTGTCCCGCTACACCCTGCCCGACCAGCCCTGGACCCGCCGCGCGTTCTCGCCGCAATTCGACCAGGCCCGCGCCTGGCTGCGCGGCGAATTCGAAGCCGCCGGCCTGGCCACCCGCCTGGACGCCGGCGGCAACCTGATCGGCACGCTGCCCGGGCGCGATCCCGCGCGCAAACCCATCGCCACCGGCTCGCACTGCGACACCGTGATGAGCGGCGGCCGCTACGACGGCATCATCGGCGTGCTGGCCGGCATCGAAGTGGCCCACACGCTGCGCGAACACGGCGTGCAGCTCGAACACCCCTTCGAGGTCATCGATTTCCTGTCCGAAGAGCCCAGCGACTACGGCATCTCCTGTGTCGGCAGCCGCGCGCTGTCGGGCCAGCTGAGCGCCGACATGCTGGCCTCGCGCAACCCCGAGGGCGAGACGCTGGCCGAAGGCATCGCCCGCATCGGCGGCGACCCGGCGGCGCTGGGCGCGCCGCTGCGCCGCGCCGGCGAAACCGCGGCCTTCGTCGAACTGCACATCGAACAGGGCCCGGTGCTGGAAAGCCGCGGCCTGCCCATCGGCGTGGTCACCAACATCGTCGGCATCCGCCGCGTGCAGATCACGGTGCAGGGCCAGCCCGACCACGCCGGCACCACGCCCATGGACATCCGCCGCGACGCGCTGGTGGGCGCGGCCCGCATCATCGACGCCGCGAACCGCCAGGCCAGCGCCGCCAGCGGCAATCCGCATTACGTGGTAGCCACGGTCGGGCGCCTGTCGATGACGCCCAACGCGGCCAACGCGGTGCCCGGCCTGGTCGAACTGACGCTGGAAGTGCGCAGCGACAGCGACGCGGTGCTGGACGCCTTTCCCGAAACCCTGATGGCCGGCGTGGCGCAGGACCTGAAGGCGCTGCGCCTGTCGGCCGGCTGGACCCAGCTCAGCCGCGCGCGGCCCACCGACTGCGCGCCGCTGGTGATGGACGCGGTCGAGGCCGCCGCCGGCCAGCTGGGCTACGCCAGCATGCGCCTGCCCAGCGGCGCCGGCCACGACGCGGTCTACATGGCGCCCACCGGCCCCATCGGCATGATTTTCATCCCTTGCCTGAACGGGCGCAGCCACTGCCCCGAGGAATCGATCGAACCCGCGCAGCTGCTGGATGGCACCCGCGTGCTGTACCAGTCCGTGCTGCAACTGGACCGCGTGCTGCGCGGCGCCTGAGACCATGGAACAGATAGAACTCAACGACAGCACCGCCGACCGCTACCTGCTCGACGCCCCCGGCCTGTCGCTGCTGGTCTTTCACAGCCGCACCTGCGGCAACTGCCGGGTCGCGCGCGAGCAGCTGCCGCGGCTGGAACTGCCGGTGGAGCGTCTGTGCTGGGTGGACGCCGGCGAGAACGGCGGCCTGGTCGAGCGCTACGAAGTCTTCCACCTGCCCGCCATGTTCGTGACCCGCGACGGCGCGTTCTTCGGCCCGGTGCAGGCCAGCCTGGCGGAATGGGACCTGCGCCAGCAGATCGGCCTGGCCCTGGACAGCTATCCGGCGGAACTGCCATGAGCGCGCTGCCGGCTCCCCGGCCGCTGCGCCAGCCGCTGGACGCGCTGGCCACCGGCGCCATGCTGCTGCTGTGCGTCTGCTGGGGCTTCCAGCAAATCGCGATCAAGCTGGTGGCCGACGACGTCGCGCCCATCATGCAGATCGGCCTGCGCTCGGCCTTCGCGGCGCTGGTGCTGGCCGCGGTGGTGTGGCGGCGCGAGGGCGCGCAGGCAGTGCGCGACGGCACCGCCCTGCCCGGGCTGGTGGTGGGCCTGCTGTTCGCCGGCGAATTCCTGTTCGTGGCGCAGGGCCTGGTCTACACCACCGCCTCGCACATGTCCGTGTTCCTGTACACCGCGCCCATCTTCGCCGCGCTCGGGCTGCACTGGCTGCTGCCCGAAGAGCGCATGAAGCCGCTGCAGTGGCTGGGCGTGGCGATCGCGTTCTGCGGCATCGCCATCGCGTTCCTGGGCAAGGGCCGTCCCGAAGGCCAGGCCGGCGCGCCCGACATGCTGCTGGGCGACGCGATGGGCCTGCTCGCCGGCCTGCTGTGGGGCGCCACCACCGTGGCGATCCGCAAGACCTCGCTGTCCGAGGCCGCGCCCGCCAAGACCCTGCTCTACCAGATGGCGGTGGCGGCGGTGGCGCTGCTGGCCTACGCCGCGGCCACCGGCAGCGACGGCTTCCGCTACACGCCGCAAGCGCTCGCCAGCGTGGCCTTCCAGTGCGTGGTGGTGGCCCTGTCCAGCTACCTGGCCTGGTTCTGGCTGCTGCGCCGCTACCTGGCCTCGCGCCTGTCGGTGCTGTCTTTCATGACCCCGCTGTTCGGCGTGAGCTTCGGCGTGCTGATCCTGGACGAGCCGCTGGACGCCGCCTTCGTGCTGGGCGCGGCGCTGGTGCTGTCCGGCATCACGCTGGTCAGCGGCGCGGAACTGCTGCGCGAGAAGCTGCGCCGCGTGCGCTGATCAGGCCCGGCGCCGGCGCGGCGCCGCGTCCAGGTTCAGCACGATCAGCGCCGCCCCCGCCAGCACCAGGGCGAAGCCCCACCAGTCCATGGCGGCGGGCCGGTCGCCCACCAGCGCCATCGCGCCCAGCACGCCCACCACCGGCACCATCAGCGTGGTCAGCGTGGCCACCGTGGCGCTGACCCGCTCGCTCAGCACGAACCAGAGCCAATAGGCCACCGCCGTGCCCAGCACGATGTGAAACGTCAGCGCGCCCGCGACGCGTCCGTTCCAGCCGTGCAGCGGAAAGCGTTCGCCGGACAGCAGCACGCCCGCCAGCGCGCAGCCCGCGCCCACCACCAGCTGCCAGGCCGTGACCACGATGCGGTGGCCGGCCACCGGCCGCGCCTTCAGATAGACCGTGCCGGCGGCCCAGCCGAACGCCGCCACCAGCGGATACGCCAGGCCCAGGGCCGCCGCCGCGTCATGCCCGCCGAAGACCGCGCGCAGCACCGGCCATGCCAGGATGGCCACGCCGGCCGCGCCCAGCGCGAGCGCCAGCGCGCGGCGCCGGTCCAGCCGCTCGCCCAGCACCGCCCACGCCAGCAGCGCCGACATCATGGGCATGGTGAAGGTCAGCACCGCCGCGCGCGAGGTGCTGGTGCTGAGCTGCGCCCAGGCCACCGCCAGGTTGAACACCGCGATGGCCAGCAGGCCGCCCACCACGATGCCCGGCCACGAAGCGCGCGGCGGCAGCAGATCGAGCCGCTTGACCCGCGCCAGCAGCAACAGCAGCAAGGCGCCGCTGCCCAGCCCCAGCAGGCGCAGGGTGAAGGGCGGGACGACGCCCAGCACGATTTTCACGGCCGGCCAGTTCAGCCCCCAGAACAGGGCCAGCGCGACGGGGATCAGGCGCACGCGGCGCGGGCCTCGGCGATCATGGCGGCCAGCCCGCGACGCTGGCGGCCTTCGGCGTCGAAGTTGTCCGCGCCCAGCCACTGTTCGTAGGCCGCGCGCAGCGCCGGCCATTCGCCGTCCACGATGGAGAACCAGGCCGTGTCGCGGCTGCGGCCCTTGTAGACCGTGGCCTGGCGGAACACCCCTTCGAACTCGAAGCCCAGGCGCGCGGCGGCGGCGCGCGACGGCGCGTTGAGGCTGTCGCACTTCCATTCGTAGCGGCGATAGCCCAGTTCGTCGAAGACGCGGCGCATCAGCAGGAACTGCGCCTCGGTGGCGATGCGGGTGCGCTTGAGCTGGCGCGAGAAAGACACGAAGCCGACCTCGATGACGCCGTTGGGCGGATCGATGCGCATCAGCGCCAGCGTGCCGACGGCGCGGCCCGATTGCAGGTCGATGATGGCGTGGTGCATGGGATCGGGGCCGTCCTGGACCTTTTCGGCGAACGCCCGGTAGGCGGCCTCGTCGGCGAAGGGGCCCACCGACATGTAGGTCCAGTCGCTGTCGTCGGGCGCCCGGCTGAAGGCCTGGTACAGATCCGCCGCGTGGCGCTCGGCCGACAGCGGTTCGAGCCGGCAGTAGCGGCCGTAGAGCGGCGTGGCGGGCGGGCGCGGGCGCGCCGTCCAGCCGGGCATTTCCGGGCCGATGGGTTGCTGAAAAGCGTTGACGCGGGCGGGCATTCGGACCTCTTCCTGGTTGGCGCGCCGCCGGTATGGCCGGACGCGATCTGCATGGCCTCACGATATCGGAACCGTGGCATGATAAAAAGCACCACGCCTAAGGACTTTAATAGGGCCATGATGACCTCCTCCGCCCTGCTCGCCAGCCCGCTGGCGCGCGGCCCCGGCGCCCTGCCGCGCCAGCGCCAACTGATCCAGCGCCTCAAGCAGGCCATCCTGGCCGGCCAGCTGCCGGCCGGCGGCAAGCTGCCCTCGTCGCGCGCCCTGGCCGAAGAGCTGGAGATCTCGCGCAACACCGTGCTGATCGCCTACGAGCAGCTGACGGCCGAAGGCTTCGTGATCGCCGACCGGCAGGGCACGCGGGTCGCGCCCTTGTCGGCCGCCGCCGGCGCGGCCGGCCAGGCCGCCGCGCCGCCCTCCCCGGTTCCGGCCACGGCCCGGCGCCTGGCGCGCATCGTGTCCACGCGCTACGCGCACGACGGTTCGCTGCCGCTGACGCCCGGCACCCCGGCGCTGACGCAGTTCCCGGCCAGCGCCTGGCGCCGCGCGCAGGACCGCGCGCTGCAGGCCGCGCCGGCCGCCGCGCTGGGCTATGGCGATCCGCTGGGCGAACCGGCGCTGCGCGAAGCCATCGCCCAATACCTGCGGGTCTCGCGCGGCGTGCGCTGCGACGCCTCGCGCATCGTCATCACCGAAGGCGCGCAAGGCGCGCTGGCGCTGTGCGTGCAGCTGCTGACCAACCCCGGCGATACCGCCTGGCTGGAAGAGCCCGGCTACCGCGGCGCCAAGGCCGCCTTCCACGGCGGCGACCTGGAGATGCTGCCGCTGCGCGTGGACGACGACGGCATCGTGATCCCCGACAGCGCCTGGCGCGACCATCCGCCGCGGCTGATCCAGACCACGCCGTCGCACCAGTACCCCACCGGCGCGGTGCTGTCGCTGACCCGCCGGCTGGACCTGATCGAGCGCGCGCGGCAGGCCGGCGCCTGGATCATCGAAGACGATTACGACAGCGAGTTCCGCCACCAGGGCGAACCCATCGCGGCCATGCAGGGCCTGGTGGCCGACGCGCCCGTGCTGTATGTGGGCACCTTCAGCAAGACCATGTTCCCCGCCCTGCGGCTGGGCTATCTGGTGCTGCCGCGGGCGCTGGCGGCGCAGGCCATGCCGTCCGTCGTCGAGATGCTGCGCGGCGGCCACCGGCTCGAACAGCTGACCATGGCGGCCTTCATCGAAAACGGCCAGTTCTCGCGCCATCTGGGGCGCATGCGCCGGCTGTACCGGGAACGGCAGGCGGCGCTGCGCGACGCGCTGGCCGCCCATTTCGGCATCGAGCACGAAGTACTGGGCGGACACAGCGGCCTGCACCTGACGGTGCGGCTGCCGCCGGCGTACCCGGACCAGGAAATCGTGCGGCAGGCGCGCGCGCTGGGGATGAACCCGAGCGCGCTGTCCTCGTTCGCGGTGTCGCCCCGGCCGCAGGACAACGGCCTGGTGATCGGCTACGGCAACACGGGCGCGGAGCGCTTTCCGGCGCTGCTGCGGCGGCTGCGCGAGGTCGCGCTGGAATGCGGTGGGCGGCGCCGGCCGCTCAGTTGATCAGCCCGCCCAGCACCAGCACGGCCAGGAACAGCCAGAAAACGAAGCCCAGGATGGAGCGGCGCAGCAGCGACTTGACCGCCGCCCACAGCAGCATGAGCCCCAGCACCAGCAGGACCAGGTTGAACACGGACGGGCTCATGCCCATCGCGCCGGCCAGGCCCGAATAGAAATCGCCCAGCGCGCCGCCGATGCCGCCCAGCAGCCACTTCAGCCCCGCCACGATGCTGCGCAGGGCTTCGCCGAGCATTCCGCCCAGCGAAGCGAAGAATCCGTCGCCGGCCCCCATCAGCGCCGCGCGTCCGTCAGCATGCGCACGGCCAGTCCGGCCAGCACGGTGCCCATCAGCCAGCGCTGCGCCGCCATCCACAGCGGACGGCCGGCCAGGAAGCCGGCGATGGAGCCGGCCATGATCGCGATGAGGGCGTTGACCGAAAGGCTGATGGCGACCTGGGTCATGCCCAGCGCCAGCGACTGCGCGAACACGCTGCCGCGCTCGGGCTGGATGAACTGCGGCAGCAGCGATACGTACATGATGGCGATCTTGGGATTGAGCAGATTGGTCAGCAGCCCCATCATGAACAGCGTGCGCGGGCTGCTCCTGGGCAGTTCGCGCACCTGGAACGGCGAGCGTCCGCCGGGGCGCAGCGCCTGCCACGCCATGTACAGCAGGTACAGCGCGCCGCCGATGCGCAGCGCGTCGTAGGCGTAAGGCACGGCCATCAGCAGCGCCGTGATGCCGAAGGCGGCGCAGCATACATAGAAGACGAAGCCGACCGCCACGCCGCCCAGCGAGATCAGGCCGGCCTGGGCGCCCTGCGAGATCGAGCGCGACACCAGGTAGATCATGTTCGGCCCGGGGGTGAGCACCATGCCCAGGGCCACCAGGGCGAAAGTCAGGAAATGGGCGAGATCTGGCATGATGGAGCGGCAAGTGGGGAGCGTAGACAGACACCTTAGCGCAAAACGGTGGCGCAACAGCAACTTTCCCGCGGGGCGTTTACGCGCCAGTGGCGCCGGCGATACAGTTGAGCGGTCGGTTTTCCCTGGAGCGTCCGGAATGTCCCCACAACACCGCACCGGCGCGATCCGCGTCGGCATAGGCGGCTGGACCTACCCCGCCTGGCGCGGCGTCTTCTACCCCGAAGACCTGCCCCACGCGCAGGAACTGGAATACGCCAGCCGCCAGCTCACCGCCATCGAAGTCAACGGCACCTACTACAGCAGCCAGAAACCCGCCACCTTCGCCAAGTGGCGCGACGCCACCCCGGACGGTTTCGTGTTCACGCTGAAGGCCTCGCGCTACGCGACCAACCGCCGGCAGCTGGCGGGCGCCAAGGATTCGGTCGAGCGCTTCGTGCACAGCGGCATCGCCGAGCTCGGCCCCAAGCTGGGCCCCATCGTCTGGCAGTTCGCGCCGACCAAGACCTTCGACGCCGACGACTTCGGCGCTTTTCTGGAACTGCTGCCGGAGCGGGTGGACGGGCTAGCGCTGCGCCACGTGCTGGACGTGCGCCACCCCAGCTTCCTGTGCGAGGACTACCTGCGGCTGGCGCGCCGCCACCGCGCCGCCACCGTGTACACGGACAGCGACGACTACCCCTCGATGGCCGATTGCACGGCCGATTTCGTGTATGCGCGGCTGATGCGCGCCAGCGCCGGCTTCAAGGCCGGCTACGCGCCCAAGGCGCTGGACGCCTGGGCCGCGCGGTTGCAGGCCTGGGCCGGCGGCGCGCAGCCCGCCGACCTGCCGCGGGCCGGCGAGCCGGCCGGGGCCGCGGCGCAGCCGCGCGACGTCTACGCCTTTTTCATCAACGGCGCCAAGGAACGCGCGCCGGCGGCGGCGCGCGCCCTGATCGAGCGCTTGTAGGCTTATTGCGCGACCGGCGTGCGCAGGGTCACGAATTCCTCGGCGGCCGTGGGATGGATGCCGATGGTTTCGTCGAACACCTGCTTGGTCGCGCCGGCCTTCAGCGCCACCGCGATGCCCTGGATGATCTCGCCGGCGTCCGGGCCCACCATGTGCACGCCCAGCACGCGGTCGGTGTCGGCGTCGACGATCAGCTTCATCAGCGTCTTTTCCTGCGACTCGGTCAGGGTCAGCTTCATGGGACGGAAGCGGCTTTCGAACAGCTTGATCCGGTGGCCGGCGGCGCGCGCCTCTTCGGTCGTCATGCCCACCGTGCCGATGTTGGGCAGGCTGAACACCGCGGTCGGGATCAGCTGGTAATCCACCTTGCGGTATTCCTCCGGACGGAACAGGCGCCGCGCCACCGCCATGCCCTCGGCCAGCGCCACCGGCGTCAGCGGCACGCGGCCGATCACGTCGCCGATGGCCAGTATGGAAGGCTCGGCGGTACGGTACTCGTCATCCACCTGGATGAAGCCGTCGTCCTTGAGCCTGACGGCGGTGTTCTCCAGCCCCAGGTTGTCCAGCATGGGGCGCCGGCCGGTGGCGTAGAACACGCAATCGGTCTCGATCACCGAGCCGTCCTTGAGCGTGGCGGCCAGCGTGCCGTCGGCCCGCTTGTCGATGCGCGCGACCTCGGCGTTGAAACGCAGGTCCACGCCCTTCTTCTCCAGCTCGTCGCGCAGGTGCTCGCGCACGCCCTGGTCGAAGCCGCGCAGGAACAGCGGGCCGCGATAGGCCTGCACGGTCTGCGCGCCCATGCCGTTGAAGATCGAGGCGAATTCCACCGCGATGTAGCCGCCGCCCACCACCAGCACGCGGCGCGGCAGCGCCTCGAGGAAAAAGGCCTCGTTCGAGGTGATGGCATGTTCCTTGCCCGGAATGTCCGGCACCTGGGGCCAGCCGCCCGTGGCCACCAGGATGTGGGCGGCGCTGTAGGTCTTGCCGTTGACTTCGACCGTGTGCGGGTCCTGGATGCGGGCATGCCCTTCCAGCAGCGTCACGCCGCTGTTGACCAGCAGGTTGCGGTAGATGCCATTGAGACGCTCGATTTCGCGATTCTTGTTGGCGATCAGGGTGGGCCAGTCGAACGCGGGTTCGCCGGCGTTCCAGCCGAAGCCCCGGGCCTGTTCGAAGTCTTCGCTGAAATGGGCGCCGTAGACCAGCAGCTTCTTGGGCACGCATCCCACGTTCACGCAGGTGCCGCCCAGGTAGCGGCTTTCCGCCACCGCCACGCGCGCCCCGAAACCGGCCGCGAAACGCGCCGCGCGCACGCCGCCCGACCCCGCGCCGATCACAAACAAGTCGAAATCAAATGCCATGATGTTTCCTTCGCGCCGCCGCAGGACCGCGCGTTCTGTGTCTGGGAAAACCGTATTTAACACCACGCGGCGGGCCGATGCGTCCTGCGTCCCTATTGTGCGGCGGCCATCATGAACTCCACGGCGGCGCGCAGCGCGGCCTCGTCGGCCGACGAGCCGCCGCGCGGCGGCATGGCGCCCTTGCCCTTCATGACCGTCGCCACCAGCGCGTCGGCGCCCTGGGCGATGAGCGGCGACCAGGCCTGCTTGTCGCCCAGCCTGGGCGCGTTGGCCACGCCGCTGGCGTGGCACACGAAACAGGCGGATTTGTAGACTTTTTCGCCGGCCGCATGGACGGTGGCCGAGGTTTCCGCCTGCGCCCATGAAGCCGGCAGGCCGGCCAGTGCGGCCGCCAGCAGAATGCGTAGTAGTGTGGACATGGCAAAGCTCCGTCGGAAGATCTCTGGGGGTGAAGGCCGGACGCGGGCGCCCGGCCCCGGACGTTCAGCGCGGGATCGGACCCGGAGCCTTGATCTGCTTCATCAGGTCGTCGTTCCACTTGCCCTCGACCTTGATGTGGCCGGCCGCCCCCAGCTCGAAGGCTTCGATCAGGTTGTGGTTCAGGTAGGCGTACACGCCCGGCTGCTTGAAGGTGTAGAGCGCCGCGCCCGCCGAGCCGCCGCGGATGAACCAGGTCTCCAGGTCACGCTGCGGCGGATTGGCGAACTTGCCGGTTTCCCAGACCCAGTCGCCGTGGCCGCCGATCAGATGCGGACGCGTGTCGCGGTTGGCCTGCGAATGGATCAGCATCACGGTTTCGCCGACCTTGGCCTGCAGCGCGTTGGCCCCGGTCAGCGCGCCCACCTTGCCGTTGAATACGATGTGCGACGGCGTAAGCGTGCGCATCACCTCGACCGTGTCGGCGTAGCTTTCCACCAGCGTGGCGTAGTCCTTGTACTTGCCGTTTTCGTCCTTGGGGATGTAGAGGTCGAATTCGCCTATCGTGTAGACGCGGTCGTAGCGCAGCGGCTTGCCTTCCGGGTCTTTCAGGCCGTCGCGCGGCAGCACCATCAGCACGCCGCTCATGCCGGCCACCACGTGCCACGGCACCATGCCTTCGGGCGCGCAGTGGTACACGAAGGTGCCGGTCCGGTCGGCCTTGAAGCGCAGCGTGGCCTGCTGGCCCGGATCGACGTTGGTCAGCTTGGCGCCGCCCAGCGCGCCGGTGGCGGCGTGGAAGTCCACGTTGTGGCGCATGGCGTTGGTGGCGGGATTGACCAGCGTCAGCTCGACGTAGTCGCCCTCGTGCACCACCAGCGTCGGGCCGGGCATGGACCCGTTGAACGTCATGGCCTGAAGCGTGGTGCCCTTGTCGTCGATGACCATCTTCTTTTCCTCGATGCTCATTTCGAATTCGACCACTTTCGGGCCCGACGTCGCGACCTGCTCGTGCGGGTGGACCATCGGCGGGGCGACCAGCGTGACCTTGGCGCGCGGCAGCTTGTCGGCATCCTGCGCGAACACGGCCGTCGCGGCCAGCGTGAAAGCCAGCGCCGCAGCCAGCAAGGGGGGCCGTAGTGCGTTCATATCCAGCTCCTTATCCAGTTCTTCAATCGCCGGGAAAGCCGGCACCCCTATTGAAGAACCGACGCAGGCGCCGTTCTTTGCTGTAGCGCAAACTCGAAGGCGAGCGCGCGCGCCGGGCGCATTGTCAGCGCGGGACCGCGGTGTCAACATGAAGCCATGGAGATTCGTCCGTCTCCCCCCGCTTTCTAGGACCGCCATGCCTTCCCCGCTTTGTCACGCGCTGCTGCGCAACCTGGAGATCTTCAAGCCTCTTTCCGATGCGCAATTGAAGTCCGCGTTGCGCGGCGCCCAGCCTTGCCGGCTGGTCGCCGGCGCCGCCGCCTACCGCCAGGGCGGCATCGCCTCGCACTTCTTCGTGCTGCTCAGCGGCCGGCTGAAAGTGGCGCAGATCACCGCCGACGGCGAACAGGTGGTGGTGCGCTACGTCAACCCGGGCGACATGTTCGGACTGGCCCGCGCCATGCGCCAATCGCGCTATCCCGCCACCGTGCAGGCCGTGCTGGAAAGCGTGTGCCTGGCCTGGCCGGACGAGTTGTGGGAGCGTTTCGTGGGCAACCATCCGCAGCTCGGCGCGATGGCGCTGCAGACCATGGGCCAGCGCCTGCAGGACGCGCACCTGCGCATCCAGGAACTGTCCACCGACGAGGTCGAGCAGCGCGTGGCGCGCACGCTGTTGCGCCTGGTGGAAAGCGCCGGCCAGCCTACCGCCGGCGGCATCGGCATCAGTTTTCCGATCACGCGCCAGGACATCGCGGAAATGACGGGCACCACGCTGCACACCGTCAGCCGCCTGCTGAGCGACTGGCGCCAGCGCGGCATCGTCGACGGCAGCCGCAAGCGCATCGTGCTGCGCTCGCCGGCCGCGCTGGCGCGCGTCTGCAGCGATGCCCAGGCCGCGCCCGACTGTTCGGGCTGTACTTCCTGCCTGGACGGCCCGCCGCCGGCCGAGCCGCCGCCCGCGCAGCGCCGTAGGATGGGTGCAGCGCGAGCGTTCTTGAGCGAGGACGCCTATCTCGAACGCGCGTAACCCATCAGGCGGCCCCAGCCACCGGGTTTCGCAGCAAAACTCCAACATCAGCCCGCGACGGCAGCCTCGTCCAGCACCAGCCGCAGGCCCAGGTTGGCCGGCGGCAGGCCGACCGAGCAGGCCCCGCTCTTGGGATCGCGGATGAAGTCCGGCAGGTAGGCCACGTGGCGCCCGGCCGCGATCCGGATGCCGCAGTTGCGGCCGCCGTCGGCCTCGCCGGCCGGCGCGTCCAGGACCCGCACCGCATGGCAGTCGCTGGTCCAGTCCCACACGCTGCCGGCCATGTCCATCAGGCCGCTTGCGTTCACGCCGTAGGCGCCGAACGCGCGCACCTCGGCGTCCTCCCGCTGGCGGTTGCTCTGCGCGTCGTATTCGGCCAGCCAGCGCTGGGCGGGATCGTCGCCGGCGTCGGGCAGCGCGGCCTGCTCGCGAAAGGCTTCGCCGGCCGCGTAGACCCATTCCGGATAGGTGGGCAGGCGCCAGCGCCGCCCGGTGCGCGCCGACAGCCAGGCCGCATACGCCGACGCATCGGTCCAGCTGACGCCCACCGCCGGCATGTCAGGCGCGCCCGCGCCTCGATGCGCGCCGTCCAGCGGCTTGCAGCCGCCCGCCTTCACGCAGGCCGCGTATTCGGCCTGGCTGACCTGGTGTTTCATGATGGACAGCCCGCGTGGAAAACGCGCCGTCAGCGGCGCCGGGGTCACCGGATAGCCGCCGCGCAGCGTCGTGTCGGAAGGCCGGTACGACACTTCGCCGGCCGGCAGCCGCAGCACCTGCGGCAAGGACGCAGGGGCCCGGTCTGCGGGCCCGCATGCGGTCAACGACAAGAGGATTGCGACGATCGACAGGCTGCGCACGGATGAGGCTCCGGTTGCGTTCCGGGGCGGGACGCCCCGGGACCTGGATCTATTGGACCGGCTCCCGCCGCCGCCCTCTTTGCGCTGGCGCAATGAGGGCGGCGAACCGGGATCAGCCGCGGGCCGGACGGGCCTGCAGCCGCGGCTCGTTGGGCACGGCGCGGCCGCTCAGCAGGCCCAGGATGACCTGCACCACCATCGCCAGCGCGCCCAGCAGGAACACCACGTCGCCGAAGGTGCGGCCCCAGCGCAGGTTCTGCAGGATCTCCTGCTGCATGAAGGCTTCGCTGCGGGCGTACCACATGCCCTCGCTCACGCTGGCCTGGAACTGGATCAGTCCGATCGGCAGCAGGCTGGTGAAGATCATCAGCGCCAGGCCGATGTTCAGCCCCCAGAACGCCAGCTTCATCAGGCCGGGGTTGAGCGTGTAGTGCGGACGGATGTAGCGCAGCACCATGAGCGTGAAGCCCAGCGCCAGGAAGCCGTACACCCCGAACAGCGCGGCGTGCGCGTGGACCGGCGTGGTGTTCAGGCCCTGGATGTAGAACAGCGACACCGGCGGATTGATCATGAAGCCGAAGACGCCCGCGCCCAGCATGTTCCAGAAGGCCACCGCGACAAAGCACATCAGCGGCCACTTCAGGTTGTTCATCCACGGCGCGCGCGACTTCAGGCGCCAGTTTTCCCAGGCCTCGTGGCCCAGCACGATCAGCGGCACCACTTCCAGCGCCGAGAAGCTCGCGCCCACCGCCATCACCGGCGTGGTGGCGCCGGCGAAATACAGGTGGTGGAAGGTGCCCGGCACGCCGCCCAGCATGAACAGCGAGGCCGAGGCCAGGCTGGCGGTGGTGGCCATGCGGCGCGACACCAGGCCCATGGTCGAGAAGATGAAGGCCAGCGCGGTGGTGGCGAAGACTTCGAAGAAGCCCTCGACCCACAGGTGCACGATCCACCAGCGCCAGTATTCCATGATCGTCAGGTGGGTGCGCTCGCCGTAGAAGAAGCCGGCGCCGTAGAACAGGCCGATGGCGCCCGTCGACGCGGTCAGCAGCGCCAGCAGGTTCTTGTCGGTGCCCTTGGTGCGCAGCGCCGGCACGATGCCGCGCAGCATCAGCACCAGCCAGAAGCACAGGCCCACGTACTTGCCGATCTGCCACAGGCGGCCAAGGTCCACGTACTCATAGCCCTGATGGCCCAGCCAGAAGTTCAGGTTCGGCGGCATGATCTGGGCGATCGCCAGGTAATTGCCGATGTACGAACCGACCACCACGACCACCAGCGCCCAGAACAGGATGTCGACGCCCAGCTTCTGGTACTTGGGATCGCGCCCGCCGTTGATCACCGGCGCCAGGAACAGGCCGGCCGCCAGGAAGCCGCTGGCGATCCAGAACAGCGCGCTCTGGATGTGCCAGGTGCGCACCAGCGAGTATGGGAACCACTGCGACAGGTCGACGCCGTAGAACTTCTGCCCTTCGACGGTGTAGTGCGCGGTGAAGCCGCCCAGAAGCACCTGGAACCCGAACAGCGCCGCGACCAGGAACACGTACTTGCCCAGCGCCCGCTGCGAGGGCGTGAGCGCGAAGCTGGTCAACGGATCCTTGGCGGGCGCCTCGGGTTCCGGCTCTTCCTCGCCGCGCAGGAAGGCCCAGGCCCACACCAGCAGGCCGATGCCGGCCAGCAGCACCACCACGCTGACGATGGACCAGACAATGTTCTCGGTGCTGGGCGTGTTGCCGATCAGCGGCTCGTGCGGCCAGTTGTTGGTGTAGGTGACGTCCTGGCCCGGGCGCTCGGTCGCCGCGGCCCACGCGGTCCAGAAGAAGAACTGCGTGAGCTGCGCGCGCCGCGCCGGATCGGGCAGGGTGTTTTCCTTCATGGCGTAGCTTTCGCGGGTGCGATGCTGCGACGGCGCGTCGGAGAACAGCAGGTCGTAGTAGGCCGCCGTCTGCGCCATCGCCCGCGCGCGGCGCGGACTGACCGTGAGCGTGTCCGTCGCGGCGTCGGTGCCGTTGCCGCGGTATTCGGCCTTCAGGGCCTCGCGCAGCGCGGCCTGCTCGGGCGTGGACAACTGCGCGTAGTCCTTGCCGTGCGCGTCGCGCGCGGCAAGGTCCAGCCAGGCCGTCAGTTCGCGGTGCAGCCAGTCGGCCGTCCAGTCGGGCGCCTGATAGGCGCCGTGCCCCCAGATCGATCCCAGCTGCATGCCGCCGATCGATTGCCAGGCGGTCTGGCCGTCCAGGATGTCGTCACGGCCGAACAGGCGGGTGCCGTCGGCCGACACCACCTGGCCGGGAATCGGCGGCGCCTTTCGGTAGACTTCGCCGCCATAGAAACCCAGCAGTGCGAATGTGATCGTCAGCACGGCGATCAGCGTGAACCATAATTTCCGATACGGACCCATGATGGGAACGCCCTCCAGTGTTGCGGTTTTTGGGTACGCTCCTATATGCGAATTCCGTGCCAGAAAAATTTCCCTTTAAATCAATGGATTGTGATTTATCGGGTTTTTTTTACCGTGATACATAAGGGTATAAATAACTCCTTAAAGGTCATTTCTACCCTTCTGCGCCATTTACGATGGCGCAGCCTCTTCCCGTCCCTCTACAAGGAGCCGACCGCATGGTGACCGCAAGCGACAACTCCGCCCCCTTGCATATCGGCATCGTGGCCTGCTCGGCGGAAGGCGCGGCGCTGTGCTATCGCACGCTGTGCGCCGAAGGCGCGCAGCGCCTGGGTCCGCACGCGCACCCCGAGATCTCGCTGCATACGCATTCGCTGGCCGACTACGTGGCCTGCCTGGACCGCGGCGACCTGGACGGCGTGGGCGCGCTGATGCTGTCCTCGGCGCACAAGCTGGCGCGCGCCGGCGCCGATTTCCTGATCTGCCCCGACAACACCATCCACCAGGCGCTGGACCCGATATTGGCGCGCTCGCCGCTGCCCTGGCTGCACATCGCCGCGGAAGTCGCCGCCCAGGCGCAGGCGCGCGGCCACCGCCGCCTCGGCATCCTGGGCACGCGCTGGCTGGCCGACAGCGAGGTCTACCCGGACAAGCTGGACGAACGCGGGCTGCAATGGCTGCGCCCCGAACCGCAGGACCGCGCGCTGGTGGGCCGCATCATCATGGACGAACTGGTGTACGGCGTCTTCAAGCCCGAATCGGTGGCGCGGCTGCAAGCCGTGGTCGAGCGCCTGCGCGCGGCCGGCTGCGACGCCGTGGTGCTGGGCTGCACCGAACTGCCGCTGGTGCTGGACGACGCCAATTGCGCGCTGCCCACGCTGGACTCCACCCGCATCCTGGCGCGCGCCGCGCTGGCCCGCGCGCTCAGATCTGCTCCAGCCCGTACTGGCGCAGGCGCTCCAGGTCCAGCACCTTGATCTGGTTGTAGGCCAGCGCCAGCATGTCCTGGTCGGCCAGGGCCTGCAGCGCCTGGTTGACCCGCTGGCGCGACAGGCCGGTGAGATAGCCCAGCTCCTCCTGCGAAATCGCCAGGGTCAGGTCGGTGGACGGATACAGCCGCGGATTGAACAACTGCGCCAGCGACTGCGCCACCCGCGCGTCCGCGTCCAGCAGGCGGTGGTTCTGGATGGAGGCGATGAATTCGCCCATGCGGTCGTTCAGCTGGCCGATGACGAAATGCGAAAACGGCAGGCTGGCCGCCAGCAGCGCGTGGAAGGTCGCCGCCGGCACCAGCAGCACCAGCGAGGGCTGGATGGCCACCACGTCGTACTTGCGCAATTCGCGCTTGATCACGCTGCCCTCGCCGAACCAGCCGCCCGGCGGCACGCCCGAAAACGTACAGCTGCGCCCCGACTCGTTGTAGATGGCCAGTTTGAGCAGGCCCGTATGCACGCCCAGCCAGTAATCCGAGGGCGCGTTGCGCCGCGCGATCCAGGCGCCGGCGTCCACGCGCTCGGCGCGCGAGCTCGCCAGGACCAGCTCCTGGTGTTCGGCCTGCAGCGCGCCGAACCAGGCGCAGGCGGCGAACAACGGCGCCGGTTCTTCGGCGGAAACGATGTTTGAAACGTCGGACATGGGAAGATCCGTGTAAAACTCGGGATGGGTCTGTCATGCAGGTGACAGACTGCATTTTCCGGCCGCCGATAAGCTCTAGCAAGCGAAGCGGAACAAACGCCCTCCGCGCAAAGAATATCCGGGTGCCTTCCGCATCCGACAGGAGACAAGCATGAGCAGCATGTACGAGCACGGCCTCGCGCGCCGCGAGGCCAATTACACGCCCCTGACGCCGGTGGATTTCATCGCCCGCGCCGCCGAAGTGTATGGGCAGCGCCTGGCCGTGGTCCACGGCAAGGTGCGGCGCAACTGGGCCCAGACCTACGAACGCGCGCAGCGCCTGGCCGGCGCGCTGGAGCAGGCCGGCGTCCGGCGCGGCGATACGGTCGCGGTCATGCTGCCCAACATCCCCGCCATGGTCGAGGCCCACTTCGGCGTGCCCATGCTGGGCGCGGTGCTCAACACCCTGAACACGCGGCTGGACATTCCCAGCGTGCTGTTCATGCTGGGCCACGGCGAGGCCCGGGCGCTGATCGTGGACACGGAATACGCCGAGGTCGCGCGCCGCGCCGTGGCCGAGTATCCCCACCTGAAACTGATTTCGGTGCACGACCTGGAGAGCGCGCCCGCCGCCCTGCCCGGCGCGATCGACTACGAAGACTTCCTGGCCGCCGCGCCGGCGCGCTACGACTGGCAGCCGCCGGCCGACGAATGGGACGCCATCGCGCTGAACTACACGTCCGGCACCACCGGCGATCCCAAGGGCGTGGTCTACCACTACCGCGGCGCCTATCTCAACGCGGTCAGCAACATCCTCGAATGGGACATGCCCAAGCATCCGGTCTATCTGTGGACCCTGCCCATGTTCCATTGCAACGGCTGGTGTTTCCCGTGGACGGTGGCCGCGCGCGCGGGCGTCAACGTCTGTCTGCGCAAGGTCGACCCCAAGATGGTGTTCGACCTGATCCGCGACGAAGGCGTGACCCATTACTGCGGCGCGCCCATCGTGCAAAGCGCGCTGGCCAACGCGCCGGCCGAAATGCGGGCGGGCATCCGGCACACCGTGCGCACCATGGTCGCCGGCGCGGCGCCGGCGCCGGCCGTCATCGCCAAGATGCGCGACATCGGTTTCGAGCTGACCCACGTCTACGGCCTGACCGAGGTCTACGGCCCGGCGGCCGTGTGCGCGCGCCAGGACGCCTGGGACGCGCTGGAAGACGAGCAGCGCGCGCTGCTCACCGCCCGCCAGGGCGTGCGCTATCACCTGCAGGCCGGCGTGTCGGTGCGCGACCCGGAAACCATGGAACCGGTGCCGCCCGACGAGCAGACCGTGGGCGAAGTCATGTTCCGCGGCAACATCTGCATGAAGGGCTACCTGAAGAACGAGCGCGCCACCGACGCCGCGTTCGCCGGCGGCTGGTTCCACACCGGCGACCTCGGCGTGATGACGGCCGACGGCTACGTCCGCATCAAGGACCGCAGCAAGGACATCATCATCTCGGGCGGCGAGAACATCTCCAGCATCGAAGTCGAGGACGCGCTCTACCGCCATCCCGCGGTGGCCGCGGCCGCGGTGGTGGCCATGCCCGATCCCAAGTGGGGCGAAACCCCGTGCGCCTTCATCGAGCTCAAGCCCGGCTGCAGCGCCACCGCCGAGGAAATCATCGCGCATTGCAGAAGCCTGCTGCCGGGCTTCAAGGTCCCGCGCGCGGTGCGCTTCGGCGAACTGCCCAAGACCTCCACCGGCAAGATCCAGAAGTTCGAACTGCGCGCCGCCGTGGGCGCGACCTCGGCCATCGACCTGGCCGCCCCGGGCAAGACGGCCTGACCACACCCCATCCAGGAGCGCCAACGCAATGACGTACCAAGCCCCCGTGAAAGACATGCTGTTCGTGCTGAACCGCCTGGCCGGCCTGCCCCAGGTGGCCGCCCTGCCCGGCTTCGAGGAAGCCACGCCCGACACCGTGCAGGCCGTGCTGGAGGAATCCGCGCGCTACGCCGGCGACGTGCTGGCGCCGCTGAACCAGCCGGCCGACCGCGAGCCCAGCGCCTGGCGCGACGGCGCGGTGACCACCTCGCCCGGCTTCAAGCAGGCCTTCCGCCAGTACGCCGAAGCCGGCTGGCAGGGCATGACCCATCCGGTCGAGTACGGCGGCCAGGGCCTGCCGGGGCTGCTGGGCTCGCCCTGCTCCGAGATGCTCAACGCCGCCAACCTGTCTTTCGCGCTGTGCCCGCTGCTGACCAACGGCGCGATCGAGGCGCTGCTGACCGCCGGCTCGCCCGAGCTGCGCGAGCGCTACATCGGCCCCATGATCGAAGGCCGCTGGACCGGGACCATGAACCTGACCGAGCCGCAGGCCGGCTCCGACCTGGCCATGATCCGCTCTCGCGCGCAGCCTGCGGACGACGGCACCTACCGGATTTCCGGCACCAAGATCTTCATCACCTATGGCGAACATGATCTCGCCGAGAACATCGTGCACCTGGTGCTGGCCCGCCTGCCCGACGCGCCCGAAGGGGTCAAGGGCATTTCGCTTTTCCTAGTGCCCAAGTTCCTGGTCAACGAGGACGGCACGCTGGGCGCGCGCAACGACGTGCAATGCGTGTCGATCGAGCACAAGCTGGGCATCAAGGCCAGCCCCACCGCGACCCTGCAGTTCGGCGACGCCGGCGGCGCGGTGGGCTATCTGGTGGGCCAGGAAAACCGCGGCCTGGACGCCATGTTCATCATGATGAACGCCGCCCGCTACGCCGTCGGCGTGCAGGGCATCGCCGTCGCCGACCGCGCCTATCAGCATGCGCAGGCCTATGCCGCCGAGCGCGTGCAGAGCCGGCCGGTGGACGGCTCCTCGCGCGAGGCCGTGCCCATCATCCAGCACCCCGACGTGCGCCGCATGCTGGGCACCATGCGCGCGCTGACCGAGGCCGGCCGCGCGCTGGCCTACGTCACTGCCGGCCATGCCGACCTGGCCCACGCCAGCCCCGACGCCGAAGCGCGCAAGCGCCACCTGGCGGTCCAGGAATTCCTGGTTCCCATCGTCAAGGGCTGGTGCACCGAGATGTCGATCGACGTGGCCAGCCTCGGCGTGCAGGTGCATGGCGGCATGGGCTTCATCGAGGAAACCGGCGCCGCGCAGTACTACCGCGACGCCCGCATCCTCACCATCTACGAAGGCACCACCGCGATCCAGGCCAACGACCTGGTGGGCCGCAAGACCCTGCGCGACGGCGGCGCCGTCGCCCGCGCCCTGCTGGCCGAAGTCCGCCAGACCGAAGCGGCGCTGGAGGCCAGCGGCGATCCCGCCGCGGCCCGCATGCTCGCGCCCCTGCGCCGGGCCAGCGCGGCGCTGTCCGACGCCGTCGATTTCGTGCTGGCCAACGCCGCCAGCCATCCCAACGCGGTGTTCGGCGCCGCCGTGCCCTACCTGCTGCTGGCCGGCACCACCCTGGCCGGCTGGCAGATGGCGCGCGCCCTGCTCGCCAGCCTGGCCCACCGCGACGAAGACCCGGCGTTCCACGACGCCAAGATCGCCACGGCGCAATGCTATGCGCTGCACAAGCTGAGCCAGGCGCCGGGGCTGGCGGCGGTGGTGCTGGGGTCGAAGGATTACGCCTTGCCGTGACGGCAGGCGTAGGGGCGTTGCGCCGCCTGACGCGGCAGCGTCAGTGCCCAGAACGCCAGCGCCGCCAGGCTGATCGCCGCGCCCAGCGCGCAGACGCCCGGCCATCCGGCCTGCGCGTATATCGCGGTCGAGGCGATCGAGCCCAGGCCGCTGCCGGCGGCGTAGAACATCATGTAGCCGCCCACCAGGCGGCTGTGCGCCTGGGCGCTGATGCCGAAAATCATGGCCTGGTTGGTGACGTGCAGCGCCTGCAAGGCCACGTCCAGGACCAGCACGCCCAGCGCCAGCAGCCACAGGCTGTGTTCCAGCAATGCGATCGGCGCCCACGACAGGCACAACAGCGCCAGGCCCGCCGCCGTGGTGCGCTCGCCCAGCCCGCGATCGGCCAGCCGGCCGGCGCCGGCGGCCATCAGCACGCCGACCACGCCCACCAGCCCGAAGGCGCCCACCGCCGTATGCGTCAGCGAATGGGGCGGCGCGCTCAAGGGCAGCACCAGCGCGGTCCAGAACGCGCTGAAGGCGGCGAACATCAGCATCGCGATCGTGCCGCGCACGCGCAGCACGCGCTCTGACGCGAGCAAGTCGTACAGCGAACGCAGCAGCGCCCAGTAGCCCAGGTCCACCGTGGGCAGGCGGCGGCGCGGCAGGCGATAGGCCAGCACCACCGCAAGCGCCGCCGCCAGCGCGGCCGACACCAGGTACACCGCGCGCCAGCCCCAGGCGTCGGCCACCACGCCGGCCAGCACCCGGGCCAGCAACAGCCCGGTCACCACGCCGCCCTGCGCGGCCCCGACCACGCGGCCGCGTTCGCCCGGTGCGGCCAGCGCCGCCGACAGCGCCAGCAGGCCCTGCGTCATCGCCGTGCCCAGCAGGCCCAGCGCGACCATGCCGGCCAGCAGCCAGGGCGCGGCAGGCGCGACCGCCACGGCCGCCAGCGCCAGCGCCAGCAGCCCGAGCTGGCCGATCATCAGGCGACGGCGGTCCAGCAGGTCGCCCAGCGGCACCACGAACAGCAGCGCCAGCGCGCAGCCCAGCTGCGTGGCCGTCACCACCACGCCCACCGCCGCCTCGGACAGGCCGAACTCGCGGCCGATGGCGTCCAGCAGCGGCTGCGCGTAATACACGTTGGCCACGCTCAGGGCGCAGGCCACCGCAAGCAGCAGCACCAGCGAACGCGGCATGGGAGAGTCGTCGGACATGGCGATTCCTTTTGGTTTCATTACAAAACCAGAATACTAGGATTCAAGGTTTTATAATGCAACCATTATTTTTCCTGCGCGAGGAATCGGCATGGTCAAACGCACGAGTTTCGAAGGCGCCGCCTGCCCGGTGGCGCGCTCCCTGGACGCCATCGGCGACTGGTGGTCGCTATTGATCGTGCGCGACGCCTTCGACGGGCTGCGCCGCTTCGGCGAATTCCAGAAAAGCCTGGGCGTGGCCAAGAACATCCTCAGCGACCGCCTGCGCACGCTGACCGCGCACGATATCCTGGCCGCGGCCCCCGCCTCCGACGGCAGCGCCTACCAGGAATACGTGCTCACGGAAAAAGGCCGTGCGCTGTTCCCGGTGATCGTCGGCCTGCGCCAATGGGGCGAAGACCACTATTACGGCCCCGCCGAGCCCCACTCGCTGCTGATCGACCGCAAGCGCGGCCAGCCCGTGCGCCGGCTGGAAGTGCGCGCGCAGGACGGCCGCCCGATCGGCCCGGAAGACACCGTGGTACAGAAGACGGATGCCTAGGCTCCGGCCCACTGCCCGGTCGCCAGAGAGGCCGGCGAATAGGCCTCGAAACGCCAGCGCAGGGCCAGCGCGCCCGGACGGAATGCCACGCGGCGCGCGTGCACCCGCCACAGCCGTTCGGCGCCCTCGAACCGCGCGACCTCGGGGCTGTCCAGGATCACTTCGGCGCGTCCGGCCAGCTGCAGCACGTCGCCGCGCTCGAAGTCGATGAACAGCAGCCCGGCGCGCGGGTTCAGCACCATGTTGCCCAAGGTGTTGAAGTAGCGGTTGCCCGAGAAATCCGGGATGGTCAGCACATTGCCCTCCACCCGCACGAAGCCCGGCTTGCCGCCGCGGTGCGACACGTCCACGGCGCGCTCGCCGGCGTCGACGTAGCTGGCCACGAACAGGGTGTCGGACCGCGCGATCAGCGCGCGGGCGGCGGCGTCCAGCCCGTCGCGCTCGCGCGGCGCGCCGGCGAAACGCAGCGCCGGAGAACGGGAGAAATGGAAGTCGCGGGCCTGTATGTACTTGGGGCAGTTGCCGAAGGACTGCGCCACCGCGATCTCGAAACGCTTGCCGTCCCAGGCCGAAATGCGGCCGTTGACCCGGTTGCGCCGGCGCGTGTGCAGCTCGATGCCCAGCACGCCCACCGGCCGGTCCGGTCCCAGGCCGGCCAGCAGCGGATCGTCGGCGTCGGGCGTGGCGCAGACGCGCAGCACGCGCGGATCGGGCGAGACCGCGAAGCCGGGCGGCCCCTCCAGCACGCCGGCCCAGGGATCGCCCTGCCCGTCCACCGCGCCGGCCACCAGGAACGGCAGCTGCGCGAAGAATTCGCGGTGCTGGTCCGGCATGTAGTTGCGGATGACCTTGGGCCCGGTCTGCTGCATGCGTTCGGCCACGCCGGCGTGGCGTTGCAGCAGGGTTTCGCCGGCATGCCAGGGCGACGGCGTTGCGGCAGGCGTCGAAGCGATGGTCATGATTGCGCTCCCTGCCATCACGCGGCCAGCAGGCCCACCGGCGAGCAAGCCATGGGCACGAAGCGCGGCAGGCCTTCGATGCGGCGCAGCCAGGCCCGCAGCGCCGCATAGCTGTCCAGCGACACATTGCCCTCGGGCGCATGCGCCACATAGGCATAGCAGGCGACGTCCGCGATCGAGGGCGCCGCGCCGGCCAGAAAGTCGCGGCCGGCCAGCTCGCGGTCCATGACCGCCAGCAAGGCATGGGCGCGCGCCAGCGTGCTGTCCACGTCGTAGGGCGCACCGAACAGCGTCACCAGGCGCGCTGCGGCGGGACCGGCGGCCAGCGGCCCGGAAGCGACCGACAGCCAGCGCTGCACCGCGGCCGCGCCGGCGGCGTCCTCGGGCAGCCAGGCCTGGCCTCCGTAGCGCCTGGCCAGGTAGACCAGGATCGCGGTGGAGTCCGCCACCACCACGCCGCCGTCATCGATCACCGGCACCTGGCCGAACGGATTGAGCGCCAGGAACGCGGGGCGCTTGTGTTCGCCGCCGCGCAGGTCCACGTCGACCGTCCGGTGCGGCACATCGAGCAGGGACAGCATGAGCGCCACGCGATGGGCATGGCCGGACAGCGGAAAGCTGTAGAACGTCAGGATGGAAGGCTGGGCGGTCTGCATGAGGTTTCTTCAATGGGGACTGGAGACAGGCCCATCTTGGCCCCGCGCCGGCCGCGGGGGAACGGCCGGCCGCGGCAAGACACTCTTGCAGGCGGTGAAAGAATATGCGGCTAGGCCGGCAGCGCGGCCAGGTCGCGGCGCAGGGCCTCGACGCAGAAATCGACGAAGCTGCGCACCTTGGCCGAACTCTTGCGGCCTTCCGGATACACCACGTGCACCGGCAAGGGCGGCAGTTCGAAGTCGCGCAGCACCACTTCCAGTTCGCCGCTGGCCAGGTGGCGCGCGACCTGGTAGGACACCACCTGCGTCAGGCCCCAGCCCTCGCGGGCCGCCAGCACCGCGGCCTGGAACGAGGTGACCGTCAGCTGCGAATCGACCCGCACGCGCCTGGGCTGGCCGTCCTGCAGGAAGCGCCATTGCGGCCCGCGCCCTTCCATCGCCGCGGTGATGGTGCAATAGCGCTGCAGCTCGTCCGGATCGCGCGGCGCGCCATGTTCGCGCAGGAACGCGGGCGCGGCGCACACCACGCGGCGCACCTCGCCCACCTGCACGGCGGTCAGCGACGAATCGGGCAAGGCGCCGATGCGCACCGCCACGTCCACGCCTTCGTCGAGCAGATTGACCACGCGGTCCACCAGCAGCGTGCGCACCGAGACTGCGCGGTGCGCGCGCAGATAGCCCAGCACCGCCGGCATCACGTGCAGCTCGCCGAACAGGGCCGGCGCGGTGATGCTGAGCGCGCCGCGCGGGGCGGCCATGGCGCCGGCCGCGGCGTCATCGGCCTGCTCCACCTCTTCGAGGATGCGGCGGCAGTCCGCGGCATAGCGCTGGCCGGCCTCGGTCAGGCGCAGGCTGCGCGTGGTGCGCACCAGCAGCAAGGCGCCCAGCCGCCGCTCCAGCGCCGCCACGCTGCGTGTGACGCTGGGCGCCGACATCTCCAGGCGCCGGGCGGCGGCGGCGAAGCTCTGCGCCTCGGCCACCGCCAGGAATACGGTCATTTCATGGAATCGGTTCACGGTGCGCCGCCAGGGTCGCGGCGAGGCCGCCGCGCAATGTCGGACGATATTAGAAGCGGCTCCCGGACCCGTCAATCCGGCGCCGGATCACAGCGCACGCGCCCGCGTTCCTATCGCGTCGAGCAGTTCCAGCGCCCTGGCCGCAGCGCCGGCGCCGCCTTCCATGTCGCCGCGCACGTGCAAGGGGCGCAGCTCCTCGATCGCTTCGAGCTGCGCGATCAGCAGCGGTTCGGCCAGCCGGTACTTGCGCAGCACGCTCACCATGCACATGGACGCGTGCACCATGTCTTCGGACTCGTCGCTGACGCCAGTCCTGTGCAGCGTGTAGTTGACCCAGTGCGTGGCCGCCAGCATCGCCGCCTCGATGCGGATCTCCCAATCCGCGTCGGTGAGCTTGGCGAGCGAGCGCTCGATCCGCCGCGCCTTGGCGCGATGATGGTCAGGAATCATCTGCGCGCCTCCGGAAGGACCAGCGCGTCATAGACTGCGATGGCTTCCGACAGCGCACCGTCGCAGGCATCGACTATGGCCTGCGTCGGAACGCGGTCGCCCCGCAGGCAGGGATCGCGATAGGTTTCCAGTTCGTGCAGCGCGGCTTCCAGGCGCTGCACGGGCTCGGGCATTTCCCCTGGAATCGCCGGCCAGCCGACATGGCTGACGTCGCCCGGGCCGCGCAGTTCGCGCCGCCAGCCGCCGTCGGGCTGCGGCACCACGTGCACGCCTGGAATGGTCGAGAAAACACGGTCCTCGCTGGTCAGCCCCACCGCGTGCAGCGCGGCGTTCCAGATATTGGTTCCGGCCGTCAGGCCGGTCCAGTACCACAGCTCGAAATCCTCCAGGGGGTCGAGCCTGGCGCGCAGCCGCAGCAGGCGGCCGATCTTTTCGGCATGGGAAGCGATCTTCATGGCCTGTCTCAATCCGCCTGGATGTTGCCGTCGACCACGACCTTGCGCCAGGCCGCCAGGTCGTCCTTTATCGTCTGCACGAACGCCTCGCGGCTGACGGCCTGCGCCGGCGGCACGTTGGCCTGCAGCAGCGCCTGCCTGAACGCCGGCTGCACCTGTTCGCGGTTGATGACGGCGTGCAGGCGCTCCACGATTTCCGGCGGCGTGCCCTTGGGCGCGAAAATGCCTTGCCAGCCCGCGGCGGTGAAGGGATAGCCCTGCTCGGACAACACCGGCACCTCGGGCAGCCGGGGGCTGCGCACCGTGCCGGTCAGGGCGATGGGCCGCAGCTTGCCCTGCTCGATGAAGCCCAGCGGCGCCACGACGTCGACCCAGCCTATCGGCAGCTCGCCCGACACGATGTTGGTGAGCAAGGAAGGCGAAGTCTTGTACGGAACGTGATTGATGCGCAGGCCGGCCCGCTGCTTGAGCCACTCCATCGTCAGGTGGCCGTTCGAGCCCACGCCCCAGCTTCCGTACGAAGGGTACTTGTCGGGATCGCTGCGCAGCAGCGCCACCAGTTCGGGCAGCGTCCTGGCCGGCACCGACGGATGCACCACCAGCAGCACCCCGCCCACGGAGGACAGCGCCACCGGCTCCAGGTCGCGCAAGGTCCGGATCGATATGGCGGGATTCAGGGCCTCGGCCATCACCATGGACGAGGCCGTGCTGTGCAGGATCGTATAGCCGTCCGGCGCCGCGTTCTTGACCGCGGCCGAACCGATCAGCCCGTTCGCGCCGGGCCGGTTCTCGACCACGAAAGGCTGGCCCAGCGCGTCCTGCAGCCGGGCGTAGAGCTGGCGCGCCAGCGTGTCCAGCACGCCGCCCGGCCCGCCGGGGACGATTACCTTGACCGGCCGCGCGGGCCATTCGCCGGCGCCCTGGGCGCGGACCAGGCCGGCCGCCAGCGCCGCCGTCGCGCCGAGTATGAGTTGCCTGCGAGTCAACGATGCCATAATTCATCCATCCCGTGGTTCAGGTTCGCGGCCGGACCGGCCGGCCGCCCGGTTTCAGTCCGGCTTGCGCAGGAAGCCCTGGTTGCCGCCGTTGCGGTTGGGCGCGAAGCCGTTGGCCCGCAGCGTCTCGTCGGCGGTCTCGTAGAACACGCCGATCTTCATGATCTCGCGCGCCTGCTGCGCGGTGGCGATGGGGCGGCCGAATTCGCCGGAGATGCGGACCAGCTGCCTGATCTGCTCGACCGAGCTCATCTTGCCCGTGCGCGTCTGGTTCCACAGCACGTCCTCGATGCCGCAGCGCACGTGCAGGCCCAGGGCGATGCCGATCATGTTGATGGGCAGCACGTTCAGCACCGAGCTCTCCACCGTGACCACCGCGCCGTCGGGCACGGCGCGCAGCATGTTGGCCAGGTTGTAGATGTTGGCCTGGTCCATGCCGCCGCTGATGGCGACCCAGTTCATCACCAGCGGACCCTTGTAGACGCCGCGGCGGATCATGCGCTCGATCGTCTCGAAGCTGTTGATGTTGTAGACCTGGAACTCGCTCTGGATGCCCGCCGCCGTCAGGCGCCGGATGTGCTCCTCGGCCCAGCTGGGATTGGAGGGCACGATCATGTCCTTGTAGGTCGAATACAGCTCCGGAAAGCCGCGCGAAACGCCCCTGAAGTCATCGACGCCGGCATGTTCGGTGACGTTCATCTGCGTGGTGTTGACGGTCACCGTGACCTGGTCGGGCCTGGGATCGAGTTCGGCCAGCATGTGGCGGGTGTCGTCGCTGAGCCACTTGGCCGCCTGCCCTTCCTCGGGCGCGAAGCTGATGGAGCCGCCGACCTGGATGATCATCTCGGGCACGGCCTCGCGCACGCCGGCGATCAGTTCGTTGAACATGGACAGGCGCTTGCTGCCCTTGCCGTTGGCTTCGCGCACGTGCAGGTGCAGCACGGTGGCGCCGGCTTCGTAGCAGTCCACCGCCTTCTGGATCTGCTCTTCCATCGTGACCGGAATGTCTTCGGGAAAGTCCGAAGGAATCCAGCCCGGCGCGTAAGGCGCGGCGGTGATGATCAGGGGCTGCTGGTTTTCGGGATACAGATGGCCGTCTAGGAAATTCATGGCTGGATGCTCCGCTGGGGTGGAAATGGAAGGGTTGCGGCGCCGGGCGTGCGCGGCCGTGCCGGCGCGCGCAGGCGCGCCCGTGTCGCGTGGGAAACGGTGCGGGCGGGTCAGTTCGCCCGGATGTCGAACTTCTTGACGATGGCGGCGTTGCGCTGGAACAGCTGCCGGTTTTCGGCCAGCAGCGCGGCCGTATCGGTGCTCACGTCGGGCTCCAGGCCCACGTCGCCGAGCTTCTGCTGCACCGTGGGCGCGCTGGCCGCCTTGCTGACGATGGCCTGGAGCCTGGCCAGTACCTCGGGCGGCAGCTTGCTGGAACCGTAGAAGCACACCTGGCCCTGGAACTGGATTTCGGGGTAGCCCAGCTCGCTCATCGTCGGCACCTCGGGAAAATACCTGGACCGGTTCTTTCCGGCGACGGCATAGGCGCGCAGCCGGCCGCTCTTGATCAGCGGCAGGGACGTCACCATGCCGTCGAACATCACGTCGACCTGCCCGCCGATCACGTCCTGCAGGGCCTGCGGCGATCCCAGGTAGGCCACGTGCTGCATGTCCAGCCCGGCCTGGCTGCTGAAGATCAGCCCGGAGTACTGCGACACCGTGCCCGTGCCGTAGCTGGCGAAAGAAGACTTGCCCTTGCGCGTCTTCAGGTGCTCGACCAGGCTCGGGAAATCCTTGGCCGGATAGTCTGCCGAACTCACCAGCGCATAGCTGGTGAACGCCACCCGGGCGATGGTGACGATATCGCCCAGCGGGTCGTAAGGCACCTTCATCACCTGCGGCGCCTCGACCAGCATGTTGTTCGGCCCGAGCGCGATGGTGTCGCCGTCGGGATCGGCCTTCAGCATGGCGCTCAGGCCTATCGAGCCGGTCGCGCCGGGACGGTTCTCGATGACCACGGGCCGGCCGGTGTCCGCGGACATCTGCTGCCCGATCACGCGGGCGGCGATGTCTATCGTGCCGCCCGGCTGTCCCGGGACGATGACCCGCAAGGGCTTGCCGCCCAGCGCCCAGGCGCTGAACGCCAGCGACCATCCGATCAAGGCCACGGCGGGCCGTGCAAATCGCTGCAGTCTCATGTCCGTCTCCTGTGCTTTCTTATGTCGGACGGATGCGCGCTGCGCAATGCCTGTCCTGTGGGCATAAGTATCTGCCGGACGCTGCGCGCTCACTTGCTTTTCTGGGACACAAGTTTGCTTTTTTGGGACATGGACCCGGCCTGCTTGCTCCACTCGGTGGCGCTGCAGCCGAACAGGCCGCGGAACCAGTGGCTGAAGCTGCTGGCGCGGGCGAAACCCAGCAGCTCCGCCACCTCGCCCAGCGGCAGGTCGCTCTCGCGCAGATGGTGCCTGGCCAGGTCCGAGCGCACCTGGTCGAGCAGCCGGCTGAAGCTCAGCCCTTCCGCTTCGAGCCGGCGGTGCAGCGTGCGCCGGTCGACGTGCAGGAAGCGCGCCACTTCCTGCGCGCTGCACGCGCCGCTGGGCAACAGCGCCAATATGACCCGGCGGCAGGTCTCCTGGGCGCTCTCGCCGCGATCGGTCAGCGCCGCTTCCAGGTATTTGCGCGCTAGGTCGGCGGCGACCTGGTCTCCCGGCTCGCGCGGGCGGGACAGGTCGCTGGCCAGGCACACCAGCCCATTGAAGTCCTGGTTGAATTTGACGGCGCGGCGGAAATAGGCGCGATGCGCGGCGACGTCCTTGGGCGGACGATGCGTGAAACAGACGTCCAGCGGCTGCCAGCGCGGCCCGATCAGTTCGCTGAGGATGCGAAACAGCGTGCCCACGGCCAGCTCCACCGACTGGCGCATCGCCAGTCCGGGCGTGGGCAGCAGATCCTCGCGCAGCACGATCACGTTGCCCGCGTCTTCGACGCGGATGATCAGCGAGGCGTTCACCAGCCGCAGATAGCGGCACAGGGTGTCGATGGCGGCGCGCGGCGTGGGCGCTTGCCTGAGCACCAGGCTGATGGGGCCGAGCGCGGACAGCTTGCGCCTTGCCGCCAGGCGCAGCGCCAGGTCTTCCGTGCGCGTGGCGCGCGCGGTGATCTCCAGCAGTTCGCGCACGGCGTCCCGCGAAATCAGCATCTCCGGATCGTCCAGGAACTTCGCCTGCAGGCCCACCGCCTTCATGAAGGCGTAGGGGTCGCGGCCCAGCGATTGCACCAGTTCGACGTAGCCGCTGAGGCTGCCGCTGCGCATCAGCTGCGAGGCGTGTCTCATGCCTGGGCCTCGAATTCCCGGCCCAGCCACGCCAGGAACGCCTTGACCGGCGGATGCCGTTCGCGCCCCGGCGCGCACAGCGCCGTATAGGCCGCGCCCGCCACCCGCACCTGCGGACGGCAGGCCACCAGGGTGCCCGCGTCCACGCTGTCGGACACCATCACCGAGCTGGCCAGCACCAGGCCCTGCCCGGCGATGGCGGCCTGCAGCGCATAGTGTTCCTCGTCATAGGCGTGTTCGGCCGCCGGCCGGCGCCAGGCCGGCAGCCCGGCCGCCTCGCACCAGTCCCGCCAGCCCTGTTCGTACAACAGCGAGTCGCGCCAGCGCACGGTCACCAGCGCCGGCGCGCGCCTGCCCTGCCGCGCCACCAGGGCCGGCGCGCCATAGACGCCGAACCGCTCCTGCAGCGTGCAGGCGGCATGCAGGCCCGGATACTGCCGGCGGCTGTAGCGCACCGCCACGTCCACGCTGGCGTCCTGCAGCAGATCCACCGGTTCGGCGCTGGCATTCAGGCGCAGCTGGTATTGCGGATGGGCCTCGTAGAAACGTCCCAGCCGCGGCACCAGCCACAAGGCCGCGAACGAATGCGTGGTCGATACCGTCAGCGCGCCCGAGGCCGGCGCCGGCCGCAAGTCGTCCAGCGTCTGGGCCACGTCCAGCAGCGCGCCGTGCACGCGCGCGAACAATCGGCCGCCGGCGTCCGTCAGGCGCACCCCGCGCGGCACGCGTTCGAACAGCGCCACGCCCACATGGCGTTCCAGCGCCTTGACCTGGTGCGAAACCGCCGTCGCGGTGACGGCAAGCTCGGCCGCGGCCAGCTTGAAACTGCGCAGCCTGGCGGCGGCCTCGAAGGTGCGCAGCGCCGTGACGGGTAGCGTGGCGAACATGGATGGCGGGCCCCGGGATGAATTCGATTCATCTTAGTTCAGGAATGCTCATTTGTCGCCGCCCGGCGATGAACCTAAATTCTGCCTGACGCATGGCATATCGCCTGCAAGAACGGGAAACCTCACATGAATTCACATCAAGCCGAAAAAAGCCTGCTCATCCTGGTGGGCAGCCCGCGGCGCGACGGCAACAGCGCGGCGCTGGGCGCGGCCGCGCTGCGCGGCGCCGAAACCGCGGGCGTGCGCGCCAGCCTGCTGTTCCTGGACGATTACATCCACGGCTTTCTGCCCGACCTGCGGCGCGCGCCTGCGCCCACGGACCGCTACGCGGAACTGTTCCTGGAGCATTTCCTGCCGGCCGACGGCATGCTGCTGTGCACCCCCATCTGGTGGTACGGCATGTCGGCCCAGGCCAAGGCCTTCTTCGACCGTTCGTTCGCGCACTACGCCGGCGCCGGCCCCGAGCCCGAGCGGGTCAAGGCCCGCATGGCCGGCAAGCGCCTGGGCCTGGCCGTGGCTTCCGAGGAGACCTATCCCGGCGCCGCGCTGGGCATCGTGCACCAGGTCCAGGAATACGCGCGCTACACGCACTCGGATTTCATCGGCTATGTGCACGGCGCGGGCAATCTGCGCGGCGAGATCGCCGCCGACCCGCGCCGGCCGCTGGACGCCGCGGCCGCGCTGGGCGCGGAATTCTTCGCCCGCAAATATTCCGACTACCGGATCGAGACGCCGCGCGCGCGCAATGTGTGGGACGAACCCGCGGGCGCAGGCGCGGACTAGTCCAGCGCCAGCCCGCGGGCGCGGCCGAACAGCGGCCGCTGCACGGTCTGCGCCAGCAGCACGCCGGCCAGCGTCACCGCGCCGCCCAGCAGGTGGTAACCATGCAGCTGCTCGCGCAGCAGCGCGAAGGCGGCCAGCGCGGTGAACAGCGGCAGCAGGTTGATGAAGATGCTGCAGCGGTTGGGGCCCAGCCGCTGCACGCCCTCGATCCACAGGAACGACAGCAGCACCGACGAGAAAATGCCCGCGTAAAGAATCAGCGGAATGGTGTCCGCGTCCAGCGCGGCCTGCGCCGCCGGCACGCGCAGGTACAGCGGCAGCATGTAGAGCAGCGCGAAGATCGACTGCACGAAGGTCGACTGCCAGGCCGGCAGCGGCACCTTCCAGTGGCGCAGCAGCACGCCGTACAGCGCGTACGACAGGGCCGCCAGCAGCATCAGGCCGTCGCCCGCGTGGATGCCTTGCTGGAACACGCTCAGCATGTCGCCCTGCCCCACCAGGTACAGCAGGCCGATGAACGAAAGCGCCCCGCCCGCGGCCATGCCCAGGGTCAGGGGGTCGCGCAGGATCAGCACGCTGAGCAGCATGCTGAGCAAGGGGATCAGCGCGGTCAGAATGGCCATGTTGGTGGCCGTGGTGGTTTCGGCGGCGCGGTACGACAGCGCCTGGAACAGCGCCGAGGACAGCGCGCCGTACAGGGCCAGCTTGGGCCAGTGGCGCAGGATGAGCTTGCGGTTGCGCCAGGCCGGGCGCGCGGTGAACAGGCCCATGAGGAACAGCGCCAGCACCAGCCGGTAGAAGGTGATGGCCGTGGGCGAGATGGCGCTGGCCGCCATCTTGGAGACGATGACGTTGCCCGCCCAGAACAGGATGGCGAACAACGGGTACAGATAGGACATGATGATTGCGCTCGCAGGATTAGGATGGACGCGGCCGCGAAGCGGCGCGCGGATGCCTATCCTAGGGAGCGCGGGACAGTCCGTCTGCCGACGAAATGGCAGGGGCTATCTGGAAATGGACATGGGCCGGTTCAGGGGCGAAACGGCGCGGGGTCCAGGGGCAAGGCCACGTCCGCCATCTGGGCGGTCAGCAGCGCCGCGCTGCCGCAGGCCAGCGTGAAGCCCAGCGCGCCCTGGCCGACGTTGAGCCACAGATTGTCGGCCGCAGGGCTGCGCCCGATCAGGGGCTTGCCGGTGGGCGTGGCCGGGCGCAGGCCCGCCCACGGCACCGCCTGGCGCAGGTCCAGCGCCGGGAAGGCCTCGCGCACCTGGCGCTTGAGCAGCGCGATGCGCGCCGGGTCGATGTCGGCGTCGGCGCTGCCGATGTCCACCATGGCCGCGATCCGCAGCATGCCGCCCACGCGGGCGTAGACGATGCGCCGTTCGTAGTCGGTCACGCTGATGCGCGGGGCCACGGAATCATCGCCGTCGGCCAGCGGCACGCTCAGGCTGTAGCCCTTGAGCGGATACAGCGGGACGTCATGGCCCAGCGGACCGAGCAGCGCGCGCGTGCCGATGCCGGTGGCCAGCACGATGGCGTCGGCGCCGATGTCGCCCTGGCGCGTGTTCACCGCCACGATGCGGCGGCCTTCGCGCTGCAGTCCGGAAACCGGATTGGACATGACGCATTCCACGTTGCCCAGCGACTGCAGGCGCTCGAACAGCGCCTCGGTGAACTGGCGGCAATCGCCCGCCTCTTCGCTCGGCGTGTAGATGGCGCCGGCCAGGCTGCCGCCCATGCCGGCCAGCGCGGGTTCCAGCGCCAGGGTCTGGGCCGCGTCCAGCACCTGCTGCTCGGCCCCGTGCGCGGCCTGGTAGGCGACCAGCGCGCGCGCTTTCTCCAGCAGCTCGGGGCTGCGGTAGGCGATCAGCTTGCCGTTCTTCAGGTGGCCGAAATCCAGGTTCTCCTGCTCCAGCAGGGTATGCATCACGTCGCGGCTGAGATAGGACAGGCCGGAGAGCTGGGNCATGCCGGCCAGCGCGGGTTCCAGCGCCAGGGTCTGGGCCGCGTCCAGCACCTGCTGCTCGGCCCCGTGCGCGGCCTGGTAGGCGACCAGCGCGCGCGCTTTCTCCAGCAGCTCGGGGCTGCGGTAGGCGATCAGCTTGCCGTTCTTCAGGTGGCCGAAATCCAGGTTCTCCTGCTCCAGCAGGGTATGCATCACGTCGCGGCTGAGATAGGACAGGCCGGAGAGCTGGGCGGTCGATTCGCGCGCCACCGAGGCGCGGCACGCCAGCGCGAATTGCAGGCACCAGCGCCACTGGTGCGGGTCCAGCCGGGGCCTGAACCGCAGCGGCGAATCGGCCCGCAGCAGCCAGCCCGGCACGCTGGGCAGCACGCCGGGGCCGGCCAGCGGCGCCACGTAGCTGTAGCTGAGCTGTCCGCCGTTGGCGTAGCTGGACACTTCCGCCGGACGGGGCTGGCTGTCGACCAGAACCACGTCGTGGCCCTGGCGCGCCAGAAAATACGCCGACGTGACGCCCACGACGCCGGCACCGATGACGCAAACGCGCATGCCTGAATCCAAATGACTGGGAATCGCCTATTCTCGGGCGCGCGCGGCGCCTGCGGCAAATGCCAAATGCCGCAGGGTCCATAACAAAAGGGAATGCGCGCCTCAGGCGGCGCGGTGCAGGCGGATGATGGCGGCGGCGGTCGGATCGCGCACCAGGTCGGCCAGCGTGTAGCCGTTGAGCGCGTCGTAGAAGGCCTGCAGGGTGCGCGCCAGCACGCCGGAAAGATGGCAGACGCCGTCCAGCGCGCAAGGCGGCTCGCGGCAGTCGATCAGCGGGCCCTGCTGCTCCAGTTCGCGGATCAGGTCGCCCAGCCGGTACTCGGCGGCCGGGCGCGCCAGGCGCAGGCCGCCGCCCTTGCCGCGCGAGGTGTCGATCCATCCGCGTTGCGCCATGAAGTGCGCCACCTTCACCAGGTGATTGCGCGACAGGCTGAAGCGGTCGGCGATCTCCGGGATGGTGACGGCGGTAGGCCGGTCGCGGCATTGCGTCAGGTACATCAGCACGCGCAGGCCGAAGTCGGTGAATCGGGTCAGTTGCATGGCAAGGTCGGGAAGGTCCCCGGCGGCCGGGGAGACAGGCCGCCAGGATACACCGCTCAGGCCGGCGCGCCGCCGCTGCCGAAGGCCTCGGCATGGATGCGGTCTTCGGGCACGCCCAGGCTGGTCAGGGCCTGGCGCTGCGCGCGCATGAAGCCGGCGGGGCCGCACAGATAGTAGTCGGCGCCCGGCACGATGGCGTCGTCCTGGATGGCGAGCAGGTCCACGCGGCCGGCGTGGTCGTAGTCGCGGCCGCGCTGGTCGCCGTTGCCGACTTCCTCGTAGAACACGGCCTTGCGCACGTTGGGGCGCTCGGCGGCGATGCTGTTGACGTGCTCTTTCATGGCGTGCACCGAGCCGTTGCGGCAGCCGTGCACGAAGCGGATCTGGCGGTCGTCGTTCAGGCCCACCAGGTGGTTCAGGATGGACACCATGGGCGTCAGGCCCACGCCGCCGCTCAGCAGCACCACGGGCGCGTTGCCTTCGGGACGCAGATGGAAATCGCCCTGCGGCGGCGCCACGTCCAGCACGTCGCCCTCCTGCAGGCGGTCGTGCAGGGCGTTGGAGACGCGGCCGGCCGGCGCCTGCGCGCTGCCGGTTTCGCGCTTGACCGAGATGCGCAGGCGGTCCTGGCCGGGCGCGTCGGACAGGCTGTACTGGCGCGGCTGCATCAGGCCCAGTTCGGGCACGTACAGGCGCACCGAAACGTATTGGCCGGGCTGGTACGGGGGCACCTTGCCGCCGTCGGCAGGCGCCAGGTAGAACGAGGTGATCTCGGCGCTCTCGCGCTGCTTGCCGACCACGCGGAACCCGCGCCAGCCGGTCCAGCCGCCGGGCTTGGCGGCCGATTCGCCGTACAGCCGCGCCTCTTCGGCGATCAGCAGATCGGCCAGCTGGCCGTAGGCCGCGGCCCAGGCGTCCACCAGTTCGTCGGTGGCCGCCTCGCCCAGCACTTCGCGGATCGAGGCCAGCAGGTGCTTGCCCACGATGGGGTAGTGCTCGGGGCGGATGCCCAGGCTCACGTGCTTGTGCACGATGCGCGTCACCACCGGCATCAGCACCGAAGGATCGTCGATGTGTTCGGCATACGCCGCGACCGCGCCGGCCAGCGCCTGCTGCTGTTGACCGCCTTCCTGGTGGCCCTGGTTGAAGACCTGCTTGAGCTCAGGGTTGTGCTGGAACATGCGGGCATAAAAATGCCGGGTCAGCGCAACGCCATGCGTCTTCAGGACGGGGGCGGTGCTCTTGACCAGGGCGCGGATTTCGGGACTCAACATCTACTGCTCCTTGTGGTGCGATCGGGTTCGCCGTTAAACATATATTCATAATACATCTTTAACAATCTAATGGTAAACCCGCATCCGCTTCAGTCCGCTAACACCTCCCACTCGCCCAAAATCGCAACCGGCGGCAACACACAATTGGTTGCAGCGCGCCACGCGGGACGCGCCGGCGTCCCGGCCGCGGCGCGCCAGACCGCCGACGCCACCCACTCCCCGCCCAGGCGGTAAGCCGCCGCCCGCCACGCTCCCGGCGGCGCCCGCAGCCGCCATCCGGCCCAGTCCGCGTCCGGATCGCCCGCCAGGCCGACCGCGGCCATGTCCGCCGGAAAATCCAGCCGCGCCGCCTTCACGAAGGCTTCCTTGAGCGTCCATAGCAGGTAGAAGCGTTCCAGCCGCGCGGCGTCGTCCAGGCGCGCCAGCGCGGCCTGTTCCCGCGGCGCGCAGACCCATCGCGCCAGGCGCGGCACGTCGCGGGGACGTATCCGCTCCAGGTCGGCGCCCAGCGGCAGCCCCGCCGGCCCCGAGGCGCACAGCGCATGGCCGGCGCTATGGCTGAGCGAGGTCGTTGCGCCTTCGGCCAGCGCCGTGCGCACGTCCTGCAGCAGGGCGCGGCTGGCGCGCCAGTCGGCCTGCGCCCGGGGCCCGCGCACGGTGCGCGCGCGCGCCGCGTCGCCGGCCGAGAGCCGGTCCTCCGAATAGGCTTGCGCGGCGTGGCCGTCGGCCCACCAGAGCAGGATTTCAGGGGTATCCAAGTTAAAAGGTAACCTGCATTAAAAGGGTCGGAAGAGCGCGCAACAAGATGCGCCCCAGGTAACTTTTTTCATCAAAATCAGCCAAAAGCACCGTAGTAGAATCGCGCGCTATGTTGACGTTTTCGATCGCGCAATGGCGAGGTTGGGCGCCTGGCATCGATAGCCCCGAAGGCTGGCTGGATTGGGCGCGACACCCGTTCTGCCCCGTCGGAAATCAGGATGCGGCCCGGCTGGACTTCTTGCCCGCCCTGCAGCGCCGCCGCCTGAGCGCACTGGCCCGCGGGGTGTTCGACTGCGCGTGGCCGATGGCCCAGGCCCGACCCGGCATGCCGCTGGTCTACGCCTCGCGCCACGGCGAGACCAGCCGCAACTTCGGGCTGCTGCAGGCGCTGGCCGCCGGCGAACCGCTCTCGCCCACGGCGTTCGGCCTGTCGGTGCACAACGCCATCGCCGCCCAGTGGTCGATCATACGCCGCGAAACCGCCGAATCGGTGGCCCTGTCGGTGGAGGACGACGGCCTGGAGCACGCCATCGTCGAAGCCGCCATGCTGTTCGGCCAGGGCCACGACGACGTGCTGGTGGTGCTGGCCGAAGAATCGCCGCCGGCGCCCTACTCTCCCTGGGTGCAGGACGTGCCGTATTCCTACGCCGTCGCCCTGCACCTGCGCCCCGGCGCCGACTGGACGCTGGCCATGGCGCCGCGCCCGGCCGAGCCGGCCTGTACGCCGCCGCAGCTGTGGCCCAATCCCCTGAACCTGCTGCGCCAACTGTGCCTGGGCGGCGATGCCTGGCGGCACGCGAACCGCGCGCGCCAGTGGACCTGGACGCGGGCGGCATGACGACCTCGGCGCCGCGGCAGGACTGGTGGCTCTGGCGGCTCGTCGCCACGGGCATGGCGTTCACGCTGTTCGGCGTGGGCGGCGTGCTGCTGCGCGTGCTGGTGTTCCCGGCGCAGCGCCTGCTGCCGGGCGGGCTGCGCGAGCGCCAGCGCCGGGCGCGCCGGACCCTGAGCTGGACGTTCCGCATCTTCATCCGCTTCATGGTGCGCACCGGCATCCTGACCATCGATTTCCGCGGCGCCGAGCGCCTGGGGCAGCCGGGGCAGATGATCCTGGCCAATCATCCCTCGCTGCTGGACGTGGTGTTCCTGGTCGGCCACGTCGACAACGCCAACTGCATCGTCAAGCACGGCCTGGCGTCCAACCCGTTCACGCGCGGGCCGATCGCCGGCTGCGGCTACATCACCAACGACGAGAGCTTCGACATGTTCGACCGCGCCGCCGAGGTGCTGCGCAACGGCGAGACGCTGATCGTCTTTCCCGAAGGCACCCGCACGCCGCGCGATTCGTCGCCGCGCTTTCATCGCGGCGCCTGCGCCATCGCGCTGCGCGGCGCGCGCGTGGTGACGCCCGTGGTGATCAGCATGAATCCGCGCAGCCTGACCAAGGGCGAGCCCTGGTACCGGATTCCGCCCAGCCGGATGCGCTATGTCATCCACGTCGGCGAGGACGTCGATCCCGCCGCCTGGCTGGCCGCGCATCCGCTGCCCATCGCCGGACGCCGGATGAACGATTACCTGCATGCCTATTTCGAAGCCGAGCTGGCGCGCGCCGCGCCCGCCCGCGCTGCGCCGAACCAACCATCGCCCATCGCGGCGAACCCGGAGTCCAAGCTGGATGAATCAACTGGAACTTGAACTGAAAACCTTCGTCATCGAATCCCTGGGGCTGGAGGACATCACGCCCGAGGATATCGACAGCGACGCCCAGCTGTTCGGCGACGGCCTGGGGCTGGACTCCGTGGACGCGCTGGAGCTGGGCCTGGCCCTGCAGAAGCGCTACGGCATCACCATCGATCCCGAAACCCGGAACATGCGCGAACATTTCACCAGCATCGCCACGCTGGCAGCCTTCGTGAACGCCCAGCGCCACGACTAATGCAGACGGAGTCCACGATGCAAACCCGCGAAGAAATCTTCGATACGCTGCGCAGCGTGCTGATCGAACTGTTCGAGATCGAACCGGAACGCATCACGCCCGCGGCGAACCTGTACACCGACCTGGAAATCGACAGCATCGACGCCATCGATCTGATCGACCAGGTGCGCCGCCAGACCGGCCGCAAGCTCGACGCCAACGACTTCCGTGCGGTGCGCACCATCGAGGACGTGGTCGAAGCCATGTGGCAGAAGCAGGACCCGGCCGCATGAGACGGGGCGTGGCAGCCGCGCTGACCGTGGCCGGCATCGCGTATCCCTTCGCCGTCTATGCGGCGCTGGGACGCGTGAGCACGGCCTGGATCGCGCTGCCGCTGGCGCTGCTGTGGCTGGCGCGCGGCCTGACCGCGGGCGCGGCGCAGCCCGGCTCGCGCGCGCTGCCGGCCGTCGCGGTCGTGTTCTGCCTGGTCCTGGCCGCCACGGATTCGCAAGCCGGCCTGCGCTGGTATCCGGTCATGGTCAACGCCATGATGCTGGCGGTCTTCGGCGCCAGCCTGAAATTCGGCCCGCCGGTGATCGAACGCCTGGCGCGCCTGCGCCATCCCGACCTGCCGCCGGCCGGCGTGCGCTACACGCGCAAGGTCACGCTGGTGTGGTGCGCCTTCTTCGTCCTGAACGGCGCCACCGCCGCGGCCCTGGCCGCCTGGGCGCCGTGGGACTGGTGGCTGGCCTATAACGGCGCCATCAGCTACGGGCTGATGGGGCTGCTGCTGGCCGGCGAGTGGCTGCTGCGTCCGGCCGCGGCCAAAGCGGCCTGAGCCATGTCCTGGACGCCGCTGACGCAACTCCTGCAGCCGGGCGCGCCCGCGCTGGCGGTCGCCGACGAGCCGCTGCTCACGCGCGCCGATTTCGCGCAGGCCTGCCTGTCGGCGGCCGGCGCGCTGCAGGCGCTGCGGCTGCGCCGCGTGGCGCTGTGGTTCGAAGACGCGGCCATGCTGGCGGTCGCGCTGCTGGCCTGCTGGCGGGCCGGCGCGACGGCCGTGCTGCCGGGCGACGTCCAGCCTCATACCTGCGCGGCGCTGGATTGCACCGTGGACGGCTGGCTCGTCGACGCGCCCGTGCCGCTGCCGGCGCCGCGGCAATGGCGGCTGGCGGACCTGCGGGGCGCGCCGCTGGCGCCCGCCGAACTCGATCCCGCGCTGGGCCTGGTGCTGTGCACCTCCGGCTCCAGCGGCCGGTCCAAGCACATCGCCAAGACCTGGCGGCAACTGATGGACGAGGTCGACGCGCTGGAACGGCAATGGCCCGGCATGCGCGCGCCCGTGCTGGGCAGCGTATCGGCCCAGCATATGTACGGCCTGCCCTTCCGGGTGCTGTGGCCGCTGTGCGCGGGCCGGCTGCTGGATAGGTTCCAGCGCATCTATCCCGAAGACCTGCAGCGCGCCAGCCTGCGCCACTCCGAGTTCGCCTGGATCGCCAGCCCGGCGCTGCTGCGCCGCCTGGGCCAGCGGCTGGACTGGGCGGCGTTGCGCGGGCGGCTGCTGCGCATCGATTCCGCCGGCGGCGAACTGCCGGCCGACGCGTCCGACCACATCGCGCGCAACCTCGGGCTGCGGCCCATCGAGATCTACGGCAGCACCGAAACCGGCGCCGTGGCCTGGCGCGAAGGCGCGCAGGACTGGCGGCCGCTGCCCGGCGTGGCCGTGAGCCGCAACGCCGAGGGCGCGCTGCGCGTGCAGTCGCCCTGGGTCGGCGCGGCCGAGGAACAGACCGCCGACGCCGTCGAACTGAGCGGACGCGGATTCCGGCTGCTCGGCCGCCTGGACCGCATCGTCAAGATCGAAGAAAAGCGCATCTCGCTGCCCATGCTGGAGCAGGCGCTGGCGCGGCACCGCTATGTCGCGCAGGCGCGCCTGGGCACGCTGGCCGGCGCGCCGCGGCTGGTCGCGCTGGTCGCGCTGTCGGCCCGGGGCCTGCACGCCCTGCGCAACGGCGGGCGCAAGGCGCTCCTGGCCGAGCTGCGCGCGCACCTGGCCGCCGGCTTCGAATCGCTGGCCATCCCGCGCGCCTGGCGCCTGATGACGCAACTGCCCTGCAACGCGCAGGGCAAGCTGCTGCCGCAGGATTTCGAGGCCGCGGCCGGTCCGCGCCCGCTGGCGCCGCAGGCCGTGGCGCTGCCCGCCGGGGCCGACGGCGAACGCCGCTACGCCATGGAGATCCCCTGCGACCTGATCCATTTCAGCGGCCACTTCCCGGCCGTGCCGGTGGTGCCGGGCGTGGCGCAGATCGGCTGGGCCATGTCGCTGGCCCGGCGCGACCTGCGGCCCGGCCTGCGCTTTGGGGGCATGGAGGTCCTGAAGTTCCAGCGCCTGCTCCGGCCCGGCGACCCGGCGACGCTGACGCTGAAATGGGACGCCGCCAAACACAAGCTGCATTTCGCCTATACGGTGGACGGCCAGCCCTGCTCGTCGGGCCGCATCCTGGAGGACGGCGCGCCATGAGCGGTTATCGCCTGTGCGCGCTCATCCCCGTGTACAACCACGGCGCCACCGTCGGCGCCGTGCAGGCGCAACTGGCCGCGCAAGGCCTGCCCTGCGTGCTGGTGGACGACGGCTCCGAGCCCGGCTGCGCCGCGGTGCTGGACGCGCTGGCCGCGCGGCCCGGCACGCATCTGCTGCGGCGCCCGGCCAACGGCGGCAAGGGCGCGGCGGTGCAGGACGGGCTGCGGGCGGCGGCGGCGCTGGGCTACACCCATGCGCTGCAGGTCGACGCCGACGGGCAGCATGCCCTGGCGGACGCCGCTGCGTTCGCGCGCGCCTCGCGCGAGCATCCGCAAGCCCTGGTCTGCGGCCGGCCGGTATATGGCGACGACGTGCCGCGCAGCCGCCTGTACGGCCGCTGGCTGACCCGCGTCTGGGTCTGGATCAATACGCTGTCGGCCGACATTCCCGACGCCATGTGCGGATTCCGCGTCTATCCCCTGTCGCTGGCGCTGCCGGTGATCGACGGCGCGCGGGTCGGCCAGCGCATGGATTTCGACATCGCGGTGCTGGTCCGGCTGCACTGGCGCGGCGCGCCCATGATCTGGCTGCCGACGCGCGTGGCCTACCCGCGAGACGGCGTCTCGCATTTCAAGGGCGTGCGCGACAACGCGCTGATCAGCCGCATGCACGCGCGCCTGTTCTTCGGCATGCTGGTGCGCGCGCCGGCGCTGCTGTGGCGCCGGCTGGCGCGAGGAGCGCGGACATGAGCGCGGCCGACGGACACTGGGCCGAGCAGCCCGAACGCGGCAGCCTGGCGCTCATGCGCCTGACGGTCTGGGCCGCGCGCAGGCTGGGCCGGCGCGCCATCGCGCCGGTGGTCTGGCTGGTGGTGCTGTATTTCTACGTCTCCGGCGCCCGCGCGCGCCGCGCCATCGCCGCCTACCAGCGCAGGCTGAGGCAGGCGGGCGGCCTGGCTGCGCCGCTGCCGCGCACGCTGCCGGTCTACCGCCAGTACCTCGCCTTCGCGCACGCCATCCTGGACAAGTTCGACGCCTGGCGCGGCCGCATCACGCCGGCCAGCCTGGACATCGCCGATCCCGACGGCCTGCACGCGCAGATGGGCCGGGGCCGCGGCCAGATCCTGGTCGGCTCGCACCTGGGCAATATCGAAATCTGCCGCGCGCTGGCGCAACAGGCGGGCACGCTCAAGCTCAACGTGCTGGTCCACGACAAGCACGCGGCGCGCTTCAACCGCCTGCTCGGCGAGGCCGGCGGCGGCCTGCGCATGATCCAGGTCAGCGAGCTGGACGCCGGCGTCATGCTGGACCTGGCCGAACGGCTGGAGCGCGGCGAGTGGCTGGCCATCGCCGGCGACCGGGTGCCGCTGCGGGGCGACCGGACCACGCCGGTGCAGTTCCTGGGCGACACCGCCCTGCTGCCCCAGGGCCCCTGGCTGCTGGCCGGCCTGCTGGGCTGCCCGGTCAACCTGCTGTTCTGCACGCGCCACGGCGCGCGCTACCGCGTGAGCCTGGAGCGCCTGCGCGAGCGCGTGCAATGGACGCGGGCCACGCGCCCGGCGCGCATCGCGGAACTGGCCCAGGGCTACGCCGACCGCCTGGCTGCGCACTGCCGCCAGGCGCCGCTGCAATGGTTCAACTTCTACCCTTTCTGGAAAGACGATGCGTAAAAGAGGCGTGATCAGCGCTGAAGTCGAAATCCGGGTGCCATTCTTCGACGTCGACTCGATCCACGTGGTCTGGCACGGCCACTATGTGAAGTACCTGGAACAGGCGCGCTGCGAGCTGCTCGACGCGCTGGGCTATAACTACTGCGCCATGCGGGCCAGCGGCTATGCCTGGCCCGTGATCGACCTGCACCTGCGCTATGCGCAGCCGGCGCAGTTCGGCCAGCGCCTGGTCGTGCGGGCCGAACTGGTGGAATGGGAGCATCGCTTGAAGATCCATTACCTGATCCTGGACGCGCAGACCGGCCAGCGCCTGACCCGGGCCAGCACCGAGCAGGTCGCGGTCCGCATCGAGACCGGCGAAATGCAGCTGGCCTCGCCGGCCGCGCTGACCGAGGCCGTGCGGCGCCGCCTGCAAGCCATGGAAGCGCCGGCATGAAGCGGCGCGTGCTGCTGCGCGCCGCGCTGCTGGCGCTGGCCCTGCCGTCCTGGAGCGCGCAGGCCTTCGAACTGGCCGACCTGCAGGCGCAGCTGCGCGCCGCGCCCGTGGTGCGCGGCCACTTCGTGCAGCAGAAATTCCTGCGCTCGCTGCCGCAACCGCTCACCAGCCGCGGCGACTTCACGCTGGCCGCCGGCAAGGGGCTGCTGTGGCTGCTGCGCACCCCCGTGGCCCAGGACCTGCGCATCGACGCGCGCGGCATCTCGCGCCGCGGCGACGACGGCAAATGGCAGGCCCTGCCGCAGCGCGCAGGCGCCAGCCACGAAAACCAGCTGTTCCTGTCCGTGCTGGCGGGCGACACCAGCGGCCTGCGCGAGAACTTCGATCTTGCGCTCAGCGGCACGGCCCAGGCCTGGCGGCTCGTGCTCACGCCCAGGTCGGCGCTGCTGCGCCAGATCTTCGACGGCATCCGGATCGACGGCGCGGCGCTGGTCCAGCGCATCGAACTGCGCGAGACGCAGGGCGACCGCACTGTGCTGCAGATGCAGGACGCGGCCGCCGCCCAGGCCCTCACCGCCGAGGAGCAACGTGCGTTTGCCGATTGAACGCTGGCTGCCCCGGCTGTTCAAGCTGGGGCTGCTGCTGGTCCTCTGCCTGGGCGCCTGGCTGTGCCGCAACGGCTGGCCGGTGTCGGCCGACCTGATGGAGCTGGTGCCGCGCGCCGGCAGCGACGCCACGCGCCAGCTTGCCGAGGCCCGCATCCAGGAGCCGCTGTCGCGCCAGCTGATCGCGCTGGTGTCGGCCGGCGCCGACCCCGCCGCGCCCGCGCGCCGGCTGGCGCAGCGCTGGACCGACAGTGGCCTGTTTTCGCGCGTGCAGGTGGAGCTGGACGTGGACCTGGCGGCGCTGCGCCGGCAGCTTCTGGCCGGCCGGCTGGCCATGCCGCCGGCGGCCGACCGGCGCCAGCTGCAGACCGATCCCGCCGCCTACGCCGCGCGCCGCGCGCGCGAACTGTCGGATCCGTTTTCATCCTCGGGGCTGGTGCCGGCGGACCAGGACTGGCTCGGCCTGACCCGCCGCGCCGAGGAAGCCCTGCATCCGGGCGGCGCGGTGCAGTACGACATACGCAGCGGCACCCTGCAGGCCGAGCATGCGGGCAGGCGCTGGATCCTGGTGCGCGCCGAAACCCGCGACGACGCCTTCGACTCGGCCACGCCCCAGCGCATCGCGGCGCAGCTGGAGCAGGACCGCAAGGTGCTGGACGCCGAAGGCGCCGAACTGCTGGTGGCCGGCGGCCCGCTGTACGCGGCCGCGGGCCGCGCGCAGGCCGTGGCCGAAAGCAGCTGGATCGGCGCCGGCGCCACGCTGGGCATCGTCGCGGTGCTGCTGCTGGCGCTGCGCCGCGCGCGCGCCCTGCTGGCCTTCGCGCCGGTGGCCGTGGGCCTGGTGACCGGCGCGGTGGCCTGCGTGGCGGTGTTCGGCTCCATTCATCTGCTCACCCTGGTCATCGGCGCCAGCCTGATCGGGGTGGCGGTGGATTTTCCGCTGCACTGGCTGGGCAAGAGCTACGGCATGGCCGACTGGCGCAGCTGGCCCGCGCTGCGGCGCGTGCTGCCGGGGCTGACCATCAGCCTGGCCGCCACCCTGGTGGGCTATGTGGCGCTGGCGTTCACGCCGTTTCCGGCGCTCACGCAGACGGCGGTGTTTTCGGCGGCCGGCCTGCTGGGCGCCTACGCCTGCACGGTGTGCCAGCTGCCGGCCTGGATGGAGGGCTGGCGTCCGCGTCCCTGGCAGCCGCTGCTGCGCCTGTCGACGGCGGCGCTGGATGCGCGTGAACGCCTGCACGCCCGCCGCGGCGCGTTCTGGATAGGCGCGCTCGCGCTGGCCGCGGGCGCCGCCGGCGGCATCGCCCGGCTCGGCGTCCAGGACGACCTGCGGCAGTGGCTGAGCCTGCCCGCGCCGCTGCTGCAGCAGGCGCGCCAGATCGGCGAGATCACCGGCTTCGTGCCGACCAGCCAGTTCTTCCTGCTGCGCGCGCCCGACGCCGACGAGCTGCTGCGCCGGCAGGCGCGCGTGGCGCGGGCGCTGGACGCCCTGGTCGAACGCGGCGACCTCGCCGCCTACAACGCCTTGAGCCAGCTGGTCGCGCCCGTGGCCGAACAGCAGGCGCTGGGCCGCAGCCTGGCCGCGGCGGCCGCGCAGCCCGAACGCTGGGCCCCGCTTACGGCCCTGGGCATTCCCTATGAAGCCTTGCAGGAGGAACTGCGGTCGCTCGCCGCCCTGCCGCCCGTCACCATCGCCGCGGCGCTGCAAGGCCAGCAGGCCGAACGCTGGCGCGGCCTGTGGCTGGGCGAGCGCGATGGGCAGGTCGCGGGCATGGTGACCCTGCTGGGCCTGCGCGACGCCGCCGCGCTCGCCGGCATCGCCGAAACCGTGCCGGGCGCGACGCTGGTGGACCGCAGCGGCGAACTGAACCGCATGTTCGCCGACACCCGCATCGAGGCCGCCGAACTCAAGCTGCTGTCCTACGCCGTGGCCGCCGCCCTGCTGCTGCTGACGCTGGGGCGCGCGGCCGCCTGGCGTATCCTGACCGTGCCGGTCGCCGCCACGGCATGCAGCCTGGCCGCGCTGGGCTACCTGGGCCAGCCGCTCACGCTGTTCAGCCTGTTCGGGCTGCTGCTGGTGTCGGCCATCGGGGTGGATTACGCGATCTTCATGTACGAGCGCATCGCGGGCGCGCCCGCCAGCCTCGTCGGCATCGCGCTGAGCGCGTCCACCACCCTGCTGTCCTTCGGGCTGCTGGCTTTCAGCCGCACCCCGGCGCTGGCCAACTTCGGGCTGGCGGTGGCGCTGGGCGTGGCCTTCTCGCTGCTGTGGGCGCCCTGGGTCCGGCCGGCCGCTCCGCAAACTGAATAGGAGAAGGTCGGAGATGGAACAACGCGAAGTCGTGATCATCGGCGCGGGCCCGGCCGGCGCGGTCGCCGCGGCGCTGCTCAAGCGGCAGGGGCATGACGTGCTGGTGCTGGAGCGCCAGCAGTTTCCGCGCTTTTCCATCGGCGAAAGCCTGCTGGCCCATTGCCTGGAATTCGTGGAGGAAGCGGGCATGCTGCCGGCGGTCCGGGCCGCGGGCTTCCAGGTCAAGAACGGCGCGGCCTTCGCCTGCGGCGAGCGCTACAGCTATTTCGACTTCCGCGACAAGTTCACCCCCGGTCCGGGCACCACCTTCCAGGTGCAGCGCGCGCGCTTCGACCAGGTGCTGGCCGACGAGGCGGCGCGCCAGGGCGTGGAGCTGCGCTACCGGCAGGAAGTGACCGCGGCCGACTTCGATGGCGAGCCGACGCTGGCGGTGCGCGGCGCCGACGGCGCCAGCTACCGCGTGCAGGCCCGCTTCGTGCTCGACGCCAGCGGCTACGGGCGGGTGCTGGCGCGCCTGCTGGACCTGGAAATCCCCTCGTCGATGCCGCCGCGCAAGGCCATCTACACCCATATCGAGGACCGCATCGACGACCCCGGCTTCGACCGCGAGAAAATCCTGATCAGCGTGCATCCCGAGGAACGCGGCATCTGGTACTGGCTGATCCCGTTCTCCAACGGCCGCAGCTCGTTCGGCGTGGTGGGCGGCGAGGAACGGTTCGGCGGCGCCGATGCCGATCCGATGGCCGTCCTGCGCGCGATGGCGCGCGCCGCGCCCAATCTGGAACGCATTCTGAAGCACGCCGTCTGGGACACGCCGGCCGGCGCCATCGGCGGCTATTCGGCCAGCGTGCGCCGGCTGCATGGCCCCGGCTACGCGCTGCTGGGCAATGCCGCGGAATTCCTGGACCCGGTGTTTTCATCGGGCGTGACCATCGCGCTGCGCTCGTCCAAGCTGGCCGCCGACGCGCTGCACCGCCAGCTGGGCGGCGCGCAGGTCGATTGGCAGACGGCGTTCGCCGACCCGCTCATGGTGGGCGTGGAGACGTTCCGCGCCTACGTGCAGGGCTGGTACAGCGGCGAATTCCAGGACGTGGTTTTCTACGAACACGCGCAACCCGAGATCCGCCGCATGATCAGTTCGATCCTGGCGGGCTACGCCTGGGATCTGTCCAACCCCTTCGTCGCCAGCCCGCAGCGCCGCCTGCGCATGCTGAGCGAACTGTGCCGCGGCGGCGACGCGCCGCCGGAGGCCGCATGACGATAACGAGGCTCGCCCGCTGCATCGGCGCGGCCTGGCTGGCGGCCGCGCTGGCCGGCTGCGCCGGCGCCCCGCCCCTGCCGGCGCGCACGGCGGCGTTCGCGCTGCCCCGGCAGCTGCACCTGGTGCAGGCCGCGCCCGGCCAGCCGCCGCAGGACGCGATGCTGGTGGTGCAGCGCGAAGGCGCCGCGCTGCGCTGGTCGCTGTTCGACCTGGTGGGCGTGCCGCAGGCCCGCCAGATGCTCGAACACGGCCAGTGGCGCAACGACGGCTTCCTGCGCCCCAACCCCCAGGCGCGCGACCTGTTCGCCGCACTGATGTTCGCCTGGACGCCCGAGGCCGAGCTGGACGCCGCCTATGGTCCGGGCCGCTGGCAGGCGCGCCGCACGGGCGCGGCGCTGCAGCGCGACCTGCTGGAACAGGGGCGCGCGCGCTGGAGCGTGCGCTGGCCCGACGCCGCCCGGGCCGGCGATTTCACCATCGTCGACGCCGACGGCACGAACTGGCGGATCTCGCCGCTGAAGGAGCAGCCATGAACGCGTGGTTGGGCAAGCCCGGCGTGGTCTGCGCGCTGGGCGCGGGCATAGACGCCGTGGCCGCGGCCGCGCTGGCCGGCGACACGTCCGGCATGCGCGCGCGCACCGGCTGGGTGCGCGGACGCGCCCTGACCCTGGGCGGCTACGACGGCGAGCTGCCTGCCATTCCCGACGCCCTGCCGGCGCATCACCGCAGCCGCAACAACCAGTTGCTGCTGGCCGCGGCCCTGCAGATCGAAGCGCAATTGCGCGGCGCCGTGGCGCGTTACGGGCCGGGCCGCGTGGCCGTGGTGCTGGGCACCAGCACCTCGGGCGTGAACGACAACGCGCCCGCCTTCGGCCACCTGGCCGCGCACGGCGCCTGGCCGGCGGACTACGACTACCGCCGCCAGGCCCTGTCCTCGCCTGCGTCGTTCTTCGCCGACTGGCTGGGCGTCAGCGGACCGGCCTATACGCTGTCGACGGCCTGCACCTCGGGCGCGCGCGCCCTGCTGTCGGCCCGCCGCCTGCTCGAACTGGACCTGTGCGACGCCGTGGTCTGCGGCGGCGCGGATACGCTGTGCCGGCTGACCATCAACGGGTTCGCCGCGCTCGGCGCCATCGACGACGGCCTGTGCCTGCCGTTCTCGGCCAACCGCCGCGGCATCAACATCGGCGAAGCCGGCGCGCTGTTCCTGATGGCGCGCGACGCGGCCGGGCCCGACGGCGTGGCCCTGCTCGGCGGAGGCGCCAGTTCCGACGCCTGGCACATGTCGGCGCCGGAGCCGACCGGGGCCGGCGCGCGCCAGGCCATGCAGGCCGCCCTGGCCTCGGCCGGCCTGGACGCGGCCAGCGTCGGCTGGGTCAACCTGCACGGCACCGGCACGCCGCACAACGACGCGATGGAAAGCCACGCCATGCACGCCGTGTTCCCGCAGGGCGTGCCGTGCTGTTCGACCAAGGCGCTGACCGGCCATGCCCTGGGCGCGGCCGGCGCGCTGGAGGCGGCGCTGGCCTGGGCCACGCTGTCGGCCTCCAATGCCGGCGCGCGCCTGATTCCCCACGTCTGGGACGGCGTGCCCGACCCGCAGCTGCCGGCGCTGGAATTCAGCACGCCGGCGCACCGCTACGCGCCGGGCCGCCCGCGCGTGGCCATGAGCAATTCGTTCGCGTTCGGCGGCAACAACGTCAGCCTGATCCTCGGAGCGCAGCCATGATCCCGTGGCCCATCGCCAGCCTGCTGCCGCACGCCGGCGACATGATATTGATAGACGAGATCCGCAGCTATGATGCGGACAGCCTGTGCGCGCTGGCCGTCGTCAAGCCCGGGCCCTATAGCCTGGCGGACGGTTCGCTGCCGCCCTGGCTGGGCATGGAGCTGATGGCCCAGGCCGTGGGCGCCTGGGCCGGCTGCCGCGCGCGCGAGGCCGGCCAGCCCGTCAAGCTGGGCTTTCTGCTGGGCACGCGGCGCTACGAAAGCCATGCCGACGCCCTGCCGGCCGGCGCGCGCCTGACGGTCCAGGTGCGCCGCGGCCTGGCCGACGCCAGCGGCATCAGCGTGTTCGAATGCGAACTGCACGACGGCGCGCGCCTGCTGGCGCAGGCCAGGCTGAACGTCTACCAGCCGCAGGACCCCAACGCCTTTATCCAGGAAGAGTCACCCGAATGAGCGCAGCCCCCATCCTCGTCACCGGTTCGAGCCGCGGCATCGGCCGCGCGATCGCGCTGGCCCTGGCCGACGCCGGCCACGATCTGGTGCTGCACTGCCGCCGGCAGCGCGGCCAGGCCGAGGCCGTGCAGGCCGAAGTCCAGGCGCGCGGCCGCCAGGCCCGCGTGCTGCAGTTCGACGTCGCCGACCGCCAGCAATGCGCAGCCGCGCTGCAGGCCGACGTCGACACCCACGGCGCCTACTACGGCGTGGTGCTCAACGCCGGCCTGACGCGCGACGGCGCCTTTCCCGCCCTGACCGGCGACGACTGGGACGAGGTGCTGCGCACCAACCTGGACGGCTTCTACAACGTGCTGGGTCCGCTGGCCATGCCCATGATCCGCCGCCGCGCGCCGGGCCGCATCGTCTGCATCGCCTCCGTCTCCGGCGTGGTGGGCAACCGCGGCCAGGTCAATTACAGCGCGTCCAAGGCCGGCCTGATCGGCGCGGCCAAGGCGCTGGCGGTGGAGCTGGCCAAGCGCCAGATCACCGTGAACTGCGTGGCGCCCGGGCTGATCGACACCGACATGCTGGACGAGCACGTGCCGGTCGACGAGATCCTCAAAGCCGTGCCGGCGCAGCGCATGGGAAGGCCCGAGGAAGTGGCCGCCGCCGTCGCCTTCCTGATGTCGCCGGGCGCGGCCTACATCACGCGCCAGGTCATCGGCGTCAACGGAGGGCTGTGCTGATGAAGCGGGTGGTCGTCACCGGCATGGCCGGCATCAGCGCGCTGGGTTCGGACTGGGCCGGCGTGCGCGCGGCGATGGAAGCGCGCCGCAGCGCCATCCGCTGCATGCCGGAATGGTCGCGCTACGCGGAACTGAATACCCGGCTGGCCGGGCCCATCGAGGATTTCCGCCCGCCGGCGCACTGGACCCGCAAGCAGCTGCGCAGCATGGGCCGCGTCTCGCAGCTGGCGGTGCGCGCCGCCGAGCTGGCCCTGGCCGACGCGGCGCTGCTGGACGACCCCGCCATCAAGGACGGCCGCATGGGCGTGGCCTGCGGCTCGTCCATCGGCAGCACGGCGGAAATCCGCGCCTTCGGCAATATGCTGCTCAACGGCGTCACCGACGACCTGAACGCCAATTCCTACGTGCGCATGATGCCGCACACCACGGCGGCCAACGTCGGCATCTTTTTCGAACTCAAGGGCCGCATCATCCCCACGTCCAGCGCCTGCACCTCGGGCAGCCAGGGCATCGGCTACGCCTACGAGGCCGTGCGCTACGGACGCCAGGAACTGATGCTGGCCGGCGGCGCCGAAGAGCTCTGCGCCAGCGAGGCGCTGGTGTTCGACGCGCTCTACGCCACCAGCCAGAAGAACGATACGCCCGGCCTCACCCCTCGCCCCTACGACCGCGACCGCGACGGCCTGGTGATCGGCGAAGGCGCCGGCATGCTGGTGCTGGAATCGCTGGACCACGCGCTGGCGCGCGGCGCGCGCATCCATGCGGAAATCGTGGGTTTCGGCAGCAACTCGGACGGCGCCCACATCACCCGCCCGGAGGCCCGCACCATGCGCGTGGCCATGGAAATGGCGCTGGCCGACGCCGGCCTGGCGCCGCAGGCCATCGGCTACGTCAACGGCCACGGCACCGCCACCGAGCAGGGCGACATCGCCGAAACCCAGGCCACCCACAGCCTGTTCGGCAGCCGCATGCCGATCAGCTCGCAGAAGAGCTACCTGGGCCATACCCTGGGCGCCTGCGGCGTGCTGGAATCCTGGTTCAGCATCGAAATGCTCAACCGCGACTGGTACGCGCCCACGCTGAACCTGGACCACGTCGATCCGCGCTGCGGCGAGCTGGACTATCTGACCGAGGGCCGCCGCATGAGCAACGAATATGTCATGAACAACAACTTCGCCTTCGGCGGCATCAATACCTCGCTGATCTTCCGCCGCTGGCGCTGAAACGGCCGCCGCGGCGGCGGCCGGGAGATTAAACTAGCCGTTTGCCGCAACACCTCAAAAGGTTCCCCCATGAGCACTGCTACGCTCAAGACCCGCCTCTCCGACTCCGTCAAGGAAGCCATGCGCGCCAAGGCCACCGAACGCCTGGCCACGCTGCGCTTCCTGCTGGCCGCCGTCAAGCAGAAAGAAGTGGACGAGCGCCGCGACCTGAGCGACGCCGAAATCACCGCCATCATCGAAAAACAGGTCAAGCAGCGCCGCGAATCCATCGCCGCCTTCGAGCAGGCCGGCCGCACCGAGACCGCCGAGCAGGAAAAGGCCGAACTGGCCGTGCTGCAGGAATTCCTGCCGCAGGCCGCCACGCCCGAGGAAGTCGCCGCCGCCATCGATGCGGCGCTGGCCGAAGTGGCCGCGCAGGGCGTGACGGGCGCGCCCGCGATGGGCAAGGTCATGGCGCTGCTGAAGCAGTCGCTGGCCGGCCGCGCCGACATGAGCGCGCTGTCGCAGCAGGTGAAGGCCCGCCTGGGCTGATCCCGCGCGGCCCGCCGGCGGCGGGCCGCCGTGCACCGAATCAGAACACCCCGCCGAACAGATCCGGCTGGCGCGCCTGCTCGCCCGGTTCGGCGAAATTGCTCATTCCCACCCCCGCCAGCCGGTACAGCGTGTGCGGCGGCAGTTCCACTCTTTCGCACAGCAGCCGCGCCACCGCGGCCAGTTCGGCCGCGGACCCCGGCGGATAGGCGCTGGTCTGGCTGCGCGTCAGGATGCGGAAGCGGTCGGTCTTGAGCTTGAGCACCACGGTGCGCCCCAGCGCGCCCTTTTTCAGCGCCTGGTCCCACACCTTCTGCGCCATGCGCTCGATAGCCTCGCCCAGCGCCTCCAGGCGCACGTCCTGCGAGAACGTGGTCTCGGCCGAGACCTGCTGCAGCGGCGCGTCGGTCTGCACCGCGCGCTCGTCGATGCCGCGCGCCAGTTCGTACAGGCGCCGTCCGTAGCGGCCGAAGTAATGCTCCAGCTCCTGCGCGCCGTGGGTGGCCAGGTCGCCCACGGTATGGATGCCCAGCTGCTCCAGGCGGGCCTGGGTCACCTTGCCCACGCCCGGCACCTTGCGCACCGGCAGCGGCTCCAGGAAGGCCAGCACCTTGGCCGGCGGCACCACGAACAGGCCGTCCGGCTTGTTCCAGTCGGAGGCGATCTTGGCCAGGAATTTGTTGGGGGCCACGCCGGCCGAGGCGGTCAGGCCGGTTTCCTCGCGGATCTGCCGGCGGATGACCTGGGCTACCTCGGTGGCCGAAGGCAGGCCGCACTTGTTGACGGTCACGTCGAGGTAGGCCTCGTCCAGCGACAGCGGTTCGATCAGATCGGTATGGCGCGCGAAGATCTGGCGCACCTGGCGCGACACTTCGCGGTAGCGGTTGAAGTCCGGCGGCACGTAGACCGCGTGCGGACAGAGGCGCTCGGCGCGCGCCGCCGACATGGCCGAATGGATGCCGTAGCGGCGCGCCTCGTACGAGGCGGCGCAGACCACCGAGCGCGGCCCGGTCCAGGCCACCACCACCGGCCGGCCGCGCAACTCCGGATTGTCGCGCTGCTCCACCGACGCATAGAACGCGTCCATGTCCACATGCACGATCTTGCGCCCCTCAGACACCCTGATATCCCGTGGCAAAAGCATATATTATGACCGGCGACCCGCTATCCAATCCCGCCATCACCGTTCCATGACCGCACCCGCAACCGCGCAAACCGATTACTTCGGCCTCACCATTCCCTTCATGCATTTCGTCGGCCTGGTGCCCGAGCACATCGAGCCGGGCTATGCCCGCACCTCGCTGCCCTGGCGCGCCGACCTCACCAACAGCCGCGGCGACATACACGGCGGCACGCTGATGAGCGTGCTCGACTTCACCTTGAGCGCCGCCGCGCGCGGCTCGGCCGACGGCGAAGAAGGCATGGCCACCATCGACATGAACACCTCGTTCCTGTCGCCCGGCACGGGCGACCTGAAGATCGAGGCGCGCTGCCTGCGCCGCGGCGCCTCCATCGCCTTCTGCGAAGGCGACGTGCGCCGCGCCGACGGCGAACTGGTGGCGCGCGCCACCGCCACGTTCCGCATCATCCGCCGCCGCCCGGGCGGCGACTGACCGGCCGGCTCAGTCCCTGGGCAGGTCGCGCTTGGGCTGGACCTGCGGGCGCGGGTCCAGCGGCATATAGCTGCTGCACGACACCAGGCCGTAATAGACGGCGTCCTGCATGGCGCGCATCGCCGCCGCGTCCCAGGTGCCCTGGCCCCACATCGCGACGCGCACGTCGGTGCTCTTGGGGCCGGCCGCCTTCAGGTCGACCCGCGACATCACGTTGTCGCTGTAGGGCGCCAGCACGCGCACCACGCCGGACTGCGCCGGCTCGTCGATGTCGGCCACCACGCGGTAGGCGTTGTCGGTGCTGCGCAGGCAATCGCGCGATTGGCGGATCGCCGCCGCATAGGCGTCCTTGAATGCCACCGGCGCCTTGAATTCGCTGTGCGGCGACGAACCGTCCTGCGAGATGCCCATCGAGCATCCCGCCAGGCCCAGGGCCAGTGCCGCAGCCGCGGCCAGATTCCTATACATGTGTATCTCCAGATCAGTGCCCGCGATTATCCCGCATATCGGCCCGGCGCGGCCGCGGGGCGTCACAGGATGCCGATGCGGTATTCGAGGTTCTTGACCAGGGTGCGCAGGCGCGGGCCCAGCGTTTCGTACACGTACTGCCGGTCCAGGCCGTCGGCCGGGATGGTCACGTTGAAGGCCAGCGGCAGGTCGTTGGAGCGAAAGCGCATCGGCGTGGCGATGCCGCAGAGCTCGGCGCGCCAGTCCTTGGTGACCACGCAGAAGCCGTGCTCCTCGATTTCCTCGTAGGCCGCCGGCAGGGCCGGACCGAACCGCTCCCACTCATCGGGGAATTCCTCGGCCAGCCGGCCGCAGATCAGCTCGCGCTCGGCCGCGGTCTGGGCATACAGCAGCGCGCGTCCGGTCGCGGTGCGCAGCAGCGGGCGGGCCGAGCCGATGTCCGGCCGCGAGGCGTTGGAAGCGCCGTCCTGCACCGTTTCCACGTACACCGCCTGCAGGCGGTCGCGGATCGCCATCGACACCGGGCCGCGCGCGTAGCGCGCCAGTTCCACCATGTCGTGCGCGGCCAGCTGGCGCAGGGTCAGGTGCACCAGCAGCGGATAGCCCAGCGTCAGCACCGCTGGCCCCAGTGAGTACTTGCCGGTGCGCTCGTCGCGCCGCAGATAGCCCAACCCCACCAGCGTGAACGTCAGCCGCGATACGGTCGGGCGCGTCAGCCCCAGCATCTCGGAAATCTCCTTGTTGCCCAGCAGCGGCTCGGCCGCCGAAAAGCACTTCAGCACGTCCAGCCCGTTCGACAGCGTGGAGGCGAAACGCGGGTGCGCCTCGAGCGAGGCACGGGATTCGAGTTCGTAGTGAAGCGGCGTTTTCGAGTGCATAGGGGCCTAGGGTTGCGGAGCATTGACAGTATATCGCCGGCCGAAATACAAACTATCCGACCGATAAATACATTTGAATTCCATTTATTGAAATTGGAGTATAACCGCCGTGACCGAACCCAAGTTTCCGCGCCAGCCCCTGGGCGCCCGCCTGTTCAGCTTCGCCGTCGTCGCCGACACCCACGTGAACGAATCCGAGGACACCTGCGCCTCGCCGTTCGCCACCAACGCGCGCGCCAACGCGCGGGCTCGCCACGTCTTCGCCGACATCGCGCGCCTGGACCCGGCGCCGGCCTTCGCCATCCACCTCGGCGACATCGTCCACCCGGTCCCCGGCCTGCCCTCCTTCGAGGAAGCCGCGCGCCGCTTCAAGGCCATCGCCAGCCAGATCGACATGCCGCTGCACCTGGTGCCCGGCAACCACGACGTGGGCGACAAGCGCATCGACTGGATGCCGGCCGACGTCGTCTGCGACGGCTATCTGGACAAGTACCGCGGGATCTTCGGCCCCGACTACTACGCCGTGGACCACGGCGGGGTCCGCTTCCTGTTCGTCAACGCGCTGCTGTTCAACTCCGGGCTGGACACCGACGCGGCCCAGCGCGAGTGGATCGACGGGCAACTGGCCGGCGCGCCCGGGCGCGTGTTCGTGTCGCTGCACTATCCGCCCTACCTGCACGATCCGGCCGAACGCGGCTCCTACGACAACATCGACGAGCCCGGCCGCGGCTGGCTGCTGTCGCGGCTGGGCAATCCCAAGGTGGAGGCGGTATTCGCGGGCCACGTTCACAATTTCTGGTACGACGTGATCGGCGGCGCGGAACTGTACATGCTGCCCTCCACCGCTTTCCTGCGGCACGACTACTCCGAGTTCTACCGCGTGCCGCCGGCCGACGAGTTCGGCCGCGGCGACGTCGAGAAATTCGGCTACTTCGTCGTCGACGTGCACGAGCGCGGCCACGTGGCCAAGCTGATCCGCACCCACGGCGCGATGCGCGGCGAAGCCGCCGGCGGCCGGCCTCCGGCGCGCCCCCTGCCCCCCGTGCATACCAAGACCGCCGTCAGCGACGGCGTCGCGGTCGAACTGCGCCACCCGTGGGCCGAGATTGTCGAGATTCCCTGCACCGGCGGCGTGCAGGAATTCGGCCGCAAGCTGGCGCGCAACGACTACCCGCTCATGGCCATGTGGGAAATGGGGCTGCGCACGCTCAAGATCCCCACCCAGGACCTGCACGACGAACAGACGCTGCGCCGCGCCCGCCTGATGGCCGACGTCGGGCATCGCTTCGTGCTGACTTCGCTGGGCGTGCCCGATACCGGCCTGCTGGACCGGGCGCGCGCCCACGGCGTGCCCATCGCGGCCATCGAGATCAACCTCAGCGCGCGGGCCTTGCAGGACGCGGGGCCCGCGCTCGCCCGGCTGCGCGGCCACACCGACGCGCGGCTCATCTACGGCAAGATCCGCACCGGCGAGGACGACGCGCATTTCGACGGCAAGCACTACAGCCATTTCGTCAACACCGGGCTGCGCGCCGCCGAACTGGACGCCGCCGCGCCCCTGCTGCGGGCGCGGCTGGAACAGAAGCACATCGACGGCATCACCGTGCGGCTGGACTGGGGCGCCGATCTCATCGCCGCCCATGCCGACCTGGCGCGGCGCGCGCAGGACTGGGGCATGTGCGTGAACGTGGGGGTGAAGCTGGCCGACCGCCTGGCGGCGGCCAACACCGACGACGCCGCGATCGCCGCCCTGGTGGCCGAAGCCTTCCTGGCCTCGCGCACGGGCGACGCGGTGAGCTATGCCTTCGACACCTTCATGGACGTGGACCGCGGCTACTTCCCGCGCAATGGCCTGATCGACCGGCGCTACGATCCGCGGCCCGCGGCGCTGGCGCTGGCGGCGCTGAACGCCGTGTTCGACCGGCCCGGCCCGGCCTCGGTCGAACGGCTGGACGGCCCGGCGCACACGCGCCTGTGCCGCTTTCTTACGCACGGCCGCAGCTACGAACTGGCCTACGGCCCCGCCGCCGCGGTGCACGGCCATGCCGCGGGCGCTGGGCGCGTCATCGACCTGCTCTGCCCGCAGACGCCGGTGGACTCGGCCAGCCACGATCGGCCGGGCCATGCGCTGCTGCTGATCGAGCGCGGCTGATCCCGAATCCCCTATCCCAAGGAGCCATCCCATGCTTCGAATCGGAATGAAAATCGCGGCGGCGCTGGCCGCCGCCGGCCTCGCGCTGACGGCCCGCGCCGAACCCTTTCCGGACCGGCCGGTGCGCCTGATCGTGGCCTACGCGCCCGGCGGCGCCACCGATGTGATCGCCCGCGTGCTGGGCGCGAAGCTGACGGCGCAATGGGGCCAGCAGGTCGTGGTCGAGAACCGCTCCGGCGCCAGCGGGATGATAGGCGCCGAGCAGGTGGTGGGCGCCAAGCCCGATGGCCATACCCTGCTGCTGGCCTACACGCCCGAGGTGTCCATTAACAAGCTCGTGTTCAAGCAGATGCGCTACGACCCCATGAAGGACCTGCAGCCCATCGCGCTGGTGGCCGATGCGCCGCTGATCCTGGTCAGCGGCCCCAAGCTGCCGGTGACCACCTATGCCGACATGAAGCGGCGCACGGCGCAGGGCTCGGCGGTATTCGGTTCGCCGGGCACGGGCGGGCAGCAGCATCTGGCCGGCGAGCTGCTGCGCGTGCGCTCGGGCATGAACCTGATGCACGTGCCCTATCGCGGCACGTCGCTGGCGGTGGCCGACCTGGTCGGCGGCCAGATCGACGTCTTCTTCGCCACCGCGCCGGCGATCATCAGCCACATCAAGGCCGGCACCCTGCATCCGCTGTTCGTGGCCGGCCCGCAGCGCCAGGCCGTGCTGCCGGACACGCCGACGGCGCGCGAGGTGGGGCTGGACGACTTCGACCTGTCCAACTGGTTCGGCCTGTTCGGCCCGGCCGGCATGCCGCCGGCGCTGGTCGCACGCATCTCGGCGGACGTGGCCCGCGCGCTGCAGGACGCCGACGTGCGCGCCAGGCTCGAAGGCCAGGGCCTGACGGTCGCGTACAAGCCGCCGCAGGAATTCAAGGCTTTCATCGCCGCCGAAATGAGCAAATACGCCGGCATCGTCAAGACGGCCGGGGTGACGCCGCAATAGCGGGGACGATGCGCAAGGCGGTTCGACACCGCCGGCGGCGCTATGGCATCATCGGTGGACCAGGCGGCTGCCGGCCCAGCCCGCGGCCGCAGCAAACCCGGAGGTCCTCTCTTGTTCTCGTTCCTCAAGCGCACCGTCCTGGCCGCCAGCATCGTCGGCGCATCGCTGGGCGCCAGCGCCGCCCAGCCGCCGCGCGCCTATCCCCTGAAGGATTTCTTCCGTAACCCCGACCGCGGCTTCTTCCGCCTGGCCGACGACGGCAAGACCCTGGGCTTCATGCAGCCCACCAGCGTGGACGGCAGCCCGGCCCGCATGAACATCTACGTGCAGCCGCTGCAAGGCAGCAAGCCCGTGGGCGACCCGCGCCTGCTCACGCGCGAGACCGCGCGCGACATCAGCAATTTCTTCTGGAAAGGCGCCGACGTGGTGCTCTACCAGAAGGACTTCGGCGGCGACGAGAATTTCCACGTGCTGGCGGTCAACGCCAAGACCGGCCAGATCACCGACCTGACTCCCTACGAAGGCGTGCGCGCCGGCATCGAGGACGACCTCGAGGACGACCCCGACCACGTCCTCATCAGCCACAACCAGCGCGACCCCGAAGTCTTCGACGTCTACCGCGTCAACGTCCATACCGGCGCGGCGGTGCTGGTGGCGCAGAACCCCGGCAACATCGTCGGCTGGCAGACCGACCACGCCGGCAAGGTACGCGCCGCCGTCGCCAGCGACGGCCTGAACACCACCCTGCTCTACCGCGACGACGAAGCCGCCGAATTCCGCCCGCTGATCACCACCGACTACCGCACCAGCGTCAGCCCGGCGTTCTTCACCTTCGACGACCGCAAGTTCTACGCCCTGTCCAACCGCGGCCGCGACAAGCTGGCGCTGGTCGTCATCGACCCGGCCAATCCCGACGCCGAAGAGGAAATCTACACGCCCGAGGACGTGGACCTGGACGCCGCGGCGTACTCGCGCAAGCGCCGCGTGCTGACGCTGGCCGCCTACCAGACCGACAAGCCGCAATACCGCTTTTTCGACGCGCAGACCGAGGCGCTGTTCAAGGCGCTGTCGGCGCGGCTCGCGGGCTACGATTTCGCCATCCAGGGCTACGACCGCGATGAAAACAAATTCATCGTCGCCGCCTACAACGACCGCACGCCCGGCTCGCGCTACATCTACGACGCCGCCGCCGACACGCTGACCAAGCTGGCCGACATCAACCCGGCCATTCCCGAGGCGGACATGTCGCGCGTGCAGCCCATCAGCTACCAGACGCGCGACGGCCTGACCGTGCACGGCTATCTGACGCTGCCGGCCGGCCGCGCGCCGTCCGGCCTGCCTTGCATCGTCAATCCGCATGGCGGGCCGTGGGCCCGCGACGGCTGGGGCTACAACCCGGAGGTGCAGTTCCTGGCCAACCGCGGCTTCTGCGTGCTGCAGATGAACTTCCGCGGCTCGACCGGCTATGGCCGCGCCTTCTGGGAAGCCGGCTTCGGGCAATGGGGCCTGAAGATGCAGGATGACATCACCGACGGCGTCCAGTGGCTGGTGCAGCAAGGCATCGCCGACCCCAAGCGCATCGGCATCTACGGCGCCAGCTACGGCGGCTACGCCACGCTGGCCGGCGTGGCCTTCACGCCCGAGCTCTACGCCGCGGCGGTCGACTACGTGGGCGTGTCCAACCTGTTCACGTTCATGCAGTCGATCCCGCCGTACTGGAAGCCCATGCTGGCCAAGATGCAGAACATGGTGGGCGACCCCGAACGCGACCGCGAACGCCTGGCCGCGACCTCGCCCGCGCTGCACGCGGACCGCATCGTCACGCCGTTGTTCGTGGCGCAGGGCGCCAAGGACCCGCGCGTGAACAAGGACGAGAGCGACCAGATGGTCAAGGCGCTGCGCGCGCGCGGCGTGGAGGTCGAATACATGGTCAAGGACAACGAAGGCCACGGCTTTCACAACGACGAGAACAAGTTCGAGTTCTACGAGGCCATGGAACGCTTCCTGAAGGAACACCTCAAGCCGTAGACCGCGCCTCGGCTGCCGCGCCGTCCGGGCGCGCGCGGCCCGCGGCCCGCCCGATCGAGGCCAACTCCACGCGGTCGCGGCCCTGCTGCTTGGCGCGGTAGAGCGCCGCGTCGGCGCGCGCCAGGATGCCGTCGGCGGTATCGCCCGGCTGGTACAGGGCCAGGCCGCCGCTGGTGGTCATGGGCACCTCGGCGTCCGGCAGGGCCAGCGGCGCGTCGCGCACCGCGTCGCATACCCGCTGCGCCTGCACCAGCGCGTGCGCCGGATCGCAGTCATACATCAGCAGCGCGAATTCCTCGCCGCCCAGCCTGCCGAGACGGTCGCTGGCCCGCACCGCGCGCTGCACCACCTGCGCGTAATGGCGCAGCGCGCCGTCGCCGGCCGCATGCCCGTAGCGGTCGTTGATGGACTTGAAATGGTCGATGTCCAGCAACAGCACGGCCAGCTTGCCGCCAGCGCGATGGCAGCGGCGCAATTCGCGTTCGAGTTCGTCGAGGATGCTGCGCCGCGAGTGCGCCCGCGTCAGGCTGTCGAAGGTCAGCGCCGCCTGCATCTGCTCGGACAGGCTGGTCTGCACCAGCAGCAGCAGGGCCAGGAACAGCGCCGGCACCGTGACCGCTCCGCAGACGATGAAGAACAGCCCCCAGGCCGACGGTTCCAGCAAGGAATGGGGCGCCTCGCCGCCGATGGAATAGACCGCCAGGCGCAGGCCCTGCACGGCCGCCAGCCCGAACATCGCCAGCATCAGGTACGCCATCACGCCGCGGGTCTGCAGGCGCCGGCGCTGGCGGAAAATCACCCGCCCCGTGGCCAGCATGGCCACGCAGGTCATGGCCGAAAACAACAGGATGCGGGCGCGCAGCTCGCCGCCGGCAAACAGCAGCAGCGCAAACGCCAGGATGCACAGCGCGCCCAGCGCCGCCGTGGCCTGCGCCTGCGGCGGCAGCCCGAAGAACCGCCGTACGCCGACATGGACCAGGCCGAGCGAACCGACCCAGGCGGTGTTCGAGACCATCACGGCCGGGCCCGGCGCCAGCAGGCCGGACGAGGCATACGCCAGCAGCGACACCACGGCCAGCGCATTGGCCGCGGTGAACGCGCGGATGCCGCCCAGGTCGCGCGCAGGGAACAGCACGAACAAGGGCAGCGCCAGCGCCGTGGCCAGTCCCCACATCAGAAAGAATAAGGAAATCGTCATGGCTCCTGCCGCGCGCCCTCGTTGGGATTGCCGCACTGCGCACCGCTCGCGCCGCGTTACACCCTAGCATTTTTGACGTCTTTTGTTACAGTCAGGACGAGCCGGCACGCTATCCTCGTCGGCACTCGCCCCGGCCCGAGCGACGAAGAATACGCCAGCGCCGGCCCCTGTGCGCGCCTCCTTTGCACTACTTGACAGTTGAAATATCCAAAACGTCCTACAGTGCATCCCGTTGACGGCACCGCAGAGTGCCGCAACCACGTCCATCGGACGTGGCGCGTACTAGCCATGCACTTCGATAGCGCGAGTGCGAAGGTCCCCGCAGCGGGCGCCGCGCAACTGAACCCATGTTCCCCACCTCCATCGCCGGCGCTGCGCGCCCGCGCGGCGTCCGGCTGTCCGGCCGGCGCGCGCCTGCCCGGCGGAGGCGGCGAACGTCCCGAGTCGCAACTGCGGAAGTACTACAGATGCCATGCAAAGGAAAACCTGCGGGAAAAGCCGCCAACCGGTCGCTATCGCGCCTTGACGCCGCGGCGGGCCTGCGCCTGCTGGCCGCCTGTGCGGTCCTGGCGCCGGCCTTGGCGCTGGCCGCCCCCGCCGAGGATTACGACGGTCTGATCGCCCGGGCCCGCGCCGGCGACTACGAGCCCGCGCTGGAGATGCTGCGCCGGCAAGGCGCCGCCGCCGGGCCACGCGCCATCTACGACCACATCGTCATCGCCGGCTGGGCCGGCCGGCCCGCCGAGGCGGCGGCCGCCTTCGAGACGCTGCCGGCCGGCGCCAATCCGCCGGCCGACGTGCAGCTGGCCGCCGCGCGCGCCTACCGCGACCTGCAGCGCTGGCCCGAGGCGCTGGCCGCCTACCGCGCGGGGCTGCGCCGCCATCCGCGGCACACGGCTTTCCAGGCCGGCGAAATCATGACGCTGGCCGACGCCGGCCAGACGCAGGCCGCGCTCCAGGCCGGCGAGCGCTGGGTGGCGCGCCAGCCGCGCGACGTCGACGCGCGCCTGGCGCTGGGCTACGTCCACGTCCGCCAGGGGCGCCCTTTCGAGGCGCTCTACCAGGCCGACCGCGCCCTGGCCCTCGCTCCCGACACGCCCTACGTGCAGCGCGAATACATACAGGCGCTGTCCCGCGCCCGTATGTCGGGCGCGGCGCTGGCGCGCGCGTCCGAGCATCCCGGCCTGTTCGACGCCGCCCAGATGCGGCGCTTCGAGGCCGACGCCGTGGCCCAGCAGGTGCGCCTGGCCTCCATGCCGGCGCGCAACGAAGCCGAACGCTACGTCGTCGCCGACCGCGCCCTGGCCCGCTACGACGAGCTGATCCCGGCCTGGCAGGCGCTGGGCGAGGCCGCGCGCGACGACGTGCTGCGCGCCCGCATCGACCGCCTGCACGCGCTGCATGCGCGCGCGCGCATGGCCGACCTGGTGCGCGAATACGAGGCGCTGCGCGCCGAAGGCGCGCAGGTGCCGCGCTACGCGCTGAACGACGTGGCCTCGGCCTACCTGTACCTGCGCCAGCCGGAAAAGGCGCGCGACATCTACCGCCAGGTCGCCGCCGACGACGCGGCCCGCAACGACGATCCCGAGGACCGCCTGAACACCGAGACCGGCCTGTACTACTCCCTGGCCGAGGCCGAGCAATTCGACCAGGCCTCGCAAAGCCTGGCCGCCAACCGCCAGGACTATCCGGACTGGGTCTACCTCAAGGGCCAGCCCAGCCGCCTGCCCAACGACCTGCGCCTGGAGCGCATGCAGACCGAGGCCGCCGCCAGCCTGCAGGCCGACGACACCCCGGCCGCCCAGCGCAGCCTGGAACACATGGTGCGCGAGGCGCCCAACAACTCCGGCCTGCAGGCCCAGCTTGCCGGCGTCTACCGCGCCCGCTCGCAGCCGCGCGCCTCGGAACGCACGTTGAAAATGGCCGAGACGCTGTCGCCGCGCAGCCTGAGCGTGGAGAACGGCCAGGGATTCACCGCGCTCGACCTGCAGGAATGGCGCCAGGCCGAGGCGCTCAGCCAGGACACGCTGGCGCGCGCGCCCGAGGACCTGGTGTCGCGCCGGCTGGCCCGCCAGTGGCAGGTGCACAACATGGCCGAGCTGCGCATCGCCGGCTACCGCGGCCTGGCTTCGGACAGCCCGGTCTCGGGCAGCGGCGACTTCGGCATCGACGCGGTGGTGTACTCCAAGCCGCTGGACTACAACTGGCGCGCGTTCGGCGGCGGCGGCTACGCGGCCGGCGACTTCGAGGAAGGCCGCGGCACCTACCGCTGGGTGCGCGCCGGCGTCGAATGGCGCGGCCGCGACCTCACCGTCGAGGGCGAAGTCTCCACCCACGACTACGGCGACGGCGTCAAGCCCGGCCTGCGCCTGAGCGCCGCCTACGACCTGGACGATCGCTGGCAGGTCGGCGGCTCGGCCGAGCTGATCTCGCGCGAGACGCCGCTGCGCGCGCTGGCCAGCGGCATCTCGTCGAACAGCCTGTCCGCTTTCGTGCGCTGGCGCGCCGACGAGCGCCGCGAATGGACCCTGGCGCTGTCGCCCTCGCACTTCAGCGACGGCAACAACCGCTGGTCGCTCGGCCTGATCGGACGCGAACGCGTCTACACCGCCCCGCACCTGAAGGCCGACCTGGAATTCGACATTTCCACCCAGCACAACAGCGGCGGCAGCGACGTGCCCTATTTCAACCCGCGCTCGGACCTGACGCTGGTGCCCGGCCTGCGGCTGACGCACACGCTGTACCGGCGCTACGAAACCGCGTGGGAACAGATCGGCACCGTCGGCGCCGGCGCCTACACGCAGCAGGGCTACGGCACCGGCGGCGTGTTCGCCCTGGGCTACGGCCAGCGCTACCGCGCCAACGACGTGCTGGACATGGGCGCCATGATCACCGGCATCAGCCGCCCGTACGACGGCGACCGCGAGCGCGAACTGCGCATCGTGTTCGACCTCGCCTACCGCTTCTGAGACCGCCGCCATGCTTAGAACCCATACCCGCATCCTCCTGGCCGGCCTGTTGCTGCTGCTGATCCTGTTCCTGACCGCCTGCGCCAAGGACATTCCCGTCTACACGCCGCCGGCCGAACGCAGCCTCGCGCCGGCCGACCGGCCCTGGCCGTCCGGCCAGTTCCTGGCCCTGGCCTATCACGACGTGGAAGACGAAGACCCCGACCAGGGCTTTCTCAGCGTGCGCACCGACCGGCTGGTCGACCAGCTGGCCTGGCTGCGCGAGAACGGCTACCAGGCCGTGTCCGTGGACCAGATCCTGGCCGCGCGCGAAGGCGGCAAGCCCCTGCCCGAGCGCGCGGTGCTGCTCAGTTTCGACGACGGCTACCGCAGCTTCCAGACCCGCGTGCTGCCCATCCTCGAAGCCTACCGCTGGCCGGCCGTGCTGGCGCCGGTCGGCGTCTGGATGGACACGCCGGCCGACCGCAAGGTGGATTTCGGCGGCAGCCCGCAGCCGCGCGAGCGCTTCCTGGACTGGGACGGGGTGCGCGAGATCTCGCGTTCCGGCCTGGTGGAGATCGCCGCCCACACCAACGCCTCGCACTACGGCGCCCTGGCCAACCCGCAGGGCAACACCGAGCCGGCGGCCGCCATCCGCGTCTACGACGCCGGCGCCCGCCAGTACGAAACCGAGGCGCAGTTCCAGGCCCGCATGCAGCGCGACGTCGCCGCCATCAGCGAGAAGATCCGCCGCGCCACCGGCAAGGCGCCGCGCGTCTGGGTCTGGCCCTACGGCGCCGAAGGCGGCTCCACCCTGAAGATCGCCGGCGAGCACGGCTACCGCATGGCGCTGACGCTGGAAGACGGCCCCAGCCGGGTCTCGCGCCTGATGTCCGCGCCGCGCCTGCTGCTGGCCAACGATCCGCACCTGCGGCCGTTCGCCGACAGCATCGGCGGCATGGAAGCCCTGCCCACCATGCGCGTCGCGCACGTGGACCTGGACTACATCTACGACCCCGACCCGGCGCAGGTCGACCGCAACCTGGGCGAACTGGTGCAGCGCATCGCCGACATGCAGATCAACACGGTGTTCCTGCAGGCCTTTGCCGATCCCGAGGCCGACGGCCTGGTGCGCTCCGTGTACTTTCCCAACCGCTGGCTGCCCATGCGCGCCGACCTGTTCAACCGCGTCTCTTGGCAGTTGCAGAACCGCGCCCACGTGGCGGTCTACGCTTGGATGCCGGTACTGGCGGTCGACCTGGACCCGTCCATCGCGCGCGTGACGCGCTGGGACCCCGCGCATCCCGAGGCCGCCCCGGCGCCGGATCCCGACCAGTACCGCCGCCTCTCGCCCTTCGATCCGGTGGCGCGCCAGCGCATCGGCGACCTGTACGAGGACCTGTCGCGCTACACCCTGTTCGACGGCGTGCTGTTCCATGACGACGCGGTGCTCAGCGATTTCGAGGACGCCAGCCCCGGCGCGCTGGCGGCCTACCGCCGCGCCGGCCTGCCCGGCTCCATCGCCGAGCTGCGCGCCGATCCCGACACGCTGCAGCGCTGGACCCGCCTGAAAAGCCGCGCGCTGGTCGATTTCACGGACGAGCTGACCCGGCGCGTGCGCGCGGTGCGCGGCCCGCACATCAAGACGGCCCGCAACATCTACGCCCAGCCCATCCTGAACCCCGCCAGCGAAACCTGGTTCGCGCAGAACCTGGACGACTTCCTGCAGGCCTACGACTGGACCGCCCCGATGGCGATGCCGCGCATGGAGAACGTGCCCGAAGCCGGCGAGCACGCCTGGCTGGACAGCATGGTCGACGCGGTGGCGCGCCGCCCCGGCGCGCTGGACAGGACCGTGTTCGAACTGCAGGCGCGCGACTGGCGCACCGGCCCGGACCGTCCCGAGTCCACGCCCATCGACACGGCCGTGCTGGCCGGCTGGATGCAGCGGCTGCAGCTGCGCGGCGCCCGCAACTTCGGCTACTACCCCGACGACTACTCGCAAGACCAGCCCCGGCTGCAAGACATCCGGCCCGCCATCTCCGAAGCCTGGTACCCCGTCCGATGATAGACCGCCTGATCGCTCTGCTCATACTCTGCGCCATGCTCGGCGTGCCGTTCGGCTTCACGCTGATGCTGACCGGCGAGGCGCTGCTGGGCTTCGTGTTCTTCTACCCGCTCTTCATGTCCGGCCTGTGGATGAGCGGCGGCCTCTATTTCTGGTGGCACTGGGAGCGGCACTGGAAATGGGGCAAGGACCGCCAGCCGCCGGCGCTGCCCGGCAATCCCCTGGTGTCCATCCTGGTGCCCTGTTTCAACGAGGCCGAGCACGGCGAAGAGACCCTGCTGGCCGCGCTGGCGCAGAACTATCCGCACATCGAGGTCATCGCCATCAACGACGGCTCCAGCGACGGCACCGCCGACATGCTGGACCGCCTGGCCGCGCGCCACGACCGGCTGCGCGTGGTGCACCTGGCGCAGAACCAGGGCAAGGCCATGGCGCTGCGCATGGGCGCGCTGGCCGCGCGCAGCGAGTACCTGGTGTGCATCGACGGCGACGCCACGCTGGACCCGGACGCCGCCGCCTACCTGGTGGCGCCGCTGATCCAGAACCCGCGCGTCGGCGCGGTCACCGGCAACCCGCGCATCCGCACCCGCTCGACCATGATCGGCCGCATCCAGGTCGGGGAGTTCTCCTCCATCATCGGCCTGATCAAGCGCACCCAGCGCGTCTACGGCCAGGTGTTCACCGTGTCCGGCGTGGTCGCCGCGTTCCGGCGCGCGGCGCTGGACCGCGTGGGCTACTGGAGCCTGGACATGATCACCGAGGACATCGACATCAGCTGGAAGCTGCAGCGCGACCACTGGTCCATCTTCTACGAGCCGCGCGGCCTGTGCTGGATCCTGATGCCCGAGACCCTGCGCGGGCTGTGGAAGCAGCGGCTGCGCTGGGCCCAGGGCGGCGCCGAGGTCTTCCTGAAGAACCTGCGCTCGATCTGGATCTGGCGCCACCGCCGGCTGTGGCCGCTGATGGCGGAATTCTGTCTGTCCACCGCCTGGGCCTTCGCCTTCGGCATCTCGGTGCTGCTGTGGGCCGTCAGCCAGGTCGTGGCGCTGCCCAACAACATGTACATCGCCAGCCTGATGCCGCCGGCCTTCACCGGCATGATGCTGGCCATGGTGTGCCTGCTGCAGTTCGTCGTCAGCATCCTGATCGACCGCCGCTACGAGCCCGGCCTGCCGCGCGCGCTGTACTGGGTCATCTGGTATCCGCTGGCCTTCTGGATGGTGAGCCTGTTCACCACCCTGGTCAGCTTTCCCAAGGTCATGCTCCGCAAGCAGGCCCGGCGCGCGCGCTGGGTCAGCCCGGACCGGGGCATCAAATCACCGGACGCATCATGATCATCACCACGCAACGCTCGCGCGCGGGCTATCTGTTCGACCTCGTCCTGACCGCTCTGGGCTGGTTCGCCTTCGTGTACCTGTTCGGCGCCGGCATCCTGGCCATCCTGCGCGACGCGCAGGGCCCGGGGCTGTCGCCGCTGCCGGCTTTCGTGCCCACGCTGCGCACCCTGTCGGGCTATGCGCTGCTGGCGCTGGCCAACGCCGCCCTGCTGGTGGCCTGGGCGGTCTACAACCACCGGCGCTTCGCGGGCAAGGACCGGCGCAAGCCGATCAAGCCGCTTGGCGACCGCCGGCTGGCCATGAGCTTCGGGCTCACGCCGGCGCAGCTGGCGGAGCTGCGCGCATCGCGCACGGCCGTCATCCACCACGGGCCGGACGGACGCATCACCGGCATCGAGACGCGCAGCCCGCTGCTTACCGCGGTGCACACGGGTTGACCGCGGGCTACTACGCCTTCTTCTTCTCCACGTCCGGCAGCAGGACCGCCACCACCCCCAGCAGGGGCAGATAGGCGCACACCTGGTACACATGGGCGATGCTGGTCGCGTCGGCCAGCTTGCCCAGCGCCGCCGCGCCCAGGCCTCCCATGCCGAACGCAAAGCCGAAGAACAGGCCGGCGATCATGCCGACCTTGCCCGGCACCAGTTCCTGCGCATAGACCACGATGGCCGAGAACGCCGAGGCCAGCACCACGCCGATCACCACCACCAGCGCCCCGGTCCAGAACAGGTTGGCGTACGGCAGCAGCAGCGTGAACGGCGCCACGCCCAGGATGGACACCCAGATCACGATCTTGCGGCCGATGCGGTCGCCCACCGGCCCGCCCACCACCGTGCCCACCGCCACCGCGGCCAGGAACAGGAACAGGTACAGCTGCGCCTCGCGCACCGACAGGCCGAACTTGTCGATCAGGTAGAACGTGAAATAGCTGTTCAGGCTGGCCAGGTAGAAATACTTGGAGAACACCAGCACGCCCAGCACCGCCAGCGCGCCCAGCACCTGCCGGCGCGACAGCGCATTGCCGGCCGCCGCGCCGCGCGCCCGCGGCTTCAGGCGCTCGCGGTTGGCGCTGTACCAGCGCCCGATGCCGGTCAGCACCACGATGCCGAACAGCGCCGCCAGCGAAAACCAGGCCACGCTGCGCTGCCCGTGCGGAATGATGAACAGCGCCGCGGCGAGCGGCCCGAGCGCCGAGCCCACGTTGCCGCCCACCTGGAACAGCGACTGCGCCAGCCCGTGGCGCCCGCCCGAGGCCATCCGCGCCACGCGCGACGACTCCGGATGGAACACCGACGAGCCCGTGCCCACCAGCACCGCGGCCGCCAGCAGCCAGCCGAACGACGGCGCCATCGCCAGCATCAGCAGCCCCGCCAGGGTGAAGCCCATGCCCACCGGCAGCGAATACGGCTTGGGATTGCGGTCGGTGTAGAAGCCGATGAACGGCTGCAGCAGCGAGGCCGCCAGCTGGTACACCAGCGTGATCAGCCCGATCTGCGCGAACGACAGCGTGAAGGACTCCTTCAGCATGGGGTAGATGGCCAACAGGATCGACTGGATCATGTCGTTCATCAGGTGCGCCACGCTGATCGCGCCCAGCACCTTGAAGGCGGTGGACGGGTCTGAAGCGGCGGGCGCGGCGGGTTGGGCGTCGGCCATCGCGGCCGCGGGATTCTGGGCGGGGTTCATGGATCTCGGGAAATAAAGGGGACGGCTTTCCCGGCGCGATGCCGGGACCTGTAGCCAGTGTAGGAAGCGCGTCCCGTCCCGATCTGCCATTTTTCGTCTTGAAAGTGACAAAATGCGTGAATCATCCTTTTGTCGCCTGACTCATTCTCATGCCGGAAGTGACAGCCATGCTGACCCGCCCCCTTCCCGATCCCGGCCGCAGCGTCAACGCCCAGGACTACCAGGACCGCCCGCGCGTGGTCACGGCCATGGCCAAGGAATTCCCGGCCGGCGCGCGCACGGGCACTCACTCCCATCCGCGCGCCCAGCTGGTGTACGCGGTCGGCGGCACCATGCGCGTGACCACGCCCACCGGCCTGTGGGCCCTGCCGCCGATGCGCGCGCTGTGGGTGCCCGCCGGGGTGCCGCACGGCGTGGACATGGTGAGCGCAGTCTCCATGCGCTCGCTCTACCTGCAGGCCGAGGCCGCGCGCGGCTACTGGCCGCAATGCCAGGTGGTCGAGGTCAGCGCGCTGCTGCGCGAGCTGATCCTGGCGCTCACCGCCGAACCCATCGACTATCCGCTGGGCGGGCGGGCCGAGCAGATCGCCGCGCTGGCCCTGTCCGAACTGGCCGCCGCCCGCGTCGCGCCCCTGCAGATCCCGTGGCCGCGCGACCGCCGCCTGCAGACCATCTGCGCCGCCATCCTGGACCGGCCCGGCCTGCAGCGCGGCATCGAGGACTGGGGCAGCGAGGTCGGCGCCAGCGCCCGCACCCTGATCCGGCTGTTCCAGGCCGAACTGGGCCTGAACTACCGCCAGTGGGTGCAGCAGGTGCGGCTGGCCGACGCGGTATGCCGCCTGGCCCAGGGCGAGCCGGTCGCGCGCATCGCCTCCGATCTGGGCTACCGTAGCGCCAGCGCGTTTTCCGCCATGTTCCACCGCGCGCTGGGCGCGCCGCCGCAGCGCTACCTGCGCCCGGCCGCCCTGGGCTGAAAGCCGGCCGGCGGGCGCCGCCCGAGTTACATTTTTCGTTACCGAAACCTTATTGCCCGCTGGGCGGTCTATACGGTTATGTCCTAGAATCGCCTGCAATGAGCACCCCCCAGCAATCTCCCGCCACCCCGGGCGGCAAACCGGGTTTCCCCTGGAAACGACACCTCGTCAAGGCGGGCATCGCCGCCGCCGGCGTGGCCGTGTGCGGCGCCGTCGCGCTCGGCCTGGCGCTGGCCCTGGCCTGGCCCAGCCTGCCCGACCTGCACGCCATGACGGACTACCGTCCGCGCGTGCCGCTGCGCATCTATACCGCCGACAAGGTGCTGATCGGCGAATACGGCGAAGAACACCGCAACGTGCTGCGCATCGACGAAATCCCGCCGGTCATGCGCCAGGCGGTGCTGGCCGCCGAGGACGACCGTTTCTACAGCCACGGCGGCGTGGACTGGATGGGCGTGGCGCGCGCGGTGCTGACCAATATCGTCAAGCAGTCCAAGACCCAGGGCGGCAGCACCATCACCATGCAGGTGGCGCGCAACTTCTACCTGTCGTCGGAAAAGACGTACTCGCGCAAGTTCTATGAGCTGCTGCTGACCTTCAAGATCGAATCCGAGCTCACCAAGGACCAGATCCTGGAGCTCTACATGAACCAGATCTACCTGGGCCACCGCGCCTACGGCTTCGCCGCCGCCTCGCGCACCTATTTCGGCAAGCCCCTGTCCGAGGTGACCCCGGCCGAGGCCGCCATGCTGGCCGGCATCCCCAAGGCGCCCTCGCGCTACAACCCCATCACCAATTTCGCGCGCGCCCAGATCCGCCAGCACTACGTGCTGGGCCGTATGAAGACCCTGGGCTACCTGACGCCGGAACAGGCCGACGAGGCCATCAACCAGCAGCTGACCGTCCGCGGCGCTGACGGCGCCAGCGCGCACGGCTTCGCCATCCACGGCGACTATCCCGCCGAACTGGCCCGCCAGCTGATGTACGGGGTGTTCCAGGAACAGACCTATTCCAAGGGCATCGACGTCTACACCACCATCGATTCCAGGGACCAGGAGGCCGCCTATCTCGCGGTGCGCGACGGCGTGCTGGCCTATACGCGCCGCGCCCCCTATCCCGGCCCCGAGGACCAGATCGACCTGCCCGCCAACGTCGAGCAGGACCCGGTCGCGCTCGACGAAATCCTCGACGGCGTGCAGGAAAAAACGCCCGACAGCGAAGACCTGCTGGCCGCCGTGGTGCTGGCCGCCAGCCCCACGGAAGTCACCGTGGCCCGCAGCGCCCGCGAGATCATCACGATCTCCGACAAAAAGGCGCTGGCGGTCGTGGCGCGCGCGCTCAACCCCAAGGCCGGCGACAAACAGCGCCTGCGCCGCGGCTCGGTCGTGTACCTGCACAAGAACGGCGACAACTGGGAAATCATCAACATGCCGGCGCTGCAGGCCGCGCTGGTGTCCATGCAGCCCGAGGACGGCGCCATCCGCGCCATGATCGGCGGCTTCGACTACAACCGCGGCGGCTTCAACCGGGTCACGCAGGCCTGGCGCCAGCCCGGCTCCAACATCAAGCCCTTCGTCTACGCGGCCGCGCTGGAGCGCGGCTTGACTCCGGCCACGCAGGTCTCGGACCAGCCCTTCATGCTGACCGCCGAGCAGACCGGCTCCAAGGCCTGGCAGCCCAAGAACGACGGCAACAAGTACGAACCCATGATGACGCTGCGCCAGGGCCTGGTGCGCTCCAAGAACATGGTGTCGATCCGCATCCTGCAGGCCATCACGCCGCAGTACGCGCAGGACTACCTGACCCNAGAACGACGGCAACAAGTACGAACCCATGATGACGCTGCGCCAGGGCCTGGTGCGCTCCAAGAACATGGTGTCGATCCGCATCCTGCAGGCCATCACGCCGCAGTACGCGCAGGACTACCTGACCCGCTTCGGCTTCGACAAGGCGCGCTGGCCCGCCGTGCTGCCGCTGGCGCTGGGCGCCGGCGGCGCCACGCCGCTGCAGGTGGTCAACGCCTACAGCGTGTTCGCCAACGGCGGCTACCGCGTCACGCCCTACCTGATCGACCGCGTCACCGACCGTTCCGGCAACGTGCTGATGCAGGCCCAGCCCGTGGTCGCCGGCGACGAGCAGGCGCGCGCCATCGACCCGCGCACCGCCTGGGTGATGGACGACATCCTGCGCGACGTGACCGTCAGCGGCACCGGCGCCCGCGCGCACCAGGTGCTCAAGCGCAACGACGTGGGCGGCAAGACCGGCACCACCAACGAGGCCGTGGACGTCTGGTTCTCCGGCTTCACGCCCAAGCTGGCCACCACCGTCTGGATGGGCTTCGACCAGCCGCGCTCGCTGGGCACCAACGAATTCGGCAGCGGCCTGGCGCTGACCACCTGGCTGGACTACATGCAGCCGGCGCTCAAGGGCATGCCGGAAAGCAAGCCCGCGCCGCGGCCCGACGGGCTGCTGGTGGACAACGGCGAATACTATTTCTCGGAATTCCCGCCGGGCCAGGCCGTGGCCTCGCTGGACCTGTCGTCCGGCGACGAGCTGACGGATTTCCTGAACAACCGCCGCTCCACCGATGGCGTGGACACCTCGGTCAAGCCGCTGCCGCCTCCTCCGGCGCCGGGCGGCGGCGCCGACGCGCCGATCCAGATGCCGCAGGCCCTGCCCATCCCGGTGCCCCAGGCCCGCAGCGCGCCGCCGGCCGGCGCGGCCTCCTTCCCGCCCATCCCGGTGCCGCGCGTCGACGCCGAGGCCCCGGCCCAGGCCGGCGCCGTCAGCGGCCCCGGCGCGCTGCCTGCGCGGCCGCTGTAATCGCCGCGCCGCGCGGGATCAGAGCTCCGTCACCACGTCGCGCGGCCAGGCCTGCAGCGACTCCAGCTCCAGGAAAGTGAAGTAGCCCGAGCGCCAGCCCTCGGTGTCGATGTGGTAGACATTGCCCAGCGCCAGCGGCGCGGCGACCGGGGTGTGGCCCGCCACCACCGCGCGCACGCCCTGGATGCCGCTGCGGTTCATCTGGCGCAGCCGCTCGCGCGACCATTGACAGGTCTCGGCGGTGCGCCGGTAGCGGTCCTGCAGCGCCGACTCCAGCCGCGGCCAGAACAGCACCGGGCAATCGGCGTGCAGCAGGCCCACCGTGCCGGCCTCGGTCTCGACCTCGATGGCGATCGGCAGCCGCTCGAACGCCTCGGCAAAAGCCTCCTGCCGCTCGCGCGGCAGATCCAGGAACCAGCCGCCGCCGTATTCCCGCCAGTTCTTCACATCCACCCGCCCCGTGCGCACGTGGCGGATGGCGTAGTCCTCGTGATTGCCCTGCACCGCATAGAACCAGGGCCGCGCCAGCCAGTCCAGCACCGCCTCGTTTTCCGGGCCGCGATCCACCAGGTCGCCCACCGAGAACAGCCGGTCCCGGGACGGCTCGAAACCCAGCTCGCCCAGGCTGTCCTCCAGGCGCGAAAAATGCCCGTGCAGATCGCCCACCGCGAAATCGCGGCCCTGCGTATTGCGCGGAACTTTGAGAAAACGCTGCTCCATGGCCTGCAAACCACCACTTTATCGATACACGACCTTTCCTTTTTAACCCGCTTTGGCGCGGCCCCCGCGCACAGTTCTTATCCGGCCCTGAAAAAATAGATGACGCGAATCAGTCTTATTCGTGATAACTTTGCATGTTTCTTACCCAGGGCTTAATCCGCCCTCCGGAAACCGCTCCCGCACCGCTTTGACTGCGCTGCCCGCGCCTCACACCATGACAGCCGCGTCCACCATCAAAACCTGGTATCTGGTCCATAAGTGGACCAGCCTGGTCTGCACGATCTTCCTGCTCATCATCTGCCTGACCGGCCTGCCGCTGGTGTTCCATCACGAGATCGAGCACTGGCTGGACGACGCCAAGCCGCTGTCGGACGTGCCGGCCTCCACCCCGCCGGCCAGCCTGGACAAGCTGGTCGGCGCCGCCCGCGCCATGTACCCGGGCGAAGTCGTGGACTACGTCTACGTCGACCCCGACGAACCCCAGGTCTACGTCGGCATGGCCAAGAAGCCCGGCGACGCCCTGGTGTCGGGCCATGCCGTGCGCATGGACGGGCGCACCGGCGACGTGCTGCTGGACGGCCCGCCGTACGTGGACGATCGCTTCACCTTCATGAACATCATGCTGGCCCTGCACGTGGACCTGTTCGCGGGGCTGGCCGGCGAACTGTTCCTGGGTTTCATGGGCCTGCTTTTCTGCGTGGCCATCGTCTCCGGCGTGGTGCTCTACGGCCCCTTCATGAAAAAGCTGGAGTTCGGCACGGTCCGCGCCGCCCGCTCCACCCGCCTGAAGTGGCTGGACCTGCACAACCTGCTCGGCATCGTGACGCTGGTCTGGGCCTTCGTGGTGGGCGTGACGGGCGTGATCAACGAACTGTCCACGCCGCTCTTCCGGCTATGGCAGTCCACCGAATTGCCGCGCATCCTGGAGCCCTACAAGGGCGCGGGCGTGCCCACCGAGCTGGCCTCGGTCCAGGGCGCCGCCGACACCGCGCTCAAGGCCGTGCCGGGCACCGTCGCCGGTTTCATCGCCTTCCCCGGCAACGCCTTCGGCAGCCCGCACCACTACATCGTCTGGATGCGCGGCGACACGCCGCTGACCTCGCGCCTGAACACGCCGGTGCTGGTCGACGGCCGCAGCGGCGAGCTCACCACCGTGGCCCGCATGCCCTGGTACCTGACCGCGCTGGAGCTGTCGCGCCCGCTGCACTTCGGCGACTACGCCGGCCTGCCGCTGAAGATCATCTGGGCGCTGCTGGACGTCATCACCATCATCGTACTGGCCAGCGGCCTCTACCTCTGGCTGGCGCGCCGCCGCGCCACCGAAGCCCGCATCGCCGAACTCGTGCGCAAGCACCAGGCGGCCGCCCAACCTCAACGGAATCCCGCATGACCAAGACGACCCGCGGTTTCATGTTCGTCTGGGGCGCGCCCATCGTCCTGGGCCTGCTCAGCGTATTCGGCCTGCTCGCCGCGCTGCTGGGCACCGGCGGCTGGCACTGGGCTTCCTGGGTCGCCCTGTCCATCCTGCTGGCGGTGATCGTGCGCTATTGGGCGTTTCCGGCGACGTAACGGCCTACGACCCGCCCGTCCACGCGAACGTTTCCGGGTCCGGCCCCAGGCGCTCGCCGTCGGGGATCGCGTCGATGGCGGCCATGTCGGCCGCCGACAGCTCGAAATCGAACACGTCGATGTTCTCCCGGATGCGCGCCGGCGTGACCGACTTCGGGATCACCAGCAGGCCGTGCTGCAAATGCCAGCGCAGCGTCACCTGCGCGGGGGATTTGCCGTATTTGCGCGCCAGGTCCACGATGGCCTTTTCCTTGGCCACGCCGCCCTGGGACAGCGGACTCCACGACTGCGTCGCGATGCCGTGCCGGGCATGGAACTCGCGCAGCGCGCGCTGGGCGAAGCCGGGATGCAGTTCGATCTGATTCACCGCGGGCGCGACGCCGGAGTCATCCATCAGCCGCTGCAGGTTGGCCTGGGTGAAATTGGAAACGCCGATCGCGCGCGCCAGTCCGTCGCGCTGCATCTCGATCATGGCGCGCCAGGCTTCCAGGTATTTGTCGCTGCCGGCCACCGGCCAATGGATCAGGTACAGGTCCACATAGGCCAGGCCCAGCTTCTGCAGGCTTTCGTCCATGGCCTTGCGGGCGTCGTCGTATCCATGCCGGTCGTTCCAGAGTTTGGTGGTGATGAACAGATCCTTGCGGGCCACGCCCGCGGCGCGCAGGCCCGCGCCCACGCCGGCCTCATTGCCGTAGATCGCCGCGGTGTCCACCAGGCGGTAGCCCGCCGCCAGCGCCGTCTTGACGCTGTCGGCGGCCTGCCCGTCCGGCACCTGCCAGACGCCCAGGCCCAGCTGCGGAATCCTGCCGCCGCCGTTCAATTCCACTACGGGTACGTTCGCCATAAAACCCTCCGTAACTAGCAATCGACTCTCGATGATACCCCCAGGGCCGGCAAGCCCCTGCCGGGCGGGATGGCCGCGGGTGCCCGATAATGCCGGTGTCCCGGCGCGCCGCGAGCGCGGCCGGCCCTGCTCACCACCCTGCTCCCTCCATGCCCGCTCCCGACACGCGGCCCGCGCGCCGCGGCAATCTGCACACATTGCGCACGCTGTTTCCCTACCTGTGGCCGCCCGGCCAGCCTGGCCTGAAGGCCCGCGTGGTGGCGGCCCTGCTGTGCCTGTTCGCCGCCAAGGCGGCCACCGTCTACGTGCCGCTGCTGTACAAGCAGGCGGTCGACCAGCTGGGCCAGGGCGCGCCGGGCACGGTGGCGGTGCCGGTGGGGCTGATCCTGGCCTACGGCTCGGCGCGCGTGCTGTCGCTGCTGTTCTCCGAACTGCGCGACGCCATATTCGCGCGCGTCGGCCAGCACGCCATCCACGCGGTGGGGCTGCGGATCTTCCAGCATCTGCACGCATTGGCGCTGCGCTTTCACCTGGCGCGCCAGACCGGCGGCCTGAACCGCGCCATCGAGCGCGGCACCAAAGGCATCCAGACGCTGCTGTCGTTCCTGCTCTTCAACATCCTGCCGACCTTCTTCGAAATCGGGCTGGTCTGTATCGTGCTGTGGAAGATGTTCGACGCCTGGCTGGCGCTGGCCACCGGCGCCACCGTCCTGCTGTATATCGGCTACACGCTGGCCGTGACCGAGTGGCGCACCAAGTTCCGCCGCCAGATGAACGAAACCGATTCGGAGGCCAACACCAAGGCCATCGAAAGCCTGCTGAACTACGAAACGGTCAAGTACTTCGGCAACGAGGAGCACGAAGCCCGCCGCTACGACGCCTCGCTCACGCGCTACGAACGCGCCGCCGTGCGCAGCCAGGTCAGCCTGTCCATCCTCAACATCGGCCAGGCCGCCATCATCTCGGCCGGCCTGACACTGGTGATGTGGATGGCCGCCAGCGGCATCGCCGACGGCCGCTACACGCTGGGCGATTTCGTGCTGGTCAACACCTACCTGCTGCAGCTGTATTCGCCGCTCAGCTTCTTCGGCTTCATCTACCGCGAGATCAAGCAGGCGATCGTGGACATGGAACGCATGTTCGAGCTGCTGGGGCAGGACCGCGAAATCGCCGACCGTCCCGGCGCCCGGCCGCTGCGCGTGACCGGCGGCGAAGTCGAACTGCGCGACGTGCGCTTCGGCTACGACGCGCGCAGGCCCATCCTCAAGGGCGTGAGCTTCACCATTTCCGCCGGCAAGACGGTGGCCGTCGTCGGCACCTCGGGCGCGGGCAAATCCACCATCGCGCGCCTGCTGTTCCGCTTCTACGACGCCGACGGCGGCGCGATCCTGGTCGACGGCCAGGACGTGCGCGAGGTGACCCAGGCCAGCCTGCGCGCGGCCATCGGCGTGGTGCCGCAGGACACCGTGCTGTTCAACGACACCATCCGCTACAACATCGGCTACGGCCGCCCGGGCGCCAGCGACGCCGAGATCGAGGCGGCCGCGCGCCTGGCGCACATCCACGACCTGATCATGGCCATGCCCGACGGCTACGGCACCCTGGTCGGCGAACGCGGCCTGAAGCTGTCGGGCGGCGAAAAGCAGCGCGTGGCCATCGCCCGCACCCTGCTGAAGAACCCCGCCATCTTCCTGTTCGACGAGGCCACCAGCGCGCTCGACACCCACACGGAACGCGAGATCCAGGCCAATCTGCGCGAAGTCAGCCAGGGCCGCAGCACCCTGATCATCGCCCACCGCCTGTCCACCGTGGCCGACGCCGACGAGATCATCGTGCTGGCCGACGGCCGCATCGTCGAGCGCGGCCGCCATCCGGCGCTGCTGGCGCAGGGCGGCGTCTACGCCGGCATGTGGGCCCGCCAGCAGGAAGGCCGCGCCGATTGACAAGCCCGGCCGCTTGCCCGACTATCGCACCCTTTGATCGCCAGGCCCCGCCATGCAGGACTCCACCGCCGCCCCCGCCATCCGCGTCTGCGCCGCCGCCGACCTCGTCAACGGCGGCCTGGGCGTGAAAGTCCCCGTCTCCGACGGCGCCGGACGCACCACCGCGTTCTTCGTGCGCTACCAGGACCGCGTGCATGGCTACCTGAACCGCTGCGCCCACGTGGGCGTGGAGCTGGACTGGGAGGGCAGCTTCTTCACCCGCGCCGGCGACCTGCTGATGTGCGCGCGCCACGGCGCGACCTACCAGCCCGACACCGGCCTGTGCGTGGGCGGCCCCTGTAAAAACGGCCGCCTGACCGCGCTGTCGGTCGAGGAACGCGACGGCGCCGTCTACTGGCGTCCCGCCGGCAAGATCCGGCCGCTGGACGACGCCTCCGCCTGAGGCGCTTGCGGCCGTTCGGCATAGCGGCGCGCCAGCACCGCGCAGACCATCAGCTGCATCTGGTGGAAGATCATCAGCGGCAGCACCACCACGCCCATCTGCGCCGTGCCGAACAGCACCGTGGCCAGCGGAATGCCCGAGGCCAGCGATTTCTTGGAACCGCAGAACACCAGGGTGATCTCGTTCTCCTTGGACAGCCCCAGCCTGCGCGCGCCCCAGGTCGTGATCAGCAGCACCGAACCGAGCAGCACGGCGTTGACCAGCACCATCGCCGCCATGTCGATGGCGGGAAACGTATGCCAGATGCCCTGCGCCACGGCCTCGCTGAACGCTGTGTAGACCGCCAGCAGGATCGAACTGCGGTCCACCTTGGCCAGCTTGCTGTTGTTGCGCTGCGCCCACGCGCCTATCCAGGGCCGCAGCAGGCTGCCGGCCGCGAACGGCGCCAGCAGCTGCAGCAGGATGCGGCCGGCGTCGGCCAGGCCGTGGCCCCCGCCCTGGCGGTGCAGCAGCAGCGCCACCAGCAGCGGCGTCAGCACGGTGCCCAGCAGGTTCGACGCCGTGGCCGCGCAGATCGCGCCCGGGATATTGCCGCGCGCCATCGAAGTCAGCGCGATCGAAGACTGCACGGTCGAGGACAGCGTGCACACGAACAGCACGCCCAACCAGAGCGACGGCGTCAGCAGGCCGGGAAACAGCGCGCGCAGGGCCAGCCCCAGCGCCGGAAACAGCAGGAAGGTGCAGGCCAGGATCAGCGCGTGCAGCCGCAGGTCCTTCACGCCCGCCACGATGGCCTGCGTCGACAGGCGCGCGCCATGCAGGAAGAACAGCAGCGCGATCGCCACGTTGCTGGCCACCAGCATGAAGGACGCGCCCCGGCCCGTGGCCGGGAATACGCTGGCCAGGACCACGGTGGCGATCAGGATGAGCGTGAACGAATCGGGAAGAAAGCGGCGCATGGCAGGGAATTCCGTGATGATCGGAGCCCACTATAGGCGCGCCTCTTGTCATCGTGAAGCCCGCTAGGTACTGTAGCTGCTATCGGTAATTCCTATGACCGCCATGCTCAACCCCCTGTGGCTCAACACCTTCGTCGCCGCGGCCGCCGCCCCCAGCTTCTCCGAAGCGGCGCGCCGGCTGGGCCTGGCCCAGCCCACCGTGAGCGAGCACATCCGCCAGCTGGAGCTGGCGCTCAAGCGCCGCCTGTTCCTGCGCGACACGCACTCGCTCGCGCTCACCAGCGACGGCCGCAGCCTGCTGGTGCATGCCGAGATCATCCTCGACGCGCACGAGCGCGCCGAACGCCTGTTCGACGCGCCGCGCCTGCGCGGCCGCGTGCGCCTGGGCACCTCGGACGACCTGGCCATGGGCCCGCTGCCCGACGTGCTGGCCGCCTTCCGCCTGGCCCACCCCGAGGTCGAACTGGACCTGACCATAGGCGTCACCAGCGAGCTCTACAAGCTGCTGGACGACAACGGGCTGGACGTCATGATAGGCAAGCGCCGCCGCGGCGACCGCCGCGGCCAGACCCTGCACAAGGAAGCGCTGCTGTGGCAGGCGCGCGAGGGCCTGCGCTTCGCGGCCGACCAGCCGCTGCCGCTGATCCTGCTGCGCGAGCCCAGCGTCACGCGCGGGCTGGCGCTGGACGCGCTGGCGCGCGCCGGGCGCAGTTGGCAGATCGTGTGCACCAGCACCAGCTACGCCGGCTGCCAGGCGGCCGCGCGGGCGGGCCTGGGCATTACCGTGCAGCCCTCGCACCTGGCCACCGCCGGACTGGCCGCGCCCGCGGCGGCGGCGCAATTGCCTGCGCTGCCCCAAGTGGAATTCATCGTGATTTCGGCGCCCGCGCCCAACCGGCCCACGCGCGCCCTGACCGACATCCTGATGCGCAGCACGCTGACCTGAGGCGCCGCAGATTATCCGGGCAGGTGGTCGGGCACGCCGTCGGCGTCCACGTGCGCCACCCGGTCCAGCGCGTTGCGCGCGGCCGACATGGCTTCCACCGTGCTGCGGAAACGCCGGCTGGCGTAGATTTCGAACGCCAGGTTCTCCGGCTCGGCGTCCTCGTCGCCGTCCTGCGCGCGGTCCAGCCGCCGCGTTTCCAGAAAGGCGCGCGGCGGCGTGCGGCCCTCGGGCTGGGTCGCATACGCGACCACCGAGTAACCGTTGATGATCTTCTCAGCCATGGCGGCTCCGTATGGCCGCGGCGCGGCCCCTGTTCAGGCTACGGCCCGCCGCCGCCAAACTTAAGCCGCCGCGGCCTGGCGCGTGCGCACGTAGGCCGCCACCTGGGCCAGCACGTCCGACAGGTCGGCCTGCAGTCTGGCGAAGCCCGCATTGCGTTCGCGCGTGGCTTCGTCCATGTACAGCGGGCGGCGGATCTCCACCTGCAGGCTGTGGCGGTTCAGTTCCGGCTGGCCGATCTGCGCGATCAGCTGCACGCCCTTGTAGGGGTCGTTGCGCGCCACCGTGTAGCCCTTGTCGCGCAGCGCCGTTTCGATCAGGGCGATGAATTCCGGCTCGCAGGTCGTGCCGTCGCGGTCGCCCAGCACGAAGTCGGCCAGCGGGTGTTCGCTCTTGCGGCCCAGGCGCTCGTAGGCGTCGTTGGGCATGGAATGCAGATTGAGGTGCCACACCGCGCCGAAGCGCTGGACGGTGCGCTGGATGGCCTCGGACAGGGCCGCATGGTAAGGCTGGTAATACGCCTGGATGCGGTGGCGCACTTCGGCCAGCGTCAGCCGGCGGTCGTAGATCGGCGTGGCCTTGTCCATCCGGCGCCAGATCAGGCCCTTGCCCAGGCGGGTCTTTTCGCCCGGCTCCAGCGGCTCGGGCCAGGGCTCGGCCAGCAGCTCCGGGTCCAGGTCGCGCAGCGTGCGGTTGGGGTCGATATAGACGCGCGGGAAGTTCGCGGCGATCAGCGTCGCGCCCAGGGCGGGCGCCGCCGACCACAACGCGTCGACGTGCGTGTCCTCGCCCTGGCGCAGTTGGGCCAGGCTGGCCGCCGCCCCGAAATCCGCCGGATAGCGCTCGCCGCTATGCGGCGAATCGCAAACCAGCGGCAGGGCCGGCGCCGTGGGCTCGTGCACGGAAACTGCGTCGAAGTCGGCGTGTGTCATGGTCAGTCAGCCTGGATGTTGGCGGTCTTGGCCACTTTGGCGTAGCGGGCCAGGGCCTGTTCGATCTGCGCCTGGAATTCCTGCGGCGTGGTGGGCATCAGCGTACCACCGACTTCCTCGGCCTTCTTGCGGAACTCCGGATCCTGCTGGGCCGTGCGCACGGCCTGGTTCAGGCGGTCCACCACGGCTTGCGGCGTGCCGGCCGGCGCCACCAGGCCGAACCAGCCGCCCGTGCCCATGTCGGGGTAGCCCAGCTCGATATAGGTGGGCACCTCCGGCAGCAGCGGCGAGCGCTCCATGCCCAGCACGGCCAGCGCGCGCAGCTTGCCGCCCTGCACCTGCGGCAGGGTCGAGGACAGGTTGTCGGTGATCGCGTCGACCTGGCCGCCCATCACGTCGTTCAGGGCCGGGCCCGCGCCGCGGTACGGCACGTGCAGCAGCTTGATGCCCGACAGCATCATGAAGTTCTCGATGTTCACGTGGCCCAGCGAACCCACGCCCGGCGAGGCGAAGCTGTAGCGCTCCGGCTCGGCCTTGGCCAGCTTCACGAACTCGGCCATGTTCTTGGCCGGGATATTGGGGTTGATCGCGAAAATGCTGGGCACGGCCACCACGTTGGCCACCGGCACGAAGTCCTTGACCGGGTCGTAGTTCATCTTGCGGAACACGGCCGGATTCGAGCCGTGCGTGCTCATCGTGGCCATGCCGAGGGTGTAGCCGTCCGGCGTGGCGCGCGCCACCTGCTCCATGCCCAGCGAACCGCCGGCGCCGGCCTTGTTCTCGACCACGATGGTCTGCTTCAGGTCGCGGCCGGCGTACTCGGCGATCAGGCGGGCCACGATGTCGGTCGAGCCGCCGGCGGCGAACGGCACCACCAGCTTGATCGGACGGGAGGGATAGTCGGCGGCCTGGGCCGCAGCGCCGGCGAAGGACAGGGAGGCGAACAAGCCGGCGAGCGCGAAGCGCGCGGACCGGCCGAAAGAACGGCGGGACATGGGGATGGCTCCGAAAATGGAAGGTCTATCGACAAGGCCGCCAGTGTCCGAACTTTACGGTCCCCTTTCAAACGACTATATTGCACTCTTTCATTACCAATGGTCATGCTAGATGCGCTTGCAGTCGCCCTCCATGTCCGAACTGCATGCGTTCATGACGGCCGCGCGCCTGGGCAGCTTCACGCAGGCGGCCGAAACCTTGTGCGTCACTCAGGGCGCGGTCAGCCGCGCCATCGCCCGCCTGGAGGCGCATTTCGGCCAGCCCCTGATGCACCGCAACGCCCACGGTCTGACCCTCACCGAAACCGGCCGCCGGCTCTATGACGGCGCGCATGCGCCCCTGCAGGCGATCGAGGCGCTCAGCGCCGAACTGCGCGCCGACGACCGCCGCCTGCGCCTGACCCTGTCGTCCGTGCCCACGCTGGCCAGCGCCTGGCTGGTGCCGCGCCTGCCCGATTTCCACCAGCGCCACCCCGAAATCCAGCTCGGCTTCGCGGCCTACCGGCGCAACGAGGATTTTTCGGGCGCCACGCCCGACGCCAGCATTCTTTCCGGCACGCCCGAGCAATGGCCCGGCTGGCAGGCCGACTACGTCATCGGCCGCGAAATGGTCGTGATCTGCCACCCTGCCCGGCTGGCCGCGCGCCGCGCGCAAGGGCTGTGGAGCACGCCCGCCGGCCTGCTCGGCGAAGCCCTGCTGTATCACACCAACGGCGTCGAAAACTGGGCGCAATGGTTCGCCGCCGCCGGCGTGCCGCGCGGCTCGGTCAAGCTGTCCAATGGTTTCGACCAGGTCTCCATCCTGGTGCGGGCGGTGATGGCCGACATGGGCATCGCCGTGCTGCAGCGCTGCCTGGTGCGCGACGACCTGCTTGCCGGAACGGTGGCGGCGCCCTTCCCCGAACTGCCGATACGCATCGCCCGCGGCTACCATCTGTGCGCGCCGGCACAGCGCCGCGACCACTACGCGCTGGCCTGTTTCCGGCAATGGCTGCTGGAGACCGCCGGCCGCGACCCCGACGTGCTGGCCGCCGGCAACGTCGCCTGAAGGCCCAGGTACGCGAAACACTTCATTTCGCGGCAGGGCCGGAAAATGCTTCAAAAGAAAACAAAACGGGCTCCTTACGGAGCCCGGCTCAACCGCGCGGCGCAACGCTCAAGGCGCGAGCTTGAATCCCAGGTCCACGCCCCACTTATCGGTTTCACGCAGCCATTTGGCGCCGCAGTTCAGGCAACGGAAGTGATCCTCGCGGCTTTCCTCGCGGCCTTTCTGCGTCGGGTTGGTAAATCCCTGGTGTCCGAGTTGAGCATGCGGCGCAACGCCAGCAAGGCCCGGGTTAATGCGTTGGCAAGCCAAGCACATAACGCTCATTGATGCTTCCCCACAAACAGTGTTTCCAAATTGTAAGGGATTTCACCAATGCTTTTCTATTAAATCGGGCCCTATCGCCACAAAAAATTGTTAACGCCACAATTAAACAACGCCGGGCATCGCCGCCAGGCAGGTCGCCAGGTGATAGGGCGACGTCGAAGGCATGTCCGGACGTGTAACAACTCCGTCCGCATTCAGGCATTCATACCAGCCGCCGGCATGCAGAAACCGCTTGCGGAAAACCTCCAGGCCCGCGGCCAGCGCCGGCAGATCGCCCTGCACCGCCAGCACCCGCAGGTATTCGGTCTGCGCCCAGATCCGGCGCGTGTCGTCGATGACCGCGCCGGATTCGTCCAGCGCCGCCACCACGCCCGCCTGGTCCACGCCGCGGCGGCGCGCCCATTGCACCGCGCGCGGCAGCGATTCGGCCAGGTCCAGGCCTTCGAACACCGCCGCCGAGCCATGCACCAGCGACAGCCACTCGAACTGGTGCCCCGGCTCCAGCCGGTTGCCGGCCGTGCCCTGCCGCTCCTCCGAGATGCACTGCGACGGCGCGTGCACGAAGCGATGGCTGATGCCCTGCGCCAGGCTGCGCAGATGCTGGGCGAACCGCGCCGGCTCCGCGACCTGCGCGGCCGCCAGATAGGCCTCGGTCAGATGCATCATGGGATTCTGCGCCGGCGCGCGCAGCGGCTGGCCCAGGTCCGGGCTCAGCGCGGCGTGATAGAGCGAATCGGCGGTCTTGAAGCGCGCCTCGATGGTCGCGGCCGTGGCCAGCATGAGCTTGCGCGCCTCGCCATTGCGGCTGCGGCGGAAATACGCCGCGCAAGCCAGCACGATGAACGCGTGGGTATAGAGATCCTGCGTGGCGTCGAGCGGGCGCGCCTGCGCGTCCACGCTATAACGCCAGCCGCCATGCTCCTCGTCGCGGAATACGCGGCGCAGCGACTCGAACAGAATATCGGCGTGCCGCCCGGCCGCCTCGCCCGGCGCCTCCGAGAAAACATAAAGCTGGCGCGCGCAGGCCATGGCCCGATAACGCGTCGCCGGCAACGCGGCGCCGCCAGCCGAATCCAGCGATTCGTACGGCAGGCCCAATGCGGTATTGAAACCCCGCCCCATCCACATGGGCAGGATGATGGAATCGAAATGCTCGCGCAGTGCGCGCACGTGCGCCGCGAGATTGGAATCGGTCTGTGCGGCAGTCATCTTGGAACGGCGCCTGCCCGGTCGGGGCTCCAGTTTTTGGAGCAGCAACGATAACCGAAATTTTCGCCGCAAACCGTTGAGCAATCTCCGCAGCCTCATGCACGCACAGACCGGTGCTACCGATCAACTCCGTCCAGGGCGTAAAGCCCTATCGGAAGATATTTTCCTCTACCCAATTCTGCGCGAATATCTCCGCGCGGTTACGCGCTTCATCCAGCGAAGCGCAATTACCCAGATGGGAAAACGCGGCATCGACTTCGGTGCCGCCCTCGGCCGTTACCGTCAGCAAAACGCCATATCCGCCGGTATCCATGGCCGCCGTGGAAACGTCGATCAGTACTTCCTGGTCACGATGCTGCATGTGCTACCTCCCAGTCGGTTACCTAAACGCGTGAACCACGCGTGACGTTGGCGGGAGCAGCGAGTCCCGCGCTAATGAATAGACCCGCAAACGTCACGCAAGTTCATCTTACTGGCGCCGGGGTCCCAGCGATACGCCAAAAAGCGACCAAATCGAGCATTTTTGCTTGGTAAATTCCCGCATCTGTCGCCAATGCTCGCGAATCCGCGAAATACTGCGCAAATGTTCGCAAAATGTGCGGCAACGGAGGTCACCAAACGATCAGGACGCAACAAAACGCGTCGGGCGCGCCGCAAAACCTGCGGAACGCGCCGGATCACGGCCGCAATGTGTGTGGTGCGAGTTTGCGCGGGCTATCTGAGATGAATGGCGCCCGGCTCTTCCATGCGCAGGGCCAGCCTGCCCTTGTCGGTGATGCGCCATTGGCCGTCGGCGCCGGCCTGGATGCAACGCAGCGTTTCCAACGCCTTCGCGACGTGTTCCGGCACCTCGGTCTGCTCGGCGCCCGGTTCGCCGTTATCGGCGACGACGCGCAACCAATGACCCAGTTCGCCTTTCTCGAAACGATGCAATGCCATGCGTGAACCTCTATAGAACCTTCTAACGATAGCACGCCGCTAGGCCAGCAGCCCGGGCAGCGACGAGGCCAGCAAGGCCAGGCCCGAGATGGTCAGCAGGCCCAGCACGACGCGGCGAAACGCCAGGTCGCTGATGCCCACGTAGACCCGCGTGCCCCACAGCGTGGGCACCAGCATGGCCGGCACGATCACGGCGAACAGCGGCAGCATCTCGCGCGTGACCAGGCCGGTGAACACATAGCTCGCCATCGTCACGATCAGCATGGACAGATTGAAGTTCTGGATCACCGCGCGCTGCACGTCGCGATCGAAGCCGCGCAAGGTGCACCACAGCGTCGGGATCACGCCGGTAAAGCCGCCGATGCCGCCCATGATGCCGCCCACCGCGCCCACCGCCGCGTCGGCCAGCCTGCCGCCCACGGCGATGCGCGGCAGCCTTGCGGCGAACAGCATGATCGGACACCAGATCGCCAGCAGCCCGCCGATGAACGCCTTGAACAGCAGCGGGTCCAGGTGCGGCAGCAGCCTGACGCCCAGCGGAATGCCGACGAGTCCGCCCGCGATGAACGGCAGCAGCCGGCCCAGCGCGAACCCGCGCCTGACGGTGAAGGCGGCCAGCAGCTGCCCGGTCAGCGCGCCGAACACCGCCATCGCCGCGGCCAGCTTGGGGTCCACCGCCCACGCCCAGAACGACATGGCCACCATGCCGAATCCGAAACCGGAAAGCCCCTGCACGAAACCGGCGGTCATGGCGCCGGCCGCGACCACCACATATAAGGAATCCATATCCCGCGTACGTCCGCATGCAAGCCGGGCCCTCCCGGCGCACGCCATTCTAGAGCGTTCCGTCCGGGATTCGGCCGGACGGGCGGATAAAGCAACGGTGCCAGGGAAAACCCCAGGACAATTCGTCTACATTCACTCCAGTACGCGGTATACTCAGCATATTCGAATCGTTTATCGACATTACCTGAGCCACTTATGCTGGAAATCAACCTGGATGCCACTGACATCCGTATCCTGAACGAACTGCAGCGCGACGCGCGCCTGACCAACGTCGAGCTGGCGGCCCGCGTCAACCTGTCGGCCTCGCCCTGCCTGGCCCGGGTCCGGCGGCTCGAAGCCGAAGGCCTGATCGACCGCCGCGTCACGCTGCTGAACGCGCGCAAGCTGGGCCTGAAGGTCAACGTCTTCATCCAGATCTCGCTGGACAAGCAGCGCAAGGCCGCGCTGGACGTATTCGAACGCGAAATCGCCGTGCTGCCGGAAATCATGGAGTGCTATCTGATGTCGGGCGACGCCGACTACCTGATCCGCGCGCTGGTGCCCGACGTCGACGCGCTCGAACGGCTCATCGTCGAACACATCACCCGCATTCCCGGCGTGGCCAGCATCCGCTCCAGCTTCGCGCTCAAACAGGTGCTCTACACCACCGCCGTGCCGCTGTCCTGAAACAGACGGCGCCCGCGATGCTTGCGGGATCGCCGGCCCCAGACCAAAATGGTCCAAAAAAAACGCCGCGCGGGCCGTCCGGCGCGCGCAACCCTGCCATCGTCTAGCAAGGAGCAGACCATGCCTGAAACCGACTGGTTCCCCGGCGGCACGCTACCCGATCGTCAGGGCTACTACGAAGTCGAATTCGACACCGGAGAAACCGAAATCACGCGCTACGGCCTGCTGGGCTGGGAACCCGCCCAGGACCGCGGGCGGATCAAGCGCTGGCGCGGCCTGGACCCCGGCATAGAAGCCGCCGAAATGCAGCGCGAAAACGCCGTGCGCGGCACTGGAGATACGTTGAACGGCTGAACCGACGCCCAAAAAAGAACGCCGCGGAAAACCTCCGCGGCGTTCTGCATTGCCGGCGCTGCGTTCAAAGATTCAGCTTCGAGATCTTGGTGCCGGCCAGCGACACGCCCGCCATCAGCCCGCCATTGTTCATCACGAAACCGACAATGGGCTGCTGCGCCGTATTGGTGTCGATGCGTCCGTTGGCGCCGATGTTGACGACGGCCACGGTGGCGTCGGCCCCCACGGTCCAGCCGCTGCTGTTACGGAATTTGTTGAGCGCCTCGTCGGTCATGAACAGCAGCACCATGGCCTTGGACTGCGCGCCCGCCTGGAAGCCGATGGAGCCCGCCGTCGTGCTGTAGTAGCCGGCCGGCGCGCCGCCGACCCGCAGCACGCCCTTGCCGTGTTCGGCGCCGACGATGAAGCTGCCGCTCAACACGTCGGGAAAGATCAGCACGCCTTTGGCGCGCGCGACCAGATCCTTGGACTGGGGCGACGCCTGATAAAGCTTGCCCAGCGTCGCATCGGCCGCGCTATTGAGCGACTGGCGCTGCTCGGTCGCCGAGGCCGAGGACTTGGGGCTGGTGGTCGTGCAACCGGCAAACAGCAGTCCGGCCGCGCCGATCGCCACGGCCACGCTCGCGCGGCGCAGGACAGGAAAAGTATCAAGCATGGAACTCTCCTTGTTGTTGTCACCTGTTCTATCAATGTACCGGGCAAATCGGCCAGCGCAAGGCACATGATTGTGCCAAACGCAACAAAACCTGCCCGACTCCAACGTCCGGCGACACGCGCCGCTACAAAATTCCGTAGCGCGGCTCGCCGGTGGCCTCATCCACCGACACGATGCCCGACAGCACCAGCTCGGCGTGACGCCGCGCGAGCCCGGCGTCGGCGAAGGTCACGAAACGCGGCAGCGACCAGCGCCGCGGCGCATCCTCGCCTTCGGCCCGGCTCACCGCCACCTCGATCGCCAGCACGCCGTCGCCCAATCTGACGACCTGGCATTCCACCTGAAAGCCATCGATATGACGCTGTGGCCACGCGCCCATGCCATCCTCCGAAAGTGTCTTTACCGGGGCGCAATATGCCAAAAATAAATCGGCTTGAAAAGCAATGTTTTCAAGGGGTTATGAAGCACTAGAAGACCTAGTGCGAACGCATCTTGCATGCGCCGGAAAACCCGCCGAAACCGCGTCTGTTCGAGTGTGCATTGCATCTTGTATTTCACTTCTGCAGTGCGTACTGCAAAATACGCCGAAACCCGCAGCCACAAGAGCCCCCATGAACCATCCCGCTTTCGAACCCGACACCGCGCCGCTGGAAGTCCTGCCGCGCGATCTCTCCGCCTACCGCGACGGTAATGTCGGCATCCCTTACGTCCACCGTTTCGAATCGGGCCGCCCCGGCCCGCACGCGCTGATCAACGCCATCACCCACGGCAACGAAATCTGCGGCATGGTGGCCGCCACCCACCTGCTCGACAGCGGCGTACGGCCCAAGATCGGCACGCTCACGGTCAGCTTCGCCCACGTCGAAGCCTACGAGGCCTTCGATATCGAGCAGCCCTACGAAAACCGCCAGCTGGTGCACAACCTCAACCGCATCTGGTCGGCCGACATGCTCGACGGCGCCGAGGACAGCCCCGAACTGCGCCGCGCGCGCGAACTGCGGCCCGTGCTGGACGCCGCCGACTACGTGCTCGACATCCATTCCACGCGCGCCCCGGTCCAGCCCTTCTGGGTCTACACCGAAATGCCGCGCAACACCGCGCTGGCCAGCGCCGTCGGCGCGCCCGAAATCCATCTGGTCATGCCGCCGGGCATATTCCCCGGCACCGGCGTCATGAGCTATGGCCGCCACGGCGAACTGGACTCCGACAGCGGCGGCTCGCTGGTGGTGGAATGCGGCCAGCACTTCGCCCAGTCCGCCGCCACGCTGGCCACCGAGGTCTCGCTGCGCTTCCTGGCCCACCTGGGCCTGATCGACGCGCCCGCCGACGCGGCGCCGCCGCCGGCGCCGCGGCGCTACCGGCTGCTCGAAGTCCACATGGTCAAGTCGCCGGACTTCCGCTTCACGCGGCCGGTCATCGGCTTCGAGACCTTCGACAAGGGCGAGCTGATCGCCGTCAACGGCGCCGAGGAAATCCGCTCGCCATGCGACGCCTGCACCATCTTCATGCCCACGCGCATGCCCATCGTCGGCCGCGAAGCCGTGTACCTGACCGTGGCGGCATGACCCGGCCCGCGCCGGGCCGCGGACCTCAAAGGTCCGGGATCAGGCGCTTGCCCATGCTGATGACCTCGTCCTGACGGAACCCCAGGGTTTCATAGAAACCCTGCACCGCCAGATTGCCCGACCGTATCAGCAGATTGATCTTCGGACAGCCCATCTCCAGCAGCTTGCGCTCCACCGCGCGCATCAGCGCCGTCGCATGGCCGCGGCGCTGGTGCGCCGGCGACACCGCCAGGTAATTGATCCATGCGCGGTGCCCGTCATAGCCGCCCATCAGCGCCGCGACGATCGCGCCATCGGCCTCGCCCACCAGAAACAGCTCCGGCTGCACCGTCAGCTTGCGGGCGATGTCCTTGCGCGGATCGTTCCACGGACGCGTCAGCCCGCAGTCGCGCCACAGCTGGATGACGGCGGCCTCGTCGCGCGCGTGGTAAGGCCGGATGGCGAGGTCTGGATAGTTCATGCTTCGTTCCTTCCATAAGGGAAAAGAGGGAAACGAAAGCCTTGCGATACGCCTCGATAGCGGAAACAGCGGAACAAGAACGAAAAAGCCACGAGGAATATCGTGGCTTTCGGGGAAAGACGCTGAAGACTCAGCGTCCGGATGCGACCAGCCACTCAACGCAGGCGTCGAGTGACTCGTCGGCAGGAAGCGCCGGACAGCGGCGCGCAATCGGGTGTTTGCATGAACGCAAGCATACCGAAGGAGACGGCCGCCGCCAACAGGCCGCTCAGCGAAATTGGAGCCGCAACAGTCGCTTCCGCATCCTAGGGTTAGCCGCAATTTCCACGTCCGGACGCTACACGTACCTTTTCCATAAATATGTTTATCGTACAAAGTCGCAACCAGAAACCGGAGCAGCACGTGGTCTAGCAAAACCAACCCAAGGGGAAGTCGTCATGAAGCGTCGCAGTGCGTTGAAACTGATGGGTAGCGCGGCCGGCCTGGCCCTGGCAGGCAGAAGCTGGTCTCAAGACGGGCCCTACCCGTCGCGAACGATCAAGATCATTGTCTCTTCCACCCCCGGAAGCGCGACCGACCTGGCCGGAAGGCTGGTCGGCGACCTGCTCTACGCCAGGTACGGGCAAAGCGTGGTCATCGAAAACCGCGCCGGCGCAGGCGGCGTGATCGGCATGCAGGCCGCCGCGGCGGCCAGGCCGGACGGCTACACGCTGACGACGGGAGGCCTGGGACACAATGTGCTGCCGCCGGCGACATTGCGCGGGCTGCCGCTGGACATTCCCACCGCCCTGTTGCCCATCGCCCAGGTCGCGGAATTCGTCAATGCGCTGGTGGTGCGCACCGACCACCCGGCCAACTCGGTGCCGGAACTCATCGAATACCTGCGCGCCAGCAAGCGCAAGCCGCTCTACGGCAGCAACGGCGTCGGCAGCTCGTCGCAAATGACGGCGGAACTCTTCGCCATGCGCACCGGATTGAAATTCGACCATGTGCCCTACAAGGGCGCCGCCGATGCACTGGTGGGCACGGCCAACGGCGATCTCGACATCTGTTTCATGAACCTTCCGCCCACGCTGGCCATGGTGGAAGGCAGGCGCCTGAAGGCCCTGGCCGTCACCAGCGCCTATCGCGCGCGGCAATTGCCCGACGTGCCCACCATGCAGCAGCAAGGCATGACGGACTTCGACGTGACCAGTTGGCTGGGCATGTACGCGCCCGCCAAAGTGGATCCGGCCATCATCGCGCAGCTGTCGGACGCCATCGTCACGGGCCTGGCCACGCCTGAATTCCAGTCGCGCATCATCGGCGCGGGGTTCGAGCCCAAGCTGCGCGACGCGGCGCAGTTCCAGGCCTTCTCGGCCTCGGAGTTCAAGCGCTGGAGCGAAGTGGCCCAGAAGGCCGGCATCGTGGTCGCCTACGGCGGCAAATAGCCCCTGGAAAGCCGGGACGCCCGATGGGCGTCCCGCTTCGCGCCGCGAAGTTCAGCCGCGGGCTTCCCACACCTGCGGGTTGACCATGGCCTGCGGCTTGCGCCCGGCCAGCGCGTCCAGCAGGTTGGCCACCGCCAGGTCGATCATGGCGCGCCGCGTCTCGTGGGTGGCGCTGCCCACGTGCGCCTGCAACACCACGTTGGGCAGCTCGCACAAGGGGCTGGACGGCGGCAGCGGCTCCTGCTCCATCACGTCCAGGCCGGCGCCGGCGATCGTGCCGCTGCGCAGCGCCTGGACCAGCGCCGCCTCGTCCAGCACCGGGCCGCGCGCCGTATTGATGACATAAGCCGTAGGCTTCATCAGCTCGAATTCACGCTTGCCCACGGAATGGCGCGTCTCGGCCGACAACGGGATGTGGATGCTCAACACGTCCGAGGACTTGAACAGCTCGTCGCGCCCGACGTAGGCGGCCAGGCCTTGCACCGACGGATCCTCGCGCCGGTTGTGATAGATCACCTTCATGTCGAAAGCCTGCGCCGTGCGCGCCACCACCTTGCCGATACGGCCCATGCCGAGCAGGCCCAGCGTCTTGCCGCGTATGTCCGTGGTCAGTGGAAACGCGCCCTTGGTCCAGGCGCCGCTGCGCACGAACGCGTCGCCGGCCACCAGGTTGCGGGCCAGGCACAGCATCAGGCCGATGGTCACGTCCGCGACCGCGCCGTCCAGCACGCCGGGCGTATTGCAGATGAGCACCTGGCGGCGGTTGGCCGCGTCCAGATCGACGTTGTCGAATCCCACGGCGAAATTGGAACTGACGGCAAGCGCGGGAAAAGCGTCGAGCAACGCCTGGTCCACGCGGGTGCGCACCGTGCAGACCATGCCAGCGACTTCGGCGCGCTGCGCCTCGGGCACGGCTTGCGCGGGGTTCTGCCCCACGGGCACGTCGATGATTTCACAGGCGGCGGCCACACGCTCGCGCAGATCGGCGGGCACCGGCGCGGATACGATGATTTTCGGTTTTTGGCTCATTGCGGCTCCATAAGATTCAGGGTTCGATCGATTCGACGTCGGTGGCGAACACTTGCTGCTCTCCGGCGTCGGCCAGGGAGGGATCCCCGGGATGACTGAGGTAGCGGACGATCAGCCAGAACCCGTCCTGCGGGTTCTCCACGATTTCGGCGACGGCGCCGTCGGCCATGCGCACGCGCACGCCGGGCCGCAGATCGACCAGGTTGATGGATTTGTTGTCGGCCATGGCGGCGGCTCCCGGCGGGCTACAGCGCGAGCTGCGTCGCGGGCACGCGCAGGCGGATGCCATCCAGCTCGGGCCTCATGATCACCTGACAGGACAGCCGGCTGGTCGCGCAGCGCTCGGGCACCACCTCCAGCAGCGCCTCCTCGGCCATGCCCGGCGGTTCGAGCCGGTCGAACCAGGCCGGATCGACCTGCACGTGGCAGGTGCCGCAGATGGCGCCCCCGCCGCACTCTGCGACGATGCCTTCCAGGCCGTCGCGCCTGGCGGCCTCCATCAGCGACCAGTCATCGGGAACGTCCAGCACCAGTTCGGCGCCATCCGGCAATTCAAAAACTGCAGAAGACATATGACCACCTTTTCACGAGGCTGATTCCAGCGTGCCGATGCGCGGCACGCCCTTGATGAATTCGACCGGGCTGTCCACGGCTTCTATCGCCGCCAGCCGGCCTCCCTGATAACGCTCCACCAGCCAACCCTTGGCCGTGGGCAAAAGCACGTCGCGGCAGGGCTGCGCCGGGTTCACCAGTCCCGCCATCTGCAGCCGGCGCCCGTGCTGCTCGGACCAGAAGGTCGGCGGACGCGGCGCGGGGGCGCTTCTGCCGGCGATGGCGGCGGCGGCGATGCGCGCCTGGGCCAGCGCGTTCTGCACGCTTTCTATGCGCGCATGGCGCTGCAATTCACTGCGGAAAGCGCTGGCGCAATCCCCTATCGCATATACGCCGGGCGCGGAGGTCCGGCAGCATTCATCCACCACCACGCCGTCCAGGCAGTCCAGCCCCGACGCTTCGGCCACCCCCGTCTCCGCGACCGCGCCGACGGACACCAGCACCAGCTCCGCTTCCTCCACGGACCCGTCGACCAGGTGTGCGCGCCAGCCCGCCGCCGTGCGCTCCCAGCGCTGCACCGCCACGCCGTGCCGTATCGCAATGCCGGCGTCGCGGTGGATGGCGCCGATGCGCGCCGCGGTCGGCTCGGACACCTTGCCGCCCATGACCTGGCCGCCCTGCTCCAGCACCGCCACCTCGGCGCCCAGCTTGCGCGCCGAGCACGCCGCTTCCAGGCCCAGGTATCCCGCGCCCAGCACCAGCAGTCGGCTGCCCGGGCGCAACGCTGCGCGCAGGCGGCGCGCATCGTCCAGCCCGCGCACCGCATGCACGCCTGCGCCCGCCACGCCTGCGATGTCCCGGGCCCGCGCACCGGTCGCGAGCACGCAATGCTCGTAGCTCACGCGACGACCGGAACGCGTGAGCAGGACGCGGGCGGCGGTGTCCAGGCGCTCCACCGGATCGCCCGCCACGAATGCCACGCGCGACTTTTCGTAGGCCTCGCCGGCGCGCAAGGCGATGCGCTCCTCGCTGGTCGAGCCGGTCAAGAGGGCCTTGGACAGCGGCGGGCGCTCGTAGGGCGCGTGCCCTTCGGCGCCGAACAGCGCCAGGTCGCCCTCGATGCCGGCCGCGCGCAGCGCCCAGGCGCATTCGACGCCGGCGTGTCCCGCGCCGACGATGGCCGTATGCACGTGGCGCAAGCGGGAAAGATCTTCCATACGACTCAGGCTCCGAACTTCAGGGATACATTGGCGCGCGTCGCGACCTGCTTCCAGCGGACCAGCTCCGCGCGATTGAGCTCGGCGAAGGCGGCCGCCGACGAAGGCTTGGGCTCGAAGCCGGCGGCGCTCAGCGTCTCGCGCGAGGCGGCCTGGCCCATGCCCTGCTCCAAGGCGGCGCTCAGCGCCTGCACCACGTCGGCCGGCATGCCGGCCGGGCCGTACAGGCCCAGCCAACTGGTCACGTCGAAATCCGCCATGCCCTGCTCGGCCATGGTGGGCACGTCCGGCAACTGCTTGCTGCGATAGCCGCTGGTGACCGCGATCGGCCGGATGGAGCCCTTGCGGATCAGGCCCATCACGGGCGGCAGGTTGCTGAAGCTGAAGTCCAGGTTGCCGTTGACCACGTCGATGAGCATCTCGCCGCTGCCCTTGTACGGCACGTGCAGCAGGTCGATGCCCGCGCGCTGTGCGAAGAACGCCGTGGTCATGTGCACCGACGTTCCCACGCCGTTCGACCCGTACTTGAGCGCTTCCTCGCCCCGCGCCCGGGCCGCCGCGAGCAGGTCGGCGACGCTGCGGATCGGCGAATCGGCGCGCACGATCAGCACATTGACGAACTCCGCCATCTGCCCGATCGGCGTGAACGCGCGCGCCGTGTCCAGCGGCAGCCCCGTGACCGTGGCCATCGGCAGGACCATGCCGCCCAATCCGTTGAGCAGCAGCGTATAACCATCGGGCGCCGCCGACGCCACCTGCTGGCTGCCTATCATGCCGTTGGCGCCGGGACGGTTCTCGACCACCACCGGCTGCCCGAACTTCCTGCTCAGGATCTCGCCGGCCAGCCGTCCGGCCACATCCGTCACGCCGCCCGGCGGGTACGGCACGATCAGGCGAATCGGCCTGGAAGGAAAGGCCGCCGCGCCCGCCCGCGGCGCGCCGGCCGCGCCCATCGCGGCCGCGGCGGCCAAGGCTTTCAATACAGTGCGTCTATGCATGCTGCGACTCCAGGTAGGGGCGTGCCGCGCCCTCAGCGGACAGGCCCTGATCGGAAGGAAAACCATCGAACGCCGGCAGTCGGGCCGGCACCGCGAAGCGGCGCTAGAAAAAGATCGTGAGCGCCTTGGATAACAGAACGTTCTGGTCCAGGTGGATCTCGCGCGAGAGCAGCTTCCAGCGACCGTCGCGCCGGCGCAGCACGTCTTCGCGCTTGCCGACGAACAGGCTGACCTCCGCCTGCAGGCGGTTCTGGTAGATCAGAAAGCGCGAGCGCACCCGCACGCGCTCGCCGCCTTCCGCATCCTGCGTCACGCCCAGCACGCGGATATTGGTCACCAGGTGCGAGACGCGCGAGGCCGGCTCCTCGGCCCAATGAATGCCGGTCCTGATCTGGGCGACCCGCTGGCGCAGCGTATCGATGCCCTCGTCGAACCAGGCGGCGTCGCGCGCACCCGAATACTCCTGCGCCAGGGCGTCGCGGCGCACATTGCGCGTCAGCGGCATGCGGTAAGCGATGTCCTCGTCCAGCAGCTCCAGCCAGGCGTCGAACTCGCGGTGGTCGAGCAGATCGGCCTCATGGTGCATGAAGCGCTGCACCTGCCACCAGATCTGCATATCGTCGATGCTGCAATCCAGCGCCGCCTCGGGCGTCTTGTCGGTGGGCGCGTTCATGCCGCCTGCTCCTTGGCGCGCGCGGCGCCCGCCATCAGCTGGTCCCAGGACCAGCCGTTCATGAATTGCGCCCAGCGGCGGTAATAGATGCGCGCGTTTTCCTCGGTGTACTCGCCGTTGACCGCGCACCCGGGAATCTCCGGCACGGGCTCGGCGTGGCCCACGCCCATCTGGTAGTTGAAATAGAGTTCGCGCGACATGGCGCCCATGCTGGCCTCGGTGGCGCCGGTCCAGTTCTCCATATCGTCCGACTCGGTCATGCCCCCGGGGCCGGAATAGCGCAGGAAGTAATGGCGGGCGGCCTCCTTGACCGCTTCGGGCGCATCCTTGTCCACCAGGTACATGCGCCACATTTCCATTTCGGTGGGACTGATCGGATGGAACACCGCCAGGGTGCGCGGCTGGCGGCCGTGGAACGACATGTTCGGAAAAATCGTGCCCACGCTGGTCTGCACGCGCATCGCCGAGCCCAGCGTGCGCACGCGGCGTTCATGCACTTCGCGGTAATAGGCCTCCACTTCCGGATAGCGCGCATATTGCGGCGCGTAAGGCCCTTCCTCGTAGAATGGCAGCCGGCCCAGCAGCCCGTGCCCGAGTTCCGGAAAACAGATCGCCGACCGCGTCACCGAGGGATCGCGCCGGCCCCTGCCGCCGCCAGGCCCGATGCCGACGATGTCCACGGAGCGATGGCTGATATCGTGGTAGAGATCGCCGATGAAATTCTCGGGCGCGAATTTCCAGTTGCACTTGACCCGCCATTTCTGCACGCCGCCGATGACCTCGGAGCCGCCCGGGCTGCCGTCGCGATGATCCAGCGCCGCGTCCAGGTACAGCCGCATATTGCCCAGGTAGTCCAGGAACGGCGGCGCGTCCGGGTCCCAGGTCGCCCACACGGCGCCCTTGTAGTTGACCACCTGCGCCACCGTCTTCAGGCCCCACTGCTTCTTGTCCAGCTCGCCTTTGTAGTGCGTGGCGTGCCCCGGCACGCCGACCAGTTCGCCGGGCCGCTCCACCAGCTTGCCGTCGGTGGAAAAGCTCCAGCCGTGATACGGACAGGTGAAGGTCCGGTTATTGCCGTGGTCGTAGCGGCACAGCTTCATGCCGCGGTGCGCACAGCTGTTGAGCATGACCTGGATCTGGCCCTGCCGGTCGCGCGTCAGGATCACCGATTCCGTGCCCATCCGCGAGACGAAATAATCGTCCGGATTCGGCACCAGGCTCTCGTGGCCCACGAACAGCCAGGCCCGCGCGAAAACCTGCCGCAGTTCCCGCTGGAATATCTCGTCGTCGACAAAGATGGAGCGGCTGATCAGTCCTTCATCGGCGCGCACCAGTTCGTCTATCGCTTTCTGCCCCATCGCCACTTCCCCTTGAAGATTGCCCGCTGGCGGAGGGCTACGGCTTTTCCGCCGTGGCCGCCGCCGTGCGCAGTCGCGCTTCCGTGTTGTCGACATGGCTGCGCGCCTGCCGCCGCGCCAGCTCCACATCGCCTTTTTCGATGGCGGCGAACAAGGCCTCGTGCTCCTTTTGCGCCTGCGCCCCACGCCCGGCCACCTTGGCCGAGCGCGAGCGCGAGACGCGCAGGTTCTTCTTGAGCAGCACCGCCAGGAAATCGAAGAAATTCAGGTAGTGTTCATTGCGGGTCGCACGCGCCACGCAGCGGTGAAACTCCATATCGGCGTCCACGCCGGCCGCTACGTCGCCGGTGGCGATCGCATCGGCCATCATGTGCAGGGCCCGGCGCATGGCGGCCAGGTCTTCCTCGCTGCGCCGTTGCGCGGCAAGCTGCGCAGCCTCGATCTCGAAGCCGCGGCGCAATTCGACGATGCGCAGCACCTGTTCGGCGTCACCGATATCGGCGGCCTGCATCCGCAGCACCGAGGGCCGCGCCGTCTGCATGACGGTCAGCCCGCGGCCCTGCTTGCTTTGCACGATGCCGTCGCCCTTCAGGCGCGAAACCGCTTCACGCAGCACGGTGCGGGAAACGCCCATGCGGGTGGCGATGATCTGCTCCGGCGGCAGCACTTCGCCGATCTGGTAGTCGCCGCTGGTAATCTCTTCCAGCAGCATTTCGGTGACGCGGTCGGTTAGATTGGGTTCCGATGCGACGGGCGCGACCGAATCCCTTTTCAACAGTGAACGAGAAGCTGAAGTAGGCATAAAGAAGTTTCCATCCGAAAACGTTCATAGTGCCAGCCCGCGTTGCCTCGGCTGTGTGCGCCGGTCGCGGGGCGACGGCGTTGAAAATATGATAATCGTATAAAAATTCCACCGCATACTAGGGAAAGCGCGGATGCCGCCGCGCACAGGCTCATTACTTCATCGGCGGCTTGATGCGACGCCCCCTGCCGTCCTCCTCAGGCCCGGTAGAATGTCCCATATATGGGGATGACAACGATGAAAGACGCTGTTGACGCGCACCTGGGTGAACTGACGATCGACGCCGCTCTCCGCCTGGCGAACGCCTGGGCGGCCAGGCACCACGCGGATGCCGATCGCAGCCGCAACTTCGCCATCCAATGGCACCGCGACACCCCGCCCGCCGACCGATACGGCGAGGCCTTGCAGCGCGATCTCGAATTCTTTTTCCAGGCCGCGTCCAAGGACGCCGCCTATTGGCAATCCGTCGGCGACTTCTCGGAAGAAGCCACCGGTGTCTGGGGCGTGCAGGCGCTCAAGGCGCTGGCCGGCCTGAACTTCATCGGCCTGCTGGCCGCGGCCATCCTGCTGGCGGCGCCCGGCGACCCCGCCTATACCGCCGGCGCGGTCGGCGCCCTGGCGCTGTTCCTGGCGGGCGCCATCCTGGCCTACCCGGCGCTGCGGCTGGTGCGCAAGGCCCGCAGCCGCACCCGCGCCACGGCCGAGTCGCGCAGCCGCCAGGCCGGCAGCGCCTCGACCTGGGAAGAACTGCGATCGGCCAACGACGCCAACCCCAACGTCGGCCGCAAGGACCGTAAGCTTGGAAGCCGGCTCGGCATCATCATGGCGGCCACCGCCACCGCGGGTTGCGCCGTGCTCGTGACCACCGTGTGGCTCTAGCAGGCTAGCGCGCGCAACTCCAGTACGGGCACCCGGACTCATCGACGACGGCGGTCGCCAGCTCGCCCGGCGCCTCCAGTATGTCGCGCAGCGCATTCGCCTGCGCGCGCAGCTTTTCCGGGTCCACCCCGAAGTTCCAGCCCTGATCCAGCAGGAACCCCGCGCCTTCGTCCAGCAGCACCCGCAACACCAGCCGGGTCTGCATCGCTTCTTTAACGTCGAAATCGGCCGGCGCCTGCTGGAAGATCGACGCATAGATCCGCGTCTGAAGCCCGCAGTAACGGTCCACCGTCGCCAACGCCTCCTGCGCGCCGGCGTCGGGGTACAGCCCGCGCAGCCCGGCGGCCTGGACCTGGCACGTCCGATACCACTGCGGCATGAACCTTGCCAACAAGGCCTGCTCCCTGTCGCCCGGGTCCGCGCAACCGCGCAGGTCCGGCGCGGGCGCGCCGTCGCGCGAGGCCGCCGACAGCGCCTCGGCGATGCAATCGTCAAGCAACAGTACATTGCCCGCCGCCCGCCCGATGCCCAGCAGGCCCATCTTGCCCAGCGTGTCCTGGAAGCGCGCGGCCGCGATCTGTTCCTGCATGCCGCGATCGTACTGGCTGTACGCCACCGCGGCCAACGCCACCGCGCCGATCACGGCAGCGGCCGCCAGCACGGCGGCCTGCGCCGCCGGCCGCAGCCGTTCGCCGAAAAGCGCAACGACCGCCAGCAGCGCCCCGGCCACCAGTCCGCCCGCGTGCGCCGCATTATCGACGTTGAACACAAACCCCGCGCCGAAAGTCAGCGCCAGACTGAACAGCAGATTGGCCGGCGGCACGTGCGCACGCCCCATGCGCCGGTCATGCAGTCCATAGACGAGCGCCGCCCCGAAAATCCCCAGGATCGCGCCCGACGCGCCGCAGCTCACGAAAAAATCCTCGCGGTGCCACAGCGCCGTCACCAGGCTGCCGCACAAACCCGACAGCAGATACACCCCCAGGAACACCGGGGAACGCATGCGCGCCTCCAGTATGGTCCCCAGCGACCACAGCGCCAGCATATTGACCGCCAGATGCAGAAAACCGACATGCAGGAACATGCTGGTAAACAGGCGCCAGTACTCGCCCGACATGGTCAGCGCCGGCACGTTCGCGCCCCAATCGATCAGGAAAGACCCCTGGCTCAGGCTCTCGAAAGCCCGTGTATCCAGGTATCCGGCCACGAGGTAGACCGCGAGATTGGAGAGGATCAACAGAAACGTGATCTTGCAGGCAAACAGTTTTTTGATTAGCGGCATGCGTACGGACCGGACGGATCGATGAGACGAGCGCTATCTTAACCAAGCCGCGCCGCGTTCGCGGCCGGCGCCTGGAACCGCCCCGCAAAACCGCGTATCATGCACACGCAGGTCCGGTCGAACGGCCGGCCCGACTCTCCCGGCCTCTGCGCTGTCAGCGCGCCGCTCAACGTCGCAAGCCCTCGCGGCCTTCCCGACGCGACGAACTCCCTTCCGTTTTCCTTCATCCATTTCGCGTTTCCGCGAGATCGACCATGCCTGATTCCAAAACTGTTGCCCGCAAGGGCGGACAGCGCGCGCTGCTGTCCGTGCTTTCCCTCTCGGTGTTCTTCGTCGGCGCAAGCGAATTCATGCTTGCGGCCATGCTGAACCCGCTCGGCGCCGCCTTTGGCACCGGCACCGCCCAGACCACGTGGCTGATATCGAGCTACGCGCTCGCCTACGCCATCGCCGCCCCCATCCTCGGCCACCTGTCCGACCGCGTCGACCGCCGCCGCCTGTTGCTGATCGCCCTGCTCTCGTTCTCCGTCGACGGCCTGGGCATCGCCTTCGCGCCCAGCTTCGAAGCCGCCGTGGCGCTGCGCATCTTCGGCGGACTGGCCTCCGCCGTCATCATTCCCAACGCCTTCGCGCTGATCGCCGACGCCATGCCGCGCGCCCGCCACGCATCCGCCATGGGCGCCGTCATGCTCGGCATGACGCTGGGCATCGCAAGCGGCCCGGCGATCGCCGGCCTGCTCACCAGCTGGCTGGGCTGGCGCGCCCCCTTCATCCTGGCCGCCGCCGGATGCCTGGCCGCGTTCGCGATCGGACGCGTCGCCATCCCGAAAACCCGCGCACCCGTTGCGGCACCCAGACCGCAAGGCCTGCAATGGCTGCGCCGCTGGCCCATCGTGCGCCCCATGCTCGCCAAAGGCCTGTGGAACGGCACCGCCGTAGGCGCTTTCCTGCTGTCGGGCGAGGTCCTGCGCCAGCGCTATCGACTCGACGTCGCCGGCGTGGGCCTGAGCGCGGCGGCATTCGGCATCGGCCTGGGCATCGGCAACCTCTCGGCCGGCTGGCTGCGGCGCCTGGCCGCAAGCGAAGAACGCGCGCTGGTCTGCACCACCGCACTGCTGGCCACCGCCATCGGCGCCTTCCATTTTCTTGCCCTGCCGCTGCCCGCCGCCCTCGCCTGCCTGGCCGCCTGGGGCGTTGCCCTGGGCGCCGGCGCCCCGCTATCGACCACCGTGCTCGCCCATCGCGCGCACCACGACAAAGGCGCGGTGCTGGCCGCGGCGGAAACGCTGAACAACGTTTCCATACTGGTCTTCGTACCGCCGGCGTCCGCGCTGCTTGCGAATGGCAACGGGTATCTGGCTGCTGGGGTGTTGATGGGCGGGGTGGTGCTGGGGGTGTGGTTGACGGTGTGGGATGCGTTCAAGGCGGGAAAGCGATAATCGCCAAGCGCATTTGCCTCATGCATTTGCCTCACGCATTTGCGTCACGCATTTGCGTCAATACGCGCGACCCAAAGCTGCTTCAATCGTCTGTTTGCTCTCAGACCGGCCCACAATGAGAAAGGCCGTTAGTGAGTATCTCACTAACGGCCTTGGAACTACTGGTCGGGACGGCGGGATTCGAACTCGCGACCCCTTGCACCCCATGCAAGTGCGCTACCAGGCTGCGCTACGCCCCGAAAGAAAAAGAGTATAGCAGACCTAAAAAATGTTTGCACGCATTCGTGCAAAAAAAGTGCTGAATACTCAAAAAAATTTGCGCCCCGTGTGCGCCGATTGCATTACTGCCTGCTTGCGGCTGCGCACGGGGCGCGAGGTACTGCGGATGGCGGCGCGATGCGCCGTCATCATGTCCGGATTCAGGCTGCCGACGCGGCGCCGTTGTTGCTTGCGCCGGCGCCAGCCGAAGTGCCCAGGGCTTCGGCCAGCATGGTCGAGACGTTGCCCAGCTCGTTGCGCAGGGCCTGCATCTCGGCGCCCGACAGGCGCACGGCGGCGTCCTGGTCGTGCGGCACGTCGCGCGCATCGCCCAGGCGGTTGCGCGCGCCGCTGATGGTGAAGCCCTGCTCGTACAGCAGCGAACGGATGCGGCGGATCAGCAGCACTTCATGATGCTGGTAGTAGCGGCGGTTGCCGCGCCGTTTCACCGGCTTGAGCTGCGTGAATTCCTGTTCCCAGTACCGCAGGACATGGGGCTTGACGCCACACAGGTCGCTGACTTCACCGATGGTGAAGTAACGCTTGGCGGGAATGGGCGGTAAGGTAACGGTGGATTCTGTACGTGTCATAAGAGGATTTTATGCCGCGATACGTCGAGTGCCGATAACAATTACCGACAAAGCGTATCACTCCGCGGTGTCGTCGGATGCAGCAGGCGTCGCCTGCTCCACCACGCTCTTGAGTTTCTGGCTCGCATGGAAGGTCACCACGCGCCGCGCGGCGATGGGAATGGTCTCGCCCGTCTTGGGATTGCGGCCCGGGCGCGGCGGTTTGTCGCGCACCTGGAAATTACCGAAGCCCGAGAGCTTCACGGAGTCTCCGCGCGCCAGGGCGTCGCGGATTTCCTCGAAGAAAGTATCGACGATGTCCTTGGCTTCGCGCTTGTTCAGGCCGACCCGCTCGAAAAGCAGTTCGGCCAGCTCGGCCTTGGTCAGGGTGCGTGGCTCGGCAAGCATACTGTTCCCCATGGTTCAACGCTGGCGCGCGCCGTGCGCGGCCACCAAGGCGTCCTTGATGCGCGCCAGGCAGTCGGCCACCCGGGCTTCGTCCAGCGTGACTTCAGTGTCCTGTAGCCAGAACCGGAAAGCAAGGCTTTTCTCGGTGACGGGTTCGCCGCCCTGCGGCTTCTCGCGCCACACGTCGAACAGGCGCACGTCCTGCACCACCGCGAGCTGCGGGTCCGCCTTGACGGCGGCCGCGACGGTGTCCAGCATGGACTGGACCGACACCTGGGCGTCGACCCACAGCGCCAGGTCGCGCATGACCACGGGCTGGCGCGACAGTTCGCGGACCTGCGGCAGTTCGCCTTCGGACAGGGCGGCGACGTCGAGTTCGAAGACCACGGGCGCGTGCGCCAGGTCGGCCTGCTGCGCCCAGCGCGGATGCAGTTCGCCGATCCAGCCGACTTCGCGGCCGTCGAGTTCGATGCGGGCGCTGCGGCCCGGATGCAGCGCCGGATGGACGGCAGCTTCGAAGCGCAGGCGTTGGCCGCGCGCGCCGAACAGCGCCTGCACGTCCATCTTCACGTCGAAGAAATCGACCTGGCGCGTGGCCGCGCCCCACTGCTCTTCCACCGCCGGGCCCCAGGCGGCGCCCGCCAGCTTCAGCGGCTGGCGCACGCCGGCCACTTCCAGCGGGCCGTCCTGCACCGAGGCGTCGCGCAGGAACACGCGGCCCAGTTCGAACACGCGCACGCGCGACTGCTTGCGGTTGGCGTTGTGGCGGATGTTGGCCACCAGGCCGCCGATCAGGCTGGAGCGCATGACCGACAGATGGCTGGCGATGGGGTTGACCAGGCGCACCGGGCTGTCATTGCCGGCGTAGTCGCGTTCCCAGTCGGCTTCGACGAAGCTGTAGTTCACCACTTCCTGGTAGTCCTGCGCGGCGGCCAGGCGGCGCAGCGCGTGGTTGCCGCGGCGGATCTCGGGCTGCGAGAACATCTTGGCGCGCGCCATCGGCGGCACGGCGGGAATGTTCTCGAAGCCGTAGATGCGGGCGACTTCCTCGATCAGGTCTTCTTCCAGTTCCAGGTCGAAGCGGTAGGACGGCGGCGTCACGACGAAGTCGTCGCCCTCGACCGTGTACTCCAGACCCAGGCTGGCGAAAATCTTGGCGACCTCGGCCTGCGTGACCGGCACGCCCAGCACGCGGTGGCAGCGCGCCAGGCGCATGCGCACCGGCAGGCGCTTGGGCAGGTTGACGATCTGGTCGTCCAGCGGGCCGGCCTGGCCGCCGCAGATGTCGACGATCAGGCGCGTGATGAATTCGATGTGCTCGGGAATGGTAGCGAAGTCCACGCCGCGTTCGCCGCGGTGGCTGGCCTCCGAGCTGAACTTGTAGCGGCGCGCGCGTCCGGCCAGCGCCTGCGGCCACCAGAAAGCGGCCTCCAGGTAGATGTTCTGCGTATCCAGCGTGACCGAGGTGGCTTCGCCGCCCATGATGCCGGCCAGGCTTTCGACCTGGTCGCCGGCCGCGACCACGCCGACCTTGGGGTCCAGGGTCACGGTCTGGCCGTTCAGCAGTTCCAGGGTCTCGCCTTCGCGGGCCCAACGCACGCACAGGTCGCCCTGGATCTTGTCCAGATCGAACACGTGCGAGGGGCGGCCCAGTTCCAGCATGACGTAGTTGGAGATGTCGACCAGGGCCGACAGCGAACGCTGGCCGGCGCGCTCCAGGCGCGTCTTCATCCACTCAGGGGTCGCGGCGCGGGCGTTGACGCCGCGAATCACGCGGCCGCCGAAACGGCCGCACAGATCGGGCGCCTCGACCTTGACCGGCAGGCGCTCGTCCAGCGTCACGGGCACGGCGGCGGCCGTGGGCACCGACAGCGGCGCGCCCGTCAGGGCGGCGACTTCGCGCGCCACGCCCAGGATCGAAAGGCAGTCCGCGCGGTTGGGCGTCATCTTCAGGGTGAAGAGCGTGTCGTCCAGGTCCAGCGCTTCGCGGATCGACTGGCCGACCACCATGTCGGCCGGCAGTTCCAGCAGGCCGGCATGGTCTTGCGACAGGCCCAGTTCGCGCGCCGAGCACAGCATGCCCGACGATTGCACGCCGCGCATCTTGGCCACGCCGATCTTCATGCCGCCGGGCAGTTCCGCGCCCACGCGGGCCAGCGGCACCTTCAGGCCGGCCGCGGCGTTGGGCGCGCCGCAGACGATCTGCAGGCGCTCGCCGGAGCCGTCGTCCACTTGGCAGACGCGCAGCTTGTCGGCGTCGGGATGCGGAGCGATCTCGACGATGTGGGCCACCACCACGCCCGAGAACGCGGGCGCGGCGGGCACGGTGTCTTCGACTTCCAGGCCGGCCATCGTGAGCCGGTGCGCGAGTTCGTCGGTTGCGATCGGGGGATTGACCAGCGTACGCAGCCAGGATTCGGGAAATTGCATGATCAGCCGTGGGTTATTCGTTGAACTGGCGCAGGAAGCGCAAATCGCCTTCGTAGAACTGGCGCAGATCGTTGACGCCGTAGCGCAACATGGTCAGGCGCTCGAGCCCGGAACCGAAGGCGAAGCCGATGTAACGCTCGGGATCGAGGCCGAAGTTGCGCACCACTTGCGGATGCACCTGGCCCGAGCCGGAAATCTCCAGCCAGCGGCCGCGGTTCGGACCCGAGGTGAACATCATGTCGATCTCGGCGGACGGCTCCGTGAACGGGAAGAACGACGGGCGGAACCGCACGACGAGATCGTCGCTTTCGAAGAAGCAACGCAGGAAATCGGTGTACACGCCCTTCAGGTCGGCGAACGAGATGTCCTCGGCGATCCAGAGCCCTTCGACCTGGTGGAACATGGGCGAGTGCGTGGCGTCGCTGTCGACGCGATATGTGCGCCCCGGCGCGATGACCTTGATGGGCGGCTTGTTCATGCGGGCGTAACGCACCTGCATGGGGCTGGTGTGCGTGCGCAGCAGCAGCGGCAGGCCGTCGGCGTCGTTCATGTCGACGTAGAACGTGTCCTGCATGGACCGCGCCGGATGGTCCAGCGGATTGTTCAGCGCGGTGAAATTGGTCCAGTCGTTTTCGACTTCGGGGCCGTCGGCCACGTCGAAGCCGATGGAGCGGAAGATTTCTTCCACTCTTTCCCAGGTCCGGATGACCGGATGGATGCCGCCCGGCGCGCGACCGCGTCCCGGCAGCGTGACGTCAATGGTTTCGGATGCCAGCCGGGCGTCCAGTTCGGCCTGCGCCAGCGCGGCGCGGCGCGCGTTCAGGAGTTCCTCGACCTTTTGCTTGGCCTGATTGATCCTGGCGCCCATCTCGCGCTTCTGCTCGGGATCGAGCTTGCCCAGGGCTTTCAGCAGCACCGTCAGCGCGCCTTCCTTGCCCAGGAACCGAGCCTTTGCGTTTTCCAGCGCGGCGGCGTCAGTGGCCGCGGCGAACCGTTCTTGCGCCTGGGAGACCAGGTCGTCAACCGTGTGAGTCATGAAATCCAGCCTTCAAAACGCAAACGGGGCCATTACAGCCCCGTTCGCAGCGATGCGCGATGAGTTAAAGCGCGCGATCAGGCAGCCAAGGCAGCCTTGGCTTGCTGCACGATGGCGGCGAAGCCGGCCTTGTCGCGCACGGCCAGATCGGCCAGGACCTTGCGGTCGAGTTCGATCGAGGCCTTCTTCAGACCGGCGATGAACACGCTGTAGCTCACGCCATGCTCGCGGACGGCGGCGTTGATACGCGTGATCCACAGAGCGCGGAACGTGCGCTTCTTGTTGCGGCGGTCGCGGTAGGCGTATTGGCCAGCGCGCATGACCGCTTGCTTGGCGATACGGAACACATTACCGCGGCGGCCACGGTAACCCTTGGCGGCGGCAATGACTTTCTTGTGACGGGCGCGGGCGGTTACGCCGCGTTTGACGCGAGGCATAGTAGATCTCCGTTATATATCAAGCGAAAGGCATCATGGCCTTGACGGAGGCCACGTTGGAGTCATGGACCGCAGCCGAACCGCGCAGTTGGCGCTTGTTCTTGGTGGTCTTCTTGGTCAGGATGTGACGCTTGAACGCCTGACCACGCTTGATGGAGCCGCTGCCGCGAACCTTAAAGCGCTTGGAGGCGCTTTTCTTGGTTTTCATCTTGGGCATGTTGATTCCCTAAACTAAAACACGCATTGTTGATTTATATGACGCCAGGTGCTTGCCTCGCGTGTATGGCCGGGGTTAAACCACCGGCCAAGCCCTGCTGCGCTACGGCAAAACTTGGTGTACCTGTTGCCACTTCTGGGGGGTACTGCTTGGGGTACTACTCGGGTGTCGCCACCCAGGCCCAGGCGCCTCGCCTGAACCCTTTCCCCGAAAACGGACAAATCCAAAAGCCCAGATCCGGGAAAGCCTTTGATTATATGGTGATTTCCCGCAATTTGTCGAGCCGGCGGGCGGGCGCGGCCGACGGGACCGGGCCGACACGATCATACGCCGGTGCGCCGGTACTGCACGGCCTGGGCGACGTGGCCGGCGGCCAGCAGCGGCGCGCCCTCCAGGTCGGCGATGGTCCGGGCGACCCGCAGCGCCCGGTGCTGGGCGCGGGCCGAGCCGCCCAGCCGGCGCATGGCCTGCGCCAGCAGGGCCGCGGCCTCGGCGTCCATCCGGCAATGCGCGTCAAGTTCGGCGCCCGCCAGCGCGGCGTTGGGCTTGCCCTGGCGCTGCAGCTGGCGCTCGCGGCAGCGCACCACGCGCTCGCGCACCGGGCCGGACGGCTCGCCCGGCGGACCCGACAGCCAGTCGGGGTCGGAGGCCGGCAGGGCCACGTGCAGGTCGATGCGGTCCAGCAAGGGGCCGGAGATCTTGCCGACGTAGCGCGCCACCTGGTCCGGCGTGCAGATGCAGGCCCGCGCCGAATGGCCGCGCCAGCCGCAGGGGCACGGGTTCATGGCGGCGACCAGCTGGAAGCGCGCCGGAAACTGCGCGGCATGCAGCGCCCGCGCGATGACCACCCTGCCCGCCTCCAGCGGCTCGCGCAGGGCCTCCAGCGTGCGCCGGCTGAATTCCGGCAGTTCGTCCAGGAACAGCACCCCGTGGTGCGCCAGGCTGATTTCGCCCGGGCGCGGCCGGCTGCCGCCGCCGACCAGCGCGGCCGCCGAGGCGCTGTGATGCGGCGCCCGGAACGGCGGCAGGCCCATCGGCGCGTCCGGCAGGCCGGCCAGGGCCGCCACGGCGGCCGCTTCCAGCGCCTCGGCGCGGGCCAGCGGCGGCAGCAGGCCGGGCAGGCGTGCGGCCAGCATGCTCTTGCCCGCGCCCGGCGGACCGATCATCAGCAGGCTGTGGCCGCCCGCCGCCGCCACTTCCAGGGCCCGCCGCGCGCCCGGCTGGCCCCTCACGTCCGACAGGCATGGACCCGGCCCGGCGTCGGGCCAGGGACGGGCAATCGCGTCGGGCAGCCGGCACGCGCCGGCCGCATGCGCGGCCACGTCGGCCAGGCTGCGCGCCGACAGCACCCGCAGGCCGGGCACCCAGGCCGCCTCTTCGGCGCTGCCCGCGGGCAGGATGAGGCTGGCGCCGGGCGCTTCGCGCGCCACGCTAAGCGCGATGACCAGCGGCGCGGCCACCGGCACCAGCGCCCCCGTCAAGGACAGTTCGCCGGCCAGCACCAGATCGGCCAGCGCCGCCGGCGCGGGCGCGGGCCTGGCCTCGCCCTCGCCCGTGGCGGCGGCCAATTGGCCCGAAGCCAGCAGCAGCCCCAGGGCGATGGGCAAATCGAAGCGGCCGGATTCCTTGGGTATGTCGGCCGGCGAAAGATTGACGGTGATGCGTCCGGGCGGAAACTCGAATCCGCTGTTCAGGATGGCCGCGCGCACCCGTTCGCGGCTCTCGCGCACCTCGGTGTCGGGCAGGCCCACCACATTGAAGCTGGGCAGGCCCGGGCCAAGGTGGGTCTCCACGCGCACCGCGTGGGAATCCAGGCCGCACAGGGCCCGGCTGGCAAGCACCGCTAGCGTCAAGGCGGCCTCCGGAAAGGGATGCAAACCGCCAGTATCGGCAAAGACCGCCGCGCCGTCGGCGCCGGCGCGACAAATCGGTCCCGCCGGGCGCCGATAAAAAAGGCCGCCCGAAGGCGGCCGCGGCATACGGCTGGCGCGGAATTATTTTTCCAGCGCGGACAGGCGGGTTTCCAGCTGCTCCACCTGCGCGGCCAGCTGGTCCACGCGGGCGCGGGTGCGGGCCAGCAGATCGGCCTGCACGTCGAATTCCTCGCGCGTCACCAGGTCCAGCTTGGAGAACGCCTGCGTCATCATCGCGCGCACGTTGCGCTCCACGTCCGCGGCCGGGCTGCGGGCGATCAGGTCGGAGAGATTCTTCTGGATGTCTTCCATCCACTGGGTGCGATTGTTCATGACGGCCTCACGATGTTCTTGATGACTCAAGTGTAATGCGTCGCCGCGCCGCGCTTTCCCGGGACGAAAAAAAAGGGCGGGCCGCATGCGGTGACCGCCCTTCAAAGCACAGGAGAAAACCGGGCTGCCATGGCGGCAACCCCCTACCAACATCGGTACCCGTCGGGCCGCGGCCTGCGGCCCGTGGCGTCTTCATGACGACAGGAACTGTGTTCGATTCTTCTTCACCCGAACGCGCGCAACAAGCTCGTGCGTGTAAACCCTCGTATCAGCAAAAACCGCAACAGTCCTCGATTCCGCCTCATCGCGGCAGCTCGCCGCGCGCTCGTGATTCCATGCGAAAGCCTCATGCCGCAAGGCTGAGCGGCCCGTTGCGCGGTTCAATCGGGCCGTGAAATTAGGGGTATATGCAGATATTTATCGAAATATACGTTGCATTGATTTGCAACACATATCGGATTTGAAACATGTTTGGTTGCATGTTCCGAACGGTGCAGACCGCGCACCAACTTGAGGCCGCGACACGGCTCGCGCGCACCACCTCGGTGCGGCCAGGCACGGTTGCGGGCGTGCACCGGGGCGCCTCCCGCGTGCGCAAACATGGCACGGACTTTGCTTGATACCCGGAGCCAACGTGCAACCATGAGAGGAAATGCCATGAAACTCATCATCGCCATCATCAAGCCCTTCAAGCTCGACGAAGTGCGGGTGGCTCTGTCCGGGATCGGGGTCCAGGGGCTGACCGTTACCGAGGTCAAGGGATTCGGCCGCCAGAAAGGCCACACCGAGCTCTACCGCGGCGCGGAATACGCGGTCGACTTCCTGCCCAAGCTGCGCATCGAGGCCGCCGTGCCCGACCACCTGGTCGACCAGGTCATCGAGGCCATCGAAATGGCCGCCCGCACCGGCAAGATCGGCGACGGCAAGATCTTCACCGCCCCGTTGGAACAGGTGATCCGGATCAGAACAGGCGAAGCCGGCGAAGCGGCGCTCTGAACGAACAAATAAATAAAGACTCAATGGAGCCTGAAAATGGATAAAGCGGATATCTCCTGGTTGCTCGTCTCTACCCTGCTCGTATTGATGATGGCCGTACCCGGTCTGGCGATGTTCTATGGCGGCCTGGTGCGCAGCAAGAACGTGCTGTCGGTGCTGCTGCAAGTGTTGTGCACGTTCGTGCTGGGCCTGGTGCTGTGGTTCATCTATGGCTATTCGCTGGCCTTCACCGAGGGCAACGCCTTCTTCGGCGGGCTGTCGCGCGCCTTTTTCGCCGGCATCTTCAATCCGGCGGACGGCGCCTACGCCATGTCGAACACCCTGACGGAGCTGCTGTTCGCGTCGTTCCAGGCCACGTTCGCCGGCATCACCTGCGCGCTTATCGTCGGCAGCTTCGCCGAACGCGCGCGCTTTTCGGCAGTGCTGGTGTTCACCGTGATCTGGTTCACGTTCGCCTACGTGCCCATCGCCCACATGGTGTGGTTCGCGTCCGAGACGGCGCCCGGCCTGCTCAACGCCAAGGGCGCGCTGGACTTCGCCGGCGGCACCGTGGTGCACATCAACGCCGGCGTGGCCGGCCTGGTGGGCGCTTATGTGGTGGGCAAGCGCGTGGGCTACGGCCGCGAAGCCATGCAGCCGCACAACCTGCCCATGACCTTCGTGGGCGCGGCCCTGCTGTGGGTGGGCTGGTTCGGCTTCAACGCCGGTTCCGCGCTGGCCGCCAACGAGAACGCCACGCTGGCCTTCTTCAACACCATGATCGCCACTGCGGGCGCCGTGCTAGCCTGGCTTTTCACGGAATGGGCCGTCAAGGGCAAGCCCTCGATGCTGGGCGCGGCCTCCGGCGCGGTCGCCGGCCTGGTCGGCATCACCCCGGGAGCCGGCCTGGTCGGCCCGGTGGGCGCGCTGGTCATCGGTGTGGTCGCCGGCGCGGTCTGCGTGTGGGGCGTGAACGGCCTGAAGCGCCTGCTGCGCGCCGACGACGCCCTGGACGTGTTCGGCGTGCACGGCGTGGGCGGCATCGTCGGCGCCCTGCTGACCGGCGTGTTCAACGCCCAGGTCCTGGGCGGTCCCGGCCTGGCCGAGGCCGGCATGATCGGCCATCAGCTGTGGGTCCAGCTCGAAGGCGTGCTGCTGACCGTGGTCTGGTCCGGCGTGGTGGCCTGGATCGCCTACAAGATCGCCAATGCCCTGTGCGGTATGCGCGTGCCGGAAGACCAGGAACGCGAGGGCCTGGACGTGACGAGCCACGGCGAATCGGCTTATCACTCTTAGGCCCACCCCCGAGGCGCCTTTGGCGCCTCCCCCTCAAGGGGGCGCCGCGCTTGGACCGGCAAAGCCGGATCCAAGGCGGCCCCGATCGGGGAGGCGGCGTCTCAGTCTGTCGAAAAAAAAAGCCCGGGGCTTGTGGCTCCGGGCTTTTTTGTCTGCGGCGGCTGGGCGCGGTTCAGCCGGGGCCCAGGGCGTCCAGGTCGACCGGGAGGGCGCGGTTGAGGGCGGCGGCCACCTTGACGCGCAGGGCGTTGGAGTGGGCGCGGCGCACTTCGCGTTTGACGTCCAGCAGCTGTTGCGGGTGCATGGAGAACTCGGTCAGGCCCAGCCCCAGCAGCAGGCGGGTCATGCGCGAATCGCCCGCCATTTCGCCGCACACCGCGACCGGCTTGCCGGCGCGTTCGCCGGCATTGATGGTGTGCGCGACCAGGCGCAGCACGGCCGGATGCAGCGGGTCGTACAGGCCGGCCACGTCGTGATCGCCGCGGTCGATCGCCAGCGTGTACTGGATCAGGTCGTTGGTGCCGATGGACAGGAAGTCCAGCGCCTGCGCGAAAGGCTCGATGGCAATGGCGATAGCGGGCACCTCGACCATGGCGCCCACATCCATGTGCGCCGCGTAGGGCTGGCCGCGGGCGTCGAGTTCGCGGCGCGCCGCTTCGATGGCCGCGCGGGTCGCCACGACCTCGTGCATATGGGCGATCATGGGTATCAGCAGACGCACCGGTCCGTGGGCCGAGGCACGCAGGATGGCGCGCAGCTGGGTCGCGAACATTTCCGGGCGCGCCAGGCAATAGCGGATGGCGCGCTGCCCCAGCGCGGGGTTGGTGGCCACGGTGGCCTCGCCGTCCAGCGTCTTGTCCGAGCCGATGTCCAGCGTCCGGATCGTGACCGGCCGCCCGGCCATCACCTTCACCACGGACGAATACGCTTCGTACTGCTCTTCCTCGCCGGGCAGGTCGGGCCGCCCCATGAACAGGAACTCGCTGCGGAACAGGCCGATGCCGTGCGCGCCGGAGGCCAGCGCCAGCGCGGCCTCGTCCGGCAGTTCGATATTGGCGTGCAGCACGATGTCGATGCCGTCCAGCGTGATCGACGGTTCGTCGCGCAGCAGGCTGAGTTCGGCGCGCTCGTCCGCATAGGCGGACTGGCGGCGGCGGTATTCCTGCAGGATGCGGTCGGAGGGATTGACGATCACCGTGCCGGCCGCGCCGTCGATGATCAGCATGTCGCCGTCGCGGACCAGCTCGCGCACGTTGCCCATCGCCACCACCGCGGGCACGCCCATGCTGCGCGCCACGATGGCGGTATGCGAGGTGGGCCCGCCCAGGTCGGTCACGAAGGCCGCGAAACGCCCGCCGCGCAGGCGCAGCATGTCGGCCGGCGAGATGTCGTGGGCCACGACCACCAGCGCGTCGTCGCCCCCCATGTGGGACATGTCGGGCAGGATCGCCGAGGAGCCCGCCAGCACGTGCAGCACGCGCTCGATGACCTGGCGCACGTCGGCCCCGCGCTCGCGCAGGTACTCGTCCTCCATGGCGTCGAACTGCTGCCCCAGGATCTGGCCCTGCGTGGTCAGCGCCCATTCGGCGTTGTAGTGGCGCTCGGCGATGAGGGCCAGCGTCTGCTCGGCCAGCAGCGGGTCGCCCAGCAGCAGGCTGTGCACGTTCAGCATGGCGCCCAGCTCGCGCGGCGCGTCGGCCGGCAAGGTCTCGGCCAGTTGCAGCAGTTCCTGCTGCGCCGAAGCCAGGGCGTCGGTCAGGCGCCGGCTTTCGGCGACCACGTCCTCGGGTGCGATGCGGTAGTGCGCGACTTCGAGCGCCGCCGCGCCCATGACGACGGCGCGCCCGATGGCATATCCCTTGGCGACGCCTTTGCCGTAAAGACACACGACGGGGCTGGCACAGCCAGCCCCGTCGTGTGTGTCCATGAGGGTCGCAGACGTGCCGGCCCGAGCCGCGCTCAGGCCGGCGGATTCAGAAGAAGTTCTATTCCTGCTCACCGAATTTGCTATCGAACAGAGTTTCAATTTCGGCAAGGGCTTGCTCGGCATCGCTGCCCGAAGCCTCCAGCCGCACCGTCACGCCCAGCCCGGCAGCCAGCATCATGACGCCCATGATGCTCTTGGCGTTCACGCGCTGCGCGCCGCGCGAGATGAAGATCTCGCTTGAGAACTTGCTGGCCAGTTGCGTCAGCTTGGCGGCCGCGCGGGCGTGCAGGCCAAGTTTATTGCTGATGACGATGTCTGTATTAGGCATAGGAAGAATTATGGCCGCGGCGGGAACCGCGGTAGGGATTGCAGCAAAACGTCGAACCGGATGTCAGCCGAAAATATCAGCCGACATGATAGGGCAAATTACCGCCCGTCAGTCTACACGCAAGACGCCCTGCACTCCGCCGGACAGGGCTTTTTCGCGGGTTTCGGCCAGGGGCAGGTTGCGGTAGGTCAGCGCCCGCAGCAGCATCGGGGTGTTCAGCCCCGCCAGCACGCAGCACTGGATGCCCTGCGCCTGCGCGTCGGCCACGGCCCGTTTGGCGATGTTCGCGGGCGTGGCGCCGATCAGGTCCGTCAGCACCAGCACCCCGCCCCCGTGCTCCTGTTCGAGGATGTCCTTGAGCACGTCGGGCGCCAGATCGTCCGGCCGGTCCTCGGGCTGGATATCGTGGATGGCCAGCATGCCGTCGATGTCGCCCATGACGTGGCTGGCGCATTCGCGCATCGCCGCGCCCAGGGGCGCGTGCACGACGATGACAATACCCGTGGCCATGGCGGCGCCCCGGCTCAGGCCGCGGTCTTGCCCGCCACAGCCCGTTCCAGCGCCGTGACGAACATGCCCGCGACGTCGAATCCGGTCTGTTCCGCGATTTCGACAAAGCAGGTGGGGCTGGTGACGTTGACTTCGGTGACGTAATCGCCGATGACGTCCAGGCCGACCAACAACAGGCCGCGCGCGGCCAACCTGGGCGCCACGGCCTCGGCGATTTCGCGGTCGCGCGGCGACAGCTCCTGCGCCACGCCGCGCCCGCCAGCCGCCAGGTTGCCGCGGGTTTCGCCGGCCAGCGGAATGCGGGCCAGCGAATATGGCACCGGCTCGCCGCCGATCAGCAGGATGCGCTTGTCGCCGTTGACGATCTCGGGAATGTAGCGCTGCGCCATGATGGTGCGCGCGCCGTCTTCGGTGAGGGTTTCCAGGATGGCGTTGAGGTTCGGGTCCTTGGGCTGGAGCCGGAACACGCCGGTGCCGCCCATGCCGTCCAGCGGCTTGACGATGACGTCCTGGTATTTGTCGTGGAAGGCTTTCAGGCGCGCCATGTTGCGGGTCACCAGCGTGGGCGCGGTGAACTCGCTGATTTCGGTGATCGCCAGCTTTTCCGGATGGTTGCGGATCGCGGCGCCGCCGTTGAACACCCGGGCGCCCTGCGCCTCGGCATATTCGAGCAGGTGGGTGGAATACACGTATTCCATGTCGAACGGCGGGTCCTTGCGCATGACGACCGCGCCGAAATCCGCCAGCGGCAGGTCCTGCGCCGCGGATTCGCGCCACCAGTCGTGGCCGTGCAGATCGGCGTCCGCGACCAGTTCGATGGGGGTGGTCACGGCCTTGACCGTGCCTTCCTCGATGTAGAGGTCGCCCTGCATGGCCACGCTGAGCGTGTGGCCGCGCGCGACCAGGGCGCGCATCATGGCAACCGAGCTGTCCTTGTACGCCTTGAGCAGCGGCAAGGGATCCAAAACGAACAATACGTGCATCGCGACACCCTGAACGGACGCCGCCTTCCCTCGCGGGAAGGCGGCTTTCTTTTTGACATCGTAGCGCAGAGCCGCCCAATAAGCGAACCCGCCGGTCCACGGCGCGGACGGCGGGTTCTACGGGCAACCGTGCTGAAGGCGATCCCGGCTAAGGGCGCCTCCCGGCGCTCAGGCCGATTCGGACTTGCCCGAGGGCGCGGCCTTCTTCTTGGGCGCCAGCACCATGACCATCTGACGGCCTTCGAGCTTGGGCATGGCTTCGACCTGGGCAAGTTCCAGCAGATCGTCGCGCACACGTTCGAGTACCCGCATGCCGAGTTCCTGGTGGGCCATTTCGCGGCCCCGGAAACGCAGCGTCACCTTGGCCTTGTCGCCTTCTTCGAGGAAGCGGCGCAGGTTGCGCAGCTTGACCTGGTAGTCGCCCTCGTCGGTGGCCGGACGGAATTTGACTTCCTTGACCTGGATGACCTTCTGCTTGGAACGGGCTTCAGCCTGGCGCTTCTGCTCCTGGTACTTGAACTTGCCGTAGTCCATCAAACGGCAGACCGGCGGCTCGGCGTTCGGCGCGATTTCCACCAGATCCACGTCGCTTTGCTCGGAAAGACGGAACGCTTCGGCGATCTTGACGATGCCGAGCTGTTCTCCGTCCAGACCTATCAGGCGCACCTCGGGGACGCGGATTTCACCGTTGATGCGATTGGCTTTTTCAGTGGCGATGTTGAAAGCTCCTAGAAATGTTAAGCAGCGCTGCTATCGGGTTGATTGACGTCGCGGCGGGTGGCGACGTCCTCGGCCAGTCGCGCGACGAATTCGTCGATGGCGATGGCGCCGAGGTCCAGACCACCCAGCCCGCGGACGGCGACGGTGCCGTTTTGTTTTTCCTTGTCGCCGACGACCAGGATGTACGGAACCTTTTGCAGGCTGTGTTCCCGAATTTTACGAGTGATTTTTTCACCGCGCAAATCGGACTCCACTCTAAAGCCTTGTTTTTTCAGGCTTTGCGTGATTTGGGCCGCATAATCGGCCGAAGGCTCGGAAATGCAGCACACCACGGCCTGCACCGGAGCCAGCCAGGGCGGCATGGCGCCGGCGTGGTTTTCGATCAACATGCCGATGAAACGCTCCAGCGAACCGAGGATCGCACGGTGCAGCATGACCGGCGGACGGCGCTGGTCGTTCTGGTCCACGTACTCGGCGCCCAGGCGCACGGGCATGGAGAAATCGACCTGGATCGTGCCGCACTGCCAGTGGCGGCCGATGGCGTCTTTCAGGGTGTATTCCACCTTGGGACCGTAGAAAGCGCCCTCTCCCGGCGAAATCTCGAATTCGCAGCCGGTGCGGCGCAGGCTCTCCATCAGGGCCGCCTCGGCCGTGTCCCAGACCTCGTCCGAACCGATGCGCTTTTCCGGACGCGTGGCGACCTTGTACAGCACCTCGGTGAAACCGAAGTCGCGGTAGACCTTCTGCAGCAGCGCCGTGAAGTCGGCGCATTCGTCCTGGAGCTGTTCTTCGGTACAGAAAATGTGGCCGTCGTCCTGCGTAAAGCCGCGCACGCGCATCATGCCGTGCAGCGAACCCGAGGGCTCGTTGCGGTGGCACTGGCCGAATTCGCCGTAGCGCAGCGGCAGTTCGCGATAGGAATGCAGGCCGGCGTTGAAGATCTGCACATGGCCCGGGCAGTTCATGGGCTTGAGGCCGTAGACACGGTTCTCGGACTCGGTCGTGAACATGTTTTCACGGTAGTTGTCCCAGTGGCCGGTCTTTTTCCAGAGCGAAATGTCCAGGATCTGCGGCGCCTTCACTTCCTGGTAGCCATTGTCGCGGTAGACGGAGCGCATGTACTGCTCCACCTGCTGCCACAGGGTCCAGCCCTTGGGGTGCCAGAAAATCAGGCCCGGGGCCTCGTCCTGGAAATGGAACAGGTCGAGCTCGCGGCCGATCTTGCGGTGGTCGCGGCGTTCGGCCTCTTCCAGCATGTGCAGATAGGCGTCCTGTTCTTCCTTGGTGGCCCAGGCGGTGCCGTAGATGCGCTGGAGCATCTCGTTCTTGCTGTCGCCGCGCCAGTAGGCGCCGGCCACCTTCATCAGCTTGAAGACCTTCAGCTTGCCGGTGGACGGCACGTGGGGGCCGCGGCACAGGTCGATGAAGTTGCCTTCGCGGTACAGGCTGAGCGTCTCGTTCGAGGGGATCGAGGCGATGATCTCGGCCTTGTACTTTTCGCCGATGCCCTTGAAGAATTCGACGGCGTCGTCGCGCGACCACTCTTCGCGCGTGACGGTTTCGTCCTTCTTGGCCAGTTCGGCCATTTTCTTTTCGATGGCGGCCAGGTCTTCGGGCGTGAAGGGACGCTTGTACGAGAAATCGTAGTAGAAGCCGTTGTCGATCACCGGGCCGATAGTGACCTGGGCGTCCGGGAACAGCTCCTTGACGGCATAGGCCAGCAGGTGGGCCGTGGAATGGCGGATCAGATCCAGGCCGTCGGCGTCCTTGGCGGTCACGATCGCCAGGCTTGCGTCGCCTTCGATGCGGAAGCTGGTGTCGACCAGCCGGGATTGCTCGCCTTCGAACGTGACGCGCCCGCCCAGGGCGGCCTTGGCCAAGCCCGTGCCGATCGACTGCGCCACTTCAGCGACCGTTACCGGCCCCGGATATTGGCGCTGCGAACCATCGGGCAATGTGATCTGTACCATCGGGAGTCTTTCCTGGAGGTTCTGGAAACTGAAAAATCAAAAAACGGAAACGAAAAACGCGGCCTGGAAGCCGCGTTCTTTGGATTGTCTTGCTGAGTTCTGCCGCTGACCTGACACGGAGAAACCCGACGCACGAAAACACTAACGCGACATAGGGCGAAAGTTCCGGGTCGTAGTTCGTGCCAGCGGGTAAAGCATGGTGCGGTGCCTGTGTGGCTCGCGCTTGAAACGCGCGTAACCAAAATTCGTTTATCTGACCCGATTGTAGCACTAATGCCGCCTTTTCCGTGGCGAAAGCGCGACATCCAGCCCTAGGACTCCGACCTGTCCGTACCGCCGTCCGCCGACTCGATGCCGAAATCTGCGTCTGGCGGCTTGTCGTGTATCCATTATTTTTGTATTGTAACCAAACTTTAATCGTCATAGGCCATATTTACCGCCAGGAAAAGTCAAACAGTACAACGGTCCGAAATCAGCGCATTTCCAGTGCGAACAGCCGGCCGAAAACGTAATCTGGCTGCTACCAATCTAGGACCAACAGCGAACTCAGCGCGGAGCCGGCCTCCGGCATTCCGCCCCAACCAAAACAGCGGAAAGCACAAGATGAAACCTATTCCAGCGCCCCGCACCGCGGCACTCAATTCCTCCAGCCCCGCGCGTCCCGAAACCGGCAATCTGCCGGAAGCCCGCCAACACCTGCTGCTGTCGCGCCTGCCCCCGGTGGTCAACGTGGCCGTCCTGGACGACCACCCGGTCATCGCCGTGGGCGTAAGCGCCTATCTCGAAAGCCGGTCCGGCTTCCGGGTCCTGCACCAGGAAACCTCGGCCCGATCGTTACTGGAAAAGCTGTCCCACACGCCTTGCGACGTAGCCCTGGTGGATTTCTACCTGCCGCAGGATCTCTGGGACGGCGTGAGCTATCTGCGGCGCCTGCGCCGCTATCACCCCAACATGGCGATCATCACATTCTCGGCCGGCAACCGCCAGGAAACCCAGTACGCCGCCTTCCGGGCGGGGGCAAACGGCTACATGGCCAAGAAATGGGGTTTGAGCCTGCTGCCCGAAATGATCCGAGGCGTGCTCAGCGGCAAGCACAAGTTCCTGACCGTGCGCGACGGCCGGGTCCACTCGCAAGAGCCCACCGCCCCGCACGAATCGCTGACCACCTCGGAAGTGGAGATCCTGCGCCACATCAGCCAGGGCTTTTCGGTGACACAGATCGCGGCGCGGCTGGTGCGCAGCAAGAAGACCATCAGCACGCACAAACGCTGCGCGATGCGCAAGCTGCAGCTGTCCGACGACTTGTCGCTGGCCCTGTACCTGCGCGAGAAGTTCGCGATCGAATGAAGCGCCCCGCCGCTCCCGCTATCGGTCTCTTAGATGATGCGGGAGTAGCTGGCCCCGCTGGCGGCCGATTGCAGGTAGCCGTCGAAGGCCATGGCCACGGCGCGCACGAAATACCAGCCCAGGCCGGTCACGCGCAGCGCGCCTTGCTGCAGTTCGACCAGGCCCAGTTCGGCCAGGCTGGTCATCTGCTCCAGTTCGGGGCTGAAGTAGTCGCCGAAGCACAGGCGGTGGCGCGCCTCGATGCGCGCGAAGTCCACGCGCCCCTGGCACATGATGTCCATGATGATCTCGCGCCGGACCAGGTCGTCCTCGCTCAGCGCCAGGCCTCTTTCCACCGCGAAGCGTCCGGACTCGATGGCCGCGTAATAGGTGTCCAGGTCCTTGGCGTTCTGGCTGTAGGTGTCGCCGATGCGGCCGATGGCCGACACGCCCAGCGCGACCAGGTCGCGGTCGGGCTGCGTGCTGTAGCCCTGGAAGTTGCGATGCAGCTCGCCGCGCCGCTTGGCCACGGCCAGCGAATCGGAGTACAGGGCGAAATGGTCCATGCCGATGTACGAATAACCCTGCTTCAGGAAGCCGTCGATGGCGGCGCTGAGCAGGCCCACCCGCGTGGCGCGGGGCGGCAGGTCGATCTCGTTGATGCGGCGCTGCGGCTTGAAGCGCGTGGGCAGATGGGCATAGGCATACAGCGCGATACGGTCGGGCCGCAGCGCGATGACCTGCTCGATGGTGCGGCCGAACGATTCCGCGGTCTGCAGCGGCAGGCCGTAGATCAGGTCCACGTTGACCGAGTCATAGCGCAGCTCGCGGGCGCTGCGCACCAGCGCCTCCACCGACTCGAAGGACTGCACCCGATGCACCGCCGCCTGCACGCGCGCGTCGAAATCCTGCACGCCGAAGCTCAGGCGGTTAAAGCCCAGCCGGCGCAGATAGGCCAGCCGCTCGGGCGTGGCGGTGCGCGGATCGACCTCGATGGAAAGCTCCGCGTCGGGTTCGAAGCGGAAGGCGCGGCGCAGGTCCGCCATCAGGCGGTCCAGCTCGGCGTCGGAGAGAAAGGTCGGCGTGCCGCCGCCGAAATGCAGCTGCGAGACCGGCACGCCCTCGCCCAGTTCGCGCACGTGCAGGCCGATCTCGGCGGCCAGCGCGTCCAGGTAGCGGGCGGCGCGGTCATGGTGACGCGTGATCACCTTATTACAGGCACAGTAATAACAGACCGACTCGCAGAAAGGGATGTGCACATACAGCGAGAGCGGTTCATCCGGGCTGGTCGCCCGCCGCTGCCGCAGGGCCAGCCGGTAGTCCAGTTCGCCGAAACCGGCGTGATACCGGTCGGCAGTGGGATAAGAGGTGTAACGCGGCCCGTTCTTGTCCAGCCTTGCCAGCAGTTGGGGCGGAAACAGGGGCTTGGCGACCGCGGGCGCCTGGGCTTCGGACGGTTGAGGACGGGGAGCGGCTTGCATACTCCGGATTATTCGCCTGCGCCGGCCCGCCTCATTTGATCTGGCGCAAAACCAGGCCCTTAAAATGAGGCCATTCAAGTCTCACGATAAGGAAATCCCATGGGCACCGAACTGGATGGCCGCCTTCTGGCCATGCGCCAGGCGTTGGCGATCGCCATCGCCCTGTCCACCCGCAGCAGCCCCCAGGCCACCGACATGGCGCTGGAACTGCTCGGCGACCTGAAGGCCAGCCTGGACGACACCCCTTCCGACAGCCCCTTCGAAACGCCCGAATGGGTCGCCGGCGCGCACGACGAACTCGACGGCATCGCCCGCCTGGTGCGGGCCTTCACCCAGACGCCCGAACCGGGCGGCGAGGCGTAGCCAGCGGCGTTCAGCTGGTTTCGCGCTGGACCAGCGTGAACCCCAGGTCCACGTGGCGTTCGGCGACGGCCTCGCCCGCCAGGTGCCGCATCAGCAGCCCGGCCGCGGCCGCGCCGATCTGGTAGCGGGGCGTGGCGATGGTCGACAGCGGCGGCGTGGTCCAGGCCGAACCGGCCAGGTCGTGAAAACCCACGATGGCCATGCGCTGCGGCACCGCCAGGCCCAGCCGGCCGCACTGGAACACCGCGCCCTGGGCCAGGTCGTCATTGCAGAAAAAGACCGCGTCGCAATCGGGATGGGCGGCATGCAGGTCCTGCAGCAATGACGCGCCCAGGCCGATGGACGATTTTTCCGGCGTCATGATCTCCAGCGCCGCGTCGTACAGGCCCGCGTCCCGCAGCGCCTGGCGGCAACCCTCGCAGCGGCGCAGCGAACGCGGGTCCAGCTGCGCGCCCACGATGCCGATGCGCCGGCAGCCGCGCTCGACCAGGTGGCGGCCGGCGGCGTAGCCCGAATCGAACTGCGAGAAGCCGACGCTCATGTGCTCGCCGCCGTCCAGGGTTTCGATGGTGTGCACCGTGGGCAGCCCGCGCGCGCGCAGCAGCTCCCATACGCTGGGGCTGTGGTCGATGCCGGTCAGGATCAGTCCGTCGGGCGAATGCTGCAGGTATTTGCGCAGCAGGCCTTCCTCCTCGTCCGGGCCATAGCCGGTCACGCCGATCAGCATGTGGTAGCCGTGGCGGTCCAGCACTTCCTTGATGCCGGCCAGGATGTCCACGAACACCACGTTGCTCAGCGACGGAATCAGCACCACGATGGTCTGCGAGCGCGCCGACGCCAGCGCGCTGGCGGCGTGATTGGGAACATAGCCCAGCTCCTCGCATGCCTGCGCGATGCGCAGGCGCAGCGCCTCGGCCACCTTGTCCGGCGTGCGCAAGGCGCGCGACACCGTAATGGCGCTGACGCCGACGCGGCGCGCGACATCCTGCATGGTGACGCGCCCGGCGTGCGGGCTTCGGGGTTTACGGACGGACATTTGTCCTCGGCATGAGTTGGCGAGCGCGTAGTCTGACCCAAAAAACAAAGGCTTGCCAAAGCAAAAATGTTAGCGCTAACATTTTCGGCAGCATAAGCCAAAAATTCCGCACGACGCAGAGGAGACAAACCATGCGAGCCTTCCCACCGGGGCGGCCTGGCGGTTCGCCGCTGGCCCGCGCTGCCGACTGGTGCTTCGCGTTGCAGACCTGGCTGATGGCGGCCTGTCTGGCCGTAATGGTGGTGTTGCTGTTCGGCAATGTGGCGCTGCGCTACCTGTTCAATTCCGGCATCAACGTATCGGACGAGATCTCCCGCCTGGCCTTCGTCTGGATGATTTTCCTGGGCTCGGTGATCGCGCTGCGCAGCCACCAGCACATCGGCGTCACCATGCTGGTCGAACGCCTCGGCCCGGGCGCGCGCCGCGCCGCGCACGTTTTCAGCCAGCTGCTGATCCTGTGGGTGCTCTGGCTGATGGCCGATGGCAGCTGGACCCAGACCGTCATTGGCCTGGACACGGCGCTGCCCGTCACCGGCATGCCGCTGGCGGCGTTCAACGCAGCCACGCTCTATGCCGCGGTCGCGATGGGCCTGCTGACGCTGGCCGATCTGGCGCGGGTGCTGGCCGGCGGCCCCCTGCCCCTGCCTCCCGGCCATGCGGGAGGCCAGGAATGACCCTCGCCCTGTTCCTGTTCGTGCTGCTGGGGCTGATCGCCCTGGGCCAGTCCATCGCCTTCGCGCTGCTGCTCAGCGCGATCGCCTTGATGGTCCAGCTGGACTTCTTCGACACCCAGATCCTGGCACAGAACATGCTGTCGGGCGCCAACAGCTTCACGCTCATGGCGGTGCCCCTGTTCATGCTGGCCGGAGAACTGATGAACGCCGGCGGCATTTCGCGCCGCATCGTCAATCTGGCCACCTTGCTGGTGGGACACATACGGGGAGGCCTGGGTTATGTCGCCATCTTCGCCAGCGTGCTGCTGGCGGCCCTGTCGGGCTCGGCCGTCGCCGACGCCGCGGCGCTGGGTTCCCTGCTGATTCCCATGCTGCGCGAAAAAGGCTACGACGCGGGCCAGGCCTCGGGGCTGATCGCCGCCAGCGGCATCATCGCCCCCATCATTCCGCCGTCGATCGCCTTCATCATCTTCGGCGTCGCCACCAACGTTTCCATCACCAAGCTGTTCTTCGCCGGCATCGCACCCGGGCTGATGATGGGCCTGACCCTGGTGGCGGTATGGGCCTGGGTGGCGCGCCGGCATGGCGGCGCCGGGCCGGCGCCGCGCGCCTCCTGGGGCGAGCGCGCCCGCGCGCTGCGCGAATCGCTGTGGGCCCTGATGCTGCCGGTCATCATCATAGGCGGGCTGCGCGGCGGCATCTTCACCCCGACCGAGGCGGCCGTCGTCGCGGCGGTCTACGCGCTGCTGATCAGCCTGTTCGTCTACCGCGAAATCGGCCTGCGCGATCTGGCGCCGCTATTCGTCAACGCCGCCAGCACCACCGCCGTGGTCATGTTCCTGGTGGCCGCCGCCATGGTGTCCTCCTACATGATCACGCTGGCCGACATGCCCGAAGACCTCATCGCGCTGCTGGACCCGGTGCTGGACCGGCCCAAGCTGCTGATGTTCGCGCTGCTCATCCTGCTGACGCTGGTGGGCACGGTGATGGACCTCACGCCCACCATCCTGATCCTGGCGCCGGTGCTGATGCCGGTGGTCACCAAGGCCGGCATCGACCCCGTCTACTTCGGCGTGATGTTCGTCATGGTGGGCTGTGTGGGCCTGCTCACGCCGCCGGTCGGCACCGTGCTCAACGTGGTCTGCGGCGTCGCCCGCATCAATATGGAAACCATCATCAAAGGCGTGTGGCGCTATGTCGTCGCCTACACGCTGCTGTTGATCCTGCTGGTGATCTTCCCTGAACTGATCACCGTCCCTGCACGCTGGATGCATTAGAAAAATCCAAGGAGGAGCACCATGATCACCCGTTTCAAGACCCGCACCCTGGCCCTGGCCGCGACGCTGTGCTGCACCGTCGCCGCCGCTTCGGCCGCCGACGTCAAACCGCGCCTGATCCGTTTCGGCTACGGCCTGAACGAAGACAGCGTCCAGGGCCGCGCCGCGCGCCACCTGGCGCAGGAACTGCAGAAAATCAGCGACGGCAAGCTCAAGATGAAAACCTTCGGCTCGGCCAGCCTGGGTTCGGACGAACAGATGCAAGGCGCGCTGGTCGGCGGCGTCCAGGAAATGATGGTGGGCTCGACCGCGCCGCTGGCCGGCATGGTCAAGGAGTTCGGCATGTTCGACCTGCCGTTCCTGTTCAACAGCGAAAAAGAAGCCGACGCCGTGCTCGACGGCCCGCTCGGCCAGGACCTGCTGAAAAAGCTGGAAGCCAAGGGCCTGGTCGGGCTGGTGTACTGGGAAAACGGCTTTCGCAACCTGACAAACTCCAAGCGCCCCATCGTGCGCGCCGAAGACCTGCAAGGCATCAAGCTGCGCGTCATGCAGAACCAGATCGCGCTCGGCGTGTTCAACGCGCTGGGCGCTAACGCCGTGCCCATGCCGTTCTCGGAACTGTTCACGGCGCTGGAGACGCGCACCGTGGACGGCCAGGAAAACCCCATCACCACCATCCAGAGCAGCAAGTTCTACGAGGTGCAGCCCTACCTGACCATCACCCGTCACGTCTATACACCGTGGGTGGTGCTGGCGTCCAAGAAATGGTGGGACGGCCTGTCGGCCGACGAACAGCGGCTGATCCGCCAGGCCGCCGCCTCGTCGCGCGATTTCGAACGCAAGGACAGCCGCGCCGATTCCCAGAAAGCCATGGGCATCCTGGAATCGGCCGGCATGAAGATCAATACTGTGTCTGAACAGGAAGTGGCGCGCATGCGCCAGACGGTGCAGCCGGTGGTCGACAAGTACACGCAGGAACTCGGCCCCGAACTGATCAAGCAGCTGAACGACGAAATCGGGAAGGCGCGCAACTGACCCGGTTTCCGGCCGCCCGGACCGCGCCGGGCGGCCACGCAACCATAGAGCGAGATGTCCATGCCGCACAATCCCCGCAAACTGCGCAGCCAGAAATGGTTTGACGACCCCACCCACGCCGACATGACCGCCATCTACGTCGAGCGCTATCTCAACTACGGCCTGACCCGGCAGGAACTGCAATCGGGCCGCCCCATCATCGGCATCGCCCAGACCGGCAGCGACCTGGTGCCGTGCAACCGCCACCACCTGGCGCTGGCCGAACGCATCCGCGCCGGCATCCGCGACGCCGGCGGCATTCCGATGGAATTCCCCGTGCACCCGCTGGCCGAACAGGGCCGCCGTCCCACGGCCGCGCTGGACCGCAACCTGGCCTATCTGGGGCTGGTCGAGATCCTGCACGGCTATCCGCTGGACGGCGTGGTGCTGACCACCGGCTGCGACAAGAGCACGCCGGCCTGCCTCATGGCCGCGGCCACCATAGACATACCCGCGATCGTGCTGTCGGGCGGCCCGATGCTCGACGGCTGGCACGACGGCCAGCGCGTGGGCTCTGGCACGGTCATCTGGCATGCCCGCAAGCTCATGGCCGCCGGCAAGCTCGACTACGAAGGCTTCATGACTCTGGCCACCGCCTCGTCGCCCTCCATCGGCCACTGCAACACCATGGGCACGGCGCTGTCGATGAACTCGCTGGCCGAGGCCCTGGGCATGTCGCTGCCCACCTGCGCCAGCATCCCGGCGCCCTATCGCGAACGCGGTCAGATGGCCTACGCCACCGGCGTGCGCATCTGCGACATGGTGCGCGAAGACCTGCGCCCGTCCCACATCCTGACGCGCGAGGCCTTCGAGAACGCCATCGTCGTGGCCTCGGCGCTGGGCGCGTCCAGCAACTGCCCGCCCCACCTCATCGCCATCGCCCGGCACACCGGCATCGATCTCAGCCTGGACGACTGGCAGCGGCTGGGCGAAGACGTGCCGCTGCTGGTGAACTGCGTGCCCGCCGGCGAACACCTGGGCGAAGGCTTTCACCGCGCCGGCGGCGTTCCCGCCGTGCTGCACGAACTGGCCGCCGCCGGCCGCCTGCACACCGGCTGCGCCACGGTGTCGGGCAAGACCATAGGCGAGATCGCCGCCGCGGCCAAACCCCATGACGCCGACGTGATCCGCAGCTGCGACCGGCCGCTGAAGCACCGCGCCGGCTTCATCGTCCTGTCGGGCAACTTCTTCGACAGCGCCATCATCAAGATGTCGGTGGTGGGCGACGACTTCCGCCGCGCCTATCTGTCGCAGCCGGGGTCGGAAAACGCCTTCGAGGCGCGCGCCATCGTGTTCGAAGGCCCCGAGGACTACCACGCGCGCATCGACGACCCGGCGCTGAACATCGACGAGCGCTGCATACTGGTGATCCGCGGCGCCGGCACCGTGGGCTACCCCGGCAGCGCCGAAGTCGTCAACATGGCGCCGCCTGCGGCCCTGATCAGGCGCGGCATCGATGACCTGCCCTGCATGGGCGACGGCCGCCAGAGCGGCACTTCCGCCAGCCCGTCGATCCTGAACATGTCGCCCGAGGCCGCTGTGGGCGGCGGCCTGGCGCTGCTGCGCACCGGCGACCGCATCCGCGTCGACCTGAACCAGCGCACGGTCACGGCGCTGGTGGACGAAACCGAAATGGCGCGCCGCAGCCAGGAACCCGGCTACCAGGCGCCCGCGTCGCAGACGCCGTGGCAGGAACTGTACCGGCAATGGGTGGGCCAACTATCGACCGGCGGCTGCCTGGAGCCGGCCACGCTGTACCTGAAGGTCGTGGAAACCCGCGGCGACCCCAGGCATTCGCACTGAGACCGGCGCCTATGCGCCGGGCGGCTTTTCATCCGCGGCGGACGGGCGCGGCGACGGCCGGGTAAGGACATAGGCGGCGCTGGCCACGAAGAAAACCGCGACCGCCGCCCCCAGTTGCCAGGACGGGTCCGCGCCCCACCAGAAAAGCACGTATCCGAGCGCCATGCCCAGGCAGGCATAGGTCTTGCCCTTGGCCGACACGGCGCCCTGGTCGCGCCAGGCGCGCAGCGCGGGCCCGTAGGTGGGGCTGTCCAGCAGCCATTTTTCCAGCCTGGGGGACGAGCGCGAAAAGCAGCCCACCGCCAGGATCAGGAAGATGGTCGTAGGCATCACCGGCAGAAACGCGCCGATGATGCCCAACGCCAGCATCAGGCAGCCCAGGCATAGCCACAGCACTCTCATCATGGCAGTCGGCGGCGGGCCGCCGGGCGCCGGACGGAAGACTGGAAATTGGCCCGGGCGGTCTGACCCATGGGTTGCGAGTCCGTATCTGAAGAAACACCGCAATATACCGTAGCAGTGCATGACGGCCAGTCGGGATAGTATCCCAACACTATTGCGAACTATTGCGCTTTGCCTCCATACTAAACCCCCCAATCGTTTACTTTTGGAGGGTTTTGCAATGCAACGCGACGACATCCAAAAGCTGGGCGCGCAAGCCGCCCGCGACGGATTGACCTTGTGGGACTGCCCTTACTACCGTGCCCAGGCCATGCCGGCCCACACGGGGGAATCCATCGCGCAATGGCGCGACAAGGTCGAAGCCTGGGAAGCCGGTTGGATGGCACAGACCAAGAAATGGAAACAACCGCCAGGCGATGGCCAGCGATACGTGCCGCGCGCGGTCGCTCGCCGCGCGCAGTGAACCTGCGGGGCCGCCCGGCCCCGAGCCGCTTTCTTCAATCGCCCAGGAGATGGTAATGGGAAAACTCGACCGGAACTCCCCTTTTTCGCGCGATGAAAACTCGGCCGAATGGAGGGGCAAGCTGCAGCACCCGGACGCCAGGCTGCTGACGCCCGCCGGCCGCGGCGAAATGCCGTCGGCCGAAGACGAACTGCGCCAGTACATGAAAGAAATCAGCCGCCGGCCGGGCTACGGCCACGTGAGCCACTTGCTGCACGAGGCGCAGCGCAAGCGCTGAACCGCAAAAGACCGGCCGCCGTGCGCGGCCGGCGCGCCGCTTCAGTCAGGCAGCCGCAGCACGGGCGGATCGTCCGGCCGGTAGTCGAGCGCCGCCTTGTTGCCGGCCTCGATGGCGGCGTCCCAGTTGTCGTAGGCCAGGTCCTCGCCCCGCTCCACACGGACGACGTCGCCCGTGCGGGCGGAACGCGTCACGATTTCCCATTCATACTTGCCGCCGCGCCCGGGCTGCACGACCAGCGTGCTCCGGTAGGCGGGTGGATTGCCTGTTTCCATCGTGCACCTCCATGCCGTGGAACAGCCATCTTACCGCCTAGCGAATCACGGCGGTGCCCTGAATGACGACGCCCGGCTGCGGGTACACAGGCTGCGGATAGGCGGGATAGACCACGGGCCGCGGCGCCTTGCACTTGCGCTCTTCCTTGTAGTCGCCGTTGCGCTTCCACTTGCGCTCGACCTTGCAGTTTCCGTCCCAGTATTCCTGCTTGTACTTGCCGCCATGATGGCCGCCGTAATAATAGTCCCGATGGTCATCGTGGTCGGCCATCGCCGGCATGGAGACCGCGGCGCACCCGATAAACGCTCCAACACAGAGCAACGTTATTTTTTTCATGATTACCTCGCGAGAACTGCTCGCCCGCAGCATAGATTCAACCCGCCCGCCAAATAAGACGGCGCGTTACAGGGCCCACCCTATTCCTACAAAAATGTGCAGATCGGCGCGCTTGCCGGACCCTCGGTAGCGCTTGATACAAGCTGGTAACGCGTGGAGCCGCCGGAACGGCATTTGCTCCGCAGCCGGGATTCATTATGGAGAGACCGCCATGAAACCCGCTCGCGCATTCCTGGCCATACCGCTGGCGCTGGCCGCGCTGTATCCGTCGACGACCCGGCTGCATGCCCAGCCGCAGAACCAGTCCGGCGCCCGCCAGGAGGCCGGCAAACAATCGGCGCCGGTCCCGAAGCAGGCCGGACCCGACGGCCAGGGCCCGGACACCGCGGGCCCCACGCCGCCCAAACCGCCTGCCCCCGCGGCCGGCCCGGCCGAGCGCGAGCCCCAGCAGATACGCGGCCAGGGCACCGTCAAGGGCTCGCGGGCCAACCCCGCGCCCGACGGAAAAATACCGGGAGGCCAGGCCGGCAGCGGCGGCCACAAGACCAACGAGTTCGGCCGCTGACGCTGGCCCCGCGGCACGCCGCTTGCTGCAAGCTGATCGCCGCAGCGTTGCGGCGATCGTGCGAACCAGGAACCCGCGACATGCCCAAGCTTCCCTTCCATGCCGAATCCGACAACGAACGGCGCAAGGCCCAACCCACCGCGGACGGCCCTCCCACGGGGCGAGAGAACACTGACCCGGACTCGAACTCCGGCTATCCCGGCGGTGGAAAGGAACTGCCCGAAGGACGGGACGCCTACGGCCGCAACAAGAAAACCCAGGAGCAGGCGGGCAAAAATCCGCCTGTCGGCAAGCCGGGAGGCCGCTGACGTCGAATGCGCCGCCCGCCATCGCACACTCCTTACGCGCCCAGCTCTACGGGCGCTTTTTTTGAGACCCGCTCCTCTATTTCGCGCAGTAACAGTGCTGGACTTCCGGAGAGACGACGGTCATCGTCGTCCCTAAGGCAACTTCTACCCTCGGAGGCGCGAAATGGATGAGCTCATCCACAAGGCTGGCCAGGAAGCTGCAAGGCACGGCGTACCTCTCTCGGCCTGCCCGTACATGAAGGCGATAAACATGCCGGGCCACACGGGCGAATCGCCCAGCAAGTGGCGCGCGAAACTGACGTCCTGGGAAGACGGCTGGCGCCGCGAAACCCAGGCCAGGCTTGCCGACCTGAAGCGGCGGCAACAGCAGCAACTGTCCGACTGAGGGCGGCGTCCTGGCGGATCAAGCCGTCTGCGTCTGACGGCGCGCCTGCTTGTCCGCGTACATCAGCAGATCGGCTTGCTTGAGCACGGCCGGCAGCGTGCTTGCGGCAGGGTCCGCGCTCACGATGCCGAAGCTCGCGCCCGCGTAATGAAAGCGGCAGCCGTCCAGCGTGTAGGCGCCGCTGAGCAACGGCGCAAGCCGCGCGCGCATGGCCTCCACGATCGCACCCTCCGGCGCGTCCGGCCCGGGCCGCGCGCCCAGCCCGACCACGACGAACTCGTCGCCTCCCCAGCGTCCCAGCATGTCGCCGGCACGCAGGCCGGCCGACAGGCGCCGGCCCACCTCGATCAGGAATTTGTCGCCTATATCGTGGCCGTAGGTATCGTTGATCGTCTTGAAACCGTCCAGGTCGATGAACGCCACCAGCACGCAGCGCTGCATCCGGTTCGCCAGCGAAAAATACCGCTCCAGTTCGGCCATGACGGCCCGCCGGTTCGGCAAACCGGTAAGCGCGTCATGATTGGCCGCGTGCCGTTCATCCTGGCGGCGTCTCACGATCTGCCCGACCGCGTGGCTGGAAAGCAGGATCAGCACCGAGCCGAACACCGCCACCAGCCCCGCCACCCACAGATGCTGCCGGCGCATGAGCGTCAGCTCGTCCAGCGAAGCCAGCGTAATCAGCTGGTACTGGGCATTGGACAGCGGCTGGCGCCGCACCAGGTACGGCCGGCCTTCGACCAGCCATTGGTCCGCATGGGAAGCAATCGGGCGCAGGTCCATGGGCTCGCCCGGATCTTCATCGCCGTCGGAAGGCAGCACCGTGCCCGCAGGCATGAGCGCCGCCACGTTGCGCAGCATGAACGACGCGGACGAAGCCGTGGTCACCCGCCCCTGGCGGTTCACGACCAGCGTGGTATGCCGCCCAGCCAGGTACAGCGCCACGTCCGGCGCATCGAATTTCACCGTCACCGATCCCAACGGCTGCTCGTTCACGTCCTCGATGCGGCTGGAAACGAAGTACGAGGGGCTCTTGTTCAGCCGGGCAATGCCGAAATAACTGCCCTTGCCCTCACGCAACGCGTCCACCAGATAGGCCCGACCCGAATAAACCATGCCGACGATACTGTCCGGCTCCGCCCAGTTGCTGGCCGTCACCGTATCGTCCGACATATTGTTCATATAAATGCGCGCATACCGCAGATCGCCGGCCAGCGCATTCATGAGGTCGCCCACCTTGCGCACCAGGGGATCGCGCGTGAACAAAGCCGCCCGCTCCTGCCGGGTCAGCTCCGCCGCGCCGGGAGGATCGGTGCGGTATCGGGCGGCGAGCTCGATTACCTGGGCCTGGCGGGACACCATGTTCGCGACGCTGATCATCTCGGTGAACAGGCGGTCCATGACGCGCGCGGTAATCCGGGTTTCATATTCCGCGCTGGCTGCCAGGCTGCCCAGCCGCGTCGCTTCGATCCCCTGCGACATCCACTGCGCAAGACCCGCGACCAGCACGAGCCAGCCCGCGACCAGTCCCAGCGTCACCCGACGCGCGGTGGATCGCCCCCGCCGCGGCATTTTGTCGCTCACACCGCCCCCTGGTTGAAATCAAATACGGCATATTTCCGTTGTGCACAGTTTATTTCAATCGCCGCTCCGCAGGCGGGTCGGGCGCGCGCCATGCTTGTTTCAATTCAATCGTAGGGGCCAGCCGGTATTGAGCGTACTGTGGTGGTGTGGCGCCTGCCACGACGATGCACTGTTGCCGGATTCGTTAGTGGCGAATCGCATGCTCCACCTCGATAAAGGCCGGCAGCCTTCAATCCCAAATCCAAATCTGGTCGGCTGATTCGCTGTATCGCGGCTACGCCGCGCTTCGATTCATTCAGGCCGCCTTATGAAGCTATTCAGCAGGTCCTTCGCCCGCGCCATCACGGCTTGCCGGAAGCTCATCCCGCCGGCGACGTCGTCACGGCAGCAGGACGGCCAGCGTGCGCGCCCGCCGGTTGCGCACGCCGCGACCTTGTCGCCGTGGCGGGTATACAGAATCTACGCCAGGCCCGGCCACCTGTTTCTTCGGAACGAACAAGGCAGGATTTTCGACCTCGGCGTGATGAAAGGCGTCGAACCCAACTTGACCTACCGCCTTTTTGTGAAAGGCCTGAGAGGTCGAGGGTTTGCTTCGCGCACGGAACTGCTGGATGACATCACGCGACGAATCGAAGCCGGAGAAGTCGCGGCCGAACTGCTCGACCTGCCCGAATGTACGGCCGGGAAGGGAATCGATCTGGATCGTGGTACGCACGCCGACGTTTCCATGAAGCTGGCTGGATAGACTTGCGCTCGGGCGCGCCGGAATCCCGCCGGTGACGGCCTAGCGCAGCTTCTGCCTGTAGAGATCCTGCGCGGCGCCCAGCGATGCGCGCATGCCGTAGATCGTGCCGCTGGCGCCGCGGCTGAACCACAGTTCGTATTGCCACATGCCCTCGACAAACACGCGGCAGATCGTCCAACCAGGCGGTCCCTGCCAGCAATACTCGTCCCGTTGTGTCCATTCCTCATCGGCCATTTCTCGTCCCCTACCGCACATGCCAGGGGCTGGCTCGCGCAGCCCCATAGCCCCAATATACTGTATTTTTATACAGTATATTTGCGGCGCAGGACCTTCAGCCCGGCGAGGGTGGATGCGCGCGACTTCCAAGCGATGGACGGGTGGCATGCCAATGTTCACTCGCCGAGATTGCGGACAAGAAGAAACCGTCAGGCTCACCGCATTCCTCTCATCAATGCAAAACGGCACGGTTTGCGAACTGACGTCAAGAAGTTGGACAGTCAAAAGCTAAACGTGAAGCATGAGCGCAGCAGCGCGCAATAACCACGCTGAGTATCTGGACGGGCGCAGCCGGCTCATGCAGTGGTGGTCAGATTATCTGGATCGGTGCGCGGCAGAGGCGGGAAAATGAGGCGGCGGGGGCCTACCCTTATTCTGATTGGCCTTACTCATTCCTACCCTTAAATCGCTTGGCGCTACTTTGCAGCACAGAAAGCAAAAAGCCGCGAAGTCTAAGACTTACGCGGCTTTTAAGGCGGTGCTTGGCACCACTTTGCAGGAATTTGGTAGGCGGTATTGGAATCGAACCAACGACCTCCACGATGTCAACGTGGCGCTCTAACCAGCTGAGCTAACCGCCTGCAAAGAAGAAGAATTATATAGTGCTTTTTTGAACTATGCAAATCGTCTTGGAAGATTTTTTGCATTTTTCATTGCGTCCGGGAAAACCAGCTTGGCGACATTCCCAGCACAACTTCACACTACTCAGTGCGGCTTATTCATCAGCACTGCTTCACTCTTCAGTATCGCGTCCGCGGCTTGCACCGCGGCAACGAAGAACGAGATTCTATCAGAACTTTTTATTCCTTGCTCGACCTCGACTCCGCTGCTCACATCCACGCCCCAAGGCCGCAGCGAGCGCACCGCCTGGCCCACGTTTTGGGCGTTCAATCCGCCCGACAGGATCAGCGGGCGCGAGATCGGATCGGCCCTCACTTCGTCGAGCAAGGCGTAGTCGAAGCCGTGGCCGCTGCCGCCGTAGCCCGCGCTGTAGCTGTCGAACAGCCAGCCCGCGGCCTCGCCGTAGGCGCGGCAGGTGGACGCCAGGTTTTCCGCGGTTTCCAGGCCAGGCGCGCCGGCGCGGAACGCGCGCAGGAAGCGGCGGCCGTAGTGGGCGCAATCCTGCGGCGTTTCGTCGCCGTGGAACTGCAGCAGTTCCGGCCCGACCTGGTCGAGCACGGCCTCGACCTCGCTTTGCGCGGGATTGACGAACAGGGCCACGACATCGACAAAGGCCGGCACCATGCGCCGCAACTGCGCGGCGCGCGTGGGCGTGAGGCAGCGTTTGCTCTTGGGGTAGAAGACAAAGCCGATGGCGTCGACGCCGGCCGCGACGGCGGCGTCGATGTCTTCTTCGCGGGTCAATCCGCAGATCTTGATGCGTGTGCGCATGGAATTCTTCAGTGGCTTCGTCGCATGCGCGACGGGTTGATTCAGTATATCCGCCGGGCGAGGCCGGCACGCTAGGAGCCCGGCTGAGCCAGAGTCGTCATGAGGTTGTCGAAGCTGCCTTCGGCCAGGCGGAACCACGGCGCTTCCATGTCGCGAAACGCCGTCATGCTTTCGTAGAGTTTCTTGAACATGGGGTTCTTGGCGCTGATTTCTTTATAGACGGCGAGCGACGCTTCGTAGCCGGCCTGCAGCAGCGGCCTGGGAAACGCCTTCAATTGGGCCCCGCGCGAGACCAGGCGGCGCAGCGCCTGTGGATTGCCGGCGTCGTACTTGGCGATCATGTTGCCCGTGGCCATGTTGCAGGCCAGCGCCAGCGCGGACTGGTACGGCTTGGGCAGCTCGTCGTAGGCGTCCTGGTTGACGTACAGCGACAACTGCAGCGTGCCGGCCCACCAGCCGGGAAAATAGTAGTTCCTGGCGACCTTATAGAGCGCCAGGCTCTCGTCGTCGTAGGGGCCGATCCAGGCGACCGCGTCCACCACGCCCTGTTCCAGCGCGGCATAGGTTTCCGCCACCGGCACCGCGACGGGAATCGCGCCCATGCGGGCAAGCACCGCGCGGGCGAATCCGCCGGCTTTGACCTTCAGCCCGCGCAAGTCGTCCACGGTCTTGATTTCCGGGCGGAACCAGCCGCCCATCTGGGCGCCGGTGTAGCCACAGGGAAAGTTCAGGATGTTGTACTTGTCGAACAGCACGCGCGTCAGCGCCAGGCCCTCGCCCTGGAGCATCCACGCGTGCATCTGCCGCGTGTTCAGGCCGAACGGCACGCCGGCGTCGAAGCTCAGCGCCGGGTCCGTGTCGAAATAGCGGGTCGAGGCCGTATGGCCGCAATCGACGACGCGATACTGCACGGCCTCGAGTATCTGGCCCGGCTGCACCAGATCGCCGGCCGGATAGATCTCGATGGTGAAACGCCCGTCCGTCACTTCGGAGACATAGCGCGCCACGTCTTCGGCGCCCGCCGACATCGTCGGCGATTCATCGGGAAAGCTGGAAGCCAGCCTCCATGCGACGGCCGGAGCTTCCTGCGCGAAAACCGGAGCCGCCACGGCCGCGCCGCCGGCGGCGGCTCCCAGGGCGGTCTGCTTCAAAAACGCGCGGCGTCGCATGGCAAAAGGCCTCCATCGGGCAGGAAAAGGCGGCGCCGTCGCCGGCGGCTTTCCTAATAGGTTTGAGTAAACGGCGACAGCAACTGCGACCCGCCGTCGAGTTCCTGCAGCCCGAACGCTTCGGGATAATCGATGGCCGAGAGGTACAGGCCGTCCGGCGCGAACGTCGGCGCGCCGCGCTTGCGGTCGCGCCACGACAGCAGCTGCGCCATCCAGTCGACCGTCTCCCTGCCCTGCCCGACCTGCAGCAACGCTCCCATGATATTGCGCACCATGTGATGCAGGAAGGCGTTCGCCTTCAAGGTGAACACCAGGAACGGCCCGCGCTCTTCGATGTCGAGCCGCTGCAGGTAGCGCACCGGATGCCTGGCCTGGCATTGCGAAGAACGGAAGCTGGAGAAATCGTGCTCGCCCAGCAAGGCGCTCGCCGCCGCGCGCATCGCGTCCACGTCCAGCGGCTGGAAGCACCAGCCCGCGCGCCCTGCCCACAGCGCCGGACGCACCCGGCCGCGCCACAGCAGATAGACGTAGGTCCGCGCGCTGGCCGAAAACCGGGCGTGGAATTCATCCGATACCTGCTGCGCCCACTGCACCGAAATGCTGGGCGGCAGAAACGCGTTGACGCCCCTGACCCAGGATTCCATGCGACGGTCCAGCGCCGTGTCCAGGTGGACCACCTGCATGGCGCCATGCACGCCGGTGTCCGTGCGGCCCGCGCAAATCGTCGGCACCGGTTCCTCGATCCCGCAAAAACGTCCCAGCGCGGCCTCCAGCGTATCCTGCACCGTCTGCCGATGCGGCTGCGTCTGCCAACCCTGCCAGGCGGAGCCGTCGTACGCCAGCCCCAATGCAACTCTAGACATGTATCAAACCCGTGGACCGCCGACACGGCGCGGTTCGTCCGTGGGCGGTTCGTCCAGGTCGAGATTGATGCTGTCGAGCTTGCGGTTCAGTGCTGCCGTATCCAGCACCGGCTCGTTATAGGCGTAGGTCTCCTCGTCGTCGTCCTCGCGCCGGGCGCCCGCCCGGCGCAGCAGCCAGGCAATGGCGAAGGCAATCAGCGCCAGCACGGCGGTGACGATGACGAGCAGATTGTCGGCCAGCCACGAAGGCATGCCCGACGAGTTCTCCTGCTTTATGGGCGGCGTGCCGGCGGGCTTGTCCGCCTGGACGGCGCCGGGCGCGGCCGCGGGGCCCGGCGTGCCTGCAGCACCCGGCGCGCCTGTTGCGCCCGGCGCGCCTGCTGCGCCCGGCGTGCCTGCTGCGCCCGGCGTGCCCGCTGCGCCCGGCGTGCCCGCTGCGCCCGGCGTGCCCGCTGTGCCCGGCGTGCCTGCTGCGCCCGGCGTACCTACAGCACCCGGCGTACCTGCTGTGCCCGGCGTACCTGCTGTGCCCGGCGTGCCAGTTGCGCCCGGCGTGCCTGCCGCGCCCGGCGTGCCTGCCGCGCTCGAAGTGCCTGCTGCGCCCGGCGTGCCGGTTGCTCCTGGCGTGCCTGCAGCACCCGGTGCGCCTGCAGCGCCCGATGCACCTGCTGCGCCGGGCGTACCCGCTTCGCCAGGCGTACCCGCAGCACCCGGTGTACCTGTTGCACCCGGCGTACCTGTTGCACCCGGCGTACCTGTTGCACCCGGCGTGCCTGTTGCACCCGGCGTGCCTGCAGCGCCCGGCGTACCTGCGGCCCCCGGCGTACCCGCTGCCCCCGGCGTACCCGCTGCCCCCGGCGTGCCCGCGGCGCCCGGCGTACCTGTTGCCCCCGCCGCGCCCGCGCGCTGCTGTTCGAGCGCCTTGTTCAAATCGTCGACGTTGCTCTGCAGCTGGTCCACCCGTCCCTGCACGTCGGCCATGGCGCGCTGCTGGGAGGTCCGCGCATCGGCCTGCGCTTCGGCCTGGGCGGCCGCGCTGTCCTCGGCGCGTCCGGCGGACAGGCGCACGCGGTCCTGCGGCGGCGTGGCGGTGGCGACGCCGGTTTCCGCCGGCGCTGCGACGCTGCCGGAGGCGCCGCCCTGCCCGCGGACCACGGCGGGGTTCGCGGCCGAGGCCGCGCCAATGCGCGAGCGGTATTTGGCGAAGGCTTCCGCGTGTTCGTTGAAAATGCGGCGCGCCTCGGCCGGGTCCACGGCGCGCACGGTGGCGGCGTCCGGGATCGTCAGCTTCTCGCCGGCGCGCACCAGGTTCATGTTGTTCTGGATGAAGGCTTGCGGATTGGCGCGCCACAGGGCCACCAGCATCTGGTAGACCGAGGCGTTGGGCACCGCGTTGCGCTGGGCGATGCCGAACAGGTTGTCGCCCGACTTGACGTTGACCGAACGGCCGCCGGCCGCGCGCGACGGCGTGCCGACCGCGGCCGGCGTGACCTCGGCGGTGGTGCCGCGCAGCGGCACCAGGATGCTGACCTGCACCTGGCGCTGGCCGGAGCTGGAACTGATGTCCAGCAGCAGGTCCACCGCGCCGCTGGCCGGTGGCTGCGAAGCGCGCACGCGCAGGTTCTTGCGCGTGGGGTCCATGCCGTCTTCGACGCGCACCACCATGCTGGCCAGCGGAACCGGCGGCTTCAGGCCGGCGCGCTGCCACGCCGCCTCGTCGGCCACCGAGACCTTCAGCGACGACACTTCATCGGGCGTCAGGTCCTGCAGTCCCACCATCGCCTGCAGCGGCGCGCCCGGCACCGAAACCACCCGCGAATGCCCCACGCGCATGGCCGCAGCCGAGCCGCACACGCTTGAACCGATCGCCAACGCGATCGCCCACTGCAAGGCTTTCAAANCGTCGAAGCTCAGCGCCGGGTCCGTGTCGAAATAGCGGGTCGAGGCCGTATGGCCGCAATCGACGACGCGATACTGCACGGCCTCGAGTATCTGGCCCGGCTGCACCAGATCGCCGGCCGGATAGATCTCGATGGTGAAACGCCCGTCCGTCACTTCGGAGACATAGCGCGCCACGTCTTCGGCGCCCGCCGACATCGTCGGCGATTCATCGGGAAAGCTGGAAGCCAGCCTCCATGCGACGGCCGGAGCTTCCTGCGCGAAAACCGGAGCCGCCACGGCCGCGCCGCCGGCGGCGGCTCCCAGGGCGGTCTGCTTCAAAAACGCGCGGCGTCGCATGGCAAAAGGCCTCCATCGGGCAGGAAAAGGCGGCGCCGTCGCCGGCGGCTTTCCTAATAGGTTTGAGTAAACGGCGACAGCAACTGCGACCCGCCGTCGAGTTCCTGCAGCCCGAACGCTTCGGGATAATCGATGGCCGAGAGGTACAGGCCGTCCGGCGCGAACGTCGGCGCGCCGCGCTTGCGGTCGCGCCACGACAGCAGCTGCGCCATCCAGTCGACCGTCTCCCTGCCCTGCCCGACCTGCAGCAACGCTCCCATGATATTGCGCACCATGTGATGCAGGAAGGCGTTCGCCTTCAAGGTGAACACCAGGAACGGCCCGCGCTCTTCGATGTCGAGCCGCTGCAGGTAGCGCACCGGATGCCTGGCCTGGCATTGCGAAGAACGGAAGCTGGAGAAATCGTGCTCGCCCAGCAAGGCGCTCGCCGCCGCGCGCATCGCGTCCACGTCCAGCGGCTGGAAGCACCAGCCCGCGCGCCCTGCCCACAGCGCCGGACGCACCCGGCCGCGCCACAGCAGATAGACGTAGGTCCGCGCGCTGGCCGAAAACCGGGCGTGGAATTCATCCGATACCTGCTGCGCCCACTGCACCGAAATGCTGGGCGGCAGAAACGCGTTGACGCCCCTGACCCAGGATTCCATGCGACGGTCCAGCGCCGTGTCCAGGTGGACCACCTGCATGGCGCCATGCACGCCGGTGTCCGTGCGGCCCGCGCAAATCGTCGGCACCGGTTCCTCGATCCCGCAAAAACGTCCCAGCGCGGCCTCCAGCGTATCCTGCACCGTCTGCCGATGCGGCTGCGTCTGCCAACCCTGCCAGGCGGAGCCGTCGTACGCCAGCCCCAATGCAACTCTAGACATGTATCAAACCCGTGGACCGCCGACACGGCGCGGTTCGTCCGTGGGCGGTTCGTCCAGGTCGAGATTGATGCTGTCGAGCTTGCGGTTCAGTGCTGCCGTATCCAGCACCGGCTCGTTATAGGCGTAGGTCTCCTCGTCGTCGTCCTCGCGCCGGGCGCCCGCCCGGCGCAGCAGCCAGGCAATGGCGAAGGCAATCAGCGCCAGCACGGCGGTGACGATGACGAGCAGATTGTCGGCCAGCCACGAAGGCATGCCCGACGAGTTCTCCTGCTTTATGGGCGGCGTGCCGGCGGGCTTGTCCGCCTGGACGGCGCCGGGCGCGGCCGCGGGGCCCGGCGTGCCTGCAGCACCCGGCGCGCCTGTTGCGCCCGGCGCGCCTGCTGCGCCCGGCGTGCCTGCTGCGCCCGGCGTGCCCGCTGCGCCCGGCGTGCCCGCTGCGCCCGGCGTGCCCGCTGTGCCCGGCGTGCCTGCTGCGCCCGGCGTACCTACAGCACCCGGCGTACCTGCTGTGCCCGGCGTACCTGCTGTGCCCGGCGTGCCAGTTGCGCCCGGCGTGCCTGCCGCGCCCGGCGTGCCTGCCGCGCTCGAAGTGCCTGCTGCGCCCGGCGTGCCGGTTGCTCCTGGCGTGCCTGCAGCACCCGGTGCGCCTGCAGCGCCCGATGCACCTGCTGCGCCGGGCGTACCCGCTTCGCCAGGCGTACCCGCAGCACCCGGTGTACCTGTTGCACCCGGCGTACCTGTTGCACCCGGCGTACCTGTTGCACCCGGCGTGCCTGTTGCACCCGGCGTGCCTGCAGCGCCCGGCGTACCTGCGGCCCCCGGCGTACCCGCTGCCCCCGGCGTACCCGCTGCCCCCGGCGTGCCCGCGGCGCCCGGCGTACCTGTTGCCCCCGCCGCGCCCGCGCGCTGCTGTTCGAGCGCCTTGTTCAAATCGTCGACGTTGCTCTGCAGCTGGTCCACCCGTCCCTGCACGTCGGCCATGGCGCGCTGCTGGGAGGTCCGCGCATCGGCCTGCGCTTCGGCCTGGGCGGCCGCGCTGTCCTCGGCGCGTCCGGCGGACAGGCGCACGCGGTCCTGCGGCGGCGTGGCGGTGGCGACGCCGGTTTCCGCCGGCGCTGCGACGCTGCCGGAGGCGCCGCCCTGCCCGCGGACCACGGCGGGGTTCGCGGCCGAGGCCGCGCCAATGCGCGAGCGGTATTTGGCGAAGGCTTCCGCGTGTTCGTTGAAAATGCGGCGCGCCTCGGCCGGGTCCACGGCGCGCACGGTGGCGGCGTCCGGGATCGTCAGCTTCTCGCCGGCGCGCACCAGGTTCATGTTGTTCTGGATGAAGGCTTGCGGATTGGCGCGCCACAGGGCCACCAGCATCTGGTAGACCGAGGCGTTGGGCACCGCGTTGCGCTGGGCGATGCCGAACAGGTTGTCGCCCGACTTGACGTTGACCGAACGGCCGCCGGCCGCGCGCGACGGCGTGCCGACCGCGGCCGGCGTGACCTCGGCGGTGGTGCCGCGCAGCGGCACCAGGATGCTGACCTGCACCTGGCGCTGGCCGGAGCTGGAACTGATGTCCAGCAGCAGGTCCACCGCGCCGCTGGCCGGTGGCTGCGAAGCGCGCACGCGCAGGTTCTTGCGCGTGGGGTCCATGCCGTCTTCGACGCGCACCACCATGCTGGCCAGCGGAACCGGCGGCTTCAGGCCGGCGCGCTGCCACGCCGCCTCGTCGGCCACCGAGACCTTCAGCGACGACACTTCATCGGGCGTCAGGTCCTGCAGTCCCACCATCGCCTGCAGCGGCGCGCCCGGCACCGAAACCACCCGCGAATGCCCCACGCGCATGGCCGCAGCCGAGCCGCACACGCTTGAACCGATCGCCAACGCGATCGCCCACTGCAAGGCTTTCAAACGGCGGGCATGCTTCACTTGGCGCGAACGCTGGGTCATAAGCTGGAATTCCGTTCTTGTAGTCGAATGACGGGCTGGCGCCGATCCATGCCGAACATGGCCGGAATCGGCATCAATTCATCGGAAAAGTGTAATGGATCGAGCGCATTTCACAAACCTGAAAGGCCCGCCGGGATTTGCTGGCGCGCCGGTCCCGCGCATGCGGCCGGACCCCGCGTAAAACGACAAGGGCACCCGCAGGTGCCCTTGTTCGCGCTGACGGCGTGTACAGGCGGCGCGACGCGCCGCCAGACCGGCCTCAGGCCTCGGCCAGCGCGATGCGCAGCATGCGGCGCAGCGGCTCGGCGGCGCCCCACAGCAGCTGGTCGCCGACCGTGAACGCGCCGAGGTATTGCGAGCCCATCGACAGCTTGCGCAGACGGCCCACGGGGATGTCGAGCGTGCCGGTGACGGCCACCGGCGTCAGCGCCGCGACGGTCGCTTCCTTGGTGTTCGGCACCACCTTGGCCCATTGCGTGCCTTGCGCGATCAGCGCTTCGATCTCGTCGATCGGCAGGTCGCGCTTGAGCTTGATGGTCAGCGCCTGGCTATGGCAGCGCATGGCGCCGATGCGCACGCACAGGCCGTCGATCGGGGTGGCGGGCGTGCCGAAGGCGGCGCCGCGGCCGAGGATCTTGTTGGTCTCGACCTCGCCCTTCCATTCTTCCTTGGACATGCCGTTGCCCAGGTCCTTGTCGATCCAGGGGATCAGGTTGCCGCCCAGCGGCACGCCGAAATGCTCCTGAGGCAGCGCCGGGTCCTTCTGCTTGGCCAGCACGCCGCGGTCGATTTCGAGGATGGCCGAGGCGGGATCGTCCAGCAGCGGCTTGACCGCCTGGTTGATTTCGCCGAACTGGGTCAGCAGCTCGCGCATGTGCTGCGCGCCGCCGCCCGAGGCGGCCTGGTACGTCATGGTCGTCATCCATTCGACCAGGTCGTTGTTGAACAGGCCGGCCAGGCCCATCAGCATGCAGCTGACCGTGCAGTTGCCGCCGACGAAGTTGCGCACGCCGCGCTTGAGCGCCGCGTCGATGACCGGGCGGTTGACCGGGTCCAGCACGATGATGGCGTCGTCGGCCATGCGCAGCGTGCTGGCCGCGTCGATCCAGATGCCGTTCCAGCCGGCGCCGCGCAGCTTGGGATAGATCTCGGACGTGTAGTCGCCGCCTTGCGCCGTCACGATGATCGGCAGTTTTTTCAGAGCGTCAATGTCGTAGGCGTCCTGCAGCGGGCCCGCGCCGTCGGCCCAAGTGGGCGCAGCGCCGCCAGCGTTGCTGGTGGAGAAGAAAACCGGCTCGATCAGTGCGAAGTCGTTCTCGTCGCGCATGCGTTGCATGAGCACCGAGCCGACCATACCGCGCCAGCCGACAAGGCCTACTGCTTGATTCATTTCAATCGCTCTATATAAAGGTGAAGACAGGGTCCGGGAAAAAAGCCGTGCAATTCAACAATTTATCAGAATGCACGGGGAGATGTTGCGGCGCAGCTATAAAAAATTGGGGCCGCAATGGGCCGGGACGGTTTTCGCGGCGTCCCGGCCACGCCGGAAAGCCCCGAAATGCAAGAGGCCGCCACCTGGACGGCCTCTTGCCGAGTCCGTCAGGCGGCTCAGCCCAGGGCTTTGAGCACCGCGTCGCCCATCTGGGCGGTGCCGACCTTGGTCGTGCCCGCCTCGAAGATGTCGGCGGTGCGCAGCCCGTCGGCCAGCACGCGGCGCACCGCGGCCTCGATCCGGTCGGCCTGCGGCGCCAGGTTCAGCGAGTAGCGCAGCAGCATGGCGGCCGACAGAATGGTGGCCAGCGGATTGGCCACGCCCTGCCCGGCGATGTCCGGGGCCGAGCCGTGGCTGGGTTCGTACAGGCCCTGGCCGCCGGCATTGAGCGAGGCCGAGGGCAGCATGCCGATCGAGCCGGTCAGCATGGCCGCCTCGTCCGACAGGATGTCGCCGAACAGGTTGCCGGTGACGATGACGTCGAACTGGCGCGGGCTGCGCACCAGCTGCATGGCGGCGTTGTCGACGTACATGTGCGACAGCTCCACGTCGGGATAGTCGCGGGCCACCTCGATCACGATGTCGCGCCAGAACTGCGAGGTCTCCAGCACGTTGGCCTTGTCCACGCTGCACAGCTTCTTGTTGCGCTTGCGGGCCGATTCGAAGCCGATGCGCGCGATGCGGCGCACTTCGGATTCGGCATAGCGCATGGTGTCGTAGCCCTCGCGCTCGCCGGCGAAGGCGCCGTCGGGCGAGGCGCGCACGCCGCGCGGCGTGCCGAAGTAGATGTCGCCGGTCAGTTCGCGGATGATCAGGATGTCCAGGCCGGACACGATCTCGGGCTTGAGCGAGGACGCGCTGGCCAGCTCGGGATACAGGATGGCCGGGCGCAGGTTGGCGAACAGGCCGAGCGCCTTGCGCAGGCCCAGAATGGCCTGTTCCGGGCGGAATTCGCGCGGCAGGCTGTCGTACTTCCAGTCGCCGACGGCGCCGAACAGCACGGCGTGCGATTCCTGGGCCAGCTTGAGCGTGGCCGGCGGCAGCGGATGCTCGAACGCGTCGAACGCCGCGCCGCCCACGGGCGCTTCCTTGATGTCGAGGGGAATGTCCAGCGCCTTCAGGACGCGCACGGCCTGTTCGACGATTTCCGGGCCGATGCCGTCACCCGGCAGGACTGCGATATTGTGAGTCATACGAAAACTATCCTGTGGTCGGAATAAGCGGTGCGTCAGGCGATGGGGCGGCTTTCCAGCCACGGATGGCGCGCCAGGCGCTCGGCCTCGAAGGCGCGGATCTTGTCGGACTGGCGCAGGGTCAGGCCGATGTCGTCGAAGCCGTTGAGCAGGCAGTACTTGCGGAAGGGTTCGATCTCGAAGCCCATTTCACGGCCGTCGGCCGCCACCACGACCTGGCGCTCCAGGTCGATGCGCAGCTTGTAGCCGGCGAAGGCCTTGACTTCGTCGAACAGGCGCGCGACTTCCAGCTCGGACAGCACGATGGGCAGCAGGCCGTTCTTGAAGCTGTTGTTGAAGAAAATGTCGGCATACGACGGCGCGATGATGGCGCGAAAGCCGTATTGGGTCAGCGCCCAGGGCGCATGCTCGCGGCTCGAGCCGCAGCCGAAGTTCTTGCGCGTCAGCAGCACCGACGCGCCCTGGTAGCGCGGCTGGTTCAGCACGAAATCCGGATTCAGCGGACGCTTGCTGTTGTCCATGCCCGGTTCGCCGTGGTCCAGGTAGCGCAGTTCGTCGAACAGGTTCGGGCCGAAGCCGGAGCGCTTGATGGACTTGAGGAACTGCTTGGGGATGATGAGGTCCGTGTCGACGTTTTCGCGGTCGAGCGGAGCCACCAGGCCTTCGTGATTGGTAAATGCTTGCATGATGTCGGTCTCGGTGCGTGGCGCTTAACGGAAGGTGCGGACGTCGACGAAGTGGCCGGCCACCGCGGCGGCGGCGGCCATGGCCGGGCTCACCAGGTGGGTGCGCCCGCCCTGCCCCTGCCGGCCTTCGAAGTTGCGGTTCGAGGTGGAGGCGCAGCGTTCGCCCGGTTCGAGGCGGTCGGCGTTCATGGCCAGGCACATGGAGCAGCCCGGCTCGCGCCATTCGAAACCGGCTTCGATGAAGATCTTGTCCAGCCCTTCGCGTTCGGCCTGCTGCTTGACCAGGCCCGAGCCCGGCACGACCATGGCCTGGCGCACATTGGAAGCCACGTGCTTGCCGCGGGCCACGGCGGCGGCGGCGCGCAGGTCTTCGATGCGGGAGTTGGTGCACGAGCCGATGAAGACGCGGTCGATGCGGATGTCGGTGAGCGGCGTGTTGGGCTTGAGGCCCATGTACTGCAGCGCGCGCTCCATGCCGCTGCGGCGTCCTTCGTCCTTTTCGCGGTCCGGGTCCGGCACGCGGGAATCCACCGGCAGCACCATTTCGGGCGACGTGCCCCAGGTGACCTGCGGCGTGATGTCGCGCGCGTCGACCTCGACGACGGAGTCGAACTTGGCGCCTTCGTCCGTATGCAGCGTGCGCCAGTAGGCGACCGCCTGGTCCCAGAGCACGCCGGTGGGCGCGAAGGGACGGCCGCGGAAATACTCGATGGTCTTGTCGTCGACCGCGACCATGCCCGACCGGGCGCCGGCCTCGATGGCCATGTTGCAGATGGTCATGCGGCCTTCCACGGACAGGCCGCGGATGGTGCTGCCGGCGAACTCGATGGCATAGCCCGTGCCGCCGGCCGTGCCGATCCGGCCGATGATGTGCAGCACCACGTCCTTGGCGGTGCAGCCGAAGGGCAGTTCGCCTTCGACCTTGATGAGCATGCTCTTGGCTTTCTTCATGAGCAGCGTCTGGGTGGCCAGCACGTGCTCGACCTCGGACGTGCCGATGCCGAAGGCCAGCGCACCCAGCGCGCCGTGCGTGCTGGTGTGCGAGTCGCCACAGACCACCGTCATGCCGGGCAGCGTCGCGCCCTGCTCCGGGCCGATCACGTGCACGATACCTTGACGCAGGTCATTCATGCGGAATTCGGTAATGCCGTATTTTTCGCAGTTGGCGTCCAGCGTATCCACCTGCAGGCGCGAAATCGGGTCGTCGATGCCCTGGGCGCGGTTCAGGGTGGGCACGTTGTGGTCCGCCACCGCCAGGTTGGCGCCGGTGCGCCACGGCTTGCGGCCGGCCAGGGCCAGCCCCTCGAACGCCTGCGGGCTGGTGACTTCGTGCACCAGGTGGCGGTCGATATAGAGCAGACAGGTGCCGTCTGATTCCTGATGGACGACGTGGGCGTCCCAGAGTTTGTCGTAAAGGGTTTGGGCCATGGATGCGCTCTGCTGGTAGACAGTCCGACTCGGGCCTCGCACGGTGTGAGCAATTCGCTCCCGCACCGGCCGCTGCGGCATGGAGGAATTATGCCCACGCCCGGAACCTAGTACAACCACACCTGATATACCAGTACCAGCACTACCATGCTGGGCGCGCAACGCCTTCTGCTGTGTGTTTCATATCAGCGGCCATTGTTGTTGCAAATAACCTCACATGTAAAACCGGACCGATAAACAGATACAAAATTATCAAACCGATATAATTATTCGTGGCCGCGGTTGCTTCTTTTACGAAATAAAGAGAAATAAACCGACTTAAATTTGAATTAAACCCGCATATCAAGACCTTACTGAGCAAAGATCGTGCAAGTTAGCCTGAATTAATGGATGATACGCGGAGAAGCTCAATGGAGCGCCTGGAAAAGTTCGTCAACTATTAACAAATATTGACTCGTCAAAACTGACATTTCCACACAATATGGCGGCCATCTAATCCTCAACTCGACTCGCGAATAATCACTATGGCTTCGTTTTTGCTCAAAAGCACGGCTTCGGCCCTTGCCCTGGCATTCGGTCCTGCGGCATTTGCACAGTCATCCGCTCCGGCTGCGTCGCAGCCCGCGGTCACGATGAACCAGATCGTCGAGCAGACCCTGCTCAGCAACCCGGAAATCCAGGCCAAGTACCATGATTTCCAGGCCTCGCTGGAAGGCCAGAACGTCGCGCGCGCGGCGTTCTTCCCGCAGGTCAACGCACAAGGCTATGTGGGTCGCGAGTACCGCAACAACGTGCCGGGCGTGGGTTCGCAGAACTGGAGCCGGCCGGGCTACAGCGTCGAGTTGCGGCAATTGATTTTCGACGGCTTCCGCACCAGCAATGACGTCAAGCAGGCGGGCTTCGACAAACTGGCGAAGTTCTACGACCTGCTGGCCACCAGCGACACGACGGCGTTTTCCGCCGTGCAGGCCTATGTCGACCTGCAGCGCTACCGCGACATGGAACTGCTGGCCCGTCAGAACTATTCCCTGCACGAGGAAACGCTCAAGCAGATCAACGAGCGCACCGAATCGGGCGTGGGCCGCCGCGTCGACCTGGAACAGGCCGGCGGCCGCCTGGCGCTGGCGCAGACCAACCTGATGACCGAGACCGCCAACCTGCTGGACGTGCAGCAGCGCTTCCAGCGCGTGACCGGCGCCCTGCCCCCGGAATCCATGCAGCCGCCGCCCGACATCAGCGGCAAGCTGCCGGCCAAGCCCGCCGACTTCAACGAGTCGCTGCGCCGCAACCCCAGCTTCCTGTCCAAGCAGGCCGCCGAAGCCGGCGTCGCCTCGTCCAAGGGCGCGTTCTCGCCCAAGTTCGAATTCGTGGCCGCCACCGGCCGCGACCAGAACGACCCGACGCCCCAGAACCGCGACATCCAGAACTCCAGCGTCCAGCTCGTCATGAGCTACAACCTGTACCGCGGCGGCGCCGATTCGGCCCGGGTGCGCCAGACCGCCGCGCAGTCCTACGCCGCGCGCGACATCCGCGACTACACCTGCCGCAACGTGCAGCAGGACCTGGCCGTGGCCTGGAACAACATCGTCAGCCTGAACCAGAAGCTGCCGTTCCTGCGCGATCACGAAGTCGCCACCACCAAGGTGCGCGAGGCCTATCGCCAGCAATTCCAGATCGGCCAGCGCTCGCTGCTGGACCTGCTGGACACCGAGAACGAACTCTTCGAATCGCGTCGCGCGCTGACCAACGCCTTGTATGATCTGCAGCTCGCTCAGTACCGCTGGCTGGCGCTGTCGCACGCGCTGCTGCCCGCCCTGGCGCTGCAGCCCGCACGCAACGAAATGCCCGAGGAAAACGGCAAGCTGGTGGTGTCCGACGAAGTGATCAAGCTGTGCAACTCGACGGTTCCCGACACCGCCCGCCTGGCGCCCGTGCATGTGAAATACAACGAAGGCGCGCTGCCGCCCACGCTCATTCCCATGAGCTCGCCCAGCGCCAAACCCTGAGCGCCCGTTGGCGCAAGGAGACCCCATGCCGAAACAGGGCAAAGACTTCTCGCAATTGGACGCGGACTTCGTCCGCGTCCTGGAAGACCTGATCGACGCGCTGATCGCCAATGGCACCTTGCGTATGACGGACCTGCCGATACAGGCGCAACAGAAACTCACCCAGCGCAAGCAGCAGCGCGCGCGACTCTCGGAACACCTCGACCTGCTGGATGACGAAGATGGACAAGTTATCTGAACTGGCCGCCCGGGAGTGGCGCGCGGACGCCCGCGCCGCGCATGACGATCCCCTGCTGGACTGTCTGGTGGAAATCACCCGGCTGCACGGGGTGACGGCCACGGCCCAGGCGCTGTCTTCGGGCCTGCCGCTCGAAGAACACCGGCTGACCCCCGCCCTGCTGCCGCGCGCCGCCGCGCGCGCGCAGATGTCGGCGCGCGTGGTCAAACGCCCGCTCGAAAGCATTTCCCAGGACCTGCTGCCCGCCATCCTGCTGCTGCATGGCGAGCGCGCCTGTCTGCTGCTGAAGACGGACGGCGACAAATACGTGGTCAGCCATCCCGAACTGGGCGGCAGCTCCATGGAAATGAGCGCCACGGAACTGGCGGCGCAATACACCGGCCTGGTGTGCTTCGTGCGCCCGCAGTTCCGCTTCGACGCGCGCGCGCCCGAGGTCGCCAAGGTGCGCGAGCGCCATTGGTTCTGGGCCGCCATCATGGAGAACCGGCGCCTGTACCGCGACGCGCTGGTCGCGGCGCTGCTGATCAACATCTTCGCGATGGCCATGCCGTTGTTCACGATGAACGTCTATGACCGCGTCGTGCCCAACAACGCCATCGAAACCCTCTGGGTGCTGGCCATCGGCATCACGCTGGTCGTGATCTTCAACATGATCCTGGGCACCGCCCGCTCGCACGTGGTCGACAGCGCCAGCAAGCGGGTCGACGTGCGCCTGTCGGCCCAGATCATGGAACGGGTGCTGGACCTGCGGCTGGAAGGCAGGCCGGTGTCGGTCGGCTCCTTCGCCGCCAACCTGCGCTCGTTCGAGTCCATCCGCGACTTCATCGCCTCGGCCACCATCACCACCCTGGTGGACCTGCCCTTCATCCTGCTGTTCCTGCTGGCCCTGGCCTGGATCTCGCCCTGGATGGTGCTGCCGCCGCTGGTCGCCATCGTGCTGATCCTGCTGGTGTCGCTGGCGGCGCAGGCGCGCATGGAAGCGCTGACCATGTCGTCGTTCCAGGCCGCCTCGCAGCGCAACGCCACCCTGGTCGAGGCGCTGACCGGCCTGGAGGCCGTCAAGACGCTCAACGCCCAGGGCGCGATCCAGCGCAACTGGGAACGCGCCACCGAATTCATCGCCTAGACCGGCGGCAAGCTCAAGCTGATCTCCTCGTCCACGGTCGGTTTCGTGCAGGCCGTGCAGCAGATGGTGTCGATCTCGGTCGTGATCATCGGCGTCTACCAGGCGCAGGAGTCCGCCATCTCCATGGGCGGCATCATCGCCGCGTCCATGATCGCGGGCCGCTGCCTGGCGCCGCTGGGGCAGGTCGCCGGCCTGCTCATGCAGTACCAGAACGCGCGCACGTCGCTGGGTTCGATCGACAACTACATGAAGCTGCCGGTCGAACGCCCCGCCAATGCCGAATTCCTGCACCGCCCCGTGTTCCACGGCGGGCTGGAATTCCGCGACGTCAGCTTCACCTATCCGGGCGCGGCGCAGCCGGCGCTGAAGAAGGTCTCGTTCAAGCTCAAGCCGGGCGAAAAGGTCGGCGTCATCGGCCGCATCGGCTCGGGCAAGACCACGCTGGAAAAACTGGCCCTGGCGCTGTATGAGCCCACCGAGGGCGCGGTGCTGCTCGACGGCATCGACGTGCGCCAGATCGATCCGGCCGACGTGCGCCGGGCCATCGGCCACGTGCCCCAGGACCCGCTGCTTTTCTACGGCAGCCTCAAGCACAACCTGGCCATGGGCGCGCCCTACGCCGACGACGCCAGCATCCTCGCGGCCGCCAACCTGGCCGGCGTCACGGATTTCGCCAACCTCCATCCCAATGGCTTCGACATGCTGATCGGCGAACGCGGCGAGTCCCTGTCCGGCGGCCAGCGCCAGTCGGTGGCCGTGGCCCGCGCCCTGATCAACGATCCGCCCATCCTGCTGCTGGACGAGCCCAGCAGCAACATGGACCACCAGAGCGAAGCCCAGCTGCGCAAGCGCCTGGGAGAAGCCAGCGAAACCAAGACCATCCTGCTGGTCACGCACCGCACCGCCTTGCTGGACCTGGTCGACCGGCTCATCGTGATCGACAACGGCCACATCGTGGCCGACGGTCCCAAGGAGCAAGTGGTCGAAGCCCTGCGTCAAGGACGCGTCGGACGCGGAAGCTGAGGCAAGCATGCTGAACAACCCAGCCGAAACCAGGCACGGCCTGTTTGGAACCCTGTGGCGCAAGCTGCGCGGCGTCTTCATGTTCTTTTTCGACCGCCTGCTCGACGGCGCCGACCGGAACAAGCCGCAGCACCGCTCCGACTACGTCGGCAATGCGGAATGGGTCATCCACGAATCCCAGGCGCGCGGCTCGCGCATCCTGCTGTGGGTCAGCCTGCTGGCCACCGGCGGCCTGCTGTTCTGGGCCGCCGTGGGCAGCATCGACGAGGTCGTCCGCGGCGAAGGCAAGGTCGTGCCGTCGCGCCAGGTGCAGATCATCCAGAGCCTGGACGGCGGCATCGTCGAGGAAATCCTGGTGCGCCCCGGTCAGGAGGTCGAGGCCGGCGAAGTCCTGCTCAGGATCGACTCCACCCGCTTCGCCTCGTCGCTGGGCGAGAACAACGCCGAATACCTGTCGCTGCTGGCCAAGTCGGCGCGCCTGAAGGCGCTGGCCACGGGCGAGCCCTTCGTCGCGCCCGAAGAGGTACTGGCGCAGGCGCCAGGGCTGGTCGAAATGGAACGCAATGCGTGGCAGGCCCGCACCAGCGAACTGAACGCCACCGTCAACGTCGCCCGCGAACAGCTCAATCAGCGCCAGGAAGACCTGCGCGAAACCATCGCCAAGCGCGACCAGGCCGCCGCCAGCTGTGGCCTGACCTCGCGCGAACTGCAGGTGACCCGCCCGCTGCTCAAGAGCGGCGCCGTCTCCGAGGTCGACCTGCTGCGCCTGCAGCGCGACGTGGCGCGCTATTGCGGCGAACAGAAAGGCGCCGAAGCGCAGATCGACCGTTTCCAGGCCTCGATCAAGGAAGCCGAAAGCAAGATCCAGGAAGCCGAGCTCAATATCCGCAACCAGGCCCGCAGCGAACTGTCCGAAACCAACACCAAGCTGTCGACGCTGCGCGAAGGCAAGCTGGCGCTGGTCGACCGGGTCAAGCTGGCCGAAGTCCGCGCCCCGGTGCGCGGCACCGTCAAGACGCTGTTCAACAACACCGTCGGCGGTGTGGTGCAGCCGGGCAAGGACATCATCGAGATCGTGCCCAAGGACGACACCCTGCTGCTCGAAGTGCGCATCCTGCCGCGCGACATCGGCTTCCTGCACGCCGACCAGAAGGCCGAAGTGAAGTTCACCGCCTACGACTTCGCCATCTACGGCGGCCTGGAAGGCAAGGTCGAGCAGATCGGCGCGGACACCGTGACCGACGAGAAAGGCAATTCCTACTACGTGGTGCGCGTCCGCACGGACCGCAGCACCGTGGGCGAGAAGCTGTTGCCCATCATCCCCGGGATGGTGGCGGAGGTCCATATCCTGACCGGCAAGCGCACGGTGCTGCAATACCTGCTCAAGCCGATATTGCGCGCCAAGGCGAATGCCTTCACCGAACGTTGACGGAGGACTGCAAGGCTTTATGAAACCCGTTCCTGTCCTGTTGATTACGCACGACGACCTGTTGTGGCAACACTGGCGCGCGCTGGACCCGGCGCGCTGGATGGCCGCCCGCGGGCGCGGCCTTGCCGACCTGCAGCGCTGGCGCGAGCAGGGCCGCACGCTGGCGGTGCTGGATACCGGCCTGCCCCGGCTTCCCTCCTGGCAGGACCCCAGCTGGACCGCCGCCCTGGCGGAAATGCGCGTCGTCGTGGCCAGCCCCAGCCCCAACGACGAAGAAGGCACGCAGGCCCTGGGCGCGGGCGCCCACGGCTATTGCCACAGCTATGCGCCGGCGGCGGCCCTGTCGCAGGCGCTGGAGGTGGTGGCCTCCGGCGGCATCTGGATGGGCAGGTCCCTGGTGTCCCGGCTGCTCAAGCTGGTGGCTGAACGCACCCAGGGCGCGCCCTCGTGGGACGGCGGCCTCTTGACCGAACGCGAAATGACGGTGGCGCGCTACGCCGCCAACGGCCATGCCAACGCGCCCATCGCCGAGACCCTGGGCATTACCGAACGCACGGTCAAGGCCCACCTGTCGGCCGTTTTCGAGAAGCTGGGCGTCACCGACCGCCTGCAGCTCGCCCTGCTGGTCCACGGCATTTCCACCCCCGCCGACAGCGCCGCCAAAATCGCCTCCTGATACTGTCCTTGAGGACAATATCCCGCGCCGCCGGCGCGACCTAGTATCTGGTCATCTTGGATAACTCCCTGAAACGGAACCAACATGGCCAACACTACCCCTGCAGTCGTCAACGAAATCACCGGTCGCGCCTGGATACGCAATAGCGACGGTTCCCTGACCGAACTGCACCAGGGCAGCAAAGTGCCCGCCGGCAGCGAGGTCGTCACGGCCTCGGGCGCCACGGTTTCGCTTCAGGTGGGCGACGGCATGCCGATCGTGATCGGCGAAGGCCGCGAAGTGGCGATGAACGGCGACATGGGCGGCCCGCTGGCCGATCCCTCGGAAGCCGCGGTGGCCCCGCCCAGCGGCACCGATTCCGACCGCCTGCTGGCCGCCCTGCGCGACGGCCGCGACCCGTTCGACGAACTCGATCCCACCGCGGCCGTGGTGGCCGGCGGCGGCGATAACGGCGGCAGCAGCTTCGTGCGCCTGGCCCGCATCCTCGAAACCACGTCTCCGCTGGACCTGGCCTACCCCAATCCTGCCCGCGCCAACGACGTGCTGCCCCGCCTGTCGGGCCTGGGCTCGCGCGGCGACGACGAAGAAGCGACCGTCACCCCCACCACCGTCAATAACGCGCCCAACGCGCTCGACGACGCCGGCCGCGGCGGCCAGGACAGCCTGGTGCGCGGCAACCTGCTGCTCAACGACTCCGATCCCGACGGCGACCCGCTGGCCATCGTCTCGATCAGCGGCCGTCCCATGACCCCGGGCGGCATCACCGTCAACGGCAGCAACGGCGGCACCTTCACCATCCAGCCCGACGGCAGCTACGTCTTCAACCCGGGCGGCAACTACACCCACCTGGCCGAAGGCGAAACCACCACCACCACGATTTCGTACGTCATCACGGACCCCAGCGGCGCCACCTCCACCGCCAACGTGGTCATCACGATCACCGGCAGCAACGAAGGCCCGGTGTCGACCGCCATCTCCGGCACCAGCGGCGTCGACGCCCAGACCGGCGTGAGCTACGACGTCTCCGGCTACTTCTCCGACCCGGACACCAGCGACAAGCTGACCTACACCGCCAACGGCCTGCCGCCCGGACTGAGCATCGATCCCAACACGGGCGTGATCACCGGCACCATCGACCACTCGGCCTCGCAGGGCGGCAACAACGGCGTCTACACGGTCACCGTGACCGCCACCGACCCCTCCGGCGCCACCACCTCGCAGTCCTTCGACTGGGACGTGACCAACCCCGCGCCCACCGCCCTGGATGACGTCGGCCAGACCGACGAAGACACCACCCTGAGCGTCGACGCCGCGAACGGCGTGCTGTCCAACGACAACGACCCGGACGGCGACACGCTGACCGTCACCGCAGTCAACGGCAGCGCCGCCGGCGTGGGCAGCGTCGTCACCGGCTCGGGCGGCGGCACGTTCACGCTGAACGCCGACGGCTCGTACACTTTCAACCCCGGCGCGGACTTCCAGAACCTGGCGGCCGGCGAGAAAACCAGCAGCTCCATCACCTACCTGGTTTCGGACGGCGAAGGCGGCACCAGCACGGCCACCCTGACGGTCGAGATCACCGGCACCAACGATGCGCCCGTGGCGATCGCGCTGGACAACCGCGACAACATGGACGGCGACACGGTCAGCTATGACCTGTCCGGCTATTTCAGCGATATCGACAATGGCGACGCGCTGACCTACTCCGTCGACCACGTGCCCGGCGGCCTCACCTTCGACACCGCCACCGGCACCTTCTCCGGCACGCTGGCCAACTGGGCCTCCGACCACACCAACACCGGCGTCAAGGGCGAGTACCTGATCACCGTGACCGCCACCGACAAATCGGGCGCCTCGGTCTCGCAGACCTTCGTCTGGACCATCGGCAACCCCGAGCCGATCGCCCTCGATGACGCCGGCCGCACCCAGGAAGACACCGTCCTGGTCGTCGACCACCGCACCGAAGGCGTGCTCGGCAACGACCGCGATCCGGACGGCGACGCGCTCTCGGTCTCGCAGGTCAACGACAAGGAAGCCGGCGTGGGCCAGCCCGTGGCCGGCTCCAACGGCGGCACCTTCACGCTGANGTCACCGTGACCGCCACCGACCCCTCCGGCGCCACCACCTCGCAGTCCTTCGACTGGGACGTGACCAACCCCGCGCCCACCGCCCTGGATGACGTCGGCCAGACCGACGAAGACACCACCCTGAGCGTCGACGCCGCGAACGGCGTGCTGTCCAACGACAACGACCCGGACGGCGACACGCTGACCGTCACCGCAGTCAACGGCAGCGCCGCCGGCGTGGGCAGCGTCGTCACCGGCTCGGGCGGCGGCACGTTCACGCTGAACGCCGACGGCTCGTACACTTTCAACCCCGGCGCGGACTTCCAGAACCTGGCGGCCGGCGAGAAAACCAGCAGCTCCATCACCTACCTGGTTTCGGACGGCGAAGGCGGCACCAGCACGGCCACCCTGACGGTCGAGATCACCGGCACCAACGATGCGCCCGTGGCGATCGCGCTGGACAACCGCGACAACATGGACGGCGACACGGTCAGCTATGACCTGTCCGGCTATTTCAGCGATATCGACAATGGCGACGCGCTGACCTACTCCGTCGACCACGTGCCCGGCGGCCTCACCTTCGACACCGCCACCGGCACCTTCTCCGGCACGCTGGCCAACTGGGCCTCCGACCACACCAACACCGGCGTCAAGGGCGAGTACCTGATCACCGTGACCGCCACCGACAAATCGGGCGCCTCGGTCTCGCAGACCTTCGTCTGGACCATCGGCAACCCCGAGCCGATCGCCCTCGATGACGCCGGCCGCACCCAGGAAGACACCGTCCTGGTCGTCGACCACCGCACCGAAGGCGTGCTCGGCAACGACCGCGATCCGGACGGCGACGCGCTCTCGGTCTCGCAGGTCAACGACAAGGAAGCCGGCGTGGGCCAGCCCGTGGCCGGCTCCAACGGCGGCACCTTCACGCTGAACGCCGACGGCACCTACACCTTCAATCCGGGCGCAGACTTCCAGCGCCTGGGCGACGGCCAGACGGCGACCACCTCCATCACCTACACCGTGACCGACGCCCAGGGCGCCACGGACAAGGCCACGCTGGTCATCACGGTCACCGGCAGCAACGACGCCCCGATCCTCACGCCGGACGTCATCCTGGGCGACCTGAGCAACAACGACAGCGACGTCATCACCCCGGTCGACATCGCCAGGCAGTTCCAGGACGTGGACCAGGGCGACACCCTCACCTACACCGCCACCGGCCTGCCGCCGGGCCTGGCGCTGGACCCCGTCACCGGCCTCATCTCCGGCAAGATCGACTCCTCGGCCTCGCAGGGCGGCAACAACGGCGTCTACACGATCGTCGTCACCGCGACCGACGCATCCGGCGCCAAGATCAGCCAGACCTTCGAATGGGACATCAAGAACCCCGCGCCCAAGGCCGTCGACGACCAGAACACGACCGACGAAGAAACCTCGCTCGCCGTCGACGCCAGCAATGGCGTGCTGGCCAACGATAGCGATCCCGACGGCGACACCATCAAGGTCTCGCAGGTCAACAACAACGACGCCAGCGTCGGCCAGCCGGTGGCCGGCTCGCACGGCGGCACCTTCACGCTGAACGCCGACGGCTCGTACTCGTTCAATCCGGGCGGCGACTTCCAGTACCTGAACGACCAGCAGACCGCCACCACCTCGATCACCTACACGGTCGTCGACGCGGACGGGGCCACGACCACCGCCNNNCGCCACGACCACCGCCACGCTGACCGTCACGGTCACCGGCCAGACCGACGCCCCGCCCGTCATCACCCCCGAGGACACCGACGGCACGGTCACCGGCGCGCACAACAGTGTGATCGAAGCCAGCGGCGACATCGTCACCGGCTCCGTCACGGTCTCGGCCGAGGCTGGCATCCGTGGCGTGACCGTGGGCGGCCAGGACGTTACCGGCGCCAACAACACGCCGGTGGTCATCACCACCGACAAGGGCATCCTGACCATCACCGGTTACGATGCGGCCACCGGCAAGATCACCTATTCCTACCAGGAGACGGGTGGAGCCGACGACCACAGCGGCGGCGACAACGCCGTGCGCGACAGCTTCCCGGTGGTCGTCACCGACCTTGCGGGCGTCAGCAACAGCAACGACCTCGTCATCCAGATCATCGACACCGAACCCAAGGCCGAGGACGACGTCGCTTCCGTCACGGAAGACACCACCGCCCCGATCACCGGCAACGTGCTGGCCAACGACACGCTGGGCGCCGATGCCAGCACCACCGTCATCAACACGGCCGACGCCAAGTACGGCACGCTGATCGACAACGGCGACGGCACCTGGTCGTATCAGCTGAACAACGGCCTGGAGGCCGTCCAGGCCCTGAACGACGGCGACNNAGCGCTCAATGACGGCGATACGCTGACCGAGACCATCCGCTACACCATCACCGACGCCGATGGCGACATCGCCGAGGCGGTGATCACCATCACGATCAACGGCCAGACCGACGGCCCGCCTGTCATCACGCCTGAAGACAGCGACGGCACCGTCACGGGCGCACACAACAGCGTGATCGAAGCCACGGGCGACATCGTCACCGGTTCCGTCACGGTGTCGGCCGAAGCCGGCATCCGTGGCGTGACCGTCGGCGGCCAGGACGTCACCGGCGCCAACACCACGCCGGTGGTCATCACCACCGACAAGGGCATCCTCACCATCACCGGTTACGACGCCACCACCGGCAAGATCACCTACTCCTACCAGGAGACGGGTGGCGCCGACGACCACAGCGACGGCGACAACGCCGTGCGCGACCTGTTCCAGGTCGCAGTCACCGACGTGGCCGGCAAGACCACCACCGGCGACCTCGTCATCCAGATCATCGACACCGAGCCCAAGGCCGAGGACGACGTCGCTTCCGTCACGGAAGACGCCACCGCCCCGATCACCGGCAACGTGCTGGCCAACGACACGCTGGGCGCCGATGCCAGCACCACCGTCATCAACACGGCCGACGCCAAGTACGGCACGCTGATCGACAACGGCGACGGCACCTGGTCGTATCAGTTGAACAACGGCCTGGAGGCTGTCCAGGCCCTGAACGATGGCGATACGCTGACCGAGACCATCCGCTACACCATCACCGACGCCGATGGCGACATCGCCGAGGCGGTGATCACCATCACGATCAACGGCCAGACCGACGGCCCGCCGGTCATTACGCCTGAAGACACCGACGGCACCGTCACGGGCGCGCACAACAGCGTGGTCGAAGGCACGGGCGACATCGTCACCGGTTCCGTCACGGTGTCGGCCGAAGCCGGCATCCGTGGCGTGACCGTCGGCGGCCAGGACGTCACCGGCGCCAACACCACGCCGGTGGTCATCACCACCGACAAGGGCATCCTGACCATCACCGGTTACGATGCCGCCACCGGCAAGATCACGTACTCCTACGAGGAAACGGGCGGCGCGGACGATCACCGTGCAGGCAACGATAGCGTGCGTGATGAGTTCCAAATCGTGGTCACCGACGTGGCCAACGTCAGCCGTGATAACAATCTCGTCATCCAGATCATCGACACCGAGCCCAAGGCCGAGGACGATGTCGCTTCCGTCACGGAAGACGCGACCGCCCCGATCACCGGCAACGTGCTGGCCAACGACACGCTGGGCGCCGATGCCAGCACCACCGTCATCAACACGGCCGACGCCAAGTACGGCACGCTGATCGACAACGGCGACGGCACCTGGTCGTATCAGTTGAACAACGGCCTGGAGGCTGTCCAGGCCCTGAACGATGGCGATACGCTGACCGAGACCATCCGCTACACCATCACCGACGCCGATGGCGACATCGCCGAGGCGGTGATCACCATCACGATCAACGGCCAGACCGACGGCCCGCCTGTCATCACCCCCGAGGACAGCGACGGCACCGTCACCGGTGCGCACAACAGCGTGCTCGAAGGCACCGGCGACATCGTCACCGGTTCCGTCACGGTCTCGGCCGAGGCCGGCATCCGTGGCGTGACCGTCGGCGGCCAGGACGTCACCGGCGCCAACACCACGCCGGTGGTCATCACCACCGACAAGGGCATCCTGACCATCACCGGTTACGATGCCGCCACCGGCAAGATCACGTACTCCTACGAGGAAACGGGCGGCGCGGACGATCACAGCGCGGGTGACGACAAGGTGCGTGACGAGTTCCAGGTCGCCGTCACCGACGTGGCCGGCAAGACCACCACGGGTGACCTCGTCATCCAGATCATCGACACCGAACCCACGGCCAACGACGACGACGGCGGCAGCGTCACCGAAGACGCCACCGTCAACACTCTGGGCGGCAACGTCGTGGACAACGACACCAAGGGCGCCGACGCCATCAAGGACGTGACCTGGAACGTCTCCGACGCGCAGCGCGCCGAGATCGAGCAGTACGGCACGCTGACCCTGAACAACGACGGCACCTGGCGGTTCACGCTGGACAACAGCAAGCCGGCCGTCCAGGCGCTGGGCGCGAACACCAAGCTGGACTTCACGCTGGACTACACCATCACCGACGCGGATGGCGATGAATCCAGCGCCACGCTCAGCCTGAGCATCAACGGCGCCAACGACGCGCCCACGATCACCAGCGCCATCCTCAACATCTCCGAAGAGGGACTGCCGCTCGGCCTGGAGGACGACAAGGGCGTTGCCGATACGACGGACGCCGCGACCTACTCCGGCAAGCTGATCATTGCCGACGTGGACTCGGGCGACGCCCATACCGTGACGCTGGTCAAGCCGGCCGACACGGCGCTGTACTCGCAAGGACGGCCGGTCGTCTGGTCCCTGTCCGGCGACGGCCACACCCTGGTCGGCACCGACTACCTGGGCAAGCCCGTCATCACCATGACGGTGACGAACACGGGCGACTACACGGTCACCCTGTCCGGCCAGGTGGATCATCCGACGAATTCGGTCGAGGACGTGCTGCAGCTGGGTGTCGGCGTGGTGGTCAGCGACGGCCACACCACCTCCGGCGGCAGCATCACAGTCAATATCGAGGATGACAGCCCCGAGTTCGGCACCATCACCAACACCACCATGGACAACACCAGCTCCACGGTGCAAGGCACGCTGGAGTTCAATACCGGCGCCGATTCCGTCGGCGCCACGCTGGTCGTCTCCTCCATCGGGAAGCTGCCCGAAGGCTGGACCACCAGCACGCTGGGCCAATCCTCGGTCGACATCTTCTCGCCCGACGGCAGCAAGATTTTCACGGTCACGGTGAATCCGGCCGGCGGCTATACGGTCACCCAGCACGAAGCCCGCCCGGGAACGACCGAATCGATCGACCTGGCCTCCAGCATCACCAACAACCCGCAGACCAGCTACGACCTGGGCTACGCCACGCTGACCGCCGGCGGCGGCAAGACGTTCAACGCCAATTCGTTCGACGGCGGCAACTCGTTCGGCATCGGCAACACCTCCTTCGATGCGGGCGAGAGCTTCCGCATGGACTTCAAGCAGGCGCTGTCGGACTTCAGCCTGGACGTGGCCGAAGTCAAGGGATCGGGCAAGATCCAGGTCACGGTCTGGAGCGGCAACGAGTCCAGGACCTTCTCGTTGGACGTGAACCCGTCGACTGGCAGCCTCCACATCACGAAGGACATGCTGGAAAGCGGCACCCCCTCGCTGTCTCATTTCGACGCGATCCAGTTCACCGCGGGCGGCGGCGTCAAGATGTCGTTCCTCACGACCGGTTCCTATACGGAGAACGTCCCGGCCGGTCCGATGGACTTCACCGTCGGCGTGACCGGCACCGATGGCGACGGCGACAAGGTAACGGGCGAGTTCACCGTGACCTCCAAGGCCACGGAGAACAGCGCTCCCGAGATCCACGACGCCCACGTATCGGTTTCCGAGGAAGGCCTGGCCGGCGGCATCAAGGACTCCAACGGCACGGTCGACCAGTCGAACGAAACGTCCTACTCGGGCGTGCTGCAGATCTCCGACGCCAACGGCAACCAGGGCCTGTCGGTCAGCCTGCAGGCTCCGGCCGACGGCGTCCTGGTGTCGGGCGGCAAGCCCGTGACCTGGACGCTGGCCGACGGCAACCAGACCCTGACCGGCACGGTCGACGGCAAGACCGTGATCACCGTCACCGTCGACAATCAAGGAAACTACAGCGTCAAACTGGACGCGCCGGTCGACCACCCGAACAAGGGCGTCGAGGACGTGCAGTCGTTCGGCATCGGCGTGAAGGTGACCGACGCGCTGGGCGCCAGCAGCACCGCCACGATCACCGTCAACGTCGAAGACGACATGCCGGCCAACAACCCGAACCCGACGTCCAGCGTCGGCGTGCCAGTCAGCGAGATCGGCGTCGGCGGCCTGCAATCCGGCTTCAGCAACTGGAAGCTGGAAAACAACGGCTCGCTGAATAGCCAGACCAACAACGACAGCGATCCCGGAATCGACGCGATCACCTGGGGCAAGCCGTCCAACTGGGGCTCGAAGTACTCCGGCTATGCCTTCGTGGACAACGAGGGACTGCGCAGCAACGCCACCGATCTGCTGGACACCACCTTCAAGATCGGCACGTTCACGCACAACAACTTCCCGATGACCGGAAATTCGCTGAAGTCGGTCGAGCTGAACGTGGTGCTGCGCGTCACCATCGATGGCGTCGAGCACGTCGTCAACCACACGATCACGCTGGAACATACGGAAACGCCGAACAACTATGGCGATTCCCGCGATGACGACATCGTCCGGATCTCCGACTCCTCGCTGCAGCAGACCTTCCAGGTCGGCGACCGCACCTATGTGCTGAACATCCCGGGCTTCAAGGACGCCAACGGCAAGCTGGTCACGGAAATCCACACCAAGGAAGGCCAGGCCAACTCCTTCGAACTGTATGCCACGGTATCGTCCACCGACCCGCTGCCCAAGGTCGAAGGCGACCTGTTCAGCACCGAAGGCGGTGGCGTCGCAGGCTGGCAGTACGGCGCCGACGGCGCCGGCTCGGTGGCCTGGACCGGCGGCGTCACCCGGGCCGATGGCTCGACGGTCATCGAGAACGAGTACGGCAAGCTGACGATCGACGCCAACGGCCACTACACGTTCGAAATGAGCCGCAAGGCCTACGACAACTTCGAAATCGGCAACAAGGCGCTGACCTACACCTATACCGTCACCGACGCCGACGGCGACAGCCAGCAAGGCCATATCACCATCAACCTGAATGGCTACGACAACGGGCCGGCCGTCTTCCTGAAGGTCGTGGCCGACTCGGCCCACGTCAGCGAGGCCGACGGATCGGTCTCCTACACCGTCATGCTGGTCGACAAGGACGGCAACGAAGTCAAGGTGCCGGACGGCAAGTCCATCACCGCCGCGCTGCAGTGGGAAGGCGACGCCACCGGCAATACGGACACCGGCAACCTGCCCGGCTCCGTCACGATCGGCGGCGGCCAGTCCAGCGCCACCGTCACCGTGGGCGTGGTCAACGACCATGCGGTCGAGGGCAACAAGGGCCTGTCGCTGTCGCTGGGCAACGTGACCGGAGGCAACGCCTTCGACCGCGGCATTCTGGCGGACAAGAACCCGGCGACCACGACTATTCACGACGATGACGTGGCGGTGAAGACGCCGCAGCCGACCCTGACCAACGAGGGCCTTAACCTGACGGTGTGGGCGACCAAGAGCGGCTGGAATCTGTCCAAGTCGGACAAGGACGTGAACGACGTGCTGACCAAGCTCGACAAGAGCGGCGGCACGGAGGGCAACGGCGCCTACTCCAACGACCTCGAAGCCCTGATCAAGCAGTTGATGGACATCGACTCGAACGGCAATGGCTTCCGCTCCAAGGACCCCATCGGTTCGGGCCGCGGCCACAAGTACGGCGATGCCGGCTTCACCGGCAGCAAGTCCACCGATCCTAGCCAGTACCTGGTCCAGGACCTGATGGGCAAGGACCCGCAAGGCGACGCCCGTTCGCAATGGGGCAACGTCAACGGCAATACGGCGATCCACGCCAACGGCGTGATCTACCTGAAGGCCGGCGAAACCTACACCGTGCACGCCCAGGGCGACGACAGCCTGCGCGTGGTGCTGGGCGACCGCAACATGGGCGGCCAGGTGGTGGACCTGCGCTGGGGCAGCGACCATGCCACGGTCAAGACCTTCACCTTCACCCCGACGGAGAGCGGCCTGTACACCCTGGATATGTTCCTGCATAACCAGAACGGCCCGGGCATGTTCAACGTCTGGATCGAGAACAGCAGCGATCCGGGCAAGGCGCTGACCTTCTTCCCGAGCTTCGAGGCTGCCAAGGAACAGCTGGCCGCCAAGGACTCCGGCTTCAAGGTCGGCAGCCTGATCGGCACCGAAGGCTATGGCCACTACAAGGTCTACGGCTACAACGAAGCCCCGGTGAACGCCGAGATCAAGCTGTCGCAGATCCAGGTCGACCCGGCCAACCTGCCGCTGGCCAGCGGCGAGCATGTCGTCGGCATCATGGTCGAGAACCTGCTGGCCGGCTTCGTGCTGAGCGACGGCCAGGGCCACAGCTTCACGGCCACGGACGCCAACGGCTCGGTGGACGTCAAGGGCTGGAACCTCGACACGCTGACGCTCAAGCCGTCCGCCGGCTTTACCGGCGCGCTGGACCTGAATATCGACATCACGATCCAGGGCCACGATCAGGATGGCAGCGCCTACACCTACAACCGTGACAGCGACCTCACGATCCGCGTCGATGCCGTGACCTACGGCACGTCGGGCGCCGACACCCTGACCGGCGGCACCGGCGACGACTTCCTCTACGGCGGCGCGGGCAATGACGTGCTGCGCGGCGGGGACGGGCACGACACGCTGTACGGCGGCGACGGCAACGACGTCCTGCACGGCGGCAAGGGCAACGACACCCTGATCGGCGGCGAAGGCAGCGACACGTTCAAGTGGGAGCTGAACGACCAGGGCACGGTCGGCGCGCCGGCTGTCGACACGATCAAGGACTTCTCGATCCTCAAGCCCGCCGACGGCGGCGACATCCTGGACCTGAGGGATCTGCTGGTCGGCGAAAAGCAGTCGACGCTGAGCCAGTACCTGAACTTCAAGCAAGACCCGGACAACGCCAAGAACACGGTGATCGAGATCAACACCAAGGGCGAAATCGGCCAGGGTCCCGACCAGAAGATCGTGCTCGAAAACGTCGACCTGATGCATGGCACCAACGGCCAGCTCCTGGACAACCAGACCATCATCAACGACCTGCTCCAGAAGGGGAAGCTGAACGTCAACGACCACTAAGCTGCACCCACCCGGGAAGCGGCCCGCGGCCGCTTCCCTCGGATGATCCGCAAGCGCGGACCATCCGTTGGCGCCCGGCCTTCCTGCCTGAGCACTCAGGCAGGCGCCGGGCGTTCTTCTTTACCAGGTTTCATTCAGGACAACCGGACGAATTCACCCCTGACATCGTCTGCGAACAGGGGCTGGCCCCAGAACATCGCCCCTAACATCTGGCCATGTGGATCACTCCTGGAACGGAACCATCATGGCTACTCCCCTCCTCGCCGTCGTCAACGAAACCACCGGCCGCGCCTGGATACGCAATAGCGATGGCTCCTTGACGGAGCTGCGCCAGGGCAGCAAGGTTCCCATCGGCAGCGACATCGTCACGGCCGCCGGCGCCACGGTCACCCTCCAGACCGGCAACGGCATGCCGATCGTGATCGGCGAAGGCCGCGACGTCGCAATGTCCCCGGAAATCGACTCGCCCCTGGCCGACATCTCCGAGGCGGCGATCGTTCCCCCGGTCGGACGCGAAACCGAGCGCCTGCTGGCGGCGCTACGCGAAGGCCGCGACCCGTTCGATCAGCTCGACCCCGCCGCGGCCGTGCTGGCCGGCGGCGGCGAAGGCGGCGGCACCAGCATCGTGCGCCTGGCCCGCATCCTCGAAACCACCACCCCGCTGGACCTGGCCTACCCCAATCCGGCCCGTGCCAATGACGCGCTGCCCCGCCAGCCTGGCGCCGGCGCCGGAGCCGGCGATGAAACCGGCCCGCCCAATTCGGCGCCGATCGCGCTCGACGACAGCGCCAGCGGCTCGCAGGACGAACGCATCCGCGGGAACCTGCTCGCCAACGACAGCGATCCCGACGGCGACCCGCTGACGCTTGCCTCCGTCAACGGCCTGCCGATGGGAGCCAACGGCCTCACCGTCCCCGGCTCCCACGGCGGCGCCTTCGCCATCCGTCCCGATGGATCCTACGAATTCGACCCGCGCGGCGACTTCAAGCCCCTGGGCGCCGGCCAGACCGCCGTCAGTTCGATCTCGTACACGATCGCCGACCCATCCCTGGCCACGTCTACCGCCTCGCTCACCGTAACCGTCACCGGCGCCAACGACCTGCCGGAAATTTCCGACTACACGCTCACCATCGCAGAAGACCAGCCCCTCAGCGGCACGATCGTCGCCACCGACGCCGACCAGGACACGCTGAGCTACACCATCGGCCAGCCGCCGGAACACGGCAAGGTCGAAGTGGACCTGCTTACCGGCACGTACACCTACGTCCCGAACCGGGACTACAACGGCCCGGACCAGTTCACGGTTCTCGTCGATGACGGCAAGGGCGGCAAGGCTTCCTCCACCGTCAATATCACAGTCACGGCCGTCAATGACCCGCCGGTCATCGAAGGCGTCGACGTCACGGTCGACGAAGACCAGCCCTTCAAGGGCAAGATCGTCGCAACCGACGCAGAAGGCGATACGTTGAGCTATACGGTCAGCGAGCCTCCAAAGAATGGAGATCTCACACTCGATCTGGTCACCGGCGAATACACGTACACCCCAAATCCGGACTACAACGGTCCTGACCAGTTCACCGTTCTCGTCGATGACGGCAACGGCGGCAAGACTTCATCCACCGTCAATATCGCCATCACCGCCGTCAATGACGTGCCGATCGTCGAAGGCGCGGACCTGACGGTTGCCGAAGACCAGCCCTTCAAGGGCAGGATTGTTGCGACCGATCCGGATGGCGATACGCTGCGCTATACGGTTGCCGAAGAGCCGAAGCACGGCAACGTTGATCTCGATCCGCTCACCGGGACATATGTCTACACCCCTTCCCTGGATTACAACGGTCCCGATCAATTCACCGTCCTTGTCGATGACGAGCACGGCGGCAAGACGACATCGACCGTCAACGTCATCGTCACCGCCGTCAACGACGCGCCGGTGGTCGAAGGCGTCGATATCACGATTGCCGAGGATGAGCCCATCAAGGGCAAGATCGTTGCGACCGACGCGGATGGCGACACGTTGCGCTATACGATCGGCGAACCGCCGAAAAATGGAAACCTCGAGCTCGATCTGACCACCGGCGCATACACCTACACCCCCGATCCGGACTACAACGGCCCTGACCGGTTCACCGTTCTTGTCGATGACGATCACGGGGGCAAGACCTCGTCCACCGTCAACATCACCATCACCGCCGTCAATGACGCGCCGGTGGTCGAAGGCGCCAGTATCACGATTGCCGAGGATGAACCCATCAAAGGCAAAATCATCGCGAGCGATGCGGACGGCGACACGTTGCGCTATACGATCGCCGAGTCTCCGAAAAATGGAAAACTCGACCTCGATCTGACCACCGGCGAGTACACCTACACCCCCAATCCGGACTACAACGGCCCTGACCGGTTCACCGTCCTCGTCGATGACGAGCACGGCGGCAAAACAACATCGACCGTCAA
>NZ_POQS01000001.1:1118528-1121964 GCF_002885955.2 Achromobacter pulmonis
GGAAAACTCGATCTCGACCTGGCCACCGGCGAGTACACCTACACCCCAAAACCGGACTACAACGGCACAGACCAGTTCACTGTTCTCGTCGATGACGAGCACGGCGGCAAGACCCCATCGACCGTCAACATCGCCATCACTCCCGTCAATGACGCTCCCGTTGTCAAACAACTCGATATCAGGACTCACGAAGATCAGCCCGTCAAGCGCAAGATCGTTGCGACAGACGTGGACGGCGATACGCTGCGCTATACGATCGACGCCCCTCCTAAACACGGCACGCTCGACCTGGATCGGCTGACGGGCGAGTACACCTATACGCCCGCTCTCGACTACTACGGCACCGACCAATTCACCATCTTCGTCGACGATGACCACGGCGGCAAAACGCCGTCGACCGTCAATGTCATCATCGGCGCCACCAATGATCGTCCTGTCGTGTCCGATTACGATCTCACGACTGCCGAAGATCAACCCATCAAGGGCAAAATTGTTGCAACCGACGTGGACGGCGACACGCTGATCTATTCGGTCAAGGAGGATCCGAAGCACGGCAAGCTCGTCCTCGATTCGCGGACGGGCGAGTACACCTACACTCCCGCTCCCGATTACAACGGCTCCGACCGGTTCACTGTCTTCGTCGATGATCGCCGAGGCGGCCTGGGGGTATCGGCCGCCGACATCACCATCACTCCCGTCAATGACGCTCCCGTTGTCAAACAACGCGAGCTCACAACTTTCGAAGACCTGCCCATCACGGGAAAGATCATTGCAAGCGATGTGGACGGCGATACGCTGAGCTACTTGACTACCGACGCTCCTAAGCACGGCAAGCTCGACCTGAATCGGCTGACGGGCGAGTACACCTATACGCCCGCCCTCAATTACTACGGTACCGACCGATTCTCCATCCTCGTCGACGATGGCCACGGCGGTAAGACGCCGTCGACCTTCAACATCATCATCGGCACCATCAACGATCGTCCCGTCGTTCCCGATTACGAACTCACGACAGCCGAAGATCAGACCCTCAACGGCAGAATTGTTGCAACCGACGTGGACGGCGACACACTGCTCTATACGATCAAAGAGCCTCCGAAGCACGGCAAGCTCGACCTCGATTCACAGACGGGCGAGTACACCTACGCTCCCGCGCCTAATTACAACGGCGCCGACCGGTTCACCGTCTTCGTCAACGACGGCCACGCCGGCCTGGCGGTGTCGACCGCCGACATCACCATCACCCCCGTCAACGACGCGCCTGTTGTTGAAAGCCACGATCTCAGGACTCACGAAGGTCTGCCGGCCAAGGGAAAAATCATTGCACGCGATGTGGACAGCGATACGCTGAGCTACTTGGTTACCGAACGTCCGAATCACGGCAAGCTCGACCTGAATCGGCTGACGGGCGAGTACATCTACACGCCGGATGCCGATTACAGCGGTGCCGACCAGTTCACTGTTCTCGTCGATGACGACCACGGCGGCAAGACGCCGTTGACCGTCAACGTCACCGTCTCCGCCGTAAATCATGCTCCCATCGTTGAAACCCGGGACTTCACGACGCTCGAAGATCAGCCCATCAAGGGTAAGATCGTTGCAACCGATGTGGACAACGACACGCTGAAATACTGGTTCTACGAACCTCCGAAACACGGCAAGTTCGAACTCGATAATCTGACGGGCGAGTACACGTACACTCCCGCTCCCGACTACAACGGCTCCGACCAGGTCACCGTCCACGTCAACGATCTCCGGGGCAGCACAACGAAGTCGACCATCAATATCACCGTCACCGCCGTCAATGATGTCCCAGTTGTTGAAAACCACGATCTCTGGACTCGCGAAGAGCGGCCCGTCAAGGGCAAGATCATTGCCACCGATGTGGACGGCGACACGCTGAGCTATCGGGCCACCGAATCTCCAAAGCACGGAAAGCTCGACCTCGATCTGCTGACGGGCGAGTACACCTACACGCCGGATGCCGCTTACAAAGGCGCCGACCAGTTCACCGTCCTCGTCGATGACGGCAACGGCGGCAAGACGCCGTCGACCGTCAACGTCACCGTCTCCGCCGTCAACCATGCCCCCATCGTGGAAAGCCTGGATCTCACGACGCTCGAAGATCAGCCCATCAATGGCAAGATCGTTGCGACCGATGTGGACGGCGACACGCTGCACTATCGGTTCTACGAACCTCCGAAGCATGGCAAGTTCAAACTCGATTACCTGACGGGCGAGTACACCTACACTCCCGCTCGCGACTACAACGGCTCCGATCAGATCACCGTCTTCGTCTACGATCGCCGAGGCAGCGTAACGAAGTCGACCATCGATATCTCCGTCACCCCCGTCAATGACGTTCCTGTCGTTGAAAGCCATGACCTCAGGACTTACGAAGATCTACCCGCCAACGGAAAGATCATTGCAAGCGATGCGGACGGCGATACGCTGCGCTATACGGTCATCGAATTTCCGAAGCACGGCCAGCTCGATCTCGATTCGGAGACGGGCCAGTACACCTACACTCCCGCCCTCGATTACAACGGTTCTGACAGGTTCACCGTCATCGTCGATGACGATCACGGAGGAAAGACGTCCTCGACCTTCAATATCGTCGTCACTGCCGTCAATGATCCTCCTGTCGTGTCCGATTACGATCTCACGACTGCCGAGGACCAACCCTTCAAGGGCAGGATCGTTGCAACCGATGTGGACGGCGACAAGCTGAGCTATTGGTTCGACAAGCCTCCAAAACACGGCACGCTCGACCTCGATTCTCAGACTGGAGAGTACACATACACTCCCGCCCCCGATTACAACGGTTCCGACCAGGTCACCGTCCTGGTCACCGATAACCGAGGCAGCATCGTCCGATCGACCCTCAGCATCACCATCGCCCCCGTCAATGACGTTCCTGTCGTTAAAGGCCACGACCTCTGGACTTTCGAAGATTCGCCGGTCAAGGGAAAGATCATTGCAACCGATGTGGATGGCGACACGCTGAGCTATACGGTCAACCAGCCGCCGGAGCACGGCACGCTCGACCTCGATTCGCAGACGGGCCAATATACCTACACTCCGGCCCTCGACTACAACGGCACCGACCGGTTCACCGTCTTCGTCGACGATGGGCAAGGCGGCACGACGCCGTCTACCGTCAACGTCACCATCACGGCCGTCAACGATTCTCCTGTCGTATCCGATTACGATCTCACGACTGCCGAAGACCAACCCTTGAAGGGCAAGATCGTTGCTACCGATGTGGAAGGCGACACGCTGACCTATTGGTTCGACAAGCCTCCAAAACACGGCACGTTCGACATCGATTCTCAGACCGGAGAGTACACATACACTCCCGCTCCCGATTACAACGGTTCCGACCAGGTCACCGTCCTGGTCACCGATAACCGAGGCAGCATCGTCCGATCGACCC
>NZ_POQS01000001.1:1124322-1142746 GCF_002885955.2 Achromobacter pulmonis
GCCTGGGCAATACGGGCGATCTGGACAAGGACACCACGATCACGCTCAAACTGGATGGCCGGACCGAAACGGCAGATCACGGCGCGCCCGTCGTCACCATCGGCGGCGTCGCCGTCAAGGTGACCGCCAACGCCGACGGCGCCTATCGCTTCACGCTTCCCGCCGGCGCCATGAGCGGCATCGTGGTCGCGGTTCCAACCGTGGACGACGCCGTCTTTGAGGGACGCGAACCGATGACGCTGACGGCCACGCTCACCGGCGAAACCTCCAGCGGCACGCTGCCGGCCGGCATCGCCGGCACTGGTCGCGCCGTGATCGTCGACGACCGAGGCCCGGGCGCAGATCTGCCCACGCTCACGGTATCCGACNGGGCCAATATACCTACACTCCGGCCCTCGACTACAACGGCACCGACCGGTTCACCGTCTTCGTCGACGATGGGCAAGGCGGCACGACGCCGTCTACCGTCAACGTCACCATCACGGCCGTCAACGATTCTCCTGTCGTATCCGATTACGATCTCACGACTGCCGAAGACCAACCCTTGAAGGGCAAGATCGTTGCTACCGATGTGGAAGGCGACACGCTGACCTATTGGTTCGACAAGCCTCCAAAACACGGCACGTTCGACATCGATTCTCAGACCGGAGAGTACACATACACTCCCGCTCCCGATTACAACGGTTCCGACCAGGTCACCGTCCTGGTCACCGATAACCGAGGCAGCATCGTCCGATCGACCCTCAGCATCACCGTCACCCCGGTGCTGGACCTGCCTACCATCACGGTATCCGACCCCGGAGAAGTCAACGAAGGCGCCGATGCCGTCTTCCATATCAGCCTGGGCAATACGGGCGATCTGGACAAGGACACCACGATCACGCTCAAACTGGATGGCCGGACCGAAACGGCAGATCACGGCGCGCCCGTCGTCACCATCGGCGGCGTCGCCGTCAAGGTGACCGCCAACGCCGACGGCGCCTATCGCTTCACGCTTCCCGCCGGCGCCATGAGCGGCATCGTGGTCGCGGTTCCAACCGTGGACGACGCCGTCTTTGAGGGACGCGAACCGATGACGCTGACGGCCACGCTCACCGGCGAAACCTCCAGCGGCACGCTGCCGGCCGGCATCGCCGGCACTGGTCGCGCCGTGATCGTCGACGACCGAGGCCCGGGCGCAGATCTGCCCACGCTCACGGTATCCGACGCGGGTGACATCAAGGAAGGCGAAAGCGCGGTCTTCGAGATCAAGCTGGACAAGGCGGTTGACGCCGATACCGTACTGAGCTTCAAGCTGGCCGGCGACGCCGACGCCAAGGACCTGGGCAGGATTTCCGCCACCGTCGCCGGTGCCGCCGCCGACGTGAAGTCCCATACCGGCGGCAGCTACAGCCTCACCATCCCGGCCGGCGTCCAGGGCGGCATCACGATCAGCGTCGAGACCGTGGCCGACCGCGTCTCCGAGGGCCGCGAGACTCTGGTGCTGGAGGCCGAGCTGAGAGGCAAGACCGGCAGCGGAACCGACCTGCCTCAAGGCATCGCAGACACCGGCCGCGCCGTCATCGTGGATGCCTACCAGCCCCCCGCAGTCCAGGATGCAAGCGCATCCGTGTCCGAGGAAGGCCTGGCCGGCGGCATTGCGGATGACCAGGGCACGCCGGATACCACCGATGCGCGCACCGCGACCGGCCAGTTGTCGATCAGCGGCCAAGGCGCCGCGGCCGGCTATGGCGTCTCGCTGGTCGCGCCGGCCGACGGGGTTCTGGTCTCCGNCATGTCTGGGTGGAAAACAGCAGCAATCCGGGCAAGGCCCTGAAGTTCTTCCCGAGTTTCGAGGCCGCCAGGAAACAATTGGCCGCCGAGGATTCCGGCTTCACGGTGGGCCGCCTGATCGGCACCGAGGGCGCCGGCCACTACAAGGTCTACGGCTATAACGAAGCCCCGGTGAATTCCACGATCAGGCTGTCGCAGATCCAGACCGATTCCGTTAGTCTGCCGCTGGCCGGCGGCGAGCGGATCGCCGGCATCGCGATCGGCAACCTGCTGGCCGGGTTCGTGCTGAGCGATGGCCAGGGCCACAGTTTCACTGCCACGGAAGGCCAGGGTTCGGTGGAGGTCAAGGGCTGGAACCTGGCCACGCTGACGCTGAAACCGGCCGAGGGCTTTTCCGGGGCGCTCGACCTGGAAGTGAGCATGACGATCCAGGGCCACGACGACGGCGGCAGCGCCTACACCTATCAACGCAGCAGCGACATCACGATACGCGTGGACGCCGTGAGCTACGGCTCGGCCGGCGACGATACGCTGGCCGGCGGCTCTGGCGACGACTTCCTGTACGGCGGCGTCGGCGACGACGTGCTGCATGGCGGGCGCGGCGACGACACGCTTGTGGGCGGCCCGGGCAGCGACACCTTCAAGTGGGAACTGGGCGACCAGGGCAGCACCGCCGCGCCTGCCGTGGATACGGTCAAGGACTTCTCGATCCTGAAACCCGCCGAGGGCGGCGACGTCCTGGACCTGAAGGACCTGCTGGTCGGGGAAAGCGACGCAACCCTGACCCAGTACCTGAGCTTCAGCAGGAATCCGGCCGAAGCCGGCGGCGGCACGCTCATCGAAATCAACACCAGGGGCCAGTTGGCCAGCCAGGGCGCCGACCAGAAAATCGTGCTGGAGAACGTCGATCTCACGCACGGGGCCAACGGTCAGATCCTGAATAACCAGGCCATCATCAACGACCTGTTGCGCAAGGACAAGCTGATCGTCGATCACGCCTGAATCCATGCGGCGCGGGGACGCGCGGCGGCTCTGCCGCCAACGGCACATTTTTTCGTCCATTTCACCTGAAATGTTCGGAAACATGTGAAAATCCGCTGCATGCCGTCGTCTCCCCGTTTCCGCCCCGCGCTGAAATTGTGTCGATGGGCTTTGTTGTGTCTGGCCTGCACCTGGAGCGGCAGTTCCGCCCTGGAGATCGACGCAGGCAAGCTGCAAAGCCTGTCGGCCAGCCGCTATGGCGCCAAGGGCGCGCGCGCGGTGGATTCGTGGCTGGCCTTGCTGCGCAGCCCGCCGCCGGCCCAGGCGCGCGACGCGCTCGCGATGGCCAACGATTTCTGGAACCGCAGCCTGCTCTCGGGCGAAGACAGTGTCATCTGGCGTCAGACCGACTACTGGGCCACGCCGCTGGAATCGCTGGGCAAGGGAGCCGGCGACTGTGAAGACTACGTCATCGGCAAGTACTTCACGCTGCTCAAGCTGGGCGTGCCGGCCAACAAGCTGCGCTTCATCTACGTGCGGGCGCGCATCGGCGGACCCGCGAGCAGCAGCCAGATCGCCCACATGGTGCTTGGCTACTACGAGNCGGGGTTCTGGTCTCCGGCGGCAGGCCCGTGGCCTGGACGCTGGCCGAGGACGGCCAGACCTTGACCGGTGCGGCCGACGGCAAGACGGTCATCAGCGTCACCGTCGACAACCAGGGCAAGTATGCGGTGGCGCTGCAGGCCCCGGTGGACCACCGGAATCCGGGCGCCGAGGACGTGCTGTCGTTCGACGTCGGCGTCAAGGTTACCGACACCCAGGGCGCCAGCAGCACCGGCAAGATCACGGTCAATATCGAAGACGACATGCCGGCCGGCAATCCCGTTCGTGCCACCACCCTGGACGTACCGGTCAGCCATGTCGGCATCGGCGGCCTGGAAACCGGATTCAGCAATTGGAGGCTGACGAACGGAACGATCCAGGACCAGGTGCAAAATGACTCGGACCCGGGGATAGACGTCATTACCTGGGGTACGCCGGCCAACATCTACCGGTCCGGCTACTCCTTCTTCGATAACGAAGCGCTACGCGGTTCGATCGATCCGCTGGGCGCGCCCATCCGGATCGGAACCTTTGCTCACAGCAACTCCGTCGTCGTGAACCAGGGGACCGGCAACCTTACATCGGTGGATCTGGATATTGCCTTGCGGCTGACCATCGATGGGGCCGAGCAGGTTATCCGCCACACCATCAAGCTGCATCACGCGGAAACCCTGAATAACGCGGGCGGGGGCAGCGGATATGTCGACGATATCGTCTGGATATCCAACGCCACCCGCCAACAGACGTTCCAGGTCGGCGACCGGACCTATGTACTGGACATCCTGGGATTCAAGGACAGGAACGGCAATCCGGTGACTACGTTCAATACAAAGGAAAACAAGGGCAACGCATTCGAGTTGTTCGTCTCCGTGTCTTCGACCGACCCGTTGCCCACCGTCGAAGGAAATCTGTTCGATGCCGGCACCCCGGGCTGGCATTACGGCGGCGATGGCGCGGGCTCCGTGCAATGGGACAAAGGCGTCAGGCGCTCCGACGGCTCGACGGTCATCCTGAATGAATACGGCCGGCTGATCGTCGCCTCCAACGGCCATTACGTTTTCGAGATGAGCCGCCAGGCCTATAACGAATTTCAGGTCGGACGCAAGCAGCTGACTTACCCCTACACCGTCACCGACGCCGACGGCGATCGCCAGCAGGGCCATATCACCATCGAGCTGAACGGCTACGATAACGGCGCGCCCCCTCTGCAGGTGAAGGTCGAGTCCGACCAGGCCCATGTGAGCGAGGCAGACGGATCGGTTTCCTACACGGTTTCGCTGGTCGACAGGCACGGTAACGCGGCCAAGGTGCCTGAAGGGCACTCCGTCACGGTGGCCCTGAACTGGAGCGGCGCGGCCGCAAACGATGGCGATACCGGCAGTCTGCCCCGCTTCGTCACGATCGAAGCAGGCCGGTCCAGCGCCACTGTGACGGCCGCTCTGGCCGACGATCGCGTGGTCGAGGGCAACAAGGACCTGATTCTGTCGCTGGGCGAGGCCAGCGCAAGCCCGGCCCTGCGCGGCGGCGTGGGCGCGGACGCCAGACCGGCTAGCGTCGTCGTCCATGATGACGACCTGCCGCTGTATGCGCCGCGGCCGGCGTTGAGCAACGAGGGCCTGAACCTGAAGGTGTGGGCAGTCAAAGACCGCGATCTCTCCGAGTCGGACAAGACGGTCAACGAGATCCTGGACCGCCTGAAAAACAGCAGCCCTGAAGAAGGCGACGGCGCGCCGTCCAACGAGCTGGAAGCCATGATCAAGCGCCTGATGGCCGTCGATCCGGACGGCAATGGATACCGTTCCAGCAATCCGATAGGCTTCGGCCGCGGCCACAAGTATGGAAGCATTTATTTCGTGGGAGATCATCCCGAAACGAGCGAGTATCTGGTCCAGGATCTGATGGCCAAGGACCCGAACGCGGACGGCGCCTCGGATTGGAGAAATGTGCAGGGCGGCACCGCCGTGCACGCGCAAGGAGTGATCTACCTGCGCGCCGGCGACACCTATACCGTGCATGCCCAGGGCGACGACAGCCTGCGCGTGGTGCTGGGCGACCGCAACATGGGCGGCCAGGTGGTGGACCTGCGCTGGGGCAGCGACCATGCCACGGTCAAGGCATTCACCTTTACCCCGACGGAGAGCGGCCTGTATACGCTGGACATGTTCCTGCATAACCAGAACGGCCCGGGCATGTTCCATGTCTGGGTGGAAAACAGCAGCAATCCGGGCAAGGCCCTGAAGTTCTTCCCGAGTTTCGAGGCCGCCAGGAAACAATTGGCCGCCGAGGATTCCGGCTTCACGGTGGGCCGCCTGATCGGCACCGAGGGCGCCGGCCACTACAAGGTCTACGGCTATAACGAAGCCCCGGTGAATTCCACGATCAGGCTGTCGCAGATCCAGACCGATTCCGTTAGTCTGCCGCTGGCCGGCGGCGAGCGGATCGCCGGCATCGCGATCGGCAACCTGCTGGCCGGGTTCGTGCTGAGCGATGGCCAGGGCCACAGTTTCACTGCCACGGAAGGCCAGGGTTCGGTGGAGGTCAAGGGCTGGAACCTGGCCACGCTGACGCTGAAACCGGCCGAGGGCTTTTCCGGGGCGCTCGACCTGGAAGTGAGCATGACGATCCAGGGCCACGACGACGGCGGCAGCGCCTACACCTATCAACGCAGCAGCGACATCACGATACGCGTGGACGCCGTGAGCTACGGCTCGGCCGGCGACGATACGCTGGCCGGCGGCTCTGGCGACGACTTCCTGTACGGCGGCGTCGGCGACGACGTGCTGCATGGCGGGCGCGGCGACGACACGCTTGTGGGCGGCCCGGGCAGCGACACCTTCAAGTGGGAACTGGGCGACCAGGGCAGCACCGCCGCGCCTGCCGTGGATACGGTCAAGGACTTCTCGATCCTGAAACCCGCCGAGGGCGGCGACGTCCTGGACCTGAAGGACCTGCTGGTCGGGGAAAGCGACGCAACCCTGACCCAGTACCTGAGCTTCAGCAGGAATCCGGCCGAAGCCGGCGGCGGCACGCTCATCGAAATCAACACCAGGGGCCAGTTGGCCAGCCAGGGCGCCGACCAGAAAATCGTGCTGGAGAACGTCGATCTCACGCACGGGGCCAACGGTCAGATCCTGAATAACCAGGCCATCATCAACGACCTGTTGCGCAAGGACAAGCTGATCGTCGATCACGCCTGAATCCATGCGGCGCGGGGACGCGCGGCGGCTCTGCCGCCAACGGCACATTTTTTCGTCCATTTCACCTGAAATGTTCGGAAACATGTGAAAATCCGCTGCATGCCGTCGTCTCCCCGTTTCCGCCCCGCGCTGAAATTGTGTCGATGGGCTTTGTTGTGTCTGGCCTGCACCTGGAGCGGCAGTTCCGCCCTGGAGATCGACGCAGGCAAGCTGCAAAGCCTGTCGGCCAGCCGCTATGGCGCCAAGGGCGCGCGCGCGGTGGATTCGTGGCTGGCCTTGCTGCGCAGCCCGCCGCCGGCCCAGGCGCGCGACGCGCTCGCGATGGCCAACGATTTCTGGAACCGCAGCCTGCTCTCGGGCGAAGACAGTGTCATCTGGCGTCAGACCGACTACTGGGCCACGCCGCTGGAATCGCTGGGCAAGGGAGCCGGCGACTGTGAAGACTACGTCATCGGCAAGTACTTCACGCTGCTCAAGCTGGGCGTGCCGGCCAACAAGCTGCGCTTCATCTACGTGCGGGCGCGCATCGGCGGACCCGCGAGCAGCAGCCAGATCGCCCACATGGTGCTTGGCTACTACGAGACCCCCAACGCCGTGCCGCTGGTGCTGGACAGCCTGGTCTCGACCATCCTGCCCGCCACGCAACGCCGCGATCTGACGCCGGTGTTCAGTTTCAATGCCGACGGCGTGTATGTCGACGGCAAACCCGCCGCCCCGGTTGACCGCCTCAGCCGCTGGCGTGATCTACTACAACGCATGCAACGGGAAGGTTTGCGCCCGTGATGTACGGAAAATAAGACCATGTCCATACTTAGACAGCTACTTCTCAGCGTCACTCTCGCAATCGGCGTCATCCTGCTGGGCACGCTGGCGCTAAGCGTCAACTCGGCCCGGGAATACCTCTCCGGCCAGTTGAAGGTGCAGAGCACCGATGCGGCCGTCTCGCTGGCCTTGTCGCTGTCGCAGCCGGCCAACAACGATCCCGTGGTGCAGGAACTGCTGGTGTCGGCGCTATATGACGGCGGCCATTTTTCGCTGGTGCGCCTGTCCGATCCCGAAGGCAAGGTCCTGATCGAACGTCAGTCGACCGCCACCGCGGCCTCGGTGCCGACCTGGTTCCGGGCGCTGGCCCCGTTGAACGCGGAGCCGGCCACGCATGCGGTCAGCGACGGCTGGCGCCAGATCGGCGAGGTCACGCTGGTGGCCAACGACGCCTACGCCTGGGAAGCCCTGTGGCGCAGCAGCCTGAAGATGATCGCCCTGGTGGTGGGCGCGGGCATTCTGTGGGCGGTGTTCGCCTTTCTGCTGGTGGGCTGGATCAAGAATCGGCTGCTGCGCGAGATCAGCGACCACGTGCGCCGCATCGGCCAGGAATCGCCGGCCGGCCAGGTGCAGGCGCGCGTGCCCGAGCTGTCCGGCGTGGTGCAGGCCCTGAACCAGACGCGCGAGCGTGTCTATGCCAGCGTCGAAGAACAGAACGCCCGCATCGAATCGTTGCAGGTCGAACTGAACCAGGACCCGGTCACCGGCCTGCCCAACCGCAAGTACTTCGTCAACGAATTCCGCCGCGCGCTGGAAATGCCGCAGGCCGTGGCCGGACGCGCCGTCGATGGCGGCCATATCCTGGTGTTCCGCCAGCGCGACCTGGCCGACCTGAACCGCCACATGCCGCGCGAATTCATCGACCAGTGGCTGCGCACGACCTGCGAGCGCATCGGCGGCACGCTGCGGCGCATGCACGTGGCCACGCCGCTGCTGGCGCGCCTGAACGGATCGGATTTCGCGCTGCTGCTGCCCGGCTGCGCGGCGCCGCAGGCGATGATGATCGCCGAACAGGTGCGCGCCGACCTGCATGCCTCGCGCATCCCGGTCGGCGAAGGCCACCTGTGCCGCTGGGCCCAGGCCATCACCGACTACGGCCACGGCCATCAGGCCGGGCCGGTGCTGGCGCGGCTGGATTTCGGGCTGATGCGGGCCGAAAGCGCCGGCAACGACCAGGTCGTGATCGCGGGCGCGACCGACATGCACACGCCTTCCGAATCCGGCGAACGCGCCTGGAAGGACGCGATTCTGTGCGCCCTGGAGGAACATCGTTTCGAGCTGGCCCCGGAAACCCTGAAAGCCACCGACGGCAGCCCGGTGCGCGTGGAGGCCATGCTGATGCTGCGCACCGCCGCCGACCAGGAACCGATCCCGGCGACGCTGTTCATCCCGCCGGCGGTGCGGCTGGACCTGGTGGCGGATTGCGACCTGGAAGCGGTAAGCCTGGGCCTGGACTGGCTGGCCGCCAATCCCGGCGAACTGGCCGTGCGGGTCGCCCTGCCCTCGCTGCGCGGCCAGAAATTCTTCCGCCAGCTGGCCCTGATGCTGACCGAGCACCGGCCGTTGGCGAGCCGGCTGTACCTGGAAATCGACGCCCACGGCCTGGTGGAATGCCACGAACAGATCGCCGCGCTGGCGCGGGTGACCTCGGAGTTCGGCGCGCATATCGGCGTGCGCCGCCTGGCGCAGCAGTTCGGCGCGGTGGCGCAGTTGCACACCCTGCCCTTGTCCTACGTGAAGCTGGGCGGCGGTTTCGTGGGCGGCATGTCGCAAAGCCCCGGCAGCCAGCAGCTGACCGCGTCGGTACTGGAAACGGCGCGCAAGCTGAATATCGCGGTCTATGCCGAGGATGTGCCCGACGCCGAAACGCAGCGCATCCTGGCCGAGCTGGGCATAGGCATCATGCGCGGCCCCGGCGTCAAGATCGCCGCGGGCCGGGCCTGAAGCGGCCCGCGGCGCCGGCCGCGCTCAGCGCGCGGCGGCCTTGCCCTTGGACTGTTCGTACAGCGGCAGCACCTGCTGCGCCGCGGCCTGCAGGTCGGCGATGCGCGAGGCCGCCGACGGGTGGGTCGACAGGATCTCGGGCGGGGCGCTGCCCTGGTCGGCCGCGCCCATCTTCTGCCACAGCGTCACGGCGGCCCGCGGGTCGAAGCCGGCGCGGGCCGCCAGTTCCACGCCCATGCGGTCGGCCTCGGTTTCGTGGGTGCGGCTGTTGGGCAGCGTGAACATCACGTTGGTAAGCTGGCCGCCCAGGTCGGAAGCCACGCTGGAGCCCGTCGCGATGGACAGCACCGATAATCCCAGGCTCGTCGCCATCTGCTGCGACACCCGCTCGCGGGCATGTTCGCGCAGCGCGTGGGCGATTTCATGGCCCATCACCGCCGCCAGCTCGTCGTCCGTGGGCTTGATCTTGGAGATCAGGCCGGTGTAGACGGCGATCTTGCCGCCCGGCATGCACCAGGCGTTGATTTCGTCGCTGGACAGCACGTGCACTTCCCAGTTCCAGCTTGCGGCGTCCGGCCGGAACACCGGCGTCTGCGCGATCAGCCGTTGCGAAATCGCACGCACGCGCGCGAGCTGCTGGGCGTCGCGGTCCAGCTGGCCCTTGGCCTTGGCCTGCTTGACGATGTCGGCATATTGCTGGCTGGCTTCCTGGTCCAGCGCCTGCGAAGGCACCATGCTGGACATGTACTGGGTCCGGTTGACGCCGATGGCGCCGGACTGGGTGGTGTTCATGCCCGTGCAGCCGGCCAGGGCGGCCAGCGCAAGCGCCGCGCCCGCCTGGCGCAGCGGGAAACGTTTCCGGATCATGTCGGCCTCCAGGTATTCGAAGTACGTATTGCGGGGAACGTCAGGGTATCAGACCGGATCGCCGCATTGCGCGCGATGGCGCAGGGCGTGGTCGATCAGCACCAGCGCCAGCATCGCCTCGGCGATGGGCGTGGCGCGGATGCCGACGCAAGGATCGTGGCGGCCCAGGGTCTGCACCTGGACCGGCTCGTTGGCGCGGTTCACCGACTTGCGCTCGACCCGGATGCTGGAGGTCGGCTTGATTGCGAGCGACACGGTCACCGGCTGGCCGGTGGAAATGCCGCCCAGCACGCCGCCCGCATGGTTGCTCAGGAAACCATCGGGCGTGATCTCGTCGCCGTGTTCGGAGCCGCGCTGGGCGATGCTGTCGAAGCCGGCGCCGATCGAGACGCCCTTGACCGCGTTCAGGCCCATCATCACGTGCGCGATGTCGGCGTCCAGGCGGTCGTAAATGGGTTCGCCCCAGCCCGCCGGCAGGTTCTCGGCCACCACCTCGATGCGCGCGCCGATGGAGTCGCCGTCGCGGCGCAGCTGGTCCATGTAGGCTTCGAGCTCGGGCACGATCCCGGCGTTGGGCGCATAGAACGGATTGTTGGGGACTTCGTCCCAGGACACGAAAGGAATGGAGATCGGGCCCAGCTGGCTCATGTAGCCGCGCACCTGCACACCGTACTGCTGCGCCAGCCACTTCTTGGCGATGGCGCCCGCGGCCACGGTGGGCGCGGTCAGGCGCGCCGACGAGCGTCCGCCGCCGCGCGGATCGCGCACGCCGAACTTGCGCCAGTAGGTGTAGTCGGCATGGCCGGGCCGGAAGGTGTCGGCGATGTTCGAGTAGTCTTTGCTGCGCGCGTCCGTGTTGCGGATCAGCAGGCCGATCGGCGTGCCCGTCGTCACCCCTTCGTACACGCCCGACAGAATCTCGACCTGGTCGGCTTCCTGGCGCTGCGTGACGTGGCGCGAGGTGCCGGGACGGCGGCGGTCCAGTTCCAGCTGGATGTCGGAGGCCTCCAGGGGCAATCCGGGCGGGCAGCCGTCGACGACGCAGCCGATGGCGGGGCCGTGGGATTCGCCGAAATTGGTGACGGTAAAGAGAGTACCTAAGGTGTTGCCGGGCATAAGGAGTCAGCGGAGTCGGTTTGCAAGCAACCCCGATTATGACACCGCGGAGGCCAAAGCCTGGATTTCCGAGGCCGGCGCGGGCCGTCCCAGCAGGTAGCCCTGCATGACCCGGGAGTGTCAGGATTTCTGTGTGTGAGGCTGTTGAATCCGTCACTCAATCGTGAGGCGGCTTGGTGATCTTACTGGCCCGATCTGGTAAATCGGTCCTCGTAGAGGATCGCAAATTGGTTCATCGCTGATTTCCAGTGGTTGGCCGCCCGCCCCCAGTCCGCGGTGATGTTGCGCAGCGCCAGCCAGATCAGCTTGGTGGCCGCCTCGTCGCTGGGGAAGTGGCCGCGCGTTTTGATGATCTTGCGCAGCCGTGCGTTCACGCTCTCGATGGCGTTGGTGGTGTAGATCACGCGCCGCACCTCGGGCGGGAAGGCGAAGAACGGGATGACCTTGTCCCAGGCCCGGCGCCAGGCGCTGACCACGGTCGGGAACCGCTGCCCCCAGGGGCCGGCCGCAAACGCATCCAACTCGGCCTCGGCCGCCTCGGCGCTCACCGCGGTGTAGATGGGTTTGATGGCTGCGGCCAGCGCCTTGCGGTCTTTCCATGACGCAAAGTCCAGGCCACCCCGGATCAGGTGCACGATGCAGGTCTGCAGCGTCGTCGCCGGGAACACTGCGCCCAGCGCCTCTGGCATGCCCTTGAGGCCGTCGGTGACGGCAATCAGGATGTCCTGCACCCCGCGCGTCTTCAGATCGTTGAAGACCTTCATCCAGAACTTCGCCCCCTCGGTGTTCTCGATCCAGATTCCCAGGATGTCGCGCGAGCCGTCAGGCAGTACGCCCAGCGCCAGGTAGACGGCCTTGGAGCGCACCACCGCATCCTCGCGAATCTTGACCCGCAGCGCATCGAAGAACACCACCGGGTACATCGCCTCCAGCGGCCGTGTCTGCCAGGCCGTGACCTCGCCCATCACCTCATCGGTGACACGGCTGATGAGCTCGGGCGAGACGTCCACCGAGTACATCTCAGCCAGGAAACCCTGGATCTCGCGCACCGTCATGCCGCGTGCGTACATGGCGATGATCTTGTCGTCGAAACCCGTAAAGCGCCGCTCGTGCTTGCCAATGAGCTGCGGCTCGAAGCTGCCTTCGCGATCGCGTGGGACATCGATGCGCAGCGCCCCCACATCGGTCAGTACGGTCTTGGTGCTCTTGCCGTTGCGGTGGTTGGCTGATCCGCCTGTGGGCTTGGCTTGGCCGGGCGCATAGCCTAGGTGATGACTCATCTCGGCGCCCAGCGCCCGCTCAAGAATTGACTTCTTGAACTGATCGAACAGCCCTTGGACTTGGCCCGGCGTCATGGGCCCGGTCACCAACTGGTCAAGCAGCTCGGCCGGGATGTGAAATTGCGGCTGTGCCGCCTGGTCCGCCAAAGCGGTGGGTTTGGTCTTGCGTGGCATTCATGCTCCTTGTCGACATGCTATGCCTCACACACAAAATTTCTGACAAGCTCCATGACCTGCCATCCCAACGACTTGAGGATCTCGCGCTGGCCCTCGGTTTCGACGCCTTCGGCCACCACCGGCAGGTGCATCGCCTGGCACAGGCCGAACAGCGCGGACACGACCTCGCGGCTGCCGGCGTCCGACTCCAGCGCGGAAATGAAGCTGCGGTCGATCTTGACCCAGTCTATCGGCAGCGAGCGCAGGTGGTTCAGGCTGGAATAGCCGCAGCCGAAGTCGTCCAGCGCCATGCCCACGCCCATGGCGCGCAGCGCGTTCAAGACCTTCACGTGCTGCTCGTAGTGCAGGATGAACAGCGATTCCGTGATCTCCAGCACCAGCTTGCGCGGCTCCAGCCGGGCGCCGGCCAGCGCTTTGGAGACCAGGTCCACCAGGCCGCCTTCGTTCATCTGCCTGACCGACAGGTTCACGTGCACGCGCCATGCCGCCGGCCATTGCGCCGCCTGGGTGCAGGCGCGTTCCAGAATCCAGGCCCCCAGCGGCACGATCAGCCCGCTGCGCTCGGCCAGTTCGATGGTCACGGCCGGCGACACGCTGCCCAGCACGGGATGATGCCAGCGCAACAGCGCCTCGCATCCCTGCACCACGCCCGTGCTGCTGTCCCAGACCGGCTGGTAATACAGCTCGAACTGTTCCATGGCCGGCGTGGTCAGGGCCAGGCGCAGATCGTTTTCCAGGCCCTGCTGGTCGCGCTGGTGCGCCAGCATGCGGAAGTCGAAGAGGTTCCAGCCCGGGCCGCCGCGCGCCTTCAGCGGCACCATCGCCACCTGGACGCAACGTTGCAGTTCCTCGACGCTGCGTCCGTGTTCGGGGTAAAGCGCGGCGCCGACCCGGAATACCGCCATCAGGGTGCGCCCGCCCAGTTCCAGGGGCGCGCTCAGATCGTCCAGCAGCTTGGCCGACACCTGCGCCGCCCCCTGCTCGTCCACGTCGGGCACGCAGACCGTGAAGCTGGCCGCCCCCGTGCGCGCCGCCACGCCCCCGAGCGTGCGCGCGATCAGGCCGAGCCGGCCGGCCACCTGCGCCAGCAGGGCCTGGTCTTCTCCGGCGCGCAACATGGCGCTGATCTCGGCATACTGCTCGAAACCGACGAGGAAGAAGGCGCCGCGCCACGAACGGCCGCCGTCGAACCAGCCGCGCGCGCGCCGCTGCAATTCCTGCTGGCTGAGCAGGCCGGTCAGTTCATCGAACCGCAGGCGCCGCCGTAGCGCGCGCTCCCTGCGTACAAAGATCAGGCATATCGCCACAAGGGCGGCTGCCAGCACCAGGCACAGTGCGAGCAGGTAACTCTCACGCACGGAGCCCCCTATCCATATGCCCCTGGCGTTGCGGTTCGGCAAGGAACCCAAGGGCTGTAACATTTTTTAAGTTATGCATTGGTTTCGCAAAAAAACGCCACATATCAGAGGCAACGCACCTCTTTTTCCTTGTATTCCTACAGTACTTTGATCTAGCGCCGCGGGAAAGATGGCCCCGAGCGGCTTCTCCCGGCCCGCGGCATGCATCCTCCCTGGTACTACGACAGCCAACACCGGAAAATTAATACGCAAGAGCCCGATAGTTGACGGCGTTTGGCCGCAGCACCGAAATAATTGCACAGCTTGCCCGGTGTTGGCGCATATTTAGTAATATTCTGTACGGTATGTGACATGCAGAATTACTGTACAAAGACCTGCGTCAATGTGCTAGCAACGCGTGTCACGTTTCCCATCCAGGCGTCCTGGCCGGAGCCGGGCAGCCAGAGAAACTTCAACCACATGCCCACTTTCCGCCGGGTACTTTTCATCGCCGCCATCCTGATCGGTCTGGCCCTGCTCGGCGCCCAGGCGCTGGGTGTGGCGGCTGCGCATCGGTATCTCGACTCGCAGCTGGCGCAGCGCAGTGAAAAAGGCGCGGCCATGCTGGCCTGGGTCTTGTCGCATGCCGTCAGCGACGCCGGCCAACGCGCCACACTGGCCGACGAGCTGTATGCGCAGGGCCAATACGCGCTGATACGCATCACCGATGAAAAGAACGGCTCGACGCTGGAAAGGCGCGCCAGGCCGGACGAGGCCGCGGGCCGCGAATACGACTGGCGCAACGCCTGGCTGGGCATAGAGGCGCCCGCCGTGTCGCGCGCCTTCGTCACGGCCGACGGCGCCGCCCAGGGCACGGTCACGGTCCAGGCCGATTCGCGGCAGGCGCGCGACACCCTCTGGCAAAGCGGCGTGCGCATCCTCGGTCTGGTGGTGGCCGCCGCCGTGCTGTGGATACTGGTCGCCCTGAACCTGGCGCGGCGCATGCAGACGCAGGCCGCTGCTCCGGCGGACGGCGCGCCCGCCGCGGCCGAAACGGACCGGGCGCTGGCCGACGCGCAGCGCCTGGTGGCCGCCGCCGTGCAGGAACAGAACGCCCGCATCGAATCGCTGCAGAGCGAGGTCTACCTGGACCCCATCACGCGCCTGCACAACCGCCGCTATTTCATCGAACAGTTCCGGCTGGCGCTGGCCGACAAGGCGCCGGAGGCCGGCGGCCATCTGCTGATGTTCCGCCAGCGGGACCTGGCGCAGATCAACCGCCACCTGTCGCGCGCCTTCGCCGACCAGTGGCTGCGCTCCTCGTCGGACCGGCTGCTCAAGCTGGTGGCCGAGTTCGGCCAGCAGACCGCGCTGCTGGCCCGCCTGAGCGGCTCCGATTTCGCCCTGCTGCTGCCGCGTTCGTCGGCGCCGCAGGCCGGCCTGCTGGCCGAACGCGTGCGGCGCGAACTGCGCTCGCTGCGCGTGCCGATGGACAAGCACGGCTGGTGCCGCTGGGCCATGGCGCTGGCCGCCTACGGGCCGGACGACAACATGAGCGAAACCCTGGCCCGCCTGGACCACGCGCTGATGTGCGCCGAGAGCGCCGACGACGATCAGGTCACGCCGGCCAACCGCGCGCCCGACAGCACGCCCATCGGCGAATACAGCTGGCACGACGCGCTGGTCACGGCGCTGGAGCAGCATCGCTTCTCGCTGACGGTGCAGCCGCTGCACGACCTGGCAGGCGCCCTGCTGCACCAGGAAGCCAGCCTGACCCTGCACGACACCGCCGACGCCGACCCGGTGCCGGCCTCCATCTTCATGCCGCCCGCGGTCCGGCTCGGGCTGTCGGCCGATTGCGACGTGCAGGCCGTGCGGCTGGCGCTGGACTGGCTGTATGCCGGCCGGGGCGCCTTGTCCGTGCCCGTGGCGCTGGCCTCGCTCGCCCAGCCCTCGTTCCTGTCCCGATTGCAACGCATGCTGGACGACCGGCCGGCGCTGGCCCAGCGCCTCATCCTCGAAGTCGACGCGGCCGCGCTGGTGGAACAGGAAGCGGACCTGCACGAGCTCTGCCGCATCGCCACGGATGCCGGCGGCCGGATCGGCGTGGCGCGGCTGCCGCAGCACTTCGGCGCCATGGAACGCCTGCACGAGTTTCCGCTGTCCTACGTGAAGCTGAGCGGCAGCTTCATCGCCGGCCTGCAGCACAGCCCCGGCAACCGCCACCTGGCCGCCACCGTGGTCGCCACGGCCATCACGCTGCACATGCAGGTCTATGCGGAGGACGTGCCCGACATCGCGACCCAGAACATCCTGGAAGGGCTGGGCGTCCACGCGATACGCGGCGCTCGCGTACACTCGCCCCAAGCGCACGACCTCCCGGCCGAACATCCATGGGTTTCTAGTTGACGCCAGTATCGCCTCTTCGTATCCGCGGGCCCGTCCTGCCGGCCATCCTGGGCCTGCTGTTGTATGCGCTGTGCTTTCCCGCGGCCGCGCAAACCCATGCGCCGAGCGCCGCCTATGCGGACATCAGCCTGGGCCTGACCGCCGGCGTCGCGATCGCCTGCGCCGCGGCCTGCGCGCTGGCCTGGGCCGCCACCCGCAACGCCATGCACGGCGCCGGTCTGGCGTTCATGCTGGTCGAAGGCGTGTACCGCGCCACGCCCGCGCTGCTGCCGCCCGGCGCGCTGCAAGCCGGCTCCTACGCCGCCCTGCTCGCGCTTACCGTGCCGGCGCTGGCGCAGACGCCCGGCGCCGGCAGGCTGGCGACGGTCTGCCGTTGGGTCAGCACCACACTGGCCACCCTGGCCGCATTGAGGCTGGTGCTTGCCTACGGGCCCGGCAATAGCGCCGTCCACACCACGATAGCCGGCGCCTGCTCGATTACCAGCGTGCTGCTGGCTGCCTGGTTCCTGTGGCGCGCGCTGCGGGGCTCCAGTGCGAACGCGGCGATGCTGGCCATGGCGCTGGCCTATGCCGTCTCGGCCTGGGTGCTGGCCAGCGACGCCGGGCGGCCCGGCGCCGCCGCCGGCGCGCATCTGGGCTGGGAACTGCTGCGGCTGCTGCTGGTGACGGGCGCGCTGCTGCTGTACGCCATGGGCGAGCGGGCCGCCGCCGCATCCGCCCCCGCCCCCGCAGCCGCCGGCCCGGCGCCCGCCGCCGGCACGGACCAGCTCGCCCAGGGCGAACTGCGGCTGGCGGAACTGGCCGGCGCGCTCGATACGCAACGCCAGATGAACGCGCTGATCTCGCACGAGCTGCGCGCGCCGCTGGCCACCATCAGCGCGGCCGCCCAATCCCTGGACATGATTCTCGCCGACGGCGGCGACGCCACCGGCAGCCGCCTTGCGCGCATCCATCGTTCGGTCTCGCGGATGACCGAACTCATGGACCAGCTGCTGAACCAGGACCGGCTCGGCGAGCAGGCCTGGACGCCCCGAGGCGAGTCGGCGGACCTGGCGGCGCTGGCGCGCGACGTGGTCGCCTCGATGCAGCCCGATACCGCGCATGCGCTGATCCTGGAGGCCGAAAGCCCCCTGCCCGTCTATTGCGACCGGCCGTTGACCTGCGTCGTGGTGCGCAACCTGATCCACAACGCCATCAAGTATTCGCCGGCCAACCAGCCGGTGCGCATCGAGACCGGCCTAAGCCGCGCGGGCGACGTGCCGACGGCCTGGGTGGCGGTCACCGACCGCGGCCCGGGCATCGGGGAAGAGGAACAGGCGCGGATTTTCGAGCCGCATTTCCGGCGCGCCGCGCATCGGGAAACGCAAGGCCTGGGGATAGGCCTGTACCTGGCCCGGCGCATCTGCCAGAACCAGGGCGGCTCGCTGACCATGCAAAGCACGGTGGGCGTGGGCACGCGTTTCGTCGTGACGCTGCCGTCCAACCCGCCGCCGGTTCAGGCGGCGAACACGTAGCCCTGGCCGCGCACGGACAGCACCGGCAGCTTGAGGCCGGCGCTTTGCGCCTTGGCGCGCAGGCGGCTGACCAGCACGTCGATGCGGCGCAATTCGAAACCGCCCGGGCTGTCGGGCAGGAACAGTTCGGCCAGCACCTGGCGGCTGACCGCGCTGCCGGCCGCGTCCATCAGCGCGATCAGGAAAGTACGCTCCTGCGCGCTGAGATGCAGGGAAGCGCCGTCCGGCGCCACCAGTATCCAGCCGCCGTCCTGCAGCGACCATGAACTGTCGGCCGGAGCGCGGGTTTCCGCGGCGGTGGGATTCGGCGCCTTGGCCAGGCGCATCCGGCGGGCCAGGCTGCGTATGACCGAGCTGAGCTCCAGCAGGTCCACGGGCTTGGTCATGTAGACGTCGGCGCCGCC
>NZ_POQS01000001.1:1143978-1166893 GCF_002885955.2 Achromobacter pulmonis
TAACCTGGCACATTGCCATGCGCCCCGGCAAACGGCGCGCCTTGGGTAACAGCGCAATTGATCGTTTGACGCAAAACATTGAGCGGGCCAAATCCAGTCTTCGAGCCAAGGTTGAGCATCCGTTTCGTGTCATCAAATGCCAATTCGGGTTTCGTAAAGTCAGATTCCGTGGACTGGCCAAGAACACTGCGCATTTGAAAATGTTGTTTACGCTGTCCAATATCTGGATGGCACGCCGCCCGTTGACGGCGGTGGCAGGGTAAGTGCGCCCAAAAAGCGCCAACAGGCCCGAAAACGGGCCTGATCGGGGTGCAAACAACCCGAAAGTGGCGATGATTTGAGCAGTTTTTAACCATTTTTGAATACTTTGGTCATGAGGTCGATTTTTGGATGTTTGAAATCGAGTTCTTCAGACCTTCCCTAAGTCCTTTCAAAATCAGTTTACGGCGGCTCGGTATATTCAGGACGAGCAGCTGACTTCGATGCTGCCGGCCCAGTCGGGCGGCAATCCCGCATACCGCTCATAACCGGGCTGCGCCTCGTAGGGATTACGCAACAGTTTGAGCAGCGTATCGATTTCGCCGGCGTCGCCCGTCTTGGCGGCGCGGATCGCCTCCTCGGCCAGGTGATTGCGCAGCACGTACAGCGGATTGACGCGGTTCATGCCGGCCGCCACCTCGGGCACCGGGCGCGCGTCCTGCGCATGGCGCGCCAGCAGGCGGTCCAGCCAGGCGCCCGCGGCCGGGCGGTCGATGAACAGGTCTTCGAATGCGCTGCGCTGGCCCGCGAGCGCATCGGCCAGGCGCCGGAAGCTCAGGGTGAAGTCGGCCTGGTTGGCGTCCATCAGCTTGAGCAGATCGTCCAGCAGCGGCTCGTCCTCCACCTGCCACGCGGCCAGGCCGAGCTTGGCGGCCATCCGTTCGTGGAACGCGCGGGTGAACACCGGCTCGAATTCGTCCAGCGCCGCGCGCAGGCCGTCGACGTCGGGCACCAGCGCATGCAGGCTGCCGCCCAGGCGGTACAGGTTCCATAGCGCCACCGACGGCTGCCGGTTCCAGGAATAACGCCCTTCGGTATCCGAGTGGTTACAGACATGCCCCAGCCGGAAGCCGTCCATGAAACCGTAGGGGCCGTAATCCAGCGTAAGCCCCAGGATGGACATATTGTCAGTGTTCATCACTCCGTGGCAGAACCCGACCGCCTGCCAGTCGGCCATCAGCCGCGCCGTGCGCCGCGTGACCTCGCGCAGCAGGTTCAGCACGGCCACGCCGTCGTCCCGCGGCGCGCCGCCCGGCATTTCGCGGCACTGCGGGTAATAGCGGTCGATGACGTAGTCCGCCAGGGTCTTGAGCGGTTCCGGCTGGCGCCGCGAGGACCAGTGCTCGAACGAGCCGAAGCGCACGAAGCTGGGCGACATGCGCGTCACGATGGCGGCGGTCTCGACGGTTTCGCGCATGACCGGGTCGTCGGAAACCACCAGCGCCAGCGCGCGCGTGGTGGGCACGCCCAGGCCGTGCACGGCTTCGCTGGCCAGGTATTCGCGCACCGACGAGCGCAATACGGCGCGGCCGTCGCCCATGCGCGAATAAGGCGTCATGCCCGAGCCCTTGAGTTGCAGCTCCCAGGCGCCCTGCGGCCCTTCGACCTCGCCCAGCAGGTGGGCGCGCCCGTCGCCCAGCTGGCCGGCCCAGACGCCGAACTGGTGGCCGCTGTAGACNGCAAAGCACGGTGGGCGTGGGCACGCGTTTCGTCGTGACGCTGCCGTCCAACCCGCCGCCGGTTCAGGCGGCGAACACGTAGCCCTGGCCGCGCACGGACAGCACCGGCAGCTTGAGGCCGGCGCTTTGCGCCTTGGCGCGCAGGCGGCTGACCAGCACGTCGATGCGGCGCAATTCGAAACCGCCCGGGCTGTCGGGCAGGAACAGTTCGGCCAGCACCTGGCGGCTGACCGCGCTGCCGGCCGCGTCCATCAGCGCGATCAGGAAAGTACGCTCCTGCGCGCTGAGATGCAGGGAAGCGCCGTCCGGCGCCACCAGTATCCAGCCGCCGTCCTGCAGCGACCATGAACTGTCGGCCGGAGCGCGGGTTTCCGCGGCGGTGGGATTCGGCGCCTTGGCCAGGCGCATCCGGCGGGCCAGGCTGCGTATGACCGAGCTGAGCTCCAGCAGGTCCACGGGCTTGGTCATGTAGACGTCGGCGCCGCCTTCCAGGCCGCGCACCCGGTCTACCAGCGCGCTGCGGCCGGTCAGCATGACGATGCCGACGGGGCTCAGGGCGCGCAGGCGGGTCGCCACGGAAAAACCGTCTTCGCCCGGCAAGTGCGCATCGAGTATGACGATGTCGCACGGCTGCTCCTGCAACCGGCGATAAAACGCCGCCGCATTATCACAGGCGAATGCCACCCGAAAACCATAGCCACCCAAGCCTAACGCCAGTTCCTCCCGGAAATCGGCGTCATCCTCAAGCAGACCGATACACAGCAAACCATCTGCGCCAGCCATATTTAGAGTGCTTTATATTGAAGAGTATCGACAAATGCCCCGCGGACGCTGGCCCCCGGAGTGTCCCGTTGGCGACAATCTTACGACTTTTACAATGGAAACGAATGATTGCAGTGAAAAAAACTGCGATATTCCATTTCCAAATAGGTATTTTCGCCTAAGGAACCTCTGAACAAGTCCAACGAACCTGTCAGAATATAAGTTATTGAAAACAGTCCGATCCGAGTGAACCCGATGAGCCAGTTGAGTTTTTCCGAAGCCGAGTACGTTGGCAAACGCAAGAAAACGCGCCGTGAGAAGTTTCTGGCCAAGATGGAGCGTGCGGTGCCGTGGAAGCTCTTTGCCGATCTGGTCGATCCGCATTACCCCAAACCGGGCATCGGTCGTCCACCGTATCCGCTGGAAACGATGCTGCGCATCTACTTCATGCAACTGTGGTTTTCGCTGTCGGACCCGGCCATGGAAGAGACGCTGTACGACAGCTTTTCGATGCGCCAGTTTGCCAAACTGCCTGGAGGTCGTGTGCCGGACGAGACCACCATTTTGAACTTCCGTCATCTGCTCGAGCAGCACAACATTGCCGACCAAGCGCTTGAGGCGGTCAACCTGCTGTTGCAGGATCAAGGCATTCAGGTGCGCAAAGGCACCATTGTGGACGCCACAATTATCGATGCACCCAGCTCGACCAAGAACGCCAGCGGCACGCGGGACCCCGAGATGCATCAGACCAAAAAGGGAAACCAGTGGCACTTTGGGATGAAGGCCCACATTGGGGTTGATCTTCACAGCGGGCTGGTCCACACGGTGGTGGGCACCGCTGCCAATGAGCATGATGTTACTCAGGCGGCTGCGTTGCTGCATGGTGAAGAAACGTTGGCTTTTGGCGATGCCGGTTATCAAGGCGTAGACAAACGACCCGAGCACCAAGGGCGTGACGTAACCTGGCACATTGCCATGCGCCCCGGCAAACGGCGCGCCTTGGGTAACAGCGCAATTGATCGTTTGACGCAAAACATTGAGCGGGCCAAATCCAGTCTTCGAGCCAAGGTTGAGCATCCGTTTCGTGTCATCAAATGCCAATTCGGGTTTCGTAAAGTCAGATTCCGTGGACTGGCCAAGAACACTGCGCATTTGAAAATGTTGTTTACGCTGTCCAATATCTGGATGGCACGCCGCCCGTTGACGGCGGTGGCAGGGTAAGTGCGCCCAAAAAGCGCCAACAGGCCCGAAAACGGGCCTGATCGGGGTGCAAACAACCCGAAAGTGGCGATGATTTGAGCAGTTTTTAACCATTTTTGAATACTTTGGTCATGAGGTCGATTTTTGGATGTTTGAAATCGAGTTCTTCAGACCTTCCCTAAGTCCTTTCAAAATCAGTTTACGGCGGCTCGGTATATTCAGGACGAGCAGCTGACTTCGATGCTGCCGGCCCAGTCGGGCGGCAATCCCGCATACCGCTCATAACCGGGCTGCGCCTCGTAGGGATTACGCAACAGTTTGAGCAGCGTATCGATTTCGCCGGCGTCGCCCGTCTTGGCGGCGCGGATCGCCTCCTCGGCCAGGTGATTGCGCAGCACGTACAGCGGATTGACGCGGTTCATGCCGGCCGCCACCTCGGGCACCGGGCGCGCGTCCTGCGCATGGCGCGCCAGCAGGCGGTCCAGCCAGGCGCCCGCGGCCGGGCGGTCGATGAACAGGTCTTCGAATGCGCTGCGCTGGCCCGCGAGCGCATCGGCCAGGCGCCGGAAGCTCAGGGTGAAGTCGGCCTGGTTGGCGTCCATCAGCTTGAGCAGATCGTCCAGCAGCGGCTCGTCCTCCACCTGCCACGCGGCCAGGCCGAGCTTGGCGGCCATCCGTTCGTGGAACGCGCGGGTGAACACCGGCTCGAATTCGTCCAGCGCCGCGCGCAGGCCGTCGACGTCGGGCACCAGCGCATGCAGGCTGCCGCCCAGGCGGTACAGGTTCCATAGCGCCACCGACGGCTGCCGGTTCCAGGAATAACGCCCTTCGGTATCCGAGTGGTTACAGACATGCCCCAGCCGGAAGCCGTCCATGAAACCGTAGGGGCCGTAATCCAGCGTAAGCCCCAGGATGGACATATTGTCAGTGTTCATCACTCCGTGGCAGAACCCGACCGCCTGCCAGTCGGCCATCAGCCGCGCCGTGCGCCGCGTGACCTCGCGCAGCAGGTTCAGCACGGCCACGCCGTCGTCCCGCGGCGCGCCGCCCGGCATTTCGCGGCACTGCGGGTAATAGCGGTCGATGACGTAGTCCGCCAGGGTCTTGAGCGGTTCCGGCTGGCGCCGCGAGGACCAGTGCTCGAACGAGCCGAAGCGCACGAAGCTGGGCGACATGCGCGTCACGATGGCGGCGGTCTCGACGGTTTCGCGCATGACCGGGTCGTCGGAAACCACCAGCGCCAGCGCGCGCGTGGTGGGCACGCCCAGGCCGTGCACGGCTTCGCTGGCCAGGTATTCGCGCACCGACGAGCGCAATACGGCGCGGCCGTCGCCCATGCGCGAATAAGGCGTCATGCCCGAGCCCTTGAGTTGCAGCTCCCAGGCGCCCTGCGGCCCTTCGACCTCGCCCAGCAGGTGGGCGCGCCCGTCGCCCAGCTGGCCGGCCCAGACGCCGAACTGGTGGCCGCTGTAGACGGCCGCCAGGGTATCGCCGCCGGGCAGCGGCTGCGCGCCCGAAAACACGCTCAGGAACTCGGGCGTATCCAGCACCGCCGGGTCCAGGCCGATCAGGCGCGCGGCGTCGGGATTGGCGTGCAGCAGCCGCGGCTGGTTCAGCGGGCGCGGCGCAAGACGCGTATAGAAAGCCGGCGGCAAGGCGGCGAAGGAATTGACCGTACGTAGTTCGGCCAGCGTATGGGCGCTCATGCGCGTTGCCTCCTGGCGGCCCGCTTGGCGGGCCGCACGTAGAAAATGGCGCTCAGGAAGAAAACCGTCGAGAGCAGGATCTCCCCCCACGCCATCGCCACCGACAGCGCGGCCGGGTCGGACATGGCGCGCACCACCCCTTCCATCAGGTACAGCAGCGACAGCATCGACGCCCATTGGTAGGTATAGAGATTGCCGCGCAGGATGCCGCGCAGCGGAAACGCCAGCGGCAAGGCCTTCAGCAGCATCCAGGACCCTCCGGGCCGCACCGGCGCCACCACGGTCTCCCAGGTCACGCAAAGCACTATCAGGGCAAACAGCGAAACCGAGGCGAGCAGGCGCAGGCGGGGGTTGAGTTCAGGGTTCATGCTGCTATTATCGCCTGATGAATCGCCCCGCCGAGCCTGCCGCCGCGCCGGCGGCCCCCAGATCCCCGACATCGCGCTCTTCATGGGGCGCGAGAGCCTGGCGCATCGTCCGCTTCACCTTTGAACGCGCCGGCGAAGAAAAACTGCTCCAGGTCACCTCCAGCCTCACCTTCACCACCGTGCTGGCCATCGTGCCGATGCTGGCCGTGGTGCTGTCGCTGTTCACCGCGTTTCCCGTGTTCCAGGAATTCCGCCTCGCGCTCGAGGACTTCCTGACCAACAGCCTGATGCCGCCGTCCGTTTCGGACAACATCATGGACTACCTGAACCAGTTCGCGCGCCAGGCCTCGCGCCTGACCGCCATCGGCGGCGTGTTCCTGCTGATCACGTCGCTGCTGCTGATCATGACCATCGACAAGGCGCTCAACGACATCTGGCACGTCACGCGCCAGCGTCCGCTGCGCCAGCGCGCGCTGGTCTACTGGGCGCTCATCACGCTGGGGCCGGTGGTGGCCGGCGCCAGCCTGTGGGCCACCTCCTTCGTGGCGCGCGAGTCGCTGGGGCTGGTGCGCGACGTGCCGGAAATCGTCAGCGTGGCCATTTCCTTCATCCCGCTGGTCCTGACCGCGCTGGGATTCGCCGCGCTGTTCGTGGTGGTGCCGAACCGCGAAGTCCTGTGGCGCGACGCGCTGCTGGGCGGCTGCGTGACCGCGATCGCGCTGGAAATCATGAAATCGGCCTTCGCCTACTACCTGACGCGCTTTCCGACCTACACCGTCATCTACGGCGCCTTCGCCACCCTGCCCATCTTCCTGCTCTGGATCTACCTGTCTTGGCTGGCCGTGCTGCTGGGCGCCACGCTGGCCTCCAGCGCGCCGCTGGTCCGCCTGGGCCGCCGCAAGATCAACCGCTATGCCGGCGCCACCTTCGTCGACGCCCTGGACGCGCTGCGCGCGCTGCGCAAGGCGCAGGTCGGCGCGCAGCAGCGCGGCCTGCCGGCCAGCGTGCTGGCCTCGCAGCTGCGGCTGCACCAGGACGAGCTCAACGAAGTGCTGGAAACGCTGAGCGGCATGGGGCTGGCCACGCGCACGCCCGAGGACAACTGGGTGCTGACCTGCGACGCCCGCCAGACCTCGATGGCGCCTGTGGTGGACCATTTTCTGCTCGACCGCAACCAGTCCAGGGTGCGCAACGACCCGGAAATACTGCGGGTCGCGGCCGCCGTGTTTTCCGAACAAAATACGCCCACGCTGGAAGAAGTCTGCGGAGAAGCGCAAAATACTGAAAATGGAATCGCGCCGGTATTGCAGCTGGAAGCGAAAAAGAATTAGTAATCAGTATTCGGGCGTAGTCCGCCCAGGAGGAACCGATGTTGAAGGTCAGCGAGATTTTGCGCGTCAAGGGCGATACGCTCTATACGGCGTCGCCCGACATGCCTGTGTCCCAGGCCGTGCAAACGATGAGCGAGCAGGACATCGGCTCGCTCGTCATCATGGAGTTCGGCACCCTGACCGGCATGCTCACGTTCCGCGAGATCATCCGCCACATGCACGCGCATGGCGGCAACGCCGGGGAAACCACCATCCGCTCCATCATGGACGACGCGCCGGTCAGCGTCTCGCCCAATACCAGCGCCGAGGAAGTGCAGCGCCTGATGCTGGAAAAGCACGCGCGCTACATCCCGGTCATGGACGGCCCCACCCTGATGGGCGTGATTTCTTTCTACGACATGGCCCAGGCCATCGTGGCGGCCCAGCAGTTCGAAAACAACATGCTCAAGGCCTACATCCGCGACTGGCCCACCGAAAGCGCCGAACCGGCCAAGTCCTGATTGCACCGGCGGCGCCCGCCGCCGATCAGGCTCCCGCCGGCGCCGCGACGCTCGCGGCGCCGCGCATATCCGGCGCATGCCGCTGGCTGCGCCAGGCCTCGTATATGAGTTCCGGCCGGTTTTCCGCCAGCAAGGCCGGGTCCGACAGCATGCGCCGCCACCGGCGCGCCCCCGATTGCCCGTTCACCAGGCCCAGCATGGGCCGCGTCATCACGCGCAGCGGCACGCCGCGCGCGACCTGGCGCGCGGCGTATTCGGTCATGGCGTCGACCACCTGCGCATCGCTGGGCAGCCGCAGGGACGGCCACAGCTGCAGGGAAATCTCGGACAGCACGCGTGGCGTATGCCAGGCGGCGCGGCCCAGCATGATCCCATCGAAATCGCCGGCGGCGCGCACCGATTGCTCGGCGTCGGCCAGGCCGCCGTTGAGCACGAAAGTGCAATCCGGAAAGTCGCGCTTGAGCTGGCGCACCACGTCGTAGCGCAGCGGCGGGATCTCGCGGTTATCCTTGGGCGACAGGCCCTTGAGCACCGCGTTGCGGGCATGGGCGATGAACACCCGGCACCCGGTGTCGTAGATCTTGCCGACGAAATCCCGAACGAATTCATAGGATTCGTCGTAATCCAGCCCGAGCCTGTGCTTGACAGTGACGGGAATGTCCACCGCGTCCTGCATGGCCTTCATGCAGTCGGCCACCAGCGCCGGCTCAGCCATCAGGCAGGCGCCGAAAGCGCCCTTCTGCACGCGCTCCGACGGGCAGCCGCAGTTCAGGTTGATTTCGTCGTAGCCCCATTTGCGACCCAGCCGGGCCGACTGGGCCAGGGCGTCCGGCTCGCTGCCGCCCAGTTGCAAGGCCACGGGATGCTCGGTCTCGTCGAAATCCAGGTGGCGTTCGACATTGCCGTACAGCAGCGCGCCGGTGGTGATCATTTCCGTGTACAGGCGCGCGCGCGGCGCCAGCAGCCGATGGAAAAAACGGCAGTGGCGGTCGGTCACATCGATCATGGGGGCGACGCACAGCCGCCAGTCGGGGGAGTCCAAGAATCACTCTGCAAAACAAGGGGATGCGGTATTTTACGGTGCTTGGCCGGATTGTGTCCGGCAAGCGGCTTGCGGCTCCCGGACGCCCACGGCCGGGCCGATGCGGCGGGTGGTCTAAAATTGCGCCGCCGCACAGGCATGTCCTGGCCTTCCGTTAACCCCTGACTCCCGCATATCAATGGCCGTATTCACTCCCGTATCCGACGACGACGCGCGCAGCCTCCTGGCGCATTTCGACCTGGGCGAGTTCATTTCGCTGCGGGGGATCACGGCGGGCATCGAGAACACCAATTACTTCCTGTACACGAGCCGCGGCGAGTACGTCCTGACGCTGTTCGAGGTGCTGACGCAGGCCCAGCTTCCGTTCTATATCGAACTGATGTACCACCTGGCCGAGCGCGGCATCCCGGTGCCGCGCCCGCAGACCCTGCGCGACGGCACGCGCCTGACCACCCTGCACGGCAAGCCCTGCGCGATTGTTTCGCGCCTGCCCGGCGGCTACGAGCCGGCGCCCGGCGTCGCGCACTGCGCGCTGGCCGGCGCCACGCTGGCACGCGCCCACCTGGCCGGCCGCGACTTCCCCCTGCAGCAGCCCAACCTGCGCGGGCTGTCGTGGTGGCTGGACACCGCACCCAAGGTTCTGCCCTTCCTGGAGCCCGCCCAGGCCGATCTGCTGCAGGCCGAGCTGGCCGCCCAGCAGGCCGCCGCCGCGACGCCCGCCTGGCAGTCGCTGCCCGGCGGTCCGGCCCACTGCGACCTGTTCCGCGACAACGTGCTGTTCGCCGGCACCTTCGAAGACCCGCTCATGGGCGGCATCATCGATTTCTATTTCGCCGGCTGCGACACTTGGCTGTTCGACGTGGCGGTCAGCGTCAACGACTGGTGCATCGAGCGCGACACGGGCGAGTTCGTCCCCGAATTGGTAGCATCCTGGCTGGGCGCCTATGCCGCCGAGCGGCCGTTCACGGACGCCGAACGCGAGGCCTGGCCGCTGATGTTGCGCGCCGCCGCGCTGCGTTTCTGGATATCGCGGCTGTACGACTTTTTCCTGCCGCGGCCGGCGCAGACCCTCAAACCGCACGATCCGCGGCACTTCGAAAGAGTGTTGCAGGCGCGCCACCGGCCGGGGCTGCCCATATTGCCGTAACGGTCATGGCCCCCATAATGACGTATAGCGTCCCTTTTTGAGAGATTCCCCTTCTAGAGAGCCATGCAAGCAGCATTCCTCCCCGCGGCATCCGGCTGGCAATGGGTTCGAGACGGCTTCCGCCTGTTCCGCAAGCAACCCCTGGCCATGTTCACCTGGGCCATGGCCATCAGTCTTCTGGTCGTTTTCGCCACCGCAACGCCGCCTATCGGCCCAATTCTGGTCGTTGCGCTGATGCCCATCATTACCCTGATGACGCTCTCCGCATGCAAGCATGTCGAGGCCGACCGGGTCATGCTGCCCTCGATGTGGGGCAAGCCGCTGAAACAACCGGGGGTCTTCAGGAAGCTGTTCCTGATGGGATTGCTGTATGCCGCGCTGTGCATGGTGGCCGGCCTGGTGATTTTCCTGCCCTTCACGGATGCGATGGTCGAAGGCATGCGCATCGCCTCCGTCGAGAAAAGCATGGAGCCCATCCTGTCGGCGATGGCCCTGCCGCTGTCGTTGTTCGCCATCGTCTACGTCGTGATCGCCGCGCTCTTCTGGCACGCGCCGGTGCTGGTGGCCTGGCACGGGCTGCGCCTGGTCCAGGCGCTGTTCTTCTCGGGCATCGCCTGCTGGCGCAACAAGCTGCCGTTCCTGGTGTACGGCGCCACCTGGGTCCTGATCTTCCTGTTCATCGACCTCTGCGCCGGCCTGCTGGTGGCCATCGGGCTATCGCCGCAGTTTGCGGGCACGCTGCAGATCCCCTTCAATATCGCCGCCGGCGGTGTGCTGTATTGCAGCTTCTACCCCGCCTATACCTCCGTATTCGGCATCGAGAACGCCGGCGCGCATCTCAACGACGGCAACGGCGCCCAGGCATAAGGCCACGCGCCAGGGCGCCAGCGCCCGGCGCGCCCGCAGCACCCTTCCATCCGGCGCCACGAACGCCACGTCGATCGCGTAGCGCATGCCGAAGGTATGCACGCCCGCGCAGGGCGCCAGCAGGATGCCGCAGCGCGGCCCGGGCGGCCGGCGGCCCAACAGCCCCCTCAGGCGGACGCTCCAGCGCGTGACTTTCAGCAACCTGAGGCGGCCCCGCGGCAAGGGCGTGGGCCTGCTCATTGCACGCCCTGCAGCAACTGGACCGCGATCGGAAACGCCAGCACGATGAAGGTGCACGGAAAAATGCAGGCGATCAGCGGCAGCAGCATTTTCACCGGCGCCTGCATGGCCAGTTGCTCGGCGCGCAGATGGCGGTCGCTGCGGCACTGCGCCGCCTGCGCCCGCAGCACCGGCCCCAGACTGATCCCCAAAGCCTCGGCCTGGGCCACCGCCGCGGCCCAGTTGCGCGCCAGCGGGCTGTCGCAGCGCTGCGCCAGGGCCTTGATCGCGGCGCTGCGGGACACGCCGGCCCGCATCTCCGCCAGGGCGTCGGCCAGCGCATCGCGCAAGGCGCCCGGCGGCCCGCTGCGCGCCGCCAGCTGCAAAGCCCCCTGCACGCTCAATCCGGCCTCCACGCACAGGGTCATCATGTCGAACACGAACGGCAGGTCCCGTTCGATGCTGCGACGCCGCTTGCGGCCCAGGTCGAGCAGCCAGAGCCAGGGCGCGGCGCCGGCCGCCAGCGCGGCCGCGGCCGTCCAAGCGGCCCATGCCCAGGGCCCCGCCTGCGTCAGGGCGGCCATGCCGGCCAACACCGTCGTTCCCGCGGCCACCGCCGCGCTCCAGCACAGCGCGGCCATGTGGGCGTAGCCTACGCCGGCCGGCAGCGCGGCCCGGTCGATGGCGCGCATCAGGCGCAGGCGCCAGCGCCAGGTGCACAGGCGCCCCGCCAGCGGCGCCGTGGCCGAGATCCACGGCCAGGCCGCCCGCCACCACCAGGGCAGCGTCGCTACCGCCGCAAGGCCCTGGCGCAGCAGCGGCTGCAGCAAGGCCCACGCCAGCCACGCCGCGCAACTGCCCGCCGTGAATAGTCCGAGATATAGCCACACCCTGGCCTCCCTTCAGATATCGATGCGGATGATGCGCCGGATCAGCAGCACGCCGGCGGTCTCCAGCACCGCCACCACGGCCAGCACGCCCCAACCCATCGGCGTGCGCCACAGCAAGCCCATGACGTCAGGCTCCAGGCGGTCGAGCACGGCCAGCAGCAGCATGGGCAGCGCGCCCACGATCCAGGCCTGCAGCCGGCCCTGCGAGGTCAGCGCCACCAGCTTGGCCTGCAGTTGCAGCCTGGCGCGCAGCGTATGGGCGATGCTCTCCAGCGCCTCGGCTAGATTGCCCCCCGTCTGCGCGGCGATGCGCATGGCCGCCACCACCAGCGAAGTCGCTTCGGCGGGCATGCGGCCGAGCAGGTTTTCCAGGGCCGTGTCCCAGGGCACGCCCATGCGCTGTTCGCGCAGCATCAGTCCGAATTCCTGGGCCAGCGGCGCGCTGCTTTGCTCGACGACGTGGCGCAGGCCCGTGCCCAGCGCGACCCCGGCCCGCAGCGCCGAGGCCAGCATCAGCAGGGCCATGGGCAATTGCTGCTCGAAGCGGCGCGCCCGCCTGCGCCGCAGCGCGTCGATGAGCGCGCGCGGCATGCGCGAAGCCAGCGCCGCGGCCAGCGCGGCCGCGACGGCGCTGCCCGTCAGCGGCAGCACCAGGGCGGCGGCCAGGGCCGCGCACACCATCGCCCCGGCCCACAGCTGGGCCGGATCGATGAACAGGAATACTTCGCTCAGCTTCAGCCCGGCCTCGTGGGTGTAGACCTCGCGGTAGCGCCGCAGCGCGGGCGCGAACCAGCCCTGCGCGCGCCAGGCCAGCACGATGGCGCAGATCATTGCGCCCGCCGCGGCCAGCCAGATCACGGCAGGACCTGCGGATAGGCCGATGCGCCGGCCTCGCGCCCCGCCGCGTCGGAGAACCAGCCCGGATCGAAGCCAGCTGCGCTTTCACTCCATTCGCGCGCAAAGCCGGGCATGGCGCCGCAGCCGGCGAAGCCGTGGCGGCGGTCGTAGCGGAACAATTCCTGCAACTGTATGCGCCCGCTTTCCATGCCGGTCACTTCGGTGATGGAAATCACCGCCCGCTGCCCGTCGGCCAGCCTGGCCTGCTGCACCACGACGTCCACGCTGGCCGCGATGTGTTCGCGCACGGCCGACAGCGGCAGGTCGAGCCCGGCCATCAGGATCATGGATTCCAGCCGCCCCAGGGCGTCGCGGGCCGAGTTGGCGTGCAGCGTGGTCAACGAGCCCTCGTGCCCCGTATTCATTGCGGTCAGCATGTCGAAGGCCTCCGGCCCGCGGCACTCGCCCACGACGATCCGGTCCGGCCGCATGCGCAGCGCGTTGCGCACGAGTTCGCGGATATCGATGCGCCCGCGCCCTTCCTGGTTGGCGGGCCGCGCCTCCAGCGCGACCAGATGCTCGTGGTTCAGGCACAGCTCGGCGGCGTCCTCGATGGTGACGATGCGCTCGCCTTGCGGAATCTCGTTGGACAGAATATTGAGCAAGGTGGTCTTGCCCGAACCCGTGCCGCCGGAGACGACCAGGTTCTTGCGCGTGCGCACGCACAGCCCCAGGAACTGCGCCATCGCATCGCTCAGGGACCCGGCCGCGATCAGGTCGGGCATGCGCGGGCGCTGCCGCGGAAACTTGCGTATGGTCAGGCTGGCGCCCTTCATCGCCACGGGCGGAATGATGGCGTGGACCCGCGAGCCGTCGGACAGGCGCGCATCCACCATGGGAGAGCTTTCGTCGATGCGCCGCCCCAGCGGCGTCACGATGCGCTCGATGGCCCAGCGCACCGACTGCTCGCTGGTGAAGGCGGCCGGATGGCGCGACAGCCGGCCGCCGCGCTCCACGTAGATTTCGTCGTGCCGGTTGACCATGATCTCGGTGATATCGCCGGCGGCCAGCAGGGGCTCCAGCGGCCCCAGGCCGACGGCCTCGTCCAGCACCTCGCGGCACAGCGCCGCGCGGTCCGTGCCGGCGGCGAGGTCCAGGTCATCCGCGACGATCTGCGTGAGCAGCCGCTCGGCCTCGGCGCGCAGCATGGCGTCGCTCATGCCCGCCACGTCGCGCCGCCGCAGGTCCAGCGCTTCCAGCAGCGCCGCATGCAGGCGCCGGCGTTCGTGCAGCAGGTGCTGCGGCGGCCCGGGCAAGGGGTCGGCCTGCGCGCGACGCGGCGGCTCGGACGCGCAGGCGGCCGGCGCGGCCTGCGGCGGCGAGGCCAGCGACACGCGCAACCGGCACGGGCCGATCAGGATCTCGTCGCCGGGCAGCACCGGCGCATGACGCACGATCCGCGCGCCATTGACCATGGTGCCGCCCAGCGTGCCCAGGTCCTCCAGCACGATGGCCGCGTCTTCGCGCAGCAGCCGCGCATGCTGGCGCCCCACGCGCCAGTTCGCGATGCGCAGGCCGCAATGCGCGCCCCGGCCGATCAGCAGCGGCGCGGCCGCCTGCAGCCTGCGCACGGCCGCATCCTCGAACGTCAGTTCTATGGCAAGCATGGTGTCACTCCTTCTTCTGTTCCACCCATTGGGAGCCGGCGCCCGTATAGGGGTCCCAGCCAGCGGCGGCGGCCGGCGCCGCGGTTCCGAGCCGGGGCGGCTCGGGAAACGCCGCATCGAGCGCATCGCGGCCGCGGCGCACGCGGTCGGCCATGGCCGGCTCGTTCTGCGAAATGATTTTGGGCGTGACGAATATCGCCAGCTCTGTTTCGCGCAGCTGGTAGCGGCGCGACGCGAACAGCGCGCCGAGGATGGGAATGTCCTGCAGTCCGGGCAGGCCGCTGACTTCGCTGGCGCGTTCGCGCGACAGAAAGCCGCCGATGACCAGCGTGCTACCGGAACGGACGTTGAATTCGGTGGAGGCGCGGCGCGTGCGCAGCGCGGGCCCGCCCGGCACGCTGAGCGAGGCGTCCACCGAACTGGCCTCCACCTCGATGAGGGACCGGATCACGCCGTTGCGATCGATGCGCGGCGTGATCCGCAGCGAAACGCCATACGGCTTGAACAGCGTGGTGGAATTGCCGCGCGCATCCGTCGATGCGTAAGGGACTTCGCCGCCGGCCAGAAAGGTCGCGCTGGCGCCGCTGCGCGCGAGCAGCTGGGGCTGCGCCAGCATGACGGCCTCGCCGCTTTGCGCCAGGGCGGCCAGGCGGGCCGACAGCAGCGCATTGACGCCGAAATACCCGGCGGCCGCCGTGGCCGCGCCGGCGGTGGCGACCACGGCCTCTCCCGGGCGGCTCATGCGCCCCAGCGAACCCGCGTCCCACGCCAGGGCGGCGTTGAGACCGCCCTGGCTCACGCCGGCCCAGCGCACGCCCATTTCCCTCAGCCTGGACGTGGGGATCTCGACCACTTGCACGTCCAGCAGCACCATGCGGTCCCAGCCCACCTGCCCGGTGAAGTCCAGCACCGCGGGATAGCGCTCGGCCAGGGCGGCGATGCGCGCGCGGTCGTCGTCGGAGAGGTCGTCGCCTTCGATCACGATGCGCCCGCCCACTTCCGAACTGCGCGCGCCGGGAATACGCCCCAGCAGCTCGCGCACCTCGGCCCGCAACTGCGGCGCCCCCGCCGCGACGACCCGCAGTTCGTAGGCCCGGGGCTGCCCCCTGCCCGTCCAGACGTGCATGGACGACACGCCTTCGGCGCGCGCGAACACCACCACTTCGCGTCCCTCGGCCGCGACCGCCCCGACCACCTGGCCGTTGCCGATGGCCACCCGCCGCACGCCGGGGTGCGACAGCACCCGCGTTTCCCCCACCTGCAACTCCAGCACTTCGGCTTGCGCGTGCGCCGCCGCGCAGGCCAGGCACATCGCCAGCGCGGCCAGCGCCGCGAGCATGCGCGTCATGGCCGCTCCTCCCGCGTGTCCGTTGCGATGCCGGCCGCGGCGTCCCGCGGGAACCCGTCGGCCTGCGCGTCGAGCCGGTCGCCGTAGAGGATGGCCACGCCCGGCGCGGCCTTGGGTGCGGGGTCGAGTCCGATCAGGGCGGCCAGGTCGCTTTGCGGGCTGCGGGCCACCCGGGCCGCGTCGTCGCGATGGCGCAGCAGGGCCGTCAGGGCGCCGGCCTGGCGCGCCGCCACGAACCGCATGGCTTCCTCGGGGCTGGCCGCCAGCGTGACGTTGCCCGGGCTGCCGCCATCGCCGTCGTCCTCGCCCTGGCTGCCCACGGCAAGCACGCGCATGCCTTGCAGGACGGGCACGGTCAGCTCGCGCTGCCGGTGCGTGAAGCTGACGTAGATGTCGATCGCATCGCCGGCGCGCAGCATCTGCGCCAGCCCGCCCAGGTCCGCGGCGGCCACGCTCAGGGCGCGTTGCCCGGCCCGCAGCCGCGACGCCAGCGCGGGCGCCGGCGCATCGAAGCTGAGATAGGCGCGCAGCAGCGATTCGCCGCGGGCGACGTCGGACTGCAAGGTGGCGCCGAGTATGCCGTCGAGGTCCAGCGGGTCGATGCTGGCGCTTGACGCCCATTGCTCCGGAATGTCGCGCACGGCCAGATGGGATTCGTCGAGCCGCGTGCCCGCCTGCAGGTCATGGGCCGCGACCAGCCGGCTGACCAGGGGCACGCGCGCTTCGGCCTCCAGCACCTGGATGCGTTGCTGCACGTGTTCACGCACCGCCCAGGCCGATACCAGCCCCGCGCCCAGCGCCAGCGCATACACGCCGCCGCGGCGCAGCCGCTGCCGCGCCTGGATGAGCCAGCTTTTCATGGCGTCCACCCGCTGGCCAGCAGCCCGCTGCCGGCGGCCAGCGGCGCCAGCGAAATGCGCAGCCGCGCCGCCCCCTTGGTCCACCATTGCGGCGCGCCCGCGGCAGGCAGCGGACGCCAGCCGGCGCGCTTCAGGCTCTGGGCCACGCGCCGGGCCAGCCGCGCCGGCGGCTCGCCGTACTGCCAGATGCGCTCGGTGACCAGGACGCCGCCGTCGCGCACCGCGATGTCCAGCCGCAGCCTGCCGCCGGCCGGCAGCCATTGCGGCCTGGGCGGACCGGCCATTGCGCGCGTGTCCGCCGCCGAAATGCTGCCCACGGTCCGCCGCGGCCCCAGGCCTTCCATCTGGACGATCCATTGCTCATGCCCGATGCGCCCGGACAGGATCGCCTGCCCGGGCAGCACGCGCAGATCGGCCAGGGCGGGCTGTTGGCCCGACAGGAAACGGACCAGATCGGAAACGCCCAGCGGCGCGTCGAACACCTGCACCCGCGCCGGCATGCCATGCAGCCACATCGCATCGGCCAGCGGTTCGCGGCGGGACCCGGCCGGCAGGCGCAGCGCCTCCAGCGCCGCCGGGCCCGCGCCCGCGGCCGGCGGCGGCCACATGCCCGCCGCGCAAGCCAGCGCGCCCGCCAGCGCCAGACGCAGGACGATCGAGGGCGCCGCGTTCATGGCCTGCCCTTCCCGCGCGCGCCGAGCCGATCGGCCGGCACCACGTCGGCCCAGTCGGACAGCCAGTCCAGCGACAGCCGCGGCCGCCCCCAGGGACCGTCCATGCGCTCGACGAGGCCGGACAGCCGCCGGGCCTGGGCCAGCGAGGCCGCTTGCGCGCGCCGCCACGATTGCGGCGCCTGCCCGATGCGGCGCTGCGCGTCGGCGTCGCCGCAGGCGTAGCCGGCGCCGCTTGCCACATGCGTGCGGCGGGAGACCGGCAGCGCTTGCGGCCCGGCCTGGGCCTGCACGCTCAGCAACTGCAGGCCGGCCTCGAACCAGGCATGTTGCAAACCGGCGAGGCGCGGCGCAGCGACGCCGTCCAGGGTCTCGGCCGCGCCGGAGAGATTCGCGCGCGCCGCGGCGCCATCCACGCCTGCCAGGGGTTGGCCCCGCGCGGCGGCCATGACGGCCTGGCGGCTGGCCTGGGCCATTTCCTGCGCCGCGTATTGCAGCCCGCCGATGCGCGTGACGGCCCATGCCAAGACGGCCAGCAGCGGCAGCATCAGCAGCGCTTCGATCATGGCCTGGCCGTGTTGCCGGTGCTGGCGCGGCTTCATGGCGCCTGCCTTGCGCCGGCCGCTTCCTGGGCGGTGACGGCGGACAGCCGCGCCTGCCAGTACGGCCGGAATAGCGTGGCGAGTTCGCCGCGCCCGTCGGCCCGTGCCTGCGGGCGGACGAAATAGGTTTCGGCGGCCGAGGTGACGGTGACCGCCCCGGCCCGCCCCAAGGCGGCGTAGGCGAACCGGCCCACGGGCGCGGCGACCGAGCTGCCCGCGTCCGTGGTTTTCAGGGCGGAGCCCGCCAGCCTGACCGACACCGCGAAACGCAGCGGCGCGCGGCCGCGGGCGGCGGCGACTTCGCGGTAGGCCGGCAGCCCCGTGGCGCCCCAGCGCTGGGCGTGGGCCATGGCGTATGAGTTGGCCAAGGGATTGGTCGCGCCCTCGAAGATATTCCAGGACGTGGAGAGTTCGACCCAGCGCCAGAAGTCCTGTTGGGAAAAATCCGGCGGCGGTTCGTCCACGTATTCCAGGCCCTCGGGCGCGCGGCTCTTGTCGCCCTGCGCCGTCGCCCAACCCATTGCGTATTCCCGGTAATAGCATTTTTCTGGTTCCAACCTGTGCCACCAGATTCCAGCAGAAATTTCAAGCACATGATATAAAACGATTTTTTATACAAACCCGTACCAATCCAGATCAACCAAGCGCGAGCCGACTTGTACCCTGAAATGTACCCTGGAGTCCTTGCATGGCAATAAACGTCCTGAGCGACCGAAAGGTGGCCACCGCGAAACCGCGCGACAAGGAATACCTGCTGACTGATGGCGCCGGCCTGTCCCTGCGGATCCGACCTGACAATTCCCGCCTCTGGATCTTTCGCTACACGTCTGCCGCCGGCAAGCCGGCCAAGAAATCACTCGGCCCCTACCCCGAGGTGTCGCTACAAGAGGCCAGGCAGAAAGCCACCCAAATGCGCCAGCAGTTGCAGAAGGGGATCGATCCGGGCTCCAAGGTGGAAGGCCGGCCTGAAACAGTGCAGGCGCTGTTCAACACGTGGGTCGAGGATTCGCTGTCGAACCGCCGCAATGCCAAGGGCGTCTACGCTTGCAAATCCCGCATGGGTCGGCATGTTTTGGCGGCCGCAGGCCAGGATCGCATCGCCTCGCTGACCAAGGGCAGAATCCTGGATCTGCTTGCGCCGCTCGTGCGCGCTGGCAAAGGACCGCAGGCCAATTGCGTCCTCATCGACATCAAGCAGATGCTGGCCTATGCCGCCGAGCGTGAATGGATCGAGGCGAACCCCGCGGCACTCATCAAAAAGACGTCGGTGGGCGGCAAGGACGTGGTGCGCGATCGCGTGCTGGACGCGGGCGAAATCAAGATGCTACGCGACAAGCTGCTGGAGGCCACCGGCATGACCTTGTACGCACAGGCCGCATACTGGATCGCACTGTCGACTATGGCGCGCGCCGGGGAGATTGCGGCGGTGCGGGAAAGCGAGATTGATTGGGACGCCCAGGAATGGACAATCCCCGCCGCGAAGAACAAGTCCAATAGGGAGCACACAATACAGCTGTCGGACTTCGCCTTCTACTGGCTGTCGGTCCTGCGCGAACAACCGCGACCTGGCGACTATCTGATCCCAGGCAAGGCCGGCGTAGGCCACGTCTCGTACCGGGCTTTCAGCCATCAGGCGACCATGCGCCAGCAGAGCAACAGCAAGCTCCAAGGCCTCGGGGTGCGCGGAGAGCTTTCGTTGCCTGGCGGCCCGTGGACCACGCATGACCTGCGCCGCACCGGCGCGACCATCATGGGCGAACTGGGCGTGGCCGAGAACGTTGTGGAGAAGTGCCTGAACCACGCCGAGCAAACGCAGTTGGTGAAGGTCTACCAGCGCCAGAAGATGCTGCCGCAGCGCCGGGAGGCGTTCGACATGCTGGGCGCGCACCTGACCAAGCTGGTCGGCGACCCAAATAATTGGGGGCCGGTTAAGCTGAAGCCTGGACGTCCCAAAGTTGTCCCGCTGCGCGCCGCGTCCTGATCCCATACTGGCCCTTCCAACTGGCCAGGAGAACCCCGATGTGGGGTCGCATTGTCCAAACTCTCGAGGTTGCACACTATGCTTACGCCAAGGGGCCTTGCCGACCTCGCATAAATGCAGCGACCTTCTCCTTCAACAAAGTCGCGTCGTATGTTGCATTGCTGACTGCGCTTTGCAAGACCATCCTTCTGATGTCGGTTGGAAATTCATGCCAGATACTGAGGCTCGCAGCCCCAAGACAGGCAATAACTCGTCGCTCGCCTTCGTCAAGCACTGCTGGATCCAACACCTCAGCAGACTTAGGCAATTGCAAACCACCTTCATTGAGCCAACGCTCGATGTCCGAACTATCGCGATAGTGGTTCATGCTCATTCTCCACAGAACGGCCCTAGGCAATTGGGCCCTCGATTTGCGCCTCCTCTACTCAAGGACTGTGACATGGCGCCTCCTAGACGACTGAATAAATTCAGTGTACGGCAGGTGCCGCCACGGGTCTTACGCTTGTTTCAATTCATTTGTAGGTACTGCGTACCATTGGGCGTACTGTGAGTACGTGGCACTCGCCACGACAACTCAAGAGGTACACATCATGACATTTCCCACTCGCTTCAGCGCAACTGGCCCCCCCACCCAACCTGGTCAAGATGACCAAGCCAACAAGCAGCAAGAGCAGCAGAATCAGGAAAAAAAAGAAGAAGCCGCGCGCAAACAACAGGCGCAGAATGATCCGATGAAGCAACGCACCCCTCAGTAGCGTATCGCACGCTTTCGGTCTACCTTCCACGGAAAATGCGGCAATCTCGCTGCTACCGGATGAACGAAAGTTTGTGAGCAGACGCTGACTCGTCGCATGCTTGCGCGAGCCAGCGTTGTCGTGGACCGATCCCGATCCACCATATCTCCGCTCTGATTGAAGGCCCCGCTAGAGGCCTACTACTCCCAGAATCAAAATTCAGATCCTGCCGGCTAACTCGCTATGTCGTGGCGACGCCGCGCTTCGATTCCTTTAGGCCGTCACATCATGATGAAGCTTGTTAGTACATCATTTGCGCGCGTGATCACCGCTTGCAGAAAGTTTCTCCCACAGACGACATCGTTTCATCACCACGGTGGCCGCCGAGAACGTCAACCGATTCCACACTCAGCGACCGTTTCTCCCTGGAGGGTGTACAGGATCTACGCCCGGCCTGGCCACTTGTTCCTTCGGAACGAGCAAGGCAAAATTTTTGACTTCGGCGTCATGAAAGGGGCTGAGCCCAATCTAGCCTACCGGCTTTTCGTGAGAGGCCTGAGCGGCCAAGGATTCGCTTCTCGGACTCAGCTACTCGATGACATCACTCGTCGTCTTGAAGCCGAAGAAATTGCGGGCGAGCTGCTTGACCTGCCCGAATGTACTGCCGGGAAAGGCATCGATTTGGACCGCGGTACGCACGTCGACGTTTCCATGAAACTGGCTGGATAACCGCGGCGGTTGGCCCCCCGCCTAGCGCGGCCAGCCAGTCCCCCCTTCGCGCCGTAACGGGCACCACTCCCTATCCTGTCAAGTCCGGCCCCCTTCATCTCCAACCCGATACCTTACGGCATATTACCGATTGCCCTCTGGGGCCCCCTTTGCCTAGAATCGTTGACCAATAAAAGGGCGTCCCCAATAGGCTGGACTCCACGCTGGGCGACGTCTACCACATGGGAGATAGACATATGCCTGGCACGCGGCTGTCTGACGTCATTGTGAGGATGCCTGATCGATCCACGTGCCGCGTCGAGCGGCGACTGGTGATAAAGCGAAGCCCCGAGACTGCTCCGAGCACACAGTACGTTTGCACCCTTGCCACGGGCGAGACAGTGAAATGGCTGTCCGGCGGCAAATACCGCATGCCAGACGGCTCGGTGGCAGTCGCTGTTGCCCATAAAAAACCCGGGACGTTACGCGTCTGCGCATCAGCGGCGGTCGCTCACATCAGTCTTCCAAACCGATGAGCGTCGGTACGCTTCGGCGCGCGCCAGTGTTCGATAGACAGCCGCGCCCACGTCAATAAAACGGGTAAATTCTTCCGCTTCCAGCTTGTGCCGGACGTCCCAGAGGCAGCCGGCGTAGTCGCCAAGCACATCCGCCCAGTCTCCAAAATCGCCCAGCTGTACCGACCTGGTGAGTATCTGCGCTAATAGGTCTTCCTTTTCCATGCGAGCCTCGCGAGCCGCGCCGTCACGTCGCGGACGTCATGCGCAAGTATCATTCCCAAAACCCAAGGTGATTCGGCGGTACAGCGGTGCTAGCGCAGCCGCGCCTGACACGCCTCCAGCTGCGCCGTCAGCCGCCGAATTCCGGCTCGTAGGGCGAAATAATCCGATCGAGCAGCTGGATCAAGTTCGGCGCGGGCTCCATGATCCACGCTGGCGGAGGTGCCGGTTTCGGGCACTCCACCGCTGGCGGCGGGGCAGGCGGCACGGACGTGCAGCCGCTGGCGCCCAGCATCAACATCAGCCCGCAGGCCGTCATCTTCGATTTGCGCACTGCGCAGCCCTCCATACGCGGCCCACTCGGCGCGCGCGTTTCGTTCGTTGATCTGCCCCACCTCGGCGTAGCGCCGCTGCAGGATCTCACGCGCCTGGCGCTGAGCTTCCGCCACACGGTTAGATTCATCGGCACGCATCGCGGCGATGTCCGCGCCGTAGCGCCAGCCCTGCGCGGTCCAGGCCGTGGCGCCTGCGATCAGACCGCCGGCCAGCGCTGCAGCCGCGTAGCCGCGCCACCCTGCCAGCGCGCTGGCCAACTTCACGCCGGCGGCCATCATGCCGGCGCCTTCCAGCCGCGGGGCAGCTGAAAATGGGGGCCGTCTTTCAGCGTGCGCCAGTCCCCGCCCCACTCCACCGGCGTGCCCAGTTCGGCGGCGCAGGCCTTGACCACGTCGGCCAGGTCGGCGAAGGCCTGCCAGCGGTCCCACGGTATTGCCCCGCCCACCAGCGGCGCGAGGTCCACGGCGCGCCCGTAGCCGTCGGGCTGCCGCAGGTGCAGGCTGTTCTGCGTCTGGCTGGCCCCCTTGGCCACCAGCTCGCGCTGGCGCTCGGCCGTGCGCAGGCCCTCGACCACGGTGAAGTCCACAGGCGTGCGCTGGATCGCCAGCTTGACGACGTCGACAAGGCGCGGGTGCACCCCTTCCAGGCGCTGCAGGCTGCGCTGCGAAAGTTGAAATTGGCTCA
>NZ_POQS01000001.1:1171272-1247861 GCF_002885955.2 Achromobacter pulmonis
CTCAACTGGCTCATCGGGTTCACTCGGATCGGACTGTTTTCAATAACTTATATTCTGACAGGTTCGTTGGACTTGTTCAGAGGTTCCTAAGGTTGTAGGCTTTATGTCCCAGAACTCGCTGGCACTGTACTGTTTGCATCCCATCGCTTTGGCATTATTTCTGAGCCCGCTCGGCGAAGGCATGGCACTTGGCGCTGTCGTCGTCGGCGTCAGCTACATTACGGCCTGTTTTGTATTGCCGCGGACGTTGCCATCCGCCTTATACCGCTAACCCAGCACTCGCCGGCCTCGATGTAGTTGAGTAGGATTCGAGCTTTGAACCCGATGCAATATTCGCGAGCGCGCGCGTACACTACGGTTTCTAAAAATGGACGGCTGCGGCTAAGCTCGCTGGCCGAGTAATCGCCTCTAATCAAAAACAGAATGCGCGAACACCACCTAGGGAAGGTCTGAAGAACTCGATTTCAAACATCCAAAAATCGACCTCATGACCAAAGTATTCAAAAATGGTTAAAAACTGCTCAAATCATCGCCACTTTCGGGTTGTTTGCACCCCGATCAGGCCCGTTTTCGGGCCTGTTGGCGCTTTTTGGGCGCACTTACCCTGCCACCGCCGTCAACGGGCGGCGTGCCATCCAGATATTGGACAGCGTAAACAACATTTTCAAATGCGCAGTGTTCTTGGCCAGTCCACGGAATCTGACTTTACGAAACCCGAATTGGCATTTGATGACACGAAACGGATGCTCAACCTTGGCTCGAAGACTGGATTTGGCCCGCTCAATGTTTTGCGTCAAACGATCAATTGCGCTGTTACCCAAGGCGCGCCGTTTGCCGGGGCGCATGGCAATGTGCCAGGTTACGTCACGCCCTTGGTGCTCGGGTCGTTTGTCTACGCCTTGATAACCGGCATCGCCAAAAGCCAACGTTTCTTCACCATGCAGCAACGCAGCCGCCTGAGTAACATCATGCTCATTGGCAGCGGTGCCCACCACCGTGTGGACCAGCCCGCTGTGAAGATCAACCCCAATGTGGGCCTTCATCCCAAAGTGCCACTGGTTTCCCTTTTTGGTCTGATGCATCTCGGGGTCCCGCGTGCCGCTGGCGTTCTTGGTCGAGCTGGGTGCATCGATAATTGTGGCGTCCACAATGGTGCCTTTGCGCACCTGAATGCCTTGATCCTGCAACAGCAGGTTGACCGCCTCAAGCGCTTGGTCGGCAATGTTGTGCTGCTCGAGCAGATGACGGAAGTTCAAAATGGTGGTCTCGTCCGGCACACGACCTCCAGGCAGTTTGGCAAACTGGCGCATCGAAAAGCTGTCGTACAGCGTCTCTTCCATGGCCGGGTCCGACAGCGAAAACCACAGTTGCATGAAGTAGATGCGCAGCATCGTTTCCAGCGGATACGGTGGACGACCGATGCCCGGTTTGGGGTAATGCGGATCGACCAGATCGGCAAAGAGCTTCCACGGCACCGCACGCTCCATCTTGGCCAGAAACTTCTCACGGCGCGTTTTCTTGCGTTTGCCAACGTACTCGGCTTCGGAAAAACTCAACTGGCTCATCGGGTTCACTCGGATCGGACTGTTTTCAATAACTTATATTCTGACAGGTTCGTTGGACTTGTTCAGAGGTTCCTTAGCAGAAAACGATCGAAATTGCGATGCGCTCCTTACGGCGGGGCAAATTGCCGCGAGACCCTACCGTATTATTGATTCGCCCGGTTCAAGGGTATGAAAATCGAGCATTCTGCTCTGTCAATGGTAATCGCAGCCTTCTCCGCCGGTAGCGCATTTGCGCAGGAACCGGCCGCCACGCACAATGAATTGGCAAGCCACCACCAGCAGCAGGCTGCCCATCCCCATGCTGTATTTCGATACCTCCAACTGCCATGAATCGCGGTTCGGAGGCATCGCGTTTCATGGAGTTAATTTGCACGCTGGATGATTGAGCGCGCCTGCGGATCATATTAAGCTCATGGTCCGCCACTGGGCGGAAGTCGGTAGTTTCACGCCTGTCGCTATCGTCGTTCAGATATTGCACATGAACAAAAACATACTGGAAGAATTTCCGCAGGCCTGGGGCCCTTCGTACTTGCTGGGCAGGGGCGCATTGGTGCACGCCTCGATTCATCCGAATGAACACCGCTCGACCGCGAGTTCCCACTATTTCATGAATTTCCTGACACCGGTGCCGCAGCGGGCGCTGGCGTTGAATTCCGATCGAGCGGAATTCGGCTTCACCCGCGCCGGATGCCTGGAGATAATCCCGCAAGGCTCGGACTATTCCTCTCAGTGGGGCGCATACAAAGAGTGCGTTTTCATCGCCGTGCCGGACGAGCACCTGCGATCGCTTGCCTGGAAAGAAGAACTCGATGACGCCGTGGAATTCGCGGCGCCGGGCATCGGGCATGTGGACGAGTATGCCAATCAGATTTCGCGCAGCATGCTGCGCGAGGCGCAAAGCACCGATCTCGGCCATGGAGAGTGCCTGGACGCGCTTTGCACGCTGTATCTGGTGCATATGCTGCGCCGCTACACGTCCCGCGCCCACGATGGCGCCGGCCGGCCGACCGGGGGATTGCCGCAGAGAAAATGGAAAATGATCAATGACTACATCCAGGCGAATCTCGCGCAACGCCTGACCCTGGAATCGATGGCGGAACTCGTCCATCTTTCGCCCAGTCATTTCGCCCGGGCATTCAGGCAGACCACGGGGCTGCCTCCGCACCAGTATGTCCTGCAGATGAGATTGATGGCGGCCAGGAACCTGATGCAGTCCACCCGCTCCTCCCTGGGCGAAGTGGCGCGGCTGGCCGGATTCGCCAACCACAGCCACATGTCGGCGTCGATCCGCAAGGCGTGGGGCTTGACGCCGTCCCAGGCGAGAAAGCGGCTGCGCGCGGGATAGCGCCCCGGCGGCGATCATTTTTCTTGCCGCAACCGGAGAATTGGCCCGATACTGAACCGCCTGTGTTCAGTTTGTCCGCAGACCGCTTATCGGAATCCCGGAGGAGCAACATGAACGACAAACCCGCCATCATTCTTGTCCACGGTTTCTGGGGCGGCGCGGCCCACTGGAGCAAGGTCATACTCGCGCTTTCGCGCAAGGGCTACCGCGATCTGCACGCCGTCGAAATGCCGCTCACCTCGCTGGCCGACGACGCCGAGCGCACGCGCAAGATGATTGCGCAGCAGACAGGCCCCGTGCTGCTGGTGGGCCATTCTTACGGCGGCGCCGTCATCACCGAGGCGGGCAACCAGCCGAACGTGGCCGGGCTGGTCTATATCGCCGCCTTCGCGCCGGACGCCGGCGAAAGTCCCGGCGGCATCACGCAGCGGCATCTGCCGGCGGCCGCGCCCAACCTGGCGCCCGACAGCGACGGCTATCTGTGGCTGCGCGCCGACAAATTCCATGAAAGCTTCTGCCAGGACCTGTCCGCCGACGAGGCGCTGGTGATGGCGGTGACCCAGAAGGCGCCGCTGGCCTCGACCTTCGGCAATAACGTCTCCGACCCGGCATGGAAGCACAAGCCGTCCTGGTACCAGGTGTCCAGCCAGGACCGCATGATCGCGCCCGAGAACCAGGTCTGGATGTCCGGCCGGCTGGACGCCCGCGAAGTGGTGACGCTGGAGGCCAGCCACGCCTCGCTGGCATCGAAAGCCGAGGACGTGGCCGCGCTGATCGACAGGGCGGCGTCGGCATAGCCCGCCGCTTCAGTCGCGCCCCGCTTCCCACAGCTTGCGGGCCAGGCCTGCCGGATCGGAGAACATGACCTGGTGGCTGCCGGGCATGTGCACCACCCGGCACGGGAAAAGCCGCTCGGCGAAACGCGGAAACCAGGCGTACCGGCCGGGCGGCATGGCCACGTCGGCCTGCGCGTTCAAGTAAGTCCTGGGCACCTCCAGCTGCTCGAAGGTCTTCAACGGCACCTTGTCGGTCAGCATGCGATACGGCTCCGGACTGAGCAGGCCGTAGGTATGCCGGGCCACGGCCAGGCCGGCGTCGCCGATGAAACTGTCGCGCCAGACGTGGAACGGCAGCGTCACGGTGTTGTCCGGGCTGCGCGCGGCGATTTCATCCATCATGCGGTTGTAGGCCGGCGGCGAGACGTCGGCGATGCTCTCGCCGTCGCGCAGCACGAAGGCGTTCCAGTAGACCAGCCGGCGCAGGCGCTGCGGCACTTCTTCGGCGACGCGGGAGACGATGCTTCCGCCGAAGCTGTGCCCCACCAGCACGATGTCGCGCAGCTCGTGCTGGCGGAGGTAGTCCACGATGGAGCGCACGCCGTCGGCGTGCGATACCTGCCTATCGGCATGGGCGCCGTGTCCGGCGACGGTGGGCGTGTGCACGCGGTGCCCGGCCAGCCGCAGATGCTCGGCCACCGGCGCCCACAGGCCGCCGTCGTGCCAGGCGCCGTGAATCAGCACGAAGGTGTAGCTGTCGTTCATGGTGACTCCAGTCAGAAGGTCTGCAGCGGCGCCAGCGCCTCGAAGCGTTCGACGTCCGGCATCTCGCCGACGCTGGCGCATTCGCCGTCCGCGTTCGCGCCGAAGCGCATGATGCGCGGCGCGGCCAGGCCGGGCGCCGGCGGCAGCGCCGGCCAGGCGGGCAGGCCCGCGCCGGACGGCTCGCCCGCGCGCACGAAGTTGATGAGCATGGTGCGCATCGCCAGCGACAGGCGTTCCACCTGCGCCCCCGCGCCCAGCTTCGGCCGGTAGAACGGATGGCCGTGCGTGCCGAACCAGAACGGCACGTCGGCATTGTGCGGGGTGCCCCGGGCCGGCGCGGCCAGGGGCTGGGCGAACTCGTAGTAGTAGACCGAGCCGTTGCCTGCGGCGGCGGCCGCCTGCGCGATGCGCCAGGTCGGATAGCGGTACGCGGCGTCGCTCTGGAGCGCGATCAGCACCTCGCCGGGCGAACGCGCCGCGCGGCCCTGCGGGTCGAAGGCGGCCAGCAACTGCGCCGCGTCGATGCGCGGCGCGCCGCCCGCGAACCGCTGGCGCAGCAGCCGGTTCACGGCGGCATGCAGCGCGGCCTTGCCGTCCGGAAGCGGCGGCGTCAGCTGGCCGTCCTGCAGCGGGTCGTACAGGTCCAGCGTAAAGCTGCTTTCGGTACGCGTATTGCCGATCAGCATGGGCTTGTCGGCCAGCGCGCGGGCGCCGGGCCAGGCGGCCACGACGCTGCCGTCCAGCGCGGGCCAGCGGCGTCCGTGGCCGGTGCGCGTGCGCACCTCGTAGCCCGCGAAAAAGGCCGCCTCGCCCTGCGTCAGGTCGCGCGCGGACAGATGCCGCAGCCCCGGCACGGTCGTGCCGAAATGCGCGGCCAGGTCTTCCACGTACACGGCAAGATCCTCGGCCGTGGCCACGTCGGGAGGCGCGATATGCGGCACGCTGGCCAGCACGAGCCGGGCGAAGCGCGGGGCCGTGTCCGGATGCTGCGCCAGCAGGCAGGCGCTGACTGCGCCCGCCGACTGGCCCATGACCGTGATGCGGTCGGGATCGCCGCCGAACGCCTCGATGTTGGCATGCACCCATTCGAGCGCGCGGGCCTGGTCCTGCAGCCCCCAGTTCGCCTGCGCGCCCGTCAGCGGATCGCGCAGGGCGGGATGGGCGGCGAAGCCCAGCATGCCGAGCCGGTAGTTGGGCGCGACCACGACGATGTCGCCCTCGGCCGCCAGCCGCGCGCCGTCGGCCAGCGGCAGCCCGTTGCTGCCGGTGACGAAAGCGCCGCCGTACAGCCACAGCAGGACCGGACGCCTGCGGCCGCCGCCATTGGCGCCGGCCCCTTCGGGCGTCCAGACGTTGATGCCCAGGCAATCCTCGTCGGTGCGCTCGGGCGCCGGATAGATCCAGTTGACGATGCCCGCGACGGTCTGCGGCGGCGCCGCGCCGGCCAGCTCCGCCTCGCGCACGCCGGCCCAGGGCCGCTCGGGCCGCGGCGAGCGGAAGCGGCCGGCGCCGATGGGCGGCTCGGCATAAGGAATGTTCAGGAAACGGTCGACGCCGCCGGCGCGACGCCCGGCCAGCCTGCCCGAGGGCGTGTCCTGCACGCGGGTCCGCGCGCCGTCGGCATGTGTGTTCATGGTTCTCCCCTGCCCTGGCGGGCGCCGGACGCCGGCGGCCCTGTAGCCGTCGACAGTAGCGTCCGGCATGGCGCAAGGCACCTGCCTCGATGGATAGGCGGCACGCGGCCTATCGAATCGGCGGGGTGACGCGCCCGGGGCGGGATGTCAAGTTGGCCGCCGCAACCGGTCGCGGCGCGGCCGGGCGATTTCCTCCCTTCATCCAGTACGGAGATTCACATGACTATGCAACTCGACGAGCGCTACCTGCCGTTGATCGGCGGCAGCTTCCAGGCGCGCTCGGACGCCTGGTTCGACGCGATCGATCCCGCCACCGGCGCGCATCTGGCGAAGATCGCGCGCTGCGGCGCCGACGAGATCGACGCCGCGGCGCGCGCGGCGCGCGAGGCCCTGCCCGGCTGGCGCTCCACGCCTGCGGCCGAACGCGCGCAATGCCTGCTGCGGCTGGCCGACGCCATCGCCGCCGACATCGACAGGCTGGCCGAAATCGACGCGCGCGACATCGGCCGCCGTCTCGCCGAGACGCGCATGGATCACCAGTTCGCCATCAGCCAGTACCGCTATTTCGCGGCGGCCGTGGTCACGATGGAAGACTTCGGCGGCCCCACGCCGAACGGGCATTTCATCGCCATGCGCGAGCCCATCGGAGTGTGCGGCCAGATCATTCCGTGGAACGTACCGGCCATCATGACGGCCTTCAAGCTGGCGCCCGCCCTGGCCGCCGGCAACACGGTGGTGCTCAAGCCCGACGAGAACGCGTCGCTGTCCACGCTGGTGCTGGCGCAGAAGCTGGCCGATATCTTTCCGCCCGGCGTGGTCAACGTGGTGCCGGGCTTCGGCGAGGAAGCCGGCGCGGCGCTGACCGCGCATCCGCATATTGCCAAGATCGCCTTCACCGGCAGCAGCGAAATCGGCCGCGTGGTCGCCACGGCGGGCGCGCAGCGCCTGGTGCCGGTATCGCTGGAACTGGGCGGCAAGAGCCCGAACATCGTGTTTCCGGACATCGAGGACCTGGATGCCGTGGTCGACAATGCCGCTTTCGCGGCGACGTTCTGCAACGGACAGTCGTGCCTGGCCGGCACCCGCCTGTTCGTGCACGACGACATCTACGCGACCTTCGTCGACAAGCTGGCCGCGGGATTCTCGCAGCTGCGGGTCGGATCGCCCGTGGCCGCCGACACCCAGCTCGGCTGCCTGGTTTCGGCCAAGCAGGGCCAGCGCGTGCTGGACTACATCGACGTCGGCCGCCGCGAGGGCGCCCGGCTGCTGGCCGGCGGGCGGCGGGTGGAGGTGCCGGAGCACGGGCATGGCTATTTCATCGCGCCCACGCTGTTCGAGGCGACCAACGACATGCGCATCGCGCAGGAAGAGATCTTCGGGCCGGTCCTGTCGGTGATCCGCTGGAACGACTTCGACCGCATGATCCACGAGGCCAACGACGTGCGCTACGGCCTGGCCGCCGGCATCTACACCAGCAACCTGAAGCATGCCCTGCGCACCGCGAAGGCGCTCGACGTGGGCTCGGTCTGGATCAACCAGTACGCCAACCTGATGAGCGGCGCGCCGTTCGGCGGCAACAAGGACAGCGGCATCGGCCGCGAGGTCTGCCGCGAAACGCTGCACATGTACAGCCACCTGAAAACGGTCGCCCTGTCGACGGAGGTGCCGGCTCCCTGGTATCTGTGATACGCGCCGACGATGTTGCGCGAAAGCAGGCCAACGGCTCGCCGCTGGCCTGCGGTGCCCGCTTACCTGCGCAGCGACGGCGCCGGCTCCTGACTGCGGATTTCGCGCGGGACGATCATCTTGGGGTCGACGAGACGGCCCTCGTCGAGAATCAGCTTGCCGTCGATGGTGAGGGTGCAGTCCCGCATCGGGATATCGCAGTGGCCCATGGTTTCACGCGTGCCTCCGCCCAGGGTGTTCGGCCCGGTCGAGAACAGGAAGTTGCCCGCGATCACGCGCGCGTTGGCCCGATTGCGCTCGGGCACGTCGCCGTACAGGCCGCTCCAGTACCAGCGCGCCTGCGGATTGAGGCCCCAGCCCAGGTGCGAGACGGCGAACGGATCGGTGTCGTCCGGCGAGGTCTGGTTGTCTTCCAGCCAATCCTTGATCAGCTTGGCGTCCAGCCCCCCATCGATGGACGTGATGATGCCGTCCTTGATCTGCATATCGACCGCATCGGACACGTAGCGGCAATACGGCAGGATGATGATGTCGCCCGGCTGCAGGATCACCCGGCCGTTGGCGCTGCCGTCGTTGGGGAACATCTGCACGAAGCCGCCGCCCCACAGGTCCCAGTGGCCTTTGTCGTCCGCCGCGCCCCACAAGGCCATGGTGCCGTACTGGCCGCCCTTCCAGCGCAGATCGGTTCCGTCCTTGCGGGTCATGTGGCCTTCTCGCGCCTTCTTGAGGATGTTGTCGGAATACTGCACGGCCTCCTTCAGGCCTTCCGGCGCCATCAGTTCCTCCAGGTCGTCCGGCGAATCGTGGATCAACAGGATGCGTCCGCCGGCCTTGACCACCCTTTGCATCCATTCGGCCCAGATGGGGATGTGGAACAGCACGATCACGTCGGCCTTGCACAGGGCGTCCATGGCGCCCTTGCATCGGCTGATGATGTCCACCCCCATGCGCACCCAGCTAGGCACCGCGCCCAGGCGGATCTCGTAGGCGTCCGCGCCGAGTTCCTCGGACGCGACGATGGCCGCATTGATGTAGTCGTCGCGCACGGTGAGGTCGCTCAGCACCACCACGGTTTCACCGGCCTTGACCTTGCATTTCTCCAGCTGCTTTTTGAACAGCGACGGGATACGGGCGTTGTTCAGCTCTTGCGCGCGTACTGCTCCATTTCTCATGTCTGCCTCACGGTTTGTATGAATGACGGGCCGGACGTTTCCCGGCCGGCTGCCCCGCACGGCCCGGCCCGCAGGCGGCGTGCCGGGCGATTCGAGACTACGCACCGGCGCGCGCCGGCACACCCCCCGGATCAGATAGGCCGGCCTCGCCCGCGCCTATCCGATTCGATCAGTGCCGGGCCGGCAACGGGTTATCCCCAAGCCAGCCGGGGTTCAGGCGCCGCGGCGTATCGGATAAGGTACGAGAGCCCGGCACCGTTACATCCGCACCCTTCGACGCCCACCATGCAACCCACGCTGATCCCGACCAAGCTCGCGCCGGCCGCCCAGGCCGGCCCCTGGCTGGCGCGCCCGCGGCTGGTCCGCGCGCTGACCGGCGCCGGCCAGCGCGCCGTGCTCATCTGCGCCCCCGCCGGCTACGGCAAGACCACGCTGATGAGCCAGGCATACGCGCAACTGGCGGCGCAGGGAGAACGGATCGGATGGGTCAGCTGCGACCGGCACGACGCCGCGCCGGTGGACTTCCTGCGCTACCTGATGGCGGCTGCGCGCCAGGCCTGTCCCGGCGCGGGGCGGCGATTCTTCGGGCTGACCGGCGCCGACGCGGGCATTTACCCGGACACCGCGCTCGCCGAGCTGGCCGCCATCGATGCGCCGCTGACGCTGTTTCTGGACGACGTGCACCATGCCGCCTGCGGCCTGCCCGATTTCCTGGAGGCGCTGGTCCGCTATGCCCCGCCCACCATGCGTTTCGTGCTGTCGGCGCGCGATGCGCGGCGCCTGCCCCTGTGGCGCCTGCGCGCCGAGAACCGCCTGGCCGTCATCGGTGCGGCCGAGCTGGCCTTCGACGCCGGCGAGGCCGATGCCTATTTCCGCGACTGCGCGCCATGCCGGCTGGAACCTGCGCAAGCCGCCGCGCTGCTGCGCGCCACGGAAGGCTGGGCCATGGGCCTGCAACTGGCGCGCACGGCGCTGGCGCAGACCGGCGATTACCGCGTCGCGGCGCAGCGCCACCGCGGCGGCAATCCGGAGATCGGCGGCTACCTGCTGCATCACGTGCTCGACGAGCAGCCCCATGAGGTGCGCGAATTCCTGCTCAAGACGTCGATCCTGGACCGGCTGTGCGCGCGCAACTGCGACGCGCTGCTGGGACACGCGCGCAGCGCCCGGATGCTGGACGTGCTGGTCCAGGCCGGCCTGTTCCTGGCGCGCCTGGAAGGCGAAGACCGCTGGTTCCGCTACCACCCCCTCTTCCAGGAATTCCTGCAACAGCGGCTGGAAGTGGAGTATCCGGACGAGTGCGCGACGCTGCGCCGCAGCGCCAGCCTGTGGTTCCGCGAGCACGGCTGCGCCGAGGAAGCGCTGGCGCTGGCCCGCGCCACGGAAGACATGCCGTTCATCGCGCAGACCCTGGAGGCCACCAGCAATACGCTGGCCTATGTGGGCAACCACAGCGCATTCCAGACGGCCGCGCGCGCGTTGCCGCCGGCCGCGCTGAGCGCGTTTCCCCGCCTGGCGCTGGAACGGGCCTGGATGGAAACGATGCGCTGGAATTTCGCGCAGGCCCACCATCTGCTCGAACTGGCGCAGGCCCACATGACGGCCCGCGCCGACCCCGGCTCCGATTTCGGCGAACTGCTGCTGCACCGGCGCATGGTGCTGGCTTTCCATTGCGGCGACAGCGTGGACGCCGCCCGGCTATGCGAGCAGTGGCTTGCGCGCTATCCCTGCGCCGAGCCTTTCATCAGCGGCACGGCCTACAGCGTGCTGATGTTCGTGCGCGCGCTGCAGATGGACAACCCCGGGCTGGCGGCCGCTTCGGGAAAGGCGCTGGACCTGTACCAGGGCAGCGGACTGCACAACGCGATGGTCTGGCACAACTGCATACTCGGCCTCACCCACGAAAGCCGCGGCGAGATCGACGAGGCGCTGCAGGCCTATACGCAGGCCGCGGCGCAGTCCGGCAGCCTGGTCGGCGCGCCCGCCGGCGTGCTGGCCATGCCCGCCGTCCTGACGGCCCACGTGCATTACGAACGCAACGCGCTCGACCGGGCGCGGCAGTTGATCGACGCCACGCCCGAGGCCGGCCAGCCCGGCGGCCTGATCGAGTACATCGTCGCCTATTTCATGACGCGCAGCCGGCTCGCCGCCGCCAGCGGCTCGGCCGAGCAAGCCCTGGCTATCCTGGAGCAAGGCATGGACTTCGCCGCCAGCTATGCGCTGCCGCACATCGCGCAAGCCTTCGAGGTCGAGCGCGTGCGCCAGCTGCTGGCCGCCGGCGGCATCGACCAGGCGCGCGACATCGGCGCGCGCCTGGGCCTGCGGCCGGATGCGCCGCGCCTGCCGGCCGAAGGCGCGACGCTGCGCGAGGCCAACATGGCGATGACGTGGGGCCGTATCGCGCTGGCCTCGGGGCAGTCCCGCAGCGCGGCCACGGCCATGCAGCGCTGGATGGAGCACTGCATGGCGCGCAAATGCCACCGCCAGGCGGTGCTGTTCGCGATACTGGCGGCGCGCGGCAAATGGCTGGCGCGCGATACCGGCGCGGCGATGCGCCTGCTGGCGCCGGCCGTCAGGCTCAGCGCCAGGTTCGGCTTCGTGCGCACCTGGATAGACGAGGGCGCGCCGGCCCGCACCCTGTTGCTCAGGCTTTACGAAACCGACGGACCCTTGGCGGTCGAGGACAAGATCTACACGCGAGTCTTGCTGAGCCAGATGAGCGGCCATGCCGACCCTGCGGAAATCGACATTCCGCAAAGGCTGGACCCGGCGCGCAGCAGTCCGTTGAACAACCGGGAACTGGAGATCCTGGCGCTGGTGAGCCAGGGCATTACCGGCCGATTCGTCGGACTGCGCCTGGGCATCACCGAAGGCACGGTGAAGTGGTACATGCAGCGCATATTCGACAAGCTGGGCGTGCGCGGCCGCCGCCAGGCCATCGACGCCGCCCGCGCGCTGGGGCTGGTCGGCTGAGCGCCGCCGCGTTCAGAGATAATCCAGCGGCAAGGCCGTGGTGTATTTGAGTTCTTCCATCGCAAAGCTGGAACTGACATCGAACAGCTCCGCCACCTGGATCAGCTTCTTGTAGACCAGGTCGAACCCGGCGATATCGGGCACCACCACCTTCAGCAGATAGTCGGTCTCGCCGGTCATGCGGTAGAACTCCATCACCTCGGGCATGTCCTTGACGCCGAGCGCGAATTTCTCCAGCCAGTTGAGATCGTGACGGTTCGTCTTGATCGACACGAACACCGTCACGCCCAGCCCGACCTTGTGGTTGTCCAGCAGGCAGACCTGGCGCCGGATCAGGCCCGAGCGCTGCAGCTGCTGGATGCGTTTCCAGCACGCGGTCGGCGAGAGATGCACCCGCTCGGCGATTTCATTGTTCGACAGGCGCGCATCCGCCTGCAGCAGCGCGAGTATGCATCGATCCTTCTTGTCCATTGCCTTGACCTGCTTCCTGCTCTTGAAGGTCCATCTTATAGACCGGTCCGGATCGCAGCGATACAATTCATTGACTCTAACCTACAAGCAAATTTGTATTTGACCCGCCGGGTCCGGCCGGCCGGAGGCGCCATGAAAGAGGTGGACATCACGCTGACGCAGACCTTTTTCTTCGTGGCGCAGGAAGGCACCTACTCGGCGGCGGCGCGCAGGCTCAACATCACCTACCAATCGGTGGCCAATCACATCCGCCGCCTGGAACAGCGCGTGGGCGAGAAGCTGGTGGTGGCCCGGCGCGGCGCCAAGTCCATCAAGCTCACCGCGCGCGGCACCAGCCTCTATCGCCTGCTGGCCCCGGAATTCGACGTGATGCTGACCCGCCTGGGCAGCCTGATCGACAAGCAGCGCCCGGTCGTGCGCATCGGCATGCCGCAAGCGATCTTCTTCCACCTGTTGCCGCCGGTGCTGGCGAAATTCCGCAAGAAGTACCCCGCCGTCGAGATCGTCGGCTATGAAAAAGACGTGTCGCTGCCGGAGCTGATCCGCAACGGCTCGCTGGACGTCTGCCTGAGCGAGCGCTATTTCGGCGACACCGTGATCCCGCAGCGCGTGATCTGCGACTATCAGCCCGCGCTCGTGTTTCCCTTGGGCTGGCCGGCTCCGGCCGACGAGACGGCGGTGCCGCAGTGGGCGCAGGACCGCCCGCTGGTGACCTACGAGCCCGGCCAGCTCTTGCGCAACATCGCGCTCGACTACCTGTCGGTGGGCAACGAACCGCCCCGGATCTCGGTATCGACCTCGACCAGCATGAGCGTGAAACGCTGCGTCGAGGAAGGGCTGGGCTTCGCGCTGCTGCCCACCTGGTGCATAGACGAGTCGGACAGCCACCTGAACTGCGTGGCGCTGCCCAACGCGCCGCGGATTCCGATCTACTTCGGCGAAGCCATGTTCCTGAAGTCGAACCCCTTCGTCCGCACGCTGCACAAGCTGTGCCAGGAAATATTCCCCACCACCGTCGAAGAACGCGCGAACCGCTGGAGCGCCGTCAAGACACCCCGGCCCAGGCGCGCCGCGCGCCGCGCGGCGGCCTGACCTCAGGCTCGCGGCGCGGCCCGCGTCAGCTGGACACGCCTGCGGTGATTTTTTTTCTCTTTTTGCCCCCGGAAGCGGCAAATAATCGAAAAGTTTTCACCAGCCGTCCCCATAGACTTCATTACATCCCCGGCGGTCGCCCCCTCCCACACACAGGCCGCCTGCCCGGCTTGATCCATCACCGCCACACCGTCACCCGAGGATATGGAAATGAGCAAAATGAAGATCGAAGGGTCGTTCGTCGCCCTGATTACCCCGTTCAACAAGGACGGCAGCCCCGACTACCCGGCCTTTCGCGAACTGCTGAAGTTCCAGGAAGACAACGGCACCAGCGCCGTGCTCATCATGGGCTCGACCGGCGAAGTCTCCATGCTGTCGCAGCAGGAGCGCCAGGAGATCATCGTCGAGACCGCCAAGATGAAGACCGGCAAGATGAAGCTCTTCTACGGCTGCACCGGCAACAACACCGAGGCGACCAAGGACTATCTGCGCTTCGCCCGGGCCAACGGCGCCGACGGCGCCATCCTGGCCGCGCCCGCCTACATCTGCGCCTCGGAAGCGGACATCGAAAGCTACTTCCTCGAAGTGGCCGACGCCACCGACCTGCCGCTGGGCATCTACAACAACCCGCCGCGCGTCAAAAGCGACCTGCACTGGGACCAGCTGCTGCGCATCTTCAAGCACCCCAACTACGTCGTGCACAAGGAATCCACGACCCGTGTGGGCCAGGTGGCGCAGGTGCTGCGCGGCGCGCCCGACGTGTCGGTGATGTGCTGCGACTCGCCCAACCTGGGCCTGGTCGTGCCGACCATGAGCCTGGGCGGCCACGGCACGGCCAACATGACCGGCAACATCGCGCCGGCCGAGCTGGCCAGGATTTCGCGGCCCTGGACCAAGCCCGAAGTCAGCACCAGCTTCCGCGAGGCCTATCTGGACAACCTGCAACTGCTGCACTACTCGTACTCGGCGATCAATCCCGTAGCCATCAAGTCGCTGATGAAGGCCGTCGGCCTGCCGGCCGGCGAACTGCGCAAGCCGCTGCGCGGCCTGGAAGGCGAGCCGCTGCTCAAGGGCCTGCGCGTCATCAAGGAGCTGGGACTGCACGAAAAGTACGGCTGGAACTCGCCGGAACTGAAGGCCGCCTGACCGGGCGACACCAGGAGCCACAGCAATGGATTTGGGGATTCGAGGCCGCCACGCGCTAGTCTTCGGCGGCAGCAAGGGAATGGGCCGCGCCTGCGCCCAGCAGTTGGCCAGCGAAGGCGTCAACGTGACCATCGCCGCGCGCACGGAAAGCACGCTGGCCCAGGCGGCGCGCGAGATCGCGCAGGCCACCGGAACCCCGGTCCGATTCGCGGTCGCCGACATCACCACGGATGCCGGACGGGAGGCGGCGCTCTCGGCCTGCCCCGCGCCCGACATCCTGGTGAACAACGCGGACGGCGCGCCGCCCGGCGACTTCCGCCTGTGGACCCAGGACGACTGGCGCAAGGCCCTGGATTCCATGGCGCTCGGTCCGATCGACATGATCCGGCGCGTGGTGGACGGGATGATGCAACGGCGCTACGGCCGCATCGTCAACATCGTCTCGCGCAGCGTCAAGACGCCGCAGCTGGAGCTGGGCCTGTCCAACGGCGCGCGCTCCTGCCTGGTGGGCTTCGTCGCGGGCCTGGCGCGGCAGACGGTGCGCTACAACGTCACCATCAACAATCTGCTGCCCGGCGTATTCGCCACCGACGCCCAGCGGCATCACATCGAAGGCATGCTGGAGCCGGGCGGCAAGACCTTCGACCAGCTCTGGGCCGAACGCGGATCGAACAACCCGGCCGGACGCTACGGCGAACCGGAAGAAATGGGCGCGCTGTGCGCGTATATCTGCGCCGCCCAGTCCGGCTACGTCTGCGGCCAGAACATCCTCATAGACGGCGGCGCCTATCCGGGCACCTACTGACCGCCGCAGGCCCGCCCCGGGGTTCCGTGCTTATCAATTTCAGCGAGACCGCTATGCGTAAACCCTCTTTCCGTACACGCCGAAGCTGCATGAAAGGCATTGCGATGGCCGTCAGCGGCCTGGCGCTGCTGGGCTCGGCACAGGCCCAGGCGAACGCCGACGCCGCCTATCCCAACCGGCCGGTCACCATCGTGGTGCCCCACCCGCCCGGCGGCTCCGTCGACAGCCTGGCCCGCATGTTCGCCGTCAAGCTCGGCGAGGAACTGAAGCAGTCGGTCATCATCGACAACCGCGCCGGCGCGTCCGGCATGGTGGGCGCGGGCGTGGTCGCGCGCTCGACCCCGGACGGCTACACGCTGTACCTGAACGCCTCGATCCACAACATCAATCCGCTGCTCTACAAGAAGAAGATGGCCTTCGACGCGGTGAAGGATTTCACCCCCATCAGCGGACTGGCCCAGGGCGCCTTGATATTCAGCGTGAACAACAACGTGCCGGCCAGGACCGTGCAGGAATTCGTCAAGGTCCTGAAGGCCGATCCCGGCAAATACAGCTTCGCGACCACCGGCTTCGGCTCCGCCGGCCACCTCGCCATCGCGCAGTTCGCGTATGAGGCCAGCCTGTCCAGCCTGGACATCCCCATCGTGCTGTACCGCGGCGGCGGCCCGGCCCTGACCGACCTGATCGGCGGCCAGGTGCACGGGCTCATCGACCCCATGCTGTCTTCGCTGCCCATGGTCAAGACCGACAAGATACGCGCCCTGGCGGTCACCGGCGCCAAGCGCAGCCCGCTGCTGCCGGACGTGCCGACCATGCAGGAAGCGGGCCTGAAGAATTTCGAGTTCTATTCCTGGTACGGCCTGTGGGCGCCGGCCAAACTGCCGGACGCGATCCAGAAGAAGCTGGACGCCGCCACGCAGAAGGTCATGACCTCGGCCAGCATGAAAGAACAGCTCAGCGGCCTGGGATTCGAAAGCGCGTACCGCAACGGCGCGGACTTCGCGCAGTACATCCAGGCGGAAACGGCGCGCTACAGCACCATCATCGAACAGGCGCACATCACCGCGGAATAAAGCGCGCTCAAGCGGGCCGAAGGGCAGCGTGCGAACGCTGCCCTTATTGTTTCGGCCATTCAGGCGCGGCCGCCATCCAGCCTGTCGATGGCCGGCAGCTCCAGCGCGCGGACCGCGGGCGCGGCGTCATGCCAGCGCGCCACTTCCACCAGCGCGGACTGGGCGCTGCTGCCCTGCGTCAGCCGCGACGTGCCCGCGTCCATCGTCAGCACGTTGGGATTGCCGTGCAGCTCCAGCTCCTCGCCGGCAGGATCGAACCACGCGCCCGTGGGCAGGGCCACCACGCCGGGCTTGAGATCGGCATCGATGAGCGCAACCGCCAGGCATGCGCCGCGCGCGTTGTAGACCTTGACCACATCATGCTGGCCTATGCCCCGGCTGGCGGCGTCCGCCGGCGAGATGCGCAGGGCTTCGCGGCCCTGGATCTTGAGCTCCACCGATGCGCGGCCCCCGTCCATCTGCGAATGCAGCTTGCCCGCCGGCTGCGGCGTCAGCAGATGCAGCGGCCAGCGGGCGGCCTCGGAAGCGCCCAGCCATTCCGCCGGCGCCAGCCACGCGGGATGCGGCGGGCAATCCGCATAGCCGAAGCCGGCGATCTTCTCCGAATACAGTTCGATGCGGCCGGACGGCGTGCGCAGCGGATTGGCCTGGGGATCGCGCCGGAATTCCTCGAACAGCACGAAGGGCCGGGCAGGCTCGGGAATCTCCGTATAACTCCGGCGCCAGAATGCCTCGAACCCGGGCGCGGCGTGGCCGCGGTCGCGCCATTCCTGCGCCATGGATTCATAGATGTGCCGCACCCACGCCATCTCGTCGCGGCCTTCGGTGAAGGCCTGCTCATATCCGCCCAGCGCGGCCAGTTCCCTGTAGATATCGAAATCGTTGCGGCTCGATCCCACCGGCGCCAGCGCCTGGTGCATGGCGAACACGTAGCGGTCGCGCGTCGAGCCGCCGATGTCGTTTCTCTCCAGCGTGGTCGTGGCCGGCAGCACGATGTCCGAACGGCGCGCCATCGGCGTCCACCAGATCTCGTGCGCCACGATGGTCTGCGGCCGGCGCCATGCCCGTTCGAGGCGATTGAGGTCCTGCTGGTGATGGAACGGATTGCCGCCCGCCCAGTACACCATCCTGATATCCGGATAGACGCTCTCGCGCCCGTTGAATTCGTAGGCCTGGCCCGGCAGCAGCAACATGTCGGTGAAGCGCGCCACCGGTATCGCCGAGCCGGTGGGATTGCGCCCCGAACCCATCGCCGGCCCGGCCAGCTCCATGCGCGGATTGCCCACCCCGTTCATGGAGGCATGGCCGAAGGCGAAGCCGCCGCCCGGCAGCCCCACATGCCCCAGCGCGGCGGCCAGCGCCACGCACGCCCAATACGGCTGCTCGCCATGATGGGCGCGCTGCAGCGACCATGCGCAGGTCAGCAGCGAGCGCGTCTGGCGCGCCTGGCGCGCCAGTTCGCGGATCGTGGCGGCAGGCACGTCGCAAATCGCCTGCGCCCACTCCGGCGTCTTGGGCCTGCCGTCGGCCTCGCCCATGAGGTAATCGCGCAAGGCCGCATACCCCACGCAATGGGTCTGCAGGAAAGCCTCGTCCTGGATGCCGTCGGCGATCAGCGCCTGCATCATCGCCAGCATCAAGGCCGTATCCGTGTTGGGCCGTATCGGAATCCAGCGCGCCTGCGAACCGGGCGGCACGTCGCCGCGGGTCGGGCTGATGACCACGAACTCCACGCCCGCCGCCCTGGCCCGCGCGATCTGCCCGCCCGCCGGATGGTCCCCCGCCCCGCCCGAGGTGATCTGGGTATTGCGCAGCGGCATGCCGCCGAAGGCGATCAGCAGGCGCGTGTGCCCGGCCACGCTGTTCCAGTCCGTCACGCGGCCGGTCACCGGCGTGTAGCTGCCTATCACGTGCGGCAGCAGAAACTGCGCCGTGCCCCAGCTGTAGTTTCCCGCCTGGTTGGTGCAGCCGCCGCCGGCGTTCAGGAACCGGTGCGTCTGGGTGCGCGCGTGATGCAGCCGGCCGGCCGAAGACCAGCCGTACGAGCCGCCGAAAATCGCCTCGCTGCCGTGCTCGGCGCGCACCCGCTGGAGTTCCGAATGCACCAGCGCCAGCGCCTCGTCCCAGCCGATCTCGACATAGCCGTCGCGTCCGCGTTCGACGCCGTCGGACAGGTGCCGGTCGCGCAGCCAGCCCTTGCGCACCGCCGGACGATCCACGCGCAGCGGCGAATGCACCATGGCGGGCATGGACCGCAGAATGCCCGAAGGCGCGCTGTCGCGCTCGAAGGGCTCGCACGCGATCAGGCGGCCGCCTTCGACGACCGCGGTATAGGCGCCCCAGTGGGAGAGCGAGGGATAGCGGCGGATCTGTTCAGTCATGATTCGACCAGATTGTGGCCCGGGGTCCGCGCAGCCGCGAAAACCGGGCCGCTTGGGGATATCGGTTATTCATCCATGCTATCAAGGCGGGCGGTGAATTTTTTTCCCATTCGCCAGGCGGGGCGGCGGAACAAAGAAATAAATTTCTCTGTGGCAGACCGTACTCGGGAACGAAATTTACATTGCAAACCGGCAGGCGCATCAGGCTGCCGCCGAGTGTGATCGGCGCTGAAACCGCCGTGGACGGCAGCCGCGCTGCCCGATATGTCGGGTCCCGCAGTTGCGTGTAGCCCCAATTGTGGACGCACCTGCCATTAGCCAAGATTGCGGCGGCACTGGGACGCCGGTGTCGTCCGACACAGGCCGCATCCCAGGCAGCAGGATTCTCGACCTCCAAAAACTTCTATTTCCATAGAAAACTTATTTTTTTCTTATAATGGTTTATCGATGAATTCGATTCACTGGACCCTGAAAGCGGCCAGGCAATTGCGCAAGCTGGGTCGTCAACAACAAGCAACGATTCGAGATGGCGTGGAGACGCTGAAGGCAATGCCGGCGTGCCGGAACGTCAGGGCCTTGACGACTCATCTGTACGGCTACCGCCTGCGCGTTGGAAACTACCGCGTGATGTTCAATTGGGACGGGGCAATCAGGATCGTCGAAATCCAGGAAGTGAGAAAACGCGATGAACGTACCTACTAACATCCAGATCATCAACGGCCCTGATGGACAGCCCGCCTACGTTGTCATTCCGTACGCAGAGTACGTGGCCTCTCGCAACTCGGAAAAGGATCTGATTCCCCACGAAGTGATCAGCCGTACCGTGGAGGGCGCCACGCCGGTGCGCGCCTGGCGCGAACACCTGGGCCTGACCCAGGACGACATGGCCGGGCGGTTGGGCATCAGCCAGTCCGCCTATGCCCAGCAGGAGAACAGCAACCGGCTGCGCAAGAGCAGCCGCGAAAGAATCGCAGCGGCGCTGCGCATCGAGGCCGCGCAGCTGGACTTCTGACGCCGAAAAAGAAACAGCCGCCATTGCTGGCGGCTGTAGGCACCTGATTTCTCAGGATTTCTTTGGTAGCCCCCCCGAGAGTCGAACTCGGCACCAACGGATTATGAGTCCGCTGCTCTAACCAGGCATGAGCTAGAGGGCCAAAAAAACGTTTACTGCCCTTCCAGGAAGCTCTTCAGCTTGTCGGCCCGGCTGGGGTGACGCAGTTTGCGCAGCGCCTTCGCCTCTATTTGGCGGATGCGTTCACGCGTGACGTCGAATTGCTTGCCCACTTCTTCCAGGGTCTGGTCGGTGCTCATTTCAATGCCGAAACGCATGCGCAGGACCTTGGCTTCACGCGGGGTGAGAGAGTCTAGCACTTCCTTGACCACATCGCGCATCGAACCGTGCAAAGCCGCGTCCGAAGGCGCCAGCGTGGAGGTGTCTTCGATGAAATCGCCCAGGTGCGAGTCGTCGTCGTCGCCGATGGGCGTTTCCATGGAGATCGGCTCCTTGGCGATCTTCAGGATCTTGCGGATCTTGTCCTCGGGCATGTCCATCTTCTGCGCCAGGGTCGCGGGATCCGGCTCGGCGCCGGTTTCCTGCAGGATCTGGCGGCTGATCCGGTTCATCTTGTTGATCGTTTCGATCATGTGGACCGGGATGCGGATGGTGCGCGCCTGGTCGGCGATGGAGCGCGTGATGGCCTGGCGGATCCACCAGGTCGCGTAGGTCGAGAACTTGTAGCCGCGGCGGTACTCGAACTTGTCCACGGCCTTCATCAGGCCGATGTTGCCTTCCTGGATCAGGTCCAGGAACTGCAGGCCGCGGTTCGTGTACTTCTTGGCGATGGAGATCACCAGGCGCAGGTTGGCCTCGGTCATTTCGCGCTTGGCCTTGCGGGCCTTGGCTTCGCCGGTGGCCATGCGCTTGTTGACGTCCTTCAGGTCCTTCAGCGGCAGCACGACGCGCGTCTGCAGGTCGATGAGCTTCTGCTGCAGTTCCTGCACGGCCGGAATCTGACGCTCCAGCGTTTCGGCGTACGGATGGCCGGCGGCCACTTCGTCGACGACCCACTGCAGGTTGGTTTCGTTGCCGGGGAAGACCTTGATGAAGTGCGTGCGCGGCATGCCGGCACGGTCCACACACGTGTGCAGGACCGCGCGCTCGAGCTGGCGCACTTCCTCGACTTGCTGGCGCAGCGTGTCGGCGAGCTTCTCGACCATCTTGGCGGTGAAGCGGATGCCCATCAGTTCGTTCTGGATGGACTCCTGGGCGCGCACATAGACGTCGGACTTGTAGCCGTCCTTTTCGTAGGACTGGCGCATTTTCTCGAACTGCCTGGCGACCTCGTCGAACTTGGCCAGCGCCTTGACGCGCAGGTCTTCCAGCTGCTTGCTGGACATGCCGCCGGCCGGACCGTCGTCGCTTTCGTCTTCGTCGGCAGTGACGCCGGCGCCGGCGTATTCCTCGCCGTCTTCCGGATCGACCAGGCCGTCGACCACTTCGTCGATCTGGGCCTGGCCTTCGCGCACGCGCAGGATGTGGGCCAGGATCTCGTTGATCGTGGTCGGGCAGGCCGAGATGGCCATGACCATGTGCTTCAGGCCGTCTTCGATGCGCTTGGCGATTTCGATTTCGCCTTCGCGGGTCAGCAGTTCCACCGAGCCCATTTCACGCATGTACATGCGGACCGGGTCCGTGGTGCGGCCGAAATCGGAGTCCACCGTGGTCAGCGCGGCTTCGGCTTCGTCTTCGACATCATCGTCGTTGGACGCGACCGGCGCGTTCTCGCTCATCAGCAGGGTTTCGGCGTCGGGGGCCTGGTCGTAGACCGCGATGCCCATGTCGCTGAAGGTGCTGATGATGCCGTCGATCGCCTCGGCGTCGACCAGGTCGTCGGGCAGGTGATCGTTGATTTCGCCGTAGGTCAGGTAGCCGCGGTCCTTGCCCAGCTTGATGAGCTGCTTGAGGCGGTTACGGCGGGCTTCGTACTCTTCGGGGCTGACGGGGCCGCGGGCGATCAGGTCCTTGGGATCGGCCTTGCCGCGCTTGCCGCCGCGCTTGGGCGGCTTCAGGTCGGGCAGGACTTCGCCTTCGCCGTCCATCGGATCGTCGAAACCGTCGGAATCGTTGTTGGCGTTCTTGGCCGGGCGGCCCGGGCGGCGGCCGCTGGGCGCCGGACGCGCGCTGCTCACCAGGTCGGCCAGCTTGTCTTCGGCCTTCTTGGCGCGGGCCTTGGTCACCTTCTCGGGCTTGTCGGCGCCGGCCGCAGTCTTGGCCGCCTTCTTGGCGGCCGTCTTGGCAGCGGGTTTGGCGACCTTCACCGCCGTCTTGGCGGGCGCTTTTTCCGCCGCCATGCTTACCGTACGCTTGGCCGTCTTGGCCTCGGTGTCGGCCGCATTCATTGCAGAGGAGGATTTGCCGGTGGTTTTGGTCATAGTCGCTTCCGTGGTCGTCGCAACCCGATTGGGCATGTTGCACCGCATTAGCCGTCCTGGACGGCTGTCCAGCGCGGCGGCACTACGGGTAAATCTGGTGAATCGGCCGAGAACCCTGCGGCTGCGTTGTTCGCAGCGCCAGCTCTTGCGAGCCCGCCTTGCGCCGTGCGGTGCAATACCGTCGGGGCGCTCTGGCGTGCCTGGCCTCATTCATCGGCGGGTTCCGGGCGCCGGGGGGACTGTCTGCCTATAAATAGGCGTTGCTTGCTTATCGGGCCCTTGCCCCAAGCAGCTGAGTAGACACAGCACCCAAACCACTAACGCTACGCGGAACTCACCGCCGCTGAACTGCCTGATCCACCGCTATATTAATTAACTATGTAACGAATTTGACGCACGTGCCCGTCTTTTCATGCCGGCCCTGCGTCAAACCCCTACACTGATTAGATTCCGGCAAGCGCAATAGATTCCGTCTGCCGAATCATGAAACATTCTCTGTGTCACAACCTCTTTTCCGCCATCAGCCCTCGGCTGCGTTCCCGGCGGCGGAAAACCCTTGATTTTAGCGCATTTAGCGTAGGCCGGCACCCTTCAGTACGGTCATGCGGCTGGAAAGTTCCAGATAGCGCTTGCGCGCCTCTTCCGTCCCCAGACCGGCGGCCGCCAGCTTGGCCATTTCGGCCCGGGCGGAGTCGAACTCGATGCGGCGCAGCGCGTCGTCCCATTCGGTCTGCGGGTCCGGCAGGTCTTCCTGGGAAAGGATGTCCGCCCGCAGGCCCTTGAGCACCGTGGCCAGGTCCGAATCGGGCTCCGCGGCCTCCAGCAGCGCGCCGACGTGGCGGGCGCCGCTGGATTGCGCCAGCATGATCAGGTCTCTTACAAGACCTAGATGGGGGCCGTGGTCGATGACTTCAAGCTGCTGGTCGCCCATGGAGTCCACCAGTTCGGGGTGGGCCAGCAGCAGGCTCAGCAGGCGCTTGGCCAGCGAAGGCATGGTGCGGCGTCCCTCGAAGCCGCCGACGTCATCGTCGCGCCGGCCCTTCCAGCCCTTGCCGCCCTTCCAATCGCCCTTGCCTTTCCAGTCGCGCTTGCCCTGCCACTGCTGCCGGCCGCCCGGCGCGCCGCCGGCGGCGGATTCTCCGTCCGGAGACGGAAAATGGCCGTAGTCCGCATAATCGGACTCTTCGGCAGGAATGTCGTGGAAATCGTGGCCGCCGAAGTCGTAGCCCGGGTCCGGCGGCCCGCCGTCCTGGCCCTGCCCCTGGCCGGCCGGCTGCGCGCCTTCGGCCGCCCGGGGGCCGGGCGCGAAAGGCTTGGCCGGCTGCTGCGCCACCACTTGCGCCATTTCCTCCGGCGTGAGCTGCACCAGCTTGGCCATCTCGCGCTCGATCTGCACGCGCAGCGCGCATTCCGGGATGGCGGCCAGCAGAGGCTTGGCTTCGTGCAGGCAGCTTGCCCGCCCTTCGGCCTCGTCCATGTTGTGGCGCGAGGCGAGTTCGTCGAGCAGGAAGCGCGACAGCGCGACCGCGTCTCCCAGGCAGGCGCGGAAGGCTTCGGCGCCCAGTTCGCGCACGTACGAATCGGGGTCGTGCTCGGACGGCAGGAACAGGAAACGGATCGCGATGTCGTCGCGCAGCACCGGCAGGCAGGCCTGCAGCGCACGCCAGGCGGCGCGCCGCCCTGCGCCGTCGCCGTCGAAACTGAAGATCACCTTGTCGCTGGCGCGCAGCAGCTTTTTGACGTGGTCCGGCGTGGTGGCCGTGCCCAGCGTGGCCACCGCGTTGGCGATGCCCTGCTGCGCCAGGCCGACCACGTCCATGTAGCCCTCGACCACGATCACCTGCCCTTCCTGGCGGATGGCCTGGCGCGCCTCCCACAGCCCGTAGAGCTCCAGGCCCTTCGAGAACAGCGGGGTTTCCGGCGAGTTCAGGTACTTGGGCTCGCCCTTGCCGATGATGCGGCCGCCGAAGCCGATCAGGCTGCCGCGCGCGTTGCGGATCGGAAACATGATGCGTTCCCGGAACCGGTCGTAGCGGCGGCCGTCCTCGGACTCGATGACCAGGCCCGATTCCACCAGAACCGGATCTTCGTAGCTGGGAAACACATGCGACAGGCCGTGGCGGTCCGTGCCGGACCAGCCCAGGCCGAAATGCGCCGCGATTTCGCCGGTCAGGCCGCGCTGCTTCAGGTAGCGGATCGCCGCGGGCGAGGCCCGCAACTGCTTGAGGTAATGCGCCTGGGCGGCGTCGAGCACCTGCGTGTGGCGGGATTCCTCGGCCTTGCGGCGCGCGGATTCCTGCTGCTGGCGGGGGCTGCGGTTTTCTTCGGGGACCGTCATTCCCACCGAGCCGGCGAGCGTGCGCACGGCCTCGGGGAAACTGGCGCCCGTGTGCTCCATCAGGAAGGTGATGGCGCTGCCGTGCGCGCCGCAACCGAAGCAGTGATAGAACTGCTTGGTGGGGCTGACGGTGAACGACGGGCTTTTTTCGTTATGAAAGGGGCACAGGCCAAGCAAGTTGGCCCCACCCTTTCTCAACTGCACGTATCGCCCGACTATGTCGACGACGTCGACTCGGGCGAGCAAATCCTGGATGAATGACTCTGGAATCAATAGATTCGGGAATCAAAAATCAATACAGGCGCGGGGGCAGTTGTTGGCTACGGATGCGCTTGTAGTGGCGCTTCACGGCGGCGGCGTGCTTGCGCTTGCGCTCGGCCGTGGGCTTCTCATAGAACTCGCGCGAACGCAGCTCGGTGAGCAAACCGGTCTTTTCGATGGTGCGCTTGAAGCGACGCAGAGCGGCTTCAAACGGTTCGTTTTCCTTCAGTCGAACGATAGGCATAAAGTAATTGGCCTGCTTGTAGGGTAACAAAAGTTGATGACAAACCTGGCTTGCTTACCAGCAAACCCGCAGCATATCCGCAGTAAATTCGCAGTGAATCCTGCTACCAGGAGTATTTCTGCTGGCTGTTTCCGCTGGCTGTTTCCGTTACCCAAAGACTACCCAAAGAGTAACAAGCCAAGTTCGGTTTAGCGATAACCAGCGATTCTAGCATGGTCATGCCTGGTTTGACTACAGGCAGCGGCGATCCGAAGCCTGACGCCCCACCCGGCATGGCTGTGCGCTCAACTTTGCGAACCCTTGCGGATCCAGGCTTCGAGCTGATGCGGACGCAGGCTGTCGTAATCTTCGAAGGGCTGGTGGATCCAGGGATTGGTGGGGAGCTTGTCGACGTAGTAGTCGGGCGTGGCCAGGGAATGCCCCTTCCACCACAGCACGGCGCTGCGCAATTCGGTGATGTCGGGGAACTGGGCCTTGAGGTGATCGTAGACCTTGGTGAAGGTCTTGCCGGTATCGACCATGTCGTCCACCAGCAACACCCGCCCGGACAGCGTGCCGCGCGTGATGGTGATGAACTGGGCGATATCCATGTCGCCCTGCTTGGTGCCGGCGGCTTCGCGGTAGCTGCTGGTGGCCAGAATGCCCAGCGGTACGTCGAAAATACGGGACATAACATCGCCGACGCGCATTCCGCCGCGCGCCAGGCAAAGAATCTTGTCGAACTCCCAACCCGATTGATGCACCTGCAAGGACAGGCGCTCGATCAGGCGGTTGTAGTCGTCCCACGTCACCCACAGATGGCTGTCATCATTGGTCGGCGTGCTCATAGGCAAGCATCTCCTGCTTAATCAATACGAAAAGGCCGCCGCCGGTGTGAGACCGGCGGCGGCCTTGCGAATAATAACCCGAATAACGCCTTGTCAGCCCTTCAGCGGATGACGCAGCACAATGGTTTCGTTGCGGTCGGGACCGGTGGACACCAGGTCGATGGGCACGCCGCAGACTTCGGCCACGCGCTCCAGGTAGCGGCGGGCCGCCTGGGGCAGCTTGTCGTACTCGGTGATGCCGACGGTGGATTCGCTCCAGCCGGGCAGCTCTTCCAGCACGGGCTGGGCCTGGGCGACCGCGTGCGCGCCATAGGGCAGCACGTCGCGGAATTCGCCGTTGACGCGGTAGCCGACGCCCAGCTGGATGGTCTCGAGACCGTCGAGCACGTCCAGCTTGGTGATGCACAGGCCGGAAATGCCGTTCAGGCGCACCGAGCGCTTGAGCGCGGCGCCGTCGAACCAGCCGCAGCGGCGCGGACGGCCCGTGACCGAACCGAATTCCTTGCCGATGGTGGCCAGGCGCGTGCCGATCTCGTCGACCAGTTCCGTGGGGAACGGGCCCGAACCGACGCGCGTCGTGTAGGCCTTGGTGATGCCCAGGACGTAGTCGAGCTGCTGCGGGCCGACGCCGGCGCCGGCCGAGGCCGCGCCCGCGATGCAGTTGCTGCTGGTGACGAACGGATAGGTGCCGTGGTCGACGTCCAGCAGCGCGCCCTGCGCGCCTTCGAACAGCAGGCGCTGGCCGGCCTGCTGCATGGCGTACAGGTTGCTGGAGACGTCCTTGACCATCGGGGCGATGGCCGGCGCCAGCGCCATGGCCTGGTCGCGCACTTCGTTGGCGGAAACCGCCTCGGCGCCCAGGTACTTGGTCAGCACGAAGTTGTGGTAATCCAGCACTTCGGCGAGCTTCTCGTCGAACAGCTCGGGGTTGAACAGGTCCTGCACGCGGATGGCGCGGCGGGCGACCTTGTCTTCGTAGGCGGGGCCGATGCCGCGGCCGGTCGTGCCGATCTTGCCCTCGCCCTTGCGCGCTTCGCGCGCCTTGTCGATGGCGACGTGGTACGGCAGGATCAGCGGGCAGATTTCGGAAATCTGCAGGCGCGAACGGACGTCCAGGCCGGCGGCTTCAAGCTCTTCGATTTCCTTGAGCAGGGCTTCGGGCGACAGCACGACGCCGTTGCCGATGAAGCAGGTGACGCCGGGGTGCATGATGCCCGACGGGATCAGGCGCAGAATCGTCTTCTTGCCGTTGATCCACAGCGTATGGCCGGCATTGTGACCGCCTTGGAAGCGGACCACGCCCTGGACGGATTCCGCCAGCCAGTCGACGATTTTGCCCTTGCCCTCGTCACCCCACTGGGTGCCGATTACGACTACGTTCTTGCTCATGTTACGAATCAATATCGAGTTTCTCGGGAAATCCGGAAATCTCCCCGCGGCCCTCCCGTTGCCGGGAGGGAGTTAGTCACAGCGTTCTGACCGTCCAGGCGCCATCCTGCAGCGCCAGCTCGCGATCGCAAACGAATTCGTCCTGATCCTGCTCGTGACCGGGCAATACCTGAACGACGATTTCCCCCGACCGGCGCAGGCGGCGCACCGCCTCGGTCAGGGCGGGGGCTTGCCCCCAGGGCGCGCGTACCGCACGCGCCCGTTCCGCCGGCGCCAAACCCGCCGCCAGCTTGCGTAAATCGAGGCTGAAGCCCGTGGCCGGACGCGCGCGGCCGAAGGCGCGGCTCACGTCGTCATAGCGGCCGCCGCTGACCAGCGCGTCGCGCCAGCCTTCGGCATAGAGCGCGAACTTCACGCCGGAATGGTAGCCATAGCCGCCCACGTCGGCCAGGTCGACGCCGAACGCGACGTCGGGCATGGCGTCCACCACGACCTGCAGCGCATCCAGCGCGGCGGCCACGCCGGGCAGCAAGGGCAGTTCGCGGCGGGCCTGCTTCAGCACTTCGGGGCCGCCATACAGATTGGGCAGCAGCTTCAGGGCCTGCAGCGTCTCGTGGCGCAGGCCCGGCGCGCGCGCCGACAGCTCGACCAGGCCGGGCACGTCTTTTTCGCGCATCAGCAGGATGACTTCCTGCGACAGCGCGGCCAGGGCCGGGTCCGATTCGAGGATGGCGCGCAGCACGCCGGGATGGCAGAGGTCCAGCCGGGGATTGCGCACGCCGGCGATCGCGACGGTTTCCAGCACCAGCTGGATGATTTCGAGGTCCGCCTCGAAACCGGCATGGCCGTAGATTTCGGCGCCGATCTGCAGCAGCTCGCGGCTGGCCAGCAGGTCGGCCGGACGGGCATGCAGCACGTTGCCGCAGTAGCACAGGCGGGTGACGCCGGCGCGGTTGAGCAAGTGCGCGTCGATGCGCGTGACCTGCGGGGTCATGTCGGCGCGCACGCCCAGCGTGCGGCCGGACAGCTGATCGACCAGCTTGCAGGTGCGCAGGTCCAGATCGCTGCCGGTGCCCGACAGCAATGAATCGATGTATTCGACCAGGGGCGGCGCGACCAGCTCGAAACCGTACGTGCGGTACAGATCGAGAAGTTCGCGGCGCAGTTCCTCGATGCGCCGGGCCTCGGCCGGAAGGACATCGGCGAGGCTCTCGGGCAGCAGCCAGTTACCCATGAATGTTTACCTGAATAACGCCAAGTGATGCGTGGGCGTCGCCCAAACGAAAAGCGGCTGAGGGGCGTAAGCCCGCTCAGCCGCTGCGGAATGTTTTCTAGGTCGGGTAGGGACAGGCCATTGCTGGCCCATCCCCCCCTAAGAACCGTGCGTGCTAGTTTCCCAGCACACGGCTCAAGCGCAACGCGCGACCCTTTAGCTTACAGGTAAGTATAACCCGTTTGCTCGTTTGGATCATCTAAGCCCGTTTCCGGACCGGCTTCACAACAGATAGCCCAAGCGTGTGAACTCGGGTGTGACATACGGGATGTAACAGAACACGGTTGGACAGGGCATCCGACCCGCCATGCACCTTGTACACCAGGTGATGATCGTGCCACCCTGTTTCCATGTCCATCGGGCATCCGCACAAAGCGCAGCGTCCTTGCTGATCCACCCAAAGCGTCGCCCACTGCTTGCGGTACGCCATGTTTTGCAACAAGCGTTCCGATTGCAGGGCCTCACCATAGGCTTCCCAACTTGGATCAAAGGGGTTGTACGCCCCTTTGATTTTCTTATGCCGCACGATTGCCGTATCAACCAGCCGATACAGCATGCGCATCTGCCTTTGACCATCCTTGCCTACTGCGGGTGCTGCGAACATCCCCCTCCGATCTCCTACTGTTCGCCAATACTGCTTGAGCGACCAAAAAGTGGTCTTCTTGGGATGCCGCCGCTTTGCCCAACGCACTAGCCGCCAACGAATCAGCACGTCTAGTTTGTTGAACGTCGCCTTCGACACAACGGGGCTGTGATACTGCGACCAGCCCCGCAATACTGGATTAAGCAACGCGATCAGATCGACCTGTCTAGCCGACAAGTTTTCTCCGATGATTTCCCTGACCTTGCCATAGAACGCCTTGACGTTCTTCTGACTCGGCTTGATGAGCAACTTTCCAGAGTACTTCCTGAAATTCCACCCGAGGAAATCAAAACCTTCATCGATGTGGATGATGCGCGTCTTTTCCGTGGACAGTTGCAATCCTCGAACCGCAAGAAAGCGTTCTATCCAAGGCCTGACTTCAGTATCCAGCACGTCTTTCGATGCACCGGTAACAATGAAGTCATCCGCGTATCGGACCGCATGGACTTTCAACCGTTTGGCCTTAGTCCAACCCAGCTTCGTACCCAGGTACTCTGCCAAGTCCGTTTCCAGCTTATTGAGCGTCACATTCGCCAAGGTAGGGGAAATAATCCCTCCCTGTGGCGTACCAGCAGTAGTAGGCTGCAACTGGCCTTTGTGAATCACGCCGGCCTTCAACCACTTGCGCAACACTCGCCGGTCCATAGGGACGTTGGCGAGCAGCCACTCATGGTTGATCCAGTCGAAACAACCCTTGATATCCGCTTCCAGTATCCATTGGGCCGAAGCCCTGCCGGACAATGTGACGAATATCTGAGCCATCGCATCGGCCGTCGAACGTCCTTTTCTGAACCCATACGAGTTCGGATCGCTCGTCGATTCCGATACCGGTTCCAGTGCCAGCAGATACAAAGCCTGCATGGCGCGGTCCCGCATGGTAGGAATGCCCAGAGGGCGCTCCTTGCCATTGGATTTGGGGATATAGACCCTCCGTAAAGGCAGAGGCCGATATCCCGGTTGCCGCAACCTTCCGATTGCCTCCCACTTGCTCTCGGGCGAGTCCCACAGCACACGGTCGACACCTGCCGTCCGTTTGCCTTGGTTCTCTGTCACTCGCCTGACCGCCGATGCTTTGGCGGAAAACGAGCGGACCAGCGATCTTTGCAGGGCTTTCACCCTACGCCAATCGCCCGCCTGCGTAGCCTTCGCTATACGTATCTGCATAGCCCTCACATTCCGCACGACTCGCCGCCAGTCTATGGTCGGCCAGCTATCCGGGACGCGCGAGGACGCAGAACTGGGATTAACAGTTTCTTCCATGCTGAACCTCGGGGTAGTAAGACCCTAAGAGGACGCACGGCTCCCCGAAGGGATGGTGAGTCCCTTCGGGCCTGTAGAAAAACACGAGACATGAAAAACCATGGCTCGCTACCTGGACTGATACAGCCGTCAGCGACGGTTGCACCACGTGGAAGTCTGCTGCCTTTCGGCCGGGGCAAAGTTCGAACCCCTATCCCGCCCATTACAGGCGGGCCTTCGCTTTCTCCACGATCCTCTACCCCCTCCGCCAACAGATTGCCTTGCGGCTTTCCTGCCTTCGTCGCCTGAGCGATTGGGGCGGCGAGTGGGGTTTACCACGTTCCCTCGATTACCGGCGCAACCCAATACCAGCGTTGCGCCTGCCCGTTTAGGACCCATCTCTCCCCCGGTAGCTTTGGATGACGACGTGACCGCACGTAAGACGCGGCCAACCAGCTACGATGCCTTTTGGCTACGGCCCAAAAGCAGCTTTGGCCGTTCAATAATCACGGGGGTTCAGACGATGGTTCACATTACGTTGCCCATGCGGGACTAGCCTAGCCTCTCATCCGCCCTGGCTGCTGGCAGAATCCATCCCCAGCCTCACGGCAGTGGATACTGTTGGAATACACAGGAGTACATTGTCGAGTGGGCTTCAGACAGGGCCGTTACCGATCCTGCCCGCCACTGTAGGCTACCGTCAGTCGTATGACGGGTCACAGCGACACCACGAAAGTGCGTGTGACAAGGCAATCGAGAGCATTTCGCTCGTTGTGATGAGAAAACTCCATAGTGAAAAGCATGGGAAACCGAGGTTTCCGTGTATCTTTCACCCAGGGCCGATACTACTTTGGAGCCGAGCCCTGTTTCTTTACTACTCCGCAGCTTACGCTGCGTCTCTCTAGGGCAGCCACAAGGGCTGCAAAAGGTGCCGATTTATTTAAAGAGGCCCGACGACCTCCAAGGGCGATGCTGATTTACCAGGGCATCAACCTGGGACACGAGCGATTCGTGTCGCACCTTACGCGGTATTGTACATGGTTCGGCGGCCAGCGCCAGCCGGAACTTCCCGGGCGCGGATCGGCCGCGCAAAGCCGTCCCCATTATGCTGGCAGGCCCGCAAACAAAAAGCCCCTTGGGAATCCAAGGGGCTTTAGCGATGGCGCTAGCGGTATCGCATCACTTGGCCGGCACGGTGACCGGAGCCAGGGCGGCGCCCGACGGGTCCTTCATGAACTGGAAGAAGCTGGAGCTGGGGTCGACCACCAGCACGTCGCCCGGCTTCGAGAACGAAGCGCGGTAGGCTTCCAGGCTCTTGTAGTACGTGTAGAACTGCGGGTTCTTGCCGTAGGCCTGCGCGTAGATCGACGCCGCGGCGGCATCGCCCTCGCCCATGATGCCCTGGGCCTTGGCGTAGGCCTGGGCCACGATCACTTCGCGCTGGCGGTCGGCTTCGGCGCGGATCTTCTCGCCTTCGGCGGCGCCGATGGAGCGCAGCTCGTTGGCCACGCGGGTACGCTCGGCCTCCATGCGGCGATACACCGATTCCGAGATCTCGGGCGCGAACTCGATGCGGCGCAGGCGCACGTCGACGATCTGCACGCCCAGCGGTTCGGCGCGCTTCGCCACGTTGGTCAGGATCTCGGCCATGATCTTGTCGCGTTCGGTCGAGACCACGTCGCGCACCGTGCGCACGTTGACCGAGGCGTTGAGCGCGTCGCGGATCAGCGCCTGCAGGCGCTCCTGGGCCACGCGTTCGTTGCCGCCCGTCGAGACGTAGTACTGGCGCGGATCGAGGATGCGCCACTTGACGTAGGAATCGATCAGCAGGTTCTTCTTTTCGGAAGTCTGGATGCGTTCGGCTTCGTTGGTTTCGATGGTCAGAATGCGCTTGTCGAGGGTCACGACATTCTGGAACGGCGGCGGGGCCTTGAAGTACAGGCCGGGTTCGTTGATGGTCTTGCGCACTTCACCCAGCGAGAACACCAGGGCGTAGTCGCGCTCGCGCACGACGAAGACGCAGGAAGAAAGGGCGGCCAGCACGATGAGCAGGCCGACCAGGACAGGCATGAGACGTTGCATGATCAGGACTCCTCCGGGTTAGCGCGACGTACGGTCGCGGGGCAGCGCGTTGCTGGTGCTGCTGCCGGAAGACGGGGCCTGCGGCACGGCGCTGCCGCGCAGCGGCGGCTGGGCCGGCTGGCTGGACAAGCCCGACGAACCGGCGCTGCCGGCGGCGGACTCGCTGGCGTCCTGGGCCGCCAGATGCATGATCTTGTCCAAGGGCAGGTACAGCATGTTGTTGTTGCTCTTGGTGTCGACCATGACCTTGCTGGCGCGGGTGAAGATCTCCTGCATGCTGTCGAGGTACATGCGCTGGCGCATGACCGCCGGGGCCTTTTCGTATTCGCCGAGGATGCTGGTGAAGCGCGAGGTATTACCCTGGGCGTCGCCGACGACCTTGGCCTTGTAGCCCTCGGCCTGCTCCAGCATGCGCGAGGCCTGGCCGCTGGCCAGCGGCACGACCTGGTTGGCGTAGGCCTGGCCTTCGTTGATCTGGCGCTCGCGGTCCTGGCCCGCCTTGACGGCGTCGTCGAACGCGGCCTGCACCTGCTCGGGCGGCTGCACGTTCTGGATGGCGACGGTGCTGACCTGCACGCCGGTCTGGTAGCGGTCGAGGATCTGCTGCATCAGCGCCTGCACCTGCGAAGCGACCGTGGTGCGGCCTTCGTACAGCACGAAGTCCATGGTCTGCTTGCCCACGACTTCGCGCATGGCCGTTTCCGAGGCCTGGCGCACCGATTCGTCGGGGTCGCGGGTCATGAAGAGGTAGTCGGGCGCGCCGTCGGCGCGCAGGCGGTACTGGACGACGAACTGCATGTCGACGATGTTCTCGTCCGTCGTGAGCATCAGCGCTTCGGGCAGGACCTTGTTGCGCGCGCCGCCGCGGAAACCGACTTCGAAGGTGCGCAGCTGCGAGACGTTGACCATCTCGTGGCTCTGGATGGGATACGGCAGGCGCCACTGGAAGCCGGCTTGCGACGTGCTCTTGTATTTGCCGAACTGGGTCACGACCGCGACCTGGCCTTCCTGCACGATGTAGAAGCCGCTGGCCAGCCAGATGCCGGCCGCCACCAGGGCGACCACGCCCAGGCCGATGCGCGCGCCGCGAGGCGAAGGCGGCGTCATGCCGCCCCGGTTGCCCGGACGGTTGTTGCCGCCGCCGCCCTTGCGCCCGAACAGCGATCCGATGCGATTATTGAAATCGCGCCAGACCTCGTCGAGATCGGGAGGGCCGTCTCCATTGCCTTGCGGCCGCTTGGGCGGCGGCTCGGAGCCGTTGTTGTTCCCACGACCCCAGCCGGGGTCATTCAGATTGAAGAGTTTGATAATTCGCGGCATTGTTTCCCACAATCTGTCCGATCTCCGCAATTGCCCCGCGCAACGCGTCCAGACCGGCGCGCTCGGTGGCGCTTACAAATACTCGCGCAATCGTACCATGTGCATCGCGCTCCACCCTGGGTTCCAGTCCTGCCCGGTCGATCTTGTTGTATACGAGAATGGTGGGAATGGCCGCGGCGCCGATTTCCGCCAGGACCTTGTTGACCTCGAAGATCTGCTCGTCGCGCTGCGGACTGGCGGCGTCGACCACGTGCAGCAGCAGGTCGGCATGCACGGTTTCCTCCAGGGTGGCGCGGAAGGCCGCGATCAGGCCGTGCGGCAGGTCACGGATGAAGCCGACCGTGTCCGACACCACGACCGAGCCCGCCCCTTCTATCCAGATCCGGCGCGTGGTGGTGTCCAGCGTGGCGAAGAGCTGGTCGGCCGCGTAGCTGTCGGCGCGGGTCAGCGCATTGAAGAGCGTGGACTTGCCGGCGTTGGTATAGCCGACCAGCGACACCGACAGCGCGCCGCCGCGGGCGCGCGCGCGGCGCTGGGTCACGCGCTGGCGCTCGACCTTGTCCAGCCGCTCGCGCAGCACCTTGACCTTGGCGCCGATCATGCGCCGGTCCATTTCGAGCTGCGATTCGCCCGGTCCGCGCATGCCGATGCCGCCGCGCTGGCGCTCCAGGTGGGACCACATGCGGGTCAGGCGCGTGGCCAGATGCTGGAGCTGGGCCAGTTCGACCTGCAGCTTGCCTTCGTGGCTCTTGGCGCGCAGCGCGAAGATGTCCAGGATCAGCGCGACGCGGTCCACCACCCGCAGGTTGAAGGCGCGCTCCAGGTTGCGCTGCTGGGCCGGCGACAGGGGCTGGTCGAACAGGACGATATCGGCCAGCAGCGCCTTGGCCATGGCGACGCCCTCATCGGCCTTGCCCGAGCCGATGAAGTACTTGGCGTCGGGCCGGTCGCGACGCGCGGTCAGGGTGCCGACGATTTCCGCGCCGGCGCCCTTGGCCAGCATGGCGAATTCCTCGGCATGGGCGGTGAAGTCCGGATCTCCCAGATCCACGCTGATGATCAAAGCGCGCATACATGCAACCTATTGGAGCCAAAGCGAAAATGCCCGCCGACGTCGACCGTCCGGCGGGCAAAAAAAGGTACAGCTGGAGCGAGATTACTCAGCAGGGACTTCCACCTGAAAGTTGACGGCGCGCGCGGGGACGACCGTGGAGATGGCGTGCTTGTAGACCATTTGCGTGACCGTATTGCGCAGCAGCACAACGTACTGGTCGAAGGATTCGATTTGCCCTTGAAGCTTGATGCCGTTCACCAGGTAGATCGACACGGGCACATGGTCCTTGCGCAGCGTGTTCAGGAACGGATCTTGCAGAGTTTGCCCTTTATTGCTCATTGGCCAGGCTCCATTTGTTTGTTATTGAATGATGGCGTACTTCTGTACTGGTGGGGTACGCCGAAACGCATACTCTACAGGGTTTTCCCGGCCCGTGCTACTTGGCCGGCATGCAAAAAGTGACACCAGAGTTTTCCGGCTGGAAGGCCCTGGGCGCCGCCTCTTCAACCCCGCAGAATCTCGGCCAACGCGCCCAGCAGCAGCCCGCATTCGGCCTCGGTGCCCACGCTGATGCGCAGGAACTGGTCGATGCGCGGCTGGCGGAAATGGCGCACGATGATGCTGCGTTCGCGCAGCGCGGCGGCCAGGCCGGCGGCGTCCTGCGACGGGTGCCGGGCGAACACGAAATTCGCCGACGACGGCAGCACCTCGAAGCCCAGCGCCTGCAGGCCGGCGGTCATGCGCGACCGCGATTCGATCACGGCCTGCCGGGTGCGTTCAAAGTACTCCGTATCCTCCAGCGCCGCCACCGCGCCGGCCGAGGCCAGGCGGTCGATCGGATAGGAGTTGAAACTGTTTTTTACCCGCTCCAACCCTTCGATGAGCGCGGCGCCGCCCACCGCAAAGCCGACCCGCAGGCCGGCCAGCGAACGCGACTTGGACAGGGTCTGCACGACCAGCAGGTTGTCGTAGCGCGAGGTCAGCGCAATGACGGATTCGCCGCCGAAATCCACATAGGCCTCGTCCACCACCACCACGGCGTCGGGATTGCCGGCCACGATGCGCTCGACCTCGGCGGCCGTCAGCGCGCGGCCGGTGGGCGCGTTGGGGTTGGGGAAGATGATGGCGCCCGCCGGGCCGCTGCGCGCCGGCAGGTAGTCCTCGACGTCGATGCGGAAGTCGGCGGTCAGCGGCACCGTTTCGTACTGGATGCCATACAGGCCGCAGTAGACCGGATAGAAGCTGTAGGTGATGTCGGGAAAGCGCAGCGGACGGTCATGCTTGAGCAGCGCCAGGAAAACGTGCGCCAGCACTTCGTCGGAACCGTTGCCCACGAACACCTGGCCGGGCTGCACGCCGACGGTCGCGGCGATGGCCTGGCGCAGCCGGTCCGACGAGGGGTCCGGATACAGCTTGAGCGCATCGTCGCAGGCCGCGCGGATCGCATCGAGCACCTTGGGCGACGGGCCGTAGGGGTGCTCGTTGGTATTGAGCTTGACCAGGTTCTGAAGCTTGGGCTGCTCGCCCGGGACATACGGACTGAGCGTCCCGACCACGGGACTCCAGAAACGGCTCATGGATCAGCTTTCCTGCGTGTAGGGGTTGTGCGAGGACTTGAATTCGATGCGCAGCGGCGTGCCCGCCAGATCGAACGCGTTGCGGAAACGCGCTTCGAGATAGCGGCGGTAGGAATCCGGCACGGCGTCCAGCGCGTTGCCGTGGATGACGACCAGCGGCGGGTTCTGCCCGCCCTGGTGCGCATAGCGCATCTTGGGACGGAAAATGCCCTTGCGGGGCGGCGGCTGCTGCTCGACGGCGGCCTGCAGTTCGCGCGTGAGCTTGGGCGTGGACAGCTTGGCGAAGGCCGCGGCGTGGGCCGCGTTGATGGACTTCAGCAGCGGCTTGACGCCCTGCCCGCGCAGCGCCGAAATGGTGTGCATGCGCGCGAACGACAGGAAGCGCAGCTTGCGCTGGAATTCGCGCTCGATGCGCTCCTTGGCCTCGCCGTCCAGGCCGTCCCATTTGTTGATCGCCACCACCACGGCGCGCCCGGTCTCCAGCACGAAGCCGGCGATGTGCGCGTCCTGCTCGGAGATCTCGGTCTGGGCGTCGAGCATCAGCAGCACGACGTTGCTGGCCTCGATGGCCTGCAGCGTCTTGATGACGGAGAACTTCTCGACCGCCTCGAACACCTTGCCGCGCTTGCGCAGGCCCGCGGTGTCGATCAGCGTGTAGCGGCGGCCGTCGCGCTCGAAGTCGATCTCGATGGCGTCGCGGGTGGTGCCGGGCATGTCGAACGCGATCACGCGCTCTTCGCCCATCAGGGTGTTGATGAGCGTGGACTTGCCCACGTTGGGGCGGCCCACGATGGCCAGCTTGATGCGGTGGTCGTGCTCGCCCTCTTCCTGCGCGGGTTCCTCGGCGGGCGGGCCGGCCAGGTCGGCCAGGGCCAGCTCGATCAGGTCGACGATGCCGTCGCCGTGCGCCGCCGAGATCGGATAGGGCTGGCCCAGCCCGAGCTCGTGGAATTCGGAGACGGCGGCGCCGGCGCCCATGCCTTCGGCCTTGTTGACCGCCAGCAGCACGCGCTGCTGGCCGGATTTGCGCAGCAGCTGCGCGATCTCGTGGTCATGGGCGTTGATGCCGGCGCGGGCGTCGACCAGGAACACCACCACGTCGGCTTCGGCGATGGCCTGGCGCGTCTGGCGGGCCATCTCGAGCAGGATGCCGTCCTTGGCGACGGGTTCGAAGCCGCCCGTATCGATGACGATGAAGGGGGTATCGCCCACCCTGCCCTCGCCATAGTGGCGATCGCGGGTGAGGCCGGAATAATCGGCCACCAGCGCGGCGCGCGATCGCGTCAGGCGGTTGAAGAGGGTCGACTTGCCCACATTGGGGCGGCCGACCAGGGCGACGACAGGCTTGAAGGACACGGTGTAAGGCTTTTCTATAGGATTAGTTGGCGCCGATCAGGACGAGGTTGCCATTGCCCGTCTGGACCAGCACGCCTTGGGAGGTGGTTTGCGGCGGCGATACGATCGCGCCGCCGCCCACGGACAGGCGGGCCATCAGGCTGCCGTCGCTGCGCGACAGGAAATGCACGTAGCCGTCCAGGTCGCCGACGGCGAGCGCGCCGCCCAGCAGGGCCGGGGCGGTGAGCTGGCGGTTCTTCAGGGCGGCCTGCTTCCAGACGTTGCCGCCGTTGTCCAACGCGAAGGCGTTGACCACGCCGTTCTGGTCCGGCACGTAGGCGAAGCGGTCGTCCAGCGTGAGGCCGCTGACGCTGGAGAAGTCCTTGGCCCACATGGGACGGCCGCCGGCGGTCACGTCGAAGCAGACGACGCGGCCCTGGTAGGCCACGCCGCAAAGCAGGTTGCCGGCGATGCGCGGCGCGCCGACCACGTCGGTCAGGCGTTCGAGGTCGCTGGCGCCGCGCGGCGTGGCGACGGTGCCTTCCCATTGCACGTTGCCGCTGTTGGAGGCGATGGCCATCAGCTTGCCGCCGGGCAGGCCGGTGATGACCAGGCCTTCGGCCAGGACCATCTGCGACACGCTGCGCAGGGCCAGCGCCGGGCCGGGACGCTGCACGTTCCAGACGCGCTCGCCGCTGTTGGCGTCGAAGGCCTGGATGCGGTAGTCGCCGCTGCGCACCACGACGATGCCGTAACCCACCACCGGCGGGATGCTGACGTCGCTGGTGGCGCGAACCTTCCATTTGACCTTGCCGGTGTCGTCGAAGGCGATCACGTCGCCGTCGGGCGAGGCCACCGCGGTGGTGGTGCCGTCGCTGCCGGCGCCGGCCGACAGCTTGCCGTCGACGCTGGCCTTCCAGATGACCCGGCCGCTTTGCAGATCGAACTTGCCGACCGAGCCGTCCGGCGTGGCGGCGTAGATGGCGTCGCCCAGCACCGTGGGCGAGAAGCCCAGGCCGGAGCCGCTGCCGATCGAGGCGGACCAGACCTGGCGCACGGACATGCCGGCCTTGTATTCGGTCAGGGGCGCGGGATCGTAGCGGCCGTCGTCATGGGAAAACATGCCGCAGCCGCCCAGGGCGAGCAGGCTTGCCAGCAAAACGGCGCCGCGCCACTTGCGGCCAGGTGCAAATTTACGCATTACAGTCACGCTCCGCTCAGGGCATCGAGTTTGAGTTGCACGACCTGGGTCAGGGGATTGCCCGCGCCCAGCCCGTCGATGGCGCTCTGCCACGCCGCGCGGGCCTCGTCGCGCTTGCCCTGCGCAGCGAGAATATCGCCGCGGCGGTCGGCGTACAAGGCGGCGAAGGCCGGCGGCGGATTATTGAGCTGCGCCAGCGCGCCATCGTACTGTTTCTGGTCCAGCATCATGCCGGCCAGGCGCAGGCGCGCCACGGCCTGCATGGACGGGTTCTTGCCCTGGGCGGCCAGCCATTCGAGCTGCTGGCGCGCGCCGGCGTCGTCCTTCAGGGCCTGCAGGGCCTGGGCCGCCACCAGCGCGCCGCGCGCGGCGTAGCCGGTGGCCGGATAGTCTTCGCGCAGGGTCGCAGCGGCCGTCTTGATGCGCACCGCCGAGTCGGCGCCGCCCAGCCGGGCCGCGTCTTCGAGCGCTTCGAAGTAGCCCATGGCCTGGTTGGCGCGGTGCGCCTGGTAGGCCTTCCAGCCCCACCAGCCGCCCCAGGCCAGCGCCACCGCCACGGCCAGCGAGACGACCAGCGTGCCGTAGCGGGCCCACCAGGCCTTGATCGCGTCGAGTTTTTCCTGTTCTTCCAGATCGTATGCCATGCATTAACCCTTGATGTTCAATACGTCGGCCAGTTGCGCCAACGGGACCCGCTGCTGCGCGTTCTCGCCCTGCTCTTCGGCGCGCAGGAACTTGACGCTGGCGGCCTGGGCGGCCACTTCGTCGGCGCCAAGAATAACCGCAACCCGGGCGCCGCTGGCGTCGGCGCGTTTGAATTGGGACTTAAAGTTACCGGGACCGGCGTGCACCACGACCGACAGGCCGGCGTCGCGCAGGTCTTCGCCGACGCGGGCGGCCAGGCGCTGGGCGTCTTCGCCCTGGTGCACGATGTAGACCTCGCATTCGGCCGGCGCGGGCATCTGCACGCTCTGCTCCCACAGGTCCAGCAGGCGCTCCATGCCGATGGCGAAGCCCACGGCCGGCGCGGGCTTGCCGCCCAGCAGTTCGATCAGGCCGTCGTAGCGGCCGCCGCCGCAGACCGTGCCCTGCGCGCCCAGCCTGTCGGTGACCCACTCGAACACGGTGAGGTTGTAGTAGTCCAGGCCGCGCACCAGGCGCGGATTGAGGCGGTATTCGATGCCGGCGTCGGCCAGCAGACGGCACACGCCGTCGAAGTGGGCGCGCGATTCCTCGCCCAGGAAGTCGAACAGACGCGGCGCGCTGTCGGCCATTGCCTGCATGGCGGGGTTCTTGGTGTCCAGCACGCGCAGCGGGTTGCTGTACATGCGGCGCTGGCCGTCCTCGTCGAGGATGTCGCGGTGCTTTTCCAGGTGCTCGATCAGCGCGGCGCGGTGGGCAGCGCGCTCGGCCGGCTGGCCCAGCGAGTTCAGTTCCAGGCGCACGTCGGTCAGGCCCAGCAGCTTCCACAGGCGGGCCAGCATGACGATGAGTTCGGCGTCCACGTCCGGGCCGGCGTAGCCCAGCGCCTCGACGTCGATCTGGTGGAACTGGCGGTAGCGGCCGCGCTGCGGGCGCTCGTGGCGGAACACGGGGCCGATGCTGTAGACGCGCTGCGGACGGTCGTAGAGCAGGTTGTGCTCGATCGAGGCGCGCACGATGCCGGCCGTCATTTCGGGGCGCATGGTCAGCGATTCGCCGTTGAGCGCATCGTTGAAGGTGTACATCTCTTTTTCGACGATGTCGGTCACTTCGCCGATGCCGCGCGCGAACAGGCGCGTATGCTCAAGCACGGGCGTACGCACGTTGCGGTAGCCGTAGCTGCGCAGCCAGCCGCGCACGATTTCCTCGAATTGCTCCCAGCGGGCGCTCGCCCCCGGCAGCAGGTCGTTCATGCCGCGTATGGCGGCGACTTTCTGGAAAGCTTGAGTCATCTTCATCATGCCGCAACGCGCGCCCGAAAGCGCGCCGGCGGCTACACCCTTACTTTAGTGAGAGGCGGACGCGCCGTAGCGGCGCGCGACGTAGTCTTCAACGATGGCCTGGAACTCTTCGGCAATATGGTCGCCCTTGAGCGTGACCGTGCGTTCGCCGTCGACGAACACCGGCGCGGCCGGCACTTCGCCGGTGCCCGGCAGGCTGATGCCGATGTCGGCATGGCGGCTTTCGCCCGGCCCGTTGACCACACAGCCCATCACCGCGACGTTCATGCTTTCGACGCCGGGGTACCGGGCGCGCCAGACCGGCATCTGGCGGCGCAGATAGCCCTGGATGCTGTCGGCCAGTTCCTGGAAGAAGGTGCTGCTGGTGCGCCCGCAGCCGGGGCACGCCACGACCATGGGCGTGAAGGCGCGCAGGCCCATGGTCTGCAGGATTTCCTGGGCCACGATGGCTTCGCGGCTGCGGTCGCCGCCGGGTTCCGGCGTGAGCGAAATGCGGATGGTGTCGCCGATGCCCTGCTGCAGCAGCACGGCCAGCGCGGCGGTCGAGGCCACGATGCCCTTGCTGCCCATGCCGGCCTCGGTCAGGCCCAGGTGCAGCGGATAGTCGCAGCGGGCCGACAGGTCGCGGTAGACGGCGATCAGGTCCTGCACGTGGCTGACCTTGCAGGACAGGACGATGGCGTCGCGGCGCAGGCCGAGCTCTTCGGCGCGCTGCGCGTTGCTGATGGCCGAGACCACCAGCGCGTCGCGCATCACCGCCTGGGCTTCCCAGGGCTGCGCGCGGCGGCTGTTTTCGTCCATCTTGCGCGCCATCAGTTCGTGGTCGAGGCTGCCCCAGTTCACGCCGATGCGCACCGGCTTGTCGTGGCGGCAGGCCACTTCGATCATCTGCGCGAAGTTGTCGTCGCGGCGCTTGCCCCCGCCCATGTTGCCCGGGTTGATCCGGTACTTGGACAGGGCCTGGGCGCATTCGGGAAACTGCGTCAGCAGCTTGTGGCCGTTGTAGTGGAAGTCGCCCACCAGCGGCACGTCCACGCCCATGCGGTCGAGCTGCTCGCGGATGGCGGCGACTTCGCGCGCGGCCTCGGGCGTGTTCACCGTGATCCGCACGAGCTCGGAGCCGGCCTGGGCCAGCTCCTTGATCTGGATCGCCGTGGCGATGGCGTCGGCCGTGTCGGTGTTGGTCATGGACTGCACCACGACCGGGGCGTCGCCGCCCACCCTGACGACGCGATCGCCCCACTTCACCGCCACCGAACGCGTGGCGCGGCGCGCTGCGGCCCCCACGGAGGGAGGCGGCGCATCCTGGCAAGGCAGAGAAGAATCTTGCATCGATGGAACCGGGTTACTTGATCGGTTTGGGCAACCAGCCGGCCGGCAGCCAGTCCTGCGGCAGCCAGCCTTGCCAGAACGCGTACGCCACGCCGGCGGCCAGCACCAGCACGATGGCGAACAGCCAGCCCCATGAGGTCGAGGACGAACGGTCGTCGTCGCCGCCGGACTGCGGGATGGCGTGCGCCGTATGCAGGGAGCCGGGGCTGAGCTTCACCGGGCCGGTGACGCGGGCCTTGGGGTCCAGCGAATCGACGATGGCCTGCGAATCCGCGCCCAGCAGGCGCGCGTAGTTGCGCACCAGGCCGCGCAGCGAAACGCCGGTGGGCAGCATCGCCCACTCTTCGTTTTCGAGGGCCTCGATCTGCTTGGGGGAAAACTTGATGCGGCTGGACACTTCATCGAGCGACCAGCCCTTGGACTGGCGCAACGCGCGCAAAGCCGAGCCCACGCCGCCGGCGGCGTCGGCGGCCGTCGCTGGAACTGCAGAAGCGATATCCTGCGTCATGCATGCACCTGTTTTATTGGTATGGTCTGGCGCTGTGCGGCGTTGCGCTCGGTGATCCGGGTGCGGTCGCGCACTTCTCCGGCCAGCTGGCCGCAAGCCGCGTCGATGTCGTCGCCGCGGGTCTTGCGCACGGTGGTGATGATGCCTGCGTCCATCAGGCGCTGGGCGAACACCTTCACGCGCGCCGAGTTCGAGCGCTTCAGGCCGGACTCGGGGAAAGGATTGAAGGGAATCAGATTGAGCTTGCAGCGCAGCTGGCGCGCAATCTGGATCAGTTCCCTGGCGTGCTGGTCGGTATCGTTGATGCCGTCCAGCATGCAGTATTCAAACGTGATGAAGTCGCGCGGGGCGTACGCCAGGTAGCGTTCGCAAGCGGCCAGCAGCTCCTTCAGGGGGTACTTCTTGTTCAGCGGCACCAGTTCGTCGCGCAGCGCGTCGTTGGGCGCGTGCAGCGACACCGCCAGGGCCACGGGGCAGTCCTGCGACAGCCGGTCCATCATGGGGACCACGCCGGAGGTCGAGACCGTGACGCGGCGGCGCGACAGCCCGTAGGCGTTGTCGTCGAGCATCAAGCGCAGGGCCGGCACGACCTGGTCGTAGTTGAGCAGGGGTTCGCCCATGCCCATCATGACCACGTTGCTGATGACGCGCGTGTCTTCGGTGGCGCGGGCGCTTTCCAGGCGGGCGGTGCCGATGTCGGCTTCCAGCACGCGCTTGGCCCACCACAGCTGGCCGATGATCTCGCTGGTCTTGAGGTTGCGGTTGAAGCCCTGGTGGCCGGTCGAGCAGAAACGGCAATTCACCACGCATCCGGCCTGGCTGGAAATGCACAGCGTGCCGCGGTCGTCCTCGGGGATGAAGACGGTTTCGATGGCGTTGCCCTGCCCCACGTCGAACAGCCACTTGCGGGTGCCGTCGGACGAGCGCTGCTCGGTATTGACGGGCAAGGCCTCGATGCGGCAGTGCGTGGCGAGCTGGCCCCGGAACTCGCGGGCCAGGTCGGTCATGGCGTCGAACGAATCGGCGCCGCGCTGGTGCATCCAGCGCTGCAGCTGGCGGGCGCGAAACGGCTTGCCGCCCCACTGCCCGACGAGTTCGGACAGGGCGGAGCCGTCCAGCCCCAGCAGATTGATTCGTTCGGCGGATTCCATGACCTGGGTAAAACTCAAAAGCTAGAACGGCGCAGCCGAAATCAACGGCTGTGGATGTTCATTTCGGGGAAGAAGAAGGCGACTTCGACAGCGGCCGTTTCCGGCGCGTCCGAGCCGTGCACGGCGTTGGCGTCGATGCTGTCGGCGAAGTCGGCGCGGATGGTGCCGGGAGCAGCCTTCTTGGGGTCCGTGGCGCCCATCAGGTCGCGGTTCTTCTGGATGGCGTCTTCGCCTTCGAGCACTTGCACGAAGACCGGGCCCGAGACCATGAAGTCGACCAGGTCCTTGAAGAAGGGGCGCTCTTTGTGCACGGCGTAGAAACGCTCGGCGTCGGCGCGCGACAGCTGGGCCAGGCGGGCGGCGATGACCTTCAGGCCGGCTTGCTCGAAGCGGCTGACGATCTGGCCGATGACGTTCTTGGCGACGGCGTCGGGCTTGATGATCGAGAGAGTGCGTTGAATGGACATAAAGAACTCCGAATGCTGATTTCTGACTGGTTTCTAATCAATTGCCTGCGCGGCGCTGCGAAGCACATCGCGCTGCTGGCGCACAGGCAGGGATTCGACACTGCCGACCTGTCGGACCGGCCCCGGATTGGCATCGGGGGCTCCGGATAGGCGGTTTTCAATCGCGCGTTTCCGAAGGAATCCTCAATGAATTCAGGGACTTCTAAAAGGTTTACAGTAACCCGGTATTCTAACACGCTGATAAGACCGCATTACATCTTAAAATGAGCGGTTTGCTGCCCGCCCCTCAGGCCGGGCGACCCTGTCTGCCGGAACCCTGTAATGACTCAAGCTGCTCCCCCGAACGCCGCGACGCCCGCGAACGCCGTCCCGGAACAAACCCAGGAACTCGCCAAGAGCTTCGAACCCGCCGAACTGGAATCCCGCTGGTACGCCGAGTGGGAACGCCGCGGCTATTTCCAGGCGGGCCAGCACGTAAAAAGCGGGACGGAAAGCCAGCCCTACGTCATCCAGTTCCCGCCGCCTAACGTGACGGGCACGCTGCACATGGGCCATGCGTTCAACCAGACCATCATGGATGGCCTGATCCGCTACCACCGCATGCTGGGCAACGACACCGTTTTCATCCCCGGCACCGACCACGCCGGCATCGCCACGCAGATCGTGGTTGAAAGACAGCTCGACGCCCAAAAGGTTTCGCGCCACGACCTGGGCCGCGAGAAATTCGTGGAAAAGGTCTGGGAATGGAAGGAACAGTCCGGCAACGCCATCACCGGGCAGGTCCGCCGCCTGGGCGCCTCGGCCGACTGGCCGCGCGAGTACTTCACCATGGACGAGCGCATGTCGCGCGGCGTGGTCGAGACCTTCGTGCGCCTGCACAAACAGGGACTGATCTACCGCGGCAAGCGCCTGGTCAACTGGGACCCCAAGCTGCTGACCGCCGTGTCCGACCTGGAAGTCCAGTCCGAAGAGACCGACGGCCACATGTGGCACATCCTCTACCCCTTCGTCGACGGCCCGCAGACCATCGTCGACAAGGACGGCCAGAGCGTCACGCTGCGCGGCCTGACCATCGCCACCACGCGCCCGGAAACCATGCTGGCCGACGGCGCGCTGTGCGTGCACCCCGACGACCCGCGCTACAAGCACCTGGTCGGCAAGGAAGTCGAACTGCCGCTGTGCGACCGCAACATCCCCATCATCGCCGACGACTTCGTCGACCCTGAATTCGGCACGGGCTGCGTCAAGATCACCGGCGCGCACGACTTCAACGACTACGCCTGCGCGATGCGGCACAACCTGCCGCTGATCGTGATCTTCACGCTGGACGCCCACATCAACGAAAACGGGCCCAAGCAGTTCCAGGGCCTGGAGCGCTACGAGGCGCGCAAGGCCGTGGTGGCGCAGCTGGAGGCCGAAAACTATCTGGTCAAGGTCGAGCCGCACAAGATGATGCAGCCCAAGGGCGACCGCACCGGCGTGGTGCTGGAGCCCATGCTGACCGACCAGTGGTTCGTGGCCATGAGCAAGCCGGCGCCCGAAGGCACGCTGAACCCCGGCAAGAGCATTACCGAGGTCGCGCTGGAAGTCGTGGCCGACGGCCGCATCCAGTTCTACCCGGACAACTGGACCACCATCTACAACCAGTGGCTCAACAACATCCAGGACTGGTGCATCTCGCGCCAGCTCTGGTGGGGCCACCAGATCCCGGCCTGGTACTCGGAAGACGGACAGGTGTTCGTGGCGCACGACGAGGCCGAAGCCACCGCGCAGGCCCGCGCCGCCGGCGTGACCGGCGAGCTCACGCGCGACCCGGACGTGCTCGATACCTGGTTCTCGTCCGGCCTGGTGCCCTTCACCACCCTGGGCTGGCCGGAAAACACCCCGGACCTGCAGCGCTACCTGCCCTCCAGCGTGCTGGTCACGGGCTTCGACATCATCTTCTTCTGGGTCGCGCGCATGGTCATGCTGACCACGCACCTGACCGGCCAGATCCCGTTCAAGCACGTCTACGTGCACGGCCTGATCCGCGACGCCGACGGCCAGAAGATGAGCAAGTCCAAGGGCAACACCCTGGACCCGGTCGACCTGATCGACGGCATCGACCTCGACGGCCTGGTGGCCAAGCGCACCTTCGGGCTGATGAATCCCAAGCAGGCCGGCGCCATCGAGAAAGCCACGCGCCGCCAGTACCCGGACGGCATCCCCGCCTTCGGCACCGACGCGCTGCGCTTCACCATGGCCGCCTACGCCACGCTGGGCCGCAACATCAACTTCGACCTGAAGCGCTGCGAGGGCTACCGCAACTTCTGCAACAAGCTCTGGAACGCCACGCGCTTCGTGCTCATGAACACCGAAGGCCACGACCTGACGGGCGCCGACGCCGGCGAACTGTCCTTCGTGGACCGCTGGATCGTCAGCCAGCTGCAGACGCTGGAAGCCGACGTGGCGCGCGGCTTCGCCGACTACCGCTTCGACAACGTCGCCAACGCGCTCTACCGCTACGTGTGGGACGAATACTGCGACTGGTACCTGGAACTGGCCAAGGTGCAGATCCAGACCGGCACCCCGGCCCAGCAACTGGGCACGCGCCGCACCCTGATCCGCGTGCTGGAAGGCGTGCTGCGCCTGGCCCACCCCATCATTCCCTTCATCACCGAAGAGCTGTGGCAGAAGGTGTCGGTGGCGGCCGGCAAGCGCAAGCCGGGCGAAGCCGCCAGCGTCAGCGTGCAGCCCTACCCGCAGGCCAATCCCGACGCCGTCGATACCGCGGCCGAGGCCGACGTGGCCGAGCTGAAGGCCCAGGTCGAGGCGGTGCGCGCGCTGCGCGGCGAGATGAACCTGTCGCCGGCCCAGAAGGTGCCGCTGTGCGCCCAGGGCGACGCCCCGACGCTCAAGCGCAACGCCCCCTACCTGGCGGCGCTGGCCAAGCTGAGCGAAGTCGAGGTCCTGGACGCCCTGCCCGACGCCGGCGCGCCGGTGCAGGTCGTGGGCACCAGCCGCCTGATGCTGCACGTCGAGATCGATGTGGCCGCCGAGCGCGTGCGCCTGGACAAGGAGATCGCGCGCCTGGAAGGCGAAATGGCCAAGGCCAACGGCAAGCTGTCGAACGCCAGCTTCGTCGAACGCGCCCCGGCGGCCGTGGTCGAACAGGAAAAGTCGCGCCTGGCGCAGTTCGGCGAAACCCTGCAGAAGGTGCGCGAACAGCGCGCCAAGCTGGGCGACTGACAGTAATTCCGCGAAAAAAAATTGCCGGCGAAAGCCGGCATTTTTTTGGACTCCTGGAACCGGGCCTACTTGCGCCGGCGCCTGGGCTTTTCCGTCGAGGGGTCCCAGGTACCGGCCAGCTGGGCCAGGTAACGTTCGTCGTTCTTGTCGAGCCAACCCTTGGCGCGGGCGGATTCGATCAGTTCGGGCCGGCGCGCCGCGGTCAGGGCGAGCGAGCGCTCGCGCCGCCAGCGGGCGATATTGGCATGGTGGCCGCTGAGCAGTTCGGCGGGCACCGATGTCCCTTCGTACACCTCGGGACGCGTGTAATGCGGACTGTCCAGCAGACCGGACAGCGTGTCGTTGAAGGAGTCCTGCAGCGCCGAATCGCCGTCGTTGAGCACGCCGGGCAGCAGCCGCACGGCGGCGTCTATCACCGCCAGCGCGGCGATTTCGCCGCCGGACAGCACGAAGTCGCCGAGCGAGATTTCCTGCGTGACGCAGCGGTCGATGAAGCGCTGGTCGACGCCCTCGTAGCGGCCGCAGATGAGGATGATGCCGTCGCCCGCGGCCAGCGCCTCGGCGCCGGCCTGGTCGTAGCGCCGGCCGACCGGGGCCAGCAGGGCCACCGGCGCGGGGCCCAGGCCCTGTTCGGCGCGCGCCTGCTGGGCGGCGTTGACGGCGGCCTCCAGCGGGCCGGCCATCATCACCATGCCCGGGCCGCCGCCATACGGGCGGTCGTCCACGGTGCGGTGCACGTCCTGCGTGAAGTCGCGCGGATTCCAGGCGTGCAGAGACCACCGGCCCTGGGCATGCGCCCGGCCGGTGACGCCCAGGTCGCGCACCACCCCGAACATCTCGGGAAAGAGCGTAACGACGTCGAATCGCATCAGAAATCCGCGGGCCAGTCGCTGTCGATGCGGCGTGCCGCCAGATCGACCACCTGGATGTGCGCGCGCACGAACGGAACGAGCATTTCGGCGGGACGCCCCTTGGCGTCCAGCACGGGTTCGGGCCCGCCGGCCCCGGCCGTCTGGCGCAGGACCTTCAGGACGGCATGGGCGCCGTTGTCCAGCACCTCGTCGACCGTGCCCAGCAATGCGGGCTCGCCGCCGGCGCTGGAATACAGCGCGCAGCCGATCAGGTCGACCCAGTAGTATTCGTCTTCCTCGGGCGCGGGAAAAGCGCCCCGCGGCGCCCGCACGGCGCAGCCGCGCAGGGCTTCGGCCTGGTCGCGGTCGGTGACGCCAGCCAGCTGGGCCACCACGGTGGCTCCCTGCGAACGGGCTTGCACGACCTTGTATGCGACGGGCGCAGACGCGACAGCGCCCCGCGCCAATTCAGGCACAGGGCGAGTCAACCACCATTGAGATGCCGAGCGCAGCACTTCGGCGTTGGCCGAATGCGGCTGCACCTTAACCCAGCCTTTCACACCGTAGGCTGCACTGATGCGGCCCAGCTCGATCAAATCCGTCGGCGCCGCGTTGGAGTTAGCGGCATCAGACATGTATCGCAGTTATGAATGGTAGTTGGATGGCAGTAGCGCTAATGGAGCGCCGGGCAAAGGTTTGGCGACGCGGGCAATCAAGCCGCGGCGGAAACCTTGGCCGAGTAGTCTTTGACCAGACGCTCGACAGCGGGCGACAGTTGGGCGCCGTTGCTGGTCCAGTGCTGCACGCGATCCAGCGCGATGCGCAGGTTTTCCGTGCCTTCGCTGGCCACGGGGTTGTAAAAACCCACGCGCTCGATGAAACGGCCATCGCGACGGTTACGCGAATCGGTGGCCACCAGGTTGTAAAACGGACGCTTCTTGGACCCACCGCGGGCCAGGCGAATCACCACCATAGGTAATCCCTTGAATTAGTTGTGAAAAACGGGAAATTCTAGCACTTAACCGAGCCAGGTGGCAAATGGAAGTGCGGGAATCTTGCATAGCGGCGGGATTTGTATCCTAAAACACCACATCCATGTATTCTACAAAAACGGGCCGGAACCTGCCGCCGTCCCAAGTGTAGCCGCCCGGCCGCGCTTGTGTCTGTGGCCAGCGCCCATCTTAGTGCGTTTCAACGTCAGTGCGTTTGCAAAAAACCCGGTGGAGATCGGTTTTATGTGTTCGTACGCAAGATCCCGCGCTTTGCCCCTCCCGGCCGCCATTCGGCGCCATTCCCGCATGCCAGACCAGCCGTTCTCCTGAGGGCGGGCTTCCCGCCCCCTCGCCTTTGCTCGTCCCTGCGTTTCCCCCCAACTTCCTCCATTCGAAGGGTGCAACATCATGAAGAACCAGAAATCCGTGTTCACTCCCGTCGCGCGCCTGGCCCTGACTGGCCTGCTGGCCGGTGCGCTGGCCATGCCGCTTGCGGCCTCGGCCCAGATGATCGGCGCCGCCCTGACCACCGCCACGGGCAAGGTCACGGCCGTCGATCCCGCCACCCGGACCATCACGCTGCAAGGCGAGAACGGCAATACGGTGAACATCCAGGCCGGCCCCAACATCCGCAACTTCAAGCAGATCAAGCCCGGCGACACGCTGACGCTCGACTACTACGAATCGGTGGCGGTGGCGGTGCGTCCGGCGGGCTCGGGTGCGCCCGAAGTCGTGACGGAAACGGCGTCCAACCGCAGCGCCAAGGGCGCCATGCCCGCCGGCGCTGCCGGCCGCCAGACCACCATCACGGCCGAGATCTGGCACATCAACAAGAGCGCCAACCTGGTGACGCTGAAAGGCCCGCAAGGCGGCATGCGCACGATCCAGGTGCGCGACCCCGCCCTGCAGCAGCGGCTGCAGCAGCTCAAGGAAGGCGATCTGGTGGACTTCACGATCACCCAGGCGGTCGCCGCCGCCGTGCGCAGGTAGCGTCGGCGCATTAAAAAACCGGGCCCGCTGCGAAGGCGGGCCCGGTTTTTTTTGGGCGGCCGGTTCAGCGGCGGCGCAGGAAATGCACGCCGCGGCCGTCGACCTCCTGCTGCGCGACCAGCGTATTGCCGGTCTGGCGGGCGAAGGCCTGGAAGTCACGGATCGCGTTGCGGTCCGTGGTGATGACGCGCAGCACCTCGCCGCTGGCCATCTGCGCCAGGGCCTTCTTGGCGCGCAGGATGGGCAAGGGGCAGTTCAGGCCGCTGGCGTCGACCTCGTGCTCGAAGGATGGCGTTTGCGCGCCGGTATCGGGCTCGCTCATTACAGACGCTCTTCGACCCACTTCTGCACGCTGGCGATGGCCGCGGGCAAGGCGTTGATGTCGGAGCCGCCGCCCATGGCCATGTCGGGGCGGCCGCCGCCCTTGCCGCCCACCTGCGCCGCCACGAAGCCGACCAGGTCGCCGGCCTTGACGCGGCCGGTCAGGTCGGCGGTGACGCCACCCACCACGCTGATCTTGCCGTCGGCCGCGCCCGTGGCCAGCAGCACCACGGCCGGCTTGAGGCGATCCTTCAGGTTGTCGACCATGCCGCGCAGGGCCTTGGGGTCCACGTCGGCGATGCTGGCCGCCAGGACCTTGACGCCCTTGACCTCGACCGCGGCGCTGGAGGCCAGGTCGTTGCCCGCGCTGGCGGCGAGCTTGCTGCGCGATTGCTCCAGATCCTTTTCCAGCGCCTTGACCTGGTCCTGCACCTGCGCGATGCGCGCCGGCAGGTCGGCCGGGGTGGCGCGCAGCATGCCGGAGATCTGCGTCAGCAGCGCGTTCTGGTTCTGGACCCAGGCCAGCGCGTTGTCGCCGGTGATGGCCTCGACGCGGCGCACGCCCGCGGCCACGCCGCCTTCGGAAATGATCTTGAACAGGCCGATGTCGCCGGTGCGGCTGACATGGGTGCCGCCGCACAGTTCGCGCGAGAAGCCGATGTCGAGCACGCGGACGGTGTCGCCGTATTTTTCGCCGAACAGCGCCATGGCGCCGCCCTTGACGGCCTCGTCATAGCCCATGACCTGCGCCACCGTGGGCTGGTTGGCGAGGATTTCGGCGTTGACGATGGCTTCGACGCGGGCGATCTGCTCGGCCGTCAGCGGCGCGTCCTGGGCGAAGTCGAAACGGGTCTTGTCCGGGTCGACCAGCGAGCCGCGCTGCTGCACGTGGGCGCCCAGCACCTGGCGCAGGGCCTTGTGCATCAGGTGGGTGGCGGAGTGGTTGCGCACCGTGCGGGCGCGGCGCACCGCGTCCACGCGCGCCAGCAGCGTGTCGCCTACCGACAGGCTGCCCGACTCCAGCGTGCCGTGATGGCCGAACACGCCGGACTGGATCTTCAGGGTGTCGGCGACGGCGAAACGCACGCCGTCGGCCTCCAGCAGGCCGGTGTCGCCCACCTGGCCGCCGGACTCGGCGTAGAACGGCGTGGCGTCCAGCACCACGACCGCGTTCTGGCCGGCCTGGACCTGCTGCACCTGGGTGCCGTCGACGTACAGGGCCGTGACCTTGACGTCGTCGAGTTCGAGCTTTTCATAGCCTTCGAAGCGCGTATCGGCGCCTTCGTAGCTCAGGCCTTCGGCCATCTTGAACTTGCCGGCGGCGCGCGCCTGGTCGCGCTGGCGCTCCATGGCGACTTCGAAGCCGGCCATGTCCACGTCGACTTCGCGCTCGCGGCAGATGTCGGCGGTCAGGTCCACCGGGAAGCCGTAGGTGTCGTACAGGGTGAACAGCGTGGTGCCGTCCAGCTGGCCGCCCTTGGGCACGTTGGCCAGGGCGGCGTCCAGGATGCGCATGCCGTGTTCCAGGGTCTCGCCGAAACGCTCTTCTTCCTGCTTGAGCACCTGCGCCACGCGCTCGGCGGTGGCGGCCAGTTCGGGATAGGCCTCGCCCATCTCGGCGACCAGGTCCGGCACCAGGCGGTGGAAGAACGGCTTGGTCTGGCCCAGCTTGTAGCCGTGGCGCAGCGCGCGCCGGACGATGCGGCGCAGCACGTAGCCGCGGCCTTCGTTGCTGGGAATCACGCCGTCGACGATCAGGAACGAGCAGGCGCGGATATGGTCGGCGATGACCTTCAGCGAGTTGTCTTCCAGGTTCTTGACGCCGGTTTCGCGCGCGGCGGCGGCGATCAGGTGCTGGAACAGGTCGATTTCGTAGTTGGAATGCACGCCTTGCAGCACGGCGGCGATGCGCTCCAGGCCCATGCCGGTATCGACACAGGGGCGCGGCAGGCGCGGCATGTTGCCGGCGGCGTCGCGCTCGAACTGCATGAACACCAGGTTCCAGATCTCGATGTAGCGGTCGCCGTCTTCCTCGGGCGATCCCGGGGGGCCGCCCCAGATCTCGGGGCCGTGGTCGTAGAAGATTTCCGAGCACGGGCCGCAGGGGCCGGTGTCGGCCATCTGCCAGAAGTTGTCCGACGCGTAGCGCGCGCCCTTGTTGTCGCCGATGCGGATGATGCGCTCGGCCGGCACGCCGACTTCCTTGGCCCAGATGTCATAGGCCTCGTCGTCTTCCTGGTACACGGTGACCCAGAGCTTCTCGGCCGGCAGCTTGTAGACCTGGGTCAGCAGTTCCCAGGCGTACTGGATGGCGTCGCGCTTGAAGTAGTCGCCAAAGCTGAAATTGCCCAGCATTTCGAAGAACGTATGGTGGCGGGCGGTGTAGCCCACGTTCTCCAGGTCATTGTGCTTGCCGCCGGCGCGCACGCTGCGCTGCGACGAGGTGGCGCGCGTATAGGACCGCGATTCCTTGCCCGTGAAGACGTCCTTGAACTGGACCATGCCCGAGTTGGTGAAGAGCAAAGTCGGGTCGTTGCCAGGGACGAGCGACGACGAAGGGACGATGGTGTGTCCCTTGGACTTGAAAAATTGCAGGAACTGCTGGCGAATCTCGGAGGATTTCATCGTGGATGAAGCAGGATTTAGGCGAATTTTTGATTATAGAGGGTTGGCGGCCAGGATGAGCGCCAGGCGACGGCCCCGGCGTCAGCGCACGCAGACGTAGCCGGTGGTCCAGCCCTCCGTTTCGGTCCATTTGCCGCCCGCGGACACGATGACCCCATGGTAGCCCGCCGGGCAGGAGCAGGCGCCGGTGCGCGGATTGGCCGTGGACACGCCCGTGTAATGGCGGCAGCCCAGCGGGTAGTTCGTGCTGTAGGCCCCGCCGAAGCCGCCGCTGGCCGGCCGCCAGACATTGGATTGGCAGGTCAGCAGATCGCCCCGCCCCGAATTGGCCATGGTGCCGACGGCGACGTCGCAATACTGCCCTTCTTCGGCCCGCGACCGCAGGGTCAGGTAGCCGTTGACCACGGCCGAATTGGCCACGCTCAGATGCCCTTGCAGCATGGGGTCGCGAGTGTCGCCGATGCGCACGTAGCGGTCCAGGTCGGGCTGGGCGGCCTGCGGCCCCTCCCCCGCCCACAGCGCCAGGGTGCCGGGCGCGTGGGCCGGCGCGCCGGGAGCCGGCGGGTTGGCGAAATTGAAGGCCGCCCCGCGCAGCCGTCCCGGGGTGTCGGGCCATACCGCGCCGCCATAGCCGCCCGCGGCCTCGATGACGGCCGCCATGCCGACCGGATCGGGCGCTTGCGTGCCTTTCTTGAACAAAGGCCGTGCGCTGTAGACCAGCCCGTCCAGCCGGCATGGCGCTTTCGGGCAGCCCGGGCTGCGCACGATGCGCAGGCGCACGCCGAATCCCAGGGCCGAGCGCGCCGGAAAAGCAGCGGGCAGGAATCCGGCCGCCTGCAGTTCGCCCAGCGTGGGAGCCAGGGGCCTGGCGAACAGCGGCGCGCCCTGCGGGCTGCGCGGCGGCTTGCCCTGGACCAGGGCGTCGAAGTGGCGCGACAGCGCCTGCGCCAGCGCCAGCCTGACCTGGGTGAGCCAGACCCCGGTGGCGCGCGCCGCCGCGTCTTCGATCCGCTGGACCTGCCGGTTGGAGGCCCAGATCGCCGCCATCGCGCCCAGGGCCAGCGCCAGCGCCAGGCCCGGCAGCGAGAATCCGCGCTGCCTGCCGCCGGAATGCGCGCTCCGCGTCATCTGGCGGTGAACACGAAGGTGTTGACGTCGCCCGGGCTGCACTGCGCCTGGGCCTGCGCCGCCCGGTAGGGGATGGCTGGCGTGGCCAGCGAGTCCTTGACCACCCGCATGCCGCCCTTGCCGCCGATGGAGATGATTTCGGACATGCGCTGCAGCACCGAAGCCAGCGCCGGGCATGCCGCGTGGCTGACGTTGGTCAGCGTGATGGAAAACGCCGACCCCGGCTGCGGACTGCCGGCCGCGACCGCCGCCACCCGGACCACGCCGTTCGCGCCCTGGCCGCTGCCGCCCAGGCCATGCACGATGCGCGCCCCGCTGCCCGAGCCCTCCACCGACAGGACGCTGGAATCGCGCAAGGCGTTGGCCATGGCGCCGGTGTCCAGGCCCGCATACGGCGCCACGCCGCTTCCCAGCCCGTTGATCTTCACGCTGGCGATGAAGCGCTGCAGTTCCTGGCCCACCTTGGGCACCTTGTTCTCGATGACGTAGGCGCCTATGGCCGGAATGCCGACGATGGCGATCAACAGCACGATGGCGGTGGCGATGGACACCTCCATCAGCGAAAAGCCGCGCTGCCGCACCGGGCTGGAAGGGAATTCACGGAAAAGCCGCATGCTGGTCTCCTGGATGGGATGAAGCGCCGGCGCCCCTAGCGGCCGGCATAGAAATTGGTCAGCGCCTGCCGCAGTTCGTCGATCGCGCCGTAGTGCCACAGCGTGATGCCCAGCACGGCCGCCACCGACGAGATCAGCAGCATCCAGCGCAGCGCCTGCGCCTGGCGGCGCACGCGCGCGAGCAGGCGCTGCTCCACGCGCCGGCGCGCGCGCGCCAGCCCCGCCTCCATGCCCAGGGCGTCGATCATGTCGGCCAGATACCACCAGGCGTCCGCCTCCAGCAGGCCGGTGCCGAATATCTCCGCGCCGGCCAGGCCGGCGTCTATCCGGCCCAGCATGTCCAGCAGATGCGCGTGCAGCCAGGGCGGCGCGTCGCGCGTCTGGACGGCCAGGGCGCGCCGCAGGCGCGTGTCGGCGGCGCCGTGCTGCCGGATCAGCACGGCCAGCAGCGACAGAAAGCGGATGGCCTGGAAATCGCGGTAGAGCCGCCAGATCAGCCAGCGGTCCAGCCGCGCCCGCAGCGGCCCGGTCAGGTTCGGCAGCGACCACAGGCTCAGCGCCGCCAGCCCGAACACCAGCACCAGCCACAGCGCCAGCCAGGTCCGCAGGCCTTGGGCGAATGCGAACAGGGCGCGGGTCAGGCCGGGGTAGTCCTCGGCCGGCACGGTCTGGAACACGTGCTGCAGCTGCGGCACGCTGAAAAACGGAATCGCGCACAGCATGGCAAAAGCCACGCCGGCCGCCGCCACGCCGGCCGCGGCGGTGGACGCCAGCGCCAGCCACGCGTCCGCGGCCAGCCGCAGGGCGCGCGCCAGGTCGCGCAATGCGGCCGGCAGATCACCGCCCTCGTCCTGCACGCAGGCGAGCAGCAGGCATTCGCTGGCCGGCAGCGTGTCCGACCAGGCCGCACCCAGGTCGCCGCCGGCCTCCTGATAGGCGCTCGCCCAATACGCCGACAAGCGGCCGCGCACCGAATCCTGGCCATGCCGGCGCGCGTCGTCTTCGAAGATGTCGCGCAGGCTCTTGCGGCCCTGCGTGCCCTCGACCAGGTCGGCCAGGTACTCGTAGTAGTCTGCGCGACGGGGGCGAAAGCGCGCGGCGTCCAGGCGCAGCAGCCACGCGCGGACAGCCGGCCAGCCCCAGGCCTGGGCGTTCATGCGCCCTCCCCGGCATCCGCCTGCCGCATGGCCGCGTCCAGGTCGAAGCGGCGCGGCAGCGCGCGCGGATCGATTTCCCCCAGGTTGACCCGGTACAGGGCGCTGTGCAGCGCCTGCGCGCCCCGCGTGGCCTGTTTCAGGCCGAGGTTGTCGCGCGTGCGCACGCATTCGAGGAATCCCTCCATGCGCTCCGGTTCGATCATTTCGGCGGCGACGCAGCGGCCGGCGATGCCGTTCAGTTCGGGCAGATCGGCACGCCGGCAATCGGCGCAGCCGGCGGCGTTGCGCACGCGCAGCGCGCCGGGGTCGAGCTGAAACGCGGCGGCGATCCGCGCCATCCAGGCCCGGCTGTCGGCGCCGGCCGCGTCGCCTGCCGTCCACAGGCTGTCGGCCGGCAACGCGCAGCGGTCGCACAGGCGCGGAAGCAGGGTCTGGTAGACCAGCAGCTTGAGGATGCCGGGCGTGGCCAGGAAATCGCGCGACACGCCGATCGCCGCCGAGGCCAGGCGTTCGGGAATCATGGCGGCGCTACCCGCATGGGTCGTGGTGTAGAGGCTGGCGCCGGAGCCGGCCAGGTCCATGAAGGCCCGGCCGGTGTCGAGGTCGCGGATTTCGCCGATGAGCAGATCGTTCATCGCGCAGCGCTTGACGGTCTTGAGCTTGGCCTCGAACGCCGGCCACGCGGACTGGTCCAGCGCCCCGCCCAGCGTGTTCTGCAGCGCGTTGCCGATGAGGTATTCCACCGGATCTTCGAGCGTGATGACCTTGCGGGCCGGCGCGATGCCGCGCATCAGCGCGGCGATGGTGGTGGACTTGCCGGAGCCGACCACGCCGGCCAGCACGATGGCGCCGCCCTCGCGTTCGCGGGCGCGCTCCAGGGTCCGCACCTGGTCCGGCAGGTAGCCCAGCGCCTGCAGGTCGCCGGCGACGGTCGCGTCCGGACGCAGGATGCGCAGGCAGACCGACGGCCCGGCGTCGGTGGCCAGCGAGGCCCAGCGCAGCATGATGGGCGTGCCGTCCACGTCCAGCGCGATGCGGCCCTGCTGTTCCAGCGCGGCGTCGAACACCGCGCCGTTGCCGCCCCTGACGTCCATCCACGCCACGGCCAGCACCTCCAGCAGGGTCGCGTTCGACAGGCCGGCATAGCGCCCGGCGGCGACGTACTCGCCGCCTATGGTGTAGCGGATCTCGCAGGCCTCGCGGCGCCGGTCGACGTTGATGTGCACGTCGCTCGCCCCCTGCGCCACGCCCCAGCGCACGATGTCCAGGAACAGCGCCGCCAGCGCCGAGACGCGCGCCTGCTGCTGCGCCCCGTCCCGGGCCAGGCCGGGCACCGTAAGCTGCCCGCGGGCCACCATCAGGAGCAGCGGAGCCGGCAGCCGATAGCGCGGCACCTGCGCCTGCCGGTATCCCCGCGCCCGGACCATGCGTTCGATTTCGTCGATCTGGTCGCCCAGCAGGTAGTCTTTCACCGCGAACACGGCGACCTCGCCGTTGGCCAGCAGCACCGGGCACAAGCGGCCGGACAGCGCGGCCAGGTCGAATTCGCGCCCCAGCGCGCGCACGAACGCCGGCGTCATGCGGGCGATGTCTTCCGGCGTCTGCAGCGCCGGCGCGCGATCCGCCGGCCCCGCGGGGAACAAGGGAACGGGCTTCATGGCAGGCTCCGGCCCAGGTCCAGGCAGGCGGTGCGTTCGAGGCCGTCGCGGCGCAGCCGCACGCAGGCGTCCTCGATGGCCAGCAGGCGATAGGCGCCGGCCACGGCGGCGCCCGCGACGGGCGCGCCGCGGCCGGCCTGGTAGCGCAGCACCGCGCCGTTGACGTCGAGATCCACGCGCAGGCGGCGCGCGGTGCCGTAGATGGCCAGCACCCGGATGTCGTCGTCGGCCCGGACGGCGGGCGCGGCCGCAGGGGCCGCCGGCGTCTGGTCCGCGCCCGCCGGGCAGCGGCCCGGCACGCTGCAATCCGCCAGCGCGGCCGCGGCTTCCGCGCGCAGCAGCATGCGCACGGTTTCCGCTTCCGGCCAGGCCTGCGGTTCGGCGGCCGGCGGCGGCTCGGCGCGCGCGCATGGCGCCAGCGAGATTGCCAGCGCGGTTGCCGCCGTGACGCCGTAAAGCAGCCGCGGCGCGGGCTTGCGGTCCGCCCTAATCCTGTTCATAGAGTTCTCCGTGCAATTCGGCGACGAGCGTGCTGGCGGCCAGCGCGGGACGCGGCTGCGGCTGGATTTCCAGCGCCAGGCGCGACCAGCGCGCCGTCGAAATCGTGTCGGGCAGCAGCGCCAGCGAACGCAACGGCCCGCGCAAGACCAGCGTCCGATGGCGGACGGCCCGCCCTGGCGGCGCGGCGGCGGCCGGCGCGGACAGCGGCAGCGCCGCAGGCGCGGCCAGGACGACGGCCGAAAATGCCGGCAGCAGGCGCTGCAAGGCCGTGACCAGTTGGGTATCGACCTGCTCGCCGGTGGGCAGCGGCAAGTCGGACAGCCATACCGGCCTGGACGCCAGCCGCCAGGACAGCGTGGCCGCCTCCATGGGCTGGAACGACAGGTCCCAGCCGGCCGGCCGCGACGCATGCAGCGCCTGGTTGGTAGCGTAGGCATGGGTGCGGACGTAGGATGCCGAACATGCCCAGCGCTGCGGCTGCGCCAGGCACTGCGCGCGCGTCAACGCCCAGCCCCGGACCTGGATGGGCAGCCTGCCCACACTGGCCAGCAGGCGGGCGAGTTCGGAAGGACGATGGGCCGCCGTGGTCTGCAGCAGCGCGAGGACGGGATCTTGCAGAGCCGCTGCGTCTTCGGCCGCGTCGTCCGCGGCGGCGAACAGCGCGGACCCTTGCGCCTGCAAGGCGTTCCACAGCGGCGGCGCCGCGCCCGCCAGCCCGGCGCAGGCCAGGAACAGCCGCAACGCCAGCGGCAGTTCGGCCCAGCGGCTGGGCAGCGCGTTCAGCCGGGAAGCGGGGTCCCCTGCCTGCTGCAGGGCCGCCCAGACGGCGTCGGCCTGGCGCGCAGGCAAGGCGGGACGCTGCGCCAGCAGTTGTTGCTGCTCGCGCAAGGCCTCGTCCCGCGACGCGTACACCCGGTCGGTCTGCGACAGCACGGTGCCGCGCTGGGCCGCCACCAACCAATGGGCGCCGTTGGGCAGCGGCACCACGCAGTGCCCGCCGTCGGGATACAGCAAGGCGAAAAGCTGCGCGGCGGCGTGCACCGGCGCGCGGCTGGCGCGCCAGCCGCCTTGCCGCGGCGGCTTCAAGCGGCCGTACCCGGCCATGGCGGCGGGCGCGCCGCCCACGACGTAGTGGCTGGCCCGCAGCCGCCGCCCGCGTGAGCGCGCCAGCGCCGGCGTGTTGGAGCCGATCAGCGCGAACCAGCGCAGGCCGAACGCCAGCGTCCGCCCGGACCCGGGGCAGGCAAGCAGCAGCGTGGGCGTGTTGCCGTCCATGCCTAGTAGCCCTCTTCCACCTGGGCCGTCACCAGCACCAGCGTGGTGGTGCGCGCCGACGCGGCGCTGTCCTGGCCGCCGGCCAGCAGCGGCGCGCCGGGCGCGAGCCGGCGGCGCTCGTGTTCGTCCTGGCTGCGGTCGAAGCCGGACACGATGATGGGCTGGCCCGGGCGCAGTTCGATCTGCTGCACGGTGCCGTTGCCGTCCACGGTGATCTGCTGCACCTGGACCTGGTTGCCGCGCTCGCCGAAGCTGACGGTCTTCAGGGGCTGCGCGACCGCGTTGTCGTAGGCCAGCGACAGCAGGATCTGGCCGTCCTCCTGGATGTCGGGCAGCAGCGTCAGGAACGAGCCTACCGTTTCTTCCTTCTGGCTGATGGAGACGGCCGGCAGCGTGCTGGCGCCGCCGCCCGACGCGGGGCCGGAAACCGCGGTGCTCTGCACCCGGTCTATGTAGGAGAAAGTGGTCCTGACCGCATGGGTGACGGGCCGGCGGTTCAGGGTCAGCACCGGGACCTTGGTGTGCCGCACGACGGCGCCGACGGCGCTGAGCGCGGAGACGATGGCCTGCGATCCCTGGAACGGCCCCCTGCCCGAGCTTGCCGTCAGCGCGCCGTCGCCGCCGCCCGGCAGCGCCAGGCGCAAGCTGGCGCCGGCCGCGGCATAGACGGCATTCCAGTCGATGCCGCCGGCCGCCGTATCGTTGGCGGTGACGGTGATTTCCTCGAACAGCAGGCGGACCCGGCGCGTCAAGGCCTTGTTCTCGCGCTCCAGGTAGCGGGCGACGCGCTCCAGCGCTTCGGGCGTGTCGGTGACGACGATGGTGGTGGCGCCCTCCACGGCCTCGGCCACCACGCCCGAGCGGGTCAACAGCGGCAGGATGTTGGCGCGCAGAATGGCCAGCGCGTCGTGCTCGCCGGCCGACAGCGTGGTGTTGGACGCGCTGGCGAAGCCCTCGCCTTCGGCGCGGCCGGCGCGTCCCAGGCGGATGTCGACCTTGCTGGCCAGCGACAGCGCGCGCACGTCGAAGACGCGGCTCTCGGTGCGATAGAACTCCAGCGCGTTGCGCGCGTAGCGCCAGTGCACGGAATAGCGCGCGGCCAGCGCATCGAGCAGGTCGGCCAGCGCCTGCCCGCCCGCGCGCACTTCGAGGCGGGCGGGCGCGGCCACCGCCAGCGCGCCGTTGGCGGCCAGGCGCGGCAGGAACAGCGCGAGCGGCAGCAAGGCGTCGGGCTGCACCCGCACCGCGATGCCGGTCGCGGCGGTCAGGCGCTGCGCCACGGCGGGCAGGTCGGCGTCGTCGGCCAGCATCAGCGTGGTGCGCACGTTTTCGCGCAGGGCCGGCGGCAGCGATACTTCGCGCGCCAGGGGCTGGGGCTTGCCGGCCAGCCACGGCGCGGCGACCTCCTGCGCGGCCAGGCGCGCCGCCGGGTCCGACAGGCCGTCGGCGAATGCCTGCTGGCGGGCGGCGACGCCGGCCTGGCGCGCGCCGGCCGCCTGCCCCTGGTCCAGGGCGCGCTGCGATATCGCGCAGCCGCCCAGCGCCGCCAGCAGCAGAACCGTTGGCCAGGCGCGCCTCATGCCGCGGCCCCGCCCGGCGCCGCCGTGCGCGTGCAAGACTGCGCCAGCGGCACGACGCGCAGCACCTTGTTGCCGTAGAAGCAGGGCTGCAGCGGTTTCTCGGCGAGTTCGGTGGCGCCCAGCAGCTGGCGCACGGCGGATTTGAAGTCGCCCGAGAATTCGGCCGTGGCCGACAGCGGAATGTCCACGTCCACCGCCCAGTGCTGCGGCTGGAAGATCCATCCGGCGCTGCCGGCCCAGCGCGCCAGCACGGCGCGCAGCGTGGCGTCGGGTGGGCCGGCGCGGTAGCGTACGGCCGGCTCCTGCGGCTGTTGCGGCTTGGCCCCGGCGCCGACCGTGTCCATGGGCTGTGCGCTGGCGAGCGCAGCTTCAGGCGCGGCGCTCACGGGCGCGGTTTCGACGGGTTGCGCGAGCGGCGCGGGCATGGCCTGGGCGCGCTGCGCCCGCGCCGCCAGCCGCCCGCCACGGAACGACAGGCTGGTCCAGGCGCCGTTCAGCACTACATAGGGGTCGCGCCGGGAATATGGCAGCGCGCGTTCGCCGTCGAGGCCGACGCCGAAGATCGCCGGCAGCGGCTGGCCGGGCGCGAAGTGCAGCCAGGTTTCGCGGCCGTCGTCGAACACCTGCATGGGCGCCACCGCCGGGTCGCCGGACAATTGCCAATCAAAGCGAAAGCCTTGTTCGGCCGGCCGCGCCGCCAACCAGGACGAGACAGCCGCGTCCCGCGCGGGCCTTGTGCAGGCCGCCAGGCAGGACAGGCCCGCCGCGATGAGAAAGAGTCGGAAGAATCGAACCATGCCAGTCCGCCAGCGTTAGCGCGCATCGGAAGCGTGCGCATGACGGCATGGTGGATGAGCGGTCCATGCGCCGCCAGACTGGCATGTACGCAGGGATGGAATGGTCGCGCCGGTCCCGGAAGGATCAAGCGGCGCGCGGGCGCATAAAAAAGCCCGGCCAGTACGACTGGCCGGGCTGGCTGCGCGTAAACGCGGTCAGCGTTGCGCGGCGATGCTGCGCGCCTGGTTGGCGGCGTTGTTCAGGGCCGCGACCGGCGGCACCTTGCCTTCGAAGGCTTCATTGAGCTGGGTGTTGAAAACCGGCTCGATGCGTTCGTAGTTGGCCATGCGGAAACCGCGGCTGTTGGTGGTGGGCTGGCTACTCATGGAGGCGATCAGCGACTGCACGCCGGGGATGCGCTCGTAGAACGAGACGTCGGATGCGCGGAAGGCGGCTTCGGTCAGCGGCAGATAGCCGGTGCGCTGGTGCCACTGCGCCGCGATCACGGGCTTGGACAGCCAGGCCAGGAACTGGGCGGTGGCTTTTTCCTCGGCCTTGGGATGGCCGTCGAGCGCCCACAGCGCCGAGCCGCTCACGAACGGCTTGCCGCCGTCCTTGGTGACCTGGTCGTAGTAGGGCAGCGGCGCCACACCGAAGGACAGCGACTTGGTGTTGACGAACTGGCCGAAGGCGCCGCTGTTGGAGGTCAGCACCGCGCATTCGCCCTTGGCGAACAGCTTGTCGCTGGCATTGTCGCCGGAGTGCGCCACGAACAGCAGCGAACGCTTCCAGCTCACCATCAGCGAGATGTGGCGCATGTAGAGCGTGTCGAACTGCATGGCCGGCGCGGCGGCCTTCTTGCTGACGGCGCCCAGGCCGTTGTTGTTGCTGGTGAACGGCTGGTTGTTGACCGGGGCCAGGTTCTCCAGGTGGACCGTGACCTGTTCGCTGGTGGCATAGGGACAGTCGAAATTGGCCACGTCGCGCAGCTTGAGCAGTTCGCCCTGCAGCGTGGTCCAGGTGCGGGCCGGCTTGTTGGGGTCCAGCCCGGCCTTCTTGTAGGCGGCGGTGTTGTAGAACATCACCGGCACTTCGGCCATCCAGGGGAAGGCCAGCAGGCGGCCCTTGCTGTCGCGGGTGAAGCTGCTGGTGGCCGGCACGAACCAGTTGAGGTCCTTGATCGGATACTTGGCCAGCAGTTCGTACAGCGGCAGCACGGCCTTGTGCTCGGCCACGACTTCGGGCGAGTGGTTGTCGGTCAGCTGCAGCAGGTTCGGGCCCTTCTTGGCCTTGACCGCGGCCACGGCTTCCTGCTGCAGCGCGGCGGGCGAGGCGAAGCCGCGCAGCGTGACACGGACCTCATCCTGCTCTTTGTTGTATTGCTTGGCGAGTTTTTCGAACTCGGCCTTGTTTGCGTCGGTCAGGGTGTGCCAGACCTGTATTTCCACCGCCGCGGCGTTTGCCGCTCCGGCCATCGCCATGGCGGCGCCGAACACCCATGCGCGCCGGTTGGCGAACATCGCGCGGGCAATGCCCGCCAGTTGCAGATTCTTCATAGGTTCACAGACCAAGAAAAGGGAATTCCGGTTCCGGCCGCCGCCCGCTGAGCAGGTCGGCCAGAGCCCGGCCCGAGCCAACGCCCATCGTCCAGCCGAGCGTACCGTGCCCCGTATTGATATACAGGTTGGGGATACGGCTGCGGCCTATGATGGGCACGTTCGAGGGAGTGGACGGGCGCAGGCCCGACCAGTAGCTGACGCGCTCGAAATCGAGCGCGTCGGGAAACAGTTCGCGCGCCAGCCGCGTCATGGCTTCGCAGCGGCCGGTGTTCAGGCCGCGCGAATAGCCCGACAGTTCGGCGGTGCCCGCCATGCGCAGGCGGTCGCCCAGGCGCGAGAAAACGACTTTGTGGCTGCTGTCGGTCAGGCTGACCATGGGCGCGGCTTCGGGCTTGATCACCGGGAAGGTGGCCGAATAGCCCTTGGCCGGGTAGACGTTGCAGGGGATGCCCAGCGGGCGCAGCAAAGACGGGCTGAAGCTGCCCATGGCCACGACGTAGGCGTCGGCCGCCAGGGTGCCGTAGCGGCCGTCGGGGCCGATGATCTCGACGCCCTGGGCGGTGCCGCCGGTGGTCAGCAGGCGCGTCGCGCGGGTGCTGTAGCGGAACTCGACGCCGGCGCGCGCGCAGCGTTCGGCCAGGGCCACGGTGAACAGGTGCACGTCGCCGCTTTCGTCCTCGGGCGTGTAGTCGCCGCCGACGATGGTCTGGCGGTGCGGCGCCAGGGCCGGCTCGATGGCGATGACCTCGTCGGCCGAGATGACGCGGCGCTCCACGCCGAAGTCGCGCATCAGGCCGGCGGCGCGCTGAGAGCTTTCGAATTCGTGCTGGTCGCGGTAGAAATTCAGGATGCCGCGTTCGAGGTGGTCGTACTGAATGCCGAGTTCGGCGCGCATGGCGCGCAGCGTGGCGCGGCTGTATTCGGCCATGCGGACCATGGCGCGGATGTTGGGCGCCAGGCGTCCGGGCAGGCATTCGCGCAGGAACGCCAGGCCCCACATCCATTGCCGCCAGTCGAGCTGCGGGCGGAACAGCAGCGGCGCGTTGTCCTGGAACATCCATTTGAGCAGCTTGAGCGGCGCCTGCGGATTGGCCCAGGGTTCGGCGTACGAGACCGAGATCTGCGCGCCGTTGGCCAGGCTGGTTTCCTGGGCGGGCCCGGTGCAGCGGTCGATGACCACGACATCATGGCCGGCCTGGTTCAGCCACCAGGCGCTGGAGATTCCGATGATGCCGCCACCCAATACCGCTACTTTCATGCCCGCATTGCTCCTTGCGTGCCAGCTCGGCCCGCGGACCCGATGTCCGCAATCCCTGGCAAGCTGCTGCCACGGCAGTTTACCTTGCTGTTTTGCCCTCGCCTACGGAATAAAAAGGGGCGGAAGTCACAAACCATTCCAGGCCTGTGCGTTCCGCCCCTTTCCATTAATGCCCTGTTACTCAGGAAGCGGCTTTCGCCAGGTCGGCTTCGGACGTGAAGGCGTCGGCGTAGAACTCCTCCGGCGGCAGTCCGTTCTGGGCGCTGAACTCGCGCCGGGCCGCGTCCACCATCAGCGGCGTGCCGCAGGCGTACACCTGGTGGCCCGACAGGTCGGGGATGTCGTGCATGACGGCTTCGTGGACAAAGCCGGTGCGCCCGCCCCACTCGTCTTCCTGCAGCGCGTTGGAGACAACCGGCACGTAACGGAAGTCGGGCAGCTGCGCCGCCCACGATTGCGCCAGCTCGTGCATGTACAGGTCGCGCGGACGGCGTCCGCCCCAGTACAGCGCCACCGGGCGGCGGATGTTCTCGTGGATCATGTGCTCGACGATGGCCTTGACCGGAGCGAACCCGGTGCCGCTGGCCAGCAGCACGACAGGCTTGTCGCTGTCTTCGCGCAGGAAGAAGGAGCCGAACGGCCCCTCCAGGCGCAGGATCTCGCGCTCTTTCATCTGGGTTTCGCCCGCGCCGAACACGTGGTCGGTGAAGACGCCGCCGGGCATGTGGCGGATGTGCAGCTCCAGCGGGCTGCCGGTGTGCGGCGCGCCGGCCATGGAATAGCTGCGGCGGCGGCCGTCCTTGAGGATGACCTCGATGTACTGCCCGGCGTAATAGCGGAACTGTTCCGAGGCCGGCAGCTGCAGCCTGATCACCGTGACGTCCGGCGCCACGCGCTCCAGCGCCTGCACGCGCGAGGGCAGCTTGCGGATCTGGATGTCGCTGGCCAGCCGGACCTCGGTGGACTCGACCACCATGTCGGAGGCGGGCCGGGCCTGGCAGAACAGCGTGTAGCCGTTGGCCAGTTCCTCGGGCGAGAGGATCTGCGCCGGATACTGACCGGCATCGAACTCCCCGGAAACCACGCGGCCCTTGCAGGTGGAGCAGGCGCCGTTGCGGCAGCTGTAGGGCAGGACGATGCCGGCGGCCAGGGCGGCGTCGAGCACGGTCTGGCCGGGCTCGACCGGAAATTGATGCTGGCTGGGTTGGATGATGACCTGGAAGCTCATGATGAAACGGTTCAGGGTTGGCGCGGCGCCGCCCCTCGGGGCGGGCGCCGCGGGCGGCCCGGCGTCAGGCCGGGAACTTGCGGATTTCCTTGACGCGGTTGGCGTCGTCCACCAGCACGACCTGCGGCTTGTGCACGGCCGAATCGGCCTCGGACATCGGGCCGTAGGTGCAGATGATCAGCAGGTCGCCGACCTGGGCGCGGCGCGCGGCCGCGCCGTTCAGCGAGATGGCGCCGCTGCCGCGGGCCGCCTTGATGATGTAGGTGTCGAAGCGTTCGCCGTTGGTGACGTTATAGAGTTCGATGCGTTCGAACTCGCGCATGCCGGCAGCGTCCAGCAGGTCTTCGTCGATGCCGCACGAGCCTTCGTAGTGAAGGTCGGCTTCAGTGACGGTGACGCGGTGCAGCTTTGCCCGCAGCATGATGCGTTGCATGATGGAAATATCCTGGTTTCGCGCCCGGAACGCGAGGTGTTGCAAGAGTGATGCCCGGCATCCGGTTTTGCCGCTGCAAGCCGGTATTCTATAATTTTTGCCGCAGCGGGACGGCCCGCTGCCGCGTGCGGCCGCACAGGGCCGGCGCGCCCTTCTTCCGGGGACGGCCCCTGCAATCGGAGTCGTACATGACCTGGATCATCCTGGTGCTTGCAGGCCTTTTTGAAATCGTCTGGGCCGTGGGCCTGAAGTACACCCACGGGTTCACCCGTCTGTGGCCGTCGCTGCTTACCGTAGGCGGCATGATCATCAGCTTCTGGCTGCTGGCCGTGGCCATGAAGACGCTGCCGCTGGGCACCGCCTACGCCGTTTGGGTGGGCATCGGCACGATAGGCGCCTTCGTGGCCGGCATCGTGCTGTTCGGCGAATCCACCAGCTGGATGCGCATCGCCAGCGTGATCTTCATCGTGCTGGGCCTGGTGGGGCTGAAGCTGTCCTCGGCCTGAGGCCCGGCGCGGCGGCTCAGAAATCCAGTTCGATCTCCACGCCGTCGCCCACTTTCAGGCGCGCCCCCGCGGGCGCGTCGACGATGGCGTTCTGGCCGAACACCACGCCCAGTTCCAGATTGCGGTAGGCCGACAGCGTGCGGCCCGGCTCTTCGTTGCGCTGGGCGGTACGCTGGTCGATGTCGGGAATGGAGCAGCGCGTGCAGGGCTTGACGAACGCCATCTTCACGCCGGCCGCCTCGATCATGGCGGTATGGTCTTCCTCGTAGGCCTCCCATTCCCCCTGCACGACGATATTGGGCCGGAAGCGGTCCATCGGCACCGCGGCCGCGCCCTTGGCCTGCAGGCGGGCGTTGAGGTCGTCCAGCGAGGCCTGGTTGGCCACCAGCAGCGGAAAGCCGTCGGCAAAGCCGAAATAGTGATCGCCTGCGAAGCTGCCGGCCAGTTCGGGATGGGCCTCGAGCCAGCGCCCCACCCAATCCAGCTTGGCCGGCCGGCTGGCGGCCGTGTCGACCTTGTACAGGCGGCAAGGCGTATCGAGGAATTCGGAGAACCAGCGCGCGGCCTCCTCGCTTTCGCGGCGGGCCGCGATCGTGTCCTTCCAGACGCCGACCTGTTCCACCTCGGACGCCAGGCCCGAACCGTCCAGCGGCACGTCCAGGTCCGGCATACCGGGCGCGGACAGGCGCAACGCGCCGGCCGTGAGCGCCGGGCGGATCAGGGCCATGGCCGGCCACTGGCGCTGGGTCATGAAGCCGTCCGCGCCGATCAGCATCCAGCGGCGGTCCCACGCCAGGCCGGCGCGGTCGATGGGGGATTCGTTCAGATCGATGCCCGCGCAGGATTTGAGCGGGTAGATGTGCAGGCTGAGGATGCGGGCGGACATGGCGTACCGGATTCCTGGGTGGCGGAATGCGCCAGAATAGCAAAAAGCGGCGCGCCAAAAACAATAGCCCGGGACGGGCCCGGGCTATTGCGTGGCGGCGGCTCAGCCGCCGACCAGTTTCAGGGTGTCCAGCGGAGTGACCGCCTTGAACGCCTTGCGCGTCGCGATGTGCTCGGGACGCGGCGTGAGCCCGTACTTGGGCGGATTCAAGGTGTTCTCCATGCTGTTGTAGACGGTGAACACGTTGGCGCGCGGCCACGGCGAGATGTTGCTGTTCGAGCCGTGCATCGTGTTGCAGTCGAAGAACACCACCGAGCCGGCCTTGGCCGTCATGGTGCGGATGCCGCCCTGCTCCACCAGCAGCTGCAGGCTGACCGGGTCCGGCACGCCGTATTCCTGTTTCTTCAGCGACTGCTTGTAGTGCTCGTTGGGCGTCTCGCCCACGCACGAGATGAACTGGCGGTGCGAGCCCGGCACCAGCATCAGCGGGCCGTTGCACTCGTTGTTGTCGGTCAGCAGCACCGAGCAGCTCAGCGCGCGCATGGCCGGCATGCCGTCTTCGACGTGCCAGGTTTCAAAGTCGGAGTGCCAATAGAACTCCTTGCCCTTGAAGCCCGGCTTCATGTTGGCGCGGGACTGGTGGATGTAGACCTCGGAGCCGAGGATCTGGCGCGCCACGTTGACCAGCCGCGGATCGCGCATCAGGCGCGCCAGCACGGGGTTGAGCACGTGCACCATGAAGATGGAGCGCACCGCGTTGCTGCCCGGCTCGGTGATGGACTCTTCGCGGCGGATGATCGAGGGATCGCGCGTCATGCGCTCGACCTCGGACGACAGCGCCCGGACCTCGTCGTCGGAGAACAGGTTTTCCAGCAGCAGGAAGCCGTCGCGCTCGTAAGCGCCGATCTGCTCGGCGTCGAGGGCGTTGGCGTACTGGCCGTTCTCGTAGACCACCGGGTCCTGGCGGGCGATGATGGCGGAACTTCGATCCGTACGCGAGGCGTACGGATCCTGTGCAGGTGAGATCATGCAAACCTCCTTGTATCAGGCCGCGGCCTGGGCCTCGGCCTCGGGCAGTGCGTAGACGCCTTCCTTGTCATGCACTTCCTGGCCGGTCAGCGGCGGATTGAAGACGCAGATGACGCGCAGCGGCTCCTTGCCGCCGCACAGCCAGTGCTCGTCGTGTTCGTTCAGGGCGTAGACCACGCCGGGGCCCAGGTCGTACTTCTTGCCGTCGGCAATGGTTTCGATGGAGCCGTCACCCTCGATGCACCACACCGCTTCAAGATGGTTCTTGTAGTGAATGTGGGTGCGCCCGCCCGGGAAGATGGTGGTTTCATGGAAGGAAAACCCCATCCCGTCCTTCTTCAGCAGCACGCGGCGGCTGACCCAGGTGTCGGTGCGGACTTCGTCGGCGGTGCCGATCACATCTTTGACATTGCGTACGATCATTGACGTTTTCCTCCAAATTTCAGAATGCGGGCGGACTGCCCTTCTTCGGCGAGCGCTTCGGCGACGCTGGCCTCGATGACTTCCAGGCCCTTGCCGAGCAGCTCTTCCTCGATCGTGAGCGCGGGCAGCAGCTTGAGCACTTCGTCCTGCGCCCCCGAGGTCTCGATCACGACGCCCTTCTTGAAGGCGTTCTGCGCGATGCGGTTGGCCAGCGCGGGCGTGGCGTTGCACACCAGCCCCTGGATCAGGCCGCGGCCGCGCACCGACAGGCCGGCGTTGGGATAGCTGTGCACCAGGTTCTCCAGCCAGTCGCGGACCTGACGTTCCTTGCGCTGGATCTCGGCGGCGAAGGCGCTGTTGGTCCAGTAGGTCTCCAGCGCCTGCGTCGCGGTGACGAAGGCCAGGTTGTTGCCGCGGAAGGTGCCGCTATGGGCGCCCGGTTTCCAGACGTCCAGCTCGGGCTTCATCAGCACCAGCGACATCGGCAGGCCGAAGCCGGACAGCGACTTCGACAGGGTGATGATGTCGGGGCGGATGCCCGCGGCCTCGAAGCTGAAGAACGTGCCGGTGCGGCCGCAGCCGACCTGGATGTCGTCCACGATGAGCAGCATGTCGTGGCGCTGGCACAGCTTTTCCAGTTCCTTCAGCCAGCGCAGCGTGGCGACGTTGACGCCGCCTTCGCCCTGCACCGTTTCCACGATGACGGCGGCCGGCTTGTCCATGCCGCTGCTGGGGTCCTCGAGCATGCGCTCCAGGTAGGCCATGGTGTCCACGTCCGGACCGAAGTATCCGTCGTAGGGCATGAACGAGGTATTGCCCAGCGCGTAGCCGGAGGCTTCACGGAACTTCATGTTGGCGGTGACCGCCAGCGAGCCGCCGCTCACGCCGTGAAAGCCGTGCGTGAACGAGATGACGTTGGAGCGGCCCTTGACCTGGCGCGCGATCTTCAGCGCGGCCTCGACCGCGTTGGTGCCGGTGGGACCGGTGAACTGCAAGGTGTAGCGCCAGTTGCGCGGCTTGAGCAGCACGCGATCCACCGTCTCCAGGAAACGCTTCTTCGCGCTGGTGGCCATGTCCAGGCCGTGGACGACGCCGTCCGACTGCACATACTCCAGCAGCTTTTCCTTGAGAACAGGATTGTTGTGGCCGTAGTTCAGGGTGCCGGCGCCACTGAAGAAGTCGATGTACTCGGTGCCTTCCTCATCGATCAGCGTCGAACCCCTGGCCTGATTGAAGATCACGGGGAACGACCGGATGTAGCCCCGCACCTCCGACTCCATCCGGTCAAAGATTTTCAAGTCCATATGATTAATCCTCCCTTCATCTCATAAGTTGACAGACGGCCAGCGCCCTCCGGGGGCGTATTCGCGCCCGGATCGGCCAACCATCCCGGTAGTCGATAAGCCCGCTGGGCTTGCGCCGCCCGCTAGGGCGCCGGCAAGGCGAACGGACCTATCCTCAACAACATCTCGTCGTCGTGGTCCGCGCCGCCGAACAGCTGCCGGTCGAAGAACGGCTGTTCGGAGACGTGGGCACCGAGTTCGCCGGCCAGGCCGGCGAAACTGCGACGCGATGCCTGGTTGTCAGGCCCCACCGTGGTTTCGAGATAGCGGACATGCTCGAGACCCTTGCGCCGCAAGAGCTCGCGTAGCATGGCGCGGCCCAACCGATGGCCGCGTGCGCGGGTGTGCACCGCGACCTGCCAGACGAACAGGACGTCGGGCCGGGTCGGGATCACGTAAGCGGAGATAAAACCGTCGATACGTCCGCCGGAGCTTTCGGCCAGGACGCAGGTGTCGCGGAAATGCTCGGCCAGGAGCAGATACGCATAGAGGGAATTCAGATCGAGTGGCGGGCACTCGGCAATGAGGCGGTGGATGGCGGCGCCGTCTTTGCGGTCGGGCAGACGCATGGTGTGAGTCTGCTCGCTGACCGCCGGCGCCACGGCACTTGAGAGGGTAGTGTGATCCAGTTCGTTTTTCTTCATGCGACGATTCCCGATTCTGGGGGTGCCCCGCCCGTAGGCACTTCAAGGATGGGCGACGACACATCGCCATGCGTGTCGACGGCGGCCTGGCCATCCTGCTCCATGAGCGCCACGATGCGCTCCAGGGACAGCGTGATGGTGGCCTGTTCCAGTTCCGGCAACGCGTTGAGCGCGTCGGCCAGGTGTTTCTGCAGCGGCGAAGGCGCGCCCTGCGCCAGTTCGCGGCCGGCCTGGGTGGCCGTGACGAACACGATGCGGCGATCTTCGCGGCCGCGTTCGCGGCGGATCAGGCCCTTGTCTTCCAGGCGGTCGAGAATGCCCACCACCGTGCTGGGGCTGACGTGCATCTCGCGACTGATGGCGGTGGCCGTCATGGGGCCGTTGCCGATCACGGTGCGCAGGCACATGAGCTGCGGCGCAGTGATGTGACTGACGGCGGAAAGCTGGCGCGAATGCAGCGCAATCGAACGCGTGATGCGGCGCAAGGCCCGCAAAATGCGCAGGTCGTACTGCTGTGAGGGATCGGATTTCGCTGCGTCAGTCATGGAAAGAGGGGCTGAGTGAAAATTCATTTCTATACGAATGATATGCGCACGATCTATTCGAGTCAAACAAAAATACCCCGGCACGATGTAATTAAATGAATACGAATTTGCGGCGGATCGCAGCAGGATTGCGGGACTTGCGCACCGGGCGGGGCAAGCCCGGCTGTCCCTCGGCGGGCTAGGCGGAAACCCCTAGAGAAACATACGTTTTTTTATTGAGCAGAGATTTATCATGTGTTTTTTCCGATTCGTTACCTGTCATGTCGCTGCCCTCGGACCTGCTCTCCACCCTCCAGGAAAAACTGGAGCACCTCCCGCCCGAGCTGCAACGGGCGGCGCGCTGGGTCGCGGCGCATCCGGCCGAAGTGGGCATGTGGTCGATGCGGCGCCAGGCCCAGGCCCTGGGCGTGGCCCCCGCCACCATGCTGCGGCTGGCGCGCGCGCTGGGGTTCGACAGCTATGAGGTGTTCCGCCAGCCCTTCCAGCGGGCGCTGGCCGCGGCCAACCAGCCCGGGCTGCGCGAGCGCGCCGCCGCCTTGCAGGCCGCCGCCGGCGAGCCCGCGCCGGGCGGGCACGACGTACTGACCGAATACCAGATCCAGGCCGTGGGCTCGGTGTGCGCGCTGAATCCTCCGGCCGCCTTCGACGCCGCGGTGCAGACGCTGCTGGAAGCCGGCCAGGTCGGCTTCCTGGGCACGCGCTCGGCCTTCGGCATCGCCTTCCAGATGCGTTATGCGTATCAGCTCGTGCGCCGCAACAGCGTGCTGATCGACGGGCTGGGCGGCGCGCCCGCCGAACAGGCCGACAATCTCGGCCCCGGCGACGCGCTGATCGTGATTTCCCAGGCGCCCTATCCCACCGCCACCGTGCAGCTGGCGCGCCAGACGGCGCAGCGCGGCGTGGCGCTGATCGCGCTGACCGACGACCCGCTGTCGCCGCTGGCCGTGGAGGCGCGCCATACGCTGCGCTTCGCCCCGCCCGACCGCGCCGGCGTGCAGGCCCGCCCCGCGCGCCAGGGCCCCGGTTCTTTCTTCCACACCACCTCCGGCCTGCTGGGCCTGGCCGAGCACCTGATCGCGCGCCTGACCGCGCGCGGCGGCGACGCGGTGCTGAGCCGCCTGACCGAAGTGGAACAACGCCTGCTCAACGACAACATCTACTGGAACGGCGGCCCGCCCCGCCGTCCGGCCTGACCTCCCGCTGGATGCGCCTTCAACCCCTGTATTGCGGAATCGCCCCATGAACCAAACCCATGTCCTGCATCGTTCCCTGCGCCAGACGCCGCCGGTCGCCGTACGCGGCCAGGGCGTCTGGGTCTATGACAGCGCCGGCCACGCCTATCTCGACGGATCGGGCGGCGCCGCCGTTTCCTGCCTGGGCCACAACCACCCCGACATCCAGGCCGCCATGCACGCGCAGATCGACGCGCTGGCCTATGCGCACACCAGCTTCTTCACCACCGAAGTGGCCGAGCGCCTGGCCGACCGGCTGGTGGCCGACGCGCCGGCCGGCATCTCGCACGCCTATTTCGTGTCGGGCGGCTCGGAGGCGGTCGAGGCCGCGCTGAAGATGGCGCGCCAGTATTTCGTGGAAATCGGCCAGCCCGAGCGCCGCCACATCGTGGCGCGGCGCCAGAGCTACCACGGCAACACGCTGGGCGCGCTGGCCGTGGGCGGCAACGCCTGGCGCCGCGCGCAATTCGCGCCGCTGCTGATCGAGGTGGAGCACGTCTCGCCCTGCTACGCCTACCGCGACCAGCGCGAAGGCGAAAGCGCCGAACAGTACGGCGAACGCCTGGCCGCCGAGCTTGAACAGGCTTTCGAGCGGCTGGGCCCGGGCAGCGTGATGGCGTTCGTGGCCGAGCCCGTGGTCGGCGCCACCGCCGGCGCGGTGACGGCCGTGCCCGGCTACTTCCGCCGCGTGCGCGAGGTATGCGACCGCCACGGCGTGCTGCTGATCGCCGACGAGGTGATGTGCGGCATGGGCCGCACCGGCACGCTGTACGCGGTGGAGCAGGAAGGCGTGACGCCCGACCTGATCACCATCGCCAAGGGCCTGGGCGGCGGCTACCAGCCCATCGGCGCGGTCATGGCGCAGCAGCGCATCGTCGACGCCATGCAGCAGGGCAGCGGCTTTTTCCAGCACGGCCACACCTATCTGGGCCACGCGGTGGCCTGCGCCGCCTCGCTGGCGGTGCAGGAAACCATCCGGCGCGACGGCCTGCTGGCGCGCGTGCAGGCGCAGGGCGCCGGTCTGCGCGCCCGCCTCGAACAGGCGCTGGGCGCGCACCCGCACGTCGGCGACATCCGGGGCCGCGGCCTTTTCATGGGCGTCGAACTGGTGCAGGACCGCGCCAGCAAGCAGACCTTCGATCCGGCGCTGGCGCTGCATGCGCGCATCAAGCGCGAAGCCATGGCGCGCGGGCTGATGGTCTACCCGATGGGCGGCACCATCGACGGCCGCCACGGCGACCACGTGCTGCTGGCCCCGCCCTTCATCATCACCGACGACGAACTCGACCAGCTGACCGAACGCCTGGCCGGCGCCATCGACGCCGCCATCGCGCAGGCGCGCTGAACGCGCCTGCGTCCGCCCCCGCAAGGGGCACGTGTAGATAAGCACAGGGCGTTGCGCGGCTCACGGGCAACGCCGACCGCCGGCAAAGACCGGCAATCTCACGGGGAAAAACCCCAAAAGGAGTTTGCATGACCACGTCCGTCAAACACACCTTGGGCCAACGCACCGCCTGGACGCTCGCCGCGTCGGGCCTGGCCACGGCTTTGCTGTCGGCGGCGCCGGCGCCCGCCGCCGCCCAGCAGAAGTTCGTCAGCATCGGCACCGGCGGCGTCACCGGCGTCTACTACGCCGCTGGCGGCGCCATCTGCCGCCTGGTCAACAAGGACCGCGCCACCCACGGCATCCGCTGTTCGGTCGAATCGACCGGCGGCTCGGTCTTCAACGCCAACACCATCAAGGCCGGCGAGCTGGACCTGGGCGTGGTGCAGTCCGACGTCGGCTTCAACGCCTACAAGGGCGAGGGCCAGTTCAAGCAGGCCGGTCCCTACACCAAGCTGCGCTCGGTGTTCTCCATCCATCCCGAGCCGTTCACCGTGGTCACGCGCAAAGAAGCCAACATCAAGCGCTTCGAGGACCTGAAGGGCAAGCGCTTCAACGTCGGCAATCCCGGGTCGGGCACGCGGGCCTCGATGGAAGAGTTGCTGGCCACCATGGGCTGGACGCTGAAGGACTTCTCGCTGGCCTCCGAACTGCGCCCCGACGAACACGGCTCGGCGCTGTGCGACGGCAAGATCGACGGCTTTTTCTATGGCGTCGGCCACCCCTCGGCCAACATCCAGGACCCCACCACCAGCTGCGGCGCCAAGCTGGTTTCGCTGACCGGCCCCGCGGTGGACAAGCTGGTCGAAAAATATCCCTACTACGCCCACGCCACGATTCCGGCCGGGCTCTATCCCAACAACCCCGAAGAGACCAAGACCTACGGCGTCACGGCCACGTTCGTCACCTCGGCCGACGTGCCCGAGGCCACTGTGTACACCGTGGTCAAGGCCGTGTTCGACAACTTCGACGACTTCAAGAAGCTGCACCCGGCCTTCGCCAACCTGAAGGCCGCCGACATGGTGAAGAACGGGCTGTCGGCGCCGCTGCATCCGGGCGCCGAGAAGTACTTCAAGGAAAAGGGCCTGTTCTAAGGCCGCGGGACCGACCGGCCAGCCGGAGCCGCCATGCGCGGCCCGCCGGCTGGCGCCCTCGCGCCCCGACGGGCGCAGGGGCCACGCGCGCGCTGCTTGCCGGCGCGCGTCCTGAAACGTAGGGGAATTTCATGACAAAAGAGCCGCACACGCCGGCCCCGGACCTGGATCAACTGGTCGCCGACGCCGACCGCGGAGGCCGCAATGCCGGCGGCATCGCGGGCGCCACGCTGGCTGCCGGCGCGCTGATCTGGTCCGTCTTCCAGCTCTGGTATGCCTCGCCGCTGCCGTTCGCGCTGAACTGGGGCATTTTCAACGACACCGAGGCGCGCGCCCTGCATCTGGGCGTGGCCATGTTCCTGGGCTACCTCGCCTATCCCGCCAGCAAACGCTCGGCGCGCGACCGCATGCCCTGGTACGACTGGGCGCTGGCGCTGATGGCCGGCTTCTGCGGCGCCTATCTGTACATCTTCTATAACGAGCTCGCCGGCCGCCCCGGCCAGCCCACCACCATGGACGTGGCCACGGCCGCCATCGGCCTGGCGCTGCTGCTGGAAGTGACGCGGCGCGCACTGGGCCTGCCCATGACGGTGCTGGGCCTGGTGTTCGTGGCCTACGCGCTGGCCGGCCCCTGGCTGCCCGACGTGCTGGCGCACCGCGGCGCCTCGCTGGAACGCCTGATGTCGCACATGTGGCTCACCACCGAAGGCGTGTACGGCGTGGCGCTGGGCGTGTCGGTGTCGTACATCTTCATCTTCGTGCTGCTGGGCTCGCTGCTGGACAAGTGCGGCGCCGGCAACTAGGGCCTGTTAACACAAACCGCGAAGA
>NZ_POQS01000001.1:1249948-1297631 GCF_002885955.2 Achromobacter pulmonis
TGGGCCTGTCCAGGCGACAGGCAGAACGTCACGGCCGTTCGAGCATCCGCGGCAACCATATGAATCTTGGTGTTCCATCCGCCTCGGGACTTGCCGATGGCCTGTGGGCCGTTTTTTTTAGAGCGCCAGTTCCATCGGGATGCACCTTGATACTCGTGGAGTCCAACGAAACCACCTCGATCTTCACGCGCACCAGCTGCTCGCGCTGCAGCTCCTCGAACATCTTGTCCAGCACACCTGCTTTGGTCCAGCGGCGCATGCGCGTGTAGATCGTGTGCCAATTGCCGAACCGATTGGGCAGCCCGCGCCACTTGCAGCCGTGTTCGGCCACATACAGCATGGCATTGACCACTTGCAGATTGCTCAGCCTGACGTTGCCACGCTGCACTGGCAAGCAGTGTTCGATGCGTTTGAATTGCTCGGGGGTGATCTCCATGCCTGCACTTTCACATCTGATCTATCAGAACGCAATTAGTGTTAACACGCCCTACATGATGCAGGTGTCGTTCGCGCTGCTGGGCCATCTGCGCGGCGGCCCGGCCAAGGTGGCCGTGGTGTCGTCCGCGGTCAACGGACTGGTGTCGGCGTCCTCGGTAGCCAACGTGGTGACCGGCGGCATCTTCACCATTCCGCTGATGAAGAAAGCCGGCTACGGCGGCGTGCGCGCCGGCGCGATCGAGACCGCCTCTTCGGTCAACGGCCAGATCATGCCGCCGGTGATGGGCGCGGCCGCCTTCCTGATGATCGAATACGTGGGCATCCCCTATACCGACATCATCCGCCACGCGATCCTGCCGGCCTCGATCTCGTACATCGCGCTGTTCTACATCGTGCACCTGGAAGCGCTGAAGCTGGGCATCCAGCCCATGATGGCCTCGGGCCCGACCCGCACGCCGCTGCAGAAGCTGGCCGGCTGGGGCATGGGCATCAGCGGCACGCTGGTGGTGATGGGCGCGGTCTACTGGATCGGCACCGGCATCCAGGCGGTGGCCGGCGCGGCCGCCACCTGGGTGCTGCTGGCCATCCTGGCGGCGCTGTACCTGTGGCTGCTGCGCATCGCGGCGCGCCACCCCGACCTGCCGCAGGACATAGACATCAACCATCCGGTGCGCCCCCAGCCCTGGCCCACGGTGCGCGCCGGGCTGTATTTCCTGATCCCAATCGGCATCCTGGTGTGGTGCCTGAGCGTGGAGGAATTCTCGGCCGGCCTGTCCGCGTTCTGGGCGGCCGTGGGGATGCTGTTCCAGATGGTCACGCAGCGTCCGCTGATCGCCTGGTTCCGCAAGCAGCCGACCGGACCGGCCTGGCGCCTGGGCTGGCGCGAGGCCATAGGCGGCCTGGAGGAAGGCGCGCGCAACATGATAGGCATCGCCATCGCCTGCGGCACCGCGGGGCTGATCGTCGGCGCGATCACGCTGACCGGCCTGGGCCTGCGCATGACCGCCTTCGTCGAACTGGTGTCGATGGGCAACGTGCTGCTGATGCTGATCTTCACGGCGGTGGTGTGCCTGATTCTGGGCCTGGGCATGCCCACGACCGCCAACTACATCCTGATGGCCACGCTGATGGCCCCCGTGGTGGTGGAGCTGGGCGCGCAGAACGGGCTGGTGATTCCGCTGATCGCCGTGCACATGTTCGTGTTCTATTACGGCATCATGGCCGACATCACGCCGCCGGTGGGCCTGGCCACTTTCGCGGCCGCCGCGATCTCCGGCGAAGACCCGATCAAGACCGGCATACAGGGCGTCACCTACGCGGCCCGCACGGCCATCCTGCCGTTCATGTTCGTGTTCAACCCCATGCTGCTGCTGATCGACGTCAGCTACGGCTGGGAACTGGCGCTGGTGGTGGCCGGCGCCACCCTGGCCTCGCTGACCTTCGCCGCGGCCACCATGGGGTGGTTCCGCACGCGCTGTACCCGGCTGGAGGTCTGCCTGCTGCTGCTGGTGACCTTCATGCTGTTCCGGCCGGATTGGTTCATGGACCATTTCGCCGCGCGCCACGAAAGCCGTCCGGCCGCCGAAATGCAGGCCATCGCCGCGGCGCTGCCGGACAACGGCCGCCTGACCGTGGTGCTGCGCGGCATCAACCTGGAGGGCGACGAGCTGACCAAGACCGTGGCGGTCGCCCTGCCCGCGCTGGAAGACGCGGGCGCGCAGGACGCGGGCCGCAAGCGCCTGGCCGAGGCCGGGGTGACGCTGATGAGCCTGGGCGGCCAGACGCAGATCGGCGGCCTGCGCTTCGGCAGCCGCGCCGAACGCGCCGGCTGGGAGCAAGGCTGGGACGTGCTGGAAGTGAAGGCGCCCAACCCGCAGCGCTGGTCCGACTTCTGGGTTTACGTGCCGGCGCTGTTGCTGCTGGCGGGCATGTGGGCGCGCCAGGGCCGGCGCGACGGCGGCGCCGCCGTGGGAAGGTTGCGCGCCACGGCGGTTTGACGGGATGGCGGCGTTCGGCGCCCGATGGGTTCCGCGCGCTTGAGATTTTCTTTCTTGCGCAGTGTTTCCCGCGCTGCACCCATCCTACGGTTTCACCATCGTAGGATGGGTGCAGCGCGAGAGCTCTTGGAAAAAAACTCGAATACCAAGCGCGCGGAACCCATCGGGCGCCGAACGCCCCCCACTCAAAATCAGCCCAGCACCGGCGACAGCACCGGCTGCTTGGGCCGCACGTCCAGCGCGCGTCCCTTGCGGGCGCGCTTGCCGACGNNNTTCTTGCGCAGTGTTTCCCGCGCTGCACCCATCCTACGGTTTCACCATCGTAGGATGGGTGCAGCGCGAGAGCTCTTGGAAAAAAACTCGAATACCAAGCGCGCGGAACCCATCGGGCGCCGAACGCCCCCCACTCAAAATCAGCCCAGCACCGGCGACAGCACCGGCTGCTTGGGCCGCACGTCCAGCGCGCGTCCCTTGCGGGCGCGCTTGCCGACGTAGACCGCCAGCGCCTCGCCGGCCAGGATGTCCTCGGTGTGCTTGTTGCGGTAGATGCCGGCGGCGCGCAGGCCGCCCGCGCCGATGGGCACGGTCTGGTCCAGCTTGTCGGAGGCGTCCAGGCCCATCAGGATGGTGCCGCGTCCGCCGCCCGACAGGGTCTTGACCTCGTCCAGGCCGAAGACCAGGAACTTGCCCTTGTGCGACAGCAGCGCAAGCTGGATGGCGCCCTTGAACAGCGGCACCGGGCGCAGCAGCGCGTCGCCCTCTTCCAGCGTGATGAACTGCTTGCCGGCGCGCTGGCGGCTGACCATGTCGGACAGCTTGGCCGCAAAGCCGTAGCCGCCGCGCGTGGCCAGCAGCCAGCGGCTGTCGGGAGACGCCGCGATGGTGTGCACGATGCGCGTGCCCGGCCCCAGGTCGATCATGGTGGTCACCGGCTGGCCGTCGCCGCGCGCCGAGGGCAGCGCCGAGACGGGCACCGAATAGACGCGCCCGTTGTCGCCCATCGCGATCAGCGTGTCGGTGGTGCGGCATTCGAAGGCGCCGTAGAGATCGTCGCCCTGCTTGAAGCCGAATTGCGCGGCGTCGTGGCCGTGGCCCTGGCGGGCGCGCAGCCAGCCCTTCTGCGACACGATCACGGTGACCGGCTCGTCCAGCACCTTGGTCTCCAGCACGGCGCGCTCGGCGGTCTCGATCAGCGTGCGGCGATCGTCGCCGTACTGCTTGGCGTCGGCCTCGATTTCCTTGACCAGCAGGCGCTTGAGCGCGGCGGGATTGTCCAGCAGCTCCTGCAGGCGCAGCTGTTCCTCGCGCTTGTCGGCCAGTTCCTGCTCGATCTTGAAGCCTTCCAGGCGGGCCAGCTGGCGCAGGCGCATTTCGAGGATGTCCTCGGCCTGCCGCTCCGACAGATTGAAGCGCTCCATCAGCGCGGCGCGCGGCTCGTCGGATTCGCGGATCGTCTGAATCACTTCGTCCACGTTCAGGTAGACGACCATGCGGCCTTCCAGCACGTGGATGCGGTCGATCACCTTGTCCAGGCGGAAGCGCGTGCGGCGCACCACGGTATTGGTGCGGAACGCCAGCCATTCGACCAGGATGTCGCGCAGGCCCTTCTGGCGCGGCCGGCCGTCGGTGCCGATGCACACCAGGTTGACCGAGGCGCTGCTTTCCATGCTGGTCTGCGCCAGCAGCGTGTTGACGAATTCGTCGCGGTCCACGCGCGAAGTCTTGGGTTCGAACACCAGGCGCACGGCGGCGTCCTTGCCCGACTCGTCGCGCACCGCGTCCAGCAGGTTCAGCATGACCGCCTTGGCCTGCGTCTGCTCGGGCGTCAGGCTCTTCTTGCCGGTCTTGACCTTGGGATTGGTGATTTCCTCGATCTCTTCGAGCACCTTCTGGCACGAGGTGCCGGGCGGCAGCTCGTGGACCACCAGCTGCCACTGGCCGCGCGCCATTTCCTCGAACTGCCAGCGGGCGCGCACCTTCAGCGAGCCGCGGCCGGACGCGTAGATCTGGGCGATGTCCTCGGGCGGGGTGATGATCTGGCCGCCGCCGGCGAAGTCCGGCCCGGGCACCAGCGCGTGCAGCTCGGCGTCGGGCAGCTGCGGATGCTTGATGAGCGCCACGCAGGCCTGCGCCACTTCGCGCAGGTTGTGCGGCGGGATTTCGGTGGCCATGCCGACCGCGATGCCCGAGGCGCCGTTGAGCAGCATCACCGGCAGGCGCGCCGGCAGCATCTGCGGCTCCTGCTGGCTGCCGTCGTAGTTGGGCACGAAGTCCACGGTGCCCTCGTCCAGCTCGTCGAGCAGCAGCTTGGCGATGGGCGTCAGGCGCGCTTCGGTGTAGCGCATGGCGGCGGCGTTGTCGCCGTCGCGCGAGCCGAAGTTGCCCTGGCCGTCGATCAGCGGATAGCGCAGCGAAAAGTCCTGCGCCATGCGCACCATGGCGTCGTAGGCGGCCTGGTCGCCGTGCGGGTGGTATTTGCCCAGCACGTCGCCGACGACGCGCGCGGACTTCACCGGCTTGGCGCCGGCGCCCAGCCCCATCGCCTGCATGGCGTACAGGATGCGGCGCTGCACGGGTTTCTGGCCGTCGCCCACGTCCGGCAGGGCGCGGCCGCGCACCACGGATACGGCATAGTCTAGATAGGCTTGTTCCGCGTAGCGCGCCAGGGTGATGGCGGCGTCGCCCTCGCCGTCGGGCGGGGTGGCGTCGAACAGGCCGGGTTGATTGCTGTCGGTCATGATGGTTTCAGGTAGACAAATTCATCGAAACGGCGTCAGCGCGCCGGCGCGGACGGCATCAGTTGCGTGTCGGCCACGTGCGCGCGCAGCTGCGCGCGCACCGCCTCCAGCGTGGCGGCGTCCTGTCCGCGCTTGGGGATGATCACGCCTTGCAAGGTGCCGAGAATGACATAGAGATGGTCCGGGGTTTCCTCGACCCGCCGCACATCGGACCACGCCATGCGCCCGGAGGCGGCGGCGGTGGAATCCGAGACGCCGTCGGGGCCGAACTCCAGCCGGTGGCGGCCCAGGAACAGCTCGTCGGGCTGCCGCGCCAGCATGCGCCGGGTGTTCTTGCGCACCAGCGCCGGCAGCACGTATTCATAGGCCAGCGCCAGCACCGCGAGAATGCCCAGCCCCACCGCCAGCCCCTCGAAATACACGGGCAGGATGCGGGCCCAGTCGGGCCCCTTGCCGTCCCAGGTCTGCCAGACCAGATAGGCCAGCAGCGCCACGATCATCAGGATCGCGAAGCGCAGGTGCGAGCGGTAGCGGCGGCGGCGCAGCTCGGGCCGCTTGTACACGTAGACGGCGAAGTCGGCGTAGTCGTCGGCCGTCAGGTCGACGTCCATGCGGGCAGCTCCGGATGCGGCCATCAGATGTCCAGCTCCGCCAGGTTGCCCTTTTCCTCGATCCAGGCGCGGCGCTGCGAGGACTCGCCCTTGCCCATCAGCATGTCGAACATGCGGGTGGTGTCTTCGGGGGTCTGGTCGCCGTAGCCCACCGGCAGCAGCCGGCGCGTGTCCGGGTTCATGGTGGTTTCCCACAGCTGCTCGGGATTCATTTCGCCCAGGCCCTTGAAGCGGCTCACGGCCCAGGCGCCTTCGCGCACGCCTTCCTTGCGCAGCTTGTCCTGCGCGGCCTCGAGTTCGCCCTCGTCCAGGCAGTAGATCTTGCGCGCCGGACGCTTGCCCTGGGCCGGCACGTCCAGGCGGAACAGCGGCGGCTTGGCCACGAAGACGTGGCCGGCCTCGACCAGCTTGGGGAAGTGCCGGTAGAACAGCGTCAACAGCAGCACCTGGATGTGCGAGCCGTCGACGTCCGCGTCCGACAGGATGCAGATGCGGCCGTAGCGCAGGCCGGACAGGTCGGGCGTGTCGCCCGGACCGTGCGGGTCCACGCCGATGGCCACCGAGATGTCATGGATCTCGTTGTTGGCGAACAGGCGGTCGCGGTCCACTTCCCAGGAATTCAGCACCTTGCCGCGCAGCGGCAGGATGGCCTGGAACTCCTTGTCGCGGCCCATCTTGGCCGAGCCGCCGGCCGAGTCGCCCTCGACCAGGAACACTTCGGTGCGCGAGGCGTCGCTGGATTCGCAATCGGTCAGCTTGCCCGGCAGCACGGCCACGCCCGAACTCTTGCGCTTTTCCACCTTCTGCGCCGAGCGCTGGCGCGCCTGGGCCTGGCGGATGGCCAGCTCGGCCAGCTTCTTGCCGTATTCGACATTGCTGTGCAGCCACAGGTCCAGCGCGCTCTTGGAAAAACCGCCCACCAGGCGCACCGCGTCGCGGCTGTTCAGGCGCTCCTTGATCTGGCCCTGGAACTGCGGGTCCAGCACCTTGGCCGACAGCACGAAGCTGGCGCGCGCAAACACGTCCTCGGGCAGCAGCTTCACGCCCTTGGGCAGCAGGCTGTGCAGTTCGGCAAAGCCCTTGACCGCGCCGAACAGGCCTTCGCGCAGGCCGGATTCGTGGGTGCCGCCGGCCGGCGTGGGAATCAGGTTGACGTAGGACTCGCGCACGGCGTTGCCGTCTTCGGTCCAGGCCACCACCCACTGGGCGCCCTCGCCTTCGGCGAAGTTCTCGTGGTCGGCGCCGGCGTACTGCTGGCCTTCGAAGAACGGCACCATCAGCTCGGCCCCGGCCAGCGCCTCGGACAGGTAGCCGCGCAGGCCGTCCTGGTACTGCCAGGTCTTGGTGTCGCCGGTCTTTTCGTTGACCAGCGTGACCTTGACCCCGGGCAGCAGCACGGCCTTGCTGCGCAGCAGGTGCGTCAGCTCGCCCGGCGGGATATTGGGGCTGTCGAAATACTTGGGGTCCGGCCAGACGCGCACGCGGGTGCCGGACTTCTTGCGCCCGCCCTGGTCGTAGGGCGCCAGGGGCTCGGCCACGTCGCCGCCCTTGAAGACCAGGCGGTTGACGGCGCCGTCGCGCCACACCACCACCTCCAGCCGCGTGGCCAGGGCGTTGGTGACCGACACGCCCACGCCGTGCAGGCCGCCGGAGAAGGCGTAGGCGCCGCCGCCGGCCTTGTCGAACTTGCCGCCGGCGTGCAGGCGCGTGAACACCAGCTCGACCACGGGCGCGTTCTCTTCGGGATGCAGGCCGACGGGAATGCCGCGCCCGTCGTCCTCGACGGAAACGCTGCCGTCCGCATGCAGCGTGACCTGGATCTGCTTGCCGTAGCCGGCCAATGCCTCGTCTGCGGCGTTATCAATGACCTCCTGCACGACGTGCAGCGGGTTTTCGGTTCGGGTGTACATGCCCGGGCGCTGGCGCACGGGCTCCAGCCCCTTCAGGACGCGAATGGACGCCTCGGTGTAACGTGGAGTGGCCAAGTTATCCCCAACATCTGTGGAAAAAAACCGACATTTTACGGATAAGCCCAGGTTCTGCGCGGCTCCCGGTGGGATGCGCACGACCTGACCACCTCCGAATTCGGTAGGATGATGACAGTGGCAACCGGCGCATCGGGGCCCTCGGCCCGGATCGCGACAACTGCGCCGCAACATCCTACACAAATCCGGCAAACCCTGTTGTTATCTCCAGTGGTATGCCTGTTGTTATTGACAGTGGTATGCTTTAGTCCATTGCCACAAACAAGAACAACCGCAAGGCGCATCTCTTCGGACCCTTTTTCCTTCCGGACCCTGTTTTACGCGCCCTTTGCTGCCGAACCCGAGAATCACCATCATGAGCGACCAAATCAAGAACGTCAGTGACGCAAGCTTCGATGCCGATGTGTTGAAGTCCGGCCAGCCTGTGCTGGTGGATTACTGGGCTGCCTGGTGCGGCCCCTGCAAGATGATCGCCCCCATCCTGGAAGAAGTCGCCACCGAATACGCCGGCCGCCTGACGGTCGCCAAGCTGAACGTGGACGAAAACCAGGACACCGCCGCCAAGTACGGCATCCGTGGCATTCCCACTCTCATGCTCTTTAAGGACGGCCAGGCCGCCGCCACCAAGGTCGGCGCGCTGTCCAAGTCGCAACTCACCGCATTCCTGGACGGCGCGTTGTAAACTGCGTGCTGTGAACGAAGGCGCCGCCCCGGTGGCGGCGCTCATTCAATACCGCGCGAGCCCGTCCGTGGCGCGCCGCCAGAACCCTTCTTTACTTTTCCCCCACCACTCACCGCGATGCACCTCAACGAACTGAAGGCGCTGCATGTCTCGCAGCTGCTGGAAATGGCCGCCGGCCTGGAAATCGAGAACGCCAACCGCCTGCGCAAGCAGGAACTGATGTTCGCCATCATGAAACGGCGCGCCAAGCAGGGCGAGCAGATCTTCGGCGACGGCGTGCTGGAAGTCCTGCCCGACGGCTTCGGCTTCCTGCGCTCGCCCGAGACCTCGTACCTGGCCAGCACCGACGACATCTACATCTCGCCTTCGCAGATCCGCCGCTTCAACCTGCACACCGGCGACTCGATCGAAGGCGAAGTGCGCACGCCCAAGGACGGCGAGCGCTATTTCGCGCTGGTGAAGGTGGACAAGGTCAACGGCGTGGCGCCCGAGGCGATCAAGCATCGCATCATGTTCGAGAACCTGACGCCGCTGCACCCGAACCGCGTCATCCGCCTCGAACGCGACATCAAGAGCGAAGAAAACCTCACCGGCCGGATTCTCGACGTCTTCGCGCCCATCGGCATGGGCCAGCGCGGCCTGATCGTCGCCAGCCCCAAGTCCGGCAAGACGGTGATGATGCAGCACATCGCGCACGCCATCACCACCAACTACCCCGACGCGGTCATGATCGTCCTGCTGGTCGACGAACGCCCCGAGGAAGTGACCGAAATGCAGCGCACCGTGCGCGGCGAAGTGGTGGCCTCGACCTTCGACGAACCGGCCACGCGCCACGTGCAGGTCGCCGAAATGGTCATCGAAAAGGCCAAGCGCCTGGTCGAAATGAAGAAGGACGTGGTGATCCTGCTGGACTCCATCACCCGCCTGGCGCGCGCCTACAACACCGTGGTGCCGGCCTCCGGCAAGGTGCTGACCGGCGGCGTCGACGCCAACGCGCTGCAACGTCCCAAGCGCTTCTTCGGCGCGGCCCGCAACCTCGAGGAAGGCGGTTCGCTGACCATCCTGGGCACGGCGCTGATCGAAACCGGCAGCCGCATGGACGAAGTCATCTATGAAGAGTTCAAGGGCACCGGCAACTCCGAAGTCCACCTCGAGCGCCGCCTGGCCGAAAAGCGCGTCTACCCCTCGATCAACCTGAACAAGTCGGGCACCCGCCGCGAAGAACTGCTGATCGCGCCGGACCTGCTGCAGAAGGTCTGGGTGCTGCGCAAGTTCATCCACGACATGGACGAAGTCCAGTCCATGGAATTCATCCTGGACAAGATGCGCGCCACGAAGACGAACGCCGAATTCTTCGACATGATGAAAAAGAAATAATCTCCCCCCCGAAGCGCTGCGCGCTTCCCCCCCAGGGGGGCGCCGCTACGGACCGGCGGAGCCGGATCCGTGCGGCCCGGGTCTTGAGACACCCGTTTCTTTTGGGGCCCCCGTTTCTTTGGGGGCCCCTTTCCATTGCGGCCGGCCTAGTTGCCGCCCAGGAATTCCTCCAGCAGGCCCGGCGTCTCGGGCTGCTTGCCAGGCTTGGCCGGCTTGTCCGCCAGCGGCTTGGCGGACGTTTCGATCGGCTCGATCTTGGGGTCGTCCCAGTCGCCGGTGACGGCGTATTCCATGGTCATGGCGCGCGCCAGCGGCTGCTTGAGCAGCCATTGCGTGACGAAGGCCCCCAGGCCGATCAGCGGGTTGACCGCCAGCGCCGTCACCATGGCCGCGCCGCTGGCGTCCAGGTTGGGGATCACCACCGCCTTCAGGTCCCAGCGTTCGCGGATGATGTTGACGCCGCCGGCCAGCACGATGGCGGCGACCGGCCCGTTGATCTTGTAGCCTTCGGTGGACGCAACGCCCTCGGCCACTTTGACCCGGCCGCGGATGGTGTCGAAGGGAAAGCCGTCGCGCAGCAGGTTGGTCGGGTTCACGTCCAGCCGCGCCAGCCGCTGCAGCGATTGCAGCGACAGCAGCTCCAGCAGCCGCGCGGTGCGCGAATTGACGTGCATGAAGCGGCCCTTGTCCAGGCTGACGTCGACCTCGCCGGTCAGGTTTTCGATCTTGTGGGTCCAGGGCAGGTCGCGCCAGGTGGCCTGGCCCTTCATGGTGCCCTGCCCGCCCGACACCACTTTCTCGAAGCCGATGCTGTCGAGGAACTTGCCCACATCCTCGTACTTCACCGAAGCGTCCACCGTCAGCCCGCGGTCCGCGCCCTGCAGCCGCCAGTTGCCGGTGGCGTTCAGCGAGGCCGCCGGATTGGTGATGGAGAGCTTGTCCAGCCGCCATTGGCGGCCGCGCTCCAGATTGGCGCCCTGGACCTGCAGCGCGCCCAGATTCTTGCCGTACAGCCGGAATTCCTGCGCCTGCAGGTCGATCGCCGGGATGTCCGACAGGTCGCTGCCCGAGGACAGGGCCTCGTCGGCGTCGTTGTCATCGCCTTCGCCGCCCAGCGCCAGGTGCTTCAGGCGCGCCGTGATCTGCCCGGCGATGGCGCCCGAGGCCTCGCGCCACTCCAGCGTGCCGGCGGCCTGGCGCGATTGCAGGTCCACGCGCCACTGCGCCGGGCCGGGGCGGGTCGCATACAGCGTCAGGTCGTTGAGGGTAAAACCGCCGGTGCGCAGCTTGCCGGCGGCCAGGCTGATGCGCTCGGGCTGCGGCAGCATCGGGCGCGAGGCGGCGCGGTTCTTGCCTGCGCTCTTGCCGGCGGCCGGGCTGAACCCGTCGGCCACGTCTTCCCAGGCGTCCATGTCCAGTTCCGGCAGCGCCGCGTTCAGGCTCAGTCCCCGCTCCGGCAGGCTGGCCGGGCGGCCGATGCCCAGCGCGCCGCGCGTGAAATAGGAACGCTCGCCCTCGGACGGCGCGCGCTCGAACAGCGCGTTGACGCCGTCGCCCAGGCTGGCCGTCAGCCAGCGCCGGTTCGAGGCGCCGCGGTCCTGCGCGGGCGACCACTCTACCTTCAGCGTCTGCGCGCTCTGGGCAGGCTTGCCCACCGGCGCGGGCATGTCGATCGCCATGCCGACCAGGTCGGACTCCACGGAAATATCCACCGCCCCGCCGCGCTGATAGCCCACCTTGCCCTTGTAGGCCGCCTTGCCCGAAAAGCGCGACATGGACGGCGTGTTGCTCAGCTGGGTCAGCGCCGAGCCGGCCAGCGTGCCTTCGAACCGCAGCGCGTCCGACCCCTTGGCCAGGCGGCCGGAAATCCGCGCCGGACCGCCCAGGAACTGAGCCCGCACTTCCTTGGTCTCCACGCCTTTTTCCGAGAACGCCAGCTCGCCGCGCATCTGGCTGAGCAGCGGCATTTCCGGCATGAAGGTGAAGCTGTTGTCGGCGAACTGGATGCGCCCCTGCACCTGCGTGTCGTCGGTATTGAGCAGCGGCACCTTGAGCTTGAGGCCCACGCGCCAGTCGCCGCTGCCGCGCGCCTCTTCCAGCGCGCCGTCCAGCAGTTCGCCCAGCGGCGAATTCGCCGCCAGCGCCAGATAGGCCGGCACCGAGCCGGAGGTCTCGCCGTCCAGCAGCAGTTCGGAGTTCTCCTCCATGTTGGGAATGGTAGCGGAGACCGCGCCCAGCGCCACGGTCTGGCCTGGCCCCACGTGGGCCAGCGCACCGCCGGCGCTGTCCAGCGTCAGGCTGACCTTGTCGATGCGGAAGTTGCCCGCCAGGTTCTCCAGCACCGGCCATCCCTTGCGGTGGCCGCGCGCCGGCGCGTAGTCGACCTTGGCGCCGGTGTAGGCGCCGGCAATGACGAATTCGCCCTGGGCCCCGGGGCTGCCGTAGGGAAAATCGTCCAGGTCGCCCTTGAGCGTGATGGAGGCCGACTGCATCTCGCCGGCCGGCAGGCCGGTGGCCAGCCATTCGCGCGCGTCCGCGTTGACCTCCAGCGGCAGGTAGCGGTGGATGGCCGGCATGGAGCCGCGCACCATGGTGCCGCGCAGGTCCACGCTGCCTGCCGCCGTCTTGCCCTCGGGCTGCCACTGTCCCTGGAAACGCGCGTCGATGTCGTCATTGGCCAGCCGCAGCTGCGCGATGTCGACGAACCAGTGCTCGGCGTCCGGCCCCTTGGTGCTGGCCTGGAGCGCGACGTCGCGCGCTTTCAGCGTGGGCTCGGCGAACACGCCGGGCAGGGTCACGGCCAGCTGCTCGGCGCGGCCGTCGACCGACACGGCGGCCGCGCCCGGGCTGCGCGCCAGCGGCACGCCCTCGATCTGTACGAAGTCGCCCGGCAGGCCCTGCACGCGCGCCTGCGCGTAGTGCGCCGCGAACCCGGGGCCGTCGGCCGCGGCCGACCAGCGCAGGCCGCGCACCGCCGCGTCCGCGGTCAGCGCGGTGAACTTGCCTTTTTCCAGCTGCAGCCAGGCGCGCGCGCTGATGCGCCCCGCGATCTCCGGCGGTTCGATCCAGGGCGCCCAGGCCAGCGGCTCGGCGTCGTCCACCTGGGCATAGAGCTGCCCGCTCCAGCCGGCGGCATTGGCGCCGCCCAGCGCCAGCAGGCTGCGGTTGAACTCGCCGCGCAGTTCGATCTTGCGCACCAGCGCGTCGCCGGCCGCGGCCCGCAGCACGAAGCGGTGCGACAGGCTGCCGTTGCGCGCCAGGAAGTCCACGCCTTCGAGCGTCAGTTCGGGCGCCTGGCGCAGCCCGTCGATCCAGCGCACCGTGGCCCCGCGCACGCGCAGTTCGCGCTGCGCGGCCAGCCAGCGCAGCGCGGGATGATCCAGGTCCGAACGGTGATCGCTGGTGTTGAGGTCGATGTCCTGGCCGGCCACCCATAGATGATTGTCCGCGTCGCGGCGCAGCGTGATTTCGGGCCGCTCGACCTGCAGGCTCACCAGCTTGGGCGACAAGGCCAGAATGCTGCGCCAGCCCAGCACGGCGGAGACGGACGGCAGGGCCAGCACGGGGTCCGGCTCGTCGTCGTAGACCTGCACGGCCTTCAGGTCCAGCCGCGGATTGAGCCCCTGCCAGTCCGCTTCGATGGCGCCGATCTCCACGCGCGAGCCCAGCGCCCGGCTGGCGTAGGCCTCGATCTGCGGACGCCATTGGTCTATCCTGGGAAGCACCCAGTAGCGCACGCCCAGCGCGCCCAGCGCGGCGACGCCATAGACGGCCAGCGTCACCCAGAACAGGGCGCACAGCAGTTTCTTGGCCGCCGCGCCGCCCCACCAGGACGCGCGGCCGGCGGCAGGCCCCGATTGCGGGTCCGGCGTGGGGGAATTTTTCGAAGCTGACACGGATCGGTGGGCAGGATAATGGTCTTGCGGTATCGTCCCCACTTATACCTGAAACGCGCCCATTTCGCCGCCAATTTCGCCATGTCCACGCCCGTTTTGCTCGACCCCGCCCTCGCCTGGTCCGGCCACCTGCGCCGCCGCCTCGATGCCCATCCCGACCTGGCCGCCTGGCTTGCCGAGGCCGTGCAGCAGCCGCTCACGCCCGCCCGCATCAAAGCATGGCAAACCGAACTGGCCGGCCCGGACGCGCCGGACACGCTGCCGGTGGAATCCTGCCGCATGGTGCTGCGCAAGCTGCGCGAACGCGTCTTCAACGTGCTGATCGTGCGCGACCTGGCCGGGCAGGCGCCGCTCGAAGAGGTGGTGGGCGCCATGACCGCCCTGGCCGACCTGGCGGTGGCCGCCGCCTACCGCAGCGTGGCGGCCGAACTCGCGGCCGTGCATGGCGTGCCGCGCGACCCGGCCACCGGCAAGCCGCAGGAAATGCTGATCATGGGCATGGGCAAGCTCGGCGGCTGCGAACTGAACGTGTCCTCCGACATCGACCTCATCATGCTGTATGGCGAAGAAGGCGAAACCGACGGGCCGCGCCGCATCAGCCACCACGAGTTCTACGGCCGCCTGACGCGGCGCATGATGCCGGTGCTGTCCGAGGTCGACGCCAACGGGCAGGTGTTCCGCACCGACCTGCGGCTGCGTCCCGACGGCGACTCCGGCCCGCTGGCCTGGAGCCTGGACGCGCTAGAGCACTACCTGATCGGCCAGGGCCGCGAATGGGAGCGCTATGCCTGGCTCAAGGCGCGGCTGATTCCGGCCCAGGCCTTCGACGGCAGCGACAGCGCCGCGCAGGCGCGCCAGCTCGAAAGCCTGCGCGTGCCCTTCGTGTACCGCAAGTATTTCGATTTCGACGCCCTCGCCGCCCTGCGCGCGCTGCGCGAGCGCATCCGCCAGGACTGGCAGCGCCGCGCCCACGCGCGCAGCGGCATCGACAGCGCCAACAACATCAAGCTGGGCGACGGCGGCATCCGCGAGATCGAATTCGTGGTGCAGGTGGCCCAGCTGATCCGCGGCGGCCGCATGCCGGCGCTGCAAAAGCGCGGCCTGCTCGAAGCGCTAGAGGCCGAACGCGCGGCCGGCCTGATGCCCGAGGACGACGTCCGGCGCCTGGAGCAGGCCTACCGCTATCTGCGGCGCACCGAGCACGCCCTGCAATACCGCGAAGACGCGCAGACCCACCTGCTGCCCGGCGATCCCGCCCAGCGCGCCGAGCTGGCCGCCGCCCTGGGCATGAGCCCGCAGGACTTCGAAACCACGCTGGCGGCGCACCGCGAGTTCGTCTCGCAGACCTTCCGCAACGTGTTCCGCATCATGGGCATGGGCGAGACCGAGGAGCCGGCGCCCGCGCCCGGCGCCGCCGAACCCGCCGGCTGCCTGGAAACGCCGGACGGCAATTGCGAGCTGGGCGAACAGATCCGCCAGGCCTTCGGCGATTCCGCGCAGGACCTGCTGCGCCGCACCGAGACCCTGCTCAACAGCCACCGCATCCGCAGCCTGCCCGAGAGCAGCCGCAAGCGCATGGACATCCTGCTGCCCTCGGCGCTGCGCGCCGCGCTGCAGACGCCTGCGCCGCTGGAGGCCACGGTGCGCCTGTTCGACCTGATCGAAAAAATCGCGCAGCGCAGCGCCTACCTGGCCCTGCTGGCCGAGTATCCCGACACCCTGGCCCGCGTGGCCCGCATGGTCGCCGCCAGCCCCTGGGCCGCCCAGTACCTGACCCAGCATCCGCTGCTGCTCGACAGCCTGATCGACTGGCGCACGCTGTTCGAGCCGCTGGACTTCGCCCAGATCGCGCGCCAGCTCGGCGCGGACCTGGACGCCTGCCGCCTGCCCGACGGCGAGCCCGATATCGAACGCCAGATGAACCTCATGCGCGACGTGCAGCGCCAGGCCAGCTTCCAGCTGCTGGCGCAGGACCTGGAGGGCGAGCTCACCGTGGAAAAGCTGGCCGACCAGCTGTCCGCGCTGGCCGACGTGCTGCTCAACGAAACCATCCGCCGCGCCTGGCCGCTGGTGAACCGGGTGCCGGGCGCCGAACCGCGCTTCGCCGTCATCGCCTACGGCAAGCTGGGCGGCAAGGAGCTGGGCTACGCCTCCGACCTGGACCTGGTGTTCCTGTTCGACGACACGCGCGAGGACGCCGCCGAGGTCTACGCCAAGCTGGGCCGGCGCATGACCTCCTGGCTCTCGACCATGACGTCCTCGGGCCGGCTGTACGAGGTCGACCTGCGCCTGCGCCCGGACGGCGACGCCGGCCTGCTGGCCGTGTCGGTCGAGGCCTTCGAGCAGTACCAGCACAAGCACGCCTGGGCCTGGGAGCACCAGGCGCTGACGCGCGCGCGGCATGCCGCCGGCGACGCCGGCATCGGCGAGCGCTTCGAACGCATCCGCGAGGACATCCTGGTGATGCCGCGCGACGCCGCGGCGCTACGCGACGAAGTGCTGGCGATGCGCGAGAAGATCAACGCCGGCCATCCCAACACCGGCCCGCTGTTCGACCTCAAGCATGACCGCGGCGGCATGGTCGACGTGGAATTCGTCACCCAGTACCTGGTGCTGTGCCACTCAGGCACGCATCCGCAGCTGGTGCGCAACCTGGGCAATATCGCGCTGCTGCGCCTGGCCGGCGAGGCCGGCCTGATCGAGCCGGCGCTGGCCGCCCGCGCCGGCGACGCCTATCGCACCCTGCGCCGCGTCCAGCATCAGCTGCGGCTGCAGGGCGTGGAAAAGGCCCGCGTGCCGCCCGAGCAGCTGCAGGAAGAACGCGCCGCCGTGCGCGAACTGTGGGCGGCCGTGCTCGGATGAACCCGTGCGGGCGCGGCTGGCGGCAACTCGTCGTAAAATAAGGACTTTTCCGCATTTTTCCGTTTGCCAGCCATGTCCGACCTCGTGCGCCCCAAACTCGATCTGCCCGCCGGCCGCCGCAAGGTGCTGCTGCACTCGTGCTGCGCGCCCTGCTCCGGCGAAGTCATGGAGGCCATGACCGCCTCGGGCATCGATTACGCGATCTACTTCTACAACCCGAACATCCATCCGGTCAAAGAGTACGAAATCCGCAAGCAGGAGAACATCCGCTTCGCCGAACAGCACGGCATCGAATTCATCGACGCCGACTACGACATGGACAACTGGTTCGAACGGGTCAAGGGCCTGGAAGACGCGCCCGAGCGCGGCGAACGCTGCACGGTCTGTTTCGACATGCGCTTCGAGCGCACCGCGCTGTACGCGCACGAGCACGGTTTCGACACCATCACCAGCTCGCTGGGCATCTCGCGCTGGAAGGACATGAACCAGATCAACGGCTGCGGCGAACGCGCCGCGGCCCGCTACGACGACCTGATCTACTGGACCTACAACTGGCGCAAGGGCGGCGGCTCGTCGCGCATGATCGAAATCAGCAAGCGCGAGAACTTCTACCAGCAGGAATACTGCGGCTGCGTCTATTCGCTGCGCGACACCAACCGCCACCGCCGCTCGCAAGGCCGCGACCGCATCCACATCGGCGTGAAGTTCTACGGCAAGGAAGAGCTGATCAACGAAGAGTCGCTCTGAGCGGCCGCGGCGCTAGCGTTCCTGGCGCCGGTATTCCGACGGCGACACGCCGTAGCGTTTGCGAAACGCGTGGCTGAAGCGCGCGGCGTCCGAAAACCCATAGCGATAGGCGATGTCCCCGATCGGCCGGGCGGACTGCGCTGCGTCGCAAAGCGTGTCGCGGCAGCGCTCCAGCCGCGCGCTGAGGATGAAATCGGCGGGCGTGGTGGACGCTTGCGCGAAGAGCTTGTACAGATACCGCCGCGACACCCGGAAGGCCGCCGCCGCGCTGGCCGGAGACAAGGCCGGATCATGCAGGTTTTCGAGTATGTGCTGCTGCACGCGGCGCAGTTGCGCCTGGCGCAGTTCGACCTGGTCCTGCTCGGCCAGCGCGCCGGCCTGTTCGCTGATGTTCAGGCCCATCATCTGCAAGATCGCATTGGCGGCGTCGCGCGACGCGCTCTCCGACAGGTTGGCGTGCTCGTTCAACGCCACCCGCAGCAGGTCCATGGCCATCCGGCCGCAGCCCTGACGGGCGCTGAAGCGGCGCGCCACGGCATTGCGCATGAAAGGCTCCCAGGCCTCGACATGCTTGCCGGGCACCTGCATCACCAGGAAATGCGCGCCGTCGTCCACCTCGATCTCGTATGGGCGGGTGGTGTCGTAGATGCCCCATTCGCCCGGGGTCAGCAAGGCGCTGCGCCGGGCTTGGTGGATTTCGCTGCGGCCGGACAATTGCAGCGTCACTTTGTAGCCGGCCGCGACCGACTGGTCGGCCAGCAGCTTGCTGCGGCGCACGCGCTGCGCGCTGCTGCGCAGCTCGCTGACCTGCATCCAGCCCAGTGAGTCCACCGCCACGCTGTTGCGGAAGCGCGCTGGGAACACGGCGGATACTTCCAGGGGAACAAAGGTATCGCTGACACTTTCCTGCCAGCTGGCGCAATCCAGGAAGTGCCTGGGCGCGCTGCGCAAAAGGGATTGGGACATGGCGACTCCGGAATGCTGCCTCTTTCTAGCATCGGGCGGCGGGACGGGAACATCGGTAACAACCCCTAAGACAGCCGCCCCGCTAGGGTTTTCTGTCGCTCCCGTAGGAATATTCGGCCAGGTCGAAACCCTGCTTCGACAAGGCCTGCGCCAGCCCGTGGCGCACCGGCACCACGTCCTCGTAGCGGCGCCGCCGCGCCGCCGCCACTTCCTGTTCGGTGTAGGGACGGAAATCCGCGGGCAGTTGCGCGGCGCTGAAACTTTCCAGCAGCCAGTTCAGCACCGCCGCGAGTTCGGCGTCGCTCAACTGGGATTGCGCGGCGCCCGGCACCCGGATCAGGTATTCGCGGCCCGCCGGCAAGTGCACGAAAGCGCCGACGGAACCCCGGAAATCGGGAATGCCGTGGCGGCTGCTGCCGCGGCCGTCCACGCGATGGCAGCCCGCGCACTGCAGGACGTAATCGGCCCGCGCGTCCTGGCGCAACTGCGCCGCCGCGGAACCGTCGGGAGCGACGCCTTGCGCGACCACGGCCCGCGCCGCGCACAACAGGACGGCGGCGACGCAATGCCGCCGCCATCCCGCCCCCCGCCGCCCCAGCCCCCGGCTCATGGCTTCGGCTTCGTCTTGGCCAGTCCCACGATCACGGAGGTGGTGCAGTGGAAGATGGACGATTCGTTGGACATGCACCAGTTCACGTCGTTGTGCAGGAACATCTGGTAGCCGGGGCGCTCGCGCTCGGCAAAAGCGCACATGCACTTCCCGCAAGCCGCCTTGCCGCAGCAGTCGTTGTAGCTGATGAGGTAGTCCTTGCCGTCCAGCGGATTGTGGCAGGTTCCCACCCACGACACGGCTGAAGGCGAAGTGCCCGGCGGGCACGAGGTCATGCTGCCGCCGCAGCAGGAACACAGAAAGCCGTCCACCGCGCAGTAGCGCCAGTAGTCGCAGGCGGTGTCGTCCATCTGCGGCTTCTTGGGGGCCGCCGGCGCCGAGCGCGCCACGGGCAGTACCGGCATCAGGAAAGCCGTTCCCACCAGCGCCTTGCCGATGCGGTTGAGCACGCTGCGCCGGGACGTGGCGTGCGCGACCGAGCGCGTGGCGCGCTCTCCGAGTTTATCCAGCCAGTGCATTGCCGCTCTCCTTGCGGGAAATCCGGGTTTCTTCCAGCGCGCCGGCGGCCAGGAACTCCTGCACCGACGCCACGCCCAGTTCCTTGGCCGTGAACAGGCTTTCGAGCTGTTCGCGGGAATTGATCAGGCCCTTCGCTCGCAGCGTTCCGGTTTCGTCGATCAGCACGGCGTAGGGCAGCTTGCTGATCTGGAACTTCATGCCCAGTTCGGTCGACAGCAGGTACGGAAAACGCTCCAGTCCCGCCTGCTTGTAGAACGCCAGATGCTCGGGCATTTCGCCGTCGCTGGCCAGCACGATGCGCAGCCAGGCGCTTTCGGTGGCGGCCACCGATTTCAGGATCGGCAGCAGCTTCTTGCACACCGGGCAGGTCGGCGACAGAAAGAACAGCAGTTGGCTGTGCTGCCCGCGTTCGCCCACGACGATGCGCCGGCCCAGCAGGTCGGCAAGTTCGAAGCGCGGCGCCGGTTCGCCGACGCCGGGGCCCTTGTCCATCGTGAGCGCGCCCATCGGCGCCACGCGTTCGTACAGCACGCCGATCTGCCGCGACAGGGCCAGGATGACCAGCACCAGGCAAAGCACCACGCCCCACAGCAGGAAATTGGAAATGATCAAGGCATCCATGTGAAACTCCTTCAAAGGTTCCGCAGCTTGAGATGCGAGGCCAAGAGGTGATTGGCGGTGTAGTAAAGGGCCACCGCGGAGATCGCGAGGCCGAAGACGGCGGCGGCGTCCACCCATTGCAGGCCGCGAGAGCCACCCGCCGCGGCGTGGAGCGCGGGCGCCGTCCACGACGCCAGGACCGCGTTGCGCAGGACCAGCCACCAGGACAGCCCCGCGCCGCCCTGCCCGCCCCGTCCCGTGCCGCTGGCCGGACCGCCGCAGCCGCAATCGATGTCGCGATGGCCGCGCAGCAAGTTGAACGCCAGCGCCGCGGTGGCCGTCGCCAGCACCAGCAGCGCCAGTTGCGCCCCCGCCGCCTGGCGCGGCGGCGCCAGCAACAGGACGCCGGCCACGGCCTCGGCCAGCGCATAGGCCCATGCGAACGCACCGCTCCAGCTTTCGGGCAGGATCCGGTAGGCCGACACCGCCGCGGAGAAGCGCGCCATGTCCCGCAGTTTTTCCAGCGCGCCCAGAAGCAGCACGCAGGCCAGCGCCGCGCTCGCGGCATAGAGCAGTACGGGATCGTTCATGGCGCCCTCCAGGGTTGCGGCTCGACCTGCAGCGCAGTCTCGCCCGCGCCCTCGATCGTTCCCTTGAGAACGGGCGCGGCCGGCGCTGCGTCGTAGACGTTCACGTTGCCGCCGTCCAGCGTGTAGAGGCGCGGCGCCTCGTCCTGCGATACCGACATGGACAGTGCATTCCTGCCCGGCACCCGCGCCACCCGCTTGTGCGTGGACAGGTCGTAGACCCAGATCTCGGAGGCGGGCGTCTTGTGCGAGCCTTCGGCGCCGTTCGGATGCATGCCGACGTAGAGCCGCTTGCTTGCCTGGTTCACGGCCAGCAGGTTGTAGCCGCCGGGTCGCCAGCCCTGGTCCTTGCCCGACGCGTCCAGCAGGGACCACGGTTTGCCGAAGACGGCGTCCTGGCCGCTGAAATCCGCGCTGTACACGTTGCCGTTGTAGGAGACGAAATAGAACGTGTTGCCGAGGTTCTCGGTATGCGTGAAGACCGGGTCCTTTTCCGGATCGAACATCGGCTGGCTGCGCTGCTGGCCCGCCGGCTTGCCGGCCGCGTCCAGGTCGACGGTCAGCAGCGCGCCGTCGCCGCAGATGCTGGCGAAGCTGCGCGGGCGGGACGGCAGGACGATGATGCTCCAGCATCCCGCGGCGGCCGTGATTTCGTCGGTGAACTGGCGCGTCTTCAAATCCACCACCGTGACCGAGGACGCCGGCGTGGCGTTCTGCACGAACAGCAGCCCGCCGTCGGTGCTCTGGCGCAGGTAGTTGCGGTAGTTCAGCGCCTGCGCGCGCTTCTGCGGGATGGGCACCTCGAACCTGGGCGTCAGCGTCTCGGCGTCCCAGGCTTCGATCAGGTCGGTCCGCTTGCCGCGGTTGAGCCGTTCGTAGTAGGTCGTCATCACGTAGATGTCCTTGCCGTCCGCGGACACGGTCATGTGACCGTTGAACGAGGTGGGCACCAGCCCCAGGAATTTGCGGGTGTCGCCGTCGTAGATGTTGATCCGGCTGTCCACCAGGTGATTGAAGACGGCATCCATCACATACAGCCGGTGAGGCGTGGCAGGCGGCAGGCGGGCGCCGCCCTTGAGCTCCTCCACCGGCAGGTCCGCCCGGGCGAGCCCGGCCGCGGCGGCCAGGGCGGCGCACAGCGCCCACTGTCCCGCCCGCGATGTGCATGATCTGGCGCGTAGCGCATTCATCGATATTCTCCTCGTCTCATGATCGGATCTCCCTGGGCCTGCCGACGCTGAAAGCAGCCACGCACAGGCCTTAAAACGCGTAGACATAGCGCAGCTGCACGCCGCGCATGCGCGGCCCGTTCTCGACCTTCAGGTCGTGGATGTACTGCATCTGAATCTGGTTGGCGTCGTTGATCTGGTGCGTGAGCTCGACGGCCAACTGGTGGTTGCGGGCGCTGGTGGCCACGGTTTCGCCCGAGGAGGTCTCCCGCCCGCCGGTTTCGTAGCGATAGCGCACCCCGGTATAGGTGTCGGGCGTCAGGTTGGTCGACGCCAGGGCGAAAAAGCGGAACGAAGGATCTTTCTTCAGCGTCTGCCCATACCAGTCGGTGTTGCGGCCATAGATCTCCACTTCCGCGATGGCTTCGAGATAGGTGGATTCGCCTATCCCCTTCACGAAGGAAAAATCCTGGATGGTCGACCAGCGGTTCTTCCCGGGCGAGACATCGGGCCGCGAGCCGTCGTAGCGGCCCACCGGCGCAACGATGAACGGCTCCCAGGCGAACCAGGTTCTGGTCTGCTCATTGTTGTAGAACCAGATCGCCGACCCCAGCGTCAGGTCGCCTATGCCTGTCTGGTGGTCGCCCGGCGCGCCCGGCAGCTCCATCGACGTGCGGTACATCGGCACGATGAATTCGAGCTGCACCGTCTTGCCGTAAAACTCCCGGTAATGCATCTGGCGATACACCAGCGCGTTAACGTCCACCGAGGCGCCTCCCACCCGCTTGCCTTCGGCGTACAGCCCGGACGAGCGCAGCCCCGCCAGATAGCCTGCGACGAGATTGGTGCCCACCGGCGCGGGTATCCAATCGCGCGCGCTGGGATCTCCAGCCCATGCCGCCTGCGACGCCCCCGCGCAGGCCAACAGCAGCGCGGCGCGCGCGCGGGTCCGGCAAAGCCTGCTGCCTGCCATGTATTTCCCCTTGGTTCCGTGACGGCGCGGCCACCGGTATCTCCCGGTTTGGGCCGCGCCGCCGTTGTTAGTACGCCATGCAGACCGACTTCTTCTCCAGGTACAGATCCAGCACGGCGCGGCCGTGCTCGCGGCCAATGCCGGATTGCTTGAACCCGCCGAAAGGCATGTTCGGGTCCAGCATGTTGTGGGTGTTCACCCAGATGGTGCCGGCGTCGATGCGCGGGATCAGGCTTTGGACGCGGCCGAGGTCATTGCTCCACAGGCTCGCGCCCAGGCCGAAGGCGCTGTCGTTGGCCAGCCGCACGGCGTCGTCCAGGCTGTCGAAGGGCTGCGCCACGACCACGGGCCCGAAAATCTCTTCGCGCGCGATTCTTGCGTCGGATCGCAGGCCGGCAAAGACGGTGGGCTGCACGAAATAGCCTTGGCCCTCGCCGGCCGCGCCCCCCGCCAGCACCTGGCCGCCTTCGGCGCGCCCGAGACCGATGTAGTCCATGACGCGCCGCTGGTGGCGCGCCGAAACCAGCGGACCGATCTGCGTGGCCGGATCGAAGCCCGAGCCCAGCTTCATACCGGCGGCCAGGTCGGCCAGCCCCTGCACGACCTTGGCGTACAAGCCCTTCTGCACGTAGAGCCGCGAGCCGGCCGTGCACACCTGGCCCTGGTTGAAGAAAATGGCGGCGGCGGCGCCCTGCACGGCGCGGTCGACGTCGCAATCGTCCAGCACGATCACCGGGGACTTGCCGCCCAGCTCCAGCGACACCCGCTTCATGTCGTCCATCGCGGCGCGGCCGATCAGCTTGCCCACCTCGGTGGAGCCGGTGAACGCGATCTTGTCGACGCCGGGATGGGCGACCAGCGCCGCGCCCGCCGTTTCACCGCGGCCCGTCACGACATTGACCACGCCGGGCGGGAAACCCGCTTCCAGCACCAGTTCGGCCAGACGCAGCGCGGTCAGCGGGGTTTCCTCGGCGGGCTTGAGCACCACGGTGCAGCCGGCCGCCAACGCCGGCGCGATCTTCCAGATCGCCATCAGCAGCGGGAAATTCCAGGGAACGATCGCGCCGACCACGCCCACGGGCTGCGGCAAGGTCTGGGCGCTGTACCGGACGCCCGGCGGAAACGGAATGGACAGCGACAGCGTATCGCCGGTGATCTTGGTGGCCCAGCCCGCCATGTAGCGCAGCCACTGCGCGCCGGACCCGACTTCCAGCGCCTGCGCCACGCCCAGCAGCTTGCCATTGTTGAGCGTTTCCAGGCGGGCCAGCTCGTCGCCATGCTGCTCGACGAGGTCCGCCAGCTTCAGCAGCAGGCGTTCGCGGCCGGCGGGCAGCATATCGCGCCAGGGCCCGGCGTCGAATGCGCGCCTGGCGGCCTGCACCGCCTGGTCGATCTGGGCGGGACCGGCGTCCGGCTGGTGCGCGATCACCTGGCCAGTGGCGGGATCGTGCACGGCGATGGGCTGGCCCTGCCCTTCGCGCACGGGCTCGCCGTCGATCAGCATGGACTCTCTGATGGCGCCCAGTTCCGGGCGATCGGCGGGAACGGCAGAGGAAACGCTTGCAGCAGGCATTCGGAACTCCAGCGAACAGGTCGGAGCCAGAATAGCAACGGTGTCTGCGGCTGGCTTGTCGGGCCGTGCATGGCGATTTGTCATTCTGCGCACGGCCGGCGCGAAAAAAAACCGGCAGGAACGCGGAGTCGCGCCCCTGCCGGTCCCGCGCGGCCCCTGCCCGGGGCCGCGCGCCGTCATCCCCGCCTCAATCCAGCATCAGCACCGTCGCGCCCGTGGTCTTGCGCCCGGCCAGCGCCGTCTGCGCTTCACCGGCCTGTTCCAGCGTGTAGCGCTGGTCGATGCGGACCTTGATCTTCTTCTTCAGGACCAGGTCGAACAGTTCTTCGGAAGCGGCCTGCAGCTTGGCCAGCGTGTTGACGTGGATGCCCAGCGAGGGCCGGGTCACGTACAGGCTGCCCTTCTGGTTCAGCGTCGCCAGGTTGACGCCCGACACCGGGCCGGAGGCGTTGCCGAAGCTGACCATCAGGCCGCGCGGCTCGATGCAGTCCAGCGAGGTTTCCCAGGTGTCCTTGCCCACGCCGTCATAGACCACCGGCACCTTCTTGCCGCCGGTCAGTTCCAGCACGCGCTCGACCACGTTTTCGCGCGAGTAGTCGATGGTTTCCCAGGCGCCGTTGGCGCGGGCCAGTTCGGCCTTCTCGGGGCTGGAGACCGTGCCGATCAGCTTCACGCCCAGCGCGCGGGCCCATTGGCAGGCGATCAGGCCCACCCCGCCGGCGGCGGCGTGGAACAGAATGGTTTCGCCGCCCTGCAGGCGGTAGGTCTGGCGGAACAGGTACTGCACGGTCAGGCCCTTGAGCATCAGCGCGGCGGCCTCGTCGAAACCGATGCCCTTGGGCACCTTGACGACCTGGGCGGCGGGCACGTTGCGCGCCTCGGCGTAGGCGCCGATGGGGCTTTGGCCATAGGCGACGCGGTCGCCCTTCTTCAGGTGCTTGACGTCGGCGCCCACCGCGGTCACCTCGCCCGCGCCCTCGAAGCCCAGCCCGTGGGGCAGCGGGTGCGGATACAAGCCCGTGCGGTAATAGATATCGATGAAGTTCAGGCCGGCGGCGTGCTGCCGGATGGTGACTTCGTTGGCGGCGGGCGGCGGAACCTCCACCTCGGCCAGCTTCAGGACTTCGGGACCACCGTGCTGCTCGATACGAATTGCCTTGACGAGATTGCTGGCCATGCGGGCCTCCTTTCAATGGAAATAATGCGAACTAAGCGACAAAAACCGGATTCAACGCTCTGGCCGCGCCTCGCCCCGCTTGGCGGGCGCCGCGCGCCCCATCAAGGCGAACACGCCGGCCAGCACCAGGACCGTGCCTGCCATCTGCCACACCGTGATCGGCTCGTGCAGGAACCATGAGGCCAGGAACAGCACCGACACCGGCCCCACCATGCCCAGCAGCGAGGCGGTGGGCGCGCCGATCAGCGCCACCGCCCACATCAGCATGAACACCGGCACCACGGTGTTGAGCGTGGCGTGGATCACGGAATAGCCGTAGACCCCCGCCGGCTGGATCAGCATGGACGGCGGATGCACGGCGAAGAACTGAACGATGCAGGCCACGCACGAGACCGTCATGGCATAGGCCACCAGCCGCGTCGCGCCGATCCGCTTGACCAGTTCCCCCGAACAGATCAGGTACACAGAATAGCTTGCGGCCGACCCGAAAACGAATAAAGACCCCAGGAAGACCTCGCTTCCGCCGAAGGACAGGTCGTGCGCGAACACCAGCACCACGCCGGCGTAGGACAGCACCATGGCCATCCACTGGCGGCGCTCGATCGGGCGCTTGAACCAGAAGGCCGACAGCAGCACCACCAGCGAGGGCGAGAGAAACAGGATCAACCGCTCCAGGCTGGCCGTGACGTAGCGCAGCCCCAGGAAGTCCAGGAAGCTCGACAGGTAATAACCCAGCAGCCCCAGCACGCAGACCTGCAGGCGCTCTTTGGGCGTCAGGCGCACGATCTCGCCGCGCGCGGCGCGGCGCGACTGGGCCCAGGCCACGGCCGCGAAGAACGGCATGGCGAACAGCATGCGAAACGCGATGAGCGTGACCGCGTCGATGCCGTAGCGATAGGTGAATTTGACGACGATGGCCTTGGCCGAAAACAGCACCGCGCCCAGGGTTGCCATGATGAATCCGGCCGCGCGGCTGGAGGGACGGGAAAACGGCGAAAACTCGGCAAGGCGATTCATGCGATGATTTTATGTTCAGTGCAAAAATAAATGCACGCTCGGCGCCATACTTTTCTCGTGCCGGCGCCCCGCTTCCATGCATTCCAACCTGCCTCGCATGACCAGACACCGCGCCCTGACCTACATCCACATCGCCGCCGTGCTCTTCGGCCTGACCGGCGTCTTCGGCGAACTGATCCAGGCCAGCGCCGCCGTCATCACGCTGGGACGCGCCGTGTTCGCGGTGCTCGCGCTGGGCGTTTTCGCCCGCATGCGGCGCAAACCCCTGCTGGGCGCGCTGACCCCGGCGCAGCTGTTCGTGCTGGTGGTGGCGGGCGTGCTGCTGGCGGTGCACTGGGTCACGTTCTTCATTTCGGTCAAGGTCGGCGGCATCGCCATCGCGACGCTGGGCTTCGCCAGTTTTCCGGCCTTCATCACGCTGTTCGAGGGCCTGCTGTTTCGCGAGCGCATCCGGTTGGCCGAATGGCTGCTGCTGGGCCTGGTGACCGCCGGCCTGGTGCTGGTCACGCCCTCGTTCGACCTGGCCGACCAGGGCACCATCGGCCTGGCCTGGGGCCTGCTGTCGGGCCTGAGCTTCGCGCTGCTGGCGCTGAGCAACCGCCGCTCGGCCTCGGGCATGGACCCGATGCAAGTGGCCTGCTGGCAGAACCTGGTCGTGGCGCTGGTGCTGCTGCCGTTCGCCGCCGGCCAGCTGCCCGCGCTGCCGGCCCTGGACCTGTTCTGGCTGGCGCTGCTGGGCGTCTTCTGCACCGGGCTGTCGCACTACCTGTTCGTCTCCAGCCTGACGCGGCTCAACGCCCGCAGCGCCGGGCTGGTCATCGCGCTGGAGCCGGTCTACGCCATCGCCTTCGCCTGGGCGCTGTTCAGCCAGCAGCCCACGCCGCGCATGATGGCCGGGGCCGCGCTGATCGTGGCGGCCATCGTCTGGTCGGGCCTGCGCAAGCAGGCCCCGGCAGGCGCGCAGGCAGAGGCTGCCATGAAAGCACAACCTTGACAATAACTGACTAGGCAGTAAAATTCGGCGCATGAATGCCGCGCCGCCTCCTCCTTCCACGCCCGATACCCCCGTCCACTACCGCAGCGATACCCGCTGCATGATGGAGGAAAACGCCGGCTTCCTGATCAAGCAGGTCCATCATTCCCTGAACCGCATGCTGGACCAGGAAATGGCGCCGCTGGATCTCACCGCCATGCAATGGCGCCCCATCGCGCTGGTGTACCTGGGCCGCGCCGACACGCCGGCTGAGCTGGCCCGGCTCAACGGCATGGACACCGGCGCCATGACCCGCGCGCTGGACCGCCTCGAGGCCAAGGGCCTGCTGCGGCGCACGCGCAGCCAGGAAGACCGCCGCGTGGTCAAGATCGAACTCACCGAACTGGGAGAGGCCAAGGCGCGCGAGATCCCGGCCAACATCGCCCGCTCGCTCAACCATCACCTGCGCGGATTTTCGGCCGACGAAGTCTCCCAGCTCATGCATTACCTGCGCCGCATGCTGGCCAACGGCTCGGCCTGAGGCCGCCGGGGCAGGCACGCCCCCCCTGCATCGCAGGGGCCTTTTTTGGCATAATACCTGCCTAGGCAAATACAGATCAATCAATCATTTTCAGCTTACCGTCAGGATGAAACGCCTTTTCTCTACTGCTGTATTGGTGCTGGCCCTCGGCGGCTGCGCGCTGATCGAGCCCGGGCCCGAACCCGTGGCGGCGCTGGACGCGGCCAAGCTGGGGCTCACCGCCCAGGACGCCGACTGGCCCACCGACCGCTGGTGGCAGCGCTACGGCGATCCGCAGCTCGACGCCCTGCTGGACGAGGCGCTGGCAAACAACCCTTCGATGAGCGCGGCCCAGGCGCGCCTGGCGCGGGCCAACGCCGCCGTCAGTTCGGCGCGCGCGCCGCTGCTGCCGCGCGTGGACGCCAACTACACCCTGACGCGCGAGCACCTGTCCAAGGACTACATCTACCCGGCGCCGATGGGCGGCTCGGTGGTTAGCGACAACCGGCTGGCGCTGGACTTCAGCTACGAGCTGGACTTCTGGGGCAAGAACCGCTCGCGCCTGAAGGCGGCGGTCTCGGAACAGCAGGCCGCCGCGGCCGACGCCCAGGCGGCGCGCAACCTGCTGGCCAGCGCCACGGTGCGGGCCTACCTGAACCTGCAGAACGCCTTCGCCCAGCGCGACGTGCTCCAGCGCGTGCTGGCGCAGCGCGCCGAAGTGCTGGAACTGACCCAGGGCCGCTACGGCGCCGGGCTGGACACGCAGGTGGAGGTCAAACAGGCGGAATCCTCGCTGGCCGCCGGCAAGGTCGAGCTGACCCAGACCGAAACCACGCTGGCCCAACTGCGCAACCAGGTCGCGGCGCTGGCTGGCGCCGGACCGCAGCGCGGACAGTCCCTGACGCCGGTCGCGCTGACCGCGCCGGCCGGCGGCGTACCGGCCAGCGTGCCGCTGGACCTGCTGGGCCATCGTCCCGACGTCGCCGCCGCCAAGTGGCGCGCCGAAGCCGCCCGCCACGCCATCGACAGCGCCAAGGCCGAGTTCTATCCCAACGTGAACCTGGTGGCCTTCGCCGGTTTCCAGGCCATGGGCACCGGCAACCTGCTGGGCGCCGACGCCCGCATGGCCGGGTTCGGCCCGGCGGTCACGCTGCCGATCTTCCACGGCGGCGAACTCAACGCCAATCTGGCCGGCCGCCGCGCCGACGCCGACCTGGCCGTCTCGGACTACAACCAGACCGTGCTGGACGCGGTGCGCCAGGTGGCCGACGCGCTCGACGCCCTGCGCCTGCTGGACCGCGAAAAGGCCGAGCAGCGCCAGGCCCGCGAAGCCATCGACGCGGCCTACGACCTGGCCGTCAAGCGCTACAAGGCCGGCATGGGCAACTACATCTCCGTGCTCATCGCGCAGACCGGCGTGCTGACCCAGGCGCGCCTGGAAACCGATCTGCGCATCCGCGCCTACCAGCTCGACGCCAACCTGGCCAATGCCCTGGGCGGAGGCTACGTCCCCGCCGCCGGGTCCGAACCCGCCACGTCTTCCACTCATTGAACGCTCCCCGGATTCAGACGTCATGACCGCTGCCACTCCCGCCGCCAATCCCGCCCGTAAACGCCTGCTGCTGCTGGCCACCGGGGCCTTCATACTCGTCGCGATCGCCTACGGCATCTGGTGGGTGCTGTTCGGCGCCCACTTCGAAAGCACCGACGACGCCTACGTGCACGGCAACCTGGTGCAGATCACGCCCCAGGTGCCTGGCACGGTCGTGGCCATCGAGGCCGACGACACGGAAACCGTCGCCGCCGGCCAGCCGCTGGTGCGGCTGGACCCCGCCGACACCGACGTGGCCCTGCAACAGGCCCAGGCCAAGCTCGCGCAGACCGTGCGCCAGGTGCGCACCATCTATGTCCAGAACGACGCGCTGGCCGCCGACGTGGACCTGCGCCGCGCCGACATCCTGCGCGCGGAGGCTGAACTCAACCGCGCCCAAAGCGACGTCAAGCGCCGCCAGCTGCTGGCCAAGTCCGGCGGCGTCAGCGGCGAGGAAATCCTGCACGCCGAAGTCGCGCTGAAGTCGGCCCAGTCCGGCTTGGCCCAGGCGCGCGCCGCGCTGGCGGCCTCGCGTGCCAAGCTGGAGACCAACCAGGCCCTGACCGAGGGCACCACGGTGGCCGAGCATCCCGACGTGCGCCAGGCCGAGGCTGGCCTGCGCAACGCCTGGCTGGCGCAGTCGCGCACCGTGCTGCCCGCCCCGGTGGCCGGCATCGTGGCCCGGCGCAGCGTGCAGGTCGGCCAGCGGGTCGCCCCCGGCTCGGCGCTGATGACGGTGGTGCCGCTGGACCAGGTCTGGGTGGAAGCGAATTTCAAGGAAGGCCAGCTGCGCAAGATGCGCATCGGCCAGCCGGCCAAGCTGGTGGCCGACCTGTACGGCAGCTCGGTGACCTATCACGGCACCGTCGCCGGCCTGGACGCCGGCACCGGCAGCGCCTTCGCGCTGCTGCCGGCCCAGAACGCCACCGGCAACTGGATCAAGGTGGTGCAGCGCGTGCCCGTGCGCATCGCGCTGGACCCGGAAGACCTGAAAAAGCACCCGCTGCGCGTGGGCCTGTCGATGGACGTGGAAGTCGACGTGGGCAAGCAGGAAGGCGAGCCGCTGACGCAGGCCGAACGCAAGGAGCCGGTCTGGTCGACCCGCGCCTTCGAGCCGGCCCATGACGAAGTCGACGCCATGATCGCCAGAATCATCAAGGCCAACCTCGCATCATGAACGCCACCGCCCAGCCCGCGGGCGCGGCAGCCGCCCCCCAGCCCGCCCGGCCGCCGGGCGCCCATCCGCCGCTCGAAGGCGCGACCCGCATCATCGGTTCGATCGCGCTGTCGACGGCGGTGTTCATGAACGTGCTGGACACCTCGATCGCGAACGTGTCCATCCCCACCATCTCGGGCGACCTGGGCGTCAGCACCAGCCAGGGCACCTGGGTCATCACCTCGTTTGCCGTCGCCAACGCCATCACGGTGCCGCTGACCGGCTGGCTGACGCAGCGCTTCGGCCAGGTGCGCCTGTTCCTGATCTCGACGCTGCTATTCGTGCTGGCCTCGTGGCTTTGCGGCTTCTCGCCGTCGCTGGAGGCGCTGATCGCGTTCCGCGTGCTGCAGGGCGCGGTCGCCGGCCCCATGATCCCGCTGTCGCAGGCGCTGATGCTGGCCAGCTTCCCCAAGTCCAAGTCGGGCATGGCGCTGGCGGTCTGGTCCATGACCACGCTGGTCGCGCCCGTCGCCGGGCCGCTGCTGGGCGGCTGGATCTCCGACAACTACACCTGGCCGTGGATCTTCTACATCAACGTGCCGGTGGGCCTGCTGGCCGCCTGGATCAGCTGGCGCATCTACGGCAACCGCGAATCGCAGACCCGCAAGCTGCCGATCGACAAGGTCGGCCTGGCGCTGCTGGTGGTCTGGGTGGGCGCGCTGCAGATCATGCTGGACAAGGGCAAGGAACTGGACTGGTTCGCCAGCTCCACCATCATCGCGCTGGCCGCGATCGCCTTCGTGGCCTTCGTTTTCTTCCTGATCTGGGAACTGACCGACGCCCACCCCGTGGTGGACCTGCGGCTCTTCAAGATCCGCAACTTCACGGTCGGCGCGCTGACGCTGGCGGTGGCCTACGGCGTGTTCTTCGGCAACGTGGTGCTGCTGCCGCTATGGCTGCAAAGCAATATGGGCTATACGGCCACCTACGCCGGCCTGGTGACCGCGCCGGTGGGCCTGCTGGCCATCCTGCTCACGCCCATCGTCGGCCGGATGCTGGCCACGCGCGCCCCGCGCCAGATCGTGACGGTGGCCTTCCTGATCTTCGCGCTGGTGTGCTTCATGCGCTCGGGCTTCAATACGCAGACCGACGTGCGCACCCTGATGACGCCGACCATCATCCAGGGCGCGGCGATGGCGGCCTTCTTCGTGCCGCTGACCGCGATCACGCTCACCAGCATCGAGCCATGGCGCATTCCCGCGGCCTCGGGCCTGTCGAACTTCCTGCGCCTGACCGCCGGCGCGTTCGGCACCTCGATCTCCACCACGCTGTGGGAAAACCGCGCCACCATGCACCACGCCCAGCTGACCGAAGCCGCCCGCCCCGGCGAGCCGGCCTTCGACCATACGCTGAACACGCTGCAGAACAGCCTGGGCGTGTCGCACCAGCAGGCGCTCAGCATGATAGACGGCATGATCAACGGCCAGGCCTTCACCATGTCGGCGCTGGACGTGTTCTACGCGTCGGCGATCATCTTCCTGGCGTTGACCGGACTGGTATGGTTCGCGCGCCCGCGCTCGGCCCAGGGCGGCGGCGGCGGCGGCGCAGCCGAGGCGGCAGCCGGAGCACATTGATTGGGTCCCCCCCTACCCGCTGACGCGGGCCCCCCAGGGGGCGGCACTGGCGGACCGGCGGAGCCGGATCCGCTGTGCCCCCGATCGGGCGGCGGTGTTTGCCGGCGAGGGTTATTCCTTTAGCAAGGTCTGCCAGTCGAGGCGTTCGATGATGTCGGCCGACAGCGCGCTGATGGGCGACAGGTTGAACACCGAGACGCCCCGGGCGCGCCATTGCGCGGACGCGAAGCGGAAGGACGGCTCGATCAGCTGGGTGAAATTGCGCGCCAGCCGGCTGGCCTGGGGCGTCTGCCCCTCGTCGTAGAAACGCAGCCCGTTCTGCAGCGTCAGGTCCAGCCCGTGCACGTAGATCTGGCGGGCGCCGCCCGAGATCAGCACCTGCAGGGCCGCATAGGCCACGGTGTCGGCGTCGAACACGCCGAGCGCCGCGTCGAAGCTGTAGCCCAGCCCCTGCTTGGCGTCCAGCAGCTGCACGTCGGGCGTGACCGCGGCCATGCGCTTGAGGACGGACGGCGCGGCGCTGCGCTGGTAGGCGCGCTCGGAAATCAATTCGATGATGCAGACGCGGCAGCGGATCGATTCCTGCGGGATGCCCTGCATGATGTAGCGCAGCACCTCGGGCAGGACGTAAAGCGTCAGGTCGCGCGAGACGATTTCACGCACCAGGTCGATGCGGTCCCTGACGAAATTCTGGTCGATGATGCAGTAGTACTTGAACGGCAGGTCGAACTTGCGCGCCAGCGCGATGGCGCCATTGACGCCCATGGCGGCGCGGATGTCGAGCCGGTCGTAGGGGATCTGGGCGACCGAGGGGCCGCTCAGGATCAGATGCATGGTGACGTCGGCGGGGTCGTATCCCTGCCGCAGCGGCGTGACCGGCAGCGAGCGCCCGAAGGCGCGAAACCCGCAAATCGCGCCGGCGCGGTCGCGCCAGATCCGGACGAAGGGCCACAAATGCTGGTTGTGCCGCTGCGTGCGCGAGCGCAGCAAGCGGAAAAGCTTGCGCACGAACCGGTCAGCCCGCCCGCCGCCCACATGGACGGCGGGGGAGGAAAAAGCCGAATCTTCCATCTACTAGGGCCTGTTAACACAAACCGCGAAGACCATCAGCCACCAGCACAAAGCTGAGGAAGCCCAGGTACATTGCATCGAGCTTCTCGAACCGAGAGAAAATTCGACGGTAGCCCTTCAGTCGCCGAAACAGCCTCTCGACCTCGTTGCGGCGCTTGTACATCACCCGGTCGTATTCCCAAGGCTCGATCCGGGTCCTCACCGGTGGCACTACTGGGATGAACCCCAGATCAAGGGCCAGTTGGCGCGTCTCGTTGCCCTCGTACGCCCGATCCATGAGCAGGTTAATTGGGCGGCTTGCAGGCCCAAGGCTTTGCAGCAGGCGCCTTCCCTCGGGGGCATCGTGGGCCTGTCCAGGCGACAGGCAGAACGTCACGGCCGTTCGAGCATCCGCGGCAACCATATGAATCTTGGTGTTCCATCCGCCTCGGGACTTGCCGATGGCCTGTGGGCCGTTTTTTTTAGAGCGCCAGTTCCATCGGGATGCACCTTGATACTCGTGGAGTCCAACGAAACCACCTCGATCTTCACGCGCACCAGCTGCTCGCGCTGCAGCTCCTCGAACATCTTGTCCAGCACACCTGCTTTGGTCCAGCGGCGCATGCGCGTGTAGATCGTGTGCCAATTGCCGAACCGATTGGGCAGCCCGCGCCACTTGCAGCCGTGTTCGGCCACATACAGCATGGCATTGACCACTTGCAGATTGCTCAGCCTGACGTTGCCACGCTGCACTGGCAAGCAGTGTTCGATGCGTTTGAATTGCTCGGGGGTGATCTCCATGCCTGCACTTTCACATCTGATCTATCAGAACGCAATTAGTGTTAACACGCCCTAGCCTAAAGCCCTGAGCGCGGGCCGCCCTCAGCCGGCCGCGATCAGCGACGCGATCGCGCTGCCGACCTCGGCGGTCGAGGCATTGCCCTGCATGTCCCGCGTGCGCGGGCCTTCGGCCAATACCGTTTCGATCGCCTTGACGACGGCGGCCGAAGCCTCGGGGTAACCCAGGAAATCGAGCATCAGCGCCCCGCTCCAGATCTGGCCGATCGGATTGGCGATGCCCTTGCCATAAATGTCCGGCGCCGAACCGTGCACCGGCTCGAACAGGGACGGGAACTTGCGGTCGGGGTTCAGGTTGGCCGACGGCGCGATACCGATGGTCCCGGTGCAGGCCGGCCCCAGGTCGGACAGGATGTCGCCGAACAGGTTGGAGGCCACCACCACGTCGAACCAGTCGGGGTGCTGCACGAAGTGCGCGCACAGGATGTCGATGTGGTATTTGTCCCAGCGCACGTCGGGATAGCTCTGCGCCACGTCGGCCACGCGCTCGTCCCACCACGGCATGGAAATCGAAATGCCGTTGGACTTGGTGGCCGCGGTCAGGTGCTTGCCGCGCTTTTGCGCCAGCTCGAACGCGAACTTCAGGACGCGGTCGGCGCCCACGCGGGTGAACACGCTTTCCTGGATGACGACTTCGCGCTCGGTGCCGGCGAACAGGCGGCCGCCGCTGTTGGAGTACTCACCCTCGGTGTTCTCGCGCACGATGTAGAAATCGATCTCGCCGGGCTTGCGGTCCTTGAGCGGCGACGGCACGCCGGGCATCAGGCGCACCGGGCGCAGGTTGATGTACTGGTCGAATTCGCGGCGGAACTTGAACAGCGAACCCCACAGCGCCTCGTGGTCGGGCACGGTGGCGGGCCAGCCGATGGCGCCGAAGAAAATGGCTTCGTGCTGGCCGATACGGGCTTGCCAGTCGTCCGGCATCATGGCGCCGTGCTTGGCGTAATAGTCGCAGCTCCAGTCGAAATGGTCCCACTGGAAATCGATGCCGAAGCGCGTGGCCACCGCGTCCAGCACTTTCAGGCCTTCGGGCACGACTTCCTTGCCGATTCCGTCTCCGGGGATTACTGCAATCTTGTGTTTCTTTGACACCGCGTCTTCCTCTGTTTTTTACCGGGTCCGCCTGTGGAAAAGGCTACGGAAAGCCTTGCGCAGACCCTGGGGAATGCCCCGCCCGAAATGATAGACACAAACGGGCACGGCGCAACACCCTCGCTTACCGCAGCCGCTGCGACAGCCCGCCCTTTTACAAAAAACCCGTTTCGAAGCGCTACCCGATCCGCCTCAGCGCCGGCCCTTAGAGCCCAGCAGGGACCCGAGTATGCCGCGGGTCAGCTCGCGCGCGATCGAGCGCATGGTGCTCTTGGCCACGCTCTGGACGATGCCGTCGCGCTTGCCGCCGCGCGGCCCGGTCGAGCCGAACAGCACGTCGTTCAGGCTGTCCATCAGCCCGCCGCCGGCATCGGCCGGCGCCTGGCCGGCGCCCTGCCCGGCCTCGGGCTGCGCGCCCGGCGCCGCCTCGGCCGGCTTGGCCGCGCGTCCGGCCAGCACCTCGTAGGCCGATTCGCGGTCGATGGCTTTTTCGTACTTGGCGGCCAGCGTGCTGCCCTGGCGCAGCGCCTGGCGCTCGGCGTCGGTGGCCGGGCCGATGCGGCTGGCCGGCGGCACGATGTAGGCGCGCTCGGTGGGCATGGGGCGGCCCTTGGCGTCCAGCAGCGACACCAGGGCCTCGCCCACGCCCAGTTCGGTGATGGCCGCCTCGATGTCCAGGCCGGGATTGGGCCGCATGGTCTGCGCCGCCGTCTTCACCGCCTTCTGGTCGCGCGGCGTGAAGGCGCGCAGCGCGTGCTGCACGCGGTTGCCGAGCTGGCCCAGCACCGTATCGGGAATGTCCAGCGGGTTCTGCGTCACGAAATAGACGCCCACGCCCTTGGAGCGGACCAGCCGCACCACCTGCTCGATCTTGTTCAGCAGCGCGGCCGGGGCGTCGTTGAACAGCAGGTGCGCCTCGTCGAAGAAGAACACCAGCTTGGGCTGGTCCATGTCGCCCACCTCGGGCAGCTTTTCGTACAGGTCGGCCAGCAGCCACAGCAGGAAAATCGCGTACAGGCGCGGCGCCTGCATCAGCTTGTCGGCGGCCAGCACGTTGACCATGCCGCGGCCCTGGGCGTCGGTGCGCATCAGGTCGGCCACGTCCAGCATCGGCTCGCCGAAGAAGCGATCCGCCCCCTGGGACTCCAGGGCCAGGAGGCCGCGCTGGATGGCGCCGATGCTGGCCGAGGACACGTTGCCGTAGCGCGTCTTGAGCTGCGCCGCGCGGTCGGCCACGTCCTGGAGCATGGCGCGCAGGTCTTTCAGGTCCAGCAGCAGCTGCCCTTCGTCGTCGGCCACCTTGAACACCAGCGTCAGCACGCCTTCCTGGGTGTCGTTCAGCTCCAGGATGCGCGACAGCAGCAGCGGCCCCATGTCGGACACGGTGGCGCGCACCGGCAGCCCCTGCTCGCCGAACACGTCCCAGAGCGTCACCGGGCTGGCGCCCCAGGCCGGCTCGTCCAGACCCAGGTTCTTGAGGCGTTCCATGAGCTTGGGGCTGGCCGTGCCGGCCTGCGAAATACCGGTCAGGTCGCCCTTGACGTCGGCCATGAACACCGGCGTGCCGATGCGGGAAAAGGACTCGGCCAGCACCTGCAGCGTCACCGTCTTGCCGGTGCCCGTGGCGCCGGTGATGCAGCCGTGCCGGTTGGCCAGGGCGGGCAGCAGCGCCAGCTCGGCCTGGGCGTTCTTGGCGATGACGATGGGGTTGGGCATGGACGGCTCTCCGGACCAGGAAACTGAGGGATGCCCAAGTGTAGAGCCTCGCGCGCGGCTTGTGCGCGTGGCAATAAGGGTACAGGCGGGCGGGCTTGCGGCCGGCCCCCGGGCGCGCGGCCCGCCGTCACGGTAAAATGCCATTTTTGCAGACAATTTATCCTGGGAAGCCATGGCCGGACACAGCAAATGGGCCAATATTCAGCACCGCAAAGGGCGCCAAGACGCCAAGCGCGGCAAGCTCTGGACCAAGATCATTCGTGAAATCACCGTGGCGGCGCGCGCCGGCGGCCCCGACCCCGACAGCAATCCGCGTCTGCGCATGGCCTGGGACAAGGCCACCGACGCCAACATGCCCAAGGACAACATCCAGCGCGCCATCCAGCGCGGGGCGGGCGGCGCCGACGGCGACGCCTACGAGGAAGTGCGCTACGAAGGCTACGGCATCGGCGGCGCGGCGGTGATCGTCGACTGCATGACCGACAACCGCACCCGCACCGTCGCCGAAGTGCGCCACGCCTTCGCCAAGAACGGCGGCAACCTGGGCCAGGAAGGCTCGGTGGCCTTCATGTTCAAGCATTGCGGCCAGTTCGTGTTCGCGCCTGGCACCTCTGAAGACAAGGTCATGGAAGCCGCCCTCGAGGCCGGCGCCGAAGACGTGACCACCGACGAGGAAGGCGTGATCGAAGTGGTCTGCGCGCCGGCCGACTACGCCGCCGTGCGCCGCGCCTTCGACGAGGCCGGCCTGAAGGCCGAAGTCGACGGCATCGTCATGAAGGCCCTGAACGAAACCGAACTGGCCGGCGAAGACGCCGTCAAGATGCAGAAACTGCTCGACGCCCTGGAAGGCCTGGACGACGTGCAGGAAGTCTATACCACCGTCGTTTTCGACGAAGCGCAGTAAATCCTCCCTCCCCTGCGCTGCGTCGCGGGGGTGTTAATCGGGGCCGGGCCATCCCGGCCCCGAATGGCTATCTTCAGACTCACCCCAACATGAAACTCCTGGTTATTGGCTCGGGCGGCCGCGAACATGCCCTCGCCTGGCGGCTGGCCCGCTCCCCGCGCGTACACAAGGTGTACGTCGCCCCGGGCAACGGCGGCACGCAACGGGCCGAGCAGATGGAGAACATCCCGCTCACCAATGCCGAGGAACTGGCCGATTTCGTGCAGCGCGAAGGCGTGGCCCTCACCGTGGTCGGCCCCGAAGCGCCGCTGGCCGCCGGCGTCGTGGACGTGTTCCGCGCCCGCGGCCTGAAAATCTTCGGCCCGACCAAGGCCGCCGCCCAGCTGGAGAGCTCCAAGGATTACGCCAAGGCCTTCATGGTGCGGCACAACATCCCCACCGCCCGCTACCAGACCTTCACCGACCCGGCCCAGGCGCATGCCTACATCGACCAGGAAGGCGCCCCCATCGTGATCAAGGCCGACGGCCTGGCCGCGGGCAAGGGCGTGGTGGTCGCCGCCACGCTCGAAGAGGCGCACGCCGCCATCGACGCCATGCTGGGCGACGGCTCCATGGGCGAGGCCGGCGCGCGCGTGGTCATCGAGGAATGCCTGGTGGGCGAGGAAGCCAGCTTCATCGTCATGTGCGACGGCCGCAACGTGCTGGCCCTGGCCACCAGCCAGGACCACAAGCGCCTGCTCGACGGCGACCAGGGTCCCAACACCGGCGGCATGGGCGCCTATTCGCCCGCGCCCATCGTCACCCCCGAACTGCACCACCGCATCATGCGCGAAATCATCCTGCCGACCGTGCAGGGCATGGCGCGCGACGGCATTCCGTACACCGGCTTCCTGTACGCCGGCCTAATGATCGCCCCCGGCGACGACCCCGACCGCGCCATCAAGACGCTGGAATTCAACTGCCGCATGGGCGACCCGGAAACCCAGCCCATCATGATGCGGGTCAAGAGCGACCTGCTCGACGCCCTGGAACATGCCGTCGAGGGCACGCTGGACCAGGCCGACATCGTCTGGGACCGCCGCACCGCGCTGGGCGCCGTGCTGGCCGCGCACAACTACCCGGGCACGCCGCGCACCGGCGACGCCATCCGCGGCCTGCCGGCCGACGCCGAGGATTGCATGGTGTTCCACGCCGCCACCCGGATCGAGGACGGCGAGATCAAGACCACCGGCGGCCGCGTGCTGTGCGTCACGGCCCTGGGCGACTCGGTCAAGATGGCCCGCGACCGCGTCTACGAAACCATAGACGGCGTGCACTTCGACGGCCGCCAGTACCGCAGCGACATCGGCTGGCGCGCGCTCAAGCCCTCGCAGCAGAAGTCCAAGTCCAACGCCTGACCGGAGCCCGCCGATGAACGCCTTGCCCGTCTCCGCCGTGCGGGACTACCTCACCGGCTTGCAGGCCCGCATCGTCGGCGCCCTGGAAGAAGCGGAAGGCGCCGCCTTCCGCGCCGATGAATGGCAGCGTCCCGAAGGCGGCGGCGGCCTGTCGCGCCTGCTCGAAGGCGGCCAGCTGTTCGAACGGGCCGGCGTGCTGTTCAGCCATGTCCAGGGTTCCAAGCTGCCGCCCTCGGCCAGCGCGCACCGGCCAGAACTCGCCGGCCGCTCCTGGGAGGCGATGGGCGTGTCCATGGTGCTGCACCCGCGCAATCCGCACGTGCCCACCACGCACATGAACGTGCGCATGTTCACGGCGGCCGCGCGCCCCGGCCACGACGAAGCCGACGTTTTCTGGTTCGGCGGCGGCCTGGACCTGACCCCGTACTATCCGTTCGAGGAAGACGCGCGCCACTTCCACGCCGTATGCCGCGACGCGCTGGCCGGCCACGGCGCCGACTACTACCCGCGCTACAAGCGCTGGTGCGACGAATACTTCTTCCTCAAGCACCGCAACGAAACCCGCGGAATCGGCGGCATCTTCTTCGACGACCTGAACGCCCCGGGCTTCGACGCCTCCTTCGCCCTGACCCGCTCGGTCGGCGACGCCTTCCTGCCGGCCTACATGCCCATCGTGGAACGCCGCCGCGCCCTGCCCTATGGCGAGCGCGAACGCGACTTCCAGGCCTACCGCCGCGGCCGCTACGTGGAATTCAACCTGGTGTTCGACCGCGGCACGCTGTTCGGCTTGCAATCGGGCGGACGTACCGAATCCATCCTGCTGTCCATGCCGCCGCTGGCGCAGTGGCGCTACGACTGGCAGCCGCAGGCCGGCACGCCCGAGGCCGAACTGGCCGCCTACCTCAAGCCGCGGGACTGGGTTTGAAACGCATCGGTCTCCTGGGCGGCAGTTTCGACCCCGTCCACGTCGCGCACATCGCGCTCGCCCAGACCGCGCTGCAGGCGCTGGGCCTGGCCGAAGTGCAGCTCATCCCGGCGGCCAACCCCTGGCAGCGCGCCGCGCTGCACGCCACCGGCCGCCAGCGCCTGGACATGCTGGAACTGGCGATCGCCGGCCATGCCGGGCTGGCCGTCAACCCGATCGAAATCGAACGTGGCGGCGCCACCTACACCCTCGACACCCTGCGCGCCCTGCCTGGCGGGGCGCGCTACGTCTGGCTGTTGGGCGCCGACCAACTCGCCAATTTCTGCACCTGGCGCAACTGGCAGGACATCGCCAGCCTGGTGGACCTGGCCGTGGCCACCCGTCCCGGCACGCCGCTGGCCGCGCCGCCGGAACTGGCCCGGCACCTCGGCGCCCTGGGCCGCGAATTGCAGGAACTGCCGTTCGCGCCCATGCCGGTATCGGCCTCCGACATCCGCCAGCGCCTGGCGCGCGGCGCATCCACCGAAGGCCTGCTCGCGCCGCCCGTCGCCGCGTATATTGCGGCGCACCATCTCTACCGATAAACCCCACCCGCCGGGCGTTCCAAACGTCCCAAAGCCAGCCTCTCGCTGACCCTGCGCGGGTTATATTTACAGTTATGGATATACAAAAACTCCAACGCGCCGTCATCGACGCCCTCGAAGACGTCAAGGCGCAAGACATCAAGGTTTTCAACACCACGCATCTGACCAGCCTGTTCGATCGCGTCGTGATTGCAAGCGCCACCTCCAACCGCCAGACCCGCGCGCTGGCCTCCAGCGTATCCGACCGCGGCCGCGCGCTCGGCCTGTCCGGCATCACCATCGAAGGCGAAGACACCGGCGAATGGGTCGTGGTCGACCTGGGCGACGTGGTCGTGCACATCATGCAGCCGGCCATCCGCCAGTACTACAACCTGGAAGAAATCTGGGGCGGCAAGCCGGTGCGCGTCAAGCTGCTGCCGGAATCCACCCGTCCCGCGCCCATCGCCGGCGACAGCGCCTACGACGGCACCGACTACTGAGCGCGCCGTGAAGCTCATCGTCGTGGCCGTGGGCACGCGCATGCCGGACTGGGTGCAGACCGCCTGGGACGACTACGCCAAGCGCCTGCCCGCCGATTGCGCGCTGGAACTGCGCGAGATCAAGCCCGAACCCCGCAACAGCGGCAAGACGCCGGCCCAGATGATGGCAGCCGAGGCCAAGCGGATCGACGCCGCCCTGCCCGCCGGCGTCCTGCGCCTGGCGCTGGACGAACGCGGCCGCGACCTCACCACCATGGCCCTGTCGCAAAAGCTGGAGCAATGGCGCGCCGGCGGCCAGGACGTGGCCTTCCTGGTCGGCGGCCCGGACGGCCTGGACCCCGAACTGAAAGCCGCCTGCAGCGGCCAGCTGCGGCTGTCTTCGCTGACGCTGCCGCACCCCATGGTGCGCGTGGTGCTGGCCGAGCAGCTCTACCGGGCCTGGGCCATCATGACCAACCATCCCTATCATCGCGCCTGAACGGCCCGGCCTCGTTGTAGCAATGACCGACACAGCCCCCCCGACCGCCCGCCTCTACCTCGCCTCGGCCAGCCCCAGGCGGCGCGAACTGCTGACGCAGATCGGCCTGCCCCACGAAGTGCTGCGGGTGCCGGCTCCGCCGGGCGAGGACGAACCCCAGCATCCCGGCGAAAGCGCCGCCGACTACGTCCAGCGCACCGCGCGCGACAAGGCGCTGCGCGGACGCGACTGGATGCATGAAAACCGTCTGCCGCGCCTGCCGTTGCTGGCCGCCGACACCACCGTGATCCTGGACGGCCAGGTCCTGGGCAAGCCCGCGGACCGCGCCGACGCCCAGCGCATCCTGCGCGCGCTGTCGGGCGCCGCCCACGAAGTGCGCACCGCCGTCGCGGTCTGGACCGGCGAACAACTGCTGGAGGCGGTTTCCATCACCGAAGTCCGCATGCGCGACCTGACGGACGACGAAATCGGCCGCTACTGCGACAGCGGCGAACCCTACGGCAAGGCCGGCGCCTACGGCATCCAGGGCCTGGCCGGCACGTTCATCTCGCATATCTCGGGCAGCTACACCGGCGTGATGGGCCTGCCGGTGTTCGAAACCGCCAACCTGCTGCGCGCCGCCGGCATCCGCACGCCCTGAAGCGTCTGTCTCAGAAAAAACAAAACCCCGCGGGCTGACCGCGGGGTTTTTTCATGCCTGCCCGGCTCAGGCCTGGCTGATCGGCTCGCCGAGCATGGGCTGCGGCTCGGCGACCGTCGGAGCCACGGCGGGCAGCGGCTGCGGATCGCCGGCCAGCGCGGCATCCAGCCGCTCCTTGTCCAGTTCGCCTTCCCAGCGCGCGACCACGACGGTGGCGGTCGCGTTGCCGACCAGGTTGGTCAGCGCGCGGCATTCGGACATGAAGCGGTCCACGCCCAGGATCAGCGCCATGCCGGCGACCGGCACCGTGGGCACCACCGACAGGGTCGCGGCCAGCGTGATGAAGCCCGCGCCGGTCACGCCCGCGGCGCCCTTGGAGCTCAGCATCGCCACCAGCAGCAGCAGGATCTGGTCGCCCAGCGACAGCGGGATATCGCAGGCCTGCGCGATGAACAGCGCGGCCATCGTCATGTAGATGTTGGTTCCGTCCAGGTTGAACGAGTAGCCGGTGGGCACCACCAGGCCGACCACCGACTTCGAGCAGCCGGCGCGTTCCATCTTCTGCATCAGGGTGGGCAGCGCCGCTTCCGACGAGCTGGTGCCCAGCACCAGCAGCAGTTCCTCGCGGATGTAGCGCACCAGCTTCAGGATCGAAAAGCCGTTGTAGCGCGCCACCAGCCCCAGCACCACGACCACGAACAGCACCGAGGTCGCGTAGAACGTGCCCACCAGCATCGCCAGGTTGACGATGGACTTGATGCCGTACTTGCCGATGGTGAACGCCATGGCGCCGAACGCGCCGATGGGAGCGGCCTTCATCAGGATGGCCACCAGCCGGAACACCGGCTGGGCCAATGCGGTCATGAACGACAGTATCGGCTTGCCGCGCTCGCCCACCATGGCCAGCGAAATGCCGAACAGCACCGCCACGAACAGCACCTGCAGGATGTCGCCGCCCACGAACGGGCTGAAGATGGTCGTGGGGATCACGTTCATCAGAAAGCCGGTGACGGTGGAATCATGCGCCTTGGCCACATAGCCCGACACCGCCTTCTGGTCCAGCGTGCTCGGGTCGATGTGCATGCCCGCGCCGGGCTGCACCACGTGGCTGACGATCATGCCCACGATCAGCGCCAGCGTGGAAAAGCACAGGAAGTACAGCATGGCCTTGCCGGCGACCCGGCCGACCTTCTTGAGGTCGCTCATGGCGGCGATGCCGGTGGCCACGGTCAGGAAGATCACCGGAGCGATGATCATCTTGACCAGCTTGATGAAGGCGTCGCCCAGCGGCTGCATCTGCTGGCCCAGCTCGGGCTTGAATGCGCCCAGCAGCACCCCGACCACGATGGCGAAGATCACCTGCACATAAAGGATTTGATAGAACTTGAGCTTGCGCGCGGGCGCGACTTGATCCACGTCGATCATTGGGATTTGTCCCCACCAAAGCCCCTTGCTCCGGACGGCGTTGCGCGGCGGGCGACGGGGCGTTATCTGTTTTGTGGCCCGGCGCACTGCTTCCGGGCCCATGTCACCGCGCGTCGGAGCGCGGCTTGCCCCGACTTATGCAATCGCCATGCCAGCCCGACGGCGTGCGCCCGCCCATACACAAGCCATTGATCGAAAAGGAATTTTTTCTACTTTCCGGAAAGCGGAACCTGGCATTCTGGCGAGATTCCACACAAAAAAGATATAGAATGTGCGAAAACCCGCACACACCATGTCCCGCCCCGCCTTCACCCCCGCCGCCCCGGCGCTGCCGCCCCAACCGGGCGCCAGGCGGCGCAAGTTCGCCTGGCTCTGGCGCGCCGGCGGCATCGTGCTGGCCGTCGCGCTGGTGTTCGGCGTGCTGCACGCCGCCACGCTCTGGGCCCGCGACGAGGCCCTGACGAACGCCGCGGCGCAGGCGCGCGGCGCGGCCCAGGTCAACGCGGCCCTGCTGCGCAACAATCTCGACAAATTCCGCGCCCTGCCCTTCGTGCTGACCCGCGACGTGGACGTGCGCGCCGCGCTCGAAAACCCCGCGCCGGGCCAGGTCGTGCCGCTGGACGAAAAGCTCGACTCGCTCAGCCGCGGCGTGGGCGCCTCGGCCATCTACGTGCTGGACCGCAAAGGGCTGGCGATCGCCGCCAGCAACTGGCGCGAGCCCGCCACCTTCGTCGGCGTGGACTACCAGTTCCGGCCTTATTTCCAGGGTTCGGTGGCGCAGGGCTCGGCCGAGCATTTCGCGCTGGGCACCATCAGCCATGAGGCCGGCCTGTACCTGGCGCGGCGCGTGGACGGCGTCGGCGGCAGGCTGCTGGGCGTGGTCGTGCTGAAAGTGGATTTCCGCGAACTGGAGGCCGACTGGCGCCAGTCCAACGCGCCGATCTTCGTCACCGACGAACACGGCGTGGTATTGCTGGGCAGCGTCTCCGACTGGCGCTTCAAGGTGCTGGCGCCGCTGGCGTCCGATCTGGCGCAGAAGCTGCGCACCAGCCTGCAGTTCGGCGACGCCCGCTTCCAGCCGCTGCCCTTGCGGCCCGCGCTGCTGACCGCCAGCAACGGCCAACTGGTGCGCACCGACGTCGCGCTGCCCCAGATCCCGGCCGGCGCGCCGCTATTGCATACGACGCTGCCCATCGCGGAATCGCCGGGCTGGACCCTGCACCTGCTCTCGCCGGTGCAGTCTTCCATCAACCAGGCCACGGCCAACGCGCAGCTGGGCGCGCTGCTCGCGCAAAGCGCGCTGGCCGCCATCGTCGGCATCGTCCTGCTGCGCCGCCATCGCCAGCGCGAGCGCGCGCAGCAGCAGGCCGTCATCCATGAACAGCTCGCCGCCCTGGTCGACGAGCGCACCGCGCAGCTGCTGGAAGTGAACGAGCAGCTCATCGAAGAAATGGACCAGCGCCAGCGCACCGACGCCCGCCTGCACACCATGCAGGAAGAACTGGTCCAGGCCAGCAAGCTGGCGCTACTGGGCCAGGTCGCCGCCGGCGTCGCGCACGAGATCAACCAGCCCGTGGCCGCGATACGCGCCTACGCCGACAACGCCGCCGAATTCCTGCGCCGGCATGACGACGGCTCGGCGCGCGAGAACCTGCACACCATCGCCTCCCTGACCGAGCGCATCGGCCACATCACCGGCGAGCTGCGCGCCTTCTCGCGCAAGGCCGGCACCGCGGTCGGGCCCACCAGCCTCAAGGATTGCCTCGAAGGCGCGCTGCTGCTGGTCGGCCCGCGCGCGCGGCGCCAGTCGGTGGCCCTGCAGCGCCCGCCCGAGGGCCAGAACTACCAGGTGCAAGCCAACCGCATCCGGCTCGAACAGGTCCTGGTCAATCTGCTGCAGAACGCCCTGGAGGCGCTGGACGGGCAGCCCGACGGCCGCATCGTCGTGACGCTGCGGGACCTCGGCGAATGCGTGCAGGTCCAGGTCGGCGACAACGGCCCCGGCCTGTCAGCGCAGGCGCGCGCCCTTCTCTTCACGCCTTTCCACACCACCAAGCCGGAAGGGCTGGGCCTGGGCCTGGTCATCTGCCGCGATCTGGTCGCCGAATTCGGCGGCCAGCTGGACGTCGCGGACCCGGCCGACGGTGGCGCCCTCTTCGTCCTGAGCCTGCGCAAGGCGTCCGGCCAGGACCTTGCCGCGAATCCTGCCCATGAAACCAGTCCCTGAATCCGCGTCCCCGCACGTCCTCTTCATCGACGACGACGACGAGCTGCGCCGCGCCAATGCCCAGACACTCAAGCTGCACGGCATGTCCGTGGACGCCCACGCCGGCGCGCGTCCCGCGCTGGCCGCGCTGACCCGTGAATTCGACGGCGTGGTGGTGACCGACATCCGCATGCCCGACATCGACGGCCTGCAGCTGTTTCGCCGGGTGCGCGACATCGATCCCGACATTCCGGTCATCCTGATCACCGGGCACGGCGACATCGCCACCGCCGTGCAATGCATGCACGACGGCGCCTATGACTTCCTGGCCAAGCCCTATGCGGCCGAACGGCTGGTCACCGCGATCGCGCACGCCGCCGAAAAACGCCGCCTGGTGCTGGAGAACCGCCGCCTGCGCGAAGCCGCCTTCGCCGTGGAGGCCGACGAGGTGCCTTTCATCGGCACCGCGCCGGCCATGCAGCGCATCAAGCAAACGCTGCGCCATATCGCGGACGCCGACGTGGATGTGCTGGTCGAAGGCGAAACCGGCACCGGCAAGGAAGTGGTGGCCACCGCGCTGCACCGCCTGAGCCGCCGCCGCGACCGCCCGCTGGTGGCGATCAACTGCGGCGCGCTGCCCGAAAGCGTGATCGAAAGCGAATTGTTCGGCCACGAGGCCGGCGCGTTCACCGGCGCCCAGAAAAAACGCATCGGACGCATCGAACATGCCAGCGGCGGCACGCTGTTCCTGGATGAAATCGAAAGCATGCCGCTGGCCATCCAGGTCAAGCTGCTGCGCGTGCTCGAATCCCGCCAGATCACGCCCCTGGGCAGCAACGAGGTGCGCAGCCTGGACCTGCGCGTGGTCGCGGCCACCAAGGAAGACCTGGGCAGCCCCGCGATCCGCGACAAGTTCCGCGAGGACCTGTTCTACCGCCTCAACGTGGTCACGATACGGATTCCGCCGCTGCGCGAGCGCCGCGAGGACATCCCGCTATTGTTCGCCCACTATCTCGGGCATGCCTCGCGCCGCTTCCACCGCGACATCCCCGAGATGCCCGCGTCCATCAAGCAGCACGTGCTCACGCACGACTGGCCCGGCAACGTGCGCGAACTGGCGCATTTCGCCGAACGCGTGGTGCTGGGCGTGCTGAACGCCCCGCCCACGGCGGCGCCGGCCGCCGCCGCAGGCGCGCTCAGCCTGCCGGAACGGATGGAACGCTTCGAGGCCCAGCTCATCCGCGAAGCCCTGACCACNAGGCGCGCTCAGCCTGCCGGAACGGATGGAACGCTTCGAGGCCCAGCTCATCCGCGAAGCCCTGACCACGCACCAGGGCGACATCAAGGCGACGCTGGAAGCGCTGGGCATTCCGCGCAAGACCTTCTACGACAAGCTGCAGCGCCACGGCATCGAACGCCAGCAGTACATGCCGCGGTAAATCCGCGGCGACGCCCCAAAACAAAAAACCCTCGCCGCAATATCGACGAGGGTTTTTGTTTTGTACAGGCACAAAAACAAAACCCCACAGGA
>NZ_POQS01000010.1 GCF_002885955.2 Achromobacter pulmonis
CGCCGCTTGGGTTTCGACGGGCAGCGACGCGAAGGCATACTCACGGCCGCCGCCGCGACCGGCGCGGCAGCGGTGGCTCCAGGCGTCCGCCTTGGCGCGACGCACTACCGCGCTATGCGTGGCGGGCATGCCGGGTAGCCCGGCAAGCTCCTTTGCCGTGAACCACTCGCGGCTCATGCGGCCTTCCTTTCCGCCATGTTTTGGTCGGGTTTGTAAGCGGCAGTGTTATCCTTTTTCGGATAACGTCCGGGCCAAATGTCAGCCGGGGCAACACCAATCGCGGCAGCGATCAGCCGCTCACCCTTGGGCCAGGGCCGCGCCAGCGCGGTGGTCAGTGTCGTGGGCGAGGCATAGCCGTGGTGTGTTGCCAAGCGGCGCAGACTCCAGCCGGACTTACGCAGCGCCGCGACGATGTCCGCGCGATGCCAGTCTTTCAGGCTGGCTTTTTTCGGGCCGTTGCGTTTGGTCATGTAGTAACGTCCTCATGCGTTTTCGTTTACTTCATGGCCTAAAGGATGCGACACAAATGGAGCGCCGTCAAGCACATTTGGAGCGGTCAAAGTTCGCAGCGCCGATATGCCCGTAGCGATTTTTATGTTTTTCTTTAATTATCAATGACTTGGATATAACTATGACGCGTCAACCTAAAAAGCCTCCAAGGGTCAGTGTTCAGAAGTCGAAGATTGACGCGTTCGGTGAACGCATGAACGTAGCGATACAGCGCGCTGGTGGCGCCACGGTTATGGCGGAAAAAGCCGGCGTTTCCGGCTCGGTCCTAAGGAAATGGCGGGCCGGCCACTCCGAGCCGACGCGCATCAACCTAATCAACATGGCCCGCGCGGCCGGCGTTTCCTTGGAATGGCTAGCGACCGGCAGCGGCGATATTGATGGCGGGGCAGCGGCTTACTCGGGGGCAGGGCTGGCGCCGGCCGAGCTAGGCAAGGAATATGCGCTGGTGCCGCTTTACGACGTGCGCGCGGCAGCCGGGCATGGCGCGGTGGTTGAGCATGAGCAGGTGGCCGATGTCCTGGTGTTCAAGCGCGAATGGATACACCAGGAACTGCACGCTAATCCGGCCGACCTGTACCTGATTCATGTGGATGGTGAGTCGATGGAGCCGACGCTGCGGCCTGGCGACGTGATCCTGGTGGACAGGCGAAACGCCCAGGCCGTGCCGCGAGACGGCATCTACGTGCTGCGGATGGACGGCAGCCTGCTGGTAAAGCGCCTACAGCGCCTTCCTGGTCGCCAGGTGAAGGTCAGCAGCGACAACCCAGCGTATGAGCCATTCGACCTGCGTCTGGACGCGCCCGGCGAGGATCTGGCCATCATCGGCCGCGTGGTGTGGGCCGGGCGCCGGATGTAGGGTGGACTTTCAAGTTTGCGCACGCATGGCTACACGGTGCGCCGCAAATAATATCTTTTAAAACATTGACTTATGAGAACTTGAAAACGCCAGCAGCGGTCCACCCGCTTTTTCAAGTTGCACCACCCAGCCTGAAAGCCGGAATCGGAACGGGGCTTCCGATTCCGGTGGCACGCATCGGAAATATGGGCGTCTGAAAGCCCGGTTAAACTGGTTTTACGCGCCCTGTAATGACGGCCCGTTAAACGCCGACGCCCAGGCTTTCGGGCTTGTCGCAAATCATGTGGCGCAATTCCGCCCGCTTGGCCTGTTTGTCGCAAACCGCCCGCCACCGCTCGCCGTGTGCCAGGCACCACCCAATGCCCGCTAAGCCTTTGTTTTTCTGGGCTTCATCCCGCAGCAACCCGCATCAACCCACATAGACCCGGTTGTCGCAATCCTCTTGTCCCCTCACAGCGAGGCCTCATCGACGCGGTGACGCTGATCTACGACAGCTCGCAGGCAGTCGACGCCATCGGCTATGTGCTGGACGAGGAGATATCCAGGATCGATCCCGATTGGCGCGAGCACGACCGCGAGTTGGGGGATGGGCATCCGGCCAGCGCGGCGGCCCGGGGCGGTACGGACGAACAACGCGGATGACGTCTTCGGTTGATCTCAAGGTACGCGAGCGGAGGCCGGCGCATACGATTCCGCAGGATCTGGTGGCATTCCTGCGAATGCAGGGCTACCGTGAACTCCGGCTTGTCGGCGCCGGGGTCTGCGGCTTGCACAGGTTCAACTTCACCATGGGGCTGGTGGTCGGTTTGACGTTCGAAGGCTACGAGCGGCGCTACTGCTACAGGTATCAGAAGGACGCGCGGTCGGCCCTGGCAACCTGGGACGGCCACGAGCATCCGGGCGGCCCTTGGATCAAGTGCAAAGGCGCGGGCATCGATCTGCTCAACCCGGCATTGATCGCATAGCGGGAGGAAACCGGGCGTTGGGCCGCCGCCACCGCTAGCGCCCTTCGGCAACGAACCTGGTGATTTCCCCGTCGTCATCCCAGTCCCTGTGCATGTTGCACTCGACCATGTGGTCCCTGAGCGACTGCAAGGCTTCGTCAAGCTCCTGCTCGGCGCCCTTGCATCGGTCCGAACCGATGCGAAGCGCGCCGGCCAACGCTTGGGCTTGTGCCAGCTTCTCTCGCAGGGATGTTCGCTCTTGCATGGTTTCGATCAGCTCGCGGGGGTTCCCGTACGCTTCGGTCCGAGCTATCTCGCCGCGAATGGACTGGATGCCTTCACGGACTTCGCTCAGATATTTTTCGATGTGGGCAAGTGCGGCCTCGTTCGCTGCAGCCGTGATGCGCTTCGCGCTTTTCTTGTCGAAACGGTCCTTGGCAAGGTCGAAGTCGATCCGGACTGATCCCTTTTTCGTAGGGGGATAGGCCTTGTCCAGACGGACATGGTGCAGGTACATCCATTCCTTCGACAGATCCACGAGCACCACGAAGACGGGCAGATCCAACTCGCGCCAGTAGGCCAGTTGCCTTTCACTGACATACCGGCAGCTTTGTTCTTCCACGCTGGTGGCCTTCACCTGGAAGGCGACGAAGCGCCCTGTGCTCGTTCCATCCTCGTTGAGGATCTCGACCTGGGCGTCGATGCCAATGTCGATGTCCAGCAATCGGCACGGCCACTTGAGCACGCTTGCCACCTTGTAGGCGAAGAAGAACTCGCCCGCATCGCCATTCGCTGCCTTCTCCGGGTATTTCATCGAACTCCTCGCCTGCCTGGCCGATTGCCGTGGTCTGCCTTGATGCGACGCCGGCCTGGCCGGAGGGCATCCATTGGGTAAGGGCGTCGTCGGGTTGCAGGGGAATTATCCCTTGCGCGTGGCCGTGCTGCCATAGCGCCCAAAGGGCAGTCCCCCGTGCCAGGCCTTGATGACGCCGAAGCGGCCCGTAAGGTGGTTCCCAAAGGAGCCACCCATGCCTTCTGCTACAGCCCACCATACCGCGCTCAACGGTTTCGCCACGGCCCGCCACCGCGTTTCCGGCATTCCGACCGGCGCGGCCCCGGTCTTACCGACGCCTTCCGCAACCGCCGTCCGCTGCCGGTTGTGCACCTGCCTGCTCGGCGCGGAGGATGACGACGATCCGGCACTCGAACTGTGCGGCTCCTGCCGGCGCCGGCCCGAGGCGCGCCGCCTGGGCTTGCCGGTGCCGCCAGCCACCGAGCGGCCCGCCGCCGCGGCCAGGCCAGCGCGCGACTTCACCGAGGCCGAGCGCGCGCTGATCCGCAAGATCCACGGCTTCATGCCTGCGCAGCAACTGCTGGCCCTGCTCAACGAGCGCCTGGCCTGCGACCTCGGCCCCGACGCCACGCCCTACAGCATGGAGCAGCTGCACGCCGCGATCGGCGGCCTCGCGTCCCCGGCGCCGGCCGGTGGCCACGGCTGGGCCGCGCAGCGCAAGCTGATCGCCCAGGCGCGCAGGGCCGGCCTGCTGGCCGCCGTCACCGAACAGCTCATCGACGACTTCGCGGTCGTGTTTTCCCTCAACCCCAAGCAGGTGCTCGTGCTGCGCGACACCCTGCTGCAACCTCAGGAGGACGCCTGATGCAACACGCCGTCATCCAGCGCGACGAAATGCTCACCGCCCAGCTCGACCTCGGCGGCGCGCCCATCGACCTCGCCGAATACGCCACCACCGGACTGCTGGCCGTCGCGGTCGGCCCGCGCGGCATGGGCAAGACCAACGCTGGCCTGCTCATGGCCGAGCAACTCGCGGCCCAGGGCTGGGTCAGCGTGCTGATCGACCCCGAGAGCGAAATGGAATCCCTCTACGGCGCAGCCGTGCGCGACGCCGCCCACCTGGGCACGCTGCTGGAAACCCGCGAGCAGCCCATCGTGGTGGTCTGCGCGCGCGACGCCACCGAGTTTCTGCCCTACGGCCGCGCCATCCTCGACGCCGCCGAACGCTGGCGCAAGCCGCTGTTCGTGATGATCGACGAGGGCCAGCTGTTCAGCGCCACCAAGAAGCGCAAGGAGGACGTGGGCGAGGCCGCCGAGATCATCAACGAGTTCGCCGGCCGGGGCCGCAAGCGCGCGCTGGACCTGTTCATCACCGCGCTGCGCTACACCGGCACGCTGCACCGCTCCATCTTCAGCAACAAGAACCTCACCCTGATCGGCTGCCAGGAGGACCCGACCGCCTGGGCCGCGCTGGCGCCGCAGTTCCGCGCCTCGCGCATCGAGTTCAACGACCTCAACGCGCTCGCGCCGGGCGAGTTCTTCTGCTTCTCGCGGCGCGGCGTCGAGAAGGTCAGGATGCCGATGGCCGACGCCCTGCGCCAGGTCGCGCCCAAGGCCCGGCCGGTGCGGCGCACGCTGCCGGCCACCTTCAGCCAGTGGGACCGGGCGATGCGCGCGATTCCGACCGAACGCCTGCGCGCACTGTCCGACCCGCTCGTGGGCCTGCTCGGGGCCATCGCCGGGTTGTCCAGCCAGCAGATGATGGCCGGCGCCGGCGCGCTGCAGGACGAACTGGAGACGCGATGATGGCGGCGAGCGACGACACCAGGGCCGCGCCCCGCTGGCAGGATTTCGCGCTGGTACACGGCTGGCGCGCGGCCCGGCACGAACTGGCCGCCGTGCTCGGCGTGCCGGCCGACGCGGTCGAGGCGCTGCGGCGCACCGGCGCCTGCACGCGGCTGGCGCAGCCCCACGACTTCCCGGCCTTGTTCGCGCTCTGGCATGGCCGCCCGCCCGTGGAGGACGACTGGCCGGCGCCGCGCAAGGCCGGACACGGCGGCTACGAATGGCAGGCGCCAGAACTCGCGCTGCTGGCCAGCCTCGTGGGCCAGGTCGGCATCCCCGAGATCGCCCAGGTGCTCACGGCCCGGCTGCGCGAACGCACCGGGGACGCCGGGGCCGAACGCAGCGCCACAGCGGTGCAGGTCCGCACGAACCTGATCGGGCTGCAGAGCAGCGACGTACTCGGCGGCATCACGGTCGCCGACGCGGGCCGCGAGGCCGGCTCCACCGCCGTCATCCATCAGGCGATCCGCAAGGGCACGCTGGCCGCCCACAAGACCGGCCGGCTGCTGGTCATTCCGCACGACGCCTGGGCGGCCTGGAAGACGCAGCGGTCCGCGCCGCCCGAGGGCCATGTGCGGCTGGCCACGCTGCGCCAGCCGCTGGGCATCCGCAGCGACAAGCTGTCCGAGTTCGCCCGGATGGGCTACGTGCCCGGTGCGGTGCGCTGCAATCCCTTCGGCGCCAGGGGGCCGTCCACGCAGTACGGCACCTGGTACATCGACCCGCAGGCGGCGGACCGGCTCGTGGCCGACCGCCGCGCGGGACGCCCGATGCCCTGGCACGGCAAGCCCTTGCTCGACAACCTGCGCATCACCTACCGGCTCTGGCAGCAGCGCCGGCATCCGCCCGGCTGCCGCGCTTGCGCGGAGATCTGGGGCGAGCAGGGCGCGCCCGCGGACTTCGACGACTACCTCGCGCGCTACCCCGCGCTGGCCCAGGGTGCCAAGCGCCACCTGACGATGCCGTGGTCGCCGGGGCTGACGGTGGCCGAGACGGCGGCCCAGGCCGGGCGCAGCCCGCAGCACGTGCGGCGAGCCATCGCCAACGGGGTGCTGGCGGCTTCTCCGGTCGAGGGGGTGCTGCGCGTGACGCGCACGGACGCCACGCGCTGGATAGCGCGCCACTGCCCGAGCGGCGATGGCGAGAAGTCCTGGATCGCGGTTAGCACGGCCTGCCGCCAGTACCTGTTCACCGAGAGGGAGCTGCGCCAGCACATCGCCGGCGGCCGGTTGCGCTCCAAGGTGGGTACCGAGGGCGCGATGCGCGGCATCGAATACGTGCCGCGCCAGCAGTGCGCGCAGTTGCGCGAGACGCAAGGCTTCACCGAGGAAGAGGCCGCGCGGCGCGTCGGCGTGAGCGTGGAGCGGCTGCGCGCGCTGCTCGACGGGTTGGCTTGGCGCCAGGCCGAGGGCATCCCGCTGGCGACGGTGCAGGCGGCGATCAAGCGCCGGGACTCCCAGGAGGGGCACACGCTGGAGGAGGCCGCCGAACTGCTCGGCGTGCCGCTGGCCTGGGTGAAGGCGCGCAAGCGCGACGGGACGGTGCGGGTGTCGCAGGTCCGCTGGGATCGGCGCCGCCAGTACCTCAGCGCGCCGATGCTGGAGCGCCTGCGCGAGGCGCTGCGCCGTCCGGCCCCGCAGGCCAGCCTGCCGTCCGGCGACTGGCTCCGGCTCGGCGACGCCGCGCTGGAGGCCGGCGTGTCGGCGGCGACGATCCAGCGCTGGGCGAACGACGGCGAACTCGAGCGGCGCGAAGCCATCGGCGGCCACCGCTACCACCGCGAGGCGGTGCGTGCCCGCGCGCGTCGCTACTGGGTTCAGGTGCGCTTTCACCGGGCGAGGCCGCCGGCCTGGCTGGCCATGGAGGGGCGCGCACGGATGCCGGCAGAGGTCGCCGCGTAGCCGGGCCGGTGGGGCGATGGGCGCCGGCACGGTGCCGTTGACCCGGGGCGGTCCGGCGCGAAGCTGTTCCTGACGACTCGCAGGGGCGAGTGCGAAGGGAACTCCTTTGGCACATAAGACCTTTTCGGCGCCGCGCGGCCCGTTCGGCGCCGATCAGGCGCAGGCGCTGGTGAAACTGATCCAGACCACCGCGCACCGCTGGGGCCAGCACGAGGTGTTCTCGGACTTCGTGGAGCTGGCGGCCCTGTCCATCAGCAACGCCGTGGACCGCCGGCAGGCCGAGCCCCGGGAGGCGCGCTACCTGGAGATCGCCAAGAAGTACCCGAAGCCGGATTTCGAGCGCTTCCCGCAGATGCTGGGCCATCTGACCCTGGCGCTAGAGGCGTGCGGCATCGTCGGCGAACTGGACGACGTGCTCGGCCGCGTCTACATGCAGCTCGAACTGGGCAACGAGCGGGGCGGGCAGTTTTTCACGCCCTACCACGTCTCCCGGATGATGGCGATGCTGCTCATCGGCGACGGCGTGCAGGTGCGAGAAAAGGGATTCATCGACGTCCTGGAGCCCGCCTGCGGCGCCGGCGGCATGGTCATCGCGATGGCCGACGCGCTGCGGCAGGCGGGGCTCAATTACCAGAATGCGATGCACGCCTCTTGCATCGACATCGACGCCCGCTGCGTTCACATGACCTACCTGCAGGCTTCGCTGCTGCACATTCCCGCGACCGTGCTGCACGGCAATTCGCTGTCGGGCGAGGTCTGGAGTCGCTGGTACACGCCGGCGCACGTGCTGGGGGGCTGGCGTGCCCGTCTTCATGTCCGGCGTTTGCGCGAGCCGGTGCCGGTCGTGGTCGAAGATGCGCCCGCCCCAGCCCCAGCCCCAGCACTGGCCACCGATCCGGCACGGCAGGCACGCCGCAGGCCGCCCGTGTCGCCGAGCGTGGTGCAGCAGCTCAGTCTGTTCGAGGAATGACAGCCGGGGCCGTGGCGTGGTCGGGCTTGAACCCGGCGCGCGGCGCGAGATGCTGGTCCAGACCGCCAAGGTCAAGCGATCAACCGCACCGACACCACCATGAACTCCATCGAATTCTCCGAGGAAGTCCGCTGCCAATTGCGCGCCGACGGCTACGAGGTCCGTCAGGGCAGCGAGGCCCGCAGCGAGGAACACGCCGGCAAGCACGGGTTCACCTGGACGAGGCCGGGCAGGGCCAGCGCCGAGCCCGGTCCCCCGCAGGGGAGCGAATGGGAGGCCTGGGCCGCCGCCTTGGCGCATCGGCTCGCCGAAAGCACAGTCTCGCCGTACCGGGTGGGGGAGTCGCCACTTCCGGCGATGGGGCCGTTCTTCACGGCACACCTGCCCGACAGCGCTTTCGATGCGGACGCCCTGGCGGCACGCTTCGGCATCACGCACGAGGCCGCGCAGGAGCAGGTGGAGCAACTGCGCAGCCAGACGGTCTACATGAACGAGCGCTACCAGGTCAACGTGCAGGTGATCCCCGCGCCCTTCGGACCGGACGCCGGCGACATGGTCTGGCTGTCCATCAAACGCAGCGACCGCGAGGCGATCCACGACTGGCGCGAGCTGCAGGCGATCAAGAACCAGATCGTCGGCGACGAGCACGAAGGCTTCGAGGTCTATCCCGCCGAGTCGCGGTTGGTGGACTCCGCGAACCAGTTCCACCTGTGGGTGTTCGCCGATCCGAAGGTGCGGCTGCCGGTGGGCTTTCGCGCGCGGGAGGTGATGGGCGCGCGGGCCGCGGCGTCGGTGGGTGCCAGGCAGCGGCCTTTTGCCGGCACGCAGGATGCGCAGCCGCAAGGTGCCGATGCCTGCGGTGGATCCGCTGAGAAGGGAGAGCATGAATGGCCGAGTTCAAGCTGACGCCGCCGCTGGTGCGGCAAGAGATCAGCGCCCGCCGACGCAGGGGAGGGGCGGGAGGCGTGGCGGATCGAGACGTCGAGTGGCTGCGGCGGTTGCAGCGCGAAGCGGCTACGCTACCCGGCGGTTTCGTCAAGAAGATCGTATGGGACGGGGAAGACGGCTATCCCGAACACGCCTGGGGTTTCATTCAGTGGACGGTTCGCCCTTTCGTCCAGGGCTACGGCTGCGACGGCACCACCGACCGCAACGTGCATCTCGTGGCGCTGACGCTGTGCGGCATGCTGGGCATCGACTACCAGCGCTGCTACCGCGAGGCCTATGCGGACAACGACCATGCCTGGATCGACGCGCTGCCCGATGACGCGAGCTTGGTCGAGGAAACCCGTTTGCCGGCCGAACCATCGCTGGACGCCATCGTGCTGATGCTCGCCGACCTGGAGCAGATCAACAACCGATCGCTGGTCGCCGTTCTGGCCGGCGTGCTGGAAGAACGGAGGCGGCTGCCGGCGTGCTACTGGGAGCGCGAGGATGCCGCCAAGGCGCGCGTGCGCGCTGCCGTGGACGCGGAGGGCCGGCTTCCCACATGCGCGCGTGTGCTCTGAAGGCAGAGTAGCTGAAAAACCTGCTCTTGTGCCTGCGGGTTCCGATGGGAACCTGGGCACATGAACACCCCGACACCTCCCCCAATCGGGCCGCTGTACCACGGCACCCGCGCCGCGAGTGCGCGCAGCATCCTCCGCGATGGATTTCGGCGCTCGGGTTCGCGCAGCTACACCGGCACGGGCGTCTGCCTCAGCGAGGCGATCACGGTGGCCTACGAATACGGCATGTACGAGACGGGCGGCTGCGTGCTGGAGGCCCGGCTGGCGCCGACGGCACGCTGGACTGACCGGATCGACGGCGATGGAGGCCGACGCACCATGGGCGAAGTCTGGGATCGGTTCTTTGCGCGCACGCACCATGATGCGGTGCGCAGCTTCGGCGGGAACGTCTGGGTGGTCTGGAATCCGGCCGTCCTGGTGTCGGTTCGCAGGCTGTCGCACCGCGAGGCGATCGGCCGGCTGTGCGCCGCGTTCGACGAGGACGGCCCGGACTGCGGCTACAACGGCGTGGCCTCGGAATACGCCGCCATCTGGTGGGGCCGTGAAGCACTGGATCCGAACCTGACGCGCTTCCCCGAAGAAGAAAAGCGGCTGCGGCAGTCCCTGCAGCGCTTCGTGGGCCGCAGCCGGTCGGCGCTCGCCGCCACGCCTTGCGCGCAGTCGGCAGGGGTTTGATCGTGCAGCAGATCGAACTGCCCGGACTGGCGCTGGCGGTGCCGCAGGCACCGGCCTTGTCCGGTGTCGCGGCGCCGGCGCGCTTCGGCATCGCGCTTGACCCGATGATCGACCTAGCGCTGGCGGGCCATGCGCCGGTCTATGTCGGCGTGAGCGGCGGCAAGGACAGCCAAGCGCTGGCCTACCGCGTCCGGGAACACCTCGACGCCATCGGCCATGTCGGCGTGCGCGCGTTGATCCATGCCGACCTCGGGCGCATCGAATGGCGCGATTCGGCACCGGTGTGCGAGCGGCTGGCCGAGCGCCTTGGATGGGAACTCGTGACGGTGCGCCGCCCGGCCGGCGACATGGTGGACCGCTGGCTGTCGCGCTGGGCGGCCAACATCGAACGCTATCGAACCCTGTCGTGCGTGAAGCTGATCATGCCCTGGAGTTCGGCGGCACAGAGGTTCTGCACCAGTGAAATGAAGCCCCAAATCATCGCCCGCGCGATCCGCGCACGTCACCCCGGCGGTCCGGTGGTTTCGGCGGTCGGGTTGCGCAGGGACGAGAGCGCGGCGCGGGCGCGCCGGCCGGTGGCCAAGCAGGATGCCGGGCTGACCCGCGTGCGGGGCGTGGGGCTCGCCTGGAACGCCATCCTCCACTGGCCGCGCCAGGACGTGCTCGACTACATCGCGCAGTGCGGCGGCGTGCTGCACGAGGCGTACCGGATCTACGGCAGCACCCGTGTGTCCTGCGCCTTCTGCGTGCTCGCCTCGCGCGGCGATCTGCGGGCATCTGCGCGCTGCGAGGACAACGCGGCGGTCTACCGCGAACTGGTCGAACTCGAAACGCGCAGCACCTTTTCGTTCCAGCCGGGCCACTGGCTGGGCGATGTCGCGCCGGAACTGCTCACCGCCGAACTGCGGTCGCAGCTTGTCGAAGCGAAGGAGCGAGCCGCGTTGCGGCAGGCCGCCGAAATGGAGATTCCCGCGCATCTGCTCTACGAGGCGGGTTGGCCGACGTGCCTGCCAACACCCGCGGAGGCGCGGCATCTCGCGTCGGTGCGCCGGCGCGTCGCGGAAGCGGTCGGGATCGCTGCTGACTGCCTGGACGGTGAAGCGGTCCAGGCCCGCTATGCCGCGCTGATGCAGGAGCACGCGCAACGCCGGCCGGCATGAGCCACCGCAAGCCGTCAGGCCGGCTTGACGCCCTCCCGTAAACTGGATATCTTATTGATATCCAAAAGGAGTCTCCCATGCCTTCCCGCAACACTGCGAACCAGATCGCCTTCCGCTACCGCTCGGTGGACAGCGCCACCGGCGTCACGCGGGAGACCGCCAAGCGTCTGGCCGAGCACCTCGGCGTCGACGAGACGCAGGCGATCCACCGCGCGCTGCATGAACTAGCCGTGCGGGTGCTGCCGCAGTACGAGGCCGACGACGGTCCGCTGACGGCCGCCCAAATCCGCCAGATCAAGAAGCGGGTTCCGCAGGGAGAAAAGCGTTCGGTACGGTCGAGCCTGTTCGACATGGAGACGGCGTGATCCATCCGTGGTGGGGCGAACCCACCGCTGGCGAGATCGTCTGGTGCCATTTCCCCGATGACGTTCATCCCCGGCCGAAACCCCGGCCCGCGCTGATCCTGGCCGTGTTCGACGACGACGCGCCGCAGTTCACGGTGCGGGTCGCGTATGGCACCAGCCAGCGTACGACGACGTTGTACCAGGGCGAATTCGCCATTCTGCGCGAGCGCAACCCGGCCGCGTATGCGGCCGCAGGCTTGAGCTACGACACCAAGTTCAACCTCAAGCGCGCCCTGGATCTGCCCTATAGCGCCGAGTGGTTCTCGGTGCCGCCCGCCGCCCCCCACGGGCAGACGCCCAAGCTGGGTGTGCTGCACCCCTCTTTGGTCCGCGCGGTTCAGGCCGCTTTCCGCGCCGCTTCCGAATGACCGGCTGAGGCCGGTCGCCATCGCTCTCCCATTACCCCGGCATCCCGCAGCGCGGATGCCGCCGCGGACTTTCACCCGCGCTCAGTTCAGGTGCTGGTGGATCAACTGCTGGAACGCGGGGCGCAGCGTACGGCTTGGATCGACCGCCAGCACCTCGCACCGCCCGCTGGGCCATAGCAGTTCGCCGCGTGTGCCATCGACCGTCAGTACGGCGCGGTCGAAGATGCGTTTCGACGGCTGGCCGCTGCCGACCACTTCCAGCGACGTGACCGTGTTGCCCTCGATCCAGAGCCATCGGCTCTCTTGCTTCGGGGGCAGGTCGGGCCGCGCCAGCTCGATCTCGGCGAGGTTGCCGTGGGCGGCGTCGAGCAGTTGGAGGATGGTGTAGCGGACGGACATGGGCAGGAGAAAACCGGGAGGCAGGACAGGCCCCTCCATTGTCCCCGAGGCGCGGGGCGGCGCGTGGCATCGAGGGGGCGCAGGCGAAATCCCACCCAATCAGCCGTCATTGCGCGTGGCGGCCGTGCGCGGATCGGGAGATGCTGGGGGCGCGGTCGCATCGGCTGTATCCGTGCCAGGGGCGCATTGCCGGGATACACGGGGTTGAGCGCCGCGTCACGCGTGTTTCCATGGAACAGCGAGTTCGGGCCGGTCGCGCCCGACGCATCGGGAAGGAGTTGAAGATGGTGATCAGAACGGGAAGTGATAGTGCCGCCGGTGGCGGTGCCCACCGGCAAACGCCCCGGCGTTACGCCGCGCTCCGGCGCTTGCGGATCAGGCCGACGTTGCGGGCGAACGATCTGCCTTATCAGGAAATCGGCGCCTTCGTGCTCGGCTTGCGGCAGGAGCAGGACATCGCCGCGCGGGCGTTGGAATTCATGGTGCTTACCGTCTGCCGTCTGGAAGAAGCCTGCCAGGCCGCGTGGCGCGAGTTCGATTTCGAGGCGCGGGTCTGGACGATTCCGGCCGAAAGGTCCAAGAGCGGCAAGGTGCATCGCGTGCCCCTGGGCGACGCGGCCATCGCGGTGCTCGAACAGGTTCGCGGCTGCGATCCGACCTGGGTGTTTCCGGGCATCGGGAAGGAGAGGGGCCGGCATCTGGCATTCAAGAAACTGCTCGACCGGCTCGAGTGGCCCGCCACTGCGCTGCATGGGGTGCGCACGGCCTTCCGGGACTGGGCGCTGGCACGGACGCAGTACCTTGAAACCAGGGCGACCGTGGCCCGGTGCCTGGGGCACAAGACCGCAGAGCAGGAAGCGCCGATCACCCGCTACGCCCATCCCGACCGCTTCGAGGAGTGCCGCGCCCTGATGGCGGACTGGGCGCGCTGGTGCGCAACGGTGAGGCCCGCTCGCTGAGTCGATGGCCTTGAAGCCCGCATGCCGCATGGAAACATGGCCTGCATCGCTTCAAGGAGAACCGACGATGACGACCTACCTGACCGCGATGGCCTCGGCCCTGGCCATGCGCGACCTCTGCCAGCGGCAGATCGACAAGCATCGCCCCCTCGACAGTCTCATCCTCAATGCCGTCGTGGAGCGGGTGATGCGCGATACGGCGGCCCTGCTGCCATGTGCGGATGACGTGTTCCAAGGCATAGCCCAGGCCATTCAGGCGCAAAGCCATTGCACCGAAGCGGACGCCTTCGCGCAGGCGCTGCATCTTCTGGACCCCTCGCGCTCGTTCGCCTACACGCGGTGGCGGCACGGCGGCTGGTACGTGAGCGGGGTCCGCTATCCGAGCGGGGCCTGCGGTTGCGTGAGCAGCAACTACCCCGACAAGAAGTGGCGGATCGTCTGCGACGGGCGAAGGCAGGACTTGAACGCGCCGGGCGACGTGACGTTTCGCTCGCGCGAGGAAGCGGCGCGCGCCGAGCAGGTGCTGGCACTGGAAGCCTGGGCGGCGGCGGTTCGCTCGCCGGCCTGACCGATTTTTCCGAGAGGTGGCCCCGCTGCGCGACGCCCTTGAAGGCGTGCGGTGCGGCGGGACCATGACTGCATCGCAACCGATGCAGCCAGCCAGGAGAAACCATGACCCTGCCCATTCAGCCCACCTTGAAGATCCGACTGATCGTTCAAGGCAAGAACCCCCGCGAATACTTCGACCCGGTCGAGATGGCCGAACTCGAGGAAAGCATCCGTGCCCTCGGTGTGATCGAACCCATCGTGGTGCGGCCCATTCCCGGCAGCGACCTCTACGAGATCATCGCAGGCGAGCGCCGCTGGCGCGCCGCCAAGAACGTGTTCGGCGACGACTACGACATGCCCATCACCTTCAAGGCGGTTGGCGATGCCGATGCCGAGGCGATGGCGGTCAGCGAAAACTACCACCGCGCCTCGATGTCGGCGGCCGAGGAAGCCCGCGCCGCGCAACGCCAGCTACACCGCAACCACGGCGACCGCGAGGAAACCGCACGCGCCATGGGCTGGTCCCCGGACGTGCTGGACCGCCGGCTGGCGCTGCTGACCTGCACCCCCGAAGTGCTCAAGGCGCTGACCGAGCGGCGCATCCAGATCGGCCACGCCGAACTGCTGGCGGGCATCGCGCCCGAGAAGCAGGACAGCGTGCTCACCGGCATCGTCACGCACAAGGTGACGGTCGCGGTGCTCAAGGCCCAACTCGGGCAATTCGCCCGCAAGCTGGTGGACGCGATTTTCGACACCGCGCCCTGCGCGTCCTGCCAGCACAACTCGGCCCGGCAGGCCGGCCTGTTCGCGGAATCCCTGGGCGAGGGCTATTGCCAGCACCCGAGCCACTTCGAGGAACTGACGCAGCAGGCCATCCAGGCCAGAGCCGACGCGTTGCGCGACGAGTACCCGGTGATCCGCATCGTGAAGGCGTCCGACGGCTTCGCGCCGCTGCCGGTGGGAGCGGATGGCGACCTCGGGGTGGGCGAATCGCAGTACGCCGCCTGTCAGGGATGCCAGTCCTTCGGCTGCGCTGTCTCCGCGATGCCGGGCAGCTACGGGCAGGTGACGGCTTCGCTTTGTTTCGATGCCGCATGCAACAGCCAGAAAGTCGCCCTGTGGCGCAAGACGCAGCGCGAGGCATTTCAGGAGGACACGCCCGACGCCGATGCGGCCACGAAGCCCGGCACGTCCCGCGCCGCCAAGGTCAGTACCAAGCCCGCCGCCAAGGCCTCCAACCAGACCCCGCAGCGTGTCGTCTCGCACCGGCTGTCCGAGTGGCGCAAGTGGACCGCCCGTGCGTTGATGAAGCAGCCGCAGCGCAACCAGCGCGTGCTGATCGCGCTGGCCCGCTACGGCCATGCGGGCGATGCGCGGGTGATCGAGTACGGCGTGGCGATGCAGCGGATCGCGGGCGGTTGGACCAGCGAATCCGGCTGGGGGTTGGCGTCGCACCTGTCGCAGGCCGATCAGCTCGCGCCCGAGCACCTGGACCCGCTGGTGCAGGCCGTCGCCGCGTCCGCCGCCTTCGGCGTGACCGAGCGCGACTTGCTGGCGCTGCTGAACTACCTGCAGGTGGAGGAGGCGGACTACTTCAAGTGGGACAAGGAATTTCTCGACCTGTTCACGATGAGCGAACTGGAAAGCCTCGCCGGTGAAGTCGGGTTGAAGAAGGCGATGGGCTCGCGCTTCAAGGTGGCGCGGGCGGCACGCAAGCCGGAGTTCATCGCTGCGCTGCTCGGCGTCAACGGCTTCGCCTACCAGGGCACGGTGCCCGCCGTGATGCGCTACCCCCGGCAGCCCCTGGGCGGCGCGGCCCGGCCCGAGGGCCATCGCGCCAGCCTCGCGCAGGCCGAGCAGGAGGCGCTGGAAGCCGAACCCGCGTGACGACGCAGGCCCTGGACGCGGCAGAACCGGGGCCTAGCATGGACGCATGCCCCTGAACCCTTCAAGGAGAACCCAGATGACGATGTTCGAGGAACTGTATGCGCTGGCGCTGAACGCCACGCTGACGATGACCGTGAGCGCCGACGAGAAGTCCGGGCGGCTGACGGTCAACGTGATCCCCAAGCCCCGCGCCGACGCGGGCGAACCGGCGCTCGCGCAGCCGTTGAGCCTGACGGCCACGCCGCAGGAGTTCGATACCGGCTTCATCGATGCCCTGTGCGGCTACCGCGAGACGCGCCAGAGCCTCGCGCAGCAGGTCGAGGCGACCAAGGAAGTGATCGAGGCGGCGAAGGCCGCATCCGTGAAGAAGGCCAGCGAGGCGACGGCCAAGGCCAGCACCGCGAAGGCTGCGCCCAAGCCCGCGCCCGCCGCTTCCAGTCCCGCGCCTGCGCTCGCATCCACCGATGACGATGGCGATGATGGCGAAGGCGACGACACCCCGGCATCCGGGTCTGCCACCGCCCCCGCTGCGGCCAGCGGCGACTCCTTCGACCTGTTCGGCTGAAGGCGCAATGCCGGGTTGAAGGCAGCGGACGCACTGAGAAACTGATCTGTAAGGCGGTCGTGGGGACCGCCAATACCCACCGACACAAGGAGAGCGACACCATGTCGATTGAAGTCAGTCCCATCGTGCGGACGTTCACCTACCAAGGCATCATGCTGCCGGACGTGCCCGGCCTCGCGCCCGGTGAAGTGCGCAACCTCTACAGCGCGCAGTACCCCGAACTCATCAGCGCCGAAATCGACGGCGGGGAAGTCGTCAACGGGCGGCAGGATTACACCTTCCGCAAGGCGGTCGGCGTCAAGGGGGCCACGCGCAGCGGCGGGCGGCTCGCCGCGCTGCGCCAACGCGTGCAGGACGAGGCCGAAGGCCGCAGCGGTTCCGACCCCCGGCTCGACCTTGCCCTGACGCGGCGGGCATCCCAGGCCTGCGCACAGGCGTGGAGCGGTTTCGCGGAACTGGACAACGCCCGGCATGCGAATGCCCGCGCTGCCGTCACCATCACCAGCGACATGCTCGCGCCGCTGCCATGAACGCCGTCCGCCAGCCGTCTCCAGCGTCCGCCATGCCGCTGACGCTGCCCCGCCTGTCGGGCGCGGTGCCGCGTACCGTGGTGCCGGGCGTGCTGGCGGCGGCGAACACGCGCATCGCCCGCTTCCTGATCGACGCGGACGTGTTCGGCGCAGCGGATATTCCCGAGTCCTGGGACGATTCCCTGCGGGCGTGCGAGCAGGCCATCGCCGCCTGCATCCGCCGCGAGATCGGTCCGCTGCATTGCTTGCGGCCCGGTTTCGGGATGCACGTGCTCGACGCGGACGGCTTCCCCATCGGCGGCTACAGCGTGGGCCGGGCTTCCGACAAACCCCGCGTTTATACCGCCGTCGAGGTCTATTGGGGGGAAACCAGCGAGCAGGCATGGCCGGTCGGGCAGCGACTGCAAGCCTTGGAGGCAGCCCTGCCGGGCCTGGGCCGCACGGTCCTGCAGGCATTGCGAGAGGGCTGCGCCCAGGTGTATCCGCTGTTCACGCCCGACATCGCCTGCGACGTGGCCAGCATGATCTACTGGTGCGGCGAGGAAAACGAGGAAATCGCCCTGGACATGAACTGTGGCGATGACGAGAAAGAACGCGAGGCCATGCGCTGCGACATGCTGACCCGCGCCGAATTGGACGAAACCTATCCTGAGTGGGTGAGGCAATGGATGGGGCAGACAGCGAAGAAGCGCCCCGGCCGCTGCAGCCTGCGCCGTGCCGTCAAGACCCTGACCGACCCCGGCCTGCGCCAGATCGCCGCCGATGCGCTATCGCTGTCGCGGCTGCAATGCGATGACACGTTCCGTCCCGAGATCGAAGGCGAGTACGTGGGGTTCGGTGCCGTCCTGTCCTGGGAGGACGGCGACCTGACCACGCGCATCTACGACGACTTGCTGCAACTGGCCCACCAGAGCGAGTTCTGCGAACGCATGGGCGAGTTCACCATCGCGTTGAACGATCCCGGCGCACTCGGCGCATGGGTGCGGGCGATGCGCCCGCGCTTCCGGGCCATCGGCCTGATCGACCGCTTGATCCACCAACTCGCGGCCTGAGACTGTTCCCAGGAGGTCATCGACCATGAACGAAGCGGAATTCCATATCCATGCGCCATCGGACGGCGTGCTGGCGCTCGACGCCGCCGTGCTGATCTACCGGGGCGCGTCCGGCGGCGCGCTGGCCACGCTGCACGACGTGCATCACGTGGACGGCGAGGCTGTCATCGGCGCGGGCCAGCCGATGACGCCGCGCAAGGCCATCGAACTGTCGCGGGCGTTGCTCAAGCGCGTCGCCCACGGCGGCTTCCTGCCCGCCAACGTGCTCTATATGGATGGCGACCTGATCCTCTGGTGGGAGCCGCCGGCGCGGCGGCATGTCACTTTCCGGGTGGCCGACAGCCACGCCGACCTGTTCGGCGGCAGGGAGCGCGGCGAATCGGTGCCGCATCCGGGCTTGATCTTCGCCGCATCCACCCGCGTCTGGCGGGTGTGGGCCGTCAAGGGCCGCGAGCGTCCGACGCCGCAGACGGCGCTCTACCAGGCTCCGTATTTCAACGTCAACGGACAGGGCCAGATTTGCCAGGGCAATGTGCCCCGGCCCGAAGGCACGACCATCGACAAGATCCAGATCTGGAACGACGCCTTTTTCCGTTCCTACTTCACCCACCCCAACGTCCCGGCCAAGCTGGTCAAACACCGGGGCGGCGCCTATGCCTTCTGGCGCGAACTGCTCGACGGCCGATTCGAGCGATTCCCGGAGCGCGTGCTGGTGCCCGCCAAGAGCACCCTCGGGGCGCTGCTCGGCATGAAGGAGAAACCATGATGGACCCGCGCGATGTTGCGCTGCAGACCAGTTGCCCGGTCGTGGCCGCGCCGCGTTTCGGGGAACTGCCCGAGATGGCCAACGGCCAGCGCCTGATCGTCGCCGCCAACGGCTTGTTTGTGCAGGTGCGGCTGGATTGGCTCGACTGCGTGCAGCGGCTCACGCCGGCCATTGGCCTGCCGCTGCCCTATGGCCTGCTGGATGAACGGCTGCGGTTCGCGTTCGGCGTGCTACCGATCCGGCTCATCGAGGATTTCGTTGAAGCGGGCCGCAAGGGGCTGCCCGACGAGGTCGCCGGTGTGCTGATCTACCGGCGCTCCACGCGCAGCCTGCGGTTGGCCCTGTGCGAGCCGCTGTACGCCTCGCCGGGCCGCATCGAGTACCGCCGTCCCGCGATGGCGGACGGCGAAACGGTCGCGGTCGATCTGCACACCCACGGGCGCGGCCGGCCGTTCTGGTCGGCGGACGACGACCGCGACGACCAGGGCATCAAGGTCGCTGGCGTGTTCGGATGCCTGCACCAACCCAGGCCGCTGGCCGAGTTCCGGCTGGTGCTCAATGGACGGTACAAGGCGCTGCCGCATCCTTGGCAGGCCGCGCCAGGGAACGCGGTCGATGCGGACCTCGACCCCGGCCTTGAGCCGGGCCTGATGCACCGGATACTGAAACGGTGGCATACGAGAGGACTTCCATGGAACACCTGATCAACCCCGATCTCATCGACCGCCGCGTCACTGTGCATCTGGTGGGTGTGGGCGGCAACGGCGCGCAGATGGCGGCCTGTCTGGCACGGCTGGACATCGCCATGCGCGCCCTCGGTCACCCCCACGGCCTGCATGTCACGGCCTTCGACGCCGACCGCGTGAGCGAGGCCAACGTGGGGCGGCAACTCTACAGCGCCGCTGACGTGGGTCGCCACAAGGCGCTGGTGACCATCCACCGGCTCAACCAGTTCTACGGTCTGGATTGGGAAGCCGAGCCACTGCGCTACGAGGTCCACCAGCAGCAGGCCAGGGTCGGCAGATCGGCCCATCTGCTCATCAGTTGCGTCGATAGCCGAGAGGCGCGCCGCCAACTGCATCGGTTGGCCTTCCACGACCAGATGGGCTACCTCTACTGGCTGGACCTGGGCAACACCGAGGCCACGGCTCAAGTGGTCCTGGGTGAGCCTGAAGGCCGCTGCAAGCCATCGTTAAGAGGGCCACGGCTGCCGTGCGTGACCGAACTATTCCCGGAACTGCTGGACGAAGGCGTTCCCGAGGACAACCAGCCCTCGTGCTCGGTGCGCATGTCGCTGGCATCCCAGGGGCTGTTCGTCAACGACGTGGCCGTGCGGTTCGCGGCGCAGATGCTCTACGAACTGTTCTCGAAAGGACGGCTGTCGGCGCATGGCGTGGTCATCAATCTGGACTCGAAGCGTACCGGCCCGATAGAGGTCGATCCCCGCACCTGGGCACGGTTCGGCTTCCATGCCGAGGAAGCCAAGGAATCTCAACAACCCGAAGAAGCAGCGATGACGGAGTGAGTGGCATGAGCATGAAGCAATGGAATGTGCGCGTGGTGCGCGGCGGCGAAGCGGTGCATATCGGGCAGGTCGCGGAAACCACGGAAGCCATGGCGCGGTGCGCCGCGCTGTCGCACTACGGCGTTTCCGAAGACGAAGTCGAAGCTGGTGGCGTCAGGCCGCGCGGCGAGGCCATCTATCCCGACGAGGCGTTCGAGGTCACGCCCGCGCTGTAGGGACGGACGCCGGTATCGGCAGCGTGCCGGGAACCGGCCTTGGGGCTGGCAGGTTACTATTACCTGGGATGAGGCATGGGACGGCTGCACGCCATGCCCCGCATGCTTGCCCTTCGTGACGACAAGGTTCTATGGCCCGCAAACTCACTCTCCTCGAAATCAACCAGCAGATCACCAAGCTGCAGCAGCAGGCCGACGAGGTCAGGCTTGCCGAGAAAGCGGAAGTCGTGGCCCGCATCAGGAAGGCCATCCCGGTCTACGGCATTACGCCGGCCGATCTGTTTGACGCGCCCGCCAAGCGAGGAGGGCGCAAGACCAACGGGAAGGCGACTGTGAAGGACAAGCCCAAGCCTGCGAGGACGGGACGCATCAAGTACCGGGACGATGCCGGCCATACTTGGTCGGGCTACGGCCCCAAGCCGCAATGGCTTGTCGCCGCGCTGGCCAGCGGCAAGACCGAAGCCGATCTGCTCGCCTGAACCGCCGCCCTCGCGGCGCATCACTTGTCCGGCTGGCGCGGCAGGACTGCGCCGATGTACGCGCCCGAGGCGCGCATCCTCGAATGGCCGGCTCGTTCGGCCACCGCCAGTCTGGCGGCACGATCCACGTCCACCGGCACCGGCCCCCCGCCGCGCACTGGCGAGGCGCTGCCTGACTGGCTCTCGTAGAAGTCGTTCAGGTTGCCATGCCGCAGGCCATGTCCTGTGACGCCAGCCTGCCGCCGCGTGATCCCGAATTTCTCCAGGGCGTAGTCGAACCGGCGCAGGTTGCGTTCAAGACTGTGGGCCGGGTGGCCCATGTGCGCATCGCGGCTCGTGACCAGCGAGCGCGCCAGCGCCACCGCCGACTGCTGTTCGGGCGTCTCCAACGCCACCCACCGAACGCGCCCGCCTTTTCCTTTCACCCACACATACTCATCCGCCTTGCGCTTGTCCGTGGGCAGCCCGGTCTGCTCGAAGGGCATGACGTGTTCGTAGGGCCGGAACATCACGGATTCCTTGCGACGCAGCGCCAGGGTGTGCATGAGGCGCAGCGAGGCGGCCACGCGTGCGTCGAACACGGCCACCTCGGCCAGTTTCGCTTCCACGTCCACCCCTTGCGCGGCCCAGCTCTTGTCGCGCTGCGCGTATTCGTGCCGCTCGTATTCCTCCAGGCTCAGGCCGTAGTGGGCGGGGCCACGCACGAAGCCGGGCTTGTCGAGCCAGGACGCGAGTCCGCGCAGGAAGCTCAGGTAAGTCTGGATGGTCGCCGGTGCCAACTGCTCGCGCTGCCACACCTGCACCATCGCATGCACATGCTTCTGGCCCAGGTTGCGCGGGTCGGGCGGCGTGCGGAACCCCGCCTTGCGCTGGAGATCGCGGAAGAACTGCCGCAGGAAGCGCGCCCGCTCGTGGCGTGTCTTGTGCGAGACGGTTTTCTCGCGGGCCGTGTGCTGGGTGTTGAACAGCGTGATGAGCACGTCGAGCACTTTCATCGGGTCGGCCCTGCCGGGCTGGTAGCGCGCCAGCACTTCCTTCGGTGACTTTCCGGCCCAGTCCTGGCGGCGGGGCGTGTCAGAGCCTGGGATGCGGCCGGGGCTTACCGGATCGGCGGTGCCTGGGCGTGAGATACGGGACATGGCGGTTCTCCATCAAGATCGGCCCGCCGCCCGAACGGCTCACCGGCTGGAATCGAAGGGCTCGCCACAGCGGACGGATTCCGTCATCCGCTGCGGCGCGTGGTCTGGCGATGCCGGCGGCGCGCGACCACGATGCGCGCCGCCTCCCCAGGGGTTGTGCCGAATGCGCTTGCACGCGCCGGCTCGGTCGGTCTTAAAAATGAAAACGTGATCCAACTCCGCCCGCGCATTTCTGCGACCACGGAGGGGGTTGACGCGCAACCGCCTCTAAGGGCGTGCTGCCGCGTCGGCGCGAAGGTCTGGCCTTGCGCCCGCTTGGGGGATCAGTCCTGGTGTGCGTAGCGCCATCCGCTCGCATGGGGCCGCCCCTGACCGAAAGTCCAGGGCGGTGTCGAGCGTCTGAGCGGGGACCAGCAGGGAGCCCACGAGGGCAAACACAACTGCTGGCGGCGTGAAACACGCGTGCTCGGTGATGGCGGGATCGGGAATCGGCATCGGGTGCCGGTCCGGGAGATCGACGGTCTTGACGCGCTTCGGGGAGCGCCCAGCCGCAGGGCTGGCGATGGTCAGAGGCCTGTTCACTACGAAAGGAAACCTCGGGGCGGTCGCCTCGGGGGCGACGGCCACCCCGGCTCGGGGCCGGGGCTTGAAGGGCAGGTAACGACTGCGACGCCTTTTGCTCCATCAAGGAGCGGGCCAAGGGTGGCCCTCGGGAGTCTGTAGTGGATGACGAAAGCGGGTTGCGCGTCAACGGCCATGCGGTAGTGCGACGGCATGGGACGCCGGTTCGCCGTGGCGCTTGCGGCAACGCGACGGCGTGATAGGGGCGATCTAGCGTCCCAAACGCCCGCAGAGCGTGTCTGCGCGCGGGCTTGACAAGGGAATGCTCTGCCTCTGGTCCCAGACGGGGGCCTCAAGGCGGCGAAGGGGGCAACGCGCCGGCGTGTGCTGGCGCGGCGCGGACGGGGTTGACGAGTGTCGAAGTGGTGAGACCGTGGTGACACGCGCACAACTTGCGGCGGAGAAAAGCAGCGGTGGGTGTCAGTGCGGTGTCGCCGCGCTCCCAGTGGAGTGACGGCTGACAGCCGCCGATGCCGAAACCCGGTTCATTCCGTGCGGATTGTGCGTGGCGTGGCCGCGTCGGTTTGCCGATGCTGGCTGACATCTTTCTTCACCAGGAGCACTCTCATGGAATTGATCGTCCGAGCCGTGGATGTCGGATCCGGCAACACCAAGTTCGTTACTGGCGTCGCAGGGGCCGACATCCGCTGCGCCAGCTTCCCCTCCGTTGCTTATCCGTCCAGTGGCGAGGCGCCGCACTGGCCGGCCAGCGAACGGCGCAAGACCGTCTGCATCCCGGTCGGGCCGCTGTTCTACGAGGTCGGGCCCGATGTGGGCCTGGCCGCCGATACTTTCCGCGCCAAGCAGTTGCACGACGACTACATCGACTCGCCCGAGTACATGGCGCTGTTGCGCGGTGCGCTGAGCCTCATGAAGGTGCCGCACATCGACCTGCTGATCGTCGGCCTGCCGGTGGCGTTGTTCACCCTCAAGAAGACGGCGCTCGAAAAGGCCATGACGGGCAGCCATCCCGTCGGCAACGGCAAGACCGTGACGGTTGCCAAGGCGATGGCCGTGGCCCAGCCCCAGGGGGCGCTGGTCCACTATGCCGCCGAGCACGAGAAGATGGCGAGCATCGGCAACGAACAGAGCCTGGTGATCGATCCCGGCTCGCGCACCTTCGACTGGCTGGTCACGCGCGGCATGCGTCTGGTGCAGAAGCAGTCGAATTCGATCAACCGCGGCATGTCCGATGTCCTGCGGCTGCTGGCCGACGAGATTTCCAAGGACATCGGGACCCCGTACCGCGACTATGACGCGATCGACTTGGCGTTGCGCACGGGCAAGGCACCGGTGATCTTCCAGAAGTCCTACGACATGAAGAAGCACCTGCCGCTGGCCGAGAGCGTGGCCCAACAGGCGGTCTCGACCATGCGGCAGTGGATCGAGACGCCGGAGAGCCTGCAGAACATCATCCTGGTCGGCGGCGGAGCTTTCCTGTTCAAGAAGGCCGTGAAGGCGGCCTTCCCGAAGCACCGAATCCACGAGGTCAAGGAACCGATGTTCGCCAATGTCCGGGGTTTCCAGGTCGCGGGGCAGAACTACGCAACCACCACGCTGGCCGCGAGCCGGGACCGTGGGGCAGGGGAGGTCGCATGAACGGGAAGGCGCAACAGGAGCCGAAGCCGATCCGGCTGGTGTTCGAGCTGGCACGCGCGGACAACCCTCGGCTGTATGACGAACTCGTGCGCTTTCCCCAAGGGGCGAAGCGGGTCAACCGGCTGCGCGTGCTGGCCTATGACGGGTTGCTCGCCCAGTACGGGGTCTTTACTTCGGTCGGGGCGGGAGTCATGCCGGCCTCAGCGCGAATTGACACGGTGGCCGCGGGATCTGCCGCGGTGACCAACGCGGTCTTCGAGCCTGGTTTTTCCGAGTGAGGTGGTCATGACACAACGTAGACCAGGCCGCCGTGGCGAGGTAAGCGCCACGGATCTGGCCAAGATGGGGTTCTGCGAGAAGCGAGTGCAACTCGCGCATCTGTACGGGGAACGCACGACGGCCGAACAGCGCAGGGGTATGGCCCGTGGGCAGGCTGTGCATCAACGGTATTTCGAGGAGGGCGTGGCAGCCACCGCGGACCGCCGTTGCTTCGTTGCGACCTGCGTTTTCGGTCCAGACGCAGCGGAAACGCAAGTGCTTCGCGCCTACCGCGATGTGGTGCTCATGCGCTGGCGCTGGGGACGGTGGGCGGTGGCGGCGTACTACCGGACTTCACCGACTGTTTGCAGGGTTCTGGACCGTTCCCCTGTGATGGTGGCATGCGTGCGTGCGGTGCTGCGCATCGTGGTCGCAGGGTGCTGCAACACGCTGGCCGGAGGTACATCATGGAAGAACTGAGCTTTGCGGCATTGGGCGTGGCGTTGCTGCTGGTACTGATCTGGTGGTTGGCCAGGAGGCCCAGGACGGACGAGCGGGCGTCGAGGCCCAGGGCGTTGGCCGGGGCCGAGCTGGTCTACATGGAGACGCTCTTTCGCATCAAGGTCCCCATTCCGTTGGTGGCAAAGGTCGATCGCGGCTATCGGCTGCCGGGAGGTTCGCTGGTGCTGGTGGAGCTGAAGACCAGGCGGCAGGATCGCCCGTACCTGTCCGACGTCATACAGCTGTCGGCGCAGCGGCTTGCGATCGAGGCGCAGACGGGAGAGGTGGTTGAGCCCTATGCGTTCGTTTCCATCCCGAAATCCGGACGGCTTGGAAAGGTCAAATCGCACCGTGTTTCGCTGCTGGATGCGGAAACTGTCGTGCGCATCTACGAAAGGCGTGAAGCAGTTCTCGCAGGTGTGGTCGCCCCTTCTTACGCTTCGTCGGAGCGGGCGTGCCACGGATGTGCTTTACGGCCTATGTGCGATCGGTTCGCCAAAACCGGCAGGTGATGGATGCCGTAAGCCTTCCAGTTTCTTTACCTCAAGATTGGAGGCGCTTGCGCTCAAATTTTGGCCTTCAACTGACCTTGGGCACCAAGCAGAAAACTTCGCAGGTATTCCGCCCTGGTGGCAACCAGGCAGCCATGGTTTGAGGGCCAGCCCCATACGACGCCGGTGACTTTTGCGAATTCCGGTGTCCACGTGATCCCACGCATTCTTGCCTCGACGAATCCGGTATTCCAAACCGTGGACCCGCTGAGTCCGGGAGGAAGCGGCAGGCTCTTGTCGCCGATTACCGTGGACGCCAGATCAGGACGGTAGTCGATACCGAAATGAAACCGAGGGGAGAAGCGGTCATCTTGCGGAAGCTCAACCTCCCGTGCGGTATAGCAGGTTCCGTTTGCAAGGAGCGTGTTGAAGTGGAAGGCCACATTGCTGCCTGAAAAACCGGTGAACGTGAGCAGTTCGGTTTCTACCGGGGCATGGCAGATGGAAATTTGGTCAATTTCAATGGCCTTTGATCCGTGTGGAGAGGTCGACCAGGCATCAATGGAGACAGGCAGGAGTGCAAGATCGAGCGGCGCTGGATATTCGCAGTGGTCGCCGACGACGCGCCGAATATCGTCTTGATCTTCGAATTGATATGCCAATGTCCTGTTGTCGCTTCTGATGCACGCAACATGTTGGTTGGTGAGTATGGAAACCTGGCCGTTAAGGCGCAAGTAGGATCCGCTTCCCCAGCCTGCGCCGTGACTCTCGTGGTCCTCATAAACCGCGACTCGATATTGCCTGAGATAGGCGGTCATCTCTCGGACGACACGTGGTATTTCGGCATTCCATTCGGCTTCGGTAAAGAGAAGGGATTGGGTCATGTTTTGGTTTTTGCAGATATGGCTACAGAGGTGTCACAGAGGTCTTGCTGGAGTAAAATACAACGGTTCTGAAGGTCGAGCATTGTGATGTCAGTTCGGCTGCTGTAGGTGAACCGTCGTGCCGTGTGCCAGTGGGCTTTGGTGAGACTCCATTGGACAGCATGGGACTACTTTTACGGTATCAAGGAGGGTGTCCGGGGCCCGTCAGCGCCGATACCGTCGAGGTACCGGATGTTCCAAGCCTCTGATACCGTCAAATCTACCGTGGCGGTGCAGGTAGGATGTCGGCGTCAGGTTCGCGATGCACGGATGCGGTCTATCTAACGCCCGTGTGGTCGCCTGACAGTGGGCTTTGGTGGCACTGCATGGCACGGCATGGGACTGGTTTGACGGTATCAGAGACGGTGTTCGAGGGGCTTCAGCGCCTGCTACCGTCCGGAAGCGGTCAGTGGCTCCGGTGCCGATACCGTCAGCCCCTCTGAAAACGCCGCCGCCGATACCGTCAGGCAGAGGCCGAAAGTCGCTTCTGATACCGTCAACTTCCCAGTTGAAGAGGCTGCGAGGCCTGCTGGAGGGATCCGACGGAGGGTGTGAGAAGGGGGTGTGAAGGGATGGCCAGCTCGATGGGACAACATGAGCCTGCATGGAGCCAGTGGGATGAACTTGCCAAGGCACGTCGATTTGTCGGTATCGCTGGCGGTATCAGAAGCCCCTCATCGGGCTGGAAGCCTTGCTACACAACGGTTTCCACGGGGCTATTGACAATCGAGTGGGAGTGATCCTGCCCTCGATGTAGGAAGGCAAGAGAAAAGGCGCTTCGGCGCCTTTTCTCATTTGCGCCGTCTGTCACGCGCACCCGTTCCCGCAGCTCATATCTGATCGTATTTCCTGCTGCTGCCTTTGGCGCGGCTGACCGGATACTTCTGCGCATTGATGCGGATTTTGGCCTGCGCGGCTTTCACGGGGTCGATGCCCAGCACGTTGCTCAGCTGGACGAGATAAAGCAGCACATCGGCGATTTCGTAGCCGACGGCTTCCCGCTTCTCGGGAGAGAGCGCCCGGCTTTGTTCTTCGGTCATCCACTGGAAATGTTCCAGTAGTTCTCCCGCTTCGACGATCAGGGCGGAAGCCAGGTTCTTGGGCGAGTGGAACTGCTCCCAGTCGCGTTCGTTGGCGAACTCGCGTTGCTGCTGGCTGAGGTGCTGGAGCGTATCGGTCATGGATATTCAGCGGGGGAGGCTGCCGGTCGATGTGTAGCGGTCGCAGCAAGAATAGTTGGTTTACAACTAATTGACAATTATCTGATTTACAGCTATTTCTTATTTAGCTGTACCTCGGGTATTCGCCATGTCTGCGCGATCACATACGCTGCTCACCGCCGTTCAACTGGGTTCGATCCTCCAGGCCGCCCGCAAGGCGCAAGGCCTGACGCAATCGGCCCTGGCCGCTCGCATCGGCCTGAGCCAGTCGCGCGTGTCGCATCTGGAATTGAACGCGGATGAATTGAGCGTGGAGCAGCTCATGGCCTGGTGCGCGGTCTTGGGGCTGGAGTTGGCCATCGGGACGCGGGGCGGTCCCGCGCCGGCTTCGGGCGCGCAGACGGATTGGTGAGATATGGGACGCCGCTCGCATAGTCGCAGTCTGTCGGTCTGGACCAACGGCCTGCGCGTGGGGCGATGGACGATTCCCGCCCGCGGAGAGATGGAGTTGCGCTATGACGCGGATTGGGTCGGCCTGGATGCAGGCCGACCGCTTTCGCTGTCGCTGCCGTTCAATCTGCAGAATCTGCCGCTCAAGGGCGAGCGGGTCGCCAATTATTTCGACAACCTGCTGCCGGACAGCGATGCCATCCGCCGCCGCGTGGCCGAGTGGTTCAGGACGGGCTCGACCGGCGCATTCGATTTGCTCAAGGCGGTGGGGCGCGATTGCGCGGGCGCGGTGCAGATCCTGGGCGAGGACGAGGAGCCAGAGGGTTTCGACCGGATCGACGGCGTGCCGTTGTCGGAAGAGGATATCGAGCGGCATTTGATCGAGATCGTGTCGCCTCGGGCCTTCGCCGCGGGTCGGGACCCGGATGCGGATTTCCGGATTTCTCTGGCCGGGGCGCAGGAAAAGACGGCTTTTCTACGGTGGGACGGCCGGTGGCTCGCGCCGCGCGCTGCGACGCCCACAAGCCATATTTTCAAGCTGCCGATGGGACTGGTGGGCGGACGGCGGGCGGACTTCAGCACCTCGGTGGACAATGAGTGGTTGTGCCTGCGTTTGTTGAAGGCCTACGGCCTGCCCGTGGCCGAGGCGCATATCGCGACCTTCGGCCGCCAGCGCGTGCTGGTGGTGGAGCGCTTCGACCGCCGCGTTTCGCCCGATGGGCGGTGGCTGATGCGTTTGCCGCAGGAAGATTTCTGCCAGGTCGAGGGATGTTCGCCGCTGCGCAAGTACGAGAACGAGGGCGGTCCGGGGCTCAAGGCCCTGTTCGGGACGCTGCGCCAGTCGTTGAACGCCGAAGCCGACATGAGAACCTTGATGGCGGCGCAGGTGCTGTTCTGGCTGCTGCGGGCGCCCGACGGGCATGCCAAGAACTTCAGCATTCAGCTGCTGCCACGCGGGCGTTTCCAGTTGACCCGGCTGTACGACGTGATGTCGGCCTATCCGGTGTTGGGAGACGGTCCCAGCCAGTGGTCGCCGTACGAAGTCAAACTGGCGATGGCTTTGCTGGGCAAGAATCGCCACTACGAGATGCACGCCATCCGGCGCAGGCACTTCGGCAGCACGGCGCAGAAAGTGGGCTTAGGGTCTGGCGCCGAGCCGATCATCGAAGAGATCCTGGCCCGCACGCCGGCGGCCGTGGCCGAAGTGCGGGCCGAGTTGCCGCGGGATTTTTCGCCGCGGGTCGCCGAGTCCATTCTGGGCGGGCTGGAGCAGGCTGTGCGGGCGCTGGGCGACCAGCCTTCGCGCCGGTGATACGCCGCGAACCGGCGTTCGTGGGATAGCCGACCGCGTCGGCGGCTGCTGGGACTGGACTCGGCCGGCAACGTCGGCAAGGCACAGGCGGCCCGGGCCGACCGGGATGGCGTCAGCGCGCCATCGCCAGCCGCCGCCGGATCACCAACGCCAGCGTGAACGTCATCGACGCCGCCAGCGCCCAGGCCAGCGCCGCGTTCGGCGTCCAGTGCGGGGCGGCGAGCGCGAGCGCCGCGCAGAAGGCGGCCAGGCTGGCGGTGCCGAGCAGCGCGGAATAGAGCGTGGCGATCAGGCTGGCGGTGCCGAGTTTCTGGTGCAGGGTGATGGCGACCACGCTGTAGCCGATGGGAAACGCCAGCAGCAGGCCGGCGCCGGTGGCGCCCAGCCATTGGCTGGCGGTGGTGACGGCGGCCACCAGCGTGCCGGCCAGCAGGCCGCGCAGGGCGAGCAGGCCGAAGCCGGCCTTGCCTTTGGCGGGGCCGCGCGGCAGCAGGAAGCGGCGGCCGATGCGCAGGCATAGCGCGGTGACCGCGATGAAAAGCAGGGCGCCGGCCACGGGTTGCGCGGGCAGCTGGCGCAGCGCCAGCGCGGCCAGCAGCCAGGCGCCGACGGCGCAGCCCAGGCTGGTCCAGGGCGGCGTCCTGGCGGCGACGGCGATGTAGCACAGCAGAAAGCATTGCGTGGCGCACAGCGACAGCAGCGCGTAGGCGGCGGTCTGCGCGACGAAGGCGGCCGGGGCTTGCGCGGCCAGGAAGTAGAAGCCGGGCCCGAGGATGATGGGCAGGCCGGCCAGGGCGCCGCCGATGAGCGGGCCGAAGGCGCCCACGGCCCATGAAACCGCCATGACGACGAAGGCCGTGGCCAGCATTCTTACGGCGAGCGCGTCCAGGGGGACGGTGGAGAGCAGGGTGTCCAGCATGGCGATCCGGTGTCCGGGGTTGGTGGATCGTACATTATCTGGAACATCCGTTCCAGTATTGCCGGCCGGGGCGGGGCCGCGGCGCTGACACGCTGTGCGCAATCGTGGCAAGCGGTAACAAGTCGCCCGCCGGCGTAGTCTTATGATCGACCGCTACTGATCTGCGCGACGACAGGGTGGCGAAATGCTCGATGCGGTGCTTGCGCCGTGGGCGCTTACCGGCAGGCTGTGGCTGCGGTTCTGGCCGCAATTGATGGCCCTGGTGCTGGCCGGCTCGCTGGCCCACGATGTGCTGCTGTGGGCGGCGGTGCATACCGGTTTCGCCCACCATCTGTCCGGCCTGGCGGTGCTGACGCTGGTGGCGCTGGCGCAGCTGGTGACGACGGTGGCCATGTTCCTGGTGCTGCTTCCGGGCCTGCCGGCCTTGCGCGGCGCGCAGGAAGCGGCGCGCGCCGGCGCGGCGGCGGATGGCGGCGGGCAGGGGCGGCTGGGGCAGGTGCTGACCGTGGCCTTGCTGCCGTTTTTCGCGTATTACGCGGCCTGGGGATTCCTGGGCGATACGGTGCGGCAGTATTCGCGGCTGGCCTTGGGCCTGGACCCGCTGGGCGAGCACGGGCAGGTGCTGGACGCGCTGGATTCGCGCTGGCTGCTGGTGTCGGTGGCGATCTCGTGGCTGGTGCGCAAGGCGGCGGTGGCGGCGCGCGACCGCACGGGGCGCAGCGGCTGGCAGTGGCTGGTGGTGCTGTGCGAGACCAACTGGATTCTTATCGGCCTGTACGTGATCAGCCGCTGGAAGGACCAGGCCTGGCAATGGCTGATCGACAAGCGCGGGCTGGACGCGCTGCTGCAGTCTTTTCTGAACGCGCTGACGCCGCTGTCGGACGCTTGGGCCGCGGGCATGACGCCGGTGGAGGCGCAGGGCCCGACCCTGGGGGCGGCGCTGGCGCGCCTGTTCTTCTATGCGCTGCTGCCGGTCGTGTGGCTGGTGATGGCGGCCCTGGTCTATGGCTACGACGTGCGCGAGGACGCGGAGTTGCGGCGCTATGACCGTCTGCAGCGCCTGGGCGAGCGCTACCGTTCGATGCCGCGTTTCCTGCGGGATTTCGTCGAGCATTTCGTGGCGGGCTATCGCAAGCGCTATCTGCCGCTGGCCAATGGCGTGCGGCTGGCCTTCCATAGCGGCACGCTGCTGCTGGTGACGCTGATCGTGGGGTATCGGCTGATCGATTGGGGCGCGGCGTGGCTGTGGTATGGCGCGGCGCGCCTGATCGGGCCGCATGACCTGGACACCTGGCAGGTGCTGGCGCAGGCGGTGTCGCTGTTGTTCGGCAGCCCGTTCCGGGATTCGTCCACCGGCCTGCTGATCGAGCCTTTGCGCATCTGCTTTCTGGCGGCCGTGCTGGAGAGCGCGTTCGCGCCATGGCAGTCGCGCCGCGCGGCGGCCGCGGCCGCCTGATCAGCCGGGCGCGGGCGGCGTGAAGCGCAGGTAGGCCGGCCGGTCGCTGTCCATGGAGACGGACAGCGACCAGGGCGGCTCGGCGTCGGCCGGCACCATGAAGGCTTCGATGATGACGACACGCGAGCCGGGCGCGATGCCGCGATGCGCGGCGGCCACGCAGCCGCGCGCCGCGGCCGGCGGCACGCGCAGCGCCGGCTCGATGGCGGGCAGCCAGGTGCGTCCGCGCGCGTCGTGCAGGGCGATGCGGCAGCCGCGCCAGCGCACGGGCAGGTCGGAGGCTTCCACGTGCACCGAAAAGGCGGCCAGCGCCGCGCGCGAGCCGGGCAGCCAGCCTTTGTTGGCCGGCGGCTCCATGACGCCGAATTCCTGCAGGCTCCAACGGGCGCCACCCAGCGGCGCCGTGGCGCCTGCCGCCACGTCGTGCGGCCGCAGTTCGCGTCCCTGAAGCCAACGGGCCGCGTTTTCGCGTCCGCCCCAGAAGAGCGTCAGCAGCAGCAACGGAGGCAGGAGCCAGAGGCTGCGCCGGCGCCAGCGGCGCTCGGCGGGCTGGACGTCGTTCAAGGGGGGCTCTCCTGGTCCAGATCGTATCGGGCGATGGCTTGCGGCCGGCCATCGGCGTCGACGGGTACGTCGTCCAGCGCGATGCGCGCCTGCGAATCCAGGCGCGGCCCGTAGCGCGAGGACAGCAGCAGGGCGGCGCCGCGCGCCTGGTCGGGACGGATTTCGAACACCAGCCGCACGCTGCGCGGCAGGCCCGGGTCCAGTGCGTAGGGCGGCACGCCGCGCGCCAGCGACAGGCGGTCGGTGTGGCGGTAGGCCAGGCCGTCGGGCCCGAGCCACGCGGCTTCGGCCATGGTGGCCGAGGTGTCGGCGGCGGCCAGGCGCAGCCACACGATGGCCCATACCCCGCCGGTGTCGCGGACCTGCTCCGCGCCCAGGCGCCGATAGGCCAGTTGCCGCGCGAACTGGACGCGCTCGACCGTGGCCTGGAACAGGCGGGTGTCGACCGCCTCGCCCATGACGCCGCGTTCGACGATGGGACCGGTCAGGTCCATGTAGCGCGGCGTGCTGCGCTGCATGCCGTACAACGCCAGCGCCGAGGCAAGAATCAGCAGCAGCGAGCCCAGCCGCGCGCTCATTGCACCGCCTTCGCGCCGTCTTGCGCCACGGGCAGCTCGACCCGGCCCACGACGGCGGGATTGAACCAGCCGGGCGCGCCGTACAGGTTGTCGATGGGCTTGTAGGTCTTGCTCGCCACCGCGAAGGCGGCCTGCGCGGGCGCGGCGGCGGAGGGCGGCAGCGTCCAGATGAAGGCGACGCGTTCGGGCAGGCCGGGCTGCAGGTAGGGCATTTGCAGCGAGTCGCGCAGGCCCACCACATACGGCTTGCCGGCGGCCGCGTTCCAGCGGAACACGCCGAGATAGTCGGCGCTGGATTCCGCCGTGCGGTTGGTCAGTTCGGCTTCCAGCACCAGCGCCGTGGCGCCGGGCTTTACCGGCACGCCGTAGGCCTTGCCCGACGCGGTCCAGGCGCGTTGCGGCACCACCCGCCATTGGCCGGTCTGGATGGCCGCGCCGGCGGCGAACACCGGCTCGGCGCCGCGGCTGATCTTGCCATACGCGCCATAGAGCGCCACGCTGGCCGCGGCCACGAGCGTGCCGATGCCGGCCAGCGCGGCTGCGATACGGGACTTGAGCGACTGCAATACGCGCATCGGAGCTCCAGGGCGGCGCGAGTCGAGTCACCGATCGTAGGCGGGTGTTTCCAAACCGGCCAGCCCGGATGTTTCCAGGCGTGTCATCAACGGCCGGACGGCGCGGCTGCGCCAGGTTTTGACACAATTACCGCGGCAGCGCTGCGGAAAAACGGCCATGCGCTTCTTGCCACGGGTATTCCAATTGCACGGCGACCATGTCGGCGGTGGACGCGCCGTAGCGGCCCGCGATGGCCTGCAGGGTCCGGTCCAGCGCCTGGGCCGGCCGCTGCTCGGTCGCGGTGGCGATGCGCGCGTGCGCCGGCCAGTCGGCCGCGGCCGCGTCGGGAACGATGCGTATGCCGTTGCGGGTCTGTACCGGTTGCGGCGAATCCGCGTACGACGCGGCTCTGGAACGGTAGGTGCGCGACCAGGCGTCGGCCACCAGCGCAAGCGAGACTTCGTCCATGCCGGGCGCAAGCGCCACGCCGATCCGTTCGCGGTTCCAGAACGCCAGCGAGTTGCCCAACACCGTCGTGACGAAGGGCCGGGTCAGCGCATAGTTGCGGCTGGCGTGGCGAGCGTCCCAGGCGGGCAGGCCGAGGTCGCCGGCCACGGCCTCGGCCTTTTGCCGCCCGGCGATGGCCTCGATCAGCATGAGCATCATGGGCATGGAGGCGGAGATTCCGGTGCTGGTCGCCACGCCCCGGTCCGTCACGACGCGCCGGTCCGCGACGTAGGAGATCGACGGATGCGCGCGCAGCAGGTCGTTCAGGTAGTACCAATGGGTGGTGCCGCGCTTGCCGTCGAGCAGGCCGGCGGCGGCAACGACCTTGGCCCCGGCGCACACGCCGAGTATGGTCGCGCCCTTGCGGGACTGTGCAAGCAGCCAGGCCAGGATGGCGGGATCGTCGTCGCGGCTCATGGCGGGCACGATGACGTAGTCGGCCCCGGCCGGATGGCGCGCGTCGAAACTGGCGAGCGTGGCGTCGGGCTGTACCGCGAGCGCGGGATACAGCTTTACCGGACCGGCCGCGCTCGCCAGCATTTCCACGTCGGCGATGTCGGCGCGGCGCAGTATGCCGGCGGGCATCAGATAGTCGGTGGTCTCGGTGGCGTCGTTCAGGCCCACCACCGCTACCAGCGGGCGCTGCCGTTTGGGCGGCGCGAGCGCGGCCAGCATGGCCTTGGTTTCATCGGCCGCGATGGGCGGCGGTTCGGCGCGTCCGGGCTGGGACGGCAGGCTGAGTATCCAGGCGCCGAAACCGGCCAGCGCGAGCAGCGGCAGGGCCAGCGCAATCCGGACGGCATGGCGGTTCGGCATGATCGGAATTCTTCGAATGCGGGCCGTTGGCCGGCGGTGCTGCAATGGCCGGCGGCAGGTTGGGGCGGGTGTTGAAATAGTACTTCCCGCCGTCACACGGCACCGGAATTGGCATATATGCCAATATTGTTATATTCACCTGAGCGCCATCCACAGGCGGGCAGCTCGATGGCTGGATTTCGGCTCTCCACTACTGCGCAATCCGATATTCTCGACACCCTCAATGCGACAGCTCCTCCAGCGACCGCCCCTTGGTTTCCGCGCCCAGCACGATCACGACCAGTCCCGCGATGACGAAGGACGCCGCGCCCAGCGCGAAGATGCCGGCCTGGCCGGTAAGGGGCAGCAGCACGCCGACCACGTAGGGGCCGACCAGCGAGCCGACGCGGCCGATGGACGAGGCGAAGCCGGCGCCGGTGGCGCGCGAGCGCGTGGGGTAGAGCTCCGGCGTGTAGGCGTATAGCACCGACCACATGCCGAAAAGGAAGAACTGCATGCACAGGCCGGCTCCGATCAGGTAGGGCAGGGGCGCCTGCATGGCCGCGGCCTGTCCGTAGAGGTAGGCGGACACGGCGCTGCCGAGCAGGGTCAGCACGCAGGCGGGCTTGCGGCCCCAGGCTTCCAGCAGCCAGGCGGCGAAGATGAATCCGGGGATGCCGGCCAGCGAGATGTACACGGTGTACAGCACCGACTTGGTGGCTTCGTAGCCGGCCTGCTGCAGCAGCGCGCCCAACCAGGTGGTCAGGCCGTAGTAGCCGAGCAGGGCGAAGAACCACAGTATCCACAGCATGGCCGTGCGCTTGGCGTAGATGCCGTGCCACAGTTCGGCATAGAGCGCGCGGCGGCTGGGGCGGGCCTGGGCGGTGAGGTCGGTGACGGGCGGCAATTCGCTCAGGCGGCCCGAGCGCATCACGGAATGTTCGAAGCGGCCGGTGACGGCGNGGATGGCGGGATCGTCGTCGCGGCTCATGGCGGGCACGATGACGTAGTCGGCCCCGGCCGGATGGCGCGCGTCGAAACTGGCGAGCGTGGCGTCGGGCTGTACCGCGAGCGCGGGATACAGCTTTACCGGACCGGCCGCGCTCGCCAGCATTTCCACGTCGGCGATGTCGGCGCGGCGCAGTATGCCGGCGGGCATCAGATAGTCGGTGGTCTCGGTGGCGTCGTTCAGGCCCACCACCGCTACCAGCGGGCGCTGCCGTTTGGGCGGCGCGAGCGCGGCCAGCATGGCCTTGGTTTCATCGGCCGCGATGGGCGGCGGTTCGGCGCGTCCGGGCTGGGACGGCAGGCTGAGTATCCAGGCGCCGAAACCGGCCAGCGCGAGCAGCGGCAGGGCCAGCGCAATCCGGACGGCATGGCGGTTCGGCATGATCGGAATTCTTCGAATGCGGGCCGTTGGCCGGCGGTGCTGCAATGGCCGGCGGCAGGTTGGGGCGGGTGTTGAAATAGTACTTCCCGCCGTCACACGGCACCGGAATTGGCATATATGCCAATATTGTTATATTCACCTGAGCGCCATCCACAGGCGGGCAGCTCGATGGCTGGATTTCGGCTCTCCACTACTGCGCAATCCGATATTCTCGACACCCTCAATGCGACAGCTCCTCCAGCGACCGCCCCTTGGTTTCCGCGCCCAGCACGATCACGACCAGTCCCGCGATGACGAAGGACGCCGCGCCCAGCGCGAAGATGCCGGCCTGGCCGGTAAGGGGCAGCAGCACGCCGACCACGTAGGGGCCGACCAGCGAGCCGACGCGGCCGATGGACGAGGCGAAGCCGGCGCCGGTGGCGCGCGAGCGCGTGGGGTAGAGCTCCGGCGTGTAGGCGTATAGCACCGACCACATGCCGAAAAGGAAGAACTGCATGCACAGGCCGGCTCCGATCAGGTAGGGCAGGGGCGCCTGCATGGCCGCGGCCTGTCCGTAGAGGTAGGCGGACACGGCGCTGCCGAGCAGGGTCAGCACGCAGGCGGGCTTGCGGCCCCAGGCTTCCAGCAGCCAGGCGGCGAAGATGAATCCGGGGATGCCGGCCAGCGAGATGTACACGGTGTACAGCACCGACTTGGTGGCTTCGTAGCCGGCCTGCTGCAGCAGCGCGCCCAACCAGGTGGTCAGGCCGTAGTAGCCGAGCAGGGCGAAGAACCACAGTATCCACAGCATGGCCGTGCGCTTGGCGTAGATGCCGTGCCACAGTTCGGCATAGAGCGCGCGGCGGCTGGGGCGGGCCTGGGCGGTGAGGTCGGTGACGGGCGGCAATTCGCTCAGGCGGCCCGAGCGCATCACGGAATGTTCGAAGCGGCCGGTGACGGCGTCGGCCTCGTCGGTGCGTCCGGCGTCTTCCAGCCAGCGCGGGGATTCGGGCACATAGCGGCGCACGTAGAAGACAAAGAGGGCGGGGATGGCCAGCAGGATGAAGATGCCGCGCCAGCCTATCAGCGGCAGACAGAAGTACGCCACGATGCCGGCGGCGATAAAGCCGATGGGCCAGAAGCCTTCGAGGATGGCGACGTAGCGGCCGCGGCTTTTGGCGGGCACGATCTCGGACACCATGGACAGGCCGATGGGAAACTCCATGCCCATGCCGAAGCCCAGCAGTACGCGGTAGATCATCAGCGAGTCGACGTCCTGGGCGAAGCCGCAAAGCAGGCTGCCCATGCCCCAGAACACCATGCTGACCTGGAACACGGGCTTGCGGCCGAAACGGTCGGCCAGCAGGCCGGCGGTAGCCGCGCCGAGAAACATGCCGAGGAAGCTGGAGCTGGCCAGCAGGCCGGTCTGCATGGCCGTCAGGCCGAATTCGGCTTTGATGGAACCCAGCACGAAGGTCATGATTCCGAGGTCCATGGAATCGAAGAACCAGGCGGTCGCAATGATGGCGAACAAGCCTCGCTGATAGCCGGTGATCGGCAGGCGCTCTAGACGAGCGGCGACACTGGTGCGTGCTGCTACCGCGCTAATGGACATATCCATAGCTAGTCTCCCGTTGTGGTCCTGCGATTGTTGTACTCAACTAATATATTAGTTGGATTCAAAAAATATCCGATAGGGGTTTGTACCGGGGCGCGCACTTGCCTGTGCAAACTAATATATTAGTTGTGTATGTTATCGGCGTAAGGAGGCTGGCCATGATGACCGAACGACAACGCAAGTTCCGCGAGGAGTACAAGGCGGACATCAGTCCGCTGTACAACGGCCTGCTGCACATCGGCGTGATGTACGCCGTGGGCGCGGCGGCGATCTGGTACTGCCTGACCCAGATCCAGGGCGCGACCTGGGAGTGGCTGCTGGTCGTGCCGGTGTTTCTGGCCGGCAATTTCGTGGAGTGGTTCCTGCACCGCTACGTGATGCACCGGCGCATCGACGTGTTCGCGCTGCGCGCCATCTATGAACGGCATACGCGCCAGCATCACCAGTACTTCACGGACCTGGAGCCCACCATCGACAGCACGCGGGAGTTTCGGATCGTGTTCTTTCCGTGGCGGGTGCTCGCCACGCTGGGCGTGGCCGGCACGGCGCTGGGTTACATCGCTTCGCTGGTGTTCAATCCGAACGCGGGCTACATCCTGTTTCTGACGATGGTGGGGCAGTACCTGATCTACGAAACCTTCCACTATTGCTGCCACGTGCACGACAACTGGTTCGTGCGCAACATGCCTTTCATCAATACGATCCGGCGCCATCACACCGCGCACCACAATATGGGGATCATGATGAAGTACAACATGAACCTGACGTTTCCCATCGCCGACTGGTTCATGGGCACCTCGGACCTGCGCCGGGGGCTGGCCGGGCACCTGTTCAACGGCTATAGCGAGAAGCACGTGAAAGAGGAGCTGCGGCCGGTGATCGCGCGCTTTCGCAACGACCACTCGCGCGTCACGCTCGACGGCCCGCAGCTGTCGGACGAAGAGGCCGCCATCCTGCAGGGGCGCTAGGGTGCGGCGGCGGGCAGGGGCCGGTTCAAAGCCGGTCGAGCGCCACCGTGGCCCGGGCGAAGGCTTCGACGTTGTCGACCAACCGGTCCAGCGCCTCGCCGGCGCCGGCCACGTCGCCCTGCGCGATCGCCGACGCGACCGCCGCATGCAGGCGCGCCATTTCCGGCAGGTCGGCCGCCTGCTTGTAGTGCAGATACCAGAACCGGCGCGACAGGCCGTGCAGCGCGCGCATGGCGCTTTCGGTGAATTCGTTGCGCGCCACGGTCAGGCACAGTTCGTTGAATTCGCGGTCCGAACGCATGAAGGCGACGTCGTTGTTCTTGGCCGAGGCCGCGCTGAATTCGTCGGCCAGCCGCTGGAAGCGCTTGCGTTCGCTGGCCGTGGCGCGTTTGGCCGCGCTGCGGCACACCAGCCGCTCGATCTCGCGCCGGGTTTCCAGCAGCCGCAGCTGCCTGCCGATGTCTATGGTTGGGATCTGCAGGCCGCGCTGCGGCATCACCACGATCAGGTGTTCGCGCGCCAGGCGCTGGACGGCCTCGCGCAGCGGCGTGCGTCCGACGCCGGTCATTTCGCTCAGGCGCTGCTCGGACACCAGCGTGCCGGGAGGAATCTTCAGCGTCACGATGGCCTCCTCCAGAAGCTGATACGCCACATCGTTCAGCTTGGACTTGGCCTGCATCGGGGCGACTGCGGGCAACGGCGCGCTGGACTTGCGCTTGGCGCCGGCGGCGCCGGGGCTTGCGGCTCGTGCCAATCCCTCTCTCCTTACTCGTTCGACAGCGCAAGAATAGCAAAACACCAGTCATCCTCTGGAGATATATAAGCCGTGTATTGTCTTTTCCATCATCTGCCCGTTGCTTTCCTTTGACGGACGTCAACATGGACATTGAAATCAAGGGTAGCGGGCCGCTTCGGGTGGTGGCGGTCCACGGCATCCAGGGCACGCGCGCCGCCTGGTCGCCGGTGGCCGAGGCGCTGGCCGACGCCGCGACCTGGGTGCTGCCCAATCTGCGCGGACGCGGCGCCGCGCCCCGGCCGACCGCGGCCGGCGGTTATGCGCTGGAACGCTACGCCGACGATCTGGACGACGCGGTGCGCGCGCACTGCGGCGGCCGCCCCTACGTGCTGGCCGGCTGGAGCATGGGCGTCTCGGTCATCCTGGAGGCCCTGCGCCGCAGCAACGCCGCGCGTCCGGCCGGACTGGTGCTGGTGTCGGGCACGCCGTGCCTGGCGCAGGCGCGCTGGTTCAGGCAAGAGGGCGATGCGCTGTTGCGCGAGGTGGCGCAGCGCCAGCAGCGCCTGGGCATGCGCGTGGCGGCCGACCATGCCGCCGTCGCCGCCACCTGGCAGGCCATCCGCGGCCTGGACCATCGCGCATCGCTGGCGGCGATCGCCGAACCCGCGCTCGTCATCCACGGCAGCGACGACACGGACTCGCCGCTGAGCCACGGCCTATGGCTGGCCGAGGGGCTGCCGCGGGCGTCGCAATACGTCATTGCCGGCGCCGGCCATTCCGTGCTCACCGAGAACACGGCGGACGTGGCGCGGCAGATCCGCCGCTTTCTTCAGCACGGGATTTTTCCCGCCGTTCCGGAGTCCACCCATGAGAACTGAAGACCTGATCCATTTCTGCGCGCCCGGCCGCCTGATCGTCGGCTGCGGCGCCCGCAGCCAGTTGCCGGCATTGCTGGAACGCCTGGGCCATCGGCAGGGCGTGGTGGTGACGGACGCCTTCTTCGCCAGGCAGACGCCCTGGGTGCGCGAGCTGGTCGAGGCCGCCGGCGCGCGCGGCGTGCGCCTCGCGGTGTACGAAGGCGGCGAGCCCGACCCGACCACCACGCTGTGCGACCGGGCGACCGGGCAGGTGCGTGCGGCCCTGGACGGCGCGCGGCCCGACCACGTCATCGCCTTGGGCGGCGGCAGCAATATCGACCTGGCCAAGGCGCTCTGCCTGACCTTGCCCGAAGGCCGGCCGGTGCGCGATTTCCTGGGCGACCTGGCCGGCTGCCGGCCGCTGCCGCTCATCGCCTTGCCGACCACCTCGGGCACCGGTTCGGAGGCGACGCCGGGGGCGATCCTGGTGGACCCGGACAACGCCACCAAGGTCGCGGTGATGGACAACGCGCTGCGGCCGCAGATCGCGCTGGTCGATCCCGAATTCACCTATACCTGTCCGGCGCGGGTCACGGCCGACGCCGGCATCGACGCCTTGACGCACGCCATCGAGTCGCTGGTGACGCTGGACAGCGCGCAGTACGACCGCGGCGGCAGCGCGGACCCGGGCTACAGCGGCCGCTCGTCGCTGACCATGATGTTCGCCAGGGAGTCGCTGCGGCTGTGCGCGGCGTGGCTGGAACGGGCCTACGCCGACGGCGCCGATGCGCAGGCGCGCATCGGCATGTCGTACGCCAGCCTTTATGCCGCGCTTTCGTACGGCAGCGCGGGGCTGAACGCGGCCCACGGCATCGCCTATGCGATCGCGGGGCAGACCCATAAAAGCCACGGCAGCACCAACGCGGTCATCCTGCCGTATGTGCTGGACGCGCTGCGCGAGGAGCGCTTTACGGAACTGCTGGAGGCCGCCCGCATCTTCGGCATTGCCGATGCCGACGAGGAAGCGGCGGTGCGCCGGCTGCCGGTGGCGCTGCGCGCGCTGGTGGGAAGGCTGGGCATCCCGACCGATCTGCGCAGTTTCGGCATCCAGGAAAGCGCGCTGGACGCCTTACTGCGCGATGCGCTGGACGTGACCCGGCTGGCCAAGGCCCTGCCGGTGGCCGACGTGCCCGCGGCCTACGCGCGCATCATCGGGCACGCATGGCGCGGCGCGCTGGCCGGCGACCGCGATCAGCCCTGACGCCCGGCGCGGCGCTCAGCGCGGCTTGGACGCGGCGATGGAAAGCGCGGCGGGCAGGTCCACGCCGTTTTTCACGGCCAGGATTTCGGCCATGATGCTGACCGCGATCTCGGCCGGCGTCTTGCTGCCGATGTGGATGCCGACCGGACCCCTGAGCCGGGCCAGGCTGGCGTCCGTGTGGCCGAAATACGTTTTCATTCTGGCCCGGCGCGCCGCGCTGTTGCGCCGCGAGCCGATGGCGCCGACGTAGAAGGCCGGGCTGTCCACGGCCTCGAGCAGGGCCATGTCGTCCAGCTTGGGATCGTGGGTCAGCGCCACGATGCAGCTGCGCAGGTCGGGGGCGAAAGCGGCCACGGCGTCGTCGGGCATGTCGGTCACCATGCGCACGCCGGGCATGCGCCAGCCGTCGCGGTGTTCGGCGCGCGGATCGCAGACCGTGACCGAGAACCCATTGAAGCGCGCCATGGTGGCCAGGTATTCGGCCAGCGCGCCGGCGCCGATCAGCAGCATGCGGTACGCCGGCCCCAGCGTGTATTCCAGCGTGTCGTCGTCGAACCGCAGCGTGCCGGGCGCGTGCGCGCGGTCCAGCCGCATGGCGCCGTCCTGGCGGCGGACCGTGCGGCGCACCAGTTCGCCGGCTTGCAGCCGTTGAAGCAGTTCCGCCAAGGGTTCGAGCGCGGGATTGAATTCGGCCAGCAGCTCCAGCGTGCCGCCGCAGGGCAGGCCGAACCGATGCGCTTCGTCAGCGCTGACGCCATAGCGGATCAGTTGCGGCGGCTGCGCCGGCATGCCTGCGGGGCGGCGCGCATGGCGCAGGATCAGGTCGTCCTCGACGCAGCCGCCGGATACCGAACCGGCGCTGCGGCCGTCCTCGCGCAGCGCCATCATGGCGCCCACCGGGCGCGGCGACGAGCCCCAGGTCCGCACCACCGTCAACAGCATCGCGCGCTGCCCGGCCTGCCGCCACTGGCAAAGATGGCGCAGGACGTGGAGCTCGATATCGTCCATCGCCTGCGTTGAGCTGTCCGGGGTTGACGGGTGATAGGGCTGCATGGCGGCATGAGCGGGTAGGGGCGGAGCAGGCAGGATAGGATGCCCCCGTTAGTATGTATACGGCTTAAAATGGCAAAAAATCGGTCAATCAGGTCAACGTGAACGGCATGACGACTTTGGCGGATCTGGACATCGACAGGCTCGATGAGTTTGAGGCGTCCGACGCGCCCGTGATCGGCCGGCAGGTGGAGCTTGCCGGGCGCAGGAGCGAGGTGCCCGTGCACCGGCATCGCTACGGGCAACTGGTGCTGGCCTTGCGCGGCGGCGTGACCTGCGAGGTGCCGAATTCGATCTGGATGGTGCCGCCCGGATGCGCGGTGTGGATACCCGGGAGGATGACGCACAGCATGCGCGCGACGGACAACGCGCGCATCTGCAATCTCTTCGTGCGGCCGGACGCCGCCCGTCTGCCGCGGCAATGCTGCACCCTGTCCATTACGCCGCTGGTGCGCGAGCTGATGCTCGACATGGCGCAGGCCGACGCCAGCTATCCGCCGGACAGCCCCACGGGCCGCAAGGCGGTGGTGTTGCTCGAAGAGCTGGTGAAGATGCCGGTCGAGCTCTTGCACCTGCCGACGTCTTCCGATCCGCGCCTGCAGAAGATCGCCAGAATGCTGACGGAGAACCCCGCCGACAGGCGCACGCTGGCGGCCTGGGGCAGGGAGGTGGCCATGAGCGAGCGTTCGCTGGCCCGGCTGGTCCATCAGGAAACCGGGCTGTCGTTCGGCCGCTGGCGCCAGCAGCTGCACCTGATCGTGGCCATGCACCAGCTTGCCGCCGGCAACTCGGTGCAGCGCGCCGCCGACCATCTCGGCTATGAGTCGGTGACGGCGTTCATCTCCATGTTCCGCAAGGCCGTGGGCAAGCCGCCGGCAAAGTACTTCGCCGAACTCGCCCGGCCCGATTCCGCGCCTGGCCGGTCTTAGCGATTTTTTGTCGCTTTCGTGCAGGACGAGCGCGGACGCGGCTGACAGAATCATTGGCTTCTTCCCTCCGTGGCACAGAGGCCGAAAATATGAGCAATGGTTTCACCAGGCGCGACTTCCTGTGGAGCGGCGTCGTCTCCGGAATCGCGGTCGCTTTGGTCAGGCCCGCCCAGGCGTTCGCCGCCGCGCCCGTGCGGCAGCCCCCGCCGCTGTCGGCATGGGACGCGGAAGCAGGCAGGATGCGCCATCGCATCGACGCGCTGGCCAAGGTGACGGGCGAGAAGACCTTCGGGTTCGATATGCGCGCCGTCGACCTGCCCGGATGGCCCGACACGCAATCCCATGCCATGCTGCTGCGCGCCACGCGGGCCGACGGCGTCTATGCCGGGATCGACCTGGGCATGCTGGAAGCCGGGCTGCAGCCCGACCGTGTGGTCACCGCGCAAGACCTGGAGCGCGACGGCATCGCGATAGCCGATGGCGAGCTCTTGCTGCGCGCCGGCACGACGCCGGCCTATCTGGGGCAGGCCGTGGCCATGCTGATCTGGCATGATTTCGCGCGCTTCAGGGCGGCCAAGACGATACTGAAATCCAGCCCGGGCGCGGTCCGCTTCGAAGGCGGCGGGCAGCCGCTGGTGCGCGACCCCTGGGCCAGCCTGCGCTATGTGCGCGTGGGCGGGCAGGACCCGTTCGCCGATGACGTCTACTCCAGCTTCAAGGACAAGGCATTGCGCCCGGCGCGCTTCGTCAAGCAGGCGCCAGAATGGGCGCGCAGCGACGCGCTGGACGCCGCCGGCCTGGCGCACGCGCAGCAGATCGCCGAGGCGCTGGAACAGCCCCGCCTGGGGCAGCTGGTGCTGGAGCGGGAATACTTCTCCCAGTCCATCGAACCGGCGCCATTGGAAACCGATAACGGCAACTGCTGGTACGAAAGCGCGGACGGCACGCTGCACGTGATCGTCGCGACGCAGGCCCCGCAGGAGATCCTGCAGCATGCCGCCCGGATGTTCGCCGCCAGCCGGCGCGACATCCGGCGCATTCTGCTGACGCCGTGCCATACCGTGGGCTACGGGGCCAAGGAAGCCAGCATGTTCCAGTTGCTGCCGATGATCGCGGCGCTGTACGCGGACGGCCGTCCCGTGCGGCTGGCCAACGACCGCTACGAGCAGTTCCAGGCCGGCACCAAGCGCCACAGTTTCCATATCCGCTACCGCATCGCGGTGGATCGCGCCAGCGGGAAATTCCAGGTTTTCCAGGCCAGGCTGGTCGGCAATGGCGGCGGGCGCAGCAGCGGGTCGCCCATCGTGGGCTTCGCCACCCTGGTCGGCGCGCAGTCTCTTTATTATTTTCCGCGTAGCGATCTGATGAGCACGATGCAGGCGTCGCGCGCGGTGGATGCGGCCGCCGTGCGCGGCGTCGGCATGGTGCAAAGCATAGGCGCGACCGAAATGCTGGTCGACGAGGTCGCGCAGGAACTGGGGCTGGACGCCATCGAGCTGCGTCTGGCCAACGTGCTGCGCGCCAACATGAAGAACACGCAGGGCGCCATTCCCGGCGGCGAGCTGCGCGGCGCCGAAGTGCTGCACCGGATGGCCGCGCATCCGCTGTGGCGGGAGCGGCAGCGGCGCAAATCGGCCTACGAGGCCGAGCATCCGGGCCGGCTGTACGGCGTGGGGGCCGCCTGCGCCTATCGCGAATACGGCAACGGGGCCGACGCCGCATACGCCGGCGTCGCGTTGTCGCCGGACGGGCGGATCGAGCTGCGCCACGTCGCGGTGGAGATCGGCACCGGCTCGACCACCAGCCAGGCCTACGCCTGCGCCAAGTGGCTGGGCCGCCCGGCCGACGCGGTGGAGTGGGGCCAGACACGTTGGCCCGAGCTGCCCATGCAGACCAGCGAGAATCCGCGCACCATCTCGCAGGCGGCGCAGGACCTGCTGGCGCAGAACCCGTACTGGACGCCGTATATTTCCTCGCCCTCGTCGGCGTCGAACTCCTCGTATTACTTCAGCCACGCCACCATCGAGGCCAGCCGTTTTCTGTTCATGCACGGCCTGTGGCCCGCCGCGGTCGCGATCTGGAGCCGGGGCATCGGCGGCGGCCAATGGGCGTCCTCGGCGGTGCGGCCGGAGGAGGCCCGCTGGGTGGGCGGACGGCTGACGGCTGGCGGGATGACGCCGCTGCCGCTGGAGACGCTGGCGCGCAAGGCCTATGAACTGAACCTGGTCACCGGCGTCGCGGTCCACGACTTCAGCCGCGGGCAATGGACGGAATCCGATTTCGCGCTGCCGTCGGGCGTCGAACGCTGGCAGATCGACGGCCTGGCCGTGCGCCGGGGCGACGGCGGCGGGCCGGCGGCCGGCGGCACGCCCACCGCCGGCGGCTATTGCTTCATTCCGCGCACGCGGGTGGCGTACCCGGCGGTGCAGCGCAATAACGCGGGATTCCTGTTGAACAGCGTGCTGGGCGTGCTGGCCGAAGTCGCGGTCGAGAAGGCCAGCGGCAAGGTCGAAATCCTGCGCCATCACGCGGTGCTGGAATGCGGCAACCAGCTGGTGCCGGAGCTGGTGTCCGGGCAATTGCAGGGCGGGGCGGCCATGGGCATCGGCCACGCGCTGCACGAATACCTGCCGCTGTACGAGGACGGGCCGGGCAACGGCACGTGGAACTTCAACCGCTACAAGCTGCCGCGCTCGCGCGACGTGGCGGTATGGACGCAGACCGCCGAAATACTGCAGCCCCTGTCAGGTTCCGATCCCTACAAGGGCATAGGCGAACTGTCCATGATGCCCATCGTGCCGGCGCTGGCCAACGCCGTCGCCCATGCCACCGGCCACCGGTTCCGGGAACTGCCGGTCAGCGCGGACAAGATTCTCGCCGCGCTGCAATCAGGGCCCGGTGCACAGGCCCGGAACAGGAGCGCCACATGAAAAATTCCATCGTATCCCTGCCCCTGACGCTGGACGTCAATGGCAAGACCTACGGGCCATATGAGGTGCCGCAGGACATGATGATGATAGACGTGCTGCACGAGTACCTGAATCTCACCGGCACGCGGTTCGGCTGCGGCCAGGGCGAGTGCGGGGCCTGCACCGTGATCGTCGACGGCCAGGACGGGCCGCAGGAGGTCCGCACCTGCATCACTGGCGCGCACTATTTCAAAGGCAGGAAGGTGCGCACCATCGAAGGCCATGCGCGGCGCGACGCGGACGGCGCGGTGGTCGAACTGTCGCCGGTGCAGCAGGCTTTCGTCGATGGCTACAGCTTTCAGTGCGGCTATTGCACGCCCGGCTTCGTCAACGCGGCCACCGTGCTGGTGGAAAGGCTGAAGCGCACGCCGATCGCCGAGCATGAGGTCGACGCGGCCGTCGAGGCCGCGCTCGACCCGCACCTGTGCCGCTGCACCGGCTACGTGCGGTATTTCGAAGCGGTCAGGCAGGTCGTCCTGCAAACCCCCGGACTGGTGAGGCGCGACCATGGCCGATGACACCGTCCGCAAGCGCCGGCAAGGCGCGAAACGCTGGCTGGCGGCAGGCGCCGCCGCGGCCGCGCTCGCCGTCATCGCCCTGGTCGCGGTGCAGGAAGGCCGGCGGTGGCTGGCCCAGTCCGATCCGGTGCAGCACGTCGATGCCGCCGCCGGGCAGATCGAGCTGGGCAGATACCTGGCGACCGTCGCCGATTGCGCGGCCTGCCATACCGCGCATGGCGGCGCGCCGTTAGCCGGCGGACGGCCGCTGCAGACGCCGTTCGGCGCGATTCACTCCACCAATATCACGCCGGACCCGGACCACGGCATCGGCCGCTACACGGCCGAGGAATTCCATCGGGCGCTGACGCGCGGCACGGCGCGCGACGGGCATCTGCTGTATCCCGCCATGCCGTATACCTCGTACCGCGGCATCAGCAGGCAGGACAGCGATGCGATGTACGCCTACCTGATGAACGTGCCGGCGGTCGCGCAGCCCAATCGGGAGAACGGGCTCTCGTTCCCGTTCAACCTGCGCTTTGGCTTGTACTTCTGGAACTTCCTGTTCGCCGGCGACGGGCAGGCGCAGGCGCGGCAGGACGATGCGCCCGCGCTGCTGCGCGGCAAATACCTGGTCGATACGCTGGGCCATTGCGCCGAGTGCCACAGCCCGCGCGGCGCGCTGGGGCAGACGGACCGGCGCCGGCCGCTGGCCGGCAACAACACCCTGGCCCGTTTCGCCGCGCCGGACATCACGCGCGCCGGCCTGCTGGCCCGCGGCTGGACCGAGGACGAACTCAGGCGCTACCTGCGCACGGGCGTCAGCGCGGTGGCGGTGGCGTCGGGCGAAATGCTGGAAGCGGTGAATCTCTCGACCAGCCGATGGCGCGAATCGGATATCGACGCCGCGGTGTCGTACCTGTTCGCTTCCGGCCCGCAAGCGGCGCCGCCCGCCGTCGCCCAGGCCGAGGCTGGGCGGCCGATGGAACAGGACCTGCCGGGACGCTCGCATTACCTGAACCTGTGCGCCGGCTGCCATGCGGCCAATGGCCGGGGCGTGCCGCACGTGGCGCCGGGCCTGCTCGGCAACAGCAGCGTGACCGACGCCGATCCGCACAACCTGCTCGTTTCGATACTGGACGGGCTGCCGGCGCACGAGCTGCCCGGCCTGGAGCGCATGCAGGCCATGCCGGGGTTCGCGCGCACGCTGTCCGACGAGGACATCAGCGCGCTCGGCAACTGGCTGCGGGTCGAGTACGGCAAGCGGCCGGCCAGCGTGACGCCCGGCGACGTGGCCAGGCTGCGCCAGCGCTGAATTTGCGCGAAATCGTTCAAGGAGTTGTCAGAAAAGCCCGCTTATGCGGGCTTCTTACATAGTCCTTAATGCAAAACACATTTCCACACTGAGAAAATGAAACTGATACGGTCAATCGAGCGTATCAGTTGGCGGGAAAAGCGCATAATGTCGGCACCTTTTCTTGTGCCCCTTTCACAGGAAGAGTCGATTTTCTGTAAGCGTAGAGCTTGTTGTCTCTAGCTCGGCGGTTCGTGTTTCCAGGTTCATGTTCTGTAGGGCTAGGGCGGCTTGGGTTATCACGGAGATGTTTATGACAGAAGACGCAAAGCCGCGCAGGCGGTTCCTGCAGGCGTTGGCCATCGTGCCGGCGTCGACGTTGGCGGTGGGGGCAATGACCACCGGCTGTACCAACGGGTCGGAAAGCGCCAAGGCGCCTGCGGCCAAACCTTATGAACCCACCTACTTCAGCAAGGCCGAATGGGCCTTCATCGTCGCCGCGGTCGATCACCTGATCCCCGCCGACGAGTACGGCCCCGGCGCCATCGAAGCCGGCGTGCCCGAGTTCATCGACCGCCAGATGGAAACGCCGTTCGGCCACGGCAAGCTCTGGTACATGCAGGGGCCGTTCCCCCCCGACGTGGTGCCCGAGCTGGGCTACCAGATCAACCAGAATCCCCGGCAGGTCTACCGCAACGGCATCGAGGCCTGCGACGCCTGGTGCACGAAGACGCACGGCAAGGTCTACGCGGAACTGGACAAGCCGCTGCAGGAGCAGATCCTGAAGGACCTGCAGGCCGGCAAGATCGAATTCGAGACCGTGCCGTCCAGGACCTTCTTCAATTTCCTGCTGGCCAACACCAAGGAAGGCTTCTTCGCCGATCCGATGTACGGCGGCAACAAGAACATGGTGGGCTGGAAGATGGTGGGCTTTCCGGGCGCGCGCGCCGACTACATGGACTGGGCGGACCAGCCCAACGTGAAGTACCCCTACGGTCCGGTTTCGATTTCCGGGGAGAGGGGCTGAACCATGGCGATCAAGAAAGACAAAGTCGATGCGGTGCTGGTCGGGTTCGGCTGGACCGGCGCGATCATGGGCCAGGAGCTGACCGAGGCCGGCCTGCACGTGCTGGCGCTGGAGCGCGGCGGCATGCAGGACACGCCCAAGGACGCCGAGTACCCCAAGGTGATCGACGAGCTGGCGTATTCCGTGCGCGGCAAGCTGTTTCAGGACCTGTCCAAGGAAACCGTGACCATCCGCCACGGCGTGGACGACGTGGCGGTGCCGTACCGCCAGAACGGCTCGTTCCTGCTGGGCAACGGCGTGGGCGGGGCGGGCTTTCACTGGAACGGCATGCACTACCGCGTGCTGCCCGAAGAGCTGGAGCTGCGCACCCGCTACGAGACGCGCTACGGCAAGGACTTCATTCCCGAAGGCATGACCATCCAGGACTTCGGCGTCACCTACGACGAACTGGAGCCGTACTTCACCAAGTTCGAGTACGTGTGCGGCACCTCGGGCAAGGCCGGCAACCTGAACGGCAAGGTCGTGGAGGGCGGCAATCCGCTGGAAGGCAAGCGCAGCAAGGAATATCCGCTGCCGCCCCTGACCACCACTTACGGCGCGCAGCTGTTCGAGAAGGCCGCGCGCGAGGTGGGCTTCAACCCGTATCCGGCGCCCGCGGCCAACGCGTCCGGCCCGTACACCAATCCGTACGGCGTGCGCCTGGGCCCCTGTAATTTCTGCGGCTTCTGCGAGAACTACGGCTGCTACATGTATTCCAAGGCCTCGCCGCAGACCACCATCCTGCCGGTGCTGCTGAAGAAGCCCAACTTCGAACTGCGCACGCAGTCGCAGGTGATCAAGGTGAACCTGGACGCCAGCGGCAAGAAGGCGGTCGGCGTGACTTACATCGACGCGCAGGGCCGCGAGGTGGAGCAGCCGGCCGACCTGGTGATCCTGTCGGCCTACCAGATGCACAACGTGCGCCTGCTGCTGCTTTCGGGCATCGGCAAGCCCTACGATCCCAAGACCAACGAAGGCGTGGTCGGCAAGAACTACGCCTACCAGATGAACGGCGCGGTCAGCATGCTGCTGCCCAAGGGCACGCAGCTCAATCCGTTCGTGGGCACGGGCGCCGGCGGCGTCAGCATGGACGACCTCAACGGCGACCAGTTCGACCACGGCCCGCTGGGCTTTCTGGGCGGGGCCAGCATCCGCCACGTGCGCTATGGCGGGCGTCCCATCAAGCAGACGCCCACCGCGCCGGGCACGCCCAGCTGGGGCACGGCCTGGAAGGCGGGCGTGCAGGACGCCTACCAGCGCCACCTGAGCATCGGCATCTCGGGCTCGGTGATGTCGTACCGCGACGCCTACCTGTCGCTGGACCCGACCTACAAGGACAGCAACGGCCAGCCGCTGCTGCGCATGACCTTCGACTGGCACGACAACGAGTTCGAGATGCTGGGCTACATGGGCAAGCGCATGGAGGAAGTGGCCAAGGCCATGAAGCCCGAGAAGTACTTCGTGGGCGTGCGCAAGAAGGGCGCGCGCTACGACACGCGGGTCTACCAGAGCACGCACAACACGGGCGGGGCCATCATGGGCTCCAATCCCAGGGAAAGCGTGGTCAACAAATACCTGCAGAGCTGGGACGTGCCCAATGTGTTCGTGATGGGGGCCTGCGTGTTCCCGCAGAACATGGGCTACAACCCGACGGGCCTGGTCGGGGCGCTGGCCTTCTGGTCCGCGCAGGCGATCCGCGACCAGTACCTGAAGAACCCCGGCCCGCTGGTCCAGGCGTAAGGAGACGGAACAATGATCAAGCACACCATTGTCGCCGCGCTCTCCGTCCTGGCCGCCGGCTCCGCCTGGGCGGCGGATGGCACGCCGGCTGCGGCCGACGCGCAGCTGGTCAAGCAGGGCGAGTACCTGTCGCGCGCCGGCGACTGCATCGCCTGCCATACCGCCAAGGGCGGCAAGCCGTTCGCGGGCGGACTGGGCATCGAGTCGCCGCTGGGCACGATTTACTCCACCAACATCACGCCGGACAAGGAAACCGGCATCGGCGAGTACAGCTACGAGGACTTCGACCGGGCGGTGCGCCACGGCGTGGCCAAGGACGGGCATTCGCTGTATCCGGCCATGCCGTACACGGCCTACGCCAAGGTCACGCCCGACGACGTGAAGGCCTTGTATGCCTACTTCATGCACGGCGTCGAGCCGGTGAAGCAGGCCAACAAGGACACCGACATCACCTGGCCGCTGTCCATGCGCTGGCCGCTCGGCGTGTGGCGCTGGATGTTTGCGCCGGACGCGGTCAGCGGACCCGCCGCAAGCGACCTCAAGGGCGCCGACCGCGAGGCGCTGCTGCGCGGGCAATACCTGGTCGAGGGCCTGGGCCATTGCAGCACCTGCCATACGCCGCGCGGCTTCGCGCTGCAGGAGAAGGCGCTGACCGAGGCCGACGGCTCGGCGTTCCTGTCGGGCGGCGTGGTCGAGGGCTGGCTGGCCAAGAACCTGCGCGGCGATATGGCCGACGGCCTGGGCGGCTGGACCAAGGAAGACATCGCGGCCTTCCTGAAGTCCGGGCGCAACGGGCATTCGGCGGCCTTCGGCGGCATGGCCCAGGTGGTCGGCGACAGCACGCAGCACCTGTCCGACGCCGACGTCAACGCCATCGCCGTGTACCTGAAGAGCCTGCCGCCGGTGAACAAGGACGACGCCAAGCCGCTGGCCTATGACGATTCCGTGGCGCAGGCGCTGCGGGCCGGCAAGGACAAGGGCGACGGCGCCATGGCCTTCCTCAACAACTGCGCGGCCTGCCACCGCAGCACCGGCAAGGGCTATGCGGAAACGTTCCCGCAGCTGGCGCTCAGCTCCACGGTGAATTCGGCCGACCCCGCGTCGCTGATCCACATCGTGCTCAAGGGCGCGCAGATGCCGGCGACGGCCACCGCGCCGACCGCGTACGCGATGCCGGGCTTCGACTGGCGCATGACCGACAAGGAGATCGCCGACGTGGTGACCTTCGTGCGCTCCAGCTGGGGCAACAAGGCCGGCGCGGTCAGCGCCGCGGACGTGGCCAAGGTGCGCAAGGAAGTCGGCGCCCAGCCGCAGCCGGCGCGCTGAGGTATCGCGGCGTCTGCCCGGGGACGGCCGGCAAGCCTCGCGCTTGCCGGCCGTCCTGCTATGATTGCTGGATAAATATCCAGTCATCCGGCCGCGCCGATGTTTCCTCCGCACCGCTATTACTACCTGCACAATTTCGAGCGCGCCCTGGCGTGGATCGCCGAGCGCTACGGCGACCTGCTGGACGACGCCGAGCGGCGCTTCCTGGCGGATTTCCAGGCCCTGCCGCAGGCGTCGCGGGCGCTCATGGTGCGCATGCTGATGCGGCGCGGCCCGTGGTTCCGGGCCACCCGCCTGAGCTACGAAGAAATCCCCGGCACGCTGGCGGCCGCCGCGCCGCTGGCGGCGCTGGGCTGGCTGGACGCCGCGGCGCCCATGACGCTGGACGAGCTCTTCGGCCTGCATACCAAGGGCGAACTGGCCGCGATATTCCGCGACGCGCCGGTGAAGGCCGGCGCCCGCAAGGCCGAGCTGCTGGAGGCGCTGCGGCCGCTGCATCCGCCGGCGCAGCCTTATGCCGCCTGGCATCCGCGCGCCGCCGAGCCGGTCTGGCGGGTGATGGCGGCCGATCTCTGCGAACGCCTGCGCCTCATGTTCTTCGGCAATCTGCATCAGGACTGGTCGGAGTTCGTGCTGGCGGACCTGGGCGTGTTCCAGTACGAAACCGTGGCGTTCGACGCGGACTCGCGCGCGTTCCAGGCGCGCGCCGACATCGACCGCTACCTGGCGCTGCACGCGTGCCGCCAGGCGCTCGAAGCGGGCGCGCAACTCGATGCGCTGCTGCCGGCCATCGACGCCTGCGCCAGCGATAACCCCTGGCTGGAAAAGCGGCGCGGCAAGCTGCTGCTGCGCATCGGCCAGGCCTGCGAGCGCGCGCAGGACTGGGGCGCGGCGCAGCGCGTGTATGCGCTGTGCGCCTATCCCGGCGCGCGCCACCGCCGCATCCGCGTATACGAGCGCATGGCGCGCTTCGACGAGGCCCTGGCGCTGGCGGCGCGCGCGCAGGCCGAACCCGAAAGCGAAGAAGAAAGCCAGCGGCTGGCGCGCATGATGCCGCGCCTGCTGCGCGGCGCCGGGCAGGCCGCGGCCGCAAGGCGCCGCGCGCCCGCGGTGGCGCGGCGCGACCTGTCGCTGCCGCGCCCCGGCCAGCCCATGCCGGTCGAGTTCGTCGCGCGCGATCACCTGCACCGCGACGACGCGCCGGTGCATTACGTCGAGAACGCGCTCATCAATTCGCTGTTCGGCCTGCTGTGCTGGCCGGCGGTGTTCGCGCCCGTGCCGGGGGCGTTTTTCCATCCGTTCCAGCGCGGGCCGGCGGACCTGGACGCGCCGGACTTCCACCAGCGCCGCGAGGCGCGCTTCGCGCAATGCCTGGCGCAGCTGGACACGCCGGACTACCGCGACACGATCCTGGCGCGCTACGCCGAAAAGCGCGGCGTGCAGTCGCCGTTCGTGTTCTGGGGGGCGCTGTCCGAGCCGCTGCTGGCGCTGGCGCTGGACTGCCTGCCGGCGGCGCACCTGAAGCTGTACTTCACGCGGCTGCTGCGCGACGTCAAGGCCAACCGCTCGGGCCTGCCGGACCTGATCCGCTTCTGGCCCGGCGAGCGCCGCTACGAACTCATCGAGGTCAAGGGGCCGGGCGACAAGCTGCAGGACAACCAGGTCCGCTGGCTGGAGTATTGCGTGGCGCACGGCATGCCGGTCAGCGTCTGCCACGTGAGCTGGCAAGAGGACGCGCCATGAAGCACGCGGTCGCGGTGCGCACGCTTTGCGAGTTCACGGCCCGCGCCGGCGACCTGGATTCGCGTTTCACGCCCGCGCCCAGCGGCCTGGAGGGCATGGCCGGGCACGCCGCGGTGGCCGGGCGGCGCGGGCCGGACTACGAAACCGAGGTGGCGCTGTCCGGCGAATACCAGAACCTGCTGGTGCGCGGCCGCGCCGACGGCTACGATCCGGCGGCCAACCAGCTCGAAGAGATCAAGACCTATCGCGGCCGCTTCGAGAGCGTGCGCGACAATCATCGCGCGGCGCATTGGGCGCAGGCGCGGGTCTACGGGCACCTGCTGTGCCAGGCCCGCGGGCTGGCGCAGCTGCGCGTGGCGCTGGTGTATTTCAACCTGGCCACCGAGGAAGAAACCGTGCTGGTGGAAACCCAGGACGCGGCGGCGCTGCAGGCGTATTTCCACGACTACTGCGGCCGTTACCTGGCCTGGGCCGCGGCCGAACAGGCGCACCGCCGCGCGCGCGACGCGGCGCTGGAAGCGCTGGCGTTTCCGTATGGCGCGTTTCGCAGCGGCCAGCGCGAGCTGGCCGTGGCCGCGTACCGCACGGCGCGCGACGGCGGCTGCCTGATGGCGCAGGCGCCCACCGGCATCGGCAAGACGCTGGGCACGATCTTTCCCGTGCTCAAGGCCTGCCCGGGCGCGGGGCTGGACAAGGTCTTCTTCCTGGCCGCCAAGGGGCCGGGCCGCGGCCTGGCGCTGGAGGCGCTGGAAACCGTCAACGCGCAGCCGGCCGCGCCGCGCCTGCGGGTGCTGGACATGCAGGCGCGCGACAAGGCCTGCGTGCATCCGGACAAGGACTGCCACGGCGAATCCTGCCCGCTGGCCCGGGGCTTCTACGACCGGTTGCCGGGCGCCCGCCAGGCCGCGCTGGCGCACGCGCGCATGGACGCCGCGGCGCTGCGCGCCACGGCCGCCGAACATGAGGTCTGCCCGTACTACCTGTCGCAGGAAATGGCGCGCTGGGCCGACGTGGTGGTGGGCGACTACAACTACTACTACGACGCCACCGCCATGCTGCATGCGCTGACCCAGGCCAACCAGTGGAAGGTGGCGGTGCTGGTGGACGAGGCGCACAACCTGGTGGAACGGGCGCGCCGCATGTACACGGGCGAGCTCGACCAGGGCATGCTGGCGGGCGCGCGCCAGGCCGCGCCCAAGCCGCTGAAGAAAGCGCTGGACGGGCTGAACCGTTCCTGGAACGCCCTGAACAAAAAGCAGGCCGAGGCCTACCAGGCCTATGACGAAGCGCCGGCCGGGGTGCTGGCGGCGGTGCAGAAGGCGGTGGCCGCGATCACCGACCACATGGGCGAGCATCCGCTGGCGCAGGACGATCCGGTGCTGGCGTTCTACTTCGAGGCCCTGCATTTCATGCGCCTGGCCGAGCAGTTCGGCCCGCATGCGCTGTTCGACGCCACCCTGGACGCGGGCGGCGCGGCCGGCGCCAGGACGCCGCGCTCCACGCTGTGCGTGCGCAACGTGATCCCGGCGCCGTACCTGGCCGGGCGCTATGCGGCGGCGCACGCCACGGTGCTGTTCTCGGGCACGTTCAGCCCGCAGCAGTTCTACCGCGACACGCTGGGCCTGCCGCCGGCGGCCGCCTGGATCGACGTGGCCGCGCCGTTCCAGGCCCGGCAACTGGAGGTGCGGGTGGTGGGCGATGTGTCCACGCGTTTTCGCGACCGCGAGCGTTCGCTGGCGCCGATCGCCGACCTGATCGCGCGCCAGTACGCCGAGCGGCCGGGCAACTACCTGGGCTTTCTCAGCAGCTTCGACTACCTGCGCCGCGTCTCGGACCTGATGCGGGAACGCCATCCGGACGTGCCGATATGGGCGCAGACGCCGGGCATGGACGAGGCCGGGCGCGCCGCGTTCCTGGCGCGTTTTTCCGAGGACGGGCGGGGCGTGGGCTTCGCGGTGCTGGGCGGCGCTTTCTCGGAAGGGGTGGACCTGCCGGGCAGGCGCCTGATCGGCGCCTTCATCGCCACGCTGGGGCTGCCGCAGGTCAACGCCGTCAACGAGCACGTCAAGCGCGCCATGGACCGGCGCTACGGCGAGGAGAACGGCTACGACTACACCTATCTGTATCCGGGCATGCAGAAGGTGGTGCAGGCGGCCGGCCGGGTGATACGCACCGAAGACGACGTGGGCACGGTGCACCTGATCGACGACCGCTACCGGCGCGCCAAGGTGCGCGGCCTGCTGCCGGGCTGGTGGCGCGTGCGCTGATCAGCCGCAGGCGGCCGCGCGCCGCCGCCGCGCTTTGGGTAGTATTTCGTCTGCGTCCGCCTGGCAGGCGGCGCACCACAAGGAGACAAGCATGCCTACTGCCGCCCCCGCGCCCGCCGCGCTGAACGATATCGTGGCCATGCCGGCCCATGCGCTGTCCGAGGCGATCCGGCTGCGCCAGGTGTCCTGCCGCGAAGTGATGGCCGCCTACCTGGCGCATATCGACCGGGTCAATCCCAAGCTCAACGCCATCGTGGCCCGGCGCGACAGCGACGAACTGATGCGCGAGGCCGCCGAACGCGACGCCCAGCTGGACGCCGGGCAATGGCTGGGCTGGCTGCACGGCATGCCGCAGGCGCCCAAGGACCTGACGGCGGTGCGCGGCATGGTGACCTCCATGGGCTCGCCGGTCTACAAGGACCAGGTGACGGCGCACGACTCCATCATGATCGAGCGCATGCGGGCCTCGGGCGCCATCTTCATCGGCCGCAGCAACGTGCCGGAATTCGGGCTGGGCTCGCATACCTACAACGCCGTCTACGGCGCTACCGGCAATCCCTACGATCCTTCCCGGACGGCCGGCGGCAGCAGCGGCGGCGCGGCCGCGGCGCTGGCCGCGCGCATGCTGCCGGTGGCCGACGGCAGCGACTTCGGCGGATCGCTGCGCAACCCGGCCGCGTTTTGCAATGTGTACGGTTTTCGGCCGTCGGCCGGGCGCGTGCCGTCCGGGCCGGCGCCCGAGGTCTTCCTGAAGCAGTTGTCCTACGAAGGCCCCATGGGCCGCACGCCGCGCGACGTGGCGCTGCTGCTGTCGGTGATGGCGGGCTACGACGCGCGCGCGCCGCTGTCGCTGTCGGACGATCCGGCGCAGTTCGCGCAGCCGCTGGAGACCGACCTGCGCGGCAAGCGCGTGGGCTGGCTGGGCGACTGGAACGGCTACCTGCCCATGGAGCCCGGCATCCTGGACCTGTGCGAGCGCGCGCTGGGCGATCTGGCGGCGGTGGGCTGCGAGGCGCTGGACTACCGGGTGCCGTTCGCCGGCGACCGCTTGTGGCGCATGTGGCTGGTGCACCGCCACCTGATGGTGGGCGGCCAGTACCATGCCCTGGTCCACGATCCCGAGACCCGCAAGCTGGCCAAGCCGGCGCTGATCTGGGAGGTCGAGGGGCTGGACGGAATCACGGCGCGCCAGGTCTACCAGGCCACCGAAGAGCGCAGCGCCTGGTACCAGACGGTGCTGCGCATGTTCGAGGAAGTCGATTACCTGGCGGTGCCGTCGGCGCAGGTGTTCCCGTTCGACGTCAATATGGACTGGCCCAAGCAGATCGCGGGACGGCCGATGGACACTTACCACCGCTGGATGGAGACCGTGACGCCGTGGACGCTGGCCGGCTGCCCGGTGATCAGCGTGCCGGTGGGCTTCAACGCCGCCGGGCTGCCGATGGGCATGCAGCTGATCGGCCCGCCGCGCGGCGACCTGGCGGTGCTGCAGCTGGCGCATGCCTACGGACAGGCGCAGGACTGGGTCCGCGAACGGCCGCCCGTCGCGCTCTGGCGAGACTGAGGCGGCGGGGCCGAATGCGCCTGGTTTTGTAAGCTTTTTTTGCTTTTTTCAGACGAAACGACCCCAATCGGGGTCGTTTCGTCATTTTTCATGGCTGGCCGGAGCCGCCTTTGCAATAATTGCCGACGAACTCAACATCCCGTAATAGACACGAGGACCGGCGCGGGCCGGCGGCCGAACAGGCGAGTCGACACTGTAGAAAAGGTTTCCGGCATGAATAATCTGACACTGCGCCAGCGCATCCTGGCCAGCTTCATGGTCATCCTGGCCATCATGGCATTGATGGTGGTGGTCGATTACCGGCGCCTGCTGGTGATCGAATCGGAAGCCCAGCTGATCAACAGCGACGCGGTGCCGGGCATCTATCACAGCGCCTCGATCCGCGCCGCCTGGTTGACGGGTTTCATCACGGTGCAGGACGCCCTGAGCCTGGATACCGCGCAAGAACGCGCCACCGCCCTGGAGGCCCTGCCGAAGAACGACCAGGCGCTGGACGAAGAGGTCGCGCAATACCGCCGCACCATCGAACGCAACGACGACATGCAGCTCTTCGAGGCCTTCGAGCGCGAACTGCGGGAGTACAAGCGCATCCGCGCCGAGATCCTGGCGCCGGGCACGCTGGCGGACGCCGCGCTGGCGCAGGCACGCGTCAAGTCGGACCTGCGGCCGGCGTTCTACAAGGGCCGCGACATCCTGGCCACGGTGGTGACCGAGAACAAGCGGCAGGCCGACGCGGCGGCCGAGGCCATCCGCAAATCGGTGACCGACGCCGAGGTCGGCATGATGGTGTCGCTGGCCCTGGCCATCGCCGCGGCGGTGATCTGCGGCGTGCTGCTGATGCGCGCCATCGCCGACCCGATGCGCTACATCGTCAAGACGCTGGAGTCCACCGGCGGCGGCGATCTGACCCGCCGCCTGAAGCTGGCGCGCAAGGACGAGTTCAACGCCATCGAGACGGGCTTCAACGGCATGCTGGACGAGCTGACCGGACTGGTCGGCAAGACCCAGCGTTCGGCGGTGCAGGTCGCCACCTCGGTCACCGAGATCGCGGCCACCTCGAAGCAGCAGCAGGCGACCGCCTCGGAAGTGGCCGCCACCACCACCGAGATCGGCGCCACCTCGCGCGAGATCTCCGCCACTTCGCGCGAACTGGTGCGCACCATGACGGAAGTCTCGGGCGCGGCCGAGCAGACCGCGGCGCTGGCTGGCAACGGCCAGGTCGGGCTGGCGCGCATGGAGGACACCATGCGCAACGTGGTCGGCGCGGCCGGCTCGGTCAACGCCAAGCTGGCGATCCTCAACGAGAAGGCCGGCAACATCACGCAGGTCGTGACCACGATCACGAAAGTGGCCGACCAGACCAACCTGCTGTCGCTGAACGCCGCCATCGAGGCCGAGAAGGCGGGCGAGTACGGCCGCGGTTTCGTGGTCGTGGCCACCGAGATCCGGCGGCTGGCGGACCAGACCGCCGTCGCCACCTACGATATCGAGCAGATGGTGCGCGAGATCCAGTCGTCGGTCTCGGCCGGCGTCATGGGCATGGACAAGTTTTCCGAGGAAGTGCGCCGCGGCATGGCCGACATGCAGCAGGTGGGCGACCAGCTGTCGCAGATCATCCAGCAGGTGCAGACCCTGGCGCCGCGCGTGCAGATGGTCAACGAAGGCATGCAGGCGCAGGCCACCGGGGCCGAGCAGATCAACCAGGCGCTGCAGCAGCTGAGCGACGCGGCGCAGCAGACGGTGGAGTCGCTGCGCCAGTCCTCGCTGGCCATCGATGAGCTGACGCTGGTGGCCAACGACCTGCGCAGCGGCGTGTCGCGCTTCAAGGTGTGACGGCGGACATGGCGGACTCCCACGCCCGCGCGGCGGCCGCACGCCGGCTGTACCTGCTGTTCTGCATCGGTGCCGACCGCTATGCGCTGGAGGCGCGCGACGTCGCCGAGGTGCTGGGCCTGCGCGCGCTCAAGCAGGTGCCCGGCGCGCCGTCGTGGGTGGCCGGCATGCTGGAGCGCCGCGGCGCGGCGGTCCCGGTCATCGACATGAGCGCGCTCGCCGGACGGGGGGCGGCGGCGGCCGTGACCAGCACGCGGCTGGCGCTGGTGCGCTACCGCGGCGCGCCGCAAGCCGAACCGCGGCTGCTGGGGCTGATCCTGGAGCAGGCCACGGAAACCGCGCATTTCGACCCGGCCGCGTTCCGGCCGGGCGGGCTGGATCATCCCGAGGCCCGCTACCTGGGGCCGGTGCTGAGCCACGCCGGCGGCCTGGTGCAGGCCGTACGCGTCGACGATCTGCTGCCGGCGGCGGTGCGCGCGCTGCTGTTTCCGGATGAGGCCCGGCCATGATGCTGGCCGACGATTTCAGCGCGCTGCTCAAGCGGCGCATGGGCCTGGACAGCGGCTCGATCGGCAAGGCGGCCGTGGAGCGGGCGGTGCGGCGCCGCATGAGCGTGGCCGGCGTGGACGACGAGGGCGATTACCTGCAGCATGCCCGCAGCTCGCTCGACGAAATGCAGCAGCTGATCGAAGCGGTGATCGTGCCGGAGACCTGGTTCTTCCGGTATCCGGAGTCGCAGGCCGCGATGGCCGCGCTGGCGCGCGAGCGCCTCTACGCTCCAGGCGCCGAGCACCGCGTGCTGCGGGTACTGAGCCTGCCGTGTTCCAGCGGCGAAGAACCGTATTCCATCGTCATGGCGCTGCTGGACGCCGGCGTGCCGGCCGAACGCTTCCAGGTGGACGCGGTGGACATCAGCGTGCGCATGGTCGAGTTCGCGCAGCGCGCCGTGTATGGCCGCAACGCATTCCGCGGCGACGACCTGGCCTATCGCGACCGTTATTTTTCCGAAACCGGCGACGGCCATCTCCTGGCCGGGCACGTGGCCGCGCGCGTGCGGTTCCGTTCGGGCAACCTGTTCGATCCGGGGCTGCTGGCGGGCGTCGCGCCGTACGACTTCGTGTTCTGCCGCAATCTGCTGATCTATTTCGACGCGGCCACGCAGGAACGCGCCGTGCAGGTGCTGCTGCGCCTGGCGCGAGACGACGGCGCGCTCTTCGTCGGCCCGGCCGAGACCAGCCTGCTGACGGCGCGCCGGCTGCCCGCGCTGCCGATGGCGCGCGCCTTCGCCTTCGGCGCGCGCGCCTTGCCGGCGGCGGCCAAGGCCGCGCCGCGGCCGGCGCGCCCGCTGGCGCATGGCTGGACGCCGCCCCGGCGGGCGCTGCCGCAGGCGCCCGCACCGGGCCTGGCCCGGCCGCACGCCGCGCGGCCCGCGCCGGCGCCGGCCAGGCAGGACGCCGATGCCTCGTTGCAGCGCATAGCCGCTCTGGCGGACCAGGGGCGGGTGGACGAGGCCGCCGCGCAGTGCCAGGCCCATATCGACGCCCACGGGGTCAGCGCCGAGGCGCTGTATCTGCAAGGGCTGCTGCAGGACGCCGCCGGCGACGCGCGCCAGGCCCAGGCCGCGTACCGCAAGGCGCTGTACCTGGAGCCGACCCACCGCGAGGCGCTGCTGCACCTGGCCGCGCTGGTCGCCTCCGAGGGCGACCACGAGGGCGCCCGCCGCCTGCAGGCGCGCGCGGCGCGCGAGGAGACGCGCCGTGAGTGAAACCCTGGACAGGCTGGCCGACGTGGACGACTGCTGGAACCGCATCGGCATCCGCGGCGACCAGAGTTGCGCGCAGTTGGCGGGCCACGTGCATTGCCGCAACTGTCCGGTCNCGCCGAGGTGCTGGGCCTGCGCGCGCTCAAGCAGGTGCCCGGCGCGCCGTCGTGGGTGGCCGGCATGCTGGAGCGCCGCGGCGCGGCGGTCCCGGTCATCGACATGAGCGCGCTCGCCGGACGGGGGGCGGCGGCGGCCGTGACCAGCACGCGGCTGGCGCTGGTGCGCTACCGCGGCGCGCCGCAAGCCGAACCGCGGCTGCTGGGGCTGATCCTGGAGCAGGCCACGGAAACCGCGCATTTCGACCCGGCCGCGTTCCGGCCGGGCGGGCTGGATCATCCCGAGGCCCGCTACCTGGGGCCGGTGCTGAGCCACGCCGGCGGCCTGGTGCAGGCCGTACGCGTCGACGATCTGCTGCCGGCGGCGGTGCGCGCGCTGCTGTTTCCGGATGAGGCCCGGCCATGATGCTGGCCGACGATTTCAGCGCGCTGCTCAAGCGGCGCATGGGCCTGGACAGCGGCTCGATCGGCAAGGCGGCCGTGGAGCGGGCGGTGCGGCGCCGCATGAGCGTGGCCGGCGTGGACGACGAGGGCGATTACCTGCAGCATGCCCGCAGCTCGCTCGACGAAATGCAGCAGCTGATCGAAGCGGTGATCGTGCCGGAGACCTGGTTCTTCCGGTATCCGGAGTCGCAGGCCGCGATGGCCGCGCTGGCGCGCGAGCGCCTCTACGCTCCAGGCGCCGAGCACCGCGTGCTGCGGGTACTGAGCCTGCCGTGTTCCAGCGGCGAAGAACCGTATTCCATCGTCATGGCGCTGCTGGACGCCGGCGTGCCGGCCGAACGCTTCCAGGTGGACGCGGTGGACATCAGCGTGCGCATGGTCGAGTTCGCGCAGCGCGCCGTGTATGGCCGCAACGCATTCCGCGGCGACGACCTGGCCTATCGCGACCGTTATTTTTCCGAAACCGGCGACGGCCATCTCCTGGCCGGGCACGTGGCCGCGCGCGTGCGGTTCCGTTCGGGCAACCTGTTCGATCCGGGGCTGCTGGCGGGCGTCGCGCCGTACGACTTCGTGTTCTGCCGCAATCTGCTGATCTATTTCGACGCGGCCACGCAGGAACGCGCCGTGCAGGTGCTGCTGCGCCTGGCGCGAGACGACGGCGCGCTCTTCGTCGGCCCGGCCGAGACCAGCCTGCTGACGGCGCGCCGGCTGCCCGCGCTGCCGATGGCGCGCGCCTTCGCCTTCGGCGCGCGCGCCTTGCCGGCGGCGGCCAAGGCCGCGCCGCGGCCGGCGCGCCCGCTGGCGCATGGCTGGACGCCGCCCCGGCGGGCGCTGCCGCAGGCGCCCGCACCGGGCCTGGCCCGGCCGCACGCCGCGCGGCCCGCGCCGGCGCCGGCCAGGCAGGACGCCGATGCCTCGTTGCAGCGCATAGCCGCTCTGGCGGACCAGGGGCGGGTGGACGAGGCCGCCGCGCAGTGCCAGGCCCATATCGACGCCCACGGGGTCAGCGCCGAGGCGCTGTATCTGCAAGGGCTGCTGCAGGACGCCGCCGGCGACGCGCGCCAGGCCCAGGCCGCGTACCGCAAGGCGCTGTACCTGGAGCCGACCCACCGCGAGGCGCTGCTGCACCTGGCCGCGCTGGTCGCCTCCGAGGGCGACCACGAGGGCGCCCGCCGCCTGCAGGCGCGCGCGGCGCGCGAGGAGACGCGCCGTGAGTGAAACCCTGGACAGGCTGGCCGACGTGGACGACTGCTGGAACCGCATCGGCATCCGCGGCGACCAGAGTTGCGCGCAGTTGGCGGGCCACGTGCATTGCCGCAACTGTCCGGTCTATGCCGCGGCCGCCAAGCGCATCCTAGACCGCCTGCCGCCGCAGATGGCCGAGGGCGACGGCGCCGCGCCGGAGCCCGCGCATGGCGACCTGTCCGCGCTGCTGGTGTTCCGCGTCCAGCGCGAGTGGCTGGGCCTGCCAGCGCAGGCGCTGGACGAAGTGGCGAGCGTGCGCCGCATCCTGGGCCTGCCGCACCGCCGCGACCCGGCGATGCTGGGCGTGGCCAATGTGCGGGGCACGCTGACCGTATGCGTGTCGCTGGCGCGGCTGCTGGGCCTGGAGGCCGCGCCCGAGGCGCGCGAGCGTCCGGCCGCGGCGCGCATGCTGATCCTGGGCGGCGCGGGCCGCGCGGTGGTGCTGCCGGTCGACGAGGTGCAAGGCATCCACGCCGTCGAACTGGACCGCCTCGAACCGCTGCCTGCCACGGTGGACGGCGCCGCGCTGAAATACACGCGCGGCGTGGCGCGCGCCGGCGGCCGCGCCGTGGGCGTGCTGGACGAAACCCTGCTGATGCAGGCCTTGGAACGGAGCCTGGCGTGAACCCGGAACAGATGCGCGACGCCTCGCTCCTGGAGTTGTTCCAGATCGAGACCCGCACCCAGGTGCAGGTGCTCAACGACGGCCTGCTGGCGCTGGAGCACGACCCCACGTCGGCGCCGCACCTGGAAGCCTGCATGCGCGCCGCGCATTCGCTCAAGGGCGCGGCGCGCATCGTGGACCTGCACCCCGCGGTGCGCATCGCGCACGCGATGGAGGACTGCCTGGTCGAAGCGAAGGAAGGGCGGCTGCGGCTGCAGGCCGCCGATATCGACGCCTTGCTGCTGGGCGCCGACCTGCTGCAGCGCGTGGCCACGCCGGGCGTGGAACTGGGCGGCGAGATCGACGATCTGGTGGCCCGGCTGAGCGGCGCGGCGCATGCGCCGCAGGCCGCGGCCGTTGCGCCGCCCGCGATGCCGGCCATCCCGGAACCGCCGGAAGTTCCCGTGGCGCTGCCGGCGCGGCGCAAGTCCGACCTCGGCGCGGGCGAGGGCGAGCGGGTGCTCCGGGTTACCGCGGACACGCTCAACCGCTTGCTGGGCCTGTCCAGCGAAACGCTGGTGGAGTCGCAGTGGATCGCGCCGTTCGGCGCGTCCATGCTGCGCCTGCGGCGGCTGCAGGCCGGTGCGTTGCAGGCGCTGGAAGGCGCGCGCACCGCGCTGGCCGGCAAGACGCTGGACCCGGGCGCGCAGGCCGCGCTGGAGGACGCCTACCGCATCGTCGAACAATGCCAGCAGGAACTGTCGCAGCGCACCGGCGAGGTCGACGAGTTCGGCTGGCGCATGGGCCATCTGGCGCGGCGCCTGTACGACACGGCGCTGGCCTGCCGCATGCGGCCCTTCGGCGACGGCGTGGGCGGCATGGCCCGCATGGTCCGCGACCTGGGCCGCGCGCTGGGCAAGCAGGTGCGCCTGGAGATCGAGGGCGAGTCCACCCAGGTCGACCGCGACATCCTCGAGAAGCTGGGCGCGCCGCTGACCCATCTGCTGCGCAACGCCGTCGATCACGGCATAGAAATGCCGGCGGTCCGGGCGGCGGCCGGCAAGCCGCCGGAAGGCCTGATCCGGCTGGCGGCGCGGCACGCGGCCGGCATGCTGCTGATCGAACTGAGCGACGACGGCGCCGGCATCGCGCCCGAACGGCTGCGCGACGAAGTGGTGCGGCGCAAGCTGGCCAGCGCGGAGACCGCGGCGCGGCTCAGCGAGGCCGAGCTGCTGGAATTCCTGTTCCTGTCCGGCTTCAGCACGCGCGGCGAGGTCACCGAGATCTCGGGCCGCGGCGTCGGGCTGGACGTGGTGCAGACCATGGTGCGACAGTTGCGCGGCGCCGTGCGCATCCAGCAGCAGACCGGGCAGGGCACGCGCTTCATGCTGGAGATGCCGCTGTCGCTGTCGGTGGTGCGCAGCCTGCTGGTCGAGATCCAGGAGCAGATCTACGCTTTTCCGCTGGCCTACGTCAGCCATGCCCTGCAGGTGCGGGCCGAGGACATCGAGCAATTGGAAGGGCACCAGCATTTCCGGTTCATGGGCCGGCAGATCGGGCTGGTGTCGGCGCGGCAGATCTTGCACACCGACCAGCCCGCGCCGTATTCGGAAACGGTCAGCGTGGTGCTGGTGGGCGAGCACGACCGACTCTACGGCATCGCCGTGGACCGCTACGTCGGCGAGCGCACGCTGGTCGTGCAGCCGCTGGACCCGCGCCTGGGCAAGGTGCAGGACGTGATGGCGGGCGCGCTGATGGACGACGGCACGCCGCTGCTGATCCTCGACGTGGAGGACATGCTGGTGTCGGTGCAGAAGCTCGTCGAAGGCGGGCGGCTGGCGCGGGTCGACGGCCCGGGCGCGGCGGCCCCGGCGCGGCGCCGCAAGCGCGTGCTGGTGGTGGACGATTCGCTGACGGTGCGCGAACTGGAGCGCAAGCTGCTGCTGAACCGCGGCTTCGACGTGGCCGTGGCGGTCGACGGCATGGACGGCTGGAACATGCTGCGCAGCGAATCCTTCGACCTGGTCGTGACCGACGTGGACATGCCGCGCATGGACGGCATCGAGCTGGTGTCGTGCATCAAGACCGATCCCAGGCTGCAAACCCTGCCGGTCATGGTAGTGTCCTACAAGGACCGCGAAGAGGACCGCCGGCGCGGGCTGGACGCCGGCGCCGACTACTACCTGGCCAAGGGCAGCTTCCATGACGACGCTTTGCTCGACGCCGTCGAAGACCTGATCGGAAAGGCGCACACGTGAGAATCGGGATCGTCAACGATATGCCGATGGCGGTGGAGATGCTGCGGCGCGTGATCGCGCTGGAACCGGCATTCCAGGTGGCGTGGGTGGCGGCCGACGGCCAGGAGGCCGTGGACCTGTGCGCGCGCGACCGCCCGGACCTGGTGCTGATGGACCTCATCATGCCGGTGATGGACGGGGTCGAGGCGACCCGGCGCATCATGGGGGCCACGCCCTGCGCCATCGTGGTGGTCACCTCCGACGTGGCCCGCCATACTTCGCGGGTTTTCGACGCCATGGGCCACGGCGCGCTGGACGCGGCCGACACGCCCGTGGTGGGCGCGGCCGATCTGGGCGCCGCGGCCGCGCCGCTGTTGCGCAAGATCCGCAACATAGGCTGGCTGATCGGCCGCTACGGCAGGCGTCTGCCGCTGAGCCCGGTGGCCGTGCCGGCGCCGCAGGCGCATGCGCAGGGGCTGCTGGTCATCGGCGCTTCGGCCGGCGGACCGGCGGCGCTGGCGCAGCTGCTGTCCGGCATCGCGCCGGGCTTTCCGGCCGGCATCGTGCTGGTGCAGCACGTGGACGCCTCGTTCGCCGCCGGCATGGCGGACTGGCTCAACGAGCAGGCGCGGCTGCCGGTGCGGCTGGTGCGCGAGGGCGAGCAGCCCGCGCCGGGCCAGATCCTGCTGGCCGGCACCGACGATCATCTGCGGCTGCTGGCCGATGGTACGCTGCGCTATGCGGAAGATCCCAAGGAAAGCCTGTACCGGCCTTCCATCGACGTGTTTTTCCATAGCGTCGCGCAGCATTGGCGCGGCCGGGCGGCCGGCGTGCTGCTGACGGGCATGGGCCAGGACGGGGCGCGCGGCCTGCGGGCGCTGCGCGAACGGGGCTGGCTGACGATCGCCCAGGACCAGGCCTCCAGCGCCGTCTACGGCATGCCCAAGGCCGCGGCCGCCATGCAGGCGGCCGTGGAAATCCGCCCATTGGACCAAATCGCTTCCCGCCTCACGCAGGCCTTTGCCTGAGCGGCCGGACATTGAACAAAAAGAAGGACTGAATATGTACCCTCCCACAGAAGGCGCGGCGCCGTCTAACCTGCAATCGCACGCGGCCATGGTGCTGCTGGTGGACGACCAGGTCATGGTCGGCGAGGCCATCAGACGGGCGCTGGCGGCGGAGGGCAATATCGACTTCCACTACTGCTCGGACCCGGAAAAAGCGCTGACCGTGGCGATCCAGACGCGGCCCACGGTCATCCTGCAGGACCTGGTGCTGCCCGGCGTGGACGGCCTGAGCCTGGTGCAGCAGTACCGCCAGCATGCGGTCACGCGCGACATTCCCATTATCGTGCTGTCCACCAAGGAAGACCCGGCGATCAAGAGCGCGGCGTTTTCGGCCGGCGCCAACGACTACCTGGTGAAGCTGCCCGATTCCATCGAGCTGGTGGCGCGCATCCGCTACCACTCGCGCTCGTATATGGCGCTGGTGCAGCGCGACGAGGCCTACCAGGCGCTGCGCCAGAGCCAGCAGCAGCTTCTGGAAAGCAATATGGAGCTGCGCCGCCTGACCAATTCGGACGGCCTGACCGGCCTGGGCAACCGCCGCTATTTCGACGAGTACCTCACCGCCGAATGGCAGCGCGCGCAGCGCGACGGCCGCGAGATCAGCATGTTGATGATCGACGTGGACCACTTCAAGTCCTACAACGACACCTACGGCCACATCGCCGGCGACGAGGCGCTCAAGCGCGTGGCCGGCACTATCTTCGCGAGCTGCGACCGCTCCACCGACCTGGCGGCGCGCTTCGGCGGCGAGGAGTTCGCGCTGGTGCTGCCCGGCACGCCCGCCGGCAGCGCGCGGCTCGCGGCCGAAAAGCTGCGCCGCGCCATCGAGGCCATGCAGATTCCGCAGAAGGACGCCGGCTCGGGCCCGTGGCTGACGGTAAGCATCGGCGCGGCCACCGCGGTGCCGCGCGAAGGGCAGGCCTGCACCGACCTGATCCAGGCGGCCGACCGCGGCCTCTACCAGGCCAAGCGCCAGGGCCGCAACCGGGTGGTGGCGGGGGCGCTGGAGGCCGTGTAGCGTCGTGGCGTAGGATGGGTGCAGCGCGAGCGTTCTTGGACAAGAACACATAAGCTCAGCGCGCGAAACCCATCAGGCGGCGCGAGCCGCCGCCTTTCGTGGCAAGAGGCCAACATCAGCACGCGGCGAAAAACGGCGGCTCGCGCCGCCTGATGGGTTTCGCGCGTTCGGCAGCCGGGTTCTTGCCTCAGAACTCCCGCGCTGCACCCATCCTACAAATGCAGCTTCGCCGACGACTTGACCTCGTGCATCGACAGCGTGCTCAGCAGTTCCTTCACGCCGGGCAGCGGGCGCAGGCGGTTGCGCACGAAGTCCGAATAGGCGTCGAAATCGCGCGCCACGATGTGCAGCAGGTAATCGTGCTGGCCGGTGGTGTTGTGGCAGGCCAGCACCTCGGGCATGGCGAGCACGCCGGCCTCGAACGCGCGGCAGGTCTTTTCGGTATGGTTTTCCAGCGAGATGCTGACGAAGGCCACCACGCCCATGCCCAGCGCGCGGCGGTCCAGGATGGCCTGGTAGCCGCGGATCACGCCGGTGTTCTCCAGGCGCTTGAGGCGCTTCCAGCAGGGCGAGGCCGACAGCGACACGCGCTCGGCCAGCTCGGCGTTGCTGAGCCGCCCATCTTCTTGAAGGATTTTCATGATTTTCCAATCGATCGCATCAAGTTGATGTAACGAGGCAGTGTCTTTCATCGGGTTTGGCTTCAAGGAAAGGTTGTTTCCCATTATCGCCGCCACGCAATAGAAATGGAAAGAATATTGGCGGCCGGCGCAGCCATACTGCCATGCATACCCGCGCCGCCGGCGCTATCGTCTGCGCATGCGCGATTTCCACCCCGGGACTACCGAGAGAGGCAGATCATGAGTTACTCCAGCTACCACAAGAAAGACATCTTCGGCCGTCCGCTGCACGCCGAAACGCAGATGATGTCCTACGGCTTCGACCCCTTCCTGTCGGAGGGCGCGGTCAAGCCGCCGGTATTCCTGACCTCGACCTTCGCGTTCCGTTCGGCCGAGGACGGGGCGGCGTTCTTCGATCTGGTGTCGGGCCGCAAGCCGCTGGGGCAGGACGAGGCCGCGGGGCTGGTCTACAGCCGCTTCAACCATCCCAACCTGGAGATCGTGGAGGACCGCCTGGCGCTGCTGGACGGCTCGCAGGACGCCGCCGTGACCTCCAGCGGCATGTCGGCGATCAGCGCGGTGTTCCTGGCGTTCCTGCGTCCGGGCGACCAGCTGGTGCAGTCGGTGCCGCTGTATGGCGGCACCGAGACCCTGATCTCGCGGATCTTTCCGGAATGGGGCATAGGCTCGCACGCGGTGCGCGACGGCCTGTCGGCGGCCAGCATGCGCGAGGCGCTGGAGGCGGCGGCCGCGCGGGGGCCGGTGCGCCTGTTCTATGTGGAAACGCCGGCCAACCCGACCAATGCGCTGATCGATTTCGCGGCCATGAAGAGCGAGCTCGACGCGTTCGAAGGCCGCCACGGCTACCGTCCCATCTCGGTCTGCGACAACACGCTGCTGGGGCCGATTTTCCAGAAGCCGGCCGAACATGGCGTGGACCTGTGCGTGTATTCGCTGACCAAGTATGTCGGCGGCCATAGCGATCTGGTGGCCGGCGCGGTCACCGGCGGCAAGGACCTGATCAAGAAGGTGCGCGCCATCCGCAGCGCGTTCGGCTCGCAGCTCGATCCGCATTCGTGCTGGATGATCACGCGCTCGATGGAGACCGTGGTGCTGCGCATGAAGCAGGCGGCGCGCACGGCGACCAAGGTGGCGCAATGGCTGGCCGGCAATCCGCTGGAGAAGGTGCAGCTGTTCCACCCCGAGCTCATCGCCGACAGCGCCTACCAGGAGGTCTACAAGCGCCAGTGCACCGGGCCGGGCTCGACCTTCGCCTTCGTGCTCGACGGCGGGCGCGAGAAGGCGTTCCGCTTCATCAACGCGCTGCATCTGTTCCGCTCGGCGGTGAGCCTGGGCGGCACCGAATCGCTGATCTGCCATCCGGCCTCCACCACGCACTCGGGCGTGCCGGCGGCCGAGCGCGAGGCCGCCGGGGTGTCGGAAGGATTGATCCGGGTCTCCATCGGGCTGGAGCACGAAGAAGACTTGATCGCCGACATGGAACACGCGCTGCGCAGCTGCTGAGTTCAGGCGGGCAGCCGGCGGCGGTTGAGCAGCACGAACGCCGCCGTGGCCAGCAGCAGCAAGGTGGCCGTGGCCAGCACGGCGGCGTAGCCGGTGTCGAACGCGCCGCGGGCCAGCGCCGCCAGCGCGGCGCCCAGGTCGGCCGGCACGTGCTCGGCCACGATGAGCGCCTGGTCCAGGCTGTCGCGCGCGGCGTCCGCGGGCAGGCCCGCCGGCACGTCCAGCGCGTGGGCGTACACGCCCGACAGGATGGAGCCCATCAGCGTGACGCCCAGCGCGCCGCCCAGCTCATAGGACACCTCTTCGATCGAGGCCGCCATGCCGGCGCGCTCGGGCGTGGCGCTTTGCATGATGGTGCTGGAGGCCGCCGTCATGGTGGCGCCTATGCCCAGGCCCAGCACGCACAGGCTGGCCATCTGGGGCAGGATGGAAGCGTCATAGCTGAGCAGGTAGCCGGCCATGCCGGCGCCCGAGACCAGCAGCGCCAGGAACAGCAGGCGCGGTCCGTCGACGCGTCCCAGCAGCCAGCCCGCCAGCGGTCCGGACACGAAGGCGGCCAGCGACAGCGGCAGGATGAAGAGCGCGGCCTCCAGCGGCGACTTGCCCATGACGAGCTGCAGCCGCTGGCTGAACACCAGCTCCATGCCCAGCAGCGCGGCAGCGGCGAACAGCGCCGCCGCCACCGCCGACGAGAAGGCGCGGTTGCGGAATATCGCGAAGTCGATCAGCGGATAGGGCCGCCCGCGCTGGCGCCGCGCGAACACCGCGAGCAGCGCCGCGCCCGCGGCGCAGGCCAGCGCGGCGTGAGTCCACGAGGGCGCGGGCTTGCCCAGTTCCTTGAGCGCGTAGGCGCACAGGATCAGCCCGGCCATCACCTGCAGCGAACCGGCCAGGTCCCACGGACGCCCGGTCTGCGGCCGGCTGGCCGGGATGCAGCGCCACGCCAGCGGCAGGGCCAGCAGCACGATGGGCACGTTGATCAGAAACACCGAGCCCCACCAGAAATGCGCCAATAGCGCGCCGCCGATGACCGGGCCGATGGCCGCGCCGCCCGAGGCCACCGAGGCCCAGATGCCGATGGCGACCGCGCGCTCGCGCTCGTCGGCGAAGGTCAGGCGCAGGATGGACAGCGTGGCCGGCATCATCATGGCCGCGCCCACCGCCAGCAGCGCGCGCGCCGCGATCAGCGCGGCCGCGCCGGGCGCATAGGCGGCGGCCAGCGAGGCCACGCCGAACACCGCCAGGCCGGCCATGAACAGGCGCTTGTGGCCCAGCCGGTCGCCCAGCGTGCCCATGCCCAGCAACAGGCCCGAGACCACCAATGCGTAGATGTTCACGATCCACAGCTTGGCCGAGGCGCCGACGTTCAGTTCATGCGTCAGGCGCGGCAGCGCGGTGTAGAGCACGGTCATGTCGACCACGATCAGCAACAGGGCGCTGGACACAATGGCCAGCACCAGCCAGCGGCCGGGCGCGGCCGTGGCGACAGCGTTCGGTTCAGTCCGCTGCATGGTTCCACTCCTTCAAGAGGCGCTATTATTCATCAGGTAATTCGTACGAAAAAGTTTGATTTCATCTATTTAGTAGATGGATAACGGGAGAACCGCATGCAATGGACGCTGGAGCAGCTGCGCCAATTCGTGGCCGCGGCGCAGGCCGGATCGTTCTCCGCGGCCGCGCGCCAGCTGGGCCGGGCGCAGTCGGCCGTCAGCACGTCGGTGGGACTGCTGGAGGCCGACCTGGGGGTGGAACTGTTCGACCGCTCGCGGCGCAACGCCACGCTGACCCCGGCCGGCGAGGTGATGCTGCAGGAGGCGCGCGAACTGCTGCGCCAGGCCGGCGGGCTGGAACAGCGCGCGCTGGCGTTCGCCGGCGGGCGCGATGCGCGCCTGTCGATCGCGCTGGACGAGGCCTTGCCGCATCTGGTGCTGGGCGCCTTGCTCAAGGAACTGGCCGAGCGCTTTCCGGCGCTGGAGCTGACCCAGCTGAACGGCACCGCCACCGAGGTCGCCGACTACCTGCGCCAGGGCCGCGCCAGCCTGGCCTTCCACCTGGACCGGGGCGATCCTGGCCCGTCCTTTGCGCATCGCCGCCTGGGCGACGTGGCGCAGGGCATTTTCGTGGCTCGCGGGCATCCGCTGGCCGCGCTGCCCGCCGCCGGGCGCAGCGACCTGGCCCGGCACCGGCAACTGGTCATGCAGATGGATGGCGTCGACGACCTGGTGCTGAGCCCCACGGTATGGCGCGCCGACAGCTGCTACGCCATCGCGGCCATGGCGGCCGACGGCGTGGGCTGGGCCATCCTGCCGCTCAATATCGCGGAGTACGAAGGCAATCGCCAGGCGCTGATCCGGGTGCCCAGCGAGGACCTGTCGCTGCCGATGCTGCCGGTGCGCAGCCTCTGGCTGCAGGGCGGCAGGCTGGGCGAAACCGAGAGCTGGATGCAGCAGCGCATGGAGCAGCTGCTGCGCGAGCAACTGCGCGCCGGGGCGCGCTAGCGCAACAGCGCGCTGACCAGGTCGCCGTCGCTGCGCCCGCCCTGGGAGAAGTCCAGCGCGGTCTGCACGTGTTCCAGGTGCGCGTCCATCAGCGCGCAGGCGCGCTCGGCGTCGCCGGCGCGGGCCGCGTCGATGAACTCCTGGTGTTCGCGCGACGAGCAGCTCGCGTCGCGCGAGCTCTGGTAAAGCATGGTGATCACGGCGCTGCGGGCCGACAGCTCGCGCAGCATGCCGGTCAGCACCGAATTGCCGACCACCTCGGCCAGCAGGATGTGGAAATGGCCCAGCAGCTGGTTGCGCGCCTGCACGTCGCCGCCTTCCAGCGCGCGGCGCTCGGCCGCCAGGTGGGCGTCGATGCGGCGGTAGTCGGCGGCCGTGGCGCGCGCCACGAATTCGCGCGCCAGCGCGGCCTCGAGGATGCGGCGCACGGCGTAGACCTCGCGCGCCTCGTTGGCGTCGGGCTTGCTGACGAAGGCGCCCTTGTCGGGAACGATCTGGATCAGCTTGTCCTTGGACAGCATGAGCAGCGCGGCGCGCACCTTGGTGCGGCTGACCTGGTAGACGCGGCCCAGCGCCTCTTCGCGCAGGCGGGTGCCGGGCGGAAGCTGGTGCGCCACGATGGCGGCCGCCACTTTCCTGGCGATGTCGTCGGCGCTGAGATCGGTGGGGACGTCCTGGGGCATGGGCGGCGGCGGGGGAATACGGGCAGCCAGTCTAGCAAATGTCGGATGGGGGGGCGAGATGGGTTCCGCGCGTTCCGTGACGGGGTTCTTGCGTCGGGAATCGCGCGCTGCACCCATCCTACGTCCCTGGCGCTTCCAGCGCGCGTAACCCATCTTCCGCCCGCCACCCGCTCCGTCAATTCTTCGCCATCAATCCCAGATACTCGATCAGGGACTTCTCCTTGACATAGGTTTCCTGGGCCCAGGCCTTGTAATCCTGGCTGTCGCGGTAGGCGGGTTCCTGGTTCAGCTGTTTCATGACCTCCATGCTGGCCGGGTCGTACAGCGCGCGCTTGAAGGCGTCGTGCAGCGTCTTGACCACGGCGGGGTCCATGCCCTTGGGGCCGGCCAGGCCGTAGGGCGAGGTCGACACGACCTTGTAGCCCAGTTCCTTGGCGGTGGGCACGTCGGGCCAGCGGGTGGTGCGTTTTTCGCCGAAGGTGACCAGCAGGCGCATCTTGCCGGCGTCGACGAACTGGTCCCAGCCGGTGGCGTCGCTCTGCGCCATGACGTGGCCGCCCAGCAGGGCCTGCTGCATGTCGGCGTTGCCCTTGAAGGGCACGTGGTTCAGCTTGACCTTGGCGTTGATGGCGACTTCCTCGATCAGCAGGTGGGGCGAGGAGCCCACGCCGGTGGAGCCGTAGTCGATGGTGCCCGGCGCCTTGCGCGCGGCCTCGATGTATTCGTTGAAGGTCTTGTAGGGCGAGTCGGCGCGCACGGTGAAGCCGAAGGTGTAGCCCGACAGCCCGATGATGAAGCTGAAGTCGTTGATCGGGTCCCAGCTGCTTTTCTGCATGTAGGGCATGCGCAGCATCGCCAGCGTGTACAGGCTGATGGTGTAGCCGTCGGGCTTGGCGGTCTTGGCCATGGTGGACGGGCCCAGGGTGCCGCCGGCGCCGGGCCGGTTTTCGACGATGACGGGCTGGCCCAGGTATTTGGCGGCGTCCTGTGCCACGATCCGGAGGTGGCGGTCGGTGGAGCCGCCGGCCGGGAAGGGCACGATCAGCGTGATGGGCTTGGACGGGAACGCGGCCTGGGCGCCGGCCTGCAGCGGCAGGACGGCGCCCAGCGCCGCGGTCAGCGCCAGTCCCAGGCAGGCGCGGCGGGTGATGGATGGTTGCATGTGCTTGGTCTCCTCTGGTGGACGCCGCCGGTTCCGCCCGGTCGGTCGTTATTCTGCGGTCATGCCTTTGTCGCGCGCGAGCGCGCCCCATTTCTGGTAGTCGTCGGCGATGCGCCGGCCCATCGCGTCGGCCGGCTCATAGTGCGCGATGGTGCCCGCGCCGATGAGCTTGGCCTGGATCGCCGGGTCGGCCAGGATGGCCTGGACTTCGCGGCCGAGCCGTTCGATCACCGCGCCGGGCGTGCCGCGCGGCGCCAGCAATCCGCCCCAGGACACCGCGTCGAAACCGTCGAAGCCCTGTTCGCCGATGGTGGGCACGTCGGGCAGCACGGACACGCGGCTGGGCGAACCGACCGCCAGCGCGCGCAGCTTGCCCGCCTGGATATGCGGCAGGGCCGCCACCAGGTCGGCGTACATCATGGGCACCTGTCCGCCTATCGTGTCGGTGATGGCGGGCACGCCGCCCTTGTAGGCCACGTGCTGCATGCGGAAGTCGCCCACGTCCTGCAGCCGTTCCATGGTCATGTGGCCGAAGCTGCCGGCGCCCGAGCTGGTGTAGTTCAACTCGCCGGGGTGGGCGCGGGCATAGTCGACCAGCTGCTTCAGGCTGGCGACCTCGGGCAGCTTCTGCGGATTGGTCACGACCACGATGGGCAGGTCGTACACCGTGGCCACGGGCTGGAAGTCCTTGGGCGTCTCGTAGCCGACGTTCCTGTAGAAGAAGGGCGCGAACAGCGTGGGCGTGGCCAGCATCATCAGGGTGTAGCCGTCGGCCGGCGAACGCTTGAGCAGGTTGGCGGCGATCGACCCCGAGGCGCCGGGCCGGTTCTCCACGATGACGGGCTGCCGCAGCCGCGCTTCGAGCTGCTGGCCGATCAGCCGCGAGGCCACGTCGGTCGGGCCGCCGGGCGGAAACGGCACGATCAGCCTGATGGGCTGGCTGGGATAGGATTGCGCGGCCGCGCCGCCCGCCACGAGCAGGCTTGCCGCCAGGGCCAGCACGGCGCGCCGGGCGCGGGAGGGATGGGTGCACGAAATCGGTGCCGTCATGATCGATGTTCCTGGTCTGCGTTCTTCGGAGATTTCAATCGGCGCGGCCGTCGCCGGGCAGGGTCAGCACGCCCTGCGCCTGCAAGGCCTCTAGCTGCGCGTCGCTCATCTGCAGCAGGCGCTGCAGCACGTCGCGCGTGCCTTCGCCCAGCGTGGGCGGGGCGTGGCGGATGGGCAGGCGCTGCCCGTCCAGGCGGTACGGCGGCGCATAGACGTGCGTGCTGCCGGCCACGGGGTGCGGCAGTTCCTGCACCAAGCCGCCGCGGCGCGTGCGCGGGCCGGTCAGGGCTTCGTGCAGCCCCAGCACCTCGCCGCAGGGAATGCCGCACTCGGTCAGGCGCGCCAGCAGCAGGTCGCGCGGGAATTCGCGGATCAGGCCGGTCACCACGGGCAGCAGGGTCAGGCGGTTCCTGGCGCGCTCGACGTTGGTGGCGTAGCGCGGGTCCTCGACGATGTCGGGCCGCATCACCACCTGGCGGCAGAATTTGTCGAACTGCGCATTGGTGCCGACCGCGATGATGAGCGGGCCGTCGGCGGCTTCGAACATGCCGTAGGGCACGATGGACGGATGGGCGTTGCCGTAGCGCTGCGGGTCGCGGCCCAGCAGCAGGGCGTCCAGGCCGTAGTAGCTGGTGACCATGATGCCGCAGTCGTACAGCGCCATTTCGATCAGGCGGCCGCGGCCGCTGCGTTCGCGCCGGTAGAGCGCGGCCAGGACGGCCTGCGCGGCGTACATGCCGGTCATCATGTCCACCGCCGCGACGCCGAATTTCAACGGCGGCTGCTGCGCTTCGCCGTTGATCGCCATGAGGCCGGTCTCGCCCTGGATGACGAGGTCGTAGCCGGGGCGCGCCGCCTCGGGTCCGGAACTGTCGTAGCCGGCGATGGCGCAATAGATCAGGTCGGGCTTGACGGCCTTGAGCTGCTCGTAGCCCAGGCCCAGCTTCTCGGCGCCGCCGCTCTTGAAGTTGTGGATCACCACGTCGAACTGCGGCAGCAGGCTGTAGACGATCTCCACGCCGGCGCTGGACTGCAGGTCCAGCGTGATGGACCGCTTGTTGCGGTTCATGCTGTTGTAGTAGGTGGTCTCGCCCTTGCCGATGCGCAGGCCCCAGTCGCGCGTGTCGTCGCCGCGCACCGGGTGTTCGACCTTGACGACCTCGGCGCCGAAGTCGGCCAGCACCTGGCCGCACAGCGGGCCGGCGAAGACGCGGGAAAGGTCCAGGACCCGCACGCCTTCGAGCGGCAGGTCGAGGGCGTCGGGGGGCGGGGTGCCGCTGTTCATGGCATTACTCCTGCGGGGCCAGTGCGATGAAACGGGCGAGATGATGGTCTTCGTCGCCGAACTGATGGTCGATCATGACCAGGCGCTTGGCATAGTGGGCCAGCGGCAGTTCCCAGGTCATGCCGATGCCGCCGTGCAGCTGGATGCATTCTTCGGCCACCAGGATGCCCACGCGTCCGATGGTGTACTTGGCGGCCGACAGCGCGCGCTCGCGCGTGGCGCGGTCGGCATGGCCGAGCTGGGCGGCGGCGTTGATGACGGCCGAGCGCGCCTGTTCGATCTCCAGCAGCACGTCGGCCATGCGGTGCTGCAGGGCCTGGAAGCGGCCTATCGGCACGCCGAACTGCTTGCGGGTCTGCAGGTATTCGAGGGTGGCGTCGCGCGCGGCGTCCATCGCGCCCACGGCTTCGGCGCACAGCGCCAGCACGCCCTTGCCGATGCTGCGTTCCAGCACGGCATGGCCGGCGCCGGCCTGGCCCAGCAGGGCGTCGGCGCCCACGCGCACATGGTCCAGGGTCAGGTCGCCGGCGCGGCCGCCGTCGATCAGGGGGTAGCCCTGCACCCGCAGGCCGGGCGCGCCGGCCGGGACCAGGAAGAGCGAAATGCCGTCGGCGTCGTCGTCGCCGCCCGAGGTGCGCGCCGACACCACGAACAGGCCGGCCTGTTCGGCGTGTCCCACCACGGCCTTGGCGCCGTCGAGCCGCCAGCCGTCGCCGTCGCGCTCGGCGCGGGTCCGCACGTGCGCCAGCTCGTAGCCGGCCTGCGCCTCGGCGTGGGCCAGCGACACGATGGCGGCGCCGGACTGCAGCTCGGCCAGCACGGCCTTCTGCGTCGGCGTGCCGGCCGCGGCGATGGCGTGGCCGGCCACCAGCGCGTCCAGGAAGGGCTCCACCACCAGCCCGCGGCCCAGGGCCTCGAACACGACCGCGATGTCGAATCCGGCGCCGCCCAGGCCGCCGTCGTCTTCCGGGAACAGCGCGCCGATGGCGCCCAGCTCGGCATAGCGCCGCCAGAAGTCCGCGCTATAGCCCTGGGACGAGCGCGCGATGTCGTCGCGCACGGCGAAACCGTACTGCTCGGCCACGAAGCGTCGCAGCATGTCCGACAGCATGCGCCGGTCTTCGGTATGGTCGAAATTCATCTGCTTGATTCCTTACAGTCCCAGGATCATCTTGGAGATGATGTTCTTCTGGATTTCGTTCGAGCCGCCGAAGATCGACAGCTTGCGGAAGTTGAAGTACTGCGCGGCGGCGCTGTCGGCGCCGTCCGGCCCGATCTGCGGGCCGTCATAGCCGTCTTCGAGCGCCTGCTTCACGTAGGGCCGGGCATAGACGCCCATGGCGCGGCGGTTGAGCGCCGTGATTTCCTGGCGGATCTGGGTGCCGCGGATCTTCAGCATCGAGCTTTCGGCGCCGGGCGCGCCGCCGTGGGCGGCCGCGGCCAGCACGCGCAGATTGGTCACGCGCATGTTGTCCAGTTCGATCTCGACGCGCGCCAGCCGCGCCGCGAACAGCGGGTCCTCGGCCAGCGGCTTGCCGTTCTTGCGCTGGCGCGCCGCCACGGCCTTGAGCTGCTGCAGCGCGGCCGTCGACAGGCCCACGCCGGCGATATTGGTGCGCTCGTAGGTCAGCAGGTACTTGGCGCAGGACCAGCCGCGGTTTTCTTCGCCCACCAGGTTGGCCACGGGCACGCGCACGTCGGAGAAGAACACTTCGTTGACTTCGTGGTCGCCGTCCAGCGTGACGATGGGGCGCACCTCGATGCCGGGGCTGTTCATGTCGATGAGCAGAAAGCTGATGCCTTCCTGCGGCTTGCCTTCGCTGCGCGTGCGCACCAGGCAGAAAATCATGTTGGCGTGCTGGCCCAGCGTGGTCCAGGTCTTCTGGCCGTTGACGACGTAGTGGTCGCCGTCGCGCACCGCGGCGGTCTTGAGCGAAGCCAGGTCGGAGCCGGCGCCGGGCTCGGAATAGCCCTGGCACCACCAGTCCGAACCGTCGAGGATGCGCGGCAGCCAGTGGCGCTTCTGCGCTTCGTTGCCGTACTTGATGAGGACCGGGCCCAGCATGCTCAGGCCGAAGGGTACGATGCGCGGGGCGTGGGCCAGGGCGCATTCGTTCTCGAAGATGAACTTCTGCACGGCGCTCCAGCCGGTGCCGCCGTATTCGCGGGGCCAGTGGCTGGCCAGCCAGCCGCGCGCGTTCAGGATGGCGTGCCAGCCTTCCATGTCGGCCTTGGACAGGTGGCGGTGCCCGCGCACCTTGCGCGCCAGTTCCGGCGGCAGTTCGGCCGCCAGGAAGGCGCGCACTTCGGCGCGGAACGCTTCTTCTTCGGGGGTGAAAGTCAGATCCATGGTTGCTCTCGTGATCAATAGATTTCGAACAGTCCGGCCGCGCCCATGCCGCCGCCCACGCACATGGTCACGACCGCGTAGCGGGCGCCGCGGCGGCGGCCCTCCAGCAGCACGTGGCCGGCCAGGCGCGCGCCGGTGACGCCGAACGGATGGCCCAGCGCGATAGCGCCGCCGTTGACGTTCAGGCGTTCCATGGGGATGCCGAGTTTTTCCTGGCAATACAGGGCCTGCGAGGCGAAGGCCTCGTTCAGTTCCCAGAGGTCGATGTCCTGCACCGACAGGCCGTGGCGGGCCAGCAGCCTGGGCACGGCGTAGACCGGGCCGATGCCCATCTCGTCGGGTTCGCAGCCCGCGATCGCCAGGCCGCGGAACGCGCCCAGCGGCTGGATGCCGGCGCGCTGCGCCTGCGAGGCCTCCATCAGCACGCAGGCCGCGGCGCCGTCGGAAAGCTGCGAGGCGTTGCCGGCGGTGACGAACTGGCCGGGGCCGCGCACCGGCGCCAGCGCGGCCAGCGCCTCGTAGGTCGTGCCGGGACGGTTGCAGGTGTCGCGGTCCACGGTCACTTCGCGTTCGCTGACCGTGCCGGTGGCGCGATCGGTGACGGCCATGGTGGTGGTGACGGCGATGATTTCTTCGCGGTAGCGGCCGGCGGCCTGCGCGGCCTCGGCGCGCGCCTGGCTCTGGGCGGCGAAACGGTCCTGGGCCTCGCGGCTGATGCCGTAGCGCGCCGCGACGATGTCGGCGGTCTCGATCATGGGCAGGTAGAGCTCGGGCTTGTTGGCCACGATCCACGGGTCCATGCCGCTGACGCCGTCGTCGCGGGTGCGGATCTGCGAAACGCATTCCACGCCGCCGGCGATCATGGCTGGCGCGCCGTCCATGACGATGCGGCTGGCGGCGCTGGCGATGGCCTGCAGGCCCGAGGCGCAATAGCGGTTGACGGTGGCGCCGCCCACGCTCAGCGGCAGGCCGGCGCGCACCACCGCCTGGCGGCCGATGTTGCGGCCGGTGGCGCCCTCGGGGTAGCCGCAGCCGATGATGGCGTCCTCGATCAGCGCCGGGTCCACGCCGGCGCGCTCGACCGCGGCGCGCACGGCGTGGGCGGCCAGCGTGGGGCCGGCGATCAGGTTGAATTCGCCGCGCCCCGCCTTGGTGATCGGGGTGCGGGCGGTGGAGACGATAACGGCTTCACGCATGGCAATGGCCTTCTGCAGGTTGAAATTCAGGCGTTGCGGTTCAGGCTGGCGAAATCGCGGCCGCTCTCGGCCAGTTCGACCAGCAGCGGCGAGGGCTTCCAGAACGCCGGGTCCTGGGCCGCGTACTCGCGCAGATCGGCCAGGATGCGAGGCAGGCCCGCCTGGTCCGCGTAGTGCATCGGCCCGCCGCGGTAGCGCGGAAAGCCGTAGCCGGACAGGGCCACTACGTCGATGTCCGACGGCCGCAGGGCGATGCCTTCGCTCAGCACGTTGGCCGCTTCGTTGATCATGGCGGCCAGGTAGCGGCGCTGGATCTCTTCCTCGGAGAAGGCGCGCGGGCTGACGCCGGCGCGCCGGCGTTCGGCGTCGATGATGGCCAGCACCTCGGAGTCGGGCTGGCCCTGGCGCGCGCCGTCGGGGTAGAGGTAATAGCCGCGGCCGGTCTTCTGGCCGAACCAGCCGCGTTCGCACAGGCGGTCGGCGATCTGCACATAGCGCAGCGCCGGGTCGCGGGTGGCGGCGCGGCGCTTGCGCGTGGCCCAGCCGATGTCGCCGCCGGCCAGGTCCATCATCTGGTAGGGGCCCATCGGATAGCCGAAGGCGCGCACGGCGGCGTCGATCTCGTAGGGCGAGGCGCCGTCTTCCATCATCATGTCGGCGGCCTGGCGGTAGGCGGCCAGGATGCGGTTGCCGATGAAGCCGTCGCAGACCCCGGCGCGCACCGGGATCTTGCGCAGCCGGCGCGCCAGTTCGAAGCCGGTGGCCACGGTGTCGGGCGCGGTCCGGCTGCCGACCACCACTTCCAGCAGCTTCATGATGTTGGCCGGCGAGAAGAAGTGCAGGCCCAGCACGTCGGCCGGGCCGCGGGTGGCCTGGGCGATGCGGTCCACGTTCAGGTACGAGGTGTTGGTGGCCAGCACGGCGCCGGGCTTGGCCACGCGGTCCAGCTGCGCGAACACGGCGAGCTTGGCGTCCATGTCCTCGTAGATGGCTTCGATGATGAGGTCGGCCTCGGCCAGCGCGTCGTAGGACGTCGCGCCGGTGAAGCGCGCCAGGCGGGCGGCGCGTTCGTCCGCGTCCATCCGTCCTTTGCCGACCAGCAGGTCGTATACCCGCGCGACGCGCGCGCGGCCGCGCTCCAGGGCCGCCTCGTCCTGCTCGACCATCACCACCGGCAGGCCGGCGTCCAGCACCGCCACGGCGATGCCGGCGCCCATGGTGCCGCCGCCCACGACGCCGATCCGCTCCAGCCGCCGCGGCCGGGCCTGCGTCAGTTCCGGCGCCTTGGCGGTCGCGCGTTCGGCGAAGAAGGCGTGCACCAGGCCGGCGCGCTGCGGGCTGTCCAGGCATTGCAGGAACAGCGCGCGTTCGGCTTGCAAGCCCTGTTCGAAAGGCAGTTCGATGGCGGCGCGCACGGCCTCGACGATGCGCGCCGGCGAATACAGCCCGCGGGAGGTGGCGGCGACGCGCTCGGCGGCGGCGTGGACCGCGGCCAGGGCCGCCGGCTTGTCGGCCAGGGCGGCGCTCGCGTCGCGGGTGCGGCGCGGGCCGGCGTGCATGGCGAGCAGCTGGCGGGCATGGGCCAGGCCGGCGCCGAGCGCGTCGTCGCCGTCGGCCACCGCATCGACCAGCCCGGCGGCCAGCGCGTCCTGGGCCGACAGGTGGCGGCCCGACAGCATCAGGTCCAGCGCGGCCTGCGCGCCCATCAGGCGCGGGGCGCGCTGCGTGCCCCCGGCGCCGGGCAACAGGCCCAGATTGACTTCGGGCAGCCCCAGCCTGGCGCCGGGCAGGGCCACGCGATAGTGCGCGGCCAGCGCCACTTCCAGTCCCCCGCCCAGCGCGGCGCCGTGCAGCACGGCCACCACCGGCTTGGGACTGGCTTCGATCAGGTTGCACACCTCGGGCAGCGAAGGCGGCTGCGGCGGCTTGCCGAATTCGCGGATGTCGGCGCCGGCGATGAACGCCTTGCCGGAGCCGGTCAGCAGGATGGCGCGGACCTGCGCGTCGTCCCGGGCCTGGCTCACGGCCCGCGCCAGGCCGGCGCGCACCGCGGCGCTCAGGGCATTGACCGGGGGATGGTCGATGGTCACGACCAGGATGTCCTCGTAGCGGCGCGCGTGAACCGCGCCGGTGCTTGCGCTGTCTGTCATGGACAGGTGTCTCCGTCAGGGCATGCCGGGTTGGCCCGCCTCTTTTTTGTGTGCCATATTCTTTCCCAGTCAATAAGTCTTGACAATTCCAGCCGCAATTGACATAACGTTTAAAAAAATTTGACGATGGCCGTGTAGGAGAGGCGGATGGACACCAAATCCCTGACCTTGCTGGTGGAAATCCTGGATGCCGGCAACCTGAGCGAGGCGGCGCGCCGGCTGAAGATGACGCGCGCCAACGTCAGCTATCACCTGAGCCAGCTGGAACGCTCGGTCGGCATGCAGCTGGTGCGGCGCACGACGCGGCGGGTCGAACCCACCGAGATCGGGCTCAAGCTCTATCGCCACGGCCGCAACATCCAGGATGAGATCACCGCGGCCCGCGAATCGGTCGAGACTCTGGGCAAGACGCCGCAGGGCAAGGTGCGGCTGAGCGTGCCCAGCGGCTACGGCGGTTTCGTGATGACGCCCTGGCTGCTGGAGTTCAAGCAGGCCTATCCGGACATCGTGCTGGACGTGCTGTTCGAGAACAGCGTGGACGACCTGCTGCGCGACGAGGTCGACATCGCGGTGCGCATCATGTCCGAGCCGCCGCAGAACCTGGTGGCGCGCGAGCTGGGCCAGGTCCGCTACGTGGCCTGCGCGTCGCATGCCTATGCCGCCGCCCGCGGGCTGCCGCAGCGTCCCGAGGACCTGGCCAATTGTCCGGTCATCAGCGCCGCGGTCATCGGCCGGCCGTTGCGGCTGTCGGCCTATTACGGCGGCCTGCCGCGCCAGCACGTGGTGCTGGAGCCCACGGTGGTTTCGCGCAATTACGTTTTCCTGCGCGACGCGATCCGCGCCGGGCTGGGGGTGGGCATCGTGCCGGATTACGTGGTGCACCGAGACCTGGCCGCCGGCGAGCTGCTGCCCGCCCTGACGCCGTGGCGGCTCAGCATTTTCGGGCGCGCCATGTATATGCTGTACATGCCGAACCGGCACCATCCGCGGGCCATCTCGATGATGATCGAATTCATACTGGCGCGCGCCCAGGCCAGCCATGAAGGCATGCCGGGCCTGCTGGCCCCGGCCGGGTAGCGCCTGCTGGCCCTGGCCCCCCTCATCCCGGAGACTCCATGACAGACACGTCCACGTCCGGCGCCGCCCGCGCGACCCGTTCCGCCCTGGCGTCCGAGGCGCGCCGCGCGCAGCTGCGGCGCATGAAGATCGGCGCGCTGGCGTTGCTTGCGGCCATGATGGGCGGCTTCGTCCTCAGCCATGCGATGGGCGGGCAGGGGATCTGGGCCTGGGTGCGCGCCTTCTGCGAGGCGGCCACGGTGGGCGCGCTGGCCGACTGGTTCGCGGTGGTCGCGCTGTTTCGCCGCCCGCTGGGACTGCCGATTCCACATACCGCCATCATCCCGAGCAACAAGGACCGCATCGGCGACAACCTGGCGGTGTTCGTGCGCGACCACTTCCTGGACCCCGACGCGCTGATGGAAAAGCTGCGCGTGTTCGACCCGGCCGCGCGCCTGAGCCGCTGGCTGGGCCGCCCGCGCCAGGCGCGCGCGCTGAGCGAGGGCGCGCGCAACGTGGCGCTGCAGACGCTGGACCTGCTGGACGACCGCGCGGTGCGCGGCGTGATCCAGGAATTCGCGGTGAAGACCTTGCGCCGCTGGGACGCGGCCGACACGGCCGGCGAGGTGCTGGGCCTGCTCACGCGCGACGGCCGCCACCAGGAACTGCTGGACGCCGCGCTGGAACGGCTGGGCGGCTACCTGAGCGAAGAAGAGGTGAAGGCCCGCGCCTCGGGCCTGCTGGTCAAGTTCGCCAGGAAGGAATGGCCGCGCATCATCGCCGCGGTGGACGTGGTCAAGTCGGTCGAGGGCATCGCCGACAACCTGGCCGACCGGCTGGCGCGCGCACTGGTGGAAGAACTGCGCGACGTGCTGTCGCAGCCGGAGCATCCGGTGCGCCGCGACTACGAGGCCTGGGTGCTGAACTACATCCGCCGGCTGCGCGACGATCCCGCGCTGGCCGCGCAGGTCGAGGCGCTCAAGCAGCGCGCCATCGACCACCCCAAGGTGCAGGAATACGTGCAAGGCCTGTGGGACGACATCCACGCGGCGTTGCGGCGCGATCTGTCCGAGGAGGATTCGGCGCTGGCGCGCCACCTGGAAAACGCCTTGCTGGCGCTGGCCCGCAAGCTGGGCGAAGACCCCGGCCTGCGCGAGGCCGTCAACCGCCACGTGCTGGGCGGCGCGCGCCGCCTGACCGGCCGGCTGCGCAGCGGCGTCACCGAGCATATTTCGCGCACGGTGAAGAACTGGGACGAGCGCCACCTGGTCGACGAGCTGGAGCTGAGCGTGGGCAAGGACCTGCAATACATCCGCTTCAATGGCACCGTGGTCGGCGGGCTGATCGGCGTGGCGCTGCACGCGGTGGTGTCGGCGGTCTGGTGAGAGGCGCGGCAGGCCCGCGCCCTCCGTTTGTATCAGGAACGAAGATTGCTGGCGGGCGGCTCGGCGTGAATGCTATTGTTTTTGACGGCATGGGGCGGCGACCGGCCGGCCCTGGCCTGCGATTCCTGGAGGCACCACATGAAGAAAATATCGTTGCTGGTTTCGGCGCTTGCGCTGGCGGGCGCCGCCGGCGCGGCGTCGGCGGAAAGCGTTTCGATGTCCTTCCTGAGCGCGGACGGCGTGGGCAAGAGCGCCGGCACCATCACGGTCAAGGACACCAAGGGCGGGCTGGAGCTGACGCCGAACCTGAAGGGCTTGCCGCCCGGCGAACACGGCTTCCACGTGCACGAGAAAGGGTCTTGCGAGCCCGGCATGGTGAACGACCAGATGGCGCCCGGCGGCGCGGCCGGCGGGCACCTGGACCCCAAGGGAACCAAGGCCCACAAGGGACCGATGGCGACCGACGGGCACCAGGGCGACCTGCCGTTCATCGTGGTCGCGGCCGACGGCTCGGCCAAGAATGCGGTGGTCGCGCCGCACCTGAAGCTGGCCGACGTCAAGGGCCGCGCGCTGATGGTGCACGTGGGCGCCGACAACTACAGCGACACGCCCAAGCCGCTGGGCGGCGGGGGCGGACGCCTGGTCTGCGGCGTGGTGAAGTAGGCGCTCAGACCGTGCCGTTGCGGCCGTGCTGGCGGTAGCCTTCGCGCTCGGCCAGCCGGTCGTAATAGGCCTCGACGGCCGGCAGCCGCGGCTTGTCGAAGGGCGTGAGGAACCACCGGTTCACCGACAGGCCGACGGCGACGTCGGCCAGCGTGAAGGCCGCGCCCGACACATAGGCGCCGGTCTGTTGCAGGCGCTGGTCCAGGATGCCCATGAAGCGCGACCAGGCCTGGCACGAGGCCTCGATCGCGGCGGCGTCGCGGTGCGCGGCCGATTGCCGCGCCAGCGCCATGAAGGCATAGGACCAGGAACGGTTCAGGTCGCTGGCCTGCCAGTCCAGCCACTGGTCGACGCGGGCGCGCAGCTTCGGTTCGGCCGGATACAGCGCCTGGCCGCCGTATTGCGAAGCCAGGTAGCGGATGATGCTGTTGGACTCCCACAGCACGAAGTCGCCGTCCTGGATCACGGGCACCATGGCGTTGGGGTTGAGCGCCAGGAAACCGGGCTCTTGCGTGGGCCTGAACCCCGAACCCCAGTCTTCGCGCTCGAAAGGCAGCCGCAGTTCGGCGCAGGTCCACAGCACCTTGCGCACGTTGATGGATGAGGCCTTTCCGAGGATTTTCAGCATGCTGTGCGCGCCGCGCGCTCCGTTGGTATGAACGGGGCAGTCTAGCGGCGGGCGGGCGCGGCCGCCAGATACAGATGCGCGCCGATCAACCCGCAACAGTTGCGGGCTGGCTGCGCAGCCGCCGCACCGGCGAGCCGAACAGCACCGCGAACTGCACGGCGAAGCCGGCGGTGGACGCCCACAGGCAGGCTTCGATTCCGACCCGCGCGGCCAGCACGGCGCCGATCAGCGCGCCGACGGGGCGGGCGCCGTAGGTCGCGGTGAGGATCACCGAAGAGACCCGGCCCAGCATGGCGTTGGGCGTGACCGCCTGGCGCAGCGTGGTGGTGGTGATGGTCCACAGGATGGGGCCGGCGCCGAACAGGAACAGCCCGGCCGCCGCCCACGCGCCCGACGGATGCGCCAGCGTGGCCAGCAGCAGGAGGCTGGCCGCCAGCGCGGCCAGCGGACCCGCGCCGATCATGGCGCCGAAGGACAGCCGCCGGGCCAGCCACGGCGCCAGCAGCGCGCCGGCCACCATGCCGCCGCCATACACGCCCAGCGTCGCGCCGACGGCCGCGGCCGACAGGCCGAGCCGGTCCACGGCATAGGCCACGTAGACGGCCTGCAGCACGAACCAGGCGGTATTGAAGAACACGGCGGTCACCAGCACCGGGCGCAGCAGCGGATGCGCGGCGACGAAGGATGCGCCTTCGCGCAACTCGGCCAGCATGCGCCGCCGGGGCCTGGGCGCGGGCGTCTCGCGCGGCAGGCCGGCGAGCAGCAGCGCCGCCAGCAGCGACAAGGCCGCGGCCAGCGCGTAGGCGGGCCGCGCGCCCATCCAGCCGACCAGGGCGCCGCCGGCCGCGGGGCCGGCCGAAAACGCCGCGCTGCGCGCCAGTTCCAGCCAGCGGTTGGCGCTGGCCAGTTCGGCTTGCGCGACCAGCCGCGGCACCAGCGCGGGCGCGGCCACGTTGTAGGCCACGGTGCCCAGCGCGCCCGCGAATCCCAGGGCGGCCAGCCAGCCCAGGTTCAGCAGGTTCGTCCACAACAGCGCCAGCAGGCCCAGCAGGCTGGCCGCGCGCACGGCCTCGGCCACGCTCATCAGGGTGCGGCGCGGCATGCGGTCGGCTAGCACGCCGGCCGGCAGCGACAACAGCAGGAACGGCAGGGTCTGGGCGGCCTGCAGATAGCCGGTCTGCGCGGCGCTGGCGCCCAGCGCCAGCACCGCCACCAGGGGCGCGGCGGCCAGCGCCATCTGTTCGGAGGACTGGGCCGCCAGGTTGGAGGCGGCCAGGCGGCGGAAGGCGCGGGGCAGGGCGGGCATGGAAGCGGGGCGCAGGAACGGCGAGGGCACGATCATGATCGCGCCCCGGCCCGCCGGCACTCCGTTTCTTGCCGCGCCGGTCAGGGTATGGGCGGATAGGCGCCGAAGCCGTCCGGCCAGGGCGTCAGCACTTCATAGCCGGTGTCGGTCACGACCACCATGTGTTCCCACTGGGCCGACAGGGAGCGGTCCTTGGTCACCACGGTCCAGCCGTCGGGCAGCTGCTTGGTCTGGGGCTTGCCGGCGTTGATCATGGGCTCGATGGTGAACATCATGCCGGGCTGCAGCACCAGGCCCTCGCCCGGGCGGCCGTAGTGCAGCACCTGCGGTTCGTCGTGGTAGATCTGGCCGATGCCGTGGNTCATGCCGGGCTGCAGCACCAGGCCCTCGCCCGGGCGGCCGTAGTGCAGCACCTGCGGTTCGTCGTGGTAGATCTGGCCGATGCCGTGGCCGCAGTACTCGCGCACGATGCTGAAGTGCTCGCGGTGCGCCACCGTCTGGATCGCGTGGCCCACGTCGCCCAGGGTGGCGCCGGGCCTGACCGCCATGATGCCGGCGCGCATGGCCTCGTAGGTCGTTTCGACCAGGCGGCGCGCCAGCGGGCTGGGCTGGCCCACGTAATACATGCGGCTGGTGTCGCCGAACCAGCCGTCCTTGATGACGGCCACGTCGATGTTCAGGATGTCGCCGTTCTTCAGCACCTTGGCCGAGGGAATCCCGTGGCAGATCACGTGGTTGGCCGAGGCGCAGATGGTCTTGGGAAAGCCGTGGTATCCCACGTTGGCCGGGATCGCCTTCTGCACGTTGACGATGTAGTCGTGGCAGATGCGGTCGAGCTCGTCGGTGGTGACGCCGGGACGCACGTGTTCGGCGATCATGTGCAGCACTTCGGCGGCCAGGGCGCCGGCCTTGCGGGCCATTTCGATGTCGGCGGCGGACTTGATGGAGACTTTGCGCGCCATTTACGCGGCCTCCTGCTGGGCCGCCTGCGGCCGGCCCTGGGACAGCGCGGCGATGGCGAAACCTTCGGCCTGCTCGATGCGGATCAGCATCTGGCAGATGTCGGCGTGGCGCAGTTCGGGGTAAAGCTCGGACAGCATGCCGATGCGCATCCAGTGCTCGGCCTGGGAGTTGATGGAACGGCTCAGCGCGCCGCTGGCCACGCGCAGGTTCTCGTGCATCTGCTCGGAAATCTTGACTATGCCCATAAGTGATCCATATATAAACCGTATATGGACCGTATCTTACTCCGGCGCACGCGGCGCGCGCAAATCGCGGGCCGCTAGCGCGCCTTGCCGCGCGCGCTTTTCTTGGCGCCGGCGCGCGGCGCTTCCTTGGGCGGCGGCGCGGTGGCGGCCGCCATCTGCTCCATCCAGATCAGCGCGTCGGTATAGGACAGGAACTGCTGCAGGTAGCCGGGCGACAGCTCGCGCATCAGCGACAGCGCGCGGTGCACGAGCTGGTTGGAATTGAGCGGGCCGGCGTTCTTGTGGACCTGCTCCTGCGACTGCCGCACCTGGCGGTCGGCGCTGACCCGGGACCAGACGCCCTGGAAGTATTCCAGCACCGCCAGTTCCGGATAGGAGGCGCGCAGCTGCGCCGGCAGCGATTCCGCGGGTTCGTCCGGCGCGGGGGCGGCCAGCGCGTCGGCCAGCCGGGCCAGCGGGCCGGGGGCGGCCTCGGCCTGCGGCGCGGGTTCGGCCCGGCCGGCGGCGCGTTGCAGGTCGTCGGCGTAGGCCAGGATCAGTTCGGCCAGCCTGGCGTCCAGGCGCTGGCGCGCCGCGCCGTCATGCGCGGCGGCGCGCCGCGCCATCGCGTCGATCAGGCGAAAGCGCGCCGGCGCGTGGCGGTCGGCGCCGCTTTCGCGCCAGCCGTCCAGCACGGCCTGCGCGTCCAGCATTTCCGCGCGCGCGCCGTCAGCGCCCATGAGGCTGTTCCGCGTTGCCGGAGGGGCGGGGAACCGGCGTGATCTCGACCCGGCGGTTCTTGGCCCGGCCGGCTTCGTCGGCGTTCGAGGCCACCGGCTGCTCGGCGCCGAAGGCGGCCGCGAATACGGACGAGGAGGGCACGCCTTCGTCGATCAGCGCGCGCGTGACCGTCAGCGCGCGCTGGGCCGACAGGTCCCAGTTGTCCGCGAAGCGGCGGTTGCCTTCGCGCACCTGCTGGTCGTCGGTATAGCCGCTGACCATCAGGATCTCGTTGTGGGTCCTCAGGTAGGCCGCCAACGGCTCGATCAGGGTCTTGAGCACCTCGCGGCCTTCCGGCTGCAGCTGGTCGGAGTTCAGCGCGAACAGCACGCTGCCGCTGATGCCGATGCGCCCGTCGATCAGGGTCACGCGCCCGGCGGCTAGCGGGCCGGCCAGCGCCTGTTCCAGCGTCTCGCGGCGCTGGGTTTCGGCTTCGCGCTGCTTGACCTCTTCTTCGAGCTGGGTCGACAGCTGCAATTGCAGCGCGACGACGCTGACCAGGATCAGGACGAAAGCGCCCAGCAGCACCGACATCAGGTCGCCGAAGACGGCCCAGGCCGGGACCGTCGGCTCCACGCCGCCGTCGATGTCCTCGTTCATGCCGTTTCCGCCGCGGGCGCCGCGCGCTGGCTGGCCAGCTGCTGCAGGTTCTCGACGATCTGCTTCTGCGACATCATGCTCAGGTCCACGACCTCACGGGCCTGCGCCACGTAATAGGCGAGCTGTTCGTCGCCGCGCGCGATGGACTTGTCCAGCGCCGCTTCGATGCGCTGCAGATGGGTGAGCAGCTTGTCGTTGGATTCGCCGAACAGCTGCACCGCCGCGCCGAAGGATTCGCCCAGGCTGGCGACCTCGACGGCGCTGCTGGTGACCTGCGCGGCCACGTCGGCCAGCCTGCCGGCCTCGCTTTCGACCAGGCCGGTGAACTGCGCGCCCACCCGGTCGAGCAGACCGGCCGAGGAGGACACCAGCGCGTCCACCGCCGAGCGCTGTTCGGCGGCCGTGTGGTTGACGGCGTCCAGCAGCGTGCCCAGGGTTTCGAGCAGGCGGCTGCGTTCTTCCAGCATCTCGTTGTCGCGCTCCATGCTGTCGGACAGCTTCTGGCGCAGTTCGCCGATGACCTCGGCGGCGGCGCGCGGCGCCTCGGAGGCGGCCTGCACCAGGCGGCCGATCTCGGCGATGGTCTCGCTGGCGTGGGCCTGCGTCTGCGAGGCGATGTCCTGCGCGGTCAGCGCCAGGGTGTCGCAGATTTGCTGCTGCTGGCTGGCGGTGCTGGCGCCGGCCTGTTCCCACTGGTCGCGCAGCGTGTCGGCCATTTCGCCGAGCTTGCCGGTCCAGGCGGCCAGGCGGGCTTCGTCGCTGCCGGCCAGCGCGGCCTGCAGTTCGGCATGCGAGCGCTGCAGGGTCTGCAGCAGCTGTTCGGCCTGCCGGCCGAAGGCGGCCGTGGCGCTTTCCAGCGCCTGCTGGTTGCTGCCGGCCAGCTGCGCGCCGACCTGTTCCTGGCGCGCCTGCGCGTCGATCCAGGCCTGCGTGACGCCGTGGGCCGCCGCCTCCAGGCGGGCGCAGATGTTTTCCAGCAGGCTGGAATGCGCCTGGGCCTGTTCGGCCAGTTCGCGCGACGCCTGGGTCAGCGTGTCGCCGATCTCCAGCTGGCGCAGCGCGGCCTGGGTGCCGGCCTGTTCCCATTCGTGGCCGAGGCGCTCGGCCAGCGTGGACAGCGTGCCGGTCCAGGCGGCCAGGCGTTCCTGGTCGCGCGAGGCCAGCGCGGATTGCAGTTCGGTCTGAGACTGGTCCAGCGTGCGCAGCAGGCCGGCGGCGTGCCGTTCGAAGGCGGCGGCCGCGGCTTCGAGCGCCGCCTGGTTGTCGCCGGCCAGCTTTTCGCTGAGCTGTTGCTGCTGCGCCAGCGCGCCAGTCCATTGTTCGGAGACGCCGCGCGCGGCGCTCTCCATGCGCGCGGCCACGCCTTCGAGCAGCGCGGCCTGGGCCTGCGCCTGGGTGGACGCGTCGTGCACGGTCCGGGCCAGCGACTCGGTGATCTCCTGCTGGCGCGCCACGGTCTGCGCGCCGGNTGCCGGCCTGTTCCCATTCGTGGCCGAGGCGCTCGGCCAGCGTGGACAGCGTGCCGGTCCAGGCGGCCAGGCGTTCCTGGTCGCGCGAGGCCAGCGCGGATTGCAGTTCGGTCTGAGACTGGTCCAGCGTGCGCAGCAGGCCGGCGGCGTGCCGTTCGAAGGCGGCGGCCGCGGCTTCGAGCGCCGCCTGGTTGTCGCCGGCCAGCTTTTCGCTGAGCTGTTGCTGCTGCGCCAGCGCGCCAGTCCATTGTTCGGAGACGCCGCGCGCGGCGCTCTCCATGCGCGCGGCCACGCCTTCGAGCAGCGCGGCCTGGGCCTGCGCCTGGGTGGACGCGTCGTGCACGGTCCGGGCCAGCGACTCGGTGATCTCCTGCTGGCGCGCCACGGTCTGCGCGCCGGCCGCTTCCCATTGCTGGCCGAGCGCCGCGGTCATCGAGGCCAGGGCGCCGCTCCACGCGGCCAGGCNCCTGGGTGGACGCGTCGTGCACGGTCCGGGCCAGCGACTCGGTGATCTCCTGCTGGCGCGCCACGGTCTGCGCGCCGGCCGCTTCCCATTGCTGGCCGAGCGCCGCGGTCATCGAGGCCAGGGCGCCGCTCCACGCGGCCAGGCGTTCCTGGTCGCGCGCGGCCAGCGCGGCCTGCAGGTCGGCGTGCGATTGCTCCAGCGTGCGCAGCAGCGAGGAGGAATGCTGCTCGAACGTGGCGGCGGCCGCTTCCAGGGCCTGGCGGTTGTCGCCGGCCAGGCGTGCGCTGGCGGCTTCCTGGCGCGACAGCGCATCGGTCCATTGCTGCGACACGCCGTTGGCGGCGGCTTCCATGCGCGCGGCCACGCCTTCGAGCAGACCCGCCTGGGTGGCGGCCTGCGCGGTGACGTCGCGCACGGTCTGCGCCAGCGTCTCGGCGATGGCCTGCTGNAGGCGTTCCTGGTCGCGCGCGGCCAGCGCGGCCTGCAGGTCGGCGTGCGATTGCTCCAGCGTGCGCAGCAGCGAGGAGGAATGCTGCTCGAACGTGGCGGCGGCCGCTTCCAGGGCCTGGCGGTTGTCGCCGGCCAGGCGTGCGCTGGCGGCTTCCTGGCGCGACAGCGCATCGGTCCATTGCTGCGACACGCCGTTGGCGGCGGCTTCCATGCGCGCGGCCACGCCTTCGAGCAGACCCGCCTGGGTGGCGGCCTGCGCGGTGACGTCGCGCACGGTCTGCGCCAGCGTCTCGGCGATGGCCTGCTGGCGCTCGGCGGCCTGGGCGCCGGCCTGCTGCCATTCCTGGCGCAGCGTCGCGCCCATGGCGCCCAGCGTCTCGGTCCAGGCCGCCAGGCGCTGCTGGTCGCGCGAGGCCAGTTCGGATTGCAGCGCGCTATGCGACTGGTTCAGGGTGCGCAGCAGCGAGGCCGAGTGCTGCTCGAAGCTGGCGGCGGCCGCGGTCAGCGCCTGCAGGTTGTCGCCGGCCAGTTTTTCGCTGGCCTGTTCCTGGCGCGCCAGCGCCTGGCTCCAGGCCTGCGACATATCGCCGGAAGAGGCCTCCAGGCGCGCGGAGACCTGATCCAGCAGCGCGGCCGAGCGTTGTTCGAAGGTCTGGGCGTAGCGGTCCAGCGATGCGCGCAGGTCCTGGGCCAGGGCTTCGCTGGCGCGCTGCTGTCCGGCCAGGGCCTGGTTCCAGATCTCGGCCACGTTGGCGGTCGAGGCCTGCAGGCCGGCGGTCAGGCCGTCGAGCTGGCGCTGCACGGCCTGGGTCACGGTGTCCTGCAGGTTGGCGGTTTCGCGCGACAGGCTGGCCATGGTGGCCGCGACCACCGGCTGCAGGGCTTCGCCGGCCGAACGGGCGCTGTGCGCCACGCCGTCCTTCATCGATTGCTCCATGACCGACGCCAGGCGGGCGTAGGCCGCCTCGGCCTTGCCCTGGAAGGCGTCCTGGCTGGCCAGCTGGCGGTCGTTGAGCGCCTGGTGCTGGCGCGTCATGCCGTCCATCATGGCCTGCAGCTTGTCGACCAGCGCGGGCATGGCCTCGGCCTGGCGCTGCATGACTTCGGCCTGGCGTTGCAGCAGCTTGAAGGACTCTTCGCGCTGATAACCTTGCGAATACACGCGCAGGGCGGTGGCGGCCTTGGCGTCGAGCAGCTGCGCGGCGCGGATGCGGTCGCGCCGGCACAGGGCGGCCAGCAGCCCCAGCATCGCCGAGGTGGCCACGCCGGCGATCGAGGTGCCGAACGCGAATCCCAGGCCCTTGACCGGCGCGGCCAGCGAGGCGCGGATGGCGGCGAGGTCCGTGGCGCTCTCCAGCGCCAGGCCGGTGCCGCGCAGCGTCACCACCATGCCCAGGAAGGTCCCCAGCATGCCCAGCAGCACCAGCAGCCCCACCAGGTACGGCGTCAGCGCCGGCCCGGGCAGGCCGGCGCGCTCGCCCTCGATGCGCAGGCGCGCGGCGTTGCGCAGGCTGGCGGGCAGCTGGTCCAGCCAGCTGGCCAGGTTGCCCGGCGCCTCGGCCAGCCCGGAGAGGGCGCGGCTCAGGGCCGAGGTGGCCCGCTGGTAGCGCCACAGTTCGTACGCGCCGGCGAGATAGCAGACGCCGATGAGCAGGGTCACGGCCAGCGCCAGCGGGTTGGTGCCCGCATAGCCCAGGCCGATCCAGCCCGCAACGGCCAGGCCGGCCAGGAAAACAACGAGATTGATCAGGTATCGGGACATAGTGTCCTGGTTAGTGTGTACGGATCTGGCCGGTGCGCAGGGCGGCAAGCAGCCCCTCGACCGGTTGTAAACGGACATCCAGTTCGGCGAGCAGGACGCTGCGCATGTCCTTGCGGAACGTCTCCAGCCAGGCGCCGGCCGCGGCCGCAGGCGCCTCGGCGCCGTCGTCGCCGGCTTCGGCCAGGGCCTGCGCCTCGGCCTGGCGCAGGCGTTCGAAATGGCCTTGCAGCAGTTTCGGGATGGCGCCCAGCAGGGCGCGCTCCTTGGGCAGCAGGGCGCGGTCCATGATGGCGTCGACCACCGCCAGGCGCGTCCATTCGCCATTCCTGGCCGCGACCATGCCGCGCAGCCGGCTGCGCAGGTTGCCCACGGCGGTTTCCATCGTGTGCTGCAACGACAGATAGCGCTGGCGGAAATTCGCGTAATCGGCCTCGGCTTCGGCCAGGGCCGCCAGCTTCTTTGCCGGCGCCTGTCCCGGCGCGGGACGCCTGGCGGCCGTGGCCGCGGTATCGCTGGCGATGGCGTCGGCCAGGGTGGCGCGCACGCGCTCGCATTCGCGCTCCTCGGCGCTGCTGAACATGCGCGCGCCCGGCGCGATCACGGGCGGGCTGGTGTTGAGCGCCGCCGAAAGGGCGATCGCGTCCGTCCAGCCGAGCCACTGGCTCAGATGGTCAGAGAGCGATTGCCTGGATTGCGCGACATCGACATCCGTCAGGCGAGTCAGCAAGCGAATGAGCGTCGGGCCGCTTAAACCGGTGCGCTGGGGGGCCTGCAACATACCACCAGAGTCAAAAAGGGGGGAGTTTACACGGTGGCGGGCGGCGTGGCGGGCGGAAAGGGGGCGGGGCCGGGTAAACGGGGTCGTATCACCCGGCGCATGTCGCGCTAGGCCGCGCGGGCCAGCGGCGGTTCGGCGGCCAGCGCGGCCGCGGGCGCGTCCAGATACTCTGCCAGGAAGTCGATCAGGCGGCGGGTCTTGGCCGGCAGCAGGCGGGTCTCGGTCACGGCGTGCACGGCGACCGGTTCCAGGCTCCAGGTCGGCAGCACGCGCACCAGTCCGTCGGCGCCGCCGCCCAGCGCCGCGATGCCTGCGCCCATCTGGGCCAGCTGCCTGGCCATGCAGGCGTCGTTGGCGCCATAGCGCAGGGACGCCGGGACGTCGCGCCGCTCGGTCCCGCGCCGCAGCCGCCAGGGGCCGGCCGGGCAGGCGCCCTGGCGCAACCCGATGCAGTCGTGGCGTTCCAGGTCTTCGGGTTCGCGCGGCGCGCCTCGCGCGGTCAGATAGGCGGGCGAGGCATACAGCCCGGCCTGCACCGCGCCCAGGCGGCGCGCCACCAGCGTGGAGTCGGGCAGCTCGCCCAGGCGGATCGACACGTCGGCGGCATCGGGCGCGCGCTCGGCGCTTTCGCGCTCGGCCACGGACAACTGCAGCCGGATGTCCGGGTAGCGGCGCCCGAAAGCCACCATGGCTGGCATCAGCGCGTCCAGCGCATGGGCCGCCGGCAACTGCACCCGCAGCGGCCCGCTGGGCGTGTCCAAATGCTCGCGCAGCTCGGCGTGCGCCAGTTCGGCTTCGGCCACGATGCGGCGGCAGCGCTCAAAATACAGGCGGCCCGCGTCGGTCAGTTCCACGCGCCGCGTGTTGCGGTTGAGCAGGCGCAGCCCGACCGAGCGCTCCAGTTCGGCGACGTGGCGCGACACCGTGGAGGTGGGGACGCCGAGTGCGGCGGCGGCGCGGCTGAAGCTGTGCGCCTTCGCCACTTCGGCGAACAATTCCATGCCATGCAGGCGTTTCATCTGGGATCTCCCTGGTTGCGGGCCGGCCGGCCCTGGCCGTCAGAATGCGTAGATGACGCCGACGTGGGCGAACGCGTTGGTCTCGCGGTCGGTCAGCGGGCTGTCGCGGGCGTCGCCGGCCAGGGTGCTGACGCCCAGCGTGGTCACCGCGGCCCAGCGGTCGTTGAAGCTGTGCGTCCAGGTGCCGAAGACCGACACGGACTTGAAGCCGGACGAGGCCGAGTAGGGTTCCAGCCCGGCGCGGCTGCGCGCGGCCTGCGACGGCGTGACGCCAAACCACGTCTGCATGTAGTCGCTGTCGGCCCATTGCGTGTTGGCGCCGATCGAGACGCGGTTGCGCGAGTCGCGCCATGCCGTGTAGGTGGCCCGCAGGTCCAGCGTGGCGCCATAGCCGCTTTTCGCGGCCTGCCGGTAGGCCGCGATCACCGAGAAGTCCCCGGGCGACCATTCGATGAAGGCGCCGTAGGTGCCGTGGAAGTCGATGTCTTCCAGTCCCTTGGTGAGGTCGGCGTCATCGGCCTTGCGTCCCAGCCCCATGCCGACGAAGGCGCCGGTGGTCCAGTCCGGCGCCAGGTCGAACTTCAGGCCCATGGCGGGCAGGCCCGCGCGCGGCGAAATGAAGAAGTGTCCGGACTGGTATTGGATCAGCGGCACGGGCAGGGCGCGGTATTCGCTGGAGCCTTCGTACACCGGTATGGCGCCCACGCCCATGCCGATGAAGTTGCGGCGCTGTCCCTCGTTCTCGGCGCGTGCGTTGCCCGTCAGCGCCGCCAGCAGCGCGGCCGAGGCCGCCAGCGTCCTGCTTGATAAAATCAGTGGCTTCATTCCATTGCTTCCTTTGTTCCCAGGCGGGCCGGCTGCCTCGCCCTACGCGAACCGCATTGTCGGCATGGGGTTTTAATAATTTTTTAAATGGGCGCCGGCATGCTTCGCCCTCGTTCGTTTGCCTTGGAGTTCTCTTGCGTGTCCTGTTAGTCGAAGACGACGCCATGCTGGGCGACGCCTTGCATACCGGCCTGGGTCAGTCGGGGGTGGACGCGCACTGGGTGCGCGACGTCGCGCAGGCCAGGCTAGCCTTGGTCGAACATGCTTTTCAGGCCGTGCTGCTGGACCTGGGGCTGCCCGACGGCAGCGGCCTGGCGGTCCTGAAGCAACTGCGCGCGCGCTACGACGCGACTCCGGTGCTCATCCTGACCGCGCGCGACCGGCTCAGCGAACGCGTCCAGGGCCTGGACCTGGGCGCCGACGACTACATCGTCAAGCCGTTCCAGCTCGATGAGCTGCTGGCCCGGCTGCGCGCCGTGGTCCGGCGCAGCAGCAACACGGTGGTGTCGGCGCTGCGCTGCCGCGACGTGGTGCTGGAACCCGCAAGGCGAGTGGTGACGCGCGCCGGCGTGGAGATCGGACTGAGCGCACATGAATACCGCACGCTGCTGGCGCTGATGGAGCGCATCGGCCATACCGTCAACCGCGAGCAGCTGGAGGCCGCCGTCTATGGCGACAGCGGCGCGATCGAAAGCAACACGGTGGCCGTGTACATCCACCAGCTGCGCCGCAAGCTGGGCGACGGGCTGATCACGACGGTGCACGGCCTGGGCTATCGCATCGAAGAGGCGTCATGAAGACCTTGCGCAGGCAGTTGACGGTCACGCTGCTGCTGACCCTGTTGCTGGCCTGGATCGGCGTGTCGGCCTTCCAGCAGTACGAAACCATGCGCGCCCAGACCGGCGTGCGCGACCTGTGGCTGCGCGACGCGGCCACGCAGATGCTGGCCTCGCTGCCGGTCAGCCTGCTGGGCAGCGTGGCGCCCACCGAACGCTTCGCGCCGCCCGGAGCGGAACTGGTCGACGGCGACCGGGTGCGCTTTCATGTGTGGTCGCTGGCCGACCGGCGGCTGCTGCTGCGTTCGCCTGAGTCGCCCGAAGCGCCGCTGAGCGCGACGCTTGCCGACGGCTACGCCGACGTGACGCTGGACGGCGCCGCGTGGCGCGTGTTTTCGCTCACCGACGCCAGCGGCCGCGTGCAGGTGCAGGTGGCCAAGCCCGAGAGCGAATGGCGCGCGCGGTCCTGGTACAGCGTCAAGCGCGGCCTCATCATCGTCTCCATTCTGTTCGTGCTGCTGGCGGCGGTGAGCTGCGCGGTGGTGTGCCGGGCTTTCCGCAAGGTGGACCAGACGGGCGCGGCGATCGCGCGCCGCGAGCCGTTCGACCTGGCGCCCGTGCCGTCGGCCGGCATGCCGGGCGAACTGCATCCGTTCATCCAGTCGATCAACCAGTTGCTGGGACGGGTGAAGGCCGGCATGGACCGCGAGCGCCGCTTCCTGGAGGACGCGGCGCACGAACTGCGCACGCCGCTGGCCGCGCTCAGCGCGCACGCCGAACTGGTGGCGCGCAGCATCGGAACCGGCGGCGAGACGGCCTCGATCGAAAAGCTGCGGCAGGTCGCGCAGCGCACTTCGCGCCTGTCGGAGCAGTTGCTGGATCAGGCCCGCATGGATGCGTTGAGCGCAGGCGCCGACGCGCCAGAGACGATCGAACTGGACAAGCTGGTCGTGATGCTGGCGCGGGATTGCGAATCGGACGCGACCCGCAAGCGCCAGCGCATCCTGCTCGAAGTCCGGGCCTGTACGGTCCAGGGGCGAGTCGACGCGATGGGCGTGCTGCTGCGCAACCTGCTCGACAACGCGGTCCGCTATACGCCAGAGGGCGGGCAGATCGCCGTGTCCTGTGGCCCCTTGCCGGATGGCGGCGCGTTCCTGCGCGTGGCCGACGACGGCCCCGGCATCGCGCCGGCCCAGCGCCGGCGCGTCTTCGACCGCTTCTACCGCGCCGCCGGCAGCGCCGGCGGCGGCAGCGGCATCGGCCTATCGCTGGTGGCGCAGATCGCCCGCCAGCATCACGCCGAGATCAGCCTGGACGAGGGCCTGCGCGGCGCAGGCGTGGCGCTGACGCTGAATTTCCCGCCGGCCGGTCGGTGATAGATTAGGGCTTGCACACTGAATGGAGCCGCGCACGTGGCGCAATGTCCATGGATTCCCTGATCGCATCGGCGGCGCGGGCGCTGGCGGCCGGCGATCCGCTGGCCGCGCTGAATCTGGTCGCCTTGCGCGGCGACGCGCCGGCGCTCGCCCTGCGCGGCATCGCCATGGCGCAGTTGGGCGATTTCCGCCGCGCCCGCACCCTGCTGCGCAGCGCCGCCCGCGGCTTCGACGCCAAGGACGTGCTGTCGCGCGCCCGCTGCGTGGTGGCCGAGGCCGAGATCGCGCTGGTCTCGCGCGAGCTGGCCTGGCCGGAGAAGGCGCTGGAGGCCGCGCGCGCCGCCTTGCAGGCGCACGGCGATCCGGCCAATGCCGCGCACGCCCGTCATCTGCAGGCGCGCCGGGCGCTTCTGATCGGCCGGCTCGACGACGCCGAACGCGCGCTGGCCGCGCTCGACCCGGCCGCGCTGGCGCCCGCGTCGCGCGCCATCCATGAACTGATCGCCGCCGGCATCGCCTTGCGGCGGCTGCGGATACAGCCCGCGCGCGCCGCGCTGGCCCAGGCCGAGATCGCGGCCAATCACGCCGGCATTCCGGCGCTGGCGGCCGAGGTCGAAAGCGCGTCGATGGTGCTGACCGCGCCGGCCGCGCGCCTGCTCGGGCGCGGCGGCGAACGCCTGTTGCTGCTGGACGAGGTCGAGGCGCTGCTGGCGTCCGACACGCTGGTGGTGGACGCCTGCCGCAACGCGGTGCGCGAGGCCGGCGCGGTGGTGCCGCTGGCGAGCCGGCCGGTGCTGTTCGCGCTGGCCCGCGCGCTGGCGCAGGCCTGGCCGCAGGCCGTCGCGCGCGAGGCCTTGAGCCGGCAGGCCTTTCGCAGCGCGTACTTCGACGACACGCACCGCGCGCGCCTGCGCGTGGAAATCGGCCGGCTGCGCACGGCGCTGCGGCCGCTGGCCGGCATCGTCGCCACGCGCGAAGGCTATGCGCTCGAGCCGCGGCCGGGACGCGAGGCCGTGGTGCTGGCCCGCCCGGTCGAAGACGCCGACCGCGACCACGGCGCCATCCTGGCGTTCCTGGCCGACGGCGAGGCCTGGTCCAGTTCGGCGCTGGCGCTGGCCCTGAACGCCAGCCAGCGCACGGTGCAGCGCGCGCTCGATGCGCTGGCCGCCGCCGACAAGGTGCAGTCGCGCGGGCAGGGCCGCGCGCGGCGCTGGATCACCCCGCCCATGCCCGGATTCACGACAACCTTGTTGCTCCCGGCGGCGCTGGCGGCGGACTAGCATGGAGGCGTCTCTTTTGGAGGATACCGACATGAAACGCTCCCAAGCCCGCATCATCCGCGAATACGGTCCGTTCGAGAACGTGAGCGCCGTGCACGGCCTGACCTACGATGGCAGCCAGGTGTGGTTCGCCGTGGGCGACAGGCTGCTGGCCATGGACCCCGACAGCGGCGCCACGACGCGCGCCATCGACGTCGCGGCCAGCGCCGGCACGGCCTACGACGGCAGGCATCTCTACCAGATCGCCGACGGGCGCATCCAGAAAATCGAGCCGGCCAGCGGCCGCGTGGTCTCCACCATCGCCGCGCCGGGCGGCGGCGAGGACTCGGGCCTGGCCTGGGCCGAAGGCAGCCTGTGGGTGGGCGTGTACCGCCAGCGCAAGATCCACCAGGTGGACCCGGAATCCGGCCGCGTGCTGCGCACGATCGCTTCGGATCGCTACGTCACGGGCGTGACCTGGGTGGACGGAAAGCTGTGGCACGGCACCTGGGAGGACGGCGCCAGCGAGTTGCGCGAACTGGACGCGCGCACCGGCGAAGTGCTGCAAAGCGTGGAAATGCCGGCCGGCACGGGCGTCTCGGGGCTCGAGTCCGACGCCGGCGAACGCCTGTTCTGCGGCGGCGGCGACAGCGGCAAGGTGAGAGTCGTGCAGAGGCCTTAGCGCTTAAGCGTTAAGCAGTTCTAGGGTAAATCCTGACATAAAGCTGATTGTCACCGATTAGTCGGAAAGGTTTAATCAGCTCACAGTTTCGCGTCATCCGCGGGCCGCTCCCGCGTCCACGTAGCAGAAGTAACTATTAGCTGGTCCATGTAGTCCTTTCAGGAGACAACACACCATGCAACACGTTACAAAGCCCCGCCGCCGCAAGTTCATCTCCGGCGCAGCCGCGGCCGGCGCCGCAGCCCTGGGATTTCCGGCGGTCAGCCGGGCGCAGAATGCCCCGATTTCCCTGCGCTTCCAGAGCACGTGGCCAGCCAACGACATCTTCCACGAGTTCGCCCGCGACTATGCCCAGAAGGTCAACGACATGGCCGGCGGCCAGTTGAAGATCGAGGTGCTGCCCGCGGGAGCGGTGGTCAAGGCGTTCGATCTGCTGGACGCGGTGTCCGCGGGCACGCTGGACGGCGGGCATGGCGTGGTGGCCTACTGGTACGGCAAGAACACGGCCGTGGCGCTGTGGGGGTCCGGGCCGTCTTTCGGCATGGACGCCAACATGCTGCTGGCCTGGCATGAATACGGCGGCGGCAAGGAGCTGCTGGTCGAGATCCAGAAGGCCATGGGCGTGAACGTGGTGTCGCTGATGTACGGCCCGATGCCGACCCAGCCGTTCGGCTGGTTCAAGCGCCCGATCACCAAGATGGACGAGGTCAAGGGCCTCAAGTTCCGCACGGTGGGCCTGGCCATCGACATGTACACGGCCATGGGCGCGGCGGTCAACGCGCTGCCCGGCGGCGAGATCGTGCCGGCGCTGGACCGGGGCCTGCTCGACGGCGCCGAGTTCAACAACGCGTCCTCGGACCTGGCGCTGGGCTTCCAGGACGTCTCCAAGATCTGCATGCTGCAGAGCTTCCACCAGAGCGCAGAGCAGTTCGAGGTGCTGTTCAACAAGTCCAAGTACGACAGCCTGCCGGAGCACCTCAAGCACATCCTCAGCTACGCCGCGCAGGCCGCCAGCGCCGACATGTCCTGGAAGGCGGCCAACCGCTATTCGCAGGACTACGTCAAGCTGCAGAAAGAGCACAACGTCAAGTTCTACAAGACGCCCGACGCCATCCTGCAGCAGCAGCTGAAGATCTGGGACGAGATGATCGCCAAGCGCTCGGCCGAGAACCCCCTGTTCAAGAAGGTGCTGGAGTCGCAGCGCGCCTTCGCCGAGCGGGTGGGGCGCTGGAACGGGGATACCTCGGTCAACTTCCGCATGGCCTACAACCACTACTTCTCGCGCAGCAACAAGACGGCCTGAACGCAGGGCCCGTCCCGCGCCCGCCCAGGCGGGCCGGGGCGCCGTTGCGCCTTGACTGATTGACACATCGTCTCATGCGTCGCGCGCTCGTCCAGGTCGCGCGGCGGGAAGCCTTGCGCCTCAACCAGGACGCCAGATGATCCGAATCATACGTTTCATAGACCGCATATCCACCTTCGTCGGGCAGGCCTTCGCCTGGTTGATCGTCGTTCTTACCCTGCATGTGTGCTGGGAAGTCGCCGCCCGGTACGTGTTGAACCAGCCCAGCGCGTGGGCGTTCGACCTGCAGATGATGTACTACGGCATCCTGTTCATGATGGCCGGCGCGTACACCCTGGCCAAGAACGGCCACGTGCGCGGCGACATCCTGTACGGCTTTCTGCCGCCGCGCATGCAGGCCGGGCTCGACCTGACGCTGTACATCGTGTTTTTCTTCCCCGGGGTCATCGCCCTGGTGTGGGCGGGCTGGTACTACGCCGGCTATTCCATCGCCATCCGCGAGCATTCCTCGCTGATGGCCGACGGGCCGCCCATCTACCCGTTCAAGGCCTTCATCCCGATCGCGGGCGCGGTCCTGCTGGTACAGGGGCTGGCCGAAGTCATGCGCTGCCTGCTGTGCCTGCGCCGCGGGGCGTGGCCGGCGCGTGAAGAGGACGTCGAGGAAGTGGACGTCGACAAGCTCAAGGAGATGGTGCACGTGAAGGACGAGGACATCGCCCGCCTGGACCGCTACGTCACGCACGAGGAGCCTCGCCAATGAAAATCCACAAGGCATTGTGGTTCGGCCTGTCGTGCATCGGCCTGGTCATCCTGATGATCGTCTTCCTGACGCCCTGGGACAACCTCACCACCGGGCACATCGGGCTGCTGATGCTGGCGCTGATCGTGGTGGCGATCATGCTGGGGTTTCCGACGGCGTTTACCCTCATGGGCATGGGCGTGCTGTTCACCTTCCTGGCGTACTACATGCAGAACCCCGATCCGGCGCGCTCGATCGGGCAGACGCTGGACCTGATGGTGCAGCGCACGTACGCCACCATGACCAACGACTCGCTGATCTGCATCCCGCTCTTCGTGTTCATGGGCTACCTGGTGGAGCGCGCCAACCTCATCGAAAAACTGTTCCGCTCCATGCACCTGGCGCTGGCGCGCCTGCCGGGCGCGCTGGCGGTGGCCACGCTGGCCACCTGCGCCATCTTCGCCACGGCCACCGGCATCGTCGGCGCGGTGGTCACGCTGATGGGCCTGCTGGCCATGCCGGCCATGCTGAAGGCCGGCTACAGCGTGCGGCTGACGGCCGGCGCCATCACGGCCGGCGGCTGCCTGGGCATCCTGCTGCCGCCTTCGGTGATGCTGATCGTGTACGGCGCGACCACCGGCGTGTCGGTGGTGCAGCTGTATGCCGGCGCGCTGTTCCCCGGCATCATGCTGGCCGGCCTGTACATGCTTTACGTCATCATCCTGGCCAAGCTGCGGCCCGACCTGGCGCCGCCGCTGCCCATGGCCGAACGCGGCGTGCCGCTGTCGCCCGAATCGAAGGCGCTGGCCTCGGGCGGACACGTGCGCGCGCTGTCCGGCATGGTGGCGGCCCTGTTCAAGGGGCGCCGCAACCGCGACGTGCCGCTGTCGGCGCTGCTGCGCTACATGGCGATGGCGCTGGCGCCGCTGGCGGTGACGGTGCTGCTGGTGGCCGTGGTCTACCAGGCCACGACGCGGCCCGAAGTGGTCTACGACGTGCCCGCGGAACTGCAGCTGGGTTCGGTGGATTTCGATTCGGGCCTGAGCGAGCCGCCGTCCGGCGGACTGGCCGAGCCGCCTTCCAATGACGCGGGCGGCCTGTCCGAACCGCCCGGCGCCCCGTCCGGCGCGCCGGCGGCGCCGTCCGCCGCGGCCGCGGCGGATGCGCCGGCCGAGGCCGGCGAGGGCATCGCCGCGCCCACCGGCTTCTGGATCTTCGCGGCGATATGCGCGGCCGCCATGCTGGCGTTCTATGGCCTGTTGACCTGGGCGCGGCTGGAAATCTTCAAGATGCTGATGTCCTCGTTCTTCCCGCTGGCCGTCATGATCGCGGCGGTGCTGGGTTCGATCGGCTTCGGCCTGGCCACGCCCAGCGAGGCGGCGGCCATGGGCGCGCTGGGCGGCGCGCTGCTGGCGCTGGCGTACCGGCGGCTGAACATGCCGGTGCTGCGCGAATCGGTGTTCCTGACCGCAAAGACCAGCGCCATGGTGTGCTGGCTGTTCGTCGGCTCGTCGATCTTCTCGGCGGCCTTCGCGCTGCTGGGCGGACAGCGCATCATCGAGGAATGGGTGCTGTCGCTGGGGCTGTCGCAGCTGCAGTTCCTGCTGCTGGCGCAGGTCATCATCTTCCTGCTGGGCTGGCCGCTGGAATGGACCGAGATCATCGTGATCTTCATGCCCATCTTCGTGCCGCTGCTCAACACCTTCGGCATCGATCCGCTGTTCTTCGGGCTGCTGGTGGCGCTGAACCTGCAGACGGCGTTCCTGTCGCCGCCGGTGGCCATGTCCGCCTTCTACCTGAAGGGCGTCTCGCCGCCGCACGTCACGCTGAACCAGATCTTCATGGGCATGATGCCGTTCATGGGCATCCAGGTGATCGCGATCTTCCTGCTGTACGTGTTCCCGGAGATCGGGTTGTGGCTCCCCACGGTGCTGTATCGCTGAAGGCAGGCCCGTGGTTGCAGGATATTAATTAGCCGGCGTACTATACGCCGGCTAATTAATTTTGGAGCGGTCATGAAGGACGGACAAGCCATGCTGGAACGCAAGCACCGCGCGCTGCTGGAAATCGCGGCAAGGCGGGGGTTGCCGTCGGCCGGCGGCATCGGCTTGTGCTTTCAGTTGCTGTCGCTGGCCGCGGCCATCGATCGGGATTGCGCCGCCCGGCTCGCGCCGCGCGGGCTGTCCGAGGGCAAATTCGTGCTGCTGTTCCTGCTGCACGAACAGGCGCAGGGCCTGGCGCCGCACGAACTGGCCGCAGGCGCCGGCGTCACGCGCGCCACGGTGACCGGCCTGCTCGACGGGCTGGAGCGCGACGGTTTCGTGGCGCGCCAGGCAGGCAAGGACGACAGGCGCAGCATCCAGGTGAAGCTGACCGTCAAGGGCCGGACGGCCGCGGCCAGGCTTTTCAAGGAGCACACCGACTGGATCGGCTCGCTGTTCGCGGGCTTCGGCGACGCGGACCGGGAGCGACTGGCCGGCCTGCTGGAGCGGGTCTGGCAAGGCACGGACGCGGGCCGTGCCGCCATTCGGGAGCCGGCGCGGTGAGCCCGCGCAAGGCTGCGGCGCCGAAGCCGGCCGGCAGGGGCGTGAAAGACATCGCGCCCGAGCGCCTGGCGCAGTTGAACGCCGGAGAACCGGCGGCCACGCTGACCGAATGCCTGGCGGTGGATTTCGCCGCGCTGATGCAGGCCGTGGCGCCGCAGGCCGGGGCCGCGGCGGTGGCTTCGATGCGCGCGCAGGCGGGGCTGGGCATTTCCCGGCGCATGGCGCTGGCCGCGCACATCCTGGGCGAACGCCTGGGGCCCGACGGCTTCGAAGTCTTGAAGACGCACCGTTGCGACACGGTGCGCGGCTGGGCCTGCTTCATGGCGGGCGCCATGCTGGCCGGGACGCTCGGCGCGCGCCTGGATCTGATCCGTCCGCTGGCCGACGACGCGCATTTCGGCGTGCGCGAATGGGCCTGGCTGGCGCTGCGCGAGCATCTGGCGGCGCAACTGCAGGAGGCGCTGCGATTGCTGCAGCCATGGACCAGTGAGCCGTCCGAGCGGCTGCGGCGTTTCGCCTGCGAGTCGCTGCGTCCGCGCGGCGTCTGGTGCGCGCACATCGCGGCGCTGAAGTCCGATCCGGGCCTGGCGCTGCCCTTGCTGGAAGCGCTGCGGGCGGACCCGGCCGTCTATGTGCAGGATTCGGTGGCGAACTGGCTCAACGACGCCAGCAAGAGCCGCCCGGACTGGGTGCGCGAAGTATGCGCGCGCTGGTCGGCGGGCCGGCCGGCGGCCGCCACCGAACGCATCTGCAAGCGGGCGCTGCGTTCCATCGGTCCGTAGGCCCGGCCGTTTCGTTATAGTCCTTGCTGTACTACGACAGTCCAAAGGACGGGCATGGAAGAGACGACACTGAACTGGGCATCGCTGGTCGATGACCTGAACAAGCTGCTGCGCCTGAAGACCACGGTCATCGGCATGAAGCTGTATGAGCGGGCGGAGGACATGGCGGCGGTCAAGGGCCTGCGGCGTCCGCAGGCCACGCACACCACCGACCAGATCGTCGGCATGGCGGCGCGGCTGGGCTGGACCGTGGGCATCACCGGCGACGATCTGGTGGGCGCGCAGTGCCGCGCCGTGATCGGGCTGGGGCCGCAGGACGAGGCCTGGCGGCGCGGCGAGGACTATGTCGGCGTATGGCACGCCACCCAGGCCGACGCCCAGGCCCGCCAGGAAGCGCTGTCCTGCGTGCCCGCGGGCAAGTACCAGGGCATGGTGGTGTCGCCGCTGGCCTCGGGCCGGCTGGACCCGCCCGACATCTGCCTGGTGTACGCCACGCCGGGCCAGATGATCATCCTCATCAATGGCCTGCAATGGAAGAACTACCGCCGCTTCGACTGGAGCGTGGTGGGCGAGACCGCCTGTGCGGACTCCTGGGGCAGGGCGCTGGCCACCGGCGAACCCAGCCTGTCCTTGCCCTGTTTCGCCGAGCGCCGTTACGGCGGCGTGCCGGACGAGGAAATGCTGATGGCCATGCCGCCGCGCTACCTGCCCATCGCCATCGAGGGCATGAAGGCCTTGTCGGCCAACGGACTGCGCTATCCGATCCCGCCCTACGGCATCCAGAACGACGTGCGCGCCGGCATGGGCGTGAGCTACGCGCGGCCCCCCGCCAAGTCCTGAGCCCTCAGCGGGCCGCGTCGCGCAGCGCGGCCGCCAGCACCCGGGCGGCCGGCCCCAGCGGCTGGTCGATGCGGTGCGCCAGATAGGTTTCGGCGGCCACCTGGCTGCCGCGGCCCAGGCTGTCGGTCGGCAGGCGCAGCAGCCGGCCTTCGGCCAGGTCGCGCTCCACCTGCCACAGCGGCAGGCGGCCCCAGCCCGCGCCGGCGACGATCAGCGCGTGCTTGGCGTCCTGCGTGTTGACGCGGCAGGTCTGCGGCGACAGCACGGCGAAGTCGCGGCCCTGGCTGAGCGCCGAGGGGTCCGACTGCACGATCTGCACATGGTCGGCGAGGGCGGGCGGGGCCAGCGGCTCGCCCGCCGCGACGTGGCGCGCCAGCGCGTGGGCCGCGCCGACCACGGCCACCATCTGCACCGAGGACAAGGCCTGCATGGCGATGTGCGGATGGCGGAAGTGCTCGCCCGCCACGATGCCCAGCGTATGGCTGCGCGCCAGCAGCGCCTCTATCGGCCCGCCCAGCGGCAGCACCGAAATCCGCGTGGCCACCGAAGGATAGGCCGCGCGCAGCGCGTTGATCGCGGCGCCCACCGCGGCAAGGGGAAACAGCGTGTCCACGGCCAGCGACAGTTCCAGCTCGACGCCTTCGCCCAGCCCCTGGGCGCGGGCGCGCATGGCGTCCACGCGCAGCAGGATGTCGCGGGCGTTGGCCAGCAGCGCCGCGCCCTCGGGCGTCATGACGGGACGGTGGCCGCTGCGGTCGAACAGCCTGACGCCCAGCTGCGTTTCCATATTGGCGATGGCGTGGCTGACCGCCGACTGCACGCGCGACAGGCGGCGTGCGGCCGCGCGGAAACTGCCGGTGTCGGCCACCGCCGCGAATACGCGTAGCTGGTCCAGGGTAAGAGCGTCTATCATCGCGCCGGACGATCTAATAAATCGATCAAGTCAATCAGAAGATTATCACTTACCGGAATCGGCCGGCGATGGCATCCTGGCCGGGTTCTGACAAGGCGGAGACAGGAATGGGGCAGGAAGGAACGCGCTGGGGCGCGGTGGCGGCGATCGTGGGCGCGGGCGTGGCGGCGGCGCTGCAGGTGGGCAAGCTGATCATCGCCGCGCCGTTGCTGCGCCGGGATCTGGGGCTGGACCTGGCCGCGATAGGCGCGCTGGCGGCGGTGTTCTCCGTGCTGGGCATGTTCGGCGGCATCGCGGCCGGCGGCGTCATTGGCCGCTACGGCGCGCGTCGCATGCTGCTGGCCGGCCTGGCGGCCACGGCCGTGGGCGCGGCGCTGGGCGCGATGGCGCCGGCCTACGGCCTGCTGCTGGCGTCGCGCGTCATGGAAGGGCTGGGATTCCTGATGATTTCGGTGGCGGGCCCGGCGGCGTTGCAGCGCATGGTGTCGGCCTCGAACCGCGATATCGCGTTCGCGCTGTGGAGCTGTTATATGCCGGCGGGCATGGCCATCGCGATGCTGGCCTCGCAGGCCTTCGGCGACTGGCGCGGCTACTGGTGGTGCGCCAGCGCGGCGGTGGTCGTGTCGCTGGCGAGCGTCGCGGCGCTGGCCCCGGCCACGCCGGGCGGGGCCAGCCTGTCCTGGCGCAGCCTGCGCCAGGACACGGCGGACACCCTGGGCGCGCCCGGCCCGCGCCTGCTGGCGCTGACGTTCACGCTCTACAGCCTGATGTTCTTCGCGCTGTTCACCTTCCTGCCGGTGCTGCTGACCGAGCAGCTCGGCCTGTCGCTGGCCACGGCCGGCGTCTACAGCGCCATCGCCAGCGCCGCCAACGTGATCGGCAACCTGGGCGCCGGCGTGCTGCTGGCGCGCGGCTGGCGGCGTTCCACGCTGATCGCCTGCGCCAGCGTGGCGATGGGCGCGGTGGCGCTGCTCATCTTCCGCTCGGTGTTGCCGGCGATGCCGACCTTTCTGCTGTGCGTGCTGTTCTCGGCGGTGGGCGGGCTGATACCGGCCACCCTGCTGGGCACCGCGCCCACGCTGGCGCCGCGCGCCGGCTTGGCGGCGGCGTCGGTGGGGCTGGTGATGCAGGGCAGCAACCTCGGCCAGGTGATCGGGCCGCTGGCGGTGGGCGGCGCGATCGACCGCTACGGCTGGACGTCGGCCTCGTTCATCGTGGCCGCGGCAGGGCTGGGCGGCGTGGCGCTGGCGTGGCGTTTGCGGCGCCTGCGCGGCGCGGGGCTGTAGGCGCGCGCGGCCGACCTTGCGGCGTCATGCCGCCGGCCTATCATGGGGGCTTGTTTCCCACGGAGCCACTATGCATACGCCTGCCCCCCGCCTGGTCATCTTCGACTGCGACGGCGTCCTGATCGATAGCGAGATCATCGCGGCGCGCGCCCAGTCGCAGGCGCTGGCCGCGCACGGGATCGCCATCACGCCCGAAGAGGCCGCGCGCCGCTTCGCCGGCATTCCCGACGCGGACATGTGGCAGACCCTGCAGCAGGAAAGCGAACGCCGCCTGCCCGACGGGTTCGCGCGGCAGTACGCCGACCGCCTGCAGGCCAGCTTCCGCCAGGAACTGCGCGCGCTGCCCGGCGCGGCCGAAACGGTGGCGGCGCTGCGCGAGCGCGGCATGCAGCTGTGCGTGGCTTCCAGCAGCCAGCCCGCCAAGCTGGAGGCGGCCTTGAGGATGGTGGGCCTGTGGGACGCGTTCGCGCCCAATGTCTTCAGCGTGGCGCAGGTGGCGCGCGGCAAGCCGGCGCCGGACGTGTTCCTGTTCGCGGCCCGGCAGATGCGCGCGGCAATCCTGGATTGCGTGGTGGTGGAAGACAGCGTGGCCGGCGTGCGCGCCGCGCGGGCTGCGCGCATGCGCGCCATCGGCTACGTCGGGGCCTCGCACAACGGTCCCGGGCAACGCCAGCGGCTGCTGGACGAAGGCGCCAGCGAGGTCATCGACGACCTGCGCCGTCTGCCGGAACGGCTGTAGCGGCGCGTGGATGGCCCGGGCCGGCCGGTCCCGGGTCAGTGGTAATCGAAGATCTCGACGTCGGCGGGGCCGTCGGCGGTCCAGACGAAGCAGATGCGCCATTGGTCGTTGATGCGTATGCTGTGCCGCCCGGCGCGCTTGCCGTCTTTCAGGTATTCCAGACGATTGCCCGGCGGGGTGCGCAGGTCCACGAGCTGGCGCGCCGCATGCAGCAGGCGCAGCTTCTTGAGCGCAGGGGCTTCGGCGTTGACCCACCTGGGGACCCGCCGCAGCTCGAACAGGGCCTGCGTATCTGCACACCGGAAGGACTGGATCGCCATGATCGGACGGTGACGCGTTGCGGTATCGACGCAAACGGTATCCATCGCGCGTACAGGGCGCCAGCGGGCCGGATCGGATCTAGGACGCCGCGATGGCGTCGCGCTTCATGTCTGCGAATTCATCTGGTCTGCGCGTTCCAGCAGCAATGCGCGCTCGCGGGCATTGCGCGTCATGCCGGCGGCGCGTTCGAATTCGGCGCGGGCCTCGGCGCGGCGGCCCAGCCTGGCCAGCAGGTCGGCGCGCACGCTGGGCAGCCAATGGTAATTGGCCAGCGCCGGGTCCTGCGCCAGCCGGTCGGCCAGGTCCAGTCCAGCCTGCGGGCCGAAGGCCATGCCCACGGCGACGGCGCGGTTCAGTTCCACCACCGGCGAGGGCTGCGCCTGCGCCAGCGCGTCGTACAGCGCCACGATGCGCTGCCAGTCGGTGTCTTCGGGCGTGCGGGCGCGGGCATGGCAGGCCGCCAGCGCGGCCTGCAGCGCGTAGGGGCCGCGTGCCCCGCCCAGCGCGTCGGCGCGGTCCAGCGCCGCCAGCCCGCGGCGGATCAGCAAGCGGTCCCAGCGGGCGCGGTCCTGGTCCATCAGCAGCACGGGACGGCCCTGCGCGTCGGCGCGCGCGCACAGGCGCGAGGCCTGCAGTTCCATCAGCGCGACCAGCCCGTGCACCTCGCTTTCCCCGGACGCCAGCTCGGCCAGCACGCGGCCCAGGCGCAACGCTTCGTCGCACAGGGCGGGGCGGGTCCAGTCATCGCCCGAGGTGGCCGAATAGCCTTCGTTGAAGATCAGGTAGATGACCTCCAGCACCGAGGCCAGGCGCGGCGCGCGCTCGTGCGCCCGCGGCACTTCGAACGGCACGTTGGCGGCCGAGAGGCTGCGCTTGGCGCGCACGATGCGCTGCGCGATGGTGGACTCCGAGGCCAGGAAGGCGCGCGCGATCTCGGCCGTGGACAGCCCGCCCAGCAGGCGCAGCGTCAGCGCCACGCGGGCCTCGGTCGACAGCAGCGGATGACAGGCGGTGAAGATCAGGCGCAGCAGATCGTCGCCGATGTCGTCCTGGCGCGCGGCGTCCAGCGCGTCGACGAAATCCGGCTCCACGTCGGCCTGCAGGGCCTCCAGCTCGCGGCCGATCTGCTCGTGCTTGCGCGTATGCAGCGCGTCCAGCCGCAAGCGGTCGCGGGCGCGGTTCTTGGCGGTGGTCATCAGCCACGCTCCCGGGTTGTCGGGCACGCCGGTCTCGGGCCAGCGTTCCAGGGCGGCGACCAGGGCATCCTGCGCCAGTTCTTCGGCCAGGCCGACGTCGCGCACCAGGCGCGCGACGCCGGCGATGACGCTGGCGGCTTCGATCCGCCAGACCGCCTCGATGGCGCGATGCGTGGCCGCCTGCGTCGTCATGCTTCGGGCATCTCGCCGGGCACCATGTACACCAGCTCCCAGATGTGGCCGTCCAGGTCTTCGAAGCCGTGCGCGTACATGAAGCCGTGGTCCTGCGGCTGGCGCGGCGCGCTGCCGCCGGCGGCCAGCGCGCGCGCCACCAGGTCGTCGACCTCGGCGCGGCTGTCGCAGGACAGCGCGATCAGGACTTCGGTGCTCTTGTTGGCGTCGGCCACCGGCTTGCCGGTGAAGGTCTGGAAGAAGTCGGTCACCAGCAGCATGACGTAGATGTCGTCGCTGACGACCATGCAGGCGCCCTGGTCGTTGGTGAACTGGGGATTGAAGGAAAAGCCCAGGCTCTTGAAGAAAGCCTGCGATTTCTGCATGTCGGCGATGGGCAGATTGACGAAGATCTGTTTGGGCATGATGTGGGTTTCCGGTGGGTCGGCTTGGGATCGGTGCAAGAGCGATGGCTGTCAGCGGCTGATGGCCGGCAGGCGCCGGAACCGTTCGATCGATTCGCTGGGGCCGAGTTCGTCCAGCTCGTACATCTGGCGCACTTCGATGGAGCAGGGCTGGTCGGGAAAAGGCTCGGGAAAGCGCAAGGCCCATTGCATGGCCTCTTCGCGCGAGCGCGCCTGGATCATGGTGTAGCCGGCGATCAGCTCCTTGGTGTCGGCGAACGGGCCGTCGATCACCGAGCGCTGGCCGTGGTCGTAATGCACCCGCCAGCCGCGCGAGGAGGGCTGCAGGCCGTTGGCGTCGAGCAGCACGCCCGCCTTGGCCAGGGCTTCGTGATAGGTCGTCATCGCGGCGAACATGCTTTCGGGCGGCATGACGCCGGCTTCGCTGTCGGGCGTGGCCCGTACTAGGATCATGAATCGCATTCCTGAATCTCCTGGGTTCGGAAATCACAGCCCGTCGTGTTTTTCCGGGCTTGTACAGGCACGACGAACGACGCGGCGCCGGATCGACATCTGTGCGAAAAACCTAGGGTAAGTCCCAGGTCTGCGGGACGGCGGCGCAACACAACCAGCAGATTGTTACGAACACTCAGCCCTGGTTGCAGCGCGCCTGCCTACACTCGCAGGCGTCCACAACTTTGAATACAGATATGAAAATCCTTTGCAGCTTTGCCTTGATGGCGGCCCTGTTGTCAGGCTGCGCCGTCTATACGCCCGACGGCGCGGTGATCGTCGATCCTCACGGCGGCTACGGCGGCGGCGGCGGCGGTTTCTGTCCGCCGGGACAGGCCAAGAAAGGCAACTGCTGAAGCCGGGCCACGGCGGCTACATGAAGCAGGGGCCTAGCTCGCGCACCTCCACCGTGGCCCATTGCGCGGCCGGGCACTGCGCCGCCAGCGCCAACGCTTCCTCGCGCGTCTCGCAGCTCAGCAGGAAGAATCCCCCGATCATCTCCTTGGCCTCGGCATAGGGGCCGTCGAGCAGGGAGCGCTCGCCGTCGCGGATCTGCAGGCGCACCGCCTCCGAATCCGACTTGAGCGACTCCGCGCGCACCAGCAGGCCGCGCGCCTGCAGGTCCTCGGCATAGCCGACCATCTGCGCATAGGCCTTGCGGCCTTCCTCGGGCGTGCGCCGGGCGCGCTGGCCCGCCGGTTCGACGATCAATAGCAGGTACGACATGGGAGCTTCCTGGACGGACGACGGATCGGGTCCGCCAGATTACCGCCGATCGCGGCGGTTTCGCCATTGTTTTCGCAGCCGGATTGGGCTGGCCGTCCTGCAAGGAGGTCCGGTGCTGGACCTCGGCGGGTACGTGCTCAGGTTCGTGGCGCCTGAATCATTTTCCAGCCATTGCCGGCGGGATCGCGAAAGCCCGCGTCGATGCTGCCGTAGCGCTCCATCGGCTCCTGAGTGAATTCGACCCCGGCGGTCTTCAGCCGGGCATATTGCGCACGACAGTCGGAAACGTGCAAGACCAGGGGCGGCATGGCGCCCTTGGCGACCATGGCGAGCAGGGTTTGCGTGGTGGTGTCGTCGTGCACCGGCGGGCCGGGTCTGAACAGGCCGAGCTGGAAAGAGGGCTGGTCGGGATGCTGGACCGTCAGCCATCGGTACGGCCCGTTCTGCACGTCGGTATGGACCTTGAAACCGAGCTTGCCGACATAGAAGGCGAGCGCCTCGTCCTGGTCGTCGACGTACAGGCCCACCACATTGATTCCTGGGTTCATTAGACCTCCTGGGTTGGTGTGGGCAATGTAGTCCTGCTCTTGCGGCGGCGCTTCTCCAAAACTGCGGTTTCGAGTTCAGGCCGCAACGCGGCTTTCAGAATACAGGCCGGCACCGGGGCGAGCTGTTCATACGAAGTCCGGGCCTGGCGGCGCACGGCGCCGGGGCTGTGGCCGGTCACGTCGCGAAACACGCGGCCGAAGCTGCCCAGACTCTCCCAGCCGCTGGCGTAGGCGACGTCGGTAATGCTGAGCGCGGTGTCGCGCAGCAGGGCCGTCGCGCGTTCGATGCGCCGGGTCAGCAGATAGCGGTGCGGCGGCAGGCCGAAGGCCTGTTTGAAGCTGCGGGCGAAATGCGCTTCGGTGACGCCTGCCACCGCGGCCAGACGCTCGACCGGCCAGGCCTCGTGCGAGGCGGCGTCGATGCGGTCCTTGGCGCGCAGCAGGCGGCGCAGCAGGGCGGGGGCCATGGGTTTGGGCGTGGCGGGCGGCATTTGTCCAGTTTAGGCGCTGGAAAGCGACTGAAACAGCTTATACACCCGGTATCCCAGCCAGCAGGACTGACACACGGCGGCGATGCTAATTTGGGTCCCGATCGTGCGATCCCCGTGGGGCGGGGACGCCGGCTACAGGAGAATAATCATGGCCATCACCAAACGACTGATTCAAGCGGTACTTGCGGGCGCGCTGGCGCTGGGCGTCAGCGCCACGGCGTTGGCCGACCGCGAGACGCGCAACACCGTCATCGGCGCCGGACTGGGCGGCGTGGCGGGTGCGTTGCTGTCGGATGGCGATCCCTGGGTCACCTTGGGCGGCGCGGCGGCCGGCGGGGTGCTGGGCAATGTGCTGACGGACGATAACGACCACCGCCGCGGCGGCCGCCGCCACTGGAACCGCGACCGCGGCCGCGACCATCATTCGTACCGGCGCGCCGGCTATCGCGGCGATGGCGGCTATCGCGGCCACCATCGCTCTTACGGCCGCCATCGCCATTGAGGACGGCGGCTCAGGAACGCGGCGCGGCGGGACCCTGCGCCGCCTTCTGCGGCGCGGTGATGTCCATGATCAGTTCCACGCGCCGGTTGGCGGCGCGGCCCGCGGCGGTGTCGTTGGATTCGAGCGGGCGGGTTTCGGCGTAGCCGACCGCGCGCAGGCGCTGCGGCGCGACGCCGTCGCGCACCAGTTCGCGCAGCACGCTGGTGGCGCGGCTGCTGGACAGTTCCCAGTTCGAGGCGAACTGCCGGGTCTGGATGGGCACCGGGTCGCTATGGCCTTCGACGGACACCTGGTAATCGTTTTTGTTGAGGATGCCGGCCAGGCGCTTGATGACGTCCAGCCCGGCCGGGCTGAGGGTGGCCTGGCCGGACGGGAACAGCAGTTCGTTGCTGATGCGGAAGCTGACCGATTGTTCGTTGATGATGACGTCGACCGAGTTGCCCAGGTCGGCCAGGCCCAGCGATTCCTTGGACGGCGCGCGCAGCGGCGGCGCGGCTTCGGCCACGATCTCGCCTTCCTGCTCGGGCGCGGCGTCGGCCACGGCGGCCGCGGGCGGCGCGGCCGGGGCCGGCGGCTCGGCCCAGCTGGCCGGGATGGCCACGGCGTCGAATTCGGAATATTCGCCTTCATAGGCCGGCAGGCCGCTGGCGGCCAGCGAGCCGACCAGCTGCACCGGCTGCTCGTTGCCGAAGAAAGCCAGGCCCTGCAGGCGGGTCAGCGCCAGCAGCACGACCAGCAGCGCCAGCAGCAGCGTGATCAGATCCAGGTAGCTGAGCAGCCAGTGTTCGGATTCCGGTTCTACGTTGTCCTCGACGTGCCAGCGGGCGTAGCGGTCCTGGCGGCCGCTTCTGCCCTGGCGCCAGGCGCCGCCGGCGGCCGCCTTGCGGGCGCGCAGCTCGGCCTGGCGGGCCTGCTCGATCCGCTCGGCCAGGGTGGGCGAGATCAGGCTCATTGGCGCGCGGCGGCCGGGCGGGCCAGGGGCACGGAACGGACGGCGGGCTTGGCCGCGCCGTCGGCCTTGGGCTGGGCCGGCTCCTGCAGGCCGCCGTCATGGATTTCGTCTTCGATGTGCATGACGAAGGAATTGAGCGTTTCGCGCACGACGGCGGGGCCGCGCTTCTCGCACATCATGGCGATGCCTTGCAGCACCATGTTCATGGATTCGACGCGGCGCGCGGTGCGGCGCTCCAGTTTCAGGGCGATGGGCTTGCACACCAGGTTGGCCAGCAGGATGCCGTAGAAGGTGGTCATCAGGCCGATGGCCAGCTGCTGGCCGATGGTCTGAATGCTGCCGTCGCCCAGCACCGACATCAGGTTGATCAGCCCGACCAGGGTGCCCAGCATGCCGAAGGCGGGCGCGAAGGTGGCCATGACGCGGAACATCTGCGCTTCGGCCTGTTCGCGGGCGCGCAGGCGCGCCACGCGCCATTGCAGCAGTTCGATGATCTGGTCTTCCGGCGTATTGTCGATGATGAGCTGCACGCCGGTGCGCAGGAAGGGATTGGAGACTTTTTTCAGCGCCTCTTCGACCTTGCGCACGTCGGTGTTCATCCAGAGCTGGGCCATGGTCACCAGTTCGTCGATGTCGCGCTGCTGGTCGTGCTGGTCGTTGCGGAACACGGTGCGCACCAGCCTGAAGATCCGCACCACTTCGGACAGCGGATAGGCGATGAACAGCGCCGCGCAGGTGCCGCCCAGCACGATGGCCAGCCCGGGCAGGTTGATGTAGAGGCTGGGGTCGGTGGCCGCCAGGGCCACCACGATGACCAGGGTGAACAGGCCGACGGCGGCGCCGATGAGGGTAGACGGATTCATGGATCTTGCCCGATAACGAAGGCGCTCCGCGCGCGGAGTGCCGGAATTTCGGGAAATTCTAGCCAGGACCGGCGCCGCTCAATCGGCCGGAAAGCGGGGCGAAATAGGCCGTAAGCATCGGCTTGGCCTGCGCGCCCGCGCTGCCTGGCGATCCGTCAAAATGGGGGCGGACCGGCGGATATGTATATCATGAGCGGCATCTGGCGGCGCCTCGCCCGGCGGCCGCCGCCGAACTGGAGCAAAACATGAACAACCCCAACGAAAGCGTCAGCATGGCGCTTTTCTGTGATTTCGAGAACGTGGCGCTGGGCGTGCGCGACACCAAATTCCACAAGTTCGACATCCGGCCCGTGCTGGAACGCCTGCTGCTCAAGGGCAGCATCGTCGTCAAGAAGGCCTATTGCGACTGGGAGCGCTACAAGGAATTCAAGGCTCCCATGCACGAGGCCAATTTCGAGCTGATCGAGATCCCGCACGTGCGCCAGTCGGGCAAGAATTCGGCCGACATCCGGCTGGTGGTGGACGCGCTGGACTTCTGCTACACCAAGTCGCACGTCAACACCTTCGTGATCATCAGCGGCGACTCCGATTTTTCGCCGCTGGTGTCCAAGCTGCGCGAGAACGACAAAAAGGTGATCGGCGTGGGCGTGAAGCAGTCCACCTCCGACCTGCTGATCGCCAACTGCGACGAATTCATTTTCTATGACGACCTGGCGCGCGAAGGACAGCGCGCCGCCGAGGCCCGCCGCGACAACCGCGGCGCCAACGGCGGCCAGCGCCGCACGCCCGACGAGGAACGCCGCCGCAAGGAAGAGCAGGAGGCGCGCCGGACCCAGGCCGTCGAGATGGTGGTCGAGACCTTCGAGGCGCTGGTGGCCGAGCGTGGCGACAGCGGCAAGATCTGGGCCTCGGCGCTGAAGGACGCGCTCAAGCGCCGCAAGCCGGATTTCAACGAGTCCTACTACGGCTTCCGGGCCTTCGGCAACCTGCTGGAAGAGGCGCAGTCGCGCGGTTTCCTGGAAGTGGGCCGCGAGGAAAAATCCGGCACTTATGTGTACCGCGACAGCGCCGGCGGCGAGCCGGCCGGGCGTCCTGCGGCGCGCGCGCAAGCCAGCGACGCCGCCGAAGCGCCGTCCGCCGCCGCGGCGCCGGAAGCCGCCGGCGCCAGGCCGGCCCGCAATGCCCGGGGCGGGCGCAAGACGTCCGGCCGGGGCGCGGGCCAGAAGCCCGACGCCGCCCCGCGCGAAGAATCCGCCCCGGCTGCGGCCGAGGCCTATGCGCAGCCGGAGGCCCCCAGGCCAGCCGACGCGGCGCCCCCTGCCGTCGCCGCGCAACTGCCGCCCATCCCCAAGCCCGCTCCGCCGCAGCGCCAGCCTATGGCCGTGGTCGCACCGCCGCCCGTGGTCGACGTGACGGAATGGACCTTCGTCAAGCCGTCGCCGCAGATCGAGGAGCCGGCGGCGGAACCCGCGCCAGCCCCCGCCAAGCGCGCCCGCGGCGCCCGCAAGACCACGCCCAAGGCCGCCGAGGACAAGGCGCAATCGACCGCCGCCGAACCCGCGGCCGCCGCGCCTGCCGAGACCGAGCCGGCCGCCAAGCCCGCGCGCAAGACGGCCCGCAAGGCCGCCGCCCCGCGGCGGACGCGCAAGGCGGCCGAGGAATCCTCCTGAGCCTGCCGGAATTGCGTATGGAATACGTGCTGGTCAGTTCCTGCCTGCTGGGCAAGCCGGTGCGCTACGACGCGCGCGCCGTCTCGCACGACAACGCGGTGCTGGCGCGCTGGCTGGAGCAGGGCCGCGTGGTGGCCGTCTGTCCCGAGGTCGCCGGCGGCCTGCCCGTGCCGCGTCCGCCCGCCGAGATCGAGCCGGGCGCCGCGGCGGCGACGGTGCTGGCCGGCCGCGCCCGCATCGTGGCGGTGTCGGGAGAGGACGTGACCGCGCCCTTCGTGCAAGGCGCGCGCGAAGCGCTGGCGGCCGCGCGCCGCCACGCCATCCGGGTCGCGGTGCTCAAGGAGGGCAGCCCGTCCTGCGGCAGCGGTTATGTGTACGACGGCCATTTCGCCGGCAACAAGATCCCCGGCTCGGGCGTGACGGCCGAACTGCTTGCGCAGGCGGGCGTGCGCGTGTTCAGCGAACACCAGTGGCGCGAAGCCCGGGACTGGCTGGCGCGCCTGGAGGCGGGCGACGGCGCTTAGCGCGCCGTTCCGCGGTCGGTCATGCAGGATTGCAGCATGCGGTTGTAGGTGTCGGCGCCCGCAGCCGTCGCCGCAGGGCCTGCCCCGGTGCATCAGTTGATCTTGATGTTGCGTTCCTTGACCAGGGCCTTCCACTGTGTGGTTTCCTTGGCCAGATGGTCGCGCAGTGCGTCCGGGCTGCTTCCGATAGACTCCGCGCCGATCGAATCCAGGGTTGCCTTCACCTTCGGTTCCACTAACGCATTGCGCATGGCTTCGTTCAGCCTGGCCACCACTTCCGGCGGGGTGCCGGCGGGGGCGAACGCCGCGAACCAGGGCATCAGTTCGTAGCCCGGCACGCCGGCTTCCCGCAGGGTCGGCACGTCAGGCAGGGCGGCGGAGCGCTTGGCCGTGGTGACGGCCAGCGCGCGCAGCTTGCCGCTGACGACGTGCGGCTTGGCGGACGTGATGCTGTCGAACATGTAGTCCACCTGGCCGCCCAGCAAATCCGCCACGGCCGGGCCGCTGCCCTTGTAGGGCACGTGCAGCATGTCGACGCCCGTCATCGATACGAAGAGTTCGCCCGCCAGATGGATCGACGTGCCCACGCCGGCCGAGGCGTAGGTGTAGTGGCCGGGCCGGGCTTTCGCCTTGGCGATCACGTCCTGCACGCTGGTCGCGCCGGTGCGGGCCGGATTGGTGACCAGTACGTTGGGCACCACGGCCAAGAGCGAGATAGGTGCGAAGTCCTTGATGGGGTCGTAGTTCAGGTCGGCGTACAGCGCCGGGTTGACGGCCATGCCGTTGGCCACGATCAGGATCGTGTAGCCGTCGGGCTTGGCGCGCGCGACCGAGGCCGCGCCGATGTTGCCGCCCGCGCCGGCGCGATTCTCGACGATGACTGACGTGTTCAGCTGCTTGCCCATGGATTCGCCCAGCGTGCGGGCGATGCTGTCCATGGCGCCTCCCGGCGGGAAGGGCACGATCCATTTGACCGGACGGTCAGGGTAGCCGTCGGCCAGCGCGGCGGACGCGCCGCCCAAGAGCGATAGGGCCAGGATGGCGCGGGCAAAGGGTTTGAATAGGTGGCGCATGGTCGTCTCCGTAGTGCATGAATTATTGTGGGTGCGCCCTTCGAGGCGGGCGCGGCCGGATGTCGCGTGTCTGCGGTCCGTCAGCGGTCCCGCCGGTAGAAATTCAGCTTGTCTTCGTCCAGCGTCAGCCCCAGGCCGGGGCCGTCGGGAAGTTCCAGTTCGAAATCGGCGTAGCGCGGCGGATTGACGACGATGTCGTCCTTCAGCAGCAGCGGGCCGAACAGTTCGGTGCCCCAAGACAGGCGCGGCAGGCAGGCAAAGCCGTGCGCCGACGCGATCGATCCCACCGAGCCTTCCAGCATCGTGCCGCCGTATAGCGACATGCCGGCGGCATCGCCCACCGCCGCAGTGCGCAGCATCTCGTGCAGGCCGCCCGACTTGGCGATCTTCAACGCCAGCACGTCGGCCGCGCCTTGGCGCGCGATGTCCAGCGCGTCTTCCGGGCCATTTACGGCTTCGTCCGCCATGATCGGGACGACGAAGCGCGCGGCCAGCCGGGCCATCCCGGCCAGGTTGGCGCGGGCTATGGGTTGTTCGATCAGGTCCACGCCCGCCGCTTCCAGCCGCGCGATGGCGCCGGCCGCATCGGCCTCGTTCCAGGCCTGGTTCACGTCCACCGTCACGCGGGCGCGGTCGCCCAGCGCCTGCTTGATGCGCGACACGTGCGCCACGTCTTGCGACACGGCGCGGCGGCCGACCTTCAGTTTGAACGTGTTGTGGCGGCGGCTTTGCAGCAGCGACTCGGCTTCCTCGATGTCACGGGCGGTATCGCCGCTGGCCAGCGTCCAGAGCACCGGCAGACGGGTGCGCACGGCGCCGCCCAGCAGGGTCGACACCGGCACGTTCAGCCGCTTGCCCTGGGCGTCCAGCAGCGCGGTTTCCAATGCGGACTTGGCGAAGCGATTGCCGCGGGCCACCTTTTCCAGGTGCTGCATGGCCGCGTGGATGTTGGTGGCGTCCAGGCCGGTCAGTGCCGGAGCTAGATAGGTATCGATTGCCAGCTTGATGCCTTCGGGGCTCTCTTCACCGTAAGACAGGCCGCCAATGGTGGTGGCTTCACCGATGCCTTCGATGCCGTCGCTGCACGTCAGGCGCACGATCACGAGCGTTTGCCGCTGCATGACCGCCATGGCCAGTTGATGGGCGCGGATGGTGGGCAGATCCACCAGAATGGCCTGAACCGAGAGAATGCTTGGCAGATTCATACTTTTATTATCAGAAATGACATGACAGGGGCAGTATGACTTGCGCTTCCCGCTCGAGTCCAAGACTATATGGCTTCCTATTGATATCTATTGGGTATAAATATGCCATGCAACTCAGACACCTAAGATACTTCCAGGCAGTGGCGGAAGAGGGGAGCTTCACGCGTGCCGCCGCCCGGCTGCATATTGCCCAGCCGCCGCTGAGCCGTCAGATCCGCCAGTTCGAGGAAGAACTGGGGGTGCAACTGTTCGAACGCACTACCCGCGCCTTGCGGCTGACGGAAGCCGGGCGCTTCCTGCTGGAGCAATCGCGGCTGTTGACCGCCCGGCTGGAAGAAGTGCTGGAAGGCACGCGCCGTCTGGGGCAAACGCAGCGACGCTGGTTCGGCATCGGTTTTGTTCCGTCGACCCTGTATGGCTTCGTGCCCGAGCTGATCCGCCAATTGCGCAGCGCCGATCCCAAGGTGGAAGTCGGCTTGGCGGAAATGACCACGCTGCCGCAATTGGAAGCGCTAAAAACAGGGCGCATCGATCTAGGTATCGGCCGGATCCTGCTGGATGATCCGGCGATCGAACGCCGGGTGCTGATGACCGAACCATTGATGGCCGCCGTGCCGCTGCATCATCCATTGGCGGCGATGGGCAGCGTGTCGGCGCAACGCCTGGCTCAGGAACCGTTCGTGCTGTATCCGGCGCGGCCGCGGCCGAACTTTGCGGACCATGTGCTGGGGCTGTTCCGCGCCGCGGGCTACGCGCTGCAGGTCGAACAGGAGGCCAACGAGCTGCAGACCGCGATAGGCCTGGTGGCCGCGGGCGTGGGCGTGTCAGTGGTGCCGGCCTCGGTGCAGCGCTTGCAACGGCAGGACGTGGCCCACGTGCGGATCGAAGGCGATGCGTTCGTGTCGCCGGTGATCGTGAGCTACCGCAAGGATGACCAGTCTGCGTTTTTGCAGCGCGCGCTGGCGCTGGCTGCGGGATTGGCAACCTAGTTGGTGTACTCGCGGCCTGCTGCCATGCAGGATTGCAGCATGCGGTTGTAGGTGTCCACCGAGACCTGCGTGGTCCATTGCGAGATGTGCGCCGGGTCGTAGCCGCTCTGGTTCATGGCCCAGCGCTGGCAATCGCTGCTGGCGCCGGCCTGGGGCGAGCCCATGGGCGCGGCCTGTTCGTATTGCGGCGGCGGCACGTATTGCGGCTGCTCGGGAGGCTGATATTGCGGCGTCTCGTACACCGAGTCCGGATAGGTCGGCGCGCCGTAGACCGGCGGGGTGGTATAGCCCACGCCCGGCGCATAGACGCCGGCCTGCGCGTAGGAAGGCCCCGAGTCCGCCGCCAGCAGCAGGCCGATCGCGGCCAGCGCGAACGCGCCGCCCACCCACCAGCCGTCGGAGCTGCTTCCGCCGCCGCCGTGATAGTGGTGATAACCGCCGCCGTAGCCGCCATAGCCGCCATAGCCGCCGTGGTGGCCGCCGCCCCAATAACCGCCGCCGTGCCTGCCGCCGGCCAGCGCGGGCGCGCTGACCACCGCCAGCGCCAAGGCCAGCGCCGTGGCGCGGACCGAAAACCGATTCATGATTCTGCTCCTGGATCGCCCCGGCCGGCATGGCGCGCGGCAAGAGGCAACATGAATACTTTACTGCTGCGCGGGCGTCACGGGTTGTCGCAAGCGCTACCGGGATTTCAAGCCGTTTCAGGGCCGCGGGCGCGGCGTCAGGGGCGGTTGCGCGCTGTTGCATGAGCGCGACTCGCCGGCCCGCAGGCGCACCTGCGCGCGCGGCTCGAAACCGTCAGGCTCGCGGTTCATGGTTTCGTAGGTTTCATAGCCGGTTTTTTCCACGCACCAGTTCCAGAAGTAGGTCTGCGCGCCGTGCAGCATCATCGATTCCGCGCGCCATTCGCGGATCGCGGGAAACGCCGCCGCGCCGTCGGCGGCGCTGCGCGTTTCGTTGCGAAAGCGTTCGCGGCCGTAGGGGTATGCGCTGCTGATCAGCACCACGCGGGCATCCGCCACGGGCCGCTCGGCCTCGTCCAGCACGGTAAGGCGCGCTTCGGGTTGCAGGGTCTTGTAGACGGGGTAGGGAACGCAGCCGGCGCTGGTGAGCGCGAGGGCAAGAACGGGGGCGGCGGGCAGGATGCGTAACGGCAATCTCATCGGCTGGCCGGACGGCGGTCCGGTAGGGGGTTGGCAGTGGCTAAAACTGTTGATAGGTAGTATTTTCTCGCGATGATCACGTTACCACCTTCTCCTGCGTCGCAAGACGAGCGTCTCACCAAAGGCAAGCGCACCCGGCTGCAGCTTCTGGCGGTCGCGGCGGCGGAGTTCGCGCAACGCGGGTTCCAGCACACCCGGATCAGCGACATCGTCGCCCGCGCCGGCGTGACGCAGCCGGTCTTCTACCAGTACTTCAGCAGCAAGCAGGCCGCGTACGACGAGCTGGTGGACATGTTCATGCAGCGCTTGCGCCAGGCCATCGGCCAGGCGCGCCTGCCGGACGACCTGCCCGAGGCCGAACTGGCCGGCCGCATCCGCCAGGGCGTGGGCGGGCTGCTGGACATCCTGCAGGAAGATCCCAACCTGACCCGCATCGGCTTCTTCCAGGCGGCGTCGGCCGAGGCCCTGAAGGACGAACTGGTGGCGATGCTCGCCGACAACGTGCGGGCCGAGCAGCAGGCGGGCCTGTTGCGCACGCAGCCGCGCGCCGACTGGTTCGCGCAGTCGCTCATGGGCATCATCGAACGCTTCACCCGCCAGACCCCCGACGCCGAACAGCGCGAGCGCCTGGCGGACTTCATCACGGACCTGCTGCTGGAAGGCATGCGAATACGGCTGCCGCCCCAGCCCGCCTCCTAGCAGGAGGCTTTTTTTTTCGTCCGTGGACGGCCGCGGGGAGCGCGCCGGCTGGACGAAATGCTCGTGCTTGAGGCCTCATACTTGATTGATATTCGTCTATAAACGAAAATGCCCATGTATCGAATCGAGCGGGTGTACTGCGCCACGCGGATATCGAGCGCGCAGTGCAGTGCTGGCAAGACTGGCAACGGAGAACCGACGCATGAAAAGCAGAGCCCATGACGAAGCAATGGCGGAGCTATACCGCAACGATCCGACGCTTGCGCTGGAAGTCATCAATGACATTCTCCAGGACGGCGAGCAGGCCGAGTTGCTGATCGTGCTGCGCCAGCTCGCGCGCGCCTACGGCGGCGTGCAGGCGGTGGCCGAGCAGGCCCGCCTGAATCCGACCCAGCTTTATCGCACGTTGTCGCCCCAGGGCAATCCGGCGTTGAGCAGCCTGATCGCCATACTCAAGGCGATGGGCCTGCGCCTGGCGGTCCAGCCGCTGTCGCCGGCGCGGTCCGCGCCCTGAGTTCAGCGCGCCAGCGCCGGCGTGCCGCCCGCGCCCAGGTCCCAGTACAGTCCCGTCATCAATCCGAGCGCCTGGCGCAGCAGCTCCGGCGGCAGGTGTTCGTTGGGCGCGTGCTGGGAGCAGCCCGGATAGGAATGCGGCACCCAGATCGTGCGCAGGCCCAGCACGTCGGTGAAGATGTCGTTGGGCAGCGAGCCGCCCAGGTTGGGCAGCACCGCGGCCTTGACGCCGGCGGTGCGCTCCAGCGATTCCACCGCCCAGCGCACCCACGGGTCTTCCGGGTCGATGCGGGTGGCGCGGAACATGCTTTCGCGGGTGAGCGCGATCTGGACCATGGGAAAGCCCTGGCGGTCCAGGTGGCGGCGCAGGGCGGGGATGAGTTCGTCGGGGTCCACGCCGACCACGAAGCGCAGCTGGCAGCGCGCCCAGGCGCGCGGCGGGATGGCGTTGACGGGGGTGTCGGGGTTGCCGGTCTTGTAGGCCAGCACTTCGAACGAGCACCAGCCGAACACGCGTTCGGCCGGCGACAGGCCGGGCTCGCCCCAGCCGGGTTCGATCTCCGGGCCGTCGGCGCCGCCGTCGACCTGGCAGCCGGCCAGGGCGCGGCGCACCGCCGGCGGCAGTTCCGCGGGCACCCATTCCGGCACGCGGATCTGGCCGGTGGGCGAGACCAGCGTGGAAATCGCGTGCGCCAGCTGGATGCCGGGGTTGGAGATCAGCCCGCCCCAGTTGCCCGAATGATGGCCGCCGGCGCGCGCCTCGATGCTGAGGTCGAAGTTCAGGCTGCCGCGCGCGCCCAGGAATACCGTGGGCCGCTCGGCGCTCAGGCGCGGCCCGTCGGAGGCGATGAGCAGGTCGGCCGCGAGCAGATCGCGGTGCGCTTCGCATAGTTCCCGCAGGCCCATGGAGCCGGTTTCCTCGCCCATCTCGATCAGGTACTTGGCGTTGAATCCCAGCCGGCCGCGCGTCTCCAGCACCAGCCGCAGCGCTTCCATATTGATGCTGTGCTGGCCCTTGTTGTCGGCGATGCCGCGGCCGTACCAGCGGCCTTCGGATTCGGTCAGGCCCCAGGGCGACAGGCCTTGCTTCCATTCCCGCTCCAGCCCGCGTATGACGTCGCCGTGGCCGTAGCCCAGCACGGTGGGCAGGGCGGGGTCTTCGATGCGCTCGGCGTACAGGAACGGCGCCAGCGCCTTGGGATGCGTCAGCGTGCGGCAGGTGAAGCCCAGGGCTTCGAAGGCCGGCCGGATTTCAGCGTCCAGGTAGTCGGCCAGCACGGCCGCGCGTTCGGGGTTCTGGCTTTCGGTGGGCATGGCCAGGCGGCGCGCCAGCAGCGCGCGGAAGGCGCCGGAATCGAAGCATTGCTGGGCCTGGGCGAGGGCGTCTGCGCGGGTCATGATGGGCGGGCTCCATGCTGGGGATCGGAAGGATAGAGATTGCAGGCCACCAGGGCCTGCCCGCGCTGCGCCAGCGCGGGGCGTTCGGTCTTGCACTGGTCCATCGCATGCTGGCAGCGCGGGTGGAACGGGCAGCCCGCCGGCGGGCGCAGCGGATCGGGAAAAGACAGGCCCAGGCCCATGTCGGGGATGCCCAGGCCCGGCTCGGGCGTGAGCACCGAGGCCAGCAGCGCCTGGGTGTAGGGATGGCGCGGCTCGTGGAACAGGCGGGCGGTGGCGGCGGATTCCACCACCCGGCCCAGGTACATCACGGCCACGTGGGTGGCGATGTGCTCCACCACGGCCAGGTTGTGGCTGATGAAGACATAGGTCAGGTTGAATTCGCGCCGCAGGTCCATGAGCAGGTTCAGGATCTGGGCCTGCACCGACACGTCCAGGGCCGAGGTGGGCTCGTCGCAGATGACGATTTCGGGATGCATGACCAGCGCGCGCGCGATGGCCACGCGCTGGCGCTGGCCGCCGGACAACTGCCCCGGCGTGTTGTGCGCCAGGCGCGGCGGCAGGCCCACGCGCTCCAGCATCTCGATGGCCTTGTGCTGCCTGGGGTTGGCGATGCCGTGCACTTCCAGCGGCAGGGAGACGATGGAAGCGATGGTGCGCCGCGGGTTCAGCGAGGAGTACGGGTCCTGGAACACCGGCTGCACGCGGCGCGCCAGCGCGCGCCGGTCCAGGCCGCGGATGTCCTGGCCGTCGAGCCGCACCGCGCCCTCGGTGGGCGGCGTCAGCCCCAGCAGCATGCGGGCCAGCGTGGACTTGCCGCAGCCCGATTCGCCGACGATGCCCAGCACCGCGCCGCGCTCGACCGCCAGGTCCACGCCGTTGACCGCGTGCAGGGTGCTGCGCGGGCGGAACATGCCGGCGCGCACCGAGAACTGGCGGCTGACGCCATCGGCTTGCAGCAACGCGCTCATGCCCGGCCTCCCTCTGGATGCAGCACGCAGCGCCAGCGCTGCCCCGTGTCCAGGCCATGCACCGGCACCGCCTGGCGGCAGCGCGGCTGCGCATGGGGGCAGCGTTCGAAAAAGGCGCAGCCTTCGAGCTCGCCCACCAGCGCCGGCACCACGCCGGGGATGGTGCCCAGCGCCGCGCCCGGCGGCGTGCGTCCGGGCACGGGGATGCAGCCCAGCAGCCCCTGGGTATAGGGATGGCGGGGCGCGGCGAAGAGTTCGGCCACCGGCCCTTCCTCGACGATCTGGCCGGCGTACATGACGGCCACCTGCCGCGCGATGCGCGCGACCACGCCCAGGTCGTGGGTGATCAGCACCATGGCGATGCCCAGCTCGGCCTGCAGCTCGGCCAGCAGCCGCAGGATCTGCGCCTGGATGGTGACGTCCAGCGCGGTGCTGGGCTCGTCGGCGATCAGCAGTTCGGGCCCGCACATCAGCGCCATCGCGATCATCACGCGCTGGCGCAGCCCGCCGGAAAGCTGGTGCGGATACTGGCCCAGCCGCTGCGCGGCCGAGGCGATGCCGACCTTCTCCAGCAATTCGACCGCGCGGTCGCGCGCCTGCCGCTGGCCCGCCTTGCAGTGGTGGACGTAGTGTTCGGTCAGCTGGTCGCCGATGGCGTAGGCGGGGTTGAGCGCCGTCATGGGCTCCTGGAAGATCATCGCCATCTTGCTGCCGCGCAGCGCGTTGACGCGGCGCGCGCGGGCGGCCGACAGATCCTCGCCCAGCACGGCCAGGCGCCGCGTGCGGCGCTGGGCGGCCTTGGGCAGCAGGCCCATGATGGCCAGCGAGGTCATGGACTTGCCGCAGCCCGATTCGCCGACCAGGCACAGCGTTTCGCCGCGCCTGACCTGGAAGGACACGTCGCGCACCGCATGCAGCGGTCCGCGCGGCGTGGCGATGTCGACGGTCAGCCCCTGCACGTCGAGGACGATATCCGTGCCGCTCATCTCAGGACCTCTCTTCCGGCGCGAGGAGCTGGTGCAGCCCGTCGCCGGCCAGGTTGATGGCGAAGATCAGCAGCGCCAGCGCGGAGCCGGGTATGGCGATCAGCCAGAACGAGAAGAACATATAGGCCTTGGCCTCCGAGATCATCAGGCCCCAGGACGGCAGCGGCGGCTGCACGCCCAGGCCCAGGAACGACAGCGAAGCCTCCAGCAGGATGGCGCTGGCCGCCTCCAGCGTGGCGATCACGATCAGCTGCGGCACCACGTTGGGCAGCACTTCGCCGCGCACGATGCGCCAGGTGGAGGCGCCGGCGGCCTGCGCCGCGGCCACGTATTCCAGCGAGCGGACCTGCTGGGTGGCGCTGCGCATGACGACCGCGTAGCGGTCCCACTTGAGCAGCCCCAGCACCAGGATCACCACCCACAGCGAACCGCCGACGATGGCCACCGTGGCCAGCGCCACCAGGATCACGGGCATGGACAGGCGGGTGGTGATGAGGAAGGACACGGCCATGTCGGTCTTGCCGCCGAAGTAGCCGGCCGCCATGCCCAGGGCGGTGCCGATCAGGCCGGAGATCAGCGCCACGCTGACGCCGATCAGCAGCGAGATGCGCGCGCCGTAGAACAGGCGCGAGAGATAGTCGCGGCCCAGCTGGTCGGTGCCCAGCGGATGCAGCCAGGTGCCCTTGGCATACCAGACCGGCGGCGCGGTGCGGTAGGCGAGGTCCTGGTAATACGGATCGTGCGGCGAGATCCATGGCGCCAGCAGCGCGATCAGCACGATGGCCAGCAGGATGCCGCCGCCGGCCAGCAGCGCCTTGTTGCGCCGCAGCCGCCGCCAGCGCAGGGCGGAGACGGACAGTTCCGGGGGCGCGGCGGGCACGGCGGGAGTGAGGATGGGCGCGCTCATGTCAGGACACCCGGATGCGCGGATCGAGCCAGGCGTTGGCGATATCGGAGGCCAGCGTCAGCAGCACGTACAGCACGGACAGCAGCAGCACGATCAGCTGCATCACCGGATAGTCCTTGTAGGTGATGCTCTGGTAGGCCAGGTAGCCCAGGCCGTCCAGCGCGAAGATGGTCTCGATGACCACCGAGCCGCCCAGCAGGTAGCCCAGCTGCACCGCCGCCAGCGCCACCACCGGCACGATGGCGTTGCGCAGCGCGTGCTTGAAAACGATCTTGCGCGCCGGCAGGCCCTTGGCCCGCGCGGTGCGGATGTAGTCGGCGGCCAGCACCTCGATCATGCCGGCGCGGATCAGCCGCATGAAGGCCGGCGCCACGTAATAGCCCAGCGCGATGGCCGGCATCACGAAGTGCTGCCAGCTGCCGCTGCCCGAGACCGGCAGCAGGCGCAGCGTGATCGAGAACAGCATGATGAGGATCAGCGCGAAAAAGAAATTCGGCAGCGCCTGGCCCAGCACCGCCACGGCCAGGCAGAAGCGGTCGACCAGGCTGTCCTTGTACAGCGCGGCCAGCACGCCCAGCGGAATCGACACCAGCAGCGCGAAGCCCAGCGCGGCCAGGCCCAGCATCAGCGTGGTCTCCAGCTTGGACAGGATCAGCGGCCCGGCCTCGGTCTTGAAATACACCGAGGTGCCGAAGTCGCCCTGCAGGATGTGCCAGAGCCAGTCCGCATACTGCACGGCCAGCGGCCGGTCCAGGCCGTAGGTCTTGCGGATCATTTCGATGTCGGCCTGGCGCGCGCCTTCGCCGGCCAGCGCCAGCGCCGGGTCGCCCGACAGGTGCAGCAGCAGGAACGCCAGGATCGAAACCGTCAGCGCCACCAGCAGCGCCAGGCCCAGGCGCCTGATCGTGAAATAAAGCATAGGACTCAGCCTCTTTCGCTTCCGTCTGCGATGCGCGCCGCCGGAACCGCCCGGCGGCGCGCGCCTCTTACTTCCAGCTCATGTCCCAGAAGCGCACCAGTTCGTCCGAATACGGTTTGAAGTTCACGTCCTTGGTGGCGACGTAATAGGCCGGCAGCGTCCAGAGCGGCACCGCGTAGGCCTTCTTGGCGATCAGGTCCAGCGCCTCTTTGTAGGCCGCCTTGCGGGCCTCGGCGTCTATGGTGTGGTCGCCCTTATCGAGCAGGTCGCGCACCTGCGGGTCGCGGGTGATGTCGTCGTTGCCGAACGAGAAGTACACCGGCGTGGAGGCCGACACGTCGTTGACCAGGTTGGAGCCCCAGGTCTGGTGCGTGAGCGAGGCCTTGCCGGCGCGGATCATGTCGCGCATGGCCGCGTACTGCAGGAAGTTCAGCTTGGCGCGTATGCCCACCGCCTGCAGGTAGTTGATGATCGCTTCGGTCTGGTTGCGCTCGCGGTAGGCCACGATGTCGATGTCGAAGCCGTTGGGATAGCCGGCCTCGGCCAGCAGCTTCTTGGCCTGGGCCGGATCGTACTTGTAGACCGGCGCGCCTTCCTGGGTACAGCCCACCTGCGACGGCGTGCAGATGGTGTTGATGAGGCCGCCGCCTTCGCCCACGATGTTCTTCAACATGGATTCGCGGTCGATGGCGTGGATGATGGCGCGGCGAACCCGCTCGTCCTTGAGCTGCGGCGCCGGCGTGCCTTCCAGGATGTTCATCTGCATGAACACGATGCGCATGGTGTTGCCCGTGACCATCTGCAGCTGGGGCATGGAGCCCAGCTGCTCGGCCTGGTCCTTGGGCACGCTCATGATCAGGTCTTCGCCGCCCGAGATGACTTCGGCCATCTGCGTCTGGCGGTCGGGTATGAAGCGGATGACGACCTTGCCGATCTTGGGCTGCGCCTTGGGCGAATCCTTGAAGTAGTCGGCGTTGCGCTCCAGCGTGATGGACTTGCCGGGCTGGTAGTCCACCACCTTGTACGGGCCCGAACCCACCGGCTTGGCGTTCATGCCCTTGGGGCCGACTTCCTGGTAGTACTTGGCGGGATGGATGGCGGCGGTGGTGGACAGGTATTCCTTGGCGCCCGGGAAGGGCTCCTTGGTGGTCAGGCGCACCTTGTACTTGTCGATCTTCTCGACCTTGTCGATCCACGCAACGTTCTGCTGCGTCACGGCCTTGTTCTTGGGGTCGGCCACGTAGTTCAGGGTGTACACCACCGAGTCGGCGTCGAACTCCTCGCCGTTGTGGAATTTGACGCCCTGGCGCAGTTCGAACTCCATGGTCTTGTCGTCGACCTGCTTCCAGCTCTTGGCCAGCTGCCCCTTGTACTCGTTGGTGACCGGGTCGCGGTAGAGCAGGGTGTCCCAGACGTTGGCGGCGATGATGACGCCGATGCGCACGTTGTTGAAGTACGGGTCCACGCTTTCGGGCGCCTGGTCGTAGGCCATGCGCAGGGTGTCGTCCTTCTTGCCGGCCAGGGCCGGTTGGGCGAGGACGGCGGCGCAGGCCAGCGCGGAGGCCAGGATCGCGAACCTGGGACGGCGGTGAGACGGGAGTGAAGCAGGAACGATACGAGGGGGGACGCGGTAATCGGCCATGGCGAGGCTCCTGTGGAAGTCACTGCACGTACTGCGTATCTGCTGCGTGTCCGGGCGGGCGGTTCAGCCGGAATCCGGCGCGGGCGGCTGCAAGGTCCTGAGGGCGGCGTCGCACTTGCGCTGCAGGTGCTGGCGCATGATGCCGGCCAGCCGGTCGGCGTCGCGCGCCTCCAGCGCCTCGGCCATTTCGATGTGCTCGCGCATGGCCAGGTCCCACTTCTGGCGGTTTTCGTTGGACACGAAACGCAGGTTCTGGATGCGCGCGTTCTGGGCGTCGTACAGCTGCTTGAGCAGGCCGTTGTGCGAGGCCAGGCTGATGCGCTCGTGGATCTCGCGGTTGAGGCGGAAATACGAGGGCAGGTCGCGGCGCGCGTGGCTGGCCATCATCTCGTAGGTCAGCGCCCGGATCTCGGCGATCTCCAGGTCGGTGGCCCGTTCGCAGGCCAGCCGGCAGGACATGGCTTCCAGCCCGCCGATGACTTCGAAGGCTTCGCGGATATTGGCTTCGGACAGCGCCACCACCTGGGCGCCGCGGTTGGGTTCGATCTGCACCAGCCCTTCGGCGGCCAGCAGGCGGAAGGCCTCGCGCAGCGGCGTGCGCGACACGCCCAGCAGGTCGCACAGCGCCCGTTCGTTCAGGCGCGAGGCCGGCGGGAATTCGCCCTGGATGATGCGCTCGCGCAGCTGCCCGGCCACCGTGGCCGGCAGCGTGCGGCTGGCGCCGGACAACTGCGCCGCGGGCGCGGGGTCGGCGTCGGGTAGGCTAAGCGCGCTGCTCATTGGTATACAAAAATTCCCCTGTTTTTCCGCACTATAAACCTGCTTGCCCCTCGGCCTGATGAGTGTATACCCTAGGTTAATTACGTAAAAACAATGGGATAGAGTGACGCATACCGTAGGTCCGCACGCCGGGCATACGCTGTTCGTTTGCCGGGCTTTTCGTTGGTATACAAAAACTATTCCATCTGGGGTGACATATGTTCAGCCTGAACCCGCACTCATCCGGCCGCCACTTCCTGCAGATTCCGGGCCCCACCAACGTGCCCGACCGCGTGCTGCGCGCCATCGACCAGCCCACCATCGACCACCGCGGGCCGGTCTTCGGCGCGCTGGGCCTGGAGGTGCTGGCCGGCATCCGGCAGGTGTTCCAGACGCAGGGGCCGGTGGTGATCTATCCGTCCTCGGGCACCGGCGCCTGGGAGGCCGCGCTGGTCAACACGCTGTCGCCGGGCGACCGGGTGCTGATGGCCGAGACCGGGCATTTCGCCAGCCTGTGGCGCAAGCTGGCGGGGCGGCTGGGCCTGGAGGTCGACTTCCTGGAAGGCGACTGGCGCCATCCGGCGGACCCGGTGGCCATCGGCGCGCGCCTGGCCGCCGACGCGCAGCACCGCATCAAGGCCGTGTGCGTGGTGCACAACGAAACCTCCACCGGCGTGACCAGCGACGTGGCCGCGGTGCGCGCGGCCATCGACCGCGCCGCGCATCCGGCGCTGCTGATGGTGGACACGATCTCGTCGCTGGGCTCCATCGACTACCGCCACGACGAATGGGGCGTGGACGTGACGGTGGCGGGTTCGCAGAAAGGCCTGATGCTGCCGCCCGGCCTGTCGTTCAACGCCGTCAGCGCCAAGGCGCTGGCCGCGGCCGACACGGCGCGCCTGCCGCGCTCGTACTGGGATTGGCGCGAAATGCTCGGGCCCAACGAACGCGGCTACTTTCCGTACACGCCCTCGACCAATCTGCTTTACGGCCTGCACGAAGCGCTGGCCATGCTGCGCGAGGAAGGCCTGGCGCAGGTCTACGCGCGCCACCGCCGCCATGGGCAGGCTACGCGCCTGGCGGTGCAGGCCTGGGGGCTGGAATTGCTGAGCCTGGACCCGGCCGCGCACAGCCCGGCCCTGACCGCGGTGCTGATGCCGCCCGGGCACAGCGCCGACGCCTTGCGCAAGGCGGTGCTGGAGCGCTACGACATGTCGCTGGGGCAGGGCCTGGGCAAGCTGGCCGACCGCGTCTTCCGCATCGGCCACCTGGGCCATTTCAATGACCTGACGCTTTGCGGCGCGCTGGCCGGCGTGGAGATGGGCCTGGCCGCGGCCGGGGTGCCGCATCGCGCCGGCGGCATGCAGGCCGCCATGGAATTCCTGAAATCGTAACCATAACGAGGCAAGCAATGAACACCCTCATGCAGCAGGCGATCCAGTTCGCCAACGACCACGAAACCGCCTGGGACCGCAGCGTCGACGGCGTCTTCGGCGTGCACCTGAACGATCCGCCGCCCTGGAACCGCCTGCTGGGCCCCATCCACGACCGCGGGCCGGTCTCGGGCGTGGTGGTGGTGGACGGCAAGACCGTCGCCGAGTGGGGCGAGCCCAAGCGCGCCGACCTGACCTTCAGCGTGGCCAAGTTGTACCTGGCGATCCTGGCCGGCGTGGCGCATGACCGAGGCCTGCTGCCGGACGTGGACGAGCCGGTCGGCAGGCGCGTGCCCGGCATCGGCTTCGACAGCGGCCAGAACGCCGACATTACCTGGCGCCACCTGCTGCAGCAGACCAGCGAATGGGAGGGCGAGCGCTTCGGGGTGTCCGACCAGGCGGACCGCTACCGCGCCGTCACCTTCGGCGTGCCGCCCGACGGCAAGAAGGGTGACGCGCGGCCCTTGCAGCGCCCCGGCACGTATTGGGAATACAACGATGTGCGCATCAACCAGCTGTCCTATGCGCTTCTGCACCTGTTCCGCAAGCCGCTGCCCGAGGTTTTCCGCGAGGCGGTGATGCGCCCGATCGGCGCGAGCGAGAACTGGCGATGGGTGGGCTACGACAACGCCTGGGTCGAGATCGACGGCCAGCGCATGCCCTCGGTGCCGGGCGGCTCGCACTGGGGCGGCGGCATGTCGATCAGCGCCCGCGACCAGGCGCTGATCGGCCAGATGCTGCTCAACGGCGGGCGCGCCAACGGCCGCCAGGTGCTGTCGGAAGATTGGATACGCGCCATGCGCACGCCCTGCGACATCGCGCCGTACTACGGCTACCTGATCTGGCTGAACCACGAAGGCCGCGTGTTCCCCAGCGTGCCGGCCTCCAGCTTCTTCGGCGTGGGCGCGGGCAGCTCGTTCACCTGGGTCGAACCGGAACGCAAGATGGTCGTGATCGTGCGCTGGCTGGATTCGGCCCACGCCGACGCCTTGTTCGGCAGGATACTGGCGGCGGTGGACGCGGGCGGGGCGTGACGGGGCCGCGGCGCGCATAATCCGGGGTATGGTGTATCCAACCCCCCACAACCCAAGGAATCCACTCATGAACTACCGCCGGCTGGGCAGCAGCAATCTCCGGGTATCGCCGTTGTGCCTGGGCACCATGATGTTCGGAGAGCAGACGCCCGACGAAGAGGCCGCGCGCATCGTCGCTTCGGCGCGCGACCGCGGCCTGAATTTCATCGACACCGCCGACGTCTACAACGGCGGGCGCTCGGAAGAAGTGGTGGGCCGGCTGCTGGCCGGGCAGCGCCACGACTGGGTGCTGGCCAGCAAGATCGGCAACGCCGTGGGCAAGGGCCCGAACCAGTCGCACTATTCGCGCCAATGGCTGATCCGTGGCGTCGAGGCCAGTCTGGTGAGGCTGGGCACCGACTTCCTGGACATCCTCTACCTGCATCGCGACTACCACGAGGAAAACCTCGAAGAAGCGCTGTGGGCGCTGGGCGACCTGATCCGCGCGGGCAAGCTGCGCAGCTACGGGCTGTCGAACTTCCGCGGCTGGCGCATCGCCGAGGTGATGCGCCTGTGCGAACGCATGGGCGTGCCGCAGCCGGTGGTGTGCCAGCCGTACTACAACATGCTCAACCGCGGCCCCGAGGTCGAGATCCTGCCGGCCTGCGGCCATTACGGCCTGGGCGTGGTGCCCTACAGCCCGATCGCGCGCGGCGTGCTCACCGGCAAGTACCTGCCGGGCCAGGCGCCGGCCGCCGATACCCGCGCCGGGCGCGGCGACTCCCGCATCCTGGCCACCGAGTTCCGCGAGGAGTCGCTGCAGATCGCGCAGAAGCTGGTGGCGCACAGCGCCGCGCGCGGCGTGCAGGCGGGGCATTTCGCCACCGCCTGGGTGCTGGCCAACCCCATCGTCACCGCCGTCATCGCCGGGCCGCGCACGCTGGCGCAGATGGAGGACTACTACGCCGCGCTGGACGTCGCCATCACGCCCGAGGACGAGGCCGTGGTCAACGGCTGGGTGACCCCGGGGCACGCTTCATCGCACGGCTACAACGACCCCAACTATCCGTTCTACGGCCGGCCCGTGGCGGCCGGCTGAAGCGCGCGGGCCGCGGCGTCCTCGTCGGGCTGCTTGCCGCGCCCGATGAGCCACGCGCACGCCGCCGACACCACGCCCGAGAACAGCACGTACAGGCAGATCAGCCAGGGCTGGCCGCCGCCGGCCTTGAGCAGCGCGGTGGCGATGATGGGCGTGATGCCCGAGGCGAAAATGCCCGAGAACTGGTAAACGAAGGAGATGCCGGTGTAGCGCACCCGGGCGTCGAACAGTTCGCAGAACAGCGCCGCCTCCGGCCCGTACACGGCCGCGTACAGGATGCCGAACGGGATGATGATGGCTACCCAGATCAGTACCGCGCTGCCCTGGCTGTTGAGCATCAGCCAGAAAGCGGGAAACGAGGCCAGCGCGGTGATCAGCGAGCCCCAGAAATAGACGCGCGTGCGCCCGACGCGGTCCGACAGGCGGCCGAAGAACGGGATGAAGAAGCACATGACCAGGGCCGCGGCCATCACGCCGATCAGCGCCTCGGTGCGCGTGATCTTCACGGTCTGCGTGAGATACGAGATCGTGAACACGCCGAACACGTTGAAGAACACCCCGTCGATGTAGCGCGCGCCCATGCCCTTGAAGACGTTGCCCGGAAAGCGCCGGAACATGTCTGCGAAAGGGATGCGGCTTTCGGCGTTGTTCTTCTTGACCGCGGCGAACTCCGGCGTTTCCTTGATGTTCAGGCGGATGTACATGCCCACCAGCACCATCACCGCCGACAGCAGGAACGCCACGCGCCAGCCCCAGGCCATGAATTGCGCGTCGGTCAGCAGGGTGGACAGCAGGGCCACCGTGCCCGAGGCCAGGCACAGCCCGATGGCCAGGCCTATCTGCGGCAGCGACGCGTACAGCCCTTTCTTGCCGGGCGGCGCGTATTCGTAGGCCATCAGCACCGCGCCGCCCCATTCGCCGCCCAGCCCGATGCCCTGGAACACGCGCAGCAGCAGGAGCAGGATGGGCGCCCAGATGCCGATGCTGTCGTAGGTGGGCACCAGGCCGATCAGGAAGGTGGCCACGCCCATGATCATCAGGGTCATGACCAGCATGCTTTTCCTGCCGATGCGGTCGCCGAAGTGGCCGAAGATCAGCCCGCCCAGCGGCCGGGTGACGAAGCCGACCGCGAACGTGGTGTAGGCCAGCATGGTGGAGACCAGCGGGTCCCCGGCCGGGAAATACAGCTTGTTGAACACAATGCCTGCGACGACGCCGTACAAGAAAAAGTCGTACCACTCGATGGTGGCGCCGATCAGCGACGCGGCGACGACCCGGCGCACCGCGGCTTCGTTCTGCTTGGCCATGTCTAGTCTCCTTTGGTGTGGCGGCCGGCCCGTCTGCGCGGGCCTGGGCCGTGGGTGTCAGGCGGCGGCCTGCAGCGTCTGCGGATGCGCCTGGGTATGCTCCTGCAAAATGAAATCGGCCGCGCGCTCGGCCAGCATGACTGCGGGCACGTTGGTGTTGCCGGAAACCAGCGTCGGCATGATGGAACAGTCCACCACCCGCAGCCCCGCCACGCCATGCACGCGCAGCTGCGCGTCGACGACCGCCAGGGGATCGCTGCGCGGCCCCATCTTGGCGGTGCCGCTGGGGTGGAAGATGGTGGCCCCGTACTCGCGGCAGAAATGCAGGATCTCGTCGTCGCTGCGCACCTCGGGCCCGGGGCGGAATTCGCGCTTCATCATCGCCGCCAGCGGCGCCGTGGCGGCCAGCCGCCGCGCGTACTTGACCGCCGCCACCGTCATGCGGCGGTCCAGTTCGGTGGACAGGTAGTTCGGCTGCATGGACGGCGCCTCGAAGGGATCGGCGCTGCGCAGGCGCACGCGCCCGCGCGACGAGGGGCGCAGATGGCATACCGAATAAGTGCAGCCCGAGAACGGGTGCACCTTGCCGCCGGCCATGTCGGCCGACAGCGTGGCGAAATGGAACTGGGTGTCGGGCGTGAGGCTGGCCGGATCGACCCGGCAGAACAGCCCGCCCTGGTTGATGCCCACGGCCAGCGGTCCGCCGCGCAGCAGCAGCCATTCCAGGCCCATGCGGATGCGGCCGGGCAGCGTGCGCAGCTGGTCGTTGGTGGTGATGGGACGCGTGGTTTCGTAGATCAGCCGGATCTGCAGGTGGTCCTGCAGGTTCTCGCCCACGCCGGGCAGGTCGCGCACCACGCCGATGCCGAACTGGCGCAGCAGCGCGGCCGGCCCCACGCCGGAGAGCTGCAGCAGCTGCGGCGACTGCAGTGCGCCGGCGCACAGTATCACTTCGCGGCGCGCGCGCACGGTGCGCACCTGGCCGTGCTGGCGGTAGCGCACCCCGCAGGCGCGGGTGCCCTCGAACAGAATGGCCATGGCGTGCGCGTCGGTTTCGATGCGCAGGTTGGCGCGGCCTTGGGCCGGACGCAGGTAGGCGACGGCGGTGGAGCAGCGCCGGCCGTTGCGGGTGGTGAGCTGGTAGTAGCCCACGCCTTCCTGTTCGCCGGTATTGAAGTCGTCGACCTGGGCAATGCCCAGGTTCTGCGCGGCGGCGATCAGGCCCTGCACCAGCGGATGCGGGGTCTTGATGGAGGTGGCGTTGAGCGGGCCGTCGGTGCCGCGCGTGGGGCCGGGGCCGAGGTCGTTGTTTTCGAGCTTGCGGAAATAGGGCAGGCAGTCGTCCCAGCCCCAGCCGGGATTGCCGGCGGCGGCCCAGGCGTCGTAGTCGCGCCGCTGGCCGCGGATGTAGATCAGGCCGTTGATGGCGCTGGAGCCGCCCAGCGTGCGGCCGCGCGGCCAGTAGATGCGCCGGTCCAGCATGTTGGGATCGGGATCGGTGTAGTAGCCCCAGTTCACGACCTTGTGGAACATGGTCTTGCCGTAGCCGATGGGGATGTGGATCCACGGATAGCTGTCCTTCGGCCCGGCTTCCAGCAGGCAGACGGAATGCGCGCCGCTGGCGCTCAGCCGGTTGGCCATCACGCAGCCGGCCGAGCCGGCGCCTACGACGATGTAATCCACGGTATCGGACATATCCGCAAGCTCTCCCTGCAGCGGGCCGCCGCAAGCCCCTGACGGCGCGTTTACCCTGCTTGTCGTTGTGGGGCGCAGTTATATACGCTGTGATGCCATGCGCTGCAGTGCCTGGACCCGGCGTCGCGCGGGCCTGCGGGCACTGACGCTGAGAGCGATTCTAGGAAGCGTGCGCGCAGCGCAAAGCACAACCGGCGCAAGCGCGGAAAAGTGGAACAGAAAATGCAAAACCGGTTTCAAAATCGCAGCGCAGCATCGGAGGAGCAGCAGGACACGGCGCGCTCGCTGCGGGCGCTGCTGGTGCTGGAACATCTGGCGCGGGCCCAGCATCCGCCCACGCTGGCGCAGCTCGCGCAGCGGCTGGACATGCCCAAATCATCGCTGATGCGCCTGCTGGCGGCCATGCAGCGCGCCGGCTTCGTGGCCGCCACGCCCACCGAGAACGGCTACGTGCCGGGCCCGCAGGCTTCGGCGCTGGCGCTGGCCACGCTGCGCGCCTCGGCCTTCACCCGCGAATGCCGCGCGGTGCTGGCGCAACTGGTCGGCACGCTGGGTGAAACCTGCAATCTCACCGCGCCCGACGGCGACCGCGTGGTCTATATGGAACGCGTGGAGACTGCCGAACCGCTGCGGCTGTTCTTCGCGGTGGGCAGCCATGTGCCCATGCATTGCACCGCCAGCGGCAAGCTGTTCCTGGCTTCCATGAGCCGGCTCGAGCGCAGCCGGGTGCTGGCGCGGCTGCCGCTGACCCGCAACACGCCGCGCACGCTGACCGATCCGGCGCGGCTGGAGGAAGAGCTGGAGCGCCTGGCCGCGCGGGGCATCGGCATCGACAACGAGGAGTTCGTGCGCGGCATGAGCGCGGTGGCGGTGCCGGTGCGCGCCGCCGATGACCGCGTGGTGGCGGCGGTGGCCTGCCATGCGCCCACGGCCCGTGTGATGCTGGACGAACTGCTGCGCGCGGTGCCGGTGCTGGAGCGCGCGGCCCAAGCCATGTGCGAGGTGCTGGCGCAGCACCGCGCCGGCGCGGGCTGAGCGGCGCGCCTCAGGCCGAAGGCGTGAACAGTTCGGGCGGCAGCTTCGCGACGGCTTCGTAGGTGAGGCGGATGTGGCTGGCCAGCAAGGAGCAGGCCAGGTCGGCGTCGCGCGCCAGCGTGGCGTCGAGGATGCGCTGGTGCTCGTCGTGCAGGTCGCGCGCGATGGGCTTGCGGGTGACGGTCAGGCGGCGGTAGCGCTCGGCCTGCTGGTACAGGATGCCCAGGAAGTGGTGGCGCCAGCGCGAGGGACAGGCGCGGATCAGTTCGCGGTGGAATTCGCGGTTGCGCTGTTCCCATTCCTCGAAGCGGGCTTCGGGGTCGGCGGCCAGGCGCTGCTCGGCCTTGCCCAGCCGGTGAAAGGCCGCCAGCACCGCGCTTTCCCAGTCGTCGTCGCCCACGGCGATGGACTGCCGCAAGGCCTCGGTTTCCAGCAGCACGCGGTTCTCGGTGATGTCGTGGAAATCCTCCAGCGAGATCGGGGTGACGTGAAAGCCGCGCTGCCCGTGGGCGATGACCAGCGCGTCCGAGACCAGCAGCGCCAGGGCCTCGCGCAGCGTGCCGGCGCCCACGCCGTAATCGTCCTTCAGATGTTCGACCCGCAGGCGCGAGCCGGGCGGAAGTTTGCCCTGGATGATGTCGCGGCGCAGGTTGACGTAGGCCGTGCCCACGAGCGTGTGGGCCGAGGCGGAATGAGCGAGCGGGGGCAGGGAAGTACCGTCAGACATGACGCTACTTTATCATGCGCGGAAAAAATCTCGATAAAAATTGTTGACGCCGAGATTTGTGGTGCTTATCGTAGAAAAGCGCGCCGCGCAGAATGACCGGCATCCAAGCCGGCGGCAGGCGCACAGGAGACATACTGTGACACGGCTACACGAGTCCCGCCGACGGCGGCGGCCCTTTCTGCGCCGCGCCGCGGCCGGCCTGACGGCGCTGGCCGCGCTGCTGATCGCCCCGGCGCCGCACGCCGCGGACTGGCCGAGCCGGCCGGTGACCATCCTGGTCAACGGCGGGCCCGGCAGCCTGCCCGACCTGTTCGCGCGGCCGCTGGCCGAGCGGCTGCACCGGTCGCTGGGCCAGCCCGTGGTGGTGGAGAACAAGCCGGGCGCCGGCGGCATGCTGGCGATGCAGCAGCTCAAGTCCGCGCCGGCCGACGGCCATACGCTGGCGCTGGTGACCAACGCGCACCTGGTGTGGAATCCGTATATTTTTCCGGCCCTGACCTACGATCCGGCGCGCGACCTGCTGCCGGTCAGCCCGCTGGCCATCATCCCGATGGCGCTCACGGTCAACGACAAGCTGCCCGCGCAGTCGCTGGGGCAACTGCTGGCGCAGGCGCGCCAGCAGCCGGGCAAGCTGAACTACGCCTCGTCGGGCAACGGCAGCCCGCCGCACGTGCTGTTCGAAATGCTGCGCGAGCAGGCCGGCGTCGACATCATGCACGTTCCGTTCAAGACCGGCACCGGCGCGCTCAACTCGGTGCTGGCCGGCGATACGCAGATGTACTTCGCCGGCACCGCGCTGGTCGAACCCATGGTCAAGGACGGCCGGCTGCGGGTACTGGCCATCAGCGAGACGGTGCCGGACGCCGCCTTCGGCAAGGCGCCGACGCTGGCCGAGCAGGACTTCCGCGGCTTCGAGGGCGCGGTGTGGCTGGGCGTGGCCGCCAGCGCCGGCACGCCCGAGGCGATCGTGCAGCGCCTGAACGCCGAGATCGGCCGCGCGCAGCAGGACGGCGCGCTCAAGCAGATGTACGCCAGCCACGGCTCGCTGCCGTACCATCTGGCGGCGGCCGACTTCGCCCGGCGCGTCGCGGCCGAACGGGACGCCTCCGGCCCGGTGCTGCGCAAGCTGGGCATCAAGCCCGACTGATCCCCCGCCTTCTTTTCAACCCGTTATCGCGGCCCCTGCGCGGGGCCGGCATCGCCACATGAACCTGATCGAAGACATTGTTGAACACGCGCCTTCCATCCGCGCCATCCGCCGCGACATCCACGCCCATCCGGAGCTGGCGTTCGAAGAGAATCGCACCGCCGACCTGGTGGCGCAGCAATTGGAGAGCTGGGGCATCACGGTGCATCGCGGCTTCGGCAAGACCGGGCTGGTGGGCGTGATCCGCAACGGCAGCTCGGCGCGCACGGTGGGCCTGCGCGCGGACATGGACGCGCTGCCCATGCAGGAGGCCAACCGGTTCGACCATGCCAGCAAGCACGCCGGCGTCATGCACGCCTGCGGCCATGACGGCCATACCGCCATGCTGCTCGGCGCGGCGCAGCACCTGGCGCGCCATCGCAATTTCGACGGCACGGTCTACCTGATTTTCCAGCCGGCCGAAGAGCGCGGCGGCGGCGCGCGCGAAATGATGCGCGACGGCCTGTTCGAGAGATTCCCCATGGAAGCGGTGTTCGGCATGCACAACATGCCCGGCATTCCGGTCGGCTGCTTCGCGTCGTCGCCGGGGCCGGTGCTGGCGTCCAACAGCGAATTCCACGTGACCATACGCGGCAAGGGCGGCCACGCGGCCATGCCGCACCTGGCCATCGACCCGATACCGGCGGCCGGCCAGATGATCGAGGCGTTCCAGACCATCATCAGCCGCAACAAGAAGCCGCTGGAGACCGCGGTGATCTCGGTGACCATGCTGCGCGCCGGCGAAGCGGTCAACGTGATCGCCGACACCTGCGAGCTGCGCGGCACGGTGCGCGCATACACGCGCGAAACGCTGGACCTGATCGAGCGCCGCATGGGCGAGATCGCGCGCCACGTGGCGGAGATGTTCGGCGCCGAGTGCGATTTCGTCTTCACCCGCCACTATCCGTCGACCATCAACCACGAGGCCGAAACCGCCTTCATGCGCGAGACGCTGGCCTCGGTGGTCGGCGCCGGGCGCGTGCTGGCGCAGACGCCCATCATGGCGGCCGAGGATTTTTCCTTCATGCTCGAAGCGGTGCCGGGCAGCTATTGCTTCATCGGCAACGGCGACGGCGACCACCGCGAGGCCGGCCACGGTGCCGGCCCCTGCCTGGTCCACAACACCAGCTACGACTTCAACGACGAGCTGCTGCCCATCGGCGCCAGCGCCTTCGTGAAGCTGGCCGAAGCCTGGCTGGCGCGGCCCGCGCGGGGCTGAGGCCGGCTCAGTGCGGCGCGCCGGCCTCGGCCGGCACGCCGCGGTTGCGCGCACGCAGCAGCGCCGCGCTCAAGGCCGCCGCCAGCGCGGCGATGACGGCGCCTGCCAGGAAGGTGAGCTGGTAGCCGCCGTTGAGCGCCGCGGTGGCGCTTGCGCCCGCCTGCGTCAGCGTGGCGCTGCGGGCCGCGGCCAGGCTGGCCAGCACCGCCAGGCCGAGCGCGCCGCCCATCATGAAGGCGGTATTGACCACGCCCGAGGCCAGGCCCGACTGGCTGGGCTCCACGTCGTTCATGGCCGCCAGCAGCAGGGGATTGAAGGCCACGCCGGCGCCCAGGCCCAGCAGCAGCATGCCGGGCAGCACGTCGGCGGCGAAGGCGCCGTCGATCGGCGCGCGCGCGAACAGCGCCAGCCCCAGCGCCGCCAGCGACAGGCCGGCGGCCAGCGGCAGCCGGATGCCGAAGCGCATCACCAGCTTTGCCGACAGGCCCAGCGAGAAGGCCGCCATGATGAGGTTGGCCGGCAGGAAGGCCAGCCCGACCTGCATGGCCGTATAGCCCAGCACCAGCTGCATGTACAGCGCCGACACGAAGAACCACGCGAACATGGCCGCGGCCCACAGCACGCCGACGACGTTGGCGGTGGCCACGTTGCGCAGCCGGAACAGCGCCAGCGGCATCAGCGGCGATTCGACGCGCGCCTCGATCCACAGGAACAGCGCCATCAGCGCCGCGGCCACGCCCAGCAGGGTCAGGGATTGCGCCGAGGTCCAGCCGGCCTCGTTGCCGTTGACCACGGCATACACCGCCAGCATCAGCGAGGCCGTGACGGCCAGCGCGCCGGCCACGTCCAGGCGGGCGCCGGCGGCCGTCGGCGCGGCGCGCGGGATCAGCCGCAGGCACAGCGCGTAGACCAGCACGCCGATGGGCAGGTTGACCAGGAAGATCCAGTGCCAGGACAGCGCGCTGGTCAGCAGCCCGCCCAGCAGCACCCCGATGCTGCCGCCGCCGGCGCAGACGAAGCCGTACACGCCCATGGCGCGGGCGCGCTCGCCGGTCTCGGTGAAGAGGTTCATGATGAGCGAGAGCGACACGGCGGAGACCACCGCGCCGCCCAGCCCCTGGACCGCGCGCGCGCCGATCAGCAGCGCCTGGCCCTGGGCCACGCCGCAGGCCAGCGAGGCCAGCGTGAACAGCGTCAGGCCGGCCAGGAACATGCGGCGGTGTCCCAGCAGGTCGCCCAGCCTGCCGCCCAGCAGCAGGAAGCCGCCGAAGGTGAGCATGTAGGCGTTGACCACCCAGACCAGCGAGGTCTCGGTGAAGTGCAGGTCCTGGCGGATAGAGGGCAGGGCGACGTTGACGATCGTGGTGTCCAGCACGATCATCAGCACGCCCAGGCATAGCACCAGCAGCGCCCACCAGCGCTGCCTGCCGTGGATTCCATGCGTCATCGGGTATCGCTTCCTTGGAGAGGTCGTGTTCAGTGGGCCATGCGGCCGCCGCTGACCATCCAGCGGGTGCCGTAGCGGTCGATCAGCGCGCCGTAGGCCTCGGCCCAGAAGGTCTTCTGCAGCGGCAGCGTGATGTTGCCGCCGTCGGCCAGCTGGTCGAAGACGCGCTGCGCGTCGGACACCGTGGGGTAGGCCAGCGCCAGCGCCACGCCCTGCTTGCCTGGATAGGGATGGGCGGCGGTGGCGTCGCTGCCCAGCAGCGTCTGCTGGTCCAGGCCCAGGCGCGCGTGCATGATGCGCCCGGCGTCCTCGGCCGACAAGGGCGGCATGGCGGCGTCGGGCGGCGCGTCGGCGTAGCGGATCAGCGCCTCCAGCCGCCCGCCCAGCACGCGCTCGTAGAACTGCATGGCCTCGGCGCAGTTGCCGTCGAAGCTGAGATAGGCGGATAGTTGGGGCATGTTCTCTCCGGAAGATGAGACGGAAGCGGTGCCAAGAAGGCCGCCGCCGCTCTATGATGGAAGCCCGACTCACGTAATCAGTAATCAGGAGCCAGGCCATGCAAAAAGGAAGCTGCCACTGCGGACAGATCGCGTTCGAGGTCGACGGCGACGTGTCCCAGGTCCTGGAATGCAATTGCTCGTACTGCAGCCGCAAGGGCTATCTGCTGTGGTTCGTGCCGCGCGCCAGCCTGCGCATCACTTCGTCCACCGATCGCATGTCGACCTACCAGTTCAACAAGCACGTGATTTCGCATCACTTCTGCGCCGATTGCGGCTGCGCGCCGTTCGCTTTCGGCGTGAGCCCGCAGGGCGAGGAAACGGCCGCGGTGAACGCGCGCTGCCTGGAGACGGTGGCCCTGGACACGCTCACGCGCATTCCGTTCGACGGGCGCAGCGCGTAAGCGGCGCGGCGCACCCGGCCGCGCCGCGGGCTCCATCATAGGGCAATGGCGGGCGCCGCGATACGACGGCCGCGTGACATGTTTTTTCAGCGTTTGCGTCCAATAGGAGGCTGCCATGTCGCTGATACCGCTGTTTCCGCTATCGAACGCGCTTTTTCCCGAGGGCGTGCTGCATCTGCGCGTCTTCGAGGTGCGCTACCTGGACATGATCCGGCGCTGCATCGCCGACGGCAGCGAGTTCGGCGTGGTGGGCCTGCTGTCGGGGCAGGAGGTGCGCACGCCGGGCGGCGGCGAGACGCTGGCGCCCGTGGGCACGATGGCCCGCATCGACGCCTGGGACGCGCCCATGCCGGCGCTGCTGGAGCTGCGCTGCGTGGGCACGGGGCGTTTCCGGCTGCTGTCCAGCGAGGTGGCAAAATACGGCCTTTGGATGGGGCAGGCCGAGCCCATCGCCGACGATCCGCCCGCGCCCGTGCCGGCGGCCATGCAGGCCAGCGCCGACGCGCTGGGGCGCCTGGTGGCCCAGTGGCAGCGCGAAGGCGTGAGCGCCGAGCGCATGCCGGTGGGGCCGCCCTTCAGGCTGGACGACGGCGGCTGGGTCGCCAACCGCTGGTGCGAGCTGCTGCCGCTGCCGCCGGACGACAAGGCGCGCCTGCTGGCCATGACCGATCCGGTCGGGCGGCTGGCGGCGGTCCAGGACGTGCTGCGCGGCCAGGGGCTGGCTTGAGGCAAACCTGCATTTGGACACAATGGACATCAGGATAGACGAGGGCCTGCGCGCCTATATAGACCCTTTGACCGAAGACGAGTACGCGGCGCTGGAACGCAGCCTGCTGGCCGAAGGCTGCCGCGACGCGCTGGTGCTGTGGGGCGACCTGCTGGTCGACGGACACAACCGCTACGCGCTGTGCCGCAAGCACGGCATTGCCTTCCAGACCATCCAGAACACGCGCTTCCAGTCGATCGAGGATGTGCACCTTTGGATGATAGAAAACCATCTGGGCCGGCGCAGCGTGTCGGACTTCCAGCGCGGCGTGCTGGCGCTGCGCAAGAAGGAAATCCTGCAGGCGCGCGCCGCCGCCGCCGCGCCCGACGATCCGCCCTGGGACGAGGGTTCCGATGCGCCGCCGCTGCCGGCGCAGGCCATGCCGGTCCCGAGCCGCCAGGCGCTGGCGCGCGCCGCGCGCATCAGCAGCAACACGCTGGGGCAGATAGAAAAAATCCAGAAGGCCGCCGCGCCCGAGCTGGTGCGGGCCGTCAAGGAAGGGGCGATCTCGATCAACGCGGCCGCCGCGGTGTCTTCGCTTCCGGTCGAGCGGCAGGCGGCCGCGGTGGCGGGCGGCAGAAAGGAATTGCAGCAGGCGGCGCGCGAAGTGCGCCAGGCCAAGGCCCCGCCGCGCGAGCCGCGTCCCGAGGAACCCATCGAGAACATCGCCGACATGCCGGCCGAAATCGCGCGCCTGCGCGAACTGCTGGCGCGGCTGACGGACGAGCGCGACCAGCTGAAGAAAAAAGTGATGCACCTGACGGTGGCGCTGGCCGAAGCGCGCAGCGCCGCCGGCGGCGACTGAGGCGTCTTCAGCCGCAGCGGATCGCGGTCATGACGTCCTTGTCGTCGACGATCAGGTTCAGGCGGGTGGCGTTGTATTCCATGGTTACGACCTGGCCCGGGCGCAGCATGCGGGCGGTGGAGCTGCCGCTGCGCGTGCGCAGGTCTTCCATCACGGACGGGGTGGCCTTCTGGCCGATCTGCGACTGCAGCGCCGCGGCGTCGCAGGTCTTGCCGCCATAGCCGGAGGCGCTGGACATGCCCGACGAGGAAGCGGCGCCGGACGAGGACGAAGCGCTGGAGGAGCTGGAGCCCGATGCGCTGGACGAACGCGGTGCTCCGGTGTTGGCGCATGCGGCCAGACTGGCGACCAGCAGGAAGGGAATCAGCTTGCGGATCATGTAGAACTCCTTACAACAACGCGTCGAAAAAGCCATGATAGACCAGCCGCGGCGCGCTGTGCTCAGGGCGGGCGCGAGCCCGTCCTAATGGAAGTTGCGGCTGCGCGCGGACAGTCCGCCCAACAGCTCGGACAGATCCACCAGCCGCTGCGCCACCAGGTGGCGCACGCCGTCCACGCTTTGCCAGGAACCGTATACGCCCAGCAGCGCCGACCCCAGCAGTTCGCGGCGCTGGCGTTCTATCAGTTCGGGGCGCACGATCACGTTGACCGGACCGGTCTCGTCTTCCAGGGTGACGAAGATGACGCCCTTGGAGGTTTGCGGGCGCTGGCGCACGGTGACGATGCCGCAGGCGCGCGCCACGCGCTTGTCGGGGTAGCCGTTGAGCACCGCGGCGGGCTGGAAATTGCGCGCCGCCAGCTCGGCGCGCAGCAGCGCCACGGGGTGGCTGCGCAGGGTCAGGCCCACGCTGCGGTAGTCCGCGGCCACGGCCTGGCTCTCGGTCGGGGCGGACAGCCGCGGCGCGGCGGTTTCGACGATGGCGGCGTCGCGCAGCAGGTCGCGGCTGTGCACGCTGGCGGCGGCTTCCCAGCTGGCCTGGCGGCGGTGGCCGGCCAGCGTGCGCAGGGCGTCGCCGGCGGCCAGGGCGTTGAGGTCGTGGCGCGTGAGCGCGGCGCGGCGCGCCAGGTCGCCGGTGTCGGCGAACGGCGCGGCGGCGCGCGCGGCCTCGATGCGCCGCACGGCGTCCTCGCGCATGCCCTGCAGCAGGCTCAGCCCCAGCCGCACGGCGGGACGCGGCGCATCGGGGGCGGGCGCGTGCGGATGCGGCGCGCGCCGCGCGCCGGGGTGGCCCGCCGGCAGGGGCTCCAGGGCCGAGTCCCAGCCGCTGACCGTGACGTCGGCCGGCAGCACGCAGACGCCGTGGCGGCGGGCGTCCTGGACCAGCTGGGCCGGCGCGTAAAAGCCCATGGGCTGGGAATTGAGCAGGGCGGCCAGGAAGGCCTCGGGCTCGTGCCGCTTGAGCCAGGAGCTGGCATACGCCAGCAGCGCGAAGCTGGCGGCGTGGCTTTCGGGAAACCCGTATTCGCCGAAGCCTTCGATCTGCCGGAACAGCGCTTCGGCGAATTCCAGCGTGTAGCCGTGGGCCAGCAGGCCGCCGACCAGCTTGGCGCGGTATTTGTCCACGCCGCCCTTGCGCTTCCAGGCGGCCATGGAGCGGCGCAGCTGGTCGGCGTCGCCCGGCGTGAAGCCGGCGGCGACCACGGCGATCTGCATGACCTGTTCCTGGAAGATCGGCACGCCCAGCGTGCGTTCGAGCACGCCGCGCACTTTTTCGCTGGGATAGCTGGCGCCTTCCTTGCTCTGGCGGCGGCGCAGGTAGGGGTGGACCATGCCGCCCTGGATCGGTCCGGGCCGCACGATGGCCACCTGCACCACCAGGTCGTAGTATTCGCGCGGGCGCAGGCGCGGCAGCATGCTCATCTGCGCGCGCGATTCGATCTGGAACACGCCGATGGTGTCGGCGTCGCAGATCATGTCGTAGGTGGCGGCGTCGTCCGGCGGGATGTCCTGCAGCCGCAAGGGCCGGCCGCGGCGCTGCCCGGCCAGCTCCAGCGTGCGGCGCAGCGCCGACAGCATGCCCAGCGCCAGCACGTCCACCTTGAGCAGGCCCAGCGCGTCCAGGTCGTCCTTGTCCCATTGCACGACGCTGCGGTCCGGCATGGCGGCGTTTTCGATGGGAACCAGGCGCGACAGCTTGCCGCGCGCAATCACGAAGCCGCCCGGGTGCTGCGACAAATGCCGCGGAAATCCCATCAGGGTGTGCGCCAGCGCCGCCCATTGCCGCGCCACCTGCGAATCCGGGTCCAGCCCGCAGCCGCCCAGCGTGCGCAGCATTTCCTTCTTGCTGTCCCACCATTGGTGGGCGCGCGCCACCGCGTCGATCACGCCCGGGTCCACGCCCAGCGCGCGGCCGGTGTCGCGCAGCACGCTGCGCGGCCGGTAGGAAATGACCACGGCGGTCAGCGCGGCGCGGTGCCGGCCGTACTTGTCGTAGATGTACTGGATGACTTCTTCGCGGCGCTGGTGTTCGAAGTCCACGTCGATGTCGGGCGGCTCGTTGCGCTCCTTGCTGATGAAGCGTTCGAACAGGCTGTTGCCGCGCGCGGGATCGACCTCGGTGATGCCCAGGCAGTAGCAGACCGCGGAGTTGGCCGCCGAGCCGCGGCCCTGGCACAGAATGCCCTGGCTGCGGGCGTACTGGACGATGTCGTAGACGGTCAGGAAATAGGCTTCGTAGCGCAGCTCGGCGATCAGGCTCAGTTCTTTCTCGATCTGCGCGGCCACTTCCGGCGGCACCCCGCCGGGAAAGCGGCGCACGGCCCCGGCCTGCGTTTCCTGGCGCAGGTAGGTGGCCGGCGTGTGCCCGCGCGGCACGATCTCGTCCGGATATTCGTAGCGCAGCTGCTCCAGCGAAAACGCGCAGCGGCGGGCCACCACCAGCGTCTGGGCCAGCGCCTGGGGCGGATAGAGATTGGCCAGGCGCATGCGCGTGCGCAGGTGCTGCTCGGCGTTGCCGGACAGTTCATAGCCGCACTGGGACACCGGCTGGCGGGTGCGGATGCCGGTCAGCGTGTCGTGCAGCGGCTTGCGCGAGCGCACGTGCATCTGCACCTGGCCCAGCGCCACCACGGGCAGCTGCGCGGCCTGCGCCGCCTGTTCCACCGCGGCGCGGTGCAGGTCGTCGCGGCAACGGTGGAGCAGGCTCAGCCCGACCCAGGCGCGCTGGCCGAAGGCGCGCGCCAGCCAGCGCGCCTGCTGCGTCATGCGTTCGGCGTCGAGGCCGTAGGCGGGGCTGAGGATGGCCAGGCATTCGGGCATGTGACGCAGATGGGCGTAGCCCGCGGGCGGATGGGTCAGGTCTTCCGGAGCCAACCGGTATTCGCCCTTGGGGGCGCGGGTGCGCGCCAGGGTGATGAGTTCGGACAGGTTTCCATAGCCCTCGCGGGTCTGGGCCAGCAGGGTCAGGTCCAGCGGCGCGGCGTCGGGCGCGGCGCGCAACTGGAAGGTGGCGCCGATCAGCAGCGGCAGGTTGCGGGCCTTGGCCTCCACGTGGGCGCGGACCGCGCCCGCCAGCGAGCACTCGTCGGTGATGGCCAGCGCCGCGTAGCCCAGCTCGGCGGCGCGGGTGACCAGCTCTTCCGGATGCGAGGCGCCTTGCAGGAAGGAGAAGTTGGACTGGCATTGCAGCTCGGCGTAGCCGGGCAGGCCGGCCGCAACGGCCTCGGGGAGATCGTGTTCCATCTGGACTCTCAGGCATAGAGCCCGTGCAGGAACCAGCGGGCGTGCTCGGCGTCGCGCTCGCGGTAGATCCAGTAGCGCGCGGCGGCCTCGTCCTCGGCGACGAAGTAGTCGCGCACGGTCAGGTCCGGGTCCCACCAGCCGCTTTCGATGCGCTCGGGGCCGCGCATCAGGCGCAGCGCATGGCCGCCGTACTGCGGACGGTGGCCGGACAGCTTCAGGGGCAGCGGCGGGTCCAGCAGCCAGAACGGCCGGTCCAGCAGCTCGGGCAGCGGGGCGGGACGGGCCGCGGGAGCCAGCGCATCGCCCCAGGCGTTGGCGGCCTCGGGGCGATGGTCGGGCACGGGACAGGCGTGGCGCACCTGGCCGCGGCCCAGCCGCGCCGCCAGCAGGTCCAGCAGCCTGGCGTGGTCGGCGGCGCTGCCGCCGGGTTCGGGAAACAGCGTGGCGCTGGCGGCGGGCTGCTCCTGCGTGTCCGGCGCCAGCAGCGCGACGGCGATCACCGGCGCCTGCAGCGTGTAGCGGGCCAGTTTTTCGCGCAGCAGGCCGAGGATCTGCTGCGCCTGCCAGACCGGCTGCGCCAGGGCCAGCTCCACCTCGGCGGGCGGCCGGGCATGGCGGCCGCGCTCGTGTTCCAGGCTGAGCACCACGCGCCGCACCGCGAGCCGGCGCGCGCTCAGCCAGCCGGCCAGTTGCTCGGCCAGGCGGCGCGCCACCGCCAGCACGGCGTCGGTGTGCTCCACGTAGTCCATGAGTTCGATGCGCCGCTCGAACCGGGGCGGCGGTTCGATCCAGCGGTAGAGTTCGGGCGCCTGGCCATAGGCCGCGTCCAGCGCCTGCAGCAGTTCGGGCGCGCTGCGCCGCTGCAGGCCGGCGCGCGGCAGGGCGCGCAGGTCCGCCAGGCTGTGGCAACCGATGTCGTCCAGCCAGTCGCGGCGGGCCTGGGCCTGCGGCAGCAGCGCCAGGGGCAGGGCGTCCAGCCGCCGGACCAGCGTGGGCAGCGTCAGCACGCGCCGGGGCGCGCGCCGGCCGGGACGGCGCGCCAGCAGCCAGGCGCCCATGGCGGTGGGGGCCATGCCCAGCGTGACGCGCAGGTCCAGCGCGCGCAGCGTGGCGGCCACCCGGCGGCTCAGGGCGCGCGGGCCGCGGAAGAACATCAGGCTGGCGCCCACGTTCAGCAGCACCGTGTCGTCGCCCGCCAGCGCGACTTCGGGCGTGTATTGCAGCAGGGCCAGCGCCGCGCCCTGCAGGGTTTCGGCCTCGGCCAGCGGATCGCGCGCCAGCAGTTCGACCTGGGGCGCGATGGCGGCGGCGCCGGCGCGGCGCATGCCGGGCCGCACGCCGGCCAGGCGGGCGGCGGGCGTCAGGGCGGCGACGCGTTCCTGGTCCAGGACCGCGAACGCCGGCCCCTCATGCGGCCAGTGCGGGCGTATGGCGTCCAGCGGCAGGCAGCGCAGGCAGGCGGCGATCCAGAGGCGCATGGCGGGAAGGAGAAGTAGAGGCGGCGCCGGGCTCCAGGCCGATATACAGCGGCGTGTCGCAGGCCGGCCCGCGGCGCTTGAGTATCTGCACCGACAGCCCGCCCGGCGCGGGCGCCAGCGCCAGCCGCAAGGGCGCGGGCGTGGCGTTGCGGGCCGCCTCGGCGGGACGCAGGGCGACGAACAGCAGGTCGCTGGCCTGGGCGGCCAGGTGCAGGCGGCGCAGGGACTCGGGCCGTACCCGGGGCAGCCAGCAGATCAGGGCCCCGCAGCTGCCGTTCTTCAGGATCTGCTCGGCGGCCCAGAGCGCATCGGCGGGTTTCTCGGGGGCCACCCACAACAGCTGGCGCGGGTCCAGCCGCCAGCTCATCCAGCTGGCGATATGCGGCGCGTGCGGCGGCTGCACCAGCGCGATGGCGCGGCGGGTTTCCAGCTGCGCCAGGGCCGGACGCAGCAGGCGGATTTCGCCGACGCCGGGATGCGGCGCCAGCAGCTCGATCAGCGAACCCAGCGGCCAGCCGCCATCCGGCAGCTCGGCCGACAGCGCCGCATGCCCGGTGGGCAGGCAGCGGGCGGCACCCTGAGCCAGTTGGGTGGCGCGCCATAGCGCGGGATGGATGCGTTCCGGGGACTGCATGGCAACACGTAGGAAAGGTCTGAGAACCAATTATAGCTGTATGAATATACAGTAGTCGTCGTGGGCAGACCATCTACATTTTGCTGTGTGGCGGCGACAAGAAATCCCAATCGCGGGATATTGCAATAGCCAAGAGCTTATGGGCCGAACTTAAACGGAGTGCAACATGACAAAGCTGCGTGATTTCGATCCGGCGAACTATCTGACCGATGACGAGACGATTGCCCACTATCTGGCAGATGCGATTCAGGATGCCGATCCGGATGCTTTCCTTCAAGCGCTGGGCGATGTGGCCCGCGCGCGCGGGATTGGCACGATAGCTGAGGAATCGGGATTGGCCCGCACCAATCTTTATCGCGTCCTCGCTCCTGGGGCCAATCCCAGCTACCGCACGCTGCGCCGCGTGATGGACACGTTGGGCGTATCCTTCACGGCGGTATCCAAAACCAGGGATACGGTACCCGCCTAACCGCGAACGTCGGCAGCAGCGGGCCGGGCGCTCGGCGCGCCGGTTTCGCGGGCCAGGTCCACGCCGTAGAAGCGCATGTCCTGGTACCGGATCCAGCGCGATCCGCGCAGCAGCCGGTGGCCCAGCCAGAGGGCCAGGAACAGCGGAATCGCCAAGTAGGTGGAGATCACGCCGATCCAGTCGATGCGTTCTTCCAGAAAAGCCTGGTAGTTCTGGCCCAGCGTGACCAGCAGGCACAGTACGAAGGCCAGCAGCGGGCCGAAGGGGAACAGGCCGGCCTTGTAGGGCAGGTCGGCGGTGTCGTAGCCGTGCCTGACATAGCCCTGCCGGAAACGGTAGTGGCTGACCGCGATGCTCAGCCACACGATGAATTCCGTCATGCCCGCGAAGTTAAGCAGCCAGATATAGACCGCCTTGGGGCTGTAGACCAGGCTGAACAGGCACAGGCAGGCCAGCAGCGCGGTCGCCAGCAATGCGTACAGCGGCACGCCGCTGCGGGTCAGGCGCATGAAAAGGGCGGGGGCCTGGCCTTCGCGCGCCATGTTGAACAGCATCCGCGTGGCCGCGTACATGCCGGAATTGCCCGCCGACAGCACCGAGGTCAGGATGACGGCGTTCATCACCGTGGCCGCCGACAGCAGCCCGGCATGCTGGAATACCAGGGTGAAGGGGCTGACCGCGATGTCCTCGACCTCGTTGCGCAGCAGCTGCGGATCGGTATAGGGCAGCAGCAGGCCGATGATGAGAATGGCCAGCACGTAGAACAGCAGGATGCGCCAGAACACGTGATTGATGGCGCGCGGCACGTTGCGCCGCGGGTTCTCGGATTCGCCGGCCGCCACGGCCACCAGTTCGGTGCCCTGGAAAGAATAGGCCACCACCATGGCCACGCCGACCCAGGTGGCCGCGTTGCCCACGAAAGGCGCGTCGTCCACCGTCCAGTTTTGCAGCCCCACCGCGGGGCCGCCGTGGATGATGCCCACCAGCATCGCCAGCCCCACGCCGATGAAGCACAGCACCGCGGCTACCTTGATGATGGCGAACCAGTACTCGGCCTCGCCGAAGCTGCGCGCCGAGAACGCGTTCAGCCCGAAGGTCAGTGCCAGGAACGCCACGCTCCAGATCCATCCCGGGGTGTCGGGGAACCAGTACGCCATGACGAGCTGCGCGGCCACCACGTCCACCGCCACCACCGTGGCCCAGCTGACCCAGAAATTCCATCCCAGCGCGAAGCCGAAGCCCGGGTCCACGTAGCGCGAGGCGTAGGTGCAGAAAGAGCCCGAGACCGGCATGAAGGTCGCCAGTTCGCCCAGGCTGGTCATGATGAAATACACCATCAGCCCGATCGCCAGGTAGACCAGTAGCGCGCCGCCGGGGCCGGCCTGCGCGATGGCCGCGCCGGAGGCGACGAACAGGCCGGTGCCTATGGCCCCGCCTAGCGCTATCATCGTGAGGTGGCGCGCCTTGAGCACGCGGTGCAGCTGATTCTGGCCGGCCGGCGTCGCGCCGGCTTCTGTTGTGGATGTTTGCATTGCTGGGTGGGTGATGGCCGCGCACGCGGGCCACATATCTGGGGTGTCGGACTTTCAGGGACACCGGGCCGCGCATTTTACAATGCGGCAATAGGGGGCTGCCTGAGCGGCCCCAGGCCCGTACGGAGCAGTCTCATGGCGTCTTCCAGTTCTATCGAATTCCTTCCCGATCCGGGCGTCGACGTGCGCCAGCTTTTCATCCTGCTGCATGGCGTGGGCGGCTCGCCCGACAATCTGCAGCCGCTGGCCCAGGCCGTGCGCGCGGCGTTTCCGGCGTCGGCCGTGCTGATCCCCGAGGGCTTCGAGCCCTTCGACGGCGGCGGCGCGGGCCGCCAATGGTTCTCGGTGCGCGGCGTGACCGAGGAAAACCGCCCCGAACGCGTGGCGCGGGCCCTGCCGCCCCTGGAGGCCTATGTGCGCCAGGCGCAGGCCCGTTTCGGCCTGCTGCAGTCCGACACGGCGCTGGCGGGGTTCTCGCAAGGCGCCATCATGGCGCTGGAACTGGTCCAGGCCCACGACGGCATGGCCGGCCGCGTCCTGGCCTTTTCCGGCCGCTACGCCCAGCTGCCGCGCTCCGCGCCGCAATACACCACGCTGCACCTGCTGCACGGGGCCGACGATCCGGTCATGGACGTGGCCCACATCCAGGCCGCCCAGGCGCGCCTGACCGAACTGCACGGCGATTCCACCATCGACGTGGCCACCCACGTGGGCCACGAACTGCATCCCGCCCTGATCGAGCGCGCCATCATGCGCCTGCAGACCTGCGTGCCGCTGCGCAGCTGGGAGGCGGCGCTGGGCCTGAACCAGACGCCGCCGGACGGCAGCACGGTGCACTGATTACTTCTCCCAGCCCCCGCCCAGCGCCAGGAACAGCGCGATCTGGTCGTTGCTGAGTTCGGCCTGCGAGGCCGCCAGCGCGCTTTCGTTGGTGGCCAGCGTGCGTTCGGCGTCCAGCACGGTCAGGTAGTCGGTCTTGCCCAGGCGGAACAACTGGCTGGCCTGGGAGGCGGCCTCGGCGCTCTGGTCGCGCGCGGCGCGCAGGGCGCTGTCGCGGTCGAGCTGGCGGGCGTAGACCACCAGCGCGCTTTCGGTTTCGCGCAGCGCGTTGAGCACGGTGGCGTCGAAGCGCGCGGCGGCGGCCTTGGTGCCGGCCTGGGCCTGGGCGATGCGGGCCTGCGCGGCGCCGGTGTTGGGGATGGTCCAGGAGATCAGGGGGCCGACGCTCCAGCTGAAGGTGCCGCGGTCTCCGAACATGGTGGCGGGGCCGCCCGAGGCGGCCGACAGGCCCAGCGTGATCTTGGGGTAGAGGTCCGCGGTGGCCACGCCGATGCGCGCGGTCGCGGCGGCCAGCGCGCGCTCGGCCTGGCGGATGTCGGGACGGCGGCGCAGCAGTTCGGCGCCGTCTCCCACCGGTATGGTGTCGGCCAGCCGGGGAGGCTCGGCGCATTGCAGCAGGGCGGGCGTGATTTCCGCGGGCGTCTGGCCGGTCAGCGCCGCCAGGCGGTAGAGCGCGGTGCGCTGCTGCGCCTCGAACGGCGGCAGGTTGGCCCGCAGCTGCTGCAGCTGGCTGCGCGCGCGCGTCACGTCCAGCACGGTGCCGCGGCCGGCCTGCTGCAGCCGCTGCACCGCGTCCAGCGATTCCTGCTGCACTTTCACCGAATGCCGGGCCGAAGCCAGCTGCATGCCGGCCGAACAGACGGTGGCGTAGGCCCGGGCGGTTTCGGCGGCCACGGTGACGCGGGTGGCGTCGTAGGCGGCCTGCGCGGCCTGGGCGTCGCCGCTGGAGGCTTCGATCGCGCGGCGGATCTGGCCGAACAGGTCCAGTTGGTAGGACACGCCGGCGCCGGCGGAGTACGACCAGCGGTTGGGCGGATCGATGCCGGGCTGCATTTCCTGCAGGCCCGAGGCGTGGCCGTAGGTGGGCGAGGCGTTGACGCCGAGGCTGGGCTGCTGCTGCGCCTGGGTTTCGCGCAGGACGGCCTGGGCGCGTTCGAGGTTGGCGCCGGCCACGCGCAGGTCGGTGTTGGCGGCCAGCGCCTTTTCCACCAGTCCGTCCAGCGTGGGGTCGTTGTACAGGCGCCACCAGCGGCCGGGCACCGCGTCCTGCCGGAACACGTCCTCCTGGGCCTGCGCGAAAGGCGCCTGCGCGCTCTGCCGCTCGGCCACCGCGTCCGCGGGCACCTGGTAGTCGGGGCCCACGGTGGTGCATCCGGCCAGCGCAAGGGCCAGCATCAGCGGCAGGAGGTTTCTGGTATTCATGGCAATCACACGGTATGGCGTCGGGTAAAGGGTAAAGAGGGTAAAGACGGGATCAGGAAGACTGCGGGGTGTGCGCAGAGGCATGCCGGGGCGGGCTGTCGACCGCCACGGTGGCGGTCTGGCCGGCCACCAGGCGCACGCCTTCGGGCACGTCGTCGATCTTCACGCGCACCGGGATGCGCTGCGCCAAGCGGACCCAGTTGAAGGTCGGGTTCACGTTGGGCAGCAGGTTGGCGCCGGTGCTGCGGTCGCGATCGGCGATGCCCTGGGCGATGCTTTCCACGTGGCCGCGGATCAGCCGCGAATCGCCCATCAGCGTCACCGTGACGGGATCGCCTTCGTGCACGCGCGGCAGCTTGGTTTCCTCGAAGTAGCCTTCGACGTAGAACGAGCCCGCGTCCACCAGCGCCATCACGCCGCGGCCGGCGGTGGCGTAGGAGCCCGCGCGCAGGTCCAGGTTGGTGACGCGGCCGTCGGTGGCCGCGACCACGCGGCTGCGTTCGAGATTCAGGCGCGCGGTGTCGAGCTGGACTTCGGCCTGCGCCAGCGCGGCCTCGGCCTGCTGCAGGCGGGTCTCGCTCTGTTCCAGCGCCTCGGCGGCCACCAGCCGGCCCAGCGCGCGGTTGCGCTTGGCGTCGCGCAGCGCCTGCGTGCGCGCCACCTGCTGCGAATGCACCGAGGCCTGGGCCTGGTCGAACGCCAGCTGGAAGCGCGCGCGGTCGATTTCGAACAGCACGTCGCCGGCCTTCACGTCCTGGTTGTCGTGCACCGGCACGCTGGTGACCAGGCCGGAGACGTCGGGCGCGACCTGCACCACGTAGGCCTTGACGCGGCCGTCGCGCGTCCAGGGTTCGACTTCATAGTGCACCCAGAGCTGCCAGCCGGCGTAGGCGGCCGCGGCGACGACGACGGCCGTCACGGCGAACCTGCCGATGGCGGAAGGGCGCAGGGCGTTGGGGAGTTTCATGCGGATCTCTGAAGAAAATACGGGGAAATGAGGGAAACGCCATACAGCAGCACCACGAACAGCGCCAGGTCGAACAGCGCGGGGTGCCATACCAGGCGGTACAGCCCGGCGCGGGCCAGCACGCGGCGCACGGCCCAGGCGATGCCCAGGGTGGCCACGCCCAGCACCAGCAGCCAGGGGAAGTAAATGCCGTAGAGATTGAATTCGCCGATCATGATGTCTGGCCCTCCAGCGTCGGATGGGGCGGTTGGTAATCGGGGGCGTCGGGGAAGAAGGCGCGGCGGATGCCCACCAGGGCCACCACGGCGCGCGCCCGCGCGCCCTCGTGCTGCGCGGTGCTGGCGACGCTGGACAGCGCGCGGTCGATCTGCGCCAGGAATTCCGGCGTTTTCTGTCCCGGCTGCCAGGCCTGGCGAGCCCGGAAGAAGCCGGCCAGGCTGGCCAGCAGCGGCGCGATGGCGGCCTCGGCCATGGGCAGGTGGCGGCGCACGCGCTGCAGTTCGGTGATGTCGCGGCCCACGCGCAGGTCCTTGAGCGCGTCGGCGGCGACCACGTCGTCCGGGCGCTTGGCCAGCGCCAGGCGCGGCTGCAGCAGGCCGATGCGGTCCAGCATGCGGGCGGCGTAGGTGTGGCGCTCGGGGGCGCGCGGCGAACTTGCCAGTATTTCCAGTTCTTTCCAGTTGGCGGCCTGGATGCGGCGCGCGCTGCGGTCGGCGCTGACCGTGCGGAAGAGGGCGGCGACGATGGCGGCGGTGGCCACGCCGATGTTCTGCGCGATCTGCGCGTCGATGAAGGACACGATGTCGGCGGTATGGGTGTCCTGCAGCGCCAGCGTGCCCACGAAGCCGAACACGAAGGCCATGGCCTTGCCGACGGTGGCGGGGCGCGAGATGTACACCCCCAGCACGAAGGCCGTGGGCAGCATCGCCAGCACCAGCATTTCGAACGAATGGATGGCGGGCATGATGCCCAGCAGGTACAGCGCCGACAGCGGAATGGAATAGATGGTGTAGGTCAGGAACTGCATGATGCCGGGCACGGGATTGTCCTGCGAGGCGAAAATGCAGCTGGCGATCGCGGCCATCAGCGCGGCCGAGCCGCCGTTGCTCCAGGCGGTGCCGATCCAGAACGCGCTGCAGATCGAAATCGCCACGCCGGCGGCCAGCGCCGACAGCAGCGCGAGCTGGCGGTCGCGGTGCAGCACGGTATTGGAGGAAACGCGCCTGGCGCGCGACGGACGCAGCGGCGCGCCCTGCAGCCCGGCGCGGATGTCGCGGCGCAGGGCCAGGCATTGGTCGTAGGTGTCGATGAGTTCGCGCAGCCGCGTCATCAGGCTGGCCAGCAGCGCGTCGCGCCAGGTGGCGCGCCCGTCGATGGCGGGCGTGAGCCTGGCCGCCTCGGCGCGCAGGCGCAGGGCGTCCTCGTGCGTGGCGAGCGCGCCGGCGTTGATCCATTCGGAGATGTCGCGCAGCAGCGCGGAAACCTCCTGCGGCAGCGCCTGGCCGTCGGCCTGCAGCGCCAGCATGCGGTCCTCCACGGCGGAAACGATGGGCGTCAGGGCCGCGACCTGGTCCTGCATGGCGCGCACCGCGCCCGCGGTCCAGCGCAGGTTGCCGGTGTCGAAGGGCACGTGGGTGGACAGCAGGCGCAGTTGCGTGATGTCGTTGGCCAGCGTGCGGCGGTCGCGGTCCTTCTGCTCGTCGGTCTGGCCGCTGAGCGTGTCGTGCATCCAGTTGCGCGCCCCGCGCACCGCCTTGTCCAGCAGCTGCAGCAGCGTGGGGGCCAGGCCTTGCGGCAGCACGATGCTGTGGACCAGCGTGGCGCTGACGATGCCCAGGCAGATTTCCTCGACCCGGGCCAGCGCCGTGTCGAACACCAGGGACGGCTCGGTCACGCTGGAAAAGCCGATCATGGCGGCGGTATAGCCGGCCAGCATGAACAGGTACGAACGCGGGGTGCGGTCCAGCACCGACAGGTACAGGCAGACGCCCACCCACACCACCATGGCCGCGACCATGACGACCGGGGAGTTCGACAGCTGCGGCACCATGTAGACGGTGACGGCCGAGCCGACGAAGGTGCCCGTCAGGCGGTACAGCGCCTTGGAGCGCACCGCGCCCGACCAGGGCTGGGCCACGATGTATGCGGTGGTCATGGCCCAGAACGGGCGCGGCAGGCCCATGCTGTACGCCACGTACAGCGCCAGCACGGCGCTCAGATACGCCTGGAGCGAGAAGATGGTTTCGCGCAGGGTAGGCAGTTTCACGGCTGCTCGTCCTGTTGCTGCGCGCCGGCGCCGCTGCGGCCCAGCGCGGCCTTGAGGCTTTCGAAGACCCGGTGGCAGGCCTCCAGGTCCGCCGCGTCTATGCCGCGGAACAGGTGGCGGCGCAATTCGACCAGCACGTCCTCGACCTGCGCGCGCAAGGCCTGGCCGGCGTCGGTCAGGTGCAGGGTGCGGGCGCGGCGGTCATGCGGGTCCTCGCGGCGTTCCATCAGGCCGGCGGCGACAAGCTGGTCCAGCACCCGCACCAGCGAGGGGCCTTCGACGCCCAGCGCCTCGGCCAGGGCGCCCTGGCGCACGCCGTCTCCCAGACGGCCGGTCAGGATGACGGGCCAGGCCGTGGCCTGGGAAAGTCCGTAGTCGGCCAGGGCCTTGTCGGCGGCGCCGCGATAGGCGCGCGACAGCACCATCAGGTTGGACGTGGTGGCCATGAGCTGGAAGTCGGTGGGCGTGTTCATGGAATAGATTGTATCCTATCTATTAGCTTACTATTAATTGAAAATGACGAAGATCTCCATTGATTGTTTCAATCGAAAAGATAAGAGCCCGGTTTTCCAGGGATGGAAAACCGGGCTCGGATGGGGCGATCGGCCGGGGCGCGCTCAGCCGTTGCAGTCGGCCCAGCAGTTGGGCGTTTCGTACAGGCGCACGCGGGTCAGGCGCAGCTCGGCGCCGTAGTGGCCGTGGTAGTGGGGCGCCAGCGTGGCGAAGACGATGGCGGCCAGGTTTTCGGCCGTGGGGATGCGGTCCAGCACCACCGTCTTGTGGCCGGGCAGCGAGTCCAGGAAGGCGCGCACGGCGGCGTCGCCCTCGTAGACCAGGAACGCGTGGTCCCAGACGTCGACGATGTGGGTCTTGGCGATCTGCTTGATCTCGGAGAAGTCCATCAACATGCCGTTGTCGGACTCGCCCGGGGCCTGCACCACGTCGCCGCTGAGGGTGATCTCCAGCACGTAGCGGTGGCCGTGCAGGTTGCGGCACTGGCTGCGATGGTCGGGAATGCGGTGGCCGGCGTCGAACTCCAGCCTGCGGGTCACGGAAATCATGGCGCGCTCCGCAGGGGACGGGGGTAAATCATGGAATGCCTATGTATTTGTGGGTTTGCAGGCTGAGCCGCCATTGCGGATGCTGCATACAGTACTGGACGGCTTGCCGGGTGTTGGCCGCGCGTGCGGGGCCGTCCATGGGTTGCAGGAAGAAGTGGTCGAAGTCCAGGTGGGCGAAGGCCTCGGGCAGGGCGTTGGCCTGCGGATAGACCAGCTTGAGCTCGTCGCCGCGCTCCAGCACCACCGGGGCGGTGCCCTTGGGGCTGACGCAGATCCAGTCGATGCCGGCCGGCGGCTTGATGGTGCCGTTGGTTTCGATGGCCACGGTGAAGCCGCGCGCGTGCACGGCCGTGAGCAGCGCGGCGTCCAGTTGCAGCAGCGGTTCGCCGCCGGTGAAGACCACGTAGCGGTCTTCGGCGCCCGGACCCCAGCAGGCCGCGATGGTGTCGGCCAGCAGTTCGGCGGTGGCGAACTTGCCGCCGCCTTCGCCGTCGGTGCCGACGAAGTCGGTGTCGCAGAAGGTGCAGGCGGCGCTGGCGCGGTCGCTTTCGCGGCCGCTCCAGAGGTTGCAGCCGGCGAACCGGCAGAAGACCGCCGCGCGGCCGGCATGGGCGCCTTCGCCCTGCAGCGTCTTGAAGATTTCTTTGGCGGAATAAGTCATGGATGGTGTCGGCGGCCGGACGCCGGAAAAGCAGGCAAAGCGCGTTATTTTACTTGGCGCGGCGCATCGCTCGCCAGCGCCGCCGCGTAACCGCGCCCGCAAGGGCATGGATATACTCCCGCCATATGCTTCACGTCCTAGATTCCCTCTACCTGGATGAGCGCGAGCTGGCGTTCTCCATGATCCGCGCCCAGGGCGCGGGCGGCCAGAACGTCAACAAGGTGTCCAGCGCCGTGCACCTGCGCTTCGACGTGCGCGCCTCCAGCCTGCCCGACGAGATCAAGGACGCGCTGTGCGCGCTCAGCGACCACCGCGTTTCCAAGGACGGGATCATCGTGATCAAGTCGCAGGCGTTTCGCAGCCAGGAAAAGAACCGCGCCGAAGCCGTCGAGCGCCTGCTCGCCATGGTGCGTTCGGTGGCGCGGCCCGACAAGCCGCGTCACGCCACCCGGCCGACCCGCGCCTCGCAGCGCCGGCGCGTGCAGCGCAAGGTGCGGCACGGCGAGATCAAGCGCCTGCGCGGCCGGGTCGAGGGAGAGTGACCGTGGCCGACGCGCGGCGCCGCTACCTGTACACGCTGGGCCTGCTGTTCGCGGTCATCTGGACGGCGCTGGCGATCTCGCCGCACGACCGCGCCGACTGGGCGCTGGAGAACGCGCTGGTGCTGGCCTTCGGCGCGGCGCTACTGCTCACGCGCCGCTGGTTCGTGTTTTCGCGCGTGTCCTACACGCTGATCTTCCTGTACCTGTGCCTGCACGCGATAGGGGCGCACTACACGTATTCGCTGGTGCCGTACGACGACTGGTGGCGCGCGTTGACCGGCGGCAGCTTCAACGCGCTGGTCGGCTGGGAGCGCAACAACTTCGACCGCGTGGTGCATTTTTCCTACGGGCTGCTGCTGGCCTATCCCATCCGCGAGATCTTCCTGCGCGTGGTCGAGGTACGCGGTTTCTGGGCGTATTTCCTGCCCATGGACGTCACGCTGTCGACCTCGGCGCTGTACGAACTGCTGGAGTGGGGCGCGGCGGCCACGGTGGGCAGCGAGCTGGGCGCGGCCTACCTGGGCACCCAGGGCGATATCTGGGATGCGCAGAAGGACATGGCGCTGGCCGCGGCCGGCGCGGTGCTCGCCATGGCGCTCACCGCGCTAGTGAACCGGCGGGCCCGGCGCGACCTGGCGCGCGACTGGGCCGACAGCCTCAAGCCGGGCCGGGTGGACGGCCGATAGCCCTGGAATCCGCATGGGCATGACTATATATCGAATAGTTTCGATATAAGATTCGATAAATTGCGATATTTCAATATGACTGCTTCCAATGCCGCGCAACCCGTCATCGACGCCGACGCCATCCTGAAGGCGCTGGCCAATCCGGTGCGGCGCGAAATCCTGGCGTGGCTGAAGACGCCGCAGGCCTATTTCGAGGAAAGCCCGGGCCACAGCTTCGAGCATGGCGTCTGCGCGGGCCACATCGACAGCCGCTGCGGCCTGTCCCAGTCCACCGTGTCTTCGCATCTGGCGGTGCTGCAGCGCGCGGGCCTGATCTCGGCCACGAAAGTGGGGCAGTGGGTGTTTTTCCGTCGCAACGAAGCCGTGATCGCCGCGTTCCTGCGGCAACTCAACCAGGATATGTAGCCCCCGGCAGGGGGCGGAGGATTTGCATGAGCCAGCTATTCGAACCTCTGCGCGTCGGCGAACTGACGCTGCCCAACCGCGTCATCATGGCGCCCCTGACCCGCATGCACGCCGACCCCGGCCGCGTGCCCAACGACCTGATGGTCGAGTACTACACGCAGCGCGCCGGCGCCGGCCTCATCCTGACCGAGGCCACCGCCGTGACCCCGCAGGGCGTGGGCTACGCCGACACGCCGGGCTTGTGGACGCCGGAGCAGGTCAAGGGCTGGCGCAAGGTCACGGCCGCCGTGCACGCGGCCGGCGGGCGGATCGTGGCGCAGCTGTGGCACGTGGGCCGGATTTCCGACCCGATGTTCCTGGACGGCGAACTGCCGGTGGCGCCCAGCGCCATCGCGCCGCAGGGCTACGTCAGCCACGTGCGCCCGCGGCGCGCCTACGTCACGCCGCGCGCACTGGAAACCTCGGAGCTGCCGGGCGTGGTCCAGGCCTACCGCCACGGCGCGCAGATGGCCATGGAGGCCGGTTTCGACGGCGTGGAAGTGCACGCCGCCAACGGCTATCTGCTGGACCAGTTCCTGCAGGACAGCACCAATCTGCGCACCGACGCCTATGGCGGTCCGGTGGAGAACCGCGCGCGTCTGCTGCTGGAAGTGACCGACGCCTGTATTTCGGTATGGGGCGCGGGCCGCGTCGGCGTGCATCTGTCGCCGCGCGGCGAGATCCACAGCATGGGCGATTCCGACCCGGCCGCGACCTTCGGCTACGTGGCGCGCGAACTCGGCGGGCGCGGCATCGCCTTTCTGTGCGTGCGCGAACACGAGGCGCCCGACAGCCTGGGGCCGGCGCTCAAGGCCGCGTTCGGCGGCGTCTATATCGCCAACGAAGGCTACACGCGCGAATCCGCCGAGGCCGCCATCGCCGCCGGCCGTGCCGACGCCGTGGCCTTCGGCGTGCAGTACATCGCCAATCCCGACCTGGCGCGCCGCTTCGCGCTCAAGGCGCCGCTGAACACGCCCAACCCGGCCACCTTCTACGCGCCGGGTCCTGGCGGCTATACCGACTATCCGGCGCTGCCGGCCTGAGGCGGTCAGAACGCGGCGCGCATCGGGTAGGTGTACAGGCCGAAGTGCGCCACGTTCAGGCCCAGGTGCGCCAGCACCGCGGCCGCCAGCCCGCCATAGCGGTAGGCCAGGCCGTAGGCCGCGCCCGCCAGCGTGGCCAGCAGCACCCATTGCCAGCCGCCGGCGTAGTGCGCCAGCCCGAACAGCACGGCCGCTACCGCCAGCGCCGCCGCGCCGCCCCACGGACGGCCGCGCCAGCGCTGGCTCAGCTGCTGCTGCAGATAACCGCGAAACAGCGCTTCCTCGGCCAGCGTCACCAGCAGGGCGTTGTTGAGCAGCCAGACCGGGGCCGCCTGCGGCCACTTGGGGTCCCATTGCACGACGCCCAGGGCCAGCGCGCATCCCAGGCAGGCCGCGATCGCCGCGGCGCAGGCCAGCACCGCCGCCGCCAGCGTGGCGCGCGCCCGCGCGGCGGCCATCGGCGGGGCCAGCGCCAGCACCACCCAGAACGCGGCCAGCGGCTTGTCCAGGTTCAGGTACATGCCGAAAGGCGCGGCGCCGGGGCTGAGCGGCGCCGGCTCGATCACGCGCAGATTGTGAAAGCCCGGCAGCGCATGCATGAACAGCAGCGCGGCCAGCGCCAGGAACAGCGCATGTCCCGCGCCGCGCGCGGCCGGACCGGATGGCGATTGCACCAGTGCGGCCGCCAGCGCCAGCAGCGCCAGCCAGGCCAGCGCCACCGTATCGATGCTGCCGTCGGCCCAGGCCCAGCCGTAGGCCGCGGCCAGCGGCGCCAGCGCCCAGCGCCGCGTCGCCGGCGGCCAGAGCATGGCGGCGGCAAGAAACAGGGCGGACCAGGGGCTGAGCAGCGGCACGGGCGGGGAAGGGGCGCAAAGCGCTGAGTGTAAGCGCGGCCGGGCTGCTTGCGTTATCGTCGGCGGATCGCTCACCCGGGAGTCGCACCATGAAGACCATTGCGTGGCTGATGCTGGCCGCGGCGTTGCTGCCTTTCGTATCCACGATCATCGCCAAGGCCGGCGGCCGCCAGTTCGACAACAACGACCCGCGCGCCTGGCTGGCGCGGCAGCAAGGCTGGCGCGCCCGCGCCAACGCGGCGCAGAACAATGCTTTCGAGGCGCTGCCGTTCTTCTATGCGGCGGTGCTGTTCGCGCTGTACAACCAGGCGCCGCCCGCGCACGTGGCCACCTTGATGGCGTGCTGGCTGGGCGTGCGCCTGGGCTATCTGGCCATGTACCTGGCCAACTGGGGCGCGCTGCGCTCGCTGGTCTGGGCGGTCGGCGTGGGCTTCGTGATCGCGATTCTGTTTACCGGCGTGTAGGGCCGCCGGCTACTTCCATTCGAACACGGCGCGCGCCGTGGCGCCGCCCTGCACCGAAACCTCGCGCTCCTGGGCCGCGCCGTTATAGGTGGCCGACACCTTGTAGCGGCCCGCCGGCAGCTTCACCAGCATGTAGGGGCCTTCGGAAGTGGCCTGCAGCACCGGCTTGCCTTGCGCGTCCTGGATGGACACGCCGACGTTGGCCACGTAGTCGGCCGTGCCGTTGCGCTGCGCGGCGAAGGTCAGCGCCAGCGGGTAGTCCTTGGCGGCGGCCTTCATGGCTTCGGATTCATCCAGGCCGATGCCGCCGCTGACATATTCGACGGCGCCCTGGCGCTGCACCGGCGGCAGGCCGGCCTGGACGGTCGACAGTATCCCGGCAAAGGCCATGCTGCCCACGGCCATCGCGGCGGCCATGGTGCAGCGTTCGATACGCTTGTTCATGAGATGCTCCTCGATAGGATCGCCGGCCTCGGAGCCGGCTGCAGTCGCCGCCGCGCCACGCGGGGCGGCAACAGGTTCGACCTTGGCCGGCGCGCGGAGTTCGCGTATGGCGTCCGGGATCTCAAGCGATGGTGTCGGCCGGCTGCCAGGAAAATGTCAGCCGGCTTTCGCCGCTGGCCGAGCCGTCCGGGGCGAAGCGCCTTTCGTCGAGCTGTCCGGCCCCGTCCTCGCGCAGCGCCAGCACGCTGGAGCTGCGGGTGCCGTAGTTAGGGCTGACGATGAAGGGGCTGCTCAGCAGTCTTTCGCGCTCCAGCGGCAGGCCGGTGGCGGGCAGGTCGGCGTCGTCGGCGGGCTGGCGGTCGGCCAGGGCGGCCATGAGCGCGGGCAGGTCGGGCTGCGGGCCGCTGCGCAGCACCGCGCCGAACGCCGCCTTGGTGCGCGCGAGCTTGGGCCAGGGCGTGTCCAGCAGATGGTTGGACAGGGCATAGATGCCGGGGGCGAGCTCGCGCGGGCCGCCGTCGCGGTTGCTCAGATACCAGGCCGAGCGCGCGTCGCCCACGATCAGGTTGAAGCCGTTGTAGGCCTGGTCCCCCCGGTGCACGCGGGCCAGGTAGGCCGCGGGCGGTTCGGCGCCGCGCAGATAGTCTTCGACCAGTGCGCCGCGCGATGGCGCCGGGTCGCGGAAATGGCCGGGTTCGCGGAAATTGGTCACCAGCGCATAGCGGCCGCGGGCGCTCACGCCCATCCAGGTGCCGCCGGCCCGGCCATCGCGCCCCGCGTAGATGTCGGGCGCGTCGGGCCATTGCGCGGCGGGCAGGGTGGGCCGTTCGTGGAATTCATCGCGGTTGGCGGCGATCAGGACGGGAATGCCCGGCAGCGTGCGCAGGGCCAGTACGGCGAGACACATGGTTCAGACCTGGTTGGCGGGAAGTTCGGGGGCGGCCTTGACCAGCGACGCTTCTTCGGGCGCGGCCAGCCGGAAGTAGTCTTCCGTGTTCAGCAGGATGGAGGCGTCCAGGCGGCCGGCGTTGAACACGATTTCCTCATGCCGGTGGCGCAGGCTGGGATCGACCAGCAGGTGCAGCTCGGGATTGAAGCTGAAGGGCGGGATGGCGCCGATCTCGCAGCCGGTCAGCTCGCGCGCCAGGTCCTGCGAGGCGAGCGAGGCCTTCTTGCCGCCGGCGGCGCGGGCGATGGCGGCGAGGTCGGCCTGGCGGTCGGCCGGAAAAACAGCCAGCACGTTCCTGCGCTGGTTCGACGACAGCTTCACGCGGCAGACCAGCGCCTTGGCGCCCTGGCTGACGGCGGTGCCGCGGATGGCGGCCACTTCGACCGAGCGGCCGGCGGCGGGGTGTTCGATCAGGCGGTAGCGGGCCTGGTGGCTGGCCAGCAGGGCCTGCAGGCGTTCAAAGACTTCCACGGCGGCGTGGGCGAAAGAGGATCCTGGACCGCATGATACGCCGCGCGGGACGGGAGGCTAGATGTCGCCGGTGAAGGCGTAGCCCCATCCCCAGACGGTGCGGATCGGCAGTTCCACGTTCACGTCCTGGGCCTTGCGCCGCAGCCGGCTCACGACCACGTCGGTGCGGCGCATGGATTCGCGTCCGCCCTGGGCCTCCAGCCCGGGCGCATCGGCGCGCGGCAGGCGCTTGTCGGCGGTGGCGGTCAGCTTGAGCAGGAATTCGCGTTCGGCCTGGGTCAGCGACAGCCGCGTGCCCTGCGGGCTGACCAGGGTCCAGGCGGCGTCGAGGAACTGCCACTTGCCGCCGCCGCTGGGCGCCTGCGCCGACGGCTGCGGCTCGGACTCGGCGGGCTTGCGCCGGCCCGCCGCCGGCACGCGGCGCACCAGCGCCTGCAGCGCGGCCACGATTTCCGGCGTGTCCACGGAGGCCGGAAAACAGACGTCCGCGCCGCAATGCAGGCCCAGGATGCGGTTTTCGGGGGAGTCGAAGCTGGAGATGGCGACGATGCCGGCGGCGGTGTCCATGGCGCGCAGGCCCGCCACCGCCATGCAGAGATCGGAAAGCTCGGCCTCCATCACCAGCAGGGGCGCGCGGCGGGCCTGGAACAGGCGGAACAGGCCGTTGGAGTCGTGGCACTGGCGGGGCGAGAAGCCCATTCCGGCCAGTGCGCCGCTACGGCGCTTGCATTGACCGGCATCGGGCGAGAAGACGATCAAATCGAGTAAGTCATTCATGAATCGTTGTTATCTTTGCAGCATAAGCCTCTGCATGATGCAACGAACCCTGCGGTTTCCTAAACCTTGCACAACGCCACTTTCAGCCCCGAATTCTCGGCCAAGCGCGTTTGCCGCACCGTTGTGGTGCGCGCCGGCCCTCAGGGCGGGGGCGCCTCGTTCCACCAGCCGCCGCCCAGCGCCTGCAACAGCGCGGCGGTGTCGGCGTAGCGCGCCGCGTCGGCCGCGCTGCGCGCGATGCGCGTCTCCAGCAGCTGGCGCTGGCTGTCGAGCAGGCTCAGGTGGCTGATGCCGCCGGCGCGATAGCGGCCCTGCGCGATGCGCTCGGCCTCGGCGGCGCGCCGCCAGGCCTCGTCCTGGGCCTGGAAGGCCGCGCCGTCGGTCTGCACGGCGCGCAGGGCGTCGGCGACCTGGCGCAAGCCGTCCAGCACGGTCTGGCGATAGCCCGCGGCCGCGGCGTCGTATGCCGCCTGCGCGGCGCGCTGGCGGGCGCGCAGCTCGCCGCCGTGAAACAGCGGCTGGGCCAGGCCCAGTCCCAGGTTCCACACATTGACCCCGTCGGACAGGTCGCCGGCGCGGGTGCGCTGCGAGCCGAAGCTGGCGGTCAGCGTGAACTGCGGGTATAGGTTGGCGGTGGCCACGCCCACGTCGGCCGAGGCCCGGTGCCACAGCGCTTCGGCGGCCAGGATGTCGGGGCGCTGCCGCACCAGCGCCGACGGCACCCCGGTGGGCACGTCCGGCGGCAGCGTCAGGTCGGCGAGCCGCAGGGGCGGCGCGCTCAGGGCGGCGGGCGGCTGGCCCAGGTAGGCCGCCAGCTGGTGCGTGGCCTGCGACAACTGGTACTGCAGCGGCGCCAGCGTGGCCTGCGTCTGCGCCACCAGCAGCTCCTGGTTGCTGAGGTCGGCCTGCGATATGCCGCCGGCGTCCAGGCGCTGGCGCATGATGTCGCGCTGGCGGGACTGGGCCGCCAGCAGTTCGCGCGTGGCCTGCAGCCGTTCGCCCAGGTCGGCCTGGCGGATCGCGGCCGTGACCACGTTGGCGGCCAGCGCCATGCGCGCGGCCTGCAATTCGTGGCGCTGGTAGTCCACCTGCGCGCCCAGGCCTTCGAGCGCGCGCCGGTTGCCGCCGAACAGGTCCAGCGTGTAGGACACGTCGATGGAGGCGTTGTAGAGCGTGAACGGGGCCGGCGGCTCGGCCACCGGCACGCCGAAGGCCGAGGGGTCCACCTTCTGGCGCGCGGCCGACAGGTTGGCGTCGGCCGAGGGCAGCAGGCGCCCGCCGGTCTCGGCGTTCAGTTCCTCGCCGGCCTGGCGCAGCCGGGCGCGGGCCTGCGCCAGCGTGGGGCTGGCCTCCAGCGCCTGGCGCACCAGCGCGTCGAGCGCCTCGGAGCGGAACAGGCGCCACCATTGGGCCGGAATGTCGGCGCCGGCCACCAGCCGCTGGTCCGCGTCGGCCGCCGTGGCGTCGGCCGTAGGCGGAAGATAGGCGTCGACCTGCGGGGATGCGGGGGTCTGGAAGTCAGGCCCCACGGTACAGCCGGCGAGCAGCGCGCCCAGGGCGAGCGCGGCCAGGCGCCGCGGCGCGGCGGGAGAAGGACAAGGCGTGGACGGACGGCGGAGCATGTCGGTTCAATCCAGGGTGCGGCGGTAGAACTTCACGGCGGCGGCCATGACGATCACGGTGAACAGCAGCAGCGGCCAGATGCTGGGCCAGAGGTCCCACCAGCCGTTGCCCTTGAGCAGAATGCCGCGGATCAGCCGGTTGAAATGCGTCAACGGCAGCAGGTTGCCCAGGTATTGCGCCCAGACCGGCATGCCCTGGAACGGGAACATGAAGCCCGACAGCAGGATGTTCGGCAGGAAATAGAACATGGTCAGCTGCATGGCCTGCAGCTGGTTGCGCGCCAGCGACGACAGCGTGATGCCGACGGTCAGGTTGGCGGCGATGAAAAGCAGCGAGGCCAGGTAGACGCTGACGAGCGAACCCTGGAACGGCACGTGGAACACGAAGCGCGCCGCCAGCAGGATGATGCTGGCCTGGATCAGGCCGATGGCGATGTAGGGCACGATCTTGCCCGTCATCACTTCCAGCGGACGCACCGGCATGGCCAGCAGGTTCTCCATCGTGCCGCGCTCGCGTTCGCGCGTCATGGCCAGGCCGGTCATCATCACCAGCGTCATGGTCAGGATCACGCCCATCAGCCCCGGCACGGTGTTGTACTGCGAAATCTGCTCCTCGTTGTACAGCCGGTGCACGCGCACCTCGAAGGGCGGCTGGCCGCCGGCCAGCGGCGCCAGCGCGCCGGTCAGGTCTTTTTCCGCCACCGCCTGCGTCAGCTGGGTGGCCGCGCCGATGGCCAGGCCGGTCGCCATCGGGTCGGTGGCGTCGGCCTCGATCAGCAGCGCCGGACGTTCGCCGCGCAGCAGGCGGCGGCTGAAGTCGGGCGGGATGGTCAGCACGAACAGCACGCGGCCCTGGGCCAGCGCGGCGCGCCCGGCTTCCTCGTCCTTCAGCTCCTCGGTGATGCGGAAGTAGTCGGACGCCTTCATCGCCGCCACGAAGCTGCGCGTGAACGGGCTGTGGTCGGCGGCGATCACGGCGGTGGGCATCTGCTTGGGATCGGTGTTGATGGCGTAGCCGAACAGCGCCAACTGCATGATGGGCATGCCCACGATCATGCCGAAGGTGATGCGGTCGCGGCGCAGCTGCAGGAACTCCTTGAGCACCATGCTCCACCAGCGCGACCAGGAAAAGCCTTGCAGGCGTGGACTCATGGCGGGCTCGCGTAGTTGTCGGTGGAACGCTTCATCAGGTAGATGAAGACGTCCTCCAGGCTGGTGTCGATGCGTTCCAGTTCAAGCGCCTGGCCGGCGACGGCGTCCCGCAGCGTGCGCTCCAGCAGCGCGGCGTCGCGGCCGCTGATGTGCAGGGCCGAGCCGAAGGCCACCGTCTGGTCCACGCCCGGCGCGTCGCGCAGGCGCTGCGCCAGCGGCACCAGGTTGTGCCCGCGGATGGCCCAGGTGGTCAGGCCCTGCTCGGCGATCACGTCGTCGGCCGTGCCCTGCGTCAGCAGCCGGCCGTAGGACAGGTAGGCGAGCTTGTGGCAGCGTTCGGCCTCGTCCATGTAGTGCGTGCTGACCAGCACCGAAATGCCGCGCGCGGCGAGTTCGTGCAGCTGCTCCCAGAAGTCGCGCCGCGCCGTGGGGTCGACGCCGGCGGTGGGTTCGTCCAGCAGCAGCAGGCGCGGCTCGTGCAGCAGGCAGGCGGCCAGCGCCAGCCGCTGCTTCCATCCGCCCGACAGCGAGCCGGTCAGCTGCCGCGCGCGGCTTTGCAGGCCCAGGCTTTCCAGCGCCCGTTCCACGGTTTCGCGGCGCGCCGGCATGCCGTACATGCGGGCCACGAAATCGAGGTTCTCGCGGATGCTCAGGTCGTCCCAGAACGAGAACTTCTGCGTCATGTAGCCGACGTGGCGCTTGATCTGCTCGCTGTCGCGCAGGATGTCGTAGCCCATGCAGGTGCCGCTGCCCGAGTCCGGCGTCAACAGCCCGCACATGAGCCGGATACAGGTGGTCTTGCCGCTGCCGTTGGGACCCAGGAAGCCGAAGATCTCGCCCTCGCGCACCTGCAGCGAAACGTCGTCGACCACCTGCTTGTCGCCGAAACGCTTGTTCAGGCCCCGCACGTCGATGACGTAGGGGCGGGCGGCGTTTTGCCGGGCGGGCGCCGCGCTCATTGCAGCGCCGCCTCCAGCGGCTGGCCAGGATGCAGCCGCGCTGCGGCCTCGGGCGCGGGCCGGGCCTGGATCATGTAGACCAGCTTGCTGCGGCTTTCGCGGCTGTAGATCACGGGCGGCGTGTATTCGGCCTGGGTCGAGATGTAGTCGATGCGTACCGGGATGGGGTCGCCGCAGCCGTCGCAGCGCACCATGAGCTGCTGGCCCAGTTTCAACACGCCCAGCGCCGACTGCGGGACGTACAGACGCACCTTGATGTTGCCCGGCGGCAGCAGGCTGACCACGGGGCTTCCGGCCGGCACCCATTCGCCCACGCGGTACAGGGTGTCGAACACCAGCCCGGCGGCGGGCGCGGCCTGGCGTTTCTGCGCCAGCGTCCAGTCCGCCTGCGCCAGGGCCGCGCGGGCCGCTTCCACGTCGGCGGCCTGCGCCGCGCGCTGCTCGTCGCGTCCGGGCAGGGCGGCCACGTCCAGCTGCGCCTTGAGTTCGCGCACGCGGGCGGCGTCGGCGCGCGCCCGTTCGCGGCTTTCGTCCAGCTGCGCGCGCGCGATGCCGCCGATGCGCAGCTGCTCGGTGTCGCGCCGCAGCTGCGCGGCCGAACGCTGGCTGGCCGCCTCGGCCTGCGCCAGCTGCGCCCGGGTGACGTCGACTTCGGCCGGGCGCTTGCCGGTGGCGGTGTCGGCCAACTGGGCCGAGGCCGCGGCCAGCTGGGCGCTGGCCTGCTCGCGCGCGGCGGTTTCGCGCCCGGCTTCGAGGGCGAACAAGGGCGCGCCGGCGGCAACCTGCTGGCCGCGGCGCACCGGCAGGTCGGCCAGCCGCCCGGGCTCGGACGAGGCCACGTAGACGTACTCGCCTTCCGCATAACCCTGGAAGAACGGCTGCTCGTCTTTGCCGCAGCCGGCCAGCAGCAGGGCCAGCGCCGCGGCGGCGGGCAGGGGGCGGCGCAAGGCGGTGGAAATGCGCATGGTCAGCATCCTGTAGAGGCCTGGGAAGGGGCGGCCGGCGAGAACAGGCCGCCCGTCAGCATGGCGATGGCGTGGGCCGCGATCGCTTCGGTGTCCAGGGCCTGGGCCTGCGGGTCGCCCTGCCACACGCGCCGCCACAGGCTGGACGTGGCCAGGGGCAGCAGGGTCAGGCCGAGCAGCGAAAGAAACACCAGCCGCGGCTCCACGCCCGGCGTGATGGCGCCCTGGCGGTGGCAGTCGGCGATCAGGGCGGCGAAGGCGTGCAGGCGGTCGGCGGGCAGGTGGCGCAGCACGCGTTCGCGCAGCTGGCCGCCTTCGTTGACCACTTCGTGCAGCCACAGCGCCGGCAGCCAGGGGCGTTCGGCCGCGCTGCGCACCACGCGGCCGACGATCTCGGCGATGAAGGCCCGCACCGTGGCGGCCGGGTCCGCGGGCGGCTCCTGCGCCTCGCCGGCGGCTACCGGCACCGGCGCCCAGACATAGGCGATGACGGGCACGAGCCGTTCCTGCACCACGGCGTCGATCAGCTGGTCGCGGCTTTTGAAGTAGTAATGCACCATGGCCGGCGTGACGCCGGCCAGCTGCGCGATGTGGGCGATGGTGGTCGCGGCCACGCCGCTCGCGGCGAACCGTTGGGTGGCGAGGTCGAGCAGCCGGGCGCGCATTGCGGCGCTGTCGGGGCGCGGCGGACGGCCGGGGCGGCGGGGCGTGGCAGGCGGTGGGGAGTTCATGGCCGATATCTTAGGAACC
>NZ_POQS01000099.1 GCF_002885955.2 Achromobacter pulmonis
CCTGCAAGGTGCCCAGGTCGAACGGCAGCGGCGGGCCTTCGCGGACACGCTCAGTCTCCACCGACACGACGTGGGCACTGCCCGCAGCGCGGATCTGCTGCATGGTCTGCTGTGCGACCGGCTGCCGCAGGCAGCGGCCTGCGTCGTCGGTGCACGCATCGGGTGGAACCCATTGCGCGGCGAAAGTCGAACCGCCTGCGAACAGGGACACGGCGATGGCCCAGTATGGTACGGACACGAAGCGCGCGATCTCGCGGTCGCGGTCCACAACGAGCTTGAGCGTCGGGGTCTGTACGCGGCCGACCGACAGCACGCCG
>NZ_POQS01000100.1 GCF_002885955.2 Achromobacter pulmonis
CGTCGCTTCGGTGCCGATGCCAACCGTATCCTTGAGCTTCTGCTTCAGGCGGGGATCGGACACCAGCTTGGCGACGCCTTTCATGGACTTGACCAACTCGCCTTGCGTGTACGGTTTGGGCGGCAGCGTCTTGAGTGCCTTGAGATCGACGTCGGCCACCTGGCATGCCAGGCCCTCATACAGTTTCGGCAGCGCGGGCAGCACCTGGGCGCGGACCGCAGTATCGCCCTCGCCATCACCGTCTTCGGCCTGCGGCTCGGCGAGCACCTGGCGCCAACCCGGGATGACAACCTGCTTGCCCGTGGCCGCC
>NZ_POQS01000101.1 GCF_002885955.2 Achromobacter pulmonis
CGGGTTCGACTGTGAGCGAGAGCGCTTGGGGCGCCGTCAGCGGCGGTAGCGGTGTGCCGTCGAGCAGTCGGCTCAAGATGTTGAGAATGGTTTGCTTCGATGGCGTACCGGCCTCCAGCGCTAAGGTCACTGCGGCGAGGACCAGTTGCTCGTCATGCAACAAGACCAACGACAGGATCTCCACCATCTCTCTATCCCCGCCAGCGTGAGGCAGAAGCCGTGCCTGAAGTTGGCGAAATGCTTCCGGCAACGCGGTGAACGGCGCCCCATTGCGCAGCGCGCCAGGCTTGCGTTGCAGCACGGCGAGA
>NZ_POQS01000011.1:0-47269 GCF_002885955.2 Achromobacter pulmonis
GGGCAGTTTCGAGTTGGCCCGTCGTGTGCGCGAGGCAGCAGCCATGAAACCCGTCTGGGCGGTGGCCAACGATGCCGCGTATTCAGCGGCCTATGCGATTGCCGCCAGCGCCCAGCGGCTGTTTGTGACGGAAACGGGTGGGGTCGGATCCATCGGCGTGATTGCGCTCCATGTCGATCAGTCAGTCAAGGATGCCAAGGACGGCTATCGGTTCACCGCTATCACGGCGGGCGCCCACAAGAACGACTACTCGCCTCACGAGCCCTTGTCGGATGCTGCCAAGACCGAGCTGCAAGGCGAAGTGGATCGGCTCTACGCCATCTTCACCGAGCACGTGGCTGCGATGCGAGACCTGGACGTTGATGCCGTGCGCGCCACCGAGGCTGGACTCTTCTTCGGCAGCAATGCTGTGGCCCAAGGACTGGCCGATGGCCTCCAGACGTTGGAGGCCACCCTCAGCGAATTCCACTCGTATCTCAACGCCCGTAACCATCCGCCGTCTCAGGTGCGGGGCGTCATCCGTGCTGAGGCGGCACCCTTGAAGAAGGAAATGACCATGAATGAAGAAGAGAAAGTGATCGAGCCTAACGACACCATCAGCACCGACGAAGCTGCCGTGCTGGTGGCTGAAGCCCGCCGAGAGGTGACTCAGGCTGCCCAGGCCATCGCCGAGGTTTGTCTGCTGGCCGGCTGCCCCGACCGCGCGGCCGAGTTCATCGCCGCCGGCAAGACCGAAGCTGACGTCCGGCGCGTCCTGATTGACGCCCGTGCGGCACGGTCTGAGGCCGATGACATCCGCTCGACCATCACCGTGGATGCTGGCACGCAAAACATCGACCGCCCAGAAGCCTCACCCATAGTGGCCGCCGTCAAAAAACTCACGGCCCAGGCCTGACGCACCAGACCCAGAAAGGACTGAACCATGACCTCCATCACCGAACAAAACAACCTCGGCGACCTCTTGAAGTACGAAGCCCCCAACCGCTACTCGCGTGACGTCGCCACCATCGCCGCTGGCCAGAACCTGCCCTTGGGCACGGTACTCGGCCGCAACGCCAGCGATGGCAAGCACTACGCCATCGACCCGGCCGCCACAGACGGTACCGAGTCCGCAATCGGGGTGCTCGCCAACGCCATCGATGCCACCAATGCCGACCGCGGCGATGCCATCCTGATCGTGCGCCACGCCATCGTGGCCAAGACCGCGCTGGTCTGGCCGCTTTCCCTCACCGGCGCCCAGCGCATGGCCTACGAGCAGCAACTGGCCGAGCGCGGTGTGCTGGTGCGTGAATCCGCGTAAACACCATCCGTTTTTCCATTCCCCCGAACCCGCCTGGCCGTCTGGCTTGCGCGGGTTTCGTCATTTCTGGAGCCTCGAATGAACAACCCGTTTCTGAACCCTGGATTCTCGATGGCCAGCCTCACCGCCGCCATCAACCTCATCCCCAACCGCTATGGCCGCCTGGAGGCTTTGAACCTGTTCCCGGCCAAGCCGGTGCGCACCCGCCAGATCATCGTCGAGGAGTACGCCGGTAAGCTCAACCTGCTGCCCACCAAGCCGCCTGGCTCGCCCGGCACGGTCGGTGAACGTGGCAAACGCAAACTGCGCTCCTTCGTCATTCCGCACATCCCGCACGACGATGTGGTCCTGCCCGAAGAGGTCCAGGGCATCCGTGCCTTCGGCTCCGAGACCGAGATGGAAGCCATCTCCGGCGTGCTCGCTCGTCACCTGGAGACCATGCGCAACAAGCACGCGATCACGCTGGAGCACCTGCGCATGGGTGCATTGAAGGGTGAAATCCTGGATGCCGATGGCAGCGTCATCAGCAACCTGTTCACCGAATTCCAGATCACGCCGCAATCGGTCAACTTCGATCTGGCCAATGCCAACAGCGAGGTCAAGGGCCACTGCTACGACCTGCTGACCAAGATTGAAGACGCCCTGCAGGGTGAATTCATGACCGGTGTGCATGTGCTTTGCTCACCAGAATTCTTCCGGGCACTGACCACCCACAAGGAGGTCAAGACCGCCTACACCAACTGGCAGCAGGGTGCGGTTCTGATCAACGACGTGCGTTCGGGCTTCACCTACGCCGGGGTCACCTTCGAGGAATACCGGGGCCAAGCCGCCTACCTGCAGGCCAATGGGGATCTGGGTACCCGCCGCTTCATTACTGCGGGCGAAGCCCATGCCTTTCCGCTCGGCACGGTCGATACCTTCGGCACCTACTTCGCCCCGGCCGACTTCAACGAGACGGTCAACACGCTGGGCCAGTCGCTGTACGCCAAGCAGGCTCCTCGCCAGTTCGACCGTGGCACCGATCTGCACACCCAGAGCAATCCGCTGCCCATGTGCCACCGCCCGGGCGTGCTGATCAAGCTAACCGCCTGATCCGATGCCAGTTGCGTTTGAGCGCGCGGTCTCGCGCCTGTTTGCCCGGTTGGGGGTGCCCGGCACCTACCGGCTGGCCGATGGTCGCGTGATCGCCACGCGATTCATCGCCAAACAGGCCGATGTGGTCGAGTCCTTCGGCGACACCCGGTTGGCACTGGCCACCCACCGCTTCGATGTGATGGCTCGTGACGTTGCATCTCCCCGCGAGGGCGAGCGCTTCACTGTTGCCGGCCAGACCTACCAGGTGGTGGGTGAACCCCTGGCGGATCGGGACCGCTTGATCTGGACGCTGACTGGAGCACCGCTATGAAGCTCATAGCGGCACTTGCTGGCAATCTGGATCAGATGCTGGCCGATGAAGTGCGCATTGCTGAACAGGCGGTCACGCATTCCATCCGTGAAGCCACCGATGGCCTCAAGACCGAGTTGCGCAGCCAGGTCACCGGCGCGGGCCTCGGCCAGCGCTTGGCCAACACCTGGCGCGCTGAGGTCTATCCCAAAGGCAAACTGAGCATCAAGGCCGCAGGCCTGGTCTATAGCCGGGCGCCCGTCATCGTCGGCGCCCATGATCAGGGGGCCACCATCCGTTCCAAGGATGGGTTCTGGCTGGCGATCCCGCTGCCGGCTGCCGGCAAAGGCCCACGCGGCAAACGCATGACCCCCGGTCTTTGGGAAAAGATTCGCGGCCAGCGCCTGCGTTTTATCTACCGTCGAGGCAAACCCTCCCTTCTCGTCGCAGAAAACCAGCGCGCCCGCCAAGGCCAACGCGGTGGTTTCTCCGCCGCCTCACAAAAGGCCCAGACCACTGGCCGAGGGCTGGTCACGGTCCCGATGTTCCTGCTCGTGCCCCAAGTGACCCTGAAGAAGAAATTCGACATCGACCGCAGCTCGCGCCGGTGGATCAGCACGCTGGCCCAGCGCATTGCCAACCGTTTCGATGAAGCCGACCGCAAAGGGGCAGCGTCATGAGCCAAAGAGAAAACGCGATCGGCGCACTGTTCGTCCTGCTGGGCCAGCTGTCCCTGGGTACCTCAGGCGCCACGGTTAAACGCAACGCCGCGTTACCTGAGCGCATAGCTGACCACGCCATGGCCATCCTGCGCGACGGCGAAATGGGCGAGCCCGAGGTGTCGCTCTCGCCGCTGACCTACCACTGGCAGCACCATGTGGCCATCGAACTGTTTGTCGCCGACCCGGATGCCGCTGCGCGTGATTCACGCATGGATGGCCTGCTTACCGAGCTCGCCACACTGATCGAAGCCGACCGAACGCTCGCCGGTGTCGTCGAGTACGCCGAAATCGGTCAGCCGAAGTTCGATGAACTGGCCCCCGATGGGACCAGCGGCATCAAGGCCTGTCTGCTGCCGGTGGTCCTGCACTACAGCAGTGCCGGACCGCTTTCCTGAAATCACATCTCAAATCACATCCACAAGGAGTACTGTATGGCCCGTGCCTACGGCGCGAACGCCAGCCTCTTGGCCGCGTTCGAATCCACCTATGGCAGCACCCCGGTAGATGGCTACTGGCAGCTGCCCTTTGTATCCACCTCACTCGGCTCTGAGCAGGGGCTGATCGCCAACGACCTGATCGGCCTTGGCCGGGATCCGAGTGCCCCGATCCGCGACGTGATCAAGGTCGAGGGCGACATGGTCGTGCCGCTGGACGTGCGGCACATCGGTCTGTGGCTCAAGGCCTTGCTGGGCGAGCCCACCTCGGTGGGGACTGGTGTGGCGACCCATACCTTCACTTCTGGCAAGCCGAGCCTGCCCAGCCTGACGCTGGAAACGGGTCTGCCAGACATCCCTGCCTGGTTCGTCGCTTCCGGCGTCATGGTCAACAGCCTGCAGGTGGGCTTTGCCCGCTCGGGAGCCGCGAACGCCACGGTGGGGCTGGTGGCCCAGGGCGAAGTGCGGCGCACCGCCACGCTGGATGACACCCCGAGCACGCTGGAGTTGCAGCGCTTCAATCAGTTCCAGGGCCAAATCCTCCGAGAAGGCCTGGCGCTGGGTAACGTGGTTTCGGCGCAGCTGACCTATGCCAACAACCTCGAGCGCATCGAGACCATCCGCTCGGACGGCAAGATCGATGGAGCCGATCCGACGGTCGCCAGCCTCACCGGCAACCTGGAGGTGCGCTTTGCCGACACCACGCTGATCGATGCCGCCACGAACAACACGCCGCTGGAGTTGACCTTCGGCTACGCGATCGATGCCGATCACCGACTGACCTTCATCGCGCACGAGGTGTATCTGCCCAAACCCAAGCTGTCCATCTCCGGGCCCGGCGGCATTCAGGCCACCTTCGAGTGGCAAGCCGCCAAGGCCACCGGCATGGCGCGCATGTTCACCGTCGAACTGGTGAACGACGTTTCTTCTTACTGATCACCCGACCGAGGTTTCTCATGATCAAACTCAATCTCCCGCGTGAGCCGCACTGGATCACGCTGGCTGCTGGCGTGCGCCTGCAGGTGCGTCCGGCCACCACCGCGCTCGTCATGGCCGCGCGCCATGCCGCCTCCAAAGTCGCCGGCACAGATACCGCTGCGGCCGGGGAGCGCACCGCGACGCTCATCACGGAACTGGCCAAGCTGGCTGTGCTGGCTTGGGAAGGTGTGGCCGACGACAAGGGCAAACCGGCTCCTGTCACGCCTGAGGGTGTCGCAGCGCTGATGGAGCACTGGCTGCTGGCTGATGCCTTCGAGCGCGAATACCTCGCCGGCCTCTACGCGCTGGACTCCGAAAAAAACGCCTGAAGGCCCGCACCGCGTGGCACTTCGGTGGCGGGCCGAGCTATTGCAGCGCCTGCCCTGAACCCTGTCCCGAGTGCCCGTACGCCATGAACGCGCCCGAGAGCCTGGAAGGCTGGCAAGCCGCCAGTGCGATTGACATCTGTGCCAGCCAGTTGCGCATGGCGCAGGGCCGTGTGGTGGGGCTCGACCTCAATGCCTGGATGCTGGCTTGCGAGTGCACGGGGCTCGATCGCGCGACGGCAATCGATCTCTTCCCGGCGGTCGAGGCGGGCCTGATGAGCACATTGCAACAAGACACATAGACCCACGATTCACCCGATATCGGATTTCTTCTTCCCATGGCCGAACGCAACCTCTCCATCCGCTTGTCCGTGGTCGACGGCGGCAAGGTCAAAGCCGAGCTGTCCGAGATTGGTGAGAAGGGGGAGCGCTCGCTCAAGAAAATCGAGGCGGCGGCCACACCAGCGTCTGGGGGTCTGAAACTGCTGTCGTCTGCCGCTAACGATGCCAAGTTCCAACTGCAGGCCGCCACCGATCGGCTTGGCGTGCTTGGCTCGGTCCTGGGCAAACTCGGCCCCGCCGGTTTGATGGCGGGCGCCAGCATTGCCGCCTTGGGCGTGGGCATCACCGCCCTGGTCATGCCCGTGGCCCGTGTGGGCGATGAGTTCTTCAAGCTCTCGCAAAAGACCGGTGTCTCGGTTGAAGCGCTCACGGCGCTGGACTACGCCGCCAAGCTCTCGGACGTCAGCACTGAAGGGCTGACCAAGGGGCTGCAGCGCCTGTCTGTTGCGTTGTTTGACAGCCGCTTCGAGGGCGCCGAAGGCAGCAAGGCCTTGCTGGCGCTGGGTGTGGCGGCCACCGACGCCCATGGGCAGATCCGGCCAACCGAGCAGGTCTTGCTGGATCTGGCCGAAAAATTCGCCGACATGCCCGACGGCGCAGACAAGGCGGCCTTGGCCATCAAGCTCTTTGGCCGCGAAGGGTTGAACCTGATCCCCTTCCTCAACCAGGGGCGAGAGGGCATCACCGCGCTGATGGAAGAAGCGCAGCGCCTGGGCCTGGTGATGTCAGAAGACGTGGCGCGTGCGTCTGAAGTCTTCAACGACAACCTCACGCGTCTCTCGGCCATCTTCGAGGGCGTGCAGCGCCAGATCGGCGCGGCCGTCATTCCGGTGCTGGCCGACTTCACCGAGCAGGTGATCCTGGCGCAGACAGAGACGGGCAGCTTCAGCAATGAGCTGCAGCGCATCACGTCCAACCGGGAGGCCACGCTGGCGTTTCTGGAATCCGTCGCCTCGGGCCTGGCCTTCATCGCCGAGTCAGCGGTGCTCTTGAAGCGCGTGATCGCCCAGCCCTTTGACAGCCTGTCGGTGGTGGGCAAGGACATCGAGACCTGGTTCAAGACCGAACTGCTGACCTTCTACAAGAACTATGGGTTCGATGCCCAGGCGATCGATGCCGAAATCGCCAAACTGCAAACGGCACGTGACGACTATGTGCGTGCCGCCAATGACCGGCTATTCAACATCAACCAGAACCCGGGCTATACCGATCGCGTGGCCCGCTTCTTTGACGAGCAGCGTCGCACAGTGCGCGTCATGGGCCAGCGCTTTGTGCTCGACACCGAAGCGCAGGCCCGGGAAGTTCAGGCCATCTACGACCGCTTCCTGCCGACGGTGCCCCGTGCGCCCCGGCCGCCCGCCAATCTGGATCTGAGCGCATTTGCCAGGCCGTCGGCTGCCGCCAAGCCCGATGAGGGCGAGGCCTTCCTCAACCAGCTGCGCACCCGGCTCCTGCGCACCCAGGAAGGCGAAGCGGCGGAGCTGCGTGCGCGCGCCTTGCAGATCGAGGCCAAGGGCTACCAGGGGGTGGCGGCGCAAGCCGAGCAGTACATCCAGGTGCTCGAAGCCATCGAGCGCCAGAAGGAAAAAGACAAAGCCTTCGAGGCCTACGAGAAGGAAGAGGCGGCCGCCCGCAAGATCACCGAGGGGCTGATCGGTGGCAATCGTCAGCGCATCGAAGCCCTGCAACTGCAGCGCGAGATGCTGGATCTGTCGGCGAGCGAACGTGCCGTCCTGCAAGCCCGCAACGAACTCGAAAAGTCCGCCACCGCCGCGCGCAAGGAAGCCAGCCAGATCCAGGACGCCGATCTGCGCGCCCAGACGATCGAAGCCATCAACGATGCACTGGCGCGTCAGCTGCCCATCATGGAAAACCTCATTCGGGCCAACGCCGAATACCAGCGCAGCACCGAGTTCGGCGCCAAGGCGGCGCTGCGCACCTACATCGAGGACGCCACCAATGCCGCCAAGCAGGCCGAACGCGCGGTGACGGGCGCCTTCAAATCCATGGAGGACGCGCTCACCCAGTTTGTGATGACCGGCAAGCTGGACTTCAACAGCCTGGCCAACTCCATCATCAGCGACCTGATCCGCATCCAGATCCAGCGCGCGATCACCTTGCCGCTGGCGAACTTTGCGATGAGCCTGTTTGCGCCGGCGGCCAGTGCCGCGCTGCCTTTGGGCTCCGGTGACCTGATGGGCGTGAACGCCAATATCGCGCACAGCGGGGGCCTGCTCGGTAGCGACGGCCTGCCATCGCGTCAGGTGAGTGCCACCCTGTTTGCCGGTGCGCGTCGTTTCCATACCGGGGGCCTGGTCTCGGGCGAAGTGCCGATCATCGCCCGACAAGGGGAGGCGGTGTTCACGCCGGGGCAATTGCGGGCACTGGGTGGGGCCGTTGCCACCAAACCCCAAGTCCATGTGGAAGTGAACGTGATCAACCGCGCCAGCGGGGTGGAAACCCGCGTCGAGCAACAACAGCAGCCCGATGGCAGCACCCGGCTTGATGTCATCGTCGAACAAATGGAAGCGCGCATGGCCCGGTCGATCTCGCAAGGCTCCGGGCTGGCGCCGACGCTGGAGCGGCGCTACGGATTGAACCCCGCCGCAGGGGCGATGCGATGAACATCACCTGGCCTACAACACTGCCGCTGCCCTCGGTCGAAGGCTATGGCCTGACCCCGCAAGAGGCGGTGTTGCGCACCGACATGGAGTCGGGTCCGGCACGCCAGCGTCGCCGGTTTCGGCAAACGCCCACGCGCATCACCGTGCGCTGGCTGTTCAGCGAGTTCGAGTTTGCCCTGTTCGAGGCTTGGTACAAGTACCACGCCGATGAGGGCGGGCAGTGGTTCGAAATCACCTTGCTCGGCGGCCTGGGTCTCTTGCCCCACGAAGCCCGTTTCACCCGCCAGTTCGAAGCCCAGCTGCGTTCGGCCCGGCGCTGGGACGTCAAGGGCGAGCTGGAAATCCGCGAGCGGCCCACGCTCGATGAAGGCGCGCTCAATCTGATGCTGGAGCTCTCCGCCGACGACCTCTTTGCCATGAGCAGCGAACTGCACCAACTGGTGCACGGCACCTTGCCGGTTCGCTGGCCGGCCTAGCAATACCTGATTCATTCATCCCATTCCTGGAGCCCCCTCTATGAGTCTGCAAACCGATCTGCATCAAGCGGTCGCGCAGGTCACGGCCGACAGTGCCTTGTTGCACACCATCGTGCACGGCACCGCCGCGCAGACCGTGACCACCCAGGGTGGTGCGGTCGCCACCGTGGCCAAGCTGCTGGCGGACGCCGATGCCCGCATCAACCTGGCCGCCGACGGCCTGCTGGCCCAGAGCCAGGCCGCCGCGCAAGACGCGCTCACATCGGCCGAACTCGCCGCCAGCGAAGCCGACCGTGCCCAAGCCTCGGCCGACCAAGGCGTGGCGGACACCACTGCCGTGCTCAACCAGGTGCAGTCCAGCGGCAACCAGATCCTGGTGGACGCCGAAGACGTGCTGCAGCAGGTGATCGCCCGGCTGCTCGCAGTGGGCCTGCCGGACTCCTTGATTGGCGCACGCGGGATGCTGCTGAAGGTCAAGGTCGATGAATCCGGCTACGAGCTGGTCCACACCGCGGCTTTGCCTCGCTTCTATGGGTTCGCGCTTTCCAGCGACGGATCTGAACTGCTGGTGACGGAGGGACGAGATGCCAACTTCAATGCGCAAGACTTCCTGGCTTGGACTCTGGCCGAAGGGGTGACCTTTGCCCTCCATCAAAACGCCCTGGAGGTGCAACTGTGAACCTAGATATATCGGCGCTGGGCTACCGCTGGCGTGGCCTCTACTCGCCATACCTGAGCTATCGGGATGGGGATGTGGTCTTCAAGGAAGGTGGCGCCTGGGTGATGCGCCACGGCCAGCCGCAACCCTTTGCGCTTGGCCAGCAGGATGCAACGCTCAAAGGCCACTTGCTCACCGGTGGGGTTTCGGTCGGTGGCTTTGGCGGCATGGTGCTGCATGCCAACGATCAGGGTGGGATCGAATTCCGCTTTCCGCAGGACCGCAACGGCACGGTGGCGGTGTCCCTCATGCAAACCCTGCAGGACAGCGGTGCGCACTACATGCCGAGCAACTACCACATGATGGCGGTGATGACCGATGGCTCGGTGCGTGGCTGGGGGCGTGCCATCAACGGTCAGCTCGGTGAGGGCAGCACGGCCGACATCTACCGAACCTTCCCGTCCCGCGTGGCCTTCCCATCCGGGACACCGCGCATCGTCAAGGTGCTGGCCAATCGCGCCAACACGTATTACATCGATGCCGAGGGCGGGTTGTGGTTCTCTGGTGACAACACCGGCAATCTGTGTTCTGGCGATGGCATCACAGGAGCCGCCCCGGTGCCGCGACGACTCAATGGGCGCTGCGACATCGGTGAGACCACCCGCATCGTGAATCTGTTTCTGGGCAGCGATTTCTACGCGTACTACCAAGCCATGGCGCTGGACGATCAGGGGCGCGTCTACGCCTGGGGGCACAACCGCTACAACAGCCTGGGACTGGCCAGTTCGTCCAACACCAATGTGGCCACCTTGGTGCCTTTTACCCAGGACGTGCCGATCAAGACCGCCTACCTCAACGGCGCCTACTACGCGGCCAGTCACTTGATCGACTACGACGGCAACTGTTGGGCCAGTGGTCAGTCGGGCGCGGCCTTCCTGGGTGGCGACACCCCGCCACGTCACCTGCGCCTGGATCTGGGCGGGCAGCGTGTGCGCAAGGTCATCAGCAGCGAATTGCGCAACTTCGATGCGGCCGGTGCCGCCCTGGACTACCGGCGCGTGCATGGCTTGATCACCGAGTCCGGCAATCTGTATGTCCAGCACAGCACCCCGGACAACACCGGCATGGGCACCACGGCCGGCTACGCCCAGTCGCTGGTCGACAACCCGCTGTTGACCGGCGTGGCCGACGCTTACTTCGCCAATGGCGGCTATCTGCGGGGCATTGCCTTGATGCAGGACGGCCGCGTCATGGGTCGCGGCTACAGCGGCTACGGATTTGCCTCGGACGCGGGCAACACCACGACCTGGCTGCCCATTGGGGGTGAGCATTTGACCGGTGTCACTAAGCTGCGTGCCACGGCGGGTCGCTATGGCAGCCTGGGGCTGGCCTTGCGTGGCGATGGGCGCCTGGTGGTCTGGGGTCGCAACGAGATTGGCCTGCACGGCAATGGGGTGGCCACCGAGGGGCCCGCGACCGGGTTTGTGCGCAGCGAGCGCCCCCTCATCGACTTCAGCCTCTCGGGCTATGTGGGCTATGGCGCGGGCGATGTGAATGCCGCCGTGCACGCCCTCAACGACCGTGGCCAGGTGCTGTCCTGGGGTGCGGGCAATCAGTGCGGTGACGACGACGGCGATCACTGCTTCAGCCCCTCAATCATCCGCTTTTGACGTTCGTTTCTGAACGTCGCTTCTCAATCAAACACACACACTCTCTGGAGCCAATCATGGGTACCGTTTCATTAGGCAAGATCGCCTTCAGCTGGCGAGGTCCGTATGCCGAGGGCGCAGCCTATGCGCGCCAGGACGTCGTCGGCCATCAGGGCGACAGTTGGGTGTGCCTGGTCGATGGCACGCTCGGGGTACTGCCCGGCAGCGATGCGGCAGTCTGGCAGCTCTTTGCGCAAGGCAGCCTGAACGTGGCTGGCACGGCAGGTGACCTCATCTACTTTGACGGCCAGCAACTCGCGGCCCTGAGCCCCGGGCAGTCTGGGCAGGTCCTCAAAATCGACCAGGCCAGTGGCCTGCCCACCTGGGGCGCGGTGGAAAGCCGCTCGGGCGTGCGCGTCAAGGCCCTGCCGCAGGGGGTGAACACCTCGTACCGCAAAGGGGCCTGCGTCATGGAAGACGGCTCGGTGCGATTCTGGGGTGACAACGGCGCCTACATGCACGGCACGGGGGCCAATGCCGCCGATCGCTCTTACCCTTCGCGGGCCGCCTTCCCCTTCGGTGCCACCCCTATCGAAAAACTTTATCTCGCCTACAGCAGCCTGAGCTGGGCGATCGACGTGGATGGCAAGCTCTGGACCTGGGGCACGGACGGCTACGGCGCCTCGGGAAATGGAACCACGGTGGCCAGCACCGTGCCTTATTGCACCTCGGACAACCCGGCCAACTCGGTCTACGGCCGTCAGGTGGTGGAGGTCGCCAGCCTGCTGAGTACCGAGGGCTATCCATCGACGCTGGTGCGCACGGCCGACGGCAAGGTCCACGCCTGCGGCTACAACGCCTACGGTCAAGTCGGGGTGGGGGACACCGCCAACCGCAGCCACTTGATCGAGGTGCCGCTCTTGAGCGACATCGTCAAGATCGCCGGTGGGCGTGAGCGCTACACCACCTATTACGCCCTCACTGCGTCTGGCCAACTCTATGCCTGGGGCTACAACGCCGAGCAGCAACTCGGCAACGGCGTGACCGCGCAGAACAACATCCCCTTGTTGGTGCCGCACTTTGCCAACAACGGCATCGTGTTGCGCGATGTGGTGGCCGCCTACAAGGGGTGCTTTGCCATCGACGTCGATCACAACCTCTACTACTGGGGCACCCCAGAAAACGGTGTCGGTGGCACGGGAGCTACCACGGTCACAGGCGTGGTGCTGGTCGCCACGAACGTGCGCGATGTCTTCACCGGTGCTGGTGCCAACCCGCAGGCCTTCGTCATCAAGCAGGACGGCTCGGTGTGGGCCAGCGGGCGCAACAACCACGGCAACCTGGGGCTGGGCATCACCACCGATGTGCTCAGTTTCACCGAGGTGTCTGCCTTGCCGCGCACCATCGTCAAAATCGTCTGCGGCGGATCGGCCTCGTTCAACTACGCCTTGTTCCTGACCCAAGCAGGCAGTGTCTACGCCTGTGGCTACAACGGCAACGGCGCACTGGGCCTGGGCGACACGACCAGTCGCAGCCTGCCGGAACTCGTCCCGATCGCCCACCGTAAAGTCGTGGATATTTGCAGTTACGGCTACAGCTCCGAGCAAGGCACGGGGTTTCTGCTCGACGACGGGCAATTGCTGCAGTCGGGCTATGCGGGCGAGTCGCAGTTGCCCGAAGACGATGACGAGGCGAGCTTCGTGCCTTATCCAGTGGTGTTCTGAGCATGCCCAACGCTGCTTTATCTGAAGCGATCAAAGAAGCCTACGCCAGCGCGCCTTCGGACCAGATCATCCTCCATACGCTGGAGTTGCGCCATCCGGCCTTCGTCGACGACGCAGGTCAGTTGGTTGCCATTCGGGTGGTGCGCGACACCGGTGATCTGTGGGCTCGGCTGGAATCTCAAGCCCCGCTGCAAGCCGGCGAGCGTGTGCAGTTCGTGGCCATGGGCTTTGAGTTGGATTTGCCGCCCGTCGACACCATGCCCGTGCCAGAAATCACAGTGACACTCGACAACGTCTCACGCGAAATCGTCCGGCATCTGGATGCGGCGGCCGAGTCGCAGTCGGTGATCGAGGTCACTTACCGGCCGTATCTGTCCACTGATGTGGAAGGGCCGCAGATGGATCCGCCCATCCACCTGGTGCTCACGGAAGTCGAGGCTGACATCTTTCGTATCACTGGTCGGGCGCGCATGCTGGACGTGGGCAACAAGGCGTTTCCGGGCATCAGCTACACCGCCAAGACCTTCCCAGGCTTGACCCGTTGATAGAGGAAATCGGCAAAGTCGCCGTGCTTATGCGCGCGACCCGCGACTGCGCTTGAACGCGCGCAGGGTTTGCGCAGAAAACATCTGGTTGCGCCCCACCACATGGCTGGGGACGAGCTTGCCCGATTGCACATAGCGGCGCAGGGTCGGCACGGAAACTTCCAGATACTCGGCCGCTTCCCAGGTCGAAAAGGGCTCCTGGTGCGTTTCGCCAAACACCTGATCGTGGGTGAAGTCGTCTTCCCGAAAGGCGTTGCTGGCCAGTAGAGAAAAAAACCGAACCCGCTCGGTGCTCGGCATCCGTTTCATCTCGGTGTAGAGGTCCTCGGCAGTGAGCGCGTGGTTCATGGTGTTTCTCCCGTTTGCTTCTCATGTCGCAAATACTGTTTCAGTTCGTCGTAGAAGTTCTCGTGAACGCCGACTTGGTAGAAATCGATGATCAAAAACTCCACGGGCGCGTTCTTGACCGGTGGCCGGTAGGCCATCAGGTATTCCTGCCGGTTGAAGCGGAACTTGTGAACCCGGATGCCGGCCAAGTCGCCCACTTTGAGTTCGCCCACTTCCGGCGCCTCGCACACCACCTCCACCTCATCTTCAATTGCCAGTCGTAAGGGCTTGTGCGCCTTCTTGACGTACTGGGCAAAGGGCCGTTTGAAGTTGGTCTGCATGCGTCGATATTAGTGAAATAGTGATTCCATGTCAAATCAGTTTTGGATCAACATGAGTTCGTCCGTCCACTGGGCAACCCACTACATCGGGCTGCCTTGGCACGCCGGTGCGCGTGGACCAGAAGCGTTCGACTGCTGGGGGCTGTTCCTTGCTATCCAGCGTGACCATTTCGGCCGAGAACTGCCCGAAATCCCGGTCGACGCCAACGACCTGCGCACCGTGATGACCACCTTTCGCGACCACCCGGAGCGGCAACGGTGGGTGGCCGTGGCGCAACCGGCTGAAGGCGATGCCGTGCTGCTGCGTCAATCCCGCTACCCGGTGCATGTCGGTGTGTGGCTGGCAGTCGATGGGGGCGGCGTGCTGCATGCAGTCAAGGATGCGGGGGTCGTCTTCCAGAAACTGCCCGAGCTCCTGCTGCATGGCTGGCGAGTCGAGGGCTTCTATCGATTTGTGGAGTCGTCGTGAGCGAAGCCAATCAGGGCGCAGTGATCTTGCTGCGCAACCCCTTCCAGCCCAGTCAGCGCGAAGTGATGGTGGCCCACCCCGGCCAGACCATCCGTCAGTGGTTGGTCACCCAGGGCATTGCCGAGTTCGACCAGCCCACCGTCTGCATCAAGAACGGCGCACCGGTGCTGCGTGCCGACTGGGCGGTCACGCCCATCGATGGGGTGCTGCTCTTCATCACCTTGCCACAAGGCGGGGGCGGTGGCGGTGGCGGCAAGAACCCCCTGCGCACGGTTCTGATGATCGCGGTGATGGTGGTCGCGACCGTCTATGGCGGCCCCTTGGGCGCCAGCCTGGGATTCAGCGGCAACCTGGCCACAGCGGTCGGTTCGGCCATCATCATGACGGCAGGTTCCGCCTTGGTCAGCGCTCTGGTCCCGCTGCCCACGCCCAATATGCCGTCCTTTGCGGGGTCGGGCGGGAGTCTGGCGCAGCCGTCGCCCACCTACAGCCTGCAAGGTCAGGGCAACTATGCGCGGCTGGCCCAACCCATTCCAGTGATTTATGGTCACCATCTGGTTTATCCAGACCTGGCCGCCACGCCCTATGGCGAATACCAAGGCAACGAGCAGTACCTGCACCAACTGCATTGCATTGGCCTGGGCGAATACGACATCGAGCAACTCCGTATCGAAGACACGCCCATTGCCTCGTTCGAGGAAGTGACCTACCAGATCGTGCCACCCGGCAGTCCGGTCACGCTCTTCAACCCGGATGTGGTGACTACCCCCGAGGTCGCCGGGCAGGAACTGCTGCCCGGCACCTGGACCGGTGGCTTTGCGATCAACCCGGCCGACAGTGAAGTCGCCCATATCGGCATCGACATCCTGTTGCCGCGCGGACTGTATTACGCCAATGACGCCGGCGGCCTGGACAGCCGCAGTGCCAGCTGGAAGGTCGAAGCACGAGCCATCGATGCCGAGGGCGAGCCACTGAACGACTGGTTCACGCTGGGCAGTGAGAGCCTGACCGCTGCTACGACCACGCCGCAGCGGCGTACGTACCTTTATCCCGTCGCTGCGGGGCGATACGAAGTGCGTGCCACGCGCCTGGACACGAAAAGCACCAGTTCCCGTGCCGGGCACGAGGTGCGCTGGGGCGAGGCCCGGGGCTACCTAGCGGGTGGCGTGACCTTCCCAGACAACGTCACGCTGCTCGCCATCCGCATGCGCGCCANCTTCGGAGGCCCGCAATGAGCCCAATCTTCACCACCTTGGCCCCCGGCGTCTTTGAAGCCGGTGCCAAACTGATCGATCGCCTGATCCCCGATCCGGCCCAGCGCGAGCAGGCCAAGCTCGCCTTGTTCCAGGCCGAAGGTCAGCAGGCCTTGCAGGAAATGCAGGTCAGCCTCTCGGCCATCCTGGCCGAAGCCAACTCGGCGGATCCGTGGACNTACGGGGCCAAGCTGCCCGATGCGCGGATCGATCTCGTCGCACTGGCGCAACTGGATCAGGTCTGGGCCAGCCGGGGCGATCAGTTCGATGGCGTCTTTGACCAGCAGGTCACGGTCTGGGAGGCACTGACCCGGGTCGCCCGCTGTGGTCGGGCAGTGCCCTTCCTGCAGGGCGGCATTGTGCGCCTAGTGCGCGATGAGGCCAGAAGCTTACCGGTGGCACTCTTCAGTCCGCGCAACATCGTCAAGAACAGCCTCAAGATCCAGTACGTGATGCCGGGCGAAGAGACGGCGGACGCGGTGACGGTGGAATTCTTCAGCAGCCGCACCTGGAAGCCCGATGAANNNGCACCGCCACGCTGTCCGAGCCTGTCCATTTCACGGATGGGCAGTCGCACATACCGCACACACCACACGTCATGGCCCTGCGCCGACGAGATGGCGGTGTCAGCGGCCCGCATGCGGTGGCACCAGGCAGTGATGCGCAGCAAGTGGTCTTTGCCGACCTGCCCGACATCCCCATCGAAACCGGCCTGTCGGCCGAGCGCACCCATTTTGCCTTCGGGGTGGCCGAGCAATGGAGCCTGCTGGCCCGGGTGATCGCGGTGCGCCCGCGTGGCGAGCAGGTGGAAATCACCTGTGTGGCCGAGCACCCGGCAGTGCACAGCGCCGATGGCAGTGTCGACAGTAGCACCGCCCCAATCTGAAAGGAAAGAAGATGAACGAACCCCACCTGATGGATGGCATGGTGGTCATGCCCCATGACGAATTTGAAACCCTGCTGGAACGTGCCGCCGAGCGTGGGGCGCGTCACGCCTTGTCCGATGTCGGCTTGGATGGCCCCGATGCCGCAAACGACATCCGTGAGCTCAGGAATCTGCTCGACGCCTTCAACGAGGCCAAGAAAACCGCCGGTCTCACGCTGGTCAAGATGCTGGTCACCGGTCTGGTGCTGGCGCTCCTGGCCGGCACCATCGTCAAAATCAAACTCTTCGGAGGCCCGCAATGAGCCCAATCTTCACCACCTTGGCCCCCGGCGTCTTTGAAGCCGGTGCCAAACTGATCGATCGCCTGATCCCCGATCCGGCCCAGCGCGAGCAGGCCAAGCTCGCCTTGTTCCAGGCCGAAGGTCAGCAGGCCTTGCAGGAAATGCAGGTCAGCCTCTCGGCCATCCTGGCCGAAGCCAACTCGGCGGATCCGTGGACCAGTCGGGCACGCCCGACCTTTCTGTACGTGATCTACGGCGTGATCCTGCTGTCGGTGATCGGCAGCATCATCGGCATCTGGTGGCCCGCCGAGGTGTTTCAGGCTGCTGAAAACCTTTCTAAGCTGCTCAATGCTGTGCCGGAAAGCCTATGGTGGCTCTTCGGTGCAGGCTACCTCGGCTACACCGGTGCACGCAGCTTCGACAAATGGCGCGGTGTGCCCAGGTAGGCTACGCCAGCGGCTGCAGCAAACATCATCCATCGACCCCGTCTTCATCCGCTTCCCTCTAGGGAGGCTGCTGAAGGCGGGGTCTTTTGTCGTTTGTGCGAACCAGCCAGCGCCTACCAGTAAACATTGTCGGTAAGCAATGGGGATGGTATACTTGCCATAATAATTTTGAAGCAGTGGCAGGGTGTTTGTGGCCTTTAGGGAGGCTGCGATGTACCCCCCCCCCCCCCGAATTCGGGCGTCTCAGATGGCTGTCTGGGCGTTGCGAGCGGGGGTTTTCACAGGTGGAGGCGGGTTGATGAATCAACTCAATCAGATAGGCATTGGTGTTGTAGCAAATAATGACTTTTTAAAGAGTCACCCCGACCGCGAAACCACTGTCGCGGGTGCGGTAGCTATGCCTGAAAAGGACGCTCTGCACGAAATCAATAATGCCTTGCCCAAGGTCGCAATCCTTCTTTGCACCTACCACGGTCAGCACTACCTCGCTGAGCAACTGGATTCTTTTCAGGCCCAGTCTCACTCAAACTGGGAAGTCTGGGCTTCAGACGACGGATCTAAAGACGATACGCATTCAATCCTCGAGGCCTACCAACAGAAGTGGCCTGCAGGTCGTCTTTCCATCCATTTCGGGCCAGCCGAGGGGTTTGCTGCGAACTTCCTTTCACTGACCTGCAGAGCGAGTATCGAGGCGGATTATTACGCCTATTCTGACCAGGACGATGTATGGGAGTCTGACAAGCTGGAGCGTGCTGTTCGTTGGCTTCAAACTGTTCCTGAGAATATTCCCGCCCTCTACTGCTCGCGAACCCGACTGGTCGATGCCGAAAACAATGAGATCGGTTTGTCCCCGCTCTTTTCCAAGCCACCGAGCTTTGCCAATGCGCTCATGCAAAACATTGGTGGTGGAAATACCATGGTTTTCAACAATGCGGCCCGTGCGCTGCTGCGCGAAGCTGGAGAAGACACTCCAGTGATTACCCATGACTGGTGGGCTTACATGATCGTCTCTGGCTGCGGCGGCAAAGTGTTTTACGACAGCTATCCATCGCTGCGTTATCGGCAGCATGCTGGCAACCTAGGGAACCTCTGAACAAGTCCAACGAACCTGTCAGAATATAAGTTATTGAAAACAGTCCGATCCGAGTGAACCCGATGAGCCAGTTGAGTTTTTCCGAAGCCGAGTACGTTGGCAAACGCAAGAAAACGCGCCGTGAGAAGTTTCTGGCCAAGATGGAGCGTGCGGTGCCGTGGAAGCTCTTTGCCGATCTGGTCGATCCGCATTACCCCAAACCGGGCATCGGTCGTCCACCGTATCCGCTGGAAACGATGCTGCGCATCTACTTCATGCAACTGTGGTTTTCGCTGTCGGACCCGGCCATGGAAGAGACGCTGTACGACAGCTTTTCGATGCGCCAGTTTGCCAAACTGCCTGGAGGTCGTGTGCCGGACGAGACCACCATTTTGAACTTCCGTCATCTGCTCGAGCAGCACAACATTGCCGACCAAGCGCTTGAGGCGGTCAACCTGCTGTTGCAGGATCAAGGCATTCAGGTGCGCAAAGGCACCATTGTGGACGCCACAATTATCGATGCACCCAGCTCGACCAAGAACGCCAGCGGCACGCGGGACCCCGAGATGCATCAGACCAAAAAGGGAAACCAGTGGCACTTTGGGATGAAGGCCCACATTGGGGTTGATCTTCACAGCGGGCTGGTCCACACGGTGGTGGGCACCGCTGCCAATGAGCATGATGTTACTCAGGCGGCTGCGTTGCTGCATGGTGAAGAAACGTTGGCTTTTGGCGATGCCGGTTATCAAGGCGTAGACAAACGACCCGAGCACCAAGGGCGTGACGTAACCTGGCACATTGCCATGCGCCCCGGCAAACGGCGCGCCTTGGGTAACAGCGCAATTGATCGTTTGACGCAAAACATTGAGCGGGCCAAATCCAGTCTTCGAGCCAAGGTTGAGCATCCGTTTCGTGTCATCAAATGCCAATTCGGGTTTCGTAAAGTCAGATTCCGTGGACTGGCCAAGAACACTGCGCATTTGAAAATGTTGTTTACGCTGTCCAATATCTGGATGGCACGCCGCCCGTTGACGGCGGTGGCAGGGTAAGTGCGCCCAAAAAGCGCCAACAGGCCCGAAAACGGGCCTGATCGGGGTGCAAACAACCCGAAAGTGGCGATGATTTGAGCAGTTTTTAACCATTTTTGAATACTTTGGTCATGAGGTCGATTTTTGGATGTTTGAAATCGAGTTCTTCAGACCTTCCCTAGTGGGGATGAATGCCACCTGGGCAGCGCGTTTCAAACGCATACGCATGCTGTGGGAAGGCCGTTTCAAGAACTGGAACGACAGCAACATCGCTGGTTTGCGCAAATTGCAGCACAAGCTCACGCCAGAGAATCGTGAAACGCTGGAGCGCTTTGCTAAGGCTCGTCAGATGAGTTTGATTCCGCGTTTGATTCGCCTGAAACGCAGTGGCATCTATCGCCAAACCTTATTTGGCAATCTGGGCCTGATTGCTGCTGCCATTTTTGGGAAGATTTGAAGCATGACCATTCTCGTCACCGGCGGTGCCGGCTTCATTGGCAGCAATTTCGTGCTCGACTGGCTGGCCCTGTGCGATGAGCCCGTCGTCAACCTCGACAAACTCACCTACGCCGGCAACCTGGAGAACCTGGCCAGCCTGCAGGGCGATGCGCGCCACGTCTTCGTGCAAGGCGACCTGGGTGACCGCACGCTGGTGGACCGCCTGCTGGCCGAGCACCGTCCGCGGGCTGTGCTGCACTTCGCCGCCGAAAGCCACGTGGACCGTTCCATCCACGGCCCCGAGGCCTTCATACAGACCAACATCGTCGGCACCTTCCGCCTGCTCGAAGCGGTGCGTGCTTATTGGTGCGGCTTGCCCGAAGCCGAAAGAAACGCCTTCCGTTTTTTGCACGTGAGCACCGACGAGGTGTACGGCACCCTGTCCAAGGATGATCCGCCGTTTGCGGAAACGAACCCCTACGAGCCCAACAGCCCCTACAGCGCCAGCAAGGCCGCCAGCGACCACCTGGTGCGCGCCTGGCACCACACCTACGGCCTGCCGGTGCTCACCACCAACTGCAGCAACAACTACGGGCCCTACCACTTCCCGGAAAAGCTTATTCCGCTCATGATCGTCAACGCTCTGGCCGGCAAACCGCTGCCGGTTTACGGCGACGGCATGCAAATTCGCGACTGGCTCTACGTCAAAGACCACTGCAGCGCCATCCGCCGCGTGCTGGAAGCCGGGCGCCTGGGCGAGACCTACAACGTGGGTGGCTGGAACGAAAAGCCCAACATCGATATCGTGCACACCGTATGCCAGTTGCTCGACGAATTGCGCCCGCGTGCCGATGGCCAGCCCTACGCCCAACAAATCACCTACGTGACCGATCGCCCTGGCCACGACCGGCGCTACGCCATCGACGCACGCAAGATCGAACGCGAACTGGGCTGGAAGCCCGCCGAAACCTTCGAAACCGGCATCCGCAAGACGGTGCAGTGGTACCTGAGCCACCCCGAATGGGTGCAGCACGTCCAAAGCGGCAGCTACAGGGATTGGGTGCAGAGGCATTATGGCTGACTTGAACCCGCAAACCACGCCTGCATGGCAGGCGTTGGAACGGTTAGCTGGCCGCTATGCGCTTGGCTTCGATTTGCGTCAGGCCTTTGCCACTGAACCCAAGCGCTTTCAGGAGCACAGCGTGCGTGCGCCCCACATGCTGGTCGACCTCAGCAAAAACCTGTGGGAAGCCCCGGTGGTTGAGCAGTTGCTGGCACTGGCCATGCAAATGGGCGTGCCTGAGAGGCGCAACCAACTGCTCAACGGTGAAATCGTCAACCAGACTGAGCACCAGGCAGCGGTTCATGCCGCTTTGCGCTTGGCATTTACTTCGGGTAGCGAACCAGCATCACCCGCTATAGCACAGTATTGCGCAGACTTGAGCGCCATGCTGGCCATGGCCGAAACCATACGGGCCGACGAGACTGTTCACGACGTGGTGCATATCGGCATTGGCGGTTCCAGTCTGGGGCCAGAATTGGCGCTGCAAGCATTGCGGCCTTATTGGCGCACCCAACTGCGCATTCATGTCGTGTCCAACCTCGATGGGCACGACCTAGCCGAAACCTTGGCACTTTGCCACCCCGCCCACACGCTGTTTATTGCCGCATCCAAATCGTGGTCCACCTTTGAGACCCTGCAAAACCTGCGTTCAGCCACTGGCTGGCTGCAGCAAAGCGGCATCAACCCCGCTGATCGCATCGTGGCCATTACCGCCAAGCCGCATGTTGCACAGGCCGCTGGTGTCAAACACATCCTGCGCATGCCGGCTGACCTGGGTGGCCGGTATTCTGTGTGGTCTGCCGTGGGTTTGCCCGTGGCTGTCGCCATTGGGGAAGCAGGTTTTCGGGAACTGCTGGCCGGGGCGGCCGCCATGGATGCACACTTTGCCCAAGCGCCGCTCGCCCAGAATGCTCCCGTGCTGCTTGGCCTGCTGGACGTCTGGTACAGCAGCTTCCTGCATTTGCCTTCGCGCTGCGTGGCGCCTTATCACCACCGCTTGCGCCGCTTGCCTGCCTATTTGCAGCAGCTCGATATGGAAAGCAATGGCAAAACCGTGCGACAGAACGGTGATGCTGTGGCTTATGCCACCGGTATGGCCCTGTGGGGCGAGGCTGGCACCAATGGACAGCATGCGTTCTTTCAGTGGCTGCACCAGGGGGCGCAGCGTACACCGGTGGAGTTTGTGGCGGCCAGCCAGGCCGAACATGCATTGCCAGGCCACCACACACCGCTGCTGGCCAACGCTGTTGCGCAAGCCCAAGCCTTGATGCGGGGTTCAAAAGCAGGCCCGGGGCAATTGCCAGGCCATCAGGATTTTCCGGGTAACCGCCCCAGCACCTTCCTGTTGCTCGATGGGCCTTTGAACCCACCTGCCTTGGGGGCGTTGCTGGCGCTTTACGAACACCGCACCTTTGTGAGTGGTGTGGTCTGGGGCATCAACAGCTTTGACCAGTGGGGTGTTGAACTGGGCAAATTGCTGGCCAAGGACATTCTGCAGCGTGTACCCGGTGGCCATTGGCAAAAGCTTGATGCATCTACCGCTGGGCTTTTGAATGCAGCCTGTGTCGCTTCAGAGGCACATTCATGAGTCCATCTTCCACCCGTATCCTGTTGCTCGGCAAAAACGGCCAGGTCGGCTGGGAATTGCAGCGCAGCCTGGCTCCTTTGGGTTGTCTGATCGCTCTGGATCGTGCAGGCTTGATTCCCGAGGAGCTTGCCCATCTCCCTGCTTGGCAAGGCCTGCCCTTGCTCGATCACCCGCTTTGCGGCGACCTGAGCGACTTGGAAGGCCTGCACCGCACCGTGCACGCCTTGCGCCCGCTGATCATAGTCAACGCCGCTGCCTACACCGCTGTGGACAAAGCCGAATCCGAGGTGAGCCAGGCGCATCGCCTCAATGCCGAAGCCCCTGGCGTGCTCGCGCAAGCCGCGCACGAGGTGGGTGCCTGGCTGGTGCACTACAGCACGGACTACGTCTTCAACGGCAGTGGACACACCCCTTGGCAGGAAGGCGATGCCACTGGCCCACTGAATGTGTATGGGTTGACCAAGCTCGAAGGCGAGCAACGCATTCTCCAGTCCTGTCGCCAGCACCTGATTTTTCGGACCAGTTGGGTCTATGCCGCGCGCGGTGGCAACTTCGCCAAGACCATGCTGCGGCTGGCCCTGGAGCGCGAGCGACTGACGGTGATTGACGACCAGTTTGGTGCGCCCACAGGCGCAGAGCTGATTGCGGACGTGACTGCGCACGCCTTGCGGCAGGTCTTGCACACCGGCCAAGGGCAGGGCACTTACCACCTGGCGGCCAGCGGTGAGACATCCTGGCACCGCTATGCCCAGTTCGTGATCGAGCAGGCCCAGCAGTTGCAACCCCATGCATCCTGGAGAGTGCAGGCCATCGATCCGGTGCCTACGCACACCTTCCCCACGCCGGCCCGGCGGCCGCACAATTCGCGCTTGAACACCACGTTGCTGGCGTCCACCTTCGGGGTGCACCTGCCGCACTGGCAGCAGGGCGTTGGCCGGATGCTTCAAGAAATTTTGTAATGACTCAGGGATACAAACGCATGACCCTACGCAAAGGCATCATCCTCGCCGGGGGCTCGGGCACCCGGCTGCACCCCGCCACACTGGCCATCAGCAAGCAACTGCTGCCGGTGTACGACAAGCCCATGATCTACTACCCGTTGAGCACCCTCATGCTCGCGGGTATGCGTGACGTGCTCGTCATCAGCACCCCGCAAGACACGCCGCGTTTCCAGCAACTGCTGGGCGACGGCTCGCAGTGGGGCATGAACCTGCAATATGCCGTCCAGCCCAGCCCCGACGGGCTGGCGCAGGCCTTCATCATCGGTGAACAATTTATTGGCAATGCCCCCAGCGCGCTGGTGCTGGGCGACAACATCTACTACGGCCACGACTTTCAGCCCCTGCTCCAAGCGGCCCACGCACACACCCATGGCGCCACCGTGTTTGCCTACCACGTGACCGACCCCGAGCGCTACGGCGTCGTCGAGTTCAACGCCCAGGGCCAGGCCATCAGCATTGAGGAAAAGCCCAAACAACCCAAGAGCCACTACGCCGTGACCGGCCTGTACTTTTACGACGCGCAGGTGGTCGACATCGCCAAGGCCGTCAAGCCCAGCGCCCGTGGCGAGTTGGAAATCACCAGCGTCAACCAGGCCTATCTGGACCGTGGGCAACTCAACGTGCAAACCATGGGCCGAGGCTACGCCTGGCTCGACACCGGCACCCACGACAGCCTGCTCGATGCCAGCCAGTTCATTGCCACGCTCGAGCGCCGCCAGGGCCTCAAGGTGGCCTGCCCCGAAGAAATTGCCTACCGCCAAGGCTGGATCGATGCAGAGCAATTGGCGCGCCTGGCGCAGCCGCTCATCAAGAATGGCTACGGGCAGTACTTACTGCAAATCTTGAAAGAAAGCGACCCTACGTGAACGCGCAACGCCTCGCCATCCCCGACGTCGTCCTCATCGAGCCCAAAGTCTTTGGCGACGACCGCGGTTTTTTCTTTGAAAGCTTTAACCACGCCCGGTTTGAAGAGGCCATTGGCCGGCCCGTGCAGTTTGTGCAAGACAACCACAGCCGCAGCGCCCAACACGTGCTGCGCGGCCTGCACTACCAAATCCAGCAACCTCAGGGCAAGCTGGTGCGCGTGGTGCAGGGCGAGGTGTTTGACGTGGCGGTAGACCTGCGCAAAAGCAGCCCCACCTTTGGCCAGTGGGTGGGCGAAGTGCTCTCGGCCCACAACAAGCGCCAGCTGTGGGTGCCCGAGGGGTTTGCCCACGGCTTCGTGGTGTTGAGCGACACGGCCGAGGTTCTGTACAAAACCACCGACTACTACGCCCCCACCTTTGAGCGCTGCCTGGCGTGGAACGACCCCGCCGTAGGCATCCACTGGCCTGCCGGTCTGGTGCCTCAGCTCTCGGCCAAAGACCAACAGGGCGCCTCACTCACCGCCGCCGAGGTGTTTGCCTGATGCAGCATTTTTCTGCCAGCCCCCGCGAAATGGTGACCAGCCTGTGGCGCCACCGCGAACTCATTAAAGCCTCTGCCAAGCGCGAAGTGCTAGGCCGCTATCGCGGCTCGTTCTTTGGCTTGCTATGGTCTTTCTTCAACCCCATACTCATGCTGGCTGTGTATACGTTCGTGTTCAGCGAAGTGTTCAACGCGCGCTGGACAGCTGGCAGCGAGTCCAAAACCGAATTCGCCCTCGTGCTCTTTGCCGGCTTGATCATTTTTACCCTGTTTGCTGAATGCATCAACCGCGCACCGGGTTTGATTCTTTCCAACGTCAATTACGTCAAGAAAGTGGTCTTCCCGCTGGAGATCCTTCCCTTCGTTACGCTTCTCTCGGCCATGTTCCACGGTGCCATCAGCCTTGGTGTCTGGCTGCTGGCTTATGGGGTTTTGTTTGGCATTCCGCACCCCACTGCACTTTATCTGCCGCTGATCATCTTGCCACTCGTTCTCTTTATCATGGGTTTGAGCTGGGCACTGGCTTCGCTGGGGGTGTACCTGCGCGATGTGGGTCAATTCATTGGTGTCGTCACAACGGTACTCATGTTCCTTAGCCCCATTTTTTACCCGGCCACGGCATTGCCTGAGGCATACCGTCATTTGTTGTACTTCAATCCGCTAACGCCGGTAATTGAGCAAGCACGGGCGGTGCTTTATTTTGGCAACGTGCCCGACTTTGCCATGCTCGGGGTGTATTGGGTGGCTTCTTTCACCATTGCTTGGTTGGGCTTTGCCTGGTTTCAGAAGACGCGCAAGGGGTTTGCCGATGTACTCTGAGCAAGACAACGACATCGCCATCAAGGTCGACGGTTTGAGTAAGTGCTATCACATTTACGACCAGCCCCGTGACCGGCTCAAGCAGATGATCTTGCCGCGTTTGCAGCGTGCCATCGGCATGCAGCCCAGGCAATATTTTCGCGAGTTCTGGGCGCTGAAGGATGTGAGCTTTGAAGTCAAGAAAGGTGAAACCGTTGGCATCATCGGCCGCAACGGCAGCGGCAAATCCACCTTGCTGCAGATGATCTGCGGCACGTTGAACCCCACTAGCGGCAGCATTCAAACCCGTGGCCGGATTGCAGCATTGCTGGAGCTGGGCTCTGGGTTTAACCCCGAGTTCACCGGGCGAGAAAATGTTTATGGAACCTCTGAACAAGTCCAACGAACCTGTCAGAATATAAGTTATTGAAAACAGTCCGATCCGAGTGAACCCGATGAGCCAGTTGAGTTTTTCCGAAGCCGAGTACGTTGGCAAACGCAAGAAAACGCGCCGTGAGAAGTTTCTGGCCAAGATGGAGCGTGCGGTGCCGTGGAAGCTCTTTGCCGATCTGGTCGATCCGCATTACCCCAAACCGGGCATCGGTCGTCCACCGTATCCGCTGGAAACGATGCTGCGCATCTACTTCATGCAACTGTGGTTTTCGCTGTCGGACCCGGCCATGGAAGAGACGCTGTACGACAGCTTTTCGATGCGCCAGTTTGCCAAACTGCCTGGAGGTCGTGTGCCGGACGAGACCACCATTTTGAACTTCCGTCATCTGCTCGAGCAGCACAACATTGCCGACCAAGCGCTTGAGGCGGTCAACCTGCTGTTGCAGGATCAAGGCATTCAGGTGCGCAAAGGCACCATTGTGGACGCCACAATTATCGATGCACCCAGCTCGACCAAGAACGCCAGCGGCACGCGGGACCCCGAGATGCATCAGACCAAAAAGGGAAACCAGTGGCACTTTGGGATGAAGGCCCACATTGGGGTTGATCTTCACAGCGGGCTGGTCCACACGGTGGTGGGCACCGCTGCCAATGAGCATGATGTTACTCAGGCGGCTGCGTTGCTGCATGGTGAAGAAACGTTGGCTTTTGGCGATGCCGGTTATCAAGGCGTAGACAAACGACCCGAGCACCAAGGGCGTGACGTAACCTGGCACATTGCCATGCGCCCCGGCAAACGGCGCGCCTTGGGTAACAGCGCAATTGATCGTTTGACGCAAAACATTGAGCGGGCCAAATCCAGTCTTCGAGCCAAGGTTGAGCATCCGTTTCGTGTCATCAAATGCCAATTCGGGTTTCGTAAAGTCAGATTCCGTGGACTGGCCAAGAACACTGCGCATTTGAAAATGTTGTTTACGCTGTCCAATATCTGGATGGCACGCCGCCCGTTGACGGCGGTGGCAGGGTAAGTGCGCCCAAAAAGCGCCAACAGGCCCGAAAACGGGCCTGATCGGGGTGCAAACAACCCGAAAGTGGCGATGATTTGAGCAGTTTTTAACCATTTTTGAATACTTTGGTCATGAGGTCGATTTTTGGATGTTTGAAATCGAGTTCTTCAGACCTTCCTTTATCTGAATGGCGCAGTTCTTGGTTTAAGCAGCGATGAAATCGATGCCCGGTTCGATGAAATTTCCGCCTTTGCAGAGATTGGCGAATTTATTGATCAACCGGTGAAGACCTACTCCAGCGGCATGATGGTCCGTTTGGCGTTTGCGGTGGCCATTAATGTAGATCCTCAAATTCTAGTAGTTGATGAGGCACTGTCTGTCGGTGATGAGCTTTTTCAGCGGAAGTGTTTTTCACGTATCGAGACTATCCGCAAGGCAGGTGCAACGATACTATTTGTTTCCCACTCTGGCGGTACCGTGGTGGAGCTGTGTGACCGTGCTCTGCTGATTGACACTGGTGAGCGTCTGGCCATGGGCTTACCAAAACAAATGGTGGCGCGCTACCAAAAACTTCTTTATGCACCCAGCGAGAAGCGACAGAGCATTCGGGAGGAAGTTCGACGTGTCGACAAGCTGGGCGAGTATGACGCCCTATTGACGGACGAGGCGTTCAAATTTAATGCGGACCATGACCTAGATGCGCACGTGAGCCCAGCGGCAGAAGAACTGGCCGACAGCTACGACCCACATCTCAAGCCGACCAGTACCATTGTGTACGAGTCTTATGGTGCATTCATTGAAGACCCGGGTATCTATTCAGAATTTGGCGAGCGGGTTAACCAACTTACGCGTGGCAAAACTTATCACTATCGCTACCGGGTTAGGTTCGAACAGCCTGCAAGCAATGTACGGTTTGGTATGTTGATCAAAACCACCAGCGGAGTGGAGTTGGGCGGCGCTGCATCTGCGGCTTCTAATCGAACAAGCCTGCCTTTTGTCACCGGCGGTAGCGTCTATGTAGTTGATTTTGCATTTGGCTGCCGGCTGAATCCTGGCGTGTATTTCCTCAATGCTGGTGTGGTTGGTGATCTCAACGGCAGTGAAACCTATCTGCATCGGCTAATTGATGTTGCCATGTTTCGAGTTAACTCCGAGCTAGCCACTTTGGGAACAGGCATAGTTGATTTTAATTGCGTACCAAAAATTGAAAATGTTTCCCATGAATGCATCTAAAGAAGTCAGTATGAGCTTCATGAATCAGCCTATTGTTGTGGTGCTGGGAATGCACCGGAGTGGTACTAGCACAGTGACTCGCGCGCTTCAAGCTGTTGGTGTTTCACTAGGTGGTCGACTTATGCCAGCTGTTCCTGGCAATAATGACAAGGGATTTTTTGAAGACCTGGATATTGTCAATTTCAATGAACGCCTGCTGAGTGCTGTTGGGCATGCGTGGCATAGCATTCGTCTGTTAAAAAGCAGTGATGTTGATCGCCTATGTGAACAAGGCTATCTAAAAGAAGCTATACAGCTATTGCGAAAAAAGTCACAGCCTGGGCAAATATTTGGTTTTAAGGATCCACGTACAGCAAAGCTATTGCCATTTTGGTTGCGCGTATTTCAAGTGGGTGGCTTTGAAGCTCGATATGTCATTGCCGTTCGTCATCCACTCAGCGTTGCCGACTCACTTGCCAAGCGCGATGGACTCGCGCCGGAAAGATCCTATTTGCTTTGGATTACTCATGTTTTGACTAGCCTGCGCGAAACTTCAGAGGATTCGCGCATATTAGTCGATTACGACGCATTTGTCGCGGAACCACAAAAGACAATAGGGCGTTTAGCAGGATTTCTGAAAACCACTGTTGACACCACTGACCAAGCCGCCTTTTTGCGTGATTTTTTGTCTGAAGACTTGCGTCATTCTTTCTACTTACCTCAAGATGTGTGGAGTGATAGCGCAGCGGTTGAGTTGGCGAAAGAGATTTACACAGCCATTTCTGATGTGGCTAGGAACGTCGAGGCTGATAAGAATTTTGATCGTTTATCGCAGCTTGATCGCTGGGAATCGAAGTTTAGCCGAATACAGCCTCTAGTTGGACTGGTTGATCTGCTTAGTTCTGGTGTGGCCGAGCGAGATGGGCAGATCGCCATCCTGGGCCAAGCGGTGAGTGAGCGAGATGGGCAGATCGCCAGCCTGAGCCAAGCGGTGAGTGAGCGAGATGGGCAGATCGCCAGCCTGAGCCAAGCGGTGAGTGAGCGAGATGGGCAGATCGCCAGCCTGAGTCAAGCGGTGAGTGAGCGAGATGGGCAGATCGCCAGCCTGAGCCAAGCGGTGAGTGAGCGAGATGGGCAGATCGCCAGCCTGAGCCAAGCGGTGAGTGAGCGAGATGGGCAGATCGCCAGCCTGAGTCAAGCGGTGAGTGAGCGAGATGGGCAGATCGCCAGCCTGAGCCAAGCGGTGAGTGAGCGAGATGGGCAGATCGCCAGCCTGAGCCAAGCGGTGAGTGAGCGAGATGGGCAGATCGCCAGCCTGAGTCAAGCGGTGAGTGAGCGAGATGGGCAGATCGCCAGCCTGAGCCAAGCGGTGAGTGAGCGAGATGGGCAGATCGCCAGCCTGAGCCAAGCGGTGAGTGAGCGAGATGGGCAGATCGCCAGCCTGAGTCAAGCGGTGAGTGAGCGAGATGGGCAGATCGCCAGCCTGAGTCAAGCGGTGACTGACCGTGACGTGCAGATCACCAGTCTGCGCCAAGCGGTGACCGACCGAGAAGGGCAGATTAGTCGATATCACCAAACAGTCACAGAACTTCGTAACTCAACCAGTTGGCGTTTAAGTGTACCAATTCGTTGTGTTGGTGCTGTTGTGCGCTCAACAGCGAAAAGCGGCCACAATTTGATGTTTACTTGGCAGGTGCTACGGCATTTTTTACGAACTGAATCGGTGCCGTCCTTAGTTTCACGTACATTAAAAGCTTGGAGACAGAATGGTCTCCGGGGTATCCTAGAGCGAATACACATGCGAAAGCATATGTTATCGGCGGTCGCTACAAGTAATAGCGTACCCAGGGATGTTGCCCTAACATTTAATCGGGAAGTTTTGACGCGGGATCATCAAGGCATTTATGCGTTGGAAGCGGTAGCGGGCAGTTACACCTACATCACCCCGCAAAAGCCTGCTGACTTGGAAGCACGTCTGGCGGCACTCACAAGCCGTCCCTGCTTCAGTATCGTGGTACCTGTATTTAACACTGCACCGGACTTACTGGAGGCCATGATCTCATCAGTGCGGGCCCAGTGGTACCCGAATTGGGAATTGATTCTGGTCGATGATGCTAGCCCAAACGAGGTGACTAAGGCTGCTCTCGCGGTGATCGATCATCCACAGGTCAAGCTAAAGCTTCTGGATAAAAATCAGGGGATCGCCGGGGCCACCAACGTCGGTCTGTATGCGGCACAGGGTGAATTCATTGTCTTCATGGACCACGATGACGAGCTCACCCCCGACTGCCTGTATGAGCTGGCCTTGTGCATCGACCGGGAACAGCCGGATTTTGTCTACAGCGATGAAGACAAGCTCGACGAGAAAGGCAACTACGTCCAGCCGCATTTTAAGCCGGACTGGTCCCCAGATACCATGATGAGCACTATGTTCACCTGCCACGTTTCCTGTGTGCGCCGTAACCTTCTGGAGAAAGTTGGTGGCCTGCGTTCGCAGTATGATGGTTGCCAGGATTGGGACTTTGTGCTGCGCGTGTCCGAGCACACCAGCCGTATCAGTCACGTGGCTAAAGTGTTATACCACTGGCGAATTATTCCCGCCTCGATAGCGTCCGACATCGGCGCCAAGCCCTATGTGCTGGAAGCCTCGCGCCGCGTGCGTGTCGATGCACTGGAACGCCGGGGGCAAGCCGGCAGTGTGGAGCCGGTTGCTCAGATGCCGGGTGGCCTGACCCCATAGGGTGGTCCGGTTTCAATCTTAGTTCATGATCGGCCTTGGGGCTATTGCCTGGGCAGATGACGGTGCTGCTCCGCTTGCTGGCGCAGGCCAGATGATGGCCTCGGGTGCCGGTGGCTTGTATCCAAGCGACGAGTGTGGCCTCTCGGTGTTGTAGTACCGCCGCCAGGCTTCGATGATGATCTTGGCCTCGGCGAGGCTGTAGAAGATCTCACCGTCGAGCAGTTCGTCGCGGAGCTTCGAGTTGAAGCTCTCGCAGTAGCCGTTCTCCCAAGGGCTTCCAGGTTCGATGAACGCTGTCTTTGCGCCGACGGCTACGATCCACTCCCGTACAGCCTTGGCGATGAACTCCGGGCCGTTGTCGGAACGGACATGGCCGGGCACACCACGCAGGATGAACAGGTCCGACAGGGCGTCGATGACGTCGGTCGAGTTGAGCTTGCGATCGATGCGGATTGCAAGGCATTCCCTGGTGAACTCGTCGATGATGTTGAGCATGCGGAATCTCCTGCCATCGTGGGTCCGACCCTCGACGAAGTCATAGGACCAGACATGGTTTGGATGCTCGGGTCGAAGCCGGATGCACGATCCGTCATTCAACCAGAGCCGCCCCTTCTTCGGTTGCTTCTGGGGAACCTTCAGCCCCTCCCGCCGCCAGATCCGTTCGACACGCTTGGCGTTCACCGTCCAGCCTTCAGACCGCAGCATCGCCGTGATCCTGCGATAGCCATAACGGCCATAGCGGGAAGCGAGCCGGATGATGTCGGAGGTCAACGCCTCTTCATCGGGCCGGCCTTGCGGCTTTTTGCGCTGGGTCGAACGATGCTGGCCGAGAACCTTGCAGGCAAACCGCTCCGAGACGGAGAACTTCGCCATGACACGATCGACGCAACGGCGACGGCGAGCGGGGCTCAGAAGTTTCCCGAAGCAGCCTCTTTCAGGATCAGCTTCTCGAGTGTCAGGTCCGAGACCGCCTTGCGCAGCCGGTCATTCTCTTTCTCGAGCTCCTTCAGCCGCTTCACCTGGTCACCCTTCAGGCCACCGAACTCCTTGCGCCACCGGTAATACGTAAACTGCGTCACGCCGATCAAACGGACCGCTTCTCCGACAGAACGACCTTGCGACAACAGAACATCGACTTGGCGCAGCTTCGCCACGATCTCTTCGGGTTTGTGCTTCTTCTGGGGCATTCCAACGTCCTCCTACGGCTCAATAGCCTACTTCAGGGAGGACCACTTTTCAGGGGGCAGACCATCTGTGGCGACGCCTTATGTGTAAGCGCCCGCAAGATAGAGGCTGATTTGTGTCACGCAGTCCTCTCTATTTGTAACAATTGAGTTAATCACCAAATCGGGGTTCAGAGGTCGTTCGTAGGAGCTATTGATTCCCGTCATATTGGGTAGCTGCCCACTGCGGGCTTTTTTGTACAGGCCTTTCGGATCGCGTTGCTCGCATACGTCAAGCGGTGTGTCCACAAAAACCTCGATGAAGTTTTCGGCACCGATCAGTTCCCGCGCCATCTCGCGCTCGGCCCTGAAGGGGCTGATGAATGCGGTCATCACGATCAGACCCGCGTCCATCATCAGCTTGGCGACTTCGGCCACACGGCGAATGTTTTCGACGCGGTCGGCATCGGTAAAGCCCAGATCTTTGTTCAGCCCTTGCCGGATGTTGTCACCGTCCAGGATGTAAGTGCGCTTGCCCTGGGCGTGCAGCTCCTTTTCCAGGGCGTTGGCAAGGGTGGATTTGCCGGAACCGGACAGACCGGTGAACCAGATGACTTTGCCTTTGTGGCCATTGAGGCGTTCCCGGTCTTCACGGGTGATGCTGAGTGCCTGGCGGTGTACGTTCTGCGCGCGTCGCAGGTTGTGGCGGATCATGCCTGCCGCCACCGTGGCGTGGGTGAACTTGTCTACCAGAATGAAGCCGCCCAGCGTGCGGTTTTCGTCATAGGGGGCAAACACCAGAGGCTTGCTCAGCGCCAGGTTGGCCACGGCAATGTCGTTGAGTGTGAGTTGTTTGCACGACTCGTGCGCCTGGGTGTTCACATTGACCCGGTATTTCAAGCTGGTGAGGCTGGCGCTGGCCCACTGGTTGGCAAGCTTCATTTCGTAAGCACGGCCCATATGACCGGGTTCATCGTGCATCCACACGAGCGTGGCCTCGAACTGGTCGGTCATCTCCAGGGGTTGTTCGGCCAGGGCTAACACGTCGCCACGCGAGGCATCGACTTCCCTGTCGAGCACCAGGGTGACAGCGTCGCCGGCATAGGCAATTGGCAGGTCCCCGTCCGCTGTGACCATCCGCGACAGAGTCGCCGTCTGACCAGACGCGGTGACTCGGATTGAGTCGCTCACCGACAACTGCCCCGCCGCAAGCGTGCCACTGAAGCCCCGGAAGTTGGCATTCGGTCTGTTGACCCACTGCACCGGGAACACAACTTTGTTGTGAACGGGCTGGGTGATGGGAAGTGTCTCCAGGCAACCCATCAAGGTAGGCCCCTGATACCAGGGGGTGTGCCGTGAGCGCTCGGTGATGTTGTCGCCTCTCAGGGCCGACAAGGGAATGGGCGTGATGCTTGTGAAGCCGAGCGGCTGGGCCAGCGTGTGGAAATCGGCCACGATGGCGTCGAACACCGCTTGCTGGTAGCCCACCAGGTCCAGCTTGTTGACAGCCAAGATGACCTGTTTGATACCCACCAACGACACCAGGTAGGCGTGGCGGCGGGTCTGCGTGAGCACGCCTTGGCGCGCATCGATCAGAAGCACCGCCAGATCGGCTGCGGAGGCACCCGTCACCATGTTGCGGGTGTATTGCTCGTGCCCTGGTGTGTCGGCCACGATGAACTTGCGCCGGGGGGTGGCAAAGAAGCGGTAGGCCACGTCGATGGTGATGCCTTGTTCGCGCTCAGCCGCCAGGCCATCGACCAGCAAGGCAAAGTCAATATCCCGTCCTTGGGTGCCATGCCGTTTCGAGTCCGCCTGCAGAGCGGTGAGTTGGTCGTCAAACACCTGTTGTGATTCCCACAGCAGGCGCCCAATCAGGGTGCTTTTGCCATCGTCAACACTGCCGCACGTGATGAAGCGCAGCAAATCCTGCTGGGCTTGCTGGGCCATCCAGTCGTGGATGGTGGCGGCTTTGTGGTGCCTATCTATCGACGGGCGTTTGCCTGCCGCGGGTGCTTTGGGTTGGCGTGTGGCTTTGGAGGGGGCTTTGTTCATGGCAGATGCAGCAGGGTTTGTGCAAGATGTTGGGCATGCAAGCGCAACTCGGGTACAGCGGTCGCTTCCCAGAGGGTTCCCTTGAGCAGCGGGCCCACGTACCACAGGCCCTGAACGGGATTGTGGAGGGTGTCTATGACCTGAAGGTCTGGCGTGACCCACAGGCCCAGGCCATGGGTATCCGGCGCTATTAACCCCTCTTTGAGTAGCTGCGCCATCAGTGGATTGGCGTGTCGTTGTATGTCGGTATTGGGTCCGATGCAGTTGACAACGGCACAGGCCCGCACCGTGTGTACCTGCTGTGACCCCCTGGCCCGATATGTCACGTCAACTCCATCGGCGTGTTGGCTCATGCTGGTAATCCGCCCCGCGATGACGTGACCCCGACGCTCGGCCAAGAGTTGATCCAGCCGCTGGGCGGCCATGGGTGCGAGCCGATGACGGTGCGTATCCCAATAGGCCTGCAGGTGTCGCAAGAATCGTCGCTGCTCGGCCGCTGGCCACGATTGCCAGAATTGAGGCGTGTGCGGGCGCAGCTCGTTCAAGGCATCGCGCCAATCACCTCCCTGTTGGGTCAGTGCTTTCAGGTGTTGGCGCAAGGCCCGGGTGTAAGACCGAACCGTGGGTGGCACATCACGCAGATACTCAGGGAATGCCTGTGGCTTGGGCGCGCTAGGCGTGAGCCGGTGCCTGTGCGGCAACAGACCGTGGCGCGACAGCAGATACACGGGGCCACGCTGCGGTGATTGGGCCAAACAGAACAAGGTATCGACCGCCGTGTGCCCGGTGCCCACAACCACTACCGGCTGATCACTCGGTAAACGGTGCATGGCATCGAAATCCCAAGGTGCGATCACGCGCGCCTGCACCTCAGGGTCTAAAGGTATGGGAAACCGTGGCTCCTGATGGCCCAGGGCCAACACCACCTGCTCGGCGTGCAAGTTCTCACCGCTGGATAGTGCTACTTCCCAGGCTGCCTCGCCCGGCGAGCGAGTCAATGCCACCGCTTGGTCGACCTGCACATTGATCACACCTGGGTGGGCCGCCTGGGTTTTTGACCAGAGGTCGTGCAGGTAATGGCCATAGAGCCGACGCGAGACGAAAGAACCCTGCGACAGTGAGGGGTCGATGCGCTGGCAGTAGGCCACGAAATGGCCGGGCTCATCTGGAAATGCGCTCATGTTGCCTGCGGGAACATTGAGCAACAGGTTGTCGTCGTCAAATCGATAAGCCAGGCCACGGCCGATGTCTGGGGTGGGGTTGACGAGTGTGATTCGTAGGCGATTCGGTGTGCAGCCACGCACCAGATGGATGGCCGTGAGCGCGCCACTGAAGCCGCCACCGATGATGACCACGTGTTTGGGGCGAGCCATCAGAAATAGCCTTCCTGTTTTTTCTTTTCCATGGAGCCGGCGCTGTCGGTGTCGATCTTGCGGCCCTGACGCTCCGACTGGCGGGCATGGATGAGTTCGAGCAGGATGTCTTCCAGTGTTTCGGCCTCGGACTCCACCGCCCCGGTGAGCGGGTAGCAGCCCAGGGTACGGAAGCGCACCTTCTTGATCTGCAACTCTTCACCCGGCAGCAGGCGGCAGCGCTCGTCGTCCACCATCATGATCATCTCGGGCCGTACCACCACAGGCCGTGGCTTGGCAAAGTACAGCGGTACCATAGGGATGTTCTCCTGGTAGATGTACTGCCAGATGTCGAGTTCGGTCCAGTTGCTCAAGGGGAACACGCGTATGCTCTCGCCTTGGCTCTTGCGGGTGTTGTAGAGGTTCCAAAGCTCGGGGCGCTGGTTTTTTGGGTCCCACCTGTGGGTGGACGTGCGGAAGGAGAAGACCCGTTCTTTGGCGCGGGACTTTTCTTCGTCGCGGCGGGCACCGCCAAACACCACATCGAATTTGTAATGGTCCAGCGCCTGTTTCAGGGCCTCGGTTTTGGTGATGTCGGTATGCAGCGCAGAGCCGTGGTCAAAGGGGTTGATGTTCTTCTCGATCGCATCAGGGTTGGTGTGCACCAGCAGGTCCATGCCGCTTTCGCGGGCCATGAAGTCCCGAAATAGGTACATCTCTTGGAACTTCCAGCGCGTGTCGATGTGCAGCAGCGGAAACGGTGGAAGTGCTGGGTAAAAGGCCTTGCGTGCCAGGTGCAGCATGACGCCACTGTCTTTGCCGATGGAATACATCATCACCGGGTTCTGCGCTTCGGCAACCGCCTCGCGGATGATGTGGATACTCTCTGCTTCCAGCCGCTTGAGGTGGGGGGACGGTGCTAGGTCGGGTTTGGCGTTGCCATTCAGGCTCCAGCCCGCAGGCAATAGTGGACGGTAGGCTTGTGGGCAGAGTTGGATGCCGGTGGTGCTGCTCGTGTGACGCAAGTGCGCCACCAACGCACCGTGCGGGAACACAGCAATGGGTTTGCCGATGTGGCGTTGCAGGTCGATCAGCGCTTGATGAACGGCTGCATCGTTCAGATTAGCCAACGGCAACCAGAAGCGGGCCCCGCGCGCGTCGTTGGCGTGCAGGCAGGGTTGCCCGCTGGGCAAGGGATGCAACTGGGCAAACAGCACCCGGTCGCGGCGTTTGCGGGCCTGCTCGATGGCCCATTCAAGAACCAATCGATTGGGTGATCGATCGCGCTCGTCGAGCAGCAAATCGGGCGTCAGTTCCTGCGGCAGCAGGCCCATGGTGTTCAGGCGCCGCTCGGTCGTTCGTTTGGTGTCGGCTTCGCCCAGTGCTTGTAGGTGGGCGAAAGCAAGCTCGGTGTCCCAGACGTGTGGGGCGTCCAAGCCAAGCAACTCGGGCTCATGATTTGTCGCGGATTGCTTTTTTGCCATGTGAACTTGTATTACATTGCTGTGTTAAGATGGTCGCGCATATTTAACCACAATAAAACGCGTAATGCGACAATTCGACCGCAAAGACCTGTTAGCGCAACTTCTTCCAATTGTCCGCACAGCCGGAGACGCCATCATGGCGATCTACCGACGCGAATCGGCGGAAGTGAGCCACAAAGCGGATGCCAGCCCGGTGACCGAGGCTGACCTAGCGTCGCATCGAGTACTGGCCACGCACCTGGCCCACCTGCTGCCTGGTTGCCAAGTTGTTTCTGAAGAAGACCCTGCGTCGCTGGTTTACCGTCAAAGCGCAGGACGTTTCTGGTTAATTGACCCACTCGACGGCACCAAAGAGTTCATCGCCCGCAATGGGGAGTTCACGGTCAACATCGCCTTGATTGAGGAGGGGTGTTCAACTCTCGGGGTGGTGTATGCCCCTGCCATTGATGCGCTGTACTGGGGGAGTACCGGGCTGGGTGCGTTTCGGTGCAAAGGCGATCAATCGGTCGCCATAAATGTGGCGCCTGCTGCGGAAGGTCGAGCGTGCCGTGTGGTGGCAAGCAAAAGCCACCTGAACGAAGCAACCCAAGCCATGATTGATCGCCTGGGTGAAGTGAATCTGGTCCAGGCAGGTAGCTCGCTCAAGTTCTGCCGGGTGGCCGAGGGAGAGGCCGACATCTACCCTCGGTTGGCACCCACTTGTGAGTGGGACACTGCGGCTGCCCAGGCGGTGTTGGAGGGTGCAGGGGGCGCGGTCGTGGATCTTCATGGCCAACCGTTGCTGTATGGCAAGCCCGATGTACTCAATCCCTCCTTTATTGCCACCCGCGATACGGCTTTGATTCCAGCATGATCGATGTGGCGTACGCCTTGGCCGGCGCCCTGACTGGATTTGTCGTGGGATTGACCGGTGTTGGTGGCGGTGCTCTGATGACGCCGATCCTGCTGATCTTTTTTGGTGTATCGCCCACGACTGCGATTGCCACGGACCTATGGTTTGCAGCGATCACCAAGTTGGTGGGGGCCAGGGTTCATCACACCAATGGCAATGTCGACTGGCAAGTCGCCAAACGCCTGTGGCTGGGCAGCCTGCCCATGGCTTTGTTGATCGTGGTGATTGTCAGCCTAGGTGCGCAGGTTGCGAAGGTGGATTGGTTGACGAAGGCGATTGGGATTGTGGTCCTGATCACGGCCATCGGTTTGTTGGGTGCCCCCAAACTGGTGGCGTATGCCCGAGGCCGACGCATTGGGCAGCCCGAGCAATTCAAGGCTGCTCAGCCGGCGCTCACAGTGATGTCGGGCGGCGTCTTGGGCCTGTGTGTAGCGCTTACTTCGGTTGGGGCGGGCGCGCTGGGCAGCGTGATGCTGCTCTATCTATACCCCCTGCGGATGACACCACATCGGCTGGTGGCGACTGATATCGTGCATGCCATTCCCTTGGCAGTAGTGGCTGGGCTGGGTTATCTGTTCGCGGGTATGGTGGACTGGTGGATGCTGGCCAGTTTGTTGGTGGGATCCATTCCCACCGTGCTTTTGGGAAGCCTTCTGGCTAGGAGGATCCCGGGCCGAGCGGTTCAGGTTGCTTTGGCATTGGTGTTGATGGCGGCAGGTGTGAAGGTTCTTGTATGAAGGTCGATACTCATCATGTGGTCGGGTGGAAACAGTTCTGCGCAACCTGTCGCGCTGACGGTAGCAGCTTTTGCTCGCCCGAAACCCGAACGATTTTCAACCGCTTCTACGCAAGGTATCGCTTGGCTGCGCACTTCGAAGCCGTGCATGCACATGGGTACAGCGAAAAGGCCCTGCACGGCTACACCGCTGGACTGCGTTTGCTGGCGGCTTACAGTGCCGCCGAACTGCTTCGCGAAGCGACAAATGAAAAGGTGGCCGGTTGGGAAATCAAAGACCCGAAGCTGGCTGTGGCATTGAGAAAGTCGTTGGCGCGCGCCAACGGAAACGCTAGTGGCGTTTTCTCCGACACGCGCCTGAAGCAAAGGCTCGTTCGGTTTATGGCGGGCGATGACGATGTCCGAGTTGCGGCCACTGCCCTGCGCGTCATGGTGGCTCACGGTAGCTTCACGCCGACTGGAACGGATGCGCTGACAAAGACCGGCGCCGACGCGCTCCAGCGGTTGTCGGATGTTTTGCTGCAGCAGTGCGAACAGCGCTTTGCCTCTTGGCTTCGTGGCAAGCTGGCGAAGGGTGCTGAGGCCGCATGACTCCGCGTGCTTCCGCACCAACCCGCAGGCGTTATTGAGGAAAGTTCGACAGAGTGGTAGAGTCCACCACCAAATTCCAGACAAAAAGCCTTGGACACACGCTAAGTGGTCCAAGGCTTTTTTGTTTGCGCTGTCGGGCCTTGGAGCCTGCGCGCTATGCAAACGGGTTGTAAGCGCCCGGCGAACACATATTGAGCGCGTGCGTTGTCCTCGATAGTGTCCACCACTTTTAGGTGGACACCATGTCGAAGACAGAATTAGCGCCGGTTCCTAAGCGTCGGTCTTATCCGAAGGCGCTGAAGGCCCAGATCGTGGCCCAGTGCAGCCAGCCAGAAACCTCCATTGCCGGCGTGGCGCTGTCACACGGCGTGAACGCGAACCTGGTGCATAAGTGGATTCGCCAGGCCGAACGGCAGGCCCCTGTAGCGCCGACGTTCGTGCCGGTCGCGTTGCCTGCGGTGCCCTCGTCAGGCCGTCACATCGAGATTCACTTGTCGCGCGGTCCCGCGCAAGCGACGGTGCAATGGCCCGTGAGTGAAGCGGGCGCATGTGTGGCGTGGCTACGCGAGTGGCTGCGGTGATCCGTGTCGATGCGATCTGGCTGGCCACCGAGCCGCTGGACATGCGCGCCGGCACCGAGACGGCACTGGCCCGGGTGGTGGCCGTGTTCGGTTCGGCCCGTCCGCACCACGCCTATTGCTTCGCAAACCGGCGCGCCAACCGCATGAAGGTGCTGGTACATGACGGGATCGGCGTGTGGCTGGCCGCGCGCCGGCTGAACCGCGGCAAGTTCGTGTGGGCCGATGCGCTGCGCGGCCCACACGTCGCGGTCGACAGTGAGCAGTGGCAGGCGCTGGTGCTGGGCCTGCCTTGGCAGCATGTGGGCGCGGCAGGCGCGATCTCGGTGTTGTAGCGCCGGACAATCCGGCAAGACGCCAATATCGCCGCTGCGAACCCTGCGGCATACTGTGGGCCATGAGTACCGCATCCCTGGATCACCTCGACGCACAGCAACTGCGCGCGTTGGCCGAACGCCTGATGGGCGAGGTGGCCGCGCGTGACGCCCAGATAGCGGCGCACGATGCGGTGGTTGCCGAGCGGGATCGCGTACTGCACTTCAAACAGACGCACATCGACCAGCTCATGCAGGAGCTGGCGCTGTACAAGCGCTGGCGTTACGGCAAGCGCAGCGAGCAACTGAACCCTGCGCAGGCAAGCCTTCTGGAAGAAACGATGGATGCCGACATGGCGGCTATCGAAGAGGAAGTCAACGCGCTGCGCGAGGCGATATCCGCCAAGCCTGCGCCGCCGCAAGCGCCGCGCCGCATGCGGTTGCCGCCCGAACTGCCGCGCACCGACATCCATCACGAACCGGCGTCCACGACGTGCCGCTGCGGCTGCGGCTTGAAGCGCATCGGCGAGGACGTCAGCGAGAAGCTGGATTACCTGCCGGGCGTCTTTACGGTCGAACGTCACATCCGCGGCAAATGGGTGTGCGAGCACTGCGAGACGCTCACGCAGGCGCCGGTCCCCGCGCAGGTCATCGACAAGGGCATCCCGACGGCGGGACTTCTGGCGCAGGTGCTGGTGGCCAAGTTCGCCGACCACCTGCCGCTATACCGCCAGGAAGGCATCTTTGCGCGCGCCGGTCTGGCGCTGCCGCGCTCGACGCTGGGCGAGTGGGTCGGCGTATGCGGGCTGCGGTTGCAGCCGCTGGTCGATGCGCTCAAGGCCGAGGTGCTGGGCAAACCCGTGCTGCATGCCGACGAGACGCCAGTGCAGATGCTCAATCCGGGCGCGGGCAAGACGCACCGGGCCTACTTGTGGGCATACACACCGACCTCGTTCGACAGCCTGCGTGCAGTGCTCTACGACTTCGCGCCAAGCCGGGCCGGTGAGCACTGCCGCACGTTCCTGCAAGATTGGCGCGGCAAACTGGTGACCGACGATTATGTGGGCTACAAGGCCGGCTTCGCTGCCGGCATCAAGGAACTTGGCTGCATGGCGCACGCCAGGCGCAAGTTCCATGACCTGCATGCGAGCCACCAGAGCCAGATCGCCGGAGAGGCACTGGATCTGTTCGGCGCGCTCTACGGCGTAGAGCGGGACGTAGCCGACCTGCCTGCCGACGAGCGCAGGCGGATACGTCAGGATCGCGCCAGGCCGATCGCCGAGACCTTGCATCGATGGCTGATCGCGCAGCGCCAGCGCGTGCCCGATGGCTCGGGTACCGCACGCGCCATCGACTACAGCCTCAAGCGCTGGGAGGCGCTCACGCGCTATCTTGATGATGGCGATGCACCGATCGACAACAACTGGGTGGAGAACCAGATCCGGCCCTGGGCGATCGGGCGCTCGAACTGGTTGTTCGCAGGCTCGCTGCGCGGCGGGCAGCGTGCGGCCGCCATTATGAGCCTGATCCAGTCGGCGCGGCTCAATGGGCACGACCCGTACGCCTATCTGAAGGACGTGCTCACGCGCCTGCCCACGCAGAAAAACAGCCAGATCGCTGAGCTGCTGCCGCATCGGTGGCAACCTGCTGCATAAGCAGAACCGTCAAGGGTGTGTTCAGCAGGCGCTTACAACGGGTTTCGCAAAGGAAAGGCGGTTTTCGAAGACCTAGCCGTGGTTCATGTCTACGGTATAAAGCGTCTGGCATCCCGCTCCGATGGCCGCCGACGAAGCAGGCCTTCCGCCCGATCGGCTTTGGCGGTATCGGCCGACAGCAAGCACAGCACAACATTGCTGTCCAGAAAGTCCCTGCCCTTAGCCGCGTTCGTTGGCTTCATTTCGGTCGAACCTGAAATCGGCGGGCAGCTTGCCGCGAAAGGCGGGCAGCCGCTCGAGCAGCGCTTCGGCGCCGGGCTTCTTGCGGATCCCGAAGGTCCGGGGCGCGTCCACGGCAATCTCGATTTCGATATCGTCTCCCTCGCGCAACTCCAACGCCTCAACGATGCTGGCGGGGAGACGAACCGCCAGACTCCTTTCTTAGATATACAAAAAATTGTATATCCAGACAGCAGGCCGGCAACATGATCACATAAAAGATCAAGCCGCTCTAACTTCGTTAAGCAGATCAGGGTGCTGATCCAGCAGCTTGAGCAACTTGACCAAAGCCAGCGGCGGTTTGGTCTTACCGTTCTCATAGCGTGAGAAGGCATTAACGCCACCGCCAAAGATTTCAGCAGCCTCACGCTGGTCAAGGTGCAATTTCTTGCGCACACGAGCAATGAAGTTGGGATCAACGATGGAAGCATTCACCTGCTTATTGAATTGCAACATCAATTCGCTGGTGCGTGCCGATTCGTCCATTCCCAAAATCGCCTCGCCGCATACCGGGCAAAAGTCGCCCGTGATCGCTGAAATAACGGTGGTTTCACCCTTGTAGGTATAGGGTAGGTCGCGGGTGTCGTGGATCAGTTCTGCCGCGCCGCAAGCAGGACATTTCATAGTCATAGCTCCTTGAAGGACACGATCAGCACGTCATCAATGACCGTCAGCTTCAGGTACACGTCGCCCGCCTGCGTGCTCGGCCGGTAGACGTCCTGCCATACTTTGTAATCGGCATGGGTGGTCATGCTCTTATAGAAGTCCGCTGGCGTGAGTGCCATCACCACGTCCCAAGCCCCATTTGCGCCGCACCGCTCACTGCCGAATACGTGGTGCGAACCTTGCCAGCAGCCACCAAAGCTTTGACGACCGGCAGCTTGCAATGTGGGCTTCCTTTCTCCATAGACCGATCCTAACCTAGTAGGTTTATTTTAGCAAGTTGGTTAATGAGCTATGTAACGGCGCCTCCGATCGATCAGCGCCTGCGCTTCGTCCATTACCTGCCGATACGGACAAGCCGCACTGGGCTAGCTGCCTTGCCGCGATGATGTCAAATTCCTAAAATGACATCACCGACGTCTTTATGGAGGATCCCTGCCGTGGCCTCTATCACCATCCGCAACATCCCCGACGAGGTGCACCGCGCCCTTCGTACTCGCGCGACTACGCATGGCCGCAGCACCGAGGCCGAGGTTCGCAGCATTCTGGAGCAAGCGGCCCGGCCCGAAGGACGCGTAAAGCTCGGTTCTCTGTTGGCGTCAATCGCGCGCGAAGCCGGCGGCTTGAACGATGTCGAGGCGGAGGCCATCAATCGCGTCCGCGACAAGACGCCCGCCGACCCGCTGCGCTTTGAATGATTGTTCTCGATACCAACGTGATTTCGGAATTGTGGAAGGCCAGCCCCGCTGCGCAGGTGTTGGCCTGGATGGACGCCCAGGCGATCGAAACGCTCCATCTTTCTGCCATCACGGTCGCTGAACTGCGGTTCGGCCTCCGCGTCATGCCGGATAGCAAACGGCGAACGATATTTCTAGAGCGCCTGGAACACGAGCTGCTGCCGCTTTTCGCCGGCCGCATCGTCCCGTTCGATCTGGACGCATCGCGCGCCTATGCCGAACTTATGGTGCGTGCACGCAAGGCCGGCAAAACTATCGGCTTGGCGGATGGCTACATCGCCGCGTCGGCGATGGCGCACGGCCTGATCGTGGCCACGCGCGATGTCGCGCCGTTCGAGACCGCCGGTCTTGCCGTCATCAATCCGTGGAATGAACCTCACAGCCCAGGCCAACCGTAAACGCCGCAGCGCGCCGAGTCCCGGTCCGCTCAAGCCTTGAGCGTATGTAGATCCAGCAGCGTGAACTTCCCTTCCGCCCGCCAGCCGCCTGTATCGATGTAATGCACGTTGCCGAGCTGCGCCGGCTTGCGCAGCGTCATGTGCCCGTGAACCACCGCCCGTATGTTGCGCACGGGCTGGGCGTACCGCATGCGGTAGCGCTCGATGGACCACAGGCAGTCCTCTTCGTCTTCCGAACTGAAACGGTCTTCGTGTATGGCTTGCCAGTCGTCATACGGAAAATCCGCATGGACCAGGCCGACCAGGCCGTCCGGCGTTTCGACTTCGATGGCCAGCGGCAAGGCCTGCAGGCAAGTCGCGATGCGCGCCTGCGTGTCGCGATCGCAGGCGTCCAGCCAGGCGCCGCCATGCGCGAGATGATCGACGTCGGGCAGCGGATGCTTCACCGCCCGCCGCCAGGTCATCAGCTCATGATTGCCGCAGATGGCGTGAAACCATGGGCGTTCCAGCCAGGCCAGCACCTCGGCGGATTCCGGCCCGCGGTCCACCAGGTCTCCGACTGCGAACAACCGGTCGCGCTCGGGCGCGAACCCGATGGCGGCAAGTGCGGATTCGAGCCGGCTGAAATGGCCATGGACGTCGCCCACGGCGAAATCGCGGCCGGCGGTGTTGAGGGAAAAGCGTTGGACTCGGGGGCTGGCGGACATCGGCCTGGATTCCCTGGACTTTTGGCGGAAACCGCGATCGGCAAGCGCGACAGCGGATCTCGTTGCGTACCTGTCACTGTACCAGCCAAGCCAGCCCCGATTTCATCGGCCAGACCGCGATTGAAAGCCGCCGGAGCCCTCCGCTGGTAAATTCCATCACTCCCGCCATCTCCGAGGACATTTCATGGCAACACGAGAACTGCATCGCGGCCGCCTGATTGACCACATCGGGATGGTGGTGCGGGACCTGCCCGCCAGCAAGGCTTTTTATTTCGCCGTGTTCGAGGCCTTGCAGATTCCGTTGGGGGGCTCCGACGAGCGCAATTTCTGGGCGGACGAGCTGTACGTTTCGACGGCCGACAGCGAGGAGGTACAGGGGCCGTTGACCGGGCGCCATCATCTGGCGTTCCAGGCCCGGGACCGGGCCATGGTGGACGCCTTCTATCGCGCCGCCCTGGCCCACGGCGGGCGGGACAACGGCGCGCCCGGCGAGCGCGGCTACCATCCGGGCTATTACGCGGCCTTCGTGCTGGACCCGGACGGCAACAACATCGAGGCCGTGTTCCACGGCGTATCCGTGCGCAGCGCGGCTTCGGTGCGCATCGTCCGCTAAACCGGCCAGGGTTTCAGACGACGTCCTGGTCCAGCCGGCGCACGGCGGCGCTCAGGGTCGAGAGGTCGAATTCCTTGCGCCCGCGCAGCAGGCAGCGCATCAGCGCCGTGGCCGCGACCGGCACCAGCGCGGCCAGCAGGAACGACTCCAGCAGGAAAGTCGGCTTGTCGCCCGGCGCGGGGAAGTAGTAGAGGCCGGCGACCAGGCCGCTGACCGTGGCCACGGTGGCCGTGAAGCCGTCGTGCTTGCGGCTGAACAGGCCGTAGAACACCGGGAAGGCGGCCGCCGAGCACAGCAGGTCGGCCAGCAGGAACAGATACAGCACGCTGTAGCCCTGCGAGGCCACCACCATCACCGGGATGGCCATGAGCAGCACCAGCCAGCGCGCCAGGCGTTTCATGGTGAGCGAGCTGGCGTTGGGCATGAGGCGGCGCAAGTCGACCGCGATGATGCTGGACACGGCGCTGATGGCGGTGTCGGCGGTGCTCATGACCAGCGACAGGCCCAGCGGGATCAGCGCGATCACGAACCACGCGGGCGCGTGCGGCATGATGACGCTGAAGAGCGCGATGGAGCTGTCGCCTTGCGGGGCCAGCCCGACGAAGGCCAGCCCGAACAGGCCCATCAGGAAGATGAACGGCGCGACCAGCAGGCCGCCCAGCAGAAAGCCGTTGCGCATGGAGCGGGCGTCGCGCGCGGCGTAGATGCGCTGCCAGTTGCCCTGGTGGAACACGCCGGTCAGCAGGATGGCGACGAAGAACGTCAGCCCGGCCTTCACGCCCATCGGGTCGGTCAGGTCCAGCAGCTGGGGCGCCTTGGCCTGCAGCGCCTCGATGGTGGGCAGCGCCCCGCCCGCGGCCTGCCAGCCGACCACGCACAGCACCACCAGCAGCGGCACGATCACCATCATCTGCACCTGGTCGGTGAAGATGGACGAGCGCAGGCCGCCGTAGCTGGTGTAGAGCAAGGTGGTGCCCATCACGATGGCGGCCGTCGTCCACAGCGGCACGGGCGCCAGCATCGCGACCAGCTTGGCGATGGCGGTGACTTCGGCCGACAGCGCGATGAAGAGGTAGAACAGCATGATGAAGAGCGCCAGCCCGTACATCGGACGGCCGTAGCGGGCCATCAGGAATTCGGTGAGGGTGTGGCCGTGCGGGATCAGTTCGCGCATGCGTCGTCCCAGCGGAATCATCACCAGCCGCGGCGACATCGAGCCCAGCGCATAGCCGACCACCGCGGCCAGTCCGCCCCAGGTCGCCGCCTGCGCGGGCGAAAACAGAATCCATGCGCCCAGCGTCGACGCCATCAGCGTCAGAATGGTGCCGACCGGCCCCTGGCTGTTGCGGGCGACGATGTAGTCTTCCAGCGTGCCGCGCTTGCGCCGGGCGTACAGAATGCTCGCCACGGCGAAGCCGCCCGCAAACAGCAGCAGCCACATCAGGGCGATCGGTTGGGTAAGCATGGGGGTCGTTCCTCTCGCGCCGCTATATAGGGAAAATCCGGGGAGGGGCGCGCGAGTCTTGCGATGTCCTTCCCTTCGCCGGCATTACCCGGATCAGGTTCAAAGGGTTACCGCGGTGGCGCGGAATCTCAGCCCGTCAGGGCTCCCCCAGGAAGTGCCGCAAGATTAGGAGAGCGGCGCGGCGATGTCAACGCGGCGGACTATGTGCTAAGTTCGGCCGCTTGCGGAGCGCGCCCGCTCCTTCCACCGCCTTTCCTGCCTTCCGGTCCGCCGGAAACGACCGCCATGTTGCACCTGAATCTGTTCATTTTTGGTTGCGGCCACCATCGCGCCGCCTGGCGCCACCCCGGCTCCCCGGTCGAACGCCTGGGCGACATCCGCTATTACGAGGAGCTTGCCCGCACCGCCGAGCGCGGCAAGCTCGACGCCGTATTCTTCGCCGACGGCCAGTCGGTCGACAACATCGGCGACGGGCCGCGCTGGTACCTGGAGCCGCTCACCACCATGGCCGCGCTGGCGCGCGCCACCGAGCGCATCGGCCTGATCAGCACGGTCTCGAGCACCTTCTCCACGCCGTTTCATGCAGCCCGCATGGTGGCCTCGCTGGACCATATCTCGGGCGGGCGCATGGGCTGGAACGTGGTGACCTCGATGTTCGACGCCGAAGCGCGCAAC
>NZ_POQS01000011.1:48574-49619 GCF_002885955.2 Achromobacter pulmonis
GACGTAACCTGGCACATTGCCATGCGCCCCGGCAAACGGCGCGCCTTGGGTAACAGCGCAATTGATCGTTTGACGCAAAACATTGAGCGGGCCAAATCCAGTCTTCGAGCCAAGGTTGAGCATCCGTTTCGTGTCATCAAATGCCAATTCGGGTTTCGTAAAGTCAGATTCCGTGGACTGGCCAAGAACACTGCGCATTTGAAAATGTTGTTTACGCTGTCCAATATCTGGATGGCACGCCGCCCGTTGACGGCGGTGGCAGGGTAAGTGCGCCCAAAAAGCGCCAACAGGCCCGAAAACGGGCCTGATCGGGGTGCAAACAACCCGAAAGTGGCGATGATTTGAGCAGTTTTTAACCATTTTTGAATACTTTGGTCATGAGGTCGATTTTTGGATGTTTGAAATCGAGTTCTTCAGACCTTCCCTTTATGTATCTAGGACTTATCCGGTCAAAACCCACGTATCGGCGCCCGATATTCCTGAACTGTTGTTCATATGCAATAAACCGTAGGTATTTCAATGTGTAGGAAGTAACTAAATCTACACATTTAAGGGGACAGTCAGGGAGGATTAACCCTAATTCGGCCCTATTTAGCACATCCTGAACGATTACGTAATATCCGGTTTCATTGAATCCCGCCGGCTTGCCTAAGGTTAGGGCTGGTCTGTCTTCACCGCATTGGAGGCAGGTGACTCAAGCCATAGAACGGGATGTGATATGAAACTAACAAGAACTTTGCTCGCTGGCGCCATTCTGGCCGGCATGGCAGGCGCCGCACACGCCGAAACCTCGGTCACGCTGTACGGCGTCGTCGACTTGGGCCTGACCTACCAACGCGGCAAAGTCGGCACCACCGACTCCAACCGGGGCCTGTACGGCGGCGACTATCGTTCCCGCATCGGCATGTCCGACGGCATCCAGAACAATGGCTCGCGCTGGGGCCTGCGCGGCGTCGAAGACCTGGGCGACGGCCTGTCGGCGGTCTTCACGCTGGAAAGCGGCTTTACCGCCAACAACGGCAACCGTTCGCAAGGCGGCCGCATG
>NZ_POQS01000011.1:50141-77759 GCF_002885955.2 Achromobacter pulmonis
CGGGATCAGTTCGCGCATGCGTCGTCCCAGCGGAATCATCACCAGCCGCGGCGACATCGAGCCCAGCGCATAGCCGACCACCGCGGCCAGTCCGCCCCAGGTCGCCGCCTGCGCGGGCGAAAACAGAATCCATGCGCCCAGCGTCGACGCCATCAGCGTCAGAATGGTGCCGACCGGCCCCTGGCTGTTGCGGGCGACGATGTAGTCTTCCAGCGTGCCGCGCTTGCGCCGGGCGTACAGAATGCTCGCCACGGCGAAGCCGCCCGCAAACAGCAGCAGCCACATCAGGGCGATCGGTTGGGTAAGCATGGGGGTCGTTCCTCTCGCGCCGCTATATAGGGAAAATCCGGGGAGGGGCGCGCGAGTCTTGCGATGTCCTTCCCTTCGCCGGCATTACCCGGATCAGGTTCAAAGGGTTACCGCGGTGGCGCGGAATCTCAGCCCGTCAGGGCTCCCCCAGGAAGTGCCGCAAGATTAGGAGAGCGGCGCGGCGATGTCAACGCGGCGGACTATGTGCTAAGTTCGGCCGCTTGCGGAGCGCGCCCGCTCCTTCCACCGCCTTTCCTGCCTTCCGGTCCGCCGGAAACGACCGCCATGTTGCACCTGAATCTGTTCATTTTTGGTTGCGGCCACCATCGCGCCGCCTGGCGCCACCCCGGCTCCCCGGTCGAACGCCTGGGCGACATCCGCTATTACGAGGAGCTTGCCCGCACCGCCGAGCGCGGCAAGCTCGACGCCGTATTCTTCGCCGACGGCCAGTCGGTCGACAACATCGGCGACGGGCCGCGCTGGTACCTGGAGCCGCTCACCACCATGGCCGCGCTGGCGCGCGCCACCGAGCGCATCGGCCTGATCAGCACGGTCTCGAGCACCTTCTCCACGCCGTTTCATGCAGCCCGCATGGTGGCCTCGCTGGACCATATCTCGGGCGGGCGCATGGGCTGGAACGTGGTGACCTCGATGTTCGACGCCGAAGCGCGCAACCACGGCTACGAATCCATGCCCGGGCACGACTGGCGCTACGCGCGCGCCGAAGAGTTCGTCGACGTGGCGCTGCGGCTGTTCGAATCCTGGGACGAGGACGCCCTGGCCATCGATCGCGGGGGCTTCTATGGCGTGCCGCAGCGGGTCCACAAGATCGGGCACCACGGCGAGCATTTCCTGGTCGACGGGCCGCTGACGGTGCCACGCCCGCCGCAGGGCCACCCGGTACTGTTCCAGGCAGGCGCCTCCGACCAGGGCCGCGACCTGGCCGCCAGGCGGGCCGAGGCCATCTACGCCGTGGCCTACGACCTGCCCGCCGCGCAGGCCTATTACCGCGACATCAAGCAACGCGTGCTGGCGGCCGGCCGCAAGGCCTTCGTGCCCATCATGCCGGGCCTGGTCACCTACGTGGGTTCGACCGAGGCCGAGGCCCGGGCCAAGCAGCGCGAACTGGACGAGCTGCTGCCCAGCGACGCCTCGCTGCGCCAGCTGGGCACCTTCGTGCTGCAGGACTGCTCGGCCTGGGAGCTGGACGCGCCGGTGCCGCCGCTGCCCCCGCTGTCCGAATTCACCGGCCCCAAGGGGCGCTATGCGACCATACTGCGCATCATCGAAACCGAACGGCCCACCGTGCGCCAGCTGCTGGGGCGGCTGGCCGCCGGCGGCGGCCACTGCACCATGGTCGGCACGCCCGAACAGATCGCCGACCGGATGGAGCACTGGTGGCGCAACGAAGGGGCCGACGGCTTCAACCTGATGCCGCCCTCCCTGCCCGGCGGCATCGAAGACTTCGTCGAGCACGTGATTCCGGTACTGCAGCGCCGCGGACTGTTCCGCCGCGATTATGAACACAGCACCTTGCGCGGCCACCTGGGCCTGGAAAAGCCGCGAGGCTGACGCCGGGGCGCGGACGCGCAGCCATAATTTATCAATATGTGTGCAAAGTTCGGACCGAAGTATCTCTTTGGAACCTCTGAACAAGTCCAACGAACCTGTCAGAATATAAGTTATTGAAAACAGTCCGATCCGAGTGAACCCGATGAGCCAGTTGAGTTTTTCCGAAGCCGAGTACGTTGGCAAACGCAAGAAAACGCGCCGTGAGAAGTTTCTGGCCAAGATGGAGCGTGCGGTGCCGTGGAAGCTCTTTGCCGATCTGGTCGATCCGCATTACCCCAAACCGGGCATCGGTCGTCCACCGTATCCGCTGGAAACGATGCTGCGCATCTACTTCATGCAACTGTGGTTTTCGCTGTCGGACCCGGCCATGGAAGAGACGCTGTACGACAGCTTTTCGATGCGCCAGTTTGCCAAACTGCCTGGAGGTCGTGTGCCGGACGAGACCACCATTTTGAACTTCCGTCATCTGCTCGAGCAGCACAACATTGCCGACCAAGCGCTTGAGGCGGTCAACCTGCTGTTGCAGGATCAAGGCATTCAGGTGCGCAAAGGCACCATTGTGGACGCCACAATTATCGATGCACCCAGCTCGACCAAGAACGCCAGCGGCACGCGGGACCCCGAGATGCATCAGACCAAAAAGGGAAACCAGTGGCACTTTGGGATGAAGGCCCACATTGGGGTTGATCTTCACAGCGGGCTGGTCCACACGGTGGTGGGCACCGCTGCCAATGAGCATGATGTTACTCAGGCGGCTGCGTTGCTGCATGGTGAAGAAACGTTGGCTTTTGGCGATGCCGGTTATCAAGGCGTAGACAAACGACCCGAGCACCAAGGGCGTGACGTAACCTGGCACATTGCCATGCGCCCCGGCAAACGGCGCGCCTTGGGTAACAGCGCAATTGATCGTTTGACGCAAAACATTGAGCGGGCCAAATCCAGTCTTCGAGCCAAGGTTGAGCATCCGTTTCGTGTCATCAAATGCCAATTCGGGTTTCGTAAAGTCAGATTCCGTGGACTGGCCAAGAACACTGCGCATTTGAAAATGTTGTTTACGCTGTCCAATATCTGGATGGCACGCCGCCCGTTGACGGCGGTGGCAGGGTAAGTGCGCCCAAAAAGCGCCAACAGGCCCGAAAACGGGCCTGATCGGGGTGCAAACAACCCGAAAGTGGCGATGATTTGAGCAGTTTTTAACCATTTTTGAATACTTTGGTCATGAGGTCGATTTTTGGATGTTTGAAATCGAGTTCTTCAGACCTTCCCTTTATGTATCTAGGACTTATCCGGTCAAAACCCACGTATCGGCGCCCGATATTCCTGAACTGTTGTTCATATGCAATAAACCGTAGGTATTTCAATGTGTAGGAAGTAACTAAATCTACACATTTAAGGGGACAGTCAGGGAGGATTAACCCTAATTCGGCCCTATTTAGCACATCCTGAACGATTACGTAATATCCGGTTTCATTGAATCCCGCCGGCTTGCCTAAGGTTAGGGCTGGTCTGTCTTCACCGCATTGGAGGCAGGTGACTCAAGCCATAGAACGGGATGTGATATGAAACTAACAAGAACTTTGCTCGCTGGCGCCATTCTGGCCGGCATGGCAGGCGCCGCACACGCCGAAACCTCGGTCACGCTGTACGGCGTCGTCGACTTGGGCCTGACCTACCAACGCGGCAAAGTCGGCACCACCGACTCCAACCGGGGCCTGTACGGCGGCGACTATCGTTCCCGCATCGGCATGTCCGACGGCATCCAGAACAATGGCTCGCGCTGGGGCCTGCGCGGCGTCGAAGACCTGGGCGACGGCCTGTCGGCGGTCTTCACGCTGGAAAGCGGCTTTACCGCCAACAACGGCAACCGTTCGCAAGGCGGCCGCATGTTCGGCCGTCAGGCCACCATCGGCCTGAGCCACACCGAATGGGGTCTGCTCGAACTGGGCCGCCAGACCAACATCGCGTCCAAGTACTTCCGCGGCATCGATCCGTTCTCGCTGGACTACCTGAACGCCAACATGGGCATGGCGTTCAGCGCAGCCAACACGGTCCGCTACGACAACATGGTCATGTACCAGACCCCGAGCTGGGGCGGCTTCCAGGCTGGCGTGGGCTACTCGTTCTCGACCGATGACGTCGAAGGCCCCACCGGCTTCAAGACCAAGGAAAACAACCGCGCCTGGACCGCTGGCGTGCGCTACGACAACGGCCCGCTGAACGTGGCGCTGACGTATGACGTGCAGTACCGCAAGCCCAACCAGCCGCAGCCGCAGCAGTTCATCATCGGCGGCGCGTACGACTTCGAAGTGGTCAAGCTGGCGCTGGCCTACGGCCGTTCCGAAGACGGCGTCTTCGCCGGCCAGGACTTCGCGCTGATGGGCGGCCGCCAGCAGTCCGGCGGCATCGCCCGCGGCATCGGCTATACCAACGACCGCTTCACCTGGGACGGCCTGCGCATCAACTCGTACATGGTCGGCCTGAGCGCGCCGATCGGCGGCGCCAGCAAGGTGTTCGCGTCGTGGCAACGCGCCGATCCGAACAAGAACCTGTACGCCATGGACGTGTACAGCCTGGGCTACACGTACGACCTGTCCAAGCGGACCGATCTGTACGCCCTGGCCTCCTACGCCGACGGCGCAGCCTTCATCAAGGGCGACAAGATGACCACGGTCGGCGTCGGCATCCGCCATCGCTTCTAAGCAGGTCATGGACAGCCCCAACTGAGCAGAGTCGGGGCGTCTCCTCTTTGGGCCATCCGTTCGTCGGATGGCTTTTTTTATTGCCGCGCGGTCCCCAGCACGGTCTGGCCGGCCTGCGAGACCGGCTTGCGGTGCTCGGCGGACTCGCGCAGCCGGGCCGGCCGGGCTTGCCGCAGGGGCTTGTTCGCGCGCGTCGCGATCCAGTCGTACAGCACCACACCGGGATGGCGCAGCAATACCGCCAGCGCAGCGCCGACGACGAGGCCCACGGCCGCGATGATCGTCCAGGCCATCATCCGACGCTCCCGCCGGCGCGGCATGCGGCCCGGCTAGTTCTCGCCATATGGCCGCAACGTACTGCTATCGTCGGAAAAAAACACCAGATCATCGCTTATCAAGGCTGCCTTGCAAAAACAGGCGCAGCCTGGCCCCGGCAGCCGCGCGTAAACTTTTGAATGTAATGTACTATACATTACAAAAATTGACCCTGACCGTGGACGGCTTGCCGGCCCGCCGCGGCGATTCTCCGGGGAGAGGACACAGTGAGCCCGGTTACCCGCGTCAGCGCGCCCCGCCCGCCGACCAGCAAAGGCGAGGCGCGCCGCGTGCGGCTGCTCGAGGCCGCCAAGCAATCGCTGCTCGAGCACGGTTACTCCCGGACCTCCATCCAGCAGGTGGTGAAACAGGCCGGCGGCTCCGCGACCACCGCCTATCAACTGTTCGGCAGCAAAGAGGGCTTGCTGGCAGCGGTGCTGCAGCATGAACTGGATGGCGTGCGCGAGGCGGTGTTTCCGCCCGCCCTGCTCCGGCAATCCGTCGCCACGGCGCTGCATGAACTGTCCGTGCGCCTGCTGGCCTACGCCCTGCAGCCCGAATCGGCGGCGCTCTACCGCCTGCTGGTCTCGGAATGCCATCGCCTGCCGCAACTGGCCGAATCGCTGCAGACCGCCGTGGACACGCAGATCCACGCCCCGCTCGAAGCATGCCTGCGCCAGGCCTGCGAGCGCGGCGAACTCTGCATCGACGATCCGCGCCGCGCGGCGGCGATGCTGGGCAATCAGATCAACGGCATCGCCTTCCAGGCCCGTTTGTCCGGCGGCAGGGCCGAGGGCCCCGACGCCGAACACCTGGCCGCCTGCCGCTACGCGGTCGATACGTTGCTGCGCGCCTTCCGGCCATAGCGCCCCGCCCGCGCCAGCATGGCCAGCGGCGCCAGCATGCAGGCCGCGGCCAGCCACAGGTTGGCCCGCAGCCCCAGCACGTCCACGCTGGGCGCGCCCAGCAGCGCGCCGGCGGCGATGCCCAGGTTGAAGACGGCCACGAACAGCGAGGTCGCCGCTTCGGCCGCCTCGGGCGCGGCCTGCATCATCCAGGTCTGCAGCGCGACGGAGACGCCGCCGTACGCCAGCCCCCACGCCAGCAGCAACACCGCCGCGGCCGGACGGAACTGCCCCAGGCCGCTGAACAACAGCAGGATGAGCAGCAGCGCGGTTGCGATGGCGCACAGCGTCGCCCCCGCGCGGCGCGCCGCGGCGCTGCCGGCCACGAAATTGCCGGCCACGCCCGCCGCGCCGTAGGCGAAAAGCAGCGGTCCTATCCAGCCCGCTTCGAATCCCGCGTAGGACTGCAACAGCGGCCGCACGAAGGTATAGGCCATGAAGTGCCCGGCGACCAGGCACAGCGTGACCAGCAGCCCCAGCCTGACGCCCGGATCGGCCAGTTGCGACAGCATCCGGCGCAGCCCCGGCGCCGGCCCGGCGGGCAGGCGCGGCAGGCTCAGCGCGTTCAGGCACAGCACGCCGAAACACAGTCCGGCCATGAGGCCGAACGCCGTGCGCCACCCTGCCAGGCCGCCGATGAACGCGCCCAGCGGAACCCCCAGCACCGACGCCACCGCGACGCCGCCGAATATGACGGAGGTGGCCAGCCCTACCGCGGCCGGCGCAACCAGCCTGCCCGCCAGTCCGCCGGCCACCGCCCATATTCCGCCGATACAGATGCCGACGAGCACGCGCGCCGCCAGGAACCAGGCCATGCCGCAGGCCAGCGCGCCGGCGGCGTTGGCCGCGGCCAGCAGCGCCAGCAGGCCGCAAAGAATGCGGCGGCGGTCCGCGCCCTTCGCCCCCATCACGATCAGCGGCGCGCATAGCGCCGCAACGATCGCGGGCACGAACAACATGAAACCGCCCATGCCGGTGGACACGCCCAGCTCGGCCGTGATGGGAACGAACAACCCCACGGGGAGCATTTCGCTGGTCACCACGCAGAAGGTCGCCATGCCGACGGCCGCGACGGCCAGCCAGGGCCGGCGCGCTACAGCGTTTCGATGGGGAGGAGTGCCTGAAGTCATAACGGTATGTCCATGATGCCCTGGCCGGGCCGACTCCTCTGCACTCTACTGTTTCCAGCAAACTGATAAAGTAGGCTTGCAGACCAACACTAGGGACGAATCGTGCGCAATTCCGCTGCCCGGCTGGACCACATCGGCGACCTGCTGGCCTTCGTGCGCGTGGCCGATATGCAGAGCTTCACCGCCGCGGCCGAAAAACTGGCGCTGTCGCGCTCGGCCATCGGCAAATGCATCGCCCGCCTGGAGCAAGGCCTGGGCTCGCGGCTGCTCCATCGCAGCACCCGCAGCGTCAGCCTGAGCGACGAAGGCCGCGTGTTCTACGAGCACGCGCAGCGCATCCTGGCCGAAGTGGACAACGCGGCCGACGCGATGGACCGCCGCAAGCGGGCGCCGCGCGGACGCCTGCGCCTGGACCTGCCGGTGTCGCTGGGCCGGCTGCACGTCATGCCGCTGCTGCGCGACTACCTGCGGCTATGGCCCGAAGTCGAGGCCGACGTCAGTTTTTCCGACGACTACACCGACCTGGTGCGCGACGGCGTGGACCTCGCGATCCGCATCGGCGGCGATACCGACAGCCGGCTGGTGCGCCGCGTGCTGGCGCCGCACCGCCTGATCACCTGCGCCGCCCCCGGCTACCTGGACCGGCACGGCGCGCCCGCCACGCCGGACGACCTGGCCCGACATCAGACCCTGGCGTTCACGCACGCCGGGGCGCCGGTGCCCTGGCGCTATGCGGTCCAGGGGCAGGAACGCCAGGTGCAGCCCGCGGGACGCCTGCGCCTGGGCAACACCGAAGCCTTGCGCGACGCCGTCCTGGCCGGCGCCGGCATCGCCCAGCTGGGCGCGTTTCTGGTCGGCGAGGACCTGCGCGCCGGACGGCTGGTGGCCGTGCTCGAAGCCCATGCGCCGCCAGGCGCCCCGGTATGCGCGGTGTATCCGCACCGCCGCCACCTGGCGCCCAAGGTCCGCGCGCTGATCGACGCCATGGCGCGCCGCTGGAGCGCCGCTCCGCCCTGGGGCGCCTGAACCCGGCCCGCGCATCCTTTATCATCATCGGCATGGCGCCACGCCATGTCATGCCGCTTTCCCCGGAGTTTTTCTTGAGCGATATCTATCAATTCAGCCGCGGCAGCGCCCCGCTGCTGATCTCCATTCCCCACCTGGGCAGCCAGATTCCCGACGCGCAGCGCGCGCAGATGACGCCGACGGGCCTGCAGTCCGGCGACACCGACTGGCATCTGGACACGCTGTACCGTTTCGCCGAATCGCTGGGCGCCTCGGTCCTGGGCGCGCGCTACTCGCGCTACGTGGTGGACCTGAACCGCCCGCCCAACGACGAAAGCCTGTACCCCGGCCAGACCAAGACCGGCCTGTGCCCGACCCAGACCTTCCGCGGCGACGCCCTCTACCTGGACGACGGCGTCCTGACCGACGCCGAACGCGCGCGCCGCCTGCAAGCCTATTGGCAGCCCTATCACGCCAAGCTGCGCGAAGAGCTCGACCGCATCAAGGCCGAGCACGGCACGGTGCTGCTGTGGGAAGCCCATTCGATCGCCAGCGTGCTGCCGCGCCTGTTCGAAGGCAAGCTGCCCGACCTGAACATCGGCACCGCCGACGGCGCCGCCTGTGCGCCGGACGTGCTGGCCGCGGTCGAAGCGCGCCTGCGCGCCGACAGCGCGCCGTACACCTGGGCCGTCAACGGACGCTTCAAGGGCGGCTACATCACCCGCCACTACGGCAGGCCGGCGGACAACGTCCACGCCATCCAGCTCGAGATGTGCCAGTCCACCTACATGGACGAAACCTATCCCTACGCCTATCGCCCCGAACTGGCCGACAAAGTGATTCCGCTGGTCGAGTCCATGGTGCAGGCCGCGCTGCGCCAGACCGTGGCGCGCAAGGGCTAGGCAGGTCGATCCTGCGCCGGCGCCACCCGTATCTTGAAGTCCAGCATCAGCACCTTGTGGCCCTGCGCGTTGCTGCAATAGCCCTGGTAGCGGCCGGCGACGAACGGCGTGCCGGCCGCCGCTTCGCTGTCCAGCCGCTCCAGCGCCAGCTCGAACGACTCGCCCGGATAGGCCGGGCGCAGGAACTTGCTTTCCACCTTGAGCAGCTGCACCGGGTTGGCGGCGAACTGCGCGGTGAACGCGGCCATGGCCGCGCCCAGCACGTGGATGCCGGCCAGCGGCACCTCGGCAAAGCCGGCCCGCAGCGCCAGTTCGCGCGAGCTGTGCACCGGGTGGCCGCCGCCCACCGACTGCAGATAGGCGGCGTGGCGCGCATCGGGCAGCGTGAAGCCGCCATGAAACTGCAAGGGCAACGATAGACCGGTCATGGACGGCTCCTAAATGACGCCGCGCGAGCGCAGCGCGGCCTGCTGCGCCGCCGACAGGCCCAGTTCGCGGCCATAGACCTCTTCGTTGTGCTGGCCGACGCCGGGTCCGGCCCGCCAGATGCGGCCGGGCGTCGCGGAAAACCGCGGCACCACGTTCTGCATGCTCACCTCTCCCAGTTCCTCGTCCTCAATCCGCACCAGCACTTCGCGCGCGATGAAATGCGGATCGGCGGCGATGTCGGCCATGTCGTAGATGGGGCTGAAGCTGACCTCGTGGCGCATCAGGATGTCGGACGCCCCGGCCAGCGTATGCGCGCCGAACCAGTCCTCCATGATGCCCTCGATCCCGGCGCGGTTCCGGATGCGCGCGGTGTTGCTGCTGTACAGCGGATCTTCCAGCAGGTCGGCGCGGCCGATGGCGATGGCCAGCCGCCGGAACACCGTGGGCGCGCTGACCGCCAGCACCACCCACTTGTCGTCGCGGGTCTTGTACACGCTGCTGGGCGCCGAGTATGCATTGAGATTGCCCTGGCGGGTTCGCACCACCCCGAGCTGGTCGTACTCGATGGGCATGAAATCCAGCACGCGCAGCATGGCCTCGGTGGCCGACAGGTCGATCTCCTGCCCCTCGCCGTGCTTTTCCCGGTGCAGCAGCGCGGCCGCGACGGCGTAGGCGCCGAACACGCCCGTCAGCGCATCGGACACCGGAAAACCGGGATACAGGGGCGGTCCGTCCTTCTCGCCGCACAGGTTGACGAAGCCCGACATGGCCTCGAAAATCCGCGCGAAGCCCGGCCGCGAACGGTACGGCCCGGTCTGGCCGAAGCCCGTCACCCGCAGCACGATCAAGTCCGGCCGCAACGCGCGCAGCCGCGCCAGGTCCAGGCCCCAGCGGTCCAGCGTGCCGGGCCGGAAGTTCTCCACCAGCACGTCATATTGCGGCAGCAGCCGCTCCAGGATCTCGATGCCTTCGGGCTGGCGCAGGTCCAGGGTGACGCCGCGCTTGTTGCGGTTGGCCACCTTCGACCACAGCGCCACGCCGTTCTTGTGCGGCGGCAGTTGCCGTATGTGGTCGCCTTCGCCCGGCACCTCGACCTTCAGCACCTCCGCGCCCAGGTCCGCCATCAGCGTGCACGAGAACGGCCCCGCCACCACGGTGGAAATATCCAGCACACGCACACCGCTCAGCGGTCCCGCCCCGCGGGCCGGGCCGGTCTGCGCATCCATAACCTGCTCGACGCTCATGATTTTCCCTCAATCCAGCGACACATTGGCCTTGCGCGCGACCTCGCCCCAGGACCCGATCTCCGCCTTGATGAAGCGCGAGAAATCGCCGGGCGTCCCGCCCACCGGAATCGACCCTTCCGACTGCAGGCGCTGATTGATCTGGGGGTCCTGCAGCGCCTGGTTCACGGCGGCGTTGATCCTGTCGATCACCGGCGCCGGCGTGCCGCGCGGCGCGAACAGGCCGTTCCAACCCGCGGCCACGAAGCCGTCGACCCCGGCCTCGGCCATGGTCGGCACCTGCGGCAGCGTCTGCGAGCGCTGCGCGCTGGTCACCGCCAGCGGCACCAGCTTGCCCGCCGCGATGTACGGGGCCGTGGTCAGGATCACGTCGAACGCCAGGTCCACCTGGCCGCCCAGCAGGTCCGCCATGGCCGGCCCCGCTCCCTTGTAGGGCACGCCCAGCAACGACGAACCGGTGTCGGCCTGGAACTTGCGCAACAGCATGTCCGCCGCCGTGCCGACGCCGGCCGAAGCCACCGAAATCTGCCCCGGCCGCGCCTGCGCCTGCTTGCGCAGCTCGGCCACCGACGAGATCTTCGTCGACGGGTGCGCCACCAGCACATAAGGCTGGTCCACCACGTGCACCACCGGCTCGAAATCGGCCACCGCGTCATACGACAGCTTCTTGTAGATATTCGGCCCGATCCCGTGCGTGGCCACCGTGCCCCAGAGCAGCGTATAGCCGTCGTTGCGCGCGCGGGCCACCTGCTGGGTTCCGATGGTGCCGCCGGCGCCCGATTTGTTCTCGACCACCACCGGCCGGCCGATGGCCGCCTCGATGCGCGGCGCGAACAGGCGGGCCATCACGTCGGTGGCCCCACCGGGCGGGAACGGCACGATGATGGTGATGGGCTGCGCCGGCCAGTCGGCCGCGGCCTGCGCGCCGCCGCAAAGCGCGCCCAGCATCAGTAGCGCGGCCAGGCGCGCGAACAGGTTCCTGGATTGCATGGTCTCCTCCGGTGTTTTTGCCGTTTTTGCTTTGACTGCCAGCCATAGAATACGGACCACGCCATTAACTGATAACTGAAATAAAATCACCTGGTGATAACTTTTGGATAAGCCATGCCTTTAGCTCCGGCCCCGGCAGGCAGCGGCAAACTCCTCAACCGCCTGCGCCTCAAGCAGTTCGAACTGATCAAGGGCGTCTCCGAAGGGCTGTCGTTTCGCCAGCTGGCCGACAGCATGGCGCTGTCCCAGCCCGCCATCAGCAAAATGGCCCGCGAAATGGAAGACACGCTGGGCGCGGCCGTTTTCGAGCGCCGCCGCGACGGGGTTTCCCTGACCGAATTCGGCCGCTCGCTGGTGCACGACGCCCGCCTCATCGTCAACAAGCTGGCGCGCCTCGAATCCGAACTGGCCGAACTGCAGCGCAGCCCCATCCGCACGCTGCGCGCCGGCGCCCCCTCGTATACCGGCATGTCCCTGCTGTCGCGCCCGGTCGCGCGGATCGCGGCCCGCCACCAGCAGGCCCACGTGGAAATCATCGACGGCATCGCCAGCCGCCTGTTCGACATGCTGATGGCCGGCGAACTGGACTTCGTCATCGGCAGCCTGCCCAGCCGCAACCTGAGCGACGAGGAAGCCGCCCTGCTCCACGTCGAAGTGCTGTATCCGGACGAGGTGCGCTTCGTCGCGCACCGCGACATGGGCCTGGCCGGCCGGCCCGTGCCTATCGCGGAGCTATTGCCCCACTCCTGGGTGATGCCGTCCAGGGACTCCCTGGTGCGCAGCGCGCTGCGCGCGGCCCTGCTGAAGAAGAAGCTACCCGTCCCGCCCGCCACCGTCGAATCCAGCCCGCCCTTCATCGGCGCCGTGGTCGCCGAACAGCCCGGCTTCATCGGCCTGTTGCGATCGGACTCGGCGGCCTATCTGGCGCAGCGCCTGAACCTGGCGCTGCTGGACGTGCGGCCGCGGATTCCCTTGCCGCCGGTGGCCATTTTCCGGCTGCGCGACGCCGATCCGTCGGCGCTGGCGGTGGAGTTGTTCGGGCTGGTCCGGGAGAGCGTGGAGAGCCTGTTCGGGGAGTGAAGCGATCCCGTCCGCGCCTGCCGCCGGGGTGCAAGGCCGCATCCGCTAAGCGGCCCCGCCAGCCTGCCACGCCCCCCTGCTTTTCCCCTCCTCCAGCAAAAACTCCACCAGCGCAGGCAGTGAAGCGTCCATCGGCCGGTTCGGCTGAATCCGCATCACGTACCCCCACGATCCGGCCATGCTCAGCCGCGGCACCAGCGGCACCAGGCGGCCGCTGGCCAGTTCCTCGTCGATCAGCGGCGCGCGTCCCAGCGCGATGCCGACGCCGGCGGCAGCCGCCGCGGCGATCGTGCTCATGCCGCTCAGCACCATGGGCTCCTGCCAGTCGGATTCGCCCAGGCCCAGACGCGGGCGCCAGATGCGCCAGTCGGTTTCGGGACTGTCGACGTGCTTTTCCTCCAGCCAGCGGTGGCGCGTGAACACCCTGGGGTCGTCGCGCTCGGCCGCGGGCACCAGGGCCGGGCTGCACACCGGCACCACGGTTTCGGTCATGAGCGGGATGTCGCCGGGCTCGGGGTTGTGCGGTCCGAGCGCGCGCACGTGCAGGAAGGCCAGGTCGATGTCCTGGCTTTTCCAGGCGGGGTCCTGGCTGGCGTGCAGATAGACCTGGATGTCGATGTCGGGGTGCAGTTCGATGAAACGGCCGATGCGCGGGGCCAGCCACAGCGAGGCCAGCGAAGGGTTGGCGGACACGTTCAGGGTATAGCGCCGCCTGCCGCGCGCGGCCATGCGGACGTTGCGGCACGCGGTCTCCAGCAGGGTCAAGGCCTGTTGCACCGATGCCAGCAGGTCGGCGCCTTCGGCCGTGGTTTCGGCGCGGCGCACCGTGCCGCCGCGGCGCAGCAGCGTGACGCCCAGGTCGGCTTCCAGCGCGCGCAGCTGGTGGCTGACGGCGCTCTTGGTGACGCTGAGTTCGGCGGCGGCGCGGCTGAGGCTGCCCAGGCGCGCCACGGCCTCGAAGGCCCGCAGGGCGGCCAATGGCGGAGTGCGGTTGGGAAGATCGGGCATGGGTTGAGTTTATCTCGACCCTTGATTGAAAAACTATCGCTTTCGCCCGGGCCGGCGATCGGGGACCATGCAGGCTCAGGGAAGGAGAGTGCTATGTATTTCGATTCACGATTGTGGCGGCTGACCGAAGGACTGCGCGCCGGCATGGCGGGCGGCATTCTGCTGGGGCTGCTGGCCCTGGCCGCGGGCATCGCGCGCTATGTGTTCCTGGGCCAGCTGCTGGCCCGGGTGTTCGAGGCCGCGCCGTGGCGGCAATGGGCCGAACCGGCGCTGTACGCGGCCGCCATGGTGCTGCTGCGCGCCGGCCTGGACCACTGGCGCACGGTGCAGGCCAACCGCTGCTCGGCCGAGGTGCAGCAGGCGCTGCGCGGCCGGCTGTACGACCGCATCGTGGCGCTGGGTCCGGCCTGGTTCGCCAACCAGCGCACCGGCGGCGTGATGCTGACCGTGGTCGACGGCGTGGAACAGTTGCAGACTTTCTTCGGCCAATACCTGCCGCAGGTGGCCATTGCGGCCGCGGCGCCCTTCGCCATTTTCGCGGTGATCGCCTTCTGGGACGTGCCGACCGCGCTGGTGTTCCTGGTGGCGGCGCTGTTCGCGCTGTTCGGGCCGATGGCCGTGCACATGCTGGACCGCCGCGCCAGCCTGGCGCGCACCAACGCCCTGAACGAGTTCGGGGAAGACTTCCTGGACGCGGTGCAGGGCCTGCCCACCCTGAAATCGTATGGCCAGGGCAAGGCCTGGGGCCGGCGCCTGGCCGCCCGCGCCCGCAGCCTGTCGGACAATACTTTCTGGGTGCTGTCGGTAAGCCTGCTGACGCGCGGCATCAGCGACCTGGGCGTGGCGCTGGGCGCGGCGCTGGCCCTGACGCTGGGCGCCTGGCGCGTGGCCGCCGGCGACATGAGCGTGGAAGCACTGCTGATCGTGCTGATGGCCGGCACCGAAATTTTCCGGCCGCTGCGCGACCTGCGCTCGGTGCTGCACCGGGGCATGCTGGGCCAGTCGGCCGCGGTCAGCATCCACGCCCTGATGGACGCGCGGCCGCTCACGCCGGCGCCCGCCCTGCCCCAGGCCGGCGGCGCGCCGGCGCGGCTGGAACCCACCATCGAATTCGAGGACGTGGCGTTCTCGTACACGCCCGAGCGCCGCGCGCACCAGGGCCTGAGCTTCCGTATCGCGGCCGGCGAACGGGTCGGCGTGGTCGGGCCCAGCGGCGCGGGCAAGTCGACCATCGTGCGCCTGCTGCTGCGCGAATGCGTGCCGCAGGCCGGCCACGTCCGGGTCGGCGGGCGCGACGTGAACGAACTGGACACCCAGGCGCTGCTGTCGCACATCGCGCTGGTCAGCCAGGACATCACGCTGTTCCACGGCAGCATCGACGAAAACCTGCGGCTGGGACGCCCGGACGCCACGCAGGAACAGGTGCGCGCCGCGGCCCGCGCGGCCAATATCGACGATTTCATCATGGCGCTGCCCGACGGCTACGACACCCGCATCGGCGAACGCGGCCTGCAATTGTCGGGCGGCCAGCGCCAGCGCGTGGCGATCGCGCGCGCGCTGCTGCGCGACGCGCCCATCCTGATCCTGGACGAAGCGCTGTCCTCGGTGGACACCGAGAACGAGGCGCTCATCCAGCAGGCGCTCGACCGGCTGATGGCCGGGCGCACCACGCTGATCCTGGCGCACCGCCTGGCCAGCGTCATCGGCGCGGACCGCTGCCTGGTGCTGGACCGGGGCCGCGTGGTCGAGGCCGGCGCCCATGCCGCGCTGATGGCCCAAGGCGGGCTGTATTACCGGCTGATGCGCGAGCAAGCCGAGGCGCACCGGCAGCCGGCCGCGGCGTCCCCTCTGCCCGCCGCCGAACGCGGCGCGCCCGGCGAAACCTCCGGCAAGGAGCCGGACACGACAAGCCCGGCGATGCGCACGCTGGACGCGGACGCCGCGCGCGTGGGCTGGCGCGACACGCTGGGCACGCTGCTGTCGGTGGTACAGCCCTGGCGCGGCACGCTGATCGCCACCATCCTGCTGGGCGTGGCGCGGGTGGCCGCCTTCATCGGCGTGGGCGCGCTGAGCGCGCTGATCGTCGCCGCCATCCGCGACGGCCGCGAGGTGTCGGGGCTGATCGTCGCGCTGCTGGTCGTCGCGCCGCTGGCCGCGCTGTTCCACTGGCTGGAGTCGTGGCTGGCGCACGCCATGGCCTATCAGCTGCTGGCCGACATGCGGGTCAAGCTTTACGACAAGCTGGAACGGCTGTCGCCGGCCTATCTGCTGCAGCGCCGCTCCGGCGACCTGGTCGCGCTGGCGACGCAGGACGTGGAGATGGTGGAGTACTTCTATGCCCACACCATCGCGCCGGCCATCGTGTCGGTGCTGGTGCCGCTGTCGGTGCTGGGATTCCTGGCGGTCTACAGCTGGCCGGTGGCGCTGGCGCTGCTGCCCTTCCTGGCCTATGCGCTGGTGTCGCCGGTGCGCGGACGGCGCAAGGTCGACGCGCTGGGCGACAAGGCGCGCCATGCCTTGGGAGAAATGAGCGCGCACGCCACCGACACCATCCAGGGCCTGGCCGACCTGACCGCGTTCCAGGCCACGGAACGCCGCCGCGCGCAGTTCCTGCAGGTGGCCGACCGCTACCGCATCCGCCGCCTGGAGATCCTGGACGACCTGTCGCGCCAGACCGCCTGGTTCGAGGTCGCGATGGGGCTGGGCGGCCTGGCCGTGGCCGTCGTGGGCGCGCTGCAGGTGGCCGCCGGCGCGCTGTCGGCCGGCATGCTGCCGCTGCTGGTGCTGATCGCGCTGGCCACTTTCCTGCCGGTCTCGGAAATCTCGCAGGTCAGCCGGCAGCTGGCCGACACCATCGCCGCCACCCGCCGCCTGCACGTGGTGGCCAACGAACCCGAACCGGTCACCGACGGCCCGCTGCCCGCGCCGGCGGCGGCCCACGGCCTGTCGCTGGCGTTCGAGCACGTCAGCTTCGCTTACCCGGGCAAGCGCGACGACACCTTGCGCGACCTGAGCTTCACGGTTCCGGCCGGGTCCACGGTGGCCGTGGTGGGCGCGTCGGGCGCGGGCAAAAGCACCGTGGCCAGCCTCCTGCTGCGCTTCTGGGACCCGCGCACAGGCGCGGTCAAGCTGGACGGGGTGGACGTGCGCCGGCTGCGGCTCGACGCCCTGCGCGAACAGGTGGCGCTGGTGACCCAGGACACCTATCTGTTCAACGACACGCTGGAAGGCAATATCCGCCTGGCCCGGCCCGAGGCCAGCCCCGGGGAACTGGCGCGCGCGCTGGAACAGGCGGCCCTGGCCGACTTCGTGCGCAGCCTGCCCGACGGAATCGCCACGCGCGTGGGCGAGCGCGGCATGCAGCTGTCGGGCGGCCAGCGCCAGCGCATCTCCATCGCCCGGGCCTTCCTGAAGAACGCCCCGGTGCTGATCCTGGACGAGGCCACCTCGCACCTGGACACGCTGTCGGAAATGCAGGTGCGCGGCGCGCTGGACGTGCTGATGCGCCACCGGACCACGCTGGTCATCGCGCACCGCCTGTCGACGATCCGCGACGCCGACCTGATCCTGGTGCTGGACCGCGGCACGCTGGCCGAGGCCGGCACGCACGACCAGCTGCTCAGGCGGCAAGGGGTCTATGCGCGCCTGGCCAGCCACCAGGGCGGCTACGCGGTCAGTAGCGCAACGTCTCTACCGACTTAGCGTTGGCGCGGACTTCGGCCTCGGTGAACCAGACCCGCTTGCTGCCGAAGCTGGCGTACAGGTCGAACTGGTCGCGGGTGTGGGGCGAGGCCGTGCCGTCCGGGGCCACGAAACCGCTCTGCCCCGGCGCCACCACGTCCACCGCCCGCACGCCGCGGGCGTCGAACACCGTCATGTTGTTCTCGGTTCCGCGGTTGTGGGTGGCGGGATGGCTCAGCACCGCCTTCTCGTCGGCCTGCGGCACGCCCAGGAAGTTCTTGGGCGCGAACACCATGGGCGGCGCCGGAATCCGCCAGCCGGCCGGGTCGTCGCCATAGGTCTTGCGCAGGGCGGCGAGCGCGTCGTCCAGCGCGGCCAGCGTCACCGCCTGCGGCGGCTGGCCGTTGAAGAAGTCGTAGCGCTGCGGCACCCCGGACGCGCGCCCGGCCAGCGCGTTGTACAGCACCTTGGAGCCCACCGTCAGGTTGAGCGAACCGGTGGCGGGCGCGGCCGGCGTGGGATAGCCGGTGGCGCTGTACCACTTGAAGAAGTCGGCCGGCATCTCGTCGGCCAGCGTACGCTTGAGCATGGCGCGCAGCCACGCGTCCATCACGGCCGGCCCGGCATTGTCGTAATAACCGGGCTGCCTGTCGCTGGTCGCCATGCCGTCCCACGACGCCAGCGCCGCGACCATCCGCGCCCGGGCGTCGTCGGCCGGCAGCCCCTGCACCGCCTGCTGCAGGAACGGCAGGAAATGGCGGCGATTGACGTCGGCGTAGCTGGTGGTGCGGATCAGGTCCCACATCTGCTGCGCGCTGACCTTGCCGCCGTTGGCCGTCATGGCCCGCAGGCGGGTCTCGATCTCGGCGTAGCGGTCGGCCTGGCCCCACACAATGGCGAACAGATCGGTGGACGGGTAGCCGCGCATGGGCTGGTTGTTCCAGTTGGCGATAAAGCCCTGGCGCGGGTTGTAGACCTGCGGATTGGTCGAGAACGGCAGCATGCCGTCCCAGTCCATCTCGCCGGTGCCGGGCACCGGCAGGCGCGGATCGTGGCCGGCGCGGCGCTTGGGATAGAAGCCCGTGTGCGCGTAGCCGATATTGCCGCGGTCATCCGCGTAATACCAGTTGATGGTCAGGGCGTGGCGCGCGGCCTGCGCCTTCCATTGCTCCCAGTTGCGCGCCTGGGTCTTGTGGGTCCAGGCCATCAGCGACTGCAGTTCGAAGCCTTCCCAGGCGCGCGCCTTGGCGTAGGCCACGTTGTTCTTCTCGTCGAACTTGGTGACGATGCCGTGCACCGTGCGATACACATCCATCAGCACCGGCTGGCCGTCCTTGACCTGGATGAGCTCGCTGCGCTTTTCCATGGTCTTCCAGGCGCCGTCGTGCAAATAGCGCGTGCGGTCGTCGGGATCGAGCTTTTCGGCGTAGATGTCCACGTCGTCGCCGAAGCCCGCGGTCGAACCCCAGGTCACGTGCGCGTTGTGGCCGAACAGAATGCTGGGATAGGCGAACGGCGTATTGCCCACCACGTCGAAGCCCGCGCCGTGCAGGCCGATGCCATACGTGTAGGCCGGGTTCCACCAGCCGAACTGCGGCCCGTTCAACAGAATGGCGCGGGCGTCCTTGGCGTGTTCGCGTCCCACGATCCACATATTGCTGGTGGTCGGGAAACCGGCGATGCCCGGCTGGCCCGTCTCGGCGAACTGCGCCAGCAGCTGCGCGCGGGCGGCGGCGGGCGGCTCGTCCACCACGCCGCGCGTCTGCGGATCGCGCGCCACGCGCTCCAGCATGGGCGGCGTGCCGTCATAGCGCGGCAAGGCATAGGACAGCCTGGCCGCCGGCCGGGCGGCGTCGGGTTGGTACACGCCCTCTTCCTCGGGCACCGTGGTGGGCGCGCGGCTGTCGTTCATCCAGCGCAGCTGGTTGAAGATCTGCATGGCGCGCTCGTCTCCGTGCTTGTCCTTCAAAGCGGTCAGCAGCGCGAGGTTGTCGATCTCGCTATTGGCGTCGGAAAAGCGGTTGGCCATGGTGCCCACGAACACCATCGCCACGTCGTACGCGGTCCAGTCGCCGGGCTGGAAGCCCAGGTCGTTGAACTCCTTGGGCATCAGGCTGCCCGGCTCGGCGCGCACCTTCGCGATCCACGCGTTCATGCCGGCCGCATAGCCGTCCAGGATCTGCCGTTCCGAGGCCGGCAGCGCGGCCAGCTGGCGCTGAATGCGCTCGGGCGAGAAATTGCCGCGGATGGACTTGTCGAAAGCCACCATGGACGACCCCAGCACCTCGGCCACCCGGCCCTGCGTGCTGCGCCGGGCCATCTCCATCTGGAACAGCCGGTCCTGCGCCACGGCATAGCCGTAGCCATAGAAAATCCCGTACACGGTATTGGCGTACACATGCGGCATGCCATAGCCGTCGCGCCGTATCGTGACCTGCCCGCCGGCGACGCCGGCCGGACGCGCCGGCGCCTCGGCATGCTGGCGGGAATGCTGCTGGACGTCCTGGGCCTGGGCCTGGGCGCCCACGGCCGCGCAGGCCGCCAGGATGGCGGCCGACAACAAGTGCTGCTTCATCAGTTTCTGTCTCCGTATTTGACTGGCCGCGCCACGGTGCGAGTCCCGCGCGCGGATCGCGGCGCCTCTGCCGGGCGCCGTCAGCGGACCATCATACGAACTGCCAATTTATAATTCCAATGCATTTATTTCATAGTATTGATGCGCTTGGATCATGGACTTCCAGAAACTCAAACACCTGCTCGCGGTCGTGGAACACGGCACTTATTCGCGCGCGGCGGATGCGGTAAACCTGTCGCAGCCCGCGCTCAGCCGCAGCATCCAGGCGCTGGAAGCCGAGCTGGGCCTGCCGCTGCTGGACCGCGGCACGCGCCGCGTGCGCCTGACGCCCTACGGCGCCTGCGTGGCCGAACGCGCGCGCCGCATGCGCTTCGAGGAAGCCGAACTGCAGCGCGAACTCAAGACCCTGCACAGCGGCGAATCGGGCAGGCTATCCATCGGCCTGAGCCCCGCGCCCGCCTCGCTGCTGCTCTCGCCCTTTCTGACCCACATGGCCGAGCGCCATCCGCAGGTGCGCGTCGGCGTGGAACTGGGCGCCACCGCCGCCTTGCTGGACATGCTGCGCGCCGAGCGCGTCGACGCCATGGTGTGCGACGCCCGCATGCTGTATGACGCGGCCGACCTCGAAACCCGCGTTCTGCCGCCGCTGCGCGCCGGGCTGGTCTGCCGCAAGGGCCATCCCATCCTGGCCCACCGGCGCCCGGGCATCGAACAGGTCCGCCGCTATCCCGTGGCCTCCAGCACGCTGAGCCCCGAAGTCTCGCTGCGCCTGGCCGAAACGCTGGGACCGGGCGGCGCGCCCGAGCAAATGGTCACCCACCGCTGTGAAAACCTGGACGCGCTGGTCGAGCTGACGCTGCATTCCGACACCCTGCTGCTGGGCGTGATCTGCGTCACCCGCCGGCAGCAGGAAGCCGGGCAGCTGGTCGAAGTGCCGATTCCGCCGGACCCGCAGCGCCAGGGCCACTATGCGCTGGCGCGGCTGAAAGGACGCACGCCCTTGACGGCGCAAGACGCCTTGTACGAATTCACGCGCCAGTGCTGGGACGGGTTTGCGTCGTTCAGGGCGTAGCTTCCAGCCCCGCCTGCGTTTCCAGCCAGTCCGCAACGGCGCGCACCGGCGGCGACGGCGGCCGGTCCGCGGGCATGGCCAGATGATAGGTGTGCCCCGAGATCACCGGCCCGAACGGCTGCACCAGGTGGCCCGCCTCCAGCTCCTCGGCGATCAGCGCCAGGCTGACCAGCGCCACCCCATGCCCGGCGACGGCGGCCTGTATGGCATGGCCTTCATCGGAGAACCGCAGCTCGCTTGCCTGCCGCGGCTCGCGCCGCCGCGCGATCCTGAACCAGCGCTCCCAGGTCGGGTTCTCGGCCTGCGGCCGCTTCCAGTCGAAACGGCTCAAAGGCACGCGCGCCAGATCGTCCGCTGATTCCACGCCCAGCCGCGGATTGGCCACGGGCGCGAAGCGGTCGGTGAACAGCGGCCGGGCAACCAGGCCCGGATATGGCCCGCGGCCGTAGCGGATCGCAATGTCCACCGCCGCGGATCTCAGGTCCACCACCTCGTCGCTGGCCTGCAACTGCAGGTCGATGCCCGGATGCCGGCTGCGGAAATCGGCCATGCGCGGCACCAGCCACTTCACGGTGAAGGCATTGGTCGCCGAGATGGTCACCTGCATGCGCGTGCGCGCATGCGTCAGGCGCGCCAGCGTCGCCTCGAAGGCATCGAACCCGTCGCGCAGCACCGGATAAAGCTGCACGCCCGCCTCGGTCAAAGACACCCTGCGCACGTGGCGCTCGAACAGCGCCAGCCCGGTCTGCGCCTCCAGCGCGCGGATCTGGTGGCTGACCGCGGTTGGCGTCACCGCCAACTCCTGGGCGGCGGCCTTGAAACTGCCCAGGCGCGCGGCCGCCTCGAATACGCGCAGCCCGGACAGCGGAAGGGATCGGCGTTGCATGATCTGTCCTACAGATGAGTTTTTCTCACCTTATAGCTGACAAATGAACCTTTGTCACCGATGCCTCACATCCCTAAATTACCGGCATGGATCGGCCACCCTCGGGCCGATTCCCCGATCGACCATGAATAAGGAATTCTCATCATGCTACAACGCGTCGTCACCCAGCCCGACAACTACGAACCCTTCCTGCTGTCGCAGGGCATCCGCTTCGGCGACCTGCTGTTCATCTCCGGCCAGGCCGGCGCCAGCGACGACGGCAAGATCGTCGACGGCGGTTTCCTGGCGCAGGGCGAACAGGCCTTCCGCAACCTGAGCCGCGCGCTGGAAGCCGGCGGCTCCAGCCTGAAGGACGTCATCAAGGTCACCATCTTCGTCACCGACATGGGGCACTTCAAGGACGTGGTGGCGCTGCGCCGCCGTCATTTCTCGGCCCCCTACCCGGCCGACACCATCGCCGAGATCAAGGCGCTGTACGACCCGGCCGCCATGATCGAGATCGAGGCCATCGCGGCCGTGCGTGCGCAGGAGGGCCGCTGACATGGGCGCGCACGCCGCACTGTACACGCCGCTGAGGCTGAGCAACGGCCTGCGCCTGGCCAACCGCCTCGCCGTCGCGCCCATGACCCGCGTCAGCGCCACGGCCGACGGCCGCGCCACGCCGCAGATGGTCGACTACTACGAAGCCTACGCCGCCGGCGGCTTCGGCCTGGTGATCACCGAAGGCGTCTATACGGACCAGGCCCACGCGCAGGGCTACCTGTTCCAGCCCGGCCTGGCCGACGACGCCCAGCGCGATGCCTGGCGCCCCGTCGTGGACCGCGTCCATGCGCACGGCGCCCGCATCGTCGCCCAACTCATGCACGCGGGCGCGCTGTCGCAGGGCAATCCCCATCGCGCCACCACCAAAGGTCCCTCGGCCGTGTTGCCGCGCGGGCAGCAGATGACGTTCTACCGCGGAGCAGGCCCGTACCGGCTGCCCGAAGCCATGACGGACCAAGACATCGCGGTCGCGGTCGAAGGCTTCGCACAGGCGGCGCGCAGGGCGCAGCAGGCCGGATTCGACGGCGTCGAGATCCATGGCGCCAACGGCTATCTGCTGGACCAGTTCCTCACCGACTACACCAACCGGCGCGCGGACCGCTACGGCGGCAGCCTGGACAACCGGCTGCGCCTGACGGTGGAAGTCATCCAGGCGGTGCGCCAGGCCACGGAGCCGGGCTTCACCGTAGGCGTGCGCAGCTCGCAGGGCAAGGTCAACGACTTCACCCACAAATGGCCCGGCGCCGAGGCCGACGCCGCGCAGATCTTCCGCACGCTGGGCGCGCAGCCCATCGACTACCTGCACACCACCGAATTCGAGGCCTGGCGCCCGGCCTTCGGCGCGCAGGGCCCGAGTCTCGCGGCGCTGGCGCGGCGGCATGTTCCAGTCCCCGTGCTGGCCAACGGCTCGCTGCACGACCCGATGGCGGCGGCCGGCATGATGGCGCGCGACGAGGCGGACTTCGTTTCGCTGGGGCGCGGCGCGCTCACGCACGCCGACTGGCCCGCGAGGCTGCGCGCCGGCCAGCCGCTGGAGCGCTTCGATCGGGAGCTGTTGGCGCCGATCGCTGATCTTGCCAATGCGGCGCGGCATCGCGAGGGGCGCGGCGGATGAGGTCCTGCGGTTCGCCACCCGACCTCAGGCGGGCGGCCAGGCCAGCATCGGGGCGTCGGTGATCCGGTTGGGTTTCTCCGCCGAGGCGCCGTTACGGGCCTGGGGAAACGGGAAAGAGCAGAATCGTTGGCTGCGGCATAAACTTCATCGTCTTCTTGCTAAGTTGAGCTATGAAAGTCTTTGATTTGCTGCGGATTCAATACCCTTCACTGGAAGCCCGGAATTGCAAAGTCCATCTTGCGCGCTTCAACCAGTATGAGCAGCCGCTGGACGTGTTCATCGAGGGACGATTCGATGAGTGGCAATCCTGGCAACGCAGCCGTAACTTTCAACGAGAATTCGTGTTGTCTTTCGTCCAAGCCGGGACGACAACTTCGTGGCTGTTCGTCGGACTGTATCGCGTGAAAGACTGCCAGGCAGTAGCAACGCCGCCTGCGCACTTCATTTATGAAATGGAGCGAATCAACGCGTGTGAAGACCTGGTCGGCAGGCTATATGCTTCCAGCCCCTACACAAAACGCAATTCCTATGTGTATGGGGAAACGCTGGAGGCCGAACTGGTGGTAAGCCAGCTCCTGCCCCGCCGGCTCAGCATTGCGGATTTCCCCGGCTACAAGCGGGTGGACGTGCCCAAGGCTCAACTCGACATCATCGTAAGAGACAACATACCGACCTGGCGTACTGCCCTGTCCAATGTGAAAGGCATCTACCTGATTTCCGACAGAAAAACGCATCAGCTCTATGTAGGCAAGGCGGACGGTACCGAGGGCATCTGGGGACGCTGGTGTGCCTACGCGCAGAATGGACACGGGGGCAATGTGGCCTTGAAGGAAGAATTCGGGCTTTCTTCTGCGGATCGTCAGGCGGATTTGCGGTTCTCGCTGCTTGAGATAGCGGATATCCATTCAACGAAAGACGAGATTCTTGCTCGTGAAGAGCACTGGAAGTCTGTGTTAATGACTCGGGAAAGTGGCTTTAACAGGAATTGATCGGAGTATTGATGCCGGTGTGATCTGGGAAGCTCACTCAGGCCGTTTGTGCGGGAGTTCGAATTTTGGCTTGATTTCTTGACATTGAGGACGGCTTTCGGCCAAAAGCGGTCATAAGCCTATGGTCCACCAGCGCTTCATCGGCAACGATCCGAGGCGCTAGCGCGCACGGCTGTGTCAAACTCTAGCGGCTCAAGAGCGCGGCAACGATGAATATGAAAGCATAAGCTATGGAAACTCGGGCGACGGTCGAGATGATGGCAAGATCTATCAGAGCTTTCTACGGATATCCCCTGTCAGATTCTTGACGATGTCCGCATAAAAGCCACCACCCTTGTACTCCTGTTGGGAGTATCGGGTGTGCACGATATAGCTCGTTGAGAAGGCGTCAATTTCTTCGCAAAGTTGGGTCAATATTTGTTGGGTGCGGCGAACTTTCCAATTCGCTTTGGTCGATATTAAAAGGTTTATATATTTGCGCACGAAGCTTGCCATCTCTTCCACATGATGCGCCGCACGCTCCACCTGAACGGACAGGGCAGCTGCACGTCCGATGTCTTCAACGTGAGCCGTGTAACCGTTCAGTATTTCCATTGCGCGGAGCGCAGGATAAAAAGGGTTCGAACGGTTATAAATGAAGTCGATGGGCTGAACCGGTATCTGCGATTGGATTGATCGTCTGCGATCTCCAATTAGTTCCTTTGCATCCGTCACATACCTCAAGCACTCGTCATACGTCTGAACGATCCGGTCTTTTGCCAGATAGTCAATAAGTGCCCCCTGTTTGGCTGAGACAACTTGAGATATCGAATAGCCCACAAATAATAGTCCGAACAGGGCTTCTGATGCCGCTAGCGCACGAGACCAACCGACGGGGGCTAAGTCCCCGTACCCCAAAGTTGATACAGTTACGATGCTAAAGTAGATAAAGTCCGTCCAATGCGGTATTTGATCTTTAAATTCAACCCCGTTTCCTGGCGCGAACTTAGTAAGGAGCCCGTAGAGTAATGCATATAGTAGGACGACGGCGCTAAATAAGAAGAGCAACCTAAATGCGAGTCTTCGGAGGTCTGCGGCGGAGGGATGCATTGCAGTAATTGATTTAAATTATGCGGCTGACCAAAGGCCAATAGTGGCGGAATGGATACGCCACCGCAATCGTAATGGAATGACAGATTGTGTTCGAAAAAGTCCGAAATTCATGAGAGGAAATCCTACTGCGAATGGCCTTTTAGGACTTGTCACCTAACCCAAGGTCATTTCGCCCAATTGAGGAAGAGTGCTCGCACGAGTTAAAAAGTATGCGGTGTCCTGGTCTGCTCGCTCGAAATCTACTTGTAGTAGGTGGCTCGCAGCAGACACCAGTCGTTGAGCCGATTCGATCTCGTAACCCTCATCCCCATTAAGGCGCCATATGAAAGAGCTGTATCTAAATAGCGTCAATAGGTTTTTTGTTTGTCCGGCCTTCTCGAAACACCTCCAAAGCGTCTCATGCGACCGCTGAAATAATCGTCGAAAGCGCTCATTATAAAAATAATGGTAGGCGTCAATAAGATGGGAAGTGTCTTCCTCACTAAGTGCGCCATCTTTATTCATCAGGATCTTAGATAACCGAACCGTAGCCCTGCCAGCAGTATATAGATCACCCTCCGAAAACGCAGAGCGATAAACCTCGCGCAAATCCGAAACAGCCTCGGACGCTTCCTCGATCGATTCTATTCGATCAAGGACCAAATTATTTACGAGAGTAACATGCTCTTTTTTTCTCGCCTCACGTTCCAACTTTATTAGCTTGCCTCTACTGTCGTCTCCCCCTTCAATCTGCAACACAATCGCTTGGGCGTGCATTGCAGTATTTCCTTNAACTTTATTAGCTTGCCTCTACTGTCGTCTCCCCCTTCAATCTGCAACACAATCGCTTGGGCGTGCATTGCAGTATTTCCTTTCGGGTTTAGCGCGATTGCCATTTTCGCATTCTCGACAGCCTTATCACCGTCATCCGCCTTTAGCCCGAGCGCGTACGACAAATGCAATCCAGCGCGCACACTCTTAGATAGCGGTTTCGACAGCAACTCCTCAAAAAGCTTCGGCGCCTCAACCTTATCTCCGAGCATCCTTAAGCTTTTTGCAAGAAAAATCCCTATTTTGTCTCGGTACGACTCATAACCCGAAGCAGGAATAAGCTTGAGATAATCTCGGCACACTGTGGAGCAGGCTCGAAACATGTCCCTCTTGTGCAATTCTGAGCCATATGCTAAGCAGAGGTTTAAGACTGAGCTGGCGCTTCCTGTCGACTCCCACGTTGATGCCGAGGCGAGTAAATGCATCGTCAGATAATGCAGATTTTGGGTGATTCCTCTGTCGTCAGACGCGGAAATTCCCAGTCGCGTGCTGAGCTTCGCAGCTCCGCCGGACCGCCAACCGTCTCCAAAATAGAGCGATACGACTTTCCGAACAATCGAGAGCGATTCGTCGGGCCCCAAGAGAGAGATCACATAGTCTCGAACTGGGCGGGGTGACACGAGAATCTTGAGCGGGTCACTAGGCGCCTTTAGACTGCTCCACTTGCGGACCGCAATTAGCTCCAGATCAAGTAGTTCCTCTGCGTGATCCGAGTATAGTGGCGTGTTACTTTCTACCCGCTTCATAGTGTCCAGGGATTCCCCTGACGGAAGAACAGCTAGCGTCTTCAAGAGGATCCAAGATCGCCTAAGATCCCCACGCTCTTGTCCGCGTAGCGACATGACCGCATCCACCAGTGAACGCGGAACATTTGCATCTGGCAGCGGTCGATCCACAAGCTCGTTGGCGGTGGGCGGCTCCAAATCTGCCAATGTCGTGACCCTGAGCCTCTTAAGCGAACTGTCAATACGGTCCGGAAAGCCGTCGGACCGCCGCTGAATCTCACTTACACCATGAGTCGTCTTGACATCGTCATCGGCCAACGGATGAGCTAGCAGATATGTCCGGGTATCTGCCTCATCCAGGGGTAAGAGGGTAATTAATTCGATGTTACGTAGCTTGGGCTTCCGCCGGGAACTCACGATTATGGTAGCTTTGGGACAAAAGTCGTTGAAGAGCGACACGAGATCTTCGACATCGTGCTCAACGTAGGAGAGTGCCGCTTCCCCCCCTGTTGTAGGCGCATCATCTAGGGAAGGTCTGAAGAA
>NZ_POQS01000012.1:0-7228 GCF_002885955.2 Achromobacter pulmonis
GAGCCAGAGCAGCCCGAACGACTGCTTGGAGATCATCGCGTCCATGAGGTCCGCGTGCAGGCAATGATCGACCAAGCCGCGGGCATGGCGTGCCCGCTCGGCGTCGAACTCGACCGCGAACGCCTTTACCTGCTCGCGCCCGAGGGCATGAGCAGCTTCGGCGATCGCCACGCCTTCGCCTGCGCAGGGATCGAGGATGCACATCGACCCGTCGCTGGGCATCAGTGCGTTGAGGGCTCTTTCGAGCGTGGGTTCATCCGTGGGGAAGTAGTCGGGTAGGGACAGGCCATTGCTGGCCCATCCCCCCCTAAGAACCGTACGTGAGAGTTTCCCCTCATACGGCTCAAGCCTTTCAAAGCTCGCTTTCGCGAACCGGCTTCACTACCTTCAAACCTTGGACATGTAGCTGAATCGCCCCGGGTATCGCGGAGGCTCCAACTCTTGAGAGAATGCGAGCCATGAGCAAGAACAACGCGAACAAGTTTTCCCCGGAAGTGCGCGAGCGCGCGGTGCGCCTGGTGCAGGAGTCCCGCAGCGAGTACCCGTCGCTATGGGTGGCGGTCGAGTCCATTGCGCCCAAGATCGGCTGCTCGGCGCAGACGCTGCTGACCTGGGTCAAGCGGCATGAAGTCGACAGCGGGCAGCGCCATGGCATGACCACCAGCGAGCGCGAGCGGATCAAGGCCTTAGAACGAGAGGTGCGCGAACTTCGCCGTGCCAACGACATTCTGCGTACGGCCAGCGCTTTTTTCGCGCAGGCGGAGCTCGACCGCAAGCTGAAGTCGTAAACACCTACATCGACCGGCACCGGGAGGTCTACGGGGTCGAGCCGATCTGCAAGGTGTTGCAGGTTGCCTCGTCGGCCTATCGGCGCCACGCCGCGCGGCTGCGCGATCCATCGCGGCGCAGCGACCGCGCTCGGCGTGACGAACATCTGAAGCCGCATGTCCATCGGGTCTGGCAGGAGAACCATCGCGTGTACGGCGCTGACAAGGTCTGGCGGCAACTGAACCGCGAAGGCGTGGCGGTTGCCCGTTGCACGGTCGAGCGCTTGATGCGCGCCCAGGGCCTGCAAGGCGTGCGGCGCGGCAAGCGGTTGCGCACCACAGTTCCCGACGATGCGGCCACCCAGCCGCTGGATCGCGTCAACCGGCAGTTCCGGGCGGATCGGCCGAACCAGCTCTGGGTCTCGGACTTCACCTACGGTACGCCCAGCCAGCGTGGCCCGCCCGTATGGGGGTGAAACTGCTTGAGCATGTTTGGAATGCAGTACCCGGAGGAGTTGACGTTGTAGTACCGGGGCATGCCCTTCCTCTGCTGCGAGAGGAAGTGAGCCGAAGCGGCGGTGACTTGCCGACACTGGCAAGGTGACGTAGTCCGTGGGAAACGGGGCTTGCGGCGAAGCGGTTACGCCAAGATGAGCCTCCAGGCTGAGCATGGGACGGTTGAGGAACACGAACCTGTTAAACCGCATCTGAGGGTTGAAATGTCACCCCTGCCCACACCGCTTTACGGGCAGGACGCGAACTGTTGCCGGTCACACGTATGGCCCGGCGGCACGATTGCTGACCGGACAGGTAAGCTGATCAGCAAGGGTCCACGGGGAGCGCGCAGCTAGACCGTGGTGTTCGCGACGACTTGCGGCAAGCAAGGATAAAGACTGCGACAGGCAGCCTCGCCCATGCGTTGAGTCCAGCATGTGAACTGGGGAAGGCTTGCACAGATGTTAAGGGAGTGTGCCCCCGATGATGTGCGAGCTGGCGGAGCCTCCGTAGTAGTCCGAGACCGGGAAAGCCGGTCACATGGCGAAGGGAGGCAGTTGAAGTGGTTTGCTTGGTTGATTAACTGACCACAGTGAGGTGAAGACCTTTGATAATCAGTGAAATGCAAAGCAAACTGGCGGCATGGTCGACGGAGAACAAAGAGCGCAAGTTCGATCGTCTCCTGAGACTGATTGCTGACAGGGATTGGCTGAGCGAAGCGGCTCGCATTACGCTGGCATCCAGCGGAGCCCGCACACCGGGAGTGGACGGTGTTGACAAGCGCATGATGGAAGCGAATCTCCAGCATGAACTGGCGACGATACGCGACGAACTGTTGGCGGGCTCGTATAGTCCGCTGCCTGCGCGGCGCGTGTACATACCGAAGGCGAACGGCAAGCTCAGACCGCTCGGCATCCCTTGTCTACGGGATCGAATTGTGCAAAGGGCCATGCTGATGGCGATGGAGCCGATATGGGAGAGTGATTTCCATCCGGCTTCATATGGCTTCAGACCGGCCCGAAGCGTACATCACGCGATTCGCACGGTGAAGCTTCAGTTGCAGGATGGTGACGAACACAGTGTTGCCGGACGCTGGGTTATCGAGGGCGACCTCGCCAGCTACTTCGACACCGTTCATCATCGTCTGCTTCTGAAGGGAATCCGCAAGCGCATTGCCGATCAGCGCTTCCTTGCCCTGCTCTGGAAGTTCATCAAGGCGGGCTGCGTTGATCGCGATCTGTTTCGCGCTGCAAGCGAGGGGGTTCCCCAGGGCGGTGTCATCTCACCGCTCCTATCCAACATCATGCTGCACGAATTCGACGCGTGGATGGAGAAGAACTACCTGAGCAAGAAGGTGCGGAAGGATCGGTGGGCGTGGAACTTCGCCATTCTCAAGCAGCGTCCCATTACTGTACGAGAAAACCGGCAGTGGAAGCCAGCGGTTTCTTACTGTCGGTACGCGGATGACTTTGTGATCGTGGTCAAGGGAACGCGAGCGCATGCCGAGGCAGTACGCGAGGCGTGCAGGCAATTCCTTGAAGGCGAACTGAAGCTCACACTGAATATGGAGAAGACCCATATCACGCACGTGAACGACGGCTTCGTCTTCCTCGGTCACCGGATCATTCGTAAGCGCGGACCACGCGGCCGCATGCGGCCGGTGACGACGATTCCGTGGGAGAAGTATCGGGGCTTCGCCGAGCGGTTAGTCAAACAACTGTCGGGCAATTACGGCATGAACCGGATGGACCTGATGGAGAGCCTGAATCGGCAGATTGCCGGCTGGGCCGCCTTCTATCAATACACTGACTACACGGCCACCATGTTCAGAAAACTTGACCGGACCGTGTTCTGGAAGTTCGGATATTGGCTCGCGCGCAGGTATCGGCGCGGGTTCAGGTCGCTGATGCGCGATCATGTGCGGGCGCCAGAACGGGGACAGGCCAAGACATGGCTGCTTCATGGCCAGAATAGTCGGGGTTGGTACGGGGCGGTGGCGCTTCGGCGTCTTGTTACCAGCCGGAAGGGGCAATTCAGGTGGCGTAACCCGTCGGAGAATCCGTACATCCTGCGCGATGAGGCACGCAGTACCATCGAGTCACGCTATCCCGATGTCGCCTTTGCTATGAGCAACGCTTGAACGGAGAGCCGGATGCGCTGAGAGGTGCAAGTCCGGTTCGGGGAGGAGAGGCCGGGAGATAGCTCGACTACGCCCGGTCTCTTACTCCACTCTCGACATGGCAGGGCTGGCTGTACGTGGCCTTCGTCATCGACGTCTACGCCCGGCGCATCGTCGGCTGGCGCGTGAGCAAGTCCATGACGACGGACTTCGTACTCGATGCGCTGGAGCAGGCCCTGTATGCTCGTCAGCCCGGCAATGACGGTTCTCTGACCCATCACTCCGATAGGGGATCGCAATACGTGAGCATCCGCTATAGCGAACGGCTGGCCGAGGCCGGCATCGAGCCCTCGGTCGGTAGCCGGGGCGACAGCTACGACAATGCCTTGGCCGAGACGATCAACGGCCTGTACAAAGCCGAACTGATCCACCGTCGTGCGCCCTGGAAAAGCAGGGAATCCGTCGAGCTGGCCACCTTGGAATGGGTCGCCTGGTTCAACCATAAACGCCTGCACTCATCGATCGGCTATATCCCGCCCGCCGAGGCTGAGGCAAACTACTACAGCCAACTCGACAGAACCGCCGAAGAGGCCGGTTTACTTTAACCAAATGGCCTCCGCGAAACCCGGGGCGATTCAAGCTGGTTATGGCAGTTTGGATGAAGCAGAACCAAGTTTTCCAAAGTGTTCTTTCCGCCATCAACCCGACGTTGGATATGGTGGGCATGCCAACCGGTCTCCTTCGTGATGGGCTGCTCGCAGATCAAGCACTTTCCATCCTGCGCAAGCCATAGTTTGACGAGCTTCCTGCGCTCGTGCAGGGACTGGACCATCTTCTGGCTCAAGCGAGCTTCAAAGTAGCTTTCCCATTCGGGATCGAACGGGTTGGCTAGGCCATTGACCTTGACGTGGCGTCGTATCTTGGTATCCGCCGCTATGCGCAGCATCTTCCATTTCACGTTGCCGTCAGGGAACCTCTGACCATCGTCCGCAGCAAACACCCAATTCCTGTTGCCTATCCGGTGGAAGTACCTTTCCTTAACCCAATAGGCCCCTTTCTTTGGATGCCGCCGCCTGCACCAGCGCCATAGGCTGCGCCATATGACTGCATCGACGCGAGTAAACGTCTGGGATGAAGCATCGGCACTGTGAAATTCCGCCCAACCCTTGATGCGTGGATTGAGCATGCCGATGAGGTCGTCTTGTTTCACTGCCTTGTTGGCACGGATCAAACCTCGGATCGAATCTAGAAAAGCCTTCGTGTTCTTCTTCGATGGCTGGGTCAGGCACACCCCGTTGAACTTGCGGATGTTCTTGCCCAGGAAGTCGAACCCTTCCGAGATATGAGTAACGCGAGTCTTCGCTTTCGAGATGTTGAGGCCCCTGGCGGCAAGAAACTTCTCCACCAGTGGCAGCACCTCTATTTCGAGTAGCTCACGCGAGTACCCCGTGACGATGAAGTCATCGGCGTAACGAACGAAGTTCACCTTCGGATCGTAGTGCTTGTTCTGGCGCCTCGTCCTGAAGAACGATTTGCCAAGAACCTCTTGCAATCCATCCAGCGCCATGTTCGCCAGCACCGGGGAGATGATCCCCCCTTGTGGAGTACCTGCCTCCGTCGGGAACAAACTACCGCTCTCGACGTATCCGGCCTTGAGCCAGCTTTTGAGGATCGCCTTGTCCATCGGAATGTTCTCGGCGAGCCAATCGTGGCTGATGTTGTCGAAACACCCTTCGATATCGGCTTCAAGGACCCACTCCGCAGAGCGTTTCCAAGCCAGCACCGTGTGGCATTGCCTGATGGCGTCTGCCACACTTCGGCCGGGGCGGAACCCGTAAGAGTCCTTATCCCCGGTCGTCTCCGCGATGGGTTCGAGAGCCAGCAGGTATAGTGCCTGCATAGCCCTATCCCTCATCGTGGGAATACCGAGAGGCCGCTTCTTGCCATTGGCTTTTGGAATATAGATCCGCCGTAACGGGCGGGGTCGATAGCCATGACGGCGAAGGGACAACACTGCTTCGGATTTGGTCTCCGGCGTTGACCACGTGACGCGATCCACACCAGGAGTCCTCTTTCCTTGGTTTTCAGTAACTCGTTTGACGGCCAATGCTTTGCCGCTGAACGAGTGGGTCAGAATCCACTGCAAGGATTTCGCCTTGCCGTATTTTCCTTCCCGAGTCGCCTTTACGATACGCGCTTGGAGCCTTCGCACTTCACGGTGACACTTGGCCCAGTCGATGCTGTGCCATGTGACCGATTCGTGTGAGGGCGCACCCGCGCAAGCAATTTCTTGCGTAGTCATCTGCAATTCCCTCTTATAGAAGGTTGGACAAGTTTTCTCGTAGAGAAAGACCAAGTGGAAGTCTGCTCGCTTTCGCGCAGGATGATGTTGCCTTGCGGCTCAATCCCTATCCGTCCCATTACAGGACGGCATTCGCCTTTTCCACATTCCTCTACCCGCACCACCAACAGCATTCCTTACGGTCTGCCTGCCCCGAGGGGCGGTGGTACGGGCTTACCGTGTTCCACGTGAGTAACAAGAGCGAGTTAGGTTCTGCCTTTTCACCGGTAGTCGTGATGTCCGCGCAACCCCAAACGGACGAGGGTTGACCGACTACGTTGCCTTTTGGCCCAAGCCTGTCAGCATCTTTGGCTTNGGGGCATTCGTCGATGCGGTAAAGCGTGGTGGAAGAAGTGTCTGCGGGCATGGTGGTGTCCTCGGATGAACGGGAACAGCACCGCCCGCTGGGGCAAGTACTGCCCCAAGGGGTGGAAGAAAACCGCTCAGTCCGGCTCGAACTGCCGGGTGTGCGGGTTGAAGTGAAGTGCCTCGTCCACCGCGGTAATCGGCGTGAAGCCGTCCAGGTAGATGTTGTTGAGGTACTGGTCGCGGTAGGTCAGTGCCTGCCGCGCCTGTTCCTCGGTGAGGCCATTGCCGATGAAGTACTCCTGCATTTCCTCGTCGGAGGACACTTCGTCGTTGGACAAACTGCCTTCAACGAGTTTCAGCAGCGAGGGCGGAAGCGCGGCCAGGATCGGGTCCATGTCGGTTCCTCCTGGCTCAGACCAACAGCGCTGCGGCGGGTGCCGTGGAAGCCGTCGGTGTGCGCCGCCGCGCGTGGTGGGCGCGAACGCCTGCACGCCATNTGTTCGCTATTACAGTGTTTATCAGCAGTTCACTTGCGTTAACCATGTCGCTCAGCCTAGCGACCCATCCGCCTTGATGCTGGCAGATTTGGCCCTCCCTCGCGGAAGGACCTTTCCCTCATGGGAGGTCTACATTGTCCCGACAGCTTCACACCACCTCGTTGCCGAAGTCGCATGTGTCGGTAGGCTACTGATAGCGGAATATCAGGTCTCGCTAACCCCGAGGGGCTGAGACAATTACTCACGTGACTTCACGTCACACCCCGTTTTTCACGAAATTGCGGGCGAGCCGCGGGAACATGAGGGCCATGGAAGTCTCCTGGTTGGCGGGGATGAAAGGCGGAAGCACGCCGAGGCGTGCTTCCGCGGGTGGGTCAAGCCGCTACCGCATCCGGCGTCCAAATCTTGGCCGGATAGGGATAGGCGGTGAGTACGTCACTGCGGATCAAGGAGCCCAGCGCCAGGGTCAGCGCCGGCACGTCGATGGCGAGCCGATGACCCTCCAGTGGCCCGAGGGCGAACGGAAGGCGGGCCAGCATCTCGCGGGTTTGCAGCAGTTCCAGCACGGTCTCGCGCCAGTGATCGAGCAGCGGCAACGGGCAGGTGTCCCGCACCAGCGTCCACATGCGGTCAAGCCGGTGGGCGTTGCCGCGTGGCAGCAGTGCGAGCGCGCTGGCGTTGGCCTTGTCGGGCTTCACGC
>NZ_POQS01000012.1:8748-65933 GCF_002885955.2 Achromobacter pulmonis
GCATCTCGCGGGTTTGCAGCAGTTCCAGCACGGTCTCGCGCCAGTGATCGAGCAGCGGCAACGGGCAGGTGTCCCGCACCAGCGTCCACATGCGGTCAAGCCGGTGGGCGTTGCCGCGTGGCAGCAGTGCGAGCGCGCTGGCGTTGGCCTTGTCGGGCTTCACGCAGCGGCGATCGAACAGCCACACGTTGGAGAGCGATCCGAACAGCGTTCGTCGGTAGGCGCGAGTCATGCGCTTTTCCAGACGATCGACGTTGCCGATGAACACCGGGACGCTGCCGCCCTGGTCGGTGATGACGTGGAACTGGTCCAGTCCCTGCTCGTCGCGCCCGAGGGTCAGGCGAGCGAGGAATTGCTGGACGGCGGTGTCCCGCGCCCAGATCGAGAGGAAGACGAGGTTGCCTTGGTCATCGCCGACGCAAGCGTCGGCCATCACGTCGGGGCATTCGTCGATGCGGTAAAGCGTGGTGGAAGAAGTGTCTGCGGGCATGGTGGTGTCCTCGGATGAACGGGAACAGCACCGCCCGCTGGGGCAAGTACTGCCCCAAGGGGTGGAAGAAAACCGCTCAGTCCGGCTCGAACTGCCGGGTGTGCGGGTTGAAGTGAAGTGCCTCGTCCACCGCGGTAATCGGCGTGAAGCCGTCCAGGTAGATGTTGTTGAGGTACTGGTCGCGGTAGGTCAGTGCCTGCCGCGCCTGTTCCTCGGTGAGGCCATTGCCGATGAAGTACTCCTGCATTTCCTCGTCGGAGGACACTTCGTCGTTGGACAAACTGCCTTCAACGAGTTTCAGCAGCGAGGGCGGAAGCGCGGCCAGGATCGGGTCCATGTCGGTTCCTCCTGGCTCAGACCAACAGCGCTGCGGCGGGTGCCGTGGAAGCCGTCGGTGTGCGCCGCCGCGCGTGGTGGGCGCGAACGCCTGCACGCCATTCGGCGGACTGCTCCGGTGCGAGATCCAGATAGGACAGCGGGCACGAGTAGTAGTACGGGTGCATGGACTCTTCCAGCGGCTTGTAACCCCACTGGCTTCCGCTGCGTTCAAGCAGATCGCAGCGGATGTAGCGCAGGGATTGGCCCGGCGCCAGATCACGATGCACGCCTTCGGCCTTGGCCGTCACTTCGGCGACGGACCAGAGGACGTTGCCACGCAGCGCGTGGGCGATGACCTTGACGCTGGCGCGCTCGGTCTCTTGCGGTGCGATCAGTTCCGCGATCAGTTCAGACCGCGATTGGGGGGAGAAATACCAGCCCATGAGAGGCCTCCTGAAAAATGGAGCCGGAGGCCTCCCCGTGGGGGAGAACCCCCAGCGGGTGATGGAATGCCGCGTTAGCAGCGATGAAGTCGCGTGTCAGTACTCAAGATCACCGCAACCGGCCGGGCAGCAATCCCGATCGATGCCGTGCATGCAAATACCGTTTTCGGCATTCCAGTCCTGAGTCTCCTGCCTTTCGGCGGGTGTTGCGTAGTCCCCGTATTCCTCTGCTATCTGCAGGGCATATGCCTGCTGATGCTCGGGTAACCGATGTACTTGCGCGTCAACTTCTGAACTGAACAGTTCCACGTACCAGTCGTGAGACTGTCCGCAGCCATGGATGGCTTGCTTGGCAGCCGTCTCGCAGACAGCCCGCCACGCGGTTTCATCCAGTGCGGAACGGTGGGTATCTGAAGCGATGTTGGACATGATGGAGACCTCCAANGGATGAACGGGAACAGCACCGCCCGCAGGGGCAAGTACTGCCCCTTGGGGTGGAAGTAAAAAGCTTAGGTTCAGGCCATCAGCGCCGTAGCTTGGGCTGTGGCCTCCTTGGATGTGCGCCGCCGAGCGTGGTAGGCGCGAACGCCTGCACGCCAGTCGGCGGACTGCTCCGGTGCGAGGTCTAGATAAGACAGCGGACACGAGTAGTAGTACGGGTGCATGGACTCGTCCAGCGGCTTGTAGCCCCACTGGCCGCCGCTGCGTTCCAGCAGATCGCAGCGGATGGTGCACAGGGACTGGCCCGATGCGAGATCACGGTGTACGCCTTCGGCCTTGGCCGTCACTTGCACAACAGACCAGAGGACGTTGCCACGCAGCGCGTGGGCGATGACCTTCACGCTGGCGCGTNNNAAGAAAAGGCCGGGGTCTCCCCCGCATGGGGAAAGAACCCCGGCGGGTGGATGAAGAACACCGCGGATGCAGCGTCTCCGATCACGCAGGTTGCAGTTCGGCCTGGCGGCTCCACTCCTGCGTCTTGAAGTCCAGCGCGTAGCCAAGTTCGCCCAGGCGGACGATCTGCGCGCGCAGGGTGCGGCGGTCGATGGTCGAATCCAGTTTCACGGATTCACCCAGCGGCCACAGGATGCCGAACAGCGCGGCGTCGCCTTCTTCGGCACTGCCAGGGGCAGCGGCCGCAGCGGGCGGTGACGCATCCACACCGAAGGGTGTGGTGTCGACCAGCGGGTCCGCCGACGCCTGCACGGGGGCGGGCTTGGCGGGCTTGGACACTTTGGCGGGCTTGGCCGGCGTTGCCGCAGGCTGCGCCCCTTGCTCTTCATCGAGCGGATCGACTTCCTGGGTGGCGAAGCTGCGGGCCTCGTCACGGCTCAGCTTGTCGATACCGTTGAGCGTCATGCCATCGAGGTTGGCGCGGATTTCAAAGCGTGCGCCGCCCGCGACCGGATAGGACTTCGCGAAGATGTAGCGAATGATGAATTCCCCGTCGTACTTGCCTTCGGGGTACTGCTCCAGTTCCGCGTCTTTGACCGCGAACTCGCCGATGGGAGTGGTCAGGCGACCGACCGTGAACGGGCCGTTCTTGCCGCGGATGGTCCGCAACGTGAGCTGGCCCGGGACGACGATGGGCAGGACTGATCTTGTAGGTGCCGATGTGGCTGCCATGATGGTTCTCCTTGGGGAATAGGAAAAAGGCAAGGCCCCGTGAGGGGCCATGCCGGATCAGAACGAAGCAGCCAATGCCGGCTCCTGCTCCTCGACTTCACCTGCGGGCTCGCGCTCGGCGGACTCGACCAGCTGGTCGGCAACGGTGTCGGCGGCAACCTCGGCTTCGGGCGCGGGTGCGTCCTCGGCCTGCGGCGCCTCGGCTCGCGCCTGGCTCGTCGGATAGACCTGGGTGCCATCGATCTTGATGAGACCGATGTGAACCAGCGTCGATTCCAGGCTTGCTCCCGGTTCCCCGGCGCGCTCGCCTTTGGTGCGGATGTACGGATCGATCTTCATGTCGTTCAGACGGAAGNATCGATCTTGATGAGACCGATGTGAACCAGCGTCGATTCCAGGCTTGCTCCCGGTTCCCCGGCGCGCTCGCCTTTGGTGCGGATGTACGGATCGATCTTCATGTCGTTCAGACGGAAGGCGATCAGCACCTTGCGGTCCCCTTCGATGGCCTGGATGCACCGGCGAACCAGATGCTCGGCCTCGGGGGTGGCGACGATGGTGTCGAAGTACCGANGTCCCCTTCGATGGCCTGGATGCACCGGCGAACCAGATGCTCGGCCTCGGGGGTGGCGACGATGGTGTCGAAGTACCGATATTCCGGTTCATCGACAGGCCCGGTCAGGGCGGCGATGGTGCATGACAGGAAGGGGTCGCCATCCTTGGGGGTGACGTCCTTCACACGGCTGAGGTAGCCAATGCCGCGAGTGATCAGTTCATGCTGCTTGATCGAGGCCAGTTCGGCCCGGTCAATCAGTTCGGACTTGAGCAGACGTGCCTTGAGGGACGCGCCGGCCTGGCCCTTCTTTTCACCTTTGTCGCGGATGTACGGATCACCGCGCAGATCGCCGGTGCGAAAGCGCACCAGCGGACGCTGCTTCGGGTCGTCAACGCCGATGTAGCGTTCGACCAGCTTCTTGGCCTCGGCACCCGAGACCTTGACGTCGAAGTAGCGGTAGGTCGGGTCCTTGGCGGGACCGACCAGCGCGGCGATGGAGCATGCCAGGAACGGCTGCGCACGGCGGCCGCCCCGGACGGGAACCTCGCGGGCACGCTGGATGTAGCCGATGCCCGAGGTGTGGAGGTCGAAATACGATTTCTCGTTGGACGTGGTGTTCATGGTGAATCTCCATAGGGAAGAAGCGGAGACACACCGACCCACGCATGCGGGGAAAGGTGCGTAACCCCGCGGTGGGTTGATAACGCGAAAGCATCCGCCACCATCACTGGTGGCCGCTCGCGGACGGATGCGGTGCGAGCTGGCTCGGTCACGCAGTGGGAACTGCGCCGCAACCTCGAAGACCGATGGTTGCCTGGCATGTCGCTGACAACGTCAGCAGGCATGGGGCCAGCATGTGCCGGCCTCGCGCGCGGGGCAGCAATCAATCGGCACCGGGGCGATTCCCTTTGTGGGCGCCGCCCGGCGCTTCCCACAGGTACTTGGGTCCGCTCAGGTGCTGGGGCGTGTCGGCGCGAGGGCGGCTTGGGCGGCTCCAGGCGCCGCCGCCGCGCGTGCCGACCAGCCGCCAGCCGGCGGCGCGCAGGCTGGCACCACCTTCCTCGGGCAAGGTATAGGTGATCAGCCGCGTGTAGCCGAGGGCCTTGGCCGCCTTCCAAGCGGCGCCATAGAGCTTGCTGCAGGCGTTCGGCGCACCGTCGGTACATAGCCTCGTTACTTCGAGGGTCCAGCCGTCGTCCAAGTGCCGCGCGACCGGGCGACCGACGATGGCCACGCCGCAGATGCAATCGCTGCCGCGCGGGGCAACGGCCAGGGCGAACTTCACCCCTTGGACCGGGCGGTGGTGGCGGTGGTGGTCCTGTACAAAGCCATTAGCGACCCGTAGCGACGCGGGCAGGAGTTGCAGCCGTGGCGCGATCAATGGCCTGTCCATGCGCATCAGTCGCCGCAGAAGCAGGCAATGGCTTCCTCGGCGCCATCGAACAGATCGCCCTGGTCGGCAGCGAAGCGCGCCAGATCGGCATAGCTGGGGCCATCGGCGCGGAACCGGGCGCCGCTGGGCTTGCTCGCGAGGTTCAGGGATTCCATGCGAATCCACCACACGGCGGCCTCGGGCCGGGCCTTGATAAGGGCCAGGCGCTGCCCACGCGGCTTGAGGAAACACAGGTCGCAGTTGCCTTCGAGCGTGCGTCCGTTCACCGTCAGCAGGTCGAGGTCGAACGGCTGTGCCTGCCAGAACGCGTTCACGTCGCGCACGGTGACGCCGGCATCCGCCAGCGGCATGCACATGGTCTCATGGGTCGATTCGGTGGAGTGGCCGCGCGCACGAATCTTTGAGACGCGTCGCTGCTCATCGGCGCGGATGCCGATCATCTGGTCCCAGTCCGTCCATCCCAGATGCCGCAGGAAGCGGTGCATCGGGCGAATTTTCAGGCTGGTCGTGCAGCCCCGCGCAACGGGATTGGGCAGGTACTGGCGTTTGCGGATCAGCGCCTCGAACGGCTCGCCCTGGCGGCTGGCCCGATCGAAGTCGATCAGAGCGAAGCCCGGTTCCATGGGCACGTATTCGAGCCAGCGGATCGGCACGTGCCAGTGCTCGGCGCAATCGCGCACAAAGCGCAAGGTCGCTTCGACTTCCTTGCCCGTGTTGGCGAAGCAGACCACGGTATCGGCAGGCAGGCCGCCATTGGTCTGCAGCACGCGCCAGAGCATGTAGGCGCTCGTGCGCCCGCCCGAGAAGCTGATGCAGGTCGGTTGGGTGATCTTGAACGGGTCGTGCATGCGGTCGTCTCCGTGGGCAAGTCGGCGGGCGGGCCGACGCGGCTGGCCATGGCGTCCTGAGACGAACGCGCACGCGCAACGATGGCTGCGGTGCGAAGAAAAGAGAGCCCCTGTTAGGGGGCTTGAGGACTGGGCGGTGAATGCCGCGTCAGATGGGAGGCACGACTTCCAAGGACAGGTGCGTGTCGGAAGCGGACAGCATCAGGTCATCTGTGCCGTGCAGGATGCAAGTGAAGACGCTGTCAGTCGGATCGAAGGACTCGGCAAAGTCGTCGCCACCCAGCACATGCTCGGCCAGGTGCCACCAACCCTCGAATGGATCGGAATCCGGGTTGCAGCCGACGGCATAGGCCAGCAGCTTTACGCGGTCATCGGGGCGGTGCTCCCCCCGCTCGGCAAAGAAGTACACGCCCTCGTCCTTGACGAGGACCACACGGCATTGATTGGCGATGGCCTCGGCCAGCACAGGACGCAGGTCAGCGCCTTTGAACCGCAGTGACATGGTTGAAATCTCCTGTATGAGATGAAGAAAAAGGGCCCTCCACCCGAGCGGATGGAAGGCCTGTGGGGGTAAGTCGCCGTCAGGCTGCGGACTCAGCCGTAGCGCTGCTTGGCTTCCTGTCAGGGAACGAAGCGCGCATCCCGGCCGGTCGAGGTCGGAAGCTGTAATCTCCCGATCTCTTCCGTCGAGAAGCGCGTCGCCTGGTCGAACTGGACCCAACCGAACTCGTTGGGCCAGAAGCCTGCGCTATCGCTGATGGCGGACTCGTTGCACGAATACACCACCGAGCAGTCGCTTGCCACGTGCGTCACGCCCCAACCGCCTGGCGTCGCCGGGTGGCCTTGGCGTCGATCACGCTCACGTCGATCAGGCGCCAGCGCCCGTCGTCGATGAGCCTCTCCAGCACTTCACCGAGCATGTCGAAATACACCTCGTCGTGCCGATCGACCAGTTCGCCATCGCGGCACAGCTCCACCACGTAGGTGTCGCCGCCACGGTCGTAGAGGATCGTCACCTGGCCCTCGAACTTCGCGGTCGAAACCGTGAAGCTGATCGCCGGAGGTGTCTCGATGATCTTGGACGGCTTCGGATCGACCCAGGTGAAGTCGCGGGCGCCCGCATCGACCAGCATGTGGGTGATGCGCCGGAACCCGTCGGGCGCCGGCATTTCCTCCAACTGTTGGATGAGCTGGCCCAGTTCCATGCACTGCGGCTCGGGGATGGGCAGCTTGGCCGGCGCGGAGCCGAGGATGTGCGTCTTGACGGTGTAGGGAATGCCGTCGGACGTCATCTCCGTGCGCTCTTCCGGGGTGTCCGCGCGCAGGCCGTCGAAACGGTGCCGTGCGTACGGTTGGACACGCACCTTGGCGCCTTCGCTGGGAACAGAGGTCACAAGGTTGGGATCGAGCACCGCGAACTCGGATGGCTTGAGCTTGACGACGATGGCATCGTCAGTCGCGGCGACCACCTTGCCGTCGAAGGGCTGGGGATCGATGGCGAAGCCCAGCGTCGAGGACTGCGGCTGATCATCGAACACGCGGTACTTGAACGACCGCACGTTGCGGGGCACATGGCCTGCGACAAGCGAAGGCATCATGGATTTGATGAGGGAACGGTCCATGGGAATCTCCTTGAGGAAGAACAAGGGATTCCCGCCCGCAAGGGAGAGATCCCTTGTGGGTGGCGTGGATGGACGCGGAACGTCCGATAAGAAAAAAGACCAGCACGGTTTCCCGCACTTGCAGCCTTGAAGGTCTCGGCTGTCTGGGCATGTGTCGGCAACGCCGACGAACATGGGGCAAGGATGGCCGCGGAATGGGCGGCCCGCCCGCATGAAACGGCACTGCACAGCACCCGGTTTCCTGCGCTGCGGGCAAGAAAAAGCCCCTCGAAAGGGGCTGGATGGGTCAGGCTTCGTACACGAAATAGTGTTCGCGCTGACGTGGAAAGAACACATGCTTCCACGTGTCGCCGCTGGTGTTGCAACCGTCGAAGACGACCATTTCGTAGTCGTCAATGTCGGTGTCCACCAGGTCGGCGCTGGCGATATGGCGCATGTGTAGCATGCCGCTCGCGCGCTCGAATACTAGGATCTGGCCGATGGCGTCGTCCTGGCTCATGGCGTTGACGCAGGCTCCGAGCTGGTGCTCGAAGTCGGGTGCATGCGAGATGAGGTCGGGGAACATGAGGTTGCTCCTATGAAAATGGATCAGCCCAGCTCCGGGCGGGAGACGGGCTGACATGGGGGAGAACAAAGAGGAAGAATGGTGCGTGGCGCGACTGCTAGGACTCGGCCAGCGGCAAGCCCAGTAGCGCGGGCGCATCAGCGTCGAGGATGAGAATGCGCACATCGGCCTGGCCAGCCAGTTCAAGGATGTTCGCCAGGTCGTCCGGCATGCCCTTGTTCCGGTGCTCTTGTCGAAGCTGCTCCGCGCCGATGCCCTCGGCATGCTCCAGGTTCTGGTCCGTCCAGGGCGTGGAAATCAGCTTGACGCCGATCGTCGGGCTGTACGGAACCCGGAAGGCGATGAACAGAAAGGCCTCCGGCGTGGCGAGGTCTGCCAGGTTGGCGAGGTACTGGCCGGTTTCCTGGCTGATGTGCGCGCTGCTGATTTCCCAGCATCGGCTGTAATAGCCGGTCTCGAAACTCAACCGCTGCACCACGTCTCGCGCGGCTTCGGCCGAATAGGTGTCACCGACGTGGATCGGGCGGCCGTCGAAGTCGTCGCCATGAATGGCATAGACCACGGCACCAACTACGCCTTCGCCGCTGACGCCTTCAACAGCATTGCATTCGGCCATCAGTTCGGCGCTGACAGGTTCAGTGCCATTCCTGACCACAGCGAACTCGCTGGTGACGATGCAGGGGGAAGAAACCAGTTCCTCATCGGAGAGGTGCTGTTGGCTCACGTGGATGGCTCGCCAGACATGCGGGCTTCCGTCCTCGTAGCTGATGGACAGCGTGCGGACGATTTTCAGATTCCAGTAGCCGCGGACAAAGGGATTGGGATTTTGGGACATGGGATTTCTCCAGATTGAATAATGGAGCCAATCCCCGCCACCGGGAATTGGACCCGGTGGGTTGAAAAGAGAAAATGCGTCAGTCGGTACTGATCGTTGGCGTCTGGGCCAGCCGTTCGGCGATGCGATGGCGCACATTCAGGCGGAAATGCTCGTCGTTGATGCCCGCGAGCAGATTGGCGGCCTCCAGTGCGATCAACGCCGAGGCCTCTTCGATGTCGCTGGCCTTAATGGCTTTGCGCAGTTGGTCGCCGAGTTGGCGCGCCTGCGAGGATGTTCTGAAGACCTGGACTTCGCGGCTCAGATAGCAACCGTCGCCGCCGAACTCGAACAGCCTTGGCTTGCTGCAATACCAGCAGCCCTCGAACTGGATGGCGGTCAGGTCATGGCCGTCGTCGAAGCAGGTTGCGATCAGAAGTAAGGCCTCCAGATCGGCGCTGTCCTCGAACTGGTGTTGTTCGATCAGGTTCTGCAGTTCCTCATCCTGGTCGGCTCCGAAGTGCACGGCCAGCAGTTCGAGCAGTGGAGAAATCGACAAGCCTTCGTCGTCGGGCATGGGTATGCCGAGTTGCGCTGCGAGGTCTTCCAGACCGCCCAGCACATTCGACCATTGCGGATCATTGGTCTCGGCGATCCTGGCGATGTAGGCATGCCCGTTGCCGGGATAGCTTTCATCCAATGCGAAGACGCCGAACAGCGCCTTGATGACGGGGGTAACACGATCAAGCATGAGAACGCCCGTGCCCTCGTAGTAGTTGTTTGCCATGGTGGCTCCTTTCGAGAAGTGAGCGGAGCCAGCCCATGCGGACGGTGGCATCCGCAAGTAATAGCCCGAGGCCGTTGGCGCTGGGCGATGGCGAAGAAATTGAGTGACATGGCTTTGTGGGCGCATGTCCCTCTCGGGGGGAACGAAAAGCAGTGGTGCGCCGGGGACCGGCTCACCAGCCGTTGTAGTTCACCAGCAGGTCGGCGATGACCTTGCGGCGTTGCAGATCGAGACCGTCGAAGTCCGACAGTCCGTTGAAGTGGCAGCGCTTGAGCATGGCACCGCCCTCGCGCGCGTTGTAGAAGCTGACCATGGCGGACAGGAACATGCGTTCGCCGCTGCTCAGGACGCCGAGGGCATCGTTGAGCTGCAGCATGTTGGGACGTAGATCCCACTTGCTCTTGGCCTGGTTCAGACCTTCACGGGTGCCGTCACCGAACCATTCGGGCCCAGCGATCTCGACACCGCGCTTCCAGGCCTCGAAGAAGGCTTGGGACGCGGCAGCGAAATGCTGTTCTTCCCGCATGATCTGATCGACTACTTCCCGCGGCAGTAGCTGGTTCATGACGTGATTCCTCCAGTTGGATCAGGGAATGGCGAGCTGGGACCAGCCGCCTCTTTCGAGGGCACGTTGAGCCGCGGCATAGCTGCGGAAGTACTCGCGGGATTCCCGCGAAACGGGGCCTTCGGTATCGCGCGTGCCGATGTAGTGACCGGCGGCGCTTTGCAGGACTTCGAGCGGCAGAAACTTGCCGCAGTAGGTCAGGGCCAGTTGGCCGAAAGAGGCTTGCTGGGACATGGACGGGCTCCTTGGAAAAGCGGGGCCTCGTCCCTCACGGGATGGCAGCTCCCGCACGCGGTTGATAAAAAGCATCGACGTCACGGGGACGCGCGTCCGCAGACTTGATGCGATGCGGACTGGTGGGCAACGCGGGAGAGACCCGCGGCAGCCTGAAACCCTGGCTGCTGGCATGTGCTGACGAATCAGCGAACATGCGGGCAGCTTCGTGCGCGGGCCGCGCTGCGTCAGTTGGAAAACGGCATCCGGCCCAGCCCCGATTGATGGGCTCCGAAAAAAAGAAGCCCCGCATCGAGTGCGGGGCTGTCGGGAGGGGGCGTCGGCGCTGGGTCAGGCGGGCTTGTCGCCCAGGACATGCTGCTTCCACAGGTCAATTGCCTGCTCGGGCGGAAGCTCGGCGAGGATGACGATGGGTTGGGCCTGTCGGGCGCGCAGCGAAGCGAAGTACGCTTTGCGGTCGGCGATGGCCTTGAGCTTGATGCCCTTGATGAACAGCAGTTTTCCGTCCTTGATGAACAGCACCTTGTTGCCGATGTCGCGGTTGAACGCGGCTCGCACCTTGCGCTCGGCGTGCATGGCATCGGCCAGTTCATCGATCAGGAAGTCGAGCGTCATGTCGATGTAATGAGGGTCTTCACCCTCGTGGCCGAGGTCGAGCGGTGCAGGCGGCAGGCCCTTGGCGAAGGCTTCGGCCTGCNAGGGAATGGCGAGCTGGGACCAGCCGCCTCTTTCGAGGGCACGTTGAGCCGCGGCATAGCTGCGGAAGTACTCGCGGGATTCCCGCGAAACGGGGCCTTCGGTATCGCGCGTGCCGATGTAGTGACCGGCGGCGCTTTGCAGGACTTCGAGCGGCAGAAACTTGCCGCAGTAGGTCAGGGCCAGTTGGCCGAAAGAGGCTTGCTGGGACATGGACGGGCTCCTTGGAAAAGCGGGGCCTCGTCCCTCACGGGATGGCAGCTCCCGCACGCGGTTGATAAAAAGCATCGACGTCACGGGGACGCGCGTCCGCAGACTTGATGCGATGCGGACTGGTGGGCAACGCGGGAGAGACCCGCGGCAGCCTGAAACCCTGGCTGCTGGCATGTGCTGACGAATCAGCGAACATGCGGGCAGCTTCGTGCGCGGGCCGCGCTGCGTCAGTTGGAAAACGGCATCCGGCCCAGCCCCGATTGATGGGCTCCGAAAAAAAGAAGCCCCGCATCGAGTGCGGGGCTGTCGGGAGGGGGCGTCGGCGCTGGGTCAGGCGGGCTTGTCGCCCAGGACATGCTGCTTCCACAGGTCAATTGCCTGCTCGGGCGGAAGCTCGGCGAGGATGACGATGGGTTGGGCCTGTCGGGCGCGCAGCGAAGCGAAGTACGCTTTGCGGTCGGCGATGGCCTTGAGCTTGATGCCCTTGATGAACAGCAGTTTTCCGTCCTTGATGAACAGCACCTTGTTGCCGATGTCGCGGTTGAACGCGGCTCGCACCTTGCGCTCGGCGTGCATGGCATCGGCCAGTTCATCGATCAGGAAGTCGAGCGTCATGTCGATGTAATGAGGGTCTTCACCCTCGTGGCCGAGGTCGAGCGGTGCAGGCGGCAGGCCCTTGGCGAAGGCTTCGGCCTGCGCCAGCAGCGCCGACTTGCCATTGAGCGCGTGGAGGAACGTCGAGCCGCCGTGGCCGTCGTTGCGGGCCTCGGCGATTGGAGTGCCGTCGAACACGACGGTGGCGCTGAAGCACATCGTTTCCTCGCTGGCGAAGTCGGCCACCTTGAGGTTCTTCAGCGTGATGCGGTCTTGCTTGGTGATGTTATCCATGGGAAGTCCTGAAATCGACCGGGTGGCGACATGCCTCCGACGGGACATGGCGGCCATCCCGTGGGTTGGAAAAAAAGAGGCATCGATGCCCCGGTGGGCAGCGTTCGCCGGTGAGATGCCGAGGCGAACTGGTGGGTGGCGCGGGTAGAACCCACGGCAGCCTGGACACCCCGGCTGCTGGCTGCTGCCGACACGTCGGCAATGCAGGAGGAAGAATGGCGTGGCCCGCTGGCGACGTCGTGCATCAATCCGGAGCTGTCGATCCCGTCTTGTGCATGCACTGCACGAGGCGTTGGCCCAGCCATGCCATGCACGGGACGGCCATGGAGTTGCCGATCGCCTTGTAGCGCGGAGCATCCGCGGCGGGCTTGCCGCGGTACGGGATCAGCGTGTAGTCGTCGGGCATGCCTTGCAGCCGCTCGCATTCCATGGGCATCAGCCGCCGCACCCGCCAGTGCGACCAGTCGCCGGGGCCGGGCTCGCTCCAGTCGTAGCGGAAATGCGCCTCGAAGTCGGGTGCCAGCACATGGGGCTTGTCAGCGCCGCCGCTGCTGGTGCGCAGTGCGTCTGATACGCCGCCGCCCAGTTCTGCGGTAAGACCCTGCTGCCGTCCCTGCAGGGCAACGCAGGCCACCATCGGCACGCCATAGCCCGGCTTGCCGTTGGAAAGGACGGTGCAAGCTACCTGCCCATGGCCCGACTCGAAACGCACTTCGCCGCGGTTGTTCTGCGCGAAGGCGATGGCGGGTACGACACCGGCGTTCGCATGGCTGTTGCGGTGCCCACCTGCACGCAGCGTCGGAGCCCGATCCATCGTGGCATCCGCACCGCTGCCCTGCGCGGTGAAAGCGATGATCGGCACACCCTTGCCCGTACCGTCTTCGCTGCTGCCCTTGCCGCCGTTGGCAGTGTCGAGGGTGTGGGCGATGCTGCCGGCGATCGACTGCACCATGAACGTCTCCGTGCAGATGTCGTGCTTGGGGCCTGCGGCCATGAGACATGCCGCCACATCGACGGGGCCGGTGCCGCCACTGAATCCGAAGGTCGTCGTGACCGTGCCGTAGGGCTGCTTCAGTCCTGCGTATCCGCCTGCTGCTTCAGCACCCGATCCAGCAGTACGGGCAGCTTCTTGCCACGGCGCGCTGCCCGCAGAAGAATCCCCGAGCAGGCCTGTGCGCTCAAAAAGTACTTCGACGGGATCGAGCTCATCTCCACCACTTGCCACAAGAAACACACGCTTGCGGCGTTGGGCGACACCGAAATATTGAGCGTCGAGCACGCGCCAGGCGATGCGGCGCCGGGGTCCAGACACACAACCTGCGTGCGCCCATTTTTCCCCTGGCGGTTGGAGCGCACGGCCTTCTCCGGCCAGTGCGCCCAGGAAATGCCCGAAGGCATTGCTGCGGTCGTTGAGGACGCCGGGGACGTTTTCCCAGACGAGAGTTGCCGACGGGCGGCGGTCTTGGTGGCGGGTTTGGTCGATGGCATTTGCAAGCTCCACATAGGCAAGGGTCAAGGCGCCGCGCGGGTCATCCAGTCCCTGGCGCGCACCGGCGACGCTGAACGACTGGCATGGCGTGCCGCCGACCAGGATGTCGGGCGCCGGCACGGTGCCGGCGCGCACCTGGCGGGCGATCGCGGTCATGTCGCCCAGGTTGGGCACACGGGGGTAACGGTGGGCGAGCACGGCGCTCGGGAACGGCTCGATCTCTGCGAACCACGCGGCTTCGAGGCCGAGGGGTTGCCAAGCGAGGCTCGCAGCCTCGATGCCGCTGCACACGCTGCCGTAGAGCAGCGGCGCGTTGCGCGGCCTGCCGTGAGTCGGGGGGCAAGGATGGGGGTTCATGTTGGGTCTCCTGTTCGTGTGGCCCAGAGCCGTTGGGCGGGCCGGGACGTTGATGGGCAGGAGAAAGGCGCCGAAGGCCCAGCGGCCTTCGGCTCGGGAGGAAAGAGGAACCACCCGTGGACTGATTGGCAGGCCCGGTCGTCGCTAAAACCGTCTGCTGTCAGCAATCACACCCGGCCCATGTCGTGGCTGGGGCCGGCATCGTCTGGCGCACATCCGCGCACAAAGGGAGCCCGTTTTTGCGCCGGCGGGCACCGGCACCGAATACCGCTGACCACGAAGGGTCTCCGGGTGGCTCGTGCAGTTCGACAAGCCATCGGGAGACCCTTCGCAGTGGGCGGAAGAAATGCAGATCAGCAGAACGCGCGGGATGCGGTTCGCGGAGAAGCTACCTTCAGGTCCCGTGGCCGGAGCGGCCAGGCGGGACGCGCGCACGGATCAAGAAGGCGTTGCGCGCTGGGCGTCCCGCAGGGCGTGCGGGACAAGGGCCACGCCGCCGATGGCGGGCACGGCTCACGGGGAACGGGGTCGGGTCAGGAACCTTGGCGGCCGCTGCGGCGCGGGCGCGAGGCACCGCGCTTGGACGTGCCGGATTCGACCGGCAGCGTGCCTTTGCAGTCGGGGTAACGACTGCACGACCAAAACGGGCCGCTCTTGCCGCTGCGCTGACGCGTGGGTGCGCCGCACTGCGGGCATGCCGGCCCTTGGGGAACCTTGATGGACAGGGACGCGATGCTGTACTGCGCGATCAACTGCGAAATCCATGCAGCCTGCTTTCCGATGAATACGTCCAGCGTAAGCTGTCCAGCTTCGATCATGTCGAGCGCCTGTTCCCAGACAGCGGTAGTGCCAGGGTCGGCGATCGCCGCGGGCACGGCGTCGATCAGTGTGAAAGCAGCATCGGATGCGCGGATGGCGCGTCCCTTCTTCACGATATAGCCGCGTGCGATCAGGCCGCTGATGATGTTGGCTCGCGTCGCTTCGGTGCCGATGCCGACCGTGTCCCTGAGCTTCTGCTTCAGGCGCGGGTCCGTCACCAGCTTGGCGACTCCCTTCATGGATTTGACAAGTTCGCCCTGCGTGTACGGCCTGGGTGGCAGCGTTTTGAGCGCCTTCAGATCGACGTCGGCCANCTCGTGCAGTTCGACAAGCCATCGGGAGACCCTTCGCAGTGGGCGGAAGAAATGCAGATCAGCAGAACGCGCGGGATGCGGTTCGCGGAGAAGCTACCTTCAGGTCCCGTGGCCGGAGCGGCCAGGCGGGACGCGCGCACGGATCAAGAAGGCGTTGCGCGCTGGGCGTCCCGCAGGGCGTGCGGGACAAGGGCCACGCCGCCGATGGCGGGCACGGCTCACGGGGAACGGGGTCGGGTCAGGAACCTTGGCGGCCGCTGCGGCGCGGGCGCGAGGCACCGCGCTTGGACGTGCCGGATTCGACCGGCAGCGTGCCTTTGCAGTCGGGGTAACGACTGCACGACCAAAACGGGCCGCTCTTGCCGCTGCGCTGACGCGTGGGTGCGCCGCACTGCGGGCATGCCGGCCCTTGGGGAACCTTGATGGACAGGGACGCGATGCTGTACTGCGCGATCAACTGCGAAATCCATGCAGCCTGCTTTCCGATGAATACGTCCAGCGTAAGCTGTCCAGCTTCGATCATGTCGAGCGCCTGTTCCCAGACAGCGGTAGTGCCAGGGTCGGCGATCGCCGCGGGCACGGCGTCGATCAGTGTGAAAGCAGCATCGGATGCGCGGATGGCGCGTCCCTTCTTCACGATATAGCCGCGTGCGATCAGGCCGCTGATGATGTTGGCTCGCGTCGCTTCGGTGCCGATGCCGACCGTGTCCCTGAGCTTCTGCTTCAGGCGCGGGTCCGTCACCAGCTTGGCGACTCCCTTCATGGATTTGACAAGTTCGCCCTGCGTGTACGGCCTGGGTGGCAGCGTTTTGAGCGCCTTCAGATCGACGTCGGCCACCAGACATGCCAAGCCCTCGCGCAGCGCGGGAAGCACCTGGCTGCGCGCCGCAGCGTCGCCGTCCTCGTCGGGCTGAGGCTCGGTCAGTACCAGGCGCCAGCCCTTCACCACGACCTGCTTGCCCGTGGCCGCCAGTTTCTGCTGGCCGCAGGCTAGGTTCGCCACAGTGCGGTCGAACTCGTGGTGAGGGAGGAACTGCGCAAGGTAATGCGCCCGGATCAGCCGGTACACCGCCAACTCCTTCTCGCTCATGGCCGAGAGGTTCGCCGGTTCGAGGGTCGGGATGATGCCGTGGTGCGCCGTGACCTTGCTGTCGTTCCATGCACGCGAGCGCTGGGAGCGGTCGAGCTGGTCCATGATCGGGCGCAGCGAGGGATCGGTCTTGAGCAGACTGTCGAGAACCATGGACACCTCGGCGAACATGCTTTCGGGCAGATAGCCGGAATCCGAGCGCGGGTACGTCGTGGCCTTGTGGGTCTCGTAGAGGGCTTGAGCGATCTCCAGGGTTTCTTGCACGTCCAGCCCAAGCTGCTTGGAACAAACCTCCTGAAGCGTGCCCAGGTCGAACAGCAGCGGCGGGCCTTCGCGCACGCGCTCGGTCTCGACCGACACCACCTGCGCGCTGCCCGCGCCGCGGATATGCTGCGCGGCCTGCTGTGCGACCGGCTGCTGCAGGCAGCGGCCCGTGTCGTCGGTGTAGGCATCGGGCGGAACCCATTGCGCGGTGAAAGACTGGCCGCTTGCGGACAGGGACACGTCGATGGCCCAGTACGGTACGGACACGAAGGCCGCAATTTCGCGGTCGCGGTCCACCACGAGCTTGAGCGTCGGTGTCTGCACCCGGCCGACCGACAGCACGCCGTCGTAGCCCGCTTGTCGACCGAGCACGGTGAACAGGCGGCTGAGGTTCATTCCCACGAGCCAGTCGGCCCGCGATCGTGCCAGCGCCGAGTAGTACATCGGCAGCGTCTCGGCCGATGGCCTGAGCTTGCCCAGCGCGGCGCGGATGGACGCATCGTTGAGTGCCGACAACCATAGCCGCTCGATGGAGCCGCGGTAGCCGCACAGTTCGATGATCTCGCGAGCGATCAACTCGCCTTCGCGGTCGGCATCGGTGGCGATGACAAGCTGGGTCGCCTTCGCCAGAAGCGCCTTGACGACCTTGAATTGCGTGGCGGTCTTCGGTTTGACCTCGACCCGCCACTGCTGGGGAATGATGGGCAACTGCTCGATGGACCAGCGCTTCAACTGCTCGTCGTAGGCTTCGGGCGCAGCGGCTTCTACGAGATGGCCGATGCACCAGGTGACAGTGACGCCGGAACCATTGAGACAGCCTTCACCGCGCTGCGTGGCACCGAGAATCCGGCCAATGTCTTTGCCCTGGGAGGGCTTCTCGCACAAGAACAGCCGCATGTCGGTCCATCCGATTTCCGTGGTTCATTGGGTTGCTGGAATCGAGGATGCCGAGCGCTACCAAGGGCAGCAGCAAACAAGCCGCATGCGGTGGCGACCACTTTCACGGAATGGGGTGGCGTGTGCGAGGAAGGCGCGTGGTCGGACGTGCGCGTGCCGGAAGCCGCGATTGTCGGGAGCGCGTGGAATTCGGTGGACGTTGATGGAGCTATCCCCTGGGGATAGCTCGCGGCACATGGAGGGCGGCTAAGCACCGCGGCAGCCGCCCTCCGTGCCGGGTCACTTCCTGCGCTTCGTCTCTTTCGGCGCGGTCGATTCCTGGTCGGCCTGCGGCTTCGGTTCTGCCTCCTGTGGCTTCGGGCTGAGGACCACAGACTCGATGCGGTACGGCAGAATGCCGACGCTGCGCGCGTTGACTTGCCAGGTCTCGCGTGGCTGATCTTCGTTGTCCGTCCAGGGCTCGCGCTCCATGCGGCCGATCACCAGCACCCGCATACCCTTCTGGTAGAGGCGCTGCCAGTGCTCGGCGTCGCGGTGCCAGATTTCCACCGGCGCCCAGAAGCCGCCACGGTCCTCAAAGGTGCCATCCTTCTTGGGAACGGGGTTATCGAAATAGACGTTCAGGCGCAGCAGGCGGCTGGGTTCGTCGTTGCCATTGGTGAATTCGCGGTACTCCGGTGGCGAGCCGATGTTGCCTTCGCCGATGAATTGTGTGCTCATGGTGCAATCTCCGTGGTGGTTGAAATTCCCGTGCCTCATCGGCGTCGGGCGCGTACTCGGATGGCTGGCGCAATCACTGATCGCGCACTGCGACAGAAACGGACGCGAGCCGGCACAGGTAGGTGTTGTCCGCCTCGGCCGCTTTGCTGGCGCATTCCTGTGCTTGCCTGCCCAGGGTGTGCAGCAGGCTTATCTGCATGTTTAGCGTGATGCGCTGCAATTCGATTGCATGCAGGTCGTGCAGCAGGTTGACCGGCGTGCTGGAGCCGGCGATCAGCTGCTGCCACAGGGCCACGCCCATGGCCGAGCGATCGTGCTTGCGCCAGCGAAGAAAGGCTGTGCCTGCGCCAGTGGTCTGCTGGGCCAGCTCGACGGGAAGCAGGTGGAAGGGATGCCCGCACGCCTGTGGCAGCACCTGTCGCTGCGCCAAGCCAATCAGTTCGTCGCGCATGGCGAAGCACTGGCTGGCCCAGGCCTCGAAGTCCCCTTTACCTTTAAAGGGCTTTAAAAGGCCTTTTAGAGAGGCCGCGTGTTCCAGCCGCATGAAGGCTTCCTGTTGCAGGCCCCGGAAGTAGCGGATCGGTTGGTTCAGATCGCTCATGCCGGTTCGTCCTCACCGGCTGCGGTTTCGGATGGCTCGGCGGTGATGGCTTCATCGCCGGACGGAGGCGCTGCGGCAGAACCATCGCTGCGCTGTTGCAGGCCACGGCGCGCGATGGGGGGCGCAAACTTCGAACGGCGTGTGCCTTCGAGCACCTCCTGGGGCAGTTCGCCGAACTTCTCCAGCGCCGCCCGCGCTGCGGCATTTTTGGCCGCGAAGTCGTCGCGGGTGCAGCCCGAGTAGCGGTACTGCTGCGCCAGACTGAACAGGCTGCGCAGCGCGTGGGCGCCTTCGTTGAGCCAGCGCTCCAATGTCGAGCGATCGATCAGCGCGGTGTGATGGGCGAGGATCAACTTGCGGGCGATGTCGTCGTAGTCGGCCAGGAGATAGACCGCCGCGAAGCCGAGCTGCGCGTTCACAAACAAGGGGAGCTTCACCGGCTGCACGTTGAGGTTTTCGCCCAGGCTCAATGCTGCGGGTACGCCGGCCAGCGCCTGATCAACTTGCTCGCGCAGCGATTGCAGCGTGGATTTGGTCTGATCGAGCTTTTCCTCGATGCGCAACATCCACCAGTCGCTGTACGGGTCGTCTTGCTCCGATCCGCGCTTCATCTTGTTCATCACGGCGATGTAGCCGTTGAGCCCGACAATGCCCGGCCGCCCCTCAGCGGCGGCACGCCCGTGCCAGATGCGCGAGGCGTGGTGGGTGTGAAGCGTCAGCGACATCGCGCTGCGCAAGGAGCCGAGATTGAGTTGTAAAGGTTCGTTGGTTGCCATGGTGACCGCCCGCTGTGGAAAAGGAGCCGTCAGGATCGGCACGCAACGGAAGGCAGTCAGTCAACAAACCGAAATGAATCAGTCCCCGGTTGTCGTGGCAGTCCCAGCCCGAGGCACGAGCTATCCCCAGGGGATAGCTCCATCAAACGCCATGGAGCGCTGTTCGCGCGAATGGTCAGCGTCGCTCCTGAAACCGGCGCCATTGCAGTGCAGTGGACGAAAGTACCAGGCCGTACCTGTCGGCGTTACGCCTTGCATTACATTTATCCCCTGGGGATAGCTCTACTGACGGCCACGGATGTCTGCCTCATGACCATGCCGCTCGTAACGATCAGCTCTTGCGCAGAAGGTCACGCAGCCGTTCGATGTGCTGTTTGGCCACCTCGGGTGGAACCACATTGCGTGGTGCCTCAGACTGCGCATCTCGCGCGGCGGTGGGGTGTGCTGTCGCGCCAGCCTGCTTGGCCCACGCGTTGAACTCGCCACGGATGGCGCGCTGGATGATGCCGAACAGGTAGCCGGCCGGGTTGCGGATGGTGTTGCCGCGACAACGATCGGCCCATTCGTCCAGCACGGCCTGACGCAGCGGGACATCGACCTGCTGCAATGCCACCATCGCCCCGGCCTGCTGCTCTTCTTTCAAACCAAGGAAGCGATCAGGCAAGCGGACACCTTGCATCGCGCGCGCCTGCCCACGCTCGCGCGCGGTAGTACGTACTTCATTAATACGACTACTACGTACAGTACGGTCCTGCTTCGGATTCCAAAGAGAGCCGTCTGACGCGGGTTTCGGCCCTGCTTCGGATTCCGAAGACGGGTGCTCGGGATTCCGAAGAAGGCTTGGAGCCCCTTCTTCGGAATCGTGAACCATGTCCTCCTGTGGATAACTCTCTTGCGTCCCGATGCCCTGGCTGGCGAGGCGTTCGGCAAGGACCTGCAGCCGCGAGGGCAGCGTGCGGCCGGACAGCAACGGGTCTTTGGCGATCTCCTTGAGGGTGTGCAGGCCCACGACCTGAACGGCCTTGGCCGAGTGGCCCAGAGCCTGGCTGACGAGCTGCAAGTAGTCCGCGTCGAGCTGCATCGCCTCGAATGGAGTCAAGGGCTCGTCGTGTAGAACATAGAGGTTGCCGAGAATACGGCCGGTTTTGGGGTCGCGTCTGCGCCGCACGAGACTCAACCAGCGTGTCAGGCGCAACAGCGTCAGCTCGCGTGCGACGGTCTCGTGGGAGGCTTGTCCAGCGCAGGGTGTTGAAGCGAGCCATGGTCGAAGTTGCTCATACGTCGGAAACGCAGTGACGCCATCCTCGTTGAGCATCATCCGAAACACTTGCCACGCATTGCGCTCCAGCGGTGTTAGGCGTCGGTCGAGAAAGAGCCGCCGCGGCACGCTCTCGTGCCGATTGCCGCTGAAAAGGAAACCGTCACCAGATGTTGACTCAGGCGACGGTGCAGATGCGGGTGCGGATGTGGGCGCGCGGGGTTTGGGCGCAAGGTCTTTCAGCGCGCTGTCGAACAGATCAGCGAGGGCGACGGGGCCATGGCGTGATGCTCGTGGTGCTGAGTCATCCACGGCCATAACTCAACCCAATCCTTGATCGATCCAGCCTTTGATCGCAGCCCAGACCACCGACAGCGGCAGTTCCATGCCTTCGGCGAGGTCCATTGCCGCATCAAGGACCGAGGTTTCGTCCTCCAGATCGACATTCCTGCTGCTGGTCACGGCCTTCCAGCGCCGCCACAGTTCCGTGTCCTGCTCCTCGTCTAGAACCGGATGGCGACCCTTGCGTTTGGGCAGACCGAGAACTTCGCGTCGTAGCGCGACTTCCTGATGCGTAAGCCCGTAGAAGCGACTCACCATTTCTGTACTGGCGCCCAGACGCAGCATGCGATCGACGGTGGCGATCTCCTTCTCCACGTCCTGCGCCTGCTTGAGCAAGCGTCGGAGCACTTCGCGGTTCACGGAGACAGAGCACCAGGAGACGTTGGCATTGGCCAACACGCTGATCAGCGCCGGGTGCTTGAGCGCGTCCAACTCTTCCTCCCCGAACCCCATCGCCTTGCATCGACGCAATTGGCCGTTGCGCAGGTCGTAGAGCGCCTGGGCGAGGACGGCCTGATTGAGTGGGTTCGGTGCGGACATGCTGGCATCCCTCGCTCAGGTCCCAGAACCGACAGCGCCGGCTTCCAGGTCCAGTAGGCGTCGGGCCAACCGCAGCAGTCGGAACAGCTTGACCAGCGCGGTGTCGCTCAATCGCAAGGCCGCATCGTCCTGGCCGTGCAGCAGTGCCGGCAGGTCGTTAACGATTTGCCCGCTGTCCAAGCCAACGTCGGCCGGCGGCTGACCGGCCAGAGAAACCAGCAGCGCGAGCACGGCGCGTCCCAGGGGCGACGAAGGCCGGGCCTGGGCGCGGCACGCGAACCCGATGCCATCGGGACGATCCGCGACGTACTCGTCCAGCTCGGCCTCGCCTGCGATCTCGCGCGCGAACTGCGCGATGTGGATGCGTAGCCGATCGGGCGTATCCAGTCCAGGGTCGATATACCAGATGTCCGAGATGGGATAGAGGCCACCGGCCTGCACTGGAATCGACTGCAATACGTTCGCTGAGAAATCGGGCGGTAGCGCATCGCCTAACTGATCGGCGACCATGCGCTGGATGGACTGGAGCCGCTCCGTCGTTGGTGCCGGGGAGATGATGTGCTCCTGAAGCAAATCGCCGACCCCTGCCGTAGGGCTAGCCGCGGAGGCCTCCCTCGGAGCCGTGTCGTCCTCGCGCCGCGTAGGCGCGGCCGCTGCATGGCCTGGACGTGGTGCAGGCGTGATAGTGGATGGTGCTGATTCAACCGGCGGTCGCGCGATGGCCCCAGGCTCAGGCAATGCGGGCGGCGCTGATGGCGGCGTCGGGTCGCTGACCAACGCACGGTGACGGCTCTCCGATTCAGTCAGGTCCAGCGCCAGTACGTCGTAGTCGATGCCCAGCAATTCGGACATCTGGCCGATCAGCTCGTCTTGCACTCGCTGCGGCGAAAACTCGTCAGCCTGCGTGTCGAATTGCGACAGCACTTCCTGAAAGAAGCCGTCGAAATCCAGAGGAAGAGAGCGGCCTTTGGCGTACTGCTCCCAGGTGCGTTCACAGGCCTTGCGCATGACCGATAGCCGCTCGACCTGGTGGCGGCCCAATCCGCCATAGAGCACGGTCGGGATCGCGGGTAGCAGATAGCGGACCGCATCGACCATGCGGCTGATGTGCGACTGCTGTACCGGGTAGCCATCGGCGGCCAGGCGGCGAGCCAGTTCGGATTGGCTCAGCGTGGTGCCGCTTTCCTCTTCGTAGAACTCACGCGCTTTCTCGACGCCGAGGGCTCGCTCGATGAACGTCAGGCCGCCGCGTAGCTCGTTCTCCGCAAGGTGCCCGGTCAATGCGACGATCTCGCCACGTGTGGGCCAGGGGCGGAACAGGCACGATATGCGGAAGAATCGCTCGTCCTTGGTCTCCGACCAGAGTTCACGCAGGATCGCCAGCCGCGTGTTGCCGCCGTTGCGGATGATGTAGTGATCTTCGCCTGGACGGCGCGTGATGGCCGGCGCCGCATCCAGGCCGCGTTCACGGATGGAAGCCTTGATTTCCTCGTAGGCGGAATTGCGCTTCTTGCGTGGATCGTGATCGTAGGGACGCAACTGGTCTAACGTCACGACCATCGGCGTGTCGACAATCGGGTCGCTCAAGGCGGTGGCCGATGGACCGCTACGTTCGAACCCGGCGGCAAGCAGCTTTCCAGCCATGTCCTGGGACCTCATATCAGCCATGGCCGCATTCCTTTACGCTGGCGGCCTGGGCTTGGGCCTGGCGCTCGGCACGGCGGATCTGCGCGCGGGCGTTGAGGGTCGCCCGGTGGTCGCTCGCGGTCGAGCTGGTGTAGATCGCGGCGCAGCCGACCTTGGTGAACTTGAGGTGTCCACCCGGTGTGCGTTTGACGTGCCAGCCTTCGCTGATCGCAAATTCGATCAGGACGCGTAGCCGCTTGTGGCCGCGGGCCAGTTCATGTGCGCTTGCCATGCTGCCTCCCAGTCTCAGAAGGACGCTGCGGGCGGCCGGACACGAAGGCCAATTGATCCTGCCATTGCGGGAACAACTCGCTGGCAAGGGCGCGCATGGTGTCGAGCGCGGCTGGCGCGACTCTGCCCGGTGGCTGTCGGTACTCCACGCGATGCACCGGCAGGCCGCGGGTCGCAGCGCGCGGATAGGCTTCGATAGCCGGCACGTCAGTACCCAGCACACGGATGCCGACATGCTCCTGGAACAGGTCGCGCAGGGCCTGCTGGATCAGCCGCGCGTTGGCGGACACGGGGTGGACGCGGTTGATGAGCAGGTGCAGCGGCGGCGGTTCGATGCCGAGGTGTCGGTACGGCGCGATGTCCTCCAGCAACTGCATGGTGCCGCGCCGCAACTCGCGGGCCGCGAGGATTTCCGGGGNAAGGGCGCGCATGGTGTCGAGCGCGGCTGGCGCGACTCTGCCCGGTGGCTGTCGGTACTCCACGCGATGCACCGGCAGGCCGCGGGTCGCAGCGCGCGGATAGGCTTCGATAGCCGGCACGTCAGTACCCAGCACACGGATGCCGACATGCTCCTGGAACAGGTCGCGCAGGGCCTGCTGGATCAGCCGCGCGTTGGCGGACACGGGGTGGACGCGGTTGATGAGCAGGTGCAGCGGCGGCGGTTCGATGCCGAGGTGTCGGTACGGCGCGATGTCCTCCAGCAACTGCATGGTGCCGCGCCGCAACTCGCGGGCCGCGAGGATTTCCGGGGTCACGGGCGACAGCGCAAGATCGGAGGCGAGCACGGCCATCTCCAGCAAGACGCTGCGCGCGCCCTGGGTGTCGATCAACAACAGGTCATAGAGAGGCGCCAGCACCGGCAACAGATGGCGTAACCGCAGACGCCCGTCCGGCGCATGCAGCAGCAAGGTGTTCAGTTCGCCTCGGTGGTCGTTGGAGAGCACCAGGTCCAGGCCCGCGATGCTCGTGCGGGACACGAGCCGGTTGAGATCGCGCTCGTTGAAAGCCAGCAGCTCGTAGATGCCGCCAGGCGCGCGGTGGGCCAGCTCGTAGTAGGAGGACAACGTGGGCTGCACGTCGANNGCAAGCCCGCGTCGGCGGCAAGCCCGCCGAGGTTGGCGGCGGTGGTCGTTTTGCCGACACCGCCCTTGGTCGAGATAATGGATACAACCTGCATGACGCTCTCCGTCAGGGGATAGGGAATTCCGAGGGAGAGCGAGTCACGTACGGTTATTGACGCGTTCGGCGATCCACTGGTCGATCTCAATCGAGTCCCAACCCACTGCGCGCACGCCCAGGCGCAGCGCCTGGGGAAACTGGCGCNNNNGGGAAACTGGCGCTTTTTCATCAGGTTGTAGATGTGGGCGCGTTTGAAGCCAGACTTGGCTTCGACTTCATCTAGCCGCAGGATGCGGCGCTCGTTCGGATGCAGTACAGGTGTTTGCGACATGGCGGTCACTCCTGAACGCTCAGTGGCGTTTGTTGACGTGACCTCTATTCAATAGACATAGCTGCAGAAAGACATTGCAAATGCAATCTCCGCGACTGCATATACAAGCTGGCAAACTTCAAACGGCTGCGCTACGCAACCGCCGCCTTGCCGTGGCGAACTTGCCATTCAACGTCCGCTCTGCGATGCCCATGGCCCCGCTGTGATGAGCCACCAATGCGCTCACCACGGCCTCCTGGGTCTTGAAACTGGAATACGGTGTGCCCGATGGAGACAGGCCGAGCATCAGGTCCAGCATTCCGCCGATGATGTTCAGATAGGTGGCCTCGGCTCGATCGCTGATCGGGCAACGAGCGCAGGCAGGAATCATGGTGGACTGCTTGAGAAGAGCGTCGTATTTCTCCTGTAATTCGTTCAGTTGGCCCTTGCATTGCTCCAAGGCGGATTTAAGGGCCAGCCGCTCGACGAGCATGGCTTGCCCTGTTTCTAGTGTGATGATGGGATGCGCTATACGCTCGCTGCGACTAAAGAGGAACCCTGGTCGGTGCTCTGGATAGTGTTCCCGCATCCATCGCTTAAGGTCTACGTGTCGCACGGTCAGGTGCGGGGAATCCCAAAGCGAATTGTCATTCAACGTAATACCTTCGCGGCCATATGCGAGTTCTCCGTTCTGGATTGCGTCATATATTCGCTCCAAGAACAAACGAAGCTCATTCCATCTCGGACAGTCAATCGACTTCGGCAAATGTCGGGATGAAGAGATTGACGGCAGAATTTCGTTCGTGTACCTCAACAAACCGGCCCAGCGTATAGCTGCTTCGATGGGAAGATAGTAGACTTTTGAAATAGGGGGACTATCGTGCATGCATCCATCTCCTATTGCGTTCTCTAAATCATTCGCTATAAGTCAGATAATTTCCGACTTTCTGATATTGATTTTTCGAGAGCCTTAAGAACTAGCTGGCGCCGTGCACACGTATTTAAAATGTCATCGTTTCGTCGAAAATATGAGCTAACTTATGTTCGATCGACGAGCGCCAATCCAGGTCATGACGGAATGTTCAACTAGGGAACCTCTGAACAAGTCCAACGAACCTGTCAGAATATAAGTTATTGAAAACAGTCCGATCCGAGTGAACCCGATGAGCCAGTTGAGTTTTTCCGAAGCCGAGTACGTTGGCAAACGCAAGAAAACGCGCCGTGAGAAGTTTCTGGCCAAGATGGAGCGTGCGGTGCCGTGGAAGCTCTTTGCCGATCTGGTCGATCCGCATTACCCCAAACCGGGCATCGGTCGTCCACCGTATCCGCTGGAAACGATGCTGCGCATCTACTTCATGCAACTGTGGTTTTCGCTGTCGGACCCGGCCATGGAAGAGACGCTGTACGACAGCTTTTCGATGCGCCAGTTTGCCAAACTGCCTGGAGGTCGTGTGCCGGACGAGACCACCATTTTGAACTTCCGTCATCTGCTCGAGCAGCACAACATTGCCGACCAAGCGCTTGAGGCGGTCAACCTGCTGTTGCAGGATCAAGGCATTCAGGTGCGCAAAGGCACCATTGTGGACGCCACAATTATCGATGCACCCAGCTCGACCAAGAACGCCAGCGGCACGCGGGACCCCGAGATGCATCAGACCAAAAAGGGAAACCAGTGGCACTTTGGGATGAAGGCCCACATTGGGGTTGATCTTCACAGCGGGCTGGTCCACACGGTGGTGGGCACCGCTGCCAATGAGCATGATGTTACTCAGGCGGCTGCGTTGCTGCATGGTGAAGAAACGTTGGCTTTTGGCGATGCCGGTTATCAAGGCGTAGACAAACGACCCGAGCACCAAGGGCGTGACGTAACCTGGCACATTGCCATGCGCCCCGGCAAACGGCGCGCCTTGGGTAACAGCGCAATTGATCGTTTGACGCAAAACATTGAGCGGGCCAAATCCAGTCTTCGAGCCAAGGTTGAGCATCCGTTTCGTGTCATCAAATGCCAATTCGGGTTTCGTAAAGTCAGATTCCGTGGACTGGCCAAGAACACTGCGCATTTGAAAATGTTGTTTACGCTGTCCAATATCTGGATGGCACGCCGCCCGTTGACGGCGGTGGCAGGGTAAGTGCGCCCAAAAAGCGCCAACAGGCCCGAAAACGGGCCTGATCGGGGTGCAAACAACCCGAAAGTGGCGATGATTTGAGCAGTTTTTAACCATTTTTGAATACTTTGGTCATGAGGTCGATTTTTGGATGTTTGAAATCGAGTTCTTCAGACCTTCCCTAGCTCGACATTTACTTTGCGCACCTACGTGAGGGTTATCGCTAGACCCATATTCGACAAGCCTGAATTTTCATAACTGCTTGGCTACACAGGTCTAAGAACGTGGGCCTTGCGCTTCTCGATGTAGATTCCGGGGCGGAAATGCAGCTTTCAGGCAGATGCGAAGCTGGGTCGGGCCTGGGATGAATGCTGATAGATGAAATAAAAATAATGGAGATGCGAGACCAAATCAGGTTTGAATCTCCGAATCCAAGGTCAATGGTGTTTAGCCATTGCGAGCTTCGGCTGCGGAACTGGGACATGCGTCGGTATCGTTTGGTGAATTTTTCTGAGCCTATCGCCCCACCTCTGGACAGATGCTATAATGAGGCACGCTACACGTGCGTCTGACAAATTGCGTCAGGCCAGTTGACGAAAAGAACGATAGGATCTTCTTTCAGATGAATTTTTCCGCGATGTCCAACCTCCGTTGGTGGTGGCGCTTCTCATAGAAGCGGCACGTCGCTGCGGCATCGCGCCGCACCTTGCCGCCGAACCGGCAAGGCTCAGTGTCATCGCGCTCCCGGCAAGGCGGCTCCCAATTTCAAGGAGACTGCTTTCATGCCCACACTTTCTTATCTCTTGAGCTTCTTCCTGCCCGTCCTCTCGACGGATCGGAACGTAGAGATATGCGCGTTCATCCAGAAGCGACTGATCGCTGCATGCGCCGTTGCCACCCAGCACTCCGACGGCGACCATCGTGACCTACAAACACTGCTCCAAGCGGGATCATGGCGCCGCTCGATGATGGAAACGCTTATGCCGAGGCAATCCAGCGCCAATGTGTGTAATAGAGTGTGTAATGGAGCATGTGTGTAATGAATAAATTTTTTAAAATCAATAGGTTATGATGGCTAGGCTTCTGATGATCGATATTCCAAATTGAAACACCGCCAAATGTAAGAAGGCCTTTGTGAATTCAAAACACTCAATGTAGACTATCCAAAATTCATCATCTGTTGAATACCATGGCGAAACCAGTACGGATCGTGATCGTAGGCGGCGGCATCGCGGGACTGATGTTGGCCACCCGACTCGGAGACCAGCTCGGGCGCAGCGGCGATGCGCACGTCACACTCATCGATAGAAGCCCGACGCATATCTGGAAGCCCATGCTCCACACCATTGCGGCGGGAACCCGCAACGTGCAGCAACAGCAAGTCATTTATCTTGCCCATGCGCGCGACCATGGATTTCAGTATCAGTTCGGAGAAATGCATGGTCTAGATCGGGCCACTGGATCAATCCAGTTAGGCGAGATAAGAACACCGACTGGCGAGCTAAGGAAGGTCTGAAGAACTCGATTTCAAACATCCAAAAATCGACCTCATGACCAAAGTATTCAAAAATGGTTAAAAACTGCTCAAATCATCGCCACTTTCGGGTTGTTTGCACCCCGATCAGGCCCGTTTTCGGGCCTGTTGGCGCTTTTTGGGCGCACTTACCCTGCCACCGCCGTCAACGGGCGGCGTGCCATCCAGATATTGGACAGCGTAAACAACATTTTCAAATGCGCAGTGTTCTTGGCCAGTCCACGGAATCTGACTTTACGAAACCCGAATTGGCATTTGATGACACGAAACGGATGCTCAACCTTGGCTCGAAGACTGGATTTGGCCCGCTCAATGTTTTGCGTCAAACGATCAATTGCGCTGTTACCCAAGGCGCGCCGTTTGCCGGGGCGCATGGCAATGTGCCAGGTTACGTCACGCCCTTGGTGCTCGGGTCGTTTGTCTACGCCTTGATAACCGGCATCGCCAAAAGCCAACGTTTCTTCACCATGCAGCAACGCAGCCGCCTGAGTAACATCATGCTCATTGGCAGCGGTGCCCACCACCGTGTGGACCAGCCCGCTGTGAAGATCAACCCCAATGTGGGCCTTCATCCCAAAGTGCCACTGGTTTCCCTTTTTGGTCTGATGCATCTCGGGGTCCCGCGTGCCGCTGGCGTTCTTGGTCGAGCTGGGTGCATCGATAATTGTGGCGTCCACAATGGTGCCTTTGCGCACCTGAATGCCTTGATCCTGCAACAGCAGGTTGACCGCCTCAAGCGCTTGGTCGGCAATGTTGTGCTGCTCGAGCAGATGACGGAAGTTCAAAATGGTGGTCTCGTCCGGCACACGACCTCCAGGCAGTTTGGCAAACTGGCGCATCGAAAAGCTGTCGTACAGCGTCTCTTCCATGGCCGGGTCCGACAGCGAAAACCACAGTTGCATGAAGTAGATGCGCAGCATCGTTTCCAGCGGATACGGTGGACGACCGATGCCCGGTTTGGGGTAATGCGGATCGACCAGATCGGCAAAGAGCTTCCACGGCACCGCACGCTCCATCTTGGCCAGAAACTTCTCACGGCGCGTTTTCTTGCGTTTGCCAACGTACTCGGCTTCGGAAAAACTCAACTGGCTCATCGGGTTCACTCGGATCGGACTGTTTTCAATAACTTATATTCTGACAGGTTCGTTGGACTTGTTCAGAGGTTCCCTAATTGTCGAAGAGCGCGCGATAGCCTGTGATGTCCTGGTACTGGCCCTGGGCAGCCGGGCCAACGACTTCGGCACGCTTGGCGTCGCTCAGCATTGCCACTTCATTGACAGCCAGATCCAAGCAGAGGCATTCAACGCGACATTGCGCGCAAAAGTCACACGCGCCGTCGTCCAGGATGAGGCCCTAAGGGTGGCCATCGTAGGTGGAGGCGCAACCGGCGTTGAATTGGCGGCCGAACTGAGCCACTTGCTGGAAATCGCCTCGAACTACGGCGACCCCGCGGTACGCGGACGACTGGAATTGACTTTGCTGGAAAGCGGCTCCCGTCTACTTTCCGCCTTTCCGCCTGCCATCTCGGCTTCGACGGAGGAGTTGCTTCGCAAGATCGGCTTTCAGGTACAGACCGGCAAGCGCGTCACAGCGGCTGCATCCGAGGGACTCACATGCGACGATGGATCAGCCGTGCCAGCCGATCTGATGGTTTGGGCTGCTGGCGTGAAGGCGCCGGACTTCCTGACAGGAATCGATGGACTGGAAACCAACCGCTCCCACCAGGTCATCGTCCGCCCGACCCTACAAGCGATCGAGGAGGACAGGATTTTCGCACTCGGGGACTGCGCAAGCCTCCAATTACCAGAAAGCGACCGTCCCCTGCCGCCGACTGCTCAGGTGGCAACCCAGCAAGCGATGCATCTCGCCCGACATCTTCCCCGCTGGTTAAAGGGGGAAAGGCTTCCCGACTTCGGCTTTCGCGATTACGGCTCGCTGGTTTCGCTCGGCGACTACAACGCTTTCGGAACGCTGGGTCGTTACGGTCTGTTCCGCGGTGGGTTCATTCAAGGTCGATTCGCACAGTTCAGTCATGCCATGCTCTACCGTCGCCATCAACAAGCGCTTCATGGCTTACCCAAAGCGACCATGCTATGGCTAGCCGAGCGTATCAACGGCATCGTCCAACCTCGCATTCGCATGAGCTGACATGCAGATCAATAGACCGTTCGACCTTGATTGAAGCGCCACAACGGCTTCCCATTCACCCACGAGCCATCTGCATGTCGTTTTTCTCTACGTGTCGGCCAAAAGCCACTTGGCGTTGCGCAATCGTTGCTGTTGCATCAGTCATAGCCACCTCACCTGCCTCGGCAGGTGTCACCTACCGCTTGGATCGGCCAGTAGCCGCTCCCGGAGAAACAGTCCACCTCGAAGCTATGTATTACAACGATGGGGACGCCAGCGTTCGCTGGACCACACCGCGCCATCTGGTGCTGCAGTGGCGCAGTCCGGGCGGTATTCTACGCACCGTGGCGACTCTCCCTGGTGAACCCGCAACTCTCAGCATCCCGGTGGACAATTTCGCACGCGTACGTTGGGATGTCGTGGTGCCAGCGCAAGCACGCGGTATACAAGCGATTTCCATTGAGGGTGAAGCCGCCCTGCTGGCGCTCGAAGCCGCAGACCCGGACCATGGACAGTCATTAGCGGCCACGCCAGCCACTGTTCCGGTGGTGGACCCGATCACCGGTATGCCACTACCTCCCGCGCAAGTATCGGAAATCGGGGCCTCGTCTACGGCGGGTCCGGCGCCGGCAGATGCGGTAGCTGCCGGCGGAACAGCCGGCTCGCAATCGGCGTTCGATAGTTTCCGCAGCGCCCTGTCGACTTACCAGCCCTCTTATTTCGTTGTCGGCACGCGTGAGCGCACCACCGCTCGCTTTCAGCTCAGCGCCAAGTACCGATTGTTCACCCCCCCCAGCGACCGGCCGGCTCGCTTCTTCGAGAACGTTTATTTCGGCTACACCCAGACCTCGTTGTGGGACTTGCAAAGCGACTCGCGGCCCTTCATCGATACGACCTTCAATCCCAGCCTTTTCTGGCTGTCGGACAAAGTCTGGCAGTCTCAGGATCATGTCTGGCGTTTGGGCATCAACGGGGGCGTGGAGCACCTGTCCAATGGCAAAGATGGAGAAGACTCTCGTTCAGTCAACGACGCCTATCTGCAGCCTGCGCTGAACTACCGCTTTGCCGGCGGAAGCACACTTAGCTTCGCTCCCAAAATCAAGGGGTATTTCAGCAAGGGTAGCGAAAACTCCGATTATGCCGACTACGCCGGCTACGTAGACTGGACCCTGCGATGGGCGCAGGATAAGGGCCCCGTTCTTTCGGCCATGTACCGCCAGGGCAGCCAGAGTCGTCGAACCACTCAAATCGACTTCGCATGGCCCCTACGATCGTGGTTCGACCTGAACGGCTACGTCCACCTGCAATACTTCAACGGTTACGGCGAAACACTGCTCGGTTACGACCAACGCAATAGGTCACAATTCAGAATCGGACTTTCGATCGTCCCATGATTCGGCTGGATTGATGTCCTTGGATTCTAGACGCGCTTATGGATGAACTCATTCAGCTTGGACAATTGGTAAGCATTGGACTGGCCTTGTTACTACCGCTAGCCAATCCCCTGACTTCAATGACGCTGCTGTTGTCGCTCGGAGGACGGCTTTCTTATCGAGAACGTCAACGTCAAATCACCGAGGCAGCTTTCTATGTAGTAGGCATCATGCTGGTCGCCTATTACGGTGGTTCCTGGATCATGCAGACCTTCAGCATTTCCATTCCCAGTCTGAGGATCGCGGGGGGCCTGATTGTGGGCAGCATTGGATTCAGCATGTTGTTTCCCTCATCCCGCATAGACGACACTCCATAGGCTGATGCAGTGTCAGAGCAGTTGGATAGCAGACAATCAGCCAATATCGCGTTCGTCCCACTGGCGCTTCCGGGCACCGCAGGCCCAGGGACAATTGCAATGCTCATCAGCAGCGCCGCGTCCGTGAACAACTCGAAGGTTGCAGCCTATGCGCCATGGGTACTGGACATAGGCCCGATAATCGTATTTGCTTTGCTCGGTTTGCTTTTCTGGATAGTTCTGCGCTTTGCAGACAGGATTGCGAAGGCACTCGGAGCTGGCGGGGTCGAAGCGATTTCGCGAGTCATGGGCTTTCTGCTGGTATGCATGGCGATCCAGTTCTTCATAAACGGCGTGCTGGAAATCGTGCGTGACTACGCAGCAGGGTGATGCACACCGTTCCCCACCTCATCGTTTGCGAGCATTGCGACACCCTGTACCAGCGTCTCGCAATCTGCGATCCGACGAAGTTGCGCGTTGCGAAACCTGCGGCGCCATGCTGCGCCGGCCCGTCCGGCCGGCCGGACATCGATATGGCTCGCCCTGACCGTCGGCGCCGCGATCATGTTCGTCTTGGCCAACGTCTAAGCAGTCGTGCGCATCAGCCTGCGAGGCCTGCACAGCGAAGGAAGCCACGCTCTGGCAATCCGCCGTCGAGCTGGCCCACGGGCCAGCCGCGCCCATGGCCGTGCTCACCGCACCGAGCTGTCCATTATCGTGGAGCCGTTCCTGCAGATCAGCCTGCTGGGATGGTAAGCACTTCCTAATGAAGTAGGGCAGCTAAGCTTACTGCCTACCATGCCCGGCGCCAGCCGTGTCCGTGCCAAACGCTTCTAGCAGATATTGTCGATGAATCGCGCGTGCAGTCTGCATGGACACCGGGCAGCCGTCGGCAAACAGCATCTGTAGAACAGCCCCAAAGACAGCAGGCGAAGCGGCCATGAGAAAATTCGCGGACAAGAGGGATCGCCGCATTTTCCCTGACCGGATGCAGGAATCGACCACGGCCTGCTGCCGGGCCCACTGGGGTTCCAGCACGCGTATTCGCCATTGCTTCATCAGATCAGGGGGCACACGGGAACTCTCCGCCAAAATAAGCCGCAACGCTGCCAGGACAGTCGGCTCGCGCAATCTGCTGTAGACGTAATCAAGATAAGAATCCACGATCTCGGGCAGCGAATCCGCTTCTTGCGGTGTCCATGTGGCCTCCCCTTCCATCGGCGCCAGCAGGCGCGTCAGCATTTCCTCAAAGATTTCGTCTTTACTGCGGTAGTGCGCGTAGACGCCGCTCTTGGTTAGACCTGCTCGGGCACCGATACGCTCGACGGTAGTGTTGACGTACCCATTCGATGAAAACTCCTGAAGTGCGGCCTCGAGAATTTCGACCTTGCGTTCCGTCGAAGGCAAGTAGCGCCGACGGCCCTTCGATGCATCCCCTGTGTTTCTTGGCGACAAACGCGTCTTCTCCTGTCTCGGTACAGACTGCCTGTGGCAAGCCCGCTGATTCGGGACATTTTAGTTCATCGTAGCAAGCCGCCCCAACCGTCAGCCGAGGCAAACATCGCAGCGCTGCCGGCCCGGCCAAGATGGAAACTCACGCGACTTTGATATTAATCAAAAATAATGCCTTCCTTTCTGATTGTGCACTGCGTTACGATGCTAAGATAAAAAACCGTCTAAATGGTTTTTTTAGGAATGTCTGTAGTGACAGCCAATGCCTGCAATGAGATAGAACAACGATCCAAAGAAGATGCCCTGGACGCACAAGCGCATGCTGCGTGGGCACGGGCATGGGCCTCCCTCTCTCCTGAGTCCACCCTCACCGCCTGGATGAACTGGGCCAGCCACCTGGCGACCAGCCCCGGCAAGCGCATGCGCCTGCAGCGTCTGGCGGCGCAGCAACTGGCGCGGCTGGTCGAGCTTGCCAGCCAACGGATCGCCACGGCGCCCGACGCAGCCGCCGCCGGCGCGACGCCCGCCACCGACCGGCGCTTTGCCGACCCCGCCTGGAACCATTACCCCTTCGATCTACTGCGCGAGGCTTTTTCCATGCAGGGGCGCTGGTGGGACGAAGCCACCACCGGCGTCTGGGGCGTGGATCCGCACCATCAAAAACTGGTGCAGTTCGGCGCCCGGCAGATGCTCGACGTGTTTTCGCCCGGCAACTGGCTCTTCAGCAATCCGGTGGTGATCGAGCGCACCCTCCAAGAAAACGGCGCCAATCTCGCGCGTGGCATGTCCTACTACCTCGACGACGTCCGCCGGCAGATCGTGGGATTGCCGCCGCCCGGCACCGAGCAGTTCGAGGTGGGCCGCGACGTGGCCACAACCCCCGGCAAGATCGTGCTGCGCAACCGTCTCATCGAACTGATCCAGTACTCGCCGACCACGGCACAGGTCCATCCCGAGCCGATCCTGGTCGTCCCGGCGTGGATCATGAAGTACTACATCCTCGATCTTTCGCCGCACAATTCCCTCGTCAAGTATCTGGTCGACCAGGGCCATACCGTTTTCTGCGTGTCCTGGAAAAACCCGGGCAACGCCGAACGCGACCTGGGCATGGACGACTATCTCTCGCTGGGCATCGATGCCGCCCTCACGGCCATCAACGCCATCGTTCCGGGCCAGAAGATCCACGCCACCGGCTACTGCCTGGGCGGCACGCTCATGTCCATCGCCGCCGCCGCGGCCGCCCGCGATGGCGACGAACGGCTGGCCTCGCTCAGCCTGTTCACCGCCCAGACCGATTTCAGCGAGCCCGGCGAGCTCGCCCTGTTCATCGACGAGAGCCAGGTCGCCCTGCTCGAAGCGCAGATGGCCGAGACGGGCTACTTGCGGGCCGATCAGATGGCGGGGGCTTTCCAGATGCTGCGCTCCTACGACCTGCTCTGGTCGCGCCTGGTCAGCGAATACCTGCTGGGCGAGCGCCGTCCCATGAACGACCTGATGGCCTGGAACGCCGACGCCACCCGCATGCCGGCCAGGATGCACTCGCAATACCTGCGCCGCCTGTTCCTCGACAACGATCTGGCCAAGGGGCGCTATCCCGTCGGGGACCGCGCCGTTTCGCTGGCCGACGTCAAGCTGCCGATCTTCTGCGTGGGCACGGCCACCGACCACGTGGCCCCATGGAAGTCCGTCTACAAGCTGCACTACCTGTCGCCCGCCGAGATCACCTTCGTCCTGACCAGCGGCGGCCACAATGCCGGCATCGTCAGCGAGCCCGGGCACCCGAGGCGGCGTTTTCACGTGCGTACCCGGCCGGCCTACGGCGCCAACATCGCCGTCGACGAATGGACCGCCTCGGCCACCGAGCATCAGGGCTCATGGTGGGAACAATGGCTGGCCTGGCTGCAGGCCCGCTCAGGCGACAAGGTCAAGCCGCCGCGCATGGGCGCGGCCAGCAAGGGCTACACGATCCTGGGCGACGCGCCAGGCGACTATGTCACGGAGCGCTGACGTGACATTCGCGGCCCTACAAGGAAAGAAAGGCCTCGTCGTAGGCATCGCCAACGAACACAGCATCGCATGGGCCTGCGCCCGCGCGTTCCACGAGAGCGGGACGAAGCTGGCAGCCACATGGCAGAGCGACAAGGCGCGTCCATTCGTGGCCCCTCTGCTGCAAGAGATTCAGGCCGATATCCAGCAACCGCTGGACGTCGCGAACGACGCTCAACTACAGGACATATTCGATGCCATCGGCCGCCAATGGGGCCGTCTCGATTTCCTGCTGCATTCGGTCGCCTTCGCGCCGAAGGCGGATCTCCAAGGACGTGTCGCCGACAGTTCACGCGCCGGGTTCCTCACCGCCATGGACGTCTCCTGCCATTCGTTCGTGCGCATGGCGCGTCTGGCGCAGCCGCTGATGAGAGACGGTGGAAGCCTGATGACCATGAGTTTCCTGGGCAGCTCGGAAGTGGTTCCGAACTATGGGCTGATGGGACCAGTCAAGGCCGCTTTGGAATGCACGGTCCGCTATCTCGCCGCCGAGCTCGGTCCAGACGGTATTCGCGTCAACGCGGTGTCGCCGGGGCCGATTCCCACTCGGGCCGCATCCGGCTTGGCCGACTTCGACGATCTGGTTCAGGACAGTACGCGACGCTCGCCACTGCGCCATACGCTTTCCATCGACGATGTCGGCCCGCTCTGCGCCTTTCTCGCCAGCGACGGCGCCCGGGCCATCACGGGGATGACCATCCACGTGGACGGCGGCTACCACATTCTCAATTGACCCGACGTACTCATGCCTGCAGCCCTTCCCTATCCCTCTTCGCTTGCCGGCGCCATCGCAGCGCCGGCGCGCGCGATGGCGCTCGGCGCCCTGACGGCGGCCCTCGCCGGCTGCATGTCGCTGGCGCCGCCCCACGACACGCCGCCGCAGCCAGTGCCCCAGACTTGGGCGCCAGATCTGGTGGGCGCCGACACCGGCATCGCGGCCCCGGCACTCGCATGGCGGCAATACTTTACAGATCCCCTGTTGCAGCGCCTGATCGACACTGCACTGCGGAACAATCGCGACATGCGTGTGGCTGTGCTGCGCGTCGAAGAGGCGCGAGCAGCATTCCAGATCCAACGCGCTGACCGCTTTCCCACGTTGGGCGTTCAGGGACAGGGCGGACGCGCGCGCGTGCCAGGCGATCTCAACCTGACGGGGCAACCTCGCGTCTCGGGAGAATACCGGGCGGAAGTCGGCTTGAGCACCTGGGAACTGGACCTGTGGGGCCGCGTACGCAACCTAAGCGAGTCCGCGCTGCAGTCCTGGCTGAGTACCGACGCGGCCCGCCAGGCCGTGCAAGTGTCGCTCATCGCGCAGGTGGCCGATGGCTATCTGGGTTTGCGCGAACTCGACGAACGGGTGGCAATCGCGCAAAAGACACTGGCCAGCCGTGCGGAATCCTATCGCATCTTCAGCCGCCGCTATGAAGTCGGCTCTACGTCCCGGCTGGACCTTACGCAGGTGCAGACGCTGTTGACGCAAGCGCAGAGCCTGCACGCGCAATTGGCGCAATCTCGCGCCGCGCAATTGCACGCCTTGGCGCAACTGGTCGGCGGCGACCCGGGCGCCTTGCCTCCCCAGGGACCGTTCGACGAAACCACCGTGCTGGCGGAACTCGCGCCGGGCCTGCCTTCCGCGCTGTTGACGGCTCGCCCGGACATTGTCGCGGCAGAACACCGGCTGCGGGCCGCGCAGGCAAACATCGGCGCCGCTCGTGCCGCATTCTTCCCGCGCATCGCACTGACGGCCGCCTGGGGCACCGCCAGCGCCGAGCTCGACGGCCTGTTCGACGGCGGCAGCCGGGCCTGGACCTTCCTGCCGGCACTCTCGCTGCCCATCTTCGATGGAGGCCGGCGGCGGGCCAATCTGGAGCTCAGCGAAGTGCGCCGCGAAGTGGCGGTGGCCGAATACGAAAAGACCATTCAAACCGCCTTCCGAGAAGTGGCCGACGCGCTATCGGCGCGCCGTTGGCAAGGCGAACAGCTGTCCATCTCGCGCGTGTCGCTAGGAGCGCAGCAAGAGCGTGCCAGGCTGGCCCAGCTGCGCTACGACAACGGTTCGGCAGCTTATCTCGAAGTGCTGGATGCACAGCGCGATTTGCTCAGCGCGCAACAAGAACTCGTCCAGGCGCGCCGCGCATTGCTTTCCAGCCAGATATTGCTGTACGCCGCCCTCGGCGGCGGCGCCGCCGAACCGCTCCCCGAAGCAGCAGCTGCGCGCACCGCTGCCGTCCCCCCCTCCTCTTCGACCACACCGACTGAATCACCATGACGCTATCTCCCGCCTCGAGGAAAAAAATCCTTTTTGCCGTAGCCGCCGCAGGCGTCTGCGCACTGGCCTGGTGGGGCTGGACCAGGCTGCAGGACAATGGCCCAGGAGACGGCTTCACCAGCGGCAACGGCCGCATCGAGGCGACCGAGATCGACATCGCCACAAAGCTGTCTGGCCGCATCGAACAGATCCTGGTCCAGGAAGGCGATTTCATCAGGGCCGGGCAACCGCTGGCGCGCATGCAGACCGACACGCTGCAGGCGCAGCGCGAAGAGGCGGTGGCTTCCCAGCGCCAGGCCGAACAATCCGTCGCGGCGGCCGACGCGCAGGTCGCGCTTCGGGAAAGCGACGCCGTGGCCGCGCAAGCAGTAGTCACGCAGCGTGAAGCCGAACTGGATGCCGCGCAGCGGCGCTTGGCACGTTCACAGACACTTTCCAAGGAAGGCGCCTCGTCGGTCCAGGAACTAGATGACGACCGGGCGGCGGTGCGCGGCGCGCAAGCTGCCGTGGCCGCCGCCAAGGCGCAAGCCAGGGCCGCAGCTGCCGCCGTCAATGCCGCGAAGGCGCAGCGCGTGGGAGCTCAGTCATCGGTGAATGCAGCCATCGCCACGGTCGCGCGCATCGACGCCGATCTGCGCGACAGCGAACTGAAGTCGCCGCGCGACGGCCGCGTGCAGTTCCGCGTCGCCCAACCGGGCGAAGTGCTTGCCGCTGGCGGCCGAGTACTCAACCTGATCGATCTGTCCGATGTCTACATGACGTTCTTCCTGCCCTCGGCGGTCGCTGGCCAGGTCGCCCTGGGCAGCGAAGCGCGCATCGTGCTCGACGCCGCCCCCGCCATGCCGGTGCCCGCCACCATTTCCTTCGTCGCCAGTTCCGCGCAGTTCACCCCCAAGAGCGTGGAAACCTCCAGCGAACGCCAGAAGCTGATGTTCCGGGTCAAGGCGCAGATCGCGCCGGACTTGCTGCGAAAGCATCTGGATCAGGTCAAAACAGGGCTGCCGGGCGTGGCCTGGGTCAAGCTGGACAAGCAGGACGCGTGGCCTGTTTCCCTGGCCTCGCCTTTCGCGCAATAGGGCTCAAGCCATGGTATCCGGACAAACCACTGCCCCCGTCGCCAGCGTGAAACAGGTGCGGTTGCACTATGGTTCCACTGTCGCGCTCGACAACCTCGATCTGGACCTGCCCGCCGGCCGAATGGTCGGCCTGATCGGCCCGGACGGCGTGGGCAAGTCCAGCCTGATGTCGCTGTTGGCGGGCGCCCGTGCGATCCAGGACGGTACCATCACCGTGCTGGGCGGCAACATGTCGAGCAAGCAACACCGAGACACCGTTTGCCCACGCATCGCCTATATGCCGCAGGGACTGGGAAAGAACCTCTACCCGACGCTGTCAGTGGAGGAAAATCTACAGTTCTTCGCCCGGCTGTTCGGCCACAGCGAGGCTGAGCGGCGTCGGCGCATCGACGATCTCACCCGCAGCACGGGCCTGCATCCCTTCCTTGCACGGCCGGCCGGCAAGCTTTCCGGCGGCATGAAGCAGAAGCTGGGCTTATGTTGCGCATTGATCCACGACCCCGATTTTCTGCTGCTCGACGAGCCCACCACTGGCGTCGACCCGCTGGCCCGCGCGCAGTTCTGGGATCTGATCGACCGTATCCGCGGCGAGCGACCCGGCATGAGCGTACTGGTGGCCACCGCCTACATGGACGAAGCCCAGCGCTTCGACTGGCTGGTCGCGATGGACGACGGCAAAGTGCTGGCTACCGGTACGCCCGGCGAACTGCTCGAACACACCCATAGCGCCAGCCTAGAAGAAGCCTTCATCCGCCTGCTGCCCGACGAGAAAAAGCGAGGCCACGAACCGGTAAGCATTCCGCCCCTTCAGGCGGACGATCAGGACATCGCCATCGAAGCCCAGGGTCTCACAATGCGCTTTGGCGACTTCACGGCCGTGGACCACGTATCGTTCCGTATCCGCCGCGGCGAGATTTTCGGCTTTCTCGGCTCCAACGGCTGCGGCAAGTCCACCACCATGAAAATGCTGACCGGCCTGCTGCCGGCCAGCGAAGGCGAAGCGTGGCTGTTCGGGCAGAAAATAGACTCCAGCGATATCGCTACGCGCCGCCGGGTCGGCTATATGTCGCAAGCGTTCTCGCTTTACGGAGAACTGACCGTGCAGCAGAACTTGGTGCTACACGCGCAACTCTTTCATGTGCCTGAAGACCAGGTCGCCGGCCGGGTCCAGGAAATGGTCGAACGCTTCGGGCTGGAGCAAGTACTGGACAAGCTGCCCGACGCCATGCCGCTGGGCATGCGGCAGCGGCTGTCGCTTGCCGTGGCCATGGTACACAAGCCAGACCTGCTGATCCTTGACGAACCGACCTCCGGCGTGGACCCGGTGGCGCGCGACAACTTCTGGCGGCTGCTGATCGAGCTGTCGCGTCGCGACAAGGTCACCATCTTCATCTCCACGCATTTCATGAACGAGGCCGAGCGTTGCGACCGCATGTCCATGATGCACGCGGGCAAGGTGTTGGACAGCGACGCGCCCGCCGAACTGGTGCGCAAACGCAAGGCCAGGACGCTGGAGGAAGCCTTCATTGGCTACTTGCTCGAAGCCGGCGGAGAACAACCCGCTGCCGAACCATCCTCAGCTGACCCGCCTGCCGCCGTGCCGACGCCGGAGCAGACCGGTCAGCCAGCAGACGCGGACACGCTACGCGGCTTCAGCCTGCGCCGGCTGCTGACCTACAGTTGGCGGGAAGCGCTGGAACTGCGGCGCGACCCGGTACGCGCCACTCTGGCGCTGGCCGGCTCCCTGATCCTGATGTTCGTCATGGGCTTCGGCATCACGATGGACGTCGAGAATCTGCGCTACGCCGTGCTCGACCACGACCAGTCCACCCTCAGCCAGAACTACGCGCTGGAGCTTTCCGGTTCGCGCTATTTCTCCGAGCAGCCGCCCATCACCGATTATGCGGATCTCGACCGGCGCATGCGCAGCGGCGAGCTTTCCCTGGCGGTGGAAATTCCGCCAGGCTTCGGGCGCGACCTGCTGCGCGGCCGTCCGGCCGAAGTGGCGGCGTGGGTCGACGGCGCCATGCCGCAGCGCGCCGAGACCATCCAGGGCTACGTGCAGGCCATGCACCAGCAATGGCTGGGCGAGAAAGCGCGCGAGCAGCTCGGCGACCACGCCACCGCCGGTTCGGCCACGATACAGGGCCGCTACCGCTACAACCCCGACGTGGCCAGCCTGCCCGCCATGGTGCCGGCCGTGATCCCGCTGCTTCTGCTGATGCTGCCGGCCATGCTGACCGCTCTGGCGGTTGTGCGCGAGAAGGAACTCGGCTCCATCATCAACCTGTACGTCACGCCGATCACGCGCACCGAGTTCCTGCTGGGCAAGCAGTTGCCCTATGTCACACTGGCCATGTTCAATTTCCTGTGCATGAGCCTGCTCGCGGTGACGGTATTCGGCGTGCCCGTCACCGGCAGTTATCCGACGCTGGCCATGGCCACCCTGGTGTTCTGCTTCGTCTCCACGGGGATGGGGCTGCTGGCGTCCACCATCACCAGCAGCCAGATCGCGGCCATGTTCATCGCCATGATCGGCACGCTGCTGCCCGCCGCGCAACTTTCGGGTTTGCTCAACCCCGTATCGTCGCTCGAGGGGGCCGGCCGCCTGGTCGGCGAGATCTATCCCGCCACGCATATGTTCACCATCAGCCGCGGCGTGTTCAGCAAGGCGTTGACCCTGCGCGACCTGCAAGGCGCCTTCTGGCCGATGGCGGCCGCCGTGCCCGTCATCCTCGGCGCGGCGGTAGCGCTGCTCAAGAAGCAGGAGCACTGACATGCATAAGCTGAAGAACATCCTCCGGCTGGGGCGCAAGGAACTATGGAGCCTGGCGCGCGACCCCATGATGCTTATGCTCATCGTCTACGTGTTCACGGTTTCCATCTACACCTCCGCCACCGCCATGCCGGAAACCCTGCATAACGCGCCCATCGCCATCGTCGACGAAGACCAGTCGCCGCTGTCCGCGCGCATCGCCTCGGCGTTCTATCCGCCCGATTTCACGCGCCCACGCATGATCACGCTCAGCGACTTGGACGCCGGCATGGATAGCGGCGAATACACCTTCACGCTGGACATTCCTCCTAATTTTCAGCGTGACGTACTGGCCGGACGCAATCCCGAAATCCAGCTCAATATCGATGCGACGCGGATGAGCCAGGCATTCGCCGGCAACAGCTACATTCAGCAGGTCGTAATGGGCGAAGTCGACACTTTCGTCAAGCGCTACCGGGACAAGGCCGACCTGCCGGTGGATCTGGCGCTGCGCGCCCGCTTCAATCCCAACCTCGAACAAAGCTGGTTCGGCGGCATCGTCGAGCTGACCAACACCATTGCCATGCTTACCATTGTGCTGACCGGCGCCGCCCTGATACGCGAGCGCGAGCACGGCACGATCGAGCACCTGCTGGTCATGCCCGTCACCCCCGGCGAGATCATGATCTCCAAGGTCTGGTCAATGGGCCTGGTGGTGCTGGTCGCCACCGCCCTGTCGTTGAACTTCGTGGTGCGCGGCTTCCTGCAGGTTCCCATCGAAGGGTCGATCCCGCTGTTTCTCTGCGGGGTGGCCCTGTGCCTGTTCGCAATGACGTCATTGGGCATCTACATGGCCACGCTGACTCGCAGCATGCCGCAATTCGGCCTGCTGCTGATGCTTACGCTGATGCCCATGAATACGCTATCGGGCGGACTCACCCCGCGCGAAAGCATGCCCGCCTTCGTTCAGAACATCATGCAGTTGGCGCCAACCACCCACTTCGTCGATATCGGGCAGGCGATCCTGTTTCGCGGCGCAGGTCTGGATGTCGTCTGGAAACCGTTTTTGGCGCTCTTTGTGATCGGTGCGGTGCTGTTCGGCCTGTCCCTTGCGCGCTTTCGCCGGACCATCAGCCAGATGGCCTGAAACTCGTCCCGATGGGACACCCAACGTACTAGGAGAATCACTATGAATGCCGATACGCTCTCGCTTGGCTTCTTCAAAGCCAACGCTGAACTGCAGCTGCGTCTGGCCAAGCTGACGCAAGAATGCGGACAGCGCTGGCTCGAAAGCGTCGTCAAGGCCGGTAAAGATGGCATGGCGGAGTCCACCGCCCAGATCGAGAGCTTGCTCAAGGCCGAGAACTGGCAGGCGCTCGCCACATTGCCATCCCAGACCTTCTGGCGGGTATTCCAGCAACGTGTCACGGATACGCAAGCACTGAACCAGCTTGCCATCGAGAACCAGGCTGCGCTCACGCGCGGCCTGCAACAAGCCATTCAAGAATGGCAGCAGGTCACCATCGAATCCGCCAGCAAGCTGGGTTCGGCGCAGCCGCTGCTCGACGTCTTCAATCAGTGGGGCGCCAAATGGGCCGAAGCGGCATCGACCGTGACCGGCGCTCAGAGCGGGGACGCGAGCCGTGGCAAATGAACCCCGCACCGCGCTAGTCACTGGCGGGATGGGCGGCCTGGGCGAGGCCATCGCGCGCGTGCTGCACGACGCGGGGCATACCGTCCTGGTGACCCATTCCCGCAGCGATGAAGACGCCGCGATCTGGCTGCGCAAAGAAGCCGAGGCTGGCTACACCTTTCACTCCTACGACGTCGATGTGTCCGACTACGGCGCTTGCCAGTACATGGCCGAACGCATCCGCGACGACGGCCATCTCGTGGACATCCTGGTCAACAATGCGGGGATCACGCGCGACGCCACCTTCCGCAAGTTGAGCAAGGACAACTGGGATGCGGTGCTGCGCGTGAACCTGGACTCGATGTTCAACGTCACCAAGCTGTTCATCGACGACATGCTCTCGCGGGGCTGGGGCCGCATCCTCAACATCTCGTCGATCAACGGCAACAAGGGGCAGTTCGGGCAGACCAACTACTCGGCGGCCAAGGCCGGCATCCACGGTTTCACCAAGGCGCTTGCGCAGGAAGTCGCGCGCAAGGGCATCACGGTGAACACGGTCTCGCCGGGCTACCTGGCCACCCAGATGGTCATGGCCATGCCGGAGGACGTGCGCAAGCAGATCGAGGCGGGCATCCCCGTGGGCCGGCTCGGGCGGCCCGACGAAATCGCCGCCCTGGTCGGCTTCATCTGCAGCGAACAGGCCGCGTTCATGACAGGCAGCAATGTTTCCATGAACGGCGGGCAGCATATGTATTGAACCGCAAGGACCGTCCTCGCCGCGCCGTCCCGCACGCGAGGCTTCCTTCATCAGGAGCAAACTGTCATGAACGACATCGCCATCATCGCCGCCACGCGCACCGCCATCGGCAGCTTTCAGGGTTCCCTCGCCAGCCTGCCGGCGCACGCGCTGGGCGCCGCGCTCATCCGCGGCGTGCTCGAACGCACCGGCGTCGCGCCGCCGCAGATCGACGAGGTCATCCTCGGACAAGTCCTGACGGCCGGCAGCGGCCAGAACCCGGCCCGCCAGGCGGCGATTGCCGCCGGCCTGCCCCATGAAGTCCCCGCGCTGACCCTCAACAAGGTCTGCGGCTCCGGCCTGAAGGCCGTGCACCTGGCCGCGCAGGCGATCCGCTGCGGCGATGCCAGGCTGATTCTGGCCGGCGGGCAGGAAAGCATGAGCCTGGCGCCCTATCTGCTGCCCAAGGCGCGCACCGGCCTGCGCCTGGGGCACGCCCACGCCGAGGACAGCCTGATCCGCGACGGCCTGTGGGACGCCTTCAACGACTACCACATGGGCATCACCGCCGAAAACCTGGCGCAGCGCCACGGCCTGACGCGCGAAGCCCAGGACGCCTTCGCGGCGGCCTCCCAGCGCAAGGCCGCCGACGCCATCGCCTCGGGCCGCTTCCAGGACGAGATCACGCCGGTTTTCATCCCCCAGCGCAAAGGCGATCCGCTGCGCTTCGACACGGACGAACAGCCGCGCGCCGGAACCACCGTCGAGGCCCTGGCCAAGCTCAAGCCGGCCTTCAAGAAAGACGGCACCGTGACCGCCGGCAATGCCTCGACCATCAACGACGGCGCCGCCGTGCTGCTGCTGGCCAGCGCCGCCAAGGCCAAGGAACTGGACCTGCCGGTGCTGGCCTGGATCAAAAGCTATGCCAGCGCGGGCGTCGATCCGGCCATCATGGGCATCGGCCCCGTCCCGGCCACCCGCCGCACGCTGGACAAGGCCGGCTGGACGCTGGACGACCTGGACCTGATCGAGGCCAACGAGGCTTTTGCCGCGCAGTCGCTGGCCGTCGCGCAGGAACTCGGCTGGGACACCGCCAAGGTCAACGTCAACGGCGGCGCCATCGCGCTCGGCCACCCGATCGGCGCATCGGGCGCCCGCATCCTGGTGACGCTGGTGCACGAACTGCGCCGCCGCGCGCTGCGCAAGGGCCTGGCGACGCTGTGCATCGGCGGCGGGCAAGGCGTGGCGCTGACCATCGAAGCCGCTTGACGAACCGAGGCCACGAAGATGAACGACAAAACAAGCAACGCCGATGCCCCCTGGACGCAATGGCTGGCCAACCCATGGGGGCTGGCGCAGGCATGGGCCGACTACACGGTCGATGCCTGCCAGCGCGCGGTGCTCTATGCCGACGTGGAGCGGCAGGTCGGCGACCAGTACCAGGCACAACTGCGCAAGACGGCGCCCAATGTACTCAACTTCCCCGGTGAAGTCGTGATGTCCGGGCTCGATCTGCCCAGGCCGGTCAACTACGGCATGGCGCGCATCCTGCCTCAGCCCGGACAGGTCATCGACGACACCAAGCGCCCCTTCGTCGTGGTCGATCCGCGCGCCGGCCACGGGCCCGGCATCGGCGGGTTCAAGCCCGACAGCGAAATCGGCGCGGCGCTGGCGGCCGGCCACCCCTGCTATTTCGTCGGTTTTCTGCCCAACCCGGTGCCCGGCCAGACCGTCGAGGACGTCATGCGCGCCGAAGCGGCATTTCTGCGTCGCGTGGCCGAGCTGCACCCGGACAGCCAGGGCAAGCCCGCCGTCATCGGCAACTGCCAGGCCGGCTGGCAGATCCTGATGACCGCCGCCGTGTGGCCGGAGCTGTTCGGCCCCATCATCGTGGCCGGCACGCCCGTCTCTTACTGGGGCGGCGACAACCCCATGCGCTATGCCGGCGGGCTGATGGGCGGCAGCTGGATGACCGCCCTGACGGGCGACACCGGCGCCGGCCGCTTCGACGGCGCCTGGCTGGTTCAGAACTTCGAAAACCTCGATCCGGCCAATACGCTGTGGACCAAGCAGTACCACCTGTACGCCAACATCGACACCGAAGGCCCGCGCTATATCGGCTTCGAAAAATACTGGGGCGGCCATGTGTTCCTGAACGACGTCGAGATGCAGTACATCGTCGACAATCTGTTCATCGGCAACAAGCTCTCCACGGCGCAGCTGATCACCTCCGACGGCATCCGCATCGACCTGCGCAATATCAAATCGCCCATCCTGGTGTTCTGCTCGCATGGCGACAACATCACGCCGCCCGCGCAGGCCCTGGGCTGGATCACCGACCTGTACCGCGACGACAATGAAGTCATCGGGCACGACCAGACCATCGTCTACGCCACCCACCCCAGCATCGGCCACCTGGGGATTTTCGTCTCCGGCAGCGTCGGCAGAAAAGAACATCGCAAGTTCGCCAGCACGATAGACCAGATCGACCTGCTGCCTGCCGGCATCTACCGCGCCACAGTGGACGACGTTCCCGAAGACGCCGGCGATGTGAACGACCCTTATCTGCTGTCGATCCACCGCAGCGGCGTCGAGGACGTGCGGGCCATCGTCCGGCCCGATCCCGAATCGGATCGCCGCTTCAGCGCGGCGGCGCGTATTTCGGAGATCAATCTGGCCCTGTACCGCAGCTTCGTGCAGCCCTGGGTCCGCGCCTTCTCCACCCCCTATACGGCCGCCTGGCTGCACAAGCTGCACCCGCTGCGCCTGTCGTTCGAGGCGTGGACCAGCGACAACCCGCTGGCCGCGGCCATGGGGAAGCTCGCCGATGACATCCGCGAACAGCGCGCGCCCGTGCCGGCCGGCAATCCCTTCCTGCAGCTGCAGCAGAACATATCGGATGCCGTCGTCCAGGCGCTGAACCAGTATCGCGACCGTCGCGACGGCATCTACGCCATCACGTTCGACACCTTGTTCGGCTCGCCGTGGATACAGGCGCTGGCGGGACAGACTTACGGCGACAGAACGCCGGTGCGCACGCATCCCGGGGCCTCTCCAGAGCACCGCCGCTTCCTGCAGGAAGCCATGCAGCATTTGCAGACCCTGCTTCACGAAGGCGGTGCGCTGGAAGTCTCCTTGCGCGCGCTGTTCTACGTCTTTCAGCATCACGAGAAGATCGACGAGCGCTACTTCCACTATGCGTCCCAGTTGCCGGACGTGGGACTGACCGAGGGCCAGGATCTCGCGTCGTTTCGTCGTCTGGTCCGAACGCAGGCCGTGCTGCTCGCCGCCTACGGCGACCAGGCGATCGAACCCATTCCCTCTCTGCTCAAAGGGACCGCCCCCGAGGTCATCGAGCAAATCTCCACGTCGATCACGCAACTGGCCCAAATCGACGGCGCTCCGCTCACGGCCGATGCCCAGACGGCGCTGGAGCGCGTGCAAGGGCTGCTAGCCGGGGCGGTCGACCTCGAAAATGCCGTCCGTATGACCGCGCAGGCGAATCGAATCGTCCGGACCTCGGCAGACGCTGCTGCCCAGCATCCGACCGCCACCCCCTCCGCGCCGAGCGAGCCCTCGGCAGCATCGGAGACCGTCGACAACAAGCGCCCCTCCTCTGCGACCAGCCGCCGGAGACTCTCGAAATGAGCAATCGCGAAACCCGCGCGCCTATGCTGCGTAACCGTACCTTCGATGAGATCACGATAGGCGAGAGCGCCGCCGTCGAGCGCACCCTCATGCTGGAAGACATCCAGTTGTTCGCTTTGTTGAGCGGCGATCTCAATCCCCAGCATATCGATCCCGATTTCGCGGCAACCACGCCATACCAGGAGATCGTCGCCCATGGCATGTGGGGGGCTTCCTTGCTGTCGGGAGTGCTTGGCAATCAGTTGCCCGGTCCCGGCACCGTCTATCGCAGCCAGGCGCTGCGCTTCCTGGCGCCCATCCGGGTTGGCGATCGTCTGACCGTGCAAGTGACCGTTACCGCCAAGGATCCGGCCACACGTCATGTAACGCTGGCTTGCGCCTGCATCGACCAGCAAGGCAAGGCCGTGATAGAAGGCGAAGCCGTAGTCATCGCGCCCGGCCAGCGCATCGAGCGTGCCCGCGCTGCTTTGCCGGAGATCCGCCTGGACGTCCACGGGAGGGATGGATTACGGAACTTGCTGGAATGGGTGGCGCCGAAGGGGCGGATTCGCGTGGGTGTGGTGCATCCCTGCGACGACGTCAGCCTGTCGGCGGCGCTGGAAGCGCAGGATGCCGGCCTGATCGAACCGATACTGATCGCCCCGCGCAACAAGCTCGCCGCCGTGGCCGCCGAACACGGGTTGAGTCTGGACGGATGCACCGTCATCGACGTCCCCCACAGTCACGCCGCTGCCGCCGAAGCCGCGGCTCTGGCCGGCAAGGGAGAAGTCGAAGCCCTGATGAAAGGCAGCCTGCATACCGACGAACTCATGGCGGCCATCGTGTCGCCCAGCGCGGGATTGCGCACCAAGCGCCGCATCAGCCACTGCTTCCTGCTGCATACCCCCGCGTATCCCCGCCCGTTCATCGTCACCGATGCCGCGGTCAACATCGCTCCCACGCTCAAGGAGAAAGCCGACATCGTGCGCAATGCCATCGGACTGGCCCAAGTGATCGGGGTGGCCGAGCCCAAGGTGGCCATTCTGGCCGCCGTTGAGACGATCAACGGCGACATGCCGGCCACCCTGGACGCCGCCGCATTGTGCAAGATGGCAGACCGGGGGCAGATTACGGGCGGCATTCTGGACGGGCCATTGGCCTTCGACAATGCCGTCTCGATCGCCGCGGCCCATATCAAAGGCATCCGCTCGCCGGTCGCCGGCCAGGCCGACGTTCTCGTCGTTCCAGACCTCGAAAGCGGCAATATGCTGGCCAAGCAGCTGATCTACCTGGGCGGGGCCAGCAGCGCGGGCATCGTGCTGGGCGCACGCGTGCCTGTCATCCTCACCAGCCGCGCCGATTCACGCGAATCGCGCATCGCATCCTACGCGATCGCGGTGGCGGTCGCCCACCACTTCCGCGCAACGCCACCATGACGGTCCCTACCATCTGACCGGCCCCGTCTCATCCTCTGGAGAACTGCCATGAAATATACCTTCTCAGGTCAAACTGCCCTCGTGACCGGCGCGGCGTCGGGTATCGGCGAGGCCACCGCCCACTTGCTGGCCGACAACGGCCTGTCCGTGGTCGTCTCGGACGTGCAGGCCAACGCGGTCGAGCGCGTCGTCGAATCGATCAAGGCCGCTGGCGGCCAGGCGATCGGCAATGTGGCCGACGTGTCCGATCCCAGTCAGGTCGAAGCCGCAGTCAAGTGCGCGCTAGAGACATTTGGCGCACTGCATCTCGCGGTGAACAACGCGGGCATCGGCGGCACGCCTGCGCCGGCGGGCGAGGTGTCGCAAGCCGACTGGCAACGCGTCATCGACATCAACCTGAACGGCGTTCTATACGGACTGCGCTATGAGATTCCGGCCATTCTGGCCTCAGGTGGCGGGGCCATCGTCAATATGTCGTCCATTCTCGGCTTGGTCGGCAGTCCGGCCAATGCTGCCTATGTCGCCGCCAAGCACGGCGTGACGGGGCTGACGCGCTCGGCGGCGCTGACCTATGCGCCCCGAGGACTGCGTATAAACTCGATCCATCCGGGCTACGTCGATACGCCGATCCTGAACCGCCATGACACCGCCGCGCGCGAAAACTTGGTTGCGTTGCATCCTCTGGGCCGGCTCGGCCGCGCCGAAGAAATCGCGCATGCGATCGCCTTCCTGCTGTCCGAGGGCGCCAGCTTCGTAAGCGGCAGCGCCATGGTCGTCGACGGCGGCTATACCGCGCGCTAGCCACCAAGGAAACCGCACGCCATGCCCCCCACATCGACTTCTCCTGATCTCATCCTGGTGCTGAACTGCGGCTCATCCAGCATCAAATACGCGGTCTTCGATGCGCAGGCCGAGCCCGTCCCGCGCAGCCCACTCTGGAAGGGCAAGGTGGAAGGCATCGGCTCCCCCGATCCGCGCGCCGACGAGACGGGTATCGCGTCGGCACCCATCCCCCTTGACGCCAAGCAGCCTTACCACGCGGCGCTCGAGTTCATCCGCGGGCGCGTGATCGCTCGCCTGGAGGGGCGCCAGATCTCGGCGGTGGCGCACCGCGTCGTGCACGGCGGCAGCAAGTATTTCGATGCCGTGCGCGTGGACAACCACGTGCTCGACGACCTCAAGTGCTACATCCCCCTGGCGCCGCTGCACCAGCCTTTCGCGCTGGAAGCCATCGAGATCCTGCTGCGCGAGCGTCCCGACATCGTGCAGGTCGCCTGCTTCGATACCGGCTTTCACCACACGCTGCCCAAGGTGGAGCAGATGCTGCCGCTGCCCTATGCTGCCTGGGAGCGCGGCCTGCGACGCTACGGCTTTCATGGCCTGTCGTATGCCTATATGGCGACCACCTTGCCGGAGCGCCATGGCGATGCCGCGTGCGGGCTCACCATTGTCGCCCACCTGGGTAGCGGCGCCAGCCTGTGCGCCATGCGTGGCCTGCAAAGCGTCGCGACCACCATGGGGTTTTCGGCGCTCGACGGCCTGATGATGGGGACACGCACCGGCGCGCTCGATCCCGGCGCGGTCATCTATCTGATGGAAATCGAAAAGCTCACACTCGAAGAAGTCGGCCAGGTGCTCTACCGCCAATCGGGCCTGCTCGGCGTATCGGGCCTGTCGGCCGACCCCCGCATCCTGATCGAACACGAATACGACCCAGGCGAGACGGGCGAACGCGCGCGAATCGCGCTCGCGCTCTATGTGCGGCGCATCGTGCGTGAAATCGGCGCGCTCGTCGCGACGCTGGGTGGGTTGGACATGCTGGTTTTTACCGCGGGGATCGGCGAACACAACGCCGTCATTCGCGACCGCATCTGCAACGGCCTGGCCTTTTTTGGCGTGCACCTGGACACGGCCGCCAACGTAAGCAACGCGCCGGTCATCTCGTCGAGCCAGAGCGCCGTCACGGTCGCGGTGGAGCCAACCAACGAAGAATGGATCGCCGCGGTGTCGGCGCATGCCTTGCTCGATGAGGGTACATCGTGATTGCCGCGGTCCCCTGCCAGAGTGACTATCGATGAACGTGCCTATTGCTGAACAAATCTCAGCACTGAAAAAGCCGGTCGCTTTCCTTGGAGAAGTCCTGCTGACAGCGTTGTATCGGCATGGACCGTGGCGCTTTCGCATGGAAGATTTCGGCCGTGTGCTGGCGGACTGCGGCGCCCGGGGCGTGGCCATCGTTATCATCGTGAATTTTCTCGTCGGCGCGATTCTGGCCTTTGTCGGCGCGGTGCAGCTCGCGAAGTTCGGTGCCGGCATATTCGTGGCCGACCTCGTCGGCATTGCCACCGCCAGAGAAATGGCTGCCATCATCACCGCCGTGGTGGTGGCCGGGCGCACTGGCGCCGCCTTCGCCGCGGAGATCGCGACGATGCAGGCAAATGAGGAAATCGACGCCCTGGAAGTCCTCGGCCTTCCCGCCATGGAGTTCCTGGTCTTGCCGCGAGTGGTCGCGCTGCTGTTGATGATGCCGTTGCTTTTCGTGTTCGCATGCGTTGCGGGCATTGCCGGCGGCATGGTGGTAGCGATTGGAATGCTGGAGATATCCCCCGCCGGATACCTCGTGCACACGTCTTCCTCGCTCGCCTGGCCCCACCTGGGCCTGGGCCTGTCGAAATCGGTGGTTTTCGGTATCCTCGTCGGGATGGTCGGCTGCTACTACGGCCTGTACGCGCGCCGCAATGCCGCCGGCGTGGGGCAGGCCACGACCGGCGCTGTCGTCACGAGCATCGTCGGGATCATCGTCATCGACGCCATATTCGCCGTCTGCGCCAACGCACTGGGGATCTGATCATGTTGCTCACCGTCGAAGGCCTGGAAATGCGTTTCGGCCCACGGCTGATCCAGCGAAATGTGTCATTCAAGGTAGACAAGGGCTGCATCTTCGCCGTCATGGGCGGCAGCGGTTGCGGCAAGAGCACGCTGCTCAAGCACCTTGTGGGCTTGCTCCCTCCGGCAAGCGGCGCGGTCCGTTACGGCGACGTCGACTTCTGGAGGAGCAACGACGAGAAGCGGGACCAATTGCGCAGCGGATTCGGCATGCTTTTCCAAAGCGCCGCCCTGTGGTCGTCCATGACCATACAGGAGAACGTAGATCTGGCCCTGCGCCAGCAGACACGCCTGACGCAACCGCAGCGCAACGCGAAAGCCCGGGAGGTCCTCGAATGGGTCGGCCTGGCGGACTTTGCCAATTTCTACCCCTCCGACCTGAGCGGCGGTATGAAAAAGCGCGCGGGGCTTGCCCGAGCCATCGCGTCCGAACCGCCGCTATTGTTCCTCGACGAGCCATCCGCCGGACTCGATCCCATCAGCTCGAAACGTCTGGACGATCTGATACTCGATATCCGTGAACGCACAAGCACCGCCGTGGTGTTCGTCAGCCACGAACTGCCCAGTCTGTTTGCCATCGCGGACGACGGGATTTTTCTCGATGCCGATAGCAAGCAGCCTATCGCGCATGGCTGCCCCCGCGAACTCGCGAACCAATCGACGCACCCGACGGTGCACGCCTTCCTTCATCGCGATGCCCTGCCGCCAGCAGAAGCGTCACCTCCCATCAAGAGAGCGTCTTCATGAAACGCAACGCTTTACTGGTCGGCTCTTTTGTCGTCACGTCGATCATCGTCCTGATTGCTTCGGTGCTTTGGCTGGGCGGCAGCGATCTGCTCAGCAGCCATCAAACTGCCAAGATCTACTATGACGGCAATGTCAGCGGGCTGACGGTCGGCGCACCGGTCACATTTCGCGGCGTGACCGTCGGAGAAGTGACGGATGTTGGTATTCAAATGAACATGCGCTCACTGGACACTACCGTTCCAGTTTCCGTCAAACTGCAATCGTCCGCTATGCGTTTCCGCGACGGATCGGAGGATGCAATACCAGATCTTCCGACACTGGTGAAACGGGGGCTGCGGGCACGACTGGCCATGCAGAGCATCGTGACCGGGCAAAAGGCCATCGAACTGGATTTTCTTCCCGACACACCGGCCACGCTGCTGGGCGCGCCGGGCGAAATGGAAATTCCGGCCTTGCGCGACCGTTTCGGGGCGCTGATCGAGCAGGTCGCGGATCTGCCGCTGCGCGACATATCCAACGACGTCCGCGCGGCCGTCAAGGATATGCGGTCCGCCCTGTCCACCATGCAGACGACGCTGGACTCGGCCGCAACCGAATTCAAGCTGACGACGGAACAGTCGCGCGCCACGTTGAAGACGGCCAGTGAAGCCATCGCTCACCTGGAACAGAACTCCGCCAAGACGCTGCAATCCATCAGAACGTTGGCCGACGCATCGAAGCAAACGGTCGTGACCGCACAACCGGAACTGGTGCGGTTGCTCGCAGAAACCCGCAAGGCATCCGAATCGGCCAATCTGGCCATGACCCAGCTGGCGGACATGACCTCGCCGAACGCGCCGGTGCGCGCTGACCTGCAGTCGGCCGTCAGTGATCTTTCGCAAGCGGCGCGTGGGCTGCGATCCTTGAGCGAACTATTGGAAGAAAGGCCGAATGCGATCATCTTCGGGAATGCGCGCGAATGAACCGTCACTCTTACCCGCAAGATTGCAGACTGACAGGTGGAACAAAGACTATGCTGAGAAGCGACACAGGACGAGATACGAATCGCACCCGCCCATGCGCGCTGGCGCCAAATCGCAGAATAGGAAAGGGCTTGGCTTCCGTCATAGGCGCCGCATTTGTCGCGCTTTCCATGGCGGGTTGCACCTCGAACACGCGCGCGCCGGTTCTGCTGGCGCTGCCAGCCCTGCCGGTAGCCGGCGCCTCCCAGGATGGGCAGCAGGATGCCAACGCGAGCATCCGTGTGGCGGCAGTAAGGCGTCTCGAACTGCCCGAATATATGGTTTCGCGGCGCGTCCGCTATCGCGCCGACACCAGTACCTTGGCCGAATGGCCCAATACGTATTGGGCTGAGCGCATCGAAATCGCCGCGTCGAGAGAGTTCCATGCGGCGTTGCGCACGCAACTGTCGAACTGGCGATTGTGCGAAGGTACTTGCGCGACCGAAGCATCCGCCGTGGTCATCCAGACCCATCTCATTCGGCTGGACTATGACCGCCAGGAACGTACGCTTCGTTCTGTCGCCGATATCACGCTGTGGGGCACGGGCTCAGCCCCACAGCGACTGCGTAGCACAGTGCGCGAGTACCGGATTGAGGCTGAGTCGGACACGGCACAGGGGCAAGCGCAAGCGATGAGCGAACTACTACACCGCATGGCCGTCGATACGGCAGGACTACTTGTTGACCTCTGATATCTACGCGGTGCCAAGCAGAACTGCACAGGCTTGCCCCCCGTACTGGCAGGAGGCCTTTTTTTGGGTTCATCGAGTATTACCGGGGAAGGCTGCGCGGATTTTCAGGAAGAAGTACTCCTGATCGCGGTAGCCGTAAGCGCGGCGCTTGATGACCTTGATGGTGTTGTTGATACCCTCAACGATGCTGGTGTTCAAGGGATGGCGGCATCTGGCCAGGATGCCGTGCAGGTACGCTTTGAGACGCTGAGCAAAGGTACTGAGCGCGTCAATGCCGCTGCACTCGGCCTGCTCACACCACTGCTCCCAGGCCTGTTGAGCCCAGGCGGGCTTGCGATAGAACCACAGCCGCTTGAGCTCATCACGCAAGACATAGACGGTGAGTAACGGCTGATTGGCGTGCAGCAATTCATCGAGCCGCACGCGCTGCTGGCGATCCAGGTTGTCTCGGTTGCGTAGCAGCAGCCAGCGGCTGGACTTGATGACTTTGCGCGCCGGGCGATCCTGCCGGAGTCGATTGGCTTGATCAACGCGCACCCGATCGATGACCTCACGCCCGTACTTGGCCACGACATGGAACAGGTCGTAGACGATCTCGGCTTGCGGGCAGTGCGCGCGGATCTCCAGTTCGTAGGCGGTGGTCATGTCGATGGCCACCGCCTTGATGCGTTGGGCGGCACCTTCGGGCAGTTGCTCGAAGAAGGCCCGTGCCGTCTCGCGCGAGCGGCCCAGACCAAGCCACAGCACCTGGCGGCTGGTGGGGTCGACCACGACGGTGGCATACCGATGGCCCTTGTGCAGGGCAAACTCATCCATTGCCAGGTATTCGATACGCGACCAGTCCGGCTCCGGGATCGATGCACGCAGTCGCGCCTTATCCACCGTCTTGACCGTGTGCCAGCCCAGATCAAAGAACCTGGCCACCGCCTGCACGTTGCTCGATTGCAGCAGTTGGCTGCAGGCTTGTGCCAGCCGATCCGTGACACGCTGATAGCGTCCCAGCCAGCCGAGCCGCTCCAGACGCGGGCCGCCGCACCGCTCACACCAAAGCCGCCGTCGCGGCACATGCAGCACCACCCGATACTCGAACAAGGGCAGGTCGCGCACGCGTCGCACCGTCGTCTCGTGCACCTGGCGACACCGCGCGCCGCACTGCTCGCAATGCATGGCCTTGGCCGTGGGCTTGAGATACAGCGACACCGTGCGCCCATCGCCTTCAGGCCACACCACGCGATCCACCCGATAGCCGTCCCAGCCACCCAGGGACTCCAACAGCTTGCGATCCAGCATCGTCCGATCCTCCTGAACACCAGAAACTGGCCTCAAGAGTACGAAATCTGGCCAAATCGCTCCACGCTATTCTGCGATGAACCTTTTTTTGGAGGCTGGCACTTAATTCTTTTGGTATGAGCTAACGCGTTGAATCGTTTCGTATGCAATATGCGGCATGGGGGATATTGCTGATCGCTGAGCATTTGGTCAGCTTCTCGCGATCCACCGAATCGCCAAAGGCATGCATGCGGCCATCGATATCCTGGCGGCCACGGTCAATCGTTTGCGCACCGGCAAGGGTTCACGCGTCGAGGCGTCGCTGTTCGACACCTCATTGGCGTTCAGGGGCTATGTCATGCAGAGTTTTGGGGAACGCGGCACCGAGCCACGGCGGTGGGGGTCGGCCCATGAGTCTCTGTGCCCTTATCAAGTGTTCCAAGCCAGCGACAGTCCTATCCTGCTGGGCGTGGCTAACGATGCGCTGTGGCAGGTTTTCTGTCGCGAGGTAGACGCGCGCGCCTTGGCCGAAGACACCCGCTTTGCCACCAATGCCGGCCGCGTGGCGCACCGCGAAGAGGTATTGGCTGCAGTCACCGCCTTGCTGGTGCGCGATACCCGCGATGCCTGGACGGAGCGGTTCTCTCGCGTGGGTATTCCCTGCGCGCCCATTCTGAGCGTCTCCGAGGTGCTGGCGCATCCGCACACCTTGGCTAGTGGCATGATCCAAAAATTGCCGCGCGGCGACGACGCGGCGCTACAGGTAGTGTCTCAGCCATTGCGCTTTGATGGCGAGCGTTGCGCCGCGCATGGCCCGCCTCCCGCGTTGAGCGAACACACTCGCGAGATTCTTGCCTCTCTCGGCTATGGCTCGGACGAAATAGACCGCATCACCGGGCAAGACTGATCACTGGCTCGCGCGGAATACGGCCACGGGCCGTCGCGGCCATTCAAGGAGAAAACCTAGTGTCCATCGACTTTTCCATCAGCGACGGCATCGCCACCATTACCATCAACCGGCCAGAAAGGCGTAACGCGCTCGACGCAGAACACTACGCGCTACTGTCGCAGGCATGGCAACGCGTGCGCGACGACGAAGCGATCCGCGTGGCCATCGTCACCGGCGCGGGCGATCAGGCGTTTTGCGCTGGCGCCGACCTTAAGTCCTTTATTGATGTGGCCTGACCCCATAGGGTG
>NZ_POQS01000013.1:0-3374 GCF_002885955.2 Achromobacter pulmonis
GCTAGTGGGCCATTGCCACCGACGAAGAATGTCTTCCCATCAGGCTTCGCGCGCGCCACTAGATCGCCAGCAATCATGCCACCGGCACCGGGCTTATTTTCAACCACGACAGGAGTGCCGAGGCTTCTTGCGACCTCATTCGCCACAATTCGTGCCATCTGGTCGCCAGCGCCCCCAGGCGGGTACGCGACGACAAAACGAATGGGGGTCGGTTGCTGCGCATGAACTTGGAGAGCGCAGATCGTCAGAATAATTGCCGAGCATGCGGCGCGGAAATACATGAACATGGGAAGATCCTTTAGACAAGCAGGAGAAAAAGTCAATTTGATTTCACATGGATCCGGCACCTTAAACAGGCACTGACTAACGTGAGTTGATCTCGGAAAAGAAAGGAATCAGAGCTTGCGCATGATGTCGATCATTGAGCGGTTTACAAGACAGGCATGCCGAGCGCTTTACGAGTCCGGAAGCGAATTCCATGGTCATACTGGTCTCCTTAGTGATTCAACATGACGGCCTTGGCCAAGGCCGCCCGGATGCCGTCGATCTCCGCTGTCGATAGCTTCATCAACGGCGGCCTCACCACGGCATGGGGAAAGCGTCCCATGAGGACTTGAGCCTCTTTCATCCGGTTGTGCTGGTCGGCCATCGGGGCGTGGTAGAAGGCCTTGTTCGGAATGTCCAGCCGCTCATTAATTTCCCGAGCACGTGGCAGGTCGCTGTCTTTCATCGCCTCGAACAGCTCGGCCTGAAGCGCGGCGACAGTGCTGCCTGCACCCGACAAGATGCCTTCGCACCCGAGCGCAAGTGATTGCAGAAGCCACGAGCTGTGGGCGGTCAGCACGTTCACCTTCCTGTGGCTATTCTGGAGCTGTCTGACCGTCTCTTCGTGCGCAACGGGGTCACCGCAGTAGTCTTTGATCGCCTTGATGCTGGGGATGGTGTCAGCCAGATTGGTGAGCGTCTGGATCGCCATCATTTGCGCGCCCGCATATTGAAAGATGATCAGTGGCAGGTCGCATGCATCGGCGATCCGCTGGTAATGCTCCATGACCATCTCAGGCCGAAGCTGGGCACCCTTGCCGAAAGCAGCCGGTGGCACCACCAAGAGCGCGTTGGCGCCGAGCTGCTGCCATTGCTTGGCATGCTGGGCTGCGACGATGCTGCTTTCCGAATAGACGCCGCCGATCACCGGCAGCGCGTTGCCTACTTCTTCCAGAGCCACCGTTAAGATCCGGGCCTGTTCCTGCTCCGTGCAAGACATGACTTCCGACGCGTGTCCGTTGACGCAGATTCCCGTGACTCCCTTGACGGAGGCGAGATCACGCAAGTGAGACCTGAACGTGGTCAGGTCCAACTCCATGTCTTGAGTGAAAGGCATCAGCGCCGCTGGAATGACGCCGCTGGCACGAAATTTCATGGGGTATCTCCTTGTTTTCCGGTTGGGTTCGAATGGGGCGGGCGGCCGGCCAGCAACCGTACCGCTGTGTACGTCATGACCGTTACCCCGCGCTGGTTCAGGACGGTGATCGCCGATGCGACTACGGCGCGGCCGGTCTTCTTGGGCTGGATCGACATGATTTCGATCTCGGCCCGGATCGTGTCGCCCACCAGCACGGGCGCGAGGATCTTCTGCGTCAACTCGAGCATGGCGAGCCCGGTCCCCTGGATCATGGTCTGCAGAATGAACCCCTCGATCAGGGTGTAGGTCAGCGCGGCCGGTACCGGCCGGCCGGCAATGGCCCCGTCCGGGTAGTTGGCTTCGATGAAGATGGCCTCCAGCATGCCCGTGACCGACACGAAATTAACGAGGTCCGCCTCGGTCACGGTACGACTGAAGGTGTCGAATCGATCGCCCACTTGGATGTCCTGCCAATGGCGGCCTTGCCCGAGGCGCACGGGCGGAGTTCGATCGGGCGTCGGCATCACGTGGTCGCGATCGGTGTGGTGGGCGAGCCGACGGCGCCGGGCAGCCGCAGGGGGGGCGCGGTCAGCAGGAACGCGGTGCGGCCCTCCTGCCCGAGGTAGTCGGCCAGATCCTTCACCCACCACAGTTCGGCCAGCGGCACGCCCAGCTTGAACAGGCAATGCTGGTGAAGGGGAAGCGAGGGCCGCCGGCCAAGCGCCTCGCGCGCGGGCAGGCCCTCGACCGCGTAGTTGTCGGCGCACAGTGCCGCGATGCCGCTGTCGGTTATCCAATTCAGCAGCCGTGTGTCCCGCCCATCGAGGACACTGCCCGTGGCGTCGAGAATTTCCTTGTCGGGCTGCCTGTTCATCGCCATAACCGCTTCCGTGAAGCCCGTGCGGAACACCACTATGTCGCCAGGCCGCACGTCGATCGCATCCTCCGCGATGACGGCCTGGAGGTCTTCATGGCTCACGTGCCGACGGTCCATGCCGAAATGCTTTTTGAGGTCAAAGTGGCAGCAGCCCAGGCAGGACGTTCTACACCCACATCTCTGACCAGTACGCGCCGTTCCACAACAAGGTGGTCAATGTCGGCGTGCGCGATTCCACCTACGTGCTTGACGGCCTGCTGTACCACGAGTCCGACCTGCGCATCGAGGAACATTACACGGACACGGCGGGCTTCACCGATCACGTCTTTGCCTTGATGCACCTGCTGGGCTTCCGCTTCGCACCGCGCATCCGAGACCTGGGCGACACCAAGCTCTACACCCCGAAAGGCGAAGCCGCCTATGACGCGCTGAAACCGATGATCGGCGGCACTCTCAACATCAAGCACGTCCGCGCCCATTGGGACGAAATTCTGCGCCTGGCCACCTCGATCAAGCAAGGCACGGTGACGGCCTCGCTGATGCTTAGGAAACTCGGCAGCTATCCGCGCCAAAACGGCCTGGCTGTCGCCCTGCGTGAGCTGGGGCGCATCGAGCGGACGTTGTTCATCCTGGGCTGGTTGCAAAGCGTTGAGCTGCGCCGCCGCGTCCATGCCGGGCTGAATAAAGGCGAAGCACGCAATGCACTGGCCCGCGCCGTGTTCTTCAACCGGCTGGGCGAAATCCGCGACAGCAGCTTTGAGCAGCAGCGCTACCGGGCCAGCGGCCTCAATCTGGTGACGGCGGCTGTCGTGCTGTGGAACACGGTCTACCTGGAGCGCGCAGCGCATGCGTTGCGTAGCAACGGCCATGCCGTCGATGAAACGCTATTGCAGTACCTGTCGCCGTTGGGCTGGGAACACATCAATCTGACCGGCGATTACCTCTGGCGCAGCAGCGCCAAGATCGGCGCGGGCAAGTTCAGGCCGTTGCGACCTCTGCAATCGGCTTAACGTGCTTTATTCTCCGTTTTCTGAGACGACCCCTGGTGGGCGCAATCTTCCCGATCAGTTCCGGTGGAATGACCTGGCGGCGGTT
>NZ_POQS01000013.1:4080-13040 GCF_002885955.2 Achromobacter pulmonis
CAGTGTCCGAATTGCCCGCTCGTGCACGATCACCAGCTTGTTCTTGTACAGCCATTGACGCGCCCGCACGAGTAGCTGATCGCGGTCGGCGCAGCGCGCCACTTCGTCGCGCAGTTCACGTACCAGTGAGCGGCGCTGGTGCTCGCTCATCCACTGGAATCCAAGGACCGTGCAGGCTACTTGTTGGTGATCGAATAGCGTGCGCCCGCGTTCATACATGGCTCTCAGCGAGGCGACTTCTGGTGCTGCAATGCCAAGCTCGTTGCCAAGGTGGCGCCACAAGGCTACTGGAATTACCCGAAAGGCACCGAGCAAACGCCCACTCATGCGCAGGAAACCAATATGGAGCGCCAGACCAAGCTTGTGGGAATCACCTCGGCGTGCATTGATTGCGTCGCGCTCGGCACCATCGAAGGTGAAAAATGCCTTCATCTCGAAGTCGCTGATATCGCGGGGGAGCCCACGCATCCCCAAAAACGTTGTGTGCCAACCCTGCATCGTGAACCTCAAAAGTGGGAGGCCACCATACCCGTTTACAAAGCGAACAGGAAAGTCAATGAAATCAACGGTCTACCCAGACCACCCCCGCGCCAGTGCTAGCTTTGCGTACCGTCACTTATTGCACTGAAAACGAGGAGACCCCTAGATATGCCGTGGCTCGGCAAGCGGTTCGCCACCGATCAGCATCAGGCGGGTCGCCCCGGCCCCGCGCAGCACGAGTTCGGCGCCGGGCTTGAAGACCACGAGTTCGCCGGCTTCGAAGCGGCCGGCCTGACCAAGTACCTCGAGCGCTCCCGACACCACGTAGACCGCACGTTCGACGTGCTCCGCCTTCACCTGGTAGCGCGCGGCGTCTTCGAGCACGATGTCGGCGTAGACCATGTCCGAGTACGTGCGCACTGGCGACACCAGTCCATCGCTTCGCCCCGCGATCAGCGTCAGTGCAGCGCCGTCCGATTCGGTCTTGGGAATGGCCGCCGCGGCGTGATGGAAGAAGGCCGGTTCGGCCTCTTCGTGCGCCTTCGGCAGCGCCACCCAGGCCTGAATGCCGAACAGCGACGCGCCGGGCCGGCGCTCGGCTTCGGGCGTTCGCTCGGAGTGCACGATGCCCGAACCGGCGGTCATCCAGTTGACCTCGCCAGGACGGATCGCCTGCACGTTGCCCAGGCCGTCGCGATGCATGATCTCGCCAGCGATCAGGTAAGTGCGCATTCCACTGATCGCGGGCACCCATTCCAGACGATGGCGGGCAGCAGTCCACGCTGATCGCGGGCAGCGTTCCACGCGATGGCGGGCAGCCGCGCGCGGCCCGGAGTGACGGCGGCGATGGTAGTGCAGGTGCCCGCGATCAGCGTGGAACGCGGCTTTGGCCGGTTGCCCACGCGGCGCGCAGCGCCGGGTGGGTAACCGGTGCGCCGAAGGCGATGAACACGCTTTGATGGATCGCTTGGCAGCCTTGTCCACGGCGGCGGTCGGCGCCTGCGACGAACCGAGCGCCGCGGTGGGCAAGGCGGTGCAGGCCGCGCGCATGGCTGGCATGGCACGGCCTGCTGCGCGACAGCGCAGGTATCAGCCGCCCTGGCTGGTGTCCTCGGCCATGGCGGCCTCGGTGGTAGCGCTGGCGTTGGCGCGACTGCGTCGCATCGACTCGCCCTTCAGCGCGATCTTGTGCGCCCCGTGCACCACGCGGTCCAGGATCGCATCGGCCAGCGTGGGTTCGCCCAACCATGCGTGCCAGGCCGCCGGCGGCAACTGGCTGGTGATGATGGTCGCCCGGCTGCCCACGCGGTCGTCCAGCAACTCCAGCAGGTCGCCGCGCTCGTGGGCCGCAATGGGCGTGAGCGCGAAGTCGTCCAGCACCAGCACTTGCACGCGCGCCAGTTGGCCGAGCCGGCGCTTGAAGCTGCCGTCGCCATGGGCCACGTGCAGCTCCTGCAGCAGCCGCGCGGTGCGGGTGTACAGCACGGCGTGGCCGGCGCGCGCGGCCTGGCGCGCCAGCGCGCAAGCCAGCCAGGTCTTTCCGCAGCCAGTGGCCCCGGTCAGCAGCACGCTGCGCCCATCGCGCACCCACTGGGCCGTGGCCAGCTCGGCCATCAGCGCACGGTTCAGCCCACGCGAGGCGCGCCAGTCGATGTCCTGCATGCAGGCGCCCGAGACCTTCAGCTGCGCGGCCTTGAGCAGCCTGCAGAGCCGCTTGTCGTCGCGCCAGTCGACCTCGCGCTGCACCAGCAGCGCCAGCCGGGCGTGGAAGTCCAGATCGGCCGCCGCGTGCGTGGTGGCCGGATCCTGCAGTGCGGCCACCAGGCCGTCCAGGCGCAGGCCGCGCAGTTGATCCAGGGTGTTTTGAGCGAGCATGGGGTGTGTTCCTTCGGTCGGCATGGGGTCAGTGGTAGTAGCCCGCGCCGCGCACGTTCTCGTGCACCGGCATGGCCGGCAGGTCGTGTTGGGACGTGCCATGACGGTCCAGGCCCGAGGCCAGGATGGAGCTGATGCTCTTGTAGTGCGGTGCGCGGATGGACAGTGCCCGGGCGCAGGCCGCCTCCAGCCGTTCGGACCCGTACTCGCGCCCCAGGCGCATCAGGCCAAGGCAGGCGCGGTAGCCCTGCTCGGGATGCGGGCGGTGCTCCAGCTGCCAGCGCACCACGGCCGCGCAGGCCTCGCCGATGCCCTGGCCCCAGCCGAGCAACTTGGCCGGGCTCCACTGCGCGTGCGCGCGGTGCGAGGCGGGCATGTGCTCGGCCGTGGTGCTGTGGCCACCGCGCCGGCCATTGAGCACATGGGCGGCCACGCGCTGGGTCTTGTGCAGCGCCTCCAGCNNGCGGTGCGGCACGCTGTAGTAGTGCCCCTCGTACTCCACGTGGTAGTCGATGTTCACGCGCGCCAGCTTGAAGCGGGCCACCTGCATGGGCATGGCCGGCAACGGCGCCAGGGCGGCGCGCTCCATGGCCTCGAAGGCGCTGCGCCGGCAGCCGGGCAGCTTCTTGAAGGGCCGCTCGTTCAATTGCGTGAGCAGCGGCGCGATGGCGTGGTTCAGTTCCGCCAGGTTGATGAAGCGCCGACCGCGCAGCCGCGCCAGGATCCAGCGCTCCACGACCTGCACGCCGACTTCCACCTTGGCCTTGTCCTTGGGGTGTGCAGGACGCGCCGGCAGGATCGCCACGCCGTAGTGTTCGCCCAGCTCGGCCAGCAGCCGGTGCGCCGTGGGCTCGTAGCGGTCGGGCCGGGCCATCAGCGCGCGCGGCTGGTCAGGCACCAGCAGGCGCGGCACGCCGCCGATGAACTGCAGGGCCGCGATGATCGAGCGCACCCAGTCCTCGGCCTGCTGGGTGCGCGTGGCGCAGGCATAGGTGAGGTTGGAGGCGCCCAGCACGGCCACGAAGATCTGCGCGCGCGTGATCTCCCCGCTGAACATGTCCACCAGCTCCACCGTCTGGCCAGCGTAGTCCACGAACAGCCGCTCGCCGGCCTTGTGCACCTGGCGCATGGAGCGCTTGAGGCCTCGTGCAAAGCGCGCGTACTTCTCGCAGAAGGCGCTGTACTTGTACGCCCGACCGTCGTGGGCGAGCTGGTACTCCTCCCACAGCAGCTGCAGCGTCACGCCGGGGCGCTTGAGCTGCTGGTGCAGCTCGGACCAATCGGGCTCCAGGTGGCGGGCGCTGCGGGCCACGGGCGCGGGGTGCAGCCGCGCCTGCAGGGCATCGTCGTCCAACTCGCGGGCCTGCGCCCAGGACAGCCCGGCGGCCCGCGCGCGGCTGGCGATGTCGCTCACACAGGTCTTGCCTACGCCAGCGGCGCGGGCCGCCTCGCGCTGGCTCAACCCGGCCTCGTGCAGCAGTTGGAGAACTCTTCTGATCTTGCTCATGGGTACCTTCGGTGTGGGCATCGCCTCGCTCTCGCTTCGTTCAACACAAAGCGCGCGAGGCTATGCCCGGTTGCGATAGGTCACCCCGGGGCCGCGGCGGCTGCCCGCCATCAGAATGGAATCGTGCCCGCGATCAAATGGAACGCTGCCCGTGATCGTCTGGACTGCTGCCCGCGATCACGTGGAACGCTGCCCGCCATCAGCGTGGAACGGTGCCCGCGATGGCGTGGAATACGCAGGTAAGTAACCGTGGCCAGGCCGATGTGCGGATGCGGCCTCACGTCGAAAGCTTGGCCCGCCGTGAAGGTCGCGGGCCCCATGTGGTCGAAAAAGACGAACGGCCCGACCATCTGCCGGCGCGCAGACGGCAACGCCCTTCGAACCTTGAAGCCGTCTCCGAGGTCGCGCGTCGGCGGCAGGATGACGGTCTCGACACCAGCGACCCCGCTCTGGCGAGTGGTCGTGGCGGGACTCGGTGCGCCGTACGCCTGAACGAGGGCTTTGCTCATGTGATGGTTAAGGGAGTTGGGGGAAGACGATCGCCGGTGCGCTCACGCTTGGGGCGCGGTCGAGTCGCGCCAGCACAGCGCGGAGAGCACGGTGCCTTCGCCGTCGATCTCGAACTCTTCGGGCAGCGGCCCGTCGATGCGTTCCAGTTGCACGGTACCGGTCAGCCGTTCGCGCAGGTCGCGCGCCCATCGGCTGCCGTGCGCCATCCAGGCGGGACTGATTTCATCGCCGTCGAGCGAGGGTTCAAGCATCACGATGACCCGCAGCGCGGGCCCGTCCGTCGCCTGGATGGCCCACAGCCGCCGAACGGCGGGCTGCTCGGCGTACCAGCGGGCCAGTGCAGTCGACGTGGCGCAGACGGGTTCGAGGGCTTTGAGAGCAGAGGTCAACGACAGTCTCATGGCGTGCCCCGGGGTTACTGCGGCATGCCGCTCTCGGCACGCAGCGCGGCTTGCACGCCGGCGTCGGCGTCCATCATCCGTACGAATCGCGCGAGGTTGTCCAGGCCTTGCATGTCGACCTTCCTGGCTGCCGACCAGCGCGAGAGCACGAAGAGGTACGGGTCCGCGATGGAGCGTTCGCCGGTCAGCCAGTCCCTTCCGTCGAGTTGATCGTCCAGCCGCGCGAGGTACTCGCGCACATGGCCGCGCGCGTTGTCCGCGAGGATTGGCGCCATCGCCGCGTCGTTCAGGAAACGCTGCGGCACGAAGATCGGCTTGAACGCCTTGTGTACATCCGAGTTGAGAAAGCCGAGCCAGCGCATGACTTCGGCGCGGGCGCGCGGCGACCCGTCGCCCAGCAGGCGCCCTTCGGGGTACAGGTCGGCCAGGTAGCCGAGGATGGCGACGTTCTCGGTAAGCGACAGGTCGCCGTGAGCCAGCAGCGGCACGGTGCCACCCGCATTGATGGCAAGGTAGTCGGGCGACTTGATGCTTTCCAGGCTCATGCGCACCGGTTCGTGGTCTGCGCCGATCCACTGGAGGACGATCAGGTCGGCGAGGGAGCATGCGCCGGGCATGTGATAGAGCTTCATGGGATATCCGTTGGGTTGAGGCGGGCCGTTCGCTTTGGCGGGACGGCCGGCATCGGGTTGTGCAGGAGAGGCTTGCGAACGATTCAATGCTAGGCAGGCGTGCGCGGCGGCGGAAGGCATGTGTCGGGGTGCACCGTGTTGTCACCGGCGCACCAATCGCGGTGCCGGTGCATAGACGCATTGGTGCATTGGTGTGGACAAGGCAACACCGTGGTCACGCCATGGCACCTACCGCCGCCCGCTGGCCGCGCCTACCATCCGCGTGAATCTGATACATAAAGCACGCATGCCTCGAGCCGCTCGGACATCTGCACCGTTCATTTGCCGATGTGCACGGCGCGGCCCACCGACAGCCCAAGCGCGCACATCGCCAGGCACAGGAGCAGGCAGGCCGCCAGCGGCATCGTCCAGTTGCCTGCGGCCTCGTGCAGGTAGCCCACCAGCGTGGGACCGACAGCTGCCAGCAGGTAACCGATGCATTGCGACATGCCGGACAGCGATGCGGCGATCTGTTGGCTCCCGGCACGCAGCCCGACGAAGGCCAGGCTCAGGATCAAAGCCGACCCCATCCCCATGCCGAAGGCAAAGAGCCACAGCGGTGTCAACCCGGGCAGGGCCAGCAGGCCGGCCAGGCCACAGGCACTCAGCGCCGGCGAAGCGAAGGCAATCCAGCGTTGATCGGTCATGCGGTGCAGGAGCGGCATCAGCAGCAGCGCGGGCACGGCCCCTGCAAGCTGCATCCACCCATGCAGTGTGCCGGCGCGGGCGCTCGAGAAGCCGGCCTCCTGGAGAATCGAAGGCAGCCATGCAATCGCCGCAAAGTAGATGAAGCAGGTGAGGCCCAGGTACCCGGCCACCTGCCAGGCCAGAGAGGCCTTCCACACCGAGGCCCCCACCGAGGCTCCGTGCACACCCGTGGCAAGGCCCGGTGCCGAGACGGTTCGAAAGCGCAGTTGCGGCAGCCACAGCAATGCGGCAGCGAGCGGCAGCACGGCGACGGCGCCCAGCGAGGCCGGCCATCCGGCGCCAAGCGCGTGGTCCAGCGGCACCGCCACGGCCGAAGCGAGGCCCGCGGCAGAGATCATCGCGAGTGCATACGCGGCCGTGAGCTTCGCCAAATGATGAGGAAAGTCCCTTTTCAGCAAGCTCGGCAACAAGACGTTGGCAATGGCAATCGCGCCGCCGATCACGCAGGTTCCCGCATAGAGCGCCGAAGCTGTGCCGCCCGAGCGCACGGCGATGCCAGCGACGAGCAGGACCAGCGATGCAAAGAGCACGCGCTCCAGACCGAATCGGTGTGCAATGGGTGCTGCAAGCGGAGACACCAAGGCGAACGCGAGAAGTGGCAGCGTCGTCAGCAGGCCGGCCTGCGAAGCGTTGAGCGCGAAGTTCTCGCGCACGGGTTCGAGCAAGGGCCCGAGCGCGGTGATCGGTGCCCTGAGACTGGCCGCGATGAGCAGGATGCCAGCGATGAGAACCGCGGCGCGGGGCGAAGAATCTGCCGGTTGTGAGGAATGCATGGAGGTCCGAAGTGATGCGGGATGCCACAGAAGAATATAGTGACGAAGCGCGGGTTCGAATGCCTGCGGGCGGACTAAATATGAGCAAATCCGGTCAAGATGAACCGCGAGGCACACGCAGCCGAGCCCCTTGGACTTTCGACTTCGAAAAGATGGATGCCCGCGTGGCCGCCGTGCGGATCCGCACCCGGGCGCTGGCCGAGGAATTGCCGACGCACCGGCATCCGCAAGGTCAGTTGGCGATGCTGCTGCGCGGCACCGTGACCTGTGAAGTGCCCGGTGCGCTGTGGATGGCGCCGTTGCACGGTGGCTTCTGGATTCCCGGGGGCGTGCCGCACAGCCTGAGCGTTTCGGCGGACGGAAGTGCCTGTTTTCTTTTTGTGCAAGACGCCGCCACCGTCATGCCGCAGACCTGCTGCTCATTGAGCATCAGCCCCTTGCTGCGCGAACTCATTCTTCACGTGGCCGCTTTGCCAGAGGGCGCGCAGCGCGACCCGCAGGCGCAACGGCTGCACGCCGTGCTGCTCGACCAACTGGTGCGCATGCCAACCGAGGCCATGCACTTGCCGGTGTCGGAGGAGCCGCGTCTGCGCCGGCTGATCGATGCGCTGATGCGCGATCCGGCAGACCGGACTACGGCAGCGCAATGGGCGTCGCGCCTGGCCATGAGCGAGCGGACCCTGACCCGCCTCGTTCGACTCGAAACGGGCATGTCCTTCGGACGTTGGAGCCAGCGCCTGCGCCTGATCGTGGCGCTGCAAAGGCTGAACTCGGGCCTCTCGGTGCAACGGGTGGCCGATGAGCTGGGCTACGACTCGGTGAGTGCCTTCATCACGATGTTCAGGAAGGCCATGGGCCAGCCACCGGCACGCTACCTTGCGCAACGGCGCTAGAACCGGCGGGCATATCGGATCTGGACGAAGTTCTCACCCGGGTTCGGATGCTTGATGCCTGCGTTCGAAAAGTGTTCGAGACGCAGCGCGATCTCGTGCCGGCGCTGCTCGCCGAAGCTTCGACCCACGGCCAGATGGGTGCTGAAGTTGAAGCTCGTCGAAAAGCTCTTCTGCCGGGTCTTGTAGACCGAAGAGGTGGCGGTCACCCCCAACCCCGTTTCGAAGAACCAGGGCGAAGCGCCATCCGCAGGGCGGTAGCGAAGCACCGGAACCAGCGCCAGCTGCGAGAGGTGCGAAAGCCCGGCACGGTCGGCCGACTGGATCTGCCAGTACGCGTAGGAAGCCTCCAGGAAGCTGCTCAGCTCGCCCGGTCCCAGCTGCCATCGGTAGGGCAGGTCCCAGCTGAGTCCGACGGTCAGCGTTCGTGTGCCATGGGGTCTCCTCGTTTTCAGTGCAATAAGTGACGGTACGAAAAGCTAGCACTGGCGCGGAGGTGGTGTTGGTAGATCGTTGATTTCATTGACTTTCCTGTTCACTTTCAAATCTGCGATTCGTGGCGTCAAACCGTGGTCGGTTTCATCCATTGGTGCCAGTTATCGATGCATTTGGCCGCGAAGGCAGGATTTGGTCAGCATAGCGGTCAACCGGGAAGCGAAACACACCCCGCAAGTTGATGCTCTCCAGCCTGGTGGGCGCAATCTTCCCGATCAGTTCCGGTGGAATGACCTGGCGGCGGTTCGACCAGCGATCCAGGACCGCCTGCATCTGTGAGGTATTCCACGCCATCACGATGTTGGCCATCAGGCTCAACGCATCGGCCACAGCCTGCATTTCATCGACACGTTTGGCCTGCGCCGGGCTGATCCGGCCGGTATAAATGGCGCGCTTGAGGGCGTTAACAGCCTCGCCCCGATTGAGCACCCGGCGCAACTCGTTCCTGAAAGCGTCCTTGACAAAGTAGTCAGCCAAAAACGCCGTACGCAGCAACCGCCCCAATTGCACGCCAGCCTCATAGATTGGATCGCCCTGGGCGGCAGAACCGAACCGCGCAAGAGCTGCCACCGCACTGGCATGTCCGCTCATGACCGAGGCTGCCAGGTGCACCAGACTATCCCAATGCTTTTCGATCAAAGCGACGTCGA
>NZ_POQS01000013.1:13436-63629 GCF_002885955.2 Achromobacter pulmonis
GCTCGTTGCCAAGGTGGCGCCACAAGGCTACTGGAATTACCCGAAAGGCACCGAGCAAACGCCCACTCATGCGCAGGAAACCAATATGGAGCGCCAGACCAAGCTTGTGGGAATCACCTCGGCGTGCATTGATTGCGTCGCGCTCGGCACCATCGAAGGTGAAAAATGCCTTCATCTCGAAGTCGCTGATATCGCGGGGGAGCCCACGCATCCCCAAAAACGTTGTGTGCCAACCCTGCATCGTGAACCTCAAAAGTGGGAGGCCACCATACCCGTTTACAAAGCGAACAGGAAAGTCAATGAAATCAACGGTCTACCCAGACCACCCCCGCGCCAGTGCTAGCTTTGCGTACCGTCACTTATTGCACTGAAAACGAGGAGACCCCGAAATGGCGATGCGAGATCCAGGCGGGCAGGGCGGCCGCCATCGTCGGAACTGGCGATGGTCGACCGCGCCGGCGTGCATCGCCGGAAATGGCGATGCTGCAGCTCGACGTGCGCGGGCCTGGTGGCATCGTCGGATGCGGCGATGCTCGAGCAAAAAAAAGCCGCCTCGGGGTGCGAGGCGGCGATGACTGCCGGCGGCCAGGGAGGGAGGAAACCGCGCGTGTGGTTGCAGCCCTCCGGGACTTTAGCCGATGCGTGCCGCGCGGCGCGGGCGTTCCGGCTGCTGCTGTTGCTTCTCCGCACGCTCCTGGCGCTGCTCCTGCTGCTGTCGGCGGCCTTCCTCGATCAGCACCTGGCCCACGGCTGCGCCGACCTGGCGCTTGAGGCCGTCGCGGCCCAGCTCGCTCTTGTTCGCCAGGTCGTTGAAGTCGGTGAAGCCCTTGGGGTTCGCCTGCTGCTCGCCCGGCGCGAAGATCGGGAAGATGGCCTTGCCGCCTACGGCCTTCGCGGCTTCCTCGGCCTTGGCGCGGCCGGGGTTGTGGCCGCGCTCGATCTCCTGGGCCTTGTCGTCGTCGCCGGCGATCACGATGGGCTTGTCGGGGAACTTCTCGCGCAGGGCGCGGGCCACGTGCGGCAGGTTGCCCGAGTCGAACGCGGCCACGGTGGCATGCCCCAGCCCTTCGGCCAGGCTCGCGGCCGTGGCATAGCCCTCGGCGATCACCAGCGCCGGCGCTGCGGCCAGCGCATCCATGCCGCCGACCGGGTGGAAGCATCCTTCCTTCTTGCTGTCCTTGGCGAACCGCTTGGTGCCGTCCTCCTGGATGTACTGCATCGTCCACTGCTTGCCGTCCACGTCGAAGGCGGGGATGTAGGTTTTCTGGCCCTCGCGGTCGGTGAACACGCCGGCGTGGGCCTCGATGCCCTTGGCTTGCAGGTAGGGCGTCGGCTGCTCGACCGGCACCAGGTCGGGCATCTGGCGGCCGACGCGCTGCGCGGTGGCTTCCTGGAGCTTGTCTTGCTCGGCGGCACGCTGGGCCAGCTTCTCGGCCGCCTCGGCCTGGAGCTTGGCCTTCTCCTGGTCGCTCAAGGCGTAGCCCTTGCTCTTCCAGGTAATGTCCGTGCCGGTCTTGTTGTTGATGATCCGGCCGGCCGGGTGGCCGTCCAGGTGGCCGACATAGAAGCCATCGAGCGTGCCCTTCTTGCCGCCCTCGACCGGCACGCGATGCCGCTTGCCGTCCATGATCGGGTGATCGCCCTGGGCGTTGCTGCCGGTGAACAGGCCGGCGCTGCGCATGGCCTCGGCGAACTCTTCCCTTGGCGTCATCGCTGGCCCCTGCTGGGCCTGCACGTTCTCGGGCTTCCACTGTTCCAGCTTCGCCATGTCGGCGCGAGGGCCGGCATACCAGGACTTCGCGGCCTTGTCCCAAAGCGCGCCGGCGGCCTTGGCGGCGTTGCGCTGCTCGTAGGGCACGGCAAGGTACTGCCGGGCCTGCTGGACGGCCTGTGCGGCCTTCTGGCCGCCGTCCTGGGCCTCGGGTGCCTGCTGGGTCGGCTTGGCCTCTACGGCCGGCGTAGCGGCTCCCTGCGACCATTTGGCGAAGGGGGCCGCATCCACTCCCGCCGGCACGTACCAGGACTGTTCCTTGCGATCCCAGCGCGCTCCGAGCTGCTTGGCCTCGTCCTTCTCTTTGAACGGCACGCTGATGTACTGCCGTTCGGTTGCCTGGCTGGCCTGGGCCGGCTGCTGGTCGGCCGCAGCCACGCGCTGTTCCTGCGGTGCCTGGTGCTCCACGGAGTCGCCGCGCTCGTCATCGACCCGCTGGGAGTTCTTGGCTTCCTCGGCCGCGACGAACGCTTTGGCCTCCAGCGCCTTCCGGGCTTCTTTAGCCGCTGAAATGTCCTCGTCGGTGCTGTTCGGGTCGCGGCGGACGCGATCCTCTTGCACGCGGGCAAGCCGGGTCGCCTTCTCGTACTCGTCCGTCTGCGAATTGGCGTCGATCAGCGCCAGGCGGTCGGCCAGCTCGTCGGCCTCGCCCAGCGTGCGGGTGGCGGTGAGGTAGGCAAAGGCATCCTCGCCGAACTGCGCTTCGCCCTTCCGGGCGTACAGGTGGTACGCCTCCGGCGTCTCCGTGGCCAGGTCGGCGGCCCGCGTCTCGCCGTCACGCTCGACCACGCCGACAACCCGCACTTCACCCGTCCAGTCGTGGGGCAGGGGGAAGCCCAGCGCATCGTCGGCCGCCAGGTGGAAGGCTTGGCGGTCGCGCTCGCGTGAATTGGTGTTGCCGGTTGCCAGGTCAAGCCGCGTTGCAGCGACTACGGCATCCGGCCGGCGCTCTTCGACCAGGTGATCTATTGCGTCGTTGATCTTCGCTTCCAGCGGCTCCAGGTCGTAGGGCAGCTCGTGCCGCGTCCAGAACTCGTTTTGCGTGTTCATCGGCTGCATGCGATCCAGCACGTCCAGGGCGCGGTCGATCTGCTCCAGGGTCGCGCCTTCGAGCGCACGGCCCACCGTGCCCAGCTCGACGTGCTTCAACATCCAGGCTTCGGCCTGGTCGGTCTGCTGGGGTACTTGCATCGTGGCCTCCTGACTCGCAACGGTTTGACGGGCATCGCGCACGGCCTCACGCCAGGCGTTCGACGCGGCCACGAAGGCATCGCCGGCCTTCTGCACGGCCTCATCGTCGTGCTGGGTCTTGTAGCGGGCATCGCCGGCGTTGTTCTCGCCATAGGCGCGCACCAGCTCGCGCTGGAAAGCATCGTCGGCAGCCTTCATGGCCTCGTGCTGCTCGGCCGTGCGTTCGGCCACGGACAAGGGCTTTGCCTCTTGCTCCTGGGCCAGCGCCGGCAGGGCCAGCAGTTGATCGGGCGCGTAGCTCTCCAGCTCGGCCAGGCTTCTGACCTGGTGCGGTTGTTCGTCTTGTTCGTGGAAGGCAAAGATGCGCTCGCCATCCGCCCACCGCGATTGCGCGTCCAGGTGAGAAACGATCTCCTGGCCGTGCTCGCGCAGCTCATCATTGAGCTGCTGGGCCTCGGCCTGCTGCGAGGCGATGCTGTAGATCGGCTCCAGGCCGTTCTTGACGCGCCGCTCGTCGGCGTACTGCTCGGCCTTGGCGTTGATCTGGCGGGCGATCTCTTCCGGCTTCTGGTCGCGGCCATCGGCATCGCCGATCACCTGGTCGCCCAGCTTCAACGTGACGTAGCGCCGGCGCTCGGCGTCGTCGTGGTAGCCGGCCGACAAGCGCCGCTCGCCGTTCGGGGTGGTCATGGTGCCCAGCGGCCCGACACCTTCAAAGGTGCGATGGACGGAATCCACACGGCCAGGCTCTTGCAAGCCGCTGTAGGCAACCTCCCAGCCGTGTTTTTCGACCAGGGCCTGGAGCGTCAAATCGGAGTAGTGCTGCTCGGGCTGCTGCACCTGGGCCTGCTCTTGTTCCTGAACCTGCTTCTGCTCGAAGGCCAGCACGTAGTCGTGAATCTTCTCGGCGTCGGCAGCGGCGCGGAACACTTCCAGCGGCTCGTCTTGCAGGGCCTTGATCCAGGAACCGACATAGGCGGCGTGCTGGCCCGGATCGTGGCCGATGCCCAGCTCGTCGCCGACGATCATGGAAGCGATCTCGGCGCGCAGCTCTTCCTTGGCGTACCCCTCGGAACCGAAGGGATGGGCCAGGTCGCGGTCAAGGCGGGACGGGTGGCCCGTCCAGTGGCCCAGCTCATGCAGGGCGGTCGCGTAGTAGTTGTCGGCGGTGGGGAACTGGCCCCGGTCGGGAAGGTGGATGCTGTCGGTCGCGGGCCGGTAGAACGCGCGATCACCAGGCGCGTGCGTGATCGACGCACCGGACGCTTTCAGGATGTGCTCGGCGCGCTCGACGGCGCTCCAGGTCTGTTCCTTCTTCTGGATCGGCGGCAGGCCGTCGATCTGCTCGGCGTTGAACACCGTGGCGAAGAACACGCGCGGGCGTTCGAGCTGCACGGTTTCCTTGACCGGCTCGCCCTTCGCGTTGAGAACGGGCCGGCCGCTCTCATCGACCTTGTTCTGTTCCTCGCTGAACTTCCAGTATTGGACAGGCGTTCCCTTCTCGCCCTTGCGAACCTGCGCGCCCACGGCGGCGGCCTGCTTGTAGGTCATCCAACGGCCATCGCTGCGGCCCTGGGCCATCAAGTGAATGGCGTTGATGCCCTTGTACCGCTTGCCGGTGGTCGGGTTCATCGGCAGGTAGGCGTTCGGCTCGCCAGGCTCCCACGGCCGTTGCCACGGCGCGGTGCCTGCCTTGAGCTGCTCGATCAGTTTTTCGGCAACGACTTCATGAAATGGCTTCTTGGGTTCCATTGCTTCATCCCTTCGGAATAGTTCGTTGATCTGCGGAAAGGTCTGCTGCGTCCTGGAACGGTCGTGAAGGCCATCCGCGACCATGCACACGATGTTGTGCAGGTCGGCGACTTGCATGGGCCGCACGCGGGCGATGCAGGTTTCCATGAATGACTGCTGGCCGCGCTCCAGCACCTGGGCCTGGCCCGCGTGCTGGCCGGGCGCGATGCTTTCGCAATGCAGCGCCCAAACCTCTTCCGCGCGCACGTCCATCGAAGCGCCGGCATAGCGGCGGTTGATGTCCTCCCAGCGTGGTTTCAGGCTCGGTTCCTCGCGGGCGGCGATCAGGCCGTCCAGCAGGGCGCGTTTCTCGGCCGGCTTGAAGGTGTTGGCCCCGTAGTGGCCCAGCACTTCATGCCGCAGCGTCAGCACCAGGTCGGCGGCGTCGTCCATGTTCGCCAGGGGCACGTCCACGCGGCCACGGTAGGCCCGGCCGTTGTGGATCGTCTCCTTCGGGACATAGCCGCCCTTGAGGTCTGCCGGGACTTCTGCTGCCCGGTGGCCGTACAGCTCGCCGGTGTTGTCGCGGAACCGATAGGCCAGCTCCAGCGCGCCGGGATAGTCTCGGACGAACGCCAGGGTGACGGCTTGCGCCTCGGCCTGGTTGATCGGCATGGGTTAGCCCTCCTGCGCCTTCTTGCGCGCGATGGCCTCGTCCAGCGATTCGCCCGGCTTCCAGTCGTACAGCTCGCGGATGTTGGTCGTATTGACGAAGGGCGGAAGGTCGTCGCTCGGGCCGCCTTCGGTGATGAAGGCCGGGGCCTGGTCGTCGCCCTGCGAGGCCAGGGCCGCCAGGTCGTCGCCGCTCTCTGCGGCGTCCTGCTCGCTCAATGCGTCCTCCACGAACGCGCCGGCGCGCTCGGCTTCCTCGGGGTCGAACTCGGCCTGGTAGCCGGGCGTCGCCGCGTCGGCCAGCTTCTCGCGCAGCGCGCCGGCGGCGGCCGCGTTGTCGTCAATGGCGGGCAGCTCGGGCAGCACGTCATCGGCCTGGGTGGTGTTTTGCTGGTTCATGGTCATGCTCCTTCGTCTTGGTGGTTACTCGGCTGGGCCATTGCGGCCCTTGCTGTAGTCGGGCCGGCCTTTCAGGTCGGGATAGGTCTGCTTGCACGTGGGGAAGTTGCTGCATCCCCACCAGAATTGCCCCTTGCGCTTGGCCGGCCTGCGCGACAAGCCATTGCCGCAAGCCATGCACTTGTGCAGGGACGAAACCGGCGTGGCTTCCTTGCCGCCGGCGATGCTCACGGCTCCGCTGTTGGCCTTCGCCACCTGGTCGCGGATGAACGCCTCTTGCTTCGTAATGAAGGCGTCCAGGGCCGCCGTGCCCAGCTCGACGCCCTTCAACATGCGTTCGTAAAGGGCGGTCAGCACCGGGCTTCGCACCACCTCGGGCAGCGCGTCGATGACGCTGCGGCCCAGCGTCGTGCTGACGATCTGCTTGCCCTTGGTTTCCAGGAACTCGCGGCGTTTCAGCTCGGAAATGATGGATGCGCGCGTGGCGGACGTGCCGATGCCATCGCCTTCGCGCAGCATCTTCTTGTGCTCCGGGTCGCTCACGAACTTGTGGATGTTCTCCATCGCGCGAATCAGCGTGCCCTCGGTGAAGCGCGCCGGCGGCTTGGTTTTCGCATCGCGTCGGGTGGCCTCGGTGCAGGTCACACCGTCGCCTTGCTTCATCGGTGGCAGGGTCTGCGCGCCGTTCTCGTCGTCGCCTTCCTTGGCGTCCTCTTCGTCGGCCTGCTCGAACACGTCACGCCAGCCGTTGCGCGTGACCACCTTGCCGGACGCGGCGAAGTTCTCGCCGGCGATCTCCACGCCGACCGTGGTTTGCATGTACTCGTGCAGCGGGTAGAACTGCGCCAGGTAGGCGCGGACGATCAGCTCGTAGATGTTGCGCTCGCGCTCGCTCAAGCCGGCCTTGCTGCCTTTCTGCATGGTCGGCACGATGCCGTGGTGGGCGGTGATCTTCGAGTCGTCCCACGTCTTGGACTTGATGCGCGGGTCGGCAGCATCGACCAGGCCGGCCAGCTCGGGGTTCACGTGCTTGACGGCCTCCAGGACGCGCGGCGCGTCGGCGTGCTGCGACTCCGGCAGGTAGGCGCAGTCGGTGCGCGGGTAGCTGGTCAGCTTGTGCGTCTCGTAGAGCGCCTGGCAGGTGTTCAGCACGTCCTCGGCGCTGTACCCGTAGCGCGCGGACGCCAGCGCGGTAATGTCGGACAGCGCGAAGGCCAGCGGCTGGTTCTTCTTCTTGGCTTCCTGCTTGTAGGTGGCGATGGTGCCCGGCTGGCCCTTGACGGCGGCCACCAGGGCATCCGCGACGGCGGTATCAACAAGGCGGCCTTCGCTGTCCAGGCCGGCTTGATCTTCCTTCGCTTTCCAGGCGGCGGCGAAGCTGCCGCCGGCGTGCTCGACCACGGCCTTGATGGTGTGGTACGGCACCGGCTTGAACGCCTCGATCTCGCGGTCGCGGCCGACAACAAGCGCGAGCGTCGGGGTCTGCACGCGGCCCACGGTCAGCAGGGCGCGCGAACCGCCGCGCTGCGCCCGCAGGGTGTAGGCGCGACTTAGGTTCATGCCGATCAGCCAGTCGGCCCGCTGCCGCCCGCGTGCGGCATCGGCCCAGCCCTTGTACGTGGTGTTTTCCTTCAAGGCGGCCAGGCCGCGCTTGACGGAAACCGAATCCTGGGCAGACACCCAAAAGCGGCGCGCCGGCTTGCTGCTCTTGAAGTGCTCCAGCACTTCATCGACCAGCAACTGGCCTTCACGGTCGGGGTCGCCGGCGTTGACGATCTCCTTGGCTTCTTTCAGCAGCTTGCCGATCACGGCGAGCTGCTTCTTGGCATCGTCCTTCGGGTGAAGAACCCACGTCTGCGGGATGATGGGCAGCTCATCGACGCGCCATAGCTTCTTGCCTGATTTGCCGGTCGGCACGTCATCGGGCGTGTACTCGTCCGGGTCGGCCTGCTCCAGCATGTGCCCAAAGCACCAGGTCACTTTGTCGCCGCCGCACTCGATGAAGCCGTCGCCCTTGCCGGTGATGCCCAGCTCGCCGGCGATGGCTTTTGCGACGGATGGTTTTTCCGCGATGAACAGTCGCATGGTGGTTTCCTCCCCTACCAGGTGATGACCGGACGGATCACGGTCTGAACTTGAGAACGATTGATCGGGCCGAAGTAGCGGCCGTCGAAAGACGTGTCGCTCACGTCCGACATAAGCAGCAGCTCGGCATTGCCCAGCGTGTAGGTGCTGGCCTGGAAGCGCGGCAAGGGCCGACCGGACTTGTCGGCCTGGATGGGCTTGCTATGTGGCAGCAGCTCGCCATTGACGCGCACGCCGTCATCGGCCACCGATACGGCATCGTCTTTAGCGGCTAAAACGCGCTTCATCATGTAGCCGTAGTCGCCTGGGCAGAACCCGGCCCCGATGTAGCCCCTTTCCTTGGCGTCATCGAACACGCCGACCTTCGGCGGGCACCAAAGCACGTAAGCGCCCCGCTCCACCGGCGCGCTGCTCGTCCAGTACAGGCCGACCGGAATGCTCTTGGTGGTGTTGATGCGGGCACCGGCGGCATAGCTGCCGGCGGCCAGCACCAGGGCGGCCAGGCCGGCGACGGCTACGCCTTTCGTGATGCGTTTCAGGATGCGGCTCATATCGTGATGCCCTCCCCTGCCTCGACAACCTGGCGCAGCCGGTCGGTGGCCTTCGGCGCGGGGATCGAGGCCCGCGCCTGAAACACCGGGTCTTTGAAGTACAGCGGCTGCTTGCCGTAGATGGCGGGGTAGCCCGCGACGTAGATCACCATGTCGCCGGCTTCCTCGATCTCGCCCTTGTCGTTCTTCTTCGGCCCCGGCATCCGCAGGCATTCATCGGGCGTCAGCAAGGGGCGCTGCACTTCCTGGTAGGTGCGCGACACCTGGCCCAGCATCGCCGCCGTGCGGCGGCCGCTGGTCGTGATCTGCTCCTTCACCACGGTGGTCTGCCCGGTCAGTCGGGACAGGTGTTCGGCTGTCTCGACGCGGTTGGGCGGGTAGGCGTTCTGCACGTGGCAGTTCGACGTGATGCTTTCGTCGTGGCCGTAGCCCGTCTCGCGGCTTCGGAGCTGGTTAATGTCCTGGCAAATCAGGTAGCACTTGATGCCGTAGCCGGCGACGAAGGCCAGCGACTCTTGCATGATTTCGAGCTTCCCGAGGCTCGGGAACTCGTCCAGCATCATCAGCAGCCGGTGCTTGTAGTGGGCCACCGGCCGGCCGTTCTCGAAGTCCATCTTGTCGGCCAGCAGGCGCACGATCATGTTCACCATGACGCGCACCAGCGGCCGCAGGCGGGCCTTGTCGTTGGGCTGCGTGACGATGTACAGGCTCACCGGGTCGTCGGAGTGCATCAGGTCTTTGATGCGGAAGTCCGACCGGCTCACGCTGCGCGCCACCACTGGATCGCGGTACAGGGCCAAATAGGATTTGGCCGTGGACAGCACCGATCCGGCTTCTTCCTCTGGCCGATCCATCATGTCGCGGGCGGCCGATCCGATGGCGTGGTGGTTCTGACCGTCCACGTGCCCGTAGGTGGTCATTTCCATCCATAGCTCGCCAATGTCCCGGTTCGGGTCGGCCAGCATGGCATCGACCGATGGCAGCGTGGCCGTGCCGCCGTCGTTCCTGGCCTTGTAGAGCGCGTGCAGGATGACGCCGACCAGGAGCGCGAAGGCGGTCTTTTGCCAGTGGGAATCCAGGCCCTTGCCGTCCGGGTCAACTATCAAAGTTGCTAGGTTCTGCACGTCGCCGACTTCGGCCTCGGTGCCGACGCGGATTTCGTCCAGCGGGTTCCAGCACACGCCGCCCGAGCTGCTGGCCGGCTCGAAGCGCAGCACCTTGTTCTTCGCGTGCTTCTGCCGCCAGCCGGCGGTCAGCGCCCACAACTCGCCCTTCAAGTCGGTGATGACGCTGCTTGCGCCCCACGAAAGCAGCGTCGGCACCACCAGGCCGACGCCCTTGCCGCTTCGCGTCGGCGCGTAGGTCAGCACGTGCTCGGGGCCGCTGTGCCGCAGGTAGTAGAAATTGCCGTCCTTGTCCTGCCAGCCGCCGACATAGACGCCGGTGGCGGTGGGTGCGTCCTTGCCGGTCACGATCTCCAGGACGTTCCGCTCGCGCGGCAGCAGGCCGGCCGCCTGAATGTCCTTCTTTTCGGCCCAGCGGGCCGAACCGTGCAGGTATTCGTTCGCCTTCGAGCTGTTGGACGTGACGACTTTCGCCACGGCCACACCCAGCAGGCCCACGGTGGCAGTCACCATGCCGATGCTGCCGGCCCGCATGATCTCGTCGGGGTACTGGCTGTACCACTTCGCCGACCAGTTCAGGATCGACCAGGGCGCGTACACGTGCCCGAGGTTGGCCCCGAGGCTCGCGTGATACTGGAACGTGTAGGCGAAGAACTGTGTCGCGGCCTGGAGGCCGCCGACCAGGGACACCCCGCCGAGGATCGGCAGCAACTTGCTGGGCTTCGGCTTCGCGCTGCGAACCTGCGGCCCCACGGCGTTGTTCATCTTTATTTTCATCTACTCCTACCTTTCGACGTTTTGATGGAGCCTTTTGGCGTGATCGTCACGGCATCGCCGACCGCGATGCGCGACATGCGCCGGGCCGTGGCCTGGTCAATGGGCATCACCATGACCTCATCGCCTCGTTTCAACAGGGCCAGCGCCTGGCCCTCGATGTTGCGGACACCCTCGAAAGCAAGGCCACCTTCACCGGCAGTATATCGCGCGTGCTTCGGTATATCGAAACCTTTCGAGCGTTTCGACTCGCGTTCGGCGATGTATTTATCCGCCGCCGCGAGGCCCGGCGGGGCCGCTGCTACTCCTGATCCTGGCCGAGAAATATCCCGTCGCAGTTGGTGATCTGGTTGGGTTCCTTGCTGCTCCAGGTGACGAGGAACATCACGCGGCAATAGCACTTCACTTCCGCCGGCGATGCGAACCACACCGAGTTGGGACAGTGTTCGCAAACGGTGCTGGCTTTGGGGCGGCGGGACTCGTCCAATGCGTCCAATGTCGGGCTTCCGGTGGACGGCTCCGGCGTGAACGCCGGCGGTGCCGGCTCGCCCGCCACCTGGTCGCCCGAAGCCTGCTCGGGCGACGGCGATGGGTCGGGCAGCGTCGTCGTGGGTAGCGGCGCGCTGTCCAGGGCCGCCAGGGCCGCGTCCAGCTCGTCCTCGATGCTCTGCGGGTCGCTGGTCGGCTCGCTCGGTTCGGTCGGGTCGCTCATGGGTGTTCTCCTTCTTCAATAGCGCAAGCCGCCGGCTCTCCAGGGCCGGATCGGCGAACGTGATGGGTAGCTGGGAATCAACGGCCGCGCGAATGATCTGCGCCTGAAACTGCGTGGTGCCGTTGACGGTGATGCGGCTGCCGTAGCGTTCCATCGCCAGCCGTAGAGCTTCTTGCAAGCCCTCGCGCGTGGCCTCGCGCGAGACTTGCAGCTTGTCGCCATCGTCCCGAACGGCCGTCAGGCCGGCGCGGAAGATGATGGTGCCCTTCTTGGTGATGTTGTCCGTCACCGGGGCATGGCCGGGGCGCGGATCGCCCCGGCCCTGGATGGTGTTGCCTTTCAAGCCCTGCGCCGCCTCGCGGGCGCGCAGGGCGGTCAACGCCTCCGCGTTGCCGTGGGTCGCTTCCTTCTTGAGCCAGTCGGCCCACGTGCGGCGGCTGTGGCTGTCGTAGAGGGCCTGGCGGTCTTGCTGGTACTGCTTGTTGATCGCCTGGATTTCGTCGCGCAGGGCCTTGCTGGCCTGGGCATACAGCAGCTTCTTGTTCGGGCCGCTCTCGCCGATCACCTTGATCGTCGCGCGGCGCAGGCGGCCGGAACGCTTCGCGGCCTCGACCAGCCGATCCTTGCGCCGGCGGGCCTGCTCCAGCGCCTGCCCACGTGTCGCGGTCAAGGTCTGCTGCTCGGCCTTGTACCGGGCGTACAGCTCGACCGTGTTCACGCGCAAGCGGATCGGGTCTTTCTGGTACTGCCGCTTCGCTTTGGTTCGTGTCTGCCGTTCGGGCGAAGCCTCGAACGGGCCAAGCCGCGCCTCCAGCTTCGGCTTGGAAAGGTCGCGGGCTAGGGTGCTCGCCTTGACCATCGTTCCGTCGCCGGCCTCGATCACCAGGCCGTTCGCACGCTCGCGCAGTTCCAGGCCGTTGTCGCGCATGACCTGGTGCAGCTCCTGCCAGGACTGCGCGCCCTTGATCTCGTCCAGGCATTCCCGCTTGATCCAGCCGACCAGGCTTTCCACGCCCGCGTGCTGCTCCATGTCGGCCGCCCTGCCCTCGGCACCGCGCTGGCGTGGTTCGTGGTTGTCCCGCTCCAGCCCGTAGTCGCGCTCCAGGGCCGTGCAAAGCTCGGCCAGCGCCCGATGCGAGTAGTACGGCTCGTGCATCGTGTTCCGGGTCGGGTGAATCTTGTTGATGGCGATGTGGATGTGCAGGTTGTCGGTGTCGTTGTGAACGGCACTGACGCGCTGGTGTTCGCCGTAACCCAGCCCGGCGCAGATACGTTCCTCAATCGCCCGCAGGGTGTCGGCGCTGGGCTGCTCGCCGGCCCGGAAGCTGACGATCAGGTGATAGGTCTTGTCGCCCTTGGCCCGCGTGTTCGTGTGCTGGGTCGCCAGAACCTCGGTGATGGCGTCCTGCACGGACACGGCATCGCAGTTCGTGATCTGCACCTGGCCCAGCCGGTGATCCTTGCTCTGCGCGTCGGTGACGTAGTTCACCAGGCCGGCGAAGTCGGACTTGCCCAGCGAGCGCATGGGTACGTGCTTGGCGATCATCGGCCAGCCCCTGGCTTTTTAGCCGCTAAAAAGCTCAAGGCTCGGCCCTCGGCTGCACCACGGACTTCATGAGTCGGCTCATTTCGTCCTGGGTGGCTTCGATCCGGCCCAGCAGGGCAAGGATCGTGGCGTCTCCGAAGCGGGCCGTGCGCGGGTCGTCGGTGAGCCATAGCTTGAGCAAACCGCCCAGCCGGCCGAGGTCGCCATTCACCCGCACCAGCTCGCGCACGTACTCGTAATCCATGACGCCCCTGATCTGGTAGCCCTGGCCCACGTCGCGCAGGTAGCGCGCCACGCTGACCCCGGCCCTCTTGGCGTTCGCCTCGATCTGTTCCTTCTCGTCGGGGAACACCGGCACCCGTAGGTGCTGCCGCCGCTTCGCGGTCGGCTGTTCGTCGGCTTCCATGTCGCTACCCCTTGAGCGCGTGCGCCGTGTGTCGCGCGTAGGTCGCCACGGCTCGCCAGTAGGCGGCCATCGGCCCCTTGCGGCGTGCCCATGCCTTTTCCGCCTCGTCGTTGGCCTGCGTGCGCAGCTCGCGCAGCACGCGGGCAAGGCGCTGCCGGTCGGCAACCGGAAGCGCCTGGAGTTCGCGGCCTGCTGGAAGCTCCAGCAGCGGATTGATGTAGCCCATGTCGTTCGTCTCTCGCTTCTTGGCCGGCGGTAGCCGGCAGCCTCGCAGAGCAGGATGCCCGTTGAGTGCCGCAGGCGCGAATAAGGGACAGCGAAGATAGATAACCGGCCCGCCGGTTAGCTAACTTCGCACATCCTGCCCGCCTTACGGCGTTGATAACACCAAGGAAAGTCTATACCGAAACCTTCGCATCTGTCTGCATTTAGCGCGAAAAGATGGCGGATATATCGAATGAAGGCGTACAATGCCCGGAAAGCGCGCTAGATGCAGCGGTGTCAAGCTGCTATCCACGCGCTTTACATAGACTTTCCACGGGTCGATACATGAAAATGACGGCTATTTACAAACCACGGAAGCGAGGCGATGGCAGAAAGCAGCTACCCCCAAGAGCTGGCCGCGCGGATCGAGAAACGGGCCGCCAAGAAGCGCCGACAGGACGCGACGGCCGTTGCATTCCTGGCCGTGCGCGTGGACGTGAAAGCCGCGATGGATGCTGGCTATGCAGTGACGACGATCTACGAGGACATGCGCGAGATCGGCCGGGTCAAGTGCAGCTACGAGACGTTCCGCAAGCACGTCCAGCGGTACATCAAGGCCGCACCAGCAGCACCCGCGCCGGTGCCTCCCCCGGCGGCCAACCAGGCCAAAGGGGAGAAGCCGGCGCAACAGGAAGGGGGGTCGAAGGCGAGGAAGCCGAAGGCACCCGAGCCGAAGAAACCCGAGTCGGCAGGGATCGCCGGCTTCAACTACAACCCGAAACCGAATAAAGAGGATTTACTGTAATGGCGAAAATTCACATGGTCTTGCAGGGCAAGGGCGGCGTCGGCAAGTCGATGATCGCGGCCACCATTGCGCAGTACAAAGCGAGCAAGGGGCAGACGCCGCTTTGCATCGACACCGATCCGGTCAACAGCACGTTTGAGGGTTACAAGGCCCTGAACGTGCAGCGCCTGAACATCATGGACGGCGACGAGATCAACACCCGGAACTTCGATGCCCTGGTGGAGCAAATCGCCTCGACCAAGGGCGACGTCATCATCGACAACGGGGCCAGCTCGTTCGTGCCGCTGTCCAGCTACTTGATCGGCAACCAGGTTCCGGCGCTGCTCCAGGACATGGGGCACGAACTGGTGGTGCATACGGTCGTCACCGGCGGGCAAGCCTTCCTGGACACCCTGAACGGCTTTAGCACGCTGGCCCGGCAATTCCCGGCCGAATGCGTGTTCGTGGTGTGGCTGAACCCGTATTGGGGGCCAATCGAGCACGAAGGCAAGGGCTTCGAGAAGATGAAGGCGTACACCGACAACAAGGCGCGGGTGTCGGCCATCATCCAGATTCCGGCGCTCAAGGAAGAAACCTACGGCCGCGACTTCTCGGAAATGCTCCAGGAGCGCCGGACGTTCGATGAGGCCCTGGCCGACTCGGCGCTCACGATCATGACGCGGCAGCGGCTCAAGATCGTGAAGTCGCAACTCTTCCAGCAGCTCGACAACGCGGCGGTGCTCTGATGGCGAGCGATGACAAGATCGAAGAGCTGATACGGGAAATCGCGGTCAAGCACGGCATCGCCGTTGGCCGCGACGATCCGATCTTGATCCTCCAGACGATCAACACCCGACTGATGCAGGACAGCCAGGCCGCGCAGCAAGAAATCCTGGATCGCTTCAAGGAAGAGCTGGAAGCCATCGCACACCGTTGGGGGGATGACGCCAAGGGGAAGGCCGAAAGGACGCTCAACGCGGCCCTGGCGGCCTCCAAAGAGGCGATGGCGAAGGGGATGCAGGACGGCGGCAAGGCCGCCGCCGAGGCGGTGCGGCGCGAGCTGGAAGCGGCCGCCGCGCAGCTCGCCGCGCCGATCCGCGAAGCGCGGCGCGTGTCGTACATGAACATCGTGGCGGCCGGCATGGCGGTTTTCGCGGCCGCCCTCGCGTTGTGGGCATCGCTGTAGATGGCGATGCGGGATCTCATCGTCAGAAATGGCGATGGTCGACCGCGCCGGCGGCATCGCCGGAACTGGCGAGGCTGGCCAGCCCCTTGCATCGTCGGGAATGACGGTGCTGCAGGATGCCGCCAGCGGCGGGCCTGCATCGCCGGAAACGGCGAGGCTCGAGGAAAAAGCCCGGCAGTGCCGGGCTTTCGTTTTAGACGGGCCGCGTGAGGCCCAAGCTCTGCGACCGGCCTGGTCGCTCCAGGGCCTGCGCCTGCTTTCGCTCCTGCTCTTCGCGGCGTTGCAGCGCCTGGTGCCGGCGTGCCGCCTCGCGCATGGCATCCCAATCGGCCGCCAGCTCGGGTTTCTCGGCGCGCATCTTGCGGGTCGCCAGCTCTTCGACCTTCGGTGAGTGCAGGCCCATGCCTTCCTTGATCTCGCGGACGGCTTCCAGGCGCACGTGCAGGGACTGCAAGCGCGCCTGCTGCTGCATCTGCTGGTTCTGCCAAGCGCGTTTCGCGCCAGGCCGGGACAGTAGGCCCGGCTGGTTGGCCTGGGTCTGCTGCAAGCGCGCCTGCTGACGGTCGATCAGGTTTTCAAGCCGATCCTCGATGCGCTCCACCTGGTCGTGCTTGGCCTGAACGTACAGGGCAAGGGCTTCCTGGTAGGTCTGGTCGAGCGGGGCGGCCTCCAGGGCCGCTTGCTGCTCGGCCTCTGTGGCTTCGGCAGCGGCCAGCAGGCCGTCGCCGGCGGCGTCGGTTCTGCTGGTCGTGCTTGTTGCGAAGCCGGCGGATGCCGGCTGGATGCGGCGGGCGTCTGCCCGGCCGGCGGTGGGTGTGAGTCGTCTCAAGGCGTGGCCCTCCTTTTAGCCGCTAAAAGCTATCGGGACCGGCCTCGCGTGAGTTTCGGGGCCTCGGCGGCAACGGTTGCTTTGCCTTGCGCGCTGTAGCTGATGCTCTTTGCGCTCCCGATTTCAGGTACTTTATCGAAATCTGACCGGGCGTGCATGACAAAGTTCTTGCCTACCTGCTGGTACACCTGGTTGTTGTCGGCGTGAACGATCACGCCGTCATGGGTCTGCTTCTTGTCGGCCTGCTGGGCCATGTACAGGTTGTAGATGCCGGGCTTCAATGCGCCAGCCTTGTCAACCTTCTGGTTGGCCCATGCCCCTTCTTGCTCGGTCTGAACGATGCGTTGGCCGTTCATGACCAAGAGGCGCTGTTTCATCGGGCGCTCCTTATCGTCGGTGTGGTCATTTCAAAATGTGGAATAGATGGGCCTCCTTGCCAGTCCAGCAAGAAAAAAGCCGACCTCGGCATGCGCGAGGCCGGCTTTCCTCTCGTGGCCGGATGTGTAGTTCCAGGTTACACCCTCGATTTTATTGAAAACCGACCGAAATATCAGGTCTTTTTCGCGCCGCCCGTCTTGCCCTTCTCCTGGGCCATGACGGTTTCCAGGGCTTCGAGCCGGCCGCGCAGGGTCGCGGCGTCCTCGCGGGCCTGGCTGGCCTCCTTGCGCGCGGCATCGCGCTCGGCCTGGGTGGCCGTCAAGCGTTCGGCCTGGCGGTGCGCTTCGGCCGCTGCTGCCTTGCGCTGCTCCTGGTGCGCCTCGCGCTCGGCTTCGGCCTTGGCCTGCACCTTTGCCAGCTCGCCCCGCACCTGGTCAAGCTGCCCGGCCGCCGCCTCGGTGGCCTTCTGCTGCTCGGCCAGCGCCGCCCGCGCCTGGTCGGTGGCCTGGTTGGCTCGCTCCAGGTCGGCGCGCAGCTCGCCGGCCCGGCGCTCGATCTCCGTTGCCCGGCTGTTCGCGGCCGCCAGGTCGGCCCGCAGGGCCTCCGCCTGGTCGGCGCTGGCCGCCGCCTTCTCCTGGGCCTTGTCGCGCTCGCTGCGCACCTGGCGCGCTTCCTGGTGGGCGTGATCCAGCTCCGTGCGCAGCTCGCCGGCGCGGGCCTCGGCCGTGGCCGCCTTCTCGCCGGCCGCTGCCAGCTTCTCGCGTAGCGCCTCGGCCTCGCCCTTGGCGGTGGCTTCTGCGGCCTCCAGCGCCGCGATACGGCCCTTGGCCTCGTCCAGCTCGACGGTGAGCTGGTCGGCCAGCTCTGCGGCCTCCTGGCGCGCTGCCTCGGTTTCCTGGCGGACAGCTTCCAGCGCCTCGCGCTCGGCGGCCAGCCGGTTGTTCGCCATGTCTAGGGCCACGGCCCACAAGTCGCCGCCCAGCTCGGCCAGCTTCTCGGTGATCGAAGCCGGGGCCGGCTCGCGGATCGGGGCCGCCTGGCTGGCCTTGCGCGCCCGCCATTCGTTCATCGCCTCGGAAATGGTCGTGAAGCTTCCGCCGCCGAGCTGCTTGCGCACGTTCGCCAGGGTGGGGTTCTGGCCGGCGGCGTCCAGGTCGTCGGCGACCGCAAATATCTGCTCTTTCGTGATTGCCATGATTGGGCCTCCTTTTGGCCGGTGTTGTATGTTGTAGCGTGTAGCATACTACAACATACAACAGGGCGCAAGGGTTTAGCTGAACTTTTTTAGCGGCTAAAACGCGGCCAGCCCGGCGCGGCGCGCGCAGGCAAAAAAAAAGCCCCGCTCGATGGCGGGGCGCAGGGGTGCGGGGGGGTCGGCGGGGTCTGGTGCAGGGGCGTCTAGCCCTCCAGCAGCGCGACAAGCTGCACGGTGCCAAGGTCGGCCTCGAACTCCTGGCCGTCATCCTCGTACTTGAGCCAGGCCCAGCCCTCGGCCGGCGGCCGGCGGTTGAGGATCAGGCGGGCCGGGCGGTCATCGTGCTTGACCTGGATGATCGCCTTCTTGAGCTTGTCCGGGTCGGGTTCCTTCGGCTCCTTCTTCTTGGCGTCATCATCCGGGCCTTGCCCGTCGCCGTCGCCCTCGGCCTCGCCGTCCGTCTTGCCGGTGAAGGCATCGACGGTGTTGGGGTCGCGCTCGCCGTCCTGGCTGCGCTTGTCCTCCAGGTACTCGCGCAGCATCTTGACCGATCCGCGCGTCAGCTCCTGGCTGTCGTCCTCCAGCCATACGCGCACTTCCTCGGGGTTCTTCTTGTACGCCGTGGCAAGCTCGTTGATAACGGTCACGTCCTTGCTGCGACCAGCGTTGAACGCCTTGGCAATCGGCTCCGGCAAGTCCAGCAGCGTGACGTGCTGCGTGACGAATGCCGGCGACTTGCCGATCTCCTTGGCGATCTCCGACTTCTTCTTGCCCTTCGCCAGCTCGCGGCCGATGAAGTCCGCGATCTCGCGGGCCGTCAGCTCGTTGCGTTGCAGGTTCTCGATTACCTGGTCGGCCTCGTTGTAGTCGTTGTCGATGAAGGCCGGGATGGTGCTCTTTTCGGCCCACTTCGAGCCACGGTAGCGCCGTGCGCCGTGGTTGATGAGGTAGCGGCCCGGTGCGTCCGGGTTCTCGCGCACGCTGATGGGCGACTTCACGCCGCGCGCCTTGATCGTCTCGCCGATCTCGGCGATGGACTCCGGCGAGAAGCCGGGATTATCGGCCGTGCGTGGCTGGTGTGGATCTTCGTCGATCAGGTCAAGCGGCAACTCCTGGGGGCCGCCGCCAGGGGCCGCATTCGCGGCCTGTGGCTCGTCCAGCAGGCTCGACAGGTCGCCGAGGCCATCCAGGCCCAGCCCGCCGCCCTTGGGCTTCTCTGCGGCCGCTTGCGGGGTCTTCTTCTTGGCGTTGGTCTTTACGGCGCTGGTCATTGCGCGATCTCCATCTTCGTGTACACGTAATCCGCCAGGGCGCGCACTTCCTGCGTGGCCTTGCGCGCGGCGGTTTTCTTGATCTTCCACACCGGCATCTGCTCGCCCAGCGCCTCCGCGATGCTGTCTCGCGCGCCGACACTGAACGGCAAGATCAGTTGCGGGTATGCCTGCTGCAAGGTCGCCAGGTTGCTGACATGGCGCGGCTTCCGCGCGTCCACCTTGTTGGGCACCATCCCGAGGAAGCGCAGCTTCGGGTTCTGCTTGCGCAGGTTGCCGATGACGGCAACCATCTTCTTCATGCCCTGCAAGCTGTACGCCTCCATTTCGACCGGCGAAAGCATGTAGTCGGCGGCCAGCACGGCCGCCGTCATGGCGACGCCAAGGGAAGGGGCGGTGTCGATCAGGCACACGTCGAAGAACTCGCCCAGCGCCTCGATGCTGGCCCGCAGCGCACCGGCGGCCTGGGCCAAGTCCATCTTGTCCAGATTCGCCAGGCTGGCGTCGGCCGCGATCAGCGCCAGGCCGTCATCTTCCCGGTCAGCGAACCAGGCGCGCAGCTCGTCGCCGCCGGCGGTGAACATGCGACTGGCGGGATAGCCCGAGTCGTGGCCGGCCAGCGTCCAGCTCGCATTGCCCTGGGTGTCCAGGTCGATCACTGCAACCCGAAGGCCGCGCTCCTGGAAGTCGAACGCCAGGTGGCAGGTTGCGAACGTCTTGCCTTGACCGCCTTTCTGAATTGCCGTGACCAGTGTTTTCATGAGTTGGGTTCCTGTTTCCTCTTTCCCTTGGCGTCGGCTTCCCAACGCTTGACGATGAACGCTTGATGCTCCGGCAGTACCGCCGTCACCCGCTCGAAGCCCTCGGGGAGCACTTCCCCCGCTGCTGCCCACACGCGACTGACCGCTTGCGATACCGCCCCCTTGGACAGCCCCAGCGAGGCCACAAACTCGGCCTGGGGCCTCCCCTCGACCAGCACGCCGCGCGCTATGTCGATGGTCTGTTGCCCGATCTCCAGGCCCTTGATCGCCGCCTGGAATTGGGCTTCGGTTAGCCGTTTCTTCATGGAGAACACCCATATAAACTCCACACCCGGTTGTTGAACAAAAGGCGGTGCCAGCCGCCGACCATGTGCAGAAGTTTAGCTAAACTTGCCGCCCGCGTCAAGCCTTTTAGCGGCTAAAAATGGGCGCGTGATCTCCTTCCTTGGCGTTCAACCTGGCCGCGTCAGCGGCACTCAAGAAGAACGTCATCAGCGGGCCGACCGTGCGACTCGATCCGCTGGCAAAGCACACGTCGAACTGCCCGCCGGACGTGTGCGGATCGACGCCTTCCACCAGCCGCCACGGGTCAAGGCCCCATTCTTCGGATTGCGCGCTGTACCAGTAGGCCGGCGCATCGCCGTTCAAGTCGCTGGCCGCGTAGTCGCGCACCAGGACGGCCACCCGGCCGGTGTTCGGCTCCACGAACCCCGGCGGGTAGGGCATGGTCTGCTTCTTCATGTCAAAGCCCCTTCGGCTTGTAAATCGAAACGAAGTAGGTGATCGCGGACAGTGCCGCGAAGTACGCCAGGAAAGACCAGCCGGCATACACGCCGGGCGTGTTCCAGTGGTAGAGCATCCGCACGAACTGGAAGAAGGTGATGATCGACAGCACCCACTTGAGCACCGGCCAGACCAGCACGGTCGCCACCCATACGAACTTGACCAGGCCGGCCAGCAGGCCAGCACCTGGGGCCTTCGCAGGGGCAGCAGGCGCAGCGGCAGGCTCCACCGGCGCGGGCGCGGCGGGCTGCTCGATCTCCTTGGGAAACTTGATGATGTTGGACATAGCTTGACCCTCCACGCGCTTACGTGTTGAATGCTGGGTGCTCCCACTCGGAAGCACGGTTACGGTGTGCCAGCACCAGGCCAAGCGCCCCGGATCACTCCGGGGCGTTCCTCCACCTGGGGCCGCCCTCGATCTTGCCTCGGCTCACGCAATACTCCTTCTTGGCGTCCTCGATCAGCCCGGCCGTCGCCGACCGGGCCATGTGCTCTTACCAGCCGACCCGGCGCTTGGCCTGCTCGACCGCTTCCATCGACCAATGGCCCTTGGCCTGGCCTTCCAGGGAGCACCCGGCGAAGTACGCCTTGCCGCGCAGTTCCTCGGCCTTGCGCACCAGCTCGGCCGCCTCGGCCATCATGGCCGCGATCTCGTCACGGCGGGCCGGGAAGTCGGTCGCTGCCGCGCCCCCCAGCTCGTCAATCCAGGGCATGATCTTGTTGTCGCTCATCGGACTTTCTCCGGTAGTTGACCTGGGCGATATGCCCGGCCTTCAAGTGCTATATTAGGGCAAAATGCCCTAGCCTGTCAAGCACTTTAGCTAAACTTTTTTCGTTTTACCGGAATCCGAAGGCTAAACTTTAGCCGCTAAAACCTTTCCCTTGGCGTCAATCCTCTTTCCAGATCACGCCCAGCCCGGCCAGGTCGCACAAGATCGCCCATGCCGCATAGGGAATCGGGGTGTCCTCGCCGATCCAGCGGCGGATCGTGCGGTCGCCCGCCGCGCCCAGCCCCAGCGCCTTCGCGGCCTTGCTGCCGCTGAACCCGGCCAGGCGCAGCACCTCGCGGACTTCCTCCCCGGTCGGCTGCGCCCAGCGTTCGGCCGGCTTCAAGCACTCCAGCCGGATATTGGCGTCGTTCGTCATTCGTTCGTTCTCCTGGTCAAGTGATAAGCCGCAACTGGTCGAAGCCATAGATCGACTGGATGCAGCTCGGGTCTGAATCGACCACGCGCCGGCCTGCGCGATTGGTCTTGTACGTTACCGGCCTGTCGTCGTGCGCCCACACCTGGCGGGTGTCGGGATGCACCTTCACGATGATGATGCGCTTGCCGATGTAGCGGTCGAAAACCGGGTGATGGACGCTCACGATCTCGCACCGCTGGCCGGGCTTGAACTCCACCCGGTCGGCCGGGCCTCCATCGCCATTCCTGGCGATGCTGCAGGTTGCCGCGCTCGCTCCCGGCATCGTCGTTTCCGGCGATACAGGCCCGCCCTCGACCGGCTCGGCATCGTCGGCTTTGACGATGCTGCAGGTCATCGTCGTTTCTGGCGATGCGGGATCTCGCTCCGGGCCTGCGCCGGTGATTTTTCCCTTGGCGTCCAACCCGGCGGCCCTGGCCGCCTTGATCCTGGTCGCGGCCTCGGCCGCCCAGCGCCTGGCGATGAAGGCCCGATGCGAGGGCAGCACCACATCGACCAGGACGAACCCCGGCGGCACCAGGACGGTCGCCGGTGCGCGCCGCGCCGGCGGCTCCAAGCCGGCCAGCCAAGCGGGCAGGGGAGCATCGGCCAGGCGGTCGCGGTAGCTGGCCTCGACCATCACCGGGCGCTTCTTCTCGGCTCGCTGCGCAGCCAGGATGCCGCGCGCAACCTCGTCCACCGTCATGCAGCCCTGCGCCGTGTCGAAGTGCGAGCGGTAGCCCGTTTCGGAGATAAACGGCCTGTCCAGGTCGATGACGTGGAACTGGAAGTGGGCACCCAGCGGCCCGCCGTAGCCGGCCTCGTACTCCACCAGGGCGCGCATGTCGCCATCCGCGACCAGGAACTGGCCGCGCTGGCCCCACAAGGGCACGTCGCCAGGCACCGGCCGCGCAATGGCGCTCGATGACCTGGCCGGGCGCGTCGTGGTCGGCCATGCTGCCCACGTGCGTTCCGCCGTTCATCTTCCAGATGACGGCCTCGTATCGGTCGCTGGCCGCCTCGGCGGCCGCACCGTCACCGCGCATGATCGCCGCGTCGATCTCCACCACGGCCGCCACGGCGGCGGCCAGCAGCTCGTCGCGGTCGGTGGGCAGCTCGGCCAGCAGCTCGGCCGCCGGCGCGTTCCAGTCCTGGCCCGGCTGGGCCGGCGTCTTGCGTTTCTTCGCCATCGGCCGGCCCCTCAAGTGTCAGCACGCCGCCACGCGATCACGTCGCGGGCTTCGTAGCCGTGGCGCTTGCAGTCGTCGCAGAATCCCGAGCTGAACCCCTTGTGGTTCGTGCCGATCCATGCGGCCGGCTTGCCGCATTCGTGGCCGTAGGTGCCCGGCTCGGCGTTGTGGCACTTGCCGTCCGTCGCGTAGCTGTTCGTCGGTGCCTGGGGAGCGTTGTTCCTGGTCATGGTCGCCTCCTGGAAGCCCCGGCCGAAGCCGGGGCCGCCCCTCATCAGTCAATAGCCCGGTAGATCGCGGCCGCCTCGGCGTGGCTGGCTGCGAAGCCGCGCAGGAAGTGATAGCGGTCGATCAGGGCATCGCCGGCGTCCGTGTCGGCGGCCTCGGCCGCGAGCTGACCCAGCGCGAACAGGGTTGCGACAATGCCGGCGGCGTCGGCCGACAACTCGCCTCGGAAGCCGTTGCCGTCCACCTCGATCTCCAGGCGGTCGGCCAGGTCGGGGGCCATGTAAAAACCGCCGTCCGACAAGGTGTAGTAGTGCCAATACGCGCCGCTGTAGCGTTCGCAGAGCCGGCGAAGCCAGGCATACACCAGGGCCTCGCCGCGCATCATCAGACGCGGGCCGAAGTAGGCGGGCAGGAAGTCGAGGCGCTGGGCCTCGGCGACCAGGGAAGCGGTAACGGGTTGCTCTTGGGTGTTCATCGGACTTTCTCCGGTAGTTGACCTGGGCGAAATGCCCGGCCTTCAAGTGCTATATTAGGGCAAAATGTCCTAATCGTCAAGCACTTTAGCTAAACGTTTTAGCCGCTAAACCTTGCCCTTTCCCTTGGCGTGCATTACAATGTAATTCACGAACCCAACCGGAGAACCAATCATGGCTGCAAACCAGCTCGTACAAACGCGCATCGACGGCGCGATCAAGGAAGAAGCGGCGGCCGTCCTGGCCGCGATGGGCCTTACCGTGTCCGACGCGGTGCGGCTGCTGCTCACGAAGGTGGCCCAGGACAAGGCGCTGCCCTTCGAGCCGCTGATTCCGAACGCCACCACCATCGAGGCGATGAAGGAAGCCCGCAAGGGCAAGCTGCCGCGCTTCGCCACCGTCAACGATCTGATGGCCGATCTGCATGCGGCAGATTGAGCGCACCGGCCAGTTCAAGCGCGACTACAAGCGCGAGGCGAAAGGGCAGCACCGGGCCACGCTCGACGCCGACCTGGTGCCCGTCCTGGTCGCGCTCGCCGACGACCAGCCGCTGGAACCTCGGCACCGCGACCACGCGCTGACCGGGGACTGGAAGGATCACCGGGATTGCCACGTCAAGCCCGACCTGGTGCTGATCTACCAGAAGCCCGACGCCGACACGCTGCGCCTGGTGCGCCTCGGCTCTCACTCCGAACTCGGCTTGTGATCGGCGCGGGCCTGGCCCCGCGTCTCACGTTTCATTGACACTTGAGGGGCGCTTTCCGCGCCACCGGCCGAGCTGGCCGACCCCCTTCCTTGGCGTAAAACCTGCGGCGGTGGAGCTGCTGCGATGCTTGAGGATCGCGCGGCCGGTCGAACCGCGGCGACCTGGTTGGGGAGTGTGAGGGGGCTTTGCCCCCTCGCAAGCTCTCGAACTTACTGCCTTCCGCCAGGCGCTTGCGCCTGGCTCTCCTAAGCCGTAGCGCCGAAGGCGCTCCATTGTGGGGTGAGGCCGCAAGGCGGCCGAGGGGCGTAGCCCCTGGGGGGATGGGAGGCCGCTTGCGGCCGGGTGGGATCGAGAAGGGGGGTTTCCCCCCTTCGGCGGCCGGTCATGCTGCGCGGTAGCTTGGGCCGTGTTGCCGTTTTTTTCGCCAGCCTCTGGTTAAAACTACCTGGTTATATAAAAAGGTTATAAAGACGGTTAAAAACCTGGTTAGCATGACCGAAAAACGCGCGTAAACCGTTGTCACGCCAAGGAAAAGCGCGAAGAGGCCGCCCCTCAAGTGTCAATGGATAAGCCCCCCATGTGTCAATACGCTGCCCCTCAAGTGTCAAGAACCGCGCCCCTCAAGTGTCAGTAGGGCCGCCCCTCAAGTGTCAATACCGGGGCAGGGTTCCTAACAGGGTTATCCACAACTTCGGTGGATAACTCCATGCCGATCAGGCACTTAGGCCGCCTCGGCGGCCGCCTGGACGGCTCGACCAGGCCGAAATCGGCCGCTGCCCCCCAAGTGTCAACATCGCGCCGGCCCCGCTGCCCCTCAAGTGTCAACGTCAGGGCTGCGCCGGCCGGCCTCGGCCGACTTGTCCCGAAACTGTCCACAACGGCCGCGCCGGTGGGGCAGGGCAGGGAAGGCCCCGGAAACGGGCCAGGAAGGCCCGTCAGGGCCGCAAAGCCCAGCGGCGAGGGCCACCGGCCCGGTGAGCGTCGGGAAGGCGCTGGAAGCCCGCCAGGGGCGAGACGGGCGGCTCTGCCGCCTGGCTCGATGCGCAGCACGACATAGCCGGTTCTCGCGGCCGCCGGCCGGGAGAATCCCCCGCAGCTCGGCCCCTCAAGTGTCAAAGGGTGGATCTCATCGTCAGAAGCGGCGATGCGAGATCCAGCGCCGGCGTCGGCCGTCATCGTCGGAACTGGCGATGGGGCCCTCGGTTCATCGTCAAAGGTGGCGATGGTCGACCGTGGCCTGGACGTGGCCAGCCTCGCCGGAAATGACGATGCTGCAGCTCGACGTGCGCGCGACCAGGTGGCCGGAACTCCCTCGTCAGAAGCGGCGATGCTCGAGAAAAAAAGCCGCCTCGATCTCGGGCGGCTCTCCAGGGGCAGGGCGGCGGTCATCGCTTGCAATGCACCAGGTCGTCATTGATCCAGGCGCTGTCCACCAGGCCGTTTTCGCGCAGCTCGTCGCATGCCTCGCTGACCTGCTCGCGCCACTTCTTCACGCGGGTGGAATCCGAACCGCACATGAGCCGGAACGTCTCCAGCTTGAGCGGGTACGGCTCCTTGTGCGTGGCAAAGTAGTCGAACATCCGCCGCGCGGTGGGCGACAGCTTGCGGTACTTCTCCCACACGAATTTCGTGTAGTGGTCGCCGGCGAACAGCACCACCATTTCGGTGTCGATCTCGACCTGGCAGCGCGACGTGCGCTTGCCGCGATCCAGGATGCGGAAGCGCCGGATCAGCGACACGGATTCCAGGCGGCCCAGCCGCTGGGAAGAGAACTGCATCGCGGACGCTTGCAGCCGCGAAAGGCAGTCCTCGGCCTGCTTGTAGTAGCGGCCATTGATCGACCAGCCCAAGTCCTGGCAAATCTCGTAGAACGTGAACGTGACCGGCTCGCCCAGCGGCGTGCGCTTCGCGTATTCGAGCACCTGGGCAAACACCAGCTCGTCGCTGTCGGCGCGTAGCTCGATGCCGGTAAAGGTGATCTCCACGTCCTTGCTGATGTGGTAGATCGCCTCGCGCTGCAAGGCGGCGCGGGGCACCTTCTTGTTCCTGGTCGTGAAGATCGCCGACCGGCCGAAGTCGTTGGGCATGGCCCGCATGTGGTCGGGCCACGGCGCGAGGTCGAACAAGGAAAGCTGCATGTCCTTGATCTGCTGCTTCGTGTGCTTGAGCAAGGCGGCCTGCTTGGCCTGGCTGACCTGCTCGGCCAGCTCGCCGGTGGCACTGGCCGGCTTCTCGGTCGTTTTCTTGGTCGCCATCTGTTGCGTTCTCCGTTCGGCGGTCACGCCGCTGACTTTCTCGGCCAAGGTGTTGACCACGGTTCGCGGCTCGGGCGGAAGGCCCATAGTCCGCGCCAGCTCGGCCGACTCGGCCGCCATCCGCTCGGAGCGCGCCACGGCCGCGCTGGGCGGCGGTGGCGGTGGCTCCGGCGCTGCCGGCCCGTCCGGCAGCTCGAAGAGGGAACCGGCGGGGCGGAAAGCCCCGCCGGCGGTGCCGGCCTGCGCGTTGCGCTCGGCCGCGTAGCGGCGGGCAAGCGCCGTCGCGTCGGCCTCACTCAACCCGCCGTCGATGAGCTTGCGGCGGTAGCCCTGCTCGTCGAAACTGTCCGGCATATCTTCGTCCTCCTAGCATAACGCCCGGCCTGTGGCCGGGCGCGTTTCTCATTTGCCGCCTGGTTCCTTGGTATCCAGGTACTCGATCACGTCGGCGATGAAGTCAAAGCCGTACTCGGTCTGGCCGTCCTTCTCGAACTTCGTCGGCTCGATGCGGCCCTGGACGAACACCTTGGAGCCTTTGCCAAGGTACTTGCCCGCGTTCTCTGCCAGGCCGGCAAACGACTTGATGCGGAAGAAGTCGGTTTGCTCTTTCTTCTCGCCGGCGCGGTCGCGCCACACGCGGTTCACGGCCAGGTCGAATACGGCGCGGGCGCTGTTTTCGCTATGGCGAACATCAGTATCACGGGTAAGATTGCCGATAAACTGGAATTGGTTATGGCTCATGCGTAGCTCTCCAGGCTGTGATGAAGCCTAGAGTTTAGCTAAACCTAATTCCGAGGTCAAGAACTTTAGCGGCTAAAATTTCGAGCCGCCCATGCGCAAGGCGACGCCTTTGTATAACTACATCTTCTTCACGAACGTGCTGCGGCTGCTTGATGAGCGCCACATGACGAAAAAGGAGCTATCGGACAGGTCGGGGGTTTCGATCTCCTTCCTGTCCGATCTCACTACGGGCAAGGCCAATCCGTCCCTCAAGGTCATGCAGGACATTGCCAAGGCCCTTGATGCGCCGTTGCCCCTTCTGCTTGAATCAACCGACTTGGACAAGGACACGCTCGATGCCCTGGCCGGCGGCAAGGCTCCGCAGAGCCTTCCTGCCGGTTTCGAGCGAGTGGCGGCGGTGCTACCGTCGCATCAGGCATTCATCGTCAAGAAGTGGGGCGAGGCCGCCCGCAAGAAGCTCCGGGGGTAGGACGCCAAGAAAGAAAGCAGGGAAGGGACGCGGCAAGGAACTGAGCCAGCAGAAGCCAGCACTTTTTAGCCGCTAAAGCCCGCCGGGGTGGCTCAACCCCCGGAACACCCACAACGCAAGCCATAGGTTCGGTGCGAGGCGCACGGAGCATGCGCCGCGTTGTTTCTATTGCGATCAGCTCGGGACACGATTGAAAACACTCAATCCGTCATTCCGTTTGCTTGCTCGTCAAAAGACTTCGGTATATCGTATGAACCTGTGTAGAATGCGTGCGGTCAGGGCAGCACGCAAATCACATACATGGGATACACGGAATGACCGAACAGAAGCTGGAACACAACACGATCAAGGAACGGGCGAAGAAGAAGCTCGAACGCGACATGGGGCCGGAGCTGTTGGCAGCTCTGAACGATCCCAAGACCGTTGAAATCATGCTCAACGCGGACGGCAAAGTCTGGCAGGAGAAGCTGGGCGAGCCGATGAAGTGCATCGGCACCCTTCGCTTCGCGCAGGCCCAAGCCATGATCGAAACCATTGCCGGCTACCACGGCAAGGAAGTCACGCGGCAGCGGCCGATCCTGGAAGGCGAGTTCCCGCTAGACGGTAGCCGCTTTGCCGGCCAGCTCCCCCCGGTCGTGCCCGCACCGACCTTTGCGATCCGCAAGAAGGCGGTCGCCATCTTCACCCTGGCGCAGTACGTCGAGCGCGGAATCATGACCGCGCAGCAGCGCGATTCCTTGATTGCCGCCGTGCGTGCCCACCGGAACATCCTGGTGATCGGCGGCACCGGCTCGGGCAAGACCACGCTGGTGAACGCGATCATCAACGAGATGGTGCTTCAAGACCCGACCGAACGGGTTTTCATCATCGAGGACACCGGCGAAATCCAGTGCGCCGCCGAGAACTACGTCCAGTACCACACCAGCATCGACGTGACCATGACGGCGCTGCTCAAGACCACGCTGCGCATGCGGCCCGACCGCATCCTGGTCGGCGAAGTGCGCGGCCCCGAAGCACTTGATCTGTTGATGGCCTGGAACACCGGGCACGAAGGAGGAGCCGCAACCCTGCACGCAAACAACGCCAAAGCGGGCCTTGATCGGCTCGCCATGCTCATCAGCATGCACCCCGATTCACCCAAACCCATTGAACCGCTGATAGGCGAGGCGGTTCACGTGGTCGTTCATATCGCCCGCACCCCTGACGGCTCGCGGCGCATCCAGGAAATCCTTGAGGTTTCCGGCTACGCCAACGGCCAGTACGCAACCAAAACCCTGTAACCCTGTAACCCTGTAAGGAGCTTAGACCCATGCAATCGACCCTTCCCGCGTTCCGCTTCGACAGCCGCGCCGTGTTCTACCTGGGCATGTTCGCCCTCTTGGCGTTCTTCCTGCTGGCCCCCCAGCACGCTTTCGCCTCCGAAGGCACCGGCGGTTCCCTGCCGTATGAAGGCTGGTTGACCAACCTGCGCAACAGCGTCACCGGCCCGGTGGCCTTCGCGCTGTCGATCATCGGCATCGTTGTCGCCGGCGGCATCTTGATCTTCGGCGGCGAACTCAACGGCTTCTTCCGCACGTTGATCTTCATCGTCCTGGTCATGGCCCTGCTGGTCGGCGCGCAGAACATGATGAGCACCTTCTTCGGCCGTGGCGCGGAAATCGCCGCCCTGACCGATGGCGTGCTGCACCAGGCCAAGGTCGCGGCGCTGGACATGGCCGGCTTCCCTGGTGAAGCCATCGCACGCTGGGCCGAACGCGGCCACATCGCGGGGTAAGTCATGGCACTGCGCGCGATCCCCATCCGTAGGGCCGGCAACCGAGAAAACCTGTTCATGGGTGGCGACCGCGAGCTGGTGATGTTCTCGGGCCTGCTGGCCGGGGCGCTGATTTTCAGCGCCCAAGAAGTGAGGGCAACGGTGTTCGGCATCGCCTTGTGGTTCGGCGCGTTATTCGTGCTGCGCCTCATGGCGAAGTCCGACCCGAAGCTGCGACACGTGTACCTGCGGCACCGCCGGTACAAGCCGTACTACCCGGCTCGCAGCACGCCCTTCCGTGAAAACACGCCGAGTCAAGGGAAGCAATACAAATGATCGAAGCAATCGCAATTGGCATTGCTGTACTCGGTGCGGTTCTGTTGCTCATCCTCTTTGCCCGTATCCGTCAGGTCGATGCCGAGCTGAAGCTCAAGAAGCATCGGTCGAAGGACGCGGGCCTGGCCGACTTGCTCAACTATGCCGCCGTGGTCGATGACGGCGTGATCGTGGGCAAGAACGGCTCCTTTATGGCCGCCTGGCTGTACCAAGGGGATGACAACGCCAGCAGCACCGAAGAGCAGCGGGAAATGGTGTCCTTCCGCATCAACCAGGCCCTGGCGGGCCTGGGCAGCGGCTGGATGGTTCATGTCGATGCCGTGCGCCGGCCGGCACCCAACTACTCCGAGCGCGGCGTCTCCACCTTCACCGATCCGGTGTCGGCCGCCATTGATGAAGAGCGCCGGCGGCTCTTCGAGGGCCTGGGCACGATGTACGAAGGGCACTTCGTATTCGCCGTGACCTGGTTTCCGCCAGTGCTGGCCCAGCGCAAGTTCGTTGAGCTGATGTTTGACGATGACGCGGTGACGCCCGACCACACGGCCCGCACCGTGGGCCTCATCGAGCAGTTCAAGCGCGAAATCCGCAGCCTGGAATCGCGCATGTCCTCGGCCGTCAAGCTCACGCGCTTGAAGGGCCACAAGATCGCCACGGAAGAGGGCAGGGAAGTCACGCATGACGACTTCCTGAGCTGGTTGCAGTTCTGCGTGACCGGCAACTATCACCCGGTGCAGCTCCCCAGCAACCCGATGTACTTGGACGCCGTGATCGGCGGGCAAGAGCTGTGGGGCGGCGTCGTTCCGAAGATCGGCCGCAAGTTCATCCAGGTGGTGTCCCTCGAAGGCTTCCCCTTGGAGTCAACGCCTGGCCTGCTGTCGGCCCTGGCCGAGCTGCCGAGTGAATACCGCTGGTCGAGCCGCTTCATCTTCATGGATCAGCACGAGTCCTTGAAGCACCTGGACAAGTTCCGCAAGAAGTGGAAGCAGAAGATTCGCGGCTTCTTCGACCAGGTTTTCAACACCAACACCGGCAGCGTCAACCAGGACGCGGCAACGATGGTGGCCGATGCCGAGGCGGCCATCGCCGAGGTCAATAGCGGCCTGGTGGCCGCCGGCTACTTCACGTCCGTGGTCGTGTTGATGGATGAGGATCGGGAGCGCCTGGCGGCCGCCGCGCTGTCGGTCGAGAAGGCCATCAACCGGCTGGCCTTCGCGGCGCGCATCGAGACGATCAACACGATGGACGCCTACCTGGGCAGCTTGCCCGGCCACGGCGTCGAGAACGTGCGCCGGCCGCTCATCAACACGATGAACCTGGCCGACCTGCTGCCGACAAGCTCCATCTGGACGGGCAGCGCCACCGCGCCGTGCCCGATGTACCCGCCGCTGGCCCCGGCGCTCATGCACTGCGTCACGGTCGGCGCTACGCCCTTCCGGCTGAACCTGCACGTGCGCGACCTGGGCCACACCTTCATGTTCGGCCCGACCGGCGCGGGCAAATCGACGCACCTGGGCATCATCGCCGCGCAGCTCCGGCGCTATGCCGGCATGTCGATCTACGCCTTCGACAAGGGCATGTCGATGTACCCGCTCGCGGCCGCAATCAATGCCGGCTCGAAGGGCAAGACTGGCCTGCACTTCACGGTGGCCGCCGACGATGACCGCCTGGCCTTCTGCCCGCTCCAGTTCCTCGAAACGAAGGCGGATCGGGCTTGGGCGATGGAGTGGATCGACACGATCCTTGCGCTCAACGGCGTGGACACCACGCCAGGGCAGCGCAACGAGATCGGCCACGCGATCATGAGCATGCACGCCAGCGGCGCGCGCACGCTCTCCGAGTTCTCGGTGACGATCCAGGACGAAGCGATCCGCGAGGCCATCAAGCAATACACGGTGGACGGCTCGATGGGCCACCTGCTCGATGCCGAAGAGGATGGCCTGTCGCTCTCCGACTTCACGGTGTTCGAGATCGAAGAGCTGATGAACCTCGGCGAGAAGTTCGCGCTGCCGGTGCTGCTGTACCTGTTCCGCCGCATCGAGCGCGGCCTTAAAGGCCAGCCGGCCGTCATCATCCTGGACGAAGCCTGGTTGATGCTGGGCCACCCGGCGTTCCGCGCCAAGATTCGGGAATGGCTCAAGGTCTTGCGCAAGGCGAACTGCCTGGTGCTCATGGCTACGCAAAGCCTTTCCGACGCGGCCAACTCGGGCATCTTGGATGTGATCGTGGAATCGACCGCGACCAAGATTTTCCTGCCGAACGTCTATGCCCGCGACGAGGACACGGCGGCGCTCTATCGCCGCATGGGCCTCAACAAGCGGCAAATCGAAATCCTCGCCACGGCGGTTCCGAAGCGGCAGTACTACTACGTCTCCGAGAACGGCCGCCGCCTCTATGACCTCGCCCTGGGGCCGCTGGCCCTGGCCTTCGTCGGCGCGTCCGACAAGGAATCGGTCGCCGCCATCAAGAGCCTGCAAGCGAAGTTCGGCCATGAGTGGGTCGATCACTGGCTGGCCGGCCGCAATCTGAATCTCAATGACTACCTGGAGGCCGCATGAGCTTTGCCGACACCCTCAAGGGCTTGATCTTCAAGAAGCCCGCCACGGCCGCAGGACGCGACAAGCGCGACCCTCGGCAGACCGATGAACCGCTGGAAGGCGGCCGACGCCAGGGCGAGGCCGAGAACCCCTATCTGGCCGCTCGTCGCACCTGGAACGATCACGTGGGCGGCGTCGTGTCGTCTCGCCAGACCTGGCAAGTGATCGGCATCTTGTCGCTGTTGATCGCGCTCGCCGGCGTCGGCGGCGTGATCCACATCGGCAGCCAGTCGAAGTTCATCCCCTACGTGGTGGAAGTGGACAAGCTCGGCCAGACAGTGGCCGCCGGCCCGGTGCAAGCGGCCTCGAAGGCCGATGCCCGCGTCATCCATGCGACGGTCGCCGAGTTCATCACCGACGCCCGCACGGTCACGCCGGACGTGGCCTTGCAGCGCCGCTCTGTGTTCCGCGTGTACGCCAAGTTGTCGCCCAACGATCCGGCAACGCCAAAGATGAATGAGTGGTTGAACGGCACCCCGGATGCCAGCCCGTTCCGTCGCGCTGAAAAGGAAATGGTGAACGTCGAGATCAAGACGGCCATCCCGCAGACGCCGGACACCTGGCAAGTCGAGTGGGAAGAAACCGCCCGCGACCGTCAAGGCACACCGAAGGGCAAGCCCGCGATCTGGCGTGCGCTGGTCACTGTGTACGTCGCGGAAGTCACGCCGCAAACCACGGATGAGCAACTTCGGAACAACCCCCTAAGCGTGTACGTGCGGGACTACTCCTGGTCGCGCGTTCAATGAACCCAAGGACATTCACCATGAAGAAAATCTTTTCCGTTGTCGCCTTGGGCGCTGCGCTGCTGTCGCCCACCCTGGCCCTGGCCGCCGATGACCTGGCCGACAAGTATTTCACCGGCAAGAACCCGACGCTGACGCCTCAAGAGCGCGCGGCCATCGACATTGCGAAGCGATGGAACGCGGGCGCTGCCACCGGCATGAAGCCCGTCGCCGGCTCCAATGGCGCGATCAAGTTCCTGTTCGGCGCGCAGCAGCCCAGCATCGTGTGCGCGGTGCTCCAGGTGTGCGACGTGGCCTTGCAGCCAGGCGAGCAAGTCAACTCGATCAACCTGGGCGACACGGCCCGGTGGACGGTCGAGCCGGCCATCACCGGCAGCGGCCCCAACGAAGTGCAGCACCTCATCATCAAGCCGATGGATGTTGGCCTGGAAACCAGCCTCATCGTGACGACGAACCGCCGCGCCTATCACCTGCGCCTGCGCTCGCATCGCACCGAGTACATGCCGCAAGTCTCGTTCACCTACCCCGAGGACGCGCTTGCGAAGTGGGACGCGATCCAGCGCCGCGAAACGCAAGAACGCACCGACCGCACCATCCCGCAGACCGGCGAGTACCTGGGCGATCTCAAGTTCGACTATGACCTGTCCGGCTCGGCGAGCTGGAAGCCGGTGCGTGTGTTCAACGATGGCCGCAAGACCATCATCGAAATGCCCGGAACGATGGAGCAAACCGAAGCGCCGACGCTCCTGGTCGTGCGCCGCGAGGGCGGCATCTTCCGCGACGAGGAAACCGTGATGGTGAACTATCGCGTGCAGGGCAATCGCTACATCGTGGACACGGTGTTTGACCGCGCGATCCTGATTGCCGGTGTTGGTGGAAGCCAAGACCGCGTGACTATCTCCCGGAGGAAGTGACCATGCGCAAGATCATCTTTGCTGCGCTGTTCGTCCTCGCCCTGGGCGGCTGCGCGACCACCGGCCAATACGGCAACTTCGTCCCGCCGACCGCAACGGTCGATCAGCAGCAGCTCGCCCGCGAAGCGGTGCAGCAGCTCGCTGTGCTGTACCCGCCGGCCAAGACGCGCCTGGAGCTGCAACAGGCCACGCCTGATGCCTTCGGCCAGGCCCTGGTGCTGACGTTGCGCGAGCGCGGCTATGCCCTACTGGAGTTCAACCCGGCCAGCGCGAAGGCGCAGGCCACGGCGGCCAGTGAGCCGGCATCGCCGGCGGCCCTGCCGCTGCGGTACGTGCTCGACCAGGCCGGCGACTCGAACCTGTACCGCCTGACTCTGTTGGTCGGCCATCAATCCATCACCCGCCCGTACCTGGTGCAAGACGGCAGCTTTGCGCCGGCTGGGTATTGGGTGCGCAAGGAGTGACCTATGAGTGACCAAGCCGATCAAATGGCACCGGACGCCTCGCCGGGCGCGGTATCGAAGAAGTCCGGCGTGCGGCGTGTCAACAACATGCCGATGTACATCCTTGCGGCCGCGCTGGGTGCCTTCCTGCTGGTGATGATGCTGGTCGCGGCGGATCGCGCTGCGAAGCAGAACGCACCGGCGCAAGGCGCGGCCGAGAAGGCGGGTAACACGTCGATGTTCGCCAAGGAGATCGTCGGCGACAGGGATGGCGGCACGGTAGAAGCGGCCTCGCCGCTCAAGCCGCCGGAGCTGGCGACCGGGCCAGAGGCTGCGCCGGTGCTTGTCGCGCGCCCCGACCTGGACGCGCCGCCGCCACCGCCCAGCGGCAACCTGGGCCAGCCGGTGCATGACGATGAAGCCGACCGCATCCGCATGGCGAAGCTGCAAATGTTCCAGGAAGCGGTCAAGGCCAAGACGGGCGTTCGTGTCGATGCGCCGCGCAGCAGCGGGTCATCGGGCGCGCAGCCGGGCACGCCGCAGACGCGCGACGAAATGCTGTCCCGCCTGGCGGCTGTGCGGCAGCAAATCGGTGCGCAAGCATCGGGCGATCCGACCGCCGCCTATCAGGCCCGGCTCGCGCAGCTTCGCGCCTCGGGCGTCGGCGGCCAGCAGGCCGGCGGCGGCGTGGGTGGTGGTGCGCCGCAGCTCTTGCAAACCGCCGGTGGCGGCCAGGGCAAGAACTACGCGCAGTTCGCGGGAAGCGGCCAGGGCGACCGTTGGCGGCTGGACTCCCAGCCCGAAGCGCCGCGCTCGCCCTTCGAGCTGCGCGCCGGCTTCGTGGTGCCGGCCACGCTCATTTCGGGCATCAACTCCGACTTGCCGGGCCAGATCATGGCCCAGGTCGCGCAGAACGTGTACGACACGCCGACCGGCAAGCATCTGCTGATTCCGCAAGGCTCGCGCCTGGTCGGGTCGTATTCGAGCGATGTTGCCTACGGTCAGTCGCGCGTGCTTGTGGCTTGGCAGCGCATCGTGTTCCCCGATGGCAAGGCGATGGACATTGGCACGATGCCGGGCGCGGATAGCGCCGGGTACGCGGGCTTCAATGACCAGGTGAATAACCACTACCTGCGCGTGTTCGGCTCGGCCTTCCTCATGTCGGGCGTCATCGCCGCCGTGAGCATGAGCCAGGACAACAGCGGTTCCACCGGCAATCAGCAGCGCGCCAGCGATGCTTTGAGCGAAGCACTTGGGCAAGTGCTGGGCAACACCATCGCCCAACTCGTTTCCAAGAATCTGAACATTGCCCCGACCTTGGAAATCCGCCCCGGCTATCGGTTCAACGTCATCGTGACCAAGGACATGACGTTCTCGAAGCCGTACCAATCGTTTGACTACTAACGCCAGGAGAAAGCAAATGAAGCAGAAGTTTTTAGCCGCTAAAGTCGCTCTCGCCGTCACTCTGATGGCCGGGTCGATCACCACCATGTCGCCCGCGCAGGCCGGCATTCCCGTCATCGACGGCGGGAACCTGGTGCAGAACGTCATGACGGCCATCGAGTCGGTGGCGCAGACGCTCAAGCAAATTGAGCAGTACCAAACCCAGCTCCAGCAGTACGAAAACATGATCCAGAACACGGTCGCGCCGGCGGCCTATATCTGGGATCAGGCGCAGTCCACGATCAACGGGCTGATGAATGCGGTCGATACGCTGAACTACTACAAGACCCAGCTCGGCAGCATCGACTCGTACCTGGGCAAGTTCCAGGACGTGGCCTACTACCGCAGCTCGCCGTGCTTCAACGGCACCGGCGGCTGCACGCCCGCCGAACAGGCCGCAATGGCCGAGAACCGCCGCCTGGCGAGCGAGAGCCAGAAGAAGGCCAACGATGCCTTGTTCAAGGGCCTGGATCGCCAGCAGGACGCCTTGAAGTCCGACGCGCGCCAGCTCGAACGGCTCCAGTCGGCCGCGCAGGGCGCGAACGGGCAAATGCAGGCCATCGGCTTCGCCAACCAGCTCGCGGCCCAGCAGGCAAACCAGCTTCTGCAAATCCGGGGCCTCATGGTCGCGCAGCAGAACGCCATCGCCACGCGGATGCAGGTCGAAGCCGACCGTGAAGCGCAGCAGCAAGCCGCCGGCGAGGCGCTGCGCAAGGGCGAGTACAGGGCCAGTCCGGCCCGTAATTGGTAAGGGGGATACATGCGCCTATCCAAACCCTCGATCCTGGCAGCGGCCGCCCTTGTGGCGGCCCTGCTGGCCGGCTGCGAGAAAAAGCCCGAGCCGGTGACGCTGCCCGAAGTGAATGCCGAGAACTGCAAACCCGAGAACATCGCCAAGCTCGATAAGAGCGTGCAAGAGGCGTTTTCATCGCAGTGCCTGCGGGCCGGCTCGTTCAAACCTAGCGAACCTAAGTCCTGGTGAGGTACTGACGAATGAGAATGCCAGCCAGCTTGAAACTCGCCCTGCCGCTGCTCGTTTGGCTGGCGTTCTTTTCTACGGACGCTTCCGCCCAAATGAACAGCTCGGGCCTCTTCGATGACGTTCTGAACCGCTACAACGCCGCCGCCAGCGGCTGGGCCGGTGTCATCACCAACGCCGCATCCTGGTTGTTCTGGCTGCTGGTGACGATCTCGATGGTCTGGACGTTCGGCATGATGGCCTTGCGCAAGGCCGACATTGGGGAGTTCTTCGCGGAGCTTGTCCGCTTCACCATCTTCACCGGCTTCTTCTGGTGGTTGCTGACGAACGGCCCTAACTTCGCCTCGACCATCTATGCGTCGCTACGCCAAATTGCCGGCAACGCGACGGGCTTGGGTCAAGCCTTGTCGCCTTCCGGCATTGTCGATATTGGCTTTGCCATCTTCTACAAGGTGATGGATCAGTCCTCGGTGTGGTCGCCGGTGGACAGCATGGCCGGCATCCTCATGGCCGTTGCCATCTTGATCGTGCTCGCGCTCATCGGCGTGAACATGCTTCTTCTCCTGGCGTCTGGTTGGGTGCTCGCCTATGGCGGCGTGTTCTTCCTCGGCTTCGGTGGGTCGCGGTGGACTTCCGACATGGCGATCAACTACTACAAGACCGTGCTGGGTGTGGCCGCGCAGCTCATGGCAATGGTGCTGCTGGTCGGCATCGGCAAGACCTTTCTGGATGACTACTACGCGCGCATGAGCGAGGGGATCAACCTCAAGGAAATGGGCGTGATGCTCATCGTCTGCGTGATCCTGCTGGCACTCGTCAACAAGATTCCGGCGCTCATCGCCGGCGTCATCACCGGCGCGAGCGTGGGCGGTGCCGGCATCGGCAACTTCGGCGCAGGCGCGGCCCTCGGTGCCGCTGGCATGGCGGCCGCAGCAGCGGCAACCGGCGGCGCTGCTCTGGCGGCCGGCGCGGCCTCGGCCGCCGGCGGTGCTTCTGCGGTCATGGCCGCGTTCTCGAAGGCCAATGAAAACGTCTCGTCCGGGTCGGATGTCATGTCCATGCTGGGCGGTGGTGGTGGCGGCGACTCTGGCGGTGGTGGTGGCGGTGAAGCCGGCACCAGCACGCCCCTGGGCCAAGCCGCCGGCTTCGGTGGCGGCGGTGGCGACTCTGGCGGCGGCGGCAGCAGCGGCGGCGAGTCGAAGGGCGGCGACAAAGGCGGCGACAAGGCCGGCGGCGATAAGGCCGGCTCCAGCTCGAAGGGTGGCGAAGGCGGCGGCCAGAAGGCCAGCGGCGGCGGTGACGCCGGCGGCGCGAAGGCCGGCCAGGGTGGCGGCCAGGGCCAGGGAGCGGGGCAGGGCGGCCAGCAGGACGCACCTGGTAGTACCGGCCCCGGCATGCTGGCCTCGGCCGCTTCCGCGCTTGGCAAGGCCGGCCGCGTCACGGCCGACGCCGGCGCGAACTTGGCGAAGGGTGTAGGTGCGGTGGCGGCCGCGAAGGCCGCCAGCATGCGCGACTCGGCGATGGAACGCATCGCCGACACCACCGGCGGAAAGATCGCGGCCGCGATCAAGGCGCAGGGCGGCAGCTCGGCCGACACGAGCATCGACGTGCCCGATCAACAACCCTCGCCGACCTTCGGCGACAACAGCCTGGCCGGAGCTGACAGCTCTGCCGATCCCGAGTCCGAAGTAGCCGCGTTCCGTGACGGCGGCCGCAACGACAAATCTGCGTAACCCAAAGGAGTGTTCATCATGAAGAAGAAGTTGCTTTCCATCGTGGCCGCTGTGGCGGCCCTCTGCTCGGTCGGCACGGCCAGCGCGCAAGACGTGCTGACCGGCGACACCCGCCTGGCTTGCGAGGCGATCCTGTGCCTCGCAAGCGGCACCCGCCCGAGCGAATGCGCGCCGTCGCTTCGCAAGTATTTCAGCATCACGGCGCGGAAAATGTCCGACACGATCAAGAAGCGCAAGAACTTCCTCGATCTGTGCCCGGTGTCGAACCAGACGCCGGAAATGTCCGCGCTGGTGTCGGCCATGTCGCGCGGCGCTGGCCGTTGCGATGCGCAGGCCCTGAATCAAACGCTGGTGTTCTGGCAGGGCTACGAGGACGGGACGACGTACATCAGCAACCAGATGCCCGACTACTGCGCGGCCTACACCAACCACGCTTACACCGATTTCAGCAGCACCAAGCCGCGCTATGTCGGCACGCCAGAAAGGGGCGGGTATTGGGTCGAAGCGGCCGACTATGACCGGGCGCTGGCCGAGTACAACGAACGCATCCGGCGCGAGGACGAAGAGCGCCGCCGCGCTTCCTGGGGGGGTTACTGACATGCCCTTTGCTGCCGACCTTCCGCCGCAGCTCCAGGAGCGCGTCGTGTGCGCCGTTTCGGCGGCCGTGAAGTACGAAGTGCCGGCCAACATCGTGTTGGCCGTCGCGGAGAAGGAAGGCGGCAAGCCGGGCCAGTGGGTGCGCAACTCGAACGGCACTCATGACGTGGGGCCGATGCAGTTCAACACGGCTTACCTGCGCGACCTGGCCCGCTACGGCATCACGGCGGACGATGTAGCGGCCGCTGGCTGCTACTCGTTCGACCTCGCCGCCTGGCGCTTGCGGATGCACATTCGCAACGACAAGGGCGATCTCTGGACGAAGGCCGCGAATTACCACTCACGCACGCCGCAGTACAACGCGGTGTATCGCGCCGACCTGATGCGCAAGGCCGCCAAGTGGGCGGATTGGCTCGAAGCTCGGTTCGTCACGCTGGACGTGACGAAGGCGGGGGCCACGCCCTCGATGCCGACCGGGCCAGCGCCGGCGGTGCAAGCCGCCCAGCAGGCCACGGCAGCGGCCCCAGCGGCCGCGCCGGCGGCCAGGCCGGCAGCAGCTCCATCCATCAACGTCGCGGGCGGCTACGTGCCGCGCTCGATCTCCTTCAACAACAGAAGCGAAGGCTCGCCGGAGTAGGGCGGGCCTTCCGATTTAGCGGCTAAAACATGGACAAATTCCACGCCTTCATGATGCGCTACACGCTCGGTTTCGGCCGGGTGCTGACCGCCTATTGCAACTGGGCCGAATCGCAGGCCAAGGGGCAATTCGATCTGCTCTTGCTGGGCCTCGGCCCGATCTTCGCGCTGGGTCTGCTGCTGTGGGCGCTGCCGGCATGGATCGGCAAGCCCATTGCCTTCGTGCTGTCGCTTCCTGCGCTGTACATCATCTTCCTGGTGCTGCGCGCCTATGCCTCACGCGGGGGCAAGCGCGGATGAAGCCCTTGCACGTGCCGGATGGGACGGTCGAAGCGTTGAAGTGGCTCGCGCTGGCCCTGATGACCGGCGATCACGTCAACAAGTACCTGTTCAATGGCACGCTGCCGTTTCTCTTCGAGGCCGGCCGCCTGGCGCTGCCGATCTTCGTTTTCGTGCTGGCCTACAACCTGGCTCGACCTGGTGCATTCGAGCGCGGCGCGTACACGCGCACGATGAAGCGCCTCGCGGTGTTCGGCGCTGTGGCCTCGGTGCCCTTCGTCGCCCTGGGTGGCCTGTCCGCCGGGTGGTGGCCCCTCAATGTCTTGTTCACGCTCCTGGTCGTGACGGCGTGCGCCTACCTGGTGGAAAAGGGCGGCCCGCTGCACCTGGTCGGCGCCGGCCTGGTGTTCCTGGTCGGTGGCGGCCTGGTCGAATACTGGTGGCCGGCCGTGGCCTTCGGCCTGGCGGTGTGGTCGTACCGCAAGCGGCCCACCTGGGCCGCCGCGGCCGTCGCGCTGCTCGCCTGCGCGGCGCTGTGGTTCATCAATCGCAACCTGTGGGCGCTGGCCTCGCTGCCGCTGCTCCTGGTCGCTTCCCGCGTCGATCTGCCCATGCCGCGCCTGCGCTGGGCGTTCTACGCCTATTACCCGCTGCACCTGGCCGCTCTGTGGTTGATCCGCATCCCCATGAGCAAGGCCGGCTACCTGTTCTTCTGATTTGGAGTCCGCACCATGCGCAAAGCCCTTTTTCTGACCCTCTCCTTGGCGTCCCTTGCCTTCGCGCCTGGCGCGATGGCCGCCGGCGCTGCCGGCATGGCGGCCGTGAGCTATGGCGAGCCGGTCTTGACCGCTGTTTCGGTGTCCTTCTCCGACAGCAGCACCACGTTCCGGCCGGACGCTTCCACGGCCGAGCTGCTGGCCGAGGCGAAGGGGGCCACGATCATCTACGTCAGCGGTCGCACCAGCACGCTACGCCCCAGCGCGGCCGATGAGGCCCTGGCCTTGCGCCGGGCCTTGTCGGCCCGCCAGTACCTGATTGCGCGCGGCGTGTCGCCGCTCAAGATCATGGTGAACTTCGCTTCGGCATCCGACTTCGTGGCCGACAACTCGACGCCAGAAGGGCGGCACCAGAACCAGCGCGTGGACATTGAAGTCATCTACGTGCCTACGTACTAAAAGCCGCTCGCTTCGGTCTAGCGGCTGCGTCACCTGCCTAGTGGTGAGCAGTCGGGGGCATCCCGACACCCAATTTCCTAACCAACCCTCAAGGTCGTGTCTATGCAATCAACCAAGAAGTGTCTAGCCCTCGTTATTCCATTGCTCGCCCTCGCGGGCTGCGCTGCGTTGGATCAAGTCGCCAAGGATGTGCAGAAGGCCACCGCCCCGGTGATGCTCACGGAATCCCTGCCGCAAATCTGCCAGGCCGCGAAAGACAACCAGGTGCGAGCAAACGGCCTCTATGCCAACAAGGGCCTTGCGGTCAGCGGTGAAGTGCGCTCCGTCACCGAAGGCTTCCAGCCTCGCTATCGGGTGTTCCTGCGCTCCGGCCAGGTTTCGGTGCATGCCGGTACAGACAACAAGCTCAACGTCACCCAGCTTTCAACCGGGAAAACCGCTCGGGTGTCGGGTGTCGTGTCGGACGTGAGCTACGACTACAACGGGTGTTCGATCTCGCTGAAAGACGCGACGTTTTAACTGCGCTGCTGGCGTCCCCTAGCGGGCCTCCATCGCCGTTCCTGGCGATGCTGCAGGCCCGTTTTCCTTGACAGGGGTCGATTTGTTTTCGTTGTCAAAAGTGACGGTAGGAGATCGAGCACTGGCGTAGGGGTGGTCTGATAAGCCCTTGATTTCATTGGTTTTCCTGTTCACTTTTTCAGGCGTATTGTGTCTGCCCCAATCACCGGAGACACAAGATGCAAAGCTGGCACACAACCTACCTTGGCCTGCGAGAGCTGCCAAGGGAAATCAGCACCTTCGAGCTTCAGTCGTTTTTCACGTACAGCCGTACTGAGCGCGAGCTCATCAACGCCCGCCGAAGCAACGCCCACAAGCTGGGTCTGGCACTGCACATAGGTTTCTTGCGCTTGAGCGGGCGCCTGCTGAATTCGGTGCGCATCGTTCCGACAACCCTGTGGCGCCATCTGGGTGACGAAATCGGCATCACTGCTGTTGAACTGGCATCCCTGCGAGCCCTGTATGTTCGCGGTCGAACCCTCTTTGACCATCAACAACTGGCCTGTGATGTCCTGGGGTTTCATTGGATGACGGAGCACCAACGTCGCGCCCTGGTACGCACCCTGCGCGATGAGGTGGCCCGCTGCGCCGATCGGGATCAATTGCTCGTATTCGCTCGGCGCTGGTTGTATCAAAGCAAGATCCTGATCCTGCGCGACCGTGACATCCGTGTCCTGGTCACAGCGGCGCTGGGACAACTCGAAGAAGAAACAGCCAAAACGATTGCGGCATCTGTGCTGCCCGAACAACTGGTGCGCTGGCGGGATGCCATGGCCGCATTGCGCCCGGATGGGCAAACCCAGCAGAGCTGGTTGTGGTCGGCACCGGCCAAACACTCAACCAAACAAATTGGCGAGGTGTTCGAGCGAATCGAACTGCTGTACGCCCTGAATGTCCACAAACACCTGGACGACCTGTCCGGTCTCATTGTGCGGCGCTATGCACGCCGCCTGGCTTCAAGGCCTCCCTCGGTGGGGGCCAGGATCAAAGAACCCGCTCGCACAGTGGAGGTTGGCTGCTTTTTACGGCACTGCCTGTTTACCAGCACAGACCAAGCTATCTTGATGGTTCAGCGGCGCGTTGCCGATCTTTGGCGCACGGTCGCAGCAGGTGTCACGGAGACGGTCAATTGGGCTGACCTGTACAAGACATTGCTGGCAGAGCTGGCTGGTTTGGTCGCCCAGGGTGAACTTCAAGACGCGGAGTTGCGGGCTCGAATTGTTGCCCTGCTCAGTGCCAGCCAGCAAGGCAAACCACCCAGCCGGGCCTCGGTGGTGCGTGAGCGTTTGTTTGACGCCATACGTCCCGTGCGCTCTTTGCTGGCCGAAATCACCAAGCTGCCCTGGCAGGCCAATAGCGAGCACCCGGTGACCACAGCCTTGGCCCAATTGACGAAACTGTACGCGGGCAAACTTCGCGAACTACCTGCTGATGTCAGCGCCCCTCGCTTGGGTTCGGTCTGGAGCGGCGCGATTGCGGGTGCCGACCGGGAGCGCGCGTTTCGGGCCTTGGAGGTGGCCACCCTGTTTTCATTGCGACGTGCCGTGCGCAACGGTTCGGTGTGGATTGAGCACAGCCTGAGCTTTCGTGGCCGCGCACGCCTGTTCTTCACTGATGCGCGCTGGCAGGAAGAAGCCAAACGGCACTATGCCCGACTGTCACTGCCAGCCAATGCATCCACACTTTTGAAGCCGTTGCTGGCCAAGGTACGCGCCGGCGTGGAGGCAGTGGCCGTCGCCGCGCGCAGCGGTGTGCTGCGCGTGGACGAAGAACTCCACCTTTCAGTATTGCCGGCAGAGGATGAAGATCCAGAGGTGATTAAGTTGAGGGCCAAACTTGACCTGAGGATCGGTGAGGTGCAACTCCCAGAAGTGATCCTGGCCGTTGACGCTCAGGTACGTTTCAGCTGGATCATGCTTGGCCGCGAGCCACGTTCGACAGAAGAGCTGCTGATGGTCTACGCCGGCATCATGGCCCACGGCACCAGTCTGACGGCGGCCGAATGCGCCCGTATGATTCCGCAGTTGTCTGCCACCAGCATCCGTCAGGCCATGCGTTGGGCCGGGGACGAGCGTCGCTTGAGTCAAGCCTGCCACGCGGTGCTGGAGTTCATGCAACGGCACCCCATTGCAGCGACATGGGGTCGCACGGACCTGGCGTCGTCCGACATGATGAGCATGGAAACCACCCAACGGGTGTGGCAGGCCCGACAGGATCCAAGACGCAACACGTCCTCGATTGGCATCTACTCCCATGTGCGTGACCGATGGGGGATCTTCTACGCGCAGCCTTTTGTGCTCAATGAGCGCCAGGCAGGGGTCGCCATTGAGGGTGTCGTGCGCCAAGAATCCATCGAGACCAGCCAGTTGGCGGTGGACACCCACGGCTACACCGACTTTGCCATGGCGTTGGCCCGGCTACTGGGGTTCGATCTATGCCCACGACTGAAGGAATTGAAGCAGCGTCATCTGTACGTGCCGCGTGGCACGATCATTCCACCGGAGATCGCAGCAGTTTGCGAGGCTACCGTCGATACCGCTTTGATTGAGAAGCACTGGGACACCTTGGTCCATTTGGCAGCCTCGGTGATGAGCGGCAACGCCAGCGCAGTTGCAGCGCTGGCCAGATTTGGATCGGCGGCGCGGGGAGACCCCATCTACGAAGCGGGTGTTCAGTTGGGGCGCTTGCTGCGAACTGCGTTCCTGGCCGACTACTTTGTCAAAGACGCCTTCAGGAATGAGCTGCGTCGGGTACTCAACCGGGGTGAGGCGGTCAATGCCTTGAAGCGGGCGATTTATACCGGCAGAGTGAGCCCGGCTCAGGCCAAGCGGGCCGAGGAAATGCAGGCGGTGGCTGACGCCTTGAGTCTGTTGGCCAACATCATCATGGCCTGGAACACAACCCAGATGCAGGCCGTTCTGGACCGCTGGGCCAACCGGCGTCAGGTCATCCCGGCGGAGCTCACGGGGAAAATTGCGCCGACGCGGCTGCAAGGTATCAATTTGAGGGGCGTATTCCGCTTTCCAGTGGAGCGTTATGCCAGTGAAATCCTGCCGTCACAGACCACGCCGAAAACCGGGACCGGCGGTTGAAACCGAGCACGCTTTTGCGCCCTCAAACGGCGATCAAAAAAATCAACAGGAAACCCAATGAAATCAATGGCTTGGCAGGCCACCCCTACGCCAGTGCTCGATCTCCTACCGTCACTTTTGACAACGAAAACAAATCGACCCCGTGGATCTGCACTTCAATCAGGCCGCCTTCGCGCTGCGGCACGGTCGCCAGGTTCGGCTCGATTCGCACCGGCAGCAACTGCGCCGGCGCCGCCGGCACACCGTAAGCGTTCCGCGAACGACACCCTTGCGCCGTCGATGACGGCGTGTTGAAGGATGGTTCTACGCGGCGGCGGCGAGCGCCGCGTTTGGCACGGCGATGTCGGTGGCAGGCCGCCAGTTGTGCGGCAGCAGCTGCGCGAGGTCGCGCTGCTTGAGCGTGGGCAGACGCTCGAAGACGTCCTTGAGGTAGGCCCAGGGATCGTGCCCGTTTAGTTTGGCCGACTCGATCAGGCTCATGACCACGCCAGCGCGCTCGCCGGCCTGCTGCGAGCCTACAAAAAGCCAATTCTTGCGGCCAACGCACAGCGGGCGCACCGCGTTCTCCGCCGCGTTGTTGTCGATTGGGACGTCGCCGTCGTCCAGGTAGCGCGTGAGCGCGCGCCAATTGCTCAGCGAATAATCGATCGCCTTGGCCGTCACGTCGGCATTGGCCAGCTTCTGGCGCTGCCCGGTCAGCCAGAGGTGCAGGGCCTGGACGATGGGCCTGGAGCGTTGCTGGCGCAGCAGCCACCGTGCCTGGGGTTCGAGTTCGCGCGCCTCGCGCTCGACCTCGTACAGCTTTGCGATCAGCGCCACCGCCTGGCCGGCGATCTGGCTGGCGTTGAACTCGTGCGCCTCGAACAGCTTGCGCCGCGCGTGGGCCCAGCATAGTGCGGCGCTGACGCCTTGCGCCTGAAGCCCAAAATAGCCGCTGTAATCGTCGCTGACCAGCGTGCCGCCGAAGCCTCGCAGCACGCGCCGCGGATGTTCGCCGGCGCGGCTGGCGGTGAAGTCGAACAGCACCGCGCGCTGGGCCACGAAGTTGGTCGTGCGGTAGACCCAGACGTAGGCCCGTTTGGTCTTGCCGCGCCCCGGCGCCAGCAGCGACACCGGCGTCTCGTCGGCGTGGATCACACCGTGGCTGAGGATGAAGCCCTTCAGTGCATCGGCCAGCGGTGCCAGACGCACCCCGCAGATGCCGATCCACTGGGCCATGCTCGAGCGCGGGATGTGCACGCCAGAGCGCGCGTAGATCTCTTCCTGCCGGTACAGCGGCAAGTGATCGTCGTGCTTGGCCACCACCACCTGCGCGAGCAGGCCCGGCGCGGGGATGCCTTTGTCGATGATCTGCGCGGGCATCGGCGCGGCCTGGATCGTCTGGCAGCACGTGCAGGCGTACTTGCCGCGGATATGGCGCAGCACGAAGAATTGGGCCGGCACGCAATCGAGCTGCTCGCTGACTTCTTGGCCGATGCGCTTGAAGGGCTGGCCGCACTCGCAGTGGGTCTGCTCGATCTCGTGATGGTGATCGATGCGCGGCAGGCTCGCCGGCAGCGCCTGGCGCACCGCCTGGCCTTTGGCCCGGGGTGGCGCTACCGGTGGCTTCTGGTCTTGCTGGGCGGCGCGGTCTTCCAGCGCCGTGTCGGCCAGGATCTGATCGAACAGCACCGCCTGCGTGCTCGTCTCCAGGCTCTCGCTGGAGGAGCCGAAGCGCCAGCGCTTCAGCCGCGCGATCTCGAAGTTCAGCGCCTCGATCCTGGTTTGCTTGAACTTCAGCTCGCCTTGCATGCGCCCGATCACATCGCGCAGCTCCTGCATCGAATCCAGTGCGCCCGGCGCATCGATCGTGTGGGTGTCCGGGCCTTCGAGCATGGCCGCCATCATGCCTCGCGCGCGCGTGCGCGCGAGGCATGACTTTCTCCAATAGACAAACGCGCAAATCCCGACCTCGAATCGAGCGCATTCAGACCACCGTGATCGACTGCGGCTGCGCGCTGCCCAGGCGCTGCCACGGCAGGCCCGCGACGAGCCAGTCGAACTGCTCGCGCGTGAGTTGAAGTGACCCCGTGTCCTGGCGCGGCCAGGCGAAGCTGCCCGCTTGCAGCCGCCGGGTGCACAGCCACATGCCCGCGCCGTCGTAGACCAGCACCTTGAGCCGGTCGGCGCGGCGGTTGGCAAACACGTAGGCGTGGTGGGCTTGCGCGCCCAGCGCGAAGCCGCGCACCACTTGGGCCAACAGCGTGTCGATGCCCCCGCGCAGGTCGGCCGCGCCAAGCGCCAGCCAGATGACGTCGATGCGAATCATCGGCCGAACTCCCGCAGCAGCGAAGCGAGTTCACGCGTGTGCGCCAGCGGCCAATGCAGATCGAGCCGGGTGCCTCCCACGTTCAATTCGACGCGCACCGATGTCGATGCGGCACCAGGCGCCACGCGGGCGGCCACGAAGCCGCTCGGCCTGGCGGCTGGCGAGGGCTCAGGGCTGACGCCGTCGAGCCGCGCCTGCCAGCGCCGCGCATGTGCGCACCAGCTTTGCAGCGTTCCCGCTGGCACCCCGTTGGCCTCGGCCCATACCTGCGCCTTCTGGCCAGAGGCACGATACGCCGCCACTTGCTCCAGGCACCGTTCCATCTGCTGTCGATCCATGTCCACCTCGTCTCGTTCGTTGATTGCGAAGACCCGAGGTTCGCAGCTTCAACGGTGAGATGAAAGATGGGTTCGCGGAACGCTTACAGCGCATCGACCGTGTCGCTGATGAAGTAGGCCAGGTGCCCCGCAGGCAGCCAGTCCTGCAGCGATGCGGACAGCAGCATCTCTTGTTGCGGTTCGTAGGGGCGGTAACTTATGGCCATGCAGCTTGAACGCTCACTCATGTGCGCAGGTCATCAGGGGATTCCCTGCTTCTGCCGCCCACGCTCCTAGCCTGCCGCGTGGCTCCTAGCGTTGCCGTAGGGCTCGAAGTGGCGGGGGGTGGTTGAAAAAACCATTGCATCACTCGCATTTTTGCGAATAGGTTTCGCATGTTTTTCCTTTCAGGTTCTCAGGAAATCAACATAATTTTGATTGGCAAATTTAATGCGTGCTGAACTGATCTGGTGGCAGATGGTTGGGTAATTCGTTAATTCTAAACAACCGGCATCTATGCCGGAAAACCCGGAGACAAAAATGAGCCAGAAATTCATTGATCGGCACGGCTTGTGGTCCGANAACCGGCATCTATGCCGGAAAACCCGGAGACAAAAATGAGCCAGAAATTCATTGATCGGCACGGCTTGTGGTCCGACGCCCAGAAGGCGGCGGCCGTTGAAGTGCTGAAGAAAATCGAGCAGGACGGCATTCAGATGATTCGCCTCTCATGGCCGGATCAATATGGTCTGCTGCGCGGGAAAATGCTGTCGGTGGCAGCCTTGCGCTCCGCATTCGGCAGCGGCTCGGAAATCACCATGGCGCCCTTTTTCTTCGACACGGCCAGCACCTTCGTGTTCAATCCCTTTTCCTCGGATGGCGGGTTTGGCACCCCGGAGTTGGCGGGCAGCCCTAACGTGGTGATGGTGCCCGACCCCACCACCTTCCGCGTGCTGCCCTGGGCTGATCGCACGGGCTGGATGCTGGCCGATCTGTACATGCGTAGCGGTCGGCCCTTCCCGCTGAGCCCGCGTGCCCTGTTGAAGAAAGCGCTGGGGCAGTTGGCGGATCTGGGCTATGACTTCCATGGTGGCCTGGAGGTGGAGTGGTACTTGACGCGCATCGTCGACCCCTGCCTGGAGCCCGAGACGCTGGGTGGCCCCGGCACACCGGCGGCACCGCCCAAGGTGATGCCGGTCGCCAAGGGCTACTCCTATCTGCTCGAAAATCACTTGGACGAGGTCGAACCCATCATGGCCGAGGTGCGCCAGCACCTGCTGACGCTGGGCATGCCGTTGCGCAGCATCGAGGATGAATTTGGGCCCAGCCAGATGGAGACCACCTTCGACGTCATGTCCGGCCTGGACATGGCCGACACCATGGTGTTGTTCCGCAACGCAGTCAAGCAAATCTGTCGGCGGCGCGGTTACCTTGCCAGTTTCATGTGCAAACCCAAGATTGAGGGTTTCGTTGCCTCGGGCTGGCATCTGCACCAGTCGCTGGCGGCGCGCGACTCCGGCGTCAATGCCTTCGTTCCGCAGACGGGCGAGCCGCTGTCGGCGCTGGGCCGGGCCTATGTCGGTGGCCTGCTCAAACATGCCTGTGCGGCCTCCAGCTTCACCACCCCCACGGTTAACGGCTACCGACGCCGACGCCCGTTCTCTCTGGCCCCGGATCGGGTGACCTGGGCCGAGGACAACCGCGCCGCCATGGCGCGCGTGATCGCCGCCCCAGAAGACTCAGCCAGCCGTGTGGAAAACCGGGTCGGCGAGCCGGCGGCCAACCCCTACCTGTATCTGGCCTCGCAGCTCTTCTCGGGGATCGATGGCATTCGTCGCCAACTCGATCCCGGCCCTCTGCAGGAAACGCCCTATGCCGCCGACGTTCCGATCCTGCCGCGCAACCTGGCCGAGGCGCTGGACGTGCTGGAGGGCTCCAGCTTCTTCCGCGAAGCCTTCGGCGAAGAGTTCATCCACTACTGGCTGCACCTGCGGCGCAGCGAATGGGCGCGCTTCGTGGCCGCCGAAGGCGCCGACGTGGACATGGCGGGCGACCCCGTCACCGACTGGGAGCATCGCGAGTACTTCGAACTGTTCTGAACTGAACCAGGTAACGCTCATGGACACCGTGAAGAAGAAATATGCCGTGCTCTGGTGCACTGAAGTACCCGAAGACGAGATCTTGAAGGAAAAAATGATCGCCACTTTCGGTCGCGCGGGCGAGCAGTGGGACGTGCTGGAACCCGCGCGCGACGGCTTCCTGGAGCGGGCGATGGGCTACGACGGCTACGTCATCAGCGGCAGCCCAATGTCGGTAGTGGACGATGCCGATTCGCTCCTGGTGAGCAACCTGCTGGCGCTGATTCGCCGCGTTAGCGACGAGGCAGGCTCACCCCTGATCGGGCTGTGCTTTGGCTCGCAGGCCATCGCGGCGGCCCTAGGTGGACGGGTTGCCAGGAACCCGTCAGGGCGCTTCAAGCTGGGGGTCGATGCCCTGCGCTGGGACCCCGTCGCCGTTGAGCTGCTGGGCGCGGCGCTGGCGCAAGCGCCCAGCGTGCTGGTGCAAAGCCACGGCGAATGCGTGGCGGCACTGCCGCCGGGCAGCGTCCTGCTGGCGTCGTCGCAGACCATCCCCCACGAGGTGTTCTTGGTGCAGGGCCGCATCTTGGGCATCCAGGGGCACCCCGAGGTGGACCG
>NZ_POQS01000014.1:0-25539 GCF_002885955.2 Achromobacter pulmonis
TGGCAGCGAGCCGAGCCGGCGAGCTGGAGGTCCACCGGGCCGCGAAGCTGCAACTGGAACAAGAAAAAGCCGCGGTAGCAGTGCGCCTCGAAGAGGCATTGCGGCGGGCAGACGAGCAAAAAAAACAGCTCAACGAATTACAACAGCAGCTCCTGGCACGTCAGAACGCGGAGGCTGAGCTCGTTACGCGCAATCAGGCCATGCGTGATGAACTTTCTCGCGCCGAGGCACAACTCGACCTTATCAAGCAGATGTTGCTTGGGCAGCCCCAGAAATGAGTACGCAGCCGACACCCCGCCGGCACAAGACTTCCCGCGGAAAGCCTAGCGCTTCGTCCCAGACACACCAAGCGCGAATGGACCGGCACAATGAGGAAGACCTACTTGATCTGGCTCGCACCCAGTGGCGGCTTGGAGATTGGCTAAGTCTCGCTGCGCTGGAGCCCGAGAATTTTCAGAACCACCCGGGCCGTTCCGAGCTGGCGCTGTTGGCTGCAGAAGGGCTATTGCAGTCAGGCCAGATAGATAAGGCAGTGCAGTTTATACATCTGGCCAGGGATTGGGGTTGCGCAAGCGAATTCATCGTACGAATTCTGGCCGCAGGCGTACATAACAGCCTTGGCCGGGCAGCTTCCTGCATGGGAGATTTCGCTCGTGCTTACAGAAATTTCGAGAGCGCCATTTTGCTTGGGCAGCAAGACAACAATGTTCCCCTTGTCGCTGAAGCACGTGCCGCTTACCAACGCAAGCTGTTAGGCTTGGAAGCCTCTTCCTCCAGCACGACCATGACAGGCAGCGCTTCGCGGGCGGGATCCACTCAATCAGAAACTTATCTTGTCAAAGTGAAACTACGCTTGGGTAGTTTTGTGTCCGTTGATCTGGGTTTCAATACCGTTAGGACGAGTTGGCTTTCGATTCGGCAAGATGCCATCGATTACCGTACAGAAAGCGGCTCTCCGCAATACCTTGTGAGCAACGAGTCCGGCGATTTCGAAAAACCCCCTCAGCAGGTGCAGATACCAATTGAGTCAGATGTGTCATACCTCTTATCGGGGGGGCTTGCGCATAACGGCGACAACAACCCGGTTGTCTGGATTTTTCAGTACGCCGACGGGCGGAAAATCAACGCACAATCCATTCCCACGGTCGGCGGTCGGATTCGCCATGGTTTTAGGACGCTACCGACGGCTGAGTCGATCGCCATCGGAATACGCCTGGCCGGCTCTGGCCGGCTGAACTTACAGGGAACAGCGCTCTCCTTGCGGGAACGGGCAGACGAAGATTTCATTGCCCAAATAGATAAGAAGATAGAGAAAATTGAGCAGTCGCAGAAGCGGAATGTCGAGAACTCGATGAAACAGATCGAGGCCTGCATTCGTCTGCAACACTATCTGGGGCCTGACATCATCTTGCCCGACACGCACAACTGGCCGATCAGCCCTGATTTCGGTGTGCTATTAATCAACCTGGTTGAGCAGCATGGATATCAAGGAATTATTGAGTTCGGCTCGGGCACATCAACCCTAATTTTGGCCAAGACGCTTGAGCGCGTTGCGCAACGCGGAGGCAAATTGCCCGCACCTTTGCTAAGTTTTGATCATCTCAAGGAATACCGGGACAAGACTCAAGGTCTTATCAATCAGGCTTGTCTTGCGGCGCGTACAAATATCGTCCTGGCGCCTCTTGTCGAGTGGCTCGATGCGGGTGGCGACCAGTATGCCTACTATGCGTGTGACGAGGCACTGCAGGCATTCCAGAAACAATTGCCGTATGAGGAATGTCGTCTCCTGGTTATCGTCGATGGGCCGCCCGCCGCCACATGCAGGCACGCGCGCTATCCGGCCTTGCCCAAAGTGCTGGAGACTCTTGGCAAAAACCATCGTATTGATTTCCTGCTCGACGACTACTTGCGATCCGAGGAGCAGGAGGTTGCCGCACGGTGGCTCGAAATATTGGCTGCCATGGATTTGCCACATGCGCGTACAGAGTTCAACAGCCTGGAGAAAAAGGTGTGCCTGATCGAGGTGCGTCCAGCGAAGGATCGAGAAAGCGAATGAAAGTTCTTTCCGTATTCGGCACCCGCCCTGAAGCCATCAAGATGGCCCCGGTAGTCAAGGCCTTGGCAGATCACCCGGATTTCGAAACCAAGGTTTGCGTCACTGCCCAGCACCGGCAAATGCTCGACCAGGTGCTCGACATCTTCGCCATCCGCCCGGACTTCGATCTCAATCTGATGAAGCCCGGGCAGGATCTTTCCGACATTACTAGCAACGTGCTGCTCGGCATGCGCGATGTGTATCGACAGTGGCAGCCTGACATCGTGCTTGTGCATGGCGACACCACCACCACGCTGGCTGCCAGCCTCTCGGCCTACTACGCCAAAGTGCGGGTTGGCCATGTCGAAGCGGGCCTGCGCACCCACAACAAATATTCCCCCTGGCCAGAAGAAATGAACCGCCGTCTGGCGGGGGCAGTGACTGACCTCCATTTCGCCCCCACCGCGATGGCTCATGCCAACCTGCTGCGCGAAGGCACAGCGGCTGACACCATCCACATCACCGGAAACACGGTCATCGATGCGCTGCTTGATGTTGTCACCCGTGTACGCGCCGATGGCGAACTCAAGCATCACCTTGACGCGCAATTCAACTTTCTTGACCCCGCCAAGCGCCTCATCCTGGTTACCGGGCATCGCCGCGAAAACTTCGGCGCTGGCTTCGAGAATATTTGCCATGCGCTGGCCGACATTGCCGCACGGGGCGATGTGCAGGTTGTTTACCCTGTACACCTCAACCCCAACGTGCAGGAGCCCGTGCGTCGCATCCTGTCCGGTATGGCGGATATCCACCTCATTGAACCACAGGACTACCTGCCGTTTGTGTACCTGATGGACCGCAGCACCTTCCTCATTACCGACTCCGGTGGCGTGCAGGAAGAGGCGCCCTCGCTGGGCAAGCCCGTGCTGGTCATGCGCGACACCACCGAGCGCCCCGAGGCTGTCGAGGCCGGCACCGTCAAACTGGTGGGCACCGACCGTGCCACCATCGTGCGCGAAGCCAATCGCCTGCTTGACGACGCAGCCGCCTACGACGCCATGGCCCGCGCCCATAACCCCTATGGCGATGGCAAGGCGGCCGCCCGCATCCGGGACATCCTCATACAGCAGATTGATTGAAATTGGTCAGAAGGGAGCTAGAAAATTGTTTGAAACCATCTCGATGATCGGTTTGGGCTACATCGGCCTGCCCACCGCCACCCTGTTCGCCTCGCGCAAGAAGAAGGTCATTGGCGTCGACATCAACCAGCAAGCGGTCGACATCATCAATCAGGGCAAAATCCACATCGTTGAGCCCGAGCTCGACATGCTGGTGCATTCCGCCGTCACGGAAGGCTATCTGCGTGCTACCACAAAGCCAGAACCCGCCGATGCCTTCCTCATCGCCGTGCCTACGCCATTCACCGACGGCCACAAGCCGGACTTGAGCTATATCGAAGCGGCCGCCAAGGCCATCGCCCCGGTGCTCACTCAGGGCAACCTCGTCATCCTCGAATCCACCTCGCCCGTCGGCACCACGGAAAAGCTCGCCGACTGGCTCGCCGCCGCACGGCCGGACCTCAGCTTCCCGCAGCAAGCCGGAGAGGAGGCCGACATCCAGATTGCCTATTGCCCCGAGCGTGTGCTGCCCGGCAAGGTCGTGCATGAGCTGGTAGCCAACGACCGCGTCATCGGCGGCATGACCAACAAGGCCACGGGAATGGCGAGCGCGCTTTACAAGACCTTTGTCGAAGGCGCACTGGTGCCCACCAATGCCCGCACCGCCGAGATGTGCAAGCTCACGGAGAACAGCTTCCGCGACGTCAACATCGCTTTCGCCAACGAGCTGTCCATGATTTGCGACAAGCTTGATATCAACGTCTGGGAGCTCATTGCCTTGGCCAACCGCCACCCGCGCGTCAACATCCTGCAGCCCGGTGCCGGCGTTGGTGGCCACTGCATTGCCGTAGACCCCTGGTTCATTGTCGACACCACGCCTAACGAGGCGCGTCTAATCCGTACGGCGCGCGAGGTAAACGATCACAAACCCGAATGGGTGCTTGACAAGGTCAAGGTTGGGATCGCGGATGTGCTGTCAGAGCAGCCCAATAAAACGATGGCGGATATCAAGGTGGCTTGCCTTGGGCTGGCGTTCAAGCCGGATATTGACGACCTGCGCGAAAGTCCTGCCGTCCAAATCACCCAGCACATAGCCCAACTGGGGTGCCAGGTGCTGGCGGTAGAGCCGAACATCACAACACTGCCCAGGAAAATCAATGTAACCAACGTCAGCCTAGTGACTTTGGAAACGGCATTGGCGGAGGCAGATGTCTTATGTGCACTGGTCAAACACCGGCCATTTGTCGACGCGGTTGCCGATATTAACGACCATGCGCTGGCTATCGATGCCGTCGGTTTGCTGGACAACTAACATGGAGCGAACTACCGTCAGTGAGGCCTTCGAGGCGTTCCGGCAGGGCGACTACGCAACGGCCATCCATTACTATCGCCAAGCGAGCGCCGCAATCGGAAGCGATTTCTTCAGAGCGAATATTGACATTTGCCGAGCCCGCTATTTTCGAGCAAAGGCCTGTAGCCTCGACGAGAAAGATTGCCAAGACCTCGTTGCAAGTGCCAGCGGCCAACCCAAGAATTCAGATTATTTTCGCGTGGCACTCATCGCCGATGAGTTCACCACCAACAGCTTCGAAAATGAATTCCAGGCGGTATCCATCGAACCATCGAATTGGCGGGAGAAATTTGAAGAATGGAAGCCCGACATATTCTTCTGCGAATCAGCCTGGTCAGGTCCCGATCCCAAGGTTCGCCCGTGGAAGGGAAAGATCTACGCTAGCGAGAACTTTTCCAAGGAAAATCGTACTACTCTCCTCGAAATTCTCGATTACTGCAGAAAGACTGGAATTCCGACCGTCTTCTGGAATAAGGAAGATCCTACCCATCACAGCGATCGCATTCATGATTTCGTCAAGACTGCCAAGGAATTCGATTTCGTATTCACGACTGCCGAGGAGTGCATAGACAGTTACAAAAGAGAGTATGGGATAAAGAATGCATTCGTGCTGCCATTCGCAACGAATCCACGCCTCTTCAATCCGGTCGAGACTTGTGATCGATCATCGCGTGTAGTTTTCGCAGGAAGTTGGTATGCCAATCACGTTGATCGATGCCGAGACATGGAGAGAATTCTTGACTCCATTCAGGACGAAGGTTTTGAGCTGGACATCTACGACCGCTATCACGGTGATACCGATCCCTTGCACGTTTGGCCCGAAAAGTACCAAACCTACCTCAGGCCGGCCAAGCCCCACGATCAAATGCCTGCGGTCTACAAATCCAGTCGATTTGGGTTGAACATCAACACCGTCACCAACTCGCCAACGATGTTCGCGCGGCGAGTGTTTGAACTCATGTCGTGCAATACGCTCGTCCTCTCGAATCATGCGCTGGGAACAGAGCGCATGTTCGGGGACTTGATTGTCTATCCGGAGCGGGAACGAGGCCGTCTGCGGTCGCTTACGTCATCGGAAGTTGAAGACCTGCGCGCACGGGCACTGGCTAAAGTCCTTTCCGAACACACATATCGGCATCGATGGAACGCGGTACTTCAGAACATCGGAGTGCCGCACCGGCCGAGGCAGGAAACGATTACCGTGGTTGCGATGGTTCATCAACAAGATGATGCCTTGGCAGCGTTGGCTTGGTTCCAGCAATTCGGCGGCAGACTGCCCGGGGGACGGCTTTTGCTCGTGGCCGGAAGGGAAATGGAGGGGTTGGCGGTTGCGGATATCTATCGCAGGTTCAACCGTTTCGGTGTCACGGTTACTTCGGCAAGTCATGCTACGCGATACGCAATGCTCGATAGATACAAGCCTGTAGAAACGACCCATTTTCTTGTTCTGGACTTGAAGGCACCGCCGTCGGCGCAATGGCTGGCCCATGCCCGGCTACACCTTCAGTACTGGACGGGCTACCCTATTGCACCGTCGCAGGATCAGAGCCAGCAGTATAGGTTCGGGAGAGTTGCGCCCCAATCGACGCTTATCGACAGGCAGTGCGCCTTCGGAAATTGGCTTGAAGAGTACAGCAATTCCCGCAATGTCTACTTTGTCTGATGGAGCATTGATGAAGGTTTCCATAGTGATTCCCTGCTACAACGCGATCGACAAGGTCGGTCGTTGCCTTGCATCGCTCGAACTAATCGACTTCGATCCTTCGGAGTATGAAGTAATCTTTGTTGACGACTGCTCAACAGACGGCACATATGACCTGCTGGACAAAGTCTGTGCCGGAAAAAAACATTGGAGGTTGCTGCGGCTTCAGCAAAATAGTGGCTCGCCATCGCGACCGCGCAACCATGGAATTGATGTCGCGCGTGGTGAATACATCTACTTCCTGGACTGTGACGACGAGATTTTGCCCTCTGCGCTGAGAGATCAGTACGCATTGGCCAGCAGGACTGGAGCGTGCGTCGTTAGGTCCGAGCTACTGGCATACAACGGCCGTGACCGCAAGTTGATGAATCAGCTGCCAGGTTGGCACGAAGGACTTTCCAAGCGCGAGCGCATTGAACTCATCATCGGCAAGCAAAGCACTGTACCCACTAGCTTTATAAAGACCGAACTATTGCGGGCGAACGATATTCGCTGGCCCGAGGAGATTCGGATGGGAGAGGACACCTTATTCCTCGCAAGGGTTTTGCTGCAGGCTGAATGCGTGGAATATTTGCCATCCCCCTCGTATGTTTACTTCAAGTTGCCGGCGCTTACTCCTGCGAGTACGCAGAGATATGGCCGGCGGGAGCTACGCGATCATCTTCAAGTGTGGACCACGGTGCAAGGCTTACTGAAAGGGGGCGGCGTTGACTACTTCAAGACACGCCTTTATGTCGGCCTCCGGGTTGCGCTCGAATCCCTGATTTTTCGCAATCGTGGCGATGTCGATCCGGAAACTTTCCAGCTACTTCAGCAATTCGTTTCACAGCATTGGCCGCACATCAGCAGCTTCAAGTACTCAGAGAGAATCACGGACTTGCTTGCCTGCGCACGCAGTGGCGGTTATGACGACTTCCAGCGCCTATGCCGCCCTCGGCTTCTGATCGCAGGGCATGACCTCAAGTTCATCTCGGATGCCATTCCCGACCTGAGCGACACCTTTGATATCCGGCTGGACGAGTGGACAGGTCATGCCACTCATGACGAGTCAGCGAGTCTTCGTCACCTCGAGTGGGCCGAATTCATCTGGTGTGAATGGCTTTTGAAGAACGCCGAGTGGTATGCCGCCCACAAGCGTCCGCATCAGCGCCTGGTTGTGCGCATGCATCGCATGGAACTGGATCGTACGCACGGCGAGAAAATGAACGTCGACAACATTGATGCAATTGTGACGGTATCGGCATTGTTTTTTGAACGACTACTCGAGCGATTCCCGAACATCCCGCGCTGGAAGGTTCGCCTGATCGACAACTACGTGCGACTTAACGAGTATCGAACAGACTGGCATCCGGAACGATTGTTCACGCTCGGAATGATTGGAATTCTCCCGGCTAGGAAGGGGTTGTTGCGAGCACTGAGGATATTGCGCGACCTGCGGGAGCAGGATAGTCGTTTCCGACTGGAGATATTCGGACACAAACCGGAGAATCTTGCATGGGTCGCACGCAATCGAAACGAAATGGCCTACTTCCACGAATGTTCGGCATTCATCGAAGCGACCGGACTGAAGTCAGCCGTTCGCTTCAACGGTCACGCAAATGTGAAGTCTGAATTGGCAGCCCGCCACATCGGCTACGTCCTTTCGGTTAGTGATTCGGACTATGGATTTCCGGGGCCGGAGAGCTTTCATCTTGCGGTCGCTGATGCGTTTGCGGCCGGTGGCATTGGTGTTCTTAGGTATTGGCCGGGCGCTGAGTATATCTGGCCACAACGCTTCATACATGAAACAGATGGGGAAATTGTGGACAAGCTAGTACAGCTTGCAAGAAATCACTTTGCCTTTGGCGAGCACTCCGAAGCGGGGAGAGTAAATATTATGAATATGTACAGTTTGGATAAATTCATCGGTTCCGTAAAGGAGCTATTCCTAGAGATTGCTTGATTTCTAAAAGGATAAATGAAATGGGATTATTCTATTATCAAGGGAGGGCTATCAGATTTCCTCCAACCAGCCACGCCTATTTTAAGGGGTTTTGGGAACGCGGAGGTTTTTACGAGCAAGAGCTATTGGAGCACATTGCACGTGTTTCAGAGGCTGGAATCTTCATTGATGTCGGGGCGAATACTGAAAATCATTCATTGTATTTCGCATTGTTTTGTCCATCCACTCAAGTCCTATCCTTTGAGCCGAATCGCGAACATAAAAATTCCTTTGAAGAACTCATGCGTCTAAATGATGCCACCAATGTAGCGCTTCACTGTTTTGCATTGTCTGGAAAGGAGGGCCATGCAGAGGTTACATACGTGATTAACAAATCTGGCCCCAACCGTACTTCTTTAGACGAATGTCACACTCTTGATCGGGTATTAAGTGGGCTCGATGGACGAGTAGCAGTAATGAAGATCGATGTTGAAGGGCATGAGTTGGAGGTGCTTCATGGCGCACAAGAAACACTAAAAAGCGGCGATGCGAACTTGTATATCGAATGCATTGGTGAAGCCGAATTTGAAGGAGTAAGCAGCTATTTGAAATCGCTCGGCTATGAATATTCCGGGCTCAGGTTCAATGCCACGCCAACCTATGAGTTTGTCAAGCGATAACATTGCGCTTCCCAAATTGGATATTTATGATGTTTATCAGAGAGTTGTGGGATGTCTGCCCTGGAGATCATGCGATGCAGTTTTCGAACGGGATGCTAGTCGAAAGGGTCGCCGCATCGCTTCCAGACAGAAAAATTTCATTGTTGGATTTGGGCTGCGGTGACGGGCGATCATTCGATATGTTTCAGCAGAAGATTCCAAACCTTGAGTGGAAGGGGTTAGATATTCCTGAAAGTCCGGAGGTGAAGTCTCGCACGCGAACCGATTGTGACTTCTACACATTCAATGGTGTTGAGATACCGTTTGATGACGAGTCTTTTGACATTGTGTATTCCAATCAGGTTTTCGAGCATGTTCGACATCCAGAAGATCTCTTAAAAGAGGTGGCGCGTGTTCTCGTTCGAGGTGGATTGTTTATAGGATCTGTATCGTATCTTCAGCCGTTTCACTCCTTTAGTTATTTCAACTTCACGCCGTATGGTTGGTATTGCGCTTGTGCCGATAACGGCCTAATGCCGTCGATGATGGCCGGTGGAATAGACTCAGTTTCCTTGATCCAGCGAGATATTGATCGGGGTTCATTCAAGGACGACTGGTGGCGCCTCTCCCCCTTCAATGCGGACACAATTAGTCGGACAGACCTGAGTGTTAAGCAGAAGAACTACCGAATGTTGATGTTTTCCGGTGTCATTGCCTTTGTGTGCCAGCGAAAGCTGTCGGCCGCAGGCGATTTTCCATCGGAATGGGATGAAAGATTGCGCGGGGACTCGCGGTAATGTCCAGGGATCGATACATCATCCTGACGGTCGACACCGAAGCCCTGCCTAGACGCGCTACGGGTGACCATGTCAAGCGCCTGATCTGGGGGGAGCATGAGAAGGGCACAGCCGGTTTGCGCGAGATGTGCGTGGAGGCGGGGGACGTGAATGCGAAACTAACGTTCTTCGTCGATGCCTGTGGCGCTTACGCGCAGCTCGACGAGGTGGCGGAGGTGGTGCGCTGGCTGGACTCCGCCGGACAGGACGTGCAGTTGCATACGCACCCCGAGTACCTCCCTGAGTCTTTCTGGAAGGAGCAGGGCGTTGCCTACCGGCCGCGCTTTCTAAATCAATATGACGCGGAAAAGGCGGCATTCACGATTCGCCATTTCGGAAAATTCATTTCGGACCTGACCGGCAAGCCGATACGGGCATTTCGCGCGGGGTCGTTCCGGTGGAACGCGGACACGATTCGTGCGCTGGGCGAGGCCGGTATTCCTTTGTCCTTCAATAATTCGATGAATGCCTGTTTCGCAGGGCAGTGCACTTATAGTGAGCCGACCAATCAGCCCTACGTCTGGTCGAATGGTGTGATTGAGGTGCCAGCGACGGAACGACGATTTTATTCGGCGTTCGGAAAGGATTGGTGGGGGCGTTTGCAGTTCCCGGTGTTGCAGGATTGGCGCAATCCTCCTTGGCGGATAATGTGGCCCCATACCGTGGGTAGGGATAGCTCCTTTCTCGTATTGCTTTTGCATTCGTGGTCTTTACTGTATTGGGACGAAAACGGCCACGCGGTTTATCGAGACGATAAGCGCCTGGAAGACTTTCGCAAGCTGATGAAAAAACTGGCGAAAGATTACGACATCATCACCACTGCAGAGTTTTTGGATTTGCATGCCCGCGGCAAGATCAAGACGACGCATACCGTCGATTTGAGCCTGGCAGAGATGAAGGCGCCTGCGGGGAAGAAGAGGTGACTTGGTTGCCAAAATACTTTGCTAGGGCGCTGAGCGAGCCATGGCTGGCATTCAACCGCGTGCTGACAGTGCATGCCCTGGGGAGACATGTTCGGCGATGGCCGCGTGCACCGGCTTATGAGCCGCTGCCGGGCAGCTTGTTGTATGTGGCCGCCAGTGCGCTGCCCTATCACACCAGCGGTTACACCACGCGTACGCAAGAGCTGGCTTGTGCTTTGCGTGATCTGGAACCGAATATGCATGTGATGACGCGCCCCGGTTATCCGTGGGACCGTAAAGACCGCGCAAGTGATGCGCACTGCCTGGAAACATGGATCGGCGCGGTTCGATACCAACATGCACGAGGCCCCGCCAACAACCGGCCGGTGCTGCAATATGCGCTGCAGGCCGCCAAGGTGGTGGCGGAAGAGGCGGCGCGGCATCGCGTGGCGGTTATTCACGCGGCCTCCAATCATGTGAACGCCTTGCCGGCTTTACTGGCGGCGCGGCAATTGGGCATTCCCTTTCAGTATGAGATGCGTGGTTTGTGGGAGCTGACGCGCATTTCTCGCCAGCCCGCCTATGAGGGGTCACAGGCCTACAAGCAGGGCCTGCAATTGGAGGCGCTGGTAGCCCGCCATGCAGACAGGTTGTTCGTGATTTCAGAGCAGTTGGGCAATTATGTGCAGTCGAACTGGGGCGTTGCCCCTGAGCGCATTGCCTTGCTGCCAAACTGCATAGACCCTGCCCGGATCACTCCGGCCGAAGTAGCCCAGGCGGAACCCAACACCATCGGCTACGCAGGATCACTGATTGGTTACGAGGGGCTGGATACGCTGGTGGATGCGGTTGACGCGCTGGCAAGGCGCGGGGCGGTGGTGCGTGTGAATATCGTCGGCGATGGTGAGGCTCGAGGGCAACTGGAAGCGCAGGTGCGCAGGCTTGGTCTTGCCGACCGTATCCGTTTTTTCGGCAAGATGCCACCCGATGCGGCGCGCGAGATCGTGAGCCGCTGCGCCCTGGTTTGCATACCTCGCAAACCGTTCAAGGTGTGCCAGATCGTGCCGCCCATCAAGCTGGTGGAGGCGCTGGCCATGGCCAAGCCGGTGATCGTGCCGGATTTGCCGGTGTTTCGCGATGAGTTGGGCAATAGCGGCAGTGGCTGGTTCTTCCGTGCGGGGGATGCACAAGATCTGGCTCGGGTGATTGAGCAGGCGCTTGAAGACGAGGCAGCCCTGGCGGTGGCCGGGCAAAAGGCACGGCTGCATGCCGTGACGCAGCGCAACTGGCGAGACCATGTGCGAGGCGTTTTGCCCAACAGAAGGGGCGACAAATGATCGCCCGCGTGATTCGCAAGCTGAGCAATACGCTCTATGACCACCCGCAGGTGCCGCCAGCCGCAGCACTGGACGGGCCGTTCAAGCATCTGAAGATGGCTCTGGTGACTGACTATTTCACCACCGACTGTCTGTCGGTTGAGTGTCAGATCAAATGCCTCACGCGGCAGAATTATCGGGACGTCATCCGTAACTGGAAGCCGGATCTGGTCTTTGTGGAATCGGCGTTTCATGGTGTTGGCGGCAATTGGCGCTACGAGCTTGCCCGGCAGCCAAAATGGTTGCGCTGGGGGCCGCCGAAAGCCATTTTTGACTTGCTGGCGTTTGCTCGTTCAAGCGGTGTGCCAACGGTGTTCTGGAACAAGGACGACGGTGCCTTTTTCGAACACTTTATCGAGGTGGCCAAGGCGGTTGATCACGTTTTCACCACGGATATCGCCTGCATTGAAGGGTATCGCCAGCATCTGCCCCAGGGTATTTCGGCCAACGTGCTGATGATGCCGTATCAGCCGAGGTTTCATTTTTTCAACGGCTTCAATTTCACTCACCACGAGGCCTGTTTTACCGGCAGTTACTACCGACGTATTCTGTCTGAACGACGGCGCTTTTTGGACATGGTGTTCGATGCCGGAAGACAGGCGGGCATGCGGGTGAATGTGTTCGATCGCAACCATGACCGCTTTTCCCGGCATTTTGAATTCAGATACCCCAATAACGATCATCTGCAGGTTCACCCGCGGGTTTCCCACCGCAAGACGGCCGACGTCTATAAAAAGTACGCCCTGTCGCTGAACGTGAACTCAGTGACCGAATCCGAGACCATGTATTCACGGCGCTTGCTGGAGATTCTGGCCTGCGGCGGTATTGCCGTGACCAACCCCAGCCGGGCGGTTGATCATCACTTTCGCGATTACTGCGCAATCGTCAGTTCGCACGAAGAGGCTCTGGCACTTTTCTCGCGTTTCAAACACGGACCGTCGAAAAGTGACTTGGAGCGCGCCGAGGCTGGCGCAGCTTACGTTAGACGACATCACACCTGGGCCCACCGGCTCGAAGCGCTTTGCGCTGTGGTCAATGTTTGAGGCGGACCGCGATTGATGCTGGCATTTCTTTCCTGGTTCGCTCAAGCCATTTTTCTGGTGGTGGTGCTCTGCTTCGCGTTGTATGTGTTGCTTGAATTGCGTGTGTTGCTGATTTCGCGCAGAGCAGAGCGCCGTAAGCTGGCGGAGCTGGTTCAGCCGGTGGAAGAAGCTGATGATGCAGACTGGCCGCCGGTCAGTGTGTTGCTGCCGATTTGCAACGAATCGGCCGTGGTGGAGCGCTTGATCGACGCGGCATGTCTGGCCTGACCCCATAGGGTGGTCCGGTTTCAATCTTAGTTCATGATCGGCCTTGGGGCTATTGCCTGGGCAGATGACGGTGCTGCTCCGCTTGCTGGCGCAGGCCAGATGATGGCCTCGGGTGCCGGTGGCTTGTATCCAAGCGACGAGTGTGGCCTCTCGGTGTTGTAGTACCGCCGCCAGGCTTCGATGATGATCTTGGCCTCGGCGAGGCTGTAGAAGATCTCACCGTCGAGCAGTTCGTCGCGGAGCTTCGAGTTGAAGCTCTCGCAGTAGCCGTTCTCCCAAGGGCTTCCAGGTTCGATGAACGCTGTCTTTGCGCCGACGGCTACGATCCACTCCCGTACAGCCTTGGCGATGAACTCCGGGCCGTTGTCGGAACGGACATGGCCGGGCACACCACGCAGGATGAACAGGTCCGACAGGGCGTCGATGACGTCGGTCGAGTTGAGCTTGCGATCGATGCGGATTGCAAGGCATTCCCTGGTGAACTCGTCGATGATGTTGAGCATGCGGAATCTCCTGCCATCGTGGGTCCGACCCTCGACGAAGTCATAGGACCAGACATGGTTTGGATGCTCGGGTCGAAGCCGGATGCACGATCCGTCATTCAACCAGAGCCGCCCCTTCTTCGGTTGCTTCTGGGGAACCTTCAGCCCCTCCCGCCGCCAGATCCGTTCGACACGCTTGGCGTTCACCGTCCAGCCTTCAGACCGCAGCATCGCCGTGATCCTGCGATAGCCATAACGGCCATAGCGGGAAGCGAGCCGGATGATGTCGGAGGTCAACGCCTCTTCATCGGGCCGGCCTTGCGGCTTTTTGCGCTGGGTCGAACGATGCTGGCCGAGAACCTTGCAGGCAAACCGCTCCGAGACGGAGAACTTCGCCATGACACGATCGACGCAACGGCGACGGCGAGCGGGGCTCAGAAGTTTCCCGAAGCAGCCTCTTTCAGGATCAGCTTCTCGAGTGTCAGGTCCGAGACCGCCTTGCGCAGCCGGTCATTCTCTTTCTCGAGCTCCTTCAGCCGCTTCACCTGGTCACCCTTCAGGCCACCGAACTCCTTGCGCCACCGGTAATACGTAAACTGCGTCACGCCGATCAAACGGACCGCTTCTCCGACAGAACGACCTTGCGACAACAGAACATCGACTTGGCGCAGCTTCGCCACGATCTCTTCGGGTTTGTGCTTCTTCTGGGGCATTCCAACGTCCTCCTACGGCTCAATAGCCTACTTCAGGGAGGACCACTTTTCAGGGGGCAGACCATGTCGCTTGCGCTATCCGGCGAAGGCGCTCGAAATTCTCGTGCTGGACGACTCTTCCGACGAAACGTCCGGACTTGCGCAGGCCAAGGTGGACCACTACGCCGCGCAGGGGGTTTCTATCAGGCTAATCAGGCGCCAGATGCGCAAGGGGTACAAGGCGGGAAATCTGGTCAACGGCATTCAGCAGGCGGCGGGCGAGTTTTTTGCCATCTTTGATGCGGATTTCGTGCCTCCAGAAGACTTTCTGCTGAAAACCATTCCGTGCTTCAAGGACCCGCGGCTTGGGTTCTTGCAGACGGGCATTGGCTATGAAAACCGCGACCAGTCTTTTCTGACCCGCTTCCAGGCCATGGAGATGGGTCATCAGCAGTATGTGACCGTGGGCTTGAGCGAGGATGGCGATATGGCCTCGCTTTCCGGCAGCTCCTGCGTCTGGCGGCGGGCCTGTGTGGAAGCGCTGGGTGGATGGAACGCCTCGACGGTGACCGAGGACGTGGATTTGGGTTATCGCGCGCAATTTGGGGATTGGAAGTACGCCTACTTGCGCGACGTGGTTTCGATGTCGGTCTTGCCCGATACGGCAAGCGCGTTTCGCGTGCAACGCGAGCGCTGGGGGCGCGGATTGATCCACAGCGCGTTCAAGCATGTCCGCAAGATGCTGGCGCAGCCCATGCCGCTGATGAAGCGCGCACATGCTCTGGCGATGATGTTTTCATCACTCCTCTTGGCGGCTGTTTATGTGGTGTTCTTGCTCACCCTGCCGCTTAATTTCCTGGTCGATTTCGAGGGGCCATGGGTTCAGTGGGTGGCTCTTGTTTTTTATGCGCTGGTCGCGCTGTGGGCGCTGGATAACACCTTTGGTGCACGCAAGGGGCTGCGCCTGAAGGATCGGCCCAGTATCTTGCGCACACTGTGGGAAACCTACCTTTACGTCGCCATGTTTCTGCCGATGGCCTGGCATTATTTTGCGGGTGGGATACGTGCGTTGTTTGGGGTGTATGGAGACTTTCATCGCACCCCGAAAGGACAAGGCAAGGAGCGCGGTGACGCGCCGCCGCCGATTAACCGCTGGCTGCTTTTGGGCGAGGCGTTTTCGCTCGGGTATTCGCTGCTGGCCATCGTCGTGGCTGTGGCAAAGGCCAATTACGTGCTGATCCCGATCAACCTGACCGCTTGCGTGGGCTTTGGCATAATGTTGTATTGGTCGTGGCAGGAAAGCAGGCAGCATGGCTGAAACCGTCCTCATCACCGGGGCGACCAGCGCCATCGGCAGCGCCCTGGCGCGCGAATATGCCGCGCCGGGGGTGACGCTCTACCTGCACGGGCGCAACGCCCAGCGCTTGCAGGAAGTCGCGGCGGCTTGCCAGGTGCAGGGTGCGCAGGTGGTCACAACGCGGCTTGATGTGCGGGATTTCACCGCGCTGCGGGGGTGGCTGGAGGAATTGGAACCGCTGGATCTGGTCATCATCAACGCGGGCATGAACACCCACATCGGCCCCAACGGCAAGCCGGAGCCGTGGGACGAAGTAGAAGCGCTGCTGGACGTGAATCTGAAGGCCGCGATGGTGGCTGTGCAAGCGGTGTTGCCGGCAATGCGGGCGCGCGGCGGCGGGCAGATTGCACTAGTCAGCTCGCTGGCGGGGTATTTTGGCCTGCCGTTGACGCCCACCTACTGTGCGACCAAGGCGGGCCTCAAAGCCTATGGCGAGGCGCTGCGCGGGTGGCTGGGGCCAGAGGGTATCCGTGTCAATGTGGTGATGCCTGGCTACGTGAAGTCGCCCATGTGCGACGACATGCCCGGGCCGAAGCCGTTTCTGTGGTCGCCCGAGCGCGCAGCAAAAGCGATCCGGCGCGGTTTAGCGCGGGACAAGGCCCGCATCAGTTTCCCGTTTCCGCTGAACTGGGGCACCTGGTGGCTGTCGGTGTTACCAGCATCCCTTTCGATCCGGCTCGTGCGCTGGCTCGGGTTTGGTCGTCATGGCGATTGAGGCAGCTTTTGTAGCTGTGCTGGTCGCAGCGCTGGCCGGGCTGGTGCTGTCGTTGGCCATCGAACGTCTGATGACGCCGCGCCCGTCAATGGCCCGCCCATGGGCGGCTTGGGCCTTGCATGGCGGATCTTGGTTGACGGCTCATGCCGCGTTGACCTTGATGCTGGGACGCCCCTGGTTCGCTGCCGCCGCCGTGTCGGCCTTTCTGCTGATGCTGGTGCTGGTGAATAACGCCAAGTTCAAGGCTCTGCGCGAGCCCTTCGTGTTCCAGGACTACGAGTATTTCACCGATGCGATCCGGCACCCGCGCCTCTACATCCCGTTTCTGGGATGGGGTAAGTTCCTTGCTGCAGCGGCGGGGTTCGTGCTGGCGGTCGCCGTGGGGCTGTGGATGGAGGAAGCGCCTCTCCTGCGCTTTGCCTGGTCGGGCCAGTTGGGGGGAATTACCGTGGTTTTTGCCGGGGGCTCGCTGCTGTTGCTGGCGGGTAGCTGGAAAACGCTTCCGGTCAGCTTCGAGCCGGTGCGGGATGTCCGCGCGTTGGGTTTGCTGGCGTCTCTCTGGCGGTATGCCCAAGAGGAGGGTACGCCGTTGGCGGTCGCTTCCCCTTTCGATTTCCTGACTCCAAGACACCCTGAAGGCGACTTGCCGCATCTGGTGGCTGTGCAAAGCGAGTCGTTCTTCGACCCGCGACCGCTCTTTACCGGCATCTGCCCCGAAGTGTTGGCCGAGTTCGACCGCCTAAGAAGCGATGCCGTGGCCCTGGGTAAGTTAAAGGTTCCCGCCTGGGGCGCCAATACGGTGCGGACCGAGTTCTCCTTTCTTGCCGGGATCGGCGAGGACAAACTGGGCGTGCATCGCTTCAACCCTTATCGAGCCATTGCTGCCGGTAGCGATGTGCTGTCGCTGGCGTCTTACCTGAAGCGTATGGGCTATCGGACGGTCTGCATCCATCCCTATCCAGCGAATTTCTATCAGCGTGACCGCGTTTATCCGCGCTTGGGTTTCGACGAGTTTCTGGATGTTCGCGCATTTGACGACACGATGCGCTTCGGCCCTTACATCGGCGATGCCGCCGTGGCCGACAAGGTTGCCGCGCTCTTGCGTGAAGCCACAGGCCCTGTGTTCGTCTTCGTTATTACGATGGAGAACCACGGGCCGCTACACCTCGAACACGTAGCCCCTGCCGATGTCGAAGCGTTGTATTCTGTCCCGCCACCGGAAGGCTGTGATGATTTGACGATCTACTTGCGCCACTTGCGCAACGCAGATCAGATGATCGCGAAACTACGTCAGACGCTTGAACGATGCGAACGACCGGCCACCCTGTGCTGGTTCGGCGACCATGTGCCGATCATGCCTTCGGTCTATGAGACTTTTGGCGCGCCCGATGGAGAGGTCGAGTATGTTATCTGGAACAACCAAAACTCCGTGCGCCCTCGCGTTGTAGATTTGGCAGCGAATGACTTGCCGATGGCGTGGCTACGGAGCGCTGGATTGGTAGCGCTACGCTAACCCCACATGCGCGGGCGTGCCGCATAACTCCGCGTGCTTCCGCACCAACCCGCAGGCGTTATTGAGGAAAGTTCGATGCAGTGCTAGACTCCACCACCATTCTGCTATTTCAGCACGCTTCAAAACCTCCCAAATCTTCAAAAAATCAATGTCTTAGGCGCAATTCGCTGCCCAGGACGTCTCACTGCGCGCCGCTACATCCCGAGTTTGTCTGTACCCCAGTTTGTACCCCACAATGGTTTCGTCATTAACGGCCTCTGGGGGTACAAGTCATGGGCTTACTGAGCGAGACTCAGATCAGAGCGGCCAAGCCCGGCCCAAAAGAATATCTGCTGAACGACGGCGACAACCTTTACCTGCGCGTTCGAGCGACAGGCAAGGCATGGATCTATCGGTACATGAGACACGGCAAGCCTGTGAAGCTCGGCATGGGGCCGTATCCGGGCGTCACGCTGGCCCAAGCTCGGATCAAGGCAAACGAGGCAAACAGCCTGCGTGCCAACGGTCAGGACCCCAAGAACGTTCGTGACCGCGAGGAAGAACTGGCACGGACCGCCCGCCTTCAAACTTTCGAACTCATGGCACGTGCGTGGCACAAGAGCGCTACCAAAGACAGGCATTGGTCTGATGCGTACTCGCACAGAATCATCCGGCACCTGGAACTTCATGTATTCCCTTGGGTGGGAGACAAGCCCATCGACACGATTCTGCCTACGGAAATTGTGTCATGCCTGCACCGTCCTAAAGAGCGCGGCAACCTTGAAACTGCTCAGCGGATACGTGAGGTCATTCAGCACATTTATCAGTACGCCGTGGACCTTGGCACATTGGAACCGACAAAGAACTTCGTAAACAGGTACACGGGCGGGCTGCCTTCGCCCCGTGGCCGGCATTACGCGGCTATCACTGATCCAGCGCAGCTCGGCCAGCTCATGCGTGATATCCGCAACTACCACGGCAACTTCATCACGTGCTGCGCGCTGCGGTTAGCACCCATGCTGTTTCAGCGGCCTGGTCAAATCCGCTTTGCAGATTGGGAAGACATCAATTTAGAGGTTGAACTCTGGCGCTGCCCTCCTGAAAAGATGAAGATGCGCGAATGGCAGAAACGCGATAGCCGCACACCGGCACACATCGTCCCCCTGCCACGCCAGGCATTGGAGATTCTTCGGGAACTGCATTCTCTCACTGGTCCAACCGGCCCAGTCTTCCGCAGCATGTCACGCCGCTCGGAAACCAGCCGGTATATCAGCGAAAACACCATCAACGTCGCCCTGCGTACTATGGGTTACGACACCAAGGAGCAGATCACTGGTCATGGTTTCCGTGCAACGGCTCGCACCATGATTCGAGAACATCTGGGCTGGGACCCGGATGTCATCGAGCGCCACTTGGCGCATACGTCCGATGAAGAACTCGGCAGCAGTTACGACCGCGCAGAATTCATCGCTCAGCGGAAAAACATGGTCCAGCAATGGGCCGACTTTCTGGATGAACTGGAAGCTGGCAAGCTGCCCCAGCCGGACAGCAAAGTCCTGCAGTTCATACGCGAACGGCCCAAATCAAAGCTGCGATTTGGCACCTGAACGCGAATAGAAGCAGCGGCGGACTTTTGGCGGTAGCTCACCTCAAACAGGATATCTCCATGAACGAACCTCTTTCCGAGGTCATCCGTATTCGGGTGACCCCGTCTCATGCTGCACGCCTGGGCGAAGCAGCCGCCTTGTCTGGGCTGTCCCTCTCTAACTATGTAAGGCGGCGGCTTTCCTCCGACGATACGCTGCAGGAAGAACTGACGCTGCTGCGCAAAGTCGTGGCTGATCTGGGCCAACTGCGCGATACCCGCCTGGCCGCCATCGAAAGCGCCCATCTGCTGCGGGCCATGGCCAAGCCCGAACATCTCGCCATCGCACAACAGACGCTGCAGCAGCGCTGATTCTCCAGGCCGACAGGCCGCACGCTCTACCCCTCTCCCGGAGACTTCCTCATGCACACTCTTCCCGCCCTGCGGGCTGGGGCGCTGGCCCTTGCCTGCGCCCTGGCTCCTGCTGCCCACGCGAACGGCACCATTGAGCTACTGACCGGCATCCCCCGACTGGCCTGCGAAGCGACGCTATGCCTGTCTTCCAGCCTGCGTCCTGGTGAGTGCAGCCCTTCGCTGGATCATTATTTCGATATCAAAAAATACAACAAACGCGGCCTGGACTGGTCTGCGACGGTCGCAGCCAGACGGGCTTTCCTATCTGAATGCCCCGCTTCCGGCGAAAATGGTATGGCGCAGCGTATCGACGCCATTTCTCGAGGGGCAGGCAAATGTGATGCGGACTTTCTGAACAGCAGCTACGCCGGTACGGCCTACAAATGGCGCGAACGCGGCTACCGCTACGGCGGCGACAGCTCCGAACCCGTCTACGAAGTGCATCCGCTTCGCACGGTCACGCTCACACAGCTCCCCGCCTATTGTGTGGTCTACAACGATCACGCCTGGACCTATGAACTGTCTGTCCGGTACGTGGGAAGGCCGGCCATGGGCGGCTACTGGATCAAGTCCGAAGATTACGAAGCGGCTCAGGCCAAGTGGGAAGCGGAACACACTGGGCAGTGGGCCAACGGCTGGAACTTCTCTCTGACCGACCCCAGGCACCGCAGCGACAACTGAGGACGCCGCCATGCTTACAGAACTCGCCGCCCTGGCCCTGGCCTGCGCTCCCGATATTCACCCGGTCACATTACATGCCGTGGTCAAGCATGAATCCAGGGCGCAACAGTACGCCATCGGCGTCAATCGCAAGGGCCACCAACTGCAGCGTCAGCCCCGCAGCCTGGAGGAAGCTACGGCAGCAGCGCAGAAACTGATTGACCAGGGTATCGACTTCGATGCCGGGCTGGGGCAGATCAATGTGCGTAACTGGGCCTGGCTGAGGCTGGATACGACTACAGTGTTTGACCCCTGCAAGAACCTCACTGCCGCCCAGACCGTGCTGGCTGACTGCTATGCCCGGGCCTTACCCACCCACCAAAACCCGCAGCAGGCACTACGCGCCGCGCTGTCCTGCTACAACACCGGCAATTTCCGCCGTGGCTTTACCAACGGGTATGTTGGAAAGGTACTGACTCAGGCAGGCATCAAGGTGCCTGCCCTGGTGCCGCTTGCCGACGACACGACACCCCCGGCAGCGAACGGAACACCGACCCGGCCCTCATCGAAGCCTAAGCAGAAACCGCAATCCGAAGCGTCACCCGGCACACCCGACGGTTTCACCTCCAACCCGGCGACTGACGGCTTTGCCCAGACGCCCGATTCTGAACCCGGCCAGCGTTCCGACACCTGACCACGGCCCACCGGGCCGGCCCTACTTTCCCTTGTCACCGTCACCCCTGCGCCGCGTGGCGTCTGGGGTAGGAGTCTTTCCATGTCACTACTGATCCGCATCAGAAACGCTACAAAACGCCTGCATATCTTCAACAGATGGACGACAGCCCTGCTGCTGTTCAGCATCACTCAGACTGCATCGGCCCAATCCATCGGTGGACTTACCAGGGCGCAGACGACGCTGCAGACCCTACGCGACAACCTGGATGTCATCCTGCCGATTGCCGCCATCATCATCGGCATCATCATCTTTGTGCTGTATTCCGCAGAGGTCATGCGCAAGGATGACGCCATCCGTTGGGGCATCGGTGTGCTGCTGGCCGGGTCAGCCGCTGAACTGGTAGTACTGCTCTGGAAGTAAGCCATGAACGATCACAGCTACCCTGTTTTCAAGGGGCTGGGCCGCAAGGCCACCTTCATGGGCATTCCCACGCGGCTGTTGTTGGGTGCCTTCGCCGTTGTCGCGATGATTGCCATGACGGCGGGGCTGGCCTGGTGGGGACTCTTGTTCGTGGTCATGCCTACCCTGGCCATCCTCACTCGCGACGACGACAAAGCGCTGGATGTCCTCTGGCTGGAACTCAAGACCCGTAAACGCAACCGTAACCAGCGTTTCTGGAAAGGTTCCAGCTACGCCTTGCACGGCTACCACCGGCGCCGCTCCTGGCGCACGCTTATCCGATAAAGGACGCCACTATGACTGCTGCAGCCACTCTCGCCGTGGATGAACGGCGGGTTTCGCGCTATCTGCCCTATTCCCACCACGTCACAGATCAGATCATCGCCTGCGATAACCATGAGTACCTGGCCGTCATCAAGGTGGCGGGGCGCGCACCGGATGCCTACGCACAGGAAGAACTGAAGGAATGGATTGAAGCCTTGCATAACGTGCTCCGCGGCCTGCCCATGGGTTCGGTCGGCTTCTATTCCCACATCATCCGCCGTCGCGTCACCGAATACCCGGAAAGCACTTTCAGCCAGCCCTTCGCCTCCCAGTTCGACGCGGCCTATCGCTCCACTTTCGACGCAAGCGGCCTGATGGTGAATGATCTGTACCTGTCGGTGCTGGTTCACCCGGTCGAGGATCCGATACTTGGCACCTTCGCCAGCTTGGAAAAGGCCGACAGCCAGCGCATCGCGCACTGGCAGACGGAATCCATCGCCCGCCTGAACGACATTCTGCGCACATTCAAGGCCGGTCTGTACCGCTACGATCCGCAGACGCTGGGGATTGTGGATCGTAATGGTTTTGCCTTTAGTGAAACTGCTGAGTTTCTGGGCTTTGTGCTTTCGGGCCGGCAACGGCCTGTACCGCTTTCGCGGGAGCGGCTACGCGACACCCTGCCCTATGCCCGGCCCATCTTCGGCAAACATGGCGAGCTTGGCGAACTGCGTACAGTGGCCGACTCGCGCATCTTCGGCATGATGGAGCTGCGCGATTACCCGGAAGCCAGCAAGCCCGGCCATCTGGATCGGCTGCTGGGCCTGCCGCATGAGTTTGTACTGACCCAGTCATGGGGCAGCCACACCGGTGCTGCAGCCAAGAAACTGGTGAAGCGCCATCAAAAGCTGCTGGTAGATTCCGGCGATGATGCCGGCAGCCAGGTGGTCCAGCTGACCCAGGCCATGGATGACCTCACCTCCGGCCGCCTTGGTCTGGGCGACCACCATGCCACCCTTCTCATTTATGACGACACGGCGGAAGGCGTGCGCCAGGCACTGGCGCATACAGCCACAGCCCTGGCCGAAGAAGCCATCGGCTTCAGGCCATTGGAAAAAGCCCTGGAAGCTGGCTTCTGGGCGCAGTTGCCCGGGAACTGGCACTGGCGTCCGCGCCCGGTGCCAGTCACGTCGCTCAACTTCCTGTGTTTCTCCAGTCTGCATAACCAGCTGACCGGCAAACCCGCAGGCAACCCCTGGGGGCCAGCCGTCACCATGCTCAAGACACAGACCGGCAGCCCGTTCTTCTTCAACTTCCACGCTTCAGTGGAAGACCTGGACGAAACCGGCAAGCGACGCCCGGGCAACACCATGATTATCGGCATGACCGGCACCGGAAAAACCGTGCTGCAGGGGATGCTGCTCACCCAGGCGCAGAAGTTCGGCGCAACGTGTGTGGTGTGGGACAAAGACCAGGGTATGCAGGTACTCATCATGGCGCTGGGAGGGCGCTACTTCAACATTCGCTTGGGCGAAGCGACCGGCTGGAACCCGTTTCAGATGGAACCCACGAAAGGAAACGTAGCCTTTATGGTGCGGTTGGTTGTTTTCCTGGCCGAACGCCGGGGTGAAGCGGTCACCACCCGGCAGCATGCCGACATCACCCAGGCCGTGCAGCAGCTGACCACACTGATCGACCGCGAAGCCCGCACGCTGTCCACCCTGAACACACTGCTACCCAACCCCTACAGCGAGGATGACAGCACCAGCACCATTCACGCACGCCTGGCACCGTGGTGCCGGGGCGGTGAATATGGTTGGGTATTCGACAACCCTGCGGATCAGCTGAGCCTGGCGACGGATGACGGCAAACCCGCCATCTTCGGCTTTGACCTCACCGAACTGCTGGACGATGACGCGGTACGCGGCGCGGCCACCATATATTTGAAGCACCGCATCGACGCCCTGCATGACGGTCGGCGCATCATCAACCTGTATGACGAATGCCAGCATCCGCTAAAGGACAAGCATTTCCAGGATGACATGCAGGACGCCAGCCGCACCATCCGCAAGAAAAATGGGGTACTCGCCTTCGCTACACAGGAACCGGGTGCCATCACCGAAAACCCGGTCGGCCCTTCACTGGTTCAGCAGACGGCCACCCTCATTCTGCTGCCCAACCCCAGGGCCAAAGCCCGCGACTACATCGAAGGATTCGGCCTGACCGCAGCAGAGTTCGAACTGCTGAAAACCCTGGGTGAAGCCAGTCGGAAGTTCCTGGTCAAGCAAGGCTCCAGCGTCACGGTGGCACAGCTGGACCTCTCTGGCTGCGAAAGCGAACTGCTGGTTTTCTCTGGCAGCCCCGACATGGCAGAGATTGCAGAACAGGCAGTCGCCCAGGCCGGGCCTGACCCGGCCAACTGGCTGCCGGTGTATCTGAATGCGGTTCGCCAAGGCCGCATTGTTCCGGCCACTTCATAGGAAATGACCCATGAAACACAATGCCAACGAACGTGATAAGCAGCAGGCGCTGGATGAAGAACGACGCCAGACACAGGCTCATGATGATCTGCAGGCAACAAAAGATCAGGACTTCTATACGCGGCTGGGCCTGGACGGACCGGACGAAGACCACCCGGAAGACACTTTCCTGATCTCGGTCTATAGCGAACACTGGACGCACGAAGACCTCGAAGCGGGGGAAACCAACACCCGTGACATCGAACTCGACCGGGTCACCGTGAATGCTGACGATCTCGAACGACACAGCCAGGCTTTCGGCGTATCCGAACCGTCATGTAACGACCCGCGCATGAGTCCTGACATCTGGTTTTCCTCGACCTACCCGCGCCAGGATCGTGCCTATTTTGAGCAAGGTGTGCAAAAGTATTACAGCCTGCACGTCCATGAAGTGAATGGCCAGCGCCCCACCCCGGAGAATTATCAGCACGTAGCCGACCTCATCGGCGCACGCTTTGATCATGCTCTACGGCTATCACCACAGCACGAACAGGAGGGACCGGACCTGTGCCTGTAAACCTTCCAGACCTCCAACGACATCCCACTGCCGATGAGATAGCCGGCATGGCCTGGTGGAACAATCTGATACCTATTGAACGTGTTTGCTGGCTTACAACTGCCGGACACGCTTGCAGCGTGGCCGACGCCTGGGCAGCGTACAAATGCAGCCAGGGGCTTATTGACAACCGACCACCATAGGAACCCCCAATGAAACGAAGACATTTCATCGTCGCTGCCGGAGCCACTGCCCTGCTGAGCATCCTGGCGGGATGCAAGACTGAACCGAAAGGCGAGAAATTCATCGGACATTGGTTCTCGGATAACGGTCGCTACCCGCCGACCCTGGTCCACATTGAACGGAACGACGACACGTTCCTGTTCACAGAAACCGCATGGAACAACCTCGGCAAAGTTGGATACCGGTCCAATACCGTGCCAGCAACACTCAATGGTCTGCCCCCTGAAAAGTGGTCCTCCCTGAAGTAGGCTATTGAGCCGTAGGAGGACGTTGGAATG
>NZ_POQS01000014.1:25562-63437 GCF_002885955.2 Achromobacter pulmonis
GTGTGCCCGGCCATGTCCGTTCCGACAACGGCCCGGAGTTCATCGCCAAGGCTGTACGGGAGTGGATCGTAGCCGTCGGCGCAAAGACAGCGTTCATCGAACCTGGAAGCCCTTGGGAGAACGGCTACTGCGAGAGCTTCAACTCGAAGCTCCGCGACGAACTGCTCGACGGTGAGATCTTCTACAGCCTCGCCGAGGCCAAGATCATCATCGAAGCCTGGCGGCGGTACTACAACACCGAGAGGCCACACTCGTCGCTTGGATACAAGCCACCGGCACCCGAGGCCATCATCTGGCCTGCGCCAGCAAGCGGAGCAGCACCGTCATCTGCCCAGGCAATAGCCCCAAGGCCGATCATGAACTAAGATTGAAACCGGACCACCCTATGGGGTCAGGCCAAGACAATATCCTGGTCGTGGGCGACAGAACACACATTGCCTACAAAGAGGCTGACGATGAAATTGTCTCTGACAACCTAAAGGCTCGCCGTATCACGGAAGCCGAATACCAAGCAGCCATTTCCAAGCGGTGATTTGTACTTGCTTCGACTTCCAGAAGCGGACTGTTAAGCTGGTTGAGCATGGTTACATGATGATGGTGCCGCTGAGTTCCGTTAAAACTCCCTAACCGGCGGCCCCATCCCAGGCGGCCCGTTCGGCCCGTCAGCCTCGCAAATAGCAATTATTCGAGCTGCTAGCTGGATGGCCGTGTCACACCGATATGAGGTAAAGCGATCTTTACTGTCGTTGGCCATGCTGGGTCTTATGACCCATTTGCCGGAGATGTTGCGCGCGATCTGTGGCAGTTCAAACATCGGTATGAGCCATGTGGCGACGAAGTCTGTCAAATCGTCGTTGCACAGGGCGCCAACGAGATAAGCACGCCGCGCTTCATTGAAAGTGGTGTGCCGCACTTCGAAGTGAACTGTGTGTCCGCGTTCTTCTGAGCCGACTCTTCGCAATGTGTTCGTTCGGCACTTCAGTTGGACGGCGGCGGAGTTGCCGGTCTGCTTATCGTAGAAAAGCACGTCGAGGCCATCATCGTCAGCCAGTGGCTGGAATGGTGATAGCCTTCCGTCACTTGCTTTCATCACGGCGTTGATAAGCAAGTTTTCGCCAATTGCTCCAATTTGGGTGGATGTAAGTGCCATTCGGTAATTCTCCTCGTGGCATGCATAGTAACGAAAGAAGGATCGTCACAGACAATCTAAGGCAGCACACGCCATCCACGCCCGTTCTCGACAGAGACCTACACAACGCACGGCGACTTAGCTCGCCACCACTATTACCCCCGGAGTTCTCCCATGACACGCTACAAGCATCTTGCGGCGGGCATTGCCCTGGCCGCTGTTTTCATAAACCCTGCCCGCGCCAGCGGCATCCCTACGGTCGATGCTGCAACCATAGCCCAGTTGCAAGAACAGCTGCTGACCGCCCGCGACCAGCTGAAGAACCTGACGGATCAACTGGCAACAGCCAGGGAGCAGCTTGCCGCCTTCACGCAGTCCAGCGGCTACGGTGTCATTCCCAACGATTACGCCATCCGCGATCAGCTTCGCGCAGCGCTACCCTCCAGCGCCCAGGACCTGCTGAACCGGTCTGGTAGCTCAGGCTTGAACGGGGATGTCTCCCGCATCACAGACAATGTCATGGCCCCGGTGAATTTCGCCGAAGACAGACAGGAGCTGTCAAAACGGTCACTGAACATTGAGGCAACCGCGAAGGCGATGAGTGAACGGGCTTACGACTCGATGACACAGAGGCTGGCCAACGTCGATGCCCTGCAGGATCAGATCAATCAAACGACAAACCCCAAGGAAATTGCTGAACTGCAGGCGCGGATTCAGATTGAGCAAGCGAATATCTCAGCCGAACAGACCCGCATTCAGCTCGCTGCACAGCAACTGGATGCGGAACGACAACTGCTGCAGGCCCGGGCTGAACGTGTCTATGGAGGATGGTTTGGGAACAAGCCAGCGTCAGACTCATCCCCCGGCGCAGCTGAATAGGCTGGCACACTATGGCCAGCCCCACTCCATCCGTCGCGGCACCCACTACGCCAAGCAACATAGCTGAATGGGTCATGACGCAAACCGAAGGCATCCTCAGCGATGCTATCAACGGGCCGATGCAGGCACTGTTCGAAGCACTCATGCCTGTCATCGTGGTGGGCCTGACTCTGCAATTCGTTGTGTATGCGTTTGCACTCATGCACGGTCAAAGCAATATGACTGTCACAGAGTTCTTCCGCAAGGCCATTCTCGTGGCGATTGTGTCTATGATCTTTGGGGCAGGCGGCCTGTATCAGAACGACATTGCCAAAACCATGATCGCACTGCCTGACGATGTCACACAGCTCGCGCTCGGCACGGGCAACGTGGCGGCAGAAGTCGATAAGCTTCAGAACGAGACCAGTGAGGCATCCAATGCCATGCTGGGTTCCAGCGACCGGCCCTGGTACAACTTCATGCCTTCCACCAGGGAAGTGCTGGTCAGCATCCTGGCGACACTATTACGGATCAATGCGGCCGTCGTAGGCAGCATCATCATGGTCATTGTGGTGGTCTGCAAAGTCGGCATGGCACTGGTGGCTGCAGCAGGGCCGATCTTCATCGCCGCGACATTGTTCGAGCCAACAAAACCTCTCTTCAATAACTGGGTTTCACAGGCATTGAACTTTGTCTTCCTCGCCTTGCTTGCGGGCCTGGTCTTCGGCCTTATCCTGCAGCTCAACATCCAGCTGATCCGCATGATAGCTGACCAAATAGAAACAGGGATGGCCGATGTGCTTTCGCTGTTCGGCGCCCAGGTTCTTGTCGGCGCCGCCAGCCTGGTCATCATGATTCTGATTCCCGGCCTTGCCGCCGGGCTCTCCAACGGCTTCGGCGCTCAACTCGGTGTCGGTTCCGCCGCCCGGGGCGCGTTCTCTGTTCTGCGTCTGCGCAGCATGCTGCGACTGCGCGCCAAGTAAGCCTTTTCGCGCCCGCTGCCCAGCGGGGCCATCACACCTTCCCTTCTGCCCACGCGGCAGGACAGGAGCCCATCCCATGCACAAACTCATTGCCGCCCTGGCGCTGGCCGGGCTGCTGGCCGGCTGCGCCTTTCATGCGCCCCAACCTCCACAGCCTGCTGACGGACCGCGTGTGCCTGTGAACGCCAGTGCACCGATTTTCAAAGGAGCCTGAACCGTGTCAGAACCCCTCAAGTCTGAAGACGTTGCAGCCTGGCTGGAACAGTCGCGCGGCCTGGAGCGCGACCACCTGGGCGAACTGGTCACAAGCCGCAAGCGCGCATGGCAAGTTGCCATGGGCGCGGGGCTGATCGCCTTTGCCGCCGTCGCCGCTGTAGCGGTCCTGACGCCCCTGAAACAGCCGCCTGAAATGTATGTAGTGCGCGTGGACAACGCCACCGGCAGCATCGAGCATGTCAGCACTCTGGGCGAACCGATGGAAGACTACGGTCAGCGCATCGCCAAGTATTTTCTGAACACCTATGTGCTGAACTGCGAAGGCTACAGCTGGCAGACCATCCAAGAGCAATTCGACACCTGCGCCCTGCTGTCGTCGCCGCCCATTCAGGTGCAGTACGGCAAACGGTTTGAAGGGCCGGATGCTGTGACTACGCGGCTTGGCACCTTGGGTACGGTAGATGTTCAGGTTCATTCCATTACCCTGGGCGCCAATCAGGCTGCCATTGTCCGCTTCACCAGAACCGAACGTGAAGTCTCCACCGGCAACATCACCAAGACGCGCCATCTGATTGCCACCATGGCCTACCAGTACGCCGACGTTCCCCTGACGGAAGCCGTTGCCCGTCGCAACCCGCTGGGCTTTCAGGTTGTGCGCTACGACCTGGCCGCCGACCTTTCGCGCTGACCCGCCCTGGAGCAGAAGGAATCCCCATGTTTGAACTCTTCCCACGCGGGCGAGCTGTGGCGCTATTGCTGTGCCTGACCCTGCCAGCCAGCGCCTGGGCGCTGGAGACGCCCCGCTCATCACGGCTCGACCATCGGGTGCGCTATGTCAACTATGACCCGGCCAACGTGATTCAGCTGGATGCGGTGATCGGCGTCGCGACCCACATCATGCTGGAACCCGGCGAAACCTATCAGTATCACGTCTTTGGCGACAGCCAGGCTTACGCCTTCACGTACAAGAACCACCATCTGTTCTTCAAGCCCACCGCCGAAGACGCCGACACCAACCTCATTGTCATCACCGACCGGCGGGAATACAGCTTTCGACTGTCCTACAGCCACGACCGCAACGCCCCTGCCCTTTACAAACTGGTGATGCGCTACCCGGAAGTAGAGGCCCGCATGAAGGCACAGGCGGCACAAAAGGCAGCGATTGAGCGCTCGTTGCAAGCATCTGCCGGCACGATGAACTGGCAGGCATACACCCGAAGTGGCAACGCCAGTATTGCCCCCGTTCACGCCTGGGATGATGGCCGCCATACCTGGCTGCAGTTCCCCCCGGAAACCGACATGCCCACGGTGTACCGCGTGACGCCTGACGGCCAGGAAGTCATCACCAACTATCACATGGCCGATGAGCGCACGATGGTGCTGCATCGCACCTCACCACGCTGGCATCTGCGCCTGGGCAACCAGGTACTGGCCATCCATAACGAAGCCTTTGGCCTGACCCCTGTACCTGCCCACACCGGCACAGCCTCCCCCAACGTCCGGCGCGCAGTGAAAGGCGCGGCAGCGCCTGTACCGACGCTGCGGGTTCGGGAGATCACGCCATGAAGGAACAGCCCATGAACGACACCGATCCGCACCGGGACCAGACCACCACGGCCAGCCTGGAGCGCGAAACCCCGAGCCTGGAAACCGCCGGGCGCAGCGCCCCACGCGGCGCACGCGCTTTTCTGTGGCTCACCATTCTGGTGGCCATTGCCGTCGCCATCGGTGTGCTGCTGAAAGCCTGGAGCCGGGAACCGGTGCCTGCCAGCGACAGCAGCCTGGAAGCCGATCAGAGTGGAATTACCAACCGGCTGAAGCCGCCCAGGGTCGAGCGACCAGCGCCACCCAAGCCCTTGCCACCCCCGGCTCCAGCGCCAGTTCCGGCGCCCGCGTATGTACTTCCACCACCAACAGCCGCAGCACCGCCGCCGGTCAATGAAGTCGCACAGCGGAGACTGGCCAGCCCGCTGCAGGCGGGCGGCGCAGAAGGCGGCAGCGCAGTCAGCAGTCCGGCCAGCACCCCAAACGGCCCCTACAGCGACGCCGGCCCGCTGGCCGACAAGCTGCGACCGCTAGAGCTTGCACCCTCTGTCGCCGGTCTGCTCGGGGATCGTAACTTCCTGCTTACGCAAGGCACCATGATCGACTGCACGCTGCAAACCAAACTGGTCAGCACTCAGCCAGGGTTGCTCACCTGCCTGGCCACCCACGATGTCATGAGCGCCAACGGCAAGGTCAAGCTGATTGATGCCGGCACCAAGTTCACTGGCTATCAGTCCGGCGGCATCCAGCAGGGCCAGGCCCGTGCCTTTGTCACCTGGAACCGGCTGGAATCCCCCGCTGGCGTCATCGTGGAACTGGCCTCACCCGGCACCGGCCCCTTGGGCGAAGCCGGGCTGGACGGTCATGTCGATAACCATTTCTGGGAACGCTTCGGCAACGCCATCCTGCTGTCCCTGGTGGGCGACTTCGGCAGCTGGGCATCGAACCAGGGCCAGTCTGGCGACAACAACATCCGCTTCGACAACACTGCCCAGGGCGGGCAGGAAGCCATCGCCAAGATTCTGGAACGATCTCTGGACATACCCCCCACTCTCTATAAAAACCAGGGCGAACGCATCGGCATCATGGTCGCCCGTGATCTGGATTTCAGCCATGTCTACGACCTTGAACTTACCCCTTGAGGTGGTCCCCTTTGATCGCGCCATTTCTGTGCGAACCTTTCTGCGACCCCTCGCCCAGCATCTGCAGGACCCGACAGTCACAGAGATCGCTATCGTGCGCGAAGGCCATCTGTACGCCCGCACAGACGGACACTGGCTGTCGCACGACTGCGAGGAACTGAGTTACCAGCACCTGGAAGCGCTGGCGACGGCCCTTGCAGCCTACAACCACATGGCGCGCAGCCCCATCATGTCGGTGGTTCTGCCTGATGGGGAGCGCGGCCAGATCATTCTTCCACCGGCCTGCATAGACGGCACCATCGCCATCAACATCCGTAAACACGCCACGGAAACTTTCTACCTGAAGCAGCTGGCGTCCGGCGGGGCTTTCAAGGCCACTATGGATGCCACCGCCAAATATGGTGCTGACGGTCTGTCGAAACTCAATCAGCGACTGCTGATACTGAAGAACAGGGGAGACTATTTCGAGTTTCTGGTGGACGCCGTCCGCGAACGCAAGAACATCGTGATTTCGGGAGCAACAGGGTCAGGCAAAACCACTTTCGCCCGATCCCTCATGAATGAAATACCCGTCCATGAACGCCTTATCACCATTGAAGACGTTCATGAACTGATCCTGCCTTGGCATGAGAACCGCGTCCACATGATGTACGGCGGCACACGAGGCCGCGTGTCGGCCACCGACTGCCTGGCGGCCTGCATGCGTCTGTCGCCCGACCGGATTTCTCTGGCCGAGCTGCGCGGCCCGGAAACCTGGGATTACCTAGCGGCCCTGAACACCGGCCACCCAGGTTCTGTGACAACCACGCATGCCAACAGCGCAATCGACGCCTTCGACCGGCTGGCCATCCTTATTAAGCAGTCGTCCACCGGCGGCAATCTGGACTTGCCCACGATTCAGACCTTCCTGCAGCAGACCGTGGACATTGTTGTGCATGTCGAGAAATTCCGTGTGCAAGAAATCTGGTTTGAACCCCAGCGCCACGTCGTCGCCTGAGTTCCTGCAGCAACGCCACTTCCAACCATTAGATCCGGCAACAGGCCGGGTCACAACCTATCCCCGAACCCGTGTGAGGCGCTGCACACATTCCAGGCGCACCTTGCATGGGTTCGCCCGGAGCAACATCAATGACCACCCCCACCCGCACGCCTTTTCACAAGGATGCCAACCTGCAGCGGCTGTCAGCCGCCATGCAGCGCGCCATGCAGAAAGCCTCACAGGCCATGACGGACGCCGCTGAGAAACAGGCCACCACCCCGGCACCCTTCATGCTGCCCGGCATGAACGAGACCGTCCGGGCCATTCCCAACTACATTGCCCGTAGCGCCATCTTTGCCCCGGTACGCCGGGGTTGGCGTCCTCTCCACGATGAAACCGTATTCCTGGAGGGCAGCCACATCCTGCTGAAAGGGTCGGGCAAGCAACTGAGTGAAGACCATGCCGACATCTGGATGCACGCCATGTATCTGCAAACCACGGCCTTGCTAGGAGAAGCGCCGGTCATCAACCGTGCCGACTTCCTGCGGGGCATGGGCCGGCCTACAGGGGGCAGCGCGTACGAATGGCTGCATGAAGGCATGAAAGACCTCGCCCGATTCACCTTGTGCATCGAGGCGCGCCGAAAAGACGGCTCTGTGAAATACAGCTATGGCCGCCACCCATCCACCCGCGTCATTGCCATGATCGGTGGCTTTGATTACCACGAAGCCAGCGGCAGCTACACCCTGTATGCCGACCCGCGCTGGGCGCAAATTTTCGGCAACCGGGAATATGCCTTGGTGGACTGGGCTAAGCGCCTGCAGATGCGTCATGACCTCTCCAAAAGTCTGCAGCGGCTGATTGGCACCTCTGCCGACATCCAGCAAAAATACAGCCTAGACATCCTCAAGCAACGCGCCCAATACACCGGGCGCATGCGGGATTTCCGGGTCACGCTGGAGCGCAGCCTGGACGAACTGGAAGCCCTGAAGGTGATCGCAGAACCCCGGATTGAAGCCGCGATTCGGGGCCATGAACAGGCAGTCTGGACGCGCCTGGAACGCTAGTTTTTTATCGTCATAGCATCGCGCCTTATGCCCGGAAGCTGCCACTCCAGGCACGATTTTCAGCCTGTGGGTAAGTGGCTTTTGGCGCCGTCATAGCATCGCGGCAGGGTCGTCATAAGATCGCGGTCTTTCGTCAGAACATCGCGCTTTGTCGTCACAGCATCGCGCATGATTTTTAGAAATCCGCATGAATAATGGCTTTCCAGCCATCGCAGCGCCTTCTACCTTATCTCTACCTTACTTCTACCAAACCGGCCTGTGAACAAGTCACGCCGTCAGCCAGCCTGACACGCCGTACTTTGCCTGTTCACGTCAGGCCATCTTGCATTGCCACGCTGCACAGCCGCATAGCGGCTGTCGGTCAGCAACGAAGCCAGCACCCGCCCACCCGGGACACCCCTTCTTTTCACCTCAAGCTCTGCCTATCAAGTCACAGGGCAAAGGAGACCCCATGCACTCGAACATCGACACCCGCATGCTCAACATCGCACAGGAAGCCGCCCTCCATGACATCGGCACCATGAGCCTGGGCGAAGCGCTAACTGCGGCGCTCATTCTGAATCGCTGGGACTGGCTGCGCGAACGCGGCTACAGCATCGCTGAAGCCCTGGAGCGCATCGGCCCGGAGTGGACCGCCCGCCTGCGCGAAGTCGAAAGACAGTTCTACGACGAAGTCACCCAGACCCGGCTGCGCTTTAATTTCGAGATTCTTCCCCACCCAGCCGACACGGGCTGCTTCACCCTGCGCCTGTTGGAAAACGGCCAGGAAGTCGGCGGCGGTCAATTCTCTACCCACGGCCAAACTGCCCTGTTCACAGACGAACAATCCGCCTACGACGAAGCACTGGCCACGGGCCGCTCGTGGCTGGTCGCCAAACAGGCTGCCGCCTTTCCTGAACTGTCGCGATAAGCGGCACCCATCCCCTGGAATCCAATGACTGAACCCGCTCCCGTCGCACGCTACCGGGCCGCGCTCGCTGAGCTGGACCCCCGCATCAGCATCGCCGCCCAGCTGCGTGCGCTCTTTCCTCTGATCGAAGCTGAGCTCGCCGCCGGCGTTCCCCATGCTGCCGTACTGGATGATCTGGCCGCAGCGGGCTTGTCGGTCCAGTACAGCACCTACGCCATCACTCTGTACCGCTGGCGCAAAGCCCTGCGGTCTGCTGCAGCAAAACCTGCAGCGCAGCCACAACCACACGCTGTGCCCACCACGGCACCCAAAACGCCAGCCGCAACCGACTCAGCCCTTGATGCTATCCAGGGCCGGCCACGCAACATCCAGACACCCGGCGACCTGCGCAAGATTCGCGACATGCGTATCGACCTGGAAGCCCTGCGCCGTGAAGGCAAGTAACCCCCCCCTCTTCCACTGACAACACCCCACAAGGAATAAACCATGAAAGTCGCCGTTCTCAACTACACCGGCTCCGTTGGCAAGACAGTTGTTGCCTCCCACCTGCTCGCGCCCCGCATGAACGGGGCGCAGATTTTTGCGGTGGAATCCACCAACGAAACCGGCGCCGACCTGGGCCTGAACGTGGATCAGCTGCGCGGTGATCACTTTGGCCGCCTGTTCCGCGAACTGCTCACCCGGGATGACGCGATTGTCGATGTCGGAGCCAGCAACATCGAGGACTTCCTGACCCACATGATGCGCTACGAAGGCGCGCACGAAGAAATGAGCTACTTCGTGCTGCCGGTCATCAACACCGGCAAAGCACAGCGCGAAACCATCAAAACCGTGGCCGCGCTGGCTGCGTTGGGTGTGGACTCGGACCGGGTACGGATTCTTTTCAACCGGGTCGATAGCAGCGTGGAAGAAGAGTTTCCTTCCATCCTGGCCTATGCCACCAAGTCGGGCGAAGTGCAGGCCAACCCCCAGGCCGCCGTCTACGAAAACGAAGTCTTCGAGCTGCTGGCCGACCAGCGCACCACCATTGCCGATGTGCTGGCCGACCAGACCGACTACCGCGCCCTGCTGCGTAGCGCCGATCCGGAAGACCACGCCCGCATCTCGCACCTGAGTAACCGCCACGCCCTGCACGCCCTGGCCAAGCCTGTGGACAGGCAGATGAATGCAGCCTTCGCTGCCCTGTTTTCATGATCTGTCATGGACGCCCACACCCCGCCCAGCGGCCCCCGTTCAAAACTGGATTTGCTGTATCACGAAGTCCTAGGCGAAGTCGCCGGCCTGGTGGACAGGCTGGAAGCCGTTACCCGTACCCTGGATACCGCCCAGCAGCAGATGCAGTCCATAAGCGAAACCCAGCAGATGCTGCCCCAACAACTCAGCCGACACCTGAGCGCCACCCTGGAAACAGCCGCCAAGCCAGTAAACCAGCAGCTTCAGCAGGCCATACAGGCCATGCTGAACGATACCGGCACCCAGCTGGACCAGCTGAGCCAGGAATCCGCGCAATACGCCCGCATTGCCCACCAATCAGCGCGCCGCATGGCCATCATCGCCCTGGCGGTGGGCGGCGGCGCCGGCGTGCTGGGTGGACTACTGGCCGGGCTTGCCCTCGGCCAGCAGCTGCTCTCTTGAGGTTCCTTGTCCATGTCCACCCTGATCTCACCCATCACCCGGCGGCGGATCGCCGCCTTTTCCCTGGCAATTTTCCCCACAGCAGCCTGGATGACTGCAGCCACCTGGGCCAGCCAGATGCACTGGCGCGACTGGAACGCTCGCACCTTCCGTCATTTCGTGATGCTCACACCGCAGTACCCTCTGCTGTACGGTGCGCTGGGTGTCGGTCTGGTTCTTTCCCTGGTGCTGATACTTTTCATAGGACGCACGGCCAGGACGGAAGGCTTTGAAGGCGCCGCCTACAAACGCTTTGTGCGCGGCACCCGCACCACCAGTGCCAAAAACCTGGCACGCCAGTGTGAAGAACGCGGCAAAATGCAGATAGACGTGGGGGGCATTCCGATGCCAACCGCCAATGAAAACCTGCACCTGCTCATCAGCGGCGCCACCGGCTCGGGCAAATCGGTGTTGCTGCGGAACATGGCGGTATCGGTGCTCAAGCGCTCACAGCATGACATGGCCAGGCACCTAACCGGCCAAACGCCTGCACGCAATGACCGCATGATTGTCATTGACCCCAATGGCGATCTGCTCAGCAAATTCTGGCAGCCCAACGATGTCATCCTGAATCCCTATGATGCCCGCAGCCAGGGCTGGTCATTCTTCAACGAAGTGCGCGCCGATTACGACTGGAAGCGGCTGGCCCGCTCCATGGTTCCCATGAGCCAGGACCGAAACGCAGAAGAGTGGAACGATTTCGGTCGCCTGCTGCTGCGCGAAACCGCCAAGAAGCTCTATGAGCTGCAGGGCGAAGAAGCCAGCATCATGGACCTGTTCCGGCTTTGCACGATCGAAGACCCCAAGGTGCTGAAGCAGTTCCTGGAAGGCACCCTCGCCGAATCCCTGTTTGTCGGTTCCAGCGAAGCCAGCAAGGCGCTGTCCTCTGCCCGCTTCGTCTTGTCGAACAAGCTGTCGGAGCATACCGGCATGAAGCCGGGTAAGTTCTCCATCCGAGACTGGCTGGAAAAACCAGACGGCGGCAACCTGTATATCAATTGGCGCGAAGACATGATGAGTTCCATGAAACCCCTGGTTTCTTCCTGGGCCGACGTGTTCATCACTTCCATCCTGTCCATGCCCGAAAGCGCCCACCGACGCTGGTGGCTCTTCATTGACGAACTGGCCAGCCTGGACGCCCTGCCCTCTCTGGAAGCCGGTTTGACGAAGGGCCGCAAGAACGGCCTGCGTATCGTGGCCGGCCTGCAAAGCACGTCACAACTGGAACACATCTACGGGCGCACGATGGCCACCACCATCCGGGCCAGCTTCCGCAACCTGGCCGTGCTCGGCGGCTCCCGCACCGACCCGCAGACGGCCAAGGACATGAGCGAAAGTCTGGGCAAGCATGAAGTGGAACGGCCCAAGTTCAGCATCAGCCGCAGTGCGGACAACCGCAATACGTCGGACAACATGGAACGGGTGACGGAGGAGGTGGTAACGGCGGCGCAGATACAGGCGCTGCCTGCGCTGGGCGGGTATGTGGCGTTGGCGGGGGATTACCCGATTGCCCGGGTGGAGTTGCCGTTCAGGCAGTTTGGAGTGGCGGAAGTGGCATTTCAGGAGTCGGAGAAAGTGCTGAAAGTTGCTGCATCCACAACCGCACTTTGATAACAAACTGGGGACAGGAAAGTACAATTTAATCAACTAAAATAAGCTCATCCAACAGAATTGATGGATTTCTTCAACAACAACTCAGGTGAATTTGTGCCCGTTCAAAAGAGGACATGCAGGCCAAATCGGGTCTAAAACCACCAGATGATCTCGCGCACGACTGACACCGACCCGTAATATCTTGCGACTAGTAGAAAATGGCGCAACGTCATCCCGCCAGATGAAGCTAGACTCCGGCTTGAGCCCCGAAAATCGGGCTTGGCGCACGAGGATGACACCGTCGAACTGCTTGCCCTTGGCCTTATGTACGTTCATCACATGCCAACCCTCCAACCCATGAGTGGCATCAAGCAACTGGTCTTGTGCGAGGGCCAAATCCAACACATCTCGGGCTTTTGTATACGCTGCTTCGCGAAGCCATTCATCTGCAAGTCCAGCCGAAATGCGATCACCACGCTGAAAAGCAATTAAATAATCGAGTTGCTGCACCACACGCAACAGGTCTTTGTGACCTGTGTTCTTCAGCGCTCGTTTAACAGTCAGCCAATCAGCCACAGGGTCGCCTGTCAATCCCTGCTCCTGAAGCATAGTGAGCACGCTCCGCAGAGCACCTATGATTGTGGCCCTGGATACCTTGCCAGCTCGCAGGTCAACGCTCTGCCTGCGCATCGTAGTCACATCAACCTTACCAGTGCCCGTAGCCTTTCTGGCATCCGCAATCAATTCCATACAAGTTGCCACGTTTGCATCCCGCTCAGTTTCCTTTTTGGGTTCCAGCAAGAAGGCAACCATGCGCGCGCTCAGTAGCGCCTCCGCTTCGTTGAAATGCAGTTTGTGCGCGACTGCCTTGCCCTTATTAGCATCACCAATCGCGCTCAGAGCCTTAGACGCGTTCAACGCGTTGCCACTTGTATCTGTTAACACAGCGATGGTCTTGGGTGCTTCCTTCCCTTGGGCAGTCGCTGCATCGAATATGGCTTTAATACCGCGCCGCAGCAACACGTTCCAATTCACGCCCTTGGGGTTGTAGGTGATCACCTGCACTCCTTTGTACGGAGCGCCACGCGGGCGATTAGTAAGAATATCGTTGGCAAAAGCAAGGATCTCACTATCCGGACTGCGTCCGTTGTCTGAGCCAAGGTCCACTTCAACGGGCTTCAGTGCTTTGCGAATATCGTCCACTCGGCCAGGGCCGACTCCAGGAAGGAAATCAAAAATTTGCTGGTCGAGATCGGCGAGACACAACACCTGTGAATGCCGCGCGAGCAGTTCCACGCATCGCCAAGCATCTGTACCAGTGTCCTGCGCCTCATCGACGATAATCAAAGGGTGGGTCGCGCCAATCAAGGAGGGCAGATACTTACAACGATCCAGCAGCACTGCAACATTCGTCGCAAAGAGATCAAACGCGACACGCCCTTTCTCCCAGAATAGCTTGTCACGGGCCTGCAGCCAATCAGCCCACCCAGCATCTTCTTCCCTAATGCCGTCCCGCAACACTGCTTCATCGTGCGGCAATAGGATTGACAACTTACGTGGGGCTCCAAGCAGGTAGCCGTGCGGCTTGAGCAATCGCCAGAAGAATGCATGGAACGTTTCCACAGACACGAGCGCGAGGTCTTGTTTTGCCACTTCCATCTTGGCGGCATCCAACACCCGCGCGACAGCTGCACGCGAGAAGCTTAGAAACAGCACTTTCTGACCCGAGGCTAACCCTTGTCTAATGCGCGCGACCGCCTTACGCAAAGCCACAGTCGTCTTGCCGCTACCAGGGCCACCAAGCACGAGCGCATGACTTTCGCAGGCCACAATAGCTGCACGCTTAGGACAGTTTGGATCAATAGGCATACTAGACTCAATGGCCTTCGCCATATCCCGGAGCAGACTGCACTGGGGCTACGCCTTCCTCGCCTCCGTCATTGTCGCCTCCCTCATCAGCACCGATTTCAGGAGGCTTCGGAAGTGCTGAATACACGTCACGCAGAAATCCCATCGCGGTAGGTGGCAGATCTTTGTAATCGCAGGATTCAAACAAATTTGCTGCCCACCCCACTCCTTTTCCTTGACGCAATGCGACGGCTGCCAGCTTACGAACATCCGCCTCCGTTGGCTGTTCTGCCGGAATCCCCATCTCCGTGACTTCACCTGACTCACGCAGGCCAAAAAGAAAAGACCAAAGAGTAGCAACGGACATTTCCTGGGCGACGAGATCCTCAAAACCCTTATATTTGTGCTCAAGATTCACGTCATAAGCCGCCTTCAACGCCTCGGCGGCTTTCTCAGATCGCTTAACCACGTCGTAAAAGCCAAATGTTTTCAGGCCTAGCGTCTTAAAAAATTTGCCAAATTTTGACATATTCGACTCGCCATCGGCATAGAAGAAGGTAGCACCGAGTACGTCAAGTGAGTGCCCGCCCGTCACATCGGGTTCCTCTAGCTCCATGCGTGCAGCGGCAACGGGAAGCGCATGGAACTCGGTGAGCCCCTCAACCACCACTGCTGCCTTGCCCAGCATGCATTCACACAAGCCCCAACGTGCAAACCGTTTAAACTCCTTATCGCTCAGGCCTGAAGCGTCAGAGACCTTCTGAGAAGTAACTACGCCAGCATCGCGCGACAGGAGCATTGTTTGGGACGGATCAAAACGCTCGATAACGAAGGGCGAATGCGAGGTAACGAATGCTTGCGTGGTTTTGGTGAGCAAGTATTGGGCTATACGCCGCTGCGTGGGCGGTGGAACTGCAATCTCCGGCTCCTCCATCGCAAATATGACGTTTTCTGGTTTGAGGTCGGCGATAAAGGAAAGTAGCGCTAGCACCAGGGTGTTAAGCGTACCTGTGCCAGCATGGGCGAAAGGCACGCGATCCTGATCGGGCGACAGCTGCAGAAAAAACGCCATTGTCTTCCGCAGGTGATCCCGCGTTAGCTCAGACACATGCAAGCTTGTCGCATTTCCTGGTGCCTCAAGCGCGATGTAGCGGCTCAGCCGCTTTTCGATATCGCGCAGGACTGGGGCGATTTCCGGCGCGTCGGCTTCCACATCCATCGCCCGCAATTTCGCGATAGTCTTTTCCCACAGCGCAGTGCGAATACCTTTAGTACGCAAGATGATGTCGAGTAGGCTACCTCGCTCCAGACTAAGTGCTCGGGAACCTGTACGAAGTGCGCGAAGATATAGGAACCCGAACTCGCGTTTGAGGGGCCGCGGGACTATCTTTTTCTCCTCATCCTCTGCAGCATCTGGGCTGTGCGCGAAGTAGGTTTTGGCTATGAATTCGTCTTCTTCTTCGTCATATCGTCCAATAGTCTCCAGGCGCAAACAAGGTACGGAGACTGGCTCCTGCACTAAGTCAGCTTCCCCCTCCGCAACTAGCCGACGCTCATCGGTATGCCAGAATTCCAGATGACCACCGCACTTTGCTAAAACTGATGCACTGAGGTCAACCAGAACCACCTCAATCCGCAATGGGATTGCAGTACCAAGCTCACCTTCAACGGTCGGGGCGATCCAGTAACGAGCGTTATGAAAGTCAAACTCGTCAATTGGTGGCATACGATTTAGACGGTCTGGGCTAAGCACCAGATCCAGTGCTTCACACAAAGTGCTCTTTCCGACGTTGTTAGTACCAACGAACAAGGTGTGGCCATCTAAGAGCAGTTCGGAGCTCTTGATGCCACGAAAATTCGATATGGTCAGCCTCACAACCTTCATGCACTCCCCCTTCGGGCGACTAGGCTCAGGGATCGGCCAAATCGTTTTGTTTCATTTTGACATATTTCCTATATCAGCAACAAGAGAGCTACCTCCCTAGTGTCGTTAGCTGCCACTAACTCATCCACAGAGCCCGTGGATAACCGTGTGTAAGTCCACGGCAACCTTCTCGCCATAAACCAGCACTGGCGCGGTGTTCACCCTGCTGGCCAATCCCTCACCACCAGTCACTTTTCCCGGAGCACCCATGATCTCCCACAGCCAGATCTATCGCGCCCGCGCGTCTCTTGCCACCAACTACTACGCCGACCAAGCCGACGACTACTACAGCCGCGACGGTGGTGCCGCCACTTGGCAAGGCGAAGGCGCCCGTCGTCTGGGCGCGGTCGGCGAGATCGATCCTGCGCGCTTCAAAGCCATGCTGCAAGGCGAATTTGGCCGCAGTGTCACCGCAAACCGTTCGATTCGCAAGGATTCCAAGGCTCGCGCAGCACTCGACCTGACCTTTGGCGCGCCCAAGAGCATCACCCTGCAAGCCTTGATCGGTGGCGATGTGCGCCTGATTCACGCCAACGATCAGGCCGTCGCGGCCGCCCTGGCCTATGTCGAACAACATCTGACCATGGGCCGCCGCAAGGAAAACGGTAAGTCTCGGGTGGAACAGACCAACAATCTCATCATTGCCAAGTTCCGTCACGAAACTGCACGCCCTACAGAGGACGCCGCTCCTGATCCGCACCTGCACGTCCACGCCTTGCTGATGAACCTGACCCAGCGCGCTGACGGTAATTGGGTGTCGCTCTCGAACGAGGCCATTTTCAAGCTGCTGCGGGTGACCGATGCCATCTATCAGGCCGAGCTAGAACGTAATGTCCGCGCTCTGGGGTATGCCGTTCGCCATGAAAAAAACCATATCGAACTGGCCCATATCACCCGTGAACAGATCGAGTTTTTCAGTAAGCGCAGCGCCGGCATCACGGCTGAATTGACTGCACGCGGCACGACCCGCGACAATGCGCCCCATGCGCTACGCCAGGGCATCAGTCTGGCGCACCGCCAGGAAAAAACCCAGGCTTTCAGCCGCACAGGACTGCACCATCAGTGGCGGGAAGCCGCTGCCGCCATCGGGATGCAGTTTGACCAGGCCCACCACAACGCTGAACGACAGGCACCTGAAGCACATGAAATGTCAGCCGACCTGGTTGCCCAGGCTTCGCTGGATTGGGCCATCCAGCATCTGACTGAACGGGAGTCCGTCATGCCCTTGGCCGACCTCCTGCACAGCGCCATCCGTCATGCCGGTGGTCATACCGACATCACCGCCGTTCAAGCTGCTATCCAGGCTCGTGTCGCATCCGGTGTGCTGATCCAAGAAGCGCCGCACTACCGCAGCACACAGGACAAGGAAGCCCAGACCATGACCCGCGAAGGATGGGCTGCGGAAGCCAACCGGCTGGCTGGATTGAGCCAAGCCACTGCTTTGCAACGAGTTGATGACGCCATCGCCCTGGGCCGCCTGTTGATGGAAAGCCCCCGCTACGCCACCCGCAAGGCGTATGAAGCCGAATCCCGGATTCTGTCCGCTGAACGGGTTGGCCGGGGTGCCTGGCAACCCACGATCAACGCCGCCGACGCCGAAACCGCCCGGGACGCTCTTCTGACTCCCAGCCAGCGCGAAGCGGTCATGCTGATTACCACGGGAACCGACCAAGTGGCCGGTATCCAGGGCTTGGCCGGCACTGGGAAATCCTTTGCCCTGCAAAACGCCCAGGCCATTCTGCGTGAGCAGGGTCACGCCATGACGGCCCTCGCGCCCTACGGCAACATGGTGCGCAACCTGCGCCAAGACGGCATTCCGGCCAACACCATTGCCTCCATCCTGGCCGCTGCCGACAAGCGCCCCTTCCTGGACTCCCTGGGGCCGACATCCATAGTGGTTATCGACGAAGCCGGGGTGGTGCCGGTGCGGCAAATGGACAAGCTGCTGGCCCTCATTCAGCCAACAGGTGCGAAGACGGTGCTGCTGGGCGACACGGCCCAGACCAAGGCCATCGAGGCAGGCCGCGCCTTTGCCATGCTGCAGGAACACGGAATGAAGACCGTATTGATGGGCGACATCCAGCGCCAACGCACGGCGCGGCTGCGCCAGGCGGTAGAACTTGCCGCCACAGGCCGGGCCAGCCGGTCTCTGCCGTTGCTGGATGCAATCCATGTGATTCCAGACGAGCTCACCCCGGACGAACATGGCAGGAAGACCCGCAACAGCTCAGCCCGTTATGAGAACATCGCTCGGACCTATACCAGGCTGAGCGCCACCGAACAGGCCAACACCATTGTCGTGACCGGCACCAACGCTTCCAGGAATGCGATCAATCAACGCATCCACGCCCTGCTCGGCCTGGAGGGCAAAGGCCGCCCGTGCCAACTACTCACCCGGCATGACACCACTCGTGCCGAACGCAGTGTCGCCCGCTTTTACACGGTAGGCGACATCGTCATTCCAGAGCGTGACTACAAGTGTGGCCTGAAACGCGGCGAACTCTACCGTGTGACCGGCAGCAACAGCCATGACCGTATCAGCGTGATGCCGGTCCGGGGAGACGCGGTCAATGAGCAGCCCATAGAGATCATCCCCAAGACCATGAGCAAGCTGTCGGTCTATCACCTGAACACGGCGGAGCTTTCTGTAGGCGACCACGTCCGCATTACGCGCAACGATGCCCGGCACGACCTGGTCAACGGACAGCTGGCGAAAGTCGTAACAATCGACGCGGTCAGCGTTACCTTGGAAACCCAGGGCCGCCATGTCCAACTACCCACAGACCAGCCCCTGAACATGGACTACGCCTACGCCACCACCGCGCATAGCGCACAAGGGTTGACCTGCGACCGGGTGCTTTACAACGCCGAGAGTTTCAGCCGCACCACCGCCCAGGACACCTACTACGTCAGCATCTCGCGGGAACGGCATGAGGTCACGGTGTTCACCGACGACGCAGAGAAGCTGCCGGAACGAGTGGACAGGCAAACATACAAAGGGCTTGCTCATGACCTGCAGCCTGTGGCCACAGCGATCTTTAGCCAGGATGAAAGGGAGCTGGCCGCGCTGCAGCTACCCACCGAATCTGAACTTGAGGTGGGTTGACGCAACTGTGTATACAGATTGCAATCAACGTGTAATTGGCGGGCAGTCCAGTTGCAGTCACTCTGTAGCTGTCCTGCCGTCGGCAAGGCATGAAAGTGTATAAAGCCAGCCGTCGAGATGTAGCCGCAGAACTGCGGAAAGTATTCATCCAGCCGTCTACACCCCGGAAAGCCACACACGTGGCCTTCCATTCTGCCTTCCAATCAATGCCTTATGCAATTCTGTAGCTCTGTTTGTCCTGCATCGAAAGTCACAACGGTTTCCCGCTAAGCATCTGAAAACACAACCCTTTTCACACCCCGCCAGGGGTGCGTCATGTGTGGGATTTTTAAGGCCACAAATGAGCGTAGGCGAATTTGGGGACGGAAAGTCCCAGCCAGACCGGGAACCGGGCTGGCATCGTCACCGGACAGGGGCCCAGGCGCAGCCTGGGAACTGCACGGCATCAGTAGCGCAAGCTGCTCTGACTTGCACTGACGGATGACTGATACACAGCCCCCCATAAACAGCAGATCGAAAGAACAGCAACCAACCATAAACAGCAGGCCATAAACGCAACAAAGCCCGGGCTGGGCCGGGCTCGTTGGGTGATCGTGTCGCCGGTGTTACCCGGCCTGCGGCGGGCTGTCTATCAGAAGGGAATTTCTGATGCATCGACTTCCTCAGGCGCTGCAGCCGGTGCCTTCGCCTTACTGTTGCGGCCTTTCGGGCGGGATGCTGGCACGGCTTGTGCAGTGTCGTCCTTGGCAGCTTCTCGATCACCCAACATCTGCATTTGGTCTGCAATGATTTCCGTGGTGTAGCGGTCTGTACCGGTGTCGGCATCCTGCCATTTACGGGTTTTCAGGCGACCTTCCACGAATACCGTGCGGCCTTTGCGCAGATACTCGCCTACGATTTCAGCCAGTCGGCCATAGAAAACGACGCGGTGCCATTCGGTTTCTTCGCGACGCTCGCCTGTGGCCTTGTCCTTCCATTGGTGGGTCGTGGCAATCAACACTGAGCACACGGCTGCACCTTCTGCGGTGTAGCGGACTTCGGGGTCTTTGCCAAGGTTGCCGATCAGAGTGGCGCGGTTCAATGATGCCATGGTGATTTCTCCTTTGTGTCAGTCAGGGTGAAGGCCTGGGCGACCCTTTCGCCCAGGTGGGAAAGGTTTATTGCTGTCGCTGGGCGAGTTCGAGGGCGCGCATAACATCCATTGCCGCCCATTGGGCATTGCCTGTCAGTTGCCGCACCCAGGCGCTACGTGTGGGGCTCCAGCGGAAACCGTGGCGCTTGAGCAAGTCGCGGGTTTCCTTGGCGGGTTTGCCGTCAAACAGGAACACGGCGCGGTTTTCCTGCGGATCCTCGCGGTAGATGTAGCCGGGGCCGCTGCGCTCAAACTCGGGCCGGTCGGCTACTTTCTCCAGGTCTTTGATGCGCTGGGCAATGCGGCGAATGTTGGCGTTGTTGTTCTGCAGCTGATACGTTGCGAAACCGATGCGGCCCATAAAGTCGGGCTTGATGAGGTCGCGGGCGCGGGAGTCATCCACCAGGCCGGTGGCTACCAGGGCGCTGATGCGGGTTTCCGGGTCGGCCTTGGCTTGGCGGCGAAGAATGCCATTCAGGTTCTTCATGGTGTCCTGCCATGCCTGCAACGATGCCAGTTTGGCCTTCAGCTTTTCGATGGCGTCGGGGTCATCGCTGGAAATACCGCCTTTCCCTACCGCTGCGGCCTTGTCTGCATAGTGTTCAGCCTTCTTCTGCAGATCGAAGGACTTTTCATAGCCCTGATGAATGCGTTCCCGATACCGGCGGTCGCTACGTTCGGAGTGATGGCCCACTAGAATCGGCTGACCAAAGGGAATGGCCTGTGCCATATCGTGCGCCTGGGCGTGTGCCGCGTCTGCCTGTCGTTCCGCCTGTGCGGCCTTAGCCTGATACCCTGCTTTCCGTGCTGCCTGCTTCGCTTCATAGGTGTTCATGATCTGATCTCCAAATGAGGTTTTGGGTTTTCAGCTGACCGGATCCGAAGATTCTTGAGCCGAAACGTAAATCCGCCGTGTGGGATTTATGCAGGCTCTCCGGTCTTGCCGCCGTCTTCCGTGAGTTCCGTCGCCGTGCCGATCTGGATCATGTAGCGCCGACCGGAAAGAGGCGGGAACGGAAGCCGCAGCCTGAAGCGAAGCGGAGGGACCGGGTGAGTACCCGGCGAAGCGAACCCCGTGTAGGAAGAAGCGCAGTGATACAGTCGGCGGTTTTGGCGACGGAACTCACGGAAAACGGAACAGCGGCCCGCCCGAGCGATGACCCCGCACGGCAGCCGCGCGGCGAGCGCCCCAGCCGCGCCCGGCGCGGCCCTTACTTGGGCCAGCGGCCCAGGGCAAGCGCAGCGCGCAGCGCCGGCAGGCGCGGAGACGTGAGGGATGGAAGCCCGAAGGGGCAAGACGCAGCAGGCGGCTTGATGTGAAGCACGACAGCCCGGCCCGCAGCCGTCAGGTGGAGGGACACGCCGTGGGAAGTTTGTATTACCTCACTGGAAGGCCCGTTGCGAGCGAAATCTTGATTATGGAGATTGGCCGACTACGACTTCGGGACCGTTAAGCCGTTTCCGCTATCAGTATCTCATAGTGATCCGGGTCCACACGCTCTAAGGCCTTCATGACGCGTTCCACCATTCCGCGTGACATCGCTGGGAAGTCCGAATACTCCAGAAGACGAAGCGTTGAAGTGCTGTGAGAACCCTCGTCCGCGTACCTTGCCACCGCTCCACGCTCTACTTCGTCGTCAAATAGGATGTCCAGCTTGTTCACGTATGGCTGGGGCGTGGGCCTCCTGAATCCTAAGTACATTTCCAGGAACCTCCGAAGCAGGTTTGGACAACTCATATAGGCATTGATGTCCTGGCTTTCGCTGACCTGGAACCTTCGGAGACAGTGGAATACATGGTGATAATCAGATCGGAACTTCGCAAGATGTGCTGGAAGGTTTAACAGCTGGCTTTGCCCGTCACCTTCCCGGTGGACGAGAAACGCTGCGTGATGCTTCTTGAACCTTCCACCCCGATCAGCCCAGTCCTGCTTGATGGTGTTGAAGAATTCTGAGCTGTGGGTCGAAATGAAAAGTTGCCGGCACGCCTTCAGATTCGCGATGAGTAGGTAGGCCACATCATAGATATGGTTGGCGTCGAGGCTGCTGATAGGGTCATCGATAAAAACGATTAGATCCTCAAGCCGCTGCCCGTTCTGCCCCAGACTGGCCAGGAAATATGCAAGTGATACCGCCGTTCGCTCCCCATCGCTCATGTTGATGGCCGGTTGCTCGTCTCTGATAAACCGGATTCGCTTGTCCGGAGCTTCCTCGACTGAGATACGTGGGCCGAGAAGCCGCTTGAGAAGATCATTGATTTGGGTTGCCGCTACCGAGCTGCGCTGTAGTTCCGCGTGCGCTCCCTCGGTTTGCCCCTTGATCTTCAAGCCAATTTTTTCTATCCGAGCCAGAGTAACGCCCGCCTGCTTAAGTGCTTCGCGCGTGTCTGCTGCTCCTGGATCGAGCAAGTACCGCGCAGCAAAATGAGCTTTGACCTTGTCCGCCGCACTCCGGCGAGTAGTGGCCAATTCGTGACAAGCGCGGTTGTGTTCGTCCTTCACCTGCTGGAGGTCTGCAAGAATAGCCGCCAACCCGGGGGCCTGAGGGTCGACCGACTCAACAGACAGCACTGCGTCCATGTTTTTCAGCTTCGCGCGAAGTTGTCGTACCCAAGACGAGCGAATTTCTCTCTGCTGGACGTGCCAAGCTTCCAGCCGGTGCATCACCTCTTGGGCTTTGGCCCGAACTCCGGGTACCCATTCTTTCTCATGTGGAAAACTAGGCAACGTCGTTTGCTGCTCCAGACGGCTGATCGCGGCCTGGATGGCTGCGTACTGGCGCTGATACTCGTCAGAAAAGTGCTTGGCATATGCCTCTAGCGCCTGCGCCGCGTCGCCTCCGCAAAATGCACAGGTATCGGTGTGCTGATGGAATCGCAGGCCTGAGCGTACCCACTCGCTTAGCGCAGGAGCATCGGCCAGGCGCTTGATGGCGTTCTGCTGGGGTGCCTGCCTCAACAACCGAGCAACATCATCAATTTTTGAAAGCTCAGCCGATGCCACCATCGGGAAACTACGTAGTGGTGCAAACTCACCTTGGTCACGGGCCTGAGCGACCGCTGCTTGCAACGTAATTTCGTCCAATAGATGCTCTGCCGGGTTTGCTAAAGCCTCCGCGAGCGCTTTGAGATTTGGCGCCCTAAAATCTCGGACTCCCAGCATTGTTCCACAGTCGCGGGCCAGGTCAGTGGCGGCCTTCTCTCTGGTCCCTTGGGCATCGCTCTGCCTCTTCTGGATCGCCCGATACATCCCAGCCAGCCGTTCCCGTCGGCGCGTCAACACCGCAATACGATTACTCAACCGTATGTTTTCTTGACCGACGATAAATAACGCGGGCGCGTGTGTGTAGTCGTCTCGCTGCAGGTTGGCGTCAATGAAATCGCGATTGAAGACCCGAATCGCAATACGATGACGGTCCTGCTCTCTCGCACTATCCAATACCTCGTTCTCGACACTCACGCGAACCCGGGCGTTAGTGGGTAGCCGTACCCCGCCAGTTCCACCAAACAAATCGACAACACGAGAAAGGGTGGTTTTGCCCGAAGCATTCCAGCCGTAAATTAAGTTGTAGCGCCCGAAATCTGGCGCAGTACTGGCTTTTCCATCGTAGCCGCTCCAAACTGCCGCATTTGAGATAGATTCAATACGTCGAAGCATGCTCCCTCCCTTAATGCTTAGTTCTTGGTGAGAGCTCCCGGTGACGATTTTCCTGGTCTCCGCCTTACTTTCGCAGCCGCCGCCTTAAAGTCGTTTGCTGTCCCGCTGTGAGCTTAAGCAACGCTGTTTGGTCAACCGGAGCTTCTCACTTTCAATTCACAGGGCTGTACTTCTTAACTATATATGACAAAGTGAAAAGTGCGGTTGCACGTGCACTATCGTCCGACGGCAGGGCGGAACGCCCTGCCCGATTTTTCAGGCCGTCACACCTGTCCGCGTTCAGCCAACGAAATCGTTTCCGTCGCCGTGACAATGATATGGTCCAAAAACCGTACATCAATCAACGCCAGTGCTTTCTTGAGATGCTGGGTCAAATTCAAGTCGGCGGTGCTTGGCTCGGTGGAACCAGACGGGTGGTTGTGCGACATGATGAGCGCGGCGGCATTCAGGCGCAATGCGGTTTTCACGATCTCGCGCGGATACACGCTGGCCTGATTGATCGTTCCCATGCCCTGCTCTATGTACTGGATGGGCTTGAACCTGCTATCCAGATACAAGAAAGCTGCGCATTCATGCCCAAGGCCGGCCAGCTTGGATTGAAAGAACTTGCGCACCTTCACCGGGTTATCGACGGGCTGTGACTGCGGAAGCAGACTCTCTGCGGCCATGCGGCCAGCCGCAAGAATCATGTCATCGCTGGCCAGCCTATAGCGACCGCTGGGGCCGCGTACATACAGGGCGGGCATCGCATTCATGTTGTCGTAGCTCAGCGCGGCGCTTTGGTTTTCCATGGTTCATTCTCCTTTCGGGGTTAACTGGCACCGGGGCCGAAGATTCCGAGCCTTCTGTAGGTTTTGCGGTGTCCGCAGTACTACGTCTGGCCCGGAGTGCCACCGTTGCCGTGAGTTCGTCGCCTTGCCGCGCTGGACCAAGGAAGGACGTACGGAAAGGGGCGGGAACGGAAGCCGCAGCCCACAGGAGAACGAAGAGAACCGGAGGGACCGGGTGAGTACCCGGCGAAGCGCACCCTTGCAGGGCGGAGTGGAGTGATACAGTCGGCGTTTTAGGCGGCGCACTCACGGTAATGGTGACCTATGCCGATGGGGGAATGACTGCTGACACTCGCCGCGCGGCGAGCGCCTCAACCGCCTATGGGCGGTCTAGATCCCAAGAGGATTCTGAAGCAATGACAAAGTTGCCGCAGCGCCGTCCATACTGTAAAGTGCAGTACATTTACAGTAGCGCCCGGAGACGCTATGGCCACCGCCAAGACTGCTACACTTACATTTCGTATCGACCCCGGATTGAAAGAGGCACTTCGCATCGCAGCGGATCAAGAGCATCGATCCATTGCGAACATGGTTGAAGTTCTCATTCGCGGCTATTGCGAACGAAACGGCATCACAATTCCGCACTCCGAGGAAGTAAAAAACAACAACGGAGCGCGTTCATGATTAAGACGGTCAAGCAAGCCTGCCGATTCAACCCCATCATCCGAGACTATCGGATGAGCCAAGGCATCGAAAATCTGGCAGACCTCATCCATGACGAGGGTGACGGTCGTGAGTTTTTCTCGCGCAACTTTGTCACTCACGGCATGGAGCAGCTTTTCCGTGAGGGCTTGCTACGGCTATCCGGCAAGTCTGATCAGGCCGTTTTCGAACTCACCCAAGCCATGGGTGGCGGTAAAACGCACATGATGATTGCGCTGGGCTTGCTAGCCCGCCATCCTCATTTACGCAGCGCCGTACTACCCGCAGACTTGACCTCACGTTTAGATTTTGGCCAGACGCGCGTTGCAGCATTTAACGGTCGCAACAATCCCGACAACTTCATTTGGGGCGAAATCGCTACCCAACTCGGTGAAGCTGAAGCCATCAAGCCTTATTGGGCCAATGGCCCCAAGGCGGTCGATCAACGGCAGTGGAAGGAAATCATTGGCGACCAACCAACCTTGATCCTCCTGGACGAGTTGCCGCCCTACCTAGACAATGCCAGTACGCAGGTGTTCGGCCAAGGCACGCTGGCCAATATGGCGGTCTACAGCCTTTCCAGCCTGATGAGCGCGGCGCTGGAGCTTCCCAATTGCGCTATCGTCATCGCTAACCTTTCGGGCAGCTACAAGGCTCAGACTAAGGCACTGGCAGACGCTATTTCCAACTTGCAGCAAGAAACCCGTCGCCAGGCCATGACGATCACGCCTGTGCAACTGGCTGGCAACGAAATCTACGAAATTCTGAAGAAACGCCTGATCGACGAGCTGCCAGACGAACGTGTCATCTCGGAAGTTGCAGAGGAATACGCCCAGCAGATTAAAAAAGCCGAGGATGGTGGCTACATCATAGCCAGCAGCATCGAACAAATCGCAGAGCAAGTCCGGGAAACCTACCCCTTCCATCCCTCCTTCAAGCACTTGGTCGCTTTGTTCAAGGAGAATGAAGGCTTCCGGCAGACACGGGGTTTGATGCAGTTCACCGCACGCCTACTCAAGAGCGTGGACGAGCGGGAAACCGACGACGTCTTTCTGATCGGCACCCAACACCTGAATCTGAATGACCCCCAGGTCAAAGACGAGATCGAACGCATAGCACCCAAGTTGATGCCGGCAGTGACACGCGATATTGCGGACTCCGGCAATGCCATCGCTGAACTGATCGACGTTGATCTGGCAAGTGATGCATCGCAACAGCTGATGACTTTACTACTGTCATCCAGCCTGTCGCGTGCAGTGGGTGGCCGCATCGGTTTGTCTGAAAGCGAGATCATTGAGTTTTTAGCCGCACCTCAGCGCAAGCCCGACGAGTTTCTTCAAGCGTTGCAGCGCTTGCGTGAATCAGCGTGGTATCTCCACCGCGAAGAACAACGCTTATTCATTAAAGAAACGGAAAATCTTTCGCGCCAGATTGAGCGCAACGCCAAGGAAGTGCCTCAGCCAAAGGTAGATCAGGCACTTATCAATCGCCTGACAGGAATCCTCACGCCGGTTAATAAGACTGCCTATCAGGATGTGCAGGTACTTCCCAAACTCGACGATCTCAAGCTTGGCGGGCCACGCACGCTAATCGTCATTAAGCCAGATGGCAAGGTTCCACCGAGCGCACTGCAGAACTTCTTCGATTACCAACAAGAGAAGAACAACCTGCTGGTGCTTTCTGGACAGGACAGCCTGCTGGCCGAGGCGGTTGAGGAACGGCTGCGTGAACTTTATGCCGTGGAACAGATTCACAAGCGTCTGAAGTCTGGTGACACGCTGTTCGAGGAAGCCCGAGACCGCTATGAGGAGTCCGAGGATCGATTCAGCAAGGCGCTATCAGCGGCGTACAACCGTCTCTACTTCCCGGTAAACGACCCTGTAGATGGCCGCGATGTGCTCGCCGCCGTCACTATCGACCAGGGTTTGAAACTCGGCGAAGACGATCAATCCGCTGAAACCCAGATCGAGAAACTTCTGGCGAGCCCACGCGCAGACTACAAGCTTGTGCTAGAGCTTGGAAAGGACAATTTGGAAGAATGCTTCGCGCAAGCTGAAGAATATTTGTGGCCGTCGGGCAAAGATAATCGTCGCACGCCCTGGAAAGATGTCGTCAGCCGCGCGAAATGCTCGCCAATTTGGCCATGGATGCCTGGCGTCAGTGGATTGGAGACACTCAAGACGGAAGCCTTGAAACAAGGCCGTTGGCGCTTGGGCGAAGATGGCTATATAGAGAAAGGGCCATTTCCCAAAGACAAGGCCAGCGTCAATGTGTCTATCAGTGCCGTCAAACCGGACACTGGCGAAACGGTGTTGAGCCTCACACCCCGCCATGCGGGTGAAAGCCCCATTGTCTATTGGTCAACCAAGCCGGATGTCTCCGACCAGGATAATAAGGTTGAAGACCTCGACAACTTCACGACCGGCGAGGGCACGGTCTATTTCTTGGTCAAAGAGCCCACTGGGCGCTATGAAAGCGCCCCACCTACACGCTGGCTCGCTGACCTGAAGATTCGCCATCAAGTCGATCCAGCTGCGGACAAACGTCGCGTTACATTGGCAGTCACACCGTCGGCGGACATTTTTTATACCTTGGATGGCTCCAACCCAAAAGACGGCATCCGTTACGACGGCCCCTTCGAGATCGACGCAGCGAGTTACCGCCTACTGGTCTATGCGCGGGCAGGCGAAGCCAACAAAACAGCGGATTTTCAGATTCCTGCCAGTGGCGACAAGACCGTACATATCGTGGACAGCAAGCCGGCTCGCCTGCAAGGCAAGCGTGTCTCGCTCGATACCACTGACCGGGTTTTCTCCGTCATCAATCAATTCCGCGATCAACCGGACACCCGATTCAAGGGTGTGCGCGTTGAAATCGGAGAAGGCGAAAACACGGTAACGGTGCGCTTCCAGGAACGCGAAGTCACTGCCCTCATGATCGAAGGCGTCGTAAACAGCCTGCGCGAGGTGCTCAAAGAGCCCGATGCAGCGCTCAACATCACAATTGCCGACGGTATCCAATTCAATTCCGGTTTCGCACTCAAAGAGTTCGCGAAGCTCGCCGAAATTGAGTTGAGGCCGGGCGACATCACCCAGGAAGAATAATATGGCCGAAGCCGCAGTTCGCACCCAATCACGCAAGGCGGGTACTAAAGCCCCCCCTACGCTGGGCTTTGGTGTGCCTGCGACTTCTGATCCTCACCATTTCAAGGTCATCATTCCAAAGGCCAGCAGCGGGAAAGTCCAGATTAGTGAATACCTGGGCTTGCAGGCAGCAAGCAACGATATTGCAGTGATTGACCGCGTCCTTCTGGAGCGGCCTCGCTGGACGGCCATCCGCGCAGAAGTACAACGCGCTTTCAATGCTCGACTAGCCACACATGGTTTAAAGCCCAGCACATGGAAGGTGGGCGACAACCCGGTAGACCGGCTGCTCGGCAGAGAATTGTGCGTGCTTGCCTGGGCCGTTGAGCAAATGGATAAGGAAAGAATCCCTGTCGCCGTACGCAACTGGCTGGCACTGCGCCCTGAAGAGCGTTGGTGGCTATTTGGTATGGCTGCCGTCAGCACCGGCGGCGTCATGGACGGCGGTAAAGGCTGGCGCATTGCGCTGAAACACGCATTGGGCGATGTTGCCCAGAGTGAGCTATTAGCTCCAAGCGCAAGACGTGGAAGATCTGTTCAAGAAACCACACAGGTTTCCCTGGGGCTGTTCGGGGATGAATCGCCATGAGCGCAATGCTGACACCACCCCACCCCAAGATCTACCACATTGCCCATGTAGATCGCCTACCGGCCATTGTGGCCGACGGTTTCCTATGGTGCGATGCTGAGGTGCTGCGGCGAGCGCCGGCAGGCACCACTATTGGCATGACCACCATCAAGCAAAGACGATTGAACGAGTTGCGCTTAAGCAGCCATCCTGATTTATACGTTGGGAATTGTGTGCCGTTTTACTTCTGCCCCAGATCAGTCATGCTCTATATGATCTATCAAGGCAATCATCAGGAATTAGCATACCGTGGCGGCCAGGCTCCCATTCTGCACTTTGAAGCGGACTTGCACACTGTCGTAGCTTGGGCTAACCAGCACGCGGTCCGCTGGGCATTTACGCTGTCCAATGCGGGTTCCTATTTTTTTGAAGATCGCAATGATCTGGCTCGTCTGAACGAGATCAACTGGACTGCCGTACAGGCGCGCGACTGGCGCGCACACAAAGAGGGCAAACAAGCGGAATTTCTGGTTGAACAACGCTTCCCCTGGCATTTAATTGAACGTATTGGCGTCAAATCCGCTGCCGTTTATGCTCAAGTTATTAACGCCCTTCCGGCGCACGGACACCGCCCTGCGGTAGAAATCCTGCCGGACTGGTATTACTGAAAGAGGAATATAGCCATGATTGAATACACCTCGGGTGACATCCTCAAATGTGAAGCTGACGCACTGGTCAACACCGTTAATTGTGTTGGCGTCATGGGTCGCGGCATAGCCTTGCAGTTCAAGAACGTCTTCCCTGACAACTTCAAGGCATACGAGGCCGCCTGCAAAATCAAGGAAGTGCAGCCGGGCCGCATGTTCGTCTTTGAAACCGGCCAGCTCACACCACCGCGTTTCATTATCAACTTCCCAACCAAGCGCCATTGGCGCGGAAAAAGCCGCATTGAAGACATCGAGTCGGGCCTGATTGATCTCGTCAATGTCATTCGCAGCCGAGGCATCCGCTCCATCGCAGTGCCTCCGCTGGGAGCCGGCCTTGGCGGCCTGGATTGGCAGCTGGTGCGCCAGCGGATTGAGCACGCACTTGCAGATCTAGACGACATACAGGTACTTGTCTATGAACCCAGTGGTGCACCTGCCGCTGAAAAAATCGCGCATGTACGCGACGTTCCCAAAATGACGGCAGGCCGGGCAGCTTTGGTCGAACTAATGCAACGTTACCTGGGCGGCCTACTTGATCCCTTCGTGACGCTGCTGGAAGTCCACAAGCTGATGTACTTCATGCAAGAAGCCGGTGAGCCACTGCGACTCAAATACATCAAGCATCATTACGGCCCTTACGCGGAAAACCTCCGCCACGTGTTGAAGGCGGTCGAAGGCCACCTGATCTCTGGTTATGCCGATGGTGGCGACGCCCCTGAAAAATCCCTCTCGTTGGTTCCTGGCGCGGTAGAAGACGCCAAAGCCTTTCTGGATCAACACACGGAAAGCCGCGCAAACTTTGAACGCGTCACTAAGCTGGTGGAAGGCTTCGAATCGCCTTACGGGCTGGAACTGCTGTCCACAGTGCATTGGGTACTGACCCGCGAAAGCACCTCAGTGCAAAACAACCTGGAACGCCAGGTGTATGCGTGGAATGCTCGCAAGCGGCAGTTCACCCCGCGCCAGTTAGCCATCGCCGAAGAACGATTGCGTTCACAGGGCTGGCTCGTTCCAGAAACCACGACTGTCACACACTAGAAGCAATATACGCAATGCACGCGAAAACAAATACCGCAGCGCTCACGCCGCTCGCCCTGAAAGATGCACCGGCGCTGATCGAAACGGTGTTTCCGGCGCAGAAAGTTTCGTTCGAAGCCCAGCGGGAGCGCAAGGCAGGAGCAGGTCAAACACTTACCGCGCTAGGCTCCTATTGGAAAGGCCGTAAACCGCTAATCCTTGTCCGTGCCATCATACTCGGTACTCTTCTAGTGCCGACGGAAGATACAGAGGCCGATCTTGCGATTTTCGAGAAGCTCATGGCGTTTGACGACGAGAGCTTAGCTAGGCGCGCGCTGGCAGCCAATTCACTCTCCGCATCCAAGCTGCGCGAAATGGTTAGCATTTCGGACCCGGAGCATTACTTTACTGGACGCGGTTGGCGCCGAGACATCACTGCTGAAGACAGACTTGTGTTATATCGTCGCGCCTTAACGACGCTCACCAGCTATGTCGAAAAAGCGAGCCTTGGCAAACGTCCAGAAGAAGTTGATCAGGAGTGGCTCTATGCACCAGTATGGACGGCAGTTAATCAACACTATGCTCATTTGGGTGTGAATGCCCATTCCTTTTCTGAATTAATAGAGCAGCTAGGTATCCTGCGCTACGGCCACCGCCCGAGGGTTGGTGACACCTTTAGTGGTGGGGGCTCTATTCCTTTCGAAGCCGCTCGCCTCGGTTGTGAGGTCTTCGCATCAGACTTGAATCCCGTTGCCTGCATGTTGACTTGGGGCGCGTTGAATATTATCGGCGCCAAAGCCAACACACGAGCCGAAATCGAAAAAGCACAGAAACAGGTGGCAGCGGCCGTTGATGCGGAAATCATGAAGCTCGGCATCGAACACGATCAGCATGGCAATCGTGCCAAAGCTTATCTTTATTGTCTTGAGGCACGTTGCCCCGAGACTGGTTGGCTAGTACCAGTGGCGCCTAGGGAACCTCTGAACAAGTCCAACGAACCTGTCAGAATATAAGTTATTGAAAACAGTCCGATCCGAGTGAACCCGATGAGCCAGTTGAGTTTTTCCGAAGCCGAGTACGTTGGCAAACGCAAGAAAACGCGCCGTGAGAAGTTTCTGGCCAAGATGGAGCGTGCGGTGCCGTGGAAGCTCTTTGCCGATCTGGTCGATCCGCATTACCCCAAACCGGGCATCGGTCGTCCACCGTATCCGCTGGAAACGATGCTGCGCATCTACTTCATGCAACTGTGGTTTTCGCTGTCGGACCCGGCCATGGAAGAGACGCTGTACGACAGCTTTTCGATGCGCCAGTTTGCCAAACTGCCTGGAGGTCGTGTGCCGGACGAGACCACCATTTTGAACTTCCGTCATCTGCTCGAGCAGCACAACATTGCCGACCAAGCGCTTGAGGCGGTCAACCTGCTGTTGCAGGATCAAGGCATTCAGGTGCGCAAAGGCACCATTGTGGACGCCACAATTATCGATGCACCCAGCTCGACCAAGAACGCCAGCGGCACGCGGGACCCCGAGATGCATCAGACCAAAAAGGGAAACCAGTGGCACTTTGGGATGAAGGCCCACATTGGGGTTGATCTTCACAGCGGGCTGGTCCACACGGTGGTGGGCACCGCTGCCAATGAGCATGATGTTACTCAGGCGGCTGCGTTGCTGCATGGTGAAGAAACGTTGGCTTTTGGCGATGCCGGTTATCAAGGCGTAGACAAACGACCCGAGCACCAAGGGCGTGACGTAACCTGGCACATTGCCATGCGCCCCGGCAAACGGCGCGCCTTGGGTAACAGCGCAATTGATCGTTTGACGCAAAACATTGAGCGGGCCAAATCCAGTCTTCGAGCCAAGGTTGAGCATCCGTTTCGTGTCATCAAATGCCAATTCGGGTTTCGTAAAGTCAGATTCCGTGGACTGGCCAAGAACACTGCGCATTTGAAAATGTTGTTTACGCTGTCCAATATCTGGATGGCACGCCGCCCGTTGACGGCGGTGGCAGGGTAAGTGCGCCCAAAAAGCGCCAACAGGCCCGAAAACGGGCCTGATCGGGGTGCAAACAACCCGAAAGTGGCGATGATTTGAGCAGTTTTTAACCATTTTTGAATACTTTGGTCATGAGGTCGATTTTTGGATGTTTGAAATCGAGTTCTTCAGACCTTCCCTAGCTGGATTGTTGCGAAAACGGGAAATGTTATTGCGCGCCTAAGTCCTAATTTCGAAAAGCGATGTTTTGACATCCAAATTGCTCGGGGTGTCTCTGAAGCTGAAATGAGGGTAGCTGCAAAGGGAACTTTGCAAAACGGGGATCTTGTTTACGAATTAAGTGGAAAAACGTTTAGAACGCCGATTAAGACATTAAGAGGAGATCATCGCTTACCGGACGGCTCTTCAAATAATAACTTACGACGCTGGGATCTGAGTGATTTCGAGCCTCGGACCAATGATGTTTTTCAAGAGCGCCTCTATGCCATTATGTGGACAATCAAGGGTGAATTGGAAGGGGCTCGTCCAAAAGTAATCATAACGGCTCCGACAGAATATGATATTTCGAGAGAAGACCTAATAAGCTCCATAGTGGCAAAAAACCTGGCGAGTTGGCAAGCACAGGGGTTGGTTCCAGATATGGAAATCGAGGTAGGTCTTAAGACAGAAGAACCTATTCGTACCCGCGGATGGACGCACTGGCACCACCTTTTCTCACCCAGACAACTTCTTATCCTTGCAATATTGAAGAGGGAAATCTCGAAGCTAGATGAAGAGCTACAAAGCAAAGTTATCGCATTTCTCCCTGATGCAATTCAACGATCAGCGAAGCTTTGTGTGTGGGATATCTTTCCCGGCCCCGGACGGATGCCTAAGATAGCTCAGGTTTTTAGTGATCAGTCACTTAGTACACCAATGAACTGGGGGGTCAGAGCCTGGCCTTATCTTGAGCCAGTATTCGTAGGTGTCACCGACATCCACGACCGTCAGCCAGTAGTTGGAGCGAGTACTATTCGGTCAGCCGAGGCGTCCCTGATTTCTGAGCGAAATGATATTTACATATCAGACCCGCCTTATGCGGATGCTGTTGTGTATCATGAAATCACTGAATTTTTTATCGCATGGCTACGCAAGAATCCTCCCAAGCCTTTTGACGACTGGGTGTGGGACTCGCGCCGTGCGCTTGCTATCAAGGGTGTAAACGAAGAGTTTCGGCACGGGATGGTTGCCGCCTACAAGGCCATGGCCGATCAGATGCCGGACAACGGCATGCAAAGCGTGATGTTTACTCATCAAGATACTGCAGTCTGGGGTGATCTCATCAGCATATTTTGGGCGGCCAATTTACAGGTAGTCGCTGCGTGGTACATAGCAACAGAAACAACATCTGGAAAGGTTGGCGCTTACGTACAAGGCACGATCATCCTGATGCTCAAGAAACGCCCTGCCGGCAAACGTAGCGGCTTCAAACAACGCCTGCTGCCCTCCGTCCGGCAAGAGGTCGTCCGCCAAATCGAGTCCATGCTGCATTTAAACGACACAGTGACAGCGCAAAACGGCGAACCTGTGTTCAATGACTCTGACCTGCAAATGGCGGGCTATGCAGCGGCGCTGAAGGTACTTACAGCCTACACCCATATCGGAGGCGAAGATGTCACGACCTTTGCGCTGCGTCCTCGTGCACGCGGAGAAGTCACGATAGTGGATGAGATGGTGCAACAGGCTGCCGAAACCGCCTCCAACCTGCTGGTGCCGGAAGGGCTTTCAGCTGACACCTGGGCGAAGCTCTCTGGAATCGAACGCTTCATGCTGCGCATGCTTGACATGGAAACAACCGGCGCGTCCAAGCTCGACAATTACCAGAACTTCGCTAAGGCCTTTCACGTTGAGGACTATTCGCGCGTCATGGGCGATATGCGTCCGAATCACGCTCGGCTCAAGCGGGTGAGCGAGTACGCCTCTCGTGATTTGACTGACAGCACAGAAATCGGCCCAACCAGGTTGGGAAGGCTCATCATCGCGCTGCAACAACTCAGCAAGGATACAGAGCCACAGGCCATCGTCGATCAGATGCGTAACGAGATGACCGACTTTCTTGAGGCGCGCGCTGTGATGGTTGATACGCTGGCATTCATCGAGCAAAAATCACCCGATTCGGAAACTCGCAGTGCGGCTGAAGTGCTGGGCGCCCGCCTGAAGAACCTGCGATTTGGCGAGTAAGGACTCGCACTCATGGGTATACGTCGCTTTTCCTCGCGAGCTCACAAGCTGGATGCAAGCTTTCTGATGCAGCACCTGGTCGGAGCCCAGAGCTACAAACGTATCGCGGGCTATTTCACCAGCTCGTTGTTTGAGGTCGCCGGCGAAGCACTGGAACATATTCCTGAAGTACAGATCGTCTGTAACGTGGACATCCACCCCGACGATCTGAGGGTGGCACAGCTGCGTGAAAGCAAAATGCTGGGCCGCTGGAACGAACGCGGCCTTGAAGCCGAAGCCTTGCTGAACCGCGAACGCTATCGACGGCTAGATTCCTTTCTTGCCAAACACGGACAAGCCGTTCGAATTGCACCCGACGATATCTGTGGCTTTGTCCATGGGAAGGCGGGCGTGATTACCTTGGCTGATGGTCGCCGCCTAGGCTTCATCGGCTCGATGAACGAAACGCGTAGCGGTTGGCAACGCCACTACGAAATTCTGTGGGAGGACGATTCGCCCGAAGGTGTAGCGTGGATCGAGGAAGAGTTTGATTTCCTCTGGAACGCCGCTAAGCCCTTGCCGCGTGCAGTGATTCGTGAAGTCCATCGGCGCAGTTATCGACGGGAAATTGAGTTTGCTGAGCTCGATGAGGACGAAAGCATCGCACCCGCTGCCCTTATCGAATCCCCCCTATACCGGGAAGGACAACAGCTTCAGCCTTGGCAACAGGGATTTCTGACTGAATGCCTGCGGCACCAGCGCCTCTATGGCACGGTTCGCCTGCTCCTGGCTGATGAAGTAGGCCTGGGAAAAACGCTCTCGCTCGCAACCGCCGCCCTAACGCTATGCCTGCTCTCTGACAAAGAGAACGGCCCACGCCGCCCCGTCGTGATTTTCGCGCCTGCGACCTTGACCGAGCAGTGGCAAACAGAACTGCTGGACAAGCTGGGTATCCCGACAGCACGTTGGGATACCATGGGTAAGGTCTGGTTGGACACCAACGAGCGGGTTTTATCGCCAGCGGGTCGCGAACAGATTGCCAGCTGCCCGCTACGCATTGGCATCGTATCCACCGGATTGATGATGCGCGACTCACTCGAAAAGCAACACCTTCTGGGTATGCGATTCGGCGTGGTCATCCTGGATGAAGCACACAAGGCAAGAACCCGCCAGGGTTTTGGCCGAGAGGCAGGCACACCCAACGAATTGTTGGCCTTCATGCGCGAAATCGCAGCGCGGGCCGATCATGTCCTACTGGGAACAGCAACACCCATTCAAACCGACCCGACCGACCTATGGGATTTGATGGGGATCCTGCATCAAGGCCCAGGGCGATTCGTCCTAGGTCACGACATGGCGCACTGGCACCGCCCCGACGAAGTGCTGGACATTCTCGCTGGCCGCGTGCAGGTCGAAACACTTTCCCATGCTTGGGAGCTCCTACGCTCTCCCCTGCCACGCATGGAATCTACGACGGAACCACGCGCGCGCCGATTATTTTCCGCAATCCGGCAAGACCTCGAACTGCAAAACGGCGAATGGCAAACCTCCCGCCCGCTGATCGATTTGACAGAGGAAACACGGGAAATCCTGGAAGAAGAATTGGAACGTCGCATAGCCGGCGCCACCCTCCTTCAGCGGGAAAACCCGCTAGTACGCCATGTCGTACTACGAAAGCGCCAGCAGCTGGAAGATGCAGGCCTGTTGGAGCGTGTGGGCGTGGACGTACACCCGGAACGCGCTCGGATAGCTGAGCCGCAGGCCTTTGACACGTTATTCGAGGGCAAGGCACTCCGCACCTCTGAGGATCTCCGGCGGGCTTATGACGAAGCTCGTGCCTTCGGTAAGGCACTTTCCAAACGCGGCAAGGGCAGTGGCTTCATGAAGAACCTTATGGAGCAACGTATCTGCTCAAGCATTCATGCGGGCTTGGAAACAGCAAGACGCTTATTGCGAGGAGAGACTATTCATGAGGAAGACGAAGAGCAGGAAGCTGACCTGCAAGTCGAAACAGGCGAGGAACGCGAGGTTCTACAACGCCTGATTACCCGACTGGAACGCCTAAGTGCCGACCCGAAGATGGAGGCCATAGTCTATTTCCTGGAACGGGAAAAATGGTTGGATTGGGGCNTGACCTGCAAGTCGAAACAGGCGAGGAACGCGAGGTTCTACAACGCCTGATTACCCGACTGGAACGCCTAAGTGCCGACCCGAAGATGGAGGCCATAGTCTATTTCCTGGAACGGGAAAAATGGTTGGATTGGGGCGTCATCATCTTCAGCCAGTATTACGATACAGCCAAGTGGATAGCCGATTCATTGGCCGCCCGTTACCCAGACGAAGCCATCGGTCTGTACGCCGGGGCAGGCCGCAGCCGTCTGTACCAGCGCGGCGACAGCGTGAGCGTTGAGCGTGAAACACTCAAACGCATGGTGGCCGAGCGCCAGATTCGCGTCATGGTGGCAACAGACGCCGCCTGCGAAGGCTTGAACCTGCAGACCCTAGGTACCCTCGTCAATGTCGATTTGCCCTGGAACCCCACCCGGCTCGAACAGCGAATCGGACGCATCAAACGCTTCGGGCAGCGACGCTCAACCGTAGACATGCTCAATCTGGTGTTCGAGCAGACAGTAGACGAGAAGATCTACGAACGTCTGTCAGAACGCATGAAGAATCGCTACGACCTTTTTGGCTCACTGCCGGACACCATCAAAGACGAGTGGATCGACGATATCGAAACCCTTGGCGAGAAGCTGGACGACTACATCAACGCTCAGAAAAACGCTACAGGCTTCGATCTGCGCTACACCGGCACAATGACGCCGCCGGAAAAAGATTGGCGAGAGTTCACCGAAGTGCTATCACAGCGAGATCTCGTCACGCTCATGAGCACTTCTTGGGGATAGCGAAGCAGGAACGGCGCGGCCTGCGGACGCAGAGGCGCAATCCAGTACCCAGGTCTGCATCATGCTCTGCGAGAGCAAAGCATGGTAAACAGTAAGCGCTCCATCTCCTCC
>NZ_POQS01000015.1 GCF_002885955.2 Achromobacter pulmonis
GCTTATCGCTTTGCTTTCCTGTCGCGGCTTCTTCAGCCCCTTTCCTCTTTGGCAGCTATCGAAATATCAGGGTAAACCCTAGTGTTTCGGTAACTGCCAAGCCCAAGACTATAGCACATTATTTTCGAATTGCGCAACTGACTTCTGCCTGATTTGCGCGATCCATGCAATGATGCTTGCCTGGCCCCGCCGTTCGAAAAACTGTCCGAACTGCGAAGGAGCGAGACTATAGCACAAGTTTTCGGCAAAGGTGGCGGCCGCGCGCCATTCTCTTCATTCTCTATATATAGAGAGCGGAAGCGGCGGCACGGCCGGCCTGCTTACCAGCGCAGATAGTTCGCATCGCGCAGGCGGGCCAGCTCCCGGTTGACCGTGGCTTCGCTGACCAGCCAGTCGGGCGCTCCCACGTCCTGCAGCATGTGTTCGTCCAGATCCGCGGCCAGTCGGCGCAGGCGATTCCTGGCGCGGTACCCCAGATAGCAGGACCACAGCCAACCGGCAAGGTTGCCGGATGCATGGGTCGCCGTGGCGTGGGAAACCGCGACGGGAGAGGTAGAGCAGGTATGCGCAGACATGGCTGACTCCATAGGGGCTAGGTGTTTGGTAAGCGTAATAGCCCAGCGAGCCGCAGAAAATCGAATTGTTTGCCGGTTATCGGTAAGCTATGATGACCAATCAATGTCCCGCCCCCGGTGCGCCATGCGTCTGCCCCTGAACACCCTGCCCGCCTTCCGTGCGGTCGCCGAATTGCAGAATCTGCGCGCGGCCGCCGAGCGCCTGCACCTGACCCACAGCGCCGTCAGCCAACAGATCAAGGGCCTGGAAGAACAACTGGGCTTCCCGCTGTTCGAGCGCAGCGGGCGCGGCATCGTGCTCAATAGCGCGGGCGCCGCCTTGCTGTGCGCCGTGCAGGGCGCGCTGACGCAACTGGACGAAGGCGTGCTGGCGGCGTCGGCCGCCGCCACCGGCGACGAGCAACGCTTGCGGGTGTCGGTATTGCCGTCCTTCGCGCAGCGCTGGCTGCTGCCGCGCATGGCGCGCTGGCGCAGCCGCCATCCGGGGCTGGCGCTGGAGATCGATTCTTCCCAGCAGGTCGCCGACCTGCTGCGCGACGGTTTTCATGCCGCGCTGCGCTATGGGCGCGGCCCCTGGCCGGGCGTGGAATCGGAACCGCTGTTCGATGTGCCCCTGCCGCTGATCGTGCTGGCCTCGCCGGAGACGGCGGCGGCGCTACCGGATTGCAGCCCGCAGACCCTGGCGCGCCAGCCCCTGCTGGGCGAACGCGAGATGTGGCAGCACTGGTTCAATGCGGCCGGTCTGCGCACGCCGGTGACGCCGGTGGCTTCGTTCAATGATGCCGGCATGATGCTGCAGGCGGCCGAGCAGGGCTTGGGCGTCACGCTGGGCCGCGAGCTGCTCGCGGCCGACGCGCTATGCGCCGGACGGCTGGTGCAGGTTTCGCCCGTCAGCGTCCATTACGAGCAGGAGCAGACCTATCACCTGGTCTATCGCCCCAGCCTGCGCGACTGGGGGCCGCTGGTGGCGCTGAAGCAGTGGCTGCGCGACGAGCTGGAGATGTCGCGCCGCAGCCTGGCCGGCCCCGCGGCGAAATAACGCCGCCCCGCCTCAGGCGACCTTGCGCGCCGTGGGCGCAGCGGGCTGCATCGAGTCCGTTTCATTGAAGCGCTGGTGCCAGGAGAACGCTTCCTCGAGCAGGTGCGGGGTCTGGCCGCCGCGTTCGCAGGCGCGGTCGAAGTAGTCCTGCAGGGCGTCGCGGTACGAAGGATGCACGCAGTTGCGGATGATGGCGCGGGCGCGTTCGCGCGGGGCCAGGCCGCGCAGGTCGGCCAGTCCGCATTCGGTGACCAGCACGTCCACGTCATGTTCGGTGTGGTCGACGTGGGACACCATGGGCACGACGCTGGAGATGTCGCCGTTCTTGGCCATGGACTTGGATACGAAGATGGCCAGGTGCGCGTTGCGCGCGAAGTCGCCCGAACCGCCGATGCCGTTCATCATGTGCGTGCCGCCCACGTGGGTCGAATTCACGTTGCCGTAGATGTCGAACTCCAGCGCGGTGTTGATCGCGATGATGCCCAGGCGGCGCACGATTTCCGGCGCGTTGCTGATTTCCTGCGGCCGCAGCACGATGCGTTCGCGGTAATGCTCGATGTTGGCCAGGATTTTTTCGTACACGGGCTTGGACACCGTGATCGACGAAGCCGAGGCGAAGGCCAGCTTGCCCTGGTCCAGCAGTTCGATGGCGCTGTCCTGCAGCACCTCCGAGTACATGGTCAGCCGTTCGAAGCCGGACGATTCGAATCCGTGCAGCACGGCGTTGGCGATGGTGCCGATGCCGGCCTGCAGCGGCAGGAGCGAATTGTCCAGGCGGCCGGCCTCGACTTCGCCGCGCAGGAAGGCGTTGATGTGGCCGGCGATTGCGTTGGTCTCGGCATCGGGCGGCAAGGCGTTCGAGGGACTGTCCGGCTCGCTCGTGATGACGATGGCGGCGATCTTGTCCGGGTCGACCTCGATACAGGTCTGGCCGATGCGCTGCTCCGGCGACACCAGGCCGATGGGCTGGCGCTGCGGCCTGTCGGCAGGCACGTAGATGTCGTGCAGCCCTTCGATGGCGGCGGGCACGCTCAGGTTCAGTTCGATGATGATGCGGTCGGCCTGCTGCGCGAACGAGGCGGAGTTGCCCACCGACATCGTCGGCACGATGGCGCCGCTCTCGGTAATGGCGGCGGCCTCGATGATGGCCACGTTGATGGGGCCGATATGGCCGGCGCGCAGCTGTTCGACGGTTTCGGACAGGTGCTGGTCGATGAAGGCGATCTCGCCCTGGTTGATCTTGCGGCGCAGCGTGGTGTCGACCTGGAACGGCATGCGGCGCGCCAGGGCGTTGGCCTGCGCCAGCAGCTTGTCCGTATCGTGGCCGAGCGAGGCGCCGGTGATCAGGGTGATGGACAGCGGCTCGCGCTCGGCGCGGGCCGCCAGCGCCGCCGGCACAGACTTGCAGTCGCCGGCGCGGGTGAAGCCGCTCATTCCGACGGTCATGCCGTCCTGAACCAGCAAAGCCGCCTGTTCGGCGGACGTGATCTTGGCGCGCAGCCCAGGGTGGCGGATACGGTCGAGATGCATGGTGTCTCCAGATTCAAGGGCCAACGGCTGGCGGCGGGGCGCGGCGAAGCCTGGCGCCCAGGCGCCGTCTGACGCGGCGTTTCCCGAGATCCCACGGCCGGATCGTGGCGGCCCAGGGACGATTTTCCGGCAGTATAGGAAGGCCGGCCCAAATCTCGTAATGACTTAAAATCATCCAATCCAGTCGTTTTTTTCATCGTTTGCTCATAGCCGCGCATGGCGCGCAAGGGAGGGCCGCGGACCATGGACGTGCGCGCATTGCGGTATTTCGTCGAAACCGTCAGGCATGCCAGCTTCACGCAGGCCGCGAAGGCGCTGTTCGTGACGCAATCGACGGTCAGCAAGATGATTCGCCAGCTGGAGGACGAGGCCGGCACGCCGCTGCTGATCCGCGACGGCCACACCGCGCGCCCCACCGATACCGGCCGGGTCATGTACCAGCGCGGGCTGCAGGTGCTGGAGACCATGCGCCAGCTCGCCGACGAGCTGCGCCAGACCACGGACCTGCGCCGCGGCGCGCTGGAGGTCGGCATTCCGCCCATGATCAATCTGCTGTTCACGCCGGTGGTCAAGCGCTTTCGCGAGCGCCATCCCGGCATCCACCTGACCCTGCGCGAAGGCACCGGGCAGGCGGTCGAGGGGCTGGTCGCAAGCGGCGAACTTGAAGTGGGCGCCACCATCCTGCCGATCGCGCCCGACGGCGGGCTGGCCGCCCAGCCCTTCGGCCGCTATCCCATCTGGGCGATCGGGCCGCCGGACGCGCCGTGGGCGGGCAAGACCTCGCTGCCGCTGGGCGCGCTGCGCGAGGCGCGGCTATTGATACCCACGGACGATTTCGCCATCACGCGGCGCCTGCGCCAGGCCTGCGCCGAGGCCGGCTTCCAGCCCGGCATCGCGGCGCAGAGCGCGCATTGGGATTTCCTGGTGGCCATGGCTTCCACGGGCCTGGGCGTGGCGCTCCTGCCCGAGCCGCTGATGCAGCGGATCAAGACGCGCGGCCTGAGCACGGCCAAACTGGCCAAGTCCGGCATCCAGTGGGAAGTCGGCCATATCTGGCAGCAATCGGTTTACCTGTCGCACGCGGCGCGCGCCTGGCTGGAGGTGTGCGACGAAGTGCTGGGCAAGCCGAAAAACGCGCCGGCGCGCCGGGCGAGTTGAATCCAAACGTTGGCCACGTAAACTTGGATTGCGGGCGCCGGCGCCGGCCGCCGCTCCCGTCAATCCGCCCCTTTTTTCAATAGCCGCGCAGCCGGCCCGCTGGCGACGATCGCGGCTGGGTTAAAAATGGGGCCATAGCACCAGTTTTTGTTGCAATGGGCAGGACTGCGGCTTGTTATGCTGCCGCCTCGATGCGAGCCACTCGCCCTGAAACATGATTCCTATTCCCTCTACCCTGCCCCTGCGGACCGGCCGCGCCCGGCCGTCCTCGCTCATGGCGCTGGTCGCGGCCCTGCTGCTGGCGCTGTTCCTGTTTCCCGCCGTCGCGGCCTCGCCGCCCACCCCGGCCGATACCGAAGCCATGCTGGGCTCGGCGCGCAAGCAGATCGACGAGATCCGCAAGCGCGTGGCCGACGAAACCGACGACGCCAGCCTGGTGAAGCAGCGCGGCGAAGCGCTGGACATTCAGTCCAAGGCGGACGCCGCGGCCGAGGCGCTGGCGCCGCAACTGGCCAGCGTGGCGGCCAAGCTGAGCGAACTGGGCACGCCGCCCGAAGGCGCCAAGGAAGCGCCGGACGTGGCCGCGCAGCGCGCGCAGCTGGAAAAGAGCAATCGCGCGCTGGACGCGCAGATCAAGCTGGCGCGGCTGCTGTCGGTGGACGCCGGGCAGACCGCGGAACAGATCTCGGCGCAGCGCCGCACCCAGTTCCAGGCGCGCCTGGGAGAGCGGCGCGACTCCTTTCTCTCCGACCCGTTCTGGACCGAGTTCCGCGCGGAATTCCCGCGCGACCTGGAACGCCTGGAGGACCTGGGCGATAACCTGTCGACCGCGGTCGGGCAGACCCCGAAAAGAGGCTGGCTGCTGCTGGCCGCCGCGGCCGCGCTGACGATCGCCCTGCGCATCTGGATCGGCCGCCTGCTGCTGCGCCTGACCGCCACCCGCGTGCCGCCGGGCCGGCTGCGGCGCTCGTTCCTGGCGCTGACCCACGTGGCCATGGCGGTGGCCACGCCGGGCATCATCGCGCTGCTGATCCACGTCGGCCTGGACTGGAATTCGCAGTTGAGCGACAACACGTCGTCGCTGCTGGCCAACCTGGTGGCGACGGTCTGTTTCGGCGGCTACGTGTCCGGCCTGGGCTATGCGCTGCTGTCCTCGAACCGGCCCTCGTGGCGCCTGCCGCCGATCAGCGACCTCGTGGCGACGCGGCTGCGCTGGGTGCCCGGCGTGGTGGGCGTGCTGGTGGTGATGATCTGGCTGGCCGAGCGCCTGCCCGTGCTGCTCAACGCCAGCCTGACGACGACGATCACGCTGACCGGCATCGTCGCCGTCATGACCATGGCCCTGATCGGCGCGGTGCTGGCCATCGGCCGCCGGCTGCGCCGCCGCGCGATGCAGGAAAGCGATGCGCCCATTCCTTTCTGGGTGTCGCTGCTGCTGAGCGCCATCTGGACCGTGCTGATACTGAGCCTGGCCAGCCTGCTGGCAGGCTATGTGGCGTTCGGCAGCTTCCTGGTCAAGCAGACGCTGTGGACGCTCATCGTGCTGGCCTCGGCCTATCTGGCCTCGACCCTGATCGAAGACGGTTTCGGCACGCTGCTGGGCACTTCGCACCGCGACAGCGAGCGCGAAGCCCCCAGCATCCGCGACCAGGCCGCGGTGCTGCTGTCCGGCGTCGGCCGGGTGGCCGTCGGGCTGCTCGCCATCACGCTGCTGCTGGCGCCGTTCGGCGAAGCGCCCACCGACCTGCTGCAGCGCTTCGACCAGTTGCGCAAGGGCCTGGCCATCGGCGAGGCGCAGATCCGCCCGGGCGCGGTGCTGCAGGCGCTGCTGGTGCTGGGGCTGTCGCTGCTGGGCGTGAAGATGCTCAAGCGCTGGCTGTCCAACCGCTATCTGCCCACCACCGAGCTGGACCCCGGCATGCAGTTGTCGGCCGCCACGCTGTTCGGCTATGCCGGCGTGGTGACCGCCGTGGCGCTGGCGCTGTCGGCCGCCGGCATCGGCCTGGAACGGGTGGCGTGGATCGCCAGCGCGCTGTCGGTGGGTATCGGTTTCGGCCTGCAGGCGGTGGTCCAGAACTTCGTGTCGGGCCTGATCCTGCTGGCCGAACGCCCGGTCAAGGTGGGCGACTGGGTCTCGCTGGGCGGCGTGGAGGGCGACATCCTGCGCATCAACGTGCGCGCCACCGAGATCCAGATGGGCGACCGCTCGACGGTGATCGTGCCGAACTCGGAGTTCGTCACCAAGACCGTACGCAACGTGACCCGCTCCAACCCGCTGGGCCTGGTCCAGATCAAGCTGCCGCTGCCCCTGTCCACCGACGCCGAACAGGTGCACGACCTGATCCTGCAGGCCTTCGCCGACCACGAGGACGTGCTGGAGACGCCGGCGCCGAACGTGTTCCTGGACGGCATCGAAGGCGGCCACCTGATCTTCAACGCCAAGGGCTACGTGTCCTCGCCGCGGGCCGCGTACGGGGTGCGCAGCGCCCTGCTGTTCACCGTGCTCAAGCGGCTGCACGATGCGGGGCTGGAGGTCTCTTCACCGCCCACCATGCTGCTGGCCTCGGCCCCGGAACTGCCGCCCATGCAGGCGGCCGCGCCGGCGCCGGGCGCGCATCCCGCGCCCTGAGCGGCCGGCGGGCTCAGCCCGGCGTGTAGAGGTCCGCGAAGGCCTGCTGGTCCAGCCTGGGATTGCGCAGCGGCGGCGAGGCCAGCGCGGCGCTGCGCACCGAGCGCACGGGATAGGCCTGGGCCGCCGGCGGCAGCGGCTGGCCCAGGGGCGGGCGTTCGGCCAGCACCGGCGCCGACGGCGCGACCTGCGCCACGGCGGCGCCGTCGAATCGGTGATCCGCCGTGGTCAGCGCGGGATTGGTGCACAGCCCCTGCGCCACCAGCGCGGCCTTGGTGCGGTCGTCGGTCTGGCACAGGATGTCGATGGCGGCCGTCTCCAGGCGCCGCGCCCGGTCGGCGTCCTTGGTGGACGCGGCCGCCTGCATGGTGCGTTCGAAGTTGCGCCGCAGGCTGCACTTCTGGTCCTCGATCGGGATCGCCACGTTCATGCCGAAGCCGACCACGGAACCGCCTCCTCCGGCGGAAACCATGCAGCTGTCCGACGAAAACGAGCCGTAGAAACTCTGGCCGCCCACCGGCGGCGCGCTGCGCAGCGTGCTGGAGCCGCCGTTGCTGGAATTGAAGGTGATGCCCTGGTTGTTGCCGGCATTGGTCGAGCCCGAGGTCGCCGACGTCGTGGCACTGGAACTGCTGGTCTGGGCCGCGGCGGAGAACGCGGCCAGCGACAGCGTCATGGCAAGCGCTATGGTCTTCATGATGTCTCCTCTACCGGACGGCCGCAGCCGTCCGGTCAGGGGTCAGTGATTGAACCCTGCGACATGGCCTACCGCGCCGATGCCGTGTATTGCCCCGAACGCCCCCACGTTCGCCGCGTGGAACGTCCCGGTGGCCGAGGCGCTGGTCTCGGTCTGCCCGAACGAGGCCCCGCCGTTGGCGATGCTGTCGCCCACCATGATGGGCGCGTTGCCCGACACGCTGCCGTACGACTCGCTGGTGGCGTATTGGCGCGTGCTGGTGACGACTTGCGTTCCGTCCGGACCGAAGCTGCCTCCAGCCTGGGCCACGCCGCCGGTTTCACCGAACGAGGTCTGGCTGGACGAACCGTAGCCGTTGATCTGGGTGGCCACCACGGAACTGCCGGTGGAGATGGATGACACGGTGCCGTTGATGGCGCCGGAATGGACCGTCACCGAACCGCCGGGGCCGGTGGCGTAGGCGGTGGCGGCGAACAGGGACAACGCGGCGACTGCTGCGAGCTTTTTCATTTGAGCTCCTCCCGATCCGTGCTTGCACGGATGCATGGCTGCCGGCGACCGACCGGCGCGGACCGTTACCCTCCCAGCCCTCCGGACAATGACGAAAGGCCTGGGACTTTCGTATTGGTACGGAATGATTGCGCCGTCCTAGATCCGTCGATATCGGCTGAACGGGCGACCGACTCCCGCCGGACGATCCGGGCCGGTAACACATCCGGCCAAATGTGCGAACACGCCGCGCGCGGACCATGCGTATGGACGAAACGCAAAGGGCTGCGACGGCCGCGCCGCGCGCCGCACTCGGCCCGATGGATGGGAAGGCCGGCGCGCGCCTGCGGCAACTGCACTAGGACGCGCGGGCGACGGGGCCGTCCCTGCATTTCCCGCAAGCGCCGTCAAGCTGTCGTACGGCTGAATACCGCCTTTTTCGGCCATACTATCTGCGCCGCCGGCCGCTGCCGGCTTCATCCATCACAGGGAGACAAGACCATGATCCAGGAGATTGCCAGCATCCACGTGCGCGAGGGGCAGGAAGCGCTGTTCGAGGCCGGCGTGGCGCAGGCCAAGCCGCTGTTCCTGCGGGCCCGCGGCTGCCACGGCATGGAGCTGTACCGCAGCATCGAACTGCCGCAGCGCTACACGCTGGTGGTGGAGTGGGAGACCGTTGAAAACCACATGGTCGATTTCCGCGAATCCAGCGATTTCCAGGAATGGCGCAAGCTGGTGGCGGGCTTTTTCGTCGAGCCGCCGCAGGTGCATCACGAGCAGAAGGTGATCTGAGGGGGGTGGAGCGATGGGTTACGCGCGTTCCGCAGCGGTTTTTTATATCGAATGTCTCGCGCTGCACCCATCCTACGGCCTCACGATCGTAGGATGGGTGCAGCGCGAGAGTCTTTAGGCCGGAACGCGACCATCGAACGCGCGAAACCCATCAGCCGGCGCCAACCCCCAATAACGACCCCGCCGCCAGCGCCACCGCCACGGTGGTGCGCACGTCGGCCAGCGCCCGGTGCGTGGGATTGGACGCGCCGACGTGGCGGGCCAGGATCTCCAGCTTGTGCGAAGGCAGTTCGGGCCAGGCGCGCCGGGCCAGCGCCAGCGTGCAGTGGGTGGGGTTGGAAAACGGCATGCCGGTCTGGTCCGCTGCCGCGCCCAGGAAGCGCCGGTCGAAGGACGCGTTGTGGAAGAACACCGGCAGGTCTTCGACGAAGTCCAGGAACGACGAGAACGCCTGCGTCACCGGCACGCCGTGGCGGTCCACCTCGGCCTGCGTGATGCCGGTCAGGCGGGTGATGAACGACGGCACCGGGCCGCGCGTGCGCACCACCTGCGTGTACTCGCGCTCCAGCGCGCCGGCCGCGCCCACGCGCACGGCGGCGAATTCCAGGATCTCGCAGGTGGCGGTGGACAGGCCGGTGGTTTCCAGGTCGGCCACGATGAAGGGGCCGCGCAATGCCTGCAGCGCGTCGTTCAGGGCCTCGGCCTTGCGGCCCGCCGCCGCGCCGGCCGCGCGCGGTCGTCGGTAGAAATAGCTCATGGCTTCACTGCGCCGAAGCCAGCGGCGCGAAACGCGGCCTGCCGTCGTCCAGCTTCCCGAAGAACATCTCCGCCGGACGCACCCACAGCCCGCGTTCGTGCGGCCACAGGTGTTCGTACACGACCAGGGATTCTTCGGTTTCGGAATGGCGGGCGGTGCCCACGTAGCGGTACAGGCCGCCCTTGTAGTGGCGGTGCGAGGCGAGAGCCAGGGCTTCGGATTCGGTCATGGAGGACTGCGGCAGCAATATGGCCCGGGCATGGCGGTGCATGACCGGGCCTGAAGGTTCGGACGATACCGAGTTTATAGCGCACCGGCGCGGATCAGGCCGCGTCCAGCTCGCGGTAGCGGCGGAAAATGCCGTCGCCGTAGGGCAGGCGCCTGCCGCTCTGGAAATACGGCTGCAGCTCCGGCAGCGCCGCCACGCGCGCATGCAGCGCCATGACCTTGGGATAGGACGCGGCCAGCGTCGCCATGCGCTTCGGGAAGGCATAGAGCAGGCCGTCGACCAGCTGGAACAAGGACAGGTCCGCATAGGTCCAGCGCTCGCCGCCGGCCAGCCAGGCCTGCTGCCCTTCCAGCACCCGCTCGAAATACCCCAGGAACTTGGGCATGCGTTCCTCGCGGAAGCTGCGCGCGCGCCGCGCCGCCTCGGCCTTCTGGTCTTCGTAGTAGTCGCTCGACGAGATGGGATGGTGGGTGTCGTGGGCTTCGGCCACCATGTCGGCGATGGTCAGCTGCAACTGGTTGACCCACAGCCGCCCTTCCACGGACTTGGGCGCCAGCCCGTGCTTTTCTCCCAGGAACAGCAGGATGTTGGCGGTCTGCGCCAGCGTCATTTTCCCGGCCACCAGATACGGCGGCGCGAAGGGCGGATATTCGCGCCGCGCGGCCATGTCGGCGGCCAGCGTGGCGCCGTCGGCGCCGGGTTCGCGCGCGCGCTCGCGGTAGGCGATGCCGCCCGCCTCCAGCGCCAGGCGCACGAACTCCCCGCGTCCGGGGATGCCGTCCCAATACCAAAGGTCGTATGTCATTCCAGCTCCTTTCCGGTTATTGCGCGTCCTCCAGGATCATCTCCGCGCCCCGCTCGGCCACCATCATGACGGCCGCCTGGGTATTGCCGGACACCATCCTGGGCATCACCGAGGCGTCCACCACCCGCAGGCCCGACACGCCGTTGACCCGCAGGCGCGCGTCGGTGACGGCGCCGTCATCCGAGCCCATGCGGCAGGTGCCGATGGGATGGTAGATGGTCTGGCCGTTGCGGCGCGCGAAGTCCAGCCATTCATCGTAGCGCTGCACGTCCGCGCCCGGGCTCATTTCCGCGGCCACATACGGACGCAGGGCCGGCTGGCCGACGATGCGCCGCGCCGCCATCATGCCGCCCACCAGGCTATCGCGGTCCACCTGGGCCGACAGGAAGTTGGGGCGGATGGCCGGCCCGGCCAGCGGGTCCGCGGACTTGATGTGGATGGAACCCGTCGATTCGGGGCGCAGCTGGGCCACGCCTATCGTCATGCCGGGTTCGCGGTCCAGGATGCGTTCGGCCGCGTTGGCGTAGCTGGCGTGCACGAAGAAATACTGCACGTCGGGCGCCGGCAGGTCCGGCGCGCTTTTGACGAAGCCGTGCACCAGCCCCGTGCCCAGCGTCAGAATGCCCTTGCGGCTGGCGTAGTAGCGCGCCACCTGCCGCGCCAGCCGCCAGCCGCGCGACATTTCGTTCAGCGTCACCGTGCCCTTGACGCGCCAGTTCATGCGCGTGGCGTAGTGGTCGATATAGTTTTCGCCCACCTGCGGCAGCGCATGCACCAGCGGAATTCCCAGCGATTGCAGCAGCGCCGGGCTCCCCACGCCGGACAGTTCCAGCAGTTGCGGCGACTGCACCGCCCCCAGGCACAGCAGCGTCTCGCGCGCGGCCCGCACGGTGTGCTCGCGCCCGTCCTGCCGATAGACCACGCCCGTGCAGCGCCTGCCCTCGAACAGCAGCCGCGTCACGTGCGCCCCGCATTCCACGGTCAGGTTCCTGCGGCCGGCCGCGGGCCGCAGATAGCCGTCCACCACGCTCCAGCGGCGGCCCCGGTGCTGCAGCACCTGGTAGTAGCCCACGCCCTCCTGGTCGCCGCTGTTGTAGTCCGGGTTCAGGCGCTGGCCGTCTTCCTGCGCGGCGCGCAGAAACGCGTCGGACACCGGATAGCGTTCGGCCACCTCTTCCAGGCGCATGGGGCCGTCCGTGCCGCGGCCCTCGCCTCCCCGCTCGTAGCGCTCGATCTTGCGGAACAGGCGCGCGGCCAGCGTCCAGTTCCAGCCGGCGGCGCCGGCGGCTTCCCAGCCGTCGTAATCGCCGGGCTGGCCGCGCACGTAGATCATGCCGTTGATCAGCGTCGAGCCGCCCACGCCCTTGCCCCGGGGCACGGCGATGGTCCGCCCGTATACGTTGTCTTCCGGCTCGGTGGCGAAGCGCCAGTTGTAATCCGGATCGACCAGCAGACGCGAAAAGCCCGCGGGTATCGAGATCCACATGCTGTGCGGCTGCTGCCCGGCCTCCAGCATCAGCACGCGGTGCCTGCCGTCGGCGCTCAGGCGGTTGGCCAGGATGCAGCCGGCGGTGCCGCCGCCGGCGATGATGAAATCGTATTCGCCCATGGTCGTTGCGGGTCGGGCCTCAGGCGGCGTCCGGCACGCCCAGCATCTGCGCCATCAGTTCGATCTGGCAGGCCAGCATGGGCGCGCCGTAGTGCACCTTGCAGCCGCGGGCCTGAGCGGCCAGCAGCAGCGCGGTATCGCGCGGCTGCATGATGACTTCGCAGACCAGCTGGTCCGGCGTCAGCCGCTGCGTGTCCAGCGGCAGCGCATCGTCGGGCTTCATGCCCAGCGAAGTGCCGTTGACGACCAGGTCATGCCCCGAGGGATCGGGCGTGCCGATGGCGATGTCGGCGCCGGGATGCAGCGACAGGATGCGCTGCTTCAGGTCTTCGGCCTTGGCCACGGTGCGGTTGGCGATGGTCAGCCTGGATACGCCGGCCTGCACCAGCGCGAAACCGATGGCGTTCGCGGCCCCGCCGGCGCCCGCCAGGTAGGCGCTTTTTCCTTGCGGGGCGACGCCGGCCTCGATCAGGCCGCGGACGAAGCCCTCGCCGTCCAGCATGTGCGCCACCAGCCGGCCGTCGGGGTCGCGGCGCACCACGTTGGCCGCGCCTATCGCGCGCGCCACGGGGCTGGCCTCGTCGACCAGTTCCAGGATGGCGGTCTTGTGCGGCATGGTGACGATGACGCCGCCCAGGTTGTTCAAGCGCCGCAGCGCCGCCACCGCGTCGGCCAGGCCGTCGGGCCGCACGTGGAAAGGCACGCACACGCCGTCGAAGCCGATGCGGGCGAAATGCTCGTTCATGCGCTGCGGCGTCTTCACATGGTGGATGGGATCGGCCAGGATGCCGAACAGGCGGGTGTTGCCGCTGATTTCCTTCATTGGGTTCTCCGTGGTTCAAGTTTTGAGCAGTTCGCGCGCGACCTCGCCAATGCCGGCGGCGTCGAGCCTGTAGTGCGCGTACAGGGTCGCGGGCGGCGCGATCAGGCTGTATTGGTCGTAAATGCCGTGGCGGCGCAGGCGGACGCCGCAGCCGGCGTCGGCCAGCACTTCGGCCACGGCCGAGCCCAGCCCGCCCAGCACGTTGTGTTCTTCCACCGTCATCAGCGCGGAGGAGCGGCCGGCGGCGGCCAGCACGGCCTCGCGGTCCAGCGGCTTGATGGTGGCCATGTCGATCACGCCCACGGACCAGCCCTCGGCGCCCAGCTGCGCGGCGGCGGCCAGCGCGGCGTGCACGGTGATGCCGCAGGCGATGATGTTGAGGTCGCTGCCGTGGGAATGAACGATGGCGCGGCCGAATTCGAACGGCGCGCCATCTTCGTAGACCTGCGGGTCGCGGCCGCGCCCGATGCGGAAATAGATGGGCTGCGGCCAGTCCACCGAGGCCTTGATGGCGCTGGCCAGCTGCGGCCCGTCGGCCGGCGACACCACGGTCAGGCCGGCCAGGGCGCGCATCGTGGAAATGTCTTCCGTGGCGTGGTGCGAAGTGCCGTAGAACCCCAGGCTGATGCCGGTGTGATGGCCGATGAGGCGCACGGGCAGCCCGGTATAGGCCACGTCCATGCGGATCTGTTCGCAGCACAGCAGGCCCAGGAACGAGGCGAAGGTCGCGACGAAGGGCATCATCCCGGTGGTGGCCAGGCCGGCCGCCGCCGACACCATGTTCTGCTCGGATATGCCGAACTGTACGTAGCGGTCCGGATAGGCCTGCGCGAAACGATGCAGGCCGTTGGAATATTGCAGGTCGGCCGACCCGGCCACCACGGGGTGGCCTTGCGCGGCCAGCGCGATCAGGGCCTCGGCAAGATAGGAAAGCCCGGGGTTCACCGCGTTCAGCGCGCGGTACTGCCAGGAGTCGGGGGAGAGCGGGTTTGCTTGTGCCATTCAGATCTCGCGGGACATGATTTCGTCGATAGCGGCCTGCGCGTCCTGCGGCGCCAGATAGCCCAGGTGCCAGCCGGGCTCGGTCTCCATGAAGGAGACGCCCTTGCCCTTGACGGTCCGGGCGATCACGCAGGCCGGCCGGTCGCGCGCCTCGTCGGCGCGCAGGCCGCGCAGCAGCGCGGTCAGGGCCGCCGGATCGTGGCCGTCGACCTCGTGCACCTCCCAGCCGAACGCCTGCCATTTCTCGCGCAGCGATTCCACGCCCATCACGTCGTCGACCTTGCCGTCGAGCTGGTAACCGTTGCGGTCGACGATGGCGATCAGCCGAGACAGGCGGTGGTGCGCGGCGAACAGGGCCGCTTCCCAGACCTGCCCTTCCTGCATCTCGCCGTCGCCCAGCATCACGAACACGCTGAAGTCGCGCCGGTTCATCCGGCCGCCCAGCGCCATGCCCACGCCGTTGGACAAGGCATGGCCGATGGAGCCGGAACTGAAATCGACGCCCGGCACCTTGCTCATGTCGGGGTGGTCGCCCAGCGGGCTGCCCAGCCGGGTGTAGCCGTCCAGCAGCGCCGGATCGAAAAAGCCCTGATCGGCCAGCACGGGAAAGAGGCCCACCGCCGCATGCCCCTTGCCCATCAGGAAACGGTCGCGGTCCGGCCAGCGCGGGTCGCCGCGGCGCAGGCGCATGACGCCGTAGTACAGCGCGGCAAAAATCTCGGCGCACGAGAACACCGAGCTGTAGTGGCCGACCTTGGCGATTTCGATCAGCCGGATGGTCTCCAGCCGGATGTGGCGGGCCTTTTCCCGCAGCAGCCGGACCTCCGCCTCCGAGGGGATTGCGCAGCGCTGTTCCATGCCGTCTCCCGCTTTCAACAGAATATATGATATATAATATACTAGCTTAGCGCGTATTGGTCATTGCGGGATAGAATGCATCCCGCGCCCCGCCGCTCCATCGATACAGCCGATCCGCAACCGTTATGTCGAGCCTCAAACCCGTAAAAAAAGAGAACCTCTCCGTCAAGGTCTACAACGAGATCCGCAACGCCTTGATCAACGGGCAGTACGAACCGGGAGAGCGCCTCATCATTGGCGAACTGGCCCAGGAAATGGGGGTTTCCATCACGCCCGTGCGCGAGGCCATCTTCCGGCTCATCAGCGAACAGGGACTGGAAATGCAGGCGGCCACCGCGGTCTACGTGCCGTACGTCAATTCCGAAAAGCTGCGCGAGATCCAGCAGATCCGTTTTCACCTGGAAGGCATGGGCGCGGCCGAGGCCGCGCAGAACATCACGCGCAAGCAGCTGGACAACCTGGTCGCGCTGCAGCGCGAATTCATTTCCCACACCGCCACCGATCCCAAGCGCGCCAGCTACCTGAACCGCAAGTTCCACTTCGCCATCCTGGAAGCCAGCGGCAAGCCGATACTGCGCAACACGGTGGAGTCGTTCTGGGTGATCACCGGCCCCATCCTCAAGGTCTTCCACGTCAAGACCTCGGGGCTGGACTATTCGCAGAACGAGCACCGCCACGAAGCGGTGCTGCAGGCCCTGGCCGCGCGCGACTCCGAAGCCGCCCGCAAAGCCATCCAGGCCGACCTGGTCTGGGGCGGCAAGATCATGATCGATTGGCTGGTGGAACGTGAAAAGGAGCTCGACTACCGTGGCCCTCCTCCCCGCAAATAGGCGCATGCCATGCTGAAGATTTTCGGCGCCCCGAGCCGCTACATCCAGGGAGCCGGCGCGCTGGACGCGCTGGGCCGCTACGCCGCGCTGTTCGGCGGCCGCGCGGCGCTGGTCATCGACAGCCACGTGCGCGCCCTGCTGGGGCCGCGGATCGAGGCGCTGTGCGCCGCCCATCAGGTCGAACTGGCCGCGCTCACGGTCGACGGCGACCTGACGCCCGACGCCGTCGCCGGCCTGCGCGCGCAGGCGGCGGCCAGCGGCGCCGGCATGGTGATCGCGGTAGGCGGCGGCAAGGCGCTGGACGCCGGCAAGGCGGTGGCCCGATCGCTGCACTGCCATCTCATCACCGTGCCCACGGTGGCCTCCAACGACGCGCCCACCAGCAAGAACTACGTGCTGTACGACAGCCATCACCAGCTCCTGGCGGTGGAGCACATGCTGTTCAACCCCACCATCGTGCTGGTCGACACCGCCGTGATCGCCTCCGCGCCCGCGCACTTCTTCCGCGCGGGCCTGGGAGACGCGGTCTCGAAGAAGTTCGAAGCCGAACAATGCCGGCGCAACGGCGGCATGAACATGTACGACGGCGCGCCGCCGCTGGCGGCGCAATTCCTGGCCGACGGCTGCCTGCGCACGCTGCTGGCCGACGGCGCCGAGGCCATGGCCGCGGCCGGCAGCGGCCAGCCCACGCCCGCGTTCGAGCGCGTGGTGGAAGCGATGATCCTCATGAGCGGTCTCGGTTTCGAAAGCGGCGGCCTGTCCATCGCCCATGCGCTCACGCGCGGGCTGCCCCGCATCGGCGGGCTGGCCGGCGCGCCGCACGGCCTGCAGGTGGCGCTGGGCCTGCTGGTGCAGCTGGACCTGGAACAGCGCGCCGACGGCATGCTGGCCGATCTGCGGCAGTGGTACGCCCAGGTGGGCCTGCCCGCCACGCTGCGCGAGCTGGGCGCGGCCGACCCCAGCGACGCGGAACTGGCGCTGGCCGCCGAGCTGACCCTGAAGGCCCGCCACGCCGCCAACTTCGACCGCGCGCTGGACGCCGGCGCGCTGGCCGCGGCCCTGCGCCGCCACGCCTGAGCCGGCGGCGGCGGCTGCGGCCTCAGAACGCGACCTGGTCCTTGCCCTTGAGGCCCAGCTTGGCACGGGCTTCTTCCGGCGTGGCGATCTCCAGGTTCAGCGCTTCCAGTATGGTGCGGATGCGCTCGACCTGCTCGCGGTTGGACTGGGCCATGCGGCCCGGCCCGATCCACAGGGAATCCTCCAGCCCCACGCGCACGTTGGACCCCATGGCCGCGCCTATGGTGGCCAGCGGCATCTGCGCGCGGCCGGCGCCGAGAATGGACCACTCGTACTCGTCGCCGAACAGGCGATCGGCGGTGCGCTTCATGTGCATCAGGTCTTCGGGATGCGGCCCGATGCCGCCCAGGATGCCGAACACCGACTGGATGAAGGGCGGCGACTTCACCAGGCCGCGGTCGACGAAATGCGCCAGGTTGTACAGGTGGCTGATGTCGTAGCACTCGAACTCGAAGCGCGTGCCGTTGGCGTCGCCCAGCCTCAGGATGGTTTCGATGTCCTGGTAGGTATTGCGAAACACCAGCGAGCGGCTGTTCTCCAGATGCTCGCGTTCCCAGTCGTGCCTGAATTCAGTGAAGCGGCCCAGCATGGGAAAGAGGCCGAAGTTCATCGACCCCATGTTCAGCGAGCACAGCTCCGGCTTGAAGGCCACGGCCGGCTTCATGCGTTCTTCCACCGTCATATGCGGGCTGCCGCCGGTGGTGATGTTGACGATGGCGTCGGTCGCGCCCTTGATCCGTTCGAGGAACGGCTTGAACAGCGCCGGGTCCTGCGAGGGCTTGCCGGTCTGCGGATCGCGGGCGTGCAGGTGCAGCACCGCCGCGCCCGCCTCGGCCGCGCCGATGGCCGCCTGCGCGATCTCGTCGGCCGTCACCGGCAAGTGCGGCGACATGCTGGGCGTGTGGATGGCGCCGGTCACGGCGCAGGTGATGATGACTTTCTGTCTGGGCTTGGCCATGCTGTTCTCCGTTGGATTCCTGGCGTTTCGGTTCAATAGAGCTTCTGCGTGAAGCCGTCGACCACGATGGCCTGCCCCGTCACGCTGCCGGCGGCCTCGCTGGCGTTGAACAGCACCATGTTGGCGATGTCGCGCGCCGTGACCATGCGGCCCAGCGCGGCCTGGCTTTCGTACTGCGCGGCGATTTCCTCGACCGGACGGCCCAGCGTCTGCGCCTTGGCCGCGATCACGGCGCGTATGCGCGGCCCTTCGACGGCGCCCGGCAGGATCGCGTTGACGCGGATGCCGTAGCCGCCCAGCTCGATGGCGAGCGACTTGGTAAAGCCGATCACCGCCCACTTCGACGCCGAATACACCGAACGGCCGGCAAAGCCCAGATGGCCCGCGGCCGATGACATATTGATCATCACGCCCGCGGGCGACTCCTTGAGCAGGCCGATGGCCTGCCGCGCGCACAGGAACTGCCCGGTGATGTTGACGGCCAGCGTGCGGTCCCAGTCGGCCTTCGACAGGGTTTCCACATAGCCGGTGGGGCCGGCCACGCCGGCGTTGTTGACCAGGATGTCGAGCCCGCCGAGCTGCCGGCGGACCGCGGCGAACAAGGCCGCCACGCTGGCTTCGTCGGCGACGTCGGCCACGGCGGTGTGCACGCCGGGAAGTTCGGCCGGCAGCGCCGCCAGACGGGCTTCGTTCACGTCGCACACGAATACCTCGGCGCCCGCGCCGCGGAACACCCGCGCCATCTCCAGCCCCAGTCCGTCGGCGCCGGCGGTGATCAGCACCCGTTTGCCGGCGAAAGTCACTTCATCAAACATATCCCTGTCTCCCTGGCCCCGTGAGCGGGCCCTTTTTAGGATATACGATATATGAACAAATTCAGATCCGCCTGATTTTTCAGGCATCTGAAATGGCGTGTGTCCATTCCGTTGCCGCAGGCCGAAAATACGGCATATAGCCGCATTAATCGTCAACTAAGCGTGTATTTACAATGCTTTAGGGAATTCCCCGATTCGTCGGGTTCAGGCCCCCACTAGAATCCAAAGCGGGAAACGTCACCCCGACGATGGATATATCATATATTCAAAAAAAGACGGGAACAGAAAAATCCCGCATCCCATACCGACAAAGGAGCGTAGCGTGATCAAGTTCAAGAAGACTGTTTTGGCGCTGGGGGTATGCGGCGCATTGGCGACGGGAACCGCGATGGCGGACATGAAGGTGGGGGCCTTGTTTCCGTTCAGCGGCGCGCTCGCCCTGCTCGGCCAGGAAAGCTATCGCGGCCTGGAACTGGCGGTCGCGGAAATCAATGCGGCCGGCGGCGTCAACGGCGAGAAGATCGAAATCATCAAGGCCGACGCGGTCGATCCGACCCAGGCGGTGTCGGAAACCAAGCGCCTGATCTCTTCCAATGTCGTCGGGGTGTTCGGCAGCTATGCCTCCGGCATCTCGTACGCGGCCTCGCCGGTCGCGGAACTGGCCGGCGTGCCGTATTTCGAACTGGGCGCCACCGCCCACAAAATCACCACGCGCAACTACCAATACCTGTTCCGCAGCAACCCCAACACGGCGCTGTACGGCGTTGCGGTGATCAACGCGCTGCACGAGATCGTCGCGCCCGGCATGGGCCTCGATCCCAAGCAGGTCAAGATCGGCATCATCCACGAAGACGGCCCCTACGGCACCGACGTGGCGGCGACCGAGAAAAAGCGCGCGCAGGAACTGGGCTACACGGTGGCCGAGGTCCTGCCCTACTCCGCCAAGACCGTCGACCTATCGTCGCTGATCCTGCGCCTGAAGGGCGCCAAGGTCGACGTGGTGCTGCACACGGCCTACCAGAACGACGCCATCCTGTTCTTCAGCCAGGCGCGGGCGGCCGGGTTCAAGCCCAAGGTCGTGATCGGCGCGGGCGGCGGCTATTCCCTGACCGACACGGCCAAGGCCGTGGGCGCCGACATGAACGGCGTGTTCGACCTGGACTTCCCGCAGGCGTCCATCGATCCGGCCGGCGCGCCGGGGCTGGACAAGTTCCTGCAGGCCTACCGCAGCGCCTACAAGAGCGACCCGCAATCGGGCCACAGCCTGACCAACTACGTCGGCGCCAAAGCCTTCTTCGAAGCCATCGGCAACGCCAAGTCCACCGACAAGGACAAGATCCGGGCCGCGGTCCTGGCCTACAAGAAGCCGGCCGGCCAGACGGCCAACGGCTGGGCCTTCGATTTCGGCGAAGACGGCCAGAACAACGCATCCACGTTCTACGTGATGCAGTGGCAGGACGGCAAGCTCGTCACCATCGCGCCCGACAGCCTCGCGCTCGGCAAGCCGATCTTCAAGAAGTAAGCCCGGGCGCCCCGCGCACCTGACGTATCCCCCGGGGCCCGCGCGCCCCGGCCCGGACCGCTCCCCGGCCGGGCCGGGTCCGCTGCCCGCTCTCTGAGGTTGTCATATGGATCTTTTCGTTCAACTGGTCATCAACGGCCTGTTGCTGGGCGGCGCCTACACCATCATCAGCCTGGGGCTGACGCTGATCTTCGGCGTGGTGCGCGTCATCAACTTCGCGCACGGCGAGTTCCTGATGGTGGGCATGTACATGGTCTACCTGATCGCCGCGCAACTCGGCGTGCATCCCTACGCCGGCCTGGTGCCGGTCGCCATCGTCCTGTTCGCGCTGGGCGCGCTGACGCAGAAAGCCATCATTCAGCCGCTGCTCAACGCCGACCAGCACATCCAGATCTTCGCCATGGTGGGCGTGTCCACCATCCTGCTGAATCTCGCGCTGGTGATATTCGGCGCCAACGTCTACCGCGCGCCGGTCGAACTGGGCACCGACGCCATCGGCGTGGGCGCGTATTCCATGGTGACCGGGCAGCTCGTCACCTTCGTGATCGGGCTGGGCCTGGCCGTGCTGCTGCATGTCTTCATGCACCGCACCTACCTGGGCCGCGCGCTGCGGGCCGTGGCGCAGCACCGCTACGCCGCCACGCTGATGGGCGTGAACGTCAACACCGTCTACGCCATCGCCTTCGGCCTGGGCACGGCCTTCGTCGGCATCGCCGCGGGCCTGCTGGCGCCGCAGTATCCGGTCTTCCCCACCGTGGGCACGTATTTCGTGCTGACGGCGTTCGTGATCGTCGTGCTGGGCGGACTGGGCAGCCTGTACGGCGCGGTGGCGGGGTCCATGATCATCGGCATCGTGGACACGCTGGCCGGCTTCTATATCGCCCCCGACCTGAAAGAGGTCGTGTACTTCGGGATCTTCCTCTTGATCCTGGTGCTGCGCCCGAACGGACTGTTCGGCGTCGGTACCGAGTGACCCGCAAAACCAGGAGCGAAAAACGTGTTTCCCGATATCCGGCATCCCAAAGCCTACGTCAGCCTCATCCTGCTGGCCGCGATGTTCATTGCGCCCGTCGTCCTGGCCACGCCGCTGTGGACCAATCTTTTCGTGCTGCTGTTCGTGTTCTCGGCGCTGTCGGTGGCCTGGAACATCGTCGGCGGCTACGCCGGCCAGCTCTCGCTGGGCCACGCGGTGTTCTACGGCATCGGCGGCTACACCGCCACGCTGCTGACGCAGAACTGGGGCATTTCGCCCTGGATCGGCATGCTGGCCGGCGCCCTCATCTCGGCGGGCGTCGCCGTGCTGATCAGCTACCCCACCCTGCGGCTGCGCGGCCCGTTCTTCGCGCTGGCCACCATCGCCATCCTCGAAGTGGTTCGCCTGCTGGTGATCCACGAAGAAAGCTGGACCGGCGGCTCCAGCGGCATCAGCCTGCCGCTGAACATAGGCTGGAAGTGGATCGTGTTCCGCGAGAAGATCAACTACGTGATCATCGCGTTCGGCCTGTTCCTGCTGGTGCTGTGGGTGTCCTGGTACGTCCGCAAATCGCGCGTCGGCCACTACCTGATCGCCATCCGCGAACGCGAGGACGCGGCGCTGGCCGTCGGCATCCACGCGGTGCGCATGAAGATCCTGGCGGCCGTGATCTCGGCCATGCTGACCAGCATCATCGGCACCTTCCACATCACCTACCTGACCTTCGTCGATCCCAGTTCGGCGTTCTCGCTGGAGCTGTCCATCCAGATCGCCATGTTCGCCCTGATCGGCGGGCTGGGCACGGTGATCGGACCGATCGCCGGCACCTTCCTGGTGCTGCCCATCGCCGAACTGGCACGCGGCTGGCTCAGCAGCGTGGGCAACGGCATGCACGGGCTGATCTACGGCCTGATCCTGGTGGCCGTGGTGCTGACCATCCCGCACGGCCTGGCCGGCGCCTTCGGCCCCACCGTCGAGCGCTGGCTGTCGCGCCTGCCCTACCTGGGCACGCCGCGGGCCGGGCGCAAGCTGGCCGACGAACTGCGCCTGCACGACGCCGTGCGCACCGAGCAGCCGGTGCTCAAGGCCGAGAATCTGTTCAAGAGCTTCGGCGGCCTGCGCGCCACCAACGACGTGTCGCTGACGCTGAACCGGAACGAGATCCTGGGCATGATCGGACCCAACGGCGCGGGCAAGACCACGGTGTTCAACCTGCTGTCGGGCTTTCTGGCGCCGGACAAGGGCAGCGTCTCGATGCTGGACGCCCACGGCAACTGGGTCTCCTGCAAGACGCCCGACGAGTTCGCGCACCAGGGCCTGGGCCGCACCTTCCAGATCGCCAAGCCGTTCACCGGCCTGACCGTGCTGGAGAACATCATGCTGGGCGCCTTCATCCGCACCGCCGACCGCGACGAGGCCGAGCAGATCGCGCTGAAAATCGCCGAGCAGACCGACCTGGTCAAGTACCTGGGCGCCGAGGCCCGCAGCCTGACCGTGGGCGGCATGAAGCGCCTGGAGATCGCCCGCGCGCTGGCGATCAACCCGCGCATCCTGCTGCTGGACGAAGTGATGGCGGGCCTGAACCCCACCGACATCGAGAAGTCGATCCGGATGATCCGGCGCATCCGCGATTCGGGCGTGTCGGTGCTGCTGATCGAACACATGATGCAGGCCACCATGGCGCTGTCCGACCGCATCGTGGTGCTCAACGAGGGCGCGGTGCTGGTCAGCGGCGCGCCGCAGGACGTGGTCGAGAATCCCGCGGTCATCGAAGCCTATCTGGGCAAGGAGTATCAGGATGCTTAAGGTCTCGAACCTGTCCGCCGGCTACGGCAAGAGCCAGGTGCTCAACGGCCTGAATTTCGAAGTCCGCGCCGGCGAGATCGTGACCCTGATCGGCGCCAACGGCGCCGGCAAGACCACCACGCTCAAGACCCTGTGCGGCGTGATCGCGGCCCAGGAAGGCCGGGTCGAATTCGAGGGCCGCGACCTCACCAACCACAAGCCCTACGACATCGTCGACGCCGGCATCACCATGGTGCCCGAGGGCCGCCAGCTGTTTCCGCACTTCACCGTGCGCGACAACCTGCTGATGGGCTCGTACAAGCGCGCCGCCCGCCCCATCGTGCAGCGCAAGCTGGACGAAGTGCTGGCCATCTTCCCGCGCGTCAAGGAACGCCTGGGCCAGTACGCCGGCTCCCTGTCCGGCGGCGAGCAGCAGATGGTGGCGATCGCGCGCGGCATGATGGCCGATCCCAAGCTGCTGGTGTTCGACGAGCCTTCGCTGGGCCTGTCGCCGCTGCTGGTGCAGCAGATGTTCGACATCATCCGCGACGTGACCGCGCACGGCATGACCGTGCTGCTGGTGGAACAGAACGTGTTCCGCACGCTGCGGCTGGCCGACCGCGGCTACGTGCTGGAAAACGGCGTCATCGTGCGCTCGGGCACCGGCGCCGAACTGCTCGGCGACCCGCACGTGAAAAAAGCCTATCTCGGCCACTGACTCCAGGAAACGCCATGCCTTATGGAAAGCCGCAAGCAAGCCGGCCGCGCCGCGATCCCGGCGCGCGCTTCAGCAACCAGACCGCCATCGTGACCGGCGCCGTGGGCGGCATCGGCTCGGCCATCGTCGAAGGCTTCCTGGCCGAAGGCGCGCGCGTGGGCCTGATCGACTTCAATTCGCAGGCCGGCCAGGCCTACGAAAAAGCGCTGCGCCAGCGCGGCCACGAAGTCTGTTTCGTGCATGCGGACGTGGCGCGCTACGAAGACTGCCAGGCCGCCTACGACCGTCTCGCGCGCGAACTGGGCGCTGCGGACATCCTGGTCAACAACGTCGGGATCTCGCCCAAGACCGACGGGCGCGCGCTCAAGGTCTGGGAAATGCCGCCGCAGGAATGGGAAGCGGTGGTGTCGGTGAACCTGAACAGCGTGTTCTACATGACCCGGCTGGCCGCGCCGCACATGGTCGGGCAGCGGCGCGGGCGCGTCGTCAACATGTCGTCGGTGGCCGGCAAGGCGTACTGCGACATCGTGGCCGCCCACTATGCGGCGACCAAGGCCGCGCTGATCGGACTGACCCGGCATTGGGCCGCCGAACTGGGCGAGCACCAGGTCACGGTCAACGCCCTGGCGCCCGGCCGCATCGACACCCCCTTGCTGCGCACCGTGCCCAGGGAAATCAACGACGCCGTGGCGCAGGCCACGGCGCTGCGCCGACTGGGCACGCCGCAGGAAGTGGCCGACGCCTGCCTGTTCTTCGCCTCGGACCAGGCGCGCTTCGTCACCGGCCAGGTGCTGGACGTGGCCGGCGGATGGCTGATGACCTGAGGCCGCTCAGCCCTGCGCGCCCAGGTGGTACACCACCGTGTCGAGCCGGCTCACGCCCGCCGCCTGGAACTTGGGGTCCTTATCCAGGATGTCGCGGCGGTCGATGATCCGGGCCGGCGACACGGCCTCGAACAGCGCCTGCACCTCGCTGTCGACCACCGAGAACGGCGGCCCNGGTGCTGGACGTGGCCGGCGGATGGCTGATGACCTGAGGCCGCTCAGCCCTGCGCGCCCAGGTGGTACACCACCGTGTCGAGCCGGCTCACGCCCGCCGCCTGGAACTTGGGGTCCTTATCCAGGATGTCGCGGCGGTCGATGATCCGGGCCGGCGACACGGCCTCGAACAGCGCCTGCACCTCGCTGTCGACCACCGAGAACGGCGGCCCGGCCATCTCGTCCTGCGGATAGTCCAGCGTGATGAGCAGGCCCTGGTAGGCGGGCGACAGCTGGCCGTACACGTGGCGCACGTAATCGGCCCGCATGGTCTCGGGCAGCGCCACCAGCGCCGCGCGGTCGTAGGCGCCGACGCAATGCGACAGGATCTGCGCGTCCAGCTTGAAGATGTCGCCGCAGATGATTTCGATGTTGCCGGCGACGTAATGCTTGCCGTAGATGGACTGGTGCGTGAGCGGCTTGAGTTCGTTCTCATCGAAGAACTGCTCGACCGCCAGTTGCGACAGCTCCACGCCCAGCACCGGATTGCCCTGCGCCGCCAGCCAGATCATGTCCAGCGACTTGCCGCAAAGCGGCACCAGCACCCGGCCCTGTTTGGGCACGCCCAGGGCCGGCCAGTATTTCTGCAAAAGCGGCGTGACCCGCGATTGATGAAAGTGCGTGCGCCCTTCGCGCCACCGCTGCAGCCAGAATTCCGCTTCCATACCGAGTCTGCTCCTCCTGTGAGTCGGCGCGGACCCGGCCGGGACCGGCGCACCGGGCGCCTGCGTCCCGCGCCTGCGGCCCGCGCTTATGGGTGTGGAGCATTGTAGTTCGGCGCGGCCGAATCGATGAGCTGCTGGCGCCGGTACTCGCCCTGGCGCACGTGCATCCAGCCGGGATACTCGGACGGCAGCGCGCTGACCTGGTCCAGCGCGGCCAGTTCTTCCTCGTCGAGCCGGATGCCGCAGGCGGCGAGGTTGTCGTCGAGCTGGTCCAGGCGCCTGGCGCCGATGATGACGCTGGTGACCACGCGCTGGTGCATCAGCCAGGCCAGGGCCACCTGCGCCACGGACACGCCGCGCGCCTCGGCGATGCGCCGCAGCACGTCGATGCAGTCGTAGGCCCGTTCGCGGTCCACCGGCGGGAAATCGAACACGGCGCGGCGGCTGCCGGCCTCGGCCTGGCCGTCGCGGCCGACCTTGCCGCTGAGCAGGCCGCCGGCCAGCGGGCTCCACACCATCAGCCCCACGCCCTCGCTTTGCAGCATGGGCGCGATCTCGCGCTCCAGGTCGCGGCCCGCGATCGTGTAGTACGCCTGCAGCGACTCGAAGCGCGCCAGCCCCAGGCGCTCGGCGATGCCCAGCGCCTTCATGATCTGCCAGGCCGCCCAGTTGGATACGCCCACGTAGCGCACGTGGCCCTGCTGCACCAGATTGTCCAGCGCCCTGACGGTTTCCTCCACCGGCGTGGCCGGATCGAAGCCGTGGATCTGGTAGAGGTCGATGTGGTCGAGCTGCAGGCGCGCCAAGCTTTTCTTGACGCCGTCCATGATATGCGCGCGCGAATTGCCGCGGGCGTTGACCCCGGCCCCGGTCTGGCCGAAGACCTTGGTGGCGATGACCACGTCGTCGCGCGCCACCTTCAGGTCGCGCAGCGCCTGGCCGGTGATGATTTCGGAGCGGCCCTCGGAATAGACGTCGGCCGTGTCGATGAAATTGACGCCGGCCTCCAGGGCCCGGCCGACCAGCCGGTTGGCGTCTTCCTGCTGCAGGCGGCCGATCTTGCTCCACAGTTCGCCCTCGCCGCCGAAGGTCATGGTTCCCAGGCACAGCTCCGAGACGAACAGGCCGGTGCTGCCGAATTTCTTGTACCGCATGGTGCGCTCCTTTCAGGACAGGGCGGACGGCTTGCCCGCCGCGACCCGGACAGTATGCGTCCGACGGCGCGCGCCGGCGCTGCTCGATACTGTCCGCTTTTTGCCTGATTCTCCGGCATGGGTCCGCGGGCCGGGCCGGCGTATCCATTCCTCCGGTTTTTTTGCCCATTTCTCCATCGCACGCGGCCGCCATTACCGCAACGGCCAGCTTGGGCCTACACTGGCATGACCCGATTCTCTGCCTCCGCCGCCGCCCGGCGCGCTTCCGGAGCCTCCCCCATGCCGCTGACCACCGCCCTGGCCGCCGATCGCGCCGGCCTCCCGCCCGCCATCGAATACGAGCCCGCCCGCCGCGAGCTGCTCTGCACGCTGGATCGCATGACCGGCGACCTGGAAGGCTCGCTGGACACGCCCATCGAGGGCCTGTACCTGCACCGCCTGTCGCAGCCCACCGGCGCCAAGCCCGGCTTGCAGCGCGCCGCGCTGGCCGTGATCGCGCAAGGCTCCAAGCGGCTGCTGATCGGCGACGAGAGCTACGAGTACGACCCCTTCCATTACCTGATTTCCTCGGTCGACCTGCCGGTGGTGGCCAAGGTGTCGGTGGCCAGCCCGGCCCTGCCCTACCTGGGGCTGCGCCTGGACCTGAACCCCGAGGAAATCACCGAGCTGATCAGCGACGAGAACCTGCCCGCGTTGGCGCCGGCCGAGGCGGCGCGCGCGCTCAGCGTGAACCCGCTGGGCGGTTCGCTGCTCGACGCGGTGCTGCGGCTGCTGCGCCTCCTGGACACGCCGCGCGACATTCCCATCCTGGCGCCCATGGTCAAGCGCGAGCTGCTGTACCGCCTGCTGATGAACGGCCAGGGTGTGGTGCTGCGCCAGTCGGTGCTGCAGGACAGCCAGCTCAACCGCGTGGCCAAGGCCATCCGCATCCTGCGCGACAACTTCGCGCAGCCGCTGCGAGTGGAAGAAATCGCGCGCGACGTGCACATGAGCGTGTCTTCGCTGCACCATCATTTCAAGCAGGCCACCGCCATGAGCCCGCTGCAATACCAGAAGCAGCTGCGCCTGCAGGAAGCGCGCCGGCTCATGCTGACCGACGACGCCGGGGTGGCGCTGGCGGCGCACGCCGTGGGCTACGAGAGTTCGTCCCAATTCAGCCGGGAATACAGCCGCCTGTTCGGCACGCCGCCCCTGCGCGACAAGCAGCGCTGGAAGGACGAAGCCGCTTCCGCCGGCGCCTGAGCGCGCCGCACCGGGCTAGGGATAGCCCTAATTCTTGATTTGACAACGTTACCATTAGACTGCCGCCTGGCGAATGACAACGTTGTCATTCGTCCTCTTTTTTCTTTGTTTTCCGACACTCGGCGGCCGCATGAATCCCTTCCTGGACACCCTGCTCGACACCCCACTGGACGACACCTACCGCGGCGTACCGCCCGGCGAGCCGGCCGTCGCGCTGCGCGCCGTGGCCTCGCGCGGCTGGCAGCCCAGGACCGGCAACATGGCCCTGCCGGTCCTGACCATGGACGAGGCCGCCTTCGACCACAACGTCGAACGGATTTTCGGCTACGCCCGCAGCCACGGCGCGGCGCTGGCGCCGCACGCCAAGACGCCGATGTCGCCGCAGATCGTGCAGCGCCTGCTGGACGCCGGCGCCTGGGGCGCCACCGTCGCCAACCTGCAGCAGGCCGCCGTGCTGCTGCGCGCCGGCGTGCGCCGCCTGATGCTGGGCAACGAGATCGGCGGCGCCGCCAGCGGCGCCCGCCTGGGCAAGCTGCTGGCGGCCTATCCGGATGCGCGCATGCTGATGTTCGCGGACTCGGCCGCCACGGTCTCGGCGCTGGCCGCCGCCGCCGCACAGGCCGGGCGCGCGGTGGAGGTGCTGGTGGAGATCGGCGGCGGGCGCGCCGGCGCGCGCGACGATACGGCCGTCGCCGCCATCCTCGACGCCGTCGCGGCCCACGGCGACAAGCTCGCCCTGGCCGGCGTGGCCACCTATGAAGGCGCCGTCGCCACCTCGGACCCGGCCGCCACGGCGCAGAACATCGCCGCGCTGATGCAGCGCGCCGCGCGCGCCTTCGGCCAGGTGCGCGCGCTGGCGCCGCAGGCGCCGCTGGTGTTCACGGCCGGCGGCTCCGCCTTCTTCGACCACGTCGTGCAGGCCGCCACCCCGCTGCTGGCGCAGGACGGCAACGCCCAGCTGGTGCTGCGCAGCGGCGCCATTTTCTTCCACGACCACGGCGCCTACGAGCGCGCGCTCAAGGCCATGGACGCGCGCGCCGGCTTCCAGGTCGACGGCCAGGCCCGCCAGGCCGCCGCCGACTTCCGGCCGGCCCTGCGCCTGTGGGGCGAGGTCCTGTCGCGTCCCGAACCGGGGCTGGCGATCTGCGGCTTCGGCATGCGCGACGTGTCCTACGACCAGGACCTGCCCGTGCCGCTGGCTGCCTACCGCGACGGCGCGCCCCTGGCCGGCTGGGACCCCGCCGGTCGCGTCACCCGGCTCAACGACCAGCACGCCTTCCTGGCCGTCGCGCCCGACAGCGCGCTGGCGCCAGGCGACGTGATCGAGTTCGGCATCTCGCACCCCTGCACCTGTCTGGACCGCTGGCGCGTCTTCTTCGGCCTGGACGCCGACGGCCGGGTGCAATCCGCCTACCGCACGTTCTTCGGGTAAGCCATGCAGCAACTGAATTTCCAACAGATCTGGCGCTACCGCGAACAGCTCTGGCAAGGCATGCAGGTCACGCTGGAGCTGACGGCCATCGCCGTCGTCGCCGGACTGGCGATCGGCCTGGCCGGCGCCCTGCTCACGCGCCACGGCCCCCGGCCCGTCAAGCTGTTCCTGCGGGCCTATGTCGAGGTGTTCCGCAACACGCCCTCGCTGATCCAGCTTTTCGTGGTGTTCTTCGTGCTGCCCGGCCTGGGCCTGCGCATGCCGCCCTTCGTGGCCGCGGCGGTGGCGCTGAGCCTGTATTTCGGCGCCTACGCCATCGAGATCCTGCGCGCCGGGCTGGACTCGATTCCGCGCAGCCAGGTCGAGGCCGGCCACTGCCTGGGCCTGACGAGCTGGCAGGTCTACCGCCACATCGTGCTGGCGCCGGCGCTACGCAACGTCTATCCGGCGCTGGGCACGCAACTGGTCATCCTGCTGCTGGGCACCTCGCTGGCCTCGCAGGTTTCCGCCGAAGACCTGTTCCACGCCGGCAGCTTCATCGAAAGCCGCACCTATCGCAGCTTCGAGGTCTATGCGGTGATCTGCGGCATTTACTTCACGCTGGTGCTGATCACCAAGGCCGTGCTGGCCCTGGCCGGCAGCCTGGCCTTCACCTGGCCCGTGCGCCGCTAGGAGCCTTGAGCATGCGTACGTTTTCCTGGAGCGATTTCGCCTCCCTGCTGAGCGCCCTGCAATGGACGGTGGCGCTGGTGCTGATCGCGCTGGCCATCGGCGCGCCGCTGGGCCTGGGGCTGGCGCTGCTGCGCAGCCATCGCGCCGCGCCGCTGCGCTGGCTGGCCGCCGTCCTGCAGCAACTGGTGCAGGGCGTGCCGCTGCTGGGCCTGCTGATGTTCTTCTACTTCGGCATGCCGGTATTCCTGGGCGTCGAGGTGCCGGCGCTGACCGCCGTCAGCGTGGCCTTCATCATCTACACGGCCGCCTTCCTGGGCCAGATCTGGTATGGCGGCATCCAGGCGGTCAAGCACGAACAATGGGAAGCCGCCGCCTGCCTGGGCCTGTCCAAATGGCATCAGTTCCGCCACGTGATCGCGCCGCAGGCGCTGCGCCTGTCGCTGCCGCCCACCGTGGGCTTTCTGGTGCAGCTCATCAAGGGCACCTCGCTGGCCTCGGTGGTGGGCTTCGTGGAACTGGCCCGCGCCGGGCAGATCGCCAGCGCCGCCACCTTCCAGCCCCTGCTGGTGTATTCCTGCGTCGCGTTGCTGTACTTCGCGGCGTGCCTGCCCCTGACGATGTGGGCGCGTAACCTGGAGGGCCGCATCCATGGCGCTCGTTGAAGTCTCCAATGTCCACAAACGTTTCGGCGCCAACGCGGTGCTCAACGGCGTCTCGCTAGAAGTCGACGAAGGCGAGATCGTCACCATCATCGGCCGCTCCGGCTCGGGCAAGTCCACCCTGCTGCGCTGCCTGAACGCGCTGGAGACCGTCGACGACGGCGACATCCGCATCGGCGGCGAACGCGTGCACGCCGCCATGCCCGGCCTGCGCCAGTTCCGCCAGCGCGTGGGCATCGTGTTCCAGCAGTTCAACCTGTTTCCCCACCTGAACGTGGAGCGCAACATCACGCTGGCGCCCACGCTCAACGGCAAGATCGCCAAGTCCGAGGGCCGCGCGCTGGCGCTGGACGTGCTGCGCCGCGTCGGCCTGGCCGAAAAGATCGACGCCTATCCCGCCCTGCTGTCGGGCGGCCAGCAGCAGCGCGTGGCGATCGCCCGCTGCCTGGCGATGGCGCCGCAGCTGATGCTGTTCGACGAGGTCACCTCGGCGCTCGATCCCGAACTCGTGGGCGAGGTGCTGAAGGTCATGGAAGACATGGCGCGCCAGGGCATGACCATGGTGCTGGTGACCCACGAAATGGCCTTCGCCCGCAACGTCGCGTCCAAGGTCGTGTTCATGCACCAGGGCCGCGTGTGGGAACAGGGCCCGCCCGCCCGGCTCTTCGCCGATCCCCAGACCCCCGAGCTGCGCCAGTTCATCGGCACGGCCGCGCCGACCGCCCATTAAGGCATACACCACCGGAGTCATCCCATGAAACTCTTCGCCAAGCTGGCCGCCGCCGCGGCCGTCTGCCTCTCCCTGGCCGCTCCCGCGGCGGCCGCCGACAAACTGCAGGACGTGCTGGACGCGGGCAAGCTGCGCGTCGGCGTCCTGATGGACGCCGCCCCCTGGGGCTTCAAGAACGCCAAGGGCGAGGCCGACGGCCTGGACATCGACATGGCCAAGCTCATGGCCGCCGACCTGGGCGTCAAGCTCGAACTGGTGCAGCTCACCGGCGCCAGCCGCATCCCCAGCCTGCTCGCCGGCAAGGTCGACGTGCTCATCGCCGCGGCGGGCGCCACGCCCGAACGCGCCCAGCAGGTGATGTTCTCGCAGCCCTACGCGGCCGTGAACCTGGGCGTCTACGGCGGCGAAGGCCTGCCGCAGGCCAAGACGGCGGCCGACCTCAAGGGCCGCAGCATCGCCGTCGCCAAGGGCTCCACGCTGGACATCTGGCTGACCGACAACGCCCCCGAGGCCAGGCTGGTGCGCTTCGAGGACACGCCTTCGGCGGTGGCCGCCTACCTGGCCGGCCAGGCCGAGTCGTTCGCCGAGAACAGCGCCATCGCGCTCAAGGTGGCCGAGGACAATCCGGCCAAGGCGCCCCAGCTCAAGTTCCTGATCCGCCAGTCGCCGGCGCATGCTGCGGTCCAGCAGGGGCAGCAGAACCTGCTGAACTGGATCAACACCTTTCTCTTCTCCAACCGCATGAACGGCAAGCTCGCGACGCTGCAGGAAAAGTGGTTCAAGGAAGCCCAGACCCTGCCGCAGATGTAATCCGGGCGCGCCCGACTACCGAGGATACGCATGCTCAAACGCTACAAATCCGGCTCGCGCATGAGCCAGGCCGTGTCGTACAACGGCTTCGTGTTCATCGCCGGCCAGGTGGCCGACAACCGCCAGGGCTCGCTGGAATCCCAGACCCGCGAAGTGCTGGCCAAGATCGAGGCCCTGCTGGCCGAGGCCGGCAGCGACAAATCGCGCCTGCTGGCGGTGGACGTGTTCCTGCCGGCCATCGGCGACTTCGACGCCATGAACCGCGTCTACGACGCCTGGATCGATCCGGCCAATCCGCCCGCCCGCGCCTGCGTCGAAGCGCGGCTGGCAGATCCCGACCTGCGGGTCGAAATGACGGCCGTCGCCGCGCTGCGCTGACACGCCGCGCCCCCACTCGACACTCCACTCCACTTCGCGCCGCCGCTGGCGGCGCCGCAGCTCCCTCCATGCATACCGGCCTGTTTCACGAGATCGATTTCGACGCCGACGGCAAGGCGCTCAGCTTCCTGGGCACCCCCTATTCGGTGGACCGCTCGCCCTACTACCAGATCAAGACGCCCGTCTGCCGCATCCGCAACGGCAGCGGTCCGCGGGTGCTGCTCATGGCCGGCAACCACGGCGACGAATACGAGGGCGAAGTCGCGCTCGGCCGGCTGATACGCCGCCTGTCGCCGCAGCAGATCCGCGGCGAGGTCACCATCCTGCCGCTGGCCAACCTGCCCGCGGTGATGGCTGCGCGCAGACGCTCGCCGCTGGACGACGGCAACCTCAACCGCGCCTTTCCCGGCGCGCCGGGCGGCACCCCGACCGAACGGCTGGCGCACTTCCTGGAGCACGAACTCTTTCCGCGCCATGACGTGGTGTTCGACATCCATTCCGGCGGCACCTCGATGGCCCACCTGCCCACCGCCCTGATCGAACGCCAGGACGACCCCGGGCGCATGGCCCGGGCGCTGGACCTGATGGGCTCGCTGGGCATGGCCCATGCCTTCGTGGCGGCCAACGGCCGCGAGGCCCCGACTTCGATGGCCGCGGCGGCGCGCGCCGGAGCCATCGGCATCAGCGGCGAATTCGGCGGCGGCGGCACGCTGACGCCGGCCAGCCTGGCCGCCACCCAGCGCGCCATCGACAACCTGCTGCAGAAGCTGGGCGTGACCGACGCGCCGGTGCTCGGCCCCCACGCGCCCGCCGCCCCCGGCATGCAGCTGCTGGAGCTCGACAGCCACGAGCAGAATATTTTCGCCACCCGCCGGGGCTGGTTCGAACCGGCCGTGGACATCGGCGCCCATGTGCGCGCCGGCGACGTCGCCGGCTACTACCACGACTTCAACCGGCTCGACGCCGACGAGCAGGTGCTGCGCTTCCGGGCCTCGGGCATCGTCATCTCCAGGCGGCTGCATACCGACTGCGAGTCGGGCGACAGCCTGATCCAGGTCGCGCGTCCGATCGCCCGGGCTGATATCCTGACGGATGCCGCCTGATTCAGGAACCCGCCATAGACACCGCATGACCCAACGGCCCGCGTCCCTCTCCGCTCCCACCTACGACGACGTGCTGCGCGTGCAGCCCCACGGCCGCGCCGCGCCGGCGCGCCCGGCCCTGCCCGCCAGACCGCCGCGGATCGAAGAGGTGGCCAGGCTGGCCGGCGTCTCGCCCATCACCGTATCGCGCGCGCTGCGCCAGCCGGACAAGGTCGCCAAGGAAAAGCGCGAGCGTATCCTGGAAGTCGTGGCGCAGACCGGCTATGCGTCCAACCCGCACGCCCGCGCCCTGCGCTCCGGCCAGTCCAGCGTGGTGGCCGCCTTCGTCTCCAACATCCTGAGCCAGCAGTTCGCGCTGGCGGTGCAGGGCTGCGCCGAAGTGCTCGAACCCCAGGGCTACCAGCTCATGGTGGGGCAGACCTCGTACTCCTACGCCAAGGAAACCAGCATGATCGCGTCACTGCGCGCCCTGCGCCCGGCCGCGGTGCTGTTCACCGGCGTGATCGAACTGGAAGAAAACCGCCAGTCGCTGCACGAGCTGGGCATTCCCATCATGGAAACCTGGGCCTATCCGCGCGATCCCATAGACATGCTGGTGGGCTTCTCCAACTACGACGGCGGCGTAATGGCGGCGCGCCACCTGGCCGAACGCGGCCACCGCCGGGTCGCCTTCGTGGCGCGCCAGGGCGGTCGCGGCGAACTGCGCCGCCAGGGCTTTCGCGCCGCGGCCGCCGAGTACGGCCTGGAAGTCGTGGCCGAGCTGGCCGTGGACCATGCCCAGACCATCGCCGACGGACGGGCCGCGTTCGCGCGCCTGGCCGCGCTGGGCCGGCCGTTCGACGCCGTGTTCTGCGCCAACGACCTGCTGGCGGTGGGCGCGCTGTTCGAAGCGCGCGACCGCGGCCTCGCCATTCCGGGCGAGATCGCCATTCTCGGCTTCGGCGACACCGACATCGCCGGCGAGATCGAGCCCGGCCTCACCACCATCGGCGTCGACAGCCGCCGGCTCGGCGTGCGCGCCGGCGAATTGCTGCTGCAGCGCCTGAACGGCCAGATGCCGGCCTCGCGCCAGGAAGTCTTTCCGCTGACGCTCAACCTGCGCGCCAGCACCTAGTGTGCTGGCGCATCCCGCATCGCGGAATCGGCGCGGCTATACGCCGCGCCCGCCGCCGTTATATGCTCGACCCGACGTCCTATTCTCAGAACGATCGGGAGCCTGCATGCATGATCTGAATGACCTTTTCTATTTCGTGCAGGTCGTCAAGAACGGCGGGTTCGCCCCGGCCGGCCGCGCGCTCAACATCCCCAAGTCCCGCCTCAGCCGCCGCATCGCGCTGCTGGAAGAGCGGCTGGGCGTGCGCCTCATACAGCGTTCCACGCGCAGCTTCGCCGTCACGGACCTGGGCCAGGAATACTTCGAGCAATGCCTGTCCATGCTGGCGGGCGCCGAGGCCGCCCAGGAGGTCATCGACCGCACCCGCGCCGAGCCGCAGGGCACCATCCGCATGGCGGCGCCGCCCGCGCTGATCTACTACTTCCTCGGCGATCTGGTCGCCCGCTTCATGGTCCAGTGCCCCAAGGTCCATGTGTACCTGAAGAGCTTCAGCCGCCCCGTGGACGTGCTGCGCGAAGGCTTCGACATCGCCGTGCGGGTGCGCTTCGGCCCCATCGAAAGCAGCGACCTGGTCATGAAGCCGCTGGGCATGAGCTGCCAGAGCCTGGTGGCCAGCCCCGAGCTGGCCCGCCGCATCAATCTGCCGGCCGACCCTCATAGCCTGAACCAATACCCCACGCTGGCGCTGGGCACCGAGCAGCGCGAATCGCACTGGCATCTGGACGGCCCCGACGGCGCGCGCCTGGTCGTGCCGTTCAGCCCGCGCCTGGTGACCGACGACATGCTGGCCCTGAAGCGGGCGGCGCTGCGTGGCGTGGGCATCGTGTCCCTGCCGCTATTGATGATCTGCGAAGAGATCGAAGCCGGCACGCTGGTGGACGTGGGCGCGCCCTGGCAACCGGAACCGGGCAGCGTCCACGCCATCTTCCCATCGCGCCGCGGCCTGCTGCCCGGCGTGCGGGACCTGCTGGATTTCATGAGCGCCGAATACCAGGAAGTGGTCAGGCGGGAACACAGCGCGAGGCAACTGCGCGACGGGCCCATCGCCAAGTGATCCGGACGCATATCGTCCGATGAGTGAAACGCAGAAACTCAAATTCACGCCTTCCGGACAGCCCGCGTTGCCCCTAGGATAGTTAACTCCGCCTTCCACTTCCCCTAGGAGCATGCCATGACCAAACCCTACGTGAAACTCGACAAGTCCCAGGCCGCCGTGCTGCTGGTGGACCACCAGGTGGGCCTGCTGTCGCTGGTCCGGGACTTTCAGCCCGACCAGTTCAAGAACAACGTCCTGGCGCTGGCCGACCTGGCCGAATACTTCAAGCTGCCCACCATCCTGACCACCAGTTTCGAAGACGGCCCCAACGGCCCGCTGGTGCAGGAATTGAAGGACCAGTTCCCGAAGGCCCCCTACATCGCCCGTCCGGGCAACATCAACGCCTGGGACAACGAAGACTTCGTCAAGGCCGTCAAGGACACCGGCAGGAAGCAGCTGATCATCGCCGGCGTGGTCACCGAGGTCTGCGTCGCCTTCCCCGCGCTGTCGGCGCTGGAAGAAGGCTTCGACGTGTTCGTGGTGACCGACGCCTCGGGCACCTTCAACGAAGTGACGCGCGACGCGGCATGGCGCCGCATGGAAGCGGCCGGCGCGCAGATGATGAGCTGGTTCGGCGTCGCCTGCGAACTGCACCGCGACTGGCGCAACGACATCGAGGGGCTGGGCCGCCTGTTCTCGAACCACATCCCCGACTACCGCAACCTGATGGCGGCCTATTCCACCGTCAAGGGCAGCAAGTAAGACGCCACTACGGCGTATATGGGGCAGCGGCGCGCCGCTGCCCTATTTTTTGCGCGCGAACGGATAGGCCTGCTGCGCCAGGAAGGTGCCCGGCATGTCGTTGTCCAGGATGCCGTAGTTCTCGGGCAGGCGATGGCGCACGCCGCGCACCGCGGTGCCGAACAGGTAGTCGATGAACGACAGGTGGGCGGCGTAGTTGCGGTCGATCGCCTCGGTGTCCGACGAATGGTGCCAATGGTGGAAGTCCGGCGTCACAATCACGTAACGCAGCCAGCCCCAGGGCAGCTTCACGTTGGAGTGGATCAGCACCGCCTGGAAGCCCACGATGATGATGTAGGCGTCCAGCACCGATTTGGAAAAGCCCAGCGCGAACAGCACGCCCAGCACCGCGACGCGGGTGATCAGCAGCTCGACCACGTGCAGCCTGGAACCGGCCAGCCAGTCCAGCGTGCGGGTGCTGTGGTGCACGGCATGGATGCGCCACAGGAACGGCACCTCGTGATAGGCGCGGTGCGCGGCGTATTGCACCAGGTCCGCCACCAGCACCGCCAGGAACAGCTCGACTGCATAGGGCAGCGCGACGATCGCCTGCTGCAGCGGCTCGTAGGCGGCCCACGAAAACAGCCGGTGCACGAAGAAATTGATGCACAGCAGCACCGCCCCCACCGACAGGTGGTTGAACAGGAAGTGCTTCATGTCCACCTGCCATTCCCCGCGGAACACCGGCTGGCCGGGATACAGCGGAAACAGCTTCTCGAAAATAATGAACACGGTGCTGGACGCCAGCAGATCCAGGATGAACCAGTCCAGGCCCAGATAAGGGTGGTTGCCGGTATTGGAGCTGGTCACCACCACATTGCTGCCGCCCGCCGCGACGGCGACGCACACCAGCACGAAGGCGGAGATATTGAGCCAGCGCTGGCGCCCCAGCACGGTATTGGCCAGCGCGATCGAGCCCGCCACCAGCAGCGCGCCGAACAGCAAGGCGCGCATCGCGTCCACCGAATAAAAACTGCGCAGCTCCGGCGTGGTCAGATAGGCCGGAAAATGAAACGCCAGCACGCCCAGCACGGCAAGAATCGCCAGAAACAGCGCGATGACTCCGCTCATCATTCCCGTGCCCGGGTGGATCCGGCCGTCCCGCTTGAATAACTCGTAGACCTGCCGATAAATGGGCGCGCTCTGTTTCATTTCATTTTTATGATGACCACGGGGAGGCGAGTGTATCCCCGAGCCGCCGGCATCATGTAATCACACGTGACCAAATCGCACAGATTTCCCCCGCCTCCCCTTGCGGCGGCGCCAGGCGGTTGCGGCCGATCAAGCGGCGCTTCCCGGACGGTTGACAAGCGCCTGGCGTTGGCGTGTCATGGGACCCACAACACAAGGCTCATCAGGCTCCCCAGCTCTACGCTGTACCCCTCGAACCGGTTCTTCCATGAGGCCCTTATGTTTCCTGAATACCGCCAACTCATTACCCAGTTGAAATCCGAGAACGCGCATTTCTCCGCGCTGTTCCAGCGCCACAACGATCTGGACCAGGAAATCCAGAATATAGAGGCCGGCATCAAGCCGGCCTCGGGCAATCAGGTCGAAGTGCTCAAGAAAGAGAAGCTGCAGCTCAAGGACAAGCTATACGGCATTCTGCGCGCGGCCGACCAGGGCGGTAGCTGACCGCCGCGCAATTTCGCTGCCACCAGGCATGGCCGTCGCGTATTGCCGGTTTTTCGCGCAATACGCCGCGGCCTTTGTTTTTTATTTCCGGCCGCGCCTGCCGCCGGACTCCGGCACCGAGGCGTTCACGTAGTCCCGCACCGTGCGGTCCTTGTTGAAAACCACCGTCAGTTTCTGCTGGTCGTCCATGGCGCCGTAGTCGCCATCGTAAAAATAGAACCAGGTCGCGGTCAGCAGCCCTTCGCGGTCGAAATGCTGCGAGCTCGGCGGACCATAATCGCGGACCATCTCGTCGTAGGTCGTGACGTTCAGCTGGATCGACCGCAGCCTGGCTTCGGTGATCAGATTGCTGGAACCCGTGGCGCAGCCCGCCGCCAGGGCGGCCACGCAAAGCAACGACATTCTCATTCGATTCCCTCGATATTGTTATAGCCGCGCTGCGCGGTCGGCGCGGATGCGCAAATTCTCTACTTGCCGAGGGGAAAGCTCAAGCGATATCCGTGCCCGGACCGAACGACGCTACGGTTCCACGGCCACGAAGGCCTCGCTGCCCGCCAGCCGCGACATGGCGTCGACGATGCGGCGCGACAGTTCCAGCACCAGCGGATGGCGCGGCTGGCTGGCAAGCGTGATCACGTCCAGGCTGCAGCCGATCCGCGGGACAAACGGCCTGCACGCGATTTCGGGCCCGTGGCACAGGCGGGCGTACAGGCCGTTGACGATGGACACGCCGACGCCGCAGGCGACCAGCCGGCACGCCAGCTCCATCGTGTGCGCCTCCGCCCGTATTCTCGGCACCGTGCGCCCCTGGCGCAGAACCTGGTCGACCTGCTGGCGCAGCGCGCGCTGGCGCCCCAGCAGCACCATATCGACGCCGATCAGATCGCCCGGCTCCACCTGCTGCAAAGCCTCCAGCGCGTGGCCGGCCGGCATGATGCACACGGCGTCGGTGTCCAGCCGCAATATCGTCTGCAGGCCGGCATGCTGCGTCGGCGAACGGACCAGCGCCAGATCGGCTTCGCGCCCCAGCACTGCGGCCTCGCCCGCCTCGCTGTTGCCCACTTGCATTTCCAGCGCCACGCCGCCGTGGTCGTTCAGGAAAGGCTCCACCACCGATGGCATCACGCATTGGGCCACCGAGCCGGGCAACAGCACGCGCAGCAGGCTGCGCCGCACGCCGCCCCGGCGCAATTGCCCGACGTGACGCTGCAGCGATTCCGCGTCGAGCAGCATGTTGCGCACGTCCGGCAGCAAGGCCGCGGCCTCGTTGCTCGGCAGCAGGCGTCCCTTGCGCCGCACGAACAGCGGCAGCCCCAGATCGGATTCGAACTGGCTCAACAGGCGGCTGACGGCGGGTTGCGACGCGCCCAGCCGCTGCGCCGCCGCGATGGTCGATCCGGTGGCCATGAAGGCCAGAAACGCCTCCAGCTGCTTGAAGTTCATGTCTTTCCCGGCGCGCTGGCTGAGTGCGCGCGTCCTCTTCGGATGAGCACCGGATTCTGCGGGATGTGCATAGGCTCATGCCAGACGTACATACCGTTGCCAAGCATCTGGCTTGGCTCGAACATGCCGGCACACCTAAGCGCTGTACCCCCCGCAAACCAACATTCAATGCATGAGCGCCGAGACCAAGGAACCCACATGCCCGCTGCTTTCCCGTCGATAGTGTTGGCCGGATTTCCTGTCCTCGGCGACGCGATAGAGATGCTAGTTCCTGCGCCCGCGTGCAAGGCTGCGGCCCTGCAAGCCAGTAAGTCACCGGGCCGTCCGCAAGCGCAATATCAGCTGCGTCCTAGGCAGCACGCCCACGCAGCGCGCGCATCGCCCGTCACTCGCAGCGTGACGCAAGGCATCGCCGCAGCGATGCCCCCGCCGACCCGCTAACCCGTCCTCCGTTTCCTTTCCTCTCTCCTCCCGCGCAACACGCGGGCGGCAGGGAGACCTTTTGTCCATTGCAGCACCACACCCAAGGGGAATTCATCGTGAGAAGCAAGCAGACGCAACGCCGGTTCCTGGGCGCCGCCCTGGTCCTTTCCTCCCTTTCCTGCGTCGGCCCGCTCCAGGCCGCGGCAGCCAGCTCGGTCACGCTTTTCGGCGTCGTCGACCAGGGCCTCGTCTACGAACACAAGAACGGCCAATCCAGCCTGAAACAGAAAAGCTCGAACCAGGCCGGCTCGCGCTGGGGCCTGCGCGGCAGCGAAGACCTGGGCGACGGCTACAAGGCCACCTTTCTCCTCGAAAGCGGCTTCAATCTCACTGACGGCACCCAGGGACAAGGCCGGCTGTTCGGCCGCGGCACCCATATCGGCCTGTCCGGCGACTTCGGCGAAATCAAGATGGGCCGCATGTCCGTCTTCGGCTCGGACTGGGGCGGCGTGGGTTCGCCCTTCGGCGGCGGCTGGGGCCAAAGCGGCAACGGCACCGTGCTGGGCAATGGCAAGGGCGACTTCGGCGAGGGCGGCCGCGTCAACAACGCCTTCTTCTATACCTCGCCCCGCATGGACGGCTGGCAGGGCGGCGTGGGCTACAGCCTCGAGGCCACGAACGGCGACGCATTCGCCACCTCCGCCCATGATCGCGTGCTGACCACCGGCCTGCGCTACGACAACGGCCCCGTCGCCCTCGCGCTGACCTATGACCGCTCCATTCCCAATCTGCAAGAGCCGAAAGAAAAGAAAGAGCAGAAGGAAGAAGAGAAGAAAAAGTTCATCAGAAAGAAGGCCTCGTCCAATATCCAGATCGCCGCGGCCTACGACTTCGAAATGTTCAAGGTCCACGCCAGCTATGGCAACCTGCGCAAGTCCAACAGCGACGAATACGGCAAGTACAAGAGCGTCCATGCCGTCATCGCCGGCGTAACGGTGCCCACCGGCAGGACCGGAAAGCTCATGGCCGTCTACCAGCATTCATCCGCGAAAATCGAAGGCTGGGCGCTGGGCTACCAGTACGATCTGTCCAAGCGCACCAACCTCTACGCTTTCCTCAACCGCGTGGACACGGCCGGGTCCCACAAGCTGCAAAGCGCGCTGGGCGTTCGCCACACCTTCTGATGCAGTCACCGCGCGTCCGGGGTATTCCCCGGGCGCGCCCGAGCCCGGCCAGGGCTTGAAACCGGGCCTTCCGATACGGCCCCCACACCAGGACACGGTATGATGGCGCCCCTCGATGATCTCCGGGCCCCCTATCGTGACGAAGTCCGCAGTGCTGCTTGCTCTGGCCGTTCTCCTGACCGGCTGCTCCCAGGAAGAACAGACGCCCTGGATGCGTCTGCAGGCCGCCGTGCCGCAATTGAAAGTCACCGCCGACACCCCCGAGGCGGCGGTGAAATCCTGGTGGCTGGTCCGCGACCAGCAGGAGCAGTACTCGTCCACGGTCTGCAAGGAACTCGGCGGGCTGTACGGTCCCATCCGCTCCGCCCGTGACGGCCTGGCCGCCGGCGAACTGCTGGCCATGCAGGCCGGCCGCGACGCCTGCGATCCGCCCAGCTATGCGCGCGACATCGTGAACGTGGAAGTCGAGTCCGCCACACGCGCGCACGTCATCGCCCAGATCCGCAATACCGAACCACCCACCCCCGGCTATGTGCTGGACAACGACGAGCGCGGCAAGAAAGAGCGCGGCGTCCGCATGCAATACCTGCTGGAACGCGCCGACCAGGGCCAGCCCTGGAAAATCGCGCAGATCTACAGTTCGGACCGCTACTGCACCGTGGCCCCGGTGGACGGCTGGTGCCCGCTGTACGACAGCAAGAAAGGCTCGGGCAACAGCTACGTCTTCGAACTCGCTCAATAGGCGGCGCCGCGCGCCGGTCAATTCACGCTGACGCCGGCCTCGCGCACCACCTTGCGCCAGATCGAGATTTCATTGACGATCTGCTCGCGAAATGCCGCCGGCGTGCCGGGCGCCGCTTCTTCTCCCGTGGTCTGGAGCCGCTCGACCATGTCGGCCCGCACCACCGCCGCGTTGACCGCGGCGTTGAGCCTGGCCTGGATGGCCGGCGCCACGCCCTTGGGCGCGATCAGCCCGTACCACACCGTCACGTCGTACGGCACGCCCGCTTCCCGCACCGTGGGCACGTCCGGCGCTGACGATACGCGTTCGGGCAGCGTCACCGCCAACACCTTCAGGCGCTGGTCCTTGCGATAAGGCAGCGTGGACCCCGCGGTCGTCAGCATCGCATCGACCTGCCCCGAAACCGTATCGGTCAATGCCGGCGCCGAGCCCTTGTACGGGACGTGGGTCATGGAAATGCCCGCGGCCTTCAGCAAGGCCTCCATCGCCAGATGCGAAATCCCGCCCGTGCCGGACGAGGCGTAAGTCAGCTCGCCGGGCTTGCTCCTGGCCAGCTCGACCAGCTCGGACAGCGTGTTCGCCGGCACGCCCGGATGCACGGACACGAAGAATGGCGCGCGCGCAATCATGCCTATCGGCGTCATGTCCGCCACCGGGTCGAACGGCAACTGGTACAGGCTGGGATTGACCGAATAACTGTTGGAGATCAGCGTCAGCGTGTAGCCGTCCGGCTCCGCGCGCAGCCCCTGCTCCACCCCCAGCTTGCCGCCGGCGCCGGGGCGGTTCTCGACCACGACCGGCTGCTTCAAGTCATCGGAAAGCAACTGGCCCAGCAAACGCGCGATCCCGTCGTTGCCCCCGCCGGCCGCGAACGGCACGATCAGCTTGATCGGCTTGCTGGGGAAATCCTCGGCCTGCGCGGCCTGCAAAGGGCCTGCCATCGCGGCCACCGCCAATGCGGCGCACAGCAGTTTCCTGCGCGATAAGCCGTGCCGGGCACGGATCGTGAATTGCTGGGTCATGCCTGTCTCTTCCTTGTATATGCCGCGCCTTGGAACGGGCGCCGGTCGGCGGATGAAGTATGCCCCAACCGCGTAAACCCCTATAGGCTTCTGGTGCACAACAGCACTACATTGAATACCTGAATTGATATTTGTATACAAAACGATGACTGGCATACAAAAAAAGGCAGGCTCGCAGTCCGTGTACGAGGACGTCAGCGCCCTGCTGCGGGACATGATGAAAGACATCACCGAGCCGGTGCGGGTGCGCGAGGAAGACCTGGCGAACCAGCTGGGGGTCAGCCGCACGCCCGTGCGCGAGGCGCTGATCCGTCTGGAAAGCACCGGCATGGTCCATCTGCGCCCCGGCCGCGGCGCCCTGCTGACGCCGGTGACGGACGAGGAATACATCGAGTGGCTGCAGCTGCGCGAGCAGCTGGAAGGCTTCGCCACGCGCGAGGCCGCGCTCAACGCTTCGCAGCGCGACGTGCAGCGGCTGCGCGCCCTGTTCGCGCCCTTCATCGGGCTGGAGGAAGACACGTTCGCGCCGGTGCCCTATGGCCAGGCCAATGTCGCGTTCCACAAGGAAATCATCGCGCTTGCCAACAACCGCCTGCTCGAGCGCGTCTGGGCCGCGTTCGGCCACAGGCAGACCACGTACCGGCGCCAGACCATCAAGCGCCTGCACCGCTTCAGCACTTCGCTGCGCGAGCACCTGGCCATCATCGACGCGATCGAGCGCCGCGACGCCGAGCTGGCGGAAAAACTGGCCCGCCAGCACGTGCGCACGCTCTATGACGACTTCGTCAAGGCCTTGCAGGCCGGCGGCGGCGCCTAGCCCCCGCGCGCATCCAACCTTGCCTACAACCCGACCCGATTCCGAGATGAAATTCCTGACTTACGCCGTACAAGACCAACCCCGTCTGGGCATGCTGCTGGACGACGACCGCGTGCTGGACCTGACCGCGCTGCTGGCCTCGCGTCCGGACTTGGGGCTGCCCGGACCGGTGCGCAACGTCAACGACTTGATCGCCCTGGGCGACGACACCGTGGCGCGCGTGTGCGGCGCCGGCCTGCTCGACGGCGTGGACACCGCCGCGCTGCCGAGGCTGGCCGACGTGCGCGTGCTGCCGCCGCTGGCGATGGCCCGCAACGTGTTCTGCGTGGGCCGCAATTACCGCGAGCACATCATCGAGGGCAACCTGGCGCGCGGCCGCCCGGCCGACGCCTTTCCCGAAGCCATCGAGTTCTTTACCAAGGCGCCCACCGCCGTGGTCGGCCACGGCGCGGACGTCAAGCGCCACGCCGGCCTGACCGACAGCCTGGACTATGAAGTCGAGCTGGCCATCGTGATCGGCCGCGCCGGCGCCGACATCCCGCGCGAGCGGGCCCTGGACCACGTGTTCGGATACACCATCGTCAACGACGTCACCGCGCGCGACCTGCAGGCGCGCCACGGCCAGTGGTTCAAGGGCAAGAGCCTGGACACCAGCTGTCCCATGGGGCCGGTCGTGGCGCATCGCTCGGCGATTCCCGACGCCAACAATCTGACGGTGTCGCTGTCGGTCAATGGCGAAGTCCGCCAGCACGACAACACCTCGGACATGATCTTCGACGTGGCGGCCATCATCGAACAGCTGTCGGCCGGCATGACGCTGCTGCCGGGCGACGTGATCGCCACGGGCACGCCCAAGGGCGTGGGATTCGCGCTGAACCCGCCGCGCTGCCTGCAAGCCGGCGACGTGGTGTCGGCCAGCGTCGAACGCATCGGCACCTTGACCAACCGCATCGCCGCTTGATTGCCGGGCGCCCGAGCGTCCGTTTGGAGGAGAGACCCATGAACATCCCTGACACCCTGAAGCCCTATGCCACGGGCGACCTGGCCTCGCGCTACGTCAACGTCGACGAGCTGCCCTGGAAGCCCACGCCGACGCCGGGCATCGACATGAAAGTGCTGCTCGACGTGCCGGAAACCGGCTTGCTGACCGCGCTCTTTCGCTGGGCGCCGGGCACTTCCCTGCCGCTGCACGAACACGTCGAAATCGAACAGACCTATGTGCTCAGCGGCAGCATCGTCGACGACGAGGGCGAAGTGCGCGAAGGCAATTACGTCTGGCGCCCCAAAGGCAACCGCCATATCGCGCGCTCGCCGAACGGCGCGCTGGTGCTGTCGTTCTTCCTGAAACCGAACAAGTTCCTGGAAGGCGATCTGGCGGGCAAAGAACTCAAGTAATCAGACAAGACAGCCGTCCAAGGACGGGACAGGAGACACAATGAAGTTCCACTACAAGCACATTGCGGCGGGCCTGACCGCCGCCGTCATGGCCTGCCTGTCGGTGCAGGCCGCCGCCGCCGACATCCAGGAGCGCCGCGTCAAGTTCAGCTACCCGGTCAGCCGGACCAACCCGGTCGGCATGGCCACCGAGAAATTCATCGAACTGGTCGGCCAGAAGACCAATGGCAAGATCAAGGTCACCGGCTATGCCGACGCCCAGCTCGGCAACGAGATCCAGGCCATGTCCTCGGCGCAGGGCGGCATCATCGAAATGACCGTGGTCTCGACCGCGGGCGCGGCCAACAACGTGAAGGAACTGGGCATCTTCGACCTGCCCTTCCTGTTCCAGTCCGTGGAAGAGGCCGATGCCGTCATCGACGGTCCGGTCGGCAAGGAACTGCTGAACAAGTTCGCCGCCAAGAACCTCGTCGGCCTGTGCTACTGGGACTACGGTTTCCGCCAGGTGTCCAACAGCAAGCATCCCATCAACAAGGTCGAGGACTTCCAGGGCCTGAAGCTGCGCGTGCTGCAGAACCGCATCTACATCGACACCTTCAAGGCGCTGGGCGCCAATCCCCTGCCGCTGCCCTATCCGGAAACCTATACGGCGCTGGAGACCAAGGCCATCGACGGCCAGGAAAGCGCGTACCTGGTGACCAAGAGCAGCGGTTACCAGGAGATCCAGAAGTACATGACGGAAACCAACCACGTGTTCCTGCCCGCGGTGGTCATGGCCAGCAAGCGCTTCTGGGACCGCCTGAGCAAGGATGAGCGGGCCGTCATCCAGCAGTCCTGCGACGAGTCCGTCACTTACTTCCGCCAGGTCAGCCGCGACCAGGAAAAGAAAGTCGTGGGCGAACTGTCGGCGGCGGGCATGTCGATGAACAAGATCGACCCCGCCGAGAAGCAGCGCATGGTGCAGGCCACCGCCGCGGTCACCGAAAAGTACAAGACGGAGCTGGGCGCCGAACTGGTCGATCGCACCGTCGCCACGATCAACCAGACCCGCAAATAAAAACAGCGCTTGCCCGTGCAAGGAGGCGGCCGCAACGGCCGCCCTATCTCTTCAAGGACGTCGACGATGTCAAGAATCGTGCACGCCTATTTCACCCTGCTCAAAGCCGTCATCGTCATCTGCCTGGTGGCCATGGTGGTGATGGTGTTCAGCAATGTGGTGATGCGGTTTATTTTCAACTCCGGCATTCCGGTCTCCGAGGAACTGTCGCGCTGGTGTTTCGTGTGGCTGACCTTCCTGGGCGCCATCCTGGTGCTGCATGACCGTTCCCACCTGGGCGTGGACGTGGTGCTGCAGGCGCTTCCGTCCGCCGCGCGCCGGGCTTGCCTGATCGTGGCCAACCTGCTGATGCTGTACGCGACCTGGCTGATCCTGGTGGGCAGCATCGAACAGACTTCGCTGAACATGGGCGCCAGCGCGCCGGCCAGCGGCCTGTCCCAGGCCTGGTTCTTCGGCGTGGGCGTGGTGTTCGCCGCCTCGACCGGGCTGATCCTGTTGTATCAGCTCTATCAAGTCTGCACGGCGCCCGCCGCCGAGCTGGACAAGTTCATTTCCCCCCACGAGTCGGGAGCCGAATAATGACATTGGCAATTTTCGTCGCCGTGCTGCTCGTGGGCCTGGCCATCGGCCTGCCGGTGGCCTACGCGCTGATCCTCACCGGCGTGGCGCTGATGTACCAGCTGGACTTCTACGATGCGCAGATCGTGGCCCAGAACCTGCTCAACGGCGCGGACAGCTTCCCGCTGATGGCGGTGCCGTTCTTCATGCTGGCCGGCGCCGTGATGAACGCGGGCGGCCTGTCGGCCCGGATCGTGGACCTGGCGCTGGCGCTGGTGGGCCACATCAAGGGAGGCCTGGGCTATGTCACGATCCTGGCCGCCTCCATCCTGGCCAGTCTGTCGGGCTCGGCCGCGGCCGACGCCGCCGCCCTGTCGGCCCTGCTGGTGCCCATGATGATGAAAGCCGGCCACAGCCGCGCGCGCTCCAGCGGCCTGGTGGCCTCGTCCGGCATCATCGCCCTGGTCATCCCGCCTTCCATCGGCCTGGTGCTGATCGGCGTCACCGGCAACATCAGCATCACCGGCCTGTTCATGGCCGGCATCGTGCCCGGGATCATGATGGGGCTGTCGCTGTGCGTGGCCTGGTGGCTGCTGTCGCGCAAGGAACAGATCCAGCCCTTGCCGCGGGTCGACCGCAAGGTGGTCGGCAAGACCCTGGTCGAGAGCTTCTGGGCGCTGCTGCTTCCGGTCATCATCATCGTCGGCCTGCGCTTCGGCATCTTCACCCCGACCGAAGCCGGCGTGGTCGCCGCCGTCTACGCCATCTTCGTGGCCGCCTGCATCTACCGCGAACTGAGCATGCGCCAGCTGTACGAAGTGTTCCTGACTTCGGCCAAGATGACCGCCATGGTGATGTTCCTGGTGGCCGGCGCGCTGGTCTCGGGCTGGATGATCACCATCGCCGGCCTGCCCGCGCAGGTCTCCGAGATCATCAGCCCGTTCAGCGGCAGCCCCACGCTGCTGATGCTGGTCATCATCGGCCTGGTGATCGTGATCGGCATGGCGATGGACATGATCCCCATCGTGCTGATCCTGATCCCCGTGCTGCTGCCCTCGGTCACGGCCGCCGGCATCGACCCCGTCTACTTCGGCGTCGTGTTCATGCTGGCCTGCGCCATCGGCCTGATCACGCCGCCGGTCGGCGCCGTGCTCAACGTCGTGGCCGGCGTGACGGGCGTGCGCATGGTCGAACTCATCAAGGGCGTCTGGCCTTTCCTGCTGGCGCAATGCGCGACCCTGCTGCTGCTGATCCTGTTCCCGCAGCTGGTGCTGGTCCCGTATCGCTGGATCATGCACTGACACACCGAGGAGCGACGACATGGAACACCTGGACGACTTCAACGGCTGCCGCGTCATGGTGTCGGCCGGCGCCTCGGGCATCGGGCGGGCCATCGCCCGGGCCTTCCACGAGCGCGGCGCGCGCGTACACGTCTGCGACGTCTCCGAGCAGGCGCTCGCGGCGGCCGGCGCCGAACTGCCGGGCCTGGGCGTGTTTCGCGCCGACGTGGCCGCGGAAGCCGATGTCGACGCCTGGTTCGCGCACGCCCTGGCCGACCTGGGCGGACTGGACGTGCTGGTCAACAACGCCGGCATCGCCGGGCCGACCTCGGCGGTGGGCGAACTGAGCGTCGAAGACTGGGACCGCACCATGGCGGTCAACGTGCGCGGCCAGTTCCTGTGCGTGCGGCGCGCCCTCGCGCCGCTGCGGCAATCCGACAGGGCCGCCATCATCAACCTCAGCTCGGTGGCGGGACGCCTGGGATATCCCATGCGCGCGCCCTACGCCGCGTCCAAGTGGGCCGTGGTCGGGCTGACCCAAAGCCTGGCCATCGAGCTGGGCGACGACGACATCACCGTCAACGCCATCCTGCCCGGCATCGTCGAAAGCGAACGCGTCAACCAGGTGGTGGCGGCGAAAGCCGGGCTGCGCGGCATCCCGGAAGCCGACATGCGCGCCGAAATCCTGCAGCACGTGTCGCTGCACCGCACCGTGCCCATGGACGACATCGCCCGCACCGCCCTGTTCCTGGCCGGCGCCGCCGGCCGCAGCATCACCGGGCAATGCATGAACATCTGCGCCGGCGTGCAGACGCTGCGCTGAACTTCGGCCCGCATGGGCCTGGGAGAACCGAGTGGACCAACAATTCCTGACCTCGACGTTCGGCCTGCAAGGCCGGACCATGCTGATCACCGGCGGCGCCTCCGGCCTGGGCCTGAACATGGCCGAAGCCGCCGGCAAGGCGGGCGCGCGCATCGTCGTCAACGACGTGCGCGAGGAGGCCTGCGACCAGGCCGTGGCCGGCTTGCGCGCACTGGGCATAGACGCCCGCGGCGCGGTATTCGACGTATCCCGCGCCGCCGCGGTCGCCGACGCCGTGGCCGCGCTGGCCGCCGACGGCTGGTCGCCCGACGTGCTGGTCAGCAACGCCGGCAACCAGAACCGCGCCCCCGTGATCGAACAGGACCCCGAAGTCTGGCAATCCATCCTCAACGTCCACGTCAACGGCGCCTTCAACTGCGCACGCGCCGTGCTGCCCGCCATGATCGCCCAGGGCGGCGGACGCATCATCATCACCTCCTCGGTAGCGGCGCTGGCATGCATGCCCGGCATCGCCGCCTACTCGGCGGCCAAGGGCGCGCTGGCGGCCTTCACCCGCGCCCTGGCCGTCGAATACGGCGGCCAGGGGGTCACCTGCAACGCGCTGGCCCCCGGCTTCGTGCGCACCGGCTTCACCACCGCCCTGCAGGAACGCGAACAGTTCAACGACTTCCTGAAAAGCCAGGTCCCGCTGGGCCGCTGGGCCGACCCCGAAGACATCTCCCCGGCCGTCATCTACCTGGCTTCGCAGGCCGGCCGCTTCGTCAACGGCCACGTGCTCGCCATCGACGGCGGGCTGCTGGCGCACCTGTGATCCCCGGCAGCAAGGAGTCGCCGCAATGTTTCTGCATATCGTGATGATGGAATTCGACGACCGCGTCGACGCCGAATTCTTCCGCACCGTCGATGAATACGTGGCCCGCATGAAGCGGGAATGCGCGGGCCTGCTGCTCTACCACTTCGGCGCCAACGTCGCGGCCCGCTCCCAGGGCTACACCCACGCCACCAGCTCGGCCTTCGTCGACGCGGCCGCCCACGACGCCTACCAGACCTGTCCGGCGCACGTGGCCATGAAGGAGTACATGGGGCCGCATATCAAGCGGGTGGTGGTGTATGACGGGGAGATGGGGGGTATCGGCTGAGCTTGGATGGAAGCAAAGCCAGGGTTAGGCTGCTGTGTATTCAGCGAGTAAAAGCTTACCAAGCCACGGACTTGTGGATCGCCGCCCGTATGTGGTGGCAAGGCCCTGCTTGGATTCCTGTGCGGATATTGATTCTGCCCCGCTGCGGGAGCCGCCAGTCGCGCCATAACGCAACGGCCCCATTGCGGGGGCCTTGCGCCCTAGCGTCGAAATACTAGGGAAATCAGAGTGCAGGGAGTCTTTAGGCTCCCGCACCAGCAGCCGAAGCCGTTGGGGAGATATTCTTGAGTTTTACGGTAGGTGTTCGGTCGCATCCACCATGCATACCAATATGGAGCAGCAAATGGCCGGATTTCGGACCCATTCCAATGGACGTCCCCCGTATCACGTCTTGGGTGCTACGTGAATGCTACGGCGTCTATGTCCCTATTCACGCAAAGGAGACTGAGATGCGAAATCTCGAAAAGCGGCAGATCGAAAACATCGTGCTCGATTGGGCCCGGGCCGTCAGCGCCGGCGACCGCGATGGCATTCTTGCCCGCCATGCGGATGATCTCTTGATGTTCGACTTCCCGAACACCGTGCGAGGAATAGCGGCGTACGACAAGACCTGGGACTTCTTTTACGCGAATCCCAGGGGAACGATCACCTACGCCCCGAGAGACCTGGCTATTACCGCCGGGCAGGACGTCGCCTTCGCCTGCTGTGAAGTCCATTGCGACGGAACCTCGGCCGGCCCTCTGGATTTCCGTTTGACCGTTGGACTCGAGCGGCGCAACGGCGAATGGATCATCACGCACGAACATCATTCGATGGTGACGACCGAGGAACGGTTTATTGAGCAATGAGGCGACGGCCTGGCGTCAAATGCCATCGCAGCCGTCTTGCAAAAAGGCAAAGGGTTAGCTCGCCGATGCTGAGCTAACCCTTTGATTTTATTGGTCGGGGCGGCGGGATTCGAACTCGCGACCCTCTGCTCCCAAATTAGAAACGCGCGAACATCAGCGAACGTCAGCGAACGAACAACCAACTGATTCATAAGGCTTTATCCAAATTTCCTTGTTCGTCGACGTTCGCTAATGTACGCTGACAGCCGCAAAAATGTTGTCCCATATGTTGTCCCATATGGCGCTTGAGGCAGAAGAACGGAGAGATTCGAGGAAATATGACGAGATACCCAAAACGCGNGCGCTTGAGGCAGAAGAACGGAGAGATTCGAGGAAATATGACGAGATACCCAAAACGCGGAAAAGGTGCGCGGTGGACCGTCAAAGAGCTGGAAGCGGTACCGGCGGAATGGGTCGGTGATCACCTGGCCGATGGAGACGGCCTAACTGGGGAGATCCGCATTCAGCGCGGCACGATGGCCGTGGTGTGGCGATACGCCTATCGCATGGGCGACAAGGTAAAGCGATTCTACTGCGGCTCATGGCCGGAGCGCACACTCGACGAGATCCGCTCCGCCAGGAACAAAGCGCGGGCGGACATTAAGGCGGGCCGCAATCCGTCAGACGTCCGCGACTTGGAAAACGCCCAGGTGCGGGAAGCTATGGCAGCTGAATCTGCCGCTGTAACCGCCGCTGAAGAAGAGGCCGCGACCGACGCCCTTTCGTTCCAAGAGATATATAAAAGCTGGCTGGAATCGGGAGTGAAGCGAACAGATGGCAACACCGAAGTGAAGCGCATCGTTGAAAAAGACGTGCTTCCCTTGATCGGTGATACTCCCGTGCGATCAATTCGCGAGAAGGATATTGAGCGAGTGATCCGCTCGATTGTCGGCCGCGGTTGCAATCGGCTTGCCGAGGTGACCTACCAAATACTGGGCCAGATGTTCCATTGGGCAGAAAAGCGCCAACCATGGCGAAAGCTGCTTTCGGAAGGAAATCCGGTTGAGCTGGTTGAGCTCGGGGTGCTCCTGGCGGACGATTACGACCCGGATAACCCGCGCGAACGCGTTCTCCCGCCTATTGAGATTGTCGAGCTCCAGACTCGATACCGCGAGTTGGAGGAGCAGTATCTCGCTTCGGATGACAAGCGAAAGAGGAAGCCTCCATCCAAGGCGTTGCAGGCAGTTTCCTGGATCTGTTTGAGCACGCTATGCCGGATAGGGGAACTGCACCTAACCGAAATTACGCATCTCGATCTCCGAGAAGGTACCTGGTTCATTCCCAAGGCGAACGTCAAGGGCAGAAAATCACAGAAGCGCGACCATCTGGTCTTTCTGTCACCCTTCGCAGTCAAGCATTTCGAGACCCTTGTCAACCTGGCAGGATCATCCCGCTGGCTCCTACCTTCGCGCGACAATGATGACGCGGGGGTAGACCAACCGATGTATAAGCAGGCCTTTACTAAGCAAATCAAAGATCGGCAAGCCATGTTCAACGGAAAGCCCAAAGCACGTCGCGCTTCGGACAACTCCCTGGTGCTCGGCAAAGGCCAAAACGGCAATTGGACACCTCATGATTTACGGCGAACGGGGTCGACGATCATGGAGTCGCTAGGAATCGATCCAAACATCATCGACCGCTGCCAAAATCACGTCATTCACACGGGCAAGAACCGAGTCAGGCGGCACTACCAGCTCTACGACTACGCCGACGAGAAACATGCAGCATGGGCGAAGCTCGGCGAATATTTGGAAAGACTGCTGTCGGGAGCCGTGGCGCCGGCCGAGCGTCAAAAGCGGCTAACCGCCAAGCAGCTACTCGCAGCGTAAAAAAAACCGAAGACCGTTCGGTCTTCGGTTGTTGGACGCATGCGCGCAAGTCTAGATCCAGCCCATCTTGGCCATAGAGTGGCCGCTACCCGCCGCCACGATCACGTGGTCGACCAGCGAGACATTCACCAGAGCAACCGCTTCCTTCAAGCGCCGCGTAACCTGAACGTCCCCCTTGCTTGGCTGCGACGAGCCAGAGGGATGGTTGTGGGCAATCAAGATGGAGTGCGCGTTGTGCCGAATTGCCGCCTTCACGACCTCACGTGGATACACGCTGGTCTCCGAC
>NZ_POQS01000016.1:0-16871 GCF_002885955.2 Achromobacter pulmonis
GGCCAGCTTGGCCTGTTCTTCTCGCATCTGGACCAGTTGGGTCATCTGGCGTTCGATCTCGACGCGCCCCTCAGAATAATTTGTCTTCCGCCTTGCCTCGCTTAGGCGCGCTTGTTTCGCCTCACTGCGAATCCGACTCGCCTGCCGCTCCTCAGAGTCGCTGAACTTTATGTCTGCCGGCAAAGCATCTAGCATCGCTTCCGCTCGATTGGCATCGCCAGCCTCGTGTACACGAAATGCGAGCCACTTCAAGCGAAACGGACGCGGATCCTTAGAAAACGCCCGCTGCGCAACTTCTGCCGCCATTGCCGGATCGACGTGCATCAGGCTACGTGCAAGCACGGTAAGTGCGTTGGCCTGCATGACGGGCGATACCGAGGCGGAAGCCAATAGTGATTCAACTGCAGCAACGCCGCCTGCACGATGTGGTCTGCCCCCTGAAAAGTGGTCCTCCCTGAAGTAGGCTATTGAGCCGTAGGAGGACGTTGGAATGCCCCANCGCAAAGACAGCGTTCATCGAACCTGGAAGCCCTTGGGAGAACGGCTACTGCGAGAGCTTCAACTCGAAGCTCCGCGACGAACTGCTCGACGGTGAGATCTTCTACAGCCTCGCCGAGGCCAAGATCATCATCGAAGCCTGGCGGCGGTACTACAACACCGAGAGGCCACACTCGTCGCTTGGATACAAGCCACCGGCACCCGAGGCCATCATCTGGCCTGCGCCAGCAAGCGGAGCAGCACCGTCATCTGCCCAGGCAATAGCCCCAAGGCCGATCATGAACTAAGATTGAAACCGGACCACCCTATGGGGTCAGGCCAATGATGAAGTATTCATGTGAGCTCCAGCTTGCTTCAATCCACGTGATCGAGCACGATGCTTTCCAGTAATTTCAAGATGCCTACCAGCATCAGACCGAACAGCAAGGTAATGACGGCGTTGTAGATGCGGCGTGGCTCCATAGGGTATTCGGCCAAGGTGGGCGTTTGCAGGACGGATACTTTTTCCAGCATGCGCGTGGCGTCGATACGGCCCTTTTCCAGCGCGGCGAGCGCGGTTTTGTAGAGCTCTTGCGTGAAGGTGACTTCCATTTGCAAACGCTGAAATTCTTCCATGGTGATGTTGAGCGTCTTGCCCACTGGATTGGCCAGCTTGGCTTTTTCCTCGCCGATCTGCCGGTCGACGGCGGCGAGGGATTGCCTGAGCATCACGATATTGGGGTGGTCGCGATCCAGATTTTTTGGCAAGGAGGCCAACTGCGTCTGCAACTGGGCACGTTGCTCTTCGAGCTTGGCAACGAGGACATTCAGACTCTCGGCGGTGGCCTGGGGCGAGAGCAGGCCTTTTTTGTTCTGGAACGCCAAGAGCCGCTGGCTGGCCTGCTGAAAGCGCAATTGGGCCAGATCCACCTGGGTGGTCAGGAAGTTCACCTGGGTTTGGGCCAGCTCGTGGCCGAGCTGGTTCATGTAGCGTTCGCCCTCGCGCACCAGGGTATCTGCAATGGCCCGGGCCGTTGTTGAATCGTAGGCTTGCGCCTTGATGCGCAATACGCCCGCATAGTCGTCGTACTCGATGGCAACCCGCGAGAGGTAATGCCGGTGAAACCACTCCATATCGGTGAGCCACATGCGCGAAACCCAGTCCCGGCCCCAGTCACCGTAGTGGGCTTTGAGGTTGAGCTCGGCATCGAGCTTTTTGAGCATGTCCACCGAGAGCAAATACTCGCGCAACAACATCTGATCGTTGCGATTGACGGCGGCAATGCCGGCAATGAGCATGGACAGATCTGGCGTGGGCGCCGCAACCGAATCCGTCTTGCGGATGATGACGCTGGCTTCAGAGACGTAGCGGTCGGATGCGATGAGCAGCCAATAGGCGGTCGCCAACACTGCGCCAATGAGCGTAAGCCGAATCAGGCGCGGGAAAAGCCGGGTCGAGAGCCAGCCTGTCTGGAAAAAAGCCCTGAATCTGTCAACCCGGGTATTTACAGCATCATTCTGCGTCGCCGTCATGTTGTCATTGTTCCCTTATATGCTTTGAATGCCTCGCCGATGTCGTCAAACCAATGGGCTTTGCCACCATGAAGTAAAACGCCGGCTTGGCAGAATTTTTTGAGCGTGCCCTCGTCGTGAGCCACCATGATGAGTCCGGCGCGGTTGGCCATGTTTTTGAAGGCGTCGGCAGCTTTTTTGCGAAAAGCGGCGTCTCCGGCAGCGGTCACTTCGTCCGAGATGTAGATGTCGAAGTCGAAGGCCAGTGAGAGGGCGAATTGCAGCCGCGAGCGCATGCCGGAGGAGTAAGTGTTCACCGGTTCGTCGAAAGCCTCGCCGAGTTCCGAGAAATCTTTCACGAACGCCAGCCTGTCCGCAAGATCGTCCTGGTGGCCATGCACCCGGCAGACGAACTTGGCATTCTGGCGGCCGGTCAGCGTCGGCTCCAGGCCGCCGTTGCCCATCGGCCAGGAGACGCGGCAGCGGCGCTCTACCCGCCCTTTGTTGGGATGATCGATTCCGCCGATGATGCGCAGCAACGTGGACTTGCCGGCGCCGTTGGCGCCAATCAGGCCGACATTGACGTTGCGGGGGATCGTCAGCGTTACGCCCTGCAAGACCCATTTGCCGGGGCCATGCTCGGTTTTGTAACGTTTATGAACATCTTCGATGACGATCATCGCATCACCATCTGAATGGCGAATCGGCGATACAACAGCAGGCCGAGAAAGATGCTGACTACGCCCCAAGCAAACAGATACGGCATGCTGAGGCCGGGTACCGTGTGGTAGTAGGGGAAAAAGCCCATGCGAACCAGCTCTAGCCCGTGCGCGATGGGGTTGATCATCAAAATGTCGCGATAGGGCATGGGTATGCTGGCCAATGGCCAGATGACGCCAGAAATCAAGTAAAGCGGCAACATCACGATCTTGAGAACGTGCTCCATTTCCGGCGCAAGTGCCATCAGCACCGATGCAACCAGCCCGTAACCGATGCCGAACAGCCAGAGCCCGAAAACCGCCTGCATCACCAACAAAGCGTCGGCCGGAAAGGTGTCATGGCCCAATAGCGCGGCGGTGAGGAGGATGACGCCAGCAATGATGGCCATCAAAAAGGCTTCGAGCACCGCCCGAGCGATGGCGGGGTCAAAGGGTTTGACCTGGCGATAGGTGAATAGCGGACGGTTGGAATCAACGGCATAGGTCACCTGAACCGCCGTGCGGCGAAACAGGAAGAAGGCCAGCATGCCAACGATGATCCAGACAACGACGTCCGCGTTGCCGACGGTACGCACCCGAATCACGGTCATGACGAAAGTGATGAAGGCGATATGCAACACGGGTTCTGCCAGCAGCCAGAACCAGGCAAAACGCATGTCGAACAGCCGATCGAGCGCCTCGCGCAAGAAAATAGCGCGCCAGACGGCAAACGTAACGGCGAGCGGGTTGCGGTTCAATTGCTCAGGGCCCGGTTGATGGTTACGCTGGGCATGGCAACCGACACGACCAGCCGCAGGAATTTATTGAATTCGGCCTCTGGCGAGTTGGCAACGTAAATCACATCGCGGTTTTGAACAGGGAAGTTCTGCGTAACGAACAGCGAGGCCGGGTCGCGCAGGTCAATCTGGTAAACCACAGGCACCGTGCCATCGGCTGATTGGGGTACCTGGCCTTTTGCGTCGACCAGCTTCGCATCTTCGAAGCGGAATACAAACACGCCACGGGCATCGGCACGACTGTCGTTGAGACCGCCGGAGCGGGCCAGAGCCTGGGCAAGTGAAATGCCTTGGGCTTCAAATGGAATTTCTTCATTCTTTCCGGTCGCACCGAGCACCGAGAAACTTTGCGGCTGGAACAGGGCGGTTACGACATCACCCGGCTTGAGCAGGATGTTTTGCCGGGGGTCGCGGATGACGAGGTCGAGCGGCATGGTAGCCGTCACGTTGTCACGAGAGATCTGTACGGCCACACGGTTGATTGGTTGCTTCACTCCGCCCCCGGCAGCCAGGGCATCGAGCAGGCGTTCGCCCTTCGGGGTCAGCGGCAAGAGGGTACTGTTATTCACTTCGCCCACCACGGTGACATTCGATGTGTTGTTCTTGATGACCCGTACCAACACCTGCGGTTGGTGGGCCTTGCCGGTGAGGCGTTTGACGATGTCCGCCTCGATGTCCTGCGTGGTGCGTCCCTTGACGGGCACTCTGCCAGCGAAGGGCATGTTGATCGTGCCGTCTGGCGTGACCATCTGCTCCGGAAAAGTGACAACGCGCGTGGTAGTCGGGCCTGCCTTGGGATCAAGCACAACCGAGCCAAACAGCATCGCGGGCGGCGCTTCCCAAACAGAAACCTCGATGATGTCGCCCGGGCCGATCAGATAGTTGTTGGAACCATTGCTTGGGAATACATCGATGAACTGACCGAGCTTTTTGCTTTTGGCGAGGTTTCTGGCCAAGGCATCATTAACGTCAATCAATTGAATGCCTTCAATGCGTCCAGTTTCGCGCTTTTCCTGGACCTGCTCCCGACTCGGGCCCGAGGCTGACAACCAATCCGGCAATGTTGCACAGCCAGAAAGTGCAAAAACCAGTCCTAGGGAACCTCTGAACAAGTCCAACGAACCTGTCAGAATATAAGTTATTGAAAACAGTCCGATCCGAGTGAACCCGATGAGCCAGTTGAGTTTTTCCGAAGCCGAGTACGTTGGCAAACGCAAGAAAACGCGCCGTGAGAAGTTTCTGGCCAAGATGGAGCGTGCGGTGCCGTGGAAGCTCTTTGCCGATCTGGTCGATCCGCATTACCCCAAACCGGGCATCGGTCGTCCACCGTATCCGCTGGAAACGATGCTGCGCATCTACTTCATGCAACTGTGGTTTTCGCTGTCGGACCCGGCCATGGAAGAGACGCTGTACGACAGCTTTTCGATGCGCCAGTTTGCCAAACTGCCTGGAGGTCGTGTGCCGGACGAGACCACCATTTTGAACTTCCGTCATCTGCTCGAGCAGCACAACATTGCCGACCAAGCGCTTGAGGCGGTCAACCTGCTGTTGCAGGATCAAGGCATTCAGGTGCGCAAAGGCACCATTGTGGACGCCACAATTATCGATGCACCCAGCTCGACCAAGAACGCCAGCGGCACGCGGGACCCCGAGATGCATCAGACCAAAAAGGGAAACCAGTGGCACTTTGGGATGAAGGCCCACATTGGGGTTGATCTTCACAGCGGGCTGGTCCACACGGTGGTGGGCACCGCTGCCAATGAGCATGATGTTACTCAGGCGGCTGCGTTGCTGCATGGTGAAGAAACGTTGGCTTTTGGCGATGCCGGTTATCAAGGCGTAGACAAACGACCCGAGCACCAAGGGCGTGACGTAACCTGGCACATTGCCATGCGCCCCGGCAAACGGCGCGCCTTGGGTAACAGCGCAATTGATCGTTTGACGCAAAACATTGAGCGGGCCAAATCCAGTCTTCGAGCCAAGGTTGAGCATCCGTTTCGTGTCATCAAATGCCAATTCGGGTTTCGTAAAGTCAGATTCCGTGGACTGGCCAAGAACACTGCGCATTTGAAAATGTTGTTTACGCTGTCCAATATCTGGATGGCACGCCGCCCGTTGACGGCGGTGGCAGGGTAAGTGCGCCCAAAAAGCGCCAACAGGCCCGAAAACGGGCCTGATCGGGGTGCAAACAACCCGAAAGTGGCGATGATTTGAGCAGTTTTTAACCATTTTTGAATACTTTGGTCATGAGGTCGATTTTTGGATGTTTGAAATCGAGTTCTTCAGACCTTCCCTAGGTAAACCAAGCTTATCCGAACAATAGTTGGGGGTTTCATGATTTGTCCTTGTCAGTCATAGCGATCTTTGGATGCTTTCGCACACATATCCGAAGTGTTTTTCGCTATGCATCGCCGAAATAAAAAATCGCAGCCGCGCCGCCTTTTCCTCCACCGCCGGATGGACAATGGGCTGGACGTTGATGGCGCTGTCAAAAAGCCGGTTGGACAGCTTTGCCGCCTTGAGCGAGCTGCCGGTAATCGCAGGCACGATGGCGAAGCCCTGCGAGGTGCCGGCATCGAGCCCGCTTTCTTTCGCCATCTTGAGGAACATCCGGCCGTTTTCCTGCAAACGGGCAACACGCTCGGGCTCGTTGAGCATGATTCGGAGCGCGGCAAGCGATGCGGCCGCCAGCGGCGGGGCGATGCCAACGCTGTAAACGAAGCCTGGCGCGGCGTATTTAAGGTGCTCGACCAGCGCCCGCTCGCCGGCGATGTAGCCGCCGCAGCCGGCCAGCGTTTTGGAGAGGGTGCCCATCCAGATATCTACATCCTTGCCAGCCACATCGAAATGCTCGTGGCTGCCTTTGCCCTTTGCCCCCAGCACCCCCAGGGCATGCGCTTCGTCCACCATCAGAAAACAGCCGTGGCGGCGCTTGATGTCGATGAGCGCGGGCAAGTCGGGGATGTCGCCATCCATGCTGTAGTGCCCTTCGACGACGATGAGCACGCGCTCGAACTGATGGCGGATTTCGGCAAGGATCGCATCGAGTGCCTGGGTATCGTTGTGCGGAAAGCTGCGCCGCGTGCTCCCAGAGAGCTTGATGCCTTCGAGCACGCTGTTGTGGATAAGCGAGTCGTGGATGACGAGGTCTTTGGGGCCGAACAGGTAACCGATGGTCGAGACATTGGTCGCGTGGCCGCTGACGAAGACCACGCAGTCTTCGACCTCGTAGAGTGCCGCCAAGGCTTCTTCCAGTTCACGCTGGATGGGGCGTTCACCCGCGACCAGACGGCTGGCGGAGGCGGAGGTGCCGTAGTGATCAATGGCGTCCTTCGCGGCCTTGTTGACAGCCGGATGCCCAGCCAGCCCCAGGTAGTTGTAGCTCGAAAAATTGATGAATTCACGCCCATTGATGCGGGTGACTGCGCCGGCCACGCCATCGTGGGCGATGAAGAACGGGTTGCGCAGCCCCAGACGATCCGCCGCCGCCTTGGGCACCAGCATTTTTTCGTAGCCGGGGTGGCGGTCGAAGCGGGTGAAGGCTTCCGGCACCTTGGCGCGATACAACGACCGGGTAGCGGCCGTCTGAGGCGCCGTCCCGTCAGCGCCGACTTTTTTGCCGAGGAAACGCTCGATGAGCTGTTGCTTGGCCTTCAGGCCGAGTGATGACTGGGTCATGCGGTGAGCCTCGTACCTTGTTTTTGTAGCGCGCGGGCATCCTGGGTGATCTGCTGTAATTCTTCGGCAGTCACGGCTTCGCCATGTTGCTTGGCGATGCCCTGAACCACGGCATCGACCGGGTTGGGGGTTGAATCGCCCTCGTCAGTGCCGCCGAGCAGTTTTTCCACGATGCGCTGAGTGACCTTTTCCGCCGTGGGCGACTCGTTGAGCATCATCACCGGCAACTGAATGCCAAAGCGTTGTTCCAGCCCCAGCGCCAGTTCGACGGCCATGAGCGAATCCAGCCCCAGATCGTGCAGGCTGCGTGTGGGGTCAATACGATCGGCGCCGATGGCGAGGATTTGTGCGACTTCCTGCACCACCAGTTGCTGGACGATGACGGCGACTTCTTCAGGCGATTTACCGGCACAGAGCGTTTGAAAATCCGCTTCGTTTTCCGTTAGGCCTGTGCTTTTGAGGCTGCGGTTGAGAACGGAAAAACGACCGCGAGTGGCGGAAGGCAGCAGACGGGCCAGCGTGTTCCAGTCGAAATTGGCAACAGCGAGAGAGCTGCCTTGAGGCAGTAGATGGTCAAGCTCGTTCAACGCCTGCAGCGTACGCAACGGCGGTTTGCCGAGGCGCTGGCCCAAGCTGTCGCGCACCGCTTCGTTGCGGGTGAGATAGCCCGCATCGCCAATCGGGCCCCAGCCGACGCAAACGGCGGGCAAGCCCATGTGCCGACGCATTTCGGCCAGACCTTCCAGCCCGGCATTGGCGGCGACGTAGTTGGCCTGGCCGGGGTTGCCGATGGCCGTGGTGATCGAGGAGTAGAGTACGAAGTGGTCGAGCGGCACATCGAGCGTGGCCTGATGCAGGTTCCAGGCGCCCAGCAGCTTGGGCGCGAGCACGGCTTCCATACGCGTAGCGTCGAGGCTCTGCACCAGGGCATCGTCAAAGACGGCCGCAGCGTGCAGCACGCCCTGGATGGGCGGGCAGGTCTTGCGCACATGCTCGACCATGCGCGCTACCGCTGCAGGATCGCTAATGTCGCAAGCCAGCGCCTGCACCTGGATGCCCTTGGCCGTGAAATCTTCGACCGCTTCCCTGGCGCCCGGGGTGTCCAGGCCACGACGCCCCACCAGGACGAGATTTCCTGCGCCATGTGCGGCCAGCCAGCGCGCCGACTCCAGGCCAAAGCCCGAAACGCCGCCCGTCACGATCCAGGTCGAGTCCTTGGCCAGCTGCAGCGGCGCTGGGGCCGTCGCCGGCCGTTCGACCACCGGCCGTGCGTCGGCAAGCGAGACGACCACCTTGCCGATGTGCCGGGCCTGCTGCATGGTACGGAAGGCATCGATCACGCGCTCGGCCGGAAAAACCCGGCAGGGCAAGGGCGTGAGCGCACCTTCGCGGAACAGGGCCATGACCTCGCGGAACAGACGTGCCGCCAGTTGCGGCCGACCGGTGAGCAGTTGATCCGCATCGATGCCGAAGTAGCTGATGTTGTCCTTGAAGGGCCGCAAGCCGATGGGCGTGTTCTCGAAAAAGTCGCGCTTGCCCAATTCGAGGAAACGGCCAAAAGGTTTGAGCACTGCAAGATTGCGGCGGATGGCTTCGCCCGCCAGCGAGTTGAGCACCACGTCCACACCCTCGCCGTTTGTGGCGGTGAGGATCTCATCGGCAAAGGCAAGCGAGCGCGAGTCGAAGACATGGTCGGCGCCCAGGAGGCGCACGAAATCGCGCTTTTCCTCGCTGCCGGCGGTGGCGAAGACCTCCGCCCCGAGGTGTTTGGCGAGCTGGATGGCGGCAATGCCCACCCCGCCGGCGCCACCGTGGATGAGCACACGCTCGCCCGGTTGCAGGTCGGCCAGAGCTTTAAGGGCGTAATACACCGTGAAAAACACGGTGGGCACGGTGGCGGCGGATTCGAACGACCATTCCTCCGGCATTCGTGCAACCGCGGAGGCCGAGGTGACGACGTGGCTGGCGAAGCAGGCCGAGCCAAAGCCCATGACCTTGTCGCCCGGTCTGAAATCCCGCACGCGTGCCCCGACGCGGCGGACGATGCCGGCGAATTCCAGCCCCAGGCTGGCCCCGGCGAAGCCTTTTTCCACCGCTTCGTCCGGCAACAGGCCCATGAGGTACATGACGTCTCGGAAGTTGAGGCCGGTGGCTTGCACCTGCACTTCCACGGCATCTTCAGCCAAGGCGGCTTCTTCCTGCGGCAGCCAGACGAGGTTGCGCAGCTGCCCGGGCAGGTGGAAGTCGAGACGGAAGCGCTCCCCTGGTGCTGCACGCTGTGACTGATCCTCGGAGACTTCCTGCATGACCAGGGTAAAGCGCCCGGTATCGGCAAGCAGAATCTCGGACGCGCCATCGGGGTAAAGCAGTTCGTTTTCCAGTCGGTCGAGGCCGTCTTTACAGATCAGGTCGATCAGCGTGGTGTCGAGCGCCGGGTATTCGTTCATGAGCACGCGCGCGAAGCCCCAGAGCGCGGCCTGTTGCGGATTGGGTTCGACGCAGGTCGGCAGGCTCGAAGCCAGCGCACCACCACGGGTGACGAGCCACAGGCGCGGCGTTTTTGCGGTGTGCGCGGCGAGGGATTGCACGATCCCAAGGGCTTCGGCGAGCAGGCGCGGGGCGGTGTCTAGCGCGTCAGCCCAGCCACGCATGTACACGACATGGTCGATGCCATCGAGACTTTGCGGCAGAGATTGCGTTGTTGCCACCCGCTGCCCCTGCGATTCGAGCCGCACGGAAAGGTGGCCTGCCATCTCCAGAGAAACGGCATCGGCGAGAAGTAGCCACGCAGCCGGCTCAGGGGCGGGCAAAGCGGACTTCCACTCGACTGGCGCGCGCGCCAAGATCAAGTAAGCGCCTTCGGCCAAGCCATCGGCCGCTGGTTCGCCACAATCCAGTACGTCCTCGAAACCTTCCGCCCGCAGCAGCTCCGCCCATGCGGCCGCCGGCGCCAGCGAGGAATGGGGTACTTGGTCTTCCGTGACCTCATGCCACCAGTCGTCATCCAGACCGGCGAGAAAATCGGCGCTCCAATCCGGGTGACGTTCGGCAACGATGAGGCAGGCGCCAGCGGTCAGCCAGCGCCGCACCTGGTTGAGCGCGGCTTTCGGGCTCACAGCTCGGTGCAGGGTGTGACGCAGGAGGACGACATCGAACCCGTCCGGCAAGGCTGTCTCGGCGCTCAGCTGCCAGCTCGCGTCATCCAGTGTGGCAATGACGAGATTGGGTGCGTGGGCGTATTCCGCCCGCTGACGTTCGGCCACGGTTTCAGGCAAGGCCAGCACATAGTCGAGGCGGTCTTCGGGCAGCGCCGCCAGCAAGGGGCGCGGGACTTCGCTCGGACCGTCGGCGATTTCCAGCACACGCAGACGGCGATGCGTCGGCCATCCGCTGGCGAGATGACTGAGTAGGTGCTCGACCGCCTGCCGCATGCCGGCATAGGCCGGGTCGTCTTGATAGAGCGTTTCCGCAACGGGCGAACGGCGCAGCGCATCGAGGAAGGCCGACCGCTCTGTCGGGTGGAGCAAGAGGCGCGGCAGGTGGCGGCCTACCCGGCCCAGCAGCACCAGTTGCGGCAAGGCGTCAGCGTGCTCCCGCGCGAGCGTGCGCCAGATGTCCTCGGCGGCGGGCAGGTCGCTGCCGTCGGCGAGTTCCCAACGCCCTTCTTGGAGGGCGAGCAAGCCTTCCTGCTGCAACAGGCTGCCCAGCCAGCGGGCATAGGGGTCGGACGAGGTCATCAGCCTTTGCAGGGCTTCACCGTCTTTCTCGGCAATCGCCCGGAAGGCCTCGAATGTGAAGGAAACGACGAGCGCCTCTAAGAGCGGCAGGGCTTCCTTGAACCAGCGACCACGGGGTTCCGCCTGCTCAGCCATGGCCAGCCGCAGGGCTTCGACGAGCGCCTGCGGGGCGGGAAGCTGGGTGACAAGTCCTTCCGCCGGATGCGGGCGCAGCCAGGGGAAGATGCGCCAGCGGGAGACCTTCTCCTGCGCCTTGTGCGCGAGCGGCGCGGCGCGGAAACGGCAGCCGCTCACGCTGGCCAGCAGGGTATCTTCGGCATCGAAGAGTTCGAAGTCCGCCAATACGGAGCGCGCGCTGCGGCGGGTGAGCCGGGCACGGAATCGGCTGGGTTTACCTGCACGGTGGTATTCGAGCCGGCCGGTCTTGACGGGCAGCAAGGCTACGCCTTGGCCCGCCTCAATGTCGGTACTGAAGAAATCGACCAGCGACTGGTAGCAGACATCGAGCAAGGCCGGATGGAGGAGGTAGTCGTCTTGCGCCAGCTCGGCGGGAGGCTCCAGCTCGGCTTGCAGACAGTTATCGTCGACGACGGCCTCGCGCAGACCCTGAAAGCCCGGGCCGTAATCGAGACCCAGTGTGGCGGCCAGGCGGTAGTGGGTTTCCTGATCGACCTTGGTCTTATCCGTCGACAGCGGCGCAATCCGTGCGCTCCGGGCGGCGACACCCAGCTGCAAAATCCGCCCGGCGGCATGGAGCGTCCACGCATCCTGGCTCAAGCGCTGCCGACTCTTGATCTGGAAGCTGCCGTCCCGCTCGTTGAGCTCGAAACGGAGCAGTCGCGCGTGCTCGCCGTCGAAGACCATGGGGGAGACGATGTCCATCTCTTCGAACGCCAGCGCCTCACCGCCCAGCCATTCACGGGCGGCCGCCAGCGCCATCTCGGCATAGGCCGCGCCGGGGAAGACGATGGCGCCCCCTACCTGATGGTCGGCGAGCCAGGGCAGGACCGTCGGATCGAGGGTGTTTTCCCAAGCGTGTGCTGCCTCGGGAATCCGCCAACCCAACAGCGGATGCACGCGCCGCCGCTCGATGGCCAAGAGGCTTTCGCTGGTGCGCGGGTGCCAATGCCGCTCGCGCTGCCAGGGATAGTTAGGCAACTGAACACGACGCCCTGGCTGGGGGAAATAGGCACCCAGGTTCGGTTGGTCGGCCAGAAGGTGGGCACGCAAGGCGGCCTCGACGAACGTATTCCAACCATCGGCCTCCTTGCGCAGGGTGGGCAGCACCCGCCCTTTCGTGCCAATCGACGTGAGGCATTCGCCGATGTAGCGCTGCAAGATGGCATGCGGGCCGATTTCGATGAAGCTGCGGCAGCCAAGCTCACCGAGTGTGGTGATGGCCTCGGAGAACCGCACGGGCTCGCGCACGTTGTGCCACCAGTACTCTGCACCCAGTTGATTGGCGTCGAGTTCGCCGCCGGTGACTGTCGAGACGAAGGCAGTTCCTGCCGCAGTGCGGGTTTCCAACCCGGCCAGGCTAGCGAGCAGCGACTCTCGGATCGGGTCCATCTGGCGGCTGTGGAAGGCATAGTCGAGCTCGAGCAGGCGGAAAAAGACACCCTTGGGCGCAAGATGCGACTGGGCACGTTCCAGATCGGCCAGGCTGCCTGAAAGGGTAAGGTTCTTCGGGCTATTGATGCCGGCAATCGTGATATCGAGCGCCTCTCCCAGTTCCGCCATGACAGCTTGCATGGCTTCCACCGAGAGCCCGACAGCGGCCATGCGGCCCGTGCCGCGTGTCTCGCCCTGGGCGCGGCTGCGGGCAACGATCACCCGGATGGCCACGTCGAGATCGAGCGCGCCACAGGCCCAGGCCGCAGCCACTTCGCCCACACTATGGCCCGCCACTGCCAGCGGCTCGATGCCCTGCGCTTTCAGCAGGCGGGTGATGGCCACCTGAATGGCAAACAGCAAGGGCTGGGCAACGACGGTATCGTCGAGGCGGGAGGCTTCCCCGTTGGCCTGCAACTCGGCCAGCAGCGAAAAGCCGGCGATGGGCTGCATGCGGGCGTCGAGCTCGGCCAGGATGTCGGCAAAGGCCGGCGATTCGTCCATGAGGCGCAGGCCCATGCCCACCCACTGCGCGCCGTTGCCAGAATAGATGAAGGCCACGCCACCCGAGTGCGGCAGTTGTTCTTCGAGCACCAGACCGTCCGGAGCGTTGTCTTGGGCGTACACAGCCAGTTTTTCCGCCGCCTCGTCCGGTGTCTTGGCATAGAGTGCCAGGCGCTTTTCCAAGCGGTCGCGTCGGTACGCGGCGGCGTAAGCGATATCGTAGTAATCCGCGGGCGAGCTGTTCCTCAGCCGTTTCGCATAGCGGCTGGCCAAGGCTCGCAGCGCCGCGTCCGAACGCGCGGAGAGGAAAAGCGGCGGCAAGACCTCTGGGATAAACGCTCTTTCCTCCTCCCGGCGATATTCGCGCAGCAGGACGTGCGCGTTGGCGCCGCCAAAACCGAACGAGTTGACGCCGGCCACCAGCGGGGTTTGCTTGTCCAGCGGCCGATATTCGGTGACTGGCAGCAAATTGAGCCCGACGAAATCGATGTGCGGATTAGGTGTTTCGAGGTGGAGTTGCGGAGGCAGTGCGCGATGTTGCAATGCCAGGATCGACTTCACCAGACCCGCCATGCCGGAGGCTGCCTCCATGTGGCCAAGATTAGCCTTGACCGAGCCGATGGGTAGAGGTGTTTCCCGCCCTTGCCCATACACCGCCCCGATGGCGGCGGTTTCAATGGGGTCCCCCACCATGGTGCCTGTACCGTGCGCCTCAACAAAATCGATGTCCTGTGCAAACAGATTGGTTTTTGCCAGGACGTTTCTCATCAGCTCGGCCTGACCGTCTCGGCTGGGAATGGTGATACCCGTCTTGCGCGCACCGTCAGCATTGACACCCGTTGCAAGGATTACCGCCTTGATATCGTCGCCATCGGCGATTGCCTGTGCCAGCGGCTTGAGGAGGAGCACCGCCCCACCCTCGGCGCGCACATAACCATTGCCAGAAGCATCGAAGGCCTTGCAACGCCCATCGGCGGACAGCATCGAGGCCTTGGTAAAACCGACAAAGGGATAGGGGTGCAACAACAAATTGACCCCACCGACGAGCGCGGTGCTCGCCTCGCCAGTATTCAACGCACGGCAGGCGTGATGCAACGCGACCAGGGAGGACGAGCAGGCTGTATCGACGGCGAGCGACGGGCCGTGCAAATCGAAAACGTAGGAAAGACGGTTGGCGGCAAGACTGAGCGTGTTGCCAGTCATCGAGTGCGACGACATCGCGGCAAGGTCGTCGAGCCCGCGCGTACCGTAGTCGAGACTGGAGATGCCGACATACACGGCGCAATCGGTGCCAGCCAGACGCGAAGGGGGCACACCAGCGTTTTCCAGCGCCTCCCAGGACAGCTCTAGCAGTAATCGCTGCTGCGGATCGAGCCACGCCGCCTCGCGCGGCGAAATGCCAAAGAATCCAGCGTCGAATTCGTCGACACGCGAGAGAATACCCGCTGAAAAGGTAATGCTGCGACCCGGTTCAGACCGTTTTGTGCTCTGAAGTTCGCTGCTGGCCCAGCGATCACCGGGCACCTGGGTGACCAGATCCTTCTTTTGCTTGAGCGCTTCCCAAAGACTGGTATCGTCTGCAAGATCGCCAGGAAAACGGAATGCAATACCGGTTATTGCAATGGCGTTTATATTGTTTTCGTCAGATGCAGGCATGGCTACCGCAGCCTGCGCATTCGTTTCCGACGCAGGATGGCCATCTGGCAAGCCATTTATTTCTAAGTCAAGCAAAACCTTTTTGAGTTGATTCATCAACCCGCCTCCACCTGTGAAAACCCCCGCTCGCAACGCCAAGAAAACTATCTGAGGCGCCCGAATTCGGGGGGGGGGGGGGGGGGNCCCTAAAGGCCACAAACACCCTGCCGTTGCTTCAAAATTATTATGACAAGTATAACCTCCGGCACCTACTATTGACAATGTTTACTGGTGGGCGCAGGTACGTTCGTACAAACGACAAAAGACCCCGCCTTCACCGGCTGCCCGAGAGGGAAGCGGATGAAGACGGGGTCTATGGTTTGCTGCTGATGCAGTCGCTACTGAACGCTATCGTTGGACGCCGCGCCACTTGTCGAAACTACGCGCGCCGGTGTAGCCGAGGTAGCCGGCACCGAAGAGCCACCACAAGCTCTCGGGCACCGCGTTGAGCAGCTTGGAGAGGTTTTCAGCGGCCTGAAACACCTCGGCGGGCCACCAGATGCCGATGATGCTGCCGATCACCGACAGCAGGATCACGCCGTAGATCACATACAGAAAGGTCGGGCGCGCCCGACTGGTCCACGGGTCGGTTGAGTTGGCTTCGGCCAGGATGGCCGAGAGGCTCACCTGCATTTCCTGCAGGGCCTGCTGACCTTCAGCTTGAAACAAGGCGAGCTTGGCCTGCTCGCGCTGAGCCGGATCGGGAATCAGGCGGTCGATCAGTTTGGCGCCGGCTTCGAAGAGGCCGGGGGCGAGCGTTGTGAAGATTGGGTTCATTGCGGGCCTCCGAACAGTTTGATTTTGACGATGGTGCCGGCGAGCAAGGCTAGAACCAAGCCGGTGACCAGCATCTTGACCAGGGTGAGGCCAGCGGTTTTCTTGGCCTCGTTGAAGGCATCGAGCAAATTCCTGAGCTCGCGGATGTCGTTTGCGGCATCCGGGCCGTCCAGGCCGACATCGGACAAGGCGTGACGCGCCCCACGCTCGGCGGCGCGCTCCAGCAGGGTTTCAAATTCGTCATGGGGCATGACCACCATGCCATCCATCAGGTGGGGTTCGTTCATCTTCTTTCCTTTCAGATTGGAGCGGTGCTGCTGTCGACACTGCCATCGGCGCTATGCACTGCCGGGTGCTCGGCCACACAGGTGATCTCCACCTGCTCGCCACGCGGGCGCACCGCGATCACCCGGGCCAGCAGGCTCCATTGCTCGGCCATCCCAAAGGCGAAATGGGTGCGCTCGGCCGACAGGCCGGTTTCGATGGGGATGTCGGGCAGGCCTGCAAAGACCACCTGCTGCGCATCGCTGCCCGGCATCACCGCATGCGGGCCGCTGACACCACCATCGCGTCGGCGCAGCGCCATGACATGTTCTTGCCCATCGACAAATGCGACCGGCTCGGACAGCGTGGCGGTGTGGGTGTCGGCATCCCAGGCAACGATTTCGCCGCCTGCGCCCCAACTGGGCATGTCATGGGCAATGGCGATCAGGTCGCCGTAGGTCGGAATCAGGCCTTCGAGCTCGGTGCGCAAGGTGATGATGCGGCGGCGATAGCGATTGGCCGCCGCCAGATACAGCCCCTCGCGCACCGCATGGGCCTCGGTGGTGCAACCAAAGAGCCGCAGCTTGGCCGGATTGGTGCTGCTGGAGCCCGGCAGGCTCACCGTCACTTCATCGGGCTTCCAGGTGCGACTGCTGAAGAACTCCACCGTCACCGCGTCCGCCGTCTCTTCGCCTGGCATCACGTACTGGATCTTGAGGCTGTTCTTGACGATGTTGCGTGGACTGAAGAGCGCCACCGGCAAGCTTCTGGCCTCATCGCGCACCAGGCGCACGATGCCGCCTTGCAGGAAAGGCACCGCCCGGCCGCAGCGGGCGACCCGGGTCAGCGCCTCCCAGACCGTGACTTGCTGGTCAAACACACCATCGAACTGGTCACCCCGACCGGCCCAGACCTGATCGAGTTGGGCCAAGGCGGCGAGATCGATCCGGGCATCCAGTAACTTGGCGCCGTAGCTGGCACGCAGGATGTCGGCAAAGGCCCAGGCGATGGATCGCGTGGCCAGGGTTGAGGACCAACCAGATTCTGCAGACCAGACAGGGAGTTTCCGGGTGACGATGCAGTTGATGAGTCGACTGGAGCGCTGCGACAGGTTGTCGGTG
>NZ_POQS01000016.1:16944-18387 GCF_002885955.2 Achromobacter pulmonis
GGGGGGGGGGGTACATCGCAGCCTCCCTAAAGGCCACAAACACCCTGCCGTTGCTTCAAAATTATTATGACAAGTATAACCTCCGGCACCTACTATTGACAATGTTTACTGGTGGGCGCAGGTACGTTCGTACAAACGACAAAAGACCCCGCCTTCACCGGCTGCCCGAGAGGGAAGCGGATGAAGACGGGGTCTATGGTTTGCTGCTGATGCAGTCGCTACTGAACGCTATCGTTGGACGCCGCGCCACTTGTCGAAACTACGCGCGCCGGTGTAGCCGAGGTAGCCGGCACCGAAGAGCCACCACAAGCTCTCGGGCACCGCGTTGAGCAGCTTGGAGAGGTTTTCAGCGGCCTGAAACACCTCGGCGGGCCACCAGATGCCGATGATGCTGCCGATCACCGACAGCAGGATCACGCCGTAGATCACATACAGAAAGGTCGGGCGCGCCCGACTGGTCCACGGGTCGGTTGAGTTGGCTTCGGCCAGGATGGCCGAGAGGCTCACCTGCATTTCCTGCAGGGCCTGCTGACCTTCAGCTTGAAACAAGGCGAGCTTGGCCTGCTCGCGCTGAGCCGGATCGGGAATCAGGCGGTCGATCAGTTTGGCGCCGGCTTCGAAGAGGCCGGGGGCGAGCGTTGTGAAGATTGGGTTCATTGCGGGCCTCCGAACAGTTTGATTTTGACGATGGTGCCGGCGAGCAAGGCTAGAACCAAGCCGGTGACCAGCATCTTGACCAGGGTGAGGCCAGCGGTTTTCTTGGCCTCGTTGAAGGCATCGAGCAAATTCCTGAGCTCGCGGATGTCGTTTGCGGCATCCGGGCCGTCCAGGCCGACATCGGACAAGGCGTGACGCGCCCCACGCTCGGCGGCGCGCTCCAGCAGGGTTTCAAATTCGTCATGGGGCATGACCACCATGCCATCCATCAGGTGGGGTTCGTTCATCTTCTTTCCTTTCAGATTGGAGCGGTGCTGCTGTCGACACTGCCATCGGCGCTATGCACTGCCGGGTGCTCGGCCACACAGGTGATCTCCACCTGCTCGCCACGCGGGCGCACCGCGATCACCCGGGCCAGCAGGCTCCATTGCTCGGCCATCCCAAAGGCGAAATGGGTGCGCTCGGCCGACAGGCCGGTTTCGATGGGGATGTCGGGCAGGCCTGCAAAGACCACCTGCTGCGCATCGCTGCCCGGCATCACCGCATGCGGGCCGCTGACACCACCATCGCGTCGGCGCAGCGCCATGACATGTTCTTGCCCATCGACAAATGCGACCGGCTCGGACAGCGTGGCGGTGTGGGTGTCGGCATCCCAGGCAACGATTTCGCCGCCTGCGCCCCAACTGGGCATGTCATGGGCAATGGCGATCAGGTCGCCGTAGGTCGGAATCAGGCCTTCGAGCTCGGTGCGCAAGGTGATGATGCGGCGGCGATAGCGATTGGCCG
>NZ_POQS01000016.1:20158-36650 GCF_002885955.2 Achromobacter pulmonis
TGGAGCCCGGCAGGCTCACCGTCACTTCATCGGGCTTCCAGGTGCGACTGCTGAAGAACTCCACCGTCACCGCGTCCGCCGTCTCTTCGCCTGGCATCACGTACTGGATCTTGAGGCTGTTCTTGACGATGTTGCGTGGACTGAAGAGCGCCACCGGCAAGCTTCTGGCCTCATCGCGCACCAGGCGCACGATGCCGCCTTGCAGGAAAGGCACCGCCCGGCCGCAGCGGGCGACCCGGGTCAGCGCCTCCCAGACCGTGACTTGCTGGTCAAACACACCATCGAACTGGTCACCCCGACCGGCCCAGACCTGATCGAGTTGGGCCAAGGCGGCGAGATCGATCCGGGCATCCAGTAACTTGGCGCCGTAGCTGGCACGCAGGATGTCGGCAAAGGCCCAGGCGATGGATCGCGTGGCCAGGGTTGAGGACCAACCAGATTCTGCAGACCAGACAGGGAGTTTCCGGGTGACGATGCAGTTGATGAGTCGACTGGAGCGCTGCGACAGGTTGTCGGTGGCGCGCATGCGGATGGCGAGTAATGTGACGTTGTCTGGGAAGGTCTCGCCGCCGGCGAGATAGCCCCGGGCCTCACCCCAGCGCACTTCGTGCCCGGCGCGTGAGTTGGTGTCTTTGCCATCGAGCCGCGTGGCACGCACTTCGTATCGCCCTGCAGCAACGGGATAACGGTAGGTGCGCCGCTGTGGCGTGGTGGTGGCTGCCGTCAGGCTCTCATTGCCCAGCGTGAACCAGTCGTTCAGTGGATCGCCCTCGGCATCGATGGCCCGGGCTTCGACCTTCCAGCTGGCACTGCGGCTGTCCAGGCCCCCGGCGTCATTGGCGTAATACAAACCACGCGGCAGCAGGATGTCGATACCGATATGGGTGACTTCACTGTCGGCCGGATTGATCGCAAAGCCCCCGGTCCAGGTGCCAGCCAACAATTCCTGCCCGGCGACCTCTGGCGCGGTCACCACATCCGGGTTGAAGAGCGTGACCGGACTGCCGGGTGGCACGATCTGGTAGGTCACTTCCTGGAACGAGGACATTGGCGTGTCCTCGATGCGAATCTGCTCGATGTCGTATTCGCCCAAGCCGATGCAGTGCAGTTGATGCAGGAACTGTTCATTGCCCTGGTATTCGCCATAGGGTGTGGCAGCCAAGTCCGGATAGACCAGATGGCGGCCGTAGACGACTGGGATGGGCTGGGCCAACCGCGCATAGTTGCCCTGGCCTTGCAGGCTGTAGGTGGGCGATGGTTGCGCCAGGCTCCCGCCCGAGCCGGCAAAGGACGGCATGTTGGGCGTGGGCAGCGGCACCAGAGCGCTGACCAGAGCAGAGCCCGCCGTCATGATGATGGCCGAACCAACGGCTGTGGCCAGGTTGCCGCTGAATCCCAGGCTCGCGCCCAAGGGACCACCATAGACCGTGGCGACCACCATCACCGCGATCATCAGGACCGTGCGCAGCGGGTTCTTGCCACCGCCCCCACCACCTCCCCCGCCCTGCGGCAGGGTGATGAAGAGCACCACACCATCGATGGGCGTGACTGCCCAATCGGCACGCAGCACCGGCGTGCCGTTCTTGATGCAGACGGTGGGCTGGTCGAATTCGGCAATACCCTGGTTGCCCAGCCACTGGCGGATGGTCTGGCCGGGGTGGGCCACCATCACTTCGCGCTGGGTGGGCTGGAAGGGGTTGCGTAAAAGTACGACAGCACTTTGCTCGGCGTGAATCACGTGCTCTCCACGAATCGGTAATAGCCCTCCACCCGCCAGCCATGCAGCAGGAGTTCGGGCAATTTCTGGAACACAACGCCCGCGTCCTTGACTGCGTGCAGCACGCCACCGCCATCGACCGCCAGCCACACGCCCACATGCACCGGATGGCGCGATTGGCGCAGCAGCACAGCATCGCCCTCGGCAGGTTGCGACACGACGGCCCAGCGCTGCCGCTCGGGATGGTCGCGAAATGTGGTCAAAACCGTGCGCAGGTCGTTGGCATCGACCGGGATTTCAGGCAAGTCTCGACCAAAATGGTCACGCTGGATGGCCAGAAACAAACCCCAGCAGTCAAACGCCTGCGGCCCACGCGCACCGGCATGCCAGGGCCGACCGATGTACTCGGCCGCCCAATGGGGTGTCGGGCTCATCGGGTCAAGCCCGGGAAGGTCTTGGCGGTGTAGCTGATGCCAGGAAAGGCCTTGTTGCCGACGTCCAGCATGCGCGCCCGACCGGTTACTCGAAAGATGTCGGCCTCCACTTCCGTGAGTACCAGGTGGATGGGCGGGTCCATCTGCGGCCCTTCCAGGTCGGTCGAGAGGTAGGGCCGGTAGGTCACTTCGATCACCGACTGCGACTCGGCCGCTGCATCCAGGTGGCGCACAATCTCGCGCGAGACGTTGTCCAGGGTGACGGTGATTTCTGGCACCGGCATGGTGTCCACGGGCGGCAAGTCCAGCTCAAAGCCCATGGCTACGAATTGCACGCGCTCGCCGGCTTGCAGCGGGGCCTGCGATTCCAGCCTGGCCCAGAGATCGCCCGTGTCGCGCACCACGCGGATGGCGACCGGCTGACCAGCCTCATCGACAAAGGCAGGGTGGCGCAACTCCAGGGTATGCAGGATGATCTGCTGCGACGGGGCGCTCGCGTAGGCTTCTTTGATGGCTTCAGATAAAGCAGCGTTGGGCATCAGAGATCACCGATCACAGGATGACGGGGTAAGGCACGTAGCTGGTTTCGCTGTCGTCCTCGGGTAACTGCGCTTCTCCGGCATAGCCGCTGGCCAGCACCTGACCATCGTCGAGCAGAAACACCAGGCCTTGCTCGGAGCTGGATCCATAGGACGAGAGATCAACCACGCGGCGCTGCGCAATGCGCACCAGTTCCACACTGCTGCGGTTGGTGGCGTCGCCCAGTCCCAGTGCTCCGTTGCCGTTGTAGCCCCAGACGTAGACCGTGCCGTTTTCCAGTAAGGCCGCACCGTAGTTGTAGGACCCGGTGCCGCCATGCACAGCTTTGACCACGGTATTGCCCACCGGCACTTGCACAAAGTTGCCGCTGTTGCTGCCGTTGGCGTTGCCCCAATAGGCGCCCGCGCCACAGGCCCACAAAGTCTTGTCGGTTTTCTTGAGGTAGGTGAGCGGTTGATCGTGGCTGCCCGCATAGACATCGACCACGTTGGTCGCCACCTGCACCGGGGTGAACTGGTTGGCGAGATTGCCATTGCCCAGCTGCCCAAAGTCGTTGGTGCCCCAGGCGTGCAGGGCACCGGTGCTGTCCAAGGCAAAGGCGTGCACGTAAGCCCCGAACACCTTGACCATGGTTTTGCCGGCTAGGCTGCCGCCCGCACGCGGCATGGCAACGTTGGCCTGATTGGTGGTGCCGTCGCCCAGCTGGCCGTTGGCGTTGTAACCCCACGAGTACAGGGTGCCGTCGTTCTTGACGGCGTAGTAAGCCGTATAGCGCTCACGCCCCGCAGCGATCTGGGTGATGCCTGAGAGCACCGGCAACTGCACAAAGTTGTTGCGCTGGGTCACATCACCCAAGCCCAGCTGGCCATGGGCGTTGTAGCCGCAGGCGTGCACGGTGCCATCGCTGCACAGCACCAGGGTGCTGTTGAACCCCTCGACGCCACAGTTTTGTGCGACCTGCACCACGGTTTTGCCAGCGATCGAGTTGCTGGCATTGGCGCTCATGTTGTATGGCACCGGCTGGTTGGCCGTGTTGCCGGTACCGAGCTGGCCATAGCCATTGAACCCCCAACCCCAAAGCTGACCGTTCTTGTCGATGCAGTAGCCATTGGTGTCGTGGCTGTAATAGAGCTTGTCTGCCCCTGGGAAACCCGGTGGGAACGCCGTGCGTGCCGGGTAGGAGCGCGCGAAGGTGGTGCCGTCCCCCAGCTTGAAGTTGGCGTTGCGCCCCCAGGCCCGGATGCTGCCATCGGTCATGATCAGACCGAACTGGCGGTAACTGTTGGGTTGCGTGTTGGTGGCGTTTTCTGGCAGTTTCAGCGCCTTGGTGCCTGAGCGCACATCAGGCGTTGCCCAGACCGGCACACCCTGCGCGCCGATGGTGAGCACCTGACCGGATTGGCCCACGGGTAAGGCGACCAGCTGGTTGCCATCGAAGTAGATTACTTCCCCCGGCAGGTTCGAGACCCCTTGCGTGCCTTGCGCAAACAGATCCCAAGCTGGGGAATTGGCGTGCGGCGCCACGCCCGTGGTGGCGTCCGCGAGACACACAAAGCTGTCGCCGTGGTGGCCGACCACGTCCTGGCGGGCGTAGGTGGCGCTGGCGTCATACGCGCCGCGCCAGGTAAAGGCAATCTTGCCCAGAGAAACGGTTCCCATGAACAGTCCTTGAAGAGTGGAGATTGAAATCGGTGGGATTCAGAACAGGATGGGCGACGGCGCGTAGCGGTGGTCGTGGTCGTCATCGCCCGTTTGCGCATAGCTGCCGTTGCCAGTGCTCATCACCTGACCATCGACCGTGAGGAAGTGGTAGGCGCCGTTGTGGTACTCGCCACCCTCGCCGCAGCCCATCGTCCCGGAGCGAGAGAAGTCGACGATGGGCCGGTCGATGAGCACGAAGCGCGAGGGGGCGTTGGACGTGTCGGCATACCCATGGCCGCACTGCCCCGTTGCCCCCATGCCCCAGCCCACCGCCTTGCCGTCGGATCGGAGTGCCATGGCCGACGACCCGTAGCTGCTGCCGTACACCCGCAGCTTGGTGACTTGGGTCAAGAAGTCGCCACCGATGGTGGCCCAGGTGGTGCGGTCACTGCCGCCGCCAATGCTGTAGCCGTTGTACCCGGTGTGGCGCACCGTACCGTCTTGCATGAGCGCCAGCGTCCTGCCATAACCGCCGGAGATGGCGTAGGCATCGGTCACGCCGTCGAGCACCTTGTATGGAAACAGTGCGTGTCCGGTCCAGATATCGCCGGTGAAACCCGTGCCCCAGCTGCCGCCGACCTGACCGCTGTCATGCCCCCAGCGGTAGAGCGATCCGTCTTCGAGCACCACGCCGTAGGCGCGGTAGTACTGGGCGCCCGCGACCCAATGCCCGTCGGACTCGGAGCAGAAGACTTTTTTGACGCGCTTGTCGTTGCCCCAGGGCATGAGGAGGCGGTGGACGGATTGGTCGCTGCCAAAGCCACAGGCGTTCGCCTCGCCGGCCACCCACAACTTACCCTGGGTGTCCACCAGGTAGCTCGCAGCATGAAAGCCGCCCGACAGAAAGACCTCGCGGATCGGGGTGTCGAGCGTGAAGGGCACGAGCGTGGGCGTGGAGACGGTGGTGCTGTGCCCGAGTCCCAGGCTGCCATAGCGGTTGTTGCCCCAGACATAGACGCGTCCGGCGTCATCCAGGCAAGCGAACATGCGATAGCCGTACCAGTCGTGCCCGGTGAAGACCCGCTTGACCACGGCAGCGGCCGGCAACTGGCCCACCCCATTGACGCGTCGAGGCACCGGATTGGCGGTGGCCGTGGGCGAGCCCCCGTCGCTGTTGGCCCCGGCGTGCCACAAGCCGCCACTGGCATCGATGAAGAAAGTCTCGTCCCACATGCAGGTGATGGACGCGATGCGAGGCGTACCCGGTGGAAATGCCACCCGCGCGGGGAAGGTACGGCTGATGTCACCGGTGTTGCCGGTGCCCTGCTGGCCGGTGAGCGCCCGGCCCCAGGCACGCACCGAGCCGTCGTTCATGAGCGCGGCCATGAAGAAATTGGAACTGTGGTAGTCGGCCGCCGCGCGGTCGGTGTTCATCAGCGCCGTGGCCACCGTGCCGTTACGATCGGCCATGAAGCGGAATTCCACACCATCCACCCCATTGGCGCCATTCGCGTGCAGCACCATGCTGCCGATGCCACCCACCGACACCCCACCGGTGAGCAAGTGGCCTTTGAGCGTTGCATCCTGCTGGCCCAGCGCAAAGGGTTGCGGCTGGCCGTGGCGCATCACCCAGGCGCCACCTTCCTTGAAGACCACATCCCCATCCCGATAGCCCAGGTAGGGCGAGTAGAGGCCGCGCCAGCGGTAGCCCAGCGCCGAGAGGTCGAGCGTCATGCCGCCGCCTCCAGCGCCGTACCCAAATTCATGACCAGAGCGTTGTGCTCAACGGCAAAGTGCACGCCTTCGGCCACGGTCCAGACATCGAACGCCTCAGCCTCGAAGATCTGACCGCGTCCTTCGGTCAGTAGCAGTTCACTGCCATCGCCCGACAAGGCAAAGCCATAGAAGCGGGGCGAGGCCACGGTGGGCACGAGCTCGTAACCCGTGGCGTCGGCCTTGACCCGCAACAGCATGCCCTGTGCACCGGCGAGCACATCCGGCAGGCCCACTGCGAGCAGCCGGGCGATGACCTGCTGCAGCACGGCTTCAGCATCCACCAGGATCTGGTTGCCGCTGGACTGGACCTGATCGAGCACGGCGGTGGTTTCCGCCACGCCTTGGTCGGCCGAGGCTTGGGCACGGTCGGCTTCGGTGGCGGCGAGTTCGGCCGAGGTGAGCGCGTCTTGCGCGGCGGCCTGGCTCTGGGCCAGCAGGCCGTCGGCGGCCAGGTTGATGCGGGCATCGGCGTCCGCCAGCAGCTTGGCCACCGTGGCGACCGCGCCACCCTCGGTGGTCACGGTCTGCGCGGCGGTGCCGTGCACGATGGTGTGCAACAAGGCACTGTCGGCCGTGACCTGCGCGACCGCTTGATGCAGATCGGTTTGCAGACTCATAGAAGTTGTTCCGTGTATGCGATGAATGGATGAATCAGGAATTGCTAGGCCGGCCACCGAACCGGCAAGGTGCCGTGCACCAGTTGGTGCAGCTCGCGGCCCATGGCAAAGAGGTCGTCGGCGGAGAGCTCCAGCATCAGGTTGAGCGCGCCTTCATCGAGCGTGGGGCGCTCGCGGATTTCCAGCTCGCCCTTGACGTCCCAGCGCCGGGCCGAGCGCAGCTGGGCTTCGAACTGACGGGTGAAACGGGCTTCGTGGGGCAAGAGCCCGAGGCCGCCAAGCAAGGTGATTTCGAACCACTGCCCGCCCTCGTCGGCGTGGTACTTGTACCAAGCCTCGAACAGGGCAAACTCAAACTCGCTGAACAGCCAGCGCACGGTGATGCGCGTGGGCGTTTGCCGAAAGCGGCGACGCTGGCGCGCCGGGCCCGACTCCATGTCGGTGCGCAGCACCGCCTCTTGCGGCGTGAGGCCATAGCCCTCGACCGAGGGCAGCGGCAGCGTTGTGGGCCAGGTGATGTTCATCCACACCTCCTCATCGCATGGCTCCTGCAGCCGGGTTCAGCCCGTAGCGGCGCTCCAGGGTCGGCGCCAAGCCGGAACCCTGCGAGATCGACCGGGCCATGCGCGCTTCCATTTGCTCGACGATGACATCGAGCCGCGTGCTGCCATCGGGCTGCTGTTGCTGCTCGACGCGGGTCTCCACCCCACTGGCACGGTTAATCACGTTCACTTCCACATGGACTTGAGGTTTGGTGGCGACGGCGCCACCCAAGGCACGCAATTGCCCCGGCGTGAACACCGCCTCCCCCTGTCGGGCGATGATCGGTACTTCGCCCGACACCAGGCCGCCGGTGTGGAAGCGGCGCGCACCGGCAAACAGGGTGGCACTGACCTGACGCAATGGCAGGCCATCGCTACCGAGCAGGCCCCCGCTGTGCGCGATATTGGCGTTCACGCCCATCAGGTCACCGGAGCCCAAAGGCAGCGCGGCACTGGCCGCCGGCGCAAACAGGCTCATCGCAAAGTTCGCCAACGGCAAGGTGATGGCGCGCTGGATCTGGATGCGGATCAGGTCGCTGATGATGGAGTTGGCCAGGCTGTTGAAGTCCAGCTTGCCGGTCATCACGAACTGGGTGAGCGCGTCCTCCATGGATTTGAAAGCGCCCGTCACGGCGCGTTCGGCCTGCTTGGCGGCGTTGGTGGCATCTTCGATATAGGTGCGCAAGGCCGCCTTGGCCCCGAACTCGGTGCTGCGCTGGTACTCGGCGTTGGCCCGAATGAGGTTCTCCACGATAGGCAGCTGACGCGCCAGAGCGTCGTTGATGGCCTCGATGGTCTGGGCACGCAGATCGGCGTCCTGGATCTGGCTGGCTTCGTTGCGCGCGGCGGTAGCGGATTTTTCGAGTTCGTTGCGGGCTTGCAGGACGGCACGTTCGCTCGCCGACAGTTCCAGCATCTCGCGCTGCAGCTGCAAGGCCTCGATGCGCTGACGGTTGCCGCCGATCAGCCCTTCGGTGATCTTGCGGGCGGCCGCTTCTTCTTTTTCGTAGGCGTCGAAGGCCTGGTTGGCGGCTTTCTGCCGCTCGATGGCTTCGAGCACCTGGATGTACTGCTCGGCTTGCGCCGACACTCCTTGGTAGCCCTTGGCCTCGATCTGCAAGGCGCGCGCACGCAGCTCCGCCGCTTCGCCTTCCTGGGTGCGCAGGAGCCGGGTGCGCAACTGGTTGAGGAAGGCTTCGCCCTCATCGGGCTTGGCGGAAGCGTTCGGCCTGGCAAAGGCGCTGAAGTCCAGATTAGCCGGTGGCCGGGGCGCTCGGGGAACGGTCGGCAGGAAGCGGTCGTAGATGGCCTGGACTTCCCGGGCCTGCGCTTCGGTGTCGAGCACAAACCGCTGGCCCATGACGCGCACCGTGCGGCGCTGCTCGTCAAAGAACTTGGCAACCCGGTCGGTATAGCCCGGGTTCTGGTTGATGTTGAAGAGCCGGTCATTGGCGGCACGCACATAGTCGTCACGTGCCGTTTGCAGTTTGGCGATTTCGGCATCGATGGCCTGTGCATCGAACCCATAGTTCTTGTAGAAGGTCAGCAGTTCGGTCCTGAACCAGGTCTCGATGTCCTTGCCCACCACCGATAGGCTGTCAAAGGGCTGGGCGATCACGCGCTTCAAGAGCACCGCTGACTCGGCGATGAAGGCCAGGCCCGAGGCGACAGACTTCAGAAACGCCAGCGTGGCCTCCCGGTTGGACGTGATGCGCTGCAGCTCATTGCTGAAGCTGCCGGTCTCGGTCTGCGCCAGGATCACCTGCTCGGTGAAGTCGGCCAGCACCGGAATGACGGCCGCGCCGATCTGGCGCTGCACGCCCTCGAAGATGGCCGAGAGACGCGTGAGGTTGTCGTTGAAGACTTCCGACGCACGCGCCACGTCTTCGGACATCACCAGGCCCAGGCGCTGCGCTTCCTCCATCAGCGCGGTGATGCCCTCTCGCCCCTGGTTGAGGAAGGGGATCAGGTTCAACCCTTCGCGGCCAAAGAGCTTGATGGCCAAGGCCGCCTTGTCTGCGCCGTCGGGCATGTCGGCGAATTTTTCGGCCAGATCCAGCAAGACCTGCTCGGTTGGCCGGATCTGTCCATGGGCGTCGGTGGCTGCCACACCCAGCGCCTGCAAGGCCTTGCTGCCTTCGGCGCCCTCGAAGCGGCTGTCAAACAACGCGATAGACAGGCGCTGCAGCCCCTTGGTCAACCCTTCGGTGCTGACGTCCGAGAGCTTGGCGGCGTAGTCGAGCGCCGTGAGCGCTTCAACCGAGACACCGGTCTTTTGCGAGAGCTTGAAGAACTCATCTCCGACCCGAGCCACCGGTAGGACCAAGGCGGTGATGCCCACGCCCAAGGCGGCGATGCTGGCGCCCGCCATCAAACCGGCGGGGCCGAGTTTGCCCAGGACCGAGCCAAGCACGCCAAGCCGATCGGTGGCGGCCTGCAATTGGAACTTGGCATCGTTGGCGGCAGACGACAGCAGTTTCAGGCCACCAGACGCTGGTGTGGCCGCCGCCTCGATTTTTTTGAGCGAGCGCTCCCCCCTCTCACCAATCTCGGACAGTTCGGCTTTGACCTTGCCGCCGTCGACCACGGACAAGCGGATGGAGAGGTTGCGTTCGGCCATGGGAAGAAGAAATCCGATATCGGGTGAATCGTGGGTCTATGTGTCTTGTTGCAATGTGCTCATCAGGCCCGCCTCGACTGCTGGAAAGAGATCGATTGCCGTCGCGCGATCGAGCCCCGTGCACTCGCAAGCCAGCATCCAGGCATTGAGGTCGAGCCCCACCACGCGGCCCTGCGCCATGCGCAATTGGCTGGCACAGATGTCAATCGCACTGGCGGCTTGCCAGCCTTCCAGGCTCTCGGGCGCGTTCATGGTGTAGGGGCACTCGGGACATGATTCAGGGCAGGCGCTGCAATAGCTCGGCCCGCCACCGAAGTGCCACGCGGTGCGGGCCTTCAGGCGTTTTTTTCGGAGTCCAGCGCATAGAGGCCGGCGAGGTATTCGCGCTCGAAGGCATCGGCCAGGAGCCAGTGCTCCATCAGCGCTGCCACACCCTCGGGGGTGACGGCAGCGGGTTTGCCCTTGTCGTCGGCCACACCTTCCCAGGCCAAGACAGCCAGCTTGGCGAGTTCCGTGATGAGCGTCGCGGTGCGCTCTCCGGCCGCAGCGGTATCGGTGCCGGCGACTTTGGAGGCGGCATGGCGTGCGGCCATGACGAGGGCGGTGGTGGCGGGACGCACCTGCAGGCGCACGCCGGCGGCCAGCGTGATCCAGTGCGGTTCACGCGGGAGATTGAGTTTGATCATGAGAAACCTCGGTCAGGTGATCAGTAGGAAGAGACGTCGTTCACCAGCTCGACGGTGAACATGCGCGCCACGCTGGTGGCCTTGGCGGCTTGCCATTCGAAGGTGGCCTGGATGCCGCCGGGGCCCGAGATGGAGAGCTTGGGCTTGGGTAGATAGACCTCATGGGCGATGAAGGTCAGCCGGTGATCGGCATCGATCGCGTAGCCAAAGGTCAATTCGAGCGGGGTGTTGTTCGTGGCGGCATCGATCAGCGTGGTGTCGGCAAAGCGCACTTCCAGATTGCCGGTGAGACTGGCCACCGTCGGATCCGCACCGTCGATCTTGCCGTCGGAGCGGATGGTCTCGATACGTTCCAGGTTGTTGGCATAGGTCAGCTGCGCCGAGACCACATTGCCCAGGGCCTGTCCCTCGCGCAGGATTTGGCCTTGAAACTGGTTGAAGCGCTGCAATTCGCGAGTGGCCGGGGTGTCATCCAGCGTGGCGGTGCGCCGCACCTCGCCCTGAGCCACCAGACCCACCGTGGCATTCGCAGCTCCCGAGCGGGCAAAACCCACCTGCAGGCTGTTGACCATGACGCCGGAAGCCACGAACCAGGCCGGGATGTCCGGCAGACCCGTTTCCAGGGTGAGGCTGGGCAGGCTCGGTTTGCCTGAAGCAAAGGTGTGGGTCACCACGCCCGTGCCCACCGAGGTGGGCTCGCCCAGCAAGGCCTTGAGCCACAGGCCGATGTGGCGCACGTCCAGCGGCACGACCATGTCGCCCTCGACCTTGATCACGTCGCGGATCGGCGCACTCGGGTCGCGCCCGAGGCCGATCAGGTCATTGGCAATCAGCCCCTGTTCGGAGCCGAGTGAGGTGGAGACAAAGGGCAGCTGCCAGTAGCCATCTACCGGGGTGCTGCCATAGGTGGATTCGAACGCGGCCAAGAGGCTGGCGTTCGCGCCGTAGGCACGGGCCATAGGTTTTTCTCCTTGGGAAGTGGGTTCAGTTCAATGGCCCGGCACTGCTGTAGTGCAGGACCACGGGCAGCAGGCAGGCCTTGATGCCGCTCGTGCCTTCAGGGGCCAGTTCATCGAACTTCGGCTGACCGATCTCGGCGTACTCGACGACAGCGGCCAGCGTCCGGTCGGCTTCGATCAGGGTGGCGAGCTCGGTGAGCAGACCGTCCATGCGCGCGTCGCGCGTGCTGGCATCCGGGTCTGCGACAAACAGTTCGATGGCCACCTGGTGCTGCCAGTGGTAAGTCAGTGGCGAGAGCGATACCTCTGGCTCGCCCATCTCGCCATCGCGCAGGATCGCCATGGCGTGGTCCGCGATGCGCTCGGGCAAGGCGGCATTACGCTTAACCGTGGTGCCGAGGGACAACTCACCAAGCACAGCGAACAGTGCGCCGATGGCGTTTTCTCGTTGGCTCATGACGGTGCCCCTTTGCGGTTGGCTTCATCGAAACGGTTGGCGATGCGGTTGGCCAGCGTGCTGATCCAACGACGCGCACTGCGGTCGATGTCGAATTTCTTCTTCAGGGTCACCTGGGGCACCAGCAGGAACATCGGGACCGTGACCAGCCCTCGGCCAGTGGTCTGGGCCTGTAGTGAGGCGGCGGAGAAACCACCGCGTTGGCCCTGGCGGGCGCGCTGGTTTTCTGCGACGAGAAGGGAGGGTCTGCCCCGGCGGTAGATGAAACGCAGGCGCTGGCCGCGCAGCTTTTCCCAAAGACCGGGGGTCATGCGTTTGCCGCGTGGGCCTTTGCCGGCAGCCGGCAGCGGGATCGCCAGCCAGAACCCATCCTTGGAACGGATGGTGGCCCCCTGATCATGGGCGCCGACGATGACGGGCGCCCGGCTGTAGACCAGGCCTGCGGCCTTGGTGCTCAGTTTGCCTTTGGGGTAAACCTCACCGCGCCAGGTGTTGGCGAGGCGCTGCCCCAGGCCCGCGCCAGTGATCTGGCTCCGCAGCTCGGTCTTCAGCCCATCGGTCGCCTCACGGATGGAATTCGTGACTGCCTGCTCGGCAATGCGCACCTCATCGGCCAGCATCTGGTCCAAGTCGCCAGACAGGGCAGCTTGCAATCTCATACCGGAGCTCCGGTCAGCGTCCAGATCAGCCGGTCGCGATCAACCATCGGCTCGCCCACCACCTGATAGGTCTGGCCGGCAACGGTGAAACGATCGCCCTCGCGTGGATCAGCCACGTCGCGGGCCATCACATCAAAGCGGTGGGTGGCCACCACCAGCCGGGTGTCGCCGAAGGACTCGACCACATCGGCCTGTTTGGCGATGAATCGCGTGGCGATCACGCGACCATCGGCCAGCCGGTAGGTGCCGGGCACCCCCAACCGGCCAAACAGGCGCGAGACCGCGCGCTCAAACGCAACTGGCATCGGATCAGGCGGTTAGCTTGATCAGCACGCCCGGGCGGTGGCACATGGGCAGCGGATTGCTCTGGGTGTGCAGATCGGTGCCACGGTCGAACTGGCGAGGAGCCTGCTTGGCGTACAGCGACTGGCCCAGCGTGTTGACCGTCTCGTTGAAGTCGGCCGGGGCGAAGTAGGTGCCGAAGGTATCGACCGTGCCGAGCGGAAAGGCATGGGCTTCGCCCGCAGTAATGAAGCGGCGGGTACCCAGATCCCCATTGGCCTGCAGGTAGGCGGCTTGGCCCCGGTATTCCTCGAAGGTGACCCCGGCGTAGGTGAAGCCCGAACGCACGTCGTTGATCAGAACCGCACCCTGCTGCCAGTTGGTGTAGGCGGTCTTGACCTCCTTGTGGGTGGTCAGTGCCCGGAAGAATTCTGGTGAGCAAAGCACATGCACACCGGTCATGAATTCACCCTGCAGGGCGTCTTCAATCTTGGTCAGCAGGTCGTAGCAGTGGCCCTTGACCTCGCTGTTGGCATTGGCCAGATCGAAGTTGACCGATTGCGGCGTGATCTGGAATTCGGTGAACAGGTTGCTGATGACGCTGCCATCGGCATCCAGGATTTCACCCTTCAATGCACCCATACGCAGATGCTCGAGCGTGATGGCGTGCTTGTTGCGCATGGTCTCCAGGTGACGAGCGAGCACGCCGGAGATGGCCTCCATCTCGGTCTCGGAGCCGAAGGTACGAATGCCCTGGACTTCTTCGGGCAGGACCACATCGTCGTGCGGGATGTGCGGAATGACGAAGGAGCGCAGCTTGCGTTTGCCGCGCTCACCCACGGTGCCGGGCGAGCCAGGCGGCTTGGTGGGCAACAGATTGAGCTTGCCGGCATACTCCTCGACGATGATCTGGCGGGTGCGCACCGGCTTGGCCGGAAACAGGTTCAAGGCTTCCAGGCGGCCGTAGCGGTTGGGGATGAGGTTGATGGCAGCAGTCAGGCTGGCCATCGAGAAACCGGGGTTCAGAAACGGGTTGTTCATTCGGGGCTCCAGAAATGACGAAACCCGCGCAAGCCAGACGGCCAGGCGGGTTCGGGGATGGGGGGACGGGCTGTAAGTGGCGAAGGTCAGGCGGATTCACGCACCAGCACGCCGCGCTCGGCCAGCTGCTGTTCGTAAGCCGTGCGCTGGGCACCAGTGAGTGAGATCGGCCAGACCAGCGCAGTCTTGGCCACGATGGCGTGGCGGGCGATCAGGATGGCGTCGCTGCGGTCGGCATTGGTGGCATCGATCGCGTTGGCGAGCACGCCGACTGCCGACTCGGTGCCGTCGGTGGCGGCCGAGTCGATGGCGTAGTGCTTGCCATCGCTGGCGTTGCGGCCGAGCACGGTGCCCAAAGGCAGGTTCTGGCCAGCGGCGATGGTGGCGACGTCGCGCGAATAGCGGTTGGGGGCTTCGTACTTCAACAGGTCGCCGAGGTTGTGGGGTTCGGTGATGGGGGTCATGGGTCAGTTCTTTCTGGGTCGGGTGCGTCAGGCCTGGGCCGTCAGCTTTTTGACGGCGGCCACGATGGGCGAGGCTTCCGGCCGATCGAGGTTTTGCGTACCGGCATCCACGGTGATGGTCGAACGGATGTCATCGGCCTCGGAACGTGCGGCACGGGCATCAATGAGCACACGCCGAACATCGGCCTCGGTCTTGCCAGCCGCGATGAATTCAGCCGCACGCTCGGGACAGCCAGCGAGCATGCAAACCTCGGCAATGGCCTGGGCAGCCTGGGTCACTTCGCGACGGGCTTCAGCAATCAGGGCCGCAGCCTCATCAACGCCGATCGTTTCAGAGCGATTTTTGTCGGGGGTGTCTTGCATTTCAGACATAGATAACTCCTTATGGGGAAATGCCGCCTCAGCACGGATGACGCCCCGCACCTGAGACGGCGAATGGTTACGGGCGTTGAGATACGAGTGAAATTCGCTGAGGGTGGCCTCCAACGTCTGGAGGCCATCGGCAAGTCCTTGGGCCACAGCATTGCTGCCGAAGAAGAGTCCAGCCTCAGTGGCGCGCACGGCATCAACGTCCAGGCCGCGCATGGCGGACACGTGATCGGTGAAGATGGAATACAGCCGGTCCACTTCGCCTTGCAGCTCTGTCTTGGCAGCATCGGACAACGGCTCGTGCGGTGAGTAGTCGTTCTTGTGAGCACCTGCCGTGATGGCGGTGAACCGATAGCCATCCTTGGCGTCTTTCACCGACTGGTCGACATGCAGGGCGATGACGCCGATCGAGCCGACACCTCCCGTCTCGGTCACGAACAGTCGCTGGGCGCTGGCGGCAATCGCATAGGCCGCTGAATAAGCGGCATCGTTGGCCACCGCCCAGACGGGTTTCATGGCTGCCACCTCGCGCACACGGCGGGCCAACTCGAAACTGCCCGAGGCTTCGCCACCCGGAGAATCGATATCAAGCAGGATGCCGCTGACTTGGGGATCGGCCAAGGCAGAGTCCAGCATCGTGGCGATCTCGCCGTAGGAGGTCAGGCCAGAGGCGGCTTCCATGCCGAGCGAGCGCTTGACCAGGGAGCCGTGGATGGGGATCACCGCGATGCCGTCGGGCGCTGCGGCTGCGGGAGGCCGTTGGTAGACAGCCATGTCGATGGCTGGCATGGCAGGGACATCGGCCATACCGATGCGCTGCCCGACCACGGAGAGGATCACGTCCAGCTTGGGTCGGTGAATCAGCAGGGGCGTCCCAAACAGGCGGGAGGCAAGGTAAGTCATAGTTGGGGTTCCTGGTTGTTGGGGGGCGCATCCATCGGATCAAAGGTCTGCGCCTGGTTGGCATCTGTTGGCATGGCGGTCGGCACCTGGTCATGCCGGGCATCGGAGTCGAAGACCAAACCCAGTGCATCGGCCCGGGCGTTGTCCGCCGCGATTTCGCGGTCCACGTCTTCGGCGTCGTAGCCGTTGCCAGAGATGGCTTCCGACCGGCTCATGAGGCCCGCGCGGATAGCGAGCTTCATGGCGTTGAATTCCTTTTGCGGATCCACCCAGCTCCAGCCCTGCGGAATCCACTTGGCGGCTTGGTAGGTGCGTCGATCGTTGCGGTAGCCGGGAAGATCCAGTACACCTTCCAACACCGCCTGATCCATCCAGGCACGCCAGATCGGCCGACACACCTGATGCACGATCACGCCGTGCTGCAGGGCTTCACAGCGGCGGCGAAACTCCAGCAGGCCCGCCCGGATGGAGGAGTAGTTCACTTGCGTTAGATCGCCGGTGAGCATCTCGTAGGTGATGCCCATGGCAGCGGCCACAGCACGGAATTGCTGGCGCATGAATTCGGCGTACGACGATCCCACATCAGCAGGGGCTGAGAACTTGATGTCTTCGCCTGGCTCCAGGATCTGCAGCGTGCCGGGCTCCATGCCCGCCATGGCCACGCCGTTGGGGTCCGCCGCCGACTCACCCATCAGGTTGTCTTCGGGGGCCATGCGGGTGATGAAGCCAGCGAACATGGCGGCGGTTTTCTTGCGCACCAGTTCGGCATCGTCGTACTGGTCCAG
>NZ_POQS01000016.1:36855-37886 GCF_002885955.2 Achromobacter pulmonis
GGTCAGGCCAGAGGCGGCTTCCATGCCGAGCGAGCGCTTGACCAGGGAGCCGTGGATGGGGATCACCGCGATGCCGTCGGGCGCTGCGGCTGCGGGAGGCCGTTGGTAGACAGCCATGTCGATGGCTGGCATGGCAGGGACATCGGCCATACCGATGCGCTGCCCGACCACGGAGAGGATCACGTCCAGCTTGGGTCGGTGAATCAGCAGGGGCGTCCCAAACAGGCGGGAGGCAAGGTAAGTCATAGTTGGGGTTCCTGGTTGTTGGGGGGCGCATCCATCGGATCAAAGGTCTGCGCCTGGTTGGCATCTGTTGGCATGGCGGTCGGCACCTGGTCATGCCGGGCATCGGAGTCGAAGACCAAACCCAGTGCATCGGCCCGGGCGTTGTCCGCCGCGATTTCGCGGTCCACGTCTTCGGCGTCGTAGCCGTTGCCAGAGATGGCTTCCGACCGGCTCATGAGGCCCGCGCGGATAGCGAGCTTCATGGCGTTGAATTCCTTTTGCGGATCCACCCAGCTCCAGCCCTGCGGAATCCACTTGGCGGCTTGGTAGGTGCGTCGATCGTTGCGGTAGCCGGGAAGATCCAGTACACCTTCCAACACCGCCTGATCCATCCAGGCACGCCAGATCGGCCGACACACCTGATGCACGATCACGCCGTGCTGCAGGGCTTCACAGCGGCGGCGAAACTCCAGCAGGCCCGCCCGGATGGAGGAGTAGTTCACTTGCGTTAGATCGCCGGTGAGCATCTCGTAGGTGATGCCCATGGCAGCGGCCACAGCACGGAATTGCTGGCGCATGAATTCGGCGTACGACGATCCCACATCAGCAGGGGCTGAGAACTTGATGTCTTCGCCTGGCTCCAGGATCTGCAGCGTGCCGGGCTCCATGCCCGCCATGGCCACGCCGTTGGGGTCCGCCGCCGACTCACCCATCAGGTTGTCTTCGGGGGCCATGCGGGTGATGAAGCCAGCGAACATGGCGGCGGTTTTCTTGCGCACCAGTTCGGCATCGTCGTACTGGTCCAG
>NZ_POQS01000016.1:38820-42706 GCF_002885955.2 Achromobacter pulmonis
AGCGCCCGCGTGAGCCACGGCTCACCCCGGATCTGGCCAGGGCGCAAGGGACGGAACAGGTGAATCACCTCACTGGCATCCACCCGCACGGTGTCCATGCCACCGCCGCCGGCACTGCTGGACATCGGTGCCAGCAGTCCATCATTGGGGTGCGAGCGATACAGGTGGTAGGCCAACCGGCGACCCAGCCGGTCGAACTCGATGCCTGAGCGGATGACGTCGCCACCCGGCAGGTCCCGGTTCATGGTGGTCGGCAGGTGCTCGGCTTCCAGCACCTGGATCTGCAGCGCCACCGGCAGGCCATCTTCGGTGCGGCGGTAGCGCAACCGAATCAGAGCCTCGCCGCCCTCGAGCATGGCGCGAGTGGCAAGTGCCTGCAGACCGTAGAAGTCGGTGAGCCCTGCCGCATCGGCCTGTTCACACCAATCCCACCAGAGGCTGTGGATGGCTTCTCGCGTGGCCTGGTCTTGGACCATGCTTTGCGGCTTGATGCCGGTGCCAATGGCGTTCGCCACGAAGGCTTCGATACCCGCCGCAGCCCAGGCGTTGCGGCGCACCAAGTCACGGCTCTTGGCACGCAGTTCGTCTTGGGCCAGCGAGAGGGCCGCCACCGCACCCGGGTTGCTGGGCATCCAGGCCAGGGCGCGGCGACCACTGCCCGTGCCGTCATAGACCGGCGTGCCACCGAACATGCGGCGACGCAGATTCTTGAGCCAGGCCATCAGAGTGCCTTGCTCGTGGTGACGCGGATCTGGCGCGATTTGGGTGAGCCGGATTCACGAGCGATAGTGGCTTCGACTTCGGCAATTGCGGCCTTCAAATCGGCCACGCTGCGGTACTCGATGCTCTTACCCTCGTAAGTCACGCGGTGCTCGCCGCTGGCCAGGGCTTCGCGCAAGGCCTGCAGGTGTTCTGGTGTGTAGGTCATGCTTATTTGTTCACTCAAGTCATCCATCGGCTGCGCACCACGCGACGCGGGTTGGGTTTGGCACTGCCAGAAGTAACGAGGCCACCGTCGAATCGCTGTTCTTGGGTGGCCTCGGGGGTTGTGATTTGTTTGGCAACGACTGGTGGGTCGGTGCCGAGTTGTTTTTCGAGTTCTTGCCAGTGCCGGTCTTCGAACCGGTCCAGTCCTGCCGCCGCAGCCGCTGCCCGAGCGTAGACGTAGCAGTCCAAAGCTTCGTTGCGCTCGCGCATCTTTTGCCACTCGCGGTGGGCAAAGCCGTTGCGGTCGCGCCGGGTGATCAGCTGCTCGGCACAGAGCTGTTGCAGGTATTCGGCATCGACCTTGGGCAGGTGTACGAATCCGACCGGGTAGATCGGCGTGACGCCGTCTTCCGCGACCTCGGCGCCTTTGCGCAGGTTGTTGTAGAACTCCAGCTTGGCAATGCCGCCGGCCACTGGAAACACCTTGATGCCCCGGCGCAGCTTTTTGCCGCTGGCCGTAGCGTCCACCGCCGTGGGTGTGCCAATCAGCGCCGCACCACCGCCAATACCTTTGATCGGCATGAGCCGGGCATCGCGCACGCTACGCACGAAGGCATAGGCCTCCTGGGTGGCGTAACCGGTATCCAAGGCCAGGCGCGCCAGACTCAACTGGCAGCCACTGCTGTGGGTCCAGGTCTCGCCCATGAGTCTGGCCAGCGAACCCCACACCTCGGTGCGGGCGGTGTCACCCATGAATATCCGGTGCTCTACCAGCCACGCGGCCTTGCCGCGCCCAAAGGCCCAGACCGAAACTTCGATGCGGTCCTTCTGTACGTCGGCACCGGCAGTGAGCAGCAGGCCGCCCGCGGGCACGGTACCGATTCGGTAGTCCTCTCGGCGTTCCAGCAGTCGTTGCCAGTCTGGCGCTTCGCCCTCTTCGACCCAGGTCTCACCCAATTCGGTGTTTTTGAAAGTCTTGATGGCCGAGGCCGAGCGACTGTCTGACATCGCAGCCGACTCCCAGGCGCGGGCGATCTCGATCCAGCTGCGCCAGCCCACCGGGCTGTAGAGGCTAGAGAGGTGGAACCCCGCCGTGCGCCCGGCTTGTTCTGGTGCGCAGGCCTGCCACTGGCCGTTGTCCAGCATCCAGGTTTTGTGATGCTCAGCGATCGGTTGGTTGCATGACTCGCAGATGTAGGCGGCCGTCTCTGGCTGGCCACGCTGCCAGCGCAACTGCTCGAACCGCAGCCACTGGCGGTGCTCGCAGTGCGGGCACGGCACATAGTAGCGGCGCTGGTCCGATGCTTCGAACTCCCGATCCACCGCACTGGCCCCCGCAATCGTCGGGGTCGAAACGATCAGAATCTTGCGCCGGGCAAAAGTGCGGGTACGCGCCTCGGCCAGGGAAATCGCATCGCCTTCGCCTTCCACATCCAGCGGGTAGCCATCCACCTCATCGAGGAACAGGTAACGCACCGGCATGGAACGCAAGCCCACCGCGCTGTTGGCGCCGGTCATCACCAGCACCCCGCCATGGAATTCCTTGGCCAGGATGGTGTTGCCCGAGTCGCGGCTGCGAGCCGGAGCGATGCGCTCCTGGATGGCAGGACTTTCTTCAATCAGTGCGTCGATACGCTGCTTGGATGCCCGCTTGGCCATCTCGACTGTGGGCCACACCGCCATCATCGGGCCCGGGGCGTGGTGGATCACATAGCCAACCCAGTTCAGGCCTAACTCCGTACCGCCCACCTGTGCCCCCTTCATGAACACCACGCGTTCGATCGGTGACATGGGCGACAAGCAATCCATGATCTCGCGCAGATAAGGCGTGCGACTGGTGCGCCAGCGCCCGGGCTCGGAGGCCGCCTTGCTGGAGAGCACCCGGTGCTTGTCGGCCCATTCGGATACCGTGAGCAGCGGGTCGGGCGTGAGGCCCTCGCGCCAGGCACGCTCGATCGCGTCCCAGCCTTCGTAATACAGCTCATCCATGATCAGTCCACCTTGGGTTGCACATCGCCCAGGTCTTGCAACTGTTCCCGCACGGCGGCGTCCAGTGCCACATGCAGGGCATGCGGCTCCACCCCCAAACCAGCAGCCATCTGCGCTGAGATGCGTGCCGGCCAGTTGAGCCAGGCATCGCGCTCGGCCCGGGCGAGCTTGAACACGTGGGCCACGGCCTGGGCGCGGTCGACCAGTTCGCCTTTCAGCTGTGCCAGGCGCACCTTGTTGGTCTGCGCCTTGACCACCTCGTTGACGGTGCGGGCTTGCAGCAGCGACGTGCCGCCCGATGACAGCGCCGGGGTGGGTGACTCTGCCGTTTCGCGTGGTGGTCGCGCGAAAGCTTGCGGAGCCTCGCGGGCTGGTGCGGAAACCTGCGGAGTCGTTTTGTCACTGGTTACGTCCGCTACCGACCTCCGGGTCGGTGTGGTGTTGGCTGCCCACTGGGCATCGGCCACCACCGGATCGATGGTGCCGTCTGGCAGCGGCGTGATGCGCCCGGTGTCGATGGCTTTCTTGACGGCCACGTGCGACACGCCGCGATGGCGCGCGTAGGCGCGAATGGACAGTCCCATGGTGTTGATTTACTCAGTGCAAGTGGGTGGCCTCCTGGATGTGATGGGTCAGGCAAAGGCGAGTGAATCACCCGGGATTAAAAAGCGCTTGGCTTCTGTGGCGCACAGCGCGTGAATGCGGATGTCGATTGACAAGCAACCCACCAAGGAGCCCCACATGGCCAAACCCAAGCAACCCACCTCACTCTCCCCCGACGAGATCGAGCTCCTGCTCGAATCGATCGCCCTGGACCACCTGTTCATCGAAACCCTGCAAACCCGCCACCGGGACAGTCTGGACTTTCACGACGTGAGCGTCTGGGGTGTCAAGAGCGCATTGCAAGCCGCCTTTGATGCTGGATTGCGTGCCGCCGGCGGAAGTCCACAGCAGGCCGTGCACCGCGTGC
>NZ_POQS01000017.1 GCF_002885955.2 Achromobacter pulmonis
ATGTGTTCGCCGGGCGCTTACGCCCAATTCCTCCTGGCTGATCCCGATCTGACTGACTTGTGCCCAGGAGGTGTGTTTTGACCGCGCTTGGACTGCCACTACTCGAGCAAGGAGATGCCGAAGCCGTAACTCAGGTTCGTCACTGCTGTATTGGAGCAGCGCCTCGGCAATGCCGCCCAGAAAGCGCATCCGCCATAAGCGAACACTTGATTCCGATTGTCAGAACCACTTGAACCGACATTGATAATGCGCCGTAAAATCAGCAACTTGAAAAATGCCTCACTTGAGGCTCAATTGTTGGCGCGGAGCGCCTGGTGTGGATCCGTGAAATGGTGCACGGGCTGTATCGGCCAGTCTGGGCGCAAGCACGTTTGGCGGATGGGCGTCGGGTTTCGGTCATCGCTTTCGTCGCCGAAACGACGCACCCCCAATATCGTGCGACAGATGAACTCAACGCGGTTGCCGCCGATGTCGCCATGGCAAGCGGCCCACTCGGGAGTAATCGTGAATATTTGACTCGTCTGGACGACGCGCTCGCCCGCTGGGGGATCCACGACCCACATGTGAGCGACCTTGTGCAGCGGGTCAAGGTGCGAGTTTGGTAACGGAATGCCAAAAACCACGCGAACTCGGCAATGGGCTGCCAAGCCACCCGCTTAACAAAGCCCCAAGCGCAACCCGATTTCACAGCCGATTGGGCATACTTCCATGCGTTCTGTCGCGACGTTCGAATTCTTCGGACGACTGTTGATGTGCAGCGCGCCAATCGCATCAACAGTCCTGTCTGGGCCGGCTGCCGGAAGGCATCGGTCTAGGCGTGGAGGTCGACTTCGGGACAAAGACGTTCTATCAGTCGCCTCCTCGCGCCTAGATCGGCTATCCTAGTGCAAACACCAGGCGAGGCTCCGACTTTTCCTGCAATGCCTCGCGCGTAACGCCGGGCGCCAGCTCTTTTACAACCAGCCCTTCGTCGGTGATGTCCATCACCGCCAGGTCGGAAATGATCCTGTGCACCACGCTACGACCGGTCAGCGGCAAAGAGCACTGATCCAGAATTTTCATCGCACCGTCACGCGTGTTGTGTTCCATGAGCACAATGACCCGGCGCGCGCCACCAACAAGATCCATGGCCCCGCCCATGCCTTTGACCATCTTGCCGGGGATCATCCAGTTTGCAAGGTCTCCCTGCGCGCTGACCTGCATGGCTCCCAGGATCGTAAGGTCCATATGGCCGCCTCGGATCATGGCGAACGACATGGAAGACGAACAGATGGATGCGCCAGGCGCTGTTGTCACCGTCTGCTTGGCCGCGTCGATAAGGTCCGGGTCGATTTCGTCCTCATAAGGGGGCGGCCCGATGCCGATCAGTCCGTTTTCGGACTGCAACCATACTTGCATGCCGTCAGGCACGTATTGCACCACTTTCGTGGGTAAGCCTATTCCCAGATTCACGTAGTCGCCGTCGTGCAGTTCCTGTGCGGCGCGCGCTGCCATTTGGTCATGTGTCCAAGCCATCGCAAATTCTCCTTACTGCGGCCGTGAACGGAAACTCTTGCGCTCGATGCGCTTTTCCGGGTTGGGTACGACGACGATACGATCGACGAAGATTCCTGGCAGATGCACATCGTCAGGATCGATCTCGCCCTCTTCCACCAGTTCTTCCACTTCGGCGATCGTCACCGCTCCCGCCATTGCCACGTCGGGATTGAAGTTTCGAGCTGTGCGTGCAAAGACAAGGTTGCCTGCTCGATCTGCACGCTTTGCTTTCACCAGCGAGACATCCGGCCGGAGCGCCAACTCCATGATGTAGGTCTGGCCACCGAACTGCCTGGTCTCTTTGCCTTCCTCGACGACAGTGCCGACGCCAGTCCTGGTGAAAAACGCGGGAATTCCGGCGCCGCCTGCGCGCAAACGCTCCGCAAGCGTCCCTTGAGGGTTGAACTCCAGCTCCAGTTCGCCACTCAAGTACTGTCTTTCGAATTCCTTGTTCTCGCCAACGTACGACGCGATCATGCGCTTCACCTGGCGCGACTGCAGTAGTAGCCCCAGACCGAAGTCATCAACGCCAGCGTTGTTGCTGATGCAAGTCAGATTGCCGACGCCGCTGTCACGCATCCCTTCTATCAATGCTGAAGGAATGCCGCACAGGCCGAAACCCCCGACAGCTATCGTTTGGCCGTTCGTGATGACCCCGTCCAGGGCGTCGGCCACATCTCCATATATCTTTCTCATTCTCTAACCGAAGTAAATGGGGTTGAGTGGGTGGTAACCCCCCAGATACTAGGGATTCGATGCGGCCGGAACAATGGATTTGCCGCAACCTTATTGTGCAATTCTGCACAGCGATCAAGCGGACGGGTGGAACAGCTCCGGCTGCGATTCGACCTGTTCACGGATAAATCGCCAAGCGAACTGGTAGCGTTTGATCCGCAGCAGATCTTCGGGCGCCGCAATCCATAAGCTCCGCGTAATGAGGGGCTTATCAGGAAAAACGCTGATGAGGTCGCCGCTATTCACGTTTGCGACATAGGGCGTAAGCAAGACAAGCCCCAGCCCAGCCGCTGCGGCCGAGCGCTGTGCAAGCACGCTGTTCGAGCTGAAACATCGATTCGGTTCCAGGACGAGCTCTTCAAGCACGCGATAGCGCTCACTGACCGAACCATCATGGATGTAGTCCAGGAAATCGTGCTGAGCGACGTCGCTGAGTTCACGTATTGGAGGATGGGCGTCCCGGTAGGCAGGAGAGCAATAAAGGAAGTAGTCGATCTGCGCCAGCTTCGCGACCTTGTATCGCCCCATCTGCGGCGGATCAAGCGTCACCAGGATTTCGACTTCCCTGGTCACAAGGCTGGGGAATTGGGGCTGGGCCATCAGTTCAATGCGCAGTCCGGGATGTTTCTGGCGCAACTGCGCCATCCCCGGGGCAAGCACGTGGATACCAAATGCTTCCGGTGTTCCAACGCGAACATTGCCTTTGATGAAGTCGGCCGCCTCCAGGCTTTCTTCCACAGCGGCCAACAGCGCGCTTTCCATTTTTTCCGCGTGAGGAATCAGCGCATGGCCAGCATCGGTCAGCGAATAGCCGCTGCGGCGTCGGTCAAACAAGACCACGCGCAAGGTCGCTTCCAGCCGGTCGATCCGCCGCGAAACAGTGGAGTGCTCGATCCCGAGCTTCTCCCCCGCATCGGAGATCGTGCCCAGCCGTGCGACAGCCAGAAAAACTTTGAGGTCGTTCCATTCGGGGTGCGTATCCATGGCTCATTGTGCATCAGCGCACACTAAGGGTGCAACGGTGGTCTTTGATAAAGCAAGTGCGGATCGCACAATTGCGCCAGCAGTTACGCAGAAAGGCACGCGTCATATCGGCGCAGAAGAACGCGGACGGCCGACAAACGGCCGCCCAATCACGTACCTGAAGTTGGAGTCGAGGATGACAGAAAACCTTCGTTATCAGAACTACACGGCGATTGAATTCGACCGTCCGCTTGACCGTGTTCTGCGCCTGACGCTGAACAACCCCGAGCGCATGAATTCCCTGGATTCCCGGGGGCACGCCGAACTGGCGGAGGTATGGCGCGAGATCGACACCGATCCCGAGGTCAGCGCCGTGATCATCCGCGGAGCCGGGCGTGCGTTCTCGGCTGGTGGTGATTTCCGCATGCTCGAAGAGATCAACGACGATTTCAAGGCCAGGGCCCGTGTCTGGCGAGAAGCCCGAGACCTGGTCTACAACATCATCAACTGTTCGAAACCTATCGTCTCCGCCATTCATGGCCCGGCGGTGGGCGCGGGTCTGGTGGCGGCTCTGCTGGCCGACATCTCGATTGCAGCGAAATCGGCCCGCATTGTGGACGGCCACACCAAGCTGGGCGTCGCCGCAGGCGACCATGCGGCCATCATCTGGCCCTTGCTTTGCGGGATGGCCAAGGCCAAATACCACCTGATGTTGTGCGAACCCGTGAGCGGCGCGCAGGCCGAAGCGCTGGGTCTCGTGTCGTTGTGCGTTGAGGACGACGCGCTTCAAGACAAAGCCCTTGAGATCGCCGGGAAGCTCGCGGCAGGCGCGCCGGGTGCGATGCGGTGGACCAAGTACGCCCTGAACAATTGGCTGCGTCAGGCCGGACCCATTTTCGATACCTCGCTGGCGCTGGAGTTCATGGGCTTCGGAAGCCCCGAGGCGCGGGAGGGAGTGAGCGCATTGCAAGAGCGCCGCGCTCCCCGGTTCGACCTGGACCTGGGTGTCTAGGCGGAGCAGCGCTCATGAAATCCATCAAAACAGTCGCCTTCATCGGCGCCGGCAACATGGGTGCGCCAATGGCGCGCTGCGTTCGGCGTGGAGGTTTTGACCTCATCATCTGCGACCGCAGTGCCGCCGTACGCGAGAGCTTTGCCCGTGAAGGCGTCGCCACAACTTCTGAAGTGAAGGATTGCGCTGGAGCGGACGCGATCATTGTGCTGCTCGCCAATGACGCTCAAATTACAGACGCCCTGCTTGGCGACGGCGGACTGGTTCACGCCATTCCCAGCGGCCACCAGCCCATCGTGTGCATGATGAGCACCACGCTGCCCGCTACCCTGCGCACGCTGGAGGCGCCGCTCGCTGTAGCCGGCGCCCACCTGCTCGACGCGCCGGTGAGCGGCGGCGTCGTGGGCGCACAAGAAGGAACGCTCACGATCATGGTGGGCGGAGCCGTATCCGACGCCGAACTGGCCAGGCCATTGATGCAGGCTATGGGTAGCCGAATTTTCCACTGCGGCGCGTTGGGATCTGCGCAGGTCGCCAAGATCATCAACAACATGGTCTGCGTGGCAAATATCTATTTGACCGCTGAAGCCATCGAACTGGCTCAGGCGCATGGCGTTTCCCTTGAGAGCTTCGCGCCCATCCTGGACGTCAGTACCGGAAGGAACTTTCTGACTGCCAACGCGGCCCTGGGCCGCGCGCAATTCCGCGCGTGGTCGCCGACGGAAGACGCCTACCCGGACATCCACCGAATCGTCGCGAAGGATCTGCACCTGGCCTTGGCACTGAGCGAGCAGGCAGGCATTGCGCCCGGACTGCTCAAGCCGGTGTCGAGTTACGTGGACAACCACGGCCCCAACGAAGCCACGCGCTGGACCAGCGCCGGACGTACACCTCAGTCGGGCTAAAGACATACCGGGAATCCGGTAAAAGCCGGCACGCGCCGGGAATCACTACACCTATAAATACGGAGAAGACAAGATGAAGAACCTCAACTGCGTTCTTACGGCTGTGACTTTGGCGACGGCGTCGCTCACGTCCGGCGCCGCATTCGGACAGGACACCAAGACCTTGATATTGGGCGTATCCGCGCCGATGTCAGGCGCCGCTGCAACGTGGGGGCTTGGACAGGAATGGACCGCCAAGCAGGCCGCCAAGGAAATCAATGACGCCGGCGGCGTGAAGATCGGCGGCACCACCTATAAATTTGAAGTCCGTGCCTACGACAACAAATACAACGCCGCGGAAGGGACCAAGGTCGCGCAGAACATCGTGAATCGCGACAAATCCCGCTACGTGGTCGGCAGCATCGGCACCGCGCCGATTCTGGCTTTGCAGTCGCTCACCGAGCGGAACCAGGTCATTCTGTTCACCTCGGCCTGGGGCAAGACCGTCAAGGGACCAACCAAGCCCTACACCTTGACCCAATCGACCACGCCGTTCGAAATCCTGGAACCCCTGTATGCCTACGTAAAGGCCAAACACGGCTCCATCAAGACCGTTGCCATGCTCAATCCCAACGACGCGACCGGCAAGGAGACCGAACCGGTCGCCCAGAAGGCTTGGGAAAAGCTTGGCGTGAAGGTGGTGTCAGTCAACTGGTACGAACGCGGCACCACGCAATTCCAGCCCATTGCGCAAAAACTCGCGGCGGTGATGCCGGACGTCATTGACCTGGGCGTTGCTCCCCCGGCCGATGCAGGCGTGCTCTTCCGCGAACTGGCCGTACTCGGATGGGACGGTGTCAAGGTTCAGCCGGTGGGCACGGGGGCAGCGCAGCTCGTGGACATTGGCGGTCAAGCAGCTAACGGGGTGTACATGGGCTTTTCGGGCGATTACGCCGGACAGCAGGCAACCAGCAAGCAACGTGAGCTCAACGAAGGCATGAAAAAGGCCGTCGGGGAATCACTCAACCCGCTGCAGCTCGCACCCTACGACTCTGTGTACGCCCTCAAGGCGGGCATGGAAGCCGCGCAAAGCATCGAACCTGCCGAGATTCTGAAGGTCATGCCCAAGATCGTCTTTGACACGTCGTACGGCAAGACGGCGTTCGGTGGCGAGGCGACCTACGGTTCGCCTCAGCAGATGCTCATCCCGGTCATGATCACGCAGATTCAAGACGGAAAGCTCGTGGAAGTTGAGCGCGTGGTGCCGGAAGAGCTGCAAAAGCGCCTGGCGCAAGGCAAGTAATCAGAACGCTGGACGGCGATAAGTCGGGGGAGACAAGTTGGACGTTTACATGCAATTAATCATGAACAGTATGCAGATCGCCGCGGCGTACATCCTGTTCTCGTTGGGCTTGACGCTGATCTTCGGCGTCATGCGAATCGTCAACTTCGCACACGGAGAGTTCTTTACGCTGCCGCTGCTGGTGATGGGAGTGACAGTCCCGTTCCTGATCAGCGAGCAGTTGCCGCTTTTTGCGTCCTATGCGCTGAGCGGAGTGCTTGGGATCGCCTTGACGCTGCTACTGGGGGGGGTGATCTACAAGTTCGCCCTCCAGCGGTTCCAGCGCGACATGACCGGCTCCTTTGTGGTGTCGGTCGGCCTCTCGCTGTTGCTGCAAGGCATATTCCTGGAATCCTTCGGCGGCGTTCCCAACAAGCTCCCCGCGCTGGTCGAAGGAACGGTGAACATCATGGGCGCCTACATCACCATCCAGCGCCTGATCATCACCTGCTGCGCACTGCTGGTGGCCGCTCTCATGTGCTGGACCATCGCGTCAAGCCGTCTGGGAAAGGCACTGCGCGCGGTCTCGGAAGACCATGAGGCTGCGATGCTGCAGGGCATCCCGTACCGACGGATCGCCCTGGCCGGCTTTTTCATCGCGACCTCGCTCGCGGCGATCGCCGCAGTACTGCTATCGCCCGTGACCGTTTCCAGCCCGATCATCGGCAGCGACTATCTCATCCGGGGTTTCATCGCGATCGTCATCGGCGGGCTGGGCAGCATACCCGGCGCAATCCTGGGCAGCCTGCTGATCGCCGTCATCGAAAGCCTGGGCGGCTACTACTTCGATCCCACCTGGGCCACGATCACGATGTTCGTCCTGACCATGTTTGTACTTCTCGTTCGTCCGAAGGGAATTCTCGGCAATGGCTAAATCGCTACTCACCCCTGCAATCGCCTCGGTCGGCCTGGTGGCGATCGCCGCCAGCCTGCTTCAGGGCGGCGGCCTGGCCGCCAGCCTGGTCCTGTGGCTGGCCGTCAACGTGCTGATTACCGCCAGCTTCCGCTTTGTCACCTTGATCGGTGAACTGAATTTTGCCGTCGCCGGCTTTGTGGGCCTAGGCGCCTATATGGCGGGTGTCGGGAGCGTCACGTTCAACTGGCCCTTCCTGCTCACGCTGGTGGCAAGCGCAGTCTTCGCCGGCCTGATCAGCCTTGTGTTCGGCTACATCACGCTGCGCGCCAAGGGCCCCTATTTCATGCTGATCGGCTTCGCTTTCACCGAAGTGATCCGCATGATCTACACCAAGACCGAAGCCATCGGAGGGAGCTCCGGCATGGTGGGTATCTTTCCGCCGGCCTACCTGGACGGCTACTTGCCCGCCCTGGTCGTCGCCGTGGTGCTCGCACTGCTCTGGGCGCTCTGGTTCATCGAGAAATCCGATTTCGGCAAAGTCCTTGTGGCCATCCGCAATAACGACGCCATCGTCGAGACCGTCGGCATCAACGTGCATCTGACCAAGGTGCTGTGCCTGGGTGTTTCTTCGTTCGTTGCCGGCATTGCCGGTGCGCTACTGGCTTACTCGAACAACGTCATCAGTCCGGGGGATTTTGGCTTCCTGCTGGCGGTATACGCGCTGGCCTATCTGAAGGTGGGCGGCGAATCCCACATCCTGGGCGCGGTCGTCGGCGCCATCGTTTTGACGCTGCTCGGCCAGTTCGCCCTGAGCTTCGGCCCCTACGAGCACATCTTCTACGGAGCCGCCATCGTGATCTCGGTGCTGCTGATGCCGGGGGGCCTGATCGGCCTGGGCCGCCACCTCAACAAGCGCGCGCCTGGGCTGACTGCCGCGGCGAAGCCCCACGCCTGAGGTCTTCATGGAAAACCAAGTACTACTTAAAGTCGATGGCCTGAGCCGCCGCTTTGGCGGCCTGGTGGCAATCAAGGATTTGAGCTTCGAAGTCCGCAAAGGAGAAATCCTTGGACTCATCGGCCCCAATGGCGCCGGCAAAAGCACCACGTTCAACGTGGTAAGCGGCTACTACAAGCCGTCTGGCGGCAAGCTGACCTTCATGGGCCAGGACATCACCGGCCAGAGCGCCGCCCGGATCTCCCGGCAGGGCCTGGTCCGCACGTTCCAGCACGACAGCATGCTGCGCGACATGACCGTCTACGACAACATCGTCGTCGGTACGTTCGCGACGATGCGCCATAAAGCTGAACGGGACGCACGCGTACGAGAAACCGCGGCGCTTATGGGCCTGTCGGAAGTCCTGAGCGAAGTTGCGGGGAACCTTTCGCACGGCCTGCAGCGCCTGGTCAGCATCGCCATCGCTTTCGCCGCCCGGCCAAGCCTGCTCTGCCTGGACGAACCGTTGACCGGTCTGAACCAGACCGAGGCATCGTCAGTGTTGGCGATCTTCCGCAGGATGCGCGAGGAGTACGGCGTTTCGATGCTGCTTGTGGAACACAACATGAAGGCGGTCATGGATATCTGCGATCGCATCGTGGTGCTGGACTATGGCGTGTTTCTAGCCACCGGTACCCCGGCCGAGATCCAGCGGGATCCGCGCGTGATTTCGGCCTATCTGGGGAAGCGGCATGAACAATAACGAAAATGTGCTCGACGTCGAGCGACTGTCGGTGATGTATGGCATCGTGCCGGCGGTGAGCGCGGCGAGCTTCACGGTGAAGCGGGGATCCATCTCCACCATCGTCGGTTCCAATGGCGCCGGAAAATCGACCATCATGAAGGCCTTGACCGGCCTGGTCGCGCCCTCTTCCGGACGTGTCCGCCTTTATGGAGAAGACATCACCGGACTGGCACCCGATGCCCTCGTCTCCAGGGGCCTCGTCCTGGTGCCCGAAGGCCGGCGCCTGTTCAAAGCCATGACGGTAGGGGAAAACCTGGAACTGGGCGCCTACCGCGAGAAAAGCAAGAATGCCATTCAGCAGGGAATGGCAGACGTGCTGGAACGCTTTCCCGCTCTGAAGACAAGGCTCAAGTCACCGGCGGGTAGTCTCAGTGGCGGCCAGCAACAGATGGTTGCTGTCGGCCGCGCCCTGATGGCCAAGCCGCGGCTACTGCTGCTTGACGAGCCCACAATCGGGCTTGCGCCCGCCATCGTCGACACCATCGCCCAGATCATCCAGGACATCGCGGCGGAAGGCGTGGATGTGATGCTTGTGGAACAGAACGCAGAGATGGCACTGGAGATTGCGACCCACGCCTTCATCCTCGAGCGCGGTGAGATTCAGTTGCAAGGCCTGGCGTCGGAGCTGGCCAGCAGTGAATCGGTGCGCAAAGCCTATCTGGGCATTTGACCCCCACGCATCCCTCATCCACTTATCCGTTTTTTGCGAGGTATTTATGCATCGACTCGAAGGAAAAGTCGCCTTCATCACGGGCGGCGGCGCCGGTATCGGCTGTGCCAGCGCATTGCTATTCGCCCAGGAAGGCGCCCAGGTCGTTATCGCCGAGCGTGACACCGCCGCGGGCGAGCAGACCGCCGCCATCGTCGAAAAATCGACGGGCCGCCCTGCCCGCTTCATCCACACCGACGTCACCGAACCCGAAAGCCTGGAGGCGGCCGTCAAACGGACCGTGGCGGAGTTCGGACGATTTGACGTGCTGTACAACAATGCCGGAGGCTCGACCGTGCGCGACAGCCGCGTGACGGACGCTCCGGTGGACGAGTTCTGGTCCAAGATGAAACTCGACCTGTTTGGCACCTGGTTGGGATGCCGCTACGGCATCCAGGCCATGATGGACGCGGGGAACGGCGGGTCCGTCATCAACAGCACATCCATCTTTGCCCTGATCGGCACTCACGGCAAGGACGCCTACACGGCGGCCAAGGGCGCAGTCAGCGCGCTGACCCGGTCGATGGCTGTGGAATATGCACAGTACCGAATTCGCGTGAATGCGGTGGCTCCCGGAGCGACGGCGACAGAGCGCGTGCTAAAGCTGCTGAAAGACGATGGCGTCACCAGCAAATCGCTGGACGGCCAGCTTTTTGGGCTGGTGCAGCCCGAAGATATCGCCCACGCCGCGTTGTATCTGGCTTCCGACGAGTCCCGCTCCACGACCGGCCACATCCTCGCCGTCGACGGCGGGTTGACCATTTCCTGATCGATCGGAGCCATCATGTTTCGACATATTGTCATGCTCAGCTTCAACGCCCCGCTCACCAGAGAAGACCACGAAGACATCGTCGGCATGTGCCAGACGATCAAGAAAGAGATCCCGGGTATCCTGGACCTGCGCATTGCCACCAATGCGTCGGATCGCGCCCATTCCTACACCCACGCATTCGTGGCGGACTTCGTGGACTCAGCCGCCCACGACCACTACCAGCAGGCTCCCGCCCACGTGCCGCTGAAGCAGAAAGTCGCGGCACTAAGCCGGCAGCTCATCGTGCTGGACTACGAAGCCTGATCCTCCGCCATGACACAACGATCCGAAACGAGGAACCTCATGCGGGACACCAAACTGTTTACCCCGTTCAAACTGCGCGGCGTCGAGTTGCCCAATCGCGTACTCATCTCTCCGATGAGCCAGTACTCCGCCATCGACGGACTGGTCCAGGACTGGCACCGGTTCCATACCGCCGGCCTGGCCCGGGGCGGACCCGGCAGCGCAATGATTGAAGTCGCGGCTGTCACCCGCGATGGCCGGGGAACCCTTGGCGACCTGGGAATCTGGAGCGATGAGCAGATCCCAGGACTTGCGGAACTAGCACGCATCATGACCACGCACGGCGTGGTGCCGTCGATTCAGATCGGTCATGCCGGCCGCAAGGCAAGCACGGGCAGGCCCTGGGAAGGCAATCGGCCGTTGGCACTGTCTTCGGAAGATCAGGCCTGGGAGACCACGGCGCCCTCTTCCGTGCCGGTACAGGAAGGCTGGCCCGTGCCTCGCGAACTTGAGGCCAGCGAACTGGCTGGCATCGGCGCCAGCTTCCGCGACGCGACAGTCCGCGCAGTCAGCGCGGGATACCGGTTTGTCGAAATTCACGCCGCGCATGGCTACCTGCTGCACAGCTTTCTTTCGCCCGTCACCAACAAGCGGCAGGACGAGTATGGCGGGTCGCTAGAGAACCGGATGCGCTTTCCCCTTCAGGTCGCGGCCGCCGTCCGGGACGCCCTGCCCTCCGACATTCCGGTATCTGTGCGGATATCGGCCGTCGACGGTATTGAGGGCGGGTGGCAGTTGTCAGACAGCATCTTGTTTTCCCGCGAATTGAAAGCACTGGGCGTTGATCTGATCGACTGTTCATCCGGTGGCATACAGGCGCCTGCCACGGCGGGACAAGGTCCGCAGGCCGTCAAGCGCGGGCCGGGGTTCCAGGTTCCCTTTGCGCAGGCGGTCAAGCAGGAGGCTGGCATCGGGACGATCGCAGTGGGGTTGATCGTTGATCCGGAGCAGGCCGAGGCGATTCTGGTTGGGGATAAGGCCGATTTGGTGGCTGTCGGGCGGGAGGCCCTTCTCAATCCGAATTGGCCCCTGCACGCCCGCTTGGCTCTGCAGGCCGATCCAGAGTTTCTGGCTTGGCCAGAACAATACGGCTGGTGGCTAAAGCGTCGTCCGAAGGTCTTTTAGGGAGCGTTCGACGGTTAAACCAAGCCCATATCACGGGGCTTGCCTGTAGAATCGAGTCTAATTTCATTTTGATGACTCGATGAATACATCCGCTGATTCGTACTCCGAAAAGCCAGGCATTCGCCAAGTCCGGGTGCTGTCGCGCGGGTTGACCGTTCTCTCGGCGTTCGAACCGAACAATGACTGGTTGAGCAACTCCGAAATCGCGGCGCTCACCGGCCTGCCCAAGCCGACAGTATCCCGCCTCACGGCCAATCTGCTGGAAGCAGAATACCTGCAATATTCGGCCCAGCGAGCCGCCTATCGCCTAGGCGCGGCCGTGCTTGCGCTTGGGTTCATCGCGGCCTCGCACCGGGACTTTGTCATGCTAGCGAGGCCGCTGATGCAGCAGTTCGCCGACCAGCATCAGGTCTCCGTCGTGCTCGCCTCACCCGATGCCAGCAGCATGGTCTGCAACGAGGTTGCTCATAGCCGAGACATGATTTTCACCTTGCGGGTGCGCGCCGGTTCGCGCCTTCGCATTGACCGCTCGGCCCTGGGCAGGGCACTGGTCGGCGCAATGGGCGATGCCGAACGCACGGCATTCCTCGAAAAGCTTGGCACGGCTGACCCGCAAGCTTGGGAGCTCTTGAGCCGCGAAGTGCCGACCGCCATTTCTCAAATGGCGAGCGACGGCTATTGCATCGCGGCCGGCACCCTTGAGGCCGGCACCAACGGCGCCGCAGTGGTCGTCGACACGCCAGAAGGTCCACACACCTATGCCCTGGGCTGCGCCGCACCGTCGAATTCCCTGGAGTTGCCGCGGCTGAAGCAGGAAGTTATCCCGGACCTGCTCGCCCTCAAAAACCGACTTGAAGCCGAACTCAGCAATATGCAGGCGGAATAATAATGGTACGGACTCGCCAATTGACACCGGGCACGCCGCGCGACGACGCCCAGGTGGATTCGCTGCGTCGGGGCCTGGAGGTGCTGCGTCTGTTCGACCTGCGCCACCGCAAACTCACGCTGGCAGACATCGCTCGCAAACTTGAGCTGTCCCGCCCGACGACCGAAAAGCTCGTCCAGACGTTGCAGGCCCAGCATTTTCTCCAGGCCACAGGCGACAGCTACGAACCCCATATTGCCTGCCTGGCGCTGGGTCGAGCTGCCAAGAAGGGTCTGGCGGTTGGCCAGGCAGCCAGGCCGCTTATGCGCGAGCTGTCGCAGCGCTTCGGCGTCCATGTCACGCTGAGCACGCGCGACCGGCTGCATATGCTGGTAGTCGAGCACTGCGTTCCCGCCGGCCGGGTACAGCTGGGCCTGACTAGCGGCGCTCGTTTTCCTATGGCCGTCTCGGCCTCCGGCCGCGCCTACCTATGGGGACGACCGAAGGAACAACGCGATGAATTACTCCGCATGATCGAGGCTGACGCGCCCTCCGGCGTGTCGCGACCGCTCGACGAAGTCTACGCCGCGTTCCGAGATCTGGAAAAAACGGGCTGGTGTTACCTGGCCGCGCCCGTGGCCACGCACACCGCCTCCATCGCCACCCCGGTAAAGGCGGGCTCGGAGTTCGCCCTGGCCGCCATGGCCGTGAGTGTGGATGTCACGGAAGCGGTGTTGCGGGGCCAGGTTGCAGCGTCGCTGCTGGCCATCGCCGAGCGTATCGCCCTAGCCGCCGAAGACGAAGACTAACGAGGTTTCCCCAGGGCGCCAACCGCGTCGCGCACCGCCCGCAGGTGGTCTTCAGATGCGTGTGCGATCGCTTGAAATGCGGCCACCACGTCCAGATGAGTTGCCAGTGTGTGCTGTTCGGCGTCTCGCAGCAGGCGTTTGTGCATGCGCAACGCCGCGGAAGGATGCCGCGCAATCTTCCGCGCCAATTGCGCGGCGCGCTGGCCCAGCCGATCGTCCGGCGCCACATCCGACACGAGACCGATGCGTAGCGCCTCCCGGGCATCGATGGACTCCGCGGTGAAAGCCAGTTCCATGGCCTTGGAACGGCCAACGAGCCGCGGCAACATCCAGGCTCCACCATCGCCAGCCACAATGCCAAGGCGGGCAAAACTGACCGAAAAGCGCGCGCTCTCTGCGGCGATCCGGATATCGCAAAAGCACGCCAGATCGCAGCCCACCCCGTAGGCCGCGCCATTCACTGCAGCAATGGTCGGAACATCCGCTTCGGCCAGCGCTGCTGGCAATTGGTGCACGGTTTCGCGGTAGCGCGCTTGCACCTGGGCAACGTCCCCGGCGGAAAACCCCTCTCGTTCCGCCATGTGCCGCAGATCTCCGCCCGCGCAAAACGCCTTCCCCGCTCCCGTGATGAGCAGGACACGAACCGCCGGATCCGCATTGGCCCTGCGCACGTGCGCAGCCAATTCAAGGAACTGCGAACCATCAGAGAAGCGATTGAGTGTGTCGGGATGGTTTAGCGTGAGCGTGACGACGCCGTCATCGTCGTCGCGCCGGACAAAAGCCGAAGCGCCGTCCATCGTCACGCCCCGATCCAGCGCGGCGCCCTTTTCTCGGCGAAGGCCCGAGGCCCCTCGATTGCGTCAGCGCTCGAATAAACGCGCTCATGGTACCGGCAGGCCGCCTCCAGACCGCGCTCGCAGCCAAGGTCCATTGCCGCCCCGATGCTCTTCTTGGCTGCCCAGACGGTAAGCGGCGCATTGTTGGCGATGGTGCGCGCTATAGCCTGGGCCCGCTCGCGCACGGCATCGGGCGCGGCCTCAACATAGTTCACGAAACCTAATTGGTAAAAGCGCTCGATGGGATGCATCTCGCCGGTAAGCATGAGTTCCATCATGAAGGGCTGCGGAAGCATCCACAGCATGGGCACTCCCCAGGGCGACCCTCGCCCCACCTTGGCCTCGGAGATGCCGCCGAGGGTCCCCTGCAAGCCGATCCGGATATCGCTGTTTGCAGCCAAGACCATACCCCCGGCGGTGAAGTGGCCCGTCATGGCGGCGATGATCGGCTTGGGAACCTGGCGCATGCGTTGGTGGAAGGGATCCCGCAGCATCTCCAGCATGTCCTTGCCGGTTTCGGCGCGCACCTGGGCGGCCTCCTTAAGATCCATGCCGGCAGAGAACACGCCGCAGTCGGCGGAGGTCAGGATCACCACTCGCACGGCGTCGTCGCGTTCGACCTCGTCCCACAGATCCAGCAGGCGCTCGCAGATAGCGATGGACAACGCGTTGCGCTGAGCCGGGCGGTCTATGCAGATCGTGGCGATGCCGTCTTGCACGGAGTACAGAACAGGGGCGTCGGGTTTATTCATGATGCAGGGCGACTCGCTAATCAGGAAAATCAAGGAAGTACATGCCGCGCGCGAACGGCGCGCGGCCCGATACTCATTCAGGTTTGATGCCCGCGGCCTGGGTCAACTTGCCGTAGTGCGCACTCTCCTCGGCAATGTATTTTCCGAACGCCTGGGGCGCCATGGGCGGCAGCAATTCATAGCCTGTGCCATCGATCTGCTTACGTACCTCCGGCTGCTCAAGCGCGCCGGTGATTTCCCGATTGAGCTTGTCAATGATCTCAGGCGGCGTTCCCTTTGGCGCGAATAATCCGTTCCAGTTTCCGATCTCGAAGCCTGGCAACGCCTCCTTCATAGCGGGCACGCCGGGAAGTTTGTCCGACCGGGCCGGGGTGATGGCCAAGGGCTTGAGCTTGCCCGAGGTCATGTAGGCCAGGCCAGTCGAAAAATCGATGAACATCATTTGTGTCTGCCCACCCAACAGTTCGGACACGGCCTGGCCATAAGCCTTGTAAGGAATCTCCGAGATATCGGTATGCGTCATCACGCGAAACGTACTGCCGGTGATGCGCGTGGTGCTGTTGGCGTAGGGAAACGAGAGCTTGCCCGGGTTGGCCTTCGCATAGGCGATGAGTTCCGCCACGGAACTGACCGGCACGGACGGATTGACGACCAACGCATGCGGCACGCCGCCGACGATGGCGACTGGCGCGAAATCCTTCAGACCGTCATAAGACACGTTCTTGAAGAAATATTTGTTCGCTACCTGAGTAGTGTTAGTGCCGAACAGCAGGGTGTAGCCATCCGGCTGCGCGCGCGCCACATACTCGCTGCCGATCATACCGGTGGCGCCCGGACGATTCTGCACGATCAGCGGCTGCCCCAGTCGCTTGGAAAGCGAGTCAGACAGCACACGGGCCACTGCATCGGTAGGACTGCCCGCAGCGAACGGAACAACGACCGTAATAGGTTTCTCGGGAAAGGCGGAGGCAGGCGCCGCTACTGCGCCCTGGGCGCACACGGTTAACGCTAGCAACCCGAAAAGCAGGGAAAATTTCATTGATGTCTCCTTGAGTGAAACGGGGCCGTCTACGCGTCCCTCGTGTGAAAAATTTGTGGGGCTTCGAGCTACGGGCGGGTTTTGACCATACGCAGGGGGTTATAGGTAAGCACCACCTCCCCTCGCTGGTTGACCACCCGATTTGAGGTCCGCACCAGGCCGCGCTCTGACTTGCTAGTCCCCCGGGCTTCGACCACTTCGCACTCGACATGGATGGTGTCGCCTGCGTTCGTGGGCCGGTGGACCTTGATATCCGCCTCCATGAACGCCATGCCGGTGCGCTGCATCGTGCTCTGCATCAACAGCCCTTCGGCCATGCAGAAAACAAGCGAACCAGGAGCCGGACGCGAGCCGATGATGGATTGCGACGCGACATAGTCCAGATTGGTGAACATTTCCTCCACCATGCCCACCGTACCGATGAACAGAGTGATGTCGGCCTCCGTAATCGTGCGGCCCAAGGTGCGAAAGCGGTAGCCGGGCTCGACGTCGTCCCAGTAAAAGCCCAGGCCCAGCACCTCCAGCCCGTTCTCGTCCACGTTGATTGATCTGCGCATACTGTCTTCTCCTGGTTGTTTGGTTATCTTGATGGTCGGTCAGAGCACGCCGGCGGCACGCAGCTCCGCCATCTGCTCCGTTGCAATCCCAAGTGATTGCAGTACCTCTTCGTTATGCTGGCCCAGCGATGGTGGCGCGCCGGCCGGGTCCAGTGGCGTTTCTGAAAAACGGATGGGGTTGCGCACGGTCGGAACCGGTCCGTACAGCGGATGCTCCAACTCGGCGCGCATGCCACGCGCGACTACGTGCTCGTCGGCAAAGACCTGGTCCATGCCATTGATGGGTCCGCCAGGGACCTGCGCCCGTTCCAGCAGCGCCGTCCAGTCGGCAAGCCGGCGCGAACGTGTGACGGGAACCAGCCAGGCATCCAGTTCGGCCCGGTTGTGCACGCGGTCGGCGATGGTGGCGAAGCGCGGATCCGTGCCAATCTCGGGCTGCCCGACCGCTTGGCACAGGCGGCGGAACTGGGTGTCGTTGCCGACCGCGAGCACCAGATGCCCATCGGCAGCCGGATAGACCGCATAGGGCGCGATATTGGGGTGGCCGCTACCCATGCGCTGGGGCACGCGCCCGCTGACCAGATAGTTCATCGACTGGTTCACCAGCGAACCCACCATGCAGTCCAGCAAGCTGATGTCGATATGCTGGCCTCCATGGCCGCGATCGCGATGCTGCAAGGCGGCAAGAATGGCTGTGGTGGCGTACATCCCCGCCAAAAGATCAGCCACAGCGACACCCGCCCGCTGCGGCCCCCCGCCGGGCAGGTCGTCGCGTTCGCCCGTCACGCTCATCAGACCACCCATACCCTGTATCAGATAGTCGTAGCCCGCGCGGTCCTTGTAGGGTCCCGTTTGCCCAAAACCCGTCACAGAACAATAGACCAGTTGAGGGTTGATCTCACGAAGCGAGGCGTAATCCAAACCGTAGCGCTTCAATGCTCCGACCTTGTAGTTCTCGACGAAGACATCGGCCTTACGCGCCAGCTCTCGCAAGATCTCCTGCCCTCTAGGGTTCGAGAAATCGATGGCAAGGGACTTCTTGCCACGGTTGCAGCTCATGAAATAGGCTGCGTCGCCGTTCTCACCGCTCTGCCGGTCTTTGAGAAAAGGCGGCCCCATCTGCCGGGTGTCGTCTCCGACATCCGGCTTCTCCACCTTGATTACTTCTGCGCCGAGATCGGCCAGGTTCTGCGTGGCCCAGGGGCCGGCCAGGATGCGGGAGAGGTCCAGCACACGGATATGGCTTAGCGGTTTCTGCATGATGATCTCGGTCCTAGCGGCTGCTGCCGGCCTGAAACTTCGGTTCGTCGATTTGCCTGCCCTCATCGATCGCCGCAGCGTCGTCCTGGACGATGTCGGCAATGAGTTCGCCCTCCCGCACGCTGTCGCCTGGGCCGTAGCGCAGATTCGCCACTGTTCCATCGACATCGGCAACGATCGAATACTCCATCTTCATGGCCTCGATCACGGCCAGGACATCGCCCGGGGCCACCCGGTCTCCCGGTTGCACCGCCACGGCTGCGATAACGCCTGACATCGGTGCCGTCGCCCCGCTGGCGTCCCGAGCGGAGGCGTTGCCTTCGTGAAGAACCGGGCGCACCGAGTAATGGTCGCCCGCCACCTGCAGATGCCACCCTTCGGCCGCGAGGCAGGCGTCCCAGCGCCACCCGTCCACAACGCCGCCCAAGCTGGACGCATCGCGCGACACGTTCCAGCTTTGCGGGTTGTCGCCCGCGCGGACATCGCTTCCGTCCACGGCGTGAAGAGCCACCGATGTCGCCTCGGCGTCCAGCAGGAAACGCACGCGCCCCAAAGGCGCGCCGGGATCCAGGAACACCCGGTCCATCGCGCCGCAAGCCGCGCCGGCATGCCAGGGCGAGGCTGCCATGGACTGCACAGGCAAGGGCAGCGTGGCGCAGACTGCTGCGGCAGCCGGGCGGCTGCACGGAGTTTGCAGCGATTTGTGTTCGTCCAGGTAACGGGTGTGCACGCGCCCGTTCAATACTCCCGGGTCGTCCAGCAGGCGCAACAGGTAGCCGAGGTTGCTGGAGACACCTAGCAACGATGTCTGGCCCAGGCCCGACTTCAAGGCGGCAATCGCGGTCGGACGATCGCCCGCGCTGGCGATGATCTTTGCCACCATCGGGTCATAGAAAGGCGGAACGTCGCCCGATTCATCCAGCGCGGCGTCCACGCGCAGGGCAGACGGCCAGCGAGCGTGCACCACGGTGCCGGGCGAAGGACGGAAGTCCTGGGCCGGGTCTTCCGCGTAGATTCTCGCTTCGATAGCGTGTCCGTGGCAGGCGATTTCGGACTGCGCCAGCGGCAGGGACTGGCCCGCCGCCACGCGCAACTGCCATTCAACGAGATCCAGCCCGGTTACCGCCTCTGTGACAGGATGCTCTACCTGCAGGCGGGTATTCACCTCCAGGAAGTAGCAGTTGTAGTCCCGGTCCATGATGAACTCGAAGGTGCCGGCGTTGCGATAGTCCAGGCTGCGCGCGCCCTGCACCGCCGCCTCCAGCAGTCGTTGACGCGCACGCTCCGGCAGGTGCGGCGCAGGCGCCTCCTCCATGACCTTCTGGTGTCGGCGCTGCAACGAGCATTCCCGCTCGAACAGGTGCACTACATTCCCGCAGCCATCGCCGAACACCTGTACTTCAATGTGGCGCGGCTCCTCGATGTACCGCTCCACGATCATCCGGCCGTCGCCGAAACTGCTGCGGGCGACACGGATGGCCGACTCAATGAGCCCAGGCAGGTCGTCGTATTGGGTAATTATCTGCATGCCCTTGCCCCCGCCGCCGGCGGAGGGTTTGAGCAAAATAGGCAGTTCAATGGCGCGCGCCAACGCCTCTATGGTGGCGGGATTGTCGCTGGCCTCGTCGGTGCCCGGCACGACCGGCACTCCAGCCGCGCGCATGAGCGCCTTTGCCCGCGCCTTGTCTCCCAACGCCGCAATAGTGGCGGGCGACGGTCCGATGAACGCCATGCCCGCGGCCTCCACGTTCGCCGCGAACTCGCTGTTCTCGGACAGGAAACCGTAGCCGGGATGCACTGCCTCGCAATCTGTTTCGCGCGCAGCCTGGAGCAGCTTCCCGGCATTTAAATAACTGTCCGCTGCAGACCCCGCGCCCAGGCAAACGGTCCGAATGGCGCCGCGCAGATGCGCAGCGCCAACGTCAGCTAGGGAATGCACCGCAACGTATTCGATGCCCAGCCGTTGGCAGGTGCGCGCGATGCGGCGAGCGATCTCCCCCCGGTTCGCAATAAGGATTCTCTTGAACATGGGCTACATCCTGAACACGCCGAAGCGCGTGGGTTCCTTCGGTCCGGCGGCTGCGAGCGCCAAGCCAAGCGTCAGCCAGTCGCGGGTGTCGGCGGGTTCAATCGCGCTATCTACCCACAAGCGGGATGCTGCGTTCAGGGCGGTGCTTTCGGCACCATAGGTATCGCGGATAGGCGCCTTGTAGGCCTCTGCCTCTTCGGCGCTGAATTCCTTGCCCTGACGGGCCAGTTGCTCGCCGCGCACCAGCGCCAGCACCGTGGCGGCTTGTTCCCCGCCCATCACAGAGGTCCTGGCATTGGGCCACATGGCCATGAACCGGGGTCCGAATGCTCGTCCGCACATGGCATACGCGCCCGCTCCGTAACTGCCGCCGACAATGACGCTGAACTTGGGCACCCGGGCCGTGGAAACCGCGTTGACCATCTTCGCCCCGTCCTTCGCTATACCGCCCTGCTCGTACTGCACTCCCACCATGAAGCCACTGATGTTGTGCAGAAATACGAGCGGGATGTTTTCCTGGCAGCACAGTTCGATGAAGTTGGCTGCTTTCTGGGCACTCTGGCCAAGAAGAACGCCGTCGTTGGCGAGCACGCCCACCGGATAACCGCCAATGGCGCCGGTGCCGCAAATAAGGCTGGTGCCATAGCGTTCGCGGTACTGCACCAGTTCGCTGCCGTCCAGCAGGCGCGCCAGCACGTCCAGCATAGGCATTGCCTGCTTGGGATTGGCGGGAATGAGTCCGGGCAATTCCGCCGCTTCGTAGCGGGGAGGCCGGCACGGACGGGGCGGCGGCGCCAGTGCCGGGGCCTCGCAGCGTCCAAGAATGCCGCGCACCAGTTCGAGTGCGTGCAACTCATCGTTCGCGAAATGGTCGGCCACGCCGGACAGGCGGGTGTGCGTGTCCGCACCCCCAAGCTCCTGGGCGTCAACCAATTCGCCGGTAGCGGCCTGCACCAGCTGCGGTCCGCCCAGGTAGATCATGCCCGCCTTGTCGACGATCACGGTTTCGTCACACATCGCTGGGATATAGGCGCCGCCGGCAGTGCAAGCGCCCAGCACCGCCGCAACTTGTTTAAGCCCAAGGGCCGACATCTCGGCGATATTGCGAAAGATCTTGCCGAAGTGCTGCTCGTCCGGAAATATGTCGCCCTGCAAAGGCAGCAAGGCACCTCCCGAATCCACCAGATAGACGCAGGGCAAGCCGTTCTCACGTGCAATGGCCTGGGCGCGCACCTGCTTCTTGATGGTCAGCGGGTAATACGTTCCACCCTTGGCCGTCGCATCGTTGGCCATGATCATGCAGGCCCGGCCGGACACAATGCCGACACCAGTAATGATCCCGGCTCCCGGCGACTGGCCATCGTACGCGCCATCGGCAGCTAACTGGCCGACCTCCAGGAACGGCGTGCCGGCATCCAGCAGCGTATTGATACGCTCGCGCGGTAACAGCTTTCCGCGCGCCAGATGCGCTTGGCGCGCGCGTTCGCCGCCGCCAGCAATCGCTCGTTCTCTTGCAGCGAGCAGCGGCGCGCGCAATGCTTCATACGCCGCCGAATTCGCGGCGAAGTCCGGGCTGCCCGGCCCGGGGCGGGAAGAAAGAATAGCCATTTGTTGAATACCGTCGGTGGGATTACAGGGATTCAGCTCGGATCACGCACGGGCAGGCGCAAAAGCGCATGCCCCAGCGATTTTCCCGTCTGATCCAACCGCAAGGTGCGCGTTGCCCCGCCTCCCAGCGCATGACGCATGATCACCATCATGGCGCCGATGTTGTCCATGGGGTGGCACTCCACCTCGCCCTGGACCCAATCGCCGTAAAGCGCCTTGACGTCGGCGGGCTTTACGCTCGCGAGCAGTTGCGCGTACTCATGCTGTCCTCGGGCCACCAGTCCCACGCTGCACACGTCCCCCTTGTCACCGGAGCGCACATAGGCGATGTCTTTCACTTGAAGCGTCATCAGAGCCCTCCTTAGGCCTTCAGGATTTCGGTTTTCTGTTCGACGGCGGCCCGCGGGATCAGGGTCGGCCACAGGGAGATGACGGGGCGCGGCTTCATTGGGGTGCCGAAGGACGTGCCGCCCGGGCCCATAATCCAGAGGTTCGTGCCCGCGCGGCGCACCTTGTCGGCCTCTTCGGCCGTGCGTGTACGCACCGCGCAACGCAGCCCGACTTCGGGCAGCTCGTTGGCCTGTTCGCGCCCCGGGAAGGTGGCGGCGGGACCGTGCAAGGTGTTGAGTCCAACAAAATCGAAGTGAATCTGTTCGGCGGCCAGTCCCATGCGCTCGAAACGTTCGAGCATGGTTTCGCGCGCCTTTACGGCGCGGTCATAGGCGTATGGCCATGGGAAAAACGCCATGGTCTCGCCGATCCAGCCGTCTTGGTAACCGACCACCAGCTTCCACAGGTCGGGCGCTGCCTCACCGCGCACGCCGCTGACGCGTACGCGGTCCTCTCCCTCATCGATCAGTTTCAGGGAAGTGAAGTCTGCCACGGCGTCGGGCATAAGATAGCGGCGCGGATCGCCCACCTCGTAGACCAGATGCTCCTTGATCGTCCATTCATCGACACGGCCGCCAGTGCCCGACAGCTTGGTGACGATGGCCTCGGCATCCGCGCCCACTTCAAGAATGGGAAATCCTGCTCGCCCCATGTGCGGCATCTCCGCGAACCGGGAAGACATCCCGCCCGAGCAGCCTGCCGCGCATTCGACGATGTGGCCCAGTGTCACCGCAGCAGCGTAACGGTCGATGTGTGCGGTGTCGCGGCGCCAACCAAACTCGTGGGCGAGCGGGCCGACGTAAAGCGCGTTGTCCGACACACGTCCGGCAATCACCACATCCGCGTCGCCTTCCAGACCCGCGGTGATGCCCGAACTGTCGGTATAGACATTGGCGCAAACGACGCGGTCGCGGATGGCCGCGAAGTTTTCGTCGCCGGTATCCATACTGCGGAGTGGCACCCCCTGCCCCATCAGGTCGTCGAGCTTGTCCAGCATGTCGTCGCCTTCAATCAGCGCGATGCGCGTGCCAGCAAGTCCCGCTTGGCGCGCGCCTTCGGCGATGCGCTGTGCCGCAGCTCTAGGATTCACCCCGCCACCGTTGGAAATCAATTTCGTTCCTACTGCGGTAGCGCGGGGCAAAAGATTAATCATGGTCTGAACCGCATCCGGCACGTAGCCCGCATCCGGCCGTTTCAGCTTCTGCCGCTGCAGTAGCGCCATCGTCAATTCGGCCAAGTAGTCGAAGCACAGGTAATCCAGATTGCCTCGCTCCAACAGCTCTTGTGCCGGATCTTGAGCGTCACCCCAAAATCCCGAGCCCGCACCAAGCCTTACACGTTTGGCCATGCCCAGCCTCCTATTTCCGTTTCTCTAATTTCGTTTTAATCATTTGAATTTCATTTTAGATGCCGATGTTGAAGGTCGTCAAGCGCTGAACAGGGTTGCGCCTTGAAAGTGCCCGTGGATCATTTGAAGGAGTGAAGTCGCGATGTGCCGGCGACCGTCGTTCCGTGTACAGGATCTCAATGGCCGACTGGGGGGCTCGCGACGATGAACGACTAATGGGTGGGTCAACGGGTCGGCATAACGCTCGAACCGATAGGCGCAATGTATGGGCTCACACCGGAGCCCCTCGACACGCTAGGCTCAACTAGACTCTTTCCATCCAACGGGAGGTCACATGGACGAGAGCGTCGTAGCGGCTATTCAGGAACTGGCGAATGCCCTGGCCGGACTGGGAAGCTGGCAGCAGCAACTGGTGTCGATGACGGTCCTGCTAGTTGTCGCCGCTGCCGGTTCTTTCTTTGGTGCCTATCTCAAGACCCGAGCAACGAACGCAGCGATGTCGGACGATCTGGACGACATCAAGAGGCAGCTGCGCGAAACTACGGATACGACCGAGACGATCCGTTCGCAAATTAGCAAGCGCGGGGAGCTTCACAGCTTGAATCACACCGGGTTTTATGGAGGCCATTTCGTTTAAGTCAGGCCGCCATGGCCTGACCGGATTGTTGCTGGTAGAAGTTTGCCTCAGCTTCTGCCGGGGGTATATACCCAATCGAGCTCAGCAACCGCTGGTGGTTGTACCAGTGAACCCATTTTAAAGTGGCGATTTCCACGGCTTCGCGACTACGCCAGGACTGCCGATAGATCAGCTCCGCTTTGTATAACCCGTTGATGGTTTCAGCCAAAGCGTTGTCATAGCTATCGCCTTTGCTGCCTACAGAGGGCTCTATGCCGGCCTCAGCGAGACGCTCCGTGTATCGGATGGAGACGTATTGGCTACCCCTGTCGCTATGGTGTATTAGGCCGTCCATGCGGCTCGGCTGTCGAGCGTGCAGCGCTTGCTTCAGGGCATCCAGAACGAAGTCTGTTCGCATCCTGTTGCTCACCCGCCAGCCAACGATTCGCCGGGCAAAGACATCGATCACGAAGGCGACGTAGAGCCAGCCTTGCCACGTTGAAACATAAGTAAAGTCGGACACCCATAGCTGATTGGGTCGATCCGCATGGAACTGTCGCTGGACCATATCCAGCGGACAGATCACGCTTCCATCAGGCGTCGTGGTACGGATCACAAGACCGCGACGAACACCCTGCAGGCCCAGCTGACGCATCAGCCGCTGTACCGTGCATCGAGCAATATCAATGCCCTCCCGCTTGAGCTGCTTCCAGACTTTCACGACGCCATAGCACTGCATATTGTCATCCCAGACGCGTTGGATTTCATCGCTCAACAGCTCGTCCTGCTTGGCACGGGCGCTTCGCAGTTCGGGTTGACGGGCTTTGGCGGCATGCAGGTAGTAACCGGACGGAGCGATCTGGATAACGCGACAGATCGACTCGACTCCGTACTGGTCCCGGTACTCGTCGACAAAAGCGTTCAGGGTTTGTTGCGGCGGTCGAGCTCCGCCTGGGCAAAATACGCACTGGCCAGGCGCAGAATCTCGTTCGCTTTGCGCAGTTCCCGGTTCTCGCGTTCCAGCGCCTTGATCCGCTCCCGTTCCTCAGTGGTCTGCCCGGGCCTGCGCCCCAGGTCAGTTTGATACTTGCGCACCCAGCTGTGCAGCGTTTGCGGAACACAACCGATCTTGGGCGCAATGGATTCGATCGCTGCCCATTCGGATGGGTAGTCGTTCACGTTCTCCAGAACCATGCGCACGGCACGTTCACGGACTTCTGGGGAGTAGCTGTTGGATTTTTTCATGCCTCATTCTCTCAAGAGTTGAGGCCTCCACGAAACCCGGTGTGATTCACAGGTGTTCGATGGCGTGAACCGCGAAGGCCGTCGCCAGATGCGTCTTGCCAGGGCCGCCAACTAATACGACATTGTGAGCGGGTTCGATGAACTTGCCGCGGTGCAGTTGCCGAACGAGGGCTTCGTTGACCTAGCTGCATCCGAAGTCAAAGCCTTGTAAGTCTCGATATGCTGGGAACTTGGCCACCTTCATCTGATAGGCAATAGATCGCACCTCTCGCTCGGTAAGCTCGGCCCGTAGAAGCTGGCTCAAGATGGGAGAGCAGCTCTGGTATGCCGGAGAGTCTTACTGCACGAGGTCAATGAGCGCTTGAGCCATCCCGTGCAGCTTGAGCGCCTTCAAGCGCTCGATCATGAGTTCATGCTGCATGACGTGGCTCCTGAGTGCGGAGGGTGTCGTAGCGGCCGACGTTCGCCTCGGGTTCGACTGTGAGCGAGAGCGCTTGGGGCGCCGTCAGCGGCGGTAGCGGTGTGCCGTCGAGCAGTCGGCTCAAGATGTTGAGAATGGTTTGCTTCGATGGCGTACCGGCCTCCAGCGCTAAGGTCACTGCGGCGAGGACCAGTTGCTCGTCATGCAACAAGACCAACGACAGGATCTCCACCATCTCTCTATCCCCGCCAGCGTGAGGCAGAAGCCGTGCCTGAAGTTGGCGAAATGCTTCCGGCAACGCGGTGAACGGCGCCCCATTGCGCAGCGCGCCAGGCTTGCGTTGCAGCACGGCGAGATAATGCCGCCAGTCGTAGAAAGTGGCACCACGGTCATGGCGCCGGTTGATGTGGCGAGGATGCTGCGCGATGACGTGACCTTCGGCGACGACAACGAGGCGATCCGCATAGACCCGCAAACTCACAGGCAGGTTGGCGTAGGACGCGGGGACGCTATAGCGGTCACGCTCGAAGGCGATCAAGCATGTGGGGGAAACGCGCTTGGTGTGTTCCACAAAGCCGTCGAACGGCTGGCCAACAGGCATCAGAAATGGGCGTTCTTCGGACCATATCTGCCAGATGCTCTGGTCACATGCAGGATGGCGTATCTGTTGCCACAGCCGGGCCTATCCGCAATTTTGTGTGCGAGGCATATCATGAGGACTAAAGACCATGGATATGCCGATGAAGAAGAGACGCAGCGCAGCCGCTCAGGCGGCGGCCCGTGGGCCGCTGCCTGAAGTCCCAGCCGAACTGCTGGATCATCTTGTCAAGGGACCGATGACGCCCAGCGAGGTCCAAGACCTGTTCCTGTCGTTCCAGAAGGCGGTGATCGAACGCACGATGGCCGCGGAGATGAACCTGCATCTGGGTTATCGGCCAGGCGAGGACAAGCCCGAAGGCCAGGCCAACGAGCGCAACGGCGCCAGCGGCAAGACGGTGCTGACCGAGCATGGCCCGGTGCGCGTGGAGCTTCCCCGTGACCGGGACGGCTCCTTCGCCCCGATCCTGATCCCCAAGCACGAGCGACGCTTCACCGGGTTCGATGACCGGATCATCGCCATGTACGCACGGGGCATGAGCGTGCGCGAGATCCAGGCGTTCCTGGCCGAGAGCTACGGCACCGAGGTCTCGCCGGACTTCATCAGCTCGGTCACCGACGAGGTCATGGCCGAGACCATCGCCTGGCAGAACCGGCCGCTGGAGGCGATGTACCCGGTGGTGTTCTTCGACGCGTTGCGGGTCAAGATCCGAGACGACGGCGGCGTCAGCAACAAGGCGGTGTACCTGGCGCTGGGCGTGCAGGCCGACGGCCAGCGCGATGTGTTGGGCCTGTGGGTCGAGCAAACCGAGGGGGCCAAGTTCTGGCTCAAGGTCTTCAATGAACTCAAGACCCGAGGGTGCCAGGACATCCTGATCGCCGTGGTCGACGGCCTGAAGGGCCTGGCCGACGCCATCGGCACGGCCTTCCCGCGCACGACGGTGCAGACCTGCATCGTGCATCTGATCCGCAACAGCCTGGATTACGCCGGGTGGAAGGATCGCAAGGCTGTAGCCGCCGCCCTGCGCCCGATCTACGCAGCCGCCAGCGCACAAGCAGCCGAGCAGGCGCTACAGGCGTTCGCCGATGGGCCCTGGGGAACCAAGTACCCCACCATCGTCGCGGCCTGGCAGCGGGCCTGGGAGAACGTCACGCCGTTCTTCGTGTTCCCGCCGGACATCAGGCGCGTGATCTACACGACCAATGCCATCGAGAGCTTGAACATGCAATTGCGCAAGATCATCAAGACGCGAGGCCACTTCCCAACGGATGAGGCCGCCATCAAGCTCCTATGGCTGGCGCTACGCAACGTGCTGGCCAAGTCCGTCAGAGCGACCTTCGACTGGAAAGTCGCCATGAACCAGTTTGCTATCCTGTTCGGCGAACGGTTTACTGCGGCCCGGGGATAACAACTTTTAAAACGCCTCGCCCACAAAAATACGGACAGGCTCGACCACTCGCACGTACCAGCGGCAAACCATGCTACCGCAACGGAAAGAGGCGTTCGACGTACTGGGCAAGCATCTAAGTGAGTTACTGGGATCGCCTACGACATGGCTACCACAGCAACATGACGGCCTGTCGGCAGTACTCCCCCCATCCCTCGCCAAGGGCCAGTGAATTAAGGTCAAATCATAGGGTATACCCTAGAAACTGCCTCCTGATCTCACAGCATTCGATTGCCCAATACTCGAAACGACCTGATCGACCACGTCTTGGCTTACCGTCCGCATTGGCAACGTTAGGCGATATACGGTCGCAATGCAGTACGCCTTCTCGTGTGCAGAAAGAGGGCGCTTCTGCTTCGACACTACCCGCTCTGTCTTTTCGATCGCCTGAACAAGTAAGCTAATCTCGAGGTCTGTTTGCCGTCGCTCCGGAACCTCATTAGTTCCTAGCAGCAACCAGTCAATACTCACTCCAAGTGAGTCACTTATCGCAACCAAAGCGTCGCTACCGGGCTTTTTGCCAGAGAATGCGTAGTCTCGAAGCGTACGATACGGTATGCCGCACTGACGTGAAAATTCCATCATGGAAGGAAAGCGGAGGCGGATGATGCGCCTTAGCCGGTGACAAAAACCGTCTTCATGTGTAGTTGCTTGCTCCATGCGTACTCAGCGTGTCTACAGCCAGCTTGGAAATGGGTTGCTCAAGTGTCGCACAATTGTTGCGTTTCCCCAACAACGCCGCTGGATAACAGGTCCTTTTTGGGGCCAACCGTAGCGTCCAGCGCCGAATTCTGATGCAATCCTTCTTAACTTCCCTTCGCGGAGTTAGGGGGGCGGCAGGCTGGTTTGCTGGATTGCTGCTCTTGTCACTCAAATCAACGGAGATTTCTTAAATGAAAAAGACTCTGCTCGCTGCCGCCCTGCTCGCCGGTTTCGCCGGTGTAGCCCAGGCAGAAACGTCTGTCACCCTGTATGGCATCATCGACACTGGCATTGGCTACAATAAGATCAAAGGCAGCGTTAATGGCGTGAGCTATAATCACAGCCGTATCAGCGAAGTGAATGGTGTCAAGAACGGGTCGCGTTGGGGGCTTCGTGGCTCGGAGGACCTGGGTGATGGCCTGAGCGCGGTGTTCAACCTGGAGTCGGGCTTTAACTCCAGTAACGGCAACTCCGCTCAAGGTGGCCGCCTGTTCGGCCGTCAAGCCACAGTTGGTCTGGCTAGCGACAACTGGGGTCGGCTGGAGTTCGGTCGCCAAACGAACCTCTCGTCGAAGTACTTCGGCTCGATCGATCCGTTCGGTGCCGGCTTTGGTCAGGCTAACATCGGTGTCGGTTTCAGCGCTGCCAATACCTACCGCCTGGACAACTTGGTTCTGTACCAAACCCCGTCGTTCGGTGGATTCCGCTTTGGCGTAGGCTATTCGTTCAACGCAGACAGCAATAATACCGATCAGTCCGGCTTTGCTACTGCGGACAATACTCGCGCAATCACCGTTGGTGGTCAGTACGTGAATGGTCCGCTGAATGTGGCCCTGTCATTTGATCAACTGAACGGTGCGAACAACTCCAGCGTCGACAACGACGCCAAGCCGCGTCAGTACGCCATCGGCGCAGCCTACGATTTCGAAGTTCTGAAGCTCTCGCTGGGCTATGCTCGTACGACCGACGGCTGGTTCGGTGGTCAAGACGCTGAGGGATCTTCCGAGTTTGTCAGTGCAGCAGACCGTTTCGGCACTAACCGCTTTGCTGATGGCTTTAAGGCCAACTCCTATCTGCTGGGTGTGAGCGTACCCTTCGGTTCCGCTAGCAATATCTTCGGCTCGTGGCAGCGTGTTGATCCTTCGAATACCCGTTTGACGGGTGGAGATTCGACGATGAATGTGTTTAGCCTTGGTTACACCTACGATCTGTCCAAGCGTACGAACGTTTACGTCTACGGGTCGTATGGAAAGAATTACGCCTTCCATGACGACCTGAAGAGCACTGCTGCTGCCGTCGGCTTGCAACACCGCTTCTAATCCAAAGCAGGGCGTAAGTCCTGCTTTGAATTCAAAGTACTTGAGCGGGCTGAAGTCTGTTCGTAAAAGCCACCCTTTGGGGTGGCTTTTTACTTATTGGTGTTACTCAACGCTCACAAAGTTTGCGCCACTCCTCGTTCCTCTCCAGGATCCGCCGCCGAATCGGTACCGGGGTCGCATCAACTTGCTGCTCGGAATCGAAATAGATCGGCCGCGCATGGTCGCAGAACTCAACGCCGACTTTTGCCGGGGCCCCGCACCCACTGACGCTTAAGCTCATCAGCAATAGCGTCATCATCCATACGAGCCGTCTCCAACTGCACATTGCGCACCTCCTGGCGCGCCTGCGCCGCCTGTTCGTTGATCCGATCCTGCCGCTCTTGCCGCTCCGCTTGACGCCCCGTCGCACGCCCCCGGTAGAAGGCGCTGACCAGCGCCGCCAGCGCCAGGCCGGCCAGCATTAACCATTCCTTGATTCGTTCAAACCAGGCCAGCATGGTCACCTCCTATCTCGGCCATCGCCTGGGCATAGTTCCTGCCCCACTTCGCGCGCAGGTCCACCCGTTGCGCCAACGTCCCACGGGTGAAAGCACCGGGCCTCCAGGTGCGCAGGTACAGAGCCCAGGCACCGTCCGCGTCACCCAACGAAGGCAGGCGCTGGGGTTCGGTCCACAACAGCAACCGCGCGAACGCCGCCGCCAGGACGTCGTCGTGCGCCAGCGAGTTGTACACGTCCGTCGTGGTCGGCTCGACATCCCGAGCGGCGCACACTGAGCGGGCGGCCGCCCAGCTCGATGGATGCGACAGCACGCCGAGCACACCGCCCCCACGTTCGAATTGCCAGAAGCCCACGGCCGGCCCTTTGATCTGCCGTCGATGCAGAAAGCGACTTTCCTGCAAGCCAATGGCAATCAGCATCACGCGCGCTTCGCGGGTGTCGCGGTTGGCGGGCAAGAGCGCAAGCGCAGGTGCGATTGCGGTATCGAGAACAGTCTTCAAATCCACAATCACCCCTCCCCACCAGGCCGCACGCCCAGAATCTTCGCGCGGGCCTCGGCCACCCATTCAAGCAGCCCCTTCTGGCGCATGCTTGCCATCCATCGCATGTACGCCCCCAATACCCACCACGCCGGAAGCCCAGCGAGCAGCATGCTCGGCCCCAACACGTAGAACTTCGCCAGCAGCGCGTCATCACTGCCCGCGCCGTGCTGCGCCAGCCAGATCATGGCGTCCATCAGCCCCGGTTTCCACGCGATCACCGCGCCGGCCAACGCCGGCCCAAACATGAACGAGCATGCGACGGTCGAAATCGTTCGGACGGTGAACTCCCGCGCCGACCGTGGCGGCATGATCAGCAGGCCAAGCATGGCCGCCAACGCCGCCGGCACGCCATACGCCATTGCGACCTTCAAGGCAGCGAGGCCTCCCAGCCCCGTAGTACCTGGTTCCATAGTTGCACTGCTCCTGTAGACGGTGCGCATGATTGCCTCCCGTTTGGACGAAAAAAAGCCCGCCGAGGCGGGCAATTGAAATGCGTTGGACTACCTGACGAACGAAATCAAGGCGAGACTCCCTGTGACCCAGACCGTCCCACCGTTCGGGCGTGGAAATTCAAGGCGGAGGGTGTGCGCGCCTGCACCTATCCCCGTAGCAATGGCGGTCATCGACTTCATGTTGTCGCGCTCATCTTGGGTGTACAAGATAATCGCAGCCCGGCTGATGAGATTGCCATCCAAGAGCAGTCGCACCTGGCCGCTCGGAAGCGCCGACGCAGAATCGCATCTGGCGGCGAAGTCATAGTTAATAATGGCGTTCCCGGCAGCTGGCATGGTGAAGTTGATCTGGACGGCATTGTCATTGCTTCCCTGACCGAAGCCCAGATTGATTGCCACAGCGTTCCCTGCTGTTACCGCCCCGTTCTGTAAGTGCAGGGTGCCAATTTGAGCGCTCTGGATGTTCGCAGACCTTATGTAAGCCTGGTCGATGTTCGCCACCTTGGCGTTGAACGTCCCTACATCAATGCGGTCGGCGCTCATCGTGCCCGTCGTAATCTTGCCGGCGTCCAACGTATCGATGTTTGCGTTCTTGATCCAAGCCGTACCGATAAGCGCCTGGTTCATGAAAACCTGACTGCCTTGAATCACAAACGGCGTGACGACCTGCGGCCCATTGGGGTGAATGACGGCGAATCGGTCGGCAGCCACAAGAAACTGCGTTTCGGTCACGCCGCCCGAACTCTCCACGCCCAAGCCAATAGAAGCCGCGTAGTAACGGCCTCCAACAGTCACACCTGCGCGGACGTTCCACATGGCGGCCACATTGCCGTCCAGCTTGGCTATCGCGGAGCTTGTTTCCTCTACAGCTGCGAAGGCGTCGTTAGCTTTGTCCGTGGCGTCTTTGACCGATGCCTGTACGCTTGTTATGCGCGTCCCAAGTGCGCTCACATCGTCAGCCCTCGCCTCACTCTCTTCACGAATCAGACCTGCGTTTTCCCCCACCTTTGCGGTCAGGGTCCTGATGTGTCAACGCCGGTTGAAAATTGACCCACTTTCGTCGGAATCGTCGGAGTAAAACTGACCCACCCCGGCGTTCAAAAACCTAGTTCCTGATCTTGATGTTTCCTGCTTTACGCTTGTCCTTGAGCCGGTAGCTTTCCCCGGCAATCTGCACGATATGGGCGTGGTGCAGCAGGCGGTCGAGCAAGGCGGCGGTCAGCGTCTGATCCTCAGAGAAGCACGAGGCCCACTGGCTGAAGGGCAGATTGCTGGTGACGATGATGCTGGTACGCTCGTAGCGCTGGGCCACCACGTTGAAGAACAGGTTTGCTTCCTCGCGCCCGAAGGGCAGATAGCCAATCTCATCGATCACCAGCAGGCGCGGCCCGATGATGGCGCGGTTGAAGTACTGCTGCAGCCGGTCCTGTTTATGGGCAGTGGCCAACTGCATCATCAGGTCGGCGGCAGTCAGAAACCGGGTCTTGATGCCCGCCATGACGGCACGGTACGCCAATGCCTGCGCCAGGTGGCTCTTGCCCACGCCGCTGGGTCCCAGGAATACCACGTTCTCAGCCCGTTCGATAAAGCTCAGGGCCGCCAGTTCCTGGATCTGGGCACGCGGCGCACCACTGGCAAAGGCGAAGTCATAGTCTTCGATGGTCTTGACCGAGGGCAGCGTGGCGATCTTCATCAGGGCGGCGCGCTGGCGTTCGATCCGGGCGTCGTTCTCAATACCCAGAAGGCGCTCCAGGAAGTCGCCATGGCTGGCGTCTTCGCGGGCGCACTGCTGGGCCATGGCGGGCCACTCGCTGCCGATACGCTCCAGCTTCAGGACATCGCAGATCTGTTCGATGCGGTTGTGTTGAAGGTTCATGCTCGCACCTCCAGCAACTCGTTATAGACCGACAGCGGGTGCTGGAAGCTCTCTCGCGGCACAGGCCGGTGAGACGTGGCTGGCACCAGCATGCCGTGTTGCGCAGGCAACTGCAGTAGCGCCAGGCGCTCTTCCTGCAACCGCTTAGCGGGTCTCTCCCGAGTGGTGCCATGCAGCCGCTGATCGGCCACCTCCGTGAGCCAGCGACCGACGTGCGCGTTGGCTGCCGTCACATCCAAGCGCAGGCCAGCCTGCTTGAGGGTCGCGGCCAACGGGACACAGAAACTGCCCTTCAGGTATCCGTTGAAGCGTTCGACCTTGCCCTTGGTCTTGGCGCGATAAGGCTGGCACACACGCGGGGTGAAGCCGAACTCCTGGGCGACGGCCAACAGCCCGTTGTGCCAGCGATGCTGGCCGGGGCCGTAGGCATCGCGCTCGGTGATGATGGCGCCCGCGTTGTCGAACAACACGTGCTGGGGTACGCCGCCGAAGTAGATGAAGGCCTGACGCAGACATCCGAACCAAGTGTCGGCGCGCTCATCGGTGGTGAACCGCACCCAGCTCGAACGGCTGTATCCCAGCGTGGCGACAAAGGCCATCAAGGGATCACGGCCGCGCCGGATGTGGGTGAAGTCGGCCTGCATCTGCTTGCCAGGCGGCGTCTCAAAACGAACGACCGGTTCAGGCTCCTGGTGCTTGTAGCCGCCAAGAAACTCCTTGAGCTGCGTTACACCACCGGGGTAGCCCAGTTCTTGAATCTCCCGCAGCAGCACGGCTGCTGGAATCCAGTGCGGCCGGGCCGCCTCGATGCGCCCGTGCAGATAGTCCTTGTACGGATCCAGCTTGGTGGTCCGTGCCTCGCGGGGCTTGTACTGCTGGGCATCAGCCTCACGCAGATACCGCCTGATCGTGTTGCGTGAGCAGCCCAGCTGCTTGGCCATCTCCCGAATGCTGACGCCGCGACGCGCCATTACCTTGATCTCCACTGCTTGCTCCTGAGTCAACATTGTCGGCGGCCAAAAGGCCGCCATCATTGCCCAGGTGGGTCAGATTTACTCCGACGCGGTGGGTCAGTATTACATCGGCGCTGACACTGATGGACTCGACAGTCGCGTCGTGTTGCTCTTCCCGCACGGTGACTTCTTCTGACAACCCTGTTTCGAGAGCGGGAATCTTTTGAATCGGGGCAAGTACATCCTGGCCCAATTGCGTCTGTCCGATCTTTCCGTTGAAGTAGTTCAGGATATCGCCAAGCTCGGTGCTGGACTGCCCCATCGCCCCGTTGCCAGCCGGGAACCTTGGACCAGGTAAGCCATTCTTATCGCGCAGGATGGCCCAGAAATAGAGGCGTACACCACCGGACAGCCCCATCAGCAAAGCGGAGTTCTGGGGATATGCATACTCGCCCAGCGGAATCGCGTCGGCAAAGTCGGGAGTTTTGCTGTACCAAATCTCCGTCTTTTCAATGATGGACGGCCCCGGAGCAAAGCCCCATTTCACCTGAATGGCGAACACAATCGCTGAAGTTCCCTGCGACGGTTCCAGGTGCGTCACGGTGGCTGGCGGCGCGAGAATGCCATCCAGTTGCGTCTGCGTCGATGAGGCCCATATCGAAGCAATGTCCATGGCGTTCAGCGCCCGCACGCGGCAAAGGAATGCGCCCGCATACACATTGGGCACCTCGATGCTGGTTGATCCAGTGCGAGGGAGATTCACCCACTCCGAGTTGTTCCGACGCCACTGCACCTCATAAGCAACAGCGTTCGCCGCAGGCTTCCAGGAAAACACTGCCGTATGACTGGCGTATCCCTGAGCCACAACCGGGTAAGACGTGATCGTGACCTCCGTTGGTGGAGCTTGAACGCCAGGCGGGATAACGGTGATGGGCAGCGGATCAAGACGGGTTCCGAAATCCACATTGTCGAACTTGCCCGGCTCATGCTGAATAGCCGATATTTCAGCGGTCAGCCCATCCTTGCGCTTGATGCTGAGAACTCGAAACCGCTGAGCAGAAAGCGTTTCCGACTCAAGCGTCCACACACACTCTGCCTCGGGCACCTCGGTAAACGGCGCGCTCACAGTCAGAATCAGCACCGTACCGGGCAAGCCCACCATGTCGGCCGTCAGTTCAGTGGAATCGACGGTGAAGGTGGTCATGTCGGCGGTCAGGCCCTGCCCTACTGCCGTGCTGATGATCCGCGTTTGCGACACGCCGCTGGGCAAGTTCACCGTTAGGCGGTCCCCCGGACGCACACCAAGTTCTGCATCGACGGTAATTACGGTCGAAGTTGCGGAGCGAATCCGGCCACCAATTCGGCGGCCGGCCAGGTGCTGGTCTGCTACACGGATGATGCTGCCCGGCCGAGCGCGGCACGCATCAAGGCCGACGGGGTTGTCAGAAATTCCGTGTTTAAGGCGGGTTAAAAATCAAACGGAAGGACGGACGAAGCGATCTTCATAGAGGATAGCAAACTGGATCATGGCCTGTTTCCAATCACGGGCCGGACGGCCCCAATCGGCGGTGATATTGCGCAGAGCCAGCCAGAGGAGTTTGGTAGCGGCCTCGTCGCTGGGGAAGTGCCCTCTGGTTTTGATGATTTTGCGTAGCTGCGCATTAATATTCTCAATGGCATTGGTCGTGTAAATGACCTTACGCACCTCGGGTGGAAACGCAAAGAACGGTATGACGCGATCCCACGCATGGCGCCATGCGCGGGTCACGACGGGGAATTTCTGTCCCCATGGCCCTTGCTCAAATGTCTCGAGTTCGGCCAGAGCGGCTTCGGCGCTTGGGGCCGTGTAGATCGGGCGGATGGCGGCGGCCAGTGCCTTGCGATCCTTCCAACTTGCATA
>NZ_POQS01000018.1 GCF_002885955.2 Achromobacter pulmonis
CTCCGAGAGCACCGGCACGGCGCACAAGACCGCGAAAGGCACGAAAGTCAGTGTCCGGACGGTCAAGGCACCGGGTTTCGGCCCGAAAGGCGTGCTGCGTTGCATCCTGCCTTTCACGATATTCCTCAAGCTCAAGGACATCGGCGGCAACGTTCTGCCGCCCTATGACGAGGAGTTCCGCGAAGTCGCGATGGATACGGCGCAGGCTGCGGCCTACCGCGATCTGTCGTTCCGGCTGACCCAGGAACTGAAGCAGGCCCTGGCCAAGCGCGACACGACGTTGCTCGGCGTGGTTCTCAACGTGCTGCTGGCCTGGCCGGATTGCTGCTTCCGCTCGGAAACCGTGATCCATCCGCGCACGCGCAACACCTTGGCGTTCGTCCCGGCTCAGTTCTCCGAGTTCGAGGTGACGCCGAAAGAGCGCGAGCTGATCGACATCTGCAAAGAGGAGAAGGCACAGGGCCGCAAGGTCCTGGCCTACACGGTCTATACCGGCACGCGCGACACCACGTCGCGCCTGAAGGTGCTGCTGGAGCAGGAAGGCTTCAAGGTGGCGGTGCTGCGCGCGAGCGTGGATGCCAGCCGCCGCGAGGACTGGATCGCCGAGCAGTTGGACCGCGGCATCGATGTGCTCATCACCAACCCGGAGCTGGTCAAGACGGGGCTGGATTTGCTGGAGTTCCCGACGATCGTGTTCATGCAGTCGGGCTACAACGTGTATTCACTTCAGCAGGCCGCACGCCGCTCCTGGCGCATCGGGCAGAAGCAGCCCGTGCGCGTGATCTATCTCGGCTACGCCAACTCCTCGCAGATGACCTGCCTGGGGCTGATGGCCAAGAAGATCATGGTCTCGCAGTCCACCTCGGGCGACGTGCCCGAATCGGGATTGGACGTTCTGAACCAGGACGGCGATTCCGTCGAGGTCGCGCTGGCCCGCCAGTTGGTCGCGGCCTGATCTCCCACGCCTCTGCGGCGGCACGCCTGCCGCCGCTTCTTTCCTCTCCCACCTTCGACGGCCCTTCGGGGCCGTTTTTTTGTCTTCATGTCGGGCGGGAAACCGGAAGGGCGGCAATTCGCTTTGTTTGCTGCCGTTATGGGCCGACACGGCGATGGTGAGGGCTCGATGCTTCAGGACGCCGCGCCATGTGCCCCTCCCATCCCTGGTTCCACCATCCCGAACGGCGCCTGCTGTCGGGTTTCCTCGGTCTGCTCTGGGCGATCCTGGCCGGCGGCTGCGCAACGACGGCCACGCCGCCGGAACCGCCCGCAGCGCCGGTGGCCGTCGCGCCTGAATCCGCGCCGGAGTTCGTCCCGGTGGTGCGCTATGGCCGCTATACGCTGGTCGAACTGGCGCCATCCGCCGCCCAGCAGGACCTGATGCTGCAGGTGGTCGATGTGGCCGTCGCCGACACGCTGCACGCCAGCGTCGGCGATGCGCTGCGCTACGTCCTGCTGCGCTCCGGCTACCAGCTTTGCGGCGGCCCCGAGAGCGATGCCTTGCAGGGGCTGCCGCTGCCGGTCGCCCACTACCGGCTTGGGCCACTGCTGCTGCGCGACGCCTTGCTGACGCTGACCGGCCCCGCCTGGGATCTGCACGTCGATGACAGTGCGCGCCAGGTCTGCTTCACCCGCGCTGCCGCGGCAACGCCACCGTCCGCGCCCTCGGTGCCCGACGGCCCGCCTACCGATGACGCCGTCCAGACCTTCCCGCTCGTGGAGGCGCAGCCATGACCTCGCTTCCCGGTTCTGCTCCCCGCCGCGCCACGCTGCTGCGCGTAGCCGTCATCACCTGGGGCGTTCTCATCAGCGCCGCCGCCCTGGTCAACGTCGTGGCGCTGGCCAAGCTCAGTGAACAAGCCCAGGCCAGCGCCCCCGGCAGCCAGGTCGCCGCCCTCGAAGGCCGCCTGACCGAACTCGGCCAGCGCATCGGACAGGCCCAGCAGCAACCGGCGGCATTGCCACAGGCTCGCTACGACACCGATCGCCGGGCACTGGAGCAGCGGCTGGCGGTGATTGAGCAGACGTTGGGCGAGCGTTTGCCCGCCGACAGCCTGCTTCCCTTGCAGGCCCGCATCGAGCAGTTGGAGGCCAAGCTCACCGCGCGCCCGTCGCCCGCGGCATCGACCCGCCCGCGTACCCCGGCCAAGCCCAAGCCCATCGAGCCGCCGTTCCAGGTGATCGGCGCCGAGCTGCGGGCCGGCGAACGCTTCGTGTCGATCCTGCCGAGCGGCGCGGCCGCGCTCGCGCAGGCGCGTCTGCTGCGCCCCGGCGAAGACGAGGCCGGCTGGCGGCTGGAAGCCATCGACGGGGCGATTGCCGTGTTCCGCCACGGCGAGCAAACCCGCCGCTTGCCGGTGCCGGTTCGGTAGGAGGCCCTGTGAAGCATCGTGTCCTTCCCATTGCGCTTGTCGCCTGCCTCTTGGCGGCGTTCGCCTCGACCGCACCCGCGCAAACCGCCGGCACCTCCGCAGCACGCGCGGCGCCAAGCCAGGAACGACCGGCGATTACCGAGCGCAGCGACGAGCAGCAGGCCCGCGACTGGGGGCTGCGCACCGACGAATGGGCGCGCTACCGGGAACTGATGCAGGGGCCGCTGGGCATCCAGTCACCGAATCTCGACCCGCTGACGGCGCTGGGCATCGAGGCACGTTCCGATGAAGAACGGCGCCGCTATGCCGAGCTGCAAGTCCAGGTCGAAGCCCGCCGCGTCGAGAAGACCTTGGCTTACCAGCGTGCCTACGATGAAGCCTGGCGGCGGCTCGCGCCTGGCGCCCAGCGCGTCAACCTGCCCGGTGCCGGCCCGGCAAGCACGCCAGCGATGGCGCAGGGCGCAGACCGCACTGCCGTTTTCGTCAAGGACGCCTGCGCGGCCTGCGATGCAGCGGTGCAACGGCTCCAGGCTGCCGGCACCGAGTTCGACATCTACATGGTCGGCAGCCGCGCCGACGATGCCCGCATCCGCGACTGGGCGAGGCGCGTCCGCATCGACCCAGCCAAGGTGCGCAGCCGGCGCATCACCCTCAATCACGACGCGGGCCGCTGGCTGTCTCTCGGCCTGCCGGGCGATCTGCCGGCGGTGGTGCGCCAGGTGGGCGGGCAATGGCAGCGGCAACCGTAGGCTGGAGCCGCGCGGCGCTCCTGGTGCTCGGTGCGATATGCGCCGGCGCCGGCCACGCGCAGGAAGTCCCGCCGCCGGCCTACCAGCTCGCCGCGCAACGTGCCGGCATCCCGTCCTCGGTGCTGTACGCGGTCGCCCTGCAGGAGAGCGGCGCCGCACTCAACGGCCGCCTCGTGCCATGGCCCTGGAGCCTGAACGTGGCCGGCGCGTCCCGCCGTTACGCCAGCCGCGCCGAGGCCTGCGCCGGCCTGCGCCAGGCGCTGCGCACCGTGCCTCCCACACGCATCGACGCCGGCCTCGGACAAATCAACCTCGGCCATCAGCGGCATCGCTACCGCCAGCCGTGCGATCTGCTCGATCCGTACCACAACCTCGCCATCGCCGCCGAGATCCTGCACGAGCAGCACAGCCCCGGCGAGGACTGGCTGCTGGCCATCGGCCGCTATCACCGTCCTGCCGGCGGCGCACCGGCCGCACGCTACCGCCGCAGCGTCGGCCAGCACCTGGCGCGCGTGCTCGGTGCCTCCCGGCTGGACGCCACCACCCGGAGGGACTTGCCATGAGGTGTATCCACTTGACCGCCATGCTGCTGGCATCGGCGCTGCCCGCCTTCGCCCAGGCCCAGTCGCAACCGCTGATCGTGGTCGAGGACCGCGGCGGCGCTTCGGCGTTGCCATACTACGAGGCGCTGGACCTGCAACCGCGCGCCGACCAGACGCCACCGCGCATCGAAATCCCGCTCCCGCCGGCGGGACGCGCCAGCGAAGCGGACATGCTGCCGGTGCGCTCGGCCCAGTTGTCGCCGGGCGAGGTGCCGCGCCGGGTTATCCAGGCGCCGGGGCTGACGCCATTCTTCCTGATCGGTGACGACCCACGTTCGCGGGCCTGGCTGCGCCAGCGGGCATCGGCCCTGCGCGAACTGGGCGCCTTGGGGTTGGTCGTCAACGTCGAATCCGCCGATGCGCTGGCCGCGCTGCGCGGGCTGGCGGACGGGCTGACGCTGGCGCCCGTCTCCGGCGACGACCTGGCCGGCCGCCTGGGGCTGCGTCACTACCCCGTGCTGATCACCGCCACGGGCATCGAACAGTGAAGCGCCGGCGATGGCCCAGCCCCATGCGATCGAAGTGCTTTTGCGCCCAGCGGTGGAGCTATACACCGTCGCCGTATGCGCGGGCGCCGCGCTACTGTCCCTGGTGGCACCGTGGTCGCTCGCGCTGAACCCGCTGACCGGGCTGGGTAGCGCGCTGGCCTTCGCCGCCTTCGGCGCGATCCGGCTGCGCGAAGCGCGGGTGATCCTGCGCTATCGGCGCAACATCCGCCGCCTGCCGCGCTATGTGATGACCAGCCGCGACGTGCCGGTCAGTCAGCAGCGGCTTTTCATCGGACGTGGCTTCCTCTGGGAGCAGCGGCACACCCATCGGCTGACGCAGACCTACCGGCCCGAGTTCCGACGCTACGTCGAGCCCACGGCCGCGTTCCGGCTGGCCCGGCGGCTGGAGGAGCGGCTGGAGTTCGCGCCACCGCCGCTCTCCCAGCTCGCGAAGGTGCTGGCCTGGGACAACCCGCTCAATCCCGCGCGTCCACTGCCTCCGGTCGGCGGCATGCCGCGGCTGCACGGCATCGAGCCGGACGAGATCGACGTCAGCCTGCCACTGGGCGAGCGCGTCGGCCACACCCTGGTACTGGGCACGACGCGCGTGGGCAAGACCCGGCTGGCCGAACTGTTCATCACCCAGGACATCCGCCGCAAGAACGCCGCCGGCGAGCACGAGGTGGTCATCGTCTTCGATCCCAAAGGCGATGCCGATCTTCTGAAGCGGATGTACGTCGAAGCCAAGCGGGCCGGCCGCGACCATGAGTTCTACGTCTTCCATCTGGGATGGCCGGACATCAGCGCCCGCTACAACGCGGTAGGGCGGTTCGGGCGCATCTCCGAGGTCGCCACGCGCATCGCAGGCCAGCTTTCCGGCGAAGGCAACAGCGCGGCATTTCGCGAGTTCGCGTGGCGGTTCGTCAACATCATCGCCCGTGCCCTGGTGGAACTGGGACAGCGCCCCGACTACCTGCTGATCCAGCGACACGTGGTCAACATCGACGCACTGTTCATCGAGTACGCGCAGAGCTACTTCGCTCGGAACGAGCCGAAGGCCTGGGAGATCATCGTCCAACTCGAAGGGCGCTTGAACGACAAGAACATCCCCCGCCACATGGTCGGGCGCGAGAAGCGCGTGGTGGCGCTGGAGCAGTATCTCTCGCAAGTGCGGGTGTACGACCCGGTGCTTGACGGGCTGCGCAGCGCGGTGCGCTACGACCGGACGTACTTCGACAAGATCGTCGCCAGCCTCTTGCCGCTGCTGGAAAAACTGACCACCGGCAAGATCGCACAGCTGCTGGCGCCGAACTACTCGGACTTGTCCGACCCTCGACCGATCTTCGACTGGATGCAGATCATCCGCAAACGGGCCGTGGTCTATGTCGGCCTGGATGCGCTGTCCGATGCCGAAGTCGCCGCCGCCGTCGGCAACTCCATGTTCAGCGATCTGGTCTCGGTCGCCGGCCACATCTACAAGTTCGGCATCGACGACGGCCTGCCCGGCGCCAAGGCCGGCATGAAAATCCCGATCAACGTCCATGCGGACGAGTTCAACGAACTCATGGGTGATGAATTCGTGCCGCTGGTCAACAAGGGTGGCGGCGCCGGATTGCAGGTCACCGCCTACACGCAGACGCTCAGCGACATCGAAGCGCGGATTGGCAACCGCGCCAAGGCTGGTCAGATCATTGGCAATTTCAACAACTTGCTCATGTTGCGCGTGCGCGAAACCGCCACGGCCGAACTGCTGACCAAGCAACTGCCGAAGGTGGAGGTCTACACGACCACGCTGGTGAGCGGTGCCACCGACAGCTCCGACATCCACGGCGCGACCGACTTCACCAGCAATGCCCAGGACCGCATCAGCACGTCCAGCGTGCCGCTGATTGAGCCGGCTCACGTGGTCGGCCTGCCCAAGGGGCAGACGTTCGCGCTCTTGCAAGGCGGGCAGCTCTGGAAAATCCGCATGCCGCTGCCCGCGCCGGACAGCGACGAGGTGATGCCCGAGGACTTGCAGCAGCTCGCCGGCTACATGCGCCAGCACTACGCCGAAGCCGGCGACTGGTGGGAAAATCAGGGCCTGCCCGGCTTGCAGGACCAGCCGCTGCCGGACGATCTGCTCGACGGCTTCCGCCATCTGGCCGGCGATGAAGCGCCCGAGACCGAGGCGCGGCCATGAGGGACCCGGCTACCACCGCCCAGCGCCAGCAGGTCAAGCAGCAGGGGCTGATCGCCGGCATCGTTACCTTTCCGTTCCGCCTGCTCGGAGTGCTGTGCGGCTCACTGCTGCTGTCGATCGTGATCGAGTGCGTCGGCATGCACTTCTTCTGGCCGGACCAAGGCTGGCGTCACGCCCAGGGCATGCTCGACTACGAGCTCGGGCAGCTTTCCAGCCACTTCACCCGCAGCGCCATCGTGCAGGAGCCGGGGCGAACCGCACACTGGCTGGTGGAGCGTAGCTACGAGTGGATCTTCGTGAAGACCGGGCTGATCGACTGGATGCGCGAGGCCTCGGCCCAGGCCAGCGCGCCCAGTCGCGGCGGGGCGCGGGATTTCCGGTACTGGATCAGCCAGGTCTATGTATGGACCGAGAGCTACCTCATCGCCGCGGCGTACACGACGCTTACCTTCATCGTCCGCGTGCTGGTCCTAGTGCTGACGCTGCCCCTGTTCCTGCTCGCGGCCTTCGTCGGTTTCATCGATGGCCTGGTGCGCCGCGACATCCGCAAGTTCGGTGCCGGCCGCGAATCCGGCTTCATTTACCATCGCGCGAAGGCCACGCTGATGCCGCTGGCCGTGTTGCCGTGGGTGATCTACTTGACCTTGCCCATTAGCGTGCATCCGCTGCTGATCCTGTTGCCGAGCGCGTTGCTGCTGGGACTGGCGGTGAACATTGCCGCAGGCAGCTTCAAGAAGTACTTGTGACCGAAGGGCGTTACCGTTTGCCGCGCGGCGCCAGCAATTCCGATTGTCCGATCTTTGTTCGCGTCGACTCGGGCGGCTGTGGATCGGAGAAGCCGGCCGCTGCGATGGCTGCATCCAGAGACCGGAACTGCACGGCAGACTTCGGGCTGCGCAAGGAGGCCATGCCTTCGTTCCAGGCATGCACCATCTGCTTGGCCACCTCACGCCAACGCGGCTCATTCTTCGCCGCTTCGATCAGCTCCCGTCCCACCACGACCGCCGATTCGCACAGTTGCTCGACCATCTGCGCGTACTGTCGCGGCGGGATGCCGAGCCGGGTGTTGAAGAACTGTTCCAACGTCTTGCCGATCGCCCAGCTCTGGCGCCCACCGATCGGCAAGCCTGGTGGGTTGCGGGCGAAGCGAGGATAGGCCTGCGTCGTCACGATGTCATAGGCCGGCGTATAGCCCACATCGCCCAGGCTGGTGTAGTACAGCGCGATGTTCTTGGAGTGACAGTCCGCATTGCGCACGACGTAGTTGGTCAGAATCAGCCAGCCCAGCCGCGCCAACTGCTCTCGCACCCGAGCTGGCGGCAAGTAGGCGCGGGTGGCATTGAGCACTTTTTCGGTCGTGGTGGCGTACTTTTCGTGCGGCGGCAGGCCGAGTAGGCTGCACGCATCCTCCAGGCCGTGCGTCGTCAGCCCGCGTACATCCACGTCGAAGCGTTCGACCACCAGCACGCGACCGTCCTCGGACATCCGCGCCTGCGCGACCGGCACCACGTCCAAACGCGCCAGCACGCGCAGGCTGTAAAACTCGTTGAAGCCCAGGTAAGGCGTGCTGTCGTCCGAACCCTTGATGATGTGGCGAGCCGTGCGCAGCGTGGGCTTGCCCAAGGGGCCAGTCGCATCGGCGGATTCCGCATCCGGCGCGATGAACTTGGGCACCATGCCGGAGATGGCGGCACGCGCATAGCGGCGCACCAGTGTGGAGAACTGTTCGGCGCTGTTGTCCGCTTTCAGCAGGCCTTCGATCTGCAACGCCTCCAGATCAGCGCCCGGCTTGCCGCCTTCCGGCGTGACGGTGACGCGCCCGATGCCCATGCCGCCGACGACGGCGAGCAAGGACAGGTCCGTACCATCGAGCAACGGGCCGAACTCCTCGCGGATGATGCCCAGCAGGTAGCCTTCTGGCAGGTTCTGGCGGAAGAACGGATGCAGGTCGCGCGGCCAGCGCCACGGCTCGTCGCGCACCGGCATCGTTAGGCTGACGAAATCGGCCGGGTCGCTGCCGGGCAGGTATTTCAGGACGTACTCGTCCCGCTCCCGGTAAAGCTGTGCCGTCGTCTTGCCACCGACCTGGACATCGAGCTTCATGGCGCATCACCTTGGCGTTGCTCGGCCAGGATGTCCTCGACCGTGCGCACGTGCCCCGGCTTCACCAGCTTGAGGTCGTAGCCGGCCGCTTCGAGCAGGCGCACCAAGGCCGACACGCTCATGTCGCCCTTGGCCAAGGTCTCCATGCGTGCCACCGTGGTACGCGAGACCCCCGCCCGCTGGGCGAGTTCGTCCTGGCTCAGGCCAGCGTCGCGGCGAGCCAACTTCAGCATGTCGGAGACATCGGAGAGGGTCGTCATTGTATCCCCCGAGCGTCAAAAATTGGCCAATAAGGCCAAATTGTAGCCCAAGGGACACATAAATCAATCCCTGCCGAAACAAGCTCCGATGCAGAACCTTATGCGGTCCTATGCGTCAGCGAGACGCTTCCACACTGTCGCCCACGCCGCTGCCGCCTTGATCTTCGCCTGTGCCATCTCGGCACGGATCAGCGCCACCATCTCCTCGTGCCCGGCTTCGGCTTCCTCCCAGATGAAGTATCGCTGCATGTGACAGTCCTCTCCGTTAACGAAGGCCATGGTCTCGAACAGGGCAGGGTCTCGATCCGGGAACGGGTTGTGGTCAAGGCCCAGAAACACGGTGGAAATCCGCACGTCGTCGATCCAAGTCTCGGCCACACGCCGATTGGCCAAGGCAAACCACTCACCCCATTCAGCGGCATCGTTGCACGGTACGGCACGGCGATCGACGAGCTTGTAGAACACGGGCTTGGGCACCAATCCGGGCAAGTTAGCCGCAGTTTACGTCCGCCAACCTGAAACGGGAAACGCGGACCTGATGCCCGCCTGCACAGGCAATACCCGTTATCAAATCGGGTTGCCGCCCGTGCGCATTGTTTGCGGCACCAGACCCACCGCGCCGAGAGCATAGCCCCATCAAACGTCTTCTCGTGGATGGGTCATGTCGATCTCCCTTCCTCCTTCCGTCGATTGGCGCTACGTGCTGGGCGTGGTCGCGGTGCTGTGCCTGGTGCTGGGATTCCCGATCCAGGCCCATGCCGATGACGCCACGCCCGAGCAGGATCGCCTCGCGGCGGCGCTGCGCCAGCTCGATGCCATCGACCGACTGGTCGCCCCGGAGATCGCGAATCCACGCGACGCCCGTAGCCGCTACCACTTCGACTATGCGCGCCTGTCAGCCGACCTGGAGCGCGTGCGCGCCGGCATCCGCGACTACCTGAGCCCCTCGCGTGCGCAACCGCGCGATCCGGCCGTGCTGCTCGGCGACTACCGCCAGTCCTCCGCTTCCTCCGTCATCGCCACGGAGCCCGCCCCATGAACGCCGCCCAGATCAGCGCCTTCCAGGCCAACGGCGGCTTCACCGCTTCCGCCGTCTCGGTCGTGCTGATCGGCGCCGTCTTCGCCGTGCTCCTGGTCTGGGGCGTGTGGGCGATGCGGACCGCCTATGTCGGCTGGTCCGAGCAGCGGATTTCCCAACGTCAGTTCCTCGGCGTCGTGGTGAGGTTCCTCGCCCTGTACCTGGTGCTGACCTTTTTCCTGCTCTCCTGAAAGGCCATCCCCATGAACTCGGTTTCCCGCTTCTTCCATTTCCCCCGCATCGCACGCCTCGGCGCATTGCCCATGCTCGCGCTCCTGTCGCCGCTTGCCCAGGCGCAGGGCCTGCCCACGCTCGAAGACCCGTCGCGCGGCCAGGGCAACGGCATCATGGATACGCTGCGCAACTACGGCTACGACATCATCATGCTGGTCGCGTTGCTGGTCGTGGCCTCGATGTTCGTGGGCGTGTGCTACCACGCTTATTCGCGCTATGCCGAAATCCACACCGGCCGCGCGACCTGGGGCCAGTTCGGGCTGACGGTCGCCATCGGCGCGATCCTGCTGGTCGTCGGCATCTGGCTGCTGACCGAAGCCACCGGCGTTCTCTGAGGACGCCAGCATGGCTGACCAGGACATCCGCCCGGACGGGACGGTGGCGTTCCTGCCGCATCGGCTCAACCGCCATCCCGTCGTCGTGCGCGGGCTGACCGCCGACGAACTGTGGGTCTGCGCGGGGCTGTCGGCGGCGGCCGGTTTGCTCGCGGGGACGCCGCTGGCGTTCGCCGTGGGCTCGTTCGCAGTCGCGCCTACGGCCATCGTGCTGGCGATCGCCGTCGGCGTCTTCGCTGGCGGCGGCGCACTGCGCCGGCTCAAGCGCGGCCGGCCGGATACCTGGCTGTATCGCCAACTCCAGTGGTGGATGGCCGTCCATCAGCCTGCGCTGGCGCACTTCGTCGGCGGACAGGCCCTGGTGACCCGCTCGGGCTTCTGGACCACCCGCAGGAGCCGACCGTGAGCCGGGTCAAGAACGAAGTCCTGCGGCTGGAAGCGCACATCAAGAGCCTGCGCGTGGGCGGCGGCGTGCTGTTCGCGCTGGCGCTGGTCATGGGTATCGGCTGGTGGAGCGCGCCGCGCGACCTGACGGTTCACGTGCCACCGGATCTGCGCTCGGGCAGCACGCGCAAGTGGTGGGAAGTGCCGCCCGAATCGGTCTATGCCTTCACCTTCTACGTCTGGCAGCAATTGCAACGCTGGCCGACCAATGGCGATGACGACTATCCCCGCAACCTGCATGCGCTCTCCGGCTACCTGACCCCGGCCTGCCGGGCCTTCCTGCAACAGGACTACGAGTACCGCCGCAATGCCGGCGAACTGCGTCAGCGCGTGCGAGGGATCTACGAGATTCCCGGCCGCGGCTATGGCGACAACCCGGCCCAGCGCGTGCGCGTGGTCTCCGATCGGGACTGGATCGTCACCCTCGACGTTACCGCCGACGAGTACTACGCCTCCGAGCAGGTCAAGCGCGCCTTCGTGCGCTATCCGCTGAAGGTCACCCGCATGGACGTCGATCCGCAGCGCAATCCCTTCGGTCTGGCCATCGACTGCTACGAAGGCGCGCCGCAGCGCATCGCCGAGCCCACGCCAGCACCGGCCAAGGCGTCCGCCATTCCCCAGGGAGAAACCCCATGAAGTTTCCCGTGCTGCCTGTCTTCATGGCCTGGGCGCTGCTGCTGGCCCTGCCAGCCCACGCCGTCGAAATCCTGCGCTGGGAACGCCTGCCGTTGGCAGTGCCGCTGATCGTCGGCCAGGAGCGCGTGGTGTTCATCGACCGCAATGTCCGCATCGGCGTGCCGGATGCGGTGCGCGCCCGCCTGCGCGTGCAGAGCGCGGCCGGCGCGGTCTATTTGCGGGCCAGCGAACCGATCGAACCGACGCGCCTGCAACTCCAGGACGCCGATACCGGCACGGTGATCCTGCTGGACATCGCCGCCGAACCGGCGGCCAAGGATCAGGCACCGCTGGAGCCGGTTCGGATCGTCGAAGCCGAAGCGCCGGCCACGCGCTACGGCACGGCCAAGAATGAGGACGAGACGGGCGAAGGCGATCCCGCCGCCCCCCGCCCCGCGCGCGAAACGCCCGTGCCGGTGGTCCTGACCCGCTATGCGGCGCAGAACCTCTATGCGCCTCTGCGCACGGTCGAACCCGTACCGGGCATCGCCCGGATCAACCTGCGCCGCGACCTGGCGCTGGACAGCCTGCTGCCGACGCTGCCGGTACAGGCCCAGGCGCTGGCCGCCTGGCGGCTGGACGACGCTTGGGTCAGCGCCGTGCGCCTGCGCAACACCGCGCCGCGCTGGCTCGACCTCGACCCGCGGGCGGTTCAGGGCGATTTCCTGACCGCCACCTTCCAGCACCCGACGCTCGGCCCGGCGGGCACGCCGGAAGACACCACCGTCGTCTATCTGGTCACGCGCGGGCATGGTCTGGCGCAGTCGCTGTTGCCGGCGATCGCCCCGGTGGATGCCGCACTCAACCTGCCAGCGCCTGCTGCGGCGGATGCCCACGAGGGAGGCCGCGATGAAGAGTAATGGCCTGTTGAAGTGGCTGATGATCCCGATGGCGCTGCTACTGATGTTCGTCGGCATCAAGCTGTTCTCCGGCGGCAGCCAGCCCCCGGCGCAGAATGCCGGCCCGCAACTCACCGCCGAGGAAGCCAAGGCGCTGGGCATCGAGGGCGACACCCCGCGCGATACCGTCGCCACCTTGGTCGCCCAGGTCCGGCAGCTACGCACCGAACTGCAAACCGCGCTGACCGACAACAAGACCCAGCGCGAGGAGAACGAGCGCCTGCGCCAGCGCGAAGGAGCCATCGACCGGCGTATCGATTCGGCCCTGGCCGGCGAGCGGAGCAAGTTGCAGCAGGATCGCGAGCAGGTGGCCCAGGAGCGCCAGCAGACCCAGGGGCTACTGCAGGAGTTGCAACAGCGCCTCGACGGCATCGGTGGCCGCCGCAACGGCAATGACGCCGACCTGCCGGTCGGCCTGGGCCTGGAACCCGGTGACAGCAGCGGCTTCGGCGGCGACGGCATGCAATGGATCGAGCCGGAGGATGCCCGCGATGAGAGCAGGCGCAAGGGCTCCGGCAGCCCTGGCAGCTTCAGCTTCCCGACGAGCTTCGGCCCGGCGCAGAAGACGCTGGAAAACGCTGCCGACTCGGCGGTCGAGACCGGCCGGCGCGCGGTCGGCGCCGAGGAAACCAACCCCGTCTACACCGTGCCCACGAATGCCACGCTGATGGGTTCGATCGCGATGACCGCGCTGATCGGTCGCGTGCCGGTCGATGGCACCGTGAACGACCCGTATCCGTTCAAAATCCTCATCGGCCAGGACAACCTGACGGCCAACGGTATCGAGATTCCCGACGTCGCCGGCGCGGTGGTCAGCGGCACCGCTTCGGGCGACTGGACGCTCTCCTGCGTGCGCGGGCAGATCCGCTCGGTCACGTTCGTGTTCAACGACGGCACCATCCGCACGATTCCCGAAGACCGCGAGGGCGGCGGCAACCGCCAGCAGAGCAACGAGGGCAACACGACCCAGAACGGCCTGGGCTGGATCAGCGACCCGTATGGCATCCCTTGCGTCAGTGGCGAGCGCCACAGTAACGCGCAGCAGTACCTGGGCACCCAGGCGCTGATCACCGCCGCTGGCGCGGGAGCCGCGTCACTGATCGACTCGGACAGCGGCCAGATTTCCTATGCGAACAGCGACGGCTCGATCGGCACGGTCGGCATCGGCGGCAACGAAGCGATGGGCCGCATTCTGGCCGGTGGCGTGCAGGACATGTCGCAGTGGGTGAACCGCCTCTACGGCCAAGCCTTCGCCGCCGTGTACGTCAAGCCCGGTGCCAAGGTCGCCGTGCATCTGGAAGAACCGCTCACGATCGACTACGCGCCCAAGGGCCGTCGCGTCGATCACCGCATCGGAGGTGACGCGCATGCGCAGGAACTGGATTGAGGGCCTGGCGCTGCTGGGCCTGGTGCTCGCACTGGGCGGCTGCGCCACCAGCAAGGAACAACTGCTGCCGCACGGCGACAGCACGATGCTCGACATCTGGAACGTCCAGACCGGCGGCGGCGCGGGGGGCGGCCAGGCCGCGCGCCAGTTGCTCGACGCGCGCCAGGCGTTGCGCCGCCCGCTGACCGAGGCCGAGGTGCACGCCGCGCCCGGCGTGCAGGCACGCTACACGCGCACCGCGCAGAACGAAATCTACCGCCAGTTCCACCGGCTGCCGAATCCCGATCTGGTGATGTACGTGTTCCCGCACCTGGCTGGCAGCGACCCGGTGCCCGTGCCTGGCTATACCACCGTGTTTCCGCTGTACCAGCGCGTGCAGTACGCGCTGCCCGGCGAGCGGATCGAGGACTACTGATGGCCTGGTCGCTGCGCAAGCCGCGCCCGGCGCCGCCTGCGGCGGGTCCCGACGCGCCCGATGCGTGGGAACGCCATGTCGCCCGGTTGCGCGAGCACGGCATCCCCGAACCGGGCCGACAGGAAGGTCGGTCGCGTCGGCCCGCCAGCGTCGCCGACGAGCAGAAGCTGTACGACGTCGCGCCTTCCTTCGCGGACATGCTGCCCTGGGCCGAGTTCCTGCCTGAGTCGCAGTGCATGCTGCTCGAAGACGGGCAATCCGTCGCTGCCTTCTTCGAGTTGCAGCCGGTCGGCACCGAAGGTCGCGAGCCGGCCTGGCTCGCCCAGGTGCGCGACACGCTGGAGAACGCCCTCCAGGATTCCTTCGACGAACTGGACGACAACCCTTGGGTGCTGCAGTTGTACGCCCAGGACGAAACCAATTGGGATCGCTACCTCGACGACCTGCGCGGCTACGTCCATCCGCGCGCGAAGGACAGCCCCTTCACCGAGTTCTACCTGCGCTCGATCGCGCACCACCTGAAAGCCGTCGCCAAGCCTGGTGGCTTGTTCGAGGACAACACCGTCACCCGGTTGCCCTGGCGCGGGCAGACCCGGCGCACGCGTCTGGTGGTGTACCGGCGCGTCGGCCAGGCGCCCGCCCGGCGCGGGCAATCCCCCGAGCAGGCCTTGAGCACCGTCTGCGACCGCCTGATCGGCGGCCTCGCCAATGCCGGCGTGCGAGCGCGGCGTCTCGGCGCGGCCGACATCCATGCCTGGCTGTTGCCCTGGTTCAACCCGCACCCGACGCTGCTCGGCCCGAGCGCTGAAGACCGCGAACGCTTCTATGCGCTGACGCGCTACCCGGAGGAAAGCGAACCGGGCGAGATCGAACTGGCCAGTGGCACCGACTTCGCCCAGCGCCTGTTCTTCGGCCAGCCCAGGTCGGACGTGGCCGAGGGCCTGTGGTACTTCGATGACCGGCCGCACCGGGCGATCTCGGTCGACCGCCTGCGCACACCGCCCGCCACCGGCCACATCACCGGCGAGACGCGCAAAGGCGGCGATGCCACCAACGCGCTGATGGACCAGATGCCGGAAGACACGGTGATGTGCCTCACGCTCGTCGTGACCCCGCAGGACGTGCTCGAAGCGCACCTGAACCACCTGGCCCGCAAGGCGGTCGGCGACACCCTGGCCTCCGAGCAGACCCGTCACGACGTGCAGCAGGCCCGCGGCCTGATCGGCAGTTCGCACAAGCTCTACCGCGGCGCGCTGACCTTCTACCTGCGTGGGCACAACCGCGAGGAATTGGACGCCCGCAGCCTGCAACTGGGCAACGTCCTGCTCAATGCCGGCTTGCAGCCGGTGCGCGAGGAGGACGAAGTCGCGCCGCTGAACACCTACCTGCGCTGGTTGCCGTGCGTGTACGACCCCGCGAAGGACAAGCGCCAGTGGTACACGCAACTGATGTTCGTCCAGCACCTGGTGAACCTGGCCGCCCTTTGGGGCCGCAGCCAGGGCACCGGACATCCCGGCATCACCGTGTTCAACCGCGGTGGCGGCCTGGTGACGTTCGACCCGTTGAACCGCCTCGACCGGCAAATGAACGCCCATCTGTTCCTGTTCGGGCCGACCGGCTCGGGCAAGAGCGCCACGCTCAACAACCTCTTGAACCAGATCGCGGCGATCTACCGGCCGCGCATCTTCATCGTGGAGGCCGGCAACTCGTTCGGCTTGCTGGGCGACCATGCCGCGCGACTGGGGATGTCCGTGCATCGCGTGAAGCTGGCACCCGGGTCGGGCGTCAGCCTCGCCCCATTCGCCGATGCCTGGCGCCTGGTCGATGCGCCGAGCCAGGTTCAGACGCTGGATGCCGATGCCCTGGATGAGAACGAGGCCGAGGGCCACGACGACGAACAGCGCGATGTGCTGGGCGAATTGGAGATCACGGCCCGGCTGATGATCACCGGCGGCGAGGAGCGCGAAGAAGCCCGCATGACGCGAGCCGATCGCAGCCTGATCCGCCAGTGCATCCTCGACGCTGCTCACCGCTGCGTTCCCGAGCAGCGCACGGTCCTGACCCGCGACGTGCGCGATGCGCTGCGCGAGCGCGGCCGCGATCCGACGCTGCCCGAGATTCGCCGTACCCGGCTGCTGGAGATGGCCGATGCCCTCGACATGTTCTGCCAAGGCAGCGACGGCGACATGTTCGACCGCCCCGGCACGCCCTGGCCGGAGGCGGACATCACGGTCGTGGATCTGGCGACGTATGCGCGGGAGGGCTACAACGCCCAGCTCTCGATTTCGTACATCTCGCTGCTCAACACGGTCAACAACATCGCCGAGCGCGATCAGTTCCTGGGCCGGCCCATCGTCTTCGTGACGGACGAAGGGCACATCATCACCAAGAATCCGTTGCTCTCGCCCTATGTCGTCAAGGGCACGAAGATGTGGCGCAAGCTCGGGGCCTGGTTCTGGCTGGCGACGCAGAACATCGACGACCTGCCCAAGGCGGCCGAGCCGATGTTGAACATGATCGAATGGTGGATCTGCCTGTCGATGCCGCCGGACGAAGTGGAGAAGATCGCCCGGTTTCGCGAACTCAACGCCGCGCAGAAGGCGCTGATGCTCTCGGCCAGGAAGGAGTCGGGAAAGTTCTCGGAAGGGGTGATCCTCTCGCGCAGCATGGAACTGCTGTTTCGCGCAGTACCGCCCAGCCTTTACCTTGCGCTGGCTCAGACCGAACCGGAAGAGAAAGCCGAACGGTTCCAACTGATGCAGCACTTCGGCATTGGCGAACTCGATGCCGCATACAAGATCGCCGAGAAGATCGACCATGCACGCGGCATCACGCCGCTCCAGCTTTAACCCTCCGGCGCTACAAGCATCGGCCGCGTGGAGCGGAGCTCCTGCCAGCGACATACCCTCGTGCTGTGCCGGCACCGCTATGCGGCAACGATCCGGAACTCGGTCGCCTTGGCAACCAGACGGTGTGATCCGTCGTTGACGCGCCGCCCGCACAACAAAGAGGAGGCGACCATGCCGGATTCCTGGAAGGGGCGCATGAGCAATCATGCTGAACTAGGCTCGGATCGAAGCAGGGCCCGCTGTCGGCGGGCACGTCAGGACCCACCATGCGACTTGCACCGCGCGCTCGTCCCCTACGCCGCTACTTGCTCTGGCTAGGCCTTGCTTTCGGGGCCTTGGCACTGCTGCTCGGTGGTTGGCTCATATCACGCACCGACACGCCGCGAACGGCCGATTCGCCGCTCGCTCGCCTCGCCGTACCGGCCGGACCGCCCTGGGACTACGGCGCGGCCAACCCCCGTTTTACGCTGGTGCTCTACGCCGACCTGGAATGCCCTTACTGCAAGGCCTACGTCCCCCAGGTGATGGCCTGGGTCGACCGCCATCCCGAGACGCGCTTGCGATGGCATCACTTGCCGCTGCCCACCCATGAGCCGACGGCCACGCGCCTTGCCAGCCTGGCCGAGTGCGTTGGCAAGAGCGGCGGGCAGGGCGCCTTCTGGCAGGCCGTGGCCTGGATCTACCAGCATACCCGCAGCGATGGATTGGGCCTGCCAGACGGCACGCGCTATCCGGGCCTGACGCCCGCGCTGCAGGCCTGCCTGGACGACGAGCACGCCACCGCTGTGGATCAGGCGCAGGCGCGCGATGGCGCACGCGCAGGCATTGCGGCCACGCCGACGGTGCGTGTGCGCGATGAAAGCACCGGCCAGTCGCTGCTGCTGCCTGGCCCGGTCGAAGACGATGCACTGCTGTCCGCGCTGGATCTGCTCGCGGCTGGAGCACAGCCGAGCGCAGCCGCTCAACCGCCCGAACTGTCCGCCATCCCCGATGGCGACATGCCCAGGTAGCCGAGGTCTTCAAGGCTACGGCGCGGCGCTGCCGCGCAGACCCGCCCGTTCGCATCGCATCCCTTGACGCGAACAGCCATCGCAATCGCGATGGTGGATGCCGTTTATCCCGTTGTTTTCATCCACCGTCCCGGAGGGCATGCCCCTCCCATGGGCGTGCTTCCGGCTTCTTCCTTGGAGGTCACCCATGCGCTCGTCTTCCATCACCCGAGACCACGTCGGGACCCGTCTCACCACCGCCGACCACGCCGGCGAGGCCCGCGTCGTTCGGCAGGCCATCTCACTACTGGAGAAGCGGCTTTACCCCAGCGGCCCGTCGCTGAGCACGCCGGAGGCCGCGCACGACTATCTACAACTGCAGCTCATGAAGGAGCCAAGCGAAGTGTTCGCGGTGGTCTTTCTGACAACCCAGCACCAGGTCATCGCCTGCGAAATCCTGTTCAGAGGAACGATCGATGGCGTGGACGTCCACCCTCGGGTCGTCGCACAGCGTGCACTCGTGCACAACGCCGCCGCTATCCTCGTCGCCCATCAACACCCATCGGGCAAAACCGTGCCCTCCGCCGCAGACCGAGCGGTCACCCGCCGGCTGCGCACAGCGCTGGACCTGATTGACGTTCGGCTGCTGGACCATCTGGTGATCGGCAAAGGCGCTCCCTACTCGTTCGCTTACCACGGCCTGATCTAGTCCCATCGCCGCCGGTTGCCCGCAACCGACAGCGCCTCTGGCTTCAATCCACCCCGCACGGGCACACCAGCCGCATGGCCGGTGTGCCCGCGCATGGCTTGCCAAGATCGGCGATTTCACCGAACGGTGGCACCGCTCACCTTGGTATTAGCCAAGGCGCCCCCGGACCTTTCCGGTCGCCGCCAGTCCGCTAGGCGAGTTGCTCGGCCCACAGACGGACGTCCTCGCCCGTCCTCCATGAAATCGGGCAGGCCGCAGTTCCGATTGTTGCTCACGCTCGCGCTGTCCATGCGGTCGACTTAGCGGTAACCCGTTCGATGGTAGCGCGACATGCCAACTTCCTTCTCCCGCCTCTGGCCGGCTGTGCAGTTCATCGCCGGCGTTTACGCCACGCTGGCAGCGCCATTGGCGTTGGCCGATGACGTGATTGTTGTGACCGACAGCCGCCATCCAGTGACCGCACCCGCTAACGCGCGGGTCATCGAACTGGATCGCGCGGCACGGCTGGAGGCCAAGCTGTCCGCGGATCTGCCCAGCGACCCGGAGCGGGCCGCCGCGCTGGTGCAGCAGCGGCTGCGCGACGGCGGCGAAAAGCTGCAACGCGAACTGGCGGCAGCCTACCAAAGCATCGCTGATGCCTGGAGCCTGGGTGTCACCACGCTTCCGGCCGTGGTGCTGAACCAGCGCTACGTACTGTACGGCGAGCCGGACGTGGCCAGGGCCGTCGCCCGCATCGAGGCCTACCGGAGGACGCAGCCATGAAGCGCCTGCTTCGCCTGCGTTCCAGCCTCGCCGCCGCGCTGCTCGGCGTGGCCACGTCGGCCTTCGCCATCAACACCGCCACCATCGTGTCCTCCACGCTGTCGCCCGACTGCCTGGAATACCGCGTCGTCGGCATCTGTTACTGGCTCTACTGCTCCTGGGGCGGCTGCACGGTACGGACCTCGGTCAAGGTCCGCCACTACATCCCCGATGCCGTTGTATCGAGCTACTCGAACACCGGCGAGAACCCCTGGACCGAGGTGAGGGCGATGAGCCTGCCCAACGCCACCGCGCAGGCCGGCGGCGACGGCACGACCAACCAGGACCACGAGAACAACCTCGCCCAATTCAAGAACGCCGACGTGATCGGGCATCCGGGCGGGCACGTGTTCAGCCAGTTCGCCTCCGCCTCTGGCTACACCTGCGAAGGCGCCGGGACGGCGTTCATGCCCTATCTGCTGAGCACGCTCGATACCGTGGCCTGGCGCTACAACGTGCCCGAACTGGTGTATCCCGAAGCGCTGGTGCCGGGTATGCGCGAGATCGGTGCCCGCACCACCGCCAACCTCTGGGGCAACGTCTATCCGCGCGGCGGGCTACTGCACCAGACCGACGGCTACAAGGCCGGTGCGGTGGTCGCACAGCGCGCCGCCGACATCGTCACCCGCCGCGGGCAGATCCACGTTTACCAGCCGCTGCTCGCCAGCTCGCGCGACGGCTACTGGCCGGCCGGCGCGCTCATCGAGGGCGATGCCAGTACCGGCAAGTGGCAGGAGCTGACGCCCACGCTGTCGCGCTCGTGCGCGGTCTTTCCCCATGCCAACCCCCGTGTGCAGGCCCAGCAGGGCGACTACGCCTGGGCCCTGTGGCGCCCGTACAGCTGCTGCCAGCGGCGCGGGCAGGTCTTCCTCGGCAGCACCGACTTCAACTGAGGTCCGTCATGAACCGATCCGCTTACTCGCACCGTGGTCGTTTGCCGCTCGCTCTGTTGGGTGCCGCCTTGGCGCTGCTCTGCGCTGGGGCAACTGCCCAGACCAGCGTGAACCAGTACGGCGTCCAGCAACAGGGCAGCGTGATCGGCGACGACGTGCTCTACAGCATTGGGGGCGGCCGCGCCGTGTCGATGAGCGGCGCGGCCAACATGCGTTCGCTCGGCGTCGGCGTGGGCTGGAACTCGAACCTGATCTGCGGCGACATGTCGATCTCGACGACGATCCAGAACCAGTTGAACGGGCTGACCAATGGGTTCCAAACCATCATGTCCTCGGTGATCCAGAACGCGACCAGCGCGGTCGCCTCGCTGCCGGCGCTGATCATCCAGCGGGCCGATCCCGGCCTCTACAACCTGCTCACGAATGGCGTGTTGCAGGCCCGGCTGGATTTCGACCGCAGCAAGATGACCTGCCGCGCCATCGCCAACCGGATGGCCGACATGGCTGGCGGCCAGACGAGCTGGGACCAGCTCGCCGAGGGCATGGCGCTGAAGCAGGCGGTGGCGAGCACCGATGCCGTCTCGGCCATCGACCAGGCCGAGTCCAGCCGCGGCAACGAGGGGGTGCCCTGGGTGGGTGGCAGCAATGCCGGTGGTGCCGGCCAGCGCCCGGTGCGCGTCGTCGGCGACGTGGCCCGCGCCGGCTACAACCTGCTCAACGGCCGCGATGCCACCGACACCAGTGCCATCGATCCCAACACCTGCAATGGCAACCTGGCCTGCCAGACCTGGAACTCGCCGGAAGCCGCCGCGGCCTGGGCGGTGCGCGTGCTGGGCGAGCAGGAACAACGCACCTGCGAGGCCTGCACCAAGACCACCACCACGCCCGGCGTGGGCCTGACGCCTCTCATCCAGGAAGAGTACGAGACCAAGCTCCAGGCCTTGCAGGAGCTGGTCGCCGGCAGCCGCGCCACCAGCTTCGAGAACCTGCAAGCGGCCAGCAGCGCATCGCTGCCGATCACCCGCGGCGTCATTGAAGCCCTGCGCGACGAACCCGACCAGGACATCCTGGCCCGTCGCCTGGCTTCGGAGGTCGCGCTGTCGAGCGTGTTGGAGAAGGCCTTGCTGCTCCAGCGCACGATGCTGACCGGCCGTAAGGAGCCCAACGTCGCCGCCAATGACCTAGCGCAACAGGCGGTTTCTCGCGAAAGCGACATGCTCGATCGGGAGATTCAGAACCTCACGACCGAGTTGGCGCTGCGCCGCGAGCTGGCAAGCAATTCGCCCAGCGCCATCATTCAGCGGCACAGCACTCGCGCCGCCGGCTCGCGCGGCGTCTACGACGGCGACCCAACCCGCAACCGGCTCGACGAGTTGCAGCGGCCGCCGAGCGGGAACAACCCATGAGCGCCCGCTGGTGGCATCTGCGTTGGCTGTTCAACCGGCGCGTCGGCCTGGCCTTGCTATGGACGTTCGGGCTGCTGGTCGCGGCACTCATCGCCAATGTGGTGGGCATCAAGCTGGCCGGCAGCGCCGAGGCCTGGCAGCGGTGGATGAGCGACCACGCCGGGGCGTTTCTGGCCTGGCGGCTGCTGCTCTACGCCGCCACGGCCTGGGGCTGGCTGTGGATGCGCCGGCGCCTGCATGCCCGCGAGCCGGCAGGCGCGGCACGCCAGCGCCTGCTGCGTGTGGAGATCGGCGCGGTGCTGGCGCTCGTTGCCCTGGAAGTCAGCCAGTTCATGCAGGCCAAGTGACGCGGAGACGGCGATGACCCTCTACACCACCGACTATCTGGAGTACTACCTCACCCTGGTCTCCTGGATCGTCAACAACGGCATCTGGAACGTGCTGGTCGCCAGCGGCGTGTTCGCCATCCCGTTTCTCGCCATCGTCATCCAGGAGTGGTTGAAGGCGCGCAGCGAAGGCGCTGACGAAGGCAACAAGGGCGTGCTCAGTTCGGCCCGCATCGAGAACCGCGTGTTCGTGGCGATCGTGGTCATCATGTTCGCCGGCATTCCCTTCATCGACGTCGATTTCAACACCATCAAGTACGACACCGCGCGCTCAACTCAATGCCAGGTCAGCGTGCCCGAGCCTGGCGAGACGGGCTGGTCGCAGTCGTTCAGCACGCTCAACAACCAGTCAGCCAAGGTGCCGGTGTGGTGGTTCGCCATGCACGCGATCTCGCGCGCAATCACCGGCGCCTCGGTCGCGGCCATTCCCTGCGGCACGGACCTTCGGCAAATGCGCATAGACATCGATGCGACCCGCATCGACGATCCCGTTCTCGCGCAGGAAGTGGCCGACTTCACCCACGACTGCTACGGGCCTTCGAGGGCCAAGCTGTTCATGAGCCGCCCGGACCTCGACGAGGAGCAGATGTACGACGTGACGTGGATCGGCTCGCGGTTCTTCCTGGATACGGCAGGCTTCTACGATACCTACCGTGCGAAGACGCCGCGCGAGGGCTGGCCCTACGACAGCAACCGCGATGCCGGACTGGCCGAGGTGCCCAGTGGCGCGGGCTACCCGACCTGCCGCCAGTGGTGGGCCGATAGCGGCAACGGGCTTCGCGCACGGCTGCTGGCCCAGGTCGACCCCAGCTTGCTGACCCGCATTGGCGGCTGGGCGGGTTTCTTGAGTCGGGACCAGGTCAACGACTCAGTGATCCGCGCCATCGCAAGCCCTCGCCAGCAGAAGCTCAATCGGGGAGCGGTCTACACGGACTACGGTGGCCAGATCAACATGACCTTGCCCAACATCGCCACCCGCGCCGCCAGCGACGTGGGGCTGACCGTCGGGTCGCTGGGCTATTTCCCGGCGATGGACGTGGTGCGGCAAGCGTTGCCGATGGTGCTCGCGCTGCTCAAGATGGCACTGGTCGTGTGCATCCCGTTGGTGCTAGTCATTGGCACCTACGACCTGAAGACCCTGGTGACGGTGAGCGTGGTGCAGTTTGCAGTCTTTTTTGTGGACTTCTGGTTCCAACTCGCGAGGTGGATCGACTCGACGATCCTCGATGCGCTTTACGGTTGGGGCTGGGGCTATAACCGTCCACACACGAACTTCGATCCGCTGATCGGGCTCAACAACACTTTCGGGGACATGCTGCTGAATTTCGTGATGGCGACGATGTTCATCGTGCTGCCGGGCTTCTGGGTGACGGCTTTGGCCTGGGCCGGGGTACGTGCCGGTAACTTCGTTCAGATGATGACGATGGCGACCGATGGCGCTAAATCAGCAGGTTCAAAAGGACCAGGGGTCATTTCCAAGTCGCTCAAGTAATTTTCCCGGCCTACTACTCGTCCTCATAGGGATCACCGATATCGACCCGTATGTCGCCGCGATACAGTCCATAGCCCGCAGGGCCGACGCGCCACTGTGGCTGGTTCTCTTCATCGTCATCCCAGTCCGCATTGCGAGCAACCCAAGCGGCAACGATCGCGAACACCAGCAGCAGCGCCAACCAGAACGCGGCATACAGCAGTACGCCCAACACAACCAGCTTGATGGCCCACAACAGGGCCGTCGCCGCGTCCGCAGGAACACCACGCGCCACCAGCCAATGGACAGCTTTGCGCTCGCAGCGAGCGAAGCCACGCCACATCCGGCCGAAGGCTCGGCCTGCGCGTTCCGCGAAAGTGGTCTGTGCTGCGGGTTTCATGACGGCTACCTCATGATGATCCTATCGGCTTTTCTTCGACTCCTGCCAGCCTGCCGCGCTTCGCGGCTACCAATGTCTCTGAGCCGTCCGGCTGGTTACCATGCCCCAGCATTCGCGATGCAGCTCATTCAGTCGCGCTGACTGCTCGCTGGTCGGCCAACCCACTCGTCGGGCGTCACGATGAGGCTGGGAAACTCGTCCCGCATAGCGAGGAGGTCGCCATCGCCCGTGATGAGCGCCTTCGCTTGGCCGACATAGGCCAGCACCAGGAACACCTGGTCGTCTTCGTCACGGCAGATCGGCAACGAGGGCCACGGCTGCGGTAACTCGACCACGTCGGCGTACGGCAGAAAATCCTCCACCAGATCTTGCTGATCTTCCGCCGTCAACTTGAACTTCGGATACGCGAGTACACGAAGCAGCTCGCTGGCCGTTTCCTTGCATACCAGGGGCCGCAAATTCCCGTGCTGCCAAGCCCGACGCACCCAAGCGAGACGGCCGGACGTAAACAGTAACGCCGAGAGCACGACGTTGGTATCCAGAACGACGCGAATCATCGGCGAGCCCAGGCGATCGCGTCCTCCACATCTTGTTCCGTGATGCCAAGGCGCTGCAACTTATCGCGGACGGCTTGCGCTCGCTGGACCCGTACCGGGGTCAACACGATTCGGCCGTTCTCGACAGCCACTTCGAAGTACTCCGCTGCGTCCACCTCTGAAACCACAGCCTTGGGCAGGGTGATTTGATTCTTGGAAGTCAATTTGGCAAGCATGATCGCCTCCGGAGACTTGGAACAAGGAAATCTTACTTCCTTACCACCGCTGGTGCAAATGCCTGCCCGAATGGACACGCCAATCCCCGCCGTTAGGGTGGTAGGAACCCGGGCGAACACGATCACCTTAGTCTTGGAGTCGTAACGGAAGAACAGCTGAACAGCCGTCCGATCTTTGCGCGCGGCCAGTGGCAGTACGCCGGCCCCAAGGTGTTGCATTGGCGAACTCACCGCGTGCCGGGTCGCTCGGGACGACTTCCATGATCAACTGGCTCAACGCCCGGAACAACTTGGCGTTGGCATTATTCTCGAACCCTTGTGGGTCGTTCTGCTCGGCCCGCTCCGCAGCGGCCCGCAGTTTGCGCAACTGCGCGATCACGCCCTCATGGAACAGCAGCGTCCATCCACGCTGCTGCATCATAGCGCCGCTTCACCGTCAATCTCCTCATCGAGGTCCACCGTATGGCCGGCGTTCGCCAGCATGCTCTGCGCGAGATCCTCCGGCAGCGTCTGGACATGCCGGCCGGCCCGGATATCGGCCTCCAGCAGCGCCCGAAGGGCTCCGATCGCAGGATCTTCGTGCCGCAGGATCTTCGTGCTCGGCGTCGACATGGGTCACGACAACCTCGCCACCGCGCACCTCGAACGCCAGCTTGCCGCCAGCGTCCACGCCTGGCGGATGGGCTTGGGCAGCGTGATCTGGCCTTTGGAGGTCAGCGTGGCAACTTCATGAATGGCAGGCATAAAGACCTTATTCGGGCTCCGTCAGGAGAGCAATTGAGTGGCCTCTCCTTGCTTCTTCAGCAGCGAGACAGCTCTCTTGTCGAAGGAGACGAAGGTCTCGCCACCCAGCCACATGCCTTCGTAGGCAATGACCCCGTCAGCGAAGTCCCCACCGGCTTCCAGCAGTGCAAGCCCAGCTTCGACGGCGGGACGGTTCATGACGACGTTCTCCGTATCGATCAGCGCGCGGATCGCCACGGCGATTGTGGCCGGCTCGAACCCATAGACTCGGCGCAGTATCCAGAACAACTCGCACAGGCACGGCAGGGGCACGGCGATCAGCGTAGCTTCTCGGAGCACCTGGTCGGCCACCGAAGCCTGTTCGGGGTCGTCCCTGACGAGCCCTCGGACGAGGACGTTCGCGTCGACGGTGACTTTCACTGCTCATCCGCCCAGCCGGCCGCCGCCGCCTCGTTCATTTCGTCGATGGTGGCGACCTTGTTGGCCCGGCCGGCGAGAAGTCCAAGAAAGCCGTCGATCGTGCCGGTCGGCTTCGCCGCCCGCATCCGGAGTTCTCCGCCAGGCAGCTTTTCGAGTTCGAGCCGCTCCCCAGGCTTAATCCCGAGGTGTTGCAGCAGATCGCGCTTCAGCGTGACTTGGCCCTTCGTCGTAACAGTCAGCGATGGCATAGCGCTACCTCCATTTGTGCTTCACCAGTGATTGTAATGCAAATTCCCATTACTTTCCACTGGTACCCGTAGGATGTCCAGGCCAAGTACGGATAGCGGTATGGCCCCATCGAAGCCCCCATCCGCATGCGCAGCACATAGTGCATGCGGCGGACGACCTCATAGCCGACCGAACGGCCCAGCGAACCGGGCGCCTCAGCGTCCTGTTCGGCCCGTACATTGGCGAGCCGAGAGGAGGACGTCATCCTGCCGGTGACGCCGATGCCTGCCACTCGGGGCCTCGGCGCTGATGACAAGCGCGTCGGCAGCATAGAACGACGTCTGCGCCGAGTCGCCGTTGATTCCATTTCAGCGTATTCCACATTGACGCTGACAACGCAACGCAGGCCCCGCTATACCTAAACGGTAAAAGGTCAAAGGGTTGAAATGGGAAGGGAACGAGGCGCCAAGGGGAAAGGCCTTACCTCGAAAAATGGTATGGACGCCTCCACCCGCGGCGAACCGCTCAAAAGGTCCGCAGCAAAAGGCGCCGGTGTTAAACCTATCGCTCATCCACCTCATCGGGAGTTCGACATGACCGACAAGCAGACCGTCATCGGTGTTGATATCGCCAAGCGCGTTTTCCAGGTGCATGAAGTCGACTGGCAGACCGACGAGGTCATCAGCGTGCAGTTACGACGTGAGAAATTCCTGGAGCACTTCGTCAACCGCACGCCCTGCCTGATTGGCATGGAAGCATGTGGCGGCGCGCACTATTGGGCTCGCCAGCTTATGGCGATGGGGCATGCAGTGAAGCTCCTGCCGGCAATGCAGGTGAAAGCATTCGTGTATGGCAATAAGAACGATGCCGCAGATGCGAGGGCCATCTGGACGGCTGTTCAGCAGCCGGGGGTCAAGGCTGTTGCCGTCAAGTCGGAGGCGCAGCAAGCCGTTCTTGCGATGCACCGCATGCGTCAGCAACTGGTGAAGTTTCGCACCGCCCAGATCAACGCTCTGCGCGGATTGCTAACGGAGTACGGGGAAGTCATGGCCCAAGGCTTTGCAGCAGTCGCCAAGGCAGTGCCCGGCGTCCTCGCTCGCCTGGTAGACAAGCTGCCGGCGGTACTCATTGATACCCTGCGCGAACAGTTCACAAGGATCTGCGACTTGAACAAGCAGGTGACTGAGATTGAACGCCGCCTTCAGGCGTGGCTCAAGCAGAACGAAGCGTGCCGCAGGATCGCCGAGATTTCGGGGGTAGGTCTGCTGACGGCAACCGCCGCTGTGGCAACGATGGGGAATCCCGCTGCGTTCAAATCAGGGCGTGAGTTCGCCGCATGGCTGGGCCTGGTCCCGCGCCAAGTAGGGACAGGTGGGAAGGTCAAGCTGCTGGGTATCAGCAAACGGGGCGACACCTATCTGCGAACTCTGCTCATTCACGGTGCGCGCTCAGTGCTCTGGAACAGCAAAGAACTGCCGTCATGGGCAGCTTCAGCAACGCGGCATCGGCACGTCAACGTTGCTGCGGTGGCGATAGCGAATCGAACCGCCCGAACGCTATGGGCGCTTCTGGCTCATGGGCGCGACTACGAGCCGAATTACGCAAGCCGACCGGCATAGCCGACGGCTCCCTTTAACTGACTGGGTAGAAATGGATTGCTTACGAGTTCTGCAGGTGCATTGAAATGTGTTGGCAAACAGGTCGGACCGTGATCTGCCAAACCTGGTTTTGGCCTCGGGTTACGAACCCACTCGAAAAATGAGGAGCAGATCAGCGGATTCCATCGGGGCCAGCAGGTATCGACCTGCATGACAGGCCGGATACAAAACTGCAGCCGCATTCTGTTCGACATCACACCGAAAAGCACTTGCAAAACAGGAGGCGTCCATACAAAGGCCAAAAGGCCTCCCGGCCGCCCCCTCCCAGAGGACACCCACATGCTCTCGCTGTTCCAGCGCAAAACGGTTCCAGCCGCTCACGCCTCGCCGCCGACGCCCGCCGCCGGGCCCGTCAACGGGTTCATCCGCCCCCAGTCGGCGGCATCGCTGCTGGCCACGCCGCGCCGGCAGAAGCTGCTGGAACATGTCTGGCAGCGCACCTCGCTATCCCGTAAGCAGTTNTGTCTGGCAGCGCACCTCGCTATCCCGTAAGCAGTTCGCTGCGCTGTACCTTGCCCCGCTGGAGCGCTACGCCGAGCTGGTCCAGCAATTCCCCGCTTCCGAAGCGCATCACCATGCGTATCCGGGCGGCATGCTCGATCACGGCCTGGAGATCGTCGCCTACGCCTTGAAGCTGCGGCAGTCCTACCTGCTGCCCAGTGGCACCACGCCCGAAGACCAGGCTGCGCAGTCCGAAGCCTGGACGGCCGCCGCGGCTTACGCCGCGCTGCTGCACGACATCGGCAAG
>NZ_POQS01000019.1 GCF_002885955.2 Achromobacter pulmonis
ATGATTCACCTCTGTGCAGGTGGGTTGTGATTAGGTGTCCGGTTCGGTTGCCGCCGGCCGGGCACCGCCTTAACGGCCGCGGCCCCTGTCGTTCTGACGGTCGCTGCGAGCCTTGTCCTTGAAGCGCTCCAGGATTTCGCGCTTCCGCTCTTCCTTCGCCTGGTCGCCCTTGTCGGTGCCTGCGTTCAGCTCCTTCGCCACGTTGTCGGCCTGGGTCTTGGCAACCTGGTTTTCGTCGTACTTCTGTTCCGCGTTCTGCTGCTGGATGCCCGCCAGGCGGCCGGCCTTTTCCAGCTCGTTGCGCTCGGCCTTGTCGGCCTTCTCGCGGTTCGCGTCGATGCGCTGTTTAAGTTCCTCGTTCGTTTCCTGTTTCATGTGGTTTTGCTCCTGATGTTTGCCTGTGCGGCGTTGGTCAATCTTTGCCCGCTGCTCTGCAATGCGGGCGGCCTTCTCCTTCTCGATGACTTGCTGGAAGTTGGCGGCCAGCTCCGGCCGGGCCTGAGCGGCCTTCTTCTCGGCCAGGCGTTCGCCTCGTGTCGGCTGCTCATAGGGGCCAGCCTTGCGCATGTAGTCGCCGATCAGGTGCAGGCGGTTTTGCAGTTGTGTCCACCGCTTTTCCAGCCCGGCCCGAACGCCGCGCCAGGCGGCTAGCGCCTGGTCGTGGGTGGCCTTCTTCAAGCTGGCAAACAGGCCGGACGGTTCAGCCGGCCGCGCTTGGTCGTGGCTCGCTAGTTTCCCTTCCTGGCGTTCCATCACGCCCGCCGTGCGGGTGTGCAATTCCTTGGCCCGGTTCACGATCAAAGTGAACTGCCGCGCCTTCTCGTTTTGCCATTCCCGTTTGATGGTTTCCGGGCTTGGATCGTTGGCCGCTTTGACCGGCTCGCGGTCGGCCACGGCCCGGCGCAGCAGGTCGGCGTTTAGCTCGCGCTGCACCAGCTCGCGGGCGGTCGCTGGCTTCTCGGCCGTCAGGCCATCGTTACCCCGTCGCAGTTCGTGATTTGGTTCGGCTCGCTGGTGCTCCACGTTACGAGGAACATCACGCGGCAATAGCATTTCACCTCGTTCGGGGAAGCGAACCACACCGAGTTCGGACAGGTTCCGCAAACGACCTCGGGCGAAGGCCGGCGGGACTTGTCCAGGGCGGCCAATGTCGGACTTTCCGGCGTGTCGTCCTGGCTGCTCGGCACCTGCTCGGGCGGTGGGTCGTCCATCGTCCCTATCAGCCGTTCTATCTCGTCCATTTCCGTTATCTCGCTCATAAGCTGCCCTCGCTGCCTCGATGCGCTGCCGCGCTTCTGCCAAGTTGATGATCTGCGCATTGCGCTGGGTGATTTCTCGCCCTTGGTCGCCGCGCTCCGTTCTGATACCGCGCTGCTCCATCTGCACCACGTTCGGGCCAAGATGGACAGTCGGCAGGCGGTCAAACTTGGCCGCCTGCCCGGTGTCGCCCCTCTCGATGGCATCGGCCCGCTGTGCGGATAGGCTCCGGTGGTCGATGCGCTCTTGGCGTCCTGCATTCTCAAGATGCCGGTTCGAGACATCGGCCCAGCGTTGCCGCCAGTTCGCAATCTCGCCGCTCTTCTGGTCGTCAAGCTCGCGGGTCTTGTCTTTGAAGCCCTCGGGCGTCAGCCGTCGAGTGCTGCAAAGAATGTGCGCGTGGTGGTTCCTGTGGTCGCCGTCTTTGCCCGGCTCATGGATCGCAACATCAACGGCCATGCCGTGACGTTGCACAAGGTCGCGGGCGAATTCTCGCACCAGCTCTAGGCGCTGCTCCCTATTCAGCTCGGCCGGAATCGCTACTTCAAACTCGCGGGCTACCGTCGAGTTCTTGCGAGTCTCTGACAGCTCGGCAGCGTTCCAAAGCTGGGCGCGGTTCGTAGCCCATGCTGGCGAGTTTTCCGGTAGGAAAATCTCGGTGTGCTCGATGCCACGGCGGCGGGTGTAGTCATGGACGAGGCCGGTTCGCTCGTCAGTGACTCTTTCACCAGCGCGATAGGCAATCGCCGCAGTGGCCGACCGGCCAGCACTGCGGCTGATTGTCTTGACGCTAAGGTGAAAGATCGCCACGCGATACCCCGATTTTTTAGCGGCTAAAAAGCCGCTGCCGTTAATGCCAAGTCGCCATGCTTACATTGCCATGCCCGCGAAGTCGGGCGAGCAATGGGAGCATAGGCGACGCGGAGGGCGCAGCCCGGAGAGGGGTGCAGGGGGCTTGCCCCATGCCGCACGCAAACTCGCAGAGTTTGCATAAGTGCGCCCTTCGCTTTGCTACGGGTTGCAGTGTGCCACCGTCGGCGGTATTATTCAAGCGTCCTATCAGGAGAAACGACTATGGCAAAAACCACAAAAGACAAGCTAGCCGACTTGATGAAGAAGGAGGCAGAACTAAAGGCACAGATACAGGCAATCAAAGCCCGTGAAAGTGAAGAGGAACGCAAGCGCGACACCCGCCGGAAAATCCTTATCGGCGGCGTCGTCTTGTCCAAGGTGAAGCGGGGCGAGTGGAGTCAAGAGAAGCTGCAAGCCCTGCTGAACAACGAGCTGAAAGCAGACCGTGACCGGGAACTATTCGGCTTGCCATTGCTGGCCTCCAATGAGGCCAAGCAAGACCCCGGCGCTACGGATGGCGGCAACCAGTCGTAACGCCGTTTTTATCGACCTGCACAGAGGTGAATCATGATTGACTTTGAATGGATCGCATCAAGACTATGGGCTAGCATCGTCGCTGTCCTGATGGGCGTTTTCTTTCTCTCCCTGGCTCCGCAAGCCTCGGCCGCAACTTTCAACAAATGCACCCCTAACTCTCAAGCGTGGTCATTCATCAATGACGCGCAGACGCAAGAACAGGCGAAGCAGCGCGAGCAAATGCGATGCGATGCTGAAAACGCCGTGCTCGATGCCTGGGCGGTCAAGCTCAACGGCTTGGATAACGCCAAGGAGAAGATCAGCACGGCCGCGAATGTGGGCAACTGGGATGCCTTCCGGGCGGCGCTCGGTGAGGTCAAGGGGCCGCTTTTGGAATTGCAGAAGGCGGCAACAGATACCCCGAATGCAGAGGGCGCGGCAGCGGTTCGTTCACTGTTCGGTCAAGACCTGACTTACCTGTTTCAGAATGTCGGTATGACGCCGCCGGCCTCGCTCGATGAGGCGCTAGCGAAGATCGAGGCAGCGGCCAAGACGCCGGGCCAGGAATCGAAGGCCGCCACGCTGGCCGTTACCATGCTCAACAATGCCAACGGCCGCGCCTTTGATCTGGTCGCCGGGCTTGGCAAGTCGGCCGCCGACAAGGTGCAGGCCGAAACGATGGCGCAGCGCCAGGCGGTCGCCACGGATCGGCGCGACAAGCTCGAAGGCCGCACCGTCGAGGGCTATTTCGGCGGCTTCGTTGAGCGCCTTTTGACGGTCTGGAAACCTTGGCTAACCATGCTCCTGGTCGTGACGTTCGGCGGCTCCTGGTGGGCCACCAAGCGGCGGCTTAACCCGGTGACGGCCGGCGCTGCCGCCGGGCTTGCCTACATGGTGCCCGGCACGGTGATGGCGGGCGGCTTCGTGGCCCTGCCCTTCCTGCCGCAGTGGCTCATGATCGCGGCCACGCTGGCCGGTACGGCCGCAACCTATCTTTTCGCCGGCCCGGTGTTCGGCTGGCTGGCCGCTCGTGCGGGCGTCGATTCGCCGACCGGCAAGCGTCTGGCAATCCTGGGCGGCACGCTGGAAAACCTCCGCGCGGGCCTGGGCGGTGCCCCAGCTGGCGGGCCTGGTGCTGACGTGGTGGGCAAGATGGCCGCCGCGCACGCTACCCACGGCTCGGCCCGCTGGGGCACGGCCGACGAAATGCGCCAGGGCGGCCACTTGGTCGCGCCTGGCAAGCCCGCCGGGTTTGCGCTGGCCCGCGTGCCGGATGCCCCCGCCTGCGTCGATCCGCGTTTCCGTTTCCTCGGCCACGTTGTCACGGTCGCGCCGACTGGCTCCGGCAAGGGTATCGGCGCGGTGATTCCTAACCTCCTGGACTACCCCGGCAGCGCGTTGGTGCTGGACGTGAAGGGCGAAAACGCGGCCGTGACGGCACGCGCCCGCCGCGAGCTGGGGCATAAGGTTTTCGTGGTCGATCCGTTCGGAGTGACCAAGGGCGAGGCGCACGCCTTCAACCTGCTGGATCGCCTCGATACGAGTGACCCGGAATGCGTCGGTGAATCGGCCGTGCTGGCTGACTGCCTGGTGATTCCAGACCCGAAGGGGCAGGCGCACTTTGACGAGTCGGCCCGGACGCTGCTGCAAGGGCTGATGCTGCACGTTGCCGGCCTGGATGAAGGCCGTCGCAATCTGCCAGAAGTGCGGCGCATCCTGACCGCCGGCGAGGAAGTGCTTTTTGAGACCCTGGCCGAAATGGCCGCCGACGAAAAGGCCGCCTTCGGCCTTCCGGCGCGGGCGGCAAACACCATCATGGGGATGCCCGACCGTGAACGCGGCTCGGTGATTTCGACGGCGCAGAAGAGCACGGCCTTTATGGATGATCCACGGATCGCGGCGGCCGTGTCGCGCTCCGATTTCGACCTGGCGAACATGAAGGCCGAACTGATGACGGTCTACATGGTGCTGCCCGCCAACAAAATCGGCCCCAATGCCCGCTTTGTCCGGGCCTTCATCGGCTCCGTGATCGCGGCCATCACGTCGAGCACCACGCAACCCATGCACCGGGTCGCCTTCCTGCTCGATGAGTTCGGCCAGCTCGGCTACATGAAGCAGATCGAGGACGCGGTTAGCCTGATGCGCGGCTACGGCCTAGCCTTCTGGGTGTTCATCCAGGACTTGAGCCAGTTGAAGGGCGTCTATCCGAAGTGGCAAACCTTCCTGGCCAACTCGGCCAAAACCTTCTACGGCACCGACGATTACGACACCGCGAAATATGTGTCTGACTCGCTGGGCCAGGCCACCATCGAATACGAAACGCAGAACGAGGGGCGCAGCAGCGGCCGGAATTTCAGCGGTTCCGACTCGGGCGGCAGCTCGGGCGGCATGAACCGGGGCAAGTCGACCGGCACCAGTCAGCAATTCACCGGCCGGCACCTGCTCACGCCGGATGAAGTGATGCGCCTCGGCCCGGAAAAGCCGATTGTCCTGGTCAAAGGCGAATACCCGTATCAGCTCACCCGGCTTAACTACCTGGTGGACGCGGAGTACGTGGGCAAGGCAGACCCCAACCCGTACCACAGCTAAAGGGGGATGCCGGCATGATGATGGTCATCGGGATACTGCTCGCGCTCGGCGCTGGCCTGTGGTTCGGCCGCCGCCTCGGCCCGGCCCTGGTGGCTGCCGTCATGGTGATGGCCGCGCCGCTCTGGCTGATCGGCGGCTTCGTCCTCGATCTGCTGCGCAAGCTGCCGGCCGGTTTGCGTCGCGCCTGGTTCGCCCTGCTCCGGGCGCTCGGCTTCCTGGTCGTGCTGCCGCTGACGCCGTTTATCTTCGTGTGGGCCTTCCTGGTCGAGCTGTTCCGGCCAAATCACCGGCCAGCCGCCCCGATGCAATCGGCCGCCAAGCGCACGGCTGAAGTGATCGACTTCGCCACGGCCCGCAAGGCCAGACGGCCAGGGCCGCCGGATTGAACACCAGGAACAAACAAACCACAAACACAGAAACGCGCATTTACGATTTTGCGCTTTAGCGGCTAAAATCCCCGCCCCTCAAGAGTCAATAGCGCGCCCGGGGTTAGCCGCCGGAATCCTTGCAGGCCTGCACCGTCATTTCTGACGATGAAGGATCTAGCCCCCTGGTTTGACTCTTGAGGGGCGCGCCGACAGCGCAACGGATCACTTGCGCCCTTTGACCGGCTTGCCCGCATCCTCCGGCTTCGCCTCAGCTGGTGCCAAACGTGCCAGGATCGCGGCGGTTTGCTCCTGGTGCGCCTGGAGTTGGCCGGCGAGTCGGGCGGCTTCCTCGCGGGCCTTGCTGGCCTCTTGGCGTGCCTGGTCGCGCTCGGCCTGGGTGGCGGTCAGTTGCTCGGCTTGGCGCTGGGCGTCGGCTACTGCCTGCCGGCGCTGCTCCTGGTGCGCCTGGTCGGCCGCCTCTGCCTTGCCCTGCACCTTCGCCAGCTCGGCGCGCACCTGGTCGAGCTGGGCGGCCGTCGCCTGGTTCGCCTTCTGCTGCTCGGCCAGGTTGCCCCGTACCTGGTCGGCGTCCTGGTGTGCCCTATCCAGCTCCGTGCGCAGTTCGCCGGCGCGGCGCTCGATTTCGACGGCGCGGGCCTCGGCGGTGTGGGCCTGTTCCTGGGCGGCGGTCAGTTGCCCGCGCAACTCGTCGGCCTCGGTGCGTGCGGCCTGCTCGGCCGCCTCGATGGACGCCAGGCGGGATTGCAGGGCCTCGACCTCGCCGGCCAGTTTGTCGGCCAGCTCGGCGGCTTCGGCCTGGGCGGCCTCCATGTCGGCGCGGGCCTTCTCCAGCGCCTCGCGCTCGGCGGCCAGCCGGCTATTCGCTAGCCCCAACGCCATCCCCCAAATGTCGGCCCCGACCTCGGCCAGCCGGTCGCCCACGGCCTGGGGTGCCGGCTCGCGCAGGGGCGCGGCGGCTTCCTTCTGGCGGGCCTTCCATTCGTTCAGGACGGGCGAAATGGTGGTGTAGCTACCGCCGACGATCTGACGCACAGCTTCAAGCGTGGGCCGCTCACCGGCGGCGGCGATCTGGTCAGCGGCGGCAAGAATCTGCTCTTTGGTGACGGCCATTTTGTATGCTCCTGTAGCGTTGTAATATGTTGTATGATACTACTACATACTACAATTTACAAGCCTACAGCGAAAATACTACGCGGCGGCGCGGCCAGGGCGGCCGCCGCGCACCTGGGGGTCGTCTCAGAATTCGGAAAATATCGTACGTTAAGCCTTTGGCATTGCCGCCTTGCTCGCAAACGATCATTTGCGAGAAGCCGCCGTGAGAAAGCAGGCCGCGCCAGTGCTGGCCTTGCCTGTCCAATTCTCGAAAACCACTCTCGTATCGAGCCGCCAAGACCGCCGAGTTTCGAGAACGGCCAACACTGCGCTTCCAGTGGCAACCGCCGCCCGCGAAGCCGCGCTGTTGCTGAGTCGAGCATTCCTTAGCGTGCTTTAAATTCCGTTTTCTGAATCGACCCCTAAATGGGGGGGTAGCCCGTAGGGGGGCACCGTTTATGCCGCGAAAGTCGCTTGATGCCCTCGGAGCGCCCCAGCCTGAGCGAGTGGGGGCAGGACGAAGGGCGAAGCCCGCCACCCTGCCCCCCGAGCCTCACGGCGGCGAGTGGCCCCCGGCAGGGGCCGCCGGAGGCATCTTGCAAACACGATCAAGGCGACAGCCGTTTGACCGCATCCACGAATGACAACCTGAACAGGTGCATGGTCAGGTCGATGGCACCGCCGCCGCCCTGCTCTGCCCGCGTGTCGTACCACTTCGGCCCGGTCGCCAGTAGCTCAACACCACCGCCACCGATGGACACATTCAGCCGTACCGTGGCCTTGTCCTTCACCGGCACAAAGTCAGGATCACGCTTCCAGTACAGGCCCAGCCGGTCTAGCGTTTCCTGCACCGTCATTGCCCGCAACGAATCCAGCAGCGCGGGCGGAAAGGATCGACCGGCGCGGCTCATGACAGCCACCCGACAAACTGGACGAGGGGGCCGCCCTGCGGGCGGCGGGCTACTCGCGCCGTTCCGGCGCAGCGCAGGATGATGGATAAGTCCGTTGGACTTACCCACAACCTGCGCGGGCTACTCGCATTTTTTAAATGCTGGGGGCTACTCAAAGACAGGCGCTTCGCGCCGGGCGTAGGCTTCGCCATTAGTAATACGGACGGACTTGTGCCAACCCTCATTTCCCCGCCTCCGCCTGTAATACGGACGAACTTGTGCCATCGGCAGGCGCGGCTGGTTTCCCTGCCCGATACCAACTGCGGCGGCTCATGCCCAAGGCTTCCCACGGCTTCTGACGGCTCGCGGAATTGGCCTCATAGGTGGCACGATCGACAGCCCCAGCGGCACGCCTGCGGGCCGTGTGGCGCTCCCTGTCGCGTTCCTTTGCCATGTCCCGGCTGATGAGCGTGCGCAGCTTGCGCTGCTCGTCATCGGTGATGTGAAACAGGCTGATAAGCGTGTCGTTCTTGGGCGTGTAAAGCGGCGCAAACTGCTTGCCGCCGAACTCCACCTTTTCCCCGGCTTCGTGAGCCTTGGCCTTGGCGTACAGCGTCATAAGCTCGGCGCTGCGGTAGTTCCACCGTGGATCAAGCTCACGGGCCAGCGCGGCGGCCTCGTGGTACATCTGGCCCGTGTGCGTCGCGCCTGACAGCAGCAGGAAGTTCAGCCGCCAAAACAGGTGCTGCATCCGCTCGCCTTCGGCCACGCCGCCGCGCAGCGCGGCCAGCGTGCGCAAGTCCTCCAGACGATCCCACGCCAGTTGCCGCCCGTTGAGGCTGCGCAGGTTGCCGGTTTGGCCGCCCGGCAGCAGCTTGAACTGGCGACGGTCGGCGCGTGCCTTGCGGTCGGCCTCGATGTCCCAGCGGGCCACCGGCAGCAGCGCCTCGGCCAGATACTCGAAGTTGTACCGGATCGGCTCGCCGTCCGGGCCTTGCTCTACGTGGATGACGCGGCAAACCTCGCCGCTCTTGCTGTTCACCGTATTGACCAGCCGCAGCACGCGGCTTGCATCCTTGGCCGCTGGATCAGCGCCCAGCCCGGCCAGACGGTCGATCAGGTAACGCTGGCAGGCATTCCAGCGTGGCAGCGCCTGACGCGGCAAGGTGCCATCCAGCAGCCACTTTGCTTGCACGCCACGGCCAGAGAAAACGAGGATCGACGGCGGCGGCACGCCTTCGTCGTAGCAGCGGAACATGACAGCGGCGGCCAGTTGCTCGGGGCTGCGCCCCTGCGCCCACGGCTCGCGGTAGGTGTCCAAGTCAGCGAACAGCAGCCCGATGCGGGCCAGATTGACGACACGGCGGTTTGGCTTGATGAACTCGGCCTGAGACAGCCAGGTATCCCGGCTGTGGTCGAGCATGGAGAGCACCACGGGCATCTGTGACAGCCGGTAACTGTCCTGCTTCTTGCCGCTGCCCTCGCCCGTCGCCATGAGCAACGAGAAAAAGCCCTGCCGGGCTGTGTCGTGATAGCAACCCGCCTCATCGGCTGGGCTGAAAAGTCGTAGCTGTGCCTGTCCCATAACCCTCTTTCCGCTTGTGCGGCAAGAGGTAGGGCGCTACAATGCAGACCATAGTGTGTGTGTCTGGTCGTCTGCATCGGTCACGCCTTCGGGTTCCAAACAGTGCCACCTGCTAGGTTCCCACCTCTTGCCAAGCCCCGCTGCCACGCGGGGCTTTGCTTTTTCATCCATCTGAACTCCGCTCCTTCGCTTCCAAAGTTCGCGGAATCCAGCCTTTTGCATTCGCCGTCCAGTGCAGCACGCCATGCTGCCGCAGCACTGCCGCCGCGCCATCGAAAGAGCGAAAAAACCGGATGCCTCCCCGGTACTGGCCGAGAATGCGCCGCTCGTTGCCAACGTGCAGCACGATCACCAGCCCGCGCTCTGTGTTCTCGATGACAGCGCCCTTGATCTCATGCGGTGCGTTCTTCGCAAACGCCTTGAAATGAGAGGGCGGCAGTACCTCCAGACTCAACGGTTCCATTTCAACCATCGCTTTATACCCCACGCGCCGTATTTCATCAACATTATTAAATTTCGCCAAGTCAAAAATGTATGGACTAGAGTCCATGCTTTTGACCCGTCCAGCCGGTTAAGTGATTACTCAATCACTCTTTTCATCAAGTGAGCGCACCAGTTCGCGCAGAATGTCCGTGATGCTGCGCCCGGTTTTGGCGGCGTAAATCTTCAGCTTCGTGTGCTCGGCCCGGTCGAGGTCGAAATTCACCCGGACGGTGGCGGCCTTGTCGGCAAGGTCGGACAAGGTAGGGCCAGCCTTCGCGGCGCTCGGGCGGCCTGCTTTCATGCCAAGTTTCCCGCTACTCATTTTCACCTACTCCTTAATTACTCAAATGGTGCAATTGAGGAAACGGCGCACTTCCTCAGCCAGCGCCCGGATTTCCTCGGCGGCCTCGCTCGTCGGCTCTTGGTCAATGGCCGTGGTGCCGCTGGCCGCGCTGCTCGGGTAGATGACGCGCTGCGTGATGCGCGTTTGCAGGATCGGCAGGCCGTACCCGGCCAGCGCCTCGGAGACTTCCGCGCCAATCTTGGTGCCCTTGATCGCCCGGCTGACCACGAAAGCCGCTTTCAGCTTGCCGTCGGTAAGCTCGATGCGCTGCTTGACCAAATCCACGAGGTCAGAGGTTGCCCAAATGTCGTAGGGCGACGGCTGCACCGGGATCAGCACGCAATCGGCGGCCTTCATTGCGGACACGGCCAGATCATGAGCCTGCGGCGCTCCGTCGATCACAACAAAGTCTTTCCGGGCCACGCTCTTTAGATCGCGCTCGATGGTGGGCCGGTCGATGCCAACCACGGGCACGGGTTGATCCTCGCGGACGGCGGCCCAATCGCGGGCGCTGCCCTGTGGGTCGGAATCAACCAGCAACACGTCTGCGCCGTCGAGTTGCAGGGCGCGGGCAAGGTGGGTGGCGATGGTGGTTTTACCCGCCCCGCCCTTCTGGTTCAGTACAGCGATGACTTGCATATGCACTCCTTGAGCTATTGAGCGTTTGAGGAAAAAAGGAATTACTCAAGCACAGTATAGCATATTGAGGATTTGAGTAAATGCACCTTTTGAGGATTTGAAGCCATGAAAAACCCCGCACGCGGCGGGGTTCGGTGGCAGGGCAGGGGAGGGCTTACGGGTTCGTCGGCGCGGCAGGAATGGCCGTCAGCGACAGCACACGGCGGCGGAAGTCGTCGTACTCGTCGCCAGCCCTGAGCGACAGGGCGGCCAGCGAATAAAAGCGGTCGGTCGATGGCGATTCGCTGCGGGCCTTCACCATGTCCAGCCGCCCGACATTGACCACAGTCCAGCACTCGGTAAAGCCGCGCTGCCGCGCCTTCTGGTGGCTCTTTTCCGCCTCGCCGATGCGGTTGTGGATGTTGGATACATCCGTGCCGCTCTTGACCTCGATAGCAACCACGTTGCGGTAATGCTGGTGCTCCATTTCCTCGCGGATGATGATGTCGGGGTCTGGCGCGAACTCGATCAGGAACGGGCGGCCCGTGGCGCTGTTCACCTCGATGGCGCTTTCGCGCACCTCGGCGGCGGCATGGGCGACGATCTCCCGGATGATCTCGAACACCTGCACGATGCCATCGGTGCCGCGCTGGTTGTTGGCCCCGCCGCGTAGCTGCGGGCCTACGGTCAGCAGGGTCAAGTCATCCAGTAATTCCCGGCTGACGCGCAGCGGGCCAACACCGGCCAGCAGCGCCGATGCAGTGGCGCAGAACGCCACGCATAGGTCGGGCAGGTCAGCGGCTGCCGCCTTGCTGGTCTTGCCCTTTTCCTCCATCGACTTGAAGTAACCGACACCGAAGCCCTTGTCGCGTCCGTAAAACTCCTTCTGGCTGTAGCCCATCAGCAGCCGGTAATAGCCCAGCAGGTAGGGGTTCGCCTCCAGCACGGCAGGCACGGCGAACAGCAGTTCGGCCCGCAAGCCGTACTGCGCAAGGGTCGCCAAGTCTGCCGGGGGGACGTACTCGGCAAGCTGCTTGTCCAGCTCGGCAATGTCCATGTCCCGCACGGTTTCCAGCAGGGCGCTTTGCAGATAGACAGCCCGGAACCGCTTGAGGGCGAACGCGAAGTCGATTTGCAGCTTTGGCGGCGGAAAATTGATCTTGTTGGGGGTGGTCATGCGGCGGCGATCCTTATCACGTTGCTGTCCTGCCCTTGCAGGCGATCAGCCGCCAAGGCCACATATTCGGGGTTCAGTTCGATGCCCACGTATTGCCGGTTTTCGTCCTGGCACACGAGGCCCACGGTTCCCGATCCGAAGAACGGATCGAGGACGTAATCGCCCGGCTCGGTCGATGCTTGGATGCAAGGCCGGATCAGGTCGGGCGGGAAGGTAGCGAAGTGGGCACCGGCAAAAGGCTTGGTGTTCACATGCCAGACTGAGCGGCGATTGCGCAGCCCGCCGCCGTCCGCAGGCTCCCGGACAGCCTGCCAGTCGTAGTAATACTTTTCCGACTTGGTGAGCATGAACAGGAACTCATGCGAGCGGGCCGGGCGATCCTTGACGCTCTCGGGCATCGCGTTTGGCTTGTTCCACACAATGTCACTGCGCAGATACCAGCCATCATCCTGCAAGGCGAACGCCAGCCGCCACGGAATGCCGATCAAGTCCTTTGGCTTCAAGCCCTCGGGCGTGTCGGGGCGAACGTCCATCGCCCGGGCCGGGTTCTTCTTGTCCGGGGCGCGATAACCGCGATTGCCGCTCGTGTAGCCGTCGCCGATGTTCAGCCAAAGGGTGCCGTCATCCGTCAGCACGCGCCGCACCTCGGCGAAGATGGCCACCAGTCGGTGCAGGAACTGGGGCATGGTGCCCTCAAGCCCGATTTGTTCTTCGATGCCGTAATCGCGCAGCCCCCAGTAGGGCGGCGACGTGACCACACAGCGCACAGACCCGGACGGCAGACGGCGCAGCACGGTCAGGGCGTCCCCCTCAAAAAGCGTCGAGCCGCGCAAGGTAAGCGGCTCGGGGCGCTGGATTCGCTCAACGCCAGACGGCGCGGCGGTTTTTGCTTTTGGCATGTTGTTATGTCCTCTCAATCGTGGCGCGGCTGCACCACGCCGCAATGCTTGTAAATCGTTGTCCGTGACACGCCGTAATCTCGGGCGAGTTCGGCCACGCAGGTGTTCGGGTCGCGCAGTAGCGCCTTGATGTGGCGTATCTGCTTGGCGTCCAGTTTCGGCTTGCGGCCACCGGATCGGCCACGGGCGCGGGCCGCTTCCAAGCCCGCCCGGGTTCGTTCGCGGATCAAGCCGCGCTCAAACTCGGCCAGCGCCGCGAAAACATGGAATTGCAGCTTGCCCGCCGCGCTCCCTGTCTCGATCTTTTCGGTCAGGCTCTCGAACTGCACGCCGCGCTGCTCAAGGTCGGCCACGATCTGCACCAGATCGGGCAGGCTGCGCCCGAGTCGATCCAGCCGCCACACCACGAGGGTATCCCCGGCCCGGAGCGCCTTCCGGCACTGCTCAAGCTCCGGTCGTGCCGCGCTCTTGCCGCTGGCCGCTTCCTCGTAGATGGTCGAGCACCCGGCCTGCCGGAGTGCGTCCCGTTGCAGGTCAAGGTTCTGATCGTCGGTCGAGACGCGGGCATAGCCGATGCGTTGATTCATGGACAGTTCCGCCACATTGAAAGCTGAACGAATAAATGAACACTTTACCGCATCTGAATAACCCGGGACAGTGTCGTTTTCAGAAGGCGACTGCACGAAATATCAGGAGTCGGCTGCACTGCCAGAACTGGCCGCCTGCAAGGCAGCGTAGAGAGCGGTTTTTCCTACCTTGAGGCGTGCGGCGGCCTCGCGGACATTCAAGCCGTTGGCGACAAGCTCCCGCGCTCGTTGCAACTTGTCGGCAGTGACAACCGGCTTGCGTCCGCCTTTGCGCCCGCGTGCGGCGGCAGCGGTCAACCCGGCCTTGGTGCGCTCGCGGATCAGGTCGCGCTCGAACTGGCCCAGCGCACCGAACACATGGAAGATGAGCCGTCCGCCCGGCGTGGTGGTGTCGATGTTTTCAGTCAACGAGCGGAAGCCGACGCCCCGTGCTTCCAGCTTGCCGACCGTCTCAATCAGGTGCGGCAGGGAGCGGCCAAGCCGATCCAGCCGCCAGACGACCAGCACATCGCCATCGCGCAGATAAGCCAGCGCATCGGCCAAGCCGGGCCGGTCTGCCTTGGCCCCGGATGCCGTGTCCTCGAAAACCCGTTCGCAGCCTGCATTGCGCAGCGCATCCGTCTGCAAGGCGGTGTCCTGTTCCGCCGTCGATACCCGCGCATAGCCGATGAGTGCCATTTCCGCCCATTTGTCCGTTATACCGTCCGCCTATCTTATTGTCCGTCATCCCGTTGCGCAAGATGTTTTCGGACAGGCGTCCGGTTTGGCCGCCTAATGATCGTTTGGCGGACAAGGCGACTGGCATCAGCCGAACAGCTCGCTATGGGAGCCAAGCCGCGCCAGTCGCAGGGTGTCGGCGTCGGACTTGCGGTAGATCAGCAGCAGGTCGGGCTTGATGTGGCATTCGCGGTAGCCCGCCCAATCGCCGGAAAGATCGTGGTCGCGGTATCGCACATCCAGGGGCTGATCGGTCGCCAGCGCGACCAGAACCGGCTTGAGGTCATCATTCGTGCAGCGGACTCCTGATACTGTTCGTTCAATAGACGACTGCACAACAGCCTTCAAACCGCGTTGTCTGGTGCAGTCGTCTTCTGAAAATGACACCGGTACCTTCATCCTTTCGGCTGTACCGCGTAATCCTTCAACACTACGCCGGTGTTCGAGCCTGCATTGACCATTGCAGGCCGCACCCAAACCACTTTGCTTTCCAGCCGTCGCAAGTGGCCGCGTCGCAGGTGCATGCGTGGGCTGGCGTGATTTCCACTAGCGCCACCCTTTCCAGCCGCCTCCCGGCGCTCGTCCGATAGCTGCAAGACCTTGTAGGAAAAAAACGGTTGCTTGCCTTTCTCCTGACGCTTCTTGTTGAGCGCGGCCGACGCGCTGATTTCGGCCGTTGTCACGTTGGCGCAGTTAATGACGCTGCATGCTTGAACAACTGCCTGCACCTCGTCGCGTGAATCGAGAATGATTTGCGCGTAAGCCTTCTCTCTGTTGCCGCCATACGCGGCCAAGGTTTTCTCGTAGAACTCGGGCAACAGGTAGAAGGGTTCGGCTCTGAAATGCTTGGCCTTGGATTTGGTTAATCCCGCCTCGATGGTCGCCGCATGAGCGATGCGACTAGCCGGCAAGGATTCCTCCAGCTTCACATCCTGCATGGTATTTTCGTAGGGTACGAACGAACCTCCGAGCGCCACTGTCCATCGCCGATGCTCAGGCCCCCAATAGATCGGGAGAACGAAAACCCCACCTTCCGGAAAGGCTTCGAGAATGCTGTTTAGCCCTGGCAGCAGCTCATATTCCGGACTTGCTTCCCAACAAAGGGCAATGCGCTTTGTCGCCGGCGTCTGCTGGAACTCGCCTAGCTGTTCAATCCCGTCCTCCTTCTCCCAGGGCGCCTCAAAGGCCACGCAGGGAAAAGGGAGGCGGGTAAGGTCTAGATGCGCTTGTCGTAGTTCGTTCGGGTCGATGAGGTCGCAGCAGTTCGGCAAGATGAACTTGACGCTGTGTTGCAGCATGTCGATCAAACGCCGAAAAACGCGGGCCGACTCGGGAGCCGCACCGCGCAAGATGGCCTCCAGTTCGCGCAGGTCTTCAATGGCGTGTGCGCAGTAGTTCAGCGCCTGCACCTGGTCATTCTTCATTGTTCATTCCTTTCCCAAGTCTCGTTGCTCGTTGCGTTGTAGTTCGCCGGCCACATCCAGGACGCGGCCAATCGGCACGGTCTGTTGAAACTGCTCCTTGCCGAAGCTGACCATGCCCACGGCTTCCCCCCTGGCGTTGAACACAGGCCCGCCGGAATTGCCCCCGATCACCGGGGCAGCGATCTGCAACATGGGCCGGGTTGCGAACATGCCGGCGGCCGATCCGTAGCGGCTCACCACGCCGGCCGACAGCGAGAAGCCCCAGCCGTTGGGCGATCCGACAGCCGCCACGGCCTGGCCTTGGGGCGGCATGGCCGGCGCGATCGCCACCGGCTGGCCCGGCTCGCCCTCAATGCGCAACAGGGCCACGTCCTGGGCGAGATCCACGCCGACGACTCGGGCGGCCCGCCACTCGCCGCCGGCGAGTTTCACGCGCACACCTTCGGAACCGCTGATAACGTGCCCGGCCGTCGCCACCTGGCGGCCGTCGCCGATCAGGAAGCCCGCGCCCATCGTCACCCAATCGCGTTCCTGGTCGTGCTCTGCCCAATCGGCTTGCCAGGCGCGATAACGGTTAAGCCAGGCGGTCGCCTGGTTGGTTTGTACGCCAGGGATAAGCCAGGCGCGGTTACGGCTGCCGTCGCCTCGGGCCTGCTCGATGACGGACACCATCACCACGGACGGCATGACACGGCCGCCCACGGCCGACCAATCGACGGCGGGGGAGTACGGGCGGGAGTCCAGTCGCACCCCAGCGCCGCCGGCGCTGGCCGCGCTCGCCTGGTTGTCGTCTGCTAGATGGTCGTGCCATTGGGTATCACTGAGGCGCTGCTGTGCGGCCGCGATGGCGTTCACGTTGGCCTGCGTGGTTGCCAAGGCGTAGGCGGCCAGGGGCAGGGCTGCGCCGGCCGCGATATAGGCCGACAGGGCGGCGCGTCGCCAGGTCTTAACGCTGCTCATGCTGTGCGCCCTCCTGGTGAGCGGTGAGGCCGCGCATTTGCAGCAGCTCGCCGGCCTTGTCGCCGATCTGCAAAATCTTGATGTGCTGGCTATAGGCGCTCTGGATCATCCAGCCGGCCAAGGCCAGGGACGCCAGGGCGGCGGCGAAGGTAATCCGATATTTCGTTAGCTCGCGGCGGGTGCCGCCGGTAACATTGTTGTCAGTCATGATTCACCTCTGTGCAG
>NZ_POQS01000002.1:0-49985 GCF_002885955.2 Achromobacter pulmonis
GCCTGCGAGCAGGGGCGGCGGAAAATTGGCCAGCAGGGGCTATTTTGATGCGGCGGGCATCCGTCGCAAACTAGATGGCGCGGCGTCGCAAAGCAGTTGGCGCGCTACACTCGCCCATACCCTTTCAGCAGCGACACGGCGGATTGGCGTGTCTCCGCGCCGCGGGCGACATCCTTGCCCAGCCCCTTGGCGTAATCCTTGATCTGCAGTGCCAGTTGCTCGAGCGCCTGTTTTTCGTCCATGTACTTTCCTTCCTGCGGCCGGCTACCGGACACCTTGTCGCCGGGTCTCCCGGCCGCCGCTGTCTATTTCTCACCCGCTTCAAGTGGCCGCGTGAACCCACGCCACGGCCGAGGCAAGCCCAATGCCGTACAGCCTAGCATGCTGACTGCGACGGGAGCTTTCCTATCGTGTCCATCCGAGGGACGGCAGGCGGCACGGCGATCCCGCCTCAAGCGGCTTCCCTAGCAGGTACCGCCCTTTTCCCCCGCACAAGCCGAAACGGAGGCAGTCCGGCCAGCAGCCGCCGCCCCCAGGCCGTGGTGCCCAGCCGCGGGTCCAACACGGTCACCGTGCCGTGGTCCTGCGGCGTGCGCAGCAGCCGGCCCACCGCCTGGGCGAGCCGGATGCCCGCCTCGGGCAGGCTGCGCTCGTCGAAGGCCGAACGCCCCTGGTCCTCGATCCATTCCCGCCGCGCCTGCTCGACCGGATCGTCGGGCACCCCGAAGGCCAGCTTGGCGATGACCACGTGGGTGCAGTACCGGCCCGGCAGATCGACGCCCTCGGACAGGCTCGCGAGGCCGAACAGCACCGAGCGCAGCCCCTGGTCGATCCGGGCCTTGTGCTGCTCGAGCAGCTGGCGCTTGGACAGGCTGCCCTGAACCAGGGTCTCCGAGCGCAGCGCCTCGGGCAGGGCCTGCGCCACCTGGTGCATCTGGCGGGCGGACGCGAACAGCACCAGCGCGCCCGGCTGGGCCGCGAGCAGGGCCGGCAGCTGCTGCGCTACCTCCTCGGTGTGCGCGGCCGCGTCGCGCGGGTGCGCACGCATGGCCGGTAGATGCAGCTCGGCCTGCGTCTCGTAGGAAAAAGGCGACGGCAACGCCAGCAGGCGCACGCCGGGCAACGCATCCAGGCCGGCCTCTTCCAGGAACATGTCGAAGCTGCCGCAACCGCGCAGCGTCGCCGAGGTCAGCACCGCCGCGCCGGCCCGCTCCCACAGCAGCCTCCGCAGGCGCGGGCCGGCACCGATGGGCGCCGCGGACACCCGCAGGTCGGCATCCCGTGCGCCGCGCCCGATGCGTTCGATCCAGCGGGCCGTCGGCGGCTCGGCATCGCCGCACGGCCGCAGCATTCCGTCCCAGGTGGCGATGAGCTGCTCCACGTGGCCAAGGTAGCTGCCGAGCGCCGCGACGTGCGGCTGCGCGGCGCTCGCATCCCGCTGCGCCCGCTCCAGCGCGGCGTCGCGCGCGGCGGCCAGGGCATCCTGCAGGCAGGCAGCCGCCTCGCGCAGGACCGCTCCCTGGTCCGCCACCCCGGGCGGCAGCGTGCCATGCGCGAAGCGGTGGACGGTCTCGTCTCCCTGGAAACGGCAATGCCGGCTCAGTTCGTCATGCAACGCGGCCAGGGCGGCACACACGCGTTCGCCCTGCCCGCCCACGGCCGCCGCCAGGCCGCGATCGAGACGCAGGCCATGCCCGGCATCTTCGGCCACGGCCGCGGCGTCCTCGACCCAGCGCCCAGCCGCGCGCACCGCATGCCGCGAGGCGCCCCGGCCTGCGGCCTTGGCGGGCAGCCCGTGGGCTTCGTCCAGCACGAACAGCGTCTCGGCGGGATCGGGCAGCAGTACACCCGGCTCCATCTCCAGCGCGGACAGCACGAGGTCGTGATTGGCGACCAGCACCTCGGCCTCCTGAAGCTGCTGCCGCGCCGCTTGGAAGGGACAGCGCGCGTACTCGGGGCAGCGGGAGCCCAGGCAACCCTGGCGGTCGGTACTGAGCCGCTGCCACAGGCCATCGGGGATCGCGGCCGGCCAGTCGTCGCGGTCGCCCGACCAGGTGCCGCGCTGGAACGCCTGGGCCAAGCGGCCCTCCAGGCGCACCGGGTGGTCCTCCGTGGAATCCGGACCCTCCCCACCGTCGCCGACCACGGTCCGCTGCGCATCCGGCGCGAGCAGCTTGGCCGGGCAGACGTAGCGGCGGCGCCCCTTGGCCAGCGCGCAGCGGAAGCCGATCGGCAGGTGCGCCTGCAGGGCCGGCAGATCCTTGGCCATGAGCTGGTCCTGCAAGGCAACGGTCGAGGACGACACGACCAGCTTGCGCCCGCGCGCGTGCGCCAGCGCGATGGCGGGCAACAGGTAGCCCACGGTCTTGCCGATGCCGGTGCCGGCCTCGATCACGGCGATGCGCTGGCCGGCATCCGCCGGGGTCGGCTCCTGGCCGATCGCGGCCAGCGTGTACGCCACCTCGGCCATCATCGCCAACTGCACCCGCCGCGTGGCGAAGCCGGGCATGTGCTCGCGCAGGGCGCGCAGGCAGTGCTGCATGAGGGATTTTTCGTCGTCGCTGAGCATGCACCCAGCTTCTCGCGGCGCATGCCGCCTTCAAGGGGGCGCCCCCGGGCACGACCTCCCCGCCCGCCTACGACGGCCTGGGCTCCTCATGGAGGGAGGATGAGAAACGGCTCACGCGTTCTCGATGTAGGCGGTCATTTCGGCCAACTACTTTTCTGGCGTAACGTCCACGCCGATGCGTTCCGCAAGATCCAGCAATTCCGCATAGGCCTGCTCGTCCTGCAAGAGATTGCGCGAATCACCGACCTGCTGCAGCGTCCCCTTGGGGACGCGGTCGCCGAACAGCACCACCGCGCGTGCCGAATCGTCCTGGCGCGAAACCCAGGACAGTCCCTGGATGTCGGGGTGCTGGGCGTGGATCGCCTCGGCCCATTGCCGCGTGCCCGGGTACTGGTCTTTTTCCGTGTCGATCAGCTGCTTGCGCTGCACACCGAGCTTGCGCAGCGCAACGCTGCCGAGATCAGCCAGCTTGAGATCGCGCTTGACCTGGACCTCGGAATGCAGCTGACCCTCGAGTTTTTCCTTGGCGTACTGCTTGTAGCCAGGCGCGTGGGATACGTCGTGGAACACCGACTCCATGACGGCCGCATCGAACGTGGCCGCCGCGTAGATGGTCGGGATGGGCTTGCCCCTGGCGTCCCGGACCGGGCTGAACCGTGCATTGCCCTTCTTGCCGGGATTGAATTCGTCAGCTTGGTACTGATCAGAGTGCACGCGGTGCAGCACCTGCCTGCTCGACAAGGTCCACGGCGTGACGTGAAGCGTCGCGGGTGGCACCGGAGTCGGGCTCAATGTCGATGTCGATGTCGGCGATGGATGAGCCTTGCCGGGGGCGGCGCCGCGCGCTGACGCGGCCGTGCCGCCGGCCGGCGGGGCCTTGCGGGGTCTAGCCATGCGTGACCCCTTCGACTTCGTCCTGGGCCGCGGCAACCACCTGTTCCGGCTCGACCGCCAGGACATCCTGGGGCCGCCGGCCGCCGAGGAAGCTGTTGGCGGACAGGAACCAGTAGGCCAACCCCCATCCGTCCTTCTTGTCGCCGAAGACTTCCAGCACAGGCTTGAGGGTCTTGCGCGGGCGCCATCCGGCCTCGGCATCCAGGCCATAGCCGGGGAAGTAGTCGATGCCGTGGTGATGGATCGCGAAGATCCGGCGCTCGCGCTTCCATTTGTTGGGCTGGGTGCTGGGGTTGGTCGGACTCAGGCCGGCCAGCTCGGCGACCCTGGCCGCCGTCAGCCAATCCGCTCCTTCCAGTACGGCCGTGCGCGAACGCGCGAGCATCGCGGCTTCCCTGAGCAGGGTCGGTGTCGGCGGCGCCTTGGGCACAACGGCATTGACCAGGGCTCTGAGGGTCTGCTCGTTCTGCTCGTGCAAGGCCTCGCCGAGGAAGGACACGACTGTGGACAACGCCTGGGCCAGCAGGCCGGCCTGCTGGACGCCAGCATGCGCCAGAGGCACGACGATGACCCGTTCCGCCTTGAACTTGTCGAGCCGGCTTCGCACCTCCTTGGGCGTGCCGACCAGGGTGGCGAATTCTGCTGGTTCATGAAGGGCAGACATGGCAGGCTCCCAAAGAAAAGATTATCAAGAGTATCTAACATAGATGGTATCCCAAATAATCTTCCATGTCACCTCCCTGCCCCTTCCCGTCACAAGGACTCCGAGCACCACGGGAGGCGGTTGAATAGTGAGTTCAGTCCGCAACGACCGCCGTCTCTCCACGATGGCTCTCGGCATCCTCGTCCCCTACATCGAACAGCTCGCCCTGCCGTTCGAAAGGCACCGTGAGGCGCCGCCGCAGCACCGCCAGGTCCTGCTCGCCGTGTAGCTGATGGCGCTGGCGCCACTGCGAGCGCCGCAGGATGCTGTCGATCATGTGCGACTGTCCCTTGCCGGGTCGCACCAGGCCGTAGCGCAGGTAGGTGCGGTAGCCCTGCGTCCAGTCGTCTTCGAATTCAGCGCGCCCCGCCAGCATGCGCTCGGCCTCGAAGTCCAGGAACAGCCAGGCGGCTTCCTCGTCCACCTCGGCGGTCATTTCCACGTCGATCACCGAACGGCCGTTGCGCAGCGTGCGGCGCCCCGGTCCGCAGCTGTCGCCGAACAGCTCCCAGGCGGTGTCGCGCAGCCCGGTGACCACGAGATCGGAGTGGATCTCGTCGTCCCAGTCCTCGCCGACGTGGATCAGCCCGTAGCGCGGCACCGGGGTCTTGGGGAACGGCGAGACGGCCGGAGGCTGCCAGCGCCGCCCCTGTTCCACCTCCTGCCAGATGCGCAGGGCCGAGAATGGAGGCGCCAACGCATAAAGGCTCCACCGGCTGTCGATGGCGATGAGCTGGGCGGCGCTGACGATCTCGATGCCCGTGGCCTTCTGCGCGCTCAGCGCGTAGCGCAGCAGTTCGGCCAGCATCGACGGCGCGTAGGTGCCTTGCGGCCAGCGGGTCGTGCAGTCGATAGAGTGTTAGTCGTCATGGCTATGAACTCGCGGCGGATGCACCCGATTGCGCCTCGGGAACAGTTTCAATATACTAAAGGTAACTTACGAATGGTAAGTTACTATTGGTATATAGCGATGTCAAGCCAATCGAGAACCCCTGACGCCGTTGCGGATTCGCCGCGCCGCCGCCTGTCGCGCGATGAGCGCCTGCGCCAACTGTTGAACGTGTCATGGCAACTGATCCGCACCGAAGGCACCGACGCACTGACCTTGGGCCGGCTCGCCGATGCGGCAGGCGTCACCAAGCCGGTGGTCTATGACCACTTCGGCACGCGCAACGGCCTGCTGGCGGCGCTTTATCAGGATTTCGACGTGCGCCAGACGGCGGTGATCGACGCCGCCATCGCCGCCAGCAAGCCTACGTTGCAGGACAAGGCCCGCGTCATCGCCGCCAGCTATGTCGAATGCGTGCTGGCCCAGGGGCGCGAGATTCCGGGCGTTCTCGCGGCGCTCGGCGGCTCGCCGGAACTGGCAGCGGTCAAGCGGCAGTACCAGCAAGCCTTCATTGAAAAGTGCCAGACCATCTTCGCGCCCTTTGCAGGCTCGCGGGGTGTGCCGCCAGCCAGCCTGTGGGGGATGCTGGGCGCGGCCGACGCGCTGTCGCAGGCGGCGGTGGCCGGGGACATCAGCGAAGAACAGGCGCGGGAAGAGTTGCAGGAAACCATCATGTCGATGGTCAGGCGCAACAAGTGAGCCTATCCCAAGGATGGCCCTTAGCGCATGGCCTATCGTACCTTCAAGCCCTGCGTCGCCAGCAGTTTCTCGCCTTCATGTTCCTTGAGTGCCACCTCCAACGCTTTCTCGTAATCGGGTTGCGCAATTTCGAGGCGTGCGCGTCCGTCTTTGGTCAGCACCGTGTAAACGCCCCGCTTGTCGTCCGGGCATAGGGCCTGCTGAACGCCACATGCAAGGCCCCGCCGAATCCGGCGTTTGCACGGGCTGCGAACCGAACGAAGGCCGCGTCCCTGTCTCGACGGCCCACAATGGAACCGACTTCGCTTCCATAGGGAAGCTCCCCTGCTCTTGCCGGGCGCCGCAGGCGTTACCTGCCCACTGTCCATCGCACGCACCGCGTGCCTGTCCCGCCGGGAATATCGATTCCCGCTGGGGGCCGGTGTTCCCTGCTTCATGCAAGGAGAACCCCATGAAATCCCCCATTCGCGGCCAAACCCTGGCCCGCCCGCTCTGACAGGAGATACGCATGCCCCATGCCTCCACACCCGCCTGCCCTGTCTGCCAGGGCGAAGGCATCCTGCTCGGATCGCTGGGCGCGAGCACCTGGTTCCGCTGCCGCCAATGCGGCATCGACTTCCACCGCGCCCAGCCTCGCCGCCAACGTCCCCCGGCGCACGAGACACCAAGGAACGTGCCATGAAGCACCTCCCCGCCCCATCCCTGCAACCGCACACGGAACCGCTGGCGGCGATCTCCAACGCCCACCTGCGTCCCTCGACGCGCCAGCGGCTGGCCGACGGCGGCTTGTCCGTCATCGCCTACCCGAACGACTACGGCGGTTTCGTCTACGTCGATCCGAGGGGAGAGCACACGCCGCAGGAGACCGAGCTGGCCGACCTCCTCGTCATCGCCCGGCGCGCCGGCATCGTCTGGATCAAGTTCGACTGCGACGCGCCCGCCGTGGACGGCGTCCCGGTCTTCGACGACAAGGAGCCCTCATGAGCCGCCACATCGCCCGAGTCGAACACGACGGTCAACCAGCGGTCGTGGTCGCCGGCTACGACCGTCCCCTGAGCAGGCTGTTCCTGTACGTCGTCCGCGGCGACAGCGAAATTCCCAGCCCGGAAAACGCGCTCATCTACGACAGCCTGCTCCAATTCAGGCTGGACTGGACGGACATCAACACCGTCGCCGACAAGCTCGCAGCGCTCGGCATCGAGGTGCCCGCCAGCATGATCGAGCAGATTTACCTGGACCAGTGCTTCAACGCTGGCAACCGGCTCGTCGAACACCACGCCGACCGGCCGCCGACGGTGCGGCACACCGGGTAACCCGGGATCCGCTGGCGCTTCGCCAGCGACCCGCCAGAGCGCCGCGACACCGCGGCGCCACCACAGCGGCCCGCCGTCCACCGGCGGGCCTTTTCATGACCCGAGGGGCACATGCCCCCCGGGGCGCGTGCGCCCTCTTTCCCCAGAGAGCAAGCACATGAACGATTTGACAGTCCAGGAAGGCGGCTTGCCTTCCCATGAACAGCTGCGCACCGAGACCCTCTCGGCGCTGTTCGAGTTGCTGGCCGCAGCCGGCCTGCACCGCGCCACCGTCAGCTACTGCGGTACGGGAGATTCCGGCGGTCCCGAGGGTGTCTCCTTCGAACGGCCCGATGGGTCGGCGCTGGAGCCCATGCCCTGCCTGTCGTTGCGGCAGTTCGCCGACAACTACGTGGATGGCCAGTGGCGCCAGCACCTCATCCAGGCCGAGTACCGCCTGGACGATGCGCTCACCGACCTGGCGATGGCGCTGGTCGAAGAACTGCACAGCGGCTGGGAAGATGGCGACGGCGCTTCCGGCGAGGTGATCTTCGACGTGCAGGACGCGAAGGTGCTGGTCCAGCACAACGCGTACTTCACCGATTCGACATCCACGGTGACCATCCTATGAAGGCCCACGTCTCCCTCGCCTGCTGGCCGGGCCTGCGCCATGAAGCGGCGGCCGCGCGACTGCATCAGCCGCCGACCGAACCGCTGTTCGGCAGACTGCACACCGACCATGTCCAGCTGGTTCCGCAGAACCTAGGCCGCCTGGACGAAGACCTCGCCGACGCCCTGCTCACGGCCCACCCTGGCACCCGCTTCCGGTTGCACGCCAACGTGCAGGTGCTGGACAAGCGCCGCATCGCCGACCTGAGCGGCTTCAACCGGCACGCCGACTGGTTCGCACGGGCCGCCCGCGTGAGCCAACACCTGCGGGCGCCAGCCTACACCGCGCATGCTGGGCGGCGCGCGGAATCGAGCCTTCCGGAAATGCTCGACAACGCGCGGCGCTGCGCCGACCTGTTCGGCTGCCCCGTGGGCGTCGAGGGCCACTATCCGTCAAGAGGCGACACCTGGCTGGTGTCGAATTGGCAGGAGTACCGCGCCATGTTCGAGTCGGGCGTGCCGTATGCGCTCGACCTGTCCCACCTGAACATCGTGGCGCACCACACCGGATGCCTGGAGCGCGGGCTGGTGGCCGAGATGCTGGCCTGCGAACGCTGCCTGGAGGTGCATGTCAGCGCCAACGACGGCACGGGCGACCAGCACGCGGTCTGCGATACGCCGCCCTGGTGGCTCACCCTGCTCCGGCACGCACACCGCGACGCGGTCGTGTTCTCCGAAGGGAACCACCGGCTGGTGGAAAGGAGGCAGCATGGCTGATACCGAAGCCGACTACCTGCTCCACCAGGACGGCCACATCCGTCCCAACGCGCTGTGCGAAGGCGTGGAACAACGCTACCGCGCGGCAAAGACCGAGCGTGATCGGATGTGGCGCGGCCATGCCGCACTCCTGCTCGCCCAGGCGTTCCGCACGCATCCGTGGCTGGCCGCGTTCCGCCTGTGCATCACGGTGTCGTTCGAGTACGACGACAGCGGCGGGTACTACCGCACGATGTACCTGTCGGCCGAGGCGGCCGAGCGATCGCCATCGGGTCCGTTGCCCGGAGACGAGTTCCCCGACGGCGAATGGAATAGCGACCAGGCACAGGTTCTCGTCGAATCGATGCTCGAAGACGACTGCTACGACATCTACGAAGCGCTGGCGTCTGATCCTGCGAGCAACGATGACCTGACGCTGCATCTGGAGCGTGCACGCATCGCGCCCCTGCTGGATCGGGAGCACGTCAGCGGCGAGGCCATCCTCGCGGCGCTCCTGCCGGAACTCGATCCGGGTTCCCAACAGGCACCGTCGGTCTGACGCTGAGCGCCTGATTCGCACCGGTCCGCTGCCGCGGACCGGTGTTTCTTTTTTCCGATACCAATGATTCGAGAGGTCTATGCGATGAACCCTGTTTATCCGCGTCTGTCCGCCTGCCTGCATGTGACGGCCGCCGCGTTTGTTGCCGCCATCCTGCGCGAAGGATTGCTGCCCAGGATCGGGCCGCTTTCGGCCCAGATCGAAACCGTGCCGGCGGTCTTCATGTTTCCGTCCTGGACGGCCATGGACGACTGCCACTGGCTGTTTGGGGAAGCCTGGCCCCACCCCGGCGAGGCCGCGCTGCTGTGCGTCAACGTGCGCGGGCTTGCCTTGCACCAGGACGTCGAATACGAGGTGTCCAGCCTCGAGGCCATCGCGCCGCACCGCATCTGCGTGCTGGCGCCCGGCGACCTGGACTGGGATCGGGGCCGGCCTTTGTTCCTGCAGCACGGGGGCAGGCCCTGACGTCGCCACCGCAAACCGCCCGCCGGGGCGGCCCCTTGCGCGGGTGGACCTTGATCCCCCTGCATGGCCTGCGCCGGTTCGGGCAGACTGAGGCTGCATTCCGGGCTTTGGCCCACGCTCGCCATCCGGCGATCCCGAGTCCGCTCGGGCGTTGCGGTCGTTACCCGCCCAGCGCAGCTCCGCTGCAAGGTCTTGCGCGGCCGCCTGGCGGCCCGTTTATCAACCCGTTGGGGGAATCATCCCCACACGGGGATGGTTCCCCTTTTTCATTGGAGAACCATCATGGCTTACATCGACCAAGCCAAGAAAGCGGGCATTGCCGCCGAACTCAAGAAGTGCATGCCCAAGGACTGGAAATACTCGCTCGCGATTCGTCACCACGCGGAGATCGTCATGACCATCATGGCAGCGCCCGCGGACATCATCGGCGAGTTGAACGCAGTGGCGAAGGCCGCCGCCGAGCGGCGCGGTCAGCCGTTTCACGCTATCCAGAATGGCCATGTGCAGCTCGGTCACGTGACGAACCACATCACGGCACAGTTTCCCGCGAACAGCGAAATTCGCCCTGTTCTCGAGAACGCCCTGATGGCGCTGAAGTCAGCCGGCTGGTACGACAACAGCGACCCGCAGGTGGACCATTTCGACACGGCCTACCACTACAGCATCAACATCGGCCGCTGGGACAAGCCTTTCCACAGCACCTCGGCCCCGTCGTAGGGCGGGCCTGAAACCCGCATCCGCCTCTGGCCAGACCGAGCGGTTCGGGTAGCGCGTCCCCCTGCTCGCCTGACGCGGCCTTCCGCCTGCCAAGCCTCGTTCCGCCTCCAGGCGGACATCTTTCCGCCGGTCTTTGCCGGCACGCATACCGCGCCTGTGGCGCAGCCCTCTCATCCAGCGTCCGCGGCCTTCGCCGCGCCCTTTTGCCGTGCCCGCTTTCCGGACGCGGTTCCCCCTTTCCCGGAGACCATGCCATGACTTCCGCTACCGAAACCCTGCGCGCCATCGAGCGCCGCGCCGATCGCGCCATCGTGCAGGAGCTGCGCCTGATGACGCAGGAAATCCTCACGATGCGTTCCCACCTGTCGGTCGAGGACCGCGCCCACGCCGATGGGCTGTTGCTCAAGCTGGACCACCTGGCGCGCTGCCAGCAGGTGGACACGCTCCCGCCGCCCGCGCCCGCGCCGGCCGATCCGGTGAGCTGCCCGGCCCTGCCGACGCTCGCATTCGATACGCTGCTGGCGCTGGAGCCCAGCGCCTACCTCGTGCACTACTACAGCCACGACGTCGGTGATCTCGAGCACGTCGAGTTGACGGAGAACCTGTACGCGGCCGTTCAGCGCGTGCGCGATGGCCTCGCCGCCAAGCCCCGGCCCGTTCTTTCCGTAGAGCGGTTGCCCAGCGGCGAAATCACCTTCATGACCGGTGACGACATGGTGCTGGCCAGCATCGTGCCCACCGAGCCGCACGTGCCCGATGTGGCACCCGAAGTCGCCGATGCCTGCGTCGCCGCCCAACGCGGCGAGGTCTCGGCTTTGCATCGCCTGTTCGCACGCTCCGGCGCCGTTGCGGTCGAACCTCTCGCCGCCTGAATCCGAACCCGGTCGCGCTCCTGTAGCGACAGACCGCCGTCCATCCACCCCGCGGGGCTCGCCCCGCAGGGGGCGGGTTCCGCCTTTTTCCAAGGAACCCGAAATGAACGTCACCTTGAATGCTGACCGCGCGCTGTACATCGTCGCCAGCCCCGGCGGCACCAGTTGCCTCGGTTTCGACAACGCGCGCGGCCATGCCGATCAAATCGCGGCGCGGCTGCAGCGCCCCGACCTCGCTTTCGGTGCCGAAGATCGCGGCACCCTGGCCGGCTACGCCAAGTACCAGGCGGCCATCGCGGCCTGGGCCCGCTCGCCGCTGCGCCGGGAGACCTACTTCGACCCGGGCACCGACCCCAAGGCCGCGAAAGCTCTCGAAACCTGCCGCCGCGACGAACGCAAGGTTCGGATCATGTACGGCAATACCGAGACCGGCGAATGCTGGATGGAAGAGCACGACGTCGTGGGCCGCATCGGCCGCTCCGGCGGCACGCTCAAGTCGCCCCTGCTGATCGAGCCCGGCGAGTGCGGCGGCATGGCCATTCTCACGGCCTGCTTGCTGCGCGTGATCGCCTGGGACAGCGGCCGCGACCTCTATCGCCATCCTGCCTACCGCGCGCCGACGCTGTCGCTGCGCCATGCGCCGCAGGATGAAAAGCTGCCTTGGCAGGTCCTGTGCGGCGACCAGCCGCAGGCGGCCTTCGCCGACATCGGCAAGGCCTGCGGCTATCTGGCCTTCATGTGCGGAGAGACCGTCGAACCCCGCGTCTTCCAGTGAATGCGTGCGGGCTTGTCCTGTCCGCGCTTCCCATCGCCCCAGGACGCCGGCCTCGCCGGCGCCCTTTCCGTACCCCGGATCGACGTCTGCCCGATGGCCCGTCGACCCCCTTCGTTTGGAGACTTCCATGTCCAGTGAAATCATGACCATCGGCCCGGCGCCCTGCGAGGAAAACTGTGCGCAGGTCGGCAGCGCCGACTATGACGATCGCTCCCGACGCGAGTGCCTGGTCTACCGGCGCATGCTCAGCCGCCTGTTTCCGCTGCCGGACGATGTACCGGCCCGGATCGTGGTGAAGGCCTTTCCCCATGAGTTCGGCAGCTACCGCGAGGTCTGCGTGCGCTATCGAGATGACGACGCCCGCGCCTGCGACTATGCCTTCCTGCTGGAGGCGCAGAGCCCTGCAGCGTGGGATGCCATTGCGCGCTACGAGCTGATCTGGCTCGAACGGCAGGAACAGCTGCGCCGCGCGGTCGACCGCGGCGACCTGCAGCCGAAGGAAGTGCCCGAAGCCTACCGCAGCAGGGACTTCCCCACCCTGCCGCCCGACCGCAGCTTTGGCGAACTGCTCGCTGCGTTCCCGCTGTAGTCCGAATCGAAACCGCTCCCAGTTCCGCAAGGAGATCACGCATGGACACCACACCCATGCCGTTGCACGCCATTCCGGCCGGCCAATGGCTCATCGAAGCCGACGTCGCCCGGCTGATCGTACGAGGTGCGCTCGATGTCGTCCCTTATCTTCGGCGCCATCTGGCCGACGATTGGGGAGACCTCACCCACGCCGAACGCCAGGAGAACGAACACGCCGTCGCCAACGGCGGCGAGATCTTCTCCGCCTACCGGGTCAACGATTCGCTGACCCTGTGGATCGTGAGCGAGTGGGACCGCAGCATGACAACGCTGCTGCTCCCTCCCTCGGGCGATTCCCTTCCCGAGCGATCGGACGGCATACAGGGCCGTATCTCCGGCGACATCGAATTCTGATGGCGTGTCGTCGGAGAAGCGCAAATGCATCCTTCCGCGCCGCCCTCCCGGCGTCCGAACTTCAGTCCTTTCACCCCACGGGGCCTGCCCCGTCGAGGGGGGGCTCCGTGCATTTGGAGAACATCCATGTGCAATGCAACCCAACACACCGCCCCCGCCCATTCCGAGGAAAGCGCCCGCCCGTGGCCGGATGAAGGGGGTGTCCAATGAGCATCCTGTCCTTTTCCGACCGCGGCCCCTGGGGGAAAAGCGCCTGGCGCGGCAACTGCTCCGGCCACGTCTACAAAGACCTGTTCGAGCGGTTCCGGCCAGGATTCTTCATCGACCCCATGGTGGGCTCCGGCACCTCCATCGAGGTCGCCCAGGAAATGGGGATCGAGGCTCTTGGCCTGGATCTTCATGCCGGCTTCAACATCCTGCGCGACTCCATCCTGGCGCGGGCAGGCAGGCAGGCCGATCTGTGCGTCAGCCACCCACCCTACGGGGCGATGATCGTGTATTCCGGCAATGTCTGGGGCGAACCCCACCCCGATGACCTGTCGCGATGCCATGGTGACGCCGAATTCCACGAAAAGCTCCAGGCCGCGCTGATGAACCAGCGCCACGCCACGAAAGCCGGCGGCGTCTACGGAACCATCATCGGGGATTGGCGCCGAAATGGCCAGTACACCAGCTACCAGGCCGAGTGCATCGCACGGATGCCCAGCGACGAGTTGCTGGCCGTGATGATCAAGGCGCAGCACAACACGGCATCCGGACGCAAGAAGTACGGAAGGCTTTCGCTGCCCCTCATCCTCCACGAGTACATCCTGCTGTGGAAGAAGAAGGAGCGCGGGACATTCCAGTTGCTCGGCATCCTCGCCAACGAACAGGCAGCACGCCTGCGCGGCACGTGGCGCTCGGTCATCCGGAACGTAATGACGGACCTGGGTGGCCGCGCCGCCCTGGAAGAGGTCTACGCGGAGATCGCCAGAGGCTGCCCCGACAAGATCCAGCAGAACGCGCACTGGAAGGACAAGGTGCGACAGGTGCTGAATTCGACAGGCGATTACACCTCGTCGCAACGCGGGGTCTGGTGTTTCGCATGAAGCATCCGAGCGCGGGCAATCCCTCGCGGTAAAGAAGCCCAGGTCGCTTGGCCACCCCGCCCAAACGGGGTGCGTTGTCGGCGCTACCGACATTCGGCCGGCCAACCCGGCACTGCCCCGGGCGTTACGGGTTGCGCACACCGCGCGAGGCCTCGGCCCACCCATACTGATCCCGCATCCTGGCTCCGGCCAACGCACGCCCTGACGGGCGTTCCCGAGTCCGCTCGGGCGTCGCGGTCGTTACCCGCCTCGCCACCACGGCAGCTCTGCGCTGCCTGCTACCGCACACCCTGATTCCTGCGCTCGCGCGCAGGGCCCAGGGCTGTGCCCGTTTGTCCATCCCACCCGGGGAGTTCGCCTCCCCGATGGGGTCGGTGCGCTCCCCGTTTTCTTTCGGAGAACCACCGATGGCACGCACCACCGCGCCCTCCATGTGGCTGCCCGGCTTCGACCCGGACAGCCCCGAGCCCCCCGAACCGTCCCCCGAGACGGATCTGTTCAGTCCCCTGCCCACCCCCCAAGCTGCCGAAACGGCCGCTCCTCTTGTCCTCGGCCCGGACGCCGAGCCGGAACCGGAATCGGAGCGGAAGCCGCCCACCGCCGTAGCTCCCGCGAGCTGGCGCGTCATCGACGGCGCCAAGCGCGACGCGGCCCGCACCGTGTGGCCGACGCTGGACCGCCAGCACCTGGCCGGCCTTGCCGGCGCCGTCACCAAGTACGAGGCGAATGTGGTCGCCATCCAGACGCTGCAAGGCCTCGAAGCCGACCAGCGGCCCGCGGATGCCGCCGAGCGCCGCGCCCTGCTTCGCTTCACCGGCTGGGGCGGCATCCCCGCCGCCTTCAACCTGGAGGGCGCGGATCCATCCTGGCGCCAGCGCGCCGAATCCCTGCAGGTCCTGCTGCCGGCCGGCGACTACACGTCGGCGCGCGCCTCGGTCAACAACAGCCACTACACCGAGATCCACGTGATCGAGGCGATGTGGCGTGCGATCGAGCACTTCGGCTTCACTGGCGGTCGGGTGCTGGAGCCTGCCGCCGGCGTAGGCCACTTCATCGGGGCCATGCCGCGCACGCTGGCCGAGCGCAGCACCGTCACCGCCGTCGAGATCGACCAGGTGGCCGGCCGGCTGCTTGAGGCTCTGTACGCGCCGCATGGCGTGGACGTGCGTGTCGCGCCGTTCGAGAAGCTGGCGCTGCCCGAAAACTGGTTCGACCTGGCGATCGGCAACGTGCCCTTCGGCAACTACCCGGTCGCCGACGCGAGCCACAAGCCCTACGCGCGCTTCCGCATCCACAACTACTTCCTCGGTCGCGCGCTGGATCTGGTGCGTCCGGGCGGGCTGGTGTGCTTCATCACGAGCACCGGCACGATGGAAGCGCGGGATGACGCCGTGCGCGAGCACTTGGCCTCCCAGGCCGAGCTGTTGGGCGCGATCCGGCTGCCGATGGGCGCCTTCGCCGGCATCGCCTCGACCGACGTGCAGACGGACATTCTGTTCCTGCGCAAGCGGCACTCCGGCGAAGCGGTGGGCGGTGAATGGCTCAACCGCACGATGGTGCCGGAGGGCCTGCTGCACCCGCGCTGCGCGCAGAAGTACCTGCAGATCAACGCCTGGTACGCCGCGCGGCCGCAGTTCTGCGTCGGGCGGGTCACACAGGAGAGCAACGGCTACGAGGAGATCCCGACCGTCGTGTTCGAGGGCGACCTCGAACCGGCGCTGGCCGAGCGCGTGGCGCTGCTTCCCACCGGCGTCTACCAGCCCGCCAAACCGCGGGCGCTGGCGCCGGCGCGCAGCGTCGTGCCGGCAGAGCCGGGGGCCCGGCCGGGCAGCTACCGTCTCCACGAGGGACGGGTGCACCGGGTCGAGCGCGGCGAGATGGTCGACGTCCACGACGGCCTGAACGCCACCCAGCGTGCCCGCATCACGGGCATGTGCGCGATCCGCGACCACGCCCGGTCGCTGCTCGACGCGCAGCTCGCGCAGGACGCCGACGAAGGGCTGGGCCACCTGCGGGCCATGCTCAACGGCAGCTACGACGCCTACGTCAGGCGCTACGGCTGCCTGACGACGCGAGCCAACGCGCTCGCATTCCGGCGCGACCCGGACTACCCGCTACTGCTCTCGCTGGAGCACTACGACGAGGAGACGGACACGGCCCGCAAGGCCGCGCTGTTCACGCAGCGCACGCTGCGCCGGGTCTCCGCACCTGCGGCGGTCGGCGAGCCGACCGAGGCGCTGGCGGCATCCGTGCAGTGGCGCGGCCGGGTCGACCCGGCCTACATGGCGCAACTGCTGTCCGCGCCCGAGGAGGAGGTGCTGGCCGCGCTGTCCGAGGCCGGGCAGATCTTCCTGGATCCGGCCGACGATGCCTGGACCACCGCCGATGCGTACCTGACGGGCAATGTCAAGGAAAAGCTCAAGCAGGCCGAGCTGTCCGGGGAGGTCTTCCGACGCAATGTCGAGGCCCTGCAGCGCGTGCAGCCCGAGGATCTGCCGCCGGCGTCGATCGAGCCGCGCCTGGGGGCGGTCTGGATTCCGGCGGGCGACGTCGAGGGTTTCATCCACGAAGTCCTCGAACTGAAGGACTGCACGGTGTCCTACTCGGCCGAGGCCGGGGCCTGGTCGGTGCAGTACCCCGACTGGAGCGCGCGCCAAAACGTGAAGGTGACTCAGGAATGGGGAACCCGGCGCATGAACGCCGTCGAGCTGGTGCAAGCCGCGCTGAACGTGCAGGTGCCGACGGTGCGCGACCCGCTGCCGGACTCGGACCGCTACGTCGTCAATCCGGCGGAAACGCTGGCCGCACGCGAGAAGCTGGGCGCGCTGAAGGAGCGGTTCGCCGCCTGGGCCTTCGAGGAAACCGGACGCCGCGAGCGGTTGTGCAGGATCTACAACGACCTGTTCAACGCGACGCGGCCGAGGCGCTTCGACGGCTCCCACCTGAAGCTGCCGGGGTTCTCGCGCTGCTTCACGCTGCATCCGCACCAGTTGGACTCGGTGTGGCGCATCGTGCAGACCGGCAACGTGGGCCTGTTCCATGTGGTCGGCGCCGGCAAGACGGCGGTCTGCGTGATCGCGAGCATGGAGATGCGGCGCCTGGGCTTCCTCACGAAGCCTTGCCACGTGGTCCCGAACCACATGCTGGCGCAATACACGGCCGAGTTCGTGCGCCTGTACCCGCAGGCCTCGGTGCTCATGGCCTCAAAGGAGGATCTGGAAGGCGACCGCCGGCGCGAGCTGGTGTCGCGCATCGCCACGGGCGATTGGGACGCGGTGGTCATCACGCACTCGAGCTTCGAGCGCATCCGGATGTCACCGCAATTCACTGAAGACCACATCGAGGAGGTAATCCATGAAATAGAGATGGCCATCCGCGCCGAGCAAAGCAACGACAAGTCCAACCGGATCATCAAGCAGCTCGAGACGCAGAAGAAGACCTGGAAGGTCCGGCTGGAGAAGCTCCAGGCCGACGCCAAGAAGGACGATCTGCTGACCTGGGAGCAGTTGGGTGTCGACGGCCTGTTCGTCGACGAGGCACACCTGCACAAGAACCTGTTCCGGTTCACCAAGATGACGCGGGTCGCGGGCCTGCCCCTGACCAATTCGCAGCGCGCGTTCGATCTGTACCTGAAGACGCGCTACACGATGCAGTTGCATGGCGGGGCGCAGCGCGGCGTGGTCTTCGCGACCGCGACGCCGGTGGCCAACACCATGGCCGAGATCCACACCATGCAGCGCTACCTGCAGCCGCGCCGGCTGGCGGAACTCGGGCTGCAGCAGTTCGACGCCTGGGCCGCCACCTTCGGGGAATCGGTCACGGCGCTGGAGATCGCGCCGGACGGCAGCGGCTACCGCATGCACACGCGCTTCGCGCGCTTCATCAACGTGCCGGAGCTGATGGCCATCTTCGGGGAGGTCGCGGACATCCGCACCGCCGAGATGCTGAACCTGCCGGTGCCCAAGCTGCGCGGTGGTAAGCCGCGCACGGTGGCCTGCCCGGCCAGCCCGGCTCTCAAGGCCTACGTGCAGACGCTGGTCAGGCGTGCCGAGGCGATCCGCAACGGCACCGTCAAGCCGACCGAGGACAACATGCTCGCGGTCACGAACGACGGCCGCGCGGCCGCGCTGGACTTTCGGCTGATCGCGCCGACCGCGCGTTTCGACCCGGACGGCAAGGTCGCCGCCTGCGCCCGCGAGGTGCTGGCGATCTGGCGGCGCACGGCGGACTTCCGCGGCGCGCAGCTGGTGTTCTGCGACCTGTCCAGCCCCAAGGGCGGCAAGGCCTTCAGCGTCTACGAGGACCTGAAGCAGCGGTTGATGGAAGCGGGTATCCCCGAGCGGGAGATCGCGTTCATCCACGACGCCGAGACCGACGCGCAGAAGGCGACGCTGTTCAAGGCGGTCCGCGAGGGCCGCGTGCGGGTGCTGCTGGGTTCGACCGGCAAGATGGGCGTTGGCACCAACGTGCAGACGCGGCTGGTGGCGCTGCATCACCTCGATGCGCCATGGCGCCCCTGCGACGTCGAGCAGCGCGAGGGCCGCATCCTGCGGCAGGGCAACGAATGCGAGGAGGTCGAGATCTTCCGCTATGTCACCGAAGGATCCTTCGATTCGTACATGTGGCAAACGCTGGAGACCAAGGCACGCTTCATCGCCCAGGTCATGAGCGGCGACAAGGGCCTGCGTTCCATCGAGGACGTGGAACTCGCCACGTTGAGCTATGCGGAGGTGAAGGCGCTGGCCTCGGGCAACCCACTGGTCATCGAGAAGGCCGGCGTGGACGCCGAGGTGGCCAAGCTCTCGACGCTGTTCTCGGTCTGGCGCAACCAGCGCTGGTCCAACGAAACGGAAGTCGGCAACCTGCCGATGACGATCGAGGCGGTCGAGCGCCGCGTCGCGTTGCACGTGCAGGACCAGGGGCGGCTGGAGCCGCAGACGGCCGAGCATGTGGCCATCGAGCTGCGTGGCCGCCGCCTGGCGGGGCCGGAAGCGGTCGGCGATGCGTTGCGCGATCTCGTGAAGGCTGCCAAGGCGGAGCTGCAGAGTGATGCGTATCGGGTCGAGCGCCTGGTCGGCCGCTGCGGCGGGTTCAACCTGGGTGTCTGCGGCCAGCGAGGGGGAGATGTTCCCGCGCTGTACCTCGAAGGCGCCTGCCGCTACGACGCCGAGCCCTACCAGACCGCCCCCGGCCTGGTGAACGCACTGCTGGCCACCCTGGCCTCGGTCGGGGAACAGCAGGCCAAGGCCGCCGACCAGCTTGCGGTCAAACGCAAGCGGTTGGAGGATCTGCAACTGGAGTTGGCCCGGCCGTTCGAGCACGAGCGCAAGCTTACCGAACTGCTGGTGCGCCAGCGCGAACTGCTCAAGCAGTTGGAGCTCGACAAGGACGAGGCCGGCACCAGCCGCACCGACACCGACGCGGAACGCCAAGCCGCGTGATCTTCGCCCCTACCGCCGCAAGGCGGTGGGGGCATTTTTTCTTTCCATCGAACCTTCCTAGACGAAGGCCGCCCGCCGCGCAGCCTTGATACTGAGGGTGACCAAGGTCCCCAGCAACACCAGGTTGGCGACGTTGAAGAGCACGGCCACCAGGAACGGCAGATCGTACGAGCCGGTGCGATCGTAGAGAAAGCCGGCCAGCCATCCCCCCGCGGCCATGCCGGACCCGGTCATCATCAGCACGATGGGGACTCGCCAATGCGCGTCCTCCGGCGTGAAGTTCTCGCGCACCGCCAGCACGTAGGCGGGAATGATGGCGCTGAACCCCAGGCCGAAGGCGACGGACACGGTGAAAAGCCCGAACTGCTCGCTCACGTACAGGTAGCCGGACACGGCGAGCATCTGCAGCGCGGAGCTGATGAAGACGGTACGCAGCCCTCCGATGCGGTCGGCCACCAGCCCCCAGGCCTGGCGGCTGACGAATGCGGCCGCGAGCAGGGACGAGAGCATCACGGCGCCGAGTGCACTCGGTATTCCCCGATCCGAGCACAGGGCCACCAGATGCCCCTGGGGCATGGCCATGGGGATGCAGCAGAGGAAGGCCGCGCCGCACAACATCCCGAACACGCGGTTCGGCCGCCATCCGAACACGGTCGATCCTCCCGTGCCCGATCGGCCTCCCCCTTTCCTCTTTGTTTCTTGGGGCGGTGGTCTCAGGAACCGCGATGCCAGTGCCACGATGACCAGCACCTCGAGCAGCCCGTAGCCGATCATGGTGGCTCTCCAGCCCCACCGCGCGATGGTGGTTTCGAAGATCACCGGCCACACCACACCGGCGATGTAGATTCCGCTCGACAGCAGCGCGAGCGCCGATCCCCGCCGGCGGTCGAACCAGTTGCTCACGTAGACGTAGAGCGGCGCATTCAGGCCTGCAATACCAAGGAAACCCACGAGCAGGCCGTGGCCGAGGTACAACTGCCACGGCGCTCCGAAGCTCGAGAGGCCCAAACCAAGGCAAACGGCGATGCCACCGGCCACCACGGTGGTTCGCACCCCGAAACGATGCGCAATCCTGCCCATCAGGGGACCACCCAGGGCGGATCCCAGCCATGTGAGGGAGCTCGCCAGCGCGGGCACCGCGCGTGCGCCCCCCAGATCCGCGGCGATGGCCTTGAGGCCGATCGTGGCCACCAGCGGCGCGCCGAATGCCATCGCGAGACAGCAGAGCGATACGACGGCGATGCGCCATGACGTCTTCGAGTCCAGCTGTGCTTCCGTCAGCATGTCTCCACTTGCTCCAGTTCTTGGTTCAATTTGTCCTAATGTTATTACGATAATTGACCTAGGACATTTCCCCCAAGAAGGAAGCCAGCACGGCCCGGCACCTGCGTACCGGCGACATGCGCCAGTGCGATATCCAATGCACCATCTGGTGGGGCAACGTCGAGGCAACGACCAGGCCTCACTGGCCATACGATCCGGTGGGCACCACGACGTCGAGACGCGACAACGGGCGCGGCACGGGAACCCGAGATCGGCGTCTGGCAGGAGATTGGCCAGGATGAGGCAGGCGGCGGCAATCGCCGCAGTGCCGATCGGTGCGAGAGGCCGAGCCACACGGGTGCCCCTTGCCGCCATAACGAGGTGCGGCGTTCTCCCTCCGATCCAGAGAGCGAGCGTTGTTATCGATCCGCCAGCAGATAGCCGCGCAGATCCTGCTGGCCGGGCGCAACGTACTTGTCCTGCCAGCTGTCGTTCTCCTGAAGGAAACCCCGGTCCACGGCCTTCTCCACTTCCTTCCCAGCGAGTTCCGCAGCGCGCCGGATCTCGGCCTGCACGGCCCGGAAGCGGTAGTGCTCGTGGACGTCCAGCACGTGGACGGCGTAGGCCTGGGCCAGGGCCTGGTTGCCGCGGATGATCGCCAGGTTCTCGTCGTTGGCGTAGGACGCCTTGAAGCCAAGGTTGTGGCTGCCGGTGACCACCACGCAATCCTCCTGCGACATCGGGTCGATCACCACGACCTTGTCGTGGACGATCGCATGACCGACCTTCAGCAGTTCCTTGTCGAAGTTGCCAACCGGATCCTTCAGCTCCGCTGCCCGCACCATCAGCACATTGGGCGCTCCCGCCGGAACGTAGATAGCCGGCAGCGTCACCTTGGGCTCGCCTGGATCGCGCTTCCGGTAGCCCGGCATGGCCGTGGAGTCGCTGATCACGCCGGAGATGAAAAGGCCCCGCCGGTGGCGGCCGAAGGTGAGCGCGGCCGAGACTGCCGTGTTCGGATCCTGCTGATCCTCCACGGTGCGGCCCGGGTTGAAGACCAGGAAAAAGATCGCGTGCTTGGCCTTGGACATGAGGTCGAACAGCACCTCCAGGTCGGGCGGCACGGTGCGGGTCGCGGGACTGCGACGCTCCGGGGTGTTCGGCGAAAACCACAACTGCACCCGTGTGGCGCCGCCATCGAGCGTGACGTCCGACGGCTGGCGATTCGCCTCGCGCAGGGCAGCGCCCTGGTTGGCGCTGTTGCCTTTGGAGAGCGGCTTGGGCACTGGCTGCTTGTCCTCGTGCAGACGGTTCCAGTAGTCGAGATAGCTCTGCGCGACGTCGCGCGAATGAAAGACGATGGTGTTGTTGGTCTGGCCACACAGGCCGGTCGGCGTCCAGTTGGTACTGCCTGTCCAGACGGCCCGGGGCTGGCCCTCGACTACCAGCACGGCGAACTTGTTGTGGCCGATGCCGGCCGCCGTATTGAACATCCGGTCCTGCATGCGCTTGGCGCCGATGGCCTTGCGCAGCCGCTGGCGGGCATCGGCATTGGTCGTATCCCACTCGCCGTCTTCGTTCTTGCCGGCCGTCGAGAGGATCAGGTTCAGCCGGCCGGCATGCCGCTCCAGCAAATCGACCAGCTCCGGATCGCTCAGCTCGTACAGCGCGGCGTAGATCGTCCCGTTCTCCGCCTCGGCCCGCTCGAACAGGGTGCGCAGCAGCGGCAGCACATCACCGGCCAGGAATTCGCGCAACGGGTCGCCCACGGTGCCGATGCGCTTGGTCACCTGCTTGTCGCTGGGCGCCCTGCCCTTGGGCGTGCGCAGTTGCTTGCGTAAGTTCTGCGTGGAGAGGATCCCGTTGTTGAAGCCGATGCTGACCTCGCCCAGGTCGTTGGAGGCGACGATCTCGTTGGTCTCGAAGGCGTCCCCGTAAAACGCGAGCGGGATCTTGCTGCCCTTGTACTTGCCCGGCTGGGCCGTGTCGGTCGCCGGTACGAGCGTGAGTCCCGCCTTCATCGGCCCGACCGGCCGGATCTCGTATTTCACGCGCAGAGGCCCCGATCGGGTCGCCAACGTGTTGCGGCTCTTGCGCAGCGTCAGGTCGCGCCAAGAGAACTTCTGGATGGGCCACACGCTGGTGTCCTGCTCCTCCCAGTCCGGATTGGACTGGGACTTGAAGGCCACCCAGGACGGCAGGACACGCCGCTCGCCGGTATCCACGAAGATGCGGGTGACCATGAAGCCAAGGCAGCCCGGCAGCTTGCCATCGCTCTCCCAGGCCAGGTAGGCCACTTCGTCATTGCAGAAGGCCCTTGCTCTGATGATGCCCGCCATATCCGATCTCCTCGTTCTTGTTCAAGATAACCAAGATATAACGACGCAAATTTGACACCGGCAAGTCATCGCCCGGCCATCTTGCGGGCCTCCTGCGGCAGGTGGCGTGCCCGAGGCATCGGACAATCCCCCGGATGGGACGGCGTTTTCGGGTGGCGCACACGCGCGCGATCATCCGTCTAGCGCGTGCGGCCGCATACTGGCATGGCTTCCCGTGGACATCGTGTCCGCAAAGCCTTCATCGGTAGCTTCGGCTGCCCTGAAGTCCAGCCTCGCTGGCGTCGCAGTCGTCACCTGCCCTCGAGTTCCTCGGCTTCGGCTGGGGCGGCCGCCTTGTCGGTCGTGAGTTCCTGTCGGCGCATGCGCCGACGCTAGACGCATGGCATGCAGCTTCACGCTGTCTGCCATCGAGCGAAGGCTTGCACCGCAAGGTCGCAGGCCTTCACCCATTGCGGGCCGTCCTGGCCCGCGTCGAGCCGCTCCGCCATCGGCGGAGCATTCCCGAACGGGGACCCCAAGTCCCCGCCAGGGTTGGGCGTTCCCCTTTCTTTCCGAAGGAGAACCCCATGTTCGCTGTCCCTGTGACGAGAGAGTCGCGCCGCGTGCCGGTGCTGTTGGGCGGGTCCGGGCTTGCCCGACCCATGCCCGCGCCGCGCCGCGTGCTGCCGGCGCTGCTGCGGCCGAAGCGCTGCCCCTGCGGGTGCGACGGCCGTTCGTGCTCAACGTGCGCCACCGAAGGTTGACCGTCATGACGGTCGATCTCTACCGGCGGCGCATCGCCGCGACCGTTGTCGACCTGGCCCGGAGCGATCCGGTCCTGGTCAAGGAGGTGATCGCCCGTCTGCGCATGACGGGCGAGATCGAGTCCGACGATCTGGTCTACCCGGACCGGATCGCCGACCGCTGGATTGCGATTTCCGAGGCCAACGCCCGGCGAAGCGCCTCAGCGCTCGCGCGTCAGACGCGCGGGTAGCGAGGCTCCCTTCTCCCGGGCCAGCGCCTCGGCGATCCGGTCCAGCAGATCCGGACGTTCCTCGGCCAGCGTGCCAGCCCATCGGGCCAGCGCCTGGTCGAGAGCGTCCTGCGTTCGCGCCCCGCCGACGTCGATGCCGATTCGTCGGAGTTCATCGACTTCGGTAGGCGTGAACCGGAGTGAAAGACCTGCACGAAGCATGTGTGGGTGTCCAAGGCGTGTGGGTAGCCAGCTTAGCAAAGCGACGCACCGCCACAACCCCTGGGAGTCTGACGTCTCCCCATGGGGATGGCGCGTGCTTCCCGCAACCAAGGAGAAAGACCATGACCGTGAATGCGTCCCGCGCCCGGCCACGGCGCACGGCCATCCTCGTCGAGGAAGAACGCGCCTGGGTATCGTTCTACCAGCGCGCCCGCAAAGACCCGGCGATTGCCGCCGAGGTGTTGCAGCAGTTGGATGCCGACGGCGAGATGAAGCGCGAGCACCTCGCGCTGTATCTGTGCTGCCGCGAATCGCTGCGCCTGCACAAGGCCCGCGAGGTGCGCAACCAGCGCATCGGCCAGTTCGTGCGCTGGCTGCTCCGCGGCCTCTTCGTGCGCGCGCCATCGGCCACGCGCCGTGCCATCGGCCTCGGCGGCGACATCGCCGTGGCCTGCCTGCCCGAGGTGTCCGCCGAGCCGGCTACGGTCCAGGTCGAACAACTCGCTTCGGACCCGAAAATCCGCGCCGCTCGCAAGGCATTCAAGGGCAAGGCAGAGAACCAACCTCAGGCGACTGCGCCCGCTCCGGCGGAAGCGCAACCGCAGGCGGTTCGAGCTGGCGGCTGATTCATCGGCCGCCCGTCCCCCCGTTCCCTCGGCCTTCACCGGGGGAACGGTACGGGATTCCCCACCCGACCTCGCTTCCCATCCCCTCCCCGACACCCCTCAGGCCGCCAGGCAGAGCGCGACCTCCTTGTCGATCATCCAGTGCAGGAACTGGGTATCGAGCGAGCTGCCCCAATAATGGGCCTTGCACCGCGCGACATAGTCCTGCAGATCGGCGACCGTGCGGATGCCGACCGGCTCGATGGCGGTCAGCCACTGAAGCCGCTCGATTTCGGAGCGGGTCAGTCGGATCTGGGAGCCCAATCGGATCATGGTGGTATCGCCTCGCGTCAACGCCATCGTGGCGCAATTGCAAGGGTTTGGGGGCGCACCGGCAGCGTGCAGCACAAAAATTTCTGTGCTGACACTGCAATCACACTCCACTGTTTCTTCAGGTCGGGTTAACCCGAAAGTTCTGTTCATTTTGTCGGTTCACTACAACAGTCATCCGATATTCGCCACCCAGGAACGACCCGCCTGCCCGGGAATTTCCGGCCGCAGGTGACACGTCCGGCTTGCGGCCCACCGGCAGCAGGCCCAAACTGGAGACTTCCCTGCTTCCTGATGGAGGCGCACCGGCCCATGGCCGGCGTCGCAGTCGATACCTGCCCAAACTACCGTGCCGACACCTGTTGCGCACCTTCTTCCCAACGGGGACGCCATCCCCGCGGGGTGTGGCGTTCTCTTTTTTTTTGAACAAGGAGACCGCCATGGACGTGACCACCATGAGCGAACAATTGCTCATCGACGAACTGCTCGGGATCAACCGCCACGGGCCCGTGCCAGCGGACTTTGCCCCGAGTGTCTGCGAAACCCGGCGTCCCGCCGAGATCCACTATCCGCCGCACCTGCGGCGCATCCTGGAAATCGCCCGCGAATTGCTGGTCCGCAACCTGCGCAACGACTGGCAGTACCAGCCGCTGATGGCCAGCCCCGCCACCTTCCGCGAGTGGGTGCGCATGCGCTGCGCGCACCTCGAGCACGAAGTGTTCCTGGTCGTCTTTCTCGACGCCCATCTCCGCCTGATCGATGTCGAAACGATGTTTCGCGGCACCCTGACCCAGACCTCGGTCTATCCGCGCGAGGTCATCAAGTCGGTGTTGGCGCGCAATGCCGCCGCCGTGGCCTTCGTCCACAACCACCCAAGTGGATCGGCCCTGCCATCGCGCGCCGACGAGGTACTGACGCAAACGCTGAAGACCGCGCTCGCGCTGGTGGATGTCCGCTGCGTCGATCATTTCATCGTCGCAGGCGGCGATCTGCTGTCGATGGCGGAACGCGGATTGATGTAGGCGAAGACTCAACCGCCGTGTTTCCCTGGCCACCCAGTATGTCCGGGGAATGGTACTTGGGCTTCCAGAGTCGGAGCCCCAATCAAGAGCGGCGCCCGAGGCGCGGCATTGCCGAGCGGCCCACCGCCCCCGCAATGCCAGCCCGGCGCCGCCATCCATGAGGAGCACAGCATGCACACCATCAGTGCCGCGCGCCTGCGCGAATTGGCCGAGCCGCTGGCCGCCCTTTCACTATCGCACCTGACGCCCGCCACGCGCCAGAAGCTGCTGGAGAACGAACTGTCGGTGAACGCCTATCCCACCGAATATGGCGGATTCGTGTTCGTCGGCACGCCGTGCCACCGCCGGCCGGCCGAAAACGACCTCGCATCCATCTTCGACACCGCGGAGCAAGCCGGTGTGGCCTGGCTGTTCTTCGATGCCGAAGCGCCGCTCCTGGAAGGCCTGCCGGTATTCACGGCCGCGCAGCCCAGCGGGTAGGAGGCGTTCCAGGCACCGCGCCACAGCGCTGGGGCCGACGATTTACCCGACCGTCGCGAGGCTGGCCTTGGCGGGCCGCCCGCCTTTGGCGCCATTGCGGCGCGCCGCCTCGGCCTTGTGTTCGGAGCGAACCCGTCCACGCGCGGCCGCGACCGTCCGCCTGGCGATGTCGACCGGAATCAGCCTCGCCAGCATGCCGGGAATGCTGACCGCTGCGGTCTCGTCTTCGCCGAACACCAAACCATCGCCGCCCGGCGTCACATAGGCCTGCGCAAGCAGCTGGCGCGGCAGATCCTTCAATACCGGCACGTTCTTCGGGTCGAGGCGCAGCAACAGCCCATTGCTGTACGCCAGTTCCAACACGCGGGCATGTGCGATATAGCGCGCAGCCACGGCGTGCGGCTCATCCAGCGCCTGGCGACCACGCGCCAACGCCTGCTCGTGATCCTCGCGAGAAATCCTGGTTTTCATATTCAGCCCCCCCATCTGCCATTTCGTCGCATAGGAAAAACCCATGAACATGGGTTATTCTGACTCCATTCCCGCAAAAGTCTCATCGCCCCGGGCGACCGGGGTCGCCAGGCCTTCGGCCTTCAGTGCTTCCAGGTCGATCACCGCGTCGGCCATCCCGGCCAGCTCCGGCGTCTGCGAGATGAAGAACTCGCGCCGGTAGCCACCCAGCCGCAGAACCTCCCGCTTCATCGCACCGAACATGCGCTTGCGTGCCGGGTCCAGCGCACCATCCGCCTCGTCGGAAAACAGCGTCTCGTAGCGCCGCTCGCCCGTCTGAGCGAGGTACAGCGCCACCGCCCGTACCAGGCACTCGTTGATCCAGACCCGTTCCCCTCCGCTCATCAGGCGCACGCTCTTGCTCTCGCCCGATTCGGCATCGTGCACCACGATGTCGAAGTCCTCGCGCTTCTCGCCCTTGGCGGTCTCGGCCTGGGTCAGGATGGACACCGTGAAGCGCGGACCGTAGCTGGCCAGCAGCAGGTCGTTGGCCAGCGCCGACAAGGCCGGCCCCGCGTCGTCGATCGCCAGCGCGATCAGTCCGTCGTTGCTCATGCAGCGCGCGAGCAGGGTCCAGTCGCCCACGGCGCTTTCGATGCGCGCGCCGCGCCGCGCCGCTGCCGCCCGCCGATCCGCCAGCAGCGCCTGCTGCTGGCGCGCGAGAGCGAGCGCCTGGGCCTGGCGCTGCGCCTCCTGCTGGCCGCTCGATGCCGCCTCGTGTGCGGCCAGGGCCCGATCACGGGCGGCCTCGGCATCGGCCAGCGTCCGTGCCTCGAATGGCGGCGGCAAGGTCGCGAGCACCGCATCAAGCCGTACCAGCGCCTGCTGCGCCTGAGTCGACTGCCACCCGCGCCGTTCCTCGATGCCCCTCAGCGCAACACCGATGGCCTCCCGCTCCTCGGTGTCGGCCCGCGACATACCGCCGCCGCCGTCGGCCGGCGCCAGCGCCGCTAGTTCCGCCTGGCAATCGGCCATCCGGTGGCGCGCCGCGCGCATCTCGTCGATCTTGGCCTCCAGCAGTGCGCACCGCGAGGCGCGCTCTCGGGTGCGATCCAGGCGCCGCTGCGCCTCGACCATACGCGCCTCCACCGAAGCCAGCGCCTGCGCGCGGGCACGTGCCGCCCGAATTTCCCGCTCCACGCCCCCCTTCTCGTCGGCCAGCCGTTGCAGTACGGCCTGGGCGCTCGGGATCAGCGCCTGCGCCTCGCGGGCATCCCCAAGCAGTTGGCAGCGCCCTTGCAGCGGGGTACCGCTGCAGGGAACCTCCGCCGCCAGCCCGAAGCGACGGGCCAGCGACTGCGCCTGCAGAGCCGCCTGGCCGGCCTCACGCTCAATGCCCTGCACACGCTGGGCCAGCAGCCGCAACGTTCCCTGCACCTGCTCCCAAGCCGCGGCATCCTGGCGGCATGCAGCCAGTCGATCGGCACGCAGCGCGAGCAGCCGCTCCGCCAGCGGCAAGCGGCGAGCCGCCCGCTGGACCGCCGGCTCGCGCGCCAGCAGCGCGAGGCATTGCGTCTGCACACCCTGCAGTCGTTGCCGGCGTTGCGCGGCCTGCGTCGCCTGTTGCGCCATGCGCTGGCCGAGCCGGTCCAGCCGCTGGCGTTCCACACGTTCCTGCGCGTCGAGTTCCTGGCTCGCTGCGCGCGCCGCCGACCGCACGGCCTCACGCTCGGCATGCAGTTGCGCCCGGCGGGCATCGTCGGCCCGGCACCGGTCACGTTGAGCAGCAGCCCGCACGCAGGCCTCGCGCGCGCCCTCAAGCCTGGCCGCCGCCTGGCGCAGCGTGGCATCCGCCCGCTCGATACGTGCGGGCGCGTCGGCCGCCGCCTGCACCGCCCGCGCGAGCCTGTCGCCCTCGGCCTCCATGCCGGCGATCTCCTGGCGCACCGCCACCAGGCCGGCCTTGAGCAGCTTCGCGGTGTCGGCGGCCTTGCGGCCCAGGTCGCGGATGGCTTCCTGGCCCAGCAGGTCGGCCAGCAGCGTCTTGATCTCCGCGTTGCGGTAGTCGCTCAGATGGCGCTTGCCCTGCGCGCCGAACACGGACGTGAAGAAAGTGTCGGCGCTGCCGCACAGCCGCTCCACGCAGCGGGTGTAGGTCTCGACCTTGCCATCGGCCACCGTGCCGTCGTCCAGCGCAACCGGCCGCCAGGCCCCGGCCTCGGACAGCTCGAACAGGAAGGCCTCGGTACGCCGCCGCCCGTTCAGGCGGATCACCACCTGGGAACGGTAGCAACGCCCCTCCAGCGACCAGACCAGATCCTTCTCGTTCTCAGGGAGAAACACGTGATCGTAGTAGCTGAACCCACCCGCGCCCGCCGCGACGGTCCGCGACGGCATGGTCAGGTAGGGGTGCATGTTGTCGAGCACGGTGCTCTTGCCGCGCCCGTTGGCGCCGACGATGGCCACCAGTTCGGCCCCGTCGCACGAGGCCTCGAAATCCAGCGTCAAGGCATCCAGGCCGAGGCCGTCACGGATGCCGCGAAAGCCCTTGAGGGTGAGGGAAAGGAGTTGCATGAAACGCCCCTGTCAGTTGTCGTGACGACAGGTTCGCACCGCCCTCCCGCGCATCAAGCCCCGTCATTCCGCCGGCGGACCCCGCCCACGTATCCACCGTGACACTGGCACATGGATGATCGGAATTTGCACACCGTGGCGACGGGGTGTTCCTACGCAGCGAATTCGACCATTTCGGCAGCGCCGCGCAGGTCGGGCGTGCCCTGCGCCAACTCCTGCTCGGCGGCGTGTTCGTCCGCCTGGGGGTCGGTGTCTACGCCAAGGCCAGACCCAGTATGCTGACCGGCAAGCCGATTCCCGTGCGCCCCCTGGAAGTGCTGGCCCCGGAGGCGCTGAACAAGCTGGGCATCGAAGTGCTGCCCAGCCGTCTGGCCCAGGACTGCAACGCGGGACGCAGCACCCAGTTGCCCGCCGGTATCGTCCTCAATATCGGCAAGCGCCGCACTGCTCGCAAGCTCGGCTTCAACGGCACGGCGGTCCAGTACGAATGGACATGAGGGTGTTGCTGCCTGCCCGACTGGAACGCATCGACGCGCTCGCCGCGGAGGCCTGTCCAGGGGGAATCATGGCAGGTCGGCTGGGGTAGGACGAACACCCGACCCAGACGTTTCGAGCGCTGTTCACGCGGCACCCCGACGGCGTGGAACTGGCGCCGTGCGGTGGAACCGCCTGTCCGATGCCCATGGACTGATCAAGCGCATGGCCGAGGACGCCGGCCTGAAGGCCTGGCTCTCGGATGCTCCCCCACCGTCAAAAACTCAGGCCAAGGCTTCGATGACGGCCTGGGGGTTGCGCTCGATCACGTTGAGCAACACCAGCGCCGGGCCATGCGGGGTGCGGTCGCCACGCTCCCAATGCCTCAAAGTGGCAGTAGAAAAGCCGAACCGGGCAGCGAACTGTTCCTGGGTCATGCCCACCTTGGCGCGCACAGCCTTCACGTCGACGGCGCGCGGCCGATGCACGCGCACGCCGCGTTCGTCGCCCTTGGCGTGAGCGATGGCCTCTTGCAAGCCCTGCTTGATGCTCTCGAATGCCGTGCTCATGATGTCTTTTCTCTCCATATCCCGACCAACACATTGACCAGGCCAGCGAGTTCGTTGCGCTCGGCCTTGCTCAGATTGGCCTTATCGCCTTTGGCGAACAGCGTCAGCAAATACAGCGGCATGAGGTCATCGTGGTAGTAATAGATAACGCGCACGCCTCCACTCTTGCCCTGCCCGCCACGGCGCCAGCGCAGCTTGCGCACACCCCCGGTGCCTTCCATGATGTCCCCAGCCTTGGGATGCTCGGCCAGGTAGCCGATCAGATCCTGACGCTCTTCCACACTCAAGAGCTTGTCGGCCAGCCGGGTGTAGGAAGGCAGCTCAGCGATGCCTTGCAGAGTCTCAGTCATGGAAATTATAATCCATTGGATTACTTAGACCAAGAGCAACAGGCAGTCCGTCAACCGCCGACGAGCCCGGCCAAACAGATGACGAAGCCAGACCCAAGGAGCATGATGTGTTGCATGTAACGGGGCAAGATCGTATCATGTTGCATGTAACAGACCGAAGATCGTCTCTTGGAGGCAACGATGGACGTGAACGCCCGAGTGCAGAAGCACCGTGACGCATTGCGCCAGGCAGGGCTGCGCCCGGTACAAATCTGGGTGCCCGACACCCGGCGGCCGGACTTTGCCAAGGAGTGCCAGCGCCAAGCCCAGTTGGTGGCCAAAGCCGACCAGGTTGACGTCGACCTGCAGCTGTGGATGGACGATGCACTGGCTGGTGTGGACGGCTGGACTGAATGACGCGCGGCGATTTCGTGACCATCGCCATGCAGGGCGATTCCGGCAAACCCCGGCCAGCGCTGGTCATCCAGGCCAACCATTTCGGCGAGAGTGCGACCCTCACGGTGCTGCCCGTCACCACCACGCTGGTGGCCGCGCCGCTCCTGCGGATCAAAATCCAGCCGAACACGGAAAATGGCCTGGAAAAACCATCGCAGGTGATGATCGACAAGATCATGACGGTCAAGCGCGACAAGGTGGGACCGACCTTCGGGCGACTCGATGCTGACGCGCTGGTGGAAGTCGAGCGGTGCTTGGCACTGTTCCTCGGAATTGCGAAATAAGCAGCGCAGGAGCAACGCGGCAGAGTTGTCCGGCCATCGGGCATGTCCGTCCTCCGTCGCCTACACCCTCACCTTGAGCCTCCCTTCCCTGCCGCGCGGTCGATGCCACACGGCCGAAGCGCGATACCGACAGGAGTTGGAACGCGCGATGCGGCCCGCAAGGCATTGGAACAGAAGGCGGGATGAACCGCCCCTGTACCTCCTCCTAGGCGGACGATCGTGCTTACTGCGCCTGAGCCACCGTTTCGGCGAGCCCGCCAGCCCCGGCTGACAACGTGGCCCGCAGTTGGGACTTCGGCTCGGCACCCCGGGCCGCCCCACCCCCGTCATCCCTGAGCAATTGCGCGGCAAGCTCCTCGGGCGAACCTTCGGCCAGCGCGGCCAGGCAGGCCAGCAACGGCTCGGGATTCACGTCTGAGACCCGGGCCCACAGGCGCAGCTTGTCCTCCAGCCGCGTCATCTGCGAGATCCCGGCCGCGCGGGTACGCATCACGGGCACGATGCGGCCCTCCAGCTTGGTTTCCGCCGCGCCGGCGAGCACGCGCTGAATCGCCTCGCGGTCCACGGCGCTGCGGTCTTCCTCGGCCACCGTCCAGCGCACCCGCACGCTGGCGCCGGCCACGTCCTGCCGCGCCACCGCCTCGCGCAGCGCCTCGATGTCCGGCCGCCCCTCGAACACGATGTCGACCGTACGGCGTGCCGGCGTGGCCACCAGCGTACAGCGCGCGGCCTCGGGCTCGACGTCCCAGAGCAGGAAGCCCTTTTCGCCTTCCTCGCCGTAGTGGAAGCGCCCGATCGAACCGGCATAGGCGATGACCTGGTCGCCTGCCCCGGCTGGCTGAGCCCAGGCCTGATGCCGGTGGATATGGCCAAGCATGAAGGCCTGTGCCTCGGCGGTGAACAGCACGCCGGTCGTGAACTCGTGGTCGAAGCCCGCCATCGGCACGCCGTGCTCGCTCACGCAGCCGAACACCGTTCCATGCGAGACGCCGATCGTCGGCAGGCCACGCACCCGCGCCGCCCGGTGCGTCGGCGCGAAGCCCTCGAGCAGCAGTGCGAGCTGGTCGCCAACCGTCTGGGCCGCATCGCCGGCACCAACGGTGGCCGCGACGGTGGCTTTGTTGACGGTCGGCAGGCAGGAGAACACGGCCGCCGCATCGTGGGGCAACGCATCGAAGCACCAGCCGGCCGAGCCCACCCAGCGCCGCTGGCGCGTGAGCGCGACCTGTCCGATCCGGTCGGCCACATGGATGGGATGGCGCCCGCCCAGCGAGCGGAAGACCGACAGCGTGCCGGGTGGCTCGTGCGAATACGTGCCCTGCAGCATCAACACCGGGCAATGGTCGGCAAGCCGGCGGACCTGCGCCGCCAGCCGGGCGGACGCCGGCGCGTGCAGGTCAAGCGCATGGTCGGTAGCGTCGCCGGAGATCACGGCGGCCTCGGCGCCGAGCGCGGCCGCCTGGTCGATGGCCGCGCCAAAGCAGCGATCGGCCTCGGCCAGGGTCTTGGTGCCGTAGTGCAGGTCGGAAAAGTGGGCAATGCGCATGGTCTGTTCCTCCTTCATGGGGTGGCGGTGGCGCGCAACTCGGTCTCGATCTTGTCGAGGTAGCCGCGCGGGTCGTTGCGGTAGCGCTCCAGCTCGTCCCAGGCCCGGCCGCGGCCATGCGGGTTGATCCGCCAGCCTCGCCCCCAGCGGCGGTCGGCGTAGGCCTTGAAGCGCTCCGGCGCCAGGCCCATCGCCCGCGCGCGTGCCAGCAGTTGCTCGAGCGTCGGGTGTCCCGGCCGCACCGGCGCCTCATCCTGGCGCTGGCCGCTGCCGCAATCGAGGTCCGCGTTCACAGTGCTCAGGTCACCCACTGCCGACGCCGCTGCCGCGCCGCAGTCGATCGGCTCGGCGCCTTCGAGCACCTGCGTCGCCAGCCGGGCCTGCTGGATCGCCGCCTCTTTGTCCTCGTGGTCGCGCAGCAGCGCGGTCACGTCCACCGGGGCCTCCAGTTCGATGATCCACTGTGGCACGCGCACGGCGCGGCCCTGCTCGTCGATGTGAGGAACCTCCTTGAGCACCTTGGTCAGGAAGAAGGTCGTGCGATCGCGGCCGAGGAAGCCCGAGATCCGTCCGCCGCGCATCTGCGCGACCGCCTGGAAGCGCCGGATCGCGTTGCTCATCGCGTAGAAGCTTGTGGTCGGCAGCTCCAGCGCGCTGATCGAGCGCACGCCCGGGATGAAGAACAGAAAGCGCCCGGAGAGGTTGCACTGCCGGGCCTGGTATTCGGGGCAGGACTCGGGTTCGCACCGGCCGCCGTTCTCCTCGCGCTCGACGGTCTTGCGCCCGCCGAAGATACGGATCGTGCGCCGGCCCGTGGCGTCCACCGGCACCGGGGCATGGCGCATGCAGTGCCGCACCTGCCCGTCGGGCGAATACTGCGACCAGAACCGCTTCTCGTGGGTGCTCCAGGCCGCCAGCTCGTGCGGCATCACGGTCTGCCAGTGGTCCGAGGGAAAGACCACCGGGAAGCGGTACAAGCGGCGCCCCTGGCCGCGGTCCTCGCCGTAGGCGTCGAGGATCTGCTGCGCGATCTCCGGGTTCGGGAAATCCGAGGCGCGCACCGTGAACCACGGCACGTTGCGAGGCGCCAGCGGCGACTTGATCTGCGGGATGGCCTCGGCCAGCGCGCGTTCGATGTCCTCGAACGAGCGGCCCTCGGCCACGCCCCGGGCATAGATGGCTTGAGCCTCGGGCCGTTCGGCGGCCTTGCGCGTGAGGACCATGATGCCCGGGCGGATCTTGCCGCCCGTGGGAATGCGGGCCGGCCCTTGGCCCAGCAGGGTGTGCAGGGCCAGCGGCCCGTCCTGCACCTTGACGATCGGGTGTGCCATGCGGCGCTCCTTCATGAGGCGTCGGGGATTCGACGCTTCATGCTCTCGCGCGCCAAGGCGCTTTCAACCCCTCCGGTAGCCGGGCACTGCGCCTGGAACAAGCCCCCTGCGCGTCAAGAGGCGGGCGCGGGCAGCGCCGGCATGGCCTTGTCGGGCCACCAGACCCAGCAGTCACGGGACGCAACCGCCTTCTCCTTCGCCATCCGCTCCTTCGGGGTGACGAATGCGCTCATGGCGTGCAGGGGAACCGGACTCGGCCCGGCATCCAGCAACAGCACGTTCGGAAAGCTGCCCGCGTGGGGCGCGTCATAGCGCAACGGCTTGAGAAAGCGTCTCTGTCGCGCCACCAGCATGTCGATCAGCGGTAGCTCATGCACGCCCTCGACGGGAATCCACTGCTCGCTGATGAGCATCAGCGTCGCGGCGTCGATCTCGTAGGTGAACTCGCGCCGGGCGCGGATCAGCGCGGCCATGATGAGCCGCACGCGATGGCCGGTGTCGGCGTGGCGCGCTTCCAGCAGCGCGGCGTTGACGCGCGCCAGGCGGTCCCAGCTGCGCGTCGCCATCAAGAGGGGTGCATCCGGCATGTGCTTGACCCAGATGCGGCTGGCCGGGTCCAGGCGGTCGCAGGCCTTGAACTCGCCGACCACCAGCGCCAGAGGCGCCTGGCCGTCGCGGGGCTGCAGGACGGCCAGCTTCTCGCGGCGGCGCTGCGCGATCTCGGCCTTGGACGTCTCGTTGAAGGGCTCCGGCACATAGAGCCGTTCCGATAGCGCAACCCCCTTGATGTCGATCTCGGTGGCGGCCTCGAGCAGGTACTTGCGCAGCACGGCCTGGTTGCGCCGCCCCGCCATGGCCGGCGTCCAGCGATTGAACCCGGCGCGCTCGAACAGGAAATGCAACACTGCGCGCAGCGACATGCGGCGGCGCGGCACGGAGACCTCCGCGGGTTCCTTCGGTTCGCCGCGCGCGATGGACCGTCCGTCGAGGCGGGCCCAGGGGAAGTCCACGCGCAACTCGACGCGACCCGGCTGTGTCTCCAGCACCGCGTCACCCGCCAGCTCGCCCAGGCCGGAATATGCGCTGTCCGGTTCGTAGGACGGACACGATGGATGGTGTAGCTTGCCTGTTTCGGGCATGCGCTTGACCACATAGCGGCGGTGCCGCGCCACGTACATCTCGATGCCGCCCGGCGCGCACAGGCAGCGCGGGCGCTCCGCCGTGTCATGGATCTGCGCCAACGCGTCCTGAAGGCCCGGATCGTCGGCGGCGAAGACGTTGCCGCGGATGGCGAATCGCTGGCCGCTGGCCGGGAGGTTGGGCGTGTCCTCGTCCATCGCCACTACACCAGATCCCGGGTGAGTTCGTCCATGGTCGGCTGCCGGCGCGGGAACTGCTCGCGCACCGCACTGCGTTCCGCGATTCCCAACAGCAAGCCCACCTGGGATTCGTCCGCACCCCTGGCATAGAGCCGGTCGGCCACCGTGTGGCGCACGGTCAACGCGGTGACGTTCTTGAGGCCAGCGTAACGGAACAGCTTGCGGTAGGTCTCCTGGATCGCCCGGCAGAGGAACCGCCGCTGCCCTTCCTCGCCGTAGGGCATGATCTCGAACCCCGTTCCGGTTGCCGACAGGAACAGTCGGCTGGTCTGGGCAAGTCCCCGGAACCGTTCTTCGATGCCCATGCCCTGTCCACGGCGCGCGCGATCGGCCAGGTAGTCGTCCATCGCCGCGTCCAGGTGCGCACTGCGGAAATACACGGGACGAGGCCGGCCAGTGATCGCCACCGCCGCGCGGATTTGCGAGGTCCGCCGTACCTGGCCCTGGGCGTCGAGGTAGTCGCGCACCTCCAACCGCGCGATCTCCAGCGGCCGTGCGGCAGTGGCGAAGAGCATGTAGTAAAGCGCCAGATCTTCGAGCGGCTGGTGGCTGCGATTGCGGATGCGCTTCGCCCCCGTGGTGATCTCGTCTGCGCTCAGGATGCGGGGATTGCCCTGGGCCGGTTCCGATAGCTCGTCGAAGGTGCCGAGCGAGTCCAGCGCCGTCAACACCGAAAGCCGGTGCCTGCGCAGCCGGCTCACGAACGCGGCACCGTCCTCGTTCAGTCCGTCGATGCCGATGATCTTGGTCAAGCGGCGCGCGACTGCCTTGATGCGCCTTTCGACGGCGGTGCGGGTGAGGCCGTGCAGCGCGGCGACGGACTCATAGGTCTGATCGGCCAGGACGGCACGCAGCATCTCGACCGAGAGGGCCCAGTCCCGTTTCGGTTCCGCCGGCGCATTGTCGAGTCGTTCTTGCTCCTGCACGCCATCAACTCCTGGTCATTTCCATGAATCCATGAGCACATGCTGAGCATCAGCCGGCGTTCGCGCCAGCCGAAATCGCGACGAAATGCCGGTGGTTTCGGCATTGGCTGCTCCACGATGAGCAGTGAGCGCCGAGCACCTGGCATCGCCTCGACGGGGAATGTCCGCTCCAACCTGCAATGGCGCCCAAGGTTCAGCCAAGGGTGAGACCGAGAGGATCAAACTCCGATCATCTCGAAGTCGCTCTTGCCTGCATCCCATAGCCCAGACACCTCATGTGCTATCCACCGGCGAGTCGGGACGTGCCAAGAGGTCGTTGGGCGCCAGACCTTACAGAGAGGCTACGTGTCGCCTTCGGAACTGGCGATTCCGCCCCGGGCGCCCCTGCCATCGAGGCAGAAACCAGCAAGCGCGCCTCAAGCGCCACTCACCATGACATTATGTTCTATGTTACATTATTTTTTGACCTAGGCCATTCTTTAACGAAGAACGGTCAAGCTCTTCGTGGGCTGCCTGCAGCAACCGGCACGGCGAGTCCACAATGGCGCGCCGAACTGCGCCAGCAGACGCGCCTTCCCATCCGGCAGGTGCCGCAAAGCACGAAGCGAGGAAGCGTGGGTGGCAAAAGGCTTCTCCCCCGTGCCCGCCAACCCGTGTTCCTGGCGAATCTCTCGTCGTGCGCAGGCATGTCGGGTCGGAGCCATGCACGTGGCCCATCGGATCCAGCGAACCCGCAAGACGCGCCGTCGGCCCGAGGTCGGCGCTTGTGTCCGTATCCCATCTTGAACGAAAGGATCAACCGTGTGTCAGGTGTGCCAGAGCGTCGTGCTCTCCGGCTGCATTCCCGCCGATAGCGTCGAAGGCGTCTATGGACTGCTGGCATACACGGTCGGCGGGCGCACCGCGTATAGCCCCCGCATCATCGGGAGCTGCGAAAGAAGAGTCGAATGAGTCTATTTCTTCCGGTGCTCTATCTCATTCTCGGCTGGGGAGTTGGCCGTTACCGCCCCGGCATCAGGCGTCAGGCCTCGACGCTTCTCACCCGGTATACGATTCCGTTCGTCATCACCTACAACGTGGCGACCAAATTCAGCGAGATGTATGTGGTGATCATCGGCACCGTGGTCGCCATGATGGTCATGATGCGGGTGTCACGTTGGTTCTCCCCTGACCCCTTACGAAATCTCTGCTTCTTCTATCTCAATATCGGATGGCTGGGCCTGCCGATAGCCAGCACCCTGTTTGGCGACGGTGCCACAACGATACTGATCGCCGCCTACGTGGGCAGTTCGGTCATGGGGAACTCGCTGGGATTCATGCTGCTGTCGCCTCACACGGGAGGATCCAATGCCCTGCTGGCGAAGAAACTTCTGATCTCGCCACCGGTTCTGTCCGTAGCCCTCGGCATCGTGCTGATGCCGCTGCACTCCACGATAAGCCACTATCTTTCCCCGGTGCATGAAGCTGCCAAATTCACCATGAGTTTCCTGGGCATGGCGATATTGGGCATCTGGCTGTCGCAGACCAGAATGAATCTGAGCGACTTCAAGCATGAGCTCTTGGAAGCACTGTGGCGGGCGATCAGTTGGGCGGCGATCGGCCTGGTGATCATCTACCTGGCCTGGACATTCCATGCCGAAGCCATCTACAACAACAAGGCGACGGTCTTCCTGCTGTGCTTCCTGCCGCCTGCGGCAAACATCATTGTCCTGGAGACCTACTATGTCGGCACAGGCAGATCCGCCAGAATCATTTCCTGCTCGACCTGCATCAGCATTCTCGCCATTGCCTGCTATGGTGCGGTCACCACGCTCATGCACGTGACCCAATAACCGCTTGGTCGCTTCACGCGACAGTCACAAGCCGCCGGGCGCAGCGGCATTCATCCTGTACGCACTCGCGCCTGCCCGGATCGGGCGACAACGCTACTGCGCGTCGACCTCGCCAGCCAGACGCGACAGGAACGCGCGAGGCGTCACGCCGAGGGTGCGCCGGAACATTGTCGAAAACGCGCTCAGGCTCTCATAGCCCGAGTCCAGGGCGACGCGGGTGACGGACATCCCCCCGCTCAGGAGACGGACCGCATGAAGCAGGCAGGCCTGCCTGCGCCATTGCACGAAGCTCAGCCCGGTTTCTGCACGAAAGCGCCGGTACAGCGTGCGCGCGCTCCCCGGCGGCAGAGATCCTTCACCCCCATGCACTGGATCGTCCAAGACCCGTTCGCACAGCCCCAGCAGATCCAGGCTGGCAGGCATGGGAAGCTCAAGCGCGCAACGCGGCAACCGGGCGATCTCGGCGACCGCCAGCTGGCCGATCAACGCGACGGCCTGGTCGTCGCCGTTGCCGTTGATTTCCGGGGACGTCATCCGCATGATCAGTTCGCGCAGCAGCGCGGTGACCTCCAGAACGACGCAGCCGGCCGGCAGCCGCGCGGCGCTGGCCGCGTTGAGGTAGAGGGTTCGCATGTGGAGTTCGCCATGCGCGTCGATCGAATGTTCCGTGCCGGCGGGAAGCCACAAGGCCCGGCTGGGCGGCACCAGCCAGGCATGGCCCGGCGTGCGAACAAACATGGTGCCGGCCGCGGCGAACAGGAACTGCCCGCGCACGTGCTGGTGCGCAGGAAGATGTGCCCCCGCGGGGAACGAGACCCGGCGAGCTACCAGCATGGGGGCTTCGGCTGGTGCGGGCAGAACCACGGGGGACCGGACACCCGGTCCAGCTTGCAAGGTCAGCGTGTCCATTTCGCGATAATTTACCAAGAAACATCGAAAGACGGATAGCCTCAAATCCGCCAGACTGACGGCATGACTACGACCACTTCATCGGCGGTTGCGCCGGGACACGCCGCTGCCCAAGATCATCCCCGCGCGGTGGCGCTGCTGCTCAACGTCGGCCATGCGCTCGATCACCTGTTCCCACTGATCTTCGCTACCGCCGTCGGCACCATCGCCGCCGAGTTCGGCTACGCCCGCTGGGAGGACTTGATGCCCTACGGGGTTGGCACCTTTTTCCTGTTCGGCCTCGGCTCCGCGCCTGCCGGTCGCCTGGGCGACCTGTGGGGGCGCCGGCCGATGATGCTGGTCTTCTTCTTCGGTCTCGGCGCCGCGGCGCTGCTGACGGCCCTGGCCCAGGGACCCTGGCAGCTGGCGGGCAGCCTCACGCTGATCGGACTGTTCGCGTCGATCTACCACCCCGTGGGCATCCCCATGCTGGTGCAACATGCCCGCCGGCCCGGCGCGGTCATTGGCATTAATGGCCTGGCCGGAAACCTGGGCGTGGCGGGCGCGGCCCTGCTCACCGGCTTTCTCGTGCAGTGGTGGAGCTGGCGTGCCGCCTTCGCTGTACCAGGTCTGATTTCCCTGGGCTGCGGCGTCGCCTTCTTGTTGCTGTGCCCGCCACAGGGCCCGGCGCCCGGACGCACTCGCAAGCCGCCGGTGGTCGTGCTGCCGCCCGGCCAGCTCGCTCGCGCGCTGGTCGTGATGACGGCGGCGGCCGTCACCGGCGGTCTGCTGTTCAACTTCACCACCAATGGCAACACACAGTTCCTGACCGAGCGATTCCAGGGCGTGATCGCGGACCCGGCGCTGATCGGCCTGCTGCTGGCGGTGGTCTATGCGATCGCCTCGCTGGCCCAGGTGGTCGTGGGCCGCCTGATCGACAGGATTCCGCTCAAGCGCCTGTACCTCGGCATGGTGCTGGCGCAGATCCCCTGGCTGATCCTCTCGGCCCTGACCAGCGGGTGGTGGCTCTATATCGCGCTGATCGGCGCGATGGTGTTCATCTTCGGCTGCATTCCCTTCACGGACGCGATGATCGTCCGGTACGTGGACGACAGCGTGCGCTCGCGCGTGGCCGGCATGCGCCTGACCGTTTCGTTCGGCATCAGTTCGCTCGCGGTGTGGCTGCTGGGGCCCGTGGTGAAGGCGTCGAGCTTCGCGACCCTGTTCCTGGTCATGGCTGGTATCGCGGTCTGCACAGCGGCCGTCGTCCTGCTGTTGCCCACGGACCCGGTTGCAGTCCAGGAACCATCCCCCCGCCCCTGACTCGACTGCCCACTGGCGCAGGCCGGGCCATCACACCTCCTCGGCAATCACCAGCAACACCGATGCAGGCTGTTTCCCGACGGAGGTGATCTTGTGCGGGATGCTGGAGTTGAAGTGGGCGCTGTCGCCGGCGCGCAGCGTCTCCGTGCGGCGCGCGAGTCGCAAGGTCACGCTGCCCTTGAGCACGTAGAGGATTTCCTCGCCCTTGTGGTGGCTCATGGGATGGTTGCGCACCGGCTCGTCGGTGGGCGTCATTACGAACGCGACCATCCTGTGCCCGGGCAAGGCGCCGGAGACGACGCGCGGGGCCTGGGGCTCACCCTCCTTGCCCGCAGGGGCGCGATGGATCGACACAGGCTCATCCTCGGACGACTGCGCGAACAGTTCCTCCACTTTCACGCCCAGGGCCTTGGCGATCCGCAGCGCGGCGCCGATGGACGGCTCTGAAACCCCCCTCTCCAGCTTCGAGACATAGCTGCGCGTGAGCTCGGCGGCCTGGGCGAGTTCTTCCAGCGTCAGGCCCGCCTGCACGCGCAGCAGCTTCAATTTCACCGACATATCTTCCCCATAGGACACTTGTGTCCTAAACTACACTTGTTTCTTGACATAGATCAACACCCGGGCGACTCCCTGTCGCCCTCACATAAGGAGACATGTTATGACGCAAGTGAAACGCCGCCGGGCACTGGCCTTCCTCGCCCTGTCCGGCATCGCCGCAGCAGTGCCGCAGATGGCGCACGCCGCCGATGCGACCTACCCCGACAAACCGATCCGGGTGATCATCCCCTTCGGTGCGGGCGGCATCACCGACGTTGCCGGACGGTTGATCGGACAGTACCTCGGAGAAGCCTTGTCCCAGCAGATCGTGATCGACAACCGTCCCGGCGCCGGCGGCTCCATCGCCGCCCAGGCGATCACGAGCGCCACCCCGGACGGCTACACGCTGCTGCTGGGCACCGTGGGCACCCAAGTCGTGAACAAGATGCTGTACCGCAAGCTCAACTATGATCCCGCCGCCCTGACCCCGATCTCACTGGTCAGCAATTCGCCCTATGTGCTGGCAGTCCACGGCATCGACGGGGTGGAAGACCTGCAGGGGCTCATCCGCTATGCGAAGGCCCATCCCGGACGCCTGAACTTCGGCTCGGCGGGGAATGGAAGCTCGCCGCACCTGGGCATCGAGCTTTTCAAGCTGTCCAGCCAAACCGACATCGTACACATTCCCTTCAAGAGCGGGGCCGAGGCCGTCAACGCAGCGGTCGGCGGACAGGTGAACATCGTGATCGACGCACTGCCCGTCATCGAGCCCCAGGCCAAAGCCGGCCGGCTCAAGATGCTGGCCATCGCCGCGGCCGAGCGCAGCCCGGTCACCCCCGATCTCAAGACCAGTGCCGAGCAGGGCCTGCCGCAGTTCCAGATCGGCTCCTGGAATGCCCTGGTCGCCCCGCCGGGAACGCCCGCCGCGCAGGTGGAGGTGCTGAACAAGGCGCTGGCCCGGGCGCTCAAGCGTCCGGAACTCGTATCGCGGCTTGCCGCGATGGGCATCGAGCCCCTGCCGACCGGCGTCGCCGCCTACCAGCAGCACATCGCCAGCGAAACCGCGAAGTGGGCCAAGGTCATCCAAGCCGCCGGCACCAAGCTCGACTGATAAGGCGACCCGCCCCATGCTCCTCTATGACACCCTACGATCCGGCAACGCCTGGAAGGTCCGGCTGCTCGCCAGCCTGCTGAATATGCCGCTCGAGCGCCGCACTCTCTCCATCGACCGCGGCGACCTGGCGCGGCCGGAATTCCTGGCGGTCGCGCCGATGGGCCACGTGCCCGTGCTGCGCCTGCCCGACGGCAGCCATCTGGCCGAATCGCTGGCCATCCTCCACTACCTAGCCCAGGGAACCCCCTGGTGGCCCCAGGATCGTCTGGCGCAGGCCACGGTTCTGAGCTGGCTGTCGTTCGAGCAGGACCGCCACATGAAGCCGCTCGCGCAATTGCGGCTCCACCTGGCCTTGCACCGCCGGGGTGCCCCGGACGCCGAGCCCTTCGTCAGCCATGCGGCGGCGGCACGCGCGGCGCTGGCGGTGCTGGAGGCACAACTCCAGCGCCAGGGCGAGGACGGCTGGGTCGCCACGACGGACGCTCCGAGCATCGCCGACGTGGCGCTGTACCCCTACACCTGCATGGCCCCGATGGGCAGCATCGCGCTGGCGCCCTACCCAGCCATCCAGGCGTGGCTGCAGCGCGTGGAACGCCTGCCAGGCTACCAGCCGCTGTTTCCCGGACAGCCCGAACGCAACCTTTCCATCGAAGAACGTCCCTGAAACCAGAGGCACAACCATGACCCCATCCGACACCTTCCAACTCGACAAGGCCACCCTGGTGGCGCAGTCCACCCACCGCATGGACCGGCAGTTCCAGGACAGCGCCTATTCCCTGCGCCAGAAGCTCGCGCTGACCTGCCGGATCCTGTTCGACAACGGACACGACTCCGGACTCGCGGGCCAGATCACGGGACGGACGGACGTACCCGGCAAGTTCTACACGCAGCAACTCGGCCTCGGCTTCGACGAGATCACCGAGGACAACCTGCTGCTCGTGGACGAGGACCTGAACGTGCTCGAAGGCGACGGCATGCCCAACCCCGCCAACCGCTTCCATTCGTGGGTCTACCGCGCGCGGCCGGACGTGAACTGCATCATCCACACGCATGCGGTCCACACCGCGGCGCTCGGGATGTTGGAACAGCCGCTGATCGTCTCCCACATGGACAACTGCGTGCTCTACGACGATGTCGCCTTCGTGGCCAAGTGGCCGGGGATCCCGGTGGGCAACGAGGAAGGCGAATTCATCGCCGGCGCCCTGGGCAGCAAGCGCGCGCTGCTGCTGTCCCACCACGGTCTGCTGATCGCCGGCAGCACCGTCGAGGAAGCCTGCGTGCTCGCCATCGCCTTCGAGCGGGCCGCCCGCATGCAACTGCTGGCGAGCGGCGCGGGAACCATCCAGCCCATCGATCCCGCCCTCGGCGCCGAAGCCCATAACTGGGTGTTACGCCCCAAGCGCAACACCATCGCGTTCGAGTACTACGCCAGACGCTCCCTGAAGAACGCGCGCAACGCAGACTGCCTACGACCCGCGCCCTAACGCGGACCGGGCCGGCCTGCATGATGCTGCCGGCCACCCGTTTCCATGCGCAGGCTGATGGGCCTCGCTCCGCGGCGGGCGAGGCCCGCGCCGGCTCACTTCAGCGCGACCTTGGGAAAGTCGACCGGCACGTCGAGGGCGACGTTGACGTAGTTGGTGAAGAGATTCAAGGCGACATGCGCCACGATCTCGACAATCTGCTCGTCGCCGAAGCCGTTCTCCCGCAGGCTGGCGACGTCGGCATCGCTGACCTGGGCGCGCTGCTCGACGACCTTGAGCGCGAAGGCCAGCGCCGCGGCGGTCTTGGCATCGCTGGATTGCCCGACCTGGGCGGCGGCGATTTCGTCAGCCGACGCGCCCGCCTTCTGGCCGAGCACGGTGTGGGCGGCCAGGCAGTACTCGCAGCGGTTGCGATTAGCGATGGCCACGGCGATCTGCTCGCCGAGCTTGGCGCCGAGCGTGCCACCGCCCAGGGCGCCGAAGGCCGCCCACATGCTCTGCAGGGCTGCGGGCGAATTGGCCACAGCCTTGAACATGTTGGGCGTGGCGCCAAAGGCTTGGTCGATCTGGGCCAGCAGGGGGCGGCTGGCGGCGGGAGCGTTTTCGGACTGGATGTTGACGCGAGGCATCTTGGTCTCCTGGAGAGGTTCGGGCCAGAGGGAAGGGAAACAGCCGGCGAGACAGGCCCCATTAAGGAAATTGCGAGGCGAGCCTTTTCTACGGAACGATCCGGCCGAGACAGTATGGGCGCATTGAATGTATTATTTGGTTCAATCAGTCCACGAAAAATATCATTTCGTCCAATGCCAGCCACCGCTCCCATCGACCGCCTTTCGGGCCTGCTGGAACGCTTCCGGGTACAGGCGCAGCTGCATTACTCCGGCGCGCTGTGCGGGCGCAGCCACTTCGACGCCGGTGAAGGACATGGCTACCTGCACGTGCTGCGCCGCGGCCAACTGGAGGTGCAGCACCCTGGCGCGCGGCGGGTGCCGAAGTCGATGCGCTTCGACGAGCCGGCGCTGCTGTTCTACCCCGGCCCCTTGACCCATCTCTTCCACAACCCGCCCGAGGAAGGCTCCGATTTCACCTGCGCGCGACTGAGCTTCGAGGGCGGCACGGCCCACCCGCTCGCGCGGGCGCTGCCTCCCCTGATCGCGCTACCGCTGGCGCGGGTGCAGGGCCTCGACGCGGCGCTGGGATTGCTGTTTTCCGAGACCGACCGCGTACGCTGCGGCCAGAGGCTGCTGGCCAACCGGCTGTTCGAGGTGGTGGTGATCCAGCTGCTGCGCTGGCTGCTCGACCATCCGCAGGAGGCCGGCGTGCACACCGGCCTCATCACCGGCCTGTCGGATCCGCGCCTGGCGCGCGCGCTGGCGTCCATCCACGACAGCCCTGGGGAGCCTTGGCCGCTGGAACGGATGGCCGAGCGCGCCGGCATGTCCCGCACGGCGTTTGCCAGCACCTTCCGCGAGGTGGTGGGGCAGACGCCCGGCGACTACCTGGCCGACTGGCGCATGGCGCTGGCCCAGAGCCGGCTGCGCGAAGGCCGTCCCCTCAAGAACCTGGCCGAAGAACTCGGCTACGCGAACCCTTCGGCCCTGTCGCGCGCGTTCAGGGCCAGGGTAGGAATGCCTCCCCGCGACTGGCTCGCGCAGGCCTCGACAGAGCTGCGTGAGGACGCGGCGGCGAATCCATAGGCTCATCAGCGAATCGACCTCAAGATGCCCCATCCCTCGTCCCTCCCCACGGCCACCGTCCAACGCTCGGACCAGCCGGCCCCCGATTCGCCGGGCGTTCAACTCCACATGTTCTACGTCGGCGGCAACGCAGGGAAATCGAACATCGAAGTGCATGACGTGCAGTTCGCCGCCGTCCAGCGCCCGGAAGACGCCTGGCCACTCCTGCGCGAGGTCTGGTTCGGCGACAGGCACAAGCTGCATGTCGACGGCTACAGCGTCATCACCTGGGCCGATGGACACGACATTCGGTTGCTGCCCACCCCGTTCCAAGGGAACAAACAGCTGTACTTCGTCAATGCCGGCGGGTACCGGCCCGACACCCTGGTCGAGCAGCACGAGTTCGGCCTCTTCGTCGCCGAGGACGCGGCCCAGGCCAAGCGCCGGGCGCTCGACGTCCTGCTCGTCGGCGCGGGCACACGGCACAAGGACAACCTGTCGAGCGTGGACGACTGCGTGCTGCTGGGCGAGCTGGGCGGCCTGCATGTCCACTTGCGCGAGAACCCCCTGGGCCAGCCTGCAGCACCCGCGTGGCAGGGGTATCAGCCCATCGGGGTCCCGCCGCCAGCCTGAGCGCGGCCGGCGCGCCACGCTCCCCGGGGCCGGGCAGCGGCACCCGCCCCCGAAGCCAGGTCAGCTCTGCGTCGCTACGGGCTGCCCCATCAGCACTTGCCGGCCGACCTGCCATTGCGGATGGAAGCCCCAGGCACTCCCTGGCATCAGCACCACGACCGTGGAGCCGAACTGGAAGCGCCCCATCTCCTCGCCCTGCGCAAGGTGCGGCGGTGGCGGCATGGCGTCGCCGTCGGCGTAGTGCCACAGCCGGATCTGCGGCTGCCGCGGCGGCGCGACGACACCGTGCCAGACGGTGGCGATGCTGCCCACGATGGCCGCCCCCACGAGCACCACGGCGAAGACGCCGATCCGGGGATGCTCGAACCAGCACACCAGCCGTTCGTTGAGCGCGAGCAAGCCATGGATGCCCTGCACGATGTCCGGCCTGACCGAGAACAGCGTCCCGGGCACATGGCGCATGCCGAGCAGCCGCCCCGGGCAGGGCATGTGGACCCGGTGGTAGTCGCGCGGGCTCAGGTACACCGTGGTGAAGCTGCCCCCTTCGAGCCGGGCCGCCAGCGCCGGATCCGCGAGCAGCTGCGCGGCGCTGTAGCGGCGCTGCTTGGCCTGGATCATCTGGCCGGCCCGGATATGCCCCACCTGGCTCACCGTGCCGTCCGCGGGGCTGGTCCAGTCGGCCGGTGCCAAGGGGCGCACCCCTGGCCGCAGTGCCCGGACGAAGAATTCGTTGAAGCTGCGGTAGGCGCCGGGGTCGCTATGCAAGGCCTCGCCAAGGTCGATGCGATGGCGGTGTACGAAAGCCCGGATCAGGGGCTGGACTACCCAGGGCTGGCGGCAATTCGCCAGCACGCCCGCGCAACGGGTCAGCAGGCGCATCGGAGCAAGGTGCTGGAACAGCACCGCGAAAGAAATCCGGCCACTCCTGGTATCGCGTGCAGTATCCTGTGTCATAAGTTAGAATGTCCTAGGACAAAATCACAGTTTAGACCGTCGCCCGGTGTCGCGTGCGCGGCGGTCCGTTTTCGGATGGCAGCAACGTCATGGCTTCAACGAATGCCCAACTGTTCGCGCGGGCGAACAGAACGATTCCCGGTGGCGTGAATTCACCCGTGCGCGCCTACCAGGCGGTCGGCGATACACCCCGGTTCATTCGCCGTGCCAGCGGCCCCTATGTCTGGGATAGCGAAGGAGCCCGGTACATTGACTACGTTGGCTCCTGGGGACCCGCCATCCTCGGTCACGCCCACCCGGAGGTCGTCCTGGCGGTACAGAAGGCGGCCACGGACGGGTTGTCGTTCGGTGCTCCGACCGAAGCGGAAATCGTCCTGGCCGAGGCCCTGAGCACGCGGTTGCCGTCCCTGGAGCAGGTGCGCCTGGTCAGCTCGGGCACCGAGGCCACCATGAGCGCGATCCGACTGGCGCGCGGTTTTACCGGCCGCCCCAAGGTGGTCAAGTTCGAGGGCTGCTACCACGGCCATGCCGACAGCCTGCTGGTCAAGGCCGGCTCCGGCCTGCTCACGCTGGGCCATCCCGATTCGGCCGGCGTGCCGCGCGAGTTCGTCGAACACACCCTGGTGCTGGGCTACAACGATCTGGACGGCGTGCGCCAGGCATTCGCACGGCAGGGCGACCGGATCGCCTGCGTCATCGTCGAGCCAATCGCCGGCAACATGAACCTGGTCAGGCCGGCTCCAGGCTTTCTTGAAGGTTTGCAGGAACTCTGCACGGCCCACGGAGCCCTGCTGATCTTCGACGAGGTCATGACGGGTTTTCGCGTCGGTCCGCAAGGCGCGCAGGGGTTGTTCGGGATCCGTCCAGATCTCACGACGCTGGGCAAGGTCATCGGCGGCGGTATGCCGCTGGCGGCCTTCGGCGGGCGGTGCGACGTCATGGGAAAGATCGCCCCGCTGGGGCCGGTCTACCAGGCCGGCACGCTGTCCGGCAACCCAGTGGCCGTGGCGGCCGGTTTGGCCACGCTGCGGCTGATCGACGAACCGGGCTTCCATGACCGGCTCGCGGCGCAGACCCAGCGCCTCGTGGCCGGCCTGCGCAAGTGCGGCTGCCTTGCTGGGATACCGCTGGCTGCCGACGGCGTCGGTGGCATGTTCGGCCTGTATTTCCAGCACCATGTTCCGAGGAGCTTTGCCGAGTCTACGGCCTCCGACCTGGGCACCTTCGCCCGGTTCTTCCAGGCCTGCCTGTCGCGCGGCATCTATTTCGCGCCCTCAGCCTTCGAGGCCGGCTTCGTGTCCATGGCCCACGATGACGAGGTCATCAATCGCACGCTGGACAACGTGGGCGATGTCCTGCAAGCCATGGCGCACGATCGAGAGCACGGGGACTCGGACGGAATGCCCGCCGCCGGAGGCCTGCGATGACCGGAGCCGGGCCGAGGCCGTTCAATTTCGGTGCGGGGCCCGCCACGCTGCCAGAGGAGGTTCTGCGCCAGGCGGCCGGCGAGATGCTGGACTGGCACGGCAGCGGCATGGGGGTGATGGAGATGAGCCACCGCGGCAACGACTTCATCTCGATCTACGAAGCGACGATGGCTGGCCTGCGCGTCTTGCTGGAGGTGCCTTCCGAATTCCATATCCTCTTTCTGCAGGGCGGCGGCATCGGCGAGAACGCCATCGTGCCGTTGAATCTTTCCGGCGGCGGCGTGGTCGACTTCCTGCTCACCGGGAACTGGAGCCACAAGTCCTGGGACGAGGCCCGCAGGTACGTCCGCGCCGCCCACGTCGCCGCGACGGCGGAGCCTGGCGGCTTCACCGGCATTCCTCCCGCATCGAGCTGGCGGATCAGCCCCGATGCGGCCTATGTCCACGTCTGCAGCAACGAGACGATCCAGGGAGTGCAGTTCGCCGAGCTGCCCGACCTCGCGGCCTTGGGCTCGCGCGCACCGCTCGTCGTGGACTGCTCGTCCGACATCGCCTCCCGGCGCTTCGACTGGCGCCGCGTCGGGTTGGCGTTCGCCGGCGCGCAGAAGAACCTCGGGCCCGCGGGGCTGACGGTGGTCTTCGTGCGCGAGGAACTGCTCGGTCGCGCGCTGCCGATCTGTCCAAGCGCCTTCAACTATGAACTGGCCGCACGCCACCAGTCCATGTACAACACGCCTCCGACCTGGGGTATTTACATCCTCGGGCTCGTGGTGGAATGGATGCGGCGCCAGCGCGAAGGCGATTTCACCGGGGTGGCTGCGCTGGAGATCCGCAACCGGCGGCAGGCCGGCAAGCTCTATGCGGCAATCGACGCCAGCGATTTCTACGTGAATCAGGTCGAGCCCGCTGCGCGGTCGCTGATGAATGTGTCGTTCTTCCTGACCGACACGCGCCATGAGGCGGCCTTCCTGGACGGTGCCAAGGAGCGCGGCCTGCTTCAACTCAAAGGGCACAAGTCCGCAGGCGGCANTGCCCAGGCAATAGCCCCAAGGCCGATCATGAACTAAGATTGAAACCGGACCACCCTATGGGGTCAGGCCATCAACAGTATTAGAGCGACGGCCCCCCAATAGCCGATCACCTCGTAGCTAGGGAAGGTCTGAAGAACTCGATTTCAAACATCCAAAAATCGACCTCATGACCAAAGTATTCAAAAATGGTTAAAAACTGCTCAAATCATCGCCACTTTCGGGTTGTTTGCACCCCGATCAGGC
>NZ_POQS01000002.1:50358-51962 GCF_002885955.2 Achromobacter pulmonis
GGTTCTGCGCCAGGCGGCCGGCGAGATGCTGGACTGGCACGGCAGCGGCATGGGGGTGATGGAGATGAGCCACCGCGGCAACGACTTCATCTCGATCTACGAAGCGACGATGGCTGGCCTGCGCGTCTTGCTGGAGGTGCCTTCCGAATTCCATATCCTCTTTCTGCAGGGCGGCGGCATCGGCGAGAACGCCATCGTGCCGTTGAATCTTTCCGGCGGCGGCGTGGTCGACTTCCTGCTCACCGGGAACTGGAGCCACAAGTCCTGGGACGAGGCCCGCAGGTACGTCCGCGCCGCCCACGTCGCCGCGACGGCGGAGCCTGGCGGCTTCACCGGCATTCCTCCCGCATCGAGCTGGCGGATCAGCCCCGATGCGGCCTATGTCCACGTCTGCAGCAACGAGACGATCCAGGGAGTGCAGTTCGCCGAGCTGCCCGACCTCGCGGCCTTGGGCTCGCGCGCACCGCTCGTCGTGGACTGCTCGTCCGACATCGCCTCCCGGCGCTTCGACTGGCGCCGCGTCGGGTTGGCGTTCGCCGGCGCGCAGAAGAACCTCGGGCCCGCGGGGCTGACGGTGGTCTTCGTGCGCGAGGAACTGCTCGGTCGCGCGCTGCCGATCTGTCCAAGCGCCTTCAACTATGAACTGGCCGCACGCCACCAGTCCATGTACAACACGCCTCCGACCTGGGGTATTTACATCCTCGGGCTCGTGGTGGAATGGATGCGGCGCCAGCGCGAAGGCGATTTCACCGGGGTGGCTGCGCTGGAGATCCGCAACCGGCGGCAGGCCGGCAAGCTCTATGCGGCAATCGACGCCAGCGATTTCTACGTGAATCAGGTCGAGCCCGCTGCGCGGTCGCTGATGAATGTGTCGTTCTTCCTGACCGACACGCGCCATGAGGCGGCCTTCCTGGACGGTGCCAAGGAGCGCGGCCTGCTTCAACTCAAAGGGCACAAGTCCGCAGGCGGCATGCGCGCCAGCCTCTACAACGCAATGACCGACACGGCCGTCGATGCGCTCATCGGCTACCTGCGCGACTTCGAACGGCAGATGGGATGACTTCGATGAACCACACCTTCTTGAGCCCCTCTATCCGTGACCTGCAGCCATACCAGCCTGGTCTGCCCCCTGAAAAGTGGTCCTCCCTGAAGTAGGCTATTGAGCCGTAGGAGGACGTTGGAATGCCCCAGAAGAAGCACAAACCCGAAGAGATCGTGGCGAAGCTGCGCCAAGTCGATGTTCTGTTGTCGCAAGGTCGTTCTGTCGGAGAAGCGGTCCGTTTGATCGGCGTGACGCAGTTTACGTATTACCGGTGGCGCAAGGAGTTCGGTGGCCTGAAGGGTGACCAGGTGAAGCGGCTGAAGGAGCTCGAGAAAGAGAATGACCGGCTGCGCAAGGCGGTCTCGGACCTGACACTCGAGAAGCTGATCCTGAAAGAGGCTGCTTCGGGAAACTTCTGAGCCCCGCTCGCCGTCGCCGTTGCGTCGATCGTGTCATGGCGAAGTTCTCCGTCTCGGAGCGGTTTGCCTGCAAGGTTCTCGGCCAGCATCGTTCGACCCAGCGCAAAAAGCCGCAAGGCCGGCCCGATGAAGAGGCGTTGACC
>NZ_POQS01000002.1:52698-156473 GCF_002885955.2 Achromobacter pulmonis
CGGAAGTTCAAAATGGTGGTCTCGTCCGGCACACGACCTCCAGGCAGTTTGGCAAACTGGCGCATCGAAAAGCTGTCGTACAGCGTCTCTTCCATGGCCGGGTCCGACAGCGAAAACCACAGTTGCATGAAGTAGATGCGCAGCATCGTTTCCAGCGGATACGGTGGACGACCGATGCCCGGTTTGGGGTAATGCGGATCGACCAGATCGGCAAAGAGCTTCCACGGCACCGCACGCTCCATCTTGGCCAGAAACTTCTCACGGCGCGTTTTCTTGCGTTTGCCAACGTACTCGGCTTCGGAAAAACTCAACTGGCTCATCGGGTTCACTCGGATCGGACTGTTTTCAATAACTTATATTCTGACAGGTTCGTTGGACTTGTTCAGAGGTTCCCTAGGTGTCAGCCCAATTAGCACTGTGGGCACACCCATGAGCAATAGACTGATCATAAGCATGGACTTGCGCCCAACTGGCCTGACCCCATAGGGTGGTCCGGTTTCAATCTTAGTTCATGATCGGCCTTGGGGCTATTGCCTGGGCAGATGACGGTGCTGCTCCGCTTGCTGGCGCAGGCCAGATGATGGCCTCGGGTGCCGGTGGCTTGTATCCAAGCGACGAGTGTGGCCTCTCGGTGTTGTAGTACCGCCGCCAGGCTTCGATGATGATCTTGGCCTCGGCGAGGCTGTAGAAGATCTCACCGTCGAGCAGTTCGTCGCGGAGCTTCGAGTTGAAGCTCTCGCAGTAGCCGTTCTCCCAAGGGCTTCCAGGTTCGATGAACGCTGTCTTTGCGCCGACGGCTACGATCCACTCCCGTACAGCCTTGGCGATGAACTCCGGGCCGTTGTCGGAACGGACATGGCCGGGCACACCACGCAGGATGAACAGGTCCGACAGGGCGTCGATGACGTCGGTCGAGTTGAGCTTGCGATCGATGCGGATTGCAAGGCATTCCCTGGTGAACTCGTCGATGATGTTGAGCATGCGGAATCTCCTGCCATCGTGGGTCCGACCCTCGACGAAGTCATAGGACCAGACATGGTTTGGATGCTCGGGTCGAAGCCGGATGCACGATCCGTCATTCAACCAGAGCCGCCCCTTCTTCGGTTGCTTCTGGGGAACCTTCAGCCCCTCCCGCCGCCAGATCCGTTCGACACGCTTGGCGTTCACCGTCCAGCCTTCAGACCGCAGCATCGCCGTGATCCTGCGATAGCCATAACGGCCATAGCGGGAAGCGAGCCGGATGATGTCGGAGGTCAACGCCTCTTCATCGGGCCGGCCTTGCGGCTTTTTGCGCTGGGTCGAACGATGCTGGCCGAGAACCTTGCAGGCAAACCGCTCCGAGACGGAGAACTTCGCCATGACACGATCGACGCAACGGCGACGGCGAGCGGGGCTCAGAAGTTTCCCGAAGCAGCCTCTTTCAGGATCAGCTTCTCGAGTGTCAGGTCCGAGACCGCCTTGCGCAGCCGGTCATTCTCTTTCTCGAGCTCCTTCAGCCGCTTCACCTGGTCACCCTTCAGGCCACCGAACTCCTTGCGCCACCGGTAATACGTAAACTGCGTCACGCCGATCAAACGGACCGCTTCTCCGACAGAACGACCTTGCGACAACAGAACATCGACTTGGCGCAGCTTCGCCACGATCTCTTCGGGTTTGTGCTTCTTCTGGGGCATTCCAACGTCCTCCTACGGCTCAATAGCCTACTTCAGGGAGGACCACTTTTCAGGGGGCAGACCACTTTTCGTCGGGCATCGCCAGTTGCCATTTGGCGAGACCGGACCATGCGCTTCTGTGCGCTGGTCGGGAGAGAGCTTTTCGAGGGCATGAATCTTTCCTCGTGTACAGGGAAAGCTGGTGTTCTACCGCTACTTCTGTTACCGGATGTGCTCATTTTCGATAACACCTGGGAATCCGGGTCGTTTCGGGTGGCAACGACACTAGCAGCAGTTTCTGACCCTCCGAGCACGTTTCCTGAGCATATGCTGTCATTAGCCTTAAACCCAGCCAGTCCGAGATCGAGGAACCCGTGAATCACCACTGATACCCCTGCCGGGAATCGTCAAGGAGACGATCATGTGCCACCTGCTGCTATCCGATGTGCAAGCCACGAACCTGCGAATGCTCTACGCAATCCGCCTGGGCGCAGAGCGCGACAAGGTTGAAACCTGCCGCAAGTTCTGCCTGAACGCGGAACAAGCCGAGCGACTGCTCACCATCACGCCCGAGGGATTGTGGACCCTGGTCCATGCGGTCGGGCAGACATCCCTGTTCATCCCACGCAGCGACCTGGTGCAGCTGATCGACGCGCATCCCGCGCTGGTCGGCACCCTGGCAGCGGCACACCCGCCGAGCCTTCCAGCCATCGGGCAGTCGTAGCCATGTCAAAGCCATCCCGCATTGACCATCGCGTGCGGGCGCTGGAACTGGCTCACATCTGCGCCACGCTGGGAGCCCGCATTCGCACGATCCACCATCTCACCGGCTTGCGCCCGCGTGAATTACTGCATCTGCTGTTCGCGGACAAAGAACCGCCACGGGGACGTGCCCCCGATACGCGCGAGTGGTATCACAGGGCCAATCTTTTCGACCAAACCGAAGCGTCGCTCGTTGCAGCCAATTTCCATCGCTTGCGCCTCATGGGGTTCGCTGCACCCGAGGCCTTGATTTCGGCCTACCGCTACTATCAGTCGGTTTACCAGCCTCCCTATCGCATCAGTTTCGACCGTGCCTTCGATCTGGCAGCGAACACGGACGGAAGATGGATCGCGAGGTCCGCCAGCTTCCAGGTGTTGAGGTGCCCCCGGTGCGGCAGCGAGTACCTCGATGCGATCGGTGCCGAAGTCGCAATGGACCGCAGTTGCCCCTTCTGCCGCCTCATCGACCGGAATGGGCGCCATCCCCGGCTCGCGACATCATTCCCCGGTACACCGCCAGCCTATCCCCAAGATGTTCTGGTATGGATGCAGCTCATCGAAGCGCCGCCTGGCGCCGATGCCGAAATCCCCCCGACATCGTTCGAATTTCCAGCGGCGAAAACCTGAGCACGCCCGAACAATGAAGGCTCCAGACGCCCTACCGGGCAGGGAGACCTTGCAATGGCCGCCGCTTCGCTCTCAGGCACCGACGCCGGTCGTTATGCGTCCTCGGACCCGGGGTTCGAGGCGCTGCCGCTGCCGGCCATCCTGGCAAACCATGAGCATTTGCTCAACCGGACCAAGCTGTGCTTTGGCGCCGACCGCCCAACCTTCGAGCGCGAACTGATGCCGCTGGTGCGCGGCTACGCCGGCTTCGTGCATCTGCTCCCCGCTACCGCCAACAACTACTTCCACACCCCGGGCGGGCTGCTCCAGCTCGGCCTGGAGACCGCCTTCTTCAGCCTTCAGGGCACGGACGCCCACATCTTCTCGGGCCGCGCTACCATCACGGAACGCCGAGAGTTGGAGCCGCGCTGGCGCATCGCCACCTACATCGGCGGCCTGTGCTGCGAACTGCACCGCGTGCTCAGCCATCTGATCGTCACCACTGCGGATGGCGAGGAATGGCCCGCCTTCCTGGGCGGCCTGACCGACTGGCTCGCGCAGCAGCACGCCGACCGCTACTTCGTGCGCTGGCGCCCCAATGCGCAGGAGTCGCGCGGGCTTGGCCTGTTCGCTCTGCCCCACGTGATCCCGGCCGAAGTGCTGCAGTCGCTCGGTGAGGGCAACGCGATCATCCTGCCTCAGCTCATGGCCAGTATCGGGGGGGTGCCGCAATACCGCGAGCACAACGTGCTTGACGAACTCGTGCGGCGGTCGATGGCGCTCGTGATCGACCGTAACCTGCTGGCCAGCGCGGATCGCTACGGCACACCGCAGTACGGCTCGCACCTGGAGCGCTACCTGGTGGACGCCCTGCGCCGGCTGGCCGCAGGCCACTCCGCGTGGACTCCCAACCGCGAGAAAAGCCGTGTCTGGTTCGGCCCCGAGGGATTGTTTCTCGTCTGGCCCGGTGCCGCCGAGGATGTGCTGTCGCTTTTGGAGAGCGACCAGCTTGCCGGTATTCCAAAGTCCCCGCACACGCTGCTCGACCTGCTGCTCGAGGCCGCGGTCTTCGTCGCACCGGACGCCACGCGGCAGACCTGGCCGATCCTGCCTCCCGGAGCCAAGACACCGCTCGAAGCGGTGAAGCTGTCCACGCCTGCGATCATCCTGACCGGCCTCGACCCGATGCCTCCCGCGCTTCAGGGAAAGCTGATCGCTCCCTCGACTGATCTCCCCTCCACGGTTCCTCCCACCCCCGCGCCCCCCGGGCCGCAGACTACGCCCACGCCCACGCCCACGCCCACGCCCACGCCTGCAGCAGCATCGACGGAAGCGCCGCAGACAACAACCCATGCCATCTCCCCGGCGCAGCAGCTGTCCCTTCTCGACGGCGCGGCAGGCACGGAACCCCCCAGCGCCCTGGAACCCGCCGACCCAGTCAAACCACCCGGCCCGCCTGTAGCGACCCTCAGCCTGAGGGCGCCGATGCGCCTGAACCCGTCCGTTCGGCACGCGCTCGCGGAAGCGGTCGCAACGCTCAACGACGCAGCAAGTGCATCAGACGTCTGCACTGTGGCGGAGGGCGTCTTCGTTCCACTGGCGGAGTTTGAGCGCCGTGGCGTCCAACCGGGCATCGCCATTCGGGCGCTGGAGGACACCAAGATGCTGCGGCGCGCTGCCGCCGGCGGCCCGCCCACGGTGTCACGCCAGATCCGCGATGAATCCGTGATCGGCCTGATCCTCGCGCCAGCGCATGTGGAAGGGCTGGATCAGTCGCTTTTCGCACCGGCCAGTGTCACCGCCCACGTGCCGGCTACCGCGCAGCGCCGAGGGCACTGACATGCTGGTACGGCGCTACGAGATGCCCTGGCGGCCTGCCTTCGAGGCCCATGCGGGCTTGGCATGGCTGTCGACAGCCGCCTACTTCGCCGGCGTTGCCGCCACCGGGAGCATCCCGTCCTTGCCGGCGCTGGCGCTCGCGACCGGCTGCGCGACCATGGCGCTGCACCGGATCGGCCAGGCTGTGCGCGTGCTGCGTCTGCGCAGCTCGCTGGGCGGGCGTCGCATCCAGGTCATCAGTCCCGAGGACCTCGCTCGCCTGAGCAGCAATCCATCCGAAGTGTTCCTGGGCTTCGGCTTCGAGTGGCAGCCGGTGCACGCGCAGCGTCTCTACGAGCTTTCGAAAGTGGACTATCGAGAGTTCGCCGTACCGCCCTGGCTGCAGCACGCGCTGGGTCAGGGCCACGACGCCCAGCCCGACGCCGAGATCGGCCTGCCCTACATCCACGGCGTCGAGCCCATCGAGCACCCGCTGCGCCGCCCGCTGCAGAACTTTGAAGGCGGGACGCTCTTGGTTGGAACCACCCAGTCGGGCAAGGGTGTCGCGCTGGCCAACCTCATCACGCAGGCCGTTCGCCGCGGCGACGTGGTCATCGTCATCGACCCGAAGAACAGCCGGCGGCTCAAACGGATCGTCGAGCGTGCCTGCGCGGACTACAGGGAGCCGGATACCTTCATGGAGTTCCACCCAGCCTTCCCCGAGCGCGGCGTGCGGCTGGACTTCACCTTCAACTGGCAGAAACCCACCGAGATCGCCTCGCGCATCCAGGCGATCATGCCGCCCGATACCGCCGGGGCCTTCAGCGCGTTCGGGTGGGACGCCGTGAACGTCGTGGTGCAGGGCCTGGTGGAACTCGAGGAGCGGCCGAACCTGCGCAAGCTGACTGCCTACATCGAAGGCGGTATCGAGCCCGTGCTGGAAGCGTCGCTGCGCCGCTTCTATGAGAACCTGCTCGGCAACGGCTGGCGCGACCTGCCCGACATGCGCAAGCTGCTGCACGACACGCACAAGGGCAACATGCGTCGCCCGTCAGAGGCGGCCAGCGCCGACTTGATGGCCTTCGTCGCCTACTACGAGCACCACGTCGCGCAGAACCAGCGCAACAAGGTGATCGACGCCCAGGTGCGTACCTACAGGCACAACCGGGAACACTACCAGAAGATCACCGCAAACCTCCTGCCCATCCTGTCCATGCTGACGTCGGGCGATCTGGGGCGCAGCCTCTCGCCGGACCCCTTCGATGCCAGCGACCAGCGCCCCATCATGAACTTCGAGAAGGTCGAGCGAGGCGGACATGTCCTCTACATGTGCCTGGACTCGCTGCCCGACCCGTCAGTGGCCAGCGCCATCGGCGCACTGGCGCTGGCCGACCAAGCCGCGCGTGCGGGGATGAGATACAACCTGGGGCAATACCGGCGCATCTCTCTGTTTGTTGATGAAGTCTCGAATGTGATCAACCAGCCGTTGATCGAGATCCTCAACAAGGGCGCCGAGGGCGGCATCTTCGCCACCTGCGCGATGCAGACCCTGGCCGACCTGGCCCGGCGCCTGGGCAGCGAAGACGCTGCGCGCATGGCGCTGGGCAACCTGAACAACTTGATCGCGCTACGCACCAAGGACCGCCCGACCCAGGACTTCGTGGTGGAGACATTCGGCAAGACCGCCATCCACACGGTGCGTGTGGGCCTGAGCCACGGCGCCGATGCCCACCTCGGAGACTTCTCCTCGAGCTATTCGACCCAACTCACCGAGAGTTTCGAGGAACTGGTCCCCGCCGACATCCTCGGCAAGTTGCCGAATCTGCAATTCTTCGCATCGGTCTCGGGCGGGCGCATCATCAAGGGACGCTTTCCGATCATCGACCCCGATCTCGGGCCTGCCTCGCGCGGCCGGGGCGCCCGGTCATGATCCGCGGCGCCTCCATTGTCTCGCTCGTCGCGATGCTCGTGCTCGTGCTCTACGTCCCTTCGGCCCATCCGCCCGAACGGTTCCTCGAGCAACTGCGCGGCGAGCATGAGGCGGCCGTCGCCTTCTGGGGAGCCGAACCCGCCTACCGGATGCTGGACCGCGCGATGCAGATGCAGTCGGGCGCGGCGTCGGCCAGCCCGATCCCAACCGCGCGCGACATGCCTCGTTCCGCCGGGCTCAACGGCGCCGTGTCCAGCGAGATGGCTTCGGTCAACCAGCGCTTGTTCAACAATGCCTATTTCCGATCCGTGGACGCGCTGCTCATGCTCGCGAGCTATCGGCTCTCAGCCCTCCTTCAGTGGCTGCCCTGGCTGCTGCCCCTGGCGCTGGTCGCCGGTATCGACGGGGGCTTGGTGCGCGTCATCCGATCCAAAGAATTCCTGCAGCACGATCCCGAGATGTTCGCCGTATGGTGCTCCCTGCTGATCATCTCCGTCTGCGCGACGGTCATCGCCTGCGTCGTTCCCGTGGAACTGCACCCCGCCACCATGGCAGCCGCTCCGATCGTGGTGGCGCTGCTGCTTGGCCGGGCCGTGGCGAACTTTCATCGCCGTGCATAGGGAAAAGAATGGGGGCAGGCTGGCGCTACAACTGAGCCTCGGTCATCAGTTCAGCCACGGACATCTCCAACGCGCGCGCGATCCGCGCCACGGAAACAATCCCTGGATTCTGGCCACCGCGTTCAATGCTGCTCATGTAGGACCGGTCAATCTCACTGCGATGCGCGAGTTCCTCCTGAGAAATTCCCCGTACGCGTCGGCTGCGGCGGATGGCCTCGCCCAGTGCAACGAGCACCGGGTCGTTGGCGTACCGGGGTGAGGTAATAGGCATTTCCACATAGTGGGTTTATGATGCCAATCACACCACGGATGATCTTCCACATTCCCTATGGAACCGCCCTCCAAACTGTGTGTCGTTTTCCATTAAAGGCTGGACCGTTCCCGTTAAAGCTGGACTTGCCCCGCATACATGGACACCGTGCTCACAGAACGTCTTCGTGAACTGGCGGAGCCTTTGGTTTCGCTGTCATCGTCGCATCTACGTCCCGCGACGCAGGCCCTGCTTCGACGTAACGCGTTGTCCGTGCATGCCTACCCCACTGAATTCGGCGGCCTGGTCTACGTGGGTGCGCCACGCCAGCGCATTCCGGCAGAGCACGAGCTGGACGTGATTTCCGAGCTTGCCGAACAGGCCGGCATTCTCTGGCTGCTATTCGATGCGGAAGCACCCGTCCTGAAGGGACTACCCACCTTCGGCGGACAAGAAGCCGGAACCTAGAAGTGGCGAGCCCGGCCTTGGCTCGGGTCACCTGCTTCCGGGCGAGGCGATTCTCAGCAGTGCACCGTTCGGGTCGTAAACACGCAACTGGGCGGTGAGTCTGGCCGAGCTTCGATACACCACGAGATTGGTGCCTCCAGCGCGGGCCTGCGACGGGAACAAGATGCCATCCAATCCTGCAGCCACCACGTCGTCGGCCATATACCAAGTCGGCGGCTCATTGCCCTTGCCGAACCACTCGGCCCGCCAGTCCACCGCGAAATCAGCCCACAGCGGTGGCCAGCGTTCCGGGTCGAAGCCGCTGCTGAAATCGGCCACCCGTAGCCCCCGGGCAAGAAACGTGCAGATCGTGCCCGGCGGCAGCCAAGGGTTGTCCTGTTTGTATTCGGCCAGCGCGGTGACTTCGTCCATCGCCAGGTAGAGCGCCTCCTGGCCGGGCCGGTTGAACCGACCGCCCCGACGCGCCGCACCCATGCCGGACAGCGGCGTGCTGGCATAGGTTGGGGCGATCACGCGGTAATAGGCGGCGTCCTCGGCTTCGCCCAGAGTCGTGTCCAGAATCATCCAGCGGCACCGCCGGCGATGGATTCCAGATAGGCGATGACGTCATCGGTCCGCCCTTCCTGAACCAGCGCATCAGCCGTCTTGTAGCCGAAGGCGCGCAACGGTTCGTTGCGCAACAGGAAGGCGGCGCGCTTCTCGTCGCCGGTCATCTCGGTGGCCACCGCCAGAACCCGCACCATGTCCTGCAGATACTTCTGCAGCTGCGGCGCCTGCGGCCGGGCAGTAGGCGTATTGCGGTGCACGTGGGCACGCTCGGCCAGTTCCTGGATCTGGAAGCCGAAGAACTCCCCGATCCGGGCCGGTGACAGGTAGGGCGTGTCCGGCTCACGGAACTGCTCGACAAAAGGCTGTTGCAGCACGGTGCTCATGGCGTCACTCCATGCAGTTCATATGCACTTATTTTGCACCAGAATCGCTCTCTCCGCAACCCTGAATGCCCTGCCCAAGCCCGCCGGCCTTCAGTTCACTGGCTGTCGATGGCGAAACACCCCCCATAAGTCGTCCATTGCAAGGCGACACCCGCATGGCCCGCGCCTACGCTTCGTCCATGCGCTCATGAGCGTGTTCACCACACCGACCGCACGAGGATGGACGCCATGTACACCACCACGCCCAGCACCAGTCACCCGGCCCGTCCGGCTGCCGTTGCCCCCGACCCGAGCGAGGTTGTCGAAACCCGGCTCTGGATCGAAGAGCACAACTGGCTCTACGCGCTGCTGCGCAGCGAGGACAACGTCGCGCCGACGTTCCGCTTCCCGGATCTGCTGAGCGCCTGCGTCGCCCTCGTGTTCAGCAGGGACGATGCCGCGGAGCGGATCTTCGAGTTCCTGGGCACGGCCCTCGTGATGCGTTCCCCGACCACGCCGCGGCGGCGTGAATCGCTCTGGCGGCCCCAGTACGAACTGCTCCATGACCTGCAATGCTCGCCAGCGAACCGGCATCCGAACCCGAAGTTCGGGCTCGACCAACTGACGACGGCCTGCGTGGCCCTGTGCCAGTTCGATGAGAGCACGGGCGCCTCCGTGCTGCTCCAGGCCCGATGCAACATGGTGGAGCGCCACACCGCTTCGCACGTGTCACTGCAGCGCCTGCGCTGAACCTGCGGCGATGCGCCGCCACCCGCTTCGACCCTGACCGGCACCTGCCGGCCTCACCCGCCAAGACCCTGGCCAGTCCGCTGGTCCATACCCCATGCCCCGCCTTCCGGCGGGTCCGTCCCGAACCCTGTGGGGGTCTTCGATGCGTGTGGCCGTCGCTTTCGTCGTCGCAATGCTGCCTGGCGTCCTGCTGGCCGACCCGTGCTGGGACGCGGCGGCGCAGCGCTATGGCATCGCGCCGGAGCTGCTCTACGCCGTGGCCCGGACGGAATCGGATCTGAATCCCCGTGCCGTGAACCGGGGACACCAGCAGCGCACCGGCAGCTACGACATCGGCCTGATGCAGATCAACAGCCGGCATCTGCCGAAGCTGGCCCGGTTCGGTATCCGCGAAGCCGATCTGTACGACGCGTGCGTGAACCTCCACGTCGGTGCCTGGCTGCTGGCCGACAGCTTCGCTCGCCACGGCATGACCTGGAACGCGGTGGGAGCCTACAACGCCGCCTGCAGCCAACTCAAGGGGGAGGACTGCACGCGGGCCCGCGCCACCTATGCCTGGCGCGTCTACCGTCACCTGCCCTCGGTTTCCTCCGGCAATCGCCAGCGAGGTCCGGCGCCAGCGCACGGCCGGAGCGCGACGCCTCTGGTCAACGTGAGGGTCGCGCCATGACATACCGCCTGCCCCGGCTTCCCATGCGCGGCGCGCTGGCCAGCGCAGCGCTGCTGATCGCTGGCTGCGCGGCCACGCCCCCTCCTACGCCTGCCGCGCCCAGCAGCCCGGTGCCGCAGCGCCTGGCCCAGGTCGGCTACGGCCAGGAGGCCGTGTTCGAAACATGCAGGACGGACGCCTGCCCCCAGCGCACGCCGAAGACACTGCCGATCCTCGCTTCGCCGCCAGCCCGTGCGCTCGCACCGCCCACCCCGCTGCAAGGCTCTTCCGCCAGCGACCGCGAGACAAGTGGTCATGCGCGCGCGCAGGCCGGCCGCCCCCAGGAAGAGGCCGCGCTCCAGCAGATCGACATTCAGTTCGCCTTTGCCAGCGCACGGCTCGGCCCGGATGCGCACCAGGCCTTGCGCGCACTCGCGCCCCGACTGGCCCAGGCCCGGCAGGTCAAGGTCAGCGGCCGGACCGACAGCACTGGCCCGACCGCTGTGAACGAACGGCTTGCCAAAGCCCGTGCCGACGCGGTGCTGCGAGAGCTGCTCGTGCTGGCGCCCGGGATCGCGCCGGTGGCCAGGGTGGACGCCCAAGGCGCCTGCTGCTACGCGCAAGCCAACGACAGCGCGGCCGGCCGCGCGCGCAACCGCCGTGTGGAGATCCGCTACCGGCTGGACAGCGACGTCCCGCCTGAGCCTAGACCCATCCCGAGTTCTCTCCAACCTGCATCCGACCCGCCCTCGAAACCCGCACCAATACCCGATTCCACCCGTCCCTAGTCCGTCCTCTTGTTGGAGCTTCCCATGAACACTGCCGTCCTGCCCTCTCCCGCACCGAATTCGCTGCGCACCCACGCACGCAAGGTCTCCGGTTTCTTCGCCCTGCTGGTCATCGCCTGCATCGGGCTGGCGATCGCGTTCCCGAGCCACGCGCTCGATCTCGTCACCTTCACCGGCATCACCGGGCCGCTCACCTCCGCGCTGACCCAGATCGCCGACCTCGGCCCGGGCATCAAGGCGCTGGTGGGCTTCGTCGGCTTCGTGGTGGCGCTCATCTCGCTGTCGGCGCTGCGCAACTTTGGCCCTGTGCTGTTTTACGTCGGCCTGGCCATCTTCGGGGCGGTCGGCTTGGTGATCGCCGGCGCCATCATGGGCGCGGTCATCTGAGCCCCGGACTCCACGCATCCCGGAGGTCTCCATGCAAGCGGACACCTATATCCCGCGGCGCCTCGATGACCAGTGGAAATTGGGCTTCTGGGATATCGACGTCGCCGTGCCGGTCCTGCTGATGTTCTTCATCGGCTACCTGACGGGCAGCAAGCTGGCCTTCGCGGTCTGCATGGCGGTCGGGATCGCCGTCTCGCGCTGGATCTCCCGGCTCAAGACGGACAAGCACCCGGCCTTCGCCATCCACTGGCTGTACTGGCACCTGCCCGCCAACCCTGTCACGTCGATGCGCGCCACGCCGCCATCGCATATCCGCCGCATGGTCGGCTGAGCGGGAGCATCGTCATGGACTTCGAACGGCTCAACGGCGATCTCAAGGAACTGCGCCGGCGCAACCGGAGCCTGGGCCTGGCGGTGGGCGCGCTGGCGGCGGGCCAGGTGCTCGCGCTCGTCGTGATCCTGAGCCTGCTGGGCACGGTGCGCACCGTGGTCGTTCCGCCGACGCTCAACAAGACCTTCTGGGTCACGAGCGACAAGGCGTCCGGCGAGTACCTGGAACAGATGGGGAGCTTCGTCGCCTGGCTGATCCTGGACGTGAGCCCAGGCACGATCGACTGGAAAAAGGACATCCTGCTCGGCTACGTCGATCCCAAGCAATACGGCGCACTCAAGACACGCCAGGAGGTAGAGGCCGAACGCCTCAAGCGCATCAACGCCGCCACTTCCTTCGCGCCCCAGCAGCTGGTCGCCAGCGAAGACGCCCAGACCCTGGTCGTGCGCGGACGCCTGCGCACGCTGATCAACGGATTCGAGACCGCCAACGACCTCAAGGCCTACCGCATCGAATTCACCTATTCCGGCGCACGCATGCACGTCGCCAGCTTTCAGGAGGTGCCCTATGCAGTCAAGTGAGCGCATCGCCGCGCAGGCGACTGCCTGGATTCGGCCCGGCGCCATCGCCGACGCAGCGCGACAGCAGCCTCGCGGACACGTTCCCGTCGCACCGCACGCCGAATGCGCGCGGCGGAACGACCTGTCCATCCATGCGCGCCGGATCCTCGCCGTGACGGCCATGTCCTTCGGCCTGCAGGCCCACGCGCTGCAGCTCGTGGAGGCCAGCGACGGCGTGGCCGTCGAAGCCATCATTTCCATGAAGGAGCCGACCCGCGTGCGGATCGAAGGGGCGCCGATCACCGATGTGTTCGGCAACATCCATTCAAGCCATTGCGCCGCGGCCGGGCTGCCGCAGGCCGCCGCCACCCCGGGCATGGCCAGCCCTGCCGCCGCATCCCCGGCGGTCAATCCGTCGGGCGACGTGGTGGTCGAGTGCGATCGCGACAAGGGCGAGGTCTATATCCGGCCCGCCGGCGACTCGCCCAAGCCAATCAACCTGTTCGTGTCCTCGGCGCGCGCGACCTACACGCTGCTGCTGCGCCGCGCGGACACGCCGGCTAACACCATCGTGATCCGCGACAAGACGCCCCGGGCCCTGCAGCCGAGCCCGGCAGCCCCCTCCGGCCCCGCACCGAGCCACATCCGGGCGATGAAGGCGATGCTGGTCGCGATGGCTTCCGACCGTGTGCCGCCCGACCTGCGTGTGGAGGAGGCCTCGCGCGACGTCCAGCTCTGGAAGGAGGCCAAGCTCTCGCTGCGGCGCACCTACGAAGGCCGCGGATACGTCGGCGAGAAGTACCTGCTGCAGAACGTCAGCGCGGCCCCGATGGTGTTGGCCGAACAGGAATTCGACCGGCCCGGCAACGCCGCGCAGGGCGAGATCAGCGGCGTTGCCATCGAGCAGCACAACCTGCGCCCGGGCGAAAGCACCAACGTGTATGTGATCCGGCGCGGAGGTGTGCGATGACGATGCGACCCCACCCCCCCGGCATGCAGCCGCCGCCGTCGTCCGCCCTGCGCGGCCTGCTGGAACGGCTCACGCCACGCCAGCGCCAGTACGCATTGCTGGGCGCCATCGTCGCTGGCGGCGTCGGCGTGCTCTGGCTCGTGTTCGCGTTCACCGGCTCGCCGAAGCCCCAGGCTGGTCGCACCGCGGCCCAGGCCAGCGACGTCACCAACATCGGCGTGATGCCGCCGGGCAGCCAGGTCAACCCGGTGGACCAATGGGTCGGCACGGCCGGCCGCAAGCTGGCCCAGTACGAGACCGAGCGCGAGGAGCAGAGCCGCCTCAACAAGGACAGGCAGGCCTGGGAGGCGCGCACGATGCAGCGCTTCTCCGAACTCGAGCAGCGGCTGACCGCCAGCCAGCAGTCGGCGAACACCCCGCCGGCGCGGCCGGCTCCGACACCGGCCCTAGCATCGCCGGTAGCCCCGCCCACGCCGACGACGATGCCGCCCGCCGTGAGCCTGCCCCCGGCACCGCCGGCGGCCGGTTCCGCAGGCGCACTGCCCACTGGCCAACCGCCGCAGCCGCCCACACCGCCCATCCCAGTCATCGCGCGCGTTTCGCTCGCCCAACCCTCCCGAGCGGGAACGGGCTCGCCGGCTGCCGATGGCGGCGCGCGCCAAGACGGCGGTGGCACCGCAGCCGGTGGCAAGACAGTCTCCACCTTCCTACCTGTCAGCTTCACCCGCGGCACGCTGCTGGGCGGTCTGGATGCGCCCACTGGCGGGCAGTCCCAGAGCAATCCCCATCCCGTCCTCATCCGGCTTTCGGACAACTCGGTCCTGCCGAATCGCTTTCGTGGTGAGTACAAGGAGTGTTTCGTGATCGCGGCCGGCTACGGCGACATCAGCTCCGAGCGCGCCTATCTCCGTACCGAAAACCTCTCGTGCGTGCGCGCCGACGGCGCCACACTGGAAGTCCGCATCCAGGGCACGGTGTACGGCGAGGACGGCAAGGTCGGCATGCGCGGCCGCCTGGTAACGAAGCAGGGGCAAATGCTGGCCAACGCGCTGCTCGCGGGCGTGGTCAGCGGCATCGGCCAGGGCCTGTCCACCGCCAACACCACGTACAGCACCTCGGCGCTCGGCAGCATCGCCAGCGCCGACAACAGCGCCGATGCCTATCGCGCCGGCCTGGGGCAAGGCGTGGGCAAGGCCCTGGACCGGCTGGCCCAGTACTACATCAAGCTCGCGGAAAACACCTTCCCCGTCATCGAGGTCGACGCCGGCCGCGAGATCGACGTCGTGGTCACCAAGGGCGTGCGCATCGACGTGCCAATGACCGATCTGGCCGCGAACGCCGCGCGCCTGTCCGTTTCCCCCGAAACCCGCTACCTGGAGGCCTCCGATGATGGCAACTACTGACGCCCTGGGCGGCCGGCGCCGCCGCGCCCTGCCGCTCCTGTTCGCCGCGCTGCTGTGGGCACTGTCCGCCAGCGCGCAGGCCGCCTCGGCGGACGAGGCTCGGCTGCTCGACACGCTGCGCAAGAACCACCCCGGCACGAACTTCAGCGAGGTCTCGCGCACCGACGTGGAGGGTCTCTACGAGGTGTGGATGAACGGCAATGTCGCCTATGTCACCGCCCGCAATCCGCGCTACTTCATTTTCGGCCGGTTGTTCGACACCCAGACCATGCGCGACGTCACGGGGCCGAAGCTGGCCCAACGCGCGGGCGACCAGGACGCCCTCCTCCAGACAGAAACCGCGCCCGCCGCCAGGGTAGCCTTCGATCAGCTGCCAGTCGCCGACGCGATCAAGACGGTGCGCGGCAACGGCGAGCGCAAGGTCGCCGTGTTCAGCGATCCGAACTGCATCTTCTGCAAGCAGCTCGAACCCGAACTTGCCGGCATCGACAACGTCACGATCTACACCTTCCTCGTGCCCTTCCAGGGCGAGGGCCGGCCCGTCGCGATCTGGTGCGCCGCCAACCGCGAACAGGCCTGGCACCGATGGATGCTCCAGGGCGATGCGAGCCCGCAGAACGCCTCCGCGAACTGCGCCCATCCGATCGGGCGCAACCTGGCGCTCGCACGCCAGCTCGGCGTACAGGGCACGCCCACCCTGTTCTGGGTCGATGGCACGCGCACGGACGGCTTCGTCGGACGCGCCGTGCTCGAGGCCCGGCTGGCCGCCGCCGGCGCGCAGCCGCCGTCCGCGGAGAAGAAGCCATGACCGGCCCGCTCTTGCGCGCCGGTGCCGCGATCCTGCTGCTGCCGCTAGCCGCCTGCGTGAACATGTCCGGCCTGGACGGTGGCTCCAAGTACGCCTGCGCCGCGCCCGAAGGCGTCGCCTGCGACTCGGTCTCGGGCACCTACGAGAACGCGATCCGCGACAACCTGCCCAGCCAGCGCCGCACCACTGGCCCGGCTGCAGCCGCGACGCGGCGTGATGCACAGGACCCGGCCCCAGAGGCGCCGGCGCGGCAGCCGCCCGCCACCCTGCTCGCGCCGGATGCCGATACGCCCCAGCCCCAGGCGCTGCGCTCGCAGGCGCGCTACCTGCGGCTGTGGATCAAGCCCTGGGAAGACATCGACGGCGATCTGTTCGACCAGGCCCATGTCTATGTGCAGATCGACAACGGCCGCTGGCAGATCGACCACATCCGGCAGGCCATCCGTGAACGCTATGCACCGCTGCGGCCACCGCCGGCCACGCCGGCGAGTGAACCCAACGCCGCAACCGACGCCGCATCGGCGCTACCCCTGCCCGTCCAGCGTCCCACGGGGACCAGCGGTTTCCCGATGCTGAACAACCCACCCGCGGCCCCGGTCGGCCGCCCTGCCGGGAGCCCGCAATGAGCACCCCATTCGCCTCACTGGGCGGCGCCCATTCGGGCCGACTGCCACTGTTCGGCCTCGGCGCGGCGGCGGACACGCCCGCCGAGCAGTTCGCGGGCTGGCTGCCCTATTCCGCCTATCTCGCCGACGAACGGATCTTCGTCAACCGCGACGGCATGGGGTTCGTGCTGGAGCTGATGCCGCAGTCGGGCGCCGACGAGCGCATGGCCGAGGTGCTGGTGTCGCTGTATGCCAACTGCCCTGCCGACACGGGGCTGCAGTTCCACCTGTTCGCTTCGCCTCACATCCGCCATCAGCTGCGCCAATACACCAACCTGCGTGTCGAGGATGAGGACCAAGCCGAGAAGGCGCGTCCCTGGGGCCGCCCCGTGCCCGACGAGAACCTGTTCCGCAAGCTCGCGCGCCAGCGCGTCAACCACCTGCTGCAGGGCACCCAGACCTCGCTCACAGCCGGCTTCCACTACACCTTGCGCGACTTCCGGCTGATGCTGAGCGTCGCCTTCCCGGGCGACGCGAACGACCTGAACCGGCGTGACGCGCTGCTGGCCCTGCGCGACTCGATGGCCGCCACCTTGCGCTCGGCGATGCTGCCCAGCCGCGTGTGCGACGCAGCCGACCTCATCAACTGGTGCGCGATGTTCACCAACCCCGACCGCATCGCCCACTCGGATGAAGAAGACCTGAACCACGACGACGACCGCTGGCTGAACTACGACGACGGCCGCGAGATACGCGACCAGATCGTCGACTTCGACACCATCCAGGATCCGCACCCGTCCGGCCTCACGCTCTGGAAGGAAACCAGCCCCGACGTGCTGGAGGCGCGTTTCTATTCGATCAAGAGCTTCCCTGACCGCTTCGCGTTGTGGCAGATGGGATCGCTGATCGGCGACCTGATGCAGCCCGCGCTTCAGTACAGCGCGCCCTTCCTCATCACGCTGGGCGTGCACATGCTGGACCCGAATGCCACCCGGACCTCGGTGATGGCGAACCACGTGCGGGCCACGCAGAACGCCAAATCCAAGATGGCTGACGTGATGCCGGATGTGAAGAAGAAGCTCGACGACTGGACGGCCGCGGCCAACGCCATCGACACCGGCGGCAGCCTCGTGAGCCTGTACCACCAGCTCGCGATCTTCACGCACCCGGACAAGGCGTCCGCCGCGCACGAAGCCGCGAATGCGATCTGGCGGGCGCGCGGATTCGGTCTCAACGCCGACGCCTACATGCACCGCCAGGCCCTGCTGGCGAGCCTGCCGATGACGCTCACGCCGCGCTTCCACCGCGACCTGGCCAAGATGCGCCGCGTCACGCGCAAGACCATGGCGAACGCCATTCACATGGCGCCGCTGATCGCCGAATGGCGTGGCACGCGCACGCCGGCGCTGGTGTTCGGCGGCCGGCGCGGCCAGCTCATGACGCTGGACATCTATGACAACGACCTCGGCAACTACAACTTCGCCATCATCGGCGCGCCCGGCTCGGGCAAGTCGGTGCTGATGAACGAGTTGGCCTGGTCCTACCGAGCCATTGGCGCCAAGGTCTGGATGCTCGACCTTGGGCGCAGCTTCGAGAAGTTGTGCAGGAAGGCCAATGGGACCTATATCGAGTTCCGGCCCGATGTTGATCTCTGCCTGAACCCTTTCACGGTGGTGCACGACATCAACGAGGACATCGATATGTTGGTGCCGGGCATCTCGAAGATGGCCTCGATGCAGCACACGCTGGAGGAGGTTCAGTACAAGGCCATCTCCGCGATGGTGCTCAAGCTCTGGCGGCAGTACGGCCGCGACCTCACGATCACCGGCCTTCGCGATGCCTTCAAGACCGGGACGATCGAGGAGCTGGGCGCCACGAACGACCAGCGCATCAAGGATCTGGCCATCATGCTCAACCCCTATGCCAAGGGCGGGCAGTACGAGCGCTTCTTCGAGGGCCGCGCCAACGTCGATTTCAGCAACGATTTCATCGTCATCGAGAACGAGGAACTCAAGCGCCGACCCGACCTGCACGCGGTGGTGAACATCCTGCTGCTGCACCAGATCACCGGCGAGATGTACCTCACGCGCAACCGGCGCAAGGTGCTGTTCATCGACGAGTTGAAACAGCAGCTGGGCGACATTGGCGCAGACGATCCGGTCAAGGCCGCCGTGGTCGAGGAGGCAGCCCGGCGCGCGCGCAAGTATGGGGGGGCGCTCGGCACCGCGACCCAGAGCGCCGACGACTACTACGGCTCGGCGCAGATGGAAGCCGCCTTCAATTGCAGCGACTGGGTGTTCCTGCTGCGCCAGAAGCCCGAATCCATCGAGATGCTCGACCGCAAGGGTCGCTTGTCGATGGATGAGCCCAAGAAGCGGCTTCTCAATTCTCTGCGCACCGAGGCAGGCGCCTTCTCCGAGCTGTACATCTCCTCGCCCGTCGGTGAGGGCGTGGCGCGCAACATCCTGGATCCGGCCACGCACTTGCTTTTCAGCAACAAGATGGAGGACAACGCCCCGATCGACGCGCTGCGCGCCCAGGGGCTGTCGATCGACGAGGCCATCACCGAGCTGCTGCGGCAGCGGGGGCATGTGCTGTGAAGGCCGCCGCCCTCCAGGCATTGGTCGCGGCCTTGCTGGTCGCCGCCGGCATCGCACTCTACGACCGGCTGGTGCTGCGCCCGGCCCTCGTCGTCGGCATCGTGGACCTGTCCGAGGTGTACCGGGCCAAGGAAACCGAGTTCACCCAGCTGTTGACCCAGACCGGCAGCGACGCGGAGCGGGATCGCGCGCTTGCGCTGGCGCGGGACTTCTCGCAGCGCCTGCCTGCGGCCCTCGACGAGCTGCCGCGGGAATGCGGCTGCCTGGTGGTCATCAAGGGAGCCGTCGCCGGCGCGCCGCACAGCCTGGATCTGACACCCATGCTGCGCAGAAAGGTGGATCGGCGATGAACACGGAACCACGCCCAACCGCCAGCACCTCCGGCCAGGTCCCCTTGGGATGGGGGCGCAGGCGTGTAATGGACTTCGTCGCCTTCCTCAGCCACATGCGCCGGCGCTGGTATCTGTACCTGCCGCTGTTCACGATCTGGGGTTTCGCCTACGTGCGGCTCTTCATCGACCCGACGCCGCGCGTGCCGATCCTGGTCAACTGGACGCCCAGCCTGCCCTACCACGTGGCGCTGATGCAGTTCCAGCGGCATCCCGTGGTGCGCGGTGACCTGATCGTCTTCGCATTCGCGGGCGAAGCCAAGAGCCACTACCCAGGCCTGCGCGGCCAGCCCTTCTTCAAGCGGGTGCGCGGCATTCCGGGCGATGTGGTCACGGTCATCGAGCGCACGGTTTTCATCAACGGCGAGCCGGTCGGCCAGGCCAAGGTCCGCGCGTTCGACGGCCATCCGCTGGCCCCCATCGCGCCCGTGGTGATCCCGCCCGACCACTTCTATGTGCAGGGCATCGGTCCCAACAGCTTCGACTCGCGCTACCGCGAAAGCGGCCTGGTGCGCGCCGACCAGGTGCTGGGCGTCGTAGTGCCCATCTTCTGAGGAGGCCAGCCATGTTCCGTCGTGCCCCCGCCGCCGCGTTCCTAGTCGCTGGTGTTCTGGCCGGTGCCAGCGCCCTGGCGCAGACCAGCCCGGCCTTCGGCCCACTGCCGGCAAGCACCGCCCCGGCCGACGACATGCCGCTGGCCGACTACTTCGGCCTGCTGCTGCAGATCGCCCCAGCCGCCGAAAGCGGCGCGCGAACCTACGTCGCGGCAGTCCAGCTGCGTTGCCGCCACACCATGGGCACGGCCGAACTGCGGCGCGCCATGGCCGAAGGAGAAGGCAACCCCACGCTGATGGGTCTGATCCGCGCCGCCCATCTGAAGGACACGGTGACGCGCGACCGGCTGGTCGCGCAACTGCCCTGCCCGCTGGGGAGTACCCGATGAAGGCCCGAGCCATCCTGATTGCCGCCGCGCTGACGTGCGCGGCCGCGCGGGCGACCGATCTCGGCACGCTCGGCCCCACCTACGACATTGCCGAGCAGCACCTGCTGCAGATGATCGAACAGCGGCTGCGCGAAAAGGAACGCTCGGGCGAGTTGGCCCGGATCGAGGAAGAAGCACGCACCCGCGGCACGGACAGCGTGCGCAACCCGCTGCCCGTCGCGAGCGTGCACACGACCCTGCGTCCCCGGACCTTCTATTTCGACCCGACGTTCACGCTGGACCGCAACGTCCTCGGCGCGCAGGGGGAGCTGCTGTTCGCCGCCGGCACGCGCAAGAACCCGCTCGAGGTGGTGTCGCTCTCGCGCCACCTGCTGTTCTTCGATGCGGGCGACGCGCGCCAGGTACGCCACGCCCGTGCGCTGATGGACCACTACCGGGGCAAGGTGAAGCCCATCCTGACCGGAGGCTCCTACCTGGACCTGATGAAGGCCTGGCGCACGCCCATTTACTACGACCAGCGGGGCGTGCTGACGCGCCGGCTCGGTATCGCCCAGGTTCCGGCCCTGGTGTCGCAGGAAGGCCAGCGGCTGCGCATCGACGAACTGGAGGTGCCCCAATGAGCCGCCACCTTCGCACCTTTCTGGCCGGCATGCTGGCCGCGCTTCTCCTGTCGGTGGCCCCTGCAGCCTTCGCCGCAGGCGCCGCAACCTGCACCGGCAAGTTCCCGAACCCGATCACGGATATCTGCTGGAGCTGCATCCTGCCCATCAGCATCGGCGGCGCGCGCATCGGCAACTTCGGCGGCCAGGAGGACATCGACAACCCGTCGAGCCCGCTGTGCACCTGCGGCGTCAACCCCGTCATCGGCCTGTCGATCGGCTTCTGGGAGCCCGCGCGCCATGTCGAGGCGGTACGCAAGCCCTTCTGCCTCGCCTCGCTCGGCGGCGTCGATCTCGACCCCGGTCTGCCCGCGCCCGAGGCCGCCCGCTTCACCCGGCCCGAAGGGGACGGCGACGGCGGTAGCTTCTACCAAGCCCATTTCTACATCAACCCAGTCCTCTATTACCTGGAGGTCGTCACCGACTTCCCGTGCCTGGAGAAAGGCTCCTTCGACCTGGCCTACCTGACCGAGGTCGATCCGCTCTGGGCCGACGACGAACTCACGCTGATCCTCAACCCGGACGCCGTGCTGTTCGCCAACCCCGTGGCCATCGCCGCCTGCGCGGCCGACTGCGTGGCCGCCTCGTTGGGTTTCGGTATCCGGGAAATGTTCTGGTGCGCGGGATGCCAGGGTGGGCTGTACCCGATGAACGGCCACGTGCCCTACCACCTGGGCGGCGTGCGCACGGCGGCGCTGATGGCCCAGCGCCTGACCGCCAAGATGCACCGCGAGCTGATCGCCTGGGGTTGGCACGGCCAGGCCGGGCTGTGCGGCCCGTACTTCGAGCCGGTCATGGACAAGTCCGCCTACAAGACCCAGCTCACCTACCCGATCCCCGCCACAGAAAAGGAAGCTGGCAAGTGCTGCCAGCCGTTCGGCCGCCAGACCGTCACCTCGGGTGCCGGCAAGGAATACCCGGTGCGCGGCGAGGACTTCGCCTTCATGTTGTTCAGGAAAAGGAACTGCTGTGTCGGCTACTGACCTCCCTTTCATCCTTCGAATCGTGCTCGCGCTCCTGCTGGCCGCAGCGGCCACGCACACGGCATGCGCCGCCGGCGTTTCCGGCACCCCGAACATCACCGAGGCCGACATCGAGCGCACGCGCCGCGAACAGCCAACCATCACCGACCGAGACATCGAGGAAGCCCGCCGGAAACACCGCACGCCTGCGGACGTCGAGTTGCAGGCGGCACCGTCCGCCCCTCGCATCGACGCCCTTCCGCAGCCGGCGACGTCCACGCCGATCGACCTCGAGGCGCTGGCCCGTGGCTACGCCTCGCAGGCCGACGCGATGGATGCCGCCCAGGGGCTGGCCAGCGGCCCCGGCCTGCTCGTGTTCATCAGCCTGTCCATGCCCCGGCCCACGCTGCAGCGCCTGATCGCCCAGGCCGAACGCGCACGCGCCTCGGTCATGCTGCGCGGCTTCGCCAGCGGATCGCTGCGCGAAACCGTGGCCCAGGTCCAGGCGCTGATCGGACAACGCAACGTCGCGGTGCAGGTCGATCCCCAGGCCTTCGACCGCTTTTCGATCTCGCGCGTGCCCAGCTTCGTCCTGGTGCGCGACGGCACACGCCCCGTCTCCTGCGCCGCGGGCAGTTGCGCGCCGCCGGAGGCATTCCTGCTGACGGCCGGGGACGTGAGCCTGGACTACGCGCTCGACCACATGCAGCGCGCCGCACCGGCGTTTCGCGTCGATGCGGACACCTTCCTGACACGCTTGAGGAACTAGGAGGCCGGCATGCCCACCACCGCCGTTTCCCTGCTGCGCAAAGCCGTCGCCTGGATCACGCTGGCGAGTTTCCTCGCCACGCAGACTGCCGCCGGCGCCGACACGCACGCGGAAGGCACGGCTGCGGGCCAGGCGGCAAACCCGGTGGCGCGCGGCGCCATCGACACGTCCAGCGCCTCGTCGGTGGTGCCCGGCTACACCACGACGGCGCCGCAGAGCAGCTACTTCGGGCAGCCCAACCTCTCTGGGCCGGCGAACGCCCAGCTCGCGGCCTGCGCGCTGACGCCGAACGATCCGACCTGCCAGGCCCTGCTCGGCGCGCGGGCCTCGGCCAACACGCCGCGCGAGGCCGTCTCGCCCTACGACCCCGCCGTGCTGGCGGCGCGGCGCATCGCCAGCAATCCCTCGATGACGCTGGAAGACATCGCTTCGTACTACAGCGGCTGCCAGGTGGACACCGTCGCCACGCCCGCGACGGAGACCCGCGTGTGCCGGCAGTACAGCGGCACCACGGGCCAGTCCTGCGCCCGCACGCTGTCCGTTTCGGTAACGCGCACCAGCAGTTGCTCGCCCGGTGACTGGTTCGCGCAGGCCGCCTCCGGCAGCACGGCCATGGCCGTGCAGTGCAAGCCCGACCTGCCGGCCTCGGCCCAGCATTTCCGGGTCACGAGCAGTGGTGTGCCGCTGGCCTTCTTCGACGTGGACATGACGACGGCCCTGGTGTTCCCGCAGATGGTGGCCCAGTTACCCAACACCGGCGGGTGGTGGGGTGGCGGCCAGAACGGCTTCTGGGTGGCCAACAACCGCTGCACGGGCGACAACTGCCGCCTGACCGGCTTCATTGCCCAGGAATACCGGCAAATCTGCACAGGCTCCGGCGGCGATGCGGGCGACTATGCATGCACCAGCGAACGGCCATTCCTCGAGGTCTATGCCACCTGCCCCGCCGGCACGCAGAGCGGCGACAACATCACCTACACCGTTGGCGGTGGCGGGGATGCCGGTGACAGTCAGACGTTCTATCTGGATCAGGCTACGTGCTACGCGCCCACGCAGCGTCCCTCTGAGCACTACGGCTACGACGTCACCGGGACGGTGCAGGGTTACTACTGGACAACGCATTCGAGCCGCCCGGTGGTCGGTTTCCGGCTGAATCCCGCCTACGGGTCGATCCCACAAATGACGCTGGCCTACGAGCGGCCCCACACGACTGTCTCCGAATCGGACCAATGGGATGACCAGTGCCCGAGCCTTGAAGCCGACAGCCGATGCGCCGTCACCGGAGCGGCGCGCTGCGTCGACGGCCCATCCACCAAGGAAGTCGACGGCGCCCAGGTCAGCCGGGCCTGCTGGCGTTATGAGACGGCGCTGTCCTGCCAGTATGGCGTGCCCACCGACGAGTGCGCACCGCTGGCCGCGGCCGGCTGCACGCCGGCGGGCACCAGCTGCCAGCAGACCAACCCGGCCACCGGCATCTGCGAGATCGCAGAGAACCGCTATTCCTGCCCGGTGGCACCGGGTTCGAGCGTGACGGCCACCAATTGCCCCGCCAACGTGTTTTGCGTGGCAGGTAGCTGCTTCAGCACCGCCTATACCAACGACACCGACTTTGCGCGCTCGATGTCCTTCCTCGAAGCGGCCCGCGAGGCCGGCGTCTACCTCGACACTGACAACCTGCAGGTGTTCAAGGGAGAAGCCAACCGCTGCCGCGACCGGCTGCTCAAGAACTGCTGCACCTCTGACTCCAGCGGCAAGGGGATGAGCAACCAGAGCATGTTCGGCGTCGGCTCGCGCCTGGTCTACGACGCCCTGATGAACTCCGGCAACCGCCAGTTTCTGTACCAAGGCATGCAGGCGCTGCTCATGGGTGGCGGCTTCTCCGGCAGCTTCACTTCCTACGGGGTCACCGTCGCGGTCAACGGCGCGGCGCTGCCCGCCGGCTCGTCCGTCCTCTACGCGGGCGAGAGCGTGGTCGTGGCCTTCGATCCGTGGTCCCTGGTCATCGCGATCGTCATCTACGTGGTGATGGCCGCGATGTCCTGCGACGAGGAGGAAGGCAAGCTTGCAATGAAGGAAGGTGCCGGGCTGTGCCACACCGTTGGCACCTACTGCTCGTCCTGCATCCGAGTTTTCGGCAAGTGCGTTTCCTGCATCACGCACACCACGAACAAGTGCTGCTTCAACTCGGTTCTGTCACGGATCGTCAATGAGCAGGGCCGCCTGCAAGTGATGAAGTGGTGGGGTACCGCTGAGATGCCCGATTGTTCGGGCTTCACCATCGCCCAATTGCAAAGCCTGGACTTCGCGCGCATGGACCTGACGGAGTTCTACGCCTCGATCGTGCCCAACCTCCCCAACGTCGGCGCGATGCGGAGCGGCGCCGCTGGCCAAGCAAGCAACTGCTACTACGGCGAAGGAAGATGCCAATGAACACCGTAGCACCAAGCCGGAGCGCCTTCAGTGCTGCTGCGCTGTCCCTCCTTCTGGTCACAAGTCCGCGCGCGGAGACGGTCCGCACTCGCGTCACGGACGCGCGCCCTGTCCTGCTGGCAGCCCTGCAATCCTCGGACGGCACGGCACACGGCGTTCTCACGGGTGAGATCGCCGACGCAATCACGAAGCACTTTGAGGCCACCTCGCCTATCTACATCGACGTCTCGACCGAAAAGCGCTACCGCGAGCCGGGCTGCAGCCGCCTGAAGGTGCTGTTCTGGCAGGAAGGCGTCAAATTGCCCGGCGTGGCCGCGCCGCGCAAGCAGACGATCGAATTCGGCATCAACTACTGCCTCGACGGTCTGCCGCCGAAGTCGCTGTCGTGAGGGCCAGCCCATGTGGAGCCGCCGCCTTCCTCCTCTCTGCCGCATCGTGACTGGCCTCCTGGCCTGCCTGGCTTCAGTAGCAGCGCCGGGCCAAGAGTCCGGGGCGGAGCATTCCCTCCCGCCGTCCGCGCCCTACTGGTCGGACAGGTGGCGGGGGTGGCACTTCTACGAAGATCCGGAACCCGAGAACCTGCCGGCGATCCCCAAATCGCAGGTGCAGCAGCGGCAGGTGGCCCCGCCACCCCGACCGCCCGAACTGGTCGAGTTCGAGCGGCTCCAGAAAACCCTGGAGGACTTCCGCAACATCGCAATCATGCGGCCCACCGAGGCCAACGTGCGCCGCTACATGGAGCTCGAATCCCAGGTCGTGAACCGCGCCTCGTATTTCGCCGACGTGGCCCAGCGCGTGGCCTGGTCTACGCCAGAGCTTGATCCGACCCTGCAGGGGCGGCCGGTCAACGCCAAGGCGCTGGAGGTGTTCGAGCAACAGCAGCGCGAGGAACGCTCCGGTTCCGTGGCCGAACTGGGCCGGGACCACGTGCTGTTCTTCTTCTACAGGTCGGACTGCCCCTATTGCCACGCCTTCGCCCCCGTGCTGGCGGCCTTCCAGGCCCGCTACGGCATCCAGGTCGTCGCGGTGAGCGTGGACGGTGGCCCGATGCCGGGCTTTCCGAACGCGCGCCCCGACAACGGCATCGCCACCACGCTCAAGGTCACCCAGGTTCCCGCGGTGTTCCTCGCCCAGCCCTACACGGGAAAGATCACGCCGATCGGTTTCGGCGTGCTCTCCGAATCGCAACTGCTCGAACGCATCGCCATCGTCTCGTCACCACAAACCGAAGCGATGGTTCCCAGCACGACCCAGCATCTTGCATTGCCCTAGGAGGTCGACATGAAACGCGCCCGTCCCGTCGCACTCGCCAGAAAAACCATCGCCATCGCCACCGCGTTGGTCGTGCTCGCCGTGTCCTTCCCAAGCCGCGCCGGCGACCTGAATTCCGAAGTGAACGACATGTTCAATAACCTCGGGGCCATCGGGAACTACACGGCACCCGGCGCCTTCCGCGGCCAGACCTACAACACCTACACGGGCGGTAACCTGATGATGCGCTCGCCGAACAAGGTCTATCAGCTCGCGGCCATCCAGTTCCCGAGCGCGAAGGCCGGCTGCGGCGGGATCGACATCTTCGGCGGCAGCTTCAGCCACATCTCGGCCGAGGAGTTCAAAAACCTCCTCAAGAACATCACGGCGGCGCTGCCCGGGATCGCCTTCCAGCTCGCGCTCGAGGCCGTCTCGCCGCTGCTGGGCGGGTTGACCAAGTGGGCCAAGGGCCTGGAGACCTGGATCAACAACGCCCGCATCAACTCCTGCGAAACGGCCAAGGCCATCGTCAGCACGGCAGCCGAGGCCGTGGGCTACAGCTCCCAGGAGACCTGCGCCGACCTGGCAATCGAAATGGGGATGGAAAGCGACCGGGACGCCGCGCGGCGGCGCTGCTCGAGCGACCGCTCCAGCATTCTGTCTTCCGCGCGTTCCTCGGGCGACGCCAATCTGCGCAACAAGGCTCCCTTCGTCGGCAACCTGACCTGGAAGGCCTTACAGTACACCGGCAGCTATCTCGACGACGCCGAGCGTGAGCTGATCATGAGCATGGTCGGCACCATCATCTATTACCCGGAAGAATCGAACCGCGACCCGGAGCCGGTCGCGCCCACCCTCGCCTCGATCAGCCAGTTGCTCTACGGCCAGGCGGCGGGCAGCGGCGGCAACGTCGTTCAGCACCTGCTGCGCTGCAACGACTACACCAACTGCGACGCGGTGACCTTGAACACCAGCTACGACCACGTCCCGTTCACCTCGCGCGTGGAAACGCTGATGCGCTCCATCGCCGACAAGATCGCCTCCCGCACGCCCATCCCGAACAACTCGGCCGAGGTGGGTTTCGTCAACCAGACCACCGAGCCGGTCTACAAGATGCTCTCGATCGGCACCAGCATCCCCGGCTCGGGCCTGGCCGACAGCCTGATCAGCCAGTACCGCGACGTCATCGCGGCCGACTACGCCTACGTGTTCCTGGAGCGCAACCTGCGCCTGGGCATGGCGGCCCTGGACAAGGACTACACACTGCAGCAGACCCAGCGCGAGCAGGCCAACCAGGTTCGCCAGCGCGCGCAGGCGATGCTGCTTCAGCTATCTCAGGAGAAAAGCCTGCTGTACCAGAAGGTCGGTTCGTTCCGCGCGGCGGCCAGCCACCTGGAGGAACTGGAGCGCCAGTTGCGCTCCAGCATGCCGCAGCATGTGATGGACATGCTCGGCCAGCAGGCCGCCTACCTGTCCCGGTAGGCCCAGGAGAGAGGCCGCCATGTGGGAGATCTACGCCTACCAGAACTCGGACAGCCTGTTCGGCGTCTTCAACGCGGCAGCGGCCATCCATGCCTCTGGAGACTATGCCTCGGCTGTCGCAGCGGTGGCGTTCTGCGGGTTCGTGGCGGCCCTGATCGCCTACGCCTTTGCGCCCGAAAAGTTACAGGGGTGGAAATGGCTCGCCACCGTGGTGCTCGTCTTCAGCGTCCTGATCGTGCCCAAGGTGACGGTGGGCATCGTGGACAAGACTGGCAGTTCGGCCGTCAAGGTCGTGGACAACGTGCCCTTCGGGGTGGCGGTGCTCGGCAGCCTGACCAGCACCATCGGCCACACGCTGACCGGACTGTTCGAGACGGCCTTTCAGGTCATCCCGGGCATCGGCGCGCTGCCGGCCGAGCTGACCTACGAGCAGAACGGCCTGATGTTCGGCAACCGGCTGATCCGCGAGACGGGCAACGTCGTGTTCCAAGATCCGGCCTTCCGAACCGATCTGGTGAATTTCATCCACAACTGCACCACCTACGACCTGGTCGACGGCACGCTGGATCCGGCGACCTTCTCGGCGGCCGACGACGTGTGGGCGCTGATGGCCTCGCCGAACCCCGCCCGCTTCAGCACGATCACGGGCGGCAGTGCCGGCGTCGACACCTGCCCGAATGTCTACCTGAACCTGAACGGCCGGCTGCCGGCGCAGATTCAGCGCATCCAGGGACGGCTGGCCTTCCAGCTCAACCCGACCCTGCCCGCCACGGCTGCTGCCGCGGTCATCGCTGGACAGATCCAGCAGGCCTACACAAAGAACAGCATCGCCAACGCATCGGCTACGGCAGCCGACATCGTCCGGCAGAACGCCATGCTCAACGCTATCGAGGACACCGGCAAGATCGTCGGGCAGAAGGTCAATGACCCTGCGGCCATGGTCCTGGCGGTGGGACGGGCCCAGGCCGTGGCCCAGGTCAACGCCACCTGGCTGAACTATGGCAAGGTGGCCGAGCAGGCGCTGCCTGTGTTCCGCAACGTGATCGAGGCCGTCACCTATGCCATGTTCCCGCTGTTCGTGCTGCTGCTCCTGCTGACCAGCGGGCGGGACACCATGATCGCGTTCAAAGGCTACGCGTCGATCCTCATCTGGATCCAGCTCTGGCCGCCGCTCTACGCCATCCTGAACTACATGGCCTCGATCTACGCCGCCTACGACCTGGCCGCCGCGGCAGACCTTGGAACCGGCGCGAAGGCGCTGGCGCTGCAGACCTCCTCTGTGATCTACTCGCGCGCGATCTCGGGCGAAGCCATCGTGGGCTACCTGGCGATCAGCATCCCCTTCGTGGCCTGGGCGGCGCTCAAGCGCATGGAGAATTTCGGCACGGCCCTGGTGGGTGGCCTGTCGGGGCTGCAGGCCATGCTCTCGGGCTCGACCTCGGCATCCACCGTGGGCAATACGTCCATGGGCAATGTCTCGATGGATCAGATGCAGCTCGCGCCGAATCGCACCTCGGCCTTCATGTCGAGCTGGCAGAACGATCTTTCAGGCAACACGTTCTCGTCGAACGCACTGACGGGCCGGACGGCGGTGAGCCTCCTGCGCAACCAGGGCTTCGCCTCGCGGGTCGTATCCATGCGAGTGTCCGAACAGGATGTGCAGGACGCGAGCCGCCAGGCCGACGCAGCGCGCAGCGAGTCGGTGGCAGCCAGCAATGAGCGGTCGGCGGTGCTGACCGAGGCATTCACCAAGGGCCTCGCGAAGCTGCGCTCATCGCGCAGCAGCAGCGGCTCCACGTCGAGCAGCTTCGAACAGTTCGGTGAGACCATCAACCGGCTGGATCAGATCAGCAAGAACGTAGCAGACACCACCGGCCTAACCCAGGCGCAGGTGGCGCGCATCGCAATGGGCGCCTCTGGCCGCCTTGGGATAAACACGCCTGTCTTTGGTGTTCAGGGGAACGCCGTTGCAGACAAAAACTATTCTTCTGGCCTGTCCATAGCTGAGCAGCAGGTGCTTGCCTCCATGACAAGTGAACAACTGGCCGAGTTCAAACAGTTCGGTGACAGAGCATCACGCGACGTGAGTTTCGTGAATGCCGTTTCCAACGATGCCAGAGAAGCCCAAGACCTCTCCTCAAGGCTGGCTTCGAGCACCACCCGCTCAGAACGAGCCGACGCCAGCCTCTCGGAACGGACGTCCTTCGCCGAACGGGTCTCGACCGCCTACGAGCGCGGAGAAACCATCTCGATCGATATCGCCCAAGACCCGCACAACCTCGAGATGTTCAGGCGCTACGCGGAACAGTACGGCGGCAACAGTGCATCGGCCCGCATCCTCATGGAGGCGGAGCTGGCTCGACAGTCGCTGCGTCCCCACCAGGTGTTCTCGGATGGAACCGCCGTGCCTACAGCGTTCGGCGATCTAGGTGCACAGCACCTGCGTAACACGGGGGATCCTGCGATCGGACCGGATATCAGCAGCCGCCACCGAGCGAACCAAGCTGAAGTGCGCCAGTTCGGCAACATCCTACCCTCCACAGCCCCGACCGCCGGATCTCCATCCAATGTGCGCAGTTCCATACGAGAAGAAGGTGGACGCATTCGGGCAACCACAGGCTCTGACCAGGAGGCTTTCGAGCAAAAAGCACAGATCCGGGAAACTCCCGACGGCACATTGGCCTCCGAGCGTTCGTTGATGAAGCAGACGGGCAAGCAAGTCGTAGAAGACGCTGCTCCACTGATCGACGACGCCAAGAACGCCGTCAAAGACGCGCTCCGAAAATAGCAACACCTAGAGGTTCTTATCGGGATCAAACATATGATTCCCATGCTCCGTCCGCGGCGGCTTCATAAATGGTGGATGCCCTTCATCTCGCCAGTAGTTGGCAGCGAGATCACGACCTGATGACCCTCCGCCGGGGATCGGCTCGATCTCTTCTTCGGTGAGCAACCGCCGACGTGCAGGTTGCCGCTTACCGATCTGCGATAGCCCTCCGCCGATCGCGCCGCCAAACAGGGCACCAACAGCCATCATGACAATCCGCAAGCCCCAGCCATCAGTCCAGGCCGACAGCAGGCCAATGCTGATACCCAGCAGCAGGAAGAACAGGAAGATGGCTTTTCGCATAGAGCCTCCTTGCAGATACCCGGACCAGAGACGCCTTCAGGTCAGGATCACGCCGACATGATCGCACGCGGGTTCCGAAGGAACCAGACAGCCGCGCTCTGGACCACCTGCATTCAGCGTATCACGTTGATTCCCCGCTCCAAGGCGTGCAAACGCTCGACGATGGCCACGGCCTCGTCACGCCCCCGACCTTCAATCTACTTGCGGCGGCGCCAGGCGGCAGGACTTGAGCAGCGATGACAACGCTTGCAACGAAGCCAGAGCGCGCAGCAACTCTGTATCGGTGTTCTCGGGCCAGTTTCCTGCTTCGACCTGCCGCTTGATGGCACCACGGACAACCCCGATGGCATGTCCATACTCGCCGCATTCGTCACCGCGCAGAAATACACCTGGCCAGTCGCCACTGAACTGCAGCGGCCCCGTAAGCGGCCGAAACGCCATAGGGACATGTGTGATCGTTCTACGTGCCATGCTTCACTCCTTTGACAGGCCTTCTGCCATCGGGAAGGCGCCGCCTCCGCCGAAGCGGAAGCATCCCCCTCACGCAGGCTGCATCAAAGCCACCTGACGCTCGTCATCCGCTCCAGGTTCGGGGGAGTGTCAGGATTTCTGTGTGTGAGGCTGTTGAATCCGTCACTCAATCGTGAGGCGGCTTGGTGATCTTACTGGCCCGATCTGGTAAATCGGTCCTCGTAGAGGATCGCAAATTGGTTCATCGCTGATTTCCAGTGGTTGGCCGCCCGCCCCCAGTCCGCGGTGATGTTGCGCAGCGCCAGCCAGATCAGCTTGGTGGCCGCCTCGTCGCTGGGGAAGTGGCCGCGCGTTTTGATGATCTTGCGCAGCCGTGCGTTCACGCTCTCGATGGCGTTGGTGGTGTAGATCACGCGCCGCACCTCGGGCGGGAAGGCGAAGAACGGGATGACCTTGTCCCAGGCCCGGCGCCAGGCGCTGACCACGGTCGGGAACCGCTGCCCCCAGGGGCCGGCCGCAAACGCATCCAACTCGGCCTCGGCCGCCTCGGCGCTCACCGCGGTGTAGATGGGTTTGATGGCTGCGGCCAGCGCCTTGCGGTCTTTCCATGACGCAAAGTCCAGGCCACCCCGGATCAGGTGCACGATGCAGGTCTGCAGCGTCGTCGCCGGGAACACTGCGCCCAGCGCCTCTGGCATGCCCTTGAGGCCGTCGGTGACGGCAATCAGGATGTCCTGCACCCCGCGCGTCTTCAGATCGTTGAAGACCTTCATCCAGAACTTCGCCCCCTCGGTGTTCTCGATCCAGATTCCCAGGATGTCGCGCGAGCCGTCAGGCAGTACGCCCAGCGCCAGGTAGACGGCCTTGGAGCGCACCACCGCATCCTCGCGAATCTTGACCCGCAGCGCATCGAAGAACACCACCGGGTACATCGCCTCCAGCGGCCGTGTCTGCCAGGCCGTGACCTCGCCCATCACCTCATCGGTGACACGGCTGATGAGCTCGGGCGAGACGTCCACCGAGTACATCTCAGCCAGGAAACCCTGGATCTCGCGCACCGTCATGCCGCGTGCGTACATGGCGATGATCTTGTCGTCGAAACCCGTAAAGCGCCGCTCGTGCTTGCCAATGAGCTGCGGCTCGAAGCTGCCTTCGCGATCGCGTGGGACATCGATGCGCAGCGCCCCCACATCGGTCAGTACGGTCTTGGTGCTCTTGCCGTTGCGGTGGTTGGCTGATCCGCCTGTGGGCTTGGCTTGGCCGGGCGCATAGCCTAGGTGATGACTCATCTCGGCGCCCAGCGCCCGCTCAAGAATTGACTTCTTGAACTGATCGAACAGCCCTTGGACTTGGCCCGGCGTCATGGGCCCGGTCACCAACTGGTCAAGCAGCTCGGCCGGGATGTGAAATTGCGGCTGTGCCGCCTGGTCCGCCAAAGCGGTGGGTTTGGTCTTGCGTGGCATTCATGCTCCTTGTCGACATGCTATGCCTCACACACAAAATTTCTGACAAGCTCGGTTTGGTCTTGCGTGGCATTCATGCTCCTTGTCGACATGCTATGCCTCACACACAAAATTTCTGACAAGCTCAGGTTCGGAGGAATAGGCCAGCTTCAACGGCTTGACCGGGCTGGGCCCATTCATGATCCATGAATCGACCATGTCGGCCCAAGCTTGGAGCATTGTTCTACGCTGCTCGGCGTATTCCGCCTTGTTGTAGACCGCTCGCACGCCCCGCTGCTCGTGGGCAAGGCATTTCTCAATCCAGTCGCTATTGAATCCGGCCTCATGCAAGTGGGTGCTGGCCGTCCGACGCAGGTCATGCACGGTAAAGGATTCAAATTCCTCTCCGCGATCGCGAATCAACTGCACAGTGACCTCGAGAACCCGATTCAACGCTGGGTTGCTGATCGGCCGATTCATCTCATAGCGTCCGGGGTGCAAGTACTGGCTGGATCCGAAACAAGTCTTGAAAGCTACCAGAATATCAAGTACCTGCTGACTGAGATAGACGTTATGAGGGCGACCCGCTTTCATGCGCTCCTTCGGAATCGTCCAAACGGCTGTTCCGAAGTCCACCTCCTCCCACGTCGCCTGGATGAATTCCGATTTACGCACCATCGTCAGCAGCATAAATTTGACGGCCAGGCGCAATGTCGATGCAGTCCCTGTTTCTTCAAGCGCATTGAAGAACACGTGAATTTCCTTCGGCGAAAGGGCCCTATCCCGAGCCTTGAACGTGGCAATAGCGCTGGGCTTGATCGCCTCGGCGGGATTTTCGATTTTCATCCCCCGCGCCTTCACGTACTGGTACACCTGCAACACGATGTCCCGCGCATGAACAGCAGGCGCTGCGGCTCCCTTTGCCTTGATCCTCTCGCACCGTGCCATCAGGATGTCCGGCGTGATCTCCTCGAGCTTGAGCCGGCCAAACTCCTTCTCCAGATGCCGGTCATAGACCGACTTCCGCATGGCCTTGGTCGAGTCAGCTAGGTCAGCCTCTTCGAAATACCTTTTTGCCCAGCCACCGAACGTCAAGGCCTCTGCAGCCTTGACCCGCTTCTCGACCTTGCCGCGCGAAGGGCTCTCTCCCTGCTCCACGCTTCGAGCCGCCCGCGTGAGCAGCAACCGAGCCTCGGCCAGGCTCACGGACATGCCGTAGTCCAGCTCATCCAGAGCACGTGGGTTCCGCGCCCCGAGGTTCGAGTCGTATTGACCGATCACCAAGGTCTCGCGGCGTTTCCCCATGCGGTAGTCGAACCGGAAGCTGACGATGCCGGTTCGCGTCACCGCGACGTAGAGGCCTTGTTGGTCCGCGACCTTGTAGATCTTCCCTGTGGCCTTGAGGGCCTTCAATTTCAAGTCAGTGAGCATCTTGTCCTCCGACGAAGCCATCGAATCTGATACCGTCAAGGCATTTGACGGTATCAACCGAGGTCGTCCAAGGGGTTGCTCTCCGGTACCGCCAACAATACCGCCAAATTCCGGGGGCTTTGCTGAGGCGACTTGAGACCGAGTAGGACTTAACTCACTGTCAGGACGGGCTTTTCAGCGAAAAGCGGGACCACATGGGACGACCTGACGTGAAGGTATTTCATTCCCACTCAATCGTCGCAGGCGGCTTGCTCGACACGTCATACACGACACGGTTGATCCCGCGCACTTCATTGATGATCCGCGACGACACCCGGGCCAGCAGCGGATGCGGCAGCGGCGCCCAGTCGGCGGTCATGAAGTCGAACGTCTGCACCGCGCGCAGCGCGACGACGTATTCGTAGGTGCGGCCGTCGCCCATCACGCCCACGGACTTGACCGGCAGGAACACGGCAAACGCCTGCGAGGTCAGTTCGTACCAGGTCAGGCCGCTGGCCTCGTCCTTGGTGTTGCGCAGTTCTTCGATGAAGATGGCGTCGGCGCGGCGCAGCAGTTCGGCGTATTCGTGCTTGACCTCGCCCAGGATGCGCACGCCCAGGCCGGGACCGGGGAACGGGTGGCGGTAGACCATCTGCGGCGGCAGGCCCAGGGCCACGCCGAGTTCGCGGACTTCGTCCTTGAACAGTTCGCGCAGGGGTTCCAGCAGCTGCAGGTTGAGCGTGTCCGGCAGGCCGCCGACGTTGTGGTGCGACTTGATGGAGGTGGCCTTGCCGGTCTTGGCGCCGGCCGATTCGATCACGTCGGGGTAGATGGTGCCCTGGGCCAGCCACTTGGCGCTTTTCTGCTTGCCGGCCTGTTCCTGGAACACTTCGACGAATTCGCGGCCGATGATCTTGCGCTTGGCTTCGGGGTCGGCCACGCCGGCGAGCTTGCCCATGAACTGGGCGGTCGCGTCGATGTGGATGATGTTGACGCCCATGTTCTCGGCGAAGGTCTGCATGACCTGCTTGCCTTCGTCCAGGCGCAGCAGGCCGTGGTCGACGAAGACGCAGGTGAGCTGGTCGCCGATGGCCTTGTGGATCAGCGCGGCCGCGACGGAGGAGTCCACGCCGCCGGACAGGCCGAGGATGACTTCGTCGTCGCCGACCTGTTCGCGGATGCGCGCGACGGCTTCGGCCACGTAGTCGGGCATGTTCCAGTCGCCTTCGCAGCCGCAGATCTCGTTGACGAAGCGGGCCAGCATGGCCTTGCCCTGCACGGTATGCGTGACTTCGGGGTGGAACTGCACGGCGTAGAACTTGCGGTCTTCGTCGGCCATGCCGGCGATCGGGCAGGACGGCGTGGAAGCCATGAGCTTGAAGCCCGGCGGCAGTTCGGTGACCTTGTCGCCGTGGCTCATCCAGACCTTCAACATGCCGTGGCCTTCGGGCGTGGTGAAGTCTTCCAGGCCTTCCAGCAGCTTGGTGTGGCCGTGGGCGCGGACTTCGGCGTAGCCGAATTCGCGGTGGTCGGAGAAGCTGACCACGCCACCCAGCTGCTGGGCCATGGACTGCATGCCGTAGCAGATGCCCAGCACCGGCACGCCCAGTTCGAACACGGCGTGCGGCACGCGCATGGAGCCTTCTTCGTAGGCCGAGGCGTGGCTGCCGGACAGGATGATGCCCTTGAGGCCTTGCGCCATCTGTTCGCGCACGAAGGCGTCGTCGACGTCGCCCGGATGCACTTCGGAATACACGCCGGCCTCGCGCACGCGGCGGGCGATCAGTTGGGTGACTTGCGAACCGTAGTCGAGAATGAGGATGCGCTGGTGCATGGAGACTCTACCGGTAATGAATGGAACCGCAGTAAATAAAACCGCACCGGCAGAACCGCGGGTTCATTGCGGTTCTGCCGGTGCGTGATGCATGACATTGTAGTTGACTGTACGGATCAGTCGGCGCGGTAGTTGGGCGCTTCCTTGGTGATCTGTACGTCGTGCACGTGCGACTCGCGCACGCCGGCGGAGGTGATCTCCACGAATTCGGCCTTGGTGCGCATGTCGTCGATGGTGGCGGCGCCGCAATAGCCCATCGAGGCGCGGATGCCGCCGACCAGCTGGTAAATGATGGCCAGCACGCTGCCCTTGTAGGGAACACGGCCTTCGATGCCTTCGGGAACCAGCTTGTCCGCGTTGTTGGCGGGGTCCTGGAAATACCGGTCGGCCGAGCCGTCGGTCATGGCGCCCAGGCTGCCCATGCCGCGGTACGACTTGTACGAGCGGCCCTGGAACAGCACGACTTCGCCCGGCGACTCTTCGGTGCCGGCGAACATGCCGCCCATCATGCAGGAGAACGCGCCGGCGGCCAGGGCCTTGGCGACGTCGCCCGAGTAGCGGATGCCGCCGTCGGCGATCAGCGGCACGCCCGTGCCTTCCAGCGCCTTGGCGACTTCGGAGATGGCATGGATCTGCGGCACGCCCACGCCGGCGACGATGCGGGTGGTGCAGATCGAGCCGGGGCCGATGCCGACCTTGACGCCGTCGGCGCCGTACTCGACCAGCGCGCGCGCGGCGGCGGCGGTGGCGATGTTGCCGCCGATGACTTCGACCTTGGGATAGTTCTGCTTGACCCAGCGCACGCCTTCGAGCACGCCCTTGGAGTGGCCGTGGGCGGTGTCGACGATCAGGACGTCGACGCCGGCGGCGACCAGCTTCTCAACGCGCTCTTCGGTGCCGGCGCCCACGCCCACCGCCGCGCCCACGCGCAGCTGGCCCTGGGCGTCCTTGCTGGCCATCGGGTGTTCGGTGTTCTTGACGATGTCCTTGACCGTGGCCAGGCCGCGCAGCTCGAAGCCGTCGTTGACGATCAGCACGCGCTCCAGGCGATGCTTGTGCATCAGGGCCTGGGCCTCTTCCAGCGTGGCGCCTTCCTTCATGGTGACCAGGCGTTCCTGCGGCGTCATGATGTTGCGCAGGGGCTGGTCCAGGTTCTCTTCGAAGCGCAGGTCGCGGTTGGTGACGATGCCGACCAGCTTGCGTCCCTCGACCACCGGCAGGCCCGAGATGCCGTGCTGGCGCTGCAACGCAATCGCGTCGCGCACTTTCATCTGGGGGGTGACGGTGACCGGATCGATCACGATGCCGAATTCGTGGCGCTTGACGCGGGCCACTTCACGGGCCTGGGCGTCGGCGGACAGATTCTTGTGGATGATCCCGATTCCGCCCTCTTGCGCCATGGCGATGGCCAGACGCGATTCGGTGACGGTGTCCATGGCGGCGGACACGAGGGGGATATTGAGATTGATGTTGCGGGTCAGGCGCGTGGCCAGGGAGGTGTCGCGCGGCAACACCTCGGAATACGCAGGCACCAGCAACACATCGTCGAAGGTGAGCGCTTTTTGAACGAGACGCATGGGTAACTCCGGGCGCAAAGCAAGATTATACGCCGTCCAGGTGTTTTGCCTAGGTATTCACCCTAGGTCCGCAAAGATTATTTCAGTGTTTTTACCCGGATCAATTGACTTTTCTTTTTACCCGGATCATAATTCGCTCGTTCAATTTTACCCGGGTTAAATAATGACTACTTTGTCTGCACACACCGCTTTCTCGGGCCACCGCCTTCTTGCCGCCGGCGTGCTGGCCGACGTGGCGCTGGCTGTAAAGCACGCGATGGCCGCCGGCGGCGCCGCCATCCTGGTCTACGAGGACCGGTCCGGCCGACAGGTGGACCTGGATCTGAGCGGCGACGACGCCAGCGTCGCCGAACGCCACCGCGCCCCCGCCGAAACCGATTCCGCCAGCCCGGCCGAACCGGCGCCGCGCGGACGCGGCCGGCCCAGGCTGGGCGTGGTGGCGCGCGAAGTCACGCTGCTGCCGCGCCATTGGGACTGGCTGGCCGCGCAGCCCGGCGGCGCGTCCGTGGCCTTGCGCAAGCTGGTGGAACAGGCGCGCCGCGGCAACGAGGCGCAGGAGCGCCGCCGCGCATGCCAGGAGGCCGCGTATCACTTCATGTCCAGCATGGCCGGCAACCTGCCGGGCTTCGAGGAGGCGACCCGCGCGCTTTATGCCGACGACCGCGAACGCTACGCGCGGCTCGTCGCCGACTGGCCGCAAGACGTGCGCGACTACGCCATGAAGCTGGCCTGGCCCGCGGCCGACCAAGCCGCCGCGGGCTGATCGCCCCGGCCGCGCCTGCGGTAGACCGGCCTGGGCCGAGGCGGCGGATATGCGTTTTAATCGGAACTGGCGGGCGCGCTTTTCGCGCCCGCGCCCTTCCCCTTACGGTGCATCATGGCCATCGCGAAGAACTTTCTGCTCTACGACGGAGATTGCCCGTTCTGCTCGAACTACGTGCAGATGCTGCGGCTGCAAAAGGCGGTCGGCCCGGTCGATCTGCTGAACATGCGCGACCATTCCGACCTGGCGGTCGCATACAAGGCGCAGGGATACGACCTGAACCAGGGCATGCTGCTGCACCTGGACGGACAGGACTATTTCGGCGCGGACTGCATCAACCGGCTGGCGCTGCTCAGCACCGGCAACGATTTGTTCAACAGCATCAACGCCGCCGTCTTCCGCAATCCCTGCCTGTCCACCGCCCTGTATCCGTTCATGCGCACCGGCCGCAGCTTGGCGCTGACCCTGCTGGGCAAGAAGAAGATGCAGGTCTGACTGCCTTTCAGGCCGCCCGCGCGGCGTCGTCCGGCGCCAGCGGCGCGGCCTCGCCCCGGCTCCAGCCGCTGGCCGGGTCGCGCTTGTCGCGCCGGTAATTCCATTCGGCGCCGCAGATGGCGCAGGTAAAGGCTTCGTGGCTGACGTCGCGCCGGTGTTCGTCGAGCGAGCGCACGTCACCGAGGCTGATCAGGTTTTCGTGTCCGGGCGCGTCGCGCCGGTTCGCAGCGATAGCCTCGCATTGTTCGCAAGTCGCCATGGCTCATCCCCTTCCTTGTGCTTTACGGGGATGTTACGAAAGCGTAATCGGCCAAAGTTCAGCAATTCTCACCTCGGCCCCGGCCAGATTCCGTAACGTCTTGGAAGAATATCGAACGGCAATAAGTCCCCGAAAGTCGGACTATCGTTGGTCGGGCGCCGGATTACGCCCAAAGCATGAGTTCCCTGCTCCGATACATCGACCCGAATCTTGAACAAGAAAGGATGCTTATCGTGACTTCAATCGGAAAAACCGCCGCTGCCTGCGCGCTGGGCGCCTATATGACACTGGCTCCCATCGGACAGACCGCTTACGCCCAGGCCGACGCCGCCGCGCCGCTCGCGACCGGAATGATCGACTCTGGCGTGGCCGAAGGCCAGGTGATCGAGGCCGTGCGCAGCGGCGACATCCTGTCCATCAAGATGCGGTTCAAGCCTATCGTACCGGGCAAGACCGAGATGATTTATTCGACGATCTCGCAAAACGACTACGAGAACAGCTTCTACGTGGTCGCGGGCAACAAGAAATACCTGCTGCTGAAAGACAGCAACGACAAGCCCCTGACCAATCCCAAGCTGATGCTGCGCACCGCCAAGGACACGCCGATCGCCGGTTCCTGGCATGGGAAATTCCCCGCACCGCCCAAAGAGATCACCGAAGTATCCCTGACGATCCCGGGCGTCGAGACCTTCGACGCCATCAAGATCACCGATCGATAGCCATGACGGGCCACCTGGGCGCGTCATCCCTGCTGGCGGCGGCGCTGCTGACCGCCGCCAGCGGCTCTTTTGCGCAAGAGCCGCCCTACAAGGCCGAGATTCTCGATCTCAAGGCCACTATCCTGGACCTGAAGGGTTTTCCTTCCGACACCGGCGGCGGCGTATCCGACCTGACCGCGCGGATCGATGGGCTGGCCGCCCGCCATTCGGGCATATCGGTTCGGCAGGACCAGAATGCCGTGACCGTGTCGATGCTGGGCGACGTGCTGTTCGACTTCGACAAGGCCGCCATCCGCCCGGCCGCCGAACCGACGCTGCAGGACATCGCCGGCCTCATCGAGTCCGGCCCGGCCGGTGCCGTGGCGATCGAAGGACACACCGACTCCAAGGGATCGGCCGCCTACAACAAGGAATTGTCGCTGCGGCGCGCCCAGGCGGTGGCGAAATGGCTGGCCAGCCACGGCGTGGACCCCTCGCGCTTGAAAACCAAAGGCCTGGGCGACAGCCGGCCGGTGCAGCCGAACAAACTGGCCAACGGCGCGGACAACCCCGAAGGGCGCGCCCAGAACCGGCGCGTGGAGTTCGTGCTGCCGAAGTGATAATCCCTGCCGCGCCGGGGGCATTCCGGCGCGGGTCAATATTCCGCAAGTCCCCGCATTATTAGCTGTCGCGCCCCGGCGAACGGATCGCGCGCATCGGCTAGTCAGGCCGCGCTATTCATTCTTCCTCGCCGTAGCCGAAAGGCCAGCGGCGCTTGTTCGGCTCCGGGGTTGGTTGCTTGGTTTCCATGGCGGACTCCTGATGATTGATGACCGAATGCTACCGCCACGGGCCGAATCGAACTGCAAAGGTTCGCAAAGATCGAGGGCCGCCTTTCGGCAGCCCCATCCGTGTTTCTAACACAGGTGGACCGCGGCCCGCATCGGGGCTAGAACGCATGCGGTTTCGCAGGGCGGCGCGTAGCATGGAACGCACATGCTGCAGGAGGAGACCGTCATGCCGGGTTCCAACTGGATATGTGGCAGCAAGCCACCGCAACGCCAGGGATTCTTCGAAACCGAATTCAATACGGGCGAAACCGAGGTCACGATGTACTCCATATTGGGCTGGATGCCGCCCGCGCACCGCGGCTATGTGGTCCGGTGGCGCTTGCTGGACCCGGCCGTGGAACAGGCCGAGATCGAACGGTATCTGCATTGCCGCCGCCAGGGCCGCAGCCATTCCTGAACGGCGGCCGCGGGCGCGGCAAGGCGGCTTAAGTTTTATCCCGGCTTTTGTCCCGGCAAAACGGAACTAAAAGCTTGTCCAGGAGCTGCACAACCTCGTCTACGCCTGAACGCCTGGCGAATACCGCGAACGCGACCAGTTCTACCAGGCCGAGCACAATCGGCCCCGACCAAGTGTTCATCTGCATGAACAAAAAAGCGTCAATCAGCGCAACGATAAAGACGGAAAGGATAAAGCGCTCTTCCCGCCGAGATTCCTTTTCATATTGGAGTTTCCGCTCCAGGTTCGCGGTGGCGGCAGCGATTTCCTCGGTTGGCAATATGCCGGCCGACTCGGAGGCGCTTTCGGAAAGATGCTGGAATTCTCCGCTGGGCACCGCTCATTCCTTGGGCCCGAAACGTTGAGCATACTCATCCAGCACCGATGAAAATGGAATCTCGACGCCCCAGTGTCCGGTGGTGAAATGCCGGCTCCATGCGCTCTTGCCGTCATGGGTCAGCTTGACGAGCTTGAATGCCGGTTCGTTGCCGAACCTGTCCACGGCCTCGTCGATCAATTCGACCGCCAGCGGGTCCGACGGGCAAAGTATCGACCGAAAGATGTTCCTGATTGGGCGGGCGCCAAAAGCTGACGCACGGTGGTAGACGGACGGTAAAACCGGACCGTAATTCCATGCCTGGAAATTCTCATCGGCGATCATGGGCCGCTTATGGCGGCCGGCGTAGACCATGTGAGCCAGATAAAGGATTTTTTGCAGCTGCAGATTCGTAAGCGTCCAATCGGACGTGTCGCATGCGTGCTTGGCTGCCTGCAAAGCCGTTACGCCCATGATCGCCTCCGCGGAAAACATAACAATAAAGACTGCGAACAACTGTAATTTAATACAGCACCAGAGCAGCGCAATGCACGTCGGCGAGAACTAGGACCAAGGTAAGACACGGTCAACCGAAATAACCCGCAGTTATGAACTCCCCTAGGGATAACCCCATGAGGGAATTTGCTTATGCGCTTTAATTATTTGCACAGCGCATACTTCGCGGGCAAGAATTCGTCCTTGGCATAAATCAAAACCAATGGAACTTCGTCAACTCGAGGCCTTTGCGGCCGTGATGTCCACAGGCAGCGTCACCGCTGCCGGACGGCTGCTGGGACGCTCGCAGCCGGCGATCAGCCGGCTGCTGCAGGAACTGGAGGCCGAGATCGGCTATGCCCTGTTCGCGCGCAGCGGCCCGCGGGTCACGCCGACCGAACAGGGCTTTCTGCTGTACGAAGACGTCGAACGCGCGCTGGCCAGCCTGCAGCAGATCCGCGGCCGCGCCGAAGAGATCGCCCGCGGCGAGGCCCAGCCGCTGCTGATGGCGGCCACCTCGGCGCTGGCGGCCGGGCTGGTGCCCGACGCGCTCAAACGCATCGAGTCCCGGCTCGGCGCGGCCCGCGTGCAGTTGCGCAGCGCCTCGCCGGAACAGGTGGTGCATGCGGTGCTGTCGGGCTCGGCGCAACTGGGCGCGACCAGCCTGCCGCTGGAGCATCGCGGCCTGACGGTGCACTGGATCGGGCAGGCGCCCTGTGTGGCCGCGCTGCCGGAAAACGATCCGGCGGCGCAGCAGGCGGTGGTGCCGGTGTCGGCGCTGGCCGGCCGGCGCCTGATCACGATGGCCAATCCGTTCCGGCTGCGCCGGCGGCTCGACGCCGCGCTGGCCCCCGGCGGCCGCATGCCCGCCACGCTGGAAACCAATTCGTCCGTCAACGCCCTGGCCGCCGTGCGCGCCGGCCTGGGCGTGTCGGTGCTGGAACCGATCACCGCCTACGGCATGCCGATGGAAGGCGTGGCGATCCGTCCCATCGACCTGGACATCCCATTTTTCTTCGGGGTCATCACCCCGCAGTCGCAAACGCCGACGCCGGCCTGCCAGGCCATGGCCGACGCGCTGGCCGACGCCGCGGCGGCCCTGCTGCCCGGCTTCGTGCTGCACGACGCCAGCGCCCATGCGGCGCTGCTGCAGTCGATCTACGGCGACGACGCCCCACTTACGGAATCCCCTGCATCATGAATCTGCCCATAGCCGCTCCGCCGCAAGGCCTGGCCGCGCTGGAAGCGCGCCTGCGCCAGGATCTTGCCTGGCTGGAACTTCCCGCCAAGAACTGGGTGACGCCCCGCCATGTCGACGGCAAGCCCGTGCTGGACGTGGCCATCGTCGGCGGCGGCATGGCCGGCCTGGCGGCGGCGGCGTCGCTCACGCACCTGGGCATCAACGCGCCCATCTTCGACCAGGCGCCCGCCGGCTTCGAAGGCCCCTGGGCCACCACGGCGCGCATGGAGACGCTGCGCTCGCCCAAGCAGCTGACCGGCCCCGCGCTGGGCCTGCCGGCGCTGACGTTCCGCGCCTGGTTCGAATCCCAGTTCGGGTCCGAGGCCTGGGAGGCGCTGGACAAGATTCCGCGCCTGCAGTGGATGGACTACCTGCGCTGGTATCGCCGCGTGCTGGACCTGGATGTGCGGAACGAACACCGCATCCGCGCCGTGCTGCCGCGCGCCGACCGGCTGGTGCAGCTGAAGATCGAGTCGCCCGCCGGCCGCAGCACGGTGCTGGCGCGCCGCGTGGTGCTGGCGACCGGGCGCGACGGCCTGGGCGGCGCCTATGTGCCCGACTTCGCCAGGAAACTGCCGCGCAATCGCTGGGCGCACTCCTCCGACGTCATGGACTACGCCACGCTCGCCGGCAAGCGCGTGGGCGTGGTCGGCGCGGGCGCGTCCGCCATGGATAGCGCGGCCACCGCGCTGGAGGCGGGCGCGGCCAGCGTGGACCTGCTGATCCGCCGCCAGGACATCCCCCGCATCAACAAGGGCAAGGGCGCCGGCAATCCCGGCCTGACCCACGGCCACCTGACGCTGCCGGACGAATGGAAGTGGAAGATCCGCCACTACATCAACGCCGCCCAGGTCCCGCCGCCGCGCGGCAGCACGCTGCGCGTATCGCGCCACCCCAACGCGCGCTTCAACCTGGGCGCAGGCGTCCAGGACCTGGCCATGGTGGACGACGAAATCCGCGTCACCACGCCCAAGGGCGTGTTCGCGCTGGACTTCCTGATCTTCTCCACGGGATTCCGCATCGACTGGACCGCGCGCCCCGAGTTCGCCGCGCTGGCGCCGCACGTGCGCGCCTGGGGCGACCGCTACGTGCCGCCGGCCGGCCAGGAAGACCAGGAGCTGCATGACTCGCCCGACCTGGGCGCGGTCTTCGAACTGCAGGAGAAAACCCCGGGCGCCTGTCCCGGCCTGGACCGGGTGCACTGCTTCTCGTATCCGGCGGCGCTGACCCAGGGCACGATCTCGGGCGACATCCCCGCCATCAGCGAGGGCGCCAAGCGCCTCGCCCAGGGCATCGCGGGCCTGTTCTACCGCGAGGACGTGGCCACGCACTACGCCAATATGGAAGCGTTCTCCGAACCGGAAGTGTTCGGCGATGAATGGGTGCCCGCGCCGGCGCCCGCCCCCATCGCGCAATCGGAGACCGCGCAATGACGGGCTGGTTGCTGCGCCGCGTGGCGCAAGCCGCGGTGGTCGTCTTCCTGATGACGCTGATCGTGTTCGTGGGCCTGCATGCCATCGGCAACCCGGTGGACATTCTGATCGGCCAGGACGTGGACCAGGTCGACCGCGCCCGCATCATCGCCGAGCTGGGCCTGGACAAGCCGCTGTGGGAACAGTACCTGGCGTTCATCAACGGCGCCCTGCACGGCAATCTGGGCAACAGCTTCGTCTACAACATCCCGGCCGTGGAGCTGGTGATCCAGCGCCTGCCCGCCACCTTCGAGCTGGCCATCGCCGCCATGCTGCTGGCGGTGGTCGTGGGCCTGCCGCTGGGCCTGCTGGCCGGGCTGTATCCGGAAAGCCGCTATTCCAAGCTGATCATGGCGGGCAGCATCGTCGGCTTCTCGCTGCCCACCTTCTGGATCGCGCTGATGCTGATCATGACGTTCAGCGTGTCGCTGGGCTGGCTGCCGGCCAGCGGCCGCGGCGAGACGGTGGAGTTCCTGGGCCTGCAATGGTCGTGGCTGACGGCCGACGGCTGGCGCCACCTGATCCTGCCGGCCTTCAACCTGTCGCTGTTCAAGATCTCGCTGGTGATCCGCCTGACCCGCGCCGGCGTGCGCGACGTGCTGCCGCAGGACTTCGTGAAATTCGCGCGCGCCAAGGGCCTGTCGCCGCTGCGCGTGGTGGGCGTGCACGTGCTGCGCAACACCATGATCCCGCTGGTGACGGTGCTGGGCCTGGAACTGGGCTCGACCATCGCGTTCGCCGTGGTCACCGAGAGCATCTTCGCCTGGCCCGGCGCCGGCAAGCTGATCCTGGACAGCCTGAACGCGCTGGACCGCCCCGTGATCGTGGCCTACCTGATCGTGGTGGTGTTCCTGTTCGTCACGCTGAACCTGATCGTCGACATTCTGTACAAAGTGCTGGACCCGCGGGTGCGGCTGGAGGCTGCCGCATGAGCGTTGTATCCACACAAACGCCGGCGCCCGCCCTGCGCCGCGAATCTCCCTGGCGCCGCAACCTGGCCGAGTTCATGTCGTCCAGGACCGCGGTGCTGGGCCTGGCTGTGTCGCTGCTGCTGATCCTGGCCGCCGCGCTGGCGCCCTGGATCGCGCCGCAGAACCCTTACGACCTGCTGCAGATCGACGTGCTCGACGCGCGCCTGCCGCCAGGCACCATGAACGGGCTGGAGACCTTCCACTACTGGCTGGGCACCGACGGCCAGGGCCGCGACCTGCTGTCGGGGATTCTGTACGGCCTGCGCATCAGCCTGATGGTGGGCGTGGGCTCGGCCCTGATCGCCGGCGTGGTCGGCACGCTGCTGGGCCTGCTGGCCGCCTACGCGGGCGGCAAGGTCGACGCGCTCATCATGCGCCTGGTGGACCTGATCCTGTCCTTCCCGTCCATCCTGGTCGCCATGATGATCCTGGCCTACCTGGGCAAGGGCGTGGGCAACGTGGTGCTGACGCTGGTGATCCTGGAATGGGCCTACTACGCCCGCACCGCGCGCGGCCAGGCCCTGGTGGAGCGCCGCCGCGAATACGTGGAAGCCGCCCGCTGCCTGGACATCCCCAACTGGCGGATCATGCTCAAGCACATCCTGCCCAACTGCCTGCCGCCGCTGATCGTCATCGGCACGCTGCAGATCGCGCGCGCCATCACGCTGGAAGCCACGCTCAGCTTCCTGGGCCTGGGCGTGCCCGTGACCGAACCGTCGCTGGGGCTGCTGATCTCCAACGGCTTCCAGACCATGCTGTCCGGCGAATACTGGATCAGCTTCTATCCCGGCATCGCGCTGCTGATCACCATCGTGGCCATCAACCTGGTGGGCGACCGCCTGCGCGACGTGCTGAACCCGAGGAACCACAAATGACCGCCGCCAGCATGATTTCCGGCGCGCCGGCCACGCTGGAGGTGCGCGACCTGCGCACCCACTTTTTCACCCGCGCCGGCGTGCTGCCGGCCGTGGACGGCGTTTCCTTCACTCTGGAACGCGGCAAGATCCTGGGCCTGGTCGGCGAGTCCGGCTCGGGCAAGTCGGTCACGGGCTTTTCCATCATGGGCCTGGTGGACGCGCCGGGCCGCGTCGTCGGCGGCGAAGTGCTGTTCCAGGGCCGCGACCTGACCCGGCTGGCGCCGCGCGAACTGCGCAAGCTGCAAGGCAACCGCATCGCCATGATCTTCCAGGACCCGATGATGACGCTGAACCCCGTGCTGCGGGTCGACGCGCAGATGATCGAGACCGTGCGCGCGCACAACAAAATGAGCGTGGCCCAGGCCCGCGAGCTGTCGCGCGACACCCTGGGCATGATGGGCATCCCCAGCCCCGAAGAGCGGCTGCTGGCCTATCCGCACCAGCTCTCCGGCGGCATGCGCCAGCGCGTGGCCATCGCCATCGCCATGCTGCACCGTCCGGACCTGATCATCGCCGACGAGCCCACCACAGCGCTGGACGTCACCATCCAGGCGCAGATCCTGTCGGAAGTGCAGAAGCTCGCGCAGCAGCACGGCACCAGCCTGATCTGGATCACCCACGACCTGTCGGTGGTGGCCGGACTGGCCGACGAAGTGGCCGTCATGTATGCAGGCCGCATCGTCGAACACGGCACGGTCGACGACGTGCTGGACCGTCCGCAGCATCCCTACACCGTGGGCCTGATCGACAGCCTGCCCAGCAACAACCGGCGCGGCCAGCGGCTGCGCCAGATTCCCGGCATGACCCCCAACCTGCTCAACCTGCCCGCCGGCTGTGCCTTCGCGGCGCGCTGCCCGCGCGCCAGCGCCGCCTGCGGCCAGCAGCCCGGCATCGCCGAGGCCCTGCCCGGCCACCGCGTGCGCTGCTTCCATCCCACCCTGCAGTCCAGCGAGGCGATGGCATGACGGCGTCCGCTCCCACCCCGCTGATCGACCTGAGCCGGGTCAGCAAGCGCTTCGGCGAACGCGCCGTCGGCCCGGCCGGCCGCGCCCTGCAGCGCCTGGGCCTGTCCAAGCCGCCCGCCGTCACCCGCGCCGTCGACAACGTGGACCTCATCGTCAATCCCGGCGAAGTGGTCGGCCTGGTCGGCGAGTCCGGCTGCGGCAAGTCCACGCTGGGCCGCATCGCGGCCGGCCTGCTCACGCCCTCCGGCGGCGAGATCCGCATCAACGGCGTGCGCCCCGCGGACATGAACGCCGCCCAGGCCCATGCCGCGCGCCTGCGGGTGCAGATGATCTTCCAGGACCCCTACGCCAGCCTCAACCCGCGCCTGCGCGTCGACGAGATCGTGGGCGAGGCGGCCCGCATCCACGGACTGGTCGGCAACGGCGACTTCGACGACTACGTCAGCGCCCAGCTGGAACGCGCCGGCCTGGACCCGGCGCTGCGCCACCGCTACCCGCACCAGTTCAGCGGCGGCCAGCGCCAGCGCATCGGCATCGCCCGCGCGCTGGCCGTGCAGCCTTCCATGCTGGTGTGCGACGAAGCCGTGGCCGCGCTGGACGTGTCCATCCAGGCCCAGATCCTGAACCTGTTCATGGACCTGCGCGAAGACCTGGGATTGACCTATCTGTTCATCAGCCACGACCTGGGCGTGGTCGAGCACCTGTCCGACCGCGTCGTCATCATGTACCTGGGCCGCGTGGTGGAGACGGCCACGGTGGAAGAAGTCTTCCGCCGTCCCAACCACCCGTACACCCAGGCCCTGCTGGCCGAAATCCCCAGCCTGAAATCGCGCCGCAAGACCTTTACCGCGATCAAGGGCGAAATCCCCAGCCCGCTGAACCCGCCCGGCGGCTGCCATTTCCATCCGCGCTGTCCGCAAGCGATGCCGCGCTGCAAGACCGAGGTTCCCACGCTCAAGGGTATCGCCATCAACCACCTGAGCGCCTGCCACCTGAACGACATGGCTTGAACACGCCTTCAACAAGGACTCCGAACATGAAACGCCTGATTCTCACCACGCTCGCCGCCGCCGTCCTCGGCGCCTCGGCCGCCGCCGTCGCCGACGACCTGTCCATCGGCTTCGCCGACCCGCTGTCCTCGCTGGACCCGCAGCTGAACAACCACGCCGGCGACCGCTCGGTGGCGCTGCACTTCTGGGATCTGCTGATCGAGAACAAGGAGAACAAGCTGCAGCCCGGCCTGGCCGTGAGCTGGAAGCCGCTGGACGACAAGACCTGGGAATTCAAGCTGCGCGAAGGCGTCAAGTGGCAGGACGGCACGCCCTTCACCGCCGACGACCTGATCTACTCCTACACCCGCGCGCGCGCCGTGCCGGGCAGCGTGGCCACCTACGCAGGCTACCTGCGCACCATCGACTCGATGAGCGCCAAGGACCCGCTGACCCTCATCGTCAAGACCAAGGCGCCCAATCCCGACCTGCCGCTGAACCTGGCCTCGGTGCACGTGGTCAGCAAGCACGTGGGCGAGAAGTCCACCACCGAGGACTACAACTCGGGCAAGGCCATGATCGGCACCGGCCCCTACAAGTTCGTGTCCTACACCCCCGGCGACCGCGTCATCATGGAACGCAACGACGCCTACTGGGGCGGCAAGCAGATCTGGGACAAGGTCAACTACCGCTACATCAACAACGCCGCCGCCCGCACCGCGGCGCTGCTGGCCGGCGACGTGGACGTGATCGACAAGGTCTCGGTGTCCGACCTGGCCAAGCTGCAGAAGGCCTCGAACGTCTCGGTCTATCCGTACGACGGCCTGCGCGTCATGCTGCTGCAGCCCAGCTTCAACCCCGCGCCCAACGCCTACATCACCGACAACAACGGCAAGCCGCTGGACAAGAATCCGCTCCTGGACGTGCGCGTGCGCCAGGCGCTGAACCTGGCCATCAACCGCAAGGCCATCGCCGACCGCATCCTGCAGGGCGCGGCCACCGAGGCCAACCAGTGGATGCCCAAGGGCACCTTCGGCTACAACCCCGACGTCAAGAACATCCCCAACGACGCCGCCCAGGCCAAGAAGCTGCTGGCCGAGGCCGGCTACCCCGAGGGCTTCAAGCTGACCATGCACGTGCCCAACGACCGCTACCCGCAAGGCCCGGAAACGGCCCAGGCCGTGGCGCAGTTCTGGACCCGCATCGGCGTCAAGACCCAGGTGGAAGTAGTGCCGTGGGCCGTGTACTCGGGCCGCGCCAACAAGAACGAATTCGCGGTCAGCATGCTGGCCTGGGGCAACGGCACCGGCGAAGGCAGCTACGCGCTGGTCAACGTCCTGGCCACCGCCGACCCCAAGAAGGGCCTCGGCGCCTCCAACTGGGGCCGCTACAGCAACCCCAAGGTCGACGCCGCCCTGGAGCAGTCCACCTCGGAATTCGACGTGGCCAAGCGCGAAGCCATCCTGCGCGACTCGGTCAAGATCGTGTCCGATGACGTCGGCGTGATTCCGCTCTTCCACTACAAGAACATCTGGGCCGCCAAGAAAGGCCTGAAGGTCACCCCCATGACCAGCGACCGCACGGCCGCCATGATGGTGACCAAGGACGCGGGCAAGTAAGCCATGGCGCTCACCCTTTCCGTCACCCCCGCGGACGCCCTGATCGACGTGCCGCGCTGCATCCGGGTCGAGCAGGCCCGGCCCGGCCAGACCGTGGAAATCACGGCTCTGACCCGCCGCAACGGCGTGCTGTGGCAAAGCCGCGCGGCGTTCGTGGCCGACGCCGACGGCGTCGTCGACCTCTCGCGCCAGGCGCCCGCTTCCGGCGACTACGCCGGCACGGCCCCCATGGGCCTGATCTGGTCGCAATCGCCCGTGGACTCGCCCAGCCGCGAGCAGTTCAACCACCCGGTGACCGAGGCCCTGGTCACCGACGTGGTGGCCCGCGCAGACGGCGCCCAGGCCCAGGCCAGCTTCACCCAGCGCCTGGCCGCCGAAGGCGTCACCCGCCACGAAGTGCGCGAGGAAGGCCTGGTCGGCACGCTATACCTGCCGCCCGGCTGCGCGCCCGGCACGCATCCCGCCGTCATGATCCTGAACGGCTCGGGCGGCGGCATCAACGAACCGCGCGCCGCGCTCTACGCCTCGCGCGGCTACGCCGCCTTCGCGCTGGCCTACTTCAAGGCGCCGGGGCTGTCCGACTACATCTCCAACACGCCGCTGGAATACTTCCAGACCGGGCTGCGCTGGCTGCGCAAGAAGGTGCAGCCCAAGCACGACTTCGTCGCCCTCAGCGGCCAGTCGCGCGGCGGCGAACTGGTGCTGCTGCTGGGCGCCACCTTCCCCGAGGAAGTCTCGGCCGTGGTCGGCTACGTGCCGGGCGCCGTGGTCCACAGCGGCCAGAACGCCTGCGACCCCAAGATCGGCCGCGAAGGCCCCACCTGGCTGCTGGGCGGCAAGCCCGTGCCGCACGTCTGGGAAAACAACCGCACCGCCACCTGGGCCCCGTTCGACGAAGGCCCACCGCCGCACCGCCACGAAAAAGCCATCCTCACCGCGCTGCAGGACCCCGACGCCGTGGCCCGCGCCCGCATCAAGGTCGAGAACATCCAGGGCCCGGTCATCCTCTTGTCCGGCACCGACGACGGCTCCTGGCCGTCCAGCCTGTACTCGAAGATGGTGCGCGACAAACTGGCCGAAGTGAAGCACCCCTACCCGGTCCAGTGGCTGGACTACGAGAACGGCGGGCACTCCATCCTGTTCCCGTACGTGCCCACCACCCAGCACGTCTACGCCCATCCCGTGTCCGGCAAGATCAGCACCAGCGGCGGCACCCCCAGGGATAACGCCCGCGCCGACCAGGAATCGTGGGAAGGCGTGCTCAAGTTCCTCGACGCCGCGGTGCGCGCGCGCGCCGCCTGACAGAATCAAGGAGATCCGCATGGCTGAACCCATTACCTACAACGTCGCCTTCGACCTCGTCGACCGCCTGGTCGCGCTGGCGCCCGACAGCAAGACCTACGCCGCGCGCCACCAGCGCGAGAAAGTCGCCGCCGCCACCCAGGGCAGCTACGACGCCCTGTTCGACCCCGCGCTGCCCGGCCTGTCGCTGGCCGAGCGCCTGCTGGTCGCGCTGTACGCCAGCCGCATCACCCCGTCGCCGCTGCTGGCCGCGCACTACCGCAAGCGCCTGGCCGAGACCGACGCCGCGCCCGCCGACATCGCCATCGCCGAGTCCGGCAAGCCTGCCGAGGCATCCAGCCCGCGCCTGGCCGCCATCCTCGAATACACGCGCAAGCTGATCGAAAAGCCCGTCGAAGGCGACGAGGCCGCGCTCAAGACCCTGCCGGCCGCCGGCGTGTCCACGCCCGCCGTCGTCACCCTGTCGCAGCTCATCGCCTTCCTGTCCTACCAGGTCCGCCTGGTCGCCGGCCTGCAAGCCATGCAGGCCCTGGAAAGCCAGCCCGGCCGCGCCGCCGGCACGCCGCCCGCGCCCTTCCCGCCCAACACCGCGGCCACCGCGCCCGGCGCCGTCATCAAGAACCACGGCTTCACCAACGAAAGCCTGGAATGGAAGGCCTGGCTGGACGTCGTCAACGTGGAAACCGCCACGCCAGAGCAGATCGCCGTCCTGGAAGAAAGCCACCCCAAGGCCAAGGTCTCCGACTACTACCTGTTCCTGGTCCACCAGCCCGAGATCCTGCGCCAGCGCTCCACCGCGTTCAACGCCATCATGTACGCCCCCGGCGGCCTGTCGCGCGCCGAACGCGAACTGGGCGCCACCGTCGTGTCGCGCGTCAACGGCTGCGTCTACTGCGCCTCGGTCCACGCCCAGCGCTTCGAGCAACTGGCCAAACGCAACGACGTGATCGCCCAGGTCTTCGAAGACCCCGCCACCGCCGGCACCACCGCGCGCGAACTGGCTATCGGCAAGTTCTCCATCCAGATCACCGACGCGCCCGCCACGGTGAACGCCGACAGCATCCAGGCCCTGAAGGACGTGGGCCTGAACGAAGGCGAGGTCCTGGACCTGCTGCATTCGGATGCGATCTTCGCCTGGGCGAATCGCCTGATGCTCAACCTGGGCGAGCCGGTTTTCCCCAAGGCTTGACCCTGTGGCGTCCGGCCGCCCGCGTGCCGGACGCCTGGCCGCTTGTCATCGCCGGCACTGGCCGGCGCTGACAAGCCGCCCTTTCAACGTTGCCAGGTCAGCAGCTTGACGCCCGCAACGCCAAACACCACGGCCACCGTCCCTTCGATCCAGCGCCGCAGCCTGGCGTACAGCGCAATCATCGGCGCGGTCGAAAAAGCGATGGCGTAGCCGCCGAACACCATCACGCCAAGCGACGCGCAACCGCCGATGATCGCCGGCAAGGTGCCGTCCGACGCACTCTCTCCCAGCCCCAGCGACATGATCGCCATCCAGGCCAGCACCGCCTTGGGGTTGCCGATATGCATGAGCACGCCCTGGCGGTAGAGCGCCCGGTAGCGCGGGGTCACACGGCCCGTTTTCACATTCGCAAAGGCCGCGCCCGGCCTCAGCGCCGACCTGCCGGCCCGCAACGCCAGATAGAGCAGATAGACGCCTCCCACCATCTTCATGATGTAGAGCGCCTGCGCGGATGCCGCCAGCACGGCGGAAATGCCGGTCGCCGCCAGCGTCGCCCAGAATAGCGAGCCCGTGATGACTCCCGCCGCCAGCGCAAGCGCCGGCACACGGCCGTCACGCATCGCCGTTGCCATGATCGCCATATTGCTGGGCCCGGGACTGGCAGTGGCAATCAGATAAGTGCCATACACGAGGGCAAGCTGACTCACGAGCATTTGCGTTTCTCCAGGGATGCCAGGACATATCGCCGGCGCGGCTACGCGGCGCTTCAGCCCGAGCGCAAGCAGCACCGCGTCGCGCATGTTACTCGTATGCCAGATAACCTGGACCGCCAGATACCGCACAGTCCGCGGCCGGTTTTCCCGATTCGCGGCGGCGGCGGCGTTTTCGTTAAACTGACGCTTTCCGCCTACTCATGCGCCCCGCCCATCGCGGGGCGCATTGCCTTACCCCATGTCCGACAAAACCCACGACATCCGCCCCGGCCAGTCGATCGAACTGCTCAAGGCCCTGCACATCCTGACCCGCGACGGCAAGATGAACCAGGACAGCCGCCGCAAGCTCAAACAGGTCTACCACCTGTTCCAGTTCATCGAACCGCTGCTCAAGGACGTCCAGCAGCAACGCGGCGCCGTCACCCTGGCCGACCACGGCGCGGGCAAGTCGTACCTGGGCTTCATCCTGTACGACCTGTTCTTCAAGGAACAACCCGAGGCCGTCAGGCAAGGCTCGCACATCTACGGCATCGAAACCCGCGAAGAGCTGGTCAAGTCATCCGAGGAACTGGCGCGCCACCTGGGCTTCGGCGGGATGTCCTTCCTCAACCTGTCGGTGGCCGAATCGATCACCTCGGACAAGCTGCCCGCCGCCATCGACGTGGTGACCGCGCTGCACGCCTGCAATACCGCGACCGACGACGCGATCCATTTCGCGCTGGAAAAGAAAGCCAGGTACATCGTCATCGTCCCCTGCTGCCAGGCCGAAGTCGCCGCGGTGCTGCGCAAGAACAAGGCAAAGGCGCTGGCCGATCCGCTGGCCGAAATCTGGCGGCACCCGCTGCATACGCGCGAATTCGGCAGCCAGATCACCAATGTGCTGCGCTGCCTGCAACTGGAAGCGCACGGGTATCAGGTCAGCGTGACCGAGCTGGTCGGGTGGGAACACTCGATGAAGAACGAGCTGATCATTGCGCAGTACAAAAACCTGCCGCGCAGAAAGCCGGCGGAACGGCTGACGGAGATGCTGGAGCGCATCGGGCTGCAAGAACTGAAGGACCGGTTTTTCCTGCCGGAGCCGACGACGGCGGTCTGAGCATCAATCGCCGGAACTACGGCGCAGCCGATCCGTTGAATTCTTGTTCAGGCGCTGCGCTTCGGATTCCGCGTAGTCTTCCTCGCCCTCTTCGTACTGGCCTTCATACATGCAGCTGCTGCGGTACCACGCGCACTCGCTGCCTATTGAGCAGCCCGACGTCAACGCGGTGAGAAACAGGATGACGCCGCAGCGGCCTATGGTTTGAATCGACATATCTCTCCCTGGTTATTGATGGGTAGTGTAGGAGATGAAGATGGCGATTTGGGGCTGAGTCGGAATCCGATACCTTTGATCACGAATGAATTGATCGTTGGGTGGGGCAAGTATTTGCCGAGGAAAGGCCCTCCGAGCAGTTGACCAAGGCGCTCGAACGCATTGGGTTGCTGGCGTTGAAGGATCGGTTTTTCTCGCCACAGAATGAATGAAAATTGACACAGGACCGCATGCGGCCCTTTTGACAAAGCGCGGACAGCCGCCGCGATAGCGGCGTTTTCATGTCCGTAGGCGTGACGCACGTTCCTCTATGGGCCGGCCTTGGCTGGGGCACGTTCGCATGCCCCGGTTTCCTTTGTCACCAGTCTGTTCAGCCGTTGGCAGCACGGTGGGAACCTTTGTTGATCGGATCACTGAGCCGTTTCTCATCCCCTCTGATGCAGGCAGGCGGGCCGATGCGATAACTTCGGCCGCATCCTGGATCAAAAGTCGTAGCGCAACATCACCGCAGCATACCGTGGCGATCCGTAGTGGCCATAGCTGCCGCCCATGCCCTGGTAATAGGTCTTGTCGAACAAGTTGTTGATGTTCAATGTTGCCGCCAGCTGCTCGTTGAACTGGTAGCGCGCCATCAGGTTCACCACCGTGTACGCATCCTGCCGGACCGTGCTGTCATAGCGGCTGAAGTACAACGAGGTCTTCGACGTCCAGTCGACACCACCGCCCACCGTCAGGCCGTTCCAGGCGCCGCCCAGCCGATACGTCGTCCACAGGCGCAGCGTGTTGACCGGCAATTGGGTCAGCAATTGCGAGCCTTGCGCGTCTTCGCTTTTGGCATGGCTGAAGCCCGCATGCACGTTCCAGCCCGGGAGTATCTCACCGGCCACTTCCAGATCGATGCCCGTGGTCGTAGCGCCCTTGGCCGCACGATAGGCCGAGTTGTCCGTCCCCGGCACGGTGTAGCCCGCATCCAGCTCCGCCACATTGTCTTTCTGGGACCGGTATATGGCCACGCTGGTGTTCAGGCGGCGGTTCAGGAATTCTCCCTTCCAGCCCATCTCATAGTTCTTGCCCACGATGGGATCGAGGACGTTGCCGTTGCGGTCCTGGGAGGATTGCGGCTGAAAAATGTCGGTGTAGCTCGCATAGACCGATTGTTCGGGCGTCAGGTCATAGACGATGCCTGCGTAGGGCGTAATTTCGCCGCGCGCACGCATGTTGTAGGTCTGCAGGAAATTGTCGGTTGGGCTCTCGTAGTAGTAGTCATAGTTGTAGTCGGACCGCCTCGCGCCAAGAATCAGATGCACGTCATTGATCGGGTTAAGACGAAATGCCGCATAGCTGCCGCTCTGGCGCGATTTCACGTTGAAGATTTCGCCCACGGTGCCGCTGTTGCCCGGCCGGGCCATGTTGTTGCCCCAGGTGTAGAAGTTGACCGTAGACACCCCGACGTCCCAGCCCTTGTGCTTGTTCTCGTAGTCCTGGAAGTTGAAGCCCGCGATGAATTCATGTGTCCGTCCACCCAGTTCAAAGGGGCCCTGGATCGTGACATCCACACCCGACTGGTTTTGTGTGGCGCCTGCACGGTAGGCCAGCATGCCCGCGTCGCCCGTGGCCTGGTCCAGAAAGGACCGCCCCGAACCCACTCGATACGAGCCGTTCAGGTTGGAACGGTCCACGTCCATGTAGTTGGCAGCGATCTTGAACTGCCACTCATGCGCCAGCGCCTGTTCGACGTTCAACGAGTAGTTGGTGGTCTTGAATTCGTCGTACATCCAGTGGGCGCCGGAACTCGTAGAGCGCGTGAAGTGCGTCTGCTGGCCGTTGGTGAAAACCAACGGAACACCCGGTGCGCCCGTCGCCTTGTACTGCTGGTGGTCGATGCCGAAGCGCAGCAGTGTGGAATCGGTCAGGTCGGCCTCGATGACGCCGTACAGCACGTCCTTGTCTTGCGTGTAGGCATCCATGAATGTGTGGTTATCCTGCTTGGCGGCCACGATCCGGCCGCGCAGTTTCCCGTTGCTGATCAGCGGGCCCGCCATATCGGCTTCAGCGCGATACAGGTCCCACGAACCCACGCCCACCTGAGCGTGGGCCTGGAATTCATGGGTAGGCCGCTTGCGGATCAGGTTGACGGTGCCGCTCGGACTGCCCGCGCCCGTCATCAGGCCGGTGGCGCCGCGCACCACTTCCACGCGGTCATAAAGCGCCATATCGAGCAAAGTGCTGGGCATGGTGCGTGACTGGTTCACTTGCGTGGTCGTCACGCCATCCAGCTGGTAAGTGTCCATGGCGCTGCCGCGCGAATAGATGTTGAAGCGCTCGCCGCCGTCCTGAGACATGGTGATACCCGGTGTCTCGTTCAGCACGTCGGTCATGCTGTTGAGCTGCTGATCCTCAATCTGTTGCCGGGTGATTATGCTGATCGACTGCGGGGTTTCCTTGATCGACAGATTCATCTTCGTCGCGGTGTTGCTGACAGGCATCGTGTAGCTGCCGGTGCCTTCACTGGCAGGCGCACCGGCGGCACCCAACACGGTGAGCGGTTCCAGAATCGTCGCCGCGTACGGGTCCGCGCTCTCGGCGCGCAAGGTGTACGCGCCGTCTGCCTGTCGCACGGCTTGCAGGCCGGAACCAATGAGCAGCATTTGAAAGGCAGCCTGCACGTTGTAGCGGCCTTGCAGACCGGCGGTGGCCTTGCCTTGGGTGAGCGTGCCGGGCGCGGTCAGGAACACGCCGGCGTCGGCGGCCAGCTGATTCAGTGCGGCGGTCAACGGACCTGCCGGGATGGCGTAGTCGCGGACGTCGGCGGCTTGTGCGTGTGCCACGGGCGTCCAGGCCGCCGCGCCGCCGGTCAAGCCGGCAACAGCCAGGTGCAGGGAAAGTGCCATGGGCCGAATAGCAAAACGCGGGGGGGTGTTGAGTGCGCGATCGGGGCAGAGATGGGTACGGCTGCGAAGCATAAGACGCAAATCCCTCAAAGCGTGGTGGTGAACAGCGAGAGGGAGGTCATCGACACGTCGATCTGAACTTCTCTCATTCCGTAAATCGGATGAGATTCAAAAACCCGAACTCCTTTTCAAGAAACCTTGGCGATCAGCGCGCGACGATCGATGTCCACCATGGGAGCGGCCGCCGCACGCGCACGGGTAGATTGCGTTCCAGCATGGCTAGGGCGCGGTCGGAGTCGTCGGCCGGGAACACGCCCATGACGAGCATGTCGGCGACTTCCGGCGCCACGCCCAGATAGCCCTTGCGGTATCGGCCCAGTTCATTGATGAGCGCTTTCAAGGGCAGGTTGTCAGCCAGCACGACGCCCCGGGCCCACGCTTCGCGAGCGGGGTCGGCTTGCGCGGTGGACAGAATCGATTCCGCATTGAAGCGGGCTTGGCCGCCTGCCACTACGTTCACCGACGCGCCGGCAGGGGTGCGCACCGCCACTCCTCCGTCATAGACGTCCAGCTGGACTTGGCCGTCCGTCAGGCGCACGCTGAAACGCGTGCCCAGTGCCTGCATGCGGCCCAATCGGGAATCGACATAAAACGGGCGGTTGGCGCGATCCGGCGCCGTTTCGACCAGGATCTCTCCCGCTCGCAGCGTCACGCGGCGCGCGGCGTTGCAATAATCCACATCGAGCGCGCTACGGGCATTGAGCCAGATTCTTGATCCGTCTGCCAGCAGCAGGTCGCGACGTTCTCCGGTGCCCGTGGAATAGTCGGCGGCAAGCGCAAGCGTCGAGTCGGGCAGCGGCGTGTGACGCAACCCCATCCAGCCCAACACGCTCGTGCCCAGCACGATGGCGCCGCTGCTCAGCAGTTGGCGCCGCTTGAGCGCACCCTTGCGCGCCATGGTGGCGCCCGCCAGCGCCGCTTCGGCCCCGCCCAGGCGCAGCGGCTCGAACCGTTGGCTGACGGCTTCGATGTGATGCCACGCGGTCGCGTGCTCGGCCCGTTCGTGCAGCCAGGTCTGCCACGCGGTCCGGTCCTGCTCGGTCGCACTATCCGCGCGCAACAACGCAAACCAGTTGGCAGCCTGTTGCAGGCTGTCGAAATCGGCTTTCATTGCACAGTCCAACGGAGACTCGGCCACGATGTCGGAAGGTGGAACCCGCGAAGGCGGCGCCGTCCGTTCACTTGCCCAGCCCGGCGTCGATCAGGGCGCATTGCAACATGCCCTGAGCAATGTATTTTTGGACCATGCGCTCGGACACCCTCACGGTCTGGGCGATCTCGCGATAAGGCACGCCGTCCACCTGCGCCAGGACGAAGGCCGTGGCGGCCTTGTGCGGCAAGCGGCTCAGCATCGTGCCGATTTCCATCAGCGTTTCGATGATCAATGCCCGTTGTTCGGGAGAGGGCTCGAATGATTCGGGGCGCGCGGCCAGCGTGTCCAGCCAGGCCTGTTCGACTTCACGTCGTCGCCAGAAGTCCGCGCACAGGCCATTGGCCATGGCGCGCAAATAGCCTCGGGCTTCCGGAAAGCTCTTGAATCCTTGCGAGGCCGGCTTGCTGAGTAAGCGAAGGAAGGCGTCATGAGCCAGGTCGGCGGCATCGGCCGCGTTGCCCAGGCGGCGGCGTAACCACCCTTGGAGCCATTCGTGGTGGTCGCAATAGATTACATTCAGCGACGGTGCCGCACCGTATCCGTCAGACTTCATTTCCATTCCGGCCCGCGGCGGTGGGGCCCCTCCGTCCAAATTTTGTAAACGAAACTAATTCGTATTTGCAAAAGCGAGACGAATGATAACTCAACAGGAAGCGCTTGGCATGCACCTATTTTTGCGAGGCCAATAAACGCTCCCTGAGCGAAAGCGCTGGGTAAGGAGGGCCACGCATAACGCCAGCCCAGGCACGTTGCGGACCATCAACGCCCCCAGCACACTCAGCGTCAGGAGCGTACCCGGCAGCATGGATGGGTCCCTGTAGGGAAAATCTGCAGCACCATTGCCCACGATCACGGAGACACCATAGAGCGCAAGCCCCTCTTCAGTGCCACCCTTGCTGGCGGCGGCGCAGGTAAGGCAGGATACTCAAGAGTCCCAGCACCGCTAGCCCCGCACCGATCCATAACGCGATCCGAAATTCATAGCCCGCGGAGATCGCCATGCCGGACAGAAACGTCCCGCCGCCCAGGCCAATATTGATCACGGACGTATGAACCGCGTTCACCAAGGGGCCCGGATGTGCCACGCTGACGATGCGCGCCATCATCGCCGGATTCATCGGCACGCCGGACAAGCCGATCAGGATGACGAAAGCCACTGCCAGCCAGGCATACTGCGCCAGCAGCGCCATGCCAATTAACGAAAAGCTGAGCACCGTCAGGCCAGTCACCATGATCGTGAGGCTATGTCGATAGGCTAAACGCCCCGTGATCATATTCCCGGCAAGATTGGCCGCGCCGTAGAGCATCAAGATGATCGGCACGACCTGCATCGTCAAGCCGGTGACCGAGGTCAGAATCGGCACGAAATAGCTGAAGGCGGCAAAGCTTGCCCCCAAAATCAGGCAACTGGTCGCGCAGGCCTTCCAGTACGCCACCTTCTTGAACGCCTGCAGCTCCTCGGCCATGTTCAGGCTGCCCTTGCCGCCGCCGACGTTGGGCAAGGTGCGAACGAGCACCGCCAGGCAAACGAGCACCAAGAGCGCCACCAGGCCGAAACTCACGCGCCAGCCCCAGTGCTGGTTGATGATGGTGGCCAGTGGCACGCCGAAGACGTTCGATACCATGAAGCCGCCAATCACCACGGCGGCCGCGCGCGGTCGGTTTTCAATGGGCACCAACGCCATGCTGGTGGCCAAGGACAAACTCAGGCACCCCGCGCATAAGACGCCGATGATCAAGCGCACCGCGACCAGTATGGCGTGATCCGAGATGAAGGCGCTAAAACCCTGCACCAGCACGTACGCGGCAAGCAACGCCAGCAATGTCGGTCGGTAAGGGACTTTGAGCTTCAGAAATACATACGTAAGCACCGGTCCGCCCAGCATCACGCCAAATGCGAAATACGAGATCAAGTGCCCCACCTGCCCTATCGTGATGCCGAAGGCCTCAGATAAGGTTTCCATCATTCCTGCCACCATCAATTCCGAGGTGCCAATCGAGAAGACGGCCAGCCCCAGAATGTAGACCACCAACGGCATTTCCTACTTTCCTAATAGTTATTGAACAATCATTCCAAAAATAGTCAAAAAAACACGCGTCGACTACGCAATCATAAGAATCACGCCTATAAAAAATTACCTCCAGGGGTCGGCACAAGCACCCAAGTCCCCTGCTCGCCCCCCCTACAGGTTGGCCAGCAGCCCCGTCACGGCATCGTTGAGAACGCTCTTATCTGAAATATTTTTATTCAGCACTCGCAGCCCGTAGTAGCCCGCCAAGAAACCCCGGGCCATTTCGACGGCCGAGATCGTCGTGCCGAATTCGCCATTCTTTTGCCCTTCGGTAAAAACCGAGACCAAGGCCGTCTCCAGGCGTTGGCGGTATTCGGTGTTCAGCGTCGCGACGACCTCATCCTTGCTGCCACGCTCGAGCGCGGAGAACAGCACCATGGCCTCATGCTGCTCGGCCTGCGCCAGGTCCTCAGCCACGCCCCAGAGCAAGAGCGTACGCAGGCGGTCCCTGACCGAACCCGCTTGCATCAGGATGGTCAGCTGGGCTTGCATGCTCTTTTCGTGGCTGCGCAAAAGGGCCTGCTCATAAAGCGCCTGCTTATTGCCAAAGGCGTTATACAGGCTGCCCCGCCCGAGGCCGGTACTGTCGCAGAGGTCCTGCGCCGAGGTCCCGGCGAATCCATTCTCGCTGAAGACCCCAACCGCGGCATCAATAATTTCTTCGTCTTCGAATTGCCGAGGACGCCCCTGGCTGGGCGATTTTTCCTTGCTCATGCGTCGAGTACAGCTGAAGCGTTCAGTGCGCAAAGATAGCAGTTTTGGAACAAATAGTCCAATAAGGCAGCCGCCGACACCTATTGCACAGAGCGCTGAAGTAAAATTCAAATATCACCATAAATAATGAATTTAATTCATATACCATGCTAGACCGCATCCATCTATCCATCGTGCAAGAAGTGGAAAAACAAGGTTCGTTGACCGCCGCCGCAGGCGTCCTGCACGTAACGCAGTCGGCCCTAAGCCACAGCATGAAGAAGTTGGAGCAGCAGCTGGGCACCGACATCTGGCTGCGCGAAGGCCGCAGCCTGCGGCTCACGCAGGCCGGTCAATACCTGTTGGCGGTGGCCAACCGGGTGCTGCCGCAGCTGAATCTGGCCGAGGAGCGCCTGCGTCAGTTCGCCCAGGGAGAGCGCGGATCGCTGCGCATCGGCATGGAGTGCCATCCCTGCTATCAGTGGCTGCTGAAGATCGTTTCCCCGTATCTGGCGGCCTGGCCGGATGTGGACGTGGATGTGAAGCAGAAATTCCAGTTCGGGGGCATCGGAGCTCTGTTCGGCTATGAAATCGATCTGCTGGTCACGCCCGATCCGCTAAATAAGCCAGGGCTCGTGTTCGAGCCTGTGTTCGACTATGAACAAGTGCTGGTCGTCGCGGGCAACCACCCGCTCGCCAAGGAGGAGTACGTCACGCCCAAGCAGCTCGGCAACGAGGTGCTGGTGGCCTATCCGGTGCCGGTCGACAGGCTCGATATCTACAGCATGTTCCTGACGCCGGCCGGCATTACGCCGAAGCGCCACAAGGCCATCGAGACGACGGACATCATGCTGCAAATGGTCGCCAGCGGCCGCGGGGTGGCGGCGTTGCCGCGCTGGCTGGTGCTGGAGTACGCGGACGCGATGAACGTGGTGCCTGTCCGGCTGGGCAAGAAAGGCATTGCCAAGCACATCTATCTGGGCGCTCGCGAGGCGGACGTGGATATCGATTACCTGCGTGCGTTTATCGCGCAGGCGAAACGGCCAGCCGTGGCTTGATGCAACGCGGTCAAGTGCGGGGCGCCAAATTTGCAGGCAGATCGGCATGCCCCACAACTCATGAACTGAACTAATGGTTTCATGAGATCAATTCACTTTTTTTCATGGATGGTCCAACCTATACTGCGCCCCCTACGTCGTCGATATGAAGACTGCCAAATAAAAACCAGAAGAATTTGAGCAGCGCTGAAAAGCAATGAATGGACGCGGGTTTATTTCAGGAATCAGGGCAGCAGATCAACATGAGCAACGAGTTCACATTTGCCATCAAGAGCATTTGTTTCGACGAAGACTATCGTCCTTCGGACAATACGCGGATCACCACCAATTTTGCCAATCTCGCCAGGGGCGCGAGCCGCCAGGAGAATCTGCGCAATACGCTGCGGATGATTGACAACCGTTTCAATGCCCTGGCGCATTGGGACAATCCCAAGGGCGACCGCTACACCGTCAATCTTGAAATCATTTCCGTCGAGATGAGCATTGACGGCGCAGGCAACGGCAGCGCCCTGCCCTTGATTGAAGTGCTGAAGACCAGCATTTTCGATCGGAAGACCAACGAGCGCATCGAGGGCATAGTAGGAAATAATTTTTCCTCCTATGTTCGGGACTATGACTTCAGCGTGCTGCTGCTGGAGCACACCAAAAATCAAGCCGCGTTCAGCACGCCGGAGAATTTTGGGGACCTGCATGGGAAGCTGTTCAAGGCCTTCGTAAATTCAAGCACTTACAAAGAGCATTTCAGCAAGCCGCCCGTGATCTGCCTGAGCGTGTCGAGCAGCAAGACCTATCACCGCACTGAAAACCGGCATCCCGTACTGGGCGTGGAATACCTGCAGGATGAGTACTCGCTGACTGACGAATACTTCAAGAAGATGGGAATGAAGGTCCGCTACTTCATGCCGCCCAACAGCGCCGCGCCCCTGGCTTTCTATTTTTCCGGCGATCTGCTGGGCGATTACTCCAATCTTGAACTGATCAGCACGATCAGCACGATGGACACCTTCCAGAAGATCTACCGGCCGGAGATCTACAACGCGAACTCCGCGGCGGGAAAGTCCTATCAGCCCAGCCTGAAACACCAGGATTATTCGTTGACCCGGATTGTCTATGACCGAGAGGAACGTAGCCGGCTGGCTATCGAGCAGGGACGGTTTGTTGAAGAGCACTTCATCAAACCGTACCAGGCGATTCTTGAGCAGTGGTCCGCCAACAACCCTCTTTGATCAATCAGAAAAACCAAGGCATCTATTGTGAAGAAATTGCTCCCCACCTCGACCGCCGGCAGCCTGCCCAAGCCCTCCTGGCTTGCAGAACCCGAGAAGCTCTGGTCGCCCTGGAAATTGCAGGACGAGGGCCTGGCCGAGGGCAAGCAAGACGCTCTGCGTCTGTCTCTGCAGGAACAGCAGCACGCGGGCATCGATATCGTCAGCGATGGCGAACAAACGCGTCAGCACTTCGTGACCACGTTTATCGAGCACCTGGAAGGCGTCGATTTCGAGAACCGCAAGACCGTCAGAATCCGCGATCGCTACGATGCGAGCGTGCCGACGGTCGTGGGCGCCGTGGCGCGCCGCAAGCCGGTGTTCGTCGACGACGCCAGGTTCTTGCGCCAGCAGACCGGGCAGCCGATCAAATGGGCCTTGCCAGGCCCGATGACGATGATCGACACGCTGTATGACGCCCACTATCGAAGCCGCGAAAAGCTGGCTTGGGAATTCGCCAAGATTCTCAATCAGGAAGCCAAGGAACTGGAGGCCGCCGGCGTCGACATCATCCAATTTGACGAGCCTGCATTCAATGTGTTCTTCGACGAAGTGAATGACTGGGGCGTAGCCACGCTGGAACGCGCCATTGAAGGCCTCAAGTGCGAAACCGCTGTCCACATCTGCTACGGCTACGGCATCAAGGCCAATACGGATTGGAAGAAGACGCTGGGATCGGAGTGGCGGCAGTACGAAGAGGCATTCCCCAAGCTGCAAAAGTCCAGCATCGATATCGTCTCGCTGGAATGCCAGAACTCCCGCGTTCCGATGGATCTGATCGAGCTCATCCGGGGCAAGAAGGTCATGGTGGGCGCCATCGACGTGGCCACCAACACCATTGAAACCCCGGAGGAAGTCGCCGACACGCTGCGCAAGGCACTTCAGTTCGTGGATGCCGACAAGCTCTACCCTTGCACGAACTGCGGCATGGCTCCGCTGTCTCGTGCTGTCGCGAGAGGCAAGCTGAGCGCGTTGAGCGCCGGCGCGGAAATCGTCCGCAAGGAACTCTCGAACTGATTCAAAGGCGGGAAATGGTCGTCGCGAGCTGCCCGCGACGACCACGCACGCGCAATAGACCTCAATATGTCACTTTCCAGCACTGCGATCGAGCCGTTGCGCTTTCGCGAAGTTCTCGGGCACTACGCGTCCGGCATTACCGTCATCACGACGCAGTTCGATGACGAGCCGATAGGTTTCACCTGCCAGTCGTTCCATAGCGTGTCGATGAGTCCGCCGCTGGTGTCGTTCAACGTGATGTCCAGCTCAGGCAGCTATCCCAAGATCCGCCGCGCCGGTCGCTTCGCAGTCAATATCCTGTCGGACGAACAAGTCAGGATTTCCAACCAGTTCGCTCGGCGAGGCACGGACAAATGGCATGAAGTCCAATGGCGGAAGTCGCCGCTAGGCAATCCGATCATTGCCGGCAGCCTGCACTGGCTCGATTGCGAAATCTATGCCGAACACGCCGCAGGCGATCATCTGATCGTGATCGGTGAAGTGAAGGCGTTGAACCTGCAAGAAGCTGCCGCTACGCAGCCATTGCTGTACTACAAAGGCCAGTATCGCAACATCGCCGAGCATTGCGAGGCTTGACGGTTCAATCAGGGCGTCACCTGATAGCCGCGTTGCTGCATACAGCTGGCATAGGTGGAGGCAGCGGCCGCATTGGCCTGCGACTGGGCGGCCCGGTCCTGCCGGCGTTCCTGCCGTTGCCGCGAACCGCCTACCACCGCCCCGGCCACCGCGGCGTCTTTCGCCTGGTTCTGCCGGTATTGCTGCTTGACGTCGTCGTCCAGGCGGTCATAGACCTCCTCATGCTGCCGGCCGCGCGCGCCGGCCACCGCCGCACCCGCCGCCGCCCCGGCAGCCGCGCCGCGCACGCGCCCGCCGGATTGGGGACTTTCCGGCGTGGCGCTGGCCCCATTGCCGGCCAGCGCCTGGCACGCGGCGCTGTCTTGCTGGGTGGTTGCGGGAGACTGCCCTTTGAGCGGCGTCGCCGTCTGGGCCGTGGCGCCCAGGCAGAACAGGGCGAGCAAGGGAACTGCGCAATACATGGACGTTCTCATGAAAAACTCCATTGAATCGAGAACCCGGATGATTGGAGTTTAGCTGGGCGGTGGGGTGATGGGTTACGCGCGGTGGAGGGTTGGGTTCTTGTCCGTGCTTTGCCGCGCTGCACCCATCCTACGCGCCCCACCGGCGCCGTCTGGATGGTATCTACACTTAACTCCGACCCGCCACCTGCGCATACCGCCCCGCGATCCCGCCCGCCGCCTGGCGCATCCGCTCCACCACCATCCCGAACCTCTCCACCGCCAGCCGTTCGGCCATCGCCGTCACCGTAATCGCCCCCAATGCTTCCTGTTTCCCCGACAGGATGGGCAGCGCCACCGCGCTGGTGCCCGGCATCAGCCCTGCCGGCGCATGCGCCAGCCCTTCTTTCCGGGCCTTTTCCACCCGCGCGATCACATCGTCCACGCGTTCGCCCAACACCTCCAGGCGCGCGGCATTGCTGCGCACCAGGCTGACGCTCTCGTCGGCGTCCAGACTCGCCAGCAGCGCCACGCCCGACACGCCCACTCCAAGCGGGCGTCTCACCCCCACTTCGATGGACAACACCTGTATCGGATGCCGCCCGGTCCGCCTGCCTATGCATATCGAGTCGTGTCCGTGGCGGATACTGAGAAACACTGTATCCCCGACCTGCTCCGCCAGTTCCGACAGATATGGGTCGGCCAGCGTCAATAGCGGAAAGCGCCGCGTGCGCGCCAGCCCCAGCAGGGTGACTTCCTGTCCGATCAGATACCGGCGCGTTTCCGGGTCCTGTTCGACCGCCTCCTCTTGCACCAGGGTCTTCAGCAGCCGATGCACGGTCGGACGGTTCAGGCCGGACATGCGTTCCAGGTCCACCAGGCGCACGCCCCGTTCCTGGCCGCACGCAATCAGCCGCAGCAGCGCCAAGGCGCGGCGCACGGTCTGGGCGCCGGAGGCGTTCTTGTCCTCGGCGTCGCTCATGCGGCCTCCGGCTTCATGACGGATTTGGGGGTTTGCGCGATGCCGCGCTTGGTGACGATGGGGCCGAGCGTTGCATAGTTGGGGCCGCCGATGCGGCAGATCGGCCGCAGCAACCGGGTATCGATCTTGCCGTCCTGCATCAAGCCGTCGCGGATGTGGAACATGACGACTTCGCCCACGAAGAATTCGGCGCCGGTGGCTCCGAAGGGCGTGACGCTGTGCAGCCGGCATTCCAGGCTGATGGGCGCGGCGGCCAGGCGGGGCGTCGGGATGGCGGCGCCGGGAAGCACCTGCAGGCCCAGCAGTTCGGCTTCGCTGACTTCGGCCGGATGTTCCTGGGCGCTTTCATGGAGCGGATCGAGGAGCGTCTCGTCGGCGATGTTCACGACGAAGTGGCCGTTGGCCATGATGTTGCAGCCGGTGTCTTTGCGCTGCCCGGCCTTTCTGCCGATGTTGACGCCGATCATGGGCGGCTGGTTGGAAACGAAGGTGTAGCAGCTGAAGGGAGCCAGGTTGACGCCGCCGTTGGCGTTGACGCTGCTGATCCAGGCGATGGGCCGCGGAACGACGATGCCGCTCATCAGGCGGTAGGTCTGTTCGGGGTTCAGGTCGGTTGCGGGGAAATGCATGCTGTCTCGCTCCGTAGTCCGGATATTGAACATCAGAATTTGGACTCTTTCATGCGCATACAGTGCGCCTAGCCTTATTTTCCGGCGTAGACCGCACAAGCCGGAACATGCCTGCGGAAGCTCTATCTCAAATTAGTCCAATATTCGGAACTTTTCTCCAAATTGGCGTTGTCCGGCATGGCGGGAATTCCTAGAGTGTCATCAAACAAGCAAAACGCGATGACACGCACAGGAGACTGACCATGAACCGCAACGCGCTGCGCGCCTGCGCCACTGTGGCGCTGACCGCCCTTACCTCGATGGCCCATGCCGCCTGGCCCGACAAGCCCGTGAAGATCGTCGTGCCCTACCCGCCCGGCGGCAATGTGGACGTGGCGGCGCGGCTAATTGCGCCGGGGCTGCAGGAGGCGCTGGGCCAGCCCTTCATCGTCGAAAACAAGCCCGGCGCGGGCGGCATGATCGCCGGAGAACAGGTGGCCCGCTCGGCCCCGGACGGGTACACGCTGTTCATGGCCGCGAATGGTCCGCTGCTGTTTTCGCCGCTGATTTTCAAGCGCGACGCATACAGGTGGGATCGGAATTTTGCGCCTATCAGTTCGGTTTCGTTCACGCCGCTGGTGCTGCAGGTGCGGCCCGAGTTGAAGGTGAGGAACCTGGGAGAGCTGTTGGCGCTGGCGAAGAAGGAGCCGGGCAAGCTGAACATGGCGTCGCCGGGCGCCGGCACGACCAACCATCTGGTGAGTGAGCTGCTGCAGTCGCTAACCGGCGCGCGCTGGACGACGGCGCAATACAAGGGGAACGCGCCGGCCACGACGGACCTGCTGGGCGGCCAGGTGGATTTCAATTTCGATCAGATTTCGGTGGCGCTGCCTTACGTGAAGGACGGGCGGCTGCGGGCGCTGGCGGTCACGACCGCCGAGCGCGTGCCGTCGATGCCCGACGTTCCCACGTTCGCGGAAGCCGGCGTGCAGGGCATGGAGGCGTCCACTTTCACCGGGCTGCTGGCGCCGAAGGGCACGCCGCCCGGGGTCCTGGACAAGTTGAGCGCGGCGCTGGGCAAGATTCTGGCGCAGCCGGCAATCATCCAGCGTTTCGACGAGCTGGGCGCGCAGGCGCGCGGCAGTTCGCCCGAGGAATTCACGCGTTACTTGGCCGCGGAAGACGCGCGCTGGACGCCGATCATCAAGCGCGCCGGCATTACGGCGAATTGAATCCGGACGCGCCCGCGACGCGGCGCGCCTTCCCCCTTACTTTCCCGATACGGAATCCGCCATGAGCAGACGCAGCATCTATGCCGAAGGCTTCAGCCACAAGAATCCCATTCCCGCCGCCTGCCGGATCGGCCCCATGCTGTATTCCGGCAGCATCCAGGGCACCGACCCGGCGACGGGCGCTTACGGCGCATCGCTGGAACGCCAGTGCGAACTGATGTTCGATCACGTGCGCCGCATTGTGGAAGCAGGCGGGGGCACACTGGGCCACATCGCCAAAATGACAGTGTGGATGCGCGACCGCAGCCAGCGTGCGGCGCTGAACGCGGCGTGGCTGCAGGCGTTTCCGGATGCGCAGGATCGCCCGGCGCGCCACACCATGCAGGCGGATCTGGATGGTGACAAACTCATCGAGTGCGATTTCGTCGCGGTGATCGGATAAGGGAACCGGCGATGACGCAATACCAACACTTCCATACCCATCCGACCGCGCCGGCGTATCGCTTGCCGCCGGGCTCGTGCGACAGCCAGTTTCATGTATTCGGGCCGGCGGACCGCTATCCGGTGCGTCCGGGCGCGGCGTATGAAATGCCTGACGCAACGATCGAGACGGCGCTGGGCCTGCACCGGCTGCTCGGCATCGAGCGCGGCGTGATCGTGCAGGCCACCACATATGGCGCCGACCACCAGGTCGTGCTGGACGGTCTCGCCGCGGCCGGCCCGTCGTACCGCGGCTGCGCGAATGCCGTGGTGCTGGCCGAGCGCGATGACGCGTACATCCAGAAGCTGCACGACGCGGGCGTGCGCGGCGCGCGCTTCACGCGCCAGGGGCTGGGCATCAGCATGGCGCCGGCCGTGTTCGACCGCGCCATCGCGCGCATCCGCGAGCTGGGCTGGTACGCCAAGTTCCAGCCGGAGCCCGACGGCATGATGGCGCAGATGGAGCAGTTCGAAGCGCTGGACATCCCGGTGCTGCTGGACCACATGGGCCGCGCCGATCCGGGCGCGGGCGCGGCCGATCCCACGCGGCGCAGCCTGGAATCGCTGCTGGCCCGCGGCAATTTCTGGGTGATGCTGTCCTTGACGGAGAAGCTGTCGCGCACGGGAGAGCCCTGGGACGACGTGATTCCGCTGGCCCAGGCGCTGATCGCCGCGAACCCCGATCGCGTGATCTGGGGCAGCGACTGGCCGCATCCGGTGTCGGTCAAGGCGACGCCGGACGAGGGCAGGCTGCTGGACCAGTTGGCGCGCTACGCAGGCGATGACGCCACGCTCAGGAAGATTCTGGTCGACAACCCCGCGCGCCTTTTTGGATTCGACGAATGAAACTGCTCAGCTTCACCCATGAAGGCCGCGCGCGCTTTGGCGCCCTGCGCGGCCAGGACGAGATTGTTGCGCTCGATGGCCAGGGCCACGACAGCCTGCGCGCCGCGCTGGAAGCAGGCGCCCTGCCCGCCCTGGCGCGCCTGGCCGGCTCGCTGCCGGTCACGCACCGGCTGAGTCAGGTGCGCGTGCTGCCGCCGGTTCCCGCGCCCGAGAAGATCATCTGCGTGGGCGTGAACTACGGCAAACGCAACGAGGAGTACCAGGACGGCAGCGCGCCGCCCGCCTATCCCAGCGTGTTCCCGCGCTTTCCGGGCTCTTTCGTGGGGCACGGCGAGCCCTTGCTGCGCCCGCCGGAGTCCGGGCAGCTCGACTACGAGGGCGAAATCGCTATCGTCATCGGCAAGACCGGCCGGCGCATCGCCGCGCAAGACGCCTGGAGTCACATCGCCGGCCTGACCTGCCTGAACGAAGGCACGGTGCGCGACTGGGTCAGGCACGGCAAATTCAACGTGACCCAGGGCAAGAACTTCGACGCCAGCGGTTCGATGGGTCCATGGATGGTGACGGCCGACGAGTTCGACCCCGCCGCACCGCTGACGGTGCGCACGCGCGTCAACGGCGAGCTGCGCCAGCAGGACTCCACCGACAACCTGATGTTCCCCTTCGCCGAACTGATCCGCTATATCTCCATCTGGACCACGCTCAAGCCGGGCGACGTCATCTCCACCGGCACCCCTATCGGCGCCGGCGTGCGCTTCACGCCGCCGCGCTTCCTGAAGCCGGGCGACGTGGTCGAGGTGGAAGTGGCCGGCATCGGCATCCTGTCCAACCCTGTGGCTGACGAGTCGGCCGCGCCCGCGCAAGGAACCCGCCATGCTCAATGAAGACGACCGCATCCGCGCCGCCAGCCTCCTGCTGGAGGCAGAACGCAGCGGCGTACCCACCACGCAACTCGACCAGGTTTTTCCAGGCATCGAGATCGCCGACGCCTATGCGATCCAGAAGCGCATCATCGACCAGAAACTCGCCGCGGGGGCCAGGTTGCGCGGCCACAAGATCGGCCTGACTTCCAAGGCGATGCAAAGCACGGTCGGCATCGACGAGCCGGACTACGGGCATTTGCTGGACACGATGTTCTATCAGGACGGCGAGACCATTCCCACCGCCAGGCTGATCGTGCCCCGCGTGGAGGTGGAACTGGCTTTCGTGCTGGGCAAGCCGCTGCAGGGTCCCGACGTGAGCCTGTTCGACGTGCTGGACGCCACCGACTATGTGGTGCCGGCGCTGGAACTGATAGACGGACGCAGCAAGTATCCGCGCCGCATCGTCGACAACATCGCCGACAACGCCGCCTGCGCCGGCATCGTGCTGGGCGGCCGGCCCGTGCGGCCGCTGGACATCGACCTGCGATGGGTGGGCGCCCTGCTCCTGAAAAACGGCGTGATCGAGGAATCGGGCGTGTCCGCCGCCGTGCTGGGGCACCCGGCGCTGGGCATCGCCTGGCTGGCCAACAAGCTGGCCCAGCACGATACCGGCCTGGCCGCCGGCCAGATCGTGCTGGCCGGGTCGTTCACCCGCACGGTGGCGGTCAAGAGCGGCGACACGCTGCATGCCGACTACGGCAAGCTGGGCAGCATCTCGGTCCATTTTTCCTAGGACGCCGCATGGAACTTCCCGTCAATTCCTTCAAGCGCGCGCTGCGCGAACAACGCCACCAGACTGGCCTGTGGGTCACGCTCGGGCATCCGAACAGCACCGAGCTGGTTGCCGCCAGCGGCTTCGACTGGCTGCTGCTCGATACCGAACACACGCCGGCGCTGCTGCCGACGGTAATGGCCCAATTGCAGGCCGCGGCCGCCTATCGCAGCCATCCCGTCGTGCGGCCGTCGTGGAACGACAAGGTCCAGATCAAGCAATACCTGGACATCGGCGCGCAGACCCTGCTGCTGCCCTATGTGCAGAACGCGGCCGAAGCCGAGAGCGCGGTGGCCGGCATGCGCTACGCGCCGCGCGGCGTGCGGGGCGTCAGCGGCACCATGCGCGCCACGCGTTATGGCCGGGTGCCCGACTATATGCGCCGCTGCGAGGACGAGCTGTGCCTCCTGGTGCAGGCGGAGACCGGCGAGGCGCTGGAGAACCTGGACGCCATTATCGCGGTGGACGGTGTGGACGGCGTCTTCATCGGGCCGGCGGACCTGGCCGCCAGCCTGGGCTATCCCGGAGAACCGCAGCATCCGAAGGTGGTCGCCGAGGTCGAACGCGCCATCGGGCGGGTACGCGCGGCCGGCAAGGCGCCCGGCGTGCTGACGCCGGACGAGACGCTGGCGCGGCGGTACATGGCCGCGGGAAGTTTATACACGGCGGTGGGCGTGGATGCGGCGATTCTGGCGCGGCACTGCGACCAGCTCGCGGCGCGGTTCGCTGCCGCCCCTGGCTAGCACACCTGCCCTCACTTCACCGCCGCATTCCCGCCGTCCGCGAACAAGGCGGAACCCGTGACGAAACTCGCCATGGAACTCGCCAGAAACAAGGCGGCCGAAGCGATCTCCTCGGGACGGGCGATCCGCTTCATCGCGTGCAGTCCCGCCGCCCATTCCTTCTGCGCGCTGTCGCCCGCCATCGCCGTGTCCACGCCGCCGGGCAGGAGCGCGTTGGCCCTGATGCCCTTGTCGCCATAGTCAGCGGCGATGCCTTTGACCAGTCCCATCAGCCCCGCTTTGGCGGCCGCATAGGCCGCCATGCCGGGCAGTCCCACGCTGGTGCCGACAAAGCTGGACGTGAAAATGATCGCTCCGCCCTTGCGCTCGAGCATGGCGGGGATCTGATGCGCGCTGCCCAGAAACGCCGAATGCAGGTTCGCCGCTATCGTCGTTTGCCAGTCGGCAAAGGCAATATCGGCCAGCGGCGCTATGGGTCCGGTGGCGCCGGCGTTGTTGAACGCGATATCCAGGCCGCCGAATTCCGCGACCGCCGCTGAGATCAAGCGTCTGTGGGTCTCGGGCCGGCAGGCGTCGCCGGCGACCACGCTCGCCTTTCCGCCCTGGCCGCGAATGCGCGCGGCCACCTCCTCCAACGCCGATTCACCCCTGGCGTTCAAGACGACGGCGGCGCCCTGCGCGCTGAACAAGAGCGCGGCGGCGCGCCCGATTCCCGACGATGCGCCCGTGATGATGGCGACTTTATCCTGCAGCAACCCCATGGCGGCGCTCCGATATGAATGGTGTATCTTCATTGTCCGGAGCGTTGGCCGAGACGGATATCCGGTTCTTGCGGCCCGTTCGACGCTCTCCCTGCAAGCCGCACGCGGAAACCCCATGCGCAACCGCCCCGATCCATTCGCCCCGCCGAAACGGCGACAGCCCGCACGCCAGAACTCGCTCCTCTGGATTCTCGAACCCCTGGAGCGCGACGCCAATTACGCCCACCGCAAGATGTTCGGCTGCGACGCGGCCTACCTGGATGAGGCGCTGTACCTGGTGGCCGCGGACCGCGACGATCCGTGGAGCGGCATTCTGGTGTGCACGTCGAAAGAACGGCATGCGGCGCTGATGGCCGAGCTGCCAGCCCTGCAGCCGCATCCCGTGCTGGGCAAGTGGCTGTACCTGCCGCAGACGGACGAGTCTTTCGAGGCGATCGCGCAGAAGCTGGTCGGGCTTGCGCTGGCGCGCGATCCGCGGCTGGGGGTGATACCCAAGCCGCGATCGCGGCGGCGCAGCGCCTGGCGTAACGAGGAATAAAGGCAGCAGGTCCCTACAGATGGCGGTGGCTGCAAACCATGGGCTGCCCGGCAAGCGCCTCCATCAGCCCCGCCAGCCCGCGCGCGCTGCCGTCATCCAGGCCTTCGGTGCGGATCAGGCGAAAGCCCATCGCCAGGCTGTATTGCCAGTCCAGTTCCAGGATTCGGTAGTCGCGGCCATCCTGCGGGCAATGCCATTGCGCGGCCGGGTCTTCGTAGGCGGCGCCGATGAAGTCGACGTGCGAGTCGAACGGCGGCATGGATTCCAGCAGTTTGTCGGACCCCGGCAGGCTGGGCTCGGAAAGGTTTTCGCCGACCGCCACGTGCGGCGCGGGGCCGTCATAAGCCAGCAGCATCAGCGGAAAATGCCTGGGGTCGGCGTCATAGGCGGCGCGCGTGTCGGCGTTGAGGTACGGCCGCGCCGCCGGGCCCAGGCAGTATTGCGGGCTGTTCCAATCGCTGCCCTCGTTGTCCAGATACAGGTCGCCCGGCACGATACCGCGCTGGGATAGCAACGCCAGCGCCTCTTCCATGGTGTCGTTATGGCGTATGGGCAGGTCCGCCGGCAGGTGTCCCGCCTGCACGTACATCGCGATCACGTCGCCCGTCGTGCGCAGGCCGTCCCGGTGCTGGTACGACCCTTCGTTCAGGCCGGCCAGGCCGAAGCTCAGGTTCAGCAATGCGCGATACGGGATGCGGTCGCCGCGCGGTTCGAGCACGTATCCCCCTTCCAGCAGCCTGGCTTCCAGCGCGCGCCAGTCCGGCGGCGGCAAATGCATATCGCGTGGGCAAAGAAACTGGTGGTGTTCGGACATGGACGACGCGTTCGTTCGAGGTTCGGGCGCGCCTTTTTAACATGGCGACGAGGACCTCGTCGGAACCGGGTGTCAATCCACCTTGGCGCCGGACCGTTCAACCAACGGCACCCATTTGGCGATATCCGCCTGGATGAACGCCGCCAGCCCGCTGGGCGGACCGTCGTGGAAGATCTCATAGCCCAGCGCCTGCAGGCGCCGGCGCTGTTCGTCGCCATCCATGACCTTGCGCGCGGCCGCGTTGATTCTGGCGACGACGTCGGGCGGGGTGCCGGCGGGCGCCATCAGGCCCAGGTCCACCGTGATGACGTACCCCGGCACGCCCTCCTCCATCATGGTGGGCACGTCCGGCAGCAGCGGCGACCGGGCTTGTCCGGTGACGGCCAGCGCGCGCAGCTTGCCTTCCTTGACCAGGCCGGACACGCTGGGGGTGTTGTAGAAGGCGAACGCGACTTCGTGCGCCATGACGGCGGCCACGCCCTGCGGCGCGCCGCGATAGGGAATGTGGGCGGCCTGGGCGCCGGTGATGGACAGCAGCAGTTCGGCCGACAGGTGGTGCGTGGTGCCGTTGCCGCCGGAGGAATACATCAGCTTGCCCGGCTGGGCCTTCAAGGCGGCGACCAGTTCGCGCACCGAGCGGTACGGGCTGTCGGCCGGCACGATGAGGACGTTGGAACTGCCCGCCAGGTAGGCCACCGGGACGAAGTCCCTGGTCGGGTCGTAGGACAGTTTGGAGAACAGGCCCAGGTTGATGGCCCAGGTGTTGTTCGACCCCAGGACCAGCGTGTAGCCGTCGGGGGCCGATTTGGCCACATAGTTCATGGCGATCTGGCCGCCGCCGCCGGGCCGGTTCTCGACCACCACGGTCTGGCCCAGCAACTGGCTCAAGCCGGGCTGGACCGCGCGCGCCAGAATGTCGGCCGTGCTGCCCGCCGCCAGCGGCACGACCAGGGTGATGGGACGTTCGGGAAACGGCGCGGCGCCGGCCGGCATGGCGCCGAACCCCGCAAAGGCCAGGAGGGCCGCCAGTAGTGCTTTCATGATGCCTCCGCGGTGGTGCTTGCTGTGGAAACCATGCGGCATTGCATGATGCGAAGCAGCGTATCCGAGGCGGCCCGCCCGCAGAATAGGCGGGGTGCTATAGCGTCATGCCATCATGGCATGGCGGCTTCGCGGCGCAGCCGCTGCGATACCGAGCGGACCACGGCGACGAAGGCCTGGGCGGCGGGAGACAGCGGGTAGTTGGCCTGGCGCGCGATCGAGATCGGCCATTCCAGGCTGGGGTTGCGCAGCGCGATGCTTTTGATGCCGGCCGGCATCTGTCCGTGCGCGATCTGCGGCAGCATGGCCACGCCCATGCCGGCCTGGATCAGGCCTATCGCCGTGGACAGCAGCACGACGCGCTGTTCCACCCTTGGGTAGATGTCGGCGGCGATGAGCCGCCGGCTGATGCTGAGCCACGGCGGGGCTTCCGGATTGAGCTGGATGCACGGCAGTTCGGCCAGCACCTTGGCGTCGACCTCCTCGAAGCGGGCCAGCGGATGGTCGGCGCGCACAAAGAGCGCGACGCCGCGGTCCAGCAGCGGTTCGACCATGATGCGGGAGTCGTCGTCCGGCATGACGGCGCCCAGGCCGACGTCGGCCTCGTGCGAGAGCAGCCGGGTCCGGATCTGCTGCACCATGCAGTCGACCACGATCAGGTCGAGCTGGGGGTGGCGCTGGTGGAATTCCATGAGCACGTGCGGCAGCAAGGTGGCGGCGGTGACGTGGCCGACCGCGACCATGACCTTGCCCAGCTTCAGTTCGGAATGTTCGCGGCTTTCCTGGATGGCGCTGTCGATGGCCAGGATGGCGCGCCGCGCCACGTCCGCCATGGCCTGGCCGTCGCGCGTGAGCGAGACCTCGCGGCCGCGCACGACCAGCGGCTGGCCGACCTCGGCTTCGAGCCGGCGGATCAGGTGGCTGACCGAGGGCTGCGACAGCCCCAGGCGTTCGCCGGCTGCAGTGAAGCTGGCGGTTTCGCCTATCGCGACGAGCGCGCGCAGCTGGCGCAGCGAGACGGATTCGACCGGATCTGACATGCCATGACGTCATGATGGAATAGTTTCCATACTATAGCTACATGCCCGAGCGCTCCCTAAGATGGGATTTCCCTAACCTGCGCACGGAACCGCAATGCCGCACTCCTCCTACGCCGCCGACCGCATGGGATCGGCCGTCGTCGAACCGTCGGGCCGCTTCGAAGCGGGCAGCCTGGCCTCGTTCACGCTGACCTATACCGCCGGCTATTTCGGCATCGACGACACCGGGTCGATCAAGATCGTGCACCGCTTCGCCAGCGACATGGGCAAGCCGCAGTTCGACCGGCCCGACGGCTGGAACTACACCACCGTGGAGGCTTCGAACGGCGCGGTGCTGCAGGTGGAGTACGACGGCAAGCGCAACATCCGGCCCTGGGACAAGACGCTGTTCATCCGGGTGGTGCGCGGCTATCTGGAGGAAGGCGACCGCATCGTGGTGCGTTTCGGCGACACGCGGCAGGGCTCGCCCGGCATGCGGGTGCAGACCTTCAGCGAACCGACCTTCGAGTTCAAGGTGCTGGTGGACGCCTTCGCCACCTACAGCTACGTGGAGCTGGAGAACTCCCCCACCATCGCCGTGGTGGCCGGCCCGCCGGTCGCGTACAAGGCGATCCTGCCGAGCCAGGCGACGGCCGGCGAGCCGTTCAGCCTCGGTTTCAAGGGCGAGGACAAATGGGGCAACCCCAGCGACCGCGTTTCGGGCGAGTTCACGCTGCGCAGCAGCCTGCCGTTGCAGGGCCTGCCCGCCTCGTTCTCGATGCGCGAGGGCCAGCATGCGCTGCGGCTCGAAGGGCTGATGGCGCAGGCCCCCGGAGAACTGCGCATCGAGGTGCTGCGCGACGGGGTGCCGGTGGCGCACAGCACGCCGTGCCGGATCGTGCCGGCCGGCGACGGCAGGCGCGGTCATTACTGGGCCGATCTGCACGGACAGTCCGAGGAAACCATAGGCACGAATTCGGCGGAAGAGCTGATCCTGTTCGCGCGCGACCGCGCGTTTCTGGACGTCATGAGCCACCAGGGCAACGACTTCCAGATCACCACGCCGTTCTGGGAACACCTGAACGCGCTGACGGCCAAATACAACCAGGACGGCGCGTTCATCATCTTTCCCGGCTACGAATGGTCGGGCAACACCGGTCTGGGCGGCGACCGCAACGTGCTGTATTTGCAGGAGGGCCGCCCCATCCACCGCTCCTCGCACGCGCTGATCGACGATCTGTCGGACCTGGCGCTGGACGCCAACGACGCCGACGCGCTGTTCGATGCGCTCAAGGACGAGGACGTGGTGGTGTTCGCCCACATTGGCGGGCGCTACGCCGACATCACGCGCTCGCACGACGCGCGGCTGGAACGCTCGATCGAGATCCATTCGGACTGGGGCACTTTCGAGTGGCTGCTGGAGGATGCGTTCCGGCTGGGCTACCGCGTGGGCATCCTGGCCAACAGCGACGGGCACAAGGGCCGGCATGGCGCCAGCCACCCCGGCGCATCCCTGTTCGGCGCGTACGGCGGCCTGAGTTGCCTGATCGCCGACCGGCTGACCCGCCAATCCATCGCCGAATGCCTGCGCCAGCGCCGCCATTACGCCACCACCGGCTGCCGCGCCTATCTGGACGTGCAGACGCATTTCGAACGGCCGGCGCTGCGCTATTCCGACGATCCCAAGCTGGGCGCGCCGGTGACGCTGGAACCCGTCACGCAAGCCGACATGGGCGCCATCCTGTCCTGCGACGGCGACGCGCTGGAGTTTTCCTTCGAAGTGCTGACCCACGGCCCCATCGAACGCGTGGAGGTCCGCAACCGCATGGACGTGGTGCAGACGCTCACGCCTTACGACGAGGCCGCGCTGGGCAGCCGCATCCGCATCATGTGGGAAGGATCGGAGTACCGCGGCCGCGGCCGGCAGACGGTGTGGGACGGCAGCGCCACGCTGGAAGGCAACGCCTTCGTGGATCCGCAGCCGATCAATTTCTGGAACCTGGACAAGACGCTGGAGCAGCCGCGGCCCGACATGCTGAGCTGGCGCTCGCTGACCACCGGCGGCTTCAGCGGCATCGACGTGCGACTGCGCGATCCGCAGGCCGGCGTGCTGAAGATCGACACGCCGGTCGTGCAGACCGAGATCGCCGTCGACCGGATCGGCCTGGAGCCGGTGGTGGTGGAAAACGGCGGCATCCGGCGCCGGCTGCAGGTCTATCGCCTGCCCGACGAGAATCCGGCGCGGCGCATGCAGGGGCGCGTTCGCGTGCCGCTGCACACGGGCCCCGACAATGCGGTGTACCTGCGCATCACCACCGAAGACGGGTTTTTCATTTACTCCAGCCCGATCTATGTGGAGCGCGTCTCGAACGTATCGGGAACGCGCGAAAAATAGCGATATCCGCCCTTCGGGCTTTTCTTTGCGACGAAACTACCGTAAATACCCCACATCCTTTTAAGACGACAGGAGTTGGGGTATGGCAGAGAAAGGCGCAATCCATGGCTTGGCGATAGGCGTGCCGTCGGCGGTGCTGGCGGGCGCCGTCGCGTTGTCGCTGCTGGGCTATGGCGCCGCCAATGCGATCGAAACCCGCTTTGGCATTCCCGCCGAATTGACTTACGGCTCGCCGCTGGACCTGCTGCATCTGTCCCGCCATGCGCTCACCAGCTGGATGGAAATGGCGGACAAGCTGCACGAGACCGAGAACTTTCGCTGGCTGGTCTACGCCATGGCGGGCGTGGGACTCGCGCTGACCTTGATAGCCATCGCCGCGCGTACTCCCAAGGTACGCCATCAGGCGGTAAAGGCAGGCGGCCGGGCGTGGCGCGCGCTGTCGAATCTGCCGGGCGCCGGGGCGCTGCGTTGGCTGCGCAGGCAGGCGCTGAGCTTCACCCCGCTGGCGATAGGCGCAGCCGTTCCATGGCTGCTGATTATCCTGATGAAGATGGCAATCACCGTGTTCGTCATTCTTCCCTACGCCGGATACAAGGGTGCGCTGCTGCACTTCGACACCTGGGTCGTATCCGCGGAATTCTGCAGCCCGATACGAGGCCGCAATGAAAGACTGAACCCGTTCAACCTCAACGCCTCGCCGTCCAGGCAGGAATACAAGACCAAGATCACCCCCTGCCTGTCCCTCTGGCAAGACGGCGCCCTGGTTGCCGAAGGCCGGCATGTCGCCTCCACCGATAGCACGGTGATCCTGTTCGACCCGGTAAGCGGGAATGTGGTGATCGAACCCACCGAGGGCCGGTCCATGCGCTTGAGCGGCCCGTCCGCCGCCGTCCTGAACGATCAGCTGCAAGCCCCGCTCACCGACGATTGACTACGCCTGCCACGCCGCCACCAGCCGGTTTCCGCCCGCTTCCTTGGCGCTGTACAGCGCCCGGTCGGCGGCGGCTAGGGCTTCGGCCAGCGGCGGCGCGGCCCGTTCGTAGCGGGCCAGGCCGATGCTGACCGTGGCCGGCATGGCGATGCCGTCGGCCTGGGCCGCGATGGCGCCGGCGAAGCGTTGCGCGATGGATTCGCCCAGCGTGTGGGCGCGGCCGGCGGCGTCGCCGGCCAGCAGCGCGGCGAATTCCTCGCCGCCGATGCGGGCGAGGATGGCGTCGGGGCCCAGCACGGCGCGCGCCGTTTCCGCGAAGGCCTGCAGCACCTGGTCGCCTTTCTGGTGGCCGTGGCGGTCGTTGATGGCCTTGAAGCGGTCGAGGTCGAACGCCAGCACGGCCAGCGGCGCGCGGGCTCCGGCGTCCTGCAGCAGGCGCGCGCCCTGCTCGAAGAACCAGCGGCGGTTGCCCAGCCGGGTCAGGTAGTCGGTCTGCGATTCACGCAGGAGCTGGCCGTGGGTTTCCTCGCGCACCAGCTTGAGCAGGGTCATGGGCAGGAGGATCGAATACAGCACGCCCTCGTACATGGTGAGCGTGCTGGCGGTCAGATGTATGCCGGGGCCGTGTCCGGCCACCCACCACGGCAGCAGGCAGGCGCGCGCGGCGTAGATCAGCGCGTGCACGCCGGTCACCGCCGCGGCGATGCGCAAGGGCGTGTAGGCCTTCAGCTCGTCGCAGCGCAGCAGCTGCCAGGCCGTCATGCCGCTGACCAGCGCGATGGGAAATGCGCTGACGTATTTCCAGACGAGGTCCTCGCCCCGCTCGCCGGCCGCCGCCCATATCAGCGCCATGACGATGAGCAGCGCGAAGGAGGCGGCGCGGTAGCGCCTGCCGCGCAGCGAGGCCGCGCCGTTCATGACCAGCAGATAGCCGCTGAGCACGATGAGGTTGGCCGCGGCCGAGCCCAGCCCGCCCGGCACGCGGCTACGGAACAGCGCGGCGGTGCAGCCCAGTGCCAGCGTCGCGAAGCCCGCCGCCAGGATGCGCAGCGAGCGGCTGCGCCGGGGATGCGTGCGATGCTCCCAGAACGTCAGGCCGGCCGTGGCCAGCAGGGTTCCGATGATGATGAAGTAAAGGGTGAGGAGATCGACGTACATCGGAGACGTTGGGTATGGCGCGGCTTTTTGCGCGGCAGGCCGAAATTCTACAAGGGCCGGCTTACGGCCGGGTCCCGCGCGCGCACTCATCTACAATCGCAGGCCATGCCGGTCGTAGGCGCGGCCGGGCGGTAGCTCACAGGTAGTAATGACGCGCGCGAAGAAAGCCCCTCCCAGGAAGAAACGTTCCACCAGCAGGTCCACGGCCCGTTCCAGCGGCCGATTCCCGAAGTTCCTGAAAGCGCTGCTGTTTTCGTCGCTGGCGAGTTTCGGCGCGGCCACTTATGTGCTGAATCCGCAGTGGCGGATTCCGGCGCCGGTGCAGGAGGCGCTGAACCGGCTGGGCTGGCCGGCCTTGCCGCACGAGCGGACGGCAAGGCCGCAGGAACGGGCGGCGCCCACGGCCGCGCCGGCCGGCGCGCCGGCCCAGACCATGTTCGCCGAGTGCCGGCAGTTCTTTCCGCATTCGCGCCCGCCGGAAGTGCCGGGCAGCCAGAAGCTGCGCGAGATCTGTTTTTCGGCCTTCGCCATCCTGCACGACGGCCAGACCAAGACGCCGGTGTTCGTGGCCGAGCGCCTGAACCGCCGGATGCTGACGCAGGCCCAGGGCCTGCAGCGCACCGACAGGTTCTACGCCGAGGCGCGGCTGCCGCGCGCCGAGCGGGCCGAGCTGGACGACTACCGCGGCTCGGGCTATTCGCGCGGGCACATGGCGCCGGCCGGCGACATGTCCACGCCCGAGGCCATGGCGCAGAGCTTTTCGCTGGCGAACATGGTGCCGCAGAACCAGATCCATAACGGCGGCGCCTGGAGCGCCATCGAGCAGGACACCCGCAAGTACGTGATGCGCGCCGCCGGCGACGTGTACGTGTTCACGGGGCCGGTATACGGCGAACGGCCGCAGACCATCGGTTCGGGCGTGGCGGTGCCCAGCTACCTGTACAAGGTGGTGTACGACGCCACGTCGGGCCGCTCCTGGGTGCACTGGCAGGCCAACGCCGCCGGCACCCGCGCGGGGCCGCCGATCAGCTACGAGGAGTTCGTGCGGCGCACGGGACTGAAGCTGCTGCCGGCCGGCGGCTGAGGCGCGCGGCCGGATTCAGCCGTTCATCTGGTACAGCTGTATCAGGTTGCCGCAGGTGTCGGAAAAGATGGCGATGGCGACCATGCCGGCCGGAGTCGGGTCCACGGTGAAGGCCACGCCTTTTTCCTTCAGGCGCCGCACGTCTTCCTGCAGATCCGCGCTTTCGAAGGCGGTGACGGGAATGCCGTCGTTCCTCAGCGCGGTCTGGTAGGCGTTGGCCGCCGGATGGCTGTTGGGCTCCAGCACCAGTTCCAGATCGCCGGGGCCGTCGGGCGAGACCACCGTGATCCAGCGCGCCGCGCCCATCGGGATGTCGTTTTTCTTCTGGAAGCCCAGCACTTCGGTGTAGAAGCGCAGCGCTTTGTCCTGGTCGTCGACGAAGATGCTGTTGAGCTTGATTCTCATGGGGAGGCTCCCGTGGTTTGCGCAGGCGCGCCCTCAGCCGCGCCAGGCGGCCTCGATGGCGGCGATGTCGATCTTGCGCATGGTCATCATGGCCTCGAAGGCGCGCTTGGCCGCCGCCGGGTCGGGGTCGGCGATGGCCTCCATCAGCACCCGCGGCGTGATCTGCCAGGACAGGCCCCACTTGTCGCGGCACCAGCCGCATTCGCTCTCCTGCCCGCCGTTGCCGACGATGGCGTCCCACAGCCGGTCGGTCTCGGCCTGGTCCTCGGTGGCGATCTGGAATGAAAAGGCTTCGCTGTGCTTGAAGGCCGGCCCGCCATTCAGGCCCAGGCAGGGAATGCCGATGACGGTGAATTCCACCGTCAGTACGTCGCCCTGCTTGCCCGAGGGATAGTCGCCCGGCGCGCGCAGCACCCGCTGCACGGCGCTGTCGGGGAAGGTCTGGGCGTAGAACTGCGCGGCTTCCAGCGCGTCGCGGTCGTACCAAAGGCAAATCGTGTTCTTGCTGGCCATGGCGGCTCTCCTGACGAAGTCCCGGTAGGTGCAGCATAGCCGCGATGCCGGTCCGGCAAGCGTTACCAAGCTTTGGAAAATGTTGTGGGCGCAATGCCGCCACATTTGTTACTCCCGGCGCAGGATGTGCGGTGCCACACTGTTCCCACGGACATCCAACCCAGGAGGAACCCGCTCATGACAGCCCCTACCGACAACGCCAGCCCCGCCGCCGCATCCCCCATGCGCACGCCCCCGGTGGTTTCGCCGCAGGAATGGGAGGCCGCGCGCCAGCGGCTGCTGGTGAAGGAAAAAGCCCACACCCGCGCCCGCGACGCGCTGGCCGCCGAGCGCCGCCGCATGCCCTGGACGGAGGTGGACGCCAATTACGCCTTCGACGGCCCGCACGGCCGGCTCAGCCTGTCCGACCTGTTCGACGGACGCCGCCAACTGATCGTCTACCGCGCCTTCTTCGAGCCCGGCGTCTACGGCTGGCCGGAACATGCGTGCCGCGGCTGCTCCATGGTGGCCGACCAGGTGGCGCACCTGGCCCATCTCAACGCCCGCGACACGACCCTGGTCTTCGTTTCGCGGGCGCCGCAGGAAGACATCGCGCGGCTCAAGGCCAGGATGGACTGGAAGATGCCGTGGTTCACGCTCACCGACGGCTTCGACAAGGATTTCGGCGTGCACGAATGGCACGGCACGAACGTGTTCTTCCGCGACGGCGACCGCATCTTCCGCACGTATTTCCTGAACAACCGCGGCGACGAACAGATGGGCGGTACCTGGAACTACCTGGACATCACGCCGCTGGGCCGCCAGGAGACCTGGGAGGATTCGCCCGAGGGATACCCGCAGACCCCGACGTACAAGTGGTGGAACTGGCACGACAGCTATGTCCAGGGCGCGGCGCCCGACCGGAAGTGGGTGGAAATATCGGACGCGGGCGAGGCGGCATTCCGCAACAAGAACAAGTGAGTCCCCGTCTAGGGGTATTCCCGACCCCGTATTGTGGCAAAAGTGAAATTTCCCTATTATTTTTTCAATGAGAGTGAAAAACAGACCAGAGTTTCATGAAATCCGATAAGCCCGAAGACAGCCCGAACGCCGCCGACGAACACGACAAGGCCCTGGGCGAACGCCTGCGCGCGGCGCGCCTGCAGCAAGGCCTGAAACTGAAGGACGTGGCGGAACGGGCCGACATGTCGATCGCGCTGATCAGCCAGGTCGAACGCGGCCTCAGTTCGCCGTCCATGCGCAGCCTGCGGGCGATCTGCCACGCCCTGGGCATCGACGGGGCCAGCCTGCTGGCCCCGGCCCCCAGCGGCCCGGTCAGCGACGAGCAGAACGAGTTCACGGTCCGGGTCGCGGCGCGCAAGCCGCTGAAGCTGGGCAACAACGGCGTCACCAAGTACCGCATCACGCCCAGCAGCTGCGCCACCCTTGAAGGGTTCCTGATGGAGCTGGAACCGGGCGCGGCCTCCGACCCCGGCTTCCTGGTGCAGGCCAGCGACAAGATCGGCTACGTGCTCAGCGGCAAGCTCCAGATCTTCGTCGACGACAAATCCTTTTTGCTGGAGGCCGGCGACAGCTATGGCTTTTCCGGCAGCCACCCCTATCGGTGGCAAAACGGCTGGGACCAGAAAACCGTTTTCCTGGTCGTCAACAGCAACCATTTCTACGTCTGACCCCCTCCCCATTGCTCCACCGCATTCCAGCCCATACCGACAAATAAAAGGCCGCGACGCGGCCATCCAAGGGATAACACCGCAATGAACTCGTCTTCAGCATCGATCGGCGCGCGCCCGGCGCGCGTTCCCGCGCGCAAAGGCAAGCTGCGCGACATCGTGGCCGCCAACATCGGCGCCTTTTTCGAGTGGTACGACCTGCTGGTCTACGCGCTGTTCGCGCTGCCGATTTCGCGGCTGTTCTTCCCTTCCGACGACCCGCAGACCGCCCTGCTGTTCAGCTTCCTGACCTTCGCGAGTTCCTACCTGATCCGCCCGGTGGGCGCCGTCCTGCTGGGCATCTACGCCGACAAGAAGGGGCGCAAGGCCGCGCTGTCGCTGACCGCCACGCTGATGCTGATCGGCACGGCGCTGATGGCGCTCATTCCCACCTACGCCACCATCGGCGCGCTCGCGCCGGTGGCGCTGGTGGCCGGCCGCCTGCTGCAGGGCTTTTCCGCGGGCGGCGAATTCGGCACCGCGAATTCCTACCTGACCGAACAGAATCCCAGAATCAAGGCGTTCCTGGCCAGCCTGCAGTTCTCCACGACGGGCCTGGCGCTGGTGGTGTCGGCGCTGTTCGCCTACTTCATCAACCACTACCTCACCGAAGCGCAGATCGACAGCTGGGGCTGGCGCCTGCCCTTCGTCTTCGGCTGTCTGATCGGCCCCGTCGCCCTCTACATCCGTTTCAAGATCGATGAAACGCCCGAATTCGACGGCGAGCAGGCGCAACGCGCCGCCCCGCTGCGCGAGACCTTCCGCCTGCACAAGCGCTACCTGCTGCTGGGCGCGCTGATCGTGGCCGCCGGCAACGTCGCCAGCTATCTCAACATCTACATGCCGACCTTCGCCATCAACAACCTGGGCATTTCCAAGGACGATGCGTTCGTAGCCTCGATCTGCAGCGGCCTGGTGTGCACCTTCCTGCCCATGCTGGGCGGGCTGGCCGCCGACCGCTACGGCGCGGTCAAGACCATGGCCGCCGCCCTGGTGCTGGGGCTGATCATCATCGTGCCCACCTTCAGGATGCTGACCGGCGCGCCTTCGTTCGGCTCGCTGGTGCTGTTCCAGTGCCTGATGTCGCTGGTGTTCTACAGCTTCTATTTCGCGCCGGTCGGCTCGCTCCTGGCGCAGCTGTTCCCGACCTCCTGCCGCACCACCGGCGTATCCATCGCGTACGTCGCGTCGCAGACCTTCTTCGGCGGCGTCACTCCCGTGGTGGTGGGCTTTTTGGTGACGCGCACCGGCACGATCATGTCGCCCGCCTACTACCTGATCGCGATCGGCCTGGTGGCCATCGTCGCGCTGGTCAGCGTGCGCGCCAAGGTCCGCTGAACTCCCGCCAACCTCTTACAGGCGCTATCCGTTTCATGGACACCCGCATTCCCTCCCACGTGGACGTCGCCGTCATCGGCGGCGGCATCATCGGCATCAGCACGGCCTGGTCGCTGGCCCGCGCCGGCCTGCGCGTCGCCGTATTCGAAAAAGGCGTAGTCGCGGGCGAACAGTCCTCGCGCAACTGGGGCTGGATACGCTCGGTCGGGCGCGACCACCGCGAACTGCCGCTGGCGCTGCGCGCCAACGCCCTGTGGCGCGAGTTGCAGGCGCAGGCGGACGTGGGCTACCGGCAGCGCGGCCTCGCCTACCTGGGCCGCAGCGCGGCCGATATGCAGGGCCACGCCAAATGGCTGGAAGCCGCGCGCCCGTACGCGGTGCCCGCCAGACTGGTCGATGCCGCCGACCTGCCCGCCCTGCTCGGCGCGCAGAGCGCGCGCGCCTGGGCCGGCGCCCTCTACAACGCCGACGACGGCGTGGCCGAGCCGCAGCTGGCCACCGCCGCCATCGCCGGCCTGGCGCGCGCGGCGGGCTGCCAGATATTCGAACGCTGCGCGGTGCGCGGCCTGGACCTGGCCGCCGGCAGGGTCGGCGGCGTGGTCACCGAACGCGGCGCCGTCGGCGCGGCGGCCGTGGTGCTGGCCGGCGGCGCATGGTCGCGCCTGTTCTGCGGCAACAGCGGGGTGTCGTTCCCGCAACTCAAGGTGCACGCCTCGGTGCTGCGCACCACGCCGCTGGAGACCGGCATGGATCTGGCCATCAACGGCGGCGACTTCACCTGCCGCAAGCGCGCCGACGGCGGCTACACGGTTTCGCAGCTCGGCGCCTCCACGGCCGACCTGACGCCCGACAGCATCCGCCTGATGCGCCAGTTCCTGCCGGCCTGGATGGCCGAGCGCAAGTACCTGAAGCTGCGCGTCGGACGGCGCTTCATCGACGAACTGAAGATGCCGCGGCGCTTCGCGCTGGACGCGCCCACGCCGTTCGAGCAGCACCGCATCCTCGACCCGCAGGCCGGCATGGCGGCCATCTCCACCGCGCTGGAAAAGCTCAAGGCGGCCTTCCCCGCCTTCGCGCCCGCCCGCGTGGCCGGCGCCTGGGCCGGCATGATCGACGTCACGCCGGACGCCCTGCCCGTCATGTCGGCCGTGGATTCCGTGCCGGGCTTCTTCCTGGCCTCCGGTTTCTCGGGCCACGGCTTCGGCATCGGCCCCGCCGCCGGCGAACTGATGAGCGAACTGGTCCAGGGCAGGACGCCCACCGTGGACCCGGCCGCCTTCCGCCTGTCGCGCTTTGCCTGACCCCTTTTTTCACCCCGTTCATGGAGTACATGCAGTGCCTGACAACAATGCCCGACTGATCCGTTTCAACGGCGGCCCGATGGTCGATCCGGTCCCCGGCAAACCCAAGCAGCCGCTCACCGGCGACGCGTCGTTCCTCAGCGTCAAGGCCTTCGACCACGAAACGGCGCGCGCCGGCGTGTGGGAAAGCACGGCGGGCACGTTCCAGGCCAACAACGCCGGCTATATCGAATTCGGCTACATCGTCGAGGGCGCCTGCCGCCTGGTCGATCCGGACGGCACCGTGCATGCGCTGGCCGTGGGCGACGCCTTCGTCATGCCCGAAGGCTATTCGGGCCGCTGGGAAGTCGACCGGACCGTCAAGAAAATCTACTTCATCAGTGTCACCCGCTAAGCACGAACGCCCGGCCCGCCCGGGCATCCCCGCCCCCCCGGCCAGCGGCAGCTTCGGCGCCTGCGCCGTCGTCAGCACCTCCCCTAAGGCATCGTCGTGCGGCGCGACAGTACAATTCCCCTGCTTTTTTCTTCTCCTGCCCGGCCATCCATGTCCAATCTCATCGTCCACGGCGGCACGCCCCTGCGCGGCCGCGTCACTCCTTCGGCCAACAAGAACGCGGTGCTGCCCGTGCTGTGCGCCACGCTGCTGACCGACCAGCCGCTGCGGCTGCACGGGGTGCCGGACATCACGGACGTGCGCAAGATCCTGGAGATCTTCCGCACGCTGGGCAGCGACGTGCGGCTCGACGAAAGCACCCGCACGCTGGACCTGCACCACCGCGACACGGCCTTCGACGCCGCCCGCCACCGGCTGCCCGAGGAAATGCGCTCGTCCATCATGCTGGTGCCGCCGCTGCTGGCCCGCTTTGGCGTGGCGCGGCTGGAAGACAACGTCAAGGGCTGCACCCTGGGCGTGCGCGAGATCGATCCGCACGTGGACATCTTCCGCTCGTTCGGCGGCGAGGTGGAGCGGGCCAGCGGCTCGCTGCTGGTGCGCGCCAGCGGCCACCTGCGCCCGACCCATCACTGGCTGGACTACGCCTCGGTGACCACGACCGAGAACTTCGTGCTGTGCGCCGCGGCGGCGCAGGGCGAATCCACGCTGACCAACGCGGCTTCCGAGCCGCACGTGCAGGAGTTCTGCCGCTTCATGGCGATGATGGGCGCCGACATCGACGGCATCGGCACCTCGCGCCTGACGGTGCGCGGCGGCGCCCGCCTGAAGGGCGGCGAATTCACCTTCGAGGAAGACTTCCACGAAATCACCACGTTCCTGGCGCTGGGCGCGATCACCGGCGGCGACGTGGTGGTGCGCAACAGCACCCCGGGCAACTTCCCGCTGATCGACCGCACTTTCGCCAAGTTCGGCGTGCAGATCGTGCATGAAAACGGCTGGTCGCGCGCGCTGCGCCAGGGCCCGCTCAAGGTGCAGACGCCCTTCACCAGCAACGTCCTGACCAAGGTCGAGGCCGCGCCCTGGCCCTACTTCCCGGTGGACCTTTTGCCGATCTTCATCGCGCTGGGGGTCTGCGCCGAGGGCAACGCCATGTTCTGGAACAAGGTCTACGACGGCGCGCTGGGCTGGACCGGCGAATTGTCGAAGTTCGGCGCCCACGTGTTCTCGTCGGACCCGCACCGCGTCATCACCTTCGGCGGCCGTCCGCTGACGCCGGCGGTGGTCGAAAGCCCCTACATCATCCGGGTCGCGATCGCGCTCTTCATGGTGGCCAGCAGCATCGGGGGCCGCTCGGAAATCCGCAACGCCACGCCTATCCGCCGCGCCCATCCGCGCTTCGTGGAAAACCTGCGCAGCCTGGGCGTGCAGGTGGAATGGACGAGCGAAGAATAGCTGCCGGCGGGCCGGCGCAAGCCTATACTTTGCAGACACACACGCTCCATTACGCGTAACGGGAGCCCGCCGACTTACTCCCGGCGCGACGCGCCGGGAGCGTGGCACTCCAGGGTCATGGCCCCTTGCACCGGAGGCGGATGCCATGTCGCGCCCCGCAGATTGAGACGGCTCGTTTTTAGACGCAGTCTACGAAGCAGCACCTTCAAGGAGGTGTGTGATGAGCAAACTCTCCAATGACGCGCTGGACGCCCTGCGGGCGTCCGCGAGGGGCCAGGTCCTGACCCCCGACGCGGCGGGCTACGATGACGCCCGCAGAATCTGGAACGCCATGATCGACCGCCGCCCGGCGGTCATTTTGCGATGCGCCGGCGCCGCGGACGTGCGCCTGGCGGTGGACTTCGCGCGCCGCAACCGCCTGGTGGTGGCCGTGCGCGGCGGCGGCCACAACATCGCCGGCACCGCCGTCTGCGACGGCGGCATGATGATCGACCTCTCCGCGATGAAGTCGGTGCGGGTCGATCCGCGGCGCGCCCGCGCCTATGTCGAGCCGGGCGCGCTGCTGGCCGACGTGGACCACGAAACCCAGGCCTTCGGCCTGGCCGTGCCGCTGGGCGTGAATTCGACGACCGGCGTGGCGGGCCTGACCCTGGGCGGCGGCTTCGGCTGGCTGACCCGCCGGTTCGGCATGACCGTCGACAACCTCGTTTCGGCCGACGTGGTGACCGCCGACGGCCAGCTGCTGCACGCCAGCGCGCAGGACAACGAGGACCTGTACTGGGCGATCCGCGGCGGCGGCGGCAACTTCGGCGTGGTGACGATGTTCGAATTCCAGCTGCACGCGGTCGGCCCCATCGTGTACGGCGGCCTGGTGGTGCTGCCGCTGGCCCAGGGCCGGCAGGCGCTGCTGCAATACCGCGAGGCGCTGGAAACCATGCCGGAGGAACTGACGGTGTGGGCGGTGCTGCGGCTGGCGCCGCCGCTGCCGTTTCTGCCCGAAGCGGTGCACGGCAAGCCCATGCTGGCCTTCGCCATCTGCTATTCGGGCGATCCGGACCGGGGCCTGGCAGCGGTCGAGGCGGTGCGCGGCTGGGGCCAGCCCTATGGCGAACACCTGGGTCCCATGCCTTATACCGCCTGGCAGCAGGCCTTCGATCCCCTGCTCACGCCCGGTTCGCGCAATTACTGGAAGTCGCACAACCTGGGCCTGTTGCAGGACGGGCTGATCGACGCGCTCATCGGCGCGGTCGAAACGCTGCCGTCGCCGCAGTGCGAGATTTTCCTGGGCTATATCGGCGGCGTCGCCATGCAGGTTCCCGTCGCGGCAACCGCCTATCCGCACCGCGCCGCGCAATTCGCGATGAACGTGCACGGGCGCTGGGACGCGCCCGAGGACGACGAGCGCTGCATCGCCTGGGCGCGCGCGCTGTTTCGCGCGACGCAGCCCTATGCGCAGGGCGGCGTGTACGTGAACTTCCTGACGCAGGACGAACCGGATCGGCTGGGCGCCGCCTACGGGCCGAATTTCGAACGGCTGGTGCGGGCCAAGACCCGCTACGATCCGCACAACCTGTTCCGGCATAACCAGAACATTCCTCCCGCGGCGGCCTGACGGCGCCCTCGGTCCGCGCCCGGACGCCCGCACCGCGTTCGGGCGCGACCGATTATTGCCGCGACGCCGCGGTATTAAGGCGTGCAACAATTATTAACGTGTCTGGCAAAATATCTCATTGACGGGAATTGCCCCGGCCCTTATTTTTGGGCGATTCTGCCCTGTAATAAAAACGCAGTCGCCGGCGGAAAAAAATCCACTATGTCCCTCCCCCGATAAATGCGTAAGGAGCGCTGAGAACAATGGGTCATCTGGTTTTGCTGCTGCTGGGCGTGGAATATATGCGCAAACGCGCCCGCGCCCTGATGATTATCGGCTGGATATTCCTGATCGCCGGCATCGTGGTGTTCATCGATGCGCTGGACAATGCCATCTACTTTCCGCTGAATTTCTTCGCCGGGCTTTTCATCATCGAGGGGCTGGCCACGCTGGCCATCGCCAAATCGGGCGTGGGCGGACAGCGGGTGCTGCGCTACGCCAAGGGCATCATCGTGCTGACCGCCGGCATCCTGGTGCTGGCCGGCCACCATCACGGGCATTTCCTGCTGTCCATGATTTTCGGGCTGCTGTTCCTGGTGGACGGGCTGCTGCAATGCACCGCCGCCTACGTGGTGCGCTATGAGCGCTGGCGTTATGTATTCGCCTCCGGCGTGGCCGAAATACTGCTGGCGATTTTCTTTTTCCAGCCCTACCCGACCAATTACGTGGGCACGGTGCCTTATTGCCTGGGGCTGTTCCTGGCGTTCGCCGGCCTGAAACTGCTGGCGCTGGCCCACCGCACGCGGCGCCTTGATTCGAATCCCGCGCTGCATGCCAATCCCGATCCGGCCTTCATGCCCACGCGCGGCGACGACGCACCGCCGCAAACCGTTTTCGACGGCCCGCCGGCGGCCTCCGAGCGCGCGCTCACGGTCCACGTCTGGACCCCGTCCGGCTCGGCCAAGGCGGAAACCCGCAATTATCCGGTGGTGGACCGGTATATCGCCGCCGTCGACCTCAACGGCGTCGTGTCCACCGGCCATGCCGCGATGGAATCGCCCGAAGGCATCTACATCAGCCTGTATCCGGCCAAGGAAATCGACCGCTCTCCCGAGCAGTTCGGCATGCTGCTGCGCGCCACCGCCGACAACAACGTGCCGGGCCTGTTCCAGCCCGATTACCCGACCGAGGCCAAGGCTTGGTGCCCGTCCACGGTGCAGGTGCGCATCCGCAACTACGACGCCGCCAAGCTGCAGGCGTTCTGGGACGAATACCGCCAGAACACCACCTACAACCTGACTTACCGCAATTGCTCCAGCTCGGTGTCCAACGGCCTGGAGGCGGCGCTGGACGGCGTGGTGGGCCGGCTGCATGGCCCCAAGGCCGGCTGGCGCGTGCTGCTGCGCCTGCTGCTGACGCCCGAACTCTGGGTGGCCGGGCAGATCCGCAAGCGCGCCCTGACCATGGCCTGGACCCCGGGCCTGACGCTGGACTATGCGCGCGCGCTCAGCATGCTGGCCGATCCGCGTCCGTTCGGCTGGTGGAAGATGTCGCAGCAGGCGCTGCGCCAGATGGCGCGCCTGCGCGCCGGCTGGCGCAGCCAGGACCGCGAGGCCGTCGCCCGCAACGCGCGCGCCGAATCGCAGGGCGCGCAATGACGGACGCGGCCCGCCCGCTCCGCCCGCCCGTGCCCTTGCCCGCCCTCGCGCCGCAGCCATGATCGCGCAGATCGCCATCGGACTGGCCGTGCTGGCCGGGGCCGGCTGGGGCGCGCTCGCCCTGTGGTTCCAGGCCCCGCTGGGCCCGCGCGCGCGGGGCGTCGTGGCCGCCCTGTGGCTGGCGCTGGGCGCCGCCGCGCTGGCCGGCCTGGCCTGGGGCGCCTGGCGGCCCGCCGCGTTTTTCGGCGCGCTGCTGCTGGGCCTGCTGGCCTGGTGGAAGCTGGGCGTGCGGCCGTCGAACGAACGCCAGTGGATGCCCGAGGTGGCCCGCCAGACCCAGGGCGCGGTGGACGGCGACATCCTCACCCTGCGCAACGTGCGCAATTTCGAGTGGCGCTCGCGCACCGACTTCGATCCGCGCTGGGAAACCCGGGTCTACGACCTGTCGCGCCTGGCTTCGGTGGACCTGCTGCTGTCCTACTGGGGCCGGCCGGCGGTGGCCCACGCCATGGTGTCGTTCGGCTTCGACGACGGCCAGTACCTGGTGTTCTCGGTGGAGATACGGCGCAAGCTGAACGACACGTTCTCGGAGATCGGCGGCTTCTTCCGCCGGTACGAACTGGCCGTGCTGGCCTCTTCCGAGGAGGACAGCCTGCGGGTGCGCACCAACGTGCGCGGCGAGGACGGCTACCTGTATCGGGTGCATATGCCCGAAGGCGCGGCGCGCAAGCTGCTGCTGTCCTACGTGGACACGGCCAACCAGCTGGTGCGCCAGCCGCGCTTCTACAACACGCTGACCGCCAACTGCACCACCATCGTGTACCGCCTGGCCGACCAGATCGTGCCGGGGCTGCCGATGGACTACCGGCTGCTGCTGTCGGGCTACCTGCCCGAATACCTGTACCGGCTGGGCGCGCTGGAAGGCGCCGACAGCCCGCAGGCGTACCGGCAGGCCGGCCACTACACGGACCGCGCCCGCGCAACCGCGGACGCCGCCGACTTCTCGCGCAACATCCGGCGCGGCGTGCCTGGCGTGTAGCAGCAGGCAGCCCATCCCGTTCAGGACGTTCGGACCGATATCGGCTGCGGCTCAGCGCTGGCCGGCCAGCCGCGCGGCTTCGCCCAGCAACGCGTCCAGCAGGCGGCGCGCCGGCACGGTCAGCGGCGCATCGGCGCGGTGGGTCACATAGATGACGGTCTTGGGCAAGGGATCGGCGAGGTCCAGCCGCACCAGGTCCAGCGCCGGCCCGTAACGGTCGAGGAACCCCTGCGGCATGATGCCGATGAGGTCCAGCTGCGGCATCAGCGCCAGCAGCGTGGAAAAGGACTCGCATTCGAGCTGCAGATGCAGCGCGCGCGCCTGCGCTTCGTCGGCATACAGCGCCCTGGGATCGCCCGGCCCCTGCGCCGGCCCGGTCAGCACCCAGGCGGCTTCGGCCAGCTCGCTCAGGCGCCGGGCGCGCGCCAGCGGATGCGACGCCCGCGCGACGATGACCGACTGGCTTTCGAACAGCGGCTGCACGGCCAGGTCGCCGCCGCCGCCCGCCTCGGGCAGGGGACCCAGCGCCATGTCCAGCTCGCCCGAACGGATGCGCTCCAGCGCCTGCGGATAGAGCGTGTCGCGCACCCGCAGCCGCACCTGCGGCCAGCGCGCGCCATAGCGCGCCACCGCGCCCGGGGCCAGCAGGATGGCGGCGGCGGGCGATACGCCCAGCGTCACCTGGGCTTCGGCGCCGCGCAAATGCCACGCCAGGTCTTCGTGGGCCTTCTCGATTTCGCGCATGACCACCGCCGCGCGCGCCGCGAGGATCTCGCCGGCCTGCGCCAGCCGCACGCCCTTGGGGGTGCGCACCACGAGTTCGGCGCCCACCTCTTCCTCCAGCTGGCGCAGCGACTTGGTCAGCGCCGGCTGCGACACGTTCAGCACCTGCGCGGCAGCGCGCATGCTGCCGGTGCGGGCCAGGGTGAGCAACAGGTTCAGATGCTGGAGTCGCAAGCCGCCTCTCCGGCCGATTACCTGCGGTAATCGACATCAAAACAATTCAAGGGATGCGCGCGCAGGCCGTCGATAGAATTCCTGCATGCCCCATCGGAGACAGGAGCCTAGCATGACCCGAGGCGTGAAGAACATTCTCTTCATCATGTGCGACCAGCTGCGCTACGACCATCTTTCCTGTTTCGGCCATCCCACGCTGAAGACGCCGAACCTGGACGCGCTGGCCGCGCGCGGCGTGATCTTCGACCGCGCCTATGTGCAGTCGCCCGTGTGCGGCCCGTCGCGCATGAGCTACTACACCGGACGCTATGTGCACGCGCATGGCGCCAGCTGGAACTTCGTCCCGCTGAAGGCCGGCGAGATGACCATCGGCGACCACCTGCGCCCGCTCGGGGTGCGTTCCGTGCTGGTGGGCAAGACCCACATGCGCGCCGACATGGCCGGCATGTCGCGGCTGGGCATAGACCCGGCCTCCGTCATCGGCCGCCGCATCGCCGAATGCGGCTTCGACGCCTACGAACGCGACGACGGCATCCACCCGTACTCGGGCCACGACCCCGACCCGCGCTACAACGACTATCTGCGCGCACAGGGCTACGGAGGCGACAACCCCTGGGAATGCTGGGCCAATTCCGCCGTGGATGCCGACGGCACGGTACGCTCGGGCTGGTTCCTGAAGTATTCCAACCTGCCCGCGCGCGTGCCCGAAGAGCACTCGGAAACGCCATACATCACGCGCCGCGCGATGGACTTCATCAGCGAGGCGGGCGAACAGCCCTGGTGCCTGCACCTGTCCTACATCAAGCCGCACTGGCCCTATCTGGCGCCGGCGCCCTACGCCGGCATGTACAGCGCGCAGGACGCGCTGCCGGTGGTGCGGTCGGAGGCCGAACGGGCCGATCCGCATCCGGTGTATGCGGCGATGATGCGGCATCGCGTATCCGCGACCTTCTCCGAGCCCGGCGTGCGCGAGGCGGTCATGCCCGGCTACATGGGGCTGATCAAGCAGATCGACGACCAGCTCGGCGTGCTGTTCCGCTTCATGGAGGCGCGCGGCCTGTTCGACAACACCATGATCGTGTTCACGTCCGATCACGGCGACTATCTGGGCGACCACTGGATGGGCGAAAAAGACCTGTTCCACGAGCCCGTCATCCGCATGCCGCTGATCGTCTACGACCCGGACGCGCGCGCCGACGCGGCCCGCGGCACGCGCTGCGCGGCGATGGTCGAAGCGATAGACCTGGCGCCGACCTTCCTGGAAGCCTGCGGCGGCGTGCAGGTGCCGCACATCATGGACGGCCGTTCGCTGCGGCCCCTGCTGTTCGGCCAGACGCCGCCGGACTGGCGCGACCACGTCATCTGCGAGTACGACTATGCCTTCCAGGATTCGCGCATCGCGCTGGGCACGCCCGCGCGCCAGGCCTGGCTGCGCATGGTGCGCGACGAACGCTGGAAGTACGTGCTGGCCGAAGGCTACCGGCCGATGCTCTACGACCTGCAGGAGGACCCCCAGGAATTTGTCGACCTCGGCGCCTCGCCTGCGCACGAGGCGGTGCGCAGGCGCATGGAAGAACTGCTGTTCCGCTGGGCGCGCCAGCCGCGCCAGCGGGCCACGGTGGCCGACGGCACCATCGAATCCATCGAAGTCCAGCCGCGCATTTCCGAAGGCGGCATCCTGATCGGCTATTGGGACGAAGCCGATCTGGCCCGCGCCAGGCAGTCGTTCAAGCCCCGTTTCGCATCATCCAACCCGCTCGTGAAGCCGACGCTGGATCGGCTGTCGCAATCCTGAGGAGTGCCGCATGATTCTCGAAACCCCCGACATCACCCGCGCCCAGACCGGCCTGGACGGCGTTTCCTGGAACATCCTGGGCCAGGTGTACGTGCCCAAGCAGGTCAGCCTGGACAGCATTTCCTGGCACGCCACGTTTCCCGAAGAAAGCTTCGTGCCGCCGCACGTGCACCCGAACCAGGACGAATACATCTTTGTGCTGGACGGCCGCATCGACCTCCTCCTGGACGGCAAGAAGACTTCCGCCGGCCCGGGCGACCTGGTGCGCATGCCCCGGGGCGTGCCGCATGCGTTCTTCAACAATTCCGGCATGACCGCCACCGCGCTGTTCTGGGCCGCGCCCGCGGGCAAGCTGCTGGCGCTCTACCGGCGCATCCACAACATGTCGAGTCCGGCCGAGGTGGTGGCGGTGGCGCCGGAATACGACGTGATCTTCATGCCGCCCGTTTCTTCCGCGGCCTGAGCCATGCGCCGCCGCACGCTACTGAAGGGCCTGTCCGGCGCCCTCGCCTGTACCCTGCCGTGGTCCGCCCGGGCCGCGTACCCGGACAAGCCCGTGCGCATCATCGTGCCGCTGCCCGCGGCCAGCCCGCCCGACGTGCTCGCGCGCGTCATCGCTGAAAGGCTGCAGCGCCTGTGGGGCCAGCCGGTGGTGGTCGAGAACCGCCCCGGCGCGACCGGCATGATAGGGCTGGACGCCGTGGCGCGCAGCGCCCCCGACGGCTACACCGTGGGCATCATGTTCCTGACCCACACCGTGCTGCCGGCGCTGTTCGGCAAGGTGTCCTACCGTACGGATGGCGACTTCGCGCCGATCGCGAACCTGGTCTGGCTGTACAACGCCCTGCTGGTGGCGCCGGGCAGCGAGTATGCCGACGTCCGCGGCCTGGTCGAACAGGCCAGGCGCCAGCCCGGCAAACTCAGCTATGGCTCCGGCGGCAACGGCTCGCCCGCCCATCTGCTGGCCGCCGCCTTCTGTCAGGCAGCGGGCATAGACATGCTGCATGTGCCGTTCAAGGGACCCGCGGAAGCGGCGCAGGCGCTCATGGGCGGCTACGTGCAGACCATGTTCGCCACCGCCTCGGTCGCCGTGCCGCTGGCGCAGTCCGGCAAGTTGCGCGCGCTGGCCGTCACGCGCGACGGCGGCATGGACGCCCTGCCCGGCGTGCCCACGCTGGCCGAGGCCGGGGTGCCGGCGTTCAACCTCAAGGAATGGGAAGGCATCGTCGCGCCCGCGGGCACGCCGCCGGCCCTGATCTCCAAATGGAACGGCGCCATGCAGACCATCCTGGCCGAGGCCGGGGTGCGCGACAAGCTCGCCGGCCTGGGCATGGAAGCCGCGGACGCGAACACGCCGGCCGAATTCGCGGGGCTGATACGGGGCGAGCTGCAGCGCTGGTCGACGTTCGTGTCGGAACGGAAGCTGCGCAACGGATGACGGCGCGGCGCGCCGCAGCCCAGGCCTGCGGCCGCCCGCCCGGCCCGCCTAGCGCGCCGCGCCTGCCGACCGTCCCAGGAAATCGAGCACCGCCAGATACGAACCTTCGTTGCCCGCGGCGTTCGCGCTGGCCGATCCGCCGGCGTCCAGCAGCAGGCCCGACATGGCGTGCGGCTTGCTGATGAGGGTCGCGGGCAGATAGGGATAGTGCACGTGGTGCCCCGCCCCCATGCAGACGTGGTGGAAGGTCGGCAGGCCGTGCGCCAGGCGCTGGCGCATGACGATCTCGGAATAGGCGGTGCTGGGCCAGAAGCCATCGTCCGAGGCGCTGACCAGCATGATCGGGCCGGGATAGTTTTCGACCGGAATGCGGGCGCGCTCGAACGCCGCGCTGTCGCGCGTGGCGCTGAGAAAAGCATGGGTCTGGCGGTACGGCGGGTCCGAGGCGTAGGCCGCTTCCCAGTCCGCGCTGGCGTTGTCCTGCCACAGGTGCGGCAGCGGCTCGCCGGCCTTGGTCCAGACCTGCGCGTCGCGGCCGGTGCCGGGCGCGCCGGCGCTGACCACGCCGTGCATCACCGGCGACGGCACGTAGGCCACCACCGCGCTGACCAGCTCCGGATAGTGCGAGGCCACCAGCAGCGAGGTCTCGCCGCCGCGGCTGATGCCCGACAGCGCCACGAAGCCGTCGCGCGGCGCCAGCTCGGCGCGGGCCCAGCGCAGCGCATGCTCGAAATATTCCAGCGGCATGTCGTTCAGGTACTTGGGCCGGCCTTCGTAGTTGAAGATGGCCAGCGCCAGGCACTGGTAGCCGCGGGCCGCGAACAGCGCCGCGCGCGGCGCGTTTACGCCGCCGGACGAGCCGTTCATGTAGATCACCAGCGGATGCGGGCCGGGGCCGGCCGGGGTGTAGAGCTCGCCCGACAGCGTCATGCCGCCGACCTGCTCGCGCACCGCGCGGTGGGTCACGCCTTCGGCCAGGAATTCCTGCACCAGCTGCGCGCGGGCGCTGCGGCGGCCGTCGCTGGCCTCGATGTCGATCGCCAGCGCGTCGGTGCGATCCGGCGGGAACACCACGCGTTCCATGTCGCAGCAGCTCATGGACCAGACCAGGCCCATGGCCGAGGGCTCGGCGTAGCTGCCCGACACCGGGCAGTCGCGCGACAGGTCCAGGCTGCCGTCATGGCCGGCCATGAACACGGCCTGCGAGCGCCACGCGGCGCCGCACATCCGCATGCTGGCCGTCACGGTGACGAAGGCATAGGCCGGGAATCCGTCGATGCGGATGTCGCGCGCCACGTCGATCAGGGCGCGTTCGGGACTGACGGTGATGCGGGGCGGTTCGCTCACGGCGGCTCCTTAGCTTTTGAGATCGGTCCGGGGCACGCCGTTGGCCTTGATGACCTGGGCCCACATGGCGGACTCCTCGGCGATGACGCGGTCCAGGTCGGCCGATGACGTGAACTCGACCGTCACGCCCTGCTCCGCGAACTGCTGCACCAGGCCGGGGTCGCGCGTGCCTTCGCGCACCGCATGCTCCAGCTTCTTGACCACGGCCGGCGGCATGGCGGCCGGGCCGGAAATCATCATGCGGGTGTACAGCTCGAAGCCGTCCACGCCCGCCTCCTTCATGGTGGGCACGTCGGGCAGGCTGGACAGGCGCTTGTCGGCGGTGACGGCCAGCACCTGCAGCTTGCCGGACTTGATGTTGGGCAGCGCCGAGGTCGGGAAATCGAAAGAGCTCTGCACGGTGCCGGCCATCAGGTCCAGCAGCGCCGGGCCGCTGCCCTTGTACGGCACGTCCTGGAACTGGGTGCCGGTCTTGGACTGGAAATGCAGCAGCGCCAGGTGGTTGATCACGCCGCGCCCGGCGTGCGCGCAAGTGATGTCGCCGGGCTTCTTCCTGGCCAGGGCGATGAACTCCTGCACGGTCTTCACGCCCAGCGCAGGATTGACGATCAGCAGCATGGGCGACTTGCCCATCGACCCCAGCTGCTTGAAGTCCGACTGCTGGTACGGCAGGTTGTTGTACAGCAGCGGGTTGAGGATCATGCCATTGGTGCCGGCAAAGCCCAGCGTGTAGCCGTCCGGCTCGGCGCGCGCCACCGCCACGGTGGCGATGATGGCCTGGCCGCCGGGGCGGTTCTCCACCACCACGCTCTGCTTGAGCGTCTTGCCCATGCGCTCGGCCAGGGCGCGCGCGGCGATGTCGGTCAACCCGCCCGGGGCAAAGCCCACCAGCAGGCGCACGGGGCGGGTCGGGAAGTCGTCCTGCGCCCAGGATGGGCGCGGGATCAGCGGCAGCGCGGCGAGCGCGCCCAGGGCATGGCGGCGGGTGAATCGCATACGGCTCTCCAGGCGGGAGCCGTCCGCCCGAGGGGCAGACGGTCTCGGAGAACGTATGTTGTATGCAGTTTTACGCCGGAGCTACTCGGGGTATCCCGAGGTCGTCAGGGAAGCATATTCCGCCTGACGGTACTTCGTATGCGATCCAGCCCGATCAGGGCTTGGTCATGAGCTTCTTCCACCCCTCCAGCCCCAGCCGGTTCATGGTGTCGATGTTCTTCTCGTAGATCTCGGCGGCGTCCGGGAAGGACTCCACCGCCCGGTCGATGCTGGCTTCGCGCAGCAGGTGCAGGATGGGATACGGCGAGCGGTTGGTGTAGTTGGAGATGTCGTCCGGCTGCGTGTCGGCGAACTGGAACTGCGGGTGGAAGGTCGCCACCTGCAGTTCGCCCACCAGGCGCATGCGCTTGAGCAGGCGGTCCGACAGGTCCTCGAAGTCGTTGAACTCCAGGAAGTCGTCCAGCGCGTCCGGAACGATGAGCAGCGTGGTGTCGATCTTTTCCGGATCGGCCTCGGCCAGCAGCGCCAGTTCGTCCTGCAGGTCGGTCAGCACGCCCTCGGCGTCGGTGGCGTCGCTGACCGCGAAGCGGATCTGGTCCTTGACCTGCACCGCCTTGGCGAAGGGACAGAGGTTCAGGCCGATCACGGCCTGGTTCAGCCAGTGCCGCGTTTCGGCGACGACGTTGGCGTAGGCGTCGGAGGTGGAAATCATACGGGCATCGCCGCCATCGTCTGGGCCACCGCGGCGGTGAGCTTCTTGCCGTAGGGCACGTGCAGGAATTCGTTGGGGCCGTGGGCGTTGGACTTCGGCCCCAGCACGCCGCAGACCATGAACTGGGCCTTGGGGAAGCCCTTCTGCAGGATGCTCATCAGCGGGATGGTGCCGCCCTGGCCGATGTAGCCGCAGGGCGCGCCGTAGTACTGCTGCGAGGCCGCGTCCAGCGCCTGGGTCAGCCATTGCTCGGAGGCCGGCGCGTTCCAGCCGGTAGCCGCGCCTTCGTTAGCCTTGAAGATGACCTTGGCGTTGTAGGGCGCGTCGGCTTCCAGCAGCGCCTTGATCTCCTGCGAGGCGGCCACGGCGTCGACCAGCGGCGGCAGGCGCAGCGACAGCTTGAAGGCGGTGCGCGGACGCAGCACGTTGCCGGCGCTCGACAGCGGCGGCAGGCCTTCGGCGCCGGTCACCGACAGGGTCGGGCGCCAGGTGCGGTTGAGCAGCGCCTCTTCGGGCTCGGTCGTCATGGGCAGCACGAAGCCGCCGTCGGCGCCGCAGCTCCAGGGAAAACGGCGCCAGACCTCGTCGCCCAGGATGCGCGCGGTGGCGTGCACCTGCTCGATGCGCTCGGAGGGAATTTCGCAATGCAGGCTTTGCGGCAGCAGGCGGCCGGTGGCGCTGTCTTCCAGGCGGTCCAGCAGATGGCGCAGGATGCGGAACGACGACGGCACCACGCCGCTGGAGTCGCCCGAGTGCACGCCCTCGTCCAGCACCTGCACTTCCAGCGTGCCCGACACCATGCCGCGCAGCGAGGTCGTCATCCAGAGCTGGTCGTAGTTGCCCGCACCCGAATCCAGGCACACCACCAGCGCCACGTTGCCCAGGCGGTCGCGCAGCGCGTCCACGTAGGGCAGCAGGTCGTAGCTGCCGGATTCCTCACAGGTTTCGACGATGCCCACGCAGCGCGGGCGCGGGATGCCCTGCTTGTCCAGCGCCATGATGGCGGTCAGCGAGGCGTACACCGCATAGCCGTCGTCGGCGCCGCCGCGGCCATAGAGCTTGCCGTCTTCGTACTTCGGGGTCCACGGGCCCAGGCCGGCGCGCCAGCCGGAGAATTCGGGCTGCTTGTCCAGGTGGCCGTACAGCAGCACGGTGTCGCCGTTGTCGCTGCGGGTGGCGGGCGCGTCGAAGAAAATCACCGGGGTGCGGCCCGGCAGGCGCACCACTTCCAGTTTCAGGCCCGAGACCTTCTGCGCCTCGACCCATTGCGCGGCGTCGCGCACCACGCGTTCGATGAAGGCGTTCTTTTCCCAGTCCGCATCGAAGGCCGGGCTCTTGGCCGGGATGGCGATGTAGTCGGTCAGGGCCGGGATGATCTCGTTGTCCCACTTGGCGTCCACGAAAGCCTGCAAAGCCTGCGGATCGAGGGTGGGAGGAAGCGCGTCTTCGGGGATGCGGGCGTTCATGGCGGTGATCCTGTGGTCGGGAAAGATGGGCAAAGCGGTATTTTATGCCCAGCGCCGCGCCGCCGGCAGCTTTCGTCCCCTATTTGAAGCGCCCGCGCGCAAAAGGCGCCGCTACCTGGCCGCGTAGGCCTCGATGCGGCCCCACACCTGCCGGGCCAGCGGCTTGGCGTTGTCCACCGACTGGTACAGCCGGATTTCCATGTGGACGTCGTTGCGCGCGCTGTCGGCGCGCACCAGCGTGCCGGCGCGCAGGTCGGCCTCGACCAGCGTGTGGGGCAGCCAGGCCAGGCCGAAGCCCTGGCGGGCCATGGCGTGCAGCGCGTCGGCCAGGTCCGATTCATAGCGGGTCTGCAACAGCGCCGGCACGCACAGGCCGCGCAGCCGGTCGCCCAGGATGCGGCCCAGCGACATGCTGTCGGCGTACGCCAGGAACGGCACCGCCGGGTCCGAGGCCAGCCTGGGCACCGCATGGCGCGGGTGGCGGCTGCCCGCCGCCAGCGGCGCGCTGACGGCCACCAGCCGGTCGGCGCCCACGCGCCGGCAGCGGTAGCCGGCGTTGTCTATCCGGGCATAGAGCGGCTCGTGCGCGTGGCACAGCAGGAAATCGACCTCGCCATCCACCAGCATGTCGACGCCGTAGTTCAGGGTGGTGGTGACCACTTTCAGCTGGAACGGCTCCATGCCGCGCTCGACGCTGGCCATGAGCCCCGGCAGCACCGAATGCGCCAGCGTCTTGCCCGAGGCGATGACGATCCTGCGGGCGCGCTGCAGCTCCGGCTTTTGCAGTCCCTCGCGCGTTTCGCGCAGGATCTCCAGGACTTCGACGGCCGCCGCCAGCATGCTGCGGCCCGCGGCGTTGAGCGTGGAGACCTGATGGCCGCGCTCGACTAGCGGCACGCCGGCCCAGTCCTCCAGCGCCTTGATGCGGCGCCCGAAAGCCGGGTGCGTCACGTTGCGCGCCTGCGCGGCGCGCAGCAGGTTGCGCGACTTCGACAGCGCCACGAAGTCTTCCAGCCATTTGATGTCCATGCCGTTTTTCCCATTGTGCCGTTCCGGCACAGTGGCTGCGCATTTTGCACAAACCCCTGGGCGGGCGCAACTAGGGAACCTCTGAACAAGTCCAACGAACCTGTCAGAATATAAGTTATTGAAAACAGTCCGATCCGAGTGAACCCGATGAGCCAGTTGAGTTTTTCCGAAGCCGAGTACGTTGGCAAACGCAAGAAAACGCGCCGTGAGAAGTTTCTGGCCAAGATGGAGCGTGCGGTGCCGTGGAAGCTCTTTGCCGATCTGGTCGATCCGCATTACCCCAAACCGGGCATCGGTCGTCCACCGTATCCGCTGGAAACGATGCTGCGCATCTACTTCATGCAACTGTGGTTTTCGCTGTCGGACCCGGCCATGGAAGAGACGCTGTACGACAGCTTTTCGATGCGCCAGTTTGCCAAACTGCCTGGAGGTCGTGTGCCGGACGAGACCACCATTTTGAACTT
>NZ_POQS01000002.1:158099-449489 GCF_002885955.2 Achromobacter pulmonis
CTGGCACATTGCCATGCGCCCCGGCAAACGGCGCGCCTTGGGTAACAGCGCAATTGATCGTTTGACGCAAAACATTGAGCGGGCCAAATCCAGTCTTCGAGCCAAGGTTGAGCATCCGTTTCGTGTCATCAAATGCCAATTCGGGTTTCGTAAAGTCAGATTCCGTGGACTGGCCAAGAACACTGCGCATTTGAAAATGTTGTTTACGCTGTCCAATATCTGGATGGCACGCCGCCCGTTGACGGCGGTGGCAGGGTAAGTGCGCCCAAAAAGCGCCAACAGGCCCGAAAACGGGCCTGATCGGGGTGCAAACAACCCGAAAGTGGCGATGATTTGAGCAGTTTTTAACCATTTTTGAATACTTTGGTCATGAGGTCGATTTTTGGATGTTTGAAATCGAGTTCTTCAGACCTTCCCTAGCATTCCGGCATCTTTCCTGGAAGCGCCGATGTCCGACTCCCCTGTCCTGCTGAAATCCCTGCGCAGCCATTTCCTGGGCGGCCAAGACGCCGCGGTCCACGGCCTGCCGGTGCTGAGCAAGCCTGTCGTGGGCAATGCCGCGCCGCGGCCGATCGACATGAACGGCAGCTATTGCGCCGGCCAGCTCTACGCGCAGGAATACCGGCTGGCGCGGCCCCGCCACCCCTACCCCGTGCTGCTGTGGCACGGCGGCGGCATGACGGGCGCGCAGTGGGAAAGCACGCCCGACGGCCGCCAGGGCTGGCTGTGGCGTCTGCTGCAGGCCGGCTACGACGTGTTCGTGGCCGACGCGCCGGAACGCGGCCGGGCCTCATGGACGATGTTTCCGCAGATCTACGGATCGGCGCCGATCTTCCGTTCCAAGGAAGAGGCCTGGCACCTGTTCCGCATCGGCCCGGCCGACGGCTACGCGGCGCGCCGCGCCCACCCCGCGCAGCAGTTTCCGCTGGAAGCCTTCGATACCTTCGCCAAGCAGTTCGTGCCGCGCTGGCTGGGCCACGAAGCCATGGCGCTGGACGGCTACCGCCGCCTGCTGGATCTGGCCGGCCCCTGCATCGTCATCGGCCACAGCCAGGGCGGCGGCTACGCCACGCAGCTGGCCCACGAATACTCCGGTTCGATCCGCGCGCTGGTGGCGGTCGAGCCCACCGGCACGCCGGCCGCCGCGGCCGCCTCCCTGCCCCCGCAGCTGCTGGTGTGGGCCGACCACTTCGGCGCCAGCGCCGCCTGGCAGCGCTACCGCGCCCAGACCGACGCCTATTGGCGCGCGCTGCGCCAGGCCGGCCAGCGCGCCGACGTGCTGGACCTGCCCGCCGCCGGCATCGCCGGCAATTCGCATTTCTGCATGCTGGACCGCAACAGCGACCGCATCGCCGAACTCATCGTCGACTGGCTCGCACGCCTCGACTAACCTTGCTCTGGAGACACTGATGACACTGAAGAAAATCGCGATCGCCCTGGCGTTCATGAGCGGCGCCTCGCTGGCCGCGGCCCAGCCGGGCGGCGGCTATCCCGACAAGCCGATCCGCATGATCGTGCCGTTCGCGCCCGGCGGCACCGCCGACATCATCGGCCGCGTGTTCGCCGCGCAGCTGGGCACGGAACTCGGCGCCACCGTGGTGGTGGAGAACAAGGCCGGCGCGGGCGGCTCGATCGGCACCCGCTTCGTCGCCGACTCGGCGCCCGACGGCTACATCCTGCTGCTGGCCTCGTCCAGCACCCACGGCACCAACCCGGCGGTCTACAAGAACCTGAGCTACGACGCCGCGCAGGACTTCACCGCCATCACCCAGCTGGTGACCGTGCCGGGCGTGCTCAGCGTCACCAAGGACTTTCCGGCGGCCGACCTGCAGGGCCTGGTCGCCGCGGCCAAGGCCGATCCGCAGAAGTACACCTACGCCTCGTCGGGCGCGGGCGGTCTGGGCAACCTGGCCATGGAACTGATGAAGTCGATGACCGGCGCCGGGCTCATGCACATCGCCTACCGCGGCGCCGGCCCGGCCTTCACCGACGTGATCAGCGGCCAGGTGTCGATGATCTGGGAACCGCTGCCGGCGTCGCTGCCGTACATCAAGAGCGGCCAGATCCGCGCCATCGCGGTCGCCGCGGACCAGCGCTCGCCCGAGCTGCCCGACACGCCGACGTTCAAGGAAGCCGGCCTGCCGCGCTATGAAGCCAATGCCTGGAACGGCCTGCTGGCGCCCAAGGGCCTGCCGGACGACGTGAAGAAGGCGCTGCACGACGCCTCGGTCAAGGCGCTGAACGACCCGCAGGTCAAGGCCAAGATGGCCAGCCTGGGCGGCACGGTCGTGGCCGGCACGTCCGAGGACTTCCAGGCCCTGATCGCCCGCGACGTGAAGAAGTGGAAGAACGTCGCGGCCGACGCCAGCATTCAGCTGGATCAGTAAGGACTCAGGCCCCCAGCAGCGCCGGCTCGGCGCTGCGGCCCACGGCCGGCGCCTCGGCGTCGATCACGCGGCCGGCCTGCAGCTTGAACACCGCCACGGCCTCGCGCAGGCGCTGGGCCTGGGTTTCCAGCGAGGCGGCGGACGCGGCGGCCTGCTCGACCAGCGCCGCGTTCTGCTGCGTCACGCTGTCCATCTGCGACACCGCCTGGTTGACCTGCTGGATGCCTTGCGACTGTTCCTCGGACGCGCTGGAGATCTCGTTGATGATGTCCGTCACCCGGCGCACCGAACTCACGATCTCCTGCATGGTGGCGCCGGCGGCCTCCACCTGGTCCGAGCCGACCGACACCTTCTGCACCGAATCGTCGATCAATCCCTTGATTTCCTTGGCGGCGGCGGCGCTGCGCTGGGCCAGCGCGCGCACTTCGCTGGCCACGACCGCGAAGCCCTTGCCCTGCTCGCCGGCGCGCGCGGCTTCCACCGCGGCGTTCAGCGCCAGGATGTTGGTCTGGAAGGCGATGCCGTCGATCACGCCGACGATGTCGGCGATGCGGTTGGAGCTGTCGGCGATGCCGCGCATGGTGCCGACCACGTCGCCCACGGCGCGTCCGCCGCGCGCGGCCACTTCGGAAGCGGCCGTGGCCAGTTCCGAGGCGCTGCGCGAGCTTTCGGCGTTGTTGCGCACGGTGGACGAGAGTTCGTCCATGCTGGCGGCGGTTTCCTCCAGCGACGCGGCCTGCTGCTCGGTGCGCGAGGACAGGTCGATGTTGCCGGCGGCGATCTCGCGCGCGCCGGTATGGATTTCCTCGACGCCCAGGCGCACGGCCGACACGGTGCGCGCCAGGCTGTCCTGCATGCGCTTGACGGTGCCGTACAGCGCGCCGATTTCATTGTTGCCGCGCTGCTCGATGCGGTTGGTCAGGTCGCCCGCGGCGATGCGGTCGAACAGGCGGCCGGCCTCGTGCAGCGGGCGGAACACCGCGCGCGCGAACACCACGTACAGGCCCACCACCAGCACGCCCACCACGGCCAGCAGGCCGATCAGCAGCGCGATGGCGCCGTTGATGCGGGCCGAGGCCTCGCGCGCCACGCGCTGGCCGACCTCGTCGGCGTAATCCAGGTATTTCTGGATGGCGGCGGTGAAATTCAGGCCCAGCGGCGTGACTTTTTCCAGGTTCAGGCGGCCAGCCTCCTGGGCGTTGCCGGCGCGGATGGCCGCGATCATGGGCACGATGGCGTCGCGGTGGTAGACGTCATAGGCCGCCAGCGCGGCGTCGAACAGCGGCTTGCCTTCGGCCGTGGTCTCGGGCGTCTGGCGCGCGGTCTGGATCAGGTCGGCGGCCTCTTTGGTGTAGCGGTCCAGCCGCTGCATGCTGGCCAGGTTGTCGATGCGCTTGCCTTCCATCAGCGCGGTCTGCGCGGCGACCAGCACCAGCCGGGCGCGCAGCAGCTCGCTGGCGGCGCCGTCCACGGCGTTGGCGCGGACCAGGTTGGTTTCCAGCAGGCGTTCGATGGAGTTGCGGTTGGAGGTGAGCTGCTGGTAGACCGCGATGCCGGTCACCAGGAAAAGCGTGAAGAAAACGACTAAAGCGGTCGTCAAGACCGCGCGGATACTTAAATTCTTGAACATGAGGGGGAGGAACTCCGGGGGGTTGCGTAAAGCTTCCCCTATAACGGCGCACTGCAATGAAAAGTTAAATATCTCATTGAGTTACATATCCTCCCCCCCTTCCGGCGCGCCGTTCAGGCCGGCTTCCACCCTTGCGGCACGCGCGGCTTGTCGATCTGCGCGAAATGGCAGATGGCGTCGGCGATGCCGGAGAAGTCGATCCCGCCGAATTCGCCGGCGCGCGCCAGGCTGAACGACTCATGCACGGCCGCGGCGACCGGCATCGGCACCTTGGCGGCGTGCGCGGCGCCGACCACCAGGGACATATCCTTGTGCGCCAGGTCGATGGTGAATCCGGGCGTGGTGTCGCCAACCAGCACCTTGTTGGGGAAGTTCATGCGCAGCTGGCCGTTGGAAGCGGACGTGCCGTAGAGCACCTGCAGGGTCTTGGTGATGTCCAGGCCGAAGCGCTGCGACAGCGCCAGCGCCTCGGCGTTGACCTGGCACAGCGTGACCGCGACGTAGTTGTTGACCAGCTTGGTGCGCCCGCCCGCGCCCACCGGGCCGCAGTGGTAGGTGGTGGTGCCCATGGCGTCGAGCAGCGGCTTGACGCGCTCGAAATCGGCATCGCCGGCGCCCACCATGAAGAGCGATTCGCCGCGGTCGGCATGTTCGGCCAGGCGCCCGACGGGCGCGTCCACCACCGTCATGCCGTGGGCCTGCGCCTGTTCCTGCAGGCGGTCGGTGGCCAGCGGATCGATCGTGCTCATGTCCATCAGCACGCTGCCGCGGGCGGCGTTGGCGAAGATCCCGCCCTCGCCCAGCGCCACCTGCTCGACCTCCTTGGACGAGGGCAGCATCGTGATGATGACCGCGCAGCGCCGCGCCACGTCGGCCACGTCCTTGCCCTGGGCGGCGCCGGCCGCCGCCAGCTCCTCCATGGCCTGCCGGTTGATGTCCAGGACCACGAGCTCGAACCCCGCCTTGCGCAGGTTCAGCGCCATGGACTTGCCCATGCGTCCCAAGCCGATGAAACCGATTTTTTCCATGCCAGTCTCCTCTCTGTCGGCGTTCGAGCGCCGATCGTGTCGCGCGGTTGCTCAATAGCCGATGTAGGCCGTCTTGGTCGAGGTGTAGAAGTCCACGGCGTAGCGGCCCTGTTCGCGCGGGCCGAAGCTCGACGCCTTCACGCCGCCGAAGGGCACGTGGTAGTCCAGGCCGGCGGTGGGCAGGTTCACCATGGTCAGGCCGCTGCGCACGTTCAGCCGGAAGTGGTTGGCGTGCTTGAGCGAGGTGGTGCAGATGCCCGAGGACAGGCCGAAAGCCGTGTCGTTGGCGACCTGCAGCGCCTCGTCGTAGCCCGACACCCGGATCACCGCGGCCACCGGGCCGAAGATCTCCTCCTGGTTGATGCGCATGGCGTTGCTGCTTTCGGTGAACAGGGTCGGACGCAGGAAATGGCCGGCCGTGGCCGCCTCGGCGCGCTTGCCGCCTTCGGCCAGGGTGGCGCCCTCGCTGCGGCCCAGCTCGATGTAGCCCAGGATCTTCTCCAGCTGGGCGGCGTTGATGACCGGGCCGATCTGCGTGCCGGCGGTGCGCGGATCGCCCACCACCAGCTTGCGCATCCTGTCGGTCAGGGCCTGCACGAAGCGGTCGTGGATGCCGTCGGCCACGATCAGCCGGCTGGACGCGGTGCAGCGCTGGCCGGCCGAATAGAAGGCGCCGTTGAGCGCGCACTCCACCGCCACGTCCAGGTCCGCGTCGTCCAGCACCACCAGCGGATTCTTGCCGCCCATCTCCAGCTGCACCCGCATCATGCGTTCGCTGGCGCCGGCGGCGATCTTGCGGCCGGTGGCCACGCTGCCGGTGAAGCTCACGGCGTCTGCGCCGTCGAGCAGCGTCTGGCCCGCCGCCGCGCCGTAGCCGTTGACCAGGTTGGCCACGCCCGCCGGCAGGCCGGCGCGCTCCAGGATGGCGAACAGTTCCCAGGCCGCGCCGGGCGTGTGTTCGGAAGGCTTGAGCACCACCGTGTTGCCGAAGGCCAGGGCCGGCGCGATCTTCCAGGCCGGGATCGCGATGGGAAAATTCCAGGGCGTGATCATGGACACCACGCCCACCGGATGGCGGCTGATCTGCACGCCGATGTCCGGGCGCACGGAGGGCAGGTTTTCGCCGCCGTAGCGCACCGCCTCGCCGGCGAAGAACTGGAACACCTGTCCGGCGCGCATCACCTCGCCCACTCCGTCGGCCAGGGTCTTGCCGGCCTCGCGCGAGACCAGGGCGCCCAGCTCTTCCTTGCGCGCCAGGATCTCGTTGGCCGCGCGGAACAGGATGTCGCTGCGCAGCTGCGTGCTGCTGCGCTCCCAGGCGGGCGCCGCGTCGCGCGCGGCCTGCACCGCCTGGCGCATCTGCGCCTGGTCGGCGCTGGCGTACAGGCCGATCACGTCCGCGGGGTCCGCCGGGTTGAGGTTCTCGATCGCATCGGGGCCTTCCACCCAGGCGCCGCCGATGTAGTTTGCTTTCTGCGTCACTGTCTGCTCCTAGTTATGGTCTTTGATCGTTTCACGCGTGGCCGCCCTTGCCCTTGCCCAGCACCGCCTCGCGAAAGCGCGACCGGAGATAGGGACCGTCGCGCGGCGGCAGGCTGCCGGGCTCGGGCGCCGAAGACACTTTTAACACCAGGCATTGCAGGCCCGGTTCGCGCAGGGCCGGAATGCGGTCCGACAGCTCCGCCTCGCTGCGCACCGTGGCCGCGTCCGCGATGCCGCAGGCGCGCGCCACGCCGGCGATGTCCACGCCGCGCCCGGAATGCGCCGGCTGCATGCCGGTCTCGCCGTAGTGCTCGTTGTCGATCACGATGATCTTCAGGTTCGAGGGCGCGCGCACCCCTATGGTGGCGAGCGAGCCCAGGCCCATCATCATTTCGCCGTCGCCGACGAAGGCCAGCACCTGCCGGCCGGGCTGCGCCAGCGCCAGGCCGAAGGCCACCATGCAGGCCCCGCCCATCGCGCCCCAGACGTAGAAATTGCGCTCGTCGTCGCCCGCGGCCGACGTGTCGTATGTGGGATTGCCCAGGCTGGCCACCACCAGCGCGTCGCCGCGCCTGTCGAGTATGCGGGCCACCGCCGCCCGCCGGTTCATCGTCGCCGTCGCGTTCATCTGCATGGTCCCGTCCTACTTGCTGAAGTTCTTGATGCCCAGCACGCGCTGGGAAATCACCACGGCCACCGCCCGGTTCGAATTGAACGCGAGCAGGCTGGCCGCCCGCACCGTTTCGGGCGCGTCCTCGCCGCGGTCGACGCGCTGCACGTAGACGCCCGCCGCTTCCAGCGCCGCCACGGCCGACTGGCCCATGGGACATTGCCAGGGATTGAACTCGCCCCATTCGCCGCGCATGGTGACCAGGCACAGCAAGGGCATGCGGCACTCCTGCGTCAACGCCAGCATATTGATGCAGTTGCCCACGCCGCTGGACTGCATCAGCAGCACGCCCTTGGCCCCGCCCAGCCAGGCCCCGCCCAGCATGGCCACGCCTTCTTCTTCGGTGGTGAGCGAAATCGCTTCCACGTCGGGGTCCGCCTCGAACAGCTTGATCAGCCGGCCGTGCCCGGCGTCGGGCACGTACGCCATTTGCGTAATGCCGGCTTCCTTCAAGTTCCGATAAACCAGCTCGGGCCAACTTTCCGCCATGATTGCCTGCCTCCGGTAAGGGATGGGAATTCAGATCTTTGCCTGCAGCTTGCACACGCCGGGCTTGGTCGGCGCATAGGCCTCTTCGCCCGGGATGGTGGCCACTTTCCGGTAGTAGTCCCACTCGCCCTTGGAGGCCGAGGGCGACTTGACCTGCATCAGGTACATGTCGTGGACCATGGCGCCGTCGGCCCGGATATAGCCCTTGGTGAACATGTCGTCGATCTGCATGGACTTCAGCGCGTTCATGACCGCGTCCGAGTCGGTGGTGCCGGCGCGCTCCACCGCCTTCAGGTAGGTGGTGGTGGCGGAATAGTCGCCCGCCTGGAAGGTGGTGGGCATTTTCTTGTTGCGCTCGTGGAAGCGCTTGCTGAACGCGCGCGAGCGTTCGTCGAGATCCCAGTACCAGCCGTCGGTGAGGTACATGCCGGCCGTGGTGTCCAGGCCCAGGCTGTGGATGTCGGTGATGAACACCATCAGGCCGGCCAGGCGCATCTGGTCGCTCACGCCGAATTCCTTGGCCGTCTTGATCGAATTGATCAGGTCGCCGCCGCCGTTGGCCAGGCCCAGCACCTGCGCCTTGGAGGCCTGGGCCTTCATCAGGTAGGACGAGAAATCCGAAGTATTGAGCGGATGGCGGGTGGTGCCGGAAACAGAACCGCCGTTGGCCTGCACCACGTCCATGCTGGCCTTCTCCAGCGAATAGCCGAATGCGTAATCGGCGGTCAGCATGAACCAGCTCTTGCCGCCCTGCGCCACCATGGCCGCCGCCGTGCCGCGGGCCTGCGCCGAGGTCGAATAGGTGTACCGCACCGTGTAGGCGTTGCAGGCCTCCTCGGTCAGGCTGTCGGCGCCCGCGCCGGCGCTGATGAAGACCTTTTTCTTCTCGGCCGCGATGGTGCTGATGGCCAGCGAGGCCGACGAGTTGGAGCCGCCTATCACCAGGTCGACCTTGTCCTGGTCCCACCACTGGCGAGCCCGGTTCGACGCGATGTCGGCGCGGTTCTGGTGGTCGGACGCCAGCACTTCTATCGGCTTGCCCAGCACCTTGCCGCCGAAGTCCGCCACCGCCATGCGGATCGCGTCCAGGCCGCCGACGCCGTCGAAGTCCGAATAAGGACCGCTCATGTCCGTGACGAAGGCGATCTTCACCGTGTCGCCCTGGGCGCTTGCCGCTCCCGTCCCGCAGATGCCGACTACCGCCAACGCGACGGCACCTAACACTTTCGTACTGGTTTCCACGTCTTGTCTCCTTGCTGTGTCGGCCTTGCCGCAGGATCGCCAAAGCCATCTCTGTTTTTAATAATATATTCACCTACGATCTATTTTTTTCATATCGTTTACCCCTAGCCCGACATTCGGCGCCGGTTTCCGATCCCTATAATCCGGTATCGCCCGCCCCTCCCGCGCACCATGGATTTACGCCAGATCGAGTGTTTTCTCTGCCTGTACCGCAACGGCGGCATGACGCGCGCCGCCGCCGAGCTGGGCATCGTCCAGTCCGCGCTGAGCACGCAGCTGGCCAAGCTGGAAAAGACCTTGAAGGTTCAGCTGTTCGAACGCTCCAGCCGCGGCGTCACGCCCACGGCCGCGGGGGTGGATCTGTACAAGATGCTGCTGCCGCTGTCGAAGGAAGTGGAAAGCGTGCGCCAGCGCATGCTGGACCTGAGCGGCGGCACGTCGGGATTGATACGGGTGGGCACGGTGCCGTCGCTGGGCGCCAGCATCGTGCCGCGCGCGCTCTCGCTCTACAGCGCCGAGAACCGCGACGTCACGATCCGGCTGACCGAGGCCTATAGCGCGGGGCTGGTCGAGCGCCTAGACGCCGGCGAGCTGGACGTGGCCATCGTCAACCTGATCCAGCCGGTGCGCAGCCTGGAGATGCGTCCGCTGGTCAGCGAGGAACTGGTGCTGGTGACCGCAGCCGGCAGCCCGCTGCGCAACGTCGAATTCAAGGACCTGTCGATCGACGCGCTGATCGTGCCGTCGCTGGGTCAGGGCCTGCGCGCCATCATCGATCCGGTGCTGAAGAAACGCGGCGCGGCCGCGCGCCCGCGCCTGGAAATGGACGCGCTGACCCCGACGCTGGAGCTGGTGAAGTCAGGCGCCTGGGCCACCATCCTGCCGGTCAGCGCCATCGCGCACGAACTGGACGCCGGCGCCCTGTCGGTGCGACGCATCCACGCCGACATGCAGCGCCAATTGGTGGTGGTGAATCATCCGCGTCGCCCGCTCAGCCTGGCGGCCCAGCGCTTCGTGGCCGCGCTGGCCGCCGAGGCGCAGGACGCAGTCACGCGCGCGCAGCGGTTCATGAAGTCGTTGAAGCGTGCGTCGTAGGATGGGTGCAGCGCGCGGAGACCCGGGCCAGAACCCAGATCCCCAACGCGCGGAACCCATCAGGCGAGCCAGACGCGGGCATTGCGGAACATGCGCATCCACGGGCTGAACGCGCCGCCGGCGTCGGCCGCGCCCCACTTCTCGGGCGCCCACGACATCATGACGTTGCGGGTCACGCGCTCGGGGTGCGGCATCATGACCGTGAAGCGGCCGTCGGCGGTGGTGACCGCGGTCAGGCCGCCGGGGCTGCCGTTGGGGTTGAACGGATAGGCTTCGGTGGCTTGGCCGCGGTTGTCGATATAGCGCGCGGCGGCCAGCACACGGGCGGCGTCGCCCTGCTGCGAGAAGTCGGCATAGCCCTCGCCGTGGGCCACGGCGACCGGCACGCGCGCGCCTTCCATGCCGGCGAAGAAGATCGACGGCGACTTGGCCACTTCCAGCATGGACAGCCGCGCCTCGTACTTTTCCGACTGGTTGCGCGTGAAGCGCGGCCAGAATTCGGCGCCCGGGATCATGGGCGCCAGCGCGGCCATCATCTGGCAGCCGTTGCACACGCCCAGCGCAAAGGTGTCGGGGCGCGCGAAGTACGCGGCGAACTGATCCGACAGCTTGCTGTTGAAGCGGATGGTGCGCGCCCAGCCTTCGCCGGCGCCCAGCACGTCGCCGTAGCTGAAGCCGCCCACGGCCACCAGGCCCTGCGCCTGCGCCAGGTCCACACGGCCCGACAGCAGGTCGGTCATGTGCACGTCGATGGCCTCGAAGCCGGCGGTGTCGAAGGCCCAGGCCATTTCCACCTGGCTGTTGCAGCCCTGCTCGCGCAGGATGGCTACGCGCGGGCGCTTGCCGGTGTTGATGAACGGCGCGGCCACGTCTTCCTGCGGGTCGAAGGCCACGCTGGGGCTCATGCCCGGGTCCTGGGTATCGTTCCAGACGTCCAGTTCGGCCTGGGCGCAGGCCGGGTTGTCGCGGCGCGCCATGATGCGGTAGGAGACTTCGCTCCAGGCGCGGCCGAGGTCGGCGCGCGGCTGGCCCCAGACCTTCTTGCCGTCGCGGTAGAACTCCACTTCGTCGGCGCCGTTCAGGCCGCCGATGACGTGCGAGTGGGCCGACAGGCCCGCGCCGCGCAGCACCTGCATGACGGCGTCGCGCTGCGAGGCCGGCACCTGGATCACGGCGCCCGCCTCTTCCGAGAACAGCGCCTTGAGCGTGAGTTCGTCGCGCTGCACCGCCACCTGCTCGGGGCGGATCTTGAAGTCGCCCCAATCCGCCGATTGCGGATCGAAGGTCAGCATGTCCAGGTTGACCGAGATGCCGGTGCGGCCGGCGAAGGCCATTTCCACCAGGGTCGCGAACAGGCCGCCGTCGGAGCGGTCGTGGTAGGACAGGATGGTGCCGGCTTCGGCCAGCGTGCGGATGGTGACGAAGAAGGCGCGCAGGTCCTGCGGCGCGTCGATGTCCGGCACGGTCTCGCCGACCTGGTTATAGACCTGCGCCAGGATCGAGCCGCCCATGCGATGGCGTCCGCGCCCCAGGTCGATCAGGATCAGCACGCTGTCGCCGGCGTCGGTGCGCAGCTGCGGCGTGAGGCTGGCGCGCACGTCGGCCACCGGCGCGAAGGCCGTGACCACCAGCGAAACCGGCGCCACCACCTGGCGCTGCTCGCCGTCCTGCTGCCACGAGGTCTTCATGGACAGCGAATCCTTGCCGACCGGAATCGACAGGCCGGTCGCCTGGCACAGCTCGCTGACGGCGGACACCGTGTCGTACAGCGCCGCGTCCTGGCCGTCCACGCCGCAGGCGGCCATCCAGTTGGCCGACAGCTTGATATCTTCCAGGCGCGCCACGTCGGCGGCGGCCAGGTTGGTCAGGGCCTCGGCCACGGCCATGCGGCCCGAGGCCGGCGCGTCCAGCATGGCGATCGGGGTGCGCTCGCCCATGGACATCGCTTCGCCGCGGAAGCCTTCGTAGTCGGCCAGCGTCACGGCGCAATCGGCCACCGGCACCTGCCAGGGGCCGACCATCTGGTCGCGGCTGGACAGCCCGCCCACGGTGCGGTCGCCGATGGTGATGAGGAAGGTCTTGTTGGCCACGGTGGGGTGGCGCAGCACGCGGTAGGCGGCGTCAGTCAGGTCGATGCCGGCCAGGTCCAGCGGCGCGGACACGCCGGGCAGGCGCGTCACCTCGCGCGTCATGCGCGGCGGCTTGCCCAGGATCACGTCGATCGGCACGTCCACCGGACGCACCTCGGCCTCGCCTTGCGGACGGATCGTGTCCAGGCCGGGCAGGCCTTCGCCGTCGACCACGCGCAGCTGGCGCTCTTCGGTGGCCACGCCCACCACCGCGTACGGGCAGCGTTCGCGGCGCGCGATGGCGTCGAAGCGGTCGAGGTCTTGCGGCAGGATCGACAGGACGTAGCGCTCCTGCGATTCATTGCTCCAGATTTCGGCGGGCGACAGGCCGGATTCTTCCAGCGGCACGCGCTTCAGGTCGAAGATGGCGCCGCGGCCGGCGTCGTTGACCAGCTCGGGGAAGGCGTTGGATAGGCCGCCCGCGCCCACGTCATGGATGGCGATGATGGGATTCTTGTCGCCCTGCTGCCAGCAGCGGTCGATGACTTCCTGGGCGCGGCGCTCGATCTCGGGGTTGCCGCGCTGCACGGAGTCGAAGTCCAGCTCGGCCGAGTTGCTGCCCATGCTGATGCTGGAGGCGGCGCCGCCGCCCATGCCGATGCGGAAACCCGGGCCGCCCAGCTGGATCAGCAGCGCGCCGGGGGGAATGACTTCCTTGTGCGTCAGGCCGGCGTCGATGCTGCCCAGGCCGCCGGCGATCATGATGGGCTTGTGGTAGCCCCAGCGGGTGCCGCCGGCGGTCTGCTCGAACGAGCGGAAGTAGCCCAGCAGGTTGGGACGGCCGAATTCGTTGTTGAAGGCGGCGCCGCCGATGGGGCCGTCGATCATGATGGACAGCGGCGAGGCGATGCGATCGGGCAGGCCGTGGTGATCGGCTTCCCAGGGCTGCAGCGCGTCGTCGAAGCGCAGGTGCGAGACCGTGAAGCCGGTCAGGCCGGCCTTGGGCTTGGAGCCGCGGCCGGTGGCGCCTTCGTCGCGGATCTCGCCGCCGGCGCCGGTGGAAGCGCCCGGGAACGGCGCGATCGCGGTCGGGTGGTTATGCGTTTCCACCTTCATCAGCGTGTGCACGACGGTGTCGCGGCGGATGTATTTGGCGCCTTCCGCGCCCTCGCCCGTCACGCCCGGCACGCCGGCCTGGAAGCGCTGCGCGGGGCCGCCTTCCATGATGGCGGCGTTGTCGGAATAGGCCACGACCGTGCCGGCCGGCTGCGCCTTGTGCGTGGCGCGGATCATGCCGAACAGCGTGTTGGGCTGCGCCTGGCCGTCGATCACCCACTGGGCGTTGAAGATCTTGTGGCGGCAGTGTTCGCTGTTGGCCTGGGCGAACATCATCAGTTCCACGTCGGTGGGGTCGCGCCCCAGGTCGCCGAAGGACTTGGCCAGGTATTCGATTTCGTCGTCGGACAGGGCCAGGCCGAGCGTGGCGTTGGCCTCGACCAGCGCCTGGGCGCCGCGCGCCTGCACGTCCACCGTGCGCATGGGCTTGCCGGCCAGCGGCTGGAACAGCGCCTGGCCGTCGAAGCTGGCGTCCACCACGGTTTCGGTCATGCGGTCGTGCAGACAGTCGGCGGCGCGCGCCAGCATGGCTTCGTCGAAGGACTTGGCGCCCAGCAGGCCGCGTTCGGGCGTGATCACGTAGCGCACGCCGCGCTCGATGCGGTGCACGGCCGTCAGGCCGCAGTTGTGGGCGATGTCGGTGGCCTTGCTGGCCCACGGCGAAATCGTGCCCAGGCGGGGAATGACCAGCAGCGCCAGGCTCTTGGCCGGCGCCTCGCCCGTGGCCGGTGTGCCGTAGTCCAGCAGTTGGGCAAGCTGGTTCTGTTGCTCGGCCGTGAGTGCGGCGTCGGTGCTGACGAAGTGCTCGTAGCGGGCGGATATGTCGGCCACCGGCAGGCCGGCTTCCTTCAGCTGCGCCAGCAGGCGATCGCGACGGAAAGAGGACAGGACGGAGGAACCAGGCAGATGCTGAACTAGGGACACGATGCGGGCGCCGTATAAGGTAGAAGGAGCAAAAAGCGATTTTACCCGTTTAGGGGGTTTTCCCGGAGCCGCGCTGCAACCGGTCCGTTCAGGCGCCGCCGGCGGCCGAGGTTACAAAAGAATTCCGCCGCCCATGCACGAAGATGGTGCATGGCAATATCTACGCGCATTTCCTTATGCAGTCCCCGTTTACCTGCCATCCTGGAGGCCTGGTCCGGAAATTTATGCTGCGACGCACCATGTTGCGTCCATCCCGCACCGCGGGAAAACACGAACTATCGCGCCCACGGCGCAACGGTAGGATGCAGCGACCCCACAAATAAAAAGCAAAGCGCCTACCCGCGCGCTGGCCGTTGCCTCATGTCCCGCCCCGAAGCCCCCGCCGAGCCCGTAGAACCGATCATCCCCGCAGAACCCGATCCCGCCGTAAAAGTGCCGCTGGCCATCGAGGACTGGCTGGCCGTGATCCTGCTGGCGGCGCTGGCCATCATCACCTTCCTGAACGTGCTGGTGCGCTATTTCACCGACCAGTCCTTCGCCTGGACCGAAGAAATCTCGGTGTTCCTGCTGATCGTGCTGACCATGGCCGGCGGCAGCATGGCCTTCGTGCGCAACCACCACATCCGCATCGAGATCCTGGCCGACTCGGGTTCGCCGCGCCGCCAGCGCATCATGGCGCTGATCTCCAACGGCTGCGTGCTGGCGTTCTTCCTGCTGCTGACCGTGCTGTCGGTCAAGCTGGTGGCCGACGAATACATCTACGAAGAGACCTCGCCGGCCATCGGCGTGCCGACCTGGTGGTATTCGATCTGGCTGCCCGTCATGGCCGCGGCGATCTCGCTGCGCACCATCGGCATATTGCGCCGCATCGCGCGCGCCCCCGTGGCGGCCGATTCCGCCAGCCGGGGCCAGCCATGATCGCGGGCGTCCTCTTCACCGTCTTCATCGTGCTCATGCTGATCGGCGTGCCGGTCGGCGTGGCGCTGGGCATCGGCGGCACCGTGGCCATCGTGCTGTCCAACCTGGACACGCCCTGGTATGGGCTGTTGACGGTGCCGCAGAACTTCTACGCCGGACTGGCCAAGTATCCGCTGCTGGCCATTCCCATGTTCGTGCTGGTGGGGTCGATCTTCGACCGCTCCGGCGTGGCCAAGCGGCTGGTGGATTTCGCCATCGCCATCGTCGGGCGCGGCCCGGGCATGCTGCCGCTGGTGTCGATCGCGGTGGCCATGTTCCTGGGCGGGATTTCCGGCTCCGGCCCGGCCTGCGCGGCCGCCGTGGGCGCGGTGATGATCACCGCCATGTCGCGCGCCGGCTATCCGGGTTCGTTCTCGGCCTCGGTGGTGGCCGCCGGCGCCGCCACCGACATCCTGATCCCGCCCTCGGTGGCCTTCATCATCTATTCGGTGCTGGTGCCCGGCGCCTCGGTGCCGGCGCTGTTCGCCGCCGGCATGGTGCCCGGCGTCCTGGCCGGCCTGGCGCTGATCATTCCGGCGGTGTGGCTGGCGCGCAAGCACAAGATGGGCGCGCTCGAGGCGCATCTGCCACGCCCGCCGTTCTGGGCCAGCCTGCGCGAGGCCTCGTGGGGCCTGGCCGCGCCGGTGCTGATCCTGGGCGGGATGCGCATGGGCTGGTTCACGCCCACCGAGGCCGCCGTGGTGGCGGTGTTCTACGGGCTGTTCGTGGGCATGTGCATCCACCGCAGCATCAAGCTGCGCGACCTCTTCACCATTTTGCGCGAAGCCGCCGAACTGTCCGCCGTCATCATGCTGGTGGTGACGCTGGCCGGCATCTTCGCGTGGGCCCTGTCCACGCTCAGCATCATCGATCCCGTCACGCACGCCATCGTCAATTCCGGCCTCGGCGAATGGGGCGTGCTGGCGCTGCTGATCCTGCTGCTCATGACCGTGGGCATGTTCCTGGACGGCATCTCCATCTTCCTGATCTTCGTGCCGCTGCTCATGCCGATCGCCAACGCCTACGGCTGGGACCCGGTGTGGTTCGGCGTGATCCTGACGCTGAAGGTGGCGCTGGGCCAGTTCACCCCGCCGCTGGCGGTGAACCTGATGGTTTCCTGCCGCATCGCGCGCGTGCCGATGGAGTCCACGGTGCGCTGGGTGGTGTGGCTGCTGGGCGCGATGTTCCTGGTGCTGGTGGCGGTGCTTGCCTTCCCGCAGCTGGCGCTGTGGCTGCCCCACAAGCTCGGTTATTGAAGCGGCTGACCTGCATTACACAACAACAGACAGACTAGCAAAGAGAGGAGACGCAACATGAAGTTCCGCAACCTGATCGGCGCCGCCCTGTGCGCGGCGGCAGTGGCGGGCATGGCGCCCGCGCATGCCCAGAACTACAAGTCCGAATACAAGCTCTCGATCGTCGTGGGCACCACCTTCCCGTGGGGCCAGGGCGCCGAAATCTGGTCCAACCTGGTGCGCGAGCGCACCGAGGGCCGCATCAACATCAAGGTCTACCCGGGCACCTCGCTGGTCCAGGGCGACCAGACCCGCGAATTCACCGCCATCCGCCAGGGCGTGATCGACATGGCGGTGGGCTCCACCATCAACTGGTCGCCGCAGGTCAAGCAGCTCAACCTGTTCTCCCTGCCCTTCCTGATGCCCGACTACGCCGCCATCGACTCGCTGGTGCAGGGCGAGGTCGGCAAGCAGATGTTCAAGCTGATCGAAAAGGCCGGCGTGGTGCCGCTGGCCTGGGGCGAGAACGGCTACCGCCAGCTCAGCAACTCCAAGCACGAGATCAAGAAGCCCGAGGACATGAAGGGCATGAAGCTGCGCGTGGTGGGCTCGCCGCTGTATATCGACACCTTCACCGCGCTGGGCGCCAACCCCACCCAGATGAGCTGGGCCGACGCCCAGCCCGCGCTGGCCAGCGGCGCCGTGGACGGCCAGGAAAACCCCCTGTCCATCTACACCGGCTCCAAGCTCTACACCGTGGGCCAGAAGTACCTGACCCTGTGGAACTACGTGGCCGACCCGCTGATCTTCGTGGTCAACCGCGAGGTGTGGAATTCCTGGTCCGAGAAAGACCGCGACATCGTGCGCCAGGCCGCGCTGGACGCCGGCAAGCAGCAGATCGTGATCGCGCGCAAGGGCGTGACGCCCGAGGACCCGTCGCTGCTCAAGGAGATCGAGGGCCACGGCGTCAAGGTCACCTCGCTGTCGCAGGCCGACCATGAAGCCTTCGTCAAGGCCACCAAGCCCGTCTACGACAAGTGGAAAAAGCAGATCGGCGAAGACCTGGTGAACCTGGCCGAAAAGTCCATCGCCAGCCGCAAGAAGTAAGCCCGCAAGAACACAGCAAGCCCCAGGGGAACCGGCGGCGCAAGCCGCCAACCGAGGCAGGGACGCCAGATCCCGCCCGCCAACGGGCGCCGGCCACGAGCCGGCGCCCGTATTTTTTTTGAGGCGGCCCCGTTACGCCGGGTAAGAAACTTCCAGGATATCCAGCTCTTCGATGCCGCCGGGCGTGCGCAAGACCACCGTATCGCCTTCCCTGGCCTTGATCAGGGCGCGCGCCACCGGCGAGATCCAGCTGATCTTGCCGGCCAGCGGCTCGGCCTCGTCCACGCCCACGATGGTCACGCGGTGCTCTTCGCCGGCCTTGTCGGAATACAGCACCGTGGCGCCGAAGAAAACCTGGTCGCGGTTGGGCTGGGCGGCCGGGTCGACCACCTCGGCGAAGTCCAGCCGCTTGGTCAGAAAGCGCATGCGGCGGTCGATCTCGCGCAGCCGCTTCTTGCCGTAGAGGTAATCGCCGTTCTCCGAGCGGTCGCCGTTGGACGCGGCCCAGGACACCACCTGCACCACGGCCGGACGCTCCACGTTCATCAGGTGCGCCAGCTCGCCGCGCAGGCGTTCGTAGCCGCCGGGCGTCATGTAGTTCTTGGTGCCGGCCGGCAGCGCCTGGGCCTGCGGCAGATCGTCGTCGTCCTCTTGATCGGATTCTTTAACAAATGCTTTGTTCATGGCGGTTGCGCCGTTGGGCGCGGTCACAGTCGATAGCATGGCGGGCGTGGCGGACGGGCCGCCGCCCGGGTCAGAACCAGTCGTGCCAGACCGGCTTGAGGTCCGGCGGCAGCGCCGGCAGGCGGCCCAGGTCCATCCGGCTTTCCTTGGGGCTGTGGAAGTCCGAGCCGCGCGAGGCGAGAAAGCCGTAGCGGCGCGCCACGTCCGCGTAGTGGCGGGCCTCTTCGACCGTATGGCTGCCGGTGTTGACCTCGATGCCGACGCCGCCCAGTTGCAGGAACTCGTCGAACAGCGCGGCGAACTGCAGCGGCGTGTACTTGTAGCGGCCGGGATGCGCGATCACGGCGCGGCCGCCGGCCCCGCGTATCCAGCCCACGGCTTCGGCCAGCGTGGCCCATTGCATGGGCACGTGGCCGGGACGGTCGTCGCCCAGGTGTTTGTTGAATACGGTCTGCACGTCGGGGCAATAGCCGGCCTCGACCAGGTAGCGCGCGAAGTGCGTGCGGCTGATGAGTTCGGGATTGCCGGCAAACGGCAGCGCGCCTTCGTAGGCGCCCGGCATGCCCATCTCGGCCAGGCGTTCGCCGATGCGCTTGGCGCGTTCGGCGCGGCCGGCGCGGGTCTTGCGCAGGCCTTCGATCAGCGTCTGGTCGGCCGGATCGAAGCGCAGCCCGACGATGTGCACCGTCAGGCCGGCCCAGGTGACCGAGATCTCGACGCCGGTGGCGAACTCCATGTCCAGTTCGCGCGCCGCGGCGGCGGCTTCGGCCAGGCCGCCGACCTCGTCGTGGTCGGTCAGGGCCCAGACGTCCACGCCATTGGCATGCGCGCGCTGCGCCACGTCGCGCGGCGCGAGCGCGCCGTCCGAGACGGTGGAATGGCAATGCAGGTCGATATTCAGGGTGCGCGCGTTCATGGGGCTATTGTAGAGAAGCCCCGCCAGCGTGGATAGCGCCGTGTCCGTCCCTGGTTTGGCAGGGCGCTAACCCAGCAGGAACGCGGCCACCGGCTCGACCTGCTCGTCGGCCATCAGCGTGGGCGCGTGGCCCACGCCGGCCACTTCGTGCGCCCGCGCGCGCGGATTGCGCGCCAGCATTTCTTCGACCGTGGCGCGGGTCAGCAGATCCGATTGCTCGCCGCGCACGATGAGGATGGGGCAGGCCACGGTGTCATAGGCGCGCCACAGGATCTGCTCGCCGGCGGCCAGTTCCTGCGGCGTCTGCGCGGCCAGGGCCTGGGCCAGCGCCAGGTCGTAGTGCTTGACCCATTTGCCGCCCTGTTCGGGGTACAGATAGCGTCCCAGCTCGGCCCATTGCGCGTCGGTATGCGGGCCGAACGTCGTGGAGTTGGCGCGCATGGCGGCCACGGCCGCGTCGAACGACTCGAATTCGGCCGGCTCGCCCACATACTGGCCGATACGCGCCAGCGCGCCGGTCTCCAGCCGCGGGCCGACGTCGTTGAGCACCAGCTTGTCCAGCCGCAGGCCTTCGGACGGCGGCAGCATGCCCGCATGCGGGCGCATCGCCAGCATGGCCTGCGCGTATACCGCGGCGCCCGACAGCGCCAGGCCGATCAGCCCGCCCATGGAGGTGCCCAGCCAGGCCAGGCGCGCCGGGCGCAGGCGAGCCAGCAGGGTCACCATGTCGGAGACGTACTGCGGCACGGTGTAGAAAGCGGGGTTGCTCAGCCAGTCCGAACGCCCCCGGCCCACCACGTCCGGGCAGACCACCCGGTAACGGTCGGCCAGGCGGCGGGCCAGCGTGTCGAAATCCCGGCCGCTGCGGGTCAGGCCGTGCACGCAGACCAGCACCTCGTCGTTGGCCGGATCGCCCCATTCCCAATAGGCCATGCGATGCAGCCCGGCCGGGCTGGCGCAGGTGACGAATTCCAAACGGGGTTCCAGGCGGGCGTCCTGCATCGATGCACTCCACAAGTCCGCGCGCCGACACGGCGCGTCAGGCGGGTATCTTATAGGATGGCGCCGAACTCGGACCGCGGCCCTGGACTATCGGAGCGCGCGTCGCTACGATCACGCCATCCGGATCGACGCCCCACCCGCCGGGCGGAAGGTGAATTACGCTAGCCTATCGGCGCGATCCAACATTTAAATTGGAGTTGCCCGCCGTTTCGCGCCAAAGTACGCAGCCTCGAGCATTGCCAGATCAGTCTTCCCAAATTGATATGGAGTCCGTATGCAGCAAAGCAGTCCCGCCTCCCCGCTGACCACCGATGAGCAGGCCGTCAGCCTCCCCCCTCCCCAAGCCCCCAAAGTGTTGCAGGACGTCCTGGCCCGCGCCGACGTCCAGATCAACGGTACGCGCCCCTGGGACATCCGCGTCCACGACAAGCACATGTACGACCGCGTGTTCGCAAGCTGGTCGCTGGGCCTGGGCGAGTCCTACATGGACGGCGAATGGGACTGCGACCAGCTCGACGAGCTCTTCACCCGCCTGCTGCGCGCCGACGTGGGATCGGCGGCGCTGGGCCTGGCGCGCCTCAAGCTGATCGCCGAACACCTGCGCCACAAGCTCTTCAACCTGCAGTCCAAGAGCCGCGCGTTCGAGGTCGGCAAACAGCACTATGACGCCGGCAACGACGTGTTCGAAGCCATGCTGGACAGCCGCATGATCTATTCCTGCGCCTACTGGGAACATGCCGAGACCCTGGAACAGGCCCAGGAAGCCAAGCTGGACATGATCTGCCGCAAGCTGCAGCTCAAGCCGGGCGAAACCCTGCTCGACATCGGCTGCGGCTGGGGCGGGCTGGCCAAGTTCGCGGCCGAGCGCTACGGCGTCAAGGTCACCGGCGTGACCGTCTCCAAGGAACAGCTGGCGCTGGCGCAGCAGCGCGTGCAGGGCCTGCCGGTGCAACTGCTGCTGCAGGACTACCGCGACCTGCAAGGCAGCTTCGACAAGGTCGTGTCGGTCGGCATGTTCGAGCACGTCGGCCCCAAGAACTACGACACCTACTTCACCCACGTGCAGCGCCTGATGGCGCCCGGCGGCGCCTTCCTGCTGCACACCATCGGCATCGCCGCCACCAGCCAGAGCACCGATCCCTGGATCGACCGCTACGTCTTCCCCAACGGCAAGCTGCCCTCGGCGCGCGAAATCGCCACGGCGGTGGAAGGCCGTTTCATCATCGAGGACTGGCACAACTTCGGCGCCGACTACGACCGCACGCTGATGGCCTGGTGGGAGAACTTCGAGCGCGCCTGGCCCACGCTGGAAGCGCGCTACGGCAAGCGCTTCTACCGCATGTGGAAGTACTACCTGATGTGCTGCGCGGGCTTTTTCCGCTCGCGCGAGGGCCAGCTCTGGCAAGTGATGCTGACCCACCCGCAGCGCCAGGACATGTACCGCTCGCTGCGCTGACCTTCGCTACGCGGCCTGCCCCGCGTCCGCGCGGATCAGGTCGGCCGCGCGTTCGGCGATCATGATGGTCGGCGAATTGGTGTTGCCCGACGTGATCAGCGGCATCACCGACGCGTCCGCAATGCGCAGCCCCTCCAGCCCATGCACGCGCAGCCGCGCGTCGACCACCGCGCCGGCGTCGGCGTCGCGGCCCATGGCGCAGGTGCCCACCGGATGGAAAATCGTGGTGCCGATCTTGCCTGCCGCTTCGCGCAGCTGGGCTTCGTTCTCGTACGCCGGTCCCGGCAGCCATTCCTGCGGTCGGTAGCGCTGCAGCGCCGGCGCCGCGGCGATCCGGCGCACCAGGCGGATGGAATCCGCCGCCACCCGCAGGTCTTCCTCGGTGCTCAGGTAGTTGGGCGCGATCACCGGCGCCAGGCCCGCGCCTTGCGGGCCCTGCGCATGCACGCTGCCGCGCGAGGTGGGCCGCAGGTTGCAGACGCTGGCGGTGAAGGCGTCGAATCCGTGCAGCGGCTCGCCGAAGGCGCCCAAAGACAGGGGCTGCACGTGGAACTCGACGTTGGCGCGGGCCTGGCCCGGGTCCGATTTGGCGAAGGCGCCCAGCTGCGACGGCGCCATGCTCATCGGGCCGCTGCGGTTGACCAGGTATTCCAGGCCGATGCCCGCCCTGCCCCACCAGGTGGAGGCGATGCGGTTCAAGGTCTTGACGCCGTCGACCTTGAGGATGACGCGCAGCTGCAGATGGTCCTGCAGGTTTTCACCCACCCCGGGCAGGGCGTGGCGCAGCGCGATGCCGCTTTCGCGCAGCCGCGCCGGCTCGCCCACGCCCGAGAATTCGAGCAGCTGCGGCGTGTTGATGGCGCCGGCCGCCAGCACCACTTCGCGGCGCGCGCGCACCGTCGCGCCGGTCTCGCCGCGCTTGAGCTGCACGCCCACGCAGCGCTTGCCTTCGAACACCAGCTGCTCGACCAGCGCGCCGGTTTCCACCCGCAGGTTCGGGCGCTGGCGCACCGGCCGCAGAAAGGCCTTGGCCGTGTTCCAGCGCCAGCCGCGGCGCTGGTTCACTTCGAAGTAGCCGCTGCCGAAATTGTCGCCGCGGTTGAAGTCCGCCACGCGTGGGATGCCTTCCTGCTCCGCCGCCTCGGCGAAAGCCTCCAGGATGTCCCAGCGCAGCCGCTGCGGCTCCACCCGCCATTCGCCGCCCGCGCCGTGGAACTCGTCTGCGCCGCGATGGTGGTCTTCGCTGCGCTTGAAGACCGGCAGCACCTGGTCCCAGCTCCAGGCCGGATCGCCCGACAGCGCGGCCCAGTTTTCGTAGTCCTCGCGCTGGCCGCGCATGTAGATCATGCCGTTGATCGACGAGCAGCCGCCCAGCACGCGGCCGCGCGGGTAGATCAGCGCACGGCCGCCCAGGCCGGGCTCGGCCACGGTGCGGTACATCCAGTCGGTGCGCGGATTGCCGATGCAATGCAGATAGCCCACCGGGATGTGAATCCAGTGGTAGTTGTCGCGCCCGCCGGCCTCCAGCAGCAGCACCTGCACGGACGGATCGCGGCTGAGCCGGTTGGCCAGCACGCAGCCGGCCGAACCCGCGCCCACGATGATGTAGTCGTATGTCTCCATAAGCGCTTCTTATTTTCATGCCCGGGCGGATGCCGGACTTTGCCATGACTCTGGCGCAGTGCTGCGCGCCTGTCCAATGAATTGTTGAAAAACGCTTTATAAGCGTCTTTAATAAAGCTCGACTTCCCCGCCCCCATCCAGCCATGGATCTCAAGCATATCCGCAGCTTCGCCGCCGTGGCCCGCGCCGGCAACCTGACGCGCGCGGCCGAGCAGCTGCACCTGACCCAGCCCGCGCTCAGCCTGCAGCTCAAGAATTTCCAGGAATCGCTGGACCTGGCGCTGTTCGCGCGCACCGCCCAGGGGCTGGCGCCGAACGCCGACGGCCGCGCGCTGCTGCCGGCGGCGCAGCGGGTGCTGGACGCGCTGGACGATTTCGAGCGCGCCATCGGCGCGCTGCGCGACACCGTGCAGGGCGAGCTGCGGATCGGCACCATCCTGGACCCGGAATTCCTGCGGCTGGGCGCCACGCTGCAGCACCTGGTCGAGCACTATCCCAAGATCCGTCCCACGCTGCGCCACGGCATGTCCGGCTCGGTGGGCAGGCTGGTGCGCGCGGGCGAGCTGGACGTGGGTTTCTTCCTGGGCGCGCCGGGCGACGCGGCCGCGGGGCTGGAGGCGCTGCCGCTGGCTTCGTTCACGTATAGCGTGGTCGCGCCCAAGGGCTGGGGCGCGCAGGTGGCCGGCCGCGGCTGGGCCGAGATCGCCGCGCTTCCGTGGATCTGGACGCCCCCGGATTCCGTGCACCATCGCCTGCTGGCCGCGCGGTTCGAAGCCCTGGGCATCGCGCCCAACGCGGTGGCCGAGGTCGACCAGGAAGCCTCGATGCTGGACCTGGTGCGTTCGGGCGTCGGCCTGTCGCTGGCCCGCGATTCCATCGCGCTGCGCGAATCCCAGGCCAACGGCGTGCTGCTGATCAAGGGCCTGTCGATCCAGGCGGAACTGTCCTTCATCACCCAGGCCTCGCGGCGCGCCGACCCCTTGGTGGACGCCGCCTTCGCCGCCGTGCGCGCCGCCTTCGGCTGACGGCGCGCCCCGCGCCAAACAGGTGCGGCGCGCACAACACTATGCACCGCAATGAAGCAGCCCGCCGCACGCGCGCACGGGCCGGCCGCGTACTCCCCCGCGCGCGCCAGCTGGCATGGACTTTGCTTTGAATCCTGGCAGGCGGGCCGCAAGTCCGCCGCACACGACAATTCGAGCAACACCGGCAAAGGCGCCCTCGACCGCAAGGTCCAAGGCGCTTTTCGTCTTTTCGGAACCGGGGATTTCCCATGAACGTATCGGCAGCAAGCGATTCCCTGCAAACCCTCGTCATCGTCGGCAACGGCATGGTGGGCCACCACTGCGTCGAACAGCTGATCGCGCTGGGCGCGCTGGAACGCTACCGCATCCACGTCTTCGGCGACGAGCCGCGCCGCGCCTACGACCGCGTGCACCTGTCCGAGTACCTGAACGGGCGCGACGCCGAATCGATGGCGCTGGGCGCGGCCGGGCTTTACGAACACCCGGGCGTCACGCTGCACCTGGGCACGCCGGTGCTGGAGATAGACCGGCGCCAGCGCGAGGTCGTCACCGCCGCGGGCCGCTATGCCTACGACAAGCTGGTGCTGGCCACCGGCTCCCATCCTTTCGTGCCGCCGATAGCCGGCGCCGAGGGCGCTTCGCGCCTGGTCTACCGCACGCTCGACGACCTGGACCAGATCCGCCATGCCGCCGACGGCGCGCGCCGCGGCGTGGTGGTGGGCGGCGGACTGCTGGGCCTGGAGGCGGCCAACGCGCTGAAATCCCTGGGCCTGCAGGCGCACGTGGTCGAATTCGCGCCGCGCCTGATGCCGGTGCAGCTCGACGAGCAAGGCGGCGCGGCGCTGCGCGCCCGCATCGAGGCGCTGGGCGTGGGCGTGCACCTGTCGCGCGCCACGCAGGACATCCGGCCCGGCACGCAGTACCGCTACCGCATGCGCTTCGCCGAAGGCGCGCCGCTGGAGACCGACCTGATCGTGTTCTCCGCCGGCATCCGGCCGCAGGTCACGCTGGCGCGCAAGGCCGGGCTCACGCTGGCCGAGCGCGGCGGGATCGCGATCGACGACTTCTGCCGCAGCAGCGACGAACACATCTACGCCATCGGCGAATGCGCGGCCTGGAACGGCAGCGTGTACGGCCTGGTGGCGCCGGGCTACCAGATGGCGCGCACCGCCGCCGCCGCGCTGTGCGGCGAGGCCGCGCAGCCCTTCGCCGGCGCCGACATGTCGACGCGGCTCAAGCTGCTGGGCGTGGACGTCGGCTCCATCGGCGACGCCCACGGCGCCACGCCGGGCGCGCGCAGCTACCGCTATATCGACGAGGCCGGCGCCGGCTACCGCCGCCTGGTGGTCTCGGGCGACGGCAAGCGCGTGCTGGGCGCGGTGCTGGTGGGCGACAACAGCTATTACGACACCCTGCTGCAATACGTGCAGAACGGCATCGCCCCGCCGGCCGACCCGGCCAGCCTGATCCTGCCGCGCGGCGAGGCGGCGCCGCTGCTGGGCGCGGACGCCCTGCCCGATTCGGCCACGGTCTGTTCCTGCCACAACGTCAGCAAGGGCGCCGTCCGCCAGGCCATCGACGGCGGCTGCGCCGACCTGGGCGCGGTCAAGGCCTGCACCCGGGCGGCCTCGGGCTGCGGCGGCTGCGCCGGCCTGCTCAAGCAGGTGGTGGAACACGAACTGGCCGCGCGCGGCGTGGCGGTGGACAAAAGCCTGTGCGAACACTTCGCCTACACGCGCCAGGAGCTCTACGCCATCGTGCGGGTCGGCGGCATCGAGAGCTTCGAACAACTGCTGGCCAGCCACGGACGCGGCCGGCTGGGCTGCGAAATCTGCAAGCCCGCCGTCGCCTCCATCCTGGCGTCGTGCTGGAACCGGCCCATCCAGGACCCGGCCCTGGTGCCGCTGCAGGACACCAACGACACCTTCATGGCCAATATGCAGAAGAACGGCACCTACTCCATCGTGCCGCGCATCGCCGCCGGCGAGATCACGCCCGACGGCCTGATCGCCATCGGCACCGTCGCCAAGAAATACGGGCTGTACACCAAGATCACCGGCGGACAGCGCATCGACCTGTTCGGCGCGCAGCTGCACGAACTGCCCGCCATCTGGGGCGAACTGATCGCCGCCGGCTTCGAGACCGGCCACGCCTACGGCAAATCGACGCGCACGGTGAAGTCCTGCGTGGGCAGCACCTGGTGCCGCTACGGCGTGCAGGACAGCGTGCGCATGGCGCTGGACATCGAGCACCGCTACAAGGGCCTGCGCGCGCCGCACAAGCTCAAGTTCGCGGTCTCCGGCTGTACCCGCGAATGCGCCGAGGCGCAGAGCAAGGACATCGGCGTCATCGCCACGGAGAAGGGCTGGAACCTCTACGTCTGCGGCAACGGCGGCATGCGCCCGCGCCATGCCGAGCTGTTCGCCACCGACCTGGACGACGCCATGCTGATCCGCGTCATCGACCGGCTGCTGATGTTCTATATCCGCACGGCCGACAAGCTGCAGCGCACCGCCGCCTGGCGCGAGTCGCTGGAGGGCGGGCTGGACTACCTGAAGCAGGTGGTGCTGGAAGACAGCCTGGGCCTGTGCGCCGAGCTGGAAGCGCAGATGCAGCTGGTGGTGGACCGTTATGAATGCGAATGGGCCAACGCGCTGAACGATCCGCAAAAGCTCAAGCGCTTCCGCACCTTCGTCAACGACGACGCCGCCGACCCCGACATCCGCTTCGTGCAGGAGCGCGGCCAACCGCGGCCCGCCCCCGCCCGCGTCATCCCCATCGCCGAGGAGATTGCCTGATGGACGCCCTGGTCAACGAACCCCAAGCCTGGCGTCCGGTGTGCCGCCGCCAGGACCTGGTGCCCCACTCCGGCGTGGTGGCGCTGGTCGACGGCGTGCAGATCGCGCTCTTCTACGTGCCACAGGCCGCCGAGGGCGAGGTCTACGCCATCGAGAACCGCGACCCGCGCTCCGGCGCCAACGTCATCGGCCGCGGCATCGTCGGCCATCTGGACGGCGAGCTGGTGGTCGCCTCGCCGCTCTACAAGCAGCATTTCCGGCTGGCCGACGGCAGCTGCGTGCAATACCCCGAACAGCGGCTGCGCGCCTGGCGCGCGCGCCTGAACGCCGACACGGTCGAGATCGGCTGACCTCACGGCAGATTCTCGCGGAATATCACCTGGCTGCGCGCCATTTCCACGCCGTTCATCGCGCTGCGCCTGTCGCGCAGGTTGGAGAAGATCCGCACGCAGCTCATCAGCGCCTCCATCGGGCTTTGCGTGATGACCGCGTCCATGGTGCCGTCTATCAGCAGCGAGCGGGTGTCGGGCGTGAGGCCGTGGCCGATGAACACCACCCGGTGCTGCAGGCCGGCCTCCTTCAACGCGCGCGCCACGCCGTCCGAGGCGCCGCCGATGTTGTAGATGCCGGCCAGCTGCGGATACTGCTCCAGCAGCTGGCGCGTCTGCTCGTAGTTGCGCTGGGCGTCGTCGTAGCCCTCGCGCAGGTCGACCACCTGCATGGCCTGGAACTGTTCCGCATACAGCTGCAGAAAGCCGCCCTCGCGCTCCTCGTGCGCGCGGTAATGGCGCGAGCCCGCGATCAGCGCCACGTGCGCCGCGCGCGAGCCGATGAAGCGCGCGATCAGGTAGCCCGCGGTGCGCCCTGCCGCGCGGTTGTCCAGCCCCACGTAGGCGGCGCGCGCGCAGTTGGCGATGTCGGAAATCAGCGTCACCGTCGCCACGCCCTGCTGCGCCAGCGCGTCGACCGCCTCGCGCACCACCGGATGCTCCAGCGCCATGAACGCGATGCCGTCGGCGCGCCGGCCGTGCCTGGCCAGCGCCTGGGCCAGCGCGTCGGGGTTGAAGCTCTCGACGTATTCGACCTGGCACTTGGCGTTCAGCGGCGCGAAGTGCTCGTGCGCGTAGTTGACGGTGTCGCCCAGCATGCGCAGATAGCGGTTGCTGCCGCGCGGCAGCAGGAACACCAGGCGCATGGGCTCGGGCGCGGCGGCCGCGAGGATTTCCTGTTCGGGCAGGTAGTCCAGCTCGATGGCGGCGCGAAAGACTTTCTGCGCGGTGCTGGCGCGCACGCCGGGGCGGCGGTTCAGCACCCGGTCGGCCGTGGCGGTGGAGACGCCGGCTCGCGCGGCCACGTCGGCCAGGCGCGCCAGCCTGCGTTCGGAAGGTTTTCTATTCACATCAAAAACCATCATTAAAGAAGTTTGACGATGATAGCGCCTATTCACTATTGTCCAGTCTGCCGCATGGGATTGGCACTTTTGTGGCGCATCAAAAAACATCATAACCACGATTATGGAGACAACCATGAAGCTGATGACCCGCCGCAGTGCCTTGCGCCGCCTGGGCGCCGTTCCCGCCCTGGCCCTGGCCAGCGGTTTCCCGATGATCGCGCGCGCCGCCGACTACACGCTGAAGTACGGCAACAACCTGCCCGTCACCCATCCGCTGAACATCCGCGCCCAGGAAGCGGCCGAACGCATCCTCAAGGAAAGCAATGGCCGGGTGGACATCAAGATCTTCCCCAACAACCAGCTGGGCGGCGACACCGACATGCTGGCGCAGGTGCGCTCGGGCGGCATCGATTTCTTCACGCCGTCGGCGCTGGTCATCGCCACGCAGGTGCCGGTGGCGGCGATCAACGCCGTGGGCTTCGCCTTCAAGGACTACGACCAGGTCTGGAACGCCATGGACGGCGCGCTGGGCGCGCACGTGCGCGCCGCCATCGCGCAGCGCCGCCTCTACGCCTTCGAAAAAATGTGGGACAACGGCTTTCGCCAGACCACCAGCAGCAAGGCGCCGGTGCAGACCGCCGCCGACATGGACGGCCTCAAGATCCGCGTGCCGGTGAGCTCGCTGCCCATCTCCATGTTCAAGGGCCTGGGCGCCGCGCCGGCCAGCCTGCAGTTCAGCGAAGTCTATTCCTCGCTGCAGACCAAGGTGGTCGACGCCCAGGAAAACCCGCTGCCCATCATCCAGGTCGCCAAGCTGTACGAAGTGCAGAAGTACTGCTCGCTCACCAACCACATCTGGGACGGCTACTGGTTCATCGCCAACGGCCGCATGTGGGAAGGCCTGCCGCAGGACCTCAAGACGGTCGTCGCCCGCGGCATCAACGAGGCCGGCCTGGCGCAGCGCGAGGACATCAAGAAGCTCAACGCGTCGGTGCAGTCCGACCTGGAAGCCAAGGGCCTGCTGTTCAACCAGCCCTCGGCAGACAGCTTCCGCCAGCAGCTGCGCAACGCCGGTTTCTACAAGGAATGGCAGGGCCGCTTCGGCAACGAGGCCTGGACCCTGCTGGAGCAGGCCGTCGGCAAACTGGCCTGAGGTCGCGCCATGTCCTCCCTGTCCGCTCCCCACGCCGCGCCGCCCCTGCTGCCGGCCCATCCCCTGCGCCGGGCCGCCGGCGCAATAGACAGCCTGCTGGGCTGCGTGGTCGAACACGCGGCGGCGGCCATCGTGCTGGTCGAGATCGCGGTGCTGTTCGCCGGCGTGGTCGCGCGCTACGCCCTGCACAGCCCGCTGGTCTGGTCCGACGAACTGGCGTCCATCCTGTTCCTGTGGCTGTCCATGCTGGGCGCGGTCGTGGCGCTGCGGCGCGGCGAACACATGCGCATGACGGCCTTCGTCAACAACGTCGGCCCCGCGCGCCGCGCGCAGCTGGAAACGGCGGCGCTGGCGGCCTCGCTGGCCTTCCTGGCGCTGATCCTGGCCCCGGCCATCGAGTATGCGCACGAAGAACACTTCATCGTCACGCCGGCGCTTGAACTGAGCAACGCCTGGCGCGCCGCCGCCATTCCGGTCGGCATGGGGCTGATGGCCATCGTGGCGCTGCTGCGCCTGGCGCGTACCCAGACCCTGCCGCAGATGCTGGCGGCGCTGGCCGGCGCGGCGGCCGTGGTGGGGCTGTTCTGGCTGGCCCAGCCGCTTTTCTCTACGCTGGGCAAGCTGAACCTGGTGATCTTCTTCGTGGGCATCGTCGCAGCCACCGTGTTCGCCGGCGTGCCCATCGCGTTCTCGTTCGCGCTGGCCACCTTCTCCTACTTGGCGCTGACCACCAACACCCCCATGCTGGTGATGGTGGGCCGCCTGGACGAAGGCATGTCGCATCTGATGCTGCTGGCGGTGCCGCTGTTCATCTTCCTGGGCTCGCTGATCGAGATGACCGGCATGGCGCGCGCCATGATCCAGTTCCTGGCCAGCCTGCTTGGCCACGTCCGCGGCGGCCTCTCATACGTGCTGATCGGCGCCATGTACCTGGTGTCGGGCATTTCCGGCTCCAAGATCGCCGACATGGCGGCCATCGCCCCGGTGCTGTTTCCCGAGATGCAGAAGCGCGGCGCCAAGCCGGGCGACCTGGTGGCGCTGCTGTCGGCCACCGGCGCCCAGACCGAGACCATTCCGCCCTCCATCGTGCTCATCACCATCGGTTCGGTCACCGGCGTGTCGATCGCGGCGCTGTTCACCGGCGGCCTGCTGCCGGCGGTGGTGCTGGGCCTGGCGCTGTGCTCGGTGGTCTGGTGGCGCTACCGCAAGGAAGACCTGAGCCTGGCCCAGCGCTTCACCTTGCGCGAAATCGGCCGCTACTTCGTGATCGCCCTGCCCGCCGTGGCCCTGCCCTTCGTGATCCGCGCGGCCGTGGTCGAAGGCGTGGCCACCGCCACCGAAGTCTCCACCATCGGCATCGTCTATTCCGTGGTCATCGGCCTGCTGATCTACCGCCGCTTCGACTGGGCCCGCCTCAAGCCCATGCTGATCGAGACCGCCTCGCTGTCCGGCGCCATCATGCTGATCGTGGGCTGCGCCACCGCCATGGCCTGGGCGCTGACGCAATCGGGATTCTCCGGCGACCTGGCGCGCCTGATGGCCGACATGCCCGGCGGCTCGTACGGCTTCCTGGCCGTGTCCATCGTGGCCTTTATCATCCTGGGCAGCGTGCTCGAAGGCATACCGGCCATCGTGCTGTTCGGCCCGCTGCTGTTCCCGATCGCGCAGCAGGCCGGCGTGCACGAGGTGCACTACGCCATGGTCGTGATCTTCGCGATGGGCATCGGCCTGTTCGCGCCGCCGTTCGGCGTGGGCTACTACGGCGCCTGCGCCATCAGCCGGGTCGATCCCAACGAAGGCATCGGGCCGATCTGGGGCTACGTCGCCGCGCTGCTCATCGGCCTGGTGATCGTGGCGGCCTTCCCCTGGTTCTCCATCGGTTTCCTGTAAGTCTCCCGCGGGGCCGCGGCCCCGCGCTTTCCAACCCTCAAAGCTGCAAAGTCCGATCATGAGTCGATTCCTGGGCGAAATCCGCCAACTCGGTTACGTGGTGCACGATATCGAAGCCGCCATGGACTACTGGAGCGCCACGCTGGGCGTGGGCCCCTGGTACTACAACCCGCGCGTGCCCATCGTGAACTACCGCTACGACGGCGCCAGCCATGAGCCGCACAACTCGGTGGCGCTGGCCAACTCCGGCTACGTGCAGGTCGAGCTGATCCAGACCCGCAACGACGTGCCCTCCATGTACCGCGACTTCCTGCAGGCCGGCCGCACCGGCCTGCAGCACGTGGCCTACTGGACCGAGGACTACGACGCCGATCTCGAACGCCTGCTGGCGCAGGGCTTCAAGCCCAAGATGAGCGGCGAAGTCGGCGAAAAAGGACGCTTCATCTATTTCGATACCGAGTACCACCCCGGCACCGTGATCGAGCTGTCCGAAGTGGCCGGCCCCAAGGGCCGCCTGTTCGACCTGATCCGCGACAGCGCGCGCGACTGGGACGGCAAGGACCCCGTGCGCCCCTTCCCCGACCTGAGCCGACTCTGAAGCGCCCGCCCATCGCCCTATGAACTCCCAATCGTTTACCGCCACCTACCTGATCGAAACCCCGCTGGACCCCGCCCGGGTGGCCGAGGTCATGGCCGGCGAGCAGTCCTGCGGCACCTTCACGCGGGTGCAGGGCGAAACCGACGAGCTGCGCGCGCGCGCCCGCGCGCGCATCGAATCCCTGGAGGAACTGGAGACCGTCAGCGCCCCCAGCCTGCCCAACGCCTGGCTGGCGCGCCAGCCGGGCGGCATGCCGGCGCGCTACCGGCGCGCGCGGGTGCGCATCGCCTTTCCGGTCGCCAACGTCGGCGCCAACCTGCCCACGCTGGCAGCCACCGTCGGCGGCAACCTGTACGACCTGGGCGAAGCCACCGGCCTGCGCCTGGAAAGCCTCGAACTGCCCGCCAACTACCGCGCCCAGTTCGACATGCCCCGGGCCGGCATCGCCGGCACGCGCGCCCTGACCGGCGTGGCCAGCGGGCCGCTGGTGGGCACCATCATCAAGCCCAACGTCGGCCTCTCGCCCGAGCAGACCGCGCACCTGGTGGCGCAGCTGTGCGCCGCCGGCGTGGACTTCATCAAGGACGACGAGGTCTGCGCCAACCCGGCCCATGCCCCGCTGGCGCAGCGCGTGGCCGCCGTGATGGCCGTGGTGCGCGCGCACCGCGAACGCACCGGCCGCCAGGTCATGGTGGCGTTCAACATCAGCGACGAAACCGACGCCATGCGCCGCCACGCCGAGCTGATCGAACGCGAGCAAGGCAGCTGCGCCATGGTCAGCCTGAACCACTGCGGCTACTCCGCCGTCCAGACCCTGCGCCGCAGCACGCCGCTGGCGCTGCACGGCCACCGCAACGGCTACGGCGCGCTGTCGCGCCACCCCATGCTGGGCGTGGGATTCCAGGCCTACCAGACGCTGTGGCGGCTGGCGGGCGTGGACCACATGCACGTGCACGGCCTGCAGGGCAAGTTCTCGCAGGACGACCAGGAAGTAGTGGACGCCGCGCGCGACTGCCTGGCTGCGCTGACCTTCGGCATCGACGACGCGGTGATGCCGGCGTTCTCGTCCGGCCAGTGGGCCGGCACCGTGCCCGCCACCTGGTCGGCGGTGCGCAGCGACGACCTGCTGTTCATGTCGGGCGGCGGCATCCTGGCCCACCCGGACGGCCCCGCCGCCGGCGTGCAGAGCATCCGCCAGGCCTGGCAGGCCGCGCGCGAAGGACAGGCCCTGCAGGACTACGCGCGCCAGGCGCCCGAACTGCAACGGGCGCTGGACTTCTTCGGAAACCGCGCATGACCCGCGACCAGCGCGGCCCCGCGCCGCCGCGTGTGGGCTGGTACGGAGACGACTTCACCGGCGCCACCGACACGCTGGCCGAAGTCTCGCGCGCCGGCCTGCGCAGCCTGCTGTTCCTGGGCGTGCCGACGCCGCAGCAACTGAGCCGCGCCGGCGCGCTGGACGCCATCGGCATCGCGGGCGCGGCCCGCGCCATGCCGCCAGCCGAAATGCAGGACGAGCTCGACGCCGTGGGCCGCTTCATGGCCGGGCGCGGCGTGCGCGTGCTGCACTACAAGTGTTGCTCCACGTTCGACAGCGCGCCGCACGTCGGCAATATCGCCGCCGCCATCCAGGCGCTGCGCCGCCACATGCCCAACCCGCTGGTGCCCATCGTGGGCGGGCAGCCCAGCATCGGGCGCTATTGCAGCTTCGCGCAGCTCTTCGCCCGCGCCGGCGGCGCCCCCGCGATCCACCGCATCGACCGCCACCCGGTCATGCGCGCGCACCCGGTCACACCCATGCACGAAGCCGACCTGCGGCTGCACCTCGCGGCGCAAGGCCTGCGCGAGATCCGGTCGGTGCCGCACACCGACTACCCGCGCCTGCGCCGGCCGGCCGACGCGCCCGTGCTGGAAGACTGGATCGACGGCGTCGTCGAATCCGCCGACGGCCCCCTGCTGCTGGACCTGATCGACGACGAGCAGCTCCCGGTGATCGGCCGCCTCATCTGGCGCGCGGCCGCCTGCCTGCCGCTGCTGGCGGTCGGCCCCAGCAGCGTGCAGCAGGCGCTGGCCCGCGCCATGCCGGGCGGCCGCGCCGCCGCCGTCGACGCACCGCTGGCGCCGGCCTCGGGGCCGGTGCTGGTGGTGGCGGGCAGCCTGTCGCCGGTCACCGCGCAGCAGATCGCCGCGTGCCGGCGCTATGCGCGCCAGCCGCTCTCCGTGCAACGGCTGCTCTCGGACCCCGGCTACGCCGCCGCGCAGTCGCGCGAGGCCGTCGCCGCGCTGGTTCAGGGCCGCAACGTGCTGGTCCATACCGACCGGCCCGAGCAGGCCCCCAGCGCCGCGCACACCGCCGCCACCGCCCGCGCCACCGCGCAGCTTGCCGCCGCCATCGTGCGGGGCTGCGCGCAGGCGGGCCGACGGCTGGGCCGCGTCGGCATCGCCGGCGGCGACACCTCCAGCCAGGCCACCCTCGCCCTCGGCCTGTGGGGCCTGGCGTTTCGCTGCGTGCTGGCGCCCGGCGTCACGGTCAGCGTCGCGCGCAGCGACGACCCGCGCATCGACGGCATGGAGCTGATGCTCAAGGGCGGCCAGATGGGCGGCGACCTGCTGTTCGACGAACTGGCGCAGGGGCAGGCCTGACGCCGTACGCCGCGCTTGCGGGTTATGCTGCGCCGTTGCGCCCGCCCGTCGGCGCCCCGACCCAGGAGACTCCCCGCATGAACCGGCTGCTGCGCGCCTCGGCCATGGCCGCATTCACGCTGTGCGTATCCGCCGCGGCCGCCGCCGCGCCGGCCACCCGCGCCGAATGGAGCGGCGCCGCGGCGCGCCAGCTGCAACGCCACCTGACCATGCCCAAGGAAGCCGACGGCCTGCCCGGCCCGCTCAGCCTGAAACTGCGCCTCACCATCCTGCCCGACGGCGGGATAGACAAGATCGAAGTGGCCGCCAGCTCCGGCCATGCGGCAGTGGACCGCGCCGCAGCCGCCATGGTCCGGCGCGCCGGGCCGCTGCCCGCCTTCGCCGCCGACATGACCGGCGACAGGGAAATCCTGATGCTGCCGCTGCGCTTCGAACTGGAAGCGCCGCAAGAGAATCCGCCGGCCGCCGCCGCGCACCGCTACGCCGACCCGGCGCGTGGCTACGGCGTGACCGTGCCCGCCCCCTACCGCATCCTGCCCAGCGGCAGGACGGCGGAATTCGACCTGCTGGTCAGGGTGGGCGATGCCAGCGGAGAGCGGTGCACCATCGGCTTTAACACCGCGCGCAAGGCGCTGACGGCCCATCCCGGCCGCGAGGCGCCGCTGTCGGCAGCCGCCCGGCTGGCCGCGGACGAAACCCTCGAAGCCGCGCAGGGCCGCGAACTGCAGGAACGCCGCACATTCGAATCGGCCGGCGCGCACGGCGTCGAATACGTGGCGCCGGCCGCGGACGCGGCGCTGCTGCGCTACACCGCCCTGCTCGACACGCCGGCCCTGCGCGTGGCGCTGGCCTGCACCGCCACGCGCGCGGCCATGCCGGCCGCCCTGGCCGACTTCCGCCGCATCCGGGACGGGATCAGCCTGGGATCGCCGGACGCGCCTTGAACCTAGCGCCCATGCCAGTAGCGCCGCCCGCGCTGGCGCTGCGTCCACACCTCCAGCCCGTCCGGCGTTGAACTCGCTATCACCGCCCCGTCGCGGTCGCTGCGCCAGAACGCCGCGCCAGCGCGCATCCAGCGCCGCTCCACCGCGCGCGCCGGATGTCCGAAGCGGTTCAGGTGGCCGGCCTGCGCGATCGCGTGGCCCGCGCCGCTGGCCTGCACCAGTTCGCGCCCCGAGGACGAGGCCGAGCCATGATGCGGGGCCAGCACCACGTCCGCGCGCCCGAGACCGTTGGCGGCCAGCGCGCGTTCCTGCGCCGTGCCCACGTCGCCGGTCAGCAACAGCGTATGGCTGGCCCCTTCGATGCGCAGCACGCAGCTTTCGGCATTGGGGTTTTGCGCCGCGCCGGCGCCCGCGCGCGGCGGATGCAGGAACGTAAAACGCACGCCGTCGGCCTCCCAGCCCAGCCCGCTGCGGCAGCGCTGCGCCTGGCGCGGCGGAGCCGGCGCGCCGGCCCGCGGCCACAGCCGGGCGTCGCGCCGCAGGAACGCCTCCAGGTCGAAGGACGCGTAGCTGCGCGCCGCCGGCACGGCCGCCAGCACCGCGCGCAAGCCGCCCACGTGGTCCATGTGGGCGTGCGACAGCACCAGCACGTCCAGCCGGCGGATCGCGCGCGCCTGCAGGAACGGCGCGACCACGCGCTCGCCGGCGTCGCTGCCGCCGTAATGGCGCGGCCCGGCGTCGAACAGCAGCGTCTGGCTGGCCGTCTCCACCACGACGGCGCCGCCCTGTCCCACATCCAGCGCGCTCATGCGCCAGTGGCCGGGCTCGGGCCTGTCGGGACGCCAGCACAGCAGCGGCAGCATGCACAGCCATCCCAGCCGCCGCCCCGGCCAGCCGGGCGCCTGCAGCGCCCAGGCCATGCCCGCCACCGCCAGCGCCAGCCACGGCCACGGGGCCGCCCCCACCGCCACGCTGGACCACTCGGCCGCGGCCACCCAGCCGACCGGCGCCATGGTCACGTCGAACGCCGCCAGCCCCGCGCGTCCGGCCAGCGCGGCCAGGGCCTGGGCGCCCGGCAGCGCCGACAGCGCCGCGCACAGCAAGGCTAGCGGCGTCACCACGAAGGTCACCACCGGAATCGCCACCGCGTTGGCCAGCGGCGATCCCACGGACACCTGATGCACCAGATAGGCCAGCAGCGGCGTGAGCCCCACGGTGATCGTCAACTGCAGGCGCGCCGCCTGCGCCAGCCGCGCCGTCCATCGCGCCCGCCAGCCCGCCTGCGCATCGCGCGGCGCCTGGGCGACCCGCAGCAGCACGGCCACCGCCCCGAACGACAGCCAGAAGCCCGGCGCCATTGGCGCCCACGGGTCCAGCGCGGCCACCACCGCGGCCGCGCCGGCCAGCACCCGGTCGGCCGACAGCGGCAGCCGCGACACCGAAGCCGCCAGGGCCACGGACAGCATGAAAAAAGTGCGCCGCGCCGGCACGCCCCAGCCCGCCAGCAGGCAATACAGCAGCGCGACCGCCGCGGCGGCCGCGCCGCCGGCCACGCGCGCCGGCGCGTACTCCGCCAGCCCCACGCCGCGCCATCGTCCCCGCCGCCACAGCGCCGCCGCCAGCAGGCCCGCCAGCCCCGCGATCGAGGTGACGTGCATACCGCTGATGGACACCAGATGGGTAATGCCGCTGCGGCTGAACACCTGCCAGTCCTCGCGCGCCACGCCGGCCTGGTCGCCGATCGCCAGCGCGATCAGCACCGGCGCATAGCGGTGCGCTCCCAACGCGGCACGCAGCCCCTGCCGCACGTGATGGCGCGCCCGCTCCAGCGCCACGCCGGCCGTCGCCCAGGGCCGGTCCGCCAGCAGCCGCGGCCGCCCGCGCACCTTGCCCAGCGCCCGCACGCCGCGCGCGAACAAGCGACCCTCGGCATCCGGCCCCGCCGGATTCAGCGCCCCATGCGGACGCCGCAGCACCAGCGCCATGCGCCACACCTGCCCCGGCGCCAGCGCCGGCAGCCCACCCGCCGGCGCCGGCCAGCTCACCAGGATGCGCGACGGAATCCCCGCCGCCGCCGGCTCGGCCAGCTCCGCCAGGAAGCGCAGTTCCTTGTCATCGCCGTCGGGCAACCCGGCCACTCGCAGCACCACGCGCGATACCGCGTTTTGGTGCACCTGCGCCAGTTCATCGTCGAGCCGCCGTTGCGCCTGCACGCCGGCATTGAGCAGCCCCACGCACAGCCCCAGGGCCGCGGCCGCGCAGTTGCGTGGGCCCGCAAGGCGCAAGCGCAGCCCGGCAAGCAGCACCAGCGCGGCGCCGGCGGCCAGCAGCCAGGCCGCGCCGGCCCCGGGCAGGCGCGGCAGAACCTGCACCAGCCCCGAGCCGGCGACCAATGCGATGCAGAAAATGCGGCCCGTGATATGCGCCTCCCGAAACGGGACAGCGTAGGCGGCCGCGATGGCCCTGCGGCGTCGCGCGTGGCGGTTTTGGCCGCCCCGGCCCGCCGCAACTCAGCCCTTCACCGGGTTGCCGGCATACGCGCCGACCACGTCGATGAACCGCCTGAGCAGCGCCGACTTGTTGTCCGCGCGCCAGACCAGTTCCCAGTGCTGCACCACGTCCAGGTCCGGCAGTTCCATGAAGGCGACCGAGTCCGGCGCGGCGCGCGTGGCGGAGTCGGGCAGCACGGTGCAGCCCATGCCGGCGGCGACCAGGGTGAGCATGGAGGCCACGTCCACGCCCTGCACCGCGGCCCGCGGCACGAAACCGGCCTTGAAGAAGCAGTGGATCAGCTTGTCGTGCCAGACCGGCGCGGCGTTGCGCGGCAGCCAGATGAAGTCCACCGCGTTGAGGTCGCGCAGCGAGGCGGGCGGGCCGCCTTCCCATCGCCAGTCGGCGGGATAGGCCAGCAACATTTTCTCGGAATAGATGGGGATGCCCTCGAACGCCGGGTCGTCCGGCGGGCGGAACAGGGTGAAGCCGGCGTCCAGCCTGCCGGTGGGCAGCCACTCGAGCTGGGTGTCGGACAGCAGGTGGCTCAGCGTCAACGAGACGCCCGGCGCCTCGTGGCGGAAGATGCGCAGCACTTCGGTCAACAGCGGACGCAGGGTCAGCATGACCGGCAAGGCGATGGACAGGTGGCCGATTTCGCCGCGTCCCACGCGCTGGGCGCGTTCGACGGTGGCCGCGGCGTCGCCCAGCAGCCGGTTGGCGTCGACCAATAGCTGCTTGCCGACTTCGGTCAGGCGCACGCCGCGGGCGCTGCGCTCGAACACGGTCGCGCCCAGTTCTTCCTCCAGCGCCTGGATCTGCCGGGTCAGCGCGGGCTGGGCGATGTAGACGGCCTGGGCCGCCAGGCTGATGCTGCCGTGCTGTGCAACCGCAACGAAGTAGCGCAACTGCCGCAGATCCATGGTTATACCTTTACGGCATGGGGAACATAGGTAACAAGCATTTTACGGCATGGCCTGCGCTTCCTACCATCCAGCGGTGTCCATGCTTTCCATCAAGAGTATCCATGCCCATGCCACAGAAAATCCCGCAGTTGCTGCCCTCGGAGATCGATGCCTACCGGAAAATCCGGCGCGACCTCCATGCCCATCCCGAACTGGGTTTCGAAGAACACCGGACGGCCGAAGTGGTCTGTGCGGAGCTGCGCCGGCTGTCCATCGAACACCGCACGGGAGTCGGCGGCACCGGCGTGGTCGGCATGATCCAGGGACGCGGAACGGCCAGCGGGCGCGCGATCGGACTGCGCGCCGACATGGACGCGCTGCCCATGGATGAATGCACGCGGCTGGACTACGCCTCGCGTCACGCAGGCAGAATGCACGCCTGCGGCCATGACGGGCACGTCGCCATGCTGTTGGCCGCCGCCGCTTATCTGCAGCGCACGCGGGCCTTCGACGGCGTGGTCTATCTGATTTTTCAACCTGCGGAGGAGGGATTGAATGGGGGATTGGAGATGGTCAGGGATGGCCTGTTCGAGCGGTTTCCGATGCAGGAGGTCTATGCCCTGCACAACTGGCCCGCGCTTGCGCTGGGATCGGTGTCGGTTCCGGTCGGGCCGGCCATGGCCGCGTCCGACCGCATCACCATCCGGATCAAGGGCAAGGGCGGCCACGGCGGCCTGGCGCCGCAGCGCGCGCTGGACCCCATCCTGATGGCGGGCCACGTCATCGTGGCGGCGCACTCCATCGTCAGCCGCAACCTGGACCCGCTGGAGGCCGGCGTGCTCAGCCTGTGCGGCATCGCCGGCGGCAGCCTGGCGGGCTTCAACGTGATCCCGGACGAGGTGGTGCTGACCGGCACCGCGCGCTCGCTTCAGCCCGAAGTGCGCAGCATCATCGAGACGCGGTTGCGGGCCACGGTCGAGCACGTGGTGCAGGGCCTGGGCGGCACGGCGACGCTGGAATACGAGCCCAACGTGCCGGCGACCGTCAACACCGAAGCCCAGGCCCTGCTGGCGCGGCGGGCGGCGGCCGACGTCGTGGGCGAGGACAACGTGGTGCGCCGTCCGCTGCCCAGCCTGGGCGGGGAGGATTTTTCCTTCATGCTGCAGCAACGCCCGGGCGCCTACATCCATCTGGGCACGGGAGACCCGGACCATCGCCACGGACTGCACAACTCGAATTTCGATTTCAACGACGCCGCGCTCCCCATCGGGGCCGCGGTCCTATCCCGTATCGCTGAACTGGGACTGCCGCTGCATAACAACGCATAGGCGGCGGCCGGGAGGAGACAGACTATGAAACAGACGAAAAAAGCGGCCCCTCGATGGCTGCAACTGACCGCCGCCATTCTGGGCAATGCGCTGGAATGGTATGACTTCGGCGTGTTCGCCGCGCTGGCCTTCATCATCGCCAAGGTGTTCTTCCCCGCCGCGGGCGAACACACCGCGCTGCTGCTGACCCTGGCGACTTTCGGCGTGGGCTTCGTGACCCGGCCCATCGGCGGGATCGCCATCGGCATTTATGCCGACCGGCGCGGGCGCAAGGCCGCGCTGCAACTGATCATCGCGCTGATGACGGTGTCGCTGCTCATCATGGTGTTCACGCCCTCTTACGCCACCATCGGCATCGCCGCGCCCATTCTGATCGTGATCGCGCGCCTGATGCAGGGCATCGCCACCGGCGGGGAGTTCGCCTCGTCCACGGCCTACCTGGTGGAGGCGGCGCCGCCGGGCAAGAAAGGCGTGTACGGCGCCTGGCAGATGTTCGGCCAGAACCTCGCCAACCTGGCCGGCGCGGCCACCGGCTTCCTGCTGACCTCGCTGTTCACCGAAGAGCAGCTGATCGAAGGCATGTGGCGCGTGCCGTTCGTGATCGGCCTACTGATCGCGCCGCTGGGCTGGTGGATACGGCGCTACCTGGACGAGCCCGAGGAATCCGAACTCGCCATGCGCAAGGGCGAGAAAGTCAGCCTGGCCGCGATGTTCAACCGCTACCCGCGCTCGATCGCCGCCACGCTGTGCCTGACCACCTGCGCCACCGCGTCGGTCTACACCTTCATCATCTACCTGCCGACCTTCGTCACGCGCCAGTTCAACTTCGCCCTGCACGACGCCTTCACGGCGCAGTCCATCGGGCTGCTGGCCCTGATCGTCGCGATTCCGCTGGCCGGGGCGCTGTCCGACCGCTACGGGCGCAGGCCCGTGATGCTGGCGTTCCTGCTGCCCTACGCCCTGTTGATGTACCCGCTGTTTTCATGGGTGCAGTCGGCGCCCACGCTGGCCAACCTGACCGTCGCCTTCACCGCGCTCAGCATTCTGCTCGGCGGATTCCTGGGGCCGTTCGCGACCGCGCTGGGCGAGCAGTTCCCGACCAATGTGCGCTCGGCGGGGCTGGCGGTCTGCTACAACATCGCGGTGATGGTGTTCGGCGGCTTCGGACAGTTCATCGTCACCTGGCTGATCCAGACCACCGGCGTGACGCTCGCGCCCGTCTTCTACAGCCTGGCCGGCGGCGTGGTCGGGGTGATCGGCTGCATGCTGAGCCAGCCTTCCCGCCACGCTGCGCCGGGCCAGCCGGTGCTGCGCGACAGGCTGGCCTGATAACATACGGCGCATCAACCCGGGGAGTCTGCGTCGACGGGCCGCGCCAGGCCCGCCACGCGCGGCGCCCCGTCCAACCCGATCCAGATGCCAGACCGCTCCCCCACCCTCGCCGCCCAGGCCCGGCTGTCGCACGACCTGCTCCAGGCCGTGCGCCGCGATGCGCCGCTGGTGCAGTGCCTGACCAATTTCGTTTCCATGAACTATGCCGCCAACGCGCTGCTGGCCATCGGCGCTTCGCCCGCCATGGTGCACGCCGCCGAAGAGGCGCCGGAATTCGCCCGCCTGAGCGGCGCGGTGGTGATCAATATCGGCACGCTGTCGGCGCCCTGGCTGGACAGCATGCTGCTGACCGCCGGGTCGGCCGGCCGCGCCGGCACGCCCTGGGTGCTGGACCCGGTGGCGCATCACGCCACCGCCTTCCGCCGCGACGCGGTGGCGCGGCTGCTGGACCTGCGCCCCGCCGTCATCCGCGGCAACGCCTCGGAAATCATCGCGCTGGCCGGCGGCCAGAGCGCCGGCAAGGGCGTGGATGCGCGCGACGCCGTCGCGCAAGCGGAGGAATCGGCGCGCGCCCTCGCTGCCGCCCGCCAGACGGTGGTGGCCGTCACCGGCGAAACCGATTACGTCACGGACGGCAGCCGCGCGCTGCGCATTACCGGCGGCTCGCCCTGGATGCCGCGCGTCACGGCCACGGGCTGCGCGCTGACGGCGGTGGTCGGCGCGTTCGCGGCGGTGTCGCGGGACGATCCGTACGCCGCCGCGGTGGCGGCCCTGTCATGCTTCGGCATCGCCGGCGCCAGCGCGCACGACCAGGCGCAAGGTCCCGGATCGTACGCATGGCGCTTCCTGGACGCGCTGGCGGCCCTGGATGCCGCCAGCCTGGTCCGGGCTTCGCCGCTGCGCGCCTAGGGCCTGTTCACACTAAAAGGAGCCATGCACAGGCCCTAGCTTCACATCCGGTACTGCAGGCTCAGCATCGCGTTGCGCGGCGCGCCCGGCATGTTCAGGTTCGGGCTGGTCCCGTGCGCCGACACGATATAGCCGGCGTCGAACAGGTTGTACACGTTCAGCTGCACCGCATACGGCCCCTTGCGCCACCATGCGGCGACGTCGGCGGTCACATAGCCGGGCAGCCTGACGGTGTTACCCGGGTTCGCGTAGCGCGCGCCCACCAGGTTCAGGCCCGCGCCGGCGCCGAAGCCGTCTCCCAGGTCCTTGGTGACCCAGATGTTGCCGGCATGGCGCGGCGTCAGCGTGGCGCGCTTGCCTTCCACGTTCCTGCCGGCGTCCTTGGCGATCGATTCGGTGACGCGGGCATCCAGGTAGGCATAGCCCATCATCGCGCGCCAACCGTCGCCCAGGTCGCCCGACAGCGTCCATTCGGCGCCGTCGGTGCGTTGCGTTCCGACCGGCACCAGTGAGTTGGTGACCGGATCGTTGACCTTGATGTCGGTGCGCTCCAGGCGGAAGATGGACACCGTGGTCGACAGCTTGCCGTCCAGGAAGTCGTACTTGGCGCCGATTTCGTAGTTGGTGGTTTTCTCGGGCGCCAGGTCGGCGTTGCTCGCGGCCAGCGAGAACGCTTCGCCGGAAGGCTGGTACGACTGGCTCCACGAAACGTAATACGACTGCATGGCGTCGGGCTGGTACACCAGGCCCAGGCGCGGACTCCAGTTGGAATCGGTGCGCGACAGCCTGGCGCCGCTGCGGCGGTCCTCGGTCTTCTGCTCGAAGCGGTCATGGCGCACGCCGCCCAGCATCTTCCAATGCTCGCCCAGCGACACCATGTCCTGGACGTACAGGCCCAGGGTATTGAAACGGCCCAGGTTGTCGGCGCTGGGCCGTCCCCCCACCTGCATGGGCAGCGTGGGCAGCACCGGATCGAACAGGTCGACCGTGGCCACGTTGTTGGCCGAATAGTTCACCAGGTCCTTGTTCTGCTGCCCGACCTCCACGCCGTACAGGATCTCGTGCGAGACCGAACCCCATTGCGCGCGCTGCGTCAGCTCGGTCTGGTTGGTCCAGCCGTGCTCCTCGCGCCGCACGTTGGAGCGGTTCAGCGTCACGGTTTGCGCGGCCTCGTTCACCACGCCCGGCAGCGTGTTGTTGCGGTCCAGCGTGTAGTGGTAGTAGCGGGTGGCGTTGCGCAGCGACCAGGTGCCGTTGAAGCGGTGGTTCAGCGTGCCGGCGTAGGACTGCACGCGCGCCTGCGTGTAGTCCACGTCGCGCGCGTTCTCGGCGCCGTAGTAGGTGGACGGGTCCACGTCCACCGGCCGGCCGCGATAGGCGGGAATGCCGAAGTCCGTGACGCGGCGGTCTTCCAGGAATTCGGTCTGGATCAGGAAGGTCGTGTCCTCGCCCAGGCGCAGCATGGCCGACGGCGCGATGGCCTTGCGGTCCAGGAACTGCTTGTCGCGGTAGCTGTCGCCCTTCTCGACCGCGCCGGTCAGCCGCCACGCCATGCTGCCGCTCTCGGTCGCGCGGCCCAGGTCCAGCTCCAGGCGGCGGTCGTTCCATGAACCGTAGCTCAGGCCCAGCTGGGTGATGTCCTCGCCGGGCTTCTTGGTGATGCGGTTGATCAGGCCGCCGGAGGACCCCCGGCCGTACAGCACCGCGGCCGGGCCCTTGATGACGTCGACGCGCTCGACGTTGGAAAGATCGCGGTAGTACAGCGCGTCGTCCCGGAAGCCGTCGACGTACTGGTCGGCGATGGCGGTGAAGCCGCGGATCGACACCTGGTCGCGCTGCCCGTCGCCCGACGAAAAGCTGACCCCCGGCACGTTCTTCAGCGCGTCCTGCAAGGAATTGGCGTGCTGGTCGCGCATGACCTGCGCGGGCACCACGTTGACGGTCTGCGGGATGTCGCGCAGGGGCGCATCGATCTTGGTGGCGCTGGACGAGTCCGGCGGGTTATAGCTCTGCGACGTATCGTCTATGCCGTAGACGCTGACGGCGGGCAAGGTGGCGGCAGAGGTTTCGCTCTGGGTCTGGGCCAGGCCGGACAGCGGCGCAATGGCGAGCAATGCTGCGGAGATCGAGCGAGTGGGATGCATGACCGTGCTGCGTTATCGGGTTGGGGATAAAACGGTCCGGCATTATTCTGCAAATGCGAATCTGTCGCAATATTTTTATCATTTGCTCATGGATCTGTGGTTCCGCATACAAGTTGCGGCCTATTCCCCCTGCGGCTGGCGGTAGTAGACGCAGATGCGCCTGCCGCCGATTTCATGCACCTCGATGGGTAATTCATACAGTTCGCTGAGCACTTCGGCCCGCACCAGCTCGGACGGCGCGCCCTGGCAGGCGATGCGGCCCGCCCGCATGGCGACGATGCGGTCGGCGTAGGTGGAGGCGAAGTTGATGTCGTGCAGCACCAGCACCACGGTCTTGCCCAGTTCGTCGGCCGCCCGGCGCAAGGTGCCCATCATGGCGACGGCATGCTTCATATCCAGGCTGTTGAGCGGCTCGTCCAGCAGGACGTAGCGCGTGTCCTGGCACAGCACCATGGCGACGAAGGCGCGCTGGCGCTGGCCGCCGGACATTTCGTCCAGGTAGCGCCCGGCCAGCGGCTCCAGGTTCAGGTAGGCGATGGCCCGGTCGATGTGTTCCTTGTCGGCCAGCGTCAGGCGCCCGCCGCTGTGCGGATAGCGGCCGAACGCCACCAGGTCCCTCACCGTCAGCCGCAGCGGCAGATGGTTGTCCTGGCGCAGGATGGACAGGCGGCGGGCCAGTTCACGGCTGTCGGCGCGGGTCACGTCCAGGCCATCGACCCGTACCGAGCCCGCGGACATCGGCAGCAGCCGGCTGACCATGGAAAGCAGCGTCGACTTGCCGGCCCCGTTGGGGCCGATGATGGCGGTCACGCCGCCGGCCGGCAGCGACAGGGACACGCCGTCGACCACCACGCTGTCGCCGTATTGCTTGCTGACTTGCTGGATCTCTATCATCGGCGCCCCCTGCGCAGGATCAGGACGAGGAACATCACGCCGCCCACGAATTCAATGACCACGCTGACCGTGGTGTTCAACTTCAGCACGCGCTCGAGCAGCGTCTGGCCACCGACCAGGAAAATCACGCTCAGCAGCGTCGCCGCCGGTATGGTGTAGCGGTGCCGGTCCGAGCCCATGGCCTGGTAGGCCAGGTTGCTGACCAGCAGCCCGAAGAAGGTCACCGGGCCGACCAGCGCGGTGGACACCGACACCAGCACGGCGATGGCCGCCAGCGTCTGCAGCAGCGTGCGGCGGTAGTCCACGCCCAGGTTGACGGCGATCTCGCGGCCCAGCGCCAGCACGTCGTAGCGGCGCCGCATGCGCCAGACCAGCAGCGAGGCGGCGCACACGGCGGCCAGCGCGATCGGCAGCAGGCCCACGCGCACGCTGTTGAAGCTGGCGAACATGCGGTCCTGCAGCACCAGGAATTCGTTGGGGTCGATCAGCCGCACCACGAAACTGGACAGGCTGCGAAACAGCAGCCCGAAGATGATGCCCACCAGCATCATCAGGTGCAGGCTGCGCACGCCGTCTGCGAACAGCCAGCGAAACAGCAGGCAGGCGAACGCCGTCATCGCGCCCACCTCCAGCAGGAAGGCGGCCACGGGATGCTCGACGCTGGCTGCCGCCTGCCCGAAGCCGAACACCACCACCGCCTGGATCAGCAGGTACAGGGCGTCGAAGCCCATGATGGCCGGCGTCAGGATGCGGTTGTGCGTGATGGTCTGGAACAGCACTGACGACAGCGCCACGGCATAGGCCACCAGCAGCATGGCCGCCAGTTTGGCGCCGCGAAACGGAATCACGAACGACCACTGCCCGTTGGCGCCCAGGGTCATGAACGCAGCCACGCAGGCCAGCGCGGCGATGCCGAGCAGGCCCAGCCGCCAGGTTTGCGCGCGCATCGCCGGCGCCCGGATGACGGTCTCAGCCAAGGCGGTTCCTCCGCACGCGCAGCAGGCCGAGGAACAGGATGCTGCCCAGCACCCCGACCACCGTGCCGATGGGAATCTCGTACGGGTGGATCACCAGCCGGCCGATGATGTCGCAGGCCAGCACGAAGATGCCGCCCAGCGCGGCCACCCACGGAATGGAGCGGCGCATGTTGTCGCCCAGCAGCAGGCTGACGGCGTTGGGCACGATCAGGCCCAGAAAGGGAATGGCGCCGGCCGTCACCACCACCACGGCGGAAATCGCCGACACGATGAGCAGGCCCGCCAGCGTCAGGCGCGCGTGGTTCAGGCCCAGGTTCGAGGCGAACTCGCGGCCCATGCCGGCCACCGTGTAGCGGTCGGCCGCCGCGTAGGCGGCGCAGGCCAGCGCGAAGCCTATCCACAGCAGCTCGTAGCGCCCGCGCAGCACGCCGGAGAAATCGCCGGTGGTCCAGGCATGCAGCGATTGCAGCAGATCGTAGCGGTAGGCGACGAAGGTGGTCGCCGCCTGGATCACGCCGCCCAGGATCAGCCCGATCAGCGGCACGATGAACGGCGTGCGCAGCGGCACGCGGCGCAGCAGCGCCAGGAACAGCAGGGTTCCGGCCAGGGCGAAGCCCGTGGCCGTGAGCATCTTGCCGATCACCGGCGTGTCCGGCGCCAGCAGCGTGATGACCAGTATCCCCAGCGTGGCGGATTCGACGGTGCCGGCGGTCGAAGGTTCGACATAGCGGTTGCGCACCAGCATCTGCATGATCAGGCCGGCCACCGCCAGCGACATGCCGGCCAGCAGCAGCGCCAGCGTGCGCGGCACCCGGCTGACCAGCAACAGGCGCCAGGCGCGCTGGGCGTCGTCATCGCTCCATAACGCGCCCCAGGACCACTGGCCCGCGCCCAGGCTGATGCTGGCCGCGCACAGCAGCAACAGCAACGCCATCACCGCCGCCAGACCGCCCCAACCGCGCATCGACCGCCGCCACCCCACCTGCCCGACTCCTGCTCCCGACATGCGGCGCTACTTGGCCGCCGCCAGCGCGCCCGCGATTTCGTCGACGCTCTGCTGCATGGCCGTCAGGCCGGCGCTACCCATCAGATACCAGTTGTAGCCGTTCAGGTACACCACGCGCTTGTGCTTCCAGGCCTTGGTCTGGCGCACCAGCTCGTTGTCCAGCATGCGCTGGGCCGACACGCCTTCGCGGCCGATGGCGGCGTCGCGGTCGATCACGAACAGCCAGTCGGGATCGGTCTGCGCGATGAACTCGAAGGAAATGGCCTGGCCGTGGTTGGACACGCTCAGGCCGGTGGTGGCCGGCTTGATGCCGAAGGCGTCGTGGATCACGCCGAAGCGCGAGCCGGGGCCGTAGGCGCTCATCTTGCCGCCCGTGGTCAGCACGATCAGCGCCGTGCCCGCGCCGCCGGCCCGCTCGCGCAGGGCCGAGATCGACGCGTTCAAGGCGTCGAGCTTGCCGCGCGCGACGTCCTCCTTGCCGTAGATGGCCGCCAGCGTGTGCGTGTTGCGCGTGACGCTGCCGACCAGGTCCTTGGCGTCGACGGTCAGGTCGACGGTGGGCGCCAGCCTGGCCAGTTCGTCGTACTTGGGCGCGGAGCGGCCCGCCACGAAGATCACCTGCGGCGCGGCCGCGTGGATCACCTCGTAGTTGGGCTCGAACATCGTGCCTACCTTGAGGTAGCGTTTGTCGGCGTACTGCGCGAGCTGCGGCGGCAGCTTGGCCACGCTGGGCAGGCCCGCGACTTCCACGCCCAGCGCGTTCAGGGTGTCCAGCACCGCCAGGTCCATCACTACCGTCTTGGACGGATTGGCCGGCACCGCGGTCTCGCCGCGCGCGTGCTTGACCGGCACCGTGGCCTGCGCCGCGCACACGGCGGCCGTGGCGCCCAGCGCCAGCGCGGTTGCGGCGCGGGCCAGCCAGTGGCGGGCGCGGCCCGTTCGTATCTGCTTTTTCATGCGTACCTCTTCATGTGGCGGGCGCCACGCGCCCTGCTGTCTCAGAACTTCACGCCCATGCCCAGCCAGTAGCGGCGGCCGTCCTCGACATAGCCGTAGTCGTCGTAGGCGACCTGCTTGTCGAACAGGTTGTAGATGCCGGCGTACACCGACACGGTCTTGTTGAGCTGGTAGGAACCGCCCAGGTCCACGAAGGTGTAGGACGGCGCCACCAGCGACGACGAGGACGGGCCGGTGATGGGCTGGCTTTCCTTGCCGCGGTAGTTCAGCCGCGCCCAGGCCTGCAGCGCGTCCGACGGCTGCCAGTTCACCGTGGTGGTGAACAGGTGCTTGGGCAGCTGGTTCAGCGGCTGGCCCTGGTACTGGCCCGACTTCTGCTCCGACTTGGTGTAGGTGTAGCTGCTGGTCATCGACCAGGCCTGCGACAGCGCGAACTGCATGCTGGCTTCCACGCCGCGCGAGTTGGCCTTGTCCACGTTCATGTAGGTGGTGGGGTCCGAGCCGAACTGGTTGGGACCGTCGGTGCACTGGGTGGCCGGGCACGCGACGCGGGTGATCTTGTCCTTGAAGTCGTTGTTGAACAGCGTCAGGCCGGCGTTGAAGCCTTCGCCGTCGTCATACAGGATGCCGATTTCCTCGGTCACCGACTTCTCCGGCGTCAGGTCCGGATTGCCGTACATATTGCCGCCGCGGCTGACCTGGCCCCAGCCGGCCACCGTCTGGCGCAGGTCGGGCGCGCGGAAACCCGTGGACACGCCGCCCTTGAGGGTCCAGCGCTCGGCCATGTGCCAGACGCCGTACAGGCGCGGGCTGAAGTGCGTGCCGAAGTTCTCGTCCTCGTCCATGCGCAGGCCGGTGGTGAGGGCGAAGCGCTCGGTCAGGCGCCATTCGTCCTCGGCGAACAGGGCCCACTGGTAGCGCTCGACCTTGTTCGGACCGCCGGCCAGCTGGTTGCCGGTCTGGTCGTTCAGGCGCTGATTCAGGTAGCTGCCGCCCAGGGTCAGCATGTGCGAGCCCAGCGGCAGCGTCCAGCTGGTCTGCAGGTCCAGGTTCTTGATCTTCATCTGGCGCGAGCGGTTGTCGAACTCTTCCTGCTGCACATAGCTGTCGGACACGCCCCAGCCCCAGCGCCCGGTGTGCGACAGCGCCCACTTGTTGCTGCGGTAATCGGTCTCGGACGACGCCGGGCAGCCATTGCGCGAGCACGCCTCGCCCGGCGCCAGCGGCGCGACGGTCTTGCCCAGCGTTTCCTGCAGCTTCTGCCGCATGGTGGTCGCTTCCAGCACGATGTCGTGGTCGCGGTTGGGCGTGAGCGCCAGCTTGGCGGTCACGCTCTCGGCGTTGCGCTTGCGAAAGCCGTCGACGATGTCGTCCTCGTCGCGCTGCGTGGCCTGGCCGTAGATCTGCAGGCCCAGCAGGTCGGTCTTGATCGGGCCGGCCAGGTAGAAGTTGCCCTGGTAGATGTCGCCCGACTTGCTGCTTTCCTGGATCGTGGTGTCCAGGCGGATCTCGCCGCCCCAGGCTTCGGGCACTTTGCGGGTGATGATGTTGATCACCCCGCCCATGGCGTCCGAGCCGTACAGCGAGGACATGGGGCCGCGCACGACCTCGATGCGCTCGATGGCCGACAGCGGTGGCGTCCAGCCGCCCTCCACGCCCGTCGAATCCGAGTTGGTGCGGGTCTCGCGGGAGTTCTGGCGCTTGCCGTCGATCAGGATCAGCGTGTACTTCGGGCCCATGCCGCGCAGGCTGATGTCCTGGCGGTCGCCGCCGCCGGTGACGATGACGCCGGGCACTTCGACCAGCGCGTCGTTCAGGTCGCGGTAGAACTTCTTGTCCAGGTCCTCGCGGGTGATGACGCTGATCGAAGCCGGCGCGTCCTGGATCTGCTGCTCGTAGCCCGAGGCGGTGACCACCACCGTGTCCAGCGTCTTGGCGGTTTCATCGCTCTGCGCCCATGCCGGCGCCGCCCCGAAACCCGCGGCGCACAGGGCCGCCGCCAGCCGTGTGCGCGAGCCCGTTGCGCGCCTGGCGCCGGCCAGTTCTTTGCTGCTCATGATCTTCGATTTCTCCCGTCCCGGGCGCCGCGCCACCCCGCGTGCCGCGTCCCGCCCACTTCCAATTTATGAATGAAAACTATTCTCATATTAGAATTGGAGCTGGCGGACAGCGGCAACACGCTTTCCGCAACTTTTATCTTCTTTGCACTTCTTGACGCATGCCTTTTTTCCATACCCCGGCGCCGCGCCGCATCCTGCTGATCGACGACGACGTCGAACTGGCGCAGATGCTGCGCGAATACCTGGAATCCGCTCATTGCCGGCTCACGCTCGCGCACACGGGCGCGCACGGGCTGGACCTGCTGGCGCAGGACGATTTCGACCTGGTGCTGCTGGACCTGATGCTGCCCGACGGCAACGGCCTGGACCTGCTCAAGCAATACCGGCAGCGCTCGCGCCGCCCGGTCATCATGTTCACCGCCCACGGCGGCGAAACCGATCGCGTGCTGGGCCTGGAGTTCGGCGCCGACGACTACCTGGCCAAACCCTTCAGCCCGCGCGAGCTCAAGGCCCGCATCACGGCGGTGCAGCGGCGCTTCGACGAGCTGCCGCAGGCCCCGTCCGCCCCCCTGGCGCTGGGCGACCTGTCGCTGGACCCGGCCAGCGGGCTCGCGCGGCTGGGCGACGAAGCAATCGCGCTGACCGGCGCCGAGCAGCGCATCCTGGAGATCCTGATGCGCACGCCCGGGCAGGTGGTCGCGCGCGAGCAGATCGGCCAGTACGCGCTGGGCCGCAAGCCCGACCGCTACGACCGCAGCATCGACACCCACATCAGCGCGCTGCGCAGGAAGCTGAGCCTGGACAACGGCGCGGCCGCGCTCTCCATCCGCAATCTGCGCGGCCTGGGCTACGTGCTCACCGGCGGCGCCTGATGGCCTGGCTGCCCGCCCGCTCGCTGTTCTGGCGCGCCTTCCTGACCTTCTGGAGCGCCATGGCCATCATCATGGTCTGCGCCATGATGCTCACGGCCGCGGTGGCCTGGTACCGCTTCAACTCGCTGGACGGCCTGAATCCCGCCAGCCTCACGCACGACGCCGAGCAGATCGCGCGCCTTCAGGGCAAGCAAGGCCTCAAGCGCTGGGTGCAGGCCATGGACCAGCGCTACACCGCCCTCAAGATCTACATCGTGGACGCGCGCGACGCCGACATCCTGGGCCGCCGCCTGCCCGCCCGCGTGCACGACTGGCTGGGCGCGTACCGCGCGGCGCCCGAGCGTGCGCAGGTGGACTACCCGCCGCCCGATCCGGCCAGCGAGCGGGTGTCCTGGTGGGACCCGCAGCTGCTGACGCTGCCGGACGGCTCGCGGCTGCTGATGCGCTTCCTGCCCTTCGATTCCTCGCGCTGGGAAGTGCTGGCGCTGTCGCCGGTGGCGCTGGCGCTGCTGTTGTTCGCGCTGGCCGTGACCGCGCCGTTGTGCTGGGCCCTGACCCGCCACGTCGCCGCGCCGCTGGCGCAGCTGCGCCAGGCCACGCAGTCGCTGTCGGCCGGCCGGCTCGACGCCCACACGCCCGCCAGGCTGGCGCGCCGCCGCGACGAACTGGGCCTGCTCGCGCGCGACTTCAACGCCATGGCGGACCGCCTGAAGGCGCTGGTCGATACCCGCGAACAACTGCTGCACAACATCGCCCACGAACTGCGCTCGCCGCTGGCGCGGCTGCGGCTGGCGGCCGAGCTGGCTCGCCGCAAGGACGAACGCCAGGACCTGCAGCTCGACCGCATCGAACACGAGTGCGAGCGGCTGGACGCGCTGATCGGCAACACGCTGCGGCTGGCGCAGCTGGGCGCCCTGCCCGCGCCGTCCGACACGGTGGATCTGGCCGAGATCGTGTCCGGGGTGGTCGAGGACGCGCGCTACGAGGCCGGCGGCCGCCAGGTCGGCATCGTCTGGGACGGGCATCCGCCGGTCGCGCTCATCGGCGAGCGCTGCAGCCTGGCCAGCGCCATCGAGAACGTGCTGCGCAACGCCCTGCGCTTCGCCCCCGCGCACAGCGCCATACGCGTGCGGCTGCAGGCCGGCGCGCGCGAGGCCTGCCTGGAGATCGAGGACCGGGGGCCGGGCGTGGCGCCCGAGGAACTGGAGTCGCTGTTCGAGCCCTTCTATCGCACGCCTTCGGGCGCGCGCAAGCCGGGCAGCGGCGCCGGCCTGGGGCTGTCCATCGCGCAGGCCGCGATCGCCGCGCACCGGGGCCGCATATCGGCTCGCAATCTTTCGCCGCGGGGGTTGAGCGTGCGCATGGAACTGCCGCTGCCGCCAGCCTGAAGCCGCCGCTCAGTCGGCGTCGGCCAGGATGGCGGCGGGCAGCCGCGGCAGCACCCGCAAGGCGTTGGCGGTGGTGGCGTGCGCCACCTGGGCCGTGGTCAGCCCGCGCAGTTCCGCCAGGACCTGCGCGATGCGCGCCAGCTCCGCCGGCCGGTTGCGACGCTGGGGCGGATGCAGCCAGGCCGGCGGGATGTCCGGCGCGTCGGTTTCCAGCACCAGGTGCGCCAGATCGACCTCGACGGCGTGGCGGCGGATCTGCAGCGCGCGCTCATAGGTCATGGCCCCGCCCAGCCCCAGCGCGAATCCCTGGTCGATAAAAGCCTGCGCCTGCTGGGCGCTGCCGTTGAAAGCGTGGGCGATGCCGCCGATGCGCGGATGGCGGCGCAGGTACTTCAGCAGGATGTCCTGCGACTTGCGCACGTGCAGCAGCACCGGCAGGCCGAATTCGGCCGCCATCGCCAGCTGCGCCGCGTAAAAGCGCTCCTGGCGCGCGCGCGGTTCGCCGCTGGCGATCCCGGGCACGAAGAAATCCAGGCCGATCTCGCCGATGGCGACGAAGCGCGGGTCGCCCAGCGACTGCTTGACGGCCGCGCGCAGCGCGTCCAGGTCGGCGTCGTCGGCGCGCTGCACATAGAGGGGATGGATGCCCAGCGCGTAGGCGCCGCCCGCCGTCCGGCCGGCCAGTTCGCGCACCACCGGGAAATTGGCGCGTTCGATCGCCGGGATCACGATGGACTGAACCCCGGCTTCGCGGGCCTCGTCGGCGACCTGCTCGCGGTCGGCGTCGAACTCCGCGGCGTCCAGGTGGCAATGGGTGTCGATCAGCATGGGCGCGGCCTCCTTGCGCCGATTATCCGCCCGTCCCGCTCAACCCGAAACCAGGCGGCCGTTTTCCATGAGAAGCTGGCGGTCGGCGCGGGCGGCCAGTTCCGGATCGTGCGTGACGATGGCGAACGCCGTGCCCGATTCCCGGTTCACCCGGGTCAGCAGCTCGAACATATTGTGCGCGGTGTGGCGGTCCAGGTTGCCGGTGGGCTCGTCGGCCAGCACGCAGACCGGCCGGGTCACCAGCGCGCGCGCCAGCGCCACGCGCTGGCGTTCGCCGCCGGACAACTGCCCCGGGAAATGCCCTTCGCGCGCGGCCAGGCCCACCAGGCCCAGCACTTCGCGCGCCGCCTCGCGCGCCCGCTCGCGGTTTTCGCGGCGCACGATCAGCGGCATCGCCACGTTGTCCAGCGCCGAGAATTCCGGCAGCAGGTGGTGGAACTGGTAGACGAAGCCCAGGCTGCGGTTGCGCACCGCGCTCTTGCGGCTCTCGGACAGCCCGATGGCGAGCTGGCCGTCGACCGACACCGAGCCGCTGGTCGGCACGTCCAGCAGGCCCAGGATGTGCAGCAGCGTGCTCTTGCCCGAGCCCGAGGCGCCGACGATGGCGACCATCTCGCCGCGCGCCACCGACAGGCTGACGTTGCTCAGCACCTCGATGCGCGCCGGGCCTTCGTCGTAGATCTTGACGATGTTCTCGGCCTGCAGCGCCGGGGTCGTGTTCTCGGTCCGGATATCAGTCATGGCGCAGCACCTGGGCGGGTTGCAGGCGCGAGGCGCGCCAGCTGGGATACAGGGTCGCCAGCAGCGACAGCACCAGGGAGGTCACGCCTATGGTCACGATGTCGCCCACCTGCGGGTCCGAGGGCAAGGCGCTGATGAAATAAATTTCGCGCGGCAGGAAATGCACGCCCAGCAGGCGCTCGATGAAAGGCACGATCACGTCGACGTTATAGGCGATGACGATGCCGCCTGCCACGCCCAGCAGCGTGCCGATCACGCCGATCAGCGCCCCCTGCACCAGGAAGATGCGGGCGATCTCGCGCGGCCCGGCGCCCAGCGTGCGCAGGATGGCGATGTCGGACTGCTTGTCCTTCACGGCCATGACCAGCGAAGACAGCAGGTTGAACGCGGCCACCGCCACGATCAGCGCCAGGATCAGGAACATCATGCGCTTTTCGGTCTTGACGGCGGCGAACCAGGTGCGGTTGTTGCGCGACCAGTCGCTGGCCATCACGTAGGGCGGCAGCACCTTCTGCAGCTCGGCCGCCACTTCCGGCGCGCGCTGCATGTCGGCCACGCGCAGGCGCACGCCGGCCGTGCCGCTTTCGCGGAACACGCGGGCGGCGTCCTCGTCGTCGACGAAGGCCAGCGAGGAATCGTATTCGTAATGGCCCGAAGAGAACACGCCGACCACGGTGAACTGCCGCATGCGCGGCGTGAAGCCCGCCGGGCTGATCGACCCCTGCGGCGCCATCATCAGCAGCGTGTCGCCCAGCTTCACGCCCATGCCGTCGGCCAGTTCATTGCCGAGCACCACGCCGAAGCTGCCCGGCTTCAAGTCGGTAAGCCTGCCCGACACCATCTGCCTGGGCAGGTCCGAGACCTTGCCCTCGGCCTGCGGATCGATGCCGCGCACCTGCACGCCGCGCAAGGCCTGCCCGCGCACCAGCATGCCCTGCGCCGCGACGAACGGCGCGCCGGCCTTGACCTCGCTGTTCTTCTCGGCCGCCGAGGCGAACTGCTGCCATTGCTCCAGCACCCGCTCCGGCACCGCGCCGGGTATATAGAGTTCGATGTGCGGCAGCACCGACAGCATGCGGTCGCGCACTTCCTTCTGGAAACCGTTCATGACCGAAAGCACCACGATCAGGGCGGCGACGCCCAGCGCGATGCCGGCCATGGAACTGGCGGCGATGAATGAAATGAAGCGATCGCGGCGGCCGCGTCGCTGGCGGATTCGGGCCAGCCCGGCGTAGCGGGCGCCTATCCAGAGTTCGTAAGGTATTTTCAGCACGTGCGCATTATGGCATTAACGGGGCGAGGCGCCGTCGCGCGAAACGGGTTGTATCCGATCCGGTCCCGGGCATGGCCTTACAATCCCCCACACCATGCTGATTGTTCTACCGGGCGCCCTGCCCGCCTTATCCGTGGCCGGCGAGCTGGCCAAGCTGTTGCCCGAACGCGCGCCCACCCTGCACGCCTGGCTGCAGGCCGGCAGCGCCCGGCCCCAGGCCTACGACGTGCGCGCCCACGGCTGCACCGCGTTCGAGTCCTGGCGGCTGGCCCGCGCCGGCTACACGCCCGAGGCCGGCCTGCTGCAAAGCGCCGGCCTGGGCCCGCTGCTGGCCGGCGGCCAGGCGCAAGGCGGCGAACCCGTCTGGCTGGCCGAGCTGGTCCATCTGGCCCTGGGCACCGACCAGGCCACCCTGCTGGACCCCGGCCTGATGGACCTGCGCGCCGAGGAAACCGCCGCCCTGCTGGAGACGGCCCGCCCGCTCTTCCAGGACACGGGCTTCACGGTCGAAGCGCTTGCGCCCGAGCGCTGGCGCCTGCGCCTGCCCGGCGATCTGCGTCCCCAGACCGCCAGCCCGCTGGCGGTGGCCGGGCAGCGCCTGAACGACTGGTGGCGCCAGGACGCGCAGACCCGTCCCTGGCGCCGGCTGCTCAATGAAATACAGATGGCCTGGCACGACCACCCGGTCAACGATGCGCGCGCGGCCCGCGGCCTGCCGCCGGTCAACGGGCTCTGGCTGTACGGCGGCGGATCGCCCTGGACGGCCGCGGCGCCCGGCGCCGAACGCGTATACACCGGGCTGGACGCCGCGCAGCGCGGCGGCGACTGGGCCGCCTGGCTCGACGCCCTGGCGGCGCTGGACGCGCAGCATCTGCGTCCGCTGGCCGGCAAGCACGGCCTGCCCGACCAGCCCGCCGAACTGCTGCTGCTGGGCGATGACCGCCAGGTCACCCTTACCCTGAAACCGCGCGGGGGCCTGCTCGGCTTGCTGCCCGCGCCCAAGAAAAACTGGAGCGCCTGGTGGTCACACCCCGCCTGACTGTCCGCCCGTCCGACCTGGACGCCTGCCGCGTCCTCGAAGCCTCGGGCATCCATCCGCTGCTGGCCCGCCTGTGGGCCGCGCGCGGCGTCACCCATCCCGACCAGACCCGGCTGGCCTGGCCTTCGCTGCTGCCGCCGGCCGGCCTGACCCATTCGGCCCACGCGGCTGGCGTGCTGGCCGACGCGATCCAGGCCGGCAAGAAGCTGCTGATCGTGGCCGACTACGACTGCGACGGCGCCACCGCCTGCGCGGTCGGCCTGCGCGCCCTGTCGGCCATGGGCGCCGACGTGGACTTCCTGGTTCCGAACCGCTTCGAGACCGGCTACGGCCTGTCGCCGGCCGTGGTGGAACTGGCCTGCCGCCACCGCGCCGGCAAGCCCGACATCATCATCACCGTGGACAACGGCATCGCCAGCGTGGACGGCGTGGCCGCGGCCAACGCCGCCGGCATCGGCGTGGTCATCACCGACCACCACCTGCCCGGCGACACCCTGCCGCAGGCCCTGGCCATCGTGAACCCCAACCAGCCCGGCTGCGGCTTTCCGTCCAAGAACCTGGCCGGCGTGGGCGTGATCTTCTACATGATGCTGGCGCTGCGCGCCGAGCTGCGCCGCCGCGGCGTGTACGCGCCCGACGGCGGCCCACGCCTGGACGCGCTGTCCGATCTGGTGGCGCTGGGCACGGTGGCCGACGTGGTCAAGCTCGACGCCAACAACCGCCTGCTGGTCACCCAGGGCCTGCAACGCATGCGCGCCGGACGCCTGCAACCCGGGCTGCGCGCGCTGTTCGCCGTGGCCGGGCGCGAGCCGCGCAGCGCCAACGGCTTCGACCTGGGCTTCGCGCTCGGGCCGCGCATCAACGCCGCCGGCCGGCTGGCCGACATGAGCCTGGGCATCGCCTGCCTGACCACCGACGACGAGGCCCAGGCGCTGGAGATGGCGCGCGAGCTGGACAACATCAACCGCGAACGCCGCACGATCGAGGCCGAGATGCGCGAACAGGCGCTTGCCGCCATGGAAGCGCCCGAGGCGGCCGCCGGCGCCACCGTCTGCGTGTTCGACCCGGGCTGGCACCAGGGCGTCGTGGGCCTGGTGGCCTCGCGCCTGAAGGAAAAATTCTGGCGCCCCACCCTGGCCTTCGCGCCGGCCGGCGACGACGAGATCCGCGGCTCCGGCCGCTCGATCCCGGACGTGCACCTGCGCGACGCGCTCGACCTGGTGTCCAAGCGCCACCCCGACCTGATCCGCAAATTCGGCGGCCACGCCATGGCGGCCGGCCTGACCCTGGCCAAATCCGACTTCGCCGCCTTCGCCCCGGCCTTCGACGCCGCGGTGCGCGAACTCACCGGCCGCGACACGTTCGAACCCGTGATCGAAACCGACGGCTCCCTGGAATCGGGCTACGCCAACGCCGACGTGGCCGGCATGCTGCAGCAGCAGGTCTGGGGCGCGGGCTTCGCCGCCCCCCTGTTCCTGGATGAGTTCGTGGTGCGCAACCAGCGCCTGGTCGGCGAGAAACACCTCAAGCTGTCGCTGGAACGCGGCCACCAGCGCTTCGACGCCATCTGGTTCGGCCACGACCAGTCCCTGCCCGAACGCATCCAGGCCGCCTACCGCCTGGAACAGAATGTCTGGAATGGGATGGTGTCGGTGCAGCTGGTCATCGAACACGCTGGGTAGAGGCCCACCCCCGAAGCGCCTGCGGCGCTTCCCCCTCAAGGGGGCGCCACTGCGGACCGGCGAAGCCGGCTCCGCGTGGCCCGGCTCTGCGGGACCGGCATCCACACTCACCCTACCTGTTCACCAGCCTCGCCGGCTGCGCCAGGGCTACCAACGCCCCCACCACCAGGCAGCCCGACAGCATATAAAGCCCGGTGTTGGTGGTCCCGGTCAGGTCCTTCAGCCACCCCACCAGATAAGGGCTGACGAAGCCGGCCAGATTGCCCACCGAGTTGATCAGCGCAATCCCGGCCGCCGCCGCGGTGCCGCCCAGCAAGGCGGTGGGCAGGCTCCAGAACAGCGGCAGCACGGTGCAGATGCCGATGTTCGCCACGGTCAGGGCCACGATGGCCAGGGCCGTGTTGCCGCTCCACAGCGCCGACAGCAGCAGGCCGACCGCGCCGAACAGCGCCGGCAGCGCGACGTGCCAGCGGCGTTCGCGGTGGCGGTCGGAGTTGCGCGAGATCAGGATCATGCCGATCACGGCGAACAGGTTGGGCACCGCCGTCAGCAGGCCGATCGCCAGCGGGCTCTGCACGCCGCTGCCCTTGATCAGCGTGGGCATCCAGAAGCCGACGCCGTACAGCCCCATGACGAAGGAAGTCGGGTAGGGACAGGCCATTGCTGGCCCATCCCCCCCTAAGAACCGTACGTGAGAGTTTCCCCTCATACGGCTCAAGCCTTTCAAAGCCCGCTTTCGCGAACCGGCTTCACCACCTTGAGACCATTGACGTGAATCTGGTTATGACAGTTCGGATGCACCATGACCAGGTTGGAGTTGATGTCCGGTCCGCCGTCTACCCGCCTGACCAGATGATGGACATGCCACCCGCTGATTTCGGTGATGGGTTGACTACAAACCGGGCACCTACCGCCCTGTTCCATCCAAAGCCGAATGAGCTTCTTCCGCCCTTGCAGCGAGTCCTTTAACTTGAAGCCGAACCTCTGCTCAAAGTAGGTTTCCCACTGCGGGTCGAACGGATTGGCATCAGCCTTGATCTTGCGGTGCCGACGAATCTTCGTATCGCAAATGTCCCGAAGTGCGGTCAGCTTTGGTTTCCCATTGCTGAGCCGTTCCCCGGTGTCCATCGCGAACACCCATCCGCGGAAGCCGTCGGTCTGGAAATACTTCTTCCGTACCCACTGCGCTCCCTTGTTCGGGTGGCGTCGTCTTGCCCACTGCCACAAACATTGCCAAATCTCCATCCTGACGCGCTCGAAAGTGCGGCGTGCCACGACGTGCCGATGGTAATTCGCCCACCCCTGAATCATCGGGTTGAGCGCCTTCACCAGTTTGTCTTGGCGGAGTGCCTTATTGCCCTTTACGAACTCCCGGACTTTGCCAAGGAACGCCGAGACGTTCTTCTTGGATGGCTTGATGAGAAGCTTGCCGTCGTACTTGCGTACGTTAAATCCGAGGAAATCAAACCCATCGTCGATGTGCGTGATCTTGGTCTTCTCTGGCGAGAGCGTGAGCCCCCGTGCAGCCAGGAATTCCTCGACCATTGGACGGACCTCGTTCTCCAGCACTTCTTTCGTTGCGCCGGTGATGATGAAGTCGTCTGCGTACCGGACGATGTTGACCTTCTGCTTGTTCCAATTCTTCTTCAAGTACCGCCGAAGAAGCATCGGTTCAAGCCCATCGAGGGCCAGGTTTGCCAGCGTTGGCGAGATGATGCCACCTTGCGGTGTTCCCGCTTCCGTTCGATAAAGAGCGTTGCTTTCGAGATATCCCGCTTTCAGCCACTTCCGTAACACTGCCGAGTCCATCGAGACGTTCTCGGACAGCCAGTCGTGACTGATGTTGTCGAAGCAGCCTTTGATGTCTGCCTCAAAGACCCACTGAGCACGATCTTTCTTTGCCAGCAAAGCGAAGCATTGCTCGATCGCATCCGCCGTGGAACGAGCGGGACGGAACCCATAGGAGTTCAGGTCGCCCGTCGTTTCCGAGACCGGTTCGAGCGCAAGCAAGTGCAGCGCCTGCATTGCCCGATCCTTCATCGTCGGAATCCCGAGTGGCCGCAATTTGCCATTCGACTTTGGGATGTAGATTCGCTTCAACGGCATTGGCTTGTAACCGTGCCGCCGCAGCGATTGGACCGCTTGAGACTTGGCCTCCGGTGTGGACCACGTGATGCCATCCACGCCCGGAGTTCTTTTGCCTTGGTTCTCGGTGACTCGTCTGACGGCCAAAGCTTTGCCGCTGAACGAGTGGGTCAGAATCCACTGCAAGGCTTTCACCCTGCCGTGTTTCCCTTCCCGCGTTGCCTTTACGATACGCGCTTGGAGCCTTCGCACTTCACGGTGACACTTGGCCCAGTCGATGCTGTGCCATGTGACCGATTCGCGTGAGGGCGCACCCGCGCAAGCAATTTCTTGCGTAGTCATCTGCAATTCCCTCTTGAAGAAGGTTGGACAAGTTTTCTCGTAGAGAAAGACCAAGTGGAAGTCTGCTCGCTTTCGCGCGGGATGATGTCGCCTTGCGGCTCAATCCCTATCCGCCCCATTACAGAGCGGCATTCGCTTTCTCCACATTCCTCTACCCGCACCTCCAACAGCATTCCTTGCGGTCTGCCTGCCCCGAGGGGCAGAGATACGGGCTTACCGTGTTTCACTTGATTCACAAGGTCGGATTAGGTTGTGCCTTTTCGCCGGTAGCTATGAATGTCCGTGCATCCCCACTATTCAAAGGGATGTCCAGCTACAGCCCCATTTTGGGAAAGAGCCTGTCAGCATCTTTGGCTCTATCAGACGTGACGACGTTTATCAGCACTTCACTTGCGTTAACCATACCAACCAGCCTAGCGACCCAACCGCATTGATGCTCGCAGATGCAGTGTCAGCCTCACGGCCTCCACTTGGCTTGCGCCGGTCTACATTGTCTCGGTGGCTTCACACGCAGTCGTTACCAACCACGCATGCACCGATAGGCTACTGATGACGGAACATCAGGCTTCCTGCCGCCGAAGCGGTGAAACAATGAATCAAGCGACTTCACGTCGCACAAATAGATCAGCGCCATGGCCCAGACGCGCGGCCGGGTGAGCGCGGCGCGGATCGGCGGGTCCTCTTTCTGCTGTTCCTCGGCGGCGATGTTGCGGATCAGCACGGCCTTTTCGCTGGCGGTCAGCCACTTGGCGCGGTTGATGCGGTCGTCCAGGTAGATCAGCACCAGCACGCCGATCACGACCGAGGGTATGCCTTCCAGCAGGAACAGCCATTGCCAGCCCGACAGGCCGTGGTCGCCGTGGAAGGTGCTCATGATCCAGCCCGAGATCGGGCCGCCGATCAGCCCGGACATGGGCACCGCGGTCATGAAGAAGGTGGTGATGCGTCCGCGGCGCGCCGCCGGATACCAGTAGGTCAGGTACAGGATGATGCCGGGAAAGAAGCCGGCCTCGGCCGCGCCCAGCAGGAAGCGCAGCGCGTAGAACATGTGCACGCTGGTCACGAACATCATGCAGGCCGAGATGATGCCCCAGGTGATCATGATCCGCGCGATCCAGACGCGCGCGCCCACCTTGTGCAGGATGATGTTGCTGGGAATCTCGAACAGGAAGTAGCCGATGAAGAAAATGCCCGCGCCCAGCCCGTACACCGTCTCGCTGAATTGCAGCTCCTGCAGCATCTGCAGCTTGGCGAATCCCACGTTGACCCGGTCCAGGTAGGCCACCACATAGCAGACCACCAGCAGCGGCACCAGCCGCCAGCCGACCTTGCGGTAAATCCTGTCCTCCTCCGTCGCCGGGATCGCCGGCGAGACCCCGGGGGCCATCGCATTTTCCATCTTTGTCTCCATTCCTCTGACGGGATGGGCCGACTTCCGGCCGGCCGCTACCCGCAGCCTAGAGCCGCAGAGTTGACAAAAAACTGAACAACTTTGGACGGCCGGAAATCGCCGGCCACAGATCCGTCCCCCACCCCGCCGAGATCGCCCCACGCGGCGCTGCCAAGCGCGCTAAAATGCCAGGTTTCGCACAAAAGTCATCAAGACAGGATCAATCATGGAAGCCGAACGTCAGAACCAGCTCGCAGCCCGCCTCGCCGACTACGCGGAGCGCGAACAGGCTCTACGGAGGTATCTTTGACTACGATGCCAAATCCGAACGCCTGCAAGTCGTAAACGCCGAGCTCGAAGACCCGGCGGTCTGGAATGACCCCAAGCACGCCCAGGACCTGGGCCGCGAGAAGAAATCCCTCGAAGACGTGGTCGAGACGCTGACGGCGCTGGGCTCCGGCCTGGCGGACTCGAACGAGCTGTTCGAGCTGGCCGCCGCCGATGACGACGACGCCACGCTGGAATCCATCGAGCAGGACGCCGACGCCTTCCAGGAAAAGCTGGAAGCGCTGGAATTCCGCCGCATGTTCTCCAACCCTGCCGACCCGCTGAACTGCTTCCTGGACATCCAGGCCGGCGCCGGCGGCACGGAAGCGCAGGACTGGGCCTCCATGCTGCTGCGCCAGTACCTCAAATACGCCGAACGCAAGGGCTTCAAGGCCGAGGTGCTGGAAGAATCCGAAGGCGAAGTCGCCGGCATCAAGTCCGCCACCATCAAGCTCGAAGGCGAGTACGCCTTCGGCTACCTGCGCACCGAAACCGGCGTGCACCGCCTGGTGCGCAAGAGCCCGTTCGACTCCTCGGGCGGACGCCACACCTCGTTCGCCAGCGTGTTCGTCTATCCCGAGGTCGACGATTCCTTCGAAGTCGAAGTGAACCCCGCCGACCTGCGCGTGGACACCTACCGCGCCAGCGGCGCGGGCGGCCAGCACATCAACAAGACCGACTCGGCGGTGCGCCTGACCCACATGCCCACCGGCATCGTGGTGCAGTGCCAGAACGACCGTTCCCAGCACCGCAACCGCGCCGAAGCCATGCAGATGCTGAAGTCCAAGCTCTACGAGCTGGAAATGCGCAACCGCATGGCCGAACAGCAGAAGCTGGAAGACTCCAAGACCGACGTGGGCTGGGGCCACCAGATCCGCTCGTACGTGCTGGACCAGAGCCGCATCAAGGACCTGCGCACCAACGTCGAAATCTCCAACACCCAGAAGGTGCTGGACGGCGACCTGGACCCGTTCATCCAGGCCAGCCTGAAGCAAGGCATCTGAGTTTCGCGACACTCCCTTCCACCGCTTCCCGAGGTTCACGAATGTCCGACACCATCGCAATCCTGACCGGCGCTTCGCGCGGCATCGGCGCCGCCATGGCGCGCGGCCTGGCCCGCCCGGGCACGCGCCTGATCACGCTGGCGCGCCGCGAAGATCCCGAACTGGCCGAGTACGCGCGCGCCCAGGGCGCGCAGCTCGAACAGCTCTCCGTGGACCTCTCCGACCTGGCCGCGGCGGGCGCGGCGGCCGAGCGCATCTGCGCCTCGCTGCCGCGCGACGCCAGGCGCTACCTGCTGATCAATAACGCGGGCACGGTGCACCCCATCGCCGCCACCGGCACGCTGACCGACGGCGCGGCCATCGCGGCCGCCTTCAACCTGAACGTCTCGGCCGTGATGCTGCTGACGGCGCGCTTCCTGGCCGCCGTCGAGGGCCTCGACGCCGACCGCCGGGTGCTCAACATCTCCTCCGGCGCGGGCCGCAACCCCAACGCCGGCTGGGGCGTGTACTGCGCCACCAAGGCCGCGCTCGACATGTACACGCGCGTGGTCAAGGCCGAGCAGGGCGAAGGCGGCGCGCGCATCGTGGCGCTGGCCCCCGGCATCGTCGACACCGACATGCAGGTCGCCATCCGCTCCAGCGATCCGGAAGACTTCCCCGCCCTGGCCAAGTTCCAGGACTTCCACGCCAGCGGCAAGCTGTCCTCGCCCGCCAACGTGGCCACCCGCATCCTCGCCTACCTGGATCGCTCGGATTTCGGCACGACCGAGATCGACGACATCCGCAATTACGACTGATTTCCCTACCATGACCGACCAATCGACCGCCGCGGCGCCCGCCCAGGATGAAAACCGCTTGATCGCCGAACGGCGCGCCAAGCTGTCCAAACTGCGCGAAGCCGGGGTCGCGTATCCCAACGACTTCGTTCCCGACGCCCGCGCCGCCGCGCTGCACGACAAATACGACGGCCAGGAGCAGGAAGCCCTGGCCGCCAACCCCGTGGCCGTCAAGGTCGCCGGCCGCATGATGCTCAAGCGCGTCATGGGCAAGGCCAGCTTCGCCACGCTGCAGGACAGCACCGGCCGCATCCAGATCTACCTGGACCGCGGCACGCTGGGCGAAGACAGCTACGCCGCGTTCAAGCAATGGGACATCGGCGACATCATCGCGGTCGAAGGGTCGGTCTTCAAGACCAACAAGGGCGAACTGTCGGTGCACGCCGCCAGTGCGCGCCTGCTGTCGAAGTCGCTGCGCCCGCTGCCCGACAAGTTCCACGGCGTGGCCGACCAGGAGCTGCGCTACCGCCAGCGCTACGTCGACCTCATCATGACCGACGCCACGCGCCGCACGTTCGAGGCGCGCAGCAAGGCCATCGGCAGCATCCGCCAGTTCATGCTGAACGCGGGCTTTCTCGAAGTGGAAACCCCGATGCTGCACCCGATCCCGGGCGGCGCGGCGGCCAAGCCCTTCGTCACGCACCACAATGCGCTGGACATGGAAATGTTCCTGCGCATCGCGCCCGAGCTCTACCTCAAGCGCCTGATCGTGGGCGGCTTCGAGCGCGTGTTCGAAGTCAACCGCAACTTCCGCAACGAGGGCGTGAGCCCGCGCCACAACCCCGAATTCACGATGATGGAGTTCTACGCGGCCTTTGCGGACTACCGCTGGCTGATGGACTTCACCGAGGAACTGATCCGCCAGGCCGCCATCTCGGCCACCGGCAGCGCGGTGCTCACCTACCAGGAGCGCGAGCTGGACCTGGGCAAGCCGTTCGATCGCCTGACCATCTGCGAAGCCATCCTCAAGTACGCCCCGGGCTACACCCAGGCGCAGCTGGACGACGCGGCCTTCGTGCGCGCCGAGCTCAAGAAGCTGGGCGCCGACGCCGACGGCCCGGTGCTGGCGCGCGCCGGCCTGGGCGCGCTGCAGCTGGCGCTGTTCGAGGAAACCGCCGAAGCCAAGCTCTGGAATCCCACCTACATCATCGACTACCCGGTGGAAGTCTCGCCGCTGGCGCGCGCCTCCGATACCCGCGAAGGCATCACCGAGCGCTTCGAGCTCTTCATGACCGGCCGCGAAATCGCCAACGGCTTCTCCGAGCTGAACGACCCCGAGGACCAGGCCGAGCGCTTCCGCGCCCAGGTCGAGGCCAAGGACGCGGGCGACGAGGAAGCCATGTACTACGACGCCGACTACATCCGCGCGCTGGAATACGGCATGCCCCCCACGGGCGGCTGCGGCATCGGCATCGACCGCCTGGTGATGCTGCTGACCGACAGCCCCAGCATCCGCGACGTCATCCTCTTCCCGCACCTGCGCCGTGAAGACTGACGGGCGCACGGCGTCATGATCTTCAAGATCCTGATGCTGCTGCTGGTCGTGGCGGGGCTGATCTACTGGATCAAACAGCCCCGCGGCGTCCAGCCGGTCGCCTACGCGCCGGCGCGCCCGCGCCGGCCGGCCTTCATCGCGCTGTGCATCGCCGCCGCCATCGCGGCGATCGCGGCGCTGCTGACCGCGGTGCTGTGGATGGGCAGCGTGGCCGGCGGCGTCACCGGCGGCGGCTACCGCGGCGAGGCGGATTTCCTGCTGCCGGTCTCCGGCGTGCTGCTGGCCCTGTCCGTGGCCTGCGCGGTCGGCGCCTTCTTCAAGCGGCGCGGCTGATTTCCCTGTTCATAACGGCCATCTGCCGGCGCCCGCCGGCAGCGCCGGCAGCGAAGCCTGCAGCATGGCGTCGATGAATTCCGCCGGCTGCAAGCGCCCGCCCGGCTTGTACCACTGCACCGTCAGGTTCATGGCGCCCAGCACGCAACGCTTGATGATGCGCGCATCGCCCTGCAGCAGGCCCGCGTCCACCGCCCCGGCCACCACGTCCTGCCACATCTGCTCGTAGCGGTCGCTCAGCGACTTGACCGCGTCGCGGCTGGGCGGCGACAGGCTGCGCCACTCGTAGACCAGCGCGTTCATGGCGTCGCCGCCGGCGCCGTGCAGCATGCTCCACATATGCACCCGGAACAGCGCGGCCAGCCGGTCGGCGGGCTCGTCGTAGCGCGCCAGCGCCTGCCCGCCGCCGTCTATCACTTCCTGGATGCCGTTGTTCATCACCGCCACCAGGATTTCCTCCTTGCTGCGGAAATGATGGAACAGGCTGCCCGACTGCAGGCCCACCGCGCGCGCCAGTTCGCGCACCGTGGTGCGCTCGTAGCCGTGGCGGCAGAACAGCTGCCCCGCCGTCAGGATCACCTCGCGCCGGCGCTCGGACTCCGAACGGTCGTCCCGCGCTGCGCCGCTAGCCGTCTTTTGCATCGCCGCTCACCGCCGCTGCTTCATGCCGCCGTCTCCTCGGCGTAGAGCGCCTCGATCTCGCCCGCATAGCTGCGGTAGATGCTGGCGCGCCTGACCTTCATGGTCGCGGTCACTTCGCCGTCGTCATGGTCCAGCTCCTTGGTCAGCAGATGGAAGCGCTTGATCTGCGCCACCGGCGCAAGCCCGGCGTTGGCCCGCGCCACTTCCTGCTGGATCAGTTCGCGCACCGGCGCGGACTCGGCCAGCGAACGGAAATGCGTGAACGCGATGCGGCGCGACTCGGCCCATTTGCCGACCGTGTCGAATTCCAGCTGGATCAGCGCCGACACGTACTTGCGGCCGTCGGCGATGACGATGCATTCCTTCACGTACGGGCTGCCCTTGACCGCGTTTTCGATCTCGGAGGGCGTCAGGTTCTTGCCGCCGGCGGTGATCATGATGTCCTTCAGGCGGTCCACGATGCGCACGCGCCCGTCGTCCTCGGCCACCACGTCGCCGGTATGCAGCCAGCCCTCGCGCACGGTGTCGGCGGTCGCGTCCGGATTCTTGTAATAGCCCTGGAATACCATCTCGCCGCGCACCTGCAGTTCGCCGGCCTCGCCCATGCGCCACTCGACGCCCAGTATCGGCTCGCCCCCCGTGCCGACCTTGACCCGGTCGGGATGCTGGCCGAAGATCATGCCGGCCGATTCGGTCAGGCCGTAGACCTCCACCAGCGGCACGCCCAGCTTGCGGAAATAGCGCACCACGTCCGGCGGAATCGGCGCGGCGCCCGTCATGGCCACCCGCACCCGGCGCAGCCCGATGAAATTCTGCAAGGCGCGCAGCACCAGCCAGTACCACAGCCAGCGCGTCAGCCGCTCGCCGGCCGTGTACTGCGCCGGCGACTTCTCCAGGAAGGGCTCGCACGCCGCCAGCGCGCGCCGGTACAGCCAGCGCTGCAGCCGCCCGGCTTCCTGCATCTTGATGGAGATGGCGGCGTGCAGCTTTTCCCAGATCCGCGGCACGCCCAGGAAGATGGTCGGCGCGACTTCACGCAGGTCTTCCTGCACGGTGCGGATCGATTCGCCGAAATTGACCTGCGTGCCCAGGTAGATGGGCACGAAGGTCGACAGCATCTGCTCGGCCACGTGGCACAGCGGCAGGTAGGACAGGTGCACGCTGGCCCGGTCCATCGCCAGCCGGTCCGCGATGCCCGGCGCCACCGCGCGCATGTTGCGGTAGCTCAGCATCGCGCCCTTGGGCTTGCCGGTGGAGCCCGAGGTATAGATCATGAGCCCGGTGTCGTCCAGCCGCTGGCCGTCCAGCGCCGAGTCCAGCGCGGCCAGTTCGGCGGCCTCGCGCCGCTGGCCGTCGGCCTCGACCTCGGCGAAGGTCACGATGCGCGCGCGCTCGGCCGGCGCGTAGGAGCGCAGGCCCTTGCTCTCGATCACCACGATGCGGCGCAACAGCGGCAGCCTGTCGGCCACCTGCAGCACCTTGTCGGTCTGCTCCTGGTCCTCGCACACCACCAGTTCCACGTCGGCGTGCTCGAGCACATAGCCCATTTCTTCGGCCGGGCTGGTGGCGTACACCCCCACCGCCACGCCGCCGACCGCGCCGGCGCCCATCTGCGCCAGCAGCCACTCGACACGGTTCTCGGACACGATGGCGACCCGCCCGCCCGGCCCGAGGCCCAGCGCGCGCAGGCCCATCCCGACCCGGCAGGCCCGCTGCCAGTATTGCGACCACGATATCGGCTGCCAGATGCCGAAATCCTTCTGCCGGATGGCGATGGCGCCCGGCTGGCGGCGCGCCTGCTCGCGCAGCATCTGCGGCAGCGTCAGCGCCGGCCATGCCCCGGCCGCGGGAAGATTGCGTTCCTTTTCCGTCATGAGAGCCAGCGCTTGCGGCGCTTGTAGTGCTTGATGTCGCGAAAGCCGCGGGCTTCGCCCCCGCCGCCCACGCCCAGATAGAACTCGCGCACGTCGGGGTCGGCCGCCAGCTTGTCGGCGCTGCCGTCTATCACCACCTTGCCGGTCTCCATGATGTAGCCGTAGTTCGCCACCGCCAGCGCCACCGAGGCGTTCTGCTCCACCAGCAGCATCGACACGCCCTGCTCGCGGTTGATGCGCGCGATGATGGAGAAGATGTTCTCCACCAGCATCGGCGACAGGCCCAGCGATGGTTCGTCCAGCAGCATCAGCCTGGGCTGCGCGATCAGCGCGCGCCCGATGGCGAGCATCTGCTGCTCGCCGCCCGACAGGTAGCCGGCCAGGCCGCGCCGGCGCTCGAACAGGCGCGGGAAATAGGTGTAGACCAGGTCGAAGTCCGCGCGCGCCCCGGCCCTGCCGGTCAGGGCGTAGGTCGCGGCCACCAGGTTCTCCTCCACCGTCAGGTCCTCGAACACGCGGCGCCCTTCCATCACGTGCGCCAGGCCGGCACGCACCAGGTTCTGGGGCCGCGCGCCGGCCGTGTCGCCGCCGTCGAAGACGATGCGCCCGCGCACCAGCGCGCCGTCCTCCAGGTCCAGCAGGCCGGACACGGCCTTCAGCGTGGTGGACTTGCCGGCGCCGTTGCTGCCCAGCAGCGCCACGATGCTGCCCGCCGGCACCGACAGCGACAGGCCGCGCAGCACCTGCACCGCCTTGTTGTAGACGACCTCGATGTTGTTGATATCGAGCACCGCCGCGTGCGCCGCCCTCACTTCAGCACGATCCAGTCGGAAGCCGGCACCATCTGCTTCTGCTTGACGTCGGCGCGGTAGATGCGGCCCACCGGAATCGAATTGCCCTTGATGGTGATGGGCACGCCGATCAGCCCGCCGGTATCGAAGTCCTTGATGCCGTCGAGCGCCGCCTTCATGTTGGCCCCGGTCAGCTCCTTGCCGGCGTCCAGCGTGCGCTTGGCCACTTCGGTGAACAGCATGGCGGCCAGAAAGCCCTGCATGTAGCCGGTGCTCTGGTACTGCGGACGCATTTCGCGGATCTTCTTCAGCATGGGCGCGTCGCCCTCGGTGTCGTAGTAATAGCGGTACGGCATCACGCCCATGAAGCCCTCGGCGTCCTCGCCCATCTGCATCACGGTGGAGTTGTCCATGGTCCAGAAGGTGCCCATGTAGCGGGTCTTCAGGCCCATGCGCTTGCCCTGCCCCACGAACTCCGGAATCGGCGCCAGCACGTAGCCGTGGAAGATCGTGTAGTCCGGATCGGCGCGGCGCAGCTTGATGACTTCGGTGGACACGTCCACGCTGCCCGGCGGGGTCATGATCTCGGTGGCGACCTTCAGCCCCAGCTTCTCGGCGACCGCGCGCGAGCTGGCTATCGGGTCGCGCCCGAACTCGGTGTCCGAGTACACGAACGCGACCTTCGCGCCCGGCTGTTCCTTGGCGATGTAGCGCAGCAGGATGCCGAACATTTCGGTGTAGTCCGGTCCCAGCATGAATTGCGCCGGATACTTGGCCGGGTCGTTCAGTTCGGTGGCGAAGGAAGCGCCGGTCATCAGGATGTCGCCGCTGCGGTTCAATTCGGCGTTGATGGTCTTGGAGAACCCGGTGGAATCGCCGTAGTAGAAATTCACCTTGTTCTGGCTGGTGATCTTCTTGAAGGCCGCCACCGAGGCGTCGACCTTGTACGCCGTGTCCTCGGGCACGTAGCGCAGCTTGCGTCCGTTCACCCCGCCCTGGTCGTTGACGATCTTCACGTAGTCGGTGATGCCGGCGTGGATGCCCTGCCCGGCGAAGGCGAAGACCCCGCTCAGCGGGATCGAGCCGCCCAGCACCAGGTCCTCGGCCGCCTGGGCGGCGGGCGCCGCCGCCAGTGCCGCCGCCAGGCCCAGCGGGGCCAGCAACCTGGATAAACCGCTACCGATCCGGATGCGCTTCATGGTGAGTCTCCTGTGGGTCTTGTGGCTGGCCTTCAGGTGCGAAACGGCCAGAGGTGGAAGAAACGGCGCACTCGCCGCCAGATTTCCGCGAGCCCGTGCGGCTCGAAGATCAGAAAGCCCACGATCAGCAGGCCGAAAACAATGGTGCGCACCGGCGAGATCAGCCGCAGCGCGTCGCCGCCCACCGGCAGCCAGCCGACGACCAGCTTGAGCAGCTCCGGCACCATGGTCATGAAGATCGCGCCCAGGATGGAGCCCAGGATCGAACCCATTCCGCCCACGATGATGGCCGCCAGGAAGAAGATGGACATGATGAGCGGAAAGCTCTCCGGCGTGACCACGCGGAAGAAATACGCCCACAGCCCGCCCGCCACGCCCGCGTAGAACGAGGACAGGCCGAAGGACAGCAGCTTGTAGCGCAGCAGCCGGATGCCCAGCACCTCGGCCGAGATGTCGCGGTCGCGGATGGCGATGAAGGCCCGCCCGATGCGGGTGCGGAACAGATTGGCCGCCCCCAGCACCATCAGCGCCGTCACCGGCACGATCAGCCAATAGATCTTGAACGAGGTGTCCAGGTCCACGCCCAGCAGCCGCGCCGGCGGCACCTGCAGCCCGGTGGTGCCCCCGGTGAACTCCCAGTTGGCGAAAATGAAATGCGCGATGAACGAGGCCGCGATGGTCGAGATCGCCAGGTACAGGCCCTTGACCCGCAGCGACGGGATGCCGACGAACAGGCCGCCCAGCATCGCCACTACGCCGCCGCCCAACAGGTTCACCAGCACCGGCGTGCCCAGGCGCAGCTCCATCACGGCCACCGTATATGCGCCCAGGCCCATGAACGCGGCCTGCCCCAGGCTGACCAGGCCGGTATAGCCGGTCAGGATGTTCAGGCCCGTGGCGCTGGCGATGTTGATCGCCACCAGGCAGGCCAGGTACAGCCAATAGGCGTCGGCCATGAACGGAAACAGCACCAGCGCGGCGGCCAGCAGCGCCAGCCAGGTCCGCTGCGTGGCGGTATCGAACAGCGCTTCGTCGGCAAGATAGGTCCCTTTGGCAGTCGCGATGCGCATCGGTCACAGCCTCTCGATTTCACGGGTGCCGAACAGGCCGTAGGGCCTGGCCATCAGCACCACCACCAGCACGATGAAAGTGGCCAGCAGCTTGTACTCGCCGCCCAGGTAGGCGCCGGCCCAGGCCTCCAGCAGCCCGATGAACACGCCGCCCACCAGGGCGCCGGCCACGCTGTCCAGCCCGCCCACGATCACCACCACCAGCACCGACAGGCCGAACACGCCCATCGACGACGAGATCCCGCCGATCGCGCCCACGATCACGCCGGACACCGCGGCGATGGCGCCGGCGGCCACCCAGGCCAGCGAAAACACGCGCGGCACGTTGATGCCCATCGCATACGCCGCGCCCTGGTCCGANCCGCCCACGATCACCACCACCAGCACCGACAGGCCGAACACGCCCATCGACGACGAGATCCCGCCGATCGCGCCCACGATCACGCCGGACACCGCGGCGATGGCGCCGGCGGCCACCCAGGCCAGCGAAAACACGCGCGGCACGTTGATGCCCATCGCATACGCCGCGCCCTGGTCCGACGCCGTGGCGCGCAGCGCCACCCCGCCGCGCCAGTAGCGGAACACGACCAGCACCAGCAGCGCCAGCGCCACGGCCACCCAGAACCCGTAGAACACCTTGGGCGCCACGAAGGCCTCGCCCACCATCACGGGCGCGCGCGGCATGAATTCCGGCAGGCGCCGCTGGTCGGCCGTCCAGATCAGCTCCACCACGCCCACCAGGATGGACGCCAGTCCCACCGTGATCATGAACACCGAGATCGGCGATTCGCCCAGCATGGGCCTGATGGTCAGCCGCTCGACCAGCGCGCCGAACACGCCCGAGGCCAGCACCGCGCCGGCGATGGCCAGCCATATCGGCCAGTCCATGCCCGCGGCGAACGCATAGAACAGATAGGCGCCCAGCATCAGGAATTCGCCGATGGCGATGTTGACCACCCGCGTGGCCTTGTAGACGATGACGAACGCCAGCGCCGCCAGCGCGTACAGCCCGCCGCTGCCCAGCCCGGCCAGCGAGACCTCCAGGAAGAACAGCATGTCCATCAGGCCGCCTCCCGCAGCCGGCGGCGCAGATCGCCCACGTCGCCCGCGCCCAGGTAGGCCTGGATGACCTGCGGATCGGCCTGCACCTGCGCCGGCGTGCCGTCGGCGATGACCTGGCCGAAGTTCAGCACCACCACGTGATCCGACAGGTCCATCACCATGCCCATGTCGTGCTCCACCATCAGCACCGTCACGCCCCACTCGGCGCGCGCGTCCAGGATGAAGCGCGCCATGTCGTCGGTCTCCTCGCGGTTCATGCCGGCCACCGGCTCGTCCAGCATCAGCACCTTGGGGTTCATGGCCAGCGCGCGCGCCAGCTCCACGCGCTTTTGCAGGCCGTACGACAGCGCCGCCACCGGCGCGTGGCGGATGTGGTCGATCTCCAGGAAATCGATGATGCGTTCTTCGATATCGGCGCGCAGCGCCATCTCTTCGCGACGCGCCCGGCCCAGGTAGAAAAGCGCGTCCAGCACGTTGCTGCGCAGGTGGGCATGGCGGCCCAGCTTGATGTTGTCCAGCACCGTCATGCCGCGAAACAGCGCGATGTTCTGGAAGCTGCGGGCCAGGCCCAGCCTGGCGCGCTCCGGCGCCGCCACGCGCGTGATGTCGCGCCCCAGGAAGCGGATCTGTCCCGCCGAGGGCTTGTAGAAACCGGAAATGGTGTTGAACAGCGAGGTCTTGCCGGCGCCGTTCGGGCCGATGACCGTGGTGATGGAGCCGGGCTCCACGCGGAACCCCACGTCCGTGAGCGCCTTGACCCCGCCAAACGACAGCGTGACGCCATCGACCTCCAGCAACGGAGGGCTGTCCGACCGATCCACCATTTGTCTCCCCGCTTTCGATGCGAAGTTTTTATCGGTTGTCGGCGTCAGTCTGGCGAACCCGCGAGGCAGGCGATGCAGCGAACCTGTCTTTACCCACGCCAGTACAGCGCCGGAAAATCGTTCAATGCTTCGTTCAATGCGTTACGCTAAGCGTGCTCAAAACAAAACCAAGCAAGCGCTCGGTTCAGACCATAGCATCGCGTTTTTTGGATCGACAGCTGGTATTTACCCGATAACGGAGACTCCCCCATGACCCCTGCACTTCCGGCCCTGCGGACGCTGCTTCTGGAAACCGACGGCGCCATCGCGACGGTGACGCTCAACCGCGCCGACGCGCTCAACGCCATCGACGTGGCCATGGCCCGCGACCTGCAGCAGGCGGCCCAATGGCTGGAAGCCCGCGACGACGTCCGCGTGGTGCTGCTGCGCGCCGCGGGCAAGGCGTTCTGCGCCGGCGGCGACATCTCCATGTTCGAAGGCGAGCCCGCGCACGTGCGGGCCACGCTGCTGGACCTGTTCACGCCGCTCAACGATTTCGTCGCCCGCGTCGCGCGCATGGACAAGCTATGGCTGGCCCAGGTGCATGGCATCGCCGCCGGCGCCGGCCTGTCGCTGGTGCTGGCCTGCGACCTGGCCATCGCCGCGGCCGATGCGCGCTTCCTGACCGCCTACCTGAAACTCGGCGCCACGCCGGACGCCGGCATGACGCATGGCCTGACCCGGGTGCTGGGCGCGCGCCGCGCGCTGGACCTGCTGCTGCATCCCGACCCCTTCGGCGCGGCCGAGGCGCTGGCCTGGGGCATCGTCACCCGCACCGCGCCCGCCGGGGATCTGGCCGAAGCGGCGCGGGCCTACGCCGGCGCCCTGGCCGCGAACGCCCCGCACGGCATCGCCGGCGCCAAGGCGCTGCTGCGCGCTGCCGAACACGCCCCGCTGGAAACCCAGCTGGCCGAAGAGACCGCGCGGTTCCTGGACTCGGCCGCGCGCGCCGATTTCGCCGAAGGCGTGCAGGCCTTCCGCGAGAAACGGCCGCCGACATTCAGCGGCAGATAAAGCATAAGGAAAACTAGACGACGCGCTTTTCGACCGCCTGCGCCCAGCGCCGCGCCACCGTCGGCGAGGTGGCGCAGGTGGCCGATTCCGTCACCACGCGCACCGCGCGTTCGAGCAGCTGGATGTCGGCCTCGTGCTGGCGCGCCACGTGCGGGTCTTCGAAGAAGATCACGCGCTGGCACTGGTGTTCCAGCACCAGCTCGGCGATCTGCGCGTCGCCGCCCAGCGGGCCGCTCAGGTAGCGGTGCACCCAGGGCGTGTCCTTCGGCCAGCCGCGCGACCAGGCCAGCTCGTTGAGGCGCCCGCCCGTGGTGCCCGTGGCCACGCGGCGCGCAAAGCGCGACAGCACGTCGAAGTGCTCGGCCGCGAAAGCCACCATTTCGTCCTTCAGGGCGTCGTGGGCGATCAGCGCCAGGGTCTGGCCGGTGAAGTTGAACAGGCGCGAGACCGAGGCGTCCGGCGCCAGCCCGGCGTGCACGCGCTCGACCTCCATCCATTCGATGGCGCCGGCCAGCGTCGAGATGAACGGCCGGCCATGCGTGATGCACTGGCGCTTCAAGGCCAGCGCCTCGGGAAAAATCGAAGACGGGTCGACCGGATCGATCAGGTAGATCGCGCCGTCGAACGGCGCGTCGCCGTCGCGGCCCTCGGTGACCCGGGCCACCAGCTTCATCAGGCCGCCCTCGCGGCCATAGGGATAGCGGATCAGGCCGCTATAGCCCTGCAGCATGCCTTCGCGCACGATGGCGTCGTGCGTGCGGCCCACGGTGTGCAGCTGCACGCCCAGTTCGCGGATGGTGGACGAGCAGGCGCGCAGCCAGCTGAACAGGGCGGCGTCGGGAGTTTCGTGGTGGAGCCGGTTGGCGGCCAGGCCAAAGCGCAATTGGGCAGCGGGCATCGATAGACTCGGGCAAAAGAAACGGCGGAGATACCGATGATACCGTGGCCCGCATTACCCGCCGGCGAAAAAAAAGCTCCCCGGGGGGAGCTTGTCCGAAGCCGGCCTTCAGTCGGCTTCGTCGATCCAGGCCATCTGGATGGCCTCCAGGATTTTCTCGCCGCAATGGGCGGGATCGTCGCTGAAACTCGGCAAGGCCAGGACCCATTCGCGCAGCTGCACGAAGCGCAGCGTCTTGGGGTCCACGTCCGGATACGCATCGGCCAGCGCGGCGGCGATCTCGTAGGTGTCGGTCCACTTCATCAATGGCCCTCTTTCGCGTGGTTGATGGTGTACTTGGGAATCTCGACCGTCAGGTCGGCGTCCGCCACCAGCGCCTGGCACGACAGGCGCGAGGTCGGGGTCAGGCCCCAGGCCTTGTCCAGCAGATCCTCTTCGTCGTCGGTGGCGTCCTCGAGCGAAGCATAACCCTGCTTGACCACCACGTGACAGGTGGTGCAGGCGCACGACAGTTCGCAGGCGTGCTCGATGTCGATGTGGTTGTCCAGCAGCACGCGGCAGATCGACACGCCCTTGGGCGCGTCTTCGATCACCGCGCCTTCCGGGCAGTAATCGGGATGAGGCAATACGGTCAGTTTCGGCATAACGTGTTATCAGGCGATCTCATCTAGTTTGCGGCCGGCCAGCGCGGCGCGGATGCTGCGGTCCATGCGGCGCGCCGCGAACTCGTCGGTCGCCGCCGCCAGGGCCTGCACCGCGTCCTTCACGGTATCGGCGTCGGTCGCGTCCTGCGCCGCGGTGGCGGCCTGCAGGCACTCGTCCACGCGCTTGCGCTCTTCGGCGTCCAGCAGGTCGCCGTCCACGGCCAGCGCGGCCTGCACGGATTCCACCAGCTGGCGGGCATCGACTTGCTGCTCGCGCAGCATGCGGGCCTGCGCGTCGGAATCGGCCTGCGCCACGCTGTCGGCCAGCATCTGCGCGATTTCCTCGTCCGACAGGCCGTAGGACGGCTTGACCGACACCATGGCCTCGACGCCCTGGCTTTGCTCGCGGGCGGTCACGCTCAACAGCCCGTCGGCGTCCACCTGGAAGGTCACGCGGATGCGCGCCGCGCCCGCCACCATGGGCGGAATGCCGCGCAGCTCGAAGCGCGCCAGCGAGCGCGAATCGGCGACCAGGTCGCGCTCGCCCTGCACCACGTGGATGCTCATGGCGGTCTGGCCGTCCTTGAAGGTGGTGAATTCCTGGGCGCGCGCCACCGGAATGGTGCTGTTGCGCGGGATCACGCGCTCCACCAGGCCACCCATGGTTTCCAGTCCCAGCGACAGCGGGATCACATCCAGCAGCAGCCAGTCCTCGCCCGGAGCGCGGTTGCCGGCCAGCAGGTTGGCCTGCAGCGCCGCGCCCAGCGCCACCACCTGGTCGGGGTCCAGGTCGGTCAGGGGCGTGGTGCCGAACAGCTGCCCCACCGCCGCGCGCACCACCGGCATGCGGGTCGCGCCGCCCACCATCACCACGCCGCGCACGTCGGCCGGCGCGAGCGCGGCGTCGCGCAGCGCGCGCCGGGCGCAGTCCAGGGTGCGTTCGATCAGGGGCCGGGCCAGGGTTTCGAATTCGGCGCGGGTCAGCGCCGCGTCCAGCTTGCGGCCGTCCGACAGCGCCAGCTGCACACGGGCCTCGTCGGCATCGGACAGCGCTTCGCGCGCCGCGCGCGCGGCCATCAGCAGGCCGCGCCGGTCCGACGGCGTCAGCTCGCCGCCGGCGGCCAGTCCGGCCAGGGCGCGGTCGGCGATCAGGGAGTCGAAATCGTCGCCGCCCAGCGCCGTGTCGCCGCCCGTGGCGATCACTTCGAACACGCCCTGGGTCAGGCGCAGGATGGAAATGTCGAAGGTGCCGCCGCCCAGGTCGTACACCGCGTACACGCCCTCGGCCGCATGATCCAGGCCGTAGGCGATGGCCGCCGCGGTCGGCTCGTTGAGCAGGCGCAGCACGTTCAGTCCGGCCAGGCGGGCCGCGTCGCGGGTGGCCTGGCGCTGGGCGTCGTCGAAATACGCGGGCACCGTGATGACGGCGCCCACCAGGTCGTCGCCCAGCACGTCTTCGGCGCGCTGGCGCAACACCGCCAGGATCTGCGCCGACACCTCGACCGGGCTCAGGTCGCCCTGCACCGTGCGGATGCGCACCATGCCGGGCGCGTCCACGAATTCGTAGGGCGCGCGCATGGCCTCGGCCTCCGCCAGCGAGCGGCCCATGAAGCGCTTGACCGACACCACGGTGTTGTGGGGGTCCTGCGCCTGCTGGGCCAGCGGCTCGCGGCCCGTGGTGACCTTGCCGTCGGGGAAATAGCGCACGGCAGACGGCAGCAGGGCCTGGCCCTGCGCATCCGTCAGCACTTCGGCGACGCTGCTGCGCACCGCCGCGACGAGGGAATTGGTCGTGCCCAGGTCGATCCCGACCGCCAGCTTGCGCTGGTGCGGCGCGGGCGATTCACCGGGTTCGGATATCTGCAATAAGGCCATGTGATTCGGTTCTTCTGATCTGTGGGCGGCGGCGCGGCCGCGCGCCTTGGGCTATCCGGCGGGCTGGGCTTCTGCCAGTTCCTGCGCCAGCTTCTCCACGAACATCCATTCCCGCACCTTGGCGCCGGCCGCGGCGTAGTCGCGCTCCTGGTCCAGCAGGCGGGCGAGCGTGGCGTGCATGGAAGCGCGCGCCTGCTCCAGCTCGGCCTGCAAGGCGGCCAGGGCGGCTGCGTCGCCGCGCGCATCGTCCAGCATCTCGCGCCAGGTCATCTGCTGCATCAGGAAGGCGCCGTCCATGGAGGTGTTGCTTTCGGTCTGCAGGTCCACGCCGGCCTGTTCGCACAGGTAACGGGCCCGCAGCAGCGGGTCGCGCAGCTGGCGGTAGGCCTCGTTGGCGCGCGCCGCCCATTGCATGGCGACGCGGCGTTCGGCCGGACTGGCGGTGGCGTAACGGTCGGGATGCACCTGGGCGGCGACGGCGCGCCACGCGCTTTCCAACGCCCGGGCGTCGAGGTCGAAGCGTGCCGGCAAGCCGAACAGGCTGAAGTGGTCGTCTCCAGCCAAGACTACACCGTGAACGACTCGCCGCAGCCGCAGGTCGCCTTCTCGTTGGGGTTGCGGAACTTGAAGCCTTCGTTCAGGCCTTCGCGGGCGTAGTCGAGCTCGGTGCCGTCGAGGTAGGACAGGCTCTTGGGATCGACGAAAACCTTCACGCCGAAGCTCTCGAACACCTGGTCCTCGGGCGCCGCGTCGTCCACGTACTCGAGCTTGTAGGCCATGCCGGAGCAGCCCGTGGTCCTAACGCCGAGCCGCAAGCCGATACCCTTTCCGCGCTTCTGCAGGTAGCGGCCGATATGGGTGGCGGCCTGTTGGGTCAGGGTAACGGACATGTTCAGCTCGCCACGGTTTCGGCCGCGACCGAATGCTTTTCTTTGTAGTTCTGCACCGCCGCCTTGATCGCGTCTTCGGCCAGGATGGAACAGTGCACCTTCACCGGCGGCAGGGCCAGCTCTTCGGCGATCTGCGTGTTGCGGATCTTCATGGCCTCGTCGAGCGTCTTGCCCTTGACCCATTCCGTCACCAGCGAGCTGGAGGCGATGGCCGAGCCGCAGCCGTAGGTCTTGAAGCGCGCGTCTTCGATCACGCCGGCTTCGTTGACCTTGATCTGCAGCTTCATGACGTCGCCACAGGCCGGCGCGCCGACCATGCCGGTGCCCACCGATTCGTCCGACTTGTCGAACGAGCCGACGTTGCGGGGGTTTTCGTAGTGATCCAGAACTTTGGTGCTGTAAGACATGCTATTTCTCCACGGATTTCTTGGCGCGGGCGCTTAGTGCGCGGCCCACTGCACGGTGTTCAAGTCGATGCCTTCCTTGGCCATTTCCCACAGCGGCGACATATCGCGCAGCTTGCCGACGCGGCTCTTGATGAGCTCGACGGCGAAGTCGACTTCCTGCTCGGTGGTGAAGCGGCCCAGCGTGAAACGGATCGAGCTGTGCGCCAGCTCGTCGTTGCGGCCCAGGGCGCGCAGCACGTAGGACGGTTCCAGGCTGGCCGAGGTGCAGGCCGAGCCGCTGGAGACGGCCAGTTCCTTGATCGCCATGATCAGGGACTCGCCTTCGACATAGTTGAAGCTGACGTTCAGGTTATGCGGCACGCGCTGGTCCATGTCGCCGTTCAGGTAGACCTCTTCGATCTGCGACAGGCCTTTCCAGAGACGGTCGCGCAACATGCGGATGCGCTCGTTCTCGGTGCCCATTTCCTCGCGGGCCAGGCGGAAGGCCTCGCCCATGCCGACGATCTGGTGGGTGGCCAGCGTGCCGGAGCGGAAACCGCGCTCATGGCCGCCGCCGTGCATCTGCGCTTCGATGCGGATGCGCGGCTTGCGGCGCACGTACAGGGCGCCGATGCCCTTGGGGCCGTAGGTCTTGTGGGCCGAGAACGACATCAGGTCCACCTTGAGCTTCTGCAGGTCGATTTCCACCTTGCCGGTGGCCTGCGCGGCGTCGACGTGGAAGATGATGCCCTTCTCGCGGCAGATTTCGCCCAGGGTTTCCACGTCCTGGATCACGCCGATTTCGTTGTTCACCATCATCACGGACACCAGCACGGTGTCGGGGCGCAGCGCGGCCTTGAAGGTGTCCAGGTCGATCAGGCCGTTGTCCTTGACGTCCAGGTAGGTCACTTCGAAGCCCTGGCGCTCCAGCTCGCGACAGGTGTCGAGCACGGCCTTGTGCTCGGTCTTGACGGTGATGATGTGCTTGCCGCGCTCGGAGTAGAAGTTCGCGGCGCCCTTGATGGCCAGGTTGTCGGATTCCGTGGCGCCGGAGGTCCAGACGATTTCGCGCGGGTCGGCGTTGACCAGCTTGGCGACTTCTTCGCGGGCGCGCTCGACGGCCTCTTCCGACTCCCAGCCGAACGCGTGGCTGCGCGAAGCCGGGTTGCCGAAGTTGTCGTACAGCCAGGGCACCATCTTTTCAACGACGCGGGGATCGACGGGCGTCGTGGCGGAATAGTCCAGATAGATCGGGCGGGTGGTCATTTCTACAACTCCTACTACTTATACGGTGGCATTGGCGGCGACGGTCGCGGTCGGGGCATTGGCGGCGTTGGCGCCCCCCACCCGGTTGACGCGGACTGCGCAGGCCTGTGCCTGATTGTTGGCTTCCTGCAGCTGGCGCACGCGCTGCTGATCGACCAGATCCTGCAGCGACACCGAGTCCAGGTAATCGACCATCTTGCGGTTGAGCGTGGCCCAGAGTTCGTGCGTCATGCACTTGCCCGGCTTGCCGTCGTTGCCGCTGGTACAGTCGCGCTTGCCGCCGCAGCTGGTGGCGTCCAGCGGCTCGTCGACAGCGAAGATGATGTCGGCGACGGTCACGTTGCGCGCCAGGCGGGCCAGCGAATAGCCGCCGCCCGGGCCGCGCACGCTGTCCACGAGCTCGTGGCGGCGCAGCTTGCCGAACAGCTGTTCCAGGTAGGACAACGAGATATTCTGACGCTGGCTGATGGCCGCAAGCGTGACCGGACCGCTATGCTGCCGCATAGCCAGGTCGATCATGGCAGTCACGGCGAAACGCCCTTTGGTAGTTAGCCGCATGGTAGGTTCCCAGTGATTCGGCAACGGCCGCCGGCGAATCCAGCGGCCAATACCCGAGTAATTGGCTCAAGTATAGCCTAATCCCGACTAATTTGGTATGGCACCGGCCTAGAAAAAACCGCGCATATGCGCGGTTTTTCATTGCCAGGCACTTCCGGGAACCGCACACAGGCGGTTCCGAGTACGGAATCAGGCTGCCTGGTACTGGGTTGCGCGCTTGCGCACCAGTTCGAGCACACCCTGACAGGCGTCTTCGAGATAGTCCAGAACCTTGCCGAAACCGTCGGCGCCGCCATAGTAGGGATCGGGCACGGTGGCCTCTTCGAACTCGTTGGCAAAGCGCATCAGCAGCATCAGCTTGTGCTGGTAGGCCTTGGGGCACTGCTGCTGCATGGCCGAGAGGTTGTCCCAGTCCATGGCGAGGATCAGGTCGAAATCGCGGAAATCTTCCGCGGTGACCTGACGCGCTTCGCAGTGCGTGATCTCGTAGCCGCGCTTGCGCGCTGCGGCCTGCGCCCGGGCATCAGGCGCCTCGCCGATGTGAAACGCGTGCGTGCCCGCGGAGTCGATGCGAACCACATCGCTCAAACCCGCGTCATTCACCAAATGGCGAAACACGCCCTCTGCGCTCGGCGAGCGACAGATATTGCCCATGCAAACGAAAAGTACCTTGGTCATCATGGGTGTAAGTGTGCGGGAAAACCCGAGATAAGGCAAGTTTTTTTTGCGTTTGCGTAAATGGCTCAGGGCAAATATGTCCCCATCACTTTTTCATATAATTCAATGGCTTGCATCAACAATCAAAAGCAACGCTTGAACTCCGGGGCAGGATAATCGACGGCGCCGCAGGCGGGCGATTGCAACGCAACAGATCCACAGCCGATTCAGCAAGGTGTCAGCAAAAAGACACAACAAGATACGTCAGACGGCGCCGTCCAGCAGCACCCGCTGTTTCAGTGCGGTCAGGGCGTCGCGCGCCGCCGCGGCCTGCTCGAATTCCAGGTTGCGGGCGTGGTCCATCATCAGCTTTTCCAGGCGCTTGATTTCACGCGCCATGGCCTTTTCGTCCTTCATGAATTCGGCCGGCACCGCCGCTTCCAGCGCGTCGTGCTGGGTCGGCGCGACGATGCCGTCGATGAGCTCGCGCACCGCCTTCTGCACGCCGCGCGCCGTGATGCCGTGGTCCTCGTTGAACTGCAGCTGCTTGTTGCGGCGGCGGCCGGTTTCCTCGATGGCGCGCTGCATCGAATCGGTGATGCGGTCGGCATAGAGGATGGCGTGGCCGTTCAGGTTGCGCGCGGCCCGCCCGATGGTCTGGATCAGGCTGCGCTCGGAACGCAGGAAACCCTCTTTGTCGGCGTCCAGGATGGCGACCAGCGACACTTCGGGAATGTCCAGGCCTTCGCGCAGCAGGTTGATCCCCACCAGCACGTCGAAGGTGCCCAGGCGCAGGTCGCGGATGATCTCCACCCGCTCGACTGTGTCGATGTCGGAGTGCAGGTAGCGCACCCGCACGCCGTGCTCGCTCAGGAAGTCCGTCAGGTCCTCGGCCATGCGCTTGGTCAGGGTGGTGACCAGCACCCGTTCGCTGCGCGCCACGCGTTCCTTGATCCGGCCCAGCAGGTCGTCGACCTGAGTGCGCGCCGGAAGCACCTCGACCAGCGGATCGACCAGGCCGGTGGGACGCACCACCTGCTCGACGACGTTGTCGGCGTGCTCTTTCTCGTAGGCGGCCGGCGTGGCCGAGACGAATACGCACTGGCGCATGCGGGCCTCGAACTCCTCCAGCCGCAGCGGCCGGTTGTCCAGCGCCGAGGGCAGCCGGAACCCGTACTGCACCAGCGTCTCCTTGCGCGAGCGGTCGCCGCGGTACATGCCGCCCAGCTGGCCGATGGTGACGTGGCTTTCGTCGATGAACATGAGCGCGTCGGCCGGCAGGTAGTCGATCAGGGTGGGCGGCGGCTCGCCCGGGGCGGCGCCCGACAGGTGGCGCGAGTAGTTCTCGATGCCCTTGCAGAAGCCCAGCTCCTGCAGCATCTCCAGGTCGAAGCGGGTGCGCTGCTCCAGGCGCTGGGCCTCGACCAGGTGACCGTCGTCGGTGAAGCGCCTGACGCGTTCGCGCAGCTCTTCCTTGATGGTCTCGATGGCGCGCAGCACGGTGTCGCGCGGCGTCACGTAGTGCGAGCCGGGATAGACGGTGAAGCGCGGCAGCTTCTGGCGGATGCGGCCGGTCAGGGGGTCGAAGAGCTCCAGGCTTTCGACCTCGTCGTCGAACAGCGTCAGGCGCAGCGCCAGCTCGGGGCTTTCGGCCGGAAAGATGTCGATGGTCTCGCCGCGCACGCGGAAGGTGCCGCGCGTGAAATCGGCGTCGTTGCGGGTGTACTGCATGGCGACCAGGCGCGCCAGGATCTCGCGCCGCGAGATCTGGTCGCCAGCGCGCAGGATCAGCACCATCGCGTGGTAGTCGCCGGGATTGCCGATACCGTAGATACACGACACCGTGCCCACGATGATGGTGTCGCGGCGCTCCAGCAGGCTCTTGGTGGCCGACAGCCGCATCTGCTCGATGTGCTCGTTGATGGAGGAGTCTTTCTCGATGAACAGGTCGCGCGTCGGCACGTAGGCCTCGGGCTGGTAGTAGTCGTAGTACGAGACGAAGTACTCGACCGCGTTCTTCGGGAAGAACTCGCGCATCTCGGCGTAGAGCTGCGCGGCCAGCGTCTTGTTGGGGGCCAGCACCAGCGCGGGCCGGCCCAGGCGCGCGATGACGTTGGCCATGGTGTAGGTCTTGCCCGAACCGGTCACGCCCAGGAGCGTCTGGAACATCAGGCCGTCTTCGACGCCCTGGACCAGGCCGTCGATGGCGGCGGGCTGGTCGCCGGCCGGCGGATATGGCTGGTACAGGTGAAACGGGCTGCCCGGAAAGTCGATGAAGCCGCCGCCGGCAACGGCTGGCACGCCATCGTCCCCGGCGACGACGGCTTCCACGCTCGGGTCTATTGTGGGCTTAGGCATGCTAGACTCTTCCAGGGTAAACCCCCCATTATCCACAGCACCCCGGACTGCGTCCACCCACCTCATCAGACTCCCATGAGCACCCTTTTCGATTCCGTCGAACTCGCGCCGCGCGACCCCATTCTTGGCCTGAACGAACAATACAACGCCGACACGCGTCCCGGTAAAGTCAATCTGGGCGTGGGCGTGTACTACGACGACGAGGGCCGCATCCCCCTGCTGGGCGCGGTGCGCAAGGCTGAAACCGCCCGCATCGAGGCCGCCGCGGCCCGCGGCTACCTGCCGATCGAAGGTATCGCCGGTTACAACGCCGGCGCGCAGGCCCTGCTGCTGGGCAAGGATTCCGCGCTGGCCGCCGCCGGCCGCGTGCTGACCACCCAGGCCCTGGGCGGCACGGGCGCGCTGAAGATCGGCGCCGACTTCCTGCGCCAGCTGCTGCCCTCCTCCAAGGTCCTGATCAGCAACCCGAGCTGGGAAAACCACCGCGCGCTGTTCGAGCGCGCCGGTTTCGAAGTCGGCACCTACGCCTACTACGACGCCGCCACCCGCGGCCTGGACTTCGACGCCATGCTGGCCGACCTGAAGGCCGCTCCGGCCAAGACCGTGGTCGTGCTGCACGCCTGCTGCCACAACCCCACCGGCGTGGACCCCACCATGGACCAGTGGAAGCAGATCGCCGCCGTGGTCAAAGAAAACAATCTGGTGCCGTTCCTGGACATCGCCTACCAGGGCTTCGGCGACGGCCTGACGGAAGACGCCGCGGTCGTGCGCATGTTCGCCGACCTGGACCTGACCATGTTCATCAGCTCCTCGTTCTCGAAGTCGTTCTCGCTGTACGGCGAGCGCGTCGGCGCGCTGACGGTCGTGGCCGGCAGCAAGGACGAAGCCGCCCGCGTGCTGAGCCAGCTCAAGCGCGTGATCCGCACCAACTACTCCAACCCGCCCACCCACGGCGGCACGGTGGTGTCCACGGTGCTGAACACGCCCGAACTGTTCGCCATGTGGGAACAGGAACTGGCCGGCATGCGCGACCGCATCCGCCTGATGCGCAAGCAGCTGGTCGAGAAGATCCAGGAACACGGCGGCAAGCAGGACTTCAGCTTCGTGCTGCGCCAGCGCGGCATGTTCTCGTACTCGGGCCTGACCGCCGCCCAGGTGGACCGCCTGCGCGAAGAGCATGGCGTCTACGCCGTATCCAGCGGCCGCATCTGCGTGGCCGCGCTCAACAGCGGCAACATCGACAAGGTCGCCAAGAGCATCGCCGCGGTGCTGTAAACGGCCCGCCATCCGGCCTCAAACGGGACCCGCGGGTCCCGTTTTTCATGGGCGCCCGCCCACGGCTTGCTTTTTTGCGCTGCGTCCCCCAGAATGGCCGCTGTATATATGTACAGTCCGCCAGCAACGGATCATCGCCATGGCCAGCAAACTCACCGATCGCCAACAGCAAATCCTGGATCTCATCAGGCAAACCGTCGCGCGCACGGGCTTTCCGCCCACACGCGCCGAGATCGCGCAGGCCCTGGGTTTCCGCTCGCCCAACGCAGCCGAAGACCACCTCAAGGCGCTGGCGCGCAAGGGGGCCATCGAGCTCACCGCGGGCGCCTCGCGCGGCATCCGCCTGAAGGACGCCGCCGGCGCGCCCGCGCAGGCCTCCCTGCCCATGCCCGCCCTGGCGCAGCTCTTGCTGCCGCTGGTGGGCCGCGTGGCCGCCGGCAGCCCCATACTGGCGGCCGAACACGTCGAACGCGAGGTCGGCGTAGACCCCAACCTGTTCGCCCAGGCGCCCGACTACCTGCTGAAGGTGCGCGGCATGAGCATGCGCGACGCCGGCATCCTCGAAGGCGACCTGCTCGCCGTCAAAAAAGCGTCCGAGGCCCGCAACGGCCAGATCGTGGTGGCCCGCCTCGGCGACGACGTCACGGTCAAGCGCCTGCAGCGCCAGAACGGCCATATCGAGCTCCTGCCCGAAAATCCGGACTTCCAGACCATCGTGGTCGGGGCCGACCAGGATTTCGCGCTGGAAGGCATCGCGGTGGGGCTGATTCGTACGCACGCGCTGCATTGATCCTGCGCGCAGGCATAAAGAAACCCGCCTAGGGCGGGTTTCCTTTTGGGCGGCCGAACCGGTCAGTGCTTGAGCACCGGATCGGTCGAGCCTTCGGCGGGCTTGGCCACCAGGGGCTCCTTGACCGCTTCTTCCTCGGCCAGGGGCTCGGGCAGGCGTTCCAGCGCCAGCTCCAGCACCTTGTCGATCCAGCGCACCGGCACGATCTCGAGGTGGTTCTTGACGTTGTCCGGAATCTCCGCCAGGTCCTTGACGTTTTCTTCCGGGATCAGAACCATCTTGATCCCGCCGCGGTGGGCGGCCAGCAGCTTTTCCTTCAGGCCGCCGATGGGCAGCACTTCGCCGCGCAGCGTGATCTCGCCGGTCATGGCGACGTCGGCGCGCACCGGGATGCGCGACAGGGCCGACACCATGGCCGTGGTGATCGCGATACCGGCGGACGGGCCGTCCTTGGGCGTCGCGCCTTCCGGCACGTGCACGTGCATGTCGTGCTTCTCGAACACGCTGTCGGCAAAGCCCAGGCGGCGGGCGCGCGAGCGCACCACCGTGCGGGCCGCCTCGACCGATTCCTTCATCACGTCGCCCAGCGAACCGGTGCGTTGGATGACGCCCTTGCCGGGCATGTCGGCGACTTCGATCGTCAGCAGGTCGCCGCCGACTTCGGTCCACGCCAGGCCGGTGACCTGGCCGATCTGGTTTTCCTTCTCGGCCATGCCGAAGGCGTAGCGGCGCACGCCCAGGTATTCGTTCAGGTTCTCACCCGTCACGTTGACCGGCTTGACCTCGGGCGTCTTGCCCTCGGCCTTGGCGCGGTCGGCCTGGGTCAGCAGCTGCTTGATGACCTTGCGGCAGATCTTGCCCACTTCGCGTTCGAGCGCACGCACGCCGGCTTCGCGGGTGTAGTAGCGCACGATGTCGCGCAGCGCGCTGTCGTCGACGGTCAGCTCGCTATCCTTGACGCCGTTGTTCTTCATCAGCTTGGGCAGCAGATGGTCGCGGGCGATGTGGATCTTTTCTTCCTCGGTGTAGCCCGACAGGCGGATCACTTCCATCCGGTCCAGCAGGGCCGGCGGAATGTTCAGCGTGTTGCTGGTGGCCACGAACATGACGTCGGACAGGTCGAAGTCGACTTCGATGTAGTGGTCCTGGAACGTGTGGTTCTGTTCCGGGTCCAGCACTTCGAGCAGGGCCGACGAGGGGTCGCCGCGGAAATCCATGCCCAGCTTGTCGATTTCATCGAGCAGGAACAGCGGATTGCGCACGCCCACCTTGGACATGTTCTGGACGATCTTGCCCGGCATGGAGCCGATGTACGTGCGGCGGTGGCCGCGGATCTCGGCTTCGTCGCGCACGCCGCCCAGCGCCATGCGCACGAACTTGCGGTTCGTGGCCTTGGCGATGGACTGCCCCAGCGAGGTCTTGCCCACGCCCGGAGGGCCGACCAGACACAGGATCGGCGCCTTCACCTTGTCCACGCGCTGCTGCACGGCAAGGTATTCCAGGATGCGTTCCTTGACCTTCTCCAGGCCATAGTGGTCGTTGTCCAGCACCGCCTCGGCGTTGCTGATGGAATTGTTGATCTTGCTCTTTTTCTTCCAGGGAAGATTGATGAGCGTATCGATGTAGTTGCGCACCACGGTGGCTTCGGCCGACATGGGCGACATGAGCTTGAGCTTCTTGAGCTCGGCATCGGCCTTCTTGCGCGCCTCTTTGGGCATGTGCGCGGCGATGATCTTCTTTTCGAGCTCTTCGATGTCCGCGCCCTCTTCGCCCTCGCCCAACTCCTTCTGAATGGCCTTGACCTGCTCATTCAGGTAGTAGTCGCGCTGGCTCTTTTCCATCTGCTTCTTCACGCGGCCGCGAATCCGCTTCTCGACCTGGAGGATGTCGATTTCGGTTTCGAGCTGCGTGAGCAGGCCTTCGAGGCGCTCGGAGGTGCCGACGATCTCGAGCATTTTCTGCTTCTGCTCGAGTTTCAGCGGAAGATGCGCGGCGATCGTGTCGGCCAGGCGCCCGGCATCGTCGATGCCGGCCAGCGAGGTCAGGATCTCCGGGGGGATCTTCTTGTTCAGTTTTACGTACTGCTCGAACTGGGCGACGATCGCGCGGCGCAGGGCCTCGGTTTCGGAGCCCTGCATGGCGTCGGGTTCGATCGGCGACACCTGGCAGGTGAAGTGCGAATCGGCGTCTTCGATGCTGTTGATGCGGGCGCGCTGGGTGCCCTCGACCAGCACCTTGACGGTGCCGTCGGGCAGCTTGAGCATTTGCAGGATGCCGGCGACGCAGCCGATCTCGTAGACGTCTTCGGGCGTGGGATCATCCTTGCCGGCGGATTTCTGGGCCACCAGCATGATGCTTTTGCCCGCTTCCATCGCAACCTCGAGCGCGCGGATCGAGCGCGGACGGCCGACGAACAGCGGGATGACCATGTGCGGGAACACCACCACGTCGCGCAGTGGGAGCAGGGGCAGGTCGATCGGGTCGGAAGGCAGGGTCTGGCTGGCAGACATAGGAGGTTCCTCGGTATGACTCGGCGTATCGGGGACGGTTGGCCCGATTTTCGGACCAAGCACGTCAGTTACGTCTGTTATGGGAACAATAGCCGAAAATTCAAGATCTCGGCGCCTCGATAGCCCAAAGGTTAAAAAAACCCCGCGGGGGCACCTTCAGTATGCAGGGGACAGGGCCGGGAGAAAAGCGGATTTCCCCCGACGGTACGCCAGGAGACAAAAAAACCCGTTACGAGAACGGGCTTTTTTGAAATATCAGGCCGCGGCGTCCCTGACTTCTCCCCGCTCCGGCTTGTCCGTCGCGGCGGCTTCGTCGGCGTAGATCAGCAAGGGCTTGCCGTCTCCGTCGATGGCGCCTTCGTCCAGCACCACGCGCTTGACGTTGCCCTGGGAAGGCAGGTCGTACATGGTGTCGAGCAGGGCCTGCTCGATGATGGAGCGCAGGCCGCGGGCGCCGGTCTTGCGGCGCAGCGCCTTGCGGGCGATCGCCTTGAGGGCGGCGGGCCGCACGTCGAGCTCGGCGCCTTCCATGGCGAACAGCTTCTGGAACTGCTTGAGCAGGGCGTTCTTGGGCTCGGTGAGGATCTGCACCAGCGCGGCCTCGTCCAGCTCGTCCAGCGTGGCGACCACCGGCAGGCGGCCGACCAGCTCGGGGATGAGGCCGAACTTGATCAGGTCTTCCGGCTCGACTTCGGAGAACAGCTCGCCCACGCCGCGTTCGGACTTGGCGCGCACCGAGGCCGAGAAGCCGATGCCCGATTTCTCGGTACGGTCGCGGATGACCTTTTCCAGCCCGTCGAAGGCGCCGCCGACGATGAACAGGATGTTGGTCGTGTCGACCTGGACGAAGTCCTGGTTGGGGTGCTTGCGCCCGCCCTGCGGCGGCACCGAGGCGACCGTGCCTTCGATCAGCTTGAGCAGGGCCTGCTGCACGCCCTCGCCCGACACGTCGCGGGTGATGGACGGGTTGTCCGACTTGCGCGAGATCTTGTCGATTTCATCGATGTAGATGATGGCGCGCTGCGCCTTTTCCACTTCGTAGTTGCAGTTCTGCAGCAACTTCTGAATGATGTTCTCGACGTCTTCGCCCACGTAGCCGGCTTCGGTCAGCGTGGTGGCGTCGGCCATGACGAAGGGCACGTTCAGCATGCGCGCCAGCGTCTGGGCCAGCAGCGTCTTGCCCGACCCGGTGGGGCCGATCAGCATGATGTTGCTCTTGGAGAGCTCGACCTCGTCGCCCTTGATCTCGCCGTGGCGGATGCGCTTGTAGTGGTTGTAGACCGCCACCGCCAGCATGCGCTTGGGCGAATTCTGCCCGATCACGTACTGGTCGAGGAAGGTCTTGATTTCAGCCGGAGTGGGCAGCTCGGAACGAATCGCCGCGCGCGCGGTGGCCTGCGCCTCTTCGCGGATGATGTCGTTGCACAGATCTATGCATTCATCGCAGATGAATACCGACGGACCCGCGATCAGCTTGCGGACTTCATGCTGGCTTTTATTGCAAAACGAGCAATGCAGCACTTTTGCGTCTGCCGATCCCTTTTTTTCAGGCATATTTCTTTCGTATCTCAGGTAAAGATGCGCCAGCCCAGCGAAGGTCTGGCGCATGCGCTTACTCAAATATGGTGGCAGCGGGTTCGAATATCAACCGGGAAGTCAGCCTTCCGTGCGGGAGCTCATTACCTTGTCCACCAGTCCATACGATACCGCATCTTCGGCCGACATGAAGTTGTCACGCTCCGTGTCTATGCCGATGCGCTCCATCGTCTGGCCGGTATTGTCGGCCAGGATGCGGTTCAGGCGCTCGCGCAGGTCCAGGATTTCGCGGGCCTGGATCTGGATGTCCGAGGCCTGCCCCTGGGCGCCGCCCGAGGGCTGGTGGATCATGATGCGGGAGTTGGGCAGCGTGAAACGCTTGCCCTTCTTGCCCGCCGCCAGCAGGAACGCGCCCATGCTGGCCGCCAGACCGGTGCACAGCGTGGACACGTCCGGCTTGACGAACTGCATCGTGTCGTAGATGGCCATGCCCGCGTACACCGACCCGCCGGGCGAGTTGATGTACAGGGAAATGTCCTTGTCAGGATTCTCCGATTCCAGGAACAGCAACTGCGCGACGACCAGGTTGGCCGTGGCGTCGTTGACCGGTCCCACCAGGAAAATGAGCCGCTCGCGGAGCAGACGCGAATAGATGTCGTAGGCGCGCTCGCCGCGCCCCGACTGCTCGATCACCATGGGAATGTAGCCCAGGCCGGTAGGGGTCACCGACGACCCGCCGTTCATTGCCGCATAGAAATCGGTGAATCTCTGCATAGTGTTACGCCATCCCCATCAACTGATCGAAAGGCACCTTCTCTTCGGTGACCTTGGCCTTTTCCAGCACGTGCGCGACGACATTGTCTTCCAGCACGATCGCCTCGATTTCAGCACGACGCTGGCGGTCGGCCAGGTAATAGCTGACAACCTGGGCGGGTTGTTCGTAGTTCTGGGCGAACTCTTCGATGCGCGCGCGCACCTGCTCGGGCTTGGCCTGCAGCTGGGCTTGCTTGACCAGTTCCGAGACCAGCAGGCCCAGGCGGACGCGACGCTCGGATTCGGTCGTGAAGGCTTCGGCCGGGATCGGCACGGACTCGGCGTTGGGGATGCCGCGCTGCTTCAGTTCTTCGCGGGCGGCGGCCACGCGGCCTTGCACGTCGTTGTCGACCAGGGCCTTCGGCACGTCGAACTTGCCGGCTTCGACCAGGGCGTCCATCACGCTGGACTTGGTGCGGCCTTGCGAGCGCACCTTGACTTCGCGTTCGATGTTGCTGCGGATGTCGGCCTTGAGCTTTTCCAGGTCGCCTTCGGGCTGGCCGAGGGACTTGGCGAATTCGCCGTTGAGTTCGGGCAGCACGCCTTCGGCCACTTCCTTCACGGTGATCGTGAATTCGGCGGTCTTGCCGGCGACTTCCTTGCCCTGGTAGTCATCGGGGAACTTGAGCGGGAAGACCTTGGTGTCGCCGGCCTTCAGGCCGCGCGCGGCTTCTTCGAACTCGGGCAGCATGCGGCCCTGGCCCAGCACGAAGGGGAAGTCTTCGGCCTTGCCGCCTTCGAACGGCACGCCGTCGATGGTGCCGGCGAAGTCCAGCGTGATGCGGTCGCCGTCGGCGGCGGCACGGCCTTCGCGGGCTTCGAACGTGGCGCGCTGCTTGCGCAGGACGTCCAGGGTCTTTTCGACTTCGGCGTCGGTGACGGCGGTTTCGTAACGGGTGACGGCCAGCGCCGACAGGTCGGGCACGGCGACTTCGGGGTAGACCTCGAACGTGGCGGTGAACGCCAGCGTGTCGTCGGCGACGCCTTCGGTCTTGGGTTCGAGGTTCGGGGCGCCGGCGACGCGCAGTTTGGCGCCGTCCACGGCCTGCTCGAAGGCACGGCCGACTTGGCTATTGATCACGTCGTAGCGGATGCCGGGGCCATGGCTGCGCTCGAGCATGGCGAGCGGGGCCTTGCCCGGACGGAAGCCGGGGACCTTGGCGGTCCGGGCCACGCGCTTCAATTGCGCCTGGACTTCCTTTTCGACGTCGGCCACCGAGACGGCCAGATCAACACGGCGCTCCAGGCCGGAGAGGGTTTCAACCACAGGCTGCATTAAAAGACCTATATTCCGAGAGATAAGAGATAACGGGCGGATAAACACGCCATTTTACCGGAAAGTTCCGGACCGCTGACGCAAAGAGGCGCGAGCACCCGGATAAGTCCGGATACTCGCGCCCCGTTTTCCACTCCGCATGGGGCGGAAAAACGCCTGCCAGCGCCTTACTTGGCCTTGGCGATGCGCTCTTCGATGTGCTGCGCACGCTTGGCCGAGGACGGATGCGAGCTCATCATATCGCTCTTGCCGCCGTCCAGTTCGGCCAGCTTCTGGAACGCGGTCACCAGGCCGCGGGTGTTCTGCTTCTTGGACTGCAGCAGGTCGAACGAGTAGTCGTCGGCGGCGCTTTCCTGCGATTGCGAGAACTGCGCGTTGATGAACTTCTCGGTCAGGTCGCCCAGCTGCGACGAGCTGAGGGCGGCGACCGTCGCGCCGCCCGCCGCGCCGGCGGCGTCGCGCGCGGCCGAAACCGTGTAGGCGGTCTGCATGGCCTTCTTGCTGTGGCCCAGCGCCACGTGGCCGATTTCGTGGCCGACCACGCCCATCACTTCGTCGTCGGTCATCATGTCCATCAGGCCGCTGTAGACGCGGATGCAGCCATTGGCCATGGCCCAGGCGTTCACGTCCTTGGTGATGTAGACCTTGTAGCTGGCCTTCTGGCCGTTGACCGTGCCGCCCAGCGCCTTGGCGATCTTCTGCAGGCGGGCGTCGTACTTGCTGCCGGGCGCGGCGATCTTCTCCTGCGAATCGCTCTGGGCGCACGACTTGTCCGAAAGCGTCTTGATTTCGGCGTCGCTCAACGTGGCGGCCTGCACGACCTTGCTGCCGGCGCCGACCAGTCCGCCGATGTCCAGCGCATGCGAGGCGGAATAAGGGGCAAGCGCGACGGCCAACGCGGCCACGGTGTAGCGGATCTTCATGGGAACAAACTCCTCTTGAGTGGCTCTATGCCAACGAGGCGGCAATTCTATATATGGCCAATGTGCTCCGAACGTTTCGGCACACAGTTTCGCAAATGCCAGTTTTTCTTACATAAAACCCCGGCAGACGGCGGGCAATCGTGCTATCGGCCATGGCCCGCCGTCATGAAAACGGATGCACGCCGCCACATGCCGTTGATAGAATTGCGCCCGCTTTTTTCGCACACATCTACGGCTCGCACCCAACATGATTCATAACTCCCCTCCCCGCCTGGGCCTGCTGCCCGGCCTGATCTTCAGTTCCCGCTGGCTGCAGCTGCCGCTGTACCTGGGCCTGATCGTGGCGCAAGGCGTCTACGTCATGCTGTTCCTGAAGGAGCTGTGGCACCTGCTCACGCACGCCACCAGCTTCGGCGAGATGGAGATCATGCTGCTGGTGCTGGGCCTGATCGACGTGGTCATGATCTCGAACCTGCTGGTGATGGTGATCGTCGGCGGCTACGAGACCTTCGTCTCGCGGCTGCGCCTGCAAGGCCATCCCGACCAGCCGGAGTGGCTCAGCCACGTCAACGCCAGCGTGCTCAAGGTCAAGCTGGCCATGGCCATCATCGGCATCTCGTCGATCCACCTGCTGCGCACCTTCATCGAGGCCGGTACGCTGGGCACGGCCAACGCGCGCTTCACCGAAGCCGGCGTCATGTGGCAGACCATCATCCATGCCCTGTTCATCTTCTCGGCGCTGGGCATCGCGCTGGTCGACAAGCTCTCCACGCCCGCCAGCCACGCCAAGCACTGACGGCGCCGCGGCTACGCGGAGGCGAAAAAAAACCCCACGCATGCGCGTGGGGTTTTTTCATGCGGCCGCTGAGATCAGGCCGCGACCTTGATGTTCTTCGCACTGGGCCCCTTGGGCCCGGTGCCCACGTCGAAGGTGACGCGCTGGTTTTCCTGCAGCGACTTGTAGCCTTCGCTGCGGATCTCGGAGTAGTGCGCGAAAAGATCCTTGCTGCCGTCGTCGGGCATGATGAAGCCATAACCCTTTTCGGCGTTGAACCACTTAACGATGCCGGTTGCCATGGAGTGTCCTTGACCTATGAAAAGCGATTGCTCGCGGGGCGCCAGATCATCAAGGATGGGAGAGGAAACAACCGCTGCACCACTGACGGCGACAAGAGAAACGCAAACCGCGTCGCTTGAAAATCTCGCTGAACCCAGTGTATTGGCGAACCTCGAAAATCGTCAAACAAATGCGCGCACCGGTTTATTTTTCAAGTTGCCACGTCAGGAAACATAAAGATACCAAGTGGCTAGCCCGCGAATCCGCCGGCGTCCAGGAACTCCTGTTCGGCCTGCGTAGTCTGCCGGCCGAGCGCGCCATTGCGATGCGGAAAGCGTCCGAAACGCTTGATGATGTCGCGATGCAGGACCGCCCAATGCAGTGAATCCGCGTCCACCGGCTCCATCAGCGCGACGGCGCGGTTCTGCGCCGCCAGGTTTTCGGCATGCTCGAACGGCAGGTAGAAAAACGGGCGCAGCTGCCGGTCGACGGCCAGGTCGTGGCCGGCCGCGATGGCGCGCTCGGCGAAGTATTGGGCCAGAGGATCGGTGGCGTACATGTGCGCCGTGTCCCGGTAGGCGTTGCGGGGGAACTGGTCCAGCAGGATCATCAGCGCCAGCGCGCCGGTGGCGTCATCCAGCCAGCCGTCCAGCCGGCGCGCGGCCGCCTCGCGGTGCGCGTCCTCGAAACGGACGCGGAACTCGGCGTCGAACTCGGGATTCTTGCTGAACCATTTTTGCGGCCCGGCATCGACCCAGAAGGAAACGACGTCCTGCGGTCGGATGGCGAGCGGCGTGGCGGTGGATTCGGTCATGTGGGCGCGATCCTGCTTGATTGGCGGCGGTGGGAATAGCCAGAGAATAACGCGCCCGCGGCGCCGGGGCCGCGGCCGAAAAACAAAAAAGCCCCGCTAGCGGGGCTTCTTCGAAAAACTCAGGACCTTACAGGACCTGGATTTTCGTGGCTTGCGGGCCCTTGGGGCCATTGGCCGTCACAAAGCTGACGCGCTGGTTCTCTTCCAGGGACTTGAAGCCCGTACCCTGAATTTCGGAGAAGTGGGCGAACAGATCCTTGCCACCCGCTTCCGGAGTGATGAAGCCATAGCCCTTTTCCGAGTTGAACCACTTAACGACGCCGGTTTCCATACTGTATTTCCTAGAGATAATGGGCAAATGCCCGGAGGTCACGAATCAATCAAGGAGGGGACAGTAGAACAATAACGCTGAGCCGGAAAAGGCACGGCACTGAACGAAAATCGCAACGCTTGTGATCGTGTGCCGACACTATCGTTAGGTTCCCCTCATAAGTCAACATAATCCTAAAAATTGCGTGCCAATAATGCAACAAAGGGAAACGGCGCACAAAATACACACGAATTCATAGGCAATAAGAGGTCCTGCATAGGTGTAAACACCCATACATCATAAAAAAACAATCAAGGCTTATATAAATGCCGTCCCCACCTGCGCACACCCTGCATACGCCGTTTGGACTAGCACTTTGGTTTGCCGCCAGGCTTACTCGTCGATAGGTAAACCCAACAAATCGAGTGCCGCGCCAAAAGCATCGGGACCCGAGCAAAGGAAAACCGCCACGTCGCCGGGATTCATATTTTCCAGGACCTGGTCGATTTGTTCTTGCGCATTATCAACATTGTCGACATTCGCGGCGTGTATATCCGCCCCCGCATCGACTTTTGCGCGCGGCACAATGTCTGCGATCGCATTCAGATCGGTCACGCCCACGACCACGTAGACGCTGATGCTTTCGCCGTCCAGCGTGGTGTGCAGCTCAACGCCGCCCGCCACGTCGGCAACCTGCCGACTTACAATTTCCATGTTCCATCTTCCTAAATTCGCGGGACAGGCCCGCCCGGGCACGCACCTCGCGGGTGCACACGCACGCCCAGGCGCGACTATAACAGCCTTGGGCTAGGGCTTCCTGACATTCGGACCGAGCGAGCGGCGCGCCGCGCCCGAGGTGGCCGCCACGTTGCGGCATTGCACGCCTGCGGCGGCCAGCGCATCGCGCAGCGGCTTCTGGGCGGCCAGGAATGCGGACTTTTCATCGTCCGCCAGCTTGCAGACGAACAACTGCGCCTGCAGCTGGGTGCGGCGGGCCTTGCGGTTGCCGGCATCCTGCGCGAGCCAGTCGCCGATCCAGGCGGCGGCCGCCTCGGCGCTGCCCTGCTGCTTGACGTGGCCCAGCAGGTCGAACACGGTCACGCCGTCGATCCGTTCGTCGTCGCCGCGCGACAGGAACAGCTTGGCGGCCTGGCCCGAATAGCCGGGGACCACCGCGAGGCAATCGCGTTCTGCGGGTTTTTTCATGGTGTATGCACTGTCGGTTATCGGAAAGCCTGGACTGTAACCCGGGCGCAGCCGCTGTCGCATTGCCGCCGCCGAACTCTGCTATCGTCGGACTGATCCCTTCCCTACATGGTGGACATCATGCAACGCGATTTCGATCTGGTCGTCACGATTCTGGGCGCCCTGCGCGACGCGCCGGGCCCCAACCTGAGCACGCACGACATCAAGAACGCGGCCCTGGCGCCGCATCCCGAAGAACAAGCCCTGCAGCTGGTCGCGCATCATCTCGACCTGCTCGAGGATGCAGGCCTGGTCAAGCAGGTCAGCGAAACCGCCGCCAATGCGGGCGCGACGCGCTGGCGCATCACCTGGAAGGGCTATGACGCCCTGGAGCAGGACGAGGAAGACGAAGACGAGGATTTCGACGCCGAGGAATGAGGCGCCGGCAGGCTCAGCGGCGCCGCAGAATGCGCCGCGTGAGCAGCGACGCGGCGGCGCCGATCACCAAGCTGAACATGAAGGCGGCGATCGACAGCATCACCGACAGATCGCTGAAGCCGCCGCGGCGCGACAGCACGAACACCACCACGAACACGGCCGCCGCCAGCGCGGCGACACCCGCGGGCGCATGCTTGACGGAACCCAGGCGGCCGCACAGCGCGCCGCCGGCCAGCGCCGCCGCCACCACCGCGGCCATGGACCAGAACAGATATTCGTACTGCATGCGAACCATCTCCCCGAAGGCATTGAGGCGCACGCATTATAGGCGCGCCCCCGCGCCGCCCTACCAGCCGCGGAAGCGTTCCCAGTGCGCCACCACCTCGGGCGAGCCGTCGCGCACGACTTCATACGCGTCGTGCTGGGCGCAGGTGGCGCAGGCATGGTTGGGCACGATCCGCAATTTGGCGCCCAGCGGCAGGTCCGGCAGGGCCGCTGCGCTGCCGGGACGCACCTTGATGATGCCCTGCTCCTGGTTGGTCTCGGCCAGCAGCAGATCGGGATAGACCTTGCCGGAGGCGTCGCAGACGAGCCCGTACAGCTGATCGACGCGCTGCCTGGCGGTTCCGCGGTCGCGCGACATGGCCATCCACCCGGCGTCCACCAGTACCCAGCCCTTGTCGGGCTGATGGCCGATCACTGTGGTCAATACGGTGGCCGCGATGTCGTCGACCTCGCACACGCCCAGGCCCGCCATCACCAGGTCGAAGAACACGTATACGCCGGCGCGCACCTCAGTCACGCCGTCCAGGCTGCGCGCGAAATGCGCCGTGGGCGTGGAGCCCACGCTGACCACCGGGCACGGCAGGCCGGCCTTGCGGATGGCCTCGGCGCAACTGACGGCGGCCTGCCTTTCCTGCTCGGCCATGTCGGCGATGGCCTCGATGCTGTCGCAGCCATAGGATTCGCCCGCATGGGTCATAACTCCCCGCAGGCAGGCGCCCTGCTCATGCAGCGTCCTGGCGATGGCCAGCAGCTGCTCGGTATTGCCGGGCTGCACGCCGGCGCGGTGGCCGTCGCAGTCGATCTCGATCAGCGCGGGAATGGGGTCGCCGGCGTCGCGGGCGCGGCGCGCCACGGCCTGCGCCGCCTCGATGCTGTCGACCACCACGGTCAGATCGACGCCGCGGCGGCGCAGCGCCAGCACGCGGTCCAGTTTCGCCGGCGAGACGCCGACGGCGTACAGCAGATCGGTGACGCCGGCGGCGGCGAACTGCTCGGCCTCCTGCAACGTCGACACCGCGGCCGGGCCTTGCGGCGTGGACATCAGCCGGCGCGCGACCTCGATGGACTTGGGCGTCTTGAGGTGCGGGCGCAACTGCACGCCATGACCGGCCATCAAGGCGTTCAGGCGCTCGATGTTGCGCGCCATGCGGGTCTCGTCGAGCAGCAGGCACGGGGTGTCCAGGGAGTCCACGGTGGATGGGGCGGCGGCGGTCATGGGCGTCTCGGCATGGCGGATTGGAATGCCTGCCAGTATGGCGCGGCGGCGCCCTCCCGTGTTTAATATCGACTTAATCATCCATTAATGCGACGCTGAATGATTACCACCGACGACCTGCGCTTTTTCCTGAGCCTGGCGGCGACCCGCTCGCTGGCCGAGGCGGCCCGCATGATGGACGTGACCCCGCCGGCCGTCACGCAGCGCCTGCATGCGCTGGAAAAGCGCCTGGGCGTCAGGCTGGTCAACCGCTCCGGGCGCGGCACGGCGCTGACCGACGAGGGCCGGCTGCTGGCCTTGCGGGCCGAGCAGATCTGCGCGGAACTGGGCGACCTGGCCGACGAACTGGCGGGCCGGCGCGGCGTGGTGGCGGGCCATCTGCGCGTGGTCGCCCCGCTGGGCTTCGGCCAGCGCTACGTCGCCGGGCTGGTGGCGCAATTCCGCGAGCGCAGCGAGAACCTCACCGCCAGCCTCACGCTGTCGGACGGCCCGCCCCGGCTCGCCGCCGACGACTGGGACGTCATGGTCCATATCGGCGAACTGCGCGATTCGACGCTGGTGGCCCATCCGCTGGCGCCCAACCGCCGCCTGCTATGCGCCGCTCCCGCCTACCTGGCGCGCCGCGGCGCGCCCGCCAAGCCGGAAGACCTGCGCGGGCACGATTGCATCGCGCTGCGCGAAAACGACGAGGACGTGACGCTGTGGCGCTTCAGGCAGGGGCGCGGCGCAGCGGTCGGCGTGCGCATCGCGCCGGTGCTGTCGAGCAACGCCGGCGAAACCGCGGTGGAGTGGGCGCTGGCCGGGCACGGCATCATCGTGCGTTCGGAATGGGACGTGGCGGCGCACCTGCAGGCGCGCCGGCTGGTGCCGCTGCTGGCCGGCTGGACCCTGCCGCAGGCCAACGTGGTGGCCCTGGTGAAATCGCGCCAGGAACTGGCCGCGCGCACCGCCGGATTCCTCGCACACCTGCGGGCGGCCTTCGCCACGCCGCCGTGGCGCGCCCAGGTTTAGGCCGCGTCAGTCCAGCATGGCTTCGGCTTCGATCTCGACCAGCCATTCCGGCAGCGACAGGCCGCTGACAATGATCCAGGACGACGGCGGCGGGTCCTGCGGGAAACGGTCGCGCAGCGCCTGGGCGATCACCTCCTGGTCCTCGCGCACCGTCTCGCAGATGTAGATGCGCAGCATGATGACCTGATCCAGCCTGCCGCCCGCGGCGGCCAGCACGCGCTCGACATTGTCGAGCGCGGCTTCGGTCTGCCCTTGCAGGCCGGGGCTCACCGTGCGCGCCTGGGCGTCGACGCCCACCTGGCCCGACAGCAGCATGCGGCGCTGGCCGGTCACGATCACGGCCTGGCTGAAGCCGTACTGCACGGAGTCGAATACGGTATCGGGATTGACGACGGTTCGGGACATGGCCTGCTCCTGGGACACTCGGGTCCCGCCATTCTATCTGCCCGGGTCCCGGCGCCGCCGCGCGCAGGCCATGCGGCCCTTGCCGCGCCCGCGATTTGCGGCCGGCCGGCGACGCGCATACCATCGGCCCCCATCGATTTCCCGTTCAATCATTTTCATGCAAGGCGGACAGACCGCGTGAACACCCGCACCCCCTCCGGCACGCCCCGGGTCACAGGCGCCTCCTGGGCGGCGCTGCTGCGCGGAAGCAACGCGCTGCGCTCCATTGCGCTGGCCGGCGGCGTGGCGCTGCACGCCATCAACGTGTATGTCGTCACCACCATCCTGCCCAGCGTGATCCAGGACATCGGCGGGTTGGAGTACTACGCCTGGAACACCACGCTGTTCGTGGTCACGTCCATCGTCGGGTCGGCGCTGTCGGCCCGGCTGATCGAGGCGCTGGGGCCGCGCGCCGCGTACCTGCTGGCGGTGCTGGTGTTCACGGTGGGATCGGCGGCCTGCGCGCTGGCGCCGTCCATGCCCTGGCTGCTGGCCGGGCGCAGCGTGCAGGGCCTGGGCGGCGGCATCCTGTTCGCGCTCAGCTACGCGCTGATCCGGCTGGTGTTCGAGCCGGCGCTGTGGTCGCGCGCCATGGCGCTGGTGTCCGGCATGTGGGGAGTGGCCACCTTGTGCGGCCCCGCCATCGGCGGCATCTTCGCGCAGGCCGGGCACTGGCGGCTGGCCTTCTGGGCGCTGCTGCCCGCGGCGGCGGCGCTGGCCCTGATCGTGGCGCTGAAGGTGGGCGGCAGGAGCGCCTCGCGGCCGGCCAGGCCGACGTCGCTGCCCTGGTCGACGCTGGGCCTGCTGGTGGTCAGCGTGCTGGCGATCACCGCGGCCAGCCTGTCCACCAGCCTGGGCTGGAACCTGGCGGGCATCGCCGCCGGGCTGGCGATCGCGGCGCTGATCGCGGCGGTGGATACGCGTGCCGCCAAACGGCTGCTGCCCACCGGCGCCTACCGCATCGGTTCGCCGCTGGGCGCGCTGTACGCGCTGATGTGCCTGGTGGTGGCGGCCATCACCACCGAGATCTTCGTGCCGTACTTCCTGCAGGTGATCCATGGCATGTCGCCGCTGGCCGCCGGCTACATGACGGCCGCGATGGCGGCGGGCTGGACGCTGGCCGCCATGCCCAGCTCGACCCGCAGCGGGCCGGCCGCCGACTTCCTGGTGCGCCTGAGCCCGGCCGTCATCCTGGCCGCGCTGGCCGCACTGGCCCTCATGACGCCGCGCACGGCGCTGTTGCAGTCGCAAGCGGGGCTGGCCGTCTACGTGCTGGTGCTGGCCGGGGTCGGCTTCGGCATCGGCCTGAGCTGGCCGCATCTGCTGACCCGCATCTTCAACGCGGCGCCGCCCGGCGAAGAGACCCTGACCTCCTCGTCCATCACCACGGTGCAGTTGTACGCCACGGCCTTGACCGCGGCGCTGGCCGGCGTCATCGCCAACAGCGCGGGCCTGGCCGATCCGGGCGGCGTCACTGGCGCGCAGCGCGCCGCGCAATGGCTGTTCGGCGCGTTCGCGCTGGCGCCCGCCGCGGCCCTGCTGCTGCAGGCGCGGATCGCGCGCCGGCGCTAGCGGGCCGGTCCGCCAAAGGCGGTATGGAAGCGCGCGGGCGGGTTTGCTACGCTGCTCCTACCTGGAGGGTACCGGCCATGAACAATGGAATCCGCGTGCTGTGCGTGCAGCCATCGTCGTTCTCCGCGCGTTTCGCGTTCCTGGGGATCGCGCTGCGATGGACGCTGGGCGCCACGCCGCGGCCCGCCAGGCTGCTGATCGGCCCCCACGACCTGGAGCCGCTGGGCTCCGAGGCCGACTTCTGGAGATTCGCGCTGCGCCATGCGTGCGCCAGCCGCTCCATCCTGATCACCCGGGGCGGCCGCTGGGACGTGACGGCCTCGGTCGACGGCGACGAAGTCCGCGCCTTCGGACGCAAGTTCGCCCTGCGCCATTGCCTGTTCTGAGGTCAGGCGTCCTGCGGCGGCTTGCGGTGATACAGCGCCAGTTCCTCGGCGGTCCAGCGCTGCCGCGCCTCTTCCTGGCAGCAGCTGCGGAACACCAGCGCCCCCACGTCCAGGAAACGCTTGAGGTCGGCGTCCGACAGCTTGGCCTGCACCTGTATCAGGCAATCCGCGTAAGCGGACAGTATCCCGTCCCAATGGTCGAACCTGCCCGGCGCGACGGGCTGCGTGATCATGCGCGCCATCATTTCACTATGATCCATGCTCTGACCCTCTCGGACGCCCCGCCGCCGCCATGAGCGCCGGCGTAGGGGCCGCCCGCCCCGTCAGCAAGCGCCATGCCCGGACGGGGATCAGCGCGCGGCGGGTTGGCGCTGGGCCTGGCCGTCCGGCGCGCGGCCGCGCAGCAGCGCGTCGGGATAGGCCTGCAGGTAGTCCGCCAGCTCCCGCAGCGAGCGGGCCGCGCGCGCCAGCTCCTGCAAGGCCGTGCCGGCGCTGACCGGCAGGTCGCCCTCGGGACTGAGCACGCCGCCGACCGCCGCCAGCGAACGGCTGGCCTGCTTGAGCACGGCCTGCGCCTGCGGCGCCAGGCCGGTGTCCAGCCGCCTGACCAGGCTGGCCGTGCCGCGCAGCAACTGGTTGAGTTCCGTGCCCAGCGCCTCGAACGGCACCCGCTCCAGCTTGGCCAGGATGCTGTTGACCTGCTGCTGCAGCTGGTCCAGGTTGTTCGGCACGGTGGGGATCAGCGGCCTGGGCTCCATCTTGAACGCCACCGGCTTGGCGTCGGGAAACACCGCCACCGCGACGTACAGCTGGCCGGTCAGCAGGTTGCCGATGCGCAGCTGCGCGCGCATGCCGCGCTCTATCATGGCGCTCAGCAGCTTGCCGCTGGGATGCTCCAGCGAGGACCCGGAGTATTCGCGGATCTCGCCCACGGTCTTGGCGCCCAGGCGCTCGAGATACAGCGTGGCGCCGACCATCGCATAGAACTGGTTGGTCTCGCGGTCCAGCTCCAGGCCGATGGAATCGACCTGTCCGATGGTGGCGCCATAGGCGTCGATGGGCGCGCCGACCGTCAGGCCGCGCACCGACTGGTCGAAACGCATGCGGATATGCAGCGGCACGCCGTCGGGCTGGGCCCGCGCGGCGCTCTCGGATGGGAAGATGACGAATTCGTCGTCGGCCTTGGCGACCACCCGTTCGCGCTGCTCGATCGTATCGAAGGCCACGCCGCCCACGATGACCGACAGCAGCGATTGCGAGCGCATCTGCAGGCCGCGCGCGTCCACGCTGAAGTCCACGCCGCTGGCGTTCCAGAAGCGCGTGGCCGCATTGACGTAGGCGTCGTTGGGCGCGTCGATGAACACCTGCACGTCCACGCCCTCGCCGGTGCGGTCGAGCTGGTAGCCCACCACCTGCCCCACCGGTATGCGCCGGTAGTAGACCGGCGAGCCCACGTCCAGCGAACCCAGGTCGCGGGCCTTGAGCGTGTAGCGCTTGCCGGCGCGGTCCTGCGTGACTTCGGGCGGGATCTCCAGGCCTGTGAAGGTCGATTGCGGCGTGTGCCGATCATTCTTCGGGTCCGGGCGGCTGGCGGGATCGACGCCGATGTAGGCGCCCGACAACAGGGTGCCCAGCCCCGACACCCCGCTCAGGCCGAGGCGCGGGCGCACCACCCAGAACCGGGTGCCTTCGCGCAGCAGGCTGGCGGCTTCCTTGTCGAGGCGTATGGTGACGATGACGCCGGAATGGTCGGGGTTGAGCGCCACCCGTTCGACCAGGCCGACATTGACCTCTTTGTAGCGCACCTGCGTCTTGCCGGCTTCCAGGCCTTCGGCGGTCTGGAAGCCGATGGTGGCGGTGGGGCCCGCCTCCATCCAGACGCGCACCACCAGCAACAGGCCGCCGACCGCCGCGATGATGGGCACCAGCCAGATCCATGACAGGCGACGCCGTTTGCGCCCGGCGGCTGGCGCATGGGCGGAGGCAGGGCCGGGCTCAGGCATAGAGAACGCTCTCTGTAGTATCCATCCGGACGCGCGGGCAAGATCCGTCCCAAGAATCGCCCCCCGCCGCCCGCCACGCAAGTAAGGGAAATCCCGAGGCCGGGGTTCGCGGTAGGATAAGCGTCCCTAAAAGCAGAAATACAGCAGGAATATCCCGTGACTCTCGAAATCCGCCCCGCCGCCCCTACGGACGCGGCCCAGATCCATGCCTTCATCACCGAACTCGCCATCTATGAGCGCGCCGCCCACGAGGTGATCGCCAGCGTCGAGGACGTGCGGCGCACGCTGTTCGCCGAGGGCGCGCCGGCCAAGGCGCTGATGTGCCTGCTGGACGGCAGGGTGATCGGCTACGCCGTGTACTTCTACAGCTACTCGACCTGGCTGGGCCGCAACGGCATCTACCTGGAAGACCTCTACGTCACGCCGGAACACCGCGGCATCGGCGCCGGACGCGATCTGCTGCGCCACCTGGCGCAGGAAGCGGTGGCCAACGGCTGCGGCCGGCTGGAATGGAGCGTGCTGGACTGGAACGAGCCGGCCATCGATTTCTACCGCTCGATCGGGGCGCTGCCGCAGGATGAATGGGTGCGCTACCGCCTGGCCGGCGAAGCGCTGCAGAACTTCGCGCAGGGCCGGCGCTGAGCGGCCGGCTCAGAATTCCGGCAGGTCGAACAGCGTGTGCAGCGTGGAGCTGGGCACGGGCACGGACGCGAGATGCTCGCGTCCGTCATCGTCGACCAGCACGCGCACCGGACGCGAGGCCACGCTCATGCCGTCCAGGCTCATGGCGGTTTCGACCTGGGCGCCGTCCTTGATGAGTTCGATGACTTCCGAAGCCGCCGCCGTCACCGGCTCGGTGACCCAGCCGGGCACGCCGCGCTCGGCCTGCCCCCAGCGCACATAGGCCACATGCCCGCTGACGGGCTCCTTGCGGACGGCGACGATTACATACAAAGACATCCGGGCCTCCCTGATAGAACGTGGCCAGGATCGTATAACAACTTGGCGCGGCCATGACGGCCGCCGGGCTCAGGGTTCGATGTCGATCGGGGCAAAGGATTTCACCAGGTCGTCCAGCATCTTCAGCTGGGTGAGGAAGGGCTCCAGCTTGTCCAGGGGCAATGCGCTGGGGCCGTCGCATTTCGCGTTCCTGGGATCGGGATGCGCCTCCAGGAACAGACCCGCCAGCCCGACCGCCATGCCGGCGCGCGCCAGTTCGGCGACCTGCTCGCGGCGTCCGCCCGAGGCCGCATCCAGCGCCGAACGCTGCTGCAGCGCGTGGGTCACGTCGAAAATCAGCGGGCGGTTGCCGGTCACCTTTTTCATGACGCCGAAGCCCAGCATGTCCACCACCAGGTTGTCGTAGCCGAAGCAGGTGCCGCGGTCGCACAGGATCAGCTTGTCGTTGCCGGCCTCGGTAAATTTTTCCACGATGTTCAGCATCTGGGTCGGGCTGAGGAACTGCGGCTTCTTGATGTTGACCACGCGCTGCGTCTTGGCCAGCGCCACCACCAGGTCGGTCTGCCGGGCCAGGAAGGCCGGCAGCTGCAGGATGTCGGCGACCTCGGCCACCGGCGCGGCCTGCCAGGGCTCGTGCACGTCGGTGATGACCGGCACGCCGAAGGTCTGCTTGACCTCTTCGAAAATGCGCATGCCCTCTTCCAGCCCCGGACCGCGGTAGGAATGGATCGAGGAACGGTTGGCCTTGTCGAAGGACGCCTTGAATACGTAGGGGATGCCCAGCTTGCGCGTCACGCGCTGGTATTCCTCGCAGGCGCGCAGCGCCAGCTCCCGGGATTCCAGCACATTGATGCCGCCGAACAGCACGAAGGGCAGATCGTTGGCGCAGTTGATGGAAGGGGAAATGACGACTTGCGGCGCGGTCATGGCGGGTGAATCCTGTGGAGATGTAGCGGGTGATAGTGCGTAATGTACAACCTTGGCCGGCGCGGCTCAGGCGTTGCCGGTGTCGGAAGTCCAGCTGGCCGAGTAGGTCTGCGGCAGCAGGCTCAGGCTGCCCACCAGCTTCTCCACGCGCTCGTCTTCCTGGCGCATGGAATAGACCACGGCCGTCACCTCGGAGCGGCCGGCGTCGCGCTGCTGGCTTTCCACGCCGCGCAGGCGCAGGCTGTGCTTGCCCAGCGCGTTGAGCAGTTCGGCGCGCACCAGGGCTTCGTCGGCCGACGCGCAGGTCAGCGCGATGTTGTAGTAGCGTTCCTCGGTTTCCGCCTCGGGCACGTAGCGGTCGACCAGCCTGGCGCCGCCGCGCAGCACGACGTTGGTCACCAGGATCAGCGCCGCCACCGCGCCGGACTCGGCCAGAAAGCCGTAGCCCGCCAGCACGCCCACGGCGCCGGTGGCCCAGATGGTGGCCGCGGCGCTCAGGCCGCGGATGGTGAGCCCGTCGCGCATGATGAGGCCCGCGCCCAGGAAACCGATGCCGGTCACCACCTGGCTGCCCAGGCGCATGTCGCTGCCTGCGTCCAGCAGCGCCGGCAGCGCGGTGTAGGCGGCCGCGCCCAGCGCGACCAGCGCGTGCGTGACGACGCCGGCGTAGTTCTGGCGCCACTGGCGCTCCAGGCCGACGGCGGCGCCCAGCAGCATGGCCAGCGTGAGATGGGTGGCGATGGAAAGTCCGGTCATGGCAGGCTTGAGGTGACGGCAAGCCTGCCATTATCGCCCGCGTCCGGGCGCTCCGGACGCCGGCCGCTTACTCCTGGCCCGGATCGCTCACCAGCCGGTAGGCGATGGCGCCGATGATGGCGCCGACGATGGGCGCCACCCAGAACAGCCACAACTGCTCCAGCGCCCAGCCGCCGACGAACAGCGCCGGTCCGGTGGAACGGGCGGGATTGACCGACGTGTTGGTCACCGGAATGCTGATCAGGTGGATCAGCGTCAGCGCCAGGCCGATGGGAATGGCGGCGAAGCCGGCCGGCGCCCGCTTGCTGGTGGCGCCCAGGATCACGAACAGAAAGCCCGCGGTCATGACGATTTCGGTAATCAGGGCCGACGCCATCGAATACTTGCCCGGCGAATACGCGTCATAGCCGTTGGCCGCGAAATGGCTGCCCTTCAGGTCGAAACCCAGCTTGCCGCTGGCGATGCAGGCCAGCACCGCGGCCGCCGCGATGGCGCCGAGCACCTGCGCGATGACATAAGGCAGGATTTCCCTGGCCGGAAAACGGCCGCCCGCCACCAGGCCGACGGTGACCGCCGGATTGAAATGGCCGCCCGAAATATGGCCGACGGCGAACGCCATGGTCAGCACCGTCAGGCCGAAAGCCAGCGCCACGCCGGCGAAGCCTATACCCAGTTCGGGAAAACCGGCGGCCAGCACCGCCGCCCCGCAGCCGCCCAGCACCAGCCAGAACGTGCCGAAGAATTCCGCGCCGCAACGCTTCGATAGCGAATACATTTCCACTCCCCAAAAACGAAAACCCAACGGTATCGCGCGGCGGGAATTGCAACGTTAAAGCAATGCAAATCTTGACAGTTCTTGTTCGCGGCCCGAGCGCCGGCAGCTCCGCCCCACACAAGGTAACGGCGCGAAAAGGCTTCGGGGATCGGCCGGATGGGCGAACCCATTGCGGCCCCATCGGTCCTGCGGCTTGCAATAAATATTTAAACAGGCACACTACGGCCATTCGAAAGTATGGCCTTGCCACGCAAGGCCTCATCCGGCCGGCTGCAAACCCCTTGCGGCCGAGTCTGCGGTAGGAGTGCGCGGTGTCTGATGTCCGGGACATGAATCCTCTTCATCAAAACAGGCGGGTGCCGTCACGGCCCGCTGCCGCCTTGCCGATGCCCTCCCCGCGCCACCTTCCCCGCGCAATCGCGTCTGCCGCCATGCGGTAGCGATCGGCCGCGGCCGTTCCTCGCGGAACCGGCCGTCCGGCTTCCCTCCCCCTTCTGATTCCGTTTCCCATCTTTCGCGGCCGCATGCGCCGTGAGGACTTTCTTCGTGCAGACCCGTCAAGAGGCCGACACACCCATAGACCGACTCAAGGAGCGTCACATGCGGTTAATCACCGACCAGGAACTCAACACCATGTCCACCGAGAGCAAGCGCCGCCGGCACCAGGAGCTGGATCGCAAGCTCGTCGTCGCCAGCCAGCGCGGCTGGTCCTGCGTGCAACGGATCGAGGCCAGCCGCGCCAAGGTCCATGCCGCCATTCAGCGCGACATCGAACTGGGCCGCGACACCGAGGCCAAGGTCGACAAGCGGCGCGTGCGCGCCCGCGCGGCCAGCTAGCCCGGGCGGCCAGGCAGGGGATGCGGCGACTGGCAACGGGCCGCATTCTCCTGCGGGCCGCCGCTGGTCCAGCGCTGCACGTCGCGGATCAGGTATTGCAGGAATTGCGCGTAGGCCCGGTCCAACGCCCGCATCCAGGCGCTGTCGTCATGCCTGACGCAGGAGGCGCGCACGGCGCAGTTCAGCGTTTCCGCCAGGAGGCCGACGGTTGCGCCAGACATCCGGAAACAGATCGGCGCCTGGCAGGAATGCCGGTGAGCATCGCGCAGCGCGTCATCGCGCGCCTGCGCCGTGGCCTGCGTATCGGCCGCGACCCGCAGCAGCAGGTTCAGTATTTCGCACCAGTCCGCCAGCAACTCGTGCACGGCACACCTCGCGGGGAACGCGTACGGACGCTCGGATTCGGGGCGCGCAGATCGATGACATCCAGAAATGCAGCGTACTTGAGTGCCACGGAAGGCTCTCCTTATCGTGCTGTTTATGGGCAAGCATCCACTGAAGAGAAGAGCGCGACGATATAGCAAAAATCGGGATATTCGCACTGGCGTATACCCGTATCAAATCTCCAGGGCGCCCCCGGCTTGCAGTTCCATGGCCCGTGCTTCTTGCAGGGAAACTTCCGTGTCGATGAAGTAATCCGCCTTGATGCGTTGCGCGTGCATCGCTTTGAGGATATAGCCCAGAGATTTGGACTTCATATATTGCACGCTCGTCCGGGAAACGCTCGGATGCATCAGCGCCGTATAAAGCCGGGCATGAACCCCGCCCCTGGCCTGCGTATCGTCTCCTTGGGACGAAAGGCGTTCGGCAAACAAGCGACCATGATGGTAGGCCGAGTAATACAAGCGGCTCATTGAACTGCGAATGTCGGCCTCGCAAGAGTGCGTCGCGAGCGAGCGTTTGCCGAGCATCAGCAAGTCGGTAGGCGAGACGCTCATGAAGCCCCCGAAAACATGACCACCACGCCCGCCGGCACGGCATCCAGCCGGAGAGCGACCAGCTCGGCCAGTTCGAGATTCATTGTCCCGACCTCTTCGACAGGCGCCCTCACCGTCAATTCCATGATGACGGTGCTCAATTCCGGATGATCGATGGCACTGACCTTGGGGCTGCCATTGACCGCGAACAGCCTGTGCGCCCGCAACACGACGCCAGCCAGGTCCAGGAGATCTCCGGCCTGGCTATCCGTGGTCGATGTCTGTTGATAGACGGCATACGCTGCCAGAGCCGGTGCGATGGCGTCCTCGTCGAGTTCGAGGTTCATGGAGCGGGCTTGCGCCAGAAAGCCGTGGAGCTGCTTCATGGAACCGGAAACCATTCCCAGATAGGCCCTATTGCTTAACTGGCCTAGCCCTGGGTTGCCGACCTGCCGGAAAATCGCCTGGGCTTCCGAGAAGTATCCCAGACCGACCAACGACTGGGCCATCTGGAACTCCGCTTCATCCCAGTTCCGGCGATAGGCGTTCCTGGCCTGCGTTGCATGGCGCCTGACCTGCTCGGCATCACCGAAGGCCTCGGCCAAGTAGATCGACGCAATCGCGCCGTCGAACTTGTCGGCCTGCCGCAGCTTTTCGCACTCGCGCAGAAGCATCCGTGCTTCGAAGCTGTCTCTGCCGAGGTATCTGTCCGACTTGGCGACAAGCTGGCTCACCCGCAAGCACAGGTCCGAAGCGGTCGTCTGAGGAAGATAAGGTCTTGCCATGGCGCTCTGATATGACGCGGACCGAGGCCCGCAAGCCGGCGTGGAAAACGTAGCCGCTAACATATCGTAGCAATTGGCTTTTGGCGGCGGAAGCCGTACAACCCGAGGGGGCAAGCGCATGCTGCAAACAAAAGAAAACCCCCGAGGCATTCGACGCCTCGGGGGTTCTCGGGGGGCTGTAGACACTGTTGGCGCACCGCTGTGCGCACCGCCAGACAGCGTCAGGCAATAAGTGGTGCGAAGGAGGGGACTCGAACCCCTACACCTGTTACGGCGTCAGGACCTAAACCTGGTGCGTCTACCAATTTCGCCACCTTCGCAAAGCCAAGCCCGCTATTGTAGCTTGCTTGTTAAAATCTTGCGTCATGAATCCGCGCCTCGATGCCCTACACCCCTATCCGTTCGAAAAACTGCGGGCTTTGCTGGCTTCGGCCGCCCAGCAGCCGGACGGCCTGACGCCCATCAATCTGTCGATCGGCGAGCCCAAACACGCCGCGCCGGAGCGCGTCGGACAGGCGATCCGCGACAGCCTCGCGGGCCTGTCGGTCTATCCGTCCACCAAGGGCGACCCGGCGCTGCGCCAGGCGATTTCGCAGTGGCTGGCCAGCCGCTACAGCATTCCGGCGCCGGACCCGGAAACCCAGGTGCTGCCGGCGCTGGGCTCGCGCGAGGCGCTGTTTGCGTTCACGCAGACCGTCATCGACCCGTCGGCCGGCTCGGTGGTGATCTGCCCCAATCCTTTTTATCAGATTTACGAAGGCGCCGCGCTGCTGGCCGGGGCCACGCCCTACTTCGTGAACGCCGACCCGGTGCGCGATTTCGGCAGCGACTGGAACCGGGTTCCGGCCGAGGTCTGGAAGCGGACGCGCATGGTTTTCGTCTGTACGCCGGGCAATCCGGCGGGCAACGTCATGTCGCTGGACGACTGGAAGACGCTGTTCGAGCTGTCCGACCGCCATGATTTCGTGATCGTGTCGGACGAGTGTTATTCCGAGATCTACCTGGACGAAGCCAATCCGCCCCTGGGCGGCCTGCAGGCGGCGCGCCGCCTGGGCCGTGACGACTACCGCAACCTGGTGGCGTTCTCCAGCCTGTCCAAGCGTTCCAACGTGCCGGGCCTGCGCTCGGGCTTCGTGGCGGGCGACGCCGCCCTGATCGGCCGTTTCCTGCTGTACCGGACGTATCATGGCAGCGCGATGAGCCCGCTGGTGTCGGCGGCCAGCATCGCCGCCTGGACCGACGAGGCCCACGTCAAGGACAACCGCCGCATGTACCGCGAAAAGTTCGACGCCGTGGTGCCGATCCTGCAAAACGTGCTGGACGTGACCCGTCCACAGGCCTCTTTCTACCTGTGGGCGGCCACGCCCGGTTCGGATACGGCGTTCGCGCGCGACCTTTACGGCCGTACCGGTGTTACCGTGCTGCCGGGCAGCTTCCTGGCGCGCGAGGCGCACGGGACGAATCCCGGCCAGGGCCGCATCCGCATCGCCCTGGTGGCGCCCTTGGCCGACTGCGTGCAGGCGGCCGAACGCATTGCCCATTTTGTGCATACTTCTGTTTGATCAACCCTTAAAAGCTGAGCCGCTATGACTCTCGACCTGCAGACCACCATCGAACAAGCCTGGGAAAACCGGGCCAACCTGTCGCCCACCGACGCCAGCGCCGAAGTGCGCGAAGCGGTCGAGCACACCATCGACGGCCTGGATCTGGGCCGCCTGCGCGTGGCCGAGAAGATCGGCGACGACTGGGTCGTGCATCAGTGGATCAAGAAGGCCGTGCTGCTGTCGTTCCGCCTGAGCGACAACGCCATCATGGGCCAGGCGCCGCTGCAGTTCTACGACAAGGTGCCGCTCAAGTTCTCGGAATACGGCGACAACGCCTTCAAGCAGGGCGGCTACCGCGTGGTGCCGCCGGCGGTGGCGCGCCGCGGCGCCTACATCGCCCGCAACGTGGTGCTGATGCCCTCCTACGTGAACATCGGCGCCTACGTCGACGAAGGCACGATGGTCGACACCTGGGCCACGGTCGGTTCGTGCGCCCAGATCGGCAAGAACGTGCACCTGTCGGGCGGCGTGGGTATCGGCGGCGTGCTGGAGCCGCTGCAGGCCAACCCCACCATCATCGAGGACAACTGCTTCATCGGCGCGCGCTCGGAAGTCGTGGAAGGCGTGGTGGTGGAAGAGAACTCGGTGCTGGCCATGGGCGTGTTCCTGTCGCAAAGCACCAAGATCTATGACCGGGCCACCGGCAAGATCACCTACGGCCGCGTGCCTTCGGGCTCGGTGGTGGTGCCCGGCTCGCTGCCGTCGGCCGACGGCACGCACAGCCTGGCCTGCGCCGTCATCGTCAAGCGTGTCGACGCGCAGACCCGCGCCAAGACCAGCATCAACGATCTGCTGAGGGCCTGATGAGCACACCCGCGTCCGCGTCGGCCTGCGCCGTACTGGATCTGGTCAAGGACCTGATCGCCCGCCCGTCGGTGACGCCCGCCGATGAAGACTGCCAGGCCACGCTTGCCGCGCGCCTGGAGCGCATCGGCTTCAAATGCGAAACCATCGCCCAGGGCGGCGTGACCAATCTGTGGGCCCGGCGCGGCAGCGCCGCGCCGCTGGCGGTGTTCGCCGGCCACACGGACGTGGTGCCCCCGGGGCCGCGCGAGAAGTGGGAGAGCGATCCGTTCGTGCCCACCGAACGCGACGGCTACCTGTACGGCCGCGGCGCGGCCGACATGAAGAGCTCGATCGCCGCCTTCGTGGTGGCGGCCGAGGAATTCGTGGCGGCCAATCCGCAGCACGGCGGCTCCATCGCGCTTTTGATCACGTCCGACGAGGAAGGCCCGTCGATCGACGGCACCGCCATCGTCTGCGACGCGCTCAAGGCGCGCGGCGAGCAGCTGGACTACTGCATCGTGGGCGAGCCGACCTCGGGCGAGGCGCTCGGCGACATCTGCAAGAACGGCCGCCGCGGCTCGCTGTCGGGCAAGCTCACGGTCAAGGGCATCCAGGGCCACGTGGCCTACCCTCACCTGGCGCGCAACCCGGTGCACCAGCTGGCGCCGGCGCTGGCCGAGATCGTCGCGATCGAATGGGACCAGGGCAACGAGTACTTCCCGCCCACCACATTCCAGGTGTCCAACCTGAACTCGGGCACCGGCGCCACCAACGTGGTGCCGGGCGAGGCGGTGGCGCTGTTCAACTTCCGCTTCTCCACCGCCAGCACGCCGGACGGCCTAAAGGCGCGCGTGCATGAGGTGCTGGACCGCCACGGCCTGGAATACGCGCTGGACTGGGAGCTGGGCGGCGAGCCTTTCCTGACCCCGCGCGGCACGCTCAGCGAAGCGCTGTCCTCGGCCATCAAGGACGAGACCGGCGTGACGACCGAGCTGTCGACCACCGGCGGCACGTCCGACGGCCGCTTCATCGCCAAGATCTGCCCGCAGGTGATCGAGTTCGGCCCGTGCAACGCCACCATCCACAAGGTCAACGAACGCGTCGAGATCGCCTCGCTCGCGCCGCTGAAAAATATTTACCGGCGCACGCTGGAAAACCTCCTGCCCGCCAAGGCGTAATCCGTCCCGCGCCGATCGCGCGGGCCCTGCGCCCCTCGGGAGACGCCGTTTCCCGAGGGGCGAATTCATCAAGAATGCCAGCCATGCAACCATCCGCCCGCCTAGAACTGCTGACCCTGCGCGACCTGATCCGTTATGGCGTCTCCCGGCTGAACGCCGCCGGGGTGGCGCTGGGCCACGGCAGCGACAACGCCTGGGACGAGGCGGTATACCTCGTCCTGCACGCCCTGCACCTGCCGCTGGACACGCTGGAACCCTTCCTCGACGCCCGCGTGCTCGACAAAGAGCGCGCCCGCGTCCTGGACCTGATAGACCGCCGCGTGACCGAGCGGCTCCCCGCCGCCTACCTGACCAACGAGGCCTGGCTGCGCGGCCATCGTTTTTACGTGGATCAGCGCGTCATCGTGCCGCGCTCGCCGATAGCCGAACTGCTGGACCAGGGCCTGGCGCCCTGGGTCGCGGACCCGGCCGAGGTCGGGCGCGTGCTGGACATGTGCACCGGCTCGGGTTGCCTGGCCATCCTGGGCGCGCTGGCGTTTCCTCATGCGCAGGTGGACGCGGTGGACGTGTCCTCCGATGCGCTGGAGGTGGCGCGGCGCAACGTCGAGGACTACGGGCTGGAGGACCGGCTGGCGCTGCACCAGAGCAATCTGTTCGAAAGCCTGCCCGCGCAGCGCTACGACGTCATCATCTGCAATCCGCCGTACGTCAACAGCGGCTCGATGGAGGTGCTGCCCGAGGAATACCGCCACGAGCCGCAGCTGGCGCTGGCCGGCGGCGCCGATGGCATGGACCTGGTGCGCCGCATCCTCGAGGCCGCCCCGCGCTACCTGAGCGAGAACGGCGTGCTGGTGCTGGAGATCGGCCACGAGCGGCCTTTCTTCGAAGCGGCCTTCCCCGAACTGTCGCCCATGTGGCTGGATACCGAGCAGGCGTCCGACCAGATCCTGCTGTTTACCCGTGAGCAATTGACAACGTGATACGCGCTACTGGATTGACCCTGCGCCGGGGCACGAAAGTGCTGCTGGACGGCGCCGAATTCGTCGTGCACCCGGGCGAGCGCGTCGGCATCGTCGGCAAGAACGGCGCCGGCAAGTCGTCCCTCTTCGCGCTGCTGACCGGCGCGCTGGACGTGGACGCCGGCACGCTGGCCATGCCGGCCGGCTGGCGCATCGCCAGCGTCAAGCAGGAAATCGAGGCCGACGAGCGCCCGGCGCGCGAGTTCGTCATCGACGGCGACGTGCATCTGCGCGAGCTGCAGGCGCGCCGCGCGGCGCTGACGGACGAGCAAGGCACGCAGATCGCCGAGGTCGAGGCGGCGCTGGTGGAAGCCGGCGCCTGGAGCGCGGCCTCGCGCGCCGAGCAGCTGCTGGCCGGCCTGGGCTTCAAGCCCGCCGAATGGATGCAGCCGGTGGCGAGCTTCTCGGGCGGCTGGCGCATGCGCCTGGCGCTGGCGCGCGCGCTGATGGCGCCGTCCGAACTGCTGCTGCTGGACGAGCCCACCAACCACCTGGACCTCGACGCCATGCTGTGGCTGGAGAAGTGGCTGGGCGCCTACCCCGGCACCGTGATGCTGATCTCGCACGACACCGAGTTCCTGGACGCGGTGGCCAAGTCCATCCTGCATTTCGACCACGCCAAGCTGGTGCGCTACCGCGGCGGCTACGGCGACTTCCTGACGCAGCGCGCCGAGCGCCTGCGCCAGAGCAACATCGCCTACGAACGCCAGACGCGCGAAGCCGCGCGGCTGCAAGGCTTCATCGACCGCTTCAAGGCCAAGGCCTCCAAGGCCAAGCAGGCGCAAAGCCGGGTCAAGGCGCTGGCCCGCATGCAGGTGCTGGCGCCCCTGCAGGCCGAGGCCGGCATCGACATCCGCATCCCGTCGCCCGAGCAGGTGCCCGACCCGCTGCTGACGCTGGAGCACCTGTCGGCCGGCTATACCGACGCGGCCGGCAATGCCGTGCCCATCCTGCGCGACGTGACGCTGATGGTGCGCGCCGGCAGCCGGGTAGGCGTGCTGGGCGCCAACGGCGCCGGCAAGAGCACGCTGATCAAGACGCTGGCCGAGGAACTGCCGGTGCAGGCCGGCGAGCGCCGCGCCTCGCGCGGGCTGGCCATCGGCTATTTCCACCAGCACCAGCTCGACATGCTGGACGTGGACAGCACACCCATCGCCCACCTGGCGCGCCTGGCGCCCGAGGCGCGCGAGCAGGAGCTGCGCAACTACCTGGGCGGCTTCGGCTTTTCAGGCGACACGGTGACCAGCAAGGTCGGCCCCATGTCCGGCGGAGAAAAGGCGCGCCTGGCGCTGTCCCTGATCGTCTGGCAGAAGCCCAACCTGCTGCTGCTGGACGAGCCCAGCAACCACCTGGACGTGGAAACCCGCGAGGCCCTGGCCACCGCGCTGGCGGACTTCGGCGGCAGCATGCTGCTGGTGTCTCACGACCGGCACCTGCTGCGCACCACGGTGGACAGCTTCTGGATCGTGGCCGACGGCGCGGTGCGCGAATTCGACGGCGACCTGGAGGACTACCGCGACTGGCTGGCCGCGCGCAACGCCGGCGAACGCGCCGAAGCGGCGCGCGAGAACGCGGCCAACGGCGAGCCCGTCATCGACCGCAAAGCGCAGCGCCGCGCCGAGGCCGAACAGCGCCAGCGCCTGTCGGCGCTGCGCAAGCCGCTGGAAGCGAAACTCGCCAAGGTGGATGCCGAGATGGAAAAACTGCGCGCCAAGCTGCAGGCGCTGGACGCCGTCATCGCCGACCCGGACCTGTATTCGGACGCGCGCCGCGCGGAACGCCAGAAGGTCATGGCCGAGCATGGCGAGCACGGCAAGCGCATGGACGAGCTGGAAGAGCAGTGGCTGGAGATCCAGGGCTCGCTCGAGGAGATCGAGCAGTCGGAGCCTTGAAGGGATGGCGGCTGGGGGTGTCCGATGGGTTCCGCGCGTTCGATGATTGGGTTCTTGCTTAAGGACGCTCGCGCTGCACCCATCCTACGGTCGCGTCATCGTAGGATGGGTGCAGCGCGAGAATCCTAGGGCAAGAACTCAGGTATCAAGCGCGCGGAACCCATCGCCCCCCCTCACGAATAAGGGCGTTCGCGCAACCGGGTATGGTGCGCGACCACCGTATCGATCACTTCGTGCAGTATGTTTTCGGCCAGTTCGGGCGGCACGCCCGCTTCCTCGGCCAGGCGCCGGATGCGCGCGACCTGCTGGGACTCGCGCCGGGTGTCGAGCAGGTCCATGCCGTGGGCCTGCTTCAGTTCGCCGATCATGTCCGTGCAGCGAAAGCGCACGCCCAGCAGCAGGATGATCTGCTGGTCGATCTCGTCGATCTCGGCGCGCAGCGACGCCAGCTCGTCTTCGGGGGATTCGTGCTCGGCCATGTTTTTCAACCCTGAACGATATCGAGTTTCGCGATGCCCAGCGCCAGGGTCTTGGCGCCCACGTCGCGGAACTGGATTTGGGCCTGGGCGTCCTGTCCTGCGCCGCTCAGGCCGATGATCGTGCCCTCGCCGAACCGCGCGTGGCGCACGCCCTGACCTACACGATACTGCTTGTCGCCCACGGTAACGCCGCTGGCCACGCTGCGCGGTTGACGCGGCGCAATGGTGTTGGTGGGCTTGCGTCCGAACGCGTCGCCGCGGTTGCCGCCGCCCCAGCTCGCGCTGGTGGCGCCGACCTGCGCCAGGCCGGCCTTGGGGGTCAGCCATTTCAGGTGCTGCTCCGGAATTTCGTCCAGGAAGCGCGAGCGCATCGCGTAGCGCGTCTGGCCGTGCAGCATGCGGCTTTGCGCCAGGCTGATGTACAGGCGCTGGCGCGCGCGCGTGATGGCCACGTACATGAGGCGGCGCTCTTCTTCCAGCCCGGACGGCTCGAGGATGCTGTTCTCGTGCGGGAACAGGCCCTCTTCCAGGCCGGTGATGAAGACCGCGTCGAACTCCAGGCCCTTGGCCGCGTGCACGGTCATGAGCTGCACCGCGTCCTGGCCCTGCTGGGCCTGGTTGTCGCCGGCCTCCAGCGCCGCGTGCGACAGGAACGCCGCCAGCGGCGTCAGGCCGTCGCCGCCGATGGCCGGCGCGTCCACCACGCCCGGCATGAGCGTCGAGGAAGCGTCCTGCTCGGGCACGACGCCGGCCGGCAGGCCGTCGTAGTTTTCCTCGGACGCGAACACGGCGGCCGCCGTGATCAGTTCGTTCAGGTTTTCCAGGCGCTCGGCGCCTTCGCGCTCGGCCTTGTAATGGGCGTTCAGCCCGCTGGCCTCGAGCATGTGCTCGACCATCTCCGGCAGCGGCAGGTCGCGCGTTTCCTCGATCAGGCGGTGGATCAGCTGGGCGAACTGCGCCAGGTTGGAGCCGCCCTTGCCGCCCACCAGGGCCACCGCCGAATACAGGCTGGTGTCATGGGCGCGCGCGGCGTCGGCCAGCTGCTCCAGCGTGCGCGCGCCGATGCCGCGGGTCGGGAAGTTCACCACCCGCATCCATGAGGTGTCGTCGTGCGGGTTGGCCATCAGGCGCAGGTAGCCCAGCGCGTGCTTGATTTCCTGGCGCTCGAAAAAGCGCAGGCCGCCGTACACCTTGTAGGGAATACCGGCCGAGAAGATGGCGTGTTCCAGCACCCGCGACTGCGCGTTGCTGCGGTAGAGCACGGCGATCTCGCGGCGCAGGCTGCCGTCGCGGATCAGCGCGCGGATCTCGTCGACGATCCATTGCGCCTCCATGCCGTCGGACGGTTGCTCGATGACGCGCACCGGCTCGCCCTCGCCCTGCTCGGTCCAGAGATTCTTGCCCAGCCGGCCGGTGTTGTGGCCGATCAGCGCGTTGGCCGAATCCAGGATGTGGCCGTAGGAGCGGTAGTTCTGCTCCAGGCGGATCACGGTGCCGCGCGCGTAGTCGCGCTCGAAGTCGGCCATGTTGCCGACGTTGGCGCCGCGGAATGCGTAGATGGACTGGTCGTCGTCGCCCACCGCGAAAATGGCGGCGCCGCCGCCGGCCAGCAGGCGCAGCCACTTGTACTGCAGCGTGTTGGTGTCCTGGAACTCGTCGACCAGGATGTGGCGGAAACGGCGCTGGTAGTGCTCGCGCACGGGCGCGTTGCGCGACAGCAGTTCATAGGCGCGCAGCAGCAGTTCGGCGAAGTCGACCACGCCCTCGCGCTGGCACTGGGCCTCGTAGAGCTGGTAGATCTCGATCAGGCGGCGGCGGTGGGCGTCGTAGGCTTCGACGTCGGCCGGACGCAGGCCCTCTTCCTTGGCGCCGTTGATGAAGCGCTGCACGTCGCGCGGCGGATACTTTTCATCGTCGACGCCGTTGGCCTTCATGAGGCGCTTGATCGCCGCGAGCTGATCGGTGACGTCCAGGATCTGGAAGCTCTGCGGCAGGCCGGCATCGCGGTGATGGGCGCGCAGCATGCGGTTGCACAGGCCGTGGAAGGTGCCTATCCACAGGCCGCGCATATCGATGGGCAGGATGGCCGACATGCGCGCCAGCATCTCGCGGGCGGCCTTGTTGGTGAACGTGACCGCCAGCAGCCCAAAAGGCGAGGCCTGGCCGGTTTGAATCAGCCAGGCCATGCGGGTGGTGAGCACCCGGGTCTTGCCGCTGCCCGCCCCGGCCAGGACCAGGGCGTGCTGCGGTTCTAACGTTACTGCGGCGCGTTGTTCAGGATTGAGCTTCTCTAGCATCATGCCGCGTAGCGGCGCAGACGTTGAGCGAATTGCTCGAGCCCGGCGATGCCGCTTTGCTGGGCGCGCTGGCACCAGGCCTGCAGATCATTGAGGAGCTGTTCGCTGCTGGCGCTGGAGCTTTCCCAGATGCGGCCGAGTTCGCGGCGCATCTGCACCAGCGTGGCCAGCGACTTGTTGCGGGCGATGGCCTGGTCCACGGCGGCAACCTGTTCGGGCTGGAGGATGTCCTCGTTGCGGTGGATGGCGCGGCGCACGCGGTGCAGCTGGGTCCAGTCGCATTCGGCGCTGCCCTTCTTGCGCGAATCCTTCAGCTTGGCGAGTTCTTCGCGGGCGGCGCTCTTGATCACGTCCGCGTAGCGGGCCATGACTTCGTAGCGGTGCGTGATCACGCCCTGCAGGGTGCGCAGATCGATGCCGGTGCGGCTGTCGTCCAGCTTGAGCTTGGGCGCGACCTTCTTGATCTTGGCCAGGCCGAAGAACTTCAGGATGTTGATGTAGCACCAGCCGATGTCGAACTCGTACCACTTGGCCGAGAACTTGGCCGACGTGCCGTGGGCGTGGTGGTTGTTGTGCAGCTCTTCGCCGCCGATCACGATGCCCCACGGGAACAAGTTGGTGCTGGTGTCCGGGCTGTTGTAGTTGCGGTAGCCCCAGTAGTGGCCGATGCCGTTGACCACGCCGGCGGCCCAGAACGGAATCCAGGCCATCTGCACGGCCCACACCGTCACGCCGATGGCGCCGAACAGGGCGATGTCGATGGCGAGCATGGTCAGCACGCCCCACAGGCTGTGCTTGCTGTAGATGTTGCGCTCGAGCCAGTCATCGGGCGTGCCGTGGCCGAACTTGGCCATGGTTTCCTTGTTGGACGATTCCTCGCGGTACAGCTCGGCGCCGCGGAACAGCACTTTCCAGATGCCGAACAGGATGGGCGAATGGGGATCGCCTTCCTTTTCGCACTTGGCGTGGTGCTTGCGGTGAATGGCAACCCATTCCTTGGTGACCATGCCGGTCGTCATCCAGAGCCAGAAACGGAAGAAGTGCATGACGGCTGGATGGAGGTCCAGGCCGCGGTGCGCTTGGCTGCGATGGAGGAATACCGTGACCGAAACGATCGTGATGTGCGTCATCACCAGGGTGAACACGACGATCTGCCACCAGGTGGCTTGCGTCAGACCGCCGGCAATGAAGGAGAGGATGTAATCCATAAAGCTGTTATGAGCCTCGCTTGAGAAGTGCGTGAAGTTTAGCTTACCTTTGCCGTCTTATGACAAGGGAGTTTCAAAATAGTTTTTGAGAGAAATCAAGGACTAAGCCAGGGTTTTGACACGTAAACATCCCTACTCGCGACCATAAAAGACGAGCGCGAGGCCAGGCCCTGCGACCCTGCATCTACCCTGTAACAAGGGTAGCGCAATCGCCGGGACAAGTGGTTTGGGCCAGATTTTGGCATTAAAGTTCCTGTCAGCCGCGCGGCCGCGCGCCCTGCCGTCCGCCACGCCCCGACTGTCTCTTTTGCCCCACTGATGTTGCCGAACAAACCCCGCCTCAAAATACGTCCCCATTTTACTTGCGCCCTGGCCCTGGTGGGCGCCGGCCTGTCCGCGCCCGCCGCGTCGCAGACGCTGAAGCCGGGCGACGTGGTGGTGCTGGCCTCTTATTACGAGATCCGCGGGTCGGACTGCCTGGCCCTGCGCGCGCCGCGGCTGTCCATCACCCTGGCGCCGCGCCTGGGCAAGGCCAGCGTCATGCAAACGCGCGGCCAGTCGGGCGCCTCCGGGCGCTGCGCCTACAAGACGGTGCCCGTCTCGCAACTCGTGTACCAGGCCGACCGGCCGGGCCAGGATTCCCTGGCCTGGGAGGTGAAGTACCAGGACAAGACGCTCGGCACCCGCCGCTACAGCGCCACGGTGGGCGTCACGCCGGGTTCCTGATCCGACGCCTGCGCCGCCTCGGCCGATTCCTCGGATTCGGCTACGGCCCCCTTTTTCTTGCGCTCGAACACCGCGGCGAAGAAGCCGTCGGTGCCGTGCACGTCGGGGCGCAGCTGGACATAAGGGCCGTCGAGCTGAAGGTTCTCGCAGCGGGCCGCCAGGATGGCGGCGGCGTCCAGGCGTTCGAAATCGGGGTGGCTGGCCAGGAAACGCTCGGCCTGCACCTCGTTTTCCTCGGCCAGCAGGCTGCAGGTGGCGTAGACCAGGCGGCCGCCGGGCGCCACGCAGCGCGCGGCGCTCTTGAGGATGCGCTCCTGCAACTGGCCCAGCTCGGCCAGCGCCTCGGGGTGCTGGCGCCATTTGAGATCGGGATTGCGGCGCAGCGTGCCGATGCCGCTGCACGGGGCGTCGACCAGCACGCGCTGGGCCTTGCCGGCCAGGCGCTTGACGCGGGCATCGTTCTCGTTGTCGATGACGACCGGCACCACGTTGGACAGGCCGCTGCGCGCGAAGCGCGGCTTGGCGCGCGCCAGGCGCGCCGCCGACACGTCGAAAGCGTACAGGCGGCCGGTGGAACGCATCAGCGCGCCCAGCAGCAGCGTCTTGCCGCCCGCGCCGGCGCAGAAATCGATGATCATCTCGCCGCGGCGCGGCCCGACCAGCAGCGCCAGCAGCTGGCTGCCCTCGTCCTGCACCTCGATACTGCCGTTTTCGAATTGCGGCCAGCGGTTGATGGCCGGCCGGCCTTCCATGCGGATGCCCCAGGGCGAATACGGCATGGCGACGGGCTGGTAGCGGCCGGCGCCCTGCTGCAGCTCGGCCAGCATGGCGTCGCGTTCGGCCTTCAGCGGATTGACGCGCAGGTCCAGGCTGGCCTGGCGGTTGAGCGCCTCGATCAGCGTTTCGGGACTGTCCATCGCGCCCAGGCGCTCGTCGAGCCAGTCGGGGATGCTGCCGCGCACCGCGCGCGGCAGCGTCGCCAGGTCGATCTGCGACACGCGCCGCAGCCACTCGGCCTCGGCGGCGTCCAGGCCTTCGGCCAGCTCGCCGGCACCCAGCGTGGCCGCCAGGCCCAGGATGGCCAGACGGCGCGAGGCCGGGCCCACGCCGCTTTCGCCGAACTGGCGGTAGCGGCGGAGATGGCGCAGCACGTCGTAGACGGCCTCGGCGACCTCGGAGCGGTCGCGCGCGCCCAGGTTGGGATGGCTGCGCAGCCAGTGCGACAGCGCCGCGTCGGCCGGGTGGGTCCATTGCAGGATTTCGCCCAGGGCGCGCTGCACCTGCTCGATCCGGATGGCGGCGTACGGCTGGCGCGGACGGTTGTACTGGGGCTTCTGCGGCGCGCGGGCCTCGCCGCGCGGGGCGTCGTGGGGACGCTGGCCGGGACGGCCTTCGCGGTGCTCGGCGCCATAGGAGGCGCGCTCGCCGCCGCGCGGCGCGTCGTAGGACGGACGCTGGCCGGGGCGGCCTTCGCGGCGCTCGGCGCCGTAGGAGGCGCGCTCGCCCTGCCGCTCGTCGCGGCGTTCTTCGCGCCTGCCGTCGGGACGGCCTTCGCGCCGCTCGTCGCGGCGACCGTCGCGGCCGCGCTCCAGCGCCTGCCGGGCCTCGCCCTTGGGGCGCGAAAAGAAGCTCCGGCCGTCGCGGCCTTCGGCGGCGCGCGGGGCGCCGGCCGGACGGGAACGCGGAGGTTGGGATTTAGTCATGGCGTATTCCAGTGGGGCGGAGGTTTGCCGCCCGGTAAATGCGTTGCAGCGCGTTGCGCGGACGGTCAGGCGGCCGGCGACCAGGTGAACAGGCGCTCGGGATCGCCCGCCACGTTCACGCGGTGGTCGCTCGTCAGGGTAACCCGGCCTTCGGCCAGCCAGCGCACCGCCGCCGGGAAAGCCTGGTGCTCGACCGTCAGCACGCGCTCGGCCAGCGCTTCCGGCGTATCGCCGGCCAGCACCGGAACGCAGCCCTGGGCGATGATGGGGCCGTGGTCCAGCACCGGGGTCACGAAATGCACCGTGCAGCCGTGCACCCGCACGCCGGTGGCCAGCGCCTGGGCGTGGGTGTGCAGGCCGGGGAAGGCCGGCAGCAGCGAAGGATGGATGTTGACCAGCCGGCTCGCATAATGGTTGACGAAGCCCGGCGTCAGCACGCGCATGAAGCCGGCCAGGATGACGTAATCGGGCTCGTAGCGGTCGATCTCGGCGGCCAGCGCGGCGTCGAAGGCCTCGCGGCTGGCGTAGTCCTTGTGGAACAGGGCCGCGGTGGGAATGCCCTGGTGGGCGGCCCATTCCAGGCCGGCGGCGTCCGGCCGGCTGGCGATCACGGCGGCCACTTCGGCCGGCCAGCCCTGGTCGCGGCACGCTTCGGCCAGCGCCCGCATGTTGCTGCCCCGCCCCGAGATCAGGATGACCAGGCGGCGCTTGGTGGTAGATATTTCCGGCAAGATAAGGAATTCCAAGGGAAATCGGGTTTGTGCGCGCGAGTCCCGCGCGATTTGGGCGGGATGGGAACAAACCCGGAATCCAAAATTGTAAACTCTCGCTCGTGAAACCATCGCTGCATATCTACCGATCCCTGCCCCCGCCCGAGCGGCGCGCCCCGTGCGCGCTGACGATCGGCAATTTCGACGGCGTCCATCGCGGACACCAGGCCATGCTGGCGCGCGTCTGCCAGGTCGCGAGCGAACGCGCGCTGGCGCCCGCCGTCATGACCTTCGAGCCGCATCCGCGGGAATATTTCGCCACGCTGCACCAGCGCCCGGAACTGGCGCCCACCCGGATCTCCGGGCTGCGCGACAAACTGGCGGCGCTGGCGCGCTACGGCATCTCCCAGGTCGTGGTCGAGCGTTTCAATGCCCGCCTGGCCGAGATGTCGGCCAACGCCTTCATCGAACAGCTGCTGGTGCAGGGCCTGCACACCAGATGGCTGCTGGTGGGCGAGGATTTCCGCTTCGGCCACAAGCGCAGCGGCGACATCGACCTGCTGCGCGAAGCCGGGCTGCGCCACGGCTTCGAGGTGCAGACGCTGGCCGACGTAACCGACCAGCACGGGCACCGCATCTCCAGCTCGGAAGTGCGTACCGCGCTGGCGGTGGGCGACCTGGAGCGCGCCCGCCACCTGCTGGGCCATCCGTATCACATCAGCGGCCACGTCATACACGGCCAGAAGCTGGGCCGCACGCTGGGCTTTCCCACCATGAACCTGCGCGTGGCCGAACGCTGCGCCGCGCGCTCGGGCATTTATGTGGTGCAGGTCCACGGCCTGGGCGAGCGCGCCCTGCCCGCGGTGGCCAGCCTGGGCGTGCGCCCCACGGTCGAAGACCGCGGCCGCGTACTGCTCGAGGCGCACCTGCTCGACGAGACCATCAACGCTTACGGTAAACTCGTACGCGTCGAATTCCTGCAAAAGCTGCGGGACGAAGAAAAATTCCCTGACCTCCCTTCCCTGACTGCCGCCATCGCCGAAGACGCGCGAAACGCGCGCGCCTATTTTGCCGTCCATGGACTATAAAAAGACCCTCAACCTGCCCGATACCCCTTTCCCCATGCGGGGCGACCTCGCCCGACGCGAGCCCGCCTGGATTTCGCAGTGGGAGGAAAACCACGTCTACCAGGCGATCCGCGCCGCCAGCCGCGGCCGCCCGCGTTTCGTGCTGCACGACGGCCCGCCCTACGCCAACGGCGACATCCATATCGGCCACGCGGTCAACAAGATCCTGAAGGACATCATCGTCAAGAGCCGCAACATGGCCGGCTATGACGCGCACTACGTGCCGGGCTGGGACTGCCACGGCATGCCGATCGAAATCCAGATCGAGAAAAAGTACGGCAAGCACCTGCCGGTGGCCGAAGTCCAGTCCAAGGCCCGCGCCTACGCGCTCGAACAGATCGACCGCCAGCGCAAGGACTTCAAGCGCCTGGGCGTGCTGGGCGAGTGGGATCGTCCCTACATGACGATGAACTTCAGCAACGAAGCCGACGAGATCCGCGCGCTGGGCCGCATCCTGGACAAGGGCTACGTCTTCCGCGGCCTGAAGCCCGTGAACTGGTGCTTCGACTGCGGCTCGGCCCTGGCCGAGGCCGAGGTCGAATACGCCGACCGCGTCGACCCGGCGGTGGACGTGGCCTTCCCGTTCGCCGAACACGCCAGGCTGGCCGCGGCCTTCGGCCTGGATTCGGTGGACGACGGCGCCATCGTCATCTGGACCACCACGCCCTGGACCATCCCGTCCAACCAGGCGCTGAACGTGCATCCCGAAATCGAATACGCCCTGGTGCGCGTGTCGCCGGCGCCCAAGTTCGGCCCTCTGCTGCTGATCGCCAAGGAACGCGTCGAGGACTGCCTGAAGAGCTGGGAGCTGGAAGGCGAAATCATCGCCACCGCCCCGGGCGCGGCGCTGTCCGAGATCCAGTTCCGCCATCCGCTGGCGCAGTTCGAGGCCGCCTACGACCGCAAGGCGCCCGTCTACCTGGGCGACTACGTGACCGCCGACTCCGGCACGGGCGTGGTGCACTCGGCCCCGGCCTACGGCATCGAGGACTTCATCTCGTGCAAGGCGCACGGCATGAAAGACACCGACTTCATCAGCCCGGTGATGGGCGACGGCAAGTATGCCGACAGCCTGGCGCTGTTCGGCGGCCTGTCGATCTGGGACGCCAACCCCAAGATCGTCGAGGCGCTGAAGGAAGCCGGCGCGCTGATGCACGTGGAAAAGCACAAGCACAGCTACATGCACTGCTGGCGCCACAAGACGCCCATCATCTATCGCGCCACCAGCCAGTGGTTCGCCGGCATGGACGTGGCCCCCAAGGACGGCGGCCCGACCCTGCGCGAATCGGCGCTGGCCGGCATCGACGCCACGGCCTTCTATCCGGCCTGGGGCCGCGCCCGCCTGCACGCCATGATCGCCAACCGTCCGGACTGGACCCTGTCGCGCCAGCGCCAGTGGGGCGTGCCGATGGCCTTCTTCGTGCACAAGGAGACCGGCGAGCTGCATCCGCGCACCATCGAATTGCTCGAACAGGTGGCGCAGCGCGTCGAAAAAGGCGGCATCGAGGCCTGGCAGGCGCTGGACCCGCGCGAACTGCTGGGCGACGAGGCCGACCAGTACGAGAAGAACCGCGACACGCTGGACGTGTGGTTCGACTCCGGCAGCACGCACGCCACGGTGCTGGGCGGCAAGGACGGCGCTTTCGCCGGCTCGCACGGCGCCGAACTGGGCTGGCCCGCCGACCTCTACCTGGAAGGCTCGGACCAGCACCGCGGCTGGTTCCATTCCTCGCTGCTGACCGGCTGCATGCTTTACGGCCAGCCGCCCTACAAGGCGCTGCTGACGCACGGCTTCGTGGTCGACGGCCAGGGCCGCAAGATGAGCAAGTCGGTGGGCAACGTGATCGCCCCGCAGAAGGTGTCCGACTCGCTGGGCGCCGAAATCCTGCGCCTCTGGGTGGCCTCCACCGACTACTCGGGCGAACTGTCCATCTCCGACGAGATCCTCAAGCGCGTGGTCGAAGGCTACCGCCGCATCCGCAATACGCTGCGCTTCCTGCTGGCCAACCTGGCCGACTTCGACGCGGTGTCGCAGGCCGTGCCCTACGGCGAACTGTTCGAGATCGACCGCTACGCGCTGGCCATGACGGCGCAGATGCAGGCCGAGGTCCAGGCCAACTACGAACGCTATGATTTCCACCCGGCCGTCGCCCGCCTGCAGACCTTCTGCTCGGAAGACCTGGGCGCGTTCTACCTGGACATTCTGAAGGACCGCCTGTACACCTCGGCCGAAGACAGCCGCGCCCGCCGCTCGGCCCAGACCGCGCTGCTCGACATCACCCAGACGCTGCTCAAGCTGATGGCGCCGATCCTGTCGTTCACGGCCGAAGAAGCCTGGAAGGAACTGGTCGACTCCGCCCTGAAGAACCAGGCCGACGCCGCCCGCACCACGATCTTCACCGAGGTCTACCACGCGCTGCCGCCGTACGCCGACGCCGAGGCGCTGACGGCCAAGTGGACGCGCCTGCGCGCCATCCGCGCCGAAGTCCAGCGCAAGCTCGAAGAAGTGCGCACGGCCGGCGACATCGGTTCGTCGCTGCAGGCCGAGGTCGACCTCTACGCCAGCGGCGCGGACCGCGAACTGCTGGCCAGCCTGGGCGACGACCTGCGCTTCGTGCTGATCGTCTCGCGGGCCGCCGTGCACGCCGGCGAAGGCGAGACCCGCATCGAAGTCACGCCCTCGGCGCACAAGAAGTGCGAGCGCTGCTGGCACTGGCGCCTGGACGTGGGCCAGGACGCGGATCATCCCGAGATCTGCGGCCGCTGCGTGTCCAACCTGTTCGGCTCGGGCGAAGCCCGCGACAAGGCCTGAACATGGCCGGGCCCGCCCCCACCGGCGTCCAGTCCGGCACCCGCCCCGCGCCCGCGCGCGTGGGGCGCTGGCTGGCCATCGCGCTGGCCATCATCGTGCTGGACCAGCTGACCAAGATCTACTTCAACACCGCTTACCAGTACGGCCAGCGCGTCAACCTGCTGCCGTTCTTCGACTTCACCCTGGTGTACAACCGCGGCGCCGCGTTCAGTTTCCTGGCGTCCGAGGAAGGCTGGCAGCGCTGGCTGTTCACCGGGCTGGGCTGCGTGGCGGCCGTGGTCATCACCATCATCCTGCGCCGCACCCACGGCCAGCCGCGCTTCTGCCTGGCGCTCACGCTGATTCTGGGCGGCGCCATCGGCAACGTCATCGACCGGGTGGTGCATGGCCACGTGGTGGACTTCCTGCTGTTCTACTGGAACAACTGGCAATTCCCCGCCTTCAACCTGGCCGACGTCGGCATCACCTGCGGCGCCGTGCTGCTGGTGCTGGACGAACTGCTGCGCTCGCGCAAGCCGCAAGCCTGAGTTTCGCCGCGTTTGATCCCCCCTGAACGGATGGCGAACGGCGCGATGCCGCAATGCAGAATAAAATCACTGTCCGTTCCTCGTTTACGCGGCGCTGAACCCGCCGCCCCGCCCCCATGCTCGACCTCGCCCGCAAACGCATCGTCCTCGGCCTGACCGGGGGCATCGCCTGCTACAAAATCGCCGAGCTGGTGCGGCGCATGACCGAACAGGGCGCCACGGTCGACGTGGTGATGACCGAGGCGGCCACGCACTTCATCACGCCCGTCACCATGCAGGCCCTGTCGGGCCGCCCGGTGTTCGTGGACGCCTGGGACGCGCGCGTGCCCAACAACATGGCGCACATCGACCTGACACGCGGCGCCGACGCCGTGCTGATCGCGCCCGCCAGCGCCGATTTCATGGCCAAGCTGGCCCACGGCATGGCCGACGACCTGCTGTCCACGCTGTGCCTGGCGCGCGCTTGTCCGCTGCTGGTCGCGCCCGCCATGAACCGCGAAATGTGGGCCAACCCGGCCACGCAGCGCAATGTCGCGCAACTGCGCGCCGACGGCGTCAGCGTGCTGGGACCCGCCGCCGGCGAACAGGCTTGCGGCGAGACCGGCGACGGCCGCATGCTGGAAGCGCACGAACTGCTGACCGACCTGATCGCCTTCTTCCAGCCCAAGCTGCTGGCCGGCCGCCACGTGCTGCTGACCGCCGGCCCCACGTCCGAGCCGGTGGACCCGGTGCGCGTGCTGAGCAACCGCTCCTCGGGCAAGACCGGCTACGCGCTGGCGCGCGCCGCGCGCGAGGCCGGCGCCCGCGTCACGCTGATCACCGGCGCCACCTTCCTGCCGGTGCCGCGCGGCGTCACCGCGCTGTCGGTCACCACCGCGCGCCAGATGCACGATGCGGTGATGGCCAGCGCGGCCGACGCCGACATCTTCATCGCCGTGGCCGCCGTGGCCGACTGGCGCGTGAAGAACGTCAGCACCCAGAAACTGAAAAAGACCAGCGAGGGCGGCGGCGCCCCCGTCATGGAGTTCGAACCCAATCCCGACATCCTGGCCGAAGTCGCCAAGCTGGCCGACGGTCCCTGGTGCGTGGGCTTCGCGGCCGAAACCGAGAAGCTGGCCGAGCACGCCGAAGCCAAGCGCGCGCGCAAGGGCATCCCCCTGCTGGTGGGCAACCTCGCGCACAAGGTCATGGACGCCGACACCACCGAACTGGTGCTGTTCGACGAACAGGGCGTGCATCCCCTGCCCGCCGCCGGCAAGCTGGACGCGGCGCGCCGCCTGATCGCCGAGATCGCGGCGCGGGTGCCGCCGAAGTAGTCCTCTGCGCACTCAAAAAAAAACGCCAGGCGTCGCGGCCTGGCGTTTTTGTTTGCGCGCCCGCGCCGCGGCCGCGCTCAGTGTATGTGCTCCTGCGCCGAGCGGTCGTCACGCTCCATCTGCAGCGTCGTATGGTGCAGGTCGAAGTCCTGCTGCAGGCGGTCTTCGATGGCGCGGCGCACCGCCTCGCCGTCGGCCCCCGGCTCCAGCACCACATGGCCCGTCAGCATCGGATTGCTCTGCGTCACCGCCCACAGGTGGATGTCATGGATGGCGGCCACGCCGGCCGTGCCGGCGATGGCGTCGCGCACCGCCTGCAGGCTCATGCCCGGCGGCACGCCTTCGAGCAGGATGTTCACGCACTCGCGCAACAGCGTCCAGGTGCGCGGGAACACCATGAAGCCGATGCCCACCGCCAGCGCCGAATCCACCCAGCGCCAGCCCGTGAACCAGATCACCACGGCGCCGACGATCACGCCTATCGAGCCCAGCATGTCGGCCCACACTTCCAGGTAGGCGCCCTTCACGTTCAGGCTTTCGTCCTTCGCGCTTGCCAGCAGCCGCATCGCGATCAGGTTGACGATCAGGCCGACCACGGCGACGGCCAGCATCCCCACGGACTGGATATCCGACGGCGCCGACAGGCGCTGATAGGCCTCGTACAGGATGTAGAACGCGATGCCCAGCAGCACCAGCGCATTGACCGCCGCCGCCAGGATCTCGAAGCGGGCGTATCCGTAGGTGCGCATCAGGTCCGCCGCCTTGCGGCCCGCGCGTATCGCGACCAGCGCCAGCAGCAGGGCCATGGCGTCGGTCATCATGTGCATGGCGTCGGAAATCAGCGCCAGGCTGCCCGTCATGATCCCGCCGACGATTTCCACCAGCATGAAGGTGCTGGTCAGGCCCAGCGCGATCCAGAGGCGGGATTCGGGTAAGGTGCGCACGTCGCCGTGCTGATGGCTATCGCTCATTGGTGTCCGCGGATCAAGGCTGGTTCGACGGCGCGACGGCGGTGCCGCACTGCGCGCAGAAACCCGCTCCGGCAGCGATGGCCGCGCGGCACTGCGAGCAGGCCAGCGGCGCCAGCGAGACGCCGCATTGCGAACAATAGCGCCCGCCCGCGGCCTGGGAGGCGCCGCAACCGTTGCAGACGACGGCGGCGCCCTGCGGCGCGCCGCCATAGGCCCCGCCGCCGCGACGGTCATAGCCATGATGGCCGCCGTACCCGTGATGCCCGGCGCGCCCGCCCAGCAGATGTTTCAGTATGCCCATATCAGCCTCCGAGCCGCGATCGCGGCGTATTGCCAGGCATCATGACAAAGCCTGAAGCAGCTTCAGAGTCAAGGGCGGAGTGTGGCAACCGGCGGGCGCTCGGCCAGCGCGAACGCTGGCCGAGCGCTGGCGCCTCGCGTTCAATCGAGGCTGATGTTGGCGGCCTTCACGATGTCCGCCCACTGCTGGCGGTCCTTCTCCAGGAACTGGCCGAACTGCTCGGGCGTCATGCCCGTGACCGGCTCCGAACCCAGGCCGGCCATTTTCTCGACCAGGGCGGGTTGCTTGAGCACGTCCTGCAGCGCGGCGTAGTAGGCGGCCAGCACGTCGGCGGGCAGGCCGGCGGGCGCGAACACGCCCTGCCAGGTCGGCATGTCGAAGCCCTTCAGGCCCTGCTCGTCCAGCGTGGGCACGTTGGGCAGCTGCGGCGCGCGCTTGAGCGAGGCCACGCCGATGGCCTTGACCTTGCCTTGCGTGGCCAGCGGGGCCGCGGTGGAGATGTTGTCCATCGTCATCGCGATATGGCCGCCCAGCAGGTCGGTGATGACAGGCGCCGCGCCACGGTACGGCGCGTGCGGCACTTTCACGCCCAGCTTGTACAGCATGGTCTCGGCGATCAGGTGGTTGGAGATGCCCACGCCGGCGGTGCCGTAGGTGGCGGTCGGCGTCTTCTGGAAGTATTCCTTCAGCTCGGCCAGGTTGTTGGCCGGCACGTCCTTGTTCACGATGACCACGTTGGGCTGCACCGCGACCAGCGTGATCGGGGTGAAGTCAGTGGGCTTGTAGTTGGTGCCCTTGGGGTTGAGCACGTGGGTGATGGCCATGGAGCCGGCGGCGCCGATGCCGATGGCGTAGCCGTCGGCCGGCGACTGGCTCAGGCGGTACGCCATGATGTTGCCGCCGGCGCCGGCCAGGTTTTCGACCACGACAGGCTGGCCCAGGCGTTGCGACAGCGGGTCGGCCAGCAGGCGGGCCAGCGTATCGGCCGAGCCGCCCGGGGCGAAGCCCACCAGCAGGCGCACGGGTTTAGCGGGCTTCCAGGCGTCGGCGGCCAGCGCCGGCGTGGCGGCAAGCGCCGAAACGGCGAACAGCGCGCCGACGGCGCGGTTTAGGGTACGGCTGAACATAACGAAAAACTCCCTGCGATATTTGATTCACCGAAGGCCCGGCGCGCCAGGCCTTCGGGTAGAGATGGGGTGTCAGACACCCGGACCAAGGATTTGCGCCAGCGTCTGCGCGACGAGGCGGTTGGAGAGCAGGACCGGACGGCCGGACGCCTGGGCCACGGCCGCGCGCATGCGCTCGGCGTAACCCATGCAGTGCATGACGATCAGGTCACAGGAGGCCAGCTCGCGGCCGGCCTGCTCGAAATTTCGCGCCGCCTGCTGCGCGTCGGCCTCATAAGGCGAGGCGTGCGCCACCTGGACGTCGCAAGGCAGCGGCACGGCCATGTGGAAGGCGTCGACCTGCGCGGCCAGCGGCACCACCAGGCCCACCTTGCGGCAGTGCTGCGCCAGCGCCGCGACCAGGTGATCCACGACCTGCTGCGGCTCCACCACCAGCGTGCGCATCGGCGCGATGGCCGTGCCGGTGCACAGCGGCACCAGCACGTCGTAGCCGGCGGCGTCGGCCTGGCTCATGACCTGGGCCAGCCGGGCCTCGGCGGCGGCCGCGTCCAGCTCGATCTGCGAGCCGTCGCGCATGCGCGTGGCGAAGCGGTAGGCGCCCGGCTTGGGCGCCAGCGCGGCCAGCGCCGCCGCGTCCAGGCCGTCTAGCGCGCCGAACTCGTCGACCTGCACGTGCGCGCCCAGCAGCGGCGCGATTTCCGGCACCACGTCGCTGCGCGGCGACTGCCCGATGGTGAAGAACGCCACCCGCCGCCGCGGTTGCGCGCTCATGCCGCGTCTCCGGTTTCGCGGCCCACGGTCTGCAGGTGCGCCATGGAGCCGTAGCGCGATTGCAGCGCGGCCCATTCGGCCTCGTCGAAAAACGTCATGGCGCGCTGGCCGAAGAGCTTGGCGGTTTCGATGCAGAAGCGCATGGCGACGTCGGCGTCCACCGCGTTGGTCACGCCGGTGGCGCAGCCCGGCACCGTGGTCTGGGCGGTCAGCGCCACGCCCACCACGGGCGCGTCGGTGACGATGGTGGGCTGCATCAGCGAATTCACGTGCCACAGGCCGTTTTCGTAGGGCGTGATGTCCTGCGTGGTCAGCGGCAGCGTCACGGGCAGTTCGCCGCTGACCCAGCCCATCACGTCCAGCATCGTCTCGGGAATGCGCAGCAGATAGCCCTGTTTTGCCACCGGCGTCAGCGCCACGCCGCGCTTGTTGACGAGACGGTTGCCGCGCGTGGTGTCGACCGAGAGGATCGCGTCCATGCGCGGATCGACTTCATGCGACATCATCTCGCGCATCGGGAATGGCGAGCGCATCATCGGCACCGGATGATGCGGACGCGTGCCGGCGCGCGGGCAGATATGCGTGCGGATGCGCACCGTGCCGGGCAGCACGTCGCCCTCGCGGGCCATGGCCATCAGCTTGAAAGCCGCCGCGATCGCGACCACCGCGCCGTCGCTGTCGGACACCAGGCCCGTGACGGCCGGGCGCGCGCCGATGCCGCCCAGGCGGCCCACGATGCCCAGCTGCGGCGCCGTCTCGTCGGCGCCCGGGATGACGATGGAAAGGAATTCGGTGGCGGCGCCGTCGCGCTCGAGCCGGGTCACCTCGACTTCGCAGTCGCCGGCCTCGCGCAGCCGCTGCGCCACCGACTCGCCGGTGACGCGGGCGGACGACAGCAGCTCGATCGTGTCGATGACTTGCTTCATGCCTGGACCTCCACCGGACCCGGGCGGAATACGCGCGGTTCCTGCTGGCCGAGGAACAGCGGCGCCTCGTGCGGGCCGATCAGGGTCATCTCGCCGCCGCTCACCCGCAGCCCGGAGCCTTCCGGCAGGCCCAGCACCGGCATCGCCGGGTTCAGGGTGCAGAACTCGGCCAGGCGCTGCGCGCGGGTCTCGCCGCGGTGGCCCGGCGGATGGGCGTTGGTGTAGTGCGGATTGATCTGGAACGGCAGCAGGCCCAGCGCGTCGAAGCCCTGCGGGTCGGTGATGGGCATGTCGTTGGTGGTGCAGATGGTCGGGCAGCTCAGGTTGGACCCGGCGCTCCAGCCCAGATAGGCCGCGCCCTGGCGGACCCGGCGCGCCACCACGCCCAGCAGGCCCTGGCGGCGCAGCTGGCCCAGCAGATTGAACGTGTTACCGCCGCCCACGATGATCACGGCGGCGCCTTCCAGCGCGGCCACCGGATCTTCGGCGCGGTGCAGGCCCTGGATGTCCAGGCCGGTGTCGGCCAGCGCCGAGACCACCAGCGCGGTGTAGTCGTCCCAGTTGCGGGTCACGCCCGCGAACGGCACGAACACGGCCGGCGCGCCCGGCGGCAGCGCCGCGATCAGTTCGCGGATGGCGGGCAGCGCATGCACCAGATAGCCGGCGTCGCTGCTGGAATTGCTGAGTAGCAGGAGGTTCATGAAAGCGATTTCCGTAAGGAAGTTTGGAGATTCAGGCGAGCCAATAGGGATCGTTCAGTTCGCGGCCCAGCGCCCCCACCTGCTCGAGCACGGTCTGGCGCAACCGCGCGACGCGCTCGGCGTCGACCTGGAAAGACACGAAGGACAGGCACAGGCCGCGCAGCTCGCCGGTGGCGGGATCGCGCAGCGCCGCGGCCACCGCGCCGATACCGGGCATGGCCTGGTCGATGGCGACGCCGCAGCGGTCGGCGCGGACCTGCGCCACCAGGCCGGCCAGTTCGCCCACGGTGGCGGGACAATCGCGTCCCTCCATGGGCAGCGGCTGGCCGGGGTCGGCGCCGTACAGCGCCTGGAACTCGGCATCGCTCAGGCGCGACAGCAGCGCCCGGCCCATGGCGGTGCCCGAGGCCGCGCGGCGCGAGCCGGGCGAAGACAGCACCTGCACCGGGTGCGAGCCGTTCAGGCGCTGCAGCACCACGGTCTCGCGCTGGTTCAGGGTGGACAGATAGGCGGTCAGCCCGCTTTCGTCGGACAGGCGCGCCAGCACGGCGCGGCAGGCGTCATCGAGCGGCGTGGCCGCCATGCCGGCGCGCACCGCCTGGGCCAGCAAGGCCCCTGCGCGGTAGCGGCGCGTGGCGGGGTCCTGGTCCAGCAGGCCGTAATGCTGCATCTGGTTGAGCAGGCGCGAAGCCGTGCTCTTGGGCAGCGCAAGGCGCGCCGCCACATCGGTGAAGCTCAATTCCGTCGCGCCGTCCGCATACAGCGACAAGACGCGCTGGACTCCGTCGAGAATGCTCATATTAGTTCCGAATTATGGAACTCAAGTTCCTAATAGACGAACAAGAATAAAACACAGGGTGGATGGCGGTCAATACGAAGTGCAATGGGCGGGGTTTCCGGCAGACTGCAGAGACACAAAGGCGGCCCCGCCCTGTGGCCCATGCGAAAAGGACGAACCATGACCATCCCGCCCCCTTCTTCCAAGTCTCGTGACGCGAGGCCGTTCCGCAATGATCGAGCTCTGCCCACACCCATTCCCGCAGCCGGCCCGGGAAATATCGTGACCTTGCTGGCCGAATGGAGAAACGAAGAACCGTTAGGACCCGCGGACCAGTTCCCCGATCTCGAAGACATGCCGATCGGGCGGCAAAACCCGCGATGAGCGCCTATCTGCTGGACACCAATATCATCAGCGTCCTGCTGCGCGAGCCCGATGGCCGGGCCGCGCGCCGTGTCGAGCGGGTCGGCCATCGCCGGGTCTGCACCAGCATCGTCGTCGCGGCCGAACTGCGCTACGGTTGCGCCAACTGGTGACCGGCAACACCCGGGAATTCGAGCGTATTCGCGGACTGGTCATAGAAAACTGGCTGGCTTGAAATCGGCGTGGCGCTGCGGCGCCCCTTCCCTACCGCTCCGCCATCTCCGCCCACTGCGCCAGCGGCAGCGGCGGTTGTTCGTGCAGGATGCGCGCCAGCACCAGTTTCAATTCGGCCCAGCCGCCGCGCGCGGTGGGCCAGCTCGACGGAGTGACCGGCGTCCAGCCACCGTCGGCGGCGCGCTGCGCCATCTTGAAGCGGAAGGTGTAGTGGCCCGCCACGCCCATGCGCAGGTCGGTGACGACCAGGGCGTCGCCGATGGCGTCGTAGCGCAGCCAGTCGTCGGTGAACCAGCGCAGCCGCTGGTGCAGCGGCACGCCGGCCAGGGCCTGGCCGAGGTCCAGGTTCAGCGGCTGGCGCAGCCATTCCGGCGGGTCGCGGTCGAACAGGCTGCTGACGGACTCGTAATAGTGGCCGTCGGCGGTCTTGGCGATGACGCGCCATACCAGGGTGTTGAATGGCATGTTGACCGCGCGCAGGTCGGTGACGGCGATGCCCCGGGCCTGCATCGCTTCGCGCACGCGGTGCTCGGCGGCCATGCGGCCGGCCAGGCCGAAGCCCAGGTAGGCGGTGCTGAACACCAGGGCGGCGGCCAGCAGGCGGCGCGCGCCGCGGGTCATGCCGCAGGCTATCGCCACCAGCACGCCGGCGGCCAGCGGCACGGTGTAGATGGGGTCGATGATGAAAACGGCGGACCAGCTTTCCGGTATGCGCGCCAGCGGCCAGAAGAGCTGGGTGCCGTAGACGGTGAACGCGTCCAGCACGGGGTGCGTGACCAGCACCAGCCACAAGGTGAGGAACAGCCGCCGCCCGCTGTAGGGCGCCTGCGGCCAGTATTTGCGGATCAGCCAGGCGAGCAAGGCGGCCAGGCCGGTCAGGACGAAGACCGAATGCGAGAAGCCGCGATGGTAGGTCATGAGCGAGACCGGGTCGGGGTAGCTCATCAGCACGTCCAGGTCCGGCACGGTGGCCAGGGCCGCGCCGTAGATCAGCGCCCGGCGTCCCTGGAAGCGTCCCATCAGCGCGCCCTGTATTCCGGCGCCCAGCACCGCTTGCGTAACCGAATCCATAATTCCCTGACTGTAGACTTCAACCGTACGGACTAGGCGCGTCCGCTCTTGCAGGCGTTAAGATACCCGATTGCATTCAGCTTATTTTCAAGTTTGCCTTTGTGAGCCTATACGTGGACCAATACATCGACCAGATCGCCGCGTTCATCGAGACCAACCAGGCATGGGCGGGTCCGATCACTTTCCTGCTGACGCTGGGCGAGTCCCTGGTGCTGGTGGGCCTCTTCATCCCGGCCACCGCGCTGATGCTGCTGACCGGCGGGCTGATCGGCGCGGGTACGCTGAGCCCGTGGATCGTGCTGGCCTGGGGCATCGCCGGGGCCATCGTGGGCGATGCGCTGTCTTACTGGCTGGGCCGCTGGGCCGGGCCGAACGTGCTGCGCCGCTGGCCGCTGAAGCAGCAGCGCTCCGGCGTCGCGCGCGCCCGCCTGTTTTTCTACCGCTACGGTTTCGCTTCGGTGCTGGTCGGCCGCTTCCTGGGCCCGATCCGTTCCACCATTCCCACGGTGGCCGGGGTGATGGGCATGGCCCACGGCCGCTTCCAGCTGGCCAATGTCATTTCCGCCGCGCTGTGGCTGCCGCTGATGCTGGCGCCGGGCTACATCACGGCGCGCAGCCTGGGCACGGCGGACAACGCGCAGCAGATCGCCATGATGATAGGCGCCGGCCTGTCGGTGCTGCTGGGCGGCGGCCTGCTGGTGGCCATGCTGCGCAAACGCCGCGTGCCGGCTCGCCAGCGCCGCGGCAACTGAACCGGAGAGCTCCATGGCCATCGATGGCGAGCCGAAAGACGGCGATTTCGTGCGCTATATCGAAAACCTGACGCGCGCCGGCGGCGCCGCGCGCGGCAGGGTCGAGGCCGAGCGCGTCGACGCCGGCCAGTTGTCCGACCCCTTCCCCACGCCCGCGCGCAAGCCCGCGGCGGCCGCCCCCGCCGGCCAGGAAGACCCCGCCGCGGACTCGCTGGCGCGGCGCGCGCGCCAGCGCAAGATCGGCATCATCCTGACCATAGGCGGCGTGCTGGCCGGCTGGGCGGCGGCGCGCATCGTGTTCCAGGTGCTGCGCAGCCCGCAGTTCGACCTGGACGAGCTGATGCCCGCGGCCTTCCTGGTTTTCTTCGCGGTGATGCTGTTCAAGGCCGCCGCCGGCGCGCGCAATCCGCGCCGGCCGCCGCTGGCCAAGCTGCCGCCCTTGAAGACCTCCGCGTACCGCAAGGACGGTAGCGCGTGAGGCCGGGACGCGGCGGCAATGGTGCTAACATTTCCGCCGCTGTCCAACAGACCCCACGAACCCGGAGTGAAAGTGAATAACGTAGTCGGATTGAACCAGGCCCAGGCGGCCACGATGCTCAAGTTGCAGGACCACTTGAACAGCATGATCAATCCGGACTGGGTCAACGGCGGCGCCCGTTTCCTGCGGGCCGCCTTCGTCGAATCGGCCGAGGCGCTGGAGCACTACGGCTGGAAATGGTGGAAGAAGCAGACCATCGACCTGCCCCAGGTGCAGATGGAACTGGTGGACATCCTGCACTTCTATCTGTCGCACACCATCGTCGCGGCCGGCGGCAGCGCCGGGCAGGCCGCCGACGCGCTGGTGGCCGATCTGGCCGGACCGGCCTCGGTGTCGCTGGACGGCAAGGCCTACGCGCTGGACACGCTGAACGTGCCCGAGCTGCTCGAACTGATCGGCGGCCTGGCGGTGTGCGGGCGCGCCAGCTTCAAGGTGCTGGAGCAGGCCATGACGGCCTGCGAAATGAGCTGGAACGACGCCTACACGCAGTACGTTTCCAAGAACGTGCTGAACATCTTCCGCCAGCGCCACGGCTACAAGGAAGGCACCTACGTCAAGATCTGGAACGGCGAAGAAGACAACGTCGTGCTGGCGCGGCTGATGTCGGCGCTGGACCCGGCCCAGGCCGATTTCGCCGAACAGCTGCAGGCCCGGCTGGAACAGGCTTACGCCGCTCTCTAGGCGCTGCGGGCCACGGGCCCCGCCACCGAATCGATCGCGACGTCCCACACCGACGGCGAACCCACCTGCTGGCGCAGCGCTTCAGTGAAGGCGCGTATCCTGGCGTTGGCGCGCGGCATGGCCCGCAACAGATAAATGCCGCTGTCCGGCGCCGGCACGGCGTCCCGCAGCGCCAGCTGCACCAGGCGGCCGGCGCCGATGTCCGGGCCGGCCGACCAGTTCGGCATGAGCGCGATGCCCAGGCCTTCCAGCGCGGCCTGGCGCCGCGCGTCGCAATCGTCGCATTCGAGCACGAAGCGGGCGTCCTGCGCCCACAGCCCGCCGCCCACCTCGCGCCAGCCGCGCACGCTGGTGCTGTGGCGCCGGTCGATCAGGCGGTGGCGCGCCAGGTCCGCCAGCGTGCGCGGCACGCCGTGCCGCTCCAGATAGGACGGCGCCGCGCAGATCAGGTAGCGGTGGCTGCCGATGCGCTGCCCGATCAGGCTGCTGTCGGGCTGCTGCCCCACCCTGACCACCACGTCCATGCGCTCGACCACCGGGTCCACCACCCGCTCGGTCAGCTCCAGTTCCACGCGCAATTGCGGATGGCGCAGGCCCAGGCGCGGCAGCATGGGCACCACGTAGCGCCGCGCGAAAGCAGGCAGGCAGCTCACGCGCAGCTGGCCCTGGACGCTCTGTTCCAGCGAAATGACCTCGGAACGGGCCTCCGTCATGTCGTGCAGGATCTTCACGGCGCGCTCGTAGAGCACTTCGCCGGCCTCGGTCAGGGCCAGGGCGCGGGTGGAGCGCAGGAACAGCGGCACCTGCAGTTCGGACTCCAGCGCCCCGATCTGGCGCGCCACGGACGAGGCCACCATGCCGCGGCGGCGCGCCACCTCGGAGAAGCTCTGCGCGCGCGCGACGTCGACGAAGATCGACAGGTTTTCGGCGAATTTGACGGCTTTCATTTGTGCATATGGCGCAAAAGGCTTTGGCGTGTGGCGCGTGCTTTCCTGCTGGCGCTGGCACTTACGATAGCGTGCATGGCCGCAGTTTGGCAATTTGCACAAAAATAGGAACCGCAATGACCGACACCGCTTACCCGAACGCCGTCTCGCCGTTCGTCTACACCAGCCGCGCGCAGCGCGTGGTCTTCGGCCCGGGCAGCCTGGAAGGTCTGGCGGCCGAGCTCGACGCGCTGGGCCTGCGGCGGGCGCTGGTGCTGTGCACCGCGCCGCAGCGCGCCCAGGCCGAGCGCGTGGCCGCGCTGCTCGGCGCCGACCGCGTCGCCGGCATATTCGACCAGGCGGCGATGCACGTGCCCATCGAGGTCGCGCGCCAGGCGCGCCAGGCGGCGCGCGAGCATGGCGCGGATTGCGCCGTGGCGGTGGGCGGCGGCTCCACCATCGGACTGGGCAAGGCCATCGCGCTGGAGGCCGGCCTGCCCGTGATCGCGGTGCCCACCACTTACGCCGGTTCCGAGATGACGCCGATCTACGGCATCACCGAAGCCGGCCTGAAAAAGACCGGCAAGGACGAGCGCGTGCTGCCGCGCAGCGTGGTCTACGACCCGGAACTGAGCATGTCGCTGCCGGCGGCGATGAGCGCGACCAGCGGCATGAACGCCATCGCCCACGCCGCCGAAGGGCTGTACTCGGCCGACGGCAATCCCATCATGGACCTGATGGCGCAGGAAGGCATCCGGGCGCTGGCCCGGGCGCTGCCCGTCATCTGCGGCGGCGCGGCCGGCCAGGCCCTGCAGGCGGCGCGCGGCGACGCGCTGTACGGCGCCTGGCTTTGCGGGACCGTGCTGGGCAGTGTGGGCATGGCCCTGCACCACAAGCTCTGCCATACGCTGGGCGGCAGCTTCAACCTGCCGCACGCCGAGGTGCATACCGTGGTGCTGCCGCATGCGCTGGCCTACAACGCGCCGGCCGCGCCGCAGGCGATGCAGCGCATCGCCGCCGCGCTGGGCGCGTCCGACGCCGCGCAGGGCGTGTACGACCTGGCCCGCTCGCTGGGCGCGCCCACGGCGCTGCGCGAGATCGGCATGCGCGAGCAGGACCTGGACCAGGCCTGCGACATCGCGCTGCGCACGCCCTATCCCAACCCGCGTCCGCTGGAACGCGCGGCCTTGCGCGCCTTGCTGCAGGACGCCTACGAAGGCCGCCGGCCCGGCGCGGCCGGCCGCTAGCGCGCGCCGAAGCGGGTTTCGCCGAACAGCGCTTTCTGGTCGCGCGGCTGCGAGCGCCAGTACTGGTGCGGCGCGGCGACCTGGCCGCCGAGCTGCGCGGCGGCATGCCAGGGCCAGCGCGGGTCATACAGCATGCCGCGCGCCAGCGCGACCATGTCGGCCTGGCCCTGCGCCAGGATGTCCTCGGCCTGCTGCGCCTCGGTAATCATGCCGACGGCGATGGTGGGCATGCCCACCTGGCGCTTGATCTGCTCGGCGAACGGCACCTGGTAGTTCGGCCCGACCGGAATTTTCTGCTGCGGCGACACGCCCCCGGAAGACACATCGATGAACTCGCAGCCGCGCGCCTTGAGCTGCTGCGCGAAGGCCAGGGTCTGCTCCAGGTCCCAGCCCCCTTCGACCCAGTCCGTGGCCGAGACGCGCACGCCCAGCGCCACATTGCGCGGCGTGATTTCGCGCACCGCCTGGAACACCTCCAGCGGGAAGCGCATGCGGTTCTCCAGTGAGCCGCCGTAGGCGTCGTCGCGACGGTTGGCCAGCGGCGACAGGAACTGGTGCAGCAGGTAGCCGTGCGCCGCATGCAGCTCGATCGCGTCCAGCCCCAGGCGCAGCGCGCGGCGGGCGCTGTCGACGAAGGCCTCGCGCACGCGCGCCAGGCCAGCCTGGTCCAGGACCCGGGGCGCCGGCTCGGCCGCGCCGTGCGGCAGGGCCGAAGGCGCCCAGGGCTGCCAGCCGCCCGCCTCGGGCGCGACCAACTGGCCGCCGTTCCAGGGCGCCTCGCTGGAGGCCTTGCGGCCCGCGTGGCCGAGCTGTATGCCGAGCCTGATCGGCGAATGGCGCCGTACGGCGGCCACCACGCGGCCCAGCGCGGCCTCGGTGTCGTCGGACCACAGGCCGAGATCGCCCGGCGAGATGCGGCCCTCCGGCTCGACCGCCGTGGCTTCGATGAACATCAGCCCGGCGCCGGACAGCGCCAGGTGGCCCAGGTGGATCATGTGCCAGTCGACGGCCCGGCCCTGTTCTGCCGAGTATTGGCACATGGGCGCGATGACGATGCGGTTGGCCAGTTCCAGGTTGCCGATGGCGGCGGGGCTGAAAAGCAGGGACATGCGAGGAACCTCCGTGTCAGGGGATACCACAGCATACCGCCTGCGCCGCAGCCCTACTGGCCCTCGATCACGGAGTCCAGGAACTGGCGCGTGCGTTCCTCGCGCGGCTGGCTGAACAGCACCGACGATTCCGCGTCCTCGACGATGTTGCCGGCGTCGAAGAACAGCGTGCGGTCCGAGCTGCGTTCGGCGAACTTCATCTGGTGGGTGACGATGATCATGGTCATGCTGCGCCGCGCCGACAGGTCGCGCAGGATCTGCAGGATGCCGCCGACCAGTTCCGGGTCCAGCGCCGAGGTGACTTCGTCGAACAGCATGATGCCGGGGCACATGGCCAGCGCCCGCGCGATGCCCACGCGCTGCTTCTGCCCGCCCGACAGCTGCGCGGGATAGACGTCGAGCTTGTCGCCCAGCCCCACCATTTCCAGGTACTCCACGGCGCGCTCGCGGGCCTGGTCGCGCGACATGCCCAACACGCGCAGCGGCGCTTCCATGGCGTTGCCCAGCGCGGTCATGTGAGGGAACAGGTTGAAGTGCTGGAACACCATGCCGATCTTGCCGCGCACCTTGCGCAGGTGCTCGGAGTTGGGGCCGACCGGCCGGCCCTGGGCGTCGGTCCACATGGGCACGCCGTCGATCTCGATCTCGCCGCTGCTGGGGCGGTCCAGCGTCATCAGCACGCGCAGCAGCGTGGACTTGCCCGAGCCCGACGGCCCGATCACGGCCACGGTCTGGCCGGCCGGGATCTCCAGGTTGATGCCGCGCAGCACCTCCAGGTCGCCGTACTGCTTGCGCAGGTTCTTGATGCTTACGCTGGCGCTCATCGCCTTCCTCCATATCGTTGCAAACGGGCCTCCAGGCCGCGCACGCCCCAGGCCGCCACCAGGCTGAGCGCCAGGAACAGCAGGCCCACCAGGGTCAGCGGCTCGGTGTAGCGGAACGTGGCCGAGCCGATCATCTTGCTTTGCTGCAGCAGCTCGACCACGGTGATGGCCGACAGCAGCGGCGTGTCCTTGAACATGGCCACCAGGTAGTTGCCCAGCGCCGGCACCACGGGCGGTATGGCCTGCGGCAGCACCACGTCGACCGCCGTGCGCCAGCGCGACAGGTTGAGCGCGGTGGCGGCCTCCCACTGGCCGCGCGGCACCGCCTCGATGCCGGCGCGGTAGACCTCGGCGCAATAGGTCGCGTAGTGCAGGCCCAGCGCGAGAATGCCGGTGGCCAGCGGCGACATGCGCATGCCGGTCAGGGGCAGCACGTAGAACAGGAAATACATCTGCACCAGCAGCGGCGTGCTGCGCACGAACTCGATCACGAAGCCGACCGGCAGCGACACGATGTGCAGGCGCGAACGCCGCAGCATGGCCAGCACCAGGCCCAGCGTGACCGCCACCAGCATGCCCAGCAGCGTGGCCTGGATGGTGACGACCAGGGCGGAGCCCAGGGTGGGCAGGATTTCCAGGGCGAAAGACCAGTCGAATATCGGTGTCATCGGACCCGGACCCTCCGCTCCAGCAGGCGCACGCCGGCCGTGATCAGCAAGGCTACCGCGAAGTACAGCAGCAGCATCAGGGTGAAGATTTCGGTGGTGCGCAGGGTTTCGCTGCGCAGCAGCTGGCCGCGGAACGTCAGGTCGGTAATGGTGACCAGCGACACCAGCGCCGTGTTCTTCAGCAGTTCGATCAGCAGGTTGCCGGCCGGCGGCAGCATGGCCGGCACCGCCTGCGGCACGACGATGCGGCGCATGATCTGCGCGCGCGTCAGGTTCAGCGCGATGCCCGCCTCGCGCTGGCCCGGCGGCACCGCGCGGATCGCGCCGCGCACCACCTCGGCGCCGTAGGCGCCGGCGTTGAGCGCCAGCACCACGATGCCCACCAGCATGGCCGGCAACTGCACCCCGAACAGCGGCAGCACGAAATAGAACCAGAAAAGCTGGACCAGGGCCGACGTGCCGCGGAACACCTCCACGTAGATCGAGGCGATCCAGCGCACCGGGGCCAGGCTCGACAGGCGGCAGATGCCCGCGGCCAGCGCCAGCGGGACGGCCAGCACCACCGCGCCCGCCATGACCTGCAGCGTGACGCCCAGGCCTTCCAGCAGCGGCGGCGCCAGCTCGGCGAAATGCTCGGAGATCAGCTGCATGGCCGCCCCCTTACTGGCCGGCGCACAGCTGGGCGGCGGTCACGCCCTTGGGCAGCTCCTCTGAAGTGAAGCCGAACGGCGCCACCAGCTTCTGGTGCTCTTCGGTGCCGATGAACTTGGCCAGTTCCGCGTTGAACGCATCGGCGAAGGCCTTGTCGTCGCTGCGGAACGCATAGGCGCCATAGCCGCGCACGTTCTTGCCGTCGATGACCGGGTCGGTGAACGGCTCGGCCTTCTGCAGGCCGCTGGCGGCGCTGGTCTTGCCCATCAGATCGTTGACCGTCAGCGCGGTGGCGGCGTAGGCGTCGGCGCGGCCGGCCTGCACGCCCGACAGCGCGCTGACCGCATCCGGGAACACCACCACCTGGGCGGGCGGCACCTTGGACTTGGAGGCGTACTCGCCCTCGATGGCGCCCACCACCACGCCCAGCTTGGCGTCGGGGTTCTTGACCACGTCTTCGTAGCTGTGCAGGTTCTTGGGGTTGCCCTGCTTGACCAGGAACGCCTGGCCCACGCCGTAGGTGGGGTTGGAGAACGCCACCTGCTGGCAGCGTTCGGGCGTGACGTACATGCCGGCCGCGATGATGTCGAAGCGCTTGGCCTGCAGGCCCGGAATCAGCGAGCCGAATTCGGTCAGCACGCCTTCCACCTCGTCGATGCCCATGCGCTTGAGCACCACGCGGGCGATTTCCACGGATTCGCCGGTGACCTTGGCTTCCTTGCTGTCCATGTAGGCGAACGGCGCTTCGTTGGCATAGCCGATGCGTATCTTGCCGGCCGCCTTGGCCGCTTCCAGCGTGGAGGCGGCGGCCGGCTTGTCGGCGGCGGCCGCGGCGGGCTTGTCTGAGCCGGAATCGGAGCAGGCGGCCAGCAGCCCCAGGCTCAGCGCCGCCAGCAGGCGCCGGGATCGGATCGAGGTCGAGTTCATGGGTCGTTTTCTCCCTGATTTATTTCTAGATTCATGAATGCACTAAAAATGATACGACACTAAATCATTTCGACGCTAATGATATGGACGAAAAAAAGCAGGCCGCAGCCTGCTTTTCCCTGCCCTGCCCCTATGGGACGTTAGGACTGGTTACGAACCGTTGGCGTCCATGACCCGGCCGCCGGATGGCTATTGCGCGTACGAGAACCGGCCGTTCCTGATGACGCCCATGACCCGCGCGCGTTCGTCGAAGCCCTGGTGGTCTTCCTTGGAAATGTTCAGCACGCCGTTGGGCACGACCAGGTCGCGGGTGTCCTCGATGGCGTCGCGCAGCGCGGCGCGAAACGCCGGCGTGCCCGGCTTGGCGCCGGTCTTGAGCGCGCGCGCCACCGCCGAATCCAGCAGCATCCACGCGCCATAGGCGTCGCCGGCGAACTGCGTCATCGTGTTCTTGCCGTACTGGGCTTCGTATTTGTCGGCGAAGGCCACGGCTACCGGCTTGACCGGATTGCCGTCGGGCAGCTCGCGGGCCACCACGCCCGGGCCGGTCGGAAACAGCGTGCCTTCCACGTCGGCGCCGCCGATCTGCAGGAATTCCAGCGTGGCGATGCCATGGGTCTGGTAGATGGCGCCGGTGTAGCCGCGCTCCAGCAGCGTCTTCTGGGGCAGCGCCGAGGGCGTGCCCGCGCCGGCGATCAGCACGGCGTCCGGATGGGCGGCGATGATTTTCAGCGCCTGGCCCACCACCGAGGCGTCGGTGCGCTGGAAGCGCTCCTGCGCCACGATCTTCAGGTCGTCGCCGGCGGCGGCGCTGAACTCCTTCCACCAGCTGTCGCCGTACGAATCCGCGAAGCCGATGAAGGCCACGTTCTTCAAGCCCTTCTTTTTCATGTCCTCGACCAGCGCGGTCGCCATCAGCGAATCGTTCTGCGGCATCTTGAACGCCCAGGCGCGCTTGGGGTCGGACAGCGGCTCGACGATGACGCTGGAGGCGGCCAGCGCGATCATCGGCGTGCCGGTCTCGGCCAGCACGTCCAGGCCGGCCAGCGCCGCCGCGGTGGTGTTGGGGCCGACGATGGCGTCGACCTTGTCCTCCGAGGTCAGCTTGCGCATGTTCTTCACCGCGCGGCTGACGTCGGTGCCGTCGTCCAGCACCACGTAGCGGGCCGGCTCGCCGCCCAGCGTGGCGGGCCAGAGGCGGATCGCGTTATTGGTCTGGATGCCGATGGCGGCGGCCGGACCGGTCGTGGACACGTCCACGCCGATGACGACTTCGGCCTGGGCGGTAAAGACGGGAACGGCCAGCGCAATGGCACAGGCGCAGCGGAGGAATGCGGCAGACATGACTACGTTTCTCGGAAAGATTGAAGGAATTGAAGGCAATCCCCGTATTCTGCCTTATCCGCGTAGCGCCCCGTGCCCACGCCGCCGTTACATCGGCTTGCCGATGCGCGCAAGCCGCCGCAAGCCGCGGGCCGTATCATCGACAAGGCGGCCCGCGCGGCCCGCTCCCACCCACCGGATGCGCCCGCAACGGGCGCCCTTCTTACAGGAGTCACGCATGAAGAAAACCGCAACCGCCGCCTGGTCGGGCGACCTGAAGACCGGCAAGGGCACCCTTTCCACCCAAAGCGGCGTACTCAAGGACCAACCCTACGGCTTCAACACGCGCTTCGGCGACACCCCGGGCACCAACCCCGAAGAACTGCTGGGCGCAGCGCATGCCGGCTGCTTCACCATGGCGCTGTCGGCCATCCTGGGCGAGGCCGGCATGGTGGCCCAAAGCCTGGACACCAAGGCCGAGGTCACGCTGGACAAGGTGGCCGACGGCTTTTCGATTTCAGCCGTGCACCTGACGGTCGAAGCCGTGATTCCCGGCGCCAGCGCGCAGGCCTTCGAAGAGGCGGCCCGCAAGGCCGAAAAGGGCTGCCCGGTCTCCAAGGTGCTCAACGCCAAGATCACGATGGACGCGAAGCTCAAGTCCTGATCGAGCGCTCCAGACGCAAAAAAGCCAGCATCTGCTGGCTTTTTTTGGCTTGCTGCGTGCTGCTAGTGGTAGGCCGAAATCACCGGATGCTGGCGGCGGCCTTCGTCCATATCGTGCAGCACTTCGCCTACCGCGCCGCCCAGGGCCGCCAGGCGCAGCTTCAGCCGCCGCCAGCCGCCGGTCGGACCCAGCGCCTGCGCTTTTGCGCCCTTGCCGGCCACAGAGTGTTCCCGGGTGTTCTTCAATGCGGTATCGCTCATGATTCTCTCCTTGAGAAAGCGCGATGTGGAACAGCACGAACTCATCTTAGACCTGAGTCTGCTGCGTCGCAATAAGAATCTCCAAGCATTTTTTTGTTCGTTGCACAATGAGTACAAACGCGAAATTCTGGTGCATGAGGCACCGTGTTGCGCACCATCCGGGTGCGCCGGCTCAGCGGGCCAGGTGCGCCTCGATCAGCTTGTCCGCCATCTGCGCCACGCGGCCGGCCGGCCCGCCCTGCCCGAACAGCTGGCTGGACACGAACGCGCCTTCCAGCAGCAGCAGCAGCCCGTCGCCCAGCGCGTCGGGATCGGCCGCGCCCATTTCCCTAGCCATCGCCGCCAGCCGGGTGCGCAATTGCGCCTTGTGGGCCACCGCCACGGCACGCGCGGGGTGGTCGGATTCCGGATATTCCACCGCCGCATTGGTCAGGCCGCAGCCGCGATAGCCGCTCTGCACGGCGCGCGCGCCCAGGCCGGACAGGTAGGCCAGGATCTGCGCCCGCGGATCGCCGGGATGGGCGGCGCAGGCCGCGTCGAAGCGGGCCCAGAATTCCGCGTCGTAATCGCGCAGGTAGGCGGCCGCTAACTCGTCCTTGGACGAAAAGCTGCGGTACAGGCTGGGCTTGGTCACCCCCGCCTCGTTGACGATGGCGTCCACCCCCACGGCGCGGATGCCGTCGCGGTAGAACATTTCCCGCGCCGTCTTGCGGATGCGGTCGGCCGCCAGCGGCTGCTTGGCGGCGGGCCGGGTGTCGGCGGTCTTGCTGGCCATGCTCGTGCTCCTTGTCTGGCTGACAGCGCCACAAAAAGCGCTTGACTGTGTTACTGACCGGTACGTACTATGCGCTTCTCGACTCTTCATACGTACCGGTAAGTAACATGAGTATAGCCCAACCCCCCATGCCTTTCCGGCGCGTCGGCCAGAAGTACGCGTTCGTCGTCGTCGCCGTGATCTTCCTGTCCCTGCTGGTCTCGGCCGGCCTGCGCTCCTCGCCCGGCGTATTGCTGGTGCCGCTGGAAGAGGCTTTCGGCTGGAGCCGCAGCACGATCTCGTTCGCCGCCGCGATGGGGATCTTCCTGTACGGCCTGGTCGGCCCGTTCGCGGCCGCGGCGATGGAGCGCTTCGGACCGCGCCGCGTGCTGATCGGCGCGCTGGCGCTGATGTCCGCCTCCAGCGCGGCCAGCGCGTTCATGACCCAGCCCTGGCACCTGCTCATGACCTGGGGCGTGTTCTCGGGCATCGGTTCGGGCGCGGTCGCCGTGGTGCTGGGCGCCACCGTCGTCAACCGCTGGTTCACCCGCCACCGTGGCGTCATGATGGGCCTGCTGACGGCCAGCACCGCGACCGGCACGCTGGTGTTCCTGCCGGTGCTGGCGGCGCTGGCCTCGTCCGGCGACTGGACCCGGGTGGTGTGGGCGGTGGCCGCCGCCGCCGCGGCGCTGGTGCCGCTGGCCTGGTGGCTGGTGCCCGACAGCCCGGCCAGCGTGGGCCTGACGCCGTACGGCAGCGATCCGCACGCCGCGCCGGTCGCGCCGGCGCCGCGCCCCGGCCTGCTGGCCACCACCTTCGGCGTGCTGGCGCGCGCGGCCCGCACGCGCACCTTCTGGTTCCTGTTCGCCACCTTCTTCGTCTGCGGCTTCACCACCAACGGCCTGGTGGGCACGCACCTGATCGCGCTTTGCGGAGACCACGGCATGCCCGAGGTGCAGGCCGCCGGCCTGCTGGCGTTGATGGGCGTTTTCGACCTGATCGGCACCACCGCGTCCGGCTGGCTGACCGACCGCTACGATCCGCGCAAGCTGCTGTTCGTCTACTACGGGCTGCGCGGCCTGTCGCTGATCTACCTGCCCTATTCCGATTTCTCGTTCTACAGCCTGTCGATCTTCGCCATCTTCTTCGGGCTGGACTGGATCGCCACCGTGCCGCCCACGCTGCGCCTGACCACCGAGGCCTTCGGCGAGCGCGACGCCGCCATCGTGTTCGGCTGGATCGTGGCCGGCCACCAGCTGGGCGCAGCCAGCGCCGCGTGGATGGCGGGCGCGCTGCGCGCCGCGCAGGGCAGCTACCTGATGGCCTTCGTGATCTCGGGCGCCACCGGCCTGATCGCCGCCGTCATCGCGCTGATGATAGGCCGGCGCCGCCAGGCGGCGGCGCAGCCGGCCTGAAGCGCGCGCGTCCCGGCGCCGCTCAGCGCTGGGGCGCGCCCGCGTGCCGGGCGCGCAGGTTGTAGGCCTTCTTGCTGCCCACGTGCTTGCGGATCAGCGATTCGGCAAGCGCGCCGTCGCGCCGCATCAGCGCCTGCACGAAGGCCTCGTGGTCGGCCACCGCCGCGGTCCATTCGTCGCTGTCGAAATTGGACTTGTAGCGCAGCGCCTGCACCTGCAGGTTGAGGCGGTCATAGGCATGGGTCAGCGCCGGGTTGTGCGCCGCGCGGTTGATCGCGATGTGGGTGCCCATGCTGGCGGCGAAATAGGCGCGGATGTCGCGCTTTTCATAGTTCTCGCGCATCTGCGCGTGCAATTGCGCAATCTGCGCCAGTTCGGCGTCGCTCGCGCGTTCGGCGGCGCTGCGCACCGCCAGTCCTTCCAGCACCGACAGCACATCGAAAATGTTCTCGACGTCGTCGGCCGACAATTCGATCACCATCGCGCCGCGCTTGGGCTGCAACGCCAGCAGCCCGTCCGAGGCCAGCATGCGGTAGGCCTCGCGCAGCGGCGTGCGTGAAATCTTCAACTGATCGCACAGGTCGCGCTCGTTCAGCCAGGTGCCCGGCTTGAAGGTGCCGTCGATGATGAGCTGACGCAGTTTTTCGGCCACCACGGCCGGCAGCGTCGGGTGATGGATGGCCAGATCGGGGACGGATTGATCCAGGACTTCAGGGTTAGCCATGAGTTGTACGTGCTCGCTGATTCGATTATTTTTGTATCTGGTATACCAGACACCACCGGAATACCAACCTGACCCCATCATAGAGCAAGCAACACGCGGGCAGGTATCCCCCCACCAAGGAGACCTTCATGAACAAGCATGCTCGCGCCTGGGCCGGCGCACTGGCGCTAGGCGCCGGCCTGGCCGCCGCCGGCCCCGCCCTGGCCCAGGACGCATCCGCCTGGCCGCAACGGCCGCTGCGCCTGATCGTCGGCTTCGTGCCCGGCGGCGGCACGGACGTATCGGCCCGTATTCTTTCCGCCCGCCTGTCCACGGTGCTGGGCCAGCAGGTGGTGGTCGAGAACAAGCCCGGCGCCTCGGGACTGATCGCGGCCGACTACGTGGCCAAGGCCGACGCCGACGGCTACACCCTGCTGCTGGCCAATATGCAGTCCACCGTCGCCGCGCCGTATGTGGTGCAGTCCAACCTGGATCCGATCAAGGACTTCACCGCAGTGCGCTACATCGGCTCGGTGCCCAACGTGCTGGTGGTCAATCCCGCCAAGCACTCTTACACCAGCGTGCAGAACCTGGTCGACGACGCCCGCGCCAAGCCCAAGCAGCTGCTGTATGCCTCCTCCGGCATGGGCAGCCCGCAGCACCTGAGCGCGGCGCGCTTCTCGCAGATCGCCGGCGTCACCATGGAGCACGTGCCCTACAAGGGCAGCGGCCAGGCCATGACCGACCTGCTGGGCGGCAGCGTGGACCTGAACTTCGACACCCTGCCGGGCGCCATCAACCAGATCCAGGCCGGCAAGCTGCGGCCCCTGGCCGTGACCAGCGCCGAGCGCAGCAAGCGGCTGCCCGACGTGCCCACGCTGGCCGAGTCCGGCATCAAGGGCCTGGACGTGGTGCAGTGGTACGCGGTGCTGGCCCCGGCCAGGCTGCCCCAGCCGGTGCTGGACAAGCTCGACCGCGCGCTGGCCCAGACCCTGGCCGATCCCGAGATCCAGTCCAAGCTGGCCGAACAGGGCATGGACCTGGGCGGCGGCCCGCAGACCCCGGCGGCCTTCGCCAGCTATGTGCGCGACGAATGGAGCAAGTACGGCAAGCTCACCGCCAGCCTGGGCCTGAGCAAACAGTAACCCCGCGGGGGCCGCGCCCCCGCCCATGCAAAGGAACGCCATGAGCGCATCCCCCTCTTCCGACGCCTCCCTCATCCTGCGCCAGCGCGACGGCGACATCGTGACGGTGGTGCTGAACCGTCCCGACAAGCTCAATGCCTTCACCATCGACAGCTGGCGGCTGCTGGGCGACGCCTTCCTGGAACTGGACGCCGACGACAGCGTGCGCTGCGTGCTGCTGCGCGGCGCCGGGGAAAAGGCCTTTTCGCCGGGCAACGACATCGGCGAATTCGAAACCGCGCGCAGCAACAAGCGCCAGGCGATCGAGTACGGCGCCGTCATGCGCCGCACCATCGAAGCCATCGGCGGGTGCCGCCATCCGGTGGTCGCGCAGATCCACGGCATCTGCGTGGGCGGCGGGCTGGAGATCGCCAGCCTGGCCGACATCCGCATCTGCGGCGAAAGCTCGCGCTTCGGCGTGCCGATCAAGAACCTGGGCCTGGTGATGTCGTATTCGGAGCTGGCGCCGCTGGTGCGGCTGGTCGGCCCGTCGGCGGCGCTGCAGGTGCTGCTCGAAGGCAGCATCTTCGACGCCCGGGAGGCTTTGCGGCTGGGCGTGGTCACGCGCGTGGAGCCCGACGACCAGGTGGCCGCGCAGGCCCAGGCCACCGCCCGGCGCATCGCCGACGGCGCGCCGCTGGTGGCGCGCTGGCACAAGAAATTCGTCCGCAACCTGGTCGGCGGCAAGGCCCTGACCGACGCCGACCGCGACGAGGCGTTCGACTGTTTCGACACCGAAGACTTCCGCGCGGGCTACCGCGCCTTCCTGGCCAAGGCCAAGCCGCAATTCAACGGCCGCTGAACGCGGCGCTAGGAGTCCACATGCATAACGACGATACCCGGCGTCCGGCCGGCGCGCTGGCCGGCATGCGCGTGATCGAGCTGTCGCAGATCATGGCCGGCCCGACCTGCGGCATGATGCTGGCCGATCTGGGCGCCGACGTCATCAAGGTCGAGAAGCTCGACGGCGGCGACGATTCGCGCCAGTACCGCGACCCGCAGATCAACGGCATCTCGGCGCCCTATCTCATGCTCAACCGCAACAAGCGCGCCATCGCGCTGGACCTCAAGCATCCCGAGGGCAAGAAAATCCTGCTGCGCATGATCCGCGACGCCGACGTGGTGACCGAGAACTTCCGCAAGGGCACGATGGAAAAGCTGGGCCTGGGCTACGACACCCTGCGCCGCGAAAACCCCGGCCTCATCTATTGCGCGGTGTCGGGCTACGGCACCACCGGCCCCTACGCCGACAAGGGCGGCTTCGACCTCGTGGCGCAGGGTTTCTCCGGCCTGATGGCGATCACCGGCGAGCCTGGCGGCCCGCCGCTGCGCACCGGCAACTCCGTGGCCGACATCAACGCCGGCCTGCTGGCGGCCTTCGGGGTGCTGGCGGCCTACCAGCACAAGCAGCGCACCGGCGAAGGCCAGATCGTCGAGACCTCGCTGCTCGAAGCCAGCCTGCAGCAGCTCTACTGGCATGCCGCCATCTACTTCGGCAGCGGCGTCTCGCCCGGCCCCACCGGCTCGGCGCACGTGCTGAGCGCGCCCTACCAGGCATTCCCCACCGCCACCGACTGGATCATCATCGGCGGGGCCAACGAAAAGAACTGGCAGCGCATCGCGCAGGCGCTGGGCCAGCCGCAATGGGCCGAGGACCCGCGCTACGCGCGCAACCGCGACCGCATGCAGAACCGCGAGCAGTTGGTGGAGGAAATGTCGGCGATCCTGAAAACCCGCCCCGCGCAGGCGTGGCTGGACATCTTCGACGCGGCCGGCGTGCCGGCCGGCCCGGTGCACTCGATCGCGCAGGCGCTGTCGCACCCGCAGACGCTGGCGCGCGGCATGGTGGTGGAACAGGACCATCCGGTGGCGGGCAAGGTCCGCACCGTCGGCATGCCCGTCAAGCTGTCGGCCACGCCCGCGCAGTACCATCGCGCCGCGCCCCGCCTGGGCGAGGACACGATCGCGATCCTGGGGGAATTCGGCTACGGCGAGCAGGAGATCGGCGCGCTGATCGAAGCCGGCGTGGTCGCGGCGGTGGGCCGGGAGCCGGCCACCGTCTAGCGTCGCGCCCTACTCCGTCTCGCCCAGATAAGCCGCACGGACCTTGGGATCGTGCAGCATCTGGCCTGCCGGACCGGACAGGATGATCTCGCCCGACTCCATCACGTAGCCGCGATGGCTGTTCTCCAGCGCCAGGCGCGCGTTCTGCTCGATCAGCAGGATGGTGACGCCTTCGCTGGCGATGGTGCGCACCACCTCGAAGACTTTCTCGACCATCAGCGGCGCCAGTCCCATCGAGGGCTCGTCCAGCAGCAGCAGCCTGGGGCGCGCGATCATGGCGCGGCCCATGGCCACCATCTGCTGTTCGCCGCCGGACAGGGTGCCGGCCGCCTGCCTGCGGCGCTCGGCCAGGCGCGGGAACAGGGTGAAGACCCGGTCCGTGTCCTGGCGCACCTGCGCCGCGTCGCGCCGCACGTAGCCGCCCATGGCGAGGTTTTCCTCGATGGTGAGCTGGCCGAAGATGCCGCGTCCCTCGGGCACCATGACCAGGCCGCGGCGCACCAGTTCGTGCGATTTCTGGCCGCCGATGGATTGCCCGGCGTAGACCACTTCGCCGCCGGCCAGCGGCACCAGGCCGCAGATGGCGCGCAGGGTGGTGCTCTTGCCGGCGCCATTGGCGCCGATCAGGCACACCAGCTCGCCTTCGTCGACACGCAGGTCGATGCCGCGCACCGCGCGGATGCCGCCGTAGGCGACCTGCAGGCCGCGCAATTCGAGCAAGGGTTGGGATGCTGCTGCCGTCATGCCGGGCGCTCCTGGTGAATCAGCGGGTCCTGGGCGGCGCCCGCGCCCAGATACGCTTCGATGACCTTGGGGTCGCGCTGGACCTGGGCGGGCTTGCCCATGGCCAGCACCTTGCCGTATTCCAGCACCAGCACGCGGTCGCACAGTCCCATGACGAGTTTCATGTCGTGTTCGATCAGCAGCACCGTGATGCCGTCGGCGCGGATTTTCTCGATGAGCTTGCGCAGCACCACCGTCTCAGAGGCGTTCATGCCGGCCGCCGGCTCGTCCAGCGCCAGCAGCTTGGGATCGGTGGCCAGCGCGCGCGCGATCTCCAGGCGGCGCTGGTCGCCGTAGGGCAGCGAACGCGCCACGTCGTTGGCGCGATGGCCGATGCCGACGTATTCCAGCAGTTCGTGCGCGCGCGCCTCGGTGGCCGCCTCTTCGGCGCGCGTGGCGCGCGTGCGCAGCACCGCGCCGAACACGCCCGAGCGGGTGCGCATGTGGCGCCCGATCATGACGTTCTCGATGGCGCTGAGGTTGGCGAACAGGCGGATGTTCTGGAAGGTGCGCGCCAGGCCCGCGTAGGCGACCTCGTGCGGCTTCTTGCCCGACAGCGACACGCCGTTGAAGGTGCAGGAGCCCTCCTCCGGGATGTACAGGCCGGTCAGCACGTTGAACAGCGTGGTCTTGCCCGCGCCGTTGGGCCCGATCAAACCGTAGATCTCGCCTTCCTCGATGTCGAAGCTCACTTCGGACAAGGCCTGCAGGCCGCCGAAGCGCTTGCCCAGCCCCTGGGCTTGCAGCAGTTTATTGCTCATGCCGCGCCTCCCTGGGTCTTGCTGGCCAGCTCGCGGCGGCGCACCGCCGACGGCCACAGGCCGGCGGGCCGGAACAGCATCACGCACACCATGGCCAGGCCGAACAGCAGCATGCGTATGCCTTCGGGGTCCAGCACCACGGCGCCGAACAGCATGTGCTGCACCGGCTCGACCACCGCGCGCAGGAATTCGGGCAAGGCGGCCAGGATCAGCGCGCCCAGGATCACGCCCGGGATATGGCCCATGCCGCCCAGCACCACCATGCACAGGATCGAGATGGATTCCATTAGCGAGAAGCTCTCGGGACTGACGAAGCCCTGCATCGAGGCGAACAGCGCGCCGGCCACGCCGCCGAAGGACGCGCCCATCGCGAACGCCAGCAGCTTGATGTTGCGGGTGTTGATGCCCATCGCCTTGGCGGCGATCTCGTCTTCGCGGATGGCTTCCCAGGCCCGCCCGATGCGCGAGTTCTGCAGGCGCACGCACACCACCACGATGATGAGCGTCAGCGCCAGCAGCAGGTAGTAGTACTTCTCGGGCCCGGTCACCCGGATGCCGAGCAGGCTCTCGGTGCGGCCGAAGGCGAATTCGCCTATCTTGAACGTGTCGACGCGGTTGATGCCCTGCGGGCCGTTGGTGATGTTGACCGGCGCGTTCAGGTTGTTCAGGAAGATCCGGATGATCTCGCCGAAGCCCAGCGTCACGATGGCCAGGTAGTCGCCGCGCAGCTTGAGCGTGGGCGCGCCCAGCAGCACGCCGAACAGGCAGGCCACGGCCAGCGCGATCGGCAGGATCGCCCAGAACGGCAGGTGCAGGCCGAAGTGCGGCGAGGCCAGCAGCGCCCAGGCGTAGGCGCCCACCGCGTAGAACGCGATATAGCCCAGGTCCAGCAGCCCGGCGAAGCCCACCACGATGTTCAGGCCCAGCGACAGCATCACGTACAGCAGCGCGAAATTGAGGATGCGCACCCAGCTCTGGCCGGCCATGCCCAGCACGAAGGGCAGCACCGCCAGCACGATGCCGATCAGCGCGATGCCGATCAGGTTGCGGGTCGAGAACCCGCTGCGGTTGGCTTGCGCGCTCATGCCCGGTCCCCCACGCGTTCGCCCAGCAGGCCCGACGGACGGAAGATCAGCACCAGCACCAGCACGAAGAACGCGAACACGTCCTGGTAGTGACTGCCGAGGAATCCGCCGGTCAGGTCGCCGATGTAGCCGGCGCCCAGCGATTCGATGATGCCCAGCAGCAGGCCGCCGGCCATGGCGCCCACCAGGTTGCCGATGCCGCCCAGCACCGCGGCGGTGAACGCCTTCAGGCCGAGCATGAAGCCCATGGTGTATTGCGACACGCCGTAGTAGGTCGCGACCATCATGCCGGCCACCGCGGCCAGCGCCGAGCCGATCAGGAAGGCGGCCGAGATCACGGTATTGATGTTCACGCCCATCAGCCCCGCGACTTCGCGGTTCTGGGCCGTGGCGCGCATGGCCGTGCCCAGGCGGGTCTTGTGCACCACCGCCAGCAGCCCGCCCATGATGAGCGCCGCGATCACCACGATGGCGATCTGCAGCGTGCTCATGCGGGCCCCGCCGATCTCGAAGACCTGCGGCGACAGCACTTGCGGAAAGTTGAGGTAGTTGCGGCCCCAGCTCATCATCGCCACGTTCTGCAGGATGATGGAAACGCCAATGGCGGTGATCAGCGCCGCCAGCCGCGGCGCCCGGCGCAGCGGCCGGTAGGCCACGCGCTCGGCGGTCCAGCCCACCGCCATGCACAGCGGCACCGAGACCAGCAGGCCCACGCCCAGCACCACGAAGGCCGAGGTGCCCGGGTCGCCGCCGACCAGCGCGATGGCGGCCGTGGTGGCGGCCATCGCCCCGATCATGACGACGTCGCCATGCGCGAAGTTGATCAGCCCGATGATGCCGTACACCATGGTGTAGCCAAGGGCGACCAGGGCGTACACGCTGCCTAGCGTGACGCCGTTAATCAGTTGTTGAATGAAGATGTCCATAGGGGCCGCGCTTTGAGCCTGGAAGAATCGCGCCGGGCGGGCCGTCGGGCCCGCCGCGTCGCCGCGCAGCGCGCGCCGCGGGGCGCGCGCTTATGAAGAGGCGGTCGCGGCCCGGCCGCGTCCGCCCCGGTCAGCAGCCGTCAGTTGGCCTGGCTGACCATGGTCTCGACCATCTCCCACTTGCCGTTCTTGACTTCGTAGATGGTGACCGAGATTTCCTTGAGGTCGCCGTTGGCGTCGTAGGAAATGTGCTCGCTGGTCGCGCCCTTGCGGTTGAGCTTGGCCAGCGCCGGCAGGTACTTCTCGGGTTTGGCCGAGCCGGCCTGCTCGATGGCGGTGATCATGTTCCATGCGCCGTCGTAGGCGTACGGGGCGTAGACGCCGGGCGCCTTCTTGAAGCGCGCTTCGTAGCGCTGCGCGAAGTCCTTGCCCGCGGCCATCTTGTCCAGCGGCACGCCGGCCAGCGAGGCGTAGGTGCCGTCGGCGGCGTCGCCGGCCAGCTTGATGAAGGTGTCGCTGCGGGTCATTTCGCCCGAGACCAGCGGCGCCTTCAGGCCCAGCGTCGCGAGCTGGCGCTTCATGGGGCCGGACTGCGCGTCCAGGCCGCCGTAGAAGATCGCGTCGGGCGCGGCGCCCTTGATGTTGGTCAGGATGGCGGTGAAGTCGTTGGCCTTGTCGGTGGTGTACTCGCGGCGCACGACCTGGCCGCCGGCGGCCTTGACGGCCTTCTCGACCTCGTCGGCCAGACCCTGGCCGTAGGCGGTGCGGTCGTCGATGATGGCGATCTTCTTGGCCTTGAGCTTCTCGACCATGAACTTGCCGACCGCGGCGCCCTGCTGGGTGTCGCTGGTCATCATGCGGAAGGTGGTCTCGTAGCCCTGCTTGGTGTATTCGGGCGAGGTGGCCATGGCGATCTGCGGCAGGCCGGCGTCATGGTAGACGCGCGAAGCCGGGATCGTCGTGCCGGAATTGAAGTGCCCCAGGATGCCGACCACGTCCTGGTCGACCAGCTGCTGGGCGACCTGCACGCCGACGCGCGGATCGGCCTGGTCGTCGCGCGACACCAGCACGAAGGTGGCCGGCTTGCCGTCGACCTTGATGCCCTTCTTGTTGGCCTCTTCCAGGGCCAGGTTCAGGCCGTTCTGCATGTCCTCGCCGTAATGCGATTGCGGGCCGGTCAGCGGCGCGGCGAAGCCGAACTTGATGTCGGCGGCCTGCGCGGCGGCGACCATGCCGGCGGCGGCGAGGCTGGCGGCGACGAGCTTCAAAGTGGTGCGGAACTTCATGGGTATCCTCCGGTGTGTCGGACGTTAGACCTTGTTATACCTGAGCTTTTAGCCAGGTTTCTGGTTTTTTACGAGGCAGGTCCCGAGGGTGGCGGGACGCTGCGCCTGCCTGGCTTGTTGCGTCCGGATGCCGGGTTGCGACATCCGGATTTGCGGTGCGACCGGATTTTGCTTCCAGTGCAACCTTGCCCGATATTGGAGATAACCCTTGGGTGTCCAAAGGCCCTCTCCCGGCCGTCAACCTATGGTCATGAGGCTGGCGTTGCCGCCGGCCGCGGCCGTGTTGACGCTGACGGAACGCTCGGCCAGGAGGCGTTCCGGCACGTAGGCCGCGCCCGCCGCGATCGCGTCCGGCGTCAGGCCCTGCACCGACAGAATGGCCCCGGGGCGCTGCGCGATGCGCCGGTTCAGCGCCTGCAGCGCGTCGCCGTCGCCTTCGAACAGCACGGCCTGGTAGTCGGCCTGGTCCACGTCTTCGTCGGCCAGGATGCCCGCGCGTTCGCGCTGCTCGGCGTCCAGGCTCTGCAGCAGCGCCTGCGCGGCCGGCGTATCGGCGAACCAGGCATGGTTGCCGGTGAGCCGGGCCACCGACCATTGGGCGCGCGCGCCGGCCTCGGTGGCGGCCACGCAATACACGGCGCCGCGCGGCTCGACCACGTAGGTATTGGTCTCGCCGGTCGGGCCGGGCAGCGCCAGCCGCTGCGGCAGCGGCGCCGAGGCGTCCAGCGCCGGCGGCAGGCCGGCCGGACGGGTGGCCAGCAGACGGTACATATACAGCGGGCCGCCGGCCTTGGGGCCGGTGCCGGACAGGCACTCGCCGCCGAAGGGCTGCACGCCCACCACGGCGCCGACGATGTTGCGGTTGACGTAGACGTTGCCCGCCATGACCTGGCCGGTCACGTGCGCGATGGTCTCGTCGATGCGGGTATGCACGCCGAAAGTCAGGCCGTAGCCGGTGCCGTTGATGGCCTCGAGCAAGCCGTCCAGCTCGTCGCGCTTGTATCGCACCACGTGCAGCACCGGGCCGAACACTTCGCGCGTGAGTTCGCCGATGTCGTCGATCTCGATCAGCGTGGGCGGCACGAAGGTGCCGTGGCGGCATTCGCCGTTCAGCTCCACCTGGTCCACGCGGTGGCCGGCGGTGCGCAGGGTTTCGATGTGGCGCTGGATACCGTTGCGGGCCTCGGCATCGATCACCGGCCCCACGTCCACCGACAGGCGGTCGGGATTGCCCACGCTGAGTTCGCGCATGGCGCCGCGCAGCATGGTCAGCACGTGGTCGGCGCTGTCTTCCTGCACGCACAGCACGCGCAGCGCCGAACAGCGCTGGCCGGCCGAGTCGAAGGCCGAGGTCAGCACGTCGTACACCACCTGTTCGGCCAGCGCCGAGGAATCGACCACCATGGCGTTCTGGCCGCCCGTCTCGGCGATCAGCGGAATGGTGTGGCCGGCGTCGTCCAGGCGCTCGGCCAGCGTGCGCGAGATGATGCGCGCCACGTCGGTGGAGCCGGTGAACATCACGCCGCGCACGCCGGGGCTGGCCACCAGCTGGGCGCCCACGGTTTCGCCGCGGCCGGGCAGCAGCTGCACGGCGCCGGGCGGCACGCCGGCGGCGCGCAGGATGGCCACCGCCTGGGCCGCGATCAGCGGGGTCTGCTCGGCCGGCTTGGCCAGCACCGTATTGCCGGCGGCCAGCGCGGCCGCGACCTGGCCGGTGAAAATGGCCAGCGGGAAGTTCCACGGGCTGATGCACAGCACGGTGCCCAGCGGACGGTGCGTGTCGTTGTCGAATTCGCTTTCGGCCTGGTCGGCGTAATAGCGCAGGAAGTCCACGGCCTCGCGCACCTCGGCGATGGCGTTGGGCAGCGACTTGCCGGCTTCGCGCACGATCAGGCCCAGCAGGGTCTGCATCTGCTCTTCCAGCAATTGCGCCGCGCGGCGCAGGCACTGGGCGCGCTCGGCCACCGGCGTGGATTGCCAGATGGGCGCGGCGTTGGCGGCGTCGCGCAGCGCGGCCTCGGCCTCTTCGGGGCTGGCCTCGATGACGTGGCCCACCAGGTCGCGCAGATTGGCGGGGTTGCGGACCTCGACGGCGCGGGCCGCGTCCCAGGTCTCGCCGCCCTCGCCCAGCATGGGCGCGGCGCGCCACGGCATCGAGGCGCTGGCCAGCAGCGCCGCCGACAGCGAGCCCAGGCGGTGCTCGTTGCTGAGGTCCAGGCCGGCGGAGTTGGCGCGCGCGCCGGCCTGAGGATCGCCGTAGAGTTCGCGCGGCAGCGGGATCTTCTCGTGCGGCGCGCCCAGCGGCGCGATGCGCGAGGCGGCCTCGACCGGATCGGCCACCAGCTGCTCCACCGGAATGCTGTCGTCGCCGATCAGGTTCACGAACGAGGTGTTGGCGCCGTTTTCCAGCAGGCGGCGCACCAGGTAGGCCAGCAGGGTTTCATGCGTGCCCACCGGCGCGTAGATGCGGCACGGGCGGTTCAGCTTGCCCTGCGCCAGCGGCCCCACCACTTCGTCGTAGAGCGGCTCGCCCATGCCGTGCAGGCACTGGAACTCGTACTGGCCGGGATAGTAGTTCTGGCCGGCCAGGTGGTAGACGGCCGCCAGCGTGTAGGCGTTGTGCGTGGCGAACTGCGGGTACACCGCCTCGGGCGCGCCCAGCAGCTTGCGGGCGCAGGCCAGGTAGGCCACGTCGGTGTAGACCTTGCGCGTGTACACCGGATAGCCTTCCAGGCCGTCGACCTGGGCGCGCTTGATTTCGGTGTCCCAGTACGCGCCCTTGACCAGCCGCACCATCACGCGGTGGCGGCTGCGGCGGGCCAGGTCGATCACGTAGTCGATGACGAAGGGCGCGCGCTTCTGGTAGGCCTGGATCACGAAGCCGATGCCGTTCCAGCCGTCCAGCTCCGGCTCGAAGCACAGCGCTTCCAGCAGGTCGAGCGAGATTTCCAGGCGGTCCGCTTCCTCGGCGTCGATGTTCAGGCCGATGTCGTAGCTGCGCGCCAGCAGCGTAAGCGCCTTGACGCGCGGCAGCAGCTCGGCCATGACGCGCTCGCGCTGGGCGCGCGAATAGCGCGGATGCAGCGCCGACAGCTTGATCGAGATGCCCGGGCCTTCATAGATGCCCCGGCCGGCGGCGGCCTTGCCGATCGCGTGGATGGCCTGCTCGTACGAGGCGTAGTAGCGCTCGGCGTCCTCGGCCGTGGTGGCGGCCTCGCCCAGCATGTCGTACGAATAGCGGAAACCGCGCGATTCCATCTTGCGGTTGTTGGCCAGCGCCTCGGAAATCGTCTGGCCCGACACGAACTGCTCGCCCATCATGCGCATGGCCATGTTCACGCCCTTGCGCACCAGCGGCTCGCCGCCCTTGCCGATCAGGCGGGTCAGCGCGCGCGACAGCGACTGCTCGCTGCTGACCGCGACCAGCTTGCCGGTAATCATCAGGCCCCAGGTGGCGGCGTTGACGAACAGCGACTGCGAGCCGCCCATGTGCGACTTCCAGTCGCCGCGCGCCACCTTGTCGCGGATCAGCGCGTCGCGCGTGGCGCGGTCGGGGATGCGCAAAAGCGCCTCGGCCAGGCACATCAGGGCCACGCCCTCCTGGCTGGACAGCGAGAATTCCTGGATCAGCCCCTCCACGCCGCCGCCGCTGCGCTTGCCGCGCAGCTTCCTGACCAGGTCGGCGGCCATCGCGTGGATTTTTTCCAGGTTGGGCATGCGCGCCTGGCCCAGCAGCAGCGGCACGCATTCCGGTTCGGGACGGCGGTAGGCCGCCGTGATGGCCGCGCGCAGCACCGATTGCGGCTGCACATCCTGGCCGAACTCGTAGAACGGCGGCGTGGGCGCGGCGTGCCCGTCGCCCGACTCGTCCTCGCCGTCGCCGTCGGCGCCCAGGTGCGACATCTCGGCCGGCAGCTGGCCGCGCTCGATGCGGTCCAGGTACGCGAGTATCGCCTGCTTGTGCAGCCAGTGCGGGGTGCAGTTGAGCTTTTGCGCGGCGGCCTTGAGCCGGTCGCGCAGCGCGTCGTCGACTTTGACGCCTAGGGTCGTGCTGGCCATGAGAGATTGCTTCCTGTCACAGGGCAGAGTTCGTTCGGGCCCGACCGGGCCCTGGGAGTGGAACCGGACTGGAGCCGGATTCGAACCGTATGCTAGACAGGTTGCAACCGCGCATATATTGCGGTTAACCCTAGGTTAACCGCTTGAGAACTACCGGATTTCGGAAAAATCCGGGAGTCAGTCCTTGAGCGCCGAACAGCCGTACATCTGGACCGCGCCCGATCCCGCCGGGGTCTGCCCCCGGATGGCCGTCGCGACGGCCCCGCCCAGGGCGGCCACGGCGCGCTGCTGCGCGGCGATCAGCGCCGGCACGCCGGCGTCGGCCACGGTTTCGGTCACCACGCTGCGGCACAGCAGCCCCGTGCCCTTCATGTTGACCGGCCGCACCCGCCAGGTGACGTCGAGCTGCGCCATGCGGCCCGAGACCAGTTCGAAGCGCTGCACGTCGGTCTGCACCCGCCAGGTGGCGGCGCCCGGCCCGGGCTTGACCATCTGCACGTCCAGCGCGCCCAGCTCGCGCTTGAGCGCGTCCGACAGCGCGCCGCGCAGTTCGTCGCCCAGCGGCGCGCTCCAGCGCTCGGAATACAGCGCCGACAGGCTGCCGTCGCCGGTGCGCACCATCAGCTGGGGCTGGTCGGCCTGGGTCGGCACGTTGACCGGCTGCACGTCGATCAGGTAGGGAGCGGAAGCGCCGGCGCCGGCGCCGGCGCCGCCCGGCGCGGCCGGGCCTTGCAGCGTGTAGTAGTTCACCGGCGCCGAGGCGCCGCAGCCCGCCAGCGCGGCCGACAGGAGCAGCGAGGACAGGGCCGCGCGCGGGCGGGTACAGCGGAATGGGCGTCTATTCATGGGTATCAGTTCCTGACAGGACCGGCGCCTGGAATCGGGTCTGGACCGCGGCCGCGCAGCAGGGCCTCGGGGTTGGCTTGCAGGAAATCGGCCAGCGCGCGCAGCGAACGCGCGGCGCGGCCCAGCTCCTGCATGGCGCGCTCCGTGTTCACCGGCAGCGAGGAGTCGGAGGCCAGCAGCGAGTTGATCTGCGCCATCGAATCCCTGGCCTGTTTCAGCATCTTCTGCGCCTCGGGCGCCACCTGCTTGTCGAGCCGGCCCATCAGCTTGGAGGTGCTGGCCAGCGTGGCGCGCAGGTCTTCGCCGATCTTGTCGAACGGAATCTTCTCGACCTTGGCGATGATGTTGCTGACTTGCTGCTGCAGCTGGTCGAGGTTGCCCGGCACGGTCGGTATCTGCGCCGGCTCGGAATCGACGAACTCGACCGGCTTGGCGTTCGGGAAGAAGTCCATCGCCACGTAAAGCTGGCCGGTCAGCAGGTTGGCGGTGCGCAGCTGGGCGCGCAGGCCGTGCTTGATCATGCTGCCCAGCAGGCGGTTGCCGGCCACGTCGCCGTTCTGGACGGCGCGCTCGCGCACCTCGTCGAACACGCGGCCCAGGCGTTCCGGATACAGCGTGGCGTCCACCAGCGAGTAGAAGCGCTTGGCCTGCGGATCGAAATCGAGGTTGATCTGCGTGACGTTGCCCAGCGTGATGCCGCTGAAATCGATGGGCGCGCCCACCGTCAGGCCGCGGATCGACTGGTCGAAGCGCAGGCGGATCGGGAAGGCCTCGCCATCCGGGTTGGCCTTGGCCGCGGTCTCGGTGGGATAGAGTTCGAATTCGGTATCGTCGGCGGCCGGCGTGCCGGAATCGCGCGTGTTCAGCACCGGCTCGAACGCCACGCCGCCCATCGCCATCGACACCAGCGACTGGGTGCGCACCTTCAGGCCGTCGGCGTTGACGCTGAAATCCACGCCGCTGGCGTTCCAGAAACGCGTGGCGTTGGTGACGAACTTGTCGTTGGGCGCGTCCACGAACACCTCGACGTTGACGGCCTTGCCGGTCTGGTCCAGGGCATAGCCGATGACGCGGCCGACGTTGATGCGGCGGAAATAGACCGGCGAGCCGATGTCCAGCGACCCCAGGTCGGCCGCCTTGAGCTTGAAGCGCTTGCCGGCGCGGTCGTGGGTGACCGCGGGCGGCACTTCCAGCCCTTCGAATTCCAGCTTGGTGGCCTTGTTGCCGTTCTTGCCTTCCTCGGCGTCCACGCCGATGTAGGCGCCCGACAGCAAGGTGCCCAGGCCGGAGACGCCGCTGACGTCCAGGCGCGGGCGCACCACCCAGAAATTGGTGCCTTCCCGCGCCAGGTCCGAGACTTCCTTGGCCAGTTCGGCGCGCACCACCACCTTGCTGCGGTCTTCGTTGAAGCCGATGGCGCGCACGGTGCCGATGGTCACGTCCTTGTAGCGCAGCTGGGTCTTGCCGACTTCCAGCCCTTCGGCGGTGTTGAACGAAATGGAGATGTCCGGCCCGGCCTGCATCCAGGTCCGCACGACCAGCGACAGGCCCATCAGCGCGGCCACGATGGGCACCAGCCAGATCCACGAGACCCGGCTTTTCTGCTTGCGCGAGATCGAGGGCGAAGCGAACGGTTCCTCGCCCGATCCGGGTGCTTGCTCGGACATCTATTCTTCCTTTTTAGTGGGGGGAGCCGAGGGTCGGCCCCCGTCCCCGCCCAATTTCCTAGCCCGTTTCCTGGCCCGCGCCAGTCGTCGGGCGGCGCCGGCTTTCGACCGGCGCCGATTCTATTTCACTTTGCGTTTCCAGGTCCCAGCTGCGGCGCAGGTCGAAGCTCATGGCCGACAGCATGGTCAGGATCACCACCACGCCGAAGGCCGCCGCGCCCGCCCCCGCGCTGATTTCCATCAGGCCCTGGAAATCCGCCAGCGCCGCCAGCAATATAACGACAAACACGTCCAGCATGGACCACTGGCCGATGAATTCCACCATCTGGTAGAGCCGGGTGCGCGGACGCAGATTGGTGGTGCTGCGCCATTGCTCGGTGAGCAGCAGCAGGATGATCGCGAGCAGCTTGGTCAGCGGCACCACCACGCTGGCGATGAAGACGATGAGCGCGATGTCCCAGGAGCCCATCTCCCACAGTTCGACCACGCCGCCCAGGATGGTGTGGGCGCTGTCGCCCAGCACCGAGCTGACCTTCATGACGGGCAGCACGTTGGCGGGAATGTAGAACACGATGGCCGCCAGCAACAGCGCCCAGGTGCGCGCCAGATGGTCGGGCTTGCGGTGGTGCACCAGCGCGTCGCAGCGCACGCAATGATGCAGCGCCTCGGGGTCGGCCTCGCGCGGCAGCGCCTGCACCTGGCCGCAGACGTGGCAGCCGGTCAGCACCCGGTCGGGGCCGGCCTGCGGCACGTGCACCGGCACCACGCCGGTGTCTTCGGCGTAGCGCCACAGCGCATGCGGCGACAACCGCCCCAGCATGGTCAGCAGGATGGTGAGTATGCCGAAAGCGCCCAGCCCGATCCCGGGGGACACGGCCGCCATGCCCGCCAGCTTGACCACCGCCACCAGCACGCCGAGCAGGAACACCGGCACCATGCACCAGGGACGCAAGATACCCAGCAAGCGCATGGCAGGACGGAAAGCCAGCGGCTCGCGGCCCCGCGAGAGCGGGCCCAGCACCCACAGCAGCACTCCCAGCTGCAAGAGCGGCAACGCGAAGCCGGCCAGACCGGTCATGACGGCCACCACCCAGTGCCCCTGGCGCCAGGTGATGGAAATGGCGTCCAGCAGCGAGGCCTGCTGCGTCATGCCCTGCACGGACATGGACGCGACGGGATAGGCGTTGGCCACCCCGAACACGATCAGGGCGGCGATGGCGAGAGCCAGCCAATTGGACAAACTAAGCCCGCTGTAGCGCCACAGGGTGGCGCCGCAGCGGGCGCAATTGGCAGTCTCGTCAGGTTCGAGCTGATGCCGGCGATAGATGCTCGCGCAGTGTTCGCACTCGATCAGCGGCTGGCGGTCCGCGGTCATAGAGGGGGTTGCGTTGCCCTAGTCGACGAGCTCGACTTCCTGCTTGTCCGGCGCGTCCGAGGACGGCGGCTTGCCGTTGTCGTCGAAGCTCAGCGTGACCTTGCCTTCGTCGTCCAGGTCCACCGTGACCGTGCCGCCCTCGACCAGCTTGCCGAACAGCAGCTCGTCGGCCAGCGCGCGGCGGATGGTGTCCTGGATGAGGCGCTGCATGGGACGCGCGCCCATCAGCGGGTCGAAACCCTCCTTGGCCAGATGATCGCGCAGGCGCGTGGTGAACACGGCCTCCACGCGGCGCTCGTGCAGCTGGTCTTCGAGCTGCATCAGGAACTTGTCCACCACGCGCAGGATGATCTCGCGGTCCAGCGCCGCGAACGGGATGATCGCGTCCAGGCGGTTGCGGAACTCGGGCGTGAACATGCGGCGGATCTCGGCCATTTCGTCGCCGACCACGCGCGAGTTGGCGAAGCCGATGGACGGACGGTTCAGCGTCTCGGCGCCCGCGTTCGTGGTCATGATGAGGATCACGTTGCGGAAATCCGCCTTGCGGCCGTTGTTGTCGGTCAGCGTGCCGTGGTCCATGACCTGCAGCAGGATGTTGAACACGTCCGGATGCGCTTTCTCGATTTCATCGAGCAGCAGCACGCAGTGCGGCTGCTTGGTGATGGCCTCGGTCAGCAACCCGCCCTGGTCGAACCCGACATAGCCGGGAGGCGCGCCGATCAGGCGCGACACGGCGTGGCGTTCCATGTATTCCGACATGTCGAAGCGCAGCAGCTCCACGCCCAGCGTGAATGCGAGCTGGCGGGCCACTTCGGTCTTGCCCACGCCGGTGGGGCCGGAGAACAGGAAGGCGCCGATGGGCTTTTCCGGCTTGCCCAGGCCCGAACGCGCCATCTTGATGGCGGCCGACAGGGCCTCGATGGCGTTGTCCTGGCCGAACACCACGGTCTTGAGGTCGCGCTCCAGCGTGGCGAGCTTGCTGCGGTCGTCGTTGGAGACGGACTGCGGCGGGATGCGCGCGATCTTGGAGACGATGTTTTCGATGTCGACCTTGCCGATCACCTTTTTCTGGCGCGAGCGCGGCAGCAGACGCTGCGCGGCGCCGGCCTCGTCGATGACGTCGATGGCCTTGTCGGGCAGGTGGCGGTCGTTGATGAAGCGCGCCGACAGTTCGGCGGCGGCCGACAGCGCCGCGGCCGAATAGCGCACGCTGTGATGTTCCTCGAAGCGGCTCTTCAGGCCGCGCAGGATCTGCACGGTCTGTTCGACGCTGGGCTCGGGCACGTCGATCTTCTGGAAGCGGCGCGACAGCGCGTGGTCTTTCTCGAAGACGCCGCGGTATTCGGTATAGGTGGTCGCGCCGATGCACTTGAGCTGCCCGGACGACAGGGCCGGCTTCAACAGGTTGGACGCGTCCAGCGTGCCGCCCGAGGCCGAACCGGCCCCGATCAGCGTGTGGATTTCGTCGATGAACAGGATGGCGTCGGGATTGCCGCGGATCTGCTTGAGCACGCCCTTCAGGCGCTGTTCGAAATCGCCGCGGTACTTGGTGCCGGCCAGCAGCGCGCCCATGTCCAGCGAATAGACCTGGGCGGCCTGCAGGACCTCGGGCACTTCGCCGCGCGTGATGCGCCAGGCCAGGCCCTCGGCGATGGCGGTCTTGCCCACGCCGGCCTCGCCGACCAGCAGCGGATTGTTCTTGCGGCGGCGGCACAGCACCTGGATCACGCGCTCGACTTCGTGCTCGCGCCCGATCAGGGGGTCGATGCGCCCGGCCAGCGCGGCCGCGTTCAGGTCGGTCGCGTACTGGTCCAGCGGCGACTGGCGCGAGTCGCCCTGGTCTTCACCATTGGTCTGCTGCTCTTTCTGCACGGCGGCGGACTCCACCTGGGGCTGTTTGGTAATGCCATGCGAGAGGAAGTTGACGACGTCGAGCCGGGTGACGCCCTGCTGCTGCAGGTAGTACACGGCGTGCGAATCCTTTTCGCCGAAAATGGCCACGAGCACGTTGGCGCCGGTTACCGGCTTCTTGCCGGTGCCGCCGGCCGACACGTGCATGATCGCGCGCTGGATCACGCGCTGAAAACCCAGCGTGGGCTGGGTGTCTACTTCGGCGCCGCTCGGAATCACGGGCGTGTTTTCCGAGACGAACTGGCGCAGGTTGCGGCGCAGCTCGTCCAGGTTCGCGGCGCAGGCGCGCAGAACCTCGACAGCCGAAGCGTTGTCGAGCAGCGACAACAGCAGGTGCTCGACGGTAATAAATTCGTGCCGGGCCGAACGGGCCTCGACAAAAGCCATATGCAGGCTGACTTCAAGCTCTTGGGAAATCACGCTTCCTCCGTGACGCATCGAAGCGGTCAAATACACGATTCATATTCTATGCCGATCAGGGCGTAACGCCAGCGATTTCAAAAACCACGCTGTCGTGGCGGCCGTGCGCATCCATGACAGTAAGCGTATACCGGCCGTCTTTGGCCAGCACTAACTTGAATGGATGACCCGACGCGCCCTCGCTCACCACGCGCCCGTCGAGCATCCACCATACAACGCCCTCGGCTCCTTGCACATCCACATCTACCGCCACCTCGCGCCCGCCGGGCACGGGCCGCAGCACCGAACCGGTCGCCACGCCCTGCAGGCGCACGGGCGCCTGCGAGGTGTCGGCGTAGCCCGCGAACGACGGCGGCGCGGTTTCGTTCAGTATCCACGCCGCCCGCTGTTCCGGACATTCGCCGGACGGCACGCTGCCCAGTCTGTAACCCAGCGGCCAGCAGATCACGGCGGACTGCACCGTCGCCGGCCGGACGCGGGCCTGGGGCGCGCCTTCCGGCAATGCCGCCACGATGTCCTGCAGCAGCGGCGCGGCCACGTTGGCGCCGAAAAACCCCGGGTTGGGCGTGCCGTCGGGACGGCCGACCCAGACGCCCAGCGTCCACCTGTCGGTCACTCCGACGGCCCAGGCGTCCCGGAATCCGAAACTCGTCCCGGTTTTCCAGGCCAGTTGCCGGGCCGGGCTGCCGGCGTTGTAGAACGGCCGGTCGGGGTGGCCGCCGCCTTCCAGAATATCGCGGACGATCCAGGCGGCCCCAGGGCTCATCATACGGGACTCGACCCGCGGCTGCTCCGGCCGCAGGCGGGGACGGCCCGAAATGCCGCCCCGTGCCAGGGCGCGATATGCGCCCACCAGTTCTTCCAATGTGGTGCCGCCCCCGCCCAAAATCAAGCTCAGATTGGGCTCGGCGCCGGCCGGCAATCGTAGCCGCACCCCGCCCGACAGCATGGACGCGGCGAAACGGGTCGGGCCGACCCGGTCCAGCAGGTCCACCGCCGGCACGTTCAGCGAGCGCTGCAAGGCCTGCGCCACGCTGATCGGCCCGGCGAAGGCCGCCTGGAAATTGCCCGGCGCGTAACCGCCGAAGGACATCGGGGCGTCGATCAGCAGGCTTTCGGAATGGATCAGGCCCTCGTCCAGCGCCTGGGCGTACAAAAAGGGCTTGAGCGTCGAACCCGGCGAACGCACGCCGCGCACCATGTCCACGTGGGAATAGCGGGTGGCGTCCGAGAAGTCGGCGGAACCGGCGTAGGCCTTGACCTCCAGCGTGTCGTTGTCCATGACGAGCACCGCCATGGACACCTTGGGCGGCAGGCTGTCGACCCGGTCCAGCAGCATGTGCTCCACCGAGGTCTGCATGTCGGCGTCCAGGGTGGAAGTCACCAGGGGCGGACGCGCGCCGGTCCGGCGGGCGCCGGCGCCCGCCTCCTGCAACAGGCGCTGCGCGGCCAGCGGCGCCAGCCAGCGGGCGCGCAGCGGCGGCGCCACCACGCGCTCGATCTTGGCGTCGGCCACTTCGGCCGGGGTCCAGCGGCCCAGCTCGACCATGCGGTCCAGGACCTTGTCGCGCGCGGCCTGCGCGGCCTCGGGATGGCGGTCGGGGCGCAGCCGCGAGGGGGCCTGCGGCAAGGCGGTCAGCATCGCCGCCTCGGCGGGGCTCAGGTCGCGCGCCGGCTTGCCCAGCCACAGGCGCGAGCCCATCTCCACGCCCTCGACGATGCCGCCCATCGGCGCGTGGGTCAGGTACAGCGACAGGATCTCGTCCTTGCTGTAGTGCATTTCCAGCTGCACCGCGCGCCAGGCCTGGCGCAGCTTGGCCGACAGCGAACGCGAGGGCTTGCCGGCCAGCTCGGGGTCGATCAGGCGCGCGACCTGCATGGTCAGCGTCGAGCCGCCCGAGACGATGCGCCGGTTGGTGGCCCACTGCCAGCCGGCGCGCGCCAGCGCCACCGGATTGATGCCGGGGTGCCAGTAGAACCAGCGGTCCTCGTAGGTCAGCAGGGTTTCCAGATAGCGCCCGGACACCTGGTCCGGCCGCACCGGGTAGCGCCAGATGCCGTCGCGGCTGGGATAGTTGCGCAGCGGCGTGCCGTCGGCGGCCACCACCACGGCGGCGCCGCCCGAGTCCACGGCAGGCAGGGGATACAGGCGGTCGAACGCGAATAGCAACGCGGCCAGCGCAAACAACGCGCTGGCCGCGAAGATTCCGCGCCGCCGCCAGCGGCGGGCGCGCTGCGCGCCCGCCGCCGGGGTGGCGGCGGCGTTCAAGGACGCCTGGCGCCGCGGTCGCGGATCTCTACCGTGCTCCATTGCTCGCCTACGCCCCGGATTTCCGGCCGATACATGTCTTCGGCCACCGTCGACGGCACCGCGTAGCGGCCCGGCGTCACCACCCGCACCAGGTAGAACACGTCCACCTTGCCGCGGCCCAGCGCCACCGCGGCCACGTAGCGGTCATCGCGGAACTCGCGGTGCTTGATGTTGGGATCGGCCATCGCGTCGGCCACGCGCCGCCCGCCGATGGTCCAGTCCTGCATCTCGGGGCTTTGCGACAGGTTCAGGTTTTCCACCTCGAAGCCGGCCGGCACGCGGTCGACCAGCAGCGCGTCCGGGATGTTCTGGTTGGCGCCGGCCTGCAGCCAGACCACCAGCATGTCGCCGGTCTGCAAGGTGCCGCCGTCCCACGGACGGCCGTCCGGACGGTACCAGCCGCGCTTGAGCTGGATGATGTCGTTGCGCGGCGCCGGCGCCGAGGTCGGGCTGCCCTGGATGTCGTACTCGACGAACAGGGACTGGCTGCCGGTGTTGGTCAGCTGCATGCCGGCCAGGTCGGCCACCGACAGCGCCACGGTCTGGTCGCTCTTGCCGCCGGCCAGCGGCTTGCGCACGCCGTTGACCGTCAGCGCGGCCTCCCAGGGGGTGGACTTGTCGCCGCCGATGGCGCGCGCGGCCAGCAGCAGCGACATCTGCTCCTGGGTCGACAGGTACGAGCGGTTGCCCAGGCGGCTGGCCAGCTGGCCGACCAGGTTGTCCAGGCCGTCGTGGCGCAACTGGTACTGCTGCGCCAGCGCATAGCCCAGCGCGTAGTCGCGCACGCTGCTGCCGTAGTCCCCCAGCCACTCGTCGTAGTAGGCGCTGTTGCGGCGCTGGTGGATGCCGTAGTCGCGCGACACGGCCAGGTCGAGCGCGGACTTCATGCGCCCTTCGTCGCCCATCAGCTTGAAGGCGGCCGCCAGCTGGATCAGCGGCAGCGGCGAACGCGCGCGTTCCTGGTAGTTGTCGAACAGCTGGCGCACGGTCGACAGCGGGGCCTTGTTGTCGCGCGCCAGCGCCAGCACCGCGGTGGCCAGGCCGGCAAAGCGGCGGTGGTCTTCGCGCAGGATGTTGGCGTCGCTGGCGTCGAGACGCCCCGATTCAAGGTTGCGCTTGAGGTTGGCCGACCAGGTGCCGAACGCGCCGGCGCTCTGCTGCACCTGTTCCAGCAGCCACTGGCGCGAACGCTCCAGCGAAGCCTCCGGCACTTCGAAGCCGTGGTCGCGGGCGTCCTGCAGGAAGCCCACGGCGTAGGCCGTCAGCCACACGTCGCGCGAGGACGAGCTGCTCCACAGGTTGTAGGAGCCGGCCGCGTTGCGCATGCCCGCCAGGCGGCCGATGGCGCCGGCCACCTTGGCCGCGCGTTCGGTCTGGCTGCGCGGCTTGAGGCCGAACTGCTTGGCCCCGTCCTCGTCGATCAGCACCCACGGCAGGGTCGCGCTGATGGTCTGCTCGGTGCATCCGTAGGGATAGTTGAGCAGGCCTTCGACCAGGCGGTTGACGTTGAACGGCGGACGGTTCGACACCGACATGCTGACGGTGGTGGAGTCCGGGTAATAGGAAGCCACCCACGAAGCCTGCGGCGTGTTCGATTCGCCCGGATTCAGGCGCAGGCGCCGCACCTGGCGCTCGGCCGCGTAGGCCGGCTGCACCTGCAGCACCGATTCGCGCACGATGTGCACGGGCTTGCCGCCGCCCTGCCCGTCGACGGTCAGGCGCATCAAGCCCAGACCGTACGAGCCGGTGGTGCTGGCGGTAAAGCGCAGCGTGGTGCGCTGCTTGTCCTTCAGCGTGACGCTCTTGACGCCGTCGACGATGGCCAGCGGGTCCAGCGCCTCAAGCTTGACCGTCACCTTCTGCTCGGCGCCGCTCATGTTGGTGACGTCCAGCGCAATCGCAGCCTGGTCGCCCGGCGTGATGAAGCGCGGGGTGTTCAGTTCCGCCACGATGGGCGCGGCGACCACCATTTCGGCATCGGCGCTGCCGTAGTTGTCGGGCGTGAAGGCCACCGCCATCAGGCGCAGCGTGCCGTTGAAGTCGGGCAGGTCCAGCGGGATGTCGGCCTCGCCCTGCTCGTTCAGCCTGACCGGGCCGGAGAACAGGTCGACCAGCTTGACCTTCTTGGGCAGGCTCTTGCTGTCGCCGCGCATGGCGGCGTCGCCGCCCCACTTCAGCTTGCCCTTGGTGCCGTCCATCTTCTCGATCAGCTTGCCGTACATGTCCAGCAGTTCGGGCGCGTAGCGGTGCTTGCCGAAGAAGTAGTCCAGCGGATCGGGCGTCTTGTACTGGTTGATATTGAGGATGCCCACGTCGACCGCGGACAGCGTGACCGTGGCCTGCTTGCCCTGGGCGCCGTCGACCTTGACGCGCACGGTGGTCTTGGTCTCGGGCACCGTCTTGGCGGCGGCCGTGAGCTTGACGTCGAGCTTGCGGTCGGCGCTGGCGATCGGCAGGAAGGTCAGGCCCAGCGCGCGCGCCGGGGTCACGCGGTCGCCCTCGCTGCCGGGCCGGAACACGGCCGCGGCGATGTACAGGTCATGCCGCTTCCAGGTCTTGTCCACGGGGATCTCGACCTGCGTGCCGGAGGCCTTCACGGCCACCCACGACGACCACAGCATGCGGTCGCCTTCCACCGTGATGAGGGCCTGGCCGTCATGCGGCGGGGTCAGGGTCAGCTTGACCGTGTCGCCCGGCTTGGCCGGCGCGCCTTCCAGTTTCATCTGCACGCGGTCCGGGCGGTTGCCCATGGCGTCGGCGTCCTGCGCGTTCCAGCCGGCGTAGAAGCGGTAACGCATGGTCTCGCCGGTTTCCGGGTCGGCGATTTCCAGGCGGTAGCGGCCCCACTTGACCGGCAGGGTCAGCTGGGCGCGGTCCTTCAGCGCGATCTCGCGCGAATCCACCAGTTCCTCGGTTTCGGTATAGCCGCTGTTCCAGCCGCGCTGGTCGTCGAAGCGCCAGTAGTACTGGCGGTCCTCGCGGAACAGGCGCACCTGGGCCTGCGCCAGCGGGGCGATCTTGCCCTGGGCGTCCACGCGCAGCACCTCGAAGCCGGCCGGCGCGCCCTCGCGCGCCACGTCGCTGTCGAACTGCGGACGCACGGCGATCAGGCGGTCGGCGGGCCAGACGCTGCGCTCGATGGAGCGCACCACCGGGCGGCCGCCCGATTCCAGCAGGCTGGCCGAGACCCGCACCTTCATCGGCGAATGCGTGCCGCCGGTGCGCGGATCGACTTCGAGCTGGCCACGGCCCTTGTCGTCCAGGGCCGCCTCGGGCAGCTCTTCGAAATGACGGCGGGCATCGTCGGCCACGTCGCCGAAGATGAACCCGGGCCACTGCTGCGGCAGCGCGTAGCGGTCGCGCTTGACCTGGAAGCTGGACAGCAGCCGGTTGCCGGCCGCGGGCGCGCCATACAGATAGTCGCCCTGCACATCCACCGTCAGGGATTCTTCCGGACGCAGCACCTCCTGTTTGGAGGTCAGCGTCATCTTCATGCGTTCGGGCAGGAATTCCTCGACCTGGAACTTCCAGGACGCGTCCGGCGCGCGCGAGGCGGGGTCCACACGCAGCTCGAGCAGCCAGGTGCCGGTCTGGGCGTCCTGCGGCAGCTCGACGCTGCGTTCGACGTAGCCCGGCAGGTCCTTGGCCGGATGCCACAGCGTGCTCAGCACGGTGCGGCCGTCGGGCCGCTTGAGCGTGGCGGTCAGCGGCGACGGGCTCAGCATGCGGCCGTCCAGGTCGCGCGGCAGCACCGAAACGTTGAAGGTTTCGCCGGGACGGTACAGATTGCGTCCGGCGTAGACGAACAGGTTGTTGGGACGCGAGGTGTGGCCGCCGGTATCGAACTCGGACAGGTCCAGGGCCGGTTCGCCCAGCGCCAGCACCGTCATTTCCTTGTCGCGCGAGGCGCGGATGACGCGCGCATTGGCGAAGCTGCCATCGAAGCGGACGTGGCCCTGCCCATCCGCGGCGGCCTTGGCCAGCGTCTTGCCGGCGCCGTCGACCAGTTCGAACACGGCGCCGGAGATCGCGGTGCCGTTCTTGAGCGAAACCGAATAGGCCTCGATGCGGTCCAGATAGCGGCGCGCATGCAGGCCGATGTCGCTGACGTAGAAATACGTCACCTGGTATTCATAGCGGAAACGGCCGGGCTGGCTCATCACCGCCACATAGATGCCCGGCTCCTGCAATTCCTTGATGCCTTCGACCGGCAGGAAGGTCACATGGCGCCGGTTCGGCTTGTCGTCGGTGAGGAAGCGGCCCTGGTAGACGCTGGTCGTCAGCGTATTCAGGCGGTCCAGATCCCAGTTGCTGACCGAGCCCTTCAGGCTGCGGTTGTCCGAATAGCGCCATTCGTCTTCATAGTCGCTGCCTTCGTCGTCGGACGAGGAAGCGGTGTTGCGGCCGATGCCGAGCACGGTGTCGAACAGCTCCGGCACGCGCTCGGGCGCAACGCGCAGGAACTGCACGTCGACCTCGGACACGTTGACCGTGGCCACCGGCAGACCGCCGTTCTGGCCGGCCGGCAGCACCACGCCGCGGCTGGCGAAATAGAACGACGGCGGCATGGCCTGGGTCTGCACCTCGCAATGCGCCACCTGGGCCAGCTTGCCCGAGGCGCCCGCGCCGGGCAGCCCGGCGCGCAGCGTCACGGCGTAGGAGCGCTGCGGCTGCACGTAAGGGAAATACACGACGCGCGGATTGTCGCCGACCACCCAGTTGCCCTTGACGATCTTGCCCTTGGGCGCCGGGTCTCCCGGGCGCACCGAGGCGGGCTGGTCGCCGGGCTGGGCGGCCGATTCGCTGTCTTCGTCGGCCTGGCCCGAGGCCGCGCCGGTATCGGTCACTTGCAGGAAAGCGTCCAGCTCGGCCTTGGCGTCAACGGGCTGGGTGAAGGTCACCGCCAGCGCCAGCGCGTCGTTGTACTGCCGCGGCTGGCAGGTCAGCGCCGCGAACGGATCGGCCTGGCCGACCTGCGCCGCGGCGGGCAAGGCCGGCTTGGCGTCGCTTACGCCCGGCGCCGGGGCCGGCTGCGATACCGCCGCCGGCGCGGGCGGGGCCGCCTGGCGTTCCTGGCCCATCCACCAGCCCAGGCCGATGGCGCCCGCCAATACCGCGACCCCGGCCGTCGCCAGCCAGGTCTTGCTGATCTTTCCACTCACGGCAAATCTCCCGCTTACTTTTAATATTGCGCAGCTTCTTTACGGCGAAGCTGCCGGCCGACTATCCCGCGCGCCTGGACGGCGCGCGGGCAACGCCGCCGGACACCTTAGTCCGGCAGAACAACGCCGCCATGACAGGCGGCGTGGTCGATTCGGGAGTTCAGACCGGCTCCATCACGCACTGCAGGGGGTGCTGGCGCGCCCGCGCGTACTGCGCGACCTGCGCGATGCGCGTGGCCGCCAGATCGCGCGGATAGACGCCGCACACGCCGCGTCCCTCGTGATGCACCTGCAGCATGATCCGCGTCGCTTCTTCGTGATTTTTATTGAAGAACTTCTGCAGTACTTTCACGACGAACTCCATCGGGGTGTAGTCGTCATTGAGCAGCAAAACCTGGTACATCGGAGGCGGCGCAACGCGCGCCGGCGCCTTCTCGACGGCCAAATCGTGCTGGGTATCCAAGGTAGAACTCATAGGGCCGCTATTCTATTTAAACTGGGGACGGCTAGCATGTAACTTACGGAAAATTACATGCAGAAATGCGTAGTTTCCATACTTGACGCCGCGAAGAAAAGCGGCGCATTATCCACGCATTCTGGGGTTTTCAACGCATCGAAAATCTGCCAGGAAGCCGGAGGGGGGACAGAGGTCTAGACCGCAATGCCCTTCTGTCAACATACGATTCAATGAGGCAGTCCGCATGTCTGATACGACCGCTACCGCCGTCCAAGGGGACAATCCCAAATCGACGGGCACCGTCAAATGGTTCAACGATGCAAAGGGGTTTGGCTTCATTACGCCCGACGACGGCGGTGAAGATCTGTTCGCCCATTTTTCGTCCATCCAGATGAATGGTTTTAAAACCCTGAAAGAAGGCCAGAAAGTGGCCTTCGAGATTATTCAGGGGCCCAAAGGAAAACAGGCGCTGAATATCACTGCCGCCTGATTTACCCTTAAAGCGCAACCACAGGTTGCGCCATTATCGGGCGGGGCTCGCGGGCCCCGCCTTGTTATTTTCTTCCTCCGCCTGGCCCATGTTCAAGAACGCTGCTTTGTTTTCCCTAGGTCGTACGCTGTCCGCATCACCGTTCTTCAGGGCCGCCGCGCTCATGCTGGCCACCGCCGCCGCGCTGCCCGCGGCCGCCCAGACCGGCCCGCAGCCTCCGCTGCCCACCGTCCAGATCTCCGCCGGCATCCATATTATCCGCGCGGAAGTGGCCGATTCGGACCAAACCCGCCGCGACGGCCTGATGTTCCGCCGCGAACTGCCGGGCAACGACGGCATGCTGTTCGTCTTCGAGCAACCGGACGTGCAGTGCTTCTGGATGCGCAACACGCTCTTGCCGCTCTCGATTGCCTTTATCGCCGACGACGGCACGATCGTCAACATCGAGGACATGGCGCCCCAGACCGAAGACCCCCATTGCGCCAAGAAGCCGGTGCGCTACGCCCTCGAAATGGCGCAGGGCTGGTTCAAGGACCACGGCATCGCAGCCGGCAAGAAGCTCGACGGCCTGCCCTGACGCGCGCGCCGCGCCCGCCCATGAAAAAGGGAGCTCCGCGAGCTCCCTTTTTCGTTGGACCCGGCGAGGTGTGCGGGTCCGGTCCGCGCTGGCTTAGACGCGCTCGATGATCATCGCGATGCCCTGGCCCACGCCGATGCACATGGTGCACAGCGCGTAGCGTCCGCCGGTGCGGTGCAGCTGGTTGATCGCGGTGGTGGCCAGGCGCGCGCCGCTGGCGCCCAGCGGATGGCCCAGGGCGATGGCGCCGCCGTTGGGGTTCACGCGCGGATCGTTGTCGGCGATGCCCAGCTGGCGCAGCACGGCCAGGCCCTGGGCGGCGAACGCCTCGTTCAGCTCGATCACGTCCATCTGTTCCAGCTTCAGGCCGGTCTGGGCCAGCACCTTGAGCGTGGCCGGCGCCGGGCCGATGCCCATGATGCGCGGGGCCACGCCGGCCGTGGCCATGCCGATCACGCGGGCGCGCGGGGTCAGGCCGTGGCGCGCGGCCGCCTTTTCGTCGGCCAGCAGCAGCGCGGCCGCGCCGTCGTTCACGCCCGAGGCGTTGCCGGCGGTGACGCTGCCGCCTTCGCGGACCACGCCCTTGAGCTTGGCCAGCGCTTCCAGGCTGGTTTCACGCGGGTGCTCGTCCTTGCTGACGAGCACCGGGTCGCCCTTTTTCTGGGCGATGGATACCGGCACGATCTCGGCGTCGAAGAAACCTTCCTTCTGGGCGCGCGCGGTCTTCTGCTGGCTGGCCAGCGCGAACAGGTCCTGGTCTTCGCGGCTGATCTTGAAATCGTCGGCCACGTTCTCGGCCGTCTCGGGCATGGAGTCCACGCCGTACTGGGCCTTCATCAGCTTGTTGATGAAGCGCCAGCCGATGGTGGTGTCGTAGATGGCGGCGCTGCGCGAGAACGCGCTGTCGGCCTTGCCCATCACGAACGGTGCGCGGCTCATGCTTTCCACGCCGCCGGCCAGCATCAGGCCGGCTTCGCCGGCGCGGATGGCGCGGGCCGCGGTGCCGATGGCGTCCAGGCCCGAACCGCACAGGCGGTTGACGGTGGCGCCGGGCACTTCGATCGGCAGGCCGGCCAGCAGGGTCGCCATGCGGGCGACGTTGCGGTTGTCTTCGCCGGCCTGGTTGGCGCAACCCATGATGGCGTCGTCCAGCTCTTCCCAGCGCACGCCGGGATTGCGCGCGACCAGCGCCTTGATGGCTACGGCAGCAAGATCGTCGGGGCGCACCGGCGCCAGCGCGCCGCCATAGCGGCCGAAGGGGGTGCGGATCGCATCACAGATATAAGCATGCACGGTCATGGGAAGCTCGAAGTAAGTGAGGAAAAACCGGATCGGACGATCTTAACGCAGGGGCCGAGCACCAAGTTGGCGCGCCCGCTGGATGTCCGCGGCACGGACAGTGTCCAGCGGATGTTCACCTTCCTACTTCGCCGGCTGGCGGGCCGCGCGCGCGGCGTCCACGATGGCCTGCCGGCGGAACCGCCCGGCGGACAGGTGATAGAACGGCAACGGGCAGAACTGGCGCGACACCACCGAAGCCAGCAGCGAGGCCACCAGCAGCCAGAACAGCATGGGCTGGCTGCCGGTCATTTCCATCACCACCACGCTGGCCGTCAGCGGCGCCTGGGTGGCGGCGGCCAGGAAGGCGGCCATCGACAGCAGCACCAGCACGCGATGGTCCACGCCGTCGCCGGCCAATTGCCAGATGTGATGGCCGATGCCCGCGCCGGTGGTCAGGGCCGGCGTGAAGATGCCGCCCGGAATGCCCGCCCAGTACGACACCACCGTGGCCGCCAGCTTGGCCAGCCCGAAGCTGGCAGGCGCGGTGTCCTCGCCCGACAGCAGCCCGGCCGCCACGCCATAGCCGGTGCCGTACACCGTGCCGGCCGTGGCCAGCCCGATCGCGGCCAGCAGCAGGCCCATGGCGAAGGCCACCCAGATCGGATGCGCGCGCATCCAGGCGCGCCAGGATTGCGGCGAGCAGCCGGCCGCGCCCTTGCCCAGCAGGCGTCCGAACAGGCCGCCGGCCGCGCCGTTCAGCGCCGCGCAGATGAGCACCCAGGTGACCATGCCGTGGGCCAGCGGCGCGCCGCCGAAGACGCCGAAATACGGGTTGTTGCCCACCACCGCCACGACCAGGAAACCGGCGGCCAGCACGCCGATCAGCACCAGGCGCTGCCAGCGCAGCACGGTGCCGCGGCCCAGTTCCTCGATGGCGAAGATCACGCCCGCCAGCGGCGCGTTGAAGGCGGCGGCCAGGCCGCCGGCCGCGCCGGCGGCGATCAGCTCGTTGGCATGGAATCCGCGCAGCTGCACGCCGCGCCGTTTCCAGAAGTCGCCCCAGGCCAGCATCAGCGCGGCGCCGACCTGCACCGAAGGCCCTTCGCGGCCGATCGACGCGCCGGCCAGCATGCCGAAGAACGCCAGCGGGATTTTCCATAGCGTCTGCGCCAGCGACACCAGGCTGTTCTGGCCCGGACCGGGCGGCAGCGACAAGGCCCCGATCACCTGGGGAATGCCGCTGCCCGAGGCATTCGGCGCGTAGCGCAGCGTCAGCCAGCGCAAGGCCGCCATCGCCAGCGGCAGCACCACCAGCGCCAGCCAGCCGTTGTGCGAGACCCAGGCGCGGTTCCATTCCAGCGCCAGGTCGGCCAGCGACGCGAAGCCCAGCGACATCAGCGCCACCAGCCCGGCCCCGCCCAGCAGCAGCCCCAGCTGCACGCTCTTGCGCGACAGACGGTTGATCTGGCGCACCTTGCGGTGCATCCAGCGGCGCGGGGCGGCCAGTATCCGGCGCAGGAAATCGGAGTGGGTCATGGCATGGCTGGCGGGTTTGCAACGCCGCCAACCTTAACATTGCCGCAGCTTCGCCGGGTCAGAAAGCCGACCAGTCCTCGCCCGCGCCTTGCAGGGCCGGCCGCGCCACGGGCAGCGCCGGCTTGCGCGCGGCCGGCACCGCGTGCGCCAGCCGCGCCTGCGCCGCGCTGGCCGTGCCGCCGGCCTCGACCTTGAAGCGGCGCACTTCCTGCGCCAGGCGGCCGGCCTGTTCCTGCATGCTGGCCGCGGCCGCGGCGGCTTCTTCCACCAGCGCCGCGTTCTGCTGCGTCACGGTGTCCATCTGCGCCACGGCCTGGTTGACCTGGCCGATGCCGGCCGACTGCTCTTCCGAGGCGCTGGCGATTTCGCGCACCAGCGTGGCGACCTGGCGCACGCTGTCGACCACTTCCCGCATGGTGCGGCCGGCCTCGTCGACCTGGCGCGTGCCGCCCTCGACGCGCGCGGCCGATTCGTCGATCAGGGCCTTGATTTCCTTGGCCGCCACCGCCGAGCGCTGCGCCAGCGTGCGCACCTCGCCGGCCACCACCGCGAAGCCGCGGCCCTGCTCGCCCGCGCGCGCCGCCTCGACGGCGGCGTTGAGCGCCAGGATGTTGGTCTGGAACGCGATACCGTCGATCACGCCCGTGATATCGGCAATGCGGCGCGAACTGTCGGAGATCGCGCTCATGGTCTGGACCACGCCGTCGACCACTTCGCCGCCGCGCACCGCCACGCTGGAGGCCAGGTTGACCAGCCGGTCCGCCTCGCCGGCGTTGTTGGCGTTCTGCTGCACCGTGCTGGTCAGCTGCTCCATCGAGGCCGCGGTCTCCTCCAGCGAGGAGGCCTGCTCTTCGGTGCGCTGCGACAGGTCGGCGTTGCCCTGGGCGATCTGCGACGAAGCCGAGGCGATGCTTTCACAGCCGTCGCGCACGTCCTTGACGATGCGGGCCAGGCTTTCGTTCATGCTCTTCAAGGCGCTCATCAGTTCGCCGGTCTCGTCGCGCGAAACCACCTGGATGTCGGTGGTGAGGTCGCCCGCCGCCACCTGGCGCGCCGCCTTCACGGCCTGGTCCAGCGGACGCACGATGCCGCGCGTGACCAGCCAGCCCAGCAGCACGCCGAGCGCCACGCCGGCGACCGCCAGCGCGATCATGATGGCGCGCATCGTGCCGTACAGCTCCGTGCCCTGGCGCACCGTCTGCGCGGCGACGCCTTCCTTGCCCTGCGCCAGCGTGGTCATCAGGTCGTCGAGCTTCTGCGAGGCGGCGATCACGCGCGCCTTGATCTCGGCCGCGCCGGCCCCGCCCTGGACCGCGGCGAAGTAGGCGCTGGTCTCGCGCTTCCAGACCTGCTCGGTCTCGGCGAACTGCGCCAGCACGCGCCTGCCCTCTTCCGCATGGAAATTGGCGCTGGCCTTCTGCAGCAGCGCGTCCATGTTGGCGAGCGCGGTGTCGAACTGCTTGCGCTGCGCCTGGCGTTCCTGCTCGGTCGCGGCGGCCGGATAGCCGTTGAGCGCGCGGCCCGCGTAGATCAGGTTGATATTGGCTTCCTTGAGGTCCGAAAGCCCGCGCAGCTCGGTGTTGTAAAGCTGATCGTTCATGGCGTTGATGCGCGCCAGCCCCCAGACCCCGAAGGCCCCGATCGCGCCGCCTATGGCCGCGACCAGCAGAAACGCCCCCGACAGACGCGCACCGATGCGCATGCCCGAAAATAACCGCAACATGTTTCCCTTCCCTGTAGTTCCCCCGGCTCATGGCGGGCATGCCGCAGTCCTGGACCCCGTGGTTCGGCCGCAGACCGGGCGCAACGATAGCGGCTCGCTCACTTGGGGATAACCCTGAGGAAGGGCATGTTTATTCTCGATATCCGGGCAATGAACCGGACGCGGAATAAAAAAACCCTTCGCCGGCAAGCGAAGGGTTTTTGCGGGGCGCGGCGCCAGCCGGCCCGTCAGCCTGAAGCCAGGGCTCAGGCGAAGTTCTTGGCCGCGAATTCCCAGTTCGCCAGGGCCCAGAAGTTCTCCAGGTACTTGGGACGGGCGTTGCGGTAGTCGATGTAGTAGGCGTGTTCCCACACATCACAGGTCAGCAGCGGCTTGTCGGCCGTGGTCAGCGGGGTGGCGGCGTTGCTGGTGTTGACGATGTCGACCGTGCCGTCGGCCTTCTTGACCAGCCAGGTCCAGCCCGAACCGAAGTTGCCGGCGGCCGACTTGTTGAACGCTTCCTTGAACGCGTCGAAGCTGCCCCACTTGGCGTTGATGGCGTCGGCCAGCTTGCCGGTGGGCGCGCCGCCGGCCTTGGGAGCCAGGCTGTTCCAGTAGAACGTGTGGTTCCAGACCTGGGCCGCGTTGTTGAAGATGCCGCCCGAGGACTTCTTGACGATGTCTTCCAGCGACAGCGATTCGAATTCGGTGCCGGGGATCAGGTTGTTCAGGTTCGTGACGTAGGTCTGATGATGCTTGCCATAGTGGAACTCCAGCGTTTCCTTGGAGATGTGCGGAGCCAGCGCGTCCAGTTCGTAAGGCAGGGGGGGAAGAGTATGTGCCATGTGAAAGTTCCTTCTGTTGAATGCACGATCAAGCCGTTCAATTGTATCGGCAACTCCTGAGGATACCGCGTTAACCCCGTGCAGGCGCGGGGTTAACAAACGTGTCCGTCGCGCGGACTCAGGAAGCCTCGCGCGTGGCGCGCGTCTGCTTGACTTCGACGTTTGCGCCGCCCTGCGCGAAGCTGAGGTCCAGCGCCTGCCCCGCGGCCAGCGACGCCGCGTCGCGCACGATGCGGCCGTGCGCGTCGCGCGCGATGGCGTAGCCGCGCGCCAGCGTGTTGCCGGGATCGAGCGCGCGCAGTTGCGCCGTGGCCGCGGCCAGCCGGTCGCGGCGCTGCGCCAGCAGCCGCGCCTGCGCCTGGCCCAGCCTGCGCAGCGCGCCGCCCAGTCGGTCGGCGGCGCGGCCCGTGTCCGGCGCGCGATGCGCCAGCCGCTGCTTCAGCAGGTCGACCCGCGCCGCGCGCCGCCCCTGCGGCCCGGCCCAGGCCGTGGCCAGCCTGAAGCGCAGGCTGTTGAGCCGTTCGCGCTGGTGCTCCAGCCGCTGGGCCGGCGACACCAGTTGCGCGGCTGCGCGGTCCAGCCGCTGGGCGGCGCGTTCGAGCCGGCGCTGCTGGCCCCGCGCCAGCGCCTGCGCCGCGTGCATGACGCGGCCCATGAGTTCGGAACGCGGCACGCAGGCCAGCTCGGCGGCCGCCGTCGGCGTGGGCGCGCGCACGTCGGCCACGAAGTCCGCGATGGTGAAATCGGTTTCGTGCCCGACCCCGCAGATCACCGGGATTTCGCTGGCGGCCACCAGCCGGGCCAGGGCTTCGTCGTTGAAGCTCCAAAGATCCTCGATGCTGCCGCCGCCGCGCACCAGCAGCAGCGTGTCCACTTCGGCGCGCTGGTTGGCCAGCCGCAGCTGGGCCGCCAGCCGGCCCGCGGCGTCGGCGCCCTGCACCGGCGCCGGATAAATGATCACGGGCACCTGCGGCGCGCGCCGCGCCAGCGCCGACAGCACGTCGCGCAGGGCCGCCGCGTGCAGCGAAGTGATCACGCCGATGGCGCGCGGCAGCCGGACGGGCTCGCGCTTGCGGGCGGGGTCGAACAGGCCCTCGCCGGCCAGCTGCTCTTTCAGGCGCAGAAAGGCTTCGTACAGATTGCCGACGCCGGCGCGGCGCATGGCGTCGGCCTGCAGCTGGTAGTCGCCGCGGGGCTCGTACAGCGAGACGCGGGCGCGGATCTCGACCTGGTCCCCGGCGCGCGGCACGAAACCCACCGCGCTGGCGCGGCTGCGGAACATCACGGCGCGCACCGCGGCCCGGTTGTCCTTCAAGGTGAAGTACCAGTGCCCGGAAGCCGCGGCCGTGAAGTTGGAAATCTCCCCGCGCACCCACAACGCCGGGATGCTGCGCTCCAACAACTGCCCCACGGCTTGGTTCAACTGGCCAACCGTCAGGATATCCCGCGTAAATGCGTTGTTTGTGACTGCAAATTCAATTGTCATGGGGCTTTCCGATGCATAACCTGTCCACAGGGCACGCGTAGCGGGGCGCCATCATACCTTGTCCCCGCTTGTTTGCCGCAATCGGCCTGACAGCCAGCAAAATCGTAGCAACTAACTGATTTGTATATGCTTTTTTTGAAAAAACAGCTGCTCGCAATTGAAGCAAACAAGTGCAAACCCTGCGTGCGCAAGCCTTCCGGCGAAGTTTTACACAGAATTATCCACAAGATCTGTGGATAGCTTCGGGATCGTTCCGACTTGCCACGCCCGGGCCGCCCCGTTACAGTTTCGGCTTGATCAGTTGCCGGCGCGCGGCCTGCGCGCGCATCCGGCGCTCCCCGGGAGTTGAACGCTTTGCTTTCCATCTTGCGCGAGGCCGGCTGGCCCATCTGGCCCCTGCTGGCGACATCGGTCCTGGGCTTGGCGCTGATCTTCGAGCGCTTCCTCTCGCTGCGCCGCGGGCTGGTCATGCCGCGCGGCCTGACCGAACAGGTCGCGGAAATGCTGCGCAACCGCCAGGACACCCCCGAATCCATCAACCGCCTGGAACGCAATTCCCCGCTGGGCCGCGTGCTGGCCGAAGTCATGCGCCACCGCCACCTGCCCCGCGAAGAGCTGCGCAACGTGGTCGAGGACGCCGGCCGCGCCGTCGCCCATGACCTCAGCCGCTACATCTCCGCCATCGGCACCATCGCCGTCATCGCGCCGCTGATGGGCCTGTTCGGCACCGTGGTCGGCATGATCGAGATCTTCGGCTCCTACACCCCCGGCGGCGGCGACCCCGCCCAGCTGGCGCGCGGCATCTCGATCGCGCTGTACAACACCGGCTTCGGCATCCTCATCGCCATTCCCGCCATGATCGCGCACCGCTACCTGCGCGGCCGCGTGGACGGCTACCTGCACGCCATGGAGCAGGCCGCCTCGCGCCTGGTGCGCGCCGTCTCGCACCACGCCCCCGCCCGCGAGGGCCGTCCATGAATTTCCGCGGCTCCCGGGACGAGCGCGACGAGCTGGACATCAACCTGATCCCGCTCATCGACGTCCTGCTGGTCATCCTGATCTTCCTCGCCGCGACCACCTCGTTCGCGCGCTTCACCCAGCTCAAGGTGACGCTGCCGCAGGCCTCGATGGAACAGGACACGCCGCCGGCCCTGGAGGTCGCCATCAGCCAGGACGGGCGCTACGCGCTCAACGGCACGCTCATCGACGTCTCCACGCCGCCCGAGATCGCCGACGCCCTGCGCCAGGCCGCGGCCGGCAAGACCGAGCCGCTGGTCGTCATCAACGCCGACGCCCAGGCCACCCACCAGTCCGTGATCAACGTCATGGAAGCCGCCCGCCTGGCCGGCATCGGCCGCGTCAACTTCGCCGCGCAGACCGCCCGGTGACCGCCAAGCGCGCCTCCACGCTGCTGGCTCGCCAATGGCAGCACGGCGGCTGGCTCTCCACGCTGCTGCGCCCGCTGTCCGCCCTGACGGCCTGGGCGGTGGCGCGCAAGCGCAGCCGCTACCGGCAAGGCCGGCTTCCCGCCTACCGCGCCCCCGTTCCGGTGGTGGTGATCGGCAACGTCTACGTCGGCGGCACCGGCAAGACGCCGATGGTCATCGCCACCGTGGAAGGCCTGCGGGCGCGCGGCTACACGCCGGGCGTCGTCAGCCGCGGCTATGGCGTCAAGGTCGGCCCGCAGCCGCGGGTCGGGACCGGCGCGCTGGAGGCCGACCGCTATGGCGACGAGCCGGCGCTGATCGCGCGCGCCACCGGCGCGCCGGTATCGGTCCATCCCAAACGCGCGCTGGCCGCCCAGGCCCTGCTGCAGGCCCATCCCGAAGTGGACGTGATCGTGTCCGACGACGGCCTGCAGCATCTGGCGCTGGCCCGCGACATCGAAATCGTGGTGCAGGACGAGCGCGGCGTGGGCAATGGCCGGCTGCTGCCGGCCGGCCCCCTGCGCGAACCCGCCAGCCGCCTGCGGGAAGTCGACGCCGTGGTGACCAACGTCGGCGTTGCAAAAGCCGCTTCCGGCGCGCCGGGCGGCCGTCCGCGCCAGGTCAGCATGTGGCTGGAGCCGGGCGCGGCGCGCCAGATCGAAGGCGGCGCCACGCGCCCGCTGGCGTCTTTCGCCGGCCAGCCGCGCATCGCGGCCGCCGCTGGCATCGGCAACCCGGAACGCTTTTTCGCCACGCTGCGCGCCGCCGGCGTCGCGCCGCAGGCCACCCTGGCCCTGCCCGACCATCACGACTACGCCGAATCGCCGTTTCGCGCGCTGGCGGCCGACGCCATCCTGGTCACGTCCAAGGACGCGATCAAATGCGCCGCCCTGGGCGATCCGCGCCTGTGGGAAGTGCCGGTGCAGGCCGGCTTTTCCGACCCGCAGCTCTTCGACTGGCTGGCGCAGGCCCTGCGGGCCGGCCACCCTTCAGGAGCGGGTCNGCGCGTCGCGCGCGATGGCGTAGCCGCGCGCCAGCGTGTTGCCGGGATCGAGCGCGCGCAGTTGCGCCGTGGCCGCGGCCAGCCGGTCGCGGCGCTGCGCCAGCAGCCGCGCCTGCGCCTGGCCCAGCCTGCGCAGCGCGCCGCCCAGTCGGTCGGCGGCGCGGCCCGTGTCCGGCGCGCGATGCGCCAGCCGCTGCTTCAGCAGGTCGACCCGCGCCGCGCGCCGCCCCTGCGGCCCGGCCCAGGCCGTGGCCAGCCTGAAGCGCAGGCTGTTGAGCCGTTCGCGCTGGTGCTCCAGCCGCTGGGCCGGCGACACCAGTTGCGCGGCTGCGCGGTCCAGCCGCTGGGCGGCGCGTTCGAGCCGGCGCTGCTGGCCCCGCGCCAGCGCCTGCGCCGCGTGCATGACGCGGCCCATGAGTTCGGAACGCGGCACGCAGGCCAGCTCGGCGGCCGCCGTCGGCGTGGGCGCGCGCACGTCGGCCACGAAGTCCGCGATGGTGAAATCGGTTTCGTGCCCGACCCCGCAGATCACCGGGATTTCGCTGGCGGCCACCAGCCGGGCCAGGGCTTCGTCGTTGAAGCTCCAAAGATCCTCGATGCTGCCGCCGCCGCGCACCAGCAGCAGCGTGTCCACTTCGGCGCGCTGGTTGGCCAGCCGCAGCTGGGCCGCCAGCCGGCCCGCGGCGTCGGCGCCCTGCACCGGCGCCGGATAAATNAGTTTTACACAGAATTATCCACAAGATCTGTGGATAGCTTCGGGATCGTTCCGACTTGCCACGCCCGGGCCGCCCCGTTACAGTTTCGGCTTGATCAGTTGCCGGCGCGCGGCCTGCGCGCGCATCCGGCGCTCCCCGGGAGTTGAACGCTTTGCTTTCCATCTTGCGCGAGGCCGGCTGGCCCATCTGGCCCCTGCTGGCGACATCGGTCCTGGGCTTGGCGCTGATCTTCGAGCGCTTCCTCTCGCTGCGCCGCGGGCTGGTCATGCCGCGCGGCCTGACCGAACAGGTCGCGGAAATGCTGCGCAACCGCCAGGACACCCCCGAATCCATCAACCGCCTGGAACGCAATTCCCCGCTGGGCCGCGTGCTGGCCGAAGTCATGCGCCACCGCCACCTGCCCCGCGAAGAGCTGCGCAACGTGGTCGAGGACGCCGGCCGCGCCGTCGCCCATGACCTCAGCCGCTACATCTCCGCCATCGGCACCATCGCCGTCATCGCGCCGCTGATGGGCCTGTTCGGCACCGTGGTCGGCATGATCGAGATCTTCGGCTCCTACACCCCCGGCGGCGGCGACCCCGCCCAGCTGGCGCGCGGCATCTCGATCGCGCTGTACAACACCGGCTTCGGCATCCTCATCGCCATTCCCGCCATGATCGCGCACCGCTACCTGCGCGGCCGCGTGGACGGCTACCTGCACGCCATGGAGCAGGCCGCCTCGCGCCTGGTGCGCGCCGTCTCGCACCACGCCCCCGCCCGCGAGGGCCGTCCATGAATTTCCGCGGCTCCCGGGACGAGCGCGACGAGCTGGACATCAACCTGATCCCGCTCATCGACGTCCTGCTGGTCATCCTGATCTTCCTCGCCGCGACCACCTCGTTCGCGCGCTTCACCCAGCTCAAGGTGACGCTGCCGCAGGCCTCGATGGAACAGGACACGCCGCCGGCCCTGGAGGTCGCCATCAGCCAGGACGGGCGCTACGCGCTCAACGGCACGCTCATCGACGTCTCCACGCCGCCCGAGATCGCCGACGCCCTGCGCCAGGCCGCGGCCGGCAAGACCGAGCCGCTGGTCGTCATCAACGCCGACGCCCAGGCCACCCACCAGTCCGTGATCAACGTCATGGAAGCCGCCCGCCTGGCCGGCATCGGCCGCGTCAACTTCGCCGCGCAGACCGCCCGGTGACCGCCAAGCGCGCCTCCACGCTGCTGGCTCGCCAATGGCAGCACGGCGGCTGGCTCTCCACGCTGCTGCGCCCGCTGTCCGCCCTGACGGCCTGGGCGGTGGCGCGCAAGCGCAGCCGCTACCGGCAAGGCCGGCTTCCCGCCTACCGCGCCCCCGTTCCGGTGGTGGTGATCGGCAACGTCTACGTCGGCGGCACCGGCAAGACGCCGATGGTCATCGCCACCGTGGAAGGCCTGCGGGCGCGCGGCTACACGCCGGGCGTCGTCAGCCGCGGCTATGGCGTCAAGGTCGGCCCGCAGCCGCGGGTCGGGACCGGCGCGCTGGAGGCCGACCGCTATGGCGACGAGCCGGCGCTGATCGCGCGCGCCACCGGCGCGCCGGTATCGGTCCATCCCAAACGCGCGCTGGCCGCCCAGGCCCTGCTGCAGGCCCATCCCGAAGTGGACGTGATCGTGTCCGACGACGGCCTGCAGCATCTGGCGCTGGCCCGCGACATCGAAATCGTGGTGCAGGACGAGCGCGGCGTGGGCAATGGCCGGCTGCTGCCGGCCGGCCCCCTGCGCGAACCCGCCAGCCGCCTGCGGGAAGTCGACGCCGTGGTGACCAACGTCGGCGTTGCAAAAGCCGCTTCCGGCGCGCCGGGCGGCCGTCCGCGCCAGGTCAGCATGTGGCTGGAGCCGGGCGCGGCGCGCCAGATCGAAGGCGGCGCCACGCGCCCGCTGGCGTCTTTCGCCGGCCAGCCGCGCATCGCGGCCGCCGCTGGCATCGGCAACCCGGAACGCTTTTTCGCCACGCTGCGCGCCGCCGGCGTCGCGCCGCAGGCCACCCTGGCCCTGCCCGACCATCACGACTACGCCGAATCGCCGTTTCGCGCGCTGGCGGCCGACGCCATCCTGGTCACGTCCAAGGACGCGATCAAATGCGCCGCCCTGGGCGATCCGCGCCTGTGGGAAGTGCCGGTGCAGGCCGGCTTTTCCGACCCGCAGCTCTTCGACTGGCTGGCGCAGGCCCTGCGGGCCGGCCACCCTTCAGGAGCGGGTCCGGCCGGCGGCAAACTGCTTTAGAATTCCGGTCATGGAATCCCGCCTTCTCGACATCCTCGTCTGCCCCTTGTGCAAGGGCCGCCTCGAACACGACCGGCAGCAGGCCGAACTGGTCTGCCGCGCCGATCGCCTGGCCTTCCCCGTGCGCGACGGCATTCCCGTCATGCTGGAATCGGAAGCCCGCGCGCTCGACGACGCCCCGGCAGCATGAGCTTCATCGCCCTCATCCCGGCGCGCACCGCCTCTACCCGCCTGCCCGACAAGCCGCTGGCCGACATCGCCGGCAAGCCCATGGTGGTGCGCACGGCCGAACGCGCCGCCCGGTCCGGCGCCGAGCGCGTCTACGTCGCCACCGATGACGCCCGCGTCATGCAGGCCGCGCAGGCCCACGGGCTGCAGGCGCTGATGACCCGCGCCGACCACCCCACCGGCACCGACCGGCTGGCCGAGGCGGTGGAGCAGCTCGGCCTGGCCGACGACGCCATCGTGGTCAACGTCCAGGGCGACGAGCCGCTGATCGAACCCACGCTCATCGACGCCGTGGCCGCCAAGCTGCAGGCCAGCCCGCAGGCCGACATCGCCACCTGCGCCTGCCCCCTGGCCGACGCCGAAGCGCTGTTCAACCCCAACGTGGTGAAACTGGTCTGCGGCGCGGACGACCGCGCCCTGTATTTCTCGCGCGCGCCCATTCCGTGGGCCCGAGACGCCCTGGCCGGCGGCGAGCGCGTGCTGGCCCAGGGCCTGCCTGCCTGGCATCACATCGGCCTTTATGCCTACCGCGTTTCTTTCCTGCGCCGCTACCCGGCGCTGCCGCAGGGCGCGCTGGAGCGTTTCGAAGCGCTGGAACAGCTGCGCGCCATGGAGCACGGCCACGTCATTGTCGTCCATCGGGCGTCCCACCCTCCTGCGGCCGGCGTAGATACCCCGGCCGACCTGGAGCGCGTGCGCCAGGTTTACGCCAGCCAAACCTAGGGTTATTTCCTATGGCGCGGCCCCGCAGCGGCTGCTGCATTGCGGCATAATTCCCCGGATCACAAAAAATAAACCCCATTCAGGAGCACTCATGCGTCTCATCTTGCTCGGACCTCCCGGCGCCGGGAAAGGCACCCAGGCCGCGTTTCTCACCCAGCACTTCGGCATTCCCCAGATCTCCACCGGCGACATGCTGCGCGCGGCGGTGAAGGCGGGCACGCCGCTGGGGATCGAAGCCAAGAAGGTCATGGACGCCGGCGGCCTGGTCTCCGACGAGATCATCATCGGCCTGGTGCAGGACCGCCTCAAGCAGCCCGACTGCACCAACGGCTATCTGTTCGACGGCTTTCCCCGCACCATCCCGCAGGCCGACGCGCTCAAGAGCGCCGGCGTCAAGCTGGACTACGTGGTGGAAATCGAAGTCCCCGAAGAGGACATCATCGAACGCATGAGCGGACGCCGCGTGCACCAGCCCAGCGGCCGCAGCTACCACGTGCGCTTCAACCCGCCCAAGGTCGAAGGCCGCGACGACGTCACCGGCGAGGAGCTGATCCAGCGCGACGACGACCGCGAGGAAACCGTGCGCAACCGCCTGTCGGTGTACCGCGAGCAGACCCGCCCGCTGGTCGACTACTACTCGTCCTGGGCCCAGAAGGACCCGGCCGGCGCGCCCAAGTACCGCAAGATCTCGGGCGTCGGCGCGGTCGACGAAATCAAGTCGCGCCTGTTCGAGGCCGTCAAGAGCTGATACGGCGTTTCGATGGCTAGACGGCCCTCGGCGCCGGCCGGACGCGACGCGTTCCGGTCCCGGCCCGGGGGCCTTTCAGTTTTTATGTTCGGCGCGAGCCGCGCCGCTTTTATCCCTTGAATTGATCTGGTGGTAGAGACATGGAAATCGCGAACAAGGTATTCATTGTTACGGGTGGCGCTTCCGGACTGGGCGCGGGCACCGTGCGCATGCTGGCGGAAAACGGCGCCAAGGTCGTCATCGCCGACGTCCAGGACCAGCCGGGCGAGGCCCTGGCCAAGGAACTGGGCCAGCGCTACGTGCACTGCGACGTCACCCAGGAAGCCGACGGCAAGAAGGCCGTGGCCGCGGCCCAGGAACTGGGCGCCCTCTTCGGCCTGGTGAACTGCGCCGGCGTGGCGCCCGCCGCCAAGATCGTGGGCAAGAACGGCGCGCATCCGCTGGATCTGTTCCAGAAAGTCATCTCGATCAACCTGATCGGCGGCTTCAACATGATGCGCCTGGCCGCCGAGGCCATGAGCGCCAACGAGCCCGAGCCCACCGGCGAGCGCGGCGTGCTCATCAACACGGCCTCGGTCGCCGCCTTCGACGGCCAGATCGGCCAGGCGGCCTACGCCGCCTCCAAGGCCGGCGTGGCCGGCATGACCCTGCCGATCGCGCGCGACCTGGCCCGCACCGGCATCCGCTGCATGACCATCGCCCCGGGCATCTTCGGCACGCCCATGGTTTTCGGCATGCCGCAGGAAGTGCAGGATTCGCTGGCCGCCAGCATCCCCTTCCCTTCGCGCCTCGGCCGCCCGGAAGACTACGCCAAGCTGGTCCACAGCATCATCACCAACGAAATGCTCAACGGCGAAACCATCCGTTTGGACGGCGCCATCCGCATGCCTCCCAAATAAAGAGACTTTCTTTCACGGGGAAAGGCGCGTTTTCTTGCGAAGACGGCGGCTTTCCCCCAGTATCCATGTTTTGCGGGGCCAGTCGGCCCCTTTTTCATTACCCAGCTTCCCATGAGCCTGTTCCGTTCGGCGGCCACGGTCAGCAGCTTCACGCTGCTGTCGCGCATTTCCGGCCTGATCCGCGACATCCTGGTGGCGCGCGCCTTCGGCGCCGGCCCGCTTACCGACGCATTCTGGGTCGCTTTCCGCATTCCCAACCTGCTGCGCCGGCTGTTCGCCGAGGGCGCTTTCGCGCAGGCCTTCGTGCCCATCCTGGGCGCGGCGCGCAACAACCGCAGCCCCGAAGAAGTCCGCGCCCTGCTCGACCGCGTCGCGCTGCTGCTGACCGCGGCGCTGATGCTGATCACGCTGGCCGGCATCATCGCCGCGCCCTGGGTGGTGTCGGCCATGGCCAGCGGCCTGCGCGGCGCCGACCGCGACACCGAGTTCGGCGCCGCGGTCTGGATGACGCGGATGATGTTCCCGTACATCTTCTGCATGTCGCTGGTGGCCTTCGCCTCGGGCGTGCTCAACGCCTGGCGCCGCTTCGCCGTGCCGGCCTTCACGCCGGTGCTGCTGAACCTGTCCATGATCGCCGCCTGCCTGTGGCTGGCGCCGCGCGCGGACGTGCCCATCTACGCGCTGGCCGTCGGCGTGATGATAGGCGGCGTGGCGCAGCTGGCGGTGCAATGGGTGGCGCTGGCGCGGCTGGGCCTGACCCCGCGTTTTTCGCTGCGGCTGCGCCAGGCCTGGGCCGATCCCACCGTGCAGCGCATCCTCAAGCAGATGGCGCCGGCCACGCTGGGCGTATCGGTGGCCCAGCTCTCGCTGCTCATCAACACCAATATCGCCACCTGGCTGCGGCCCGGCAGCGTGACCTGGCTGTCGTTCGCCGACCGCCTGATGGAATTCCCCACCGCCCTGCTCGGCGTGGCGCTGGGCACCGTGCTGCTGCCCAGCCTGTCGGCCGCCCACGCGCGCGACGACCGCGACGGCTACAGCGGCCTGCTGGACTGGGGCCTGCGCCTGGTGCTGCTGCTGGGCCTGCCGGCCGCCGTCGGCCTGGCGCTGCTGTCCGACGGCCTGGTCGCCACCCTGTTCCACTACGGCGCCTTCGCGGCCGAGGACGTAGCCCAGACCCGGCTGGCGGTGGTGTCGTACTCGGCGGGCCTGATCGGCCTGCTGGCCGTCAAGATCCTCGCTCCCGGCTTCTACGCCAAGCAGGACATCCGCACCCCGGTCAAGATCGCCATCGGCGTGCTGGTGGTGACGCAGCTGCTCAACGTGGCGCTGGTGCCGCTGATGGCGCACGCCGGCCTGGCGCTGGCCATCGGTCTGGGCGCCTGCCTCAATGCGCTGGCCCTGCTGATCGGCCTGCGCCGCCGCGGCGTCTACCAGCCCGGCCCGGGCTGGACCTCGTTCGCCCTGCGGCTGCTGCCGGCGCTGGCCGCGCTGGCGGCGCTGCTGTGGTTCGCCGACGGGCGCATCGACTGGATCGCGCTACAGGCCCATTCCTGGCTGCGCGTGGCCTGGCTGGCCGGCGTGCTGGCCGCCAGCGGCGTGGTCTATTTCGGCGTCTTGTTACTGTTTGGCTTCCGCCCGCGGGACTTCGGGCGGCGCCGCGCGAGCTGAAACCGGCGGTATCGACCGGCATCTCCACAAAAAGCCGGTCGAGCGCCGGCTTTTTTTGCATTAGTCCCGTCAAGAATTGACAAGCTACCGGTAATCTTTGGTAAAAAACCTTTATTATTTACAAATTGCCATCGAACGGAACCCCAGGGACCTCATGCGGGACATGAAGTGAAGTACGCCCAAGGACAACCCATGGCGGACCAGGTCATCAACTGGCTGCTGCTGTTGCGCTCAGGCCAGGCGACGGCGCAGGACTACAGCGATTTCCTGGCCTGGCGCGCGGCCGATCCGGCCCACGAGACTGCCTGGCAGCAACTGACGGGCACGCTCGAAGGGTCGTCGTTCGGCCGGCTCGGCGACGCCTATCCGGCCGGCTACGCCAGCGCCGGCCAGGCCGCCGCGCCGGCCCTGCTTGCGCCGCCCCCCGCTCCCATCGCGCCGCCGCGCCGCCGTTTCCTGGCCGGCGCGCTTGCGCTCGCCGGCACCGGCGCCTGTGCGGCCTATGTGGGCAACGCCTTCTATCCGCTGGGCAATGTCGCGGCCGACGCCGCGACCGCCACCGGCGAACGGCGCCGCTACGTGCTGTCCGACGGCAGCCAGCTGCTGCTGGACGCGCGCAGTCGGGTCAATCTCGATTTCACGCCCGCCTACCGCCAGGTGCACCTGCTGGACGGCGCCGTCACGGTGTCGGTGGCGCCCGACGCGCGCCGCCCCTTCCTCGTGCACACGGCGCAGGGCACGGTGCGCGCCCTGGGCACGCGCTACATGGTGCGGCAGCAGGCCCAGCGCACGCTGGTGGTGGTGCACGAGCACGAGGTCGAGGTCGAAACCATGTCCGGGGCCCACGGCACCGTGCGCGCCGGCACCGGCGCCCGTTTCGACGCCTCCCGCATGGATACCCCGCGCGCCGAGCTCATGGCCGAGGCGGCCTGGGAAGCCGGCTGGGTCGAGGCCCGCGGCCGCCCGCTGGCCGAAGTGATCGCGGCGCTGCGCCCGTATCGCAGCGGCACGCTGCGCGTGTCCATGGCCGCCGGCGGCCTGCCCGTCTCGGGCCACTTCCCGCTGGACGACACCGACGCCGCGCTCGACACGCTCAGGGACATGATGCCCATCAACGTGCGCCGTTTCACGCCCTGGTTCGTGTCCATCAACGTCGCAGCCTGACAACGCCCGCCCGTTCCCGCCGCGCCGCAGCCGGGCGCTTCGTTGTATACTCATCACAGTGTTTTTATCCAGTAGGCGCCGCGGTTCCTCCCCGGGACTTCGCTCGCAGCGCCCCCCGCCCGGTTGACGGGCGCTCCATCGGCAGACTTGACATTAAAAGCTTGCATTCCCTCCGGGACTTGCTACAATGTTCGACTTTGCCGAATTCAACTTATATAGCAACATGGCCAATACCGCCCAAGCCCGCAAGCGCGCTCGCCAATCCGTTGAGCGCAACAAGCACAACTCCAGCCTGCGCTCGATGCTGCGCACCGCGATTAAGCGCGTTCGCCAATCCATTGCCGCTGGCGACAAGGCTGCGGCAGGCGAAGTGTTCCGTAAGGCCTCGAGCGTGATCGATCGCGTGGCCGACAAGAACATCATCCACAAGAACAAGGCCGCTCGCCACAAGAGCCGCCTGGCTGCCGCCATCAAGGCGCTGGCCTAAGCCATTCTGCCGCCCCGGCCTACGGGGCGTCACGAATACGGCAAATGAAAAAGGATGCCCGCGGGCATCCTTTTTTGCATCCGGCGCCCGCCCCTATCGCAGGCTGGCCTCCAGGCTGAACCCCAGGCGCGCCTCGATCGCCGCGGCCGCCTCGCGCAGCGAGGCCATGAACGCGCCGACCAGCGGATTGCCCGGCCGGTGCTCCGGGAACACCACGTTGACCCGGAACGGAAACGAATGCGCCAGCGGCCGGATGTGCAGGCCGCGCCCCGCGAAATCCAGCGCGGTCAGCGGATTGACGATGGCCGCGCCCAGCCCCTGGCGCACGAAGGTGCAGACCGAGACCGCCGTGGGCGTCTCCACGATGGAGCGGCGCAGCACGCCGGCCGCGGCGAAGGCCTCGTCGATCTGGATGCGGTAGGGATCGGTCGAGGACAGGCTGACGAAGGCCTGGCCCTCGAAGTCGGCCAGCGCGATGCGCGGCCGCGCCAGCAGCGGATGCCCATCGGGCAGCGCGCAGACCTCGTCGACCTGCAGCAGCAGTTCCATCCGCGTGCCGGCCGGCGCCGCGTCGTGCTCGGTCAGGCCCAGGTCGTAGCGCTGGGCGCTCAGCCATTCCTCCAGCAGCGGCGACTCCTGCGTCTCCACCGTCAGGCTCACGCCGTCGTGGCGCTCGTGAAAGCGCCGGAACGCATCGGGCAGGATGGAATGCGAGAACGCCGGCAAGGCGATGAGCGACAGCTGCCCGCCCTTGAACGCGCGCAGGCGCGCCGCGGCCGAGGCCACCCGCTCCAGGCCGGCATAGGACTGGCGCACCTCGTCATACAGCGCCAGGCCCGGCATGGTGGGCCGCAGGCGCCCCGCCACCCGCTGGAACAGCGCAAAGCCTACGGCGCGCTCCAGGCGCGCCAGTTCGCGGCTCACGGTGGGCTGGGACGAACCCAGCAGCTCGGCCGCCTTGGTCACGCCGCCGGCGATCATCACCGCGCGGAAGACTTCGATATGCCGATGCGTCAGCATGCCTTGCTCATATCCAGAATGAATCGATCCACGAAATCAAAGCATTTTACTGGATGACCGAAGACGGGCATCATGCCGCCTGGTTTCACATTCCGCTTGAGGTTTACGCCCGCCATGGCTTTCGATCCGCGCCAACTCACCCGACTCGCCGCCGAACACGGCACGCCGCTATGGGTCTACGACGCCGCCGTCATCCGCGAACGCATCGCGCAGCTGCGCCGCTTCGACACCATCCGCTATGCGCAGAAAGCCTGCTCGAACCTGCACATCCTGCGCCTGATGCGGGCCGAAGGCGCGGTGGTGGACGCGGTCTCGCTGGGCGAGATCGAACGCAGCCTGGCGGCCGGCTTCCAGCCCCGTGGCGAGCCCGAAGGCATCGTCTTCACCGCCGACCTGATCGACCACGCCACGCTGGCCGCCGTGCTCAAGCACGGCATCACGGTCAACGCCGGTTCGCTGGACATGCTGGACCGCGTCGGCCAGGCCGCGCCGGGCCATCGCGTGTGGCTGCGCATCAACCCCGGCTTCGGCCACGGCCACAGCAACAAGACCAACACCGGCGGCCCGCAAAGCAAGCACGGCATCTGGATCGGCGACCTGGCGCAGGCCATGGCCATCGTGCGCCGCCACGGCCTGAAGCTGGTCGGCATCCACATGCACATCGGCTCGGGCGTGGACTACGCCCACCTGTCCAGCGTGTGCAACGCCATGGTCGACGTGGTGGCCTCGCTGGACCATGACATCGAAGCCATTTCCGCCGGCGGCGGCCTGTCGATTCCGTACCGCGACGGCGAGCCGCGCATCGACTGCGACCATTATTTCCAGCAATGGGACGCGGCGCGCCGGCGCATCGCCGAACGCCTGGGCCATCCGGTGCGCCTGGAGATCGAACCCGGCCGCTTCCTGGTGGCCGAGGCCGGCGCGCTGGTGGCCGAGGTGCATTCGATCAACCGCCGCCCCGAGCGCGATTTCGCGCTGGTGGACGCGGGCTTCAACGACTTGATGCGCCCGGCCATGTACGGCAGCTATCACCGCATTTCGGTGCACGCGCCGGACGGCCAGACCCCGGAGTCGCCGGCCGTCCGCATCGCGGTGGCCGGCCCGCTGTGCGAATCGGGCGACGTGTTCACGCAGGACGCCGGCGGCGTGGTCTCCGACCAGCTGCTGCCGCGCCCGCGCATCGGCGATTTCCTGGTGTTCCACAGCGCCGGCGCCTACGGTTCGTCGATGTCGTCGAACTACAACAGCCGGCCGCTGGCGCCCGAGGTGCTGCTCGACGGCGGCCAGGCGCGGCTCATCCGCCGCCGCCAGACCGTCGCCGAGCTGCTGGCGCTGGAAGAAACACCTACTTGAGAAAGGCCTCGCGCAGGGCGAAGGTGGCCTGCTTGAACACGCCCAGGTCGGTGCCCACGGCCACGAAGTGCATGCCCATGTCCAGGTAGCGCCTGGCGTCGGCCTGGACCGGCGCCAGAATGCCCACCGCCTTGCCCCGGGCGCTGACGCGCTGGTACAGGTGGCGGATGACTTCCTGGACCTCCGGATGGCCGGGATTGCCCAGGTGGCCCAGCGCGGCGGCCAGGTCGGACGGGCCGATGAACACGCCGTCCACGCCCTCGACCGCCGCGATCTCGTCGACCGCCTCGATGCCGGGGCGGCTTTCGATCTGCAGCAGCACGCAGATGTTGTCGTTGACCGTTTGCAGGTAGTCCGGCACCGTGCCATACCGGTTGCTGCGCTGCATGCCCGCCACGCCGCGCATGCCCTGCGGCGGATAGCGCGTGGCGGCCACCGCCCGGCGCGCGTCCTCGGCGGACTCGATGAACGGAATCAGCAGGTTGTAGAAGCCGATGTCGAGCAGCCGCTTGATCTCGACCGGATCGTTCCAGGACGGCCGGCCCACCGCGGCGCTGGCGCTGCCCTGCAGGGCCTGCAGCTGCTGCAGGAACATCGGCACCTCGTTGGGGGAGTGCTCGCCGTCCAGCAGCAGCCAGTCGAAGTCCGCCAGCCCCGCGAGTTCCGCGGTGATGTGGCTGGACATGCTCATCCAGAAGCCGATGAGCCGCTCGCGGGCCAGGATGCGCTGGCGGAAGCGGTTGGGTAAGGGTGAATTCATTGCTGCCTTTTCGTCAGAAAAAATGAATGTCCGCTCAATCGAGCTTGGCGCCGGAGGCCTTGGCCGCCTTGCCCCATTTGGCGATCTCGGCCTCGACGAAGGCCGAGAACGACTTGGGATCGTCGGCCACCACCACAAAGCCCACGCTCTCCAGCTTCTGCCGGATCTCGGCCGAGGACAAGGCCTTGACGGTCGCCTGGTTCAGCTTCTGGATCACGGCCGGCGGCGTGTTGGCCGGCGCGGACAGGCCGAACCAGGACTCGGCCGAAAAGCCCGGATAGCCCGATTCGGCCACCGTGGGCGTGTCGGGATAGGCGGGATTGCGCTTGGCGCTGGCCACGGCCAGCGCGCGCAGCTTGCCCGACCGGACCTGCGGCAGCAGCGTGTCCTGGTTGAGGAACATTACCGACACGCGCCCGCCGATCATGTCGGTGATGGCCGCCGCGCCGCCCTTGTAGGGCACGTGCACCAGGTCGATCTTGGCGGCCTGCTCCAGCATTTCCATCGCCAGGTGGCCGGACGAGCCGCTGCCGGAACTGGCGTGCGTGTACTTGCCGGGATTCTCGCGCGTGAGCTTGATGAATTCGGCGAAGGTCTTGCCCGGGAACTCGTTGTTGGCCACCAGCACATTGGGGCCGGTGGCCAGCAGCGAAATATGCGCGAAGTCGCTGTTGCGGTACGGCATGTTCTTGTAGACCGAATAGCTGATGGCGTTGGAGCCCACGCCGGACAGGAGCAGCGTGTAGCCGTCGGCCGGCGCCTTGGCCACCATGTCGGAGCCGATGTTGCCGTTGGCCCCGCCCTTGTTCTCGACCACCACGGTCTGCCCCAGCTCCTTGGACAGCTCCGCGGCCAGCAGCCGGCCCACCGAATCGGTGCTGCCGCCAGCCGGGAAAGGCACCACCAGCTTCAATTGCCTGGCGGGCCAGGCCTCGCCCTGCGCGGTCGCCGCCACCGGCAGCAAAGCCAGCGCGCCGGCCGCCGCCGCGGCCAGGGTGATCAGGCGTCTGCGCGCCCGGTGATTGTTATGTCCCATGCTTGTCTCCTCGGTGCCCGGTGTCCGGGTCAGTGAATTTCAGGCTCGCCCGCGGCCGCAGCGCGCGTTTCGGTCTGAAGAAAATCGAAATCGCAGCCGGTGTCGGCCTGGCCGATGTGCTTCAGGTAGAGCACGCCATAGCCGCGCTCGAAGCGCGGCGGCGGCGCCTGCCAGGCGGCGCGGCGCGCGGCCAGCTCGGCCTCGGGCACCAGCAGTTCCAGGCGCCGCGCGGGCACGTCCAGCGAAATTCGGTCGCCGTCGCGCACCAGCGCCAGCGGGCCGCCGACATAGGCCTCGGGCGCCACGTGCAGCACGCAGGCGCCGTAGCTGGTGCCGCTCATGCGCGCGTCGGAAATCCGCACCATGTCGCGCACGCCCTGCTTCAACAGCTTTTGCGGGATCGGCAGCTGGCCCCATTCCGGCATGCCGGGCGCGCCCTGCGGGCCGGCGTTCTGCAGCACGATCACGCTGTCGGCGTCCACGTCCAGTTCGGGATCGTCGATGCGCGCGGCCATGTCGTTGTAATCCTTGAACACCACCGCGCGGCCGGTGTGCACCTGCAGCCGCTCCTCCATGGCCGGCGGCTTGATCACCGCGCCGTCCGGCGCCAGGTTGCCGCGCAGCACCGCCAGCCCGTCGCGCTCGATCAGCGCCTGCTCGCGCGTGCGGATCACGTCCTCGTTGAAGATGCGCGCGCCGGCGATGTTCTCGCCCAGCGTGCGGCCGTCGACCGTGCGCTGGGCGGTGTCGAGCAGGTCGCCCAGCTGCACCAGCATCGCGCGCAGGCCGCCCGCGTAGTAGAAATCTTCCATCAGGTACTTGCCGGCAGGACGCAGATTGGCCAGCACCGGCGTGGTGCGGGCCAGGTGGTCGAAGCGGTCCAGGTCGAGGTCGAAGCCGCTGCGCCGCGCCATCGCGATCAGGTGCACCACGGAGTTGGTCGAGCCGGACAGGGCCAGCACCGTGCGCACCGCGTTGTCGTAGGACGCGGCGGTCAGCAGGTCGGAAGGCTTCAGGTCCTCCCACACCATTTCCACGATGCGCTTGCCGGTCAGGCTGGCCATCTGCGCGTGGCGCGAATCCGGCGCCGGGATCGAGGACGCGCCCGACAGGCACAGGCCCAGCGCCTCGACCGCGCCCGTCATGGTGGAAGCGGTGCCCATGGTCATGCAATGGCCCGGCGAACGCGCGATGCCGTCCTCCACACCCTGCCAGTCTTCCTCGGTGATGTTGCCGGCGCGCAGCTCGGCCCAGTATTTCCAGGTGTCGGAGCCCGAGCCCAGGGTGTTGCCGTTCCAGTTGCCGCGCAGCATGGGGCCGGCCGGCATGAAGATGGTGGGCAGGTTCATGGAGATCGCGCCCATGATGAGCGCGGGCGTGGTCTTGTCGCAGCCGCCCATCAGCACACAGCCGTCGGCCGGATAGGAGCGCAGCAGCTCTTCCGTTTCCATCGCCAGCAGGTTGCGGTAGAGCATCGTGGTGGGCTTCTGGAACGGCTCGGACAGGCTCATGGCCGGCATTTCCACCGGGAAGCCGCCGGCCTGCCAGATGCCGCGCTTGACCTCTTCCACACGTTGCTTGAAGTGGCTGTGGCAGGGGTTGATGTCGCTCCAGGTATTGATGATGGCGATGACCGGCTTGCCCGCATAGTCGGAGCGGTGGTAGCCCATCTGCGCGGTGCGCGAACGGTGGCCGAAGGACCGCAGGTCCCGCACGCCATACCAGCGGTGGCTGCGCAGCTCCTCGGGCTTCTTGCGCTTGTCTGAATTGCTCATGTCTCGGTTCCTCTGCGCTTTGGCTAGGGTTATAGGAATGAAAGAAGTCAGGCGCCGTCCAGCAGATAGGGCACGCCCGCGCGTACGCATATGCCGCGTAGGCGTTCGGCCAGCGCGGCGGGAATCGGAATGCCCTGGCGCAGCCGGCGCGCGCGCTCGGCGGCCTCGGGCTCGCCGGCGACCAGCACGGGCTCGTCGGGCCGGGCAGCTGGCGTATCGTGCATGGTATCGATCAGTTCGTCCATGTCGGACTCGAACGAACCGGCCGCGCGGAACGCGTCCGGATTCAGCGCCAGGAAGAAATGCCCCACGTCGTCCGGCTCGCCGGGACGGCGCGTGGGCGCGCGGCGCACCGCCAGCGCGCTGCCGCTGAGCGTGCCGCCCAGGATCTGCGCCATCATCGCCAGGCCGTAGCCCTTGTGGCTGCTCATGGCGGCCGTGCCGCCCAGGGGCGTCAGCCCGCCGTCGGGGCGGTCGAAGATGAACTGCATGGCGGCGCCGGCGTCGGTCACGGGCTCGCCCTGGCCGTCTACGGCCCAGCCCGGCGGCAACGGCTTGTCCAGGAAGTCGTAGACCTTGACCTTGTTGGCCGCGACCGTGGTGGTGGCCATGTCCAGCACGAAGGGCTCGTGATAGGCGGCCGGCGCGCCGAAGGCGATGGGATTGGTGCCCAGCATGGGCATGGCCCCGCGCGTGGGCACCATGATGATGCCGTTGGCGCTGCTGGCCACCAGCCCGACCGCGCCGCGCTCGACCGCGATGCGCGCATAGATGCCGGCGGCGCCGAAGTGATGCGAGTTGCAGACCGACACCGCGCCCACGCCGTGTTCCAGGGCCTTGTCCACCGCCAGGTTCATGGCCAGCGCGGCGGCCGGATAGCCCAGCCCGCCCATGCCGTCGATCAGCGCGCTGGCCCCGCCGTCGCGCACGATGCGCGCCCGCGCATCCAGGCGCAGCGTGCCGGCGCGCCATTTGTCTTCATACGCGGGCAGCATCGAAATGCCGTGCGAATCGACCCCGAGCAGGTCGGTGCCGGCCATCAGCTCGGCGGTGGTGGCCGCCAGGTCCGGCGCCATGCCCCATGCCTGCAGCACCTGCAGGATCTGCGCCCGGACCTGCTCCACCGGCACGTCCGTCACTGTCGCTTCCTTGCCTCGCACTCTCTTGGTCTCCTGTCGTCGTTATGGTCAGGGCGGGCCGGACGGCGGGTTCAGTCCCGGTCCCGGTCCACCAGCCGGTGGCGCGCCTGGCCCAGGTGGAACTGCATCGCGACGCGGGCGCGCTCGCTGTCCTGTTCGCGCACGGCGTCGAGGATGGCGGCGTGCTCGTCCACCACGCGCTGCGCGCGCTGGCGCGAGCCGGTGCGGGTCAGGTTCAGGGTCAGGCGCATGAAGCCGCTGATGGATTCGTGGATGCTCTCCAGCACGCCCAGGTAGAAATCGTTGCCGCTGGCCTCGGCGATGCTGGCATGGAACGCCAGGTCGGCCTCGGCCGAAACCTGCCCGCGCGACAGCGCGTCGGCGAAGGCCGCGTGCGCGTCCTCGATCTTCTTGAGCTGTTCGTCCGTGCGGCGCAGCGCGGCCAGGCGCGCGGCGTCGCCTTCCAGCGCGACCCGCACCTCCTGGGCGCGCAGATAGGCGCTGACGTTCTGCACGTCGTTGAAGGTCTTCAGGCGCGGCGCGGGCTGATGGCTGACGAAGGTGCCCAGCCCCTGGTGCGCGGTGATCAGGCCGTCGGCGCGCAGGCGCAGCAGCGCCTCGCGCACCACCGGGCGCGACACCCCGAAGCGTTCGGATATCTCGTTTTCCGACGGCAGCTTGTCGCCGACGTTCAGCCCGCCGGACACGATCTGTTCGAAGATCTGCCCGTACAGCTGGTCGGCCAGCCGCACCCGGTGGCCGCGCTCCAGCACCAGCGCGCCGTGCGCGTCCGGCTCGGCGGGCGCCTGCGGCGCGGGCTGGGATGATGCTTTGGGTCGGGCCACGGATTTACCTCGATGCTGGGGGCGAAACAGCGCACATCGTACCGCCTGTGCGCGCAGCCGCGTCCGGCCGCGCGCACAGGGTCAGGCCGCGGCGGCCTGCCGGTCCCAGGCGGCCAGCTCGCGCGCCGCCGGGGCCACGCGCTCGCGCTCGGCTTCGGACAGGCCGGTCAGCAGCGGCAGCATCGGCCCCATGTCGGCCACGCCGGACAGCGTCACCGCATCGTGCAGCACCCGGATCGGGCTGATGCCGTCGCGGCAGTCTTCCAGCGGCAGGTACTTCGCGCGCACCGCCTCGGCCTCGTCGTAGCGGCCGTCGCGCAGCAGGTGCAGCAGGCGCATCGAGCCGCGCGGCGCCACGCAGACCGACCCCGAGGTGAAGCTCTTCAGGCCGAAGTCGCGGTAATGCACGATGGCCGGACGTTCGCCGATGCCGCTGACGACCCAGCGCGTGTCCACGGCCTGCAGCAGCGCAGACAGATAGGCGTCGCGCGACGGGTCTTCGCGCACCACGGCGTACTTGAACGCCACGATGCGGCCTTCTTCGATCAGGCGCGCGGCGGTGGCCGGCGCCAGGTAGTCGGCCGACTTGAGATAGATGACCGCGGGCTTGCCCAGCGCGTCGGTGAAGCGGCGCACGCCGTCGGCCAGCCCCGCGTCGGTGTAGGGAAAGGCCATGGGCAGCAGCATGGCGGTGGGAAACGCGCGCGAGCGCAGGATCGCCGCCTGGTCCATCATCTTGCCGTAGTCGGGGCCGACCGAAGGCAGTATCCAGGTGTCGGGGCCGGCCATGCCGGCCAGCATGTCGACGATGCGCGCGTACTCGCCCACGCCCACGTTGTAGAAATTGGCGTTGCCGCCGTACATCACGTTGCGCACCCCGCCGGCTTCCAGGTGGCCGAGCAGGGCCTGGTTGGCCTCCACGTTCAGGGACAGGTCGTCGTGGCGCGCCAGCGGCGGCACGGCGATGACCGAACGCTGCAAGTCCTGCGCGGTGACCGGGGAAGTTTTCATGGACGGGCTCCTGGCTGGGTCGGATTAAGGTGAAAAAAGTATACTTGGTTGACAAGCATAAGCTCAATACATATATTTGTTTTACAAGTAGACCGGCAGCATCAACGCGGGCGTCCCGCGGCTTGTAGCCTCGGGCCATGCCAGGGGCGGAATACCCCATCAACGATGCGCGGCCACGCGCACACCGAGGAGATGAATTCCATGCATGCAGCCCTTGCGCGAGGCCGGTCCGTCACGGCCGCCCTGTTTGCCGCGGTCCTGGCCGCCGCCGTGCCGGCAGCGCCTGCCCTGGCCGACTACCCCGAACGCGAAGTCAGGATCGTGGTGCCCTTCCCCGCGGGCGGCACCACCGACATCGCCGCGCGCGTGGTCGCCGCCGAACTCGGCAAGACCTGGAACAAGCCCGTGGTGGTGGACAACAAGGCCGGCGCCGGCGGCAACGTGGGCACGGCCGAGGCCGCGCGCGCCGCGCCCGACGGCTACACGCTGCTGATGGGCACGGTCAGCACGCACGCGATCAACCAGTCCGTCTACGCCAAGCTGCCCTACGATCCGGTCAAGGACTTCGTGCCGGTGACGCTGGTCATCCCGGTGCCCAACATTCTCGAACTGAATCCCGCCTTCGCCGACCGCCACGGCATCCGCAACGTCGCCGACCTCATCAAGTACCTCAAGGCCAATCCCGGCAGCGTCAACATGGCCTCCACCGGCAACGGCACCTCCACCCACCTGTCGGGCGAACTGTTCCAGAGCATGACCGGCACGCGCATGACGCACGTGCCCTACAAGGGCAGCAGCCCCGCGCTGACCGACGTGATGGCCGGCTCGGCCGACCTGATCTTCGACAACCTGCCTTCGTCCATGGGCTTTCTGAAGAGCGGCAAGCTGCGCCCGCTGGCCGTGACCAGCGCCCAGCGCTCGCCCGCCCTGCCCGACGTGCCCACCATGGCCGAAGCCGGCGTGGCCGGCTACGACGCCTCCAGCTGGTTCGGCCTGCTGGCGCCGGCCGGCACGCCGGCCGCGGTGGTCGACAAGATCCAGCGCGACGTGGCCGCCGCGCTGCAGCAGCCGAACGTGCGCGCCCAGCTGCAGGCGCAGGGCGCCACGCCGTCGGGCAACACCCCCGCCCAGTTCAAGCAGTTCATGGCGCAGGAGACCGCCAAATGGGCTGAAGTCGTGAAGAAATCCGGCGCCAAGGTCGATTGACCCGGCGCCGATCCGGGCCCGCATGCAACGCGCGGGCGGCGGGCCCATCACATCATCGCGCGAACCTGGAGACACCATGAACAGACGACTGAGCGCCCTTGCAGTGGCGGCCGCGGCGGGCGCCGCCCTGCTTGGCGCGCCGGCCGCGCAGGCGGCCGGCTATCCCGACAAGCCCGTCACGATGATCGTACCCTTCGTGCCCGGCGGTTCATCCGACATCACCGCCCGGTCGGTCACGCCCGGCCTGACCAAGCTGCTCGGCCAGACCTTCGTGGTCGAGAACAAGCCCGGCGCCAACAGCGCCATCGGCGCCCAGGCGCTGGCCCGTTCCACGCCCGACGGCTACACCATGATGGTGGGCTCCATCGGCACCTTCGCCATCAACGAAGCCCTGTACAAGAACCTGTCGTACAACCCCAGCAAGGACTTCGAATACCTGACGCAGGCCGTGCGCAATCCCAACGTGCTGGTGGCCGCGCCCAACTTCCCCGCCGCCACCGTGGCCGAACTGGTGGACTACGCCAAGAAGAACCCGGGCAAGGTGTCGTACGCCTCGTCCGGCACGGGCTCGTCCGACCACCTGTCGGCGGTGCTGTTTCGCCAGCGCACGCAGAGCACCGGCGTGGACGTGCCGTACCGCGGCGGCGGCGCGGCGATCGCCGACCTGATCGGCGGCCAGGTCAACGTGTCATTCCAGAACCTGGGCGCGGTCCAGACCCACATCAAGGCGGGCAAGCTCAAGGCGCTGGCCATCACCGGCGACGCGCGCGCCGCCGACCTGCCCGACGTCCCCACGCTGGCCGAAGCCGGCATCAAGGACATGGTGGTGTATTCGTGGCAGGGCTTCGCCGTGCCCAAGGGCACGCCGGCGCCCATCGTGCAGCAACTGTCCAAGGCCCTGCAGACCGCGCTGCGCGATCCCAAGACCGAGCAGACGCTGCAAGGCCTGGGCTTCGAGGTCGTGGCCAACACGCCGCAGCAGTTCACCGCGTTCCAGCAGGCCGAGGTCAAGCGCTGGAAGGACGTCATCAAGAAAGCCAACATCCAGCTGGAGTGATCGCGCCATGCGGGCCGGGGCGCGGCCCCGGCCCGTTCCCCCGCCGGATCAAGTAGCATCGAGATTTAGCCACCCACACCTGTACGACAACATGACCACCAAGCATCGCATCATCCAGGTCGGCTCGCTGGCCGGTTCCCCCACCGCCAACCAGAACCTCGCCGAACGCTACGACGTCGTCGAACTGTGGAAGTACCCGGACCGCAAGGCCGCGCTGGCCGAGCACGGCAAGGGCATCACCGCGGTCGTCACCTCCGCCAACCACGGCGCCGACGCCGAACTCATCAACGCCCTGCCCGACCTGAAAGCCATCTGCAGCTGGGGGGTAGGCTATGAAACCATCGACATCCAGGCCGCCAAGCAGCGCGGCGTGCAGGTCAGCAACACCCCCGACGTGCTGACCGACTGCGTGGCCGACCTGGCCTGGGGTCTGCTGATCGCCGGCGCCCGCCGCATGGGCCAGGGCGAACGCTTCGTGCGCGCCGGGCTGTGGGGGTCGGGCCAGGTGCACGGCAGCATCCCGCTGGGCCTGCGCGTCAGCGGCAAGAAGCTGGGCATCGTCGGCCTGGGCCGCATCGGCGAAGCCATCGCGCGCCGAGGCGCCGGCTTCGACATGGACATCCGCTACCACAACCGCCGCAAGCGCGACGACGTGCCGTACGGCTACGAGGCCTCGCTGACCGGCCTGGCCGAATGGGCCGACTTCCTGGTCGTGGCCACCGTGGGCGGCGCGGGCACGCGCCATCTGGTGAACCGCGAAGTGCTGGAAGCGCTGGGTCCCGACGGCATCGTCGTCAACATCGCGCGCGGCCCCGTCATCGACGAAACCGCCCTGGTCGCCGCGCTGCAGGCCGGCAAGCTGGGCTGCGCCGCGCTGGACGTGTTCGAGCATGAACCCAAGGTGCCCGAAGCCCTGATGACCAGCGACAAGGCCGTGGTGCTGCCGCACATCGGCAGCGCCACGCTGGAGACGCGTTTGAGCATGGAAAACCTGGTGCTGGAGAACCTGCAGGCGTTCTTCGAGACGGGCAAAGTCGTTACTCCTGCCGAGTAAGCGGACTCTCCCCAAAAAAAAGCCTCTCGGCGCCCATACCGAGAGGCTTTCGACTTTCCGGCCCTGACGGGCGGCTAAAGCCGGTTACGCAAAGGAACCGGGCCTTGCGGCCCGTCGCGGTCACTTGGCCGGCGTGGCGCCGGACTTGTCCATCTTGGCGGCCCCGCCCGCCTTCCCCGCCTGGTGCTTGGCGGACGTCTTGTCGGACTTGTGATGCTTTTGCTGCGCGTGGGTCTTGCTTTCGCCCGTCTTGGCCGAGGCGTCGGCGCCGGCCGCGAACGCGCTGGGCGCGGCGGCAAGACCGAGGCACAAGGCCGAGGTGGACAGGAACGCAGCGATACGGGAGTGAGTCGTCATGTGGTGACCTCCTGAATGATTGGGACCGGGCCGGGGCCCGGTCCCTACTCCGACACGGGGCGGCGACATCGCCGCTGGACCCGTGTCGGTTGGAGGCTGCGCCCTGCCGAAGGTTCAACGCCGAACCACAAATTTTCGGCCGCTAACGCTTCGAAAAGGATTCGTAATCCGTTTGCAAGCTTCAGCTTTCGAAAGCCAGCAGCGCGACGGTGGCGAACAGCATGAGCGCGAAGCAGGCTCTCAGTTTGCGTTCAGGCAATCTGTACGCAAGCTTCACGCCCACCGGCACGAACAGCAGGCTGCCGATGGCCAGCGGCGCGCCCACCAGCCAGTCGGCCTGGCCGGCCCAGGTGTAGGTGATGAGCGCGATGGTGGAGCCGGGAATCACCATGCTCAGGGCCAGCGCCTGCGCGGTGGTCTGGGGCAGGCGGAAGACGGTGGTGATGATGGGCACGGCCAGCACCGCGCCGCCCACGCCGAAGAAACCGCCCAGCGTGCCGCAAAGCATGCCCAGCACGCTGGCGCGGCGCGGCGTGAACACGGGAACCGGGCCGCGCGCCGCCGGCGCGGGTTTGGCGGCCGGGCGCGAGGCGCGCCAGGTCTGCCATACGTAGAACAGCGCGATGAAGAACAGGAACACCGCGAAACTGCGCCGCAGCAGGCTGGAGTCTATGCCCAGCGCCAGCCGCGCGCCGACCCAGGTGAACACCACCGCGCCCGCCGCCCCCGCCAGCGCCACGCGCTTGTCGATGCGCACCTGCTGGTTGTACTTGCGCACCGCCATCATGATGGTGGGCAGGACCATGATGAGCGCCGTGCCCTGCGCCAGCTGCTGCGACATGCCCATGAGCAGCACCAGCGCGGGAATCGCGATCAGGCCGCCGCCTATGCCCAGCACGCCTCCCAGGAAACCGATCATGCCGCCGGCTGCCAGGCAGGCGGCAATAATTAACAGACTCAAGTCTTGCTCCAGCAGGCCCGGCCGAGCGCGGGCGGGCCGTCAGTATACGGATGTGGCGCGGCCGGCGGCCTCAGCGCAGTTTGTCCAGCGCGGCGTCCAGGCGGTCCACCGCCCAGATTTCCAGGCCTTCTATCGGCTGGCGCGGCGCGTTGGCCTTGGGGATCAGGGCGATCGAAAAGCCCAGCTTGGCCGCTTCGCGCAGGCGCTCCTGGCCGCGCGGCGCGGGCCGGATCTCGCCGGCCAGGCCGACTTCGCCGAACGCGATCAGGCCGCGCGGCAGCGGCTTGTCGCGCAGCGAAGACATGATGGCCAGCAGCACCGGCAGGTCGGCCGCCGGCTCGGTGATGCGCACCCCGCCCACCGCGTTGACGAACACGTCCTGGTCGAAGGTGGACACGCCCGCGTGCCGGTGCAGCACGGCCAGCAGCATCGCCAGGCGGTTGCCTTCCAGCCCGACCGTCAGCCGGCGCGGATTGGGCGCGTGCGAGGAATCCACCAGCGCCTGGATCTCCACCAGCAGCGGACGGGTGCCCTCTTGCGTGGCCATCACGCAGGAGCCGGCCACCTGCTGCTCGTGCTGCGACAGGAACAGCGCCGACGGATTGGCCACGCCGCGCAGCCCGCGGTCGGTCATGGCGAAGACGCCGAGTTCGTTGACCGCGCCGAAGCGGTTCTTGAACGCGCGCACCAGCCGGAACGACGAATGCGTGTCGCCCTCGAAGTACAGCACGGTGTCGACGATGTGCTCGAGCACGCGCGGCCCGGCCAGCGCGCCGTCCTTGGTGACGTGGCCGATCATGACGATGGCGATGCCGGTCTGCTTGGCCAGCCGCGTGAGCTGCGCCGCGCATTCGCGCACCTGCGACACGGACCCCGGCGCCGCGCTCAGTTCGCCGCTGTAGAGCGTCTGGATCGAATCGATGACCGCCACCGTGGGCTTCTGCTCGGACACCGCGGCCTGGATCGCTTCCAGGCGGATTTCGGCCAGCAGGTTGACGTTGCCGGTCTGCAGGCCCAGGCGCCGCGCGCGCAGCGCCACCTGCTCCGCCGATTCCTCGCCGGTGACGTACAGCACGCTGGTGGTGGCCGACAGCGAGGCCAGCGCCTGCAGCAGCAGCGTGGACTTGCCGATGCCCGGGTCGCCGCCGATCAGCACGACCGCGCCGGCCACCAGGCCGCCGCCCAGCACGCGGTCGAATTCGTCCAGCCCGGTGGGCTGGCGCGGGGTTTCGCGGGCTTCGATTTCGGACAGGCTGCGCACCGGACTGCTGGAGGCCAGGGGCGCGTAGCGGTGGGCGGAAGCCGCCGGGGTCGAAGACTCGACCGTCTCTTCCAGCGTGTTCCAGGCATTGCAGTGCGGGCATTTGCCCTGCCACTTCGGGGTGGTGCCGCCGCAGTCGGCGCAGACGTATACGGTTCGGGATTTGGCCATGCGCGGAAGTTTACCGGCATCGCCGCGGCCCCGAGGGCCGGCGCCGTTACATGATGCAAATTTACGAAATTTCCTGCCGGATTCCTTCAAATCGCGCATAATCAGACAGTGCTGCGCAAGATCGAGCCGCCCGCCCCACGCGGCCTCCCGAAACTGCGCAAGGAGTACGCGCATGAGCATTGCCTACCGCCCCCCTTTCGACGAAGACGATGAACGGGATCTGCGCGCCCTGTACCGTCGGCCCGACCCCGGCGCCAGCCCCGAACTGGACGCGGCGGTGCGCCGCAGCTGGCATCCCGGCCACAGCTGGCACCCGGCCTGGGGCGCCGCCGCCTGCGCCGCCATGGTCGCCGGCCTGTTCGCCTGGACCGACATGCGCGAGGCGCAGCAGGAATACGCCGATCCGGCCGCGCAGCTGACCGCGCCCCACGAATCCGCCGCAAGCCAGGAAGCGCCCGCTGCGGCCGCGGCTGAAACGCCCGCGCCGGCCGCCCCCGCCATGCAGCGCGAGGCCGTCGAGCCGCCCGCCCAGGAAACGGCGTCCGACACCCAGCCGCAGGCCGAAGCCGCGCCCGAAGGCGAGGCCGCCGCCGCCGAGCCGGCGCCTTTCAGCGACGAGGACATCGAGGCCCGCGCCGCGCATATCCGCGCCCTGATGCAGGCCGGCCAACAGGAAGAGGCCGTGCAGGCGCTGCGCGAGCTGCAGCAGGGCGCGCCCGACCTGGCCCTGCCCGACGACCTGCAGGAACTGGCCGACCGCAACCCGGCCTGAGCCCGGCGGGCCGCCCCCGGGCTTCTTGCTAACATAGCCGCATGAGCCCGAGCTTTCACCACCGCAACCTGCCTCACCTGCTGCTGCATGCGCGCGAAACGCTGATGGCGCATTTCCGCCCGCTGCTGAACGAGGCCGGCGTCACGGAACAGCAGTGGCGGGTCCTGCGTACCCTGAGCGAAACCGGGCCGATGGAGCCCAACCAGATCGCGCGCAGCTGTCAGCTGCTCAGCCCCAGCCTCACGCGCATGCTGGCCGGCATGCAGGAACAGGGCCTGATCAAGCGCGAACGCTCGCGCGCCGACCAGCGGCGCCAGGAAATCTCGCTCACGCCCAAGAGCCACAAGCTGATCGACCGCATGCGCCCGATGGTGGACGCGAAATACCTGGAGCTGGAATCCAGAATCGGCAAGGAACTGCTGGACCGCATGTACCGGGACGTGGACGCCATGGTCGAACTGATCAAGCGCGATCCCGATGCGCCGCAAGAGCCCGGCGAAACGCAATCCTGACTCCACTCGTCCATGGACATCCTGACCAATACCTTCAAACGCGCCCTGCTCCAGGGCAAGCCGCAGATCGGCCTGTGGGCCGGCCTGTGCAGCGCCTATTCCATCGAGATCGTCGCCGGCGCCGGCTTCGACTGGCTGGTGATCGACGGCGAGCACGCGCCCAACACCTTGCAGAGCACGCTGGCGCAGCTGCAATCCGTGGCCGCCTATCCCGTCGCGCCGGTGGTGCGGCCGGCCTGGAACGACGCCGTCCAGATCAAGCAGATCCTGGACGCGGGCGCGCAGACCATACTGGTCCCGATGGTGCAATCGGCCGAAGAAGCCGCGGCTGCGGTCGCCGCCGTGCGTTATCCGCCCCAGGGCATACGCGGCGTGGGCAGCGCGCTGGCCCGCTCCTCGCGCTGGAACCGCATCCCCGACTACCTGCGGCGCGCCAACGACGAGATGTGCGTGCTGGTGCAGATCGAAACCCCGCGCGCGGTCGAGGCGCTGGAACAGATCCTCGCCGTGGACGGCGTGGACGGGGCCTTCATCGGCCCGGCCGACCTGGCGGCCAGCATGGGCTACCTGAGCGAGCCCGACCATCCGGCGGTCGCGCAAGTGATCGAGCGCACCATCGAACGCATCGTCGCCAGCGGCAAGGCCGCCGGCATCCTGCATGGCAGGGTCGAACAGGCGCGGCGCTACCTGTCGCTGGGCGCGAGTTTCGTCGCCGTGGGCGTCGACGCGATTCTGCTGGCGCGCGCGGCCGAAGGGCTGGCGGCCCAGTTCAAGGACGTCGCCGCGCCCGCGGCCCGGGCCGCCCAGGGTCCCTACTGAGACTCCAGCACCACGCCCGAGGCGCGCACCACCTCCTGCCATTTGCCCGCCTCGCTGCGCAGGGTCTGGGCGAACTGGACCGGGGTGTCCTGCGCCGGCACGAAACCGTTGGCCAGATAGGACTGGCGCACCTCGGGCAGGCTCAGCACCTCGCGCAGCGCATCGGCGAAACGCGCGATGCGGTCGGCCGGCGTGCCCTTGGGCGCGGCGAAACCGAACCAGTTGCTCCTGACTACGTCGGGCATGCCGGCCTGCGCCGCGGTGGGCACGTCCGGCAGCCCGCCGAAGCGCTCGGGCGAGGCCACCGCCAGCACCCGCACCCGGTTCTGCGGCAGATAGGCCGCCGCGACGCTGTAGCCGCCGATGTACAGCTGCACCTCGTCGGCCAGCAGGGCCTGCACGCCCGGCGCCGAACCACGGTAGGCGATGTGCATCATGCCCGCGCCCATCGCCTCGGACAGGCTGTAGGCCGACAGGTGCGGCGTGGTGCCCATGCCCGGCGAGCCGTAGTTGAGCTTGCCCTTGTGGGCGCGGGCGTACTGCGCGAACTGCGCGTAATCCTCGGCCGGCACTTTGGCGCTGATGTAGACGAACGCCGGTATGTCGACCATCTTGCCCACCGGCTCCAGGTCGGTCAGCGGATCGAAGCCCAGCTTGCGGTACAGGAACTGGTTGATGACGAAGTTGTTGGTCGCCCCCAGCAGCAGCGTGTAGCCGTCGGGCTTGGCGCGCACCACGTCCTGCGCGCCGATGTTGCCGCCGGCGCCGGTCTTGTAGTCCACCACCACGGGCTGGCCCAGGCGCTTTTCCAGCAGCGGCTGGATCTGGCGCATGGCGACGTCGCCCGCCGCCCCCGGCGCATACGGCAGCACGACCCGGATGGGATGATCGGGATATTCCGCCCGGGCCGACGGCGGCAGCGCCGCCGCGCACAGGGCAAGCAAAACGGATACGGCGCAAGTCCGGTACGTCATGATGTCCTCCCCTGGCCGGCAGGCGGCGCGCCCGCGACATCCCGGCGCGTCGGCCGGCCGTAGTCGTTGCTGGTGCTACAGGTCGATGCGCATCAGGTCGTGCGCCAGGCGCAGCGGACCCGAGTAGTTCTTGCGGATGTCGGCCACGATCTCGTCCATCAGGTGCGGGCCCATCAGCTCCACCGGCAGGTGCTTGGCGGCGGCGCGCTTGAGCACCGGGCTGGTGGAATCGAAGTGGCCGAAGTGCGTGGCCACCAGGCTCTTCACATTGGCCCGCTGCGCGATCTTGCCCAGGTCGGTGGGGCTGGTGTGCGCATAGGTGCCCACGCCGGTCTTGGCGCGGTGCGCGATGAACGATTCGGGAAACGTGCACTCGTGGATCAGCAGGTCGGCGTCCTGCGCCAGCTTCACCATGGCCTCACAGGGCGCGGTATCGCCGCTGAACGCGATGACCTTGCCTTCGGCCTCGACCCGCACGCCGAAGCATTCGCAGATCTCGCGCGGAATGTGCTCGACCCAGTCGACCGAAATGCGCACCCGGCCGTCGTCGAACACCACGCCGGGGCTGACCTCGCGCACCTCGGGCCGGATGGCCTCGATATTGGCCTGGCGCACCGGATAGGCGCTGCGCGCCTGGAAATCGATCTGGAAGGCGCCGTTCTCGAACAGATGATCGACGAAGTGGCGCGTGCCCTTGGGCCCCAGCACCAGCGGCGGCCCCTTCTTGTTCAGCATCCAACTGGAAATCACGAAGTACGGATAGTCGCAGATGTGGTCGTGATGCATGTGCGTCAGGAACACGAAGCCGACCTTGGCCGGGTCGACATCGGCGCGCACCATCTGGCGCGTGGCCCCTTCGCCGCAATCGAACAGATAGTGCGTATCGTCATCCAGGGTCAGCAGGATGGCGGACTGGCCGCGGTCGGGATCGGGCAGCGCGGCGCCGGTCCCCAGCATCGTGATCTTCATGGTTTCCCCTTGTGTGTCGCAAGACGGTTGGACTGCGACCCAGTATAGGCACGGAGTGCATACGATCTAATCAATTATTAGAATGCTGTGATAACCAACAGGAATTACACGAAACCATGCCCTCCCCGCCCCGCATTCCCGAGCTGCGCCACATCGGCGGACGCCTGCGCATGCGCCACCTGGAGCTGCTGCGCGCGCTGTACGCGCTGCGCAGCGTGCACAAGGCGGCGGCCGAACTCGGCATGACGCAGCCGGCCGCCAGCAAGCAATTGCTGGAACTGGAGGACATGTTCGGCGTGCCGCTGTTCCAGCGCACGCGCCGCGGCATCGTGCCCACCGGCTTCGGCCACGCGCTGGCGCGCAAGGCCGACGTGCTCTGGTCCGACCTGTCCGGCGCGCGCAATGAAATGGCGGCGCTGGCCGTGGGCGCCAGCGGGCGCATCCGCGTCGGCGTGCAGCAGGTGGCGCTGCCGGTGCTGGTGCCGCGCGCCGTGCAGCGCCTGCACGCCGAGCACGCCGGCGTCACCGTCATGCTGCAGGAAGAGGCGCACGACACACTGCTGGCGGGCCTGGCGCGCGGCGAGTTCGACTGCGTGCTGGGCCGTCTCATGCTGGATGCGACGCAGCCCATCTTCCGCACCGAAGTGCTGTACGAGGAGCCCATATGCGTGGTGGCGCGCGTCGGCCACCCGCTGGCGAAATCCAGCCGCATCACCGCCGCCGCGCTGGCTCGGCAGGACTGGTTGCTGCCGCCGCCCCAAGCGCCGCTGCGCCAGCGCATCGACGCCTACTTCGCCCAACACGGGCTGACGCTGCGCGCGCCCATGGCCGAGTCGGTTTCGCTGCTGGCCAACGAGGTGCTGCTGCGCACCAGCGACGTGCTGTCGGCCATGCCGCGCGCGGTGGCGCAGCACTACGCCGCGCTGGGCGTGCTGGCCATCTTGAAGTTCCGTCCCGACTGGACCCTGCCGCCGGTCGGCGTGGTGCAGCGCGCCGAGGTCGAGGCGGCGCCTGCGCTGCAGCGCTTTCTGGAAGCGCTGCGCATCGAAGCCGGCGCGCTGGGCGCGTGAAGCCCGGGCCTCAGGCGTATTGCGCCAGGCCGCGGCCCAGCGACCAGTTCTCCTTGGCCACTTCCACCAGGCTCACGAATACGTCGTCGGCGCGCATGCCGGGGCTGGCGGCCAGCCGTCCGGCAATCCGCGCGAACAGCGCTTTCTTCTGCTGCGCGCTGCGCGTGTTGCTTGCCGTGATCTGGATGAACACCACGTCATCGCTGCGGTCCACGCCCAGGTAGGTCGCGCCATAGCGGAAATTGGCGGCGTCGTGTTCTGTCATGGCCATGAACTGGTCGTCGTCGGGAACGTCGTAGGTTTCGCGCAGCGCCTGATAGACGCCGTCGAAAATCGCCTGGCGGTAGGCTTCGGGCTTGCCCGTGCGCAATGAAATATGGACTAGCGGCATGGCGGTTCTCCAAGTTGTGCCGCTTCATGTTATCTATTCTGATACGCTATTTGCCCATATATCATTGATAAGTATTTGAAATGACCGACAGAGCCCTGGACCTGGATGCCGTCAAGGCCTTCGTGCGCATCGCCGAACTCGGCAGCTTCACCCTGGCCGCCGAGGCGGTGGGCGCCACGCAGGCCGCGGTCAGCCTGAAGCTGAAGCGGCTCGAAGACCGGCTGGGTTTCCGCCTGCTCGAACGCACGCCGCGCTATGTGGAGCTGTCCGCGCGCGGCGCGGGCTTCCTGGAGCACGCCCGCGAACTCCTGGCCGCGCACGACCGCGCGCTGTCGGCGGTGGCCGCGACCCGCCAGCGCCTGGCCATCGGCATCAGCGACCACGTCGCCGGCCCTGAACTGCCCTCGCTGATCGCGCGCATGAACGCGCAGGACCCGCAGCTGCTGATCGAAATCCGGATCGCCTCGTCGGCCGATCTGCTGCAGAGCTACGACCGCCGCGAACTGGACACGGCGATCGTCCGGCTGCACGCCGGGCGCAGCGACGGCAAGCTCATCGCGAAGGAGAAATTCGGCTGGTTCGCCGCGCCGGGCTGGCAGCACCGGGCGGGCGAGCCGCTGCCGCTGGCCACGATGGCGCAGCCCTGCGGCGTGCGCGCCTTGGCCGGCGAACTGCTGGACGCCGCCGGCATCCCCTGGACCGAAGTGTTCGTCGGCGGCGGCGTGATGGCGGTGACGGCCGCCGTCATGGCGGGATTGGGCGTGGCGGCGCTGGCGCCGCGCATGCTGCCGTTCGGCGCGGTGGACGCGGGCCCCAGGCTGGGGCTGCCCGCGCTGCCGCAGCTGCCGGTGCTATTGCATACGCGGGTCCGGGACGGCCGCGCGCACGATGCGCTCACGGCCCTGGCGGCCGCTTTCCGCAGCGCGGTGCGCGGCTGAGCCGGCGGCTCAGGAACGCCCGGCCAGGCTGCCGCCGCCGTCCACCCCCAGCACCTGGCCGGTGATGAAGCCCGCGTCGTCCGACAGCAGGAAGGCGATGGCGGCCGCCACTTCGGCGGGCGTGCCCAGGCGCTTCATGGGCACCGAGGCCAGGGCGCGCTTTTCGGCGTCGCTGCCGGCCGGCCGCGTGGCGCGGAACATTTCGGTTTCGATCGGGCCGGGCGCCACCGCGTTGACGGTGACGCCGTACTCGGCCAGCTCCAGCGCCCAGCTGCGGGTACAGCCCACCAGCGCGCTCTTGGCGGCCGAATAGGCGCTGCGGTCGACGCCGCCGTGGACGGCGCGGCTGACCACGTTGACGATGCGCCCGGCGCGGCGCACTTTCATGGATTCGATGAAAGCCTGGGTGACCTGCACCGCCACGCGCACGTTCAGGTCCAGCACGTTGTACAGGGTGGCCAGGTCGATTTCGCCCAGCGGCTGCGGCAGCACGATGCCGACGTTGTTGACCACGGCGTCGACCGGGAATTTCTCGCGGATCTCGCGCAGCACTTCCTCGGTGCGGCCGGCGTCGGCCAGGTCGCAGGCGTAGAGATAGCCGGGAAAATCCACGTCGGTGGTGTTGCGCGCGATCCCGACCACATGGCAGCCCATGTCGGACAGCCGCTGGGTAAGGGCCCAGCCGATGCCTTTGGTAGCGCCCGTGATGAGCACGCATTTGTCCTTCATGGATCCAAACCTCGCTTCAGTTTTCTAGGGAAGGTCTGAAGAACTCGATTTCAAACATCCAAAAATCGACCTCATGACCAAAGTATTCAAAAATGGTTAAAAACTGCTCAAATCATCGCCACTTTCGGGTTGTTTGCACCCCGATCAGGCCCGTTTTCGGGCCTGTTGGCGCTTTTTGGGCGCACTTACCCTGCCACCGCCGTCAACGGGCGGCGTGCCATCCAGATATTGGACAGCGTAAACAACATTTTCAAATGCGCAGTGTTCTTGGCCAGTCCACGGAATCTGACTTTACGAAACCCGAATTGGCATTTGATGACACGAAACGGATGCTCAACCTTGGCTCGAAGACTGGATTTGGCCCGCTCAATGTTTTGCGTCAAACGATCAATTGCGCTGTTACCCAAGGCGCGCCGTTTGCCGGGGCGCATGGCAATGTGCCAGGTTACGTCACGCCCTTGGTGCTCGGGTCGTTTGTCTACGCCTTGATAACCGGCATCGCCAAAAGCCAACGTTTCTTCACCATGCAGCAACGCAGCCGCCTGAGTAACATCATGCTCATTGGCAGCGGTGCCCACCACCGTGTGGACCAGCCCGCTGTGAAGATCAACCCCAATGTGGGCCTTCATCCCAAAGTGCCACTGGTTTCCCTTTTTGGTCTGATGCATCTCGGGGTCCCGCGTGCCGCTGGCGTTCTTGGTCGAGCTGGGTGCATCGATAATTGTGGCGTCCACAATGGTGCCTTTGCGCACCTGAATGCCTTGATCCTGCAACAGCAGGTTGACCGCCTCAAGCGCTTGGTCGGCAATGTTGTGCTGCTCGAGCAGATGACGGAAGTTCAAAATGGTGGTCTCGTCCGGCACACGACCTCCAGGCAGTTTGGCAAACTGGCGCATCGAAAAGCTGTCGTACAGCGTCTCTTCCATGGCCGGGTCCGACAGCGAAAACCACAGTTGCATGAAGTAGATGCGCAGCATCGTTTCCAGCGGATACGGTGGACGACCGATGCCCGGTTTGGGGTAATGCGGATCGACCAGATCGGCAAAGAGCTTCCACGGCACCGCACGCTCCATCTTGGCCAGAAACTTCTCACGGCGCGTTTTCTTGCGTTTGCCAACGTACTCGGCTTCGGAAAAACTCAACTGGCTCATCGGGTTCACTCGGATCGGACTGTTTTCAATAACTTATATTCTGACAGGTTCGTTGGACTTGTTCAGAGGTTCCCTAGGAAAAAACGGGCGCCTGAGCGCCCGGTCTTTCAAGTAGACACCATCCGGCGTTACCTGTCTTGTAAATTGCGTAGCAATTCTTGCACGCCGGACGGCCTGGTCAGGCGTCCCGGGTGACCGGCACGCGCGGCGCCAGGGCGCACAGCAGCTCGTAGCCGATGGTGCCCGCGGCCTGGGCGACCTCGTCGACCGACGGGCCTTCCTCGCCCCACAGCGACACCGGCGTGCCCACGCCGGCGGCGGGAACCGGGTCCAGGTCGACCATCAGCATGTCCATGGAGACCCGGCCCACGAGCTGGGTGCGGATGCCGGCCACGACCACCGGCGTGCCGGTGGCGGCGTGGCGCGGATAGCCGTCGGCGTAGCCGCAGGCCACGATGCCGATGCGCATCGCGCGCTCGGCGCGGAAAATCGCGCCGTAGCCGACCGAATCGCCGGCCTTGAGTTCCTGCACCGCGATAATTTCCGAGCGCAGCGACATGGCCGGCTTCAGGCCGAACGACGCCGCGTCGGCGTCGGCGAACGGCGAGGCGCCGTACAGGCAGATGCCGGGGCGCACCCAGTGCGCCTGCGATTCCGAACCGACCGCGATCTCGGCGAAACGCAGCGTGGCCGCCGAATTGCAGACGCTGATCGCGCCCGGCAGCTTATGCGTCACCGAATTGAAGATTCCCAGTTGTTCGTTCACGCCCTGCGGGCCGTCGGCGCAGGCGAAGTGGGTCATCTTGCCCACCGAGCCCAGCGTGCCCTGCCGCTGCAGCAGCAGGGCGCGTTCGTGCGCCGCGGCATAGGCCGCCGGGCTGAATCCCAGGCGGTTCATGCCGCTGTTGAGCTTGAGCATGATGTCCACGCGGCGCGACAGGCGCGCGCGCGCCAGCATGTCGAGTTGCTCGCGGTTGTGCACCGTAGCGCTCAGGTGGTAGCGGTCGACCACGTCCAGGTCGGCCGGATCGAAGAAACCTTCGAGCAGCAGTATCGGCCCGCCCCAGCCCGCCTCGCGGCAGCGCACGGCTTCGTCCAGGTCCAGCATCGCCAGGCCCTGCGCCTTGGAGAATCCGGCCACCGCCTGCTCGATGCCGTGGCCGTAGGCGTTGGCCTTGATGACGGCCCAGATCGAGGGCGCCTGCCCGGACGCGGCGGCGGCGGTCAGGTCGAGATGGCGGCGCACGGCGGCCAGATTGTGCGCGAGGGCGGAAACGGAGACGGTGGCTGAAATTGGGCGCGGCATGGTGTGCAATCCTGTGGCGCTTAAGTCTAACTGATCCTTGCCCCCGGCGGCATGGCGCCGCCGCGCGGGCGCGTACACCTTAAAATGATCCGGTCCCGGCTCCCGCGGGGCCGTCATCGCCCATCCGCTTTATGCCCATCGATCACTACGAAAACTTTCCCGTCGCCTCGCTGCTGCTGCCGCGCAGGCTGCGCGGCGCCGTGACCGATATCTACCGGTTCGCCCGCGCCGCGGACGACATCGCCGACGAAGGCAGCGCCACCGACGAGGAACGGCTGCGCCAGCTGGCGGCCTTCCGCGCCGAACTGCACCGCATCGGCGCCGAGCCGGGCGCCACGCCCGAGCCCGGCTCGCCCGAGCTGGCCGGCATCTTCGTGCCGCTGGCGGCCACCATCGCCCGCCACCAGCTGCCGATCACGCCGTTTTTCGACCTGCTGTCGGCCTTCGAGCAGGACATCGGCGTCAAGCGCTACGAAACCTACGCCGCGCTGGCCGACTACTGTACGCGCTCGGCCAACCCCGTGGGCCGGCTCATGCTGCACCTGTTCGAAGCCACCAATCCCAACAACGTCGAAGAGGCCGACGCGATCTGCACCGGCCTGCAGCTGGTGAATTTCTGGCAGGACGTGCGGGTGGACTGGCGCAAGCAGCGCGTCTACCTGCCCCAGGAAGACCTGCGCCGCCACGGCGTCACCGACGAGGACCTGGCCGCCTGCCGGCTGACGCCCGCGTGGCGCGACCTGATGGCCTTCGAAGTCGAACGCGCCCGCGCGCTGCTACACTTCGGCGCTCCGCTGGCGCGCCGCCTGCCGGGCCGCATGGGCCTGGAGCTGCGCCTGGTGGTGCAAGGCGGGCTGCGCGTGCTGGAGCGTATCGAGGCGGGCGGCTACGATGTATTCATGAATCGCCCCGAATTGGGCGCCAAAGACTGGGCCATCATGTTGTGGCGCGCAATTACCTGATATGACCCCTGACGAATATTGCCAGGAAAAAGCCGCCAAAAGCGGCTCCAGCTTCTACTACGCCTTCCTGTTCCTGCCGCCCGAGCGGCGGCGCGCCATCACGGCCCTGTACGCCTATTGCCGCGAAGTCGACGACGTGGTGGACGAATGCACCGATCCCTCGCTGGCGCGCGTCAAGCTGGCCTGGTGGCGCACCCAGGTCGACCAGATGTACGACGGCAAGCCCGACCATCCCGTCACCCGCGCGCTGCAGCCGCACCTGGAAAGCTGCGCCATCACGCGGGAGCGCCTGCTGGCCGTGATCGACGGCATGGAAATGGACCTGGACCAGACCCGCTACCTGGACTGGCCCGGGCTGCGCAAATACTGTTGGCACGCCGCCGGCGTGGTGGGCGAACTGTCCGCCGGCATCTTCGGCTACTCCGATCCCAAGACCCTGGTGTACGCGGAAAAGCTCGGCCTGGCGTTCCAGATGACCAACATCATCCGCGACGTGGGCGACGACGCCCGCCGCGGCCGCATCTACCTGCCGGTCAACGACATGCAGCAGTTCGAGGTCAAGGCCTCGGACATCCTCAACGGCGAATATTCCGAACGCTTCAGCGCGCTGATGAAGTTCCAGGCCGAGCGCGCCCGCGGCCTGTACCGCGAAGCGATGAGCAACCTGCCCGAGGCCGACCGCCGCTCGCAGCGGCCCGGCCTCATGATGGCCGCCATCTACCACGCGCTGCTCGACGAGATCGAGCGCGACGACTGGCAGGTGCTGCACCAGCGCATTTCGCTCACGCCGCTGCGCAAGCTGTGGCTGGCCTGGAAAACCTGGGTGGGCGGCGGACGCGGACTCGTCCGCCGGCTGGCGCGGTGAAGGCCGCGGTCATCGGCGCGGGCTGGGCCGGGCTGGCGGCCAGCGTCGCCCTGCGCGAGGCGGGCGCCAAGGTCACGGTATTCGAAGCCGGCCATACGCCGGGCGGGCGCGCCCGGCGCGTCTTCCACACCGAATTCGACGCGCCGCTGGACAACGGCCAGCACCTGCTCTGCGGCGCCTACAGGCAGACGCTGGCGCTGATGCGGCGCGTGGGCCGCAACCCGGACGCGCTGCTGATGCGCCGCCCGCTGCGGCTGGCCAGCCTGGACGGGCGCTTCCGCCTGGCGGCCCCGCGCCTGCCGGCGCCGCTGCACATGGCCGTGGCCATCCTGGGCGCGCGCGGCCTGTCCTGGGCCGACCGGCTGGCGATGCTGCGCCTGATGCGCGGGCTCAAGGCCATGTCCTGGACGCCGCCGCGCGACTGGACCGTGCAGCAGCTGCTGCATTACCACGCGCAGTCCGACGCGCTCATCGGCCAGCTCTGGGAGCCGCTGTGCCTGGCCGCGCTCAACACGCCGCCGGCCGCGGCCAGCGCCGCGCTGTTCGCGCGGGTGCTGCGCGACAGCCTGGCCGGCCGCCGCGAAGACAGCGACATGCTGATGCCCTGCACCGACCTGTCGGCGCTGTGGCCCGACGCCGCCGCGCGCCAGGTGACCATGCGCTACGGCAGCACGGTGCGCCAGCTGCGCCCGTCGGACGACGGCATCGACGTCAACCAGGAACGCTTCGACGCCGCGGTGCTGGCCGTGCCGCCCACGTTCGCGGCCCGCCTGCTGGACGCGCCGCTGCGCGAGGCCGGCGCCGCCGGCCTGTTGAACGCGCTCAAGGCTTTCGACTACCTGCCCATCGCCACGCTCAACCTCCGGCTCGCCGAGCCCTGGCGCCTGCCCGAGCCCATGATGATGCTGCGCGAGGAAGCCGCCCGCGGCCACGTCGGGCAATGGCTGTTCGACCGCGCGCAACTGGCCGGCGACACCCGCGCGGGCGAGCTGGCCGTGGTGGCCAGCAATGCGGTCGGCATCGCCGAGCGCAACCGGCGCCAGGCCATCGAGGCGCTGATCGACCAGGTGGCCGAGCAGGCCGCCAGCCATCCGGCGCGCATGTCCGCCATGCCCGAAGTGACGGCGGCGGAACTGTTCATCGAAAAACGCGCGACCTTCGCGGCCGTGCCGGGCCTGACCCGTCCGCTGAACACCACACCCTGGCCCACGCTGGCGCTGGCCGGCGACTGGACCGACACCGGCTATCCCGGCGTGCTGGAAGGCGCGGTGCGCAGCGGCCTGCAGGCCGCCAGCGTGCTGGCCCGCGCAAGCGCCGAAGCGGCCGCCTAGCGGAACAGGCTGGCGCTGGCCAGCCCGGCCGCGGTCAGCAGCAGCGAACCGGCCAGGCTGGCCCCGGCGTAGCCCAGCGCGCCGCCGTAGGCGCCGCGTTCCAGCATGGCCACGGTTTCGGCCGAGAACGTGGAAAACGTGGTCAGCCCGCCCATGAAACCCGTGATCGCGCCCAGGCGTATCCAGGCCGGCCATTCGGGATGCGCGGCCACCAGCGCCAGCGCCAGCCCCACCAGGTAGCCGCCCGCCAGGTTCACCGCCATGGTTCCCCAGGGCCAGGACTCGACGTTCAGCCACAGGCCGATCAGCCAGCGCGCCCAGGCGCCGAACATGGCGCCCAGGCCCACTGCCAGGAAATTGAGGGGAATCAGGGTCTGGTATGCGGACATCGGATCAGGGCGCCTTGTGCTGTCGCAGGCGCAGGGAAAAAACCAGCAGCAGTATGCCGAAAAACACGGCGTAGATGCCGATCACCCACACCAGCGCCAGCGCGCCCGCGCCGGGCTGCATGACCAGCATGGCGCCGAACAGCACCGACACCAGGCCGGACAGGCCGAGCAGCCATTCGTTGCGGATCTCCTTGCGGAACCGGACCGCCGCGACCAGCTGGAACACGCCCGACACCAGCGCCCACAGCGCAATGATGTAGAGCAGGACCAGCGCCGTCAGGCCCGGCCACAGGAACGTGACGATGCCGGCCGCCACGCCCAGCAGGCCCACCACGATGAGCGCCCACAGCGGCTTGCCGTTGTCCCGGATGCGCACGCCGGCCACCAGCGCCAGCACGCCGTCGGCCAGCGCGAAGGCGCCCCACACCAGCACCAGGGCCGACAGCGTGATGGCGGGCATGAACATGGCCATGAGGCCGAACAGGATGGCGACGACTCCGCGCAGCGCCACCCATCCCCAATGACGACCGATGTGATCTGCGACTTGCCGTTCGAGCATGACGACCTCCGGGGGTTTGCCAAGGGTGGCCTATCTTATCGCCGCAGCCCTCCGGGCGCCACGCGGCGGCGAAACCGATTGAAATCCTCTTGCGGTCGCGCGCGTGGCACTTATAAGAGTCATTCTCATTAAGTGTTAGAATCCGCGGGCTTTCATCCGAAACCCCATGGACAGCCCAACCACTCCCCGCCGCCGCGCCTACTGGCTCAAGACCCTGCACCAATGGCACTGGATCAGCTCGGCGCTGTGTCTGCTCGGAATGCTGCTGTTCGCCATCACCGGCCTCACGCTGAACAACGCCTCGCACATCGAGGCCAAGCCGGTCGTCACCAGCCGCCACGTCCAGCTTCCTCCCGCCGAACTGGCGCAACTGTCCCCTCCCCCCGCGCTGGACCGCAACAAGGCGCCGCTGCCGGCCGCCGTGGCGCGCTGGCTGGACGACACGCTCGACGCCGGCGCGGCGGGCCGCCAGGCCGAGTGGTCCGCCGATGAAATCTATCTGTCGCTGCCGCGCGCCGGCGGCGACGCCTGGCTGTCCATCGACCTGGCCAGCGGCGAGGTCGAGTACGAACGCACCGACCGCGGCTGGATCTCCTACCTGAACGATTTGCACAAGGGCCGCAACACCGGCCTGGCCTGGAGCTGGTTCCTCGACATCTTCGCCGTGGCCTGTCTGGTGTTTTCGCTGACCGGGCTGGTGCTGCTGAAGATGCACGCCGGCAACCGCAGCGCGACCTGGCCGATGGTAGGGCTGGGCGTGGTGATCCCGGTCGTGCTGGCCCTGCTATTCATCCATTGATCCGCCCCTGGAGACTTCCATGCGCAAGCTGTTGCTGTCGGCCCTGCTGGCCGGCCTGATCGCCCGAACGGCCCAAGCGGCCGACATCGGCCTGTCCATCGAGGTGCCGCGCCTCGACGTCGCCGAATACCACCGCCCCTACGTGGCGATCTGGATCGAGAATCCCGACCAGAGCGTGGCCACCGACCTGGCCGTCTGGTACGACGTGGCCAAGAAGAACAACGAAGGCACCGAATGGCTCAAGGACATGCGCCAGTGGTGGCGCCGCAGCGGCCGCAACCAGCAGTTTCCGGTGGACGGCGTGAGCGGCGCGACCAAGCCCGTCGGCAAGCACGCGCTCAGCTTCGACGCCGCCAGCAAGCCGCTGGCGCAGCTCAAGCCCGGCCAGTACGCCGTGGTGGTCGAGGCAGCGCGCGAAGTCGGCGGCCGCGAGCTGCTGCGCATCCCCTTCCAATGGCCGCCGCAGAAGGCCGAGCAGCTGACCGCCCGCGGCGAACACGAACTGGGCGCCGTCGCGCTCGACCTGAAACCCTGATTAGGAGCGCAACGATGAAATCCACCGCCAAACTGGCCGCCGCCCTGGCCCTGTGCCTGCCCTTCGCCGCCCAGGCCCATGACGTCTGGATGGTGCCGTCCTCGACGGTGCTGTCGGGCACCGACAGCTGGGTCACGGTCGACGCCGCCGTCGGCAACGACAAGTTCTATTTCAACCACGCGCCGCTGCGCCTGGACGGCCTGGCCGTGACCGCGCCCGACGGCAAGCCGGCCGAGGCCGAGAACCTCAACCGCGGCAAGCTGCGCAGCACCTTCGACCTGCAGCTCAAGCAAAGCGGCACCTACCGCGTGGCCGTGGTCAACGACGGCGTGTTCGCGCGCTGGAAGGAAGACGGCAAGAACAAGCGCTACTTCGGCAAGCCGGAAGGCCTGGCGCAGGCGGTGCCGGCCAAGGCCGACGGCCTGGAGATCTCCCAGAGCGTGGGCCGCGTCGAAACCTTCGTCACCGCCGGCAAGCCGTCGGCCGTCAAGCCGGTCGGCCGCGGCCTGGAACTGGCGCCCGTGACGCACCCGAACGACCTGTTCACCGACGAGCCCGCCACCTTCCAGATGCTGCTCGACGGCAAGCCCGCGGCGGAACTGCAAGTCAATGTCGTGCCCGGCGGCAGCCGCTATCGCGACAAGGTCGGCGAAATCGAGCTCAAGACCGACAAGGACGGCAAGTTCACGGTGAAGTGGCCGCAGCCCGGCCTGTACTGGATCGAAGCCGGCATGGAAGACGCCAAGGTCACCGTGGAGCAGGCCAAGAAGCGCCGCCTGTCCTACGCCGGCACGGTCGAAGTGCTGCAACCCTGACGGTCAGCCGGCGCATGGCCTCTTCTTCCTACGCCCCGCGCGGCGCGCCGGCCGCGGCCGTAAGCGTCGCCTACGGCGCCATGCCGGCGCGCCCGGCGGCGCTGGCCGGCGCCACCATGGGCACGACCTGGTCGGCGCGCATGGCGCTGCCGGCCGGGCGCACCGAAGCGGCCGCGCGCCAGGCCATCCAGGGCGCGCTGGACGACGTGGTGGCCCAGATGAGCACCTGGGAAGCCGACACCGACATCACGCGCTACAACCGGGCGCAGCCGGGCTGGCAGGCGCTGCCGGCCGGGTTCTTCCATGTGCTGAGCCACGCGCTGGCGCTGGCCGAGGACAGCGGCGGCGCCTACGATCCCACCGTCGGGCCGCTGGTCAACGCCTGGGGTTTTGGGCCGCACCAGCGCGCCTTCGAACCGCCCTCGCCCGGCGCCATCGAGGCCGCGCGCGCCCGCTGCGGCTGGCGCCGCGTGCAGCTCGACGCCGAACGCCGCGCGGCGCTGCAGCCGGGCGGCGCCTACCTGGACCTGTCCTCCATCGCCAAGGGCTACGGCGTGGACCGCGCCGCGCTCGCGCTCGACGCCCTGGGCGTCACCCAATACCTGGTCGAAGTCGGCGGCGAACTGCGCGCCCGGGGCGCGCGGCCCGACGGCCAGCCCTGGCGCGTCGCCATCGAAGTGCCCGACGCCAGCGACGGCCATGCGCTGGCGCTGCCGCTCACGGACCGCAGCATCGCCACCTCGGGCGACTACCGCCGCCACGCCGGCAGCGGCGACCAGCGCTACGCCCACACCATCGATCCGCGCAGCGGCCAGCCGGTGCGCAACAACCTGGCCTCGGTCACGGTGCTGCATGCCGGCTGCATGCAGGCCGACGCCTACGCCACGGCGCTGACCGTGCTGGGCGAGGCCGACGGCCTGGCCTACGCCCGCCACCACGACCTGGCGGCCCTGTTCATCCTGCGCGCGCGCGACGCCTGGCGCGTCGTGGCCACCCCCGCGTTCCAGGCGCTGGCCGGTCTGCGTTGACGCCATGGCAGCAACCCGGTTGATCGCGGCGGCGTGCGTGGTGGGGGCCTGGCTGCTCTTGTGCGCCTGGGCCTGGCGCCGCGCCCGCCTCCACCGCGTGCAGCAGGCGCTGGCCCGACAGGCCCTGGACGCGCCGGTCCCCGACGACACCTTGCTGGTCGCCTACGCGACGCAGACCGGCTACGCCGAGATCCTGGCCGAACAGACCGCGCAATCGCTGCGCGCCGGCGGCCTGGCGGTGCGCGTGGCCGCGCTGGAACAGCTGGACGGCAGGCGTCTGGCCGAATATCGCCGCATGCTGTTCGTGGCCAGCACCTATGGCGAAGGCGATCCGCCCGACGCCGCCGCGGCCTTCGCCCAGCGCATGCAGCAGGCCGCGCCGGCGCTGGCCGGCTCGCAGTACGCGGTGCTGGCGCTGGGCGACAGCGAGTACGCGCACTTCTGCGGCTTCGGCCATCGCCTGGACGAGTGGCTGCACGCGCAGGGCGCGACGCCGCTGTTCGACCTGGTCGAAGTCGACAACGGCGATCCGGCCGCCCTGCGGCACTGGCAGCACCACCTGGGCCTGCTGGCCGGCCGCAGCGACCTGCCCGACTGGCAGGCGCCGGTCTACGAATCCTGGCGCCTGGCCGAGCGCCGCCACCTCAATCCAGGCAGCCAGGGCGGCCCCTGCTATCTGCTGACGCTGACCCCGCCGCCCGGCGTCGCGCCCGACTGGCAGGCGGGCGACATCGCCGAGATCGGCCCGCGCCGCGAAACCGGCGGCCCGCTGCTGGCGCACCGCGAATACTCGATCGCCTCGCTGCCCGAGGACGGCTCGATCCAGCTGCTGGTGCGCCAGATGCGCGGCGCCGATGGCGCGCTGGGCCTGGGCAGCGGCTGGCTGACCCACATCGCCCAGCCGGGCGATGCCATCGATCTGCGCGTGCGCGCCAACCGCAATTTCCATGCGCCGGCCGACGACCGCCCGCTGCTGCTGGTGGGCAACGGCACCGGTCTGGCCGGGCTGCGCGCGCTGATCAAGGCGCGCCGCGCCGCGGGCCGGCGGCGCAACTGGCTGGTGTTCGGAGAGCGCAACGCCGCGCACGACTGGTTCTGCCGCGTAGAGATCGACGCCTGGCGCGGAGACGGCACGCTGGAGCGCGTGGACGCGGTGTTCTCGCGCGACCAGCCGCAGCGCCGCTACGTGCAGCACCTGCTGCGCGAACAGGCCGACGCGGTGCGCGCCTGGATCGATGCCGGCGCGGCGGTCTACGTCTGCGGCAGCCTGCAGGGCATGGCCGGCGGCGTGGACGCCGCCTTGCAGGACATCCTGGGCGCGGCGCGCCTGCAGGCCATGCAGCACGACGGCCGCTACCGCCGCGACGTGTACTGAACGGCCGGGCTTACTGCAGCTTGATCTGCGCGCGCTCGATCACCGTCTTCCAGCGGTCGCGCTCGGTGCGGATCTGCGCGCCGAACTCGGCCGGCGTGTTGCCCAGCGGGAACGCGCCGGTCTCTTCCATCTTGGCCGCCGTCGCCGGATCGCGCACCGCCTGGGCGAACGCCTGCGCCAGCTTGTCGCGCACCTCGTCGGGCATGCCGGCCGGCCCCACCACGCCGTACCAGGCGGTCACGTCGTAGTCCTTGTAGCCCTGCTCCGCGAAAGTCGGCACGTCCGGCAGGCGCGGATTGCGCTGCGTGCCCGTGATGGCCAGCGCGCGCAGGTGGTTGCTCTTCAGGTACGGCAGCGAGGACGGGAAATTGTCGAAGATCACCGGCACCACGCCGCCCACGGTGTCGGTCAGCGCCGGCGCCGAGCCGCGGTACGAGATGCTGTTCATCTTGCCGCCGATGAGCTGCAGGAACCAGATCATGCCCAGGTCGTTGACCCCGCCGGCGCCCGCGTTGGCGTAGCCGTCCTTGCCGGGATTGGCGCGCACGTGCGCCACGAAGTCGGCCAGTGTGCGGGCCGGATATTCCGGGTTCACGCTGAGGATATTGGGGCTGGTGACCAGGTTGCTGATGGGCGTGAAATCCTTGACCGGGTCGTAGGCCAGCTTGGGAAACAGGTGCGGCGCGGTGCCGTGCGTGCTGACGGTGGCAAGCCCCACGGTGTAGCCGTCGGGTTTGGCGCGCGCCGTGGCCGTCATGCCTATGGTGCCGGAGGCGCCCGTGCGGTTCTCGACCACGACCTGCTGGCCGAGGATCTCGCCCGCCTTGGCCGCCGCCAGCCGGCCGACGATATCGGTGGGCCCGCCCGCCGGGAACGGCACGATCAGGGTGATGGGACGGTCGGGAAAGGCCGCCTGGGCGGCGGGCAGCACGGCGGCCAGCGCCAGGGCGATGCAGGTCTTGCGCAACATGATGCTTGTCTCCTGTGAAGGATGGTGGATGTCGTTATCGGTGGGAATCGGCCGCGGGCTGCGCCATCGCCTCGCGCCGCAGGATGCGGCCGGGGCGCGGCTGCCCGGCCAGCGGCGGATGGACCTGGCGGCCGTTGACCAGCACCTGCTCGACGCCGGCCGAGGCCAGCGTCGGCGCCTCCCAGGTGGCGCGGTCCTCGACGGTGTCGGCGTCGAACACCACGATGTCGGCCCAGGCGCCCTCCGTGAGCTGGCCGCGCCCGGTCAGGCCGAACACGCGCGCCGGCAAGGCGGTCATCTTGGCGACCGCCTCCTCCAGCGTCAGCAGCCGGGCCTCGCGCACGTAGCGGCCCAGCACCCGCGTGAAGCTGCCCCACAGGCGCGGGTGCGGATGCGCGTCGTTGGGCAGGCCGTCGGAGCCGACCATGCAGCGCTCGTGCCGGAAAATGCGCTGCACCTCGGCTTCGTCCATGGCGAAGTAGATCGCGCCAGCCGGGCACAGGCGGCGCGCCGCCGTGGTCTTGTCGCAGCCCCATTGCGCCGCGATGTCGCTCAGGTAGCGCCCGCCGCATTCGGGATGCGGGGTCGACCAGGTAATGCGGATGTCGTCGATGAGGTCGGCGCGCTCCGGAATCAGGATGGTGGAGCTGCCCGGATACGGGTAGATGTCCAGCGCCACGTCCACGCCCTCGGCGCGCGCGCGGTCGATATTGGCCAGCGTCGCGCGGCTCTTGCCCCAGTTGCGCGGCAGCATGCACTTGTGGTGCGAGAGCACGGTGGCGCAGCCGGTGCTGCGGCCCACTGACAGCACCTCTTCGACCGCGGCCTCGACCTCGTCGCCCTCGTTGCGGATATGGCTGGTGTGCATGGCGCCGCGCGCGGCCGCCACCCGGGCCAGCCCTTCCAGCTCCGGCGGCTGCGCGGCGCCGCCCGGCTGGTACGCCAGCCCGGTGCTGAATCCCACCGCGCCCGCTTCCAGGGCGGCCTCCAGCATGCGCTCCATGGCCTGCTGTTCCTCGGCCGTCGGCTGGGCCGCCGGATCGCGCATGGCGGCCAGGCGCAGGTTGGCGTGCCCCACCAGGGCCGCCACGTTGATCATGGGCTGCTGCGCGCGCAGTTCGCCGAAATAGGCGTCCATGTCGGCGAACAGCGGCGTCTCGCCCAGCAGCGCCAGCGCCGCCGCGGTATTGCCGGGCAGCGGCGCGGGCGCGCCGCTGACGCCGCAATTGCCCACCACCACCGTGGTGATGCCCTGGCTGGTCTTCCATTCCAGGCCGGGCCGCTCCACGAACATCAGGTCGTCATGGCCGTGCACATCGATGAATCCGGGCGCCACGATCTTGCCGCGGGCGTCCACGCGCCGCGCCGCGGCGGCCTGCGCCAGGTCTCCGATCGCGGCGATGCGGTCGCCCGACACGCCCACGTCGGCCCGGCGCCGCGGGCCGCCCAGCCCGTCGATGACCCAGCCGCCTTCGATGATGAGGTCCAGAGTGTGCTGCCGCATTGCCTATCCTGCCGGGAGGTGAAAAGGCCTAGTATCGGCGCACGGATCAATCTGGGAAAATTGTTTTTATTGATCCATCTATCGTGATTTGAAATGAATCGCCTGCCCAAGCACGTCACGCTCAAGCACCTGACCGCCTTCGTCGCGGTGGCGCAGGAATCCAGCTTCACGCATGCCGCCAAGCGCCTGTTCCAGACCCAGTCCTCGGTCACCGGCCTGGTGCAGCAGCTGGAGGAAGCGCTCGCCACGCAGCTGTTCGCGCGCACCAGCCGGCGCGTGCTGCTCACGGCGGCGGGCGAGGCCTTCCTGCCCGGCGTGATGCGGCTGCTGGCGGATTTCGACGGGGTGATCGAGGACGTGGTGCGCTTCGGCGCGCTGGAGCGCGGACGCGTGGGCGTGGCGGCCGCGCCGTCGGCCATTACTCAGATCATCGCGCCGGCGTCCGCCGCGTTCTGCGCCCGGCATCCCGGCGTGCGCCTGTACCTGAGCGACGACAACTCCGGCCGCATCCAGCGCAAGGTCGCGGCGCGCGAAGTCGATTTCGGCCTGACCAGCCGCTGGGCCGACGCGCCCGGGCTGCATTTCGACGCCGTGCTGGAAGACCGTTTCGGCGTGCTGTACCGCGAGGACGACCCGGCGCTGCGCCCCGGCCGCGGCGGCACGATGCGCTGGTCCGACCTGGCGCCGCGCAAGCTGGTGGGCGTGGTCGACGAGACCGGCATCATGGCCTTGCTGCGCGCCCGCGCCGACCTGCCGATCGAAGCGGCCGCGCCGTTCTACGAGGCGTCCAGCACCACTTCGCAGGCCGCGCTGGTCAAGGCCGGGCTGGGCGTGGCGCTATTGCCCGCGCTGGCCGCCCAGCGCGTGCTGGAGCCGGGGCTGGCCTACGCGCTGCTGGCGCGGCCCACGGTGATGCGCACGGTCTGCATCATCCGGCCCAAGGAATATCCGTTGAGCCCGGCCGCCGAGGGATTGATCGGGGCGATCCGGGATTATCTGCGCACGGCGGAGCTGCCGGCGGGGTGCAGGCGGGTGGGGTGACCGCCCGCACTCCTTACTTGGCCGCGCGCAGCTTCTCGTCCAGGGCCGCCAGGCCCGCGGCGAACACGCCCTGGCCCACGGCCTTGGCCACGTCGCTCAGTTCCGCGCCTTCGACGCGGAAATCGGCCCACCACTGCACCAGCGTCTGGCCGCCTTCGGTGACGGGATGCAGCGACACGCCGGCGACGTAGTCGCGCATGGGCAGGTCGGTCTCGATGATGGAATAGCGCAGCGCCGTGCCGGGATCGTCCAGCATCAGCAATTGCTCGCGCACGAAACCCGAGGGCTTGAGCGTCAGGTACCGCACGCTGCCCACGGCGTCGTGGCGGCCGCCCTCTTCCAGGCGGCTTTCGGCGATGCCGGGATGCCAGGCGGCCAGGCCGTTGAAGTCGCGGAAGCTGGCCCAGACCTTCTGAAGCGGCGCATGGATGATGGCGCTGACGTGCACGGTGTGCGGCATACGGACTCCTGCGGGCGCGCGGCCCTGTGTGGTGACGGGATCAGAAAGTCAGGTTCTTGAACTCGCGCGTGGCGGCGGTCAGGGCCTGTTCGGTGGGCAGGCGCTCCATGGAACTGGCGCCGTAGAAGCCGTGGCAGTGCTTGCAGGCGCGCAGCACGTGCAGGGCGTCGGCGGGCGTGGCGATGGGGCCGCCATGGCACAGCACGATGACGTCCGGGCGCACGGCCAGCGCGGCGGCGGCGATGCGGTCGATGGCCGCCACGCAGTCGTCCAGCGTCAGGGCCGTTTCCGCGCCGATCGAGCCGCCGGTGGTCAGGCCCATGTGGGCCACGATGATGTCGGCCCCCGCGCGCGTCATCGCCACGGCGTCGTCTTCATTGAACACATAGGGCGTGGTCAGCATGCCCTTCTTGTGCGCCAGGCGAATCATGTCCACTTCCAGCGCGTAGCCCATGCCGGTCTCTTCCAGGTTGGCGCGGAAATTGCCGTCGATCAGGCCCACGGTGGGAAAATTCTGCACGCCGGCGAAGCCCTGGCGCTTGAGGTCGTCGAGGAACAGGTCGAAATCGCAGAACGGATCGGTGCCGTTCACGCCGGCCAGCACCGGCGTCTTTTTGACCACCGGCAGGACTTCGCGCCCCATCTCCACCACGATCTCGTTGGCGTTGCCGTAGGCCAGCAGGCCGGCCAGCGAGCCGCGGCCCGCCATGCGGTAGCGGCCCGAGTTGTAGATCACGATCAGGTCGATGCCGCCCGCTTCCTCGCACTTGGCCGACAGGCCGGTGCCCGCGCCGCCGCCCACGATGGGCGTGCGCGCGCGCACCATGGCGCGGAACTTGTCCAGTAGCTCGTTGCGGTCAAAACGCGGCATGGCGGCAATCCTCAGTGTGTAGCGATTTCAAGATAGTGTTCGACCGCCGTCTTGGCGAACAGCGGATCGTTGATGTGGCAAGGCACGCGCACCAGCCGGCGCTGCCCGGTCTGCTTGAGATTGGCCTCCAGCGCCCCGAACAGCGCGGCGTCGGCCTGCGGGTCCCAGAACGCCTGCCCCGGCGCGTCCAGCGCGGATACCCCGCCCTCCGGGATCAGGAAGCGCACCGGCCCCTGGCACTGGTTCAGTCTGGCCGCGATCCACTCGCCCTGGCGCGCGTTTTCCTCGACGGTGGTGCGCATCAGCGTCACCTGCGGGTTGTGGGGATAGAACTTGCGTCCCCGGTAGCGTTCCGGAACCGTCTCCATCGCGCCGAAGTTCACCATGTCGAGCGCGCCGCAGGAACCCACGTAAGGCGCGCCCGTGCGGGCCACGGCGCCGAAGCGGTCCTCGGTGCAGGCCAGCACGCCGCCGAACAGCAGGTCGCAGACTTCGGTGGTGGTCAGGTCCAGCACGCCGGCCAGCAGGTGGCTGTCGAGCAGCTTTTCCATCGACTGCCCGCCGGTGCCGGTGGCATGGAACACCAGGCAGTCGTAGCGCGATTCCAGCAGCGGCACCACCTGCTGCACGCAGGGCGTGGTCACGCCGAACATCGTGATGCCCAGCGCGGGCCGGCCATCGTCCGGCGCGGCGCTGGCCGCCTGCCGGAACGCGCCGCCGATGGCGCCTGCGGCATTGCCCAGCACCCGCCGCGAAATGCGGTTCAGCCCCGCGACGTCGGTCACCGAATACATCATGGCGATGTCCGACGGCCCCACATAGGGCGCCACATTGCCCGACGCCATGGTCGAGACCATCAGCTTGGGGGTGCCGATGGGCAGCGCGCGCATGGCCGGCGTGATCAGCGCGGTGCCGCCCGATCCGCCCAGCCCCAGCATCGCGCCGATATCGGCGCGCCCGGCGGCGTAGCGTTCGAAGGCCTGCGCCATGGCGGCGATGGCGGTGCCGCGGTCGCCGGTGAACACCGCCGCCGTCCCCTGCGGGTGGCTGGCGGCGACCTCCTGGGCCTGCACCTGGGCGGCGCTGGCCGCGCCCGAGGTGGACACGTCCACCGACACCACGTCCAGCCCCTGCCCCTTGAGCAGCGCCACCACGTAGTCGGCTTCCTGGCCCTTGGTGTCGTAAGTGGCGGCCACGTAGACCCGCCGGTTCGAATGCGTCATGACTCCTCCGCGGGCGGCTACACTCGGTGCGCGCCTCGATATGTGGGGCCGCGAGGCCTGTAGAATCTAGAAATGAGACGAAAGAATCATACTGAGACACCTGTCTCACGTCAAACCCGATCCCCCGCCCGCAAAGCGCCCGCCGGGGCCGCGGCGGCCCGCCTGATCGCCCCCGCCAGCCCCCAGGCCGCGGCCAGCGGCGAGCCTCCGCACGGCCCGCGCGCGCGCATGCGCAAAACCCTGCTGGACACGGCCCAGCGCCTAATGGCGCAGGGCATCACGCCTTCGGTGGCCGAACTGGCCGGGCACGCCCAGGTCTCGCGCGCCACCGCCTACCGCTATTTCCCCAGCCAGAGCGCGCTGATCGCCGCGGTGGTGGACGAAAGCCTGGGGCCCATCCTGGCCTGGGACTCGGCCGCGCCCGACGCGTCCACGCGCGTGGACGAGCTGCTGCGCTTCGCCTATCCGCGGCTGGAATCGCACGAGGCGCCGCTGCGCGCCGCCATCATGGTGTCCCTGCAGCAGCACGCCGAGGCCAGCGCCGGACGCGCCGGCGCGGAACCCCGGCTGGTGCGCGGCCATCGTGTCGACATCCTGAAGCGCGCCATCGCGCCGCTGGCCGGCCGGCTCACGCCGGCGCAGCAGGACCGCGTGGCCCAGGCGCTGTCGCTGGTGTACGGCACCGAGGTATTCCTGGTGCTGAAGGACATCTGGAAACTGGAGCTGCCCGAGGTCACCGAAGTCGCGCGCTGGACGGCCCGCGCCATCATCGAGCAGGCGCTGGCCGAAGCGGATGGGCGCGGGAAGTAGCCCGGCTACGCGCGCGACTTGCGGTGGCTGCGAAACAGCAGGTGCGTGGAAGCCAGATGGAAGCGCACCGCGATCTGGGCGCACTCCGCGTCGCGCGCGCGCAGCGCGGCGATGATCTGGCGGTGATGCTCCACGCTGCGCAGCATGTCGTCCCTGGTGTAGAAGTAGAACGAGCCGATGATGATCGGCATATCGAGCAGGCTTTCCACCATGGAGCGCACCCGGGCCGATTGCGCGGCGTTCAGCAGCGCGTGATGGAACTGGTTGTTGTAGTGCTGCACGCGCGCCACGCTGTCGGGGTCGTTGGAATTGACCGCGTCCAGCATGCACTGGTTGATGCGCTCCAGTTCGAGGATCTGTTCAGGGGTCGCGCGTTCGGCCGCCGCCTTGGCCGAATACGGTTCCAGCAGCATGCGTAGTTCGAACGCTTCGTCGATGTCGCGGTCCTGCCAGCCCAGCACCACCGCGCCGCGCCGGCCTTCGTGCTTGACCAGGCCGTCGGCCACCAGGCGCTCGATGGCGCTGCGCACCGGCGTGCGGCTGACGGAAAGCTCGGCCGCGATATGCTCTTCGCGCAGCCGCTCGCCCGGCATGAAAGCGCCCGCCATCAAGCGGCGGCGCAGCTCTCCATAGACGTAATCGCGGGCGCTGGACATGGTGGCGCGAGGCTCCGGAACAAGGTAGTCGAACTATACCGGAAGGCCATGCGGGGCATGGCGCTGCGCCAGCCGCTCCAGGAACCTGGGCCAGACCTCCGGATTCAACAGCCGCGCCGGGCGGCGGCCCGCCAGCATCGCGGCGATCTGGGCCGCGGACCCTTGCGCCACCTTGCGCCGGCCTTCGTGCGTCACGCCGCCCGTGTGATAGGTCGCCACCACGTCGGGACGCAGCAGCAGCGGGTGGTCCGGCGGCGGCGGCTCCTGGCTCCAGACGTCCAGGCCGGCGCCCGCCAGCCGTCCGTCCCGCAGCGCCGCCAGCAGCGCGTCTTCGTCGTGGATGCCGCCGCGCGCGGTGGAAATGAAAAGCGCGCCTGGCTTCATCCGCCCGAACTGCTCGGCCCCGAACATGCCGCGCGTCTCTCCGTTCAACGGACAGTGCAGGCTGACGACGTCGGCCGCGTCGAGCAGCGCCGCCAGGTCCGCCGGTTCGGCGCCGCGGCGTCGGATTTCCCCGGCCGGCAGCAGCGGATCGTAAGCGAGGACGCGCATGCCGAAACCGGCGGCGGCGCGCGCCACTCTGGCGCCGATTTCACCGATGCCCACCAGGCCCAGCACCCGGCCTTCGATTTCATGCCCCATCAGCGCCTCGCGCGTGGCGGCGGTTCCCGCCAGCAGCGCGGCCTGGGAGGCGCGCAGGCGCTTGACCAGCGCCAGCAGCAAGGCGTAGGTCATTTCCGCCACCGAGGCCGCATTCGCGCCGGCCTGGTTGACCACGGCCACGCCGGCCCGCGTGCAGGCCGCCACGTCCACCGTGTCGTAGCCGGCGCCGCCGGAGGACACGCACAGCAACTGCGGGCATGCGGCCAGCAGGCTTTCCGACACCTGCCAGCGCGCGGGCACCTCGTCCTTGGCCGCGCTGACGTGGTAGGCGTGCGCGCCGGCCAAGCCGGCCGCCGTGACGGCGTCGCCATGCGCGGGCAGCACCTGCAGGGCGAGGCCCGGCTCGCGCCCGATGTCCGCGTCGAACGCCGGGTCGATCCACAGATCCAGCCGGGCCACGCGCATCGTGTCCTTCGGCCGCGGCGCTGCGCTCATGCCTGCCGCTCCGTGCAGCCCAGGGCTTTGAGCCTGGCGTCGATCCACGAGGTATCCAGCCTGCCGGCGGCGATGTCCGCCAGCATCTTGGTTTCCACTTCGTGCTTGGACGAGGCCGCCCGATAAAGCGCCTCGGTCTGCTCGTACGGGATCGACAGCAGGCCGTCGTCGTCTCCGACGATCAGGTCGCCCGGCGCGATCGTCATGCCGTCCAGCGCGATGACGCCATTGATCTCGCCCGGCCCGTCCTTGTAGGGCCCGCGGTGCGTCACGCCGGCCGCGTAGACCGGGAACGAGCCGCGCCGTATCGCGCCGCAGTCGCGGATGGCGCCGTTGATCACGATGCCGGCGAGGCCGCGCGCCTGCGCATAGCTGGTCATGATTTCGCCGATGATCGCGTTGGTCAGGTCGCCGCCCGCGTCCACCACGATCACGTCGCCCGGCTGGGCCAGCTCCAGCGCCTTGTGCACCAGCAGATTGTCGCCGGGCCGGGTGCGCACGGTCAGGGCCGGGCCGGCCATCGGACGGCCGTCGTGCATGGGCCGCAGGCGCGCGCCGCCCGCCGCCATGCGCGACATGCAATCGCTGATGTTGGCCACCGGAATGCCGCTGAACTTCTCCACGGTCTGCCTGCTCACCGCGCGCTTGCGGGCATGGATCTCAAAACCGATCATCTTTGCTCCTGTCTGGAAAATTGCGATGGCTCGCGGTCACTGCTTGGGAATGCCGGCGTCCTGCACGACCTTGCCGAAGATCTCGTGGTCGGCGCGGTGCTGGCGCGCCAGGTCGTCGGGCGTGCCCTTGAGGATGCTGTAGCCGGCGTCTTCCAGCTTCTTCACCAGTTCGGGGTTGGACTGCACGGCCTGCAGGGCCTGGTTCAGCGTGGCGACCACGTCGTCCGGCGTCTTGGCCGGCGCCATCAGGCCCCACCAGATCGACTGGTCCAGGCCCTTGAATCCGTTCTCCGCGAACGTCGGCACGTCGGGCAAGGCCGGCGCGCGGTCCTTGGCGACCACGGCCAGCGCGCGCACCTTGCCGCCGCGGATCTGCGGAAGCAGCGAAGCCACCGAGCCCACGTACATGTCGATCCGGCCGCTGGCCAGGTCCGGGAACGCCTGGCCCCAGCCGCGGTACGGCACGTGCATCAATTCGATGTTCGCGGCCTTGCGCCACAGATAGCCGGTCAGGTCGCCGGTGCCGCCGATGCCGGGAATGCCCAGCGAAACCTGGCCGGGGCGGGCCTGCGCCGCCTTGACCACGTCGGCCACCGTCTTGAACGGCGAGTCGGGCAGCACCACGAACACGCTGGGCGAAGTCGCCACCGGCCCGACCGGCCTGAAATCCTTGAAGGTGTCGTAGCTGAGCTTGTTGTAGAGCCAGGGGTTCAGCACGATGTTGTCGGTCTGGGCCATCACCAGCGTGTGGCCGTCGGGGCGGGCGCGGGCGGTGGCGTCCAGCGCCAGGTTGCCGCCGGCGCCGGGCTTGTTCTCCACCACCATGTTCCAGCCGCGGTCCTGGCCGATCGCGCTGGCCATCATGCGCGTCAGCGTGTCGGTGCCGCCGCCGGGCGGAAACGGGGAGATCAGGGTAATGGGCGCCGCGCCCATGTCGGCGGCGTTCACGGCGGCGCAGCCCAGCACGAGCGTGGCGGCCAACAGGTTCTTCAAGCGTTTCATCGTCTTCCTCACACGGTTTGATTTTTTTTGACTGGCAGTTCCACGCGGCGCGCTCAACGCCGCTGCGCCAACGGCGCCAGCCAGGCCAGGCGCGCGTCCACCGAATCCGGCACGTCGAAATCGCCCTGGGCCCGGGCCGCGTCTATGCCGCGGCTGGTGCGCGCGAACAGCCGCTCCACGCCGTCGAGCACCAGCGGTTCCAGCCCGGCCTCGACCAGTTGCTCGCGCGCCTCGCGGACTTCGGCATGCCGGCGGCCGGCGTGCAGCACGTGCGAACGGATGAAGGAATCCATGAAGGCGGTCAGCGGCGTGCGGTCGATGTCCGCCAGCACTTCGTAGAGCGAGGCGCGCAGCCCCATGGATTCGGCCGCTACCAGGCATTCCACCGCCAGGCTTTCCATGCCCTTGGTCATGATGCTGCGCAGCAGCTTCAGCCGCACGGCGTCGCCCGCCGCGCCGGCGATGGCGCGCGCCGGCGCCCCGCCGCTCTCGGCCAGGCGCAGCACGGCGTCGGCGCCCGTGCCGGCGCACAGCAAGGGCGTGCGCTCGGCCAGCAAGGCGATGGCGCCCATGATCGCCACGTCGGTGAAATCGATGCCCTGCGCGGCGGCGGCCGCCGCGGCGGCCTGCATGTCGGCCGCGCCGGCCGTGGTGAAGTCGGCGTAGACGGCGTCGGCGCGCATGTGGGGGAAGCTCTGCTGCGCCACCTCGCGCGCGGCGTGGCCGTACACGGCCGACACCACGATGTCGGCCTCGCGCAGCCAGGGTCCGGGCGCCGCGTGCAGTCCGGCGCCATAGCGGCGCGCGCGCGCGGTCATTTCCTCGTCCTGGCGCAGATCGCAGATGCCGGCCATTCGATGGCCGGCATTGGTCCACGCCTGCGCGTAGCAGGACCCCACTTCACCGCAACCCAGCAAGGCGATTTTCATTTCTATAAATACATAAAAAATACAATGATGCGTTTATAGAACGAAAATACGCGGAAACTTATCGGTAATAACCCGTAGTTTTAATACATTAAAAAAACAATTTTGCCTCAAGCGCGGCGAGTCATGCCGGCCGAGATGGCGCGGGCCGTGCGGCACAGCGGCTCCAGGCACTGCTCGACCATCTGGTCGGCGGTGCGCACGCCCTGTATCCACACGATGTTCACGCAACCGTAGAGCCGCCCCGGCGCGGCCATGATGGGAACGGCGATGGCCTCCAGCCTGTCGTTCTGGTCCCTGCGCGGCTTGTCGTAGTCGCCGCCGAAGCGCTGCTCGCGCAGCCCGTAGCCCTGGCGGCGAGTCTGCTCCAGCATCCTGTCCACGGCGGCGCTATCGTGCGCCAGCGCGTCGCCCTCGCGGCGGCTGCGGCGCAGCGCCGCCAGGATCGACTCGCGCTCCTTGTCGGCGCAGAAGGCCAGATAGGCGCGGCCCACGGCGGAGCGCAGCATGTTGATCTGGAAGCCGATGTTGTCCCTGCGTATCGTGAAGTACGACTGGCTGCGGTTGGTCTCGCGCACGATCATCGCGCTGCCGCGGCGCACCGTCAGGTCCGACGGCCACAGCACCTTGGCCTGCAGGCGGTCCAGTTCGGGCGCCGCGCACTGGCCCAGCAGGTCCAGCACGCGCGCGCGCCGGCTGGGTTCGTTGAGCGAGCTGGCCGGACAGAAATAGTCGTCGGCGATCCGCCGCCAGATCAGGCCGCGCAATTGCAGCGTCGCCAGGATGCGCAGCAGCGTGGCCTTGGCGTAGCCGGTGCGCACGTGCAATTCCTGCAGGCTCGCGCCCTGCGAGGCGCGCACCTCGTCCAGCACGATCAGGCCGCGCTCCAGCGCGTCTATCGTCTTCACCTTCGGGGCCCAGCGGGTCATTGCGTCTCCCTTTTCCGCGCATCCGCGGATTTCACTCGGTGAAACTCTAGCAAAACCTGCTTGAGCCGCCCAGCCCGCTCCAAATATCGTGGCGTCTATCGCAGGCCGATGTGGCTGGCGAACCGGGACGAGAGGCTGGAATGGGCGGACAGGCTGTACGCAATGTGCTGTGGATCATGTGCGACCAACTGCGCTGGGACTATCTGTCCTGCTATGGACACCCGCGCCTGCGCACCCCCAACATCGACCGGCTGGCCGCCGAGGGCGTGCGTTTCGACAACGCCTTCGTGCAGGGCCCGGTCTGCGGCCCGTCGCGCATGTCCTACTACACCGGCCGCTACGTCACCAGCCACGGCGCGGTATGGAACTTCGTGCCCATGCCGGTCAGCGAACTGACGCTGGGCGATTACCTGAACCCGCTGGGCGTGCGCGTGGCGGTGGCCGGCAAGACGCACATGGAACCGGACATGGCCGGCCTGCGCCGCCTGGGGATCGACCCCGCCAGCGCCATCGGCACGCTGGCGATGGAAGGCGGATTCGAACCCTACGACCGCGACGACGGCATCTGGCCCGACGGCTTCAGGACCGAGGCGCACCGCTACGGCCAATACCTGCGCCAGCGCGGCTACGACGGCGCCAATCCCTGGCACGATCACGCCAACTCGGCGCTGGGCCAAAACGGCGAGATTCTGTCGGGCTGGAACATGCGCCACGCCGCCCTGCCCGCCCGCGTGCGCGAAGAGGACTCCGAAACGCCCTACATGACGCGGCGCGCGATCGAGTTCATCGAAGAAAGCGGCGACCGGCCCTGGGTGCTGCACCTGTCCTACATCAAACCGCACTGGCCCTACGTCGCGCCGGCGCCCTATCACGCCATGTACTCGAAAGACGACGTGCAGGCCGTCAAGCGCAGCCCCCGCGAACTGGAGCATGCGCACCCCGTGCTGCAGGGCTACCGCCGCACGGAGGTGAGCCAGAGCTTCTCCCGCGACGAAGTGCGCGAGACCGTCATCCCCACCTACATGGGACTCATCAAGCAGGTGGACGACCAATTGGGCGTGCTGTTCGACTACCTGCGGCGCAGCGGGCGCGACCGGGACACCATGATCATTTTCAGCAGCGACCACGGCGACTACCTGGGCGACCACTACATGGGCGAGAAGGAGCTCTTCCACGATTGCGTGGCCAAGGTGCCGCTCATCATCCGCCTGCCGGGCGACGGCGTGCCGCGCGGCGTCGTGGAATCGCGGCTGGTGGAAGCCATCGACCTGGTCCCCACGATCCTGGACGCCTACAAGGCGGACATCCCCGGCCACATTTTGGAAGGACGTTCGCTGCTGCCGCTATTGCAGGGCGATGCCCCGGCCGAGTGGCGCAACGCCGTGTACTCGGAAAACGACTATGCGTTCCGCGACTGCGTGCGCGAACCGCTGAACCGGCCCACCGACGGCTGCCACGCCTACATGGTGCGCGACCACGACTGGAAGTACGTGCATTTCGAGGGCTTGCGTCCGCAGCTCTTCGACCTGCGCGCCGACCCCGACGAATTCGACGACCTGGGCGCGGACCCCGCTTACGCCGCCGTTCGCGAGCGTTACCAGGCCCTGCTGTTCGAATGGCTGCGCAACCGCCGGATACACCCCACGGTCAGCGGCGAGACGATGGCGGCATGGACGCGCAAGGAGGAGTCGACAGGCATCCATATCGGCAGGTGGTGACACAGCGCGCCCGCACCAGGGCGCCTGAAAAAAACATACGGAAGGAGACAACATGAAATCGCAGCTACTTGCGCTGGCGGCCTGCATCGCCGCCGGCACAGGACCGTACGCCCATGCGCAGGACGACTGGCCGGCGCGCCCCATCCGCGTGGTGGTGGCGTTTCCGGCGGGCTCGCCCGGCGACACGGCCGCGCGCATCGTGGCCGAGGCGGTCGGACAGACGCTCAAGCAGCCCCTCGTCGTGGAAAACCGCCCCGGCGCGGGCGGCAATATCGGCGCGGAAGCGGTGGCCCGGGCGGCCGCCGACGGCTACACCTTTCTGCAGGCGCCCGATACGGTGGTCACCATCAACCCGGCCATCTATCGCAAGCTCAATTTCAAGGCCGAGGACCTGACGCCGGTCGTGGCGCTGGCCAACTTCAACCAGATGCTGGTGTGCGGCCCCTCATCCGGCCTGCGCACGCTGGCCCAGCTCGACGCCGAGGCCAGAAAGGCGCCCGGCGCGCTCAGCTACGCGTCCGGCGGCCAGGGCGTGCCCGGCCATCTGGCGATGGAGCTGTACCTGTCCGGCGCGGGCCTCAACGTCATGCACGTCCCGTACAAAGGGCCGTCGCCGGCCACCCAGGACGTGCTGGCCGGCCAGGTGCCCTGCGGCTACCTCGCCTCGCCCGTGGTCGCGTCCTACGTGTCCGCCGGCAAGCTGAACGGGCTGGCGGTATCGGGCGACACGCGCTCGGTGCAGGCGCCGGACGTGCCCACCATGCAGCAGGCCGGCGTCGCGGGCTACGACGCCACTTTCCGAGAAATGCTGTTCGCGCCCAAGGGCACGCCGGCGGCCATCGTCGACCGCATGAACGAAGCGGTGGCGCAGGCCCTGGCCCGGCCGGACGTCAAGCAGAAGCTGCAGGCCAACGACCTGGACCCGCGTCCGGAATCGCCCGAGCAGACGGCCAGCCGGTTGCGCGACGACACCGCCAAATGGAACGCCGTCATCCAGAAGATTCACCTGCAGGTGAACTGAACCTGAACGATATTGGAGACCCCATGAACACGACCGCAACGCCCACCGTCTTCGGCTCGCTGAAGAACTACCGGAAAGGCTCTATCGAGATCACCACCGGATCGCCCCGCCACTATGTGTTTTCCAACATATTCGAAGTGGCCGACGGCGCCGCGCCCTACGAGAAGATCGTCGTGGGTAAGAACCTGGAGTACGTCATCGAGACCGTGCGGGCCGAAGGCGTGTCGCCCTGGTACGTCTGCAGCCACGACGAGTTCGCCATCCTCATGGACGGCGTGGCGCAGGTCGAATTCCTGGCCCTGGACCAGCCGCCGGCCGCGGGCGAAGGCGCCGTGCTCGCGGGCGAAAACCCCGCCGGCCGGCCGATGGGACACGTGAAGCTGGGCCGCGGACACCAGTGCCTGCTGCCCGCGGGCTGCGCCTACCGCTTCACCGCCGCGCTGCCGGGCGTCCTGCTGCTGCACACCCGCCTGGGCGAACTGTCCGTCGAGAAGTGGGCGGACATCTGCCTGCAGTAGCCCTCCGCCCTCCCCCACGATTCTTTCCATCTGGAGAACCGACATGGCCCAGCTCGCCACCGATACCCCCGCCCCCGCTTTCGCCGCCGACAAGGTCCAGGCCAGCGCCGCCGACGCCGCGACCGGCTACAAGCGCTTCGATCTCGGCGCCTTCACCTTCACCCGCGACGAATACTTCGCCAAGATTCACTGGCCGGCCAACGGCCAGACGCGCACCCACGCCATGCCCGCCGACGCGTTCCTGCGCGCCCTGATGCGGGACGTGGCCTGGGGCTTCTTCTACGGCTGGGTGAACTTCGACCACGTATTCGGCACCCGCAACCACTACGGCAAGGTCGACGTCTACGCCGGCTCGTTCAACGGCGTCATGAAGGCGGCCGGCGTGGACTACACCGAGACCTTCGACACCCCGCTCATCATGGCCACGTTCAAGGCCATGCTGCACGACTGGACCAACGAAGGCTTCGATCCCTTCGCCGCGCCGGAAGAAACCGGCACCGCCTTCGGCCGCAAGCGCGGCGACAACGCGGACGCCATCGAACGTTCGCGGATCGCCACCCGGCGCATGCCCGGCCTGCCCGGGGATTCGCCCCTGCGCGACGACCTGCCGGTCAACCGCGCGTTCGCGGACGTGACCCAGGAAGAGCCGGAGGTCCACGTCGAACCCGGCTTCGAAGGCCAGCTGCACGCCTTCAACCTGTTCAAGTACCTGTCGCGCTCGGACGTGACCTGGAACCCCTCGGTCACCTCGGTGTGCGGCGCCAGCCTGTTCTGCCCCACGACCGAGGAGTTCATCCTGCCGGTGTTCCACGGCAACGACCGGGTGGAATGGTTCCTGCAGCTGTCCGACGAGATCGTCTGGGACATCGGCGACAAGGAAACCGGCGCGCCGCGCGCGCGGGTCACGATGCGCGCCGGCGACGTCTGCGCCATGCCGGCCGACATCCGCCACCAGGGCTATTCGACCAAGCGCTCCATGCTGCTGGTCTGGGAGAACGCCACGCCCGACCTGCCCCAGCGCTACGAAAGCGGCGAACTCCCGCCGTATCCGGTCGCCTTCTGAGCCTTACCCACACTCTTCAGCGAATCATCAACCATGCAGAACAAACTCTTCATCGACGGCAAGTTCGTGGACGCGGCTGCCGGCGGCACCATCGAAGTGCTGAATCCTTACGACGGCGCCCTCATCACCGCCATCGCCGCCGCCGAGGCGGCCGACGTGGACCGCGCCGTCGCAGCGGCGCAGCGCGCGTTTCCCGCCTGGTCGCGGATGGCGGCGGCCGACCGCGGACACCTGCTGCTCAAGCTCGCCGACAGGATCGAAGCCAACGCCGAAGAGCTGGCGCAGCTGGAAACCCTGGACACCGGCCATCCCATCCGCGATACGCGCGGCCTGGACGTGCCGCGCACCGCCGCCTGCTTCCGCTACTTCGGCGGCATGGCCGACAAGCTGCTGGGCAGCGTCATCCCGGTGGAAGCGGGCTTTCTGAACTACGTGCAGCGCGCGCCGATCGGCGTGGTGGGCCAGATCGTGCCGTGGAACTTCCCGCTGATGTTCACCAGCTGGAAAATGGGCCCGGCCCTGGCCGCCGGCAACACCGTCGTGATCAAGCCGTCGGAGCTCACGCCGCTGTCGACGCTGCGCATCGCCGAACTCATGGCCGAGGTCGGCTTTCCCGATGGCGTCGTCAACGTGGTCCCGGGCTATGGCCATACCGCCGGCCAGCGCCTGGCCGAGCATCCGGACGTGGGCAAGATCGCCTTCACCGGCTCGACCGCCACCGGCCGGCGCATCGTCGAGGCGTCCAAGGGCAACCTCAAGCGCGTGCAGCTCGAACTGGGCGGCAAGGGCGCCAACATCGTCTTCGAGGACGCCAACCTCGACGCCGCGGTCAACGGTGCAGCCTGGGCCATCTTCCACAACCAGGGCCAGGCCTGCATCGCCGGCTCGCGGCTGATGCTGCACGACAGGATCGCCGACGAATTCCTCGAACGCTTCACCCGGCTGGCGAACTCCATCCGCCTGGGCGATCCGCGCTCGCCCGACACGGAAATGGGCCCGCTGACCTCGGCGCAGCATCGCGACAAAGTGCTGTCCTACGTGCAGATCGCCACCGAACAGGGCGGGCGCGTGCTGGCCGGCGGCAAGGCGCCCGACGGGGCGCTGTCCGCGGGCTATTTCGTGGCCCCGACGGTGGTGGAGGCCAAACCGCAGGACCGCGTCGCGCAGGAAGAAGTCTTCGGCCCCTTCGTCACCGTGCTGCGCTTCGGCAGCGACGAAGAAGCCGTCGCCATCGCCAATGCGACCGACTACGGGCTGGGCAGCGGGCTGTGGACGCGCGACCTGGCGCGCGCGCACAAGGTCGCGGACGCCATCCGCGCCGGCATGTGCTGGATAAACTGCTACAAACGGGTGAATCCGGGCAGTCCCTTCGGCGGCATGGGCCAGTCCGGCTATGGCCGCGAGATGGGCTTCGAGGCCATGCACGACTACACCGAGGCCAAATCCGTCTGGGTGAATGTGGACGCCGCGGTGCCGCCCTACTTCAAGCGTTGAGCCATCGACAGGAGTCCCCCATGAACACCGCCACCCGAGACCCGGAAGCCGTCCTCACCGAAACCGTCCTCGACACCTTCGCCCGGACGCCGGACCCGCGGCTGCGCCAGCTGATGCAGTCGCTGGTGCGCCACCTGCATGCCTTCGTCTCGGACGTGGAACCGACCGAAGCCGAATGGATGGCGGCCATCCGGTTTCTGACCGAAACGGGGCAGATCTGTGACGGCGTGGTGCGGCAGGAGTTCATCCTGCTGTCCGACACGCTGGGCGTCTCCATGCTGGTCGACGCCATCAACCACCGCAAGCCGGGCCACGCCACCGAAAGCACCGTGTTCGGCCCCTTCTACATCGCCGGCATGCCGGACCGGGCCGCGGGCGAGGACATGGCGCAGACGCCCGGCGAGCCGGCGCTGGTTCATGGGTACGTCCGCGACACCGAGGGCCGGCCGCTGGCCGGCGCCGTGCTCGATGTGTGGCAGACGGCCGCCAACGGCATGTACTCCGGCCAGGACACGGCCCAGCCCGAAGGCAACCTGCGCGGCCGCTATCGCGCGGACGACACCGGCTACTACGCGATACGCACCATCCTGCCGGTGTCCTATCCCATTCCGGGAGACGGACCCGTGGGCCGCATGATGGCGGCCACCGACCGGCACATCTTCCGGCCCGCCCACCTGCATTTCATGATCGAGGCGCCGGGCCACCAGACGCTGGTCACGCACCTGTTCAATGCCGGCGATCCCTACCTCGCCTCCGACGCCGTGTTCGGCGTCAAGCCGTCGCTGGTGGTGCAGTACGAGCCGCGCGGCGCGGACTCGCCACTGGCGGCGCGCTACGGATTCCGGTCGGGGTTCCACGAGGGGCAATATGACTTCGTGCTGCCGCGAGCCTGAACAACGCGCCGGGGCGCTATGCCGGGTCGAAGACGTGCCCGACGGCGGATCGCGCACGGTCAGCGCGGGCGCGCAGTCCGTGATCCTGGTGCGGCGGGGGGAGGCGGTATGGGGCTACCTGAACCGCTGCCCGCACTTCTCCATCACGCTGGGCGCGGCGCATGGCGGCGTGCTGACCTACGAAGGCCAGGTGATGATGTGCGCCCACCATTCGGCCCTGTTCCGCTTCGAGGACGGCCAGTGCATAGAAGGCCCGTGCCAGGGCGCGGCGCTGGACCCGTACCCGGTGCGCATTGCGGCGGGGGTGGTGTACCCGGCGTAGGATGGGTGCAGCGCGAGAATCCTTGAGCAGGAACCCAATCTTCCAGCGCGCGAAACCCATCAGGCGGCGAAAGCCGCCGCCTTTCGTGGCAAGAAAAAAAAGCCGGCTTACGCCGGCTGATGGGTTTCGCGCGTTCGGCGCGAGAGTTCTTCTACGGGAACTCTCGCGCTGCACCCATCCTACTGCAGGGTGCGCGTGAAGACGAACTGACCGTCCTGCCAGTCCACCGGCACCACGTCGCGCGGGCCGAAGCGGCCTTCGAGGATCAGCTTCGCGACCGGGTTTTCGATCTGCTGCTGGATCGCGCGCTTCAAGGGGCGCGCGCCGAACACCGGATCGAAGCCGGAGCGGGCCAGTTCGGCCAGCGCGGGTTCGCTGACCTCCAGGCGCATTTCCTGGCGCTCCAGGCGCTCGCCGAGGCGGCGCAGCTGGATGCGGGCGATCGATTCGATGTGCTGCGCTTCCAGGCCATGGAACACGACCACCTCGTCGATGCGGTTGAGGAACTCCGGACGCAGGGTCTGCTTGAGTTCGTCCCACACCACTTCCTTGACCACTTCGTAGGGCTTGCCCGCCAGGCTCTGGATATGGTGCGAGCCCAGGTTGGAAGTCATCACGATGACGGTGTTGCGGAAGTCCACGGTGCGGCCCTGGCCGTCGGTCAGGCGGCCGTCGTCCAGCACCTGCAGCAGCACGTTGAAGACGTCCGGGTGCGCCTTTTCCACTTCGTCCAGCAGCACCACGCTGTACGGCTTGCGGCGCACGGCCTCGGTCAGGTAGCCGCCCTCTTCGTAGCCCACGTATCCCGGCGGCGCGCCGATCAGCCGCGCCACCGAGTGCTTCTCCATGAATTCGCTCATGTCGATGCGGATCATGTGCTCTTCGGAGTCGAACAGGAATTCCGCCAACGCGCGCGTCAGCTCGGTCTTGCCCACGCCGGTGGGGCCCAGGAACAGGAACGAGCCGTAGGGGCGCGACGGGTCCGCCAGGCCGGCGCGCGAACGCCGGATCGCGTCGGACACCAGGCGCACGGCCTCGTCCTGGCCGACCACGCGCTTGTGCAGGTATTCCTCCATGTGCAGCAGCTTCTCGCGTTCGCCCTGCATCATCTTGGACACCGGGATGCCGGTGGCGCGCGACACGACCTCGGCGATTTCCTCGGCGCCGACGCGGGTGCGCAGCAGGCGCGGACGCCCTTCGCCGCCCTCGGCTTCCTCGGCGGCTTCGGCCGCGCCCACTTCCGCCGCCTTCAGTCGCGCCTCAAGGTCGGGCAGCTTGCCGTACTGCAGCTCGGCCAGCTTGTCGAACTGGCCCTTGCGCTGCAGTTCCGCCATCTCGGCGCGCACGCTGTCGATCTCTTCCTTGATGGCCTGCGTGCCCTGCACGGCGGCCTTCTCGGCCTTCCAGATTTCCTCGAAGTCGTTGTATTCGCGCTGCAGCTTTTCGAGCTCGTCCTCGATCGCGCCCAGGCGGCGCTTGGAAGCGTCGTCGGTTTCCTTCTTGACGGCCTCGCGCTCGATCTTGAGCTGGATGATGCGGCGGTCCAGCTTGTCCATCACTTCCGGCTTGGAATCGATTTCCATGCGGATGCGCGCGCCGGCCTCATCGATCAGGTCGATGGCCTTGTCGGGCAGGAAGCGGTCGGTGATGTAGCGGTGCGACAGCTCGGCCGCGGCCACGATGGCCGGGTCGGTGATCTCGACGCCGTGGTGGATTTCATAGCGCTCCTGCAGCCCGCGCAGGATGGCGATGGTGGACTCCACGTCCGGTTCGTCGACCAGCACCTTCTGGAAGCGCCGCTCCAGCGCCGCGTCCTTTTCGATGTACTTGCGGTATTCGTCCAGCGTGGTCGCGCCGATGCAGTGCAGCTCGCCGCGCGCCAGCGCCGGCTTGAGCATGTTGCCGGCGTCCATCGCGCCCTCGGCCTTGCCCGCGCCCACCATGGTGTGCAGCTCGTCGATGAAGACGATGTTGCTGCCGTCGTCCTGGGCCAGCTCCTTGAGCACGGCCTTCAGGCGCTCTTCGAATTCGCCGCGGAACTTGGCGCCGGCCAGCAGCGCGGCCAGGTCCAGCGACAGCACGCGCTTGCCGCGCAGGGTTTCCGGCACCTCGTCGTTGACGATGCGCTGCGCCAGGCCTTCGACGATGGCGGTCTTGCCCACGCCGGGTTCGCCGATCAGCACCGGGTTGTTCTTGGTGCGGCGCTGCAGGATCTGGATGGTGCGGCGGATTTCGTCGTCGCGGCCGATGACCGGGTCGAGCTTGCCCTGGCGGGCGCGCTCGGTCAGATCCATGGTGTACTTGGACAGGGCTTCGCGGTTGGATTCGCCTTCGGCGGCGGACACGTTCTCGCCGCCGCGCACGGCCTCGATCGCGGCTTCCAGGGCCTTTTTCTGCAGGCCCGCCTCGCGCAGGATGCGGCCGGCCTCGCCCTTGTCGTCGGCCAGGGCCAGCAGGAACAGCTCGCTGGCGATGTAGGTGTCGCCGCGGCGCGCGGCTTCCTTGTCGGTGCGGGTGAGCACGCCCTGCAGGTCGCGGCCGACCTGGACGTTGTCTTCGCCCTGCACCTGCGGCAGGGACTTCAGGGCGCTGTCGATGGCCGGCTGCAGCCGGTTCACCGCCACGCCGGCCCGCGCCAGCAGGCTGCCGGCGCCGCTGTCGGCATCCGACAGCAGGGCCGAGAGCACGTGAATGGGCTCGATGTAGGGGTGGTCATTGCGCGCGGCCAGACTCTGGGCGTCGGCCAGGGCTTGCTGGAACTTGGTGGTGAGTTTGTCGAATCGCATAATGGTCTATTGGCTTGTGGGGGAGCCTGACCGATACATGCCGGCGGGCTCGATAAGCTGAATATGCGGCCGGGTGCCCGAATTTCAACACCGTGCGCGCGCCATGGTTTCTTCGACCTGCAGCCATAATGTCGTTCATGAGCATATACGTTTTTGTCTACGGCACGCTACGCGCCGGCGAAATCAACGACCTGGCGCTGGCGGCCGCCGGCCGCGGCCTGCCCGCGGCCCGCTACGTCGGTCCGGCCAGCGTGCCGGGCCGCCTGGTGGATTTCGGCGACTGGCCGGGCCTGATCCCCGTGGAGGACGGCCGCCGGGTGCGCGGCGACGTCTTCCTGGTGGAACCGCCCCTGCTCGCCCTGATGGACGAAATCGAGGAATACGATCCCGCCCTGCCGGGCTGCTTCGTGCGGCGCGAGGTCCGCGCGCGCCTGGAGCCCCCGTCGCCGGTGCGCAGCCTGGCTTGCCAGTACTACCCCATAGACCCGGCGTTACGCGGCGCGGCGGTGGACATCGCGGCCGATGACTGGATTCGTTACCGAATGGTGAGGCAGGCGCGCCACATCGATAAGACGTCGTAGTAACAACGGACTACAATAGCAAGCATCTTCGCGCTTCACCTCCCATTCTGGTCGTAACCCGATCTATGGGCACTACAAAGGTCATCATATGCAAAAACGGGTCCCCGTTGCCCCTGATGCCGCCCACTGTTCCACTTGCATGCTGGGGCACGTGTGCGTGCCGGTCGGCATGGCAGCCGCCGAAGTGGAAAAGCTGGACGAACTGGTCAAGGAGCGCGTGCGCCTTGAAAAGGGCAAATCGCTTTATTCGCTGAACCATCCGCTGGACGCCGTCTACAGCGTGCGCTTCGGCAGCCTCAAGACGCAGCTGGAAGACGCCACCGGCCAGATCCAGGTCACCGGTTTTCACCTGCCCGGCGAAATCGTCGGCATGGACGGCATGCTCGACGGCAAGCACGTCTCGACCGCGGTGGCGCTGGAAGACTCCGAGGTCTGCGTCATCCGTCTGGCCGACATCGACCGCGTCGCGGCGCACCTGCCCTCGCTGCAGCAGCAGTTCCGCCGCCTGATGAGCCGCGAAATCAACCGCTCCCACCAGATGCTGGCCTCGCTGGGCTCGATGCGCTCCGAGCAGCGCCTGGCCGCGTTCCTGCTCAACCTGTCGCAGCGCTACGCCTCGCTGGGCTATTCGTCCACCGAGTTCGTGCTGCGCATGAGCCGCGAAGAAATCGGCAATTATCTCGGCTTGACCCTGGAGACGGTCAGCCGGCTGTTCTCGCGCTTCGCGCGCGACGGCCTCATCAAGATCAACCAGCGCGAAGTACGCATCCTGGACCTGCCGGCGCTCAAGCAGCTCCTGGGCCAAGAAGGCTGCTGAACGCCCGCTGCGCCGTGCGCCGCGCACCCGCTTCCCACATCCGTCCGGCGCCGCCGGGCCGCGCCGCCTTCGGCGCGGCGCAAGGCCTGGCCGCGCTGCTAGCGCTGACGGCCTGTCTGGCGCCCCTGGCGGCCCATGCCCAGACGCCGCTGCCGCCCCCCTACGACTACGACGAACCCGTGCCCGTGCCCAAGCGCGCGGCGCCCTTGCGCTGGCAGCCGCTGGAGCTGGGCAAGCCCGGGCAGCGGTACAGGATGCCGGTCTACGCCAACCGCCGGCTCGACCGCGACGACCTGCGCGATATCAAGCAGGTCGTCATCGTGGTCCACGGCGTCAAGCGCGACGCCGACCATTACTACCAAACCGTGGAGCAGCTGCTCGCGCGCAATCCGGCGCGGGCGCGCGACACGCTGATCCTGGCGCCGCGCTACACGGGCGCGATCGATTCGGGATACGCCGGCATGGCGGCCTGGCGCAAGGCGAGCTGGGAGGAAGGCGCCGACAGCGTGCAGGCCGCCGGCCGGCCCGCGCCGGTCAGCGCGTTCCAGGTGCTCGACGACCTGCTGCGCAGCCTGGACGACGACGAGCGCCTGCCGGCCCTGGCGGGCATCGTGCTGGCCGGCCATTCGGCCGGCGCGCAGCTGGTGCAGCGCTACGCGGTGCTGAACAACGTCGACGGCCCGCTGCGCCGCGGCGGCGTGGCGCTGCGCTACGTGATCGCCAATCCCTCGTCCTACCTGTACCTGACCAACGAGCGCCCGCGCCCCGACGGCAAGGGCTATGCGCCGTACGAGCGCGGCATCTGCCCGACCTACAACCAGTACAAGTACGGCCCGGACCGGCTGCCGCCCTATGCCCGCGAAACCGACGAATCGCGGCTGTTCGTGCGCTACGCGGCGCGCGATGTGACCTACCTGCTGGGCGCGGCGGACAACAATCCCGAAGACCGCCTGCTCGACAAAACCTGCGGCGCCGAGGCCCAGGGCGCGACCCGCCTCGCGCGCGGCATGGGCTACGTCCAGTACGAATACCAGCTGGCCGCCCGCGGCGCCCGGCCCGTCACGCTGCACCGGCGCGCCTACCAGGTCGCCGGCGTCGGCCACGACCACGCCGGCATGTTCGGCTCGGAATGCGGCGCGCGCGCCCTGCTGGGCCAGGACACCCGCAGCGCCGACGGCGCCGCCACCTGCGAAGCCGTCAAGCCGCACGTCCGCTGACGGAAAACTGAAAACCATCGCAGGGGGTGCATTTCCGCGCCGACGAGCGCAACATAAGGCCTTGGAGCGATCCATCGGCGGCGGCGCAGGCCCGGGCCGCGCTCGCATGGCCGGCGCTTCCGACAGCCAGCAGGAGAACGGATATGACGCACGCATATCTCGACATGCCCGACGCCCGGCGCCGCATCAAGGCCATTTTCGTCGGCTCCATGGGCAATCTGGTGGAGTGGTACGACTTCTACGCCTACACCGCCTTCGCCCTGTACTTCGCCCCCGCCTTCTTCCCTTCCCACGACCCGGTGGTCCAGCAGCTGAACGCCGCCACGCTGTTCGCGGCGGGCTTCATCGTGCGCCCGCTGGGCGGCTGGCTGTTCGGCCATCTGGCCGACCGCCACGGGCGGCGGCTGTCGCTCATGGTCTCGGTGGGGATGATGTGCGTGGGCTCGCTGATCATCGCGGTCACGCCCACCTACGCCACCATCGGCCTGGCCGCGCCGGCCCTGCTGGCGCTGGCGCGCGTGGTCGAGGGCCTGAGCCTGGGCGGCGAGTACGGCGCCAGCGCCACCTACCTGACCGAGATCGCGGACCCCGAGCACCGCGGCTTCTATTCCAGCTTCCAGTACGTCACGCTGATCGGCGGCCAGCTCTGCGCGATCCTGGTGCTGCTGCTCTTGCAGAACGTGTTCCTCACGCACGAACAGCTGCTGGAATGGGGCTGGCGCATTCCCTTCGTGATCGGCGCCATGCTCGCCATCATCACCGCGGTCATGCGGCGCGACATGCCCGAGACCGATTCGTACAAGGAAGCCAGCAAGGCCCCGAAACCGCAGACCAGTTCGCTGCGCGGCCTGCTGCAGTACCCGCGCGAGGTGGCGATCGTGGTGGGCCTGACCGCCGGCGGCACCGCGGCCTTCTATACCTTCACCACCTACATGCAGACCTTCGTGCGCCAGACCTCGGGGTTCAGCGACATCGTCACCACCTACATCATCGCCGGCTCGCTGATCTTCGCGCTGTTCCTGCAGCCGCTGTACGGCGCCCTGTCCGACCGCATCGGGCGCAAGCCGCTGCTGATCTTCTTCGGCGTGGCCGGCGCGGCGCTCACCGTGCCCATCCTGATGACGCTGTCGCATACCAGCTCGCCGTTCATCGCCTTCCTGCTGATCTGCGGCGCCTGGATTTTCACGGCGGGCTATACGTCCATCAACGCCGTGGTCAAGGCCGAGCTGTTCCCCACCAACGTGCGCGCCACCGGCGTGGCCGTGCCGTACGCGATAACGGTGTCCATCTTCGGCGGCACGGCGCCGGCCATCGCGCTCTTCTTCAAGCAGCAGGGGCACGAGGAATGGTTCTACTACTACCTGGCGGGCATCATCCTGCTGTCCCTGCTGGTGTATGCGAGCATGCGCGACACCAAGCACGCGTCGGCCATGCACCGGCACGCCTGAGCGCCGGCGCGCCGCCTCAGGTAATGCGCACCACGTAGTCCGGCAGGGGCGGTTCGGGCAGCACGGCCAACGCCTTCAGCTGCGAGGGCGCGCGCTTGCTGGCCGCGCGCAGATGGTCCGCCAGCGCCTCGGCCGCCTGGTCGAAGCGCGCCTCGCACAGGCAATCGACGATGCGCGCGTACTCGGCCGCCACCGCCGGATTGACGGGCTGGCGGAACATGCGGCAGAAGAGCTGGTTCACGATCAGCGGCAGTTCGCAGCGCGTCAGAATGCGCAGCAGCTTGGTGTTCTGGTGATGCGCCAGGCAGTCCACGTGTATGGCGCGCTCGACCCGCAGCAGGCCTTCCAGGTCCAACGACGGCGAGGCCAGTTCGCGCCGCAGCGCCGCCGGCAGCGCCGGGTCCAGCTGCGGCGCGCTCAGGCGCAGCGCCTGCGGCGCCAGCAGCAGCCGCAGTTCGAAATCCTGGAAGATGGCGCGCGCGGTCAGCGGGCCGGCGCGCCACGAGGAATACACGCTTTTTTCGACCAGCCCGCGATCCACCAGCCGGCCCAGCGCCTCGCGCACGGCGGCGCGGTTGGCGCGGAAATGCTCGGTGGCGCGGGCCTCGTCGATGCGGAAATGGCCGAACACCACACAGGTTGAAATGGCCTGCTCCAGCTGGCCGTAGATGCGCTCGCTCTCGGAGGGAATGCGGATGGTGGCGTCGGGGGTGTCCAGCCCCAGCGCGGCCTCGTCGATGGGCAGGCGCCGCGGCGCGGGCTGCTCGCCGGGCGGCGCGACCAGATAGCCGCGGCCCTGGAATTTGCGCAGCAGGTTCTCTTCGTGCAGCATTTCGAAGGCCTTGCGCACCGGCACGCGGCTGGTGCCGAACACCTTCGCGACCGGCCCTTCCAGCAGCACCAGACCGGCGGCCACGCGGCCATCGAGGATGGCCTGGCGCAGGCGGTTGCGGATCACGTCATAGCGCAGCTCGCGCGGCCCCGGCTCGGGCGGCGGCGCGGCCTCGGCGGGCAGGCCGGAATCCTGGACGGGCGACTGGCGCGGTGCTCTTTTCATCGTCGTGGCGCGGCCGGCCAGCTTGCGGGCCGGGATTCAATCTGTACGCATGAAGTCGGCCCATTTGCGGACCAGGTAATTGTGCTCGTCCATGACGGTGTTCCATACCGCCACACGGCTCATGCGCTGCTCATACGAACCGCCGTCGCGGACGCTGCCGCGGCGCACGAGGATATTACCACCCGTGCCCGGCAGGTCCTCGCGGGCCGGCAGGCCGCCGTACCAGTAGTCCCATTCGGCCTGGCTGAGATAGGCGCGGGCGCGGTCGGGGTTGGAGATGTAGAAGCCCTGGCGCGCCATCACCGCGCCCGCGCGGCCCGACAGCCACCAGTTCAGGTAGCGGTAGGCGTCCTCCAGCTTGGGCCCTTGCAGCCGGCTGGAAATGCCCAGCCCGCCATACCAGGCGCGATAGCCCTCGGCCGGACTGGCGATGCGGCAGGCCAGGCCCGCGCTGGCGTAGTCGCCGGCCGACGGCGACCAATGGCTCTGTATGGCCACGCGCCTGTGCGCCATCAGGCTCGCGGCCTCGGCGCAATCGTCCCAGAAGCCGGCGAACAGGCCGGCCTTCTTCTTGGCGATCAGCAGCTCGATCATGCCGTCGATCTCTTCGATGCTGAGATTGCCGATGTCGCCGAACCGCATTTCGCCGCTGGCCTGCAGCGCCAGCGCCGCGTCGAGCGCGCCGATGGCGGCGTCGGCCTGCAGCGCGACGCGCCCGGTGCAGCGCGGCGAAACCAGCCAGGACCAGCTTTCCGGGGCGTCGCCGATCAGCCGGGACAGTTCGGCCGGCAGGTAGGCGAAGCTGTCGGCGTTGTGCGTCAGCGGCAGCATGCTGATCCGGCGGCTGGGCGTGTCGGCCAGGGAGCTGTCGGCCTGCACGTACAGGCGCGTCACCGGATTGCAGCCCTGCCCGTAGGGCGCGCCCGGCGTCAGGCGGCCGCTGCGCGGCAGCGCGTTGATCTCGTCCCAGCGCGCGATGCGATCGGTGTCGATGGCCTGCAGCGCGCCGGTCGGCCACAGATAGTCGATGCTGTGGAACCACTGGTCGTACACGTCGAAGCTGCCGGGTTCGATCACGGCCTGGCGCTGGGCGTCGAACCCGTTGAGCACCTGGTATTCGATGGGAATGCCCAGATCCTCCTCGGCGCCGCGGCGCAGCGATTCCAGCAGCGTCACCGACGTGCCCAGCACGCGCAGTGCCCGCCGCTCACGGGCCTTTACCGATATGCCTTGCGGGCTGACCATGGCGCACCTATCGAGAACATGAATGGCTATCCTGCCCGGCCATTGTGTAGAAATGCTCGAACTCGCGCCAGGACTTTGTCACGGCGCCCTCGTCCAGGCCGCGGGTGATGAACACCAGCCGCGAGCGGCGGTCGGCGCCCGGCCACGCGTCCAGGTGCCGCGGCGGGTGCATCAGGTGGCCCATGCCGTGCAGGACCACGGCGCGCGCCGGTCCGCCGCCTTCGGGAATCACCTCCAGCAAGCCCTTCAGGCGCAGGATGCGGTCGGCGTGGCGATGCATCAGGAGCGTCAGCCAGAGCGTCAGCACGGCCCAGCGCAAGGGCCCGTCGAAGCTCAGGCAGAAGGCGCTGGCGCCGTCGGCCGCCGCCGCGCCGCCGCGCGGGCCGCGGCCTGCCGCGCCGACCCGGCGCAGCCATTGCGCAGGGTCCGCCGCCGGGCCGTCGGCGCCGGCGGCCAGCCAGCCGTCGGGCGCGTCGTCCGCGGGCGCGCCCAGGTCGATGCGCCGCGCCATCGGGTTGAGCCGCGCCAGCTGCGCGTGCAGCGCGGCCACCTCGTCCGCGCCGGCCAGGTCGGTCTTGCTCAGCCACAGCGTGTCGGCCGCCGCCACCTGCGCCGTCCATTCCGCGTAGCGCCGGCACTGGTCCGCCGCGCTCATCGCGTCGACCACGGTGGCGACGAACGCGGGATGGAAGCGGCGGCTGGCCAGCAGCGTGGCCAGCACCGGCCCGGGCGCGGCCAGGCCGGTGGTTTCGATCACCACGCGCTTGAACGGCGGCAGTTCGCCGCGCAGGCGGCGCTGGTGCAGCCGGACCAGCGCGCTGTCGAGCTCGCCGCGGATGGAGCAGCAGATACAGCCGTTCTCCAGCAGCAAGGTGTCGGAATCGACGGCGCCGACCAGCAGGTGGTCCAGGCCCACGGCGCCGAATTCGTTGATCAGCACTGCGGTCTCGCCGCGTTCGCCGCCGCGCAGCCAGCGTTGCAGCAGCGTGGTCTTGCCCGCGCCCAGAAAGCCGGTCAGCACGCCCGCCGGCAGCGTGTCCGCGTCAGCCCGCGCCATGATCGGCCTCCCGCACGGCTTGCGGCCAGGGCATGTCCAGCGGATCGAGGCGGCGGCCCAGCAGCAGTTCGGCCGCCGCCCACAGCCCGCCCAGGTCGGGCAGCAGCACGCTCGCGCCGGTCGGGCCGGACAGCAGATAGGACTGCCCGTGCAGGTCGCGCAGCTCCAGGCGGAACAGCGCCAGCAGCCGGTTGGCCTGGGCCGCCTGAAGCAGGCGTTCGCGCCGCGACTGCTCGGGCGGGACGTCGGCGCGGCTCCAGTGGGCCGTGCCTTGCAGCAAACCGCAGATGCCGCACATGGTCGCCTCCTTTCAGGGCATGACGTCGCCGGAGTTCGGCCCCAGCACCTGGCCGACGTAGAGATTGCCGCCGGGGTCGGACGCCAGCAGCACCGCGCTGGGCGCGACCTCCTCGGGGCGGCCGAAGCGACCCAGCGGCAGGCCGGCGGCCTTCTGCTTTTTCCAGCTCTCGCTGATGCCGTCGACCAGCGGCGTCTCGATCGGGCCGGGCGCGATGGCGTTGACCAGCACGTTGGCCGGCGCCGCTTCCAGCGCCAGCGACTTGGTGAAGCCAATGACGCCCGCCTTGGCCGCCGCGTAGTGGCTCAGCTCCGCGCCGCCCTTGATGCCCAGCTGCGAAGCGACGTTGACGATGCGCCCCCAGCGCTGCGCCGTCATGTGCGGCAGCGCCCGGCGCGAGCACAGGAATACGCTGCGCAGGTCCACGCGCATCATCTCGTCCCACATCGCCGCCGGCATGTCGGCGCACAGCGACTGCGTCAGGATGCCGGCGTTGTTCACCAGCACGTCGATGCCGCCGTAGGCGTGCACGCAGGCATCGATGGCGCGCGCGGCGGCCAGCTCGTCGCTGACGTCGGCGGCCTGCGCCACGGCGCGCGCGCCGGCCTCGCGGCAGCGCGCCGCGACCGCCTCGGCCCGCGCGCCGTCCAGGTCGGCCAGCAGCAGCGCGGCGCCAGCCCGCGCATAGGCCAGCGCGATGGCCGCGCCGATGCCGCTGCCGGCGCCCGTCACCACGGCGCGCCGGTTCTCCAGAACGTTCGTATGCATCATGAGTGCCTCTTTCAGGTTTGCAGACCCGGCCAGCGCACCGTCAGCCCGCCGTCGGCGATCACGGACTGCCCGGTGATGTAGGAAGCGTCGTCGCTGGTCAGGAAGCGGATCAGCAGCGCGATCTCGCGGGCGCTGCCCACGCGCCCCAGCGGTATGCCGGCGGCCGCGCGCGCCAGGCCTTCCGGCCCCAGGGAATTGACCGGGTCCAGCGACTGCGGCGTCTCGACCAGGCCCGGAATGACCGCATTGCAGCGGATGCCGCGCGGCGCCAGCTCCATGGCCACGGCGCGGCACAGGCCGGGCACGCCGGCCTTGGCCGCCGCGTAATGCACGTGCTGCTGCCAGCCATACACGCCGCCGGCGATGGACGAGACCGCCACCATCGCCCCGCCGTCGCGCATGTGCCGGGCCGCCGCCCGGAACACGCGCATCACCCCGCCCAGGTCCACGTCCATCATCTCGGTCCATTGCGCGTCGCTCATGTCGGCGAGCGCGGCCTGCCTGAGCAGGCCGGCGTTGGCCACCGCGTAATCCAGCCGCCCGTAATGCCCGACCGCGCGCGCGGCGAACGCCTCGACCTGGCCGGTCTGGGTCACGTCCACCGGCAGCATCAGGCACTGGCCGCCGGCCGCCTCCACCAGGGCCGCCGTCGCCGANCCGGCAGCGTGTCCGCGTCAGCCCGCGCCATGATCGGCCTCCCGCACGGCTTGCGGCCAGGGCATGTCCAGCGGATCGAGGCGGCGGCCCAGCAGCAGTTCGGCCGCCGCCCACAGCCCGCCCAGGTCGGGCAGCAGCACGCTCGCGCCGGTCGGGCCGGACAGCAGATAGGACTGCCCGTGCAGGTCGCGCAGCTCCAGGCGGAACAGCGCCAGCAGCCGGTTGGCCTGGGCCGCCTGAAGCAGGCGTTCGCGCCGCGACTGCTCGGGCGGGACGTCGGCGCGGCTCCAGTGGGCCGTGCCTTGCAGCAAACCGCAGATGCCGCACATGGTCGCCTCCTTTCAGGGCATGACGTCGCCGGAGTTCGGCCCCAGCACCTGGCCGACGTAGAGATTGCCGCCGGGGTCGGACGCCAGCAGCACCGCGCTGGGCGCGACCTCCTCGGGGCGGCCGAAGCGACCCAGCGGCAGGCCGGCGGCCTTCTGCTTTTTCCAGCTCTCGCTGATGCCGTCGACCAGCGGCGTCTCGATCGGGCCGGGCGCGATGGCGTTGACCAGCACGTTGGCCGGCGCCGCTTCCAGCGCCAGCGACTTGGTGAAGCCAATGACGCCCGCCTNNNCAGCACGTTGGCCGGCGCCGCTTCCAGCGCCAGCGACTTGGTGAAGCCAATGACGCCCGCCTTGGCCGCCGCGTAGTGGCTCAGCTCCGCGCCGCCCTTGATGCCCAGCTGCGAAGCGACGTTGACGATGCGCCCCCAGCGCTGCGCCGTCATGTGCGGCAGCGCCCGGCGCGAGCACAGGAATACGCTGCGCAGGTCCACGCGCATCATCTCGTCCCACATCGCCGCCGGCATGTCGGCGCACAGCGACTGCGTCAGGATGCCGGCGTTGTTCACCAGCACGTCGATGCCGCCGTAGGCGTGCACGCAGGCATCGATGGCGCGCGCGGCGGCCAGCTCGTCGCTGACGTCGGCGGCCTGCGCCACGGCGCGCGCGCCGGCCTCGCGGCAGCGCGCCGCGACCGCCTCGGCCCGCGCGCCGTCCAGGTCGGCCAGCAGCAGCGCGGCGCCAGCCCGCGCATAGGCCAGCGCGATGGCCGCGCCGATGCCGCTGCCGGCGCCCGTCACCACGGCGCGCCGGTTCTCCAGAACGTTCGTATGCATCATGAGTGCCTCTTTCAGGTTTGCAGACCCGGCCAGCGCACCGTCAGCCCGCCGTCGGCGATCACGGACTGCCCGGTGATGTAGGAAGCGTCGTCGCTGGTCAGGAAGCGGATCAGCAGCGCGATCTCGCGGGCGCTGCCCACGCGCCCCAGCGGTATGCCGGCGGCCGCGCGCGCCAGGCCTTCCGGCCCCAGGGAATTGACCGGGTCCAGCGACTGCGGCGTCTCGACCAGGCCCGGAATGACCGCATTGCAGCGGATGCCGCGCGGCGCCAGCTCCATGGCCACGGCGCGGCACAGGCCGGGCACGCCGGCCTTGGCCGCCGCGTAATGCACGTGCTGCTGCCAGCCATACACGCCGCCGGCGATGGACGAGACCGCCACCATCGCCCCGCCGTCGCGCATGTGCCGGGCCGCCGCCCGGAACACGCGCATCACCCCGCCCAGGTCCACGTCCATCATCTCGGTCCATTGCGCGTCGCTCATGTCGGCGAGCGCGGCCTGCCTGAGCAGGCCGGCGTTGGCCACCGCGTAATCCAGCCGCCCGTAATGCCCGACCGCGCGCGCGGCGAACGCCTCGACCTGGCCGGTCTGGGTCACGTCCACCGGCAGCATCAGGCACTGGCCGCCGGCCGCCTCCACCAGGGCCGCCGTCGCCGAGGGATCGTGGACGTCGCCAGGCAGGTAGCCGCCGGCCACCGCCACGCCGGCCTGCGCGTAGGCCAGCGCCAGGGCCTGGCCGATGCCGCTGGCCGCGCCGGTGACCAGCGCCGCTTTGTCGTATCCGGACATGGCACCCTCCTATTTGACGGTGCTGGGGTCCACGTGCGGGACCAGCACCATGACGATGCCGGACAGGAAGCACGGGATGGCGCCCCAGTACAGCGCCGCCTCGATCCAGTCCGCGCCGCTGGACAGCGTGTACGTGCTGCCGAAGCCGGCCACGATGGCCCCCACCTGCCCGAGCGCGTTGACGAAGGAGCCGGCCGTCGCCCGGATCTGGTTGGGGAAGCTCTCGCCGATCAGGAACAGCACCGCCGCGTAGGGGCCGATAAGAAAGAACAGGCCCAGCGAGTACAGCGGCACGATGCTCCAGAAATCGCCCTGCGGCGCCTGCAGCATGGCGTAGAACGCCAGCCCGCCCAGAATCCAGCCGATGGCCACGGCGTTGCGCCGACCGATGCGGTCGCCCAGCCAGCCGTGGAACAGATAACCCAGGAAGCCCGCCAGGTTGGACACGATCAGCACTTGCAGCGCGTTGGAGAAGTCCACGCCCTTGCCGGGCGTGCCGCCCGAGCCGCCCAGCACCGACGTGCCCAGCACCGCGAACAGCACGATGGCGAACCAGTTCAGGAAAAAGCCCAGCGACAGGGTCAGCGTCGGGCGCAGCGACGCGCCTTTGAAGATCGCCGCCACGCCCTGCTGGTGCCCGCCGCCGGCGTCCAGGCCATGGGCCGCGGCCAGGGCTTGCGCCTGTTCCCCCTCGCCCCGGGCGCGCAGTTCGGCGATGCGCCGGGCCGTGAGGAACTGCGGGGTCTCGACCAGCCTGCGGCCCAGGATCACGATGACCACCGCGGGAAAAGTCGCGAACACGAAGGACAGGCCCCAGCCGCCGCCCTGTCCGAACCAGCGCTCGCCCAGCGGATACAGCACGGCCACCAGCGCCGCCGTCAGCACCGCGCCTATCGGCCAGCCACCCTGCACCAGCGAATAGATGAAGCCGCGCCGCTTGCGGGCCGCGGGATCGGCGTGCGCCACCGCGAACAGCTCGGTCAGGTAGGTGGCGTTGATGCTCTGCTCGGCATAGCCCAGCCCCGCCAGCGAACGCACCAGGATCAACAGCAGAAAGCCCAGCCCCGCCGACAGACCGATGATCCAGCCCGCCAGCGCCGTCAGGCCCGAGCAGATGGCGGCGCCGGCCACCGCGATGATGATGCCCTTGCGCCGGCCGAGACGGTCGGTGACCGGTCCCAGGCCGAACGCCACCAGCGCCGTGCCCACGGTGACCCAGGTGTTGAGACTGGCCAGGCGCTCGGCGCTCCATTGGAAATACTCGCCCAGCTGCGGCAGCAGCGTGCCGAACAGGATGAAATCATAGACAGCGAAAACCCAGGCGAAAAAGCACACCCAGGTGGCGTAGTTGACTTGCTGCTTGGTGACGGCGGGCGGCGTCCATAGCGCCGAGGCGCTGCGCGCGGAATCGAGGGTATCCATGGGGTCGGCCTGCGGAAAGTAAGGGCCGGGACGGCCCGGGAAGAATCGGTCAGCTGCGCGGCTGGCGGCGCAGGAAGTCGTCGGCGATCTGGTCGCAGGTCGCGAAGCGCACGCCGTCGTGCTTCTGGAAGTGTTCGATCAGCCGTTCCAGCATCAGCAGCACCTGGGGCCGGCCGGACACGTCGGGATGCAGCGTGATCGGAAACACCGCGTAGTCGTGCTCGCGGTAGACCCAGTCGAACTGGTCGCGCCACATCTGCTCGATGTCGCGCGGGTTGACGAAGCCGTGGCTGTTGGGCGCCTTTTTGATGAACATCATCGGCGGCAGGTCGTCCAGGTACCAGTTGGCCGGGATCTCGACCAGCGACGTCTCGCGGCCCCGCTGCAGCGGCTTCATCCAGGTGTCGGGATGGCGGGAATAGTCGATCTTGGTCCAGGCGTCGCCCACGCGCACGTAGTAGGGATGGAAGTCGTTGTGCATCAGGCTGTGGTCGTACTTGATGCCCTTCTTGACCAGCAGCTCGTTGGTGATGGGGCTGAATTCCCACCACGGCGCGACGTAGCCGGTGGGCGCCCTGCCCGCCAGTCGGGTGATGACCTCGATGCTTTTGTCCAGCACCGCCTCTTCCTGCTCCGGCGTCATGGCGATGGGATTCTCATGGCTGTAGCCGTGTATGCCGACCTCGTGCCCGGCGTCGACCACCGCCTTCATCTGGTCGGGGAAGGTTTCGGCCGAATGGCCGGGGATGAACCAGGTCGTGGTCAGCCCGTATTTCTTGAACAGCTTGAGCAGCCGCGGCGAGCCGACCTCGCCCGCGAACATGCCGCGCGAAATGTCGTCGGGGGAATCCTCGCCGCCGTACGAGCCCAGCCAGCCGCTCACCGCGTCCACGTCGACGCCGAACGCCACGAATATCTGCTTTGCCATGCCTGCACCTCCTGCCCTGGGTAGAGAACCTGGACCGCCCGCAGCACGGGCGGCAGCTTGAATATGTACATTTTCATCAAAGTACATATTTGGGCAAATGGTAATGCGTCTGGAAGGCCATGCCATTGGGGTGATCCCTAGCGCGAGGCCGCCGGCGCGAATTTCCGCTTGACAGCCGGACGGCGGCGGCTAGACACTTAACCTTATGGTTAACTTTTACGAAGACACGCTGGACGGCATCTTTGCCGCCTTGGCCGATTCCACCCGGCGCCGCGTGCTGGCCGATCTGCAGCAGGGCGCGGCCTCGGTCAGCGACCTGGCGCGGCCGCACGCCATGTCCCTGCCCGCTTTCCTGAAGCATCTGCGGGTGCTGGAAGACGCCGGCCTGATCGCGCGCGCCAAGGACGGCCGCGTGGTGAACTGCACCCTGTCGCCCGAGCCGATGCGCACGGCAAGCGACTGGCTGGCCCGCTACGAGAAGTTCTGGAGCGGACAGCTCGATTCGCTGGCGCGCTACCTCTATCACGAGGAGGAAATCCACCCATGCAAAACCGAGACACCCCGCAAGCCGACACCCCCATCGAACTCCGGCTCCGGCGGCGCTTCGACGCCCCGGTCGAGCGCGTCTGGCGCGCCTGGACGGACCCGCAAGCGCTGATGCGCTGGTTCGGCCCCGCCGAGACCCGGCGGGTGCTGGTGGCCGAAACCGACGTCCGGGTAGGCGGCGCCTACCTGGTCGGGTTCGCCACCGAAGACGGGCTGGAGCACCACGCCAGCGGCAGCTACCGTGTCGTGGAGCCGCAGCGCCGGCTGGTCTTCACCTGGGCCTGGCGCGACACGCCGGCCGAGGTCTCGCTCATCACGCTGGAATTCACGCCCGCAGGCGGCGGCACCGAACTCGCCTTCCTGCAGACCCCGTTCGTCGACCCGGCCACCCGCGACAGCCACGAGCATGGCTGGTCCGGCGCCATGGACCGGCTGGCGGGCCACCTGGCGGACGCGGCCTGAGCGCCGTCCGCCCCACCCCAGAGGAGCCACAGATGCAAACCGATCATCCTGTCGTATCCCAGGCGCAATGGAACGCCGCGCGCGAAGCGCTGCTGCGCCGCGAGAAAGAACTGACCCGGGCGCAGGACGCGCTGGCGCGCGAGCGCCTGGCCCTGCCCTGGGTCCGCGTAAGCAAGCCGTACCGCTTCGAGGGTCCGGACGGCGTGCTGGACCTGGCCGGGCTGTTCCAGGGCAGAAGCCAGCTCATCGTCTACCACTTCATGTACGCCCCCGAATGGGAGGAAGGCTGCGTGGGCTGTTCGTTCCTGGCCGATCACATGGAAGGCGCGCTGATGCACCTGCGCCAGCACGACGTCACGGTGGCCGCCGTGTCGCGCGCGCCCTACGCCAGCCTGGCCGCGTTCAAGCGGCGCATGGGCTGGCGTTTCGACTGGTATTCGTCGCAGGGCGACGACTTCAATCTCGACCTGGGCGCCTCGCTGCGCCCCCCCGACGGCGCGATCGAGGACCGTCCCGGCGCCAGCGCCTTCTTCCTCGACCCGGACGGCGAGATCTTCCACACCTACTCGGCCTTCGACCGCGGCGTGGAACGGCTGGCGGGCGCCTACAACTACCTGGAGCTGGCGCCGCTGGGACGCAACGAAAACGGGCCGCACTTCAACCTGGGCGACTGGGTGCGCCACCATGACCGCTACGACGACGCCGCGCAGGCCTGCCACGCCTGCGGCTGAAGGCGGCGCGCCGGCCCTGGCATGGCTGGCCTGCACGGCGGCCATGGCCGCCGGCCTGTGGCTGGACACGCTGCGCACGCCGGCCGCCGCGCTGGCCAGCGCCTGCGCGGTCCCCGGCAACCTGGCGGAAATGGCGTGGCGCCACGCCGCGCTGATGCCGGCCAGCACGCTGGCCATGGCGGCCGCGGCGCTGGCGCCCTGGCCGGGCGCGCCGGCGTTCGCGGCGCGGCTGGCCTGCATGCTGCCGATGGTCGTGGGCATGGTGGCCGGCGCGCAGCTGGGCATGGCCCTGGCCTTGCCGCTGGGCGCGGCGCCGTTCGCGGCGATGGCCGTAGGCATGGCGGGCGGCATGGCCGCCGCCCTGCTGGCGGTGGGCGCGCCTTAGCGGCGCGCCCCGGTCAGCGGGCGCGGCGGTGGCGGCGGCGCGTCCTCGATGGGCGCGGCCTGCGGCGACTGGATTTCCAGCGCCGACACGGCCTGCGCCACGCAGGGCAGTATCCAGCCCTCTTCCTTTTCGTCGCGCGACAGGCCCGGCCATTCGATGCCGTACATCACCTCGCCTTCCAGCATCAGGCACATGCACGCGCGGCAGGTGCCGTTGCGGCACGAACTGGGCAGCTTGACGCCCGCCGCCTGCGCCGCCAGCAGCAGCGGCGTGCCGGCGGGCGCATCGAAACGCAGCCCCGCGGGCTGCACCAGAACCGGAAACGAAGCAGGCATGGCGGCCCCGGCTCAGCCGGCGTTGTCCTGCCAGTCCAGCTGCCAGGCGCCGGACAGCACGTTCTGCATCCACAGCACGCAGGTCAGGGTCTTGGCGTCCGTGACCTCGCCCTTGCGGCAGGCTTGCACCAGTTCCTCGGGGCGGGCGCTGACCACGTCCAGGAACTCGTCCTGGTCCAGTTGGCGGTCGCCGGCGCGCAGGCCGCGCGCGAAGAAGATGTGGATGATTTCCGTGGAATACGCGATGGCCAGGTGCAGGGCGCCGGCATGCGCCCACTGGCTGGCCGTGTAACCGGTTTCTTCCAGCAGCTCGCGCTTGCCGCAGACCAGCGGGTCTTCGCCCGGGTCGAGCTTGCCGGCCGGAAACTCGGTCATGACGCGCCCGATGGGATAGCGGTACTGGCGCTCCAGCAGCACGCGGCCGTCGTCGAGCAGCGGAATCACCACCACGGCGCCCGGGTGCACCACGTACTCGCGTATGCCGGTGTTGCCGTTGGGCAGGCTGACGGTGTCGCGGCGGATCTTCAGGAAGCTGCCCTCGTAGGGCGCTTCGCTTGCGACCAGGCTTTCGACGAGATGGGAATCGGGTTTGGTCATGACGGGTTCCTGGGCCGGCTGAGCGTGGGCGGTATCGGAGGAATGCAGCTTACCATCGCCGCCCCGACGCCCCGCTCCGCTCAGCCGAATTTGCGCCGCGCGTCCAGCGCCAGGCCGGCGCCGATGCTGCCGAACAGGTCGCCCTCCACGCTGCGCGCCTGCGGCGCCAGCGCCGACACCGCCTCGCGCAGGCGCGGCACGCGGCTGGAGCCGCCGGTGAAGAACACCGTGTCCACGTCCGCCGTCGCCACGCCGGCATCGCGCAGCAGCGCGCCCACGGTGGTCTGGACCTTGCCGATCAGCCGCTCCACGCAGGCGTCGAACGAGGGCCGCGTGACCTCCACGCCCAGTTGCGGCGCGATGCGCGACAGGTCGATGCGCGCGGCCTCGGATTCGGACAGCGCGATCTTGGCCTCTTCCACCTGCACCGCCACCCAGTGGCCGGCGCGCTGCTTCACCAGCTCCAGCAGCAGGTCGATTTTTGCGCGGTCGCCGGCCTCGGCGCGGATGAACGCGAAGTGCTCGGCCGCCTTGCGCGTGTAGGCCTGGTTGATGGTGTGCCAGCACGCCAGGTTGCCGTATTGCGTGGAGGGCACGTCCTTGCCGCTGCGCAGCTGGCTGCCCAGCCCCAGCAGCGGCATCACGTGCGCCAGGCTGAGCTGCTTGTCGAAATCGACCCCGCCGATGTGCACGCCGCCATAGGCCAGGATGTCCTCGCGCCGGTCGGCCTTGGCCGCGCGGCCCGGCCCCAGCCGGATCAACGAAAAATCCGAGGTGCCGCCGCCGATGTCGATCACCAGCACCAGCTCTTCGCGCGCGATCTGCGATTCATAGTCGAAGGCCGCGGCCAGCGGCTCGAACTGGAACTCGATCTCGGTAAAGCCCACGCTGCGCGCGATCTCGCCCAGCGTGTCCTCCGCCGTCTGGTCGGCGGCGCGGTTGTCGTCCACGAAGTACACCGGCCGGCCCAGCACCGCACGGGTGAAATCGCGCCCGGCCGCCGCTTCGGCGCGGCGCTTCAACTCGGCGATGAAGCGCGTCAACAGCACGCGAAACGGAATCGAGCGGCCCTGGACCTCGGTGGAGCCCTCCATGAGCGAACTGCCCAGCAGGCTTTTCATGGAGCGCATCAGGCGTCCGTCGTAGCCCGCCAGGTAATCGGAGATGGCTGCGCGGCCATAGCTGACCTCGGTGTCCTCGTCGTGGAAGAAAATGGCCGAGGGCAAGGTGGTCTTGCCATCCTCGAGCGCGAGGAGTGCGGGCTGGCCGGCGCGGCTCCAGCCGACGGTGGAATTGGACGTGCCGAAGTCGACGCCGCATGCGGTGGAAATCATGGAAACTCGGGACCGAAAGCAAAACGGCGGGCTAGTGTACCCGCTGCACACTAGCCCGCCGGGCGCGCCAGCGCCCTGGCGGTGAAGACCAGGGTCGCGGCCGCCAGCGCCAGGCCGGCGGCGAAACCCGCGCCATAACCCGCATACGCGGCCAGTCCGGTCATCAGCGACGAAGTCAGGATCTCGCCCAGGTCGCGCGCGCTCTGCACCGCCGTCATGTCGGTGCCGGCCTGCGCGCCGGCGCGCGCGAAGCGCATGGCCAGCGTCATCAGCGCGACCGACGCGGCTCCCGCGCCGAACGAGCCCAGCGCCTGCGAGGCATAGGCCAGGCCCGGATGCGGCGCGGCCCAGCCCTGGGCCTGCGCCAGCCAGCCCGCCGCCGCCGCGCCGCAGGCGGCCAGGCCCAGCCCCAGCGCCGCGCGCCCGCCCAGACGGCCGATCAGCCAGGCGCCCCCGCCGCAGCCCAGCAGCACGGTCACCACGCCGCCCGCCATGCCGAGGCGGCCGATCTCCTCCACGCGCCAGCCCGCGTCCACCAGGAACAGCTTGGACAGGCCGTAGCCGGCCGCGGCCGTCATCGCCGACAGGAACGCCGCCGCAGCCAGCGCCCAGGCCCCCGGCCGGCGCACGAAACCGGCAAGCGCGGCCCGCGGCCGCAGCGGCGCGCAATCCGCCTCGCCCTCGCGCCAGGTCGCGGCCAGGATCAGGCTGAACGCCGCCGCGCCCGCCAGCACGGCCAGCGCGCCGGCCTGGCCGATGTGGCCGGCCAGGATCAGGCAACCCGGCCCGCCGAAGAAAAAGCCCATCATCGTGCCGCCCACCTGCGCGGCGTTGGCGCGCGCCAGGGCCTGGCCCTCGAAGCGTTCGGCCGTCAGGCCGTCGGTGGCGATGTCCTGCGTGGCGCTGGCCAGCGAGGCCGCCGCCATCAGCGCCACCACCCACGCGGCGCTGGCCGACGACACGCCCAGCAGCGCCACGCCCGCCAGGCAGGCCAGCACCACCGCCTGCATCGGCACGATCCAGCTGCGCCGCCGCCCCAGCGCGACGCTCCAGCGGTTGTCCACCGCCGGCGCCCACAGGAATTTCAGCACCCACGGCAGGCCCACCAGCGGCAGCCACGCCAGCGCGCCCAGGTCCGCGCCGTCGCGGCGCAGCAGCGTGGGCAAGGCCTCCATCGCCACGCCCAGCGGAATGCCCTGCGAAAAATACAGGGCGGCCACCATCACGAACAGGCGTGCGTTGTTCTCGCGTCTCATCTTCAGATCTTTCCTTGCGACAGGTCCGCCGCGCGGCGGTGTTCGCTGCCCCGGCCGGGCGTGACGAACAGGATTTTTCCCGGACAGGCGACGTGCAGCCGGTGCCATACGCCGCGCGGCACCACCGTGCAGCGCCGGGTGTCGAGCAGCACGTCGGTTTCGGCGCCGTCTTCCGCGGCCAGCGTCAACACCACGCGGCCTTCCAGCACGCACAGCATTTCGTCGCCGCCTGGATGGCGTTCCCACACGTCGCCGTGCACGTCGGCGTCGTCGGCCACGGCCTTGACGCCGACCAGCCAGTCTTCGCCGTCCGCCAGCCGGCGGCGCGCGCCGATCTCGCGCAGCGCGCCGTCGCCGCCCAGCGCCATGAAGTGATCGAGCCAGTCGAAGACCGGCGGTGCGAAATCGGTTTCTGTCTTCATCGTGATGTCTCTCTGCAAAGCGGGCGGGATGGGAATCAATACTGGGCGCGCAGCGTCAGCATGACGTTGCGCGGTTCGCCATAGCGGTTGTTCCAGGCCGTGCCCGACAGGCTCTGGTAGTAGCGGCGGTCGAACAGGTTGTTGACGTTCAGCGCGGCGGTCAGGTGCTTGTCCAGCCGGTACGCCATGCGCAGGTCCACCAGCGTGTAGCCGCCCTGGCGCAGCGTGACCGGGCCGGACACCGTCGAAAAGCCCGACTGCATCTGCACGCCGCCGCCCACGCTCAGCCGGCGTTCCATGACCGGCAGCGCATAGTTGGTCCACAGCCGGAAAATGTGCTTGGGCGTGAAGCTGGCGTACGGCTGTCCGTTGGAGACGGAGTCGGAGACGTACTTGCTGGTGTTGAAGGTGTAGCCCGCGGCCACCGTCCAGTGCGGCGCGACCTGGCCGCTGGCCTCGGCCTCGAAGCCGCGGCTGCGGACCTCCCCGCCCGAGATGTAATAGCAGTTGTTGCCCACGCAGGGCCAGTCGGGGTCCTGCTGCGCGCGGTTCTTCTGCCGGATCTGGAACACGGCCAGCGACACGTTCAGGGCGCCATCGGCCAGCGCGCCCTTCACGCCGGCTTCGTAGTTGGTGCCGGTGACCGGGTCCAGCGGCTTGCCGTCGCGCGTCAGCTGGCTTTGCGGCTGGAACACCTGCGCATAGCTGCCGTAGAGCGACCATTGCGAGTCCATGTCGACGATCAGCCCGCCATAGGGCGTGAACTCGGGATCGATCCGCTGGCGCGCGGACGGCGCGCTCTGGTTCCACCAGCTCATGCGCCCGCCCAGCACCAGGGTCAGCGGATCGGCCAGCGAAAACCGGCCCATCGCATAAATGCCCTGCTGCTTCAGGCGCGTTTCGCCGGGCGAGGCGTACGGCCCCACGCCGGGTTCGGGCACGCCGCGCGGGTCCCAGTCGAACACGTCGACCGGCACGTTCAGCGCCGGGATCAGCATGCCCGTGTACTGCTCGGACGTGGTGCGCTGCGCATTGCCGCCCAGCAGCAGTTCGTGGCGCCGCCCGAACCACTGCACCGGCCCGCTCACGTAGGCGTCGATGCTGGCCTGCGTGTTGTCGAATTTGTAGGCGCCGCCCATCAGCCGCGAACCCAGGCCGGTTTCGCGGTCGATCGCGCCATAGGCGCCGGCGTACTTCAGATTGCTGTCGGCCGTCAGGTAGTTGGCGCTGATCTTGGCCGTCCAGCCCTGGCCGAAACCATGCTCCAGGTCGGCGAACACCCGGGTCGTATTCCAGTTGAAGCGGTCCCATGCCGCATCCAGATAGGTCGAACGCGGCAGCCCGATATCGCCGCCGTCCTTGTAGCGCGGCACGCCCGCCATATTGGTGGTGGACCGGATGCGCTGGTGCTGCAGGCCCGCCGACAGCACCGTGCGCGGACTCAGGTCCACCTCGCCTATGCCGTAGAACAGCGCAGACTGCTGATCGGCGACGTCGTAGAAATAGCCGCGGTCCTCGTACGCGCCCACGATGCGCCCGCGCACGCTGCCGCTGTCGTTCAAGGGGCCGCCCAGGTCGGCTTCGGCGCGGTAGCGGTCCCAGCTGCCCGCGCTGGCCGTGCCGCTGAATTCGAACGCCCGCTGCGGCCGCTTGCGCACCAGGTTCACGGTGGCCGCCGGATTGCCGGCCCCGTGCAGCAGGCCGTTGGCTCCGCGCAGGATCTCGACGCGCTCGTACACCGCCATGTCCTGCGGCGCGGCCGCCATATTGCCCATCAGCACCGGCACGCCGTCCTGCTCGAAAGAATCGACCTTGAAGCCGCGCGAGTAATACGCCGTGGTCAGCAGCTGATAAGGCTGCACCGTGATGCCGGTGGCGTGCTGCATGACCTCGTCCAGGCTTTGCAGGTTCTGCTCCTGCATGCGCTCCAGCCCGATCACCGTGACCGATTGCGGGATCTCGCGCAGCGCCAGCGGCAGCTTGCCCAGCGTCGCCGCGTCCGACGCGACGCCTTCGCCGCTGACCGTCACCGCCGGCAACGCCTGCGCATCCTGCGCCTGCGCCGGCCCGGCCGCCACCGCCAGCCACAATGGCCACTGCCACACCCGCGCCGTCCTGCCGCCCGCCCCCGCCTTCGATGCCTTGCGCACTGCCGTTCCTTTTGAGTTGCTATTGAGAACCATTCGCAACGAATTCTAGGGAGAACGGCGAGCGCCCGCTGGCGATCGCGGAAGTCTTGCTGGCGATTGCGGAAGTTTCAGCCGCGCGCCGCCACGCTGCTGGGCAGCACGCCGTAGCGGCGCAGGAAGGCCTTGGTGAAATGCGAGTCGGTGTAGCCGCAGGCATAGGCGGCCTCGGACACCGAGAGCGCGCCGGCCGCCAGCAGCGCATGCGCCTGCTGCATGCGGCATTCGCGCACATAGGCGTAGACGCTCATGCCGAACAGCTTGCGAAAACCCGTGGTGAGCTTGTTGACGTTGATGCCGGCCTGGCGCGCCAGTTCCGGCAGCGAAGGCGGGTCCTGCAGGTTCGCCGCCGCCAGGTCGCGCGCATGATGCAGGCGCTCGACGTCGCCGCGCGCCAGGCCGTGGCCCGGCGTCTCGTGCAACGCGCCGAACGCCAGCGCCGCCAGCTCCAGCGCCTTGCCCGACAGGTACATGCGCTTGAGGGCCCCCTGCACCGGGCAGGCCAGCATCTGGTTGCCCAGCGCCTGGACCGCCGGCGCCACGCGCAGGTTGGCGTCGGCATAAGGCTGGCCGCCGGGCGCGCGCAGCCGCGCCGCCAGTTCGGCGGGCTCCATCGAAAACGCTTCCTGCAACTGCGAAAGGCCCGTGCGCAAGGACACGAAACGCAGCGCCTTGTGCGCGCCGAATTCGTGCTCCATCCCCATCTCGTCCTGGCACAGGCTCAGGTGCAGCAGCGGCCCGCTCACGCGCGTGGCCGGCGCGCCGCGCACGCTATAGCGCAGCTCGCCGTCGAGCACCAGCACCAGCTTCAGCCCCGGCTCCAGGCGTTCATGCACGCGCGCCTCGCGGCCGAAACGCAGCGTGCCGCCGGCCAGCGACATCGCCGGCATGGCGGCCGTAACGGTCCAATCGGGTTCGGGATGGATAAGGGTCACGGTAAAGGCCCCGCGCCGGGGCCGTCTCAGTTGATGAGATTGAATATTATTACCATCAACCCATATCGGAAAGCCGGACCGCCGCCCTCGGCGGCCCGGCGGGCCTTGCGCTACTGCTGCTGGCGGCGCTGCTCCAGCTCTTTCAGGCATTGCGCCACGCCGGCCTGCATCTGCGAGTTCGACACCGCGGCGCGGTCCGACACCTCGCGGCAGCGCTCGTACTCGGCGCGGCTTGCCGGCGTATCGCTGACCGCCGCCGGCGTCGAGCCGGCTCCGGGCGTGACCGTCACCCGCAGCGTCGAAGGCGGCGAGAGGCTGCCGTCCTTGGAGCGCACGCTGGGGTACTGGTACTCCTGCGTGACCGGCGCGGCGTTCTGCGCCTGCGCCACGCCGGCCGCGCACAGGGCGGCGAGCAGGAACGCGGAAATTCGGAGTTTTTTCATGGCTACCTCTCTACGATGAACTGGCGCGCGGCGCACGGGCATTGCGATCCGCCGCGCCGCACTATCGTATCCTCGCGCGGCGCGCCGGGACGCTACACCGGACGCCGGAGTTGTTTCTTGTCGTTTCGCGCCGGAAGGCTCAGGACCTGCCCGCCGGCTTGCCCGCAGACTGGCGCAGCGGCGCCAGCAGCGACGACAGGCCGTTGTGGTCCAGTTCGTGCATCAAGGCCAGCAACCGGCCCAGCTCGCCGGGCGGAAAGCCCTTGCGCGCGAACCACGCCAGATACGGCCCCGGCAGGTCGGCGATCAGCCGGCCCTGGTACTTGCCGAAAGGCATGGTCCGGGTGACCAGCAGGGAGAGGAGTTCGGGGTCCATGGGCAGTCAGCGTGCGGATGCGGTGTCGAAAATAAACATCATGGTTTCGTCGAAGCCAGCTCCTGCGGATCGTCAACGAGGTTCGGCATCATCCCTGGGAGCGCTCGGCGGCGCCGCCAGGGCCGCGACATGGCGCAGCTTATCAGGGTTGCGCACGATGTAGATGGCCGTGATCCTGCCGTCGCGCACCTCCAGCGTGGTGGAGCGCGGCAGGCCGTCGATTTCGGTCGCCAGCACGCCCGGCATGCCGTTCAACCGGGTCACCACCGCGTCCAGGAATTGGCCGCCGCGCTTGGACGACAGGCCGGCGAAGAAACGCGCGATCCGGTCGCTGCCCAGGATGGGCTTGAACACGGCCAGCTTCTTGCCGCCGCCGTCGGCGTGCAGCACCGCGTCCTGCGCCAGCAGCCCGCGCAGCGCGTCCACGTCGCCGGCGCGGCAGGCCTGCCAGAACGCGGCGGCGATGCGCTCGCCGTCCTGTTCGGTCACTGCGTACCGCGGCCGCGCCTCGCGCACGCGGCTGCGCGCACGCGCGGCCAGCTGCCGGCACGCGGCCTCGTTGCGGTCCAGCGTGAGCGCGATCTCGGAAAACGGCATGTCGAACACGTCATGCAGCAGGAACGCGGCGCGCTCCAGCGCGGACAGGCGTTCCAGCGCCAGCATCAGCGCCACGGACAGGTCGTGCGCGATCTCGCCCGCCCCCGGCGCCTGGTAGCTGGCGGCATCGGGCAAGGGTTCCGGCAGCCAGGGGCCCACGTATTCCTCGCGCCGCGCGCGCGCCGACTTCAGGTGGTCCAGGCACAGCCGCGTGACGGTGCGCGACAGAAAGGCGCGCGGCGTCGCGACCTGGCTGCGGTCGACGTCGCGCCAGCGCAGCCAGGCGTCCTGCACCATGTCCTCGGCCTCCGCCCACGAGCCCAGCATCCGGTAGGCCAGGCCCTGCAGATAGCGGCGATGGGGCTCGAAGTCGGCGACGGCATCGGCCGCGGCGGAAGTGTCCATGGCGCCCGGACCTCAGCCCTTGGGATGCTGCGAGCGGAACCCGACGGCGATGCGGTTCCAGCTGTTGATCATATTGATGGCCACCGTCAGGTTCACCTGTTCTTCCGCGCTGAAATGCCGGGCCATGGCTTCGTAGTCGGCATCCGGCGCATGGGTTTCGGACAGCCTGGTCAAGGCTTCGGTCCAGGCCAGCGCGGCGCGTTCGCGTTCGCTGTAGAGCGACGATTCGCGCCAGGCGTCCAGCAGGTACAGGCGCATTTCGGTTTCGCCCTGCCTGCGCGCGTCGCTGGCGTGCATGTGCAGGCAATAGGCGCAGCCGTTGATCTGGGAGGCGCGCATCTTCACCAGCTCCAGCAGGCTGTGTTCCAGGCCGCAGCCCTCGACGAAATCGTTCAGGGCGACCATGGCCTTCATGGCCTGGGGTGCGGCGGTATAAGCATTGAGTCGGGCGGTGGCCATGGATAGCTCTCCGGCAGGTTCGCGCCGCGGGATGCGGCGCCGTCATCCACAAGACGAGGCAGCTCGGGGCGACGTGACATCGCCGACGGAAAAAATTGTAAGACCGGCGGACTCAGGCTGCGTGGACGATGCGGGGCTCGCAACGCACCGGGAACTTCACCGAATTGGCGATGAAGCAGAAATGGTGTGCGCGATCGTGCAGTTCCGCGGCCAGCGCCGCATCGTCGCCGGCGCGGATGGTCACCTCGGGACGCAGCGTGACGCTGGCGAACGCCCCGCCGCGCTCGCGGTCCTCCACCATCACGCCCTCGGCCTCGTCGCGGTAGGCCAGCACGGTCACGCCTTCGACGGCGCAGAAATGCAGATACCAGAGCTTGTGACAGGCCGACAGCGAGGCCACCAGCAGGTCCTCGGGATTCCAGCGCGCCGGCTCGCCGCGGAACGCTGGATCGGACGAGCCCGGCACGTCGGGCTTGCCTTCGGCCCGGATCAGGTGATCGCGGGAATACGCGGTGTAGCTGGACGTGCCGGCGCCGGTATTGCCGGTCCAGTCCACGGTGACGCGGTAGCGGTGTTCGCCATTCATAGGGGTCGTCCTGTCGGCTGATTCGCGGGTCCGCCGCCGGGCGCGCCGGCGGCAAGGACATCAAGCGTAGCGCATGGGCGCGCGCCCACGCGTCCTTACATCCGGTTTCAGCACCGGCAGGTTACTGTCCTTATCGTGAACGCCTTTTCCACACAGGAGCTCGCCATGATGAAACTCACCCTGACCTGCGCCCTGACGCTTGCCCTTTTGGCCGGTTGCGCGCCTTCCCAGACCCAGTCCGGGCGCGGCGCGCCCCCCGACGGCCATACGGCCCGCAACTCCCTGGACTGGGCCGGCAGTTACGAAGGCACGCTGCCGTGCGCCGACTGCCCCGGCATCCGCACCCGGCTGATCCTGAGCCAGGACAACCGCTACGAAAGACAGACCCAGTACCTGGACCGCCAGCCGCAGCCCGAGGTCGTGACCGGCAGTTTCAGCTGGGAGTCCGACGGCAGCACCATCCGGCTCGACGCCGCCGGCGACAGCCAGCGCTACTTCGTGGGCGAAAACCAGGTGACCATGCTGTACCGCGACGGTACGCGCCCCACCGGCCCGCTGGCCCTGCACTACGTCCTGCGCCGCGCGCAATAAGCCCTCGCGCCGCATGCGCGCTTGCGGCTATGCTTGCCGCAACCCCGCGCCCGCGGCGCGCCCTCCTCTTCGCCCAAGGAAATCATGAAGACCGATCACGAGCTGCTCTCCGCCTTCGCGCCGACCGGCGTGCTGCGCGCCTCCATCAACCTGGGCAACCCCATCCTGGCCCACGCCGATCCGGCCACCGGCGAGCCCGGCGGCGTCTCGGTGGACCTGGCGACCGAGCTGGCCCGGCGCCTGCAGGTCGGGCTGGAGCTGGTGGCGTTCAAGTCCGCCGGCGAATCCGTCAACGCGGTGGCGGCCGACCAGGCGGACGTGGGCTTTTTCGCCATCGACCCGCTGCGCGGCGAGCAGATCGCCTTCACCGCCCCGTACGTGGTCATCGAGGGCGCCTACCTGGTGCGGCAGGACTCCCCCATCGCCGCCATGGACCAGGTCGACCGCAAGGGCCAGCGCGTCGTGGTCGGCAAGGGCAGCGCCTATGACCTCTACCTGACGCGCGAACTCAAGCAGGCGGAGATCTTCCGCGCGCCGACCTCGCCCGCCGTGGTCGACACCTTCCTGAGCGAGAACATGGAAGTCGCCGCCGGCGTCAGGCAACAGCTTCAGGCCGACGCCCGGCGCCTGGGCGGGCTGCGCCTGCTCGACGGCCATTTCATGCTGATCCGCCAGGCCATGGGCGTGCCCAAGCGCCGCGGCGAGCGGGCCAGCGCCTACCTGGGCGCCTTCGTCGAAGCGATGAAGAAATCGGGATTCGTGGCCGAGGCGCTGGCGCGCCACGGCATCCAGGGCGCGGCCGTGGCGCCGCTGGAAGCGGCTTCGGACGCGTAAAAAAAAGCGCGCCGGCAATCGCCGGCGCGCTCTATGTCCTTCAGTGGCTGATCATCCAGGGCCTGGCGCCCGCGAAGGACTTGGCCCCGTCCGGCGTCGTGCGCGTTTTGCCCGCCTTGCCGCCGCCGCAGCATCCGCAGTTCATGCCGTGGCCGGACCGCGAGCTGCGCGGTTCGTGCGCGCTGCGCTCATTGGCCGCGCGCGCCCGGTTCACCGCCGAGGACAGCGCGGAAATCGCAGGCGCCCCGCCCACGATGCGGCCTGAAGGCGCTCCGCATTGCGGGCACGCGGCAGGTTCCCGCCACCGCGCCAGGGGCACGAGCGCGGCGAATTCGCCGCAGCGGCCGCAGGCATAGTCGTACATGGGCATGTCGGTCTCCTAGCGGTCGCGCGAAAGCGGCATGTCCACGCCGCCCTGGATATGCTTGACGGGCCCGCTGGCCGAGGGCTGGATGTCGAAATCGAAGATTTCCGTCGGCAGCCAAAGCGTGGCGCAGGAGTTGGGAATGTCGACCACCCCGCTGATATGCCCCTGCACCGGCGCGCAGCCCAGCAGCGAATAGGCCTGGGCGCCGGAATAGCCGAACTTCTTCAGGTACTCGATGGCGTTCAGGCAGGCCTGGCGATAGGCCACGTTCACGTCCAGGTAATGCTGCTTGCCCGACTCGTCCACCGAAATGCCCTCGAAAATCAGGAAGTCCTTGTAGGCCGGCGCGATCGGGCTGGGCTTGAAGATCGGGTTCCTGATCGCGTACTTGTCCATGCCGCCCTTGATCAGCGACACGCGCATATGCACCCAGCCGGCCATCTCGATGGCGCCGCAGAACGTGATCTCGCCATCGCCCTGCGAGAAATGCAGGTCGCCGACCGACAGCCCGCCGCCCTTGACGTAGACCGGGAAGAACACGCGGGCCCCGCGCGACAGGTCCTTGATGTCGCAGTTGCCGCCGTGCTCGCGCGGCGGCACGGTGCGCGCGCCCTCGGCCGCGGCGCGGTCGCGGTCCGCCCCTTGCAGCGCGCCCATGTGCGCCGTCTTGGGCGCGGGCGGATTGGCCAGCGGCGGCACCCGCTTGGGATTGGTGTCGATCAGCGCCTGCTCGCGCCGATTCCAGGTATCCAGCAGCTTCTTGTCCGGCAGGCAGCCGATCAGCCCGGGATGGATCAACCCCGCGAAACTCACGCCGGGGATATGCCGCGACGACGTGAACATGCCGTGGAAATCCCAGATGGACTTCTGCGCGTGCGGGAAATGCTCGGTCAGAAAGCCGCCGCCGTTGTTGCGGCTGAAGAAACCGTTGAACCCCCACATGCTCTCGGGCTTGGCGCCGATGTCCAGCAGGTCCACCACCAGCAGGTCCCCGGGCTCGGCGCCTTCCACCCCGACCGGGCCGGACAGGAAATGCACCGTGGTCAGGTCCACGTCGCGGACGTCGTCGGCGCTGTCGTCATTCTTGATCGCGCCGCCGGTCCAGTCATAGGTTTCCAGTATGAAATCATCCCCGGGCCTGACCCACACCGCCATCGGAATATCCGGATGCCAGCGATTATGGATCTGCGCGTTTTCGTAGGGGGATTGAGCCAGGTCGACTCTGATGAGGGTATCGGTCATTCTCTTTCATCTCCAGCGTAATGTGTTGATAAAACAGAACTTTCTATAACCAGCCGTCCGGTGACCGCGCGCGGTTCGGCAATCACGGGCCGCTGATATGACGACGAAGGTAGGCGAGTTTCGGACGTGCGTAAACTGGTTTTCCAGCCAGTACATGGACGGCGCGCAACAGTTATGATGCAACCCGTTTCCCTCCCCCCACCAAGGTTTCACGCATGGCCGCACTGCCCCGCCGACTTTTCGCTTTCCTGTTGATCTGCGCCGCCAGCGCCGGCGCGCACGCGGCCGGGGATTGCGTTGCCGAAGTCGAAGCCGAGAGCGCCCGCATCGCGCGCGCCCAGGACGTGCAGCGCACGCACGAGGCGGCCAACGACCTGCAGCTGGACCACAAGCTGTGCCAGGGCCGGCTGGATTTGCTGGACGCCCGCTTCGCGCTGGCCGACCAGTTCGAGGCCTGTCGGCGCGACGGCGTGGCGTTTCCGCAGAAACTGGCGCGCGACATGGGCGAGGCCGCCGACGAGCTGCCGGACCTGAAGGCGAAGTGGATCAGGACCTGCGGTCCCTACATGAAGCCCTGAGTTGACGCCCTGAACGGCCCGCGCCGCTCAGGCGGCCTGCTGTTCGGCGCTTTGTGGGTAGAAGATGGCGCGGCTGGGATCGAAGCCGTAGCGGTGCTCGAACTCGGTGGCGTCGGCGGCCAGCGCCAGCACCGAGTCCAGGATGAAATCGGCCTTTTCGTCGGACAGCAGCACGCTGAAGTTCAGCCTGACGAAGCCGGGTTTTTCGATTTCCCGGCCGTCGAGGATGGCCTGGCGCATCTGGGCGGATTCGTCCTCGCCGATCTGCAGCAGCCGGTGCACGTAAGGGCCGGCGCAGGCGCAGCCGCCGCGGGCCTGGATGCCGTAGCGGTCGCTCAGCATGCGGGTCACGAGCTGCTGGTGGACGAAGCCGCCGCGGCCGTTGCGCACGCGGAAGGAAAAGATCGGCAGGCGCTGCGCGGTGAGCGAGCCCAGCAGTTCGAGCCGCGGCGCGTCGCCCCAGCGGGCCAGCGCGCGCCGCACGTAGTGGGCGTTGCGCTCGCGCATGAAATCAGCGCCCAGCGCCTCCTTGACCAGCAGCGCCAGCGCCGCGCGGATGTCGCCGACGACGTTGGGCGTGCCGGCCTCTTCGCGCGATTCCAGGCTGCCGCTGTAGTCGTGGCCGGCCGGCGATACGAACTTGACGGTGCCGCCGCCGGGCCAGGTGGGTTTGGTGTCGAGCACCGCGTCGCGGCGCACGATCAGCACGCCCGAGGCGCCCGGGCCGCCGATGAATTTGTGCGGCGAGAACACGATGGCGTCGATGCAGGCGTCGGCCGCGGGCGACATGCGCACCGGCAGATAAGGCGCGCCGCCGGCATAGTCCCACAGCATCCTCGCGCCGGCGCGCTTGACGCGCCGCGTGATGCCTTCCACGTCGGCGACGATGCCCGTCACGTTGGAGGCCGCAGACAGCGCGCAGATCACCAGCGCGTCATCCGCGCCGGCCAGCGCCGCGTCCAGCTGGACCAGGTCGGGGCCGCCCGCGGCGTCCTCGGCCAGCTCGACCAGCTCGGCGCCGCACTCGCGCCAGGGCAGGATGTTGGAATGGTGTTCGTAGGGGCCGATGATGACCCGGACCTTGCGGCCGGCCGCCAGCGCCGCCGGCACGCCGAACAGATGCACCAGCCGGTTGATGCCGGCCGTTGCGCCCGAGCCCGCGAAGATCACCGCGTGTTCGTCGCCCGCGCCGCAGCAGCGGGCGACCGCCGCGCGCGCCTCGCGGCGCAGGCGGGTGATGTAGCCGCCGCAATAAGAGGCTTCGGTGTGCGAGTTGGCGTAATACGGCAGCACCTGTTCCAGCACGAAGCGCTCGACCTGCATCAGCGCCCGGCCCGAGGCGACGTAATCCGCGTAGACCATGGGCTTGGCGCCGTAAGGGCCGTCGACGACCGCGTCCTTGCCGATCAGCCCGTCGGCCAGCGCCGCAACCACGTCGTCCGCGCGGAGACTGGCTTCGAACTGCTGCAAAGGCCGCTGCGCGGCGGAACTGGCTTGGGCGGGGGCGTTCATGGCGATGAGAATTCCGGTACGTTTCGAAATATCATACGATGGATGCAACGGTGAAACATCACCTATTTTTTGCCAAAAACCACCTAAAACGGGTCATTTGATCTAAATAATGGAAAAAATAGACAAACTTGATATCGGCATAATTTCGTGCCTGCTGAAAGACGGTTCGCTGTCGCAGCGCGAGCTTGCCGACCGGGTCGGCCTGTCGCAGAACGCCTGCTGGCGCAGGCTGCAGCGGCTGAACGCCTGCGGCATCATTCGCGGCACGCGGGCCGAGGTGAACCTGGTCGAACTCGGCCTGGACCTGACGGTGTTCGTGATGATCCGCACCAGCCATCACGCCAAGGATTGGGCCGACGGTTTCCGCCGCCACGTCGAACGCCTGCCCGAGGTCACCGAGTTCTACCGCATCGGCGGCGACTGGGACTATCTGATCAAGGTGGCCTGCCGCGGCATGGCCGGCTATGACCGCTTCTACCAGAAGCTGATCACGGACTTCGAACTGTCCACCGTGACCGGTTTCTTCAGCATGGAAGCCATCATCGAGAACCGCCCGCCCGACCTGCGCCAACTGGAAGGCTGAAGCCGCGGCCTATGCCGGGACCAGCGGCCAGCGCTTGGTCAGGAACAGGAACACGTGACGGAACGGATCGTCCACGCGGTGCATCGCGCCGCTGACTTCCGCGATGGGCGGGCGGAACGCGTCGAACAGGCGCAGCGCCGTGGGCAGCACCAGGTACGGCACGCGTTCGGTCAGGTCGTTGTAGCCCAGCACCAGCAGGCCGCCGGGCTTGAGCACCGCCTCGCAGTTTTCCAGCAGCTGTTCGAAATCCCGGATTTCATCTATGCCGAAACCCAGCAGCCCGTTGGCCACCACCACGTCGAACACGTTGCCGCCGTAATGCCCCGCCATGCGCGTGGCGCTGCCCGTCCAATGCCGGCCCGGCCGGCCGTACACCGCCTGGCGCGCCTCGATGTCGAGCGTGTAGAACTCGGTGTCCAGCAGCCGGCGGTAATGCCAGTTGTGCTTGTCCAGGCCCACGAACAGCGTCTTCAGCGGACCGCCGGCGTCCACAGCCATCGTGTTGATGTAGCCGAACACCGCCTGTTCCAGGAAGCGCCGGTTTTCGGCCTGCAGCCTGAAATCGATGTTCAGCCGTTCGGCCGCGCGCGGAGACAGCTTGAACACCGCCCTCTTCAGCAAATAGCGCAGTTTGCGCATTCCGATTTCCTTTCCATGCCATTTCCAGGATAGAAAAGTTAGCGACGCGCACGGGCAGGGAATATGGGACCGGGCTGATTATTAAACCGGCCCGAATATATTCGCAGCCTTCCCCATCGCCGCACTGGCCGCGCCCGGAATCGTTTAAGACGGATTACGACTTTTGCCGGCTGTCGGAAGCCCGGAATAATCTCGGCAAAATGCAGCGCCCGATAAGCGCGAAGGAGGTGCGCCTTGGATAGCCATGCCGCAGCTTGCGCCGCGCTGCTGTCGGTGCGCGGCCTGTCGGTCGATTTCGATACCGCGGACGGCGTCGTGCACGCCGTCGAGAACCTGGACTTCGAACTGCATGGCGGCCGCACGCTGGCCATCGTGGGCGAGTCGGGCTCGGGCAAGTCGGTCACCTCGCTGGCCATCATGCGCCTCGTCGGCTACGCCGGCGGGCGCATCGCCGCCGGCCGCATCCTGTTCCGCGACGGCACGGGCCACGAACTCGACCTCGCCGCCGCCAGCGACGAGACCATGCGCGCCATCCGCGGCAACGACATCGCCATGATCTTCCAGGAGCCGATGACCTCCTTGAATCCGGTCTTCACCATCGGCGACCAGATCGCCGAGGCCATCGTGCTGCACCAGCGGCTGCCGCGCGCGGCGGCGCGCCAGGCCGCCCGCGGCCTGCTGGAAAAAGTGCGCCTGCCCGATCCGGCGCAGATGCTGGACCGCTATCCCCACCAGCTTTCCGGCGGCATGCGCCAGCGCGCCATGATCGCGATGGCGCTGTCGTGCCAGCCGCGGCTGCTGATCGCCGACGAACCGACCACGGCGCTGGACGTCACCATCCAGGCGCAGATCCTGAATCTGATCCGCGCGTTGCAGCGCGACCTGGGCACGGCCGTCATCTTCATCACGCACGACATGGGCGTGGTGGCCGAAGTGGCCGACGACGTGGTGGTGATGCTGAGCGGGCGCAAGGTCGAGCAAGGCGCGGTGCGGGAAATCTTCCACGCGCCCAGGCACCCGTACACGCGGTCCCTGCTGGCGGCCGTGCCGCGCCTGGGCAGCCTGCGCGGCCGCGACCTGCCGCTGCGCAAAGCCCATGCGCATTTCGAAGGCGGCGTGCTGCGCCAGCATGGCCAGACGCGCGAGCAGGACACCGCCCGCTATGGCGAGCCGCTGCTGCAAGTGGAGCGGCTGACCACGCGCTTTGACGCAAGCCGCAATGTCTTCGGCCGGGTCACGCGGCGCGTGCATGCCGTGGAACAGGTCAGTTTCGACCTCTATCCCGGCGAGACGCTGGCGCTGGTGGGCGAATCGGGCAGCGGCAAGTCCACCATCGGCAAGACCCTGCAACAGCTGGTGGCGCCGACCGCGGGCGCCGTGCGCTATGGCGGCCGGAACATTTTCTCCCTGGCAGGCGCCGAACGCCGGCGCCTGCGCCAGGAAATCCAGTACATCTTCCAGGACCCCTACGCCTCGCTCGACCCGCGCAAGACGGTGGCCTTCAGCATCGCCGAACCCATCCGTACGCACCGGCTGCTCGCGGGCGCAGACGCCATCGCCCGCCGCGTGGGCGCGCTGCTGGAACAGGTCGGGCTGGAGCCTCGCCACGCCGGGCGCTATCCGCACGAATTCTCGGGCGGCCAGCGCCAGCGGGTGTGCATCGCGCGCGCCCTGGCCAGCAATCCCCGGCTCATCATCGCCGACGAATCGGTGTCGGCGCTGGACGTGTCGATCCAGGCGCAGATCCTGAACCTGCTGATGGACCTGCAGCAAGACCGCGGCCTGTCCTATCTGTTCATCACGCACGACATGGCGGTGGTGGAACAGGTGAGCCATCGGGTGGCGGTGCTGTACCTGGGCCAGATCGTGGAACTCGGCACGCGCCGCCAGATCTTCGAGTCGCCGCAGCATGCCTACACCCGCAGGCTGCTGGCCGCGGTGCCGGTCGCCGAGCCGGGCCGGCACCGCGACACCGCGTTGATCGAGGGCGAAATCCCCAGCCCGCTGCGCCGCGTCGGCGACGAGCCCGCCATCGTCCGCCTGGCCGAATTCGCGCCGGGCCATCTCGTCGCCGAGGCCGCCTGAGCAGGCCCCGGCGCCCATGAATTTCGCACCCCTGGAGGCAATCATGCGATTCCTACGCAAACCCTGCATCGCCGCCGCGCTGGCCCTGGCGCTGGGCGGCGCGCAGGCCGCCGGCACGCTGAACGTCGCGATCAGCCTGGACCCGGGCAGCTGGGACCCCATCGACACCTTCCTGACGGCCTGGGGCTCGGTGGGCGGCAATCTGTATGACGGCCTGACGATGCGCGGCGCCGACCTGACGCTGCAGCCGGGCCTGGCCACCAGCTGGGAATTCCTGGACGACAACCAGCGCCTGCGCTTCAAGCTGCGCACCGGCGTCAAGTTCCATAACGGCGAACCCTTCGACGCCGAGGCCGTGAAGTTCAGCTTCGAACGCCTGCTGGGCGCCGAGGGCCTGAAAGGCCCGCAGAAATCCAACTACGACTCGATCGGCGAGGTCCGGGTCGTGGACGAGCACACCGTCGACTTCGTGCTGAAGCGGCCGGACCCCATCCTGCTGACCAAGCTGGCCGGCTATGGCGCCATGATCGTGCCGCCGCGCTACATCAAGGAAAAGGGCGAAGCGCACTTCAACGCCAACCCGGTGGGCACCGGCCCGTTCAAGTTCGCCGGCTACCGGCCCAAGGTCAGCATCACGCTCGCGCGCAACGATGACTACTGGGGCGGCAAGCCCAGGCTGGACCAGGTGATCTACCGGTTCATCGGCGAACCCGGCACCCAGGTGGCCGAACTGCAGGCCGGGCGCATCGACATCGCCACGCTCATTCCGCTGGGCCTGATCGACACCGTCAAGGGATCGAGCAAGGCCGACGTCATCTCCACGCCCGGCCCGGTGGTGCACGCGCTGCGCTTCAACACCAGAAACGGCATCACCCGCGACCGCGACGTGCGCCGCGCGCTGACCATGGCCGTGGACCGCGACGCCATCGTCAAGCTGCTGTTGCTGGGCCAGGCCCGGACCATCGCCAGTTTCCAGGGGCCGTTGTCGTTCGGCTACAACCCCGAGCAAAAACCCCTGCCCTTCGATCCCGAGGGCGCCAGGAAGCTGCTGGCCGCGGCGGGCGTGAAGCCGGGCGCCGCCGTGCGGATCGACGTGCGCGGCAATACCTCGAACTTCCGCGAAGTGGCGCAGGCCGTCGCCGGCTACCTGCAGGCGGTGGGCGTGCGCGCCACGATCAAGCCGCACGAAGCCAGCGCGCTGCTCAACGACATCATTCCCAACGGCAAGGCCGGCGACATGTGGCAAAGCCAGTGGGGCGGCTGGACCTACGACTACGACAACACCGCCTACCTGATGTATCACTCGGGCCAGAAATGGAACCCGTTCGACGACGATCCCAAGCTCAACGCCATGCTGGAGGCGCAACGCACCGTCTATGACCGCAAGCGCCGCGAAGCCATGCTGCAGGAGATCGCCGGCTACGTCGCCGACCAGGCGCTGGATCTGCCGCTGTACAGCCTGAACACCATCGTGGGCGTGAACAAGCGGGTCAGGAACCTGGAGCTGCCCGGCGACATCCGCTTCCGCTTCCTGGAAACCGCCGTGGACTGATCCCATGACCGGATTCATTGTCCAGCGGGTGTTGCAGGCGGTGTTCGTCATCATCGCGGTGACGCTGCTGGTCTCGTACGCGCTGCGGATGACCGGCGATCCGGCGCTGATGCTGAGCGAAGGCGCGGGCGGCGTCACCGAAGAGGACCTGGCCAACATCCGCCAGGCGCTGGGCCTGAACCGCCCGTTCCACGAGCAATACCTGTCCTACATGCAGGGGCTGCTGCGCGGCGACTTCGGGCGCAGCTTCCTGGGCGGTACGCCGGTGGCCAGGCTGATCGGCGAGGCGCTGCCGGCCACGCTGATGCTGGCCTGCGCCTCGCTCGCCGCATCCATCCTGATCTCGCTGCCGCTGGGCATCCAGGCCGCGGTCAGGCGCGGGCGGGCCGCCGACCAGGCCATCCGCATCCTGTCGCTGGTGGGCTTGTCCTTTCCCAATTTCTGGCTGGCGCTGATGCTGGTGCTGCTGCTTTCCATCACGTTTCCGCTGTTGCCGCCGTCCGGCTGGAGCGGCCCGGCCAGCCTGGTGATGCCCGCCCTGACCATGGCCATCATCCTCAGCGCCACCAATATCCGGCTGGTGCGCACCACCATGCTGGACACGCTGTCGGCCCAATACATCATGGTGGCGCGCAGCAAGGGGCTAAAGGAACGCGCGGTGCTGTACAAGCACGCGCTGCGCAACTGCGCGATTCCGCTCATCACCTATCTGGGCCTGCAGTTCGGCGGGCTGATCGGCGGCATCGTGGTCATCGAAATGGTCTTCAACTGGCCCGGCATGGGCACCCTGGCCTTCGACGCCGTGGCCGGCCGCGACTATCCGGTGCTGCAGGGCGCGGTAACGGTGCTGGCCGCCCTCATCGTGCTGGTCAACCTGGTCGTCGACATCGCCTACGGGCTGGTCGACCCTCGCATCCGTGCGCGCTGATCCCGCGCGTCCATCCCGCATGCAGACCCTGTCCACCCCCGCCGCCGCCGAGGGCGCCAGGCCGCGCCTGCGCCTTTCGCTGGAGCTGGCGCTGGGCGTGCTGCTGACCGGCGGGATGGCGGCGCTGGTGCTGGCCTCGGGCTGGCTGTTCCCGGACGGCGGCGCGGCCATGGACCTGACGGCCCGCCTGACCGCGCCGGCCGTCACCGCCGCGCATCCGCTGGGCACCGACCCGCTGGGCCGCGACGTGCTGGCGCGCGTCATCGTCGGCGGTAGAATCTCGCTGCTGGTGGGGTTCGCATCGGTGCTCGGCGGCGCGCTGCTGGGCAGCGTCATGGGCCTGGTCGCGGGCTTCTACCGCGGATTCTGGGACGTGATCGTGATGCGTTGCGCCGACGTGCAGCTGGCGCTGCCGTTCATCCTGGTGGCCATCACGTTCATCGCGATCCTGGGCGGCGGCCTGTCCAACGTCATCGTCTTCATGATCGCGTCGCAATGGGTGCAGTACGCGCGCGTGGTGCGGGCGCAGGTGCTGACGCTGCGGGAGCGGGAATTCGTGCAGGCTGCGCGCGCCTTCGGCGTGCGCGACCCGGCCATGATGCGGCATCACATCGTGCCCAACGTGCTGGGTCCGCTGGTCATCCTGATGACGCTGAACGTGGCCAACAACATCCTGCTCGAAAGCAGCCTGACGTTTCTCGGGCTGGGGGTGGACCCCATGATTCCCAGCTGGGGCGGTATGCTTGCCGACGGCCGGACCTACATGCAGACGGCCTGGTGGGTCAGCGTATTTCCCGGACTGGCCATCATGCTGACGGTGCTGGGCCTGAATCTGCTGGGCGACTGGCTGCGCGACCGCCTCGATCCGAAAGGGTGAACCGTCACAGGTTTTAAGGATTTTGAAAGATGCCTTTGCTGGAAAAAACATTCGACCGCACGCTGGACGCCTGGACCCACGCCTACATGGCGCCGGCCTGGCGCGGCGCGACGGTGGAAGGCTGGCTGTTCGAAGGGCCGCAGGCGCGGCTCGCGGCCCAGGCCCGTCTGGCGCAGGCCGGGGTCGCCGCCCGCTTTCGCAGCGCCTACAAGCCGCTGCTGCATTTTTTCCTGGAAGAGGTCGAACGCGCCGGGCTGGTTTCGGCCCGCGTGCGCTATCCCGTGCACGAACACGCGCACGCCAGGCGCTTCGCGCTGGAGGCCTATCCGCTGGTCGGCCTGCTCGACGGGGTGCGCGTCACGCTGGAAGCGGGCGCGGATGACCTGCACTACGACGTGGCGCTGGGCTATGCCGACGGCAGCGTGATCGAACAGCGCGTCTACGCGCCGAACCAGCTCGGCCACGCCCCCGACGGCACGCCCGAACTGTCGCCCACGGGCTGGCTGCGGGTGCGCGACGCCGAAGGCGCGCTGCATACCGACGCCGCGCATCTCACCGAATACCAGCAGGTGTTCCGCAGCATCGTGGATACGGTCCGCGCCCGTTCCTGGGGCGCGCACGAACCCTTTTTCGAACGCCTGGAGATCCGCGTGGACCTGCCCGGCATCGAGTACGCGCTGCCGGTGGACGAAGAAATCGTCAGCACTTTCGAGGCGCTGCACGAAGACCTGTATTTTTCGCTGCTGGAATTCTTCCAGCGGCACTCCGGGCGCCCGGCCGGCGACCGCGGCCTGCAGCCCGGCCAGATCGTTCCCGACATCCGCCGCAACGACGGCGCGGCGCGCGTGCGCATGACGCTGGAACCTTTCGCCGCGCTCGCGCCGCTGGTTCCCGCCGCCCCCGCCATGCCGCTGGCGCAGATGCGCGAGCCGCTGTCGGCCGCGCAGATCGCCGGCTGCATGGCCGACCTGGGCGGCGACGCCTTCCAGGCCGTCTCGCGCGAAGGCCGCCCGGTGCTGGGAACCTATCTGCGCGGCCCGGGGCCGGCCGTCTTCATTTCGGGCGCGCAGCACGCCAACGAGACCTCGGGCGTCGTCGGCGCCCTGCGCGCCGCGCAGGCGCTGGCGGCCGCCGGCGACCCGCATTTCGCGCTGATCGCCGCCGAAAATCCCGATGGCTATGCGCTTTTCAACCGCCTGCGCGAACGGCATCCGCGCCACATGCTGCACGCCTCGCGCTACAGCGCGCTGGGCGACGACATCGCGCACCGCGAGAACGCCCCGTTCTTCGAGCGCGAGGGCCGGCACCTGGCGCTGGCCATCAGCGGCGCGCAGCTGCACATCAACCTGCACGGCTATCCTGCCCACGAATGGACCCGTCCGCTATCGGGCTACCTGCCGCGCCATTTCGAGCGCTGGACCATACCCAAGGGATTTTTCCTGGTCATGCGCCACCATCCGGGCTGGGGCGACCGCGCCCGCCGCCTGGTCGCGGGCGTGACGGCGCGGCTCGCCCGCGACGTGGCCGGCCTGGTCGAGTTCAATGCCCGGCAGCTTGAACGTTTTCAGGCGCACGCGGTCGAAACCGGTTTCGACCTGCATCACGGCATCCCCGTGCAGATCGAGGAAAGCGACCGCGAAGCGGTCCCGCTGACCTTGATTTCGGAGTTTCCGGATGAAACCGTCTATGGCGAGCGCTATGTTTTCGCGCATACTGTACAAATGGAAACCGTCCTGGCGGCCACCGGCCTTTACCGCGCAGGACTTTAGCGGCTACGCGCCGCTCGCGGCCAAGGACCGCAACGGCACCCGACTCTCAATCAATAAGAAATGAATATCCGAGAACGCAATCACGGCGACGATCTGGCCCTGGTGGACATCTGGCTTCGTTCGGTGCGCGCCACGCATACGTTCCTGACGGAAAAAGAAATCCAGGCCATGTACCCGCAGGTGCTCAACACCTACCTGCCGTCCGTGCGGGTATGGGTTTGCGAGGACGACACCGGCGAGGTCGCAGGCTTCATGGGCCTGAACGGCAACAAGGTCGAAATGCTGTTCGTCGACGCCAACAAGCGCGGCAAGGGCGCCGGCCGCCGGCTGCTGAATTTCGCGCGTTCGCTGCACGGCACCCTGCTGGTGGACGTGAACGAACAGAACCCGCAGGCCCACGGCTTCTACAAGCACTACGGTTTCGAAGACGTCGGCCGTTCAGACCATGACGATTCGGGCCGGCCGTTTCCCATCATCCATATGAAACTGGCGTAGGATGGGTGCAGCGCGAGATTCCTTGAACAAGCACTCAATCATCGAACGCGCGAAACCAATCAGGCGGCGAAAGCCGCCGCATCCACCCGCCCCCCTCACCCCGCCGATTTTTCCTCATGCCTGGCGCGCCAGGCCTTGAGCGCTTCGCGGTAGTTGTCCATGGCTTCGTTGTAGACGTCATAGACACAGGGTATGCAGCCGCTGTTGCAGCATTCTTCGGGCGCGGGCGGCTCGGGCGGCACGGGCGGCGGATCGTCGTCGAAAACAGGTTTGGTGCTCATACAGAGATGTTAACGCCGCCGCCCGGACCTTACTGAGGACGCGTGCGGATCGCGACGGGCGGCCAGGTTTCCTTGATCGCGTCGTAAATGCGCTTGCCGACCCGGCCGTCCTGCGGCAGGTTGCGCCGGGCCTGTTCCTCGCGCACGGCGTCGCGCGTCTTGGCGCCCGGAATACCGTCGGCCACGCCCACTTCGTAGCCCAGGCCGTACAGCATTTCCTGCAGCTCCTTGATCTGCGCGCGCGACAGGCCCGGATCGTCGGTCGGCCAGGCCGCGGCCAGGGCCGGGCCGCCTTGCAGGCGGTTGAGCAGCAGCGACACCGCCAGGCCGTAGCGGCGCGACTGGTTGTAGTGCAGGATGGCGTCGAAATTCACGGTGGCCAGGAACACCGGGCCACGGGCGCCGGTGGGCGCGAACAGATAGGCCTGCTGATCGTTGCCGGCGGCCAGCTTGAGCGCCGAGCCGTCGCCCTGCTTCACGCCGGTCTGCGCCCACTGCGCGATGCTGCGGCGGTCCTGCGACCCCACGTACTCGGCGTCGGGCTCGGGCGCAATGGCGGCCGCGACCTCGGCGGGCACGCGCACCTCGACCACGGCCGGCAGGCCGTGCGTCCATTTGGCGCGGCGCTTGCGCAAATG
>NZ_POQS01000002.1:449668-450491 GCF_002885955.2 Achromobacter pulmonis
TCGTCGAAGCTGCGCTTGGGCGTCAGCGCGGGCAGCGGCTGGGCCGGCGCCGCCGGCTGCGCGCGCGAGCCGGTGGCCGAGGACGGCGACTGGGCGTGCGCGGCGCCGGCGGCCGCGGCCGCGAACGCCGCGGCGCTCAGCACACGGGCAAAGGTATCGATCCGAAAGCGAATGGAACGCTGGCGCATGGCAATCCTGAAAATTCGAAGTCAGCCCGGATCGTACCGCGATCCGGGCCTGTCCATCGAACGCCGGGCGCGTTGCCAAGCCTGCGGCGACGGAGAATAATCGCCCCATCGCCACCCTGTCCGCGCCATGACACCCTTCCGAGGCAAGCTACGCATCCGGCACCTGGAAATCGTGCTGACCGTCGCCGAATTGGGCAACCTGTCCAAGGCGGCCGCGCAATTGCACAGCACGCAATCGGCCCTGTCGCGCGCCATCGCCGAGATCGAGGAACTGGTGGGCGCGCGGCTGTTCGAGCGCACCGCCAAGGGCACCACCTGCACCGCGCTGGGCGTGGCCATGTGCCGCCACGCCCGCCAGCTGCTCACCGGCCTGCGCAAGGCCGAGCCCGACCTCGCCGCCGTGTCGCGCGGCGACGAGGGCAGCCTGACCGTCGGCTGCTTTTCGATGTTCGCCAGCTGGCCCATGGCCGAGGCGGCGCGGGCGTTTCGCGTGGCCTGTCCGCGCATCACGCTCAGCATAGAAATCGGCACGCACGAGCGGCTGATCGAAGACCTGGACGCCGGCGCCATCGACGTGCTGATCAGCCGTTTCTCGTCGGCGGTCAATCCGCAGATCTACCGCTCCATCAACCTGC
>NZ_POQS01000002.1:451265-452964 GCF_002885955.2 Achromobacter pulmonis
TCGGCCGTTCAGACCATGACGATTCGGGCCGGCCGTTTCCCATCATCCATATGAAACTGGCGTAGGATGGGTGCAGCGCGAGATTCCTTGAACAAGCACTCAATCATCGAACGCGCGAAACCAATCAGGCGGCGAAAGCCGCCGCATCCACCCGCCCCCCTCACCCCGCCGATTTTTCCTCATGCCTGGCGCGCCAGGCCTTGAGCGCTTCGCGGTAGTTGTCCATGGCTTCGTTGTAGACGTCATAGACACAGGGTATGCAGCCGCTGTTGCAGCATTCTTCGGGCGCGGGCGGCTCGGGCGGCACGGGCGGCGGATCGTCGTCGAAAACAGGTTTGGTGCTCATACAGAGATGTTAACGCCGCCGCCCGGACCTTACTGAGGACGCGTGCGGATCGCGACGGGCGGCCAGGTTTCCTTGATCGCGTCGTAAATGCGCTTGCCGACCCGGCCGTCCTGCGGCAGGTTGCGCCGGGCCTGTTCCTCGCGCACGGCGTCGCGCGTCTTGGCGCCCGGAATACCGTCGGCCACGCCCACTTCGTAGCCCAGGCCGTACAGCATTTCCTGCAGCTCCTTGATCTGCGCGCGCGACAGGCCCGGATCGTCGGTCGGCCAGGCCGCGGCCAGGGCCGGGCCGCCTTGCAGGCGGTTGAGCAGCAGCGACACCGCCAGGCCGTAGCGGCGCGACTGGTTGTAGTGCAGGATGGCGTCGAAATTCACGGTGGCCAGGAACACCGGGCCACGGGCGCCGGTGGGCGCGAACAGATAGGCCTGCTGATCGTTGCCGGCGGCCAGCTTGAGCGCCGAGCCGTCGCCCTGCTTCACGCCGGTCTGCGCCCACTGCGCGATGCTGCGGCGGTCCTGCGACCCCACGTACTCGGCGTCGGGCTCGGGCGCAATGGCGGCCGCGACCTCGGCGGGCACGCGCACCTCGACCACGGCCGGCAGGCCGTGCGTCCATTTGGCGCGGCGCTTGCGCAAATGGTTGGCGGTGGAGGCCAGCGCGTCGGGCAGCGAGTTGTACAGATCGATCTTGCCGTCGCCGTCGCCGTCGGCGGCCAGTTCGTAGAACGAGGTCGGGATGAACTGCGTCATGCCGAAAGCACCGCTCCAGGAGCCGACGAAGCTGTCGGGCTGCACGGTGCCGTCGCGCAGCAGCCGCACCGAGGCGTAGGCGTTCTTCTCCCACAGCGATTTGTTCTCGGTGCAGGCGCGCGTCAGCCAGGCGTTGAGCACGTCGGTCTTGCCGACCTGGCGGCCGTAGTTGGTCTCGATGCCGAAGATGGCGACCAGCGTGGCCGGGTCCACCTGGTACTGCTGGCCGATGGCGGCGAGCTGCGCGCCGTACTTGGACAGCACCGCCTGGCCGTCCTTGACGCGCTCGTCGTCCACCGTCTTGGCGATGTAGTCCCACCAGGCTTCGCGGCCTTCGGGCTGGCCCTTGGCCGAGGCCACGGTGGTGGGCAGCAGCTTGGCGTTGGCGGTGTACTTGTCCCAGTCCGCCACGGTCAGCCCGTTGGCGGCGGCCCCCTTGCGCAGTTTGGCGATGCAGGCCTTGGTGTCCAGTTCGGTCGGAACGATGACCTGCGGCGCGGCGGACGCGGCGGCGGCGGGGTCCGCCACGGCGGTGGCGGGCGCGGCGGCGGCCGGCGCGGTTGCGGCCGGCGCGGCTGCGGGCGCGGCCGGCGCGCTGTCTCTT
>NZ_POQS01000002.1:454953-593730 GCF_002885955.2 Achromobacter pulmonis
CTGGGCGTGCGCGGCGCCGGCGGCCGCGGCCGCGAACGCCGCGGCGCTCAGCACACGGGCAAAGGTATCGATCCGAAAGCGAATGGAACGCTGGCGCATGGCAATCCTGAAAATTCGAAGTCAGCCCGGATCGTACCGCGATCCGGGCCTGTCCATCGAACGCCGGGCGCGTTGCCAAGCCTGCGGCGACGGAGAATAATCGCCCCATCGCCACCCTGTCCGCGCCATGACACCCTTCCGAGGCAAGCTACGCATCCGGCACCTGGAAATCGTGCTGACCGTCGCCGAATTGGGCAACCTGTCCAAGGCGGCCGCGCAATTGCACAGCACGCAATCGGCCCTGTCGCGCGCCATCGCCGAGATCGAGGAACTGGTGGGCGCGCGGCTGTTCGAGCGCACCGCCAAGGGCACCACCTGCACCGCGCTGGGCGTGGCCATGTGCCGCCACGCCCGCCAGCTGCTCACCGGCCTGCGCAAGGCCGAGCCCGACCTCGCCGCCGTGTCGCGCGGCGACGAGGGCAGCCTGACCGTCGGCTGCTTTTCGATGTTCGCCAGCTGGCCCATGGCCGAGGCGGCGCGGGCGTTTCGCGTGGCCTGTCCGCGCATCACGCTCAGCATAGAAATCGGCACGCACGAGCGGCTGATCGAAGACCTGGACGCCGGCGCCATCGACGTGCTGATCAGCCGTTTCTCGTCGGCGGTCAATCCGCAGATCTACCGCTCCATCAACCTGCTCAACGACCCCATCGTGCTGGCCTGCGCCGCCGACCATCCGCTGGCCGGCGCGCCCGAGGCCACGCTGGCCGACTGCGTGGCCTATCCCTGGATCGCCGCCCTGCCCGGCAGCCGCATCCGCGGCGAACTGGAACTTTCGCTGCGCCAGGCCGGGCTGCCGATACCGGATATGATCGGCGTCCTGTCGCTGGAATTCGGCCGCGAGATGCTGCTGGAAGGCCAATATCTGTGGATGCTGCCCGGCAGCGTGGCGGCCGTGCGCCAGGCGCGCGGCGAACTGGTGGTGCTGCCGGCCCGCCCGGCGCTGCGCAAGTCGCCGCTGGCCGCCATCTGGCGCCGCGACCGGCCCAGCACGCGGCAGGCGCGCGCGTTCGCCGCGCAGCTCGAACTCGCCATCGCCGCCGACGGCATCGCGCTGGCGGCCTGAACCTCTGGACCCGGACATCATGCACGAATGGCTCAACGCACTGCCCAAGGCGGAACTGCACCTGCACCTGGAAGGCTCGCTCGAACCCGAGCTGCTGTTCCTTCTGGCCGCGCGCAACGGCGTGGCCCTGCCCTGGCCCGACGTCGAATCCCTGCGCGGCGCATACGACTACGGCAATCTCCAGGAATTCCTGGACCTCTATTACCTGGGCGCGGACGTGCTGCGCACCGCGCAGGACTTCTATGACCTGACCTGGGCCTATCTGCTGAAGTGCCGCGAGCAGAACGTGGTCCACACCGAACCCTTCTTCGATCCCCAGACCCACACCGACCGCGGCGTGCCGCTGGAAGCGGTGCTGGAAGGTATCGGGCAGGCGCTCGACGACGGCCGCAGGCAGCTCGGCGTCAGCAGCGGGCTGATCCTGAGCTTTCTGCGCCACCTGCCCGAAGCGCAGGCCATGCAGACGCTGGAAGCCGCGCTGCCCTACCGCGACGCCTTCATCGCCGTGGGCCTGGACAGCAGCGAAAAAGGATTCCCGCCGCGCCTGTTCCAGCGCGTGTTCGACCGCGCGCGCGCCGAAGGCCTGCCCGCCGTGGCCCATGCCGGCGAGGAAGGCCCGCCCGAATACATCTGGGAGGCGCTGGACCTGCTCAAGGTGCGGCGCATCGACCACGGCGTGCGCGCCGCCGAAGACCCCAGGCTGATCGCCCGCCTGATCGACGAGCAGATCCCGCTGACCGTCTGCCCGCTGTCGAACATCCGCCTGCGCGTGTTCGAGCACATGCGCCATCACAACATCCTGTCGCTGCTGGACGCGGGCGTGAAGGTGACGGTGAATTCCGACGATCCCGCCTACTTCGGCGGCTACGTGAACGAGAACTTCCACGCCCTGTACGAACACCTGGGCATGACCCGCGGGCAGGCCCGGGCGCTGGCCGACAACAGCCTGGACGCGCGCATCGCCGGGTAGGCGCAGCCGGCCATTCCCGTTTCGCATGGCTTCTTTCAAAACCGGAATGTCCGGTCCGGCCCTTTCCTCCCTACCATAGTCCGGCGGCCCCGGCATCCGCCGCGGCCGATCGACGGACCAAGGAGGCAGGATATGAGTCAAACCGTTCAGGCGGCCCTGCGGGCGGGCACGCTGACCGGCGTACGCGCGGGCGGCGTTTGCCGCTATGGCGCCATTCCTTATGCGCAGGCCCCGGTGGGTCCGCTGCGCTTCGCGCCGCCGCAGCCGCCGGCGTGGCGCGGCGATCTGGACGCCACCGGACGCGGCGCGGTCGCGCCGCAGCTGCCCTCGCGCCTGCGCGAGGCCATGGGCGACTTCGACGCCCCCCAATCGGAAGACTGCCTGCACCTCACCGTGTGGACCCCCGCGGCCGACGGCAAGCGGCGTCCCGTGGTGGTGTGGCTGCACGGCGGCGCCTGGCAAAGCGGCGGCGGCGCGCTCGACTGGTACGACGGGTCGCTGCTGGCGCAGCGCGGCGACGTGGTCGTGGTGGCGGTCAATTACCGGCTGGCCGCGCTGGGTTGGCTGTACGTGCCGGGCCAGACCGCCAACGTGGGCCTGCTGGACCAGGAAGCCGCCATCGACTGGGTGCTGGAGAATATCGAGGCCCTGGGCGGCGACCCGCAGCGGCTCACGCTCATGGGGCAGTCGGCCGGCGCTTCCTCGATCTGCGCCATGCTGACGCGCAAGCCTCGCTTCTCGCGCGCCATCCTGCAAAGCGCCGCGCTGGGCCGCGGTTTTCGCAGCGCGCAGCAGGCCGAGGTCCTGGGCCAGGCGTTTCTGCGCGCCGCCGGCGCCGACTCCCTGGAAGCGGCGCGCGCGCTGCCGGTGGCCGCGCTGCTGGCCGCGCAGCAGGCGCCCGAAGTGATGGCGGCCCTGCGCGCCGAAGACAGCAGCCGCAGCCTGTTCGGCCCGGTGGTCGACGGCGATACGCTGCCGCTGGAGATCGCGCCGGCGCTGCGGCGCGCCGCCGCCCGCGCCGACGTGCTGGTCAGCTACACGCGCGACGAAATGGCCGCCTTCCCCGGACACGCAACGGATGCGGCCGGCCAGAAACTGGGCGACGCGCTGTTCGGCGCGCCCTCGCGCCTATGGGCGCAGGACGCCGTCGCCCAGGGCCGCCAGGCCTGGCTGGCCCGCTTCGACGTGGCGCCCACGGCGCGCTTCGGCGCCTGCCACTGCATCGAACTGCCTTTCGTGTTCGACACCCGGCAGGCTTTCGCCGCCGCGCCCATGCTGGCCGGCCTGCCGCCGGCGCAGGCCGAGTCGCTGGCGCGCCGCACGCAGGCGGCCTGGATCGCCTTCATCCGCGGCGAAGCGCCCGACTGGCCGGCGGCCCCGCATCTGCAGGCGCTGGCCTGAGCCGCACGCAATCCACATCAATCAAACAAGGGGAATCCATGTTCAAGCAAACCATGCTGGCGCTGGCGCTCGCGCTGCCCGTGGCCGCCTCGGCCGCCTATCCGGACAAGCCGGTGAAGATCTTCGTGTCCAACCCGCCGGGCGGGCCGGTGGACGTCATGCTGCGCGTGCTGGCCGGCAAGCTGGGCGCCGCCTGGGGACAGCCCGTGGTGGTGGAAAACCGGCCGGGCGCCTCCGGCATCATCAGCACCAATGCGCTGGCCAAGTCCGCGCCCGACGGCTATACGCTGGGCATGGTGGTGGCCTCGTCGGTCACCATCGTGCCGTTCGCGGTCGACAGCCTGCCTTTCGATCCGCAGAAAGACCTGCAGCCGATCTCGCTGGTGGCGCGCACGCCGTTCATCTTCGTCGTGCCCACGGACAGCCCGCTCAAGACCTGGGAGGATTTCGTGCGCGCCAGCAAGGCCCGCAGCCTGAGCCTGGGCTCGTCTTCCATCGGCACGGCGTTCCACCTGGTCTGGGAGCAGACCGCGCGCCGCGCCGGCATCAAGGCCCTGTACGTGCCCTCTTCCTCGTTCGGCAAGACCCAGAACGACCTGATCGGCGGCCAGCTCGACGTGGCCCTGGACGCGCCTTCCAGCGCCAAGGGCCTGATCGACGGCGGCCGCCTGCGCGCGCTGGCCATCACCAGTCCGCAGCGCTTCGCCGGCCTGCCTGGCACGCCGACGCTGGAAGAGTCGGGCATGAAGGGCTACGCGCCGCAGCCGTGGATCGGCCTGATGGCGCCGGCCGGCACGCCCGCCGACCGCGTGGCGCTGATCCAGCGGGCGGTGTCCGGCGTCCTGCAGGAACCCGAGATGAAGGCGCAGATGGAAACGCTGGGCATGATCCCCATCGGCAGCACGCCGCAGGCGCTGGCCGCCACCATAGATTCGGACCGGGCCGAGATGGAGCCGCTCATCAAGGAGCTGGGCATCAAGCTGCAATAACCCGCGGCCGGGCGCGGGCATCACGGAGCGGGACGCGGGTGAAATATAGAATGGCCCGACTCCCACTCCCGCTTCCTCCATGCATCCCGCACGCCGCCGCGCGCTCGTCCTGGCCGTCAACCTGGGCAGCTTCATCACCATCCTCGACATCAGCATCGTCAACGTGGCGCTGCCCACCATGCAGGCCGCGCTGCGCATCGACATGGCCGGCCTGCAATGGGTGGTGGACGCCTACGCCCTGTTCCTGTCCGCCTTCATGCTGTCGGCCGGGCCGCTGGGCGACCGCTACGGCCGCAAGCGTTCGTGGCTGGCGGGCGTGCTGCTGTTCACGGCCGGCTCGGCGCTTTGCGGCATGGCGCAGAACCTCACGGCGCTGCTGATCGGCCGCGCCGTGCAGGGCGTGGCCGGGGCGCTTCTGATCCCGGGCGCGCTGTCGCTGCTGACGCAGGCGTTCCCCGACCCCAGGGAACGCGCGCAGGCCATCGGCGTCTGGGCCTCGTGCAACGCGGTGTCGCTCATCGTCGGCCCCATGCTGGGCGGCGTGCTGGTGGCGCACTTCGACTGGCAAAGCATCTTCCTCATCAATCTGCCGGTGGGCGCGCTGGCCGTCGCGCTGGGCGCCTGGAGCATCGCCGAAAGCGCCCATCCCGAACATGCCGCCTTCGATCCCGCCGGCCAGGCGCTGAGCGTGCTGTGGCTGGGCGCGCTGACCTACGGCCTGATCGCCGCCGGCGAACACGGCTGGGCCGCGCCGCAGGCCGCGGGCGCGCTGGCGCTGGCCGCAGCCGGGCTGCTGGCCTTTCTGTGGGTCGAGCACCGCGTCGCCCGGCCCATCCTGCCGCTGGGGCTGTTTCGCGACCCCGCCTTCGCCATCACCAATGTCGCGTCCTTCGTGCTGGGTTTCTCGGCCTACAGCAGCCTGTTCTTCTTCTCGCTGTATCTGCAGCACGTGCAGGGCCTGTCGCCGCTGGCGGCCGGCTGGCAGCTGGCGCCGCAGTTCGCCGCGGCGGGGCTGGTCTCCATCGTGTTCGGCCGGCTCAACCAGCGCTTCGGCCTGCCGCGGCTGATGGTCGCCGGCTACGTGTTCATCGGCGCGGCCATGCTGGGCATGACGCTGCTGCAGGCGGGCACGCCCTACGCCGTCACCGGGTCGCTGCTGGTGCTGCTGGGGCTGGGCACGGGGCTGGCCGTGCCCTCGACCAGCATGGCGGTGATGGCCAGCGTGCCGCGCGAACGTTCCGGCATGGCCTCGGCCACCATGAACGCGCTGCGCCAGACCGGCATGACCATAGGCATCGCGCTGCTGGGCGCGCTCATGAGCGCGCGCGCGATCGACGCGCTGGCGGCCGCGCTGGCGCGCCGTGGGGTGCCCGGGGCAGAGATCGCCGCGCACGCCGCCGTCACGCGCCACGTCATGCCGGCGCAGCCCGCGGATGCGGCCGCCCTGTTCGGCGACGCGCTGACCGGCGGCTTCCACGCCGCCATGTCCGCCGCCGGCGGCGCCGCGCTGCTGGCGGCGCTGTTGCTCGCGCTTCTGGCGCGCGGTTCGCGCCGCCTGCTGCGCGCCGCTTGAAGCCGGGTTCCGGTGCCCGAAATTCCACTCGCCGGAATCAAAACGGCCTGTTTTTAAGCATCCGTAACCAGACGCGACGACGCTGCGGCGCTCCGGTAAGATCCTCGACCAATAACAGGTTAACAACCACGAGGAGAACAGACATGGCGTATTCCAAAGCCGTGTTCCGCCTGGCGCCGCTGGCGCTGGCCGCACAACTGCTCATGGCCGGCCCGGCAGCCGCGCAGAGCGCGCCCGGCACCCAGGGCCCGCCGGTCCCGGCGCCCGCGCCGGCGCTGGCCGCGCAGATCGACCAGCGCGCCAAGGCCATCGAAGACAAGCTCATCGCGTGGCGGCGCGACATCCACCAGCACCCCGAACTGGGCAACCAGGAACAGCGCACTTCCAAGCTGGTCGCCGACCATCTGCGCGCGCTTGGCATGGAAGTGAAGACGGGCGTTGCGGGCACCGGCGTGGTCGCCCTGCTCAAGGGCGGCAAGCCCGGCCCGGTGGTGGCGCTGCGCGCCGACATGGACGCGCTGCCGGTGAAGGAACAGGTGGATCTGCCGTTCGCATCCAAGGCCAAGGGCACGTTCCTGGGCAAGGAAGTGGACGTCATGCACGCCTGCGGCCATGACGCCCATACCGCCATCCTGATGGCCACCGCCGAAGTGCTGGCGGGCATGAAGAACGAGCTGCCCGGCAGCGTCAAGTTCATCTTCCAGCCGGCCGAGGAAAGCCCGGCCGAATTCGAGCCCGACGGCAAGAAGGTCTGGGGCGCCAAGATGATGGTGCAGGAAGGCGTGCTGGAAAATCCCAAGGTCGACGCCATCTTCGGGCTGCACGTGTCCAGCGCCTATCCGTCGGGCAAACTGTCGTGGCGCAGCGGCCCGGCCATGGCGGCGGCCGACCAGTTCTGGATCGACGTCACCGGCAAGCAGACGCACGGCGCGCGGCCGTGGTCGGGGATCGACCCCATTGTGGTCGGCTCGCAGATCATCCTGGGCCTGCAGACCATTCCCAGCCGCCAGATCAACAGCATGCTGGAGCCGGCCGTCATCACCGTGGGCGCGATCCACGGCGGCAACCGCATGAACATCGTGCCCGAAAGCCTCGCCATGACCGGCACCATCCGCACCTACGACGAGGGCATGAAGAAGGACATCCACCAGCGCATCGCGCGCACCGCCGACATGATCGCGCAAAGCGCGGGCGCCAAGGCGGACGTGCGCGTGGTCGAGCTGTACAACGCCACCGTCAACAATCCGGCGCTGACCGAGAAGATGGGCCCGACCCTGCGCCGCGTCGCGGGCGAAGGCAACTACGGCCTGCAACCCAAATCCACGGCGTCGGAGGACTTTTCGTTCTATCAGGAGAAGGTGCCGGGCATGTTCTTCTATCTGGGCGTGACGCCCAAGGGTACGGACGTGGACAAGGCCGCGCCCAACCACTCGCCGCGCTTCTACGTCGATGAATCGGGCCTGCTCAACGGTGTGCGCGCGTTGGCGAACCTGACCGTGGACTACATGGCGCAAGCGCAGAAAGGCAGCTGAAACCGCGCCCTGCACGTGTGAAACATGCCCGCCGCGCAACGCGGCGGGCATAAGCAAACGGCTACAAAATCTTTGTCAGGCCCGGCACGGCTTTCTACAGTACGCCCCTTCGCCGCCCTTGCGGCAGCCACGTAGAAAACCACGCAATGCCGATATCCCGACGAACCTTCATGCTTGCCGGCGCGCTGGCGCTGCCCTTGGCGCGGCCGCGCATCGCGCGCGCATCCGCCTGGCCCGAACGTCCCATCCGGCTCATCGTCACCTTCCCGCCTGGCGGCGCAAGCGATATCGCCGCGCGCGTCATCGCGCCCGTGCTGGCCGAACAGCTGGGCCAGCCCATCGTCATCGAAAACAAGCCCGGCGCGGGCTCGACCATCGGCGCAAGCCTGGTGGCGCAGGCGCCCAACGACGGCTACACCTTGCTGATGTCCAATTCGGCGCCGCTGTCCATCTCGCCCGCGCTGATGCCGCAGGGCGGATACGACGCACTCGCCAGTTTCGACCACATCGCCTACGTGGGCGCGGTGCCCACCGTGTTCGTCGTCCATCCCTCGGTGCCGGCGTCCAGTTTCGCGGAGCTTACCGCCTGGATTCGCGCGCAGGAACAGCCCGTGCAATACGGCAGCGGCGGCCTGGCCTCCGTGGGCCAGATCGTCGGCGAACTGTATTCCCGGCAGACCGGCGCGCGCTTGCAGCACATCCCGTACAAAGGCTCGGGCGCCATGCGCAATGACCTGCTGGGCGGTCAGATCCGCTTTGCGGTGGACGCCCTGCCGCAGAACCTGCCGTTCCTGCGGTCCGGCCAATTACGCCTGCTGGCCGTCACCACGCCTCTGCCGGTGCCGCAGGCGCCGGACATCCCGGCGGTGGGACAGCTGGGCTATCCCGGCCTGATCGCCGAGAACTTCATCGGTCTTTCCGGTCCCGCTGGCTTGCCCGGCGCGGTGTCGCAGCGCTTGAATGACGCGATTGCGCAGGCGCTGGAGGCGCCCGGCATACGCGCCAAGCTCGAAGGGCAAGGTTTTGTCCTGTCGCGGAAGTCTCCCGCCGAGTTCACCGACTTCGTCAGGCGCCAGGCCGAGGATTGGGGGCCGGTCGTGCGTGCCACGGGAGCCAGCCTGTGAGCACCCGCCGCCTGCTCGTGCTGTTCGGCCATCCGGGCCGCGGAGGATTCAATGAAGCGGCGCTGCGCGGCGCCGAACGCGCCGCGCAAGCGGGCCAACCCCTGAAGCAGGAATGGATAGCCGCGAACGACGCCGCCGCGCGCGCCGACCGACTTGCGCAATTGTGCGCAACCGGGCCGGACCTGGTCGTCGTGCATGGCGGCCAGGGCGATGCGCCCGTCGCCGCCGTGGCGCCACGCTACCCGCGCACGCAATTCGCCATCACCCAGGGCCACCACACCGCGGCCAATGTCGCGTCATACGAGATCCTGCAAGAACATTCGGCCTTTCTTGCCGGCATACTGGCCGGCCTGCGCGTCGGTAACGGGCGCGCCGCCCATCTGTCGGGCGAACGCGTCCGGCCCGGCCTGAAGGGACGCGCCGCCTACGCTGACGGCGTGCGCCGCGTCACCGGCCAGGACCCGCTGACCGCATTCTGCGGCAACCAGCACGATGCGGCGCTTGGCGCTGCCTGGACGCGCGCACTGGCCGCGCGCGACGCCCGCGTGCTGTTCGCCATGATGGATGGCGGGCGCGAGGGCGTGACGCGCGTTTGCCGCGAAACCGGAGTGTGGCAAATCGGCAATGTGCTGGACTGGGTGGCCCGCGATCCGCAGGTCTATCTGGCTTCGGCGCTGGCCGACTCAGGGCTGTGCGTGCAACGCGCAGCCGCGGATCATGCCGCGGGCGCGCTGACCGTGGGCCGCGCGACCCGCTATGGACTGGAGGAAGCCGCATCGCTGCGGCTGGTGCTGAACGCCAAGGTCTGCGCGGAAGAACGCCGTGTGCTGGACGAATGGGCCGAACGGCTCGCATCGGGGGCCACCGACATCGCGACCGATTACGCCGGGGCGGAATTCATGCTGCCCGCGCCAATCCAGACTCGCCGCGGTCATGCCGCCGCCTCGAACCCCTTGTGATAGGTGACCTGCCCTTGCGCCGGACGCGTGAACACCTGCGCCATGAAATACTCCGGCGGCACGCCGGGATACGTCAGCGCCGGTGTCTGCGCGAAGCCGAACCGCCGGTAGTACGCCGGATCTCCCATGACCACGCAGCCTGCCGCGCCCAGCGACTTCAGACCCGCGATACCCGCCCGGATCAGCGCCGCGCCGATACCCCGGCCTTGCAGCTCGGGCAACACCGCCACCGGGCCCAGGCCGTACCAGTCCGGCGAGCCGTCGCCGATCGCTACCGGAGAAAACGCAACGTGGCCCGCGATACGCCCGTCCAATCGCGCCACCAGCGACAACGTCAGCGCGCCGGCCTCGCGCAGCGCGTCGATGATGTGGCCCTCCGTGTGCGCGCTATGAGGGTGGTCTTTGAATGCGGCCTGCGTCAACGTGAAGATCGCGTCGCGGTCGCCGGGTGACTCGGGAAGTATCTGCATGCGTGCTCCATCGGCTCAAGCGCGAAGTGTAGACGCCCTGGCCGCCATTGCGCATTGACGCCCGCCGGCATGCTGGCTAAAGTGGCCGGCGGACTCGCGCGCCGCCAGCGGCGCCCTTTTTCTTTTCGAACCGCCCGCGGCGCGCCGCGGCCCTGCTCCGGACTCCCATGAACAGCTACCGCGTCGGCATCGCCGGCTTCGGCGCCATCGGCCAGGCCGTGGCGCAATCCCTGGACGCCGGGCTGCCCGGCCTGGCCCTGGCCGCCGTCGCCGTGCGCGACCCGCAGGCCCCGCCGGCATACGCCTGGAGCGGCGGCGCTCCCGTCTTCACCACCATCGGCGCGCTGCACGAGCATTGCGACGTAGTGGTGGAATGCGCGCCCGCCGCCGTGTTCCGCGACATCGCCGAGCCGGTGCTGCGCGCCGGCAAAAAGCTGGTCGTGCTCAGCTCCGGCGCCCTGCTGCGCAACGACGACCTGATCGAACTGGCCCGCGCCCATCACGGCCAGATCGTGGTGCCGTCGGGCGCCATCCTGGGCCTGGACGCCATCACCGCCGCGGCCGAAGGCGTCATCCATTCCGTCACCATGATCACGCGCAAGCCGGTGCGCGGCCTGCTCGGCGCGCCTTACCTGACGGACAACAACATCGACATCGCGGACATCGCCGAACCGCGCCTGATTTTCCGCGGATCGCCGCGCGAAGCGGCTGTGGGCTTTCCCGCCAACCTGAACGTGGCGGTCAGCGTGTCGCTGGCCGGCATCGGTCCCGACAAGACCACCCTGGAAATCTGGGCCGATCCCTCGCTGGACCGCAACGTCCACCGCGTCGAGGTCGTATCCGACTCGGCCTCGTTCTCGATGGAAATCCAGAACATTCCCTCGGCCAATCCCAAGACCGGCCGCATCACCGCGCAAAGCGTGGTGGCCGCGCTGCGCAAGCTGACCGGTCCTCTGCGCGTGGGCACCTGACGCCCGCCGCTCAGGCCGCGGCGCGGTCCGGCTCCGGCTGCCGCGCCCGCGCCTCGATGCGTTCCATGCGCCAGCCGCCCGCGCCGTCCAGCGCCAGCCTGTGCGTATGGAAGGCGTCCAGCGTGCTGCGATGGCCCACGCTGACCAGCATGCAGTCCGGCAGCGCGCCGCGCAGAAGGCCGTACAGCGCGTGCTCCAGGCCTTCGTCGGTGGCCGACGTGGCCTCGTCCAGGAACACGATGGCGGGCCGGTTGAACAGCACGCGCGCGAACGCCACGCGCTGCTGCTCGCCGATGGACAGCGTGCGCGCCCAGTCCGCCACTTCGTCGAGCCGTCCGGCCAGATGCCCCAGGTTCACCTGGCGCAGCGCATCGGCCAGGCGCGCATCGTCCTCCGGCTGCGCCAGGCCGGGATAGGCCACCGCGCCGCGCAGGTCGCCCAGCGGCAGGTAAGGCCGCTGCGACAGGAACAGCGCGTTCGCGCCCTGCGGCCGCCTTACCGTGCCTTCGGCGTATGGCCACAGGCCCGCCAGCGCGCGCAGCAAGGTGGTCTTGCCGCTGCCCGACGGCCCCTTGATCAGCAGGGCCTGGCCCGGCCGCAGCCGCAGGTCCAGGTCGCGCAGCAGCGCGGCCCCGTCGGGCCGGCGCAGCTGCAGGCGCTCGATATCCAGCCCGTCGGGCAGCGTCTCGGTCCGCACGGCGGGCAGCGCGCGGGCGGCCTGGTTGGCGTCCAGGAAGCCATTGAGGCGGTCCAGCGTGGCGCGGTATTGCGCGAAGGTGTCGTAGGAGGTGCGGAAGAACGACAGCGCATCCTGCACCTGCCCGAAGGCCTGCGAGGTCTGGATCACGTCGCCCAGCTTGATGGCGCCGCTGAAAAAACGCGGCGCCTGCAGAATGAAGGGAAACACCACGGCCACCTGGCTGACCGACAGGTTGAAGCCGTCGAACTTCAGGCCCCGGTACACGCGCGCCCACAGGTTGGCGACGTAGGCCGTGAACCGCGTCCAGAGCGTGGCGCGCTCCACTTCCTCGCCCTGGTAGAACGCGACGTTCTCGGCGTTCTCGCGCAGGCGCACCAGCGCATAGCGGAAATTCGCGGTGAGGCGTTCGGACAGGAAGTTCAGCCGGATCAGCGGCCGCCCGATCCTGAAGGCGAACAGCGTGGCCACGATCACGTAGAGATACACCATGAACACCATGGCGCGCGGGATTTCCACGCCGGCCACCGTGAGCGCGCCCGACAGGTTCCACAGGATGGCGGTGAACGCCACCAGCGACACCACCGCGCTCAGCGCGCCGATCGCCAGCGTGCGCGAGCCGGTGACGAACATGGCGATGTCCTGTTCGATGCGCTGGTCGGGGTTGTCCACCGGCGCATCCAGGAAATGGCCGCGGTAATACGCGCCGGCGCCCAGCCAGTCGCGCGTCAGGCGCTCGTTGAGCCAGACGCGCCAGCGGATGTCGAAGGCCTGGCCGGCGTAGCTGTCGACCAGCGTGCGCGCCACGTGCACGCAGGCCAGCACCGAGAATATGCCCAGAAAGCGCCAGAACGCCGACTGGTCCAGCGCCTGCAGCGCGCTGTAGAAGCCGTTGTACCAGAACGAAAACAGCACGGTCATGCGCACCGCGAACATGGCCAGCAACAGCAGCAGCGCCACGGTCAGCAAGGGCCGCAGGCTGCGGCGCGGATCGAGGTAAGGCCAGGCCAGCCGCCAGAACTTGCGGCCCCAGTCCGTGGTGCGCGCCAGCGCCATCGCGGCCAGCGCCAGGGCGACGGCGCTGATGCCGAACGCCTGCGCGAGCCACAGCGCGCTTTCGGCAAGTTGCTGTTGCCAGTTCAGATCCATGGGCAAAGTCCTCCAACCGTTTCTGGTTAGACGGGAGCTTGCCGCCAGGTTCCGGGGATGGCGGCCGCTTTAAGCCTGGCTTAAGCGTTGCGGCCGGCGCGGCCTTCGATGCGGCCGCCCAGGTCCAGGCTGGCGAACAGATCGGCCAGCGTGGGCACGGAGCGGGCGGGCCAGATCGCGCTCAGGTCGAAGGCGGGCAGGCGCTGGCCGTCGCGCACCTCGCAAAAGCGCACCCCGGCGAAGTTCATCGAGCGTATCCAGCTGGGCAGCAGCGCCACGCCGCAGCCGCCGGCCACGCAGGCCAGCACGGTCAGCGTGCGGTTGGCCTCCTGCGCCACCTGCGCGTCGTGGCCGCCCTTGCGCATGGCGTCGAGAATGCCCGCGTAAAAGGCCGGCAATTGCGCCTGCGGGTACATGACCAGGCCGGCCCGGGCGATCTGCGCCATCGAGACCTTGCCGTCTTCGGCCACCTCCAGCTCGTCCGGCACCGCCGCCACCAGACGGTCGCGCAGCAGCAGCCGCTCGCGCATGCGCCCGCCCACGGCGACCGGCGTGTGCATCAGGCCCAGGTCGATTTCGCCGGTCTGCAAGGCTTCGGCCTGCTCGGCGTTGCTCATTTCGCGCAGGATCACGCGCACGCCCGGCGCCTGCCGGCGCAATTCGCGCAGCGCGCGCGGCAAGGTGTCGAACAGGGCCGAGGACACCAGGCCGATGGTCAGCTGCCCCGCGCTGCCGCGGCCGATCTCGCGCGCCCGTTGCGCCGCCGCGTCGATGCGCGCCACGCTGGTCCGCACGTCCTCCAGTATGGCCAGCGCCGCCGGCGTGGGCGCGGCGCCGCGGCGCGAGCGCTCGAACAGNGCACGTCCTCCAGTATGGCCAGCGCCGCCGGCGTGGGCGCGGCGCCGCGGCGCGAGCGCTCGAACAGGCGCACGCCCAGGTCCTGCTCCATGCGGCCCAGCGCCTGGCTCAAGGCCGGCTGCGCGATGCCCAGCCACTCCGACGCGCGGCTGACGCTGCCGTGGTCCACCACGGCCAGGAAGTAACGCAAGTGCCTGGTTTCCATATCGATTCGATATACATAAAACAGTTTTACCAAATAGAAAACTATACAGCGCGTTCTTAGAATCCCGGCTTATGGACACACGCACCGAGCCGAAATCCGTCGACACCCACGCCCACGTATTCCACCGCGGGCTGGCGCTGGCCGCCACGCGCCGCCACAGCCCCGACCACGACGCCACGCCGGCCGACTACCTCGCCTTGCTGGACGCGCACGGGCTCGGCCATGGCGTGCTGGTGCAGCCCAGTTTCCTGGGGTCCGACAACAGCCACCTGGTCGAGGCCCTGCGCGCCGCGCCCGCGCGCCTGCGCGGCGTCGCGGTGGTGGCGCCCGGCGTCCCCGCCGAACATCTGCTGGCGCTGGCCGAGGCGGGCGTGGTCGGCATCCGGCTGAACCTGATCGGGCTGCCCGTGCCGGACCTGCGCCTGCCCGGCTGGCGCACGCTGCTGGCGCGCGTCAATGCGCTGGGCTGGCACGTCGAAGTGCATCTGCCGGCCGCGCGCCTGCCGGACATCCTGCCGGCGCTGCTGGCCGCGCAATGCCGCGTGGTGGTGGACCATTTCGGCCGCCCCGATCCCGCGCTGGGCGTCGCCGATCCCGGCTTCCAGTACCTGCTGCGCCAGGCCGACAGCGGCCGCGTCTGGGTCAAGCTGTCGGCCCCCTACCGCAACTGGCCGGCGTCCGCCTGTACGACCTCTGGGCGGATCGCCGCGCGGCAGCTGCTCGACGCCTACACGGCCGCCCGCCTCATGTGGGGCAGCGACTGGCCTCACACCGAACATCGCCATCTGGCGTCCTATTCCGCCGCAGTCCGGTGGCTGGACGCCTGGATCGACGATCCCGTGCAGCGGCGCATGGTGCTTGCCGACACGCCGCTGCGGCTGTTCAGATTCCAAGGAGACAAACCATGACCCACCTGTTCCAACGCCTGGCGCGCCGCGGCGCCCTGTACGCGGCCGCCGGCCTGCTCGCCGGCGTCGCCGGCGCCGCGAGCGCCGCCTATCCCGAACGCGCCGTCACGCTGGTCGTCACCTATCCGCCCGGCGGCACGGTGGACGTGGTCGCGCGCCTGATCGGCCCCAGGCTGGCCGCGGAACTGGGCCAGCCGGTCGTCATCGAAAACCGCGGCGGCGCCGGCGGCATGATAGGCGGCGCGGTCGTGGCCAAGGCCAAGCCGGACGGCTATACGCTGATGCTGGACGCCTCCAACCACGCGCAGAATCCCGCCCTGCATTCGAAGATGCAGTTCGACACGCTGACGGCGTTCGCGCCGGTGTCCCTGCTGCTGCGCGTGCCCAACGTGCTGGTGGTCACGCCCTCGTACGAAGTGCGCAGCGTGGCCGACCTGATCAGGCTGGGCCGTCCGGGCGCCAAGGAGCACGTGTACTACGCCTCGGCCGGCCCCGGCTCGGCGCAGCATCTGGCCGGCGAACTGTTCAACCTGCTGGCCAAGACCGAGCTGCAGCACGTGGCCTACAAGGGCGGCGGCCCGGCCATGATAGACGTCATGTCGGGCCAGGTCCCCGTGATGTTCGCCAGCATGGGCTCGTCCTGGCAGCACGTGAAGAACGGCAAGCTGCGCGCGATCGCCGTCGGCGGCCTGGAGCGCTCCAAGACCGCGCCCGAGCTGCCCACCATCGCCGAATCCGGCGTGCCCGGCTACGAGACCTACGAATGGAACGCCGTGTTCGCGCCGGCCGGCACGCCGCCCGCCATCGTCGACCAGGTGTCGCAGGCGCTGGCCAAGGTGCTGAAAGACCCCGCCATCGCCGAGCAGCTCGCCGGCATCGGCGCCGAACCCATCGGCTCCACGCCGGCCGAACTGGACAGCTTCCGCCGCGCCGAGATCGCCAAATGGCAGCGCGTGGTCAAGGAGGCCGGCCTCAGCCTGGATTGATTGGTGCCGGGCCGGCCGGCCCGGCTATCATCGTCCCTGACACAGCTTTACCGCAGGGACAGGAGATGGACAAGATCCGGCTCGACAAATGGCTTTGGGCGGCGCGTTTCTACAAGACGCGCAGCCTGGCCGTACAGGAAATCGGCAAGGGCCGCGTGCAGGTGAACGACCAGCCGGCCAAGCCGGCGCGCGAGGTCGCGCCCGGCGACCTCGTCACCATCCGCAAGGAAGACCCCGCGCTGCGCGTGCGGGTCGTGGGCGTGAGCGGCGTGCGCGGCCCGGCGCCGGTGGCGCGCCAGCTCTACGAGGAAACGCCCGACAGCATCGCGGCGCGCGAGCGCGCGGCGGAAATGCGCCGGCTCGCGCCCGAACCGGCGCTGGGCATCGAGGCCGGACGGCCGACCAAGCGCGACCGGCGCCTGATCGACCAGATGCGCGGGAAGTGAGGCCGCCATGAAGAAAAATCCGATGGGCGGCCTGGTCTACTCCACCGATGGCGGGCGCATGTGCCCGCAGTGCCGCCAGCCCGTGGCGCAATGCCGCTGCGACGCGGCGCGCGCCGCGCCGGCCGGCGACGGCGTGGCGCGCGTATCGCGCGAAACCAAGGGCCGCGGCGGCAAGAGCGTCACCGTGGTCAAGGGCCTGGCGCTGGACCCGGTTGCGCTGGGCGCGCTGGGCAAGCAGTTGCGCGCGGCCTGCGGCTCGGGCGGCACCGTGAAAGACGGCGTGATCGAGGTACAGGGCGACCATTGCGAGCGCGTCATGGAGGCCTTGCAGAAACAGGGCTACCGCGCCAAGCGCGCCGGCGGCTAGGAGAAAGCACATGAACGATTCATCGCTGGCCGACGTGGCCAGCTGGCATGCCCACGTGTATTTCGACGCAGCCAGCCGGGATGCCGCGCAGGCGCTGCGCGAACGGATCGCCTCGCGCTTCGGCGGCCGGATGGAGCTGGGGCGCTTCCATGAGCGCCCCGTCGGCCCGCATCCGTGCTGGAGCTACCAGATCGCCTTCGCGCCCGGGGACTTCGGCGAGATCGCGACCTGGCTCACGCTGCACCACGGCGGACTGGACGTGTTCCTGCACCCGAACACCGGCGACTCGCTGCGCGACCACCGCGACCGCGCTGTCTGGATCGGGCGCAGCCATGTGCTCGATCTGCAGGCGCTGGGCTGAACCCGCCGGCCCGTAGCGTCAGAGCGCGCGGCCCACGATCAGCGAATCCAGCGCCAGGGTGGCGTCGTCGCTCCTGCCCTCGTAGGGCAGGCGGCTGAGCACGTAGCGCATGGCGTTGAGCCGCGCGCGCTTCTTGCAGTCGGACTTGACCACCACCCACGGCGCGTCGGCGGTGTCGGTGTGCGCGAACATCGCTTCCTTGGCGCGGGTGTAGTCATCCCATTTGTCCAGCGAGGCCAGGTCCACCGGGCTCAGCTTCCACTGCTTGAGCGGATGGACCTTGCGCTGCTCGAAGCGGCGCAGCTGTTCCTCGCGGCTGACCGAGAACCAGAACTTGATCAGGTGGATGCCGCTGCTGACCAGGTGGCGCTCGAAGCCGGGCACCTGGCGCAGGAAGTCCAGGTACTCCCCATGCGTGCAAAAGCCCATCACGCGCTCCACGCCGGCGCGGTTGTACCAGGAGCGGTCGAACATGACGATTTCGCCGGCCGTGGGCAGGTGCTGCACATAGCGCTGGAAATACCATTGGCCGCGCTCGGTGTCGGACGGCTTTTCCAGCGCGACCACGCGCGCGCCGCGCGGGTTCAGGTGCTCCATCATGCGCTTGATGGTGCCGCCCTTGCCCGCCGCGTCGCGGCCTTCGAACAGGATCACGACACGCTGGCCGGTGGCCTTGACCCAGGCCTGCAGCTTGAGCAGTTCGACCTGCAAACGGTACTTCTGCTTTTCGTAATTGCGCCGCAGCATGCGGTGGCGGTACGGATAAATGCCTTCGCGCCAGTGCGCGACCAGTTCGTCGTCGGGATTGCGCGGCGCCGCCTCGGCCTGCTCGCCGGCTTCCAGCAGCGCGCGGTGCACGGCCTGCGCATCGTCGGGCGACAGCGCCTCGATGAGCGAGCGCAAAGCCTCGTGCGCCTGTTCGGGCGCACCGGCGGGACGGCGGCGCGCGATGTCGGCCAGCAGCGCCACGGCCTCCTGGCGCGCGGCGTGCACACGGGCGCCGGCCCGCCTGCGGATCTGCTCCGCGGGCGCGGGCGCCATGTCCTGGTCGATGGCGTCTGGCATCTTGTCCGTCATGGGTGCTCTCCTTGTTATGTGCGTCGTCCGCCTCGCGACGCGGCGGATTGACGTGAATGAAAGGTTGTAGCATCTTTGCGGACTCCGGCTCCGCGCCGTCCGTTATCCGCGCCATGTGGTCATTCATCAAGCGCCTGCTCGCCGGCCCCGCGCCGGCCGAAGATCCGCTGCGCGAAACCCTGAGTTTCGACGACGCCGGCCTGACGCGCGCCAGCGAACTGCTGCGTGCGCTGCGCCAGCGCGAGTTCTGGCCCTGGGACGAGATCCACGAATTCGGCTTTCGCTACACGCAGGCGCTCTACCCCGATCCCTGGGCCGGCGACTACATGGAAGGCCTGTGGATCTTCCGCGTCTGCGGCGACGAGGGCGGACGGATGACGCTGGAGTTCGACCAGGACATGCTGGACGCGGAGCGCCTGCCCGACGCGCTGCTGCGCCACCTGCCCGGGCTGGACATGGGCGCGCTGCGCGCCGGCCTGGCCGCCGCCGGCCGCGGCCCGCACAATTTCGAGGCCGAGGGCGACTGGATAGCCTGGCGGCGCGCCGACGCCGCGCCTACACCCGGTCCAGGCCCTGCCTGAGATCGGCCACGATATCCTCGGGCGTCTCCAGTCCCACCGACAGCCGCAGCAGCCCCTCGGACAGGCCGTAGCGCTCGCGGTCCTCGGCCGTGTAGCTGGCGTGCGTCATGGACGCGGGATGCTGGATCAGCGTCTCGGGGTCTCCCAGGCTGACCGCGATGCGGGCCAGTTTCAGGCTGTCGAGCAGCCGGCGCCCGCCCGCCAGCCCGGTCTTCAGTTCGAACGCCACCAGCCCGCCGCCGGCCGACTGCTGGCGCCGGGCGATCTCGGCGCCGGCCGTGTCCGCCAAGCCCGGATAGAACACCTCGGCCACCGCGGGATGGCCGCGCAGCAGCTCGGCCACCTTCCTGGCCGATTCGCTGTGGCGCTGCACGCGCAGTTCCAGCGTCTTCAGGCCGCGCAACACCAGGAAGGCCGTGAACGGCGACAGCGTCGCGCCGGTGAAGTAGCGCAGGCCCTGCAGCCGGATCGCGTCGATGTGCTGCTTGCGCCCCAGCACCGCGCCGGCCAGCAGATCGCCGTGGCCGCCCAGGTACTTGGTGGCCGAATGCAGCACGAGGTCGGCGCCGTGCTCCAGCGGACGCTGCAGCGCCGGCGTGGCGAAGGTGTTGTCGACGATGGTCAGCAGGCCGCGGGCGCGGGCGATGGCCGACACGGCGGCGATGTCCACCAGGCGCAGGTTGGGATTGGCCGGCGTCTCGAAATACACCGCGCGCGTTTTGGGGCCGATGGCGTCGGCCACGGCCTGCGGGCGGGTGAAGTCGGCGAACACCGCGCGCACGCCGAAGCGGGCCAGGCCCTGCGTGAACAGCGTGAAGGCGGTGCCGTAGACGATCTGGTCCACCACGATCTCGTCGCCGCTTTGCAGCAGCGTGAACAGCGTGGCGGAGATCGCGGCCATGCCGGAGGCGGTCGCCACACCGGCCTCGGCGCCCTCCAGCGAGGCCAGGCGTTCTTCCAGCAGCGCCTGCGTGGGATTGCGGGTGCGGCCGTAGACGTAGCCCTGGGCCTCGCCCAGCCTGATCCGGTCGAAGGCTTCCAGGCTTTCCTGGGTGTAGGTGGAAGTCAGGTAGAGCGGCGGCGACAGCGCGCCCTGTTCGTCCAGCGGCTCGTAGCCGAGATGGATGGCGCGCGTGGCGAAGCCCTGTTGCGGAAAATCGGACATCTGGGATTCCTTGTTCGGATATCAGCGTTTGTGGTCGGCGCGGCGCGCCAGCCATTCGCCGGTGAATTGCACGATGGACACCAGCGCGATCAGGATCACGATCACCTCGAACATCACGCGGGTCTCGTAGCGTTCGTAGCCGTAGCGGATCGCCAGGTCGCCCAGGCCGCCGGCGCCCACCGCGCCGGCCATGGCCGAGGCATTGATCATGGCGATGACGCTTACCGTCATGCCGCCGACGATGCCGGGCAGCGCTTCGGGCAGCAGCACGTGGCGCACGATGTGCCAGCGCCGGCAGCCCATGGCGCGCGCGGCTTCCACCAGGCCGCGGTCCACCTCGTTGAGGCTGACCTGCGCGATGCGCGCGAAGAACGGCACCAGGTTGGCCGACAGCGGCACGATGGCGGCCCAGGTTCCCAGGGTGGTGCCCACCAGCATGCGCGTGAACGGCAGCATGGCCACCAGCAGGATGATGAAGGGAATGGCCCTGAAGGTATTCACCACGATGGACAGCGCCTTGTTCAGGCGCGGCAGCGGATAGAGATTGCCCGGCGCGGTGACCGTCAGGACCAGCGCCAGCGCCAGCCCGCAGACGATGGCGATGGCCGCCGCCACGCCCACCATGGTCAGGGTCTGCAGAAACGCCTGCAGGTATTTATCGAACATCGGCAGCGACATAGCCCAGCACCTTTATCTGATCGGCCACCAGCGCGGCGCGCGCGGCCTCTTCCCGTAATGCGCCCGCCGGCACCGACACCAGCAGGCTGCCTTGCGCGTGGCCGCGCAGGCGGTCCAGCCCGCCATGCAGCAGCGTCGCGCCCGGCCCCAGGGCGGCCAGCGCCTGCAGCGAAACGCCGCCCGGCCGGCCCTGCCCCGTGAAGCGCAGGCTCAGCACCGCCACGCCGTCGCGGCCCTGCAGGTCGGGCACCAGCCTGGCCTCCAGGTCGGCCGGCAATCCATGTTGCAGGGGCCGCAGCAAGGCGCGCGTGGCCTCGGCCTGGGGATTGCCGAAGACACGCCAGACCTCGCCGTGCTCGACCTTGCGCCCGCCGTCGAGCACCAGCACCTTGTGGCAGATCTCGCGGATCACCGCCATGTCGTGCGTGATCAGCACCACCGTCAGGCCCAGCTTGCGGTTGATGTCGCGCAGCAGGGTCAGGATGGACTGCGTGGTCTCGGGGTCCAGCGCCGAGGTGGCCTCGTCGCACAGCAGGATCTCGGGCTCGTGCACCAGCGCCCGGGCGATGCCGACGCGCTGTTTCTGGCCGCCGGACAGCCTGGCCGGATAGACGTCGGCCTTGTCGCCCAGCCCCACCAGCTCCAGCAGCGCGGCGACGCGGGCCCGCGCGGCCGCCGGCTTCACGCCGGCCACGCGCAGCGGCAGGGCCACGTTCTCGGCCACCGTCTTGGCCGACAGCAGATTGAAGTGCTGGAAAATCATGCCGATGCGCCGGCGCAGCGCCACCAGGGCGTTCTCGTCCAGCCCGCCCGCGTCCACGCCGTCGATCAGCACGCGCCCCGCGCTGGGCCGCTCCAGCATGTTGATGGAGCGCAGCAGCGTGGACTTGCCGGCGCCGCTGCGCCCGATGATGCCGAACACCGTGCCGCGGGCAATCGAGAACGACACGTCGGACAGCGCCGCAACCGCGCCGCGCGCGCCCTCGTAGCGCTTTTGCAGCCCTTCGAACACGATGTGCTCGTCGCCCGCCGGCAGCGGCGGCGCGGCCGCCGGCTGGGCAATGGAAAACTCATGTTGCATCATGGCTCAGAACACCGGAATCACGGAGCCTTCGAACTTGCTGAGGATGAACTGGCGCACCTCTTCCGAGTGGTAGGCCTTGACCAGCTCGGGCACCCACGGCGCGTTCCGGTCCTGTTCGCGGACCGCAATGATGTTCACGTAGGGATTGTTTTCCTTCTTTTCGACCGCGATGCCGTCGCGCGTGGCGATCAGGCCGGCCTGGTAGGCGAAGCTGTTGACGATGGCGGCGGCGTCCACGTCGGGCAGCGAGCGCGCCAGCACCACCGAGGCGCTCTCCACGAACTGGAGCTTCCTGGGGTTGGCGGTCACGTCGGCCAGCGTGGCCGTGCCGGTGGCCGGGTCGAAGCCGTTCCTGAGCGTGATCAGGCCCTGGTCGCGCAGCACCACCAGCGCGCGCGTCTGGTTGCTGGGATCGTTGGGTATGCCCACGCGCGCGCCTTCCGGCAGGTCCTTCAGCGACTTGTATTTGCGGGAATAGAACGCGATGGGCGAGATCAGCGTGTTGGCCACCGGCACCAGCTTGTAGCCGCGCTGGCGGATCTGGTCGTTCAGAAAGGGAATGTGCTGGAAGGCGTTGGCCTCCAGGTCGCCGTTGTTCAGGGCCTCGTTGGGGCTGGCGGTGCCGGTGATGACCACCGGCTCCACGGCCAGACCGTTCTTCCTGGCGACCTGGGCCACCACTTCCCAGATCTGTTCGTCGACGCCGCCGCGCACGCCGACCTTCAGGGGTTTGGCGTCGGCCGAAAAGGCCGGGCCGTGGAACATCGCCGCCGAGGCCAGCACCACGCCAAGCAGCTTCTTGAAAATACGGGGAGTCATTTTGGAATCGCCTCTCAGGCTAAGCGGTTATGAGAGAAACGATTCTAGGGACGGGCACGCCCGGCGCGAACGAAGACTTCGTTCGGTGCTTATGGCCGGGGCGTTTGGTTATGGCCGCGCGGCATATGCGCGCGGCGCGCCGACGGCGTTCAGAACGGCTTGACGATCACCAGCGCGACGATCGCGGAAGCCGCGACCACGGTGAACGGCGCGTACCAATCGATCAGCGCCGGACGCTGCGCGCCGCCGCCGGCCATGCGGCGCAAGGCCTTGCTCTGGACGCCCAGCAGCGCCGACAGCGCCAGCGCGAGGGCGATCTTCACCCAGATCCAGTTCATGATGAACCAGCCGAAGGTCACGGCCAGGTGCAGGCCGACCAGCCAGGCCAGCACCATCGCCGGCGTGGTCACGTACAGGGTCCAGCGGCGCAGCGCGCCGAGCATCCTGCTTTCTTTCGGGGCTTGGCCGCCTTCCTGGGGTTGAGAGGACAGCAGGAACAGCGACACGAACAGCGAGCCGCCCAGCCAGGCGACCACGGCCGCCACGTGGAGCATTTTCAGGAGTTGGTATGTCATGGCCGGCATTATCGCCGCAGGCGCGCGCCGCGGCGAACCGGCTTGCAACGGCAATTTGCGCTACGGCAAAGCGGCGGCCCGGCGCGGCCTTACTTGGCGGCGTCGGCGCCTGCCGGCGGCGGGCTGCCCGCCGGCGCCGCCTTGCTGTCCGAAGGCGCGGCCGCCTTGCCGTTCGCGGGCGCGGCGGTCTTGCCATCCGCGGGCGCGGCCTTGCCATTGGCGGCCGGCGTATCGCTGGCGGCCGCCGGGTTCAAGGTGTCGGCCGGCGCGTCCGGCGACACCGCGGGCTCGGCCGGCGCCGGCTTGGGCGGCGTCTTGCCGCGTCCGGCCGGCGCCGGTTGCGGCGCCGAAGCGGCCTGCGCGTCCGGCAGGAAGCGCTGCAACAGCTGGAAAAATCCGTCGTAGAACTTGGGCCGCGCCACCGTCTGGCTGGCGGTCTTGACCAGCGAATCGTCGCTGGCGCCGAACGGCATGGACACCTGGCCCAGCACGCTCACGCCCACGCTGGCCGAATTGGCGGTGCGCTTGATCGAATAACGGTCCTGCACCGCGGTGGCGAACACCGTCGAGCGCTCGTTCGACGCGCCATCGGCGGCGCATTCGATATTGAAGCTGATCTGCGTATGCTGGCCGTCCTCGGCCTGGAAATTCTTGTGCCCGGTCACGCGCGCCGACTCGAAGCGGTCGATCAGGTAGCCCTGGCTCAGCAAGGCGCGCCGGCCCGCGTCGCAGGCGGCCGCGCTGCTGGCGGCGACGCTGCGCGAGTAGGTGTCGTTCTGGGTGAAGTCCTCCTTCTCATACGCGGGCTTGGGGGAGGAGCATCCGGCCACGGCGCCCGTCAGGGCGGCGAGCAGGATCAGGGACGAACGGCGGGTGATACGAGGCATGTATGGGCGTCCGCGAGCCGGCGGCTTGCGGCAGTGTGATGCGTGAACGTCGGTTATAGCGCATCCCCCCGCCTCAAGCCTTTACCAGGAATGAACAGTTCAACAGAGAGGTAACAGGCGATATAACAGGGACAAAACGAACGGCTACTGGGACTAACCCCTGGTCCCACGCCGCCGGATTTTGGCTATTCTGCCCGCGTCGATCCAAAACCTCGCAGAAGAGACCTGCCCGCCGCGGCAGGCGCCGACGGAGCAACCGCCCCGGAAACTCTCAGGCAACCAGGACTGCGCGGTCTAGACAATCTGGAGAGCGGCGCCGCGCGCGCCCACCGAAGGGGAACCCGCCGCCCTCCGCGCGGCGCGTGAAACTCTCAGGTACCAAGACAGATGGGGTGCTGCGGCCGGGTGGCCGCGGCCACCCTACCCTTGGAGCGACCATGCCCCGCATCGCCATCATCGGCGCCGGCATCACCGGCGTCACGTCCGCCCATGCCCTGAACAAGCTGGGATTCGACGTCACCGTCTACGACCGCCAGCGCTACCCCGCCATGGAGACTTCCTACGCCAACGGCGGCCAGCTGTCGGCCAGCAACGCCGAGGTCTGGAACAGCGTGTCCACCATCATGAAAGGCCTGCGCTGGCTGGGCCGCCACGACGCCCCGCTGCTGCTCAATCCGCGTCCGGGCTGGCACAAGTATTCCTGGCTGGCCCAGTTCATCGGGCAGATCCGCAACTATCGCCAGAACACCATCGAGACCACCCGCCTGGCCATCGAGGCGCGCCAGCACCTTTACGCCATGGCCGAAGAAGAAGGCATCGATTTCGACCTGGAGCGCCGCGGCATCCTGCACATCTACCACGACGCGGCCAGCTTCGACACCGCGCGCCGCGCCAACGCGCTGCTGCGGCAAGGCGGGCTGGAGCGCTACGAGGTAACCGCGGAAGAAGCGCGCCGCATCGAGCCGGCCCTGCAGACCGCCTGCCACGCCGGCTTCTACACGCCGTCGGACGCCACCGGCGACATCCACAAGTTCACCAGCGGCCTGGCCCGCGCCTGCCAGCGCCGCGGCGTGCGGTTCGTGCAGGACGCCGACATCACCGCCATCGCGCACGAGGGCGGCGCCTACCGTCTGGACCTGGCGGCAGGCGCGCTGCCGGCCCGCCAGGAATCGGCCGACGCCGTGGTGATCTGCGCCGGCGCGGCCAGCCGCCAGTTCGCGCGGCAGCTCGGAGACTCGCTCAACATCTACCCGGTCAAGGGCTATTCGATCAGCGTGCACCTGGACGACGAGGCCAGCCGCGCCGCCGCGCCCTGCGTGAGCCTGCTGGACGAGGCCGCCAAGATCGTCACCAGCCGCCTGGGCGACCGCTTCCGCGTGGCCGGCACGGCGGAATTCAACGGGTTCAACCTGGACATCCGGGCCGAACGCGTGCAGCCGCTGGTGGACTGGACCCGCCGCCACTTCCCCGGCGTGCGCACCGCGCGCGTGGTGCCGTGGTGCGGGCTGCGCCCGATGACGCCGAACATGATGCCCAGGGTCGGCCCCGGCAAGCGGCCGGGGGTGTTCTACAACACCGGCCACGGCCACCTGGGATGGACGCTGTCGGCCGCGACCGCCCAGATGCTGGCGGCCAGCGTCCAGGCAGGCATGGGCCGGGCCTGAGCCCTGCGGCGCTCAATGCGCCGCGACCGCTTCCCTGCTGTCCTGCTCGACGGCGCGCGGCGGCGCGCCTTCCGCGCCCGGCGGGCAGGCGTTCTTGCAGATCCGCCCGTCCTTCATCACCAGGCTGATGCGGTCCGGGTCGATCAGCAGCGACAGGTCCTCCAGCGGATTGCCGTCGACCATGACCACGTCCGCCAGATAGCCGGGACGCAGCATGCCCAGCTCGTGCGGCCGCTGCATGATCTCCCCGCCCAGCCGGGTGGCCGACACCAGCGCCTCGGTGGGCGTCATGCCGACATAATCCACGAAATACTGGAGATCGGAGGCGTTGGTTCCGTGCGGCATCCAGGCGAAGCCGTAGTCTCCGCCAGGCAGGATGCGTATGCCGCGCCGGTGCATCTTGCGCAGCGATTCGGCGGCGATCTCCAGTTCGCGCTTGTAGCCCATCTGCTCGGCGGCGGCGGGCGTGATGCCGTAGTCGGAAGCATGGAAGGCGGTGCGAACCAGCCAGCCGATGCCCGGCGCCACGAAGTGCCTGTCCTTGTTGGCTTCCAGCATGTCGAGCGCCTCTTCGTCGGCGAAGCTGGCGTGATAGATCATCTCGATGCCGTGCCGCACGCATTGCTTGACCGATTCGCTCGAACGCGCGTGCGCCGCCACGCGCTTGCCGAAACGCTTGGCCTCGGCCGCCAGCATGGCGATCTCCTCTTCCGAGAATGGCGACATTTCGGCTGGCAGCCCGGCGATGTACTCGCCCGACAGATTGATCTTCAGGTGGTCGACGCCGTACTTGATGAAGGTGCGCGCCGACCGCCGGATCTCTTCGGGGCCGCTGCAGACGCTGCCGAAGCTGAGCTCATCGAACGGCATGTGCGGCAGCGTGTTGTCGCCCAGCGCGCCGATCGTGGTGATCTCCTGGCTGCCCGCCAGGTAGCGGGGGCCGGGGCATTCTCCCGCGTCGATCGCGTTGCGCAACACCACGTCCAGGCGCGGCTTGGCGGCCGCCGCGCCGACGGCCGAGGTCCAGCCCATCTCCAGATAGCGCTTGGCCACGCGCACGCACCAGAGTATGTGTTCCTCCGGCGGCATGAACTGGATGGCGGCGAGCGAGGGCTGGTCGTTCCACGAGAAATGCGTGTGCGCCTCGGTCATCCCGGGCATCAGGAAGCGGCCGCGGCCGTCGATGACGCGCGCGCCATCGCGGCTCACCTGCCGCGGCGCGCGCGCGACCTCGGCGATGCGCGCGCCGTCGATCAGCACCTCGCCCTTGAACACGGCTTCGCCGGTGCCATCGAAGATGGCGACATTGGTAATGGCAATTCTGGACATGACAAGTCTCCTCCGGCCCGCGCCGCGGGCCGGCTTTCTTATGTTGAAACGCCAGGAAAAGAGCGGCTAACGCTGCGCCGCGTAGAACTCCCGCAGGGCCTGCACGCAGGCCTGGGGCTGTTCATAGGTCGTCCAGTGTCCGCAATCGCCGAACACCACGTAACGGCTTGCCGCGATGCGGCCGGCCAGCGCCTCGACGTTGGCCGGCGGCGCCACGCCGTCCTGGTCGCCGGTCACCAGCAGCGCCGGCACGTCCAGCGATTCCACGGCGGCGGGCTGCGCGCCGGCCAGCGCCTCGCAGCTTTGCGCATAGCCTTCCGGCGGCTGGCGCATCACGCTTTCGCGCACCAGCGCCAGCACCGCGGGCTGATCCTGCCTGGTCCGGGCGCTGGTCGCGCCCTTGACGATGGCGTCCGCGATCTCCTGCATGGCCGCGTCGCCGCCGCGCGCCAGCTCGGCGCGCGCGCGGATGCCGGCGCGTCCGGCGTCGGGCGGCGCGGCCAGCGGCCCGAACAGGGCCAGCGACCTGACCCGGCCGGGGTGCGCCACGGCGAAATGCTGGGCCACGATGGTGCCCAGGGAATGCGCGGCGATGTGCAGCGTATCGATCTTCAGTTCCGCCAGCATGCCGGCCAGCGCGTCCACGTAGGTCTGGATGGACAAGGGCTGCGAACCCAGCGGCGAGCGCGCGCTGCCCGGCAGGTCCGGACGGATGACGCGCAAGCCCTCGAACGCGCCCATCACCGGCGTCCAGGTGTTGGAAGAGCCGCCCAGGCCGTGTATGCACAACAGCGCCGGCCCCTCGCCGTCGATTTCCACCGCCAGACCGTTGACGTAGTTCGTGCTCATGCTTGCTCCTCGACAAAAGTGTTTTCGATGACGCCCAGACCTTCGACCTCCACGCGCACCACGTCGCCGGCGGCCAGATAGCGCGGCGGCTGCATGCCCATGCCCACGCCCGCGGGCGTGCCCGTCGCGATCACGTCGCCGGGATACAGCGTGATGCCGCGCGAAATCGTTTCGATCAGGAACGGAATGTCGAAGATCATGTTCTCCGTGGGTCCGTCCTGGCGCAGCTCGCCGTTGACCCAGCAGCGCACGCGCGTGCGCGTGCCGTCGAACTCGTCGGCGGTGGCGATCCACGGCCCCATGGGACAGAACGTGTCGAACGATTTCCCCATGTCCCACTGCTGGTGGCGCATCTGCACGTCGCGGGCGGTGACGTCGTTGACGACCGTATAGCCGAACACGTGCTCCAGCGCCCGGGCGCGCGGGATGTTCTTGCCGCCCTTGCCGATCACGACCGCCAGCTCGGCCTCGTAGTCGATCTGCGACGAGACGTCGGCCGGCAGCAGCACGTCGTCGCGCGGCCCCACCACGCACTCGGGCACCTTGGTGAAGACGATGGGCCAGGACTCCGGATTCGCGTCGTTGTCCTTGAAGACCGAGGCCGACAGCTCCTTGGCGTGGGCGTGGTAGTTGCGTCCCACGCACCACAGGTTGCGGCGCGGCCTGGGCAGCGGGGCCAGCAGCCTCGCCTCGGCCAGCGGCAGCGCCGCCCCCGTTGCGGGCAGTTCGCGGCCCGCGGCCAGCAGGTCGATCACGGCCTGGGCGCCCAGGCGCTTGCGTTCCGCGTCGAACGCCAGGGGCGCCACCGTCGCGCCATCGGCGGACACCAGTCCCACTTCCTGGCTGCCGTTCAATATAAAGCTAGCAATGCGCACTACCGTCTCCTTCTTCTACCTGAACAGTCCCGCGGCGGGCCCGTGGCGCGCCGGCAGGTTCGGAGGACTTTATAGGCGCCGGCCGCGGCGCGCTTATCGCCGGGTGCGCGGACTTATCGCAGAGTCAGATCTTGTGCTAGGTGAATACACCTACGCCGGATTCGCGCGCAAACGCCCATAAAATTCCCGCAGGCGCCGCCGCCGCGCAACGGACTCACCCAGCTGGCTCGCAAGGCGAGGACGAAAAGACAGGAGACGGAGATGCAGGAGACTTATGCCTTGCACGAAGGCGCGTTCGGCCGCGCCGTCGTGCTGGAACTGCGCGATGACCTGATCGCGCACGCGCACGCCGAAGTGCAGCTCGCCCTGTGGCTGGGCGGCTCGCGGGCGCAAGGCCGCGTCGGCCAGACCGTGGTGCCCTACAGCGAAAACCTGGCGCTGGGCGCCAACCCCTACGAGTCGCACGACGCGCGGCTGCTCGAACGTTCGGGCCCGGCGATTTTCCTGGTCCTCTACATCGCCAAGCCCTGGCTGGACGAACGGCGCGCCGCCACCGGCCGCCCGTTCCATTTCGACGCGCCCGGCGTGCCCATCGACGCCGCCGTGCGGCAGAGCTGCTGGCGCCTGCTGGACAAGATCGTCGCGCCGCACCAGCACCCGGGCGCCGATATCGACGCCGAGGTCGAAGCCCTGCTGCTGGCCGCGATCGAATCGTCGGCCGGGCCGGACCGGGCGCCGCGTCCGGTCTCGCCGGCGCCCGCGCTGGACCGCCGGCTGCGCGCGGCCATCGCCTATATGCGCCAGCACGTCCACGAGCCGATGGCCGTGGAGGACGTCGCCAGCCGCGTCGGACTGTCGCGCGGGCACTTCTTCGCGCTGTTCCGCGACCAGCTCAACACCACGCCCCAGGTGTTCTGGAGCGCGGTGCGCGTGGAGGAAGCTGTGCGCCTGCTGGCGCACCAGAAGCAGCCCCTGACCTCGGTGGCACTGGATCTGGGTTTCTCGACGCCCGGCAATTTTTCGCGCTTTTTCCGCGAGCACATGGGCGTGTCGCCGTCGCGCTTCCGGCGCGCGGCGACCGGGCCGGCGCAGCATCTGCTGACCGGCGTCGACTGAAGCCGCGCTCAGGCGGCCGCGGCCTGCTTCTGGCGCAGCAGCGACAGCGCCGTGTCCTCGATCATGTCCTCCTGGCCGCCGATCATGCCGCGCCGGCCCATTTCGACCAGGATCTCGCGCGCGGGCACGCCGTACTTCTGCTCGGCGCGCTTGGCGAACAGCAGGAACGAGCCGTACACGCCGGCATAGCCCAGCGTGAGCGCGTCGCGGTCGATGCGGATCGGGAAGTCCATGATGGGCACCACGCGGTCTTCGGCCACGTCCTGGATCTTGAACACGTCCACGCCGGTCTCCACGCCCATGAGGTCCAGCACCGACACCAGCACTTCCAGCGGCGTGTTGCCGGCGCCCGCGCCCAGGCCCGCGGCGGCCGCGTCGATGCGTACCGCGCCGGCCTCGATCGCGGCGATGCTGTTGGCCACGCCCATCGCAAGATTGTGGTGGCCGTGAAAGCCCAGCTCCGTCTCGGGGCGCAGCGCGGCGCGCACCGCCTCGATCCTGGACTTGACGGTATGGGGCAGCAGATGGCCGGCCGAGTCGGTGATGTAGATGCAGTTGGCGCCGTAGCCTTCCATCAGCCTGGCCTGCCGCACCAGTCCCTCGGGGCTGTTCATGTGGCTCATCATCAGGAAGCCCACCGTGTCCATGCCCAGCTTGCGCGCCTCGCCGATGTGCTGCTCCGAGGTATCGGCCTCGGTGCAGTGCGTGGCCACGCGCAGCGTGTGCACGCCCAGCGCGTGGGCGCGGCGCAGGTCGTCGACCGTGCCGATGCCCGGCAGCAGCAGCGCCGACACCTTGGCCTGCTTCATCTGCGGCACCACCGCCGCGAGGTATTCCTCGTCGGTGTGCAGCGGGAAGCCGTAGTTGACCGACGCGCCGCCCAGGCCGTCGCCGTGCGTGACCTCCAGCATCGGCACGCCGGCCTCGTCCAGGCCGCGGGCGATGGACACCATCTGCTCCAGCGTGATCTGGTGGCGCTTGGGATGCATGCCGTCGCGCAGCGTCATGTCATGCAGTACGACTTTCTTGCCTTTCAGTTCCATGTTCCTGATCTCCTAGTTTGCGGCCGGGACGGCGGCGTCGGCCAGCATCTGTTCGGCGAACATTTCGGCGCTGCGCACCGCCGCCGCGGTCATGATGTCCAGGTTGCCCGAGTACTTGGGCAGGTAGTCGCCCAGGCCCTCGACCTCCAGGTAGACCGACACGCGCCTGCCGTCGAACACCGGCCCGTTGACCAGCCGGTAGCCCGGCACGTACTTCTGCACCTCGGCGATCATGGCGTGTACCGACTCGCGAATTCTGTCCTGGTCGGGCTCGGTCTCGGTCAGGCAATGGACCGTGTCGCGCATGATGAGCGGCGGCTCGGCCGGATTGAGGATGATGATGGCCTTGCCCTTTTTGGCGCCGCCGATGCGTTCCACGGCGCCGGCCGTGGTGCGGGTGAATTCGTCGATGTTCTTGCGGGTGCCGGGGCCGGCCGAGCGCGACGACACGGTGGCCACGATCTCGCCGTATTCCACTGGCTGCACGCGCGAGACGGCGTAGACCATGGGAATGGTGGCCTGGCCGCCGCAGGTGACCATGTTGACGTTGTTGTGCCCGCCGCCCAGCAGGTCCTTGAGGTTGACCGGCGGCACGCAGTACGGGCCGATGGCGGCCGGCGTCAGGTCGATGACCTTGACGCCGCGCGCGGTGAGCTTGTCCGAGTTCTCTTTGTGCACATAGGCGCTGGTGGCGTCGAAAGCGAAGTCGATGCCGTTCTCTTCCAGGTGCGGCAGCAGGCCGTCGACCCCGTCCGAGGTGACGCGCAGGCCCATTTCCCGCGCGCGCTTGAGCCCGTCGGATTGCGGGTCTATGCCCACCATCCAGACCGGCTCCAGCACCGGGCTGCGCTGGAGCTTGGCCAGCAGGTCGGTGCCGATGTTGCCCGAGCCGATGATGGCGGCCCGCAGTTTGCGTGACATGGTTTACTCCTTGATGATTGAACGAAAGAACCGCCGCGCCGCCTCAATTGCCCATCAGGCCGAGCGGCGCCAGGGACAGCCCGGGCACGTAGGTGATCGCCAGCAGGGTGGCGATCATGGCCACGATGAAGGCGATGGAGCCGGCCGCCGCCTTCTCCAGCGCAACGCCGCCGATGCGCGCGCCGACGAACAGGTTCACGCCCACCGGCGGGGTGACCATGCCGATCGCCAGGTTGACGATGATCACGATGCCGAAGTGCACCGGGTCCACGCCCACCGCCGTGACCACCGGCAGCAGAATCGGCGTCAGGATGATGATGGCGGCGATGGTCTCCATGAACATGCCCACGAACAGCAGCAGCGCGTTGATCAGCAACAGGATGACGATGGGGTTGTCGGTCAGGTGCACGATGTAGTCGGCGATCACGAACGGGATGCGCTCGATCGCCAGCACCCGGCCGAAGATGGTCGCGGTGCCGACGATGACGATCACGGTGGCCGAGGTCAGCGCCGATCCGGCGATCACCTGGTACAGCCCCTTGAAGCTCAATTCCTTGTGCACGAAGGCGCCCACCACGAAGCCGTACAGCACGCCCACGGCGGCGGCCTCGGTCGGCGTGAACACGCCGCCGTAGATGCCGCCCAGGATGATCACCGGCGCCAGCAGCGCCCACTTGGCGTCCCATACCGCGGCCGCGATCTCGGCGCCGCTGTAGCGCCGCTCCGAACCGCGGTAGCCGTGCTTGCGCGCGCTGAGGTAGGCCACCACGATCAGCGCCACGCCGATCAGCAGGCCGGGAATGATGCCGGCCAGGAACATCTTGGTGATCGACACGTTGGCCGACACCGCATAGATGATCATCGGGATGCTGGGCGGGATGATGATGCCGATGCTGCCGGCCGCGGCGATCAGGCCGACCGAATAGCCCTTGTCGTAGCCCTGCTGGGCCATGGCCGGCAGCATGATGCCGCCGATCGCGGCCACCGTGGCCGGCCCCGAGCCGGAGATCGCGGCGAAGAACATGCAGGTGACGATGGCGATGATGGCCAGCCCGCCCGTATAGCGCCCGAACAGCACGTTGCCCACGTTGAGCAGGCGGCGCGACAGCCCGCCCTGCCCCATCAGGTCGCCGGCCAAAATGAAGAACGGCACTGCCATGAGCGGGAAGGAATCGATGGAGGTCACCAGCCCCTGGGCGATGTAGCTGCTGCTGACCTTGCCGCTGTAGATCAGCGCGACGGCCGAGGCCAGGCCCAGCGAGATGGCGATGGGGACGCTCAGTATCAGGAGCGCCAGGAAGCTGCCGAACAGCAATAGCGAAATCATGCGCGGCCTCCGTGGCGCAGCGCGCCCAGTTCAACGAAGATGCTTTGCACCAGCCGGAAGATCACTAGCGCGAAGCCGACGGTGGGCGCCAGGTAGATGACGCCCATCGGCAGGCCCAGCGAGGACGAGGTCTGGCCGAACTTGAAGATCTTGAGCGTCAGCGCGTAGCCTTCCTTGACCACCATCGCCGCGAACACGATGAAGAGTGCGTGCGACAGGATCACGAAGCCCGCCTTCAGCCTGCCGGGCAGGCGCGACACCGCCGCCTCCACGCAGATGTGCGCATTGCGCTTGACGGCGTAGCTCACGCCCAGATAGGTGGCCCAGATGAAGCAATAGCGCGCCAGTTCCTCCGACCACGCCAGGGAGCTGTCCATGACGTAGCGCATGAACACCTGGGCGCAGATCAGCAGCGACATGGCCGCCAGGAGGAACACCGTGAGCACTTCTTCCAGGTGCTTGTCTAGAAATTTCCACATGATTGCGTCGTTCCGAAGACGGCCGGCGCGCGGCCGGCCGCGCCGCCGCGATGCGCGGCGGCGGCTTGGAGGCGCGCTTTGCGCGCGCGTTGGAAGGGTTCCGGCGCCCGGCGCCGGCCGGGCTCAGCCGCCGGTCTTGCCGGTTTCGGCCACGATGCGGTCGACGATGTCGCCGCCGACCTTCTTCTTCACCATTTCCTGGATGGGACCCATGCGGCTGGAGAACGCCGCCAGCTCTTCGGGCGTGAGGCTGGTGAAGGTGACCGTGGGCATGGCGGCCTCGGCCTTCTCATCGGCCTTTTGCGCCAGTTCGCGCTGGTAGGCGGTGGTGTCCTTGACGGCCTGCAGGAACGCCTTCTTGTCGGCGTCGCTGAAGCGCTCGTAGACCTCGGGATTGATCAACAGCGGCCACGGCGAATACACGTGGTTGGTCTTGGTGATGTACTTCTGCACTTCGTTGAACTTCATGTCGTAGAAGAGGTTGATCGGCCCCTCCTGCGCGTCGAACGTGCCCTGCTGCAGCGCCGTGAACAGTTCGCCGAAGGCCAGCGGCGCGGGGTTGGCGCCCTCGGCCTTCCAGGCCGCGATGTGCACCTCGTTCTCCATGGTGCGCATCTTCATGCCTTCCAGGTCGGCCGGCGACTTGATCACCTTCTTGCTGTTGGTCAGCTGGCGAAAGCCGTTTTCCCAGTAGGCCACGCCCTTGATGCCGACCTTGTCCAGGCTGGCCAGCAGGCCCTGCCCGATATCGCCGTCCAGCACCCGATAGACGCTGGCCCGGTCCTTGAACAGGAACGGGATATCCAGCGCGAAGAATTCCTTGTTGAAGTTGCCCAGCACCGCCGAGGACACGAAGGTCATGTCCACGTTGCCCAGCTGGATGCTTTCCACCAGTTCGCGTTCGCTGCCGAGCTGCGAATTGGGGAAGATCTCCATCGTGATGCGCCCGTCGGTCTTGGCCGCGAGTTCCTTGGCCAGGTGTTCCAGGGCCTGGTGGCCGGTGTTGCTGGTGGAGGCGGCGTGGCCCGCCTTGAGCACGATTTTTTCGGCCGCCTGCGCCCGGCCCGCAAGGCCGGCCGCGCACAGGGTCGTCGCCGCGGCGATGGCCGCAAGCCGGAACAGCTTCGTGGTGATGAGATTCGTCATTGGTTTGTCTCCAACGCTGCGCCGCTCCCGTGGGAGGCGGCATGTTCTTGTTCGGGTGAATCGGGCTGGGAATGCCGTAGGCGCATTCTAGATTGATGCTAGAATTTTTTCAAATAATGATAGATGCTCTCAACATATGAGAATAATGGCCGGACACTCCGGCCATTCCACAACCGAAAGAGGAGTCCCTGCATGAACATTGCGGCATCGGAAACAGCGTCCGCACCCTGGAACCCTGAAAGCATGCTGGCCGCGCTGCGCGCCGACGCCGGCATCGGCGAAGTGCTGGCGGGCGCCGACATCGAGGCCCGGTTCCTGAACGACTGGAGCGGCGAGGAAGGCGGCAGGCCGCTGGCCCTGGTGCGTCCGCGCGACACCGCCGAGGTCGCGCGCGTGCTGGCGCTGTGCCACGCGGGACGCTGCCCGGTGGTGCCGCAAGGCGGGCTGACCGGCCTGGCCGGCGGCGCCACGCCGATCGAAGGCTGCGTGCTCGTCTCGCTGGAACGCATGTCCGGCGTGGTCGAACTGGACCCCGCCTCGGCCACCATGACCGTGCTGGCCGGCACGCCGCTGCAGGCCGTGCAGGAAGCCGCGCAGGCCGCCGGCTTTCTGTTCGCGCTGGACCTGGGCGCGCGCGGCTCCTGCCAGATCGGCGGCAACATCGCCACCAATGCCGGCGGCAACCGGGTGATCCGCTACGGCATGGCGCGCGACCTGGTGCTGGGGCTGGAAGCCGTGCTGCCCGACGGCACCGTGCTGTCCATGATGAACAAGATGGTCAAGAACAATGCCGGCCCCGACCTGAAGCATCTGTTCATCGGCACCGAGGGCACGCTGGGCATCGTCACCCAGGCCGTGCTGCGCCTGCATCCGGGCGTCTCGGGCGCGAATACCGCGCTGGTGGCCGCGCCCGATTTCGGCTCGGCCATCAAGCTGCTGCGCCATGCGCAGCACCGCCTGGGCGGCCGGGTCAGCGCGTTCGAGGTGATGTGGCAGGACTACTATGCCGCGGCCACCACCGCCGGCGGCATCGCCGCGCCGCTGCCGGCCACGTATCCGCTGTACGTGCTGCTGGACCTGCAGGCGGCCGCGCCCGAAGAGGACGCGGCGTGCTTCGAGGCGGTACTGGAGCACGCGCTGGCCGAAGGCTGGATCGCCGACGCCGCCATCGCCCAGTCCCACGCGCAGGCCCAGGCCTTCTGGGAACTGCGCGACGCCATCTCCGAGATGCTGCGCACTTTCGCGCCCACCATCAACTTCGACGTATCCGCGCCCATCTCGCGCATCGAGGAATGCGTGGCCCGGATGCGCCAGGCGCTGGCGCGCGATTTCCCCGACGTGCGCGCGATCTACTTCGGCCACGTGGGCGACGGCAACGTGCATATCGTGGTGGGGCCGCTGCCGGCCGATGGCCGCAAGACCGAAGCGCGCATCGAGGCCGCGTTCTACGACATCGTGCGCAGCCTATCGGGATCAGTCTCGGCCGAGCACGGCATCGGGCTGCACAAGCGGCCGTGGCTGCACTACAGCCGCAATCCGGCGGAGCTGTCGTTGATCGCGGCGATGAAGCGGGCGCTGGACCCGCACGGGATCATGAATCCGGGGAAGATTCTGGCCGTTTGATAACGGGGCGGTTGGCGGCGGCTGATGGGTTTCGCGCGTTCGGCATTCGGGTTTTTCTTCAAAGAATCTCGCGCTACACCCATCCTACGGCCTGGGCATCGTAGGATGGGTGTAGCGCGAGATTCCGTAAGCAAGAACTCAAATGCCGAACGCGCGAAACCCATCACCCCGCAAAACCCACCGCCTACCCCTGGCTGCTGCCCAGCTCCGCGCTGATCCTGCGGGCCGTCTCGCATACCACCGGCGCCAGCGCCTTCATGCGTTTTTCATCCATGTATTCGAGCGTGCTGGACACGCTGATCGCGGCGACGGTCTTGCGGCTGCCGTCGCGGATCGGCGCGGCCACGCAACGGATGGACGGCTCGTCCTCGCCGGTGTCGTAGGCGTAGCCGGCCTGCGCGTAGCCGCGCATCAGCTTGATCCACGCGGACTTGGACACAGGCAGGCGCAGCAGATGGCGCTGCTGTTCGTAGATAGCTTCCCACTCTTGCTCGCCCGCGTCCAGCAGCAGCGCCTTGCCCACGCCGGTGGAGATCAGCGGCTTGCTGCCGCCGATGCGCGAACTGATCTCGATGGCGCGGCGGCTGGATATCTTGTCCAGGTAGATCACCAGGCCGTGGTCCACGGTGGCCAGGTGCACGGTGTCGGAGGTCTTGTCGGCCAGGGCCTGCAGCATGGGGCGCGCGATGCGCGTCAGCTCCACTTCGGAATACGCGTGAAAGCCGAGCTCCAGCAGCTTGCGGCCCAGCCGGTAGCCGCGCTGCGGGTCGCGCTTGAGGTAGTTGCGCCGCGCCAGCGCCAGCACGATGCGATGCACCGTGCTGTAGGTCATGCCGGTGTGCTGCGCGATTTCCCCCAGGTCGCCGATGCCGGCGGCGACCGATTCGATGATGTCCAGGCCGCGGATCAGCGTCTGGCTGGAACCCGGTTCCGGGCGCGCGGCCTGGTCGTCCGACTTGGCCGCGGACTTGGCCGCTGACTTGGCCGTGCTGGAGGAGGTCTTTGCTTGCTTCACCTGTTTCACCCTGACGCGGCATGCCATGCCCGCCGCGCATCCCGTTCGGCCAAGACGCCCTTGCTCGACGATGAGCGGGCTTGGCCGCCGGTATTCTACGGTATTGCAAGCGCCGCGGCGCAGTGCGCGTCGGCGGTTTCGGCCGGCGGGCGATCGCGGTTGAAGTGCGCGCCCCGGCTCTCGGCGCGGGCGCGCGCCGCGGCCACGATGAGGTCGGCCACCAGCGCCAGATTGCGCAGCTCCAGCATTTCCAGGCTGGCGCCCTCGCGCTCGAAGCGCGCCTGCATTTCGGCGCGCAGCGCGCCGGTGGTTGCGGCCGCGCGCCGCAGGCCCGCATCGCTGCGCACCACGCCCACGTCGCGGCTCATCACTGCGCGCAGCTCGTGCCGCAGCCGCGCCAGGTCCGCGGCCGGCGGCGCGACGGCCGCCGCGTCGCCGGCCAGTTCCAGTCCGCCCGCCGGGCCGGACGCCGCGCCATGCAGCAGGATGTCCCGCGCCGCCGCCCTGCCCGTCACCACGCACTCCAGCAAGGAATTGCTGGCCAGCCGGTTGGCTCCGTGCAGCCCGGTGCAGGCGGCCTCGCCGACCGCGTACAGCCCCGGCAGATCGCTGCGGCCGGACACGTCGGCGACCACGCCGCCGCAGGTGTAGTGCGCGGCCGGCGCGACGGGAATCGGCACGGCGGCCATGTCGATGCCCAGCGCCAGGCAGCGCGCGTGGATGGTGGGAAAGTGCGCGCGCAGGAATTCCGCGGGCTGGTGGCTGATGTCCAGCTGCACGCAGTCCAGCCCGCGGCCGGACATCTCCGCCTGGATGGCGCGCGCCACGATGTCGCGCGGCGCCAGTTCGGCGCGCGGGTCGTGCGCCGGCATGAAGCGCTCGCCGCCGGGCAGGCGCAGCAGGCCGCCCTCGCCGCGCACCGCCTCGGAAATCAGGAAACCGTCGGCCTGCGGATGATGCAGGCCGGTGGGATGGAACTGCGTGAACTCCAGATTGGCGACGCGGCAGCCGGCGCGCCACGCCATGGCGATGCCGTCGCCGGTGGCGGCCGGCGGCGCCGTGGTCGTCCGATAGACCTGGCCCGCGCCGCCGCTGGCCAGCACCACGTGCGCGGCGGCGGCGTCGAACACCCGCGCGCCGCGCAGATCCAGCAGGCGCACGCCGCGGCACGCCGCCGGCGCGCCCGACAGCAGCAGGTCCACGGCGCAATGCCGCTCCAGCAGCGTGATGCCCGGCGTCGCGCGCGCCCGCGCGCCCAGCGCGGCCACGATGGCGCGGCCGGTGGCGTCGGCCGCGTGCGCGATGCGGCGCTGGCCGTGCCCGCCTTCGCGCGTCAGGTGCAGGCCGCCGGAATCGGCGCTGAACGCCACGCCTTGTTCGCGCAGCCAGTCGATGGCGCCGCAGGCCTGCCCAATGATGGCGCGGGCTGCGGACGCATCGCACAGCCCCGCGCCCGCCACGAGCGTGTCGCGCACGTGCGCCTGCACGCTGTCGCCGGCGGCCAGCGGCGCGGCGATGCCGCCCTGCGCGCGGTTGCTGGCGCTGTCGGCCAGCCCGCCCTTGGACACCAGCGCGACCCGCCGGCGCGGGGCCAGCTCCAACGCCGCGGCCAGGCCCGCCAACCCGCTGCCGATGATGATGACGTCGAATTCCATGCGCCCGTTCTCCGGTTAGAAATCAGGCCGGACCGACGCGCGCGTACAGCGCGCCGTCGCGGGCCAGGTCGCCGCTGGCCTGCACGCGGCGCTTGCGCCGTTCGGCGAAATCCAGCATGCGGTCGATGGGCCGCTTGGCGCGCAGGCCCAGCGCCGGGTCCAGCAGGATTTCATTGCGCCCGTGTTCCAGCGCGTCGGCCAGGCTGGACAGCGCGTTCATGGCCATCCAGGGACAGTGCGCGCAGCTCTTGCAGGTGGCGCTGTCGCCCGCGGTCGGCGCGGCCAGGAAAGTCTTGCCCGGCGCCTGCGCGCGCATCTTGTGCAGAATGCCCTGGTCGGTCGCCACGATCAGGGTGTCCGTATCCAGCCGGCGGGCGGCGTCGATCAGCTGCGTGGTGGAGCCGACCACGTCGGCCTGCGCCAGCACCGGCTCGGGCGACTCGGGGTGGGCCAGCACCCGGGCCTGCGGATGTTCGGCTCGCATCAGTTCCAGCTCCACGCCCTTGAACTCGTCGTGCACCACGCAGGCGCCCTGCCACAACAGCATGTCGGCGCCGGTCTGGCGCTGGACGTAGGCGCCCAGGTGGCGGTCGGGCGCCCACAGGATCTTCTCGCCGCGCGCGTGCAGCGCGGCGATCAGGTCCAGCGCGATGGACGAGGTCACGACCCAGTCCGCCCTCGCCTTCACCGCGGCGCTGGTGTTGGCGTAGACCACCACGGTCCGGTCGGGATGGGCGTCGCACCACGCGGCGAAGTCCGCGGCCGGGCAGCCCAGGTCCAGCGAGCAGGTGGCTTCCAGGTCCGGCATCAGGATGCGCTTGTCCGGGCTCAGGATCTTGGCGGTCTCGCCCATGAAGCGCACGCCCGCCACCGCCAGCGTGCGCGCCGGATGGTCGCGCCCGAAGCGCGCCATTTCCAGCGAATCGCCGACGCAGCCGCCGGTCTGCTCGGCCAGTTCCTGCAGGGCCGCGTCCACGTAGTAATGGGCCACCAGCACCGCGCCTTCGCGCGCCAGCAGCGTGCGCACGCGGTCGGCGGCGGCGGGCAGGTCAAATTCGTTGGACCGGGCATTCATGGGCGTCTCCGTCACAATATACTCATTTTGAGTATTTGTGGATCAAAAAAAAGGGCACGATTTATGCTAGTGTTGAGCATAAATCGTGTCAACCCGTTTTTGCCCGGATGCGGGGGGCTACGCCGTCCTCACGAACAGCGCCCGCAGCTTGCTCCAGAAGTCCCCGCCCAGCACGAAAAAGCTGGCGATCAGCATCACGTCGCCCAGCACCTGCAGCTGCCACATATTGGGCCTGAGGCCGGGCCACAGCTGATCCACATAGGGCTCCAGCGTCGAGGTCAGGATGGGAATCAGGAACATCGCCAGGCCGATGGCATGGCGCACCGGACCCACCTTCTGCACCGGCGCGAGCCGTTTGGCATGCCCGAAGACGATGGCCTTGAGCTGCTGGAAGCCCTCCTTGCCCATCACGGCCACGCAGGTCAGCAGCAGCACCTTGTTGGCGATGAAGATGGTGCCGGTCAACGCGGCGATGCGCGAGCCCGGCACGTCGAGGGCGGCGGCGATCGGGATGAGGAACCAGAGCGCGAAGGCCAGGATGAAAAGCGCGATTCCGCACTTGAAGCGCCACCCCGCCCTGGGAGCGGCTTGAGACGTGTTTTCCGGCGATGACATGACTGACTCCTCTTCAGGTGTCTGAATAAGCCGGGACTGACGGCCCCGGCGGACGTGGCGCGCGGCGGCGCGGTTCGAACAGCCGCAGCATCAGGCAGGCGTACAGCGTGACGGCGATGAACAGGCCCATGCGCACGGCGAAGGCGGTGTAGACGTCCTTGCCCGCGACGCTGTCCTGCACCGACTGGCCGAGCAGGATGACCAGCGTCACCAGCGTGTTGAGCCAGAAGCTCGGCGGATGCCGGGTGGGACTGAGCCGGTACAGCTTGCGCGCGGCCAGCAGGCCGAACAGCAGCATCCACAGAAAGAACATCCAGAGGCTGACGCACAGGCTCAGCGCGCACCAGAACAGCACGGCCAGCAGCCCGCCCAGCAGCGTGGAGCCGAGCAGTTCGCGCGCCGCGCCGTGCGCCGCCGTGACGCAGGCCTGCCGCCCCAGGCTGACCGACTTCAGAATGATGGGCATGTAGCCCAGCGGATCGGTCAGCGCCAGCAGGAAGGCGGGCATCACGACCAGCGTGGCGCGCAAGGCCATCCGGGCGGCCTGGTCCGGCGGCAGGACCGGCGCGGCCGGCGGCTTGGGCGCCAGCGCCGGCTCGCGGAACAGCCAGTGACAACAGCCCAGCACGGCGACGGCCGCGAGCAGGCCCTTGGCCAGCGCTTCGACCGCCAGCGCCGCCAGCCGGAAATCGACGGTGCCGGCCGCGGCGATGATGGTCAGCCCGATGATCAGGAACATCGTGAGCACGCCGTTGGCCCCGCGCATGCCGGCGCGAAACGCCAGAAACAGACAGAGGCCGATGAGCAGCACGCCGGCCAGCGGGTAATAGCGCAGCAGCGGGCTGAGCAGCAGCCCGGTGGCCGTGGCCAGCCCGACCGCCGCCACCAGCCCCAGCCCGGCCCGGGCCGACAAGGGCTGGTTCATGCCGGCCAGCAGGAACACGCCCAGCACCGGCGCGACCATCGGTATGGGCAGGTCCAGGCCGAAGCCGATCGCCACGCACAGCGCGACGCCCACGCCCAGGCGCAGGGCGCGCACGCCGCGCGGATCGCGGCCGTCGGCAATGGCGTCAGTAGGCATAGGAAAGCCAGCTCATCAGGCGCAGATAGGCGCGGCCCAGCAGGTTGAGCGGATTGCCGGAGCTGGGAAACGCCATCACTTCGGCCTGTCCGCCCACGCGCACGTCGCGCAGTTCGGGCAGGTCGTCCCGGTCGAACTCGACGATGACCGGAAAGCGCTGCGCCGGGCGCAGCCAGTCGCGGCTGTTCTGCACCGTCGGCAGGCCGCCCGGCGGCGTGCCCGGGCCGACGTTGACGCCATAGCCCACGCTGCGCACCCGGCCGTCGAAGATGCGGCCGGGACGCGCGTCCAGCACGATGCCCACCGGCGTGCCCGGCTCGATATGGCCGAGGTTGTTCTCGGTCATCTCCGCGCTGATCCAGACGTCATGGATCGGGATCAGCGTCATGACGGCCTTGCCGGCGGCGGCGAACTGGCCGACGTCGGTGCGCAGGTCGGTGATCAATCCGGGCGAACTGGCGCGCACCCGCGTGTTGGCCAGGTCCAGCTCGGCCTTCTGCACGGCGGCCGCGGCGCTGCGCAGCCTGGCGTTGTCCTCGTCGCTGCCGCCCTCCTGCTCGCGCGCCCGCTGCACTTCGGCGCGCGCCGCCGCGACCTGGCTGACGGCCTGCTCCAGGCTGGCGCGGGCGATCTCCAGCCGGCGCAGCGAGACCGTGCCGCGGTCCTCGCGGTACAGGCGTTCGAGCCGGCCGCTGTCCTGGCGCGCCTTCAGTTCGTTGGCCTGCGCGGCCCGCAGCGAGGCCTGGGCCGAATCGATGCCGGCGGTGCTGGCGCCGATCTGCCTGCGCATGGATTCCAGGTCCGCGCGGGCGCGCTCCAGCGCGATGCGGTACTGCTCCGGGTCCACGTCGAACAGCGCGGCCCCGGCCTGCACGTCCTGGTTGTTGCGCACGTAAACCTTGGTCACGCGTCCCGACACTTCCGGCGCCACCGCGATGACGAAGGCCTCCACCCTCGCCTGCTGCGTATACGGGGTATAGCGGTCGGCCAGCAGATACCAGGCCAGGCTCAGCACGATGAGCAGCGCGACCCAGCCCACGCCCTTGCGGGCAGGGTCGGACGGCGCAGGCGCGGCGGCGGGCTGCGGTTCATTCATCGGCTTTCCCCTTCTTCGCGAGCGGCGCGGCCTGCGGTTCGGCCAGCAGGTCGCCCCAGTCGGTGCGCCGCTCCATCTGTTGCCGGGTGGCCGCGTCCAGCACCGGCTCGCCGGTGTGCCAGCCGCCGCCCAGGGCCTTGTACAAGGCGATCAGGTCGCCCACCGCGCCGCCGCGGTTGACCACGTAGGCGTCCTGCTGCGAGGCCACGGCGCGCTGCGCGTCCAGCACGCGCTGGAAGTCGGTATAGCCCTCTCGATAGAGCGCGTTGGCCAGCGCCAGCGAACGCTCGGCGGCCTGCGCCGACTGCTGCAGGATGCGGTCGCGCTCCACGGCCTTGATCAGGCCGCTGGCGGCGTCGTCGGCCTCGCGCGCGGCCTCGCGCACCTCGTCCTGGTAGGCGACGATCAGCTGCTGCAGGCGCGCGTCCTGGACGCGCACGTTGTTCTGCAGCCGGCCGTGGTCGAACACGTTCCAGCTCAGGCTCGGTCCGGCCAGCAGGGCCGCGCCGCCGCCGGTTCCGGCCAGCGAAGTGGCGGTCCAGGCGATGCTGCCCAGCAGGGTCAGCGAGGGATAGAGGTCCGCCTCGGCCACGCCGATCTGGGCCGACTGCGCGGCGATGCGCAATTCCGCGGCGCGCACGTCGGGCCGGCGCAGCAGCAGGTTGGCGGGCACGTCCTGCAGCACCGCGCGGTCGACCAGCGGGACGACCGCCTCTTTCTCGGCCAGTTGCGGGATGGGGCCGGGCGGGCGGCCGATGAGGACGGCCAGCGCGTTGCGCGCGCGCATGATCTGGCTTTCGAACTGGGGAATGGTGCCCAGCGTGCTCAGGTACTGGGTCTTGGCCTGCTGCAGGTCCAGCTCGTCGGTCTCGCCGCTGGCGTACAGGCGCTGCGTGATCTCGTAGCTGCGCTTCTGGATGGCGGCGTTGCCGCGGGCGATGCGCAGCCGCGCCTCGGCGGTGCGCAGCGTGTAGTAGCTGTCGGCCACCTGGGCATGCAGCAGCACCAGCACGTCCTCGCGGTTGGCCTGGGCCTCGAAATACGCCGCGTCGGCCGACTCGATGGCGCGACTGAAACGCCCCCAGAAATCCAGCTCCCAGCCGATATCGAATCCCGCGCTGTACTGCCAGAAGCTGCTGGGCTGCGGCGTGCCCAGGGCCGAGCGCGAAGCGCGATGCGTGTACAGGGCGTCCGCGCCCACCACCTGGACCTGGGGATAGAGCCCGCTGCGGGCGATGCCGAGCTGGGCGCGGGCCTCCATGATGCGCAGGCCGGCAATGCGCAGCCCGCCGTTGCCGGCGTCGGCCTGGCCGATCAGGTATTCGAGGACGGGATCGTCGAAGATGCGCCACCACTGGCGCGCGTCGGGCTCGACCCCGGCGCGGGTGGCCTGCTGCAGCGCCGGCGTGTTCCAGCCGTCGGCCCAGGACGCGTGCTGGGGCTGGAAGTCCGGCCCGAGTTTCATGCAGCCGCCCAGGCAGAACACGCCCATCAGCAGCAGCCGATTCGTACAAGTCCGCAGCGACATCGATGGATATCGGATCGATCAGAACCTAGCCGCAACGGCGCGCGCGGCGCCCGTGGACCCGGCTCGGGGCCCTGGCATTTTCAGCGGGGCGCCCGGGCCGGGCGGTCAAAATCCAAAGAAGACGGGTCTCCTGGTCTGGATGCCGCGATTGCATGACGGAATGTCAACTTGCGCATCGATTCTAGGAGCCTTTTTTGCTTCCCGCCAGAGGGGTGTGGACAGGAAGAGACGAGGGTCGGGATGACCCCGTTGCGCCGATGTACAAAACCCGCCGTCCGGCGCTAAATTCGATTGCGCGCCGCGACGCGCGACGCGCACGCAGGTTTCCAGCCATGCACTCCGGAGTGCCGCCATGAACGCTCGAAAGAAGGCAGAAAAGGATAAAAAGTCGGCGCCGGCCAGGCTTTCGGCCAAGGAGTACGACCGTGAGCTCGAACGCCTGCACGTCGAACTGGTCAAGCTCCAGGAATGGGTCGTGCGCACCGGCGCCAAGGTCTGCATCCTGTTCGAAGGGCGCGACGGCGCCGGCAAGGGCGGCACCATCAAGGCCATCACCGAACGCGTGAGCCCGCGGGTGTTCCGCGTGGTGGCCCTGGCCGCGCCGTCCGACCGCGAGAAAACGCAGATGTACATACAGCGCTATCTGCCGCATCTGCCGGCCGCGGGCGAGGTCGTGATCTTCGACCGCAGCTGGTACAACCGCGCGGGCGTCGAGCGCGTGATGGGCTTCTGCTCCGAAGAAGACGTCGACAATTTCCTGAAGGCCGTGCCGCTGGTCGAGCGCGCCATCATCGGCTCCGGCGTGCTGCTGCTCAAGTACTGGCTGGAGGTCAGCCAGGAAGAACAGACGCGCCGGCTGCAGGCCCGCATCAACGACGAACGCAAGATCTGGAAGCTGTCGCGGCTGGACCTGGACTCGTACAGCCGCTGGTATGACTATTCGCGCGCCCGCGACGATATGTTCGAGGCGTCCGACACCGACGTTTCGCCGTGGCACGTCGCCCAATCGGACGACAAGAAGCGGGTGCGCCTGAACATCATCCGCCACCTGCTGGCCAGCATTCCGTACGAGTCCGTGCCGCGGCCCAAGGTCAAGCTGCCCAAGCGCCAGAAGCCGGGCGACTACCGCGAGCCGGACCGTCCGGTAAGGCAGGTGCCCGAGCTGTACTGAGGGCCGCGCATAACCATGAACGCAGCGCCAGTACTGGCCGCCCGGGCCGCGCGCTTGCCTAGAATGGTTGAAAAATCCGCAGCGGCGGCAACGCGTCGCCTACTGCGCCCCATCGTTTCTTCGCGGCGGGAGACTTATGCTCGAGGCCATCGAGACGTTCCATTGGGGCGCCATATTCCAGATCGTTCTCATCGACATCCTGCTCGGCGGCGACAACGCCGTCGTGATCGCGCTGGCCTGCCGCAATCTGCCGCCGCGCCAACGAATGCGGGGCATACTCTGGGGTACGGCGGGGGCCGTGCTGTTGCGGGTGCTATTGATCGCCTTCGCGCTGGTGCTGCTGGACATCCCCTTCCTGAAGGCCCTGGGCTGCCTGCTGCTGGTATGGATAGGCATCAAGCTGCTCGCCCCCGAGGAAGACGCGCACGGCAACATCGCCGCGGGCACCAGCGTGCTGTCGGCCATCAAGACCATCATCCTGGCCGATTTCGCGATGAGCCTCGACAACGTCATCGCCATCGCCGGCGCTGCGCAGAACGCCCAGGCCGACCACCAGCTGTATTACGTCATCTTCGGGCTGTGCGTGAGCGTGCCCATCATCGTGTGGGGCAGCACCCTGGTGCTCAAGCTGATCGACCGCTTCCCCATCGCGGTGACCTTCGGCGCCGGGCTGCTGGGCTGGATCGCCGGCGGCATGCTGATCACCGACATCTTCATCGTCGAGCGCTGGGGCGAGCCGGCCGCGCCGCTCAAGCTGGGCGTGGAGCTGGCGGGCGCGCTGCTGGTCATCGTGGCCGGCAAGTGGCTGGCCGCGCGCCGGCGGCGCAAGCGACCGGCCCGCGGCGAATCGGCCTCGACTTCGTAACGGTTTGTGGATTTCCAGGGTTTTCCCCTAGGCCTGCCGTGTCGATTTCCGCTTCACTGGTACGTCGTGTCAGTACGCAAACTCTTCGAAAGGCGGACTCACCATGGCTACCGGTACTGTCAATCTCCATCGCGTCATGCGCACCACGCCCGATCGCCTCTATCGGGCCTTCCTGGAACCCGACGCCGTCGCGCGCTGGCTTCCCCCCTACGGCTACACCTGCCTGGTGCATCAGCTCGACGCCCGCGTCGGCGGCGTGCACAAGATGGCGTTTCGCAATTTCGGCACGGGCCACAGCCACGATTTCGGCGGCGAATACCTGGAACTGATCCCCAACCAGAAAATCCGCTATTCGGACCGGTTCGACGATCCCAGCCTGCCGGGCGACATGCAGACCAGCGTCACGCTGCGCCAGGTATCCTGCGGCACGGAAATCACCATCCGCCAGGAAGGCATCCCCGAGGCCATCCCCACGGAGATGTGCTACCTGGGCTGGCAGGATTCGCTGGACCAGCTCAGGCGCCTGGTCGAGGCCGAGATGCCCGACGACGCCTAGCCGCAACGCGGGATTAATGCTCCAGGTCTAATCCGTGCATGCGCCAGGATGTCGAACATGACCGATAAGCGAGCCGCCAAAAGCGCCTCCGTTGCCCCCGGACAGCCCGCGCTGCTGTCCGGCGGCAATCCCCAGATCCCCAAGGGCGAAGGCGACGCGCCGGTGCAGGCCTATATCGCGGCCATGCCCGGCTGGAAGAGCGCGCTGGGCCGGCGCCTGGACGCGCTGATCGTGCGCGCCGTGCCCGGCGTGCACAAGGCGGTCAAATGGAATTCGCCCTTTTACGGGGTCGAGGGCCAGGGCTGGTTTCTCAGCTTCCATTGCTTCACCCGCTACGTGAAGGTGGCCTTCTTCCGCGGCGCTTCGCTGAGTCCAATTCCGCCGGGCGCGTCCAAGCACCCCGCGACGCGCTATCTGGACATCCACGAAAACGATGCGCTGGACGAGGCGCAGTTCCTGGACTGGGTCAGGCAGGCCAGCGAACTGCCCGGCGAACGCATGTAGGACGCCGGCGATTGCTACGCATGGCGGATTTCATCCTTGGGTATGCGTCCCGGCGGCCGATGGACGAGCGGCCCGACATGCTTCATCCTGGACGACAGACAGAAATAGACACCGTTCGCGTCTTGATACTCACTGTGGCGCGGCAAACGCGCAATGAGCGTGCTCAAAAGCTCAAGGGTTGGGGAATCAAGATGAACATCCTGCTGGCGTTCGCGCCCTTCATCGTGTTTGTCATCATCGAAAGGGCTGTCGGGGTGCTGGAAGGATTGGCCGCTGGCGCGATCGTATCGGCCGGGCTGGTGCTGCGCGACTGGATCAGTCCGGAGCGCCGCGTCAAGCTGATGGAGACGGGCACCTTCGTGCTGTTCGCCGGGCTGACGCTGTACGCGCCCATGGTCGACGGCGAATCCTGGACCATCTCCGAGGCGCGCCTGCGGGTGGACACCGGGCTGCTGTTCATCATCCTGCTGACCCTGGCGCTGCGCCGGCCGTTCACGCTGGCCTACGCGCGCGAAAAAGAACCCGAATACGTCTGGAAGGCCCGCAGCTTCGCGCGCATGAAATACGCGATCGCCGCCGCCTGGGCGCTGGCCTTCGCCGTGATGGCGGCGACCGACGCGCTGCTGGTCTACCGCCCGCAGCTGCCGCAGGGCATCGCGATCGCGGTGACGCTGGCCGCGCTTGCGGGGGCGATGAAGTTCACGGCGTGGTATAGAGACCGGATGTGGGCGACCACGTCCAGATAACTTGGTGCGGACCGATGGGTTACGCGCGCTGGACGTTTGCGTTCTTGCATAAAGGCTCTCGCGCTCTACCCATCCTACTGGAAGTGATACCGCTCGCGGTAACCCACCGGCGACATGCCGCAGTACTTGCTGAAAATGTCGCGAAAGGCCTTGGTGTCGTTGTAGCCGACCTCGTACATGACCTCGGCCACGCTTTTGCGCGAGGTCTCCAGCCGTTTCTTGGCCGCTTCCACCCTCACCCGCTGCAGGTACTCCACGATGCTGTTGCCGGTGGCCTGGCGGAAGCGCCGTTCCAGGGTGCGCCGGCCCATCGCGTGGCGGCCGGCCAGTTCCTCGACCGTGATCTTCTCCGTGTAGCGGCCTTCGATGTAGTCCTGCACCGCGCGCACCACCTCGTCGGCATGCGCCTTCTGGCCCATGAACACCGAGAACGGCAGCTGGCTCTGGCGGCTCCAGTCCAGCTGGAAGTACTTGGCGCACCAGATGGCGGTTTCGCGGTCGGTGTATTTCTCGATCAGGTGCAGCACCAGGTGCGCGGCCGAGAACGCGCCGCCGCTGGTGTAGATGCCATTGTCGGCCATGACCACGCGGTCGCTGACCCAGCGCACGTTGGGAAACATGCTGGCGTACAGGTTCTGCGCGACCCAGTGCACCACCGCCTGCTGGCCGTCGAGCAGGCCGCCGGCGGCCAGCAGCGCGGCGCCCATGCACAGGCTGGCGGCCTCGCCGCCGGCGCGGTGGTGGCGCGCCAGCCATTCGATCAGCTCGCGGTTCGACAGCACCGCGTCCGACACCGAACCCAGCAGCGGCGGCGCGATGCAGATGTCGATGTCCGCCGCCTCGTCCAGCACCATGTCGGCCTGCACCGTGATGCGGCCGTCGTCCAGGCTGACCTCGCGCGTCAGGGCCAGCGTGCATACCTTGAACCGGGGCTCGCGCCCGTGCGCGGCCAGATATTCGTTGGCGACCAGGAAGCCGTGCCGGGCGGTTTCCAGGGACGCGATGTTGGCCCCGCGGGGCAGCAGGAAAGCGATGTTTTTCATCCTGCAAAGCATACGCCTGGCGGCTGTCGCAATCCACCCTCAAGAATGTCGCAATTGCCTATCTGAAAGCGCGCCGGATCCCGATACAGTGACATACACCGGAACCCGCTCCGGCATGTGCCCAGAGGCGGCTCGCGGGGCCGCCGGGCGCATCAGAACAACACCAGGAGTTCATCATGGAAAAGTACATAGACGGCTTTCTACTGAGCGTGCCCACGGCCAACCTGGACGCCTACCAGAAGATGTCCAGCCTGGCCCGGACCATCTGGCTCGAGCACGGCGCGCTGGACTACCGCGAAGGCGCGGCCGACGACATCGACGGCGAAGGCTTCGGCTCGTTCACCGCCGCGGCCGGCGCGCGCGAAGGCGAGACCGTCGTATTCGCCTGGATTCTGTACGCCAGCCGGGCCGAGCGGGACCGCATCAACGCCAAGGTCATGGCCGATCCGCGCCTGAAGGACATGTGCTGCGAAGGCGTGTTCGACACCAAGCGGATGTGCTGGGGGGGATTCCGCACGCTGGTCGGCGACTGAACCCAATATCGGAGATCCACATGAACACCCCTGCAAGCAAGCCCATCCCCGAAGGCATGCACACGCTGACCCCGCACATCGTGTGCGAAGGCGCGGCGCAAGCCATCGACTTTTTCAAGAAAGCGTTCAACGCCCAGGAAATCACGCGGCTGGCCGGACCCAACGGCAAAGTCATGCACGCGGCCGTGCGCATCGGCGACTCGGTGCTGATGCTGATGGACGACTTCCCCGAATGGGGCTCGCTGGGCCCCAAGGCGCTCAAGGGCACGCCGGTCACGCTGCACCTGTACGTGGAAGACGTGGACGCGGCCATCAAGCAGGCCGTCGCCGCCGGCGCCCAGGTGACCATGCCGGCGGCCGACATGTTCTGGGGCGACCGCTATGGCCAGGTGGTGGACCCTTACGGCCACCGCTGGTCCATCGCCACGCACAAGTTCGACCTGACGCCGGACGAAATCCGCGAGAACATGGCCAAGATGGGAGACATGCAGGGCTGCGGCGATCCCGCCAAGAAGCCCCAGCCCTGAGCCCTTCAGCTGGCTACGCGGCGCTGGGTGCGGAAAAAGCGCCAGATCAGCGCCGAGGCATCGGGGCCGTTGGCCGAGTGGTAGCGCACGGACCCGTCTCCGCCGCTCCAGGCGTGCTCCAGCCGGATGATCTCGCACAGGCGCAGCACGGTGCTGCGCCCGCGCTGCAGGTCCAGCCGGCGATAGGCCCGCTCGGTGCCCAGCCCCAGCACGCGCTCGACCGGCGCGGCGTCGGCCGGCACGCCGTTGAGCGCGCGGAACTGCTCGAACAACTGGCGCGCATTGCGCGGCGCCACCGCCGGGTCCAGATGGCCATGCAGGATCAGCGCGGGCATGCCCAGCCGGAAAACGGTGGGGTCCGCGATGTTTTCCAGTAGCGGCGCGAGCGGCTTGACGCTGCCGCGCCGCATGGCGGCCAGGCCGCCGGCCGCGCTATGGGCGTCGCCGGCCACCGGCCCCGAATGCATGGCCACCGCGGCGATCAGGCGCGGATGCCGCAGCGCCACCAGCGCGGCCATGCCCGCGCCCGCCGACAGGCCGGCGATGTAGATGCGCTCCGGGTCCACCCCGAAGCGGGCCGCTTCCGAGCGGATCAGGCCGGCGATCAGGTCGGCCTCGGCCCCGCCGTGCGCGTCGTCCGGCTGGAACCAGCGCCAGCAGCGCTGCACCTGGCGCGCCAGCGACTGCTGCGGATACAGCACCATGAAACCGCCGGCATCGGCCCATTGGTTCATGCGCGAGCCGCGCGCGAACGCCAGGCTGGTCTGGCGGCAGCCATGCAGCATCACCACCAGCGGCATGCCGGTACGCGGCGCGGAAACCGGCGTATAGCGCGCGAAGGCGAGGCGCCGGCCGGACCCGTCGGTGTACTGGCGGGAGGCCTCCCAGCGCCCGGCTCCCAGGCCGGCGGACGCCGCCGCCGCGGCCTTGGCGGCGGGTTTGGCGGCCGGTTTCGCCGGCTTGCGGCGCACGGCCGCCCGCCTGGCGGCCTTGGGCGCGGCCGCCAGTAACGCGGCGCGCTGCAGCCGGCCGAGCCGCTTGGCGGTCTTGAATATCAGACTGGTGAAACTGCGCGCCATCCGAACCTCGGTCAGTCAGCCCCTGGAGAATGTATCGTATGGTAACTGCGCCAGCGCGGTCTCCCGGACCCCGCGGCAAGCGCCGGCTTGCACCAGATCAAATCTGCGCCGTATCCGCCTTGCGGCGGTCTTGAGACGGCGTCGCAAAGCGCCTATGGTGGAGGCTTGCCCAACCGAGACGCATTCATGTTTCCCGACGACAGACCCCAGACCCTAGGCGAAGAAATCGCCAACGCCATCAGCCATGGCGTCGGCGCGGCCGGCGCGGTGGCCTCGGCGCCCATCCTGATCGTCGCGGCCGTGCGCCAGGGCGACGCCGCCTTCATCGTGGGGGCCGCGGTATTCGCCGCGTCGATGTGCCTGCTGTACCTGGCCTCCACCATATACCATGCGCTGCCGCGCTGCCGCGCCAAGGAGTTCTTCAACCTGCTGGACCATTCGGCCATCTACCTGCTGATCGCCGGCACGTACACGCCATTCGCCCTGGGCGCGCTGCGCGGCCCGTGGGGCTGGACGCTGTTCGGCCTGGTGTGGGGCATGGCCCTGCTGGGCGTGGGCCTGAAGGCCAGCAAGCGGCTCAACCGCCCCGCCCTGTCCACCGGACTGTACCTGGCGATGGGCTGGCTGGTGCTCATCGCCGTCAATCCACTCATCGAGAAAGTGCCCACCGGCGGCCTGTGGTGGCTGGTCGCCGGCGGCCTGGCCTATACCGGCGGCGTGGCCTTCTTCGTGCTCGACAACCGCTGGCGCTACAGCCATTTCGTCTGGCACCTGTTCGTGCTGGCCGGCACCGTCTGCCATTTCTTCGCCGTGCTCTGGTACGCGGCCTGATTGCGCCCGGAAACATCGCGGCCAGCAGCGACTACGAAAACGCGCAAAACGTTTCCGCCCCGCCCCCGGGGCCGCCCTGCCGCGCGCCGCGCGCCCGCGGTGGCCTGCCGACACAGGAAAACACATCGCGAAACTTGCCCCTGGGCCGGGCCGGTTGCCATCATGGTCGGACATTCAACCGGAACATGGAGGTTTCATGCAGCGTTCCACTAATGCATTCCATATTGCCGCGGGGCAGCAAGCGCGCAAGGCGCGCGCGGCGTGGGGAGTCCTGCCCGCCGTGCTGCTGACGGCGGCGCTGTCCGGTGCCCCCGCCTTTGCCCAGCAGGCCGCCCAGCCCCAAGCCCAGGCCCAGCAGCAGATGGCGCCCCCGCCCGCGATCCAGCCGACCGAGCAGCAATTGCAGCGCTACGCGTCGGCCTCGCAGAAAATCTCCGGCGTCGTGGACGAATACCGTCCCAAGGTCGACGCCGCCAAGACCGACGAAGCCAAGCAGAAGGTCGTCCAGGAAGCGGACGCCAAGATGGTGCAGCTGGTCCGCGCCGACGGCCTGAGCGTCGAGGAATTCAACGGCATCGGCCAGGCCGTGCAGCAGGACCCGCAGCTCAAGCAGCGCGTCATGAACATGACCAAGGGCGCGCCCGCCCGCTGACGCCGCCGCTGCCCCCGCCGCGGCAAACGCCACCCGCCTTCGGGCGCGTGGCGTTTTTTTTGTCGTAGGCCCCCCCAGGAAGCAACGCACATGCGGGAACGCCATCGCGTCTTATCCTCGCGCCGCTGGAAAACCGTGCTGCCTGGCGGCGCGCACCACGACCAGGGTGGCGGCCAGCAGCACCAGCAACGCGGGTGAGAAGGCCACGACACCCAGCCGGTCCAGCAGCACGCCACCGACGATGCCGCCGCCCGCGATCGCCATGTTCCAGGCCGTGACCAGCATCGACTGCGCCACGTCGGCCGCGTCTCCTGCGGTCTTGGCGATGGCCGTCTGGAACAAGGTCGCCGCGCCACCGAAGGCAAGTCCCCAGACGGCGACCGCCGCATAGACCATTGCAGGCGCATCGCCGGCGCCCCCCAGCGCCAGTGCGGACAGGCCGAACAAAGCGGTACTGGCCAGCGTCAACGCACGCAGGTGCCGGTCGATCAGCACGCCGACGATCCAGATGCCCAGCAGCGACGTGACGCCGAACACCAGCAGCACCAGGTCCGTCCGTTGCGCCATCCCCGCCGCCGCCAGGAACGGTGCGATGTAGGTGTAGAGAATGTTGTGCGCCAGTACGAAGGCCAGCACCACGAACAGCACCGGGCGCACACCGGCCACGGTGAACGCATGGCGCAGCGACAGCCGTTTGCCGGCCGCCTGCCCGGCGAAGTCCGGCACCTTGACGCGTACCCACACGATGAGCAGCAGCGCCAGCCCGCTCATGATGCCGAAGCACATGCGCCAGCCGACCAGGCCGCCAAGAAAAGTGCCGGCCGGCACGCCCAGCGACAGCGCCAGCGGCGTGCCGACCATCGCCATAGCAATGGCCCGGCCCTTCTGGTGCTCGGGCACCATGCGCGCGGCATAGCCCGCCAGCAGCGCCCACAACAGGCCGGCCGACACACCCGCGAGGAAGCGCGCCACCATCGTCAGGACATAACTGCTGGATAGCGTGGTGACGGTATTGGCGATGAAGAAACCGGCAATGGCGGCAAGCAGCAGCGGGCGACGGCGCGCGCCTTGCGTGGCGGCGGTTAGCGGAATCGCCGCTACCAGCGAGCCAATGGCGTAGACGGTCACGAGTTGGCCGGCCAGTGCTTCGGAAATTCCCAGCCCGGCGCTGATCTGAGGCAGCAGGCCCGCTGGCAGCGCTTCCGTGAGGATCGTAACGAAACCGGCAAACGCCAGGGCCAGAAGCGATGCGATGGGAAGGCGCGCGGATCGGGTAACGCCACCGAGGGCCGTTGTGGTCGAAATTGCCATGAATCTGCCTTTGTGAATGCCGAGCCCATGTGGCATGGAATCGGCACGAATTGAATGTAGGCAGTCATGGTGCAGGCAGATGCCGATCAAGACAATAATGCTAATGTTCTTAATATATTGGACAAATTTTCCTAAATTACCTACGCCATGGAATCTCTCGGCGGTATCGCATTCTTTGTGCAGGCGGCGGAAACCCGCAGTTTCTCCGAAGCCGGGCGCAATCTCGGCGTGTCCTCTTCGGCTGTGGGCAAAAGCGTGTCCCGGCTGGAGGAGCGCCTGGGCGTGCGTCTATTCCACCGCAGTACACGCAGCATCACGCTGACCGCCGAAGGCGCGCTGTTCCTGGAGCGCTGTCGGCGCATCCTGTGCGAAGTCGAGGCGGCCGAGCTGGAGCTGTCCGAAACCCGACAGGCGCCCAGGGGCCGGCTGCGCATCAGCCTGCCCCTGGTCGGCATGCTGGTCATGCCGGCGCTGACGGCCTTCATGCACCGCTACCCGGCTATCGAACTGGATGTGGATTTCTCGGACCGCCTGGTGGACGTGATCGAGGAAGGTTTCGACGTGGTGATGCGTACCGGCGAACCGACCGACTCGCGCCTCATGTCCCGGCCCCTGGGCAATTACCGACTGCAGCTGGCCGCCTCGCCGGACTACCTGGCGAAGCGCGGGACGCCCGAGGTTCCCGCCGACCTGATCCACCACGCCTGCCTGCAACACAAATTCCCCAGTACGGGAAAGCTCGAAGCCTGGCCGCTCAAGCGCGCGAAAGGCGCCGCGGAAGCGAGGCTGCCGGTCTCGATGGTCTGCAACACGTCGGCGGCGCTGATGGAAGTGGCGCTCGCCGGCCTCGGCATCGCTTGCTTGCCGGACTACATGCTGCGCCCAGCCATCGAGCGGGGCGAACTGGTCACCGTGCTGGATGCGCACATCGAGCACCAGGGCGCCTTCCGGCTGCTGTGGCCGTCGAGCAAGAATCTGGCTCCGAAGCTGCGTGTATTCATCGACTTCATGGTCGAAGAACTGTTCAAGCGCTGACCTGTCCGGAGCAACAGGGCAAGCCCGCTTTTCCCGTTTTGGCCTTATCCTCTAATTCCCCAGACCCGTCTTAGCGGAGCGCGACATCTTGACCCCGGACCTCACTCTCTATGACCTGGCGGGTGCCGACCCGTCGCTGCGGTTCAGCCCGCATTGCTGGAAGACGCGCATGGCGCTGGCCCACAAGGGCCTGTCGGCCCAGACCGTGCCGTGGCGCTTCACCGAGAAGGAAGCCATCGATTTTTCCGGCCAGAAGCTGGTGCCGGTGCTGGTGGACGGCGGCCACGTGGTCAGCGACTCCTGGCAGATCGCCTGTTATCTCGAAGACACCTATGCCGACCGCCCCTCGCTGTTCGGCGGCCCGGCCGGCCGGGCCTTGAGCCTGTTCGCCAATTCCTGGGCCGACAGCACGCTGGTGCCGACGCTGGCGCGCCTGCTCCTGCCCAGCATCCACGGGCTGATCCACGAGAAGGACAAGGACTACTTCCGCGCCACGCGCGAAAAGCGCTTCGGCAGGCTGGAAGACCTGCCGGCCGGCTACGAAGCGCAGATCGCCGCGCTGCGCGCCGCCCTGCTGCCCCTGCGCCAGACGCTGGCCCGGCAGCCCTATCTGGCCGGCGAGCGGCCCGCCTATGCCGACTACGCCGTGTTCGGCATGTTCATGTGGGCGCGCTGCACCAGTGCGCTGGACCTGCTGGCCGCGGACGACCCGGTCCATGCCTGGCGCGAACGTCTGCTCGACGCCTTCGATGGCATGGCGCGCGCCGCGCCCACCGCGGCAGCCTGATCAGGTCTTGAGCCGGTAGCCGGTCTTGAAGATCCAGCGCACGCCCAGCAGACAGGCCAGCAGGAACACCAGCGTCATGCCCACGCTGACGCCGACGCTCACGTCGGCCGCGCCGTAGAACGCCCAGCGGAACGCGCTGACCAGGTAGACCACGGGGTTGAACAGCGTGACGGCCTGCCAGAACGGCGTCAGCATCTTGATGGAATAGAAGGTGCCGCCCAAAAAGGTCAGCGGCGTGATGATCATGAGCGGGATGATCTGCAGCTTCTCGAAGCCGTCGGCCCAGATCCCGATGATGAAGCCGAACAGGCTGAAGGTGACGGACGTGAGCACCAGGAAGGCCAGCATCCAGAACGGGTGGACCACGTCGAAGTCGACGAACAGCCGCGCCGTGGCCAGCATGATGAGCCCCAGGATGATGGACTTGCTGGCCGCCGCCCCGACGTAGCCCATGACGATTTCCACGTACGAGATGGGCGCCGAGTGGATCTCGTAGATGGTGCCCGAAAAGCGCGGCATGTAAATGCCGAATGACGCGTTGGCGATGCTTTGCGTCAGCAGCGACAGCATGATCATGCCGGGCACGATGAAGGCCCCGTAGCTCACGCCGTCGATCTCGACCATGTGCGAGCCGATGGCCGAGCCGAACACCACGAAGTACAGCGAGGTGGAGATCACGGGCGACAGCACGCTTTGCATCAGCGTGCGCCACGCGCGTGCCATTTCGAACAGGTAGATAGCGCGGATGGCGTAGAAGTTCATGATTGACCGTGCACCAGGCTGACAAAGATATCCTCGAGCGAGCTTTCCGATGAATTCAGGTCGGTGAATTCGATCTCCAGCCTGCCCAGCTCGTGCAGCAGCCGCGAAATCTCGCCGCCGCCCTGGTTATCGTAGGTATAGACCAGCGTGTGGCCGTCGGCCGACAGGTCCAGCTGGAAGCCGTCGAGCGCCGTGGGGATGCCGGGCAGCGCCGCCTTCAGCGTCAGGGCCAGCTGGCGCTTGCCCAGCTTCTTCATCAGGGCGTGCTTTTCCTCGACCAGGATGATCTCGCCCTTGCGGATCACGCCGATCCGGTCGGCCATTTCCTGGGCTTCCTCGATGTAGTGCGTGGTCAGGATGATGGTGACGCCGCTTTCGCGCAGGCGCCGCACCATTTCCCACATGCCGCGGCGCAGCTCGACGTCGACCCCGGCGGTGGGTTCGTCCAGGAACAGGATGGCGGGCTCGTGCGACAGCGCCTTGGCGATCATGACGCGGCGCTTCATCCCGCCCGACAGCGCCATGATGCGGCTGTCCTTCTTGTCCCACAGCGACAGGTCGCGCAGCACTTTCTCGACGTACGCGTGGTCGGTCGGCTTGCCGAACAGGCCCCGGCTGAAGTTGACGGTGTTCCAGACGCTCTCGAACGCGTCGGTGGAGATTTCCTGCGGCACCAGCCCGATCTTGGCGCGCGCCGCGCGGAAATCGCGCACGATGTCGTGGCCATCGGCCAGCACGGTGCCGGAAGTGGGATTGACGATGCCGCAGATGATGCTGATCAGCGTCGTCTTGCCCGCGCCGTTCGGCCCCAGCAAGGCGAAGATTTCGCCGCGCTGGATATCCAGGTTCACGTTCTTGAGCGCCTGGAATCCCGATGCGTACCGCTTGGTTAGGTCCTGGACTGAAATGACCGGCTGCACACGCGCCCCCGACTTGATAGACAGCCAGGGATTTTACTCGCCACGCCGGCGCGGCTTGTTCGAGGTGGCGGAACAGTCTGTTTTGGAAATGGGGGGGGTGGCGGCTGGGGCCGCCTGATGGGTTTCGCGCGTTCGATATTTGATTTTTTATCCCGGATGTCTCGCGCTGCACCCATCCTACGATGGCGGGACCGTAGGATGGGCGCAGCGCGAGAATCCCTGCGCAAGAACTCAGCCATGCTGCGCGCGAAACCCATCAGGCAGCCCCAGCCGCCCTTCCTCTTACCTCCCCCAGCGCAACACCAGCGGATCCAGACGCCGGGCGGTCTCCAGCAGCCCCTGCCTGACTTCCGGCCGCATCGCGGGGAACGGGTGGCGTGGCGCGTCGCAATCGATCACGCCGCCGGCCTTCATCAGCGCCTTGGCGGTCAGGATGCCGCCCTGGCGGTTTTCGTAGTTGATCAGCGGCAGCCAGCGCTCGTACAGGCGGTAGGCCTCGTCGCGGCGTCCGGCCCGGTGCGCCTCGATGATGGGCCGCAGGCCGTCGGCGAAGGCGCCCCCGGTCATGGAGCCGGTGGCGCCGGCGTCCAGGTCGGGCAGCAGGGTGATGGCTTCCTCGCCGTCCCAGGGGCCTTCGATCGCCGCGCCGCCCAGTTCGATCAGGTCGCGCAGCTTGGTGGCGGCGCCCGCCGTCTCGATCTTGAAGTACGACACCTGCTCGATCTCGCGCGCCATGCGCGCCAACGTCGCGGCCGGAAGCGGCGTGCCCGCGACCGGCGCGTCCTGGATCATGATGGGAATGTCCACCGCGTCGGACACGCGCTGGAAGAAGCCGTGCACCTGCTCTTCGGACACCCGGATCGTGGCGCCGTGGTACGGCGGCATGATCATCAGCATCGCCGCGCCCTGCTCCTGCGCGCGCCGGCTGCGCGCGGCGCAGACCTGGGTGCTGAAGTGGGTCGTGGTCACGATGACCGGGACGCGGCCGGCGACGTGCTCCAGGATCGTGCGGGTCAGGATCTCGCGCTCCTCGTCGGACAGCACGAACTGTTCGGAGAAGTTGGCCAGGATGCAAAGACCGTCCACGCCCGAATCGATGATGAAGTCCACCGCCCGCTTCTGGCTGGGCAGGTCGAGCTCGCCGGACTCGGTGAAAGGCGTGGGGACGACGGGGAATATGCCGCGGTAGCGCGGCGTCTTGGAGAGGGTCATGGCGCCTTATTCGATGATGTTGAAACTGTCGAGGTATTCGGTCTTCAGGGACAGGCCCAGGCCGGGCCGGTCGTCGTCCAGGTCGATGAAGCCCCGTTCGGCCACCGGCTCGCCGTCGAAGATGTAGTAGAACAGTTCGTTGCCGACTTCCACGTCGAACATGGGGAAGTACTCGCTCATGGGCGAGGCCAGCGTGCTCATGGTCAGATGATAGTTGTGCATCTGGCCGGCGTGGGGAATGACCGGCACGCTGTAGGCCTCGCACAGCGCGTTGATCTTGTGCGCCGCCGTGATGCCGCCCACCCGGTTGGTGTCGTACTGCACCACCGACACCGCCTTGCGGTCCAGCAGCTGCTTGAACCCGTACAGCGAAAACTCGTGCTCGCCGCCGGAGATCGGGATCGAGCTCAGCTGGTTCAGCTCGGCATAACCGTCGATGTCGTCGGCGATGACCGGCTCTTCCAGCCAACGCGGCTCGAAGCGTTCGAGCTTGGGAAGCATGCGCTTGGCGTATTCCAGGTTCCAGCCCATATAGCATTCCAGCATCAGGTCGGTGTCGTAGCCGATCACTTCGCGCACCGCCTCCACCGATTTCAGGTTCTCGACCACGCCCTTCTGCAGATGCGCCGGGCCGTAGCCGAAGCGCATCTTGAAGGCGGTGAAGCCCTGGTCCAGGTAGGTCTGGGCTTCCTGCTGCATGGCGTCCAGGTCGGTGCGGTAGAGCTTGGAGTAGTAGACCGGGATCTTTTCCTTGGTGCGCCCGCCCAGCAGCTTGAAGACCGGCTTGCCCACCGACTTGCCCAGGATGTCCCAGATGGCCAGGTCCACGCCCGAGATGGCGGCCATGGTCACGCCCTTGCGGCCCCAGGCGTGGGTGGCGCGGTACATGCGCTGCCACAGGTATTCGTAGTCCCAGGGGTCCTGGCCGATCACCAGCGGCGCCAGGTACTGGTCGATGATGGCCTTGGCCACGCGCGGGGCCAGCGCCACGTTGCCCAGGCCGACGATGCCGTCGTCGGTCTCGACTTCGACCACGGTCCAGCCGTGGAAACGGAAGGTGCTCATGGTTTCCTGCGGCGAATACAGCAGGTCCATGGCGTTGGAGCAGAAGTTGCCCTGGGGCGGAACGGTCTTGCCGGTCCATTCGTAGACGCGAGCGCGGACGGATTTGATTTTCATGGGAGCTTACCTGCGTGCAGAAGATGGGAAGAAGCGGGCCTCAGGCCGCCGCCAGGCGCGAGGCGCGGTGCGACGCGCCCATGCGGCATGCGATCAGAAAGGCCTGCCAGGTGGCGTCCAGGTCGGCGCGGCCCTGGCCCGCGATGTCGTAGGCGGTGCCGTGGGCGGGCGTGGTGATGGGAATGGGCAGGCCGCCCTGCACCGTCACCCCGCGCGAGAACCCCAGCAGCTTGAGCGCAATCTGGCCCTGGTCGTGGTACATGGTGACGATGGCGTCGAACTCGCCCGCCTGGGCTTTCAGGAAGATGGTGTCGGCCGGGAACGGGCCGCGCACCGGCAGGCCTTCGTCGTTCAGCTGGCGCACGGCCGGCGCGATGATGTCGATTTCCTCGCGTCCGCAGGTGCCGCCGTCGCCGCCATGCGGGTTGAACGCCGCCACAGCCACCCGCGGCTGCGCCACGCCGTTGGCCTGCAGCGAGCGGTGGATCAGCCGCGCCGCGTCCTTGATGCCGTCGACGCTGAGCGCGGCGGCCGCGTCCTTGAGCGGAATGTGCGAGGACACGCGCGAGGTCCAGAGATCGCCCAGGGTGTTGAACTCGCAGAAGTAGCCGGTCACGCCCAGGTATTTCGCGAAATGGTGCAGCTCGTCGTTGTGAGCCATGCCGCCCAGCTTCATCGCGTACTTGTTCAGCGGCGCGAAGCAGATGGCGTCGATGTGGCCGTCCTGCGCGGCATCCATACAGGCGTCGAGCACGCACAGCACGGAGGCGCCGCCGGCCGGCTGGGCCAGGCCGACGCGCACTTCGTCCTGCCGCACCGTATCCATCTCCAGCCAGGCCGGGACCGTGCTGTCGGGGCGGTCGCGCAGCGCCTCGAAGCCCGGCACCGGCTGGGTGCGCACCTGCACCCCGGCCACGCGCTGGCCTTCGCGCCACAGCCAGGCGTCGCCCGCCAGCACGATGTTGGCGTGCTGGCAGGCTTCGGGCCTGGCCAGCAGGCGGGCGATCAGTTCGGGGCCGATGCCGGCGGGGTCGCCCAGGGTCAGGGCGATGACGGGTTTGTGCTGCGTAGTCGTCATGGTTCGGGACTCATTCCACGGAAATATTGTTTTTCTTGATGATGGCGGCGTAGCGCTGGTTCTCGGCCTTGTGAAACTGCGCGAACTGCTCCTGGCTCATCGGGTTGAGGTCGGCGCCGATCGCCTGCAGGCGTTTCTGGGTGGCCGGCAGCGCCAGGACCTGGTTGACCAGGTCGTGCACCTGCGTCTGGACGGCGGAGGGCGTGACGCTGGGCATGTAGATGCCGTACCACGCGCTCATTTCCACGCCCGGCAGGCCGGCCTGCTCCATCGTGGGCACGTCGGGAATCTGCGGGTTGCGCTGCTTGCTGAGCACGGCCAGCGGACGCACCTTGCCGGTCTTGATGTGCGGGATGACGGACGACGCCGTTTCGAAGGCCACCTGCACCTGCCCGCCGATCAGGTCCACCAGCGCGGGGCCGCTGCCGCGGTAGGGGATGTGCACCATCTTCACGCCGGCGGCATCCTGGAACAGTTCGGCCGCGATGTGCTGGGTGCTGCCCGCGCCGCTGCTGGCGAAGTTGTAGGCGCCCGGCTTGCCCTTGAGCAGCGCGATCAGCTCCGACACCGACTTGGCCGGCAGGTCGTTGTTGACCACCAGGATATTGGGCACGGCGCCCACGAACACCACCGGCACGAGGTCGCGGTCGTTGTCGTAGCCGAGCTTGAGCAGGTGCGGCGCGATGGCGTGCGCGGTGGAGACGCCCATCACCATGGTGTGCGGATCGCCGGATTTGGCGACCTGGTCGGCCGCCAGCGTGTTGGACGCGCCCGGCTTGTTTTCGACCACCACCGTCTGCTTGAGCAGCGGGCCGAGCTCGTCGCCCACGGCCCGCGCCATCGCGTCGGTGCCGCCGCCCGGCGCCGAGCCCACCAGCAGCCGCAGGGGCTTGCTGGGCCAGTCGCCGGCAAGCGCCTGCAGGGGGGCCAGGGCCGACAGGCACAAGGCCCCTGCCGCCATGGCTGCGTATAGCCGAGTCTTCATGGTTGTCTCCTTGGGTAGCTGGTTTGCCGCCTGGCGGTCATTACTGTTTTTGTGGCTCCATCTTAGAAACAAGCTTAGTTTCCGTAAAATGAAACTTTTGCACCAACCGTTCACCAGAGGTGATCAATCATGGAACGTACGATTTCCGTCCCTGCGCTGCTGTCGCGGCTGCGCATGCGCCAGATCGTCCTGCTGCTGGCGATCGAGGAGCGCGGCACGCTGCGCGCGGCCGCCGCCCAGCTCAACATGACGCAGTCGGCGGCCAGCAAGATGCTGCACGAACTGGAGCTGGCCATCGGCCAGCCGCTGTTCGGGCGGGTCGGCCGCGGGCTGGCGTTGACCGCCGCCGGCGAGTGCGTCATGGAGTACTTCCGCGGCATGCGCGGCACGGTGGCGTCGCTGGCGCGCGAGCTGGAAGAGGTACGGCTGGGCAGCACCGGCAAGCTCTTCATCGGCAGCATCATGGCGGCCTCGCCGGGGCCGCTGACCGATGCGCTGCTGCGCCTGAAGCAGACCTATCCGCTGCTGGCGGTGGAGATCTCCACCGGCACCAGCGACCTGCTGATCGGCCGCATGACCGAGGGCAAGCTGGACGTGGTGATCGGCCGCATGCTGACGCTGCCGGAACGCCATTACGTATTCCGCCCCATCGGCGACGAGGCCTTGTCGGTGATCGCCGCGGTGGACCATCCGCTGGCCGCGCGCAAGCGCGTGGACTTCGCGGCCATGATGGAATATCCGTGGGTGCTGCAGCCGCACGGCAGCCCGATGCGCGACGTGATGGAGCAGGAATTCCGCGCGCACGACGCCGCGCCGCCGCGGGGCCTGATCGAATCGGCGTCGATCCTGACCACCACCAACCTGGCGATGAAGTCTTCGATGCTGGGCGTGATTCCGGAATCGGTGGCCGGCCGCTATGCCGCGCACGGGCTGCTCGCCATCCTGCCCTACCGCATCCGCCACCGCCTGACGGCCTTCGGCAGCATCGTGCCGCGCGACCGGCCGCTGAGCGCGGCGGCCCGGCATTTCGTCGGCCTGCTGCACGGCGACCCGGACCTTTGAGGCCGCCGCGCCGTATACTTGCGGGTTGCGCGATAGCGCCTTTTACCAGAGAGATTTGCCCGTGAGCACCCTGCCCGCCTGTCCGCAATGCCGGTCCGAATTCACCTATGAAGACGGCGGCCTTTACATCTGCCCGGAATGCGCGCACGAATGGTCGGCGCAGGCGGGCGACGCCGCCGAGCAGGCCCGCGTCTACCGCGACTCGGCCGGCAACGTGCTGCAGGACGGCGACACCGTCACGGTCATCAAGGACCTGAAGCTGAAAGGCTCGGGCGGCGTGATCAAGATGGGCACCAAGGTCAAGGGCATCCGCCTGGTCGACGGCGACCACGACATCGATTGCAAGATCGACGGCTTCGGCCCCATGAGCCTGAAGTCGGAATTCGTCAGGAAGGCCTAGGCCCTCGCTAGAGGTCCTCGTCTTCCTCGGGCTTGGGCATGAGATAGGCCGTCAGCGTGCTGGACAGCCCGGCCATCACCCACAATACGAAGAACGAGATGGTGTAGAAGCCCACGCGCCCGGTCGGGACGTGGCCGAAAATCGCCACGTCCAGCGGGTCGATCAACGCGAAGACCAGCACGCTACAGGCGGCGGCGGCCAGGAACGACGGCCACAGTATCCACATCAACGATCTCAAGCCCATCAGTGCACTCCCGTTCTACGGATTGGCGTTCGGCGCGGTCTGTTCGACGACCAGGCCGCGCTTGACCACGCCTTCCTGGATCGGCTGGTTGCTGAAATTCGTGTAGGCCAGATAGATGGTGATGAAACACCCGATCATGGCCAGGAACGGCCCGGCCATCAGTATCCAGGGCCAGGGTTCACGGTACCAGGGTTTGGCGGGCTGCGCGGGCTGGGCTGCGTTCATGGACATATCCTGTTCTGTGCTTACTCGGGAACGTAGAAGCTGGCGGCTTCGTCGGTTTCGATGGCGCGCTGCTCGCCGTCCTGGCCGCGCGCGCGCAGTGTGATGGGGTGGGCGCCGGGCTCGGCGCCGGCGGGCGCGCGGATCACCATCGGCACCAGCTTGTTGGCCGCGGCTTCGACGTCGACGGTATCGGCGCCCTGCTGGCCGGCCATCACGGTCAGGCCGGGCATGCCCTCGGCGCTCAGGCGCAGGCGCATGGGCTGGTCGGAGGTGTTGATGATCTGCAGGCGGTAGACGTTCTCGATCTGGCCGCCGGCCACTTCGCGCCCCAGCGCGCCGCGGTCGCGGATGATGTCGACGCGCAGCGGATTGCGCATGGCCAGCGAGGCCACGAAGGCGATGGCGAGCGCCAGGATCAGCGCGCCGTAGATCAGCACGCGCGGGCGCAGCAGATGCGAACGCGCGCTCTTGGTGGACAGGCCGTCGAGCATGGCGCGCTCGGAGGTGTAGCGGATCAGGCCCGGCTCGTACTGCATCTTGTCCATGACCTGTTCGCAGGCGTCGATACAGGCCCCACAGCCGATGCACATGTACTGCAGGCCGTCGCGGATGTCGATGCCGGTGGGGCAGACCTGCACGCACAGGCTGCAATCGACGCAATCGCCCATGCCGGCCGCCTTGTGGTCGATCTTGCGCGAGCGTCCGCCGCGCGGCTCGCCGCGGACCTTGTCGTAGGTGACCACGAAGGTGTCGGGGTCCACCATCACGCTCTGGAAGCGCGCGTACGGGCACATGTATTTGCACACCGATTCGCGCATGAAGCCGGCGTTGCCCCAGGTGGCGAAGCCGTAGAACAGCATCCAGAACCACTGCCAGGGCCCCAGCTGCAGCGTGAACAGCTCGTGGCCCAGTTCGCGGATGGGCGCGAAATAGCCGATGAAGGTGGAGCCGGTCCACCAGGCCACGGCGATCCACAGGAAATGCTTGGTCAGCTTCAGGCGGGCCTTGCGCCAGCTCCAGGGCGATTCGTCCAGGCGGATGCGCGCGACGCGGTCGCCTTCGACCTTGCGCTCGATCCACATGAAGATTTCGGTATAGACGGTCTGCGGGCAGGCGTAGCCGCAGAAGAGCCGCCCGGCCACGGCCGTGAACAGAAACAGCGCCAGCGCCGAAATGACCAGCAGCACCGCCAGGTAGACCACGTCCTGCGGCCACAGCACCAGGCCGAACAGGTAGAACTTGCGCGCGCCCAGGTCGAACAGCACCGCCTGGCGCCCGTTCCACTGCAGCCAGGGCAGGCCGTAGAAAATGATCTGCGTGAGAAACACGAAGGCGATCCGCCAGCGCGCGAAAATGCCGCTGACCGACCGCGGGTAGATCTTGCTGCGCACGTCCGCCAGCGTCTGTTCCAGGGTTTCCTGGCCGGGACGCGGCGGCCTCGTGTGGGGCCGCCAGGGTGGCGGGTCACCGCCAGGCGAATTGCCGCCGACGCTTGCGGTTGACCCATCTTCCATATGCTGCTCCGTGCTTTAAGTCAGTGATAGGGGGGCGGGGATCGCCCGCCCCCTGCCCTTATTTCGCCGCCTCGTTGGACGCCACGGACTCGGCGCCGGGCTTGTTGGACAAGCCCCAGACCCATGCCGTCAGGATCTTGATCTGCTCCGGCGAGAGGATCTCTTCGTGGGCCGGCATGCGGTTGTCGCGGCCGTCCAGGATGGTCTTGACGATGGTGGCCTCGGAACCGCCGTAGAGCCAGACGTCGTCCGTCAGGTTGGGCGCGCCCAGCGCCTGGTTGCCCTTGCCGTCCACGCCGTGGCAGGCGACACAGAAGTTGGCGAACTCGCGCTTGCCGCGGAACACCCGCACCGGATCGGCGGTCAGGCCCGACAGCGAACGCACGTACTGGGCGATGTCGCCGGCGGTCTTGGGGTCGATGGTGCCCTTCCAGGGCGGCATGATGCCGACGCGACCCTTGGTGATGGTCTGCATGATGGCTTCCGGCGAGCCGCCGTGCAGCCAGTCGCCGTCGGCCAGGTTGGGGAAGCTGGGCCCGCCCTTGGCGTCGGAGCCGTGGCATTGCGCGCAGGTGTTCAGGAACAGGCGCTGGCCGATTTCGCGCGCGCCCGCATCCTGCGAGATCTGCGGAATGTCCATGGTCTCGAAGCGCGCGTAGATCGGGCGCACGGCTTCGGCCATCCTGGCCTGCTGCTGCGCGACCTCGCCGGTGCTGCTGTAGCCCAGCTGGCCCTTGTACTCGCCCAGGCCGGGCATGAAGAACAGGTAGCCCAGCGCGAACAGGCACATCAGCAGGTACATCCAGGTCCACCAGCGGGGCACCGGATTGTTCAGTTCGGTCAGGTCGCCATCCCAGACGTGGCCCGTGTCTTCGACCTGGCCGGCGACCGGCTTGGTGCCGAGCCAGCGGCGCTGGGTGTACAGCAGCCAGATGCACCAGATCACGCCGCCCAGGGCGATGATCGAGATGAAATACCCCCAAAAGCCATTAACGAAATCGCTCATGACCGATTCGCTCCATCATGTTGTCCCGGCCCGAATTCATCGGGCAGTGCGAACGGCAGCATGGCCGATTCGCGGTTGGCGCCCTGGCGGCCGCGCGAGCAGGCCCACCAGACGATGCCAAAAAAGGTTGCCATCGAGATGGCGGTGACGATTGCGCTCAGGTAGCCCAGCATGGTCATTCTCCCGTTGCGGCCGGCGCGGCGGGTTGGACGGGCTGAGCGGCGGGCTGGGGCGGCTGGGCCGCCCGCTTGGCCGCCTCGGCGGCTTCGGCCTGCCTGGCCTTGCGCACGCCGACGCCCAGGCCCTGCAGGTAGGCGACCAGCGCGTCTTCCTCGGTCTTGCCTTCGATGGCCTTGGGCGCCGCGGCGATTTCCTCGTCCGTGTAGGGCACGCCCAGCTTGCGCAGGGCGCGCATGCGCTGGTCCACGTCGGCGCCGGTGATGACGGTTTTCTCCAGCCACGGATAGGCCGGCATGTTGGATTCCGGCACCACCTTGCGCGGATCGCGCAGGTGGATGCGGTGCCAGTCGTCCGAGTAGCGTTCGCCCACGCGCGCCAGGTCGGGACCAGTGCGCTTGGAGCCCCACAGGAACGGACGGTCGAAGACCGATTCGGCCGCGATGGAGTACGAGCCGTAGCGCTGCACCTCGGCGGCCAGCACCCGCACCTGCTGCGAGTGACAGCCCACGCAGCCTTCGCGGATGTAGATGTCGCGGCCCATCAGCCGCAGCGGGCTGTAGGGCTCGACGCCGGCGACCGCCTGGGTCGTGCTGTGCTGGAAGAACAGCGGGATGATCTGTACGAGGCCCGCGAAGGACACCACCAGGATGCTGGCGATGATCATCCAGCCGATGTTCTTCTCGAGCGTCTCGTGGGAAAAGAAGCCGCGTTGCTTGTTGGCCATGATGTCCTCGTCAAACGGTGGCCGGCACGGCGGTCGGTGCGACCGACGGACGCGCGCCATGGGGATCGTCCAGCGGAATGGCGGGGTTGACCGGGCGCGCGCCGCGCACCGTCATCCACACGTTCCAGGCCATGACGAACACACCCGACAGGAACAGCGTGCCACCCAGCAGGCGGATCAGGTAATACGGAACCCGCGTCTTCAGCTCTTCGACGAAGCTGTACACCAGGGTGCCGTCGGCGGCGGTGTCGCGCCACATCAGGCCCTGCTGCACGCCGGCGATCCACATGGAGGCGATGTACAGCACCACGCCGATGGTCGCGATCCAGAAGTGCAGTTCGATGGCCTTGACGCTGTACATCTTCTCGCGGCCGTACAGGCGCGGAACCAGGTAGTACAGCGAGCCGAAGCTGATCATGGCGACCCAGCCCAGCGCGCCGGAGTGCACGTGCCCGATGGTCCAGTCCGTGTAGTGCGACAGCGCGTTGACGGTGCGGATCGACATCATCGAGCCTTCGAAGGTCGACATGCCGTAGAACGACAGCGCCGTGACCATGAACTTCAGGATCGGATCGGTGCGCAGCTTGTACCAGGCGCCCTGCAGGGTCATGATGCCGTTGATCATGCCGCCCCAGGACGGCGCCAGCAGGATCAGCGAGAAGGTCATGCCCAGCGACTGGGTCCAGTCGGGCAGCGAGGTGTACAGCAGGTGGTGCGGGCCCGCCCACATGTACGTGAAGGCCAGCGCCCAGAAGTGAACGATGGACAGGCGGTAGGAATAGATGGGACGCCCGGCCTGCTTGGGCACGAAGTAGTACATCATGCCCAGGAAGCTGGTGGTCAGGAAGAAGCCCACCGCGTTGTGGCCGTACCACCACTGCACCATCGCGTCCTGCACCCCGGCGTAGGCCGAGTAGGACTTCCACATCGAAACCGGCATCTCGATGTTATTGAAGATGTGCAGGATGGCGATCGTCAGGATGTACGAGCCGAAGAACCAGTTGGCCACGTAGATGTGCTTGGAGCGGCGCTTGACGATGGTGCCGAAGAACACGATGGCGTAGGCCACCCACACCAGCGTGATCAGGATGTCGATCGGCCATTCCAGTTCGGCGTATTCCTTGCTGCTGGTGAAGCCCATGGGCAAGGTGATGGCGGCGGCGACGATGACGATCTGCCAGCCCCAGAACGTGAACGCGGCCAGCGGGCCACAGAACAGGCGGGCCTGGCAGGTGCGCTGCACGACGTAATACGACGTTGCGAACAGCGCGCTGCCGCCGAATGCGAAGATGACCGCGTTGGTGTGCAGCGGGCGCAGGCGGCCGTAGGACAGCCACGCCGTGTCGAAATTCAGCTGCGGCCAGATGAGCTGCGCGGCGATAAATACGCCCACGGCCATGCCGACGATGCCCCAGACCACCGTCATGAGCGCGAACTGCCTCACGATCCGGTAGTTGAAGGTATCGGCCTTGTTTGCGATTGCGGCGCAATCGTTCATCACCTTCCCCTAAAGAGAAACAATTAGATCCAAGTTGCCATGATGGCGGTTGGCGGCCAAACGGACGTTGATATGAATCAAACCCTGTCGGCAGTACGGGGGAACAAGCAGGTTGCGCAACAGATCTATGGCTGGCGCGGCGGGCATGAGGGCTTCAGCCCCGTCCGGCGGGCCCGCTGTCGTCGTCGCGCAGAATGGCGCTGCCGGCTTCGTCGGTGTCGTCGTACTGGCCGTTGAACACGGCCCACCAGAGCGACACGCCGATGGCCAGCACGAACAGCAGCGACAGCGGCAGCAGCAGATAGAGGATGGTCACGGCGCAGCCTCGAGCGCGGCCGACGGCGGCGCGCCGGACCAGTCGCGGCGGCACAGGCGCCACGAGTTGTAGGCCACCGCCAGCGACGACACCAGCATGGTGATGGCGGCCAGCCAGGGCGTGACCCAGCCGACCACGGCCAGCGGCGTCATGAGCAGGTGCCAGACAACGGAGCCGTGCAGGTTCTGGCGAGCCTTCTTGCGCGCCTCGGCCAGCAGCGCGTCCAGCGCGGCGTCGGGCATGGCGGGGTCGGCGGCCAGCGCCGAATGGGCCGAGGCCATGGCGGTGGGCACCGCCATCGACATGGCGCAGGGGCAGCTCATCACCAGCAGCGCCACCATCACGGGGATGCTGTGGGCGGCGTCGATATAGGCCCAGACGGCGGCCGCGGCCAGCGCCAGCGCCACCTGGACCATGACGAAGCGCGAGGCCAGCCGGTCGGCGCGCGCGCCCAGCGCCAGCCGCTCGGCCTCGATGCGCTCGTGGCGCGCCCCGCCTGCGGCGCCGCCGAAGGACTGGCGGGCGCACAGTTCGAGATAGCGCGCGGTCAGCAGGAAGGCCACGAACATCGTGACCGAATCGAAATACACCTCGCCGCGCCCGGTGTAGGTGGCGTGGACGCTGGGAATGAAGGCGGCGACGATGCCCAGCGCCACCGGCACGTCCATGCCGGCGCGGCCGCGCCGCAGGTTCTCGCCGGCCAGGCGCCAGATGGGCCAGGCCGAATACAGCACCACCGGCACGGTCAGCGCCAGGCTGGCCCAGTTCATCAGCACGATGGCCCAGTCCAGCGTCTCGAGCGCGTCGGCCGGGATGCCGTCGTGGCGCAGGTAGCCGGGCCAGGCGAACATCATGACCTGCATCATCGCCAGCCACGCCAGCGACAGGCGCACCAGCGCATGGCGGCGCAACTGGCGGTCGGCCTGGGGCAGGCCCGCCGGGACGGCAAAGATCGATTTGGCTCGCATGCGCCGATCGTACCCAGCGCCGGGCGGCCCTGCCTTGATCTGAATCAAGGCGCCCCTGGCGGTTTGTTGCGCCCGGCTCAGGGACGCTGGCGCCCCAGCACTTCGTTCACGGCCCGCATCAGGCCGGCAAGGTCGTCCTCTTCTATGGTCAGCGCCGGAGTCAGGTAGACCACGTTGCCGAAAGGCCGCACCCAGACGCCGGCCTCGACCAGCCGCCGCTTGAGCGCCTCGCGGTCGCCGATGCCGTCCAGCTCCACCACCCCGATGGCGCCCAGCACCCGCACGTCGCGCACCCAGGGCAGGTCGCGGCACGGCGCCAGTCCCGCCGCCAGGGCCTCGGAGATGGCGCGGGCCTGTTCCAGGCGCGGCTCGCGCTCGAACAGGTCCAGCGAGGCGTTGGCCGCCGCGCAGGCCAGCGCATTGCCCATGAAAGTGGGGCCGTGCATCAGCGCGTGCGAAGGATCGTCGGACCAGAAGGCGTCGAACACCCGGCTGCTGGCGACGGTGGCCGCCAGCGGCAGGGTGCCGCCGGTCAGGGCCTTGGACAAGGTCAGGATGTCCGGCCGGATGCCGGCCTGCTCGAACGCGAACATGGTGCCGGTGCGCCCGAAGCCGGTGAAGATCTCGTCGAAGATCAGCAGCAGGCCGTGGCGGTCGGCCAGGCGGCGCAGCCGCCGCAGGACTTCCGGGTCGTGCAGCAGCATGCCGCCGGCGCCCTGCACCAGCGGCTCGACCAGGATGCCGGCCAGCCGCGGCGCGTGGCGCTCCAGGTGGTCCTCGAGCGCGGCCAGCTCGGCCTCGCCTTGCGGCAGATCGACGATGTCGTGCTCGGCCAGCATGCCGCGGTACAGGCTGTGCATGCCCTCTTCCGGATCGCACACCGCCATGGTGCCGAAGGTGTCGCCGTGGTAGCCGCCGCGAAACGCCAGGAAGCGGGTGCGTCCGCGCTCGCCCTGGTTGAGCCAGAACTGCAGCGCCATCTTCATGGCCACTTCCACCGCCACCGAGCCGGAGTCCGTATAGAAGACGCGGTCCAGGCCCGGCCCCAGCAGCGCGGCCAGGCGGCGTGCCAGCGTCAGGGCCGGTTCGTGCGTCAGCCCGCCGAACATCACGTGCGGCATCGCGTCCAGCTGCGCCCGCACCGCCTGGGCGATGTGCGGATGGTTATAGCCATGGCAGGCGGTCCACCAGGACGCCACGCCGTCGATCAGGCTGCGGCCGTCGGCCAGTTCGAGCCGGCTGCCGTGGCTGCGCACCACCGGCAGCGGCGGCGTGGCCGTCTTCATCTGGGCATAGGGCAGCCAGATGTGGGGATGGCCCCGGGCCATCCAGTCGGGCGTGTGCATGAATCACCTCCACTACAATGGCCCGCATTCTACGGCCTGGCGCCGACCTCACGGTCCGCCCGGCCGCCGCAGGACGGGTCGATGTCGAAACTGGATACGCTGTTTTTCTCCGAGCTGGCGCGCGCCGAAACGCGCCAGGTCAGGCGCCGCCTGCGCACGGCCGGCGCCGCCGCCCCCGGGCATCTGCTGCTGGGCGGCGCGCCCATGCTTAACTTCTCCAGCAATGACTACCTGGGGCTGGCGCGCCACCCGCTGCTGGTCGAGCGCGCCCGCGAATGGGCGGCCCGCCACGGCGCCGGCGCCCAGGCCTCGCGCCTGGTCTGCGGCAATCTGGACCTGCACGAACAAGTCGAAGCCAAGCTCGCCCGCCTCAAAGGCACCGAGGCCGCGCTGCTGCTGGCTTCGGGCTGGCAGGCCAACGCCGCCGTGCTGCCCGCCCTGCTGCGCGCGGCCGCCGGCCGGGGCGAGGTCGAGCTCTACGCCGACAAGCTCAACCACGCCAGCCTGCACCACGGCTGCCAGGCCGCCGGCGTGCGCCAGATCCGCTTCCGCCACAACGACCTGGCGCACCTGGAAAGCCTGCTGGCCGCGCGCGCCGCAAACCCGGCGGACAAGCCCGTGACCCGCTTCATCGTCACCGAAAGCGTATTCAGCATGGACGGCGACCGGACCGACGTGGCGCGCCTGGCCGACCTGGCCGACCGCTACGACGCCTTCGTCTACCTGGACGAAGCCCACGCCACCGGCGTGCTGGGCCCCAACGGCATGGGGCTGGCCGGGCTGGCGCCGGGCCGGATCGATCTGGCCATGGGCACCTTCAGCAAGGCGCTGGGCGGATTCGGCGCCTATGTGGCCGGTTCGCGCGCGCTGTGCGACTACCTCGTCAACGCCTGCTCCGGCTTCATCTACACGACGGCGCTGCCGCCCGCGGTGCTGGGCGCCATGGACGCGGCGCTGGACCTGGTGCCCACGCTGGACGCCGAACGCGCCCGGCTGGCGGCCGCCGGCGACCATCTGCGCGCGTCTTTGCAGGCGCTGGGGCTGGACACCGGCGACTCGTCCACCCAGATCGTGCCGGCCATCGTCGGCGACGCGGCCCGCGCGCTGCGGATGGCGTCGGCCCTGGAACAGCGCGGCCTGCTGGCGGTGGCGATCCGCCCGCCCACCGTGCCGGCCGGCACCAGCCGGCTGCGCGTGACCCTGAGCGCCGCGCACCGCGACGCCGACGTGGCGCGCCTGATCGACGGCTTCGCCGCGGTGCTGGCGTGACGCGCCGCCCCACCCTGCTGTTCGTCCACGGCTGGGCCTTCGACGCCTCGGTCTGGACGCCGCTGCGCGCCGAGCTTGGCGACTGGCCGCAGGCGGCCTTCGACGCCGGCTATTTCGGCGCGCCCGAAGACCCCGCCGTCGACGGCCCGGTCATCGCCATCGGCCACTCGCTGGGCGCGCTGCGCCTGCTGCGCCGCCTGCCGCCCGGCTGCCTGGGGCTGGCGGCCATCAACGGCTTTGCGCGCTTCGCCGCCGGACCCGGCTTCGAGGCCGGCGTGCCGCCCCGCATGCTGGACCGCATGCAGAAGCGCCTGGCCGCGGACCCCGAGGCCGTGCTGCGCGACTTCCGCCAGCGCTGCGGCGCGGACGCGCCGTTCGGTCCGCCCCGGCTGGAGCCGCTCGAACGCGATCTGCGGGCCCTGCGCGACGAGGACCGGCGCGCCGCCCTGGCCGCGCTGCCGGCGCCGCTGCTGGTCCTGGCCGGCGCGCAGGACCCCATCGTGCCGGCCGCCATGACGCAGGCGGCCTTCGCCGGCGCGCCCGGCTGCGAGCTGCGCTGGCGCGAAGGCGGCGGGCATCTGCTGCCGGTCTCGGACGCGCGCTGGTGCGCCGACGCGCTGCGTGCCTTCATCGCCCGCGCGGCGGGCGCGCCATGACGGCCGTCCCCGTCGCGGCGCGCTTCGGCGCGGCCGCCCGCCGTTACGAAGACCATGCGCCAGTGCAGCGCATCACGGCCGAACGCCTGGCCGACGACATCGCGCTGCTGCCGCTGCCGCGCCATCCGCGCATCCTGGAGATCGGCTGCGGCACCGGCCTGCTGACCCGGGCGCTGGCGCGCCGCATCGGGCCGGCCGACTGGACCGTGACGGACATCTCGCCCGGCATGCTGGCGGCCGCGCAAAGCCGTCCGCCCCCGCCCGGCACGGTCCGCTACCGGTTGCTCGACGGCGAGCGCCCCGAAGGGCTGCCCGGGGGCTACGACCTGATCTGCTCCAGCCTGGCGGTGCAATGGTTCTCCGACCTGAACGCCGGCCTGGGCCGGCTGGCCGCGCTGCTGGCTCCGGGCGGCCGCCTGGCGGTGGCGACCCTGGCTGCGGGCACGTTCCAGGAATGGCGCGCGGCCCATCGCGAGGCCGGGCTCAGCGCGGCCACGCCGGCCTATCCGCCGCTGGACGCCATCCGTCCGGGCATGGGCAATCTGACGGGTGGCGTGCGCGGCGAACGGCTGCTACATAATCATCCTGACGGCCTGCATTTCCTGAAGGGCCTGAAGGGCATCGGCGCCACCAGCCCGGCGCCCGGCAGCAAGCCGCTCAGCCCCGCCGGATTGCGGCGGGTGCTGGCGGCATTCGATCGAAGAGGAGCCACGGTGACCTATCACCTGGCCTATGGCATGTGGAAAAAAACTGATCAACGCCCCGCCGGGGTATTCGTGACCGGCACCGACACCGGCATCGGCAAGACCCTGGTGTCGGCCATCCTGGCGCGCGCCTGGAACGCCGACTACTGGAAGCCGGTGCAGACCGGCGTGTCCGAGGAACCCGGCGATACCGACACCGTGGCCCAGCTGGCCGGGCTGCCGCCCGAGCGGCTGCACCTGCCCGCCTACGTGCTGCAGGCGCCCCTGTCGCCGTGGGCGGCGGCCACGCTGGAAGACGCCGTGGTCGACGCCACCAGCATCGTCCCGCCCGCCACCCAGGCCCCGCTCATCGTGGAAGGCGCGGGCGGGCTTTACGTGCCGATCGACGACACCCACATGATGATCGACCTGATCGCGCGTCTGGACCTGCCCGTGGTGCTGGCCGCGCGCAGCGGGCTGGGCACCATCAACCACACCCTGCTCAGCCTGGAGGCGCTCAGGCGGCGCGGCATCGCCGTGCTCGGCGTGATCATGAGCGGGCCGCTGTCGGCCGGCAACAAGGAAGCCATCGAGCGCTTCGGCAACGTGCGCGTGCTGGCCGAGATCCCGCCGCTGTCCAAGGTCGACGCCGCCACCGTCGAGGCCCTGGCTTGCGGCATCCCGTCGCTGGAAGACTGCCTGACCGAACTGGGCGGCGCGCCGGCCGTGGCGGGCTAGCCGCCGTTACGAATGCGTACAAAATAAATCCGGCGCGCGCGGCCGCGATCCGCGCGCCGCGCCCGTGCGCGCCATCCTGCGTTCTCCGTGCCGGATGGCTGCCGCCGGCTGGGTTTCGATATGGATTCCGGCTTGCGCGCCCCCGCTTTCTACATCCAAAAGCCACATCCCGCCTTGCGCGGCGGCGTCCTCGCGCACGGACGCGCCGTTGTTGACCGCTAACGCAACACAACGATAGATTTCGGCGAATTGCAGTTCTATACGCTGGCAGTTGGTCGTGTTCCCAGGTTTTCTTCTTTGCAGGAGAGCTGGCATGGTCACCAGAAGGCTGCACATTCCCGTCCTCGCCCCCAATCCCAACCGCAACTTCTTCGACGGCACCCGTCCGGGCCAGCCCGTGCTGCGTCCGGCCGACCTGCTGGCCCTGCGCATCGAGCTGCACAACCTGACGGTCTCGCCCGGCCAGCCGCCGCGGCTGCGCAAGACCGGCAGCGGCGCGGCCACGCTGATCGTGCACTTTCCGCCGCAGTCGATCGCGGAACAGACCTTCCTGGAAAACGCGGCCAGCCAGGACGAGGACTCGCTTGCTCCTCCGCCCGTGCGGGCGCGCATCGCGGGCGAATCCCGGCTGGCCTTTGCGGTCCCGGATGATTTCGACGCGCCCTACACGCTGGAAGGCGTGCTGGCCGCCATCGAATCGCTGCCGCCGGCCGTGGCCGCCAACGCCCGGCCCCCGGCCGCGCCCGCCCCGCGCCTGGTCCTGCGCGATCTGTTCGACAAGCGCCTGGACAAGCTCAGCCCGGCGCAACGCGCGGCGCTGTCGAGCTTCGCCTTGCGCAATGCGCGCCTGGCCATGCGCCAGGACGCGCCCGGCGCGCTGCAGCGGCGCCTGGCCGGCGGCGGCGTCGGCCTGCGCCCGCNCGTCCGGGCATGGGCAATCTGACGGGTGGCGTGCGCGGCGAACGGCTGCTACATAATCATCCTGACGGCCTGCATTTCCTGAAGGGCCTGAAGGGCATCGGCGCCACCAGCCCGGCGCCCGGCAGCAAGCCGCTCAGCCCCGCCGGATTGCGGCGGGTGCTGGCGGCATTCGATCGAAGAGGAGCCACGGTGACCTATCACCTGGCCTATGGCATGTGGAAAAAAACTGATCAACGCCCCGCCGGGGTATTCGTGACCGGCACCGACACCGGCATCGGCAAGACCCTGGTGTCGGCCATCCTGGCGCGCGCCTGGAACGCCGACTACTGGAAGCCGGTGCAGACCGGCGTGTCCGAGGAACCCGGCGATACCGACACCGTGGCCCAGCTGGCCGGGCTGCCGCCCGAGCGGCTGCACCTGCCCGCCTACGTGCTGCAGGCGCCCCTGTCGCCGTGGGCGGCGGCCACGCTGGAAGACGCCGTGGTCGACGCCACCAGCATCGTCCCGCCCGCCACCCAGGCCCCGCTCATCGTGGAAGGCGCGGGCGGGCTTTACGTGCCGATCGACGACACCCACATGATGATCGACCTGATCGCGCGTCTGGACCTGCCCGTGGTGCTGGCCGCGCGCAGCGGGCTGGGCACCATCAACCACACCCTGCTCAGCCTGGAGGCGCTCAGGCGGCGCGGCATCGCCGTGCTCGGCGTGATCATGAGCGGGCCGCTGTCGGCCGGCAACAAGGAAGCCATCGAGCGCTTCGGCAACGTGCGCGTGCTGGCCGAGATCCCGCCGCTGTCCAAGGTCGACGCCGCCACCGTCGAGGCCCTGGCTTGCGGCATCCCGTCGCTGGAAGACTGCCTGACCGAACTGGGCGGCGCGCCGGCCGTGGCGGGCTAGCCGCCGTTACGAATGCGTACAAAATAAATCCGGCGCGCGCGGCCGCGATCCGCGCGCCGCGCCCGTGCGCGCCATCCTGCGTTCTCCGTGCCGGATGGCTGCCGCCGGCTGGGTTTCGATATGGATTCCGGCTTGCGCGCCCCCGCTTTCTACATCCAAAAGCCACATCCCGCCTTGCGCGGCGGCGTCCTCGCGCACGGACGCGCCGTTGTTGACCGCTAACGCAACACAACGATAGATTTCGGCGAATTGCAGTTCTATACGCTGGCAGTTGGTCGTGTTCCCAGGTTTTCTTCTTTGCAGGAGAGCTGGCATGGTCACCAGAAGGCTGCACATTCCCGTCCTCGCCCCCAATCCCAACCGCAACTTCTTCGACGGCACCCGTCCGGGCCAGCCCGTGCTGCGTCCGGCCGACCTGCTGGCCCTGCGCATCGAGCTGCACAACCTGACGGTCTCGCCCGGCCAGCCGCCGCGGCTGCGCAAGACCGGCAGCGGCGCGGCCACGCTGATCGTGCACTTTCCGCCGCAGTCGATCGCGGAACAGACCTTCCTGGAAAACGCGGCCAGCCAGGACGAGGACTCGCTTGCTCCTCCGCCCGTGCGGGCGCGCATCGCGGGCGAATCCCGGCTGGCCTTTGCGGTCCCGGATGATTTCGACGCGCCCTACACGCTGGAAGGCGTGCTGGCCGCCATCGAATCGCTGCCGCCGGCCGTGGCCGCCAACGCCCGGCCCCCGGCCGCGCCCGCCCCGCGCCTGGTCCTGCGCGATCTGTTCGACAAGCGCCTGGACAAGCTCAGCCCGGCGCAACGCGCGGCGCTGTCGAGCTTCGCCTTGCGCAATGCGCGCCTGGCCATGCGCCAGGACGCGCCCGGCGCGCTGCAGCGGCGCCTGGCCGGCGGCGGCGTCGGCCTGCGCCCGCCGCGGCCCGGCCCGGTCGCCGCGGTCCGCACGCCGCAGCGCGCCGGCGCCATCATCGACATCCTCAAGCGCGGCCCCCGGCCCGCGGCCCCAGGCGCGCAGCAGACCGCCATCGAACTACCGTGGCGCCTGATCCTCAGCCCGCACGCGCAGACGAGTTGGCGGCACGCCAAGTCTCCCGCCACCTCGGCCGCCACCCTGCACACCGAGCTGTGGCACACGCGGCTGCTGGCGACGCAGGACGGCGACGCGGTCGAACCGCCCGCGCCGGATGCGCGGCGCACGCTGCGCGCGATCTGGGCGCTGAGCGGCGAGGGCTCGTCCATGCCCATGCAGTCGGCCTATCCGGTGCCGGCCGACCAGCGCCTGCCCGCGCCCGACGCCTCGCCGTTCCTCATGCCGATGAACGATTACGATCGCTACCAGATCGCGCACCTGTCGTCGAACTTCTCGGCCGCCAGCTACACGCCGCAGCCTATCGCCACCCGCCTGCTGATGCTGTCCTCGCTGGGCGCCTGGCTGGATTCGCGCGGCAACTGGGACGGCCCCGGGCTGTCGCTGGAGGAATGGACGCACCGCGGCGCGATGGGCCGCGACCACTACGTGCGCATCGTCTACAAGGGCTTCCTGTTTCCGTTCGGCCACCGCGCGGCGCTGATCAAGGTCAGCGAACGCAAGTTCCACCCGGGCCGGCCCGGAAACGTCGCCTATCTGCGCCAGCGCCAGTTCATCATCGTGCGCCAGCGCGAGCGCGTGTACGACCTCGAACAGCCGGCGCGCGACGGCGGCGTCGGCGACCCGATGCTGCTGAACCTGCAGATGCCGTTCTCCAGCGTGCGCATCCTCACCACGGTCACGCCCAACCTGGACCCGGCCGGCAGCCCCGCCAGCAATATCGACAACCAGGACATCAAGCTGTTCTGGCCCTGCGTGGCGGGCGCGCCTTTCAGCTTCGCCTGTTCGGCCACCGACACCGACGGGCGCAGCGTGCAGTTCGGCCTGCCCATGATCTTCATGATTGGCGACAAGGCCAGTCCGCGCGGCCAGAGCGGGCAGTCGCTGGTGCCGCTGTGGCCGCAGGCCGAGGCCTTCGCCCAGCAGGCGCAGACGGCCTGGCGGCGGCCCGACCGCAGCGGCCGGCGGGTCGCGCAGCTCAACCGCCAGCGCGTCACGCTGGCGCCCAGCCAGAAGGCCGGCGACACAGCGGCCGAGGTGNCCCGCCGGATTGCGGCGGGTGCTGGCGGCATTCGATCGAAGAGGAGCCACGGTGACCTATCACCTGGCCTATGGCATGTGGAAAAAAACTGATCAACGCCCCGCCGGGGTATTCGTGACCGGCACCGACACCGGCATCGGCAAGACCCTGGTGTCGGCCATCCTGGCGCGCGCCTGGAACGCCGACTACTGGAAGCCGGTGCAGACCGGCGTGTCCGAGGAACCCGGCGATACCGACACCGTGGCCCAGCTGGCCGGGCTGCCGCCCGAGCGGCTGCACCTGCCCGCCTACGTGCTGCAGGCGCCCCTGTCGCCGTGGGCGGCGGCCACGCTGGAAGACGCCGTGGTCGACGCCACCAGCATCGTCCCGCCCGCCACCCAGGCCCCGCTCATCGTGGAAGGCGCGGGCGGGCTTTACGTGCCGATCGACGACACCCACATGATGATCGACCTGATCGCGCGTCTGGACCTGCCCGTGGTGCTGGCCGCGCGCAGCGGGCTGGGCACCATCAACCACACCCTGCTCAGCCTGGAGGCGCTCAGGCGGCGCGGCATCGCCGTGCTCGGCGTGATCATGAGCGGGCCGCTGTCGGCCGGCAACAAGGAAGCCATCGAGCGCTTCGGCAACGTGCGCGTGCTGGCCGAGATCCCGCCGCTGTCCAAGGTCGACGCCGCCACCGTCGAGGCCCTGGCTTGCGGCATCCCGTCGCTGGAAGACTGCCTGACCGAACTGGGCGGCGCGCCGGCCGTGGCGGGCTAGCCGCCGTTACGAATGCGTACAAAATAAATCCGGCGCGCGCGGCCGCGATCCGCGCGCCGCGCCCGTGCGCGCCATCCTGCGTTCTCCGTGCCGGATGGCTGCCGCCGGCTGGGTTTCGATATGGATTCCGGCTTGCGCGCCCCCGCTTTCTACATCCAAAAGCCACATCCCGCCTTGCGCGGCGGCGTCCTCGCGCACGGACGCGCCGTTGTTGACCGCTAACGCAACACAACGATAGATTTCGGCGAATTGCAGTTCTATACGCTGGCAGTTGGTCGTGTTCCCAGGTTTTCTTCTTTGCAGGAGAGCTGGCATGGTCACCAGAAGGCTGCACATTCCCGTCCTCGCCCCCAATCCCAACCGCAACTTCTTCGACGGCACCCGTCCGGGCCAGCCCGTGCTGCGTCCGGCCGACCTGCTGGCCCTGCGCATCGAGCTGCACAACCTGACGGTCTCGCCCGGCCAGCCGCCGCGGCTGCGCAAGACCGGCAGCGGCGCGGCCACGCTGATCGTGCACTTTCCGCCGCAGTCGATCGCGGAACAGACCTTCCTGGAAAACGCGGCCAGCCAGGACGAGGACTCGCTTGCTCCTCCGCCCGTGCGGGCGCGCATCGCGGGCGAATCCCGGCTGGCCTTTGCGGTCCCGGATGATTTCGACGCGCCCTACACGCTGGAAGGCGTGCTGGCCGCCATCGAATCGCTGCCGCCGGCCGTGGCCGCCAACGCCCGGCCCCCGGCCGCGCCCGCCCCGCGCCTGGTCCTGCGCGATCTGTTCGACAAGCGCCTGGACAAGCTCAGCCCGGCGCAACGCGCGGCGCTGTCGAGCTTCGCCTTGCGCAATGCGCGCCTGGCCATGCGCCAGGACGCGCCCGGCGCGCTGCAGCGGCGCCTGGCCGGCGGCGGCGTCGGCCTGCGCCCGCCGCGGCCCGGCCCGGTCGCCGCGGTCCGCACGCCGCAGCGCGCCGGCGCCATCATCGACATCCTCAAGCGCGGCCCCCGGCCCGCGGCCCCAGGCGCGCAGCAGACCGCCATCGAACTACCGTGGCGCCTGATCCTCAGCCCGCACGCGCAGACGAGTTGGCGGCACGCCAAGTCTCCCGCCACCTCGGCCGCCACCCTGCACACCGAGCTGTGGCACACGCGGCTGCTGGCGACGCAGGACGGCGACGCGGTCGAACCGCCCGCGCCGGATGCGCGGCGCACGCTGCGCGCGATCTGGGCGCTGAGCGGCGAGGGCTCGTCCATGCCCATGCAGTCGGCCTATCCGGTGCCGGCCGACCAGCGCCTGCCCGCGCCCGACGCCTCGCCGTTCCTCATGCCGATGAACGATTACGATCGCTACCAGATCGCGCACCTGTCGTCGAACTTCTCGGCCGCCAGCTACACGCCGCAGCCTATCGCCACCCGCCTGCTGATGCTGTCCTCGCTGGGCGCCTGGCTGGATTCGCGCGGCAACTGGGACGGCCCCGGGCTGTCGCTGGAGGAATGGACGCACCGCGGCGCGATGGGCCGCGACCACTACGTGCGCATCGTCTACAAGGGCTTCCTGTTTCCGTTCGGCCACCGCGCGGCGCTGATCAAGGTCAGCGAACGCAAGTTCCACCCGGGCCGGCCCGGAAACGTCGCCTATCTGCGCCAGCGCCAGTTCATCATCGTGCGCCAGCGCGAGCGCGTGTACGACCTCGAACAGCCGGCGCGCGACGGCGGCGTCGGCGACCCGATGCTGCTGAACCTGCAGATGCCGTTCTCCAGCGTGCGCATCCTCACCACGGTCACGCCCAACCTGGACCCGGCCGGCAGCCCCGCCAGCAATATCGACAACCAGGACATCAAGCTGTTCTGGCCCTGCGTGGCGGGCGCGCCTTTCAGCTTCGCCTGTTCGGCCACCGACACCGACGGGCGCAGCGTGCAGTTCGGCCTGCCCATGATCTTCATGATTGGCGACAAGGCCAGTCCGCGCGGCCAGAGCGGGCAGTCGCTGGTGCCGCTGTGGCCGCAGGCCGAGGCCTTCGCCCAGCAGGCGCAGACGGCCTGGCGGCGGCCCGACCGCAGCGGCCGGCGGGTCGCGCAGCTCAACCGCCAGCGCGTCACGCTGGCGCCCAGCCAGAAGGCCGGCGACACAGCGGCCGAGGTGGAATCCATCGAGTTCGACGCCGTGGTCGATCCCGGCAACGCCGGACTGCGCGCCTACAGCGACGGGCTCAACGACGCGCTGTTCTATCCGGGCGTCAAGCGCGCCTCCATCCGCATCGCGGCCTTGTCCGGGCTGGCCGGCGGCGACGGCCACAGCGTCCTCAGCTGGAATGCGCACTATCTCCGCTTCGGCTTCGACGCCGCCAACGTCGGCCAGGTCTTCGGCGACATCGACGCCGACCCCTTGCACCGCGGCAACGCGGCGCTGGACTTTTCCCGGCAGGGCGACCGCGCGGGCGGTTTCGTGCAGCCCAACCTGCGCCCCACGGCGCTGTCGCGGCTGGCCGGACCGGTCAGCGGCTCGGTGCAGGAGTTCGTCGCCGGCCGCATGAAAGGCGACGACGTCTTTCCCAAGACGCTGTCGGACCTGCCCCTGCCGCTGTTGTTCGGCTGTATCCCGCTGGGCGAGGTGATCGAGGCCGTGGCCAACGCGGCCAACACGCCCGAGCGGGTGCCGCGCTTCGTGGCCGAAGGCTGCAGCCAGCTGGAAAGCCTGACCAACGACATGGGACGGCTCTACGCCCTGGTGGCGGACCTGGCGCAGCAGCCCCGCCGCATCGCCCAGGGCGCCCTGAAAGCGCTGCAGGCCAGGTTCCAGGACCTGCAGGCCCAGGCCCTGGCCTACGCGCCGGCCCTGGTGGCCGGCGCCCGGACCCGCGTCGACGCGCTGAGCGCGGCGATGCAGGACGTGGTGGCGCAGATCGAACTGCTTGCCGGACAGTCCTTCGACGCCGCGCCCGCCCTGCCGGGGCTGCCCGCCGCGCTGGACGCCGCGCGCGCCGCCGCCACGGCCGTGCGCACCGCGGCCGACGCCCAGGTCGGCGGCGTGGGCCTGCCGGACGGCTATCGCCAGTCGCTGCGGCAGGCCGCCGGCGCCGCGCAGGAACTGCTGGACAGCCTGGGCGCGATTCCCGCGCTGCTGGTCCAGGGCAAGGCGTTGTACGACGCGCTCGACGCCGTCGTCGGCCAGCCGGGCCAGCTGGATCAACTTTTTTCGGACGCCGCGACGCTCAAGCTGCGCCTGCAGGCCATCGGCGATGCCGCCCAGCCCCTGTCGCAGACCATCGGCACCGCGCGCCTGCTCGAAGGCGCGCCCCGTCAGGTCGCGCAGGGCGCGCTGCGCGCGGTGCAGCTGGCGGTCGACGCCGTGCTGGCCAGCGCCCAGCTGCTGGACCTGCTGTGCGGCGACGAGCTGACCCTGCGCTTCGACTGGAACCCGGTGATCCGCAACTGGCCGGCCGAAGCCGGCAAATCGATATTCGTCGCCAACGACCCGCAAGGGCTGCGCATCGCGGTCGAGGCGCGCGTGCGCAAGAACGGACAGAGCGCGCCCAAGCTCTCGGTCGCCTGCTCGCTCAAGCACTTCGACCTGGTGCTGATCGCGCCGGCCAGCTTCCTCGAACTGAACTTCGAGAAGATCGAGTTCCGCATCGACACGGCCGCCAAGATGGACGTGGACGTGCTGCTTTCCGACATCAAGTTCGTCGGCCCCCTGTCCTTCGTGGAAACGCTGCGCGACCTGATCCCGCTGGACGGTTTCTCCGATCCGCCCTATCTGGACATCTCGGCCAAGGGCGTGGACGCGGGCTTCGACGTGGCGCTGCCGGCCATCGCCATCGGCGTGTTCAACCTGTCCAACCTCAGCCTGGGCGCCGGCTTCACCGTGCCCTTCATCGGCCAGCCGCTGGCCGTGCGCTTCAATTTCTGCACGCGCGAGCAGCCTTTCAACCTGTCGGTCTGCATGTTCGGCGGCGGCGGCTTTTTCGGCGTCACGCTGGACCCGTCCGGCATCCAGCTGCTGGAGGCCGCGTTCGAATTCGGCGCCAGCGTCTCGGTCAACCTGGGCGTGGCTTCCGGCGGCGTGCACGTGATGGCGGGCATTTACTTCCGCATGGAAAAAGACGCCTGCTCGCTGGCCGGCTATTTCCGAATGGGCGGCTGCGTCAGCGTGCTGGGCATCGTCAGCATCTCGATCGAGATCTACCTGGAACTGCGCTACGAATTCGAGAGCGGCAAATGCGCCGGGCGCGCGACCATCACCGTCGAGATCGAAGTCTTCATGTTTTCGACCAGCGTGTCGCTGTCGTGCGAGCGCAAGTTCGCCGGCTCCAACGGCGACCCCGGCCTGCGCGACCTGATGGGTCCCAGGCCCGACCTGCCGCTGGCGCAGGAGCTGGCGCAGATCGACGACGACACGCAATACGCCTGGCGCGAGTACGCCGAAGCCTTTGCCTGAGGAGCGTTCCATGGCCAAGCAAACCATCGTCTGGACCGTGATCCCCCACGGCCGCGTGCCTGACGGCGCCGACGCCGGCCGGCTGCGCGTCTCCATCGTGGCCTCGCCCCGGCTGACGCCGGAATCCGAGGACGAACAGCGGCTGGGCGCCTACGCCGACTGGCGCAACTGGCCGCGCACGCTCGAGCGCCTGCGCTTCGGGCTCAATACCGGCGCCGAGGAAATCGAGCTGGAGCCGCAGCTGCAGGCCGACCCGGCGCTGTGGGACCGGCTGCTGCCCGCAGCCACGCCGGTCGCCGGCTTCGTGTTCCGCGACATGAGCACGGTGAATCTGTTTTCTTATTCGGTGGCCGCGCTGCTGGGGCTGGCGCGCAAGCACTACGGCCGGATGGCGGTGCTGGCCACCGGCACCCACCCCACTTTGCTGCCCTGGCGCGAGGCGCATCCCGTGCTGAAGGACATGCTGAGCGACTGCGGCACGCGCACCGCCATCCTGCCCATCGGCGACCGCCGCATCGAAGTGGCGCTGCCCGGCTTCGGCCGCTTCTTCGACGATGGCGCCGAAGGCACGGAACGCGCGCTGCGCGCCCAGGTCTACGGCCCCGGCAGCATCTACCATGGCCGCGCCGCCGCCCCCGGCGCGGACCACGACGGCAACCCGCTGCCCGCCTCCGGCTTCGCGCTGCGTGCGCTGCCGACCCGCTGGAACGACGCGGCGCTCAACAACACCGACCAGCACCTGATGAAGCAATGGAATTCGCAGGCCGAGTACTCCCTGTATCAGGCAAACCGCTTTTACCGCCGCGAACCGCCCAGCATCGAACAGCAGAAAATACTCAGGCCCGACGGTTCCCCCACGCCGCCCGCCCCCGCGGCGCCGGACATGGATTTCCACGCCATCGTGGCCTCCTACGCCGACTATCCGGCGCTGCTGCGCCGGCTGGGCCTGGTCATCGACTGCCTGCTGCCGGCGGACTCGCCGCTGGAGCGGCAACTGGCCGCGGCCGGCGCGGCGCAGGGCCGCTTCTTCCTGGTCCTGCGCTGGCAGGACGCGCACGATCCCGCCGACGACGCCTGTCCCGCCACCGCCTGGGCCGCGGACCCCGAGCGCTTCGTCACGCGGCCGCGCAATCCCGACCACGAACGCGGCATGCTCAAGCTGCGCCGCGCCGACGACAGCTGGGACCTGTACGAGCCGCGCAGCCCGTTCGACGTCTACCAGGTCGACCCCGACGGCGCCGCCCTGAAAACCGTGGACTTCGTCCTGACCGCGCAGAACCTGATCGCCCGCAGCCTGGCGCTGGGCGCCGACGGCGCCGTGACCTACACCACCGGCGACAAGCAGGGGCTGGCCGCGCTGCGCTCCGGCGGCCTGGGCGTGGCGCGGCGCGGGCGCGCCTGGGAGGTGGCGCAGAACGCCGCGGCCGCGGCCCTGAAGAACGCCGCGCTCGGCGGCGCGCCGGGCAGCATCGTGCTCTACGCCGAAGACCTGCTGCGCGGCTACCGCGTCGACGTGCAGGCGCAGGGGCCGGGCGATCCCGAACCGTGGCGCTCGCTGTGCCTGCGCACCGGGGTCTACCGCTGCGCCGACGGCGGCCCGCCGCTGGAGCTGCCCGACGACGAAGGCTATGTGAAGGGCGCGTCCACCACCAGCGGCGGCGCGCAGCCCGACGACCACTACCTGCACGAATCGCTGTTCCGCTGGACTGGCTGGAGCCTGGCCGCGCCGCGCCCCGGGCGCACGCTGCGCGCGCGCGAAGATCCCGCCAGCGGCGTGCAGGGCGAGACGCCCGAAGACGTGCAGGACGCCGCGCCCGCCGGCGCGGGCAACGGCCTGGCGGTCAGCTTCGCCGCGCGCAAGGGCAGCCTGCCGCGCCTGCGCTTCGGCATGTCTTACCGCCTGCGCGCGCGGCTGGTCGACCTGGCCGGCAACAGCCTGGCGCACGACGACCCCACGCTGGAGCGCGACGACAACGCCACCCGGCCGGTCGGCTACTGGCGTTTCGAACCGGTGGACCCGCCGGCGCTGCTGCACCGCGCCCGCGTCAGCGAAGGCGAATCGCTGGAGCGCATGGTGATCCGCAGCAACGCCGGCATGGACCCCGAAGCCTGGCTCGCCAGCCCCGACTTCAAGGCCGCGCGCCAGCAGTCCGGCCCCACCGATTTCGACGACACGCCCGCCAACGAACGCCACGTCGTGCCGCCCAAGGCCTCGCAGCTGCAATGCGAAACGCACGGCCTGTTCGACGCCATGATGGACAGCCCCGCCGGCATCAAGCAGGCCTATGCCATCGCCGCGCGCGACGCGGCCACGCTGTACGACGCCGGCCCCGGCACGCAGATCGAACTGGTCACGCCGCAGGCGCTGGCCGGCGTCGCCACCACCGACGCCGTGCCGCCGCAGCTGCCCTCGCCCGAACATCCCGCCGGCGAACGCCTGGCCGCGGGCCAGTACGTCATCCACCGCGAGGCGCTGGTCGACACCCCCTATCTGCCCGACCCGGCGGCCGGCGGCTTCGCGCTGCGCGCGCAGCCCGGCCATACCCTGCCCGGCGTGACCGGCCCCAAGGCGCTGGGCCCCAGCGCCGCCATCGCGCAGACCCCGTCCCAGGAACTGGTGCTGCTGGTGCGCCACGCCGGCGCCTGGCCCGACACCCAGGGTTTCCGCATCGTGCTGCAGGAACGCAAGGCCACGCTGGACGACCCGCCTTGCGCGGAACGCTACGCCGACGACGGCGCGCCCACCTGGGACGAGGCCGCGCGCGTCCTCACCCTGTACCTGCCCAAGGGCCGCATCGCCCGGCTGCGCTACGCCAGCTTCGTCAATCCCGGCCTGATCGACGCCTTCGGCATCCCGGCCTGGGCCGGCGCCGAAGGCGAAAGCGCCGGACTGCGCCTGGCCGCCATGCTGGGCAGCTGCTGGATGGTCACGCCCTACCGCCCGCTGGTGCTGGTGCACGCCACCCAGCAGCCGGTCTGCGATCCCGTGCTGCTGCTGCCCGGAGAACTGGCGCGCGATCCCGGCGCCTCCCACGTCGACCTGCAGGCCCGCGTCCGGCTGCATGGTCCCACCACCGGCAAGATCGAAATCGAAGCCGACTGGCACGAATGGGTCGACGACCTGGACAAGCCGCGCCCCGAACGCGTGGCCGGCCATGGCGTGCTGGCCGAGATCGCGCTGTCCGAGAACTATCCCAACCTCTTCAGCCTCAGCAACGCCGTGGCGGAACAACAGGCCGAGGGCGGCAAGCAGCGCGCGGCCGGCAACCGCCACGAATTCGGCGACACCCGCTACCGGCTGATCCGCTACCGTCTGCGCGCCGCCACCCGCTTTCGCGAATACCTGCCGCCGACGCTGTACGCCCAGCCCGACAAAGTCACGCGCCTGGGCCCCGTGGCCGACGGCCCCGTGGTCGAGACCGGCGCCGACGACGATCCCGGCGCGCCGCAGCAGGTGCGCGCCGGCACGGCGCAGAACACCGTGGTGCCCGCCAGCGCGCCGCCCGACGTCCCGCGCCTCATGTACGTGCTGCCCACCTTCCGTTGGGAAGAAACCCCTGGCCCGGGCACCCTGGACGTGACCCGCCTGGGCAACGGCCTGCGCGTCTGGCTCGAACGCCCCTGGTTCTCGTCCGGCGACGGCGAACTGCTCGGCGTCGTGATCGGCGGAGACGGCAGGAACTTCACCGACATCCCCGACAACCTGGTGCCGCTGGTCACGCAATGGGGCATGGACCCCTTGTGGGACACGGCCCAGCCCAAGCACCGCGCGCGCGCCTCCGACTTCCCCGCTCGCGTGGCCGACGAAGCCGTCCGGCTCCAGGAGCTTCCCGCCAACGTCCACGTCGTCGGCCACCGCGTGCACTGGGACGAGGCCCGGGCCCGCTGGTACTGCGACATCGAACTCGACCCCGGGCGCACCTACATGCCCTTCGTGCGCCTGGCGCTGGCGCGCTACCAGCCCAACGCCATCGCCAGCGCCAAGCTCTCGCGCGTCGTGCTGGCCGAATTCTCACAGCTGCTGCCGCGCCGCCGCGCCGTGTTCGAGCACAAGCGCGGCAAACTCGAATTCGAACTGCGCGGCGTGGTGCCGGCGCATGGACCGATGAAATTCCCGGTGGACTCGGAATACCTGGACATTTCATACATCCCCGGCATCGGCCAGACGCCCGAAAGCGGCCGCAACCGCATCGAACTGGTATTGCAGACCCGCGACCCGGCGCTGGAAAGCGACCTGGCCTGGACCGACGCCAAGGTGCTGGCCTCCGGCCTGCTCGATCCGTCCGGTCCCGCGCGTACGCCGGACAGGCCCGTCATCCCCGACCGCTGGCGCGACCTGCCGCTGCGGGAAGTCGCGACGCCGGCCGCCTTCAGCGAAGTCTTGCGATCCGGCGGCGGCGCCCTGCGCTTTCCGCCGGTGCTGGAAGGCCCGCTGCTGGGCGACCTGCTCGATCCCGTCATCTGGTCCGCCAGCGTCGCGGTCCCGGACGCCGGCGGCAAGCCGGCGCGTATCGCCGTGCGGGAGTATGAGCGGTATTACACGGACGCAAGCATCACGCAGCGGCGCGGCAATGCGCAGCACCAGCGGCGGATCGTGGAAGAGCGGCTGGTGTATGTGGCGTTTTTTGGGGTTTAGTCGCCTTTACCTGTCAAGCCCGCCTCAGCCTATCGCCAGCCGGACGGGCTTGCCGACGCGGCTCAGCATCTCGACCAGCGTGTCGATGGTGAACTTCGCCGTCTTCTTGTTCACCACGTCCGATACGCGCGGGCGCGACACCATCAGTATCCGCGCGGCCTCGGCCTGCTTCAGATGGTGCTGCTCGATCCAGTCGGCCAAGGCCGACATCAGTTGTTCCTTGAGCAGCTGCGTGTCATTGATCTGCTGTTTCGCCGCAGCCTGCAGGCGCGCGGCTTCCTCGGCCGGAAACCCCAGTTCCAGGAACAGGTTCGCGTCTGCTTTGGTGACGTGGCGGATTTTCGTGTCGACGTTCATATCCTGCCTCTTCTAGCATTCACCATGTCGCGGATTCGGATTTCCCGCGCTCCGGCGCCTATCGCATCGAAAGACTTCCAGGCGTCCGGCTCCAGCCCCGCCTGGACCAGGCTCAACTGGAAACCGGCATCTCGCCGCGGTTCGTCGGGGAATGCCACCAGATCTTCATAGGCGGACCCGACCCAACGAATTTCCTTCATGCATTGCATACGCGATCGCCGTATAAAATTTTATACATATTTTCTGGAGATCTCAAGGCCTGCCGCATTCCAGGAACGCAGGCCTGGTCAACTACGATGTGAAAATAGCGTATGGACGCCGCGCAATCCTGCGGTGCGTGAGCTTTTTACCCACCCTGATGTGCCGCCTGCCCCCGCAGACAAAAAAAGGGTGCCCGCAGGCACCCAAATCCACCCTACAACAGCACTACAACCACGTAACTTTCCAATAACGCTCCCTTACGCAGCCTTCTGAGCCTTGCCGTGCTCGAACTGGGCTTCCTCGGTCGAGCCCGTCAGCGCGGTGGTCGACGACTGTCCGCCTTCGATGGTCTGAGTGACGGCGTCGAAGTAGCCGGTGCCCACTTCGCGCTGGTGCTTGACGGCGGTGAAGCCCATTTCGGCCGCGGCGAATTCCTTTTGCTGCAGTTCGACGAAGGCGCTCATCTGGCGGCGGGCGTAGCCGTGGGCCAGTTCGAACATGCCGTAGTTCAGGGCGTGGAAGCCGGCCAGGGTGATGAACTGGAACTTGTAGCCCATGGCGCCCAGTTCGCGCTGGAACTTGGCGATGGTGCCGTCGTCCAGGTTCTTCTTCCAGTTGAACGAGGGCGAGCAGTTGTAGGCCAGCAGCTTGCCGGGGAACTGGCGGTGGATGGCCTCGGCGAACTTGCGGGCGTATTCCAGGTTGGGCGTCGAGGTTTCGCACCAGATCAGGTCCGCGTAGGGCGCATAGGCCAGGCCGCGCGAGATGGCCTGGTCGATGCCGGCGCGGGTGCGGAAGAAGCCTTCGACGGTGCGCTCGCCGGTGATGAAGGGACGGTCGTTCTCGTCCACGTCGCTGGTCACCAGGTCGGCGGCGTCGGCGTCGGTGCGGGCCAGCAGCACGGTGGGCGTGCCCATGGTGTCGGCGGCCAGGCGGGCCGAGACCAGCTTGGAGACGGCTTCGCGGGTGGGCACCAGGACCTTGCCGCCCATGTGGCCGCACTTCTTCACGGAGGCGAGCTGGTCTTCGAAGTGCACCCCGGCGGCGCCGGCCTCGATCATGGCCTTCATCAGCTCGAAGGCGTTGAGCACGCCGCCGAAGCCGGCTTCGGCGTCGGCCACGATGGGCGCGAAGAAGTCGATGTAGCCCTCGTCGCCCGGGTTCTTGCCTTCCATCCACTGGATCTGGTCGCAGCGGGTGAGCGAGTTATTGATGCGGCGCACGACCTGCGGCACCGAATTCGCGGGGTACAGGGACTGGTCGGGGTACATTTCGCCGGCCAGGTTGGCGTCGCCGGCGACCTGCCAGCCGGACAGGTAGATGGCCTTCAGGCCGGCCTTGACCTGTTGCATGGCCTGGTTGCCGGTCAGGGCGCCCAGCGAATTGACGAAGGGCTCGCTGTGCAGGAGTTCCCACAGGCGGGTCGAACCGCGGCGGGCCAGCGTGTGCTCCACGGCGACGGAGCCGCGCAGGCGGATCACGTCTTCGGCGCTGTAGTCGCGCTTGATGCCTTGCCAGCGGGAATTCTCGGCCCAGTCCTTCTGCAGATTGCGGATTTCGGTTTCGCGGTTGCTCATGGTGATGCTCCTGGTCAGTGATGGGAAAGACTTCTGGATTCGGGGTCCTGCATTGCTTGAATCGTTGGAGAAAGTCTAAGCCCGTGCTGCAGAGCAAGGTAGGCATATGTCTTATACAAGACAAAAAATATTATTCAATATAATCAACATGTTATAAACTCAATTTCGTATCACGAAACCCAATTGTCATCTGTGAAATGCACTGACGCTGCTGCGCAGCAGGCACTTTCACATGGCGAGGGTTACATTTCACGATGCGAAAAATAAGGCACCGCGGAGCGCCTAAAATACGCCCATTCCCCTGTTTTCCAGATACCGCCATGACCTTGTCCCACGGTCCGCTCGGCCAGAGCGTGTCCTACGTCTCGCAATACGATCCGACGCTGCTGTTTCCCATCGCGCGCTCGCACAACCGCGCCGCCCTGAACCTGGCCGACGGCAAGCTGCCGTTCAAGGGCGTGGACCTGTGGAACGCCTATGAGCTGTCGTGGCTGGACGCCAAGGGCAAGCCGCGCATCGCCATGGCCACGTTCTCGGTGCCGGCCGACAGCCCCAACATCATCGAGTCCAAGTCGTTCAAGCTGTACCTGAATTCGTTCAACCAGACCCGGCTGGTCAATTCGGCCGCCTTGCGCGGCCGCCTGGAGCGCGACCTCAGCGCCGCGGCCGGCGCGCCGGTCGGGCTGGACTTCTTCCTGCCGCAGCGCTTTTCCGAATTGCAGATGGGCGAGCTGGACGGGATCTATATCGACAAGCTGGACATCGAGATCGACACGTACGAGCCGGCGCCCGAGCTGCTGCGCACGCGCGCCGGCGATCCGGTCGAGGAAACGCTGGCTTCGCGCCTGCTCAAGTCGAACTGCCCGGTGACCGGCCAGCCCGACTGGGCCAGCGTGCAGATCCGCTACCGCGGCGCGCCCATAGACCGCGAGTCGCTGCTGCGCTATATCGTGTCGTTCCGCCAGCATGCGGAATTCCATGAACATTGCGTGGAACGGATTTTCACCGACATCATGCAGGCCTGCCGGCCCGAGCAGCTGACCGTGTATGCGCGCTACACGCGCCGCGGCGGGCTGGACATCAATCCGTGGCGCAGCAATTTCGAGGCGGCGCCGCCGCCGGACCTGCGCACGGTCCGCCAGTAGCGCCGCCCTGCCCCGGCCCGGGCCTTACTTCACGAAGGGCTCGGGCCGCGGGGTGTCGTCGGCCGACGGCGGCAGTATCGGGTACTGGATCGCCGGCTGGTCGCCGGTCAGCGTCTTCAGGAAGGCCACGATCTGCCCGTTCTCGTCGGGCGTGAAGGTGCGGCCCAGCTGGAGCCGGCCCATGATGTCCACGGCTTCGGTCAGCGTGGCGGCCTCGCCGTCATGGAAGTACGGATAGGTCAGCGCCACGTTGCGCAGCGTGGGCACCTTGAAGTTGAAGCGGTCGGCGTCCTTGCCGGTCACCGCCGCCCTGCCCTCGGCCTTGTTCTCGGTCTGATATGGCATGACCAGGCCCATCTTCTGGAACGAGTTGCCGCCCACCGCCACGCCGTTGTGGCAGGCGACGCAGCCGCTGTTCTTGAAGAGTTCGTAGCCGGCCAGCTCGCGCACGGTCAGCGCCTTCTTGTCGCCGCGCAGCCATTGGTCGAAGCGCGAGTTGGGCGTGACCAGGGTTTCCTCGAACGCGGCCAGCGCGCCGGTCACTTCCTCGATGGTGATGCCGTCCTTGCCGAAAACCTGCTTGAATTCGGCGCGGTAGCCGGGAATCGAGCTCAGCACCTGGATGGCCAGTTCGTGCGTGGACGCCATTTCCATGGGGTTGGCGATGGGGCCGCCGGCCTGCTCGCGCAGGTCCTTGGCGCGGCCGTCCCAAAACTGCGCGATGTTCAGGCTGGAATTGAGCACGGTGGGCGAATTGATCCCGCCCTTCTGCCACTGGTGGCCGATGGAGGCCTTGAGGTTGTCCGAACCGCCCATGCCCAGGTTGTGGCAGGAGTTGCAGGAAATCGCGCCGGACCGCGACAGGCGCGGATCGAAGAACAGTTTCTTGCCGAGTTCGACCTTGGCGGGGTCCTTGACGACGGCGGGTTCCACCGGCTGTATCGGTTCCTGCGAGGCCGCCGAAGCCAGGGCGTTCCAGCCGCCCAAGGCGATCCCCGCTGCCAGCAACACGCTTGCCTTCTTCATTTGCTTCTCCTGGGTAATGACCTTTATGACTGCAAGGTCATTACATCAGGCTGAAGCCGGGCGGGCTTTGCGTCGTGTCAAGAGGCGGCCGGCGGGCGCCGGCCGTGCGCTCAGGGGCGCGCCACCGCTCCGCCGGCGGCGGCGGGTTCGGCGCGGCGCGCCTGCACCGCGATCCACTGCGCCAGCAGGGCCGCGGCCGCGAACGCCACGCCGGCGCCCACCCACGGGCCCTGGCGCAGGCCGGCGTCGAGCAGCAGGCCGAAGGCCAGCGGCCCCAGGGCCGAGCCCACGTCCATGCCGGAATAGACCAGGCCGTAGACCGAGCCGGTGGCGCCCTTGGGCGTGACGCGGCGGATCAGCATGTCGCGCGAAGGCGCGGCCACGCCGGAGCAGAAACCGGCCAGGCCCACCACGGGCGCGGCCAGCACGGCCGGCACCAGGCCCAGCGCCAGCACCACCAGCGTCAGGCCCGCCAGGATCAGCGCCACCATTACCGTGCGCTCGGTGCGCGGATTGGCCGACACCAGGAAGCCGCCCGCGGCCATGCCGACGGCCGAAGCCACCATATAGCCCGACAGCGCCGAGCTGGCGGCGACCTTGGACAAGTCGTACAACTGGCCCAGCAGCGGGATGGTGTAGTTCTGCACCGAGGACAGCGCGATGGAGGTGCAGGCGAAGAACAGGAACGCGCCCCACAACGCCGGCTTGGACAGCAGCGTGGCCAGCGTGGTCAGCACGCCTTCCTGCGGCTTGGGCGAGGACTTGCCGGCGGCGGGCTTCGGTTCGGCCTCGCCCTGTTCGGCCTGCGGCAAGGGGCCGCCGAGCAGGTCGCGTCCCAGCACGGTCAGCAGCAGCACCAGCGCGACCAGGCCGGCCGCGCTGTAGGCCGCGACGCGCCAGTCGGCCAGCAGCGTGATGGTGGTCATGAACACCGGCGTCAGCGCCCAGCCCAGGTTGCCGGTCAGCCCGTGCGTGGAAAACGCGTGGCCCAGCCGCGGCGCGGTGATGCGGTGATTGATGATGGAATAGTCGGCCGGATGGAATACCGAGTTGCCGACGCCGCCCACGACGGCGGCCGCGACCAGCATGGCGTAGCCCGTGGCCGAGCCGATCAGCAGCCCCGACAGCACGAAGCAGGCCAGCCCGAACCACAGCACCGGCCGCGCGCCGACCCGGTCGACCACGAAGCCCGAGGAGGCCTGGCCGATGCCCGACACCACGTAGAAGGTGGAAACCAGCAGCCCCAGGCGGGCGAAGTCCAGCCCGAATTCATTGCCCAGCGAAACGTACAGCGAGGGCAGCACCAGCTGGAAAAAGTGCGAGGAGGCATGGGCCACCCCGATCAGCAGAATGATTTTCCAGTCGCGCCGGCGGACGGCGGCGTCCACGGCCAGGGTATTCGCAGCGGTATTCATCGCAAAAGGCCGCCGATAGCGGCAAAGTGCGCAGCGCCCGGGGCGCCGCGCGGGTTGTCTCCGGCCGACGTCCGGCATGGGCCCGGCGTCGGATTCTGGTTGAGGTTCAGGGCCGTGACGGGCCCGGCCGCTACATGGCCTTTTCGCGGATCGCGGGCCAGGCGCGCTGCAGGTAATACAGCATAGACCAAACGGTCAGGACCGCGGCGATGACGATCAGCACGTCGCCCAGCAGCTTGGCGTCGATGCCGTAGATCGGCTGGTTGTACAGCAGACAGGGAATCGCCACCATCTGCGCGGCGGTCTTGAACTTGCCCAGGCGGTGCACCGCCACGCTGGCGCTGGCGCCGATCTTGGCCATCCATTCGCGCAGCGCGGAAATGGTGATTTCCCGGCCGATGATGATGAGCGAGATGAAGGCGTCCACCCGGCTCAGGTCCAGCAGCACGATCAGCGCGGCGCAGACCATGAGCTTGTCGGCCACCGGGTCCAGGAAGGCGCCGAACGCGGAAGTCTGGTTCCAGCGGCGGGCCAGCCAGCCGTCGAACCAGTCGGTCAGGGCCGCGATGATGAAGGCCCAGGCCGCGAGCGTATCGCGCGTGGGCACGGACATCCAGCTATCGGGCAGGTAGAACAGCCCGACCACCAGCGGGATCATGGCGATACGCAGCCATGTCAGGATAATGGGTACGTTAATTGGCATAGTGTCCGTATGCTACAGCAAGACCCCCCCCGAAGCGCCTGCGGCGCTTCCCCCCCAGGGGGGCGCCGCTACAGACCGGCGGAGCCGGATCTGTGCGGCCTGAATTGTGGGGCGGCGGTTGCTTGCGGGGGGTGGGGTTTTTTGGCTAGGTCGGGGGCTTGGAGTTTAGCGTTGTGGGGTTAACGCAAGGCTTCATAGATTCTTATCGCTAGGTCGTAGGAGATGCCGTCTACCGAGGCCAGGTCTTCTATGCTGGCCGACGCCACGCCGGAGAAGCCGCCGAAGCGGGCCAGCAGGCGCTGGCGGCGGCGGGCGCCTACGCCTTCTATTTCTTCCAGGCGCGAGACATTGCGCGCCTTGGCGCGGCGCGCGCGCATGCCGGTGATGGCGAAGCGGTGGGCTTCGTCGCGGACCTGGGCGATCAGCATCAGGGCCGCGGATTCGCCGCCCAGGGCGACGGGCGGGCGTTCGTCGGCGAAGACCAGGGTTTCCAGGCCGACCTTGCGGCCCTCGCCCTTGGCCACGCCCACCAGGGTCTGGATGTCCAGGCCCAGTTCCGCGAACACCTTGCGCGCCACCTCGACCTGGCCCTTGCCGCCGTCGATCAGCACCAGGCCGGGCATCGGCGCCTCGCCGTCGGCGACCTTGGCGAAGCGGCGGGTCAGCACCTGGCGCATGGCGGCGTAGTCGTCGCCCGGCGTGATGCCAGCGATGTTGTAGCGGCGGTACAGCGAGGGCTGCATGTCGTGGTGCTCGAACACCACGCAGGAGGCCTGCGTCGCCTCGCCGGCGGTATGGCTGATGTCGAAGCACTCGATGCGCAGCGCGTCCAGCGCGGCTTCGTCGGTGTCCAGGTCCAGCGCCTCGGCCAGCGCCAGCGTGCGGGCCGCGCGCGCGCCGGATTCGGTGAGCGCGCGCGCCAGGGCCATCTCGGCGTTCTTGCCGGCCTGCTCCAGCCAGGCGCGGCGCGTGCCTTGCGGCCGGGTCAGCACCCTGGCGGGCCGTCCGCCGGCCTGCTCCACCAGCAGTTCGATCAGGCCGGCGTCCGGCAGCGCGTGCGAACACACCAGCACGGGCGGCATGACGTTGTCGGTGTAGTGCTGGGCCACGAAGGCCTCCAGCACCTGGGGCGCGGCCTCGCCCTCGGCGTGCGAGGGAAAGAAAGGCTTGTCGCCCAGGTGGCGGCCGCCGCGCACCATCGCGAGATTCACGCAGACCTTGCCGCCGGCGATGGCCACCGCGATGATGTCGGTGTCCTCGCCGCTGACGTTTTCCATGGTCTGCTGATGCAGCACGCGCGCCAGCGACCCCATCTGGTCGCGCAGCGCCGCGGCCTCCTCGAAGCGCAGTTCGCTGGAGGCCTGCAGCATGCGGCTTTCGATCTCGCCCATCACGTCCTTGGCTTCGCCGTTCAGGAAGCGCACGGCGCGCTGTACGTCGCGTTCGTATTCCGCGGCCTCGATCGCGCCCACGCAGGGCGCCGAGCAGCGGCCGATCTGGTGCAGCAGGCAGGGCCGCGAACGATTGGCGAAAACAGTGTCCTCGCAGGTGCGCAGGCGGAAGACTTTCTGCAGGATCTGTATGGTTTCGCGCACCGCCCAGGCGTTGGGGAACGGGCCGAAAAACTGGCCGCGCTTGTTGGTGGCGCCTCGGTAGTAGGCGATGCGCGGCCAGGCATGGCCGGTGATCAGCAGGTACGGATACGACTTGTCATCGCGAAACAGGATGTTGTAGCGCGGCTTCAGGCTCTTGATGAGGTTGTTTTCCAGGATCAGCGCCTCGGCCTCCGAGCGCGTGACGGTGACCTCCAGCCGCGCCACCTTCGCCACCATCTGGGCGATGCGCGGGCTGGCCAGGTTCTTCTGGAAATACGACGAGACGCGCTTTTTCAGGTCGCGCGCCTTGCCGACATACATGACCTCCCCGGCCGCATCCAGGTGCCGGTACACGCCCGGCAGATGCGGCAGGTCAGCCAGGAACGATTTGAGATTGAAGTCGTCGGGCATTCTGGTAACGGGTTTCGGCCTGCAGGGCGTCCCAGTCCGGCGCCGCGTAGCGCGGCATCAGGCGGCGGATCCGGGCCACGGATTCGGGCGGATGCTCGAATTCCAGGCGCGCCAGCAGGTCGTCGGCCAGGTCGGGCCGGTTGCACACCAGCACCATATCGCAGCCGGCGCCCAGCGCGGCCTGGGCGCGGGCCAGGATGTCGCCGGCCACCGCGGCGCCTTCCATGGTCAGGTCGTCGGAGAACACCACGCCATCATAGGCCAGGCGCTTGCGCAGAATGTCCTGCACCCAGCGCCGCGAAAAGCCGGCCGGCTGGGAATCGACCTTGGGATAGATCACGTGGGCGGGCATCACCGAGGGCAGCACGGCGTCGCCCAGCCAGGCGTACGGCGCGGCGTCCTCTTCCAGGATGCGTTCCAGCGGGCGTTCGTCCACGGGAATCTCGTGGTGCGAATCGGCCTCGACGAATCCGTGGCCGGGGAAATGCTTGCCGCAGGCCGACATGCCGGCCAGCTGCAGGCCCTGGATCAGCGCGCGCGAGAGCATGGCCACCACGCGCGGATCGCGGTGGAAGGCGCGGTTGCCGATCACTTTGCTCACGCCGTAGTCCAGGTCCAGCACCGGCGTGAAGCTCATGTCCACGCCGCAGGCGCGCAGCTCGGCGGCCAGCACGTAGCCGGCCTCGGTCGCCAGACGCATGGCCATGAGCGGGTCGCGTTCCCACAGCGCGCCCAGCTCGCGCATCGGCGGCAGCGGCGTGAAGCCGTCCTCGCGGAAGCGCTGCACGCGCCCGCCCTCGTGGTCCACCAGGATCAGCAGCGGTTCCTTGCGGGCCTTGTGGATCTGGCGGGTCAGCTTGGTGAGCTGGCGGCGGTTCTCGAAATTGCGCGCGAACAGGATCACGCCGCCCACCAGCGGGTGGCGCAGGCGCTGCTTTTCTTCCTTGGTCAGCGAGTAGCCCGCCACGTCGACCATCACGGGGCCGGGCGGCAGCGCCTTGCTGGATTTTTTCTTGGCCATGTCAGGCTGTCCTTCTGTCTGTGTCCGGCAAGCCGGCCGGCGAAGCCGGAATCAGGGCTTGCGTTCGACCACCACGTAGGCGGCGGCCATGTCGGATTCGTCGGTAATGGAAACATGGGCGGCGCCGAAGCGCTGCGCATACCAGTCCTGCAATTCGGGCGCGATCACCAGCACCGGACGTCCGCCGGGCGCGTTCAGCGTCTGCACGCGCCGCCAGGTCATGGGCATGCGCATGCCCAGGCCGATCGCCTTGGAAAACGCTTCCTTGGCCGCGAAACGCGTGGCCAGAAAGCGCAGGCCGCGCGCCGGATCGCGCGCGCGGCGGGCGTGGAATTTCTGCAATTCCTCGGCGCCCAGGATTTTTTCGGCGAAGCGGTCGCCGTGGCGCGCCAGCGCGCGCTCGATGCGGTCGATGCGCAGCAGGTCCATGCCGATGCCGGCGATGGCGCCTGCGGGAGCGGGAACGGGAGCAGCCATGCGAAGCCGGGGCTCAGCGCCCGCGCAGCGCCTGCAGGCGGGCCTGCACCATCAGCGCCTTCATGTCGCGCACGGCCTTCTCCCAGCCGTCGAACACCGCCTGCGCCACGATGGCGTGGCCGATATTGAGCTCGGAGATGCCGTCCAGCGCGGCCACCGGCGCGACGTTGCCGTAGTGCAGGCCGTGGCCGGCGTTCACGCGCAGGCCGTGGCGCAGCCCCTCGGCCAGCGCCACGCGCAGGCGTTGCAGCTCGGCCTCGGCGGCCTGGCCTTCGGCTTCGGCGTAGGCGCCGGTATGCAGTTCGATCACCGGCGCGCCGGCCTTGGCCGCGGCCTCGATCTGGACCGGGTCCGGATCGATGAAAAGCGAGACGCGGATGCCGGCTTCGGAGAGCAGCGCCACGGCGTCGGACACCGGGCCCAGGGCGCCGGCCACTTCCAGCCCGCCCTCGGTGGTGAGCTCGGTGCGCTTTTCGGGCACCAGGCAGACGTCGTCGGGCTTGACCGCGCAGGCGATCTCCAGCATTTCGGGCGTGACCGCGCATTCCAGGTTCATGCGCGTGCGCAGCTGCGGCCGGATGGCGTAGACGTCGGCGTCCTGGATGTGGCGCCGGTCTTCGCGCAGATGCAGCGTGATCAGGTCGGCGCCGGCGTCCTCGGCGCGCAGCGCGGCGGCCACCGGGTCGGGATAGGCCGTGTGGCGCTGCTGCCGCAGCGTGGCGACGTGATCGATGTTTACACCAAGTTCTATCATTGCACTTTCGTCGTTGCTTCCCAGCCGCCGCCCAGGGCCTTGTACAGTTCCACGCGGTTGATCAGCGCCGCAAGGCCGGTCTGGACCAGCGCGAGCTGGGCATTGAAAAAGTCCACCTGCGCGGTCTGCACCTGCAGGTAGCTGTCGATACCATTGGTATAGCGCAGATTCGACAGTTCCAGGGTGCGCGCCGACGCGGTCTGCAACGCGCGCTGGGCGTCGAGCTGGGCGGAATAGGTGGCCTCGCCCGCCAGCGCGTCCGAGACTTCGCGGAACGCCTGCTGGATGGTCTGCTCGTACTGCGCCACGGCGATATTGTCGCGCGCCTTGGCCAGGTTCAGCCCTTCGCGGATGCTGCCGCCGGCGAACAGCGGCGTGGTGATCGAGGGCGAGAAGCTCCAGTACCCCTGCCCGCCCTTGAACAGATCGCCCAGCGACGGGCTGGCCACGCCCAGCAGGCCGGTCAGCGAGATGGTCGGGAAGAACGCCGCGCGCGCCGCGCCGATATTGGCGTTGGCGGCCTTCAGCTGGTTCTCCGCGGCGACGATGTCGGGGCGGCGCTCCAGCAGGTCGGACGGCAGGCCGGCCGGCACCGTGGCCAGCAGCTGGTCGCGGCCGAACGTGGCCGGCGCCGGCAGATCCTGCGGCAGCGGCGTGCCCACCAGCAGCACCAGAGCGTTGGTCGCCTGGGCCTGGGCGCGCGCCAGCTGCGCCAGGTCGGCCGAGGCCGAATCCAGCAGCGACTTGGACTGGTTCAGGTCCAGTTCCGAGGCCACGCCGCCGTCGAAGCGGCGCTTGACCAGGTCATAGGACTCCTGGCGCGAGGCCAGCGTGCGCTGCGTCAGGTCCAGCTGGACCTCGGCGGCGCGCAGGTTGAAATACGACTGAGCGACCGCGCCCACCAGCGTGATGTGCACGCTTTTCTGCGCCTGTTCGGTCGACAGGTATTGCTGATAGGCGGCCTCGGACAGGTTGCGCAGGCGGCCGAACAGGTCGATCTCGAAGGTCGTCAGGCCGATGCCGGCCTGGTAGGAGCTGCTGATCGAGCCGGCGCCCGGCATGCGCATGTTTTCGGGCAGGTGCTGACGCTGGCCCTGGATGCCGGCGCCGATGCTGGGCCATTGCGCGCCGCGCTGGATGCCGTACTGGGCGCGGGCTTCTTCGACGCGCTGCACCGCCACGCGCAGGTCGCGGTTGTTGACCAGCGCCAGTTCGATCAGGCTTTGCAGGCGCGGATCGCGGAAGAAGTCGCGCCAGCCCAGGTCGGCCGCGGGCGTGCCGTCCTGCGGCATCACCCCGGTCGACGGCTGGGTGCCCAGCGTGGTGGGCTTGGCGTAGCCGCCGTACTGCACCTTGGGCTGGTCGGGCCACAGGCCCGACACCGGGGGATCGGGACGCTTGTAGTCGGGCGCCAGCGAGCAGCCGGCCAACGCCACCGCCACGCAGGCGGACAAGGCGGTCTGTCTGAACTTCAGGGCCATCATTGCTTGCCCTCCGGGCCACCATTGGGTTGTGCGGGTTCCTGCGCGGACTCGCCGGCAGCCTTCCTGGCGGCCTGCTCTTCCTCGAAGGCGCGCAGTTCGGCGCCCAGCAGGCGCGGGCGGGTCTTGAACAGGCCCAGCACCACCACGAAGAAGGTCGGCACGAAAATCACGGCGAAAGGCGTGGCGGCGAGCATGCCGCCCAGCACGCCCAGGCCCACCGCGCGCTGGCTGGCCGCGCCCGCGCCGGTCGCCATCGCCAGCGGGACCACGCCCAGGATGAAGGCCAGCGAGGTCATCAGGATGGGGCGGAAACGCAGCCTGGCGGCTTCCACCGCGGACTCGTACAGCCCCATGCCGCGGGCGTACTGGTCCTTGGCGAACTCCACGATCAGGATGGCGTTCTTGGCCGCCAGGCCGATCACGGTCACCATGCCCACCTGGAAGTACACGTCGTTGGACATGCCCAGCGCGCTGATCAGCGCCACGGCGCCCAGCATGCCCAGCGGCACCACCAGCATCACCGACAGCGGGATCGCCCAGCTTTCATACAGCGCCGCCAGCACCAGGAACACGACCAGCAGCGACAGGCCCATCAGGATGGGGGCCTGGTTGCCGGCCTGGCGTTCCTGGTAGGACAGGCCGTTCCACTCGAAGCCGAAGCCCTGCGGCAGCAGCCCGACCAGGCGTTCCATCTCGGCCATGGCCTCGCCGGTGGTGTAGCCCGGCGCCGCGTCGCCGCTGATGCGCATGGACTCGTAGCTGTTGTAGCGCACCACCTGCACCGGACCCTGCTGCCATTCGGCCTTGACGAAGGTCGACAGCGGCACCATGCCGCCCTGGGCGTTGCGCGCGTTGAGCTGCAGCACGTCGTTGAGCTGCATGCGGTATGGCGCGTCGGCCTGCACCCAGATGTTCTGCATCCGGCCCATGTTGGGGAACTTGCTCAGGTAGGCCGAGCCCACCGCCGTGGAGATCAGCGAGGCGGCCTCGTTGAAGTCCACGCCCAGCGCGGCCGCCTTGTCCCGGTCGATCGTCAGGTTCAGCTGCGTGCCGGCGCCCAGGCCGGTGATGCGCACCTGCGACAGCACCGGGCTCTTCATGGCCTCGCCCATCAGCTGGCCGGTGGCCGCGGCCAGCGCGGCCGAACCCGCCGCCGCGCGGTCCTGCAGGCGGAAGTCGAAGCCGGTGGCGTTGCCCAGCGACGAGATGGCCGGCGGCACCAGGGTGAACACCTGCGCGTCGTGGATGCCCATCAGCTGCGTCTCGAAGGCCTTGAACGCGATCGCGCCGGCGGAATCCTGGCGCTCCTTGCGCTCGGCGAAGTCCTTGAGCGTGACGAAGGCGATGGCGGCGTTCAGGCCGTTGCCGTTGAAGCTGTAGCCCTGCACCGCGATCACGTTCTCGACGGCCGGCACCTCGGAGAAGTATTTCTCGACCTGTTCGATCACCTCGACCGTGCGGTTGGCGGTGGCGCCGGTAGGCAGCTCGATGTTGCTGACCACGTAGCCCTGGTCTTCCTCGGGCAGGAAGGACGAAGGCAGGCGCAGGTACAGCCAGCCCAGCAGCACCACCAGCAGCGCGAACACCAGCATCATGCGCCCGCCGCGGTGCAGGATGCGCGACACCCAGTTCTGGTAGCCGTGGGTGGTGGCGTCGAACTTGCGGTTGAACCAGCCGAAGAAACCCTTCTTCTCGTTGTGGTGGCCCTTGGGCACCGGCTTGAGAATGGTGGCGCACAGCGCCGGCGTGAAGGTCAGCGCCAAAAGCGCCGAGAAGAAGATCGACACGGCCATGGCCACGGAGAACTGGCGGTAGATCACGCCCACCGAACCGCTCATGAAGGCCAGCGGCAGGAACACGGTCACCAGCACCAGCGTGATGCCGATAATGGCCCCGCTGATCTGCGGCATGGCTTTCTTGGTCGCTTCCTTGGGCGGCAGCCCTTCGGTCGCCATGATGCGCTCGACGTTCTCGACCACCACGATGGCGTCGTCCACCAGAATGCCGATGGCCAGCACCATCGCGAACATGGTCAGCACGTTGATGGAAAAGCCCAGCGCCAGCATCACCGCGAACGCCCCCAGCATGGCCACCGGCACCACCAGCGCCGGGATCAGGGTGTAGCGCACGTTCTGCAGGAACAGGTACATCACCAGGAACACCAGCACCATGGCCTCGACCAGGGTGTGGACCACCTGTTCGATGGACACTTTCACGTAGGGCGCGGTGTCGTACGGGATGGAATAGGTGATGTTGCCGGGGAAGTACTTGGACAGTTCTTCCATCTGCTGGCGCACGCCCTGCGCGGTGGCCAGCGCATTGGCGTCCGGCGACAGCACGATGGCGAAGGCCGCCGTGGGCTTGCCGTTCAGGCGGGCGCCGAACTGGTAGTTGTCGGCGCCGACCTCGATGCGGGCGACGTCGCGCAGCAGCACCTTGGAGCCATCGGTGTTGGCGCGCAGCACGATCTGGCCGAAGCCCTCGACCGTGCTCAGCTGGCCGTTGGCCGTGACCGTGGCGGTAATGCGCTGCGAATCCGGATTGGGCGGCGCGCCGATGCTGCCGCCCGAAATCACCACGTTCTGGCTGGCGATGGCCTGGTTGACCTGCGACATGCTCAGGTTGAAGCCCACCAGCTTGGCCGGGTCCACCCAGACGCGCATGGCGCGCGGGGCGGCGAACAGCTGGAACTGGCCCACGCCGGGCACGCGCGACACCGGGTTCTTGATGTTGCGGGTGATGTAGTCGGCCAGCGCGGTCTGGTCCAGCGAGCCGTCGGTGGACGACACCGCCGCCACCATCAGGAAGCCCGTGCTGGTCTGCTCGTATTGCAGGCCCTGCTGCTGCACGGCGGTCGGCAGCTGCGCGACCACGTTGGACACGCGGTTCTGCACGTCCACCTGCGCCAGATCGGGGTTGGTGCCGGGCCGGAAGGTGGCGGTGATGGTCGAAGTGCCGTACGAGTCGCTGACCGACTCGTAGTAGATCAGGCCCTTGGCGCCGTTGAGCTGGTCCTCGATGATACTGGTGACCTGCTCGGCCACTTCATTGGCCGAGGCGCCCGGATAGGTGGCCGTGATGGTGATCGCCGGCGGCGCCACGTCCGGATACTGCGAAACCGGCATGTTCGGGATGGCCAGTATCCCGGCCAGCAGGATGAACAGGGCGACTACCCAGGCGAAAATCGGTCTATCGATAAAAAATTGCGGCATGTGGGCTGACTCTGAAAGCGATGCTCACGAAAGAGGAACGCGGCGCAAGCGCCGCGTGCCGCTTAAGATTTCTGGCCTGCGGGCTCGGCCGGCTTGGCGTCCGGCTTGGCTTCGGGCTTGGCTTCGGGCTTGGCTTCCGGCGCTGCGGCGGGCTGGGCGCCCGGCGCGTGCGCCGCGCCCTGCTGCTTGGTCCAGGGGCTGGCCTTGACCGGCGCGCCCGGGCGGACCTTCTGGAAGCCTTCCACGACCACCACGTCGCCGGCCTTCAGGCCGCTGGTGACGACCCATTGGTTCTTGATGGCGCCGCCGGTGGTCACCGGCACCTGCTCGATCTTGTTGTCCTTGACCAGCATCAGGCTCTGCATGCCGTCGGCCGTGCGCTGCAGCGACTGCTGCGGCACCATCAGCGCCTTGTCGTCGACGCCCTGCTCCAGGCGCACGCGCACGTACATGCCGGGCAGCAGGATGCCGTCGGGGTTGGGCACTTCGGCGCGCAGGTTGACCTGGCCGGTGGACGGGTCCACGGTGATGCCGGTGAACAGCAGCTTGCCGGGATGGTCGTACTCGGTGCCGTCTTCCAGCACGATGGTGGCGCGCGCCATGTCCTTGCCGACCTGCTGCAGCTTGCCGCTGGCGAAGGCGCGGCGCAGCGACGCCAGTTCCGCGGTGGACTGGGTGAAGTCCACGTAGATCGGGTCGAGCTGCTGCACGATGGCCATCTGCGTGGCGGACGTGGCCTCGACCAGCGCGCCCTCGGTGACCAGCGGCTTGCCGATGCGGCCCGTGATGGGCGAGGAGACGTCGGTGTAGCCCAGGTTGATGGCGGCATTGTCCTGCGCCGCCTTGGCAGCGGCGACCGCGGCGTCGGCCTGGCGGTACGAAGCCACGGCGTTGTCGTATTCCTGCTTGCTGACGGCGTTGGCCTTGACCAGCGGCGCGTAGCGGTCGGCCAGCAGCTTGGCGCTGAACAGGTTGGCCTGCGCCTGCTTGAGCTGCGCGGTGGCCTGATCGTAGGCGGCCTTGTAGGGCGCCGGGTCGATCTTGAACAGCAGCTGGTTTTCCTTGACGTCGCCGCCCTGCTCGAAGGTGATCTTCTGCACGATGCCGGTGACCCGCGAACGGATCTGCGCATCGCGCACGGCGTCGACCCGGCCCGGCAGCTCCGACACGATGGGCGCGCGCTGCGGCTGGATCGTGATGACGCTTACCTGCGGCATGCCTGGATTCATCTGCGGCTTTTCGCCGCAACCCGCCAATATCAGCGCGAGGACGCCGCCCGAAAAAGCCAGCCTCGAAACACGTTTAGGGAACCTCTGAACAAGTCCAACGAACCTGTCAGAATATAAGTTATTGAAAACAGTCCGATCCGAGTGAACCCGATGAGCCAGTTGAGTTTTTCCGAAGCCGAGTACGTTGGCAAACGCAAGAAAACGCGCCGTGAGAAGTTTCTGGCCAAGATGGAGCGTGCGGTGCCGTGGAAGCTCTTTGCCGATCTGGTCGATCCGCATTACCCCAAACCGGGCATCGGTCGTCCACCGTATCCGCTGGAAACGATGCTGCGCATCTACTTCATGCAACTGTGGTTTTCGCTGTCGGACCCGGCCATGGAAGAGACGCTGTACGACAGCTTTTCGATGCGCCAGTTTGCCAAACTGCCTGGAGGTCGTGTGCCGGACGAGACCACCATTTTGAACTTCCGTCATCTGCTCGAGCAGCACAACATTGCCGACCAAGCGCTTGAGGCGGTCAACCTGCTGTTGCAGGATCAAGGCATTCAGGTGCGCAAAGGCACCATTGTGGACGCCACAATTATCGATGCACCCAGCTCGACCAAGAACGCCAGCGGCACGCGGGACCCCGAGATGCATCAGACCAAAAAGGGAAACCAGTGGCACTTTGGGATGAAGGCCCACATTGGGGTTGATCTTCACAGCGGGCTGGTCCACACGGTGGTGGGCACCGCTGCCAATGAGCATGATGTTACTCAGGCGGCTGCGTTGCTGCATGGTGAAGAAACGTTGGCTTTTGGCGATGCCGGTTATCAAGGCGTAGACAAACGACCCGAGCACCAAGGGCGTGACGTAACCTGGCACATTGCCATGCGCCCCGGCAAACGGCGCGCCTTGGGTAACAGCGCAATTGATCGTTTGACGCAAAACATTGAGCGGGCCAAATCCAGTCTTCGAGCCAAGGTTGAGCATCCGTTTCGTGTCATCAAATGCCAATTCGGGTTTCGTAAAGTCAGATTCCGTGGACTGGCCAAGAACACTGCGCATTTGAAAATGTTGTTTACGCTGTCCAATATCTGGATGGCACGCCGCCCGTTGACGGCGGTGGCAGGGTAAGTGCGCCCAAAAAGCGCCAACAGGCCCGAAAACGGGCCTGATCGGGGTGCAAACAACCCGAAAGTGGCGATGATTTGAGCAGTTTTTAACCATTTTTGAATACTTTGGTCATGAGGTCGATTTTTGGATGTTTGAAATCGAGTTCTTCAGACCTTCCTTAGGCGAAAACCGCATTGAAACCCCCGCGTAGGTATCCGTAGTCGCGACAAGCAAGCGCGTTATTTTTCCGCGACTTTTGCCCGCGGTCAAAATAACGCATTCGTCATCAAGGTGTTTGAATAGCCCGTTAATGTAACTCAGTTATCGGGGAAACCACGGATTTTCATCTCGCAAAATCGCCCGCGCGCGCCGGTTTGCGGCATGGAATCAACAATCTGCGCCCTCAGGTGCGCGTGCCATTGCGGTGTATGTCGTGGGTCACGAAGCAGCTGTTCTCGGTGGGCCGGTCCAGGATGCCGGGCTTGGCGAGGGTATGGCGTATATCGGCCAGCCCCGCTTCCCAGTGCTCGCGCATGGCCTCGGTGCCGAATTCATAATCCTTGGAAAATCGCTCTTCGTGCTTGGATTCGTATATCAAGTTGACGATATTGGTGGCCGGCGTATGCGAGAGCTTGCGCAATTCCGCCAGGTCGGCGGCGTTGCGCTCGGCCTGGGGCAGGCGCTCGAGCAGCCGCTGCAGCCCGTGGCGCAGTTTCAGCACGCGCCGCAGCTGGTCGGTGACCAGGCGGGTCCGGCTCGAATACTGGATGTCCTTCTGGCGCTCGGCCACGTCTTCCAGCGAGGCCGGCAAATTGCCGCGCGCCGGCCATAGATCGACCTGGAACGCCAGGGTGTCGCGCATGGTCTCGGTGGTCAGCACCTGCGCCAGCGGCGTATTCGAGACGAGGCCGCCGTCCCAATAATGCTGGCCGTCGATTTCGACCGCCGGAAAACCCGGCGGCAAGGCGCCCGAAGCCATGATGTGCTCGGGTTCCAGCTTGTGCTTGAGGCTGTCGAAATAGGCGAAGTTGCCGCTGCGCACGTTGACCGCGCCAAAGCTGGCGCGCACTGCCCCGCTGTTGAGCAGATCGAAATCCACGAATTGCCGCAACGTCGCGGCCAGCGGCGTGGTGTCGTAGAAACTGGTGGAGGCCGCGCCCTGCCCGCGCACCAGATACGGCGGCGGCACGCGCGGCTTGAAAAACCCCGGCTGCCCGGAGAACAGGGCCTGCATCGCCGATATCTGCCCGTTCAGCACCGGCGAGCCGAAGCCGAACGGCACGCCGGCGAACATCTGCGCCAGCGTCTCGCCCCAGGGCAGCGCGGCGAAACCGGCCGGGCGGCAGATGCTTTCCCAGAAGCCGCGCAGCCGCTCCACGCGCTCGTCCTCGGGCGAGCCGGCGATGATGGCCGCATTGATGGAACCGATGGAGATCCCCGAGATCCAGTTGGGCCGGATGCCCGCCTCGTGCAGCCCCTCGTAGACCCCGGCCTGGTAGGCGCCGAGAGCGCCGCCGCCCTGCAGCACCAGGGCGACGACTTCGTAGGGCGGCGTATCGCCGGTGTTCCTGGACTGTGCCTTGCGGCGTGCGCTCATGCGGGAATTCCTTGCTGCTAGGGTTTGCTCTGCTTGTCCGGCACCTGCGGCGCGGCCACGCCGGCGCGGAACGGATACTTGGCGAAGATCTCGGCGACGACCTGGTCCACCTTCTGGGGGGAGCCGGTGCTGTCCGGGTCCTGCACCTCTCCCACCGCCACGCCTTCCCACACCAGCTGCCTGCGGCGCGCGTCGACCAGGTCGATGTTCAGGGTGCCCTCAGTATATTGATAGACGTCCTCGCCCCAGCCGTAGCCGGGCCAGCCGCCGTAGAAGCCCGCGCGGTAGCCGTAGTACGGCCCCATCGGGGCGGCCGGGGTGACCTGCGTCTTCTGCTGCATCTTGGCGCCGAAGTTGACCAGCAGGTCGGGACTGGAGGCGCTATAGGTGTAGCCGCGCATCTCCATCTGGCTGCGCGTGGCGTTCTTGAGCCGCTCGGTCAGCAGCGTGCTGTAGCCGGCCCGGTCCGTGCCCAGCGGCGTCATGAAACCGAACGTGCGGTACTGGGCGAAATCGGCCTGGTGGTCGTAGTCGCCTTTCACCGTGGGGCCAGAGGCGCAGGCCGCCAACAACCCCGTCATGGAACCCGCCGCCAGCCATTTCAACGCTTTCATGTCGTTTTCTCCGAGAGCCCAAGGCGCAAACATAGTGCCGCGAAGCCCGCGAAATATCAACAGAATCTCATTCTCACCGTGCCCGCGCGGCGCGCCGTCCAGTACACTCTGCGCCTGTCTACACACCGCACAGGCCCGCTACCGATGTTGGAACTCGACGGCTCGATCTGGTTTCGTTCCGGCGCCCAGACCTGGGGCGGAAAAAACCGCATAGACCTGCTGGCGCAGATCGACGCCACCGGCTCGATCACCAACGCCGCGCGCGCCGTAGGCATGAGCTACAAGGGCGCCTGGGACGCCATCGACGCCATGAACAACCTGGCCGGCGAACCGCTGGTGATCCGCGCGGCCGGCGGCAAGGGCGGCGGCGGCACCCGCCTCACCGACCGCGCCCGCCGCCTGATCGCGACCTTCCGGGCGCTGGAGGCGGAACACCGCAAGTTCATGGAAAACCTGACCCGCGCCGGCCTGGACGCCAGCGGCGACATCGACCTCATGAGGCGCTTCATGCTCAAGACCAGCGCGCGCAACAAGCTGTTGGGCACCGTCATCCAGGTGCGCGCCGGCGCCGTCAACGACGAGATCGTGCTGCGCATCGCCGGCGGCCAGGCCATCACCGCCACCATCACCCGCGAAAGCACGCAGGAACTGGGCCTGGCCGTGGGCAAGGAGGCGATCGCGCTGATCAAGGCCTCGTCGGTCATCGTCGGCGCGCCCGGACCGGGCCTGCGCCTGTCGGCGCGCAACCAGCTGCCGGGCACGATCTCGGCGCTGCATCCGGGCGCGGTCAACAGCGAGATCCTGATTGCGCTGGAGGGCGGGGTCACGCTGGCGGCCATCGTCACCAACGAAAGCGCCAAGGACCTGGGGCTGGACGTCGGCGCGGACGCGGTGGCGATCTTCAAGGCTTCGAGCGTGATTCTCGGGGTGCTGGATTAAGGCGGTCCGGGAGATTACACGCCCACGTCCGCGTCATAGCGGCGCACGCTGCCCTCGCGCACTTCGAACACTTCGTCGGCCAGGGCGTCCACGTCGGCGGGGTCGTGCGTGATCAGCAGCATGGGCACGTCCAGCTGGCGCTGCAAGGCGTTGAGCTCCAGCCGCATTTTGCCGCGCAGCTGCGCGTCCAGGGCCGAGAACGGTTCGTCCAGCAGCAGGATGTCCGGCTGCAGCATCAGGGCGCGCGCCAGCGCCACGCGCTGCTTCTGGCCGCCGGAAATCTCGGCGGGATAACTGCCTACGATGGCGCCCAGTTCGAACGCTTCCACCCAGCGGCGCGCCTGCGGGCCGACCTCGCGTCTGGGCGGGTTGAGCCAGCCGCGGCGCAGTCCGAACGCGATGTTCTGCGCCACGGTCAGGTGGGGAAACAGCGCGTAGTCCTGGAACAGATAGGCCACGCGACGCGACTGCGCCGGCAGGCAGATGCCGGCCGCGGCGTCGTAAAGCACGCGGCCGTTGATCTCGATGCGCCCGGCGTCCGGGCGCAGCAGGCCGGCCACCGCGCGCAGGGTCAGGCTCTTGCCGGCGCCGGACGGGCCGAACAGCGCGATGCGCTTGGCCGAGGAATCGAAGGCCACGTCCAGCGAAAAACGCCGTTCGCCCGACTGCATCTGCTTACGCACCTGGATGCTGACGCTCATCGCGCGCCCTCCTCGCGCCGCCCGCCGGCCAGCGGCACCAGCCTGCCGGCCAGCAGCAACACCACGATGCAGGTCGCGGAAGTCACCAGCACTAGCAGGTTGGCGGTGGCGTCGTCGCCGGCCTGCACCGCTTCGTAGATCGCCACCGACAGGGTCTGGGTGCGTCCGGGCAGGTTGCCGGCGATCATCAGCGTGGCGCCGAATTCGCCCAGCGCGCGGGCGAACGCCAGCAACACGCCGGCGGCGATGCCGCGCGCGGCCAAGGGCAGCGTGACGCGGAAGAACACGCCCGCCTCGCACACGCCCAGCACGCGCGCCGCNTCCGGCTGCAGCATCAGGGCGCGCGCCAGCGCCACGCGCTGCTTCTGGCCGCCGGAAATCTCGGCGGGATAACTGCCTACGATGGCGCCCAGTTCGAACGCTTCCACCCAGCGGCGCGCCTGCGGGCCGACCTCGCGTCTGGGCGGGTTGAGCCAGCCGCGGCGCAGTCCGAACGCGATGTTCTGCGCCACGGTCAGGTGGGGAAACAGCGCGTAGTCCTGGAACAGATAGGCCACGCGACGCGACTGCGCCGGCAGGCAGATGCCGGCCGCGGCGTCGTAAAGCACGCGGCCGTTGATCTCGATGCGCCCGGCGTCCGGGCGCAGCAGGCCGGCCACCGCGCGCAGGGTCAGGCTCTTGCCGGCGCCGGACGGGCCGAACAGCGCGATGCGCTTGGCCGAGGAATCGAAGGCCACGTCCAGCGAAAAACGCCGTTCGCCCGACTGCATCTGCTTACGCACCTGGATGCTGACGCTCATCGCGCGCCCTCCTCGCGCCGCCCGCCGGCCAGCGGCACCAGCCTGCCGGCCAGCAGCAACACCACGATGCAGGTCGCGGAAGTCACCAGCACTAGCAGGTTGGCGGTGGCGTCGTCGCCGGCCTGCACCGCTTCGTAGATCGCCACCGACAGGGTCTGGGTGCGTCCGGGCAGGTTGCCGGCGATCATCAGCGTGGCGCCGAATTCGCCCAGCGCGCGGGCGAACGCCAGCAACACGCCGGCGGCGATGCCGCGCGCGGCCAAGGGCAGCGTGACGCGGAAGAACACGCCCGCCTCGCACACGCCCAGCACGCGCGCCGCGTTCTCCAGCTGGCCGTCCACGTTCTCGAAGGCGGCGCGGGCCGACTTGAACACCAGCGGAAAAGCCACCACGGACGCGGCGATCACCGCGCCCTGCCAGGTGAATACCAGCTCTATGCCCCAGCCGGCCAGCGTCTCGCCGATGACGCCGCGCCGGCCCAGCAGCACCAGCAGGTAATAGCCCAGCACCGTGGGCGGCAGCACCAGCGGCAAGGTGAAGATGGCGTCCAGCAGGTCGCGGCCCGGCCAGCGCCAGCGCGACAGCGCATAGGCCGCGGCCGTGCCGGACACGGCGGCCAATAGCGTTGCCCAGCCCGCCACTTTCAGGGAAAGCAGCAGCGGGACCCAAACCGGATCAGTCATCGGCGCCTACGATTCAACAGGTCTCAGGGCTTCTGGAAGCCGTAGCGCGACAGTATCGCCTGACCGGCGGGAGACAGCACATAGGCGACGAAACTTTCGGCTTGGCTTGCCGCCGCGTCGCGCGCCGTGATGGCGATGGGATAGGTCACCGGCGTCTGCGAGGGCACGCGCACCGCGATCCTGACCTTGTCGGGCATGATGGCCGCGTCGGTGGCGAACACGAAGCCCGCGTCGACCTCGCCGCGCGCCACGTAGTCCAGGCTCTGGCGCACGTTCTGGGCCAGCACGCTCTTGGCCTGCACCGCGTCCCACAGGCCGGCGGCCTCCAGCGCGCCCTTGGTGTAGCGCCCCACCGGCACCGAGGCCGGGTTGCCGTAGGCCACGCGCTTGATATCCGGGCGCGTCAGGTCCTCGAGCGCCGCGATGCCCGCCTTGCTGTCGGCCGGCACGATCAGCACCACCTGGTTGGCGGCGAAGTCCACCCGCGACGCCGGCCGCACCGCTTTCTCGGCGACCGCCTTGTCCATGGCTTTCTGGTCGGCCGAGGCGAACACGTCGGCCGGCGCGCCCTTGACGATCTGCTGCAGCAGCACGTCGGAGGCGCCGAAATTCAGGATCACCTTGGCGCCGGCGTGCGCTTTCTCGTAGCCCTGCGCCACTTCCTTGAACGCGTTGGTCAGGCTGGCGGCGGCCGACACCACCAGCTCGCCGGCGTGAACGCCGCCGCCCCAGGCAAGGGCAAGCGCCGCGGACAGCGTGACGAGGGGACGTTTGAACATAGTTTTCTCCGTGCAGATTCACGAAATATATATAGGTATATAACGCTCGTCAATTTGGCTCTGCGCGGGAGATTGAGCCAGATCAAGCAGAGAGGCGGCCTCAGCCGCGCGCCACCGTGGTGACGTTCACCGACTCGGGCGCCAGCAGTTCGCGCAGCCGTTCCAGCGCGAGTTCGGGCCGGGCCGCGCCGCACATGAAGATGTCCAGGGCCGCGTAGCGGTGCTCGGGCCAGGAATGGATGCTGATGTGGGATTCGCTCAGCATGACTACGCCGGTCACGCCGGCGCCCTCGCCGAAATGGTGGAAATGGGCGCTCAGCACCTGCGCCCCGGCGGCCCGGGCCGCGTCGACCAGCTGCCGCTCCAGCGCCTGCGGATCGGACAGGCGCCCGGCCTGCACGCCGCGGAAATCGGCCAGCACGTGGCGGCCGGCGGTGGCGTGCACGGTCACTTGTGGAACCCGCCGGAAGACCAGCCGGAACTGCCCGAACTGCCGCCCCAACCGCCGCCGCCCCGATAGGCGCCGCCCGGGGAGCTGGCGGCGCTGGTCGCGGCCAGCACCACCACCACGGCATAGATGGCATACAGGATCTTGCCCATCGCGCTATTCGTCCTTGCCGGAAAATCTGTCCGCCAGCACGGCGGGGACCCAGAGGAACGCCATGCCGATCACGATGGGCAGGAAGTGTCCGCTGAAAATCTCGTCCAGGTTGAGCGCGCCCAGCCCGATCATGGCGATCCAGGCCCACTTGCGGTAGCCGCCGTCCTGCGCGGCGCGGCGCGGCGCGGCCTTCTGCCCGGCCAGTTGGGGCTTGCCGAACCACCGCGCCACCTGGGCGGCCCCCACCGGCGTGCTTGCCGACCAGCCCAGTTCGGTGTCGGTCAGTTCGCGCGTGAGCTTGAGGCTGGTGGCCTGGTAATCCGTGATCGCGGTGCTGTCGCCCACTTTCACGCGCCAGTTGAAGGCGCCCAGCGCCAGTTCGACGCGCGAGGTGTAGTCGTACAGCTTCTTGTACAGCTTGGAACGCCAGCGCACGCTGGTCGCGTCGTTATGGCTGGGCCAGCTGTCGCAGACCTGCACGCGCTCCCAGCCCTCGTCCGTCTCGACGAGCCAGATAAAGCCCTTGGTGGGATTGAACAGCAGGTATTCGATCCAGTCCGAAGGCTCTTCGGGATCGGGATCGGCGCACTTCATCAGGCCGATGATGGTGTAGGCGGCGCCGTCGATCTCGGCGCGCGCGCCCAGCGCCAGCGTGGTCTGGATCGCCTCGACCTTGCGCGCCTTCTCGATGACCTCGGCCGTGGGGCCCGAGCAATCGACCGCCGCCGCGCACGAGGGGCAGATCACCTGCGTGGCCAGGGCCGCCACGAAGCTTATCGGGGCGCCGCAATTGGGGCAGTCCAGCGCCTTGATCTGGCCGCGGAACCGGCCGGCGGTTTCCTCCACCTGCTCCGGGCTGCGCAGCGACGCCGCCTGCATGGCGGACAGGTCGAACGCCTTGCCGATATAGAGCACCGGCTCGGGCCCGTCGGAATAGTCCAGCGTCAGGAACGTGTCCAGGCTGCGGAAGTCCGCGGCCCTGGCCTGCCAGCCGTCGCCGGGCACGAAGGGCAGCTCGCCCTGCGCGCCGCCGGCCTGGCTGACCCGCACGTCGGCGGCCGTGTAGCGCTGGCCGTCCAGCTTTATTTCCACGCCCGGCGCGATTTCCTCGAACGGCGGCATGCCGTGCGCGTCCTTGACCTTGCGCCGCCGGGTCACGGCGTACTGACCCGAAGCGTCCGACAGCCAGCCGTCCGAGCCGTCCTCGAACCACAGGTACCACTCGTTCCAGTAGCCTTCTTCGTAGCGCAGCTGGATGCGGCCGATGACGTCGAAGCGCTTGTCCTCGTACTTGCCGGCCGCGCCCAGGCACAGCGGCGAATAGTCCTCCAGCACCTCGGCCGTTTCGCCGATGCGCCGGACCGAGTCCGCATCCTTGAGCAAGGTGCTGCGGCACGCGCCGCAGACCGCCATCACGGAAGCCGTGGAGGTGAACTTGACGGGAGCGCCGCACTGCGGACACAGAACCTGTTGCATGCGTGGGCCAGGTCCTAGCTGGTGAGTTTCTTCAGCACCTCGGCCTTGGCCGAGTCATAGTCGGCCGCCGTGATCAGCCCCTTGTCCAGCAGGTCCTTGAGCTGCTGCAGGCGCTGCACCGGGTCCGCGCCTGCCGCGGGCTGCGCAGGTTGCTGGCCCGGCTGCGCGGGCGGCTGGCCCTGCGCCGCGCCCAGCCCCTGCGCCATGGTCTGGCCCAGCGCCGCGCCGGCGGCCAGGCCCGCGCCGATGCCGGCGATGCCGCCTTCGTTCTGCGCGGCCAGCGGAATCGAGGTGGCAGTCTGGTACTGGGTGAACTTGCCGAGGTCGCCGGCCATGCCCATCGAGATCCGCGTGTCCAGCGCCTTCTGCAGTTCCTCCGGCAGCGAGACGTTTTCCACCGTGAAGTTGTCCAGCCTAACGCCGTAGCGGTCGAACACCGGCGCGAGCTGTTCGGCGATGCTTTGCGACATCAGGCCCTGGTTGCCGGCCATGTCCAGGAACGGCACCTTGGAGCCGCCCAGCGCCGTGGTCATGGCCGCAACCACCATGTTGCGCAGCTGCGCTTCCAGGTCGTCGACGGTGTATTCGTCGCGCGTGCCGCTGACTTCGCGGTAGAACTTGCCCGGGTCGGAGATCTGGTAGGAATACACGCCGAACGCGCGCAGCCGCACCATGCCGAATTCGCTGTCGCGCAGCGTGACCGGCTGCGCCGTGCCCCAGCGCCGGCCCAGCTGCAGCCGCGTGCTGAAGAAGATCACGTCCGACTTGAAGGGCGACTCGAACAGCTTGTCCCAGTTCTTCAGGTAGGTCAGGATCGGCAGCGTCTGCGTGGTGAGCTTGTACATGCCGGGGCCGAACACGTCGGCCACCTTGCCTTCGTTGACGAACACCGCCATCTGCGACTCGCGCACGGTCAGGCTGGCGCCGTACTGGATTTCGAAGTCCTGCATCGGATGGCGCCAGGCGAGCACGCCGTCGCGATCCTCGTTCCATTGCAGGATGTCGATGAACTGCTTGCGGATGAATGAACCGAGACTCATGGAAAGTCCTCCTGTCGGGTCGGAGACTGCGCGCCTTGCGTGTCAGGTCAGGCAGGCGGCGTTGACGATGCCGGCGGCGATCGAGATCGAGCCGATCAGGCCGCCCATGGCGATATTGTTTTCCCTGATGGCGTCGTTCATTCCGCGGATGGCCTGCGCCACCACCACGTAGACGACGATCTGCACCAGCATGGCGGCCAGGCCCCAGACCAGGAACATGACGAAGCTGGCGTGCAGCGCGATGCTGGAGCCCAGCGTCAGGCTGAAGCCCACCAGCGCGCCGCCGTAGGACAGCGCGGCGGCGATGTTGCCTTCGTGGATCAGCTCGAATTCCGGGTAGCGCGTCACCGCCGTGTAGACGGCCGTGAAGACGCCCAGCATCGCGAGCGCCGAAGCCATGTAGATCAGATAGGTCACCGCCGGATGCATTGCTTCTCCCATTGCCAGCCCTCCAATTGCGCGCAGTATATACGCCGGCTTCGATATACTGCGAACGCTCTTCGTGTCGGACATCCCATGCGCGACCGCGTACTCATTCTTTCGGTATTGATCGTCGCTTCCTGCGGCCTGGGCTACGAGCTCATCAGCAGCGCGCTGGCCAGCTATCTGCTGGGCGATTCCATCCTCCAATTCTCCTCCGTCATCGGCTGCTACCTGTTCGCCATGGGCATAGGCTCGTGGTTGTCAAAATATGTAAAAGACGAAGACGTTTTGAATCGATTCATCGACGTGGAGCTGCTGGTCGCGCTGCTCGGCGGCGTGTCGGCGGCGGTGCTGTTCCTGGTCTTCGCGTGGCTGTCCGCGCCGTTTCGCGCCGCGTTGTACGTGGGCGTGTTCGTCATCGGCATGATGGTCGGCATGGAGATCCCGCTGGTGATGCGGGTGTTCAACCAGCGCAAGGCCGAGTTCCGCGAGATCGTCAGCCGCGTGCTGACCTTCGACTACCTGGGCGCGCTGGCCGTCTCGCTGGTGTTCCCGTTGCTGCTGGCGCCCAAGCTGGGGCTGCTGCGCACCAGCTTCCTGTTCGGCATGCTCAACGCCGGCGTGGCGCTGTGGACCACCTGGCTGTTCCGCAGCGAGGTCCGCCGCCCCGGCGAGCGCGCCATCCGCGCCAGCGTGGTGATGGGGCTGCTGGGCCTGGGCTTTCTGTATTCCGGCAACATGACGGCCTGGGCCGAGAAAGGCCTGTACGGCGACGAGGTGGTGCATGCCGAAACCACGCCGTACCAGCGCCTGGTGGTCACGCGCTGGCACGACGACCTGCGCCTGTACATCAACGGCAACCTGCAGTTCTCCTCGCGCGACGAACACCGCTACCACGAATCGCTGGTGCATCCGGGCCTGCAGGCCCTGCCCTGGGCGCGCAACGTGCTGGTGCTGGGCGGCGGCGACGGCCTGGCGGTGCGCGAAGTGCTCAAGTACAAGCAGGTCGAGCGCGTGACGCTGGTGGACCTGGACCCGGCCATGACGGGCCTGTTCTCGCGCTCCGAGCCGCTGACCCGGCTGAACGGCGGCTCGCTCACCGACCCGCGCGTCACCGTCGTCAACGAGGACGCCGGCCGCTGGCTGGAAACCCATGCCGAGGTCTACGACTTCATCATCGTGGATTTTCCCGACCCGTCGAACTTCGGCCTGGGCCGCCTGTACTCGGTGCCCGTCTACCATCTGATGGCGCGCCACCTGGCCGAGAACGGCTATCTGGTGGTGCAGTCCACCTCGCCCTACTTCGCGCCGCGCTCGTTCTGGAGCGTGGACGCCACGCTGAAAGAGGCCGGGCTGAACACCTGGCCTTACCACGTCTACGTGCCCTCTTTCGGCGACTGGGGATTCATCCTGGCGGGCAAGCGCCGCGACTACGCGCCGCCCGAGAAGATCACGGTGGCCACGCGCTACCTCGACCCCGCCACGACGCGCGAGCTGTTCCATTTCCCGGCCGACATGCCGGCGCTCGCGATGCCGCCCAACCGCTTGAATGAGCAGTCGCTCGTGCGCTATTTCGACGAGGACTGGCGCCAGGTCATCCGCTGATGCGCCGCCGCAGCTTCCTGTTGGGCGCGGGCACGGCCGCGATCGCCGGCGCCGCCGCCGGCTACTGGCGCTCGCGCATCGTCGAGACCACGCCCCAGGTGCATTACCCCGGCATGCAGGCCGGCCACGCGCTGCGCGACGGCGCATCCTGGCCGCAGCCGGCGTCCGTGCGCCGCCACGGCGTGGCGATCCTGGGCGCCGGCGTCGCCGGCCTGTCCTGCGCCTGGAAACTGGCGCGCGAAGGCCATACCGATTTCATCGTGGTGCAAGGCCCGGAGTTCGGCGGCAACGCCGCCGGCGGCCGCCGCGACGGCCTGGACTATCCGCTGGGCGCGCACTACCTGCCGCTGCCGTCGCTGGCGTCCTCGCACGTGCGCGAAATGCTGGCCGACTTCGGCGTCATCCAGCGCGGCGCGGGCGAGGAGCGCCCCTACTACGACGAGGCCGTGCTGGCGCACTCGCCCCAGGAACGTCTGCTGCGCGACGGCCGCTGGGAAGACGGCCTGCTGCCCATGACCGGGCTGCCCGAGGCGGACGTGGCCCAGCACCGGCGCTTCCTGGCCCTGATCGAACGCCTGCGCGGCGCCACCGGCAGCGACGGCCGCAAGCTCTTCTGCATTCCGCTGGCGCTGTCGTCGCGCGATCCCGCGTGGCGCGCGCTGGACGCCATCACGTTCAAGCAGTGGCTGCAGCGCGAAGGCTATACCTCGCCGGCGCTGCACTGGTATCTGGACTACTGCTGCCGCGACGACTATGGCGCGCGCTACGACGTGGTCTCGGCCTGGGCCGGCCTGCATTATTTCGCCAGCCGCGACGGCCATGCGGCCAACGCCGCCGAGGGCGCGGTGCTGACCTGGCCCGGCGGCCTGTCGGTGCTGGCGGCCAGCCTGCGCGACGCGGTCACGCGCAAGCTGGGCCATGACCGATGGCTCGTGGCCGGCGCCGCGGTGCGCGTCCAGGACACGCCCGCCGGCCCGCTGGTCACCTGCCTCGCGCCCGGCCCCGCGGCCTCGGCCTACAGCGTGCAGACCCGCCGCACGGTGTGCGCGATGCCGCTGTTCGTGGCCCAGCGCATCCTGCCCGACATCCGCGCCTACGGCTACGACCCGGCCGTGCACGCGTCCTCGCACGCGCCCTGGATGGTGTCGAACTTCGTCATGGACGGCTACCCGGCCGAGGCGCCGGGCGAGCCGCTGTCCTGGGACAACGTGGTCTACGGCGGACGCGCGCTGGGCTACGTCGTGTCCACGCACCAGCTGCTGCGCGTGGCGCCGTCGCCGCGCAGCGTGTTCAGCGCCTATCACGCGCTCAGCGGCCAGACACCGCGGGCCGCGCGCGAATGGCTGGCGTCCGCCAGCCCCGAAGCCCTGCGCGACGAAGCCGCCGCCGACCTGATCGCGGCCTACGGCAAGGCGTTCTGGCGCAACGCGCGGGCGCTGGAGATCACGGTGCGCGGCCACGCGATGGCCTCGCCGCTTTGCGGCTACCTGTCCAACGCCGGGCTGGCGGCGCTGCGCGAGGTCGACGGCCCGGTGCTGTTCGCGCATGCCGACCTGTCGGGCTATTCCGTGTTCGAAGAAGCCGCGTGGTGGGGCGTGGTCGCCGCCGGCCGCATCCTGGGGCAGGCGCCGCCCACGGCCTGAGGGGGCTGCAATACAATTCGGCGTCCCGCCGGCGGCCCGGCGGCTTTTGGCGGAATCCCTATGGCAGCGAAGCAGGTCATCGTTCTCGGCGCGGGCATCGTGGGCGTGTGCTGTGCGCTCGAACTGTTGCGCCGAGGCATGTCGGTCACCCTGGTCGACCGGCAGGAGCCCGGGCGCGAAACCTCGCTGGGCAATGCCGGCGTGATCGCCCGCAGCTCGCTCATGCCGTTCAACCATCCCGGCCTGTGGGCCCAGCTGCCGCGGCTGCTGAAAAACGACAGCGTGCAATTCCGCTATCGCCTGCGCTATCTGGCGCGCAACCTGGGATGGGCCGCGCGCTTCCTGCTGAACGCCCGGCCCGCCGTGTTCCAGGAAACCGCCGCGGCGCTGGACGGCCTGATCCGTCTGTCCGCCCCCGAGCACCTGCGCCTGCTGGGCGAGGCCGGCGCCTTGCCGCGCCTGCGCGACACCGGCTGGGTCTTCCTGTACCGCTCGCAACAGGCCTGGGAAGGCGCCGAAGCGGCGCGCCGCGCTTATGCGCAGTTCGATGTGCCGACCCAGGCGCTGAACGCCGCCGAACTGGCCGCGATGGAACCGGCGCTGGCGCCCATCTTTCCGCGCGCGCTATGGATACAGGGCTCGTATTCCGTCGACGACCCGCACGAAGTCACGGCCGCCTACGCGCGCCTGTACCGCGAGCGCGGCGGCGCCTATACCCGCCTGAACGCCCGCGCCATCGGCCGCGACGGGCAACGCTGGACGGTGCGGGGCGACGGCGCCGCGCTATCGGCCGACCGGCTGGTGGTGGCCCTGGGCCCGTGGTCGAAAAGCCTGCTTGCCACGGCCGGCATCGGCCTGCCGATGGCGTTCGAACGCGGCTATCACATGCACTACAGCGGATTGAACGGCGCCAGCCTGTCGCGCCCGGTGTACGACACCGGCGGCGGCTACGTGCTCTCGCCCATGGCCCCCGGCCTGCGGCTGACCACGGGCGTCGAGCTGGACGCCTGCGAGGCGCCGGCGCGCGGCGTGCAGCTGGAGCTGGCCGAGGCCCGCGCGCGCGAGGCCTTCCCGCTGGACCGGCGGCTGGACGCCAGCGCCTGGCTGGGCCGGCGCCCCACCCTGCCCGACAGCCGCCCGATGATAGGCGAGGCGCCGCGCCATCCCGGCCTGTGGCTGGCGCTGGGCCATCAGCACATCGGCTTCAGCACCGCGCCGGGCACGGCCAGGATACTGGGGGAATTGATGGCCGGCGAAGGCGACGCGGCGCGCCACGCGGTCTTCCGGCCGGGGCGTTATCTTTAACGCTGCGCGGCCTCCGGATTCAGGCAAGTTCGCGCAGTTCGGCGAGCGACTCTTGCAGGGCGGCCTCGAAAATATCCAGCCCCTCCTCCAGTTGGTCGAACGGGATCGTCAACGGCGTCAGAACGCGCACGACGTTGCCGTAGACGCCGCAGGTCAGGAGGATCAGCCCGCGATCGGCGGCCGAACGTGTCAGCGCCTTGACCAGCTCCGGCCACGGCTCGCGCGATTCCCGGTCTTTGACGAACTCCACCGCCACCATCGCGCCCAGGCCCCGCACATTGCCGACGCAGGTGTAGCGATCATCATCCAGCCAGGCCTTGAAGCGGCTCATCACGCTCTCGCCAACTTGCACCGCACGCTCAGCCAGATTTTCCTCGGCAAGCACATCGATCACCGCCAAGGCGGCTGCGCAGGACAACGGGTTGCCTGCGAAAGTGGAACCCAGCCCGCCGGCGGGAATCTTGTCCATCACGCTTGCGCGACCCGTGATCGCGGCAATCGGAAAGCCGCCACCCAAACCCTTCGCCATCGTGATGATGTCCGGCGCGACGCCCATGTGTTCCATGGCGAACATGCGGCCCGTGCGGCAGAAGCCGGTCTGGATCTCGTCGGCGATCAGCAGGATACCGTGCCTGTCGCACAACTGGCGCAGGCTTTTCATTAGGGACGCGCTGGCGGGATTGAAACCGCCCTCGCCTTGCACCGGCTCGATGATGATGCCAGCAACGCGGCTGGGGTCCACCTCGGATTTGAACAGCGTATCCAGAGCCCGCAGGCTGTCGGCCTCGGTGGTGCCCCGGTAGGGCGTGGGAAAGGGTACGTGGTAGACGTCCGGCACCAGGGGACCGAAGCCTGCCTTGTACGGCACTGTCTTTCCGGTCAGGCTCATTGTCATCAGCGTGCGCCCATGGAAAGCGCCGGAGAACGCCACGAAGGCCGAGCGGCCCGTCGCCGCGCGCGCCACTTTAATGGCGTTTTCATTGGCCTCAGCCCCCGTGTTCACCAGGAATGTCTTCTTCGGAAAATCGCCCGGCACCAAGGCGTTCAGGCGTTCGCACAGCGCCAGATAGCCCTCGTAGGGCGTCGTCTGGAAAGACAGGTGAGTGTAGCGGTCCAACTGCGATTTGACGCGCTCGACGACCTTGGGATGGCGATGGCCCGTGTTGGCGACCGCGATGCCCGCTCCGAAGTCGATGTAACGCTTGCCGGCTTCGTCCCAATATTCGGCGTTCTCGGCCCGGTCGATCATCATGTCCAGATGCTGGGCCAAGCCCGCGGGAATCGCGGCCTTGCGGCGTTCGTTGAAAGTCTCTTGCTGGGACATCATCCCCTCCTTCAGGTAAGTCGGCGCCGCCCCGCGCCCGCGGGACGGCGGTTTCTCATGCCTGCGCCGTCTCGGGCGCCGCTACGCAGTCGACAGCGCCTTGCCGAGCTTCACGCTCATGCGCCCAGTCCACGCACCACGACGAGCAGAACAGGCGCCCGTCCGGTTCCACACGTTTGGCCGCGTCGTCTTCGGTGCCTTCGTAGACCAGCACGCCGCAATTTGCACATTTGAGGTAGCGCTCGATATACAAGCCGTTCTGAGAGAACTTCATGTTTATGCTCCTTGGTAGTCGTAATGGCGGCGCGCCGCGGCGATGGACACGTAGCCTTCTCGCACGTCTTCCGCCACGGCTTCCGGTGCGCGGGCCTTCGGATCGCCGTAGCCGCCACCGCCTGGCGTGACCAGGCGCACGCGGTCTCCGCGCCGGATCACTACATTGGAGTAACGGCTGGAAGATGCCTTGCCATATGCTTCACGCATGGTCTCCCAGATTTGTCCGCCGGCCTTCTGCACCAGCGTGGCGCCCAGGCCGCCTTCCGTGCCGCCATTCAGCCCCCAGGGCGCGAACTCGTGCCGGTCCGTCATCTGCGAGCATGTAATGCTTTCGTTCAGGCACAGCATCTGCTTCGAATAGCCCACGCCGCCGCGGAATTCACCCGCGCCGCAAGAGTCCTGGTTGAACGCCAGGCTTTCGATGCGCCACGGAAAGCGCGTCTCATACACCTCCACCGGCGTAATGCGACAATTGCCATTGATAGAGTCAACCGCATCATTGCCGTCAGCAAACGCGCGTCCGCCCCAGCCCACGGCCTCCAGGTCGTAACAAGCGAAGTACTCGCCCGAGTCCGCGGCCACGCCTCCGAACACGAAATTGCAGTGCGTGGCGCCCTCCGCCGCCATAACGCGGTCCGGCACGGCCTTGGCCATCGCGCCCAGAATCGTTCCGACGATGCGCGGATGCGTTTCCGTATTGCCGCCCACTTCGGGGGCCGGAAAATCGACGTTGACGATAGTCCCCGGCGGCGCCACCACGCGAATCGGCCGGAAGCATCCGGAGTTGCGGGGAATCGACGGGTCGGTCATGTGCAGGACGGCGTTGTACGCGGCCGAGGTGGCCACGCCCAGCGTCGCATTGATCGGACCGGACGCCTGCGGCGACGAGCCCGTGTAATCGACGATAATCTCGCCGCCGCGCTTGTGCACTTCCACCTGCACAAGATACTGGCGGTCGGCGTCGATGCCGTCGCTTTCTATCAGATCGTTGAATGCGTAGATACCGTCGGGAATCGCTTCCAGCTCGGCGCGCATGCGACGCTCGGAATACAGCAGGAGGTCGTCGACAGTGCTCAGCATCTTTTCCTTGCCGTACTTGGCGTAGACCTGCTTCATCCGGCGTTCGCCCAGGTCGACGGCCGCAATCAAGGCGCGCAAATCGCCGTAGTTGCTGCGCGGCGTGCGCACATTGGCCAGCAGCAGCTTCCAAACGTCGCGATTGTCCTCGCCGCGCGACTTGATCTTCACCGGCGGAATGCGCAGGCCTTCCTGGAAGATCTCGGTCGCCTCGCCGCAGAAGCCGCCTGGCGCCATGCCTCCTACTTCGGCCAAATGGCCAATGGCCACCGCCCAGCCCACCATGTCGCCTTCCACGAAGATGGGCTTGAAGAAGGTGTGTTCCGGCGTATGCAGCCCGCCCCGGTACGGATCGTTATGCAGGATGATGTCGCCATCTTCCAGTTCGTCCAGCGGCATTTCCCGCATGCATGATTTCACCAGCAGCGGCATGCCACCGATCTGGGCGGGGCAGTAGTCCGCCACCGCGATCATGTCGCCGTTGCGGTCCGCCAGGCCGCAGGTGAAGTCCAGGGCCTCGTTGAAGATTGTCGAATACGACGTCTTCATGAGTGTGATGCCCATTTCCCTGCAGATGGAAACCATGGTGGATTCCAGGATGTTCATCGTGACCATATCCATGGTGGCGCTCCTTATGCCGAAATGATCAGGTTGCCGTACGGGTCCACGCGCAGCGTCTGGTTTGCGCGCAGGATGGTGACCGAAGCACTTTCCTCGATGACCGCCGGCCCCTTCAGTACGTGGCCCTGCTTGAATGTCGCGCGGTCATAGATCGGCGTGTCGATCCAACCCTCGTCATGCCGCACCTTGCGGCTTCCGCATGCAGGTGGACTGCCTTCGCCACGGGGCAATTCGCGCAGCACCGGCTTTTCGGACACGGCCACCGCGATGACCTTCAGGTTGACCATTTCGATGGTCTCGCCCGGGATGGCGAAACCGAAGCGTGCTTCGTGCTGTTCGTGAAAACGCGCCCATAGCGTCGCAATGCTGGCATCGTCGAATTCGTCGCCGTCCAGCATCACTTCCAGTTCGTGGTTCTGGCCCAGATAGCGCGCCTCGACCGAGCGATACACCTCCACCCCGCTGACGTAGCCTTGCGCATGCAGCTCGCCCACGGCGTCCTGCACCAGCGACTTCATTGCCGCCGCGACCCGCGTCTGCTCGAACCGCGTGGACACCTGCTGCACGGTGCGGTGCCTGTCCACGCGCGCATCGGTCATGATGAAGCCAAAGGCCGAGAATTGGCCCGGATAGTTCGGCACCATGCCCTGCGGAATCCCGCTAATCTCCATCAGGTCGCAGATGTGCACCGGCCCTGCCCCCCCGGATGCCACCAGGGTGAAATCGCGCGGGTCCAGTCCGCGTTGCAGCAGCACCGCCCGCAACGCCCCCAGCATGTTGTTATTGGCGATCTGCAGCATCGCATACGCAGTCTGGTCGACTTCCATGTCCAGCTCGGCCGCGATGCGGGCGACAGCGCGGCGCGCAGCGTCTGCATCCAGCTTCATGCGGCCGCCCAGGAAGTAATCCGGATTGATACGGCCCAGCACCACATTGGCATCGGTGACAGTGGCGAGCTCGCCGCCTCGGCCATAGCAAGCAGGCCCGGGCTCGGCTCCCGCCGACTGCGGCCCCATGCGCAGCATCCCTCCCTTGTCGATCCAGGCCACGGAACCGCCGCCCGCTCCGATGGTGTGGATGTCGATCATCGGAACCTGGATCGGCAGCCCCCATTCGATCTCGAAGTTGGTCGTCACGTTCTCCATCCCGTCCACGACCGTCGAGCAGTCCGTCGACGTTCCGCCCATGTCGAAGGTGACCAGGTTGCGCAAGCCTGTCAGCTGGGCCACCGCGCGGGTGGCAACCACCGCGCCTGTCGGTCCCGAAAGGGTCATCTGTACCGGCGCGGCCGCAGCGCCCTTCAGGGTGGATTCGCCGCCGTTAGATTTGATCACGCCGACCTTGCCGCCGACGCCGATCTCGTCCAAGCGCTTCTGCATGCGCTCGAAATTTCGGGACACGATCGGCTTCAGGTAAGCGTCCGCGATAGTGGTGGACGCGCGGTCGTACTCCTTCCACTTGGGCAGCACGTCATACGACACCGACACTGGCAGGCCTGGAAGCTCCTCGGCAAGGATTTCACGGATGCGTTGCTCGTGCGTCGGATCGATGTAGGAGAACAGTGTGCAGATGGCAACGGCTTCGATGTCACCGCTTTCCCGGACGCGCGCGGCGACGCCGCGCACGGCGGCCTCGTCCAGCGCCTGCACCACCTCACCGCCGGCCGACAGGCGTTCGTCGACCTCGTAGCAATCCGAGCGCTTAACCAGCGGCTTGGTCTTGACCCATGTGATGTCGTAATGGCTGCGACGGTCACCACGCTGGATGAAAGGAACGTCGCGGAAGCCCTGCGTCGTGATGTAGGCCACCTTGGCGCCGCGTCGCGTCAGCAGCGCATTGGTGGCGATGGTGGTTCCCAGGCGGATCTTGGACACGGAGTCCAGGTCCTGGTGTTGAGAAAGCCCTTGCAAGACGCCGTCGATAGGCTCCTTGGGCGTGGTCAGGTTTTTCCAGTTCCGTATGGCGCCGGTCTCAGCGTCATACGCGACAAAGTCGGTGAATGTGCCACCTATGTCGATACCGACGATGTTGATATCCTGCATTGCTTTCTCCCTTGAATTCCGCCGGTCGCGCCGGCGGTGAACTAGTGATCGCTATATGCGGCCGCGATCCGACACCAGGAATCCTGGATATGGTCGCGCAGGGCCTTGGCCGCCCTCTCCGGGTCGCCCGAGGCCATCGCGTCCACCACCGGATAGTGGTCGACCGCGGCCGCCTCCAGGCTCTCGAAACGATGTTCCACGAGCGTGATGAAGATTTGCACTTCTGCATGCAGATTCTTGAAGGCCCGCAGCGTCTGCGTATTGCCCGACAACTCACAGATGCGCTGGTGAAAGTCGATGTCTTTCTGAACCAGCTCCATTTCCTTGCCCGCATTGGCGGCCTCGACCATGTCGTCGACCATCTTGCGCAGGCCGTCGACATCGGCCGGCGTCATGCGCTTTATTGCCTGGCGCACGGCGAACTCTTCGACCATAGAGCGGAACGAAAACACGTCTTCGATGTCCTGCTTGCTGAACGAGCGCACGAACGTCCCGCGCCGCGGCGAAGATACCAACAGGCCCCGCTCCTCCAGCTTGCGTATCGCTTCTCGGATGGGATTTCGGCTGATGCCCAACGTGCGCGCCAACTCGGCCTCATTGATGCGTTGCCCGCCTCGCAGCCGCCCCGACACTAATTCGCGAAACAGGTGCTCCGCGATCTGATCGGACAGCATGCGGCTGTCGATCAGAACGTTGCTGAGCAGCGGTTCATTGGGGGACGCCGTATGCGGATAGGACGAAGTCATAAGTGGTTTATTCCTTTTTTCTTGACCGTGCGGGCCAGGTGAACTCGCGTCCACCCATCAGGCCGTCTCGCCGGTAAATGAGGATGAGCAACATTGCAGCGGCCAGCACCAGTTCCTGGACGCCGCTAGGCAATGTGAATTGTGCTCCTCCCAGCGAAACACCGCTTTCGAGCTGACGGAAGACATCGATGACCAGTTGCACGAAAACCACTCCGACCACAGCGCCGGCCAAACTGCGCATGCCGCCCACGACCAGCATCGCAAGCGTGATGAATGTCAGGTTCAGAAAAAAGGAATCCACAGAAATAGTGCCGACGAAATGTGCCTGCAGGACGCCCGCGAGGCCCATGACCGCGCCGGACAGGGTGAAGGCGATCAGGCGGCTGCCGTACAGCGACACGCCGGCCGACCGCGCCGCGACCTCGTCCTCGCGCGCGGCCCGCAGCACCAGCCCCCAACGCGAACGCTGGTATGCGTAGGCCGTCAGGATGCTTGCCGCAGCGGCGGCAAAGGCCACGCCCGGCGTCACGAAGGTAGGCAGGCCCACCACCGAGGCCGTGCCCATGGTCACGCTGTCCCAGTTGGAATACACCACGTTCAGGATGAACAAGATCGCAAGGGTCGAGATCGACGCCGCCAGCCCCGACAGCCGCATCAGCACCAGTCCGACAAAGAAGGCCGCCGCCATGGCCGCCGCGACCGACGTCGCCGCCGATGTCCATACCGGTAGCGACTGCCCCAGGAGGAAATCCGGCAGACCTGGCATGACGATGGGTTTCAGGGCTTCGCAGCAGGTTTGCCAGGCGGCGGCATAGGCCGCGACCGCCATGAAGGACACGTGGCCGAACGAGACAATGCCGGAGTTGCCGATGAAGATGTACATCCCCACCACCGTGACGATGCGGATCAGCGCAAGGGTGACGCTGCTTTGTAATGACAGGCTGCCGTACTCGGCTGCCAGCAAGCTGGCCAGCCCCAGCGGCACGACCAACACCAGAACCGGCATGGCCTCTCGCCATCCGCAGCGATGATTTGCGGCAGTTTGAGCTTGCATCACACGCGCTCCCGGTTCGCACTGGTGGAGATCAGGCCGGACGGCCACCACAGCAGCGTCAGGATGACCAACGCGAAGACGCCGGCATCGCGGAACGGCCGCAGCTCCGCCGGCAGATAGGATTGCAGCAGCACGCTGGCCGCGCCCACCAGGAACCCACCCAATGCCGCCCCTGGCAAGGAGCCCATGCCGCCGATGACCGTCGCGAAGAAGGCATAGATGACCGGCATCATGCCCATGCGCATGTCCAGCGTGCCGGTCTGCATGATCAGCAACAACGACACCGTGCCCGACAACAGGCCGCTGACCGCGAACGCCACGGCGATCACGCGGTTGGCGGGTACGCCCAACAACCGCGCCATCTGGAAATTCTCGGCCGCCGCGCGCATCTGCACGCCAATGGATGTGCGCCTCAGGAACAGCACCAGCGCCACCAGCAGCACTGCGGTCACCCCCATGGTGAGCAGCTGCGTGCCCGGCAGGCGCAGTCCGGCGATGTCGATCGCGCGCCCCATGCCGCCGCTGATGTCGATCGATTTCGGCCGCCCGGTGTGCACCAGCATGATCAGGTGCTGAAGGAAATAACTGACGGCGAACGACGACACCAGCAAAGTCGCCGGGTTGGTCTGCCGTAGCGGCCGAAATGCGATGCGTTCAGTAGCCAGCGCCAGGATGACGACGATAAGCAGCACCGCCACGACCATCAGCGGCACGGGCAAAGCGCCAAAGAGCAAGGGCGGCGCCACGCTGGCAGTGGGGACCACCAGCGCGTATGCACCCACCGTGATGTAGTCGCTCTGCGCGAAGTTGATCAGGCGCATGATGCCGAAGACGAAGCCGATCGCCAGCGACACCAGCGCGTACAGACTGCCCAGCGCGGCGGCATCGACCAAGGTTTGAATGAAACCCGTCATGTCTCCCCCCCTTAGGCCGGGCTGCCGGACTTGCGGCCCAGATAGGCGCGCCGCACCTCCGGGTTCGCCTGGATTTCCTGCGGCGAACCTTCGGCCAGGCTGCGCCCGCCGTCCAGCACATGGATGCGGTGGCATGCGCCCATGATTACCTGCATGTTGTGTTCGATCAGCAGCACGCCGCAGCCGAACCGGCCGGGAATGCCCGCGATCAGATGCATGAGGTCATCGCATTCGGCGTCATTCATCCCCGACGCGGGCTCGTCCAGCAACGCGAACGACGGCGCTAGGGCCAGTGCGCGGCCGATGCCGATGCGCCGCTCGTAGCCGTAGGACAGGCTGTCGCAGCGTTGCCCCGCCATATGGCCGCAACCAATCCAGTCCAGGACTTCCTGCGCGCGCTGCCGCGCCGAGCGGCTGCGCAAACCGCTGCCCAGGGCCGCGACCATCAGGTTCTCGTGCACCGTCAGATCCTTGAACAACCGCCCGGCCTGGAAGCTGCGCGCGATGCCGGCGCGGGCAGCATGGCTGGGGCCGGACTCCGTCACGGGACGACCCGCCAGTCGTACCGTTCCACGCGTGGGCCGCTGAAAGCCGCTAAGCACATTGACCATGGTGGTCTTGCCCGCGCCGTTGGGGCCGATCAGGCCGACAACCTGACCCGGCCTGATTGTCATATTCACCCCGGACAAGGCCGAGATACCGCCGAAAGCCACGTGGACGTCACGCGCCTCCAGCACCGTTCCCGTGTCGATGGACATGTTCCGTTCTCCAGCCATCGCGTTCAGGCGCCTACCCGGAACAACAGCTTCAAGTCCGGCTTGAACTGGTTGCGGTACATCTCCACCGCGCGAAACGACCCATCCTTGACGGTCATAATGAGCCACGGTCGATTCACCTGCACGTGCAAATCCTTGGTGTAGCTTGTGGGCCCGACCAGGAAAGGCTGGTCCCTGTAGCCGTTCATCACCGCCAGCGTCTTGTCGGAATCCGTGCTCTTGGCTTCGCCCACGGCATGCGCCCACTGTTCGATCAGGCTATAACCCAGCACGGAATAGGAAGACACGGGCGGCTCGCCCCAGCGCGCCTTGAAGTCCTGCACAAACTTGTTCATCTCGGGGCGTGGGTCGTCGCCATACAGCGACATGAGGCCCGGCAGATAAAAGTCCTTGAGGTTCGGCACGGCGTTGAGCCAATAGTTGTCCACCATGGCGGTCGTGCCCAGGATGGGCATGTCCAGCCCCGCGGCCCGAAGCTGGCGGATGGCGGAAGCGCCGCCGGGCGTGTAGCTGCACAGGAAGACCGAGTCCGGCCTGGTTTTCAGCCCTTGCAGGCGGGTGATCTGCGCCGCAATGGAGGGATCGTCATTGCGGAAGACGTCGCCACCCAGGATGCTCTCCTTGCCGTTGCTGCGCGCCCATGCCGCGCGGAATCCCGCGCAAGCCGACTTGTTGTATTCGATCGTGACATCCTCCAGCACGTAGGTCGTCTTCATCCCCAGCTTCTGCTGCGCGTATTCGGCAATGGCAATGCCTTCCGACTGCGCGGCGCTAGTGGCCGTAAAGGCGAAACTGCCGACGCCCTGCACGCCCATCTTGGGATCGGCCGCGCAGAGGCTCATCGAGATGATCTTGGCCTTCTGGGCGGCCAGCGCCGCCGGTGCGCCGTAGTCGTAGTCGCACGACACCACCAGCAGGTCCACCCCGGATTGCACCAGCTCGGCCCCGGCGCTGGCGGACCGCTCGCGCTCGGTCTTGGTGTCAAGAACGCGGTACTTCACCTCGCGCCCCAGTAATCCGCCCGCTTTGTTGATCTCGTCGATTTTCATGACGGCCGCGCGGAACGGCGCAGCATCGTAGTTGTGCAGCCACCCGGATTGGGCGATGGCGAAGCCAATGACGATGGGCTTGTCGGCAGCTTGGCCTGCTCCACCGACAAATGCACCGGCGCTAAGAGCCATTGCCACGCCGGCGATCTTCAGAAATTTGGACAACGTGCGCATCACTTCCCCTTGCGGAGCGCGCTCTTCGTCGCACCCCGGTTGTGTTTACGAACGACGACTCATATTTTGCCCACTGTTAACTGCAGACTGTGGACAGTTGGCATATTGGTCTCTAAAATTTGCAGCGTCAATCGAATTCGCCCTAGTGACTTCCCTTACCCCGAGCTGGACGGCTTGGCCGGCGGCCCGGACTCATCAAGAGGTGGTTCATGTTGGAAATCAAGAATTTGCAGGCAGCCTATGGCCGGCTGGCGGCGCTGAAAGGCGTGGACATCCGGGTGCCGAAAGGCGCCATCGTCTTCGTGGTGGGGCCGAACGGAGCGGGAAAATCCACACTATTGAAATCGATCGCGGGCGTGATCAAACCAGTGGAGGGTTCGATCGACTTCGAAGGCGCGCGCATCAATGGCCGTCCGCCGGAACGCTTGTGCCGGGACGGGCTGGTACTGGTGCCCGAAGGCCGCCACATCTTCGGCACGTTGACGGTAGAGGAAAACCTCAAGCTGGCTATGAGTACCCGCAAAGCCAAGGCCGAGGCGGCGGAGGATGTGGCGCAGGCATTGGACGCCTTTCCCATCCTGCGCGCGCGCTACAAAGGCGCGGCCGGCTACCTGTCCGGCGGCGAGCAGCAACAACTGGCGATTGCGCGCGCCATGCTGCTGCGGCCCCGCCTCTTGATGATCGATGAACCTTCGCTGGGCCTAGCGCCGCTGGTCATCGACCAGGTCTACGACAAATTGCGAATGCTGAATGCGACGGGCATGACGCTGCTGGTGGTGGAGCAATCGACCGCACGCGTCATGGATCTGGCGACCCACGCATATGTGCTGCGCAACGGCAAGGTCGCGCTGGATTGCGAGGCGCGCCTGATCGGCGACGGCCGCGCGCTGGAGAACGCGTACTTCGGCTACGAAACGGCGGCGCAAGCCGAGGCCGCCGCCTGAAGCGCCGCCTGTGCGCCGAAAAAATACCCAGCGCCTGCCCCTTGAAGGGCAAGGCGCCGGGCGCTTGTTCCGTCCAGGCCGAAAATCAGCCCAGCAGCAGCGCATCGTCCGACAGCTTCTCGCCGCGCACGCGCTCGAACATCTGCAGCAGGTCCGGCACGTCCATGCCGCGGCGCTCGTCGCCGGAGACGTCCAGCACCACCTGCCCCTGATGCAGCATCACGGTGCGGTCGCCCACGTCCAGCGCCTGGCGCATGCTGTGGGTGACCATCATGGTGGTCAGGTGGCTTTCGGCCACGATGCGGGCCGTGAGCTGCAGCACGAAGTCGGCGGTGCGCGGGTCCAGCGCCGCGGTGTGCTCGTCCAGCAGCAGGATGCGCGACGGCTGCAGCGCCGCCATCAGCAGGCTGACCGCCTGGCGCTGGCCGCCGGACAGCAGGCCGATGCGGTCGGAGAGGCGGTTCTCCAGGCCCAGGCCCAGCGTGGCCAGGCGTTCGCGGAAGCCCTCGCGCATCGAAGCCTTGACCGCGCGGCTGTAGCCGCGGCGCGCGCCGCGCATCTGCGCCAGCGCCATGTTCTCTTCGATGGTCAGGTCTTCGCAGGTGCCGGCCATGGGGTCCTGGAACACCCGCGCCACGCTGCCGGCGCGCGCCCACACGGGCTGGCGCGTGACGTCCACGCCGTTGATGTCGATGCGGCCCGAATCGACCGACAGGTCGCCCGACACCGCGTTCAGGAAGGTGGACTTGCCGGCCCCATTGGAACCGATGACGGTCACGAACTGGCCCTGCGGGATTTCCAGCGACAGGCCGCGCAGCGCGCGCGTCTCGATGGGCGTGCCGGCGTTGAACGTGATTTTCAAATCTTTGGCGGACAACATTTCAGTACTCCATTAATACACTCACCGCCTGAACCCTGCACGGCCCGATCGGGGCCGCCGGGGGGGAGGCGCCGCAGGCGCTTCGGGGGGGTTACTTCCTGACTAGACGGCGCTTGAGCATGGGGATCACCAACGCGATCGTCACCAGCACCGCGGTCACCAGGTTCAGGTCCTGCGCCTTCAGGCCGATGAAATCGCTGTTCAGCGCCAGCGCGATGAAGAAGCGGTAGACGATGGCGCCGATGATGACGGCCAGCGTCGCCAGCACCAGCTTGCGCGACGGCAGGATGCTCTCGCCCACGATCACGGCGGCCAGGCCGATCACGATGGTGCCGATGCCCATGGAGATGTCCGACCCGCCCTGGGTCTGCGCGAACAGCGCGCCGGCCAGCGCGACCAGCGCGTTCGACAGCGCCATGCCGCTCAGGATCATGCGGCCGGTGTTCACGCCCTGGGCGCGGGCCATGCGGCCGTTGGAGCCGGTGGCGCGCACGGCCAGGCCGGTCTGGGTGGCGAAGAACCAGTCCAGCGCGAGCTTGGCCAGGATCACGATGACGACCAGGATCAGCGGCCGCGCGACGTAGTCCGACAGCCATGCGGGCTGCAGGATGGTGAATACGGTGGGTTCGGTGATCAGCGGCACGTTGGGCTTGCCCATGATGCGCAGGTTGACCGAATACAGGGCGATCATCATCAAGATGCTCGCCAGCAGGTCCATGATCTTGAGCTTGACGTTCAGCCAGCCGGTGACCAGGCCCGCGCAGGCGCCGGCGATGGTGGCGATGACGGTGGCCAGGAACGGGTCGGTGCCCGACGCGATCAGCGTGGCGCAGACTGCCCCGCCCAGCGGGAAGCTACCGTCGACGGTCAGGTCCGGGAAGCGCAGCAGGCGGAACGAGATGTACACGCCCAAGGCCACCAGGCTGAAGATCAGTCCGATCTCCAGTGCGCCCAACAACGAAAACAATGACATGGGTCAAATCCAGATGAGGTAAGAAACGAGCATATTAAAGAGTTGAAACGTCGGACTTCTTGCGTTTGCGGGTCAGTTTTACCCCAGCTTTCGCAATAAACGTTTCCCGAATCGCGATTTTCTCTCGTTTCCTGCCAAAAGCTCTCCCGCGCCGGGCGTAGTACGCCGGCGAAACTCAGAATCATCCGGGGAGACAGGCTAGACAAAAACGCAAGAAAAACCCCGCTCACGCTGCTGGAGCATGGCGGGGCTTGTACGGTTCCGGTTTACTTCACGACCACCGCAGCCGACTTGAGCACGTCGTCGGACAGGGTCACGCCCTGCTTGGCGGCCGCGCCCGGGTTCACGTAGAGCTCGAGCTTGGAGCTGGTCTCCGAGGCGATGGCGCCGGGCTTCTCGCCCTTGAGGATGCGCACCACGATCTTGCCGGTCTGCACGCCCAGGTCGCGGTAGTTGATGCCCAGGGCGGCGATGCCGCCGCGCTTGACGCTGTCGGTGTCCGAGGCGATCAGGGGGATCTTGGCGTCGTTGCCGACCTTGACCAGCGATTCGTAGGCCGACACCACGTTGTTGTCGGTGTTGGTGTAGATGACGTCGACCTTGCCGATCAGGCTGCGGGCGGCGGAAGCCACGTCCACCGAGCGCGGCGCGGCGGCCTCGACCAGGCTCATGCCCGACTTGGGCAGGATTTCCTGCAGCTTCTTGACCACCACGACCGAATTGGCCTCGCCCGGGTTGTAGACCATGCCCACGCGCTTGGCGTTGGGCACGATGCGCTTGATCAGCTCGACCTGCTTGTCCAGGGCCAGCAGGTCCGACACGCCGGTCACGTTGGTGCCCGAGGCTTCCATGCCGGGAACCAGCTGGGCGGCGACCGGATCGGTGACGGCGGAATACACCACCGGCACGTCCTTGGTGGCGGCCACCACGGCCTGAGCCGACGGCGTGGCGATGGCGACGATGGCGTCGGGGCGGTCGCCCACGAACTTGCGCGCGATCTGCGCGGCGGTGCCGTTGTTGCCCTGCGCGCTCTGGTATTGCCACTTCAGGTTCTTGCCCGGCTCGTAGCCGGCCTGCTTGAGGGCGTCCTGCACCCCGTCACGCACCGCGTCCAGCGCCGGGTGCTCGACGATGGCGGTGACCGCCACCGACTTTTGCTGCGCGGCCACCGGCGCGGCGATAGCCAGCGCCAGTGCCATGGCGCCAACCGTCAGAAAATGTTTTTTTCCGATCAGCATAGGTAAGCTCCTTGAACCCTTGGTTTTTGTCGATTATTACGGCGCCGCCGGCGGCTACCCGCCGGCCGGGCCACCATAAAGCCGTATAGTCTAACTTGCCGCCAAGCAAAATGACTTCGGGGAATCCCTGTGACGAAACATGTCGCCGCGCCCCGTCAACCGCTACAGAGGCCTCATCATGATCAAACGCGCACTGGGCCGTTCCGGCCTGCAGATTCCCCCGCTGACCTTCGGCGGCAACGTCTTCGGCTGGACCGTCGACGAGGCCGGCACGTTCTCGCTGCTGGACGCGCTGGTCGACGCAGGCCTGAATTTCATCGACACGGCCGACGTGTATTCGCGCTGGGTCAAGGGCAACCAGGGCGGCGAATCCGAAACCCTGATCGGCAAATGGCTCAAGCGTTCGGGCAAGCGCGACCGCGTGCTCATCGCCACCAAGGTCGGCATGGAGATGGGACCCGACGCCAAGGGGCTGGCGCCGGCCTACATCCGCCGCGCGCTGGAAGCGTCGCTGGCGCGCCTGCAGACCGACTACGTGGACCTGTACCAGTCGCACGAGGACGATCCCGACACCCCCCTGACCGACACGCTGGCCGAATACGCCAAACACATCGAGTCCGGCAAGGTGCGCGCCATCGGGGCCTCGAACTACACCCCGGTGCGCCTGTCGGAAGCGCTGATCGCCAGCGAACGGCACGGCCTGCCGCGCTACGAGAGCATCCAGCCCGAATACAATCTGTACCGCCGCGAGACCTTCGAATCCGGGCTGCAAAGCCTGGTGAAGACGCAGCAGATGGGCACGATCAACTATTACGCGCTGGCCAGCGGCTTTCTCAGCGGCAAGTACCGCACGCCGGAAGACGCCGGCAAGAGCGTGCGCGGCCGCCTGATCGTCAAGACCTATCTCAATGACCGCGGCCTGCGCATCCTGAAGGCGCTGGACGAGGTCTGCGAAGAAGCCGGCTGCACGCCGGCGCAGGCCGCGCTGGCCTGGCAGATCGCGCAGCCCGGCATCACCTCCCCCATCGTCAGCGCCACCTCGCTGGATCAGCTGGACGAACTGGTCAAGGCCGCCAGCCTGACGCTGACGCACGAGCAGCTGGCCAAGCTCAGCCAGGCCAGCGAGTGGCGTTGACCGGACGCTAGAAGCGCTGGGTCAGCGTGACCAGCGCGGTGCGGCCCTCGCCGTAATAGACCGAGTTGTAGAAACCCATCGCGCGGTAGTAGCGCTTGTCCGCGAGGTTGCTCACGTTGAACTGCAGCTGGGTCTGCGGCCCCAGGTCGTAGCGGGCCATCAGGTCGAACAGCGCATACGGCGCCTGCTCCACCGAGGCGGACTGCTCCCCGTAGTACCCCAGCGCCCGGGTGCGGCTCTGCCAGCGCACCCCGCCGCCCACCACCAGCCTGTTCAGGACGCCCGGCAACCGGTAGGCGGTGCTGACCTTCAGCATCTGCTCGGGCTGCGTGGTCTGAACCTTCCTGCCCTGGTTGTCCTTCGACACGCGGTAGGTATAGCCCAGGAACAGGTTCCAGCCGGGCGTCATTTCTCCGGCCAGTTCCAGTTCGAACCCGCGGGTGCGGGTGCCGTCCAGCATCTCGTACCAGGACTCGTTGCGCGCGACGTCGAAGCCGCCGTATTCGGCCACGTCCTTCTGGTTGGTCTGGAACACGGCGAACGAACCGTTCAGGCGGCCTTCCAGGTAAGACGCCTTGATGCCCGCCTCGTAGTTGTGGCCGTAGGCCGGGCCGGTCATTTCCCAGTCTCGGGTCTTGTACATCTGCGGCTGGAAGATGTTGGTATAGCTGGCATAGGCGGTATAGGTGTCGTCGAGATCGTAGGTCACGCCCAGGTAAGGTGTGAGTTCGGAATAGCGCTGCGATTGCGACAGCGTGGTCGGGACCGCCTCCGGGGACCATTGGTTCCAGCGGTATTCGTCGGCCTCCCAGCGCGTCCAGCGCGCCCCCGCCAGCAGATGCAGGCCGCTGGCGAGATTGAAACGCGCCGTGCCGAAAATGCCGGTCTGCGTGGTGCGCAGCTGCTGGTCCGAGACCGCCTGGTCCCAAACCGGTTCGGGCCAGTCGCCGCTCCAGTCATGGATGTTGGGAATCGGATAGCTCGCCTGGTCGGAAGAGTTCCAGCCCTTGGTGCGACTGCGCGTCCTGGAATGCGAGAAGCCCAGATTGAATTCATGCGTTGCGCCAAACAGGCCGAAGTCGCCGTTCAGAGAGCCTCCGTAGACGTCCTGTTCGCTATTGCCGCGGTATTTGCGCAGGGTCGGCGTGCCAGACAGATAGCCGGTTTCGGCGTCGACCGGGAAGTCCGCGGCGAACAGCAACGAGGCGTCGAAATCGTTGTCCAGGCGCGAATACGACAGGCGGCCTTCCCAGCCGTTGGCGAAACCATGTTCGAGCTGGGCGAAGTATTCGGTGGAGTCGGTGTCCCAGGTGGTCCACTTGGCGCCCACCGTCTGCCCCTTGCGCCAATCGACCTGCTCGCCGTTGGTGTCGAATATCGGCAGGCCGCCCCACATCACGCCCTTGGGACGCGAGCGCTGCGCGGACGCGCCGGCGCTGAGCGTGGTCGATTCGGCGATGTCCGCCTCGACGATGCCATAGGCCACGTCGCGCTTCTTGCTGTAGAGATCCAGGGTATCGCCGCGCCGCTCCTTGGCTCCGACCACGCGGGCGCGCACCGCTCCCGAACCGGTGAGCGGCGCCGACAAATCGACCTCGCCGCGATAGGTGTCGTAGCTGCCGCCCATGGCCCTCAGGCTGCCCTGGAACTCGCGCGTCGGCCGTTTGCGAATGAAACTGACCGACCCGCCCGGATTGCCGGTGCCGCTCATCAGGCCGGTCGCGCCGCGGATGATTTCCACGTGGTCATAGATGACCGGGTCCAGATTGCCTTCGCCGAACTGGTAGGTATTGTCCAGCGGCTTGACCACGCCGTCGAACTGCATGGTGTCCATCTGGAAGCCGCGCGAATAATAGCTGAGCCGGTCGGTCTCGCTTTGCTGGACGTTCATGCCGGTGGCGTGCTCCATGACGTCGCGCACGCTGCCCATGGCCTGGTCGTCGAGCTGCTGGCGCGTCACGATACTGGTGGACTGGGGCGTGTCGCGCTGCGTCAGCACCAGGCCGTTGGCCGACCGCATCCAGTCCGCGGTATAGGAGCCGCTGCCTTCGGTGGTTGCGCCGGCGCCCAGCACCACCACGGCGTCGAGTTCGGCCGTCTGCGCGCCGGGGGCATGCTGCAGCAGATAATCGCCGTCGGCGCGGCGCACGGCTTGCAGGCCGGTGCCGGCCAGCAGCGCCGCGAAGCCCTGCTCCACGCCATAGGCGCCGTGCAGCCCGGCGGTCTCCATGCCCGCGGCCAGCGCCGGGTCGAAGGACAGCAGCACGCCGGCCTGCCGGGCGAAACCGGACAGCGCCGCGCCGAGCGCGCCGGCCGGCACGTCCACCGAATGCAGCGCCGGCACGGCGCCCGCAGGCTGGGCCAGCGCGGGCAGAACCGCGGCGCCGGCGGCCGCGGCCAGCGCCAGCGCGGCCAGGGCCTGCATGCGCGGGCGCGCCGGCGCGACGGGACGGGAGGAGGAAAAAGGCAGAGACATATCGTTGGTTCCAGGCGAAGTAATTCGATGCTTCACCTGTATGCCAATCGAAAACCGGAAAGTGACAGCCGTTCCACCGGGCAGGCGACGCCGGCCGGATCAGCCTGCCGGCCGCAGCACCACCCAATAGCGCGTATGGCGTTCCACGCGCACCGGCAGCGTGCGCGCCACGGCGGCCAGGGCGCGGTCGGTGTCGTCCAGCGGGAACGAACCGGAAATGCGCAGCGCCGCCACCGCGGGATCGCAGGCCAGCCTGCCGGGCCGGTAGCGGGCCAGTTTCTCGACGAAGGCATCGAGCCGCATGCCGTCGGCGTACAGCGCGCCGTGCAGCCAGTCCTCGGCCTGCGCGACAGGGAC
>NZ_POQS01000002.1:593893-596450 GCF_002885955.2 Achromobacter pulmonis
CCACGCGGGCGCGCACCGCTCCCGAACCGGTGAGCGGCGCCGACAAATCGACCTCGCCGCGATAGGTGTCGTAGCTGCCGCCCATGGCCCTCAGGCTGCCCTGGAACTCGCGCGTCGGCCGTTTGCGAATGAAACTGACCGACCCGCCCGGATTGCCGGTGCCGCTCATCAGGCCGGTCGCGCCGCGGATGATTTCCACGTGGTCATAGATGACCGGGTCCAGATTGCCTTCGCCGAACTGGTAGGTATTGTCCAGCGGCTTGACCACGCCGTCGAACTGCATGGTGTCCATCTGGAAGCCGCGCGAATAATAGCTGAGCCGGTCGGTCTCGCTTTGCTGGACGTTCATGCCGGTGGCGTGCTCCATGACGTCGCGCACGCTGCCCATGGCCTGGTCGTCGAGCTGCTGGCGCGTCACGATACTGGTGGACTGGGGCGTGTCGCGCTGCGTCAGCACCAGGCCGTTGGCCGACCGCATCCAGTCCGCGGTATAGGAGCCGCTGCCTTCGGTGGTTGCGCCGGCGCCCAGCACCACCACGGCGTCGAGTTCGGCCGTCTGCGCGCCGGGGGCATGCTGCAGCAGATAATCGCCGTCGGCGCGGCGCACGGCTTGCAGGCCGGTGCCGGCCAGCAGCGCCGCGAAGCCCTGCTCCACGCCATAGGCGCCGTGCAGCCCGGCGGTCTCCATGCCCGCGGCCAGCGCCGGGTCGAAGGACAGCAGCACGCCGGCCTGCCGGGCGAAACCGGACAGCGCCGCGCCGAGCGCGCCGGCCGGCACGTCCACCGAATGCAGCGCCGGCACGGCGCCCGCAGGCTGGGCCAGCGCGGGCAGAACCGCGGCGCCGGCGGCCGCGGCCAGCGCCAGCGCGGCCAGGGCCTGCATGCGCGGGCGCGCCGGCGCGACGGGACGGGAGGAGGAAAAAGGCAGAGACATATCGTTGGTTCCAGGCGAAGTAATTCGATGCTTCACCTGTATGCCAATCGAAAACCGGAAAGTGACAGCCGTTCCACCGGGCAGGCGACGCCGGCCGGATCAGCCTGCCGGCCGCAGCACCACCCAATAGCGCGTATGGCGTTCCACGCGCACCGGCAGCGTGCGCGCCACGGCGGCCAGGGCGCGGTCGGTGTCGTCCAGCGGGAACGAACCGGAAATGCGCAGCGCCGCCACCGCGGGATCGCAGGCCAGCCTGCCGGGCCGGTAGCGGGCCAGTTTCTCGACGAAGGCATCGAGCCGCATGCCGTCGGCGTACAGCGCGCCGTGCAGCCAGTCCTCGGCCTGCGCGACAGGGACGGCCGGCTGCACCGCGCGCCGGTCGAAGTACGCACCCGAGCCTGCCTGGAGGAGGCGCGCCGCGCCCCCGTCCGCCGCCGGTTCGATCCGCACGGTGCCTTCGGTCACGGCGATCCATGCGCCTTCATCGGCCAGCCGGACCGTGAATCGGGTTCCCAACGCGGTGACGCGGCCGGCCGGCGTGGACACGGCCAGCGGCCGCGGCGGCGCCAGCGCATCGGCGTGCGAGGCGAGGTGCAGTTCGCCGCGGCGCAGGACGACCAGGCGCCGCGCCGCATCGAAGCGCAGATCGGCGGCGCTGTCGGAATTGAGGGTGAGCACGCTGCCGTCGGGCAACGTCGCGCTGCGCCGCTGCCCGACCGCGGTGGCGTAGTCGGAAGTCCATTCCGTCCAGGGCAGGCCCGCCGCCGCCAGCCCGCCCGCGCCCAGCACCAGCGACAAGGCCTTCAGCGCCCGCCGCCGGCCGCGCCGGGGCGTGCGTTCCAGCGCCGCGAGACCTGCGTGCGGTTCTATCAGGCCGAACTGGCGGCCCAGCATTTCCACGCGCTCCCAGGCCTGCCGGTGCGCCGGGCTGGCTTCTATCCAGCGGCGGCAGGCGGCGCCGTCCTCCGCGGTGGCGTCATCGGCGCCCAGGCGGACGAACCAGAGGCTGGCCTCGCGGATGACCGACGCCGGCAGCTCGGCCGGGCCCGTGGCGCGCCCGCTCACCACGCCGCCAGGCAATGCTGCATGGCGCGGGCCAGGTACTGGCGCACCGAACTGACCGACACCTGCATGCGTCCGGCGATCTCGGCGTGCCGCAGCCCTTCCAGCTGCGCCAGCAGGAACGCCTTGCGCACCTTGGGCGGCAGGCCGTCGAGCAGGCGGTCGATTTCGATCAGGGCCTCCAGGGCCAGGGCCCGGCGCTCGGGCGACGGCGCGGCCGCCTCTCCGAGCGACGCCAGGCTGTCCAGGTAGGCGCGCTCGATGTCGCGGCGGCGGAACAGGTTGACCATGAGCCCGTGCGCGATGGTCGTCAGATAGGCGCGCGGTTCGCGCAGGCTGCGCGTGTCGTCCTCGCGCACCAGCACTTTCAGGTAGGTATCGTGGGTCAGGTCCGCCGCGTCGAAGGGGCAGCCGGTCTTTCGGCGCAGCCAGTCGCGCAGCCATGACTGATGCTGTATGTAGAGCCCTTCGACGGGCGCTGGGGTTCCGCTGTGACTCATGGCATTCGACGGGCCGGACCGCAAATTCAAAATTGATAACGATTATCAATATTAATTCAAA
>NZ_POQS01000002.1:597296-668656 GCF_002885955.2 Achromobacter pulmonis
CCACGCGGGCGCGCACCGCTCCCGAACCGGTGAGCGGCGCCGACAAATCGACCTCGCCGCGATAGGTGTCGTAGCTGCCGCCCATGGCCCTCAGGCTGCCCTGGAACTCGCGCGTCGGCCGTTTGCGAATGAAACTGACCGACCCGCCCGGATTGCCGGTGCCGCTCATCAGGCCGGTCGCGCCGCGGATGATTTCCACGTGGTCATAGATGACCGGGTCCAGATTGCCTTCGCCGAACTGGTAGGTATTGTCCAGCGGCTTGACCACGCCGTCGAACTGCATGGTGTCCATCTGGAAGCCGCGCGAATAATAGCTGAGCCGGTCGGTCTCGCTTTGCTGGACGTTCATGCCGGTGGCGTGCTCCATGACGTCGCGCACGCTGCCCATGGCCTGGTCGTCGAGCTGCTGGCGCGTCACGATACTGGTGGACTGGGGCGTGTCGCGCTGCGTCAGCACCAGGCCGTTGGCCGACCGCATCCAGTCCGCGGTATAGGAGCCGCTGCCTTCGGTGGTTGCGCCGGCGCCCAGCACCACCACGGCGTCGAGTTCGGCCGTCTGCGCGCCGGGGGCATGCTGCAGCAGATAATCGCCGTCGGCGCGGCGCACGGCTTGCAGGCCGGTGCCGGCCAGCAGCGCCGCGAAGCCCTGCTCCACGCCATAGGCGCCGTGCAGCCCGGCGGTCTCCATGCCCGCGGCCAGCGCCGGGTCGAAGGACAGCAGCACGCCGGCCTGCCGGGCGAAACCGGACAGCGCCGCGCCGAGCGCGCCGGCCGGCACGTCCACCGAATGCAGCGCCGGCACGGCGCCCGCAGGCTGGGCCAGCGCGGGCAGAACCGCGGCGCCGGCGGCCGCGGCCAGCGCCAGCGCGGCCAGGGCCTGCATGCGCGGGCGCGCCGGCGCGACGGGACGGGAGGAGGAAAAAGGCAGAGACATATCGTTGGTTCCAGGCGAAGTAATTCGATGCTTCACCTGTATGCCAATCGAAAACCGGAAAGTGACAGCCGNGACTCATGGCATTCGACGGGCCGGACCGCAAATTCAAAATTGATAACGATTATCAATATTAATTCAAAATCCGGCCCGCGCATGCCTCAATCCAGCTTCACCCCCGAGTCCTTCACCACCTTGGCCCAGCGTTCGACTTCGCTGTCGACGAACTTGCCGAACGCCGGTCCGGTCAAGGTCGGCACGGCCGAGCCGTTGCTGGTCCAGGTTTCCTTGATCTTGGGCGCGTTCAAGGCCTTGGTGATTTCGGCGCTCATCTTGTCCACCGCTTCCTGCGGCGTGCCGGCAGGCGCCCAGATCGCGTACCAGGTCGAGACCACGTAGTTGGGCACGCCCGCCTCGGCGGCGGTGGGCACGTCGGGCAGCGAAGGCGAGCGCTCGGCCGCGGCCACCGCCAGCGGCTTGATCGTGCCGGAGCGGATATGGCCGGCCGAGGAGCCCAGGCCGTCGAAGGCCAGGTCCACCTGCCCGCCGATCAGCGCCGACAGCATCGGCCCGGCGCCCTGGTACGGCACGTCCACCAGCTTGATGCCGGTCTGCATCGCGAACAGCTCGCCGGCCAGGTGGTGGGTGCTGCCCTTGCCGGCGGTGCCGAAGTTGATTTCGCCCGGACGCTTCTTGACGTAGGCGATCAGCTCCTGCACGGTCTTGACCGGCAGCTTGCCCGGATTGATGACGATGACCTGCGGCGGCTGCGCCACCAGCGCGACCGGCACGAAGTCCTTCTGGATGTCGTAGCTGAGGTTCTTGTAGAGCGAGGGGGCCAGCGCGTGGTGGGCGCCGCCCATGAAGAAGGTGTAGCCGTCCGGCCTGGCCTTGGCCGCCACGCCGGCGCCCACGGTGCCGCCGGCGCCGCCCTTGTTGTCGATGACCACGGTCTGGCCCAGCTGGGTGGTCAGTTGCTGGGCCAGCGGACGGGCGAAGGTGTCGGTGCCGCCGCCGGCCGGGAACGGCACGATCAGCGTGATCGGACGTTCCGGCCATTGGGCGGCGGCCGCGCCGCCGTAGCCCGCGGCGCAGACGGCGACCAGGGCCGCGGCGATAGTGCGATATTTCATTTTGTCTCCTCTTGCTGCAGCTCGGGGAAGCCCCTTGGGGTCTTCCGGTTTTTTTATGGAATGATGCTGCTCGGTCTTTGGGGCTTTATCTGGGCATGGGCTCCTGGAAGAAGGATTCGGAACGGGCGGACGGCCTCACAACGTGCCGTACGTTTCGCGCAGCACGTTCTTCTGGACCTTGCCCATGGTGTTGCGGGGCAACTGGTCGACGATGTGCACGCGCTTGGGCACCTTGAAATTGGCGATGCGCGCCTTCAGCTCGGCCTGCATGGCGTCCGCGTCCAGCGCCGCGCCGTTCCTGGGCACCACCACGGCGACCACGGCTTCGCCGAAATCGGCATGCGGCACCCCGATGACGGCGGACTCGGCCACGCCGGGCATGTCGTCGATCAGGGTCTCGATTTCCTTGGGGTAGACGTTGTAGCCCCCCGAGATGATCAGGTCCTTGCTGCGGCCCACGATGGACAGGTAATCGGCGGGCACGTCGCGGCCGGCGGATTCGCCGCCCCAGCGGCCCACGTCGCCCGTCTTGAACCAGCCGTCCTCGGTGAATTCCTCGCGGGTCTTTTCCGGCATGCGCCAGTAGCCCGAGAACACGTTGGGGCCGCGCACCTGCACGTTGCCGATCTCGCCCGGCGCCAGCGCGACGCCCGCGTCGTCCACCACCCGGACCTGCACGCCCGGCAGCGCGCGGCCGACGGTGCCGGCCAGGCGCTCGCCCAGCGCGGGATCGTAGGGGTTGGAGGTCAGCATGACGGTTTCGCTCATGCCGTAGCGCTCCAGGATGGCGTGGCCGCTGCGTTTCTGGAACTCCGAGAAAGTCTCGGCCAGTAGCGGCGCCGAGCCCGAAATGAACAAGCGCATGCGCGCGCAGACCTTGCGGTCGAAGCGCGGGTCGGCCAGCAGCCGCACATAGTAGGTGGGCACGCCCATCATCACCGTGCTCTGCGGCAGGTAGCGCAGCGCCTGGTCGGCGTCCAGCTTGGGCAGCCAGATCATCTTCGCGCCGGCCAGCAGCGCGCCGTGCGAGGCGACGAACAGGCCGTGCACGTGGAAGATGGGCAGCATGTGCAGCAGCACGTCGTCGCTGCGCCAGCCCCAGTAGTCGTGCAGCACGCGGGCGTTGGCGGCCAGGTTGCCGTGCGACAGCATCGCGCCCTTGCTGCGCCCGGTGGTGCCGGACGTGTACAGGATGGCGGCCAGGTCGCCGGGCTCGCGCGCCACGGTCTCGAAGCGCTGCGACAGGCTTCCCGCGGCCTCCAGCAAGGTGCCGGTGCGGTCCTCGTCCAGCGTGTAGACGTGCGCGCAGCCGGCCTTGTCGGCGGCGCGGCGCACCCATTCCAGGTTCTTGCTGGCGCAGACCACCACGGCCGGCTCGGCGTTGCCCAGGAAGTATTCGATTTCCGATTCGCGGTAGGCGGTGTTCAGCGGCAGGTACACCAGGCCGGCGCGCAGCGTGGCGAGATACAGCAGCAAGGCTTCCGGCGACTTCTCCACCTGCACCGCCACGCGCGATCCGTCGGGCAGGTCCAGCGAGGCCAGCAGATTGGCCAGGCACGCGGTGGCGCGGTCGATGTCGTCCCAGGTGTATTTCAGCTCGGGGGTTTCCAGCGCGACTTTGCTGCGGTCCGCGGGAAAGCCGCCTTCCAGCACGGCATATAGATTAGCGTTGCTCACCTTGTCTAGTCTCCGGAGAAGTTGGGATCTGTGCCGGCCAGGAACGCGCGCACGCCTTCTTTGTGGTCGCGGCTGTCGGCGTAGGAAAAGTAATCCTGGTATTCGTCCTCGCTGAGCGCGCCGCCGGCGGCGAGCCTGCGGGACAGGCGTTTGTTGATGCGGGCGGCCAGGGGCGCGCCGCGGGCGATGCGCTCGGCGCTCTGGCGGGCGGCGTCTGCCACCTCGGAATCGGCCACGATGCGGGTCAGCAGGCCGAGCTCGCGCGCTTCTTCGGCGCCGAATACACGGCCCTCCAGCAGGATGGCCAGGGTCGCGGCCCGCCCGGCCAGCGCCAGCAGGCCGCTCATTTCGTCGGGCGCCATGGGAAAGCCCAGCCGGTTGATCGGCACGCCCAGGCGCGCCGAACTGCCGGCGATGCGCAGGTCGCACTGGCTGGCGATTTCCAGGCCGCCGCCCACGCACACGCCCTCGATCTGCGCCACCACCGGCTGCGGGCACAGCGCCACCGCGCGCAGCGCCGGCGCCAGCAGTTCGCGGTGGTAGCGCTGCACCGCGGCCATGTCGCCGCGCTGCTGCGGGAATTCGCGTATGTCGGCGCCGGCGGCGAAATTGCCGCCGGCGCCGCGCACGATCACGCAGCGCACGCCGTCGTCGGCCGCGATGTCTTCGAAGACCTCGCGCAGTTCCTGCCACATGCCCACCGTGATGGCGTTCAGGCGCCCCGGGTGCGACAGCGTGACCCAGGCCAGATGGCCCTCGCACGCCAGCAGCACGCGGCCAGCCGCGTTTTCCGTCATGTCCCCTCCTCTATGGTCCCGCGGCTGCCGCGGGACCGGATCAATCTTGTAGTTTCGCCACGCGCCCCACGCCCCGGCTGACCTGGGGCTTGCCCTCGCCCAGGCGGGCCAGGTTGTCGTCCAGTTCGTCCAGGTCGTACAGGTAGTTGACCATCATGGCGCAGGACTGCTTGAGCCCCTTGGGCGAGGTGTCCGCCGCCCAGTTCAGCCTTTCGATGCGCGCGCCGTTGCCCAGGTGGAAACGCGCCACCGGGTCCAGCGGCTGGCCGTTCTTCATGGATTGCAGGTAACTGGCCGCCAGCCGCAGTCCGGCCCGCTTGACCACGTCCGGCGCCTTGCCCTGGGCGGCCCGCGCCAGGCGCGCGACCCAGCGCTGTCCGTCGGGCGCGGCCTCGCGCTTGCGGGCTTGCGCGCGCGCCTTGTCCTCGCGCACGATGGCCTCGACCGCATCGGCCTCCAGCTTGCCCAGCCAGTCCGCGAAGCCCGGAATGGGCGACAGCGTGGCGAAGGACTTGAGCTTGGGCAGTTCGTCCAGCAATTGCTCGACCACGCGCTTGAGCAGGAAGTTGCCGAAGCTGATGCCCTTCAGTCCGGGCTGCGTGTTCGAGATGGAATAGAAGATGGCCCAGCGCGCCTTGTCCAGGTCCTGCGGCGGCAGCGTGCTGTCGAGCAGCACCTGCACGTCGTCGGCCATGTGGCTGGCGAAGGCCACTTCCACGAAGATGAGCGGCACGTCCGGCATCTGCGGATGGAAATAGGCGTAGCAGCGGCGGTCCGGCGACACGCGGCGGCGCAGGTCGTCCCAGGACGTGATCTCGTGCACGGCCTCGTAGAGGATCAGCTTTTCCAGCAGCGAGGCCGGCGAATCCCAGGTCAGCGGACGCAGTTCCAGCAGGCCCACGTCGAACCAGGCGGACAGCAGCCCTTCCAGGTCCTTGTCCAGCGCCTGCAGGCCGGCGACCTGCTTGCGCCAGCGCAGCATGTCGGCGCGCAATTCCACCAGGAAGCGCAGCCCCTGCGGCTGGGCGTTGAAGCGCTTGAACAGGCGCGCGCCCTCGCCGGCGGATTCCGCGAAACTGCCGCGGACCTGGGCCAGCGCGGCCAGCATCAGCCGGCGGTCCTTGGACTGGGCCGCGGCGTACTGCTCACACCAGCGGCGCGCCAGCTTGTTGGCGGCCACGTCGGTCAGGCGCGCCTCGAACAGGCGGCGCACTTCGGATTCGCTGGGCAGGCGGCCGCGCTCCCAGAGCCGGCCGAGCCGGGTGATCAGGCCCGCGGCTTCCTCGGCGCCGTCGGTCTCGGGCTCAGGCGTGCGCGCGCCGCGCGCGGGTGCGAGATTGGCGGGTGCGGACATGGGCGGGCTCCTCGATGACGATGGGTTCCGGCGGCGCCGGCTCGCCGGCCTCCGCAAGGCTCAATGCGCGCAGCGCTTCCAGCTGCCGCATCAGGTGGGTATGCGCGAGCGCCTGCGCGGCCTCGCCGTCGCGCGCCTTGAGCGCTTCGAAAATGGCCAGGTGCTCGGCGCAGGACTGCTCGATCCGGCCCGGCTGCGACAGGCTGCGGTGGCGCGACAGGCTCAGCACCTTGCGCAGGTTGCCGACCATGTCCGACAGCCACTGGTTGCCGGCCAGCGCCTGCACCGCCTCGTGAATCAGATAGTTGGTCTTGTAGTAGGCGTCGATGCGCCCGGCCCGCGCATGGCCGGCCAGCGCCGCATGCAGCGGCTCCAGCGCCGCCAGCTGTTCGTCGCTGGCCTTGCGCGCGGCCTCGAACGCGCAACGCCCTTCCAGCATGGCCATCAGCGGAAAAATGTCTTCCAGGTCCTGCGCCGACAGCTCGTTGACGAAGCAGCCGCGGCGCGGCTCCAGCCGCACCAGGCCTTCGGTGGCCAGCACCTTGAGGGCTTCGCGCAAGGGCGTGCGCGAGATGCCCAGCTCGCCCGCCAGACGCAGCTCGTCTATCCATTCGCCGTTGCGCAGCGAGCGCGCATGGATCATGCCGCGCAGCCGGTCGGCGACTTCCAGGTACAGCGCTTGGCGGACAATGGGCTGGGTCATGGGCGCGGCTTGCCTGTAATTCATAATTATGAATAAACCCATGATAGGCCCCGTTCGCGTAGGCCGTAAAGCCCCCGCCGCCCTGGGACCTACCCTAGCTTGCCGTCCGGCCGCGGCTCAGACGGCGATGACGATTTTCCCGAAGTGCCCGCCGGACGCTTCGTGCCTGAAGGCGGCGGCCAGCTCGGCCAGCTCGAACGTGCTGTCGATCTGCGGCTTCAGGCCGGTGCTTTCGAGGGCGCGGACCATGTCTTTCTGATCCTGCCGGCTGCCGACGATCAAGCCCTGCAGCCGCAATTGCCTGGCCATTATCAGCGCCGTGGGAATCGGCCCGGCCATGCCGGTCAGCACGCCGATCAAGGCGATGTGCCCGCCTATGCGGCACGCGGCGATCGACTGCGGCAAGGTGCCCGGGCCGCCGACCTCGACGACGTGGTCCACGCCCCTGCCGCCGGTAAGGTCGAGCACCGCCTGTCCCCACTCGGGGACTTCCTTGTAGTTGAGGACATGATCGGCGCCCAGCGCGCGCAGGCGCTCAAGCTTGGCGGCCGAGGACGAGGTGGCGATGACGCTGGCCCCCATTGCCTTGGCCATCTGCAAGGCGAATATCGACACGCCGCCCGTGCCCATGACCAGGACGCTGTCGCCGGCCTTCAGGCCGCCGTCAACCACCAGGGCGCGCCAGGCGGTCAGCCCCGCGGTGGTCAGGGTGGCCGCCTGCGCATGGCTGTATCCCTTGGGCGCCCGCGTGAACCAGGTGGCGGGAAGCGTGACCTTTTCACGCGCATAGCCGTCCACGCCGTCGCCCGGCGTGGTGGAGAAATCCGCGATGGCGGGCGCGCCGCTTTCCCATAGCGGAAAGAAGCAGGACACCACGTGATCGCCGACCGCGAATTCCGTGACGCCCTTGCCAACCGCCTCGACGACGCCGGCGCCGTCCGACAGCGGAATGCGTCCGTCCTCGGTGGGCATCAATCCGGTCGCCACCGCGTAGTCGTGGAAATTCAGCGAACTGGCACGGATCCGCACCAGGATCTCGCCGGCGGCCGGCGCGCGCGGCGCGTCGAGCCGGACCTGCGTCAGATTGTCCAGGCCGGCCGGCAGCTTCAGTTGAATGGCGTTCATGGGTAACCCCCTGGTGGCGATCGTCGATGGAAAATTCTAGTCCTCGGACGAAGCCCGGCCAATCAGCGGCACGGCCTAGAAGTGCAGCACGCCGTCCACCGCGTGGCGCGTCAGCGAGCGCGCCCAGCGCCGCGCCGGCAGGCCGTAGCGCGCCTCCACCGCTTCGGCGCGGGCCAGCAGCTGCGCCGGCGTGATGGCCAGGGCCGGGCCGGAGAAGGCCAGCACGATCTGGTTGCCCGCGTCGATTTCGGGCAGCAGCAGCACGCGGTCGTCGAAGGCCTTGGACAGGTTGTCGATGTTGCGCCCGAAGCTCTCGTGGCGCCCGAACAGGTTCACCGCCAGCACCCCGACCTCGCCCAGCACGCGGCGGCAGTCGCGGTAGAACTTCACGCTGTCGCGCACCGGGCCTTCGGCCGCGGCGTCGTAGAGGTCCACCATCAGCACCGGGCAGCGCCCGGCGTTGAGCGGGTCGGCCACCCAGACGCCGGCGTCGGCGTGCTCGACCTCGAGCCGGTTGGCGCCGGGCAGGCGGAAGAACATGTGACAGGCGGCGGTCACGCGCGGATTCCATTCCACCGCCAGCAGCGGGCTGCGGGTGTGCTTGACGCAGAACCGCGCCAGCGATCCGGCGCCCAGGCCCAGCATGCCGATGGGCTCGTCCTTGGGCGGCTCCAGGAACAGCAGCCAGGCCATCATCTGGGCGGTGTACTCCAGCACCAGCTCGGCGGGGCTCTTGATGCGCATGGCGCCCTGCACCCATTCGGTGTTGAAGTGGAGGTAGCGGATGCCGTCCACTTCGGAAAGGGTCGGCTGGTCGAGTTCGGACGGGAAGGCGGATTTTTTCATGGCGCGATTGTAGGCGGATGCAGGCGTTTGTCTCTTGCCACGAAAGGCGGCGGCTGGCGCCGCCTGATGGGTTTCGCGCGTTCGATATCTGAGTTTTTTTGCAAGGAATCTCGCGCTGCACCCATCCTACGCATCAGGGTCCGAACGTAGGATGGGTGCAGCGCGAGAGAACGCAACTGCCAAGCGCGCGAAACCCATCAGGCGGCCTCCCAGATCCGCTCCAACAGATCCGCGCAAGACACCTCTGCCTCCAGGCTGGCCGCCAGCCGCAGCACGCGCTTCAGATACAGATGCGCGTCGCATTCCCAGGTCACGCCCATCGCGCCGTGGGTCTGGATCGCGTTCTGCACGGCCCGCCTGCCGGCCTCGACCGCCAGCAGCGGCACGAACAGGGCGTCGCGCGACGCCGAAGCCGCGGCCTCGTCCAGCGCGGCCGCGGCCGCCCAGCCGGCCAGCCTGGCGTCGTCCAGGGCCATCCAGTCCTCGGCCAGCCGGTGCTTGATGGCCTGGTTGGCGCCGATGGCGCGGTCGAACTGGCGGCGTTCGCGCGCGTACGCCGCCGCCATGTCGAGCGCGGCCGAGGCCGCGCCCAGCAGTTCCGCCGAGCGCAAGAGCCGCAGGCGCGTGCGCAGGCGTTCCCAGACGCCGGGGGCCGATTCGAGTTCGACGCTCTCCAGCACTTGCACGCGCGCGGCCTGCGCCACCGGCATGGTCGGGTCCAGCCCGGCCTCGCCCGCCAGCGGCGCCAGCAGTTCGGCGCGCAGCGAGGCCTCGCCGGTGCGGCGCAGGGCCAGCGCGCGCACGCCCTCGCCCGCGCCTTCGACATAGGCCGAGCCGTCGGGACGCAGCGCGGCGTCGGCGTAATAGGTTTCGCCCGCCATCATGGCGGCGGCCCATTGCGGCGCCGGGCCGCCCGCGCCGGCCTCGCACAGCGTGGGCAGCAGCGTCATGTTGGCCGCCAGCGGCAGGCCCAGCAGATGGCGGCCGGCGGCTTCGGCCACGATCCAGGCCTCGCGCATGCCCAGGCCCAGCCCATCGTGCGCGGCGGGCGCCAGCAGCGCCGGCCAGCCTTGTTCGGCGATGCCGCGCCATTGTTCCAGGCGCGTGCGCGCGGGCTGCTCGCAGGCGGCCCGGGCCGTGGACAGGGGATGGCGTTCGGCCAGGTAGCGCCGGGCCGCGTCTTGCAGCATGCGCTGGTCTTCGGTCGGATGCAGGTCCATGGAATTCAAGCCTTGGGCAGGCCGAGCATCTGCTCGGCGATGATGTTGCGCTGGATCTCCGAAGTGCCAGCCAAAATGGTTTCGGCGCGCGACCACAGGTAGGCGTGCACCAGCCCCGCCGCGCGCGGATCGGCCGGGCCTGCCGCCACGCAGGCCGCTTCGCCCAGCAGTTGCAGCGACAGTTCGAGCAGGCGCTGGTGCGCCTCGCTCCAGTGGATCTTGGTGGACGAGCCTTCCGGTCCCGGCGGATCGCCGCGCATGGCGCCGGCCAGCGCGCGCTGCGACTTCAGCGCCAGCACGTGGCTGTCGGCGGCCAGCCGCGCCCAGCGCTGGCGCACGGCGGCCGAGGCCGCCGGCACCCGGCCGTAGGCGTCGGCGCGCTGCGCCAGTTCGCGTATCTGCTGCAGCTCCTGCGCGAAGCGCACCAGGCGCGGGATGAAGTAGGTGCCGCGCTCGAAGCTGGCCGCGGCCATGGCGATCTTCCAGCCCTGGTTTTCCTCGCCCAGCAGGTCTTCGCGCGGCACGTGGACGTTCTCGAAGAAGACTTCGCAGAACTCGGCCTCGCCGGTGAGCTGGCGGATGGGCTCGACGCGCACGCCCGGGCTGCGCATGTCCACCAGCAGAAAGCTCAGGCCCTTATGGCGCGCCGACTGCGGATCGGTGCGCGCCAGCACGAAGCAGCGCTGCGCGCGATCCGCGAACGAGGTCCAGATCTTGTGGCCGTTGAGCACGTAGCCGCCCGGCGCAGGCTCGGCGCGGGTGCGCACCGAGGCCAGGTCGGAGCCGGCGCCCGGCTCCGAATAGCCCTGGCACCACACTTCGCGGTTGGACAGGATGCCGGGCAGGAAGCGGCGCTTCTGCTCCTCGCTGCCGAAATGCAGCAGCGTGGGCGCGAGTATGCCGTGGCCGATCAGGTTCACGCCCAGCGGCGCGCCGCAGCGCGCATGCTCTTCGTGAAAGACCGCCTGGCGCGACAGCGGCAGCGCCTGCCCGCCGTACTCTCTGGGCCAGCCCAGCCCGGACCAGCCGTGCGCGCACAGCGTGTCCTCCCAGGCGCGCCGGAAGTCCAGATCGCGCGGATCGGCCGCGCCCGGCCAGCCGCGGACGAAGTCCGCATAGGCCGATTGCAGCCACGCGCGCAGCTCGCGGCGGAAAGTCTCGTCGTCCGCCGCGGCGGTTTCCAACTGGGTCATGCCTTTACTCCAGGCGGATGTTCGAATCGCGCGCGACCTTGGCCCAGGTCGTCACGTCCTGGCGGATGAAGGCGGCGAAGGTCTTGGGATCGCTGCCGATGATGTCCAGCCCCAGCCCCACGAACTGCGTCTTGACCTCGGGCTGCTGCAGGATCTGGGCCAGGTTCTGGTAGAGCTTGTCGACCACCGGCTGCGGCGTGCCGGCCGGCGCCACCAGGCCCAGCCACGGCATGGCGGAGTAGCCGGGCAGGCCGGAAGCCGCCACGGTCGGCAGGTCCGGCACCGAAGCCGAAGGCTTGGTGGTGGTCACCGCCAGCGCGCGCAGCTTGCCGTCCTTGACGAAGGGACCGGACGAGGCCCAGGCATCGAACATGACCTGCAGGCGGCCGGCCACCAGGTCGTTCAGGGCCGGCGAGCTCCCCTTGTACGGGATGTGCGTCATCTGCACGCCGGCCATGCTGTTGAACAGTTCGGCCTCCAGGTGGGTGGAGCTGCCGGTTCCCACCGAGCCGTAGCTCACCTTGCCCGGGTTGGCCTTCAGGTAGGCGATGAGTTCGCCCACGTTCTTGGCCGGCACGGAGGGATGCACTTCCAGCACGTGCACCACCGAGGCCACCTGGGTGACGGGAGTGAAGTCCTTGATGGGATCGTAGTTGACCTTGGCGTAGATGCTGGGCGCGATGCCCAGCGAGGACGCCGCCATCAGCAGGGTGTAGCCGTCGGGCGCGGCGCGCGCCACGTAGTCGGACGCGATCATGGTGCCGCCGCCGGGCTTGTTCTCGACGATGACCGGCTGGCCCAGCCTGGCGCCGAGCTTCTCGGCCAGCACGCGGCTCATGATGTCGGCCGCGCCGCCCGGCGAGAACGGCACCACGATGCGCACGGGGCGATTGGGATAGTCGTCCTGGGCCAACGCCGGACCGGCGGCGCCCAGGCAGGCCAGCGCCACGCCGGCCAGCAGTTTCTTCATCATGCTTTGCTTCATCATGTCTCCTCCTGGGATTACGGTGAGCGCCTGCGCGCTACGGGGTTACGGGCAGAATCAGGGCGTCCAGCACCGCGACGCCTTGTTCCGCCTCTTTGATCAGCAAGGGATTGACTTCGATTTCCGACACGGCCGCCGGCGCGGCCAGCAGGGCGTTGCCCACGGCCACGATGCTGCGGCAGGCGGCCGCCAGGTCGGCGCGCGGCTTGCCGCGGTAGCCGTCCAGCAGCGCGAACGCCTTCAGTTCGCGCAGCATCTGCAGGGCGATGTCCTCGTCCACCGGCAGCAGGCGATGGCTGGTGTCCTGGTACAGCTCGGTCAGCACGCCGCCCAGGCCCACCGTCAGCACCGGGCCGAACACCGGATCGCGGGTCGCGCCCACGATGATCTCGGCGACGCCGCGTTCCATCTTCTGCACCAGCACGCCGTCGATGCGCGCATCGGGCTGGGCCCGCGCCGCGGCCTGCGTGACCGCGTCGTAGGCGGCGCGCACGGCCGCGTCGTCGGCCAGGTTCAGGGCCACACCGCCGATCTCGGTCTTGTGCGCGATGTCGGCGCTGAGGATCTTCAAGGCCACCGGATAACCGGCAGCGCGCGCGTCCGCCACGGCCTCGTCGGCACTGCGCGCGGCGCGCGCCCGGGCCTGCGGCAGGCCGAAGGCGGCCACATAGGCGCGGGCGTCGGCCTCGTTGCACGGCAGGGCCGGCACCGCGGCCGGCACGGCCGCCGGCGCGGCGGCGATGCGGCGGGCGCCGCGCGCCTCGCACCACAGCAGGTAGGGCGCCAGCGCCGAGACCGCCAGGCCCAGGTCTTCGAACACCGCCACCCCGGCCTCGCGCAGCGCGGCGCGGCTCTGGGCCAGGCCGGTGTCGATGGCCACGAACAGCCGCGGATGCTGGCGCGACACCTCGGCCAGGGCGTCGGCCATGCGGTCCAGCATGTAGCCGGGCGCATACACCACCACGGCGTCGATCGCGTCGCTGGTGGCCAGCGCCTGCAGCGCGGTGCGCACGAATTCGGGATCGTTGACCACGTTGCCGGTCACGTCCACCGGGTTGCCCACCATGCCGTAGTCCGGGATGCCGCCGCGCAGCACCGCCTGCAGATCGGCCGGCAGGTCGGGCAGTTCCAGCCCGGCGCCGATGAACTTGTCGGCCAGGATGGCGCCCAGCGCGCCCGACATGGTCAGCACCGCGACGCGCTTGCCCGCGCTGCGGTGGCGCAGCGTCGCCAGGCTGGCCAGGTGCGCCATCTGCGCGAAGTCGGTGGCCTCGATCACGTTGAGCTGGCGGAAGGCCGCGCCGTACACGCGCCGGTCGCCGGCCAGCGCCGAGGTGTGCGACTGCACCGCCTGCGCGCCCTTGTCCGTGGTGCCGGCCTTGAGCGCGATCAGCAGCTTGCCCTGGCGCTCCAGCTCGCGGCAGGCGCGCACGAAGCGCTCGCCGTCGCGCAGCTGTTCGATATAGCCCAGCACGATTTCGGTCTGCGGATCGGCGGCCAGGTATTCGAGGTACTGCGAGAAATCCAGGCAGGCCTCGTTGCCGGTGTTGATGAAATGCGAGAACGGCAGGTCCAGCCTGCGCGCGATGGCGTAAACCGCGGCGCACACGTTGCCGCTTTGCGTCAGCAGGCTGACGTTGCCCGGCCCGCTTTGCCGGGGCGACGTCTTGAAGACCGAAGCGAACGCGGTATAGGCCTGGGTGTTGAGATTGGCGAAGCCCATGCAGTTCGGCCCGGCCACGGCCATGCCGCTCTCGGCCACGAAGGCTTCCAGCTCCTGCTGCAGGCGCGCGCCCTCCCCGCCAGCCTCGGCGAAGCCCGCGGCGTAGACGATGGCGGCCCGCACGCCCTTGGCATGGCAGCGGCGCAGCATGGGCGTCACGTCGGCGGCCGCGATCGCCAGCACCGCCAGGTCCACGGCCTCGGGCACGGATTCGATATCGGGCCAGCAGCGCCGGCCGAACACTTCCTGGTACTTCGGGTTCACCGGATAGATGCCGCCCTCGTAGCCGAAGCGGGTCAGCAGGTCCAGCGGCATGCCGCCGATGCGCCCGGGATCGGCGCTGGCGCCGATCATCGCGATGGAGCGCGGATTGAGCAAGGGGTCCAGGCTGAGGGTCATGCCGTCTTGCCCTCCTTGTTGCGCTGGATGGCCTGGGCCAGTCCACGGTCGCGCACGGCGCGGAATTCTTCGCTCATGTGCGACAGCTGGTGCGTATCGAAGTGCGCCGACAGCGCCGTGCGCAAACCCTGGGCGTCGGCGGTGCGGTTGAGCGAACGCTTGATCAGGCGCAGGCCGAAAGGCGGCGCCTGGGCGATGCGCTGCGCCAGCGCCAGCGTCGCGGCCTCCAGCTCGGCCTCGGGCACCACGCGGTTGACCATGCCGATCCGCAGCGCTTCCTGGGCGTCGACCTTCTCGCCCGTGTAGAGCATTTCCTTGGCCTTGCGCAGCCCCATCACCCAGGGATGGATCAGCACCTCGGTGGCCGCGGCCGCCAGCGTGTGGCCGACGGGGTCGGAAAAATAGGCGTTGTCGGCGCAGACCACCAGGTCGCACATATTGGCGATCATGAATCCGCCGGCCACGCAGGCGCCCTGCACCTGCGCCACGGTGGGCTTGGGAAAGTCCCAGATGCGCATGCAATAGCCGTAGTAGCGGCGCGATTCATATTCCCAGCGCTCTTCCACCGTGAAGTCGGCGCGCTTGGCCTGGGCTTCCTTGAGGTCGTGCCCGGCCGAGAAATGCGCGCCGCGGCCCGCCAGGACCACGACCCGCACCGAGTCGTCCTGCTCGGCCCGGGTCAGGGCGTCGTCGAGTTCGTCCAGCATCTGCTGGCTCTGGGCATTGCGCGCGGACTCGCGCGCCAGGCTGATGCGGCATACGGCGTCGTACCGATCGACGGCCAGGGTGGCGTATTCCATGGTCTCCTCGTCCTTGTCTTGCCGCGCCATCGAGGGCGGCGCGGTCCGTTGGATTGAATTAACGCACCCGGAATCCTAAAATACAAAATATTCATCAATTTTTTCCCACATTATGAACAAACAGGCGTCAACCGGCGGGACCCAAAGCATGCGGCGGGCGCTGGCCCTGCTGCGCGTGCTGGCCCAGCACCAGGAAGAAGGCATCGATCTGCAAGGCGTGATGGCCGCCACCGGGCTGGAGCGCTCGACCGCGCACCGCCTGCTGAGCAGCCTGCTTGAGGAACAGTTCGCCGAGCGCGATCCCGGCACCCGGCGCTACCGCCTGGGCGTGGATTCCATGCAGCTCGGCTTCGCGGCGCTGCGGCGCGCGCCGCTGCTGGACGCGCTGCGGCCGTTCGCGCAAAGGCTGGCGCGGCTATCGGGCGATACGGTGTTCCTGGTGATACGCCAGGGCGATTACGCGCTGTGCCTGCTGCGCGAGGCCGGCTCGTTTCCGGTGAAGGTGTTCACCACCGACCAGGGGGAGCGGCGTCTGCTGGGCGTGGGCGCCGGCGGGCTGGCGCTGATGGCCGCCCTGCCGGACGAGGAAATCGCCGCGCTGTACGCGCGCCATGCCGCCGGCTACGCGCAAAGCGGCGTCACCGGCGCGGCGCTGATGCAGGCGGTCAGGCAGACCCGCAAGGCGGGCCATTCGGAGATCGTGGACACCATCACGCCGGGCGTCTCCGGCGTGGGCGTGGCGTTCCAGGTGTCGGAACTGACGTGGGTGGCTTTCAGCTTCGGCGCGATCAGCAGCCGGCTGGACGCGCCCCGGCGGGCGCAGATGGGCGCGCTGCTGCAGGCGGAATGCCAGGCGTGGGCGCGCGACTACGCGTCCCCCGCCTGAGACCTAACTGCGGTCAGATGCGCTCGAAGATCGCGGCGATGCCCTGCCCGCCGCCGATGCACATCGTCACCAGCGCATAACGGCCGCCCACGCGCTGCAGTTCATGCAGCGCCTTGACGGTGATGATGGCGCCGGTCGCGCCGATGGGGTGGCCCAGGCCGATGCCGCTGCCGTTGGGGTTGACCTTGGCCGGGTCCAGCTTCAGCTCGCGCGTCACCGCGCAGGCCTGGGCCGCGAAGGCTTCGTTGGCTTCGATCACGTCGAGCTGGTCCACGGTCAGGCCGGCGCGCTTGAGCGCGGCCTGGGTGGCCGGCACCGGGCCGATGCCCATGATTTCCGGGTCCACGCCGGCGTGGGCGTAGGCCACCAGGCGGGCCAGCGGCTTGATGCCGCGCTTGGCCGCGACCGAGGCGTTCATCAGCACCACGGCGCCCGCGCCGTCGTTCAGGCCCGAGGCGTTGCCCGCCGTGACGGTGCCGTTTTCTTTCTTGAACACCGGCTTGAGCGTGGCCAGGCTGTCGGCGGAGACGTCGCGGCGCACGTGCTCGTCGGTGTCGAACACGACTTCGCCCTTGCGCGACTTCAGCACCACCGGCACGATCTGGTCGCGGAAATAGCCGGCGTCGATCGCGGCCGCGGCGCGGCGGTGCGATTCGGCGGCCACCGCGTCCTGGTCCTGGCGGCTGATGTCAAAGCGCGCCGCCACGTTCTCGGCGGTCACGCCCATGTGCATGCGGCCGAAGGGATCGGACAGCGCGCCGGTCATCATGTCCAGCATGACGCTGTCGCCCATGCGCGCGCCCCAGCGCTGGGCCGGGGCGATGTAGGGCGCGCGGCTCATGCTTTCGGCGCCGGCGCCGATGGCGATGTCGGCGTCGCCCAGCATGATGGTCTGGGCCGCCGACACGATGGCCTGCAGGCCCGAGCCGCACAGGCGGTTGACGTTGAAGGCCGGGGTTTCCTTGGAGATGCCGGCGTTCATGGCGGCCACGCGCGACAGGTACATGTCGCGCGGCTCGGTGTTGATGACATGGCCGACCGCGACGTGGCCGACCTCGTCGCCCTTGACGCCGGCGCGTTCGAGCGCGGCCTTGATGACGGTGGCGCCCAGGTCGCACGGCGGCACGTCTTTCAGCGCGCCTCCGAAATCGCCGATGGCGGTGCGCATGGCGGACGCGACGATGACTTCATTCATGGTGTTTCCTCCTTGTGATGCTTCCCATCATACTGCCGCGCCCGGCCCCGCGTCTGCCGTTCAGGCCTTGCGCGCGGCGCGGCGGGCGACGAATTCCTGCACCGCCTGCGCGTGCGCCGGCGTCTTGTGGGCGAGCGCCTGATAGGCCGCCGACAGCTCCAGCAGCGTGTCCAGGCGCGCGTGCTGGCTTTCGCGCAGCAGGCGCTTGGTCAGGCGCACCGCGTCGGGCGAATTGGCCGCCATGCGCGCGGCCAGCGCATGCGCCGCGGGCAGCAGTTCGGCCGCCGGCACCACGCGCGAGACCAGGCCCCATTCGGCCGCGGTGCGCGCGTCGATGGCGTCGCCGGTGAAGGACATCTCGGCCGCGCGCGCCATGCCGATCAGGCGCGGCAGGAACCAGGCGCCGCCGTCTCCGGGCACGATGCCCAGCTTCACGAAGCTCTCGGCGAAGGCGGCTTCCTCGGCCGCGATGCGCACGTCGCACATGCAGGCCAGGTCGCAGCCCGCGCCGATGGCCGGGCCGTTGACCGCGGCGATGGTCGGGACTTCCAGCGCATGCAGCGCCAGCGGCAGGCGCTGGATGCCGTGGCGGTATTCCTGGCGCAGCGCCGCGCTGCCGACTTCCGGGCCGATCTGGCGCTGCATGTCGTTGACGTTGCCGCCCGACGAAAACACGCTGCCAGCCGCGGTGATCACCAGCACCCGGACTTCGGGGTCGCGTTCGATCCGCGCGAACGCCGCCAGCAGTTCGTCCACCATCGTGCTGCCGGTCAGGGCGTTGCGGGTCTTGGGATCGTTCAAGGTCAAGGTGACCACGCCGTCGGCGCGCTGCTCGTACTGCACCAGATCCGTCATGGATCTCCTCCTGTTCGATGAAAAAAGCCAGCCGGGCGACGCGACGCGCGCGCCCCCTCCATCAGCGTAGGGATGCGGGAGGTTGCCGTCCAATATTAAATTTTTCCATCCCGATACGGGATCGGTATCGGCCATCCTTGCTCATTCGATTCGAAACCGATATCGGAAATCAAAAAAATAATATTGGACAGCTTTCACCACGCTCATCGATAGTGAAGCCCGGCGCCATGCTGCGGCGCCTGGCCTGCATCGGAGCGCCCCATGATAGATACGCTGGAACTTACCGCCATCCCGCCCGAAGACGAAGCCTTGCGCGCCGAGGTCCGGGACTTCCTGGCGCAGACGCTGGACGGACTCGAACCCGACGCGCGCGCCCGCTCGTGGATGGGCTACGACGCCGAATTCAGCCGGCGCCTGGCCGAACGCGGCTGGCTGGGGCTGACGCTGCCGCGCGAGCATGGCGGATCGGCGCGCGGCCATTTCGCGCGCTTCGTCCTGTCCGAAGAGCTGCTGGCCGCCGGCGCCCCGGTCTCGGCGCACTGGATCGCCGACCGCCAGAGCGCGCCCCTGATCCTCAAGTACGGCACGCCCGCGCAGCAGGCGTTCTACCTGCCCCGCATCTGCCGCGCCGAAGCGTTCTTCTGCATCGGCATGAGCGAGCCGGGATCGGGCTCGGACCTGGCCAGCATCCGCACGCGCGCCGAACCGGCCGCCGGCGGCTGGCGCCTGAACGGCAGCAAGATCTGGACCACCAACGCGCACCGCTCGCACTACATGATCGCGCTGGTGCGCACGTCCGGCACCGCCGAGGACCGCCACCAGGGGCTGTCGCAATTCATCGTGGACCTGTCGCTGCCCGGCGTCTCGGTGCGCCCCATCGAAGACCTGGCCGGCGATGCGCATTTCTCGGAAGTGTTCTTCGACAACGTGGCGCTGCCCGCCGACGCCCTGATCGGCGCGGAGGGCGCGGGCTGGGCCCAGGTGAACGCCGAACTGGCGTTCGAGCGCAGCGGACCCGAACGCCTGTATTCCAGCATCGCGCTGCTGCAGTGCTGGTTGACGCACTGCCGCGGCCAGGACCCGGACGCCGGCGACCGCGCGCTGCTGGGCGGCATCCTGTCGCAGATGGCGGTGCTGCGCGCCATGTCGCTGGCCATCGCCGGCAAGCTGGCGGCCGGGCTCAGCCCCGCCACCGAGGCCGCGCTGGTCAAGGACCTGGGCACCGAACTGGAACAGGCCATCCCGCGGCTGATCGGCGACGCGCTGGCGCGCCGGCCGGACCAGCCGCCTCCCCCGCCGCTGCTGCGCACGCTGGCGTACCTGGAACAGGTGGCGCCCACGTTCTCGCTGCGCGGCGGCACCCGCGAAATCCTGCGCGGCATCATCGCCCGCGGCCTTGGCCTTCGATAAGGACAGACTCATGGACAATATTTTTGGCGACGCGGCAGAACGCCTGTTCGCGCAGACCTGCACGCCCGACGTCATCCGCCGCGCCGAGCAGGGTCAGCGGCCCGCCGAGGCCTGGCAGGCCTGCGAAGACGCCGGCTTCGGCGACGCGCTGGTGCCCGAGGCGGACGGCGGCGCCGGACTGGAGCTGGCCGAGGCGCTGCCCGTGGTGCTGGCCGCCGGCCGCCACCTGTGCCCCTATCCCATCGCCCACACCGTGCTGGCGCGCCCCTGGCTGTGCCGCGCCGGACGGCCGCAGCCCACCGGCTCGATCGCGCTGGCCCCGCACGGCGTGACGCTGCGCGACGGACGCCTGCATGGCGCCGGCGTGCCCTGGATGCGCAGCGCGGACTACGTGCTGGCCCAGGCCGACGGCCAGGCCTGGCTGCTGCCCGCGCAGGCCGCGCGCATCGAAGCCGGCGGCGTGCACGCCAGCCTGTCGGCGGATGCGTCCTGGGATCTGGCCGACGCCGAACGCATCGAGGGCGGCGGCGCGCTGGACACGCTGGCCGCGGCCGCCTATGCCGGCCTGATGGCCGGCGCGATGGAACGGGTGCTGGCCATGACGCTGGACTACGCCAACCAGCGCGCGCAGTTCGGCAAGCCCATCGGCCGCTTCCAGGCCATACAGCAGCAGGTCAGCGTGATGGCCGAACAGGTATGGGCCGCGCGCATGGCCGCGCAGCTGGCGTTCCAGGGCGCCGAGGGCCGGCCCGCGCCGCTGCTGGCCGCGACCGGCAAGGCGCGCGCCAGCCTGGCCGCGCCGCTGGTGGCCGATATCGCGCACGCCGTGCACGGCGCCATCGGCGTGACCGAGGAATACGACCTGCAGCTCTACACCCGGCGGCTGCGCGAATGGCGGCTGGCCGGCGGCTCGGAAAGCCACTGGCACGAACGCATCGGCGCGCAGGCGCTGGCCGATGGCGGCGATGCGCTGTCGTTCCTGCGTGGCGCGCTGTGCGCCAAGGAGGCCGCATGAGCGACGCGCCGCGCGACGACCTGCCGCTGGCCGGCATCCGCGTGCTCGACCTGAGCCGCGTGCTGGCCGGCCCCTGGTGCACGCAGACCCTGGCCGACCTGGGCGCCGAAGTCTGGAAGATCGAGGCCCCCGGACAGGGCGACGACACCCGCAGCTGGTCGCCCCCCGACGTGGGCGGCGAATCCACCTATTTCCTGTGCGCCAACCGCAGCAAGGAATCGGTGGCCGTCAACCTCAAGCATCCCGAGGGCCAGCGCATCGTGCGCGAGCTGGCGCGGCAGGCCGACGTGCTGGTCGAGAACTACCGGCTGGGCGCGCTCGAGGCTTTCGGGCTGGGCTACGAAGACCTGGCCGCCCTCAATCCCGGCCTGGTCTATTGCTCCATCAGCGGCTACGGCCGCAGCGGGCCGCGCGCGGCCGAGCCGGGCTACGACTTCGTGATCCAGGCCGAAAGCGGGCTGATGTCGATCACCGGCGAACCGGAAGGCGCGCCCATGAAGCTGGGCGTGGCCATCACCGACCTGGTCACCGGCATGAACGGCGTGCAGGCCATCCTGGCCGCGCTGCTGGCGCGCGCGCGCAGCGGCCGCGGCCAGCACATCGACTTGGCGCTGCTGGACGGCGCGGTCAGCGTGCTGGCCAACGTGGGCGCTGGCTACCTGGCGGCCGGCCACAAGCCGGGACGCCTGGGCAACGGCCATCCCACCGTGGTGCCCTACCAGATCTTCGCCACGCGCGACGGCTCTTTCGCCCTGGCTGTCGGCAACGACGGCCAGTTCGCGCGCCTGTGCGCCCTGCTCGGGCATCCGGAATGGAGCGCCGACCCGGACTACGCCACCAACCGCGCGCGCGTGCTCAACCGCGAGCGCCTCATTCCCATGCTGCAGGCGGAGTTCGCCGAGGCCGGCACGGCGCACTGGCTGGAACGGGTGCGCGCCGCCGGCATACCCGCCGGCGCGGTGCGGCGCGTGGACGAGGCCCTGGAGGCGCCCGAGATCGCGGCGCGCGGCATGATCGCCGACACGCCCGACGCCCGGCACGGCACGCTGCGCCTGCTGCGCTCGCCGCTGCACCTGCGCGGCACGCCGCCGCGCGAACCCGCCGCGCCGCCGCGCCTGGGCGAACACACCGACGCCGTGCTGGGCCGCGCGCTGGCCCTGGACGACGCGGCGCTGGCCGCGCTGCGCGCGGCCGGCGCGATCGCCTGATAGCGGCGGGATAGCACCGATGCCGGAAACGATATGCAGCCCGTATCATCTGTGGCACGCCCCAACCGGACCGCCACCATGGATTTCCGTCACCTGCAGCAGTTCCTCGTTCTGGCCGAAACGCTGAACTTCCACCGCGCGGCCGAAAAGCTGCACATGTCGCAGCCGCCGCTGTCGGTGTCCATCCGCAAGCTCGAAGAGACCGTGGGCGTGCCGCTGTTCATCCGCGGACGCCAGGGCGTCAAGCTGACCGAAGCCGGCCTGGCGGCGCTGGACGAGGCGCGACGCGCCCTGTTCCATGCCGAACAGTTCCGCCAGGCCGCGCGCGCCGGCGCGGCCGGCGAAGGCGGCACGGTGCGCATCGGCTTCGTGGGCTCGGCCACCCACGCGGTGCTGCCGCGCATCCTGCCGCCGTTTCGCCAGCGCTATCCGGGCGTCAACGTGGTGCTGCGCGAAGCCACGTCGATACGCATCATGCAGGAGCTGGAAGAAGACACGCTGGAGATCGGCATCGTGCGCGTGCCGGTGGCGATGGGCTCGAACGTGCGGCTCACGCCGCTGACCACCGAGAACTTCGCGCTGGCCGTGCCCAAGACGCATCCGCTGGCGCGGCGCGGCCGCATCCGGCTGGCGGACCTGGCCGACGAAGCCTTCATCATGTATACCGCCGACGAGGCGGCCGGCCTGCGCATGGCCGCCATCAACGCCTGCCAGCTGCGCGGTTTCACGCCGCGCATCACGCAGGAGGCGGTGCAGGTGCAGACCCTGCTCAGCCTCGTCGAAAGCGGCCTGGGCGTGGCCCTGGTGCCGGCCGGCGGCCGCCGCCATCCAGGCACCAACGTGGTCTACAAGACGCTGGCCGATTTTCCCGGCGACGCCACCATCGGCATTTCGCTGGCCTGGAACCCGGCCACCGAACGCAGCGCCGCCCGCAACCTGCGCGCCATGGCCAGCCAGGCCTTCCGTGACAAGGCGATGAAATAGTCAAGCCGAAAAAACCACAGGGAAGCGGGCGGCTTGCGGCAACACGGCCGACCGGCTTAGGATGGAGCATGGTTCGACTTCACCAGCGATTCGGGAGCACATCGTGAAGACAGTTGCTGAGCTTCTCAGGGAAAAGGCCAACCAATCCGTCGTGACGGTCTCGCCGGACGCATCGGTCTACGACGCAATCAAGACCATGGCCGAACGCAGCATAGGCGCCGTGGTGGTGGTCCAGGGCGACGCGGTCCTGGGCATGCTGACCGAGCGCGACTACGCCCGCAAGATCGTTCTGCAGGACCGCTCGTCGCGCACCACCAAGGTCCGCGACATCATGACCGACTCGGTGTATTACGTGGGCCGCGCCGACACCCGCGAACACTGCATGGCGATGATGACCGAAAGGCACTTCCGCCACCTGCCGGTGATCGAGGACGGCAAACTGATCGGGCTGCTGTCCATCGGCGACCTGGTCAAGGACGTGATGAGCGAACAGAAATTCATCATCCACGAACTCGAACGCTACATCACCGGCGAACGCGGCTAGCCCGCCAGCGTCCTGAAGGCCGGCACGATCAGCCCCAGGCCGGCCGCCAGCAGCAGCATGAACACCAGGCGCTTGACGGTCTGCATCGAGCCGGCCGTGGCGTAGCGGCGCGCCACCCAGGTCACGCCGATCACGATCGGCAGCGCCAGCACGCTCAGCCAGAACGAGGACGCCATGAATTCGCCCTGTCCCGTCACCAGGGTCAGGCGCGCCATCGCGTTGACCGAGAACAGGATCAGCAGGCTGTTGCGGATGGCGGCCAGCGGCAGCGGCTGGCGGTACAGGTGATAGACCATGGGCGGCCCGGCGCTGGAGAACAGCCCGCCCAGCACGCCCGACACGGCGCCGAAGAACAGGAACGACCCGCGCGAGGACACCTGCGCCAGCGGCTGTGCGCGCGCCACCAGCAGGACGGCGCAGGCCACGATGGTGCAGCCCAGCAGCAGCTGCAGCAGCACCGCCATGGAACCGCTGATCCACGCCAGCGCGGTCACGCCCACGCCCACGCCGACCAGGCTGCTAAACATGGCAGGCCGGATCAGCGACCAGTTCACCTGCGGCCTGGCCCGCGCCAGCGTGACGGCGGCGTTGACCAGCGACAGCACGCTGACCACGTTGGCCACCTCGGCCACGGAGGCCAGCTGGAACACGCCCGACAGGCCCAGCAGCACCAGGCCGAAGGCGAAGCCCGTCATCGTCTGCGCATAGGTGGCCAGCGCCACGCAAACCAGGAACAGCAAGTGTTGGGAAATACTCATTGCTAGGGGTAGAGCCTGACCTGCCTCGGCTCTGCCCGGCGCCGCGCGGGACGGCGGCATGGGAGCGGATCGACGGGGGGAACGGCGTACTAGGGGATGGGCGATTTTCAGGCGGCGATGATAGCATCGGCCCGCGCACCGTCGCTCATGTTTTGTCACAAATGGATGCGCTCATGCACGCGGCCCCGCCCGCGGTCCGCTATCCTTGCCGCCCTGCCTTCCGCTCGCGCCCCGCTATCCGCGCCCCCTACTCGCGCCCATGACGCCCCGACAGACCACGATCAATACGGTGACCCTGACCTGCTCCACCTGCGGCAGTGCGCAGTTCACCAAGCTGGACACCAACGAATACCGCTGCAGCCACTGCCATGCCGTGACGCTGGTGGAAGACAACGTCGCCCAGCGCCTGGAGAAGATCCTGCGCAACATGCAGCAGCCGGCCGCCAAGCCGCGCTCCGGCAGCGTGGCCGCGGCCGCCGTCGCCGTGGCGCTTGCCGTCGCGATTCCGGTGGCAGCGGTGCTGCTGACCGAAGGCGGCCGCAGCAGCCCCGTGCGCCAGCCGGCGCCTGCGCCCGCGATCGACGCTTCCCTGGTCAAGCTGACCGACGTGCGCGAAGTGCAGACCCGCGGCGCCCGCCTGCTCGTCATGATGGTGCGCAACGAGACCGGCAGGAAAATCGACATGCCGCGCGTCACGGCCTCGTTCTTCCAGGGCGAGCTGTCGCTGTCCTCGGCCTCGGGATCGGCGCCGGCGCGTTCGCTGGAGCCGGGCGAATACGCGCCGCTGACGATCCAGGCGCCGGACAAGGCCTACACCCGCTACGCCCTGGAAGTGGCCAGGCCCATGCCCGCGCGCGGCAAGAACAACGCCGTCACCGCCAGCCGGGTCCAGCTGGTGCGCAACGACGGCAGCTACCGCCTGGTGGGCCTGCTCAAGAACGAAGGCGCCGAGGCGGCCAACAGCAGCCAGGTCACAGTCATGCTGTACGCCGACGACGGAACCCTGATCGGCATCGGCAACGGCTACGGCTCGGCCAGCCCGCTGGCGCCGGGCGCGCTGACCGCCTTCGACGCGCGCTGCGAAATGCTGGCCGACAGGCCGGTGGCTTCTTACGACTACATGGTGCAAAGTGAACGCTAGCCATTCCCATTCCGGACGCCTGTCCCGGCCGGCCATGGCCGCCCTGGGGCTGATCCTGCTTGCCGCCGGCGGCTACGCGCTGTGGAAATACACCGCCATCCTGCCCTGGAGCGCGCGCGCCGACGCGCCCGCCTCCGCCGCGCCGCGCGAGGAAGCCCCGCGCGAGAGCGCCCCGACCACCCGCATCGTGCGGGTCAGCCCGGCCAACGTGCGCGTCATCGACCACGTGCGCCTGAGCACGGAGGAACTGCTGGACCCCGGCTTCGCGCTCTTCGACCCGGCCGCGCTCAAGCTGTCGGCGCCGCGCCGGCTGCTCGACGAAATCGAACGCCCGGTCCTCTACGCCGAACTGGTCAACACCAGCAAGGAATACGTGATGCTGGCGCCCAAGGCCGAGATCACGGTGTACGACGGCTCGCGCGCGCTGGACCTGCGGCAGTCGTGGAGCCTGCCCGCGCGGCTCTATCCCGGCGAACGCGTGCCGGTCGCGCTGACCGGCCGCGTCGAGCGCTACACCGAAGTCAAGACCGACTGGCTGCCGGCCAAGCGCGCCGCCCTGCCCGGCCCGCGGCCGCAGCTGGCCGTGACCGTGGAGAACACCGAGGCCGCGGTCGGCACCGGCACCCTGAACTTCACCTACCGCTATCGCTACAAGTACGTCACCGTCCACGGACGGGTGCGCAACGACAGCGCGGCCGAGGTCGAGAACGTCAAGCTGTGGGTCAGCCTGTACGACGCCCAGGGCCAGTTGACCGGCGCCACCTTCCAGACGCCGCGCGTGTCCCGGCTCAAGCCCGGCGAGAGCGCGCCGTTCCAGGCGCACGTGAAGCAGCATGGCGCCAATTTCGCCCGGGTGGAAATCGTCTACAACGCGGACGCGCGCTAGCGCCGCCTTGCGGCCCGCCCGGGGTCGCGCTTAAGCAACGTCTATCATGCCAAGTCTTATATAAGATATAAGACATTTGCCTGCGCCCCCCTCTTCCCTCTACAATTCGGGCCGACAACCCTTCTTCCAACCCGACTTTGAGCAGGCCTCACATGCTGGATAACTATCGCCAACACGTTGCCGAACGCGCGGCTCTGGGGATTCCCCCGCTGCCCCTTACGGCCAAACAAACCGCTGAACTGATCGAACTGCTGAAGAACCCGCCCGCCGGCGAAGAGCAGAACCTGGTCGAGCTGTTGACCCACCGCGTGCCGGCCGGCGTGGACGATGCCGCCAAGGTCAAGGCCTCCTACCTGGCCGCCGTGGCGCTGGGCAAGGAAAACTGTGCGCTGGTCAGCCGCGCCAAGGCGACGGAACTGCTGGGCACGATGCTGGGCGGCTACAACATCGGCCCCCTGATCGAGCTGCTGGACGACGCCGAAATCGGCACCATCGCCGCCGACGCGCTGAAGAAGACCCTGCTGATGTTCGACGCCTTCCACGACGTGAAGGAAAAGGCGGACAAGGGCAACGCCAACGCCAAGGCCGTGATGCAGAGCTGGGCCGACGCCGAATGGTTCACCAGCCGTCCGGAACTGCCGGAAAGCCTGACCATCACCGTCTTCAAGGTGCCGGGCGAAACCAACACCGACGACCTGTCGCCGGCTCCGGACGCCACCACCCGCCCCGACATCCCCATGCACGCCCTGGCGATGCTCAAGAACAAGCGCGAAGGCGCCGCGTTCCAGCCGGAGGAAGACGGCAAGCGCGGCCCGGTGCAGTTCATCGAATCGCTCAAGGAAAAAGGCCATCTGGTGGCCTACGTCGGCGACGTGGTCGGCACGGGCTCCTCGCGCAAGTCGGCCACCAACTCGGTGCTGTGGTTCACCGGCGAAGACATCCCCTTCGTGCCGAACAAGCGCTTCGGCGGCGTGTGCCTGGGCGGCAAGATCGCCCCGATCTTCTACAACACCATGGAAGACGCGGGCGCCCTGCCGATCGAGCTGGACGTCTCCAAGATGGAAATGGGCGACGTGGTCGAACTGCGCCCCTATGAAGGCCGCGCCCTGAAGAACGGCGAAGTGATCGCCGAGTTCCAGGTGAAGTCCGACGTGCTGTTCGACGAAGTGCGCGCCGGCGGCCGCATTCCGCTGATCATCGGCCGCGGCCTGACGGCCAAGGCGCGCGAAGCGCTGGGCCTGGCGCCCTCGACGCTGTTCCGCCTGCCCAAGGACCCCGCCGACAGCGGCCGCGGCTACACCCTGGCCCAGAAGATGGTCGGCCGCGCCTGCGGCCTGGCCGAAGGCAAGGGCATCCGCCCGGGCACCTACTGCGAACCGAAGATGATCTCGGTCGGCAGCCAGGACACCACCGGCCCCATGACCCGCGACGAACTGAAGGACCTGGCCTGCCTGGGCTTCTCGTCCGACCTGGTGATGCAGTCGTTCTGCCACACCGCCGCCTATCCGAAGCCCGTGGACGTCAAGACCCACCACACGCTGCCGGAATTCATCAGCACCCGCGGCGGCGTCTCGCTGCGCCCGGGCGACGGCGTGATCCACTCGTGGCTCAACCGCATGCTGCTGCCCGACACCGTCGGCACCGGCGGCGACTCGCACACGCGCTTCCCCATCGGCATCTCGTTCCCGGCCGGCTCGGGCCTGGTGGCCTTCGCCGCCGCCACCGGCGTGATGCCGCTGGACATGCCTGAATCGGTGCTGGTGCGCTTCAAGGGCAAGATGCAGCCCGGCGTCACGCTGCGCGACCTGGTCAACGCCATCCCGCTGTACGCGATCAAGCAGGGCCTGCTGACCGTGGCCAAGCAAGGCAAGAAGAACATCTTCTCGGGCCGCATCCTCGAAATCGAAGGCCTGCCCGACCTGAAGGTGGAACAAGCCTTCGAACTGTCGGACGCCTCCGCCGAGCGTTCGGCCGCCGGCTGCACGGTGCGCCTGAACAAGGAACCGATCATCGAGTACATCAACAGCAACATCGTGATGCTGAAGTGGATGATCGCCAACGGCTACGAAGACGAGCGCACGCTGGGCCGCCGCATCAAGGCCATGGAAGCCTGGCTGGCCGATCCCAAGCTGCTGGAGCCGGACGCCGACGCCGAATACGCCGCGGTCATCGAGATCGACCTGGCCGACGTGCACGAGCCCATCGTGGCCTGCCCGAACGACCCCGACGACGTCAAGACGCTGTCGGACGTGGCCGGCGCCAAGATCGACGAAGTGTTCATCGGCAGCTGCATGACCAACATCGGCCACTTCCGCGCGGCTTCCAAGCTGCTGGAAGGCAAGCGCGATATCCCGGTCAAGCTGTGGGTCGCTCCGCCCACCAAGATGGACGCCACCCAGCTGACCGAGGAAGGCCACTACGGCGTGTTCGGCACGGCCGGCGCCCGCACCGAAATGCCGGGCTGCTCGCTGTGCATGGGCAACCAGGCGCAGGTCCGCGAAGGCGCGACGGTCATGTCGACCAGCACCCGCAACTTCCCGAACCGCCTGGGCAAGAACACCAACGTGTACCTGGGTTCGGCCGAACTGGCCGCGATCTGCTCGAAGCTGGGCCGCATCCCGACCAAGGACGAGTACATGGCCGACATGGGCGTCATCAACAAGAGCGGCGACCAGATCTACCAGTACCTGAACTTCGACAAGATCGCCGACTACAAGGACGTGGCCGACGTCATCGAGGTCTAAGCACCCGCCAGGCCCGCGCCTGCAAGACGGCCCCGGATCGCTCCGGGGCCGTTTTTCATTTGCGGCCGCCCTGCGCGGCGTCCGGCTGCCTCGCATACACGACCAGGCGAAGATGCCGGTCCTCGTCGATGGTCAGCGAAGTGTGCTCGTAGGGCTCGGCCCGGCCGTCCATCGCCAGGGTGCGCACGCCGCTGCATGGCGCATGCACGTCATGCTTGCGCCACCATGCCTTGAATTCCGGCGACACCTGCTGCAGCTCGTCGACCAGCTCGTGGATGTCGGCTTCCTGCGTGGCGCGCGCGAAATCGCGGCGAAAGCTCGACAACATCAACGGCGCCTGTGCTTCCCAGTCGTGCACGCGCTCGCGCAGCAAGGCATCGGTGAACAGCATCCACAGCAGGTTGCGCCGCCCGGGCGCATGCGAACCGAAGGCGAACATGGCATCGGCCAACGCGTTGTAGCCCAGCACGTCCCAGCGCAGATTGAGCACGAAGGCCGCATGGGGCAGATCGTGCATCAGGCGCGCCACCAGCGGCGGCAGTTCGCACCAGGTCTTGCCGGGTTCGGCGGGCGGCCGTTCGTGGGCCAGCAGGAACAAATGGCGGCGTTCGGCGGCGTCCAGTTTCAGCGCGCGCGCCAGGTTCTCCAGGAACGCGGCGGACACGCCGATGTCGCGCCCCTGCTCCAGCCAGGTGTACCAGGTCAGTCCGACCCCCGCGAGCGCGGCCACCTCTTCGCGGCGCAGGCCCGGCGTGCGCCGCCGGCCGCCGCTGGGCAGGCCCGCATCCGCGGGCGACAGGCGCTCGCGGCGCGCGCGCAAGAAGGCGGCAAGGTCGGCGCGGGTACGTTCCAGGGTGCGCATGGCTTATCTCATTGCTTTAAGTAATACCATAAACGGTTAAATTGTAATTGCTTAACCAGGCCAGCAGAATGATTGCCTCTCTATTCTGGATAAGCAAGATGAACCCGCATTCCTGTATTTCCGCGCCGCCCGCGGGCGCGCTCGCCGCCCCGCCCTGGCTTGGCCTGTCCGTACTGCTGCTGGGGGGCTTCGTCACCATCTTCGACCTGTTCGTGGTCAACGTCGCCATCCCCGCCATGCAGGCCGGACTGGGCGCCAGCTTCGCGCAGATAGGCTTCATTGTGGCCGGCTACGAACTGGCGTTCGGCGTGCTGTTGATCACGGGCGGGCGGCTCGGCGATCTGTATGGGCGGCGCCGCCTGTTCGCCGTCGGCATGGCCGGATTCACGCTGGCCTCGGCGCTGTGCGGGCTGGCCCCCGACGCCGGCTTCCTGATCGGCGCCCGGGTGTTGCAGGGCCTGGCGGCCGCCTTGCTGTTCCCGCAGGTGTATGCGTCCATCCGCGTCAATTTCGAGGGCGAGCACGGCCGCCGCGCCTTCGGCCTGCTGGGCATGACGCTCGGCCTGGCGGCCATCGCCGGACAGGTGCTGGGCGGCTGGCTGGTGCACGCGGATCTGTTCGGGCTGGGCTGGCGCAGCATCTTTCTCATCAACGTGCCGATCGGCCTGGGCGCCATCGCGGCCGCGCGGCGCATTCCGGAATCGCGCGCGCCGCAGCGTCCGGCGCTGGACTGGAGCGGCGTGCTGCTGGTCAGCCTGGGACTGGCGCTGCTGCTGGTGCCGCTGATCGAAGGCCCCGGACAGGGCTGGCCCGCCTGGAGCCTGTGGGCGCTGGCCGCGTCGGCCGCGCTGCTGGCGGCGTTCTATCGCCACCAGGAACGGCGGCGCATCGCGGGCGGCCTGCCGCTGGTGGACATGCGCCTGTTGGGCGAACGGCGCTTCGCACTGGGCGCGCTGCTGGTGCTGCTGATCTATTCCACTTCCAGTTCGTTCTTCCTGTGCTTCGCGCTGCTGACGCAGACCGGACTGGGACTGGACCCCTTCGTGGCGGGCAGCATATTCGCCCCATGCAGCGTGGGCTTCGTCGCCGCCTCGCTGGCCGCGCCCCGGCTGGTGTCGCGCTGGGGCATCCGGGCCATCGCCGCGGGCGCGCTGGCCTATGCCGCGTCGCTGGCGCTGCTGATCGCGCAGGTGTGGGCCGCGGGCGCCGGCCTGGAGCCGCCGCGGCTGATTCCGGCGCTGATCGCGGTGGGCGCCGGCCAGGGCATCATCATGACGCCGCTGCTGAATCTGGTGCTGGGGTTCGTCAGGCAATCGCAGGCGGGCATGGCGGCGGGCGTGGTCTCCACCGTGCAGCAGGTCGGCGCGGCGCTGGGCGTGGCGGCGGTCGGCATTCTGTTCGGCGCGACGCTGGCCGACGGCGTTGCGGCGGCCCGGGCGGACCTGTACGTCTCGGCCTTCGTGGCGGGCATGCTGTACAACCTGGGCGCCGCCTTGCTGGTTTGCGTGCTGTTGCGGATGCTGGCGAGCATCCAGCGGGAGGCGGGCCGATAGCGGCGCACTGCGATACGTTTCAATACAATCGCAACACCCGTCTACATAGCCCCGGAGGAAATCCCGCCAATGACCCGGCTCCTGCTGCCGCCGCTGCTGCTGGCGCTCGCCGGCTGCGCCACCGCGCCGCCGTCCAACCCGGAGAACATCTGCGCCATCTTCCGCGAAAAGCCGGACTGGCACGACGCCGCGCTGCGGGTGCAGAAGAAATGGGGCGCGCCGGTGGCGGTGCCGATGGCGATGATGTACCAGGAATCCTCGTTCAAGCAGGACGCGCTGCCGCCGCGCTATTACTTCCTGGGCTTCATCCCGTGGGGCCGGGTCAGCTCGGCCTACGGTTACGCCCAGGCCAAGGACGAAACCTGGGCCGACTACAAAAAAGACGCCGGCGGCTGGGGCGCCAGCCGCGACGACTTCGCCGACGCGCTGGACTTCATGGGCTGGTACATGAACAAGACCCAGCGCATCAACGGCGTCTCCAAATGGGACGCCTACGGCCAGTACCTGAACTATCACGAAGGCTGGACCGGTTACCGCAACCGCAGCTACGAGCGCAAGGCCTGGCTCAAGACGGTGTCGGGCAAGGTCCAGGCGCGCGCCGAGAAATTCAGCGCGCAGTACAAGAGCTGCGAAGCCAGCCTGACGCGCGGCGGGTGGTTCTGGTGAGGGCCGGGGCCGCGCCCTAGAAATCCATGCTCGCGCTCAGCGAGAAGGTGCGCGGCCCGCCCAGCGCCAGATAGCCGTTGCCGGGATACCCGCCCACCGAGGACCAGTAGTTGCGGTTGGCGATGTTGTCCACGCGCGCGCGCAGGGTCAGCACGTGGCCGTCCACGTCCATCATGTAGCGCAGGCCGGCGTCGAAACGGGTCTAGCCCGGGACCTTGAGCGTGTTGGCGTCGTCGGCGTAGGACGAGCCGGTATAGACCACGCGGCCGTCCACCGCCAGGCCGGGCACGCCCGGGATGTCCCATTCCACGCCCAGGTTGGCCTGGAAGCGCGGCACGCCGATCACGCGGTTGCCGTCGATGGAGGGCGTGCCGGTGGCGCGCTGCTCGGCGTCCAGCCAGGTCAGCCCGCCCAGCAGGCGCACGCTGTTGACGGGCTCGCCGTAGAAGGTCAGCTCGGCACCCTGGTGGCGGTCCTTGCCGGAGATGGTGAGCGCGTTGCTGGCGTCGTACATGGCGCGCGGCCGGTCGGTGGAGAACAGCGCCAGGCCCGCGCCCAGTCCGTCGCCCTCGTACTTCACGCCGACTTCCTTCTGCTTGGAAACGAAGGGCGGCAGGCTCTGGCCGACGTTGGGCACCGGCTTGCCGCCGGCCATGGCCGGAGCGGTCGGGCCTGCCGTCAGGGCCTCGATGTAGTTGGCGTACAGCGAAACGTCGGGCGCGACCTTGACCACCAGGCCGGCGGCCGGCGAATTGTGGCTGGCGTCATAGGCGCTGCTTTCGTTGCCGGTGTTGTACGCATACGCGCGCTGCGACAGGCGCTGGTGGCGGATGCCCGCCGTCAGCCGCACCCGGTCGTCGAGGAACGACAGCGTGTCGCCGATGGCGTAGCTGCTCAGGCGGATGCGGTTCTGCAGCGCCGGATCGTCCAGGTCGTTGCCGCGCAGCGCGCCGGCGCTGAACGCCGGCTTGTCGTACGAAACCGGGTCGTAGATGTTGGTGGGGAACTTGTTGCCGAAGTCCATCACGTAGGCGTTCCTGGTCTTCAGGTCGAAGAACGAGGCCGACACCACGAATTCGTGGCCCACCGGGCCGGTGCGGGCCTTGCCGCGCAGGCCGAACTCGCCGGTGTTGACGCTGTCCTCGCGCGTGTTGTCGAACCGGTAGAAGGTGCCGTCGCCCGTGCTGCCGTTGGTCAGCGTGACATTGCCCAGCGAGTTGGCTTCGTCGCTGCGGCGCATGCCGAAGGCCGCGTAGGCCGTCAGCCGGTCGCTGAAATCATGTTCGGCGCGCACGGTGCCGAAGAGATCGCGTTCGTTGGAATAGGTCCAGGGCTGCGCGTAGTTGGAACTGGCGTCGGGCGCGTCGGGCACCGTGGTGACCCCGGCGCCCAGCGTGACGTTGGGACGCGCGCGCTTGAGCTTGTTTTCCTGCCAGCCGATGTCGGCCGACAGGCGCGTATCGGCCGAGCGCCAGTCCAGGCCCAGCGACACCAGGCTGGTGCGCGAATGTTCGTCATCGATGCCGGTGTCGCCGCTATGCTGCGCGGCGTTCAGGCGGATGCCGGTGCTGTCGCCCGGACCGAAACGGCGCGCGAGGTCGGTGGACAGCTGGATGCGGCCGCCGCTGGACACGCCGGTGGTGACGCGCGTCAGCGGTTCGTTGGGCGCGCGCTTGGGCACCAGGTTGATCACGCCGCCGATGCCGCCGCCGCCGGGCGCCGCGCCGGTCAGGAAGGTCGAAGCGCCGCGCAGCACCTCCACGCGCTCGAACAGTTCGGTGGCGATGTACTGGCGCGGCAGCAGGCTGTAGAGACCGTTGTAGGCCACGTCGTCCGAGCCCAGAATGAAGCCGCGGATGAAGTACGACTCCTGGAAATTGCCGAAGCCCCGCGCCACGCGCACGCCGGCGTCGTTCTGCAGCACGTCGCCCACGCTGCGCGCCTGCCGGTCCTGGATCAGCTCGTTGGTGTAGCTGGTGATGCTGAACGGCGTGTCCATGATGTCCTGCGTGCCCAGCACGCCGATGCGCCCGCCGCGGGCCACCTGCCCGCCCGCGAACGGCGCGGCCAGGCCGCCGGCCGAGGCGTCGGCGCTGGCTTCGACGGTAATGGCGTCCATGGAAACCACCGGCTCCTGGCCGGTGGCGGAAGAAGCGGCGTTCTGGGCGTAGACGGAAGCGCAGCACGGCAGCGCGGCTGCCATGCAGGCTAGGGCTTTGATCTTCATATCGGGATGTCCGCGTGGGCGGGTCTTGAGTGGAAAACTGCAGAATCCCGATCGGCCGGGCTTCAATTCATCCCGGCCATAATACACAAAACGGAATCGTTCTCATTAGTTTTACTAATTACTGAACATGTGAATGTTGTGGTGGGGCAACGTCGATTCCCGTTGTTCAATGGGTCATCAGCTACGCGGGTCGTAATCCTCGGGGGCCATCGGCTCCAGCGGAAAATGCGGGCCCGTGCGCTTGCGGAATTCGAACAGCGACCAGTCCGAACTGGTCACGCCGGGGCTGTCGCACTCCACCAGCGCCGATGAGATCGGCACGAATACGGGCCGGCAGTACATGCGCGACTTGACCAGGATGTAGCGCGCCTCGGTGGGCTCCACGCCCAGGCTGCGGAATACGCCCAGGTCCCAGGGCTCGTGGGTGCGTTCGGTGATGACCAGGCGCGCCGCGCCGATGTCGAGCACGGCGCTGCGGCCCATGCAGGCCATCTGCCCGGTGTAGGTGGGCCCCGTGATGAGATATTCGCCGTTGCTGAGCGCCTCCACCCGGCCGCGCAGCGTGACCGGGCGGGCCGGACGACCGATGCTGTCGATGGCGCGCTTGTTGCCCACCGGCAGTTCCACCTGCGCCCCCACGCCGGCGCGCGTGAGCGCAGCGACCGCTTCCGGATCGCAATACAGCCCCGCCACGATGCCGTCCAGTCCCGCGTCCAGCGCCGCCGTCAGCACGTCCATGGTGTCGCAGGTGCCGCCGCTCATGCAGTTGTCGCCGTGGTCCAGCAGCAGCACGGGCCGGCTTGCGCCTTCGGCCAGCTGGCGCGCGCGCGCCAGCGATTGCGTCAGCGGCTCGCTGCGGTACAGAAAGCCCTCGCGGTCGGCCCAGATGGACGCGGCCATGTCGCCGGCGATGCGCTCGGCCTCCTCCTGGCTGCCGTCGGCCACCGCCACCACGCTGAGGCAGGGATGGGGGATGTCGGCCAGCCCGAAGCCGGCCAGCACCGAGACGCCGAGCGCGCCGGCGGCTTCGGCGCGCCGCGCGGCCTCGACGGCTGCGCGCATCGCGCCCTCGCCGGTGTTGCTGCGCAGCGTGTGCGATACCAGCGGCAGCCGGCGCCAGGCCATGAACGGCCTGGTGCGGCCGTCGATGGCGTCGAACAGTAGGCGGCCGGCGTGCTCGCCGGTTTCGTACATGTCGATGTGCGGATAGGTCTTGAAGCTGACGATGACATCGGCGTTGGCGACCATCTTCGGCGTCACGTTGCCGTGCAGGTCCAGCGCGACCGCGATGGGCGCGTCCGGCGCCGCGCGGCGCACGCGTTCGAGCAGGTCGCCTTCGCCGTCGTCGGTGCTTTCCACCGCCATCGCGCCATGCAGGTCCAGCAGGATGGCGTCGCAGCCCGGCGCGGCCGCGACGATGCGCGCGCACAGGGTTTCGTAGGCGTCGGCGGCCACCCGGCCGCTGGGATAGGCGGTGGCCGACACCGGCGTCACCAGCTGCGCGCCGCGCGCCTCGGCCAGGTCGATGAACGCCGCCATCGCGGTGCGCTTGCCGTGGTTCTCGGCATAGGCCTCGGCGTCGAAGGTCGGCCCCGCCACGCCGAAGGCCGACAGCGGCGTGGGCACCGGCGAGAAGGTGTTGGTCTCGTGGTTCATGCGGGCGATCAGGACTTTCATGCCGGCGCTCCCTGGGCGGATTCGATGCGGCCGCAGCAGCGCAGCATGGCGTGCAGCAGCACGTTGCAGCCGGCCTCGAGGTGTCCGGGTTGCGCATCCTCGATCTCGTTGTGGCTGATGCCGTCCTTGCACGGCACGAAGATCATGGCGGTGGGCGCGACCCGCGCCATGTAGACCGCGTCGTGGCCGGCGCCGCTGATCACGTCCAGCGAATCCAGCCCCAGCGTGCGCGCGCCGTCGCGCACGGCCTGCACCAGCCGCGGCTCGAAGGGCTGCGGCGGGAAGTACACCACTTCCTTGCGTTCGACCTCGAAGCGGCCCGGCTGGGCCAGTTCGTCGCAGGCCCGCGCCAAGGCCGCGGCCATGCTGTCGAGCGCGGCGTCGTCGGCCGCGCGCAGGTCCACGGTCAGCGACACCCGCCCCGGAATCACGTTGCGCGAATTCGGATAGCCGTCGATGCAGCCCACCGTGGCGCGGCCGTGCGGGGCGTGGTCCAGCGCGATCCGGTTGACCGCCAGCACCAGCTGCGAGGCCGCCACCAGGGCGTCGCGGCGCAACTCCATCGGCGTCGGGCCGGCATGCGCCTCCTGGCCGGTGATGGTGATGTCGTACCAGCGCTGGCCCAGCGCGCCCTGCACCGCGCCGATGGTGATGCCGTGCGCCTCCAGGATCGGCCCCTGCTCGATGTGCGCCTCGAAATAGGCGCCCACGGCCCGCGGGCGCGCCGGCTCCGGTCCGGCATAGCCGATGGCGCGCAGCGCGTCGCCGACGCTGACGCCGTCGCGGTCGCGCGCGGCCAGCGCGTGTTCCAGCGTGAAGGCGCCGGCATAGACGCCCGAGCCCATCATCACCGGCACGAAGCGCGAACCTTCCTCGTTGGTCCACACCACCACTTCCAGCGGCGCCTCGGTGACGAGGCCGCGCTGGTGCAGAGTGCGCAGCACCTCGATGCCGGCGAGCACGCCATAGTTGCCGTCGAACTTTCCGCCGGTGGGCTGGGTGTCGATGTGGCTGCCGGTCATCACCGCCGGCAGGTCGTCGCGCAGGCCAGCGCGGCGCATGAAGATATTGCCGATGGCGTCGACCCGCACGGTGCAGCCCAGCTCGCGCGCCCAGCGGCAGACCAGGTCGCGCCCCTGGCGGTCCAGGTCGGTCAGCGCCAGCCGGCACACGCCGCCCTTTTCGGTGGCGCCGATGCGCGCCAGTTCCATCAGCGACGCCCACAGGCGCGCCCCGTCGATGCGGATGCCGCTCACGGCCTCCAGTGCGTTCATTTCCATGATGATTTCCTCGTAGATCTCAGACTCCCACGCCCAGGTAGCGGTCTTTAACGTTCTCGTCCGCCATGAATTCCGCATTGCTGCCCTGGTAGACGATGGTTCCCTGTTCGATGACGAAATGCCGGTCGGCCAGCTGGGTACAGACCTCCAGGTTCTGTTCGACCAGCAGGATGGTGACGCCGGCGCGCTTGATGGACTGGATCTGCGCCACGATTTCCTCGACGATCACCGGCGCCAGGCCTTCGACCGGCTCGTCCAGCATCAGCACGCGCGGATGGTTCATGAGCGCGCGCCCGATGGCCAGCATCTGCTGCTCGCCGCCGGACAACTGGCCGCCGCCGTTCTTGCGCCGCTCCTTCAGCCGCGGAAAGATGCGGTAGACATCTTCCAGCTGCCACGGCGAATCGCGGCGCATGCCCAGCTTGAGGTTTTCCTCCACCGTCAGCAGCTTGAAGATGCCGCGGTGTTCGGGCACCAGGCACACGCCCATGGCGGCGATGCGGTGGGCCGGCAGCCCGGCGATGTCGCGCCCGCCGAAGCGCACCGCGCCGGCCTTGGGCGCGATCACGCCGGCGATGGTCTTGAGCGTGGTGGACTTGCCCGCGCCGTTGCGCCCCAGCAGCGTGACCACCGTGCCCTGCTCCAGCTGCAGCGACACCCCTTGCAGGATGTGGCTCTTGCCGTAGTAGCTGTGTATGGCGTCGACGTCCAGGATCATGCCCGGCCTCCCGTGATCATGTTGCCCAGGTACGCGGCGCGCACCCGTTCGTCGCTGCGGATGGCGCCGGGTGGGCCTTCGACCAGCACCCTGCCCTGCTGCATCACCGTGACGGTGTCGGAGATGTCCATGACGATGTTCATGTTGTGCTCGATCAGCACCACCGTATGGTCGTCGCGCAGGCTGCGGATCAGGCGCTTCATCTCTTCCAGGTCGTCCACCCCCATGCCGGAGGTGGGCTCGTCCAGGAAGATGGCGCGCGGCCGCGCGGCCAGCGCCATGCCCACTTCCAGGCGTCGCTGCTGGCCGTGCGACAGCGCGCCGGCGGCCACCTGCGCCAGGCGCGGCAGGCCCAGGCGTTCGAGCGCGGCGTCGACCACCTCGCGCTGCGCCCGCGCCCCGGTCGGCGGATGCCAGCAATCGAACGCGCCGGCGCGGTGCGCGCCCTGCGCCGCCAGCCGCAGGTTCTCGCGCACCGACAGATTGGCGAACAGGCTGGTGACCTGGAAAGAACGGGCGATGCCGCGCTGCACGCGCTGGTGATCGGCCTCCTGCGTGACGTCCTGGCCGTCGAACACGATGCTGCCCTCGCTGGCGCGCAGCGTGCCGGTCAGGATATGGAACAGCGTGGTCTTGCCGGCGCCGTTGGGGCCGATCACCGAATGCACCGTGCGCGGCCGCACCTCCAGGTCGACCCCGTGCAGGGCCACGAACTTGCCGAAACGCTTGACGATGCCGCGCGCCTGCAGGAGCGGCGTGGAAGCAGCCTGGTTCATGCGCGGTTCTCCTCGACGGCGGACTGCCCGCCGGGACGGCGCCGCAGCGCCAGCCAGATGCGTTCGCCCAGGCCCCACAGCCCTTTCTGCATGAACAGGCTGACGGCGATCAGCAGAAAGCCCAGCAGCATCAGCCAGCGCGGCCAGAGCGTGGAGAGCCAGTCGGCGGACAGCACATAGAACGCCGCGCCCAGCACCGAGGCGAACAGATTGCCGGTGCCGCCGATGACGGTCATCACCAGGATCATTTCGCTGCTGTGGTATTCGATGCTGGAGAGCGGCGCGATGCCGGTCATCATGGCCAGGAAGGCGCCGGCCAGCGCCGTCACCGCCCCGGAAATGGCGAAGGCCGCCAGCTTGAACAGGCGCACGTCGTAGCCCACCGCCATGGCGCGCGCCTCGTTGTCGCGGATCGCCAGCAGCGTGCGGCCGAACACCGAATTGGTCACCCGCAGCAACAGCCAGAACACCGCCAGGAAGCACGCGGCCACGAAGGCGTAGAAGCGCCAGGGCGTGTCCAGCGGCAGGATCTCCAGCCCCGCCACCGACAGCGGCGGACGCGGCACGTCCAGCAGGCCGTTGTCGCCGCCGGTCAGATCCGGCAGGCTGTAGGCCAGGAAATAGAACATCTGGGCGAAGGCCAGGGTCAGCATCACGAAATACGCGCCGCGCTGGCGGATCGCGAACCAGCCCACCAGCGTGGCCGCCAGCGCCCCCACCGCCATGGCCGACAGCAGCGCCAGCGGCATCGGCATGCCGGTGCGCGTGAGCAGCAGCCCCGCCGCGTAGCTGCCCAGGCCGAAGAAAATGCCCTGCCCGAACGACAGCAGCCCGGTAAAGCCCAGCAGCAGGTTGCAGCCCAGCACGGCCAGGGCGTAGATCAGCACTTCCGCGGCCAGCGAACCCGACTGCATGACGAGCGGCAGCAGCAGCGCCACGGCCAGCGCCAGCAGCAATTGCGCGTGCGATTTCAAGCGCGTCATCATCCTCTCCCCATCAGGCCGTGAGGCCGCAGCAGCAGAACCGCGGCCATCGCCACATAAATCATCAGCCGCGCGCCTTCCGGCCACAGCGTGCTCATCACGCTCTGCACCACGCCGATCAGAAGGCCGCCGACCAGCGCGCCGAAGAAACTGCCCATGCCGCCGACCACCACGATGACGAAGGCGATGCCCAGGGCCTCCACGCCCATGAAGGGCTCCACCCCGCGGATCGGCGCGGCCAGCACGCCGGCCAGCGCCGCGGTGGCCGCGCCCAGCGCGAACACCAGGCTGAACATGCGGAACACGTTGATGCCCAGCATCGACACCATCTCGGTGGACTCGCTGCCGGCGCGCACCGCGCTGCCCAGCCGCGTGCCTTCCAGCACGTACCAGAGCAGCAGCGAGAACACGGCGGTGAAGCCGATCACGAACAGGCGGTACTTGGGATAGATGAAGCTGCCCCACATCACCACGCCCTGCAGCGAGGCCGGCACGGCCACGTTGTCGCCGATCGGCCCCCACACCACGATGACCAGTTCCTGCAGCACCAGGGCCAGGCCCACGGTGATGAGGATGTGGAACTCGTGCGCCTGCGCGTAGACGTGACGCAGCACGATTTTTTCGGCGGCCCAGGCGCATGCGCCCACCAGCAGCGGCACCACCGCCAGGGCCAGCCAGAAGTCCAGCCCCCATTCGATGGCCTGGAAGCAGAAGTAGGCGCCCAGCAGATAGAACGCCCCGTGGGCGAAGTTCACGAAGCGCAACAGACCGAAGACGATGGACAGGCCGACTGCCAGCAGGAAGTACAGCATGCCCACTCCGATCCCGTTGATGACCTGGAGCAGATAGACGTTCATGGAAAAGCCCGGAAGAAGTGGCGCCGGGCCGCGGGACGGCGCCCGCGGCCTCCCTGGGTCGGGCTGCTAGAGCTTGCAGCCGGTTTCCGCGGGCGGCAGGAACGAGCGGCCGCTATGCACGATCTCGGCGTAGTCGTCCTTGTCCTTCATGTCCTTCTTGGCGCGTCCCTTGAGCAGGTAGTAGTTCTTCATGACCTGGTGGTCGGCCTTGCGGATCTCCTCCGGCCCGGTCAGCCCTTCGTAGGCCATGCCTTCCATCACGGCGACCACCTTGGCCGGGTCGGCGCTGCCGGCCTTGACGATGGCGTCGAGCATGATGCGGGTGCAGATGTAGGAGCCCGCCAGGCTGTAGTTGGGATTGGCGCGGGTCTTTTCCCGGGAGAGCTTGACCAGCTCCTTGTTCAGCGGGCTGTCGATGCCGTGCCAGTACTGCGCGCCGAAATACACGCCTTCGCACAGGTCGGCGCCCAGGCTTTCGAACTGCTCCAGGCCGGACGCCCAGGCCACCAGGATGGTGCAGTTCTGCTTCATGCCGAAGCTGACCGCCTGGCGCAGCGTGTCGGACGACTGCGAGCCGAAGTTCAGGATCAGCAGCACGTCGGGCTTGGCGGCCAGCGCGTTGGTGAGGTAGCCGCTGAATTCCTTTTCGGTCAGCGAGTGATAGCTGTTGCCGACGTGCTCGATGCCTTTTTCCTTGAAGATGGCCTTGGCCGCGTTGAGCAGGCCGTCGCCGAACACGTATTGCGGCGTGATGGTGTACCAGCGCTTGGCCTTGGGCAGTTTTTCCAGCAGCGGGCGCACGGTCTGCTCGATGGCGCCGAAGGTCGGCACCGACCAGCGGAAGGTCGCCCGGTTGCAGTCCTTGCCGGTGATCTCGTCGGCGCCGGCGGTGGTGATGAACACGCCGCCGGCGCGCTCGATCTCCTTGCCCATGGCCAGCGCTTCGGACGACAGGATGCCACCGGCGAAGAACTTGACGCCTTTCTGCTGCGAGACTTCCTGCACCTTGCGCACCGCCGTGGCCGGCTTGCCCTCGGTGTCCAGCACGGTATAGGCCAGCGGCCGGTCCAGCGCGCGGCCGTACTGCTCCAGCGCCAGCTTCATGCCCAGGTCGGCGTATTTGCCGTTGGCGGCGAACGGGCCCGACATGGGCACGGGACAGCCGAACTGGATGGCCTCGGCCGTCTTGGCCTGGGCCAGCGCGGACCGGGCGGTCCACAGCGATCCGGGCAAGGCGCCGAGCGCGGCGATTTTCAACAGGTTGCGGCGATTCAAGATGATTCTCCCCTGGACGCCGCGGACTGCCGCCGCGGCATGTTGACGATGTCGGGAGCGCCCCATGCGCGTCCCCCTTCCGACTCTGTCTGCTCCAAGCTGCGGGCCGGCCGGCCCATACCGCGATCCTATTTATCATGATAAATAGGATAATTATCATGATCAGATTGCGGGTCCGGCCCTGTCAATACCGGCCGCATCAGGTATAACCCTGGGCCGCGGCCCAGCCCGCAGCAACGGAGAAACGCGATGGCGTTCGACAGTCAGGACCTACCGGCAGGCGGCATCACGAGTCCGCCCAAGCGCAGCGATCTGGTCGCCGAAGAGATCAAGCGGCTGATCACCGCCAAGAACCTGCTGCCCGGCGACAAGCTGCCGCGCGAAAGCGAGCTGCAGAGCATGTTCTCGGTCAGCAAGAGCACCATGCGCGAGGCGCTCAAGTCGCTGGAGGTGCAGGGGCTGGTTAAGGTCAGCACCGGCCCGGGCGGCGGCGCCACCGTGGTCGAGGTGCCGCTGGACCGCACCTTCCAGCTGATGCAGAACTACCTGTTCTTCAAGGAAGTCAGGATTGAGGACATCTACCAGGTGCGCCGGCTGCTGGAGCCGGAGCTGGCGGCCAGCGCCGTGCCTTTCCTGACCGAGGCGCACTTCGCCGCGCTGCAGGAGAACATCGCGTGCTGCGATCCCAGCGCCGGCCACGTGCACGACCCGCTGGCCCAGCGCCAGGAAGAAATGAACTTCCATGACATCCTGGCGTCGGTCTGCCCCAATCCGTTCCTGCGCTTCAGCTGCGAAATGACCAACGAGATGATCCGGCAGCTGACGGTGTTCGACAACGACATGCCGCTGGCCGAACAGCAGCGCTTCGGCAGCGCCAACACGGGCTTTCACCGCCAGATCCTGGCCGCGGCGCGCGAGCGCGACGTCGAGAAAGTGCGCGCGCTGATGAGCGAGCACATGCAGGACGCGATGCGCTCGGTCAAGCGCATGCACGGCAAGCTCGAAGGCCGCCTGATCCTGGATTCCGAAATGTCGCGGCGCAACGCCGCGCGCAACGTCCGCCGCGTGCGCCGCCGGAAAACGTCCTGATTCTCGCGGCCGGGCCGTCCGCCCGGGCGTTGCCGGCGCGCATACGTCTGTAGGATTTTTCTGGATATATTCCGGGCATCTTGCAGGGTTGGCGCGCATCCGCCACAGTATGGGATCGCGACCGCTGCACGGAACTTTGACGTGCCGTTTAAGTCTTATATAAGATACAAGACACACCACTGCGCGCGGCCTTGTCTCACATACAATGACAAACGCGCAAAAACGCCAGAAAATGCCGGCTTTAGGCGGGCAAAACCACGGAGTCCATCATGCCGCACAACACCCTAGACACTCTCAAGAATTTCAAGATCGGCAGCAAGGCCTGTCAGTACTACTCGCTGCCGGCGCTGGGCAAGGCCCTGGGCATCGACGTGCAGCGGCTCCCGGTCTCGATCCGCATCGTCCTGGAGTCCGTGCTGCGCAACTGCGATGGCAAGAAAGTCACCGAAGAACACGTCCGCCAGCTCGCCAACTGGCAGGCCAACGCCAAGCGCGAAGACGAGATCCCCTTCGTCGTGGCCCGCGTGGTGCTGCAGGACTTCACCGGCGTGCCGCTGCTGGCCGACATCGCCGCCATGCGCTCCGTGGCCGACAAGATGGGCAAGAGCCCCAAGAGCATCGAGCCGCTGGTGCCGGTGGACCTGGTGGTGGACCACTCGGTCATGATCGACTACTTCGGCACCAAGGACGCGCTGGACCTGAACATGAAGCTGGAATTCAAGCGCAACCAGGAGCGCTACCAGTTCATGAAATGGGGCATGCAGGCGTTCGACACCTTCGGCGTCGTGCCGCCGGGCTTCGGCATCGTCCACCAGGTCAACCTTGAATACCTGGCCCGCGGCGTGCACCACGACAAGAAGAACAACGTCTACTACCCCGACTCCCTGGTGGGCACCGACAGCCACACCACCATGATCAACGGCATCGGCGTGGTCGGCTGGGGCGTGGGCGGCATCGAGGCCGAAGCCGGCATGCTGGGCCAGCCCGTCTACTTCCTGACCCCCGACGTGGTCGGCGTGGAACTCAAGGGCCAGCTGCGCGGCGGCGTCACCGCCACCGACCTGGTGCTGACCATCACCGAAATGCTGCGCCGCGAAAAAGTGGTGGGCAAGTTCGTCGAATTCTGCGGCGAAGGCACGGCCAGCCTGTCCGTGGCCGAGCGCGCCACCATCGGCAACATGGCGCCCGAATACGGCGCGACCATGGGCTTCTTCCCGGTCGACGAGCGCACCATCGACTACTTCCGCGGCACCGGCCGCACCGAAGAGGAAATCGCCGCCTTCGAAGCCTATTTCAAGGCCCAGAAGATGTTCGGCATCCCCAAGGCCAAGGACATCAACTTCACCAAGCTGCTGACGCTGGACCTGTCCACCGTCGCGCCGTCGCTGGCCGGTCCCAAGCGTCCGCAGGACCGCATCGAGATCGGCAACGTCAAGAACACCTTCATCGACCTGTACTCCAAGCCGATCGCCGAAAACGGCTTCAACCAGCCGGCCGAGAAGCTGGAACAGACCTTCACCACCAGCGCCGGCACCAAGATCAAGAACGGCGACATCCTGATCGCGGCCATCACGTCCTGCACCAACACGTCCAACCCCAGCGTGCTGCTGGCCGCCGGCCTGCTGGCCAAGAAGGCCGTCGAAGCCGGCCTCTCGGTGCCCAAGCACATCAAGACCTCGCTGGCCCCCGGATCGCGCGTGGTCACCGAATACCTGACCAAGACGGGCCTGCTGCCCTACCTGGAAAAGCTCGGCTTCGACGTGGCCGCCTACGGCTGCACCACCTGCATCGGCAACGCCGGCGACCTCAGCCCCGACCTGAACGAAGCCATCATCGGCAACGACCTGATCTGCTCGGCCGTGCTCTCGGGCAACCGCAACTTCGAGGCCCGCATCCACCCGAACATCAAGGCCAACTTCCTGGCCTCGCCGCCGCTGGTGGTGGCCTACGCGCTGGCCGGCACCGTCACGCGCGACCTGATGACCGAACCGGTCGGCCGCGGCAAGAACGGCGACGTCTGGCTGGGCGACATCTGGCCGACCACCGAGGAAATCAACTCGCTGCTCAAGTACGCGCTGGACCCCAAGGCCTTCGAGGCCAACTACGGCCAGGTCAAGAGCAACCCCGGCAAGCTCTGGGAGAACATCAAGGGCGTCAAGGGCGACACCTACAACTGGCCCGACTCGACCTACATCGCCGAGCCGCCGTTCTTCGACGGCTTTGGCATGACGCCGGGCGCGATCCCGACCGTCAAGGGCGCCCGCGCGCTGGGCGTGTTCGGCGACTCGGTCACCACCGACCACATCTCGCCGGCCGGCTCCATCAAGGAAACCTCGCCCGCGGGCAAGTGGCTGAAGGAGAACGGCGTCATGAAGGCCGACTTCAACAGCTACGGCTCGCGCCGCGGCAACCACGAGATCATGATGCGCGGCACCTTCGCCAACGTGCGCATCAAGAACCTCATGATCCCGGCCCTGCCCGACGGCAGCCGTTTCGAAGGCGGCGAAACCCTGTTCCAGCCCACCGGCGAACAGATGTCCATCTATGACGCGGCCATGAAGTACGTGGCGGCCGGCACGCCCACCGTGGTGTTCGGCGGTGAAGAGTACGGCACCGGCTCCTCGCGCGACTGGGCCGCCAAGGGCACCCAGCTGCTGGGCGTCAAGGCCGTCATCACCCGCAGCTTCGAGCGCATCCACCGCAGCAACCTGGTCGGCATGGGCGTGCTGCCCCTGCAGTTCAAGGGTTCCGACAGCGTGCAGTCGCTGGGCATCACCGGCGAGGAAACCTACGACATCTCGGGCCTGGAAAACGGCATCAAGCCGATGCAGGACGTCACGCTGACCATCACCCGCAAGGACGGCTCCAAGCAGGACGTCACGGTGCTGCTGCGCATCGACACCCCGATCGAAGTCGACTACTACCAGCACGGCGGCATCCTGCCCTTCGTGCTGCGCCAGCTGCTGGCGGCCTGATCGGCGGCAGGCTGTACAAAAAACCCCGGGACCGCGAGGTTCCGGGGTTTTTTGCTTTTTGGGTGGGCCGACCGATGGGTGTCGCGCGTTGTATTGCGGTGTTCTTCTATGTGGCGTCTCGCGCTTTACCCATCCTACGGGTTGCAAGGCCAGCGCGCCACCCATCGGCCGGCAAAGCCGGCAACCCCATCAATCGTCGAACGCATACGCGTCCATCGCCAACGCCCCGTACGAGATTTCATCGGTCAAACGGGTGGCCGACGCGCCGCCCGCGCCCAGGGCCACATAGAACGGCATCAGGTGGTCGTCATGCGGATGCGCCTGGGCCGCGCCCGGGGCCTGGGCCTGCCAGTCCAGCAGCGCGGGCAGGTCGCGCGCGGCCAGCCGGCCGGCGTACCAGTCCTGGAAGGCCGGCACGTACGGCAGCGCCGGCGCGTTCTGCGGCATGCGGACGTGGCGCAGGTTGTGGGTCAGAGAACCCGATCCGACGATCAGGATGTCCTCGTCGCGCAGCGGCGCCAGCGCGCGGCCCAGCGCCAGCTGGCCGGCCGCGTCGCGCCCCATGTCCAGCGACAGCTGCACCACCGGCACGTCGGCCTCGGGGTACAGGTAGCGCAGCGGCACCCAGGCGCCGTGGTCCAGCGGGCGGCGCGGATCGTCGGCCGCTTCGATGCCGGATTCCGCCAGCAGGGCCTGCACGCGCGCGGCCAGCGCCGGCGAGCCGGGCGCGCCGTATTGCAGCGTATAGAGTTCCGGCGGGAACCCGCCGAAATCGTGCCAGGCCACCTGGCGGTCGCGGGTCGACAGCGCCAGCCCCTCGCCCATCCAGTGCGGCGACACCACCAGCACGCCCTTGGGCTTGCGGCCTTGCGCGGCGCTCCAGCCCGCCAGCGCGGGGCCGGTCAGGCCGGGTTCGACGGCCAGCATGGGCGAGCCGTGGGAAACGAAAAGCGTGGGCCAGCGCATGGCGGGGCCTCCTGATAATGCGTCGATGACAGCATTGTCCGCCGTTTCCAATCAGCAATAAACTACCCACAAAGGGATGATATGTTGCTCATTCAGCATCAATAGGCACGCATGCCCGGCCCGGAGCCCGGCTTGGGGTCGACCGCAAGCGGGGCGTTCCATGGGCGTTAAACTATCGCGTTGCACACTTTCTGGATGTACTCCGAAGTTATGGCCCGATCCCGCAGCCAATCCACTCCCCGCATGTCGCGCGACGCCACCCGGCTGGTCACGCTGGCCCAGGCGCTGAACCGCTCGGGCAGCCGCCTGGAAGACGTGTTCTGGGAGACCCAGCTTGGCGAAGCGATCCCGAAGCTGCTCAAGGGAGGGCAGGACGCTCCCCTGGAGGCGGCCCTGGACCACCTCGCGCAGAGCGACGTGGGCGCTTATGAAATCCTGATCGAACAGGCTGAAACCCTGTCCGAATCCATGAAGATCGAGAAGAACGGCGTGCGCTACGACGTTCTGCTGATCGTGGCGCCCATCGTCGCCTGGACGCGCTACGCGATTCCCACCGGCTCGATTCCCGCCGGCGCCCAGCAGGCCCTGCTCGCGCAGCTGCACGGGCACGTGCTGTCCAGCAAGGCGCGCAGCGCGCTGATGCCCGTGCTGGTCAGCGTCGACCAGATGCCGCGCACCTTCTCGGAAACCTGGCAGTGGCTGCAGCGCCTGGGCTCGCAGGCGCTGGGCGCCGAGACCGCCAAGCCCTCGCTCAACACCGAGGTCGAGACCGCCAACATGCTGGCCGACACCCGCTACATCGTGGCGGCCGTGGCCGTGCCGGAGAACGAGCCCATCTTCCGCTGGCAGGAACAGATGGGCGAAGCCGACGCCAGCCGCGACGCCAGCCAGCAACAGTGGGCCGCCCAGGCCCAGCCCACGCTGGCCGCCCTGCTGCCCGGCTGCGGCTTCGAAATGCTGCTGCCCGACGCCTATTACGTGAGCAACCGCGAAGCGGACCGGCGCGTGCGCCCGCTGTCGCTGCGCGCGGCGGTCAGCTGGCTCGAAGGCGCGGTCAGCCTCGAGGCCTCGCAGCTGCGCGCGGTGGTGGCCGGCTGCGGCGAAAACCGCATCGACGAATACCGCGTCGGCTTCACGGCCCGCAACAGCAACGACGTCTATTACGGCTGCGTGTGGCCGCTGTACGGCCGCGAGGAAGACCTGCCGGTCGACGAAGGCCAGCCCGACGTGATCGACGAGATCGCGGCGCTGCTCAAGGAATACGGCGTGACCGACGTGCGCCGCATCCCCGGCGTGCTGCCGCCCGAGTACTGCGAAGACTGCGGCGCGCCCTACTTCCCCAACCCGCTGGGCGAACTGGTGCACGCCGAACTGCCCGAGGACGCGGAAGCCTCCCCGGCCAAGTTCCACTAGGCCGCGCGCTGCCATGCGGGCGGACATCTTCTGCCGGGTCGTCGACAACTACGGCGACATCGGCGTGTGCTGGCGCCTGGCCCGCCGCCTGGCGCACGGCCGCGGCTGGGACGTGCGCCTGTGGGTCGACGACCTGGCCAGCTTCGCCCGCATCCAGCCCGGCATCGCGCCCGGCCTGGCGCAGCAGCGGCTGGCCGGCATCGACATCCAGCACTGGAGCGACGCGCCGGACCCCGCCCTGGCCTCGCGCGACGTGGTGATCGAGGCGTTCGCCTGCGATCCGCCCGCGGCGTTCCTGGAAAGCATGCGGCGCCGGCCTCCCGTCTGGATCAATCTGGAATACCTGAGCGCCGAGTCCTGGGTCGAAAGCTGCCATGGCCTGCCCTCGCAGCGGCCGGACGGGCTGGTCAAGCATTTCTTCTTTCCCGGTTTTACCGAAGCCACCGGCGGCCTGCTGCGCGAGCCCGGCCTGTCGGTCGAACGCGACGCGCTGCAGGCCTCGACGGATGCGCAAATCGCGTTCCTGCGTTCGCTGGGCGTGGGCGAGGAGCTGCTGTTGCGCCGCCGCGACGGCGCCCGCACCGTGTCCCTGTTTTGTTATCCCAGTGCGCCGGCGGCCGAGCTGGTCGGCGCGCTGGCGGCCGATCCGCGCCCCAGCGTGCTGCTGGCCCCCGAAGGCGTCGCGCCCGGGCTGGAAGCCGCCTGCGCGGCGCCCGGCGCGCCGCTGCTGGCCCGTCTGCCCTTCGTGGCGCAGCCGGACTTCGACCGCCTGCTGTGGTGTTGCGACCTGAACTTCGTGCGCGGCGAGGATTCTTTCGTGCGCGCCGCCTGGGCCGCGCGCCCGCTGGTCTGGCAGATCTACCCCCAGGACGGCAACATCCACCTGGAAAAGCTGGAGGCCTGGCTGGCGCGCTATCCGGCCCCGGAAACCGCCCAGGCCCTCATCCGCGCCTGGAACCAGCCCGAGCCCGGCCGGACGGCGGCCGCGCTGGCCGCCGCCCTGGCGCCGGATGCCTGGAACGGCTGGGCCGAGGCGGCCCGGGCCTGGGACGCCAGCCAGGCCGCGCGGCCCGACCTGGGCGAAAATCTGGCCGATTTCTGCGCAGAGTTGGCGAAGAAACGTTAGAATAGAGAGTTTTCCGAGAGCCCTGTATTTTGTCGGGCCTCAACTATGACGCCTCCCGGGGTGTGCACTAAGCCCAGGCGCCGGCCTTACGGCCAGCTTCCCGGGGGCTTTCTGCTAGCACGGCGAGTGCACCTATCACCCCGGAGTTTTATCGATGAAAACCGCTCAGGAACTGCGAGTCGGCAACGTGGCCATGGTTGGCAAGGACCCCCTGGTGGTCCAGAAGGCCGAATACAACAAGTCCGGCCGTAACGCCGCCGTGGTCAAGCTGAAGTTCAAGAACCTGCTGACCGGCGCCGCCAGCGAATCGGTCTACAAGGCCGACGAAAAGTTCGAAGTCGTCCAGCTCGACCGCAAGGAGTGCACCTACTCCTACTTCGGCGACCCGATGTACGTCTTCATGGACGAAGAGTACAACCAGTACGAAATCGAAGCCGACAGCATGGGCGACGCCCTGAACTACCTGGAAGAAGCGATGCCCGTGGAAGTGGTCTTCTACGACGGCCGCGCCATCTCGGTGGAACTGCCCACGACCATCGTGCGCGAAATCACCTACACCGAACCCGCCGTGCGCGGCGATACCTCGGGCAAGGTGACCAAGCCGGCCAAGATCAACACCGGCTTCGAACTGAACGTGCCGCTGTTCTGCGCCATCGGCGACAAGATCGAAATCGACACCCGCACCAACGAATACCGCAGCCGCGTCAACAACTGATCGGCCACGGACGAAAAAAATGCCAGACCTTCGGGTCTGGCATTTTTTTTGGCTGGCGGGCCTTTTTGCCGCCGGGCCGCCCCAAGGCAAAAACGCCCCCTCGGGGGGCAGCAAGCACGCGCAGCGTGCGCGGCGTGGGGGCCTTTTCTCTATTGCAGGCGGTCGTCGTCCAGGAAGTCGGGCACGGCCATCACCTCGATGCCTTCGTCGGCCAGCTCGGCGCGCTCCTGCGGCGTGGCGGTGCCGCGGATGGGCCTGTCGTCGGCGTCGCCGGCATGGATGCGGCGGGCCTCTTCGGCAAAGCGCGCGCCGACGTTTTCGGTGTTGCGCAGCACGGCGCGGACCTGGCGCATGACCACGGCCTGCAGCGCCGCCATTTTTTCGGCTTCGCTGGCGTTGGCCGGCAAGGCGGGCCGGGAAGCCGGCTCGTGCAGATTGGCCACGTTCAGCCGCGGCGCCGACAGGCGCTTGGTGATGCTGGCCGACGCACAGACGGGGCACGTGACCAGGCCGCGCGCCTGCTGCGCGTCATAATCTTCGTGCGAACCGAACCAGCCTTCGAAGAGGTGGCCGTGTTCGCACTCGAGGTCGAATACTTTGAGAGCCATGGCATTCATATGGGGTGCAATGGCCAGAATACAAGAAAACGCCGCCCGGCCCGCCCCCGCCTCGGGCTACTTCCCGCGCTTCTGGGCCGGCGCGCCCGCCACCTGGGCCTGCTGGGCCTGCAGCGCGTCGATCTGGCGCTGCAGGTCGCGCAGCTGCTGGCGCACGTCCTTTTCCTGTTCGGCCAGCGCCGTCGCTTCCTGGCGCGACTGTTCCTGGCGCGCGGCGACCTGCTGTTCCTGCTGCAGGCGCAGCGCGCGGTCGGCCTGCAGGGTGCTCAGTTCGGCGCTGCGCGTGGCCAGCAGTTTTTCGGCGTGGGCGGTTTCGGCCTGCAGCTTGATGCGCTTGATGTCCACCTCGGCCAGGTCCGCCGATTGGGCGGCGAAGGCGCGATAGGTCGATTCGGCCTGCTTGTCCGACTGGGTCTTCAGCACGCGCCAGAAATCCTTCTGCTGGAACAGCGCGACGTAATAGGTCAGGTCGTCGGGCTTGAACAGCAGGCTCGCGCCATAGGTGCCGTTATAGGCCGTGCGCAGTTCGGAAACCTGGCGGTTCTGTATCAGCGACTGCAGTTCGGAAACGGTGGACGAGGGCCGCGCGGCCAGCGCCGGCGCGCTCGCCGGCGGCGTCACGGGCGTGGACGCCGCCTGCGTATCCTCCACCTGTTTAACCGTGGGACGCGGCTCCTCGGGCTGCGCCACGGCGCAGGCCGCCAGGCCGGACAGGGCCGTTCCCAACAGCGCCATGCGTGCGGCGCCACGGATAAAGTGGACTTTCATGCCTACCCCAAAAAAAAGTTTGCGGAACTATAGCAATTTATTTCACCAAGGACGCCCGGATTTACACCTCGGCGGCCTCTCCCTGCCCTGCGCCCAGGTGCAGCTTGCGCATTTTTTCCCATAGCACCTTGCGGCTGATTCCCAGCGCGTTGGCGGTGTCCTGGCGGCGCCAGCCGTTGCCGTCCAGCGCCGCCAGGATGCGGGCGCGTTCGGCGCGCTCGGCGTCGGTGAACACCGGCGGCTCGCACTGCGCGCCGGCGGCCGCCAGCGGCTCGGCGAGCTGGCCGAAGATGCGTTCGATGCGCGGCGGGTCCCAGGCATCGAGCTGGCGCCGCATGATGGCCACGCGCTCGGCCACGTTGGACAGTTCGCGCACGTTGCCGGCGAAGCGCGTCTGCGCGACGCGCTCCAGCAGCCACGCGGGCGGCTCGTCCGGCGCGCCCAGCCGCTCCAGCAGGGCGCGGAAGATCGCCGCCTTCTCGGCGCCGCCGCGCTCGTCCAGGTTGGGGATGCGCAGTTCGATCACCGCCAGCCGGTAATACAGGTCGGCGCGGAACTCCTCCTGCCCCACCAGGGCGCGCAGGTCCTTGTTGGTGGCGGCGACCAGGCGGAAGTCCACCGGCACTTCCACCGTCGAGCCCAGGCGCGTCACGCTGTTCTGCTCCAGCACGCGCAGCAGCTTGACCTGCTGGTAGCGCGGCAGGTCGCCGATCTCGTCCAGGAACAGCGTGCCGCCGTGGGCCTGTTCGAAATAGCCCTTGTGCGCGCCGATCGCGCCGGTGAACGCGCCCTTGGCGTGGCCGAAGAAATGCGCCTCGAACAGGCCTTCGGGAATGGCGCCGCAGTTCACCGCCACGAAGGGGCCGTCCGACCACGGCGCGCGCTCGTGCAGCAGGCGCGCCACGCGCTCCTTGCCCACGCCGGTTTCGCCGTGGATCAGCACGTTGCTGCGGCAGTCGGCGTACAGCTCGGCTTCGGCCAGCAGTTCGCGCATCGGCGCAGACACCGCGATCAGCGGCTGTTCGCGCCGGGGCGCGGCGCGCTTGACCTGGTCCAGCACGCCCAGCAGTTCGAACAGCAACTTGCGCAGATCGGAGGCGGTGAACGACGGCGGCAGCGTGTACGAGTATTCGGGCGGGTAGTAGCGCGGATCGCGCCCGCGCGCCTCGGACGCCACCCAGATGATGGGCAGGCCCTGCGCGGCCAGCCAGTCGTAGCCGCTGAAGCGCGTATCGCCCATCACCGACACCGACACCAGGGCCACCGCCGGCCGTCCGGCATCGCGCGGTGGCGGAAAGGCCGTGCCGGCGTCGGCCCGCAGCAGCGCCACGTCCATGCCGGCCAGGCAACGCTCGGCGCGGCTGGCGATGTCGGAGGTGCCCTCCCAGACATAGAGATCGAATTCGTCGCGCATGAATTTCTGGCTCATGGCGCGAACCTCGCGTGCAGGCAGGCAGCGGAAATCACGATATTCACCATCAGTACACCAGGCGGGGCTTGCCGCAATCGACGGAAATCAGGGAGACGTCGGTCTGGCCCAGGCTCAGGCCCAGCAGATTGAGCAGCTGCTGCAGCAGCACCGACAGCGCGTCCAGCAAGGGCGTCAGCAGCGCGACGACCACCGACAGCACGCCGCCGACCTGCCCGCCGTCGCTCAGGGCGAGCGCGCCGACCGCTTTGACGCGGCATTGCCGGATATCGTCGGGGCCGCCGGCCATGAAGCAGGCCACGTCGCTCAGCGGCGCCGCCAGCAGCGTGTTCAGGATGCCGCCGACCAGCTGCAGCGTGCCGCCCAGCACGCCGGTCAGGCCGCCGGTGCTCAGGCGGGTGCCGAGCCGCTCCATCGCGTCCTTGGACCACTGCATGTCGTTGACGACCTTGGACACGGTCTTGCCGGCATGCGAGGCGTCGCCGCCCACCAGCCTGGCGGCAAGGTCCGCGCGCTCCTTGTCCGTCAGCGGCGTGCCGGTACTGAACAGATCGCCCAGGATGCCGCCGATCAGCGCGTCCGACAGGTTGGACGCCAGCTGCGCCAGGTCGACCTGGGAGGCGTTGATCGTGGTGCTGGAGTCCGGCGACGGCGGCTCGGTCAGCAGCACCGATACCGGCGTGGACGACGGAAACACCGACAGCGGCGGGTCGGCGATCTTGGCGGTCAGCGGCAGGATGCCCAGCACGTTCAGCACCTCGTGGCGTCCGATGGCGGCCGAGGCCGAGGACTCGCAGCTATTGGTCAGCGACACGAAATGATTCGGGTCCCGGTCGGTGCTGGACTGCATGGCGGGGAAGCTGCCCAGGCACAGGTTCACCAGCGACGAAGACACGTCGATGACGGCCTGCGATTCGGTCAGCGGCGCCTCGCACAGCTTGCTGACGGTGCCGGTCGATTGCGCCACGTCGATGATGATGGGCAGGTCCACGCGGGTGCCCAGCGTGTCCGACAGCAGCGGGCCGACCAGCGGGATGGTGGCGGTGTTGACCCGCAGGTACACGCGGATGCCGGCGCTGGTCGCGCGCGCGCCCACGCCGCCGATGCCGATGGAAGGCGGCTCGACCACGCGCACCTGCGCGTCCACGCCCAGCAGCGGCACGCTCAGCCCGAGGTTGATGAGGTTCTCGCCGTTGGCGATCACCAGCGCGGTCTCCAGGATGTTGCGCGCGTTGATGTCGGCCTGCAGCGCGGAATGCGCGCCGCCGCCCTGCACCGACAGGTCGAGCAGGCCGCCGTCGCCGAACAGCTTGACCGGCAGGTCCAGCGGCATCACGTCCAGCGCCACGCCGATGGCCCGGGCCAGCAGCCCCACGTCGGCGCTGGCCGTGCCCATTTTGTCGATGACGCTCAGGGTCGCGTTGAGCAGCTGGCCCAGCGTCAGGTTCTCCACGGCCGCCAGCTGTTCGGGCGTGCCCACGCCGGTTGCGACCGACAGCGGCAGGCCCAGGGCCTTGAGCAGGCCGGCCGGCGTGATCTGGACGCTGGCCAGCCCGGCCGCGTCCAGCACGTCGAGCTGGGCCGGCGAGGCGCCGACGGTGGCCAGCAGCCGCGACAGCAGGCCGCCGCGCTCCAGGCGCAGCAGGCGCGAGCCGACCGAGAAGACGGCGACCGGCCTGGAATTGGCCGCCACCGCCGAGACCGAGGCCGGCAGGCCGCCATCGCCGCCGCTGAAGCTGGGGATGATGCGGCTCAGCCGCTTGCTGACCGTCACGCGCACGGCGTTGAACGCCTCGTCGCCGGCCGGATCGAACAGGTGCATGCCGGCGGCGTCGGCGCGGTCCGGGTCCCAGACCTTGCATTCGACGGTGATGTCGGCATCCGTGAAGCGGTCGATCAGCGTGGGGATGTTGCGCCGCGCCGAGGCCCGGCCGGCCGCGATCGCCGGCGCGCAATCGGCTGGCGCGCCCAGCCCCAGCGCCTGCACCGCCGACAGCGCGGCAAGGTCCGCGCCCTTCTGCATCTCGCGCTTCATGTAGAAGCTGTAGGCCAGCTGCGCCGCGCCCAGCAGCACCACCCCCACCAGGATCGCGAAGACCACGGCCACGGTGATGCTGCCGCGCTGGCGCGGCAACGGGACGGGACGCGAAGAATGAGCGCGCATGTTCGGTTCCGGCTCGGGTCCGGGCATCAGTTTGTGTTCTTGGTTTCGACGCGCTTCTGCAGCCACTCGGGGATCGGGTGCTTGAAGCTGTCCAGATAGCGGTTCCAGGCGGCGGTGGACACCGGCCCCAGGATGGGCAGCGCGCCGCCCGCGCGCCGGCCGTCGGCCTGCGCCGCCAGCAGGCCGCGCGTGACGTCGCCGAACGCTTCCGGCGCGGCCTCCTGCGGCGCGGCGCTAGCCTGTTGCGGCAGCGGCGTGGAAACCTGCTGTACCACCGGACGGTCGGGCATGGCGGCCGGCGCCGCAGCCGGGGCGGTCGGGGCCGCGGGCGTCGGCGCGCCGGCGGCCATGCCGCCGGTCAGCGGCGCATTCGACTGCGCATGCGCGGCGGGCGCGGCCAGCGCCAGGGCGGAGAACAGCAGCGTGGTGTAGGAACGGATGTGGGACATGTCGAAATTCCTGGCTGAATACGGTTAACGCACGATGGGCCCGTTGCCCAGGCCCTCCATCAAGGGGCTCATCATCGGCATCACGGCGCCGCCCGCGCCGGAGACGCGGGTGGCCGGCAGGCCGGCCGCGGGCATGGGCATGGGCGCGACCTGGCCGCGGATCTCGGCAGCCAGGCGCAGCACCTGGCCGCGGGCCTCCTCGCCCAGCTGCGCCTGGTCCATCAGGCGCTGCGCCTTGAGCGGGTCGCCTTCGACCAGCAGCAGCACCGCCATATTGGCCAGCACCCGGCCGTTCTCGGGCGCGAGTTCGGCCGCCTGGCCCAGCGGCACGCGGGCGCCGTTCAGGTCGCCGGCGCGCAGCCTGGCGTAGCCCAGGTCGCCCAGGATCTGCGCGTTCATCGGCGCCAGCCGCGCCGCCTGCGCGAAGTCGTCGGCCGCCTGCTCGTACTGGCCGCGGCCGCCGGCGATCAGGCCCAGGCCATGCCAGCCCTGCGCGGCCTGCTCGCCGCGGGTCAGCGCGCGGTAGGCCTGTTCGCTGGCGGCGGTCTGGCCGGTCTGGCGCAGCGCGTCGGCGCGCATGACGGCCACGCGGCTGTCGGCGCCGAACTTCTGCTGATAGGCGTCGATGTAGGCCAGCGACGCGAAATAGCGCTCCTGGCGCTGCGCCTCGGCGATCATCGACAGCATCATCTCCGGCTCGCGCGGCCGGTTGCGGCCCTGGGCCTCGTCTTCCTGCTGGCGCGCCAGCGCCTGCTCCTGCTGCTGTTGCTGGATCAGCTGCCACGCCGACTCGGCGCCGTTGCTCTTGCACCCCGCCAGGCCCGCCAGCACCGCCGCCGCGGCCATGCCGCGCGCGCAGCCGCGCCGCCAATTCATCGCGCCCGCCATCATGTTCCCCCCATGCGCGACAACGCGCGTATCACCGCTATGAATCCCGCTCCGCCCGTGACGATCAGCAGCGCCGGCAGCAGGGTCACGATCATGACGCCCGTCATCTTGACCGTGGTCTTGCCGACCCGCTCCTTCAGCTCCAGGCGGCGCGATTCGCGCAGCCGTTCGCCGAAGCGGTTCAGCGGCTCCTGCACCGCGCCGCCGTGCTGGTCCACCTGCGCGATCAGGCGGCAGATGGCGGACAGATCGTCGTTGTCGAAGCCGGTCGCCAGCCGCGCCAGCGACTGTTCGCGCGTGCGGCCGCGCACGTAGAGTTCGGAGGCCAGCCGCAGTTCCTGCGACAGCACCGGCAGCACCTGGCCGAATTCCGCCACCAGCACCTGCAGGCTCTGGTCGATGGACAGCCCCACTCCCTGCAGCAGGCGCAACAGGTCCACCAGCAGCGGCAGTTCGTCGGCCGCCAGGCGCCGGCGGCGCGCCACGCGGCGGCGCAAGGCCCATTTGGGCAGCATGTAGCCGAACCCGAAGCCGAAGAAAGCGGCGAGCAGCATGCCGCCCAACGAGCCGATGTGGCCATAGCGCAGGCCCGCCGTCACCGCAGCCACCGGCAGCAGCAACGCCAGGCCGAAGCGCGCCACCACGAAGCGCGAGCGGGCCGTGGCGGCGTCGGCATAGCCGGCCATGTCCACCAGCTTGCGGTCTTCGGCGGCCAGTAGCGCATCGGCCAGGCGCCCCTGGCTCAGGCGCCTGCCGAACGAATCGGCGGCGCGCGCGGCGGCCGCGAGGCGGCCCTGCGCGTCGGCGGCCGGCAGGGGCGCGGCCGCGCCCTCGCCCATCTGGCGCGCCGCCAGCGCCTGGTCCACCACCTGGCGGCTGCGGCTCTGGCCGCGCAGGCGCCGCACCAGGCCCACGCCCAGCACCAGCATGGCCGCCGCGATCAGCATCAGCGCCGCGGCCAGCGTGGTCGAGGCGTTCCAGGATTGCAGGATATGCATCGCGCCTCTCCTCAGATCGACTTGGCCATGCGGTACAGCCAGTAGCTGCCGCCGATCTGCAGCGCCACCGCGGTCACCAGCATCTTGAAGCCCGCCGGGTCGTGCCACAGTCCCATGAAGAGATTGTTGTTGGTCACGATGATGAAGCCGGCGATCCCCACCGGCAGCAGCGCCAGTATCCAGGCCGACAGCCGCACCTCGGCCGAGCTGGCCGACAGTTCGTTGCGCGCCTGGGCCACATCGCGCATGAACGCGGCCATGCGCTCCAGCACCTGGTCGCTGCGCCCGCCGAAGCGCATCGCCAGCGACACCACGGCGGCGATCATGTACAGCTCTTTCAGCCCGTACAGGCGCGACACGTGCACCAGCGCCGCGTCCAGCTCCTTGGCCGAGCGGCTCAGGCTGGCCGCCGTCTCCACCACTTCGCGCAAGGGTTCGTCGGTGTTGGCGGCGGCGGTCTGGAAGGCCGAGCCCATGCTGTTGCCGATGGTGACCAGGCGCACGATGTTGTCCAGGAACGCCGGCAGCTGCGCGATCATGCGGCGCTGGCGCTTGTCGGCGCGCAGCCACAGCAGGAAATACTCCAGCACCGCCACCAGCACCAGCGTCACCGCGCCGGACAGCCCGCCCAGCAGCAGCCAGGCCAGCGCCGCGCCGCCGAACAGCGGCGCCGCCAGGCGCAGATAGAAGCCGGGGCTCTGGCGTATGCCGGCCACCAGCAGCAGGCGGTCCCATCCCAGCAGGCCGCTGCGCATGGCGCGCGAACCGGCCGCGAACGTGTCGTCGTCCGGGCGCGCGTCGCGCACGCGGTTGAGCTGGTTCTCCAGGAACGCCGAGCTCGCGGCGCGGCGCGCGCCGCGGCTGGCGTGGCGCCACAGCAGCGCCGCGCCCAGCATCAGCGCCAGCGCCAGGCCGGCCAGTATCAGGACCCGCTCCATCAGCGCCTCCGGCTCCAGAACCCGCCGCCACCGCCGCCATCGCCGTCGCCGGACGCGGCGTCGTTGGCGCGCGCCTCGCTGCGCATCCTGGCCAGCTTGGGCGTATGCGGATGGATGCCCAGCCATTTCCAGCGGTCTTTTTCCTCGCCCTCCGGCGTCAGGAAGGTTTCGTGGCGGTACAGCTCCTGCGTGGAAATCACGTTGTCGCCCATGCCCGTCACCTCGGTCACCGACAGCACGCGGCGCTTGCCGTTGGACAGGCGGCCGATCTGCACGATGAAGTCGAGCGCGCTGGCGATCTGGCGGCGCAGGCTGTCCTCGCTGCCCTGGAAGCCGGCGAAGCCCGCCAGCATCTCGATCCGGTACAGGCACTCGCGCGGCGAGTTGGCGTGGATGGTGGCCATGGAGCCTTCGTGCCCGGTGTTCATGGCCTGCAGCATGTCCATGACTTCGGCGCCGCGCACTTCGCCCACCACCACGCGGTCCGGGCGCATCCGCAGGCTGTTGCGGATCAGCTCGCGGATGGTCACCGCGCCGCTGCCGTCGAAGCCGCCCTGGCGCGATTCCAGCCGCACTACGTGCGGGTGGTTGAGCGACAGTTCGGCCGTGTCCTCGACCGTGACCACGCGCTCGGTGCCGGGGATGAAGAACGCCAGCGCATTGAGCAGCGAAGTCTTGCCCGAACTGGTGCCGCCGGACACCAGGATGTTGCAGCGGTTCTTCACCGCCTCGTGCAGCAGCCGGTAGATCTCTTCGTCGAACGTGCCCAGCGTCAGCAGGTCGGCGGGCTTGAGCGGGTCCTGGCGAAACTTGCGGATCGACACCATGGGGCCGTCCACCGCCAGCGGCTCGATCACCACGTTCAGCCGCCCGCCGTCGGGCAGGCGCGCGTCCACCATGGGGCTGGATTCGTCCAGGCGGCGGCCGATGGGCGCCAGGATGCGGCGCACGATGCGCAGCACGTGCTGATTGTCGGTGAAGCGCAGCGTCTCGCGCGCCAGCACGCCGCGGCGCGACACGAACACGTTGTCGTAGCCGTTGATCAGGATGTCTTCCACCGCCGGGTCCGCCAGCAGGTCCTCCAGCGGCCCCAGGCCAGCCAGTTCCTTGGTCAGGGCCTCGGCGATCTGCCGCATCTCGCCTTCGTTGATCGGCACCCTGCGCAGCCGCACGAAGCTCGCGACCTCGATGTCCACGAACTCCTGGATAGCCGAGCGCGCCCAGCGGCCGAACTCGGCGCCCAGCTCCTCGATGCGGGAAAGCAGGTGCTCGTAGGCCGCCGTCTTCACTTCCTGGTAGCGGTTCGACGCCGAAAAACCGGAGTCGCCTTCGCCGCCGAACTCAACCGTCGCTGTCATGATCATGTGGGATTCCGTTGCTGTCCGTCCGTGTTGCCGTCAACCCGCCATGCGGCGGTGCACGCCGGGCAGCCAGGTCGCGAGCCAGCCGGCGCGCCCGCCGGCGGCGTGTTCGTGGGCGCTCAGTTTTTCGGCCAGCGCCTGCACCGCGCGCACGTAGATGTCGCGTTCGGCTTCTTCATGCAGCAGATGGCCCTGGTTGGTGCACACCATCAGCGCCAGCGTGCGGTCGGGCAGCGTGCCCACCAGGTCCAGCTGGAAGCGCTCGGCGATCTGCTGCGCGGTCATGCCGTAGCGCTCGTCGTAGCGGTTGACGATCAGCCCCAGGCTGCGGCGGTCCACGTGCATCTGCTCCAGTTCCTGCAGCAGGCCGGCCAGCGACACCAGCGCGCCCACGCTCTGGTCCGTCACGATCCAGTTCTGCTCCGAGGCGCGCGCCAGGCCGGCCACGAATTCGGGATTGGTGAAGCCGCCGGCATCGGCCACCACCACGCCGAAATGCTGGCGCATGCGCTCGAACACCAGCAGCGAATCGGACAGCGAGGCGTCGCGCATCTGCGCCAGGTCGCGCGGCAGCGACAGCACGCTCAGGCCATTGGCCGTGTGCGGCATGGCCGAGCCCAGCAGCGTGGAGTCCAGGCGGCGCAGGTTGCGCGCCGCCTCGGCGAAGTCGAAGTCGCCGCCAATGTTCAGGTACAGCTGGCAGTCTCCCACTGGCCAGCCCAGGTCCATCAGCGCCACGCGGCTCGACAGCGGCAGCGTCGAGCCGGGCTCGGCCGCGGCCGCGCGCGCAGCCTTGCCACCGGCCGCGTTGCGCGCGCAATGGGCCTGTTTGAGGCGGTCCTGCACCATGCCGGCCAGGTGCACGGCCAGCGTGCTGGCGCCCACGCCGGGGCGCGCGCTCAGCAGCAGCACGCTGCGCCGCGATCCGCCGCCGGGCGCGTCGCCCGCCTGCGCGTTCATCAGGCGCTGCACGATTTCCTTGATTTCCTGCGGCGCCACCGTGGGATCGACGAAGTCGCTGACCCCGGCGCGCAGGGCCGCGATCGCGCCTTCGGGCTGGCTCAGCAGCCCCACCGCCACGCGCGGCAGGCTGGGCGCGATGCGCGCCAGCAGGCGCGCCAGCTCGGCCGACTTGAACAGCTTGCCGGGCTCGTCCTCGCTCAGCGTGAAATCCAGGAACACCACCTGCGGCGCGATGTCCGCCAGGCGCCGCGCCAGTTCTTCCGTGCCGGGCGACTCCTGGGTCAGCATGCCCATGTCGCCCAGCGCCTGCCCCAGCTGGGCGGCGATGTCCGCCCCCCGGGAGCAGAACAGGAATCGCCTGCCGTTCTGCAGGCCCTTCCATTCGCTCGTATGTGTCTTCATATCGTTCACCGCGAAAATCCCGGCATCTGCTGGCCGCCCATCGGGCCGGTCAGGTAATAGCCCCAGGCGTTGAAGCCGTTGTCGGCGCGCTCCTGCCTGGCCCCCGGCAGCGGCAGCGTGACGCCGCGCGCGATGGGGCGCACCAGGCGCGGCGTCACCACGATGACCAGCTCGGTGTCCTCCTGCTTGTAGTCCAGGCTGCGGAAGAAAGTGCCGATGATGGGCAGGTCGCCCAGCAGCGGCACCTTGCTGACCATCGCCTTGGTCTGGCGCGACACCAGGCCGCTGATCACGAAGCTCTCGCCGTCGCCCAGCTCCACCGTGGTGTCCGCGCGGCGCGTGCGCAGCGCCGGAATGATGGAGGCGGAGTTCTCGCCGTTGCTGATCGCGATGCCGTTGCTGTAATCGAGTTCGCTGGCCTCGGGCGCCACCTTCAGCGAGATGCGGTCGCGCGACAGCACGGTGGGCGTGACGGTCAGGCCGATGCCGAACGGCTTGAACGTGACCGACACGGTGCCCAGCCCGCCGGATTCAGGGATGGGCAGCTCGCCGCCGGCCAGGAAGCTGGCGCTCTGGCCCGTCAGCGCCACCAGCGTGGGCTCGGCCAGCACGCGCGCCATGCCGTTGTTCTGCAGCAACCGCAGATTGGCCGAGAAGTTGTTGGTGTCGTAGAACAGCGAGAAGCCCGAGGCCGCCGCGCCCAGGTTGGCCGGCACCAGGCTGGCGCTGGCGCTCCACGGGCCGCTGCCGCCGGCCGACCAGTTGATGCCCGCTTCTTTCATGACGGAGCGCGACACCTCGACCACTTTTACCTCCACCTGCACCACGCCGCTGGTGCCGGCCGAGGATACGTCCACCACGTTCTTTTCGCCGCCCACGGCCGAGGCCGCCATCGCCACGGACGCGACCTGCCCCATCGGCGTTTCGGCGTGGCCGGACACCACCGCGCGGTCGCCGGCAATATCGATGTTGGCGCCGCCGGCGATGCCGCGGCTGGCCAGCGCGCCCTGCACGCTGCCGCCCACGCGCAGGTTCCAGACCTGGGGCGCGGGATTGGAGCCGCTCCAGACCTGCAGCTGCGTGGTGCCGGCCTTCTTGCCGTAGACCAGGATGGCGCCCGCGCGCTTGCCGCCGGCGGGCAGAATCTTGACGTCGGCCACTTCCGGGTCGCCGATGGCCAGGCGCGAGGGCACGGCGCCGTCCAGCAGCAGGGTCTGCTGGCCCTTGACCGCCAGGTTCAGGTCGCGGACCGGCGCCGGCGCGCTCGCGGCCGGCGTCGCGGTTTGCGCTACGGCGCTCGCGCCGCAGCCGAACGCGGCAAGCGCCGACAGGACACAGATGACGGTGGTGCGCTGATGTTTCTTCATGGTGCTGGATCGAGTTATTTGGGAGAGTCCAGCCGCCGGGGCCCGCATCGGCCCCGCGGCCGCTGTCAGTAACGCACGCGCTCGGTCTTGTCGCCGCGCACGATTTCCACCGACCGGCCGCCGCCGGCATTCGCGCCGCGCGCCACGGCCGCGGGCGTACGCGCCGCCGTCGTGGTGCCGTCGAGCTGCACCAGGCTTTCGCCGGCATAGGCGCGGTTCGGCGCGAGCTTGAGCGCATCGCGCTGGGCCGGCGTCAGGTCGGCGCGCACCGGCAGCACGCTGCCGCGCTGCACGAACAATTCCGTGTCCGGCAGGGCCTCGTCGCCCAGCGGCCGCAGCGCCAGCTGCAGGCGGCCGGCGCGGCTGGCCAGCATCAGTTCATTGACGCGTTCCAGCGGCACGGCCAGCACCGCGGTCTTGGCCGGCTGGTTCGGCACGCCCGCCTGCCCTGCCGGCTTTTCCTCCGGACCGTCCACCGAAGCCTTGCCGTAGGCCAGCACGCGCAGCTGCGATTGCAGCAGGCGCGCCTGCGCGCCAGGCACTTCCTGGCCTTTCTCGATCATGAAGAACACGTCGACCCAGTCGCCCGGACCGATGCGGTTGCCGCCGCCCACGACTTCGTCGACCGCGATGGCCACGGCGCGTTCTCCTTCCTTGAGCTGGCGCGCCAGTCCCTGCGCCAGCAGGCTGGGCAGCATGGGGTCGCCCGCGGCGATATCGACCTTGGCCACTGCGCCTTCCAACGGCGCGGCCGCCTCATAGCCGCCCGACAGCGCCGCCTGCCACTGCGCCACTTCCAGCATCCGGGCCGCGTCGATGCGCGTGCCGGCCGCGATCGGCGTCTTGGCCACGACAACCGGATAGCGCTTGACGGGCGCGGCGACCGGCGCCGCCGGCGCGGGCGCCGACGCCGCGGCGGCCGGCGCGCTGGCCGGCGCGGACGCCAGCCTCCAGGCGATGAAGGCCAGAACCAGCCCCGCTACCAACAACATCCCTGCGACGATCTTGCTCAAACTGCTCATGGTGTCCCCTGCGATATCTGTACGACGGCTTGCGAATGCAATTGGTTGGGAATCCAGTTCCGGCCCATGCCCGGCAACGAGGTGATCAGGCCCTGCAGGGTGGCCAGCAAGGGCCAGGACTGGGTTTCATAAGTCAGGTTCACGGTGGCGCAGTCGGACTGCCGGCCGGCCGGGCCGCTCCACTCGCAAGGCGCGCGCGAGGCCGCGCACACCACGCTGGAGCCGGACGAGAACGCGCTCATGGCGGCGGAACAGGCCGCCGCCGGCACGTCGGGCTCGCCGTTGTAGCGGGCCGAAACCGCGGCGCGCGCGCCGTCGGTCGCGGCCGCGGCCAGTTGCTGCTGCATCCAGAACAGCGCGCTCACGCCCAGCACGCCGCAGATGAACAGCAGCAGCACGATCAGGGTCAGCGAAAACTCCAGCGCCGCGACGCCGCGCTGGCGCCGCGGCCGGCAATGGAGCGGATGAGGGGTGCGCATCTCAGCCCTCCCCGTCCAGCTGGTCCAGATGCACGGTCGCGCGCGCGCTCAGCACGCCGGAGGCCGGCATCAGCGCCGTGCGCAGCAGCGGCACCGTGGGGATGAGCGGATGGGCGCCATACGGATAGGACACCGTCACTTCGATCTGGCCGTCGGCCAGCGGCAGGCCGCTGCACGCGCCGCCGCCCGAACTGCTCAGCGCGCCCGCGCTGCCGCACACCGCCACCCGCACCGGCGAGGCCGACAGCGTGCTGATCCATTCGGCCCGCTGCAGCGCGGTGTCGCGTCCCGCCCCGGCCCGCGCCGCCAGCGAAGCGGCGCCGCCCTGCCATTGCAGGATCTTGCGCGCGCCGTCCTGCGCGGCCAGCGCGACGGAGTTCTGTGCGGCGGCGACCAGCGAATAAGTCAGAATCCCGTAGAACAACAGGAAGAACACTACGAATACCAGGCCGAATTCCAGGGCATAGACGCCACGCTGAGCGCGGCGATTCCCATGTATGCGGCGTACGGAATCTGGCGCAGCCGCGCGCCCGGCGCCCACACGCGCGAGAGCGCCAGCACCAGCAAGGCATGCAGGCCCGCCAGCAGGCTCGACAGCACGAGCACCGCCAACAGCGCAGGCAGCCCCAGCAGCAGTCCCAGCACGGCGATGGCCTTGACGTCGCCCGCGCCCATCAGGCGCCGGCTCCACAGCAGCAGGAACGGCAGCGCCGCGGCGAACCCCAGCCAGGCCATGAGCCAGCCGGACCAGCGCGGCGGATAGGCCCAGCCGGGGGCCAGCCACGCGGCCAGCAGCCACAGCAGCTGAAGCGCGAACCCCGACACCACCAAGGCGTTCGGGACGCGGCGGTAGCGCAGGTCGTTGTAGACCAGCGCCAGATTCCAGCTTGCGAACAGCAACCACCACAATGCTTCCCCTGGAGACAAGGCAGGACCTTCAAGAATCGGAAATCGGATACGACAGCGGACGCGCGGCGTGCTTTTCGAATCAAATAAAAAAAGCTGGACGGGAGCCGCGGCAGCGGGCGGGCGGCCCGCCGTCGCGGCATGGGAAGCGATCGGGATCAGCCCGGCGTGTTGTCGCTCAGCGCGCCGCCCAGTCCCGTGAACAGGCCTTCGAGCGCGTCGGTGAACGTGCCCACCACGGCCAGCAGCGCCACCGCGATCATGCCGGCGATCAGGCCGTATTCGAGCGCGGTGATGCCCTCTTCTTCATTCCAGAATTGCATGAGTTTTTGCTTCATTTTCGAACCTCACTGGTCTCGATTGATCATCAAGCCGCCCCGCCGGCGGCAGGCCCGGCCACACTTCCAGAACCACTCGCACACCGTCGCAACTGCAAGGCGGCGCGCGTCCGGAATCCTGCTCATTCCGGCCCCTGGACGGACCCGGGATACTTGCCCGGATGCGCCACCGGCGCCGATTCAATGATCGAGTCAATGCGCTGCGCCGTGCGCACGCGAAACCGCCGGGACGCCCGCTGCAGATGCCAGCGCATCAGCAGCATGGTCGCCACGGATAATACAAACGCGATATAGGGCAGCATTGCGCCGCCGATCTGCGCGCCGGAATATTCGCGGGACGTGGTGCAGACCACGGTCCCGGCCGCGGCGCCGGTGTAATGCATGCCGCAGATCGCCACCGCCATCAAAATGGCCGCGCCGGCGCGCTGGCGTTCGTTCTGGGTATTGAAGGCGAGCCACAATGCGGCCGACGCGGCCACCACGGCGATAAACACCGAGGCCGTCACCATGGGCAGGTCCCAGGCCAGCACGGCCGGCATGCGCATGGCGCTCATGCCTACATAATGCATGGAGACCACGCCCAGCCCGGTGGCCACGCCGCCCGTCAGGCAGCGCAGGAAAGTAAAACGCTGGCGGCCGACAAACCAGAATGCCCAGCCGGAAAAACCCGCGGCGACCAGGAAACTGAGCAGCGTGAGGTCGAATTGATAACCCACGTCGAAAGGCAGGTTCTGGGCCTGCATACCGATGAAATGCATGCTCCAGATACCGACACCGCCCATTGCGACGGCGCCGATCAGTATGTAGCCGAAACGGATTTCGCCATCGCGGGTTTCCGCCCGGATACCCGCCGCGGCCAGCATCGCCACGTAGGAACCGAGCACCGCAACGAAAAACGAAAGCGCCACCAGGCCACCGTGGAACGAAAGCGGAACGATTTCACCTGACGTCATGGACAGCCTCTTTTGAAACTGGCCGCACGCAGCGCTGCGGGCCCCATGATTCTGCTTGCGGTCATCCTTTTCAAACTTGCGGATTTCCTTGGGCTGAACATTTCGATGCAATGAGAAGATACGTTATTTGTAGTCTTGTATATTACCATTTAATACACATCAGGGTTTTCCCTTATATTCGCAATAATGCTGTATTTAAATGTAAATAACGCTCTTTAAGTTAAGAATATCTCATTGAAAAACATATGGTTATCTAACGAACATGCCAATTCATGCAGTTTCAAATTTGCAACAACTTAGCGAAAACACTAATTCGCTATATGGTCCAATGAAATAAATTGTCATTTTAGTCAGCGACTGGCACCATAACGCGACCCCGGCGGCCGGCGGTGGAAATAGTCGATAAATATCGGAAAGGCCATGGAACTGCGCCGCGGAAACAAGAGACATCAAAAGGCATGAGACGTACATTTCCGGCAGCTTCAGTTTCCCTGGTCCTCGCCTGCGCCCTCGCGGCAGCCGGCAATGCCCGCGCAGACGGCCCCTTGCGCGGCAATCCCGTCGATTCCATGCCCAAACTGGAGCGGCCGCCGTCGGCCACGCAGCCGCCGCCCGTGGTGCAGACGGCGACGCCGGAACAAATGGCTTTGCAGGCGCGGCTGGCGCAGCGCATCGTGCCGCGCAATTTCGACGTCAGCGGCGTGCGCGCGATTCCCTTCGAAGAAGTGGCCGCATTGCTGAGTCCGCTGGCCGGCAAGGAAATAAGCCTGGGCGAACTGGTTCAGCAGGTCGACAAAATCACGCTGCTGTACCGGGAAAAAGGCTATCCGCTGTCGTTCGCGCTGGTGCAGAACCAGAGTTTCGCCAACGGCCTGGTGGTGGTGACGGTGGTCGAGGGATATATCGGCTCGGTGCGCATCGAAGGCGATATCGGCAACGCGCAAGACCGGCTCGATACCCTGGCCGGCCCGTTGAAAGAGGAAAGGCCGCTCAAGCAGGCCACGCTGGAACGCCAGCTGAATCTGATGCGCACGGTGCCCGGCGTCAAATTCACGCCCAGCCTGGATCTGCCGCGGCGCGCCGACGGCGCCACAGAACTGGTATTGGCGGCCAGCCGCCAGCCGGTCAGCCTGACCGGCGGCATCGCCGACCTGGGCACCGGCATGCAGCCGCTGGTGAATATGGCGACCAACAGCCTGACGCCGCTGGGCGAACAGGTGAAGCTGACCGCCGCCGTGCCCTTCAATACCGACGACGTGAAATACTTCAACGGTGAAATCCGCGTGCCGATCGGCGCCGACGGCCTGGCGCTGAAAATCGACGGCTACCACTACGACGCGCGCCCCGAGGACGATGCCATCGAATATCTCGGTTTCGAGCGCCGCGTCAAAAACGACCGCGTCGGCCTCGGCGTGAGTTATCCGTTCCTGCTCAACAACAGCCGTTCGCTGACCGGCACGCTGGGCGTCTATGCCGCCAATTCCAAGGACCGCTACGACGCGCGCAACAGCGACCGCTGGCTGCAGCAGGACGCCCGCGTGCGCGCCGCCAACGCGGAACTGCGTTATATCCAGGTATCCGAGAGCCAGGCCACCGACATCACGTTAGGCGTCGCCAAGGGTTTCGACGCCGCCGGCGCCAAAAAAGACATCTCAACCAATTACGGCTATTCCGCCACCCCGATCCTGGACCTGGATTTCACCCGCTATAACCTCAACGCCAAGCAGACCTTTGCGTTGCCGGGCCAGTTCGGGCTGGTTTTCTCGGGCGCCGGGCAATATTCCAGCAATATCCTGCCTTCCTCGGAGCAGGTCTCGTACGGCAGCTGGCGCTACGCCATGGGCTATCCCCAGGGAGAACAAAGCGGGGATAAAGGCATAGGTGTCTCGGCGGAAATAAACCGGCGCTTCGGCACCGGCTGGCAGTACCTTTCCAGCGTGCAACCCTATGCGATGGTCGACTATGCGCGCACCTGGTACAACAACAAAAGCCTGCAGGAACTGAACCAGCGGCATTTGTCTTCGGTGGCGCTGGGGCTGCGGATCACGGACGATAAGTATTATCTATTCGATTTCAACGTCGCCAAGCCGGTGGGGTCGGCGACGGTCGACAATGACCGCGACCTGCGTTTCAACGCGAATTACTCGCTTTATTACGACGCGTTCTGAGCGCGGCGTTACGTAACGCCGCCCGTAACGTAACGGCCGATAACCGGCCATTCGTAACATTCGCAGCCTGCGCGAGATCGTAAATCTGCGTATTTCTCGAATAAGGGTAAACCCTTAATAACTCATAACAACATGAATTGAAAGGGTTTTATCCTTGAAGATCCCGCCCGCCGCGCCGCGGGCTTTTTTTTGAAAAAAGTTGGCACGCTTTGTGCATGTGTAGATGTATCGGGCCGTTTCTTGCCTGACTCTTCCAACACAAGGAGTTCGCCATGCATACCAATATCGAGACTCGCCGCATTTCGCGCATCCTGACATCCACCGTCCTGGCCGCGGCGCTGATGAGCGCCCTGGCCGCCTGCGGCGGCGGCGGTGGCGGCAGCAAGTCGGCGAGCCTGCCGGGCACGGTCATTCCCGAAACGCCGGGAGGCGGCGGCGGCGGCAATGGCGGTGGCGGCGGCAATGGCGGCGGCGACGGCGGCACCAACCCGGGCGGCACCGATCCCACCAATCCGACCAACCCGATCACGGCCGGCCTGCTCGAAACCACGCTGGGCAACACCGGCGCCGCGGTGGACAACACCTTGCCCCTGAACCTGGACACCACGCTGGGCGGCGTAGGCAAGGCGCTGGACCCCACCATCAAGCCGGTGGCCGACACCGTCGTCGGGCTGACGCAGGAAATTGGCGCCACCACGGGCCTGGGCCAGCCGGTGGACGGCACGGTCAAGCAGGTCGGCGGGCTGGTGAGCGATCTCGGCACCACGGTCAAGGGCACCGGCCTGCCCGGCGGGCTGAGCACCGGCCTGGGTGGCCTGGTGGACGGCCTGGGCAAGACCGTGGCCAGCACCGGCGGCCTGCTGCATGCCGATCCGAACAACCCCAATCCGCTGACGACCGTGCTGGGCAACGCCACCGGCGCCGTGGGCGCGCTCACCGCCGGCCTGTCGGGCCAGGGCGGCCTGCTCAACCCGGTGACCCAGGTGGTCGGCGGCATCACCGGCGGCGTGCTGGGCGGACCCTCGACGCCGCTGCTGGAGCCGGCGCTGGGCAACGTCGGCAAGACCGTGGACAACGTTCTGCCGCTCGGCCTGCAGCCTACCCTGGCCGGCCTGGGCGCGGCGCTCGACCCCACCGCCAGCCCGCTGGCCGGCACCGTGACCGGACTGACCCAGCAGGTGGGCGACACCACCAGGCTGGGCGCGCCGGTGGCCGGCCTGCTGAACAGCCTGGGCGGCACGGTCAGCAACCTGGGCGGCTCGCTGCCCGGCGGCGCGGTCGGCCTTAATGGCGTGCTGCAAGGGCTGGGCGGCGCGGTGGCCAGCGCCGGCGGCCTCCTGCACGCCACGCCGGGCAACCCCAACCCGCTGGGCGCGACGCTGGCCAACGCCACCGGCGCGGTCGCCTCGCTCACGGGCGGCCTGGGCCTGGGCGGCGTGACCGGCGGCCTGACCGGCGGCGCCAACGGCAACGGCGGACTGCTCAGCCCCATCACCGGCCTGCTGGCCGGCGTGACGCAGCCGGGCGGCGCCAACGGCGGCCTGCTGGCGCCGGTGACCGGCCTGCTGGCCGGCGTCACGGGCGGCCTGGGCGGAGCCGCGGGCGGAACCGCCGGCAACGGCGGCCTGCTGGGCGGATTGCTCGGCGGCGGCGCCGCCGCGGGCGGCACGGCCGGCGGCTCGGGCGGCGCGGCCGCCAACGGCGGACTGCTGGGCGGCCTGGTCGGCGGACTGGCTGGCGGCGTCTCGGTGAGCGCCAACACCGGTTCCGGCGCGGGCGCGAACGTGAGCGCAGGCGGCGGCGCGGCGGCCGGCACGGCCAACGGCGGACTGCTGGGCGGCTTGCTGGGCGGCGTCACGGGCAGCCTGAGCGGCGGCGGCACGGCCGGCGCTCCCAACGGCGGCCTGCTGGGCGGCCTCCTGGGCGGCCTCTCGGCCCGCAAGTAATCCACGCCATCGGCCCGGGAGCACNACCGTGGACAACGTTCTGCCGCTCGGCCTGCAGCCTACCCTGGCCGGCCTGGGCGCGGCGCTCGACCCCACCGCCAGCCCGCTGGCCGGCACCGTGACCGGACTGACCCAGCAGGTGGGCGACACCACCAGGCTGGGCGCGCCGGTGGCCGGCCTGCTGAACAGCCTGGGCGGCACGGTCAGCAACCTGGGCGGCTCGCTGCCCGGCGGCGCGGTCGGCCTTAATGGCGTGCTGCAAGGGCTGGGCGGCGCGGTGGCCAGCGCCGGCGGCCTCCTGCACGCCACGCCGGGCAACCCCAACCCGCTGGGCGCGACGCTGGCCAACGCCACCGGCGCGGTCGCCTCGCTCACGGGCGGCCTGGGCCTGGGCGGCGTGACCGGCGGCCTGACCGGCGGCGCCAACGGCAACGGCGGACTGCTCAGCCCCATCACCGGCCTGCTGGCCGGCGTGACGCAGCCGGGCGGCGCCAACGGCGGCCTGCTGGCGCCGGTGACCGGCCTGCTGGCCGGCGTCACGGGCGGCCTGGGCGGAGCCGCGGGCGGAACCGCCGGCAACGGCGGCCTGCTGGGCGGATTGCTCGGCGGCGGCGCCGCCGCGGGCGGCACGGCCGGCGGCTCGGGCGGCGCGGCCGCCAACGGCGGACTGCTGGGCGGCCTGGTCGGCGGACTGGCTGGCGGCGTCTCGGTGAGCGCCAACACCGGTTCCGGCGCGGGCGCGAACGTGAGCGCAGGCGGCGGCGCGGCGGCCGGCACGGCCAACGGCGGACTGCTGGGCGGCTTGCTGGGCGGCGTCACGGGCAGCCTGAGCGGCGGCGGCACGGCCGGCGCTCCCAACGGCGGCCTGCTGGGCGGCCTCCTGGGCGGCCTCTCGGCCCGCAAGTAATCCACGCCATCGGCCCGGGAGCACGAACCATGCTGCAACAAGAGACCTACTTTCACCAGGAGCCCGCGGCCGGGCGCAGCAGCGAACTGCGTCCCGGCGTGCTGGAGGACATCGCGCTGATGCTGGGCAGGCAGTTCGCCGTCTATAACGCGGCGTGCCAATCCGCTCTGGCCGAAAAGCTGGGCATCCCCCTGGCGGACCTCAAGGCGCTGGAACTGGTGATGGAGTTCGACGCCCTGCCCACCGGGCAGCTGGCCCAGTTGATGGGCATCAGCTCCGGCGGCGCGACGGCGCTGATCAACCGCCTGGAGGCGGCCGGCTACGTGCAGCGCGGCCGCCATCCGCTGGATCGCCGGATGATCGTGATCCGGCCGGTGGAAGAGCAGTGCCAGCTGGTGGCGCAGGAACGCCAATGGGTCGCCGACGCGGTCATGCTGACGGCGCGCCGCCATGACCCGGCGGAGCTGGAATCGGTGCACGCCTATCTGGCGCAGTGCGTGCGCGCCCTGCGCCACGACACGCTGGTCTGGCTGGAGGCGCGCAGCGCGCACCACTCCGTCTGAACGGCCGCGCCCGGGTCAGGCCGGCCCGGGCGCGCCGAACTGCAGGCGCGGCACGGCCGCCAGC
>NZ_POQS01000002.1:668665-684836 GCF_002885955.2 Achromobacter pulmonis
ACCGGCGGCGCCAACGGCAACGGCGGACTGCTCAGCCCCATCACCGGCCTGCTGGCCGGCGTGACGCAGCCGGGCGGCGCCAACGGCGGCCTGCTGGCGCCGGTGACCGGCCTGCTGGCCGGCGTCACGGGCGGCCTGGGCGGAGCCGCGGGCGGAACCGCCGGCAACGGCGGCCTGCTGGGCGGATTGCTCGGCGGCGGCGCCGCCGCGGGCGGCACGGCCGGCGGCTCGGGCGGCGCGGCCGCCAACGGCGGACTGCTGGGCGGCCTNGCCAGCGCCCGCGCGATCGCGATGCGCTGGCGCTGGCCGCCGGAGAACTCGTGCGGATAGCGGGCCAGCGTGTTGGCCGGCAGGCCGACCCGCTCGACCAGGCGCGCCGCGAGCGCGGCGCGCGCCGTCCTGTCCATCCCGCGGCGCAGCGAGGCCAGGCCTTCGTCCAGGATGTCGCCCACGCGCATGCGCGGATCGAGCGAGGCGTAGGGGTCCTGGAACACGATCTGGATGTCCTGCCGCAGGCGTTGCAGCTGGCGGCGGTCGGCGGTCAGCAGGTCCTGGCCCTCTAGCAGCGCGCGGCCCGAGACGCGCGCGCCGTCGATCAGCCGCAGCAGCGCCTTGCCGGTGGTGGTCTTGCCGCAGCCCGATTCGCCCAGCAGCGCCAGGGTCTCGCCGGCCTTGAGATCGAACGTCACCCCGTCGGCGGCCTTGACCCACGACACGATGCGCCGCAGCGGCCCCTTGCGCACGGGGTAATGCACTTTCAGGTCAGCGACCTCCAGCACCACCTCGCCCGTACGCCGGACGCGCGCCCCGCCTGCCTCGGCCAGCGCCTTGCGGCCCGGCTCCGTCAACGGGACGCCGCGTTTCTCGAAGGTGGGAATGGCCTCGAACAGCTGGCGCGCATAAGGGTGGCGCGGCGCGCGGAAGAACTCCTCGGCGCTGGCGCTCTCGACGATTTCGCCGGCGCGCATCAGCGCCACGTGATGGGCCACGTTCTTCACCACCGCGAGGTCGTGCGTGATCAGCAGGATGGCCATGCCCATCTCGCGCTGGATGTCGGCCAGCAGATCCAGCACCTGCGCCTGCACGGTGACGTCCAGCGCCGTGGTGGGCTCGTCGGCGATCAGCAGCAGCGGCTCGGCCGCCAGCGCGATGGCGATCATGACGCGNNNGAACTGGAAGGGATAGTCGTCCACGCGCCGCTCGGGCTCGGGAATGCCCACGCGCCGCAGCCACTCGATGGCGCGCTCGCGCGCGGCCGCGCCGCGCAGCGACGTATGCGCGAGCAGGGTCTCGACGATCTGGTCACCAACGCGCATCACCGGATTCAGGCTGGTCGACGGTTCCTGGAAGATGATGCCGATGCGCCCTCCGCGCACGCCGCGCATCGCGCTTTCCGGCAGGCGGTTCAGGTCCTCGCCGTCCAGGTCGATCTGCCCGCCCACGATGCGGCCGGCGTCCGGCAGCAGGCGCAGCAGCGCCAGCGCCGTCATGCTCTTGCCGCAGCCGGATTCGCCCACCAGCGCGAAGGTCTGGCGCCGGGAGATGGCCAACTGCAGGCGCTTGACCGCCTGGGTCATGCCGCTTTCGCCGGCGATGTCCACTTCCAGTTCGCGGACCTCGAGCAAGGGCGTCTGGCTCATGGCGCGTCTCCGGAGCGCGAAGGCGCGGCCGCGGCGCCGCGCCTGAACAGGCCCAGGCCGCGGCGCGCCGGCTTGTAGCGGCGGGTGCGCGGATCGAACGCGTCGCGCACGGCGTCGGCGAACAGATTGGCCGCCAGCACCAGGGCCAGCATGAAGATGAATGCGGTCATCAGGTTCCACCAGATCATGGGATCGCGGGACATTTCCAGCCGGGCGCCGTCGATCATCGAGCCGAAGGAATTCATGCTGGGGTCCACGCCTATGCCCAGGTACGACAGCACCGCCTCGTACAGGACCAGCCCCGAGAACTCCAGCACCATGGTGATCAGGACCAGGTGCGCCACGTTGGGCAGCAGGTGGCGCGTCATGATGCGCCAGTGCGATACGCCGAAGGCCCTGGCGGCCTGCACGTATTCCAGCTCGCGCAGCTTCAGGGTTTCGGCGCGCAGCAGGCGGCACAGCCCGGCCCAGCCGGTAAAGCCCAGGATCATGCACAGCAGGAACAGGCGCAGGTCGGCGCGCGCGGCCGAGGTGTCGAACAGGTCCGCGTTATTGTCGATGTAGACCTGCATCATCAGCGCGCAGGCGGCCACCAGCAGCACGCCCGGAATCGAGGTGATGNGGCCGCGCCGCGCAGCGACGTATGCGCGAGCAGGGTCTCGACGATCTGGTCACCAACGCGCATCACCGGATTCAGGCTGGTCGACGGTTCCTGGAAGATGATGCCGATGCGCCCTCCGCGCACGCCGCGCATCGCGCTTTCCGGCAGGCGGTTCAGGTCCTCGCCGTCCAGGTCGATCTGCCCGCCCACGATGCGGCCGGCGTCCGGCAGCAGGCGCAGCAGCGCCAGCGCCGTCATGCTCTTGCCGCAGCCGGATTCGCCCACCAGCGCGAAGGTCTGGCGCCGGGAGATGGCCAACTGCAGGCGCTTGACCGCCTGGGTCATGCCGCTTTCGCCGGCGATGTCCACTTCCAGTTCGCGGACCTCGAGCAAGGGCGTCTGGCTCATGGCGCGTCTCCGGAGCGCGAAGGCGCGGCCGCGGCGCCGCGCCTGAACAGGCCCAGGCCGCGGCGCGCCGGCTTGTAGCGGCGGGTGCGCGGATCGAACGCGTCGCGCACGGCGTCGGCGAACAGATTGGCCGCCAGCACCAGGGCCAGCATGAAGATGAATGCGGTCATCAGGTTCCACCAGATCATGGGATCGCGGGACATTTCCAGCCGGGCGCCGTCGATCATCGAGCCGAAGGAATTCATGCTGGGGTCCACGCCTATGCCCAGGTACGACAGCACCGCCTCGTACAGGACCAGCCCCGAGAACTCCAGCACCATGGTGATCAGGACCAGGTGCGCCACGTTGGGCAGCAGGTGGCGCGTCATGATGCGCCAGTGCGATACGCCGAAGGCCCTGGCGGCCTGCACGTATTCCAGCTCGCGCAGCTTCAGGGTTTCGGCGCGCAGCAGGCGGCACAGCCCGGCCCAGCCGGTAAAGCCCAGGATCATGCACAGCAGGAACAGGCGCAGGTCGGCGCGCNNNTGCATCATCAGCGCGCAGGCGGCCACCAGCAGCACGCCCGGAATCGAGGTGATGGTGGTGTACAGGTACTGGATGGCGTCGTCGATCCTGCCCTTGAAATAGCCGGCCGCGATGCCGAAGACGATGGCCGGCGGCAGCATGGCCACGGTGGTGAGGCTGCCGATCACGAGCGCGGTGCGGATGCTTTTCAATGCCTGCCACAGCACGTCGTTGCCGATGCGGTCGGTGCCCAGCGCGTGGTAGCCGCTGGACAGCCCCGCCAGCGCCCCCACCGCCAGGCACAGCAGCGTGAAGGTGAGCGTCATGGCGCCCCAGGGCACGCCGGCATGATCGCCGGACGCCGCGCGCCGCCGCCGCAGGCAGGCGTACAGCACCCCGGCCGCCGCCAGCGCCACGGCCAGCCCGCCGGCCAGGCCCAGCCCCAGCCGCCTGAGCAGGTCGCCGCCGCGGTCGCGGTCCGGGTCCTCCAGGTGCAGGCCGGCGCCGCGCAGCCGGGGAAAATCGCGCACCGGCTTGCCGTCGACCAGCTCGGTTTCCTTGGTGAACTGGCGCACGGCCAGCGGTTCGGAATAGGTTTTCTCCGGCCGCATCAGCACCGTGCCGGCAAGCAGGCCGTCCAGCGCCGAGCGCACCGCGGGCGCATAGACCGGGGCGGCGTCGGCCGGCGCGCCCGGCGCGGGCGGCAACTGGGGCCGGTAGTGCACCGAATCCAGCAGGCCCACCGCGACGAAGGCGGCCAGCACCACGGCCGAGCACATGGCCGGCGTATCGCGGGCGACGCGCGCCCAGGTCGAGCGCAGATTCGGGCTGCGGCGCACCCGCCAGGCGTAGGCGGCCGCGCCCAGCACCATCAGCCATAGCGCGATATCGGTCCAGAGAAAGACGAACTTGGGCATGGCGGCTACTCGAATCTGACGCGGGGATCGGCCAGCGTGTAGGAAATGTCGGCCAGGATCAGCCCGACGATATAGAGCGCGGCGCCCAGGAACACCATGGCGCGCACGATGGAGAAGTCCTGCGCGTTGATCGCGTCGATGGTGTAGCTGCCCAGGCCGGGAATGCCGAAAAAGGATTCGGCGATCAGGCTGCCCATGAAGAGCAGCGGCAGCGCGGCCACCGTGCCGGTCAGGATGGGCAGCATGGCGTTGCGCAGCACGTGCCTGAACAGCACCACGCGCTCGGCCAGGCCCTTGGAACGGGCGGTGCGCACGTAGTCCTTGCCGATCTCCTCCAGGAACAGGGTGCGGTAGAAGCGCGCTTCCGGCCCCAGCCGCGACACGATGGCGACCAGCACCGGCAGCGCCAGGAATTTGACCGCGTCCAGCCCGCCCGAGAAGCCCGAGAACGGCACCAGCCGCAGCAGCTTGGCGAACACCCACTGGCCGGCGATGATGTAGAACAGGCTGGAGATGGACAGCAGCAGCACGCACAGCACCACGCCCCAGAAATCCAGCCGCGTGGCCCGGAAATACACCAGCGTCAGCGAGAACACGATGCTGACGAAAAGCCCCAGGATGAAGGTGGGCACCGCCAGCGCCAGGCTGGGCCCCATGCGCGTCTGGATCTCGCGGCCGATGTCGCGGCCGCCGTCGGAGGCGCCGAACTCCATGGCCAATAGCGGCACCGAGCGCTGGTAGAACACCGTGTCGGTCAGCCGGGCCGCGCCCTCGGCCTTGCTGTTGAAAAACAGCGGCTTGTCGTAGCCGCGCTCGGCCTTCCACTTTTCCACCGCCTCCTGGCTGACGCGCTGGCCGCCGATGGCCAGGCGCGCCATGTCGTCGGGCGTGTTCACCGCGAAGAACAGGATGAAGGTAAAGAGATTCACGCCGATCAGAATCAGCACGCCGTACAGCAGCCGGCGGATCACGTAGCCGATCATGATTGATGCTCCTTGCCGGCGCGCGGCGCGAATGCCGTCTGGCGTTCGCGCCGCTTGAGCGCCACGTACGAAGGCCAGATCGCCAGCGCCAGCAGCAGCACGAAGACGCCGACGGGCCACCATCTGGGGGAATTCCATTCGTCGATCTTGCGCTGGCGCAGCCCGGGATCGATCTTCATGTATTGCAGCGTGTTGCGCACCATCTGGGTCGGCTTGGCGTTGCCCACCCATTGCTGGTAGGCGCCGCCCGACATCGGAAAGTAGCCGAACATCCAGGGCGCGTCGCGCTGCACGATGGCCACCATTTTCGCGATCAGCTTTTCTTTCTCGGGGCCGTCGTCCAGGAACTTGAGCTGCTCGAACAGCCGGTCGTATTCGGGGCTGGCGTAATTGGCCGCGTTTTCGCCGCCGCCCTTGGCCTTGGCGTTGGGGCCGTACAGCAGGAACAGGAAATTTTCGGCGTCGGGATAATCGGCGTTCCAGCCCCAGAAGAAGATCTGCGCGGCGCCGCGCATCATCTTGTCCTGGAAGCGGTTGTAGTCGGTGGCGCGCACGTCCAGCTGCACGCCGATCTTGGCGAGCTGGCGCCGCATCCAGTCGAACTGCGGATTGGAGCCGCCGCCCGACATGGAGTCGTAGTACAGCACCAGCGGCGCGCCGGTCTCGGCGTTGCGGCCGTCCGGGTAGCCGGCCTCGGCCAGCAGGCGCTTGGCCACGTCCACCGATTTGCGCACGGGCTTGCCGTCCACCAGGTCGTAGACCACCGGGTTGATGCCCTCGGGCGGCTCGCGGTAGCCGAGCACGCCTGGCGGCACCGGGCCGTAGGCCACCGAAGCCTGGCTGTTCTCGAACACGGCCACGTATTCTTCCCAGTCGAAGGCGATGCTGATGGCCTGGCGCAGCTTGCGGTTCTTTTCCTGCTGCCCGGGCGTATCGCCCTTGCCCACCACCGGGTCCAGCCAGTTGAAGCCCATGTACCAGTTGGCCGTCTCGACCGTGGTGGGCAGCTTGATGCCGTGCTCGCGGTACAGGCGCGCCTTGTCCTGGCTGTCGCCGGCCGCCACCAGCATGGCCACGCCGTATTCGCCGCGCTCGATCTGCGGCATGTCGTAATAGCCCTGCATGAACTTGCCGGTCAGCGGTATGGCTTCTTTTTCGACGCTGAATTCCGCGCGGTCGATGAAGGGCGTGGGCTTGCCGCAGTCGGCCAGCAGGCCGGCGGCCTCGTCGCCGGGTTCGCCTTCGCAGGGATAGGGTTCGCCGTGGTAGTTGGGATTGCGGGCCAGCACGTGGCGGCGGTTCTGCAGCGACTCCGCCAGCATGTACGGGCCGGTGCCCACCGGCCAGGTGTTGAACGACAGGTCATGCTCGGCCATGCCCGGCTGGCTGTAGAAGCGGTCCGCCTCCCAGGGAATGGGCGCGGTGAAAGTCATGGCCAGCCAGTACTTGAACTGCGGATACTTGCCCTTGACGCGGATGCGCAGGGTGTGGGCGTCCAGCGCCTGCACGCCGGTGAAGCCGTCGGGCTCGCGCAGGTCCAGCCAGGGCGGCGCGCCGGCGCCGCCCGGCGCGTCGCGCCGCAGCGCCTGGTCGCGCTGGCGCAGGCGCTCGCCGTATTCTTTCAGGCCCACGATGTGCTCGGCCATCAGCGCCGAGATCGGCGACACCACGCGCGGGCTGGCCAGGCGCCGCAGGCCGTAGACATAGTCGTCGGCGGTCAGCTCGCGCGTGCCGGTGCGCGGGAAATCGGGAATGTAGTACTTGCCTTCGAGTTCGCCCGGCGCCAGCGGAAAGTATTCATAACCGCCGTCGGCCTTGCGCGCGAAGGCCGGATGCGGCGCGTAGCGCGAGCCGGGGCGCAGCTTGATGTCGTACACGCTCTCGGCGATCTGCTGGCCCGGCGCGTCGGCCGGCAGCGTGTCGCCCTGGGCGTCCAGGTAGACCGGCGGGTCGATCGAGGCCGCCGCGCGCGGCACCAGTTCGTAGGGCCGCTTCAGATAGTGGTAGCCGTAAAGCGTCTCGTAGATGTTGTAGGTATAGGGGGTTTCGTCGCCGGAATAGGAGCTGGCCGGGTCCAGGTACTTGGGCGAGCGCTTGACGAAGGCCGAATAAAGCGTGTTCTGGCCTTCGGCGCCGGCCGGATAAGGGCTGTTGATGGGGCTTTCCCGCGAGCAGCCCGCCAACGCCAGCGACAACAGCAAGGCCATCGCCCAGAGCCGCTTCAATGCACCCATGGAAACCTTCCCTTCGAATCGTTGCGACAGAGGATAGCAAACACGGGCCCGGACCCATAGGGCCGCGCCGCGCTCAGCCGCACTGGCGCTGCCGCCAGCAGTCGTAGCGCCATTTCCAGGGCTGCACCGCGCCCGGCTGCGCCCACAGGCCGCGCCCGGCCGCCTTGGCCTGGCGCTGCAGTTCCGGCATGGCCTGGTCGCGCAGGTAGTCGCCGCGGCGCGCCGTGTAGGCCCAGGCGTAGCCGGCCTCGACCTGGGCGCGGTTGGCCGACTGCCCGTTCTCCAGCATCAGCGCGCACACGTCGCGGCCGTACTGGTCTTTTTCATAGCACTGGGCGGTCAGCGTCTTGCCCGCCACCAGGCCGGCAAGATGCTTGCGCGCGGCCTCGGCATAGGGCTGGCCGGGCTGTTCGGCGCCATGCCCTTCCTCGGGCGCGTCGATGCTGTCCATGCGGATCTTGCGTTGCCCGTCCGGCGCCCGCAGCGTGACGGTGTCGCCGTCGGCGACATTGACGATCATGCCCGTCAGCGTATAGCTGCCGGCAGGCACCCCGTCCGCCCGGCCCTGCGCCGGCGGCGCCGGCTGCGGCTCCTGCCGCCCGGCAGGCTGCAGCCAATCGACCACGGCCGCCGCCGCCGCAAGGATAAGGGCGACGACCACGGCGGCCAGCTTGCCGCCTCCGCGAAAATAAGGATTGCCACGCACCGGCAGATCTCCAGAATGGAAAACGCAGGAAGTTTGCCATAAGGAGGGGGGCGGCAGCCGCCGGTTTTCGTCGCATGCTGATTATTTGTCTCTTGCCACGAAAACCGGCGGCTGGCGCCGCCTGATGGGTTACGCGCGCTCGATATTTGGGTTCTTGCTCAAGAACTCTCGCGCTGCACCCATCCTACAACCACCCCGACTTCCGGAACCGCCAGTACAGCACCGAACAGACGCTCGCGATCACGCCCAGCGTGACGGGATAGCCCCAGGGCGATTTGAGTTCGGGCATGAACTCGAAGTTCATGCCGTAGATGCCGGCGATGGCGGTGGGCACCGCCAGGATGGCGGCCCAGGAGGCCAGCTTGCGGGTGGTGTCGTTCTGCGCCGCCTGGCCGATCATGAGGCTGGCTTCGAACGCGAACGCCAGCGATTCGCGCAAGGCGTTGAACAGCTCGTCCACCCGCAGCACGCGGTCGGCGACCTCGCCGAAATACGGGCGGGCGTGCTCGTCCACGGCCGACATCTCCACGCGCGCCAGGCGGCGGCAGATCTCGGCCAGCGGCGAGACCACCGTGTGGATGCGCAGCAGGTCGCGGCGCTGCCGGTACAGCCTGCGGATGTCGGAGTCCTTGGCGCCGCGGATCAGCAGCTTCTGCTCGGCGCCCTCCACCACCGCCTCGATCTTGCCGGCCGCCGCCACGTAGCGGTCGACCAGCCAGTCCAGCAGCTCGGAAGCCACATAGTCGCTGCCGCGCTTGAGCAGGTCGGGCGCGGCCTCCAGCCGTTCGCGCAGCGCGCTGTGGCCGGCGGTGGCGCCGCGCCGCACCGTGACCAGGAAACCGTCGCCGATGAGGAACTGGGTTTCGCCGAAGATCGGCCGCTCGGCCTCGACCTCCACCGTGATGGCCACGATCAGGATCATGTTGCCGTAGTCGATGATCTTGGGCCGGCGATGGGCCTCCAGCATTTCTTCCTGGTTCTTGCCGCAGGCGCCGAGTTCGCTCGCGATCCTGCCCAGCAGTTCCGGGCCGGGATTGCGCAGGCCTATCCACAGCATGCCGTGGCCCTGCCTGACGTACTGCCCGACCTCGTCGATGGGAACCTCGCGTTCGCGCCGCCCGTTCACGTAGGCGATCGACGCGACGACTTCGCGTTTCGCCGCGTCGGCGGCGAGTTCTTCAGTAGACATAAACACCCTCGGACTATGCGACCCGTGCCGGTATCGGGCGATGATAGCCCTTTCTACGAGAACAGATTTCGCACCCGCCGGGCCACGTCCACGCTTGGCGCCTGCGGCTGCGGCGACGCGCCGCGCCCTTCGGGCAGCGGCGGGGGCTTGGGCAGGTGCTCGAACAGCGGCAGCATCGCATTCGAGATGTAGCGCGTGCGCGAGCCGTAGACGTGGCGGTCGCCCATGCCGGTCTGCTGGTGCACGTAGAAGCGCTGCGGCACGATGAGCTGCAGGCGCTCGCGGGCGCGCGTCATGGCCACGTACAGCAGGCGGCGCTCTTCCTCGATCTCTTCGGCCGTGCCGGTGCTCATGTCGGACGGGATGCAGCCGTCCACCACGTTCAGCACATAGACCGCCTTCCATTCCTGGCCCTTGGCCGAATGGATGGTGGACAGGATCATGTAGTCCTCGTCGCGCAGCGGCGCGCCGGATTCGTCGCTGGTGGCGTCCGGCGGGTCCAGGGTCAGCTCGGTCAGGAAGCGCTCGCGCGACGGATAGCCCGAGGCGATGCGCAGCAGCTGGTCGAGATCGGCGCGGCGCACCCGGGCGTCGTCGTACAGCCGCTCCAGCTGACTGCCGTACCAGCGCAGGGCCAGGTCGGCGTCGGCCGGCCACTTCAGGCCGGAATCGCACAGCGCGGCGTAGGTGTCGGCGAAGCCGCGCCATTCCTCCTGGGCCGCCGCGCCCGGCTTGAATTCGCGCAGCGCCTGCAGCGGCTGCGGCGAGGCCGACATGGCGTCCATCAGCCTGGCCGCGGTGGCCGGGCCGATGCCCGGCAGCAGCTGCGCCACGCGAAATCCGGCCATGCGTCCGCGCGGATTCTCGGCCCAGCGCAGCAGCGAGAGCAGGTCCTTGACGTGCGCGGCCTCCAGAAAGCGCAGCCCGCCGAACTTCACGTAAGGGATATTACGGCGGGTCAGCTCCAGTTCCAGTGCGGCGCTGTGGCTGGAGGTGCGAAACAGCGCGGCCTGCGACTTGAGCGTGGCGCCGCCCTCGCGCTGAGCCAGCACCTGGTCGGCGACCCAGCGCGCCTGGCCGGCCTCGTCGCTGACCGTCACCAGCTCGGGCAGCTGCGACGACTGGCGGTCGGTCCAGAGATCCTTGGCATAGCGTTCCGTGGCCTGGCCGATGACCGCGTTGGACGCGTTCAGGATGGGCTGGGTGGAGCGGTAGTTGCGCTCCAGCGTGATGACGCGCGCCGGCTCGGGAAACTGCGTGGGGAAGTCCAGGATGTTGCGCACGGTGGCCGCGCGGAACGAATAAATGGCCTGGGCGTCGTCGCCCACCACGGTCAGGCCGCGCCCGTCGGGCTTCAGGGCCAGCAGGATGGCCGCCTGCAGGCGGTTGGTGTCCTGGTACTCGTCGACCAGCACGTGGTCGAAGCGCGCCCCCAGGTCGGCCGCGATGCCGGGGTCGCCCATCATCTCGGCCCAGTAGAGCAGCAGGTCGTCGTAGTCCAGCACCTGCTGGTCCTGCTTGGCCGCGACGTAGGCGCGAAACAGGTTCTTGAGTTCGTCCTCCCATTGCGCGCACCACGGGAAGGCGGTCTTGAGCACGTCGGCCACGGGCGTCTGGCTGTTGACCACCCGCGAATAGATCGCCAGGCAGGTGCCCTCGAGCGGAAAGCGCGACTTGGTGGCCGACAGCCCGAGTTCGTGGCGCACCATGCCCATGAGGTCCTCGGCGTCGCCGCGGTCATGGATGGTGAAGGTTTCGGCCAGGCCGATGCGCTGCGCGCAATCGCGCAGCAGCCGCGCGCCGATCGCGTGGAAAGTGCCGGCCCACGGCAGCGACGGCGGCTGCTGCGTGGAGCGCAGGTTCATCGCCCGCTGCAGCACCGTGCCCACGCGCCGCTCCATCTCCAGCGCCGCGCGGCGCGAGAACGTCAGCAGCAGCATGCGCTGCGGGTCCGCGCCGTTGAGGATCAGGTGGGCGACTCGGTGCGCCAGCGTGTTGGTCTTGCCCGAGCCGGCGCCCGCGATCACCAGCAACGGCGCGGCCGCGCCGAATTCGGCGGCTTCGCGCTGGGCGGGATTGAGATCGCCCAGGGGATCGGGGCGTTCGGAGGCGGACGGAGACGGCAGGCTGTTGGGGTCGGACATGGAACGGGGGCCGCCGGCGGCGGCCTCGGCAGGCAAGGCGCCGGGACATTGCCCGGCTCGGGATTGGCACTGTATATTTATACAGAATTTTTTGGATTCCGTCTGATTCCGTGCGCCTTCTGACCGGCACCGCTTCCTGGACCGACCCCACGCTGCTGGCCTGCGGCCGGTTCTATCCGCCCGAGGCCCGCAGCGCCGAGGCGCGGCTGCGCCACTACGCCTCGCGCTTCGGCATGGCCGAGGTCGATTCCAGCTATTACGCCATGCCCACGGCGCAAAACGCCTATCTGTGGGACCAGCGCACGCCCGACGGATTCGTCTTCAACATCAAGGCCTTCCGGCTGTTCACCGGGCACCAGACGCCGCTTTCGGCGCTGCCCGCCGACATCCGGCGCGAACTGGCCGACTGGCCCGAGCCGCTCATCTACCACGACCAGATGCCGTCCGACCTGCGCGACGAGCTCTGGCGCCGCTTCCAGCTGGCGCTGGAGCCGCTGCGCCTGCCCGGCAAGCTGGGCGCGGTGCATTTCCAGTTTCCGCCCTGGGTGCGGCGCGATGCGCGCGGCATGGCGCGGGTCGGCGACTGCGCGCGGCGCATGGAAGAACACCTGGTGTCGGTGGAGTTCCGCCACGCAAGCTGGTTCGCCACGCCCGCGGCCACCGAGGCCACGCTGGCGTTCGAGCGCGAGCTGGGCGTGGCGCACACGGTGGTGGACGCGCCCCAGGGCTACGCCAACACGGTGCCCGCGGTCTGGGCCTGCACCCATCCGGAACTCGCGCTGCTGCGGCTGCACGGGCGCAACGCGGCGACCTGGAACGCATCGGGCGCGGCCTCGTCGGGACGCTTCCAGTACGAGTACACGGAGCAGGAACTGGCGGAGCTGGCCGAACGCTTTGCGCGGCTGGCGGCGCAGAGCGCGCAGGCGCACGCCGTCTTCAATACCAATTTCGAGGACCAGGGCATGCGCAACGCCGCCGCCTTCGCCGCCGCGTTAGGGCGACGGCCGTAGCGCGGCGGCCTTGGCGCCGCGCCGGGCGGCGGGCGCGTGCGCCACTTCCGCCAGGCTTTCCAGCAGCACTTCGAATTTGCGCGCGATCTCGTGGTCGGGCACGCAGGCGTAGCCCAGCAGCAGGCCGGGCCGGCGCGCCTCGTCGTTGACGTAGTAGCGCGACAGCGCGCGCGTCAGCACGCCTTTGCCGTGCGCCACTTCCACCACGCGCCGGTCGTCCATGTCCGGCGGCAGCGTCAGCACCAGGTGCAGGCCGGCCATGCTGGCGTCGCGGTGCAGCCACTGCGGCCCCAGCCGCCTTTCGATCAGATTGACCAGCATGGCGCGGCGGCGTCCGTACAGCATGCGCATGCGGCGGATGTGGGCGGCGTAATGGCCGTCGGCGATGAAGGTGGCCAGCGCCGCGTGCGTCATCAGATGGCCTTCGCGGTACAGCTCGGCATGCGCGGCCTGGAACGCCGCGGTCAAGGCCTTGGGCAGCACCAGGTAGCCCACGCGCAGGCCCGGATACAGCGTCTTGCTGAAGGTGCCCATGTAGATCACGGGCGCGTCCGGCTCCAGCCCCAGCAGCGAGGCGATGGGCCGGCCGGAGAAGCGGAATTCGCTGTCGTAGTCGTCTTCGATGATCCAGCTGCCGCTGGCGCGCGCCACGGCCAGCAGCTGGCGGCGGCGCGCCAGCGACATGACCGGGCCCAGCGGATACTGATGCGAAGGCGTGACGAAAATGAAGCGCGGCGGCTCGACGAGCGATTCCGGCAGCCGCATGCCCTCCTCGTCCACCGGCAGGTGCAGCGTGCGCAGGCCGTTGGCCTGCAGCACGGTGCGCGCGCCCCAGTAGCCGGGGTCCTCGACCCAGGCGGTTTCGCCGGCCTCGCCCAGGATGCGGGTGGTCAGGTCGATGGCCTGGTGCAGTCCCTCGGTGATCAGGATCTGCTCGGGGTCGCAGTCGATGGAGCGCGTCAGCGCCAGATGCTGCGCCAGCGCCTCGCGCAGCGCCGGCAGGCCGCCGCCGTACGAGTAGGTCAGCAGGTCGGGCGTGGGATTGCGCCACAGGCCGCTCATGATGCGGCCGAACTTCTTGTGCGGGAACTCGGCCAGGTCGGGCACGCCGGGCATGAACGCGCCCCACTGGTAGGGCGAGGCCGAGGCGCCGTCGACGATGGCCGCGCCGCGCGCCGACAGCGCCGGGCGCGGCGCGGCCGGCGGCGGCTGGCGGCGGCGCCGGCCGCTGGCCAGGTAGGAGTCCGGCACCGAGGCGTTGACGAAGGTGCCGTTGCCCTGGCGGCTGCGGGTATAGCCTTCGGCCAGCAGCTGGCTGTAGACGTGCACCACGGTATTGCGGGCGATGCCCAGCTCGGCCGCCAGGTCGCGCGTGGCGGGCAGCCGCGAGTCCGCGGCGATGGCGCCGTCCAGGATGGCTTCGCGGATGCCCTGGTACAGGCGCTTGTTCATGGGACCGCTGGCGCCGTCGCCCAGGCGCAGCAGCAGCAGGTCACCGACGATGGAACGCAATTGGTTCTACCCGTTTTAGAAAAGTGGTTCCCATAAATGGGGCCATCGTAGCATTAAATATTGGTTTTACCGTCCCCATCACGCTCTGCGAGGCCGAGATGAAGAATCAGGATCTGAATACCCGCCGTTCCCTGGCCACGCCGCGTGGCGTCGGCGTCATGTGCGACTTCTACGCCGTGCGCGCCGAAAACGCGACGCTGTGGGACGCCGAGGGCAAGGAATACATCGATTTCGCCGGCGGCATCGCCGTGCTGNAGGCCTTGGGCAGCACCAGGTAGCCCACGCGCAGGCCCGGATACAGCGTCTTGCTGAAGGTGCCCATGTAGATCACGGGCGCGTCCGGCTCCAGCCCCAGCAGCGAGGCGATGGGCCGGCCGGAGAAGCGGAATTCGCTGTCGTAGTCGTCTTCGATGATCCAGCTGCCGCTGGCGCGCGCCACGGCCAGCAGCTGGCGGCGGCGCGCCAGCGACATGACCGGGCCCAGCGGATACTGATGCGAAGGCGTGACGAAAATGAAGCGCGGCGGCTCGACGAGCGATTCCGGCAGCCGCATGCCCTCCTCGTCCACCGGCAGGTGCAGCGTGCGCAGGCCGTTGGCCTGCAGCACGGTGCGCGCGCCCCAGTAGCCGGGGTCCTCGACCCAGGCGGTTTCGCCGGCCTCGCCCAGGATGCGGGTGGTCAGGTCGATGGCCTGGTGCAGTCCCTCGGTGATCAGGATCTGCTCGGGGTCGCAGTCGATGGAGCGCGTCAGCGCCAGATGCTGCGCCAGCGCCTCGCGCAGCGCCGGCAGGCCGCCGCCGTACGAGTAGGTCAGCAGGTCGGGCGTGGGATTGCGCCACAGGCCGCTCATGATGCGGCCGAACTTCTTGTGCGGGAACTCGGCCAGGTCGGGCACGCCGGGCATGAACGCGCCCCACTGGTAGGGCGAGGCCGAGGCGCCGTCGACGATGGCCGCGCCGCGCGCCGACAGCGCCGGGCGCGGCGCGGCCGGCGGCGGCTGGCGGCGGCGCCGGCCGCTGGCCAGGTAGGAGTCCGGCACCGAGGCGTTGACGAAGGTGCCGTTGCCCTGGCGGCTGCGGGTATAGCCTTCGGCCAGCAGCTGGCTGTAGACGTGCACCACGGTATTGCGGGCGATGCCCAGCTCGGCCGCCAGGTCGCGCGTGGCGGGCAGCCGCGAGTCCGCGGCGATGGCGCCGTCCAGGATGGCTTCGCGGATGCCCTGGTACAGGCGCTTGTTCATGGGACCGCTGGCGCCGTCGCCCAGGCGCAGCAGCAGCAGGTCACCGACGATGGAACGCAATTGGTTCTACCCGTTTTAGAAAAGTGGTTCCCATAAATGGGGCCATCGTAGCATTAAATATTGGTTTTACCGTCCCCATCACGCTCTGCGAGGCCGAGATGAAGAATCAGGATCTGAATACCCGCCGTTCCCTGGCCACGCCGCGTGGCGTCGGCGTCATGTGCGACTTCTACGCCGTGCGCGCCGAAAACGCGACGCTGTGGGACGCCGAGGGCAAGGAATACATCGATTTCGCCGGCGGCATCGCCGTGCTGAACACCGGCCACCTGCATCCGAAGGTCAAGGCCGCGGTCGCCGCGCAGCTCGACGCATTCACCCATACGGCCTACCAGATCGTGCCGTACGAGGGCTACGTCACGCTGGCCGAGCGCATCAACCGCGTCGCGCCCATAGCCGGCCTGAAGAAGTCGGCCTTTTTCACCACCGGCGTGGAAGCCGTGGAGAACGCGGTGAAGATCGCGCGCTCGGCCACCGGGCGCTCGGGCGTGATCGCCTTTTCCGGATCGTTCCACGGCCGCACCATGCTGGGCATGGCGCTGACCGGCAAGGTCGCCCCCTACAAGCTGTCGTTCGGCCCGATGCCGGGCGACATCTACCACGTCCCCTTCCCCAACGCGGCCCAGTCCGTCAGCGTGGCCGATTCGCTCAAGGCGCTGGACCTGCTGTTCAAGTGCGATATCGATCCGCGCCGGGTCGCGGCCATCATCATCGAACCGGTGCAGGGCGAAGGCGGCTTCAACATCACCCCGCCGGAACTGATGACGGCGCTGCGCAAGGTCTGCGACGAGCACGGCATCCTGCTGATCGCCGACGAGGTGCAGACCGGATTCGGGCGCACCGGCAAGCTGTTCGCCATGGAGCACCACGCGGTCCAGGCCGACCTGATCACCATGGCCAAGAGTCTGGGCGGCGGCTTCCCGATCTCGGGCGTGGTCGGACGCGCCGAGATCATGGACGCGCCGGCCGCCGGCGGCCTGGGCGGCACCTATGCCGGCAACCCGCTGGCGGTGGCCGCCGCGCACG
>NZ_POQS01000002.1:684888-716481 GCF_002885955.2 Achromobacter pulmonis
CGATGGCCTGGTGCAGTCCCTCGGTGATCAGGATCTGCTCGGGGTCGCAGTCGATGGAGCGCGTCAGCGCCAGATGCTGCGCCAGCGCCTCGCGCAGCGCCGGCAGGCCGCCGCCGTACGAGTAGGTCAGCAGGTCGGGCGTGGGATTGCGCCACAGGCCGCTCATGATGCGGCCGAACTTCTTGTGCGGGAACTCGGCCAGGTCGGGCACGCCGGGCATGAACGCGCCCCACTGGTAGGGCGAGGCCGAGGCGCCGTCGACGATGGCCGCGCCGCGCGCCGACAGCGCCGGGCGCGGCGCGGCCGGCGGCGGCTGGCGGCGGCGCCGGCCGCTGGCCAGGTAGGAGTCCGGCACCGAGGCGTTGACGAAGGTGCCGTTGCCCTGGCGGCTGCGGGTATAGCCTTCGGCCAGCAGCTGGCTGTAGACGTGCACCACGGTATTGCGGGCGATGCCCAGCTCGGCCGCCAGGTCGCGCGTGGCGGGCAGCCGCGAGTCCGCGGCGATGGCGCCGTCCAGGATGGCTTCGCGGATGCCCTGGTACAGGCGCTTGTTCATGGGACCGCTGGCGCCGTCGCCCAGGCGCAGCAGCAGCAGGTCACCGACGATGGAACGCAATTGGTTCTACCCGTTTTAGAAAAGTGGTTCCCATAAATGGGGCCATCGTAGCATTAAATATTGGTTTTACCGTCCCCATCACGCTCTGCGAGGCCGAGATGAAGAATCAGGATCTGAATACCCGCCGTTCCCTGGCCACGCCGCGTGGCGTCGGCGTCATGTGCGACTTCTACGCCGTGCGCGCCGAAAACGCGACGCTGTGGGACGCCGAGGGCAAGGAATACATCGATTTCGCCGGCGGCATCGCCGTGCTGAACACCGGCCACCTGCATCCGAAGGTCAAGGCCGCGGTCGCCGCGCAGCTCGACGCATTCACCCATACGGCCTACCAGATCGTGCCGTACGAGGGCTACGTCACGCTGGCCGAGCGCATCAACCGCGTCGCGCCCATAGCCGGCCTGAAGAAGTCGGCCTTTTTCACCACCGGCGTGGAAGCCGTGGAGAACGCGGTGAAGATCGCGCGCTCGGCCACCGGGCGCTCGGGCGTGATCGCCTTTTCCGGATCGTTCCACGGCCGCACCATGCTGGGCATGGCGCTGACCGGCAAGGTCGCCCCCTACAAGCTGTCGTTCGGCCCGATGCCGGGCGACATCTACCACGTCCCCTTCCCCAACGCGGCCCAGTCCGTCAGCGTGGCCGATTCGCTCAAGGCGCTGGACCTGCTGTTCAAGTGCGATATCGATCCGCGCCGGGTCGCGGCCATCATNTTCGATGATCCAGCTGCCGCTGGCGCGCGCCACGGCCAGCAGCTGGCGGCGGCGCGCCAGCGACATGACCGGGCCCAGCGGATACTGATGCGAAGGCGTGACGAAAATGAAGCGCGGCGGCTCGACGAGCGATTCCGGCAGCCGCATGCCCTCCTCGTCCACCGGCAGGTGCAGCGTGCGCAGGCCGTTGGCCTGCAGCACGGTGCGCGCGCCCCAGTAGCCGGGGTCCTCGACCCAGGCGGTTTCGCCGGCCTCGCCCAGGATGCGGGTGGTCAGGTCGATGGCCTGGTGCAGTCCCTCGGTGATCAGGATCTGCTCGGGGTCGCAGTCGATGGAGCGCGTCAGCGCCAGATGCTGCGCCAGCGCCTCGCGCAGCGCCGGCAGGCCGCCGCCGTACGAGTAGGTCAGCAGGTCGGGCGTGGGATTGCGCCACAGGCCGCTCATGATGCGGCCGAACTTCTTGTGCGGGAACTCGGCCAGGTCGGGCACGCCGGGCATGAACGCGCCCCACTGGTAGGGCGAGGCCGAGGCGCCGTCGACGATGGCCGCGCCGCGCGCCGACAGCGCCGGGCGCGGCGCGGCCGGNTTCAACATCACCCCGCCGGAACTGATGACGGCGCTGCGCAAGGTCTGCGACGAGCACGGCATCCTGCTGATCGCCGACGAGGTGCAGACCGGATTCGGGCGCACCGGCAAGCTGTTCGCCATGGAGCACCACGCGGTCCAGGCCGACCTGATCACCATGGCCAAGAGTCTGGGCGGCGGCTTCCCGATCTCGGGCGTGGTCGGACGCGCCGAGATCATGGACGCGCCGGCCGCCGGCGGCCTGGGCGGCACCTATGCCGGCAACCCGCTGGCGGTGGCCGCCGCGCACGCGGTGCTGGACGTGATCGCCGAGGAAAAACTGTGCGAGCGCGCCGCCCTGCTGGGCGAGAAGCTGCGTGCGCATCTGGAAGGACTGCGCGCCACGGTCCCGGGCATCGCCGACGTGCGCGGCCTGGGCTCCATGGTCGCGCTGGAACTGAACGACGCCGCCAGCGGCAAGCCGGACGCGGAAGCGGTCAAGCGCGTGCAGGCGCGCGCCCTGGAGCGCGGCCTGATTTTGCTAAGCTGCGGTGTGTACGGCAACGTTCTGCGCTTCCTGTACCCCTTGACCATTCCCGACGCCCAGTTCGACCGGGCGCTGGCCATCCTGTCCGAGGTTTTGGCCGCCTGATGCGCGGGGCCTGACCATTCAAGGAGACTGCAACATGACCGCATTGACTCAACCGCTGGCGCGCCCGGATCTGCTGCGCGACGCCTGCTACCTGGACGGCAAATGGGTGGGCGCCGGCGACGGCCCTTCCATTCCCGTCGACAACCCTTCCACCGGCAAGACCATCGTGTCGGTGCCCAAGCTGGGCCGCAAGGAAACCGAGCAGGCCATCGCCAGCGCCCAGGCCGCCCTGCCCGCCTGGAGCGCCAGGACCGGCAAGGAGCGCGCCGCCATCCTGCTGAAGTGGGCGCAGCTGATGCTTGCGCACCAGCGCGACCTGGCCGCCATCATGACCTCGGAACAGGGCAAGCCCGTGACCGAGGCCGCCGGCGAGATCGCCTACGCCGCCTCGTTCCTGGAATGGTTCGCCGAAGAAGCCAAGCGCATCGACGGCGACATCCTGCAAAGCCCCAAGGCCGGCCAGCGCCTGATGGCGCTCAAGCAACCCATCGGCGTCACCGCCGCCATCACGCCGTGGAACTTCCCGGCCGCGATGATCACGCGCAAGGTCGGCCCGGCGCTGGCCGCCGGCTGCACCATGGTGGTCAAGCCGGCCCAGCAGACGCCGCTGACCGCGCTGGCTCTGGCCGTGCTGGCCGAAGAGGCCGGCGTGCCTGCGGGCGTGTTCCACGTCATCACCGGCAGCTCGCGCGAAATCGGCGCGGCGCTGTGCGAAAGCGAGGTCGTGCGCAAGCTGAGCTTCACCGGCTCCACCGAAGTCGGCCGCACGCTGATGGAACAGTGCGCGCCCACCATCAAGAAGCTGTCGCTGGAACTGGGCGGCAACGCGCCCTTCATCGTGTTCGACGACGCCGACCTGGACCGCGCCGTCGACGGCATCCTGGCCTCGAAGTACCGCAACGCCGGCCAGACCTGCGTGTGCGCCAACCGCATCTACGTGCAGGCCGGCGTCTATGAAGAGATCGCCAAGCGCCTGGTGGCCAAGGTCGAAGCCATGAAGGTCGGCGACGGCTTCGCCGAGGGCGTGACGCAGGGCCCGCTGATCGACCCCAGCGCGGTCGAGAAGGTGCAGGAACACATCGCCGACGCCACCGCGCACGGCGCCAAGGTGATCGCCGGCGGCAAGCCGCATGCGCTGGGCGGCACGTTCTTCGAGCCGACCGTGGTGCGCGACGTGACCCAGTCGATGCGCTTCGCTTCCGAAGAAACCTTCGGCCCGGTGGCCCCGCTGTTCCGCTTCGACACCGAAGAGGAAGTCATCGGCATGGCCAACGACACCATCTTCGGCCTGGCCGCTTATTTCTACACCCGCGACTACGCCCGCATCTGGCGCGTGTCCGAGGCGCTGGAATACGGCATCGTCGGCATCAACACCGGCATCATTTCCAATGAAGTCGGCCCGTTCGGCGGCGTCAAGCAATCGGGCCTGGGACGCGAAGGCTCGAAGTACGGCATCGAGGAGTACCTCGAGATCAAGTACCTCTGCGTGGACCTGGGCGCCTGAGCCCGTCGGCGGCCATAAAAACGGGAGGGCCGGGCGCCCTCCCGTTTTGCATCCGCCGCCCGCGCCGGCGTGGTAGATTTGCCCGTTCCCTGGATAAGCCACGAGCGCAATGAGCAGAACCTTTACCCGCGAGGAAACCCGCCGGCTGGCGGCCATACTGGCCGAAACGGCGCAGACCGAAGTCATGCCGCGTTTCCGCAACCTGCCCGACGGCGCGGTGCGCGGCAAGACCTCGCCGCGCGACCTCGTGACCGACGCCGACGAGGCCGCCGAGCGCCTGATCGCCTCGCGCCTGTCCAGGCTGTATCCGGGCGCGGTGCTGATCGGGGAAGAAGCCTCGGCGCGCAATCCGGCGCTTTTGAACATGCTGGTCGACGCCGACCTGGCTTTCCTGATCGACCCCATCGACGGCACGCGCAACTACGTCGCCGGCCTGCCGCTCTTCGGCATGATGATCGCGGCCTGCCATCGCGGCGACGTGATCGCCGGCGTGATCTACGATCCGCTGAACCGCGACGGCGCGCTCGCCGTGCGCGGCGAAGGCGCCTGGATCGAATACGAAAACGGCCGCCAGGCTGCGCTCGCCGTGGCCAGCCCCGCCCCGCCCGAGGACATGGACGGCCTGATCGCCACCGGCAACCTGCCCGAGCCGCTGCGCTCCACCGTCAACGGCAATCTCTCGCGCCTGGCCAGCACCGCGTCGCTGCGCTGCGCCGCGCACGAATACCGCACGCTGGCCGCCGGCCACTGCCACGTCGCGCTCTACAACCAGCTGACCGCCTGGGACCACGCGGCCGGCTGGCTGCTGCACCGCGAAGCCGGCGGCTATTCGGCGCACTTCGACGGCTCGCCCTACAAGCCCACGCACCGCACCGGCGGGCTGCTTTACGCGCCCGACGCCGGCAGTTGGCAGGCGGCCCGCCGGGCGCTTATGGGGGACGGGGCCGAATCCGCCGAGACTTGACAAGACCGCCCCGGCCCAGGGTCAAAAATCCGGGTAATCCCTAGGAGTTATCCCCAGTTCCTGTGGACAACCCTATGGAAAGGTCTGTAACCGCGGCAAAAAAACCTTGCGCGGCAAGCACTTGCTTAGACCGGTCAAAAACCGGCCTGCCGCCGGCCTGTTTACAAGGCCTCCAGCGCCACCGCGCAGGGCTGTTCCACTTTGAGCGCCAGCGTGGCGTCGGCGCGGGTGCGGCCCAGGTTGATCGCCGCTATCGGCACGCCGTTGCGCGCGGCGGCGGCCACGAAGCGATAGCCCGAATACACCATCAGCGACGAGCCGACCACCAGCACCGCGTCGGCCGCCGCGAGCGCGTCATTGGCGCGCTCCACGCGGGCCGCGGGCACGGTTTCGCCGAAGAACACCACGTCCGGCTTGACCACGCCGCCGCAGCGCGGACAGGCCGGCACGCGATAGCGGCCGAAGTCCTCGCCGTCCAGGTCGGCGTCGCCGTCGGGCGCGTCGTCGGCCTCCAGCGCCAGCCAGTCGGGATTGGCTTGCTGCAAGGCCTGCTGCCAGGCGTGGCGGTCGCCGCGCCAGTCGCAGGCCATGCAGCGCACCTGGTCCAGCCGGCCGTGCAGGTCCACCACTTCGCGGCTGCCGGCGGCCTGGTGCAGGCCGTCGACGTTCTGCGTCACCAGCAGCCCCACGTTGCCGCGCGCCTCCAGCCGGGCCAGCGCCCGGTGCGAGGCATTGGGCTGCACCTGGCCGAACCGGCGCCAACCGACCATGCTGCGCGCCCAGTAGCGCGCCCGCGCCGGCTCGCCGCCCATGAAGGTCTGCAGCGTCATGGGCGGGGTGCGCTTCCAGGCGCCGTCGGCGTCGCGGTAATCGGGAATGCCGGAATCGGTGCTCACGCCCGCCCCGGTCAGCACGAACAGCCGCGGGTGGCGGTCGACGAAGCCGCGCAGCGCGGCCAGGTCCGAGGTCCGCGTGTCCATCCGTTCAGCCGCCCAGGCCGCAGTCCGGCATGTCGCTGACCAGGCTGGCCTGGGTGACGTTACTGCCCGGCGGCACGCTGCGCGTGAGCCAGACGTTGCCGCCGATGGTCGAACCCTTGCCTATCGTGACGCGGCCCAGGATCGTGGCGCCGGCGTAGATCACCACGTCGTCCTCGATCAGGGGGTGGCGCGGCAGGCCTTTCTTCAGTTCGCCGTTCTCGCCCGGCGGGAAGCGCTTGGCCCCCAGCGTGACCATCTGGTAGAGCCGCACGCGGTCGCCGATGATGGCGGTTTCGCCGATCACCACGCCGGTGCCGTGGTCGATGAAGAAGCTCTTGCCGATGGTGGCGCCCGGATGGATGTCGATGCCGGTGTCGGCGTGCGCGATCTCGGCCACCATGCGCGCCAGCATCGGCACGTTCAGGCGGTACAGCACGTTGGCCAGGCGGTGGTGGATCATGGCCGCCACGCCGGGATAGCACAGCAGCACTTCGTCGACGTTGTGGGCCGCCGGGTCGCCCTGGTAGGCGGCGGTCACGTCCAGGTCCAGCGCGGCGCGCACGCGCGGCAGCTCTGCGCCGAACTGGCGCACGATCTCGATGGCGCGCTGGCGCGTGTCCGCCGAGGCGGCCTGTTCCGGCCGGCCCACGTACTGCAGCTCCAGACAGACCTGGTGCAGCAGCGCGTCCAGCGCCGCGCCGATGGTGTGGCCGACGTAGAAGTCCTCGACCTCTTCGCGCAGGTCGATCGGGCCCAGGCGCATCGGGAACAGCGCGCCGCACAGATCCTTGACGATCTGGCGCAGGCTTTCCTGGGACGGGAATTCGCGCAGGTCGGCGTCCTCGCGCAGGCGTCCGCGCGGGCCGCGCCAGGCCACGCGCGCCTCGCGCAGGCCCGACACGATGCTGTCCAGGTTCCAGTGGGCCGGCGTGGTGGAGGACGGCCCGCTCATCGCCGTTGCTCCGGCCGGGCGCCGGCCGCGCCGGCATGCGGATAGAAATCGAACATGGTGGTACCTCGCTGACGGTGTATTGCCCCGGCGGCGGGCGCCGGGCGATGTTGCTTCGCAATAATTCCGTCAACTGTAACCGCTCGCGCCCATTTCCCGGAATCCGTCCGACATGGCGTAGGGGTTTATGCCGCGTAGCCCTGCGGATTGCCCTGTTGCCAGCGCCAGCCGTCGGCGCACATCGCGTCCACGTCGTGCGTGCTGCGCCAGCCCAGCAGCGAGGCCGCCAGCGCCGGATCGGCCCACATCCGCTCGATGTCGCCGGGCCGCCGCGGCTGCGTCTGCAGCGGGATGCGGCAGCCGTTGACGCGCTCGAAGGCGCGCACCAGCTCCAGCACGCTGGTGCCCTGCCCCGTTCCCAGGTTGACCGCCACGAAACCGGGATGGCCGGCCGAATAGGCCAGCGCCTGCACGTGGCCCTGCGCCAGGTCCATGACGTGTAGATAGTCGCGCACGCCGGTGCCGTCGGCCGTGCCGTAGTCGTCGCCGAATATCCGCAGATAGGGCTGGCGCCCCACCGCCACCTGGGTGATGTAGGGGAACAGATTGTTGGGCGTGTCGCGCGGGCTTTCGCCGATCCGGCCGCTGCGGTGCGCGCCGATCGGGTTGAAGTAGCGCAGCGTGACGGCGCTGAAGCCGGGATCGGCCTTGCACACGTCGCGCAGCATCTCCTCGACCATCAGCTTGGTGCGGCCGTAGGGATTGGTGGGCGCCAGCGGATGGGCCTCGGTGAACGGCAGGTACTGCGGCTCGCCATAAACCGTGGCCGAGGAACTGAACACCATGCGCGCCACGCCGGCGGCGCGCATGGCGCGCAGCAGCGCCACCGAGCCGCCGACGTTGTTGTCGTAGTACTTGAGCGGGTCGGCGACCGATTCGCCGACCGCCTTGCTGCCGGCCAGGTGCAGCACCGCGCCCACCGGCTCGCCGCGGGCGGCCGCCTCGCGCAGCACCGACTCCAGCAGGCCGGGGCTGCGGATGTCGCCCTCCACCAGCGGAATGGGCGCGCCGCACAGCTCCTCCACGCGGCGCACGGCCTCGCGGCTGCCGTTGCTGAAGTCATCGCCCCCCAGCGGCCGCTGGCCGGCCGCCAGCATCGCCACCAGCGTGTGCGTGCCGATGTAGCCGGCCCCGCCCGTCACCAACACATGCAGATCCGGCATGGACTGCGGCCTCCTTCAAAGATGCGCGGCCACGCCCGGCACCCAGGCATGGCGCGGACGCGGCGCCTGCGCGTGGCTGCGGTAGCGGTCGATCCAGTACGAGGTGGACGCGTCATGGCCCCAGTCCACCACGCCGGCCGACACCGGCACCGCCAGCTCGCGCTCGATGCCGGTGGCCAGGCGCTTGCCCAGTTCCACGCCCCACTGGTCGAAGGGGTTGATGCCCCACACCACGCTCTGCACGAACACTTTGTGCTCGTACAGCGCCAGCAGCGCGCCCAGCCCGCGCGGATCGAGCTGGCGCAGCACGATCAGCGTGGACGGCCGTCCGCCCGGATGGACCATGTGCTGCGCCAGGGTGAGCGCGTGCTCGCGGTCGTCGATGTGGGCCACGTCCAGCAGCGCCTGCTCCAGGCTCTTGCCGCGCAGCAGCGCCTGGCGCTGGGCCAGGCAGTTGGCCAGCAGCTTGCGGTGCGCGTCGGGGCTGTCGGCATGGCCTTGCAGGCTGGCGATGAAGTCCACCGGCGCGCCCGCTTCGCTTTGATGCAGCCACTGGAAGAAGGTGTGCTGGCCGTCGGTGCCCGGCATGCCCCAGATGATGGGCGCGGTCGGCACGCCGACCGCGGCGCCGTCGCCCGCGACCCGCTTGCCCAGCGATTCCATCTCCAGCTGCTGCAGATAGGTGACCAGGTGCAGCAGGCGCGCACTATAGGCGGCGATGTTCAGCGAGTTGTGGCCCAGCACGCTGCAGTTGACCAGGCCGGCCAGCGCCAGTTGCACCGGCGCGTTCGAGCCGAACGGCGCCTGCTGGAAATGCTGGTCCATGGCCTGGGCGCCGGCCTGCATGCCGATCAGCACCTCGGCGCCCACCGTCAGCGCGATGGACAGGCCGGCGACCGACCAGACCGAATAGCGCCCGCCCACCCAGTCGCACATCTTGAAGACCTGGGAGGCCGGCACGCCCAGCGCGCGCGCGGCCGACGGATTGGCGGTCACGGCGGCCAGCTGTTCCGACACGTCGGCCGCACCGCCCTGCTTGAGCCAGGCGATGGCGGCGCGCGCGTTGTGCAGCGTCTCGGCCGTGGTGAAGGACTTGGACGACACCACCACCAGGCAGCGGCGCGGGTCCAGCCCGGCCACGGCGTCATGGAAGGCGTGCCCGTCGATGTTGGACACGAAGCGGATCTGGCGCCGCTGCGAGGCGCCGCCGAAGGCCTGGATCGCCAGGCGCGGCCCCCAGTCGCTGCCGCCGATGCCGATGTGCAGCACCGTGGAGAAGTCGGCGGTCTGGTCCACCCTGCGCACGAAATCCATCATGCGCGCGTATTCGCAGACCGAGTCGGCATCCTGGCCGTCCGGCTGCTCGCGGGTGCGCCCGGCGCGCAGCGCGGTATGCCAGGCCGGCTTGCCTTCGGTCCAGTTGACCGGCTCGCCGGCGAACAGCGCGCGGCGCGCCTCGGCCAGTCCGCGCGCCTGCAGCAGGGACTGCGCCGCGGCGTCCAGCGCCGGCGACTGCCGCTGCATGGTCAGGTCCACGCACAGTCCCGCCGCCTCGATGACCTTCAGCGCCCCGGCGTCCAGTGCGGCGGATTGCGCGGCCTGCGCGAACCCCCGCCATTCGGGGCTGTCCGCCAGGCCGGAATCCGCCCTCGACGCTTCAATCGCATTGTTGGCCTTTCCCATCGCGTGATGCTCCTTAAAACGGTAAACGAACATGAGGGGCAATGCGTCGGAACGCGTTGCGGAAGTCCTCCTCGATACGGGCCAGTGCGGCCACGGTGTCGCCTTCGAAACGCAACACCACGGTAGGCGTGGTGTTGGACGGACGCGCCAGGCCGAAGCCGTCGGCATAGTCCACGCGCACTCCGTCCAGATTGCTGATGGAGACCGCGCCGGGGAATTCCCCCTGCGCGCGCAGCGCCTCCACCAGGTCGAACTGCTCGCCTTCGGCGGTTTCCAGCTTGATCTCGGGCGTGGCGCATGCCTGCGGCAGGCCCTCCAGCAGCGCGGACGGGTCCGGCGCCGCCGACAGGATTTCCAGCAGGCGCGCGGCGGCATAGATGCCGTCGTCGAAGCCGTACCAGCGTTCCTTGAAAAAGATGTGCCCGCTCATCTCGCCGGCCAGCAGCGCGCCGGTCTCGCGCATGCGCGCCTTGATCAGCGAATGCCCGGTGCGGCACATGGTGGGCTTGCCGCCGGCCTCGGTGACGGCGCGCGCCACCAGCCGGCTGCACTTGACGTCGTACAGGATCTCGGCGCCCGGATTGCGCGACAGCACGTCGCGGGCGAACAGGATCAGCTGGCGGTCGGGCCAGATGATCTGCCCGGACTTCGTCACCACGCCCAGCCGGTCGCCGTCGCCGTCGAACGCCAGGCCGACCTCGCAGTCGGAATAGCGCAGGCAATAGATCAGGTCCTGCAGGTTCTGGGGATCGGCCGGATCGGGATGATGGCCGGGAAACGAACCGTCGACTTCGCAGAACAGTTCGGTGACTTCGCAGCCCAGCGCGCGAAACAGCGCCGGCGCCACCGCGCCGGCCACGCCGTTGCCGCAGTCGATGGCGATCTTCATGGGCCGCGCCATGCGGATGTCGCCCAGCAGGCGCGCCGCGTAGCAAGGCTGTATCTGCATCTGGGTGCGCCCGCCGGCCACGCCGGCCGACTCGATCGGCTGGCGCATCGCGTCGCGCAGCGCCGTGATGCCTTCGCCGTACAGCGAGGCGCCCTCCATCACGATCTTGAAGCCGTTGTGCGCGGGCGGGTTGTGGCTGCCGGTGACCGCGATGCCCGCCCCCGTGTCCATCAGGCGGGTCGCGAAGTACACCATCGGCGTGGTCGCCATGCCGATGTCGATGACGTGCATGCCCGCCGAGCGCAGCCCCGCCTGCAGCGCGGCCGCCAGCTCCACGCTGCTCAGGCGCCCGTCGCGCCCCACCACCATCGACCGCGCCCCCTGTTCGCGCGCCCGGGCCCCCGCCGCCATGCCCAGGCTGTGCGCGAACCGCGCGTCGATCTCGTCCGGCACCGTGCCGCGTATGTCGTAAGCCTTGAAAACCGCATCCAGAATTTGCGGGGTGTCCCAGCCAAATGTTCCGTGCATGCCATCTTCTCCGGGTGGCGTTTACTTACTTTGGACCGTTCTGTTTGAAATCGCCGTAATAGGCCGCGCGGGAATAGCGGTAGCTTCCGTACTTGGAGCGGAAGCCGAAGCGTTCGGGCAGCAGCTTGAGACCGTTGAACAGCACGCCGTCGACCGGCGCGCCAGCCTGGATCAGGCGCTTGGCCGTCTCCCGGATCTCGCCCACCGTGTTCATGCCGGAGCGCACCACCACCATGACCGCCGCCGCATGCGTGCCGACCACGGCGGCGTCCGGAGACGACAGCACGGGAGCCGTGTCCAGAATCACCATGTCGTACTGCGACGCCAGTTCGCGCAGGGTCTCGCCGAACACGGGCGAGGCCAGCAGCTCGGAAGGATCGAAGGTCACCGCGCCGGTGGCGATGAAGTCCACGCCCTCGGACACGCTGTGCTTGCGCACGCGGCTCAGCGGAATCGTGCCCGACAGCACTTCGAACAGGCCGTCTTCCTTGGGCACGCCGAAATAGCGGTTCAGCTGACCCTTGCGGAAGTCGGCGTCGATCAGCAGCACGCGCTTGCCCACGCCGCCCTGGATGAAGGCGAAATTGGCCGACAGGAACGACTTGCCCACCCCGGCCACCGGCCCCGTGAACATGACCATGTTGTTGGCCGACTGGCGCAGCGAGGCCTGCAGCACGTTGCGGAAGGAACGCAGGCTTTCGATCGGAGGCGCGTTGCCCTGGCTCTGCGCCAGCAGCGCGGGCACCGTGGCGTTCTTGCGCCGGCTGCGGCGCCACAGGCGGTCCTGCATGTCGCTGTAGGGAATGGCGGCCAGCACCGGCAGGCCGGTATGGCGCTCGACGTCTTCCGGCTCCGACAGGCCGCCGAACAGCGCGTTGCGCACGAAGGCGCACAGCATGCCGAAGATCAGGCCGAAGGCCGTGGCCACGCCGATGATGATGGCGGCCTTGGGGCGCACCGGCTTGTCGGGCTGCACCGCGGCGTCCAGGATGCGCACGTTGCCCACCTTGCCGGCGCGGATCAGGCGCAGCTGCTGGGCGTTGTTGAGCAGCGTGGTGTAGAGCTCGGTGTTCACGCGCACGTCGCGCACCATGCGCACCACGTCCTGTTCGAGGTCGGGCAGTTGCCGGATGTGGCCGCCGATGCGGTCCACGTCGCCGGTCAGCGCGGAGATCTGGCGGTCCAGGGCCACGATGCTGGGATGGCTGGGCGCGAAGCGCGTGATCATCTCCTGGCGCTTGGCGCGCAGTTCCATCACGCGGGTCTGCGCGTCGACCGACTGGCCCAGGATCAGCTTGGCCTCTTCGCTCAGGTCGATGGTGCCGCGCTTGTTGCGCAGCGAGTTGTACTTGGTCTCGGCCGCGTCCAGCTCGCTCTTGAGGATGGGCAGCTGCTTTTCCAGGAAGACCAGCGACTTCTCGGCCTGCGCCGACTTGCGGTTGAGGTTCTGCTGCACGTACTCCTGGCCGATCTGGTTGAGCACGGCGGTCGTCATCACCGGATCGTTGCCTTCCAGCGTGACGCCGATCACGCCCGAGGTGCGGCCGCGTTCGAAAATGCCCAGGCGCCCCTGCACGTCCTCGATGGCCGCCAGGCGCGAGCTGCGCGACACCACGAACTCGGTTCCCGGACGGCCGCTGAGCGCGTCGACGTGCACGTCCAGCGCGCCGCCGCCCGGCAGCAGGAAGTGCTCGGGCTTGCCGACGGTGCCGTTGAACGTGGCGCCGGTCAGCTTGTCGTTGAGCGTGTAGCGTCCGTCGCCCAGCGTGGTGATGCGAAACGGCTTGCCCAGCCATTCGTTGGGCACGTCCAGCTGCGAGACGGCGATGGTCTCTCCGCCCCAGGCGTAGCCGCCGCGCGGCAGGCTGGACGGATAGGGCAGGCTTTCGTAGCGCTGCGCCAGCCATTCGCCCACCACCGGGAAGTAGCGCGGCTTGGCGTGGATGTACAGCAGGAACTTGTCCACGGCCGGGCCGACCACCATGCGCGAGCGCAGCACTTCCATTTCGCCCGAGGTTTCGGCCTTGGTGTCGAACATGGTCGAGACGTCGCCCAGCAGGCTGCGGCTCTGGCCCTGCGGCAATTCTTCCTCCACTTGCACGATGATGTCGGCGGAGTAGACCTTGGGCGTGACCATCACATAGGCGACCGCTCCCAGAAAGGCGAGCAGCGTGATGGCGAGGATCATCCACCGGTTGGAGAAGATGGCGTCGACGTGGGACGTCAACGGGGTTTCCTGTTGGCGAGCCGGCACGGACGGCTCGAACGATTCGATAGGCAACGACATGCAGCTCTCCAAGAGAAGGCGCCGCTGCGGGTAGCGGCGCCCCCAAAGGCGTGGGTTAAAAACTAGTCAATGGCTTTCACGGTCTGTACCGTCTGCGCGCTCGGGAACAGGTTGCTGATGAAGCGGTTCCACCTCACCAGGCCGGCCGAATCCACGAACACAACGTCTTTGGGTTGCAACTCAAACTTCTCCCCTACTGCCAAGGCTTGCGGTGAACCGGCGTTCAGATGGAACACCAGCGGCTTCGCCTGCTCCGTGCTGCGCACGACAAAGATCTGCGACGGATTCGAGGTCGTCTGATTCGGCCCTCCCGCCAAACCCAGCGCCTCGGTCAACGACATGCGGCCGTCGCGCATTACTGCCGCGGTGGGCAGGGTGACCTCGCCCATCACGAATACCTTGCTGTCGTCGCGCGGCGTCACCCTCACGGTGTCGCCCGGCTTCAACAGCACCTGGTTCAAGTCCTGGCCGCGTTCGATCAGGGCCGGCACGTTCACGCGGGTGCGGCGTCCGTCGCGGATCACGTACACCGAGCTGCGATCGCCCGTCGGCAAAATCCCGCCGGCCCGGTTGATCGCTTCCAACAGGGTCATCGGAATGTCGTTGATCGCAATCGCGCCAGGCGTCTTCACCTCGCCGTCCACGTAAATACGCTTGCTGCGATAGCCCAGCACGCGTACTGTGATCTGCGGGTCCTGGATGTACTTGCTTGAACTATTCACTATGAGATTGCGCGCCTGGAGTTCCGTCAACCCCGCCACTTTCAGCAGTCCGGCATAGGGAAATTGGATATATCCAGTGGATGAGACCGTATAGCCCGGAATGCCCGAGGCGGTATCCCCGATGGCTAGTTCGGTCACCCCAGTCCCAATGGCGTAGGTTTGCGTCGGAAGGACGAGTTCGGGGTGATCCCACACCACGATGGAAAGAATGTCGCCCGGTCCGATGAGGTAGGGCCCGGACTTTCCGTACAGCTTTTCGACGCCATCGCTGGCGATCAGGGCTTCACGCGCGCGCTGCTCTTCGAGCACCAGGCTGGGGGTGATCTGTCTTATCTCAGCTTTGGAGTTGGGGTCCAGCGGGTCGGCGAGCTGGTTGGCGTCAAACGTCATACCGGGGGACAAGGCGCAAGCGCCCAGCGAGGACACGAGCGCGATAGCGGCTATGGCTCGGCTCAACGTTCCGAAAAATGTAGTCATGGCAAATCCACTTGTGAATGACTTCGTTGCTTGGAAAGGAGCCCGATGCGTAACGGGTTGCGACATTCCACTCTCTTTTCCTGGCCCCGCACATTCGACGGATGTCCTAAGCCTTCTCCTACATCGTTTGGAGGTTTCGGGTGGCCCGGGCACTCAATAAGATTTTGTCGGTAGCCACAGGCTTTGCGGCGGTGCACGGCTTTTTTTCCCGCGCGCGGCAGGCCGGCTTCCAACGAACAGGAGTGCGCGATGGAACCGTCCCAAACGGACACGTCGACCAGATTCAGCGGGGCAAGCTATCTCTATCGCTTGCTGGATGCCGCGATCGTGATTGCCTGCGGCCTGACCGCCACCGGATTGAAATTCTCGGATGACGCGCTGGCGGACCCTCCGCAAATCCATCTGTTCCTGATTTACCTGTGCGGCCTGGGCGTGGTCGCGATCTTCCCGGCGTTCCGGCTGTACGTGTCCTGGCGCGGCCGTCGCCTGACCGACCTGGTCGGACGCAGCGTGGCGGCCTGGGCCCTGGTGTTCGCGCTGGGCATCTGCATCAGTTTTCTCATGCACCAGACCGCCGCGATATCCCGCATATGGGCGGCGACCTGGTTCATCATGACGGCGCTGGCGCTGATCGGCGTGCGCATCGCGGTCTACTCGGTGCTGGGCGCGGCGCGCGACCGCGGCATGGACCGCAAGCGCGTGCTGCTGGTGGGTTTCGGCGCGCTGGGCCACGACCTGTGGCGCCGCGTCGAGCAATACCGCAACACCGGCTACGAAGTGGCCGGCATCTACGCCGAGCCGCACGAGAACCTGCCGCCGCAGGTCCGCCGCCTGCATGAGCTGGGCGGCCTGCACGACTTCGTCAAAGAGAACAACGTGCGCGAGATCTGGATCGTGCTTCCGATGGAGGCCGGTCAGGAACTGCGCGAAGTGCTCTACCACCTGCGCAACGACCTGGTCGACATCCGCTGGATTCCCGACGTGATGTCCATCCAGCTGCTCGGCCACCAGATCGGCGAATTCCTGGGCCTGCCGGCCATCCAGCTCAACAGCCTGCCGGCCGCCGGCGTGCGCGGACTGGCCAAGGAAGTGTTCGACCGCAGTTTCGCGCTGTGCGCGCTGATCGGCCTGTCGCCCGTCATGCTGACCGTGGCCCTGCTGGTGAAGGCGACCTCGCGCGGGCCGGTGTTCTTCACGCAGCCGCGCCTGGGCGTGGACGGCAAGGTGTTCCACGTCTACAAGTTCCGCACCATGACCGTGCACCAGGAACAGGGCGTGGTCACGCAGGCCACGCGCAACGACAGGCGCGTCACGCGCATCGGCGGCTTTCTGCGGCGCACCAGCCTGGACGAGCTGCCGCAGTTCCTCAACGTGCTGATGGGCGACATGTCGGTGGTCGGTCCGCGGCCCCACGCGCTGGAGCACAACGAACTCTACAAGGACCTGGTGCAGCGCTACATGATGCGCCATCGCGTCAAGCCGGGCATCACGGGCTGGGCCCAGGTCAATGGCCTGCGCGGCCAGACCGACACCCTGCGCAAGATGAGCGACCGGGTCGAGCACGATATCTATTACATCCAGAACTGGACGTTCAGGATGGATCTGCTGATCATCGCCCGCACGGCGGTATCGGGATGGACGGGCCGCAATGTCTACTGAACCGTTGGGATGGCCCGAGCGGCGGGGAACGGCCGCGCGCGCAGACGGCGTGCTGGCCGGCGCCGACTTCCGCGAGGCGGTCGAGATGCTGCCGCTGGTGTCGATCGACCTGCTGCTGCGCGATGCGCGCGGCCGCTACCTGACCGGGCTGCGCGCCAATCCGCCCGCCCAGGGCGCCTGGTTCGTGCCGGGCGGACGCATCCGCAAGAACGAAACGCTGCGCCAGGCGCTGTGCCGCATCGCGCGCGAAGAACTCGGCTTGCCCGTACCCGACCAGGCCTGGCGGCCGCGCGGCGTGTACGAGCATTTCTATGGCACCAATTTCGCAGGCGAGGCCGGACGCTCCACGCATTACGTCGTCCTCGCCTATGAAGCGGAAATTCCGTTGGACATCTCCAGCCTGCCGCAGGCCCAGCACCGCAGCTACCGCTGGCAGCCCGCGGCGGCCATCGCCGCCGATCCCGGCGTGCATCCGTACACCCAGGCCTACTTCAAGGAGTGAGCGCCATGACGAATCCCCCTCCCCCGTACCGGGCAGTCATCCTCTGCGGCGGCTCCGGCTCGCGGCTGTGGCCGCTGTCGCGCGAGCTGCTGCCGAAGCAGTTCATCCGCCTGACCGATGACCGCAGCCTGTTGCAGAACACCCTGCTGCGCCTGGCGTCGGCGGGCGCCGAAGCCAGGCCCACGCTGGTCTGCAACGACGCCCACCGCTACATCGCGGCGGAACAGGCGCTGGAACTGGGCATCAAGGACGCCGAGGTGATCCTGGAGCCGTTCGCGCGCAACACCGCGCCGGCCATCGCCGCCGCCACGCTGCGCGCCATGCGCGACGGCGAGGACCCGGTCATGCTCATCATGCCCTCGGACCACGTGCTGGAGGACGGCGAAGTGCTGCGCGCCGCCTTCGCCGAGGCCTACCAGGCGGCCCTGCAGGGCGCGCTGGTGACCTTCGGCATCACGCCCACCGCGCCGCTGAGCGGCTACGGCTACATCCAGGCCGACGAGCCGGGCGAAATGGGGCCGGCGCGGCGCGTGCGCCGCTTCGTCGAGAAGCCCTCGCCCGAAGTGGCGCAGCGCTTCATCGACGACGGCGGCTATTACTGGAACAGCGGCATGTTCGCCTTCCAGGCCTCGGTATTCCTGTCGGAAATGGCGCGGCTGGCGCCCAAGATGCTGGAACAGGTGCAGGCGGCGGTGGCCATCGGCCACGGCGAGAACGCCCTGTTCCACCTGGACGGTCCGTCCTTCGAGGCCTGCCCCAGCGATTCGATGGACTACGCCATCATGGAGCGCACCGACAGCGCCGTGGTGATTCCGCTGGCCGCCTCGTGGAGCGACGTGGGCGCCTGGGACGCGGTCTGGTGCATCGCGCAGAAGACGGTGGAAGGCAACTCCACCACCGGCGACGTGATGGTGGAGGATTCGCGCAACTGCCTGATCCACTCGACCAGCCGGCTGGTCGCCTCGGTGGGGCTGGACGATATCGTCGTCATCGAAACGGCCGACGCCGTGCTGGTGGCGCACAAGTCCCGCTCGCAGGACGTCAAGCGCCTGGTGGAAGTGTTCAAGACGCAACACCGCTCCGAGCTCAACCACCACCGCGAAGTGCAGCGTCCCTGGGGCTCTTACGACTCGGTCGGCCAGGGCCCGCGCTACCAGGTCAAGCGCATCACGGTCAAACCCGGGGCGCGCCTGTCCTCGCAAATGCATCACCATCGGGCCGAGCACTGGATCGTGGTGTCGGGCACGGCGCGCATCTACAACGGCGACAAGCAGTACCTGCTGACCGAAAACCAGTCGACCTACATCCCGCTGGGCGAGATCCACAGCCTGGAGAACCCCGGGAAGATTCCGCTGGAAATCATAGAGGTGCAGTCGGGCGCGTACCTCGGGGAGGACGACATCGTTCGATTCCAGGATATGTATGGCCGAGTTTGAGAGGGATGAGGAGAGGATTCCATTCTGGCGGCCTGGGGCGGCGCGGATCTGCCTGCCGGTGGCGGGGTTGTTCTTTCTCGTCTTGATCACGGTGGGCAACCTGCCAGGGCTGGCGGCGGAAATGTCCGACGCCTTCGGCGACAAGCGCCTGCACCTGGCCGCCTACTCCCTGCTGGCGGGACTGGTCTATGCCTCGGTCAACCGGCGCCCGGCGCTGGTGGCCATGCTGACCGTCACCATCCTCGGAATGGTGGATGAATCGATCCAATCCCTTTTTCCCTACCGAGAGGCTGAGCTCTTAGACCTTTTGGCCGATATCTCCGCGGCGGGTGCAACAGTAATCTCATTGCACATCGGTACCGCAGCCTTCGGCTCCTTTCGTGCAGTTACTAAGTCTTAAGGATACAACCATGCCAAAACGGGCATTGATTACCGGCGTCACCGGCCAAGACGGGTCCTACCTGGCGGAGTTCCTGCTTGCCAAGGGCTATGAGGTCCACGGCATCAAGCGGCGCGCTTCCCTGTTCAATACGGCCCGCATCGATCACCTGTACCAGGACCCTCATGACCAGCCGCGCAACTTCGTGCTGCACCACGGCGACATGACCGATTCCTGCAGCCTGATCCGTATCGTCCAGTCGGTGCAGCCGGACGAGATCTACAACCTGGCCGCGCAAAGCCACGTCGGGGTCTCGTTCGAAGAACCGGAATACACCGCCAACGCCGACGGCCTGGGCACCCTGCGCCTCCTGGAAGCCATCCGCATCCTGAAGCTGGAGAACAAGACCCGCTTCTACCAGGCCTCGACCTCCGAGCTGTACGGCCTGGTGCAGGAGATTCCGCAGAAGGAAACCACGCCGTTCTATCCGCGCAGCCCGTACGCGGCGGCCAAGCTGTACGCCTACTGGATCAGCGTGAACTACCGCGAAGCCTATGGCATGTACGCCTGCAACGGCATCCTGTTCAACCACGAATCGCCCAAGCGCGGCGAGACCTTCGTGACCCGCAAGATCACCCGCGGCCTGGCCCGCATCGTGCTGGGCCTGCAGGAGTGCCTGTACCTGGGCAACCTGTCGGCGCTGCGCGACTGGGGCCATGCGCGCGACTACGTCGAAATGCAGTGGCTGATGCTGCAGCAGGACACGCCCGAGGACTACGTCATCGCCACCGGCATGCAGTACAGCGTGCGCGAGTTCATCAATACCGCCGCGCGCGAGCTGGGCATCCTGCTGGCCTGGGAAGGCGAAGGCCTGGAAGAGACCGCCACCGTGCTGTTCTCGCCGGTGCACGACGTCAAGCCCGGCCAGGTCATCGTGCGCGTGGACCCGCGCTACTTCCGCCCCACCGAAGTGGAAACCCTGCTGGGCGATCCCACCAAGGCGCGCGAGAAGCTGGGCTGGTCGCCTCGCACTTCCTTCGCCGAACTGGTCAAGGAAATGATCGAGAGCGACCTGCGCGACGCGCGGCGCGATGCGCTGGTCGAGCAGAACGGCTACGAAATCTACGCCTACAAGGAGTAGTCGGACATGACGAACCAGGAGCAACGCGTCTTCGTCGCCGGGCATCGCGGCATGGTGGGCGCCGCGATCACCCGCGAGCTGCAGCGCCGCGGCTACGGCAACGTGATCACCCGCAGCCGCGCCGAACTGGACCTGGAAAACCAGAACCAGGTGCACCGCTTTTTCTCGACCACGCCGGTCGACGTGGTGTACCTGGCCGCCGCCAAGGTGGGCGGCATCCTGGCCAATCAGACGCACCCGGTGGAGTTTCTGTACAAGAACCTCATGATCCAGTGCAACGTCATCCGCGCCGCCCACGCGGCGGGGGTGCGCAAGCTGTTGTTCCTGGGTTCGTCATGCATCTACCCGCGCGAGGCGCCGCAGCCCATCCACGAGGACGCCCTGCTCACCGGGCCGCTGGAATCCACCAACGAACCGTACGCGATCGCCAAGATCGCTGGCCTGAAGCTGTGCGAGGCGTACCAGCGCGAATACGGCGCGCGCTTCATCTGCGCGATGCCGACCAATCTGTACGGCCCGCACGACAACTACGACCTGCAGAACAGCCACGTGCTGCCCGCGCTGATCCGCAAGTTCCATGAAGGGCGCGAAGCCGGCCAGGACGCCGTGACCATCTGGGGCACGGGCGCGCCGCTGCGCGAGTTCCTGTACGTCGACGACCTGGCCCAGGCCTGCGTGATGCTGATGGAGCATCCCGACGCCGAGGGCATCTACAACATCGGCGCGGGGCAGGACATCTCCATCGCCGACCTGGCCAGGCTGGTGGCGCGCGTGGTCGGCTACACCGGCGAAATCGTCTACGACACCAGCAAGCCCGACGGCACGCCGCGCAAGCTGATGGATTCGTCGCGGATGCAGGCGCTGGGCTGGAAGCCGGAGATCTCGCTGACCCACGGCATCACGCTGGCCTACGGGCATTTCCTGCGCGAGCGCACGCAGCAAGCGCTGCCCGTGGCCTGACGGCCGTATCGACAGGCCCTCGCCATGCTCGGATTGCTCAGGAAACACATCGCCGGCAACGCCTCCTTCTGGGGGCTGGTGGAGTACGGCATCGGCCCGGTGGCGGCGCTGGTGGCCCTGCCCATCCTGTTCCGCCAGCTGGGCACGGTGGGCTTCGGCCAGTATTCCATGATCATCGCCCTGGCCGGCTTCGGCAACGCCGCCAACCTGGGCGCGGCGGTGACGGCCACCAAGCTGGTGTCCGAGCGCCTGCACGAGCCCGGCGGCGCCTATCGCGCCGCCGGCGTCAGCATGTCGCTGATCGGCTGCGCGCTGGGCGTGGTGACGCTGGCCGCCCTCATGCTGTGGGGCGCGGTGGGCCTGGGCTGGCCCGACGCCACTTTCGGCGGCGTGGCGGTGACGATGCTGGCGCTGCCGGCGCTGGCCATCTACCTGACCCAGCAGTACGACCAATTGTTCTCGGGCTGCCTGAAGGGGCGCGAGGATTTCCGCGCCACGGCGCTGTGCGAGGTGTTCAGCCGCAGCGGCACGATGGCGCTGGCCTGCGCCACGGCCTGGATGACGGCCTCGCCCACCTGGACCGGACTGGCTCAGGCGCTCGGGCTGCTGCTGGCTGGCAGCGTCAAGATGGGCGTGTTCTCGCGCGCCTACGGCCGCTTGGTGGTGCGCCCCGTGCGCGACCGCGGCGCGATGATGGACGCCTTCCGCTTTTCGCGCTGGTCCTGGCTCAACAGCCTGAGCGCGCTGGCCTTCGGCTCGGTGGACCGCGTGCTGGTGGGCAGCCTGATGGGGCCCGCCGCGCTGGCCATCTATACCGTGGGCGTGCAGGTCGGGCAGATCATCCACACCGCCTCGGTCGCCATTTTCCAGAAGGCCATGCCGCGCGTGAGCCGGCTGTCGGCCTCCCCTCCCTATCCCGGCGCCGCCGAACGCGAGATCCGCCGCATGATGCTGTGGAACCTGGCGCTGTCGGCCGGGGCCACGATCGCCGTGCTGGCCGTCAGCCGCCCGCTTCTGAACATGTTGCTCAGCGCCAGCGTGGCTCAGGACCACCTTGGAACCTTCCAGCTGCTCATCATCGCGTCGGGGCTGCTGTCCCTGAACGCCGCGGCGCATTTCTCCCTGCTCGGACTCGGCAATTCGCGGGCGGTCGCCATCCTGAACGGACTGGGCGGCCTGGCGATGCTGTGCGTCATGGCGGGGCTGGTGCAGATTGCGGGCGAACACGCCGCCGCCTGGGGCCGCATGGCCTACGCGGCGATCACGCTGGCGGGCGTGGCCTTCGCCATCCGCCAATCCCGTCCCGATTTCCCTGGTGTCGTGCCTGCGGCCACCCGATAACCAACAAGCTGAGGTATTCCATGCGCAAGCGCCATAACGAGTATTCACGCCAGCTCATCGACTTTGTCCGCGAGCTCCGCCCGCCAGCCCCGATCGCCGGCGGCCTGATGCCCAAGGTGACCATCGTGACGCCCTCGTTCAACCAGGCCCGCTTCCTGGAACGCACGATTCTGTCGGTGCTGAACCAGGGCTATCCGCGGCTGGAGTACATCATCATCGACGGCGGCTCGACCGACGGCAGCGTGGACATCATCCGCAAGTACGAGCGCTACCTGAGCTATTGGGAAAGCACGCCCGACCGCGGCCAGTCCCACGCCATCAACAAGGGCTTCGAGCGCGCCACCGGCGACTACGTGGGCTGGCAGAACTCCGACGACCTGTATTTCCCGGGCGCGCTGCGCAAGCTGGGCGCGGCCGCGTCCAAGGGCCGCGCGCCCATCGTCAGCGGCAACCTGTTCGTGGCCGACGCCAACAACCGGATCTTCCGCAAGATCCACTACACCCCGGTTAACCGGGGCACGCTGACGGTGGTCAAGGCCTCCATCCCGAACCAGTCCGCCATCTTCCGCCGCGACCTGCTGCGCAAGTACGGCCTGCTGCAGGAAAGCATGCGCTACTGCATGGACCTGGAGCTGTGGAGCCGCCTGCTGCGCGAGGGCAAGAACCTGATCGTGCCCGACGCCATGGGCGTGTACACGGTCCACGACGAGACCAAGACCGCGCTGATGCAGGACGTGCTGCTGGAGGAGCGCGAGCAGATCGTGACCCGCATCCGGCGCACCGAGCCGGGCCTGGGCCGCCTGTTCGAACTGTCGTGCAGGGCCTCCAAGGTGGCCGCGCACGCGCGCCAGGGCGATCTGTCCTACCTGTTCGAAAAGCTGACCACCAAGATCTTCGGCCGCGACGACTGGGCCGCCCACTAGCATCGCCGGGCCCAGCCTGACGGAGAAAAGCCGCAATGAATCCGCACCGCCGCCTTTCCACTCTGCACCTGCTCGGCCTGTTCGCCTTCACCGCGCTGGCGCTCAACGACGACCGCTTCATCCTGGGGGTGGGCAGCTTCAAGCTGTCGCCCTTCGATTTCCTGTTCGTCGCCATGCTGGGGGTCAAGGCGCTGCGGCTGGCGGACCCGCGCGCCTACGCCCTGCCGCGCGGCCTGCTGGGCCTGCTGCTGGGGCTGCAGGCGCTGTCGGTGGTCTACCTGCTGCTGGTGTCGGTGGACCACCCCGGCATCGAGACCGGCGACGTGGCGCGCGACCTGCGCATCGTGTTCTATTTCCTGTGCACGCCGTTCCTTTGCTACAAGGACATCGACAGCCCGCATGCCTACGCCGTGCTGCAGAAGTACATCGTGGCGGCCTGCCTGGCCGTGGCCACGCTGATGCTGCTGGAGCAGCTGCAGGGTTTCAGCGTGTCCAATCCGCTGCGCAACGTGCGCCTGGGCGTGTGGGCCATTCCCTTCGGCGTGGTGTCGCTGCTGTACTTCCGGCGCACGCTGAACGTGTCCGGCCCCAAGGCCTATGCGCTGACCGTCTACATGCTGCTGGCGCTGGTGTTTTCGCTCAACCGCAGCCAGTACCTGCAGCTGGCCGCCTCGGTGCTGATCGCCGTGCTGCTGGGCGCCGGCCCAGAGATCCGGCGGCGCGCCGTGCTGGTGTTCGCGCCGGCCGCGATCGCCGGCGTGCTGGTGTTCGCCAGCATCGGCTACCTGGACGTGCTGACCAACCGCATCTTCAGCGTCGAGCGCCTGGACGAGGACTCCAGCTACGGCGCGCGCATCCAGGAGATGCAGGGCCAGATGGACTCCTTCGCCGAAAGCCCGGTGTTCGGCAAGGGCGCCGGCTTTCGCAGCTGGGTGATGGGCGAGAACGGCTTCGAGCTGAGCACCTTCGCCCACAACTCCTGGGCCTTCTACCTGATGAAGTTCGGCGTGGTCGGCACCATCATGATCATGCTGCCGCCGCTGCTCATCCTGCTGCTGACGCTGCTCAGGCGCTACGCTCATCCCGGCCTGGAGCTGCACCGGCGCTACCTGCTGGCCACCGCGCCCATCTACATCTTCATCGATTCGCTCTCGGGCGGCCTGGCCTACGCGCCCAAGACCGCCTTCACCGGATTCCTGCTGTGCTATTGCCTGTCGCTGATGCGCAATGCGCAGATCATGCCCGTTCCCTCGACTACGCCGCCCGCCCCCAGCCCCCGTCCGGCCGCCGCGCGCCGGGCGCCAACACGAGTGATCCCACATGCCTGATGTTTTGTTTGTCGCGCCGGACCTGCACGGCGGCGTCGGAAGATGCGTCGCCTTCATCGTGGACGCGCTGCCGGAACAGGGGGTGGATTCCGCCCTGTTCCTGCTGCGCTCGCGCAACCGGGAATATCCCGTCTCCAACCCCAAGGTCACGCGTGCGCTGCCCGTGTACGAATCGCCCGCCGCGCTGCGCCTGATGCTGCCCGTGGCGTTCCTGCGCCTGCTGCGCCAGATCCGGCGCGACAAGCCGGCCATCGTCTGCTCGCACGGCCTGCTGTGCAACATGCTGGTGGTGCTGGCCAAGAAACTGCTGCGCGGCCGCTTCAGCACCGTCGCCTTCGAGCACAGCAGCCCCGCCATCCATTACGGCGCCTCGCGCATGCGGCGCCTGAAGTGCTGGCTGGTGAGCCAGACCTACCGGCGCCACGACGCCGTGGTCGGCGTATCGCGCGGCGTCAAGGAGGACCTGGTCAGCATGTTCCCGCCGCTGCGCGGCAAGGTCCACACCATCTACAACGGCGTGCCGCTGGACAATGTCCGCCGCCAGGGCGCGGCCGCCGCGCCCCAGCCGCCGCAGCAGGCCCCGGCGCAGGCGCCCTACCACGTGGTGGCGGTCGGCCGCCTCGAAGCGGTCAAGGACTACGCCACCCTGATCGACGCGGCCGCGCTGCTGGACGATCCCGGCATCGCCTTCACCATCCTGGGCGAAGGCTCCGAACACGACGCCCTGCAGAAACGCATCGACGAACACGGCTCGCGCACCCCGGTCAGGCTGGCCGGCCACATCGACAACCCGTTTCCGGTGATCGCCGGCGCCGGCGCCTTCGCCCTGACCTCGGTGCGCGAGAGCTTCGGCAACGTGCTGGTCGAGGCGCTGTGCCTGGGCGTGCCGGTGATTTCCACGGACTGTCCCCACGGCCCCGCCGAGATCCTGGACGCGGGCCGCTACGGCCTGCTGGTGCCGGTGGGCGACGCCGCGGCGCTGGCCGACGCGGTGCGCCGCCTGGCCTACGACAGCGAGATGCGGCAGCGGCTGGCCGCCCAGGGCCCCGAACGCGCCGACGCGTTTTCCCTGGAGCGGCACTGCCGCAACGTCATCTCGCTATTTCAGCCGCTCATGCAGCGCGGCACGCCCTGAACAGGAAGCATCATGCAGAAGATACCGGTTTCGGTCGTCGTCATGACGAAGAACGAGGAACGCAACATCGCCAAGTGCCTGAAGGCGCTGGTCGAATTCGATGAAGTCTTCGTGGTGGACTCCAACAGCACGGACGCCACCTGCTCCATGGCGACCGCGCTGGGGGCCAAGGTCTCCAACTTCCAGTGGAACGGCAAGTATCCGAAGAAAAAGCAGTGGTGCCTGGAGCAGCTGCCGTTCTCGCATCCCGTGGTGCTGTACGTGGACGCCGACGAGGAAATGACCCCGGGCCTGGCCGCCGAGATCCGCGAGGCGCTGCCGCGCTTCGCCGCCGGCGCCGGCGGCGCCTTCGTGCCCTTCGACTACGTGTTCTGCGGCAAGAAGCTGGAGCACGGCCACCGCGTCTACAAGCTGGCGCTGCTGGCGCGCGACCGTTCGCGCTTCCTGGACTACGACGACCTGGACGTGGCCCACATGTGGGAGGTCGAGGGGCATTACCAGCCGCAGGTCGAGGGCGAGACCTTCGCGCTGCGCGAGCGCATGGTGCACAACGACCACGATTCGCTCTTCCACTATTTCGACAAGCACAACCGCTATTCCGACTGGGAAGCCAACCTGCGCACCAAGGGCCTGATGAACGACCCGCGCGAAGCCAACGTGGGCGCGCGCGCCCTGCTCAAGCGCATCTTCCAGGCCATGCCGTTCAAGGCGCCGATCGCCTTTCTGCACTCCTACGTGTTCCGGCTCGGCTTCCTGGACGGCAAGGCCGGCTACGACTACGCGGTGGCGCGCGCCATGTACTACTGGCAGATCCGCATCAAGACCGAGGAAATCCAGAAGGCGCGCCAGGCCAGCGCGGCCGCGGCGCGCGACGACGCCGTGGCGGGAGCGGCGAAATGAGCGCCCTGCAGCGTCTGGACCAGTTCACGCTGGCGCCCGGCCAGCGCGGCCGCTCCGCCCTGACGGTGCAGCTGTGGTGGATGGTGCAGGGCACGCTGTTTCGCTGGTCGCCGCAGGTGGCGTACGGATTTCGCCGCTGGCTGCTGCGCTGCTTCGGCGCGCGCATCGGCCGCAAGGTCCTGATCCGGCCCAGCGCCACGGTCACCTACCCCTGGAAGGTGGAGATCGGCGACTACGCCTGGATCGGCGACGAGGCGGTGATCTACAGCCTCGGGCCCATCCACATCGGCGCCCATGCCGTGGTGTCGCAGCGCAGCTACCTGTGCGCGGCCGACCATGACGCCGCGCAGCCCGCGTTTCCGCTGCGCGAGCGCGCCGTGCGCATCGAGGAAGGCGCCTGGGTCGCCACCGACGTATTCATCGGTCCCGGCGTGACTGTGGGGCGCGAAACCGTGGTCGGCGCCCGCAGTTCCGTATTCCGCAACCTGCCAGCCGGCATGATCTGCCACGGCAATCCCTGCCGGCCGGTGCGGCCGCGCCAGGCTGGCCCGGCATGAAAATCCTCGTCTACGGCATCAACTACGCGCCCGAGCTGACCGGCATCGGCAAGTACAGCGCCGAAATGGCCGAATGGATGGCCGCGCGCGGCCACCAGGTCAGCGTCGTGACCGCCCCGCCCTACTACCCCCAGTGGCAGGTGCAGGAAGGCTACCGCGCGGGCCGCTATCGCAAGGAAACGCGGCGCGGCGTCACCGTGCGCCGCGCGCCGCTCTGGGTGCCGGCCAGGCCGGGCGGGCTCAAGCGCCTCATCCACCTGGCCAGCTTCGCCCTGTCCAGCCTGCCGTCGCTGCTGCGCGCCGCCGCCGGCCGCCCCGACCTGATCCTGGTGGTCGAGCCGGCGCTGTTCTGCGCGCCCGCCGCGTGGCTGGCCGCAAGGCTGTGCGGCGCGCGCGCGTGGCTGCACATCCAGGACTACGAAGTGGACGCGGCCTTCGAGCTGGGCCTGCTCAAGGGCGCCGGCCTGCGCGCCGCCGTGCGCCGCGCCGAACGCTGGTTGATGCGCCGCTTCGACCGCGTCTCCACCATCTCGGGCCGCATGCTGGACCTGGCGCTGGCCAAAGGCGTCGACCCCGGCCGCGCCCTGCTGCTGCCCAACTGGATAGACGTGAACGCCATCGCGCCGCGCAGCGGCGGCGACTACCGCGCCGAACTGGGCATTCCGGCCGACGCCGTGGTCGCGCTGTACTCGGGCAACATGGGCGGCAAGCAGGGCCTGCAGACCCTGGCCGACGTGGCGCGCCGCCTGGACGGCGAGACCCGCCTATGGTTCGTGTTCTGCGGCCAGGGCCCGGAACGCGCGCCGCTGCAGGCCGCCTGCCAGGGACTGGAGCGGGTGCGCTTCCTGGACCTGCAGCCGGCCGAGCGGCTGGGCGAACTGCTGAACACCGCCGACGTCCACCTGCTGCCGCAACGCGCCGGCGCGGCCGACCTGGTCATGCCGTCCAAGCTGACCGGCATGCTGGCCAGCGGCCGGCCCGTGGTCTGCGGCGCCGCGCCCGGCACCGAACTGGCCGCCGTCGTGGCGCGCTGCGGCCTGGTGACCCCGCCCGAAGACGGCGCGGCCATGGCCGCAGCCGTGCGCACGCTGGCCGACGACGCGCCCCGGCGCGAAGCCCTGGGCGCGGCCGCGCGGCAGTATGCGTTGGCGCATCTGCACATCGATGCGGTGCTGGCCGAGGCGGAGCGTGAGTTCATTGCGGTGGCCGAGTCGAAAGACAAACCGGCCGAGCGCAACGCCGGGGTTTGAGGCGGGGAAAACCGGTCTTCATGTGGCGTTCAGCGCGTAGGATGGGTGCAGCGCGCGCTTGCCCGGGCCAGAACGCCGGATCTCCAACGCGCGTAACCCATCGGCCGGCGCAAGCCGGCGATTCTGGTGCCGGCAAGAAATCCAACTCTGCATGCGACGAAAAACGGCGGCTGGCGCCGCCTGATGGGTTGCGCGCGTTTGGCGCTTGGGTTCTTGTGTCGGTGGTCTCGCGCTTGACCCATCCTACGGGTCTTCATCCTGGCGGATCGCGGTCGGTGGGGCGCCGTTGCGGACCAGGCCCATCTGCACGGCGATGTAGGCGGCTTCGGCCTGGTTGCGGGCGTTGAGCTTCCAATACAGGGTGCGCGCATGGCTCTTGACGGTGGCCACCGAGATGCCGACCTGTTCGCCGATCTCGCGCATGGTCTTGCCCTGCACCAGCAGTTGCAGGATCTCTTCCTGTCTTTGCGTCAGCTCGCGTAGCGCCTGCGGCGCGGCCTGGGTGGCGCCCTGCGGCCGGGCCACCGCCTGCGGATAGCATTGGCCGCCCGCCATCACCAGGCTCACCGCCGCGGCCAGCGCGTCCGGGTTGGACGCCTTGGGCAGATAGCCCGCGACGCCGGCGCGCGCGCATGCCGTCATCACGCCCTGGTCCAGCACGGTGTACAGCACCAGCACCAGGCGCGGCATGAAGAACGCCATGGACTGCGACAGCAGGCCCACGTCCTGTTCCGCCAGGCCGCTGCAGCCCACCACCAGCAGTTCCACTGGGCGGTTGATAGAGCTGGACATGTTGAGCAGATGCGCTGGCGAGATGGCCAGGATGTCGTCGGCGTTGCGTACGCGCTCCAGCACATGCTGGATCGCCACACGAAGCAGAGCGTAGTCTTCGATCAGTACGGTTGTCATCCCCGGGGGAACCTTGTGACACTCGGCCCATACACGGTTCCCATGACGCTGGCGCATCGCTTGCCGCTATCGCGGCGTGACGGCGTCATCGACTTCACGGGAAGCTCGCCCACAGCATCGGATCGCATTGGCGAGGCGGCGGTGGTTCGCCCTTTCGAGCCATGCTTGCGGACACAACCCATGCTATCAGCGGCTACGTCCGCTGAATCTCGTACAGGTGGATGAATGGCGGTGGAATGCGCTTGCATTGCGACCGCTGCACTGCTATGAACGGCGTAGCCTCGATGGCTATGCGCATCCGGCAGCGGGACGCCTGACGTCCCGGACTGCCGGACCGACTGCGCGACCGGCAAGCGCTATCCCACCTTGCGCCCATACATCTGTCCTGCGTCCACATCCCTGCCACTGCTGGGCTCGTGCCATTCCAGCGTGGCGCCGCGCTGCAGCGCCGCGTAGACGGCTTCGCCCTTGTTTTTGACATGCAACCGTTGGTACAGCGTACAAGCGTGCGTCTTGGCCGTCGCCACCGAGATATTGAGCATCCTGCTGACCGTCTTGATCGGATAGCCGCGGGCCAGCAGCACCAGCACTTCATACTGGCGCGGGGTGATCTGCAGCAACTGCGCGCCCGCGCTGACCGGCATGGCGCTCTTGGCGGGAGCGTCCTCGGCGTCGCGCGCCGGCAAGGCGCACACCGACTGCTGCGCCGGCGCCTGGATGGCCTGCTCGCTGGGGAAGCACTGGCCGCCGGCCATGACCAGGCGGATGGCCGCCTCCAGGATTTCGACCGAAGCCGTTTTCATCAGGCAGCCGTAGATGCTGCTTCCCGGCAGGCCCTGCACCGGCATCGGCAATGGCATGACGTCCGTCAGAAGCAGGATCCGCTTCGGCGTCAGCACCCGCTGGATTTCATGCAGCGCGCTCCACGCTTCGTCGGTATCCACCGGCAGTCCATAGATCAGGAGATCGGCGCCAGCGTGCACGCCATCGGCCTTGGAAATATCCGCCAGGCCCATCCCCTCGATTTCCCACACATCGTCCAACTTGCTAAGGAACCTCTGAACAAGTCCAACGAACCTGTCAGAATATAAGTTATTGAAAACAGTCCGATCCGAGTGAACCCGATGAGCCAGTTGAGTTTTTCCGAAGCCGAGTACGTTGGCAAACGCAAGAAAACGCGCCGTGAGAAGTTTCTGGCCAAGATGGAGCGTGCGGTGCCGTGGAAGCTCTTTGCCGATCTGGTCGATCCGCATTACCCCAAACCGGGCATCGGTCGTCCACCGTATCCGCTGGAAACGATGCTGCGCATCTACTTCATGCAACTGTGGTTTTCGCTGTCGGACCCGGCCATGGAAGAGACGCTGTACGACAGCTTTTCGATGCGCCAGTTTGCCAAACTGCCTGGAGGTCGTGTGCCGGACGAGACCACCATTTTGAACTTCCGTCATCTGCTCGAGCAGCACAACATTGCCGACCAAGCGCTTGAGGCGGTCAACCTGCTGTTGCAGGATCAAGGCATTCAGGTGCGCAAAGGCACCATTGTGGACGCCACAATTATCGATGCACCCAGCTCGACCAAGAACGCCAGCGGCACGCGGGACCCCGAGATGCATCAGACCAAAAAGGGAAACCAGTGGCACTTTGGGATGAAGGCCCACATTGGGGTTGATCTTCACAGCGGGCTGGTCCACACGGTGGTGGGCACCGCTGCCAATGAGCATGATGTTACTCAGGCGGCTGCGTTGCTGCATGGTGAAGAAACGTTGGCTTTTGGCGATGCCGGTTATCAAGGCGTAGACAAACGACCCGAGCACCAAGGGCGTGACGTAACCTGGCACATTGCCATGCGCCCCGGCAAACGGCGCGCCTTGGGTAACAGCGCAATTGATCGTTTGACGCAAAACATTGAGCGGGCCAAATCCAGTCTTCGAGCCAAGGTTGAGCATCCGTTTCGTGTCATCAAATGCCAATTCGGGTTTCGTAAAGTCAGATTCCGTGGACTGGCCAAGAACACTGCGCATTTGAAAATGTTGTTTACGCTGTCCAATATCTGGATGGCACGCCGCCCGTTGACGGCGGTGGCAGGGTAAGTGCGCCCAAAAAGCGCCAACAGGCCCGAAAACGGGCCTGATCGGGGTGCAAACAACCCGAAAGTGGCGATGATTTGAGCAGTTTTTAACCATTTTTGAATACTTTGGTCATGAGGTCGATTTTTGGATGTTTGAAATCGAGTTCTTCAGACCTTCCCTAGGCCGTCGAAAAACCGGGAGGACACCATGGCCAAGATGGTCCTGATTGAAGCCCATCCGCTCCTGCGGCTGGGGTTGTGGCAGATTCTTAGGGAACCTCTGAACAAGTCCAACGAACCTGTCAGAATATAAGTTATTGAAAACAGTCCGATCCGAGTGAACCCGATGAGCCAGTTGAG
>NZ_POQS01000002.1:716617-912265 GCF_002885955.2 Achromobacter pulmonis
GCACCAAGGGCGTGACGTAACCTGGCACATTGCCATGCGCCCCGGCAAACGGCGCGCCTTGGGTAACAGCGCAATTGATCGTTTGACGCAAAACATTGAGCGGGCCAAATCCAGTCTTCGAGCCAAGGTTGAGCATCCGTTTCGTGTCATCAAATGCCAATTCGGGTTTCGTAAAGTCAGATTCCGTGGACTGGCCAAGAACACTGCGCATTTGAAAATGTTGTTTACGCTGTCCAATATCTGGATGGCACGCCGCCCGTTGACGGCGGTGGCAGGGTAAGTGCGCCCAAAAAGCGCCAACAGGCCCGAAAACGGGCCTGATCGGGGTGCAAACAACCCGAAAGTGGCGATGATTTGAGCAGTTTTTAACCATTTTTGAATACTTTGGTCATGAGGTCGATTTTTGGATGTTTGAAATCGAGTTCTTCAGACCTTCCCTACAAGTTCGCGCCGGACTGGAAATGGAAGTTCGGCGTGGCCTTCGACCAGTCGCCCGTCTACCAGGCGTCCGACCGCCCGACCTCGCTGCCCGACAACGACCGCTACTGGTTCTCGACCGGCGTGCAGTGGCAGGCCGGCAAGAACACGACGCTGGACGTGGGCTACACCTATCTGTACCTGCGCAAGACGGACATCGACACCACGTCCGGCAACGCCTTGACCAAGGGCCGCGTCGCGGGCACCTATGACAGCAACGCCCACATCCTGGGCGTGCAGCTGTCGTCCCGTTTCTAGCCTTTCCGCCCTGCCCGGAGGGCGGGTTCGCCCCGCCCTCCGTTTTTTCAGGAGACTTCCTTGAGCAAGTTCCTCGTCAAACACGCCGCCGTCCTGGGCGCCGGCGTCATGGGCGCGCAGATCGCCGCCCACCTGGCCAACGCCGGCGTGCCCGTCACGCTGTTCGACCTGGCCGCGCCCGAGGGCGATCGCAACGGCATCGTCAACAAGGCGCTGGCCGGCCTGAGGAAACTGGAGCCGGCGCCGCTGGCCGGCGCCGCGCGCCTGGCGCTGATCACGCCGGCGAACTACGACGACCACCTGGACCGCCTGCGCGGCTGCGACCTCGTGATCGAAGCCATCGCCGAGCGCATGGACTGGAAGACCGCGCTGTACGAACGCATCGCGCCGCACGTCGCGCCCGACGCCCTGATCGCCTCCAACACCTCGGGCCTGTCGATCGACGCGCTGGCCCACGCGCTGCCCGAGAGCCTGCGCGAACGCTTCTGCGGCATCCACTTCTTCAACCCGCCGCGCTACATGCGGCTGGTGGAAATCATCGCCACCCCGCACACGCGCGCCGACGTGCTCGACCAGCTCGAAACCTGGCTGACCTCCAAGCTGGGCAAGGGCGTGGTGCGCGCGCTGGACACCCCCAACTTCGTGGCCAACCGCATCGGCGTGTTCTCGATCCTGGCGGCCATGCACCACACGTCCCGCCTGGGGCTGGGCTTCGACGAGGTCGACGCCCTCACCGGCCCGAAGATCGGCCGCCCCAAGAGCGCCACCTACCGCACCGCCGACGTGGTCGGCCTGGACACCCTGGCCCACGTCGTGGGCACCATGGAAAAGAACCTGCCTGACGATCCGTGGCACCGGTACTTCGCCCTGCCCGGCTGGCTGTCGGCCCTGATCGCCAAGGGCGCGCTGGGCCAGAAGAGCGGCGCCGGCGTCTACCGCAAGCAGGGCCGCGACATCCAGGTGCTGGACCTGAAGGCGCAGGACTACGTGCCCAGCGCCGGCAAGCTGGCCGACGAGGTCGCCGCCCTGCTCAAGGAACGCGATCCCGCGCGCCGCTTCGCCGCGCTGCGCGCCTCCGCCCATCCGCAGGCCCAGTTCCTGTGGAGCCTGTTTCGCGACATCTTCCACTACAGCGCGGTGCAGCTCGAACACGTGGCCGACAACGCGCGCGACCTGGACCTGGCCATGCGCTGGGGCTTCGGCTGGTCGCAAGGGCCGTTTGAGACCTGGCAGGCCGCCGGCTGGCAGGACATCGCCGCGGCCGTGGCCGAGGACATCGCCGCCGGCCGCGCCATGAGCGACGCGCCGCTGCCGGCGTGGGCGCTGGAGCCGGCCCGCCAGGGCGTGCACACGCCCGAAGGCTCGTATTCGGCGCGCAGCGGCCAGCTGCATCCGCGCTCCAGCCTGCCGGTGTACCGCCGCCAGCTGTTCCCCGAGCGCCTGTACGGCGAAGGCGCCGCCGCGCGCGGCGCCACGGTCTGGGAAAACGAAGGCGTGCGCCTGTGGCATCTGCCCGAGCACGACGCCGGCATCGCCATCCTCTCGGTCACGTCGCGCAACCACACGCTGGGCGCCGAAGTACTGGAAGGCGTGCTGCAGGCGGTGGCCCGCGCCGAACGCGAATTCGACGGCCTGGTGATCTGGCACGACGCGCCCTTCGCGCTCGGCGCCAATCTGCAGCAGGTGTCGGAAGCCTGCGCCGCCGGCCAATGGGAAATGCTGGAAGCCACGGTCGAGAAATTCCAGCGCGCCTCGCAGGCCTTCAAGTACGCGCAGATTCCCACCGTGGCCGCGGTGCAGGGCATGGCGCTGGGCGGCGGCTGCGAATTCCTCATGCACGCCACGCACCGGGTGCTGGCGCTGGAAAGCTATATCGGGCTGGTCGAGGCCGGCGTGGGGCTGATTCCGGCCGGCGGCGGCAGCAAGGAGTTCGCCGGCCGCGCCGCCGCGCTGGCGGCGCGCACGGCCACGCCGGGCGAGGTCTTCCCGTACCTGCAGCCGGTGTTCCAGAACATCGCCACCGCCCAGGTCGCCAAGAGTGCGCTGGAGGCCATCGCGGCCGGCTTCGGCCGCGACCGCGACGTGGTGGTTTTCCATCCGGACGAGCTGCTGTTCGTCGCCATCGGCCAGGCCCGCGCCGCCGCTGAGGCCGGCCACACGCCGCCGCCGCGGCTGCGCGACGTGCCGGTGGCCGGACGCGGCGGCATCGCCAACTTCGAAATGGTGCTGCTCAACATGCGCGAGGGCGGCATGATCAGCGCCCACGACTACCGCGTGGCGCGCAGCGCCGCCGTGGCCCTGTGCGGCGGCGAGGTCGACCCCGGCGCCAAGGTGGACGAGGAATGGCTGCTGGCGGTGGAACGCCGGGAATTCATGGCGCTGCTGCGCACACCGGAAACCCAGGCGCGCATCCGCCACACCCTAGACACCGGCAAGCCACTGCGGAATTGACCCCCCCCGAAGCGCCTGCGGCGCTTCCCCCCCAGGGGGGCGCCGGCTGCGGACCGGCGGAGCCGGATCCGCGCGGCCCCGCTAGGCGAGGGCAGCGGCATGCGGAGCGTTATGCGCTATGGACACAAGGAACTGATTATGAACAGACAGATTCAAGACGCTTACATCGTGGCGGCGACGCGGTTGCCGGTGGGCAAGCGCAACGGCGCCTACGCGACCACGCGGCCCGACGACATGCTGGCGGCGGCGATCAACGGCGCGCTGGCGCAGGCGCCGGGGCTGGACCATGCCCGCATCGAAGACGTGATCGCCGGCTGCGCCATGCCGGAAGCCGAACAGGGCATGAACGTGGCGCGCATCGGCCTGCTGCTGGCGGGGCTGCCGCAAAGCGTGGCCGGGGTCACCGTGAACCGCTTCTGCGCCTCGGGGCTGCAGGCGGTGGCCGACGCCGCCGCGCGCATCCGCATGGGCGAGGCCGACATCATGATCGGCGCGGGCACCGAGTCCATGAGCGCCATGCCGCAGATCATGGGCAACAAGGTGGCGATGAACCCGGCCATCTTCGCGCATGAAGAAAATCTCGGCATGGCGTTCGGCATGGGCCTGACCGGCGAAAAGGTCGCCGAGCGCTGGAAGGTCTCGCGCGAGGACCAGGACGCCTTTGCGCTGGCTTCGCACCAGAAGGCCTGCGCGGCCATCGCCGCCGGCCATTTCCGCGCCGAGATCACGCCTTACGAAGTGGTGGCGCACCTGCCCGACGGCGCCAGCGGCGCGGTGCGCGAGGTGCGCCGGCTGGTCGAGGTGGACGAAGGCCCGCGCCCGGACAGCAGCGCCGAGGCGCTGGCCCGGCTCAAGCCGGTGTTCGCGGCGCGCGGCAGCGTCACGGCCGGCAACAGCTCGCAGATGTCGGACGGCGCGGCCGCCGTGGTCCTGGTGTCCGACCGCATCCTGCGCGAATTCAACCTGAGTCCGCTGGCGCGCTTCGCCGGTTTCGCGGTGGCCGGCGTGCCGCCCGAGGTGATGGGCATCGGCCCGGTCGCGGCCATTCCCAAGGTGCTGGCGCGCGCCGGCATCGGGCAGGACGCGCTGGACTGGATCGAACTGAACGAAGCCTTCGCCGCCCAGTCGCTGGCGGTGATCCGCGAACTGAAGCTGGACCCGGCCAAGGTCAACCCGCTGGGCGGGGCCATCGCGCTGGGCCATCCGCTGGGCGCCACCGGCGCGATCCGCACGGCCACCATCGTCCACGGCCTGCGCCGCNAGGCGAGGGCAGCGGCATGCGGAGCGTTATGCGCTATGGACACAAGGAACTGATTATGAACAGACAGATTCAAGACGCTTACATCGTGGCGGCGACGCGGTTGCCGGTGGGCAAGCGCAACGGCGCCTACGCGACCACGCGGCCCGACGACATGCTGGCGGCGGCGATCAACGGCGCGCTGGCGCAGGCGCCGGGGCTGGACCATGCCCGCATCGAAGACGTGATCGCCGGCTGCGCCATGCCGGAAGCCGAACAGGGCATGAACGTGGCGCGCATCGGCCTGCTGCTGGCGGGGCTGCCGCAAAGCGTGGCCGGGGTCACCGTGAACCGCTTCTGCGCCTCGGGGCTGCAGGCGGTGGCCGACGCCGCCGCGCGCATCCGCATGGGCGAGGCCGACATCATGATCGGCGCGGGCACCGAGTCCATGAGCGCCATGCCGCAGATCATGGGCAACAAGGTGGCGATGAACCCGGCCATCTTCGCGCATGAAGAAAATCTCGGCATGGCGTTCGGCATGGGCCTGACCGGCGAAAAGGTCGCCGAGCGCTGGAAGGTCTCGCGCGAGGACCAGGACGCCTTTGCGCTGGCTTCGCACCAGAAGGCCTGCGCGGCCATCGCCGCCGGCCATTTCCGCGCCGAGATCACGCCTTACGAAGTGGTGGCGCACCTGCCCGACGGCGCCAGCGGCGCGGTGCGCGAGGTGCGCCGGCTGGTCGAGGTGGACGAAGGCCCGCGCCCGGACAGCAGCGCCGAGGCGCTGGCCCGGCTCAAGCCGGTGTTCGCGGCGCGCGGCAGCGTCACGGCCGGCAACAGCTCGCAGATGTCGGACGGCGCGGCCGCCGTGGTCCTGGTGTCCGACCGCATCCTGCGCGAATTCAACCTGAGTCCGCTGGCGCGCTTCGCCGGTTTCGCGGTGGCCGGCGTGCCGCCCGAGGTGATGGGCATCGGCCCGGTCGCGGCCATTCCCAAGGTGCTGGCGCGCGCCGGCATCGGGCAGGACGCGCTGGACTGGATCGAACTGAACGAAGCCTTCGCCGCCCAGTCGCTGGCGGTGATCCGCGAACTGAAGCTGGACCCGGCCAAGGTCAACCCGCTGGGCGGGGCCATCGCGCTGGGCCATCCGCTGGGCGCCACCGGCGCGATCCGCACGGCCACCATCGTCCACGGCCTGCGCCGCACCGGCGGCAAGTACGGGCTGGTGACCATGTGCATCGGCACCGGCATGGGCGCGGCCGGCCTGTTCGAAGCCATGTAGGCGGCGCGCCGGCGATGAAGCCCTATTGGTTCAAGAGCCTGTCGCCGCGGTGGCGCGCGCGCCTGATGCGGGTGGGATTCAACCTGCATCCGGCGTTCCGCGCCACCGGCGGGCGCGTGGTGCACGTGTCGCCTGACTTCCAGCACATCCGCATCAAGCTGCCGCTGCTGCGCCGCACGCGCAACATCGTCGGCTCCATGTACGGCGGCTCGCTGTTCGCGGTGACCGACGGCGCCCACCCCACCATGCTGATGTCCGCGCTGGGCGCGGACCACATCGTCTGGGACAAGGCCGCGACCATCCGCTACCGCAAGCCGGCCTACGCCACGCTGTACGCCGATTTCCGGCTGCCGCCGGGCGAGATCGCGGAGATCCGCCGGCTGCTGGCGCAGCATCACGAAACCACCCGCAACTACACGGTCGAACTCAAGGACAAGGACGGCGTCGTCTACGCCGTGGTGGAGCGCAGCATCTACATCGCGGACAAGACGTTCTACAAGCGCAAGAACACCGGCGGCGCGGACTCCGGGCCGCCGCCCTGACCTCCCCGGACATCGCCGTCAGCCGTTTGCGCGACAATACGCCCGCGCGGGCGGCGCCGAAGACGGTCCGCCCGGGCAACCCGCAGCAGTGCATACGAGCGACGATGGAACGAATCTGGCAGAAGAGCTACCCACCCGGCGTCCCCGCCGAGATCGACCTGGACGGCGCGACCACGCTGGTATCCGTGGTGCGCGAAAGCTGCCTGCGCTACGCGGACAAGACCGCGTACATCAGCATGGGCAGGCCGATGCGCTACGCCGAGCTGGACCGGCTGACGCGCGACTTCGCGGCCTGGCTGCACGCCAACGGCCTGGGCCGCGGCGACCGCGTCGCGCTCATGATGCCCAACCTGCTGCAATACCCGGTATGCCTGTTCGGCGCGCTGCGCGCCGGCTGCGTGGTGGTCAGCTGCAATCCGCTCTACACCGCCCATGAACTGCAGCATCAGCTGGCCGACTCGGGCGCGCGCGCCATCGTGGTGGCCGACAACTTCGCCGCCACGCTGGAAAAGGCCCTGCCCGGCACCGCGATCGAACGGGTGCTGGTGACCTCCATCGGCGAAATGCTGGGTCCGCTCAAGGGCCGCCTGGTGGACTTCGCGGTGCGCCGGATCAAGCGCATGGTGCCCGCGTGGACCATACCCCGCGCCGTCCGGCTGGGCGCGGCATTGCGCGCCGGGCGCGCCGCGCCCTTCGAAGAGGTCCCGCTCGACCAGCGCGACCTGGCCTGCCTGCAATACACGGGCGGCACCACCGGCGTGGCCAAGGCCGCCATGCTGACCCACGGCAACCTGGTGGCCAATCTCAACCAGGCCTACGCCTGGGTGCGCCCGCTGGTGACCGAGGGCGAGGAATGCATCGTGACGGCGCTCCCGCTCTATCACATCTTCGCGCTGACGGCGAACTGCCTGACCTTCATGCGCATGGGCGCAAGCAACCTGCTCATCATCAATCCGCGCGACATCCCCGGGCTGGTCAGGGAAATGCGCAAAGTACCGTTTTCCGCTTTCACCGGCGTGAACACGCTGTTCAACGCGCTGCTCAACAACCCGGATTTCGCGCGCCTGGATTTCTCGCGGCTGCGGCTGACCATGGGCGGCGGCATGGCGGTGCAGCGCGCCGTGGCCGAACGCTGGCGCGCCGTGACCGGCCGCTCGCTGGCGCAGGCCTACGGCCTGACCGAGACCTCGCCGGCCGTCACCATCAACCCGCTGGACGTGCAGGCGTTCACCGGTTCCATCGGCCTGCCCGTGCCGTCGACCGACCTCTCGATCCGCGACGACGCCGGCCGCGAGCTGGGCATAGGCGAAAGCGGCGAGATCTGCGTGCGCGGCCCCCAGGTCACGCAGGGCTACTGGAAGCGCCCCGACGAGACGGCGCTGGTCATGTACCCCGACGGGTTCCTGCGCACCGGCGATATCGGCTACGTGGACGAGAACGGCTACGTGTTCCTGGTCGACCGCAAGAAAGACATGATCCTGGTGTCGGGCTTCAACGTCTATCCCAACGAGGTCGAGGACGTGGCCGCGCTGCATCCCGGGGTCAAGGAAGTGGCGGCGGTCGGCGTGCCCGACGAGCGTTCGGGCGAGGCGGTCAAGCTGTACGTCATCCGCAAGGACCCGGCGCTGGACGCCGAGACCCTGATCGCGCATTGCCGCCAGCAGCTGACCGGCTACAAGGTGCCGCGCTACGTCGAGTTCCGCGAGGACCTGCCGCGCAGCAGCGTGGGCAAGATCCTGCGCCGCGAGCTCAAGCCCGCGGCGCCCCCGGTGCGGGCCTGAGGCGCGCTACCACTGGCCGAAGAAAATGCCGGCCCGCTTGTGCGCGTTGGTGGATTTTTCGATGGCCTCGTCGCTGATGGTGGTGCGGCGCTTGGTGCGCAGCATCCATTCCAGCAGGCGCTGGCGCAGCGCCTGGCGCGTGCCGGCATGCGCGCTGCTGCGGCCCAGGTCCTGGAACTCGCCGGGATCGGCCTGCAGGTCGAACAACTGCTCGGGTTCGTCCAGCCAGTACACGTAGCGCCAGCGGTCCGTGCGCACCGACCAGGCGCGCGCGTTCTGCGGCGTCTTGCCGCACAGCACGCGGGCCTGGCGGAAACTGTAATCCAGCTCCGAGAACACGCAGTCCCGCCATGCCGCCGCGCCGTCGCCGCCGCCATGCAGCAGCGTCTGCAGCTCGCGGCCTTCGAGCCGGTGGCCGGGGACGGGCGCGCCCAGCGCGCGCAGCACCGTGGGCGCCACGTCCACGCTTTCGACCATGTCGGAAAGCACCTTGCCGCGCGTGGCGTCGGCCTGGGCCGACGGGTCCATCACGATGAACGGCACGCGCTGCACGGTGTCGTAGAACAGCTCTTTTTCGCCCAGCCAGTGATCGCCCAGGAAGTCGCCGTGGTCGGCCGTGAACACGATGAGCGTGTTCTTCATGAGGCCCGCGCCCTCCATGTAGTCGAACAGCCGGCCCAGGTGGTCGTCGAGCTGGCGGATCAGGCCCTGGTAGGCCGGGCGCACCACCCGCACGCATTCGTCGGTGGAGAAACTGAGGCTTTCCTCGTGCTGGCGGTAGGCCGCGACCACCGGATGCGCGTCGGCCAGTTCTTCCTGGTTGCGCTGCACCGGCAGGCACTGGTCGGCCGTGTACATCCGGTGGTAGGGAGACGGCGCCATGTACGGCCAATGCGGCTTCACGTAGCTCAGGTGCAGCACCCAGGGCTGGCTGCCGCGGCGCTTCATGAAGTCCAGCGCCTGGTCGGTCATATAGGCGGTTTCCGAATGCGCCTCGGCCACGCGCGCCGGCAGGTGCACGTTGCGCATGTTCCATCCGCTGGCCACGCGCCCGTCGGTGTCCAGGCCGGCGATGACGTAGTCGGTCCAGGGATCGGCGCTGTCGTAGCCATGGCGGCGCAGGAACGCCGGATAACCGCTTTCGTCGCCGGGTTCGTGGTGGCCGTCGTAGCGGTCCAGCTCGGTGAAGCCGCCGCGGCTGAGCAGCACGCCCAGCTCGGAGGCGCCGTCGATGGACAGGCGCTCCATGCCGGCCTTGTCGGCAATGATGTGCGTCTTGCCGGCCAGCGCCAGGTCGCGGCCCTGCCCCGCCAGGTACTCGCCCAGCGTGACTTCGTTGACCGACAGCGGCACGCGGTTCCAGGTCGCGCCGTGGCTGGACGGATAGCGCCCCGTGTAATAGCTCATGCGCGAAGGGCCGCAGACGCCCGAATTCACGAACGCCCGGTCGAAGCGCGCGCCGCGGGCGGCCAGCGCGTCCAGGCTGGGCGTCTGCAGATAGGGATGGCCATAGCAGCTGAGGTGATCGGCCCTGAGCTGATCGGCCATGATGAACAACACGTTCTGCACGGTACTCATGCCTGCTCCTATTGTTCCGCCTTGAAGCCGGATTCTCGCACCACGGGCTCCCACTGCTTGCGGTACGCGGCCAATTCTCGGGCGGTTTCGCCCGCGTCCATGGACACCGGCTCCAGGTAGACCGCGCGCACCGCTTCCTGCATGGCGGGCTCCTTCATGACGGCGGCGATGTCCGCGCTCAGGCGGTCGATCCTGGCCTGCGGCATCGACGCCGGCGCGAAGAACGCGTTCCAGCCATCGGCCACCAGGTCCAGGCCCTGCTCGCGGAAGGTGGGCACGTCATTCAGTTCCGCGGGGCGCTGCTCGCCCGACGTCGCCAGGATGCGCAGCTTGCCGGAGCGGTGCTGCGGCAGCAGGGTGTCGAGCGAATCGATGCCTTGCGGCAGGACGCCGCCTATCAGTTCGGTGATCAGCGGCGACGAACCGCGGTAGCCGACCACCTCGGGCGCGTCGCCCAGCTCGCGGCCCAGCATCAGCGCGAAGAAATGCGGCAGGCTGCCGGTGGCCGGCACGCCCAGGCTGAACTGCCTGGGATGACTCTTCAGCCACTGGCGCAGGCCGTCCACGTCCCGGATCGGCGAATCGGCCGACACGGCCAGCGCGAACTTGTAGCGGCTGACCAGCGACACCGGCTTGAAATCGCGCTGGGCGTCGTAGCCGGCCTTGGCGTACACCAGGGGCGCCACCACCATGACGGCCGGATTCGCCAGCATCAGCACGTTCTGCTCGGCCGATACCGCGCGCATGCCCTGCGCCGCGATGCGCCCGCCCGCGCCCGATTTGTTCTCCACCACCACGGGCACGCCCACCCGCTCGGTCAGCCGGGTGGCGACCAGCCGCGCGATGCGGTCGGAACTGCCGCCCGGCGCATACCCCACCACGATCGTCAGCGGGCTTTCCAGCGGGGCCTGCTGCGCACAGACCTGCGGCACGGTTCCCGCCAGCGCTGCCGCGACCGCGGCGCCCGTCATCCACTTAAGCATTGTCTTCTCCTGCCGACAGCTGCGCTGTCGATTATGGTGATTACTGCCTGTCCCCGGATGGGAAAGCCGACTGTAGCAACGCGGATATTTGTTGATCTAATCCACTACTTGCAATCATGATTTGCGTTGCCTCAAGAAAGGAGCAGCCATGCAGAACCCCCTCCAGCCTGGCCAACGTCCCGTGACGGACATGCTGCTGTACCGGCTCTACCAGGCCTGGTGGCAATCCAATCCGGTGTTCCTGCGCCTGTGCGAAGGACGGTTCGGCATCACGCGCCGCCAATGGCGCATCCTGGCCTGTACGGTCGAAGACGGCACCATGAGCACGGCCGAACTGGCGGCCACCGCCAAGCTGGACCTGGCGCGCACGTCCCGTACCGTGGGCGCGCTCTGTGAAAAGGGCTTGCTGCGCCGCCTGCACGACAGCGCCGACCGCCGCGTGGTGCGCGTGGCGGTGACGGACGAGGGCCTGGCCCTCTACCAGGGCCTGCTGCCCGAAATCGCCCGGCTCAACGACCTGCTGGTGCAGGACCTGAGCGCCCAGGAAGTCGCCGTGCTGCGCGACCTGCTGGGCCGCATCGAACAGCGCGGACGCCGCATGTCGCAGGACAACATCGTCGCGGAAAAGGCCAGCAGGCGCGAGGGCGGCACGCGCCGCGCCCGCCCAACCTGAGGCCGCGCATCCGCCGCTATTGATCGGCCTTGAAACCCGATGCCCGCACCACCGGCTCCCATTGCTTTTGATAGGCCGCCAGCGCTTCGGCGGTTGCGCCGGCGTCCATGGACACCGGCTCCAGGAACGCCGCGCGCACGGCTTCCTGCATCTCGGGTTCCTTCATGACGGCCGCGATATCCGCGCCCAGCCGCTCGATCCTGGCCTGCGGCATCGCAGCCGGCGCGAAAAAGGCATTCCAGCCCTCGGCCACCAGGTTGACGCCCTCCTCGCGGAAGGTGGGCACGTCGGGCAGATCGGCGTCGCGCTTCTCGCCTGAAACGGCCAGGATGCGGACCTTGCCGGAACCGGCCAGCGGCAGCAGCGTATCCAGCGTGGTGATGCCTTGCGGCAAGACGCCGCCGACCAGCTCGTTGATCACCGGCGTCGAGCCCCGGTAGCCGACCACCTCGGGCTGCTCCTTCAATTCGCGGCCCAGCATCAGCGCGAAAAAGTGCGGCAGGCTGCCTGTGGCCGGCACGCCGATGGTGAGTTGCCTGGGATGCGCTTCGATCCACTGGCGCAGGTCCGCCAGGTTCTTGATCTGCGAATCCGGAGGCACGGCCAGCGCGAACTTGTAGCGGGTGACCAGCGACACCGGCTTGAAGTCGCGCTGGGGATCGTAGCCGGGCTTGGCATAGACCAGCGGCCCCACCACCATGACGGCCGGATTCGCCAGCATCAGCACGTTCTGCTCGGCCGACGCCGCGCGCATGCCCTGCGCCGCGATGCGCCCGCCCGCGCCCGACTTGTTCTCCACCACCACGGGCACGCCGACGCGCTCGGCCAGCCGGCTGGCGACCAGCCGCGCGACGCGGTCCGCCGTGCCGCTAGGGGCAAACCCCACCACGATCGTCAGCGGTCCTTCCAGCGCAGCCTGCTGCGCACCGGCCGGCGCAACGGCGCCCGCCAGCATTGCCGCGACCGCGGCTCCTGCCATCCATTTACACATGCTTGTCTCCTGGTGACAGCGGCCCACTGTCGTTTATGGTTGTCGCTGCAAGGCCGGCTCCCGAATGCGGGATTCGAATGTAGCAACGTGAGCATTTATTGATCTAATTCAGGACTTGCGGACATGAACTGCGACACCTCGAACGGCCAGCGCTGCCTGGCGGACATGCTGCTGTACCGGCTGTACCAGGCCTGGTCGCAAGCCAACCCCGTCTTCCTGCGACTTTGCGAAGGGCGCTTCGGCATCACGCGCCGCGAATGGCACATACTTGCCTGTGCCGTCGAAAGCGGAAGCATGAGTTCGGCCGAACTGGCCGCCGTCGCCAAGCTGGATCTCACGCGCACGTCCCGCACCCTGAGCACGCTCTGCCAGAAGGGCTGGATACGCCGCAGGCAGGACGGCGCCGACCGCCGCGTGGTGCGCGTGGAAGCCACCGAAGAGGGCAAGGCCCGCTATCACGCGCTGCTGCCCGAAATCGCGCGCCTGAACAACCTGCTGGTGCAGGATCTGGACGATCGGGAGGTCGCCCTGCTGCGCGATTTTCTTGGCCGCATCGAACAGCGCGGACGCCGCATGTCGGAGGACAACGTCGTGGCGGAAAAGGCCAGCCGCCGCGACGGAGGCACGCGCCGCGCGCACCTGTCCTGAAGCCTGACTGTCGCGCCGGACCAACAACCGGCGGCACCGCCACCCGCCCCCGCGCGCCGCCGCCAAATCCCTGAAACAACGGGTTTTTTTCGACCCCACGCCCTGCCGGCCGCCCTGGCCCGCGGGGCTTTTTTACATTTTTGGCGGACTGTTTCTTTGAATTGCATGGCCGCAATAATTAATAATAATTATCGTTGTCATTCGCATGTCAGTCCATTTGACGGCCGCGCGGCCGCTGGAGATCCCACTTGAAACGCCATTTCCACCCGGCCGCCCGCCCTGCGCGGCCGCAAGCCCTGTTGCCCCTGGCCGCCGCGCTGGCCGCCTGCCTAGGCGGCGCCGCGCAGGCCCAGCCCGCCGAACCCGCCACGCTGCTGCCCGCCGTGGAGGTCACGGGCGCGGCGGAAACCGCCACCAGTCCGGTCGCCGGCTACGTGGCCACGCGCAGCGCCACCGGCACCAAGACCGACACGCCGCTGTCGGAAACACCCCAGGCCATCACCGTGATCCCGCGCGACCAGATCGTCGACCAGGGCGCCCAGAACATCCAGGACACCATGAATTACGCCGCCGGGGTGCGGCCGAACGCGTACGGCGTGGACAACCGCGCCGACTACGTGCGAGTGCGCGGCGTCGAGCCGGTGCAGTACCTGGACGGCCTGCGCCAGTACTTCAGCTTCAACAATCCGCGCACCGAGGTCTATGCGATGGAGCGCGTGGAAGTGCTGCGCGGCCCCTCCTCCATGCTGTACGGACAGGGCAGCACCGGCGGCATCGTCAATCTGGTCAGCAAGCGGCCGCTGGAAGAAGCGCAGCGCGAAATCGGCGTGGTGCTGGGCAACCACAACCGCCGCGAGATCCAGGCCGACCTGACCGGCCCGGTGACCGAAGACGGCCAATGGCTGTACCGCGTCATCGCGGTCGGACGCGACAGCGACACCCAGGTGCAGTACGCGCCGGACGACCGCCTCATGCTGGCGCCGTCGCTCACCTGGCGTCCCAGCGCCGCCACCTCGCTGACGCTGCAGGCCACCTGGCAGAAGGACCGCGCCGGCACCACGCAATCGTTCCTGCCGTGGAGCGGCTCGGTGCAGGAGAATCCCAACGGCCGCATTCCGACGCGGCGCTTCACCAGCGAGCCGGGCTTCGACGCCTACGACACCGAGCAGTTCAGCGTGGGCTGGCTGTTCGAGCACCAGTTCAACGACACCTGGAAGGTGCGACAGAACTTCCGCAACACGGTCAGCAGCGTCGACTACAAGACGCTGTATCCCAACGTGTACGGCGCGCGCCGCGGCGATTCCTACATCGATGCCGAGCAGCAGACGGTCGACCGCTACTTCTACGTCAACAAGCCGCGCATGCGCACCCTGCTGGCCGACCAGAACCTCGAAGGCAAGCTGCACTGGGGCCGCACCGAACATACGGTGATCTTCGGCATGGACTACTCGCGCTACCGCGAGACCAGCCAGACCGCCACCGGCGCCGGCTCGCCGCTGAACCTGTTCCATCCCGAGTACGGCAACGCGCCGCAATACGAATTGAGCGACAAGCCCAAGCAGAACCAGCAGCAGATCGGCTTCTATGCCCAGGACCAGATCACCTTCGACCGCAACTGGATCTTCCTGGCCGGCATCCGCCGCGACCGCGCCGACAGCACCACCGCGGGCCAGGACCGCGAGACGGACCTGGCCACCACCAAGCGCTTCGGCCTGATGTACGCGGCGGACAACGGCTGGTCGCCTTACCTCAGCTACAGCGAATCGTTCACGCCCATCGCCGGCGCCGACTTCTACGGCGACCGCTGGCAGCCGATGCGCGGCAAGCAGGTCGAGGCCGGCATCAAGTACATGCCCAAGGACGCCGACATCGAATTCACCGCCGCCGCCTACGACCTGCGCGAAGAGAACCGCCAGACCAACGACCCCGACAATCCCAACAACCAGGTGCAGGCCGGCAAAACCCGCACCCGCGGCGTCGAACTGGAGCTGCGCGGGCGCGTCACCAAGGAACTGGACGTGATCGCCAACTACATCTACACCGACATCGACCCGCAACTGGAGGCGCAGCCCAAGCACATGGCGTCGATGTGGGGCAAGTACCGCTTCGCGCTGGCCGGCCAGCCCGGCTTCGCGGTGGGCGCCGGCGTGCGCTACCTGTCGGCCTTCCGCGACGGCGGCGCGCCCGAGACGCCCGCCGTCACGCTGTTCGACGCCATGATCAGCTACGACAACGGCCCGTGGCGCTACGCCCTGAACGTCAACAACATCGCCGACCGCAGCTACGAAGTGGTCTGCCTGGACCGCGGCGACTGCTTCTACGGCGCGCGCCGCACGGTCATGCTGAGCGGCGCCTACCGCTTCTAGCGGCGGGCGCGGGAAAACCTGTACGTACATCCTGTACGTACAGGTGTACACTACGGTTTTCCTTCGTCTTTTCAACCACCTGACAGACGCCTGCACTAACGTCTGCATCTAGAAAACCGTCCTGGAGACTCGACAGTGTCGACCGAAACTTCCCGCTCGCCCTTTTTTGGCACGATGCAGAAAATCCCCGGAGGATTGATGCTGGTGCCGCTGATCCTGGGTTCCCTGATCGGCACCTTCGCCCCCGACGCGCTGGCCATCGGCGGCTTCACCACCGCCCTGTTCAAGAACAGCGCCCTGCCCCTGATCGCGCTGCTGATCTTCGCCACCGGCACCCACGTCAACGCCCGCACCGGCGGCCCCATCCTGGCCACCGCCGGCACCATCCTGCTGATGAAGACGCTGGTGCCCGCCACCCTCATCATCATCCTGGGCAGCTACGTCGGCCTGGACGGCGTGATGGGCGTGTCCATCCTGGCGCTGCTGGCGGCCTTCGACAACAGCAACGGCGGCCTGTGGCTGGCCTACACCGGCCAGTACGGCGACGCCCGCGACCGCGGCGCCTACGTGGCCAGCGCGGTCAACGACGGCCCCTTCTTCAGCCTGCTGTTCCTGGGCGCCTCGGGCCTGGCCGACATCCCGATGGTGGCCCTGGTGGCGGCGCTGGTGCCGTTCCTGCTGGGCGTGGGGGTCGGCAACCTGGACCCCAAGTGGCGCGACGTGCTCAAGCCCGTGCCGAACATCGTCATTCCCTTCTTCGCCTTCGCGCTGGGCACCGGCATCAACCTGGGCGCCGTGGTCAGCGGCGGCGTCAGCGGCCTGATCCTGGGCCTGATCATCAGCCCCATCACCGGCGGCCTGGTGTACCTGGGCTACCGTTTCATCCTGCGCCGCGGCGGCAAGAGCGGCCTGGGCTTCGCGGCCGGCACCACCGCCGGCAACGCCATCGCCACCCCCGCGGTGGTGGCGGCGGCCGATCCCAACTTCCAGCAATACGTGTCGACCGCCACCGCGCAGGTCGCCGCCTGCGTGCTGATCAGCTCCATCCTGGCCCCGGTGCTGGCCTCGTTCTTCCTCAAGCGAGCGGGCGAACTCAAGTCCGAAGAGGCCGACGCGGCCGACGCGCACCCCTCGCTGCGCGAGGCGCGCGGAGAGGCGCTTTGAATCCCGCCATCGCCATCGTCGCCGACGACCTGACCGGCTCGGGCGATACGGCGGTGCAGTTCGTCCGCGCCGGCTGGAGCACGCACCTGTCCATCGGCGGCGCCGACGAGGCGCTGGCCGGGCCGGCCACCGCCGGCGTCGAAGTGCTGGCCGTGACCACCAACAGCCGCGCGCTGGCCCCCGAGGCCGCCGCCGCGGTGGTGCGCGACAACGTGCGCCGACTGCGCGCGGCCGGCGTGACGCGCCTGTACAAGAAAGTGGACTCCACGCTGCGCGGCGCCTTCAAGGCCGAGGTCGACGCGGCGCGCGAGGCCTGGGGCCCGGACACGGTGGCGGTGATCTGCCCCGCCTTCCCGGCCACCGGCCGCACCGTGCAGGCCGGCGTGCTCTACGTGAACGGCAAGCCGGTCACCGAAACCTCGGCGGCCACCGACCCGGTCACGCCGGTGACCGAAAGCCATATCCCCACCCTGCTGGGCTGCGCCCACGTAGCGCAGCACGACGGCGACACGCCCGAAGCGCTGGCCGCGCGCATCCGCCAGGCCGGTCCGACCGTGGCGGTGGACGCCGCCAGCGACGCCGACCTGGAGCGGCTGGCGCGCGCCATCGGCCTGCTCGGCGCGCAGGCGCTGCCGGTGGGCGCGGGCGGCCTGGCCGCACCGCTCGCCCGGGTCTGGGCCGGCGCCGACCAGTCCGCCCCCGTGGTCGTGGTGGTGACCTCCCAGCACAGCGCGGCGCGCGCCCAGGCGGCCGCGCTGCAGGCCGCCGGCGCCGACACCTGGACGCCGTCGCTGGCCGACCTGGCCGATGACGCCGCCTGGCAGGCCTGGAGCCAGCCGCTGCTCGCGGCCCATGCCCAGGCGCCGGCCGAGGCCGGCACGGTGCTGCTGCTGGCCCCCGAAGGCCAGCGCGACGGGCTGGATTCCGAGACCGTCGCCGAACGCCTGGGCGGCCTGGCCGCGCAGCTGATCGCGGCCTCGCAGGCCGCCGGCGTGGTCGCCACCGGCGGCGACGGTGCGCGCAGCGTGCTGCTGGCGCTCGGCGCCCGCGGCATCGCGCTGGTCGACGAAGTAATGGGCGGCGTGCCCCTGGGCACGCTGACCGGAGGCACGGCCGCCGGCCTGCCCGTGGTGACCAAGGCCGGCGGCTTTGGCGCCGAAGACGTACTGGTTCGCGCGGTGCGCGCGATCCGCGACAGGAGATTCAAGCAATGACACAACCCCAACCCAACAAGCTGCCGCTGCTGGCCGTGACCCTCGGCGACGTGGCCGGGATCGGGCCGGAGATCACGGCCAAGATGCTGATGGGCCATGACGAACTGCGCCAGAAGGCGCGCCTGCTGGTGGTCGGCGACGTGGACGTCATGGCCAACGCGGTGCGCAGCCTGGGCGGCGATCCCGCCATCGTGCGCAAGCTCGAGCGCGCGGCCGATTGCAGCAACACCCCCGGCACCATCGAAGTGCTGCAGGCCGGCCCCTCGCTGGCCCACGTCAAGCTGGGCGAAATCAGCCCCGACGCCGGCGACGGCTCGGTGCGCTTCGTCACCACCGCCTGCGCGCTGGCGCGCGCCGGCGAGGTCGACGGTATCGTGACCGCGCCGCTGAACAAGGCCGCCATGCACGCCGCCGGCCACAAGTGGCCCGGCCACACCGAACTGCTGGCCCATGAATTCGGCGTCAAGACCTTCTCGCTGGTGCTGTCGGCCGGCGACCTCTACATCTTTCACGCCACCACACACGTGTCGCTGCGCCAGGCCATCGAGAACCTGACCCCGGCGCGCATGCGCGCGGTGCTGCGCCTGGCCGGCTCGTTCGCCAAGGCGCTGGGCCGCGGCGACCAGCCGGTGGCCGTCTCCGGCCTGAACCCGCATGCCGGCGAAAACGGCATCTTCGGCAGCGAAGACGCCGACATCCTGGCGCCCGCCGTGGCCGAGGCCAACGCCGAAGGCATCCTGGCCGCCGGCCCGATCCCCGCCGACGCCCTGTTCCCGCAGGCCGTGCGCGGCAAATGGAAGTTCGTGATCGCCTGTTACCACGACCAGGGCCACGCGCCCTTCAAGGCGGTCTACGGCGACGACGGCGTGAACATCACCGTCGGCCTGCCGGTGGTGCGCGTCTCGGTCGACCACGGCACCGCCTTCGACATCGCCGGCCGCGGCATCGCCCGCGAAGACAGCCTGGTCCTGGCCGCCGAGCGCGCCGCGCACCTGGCCCCGGGCTGGACGCATGTATGGGAAACTGCGCGGGCACAAACCGGAGGTTGATTCCCCTATGTCCACGGCGCCCGCCACGCACGATGCCTTGCCCGCACTAGACCGCTCCGGCGATACGCCGCTGCATGCCCAGGTGGCCACCCTGCTGCGCGGATACATCCGCACCAACCGCCTGGCGGCCGGCACCGCGCTGCCCAGCGAGGCGGGGCTGTGCGAGCGTTTCGGCGTGGCGCGCAGCGTGGTGCGCCAGGCCCTGGCGGCGCTGGCTTCCGAAGGCCTGATCCAGCGCGAAAGCGGCCGCCCGGCCACCGTGGCCGCGCCGCAGGAGCATCGCCGGCTGGTGCAGCGCTCCACCGGCCTGTACGAGCAGTTCGCCCAGTCCGGCGTCGCGCTGCAGACCCGCGTGCTGGCTCTCGCCCGCGCCGAGCCGCCCGCGGAAGTCGCCGAATTCTTCGGCACGACCCGGCTGCTGATGCTGGAACGCCTGCGCCACGTGGCCGACGCGCCGCTGGCCTATGTGCGCACCTGGCTGCCGGCCGACGCCGTGCCCAGGCTGCGCACCGAAGACCTGACCGACGCCTCGCTGCACGGCGTGCTGACGCGGCGTTTCGGCCTGCGTCCCGGCGCCGGGCGCAATCAGATCCGGGCCGTGGCCGCCGACGCCACCCTGGGCCGCCTGCTGGACACGCCCGCCGGCACGCCGCTATTGATGCTGCAGGGCCGCGGCATGGATCAGCTGGACCGGCCGCTGGAATGGTTCACCACCTGGCACCGCGCCGAACAACTGGTGTTCGACGTGGACGTCAGCGTGGGCCACGAAAGCTTGCAGCCGCGGCTGCAGACCGGCGCCGCGGCGTCCGAGGCCGCGCCCGAAGCGCACGACCCGCTGGCGCGCGCCCAGGCCCTGGTGGCCGAGCTTTCCGCCGAACTGGCGAGGCTGCGCGCGCAGCCCTGAAGTCCTCTTGCGAGGTCCGCGCGCCGGGCCCGCTCACAGGCGCGCGGGCGCGGGCGCCAGTTGCCGCGCCAGCGCCTTGCGATCGACCTTGCCCACCGAGTTCTCCGGCAGGCGCTCCATCCAGCGCACCTCGCGCGGCACGTAGATCCGGCCCAGGCGCGCCAGCACCGCGGCCTGTATGCCGGCCTCGTCCGGCGCGGCGTCGCCGGCGCGCTGCACGAAGATCACGGGCACTTCGCCCAGGTCCTCGTCGGGCGCGCCCACCGCGCAGCAGGCCGCCACCCCGGGCAGCCCGGTCACCACCCCTTCTATCAGCGCCGGCGAAATGTTCTCGCCGCCCCGGATGATCACGTCCTTGATGCGGCCGGTGATGCTCAGATAGCCCTGCTCGTCGAAACGCCCCAGATCGCCCGTGCGCAGCAGCCGCGGCGCATCGGCGTCGGCGCCGTCCACGCCCAGATACCCCAGCATCAGGCTGTCGCCCTCGATGCAGATCTCGCCTTCGCCGCCCGGCGCGGCCTGCGTGCCGTCGGGCAGGCGCAGGCTCACGCGCTGGCCGGCCAGCACCGTGCCCACGGAACCCACGCGGCGCGCCGCGGGCGGATTCATGGTCGAGGTGCAGGTGGCTTCCGACAGCCCGTACGACACCACCAGCGGACAGCCCAGGAAGGCCTCGATGCGCCGGTGCAGGGCTTCGGTGATGGGCGCCGAGCCGCACCGGGCGAAGCGCAGCGCCGCGAGGCTGGCCGGATCGAATTCCAGCTCCAGCATGCGCGCATACATGGTGGGCACGCCGGTGATGATGGTGGGCCGGAACGCCGCGAGCAATCCCGGCATGTCCTCGGCCCGGAAGCGGCCGGCCAGCGCCACGCACGCGCCCGCCAGCAGCGGCGTGAAAATCTGGTTGTTGAGCGCATTGGTGTGATGCAGCGGCATGACGTGCAGCAGCCGGTCGCCGGGCGTCAGCCCGGTATGCGCCAGCACGCCGCGCGCGTTGTTGGCCAGCCCGCGATGGCTGAGCAGCACGCCCTTGGGATTGCCGGTGCTGCCCGACGTGAACAGCAGCAGGCCGGCCTCGCCGGGCGCGGCGTCGCTGGCGCCGCGCCAATCCAGCGGTCCTTGCGCGACCGCGCCCGCCTCCAGCAGGCGTTGCGGCGCCAGGCCGCTGGCCCGGGCCGTCGCGGCGTTGGCCTCGTCGCGCAGCATCCAGCCCAGTCCCACCGCCGCCACGCGCCGGGCGGTCTCCGCGTCCGACAGGCGCGGCTCCAGCGGACACGGGCATGCGCCCGCCGCCATCACGCCCAGAATGGCCAGCACCTGGGCCTGCGAACGTTCCATCGCGATCGCCACCAGGCTGCCGCGCGCCACGCCGGCGGCGCGCAGGCCGCCGGCGATGCGTCCGACCTCATGGTGCAGACCGGCATAGGTCAGCACGCCGTCCGCGGTCGCGATGGCGGGCCGGCCGGCCCATTGCGGCTGGCTCCACAGGCGCGCGAAAGCGGCCACCAGGGTGGCGTCGGCGATCGTCATGGCGGTCTCCTAACGCAGTGCGACGGCGGCGTCGCGCTCGAACTGCCCGTCGGGGTCCAGTTCGCGCAGCGCGCGCGCCTCCGCCGCCGTGGGCGGCGCGGACGGCTCGGCGCCCGAGGCGTCGAACTCGAACCCCGTGCGCTCGCGCACTTCGGACAGGTTGGATTCCGGATGCCAGGACTGCAGCGCCAGGCGCCCGTCGCGCTTGACGAACACGGCGATGGGCGTGACCACGCCATGGAATCCGCCCCAGGAAGTCATGAAGTCCAGCCTGGGCACGAAGGTGCGGCGCGAGTGCTCGGTGCGCCAGGTGCAGGCGCGCCTGGCGGTGGGCAGCATCACCGCGCCGCCGCCGCCGCCCGGCAGCCGCACCTTGGGTTCGTGCCAGTCGCCGATGCAGGAATTGTTGGCGCAGCCTTCCCCGTCGATCTGCGCGGCGCCCAGGAAGGTCAGGTCCATGCGGCCGCGCGTGCACAGGTCGTAGAAGTCCTCGTTCGAGAAAATCGAGGCCGTGTGCTCGGCCAGCACCGGGTCGGAGCTGGAGATCGGAACGTGCGAGGGCCGCGGATTCACGCCGCCGGCCACGTTGATGTAGACGAAGTCCCAGTCGTAGGCGCGCTTGGCCAGCAGGCAGGCCAGCATGGGCAGGGTGGAATTCACGCCGCTGAAGGTGATTTCGTCCGGCCGGATGAAACGCGCCAGGTTGGTGACGATGTACGAAAAGCCCGACCATTGCTCAGCCATGCTGCACCTCCCGCGCTTCAGGCGCCGCGGCCATGTGCGCTGCGAGATCGCCCTGCTTGTCCATGTATGCCTCCACCGCCGGGTAGTCGATGGCGTAGTCCGGCCAGCAGGACCCCGGCCAGGCGCTGCCCGGCGCCACGGCATACGCCTGCACCATGAAGAACGGCACCAGCGTGGATTCGGGATTGGCTTCGAACACCGCGCTGTCGACCATCTTCTCGGCCACCACCAGCACGCTGCCGGCGGCGCGCGACATGATCCGGTCCCAGTGCGCGGTGCCGTGCACGCGCACGTTGCCCAACGCGTCCACCTCCGACGCCTGGATCACGGCGAAGTCGGGGCGGATGGCCGGCACCACCCAGGTCTGCTGGCCGCTGCCATAGGGATCGTCCAGGCATTTCCAGCCGTTGAGTTCGGGCAGGCCGCTGCCGTGCAGGCCGCCGCAAGGCTGGAACGGCACGCCGAAGGCGGCCGCCCGCAGGCCGGCCGTCAGGCTGGCGCAGGCGTGTTCCTCCAGTTCGATCTCGCGACGCTCCACCGCCTTGCGATACCACGGCGCCAGGCCGAAGTTGCCTTCCATGGCGACGATGCCCGCGCGCACGCGGCGCAGCGCGCCGGCGCGGCACAGGATGTCCACGTCGTAGCCCGGCGACTGCTTGATCAGTTCCAGGTCGCGCCGCCCCTGCCGGATCAGTTCGCGCACGAAGGCGAACGGTCCGCGGTGCAGGAAGCTGCCGCCCAGCGCGATCGATGCGCCGTTGGGCACCAACGCGGCCAGCTCGGCCAGCGTGCGCTGCTTGTCCTTCTGATTGAAACCCGATGCCATGATGTCTCCTTGCCTGCTCGTTCTTTTGCGTCTAGCGCGCCTGCAGATACGCCGCCACCCGGTCCTTCAGGCCCGGCTGGGCGGCGGAGCGCACCAGGCGGGCAAGATCCGTGTCCGGCGTTTCCGCCGACAGCGCCGCGTACAGCTGGACGCGGCTCGCGCAGCTCAGCGCGGACGCGGCGTCCAGCGCCTCGCGTTCAATGTCGGGCCAGTCCGGCGCGGCGGCGAGGCGGCTGGCGAAGCCGTCCCGCAACGCCTCTTCCGCGCCGAACGTGGCCGCCTGCTCCAGCACCGCGCGCGCCCGTTCCGCGCCCACCAGGGCCGCGTAACGGCGCGTGCCCAGCACCAGGCCGAACTTCAGCCCGGGCATGCGGAACGTGGCGTCCGGCGCGCTGACGCGCCATTTGCAGGCGCCGAACAGGTCCACGCCCGCGCCGAAGTTGCGGCCGTGGGCCAGGCCCAGCGTCAGGCACGGCGACGCCGCCAGCCGCTGCAGCAGCATCTCGATGCGCACGAAGCGCAGCAGCAGATCGCCCTCGCTCTGTTCCTGCCAGCCGCCGAAGTCGAAGCCCGCGCTGAAGTTCCTGCCCTCGCCCTTGAGCACGACGAGCCTGACGCCCGCGGCCTCGGCCTCGTCCAGCGCGGCGATCAGCGCTTCCACCAGTGCGGCCGACAGGGCGTTCATCTTGTCGGGCCGCGCCAGCGTCAGCACGTGCACCGCTCCCTGCCTGTCGATGCGCAGGACGTCGTTCATTGCGCCGTCTCCTTGCGGGCCGCGCGCAGCGGGCCCAGCACCTCGTCGTTGTGTTCGCCCAGCGCCGGCGGACGGCGGCGCAAGGCGGTGGTCTGGCCGTCGAAACGCACGGGCAGCCCGAACGTGCGGGTGCGCACGCCGTTGGGCAGGTCCACGGGCTGCACCCAGCCCATGTGTTCCACCTGCGGGTCCGCCAGCACTTCGGAATAGGTGTTGATGGGCGCGCACGGCACCCCGGCCGCGCGGAAACGCGCCAGCCAGGTCTGGGCGTCCTCGGTTTCGAAGATCGCCTCCAGGATCTCGCGCAGCGCCGTCTGGTTGCGCGCGCGGGCGCTGGTGTCGGTGAAACGCGGATCGGCCAGCAGGTCCTCCCTGCCCACCGTGGCGCACACGCCCTTCCACAAGGCCTGGTTGCCCGCCGCCATGCCGAAGTAGCCGCCCTTGCAGCGGAAGGCCTGGTACGGCGCATTGCGCGGATGCGCCGATCCCAGCTTGACCGGGTCCCTGCCGCTGCCGAAGAACTCCGACGTCTGCAGGGCCGCGATGCCCAGCGTGGCGCCCAGCATGGGCACGTCGATATGCGTGCCCTGCCCGCTGGCCTGGGCCGCGCGCAGCGCCGACGCGATGGCGAATGCGCCGTACAGGCCGGCCGAAAAATCCGCCACGGGAACGCCGCATTTCACGGGTTCGCCGCCGGCCTCGCCGGTCACGCTCATGATGCCGCTCATCGCCTGGATGGTCAGGTCGAACCCGCCTTCCTGCGAACGCGGCCCCGACTGGCCGTAGGCCGAGATCGAGCAATAGACCAGCCGGGGATTGGCCTCGCGCAGTTGCGCGTATCCCAATCCCAGGCGCTCCATCACGCCGGGCCGGTTGTTCTCGATCAGCACGTCGGCGGACAGCGCGAGCTCGCGCGCCAGGGCCAAGTCGCCGGGGTCCTTCAGGTTCAGCGTCACCGAACGCTTGTTGCGGTTCAGCGACGCGAAGTTCTCGCTATAGCCGTCGGAAATGGGCGGCCAGCTGCGCAGCGTGTCGCCGCCTTCGGGGTTTTCGACCTTGATCACATCGGCGCCCATGTCAGCCAACAACATGCCGCAAAAAGGCCCCGCCGCGACATTGCAAATCTCCAGCACTGTGATGCCGGCCAGCGCCGAACTGGGTGTCATGCCTTACCTCTCGTTATGAAAATTCAATATTTGGGACTAGCAAATCATTATAAAAGCACGCCGCGAAACCGGGCATCATTCAACGCACGCCAGATGCAAGGCCATGAATTTCAGCATCAATCCTAGTGCATTCCCTAAGCCACGTGCTTATTTGTTGACCAGAATATCACCGTGTGGAATTCTAAGTAAACCATTTTTTGGAATTCATATCCTATATTTTAGGACTTATGGAGAATCGAGGCCCCGCCCCGACACCAAGGAGACTTCCATGAAAAACACGTGGCGCATCGCCCTGGCGGGCATGGCGCTGGCTTTGGCGGGCGGCGCGGCCGCCGCCGACGCCTGGCCGACCAAACCCATCCGCATGGTGGTTCCCTTCCCGCCCGGCGGGGCGACCGATGCCGCCGCGCGCATCTATGCGCAGCATCTGGGCGACTACCTGGGACAGGGCGTGGTCGTGGAAAACAAGGCGGGCGCGGGAGGCGAGATCGGCGCGGAGTACGTCGCCAAATCCCCGGCCGACGGCTACACCCTGCTGATGGGCGCCGTGGGCAGCCACGCGATCCATGCCGCCATGCCGGACAAGCCCGGCTATGACTTCGGCACCGCCTTCGTGGGCGTGTCGATGGCCACCAGCATGCCCATGGCCGTGGCCGTGAACAGCGGCAAGATCCCCGCGAAGAACATCCGGGAACTGATCGATCTGGCCAAGAGCCGGCCGGGTTCCATCACCTTCGGTTCGGCCGGTCCCGGCACGTCCCAGCACATGGCGGGCGAACTCTTCCAGGTCGTGACGGGCACCCGGCTCATGCACGTGCCCTACCGCGGCAGCGGCCCGGCCATCACGGACCTGCTCGGCGGCCAGATCGACATGGTGATCGAAACGCTGCCGGCGCTGCTGCCGCACATCGCGACCGGCAAGATCCGCCTGCTCGGCGTCACCACGGCCACGCGCGCCACCGCGCTGCCGGACCTGCCCACGCTGGCCGAGCAGGGGGTGAAGGATTATTCCGTCGCCACCACCTACGCGCTGCTGGCGCCTGCCGGCACGCCGCCCGCCGTGGTGGACAAGCTCTCGGCCGGCATGCAGAAGGCCGCCGCCATGCCGTCCGTGCAGCAGGCCGCGCGGAAACTGGGCGCGGACGCCGTGGCCACCTCGCCGGCCGACACCGGCCGGGTGCTCAAGCAGGAAGTGGCGCGCTGGGCCGACGTGGTGCGCTTGTCGGCGGCGAAATGATCAACAGCGGAAACGCAGGGGGCTATTGATCCAGATAGCCGAGCCGATAGCCCATCCCCTGCGAAATGGACTGCGCGCAGGCCGCCACGTCCGGCGCCAGCTGCTTCATCCTGGTCGCGCTCAGGCGGTCCAGCGGACCCGAGATGCCCACCGCGGCCACCGGCTGGTCCAGGCTGTTGAACAAGGTCACGGCCAGCCCGCCCACGCCTTCGCGCCATTCGCCCCGGTTGATCGCATAACCGCTGCGGGCGATTTTGCGCAGTTCGTCCTTCAGCAGCGGCATCGACACGATGGTCGACGGCGTATGGCGCACGAGCTGGTCGGCGTAGCGCTCGACGTAGCCCTCGGGCTGGTAGGCCAGCAGGGCCTTGCCGGTGGCGACGGCATAGGCCGGGGCGCGGCCGCCCACCATGGAGTAGGCGCGTATGGGCTGGGGGCTGTCGATCTTGTCCACGTAGACCACGTCGAAGCCGTCGAGCACGGACAGGTGCACGGTTTCGCCCGTCTGGTCGGCCAGCGTGCGCATGAAGGGAGCGGCCAGCTTGCGCAGGTCCAGCTGGGCAAGCTGGCGCGCGGCCAGCTCGAACAGTCTGACCGAACCGCGGTAACCCCCGCCGTCGTCATCCTTGATCACGTAGCCCGCATGCATGAGCGTCTGCAAGGTGCGGTGCGTATTGCTGCGGGTCAGCCCCACGCGGGCGGCCAGCGCATCGATGCTGCGCGGCGGATCGTCCACGTCGGTGACCGCTTCCAACACCATCAAGCCTTTGAGCAGCGTCTTGTCCATTACATATTTCCTAATATTTAGGACAAAATAGCACGAGACGCCGGGCCCGGCCAGGATCTAGCGCACGCCGTCCGCGATCGCGGCCCGCACGGCTTGCGAGCGGTCCCAGAGGTTGGGCTGGCTGGACGAGGAATAGCCCGACACGAACGGCTTGGCCTGGCCGCTGGCCGGGTCATAGACGTGGCGCGACACCGCGCCGATATTGCCGCCGTACAGATGCACGCTGATGGAGACCTGGTCCGCGTGCGCGTTCGAAACCCGGTGGATGTCGCCTTCTTCGGGCGACAGGCGCGCCACGTCGCCGGGGCGCAGGGTCGTGGCCGGGCCGGCCGGCGCCAGGCGGCCCTGGGCGTCGCGCGCGTAGCGCTGGTCGACCTCGGCGCCGCGCAGCATGCCCACATAGCCCCAGACTTCGTGGTCGTGCACCGGCGTGGACTGCCCCGGCCCCCAGACGAAACTCACCAGCGAAAAGCGCTCCAGCGGATCGCAATGCAGCAGGTACTGCTGGTAGTACTGCGGATGCGGCGCAGTGCAGGACTCGGGCAGCCAGTCGTCATGGCGCACCAGGTCGGCGAACGCCGCCTCCAGCGCCGCGCTCTGCCGCAGCCCGTCGGCCGACGCCATGCGCGTGGCCGTGGCAATGAAACCGCGCAGCCGGTCCAGGCCGGTTCGAGAGTCAGGCATTCGTATCTCCAGGTCAGGGGTAAATCCCAGATGAGAAATCCAGTATCCATCATTCGGGACAAATGCGCATCCCGTGGCTCGCCCGCCCCGCCGCCGGCGACCGATTTTTTCTTGACAGGCCCATGCCCGCGCGTGCAGCGTATCGGACTGCCTGCAAGATAGAAAATGAATCCTACGCATCTACAAATTCCCGCCACGCTGGCGCATGCCCTGCGGGCGGCGCGCCGCGTGCTGGTATTCACCGGCGCGGGCGTTTCCGCCGAAAGCGGCATCGCCACCTTCCGCGACGCGCTCACCGGCCTGTGGTCCCGCTTCGACGCGCAGGCGCTGGCCACGCCCGAGGCCTTCAGGGCGCATCCCGACATCGTCTGGGGCTGGTACGAATGGCGCCGCGCCCAGGTGCTGCGCGCCACGCCCAACGCCGCCCACCGCGCCATCGCCGAACTGGCCCGGCACGTGCCGGAACTGTGCGTCGTCACGCAGAACGTGGACGACCTGCACGAACGCGCCGGCAGCCTCGGCGTCGCGCACCTGCACGGCAGCCTGCACGCGCCGCGCTGCTCGGCCTGCGGCGCGCCCCAGGCCTGCGCCGATGACGCGCCCCAGGAGCCCGAAGAAGGCAGGCGCATCGCGCCCCCGGCCTGCACGCGCTGCGGCGCGCCGGTGCGGCCCGGCGTCGTCTGGTTCGGCGAAAGCCTGCCCGTCGACGCGTGGAACACCGCCATCCGCGCCGCCGAGCAATGCGACCTGCTGCTGAGCATCGGCACCTCGGCGCTGGTCTACCCGGCCGCCGAGCTGCCGCAGCGCGCGCTGGCCGCCGGCGCCATCGTGGCCCAGATCAATCCGGCCGCCACGCCGCTGGACGCGCGCGCGCACCACAACCTGCGCGGCCCGGCCGCCGAGCTCATGCCCAGGCTGCTCGACAGCGCCGGATTCAGCGCGGGCGGCGGCGATTGAATCGCCCGGCGACGTAAAGATTCGTGAGGATGTTCGGCCCAGGGGAAACCCCAAATCCCACCCCGCCCAGCGCGGGATACAGTGGCGCAATAGGTTTCGGCAGTGGAGATCATCATTCCATTTTCCTGGAGACTTCCCGACGTGTTCGTGCGCTCGCCAGACGGTGTCCTGCACCGCGTGGTGCGCCACGCCACGACCGCTGAAACCATCGCCAAGCTCGAAAGCATGCCCAGCAGCTACCATCTGGACTGCGAATGCAAACTCGACAACGGCGAGACCCTCTGCTGGATCGGCAATGACCGCTACCGCCAATTGAACGGCGGCCAGATCTTCACTGCCGAACCCGCGGTCGCCGCGCCCCATTTCAACGCCCGCAAGAGCGGCTTCGCGGCAGGCGGCGAGCACACACCCGGTAGCAAACCCGACCCGCGCAAGAAGCTTGCCGCGGGCCAGGACCATGTACCATTGGCTGTCGTCAATCTGAAAACCGGCAACGACTGGAGCCTGATACGCGCATGGCGCGAGCATCTCAATATCAGCACCGCTGATATGGCTGCCCGGCTGGGCGTGGATCACTCCATTTACATCGAACTGGAACGGCCGCGACCGCGGCCCCGGCAGGCCATCCTGGACCGCGTATCTGCGGCCCTGGGCGTGTCTCCCGACCAGCTCGACGATTCCTTGTTAGGAGGACATTTCCACTGAAATGTCCGAATGATTCTGGCGTCGCATACCAATGACCCGCGCATGGAGGTGTAAATATGCTCGGCACGGCAAGACGGCTTACCGATGTCCTCGCCACCGCTCCGGATGGCACGCTGTACCGTATCGAACGCTTCGTTTCGGGCCACGATGCGTGCTCCGCAATGGGCACGTCCCGTTTCGATCCGAAGACCCACTGCGTATGCCGCACCAGCGCCGGCGACCAGGTCGCCTGGCTGGGCGGACAGGCCTACCAGCTGCTGAAAAGCGGCACGGCCCTGACGGCGGTGGACCGACGACGGCAACAGTGAACACCGCGTAAAAACAGAAAGCGGCTTGATGATTGCTCATCAAGCCGCTTTTTGTATTGTCCGGATCTTGCCTCGCACATCGCCACGATGCGTGTCGGCATGAAATTGAATTGGCGCGCCCGGCAGGATTCGAACCTACGACCCCCTGGTTCGTAGCCAGGTACTCTATCCAGCTGAGCTACGGGCGCCCCGAAAGAGGCGTGTTTATACCATGAATCAAATAGGCTGCGCAAATCGGCACGGGCCCGCCCATACTTGACCCAGGTCAAGGAAATGGGCGGGCGCCGCGCAGTACGCTGATTGGGTACGCGACGGACCCGCGCCTCGCCGCGGTTTTCATTCCACTTCGACGCGGACCGGACAGCAGGTATCGTCATGGCCAAGAAGTTTCCGCTGCATCCCAAGCACCCCGAACGCATCTGCTGGGGCTGCGACCGTTACTGTTCCACCGATTCCATGGCCTGCGGCAACGGGTCGGGGCGCACCATGCATCCCGCCGAAACGCTGGGCGAGGACTGGTACACGGTGGGCGACTGGGGATTCGACGAAGAAGAAACGCCGGCGCAGAAAACCGTCGCGATGCTCCAGCCCTCGTCCTGAAGACGGCGCCGGACGGATTAAAACCTCCGGCCACATCCCCGCATACCGCGAAACTAGTCCAAATAAACCGGTTCATGCGTGCACCGTTGCGCGGCTGCACAGTTTAAAAAATAATTGGATTTTTTTCGGAGTCGGGCAGATTATCTCGCCAGCGGGAAAAAATACCGTCGCCCCAGCGCGGCCCATCAATTCGACCTACGGAGATCCGCCGCCACGCCTGAATCAATGCGGTCCAACTAGCTTGAAAACAAATCGTTTTTCTGTTTGAAGCCTCACCGAACTTCACAGCCAATTCTTATTGGAGCGATAAAAAAATGAAGCTGAGCCGTCGCAAATTCAATGCAGGTGGTCTTACCTTACTCGCAGCCGGCACGCTGGCTGGGCCGGCCCGGGCCGCCGACGGGCTGATCGCCGATCTGCCCGAGGGCGATGAACAATTCGGACTGGCGACCGACGCCTATATTTACGCCTACCCGCTGGTGACCATGGAAATGACCCGAAGAGTCATGACCAACGTCGCCGAACCGGAGGGAACCCGGGCGCCGATGGGGCACCTCATCAAGCTGCGCCACTATCCGGACGCCAAATTCCGGGACGTCACGGCGCCGAACGCCGACACCCTCTACACCACGGCCTTTATCGACGTGGGCGACGAGCCCTGGGTGGTCAGCCTGCCCGACCTGCACGGCCGCTACGCCCTGTTTCCCATGCTCGACGGCTGGACCACGGTATTCGACGTCCCCGGCAAGCGGACCACGGGCACGGGGGCGCAGACCTTCATCGTGACCGGCCCTGGATGGCAAGGCGCCGTGCCCGAGGGCATGACACATTACAAATCCCCCACCAGCATCGTCTGGCTGCTCGGCCGCATCTACTGTTCCGGCACGTCCCAGGACTACGCCGAGGTGCACAAGGTCCAGGACGAGGTCAAGCTCAGCCCGCTGAGCGCCTGGGGCAAAAACTGGACCCCGCCCAAGGGCAAGGTCGATCCGTCCATAGACATGAAGACCCCGGTGCGCGACCTGGTCAACAATATGGACGCAATCGCCTACTTCACGCTGTTCGCCGAACTCCTGAAACGCAATCCTCCCAACGCGGCCGACGCTCCCATGGTGGCGAGACTGGCCTCGATCGGCATCGTGCCGGGGCAGGACTTCGACCGCAGCAAATTCAATCCCGAATTCGCCCGGCGCGTGCCGCAGGTCGGTTTCGGGCGCATCATGACGCATTTCAAATCCAGCGGCGGCGATATCCAGGAAATCGACGGCTGGGGTTTTACGACCAAGACCGGCATTTACGGCACCAATTATCTGCAACGCGCCCTGGTCGCCGCGATCGGTCTGGGCGCCAACCGTCCGCAGGACGCGATCTACCCCACTTCGCTGCAGTCGGACACCGGAGCGATCAAACGGGCCTATAACGGTTCGGAAAAATACGTCCTGACCTTCAAGAAAGGCATGACCCCGCCGGTCTCCGGATTCTGGTCATTGACCATGTACGACGATAAGTATTTTTTCGTCGACAACCCGCTCAACCGCTATTCCATCAGCGCGCGCCAGGCGCTGAAAACCAAGCCCGACGGCTCGATCGACCTGCTCATCCAGCATGAATCCCCCGGCCCCGAACTGGAGTCGAACTGGCTGCCGGCGCCCAAGGGCAGGTTCATCCTGATGATGCGCCTGTACTGGCCCAACGAAAGCGACCCGTCGATCATCAACGGCACCTGGACCATACCCCCCGTCAGGCGGGTGAGCTGATCCCCGCAGCGCGGGAGGGTTTGCGATGAAAAACAAGCTCAGCGGCGGCCTGCTTTGCGGGCTGCTCCATGGCGTGTCCGCGCTGGCGGCGGGCGCGGACGCGCCCGCGCAGCAGGCCGGGCCTTCGGATCAATGGGAGTTTGCGGTCACGCCCTACTTCTGGGCGGCCGGCTTCTCCGGCAAGGTATCCCAGCCGCGCCTGCCCGTCATCGACGTGGACGCGGATTTCGGCAAGCTGTTCGACAACCTGGATTTCGGCGCCATGCTGATCGGCGAAGCGCGCAAGGGCCGCTACAGCATCTTCGGCGACCTGATCTACACCAAGATCGGCACCCAGGGAGACACGCCGCACGGCCTGCTGGCCACCAGCGCCGACGTCAAGACCTCGACCTTCGCCGGACTCATCGGCGCCGGCTATTCCGTGCTGGAAAACTCGCCGCACCAGCTGGACGTGGTCGCGGGCCTGCGGGTGTGGTCGGTCGACACCGACATCACGCTCAAGGGTGCGCACCTCAACGGCAGGAAACGCAGCGACGGCGACACCTGGGTCGACGGCCTGGTGGGCGTGCGCGGAAACTATGCGATCAACCCGAAGCTCTACGTCACGGGCTGGGGCCTGATCGGCGCCGGCGGGGCGCAAGCCGATTGGGACCTGGGGCTGGGCCTGGGCTACCGCGTCAGCAAAAACGTCTCGGCGGCCATCGGCTACCGCGCCATAGGCGTGGACTACAGCCGGGGGGATTTCAAATTCGACGCCGTGCTGCAAGGCCCCATGGCGGGACTGACGATCCGGTTCTAGCCGCGCCACGCAAAACAAAAAGGCCTTCGATCGAGATCAAAGGCCTTTCCATTTTCTTTGCTGTATTGGCCAAATCCGGATTCGGATTTGGCGCGCCCGGCAGGATTCGAACCTACGACCCCCTGGTTCGTAGCCAGGTACTCTATCCAGCTGAGCTACGGGCGCTCCGGCAAAGAGGCAAAATTATATCAGAAAATCTTGCCGTGCTTTTACTGCTTTTTACTGCTTCTACTTCTACTGCGTTTTTGCTTGAACCATCATTCAAGATGATGGCGCGCCCGGCAGGATTCGAACCTACGACCCCCTGGTTCGTAGCCAGGTACTCTATCCAGCTGAGCTACGGGCGCGTGTCAGAGCAAGCCTTGAATAATAGCGTTATTTCAGAAGGCGCGCAAGTCAGGAAGATTGCGCATCGATATCCAGCCTTGTCATCAGCGCCCTCGCCTGCTCGACCACGTCGGCGTCGTTGGGCCGGAAATCCATGCGCAGCGCCTGTGGCAATCGGGAGAAATGGGCGTGGCAGCTGTGGGCATAGGCCGGATCGTAATGCTCGTCTATCAGCTCGCGCGCCAGCTCGCGCCGCGCGCCCAGGTCCACCAGCGCCTGCCAGCCGCTGACGCGCTCGCGGCTGTGCAGGCCGACCAGGCGCTGCAGCTGCGCCTTCAGCGACGCGGGATCGTCGAACAGTTGCGCGTAGTCCTGCTGCAGGAACGCGGCCCGGTCCTCGCGGCTGGAGCGCACATCCACGCAAGGGCTGTCATGCATGGCGGCCAGCAGCGCCGCCGGCAAGGCCACCGCGCCGATCTTGCGGCTCTCGGCCTCGACGAACACCGGGCGCGACGGATCGAGCTGGCGCAGCGCCTGCGCCAGCCGCGTATCGAAGCCTTTTTGCGTGGGCTGCGGCACCCCGGCCCACGCCCCCAGCAGGGAACCGCGATGCGCGGCCAGCTGTTCCAGGTCCAGCGTCTGCGCGCCCGCCCCGCCCAGCGCGTTCAGCAGCCGCGTCTTGCCGCTGCCGGTCGGCCCGGTCAGCACGATGTAGCGCAGCGTGCCCGGCAACTGCTCCAGCGCTTCCAGCGTCGCGCGGCGATAGGCCTTGTACCCGCCATCGAGCTGGCGCGCGCGCCAGCCGATCATGTTGAACATGGTCGTCATGGAGCCCGAGCGCGTGCCGCCTCGCCAGCAATAGACCAGCGGGCGCCAGCCCTGCGGCCGGTCCACGAAAAGATTCTCCAGATGCGCGGCGATATTGCGCGCCACCAGCGCCGCGCCGACCCGCGAGGCCTCGAACGGCGAGACCTGCTTGTAGAGCGTGCCGACCACGACGCGCTCCTCGTTGCTCAGCACCGGCGCGTTGATCGCGCCCGGAATATGGTCATCGGCGAATTCGAGCGGCGTGCGCACATCGATGATCTCATCGAAGTCGTCGACCCGGTCGAGCGTGGCGAGCAGGTGTTTCAAGGTGGCGGCGCGAAAGAGGGAAAGCTCGATTCTCTCATGCCGGAAAGAAGGCGGGCCCGCATCGAGGCATGGCGGCTTGCCTTCACAGGAACAATTTGACGATGCCCCCGATCAGGACCACTACGGAGATACCCAGCCCGAACGGGGAGCTTGTCAGAAATTTTGTGTGTGAGGCATAGCATGTCGACAAGGAGCATGAATGCCACGCAAGACCAAACCCACCGCTTTGGCGGACCAGGCGGCACAGCCGCAATTTCACATCCCGGCCGAGCTGCTTGACCAGTTGGTGACCGGGCCCATGACGCCGGGCCAAGTCCAAGGGCTGTTCGATCAGTTCAAGAAGTCAATTCTTGAGCGGGCGCTGGGCGCCGAGATGAGTCATCACCTAGGCTATGCGCCCGGCCAAGCCAAGCCCACAGGCGGATCAGCCAACCACCGCAACGGCAAGAGCACCAAGACCGTACTGACCGATGTGGGGGCGCTGCGCATCGATGTCCCACGCGATCGCGAAGGCAGCTTCGAGCCGCAGCTCATTGGCAAGCACGAGCGGCGCTTTACGGGTTTCGACGACAAGATCATCGCCATGTACGCACGCGGCATGACGGTGCGCGAGATCCAGGGTTTCCTGGCTGAGATGTACTCGGTGGACGTCTCGCCCGAGCTCATCAGCCGTGTCACCGATGAGGTGATGGGCGAGGTCACGGCCTGGCAGACACGGCCGCTGGAGGCGATGTACCCGGTGGTGTTCTTCGATGCGCTGCGGGTCAAGATTCGCGAGGATGCGGTGGTGCGCTCCAAGGCCGTCTACCTGGCGCTGGGCGTACTGCCTGACGGCTCGCGCGACATCCTGGGAATCTGGATCGAGAACACCGAGGGGGCGAAGTTCTGGATGAAGGTCTTCAACGATCTGAAGACGCGCGGGGTGCAGGACATCCTGATTGCCGTCACCGACGGCCTCAAGGGCATGCCAGAGGCGCTGGGCGCAGTGTTCCCGGCGACGACGCTGCAGACCTGCATCGTGCACCTGATCCGGGGTGGCCTGGACTTTGCGTCATGGAAAGACCGCAAGGCGCTGGCCGCAGCCATCAAACCCATCTACACCGCGGTGAGCGCCGAGGCGGCCGAGGCCGAGTTGGATGCGTTTGCGGCCGGCCCCTGGGGGCAGCGGTTCCCGACCGTGGTCAGCGCCTGGCGCCGGGCCTGGGACAAGGTCATCCCGTTCTTCGCCTTCCCGCCCGAGGTGCGGCGCGTGATCTACACCACCAACGCCATCGAGAGCGTGAACGCACGGCTGCGCAAGATCATCAAAACGCGCGGCCACTTCCCCAGCGACGAGGCGGCCACCAAGCTGATCTGGCTGGCGCTGCGCAACATCACCGCGGACTGGGGGCGGGCGGCCAACCACTGGAAATCAGCGATGAACCAATTTGCGATCCTCTACGAGGACCGATTTACCAGATCGGGCCAGTAAGATCACCAAGCCGCCTCACGATTGAGTGACGGATTCAACAGCCTCACACACAGAAATCCTGACACTCCCCGAACGGGTACCAGAATGCCTCGCGGGTGAGCTTATGTCCCTCCGCATAGAACTTGATCTGTTCCGCAAAGAGCTTGCCGGCTTCAGCGTTGAGCTTGCTGATCTCGGCACGGATTTTTTCCAGTTCGGCGTCTTCCATGTCGGCAACCTTTGCTGTGCTCATCACGGCGGTTCCTTGTTAGAAAAACAGCTTGGCAAAAGCCACCCCCGCGCCGAACATGGCAATGGCGACCGTCACCGGATACCAGAATGTCTCGCGCGTAATCTTGCCGGCCTCGGCGCCTATGCGGAGCGATTCCGCCATCAGCTTGCTGATCTCTGCACGAATTTTCTCCAGTTCAGCTTCTTGCATGTTGGCAACCCCTGTTGTGCCTGTCGTGGCGTTTGCCTGCGAGCGTGCGCGGCCGCACGCCGTGCGCCGCCTCCGGAAAAAATTATAGGTATGGCCTGGCGATTCCGAAACCTTCCTCCGGTCCTAGGGCCTGTTCACACTAAAAGGAGCCATGCATGAGTACCCAAATGAGCGCCTATCAAGGCGCGAAGCGCAGTCGTGGCAGGTCCCCGGCGAGCATTCGCAACGCGGAGAGGCGCTCATTTGGGTGCTCACCCTTCGGGCAGGCCGGTAATCGGGCGCCAGGCGTCGTTGCACTCACCTTGCGTGGCACAGCCACGCGGCGGCGAGCGCGCCTAGCCTGGCGCCCGATTACCGGCCTGTGCATGGCTCCTTTTAGTGTGAACAGGCCCTAGGGGACTGCGTATTTGCCGAGGGAGGCAAGAAAAAACCCGCAGAGCTTACGCTTCTGCGGGTTTTTGGGACATCGCGACGGATCGCAGCGTCCATGTCTGGCGGAGATGGTGGGATTCGAACCCACGATGCAGTTTTTAGCCACATACTCCCTTAGCAGGGGAGCCCCTTCAGCCTCTCGGGCACATCTCCGAAGAGAACGAGATTCTAGCACGACTTTTTTGACTCATGCCGCCGACGAGGCGGCCAGCGCGAAAAAAATCGTGCCGTAGCGCTTGCTCAGGCCTTCTCGGCGGGCGCCTGGTCCAGGCCGAAGGCCTTGTGCAGCGCGCGCACGCCCAGCTCCATGTACTTGTCGTCGATGATGACCGAGGTCTTGATTTCGCTGGTGCTGATCATCTGGATGTTGATGCCTTCCTGCGACAGCGTCTGGAACATCAGGCTGGCCACGCCCACGTGCGAGCGCATGCCGATGCCGACGATGGAGACCTTGGCGACCTTTTCGTCGGTGGACAGTTCGCGCGCGCCCACGGCGGGGATGACTTCGCGCTTGAGCAGGTCCACGGCGCGCGCGAATTCATTGCGGTTCACGGTGAACGAGAAGTCGGTCGTGCCGGCCACGGACTGGTTCTGCACGATCATGTCGACGTCGATGTTGGCGGCGGCGACCGGACCCAGGATGGAGAAGGCGATACCGGGTTTGTCCGGAACGNAGGTATGGCCTGGCGATTCCGAAACCTTCCTCCGGTCCTAGGGCCTGTTCACACTAAAAGGAGCCATGCATGAGTACCCAAATGAGCGCCTATCAAGGCGCGAAGCGCAGTCGTGGCAGGTCCCCGGCGAGCATTCGCAACGCGGAGAGGCGCTCATTTGGGTGCTCACCCTTCGGGCAGGCCGGTAATCGGGCGCCAGGCGTCGTTGCACTCACCTTGCGTGGCACAGCCACGCGGCGGCGAGCGCGCCTAGCCTGGCGCCCGATTACCGGCCTGTGCATGGCTCCTTTTAGTGTGAACAGGCCCTAGGGGACTGCGTATTTGCCGAGGGAGGCAAGAAAAAACCCGCAGAGCTTACGCTTCTGCGGGTTTTTGGGACATCGCGACGGATCGCAGCGTCCATGTCTGGCGGAGATGGTGGGATTCGAACCCACGATGCAGTTTTTAGCCACATACTCCCTTAGCAGGGGAGCCCCTTCAGCCTCTCGGGCACATCTCCGAAGAGAACGAGATTCTAGCACGACTTTTTTGACTCATGCCGCCGACGAGGCGGCCAGCGCGAAAAAAATCGTGCCGTAGCGCTTGCTCAGGCCTTCTCGGCGGGCGCCTGGTCCAGGCCGAAGGCCTTGTGCAGCGCGCGCACGCCCAGCTCCATGTACTTGTCGTCGATGATGACCGAGGTCTTGATTTCGCTGGTGCTGATCATCTGGATGTTGATGCCTTCCTGCGACAGCGTCTGGAACATCAGGCTGGCCACGCCCACGTGCGAGCGCATGCCGATGCCGACGATGGAGACCTTGGCGACCTTTTCGTCGGTGGACAGTTCGCGCGCGCCCACGGCGGGGATGACTTCGCGCTTGAGCAGGTCCACGGCGCGCGCGAATTCATTGCGGTTCACGGTGAACGAGAAGTCGGTCGTGCCGGCCACGGACTGGTTCTGCACGATCATGTCGACGTCGATGTTGGCGGCGGCGACCGGACCCAGGATGGAGAAGGCGATACCGGGTTTGTCCGGAACGGCCAGCAGGGTGATTTTGGCTTCGTCGCGGCTGAAGGCGATGCCGGAGACAACGGCGGCTTCCATTTTTTCGTCTTCCTCAAAAGTAATCAGCGTGCCCGAGACCATTTCTTCTTCGAGCGGGATGAGCGGGTCGGTCAGCGAGGACAGGACCCGCACCGGCACACGGTATTTGCCGGCGAATTCGACCGAGCGGATCTGCAGGACCTTGGAGCCCAGCGAGGCCATTTCCAGCATTTCCTCGAAGGAAACGACGGCCATGCGGCGCGCTTCGGGCACCACGCGCGGATCGGTCGTGTAGACCCCGTCGACGTCGGTGTAGATCAGGCATTCGTCGGCCTTGATGGCGGCCGCCACGGCCACGGCCGAGGTGTCGGAGCCGCCGCGGCCCAGCGTGGTGATGTGGCCTTCGGGATCGACGCCCTGGAAGCCCGTGACGATGACCACGCGGCCGGCGTCCAGATCGCCGCGGATGCGCGCGTCGTCGATGGCGCTGATGCGCGCCTTGGTGAACGACGAATCCGTGCGCACGGGCACCTGCCAGCCGGCATAGCTGCGCGCCGGCACGCCTTCGGCCTGCAGCGCGATGGCCAGCAGGCCGCTGCTGGCCTGCTCGCCGGTGGCGGCGATCATGTCGAGCTCGCGCGTGTCGGGCTGGGGCGAAATCTCGCGCGCCAGGCCGAGCAGGCGATTGGTTTCGCCCGCCATCGCCGACGGGACTACGACAACCTGGTGGCCGGCGGCGTGCCACTTCGCGACGCGGCGCGCCACGTTCTTGATGCGCTCGACCGAGCCCATCGAAGTACCGCCATATTTGTGAACGATCAGGGACATCTCGTACTCTGGCTGGGAACCCGCCGCAAAAGGTTGACGGGCAAAGCCGTATATTCTAGCGCGACGGTAAAAATTTGCGCAGTTTGTGCAATTTTCCGTCCATGGCGCGGCTATTTCAGGGATTTTCCCGGGGTTCGACCCAGACCCTGCCCCGATGGCAGCGGATGACGTGGCCGGCCTGCTCCACCCGCAGCTGGCGGTCGTGGCCCAGGCTGTGCAGCCCGCGCAGCTGGCGCAGCAGGTCCTGCATGCGGGCCTCGGTCGGCATGCGGGCGCCGTTGCGCTGCAGCCAGTGGCGCAGCACGTGCGCCTGGCGCGCATGCGACAACTCGCGCCAGGCGCGCAGCGAAAAGCTGGCGCCGTCCGGGTCGGGCTCCAGCGACGCGAAATCGGCCTGCGCCACTTCGTCCAGGATTTCGGCCGCCTGCGCCATGTGGCGCGCATGCCGGGCGACGATGGCCCGCCATCCCGGCCAGCGGGCGTCCAGCACGGGCGCCAGCAGTTCGCGCACGGCCGCGCGCGTGTAGCGGGGATCGGCGTTGGTCGGGTCCTGCACCGGGCGCCAGCCGCAGGCCCGCTCGACGGCCTGCGCCGCGCGCAGGATGAGGTCGCGGTCCAGCTCCAGCCACGGCCGCACATAGGCCACGCCGTCGCGCCGCGCGACGGGCGCCATGGCCGCCATGCCCTCGAGCCCGGTGCCGCGCAGCAGGCGCAGCAGCACGGTTTCGGCCTGGTCGTTGCGATGATGCGCCAGCAGCACGTGCGCCGCCCCCGCCTCCCGGGCCAGCCGCGCCAGGGCGGCGTAGCGGGCGTCGCGCGCGGCGGCCTCGATGCCCTTGCCGGCGGCCGCGTCGACCTCGACGCGGGCCTGCGCCAGCGGCAGCGCCAGCAGGTCCGCCAGCGCACGCGTCTGCCGTTCCCATGCGTCGGCGTCGGCCTGCAGGCCGTGGTGCACGTGGATGAGGATCACGTCCATGCCCAGCTGCGGCGCCACGGCGGCCGCATGCACGGCCAGCATGGCCGAGTCCGCGCCGCCGCTCAGCGCCACGGCGACGCGCGCCGGCCGCTCGGGCAAGGCCAGCAGCGCGCGGCGCAGGGCCGCGGCGAGATCGTCGGACAGGGGCAGCGGATGAACTGCGCCCGCCGCGCCCCGAGAGCTGTCTTCGGGAGTCGGGCGGGCGTTCATGGTGGGGAACGGCGCGTGGCGCGCGACGCCGGCGCGAAGCCGGCGCCCGGGCCTCAGGCGCGCACTTCCTGGAAGTTGCCGTAGGACAGCAGGCGCTGCACGCGCTGCTCGACCAGCTGCTCGGGCGTCATGTCCTGCAGCTGGCGCAGCGCATCGCCCAGCGCACGGCGCAGCAGGCGCGCCATGACGCGGGGATCGCGGTGGGCGCCGCCCACGGGTTCGTTGACCACGCGGTCCACCAGGCCCAGGTCCTTCAGGCGCGGCGCGATGATGGCCAGGGCCTCGGCGGCCTCGGGCGCCTTGTCGGCGCTGCGCCACAGGATGGAGGCGCAGCCTTCCGGCGAGATCACGGCGTAGGTGGCGTACTGCAGCATCAGCACGGCGTTGCCCACGGCGATGGCCAGGGCGCCGCCCGAGCCGCCTTCGCCGATGATGGTGCAGATCACGGGCACCTTGAGCTCGGCCATGGCGTAGAGGTTGCGGCCGATGGCCTCGGACTGGCCGCGCTCTTCGGCGCCGATGCCCGGATAGGCGCCCGGCGTGTCCACGAAGGTGAACACGGGAATGCCGAACTTCTCGGCCAGGCGCATCAGGCGCAGGGCCTTGCGGTAGCCCTCGGGACGCGGCATGCCGAAATTGCGCGCGGCGCGTTCCTTGGTGTCGCGGCCCTTCTGGTGGCCGATGACCATGCAGGGGGTGCCGTTGAAGCGCGCCAGGCCGCCGACGATGGACTGGTCGTCGGCGTACATGCGGTCGCCGTGCAGTTCATGGAAGTCGGTGAATATTTCGCGCACGTAGTCCAGCGTGTAGGGACGCTGGGGATGGCGGGCGACCAGGGCCGTCTGCCAAGGCGTGAGCTTGGCGTAGATTTCCTTGGCCAGGGTCTGGCTCTTCTGCTGCAGACGTCCGATTTCGTCGGAGATGTCCACCGCCGAATCGGCCTGCACGTAGCGCAGCTGCTCGATCTTGTTCTCAAGCTCGGCTAGCGGTTGTTCGAATTCCAGAAATGTATTGCGCATGTAGTGTGGTTCCGTAGATGGGCTGCCCGGGGTGCGTCAGTACTGGACCGGAGCCGGTTCCAGACTGCGCCACAAATACCAGGTCGCCACGGTACGCCAGGGTTGCCACGCCAACGAGACTTCGCGAGCCTCGAAGCGAGAGACAGGCTCGCCGCTGAAATAGTGTAGCGAGATTGCCTTGAGCAACCCGGGATCATCCAGCGGCAAGACGTCGGGCCGCTGCAGATTGAAAATCAAAAACATCTCCGCCGTCCAGCGTCCGATGCCGCGGATGGCGACCAGCTCGGAAATGACGGCTTCATCGTCCATGGCCGCCCACTTCTCGGGATGCACCCGGCGTTCGCCGAAATGCACGGCCAGGTCCAGCACGTATTCGGCCTTGCGCTGCGACAGCCCGGCGGCGCGCAGGCCGTCGAGGCCGACGCGCAGCACCGCGACCGGCGTGGGGCGCTTGCCCGCCGCGTCGATGAACCGGGTCCAGGCGGTGTCGGCCGCCTTGGGCGAGACCTGCTGCCCGATGATGGCGCGCGCCAGCGTCACGAATGGCGTGCCGCGCGAAGTCAGCCATACCTCCGGGTGCTGGGGGATGATCTTCTTCAGGATGCGGTCGCGCCGCATCAGGTGGGCTACGGCGGCTTCCCAATACTCGGGCTTGGGAATCTTGAGGTCGGCGGTGGACATGGCGGGCGGTTCCTGGCGGCTCACGCGCGACGCCATTGCGTCAGGCCGCCCGGCTTGTCGTCCAGCTCGATGCCGGCCTCGCGCAGTTCCGCGCGGATGCGGTCGGCCTCGGCGTAGTTGCGGGCGGCCTTGGCCGCCGCGCGCGCCTCGATCAGCGATTCGATCGCCTGAGCGTCGAGCGCGCGGCGCTCGCCCTGCTCCATGGCGGCCGCCGAGTAGCGGGTGGGCGACTGGAAGTAGGCCGCCGGCTCCTGCTGCAGCAGGCCCAGCAGGGCGCCCAGCGCCTTCATCTGGCCGGCGCTGCGCGCGCTTTTTTCGCGGTTGGCTTCGGAAGCCAGCTCGAACAGCGCCGCCACGGCGCCGGAGCTGTTGAAGTCGTCGTCCATGGCGGCCTTGAAGGCCTGGGCCTGGGGCTCGTTCCAGTCGATGCCCTGGTCGTCGGCGGCCACGTTCTGCAGCGCCTGGTACAGGCGGTCGAGCGCGTTCTGCGCGTCGACCAGGTTGTCCGGCGTGTAGTTCTGCGGGCTGCGGTAGTGGTTGCGCACGATGAAGAAGCGCACCATCTCGGCCTCGCGCGGATTGACGCGGTAGCTGGACTGGTCGGCCGCCGGTTCGTCCTGCGCGATGGTCTGGCGGATGGTGCGGAAGTTGCCCAGCGACTTGGACATCTTGTCCGAGTCGACCATGAGCGGGCCGCAGTGCATCCAGATATTGGCCAGCGTACCGCCGAAGGCGCCCTCGGTCTGGGCGATTTCGTTTTCGTGGTGCGGGAATTTCAGGTCCGGCCCGCCGCCGTGGATGTCCAGCGGCAGCCCCAGCAGGGCCTTGGTCATGGCCGAGCATTCGATGTGCCAGCCCGGCCGGCCCAGGCCGTAGGGCGATTCCCATTTGGTGTCGACCGGCTCGTCTTCCTTGGCCGATTTCCAGAGCACGAAGTCGAGCGGGTCGCGCTTGGCCGAGCCCACCGCCACGCGCTCGCCGGCGCGCAGGTCGTCCAGCGTCTTGCCGGAGAGCTTGCCGTAGCCGGGGAAGCCGCGCACGGCGTAGTTCACGTCGCCGTCGTCGGCCTGATAGGCCAGGCCGTTGCGTTCCAGCTTGCCGATGATGTCCAGCATCTCGCCCACGTACTGCGTGGCGCGCGGCTCGCGGTCCGGCGTGGCCACGCCCAGCGCGCGCTCGTCGGCGTGCATGGCGTCGATATAGAACTCGGTCACTTCGCCGATGCGGCGGCCGGTCTCGACCGCGCGGCGGATGATCTTGTCGTCGATGTCGGTGATGTTGCGCACGTAGTCGACGGCCAGCCCGCTGGCGCGCAGCCAGCGCTGCACCACGTCGAACGACACCAGCATGCGGGCATGGCCCAGGTGGCAGAAGTCGTAGACGGTCATGCCGCACACGTACATGCGCACCTGGCCGGCCTGGGCCGGCTTGAACGGTTCTTTGGTACGCGATAAGGTGTTGTAGATTTGCAGCATGGCGCGTGGTTCGGCTTTGTTGTTCGGCTCAGCAGTTCGGCTTTGTTGTTCGGATGAGTTTTCCGTGGCGGACGCGGAAAAAAGATGCCATCGAAGGACGATACCCCCGACGCCAGCATCCGGGTTGGACGAGAGTCAAAACCCAACCGGGGCTAAAATGGTGGTCGTCAAGTATAGCAAGCGGCCCGGTCGCGCGCGTAAGCGCCGGCCAGCCACGACTTTTAACGGATGACCACGTGACTATCAAGCCGCGCCTACGCGTCGCCCTGCTCGCCCTGGCCCTAGCGGGCGTTCCCGCTGGAGCCTCTCTTGCACAGTCCATGGCCGGCGGCGGGGGCGCGAACCCCAACGCCAACCGGACCACCCTGGACCCCATCCCGCCCGAGGGCGGCTGGGACAGCCTGGCCAACATGCTGGAAGCGATCAAGCCCGGCGTCGACACGCGGCTGACGCCTTCGCCCTCGCAGATCACCACGCACATCGAACGCCTGCTGAACCACGGCGACAACGAAGAGGCGCTCGCGCTGATCGAGAAACGCCAGGCCGAGATCAAGGGCCAGCGCGGCACCGACGTGCAGCTGATGTTCCAGCACGCGCGCGCCCTGGCCGCCCTGAATCGCACCAACGAGGCCATCGACGTCTACACCGAGATGACCACCGAATTCCCCGAGCTTCCGGAACCCTGGAACAATCTGGCCGCTCTATATGCAAGCCGCGGCGAGCTCGATCGCGCGCAGGACGCCCTGCAAATGGCGCTGCGCGCCGATCCCGGCTATGCCGCCGCGCGCGCCAATCTGGGCGACCTGCAGCTGCTGCAGGCGCTGAGCACCTATAGAAAGGCCGCCCGCGAAGGCGTGCCGGGCGCGCAGCAAAAGGCCCAGGAAGTCGAAACCATGTTGAAGGATAAACAAGGCAAATGATGTCCCGTTTTTCTCCTCTGCACCTGCTGCGCCTGACGGCGTGCTCGTTCGCGCTGGCCGCTTTCGCGCCGGCGCTCGTCAGCGCCGCTCCGGCGGCCAATTCCTCCACCTCCACCTCTGAAGGCACAAAAGCCATGAGCACCACCCCCCGCGTCAAGCTTCAAACGAACCAAGGCGACATGGTCATCACCCTGGATGCCGCCAAGGCTCCCAAGACCGTCGAGAATTTCCTGACCTACGTCAAGGAAGGCTTCTACAACGGCACGGTGTTCCACCGCGTGATCGATGGCTTCATGATCCAGGGCGGCGGCTTCGAACCGGGCATGAAGCAGAAGCAGACCCACGCCCCCATCGAGAACGAAGCCAACAACGGCCTGAAGAACGACAAGTACACCCTGGCGATGGCCCGCACCAGCGATCCGCACTCGGCCACGGCGCAGTTCTTCATCAACGTGTCCAACAACGACTTCCTGAACTTCACCGCCCCCACGCCCAACGGCTGGGGCTATGCCGTGTTCGGCAGCGTGACCGAAGGCACCGACGTGGTCGACAAGATCAAGGGCGTGAAGACCGGCAACAAGGGCTTCCACCAGAACGTCCCCAACGAGGACGTCATCATCGAGAAGGCCGAAGTTCTTGAATAAGATCAGCCTGCCCGGCCCCATCTGGCTGGCGTCCGACCTGCACCTGGGCCCGGCCACGCCGGCCACCCTGGAGGCCTTCACGGCCTTTCTGCAGGCGGCGCGCGAAGAAGCCGCCGCCCTGCTGCTGCCGGGCGACATCTTCGACGCCTGGATCGGCGACGACGTGATCCGCGCCGCGCCGCCGTGGCTGGCCACGGCGCTGACGGCGCTGCGCGAGACCGCCGCGCGCATCCCGGTGTGGCTGGGCCGCGGCAACCGCGACTTCCTCATCGGCGAAGAGCTGGCCCGGGCGCTGGGCGCCCACCTGCTGCCCGAGCCCGCCCTGCTGGAAACGGATTTCGGCCCCATCCTGCTGACCCACGGCGACGAGTTCTGTACGGACGACGCCGCCTACCAGCAGTTCCGCCAGATGGTCCGCAATCCGCGCTGGCAGGCCGAGTTCCTGGGCAAGACCATTCCCGAACGGCTGGCGATGGCGCAGCAGGCCCGCGGCGAAAGCCAGGCGGCCAACCAGGCCAAGTCGATGGAGATCATGGACGTCAACCCCGGCGCTATCGAAAAGGTCCTGCGCGACACGGGCGTGCGCGTGCTGGTGCACGGCCACACCCACCGCCCGGCCCGCCACGTGCTGGACGTCGACGGCCGCAAGTGCGAACGCTGGGTGCTGCCCGACTGGGACTGCGACCACGTCAACCCGCCGCGCGGCGGCTGGCTGGTCATCACGTCCGACGGCCCGGAGTTCTACGACCTGGAACCGTAAGCCCCATCGGCCGGTCCGAGCCGGCATCCGTCCATGGGACGGATGCCGGCTTTTTCATTTGCGCGCAAGCGGACCTCAGCGCGTGAATATCCACGCGGCCACCACGCCGCCGAACACGATCCGGTACCAGGCGAACACGCGGTACGTATGGTTGGCGACGAAGCGCAGCACGGCTCGCACCACCACCATCGCGCTCAGGAACGCCGCGACGAAGCCCACCGCGATGCCCGACAGGTCCTGCTGGGTCAGCAGGTCCATGTTCTTGTACATGTCGTAGACCGCCGCGCCCAGCATGGTCGGCATGGCTAGGAAGAACGAGAATTCGGTCGCCGTCTTGCGCTGGATGCCGGCGATCATGCCGCCGATGATGGTCGCACCCGAGCGCGAGGTGCCCGGGATCATGGCCAGGCACTGCGCCACGCCCACGCCCAGCGCCTGCTTCCAGGAAATCTGCTCCAGCGTGCGGGCCGTGGCGCGCTCGTCGGAGGCGGTGTCGTCGGCCGCGCCCGGCTGGTCGCCCGGCGTGTGATGGGTCTTGCGCTCCACGTACAGCATGATGAGCCCGCCCAGCACCAGGGTCACGACCACCACCGCCGGGTGGTAGAAGATGCTCTTGATCGACTTGATGAAGATCGCCCCGATCACGGCGGCCGGCAGGAAGGCGATGATCAGGTTGCGGGTGAAGGCCACCTCGCTGGGCACGCCGGTCAGCGTGCCGCGCGCCAGCCGCAGCAGGCGCGCGCGGAACACCCACATCACCGCCAGGATGGAGCCCAGCTGGATCACCACCTCGAAGACCTTGCCCTGGCTGGACTCGAAATTGATCCAGTCGCCCACCAGGATGAGGTGGCCGGTGCTGGACACCGGGATGAATTCCGTCAGGCCCTCGATGACGCCCAGGACGAATGCTTTGATCAGGTATAGCGCGTTGTCGGTCACGATACAGGTTCTGTCCGGTTAGTCGTTGGCGGGAGAGGCTTCGTCGGCATGCAGCTCTTGCGGCCGCTTCTCGACGCGCACCAGGGCGATGCGGCGGCCGTCCATTTCGAGGACTTCGAAGCGGAAATGGTCGTGGTGGATCTCGTACTCGCAGGCGTCGCCCGGCTTGGGCAGGTGGCCGAAGCGCGACAGCAGGTAGCCGGCCAGGGTCGAGAAGTCCTGGGCGTCGTCGACCAGGCCTTCGGTTTCGAGCACCTGCTCGACGTGGTGCAGGTCGGCCGCGCCGTCGATCTTCCAGGTGTTCTCGCCGTCGGCGACGATGTCGGGCAGTTCGTCCTCGTCGGGGAATTCGCCGGCGATGGCCTCGAAGACGTCGATGGGCGTCACCAGCCCCTCGATCGCGCCGAATTCGTCGGCCACCAGCACGAGCTGGCCGCGCGAGCGCTTGAGCGTATCCATCAGGCGCAGGATGCCGATGGATTCGTGCACGATGATGGGATCGCGCAGGCGGTTGCGGCGCACGCGGCCCTCGGTGATCAGGTCGGCCACCAGGTCCTTGGCGCGGCCGATGCCCAGCACCTCGTCGAGCGACCCGCGACAGACCGGGAAGAAGCTGTGCGGCGCCTCGGTCAGCTGGTTGCGGATGGTCTGCGGATCGTCGTCGATATTGATCCAGGAGACGTCCGTGCGCGGCGTCATGATGGAGCGGATCGAGCGCTCGGCCAGGGTCAGCACGCCGCTGACCATGTTGCGCTCTTCGACGCCGAAGGCCGGCACGGTCGGGCCGTCGACGCTGGGCAGGTCGGGTTCGTCGGCCGGCGGCCGCTTGCCCAGCATGCGCAGCACGGCCGAGGCGGTGCGCTCGCGCATGGGACGGCGCGCGTCCAGCTTGAGCAGGTTGCGGCGCGCCACCTGGTTCAGCGCCTCGATGGCGACCGAGAAGCCGATGGCCGCGTACAGGTAGCCCTTGGGCACCTTGAAGCCGAACGCCTCGGCCAGCAGCGAGAAGCCGATCATGAGCAGGAAGCCCAGGCACAGCACCACCACCGTGGGGTGGGCGTTGACGAAGCGCGTCAGCGGCTTGGACGCCAGCAGCATGATGCCGATGGCGATGACGACGGCGATCATCATGATCGCCAGGTGGTCCACCATGCCGACGGCGGTGATCACCGAATCCAGCGAGAACACCGCGTCCAGCACCACGATCTGCGTCACGATCACCCAGAAGCTGGCGTAGACGCGCGGCCCGGACGAGCCGCCGTGCTGGCTGCCTTCGAGGCGCTCGTGCAGCTCCATGGTGCCCTTGAACAGCAGGAACAGGCCGCCGATCATCAGGATCAGGTCGCGTCCCGAGAAGGAAAGCGGGCCGACGGAAAACAGGGGGGTGGTCAGCGTGACCAGCCATGACATGACCGACAACAGCCCCAGGCGCATGACGAGCGCCAGGCTCAGGCCCATGATGCGCGCGCGGTCGCGTTGCGCAGGGGGCAGCTTGTCCGCCAGGATGGCGATGAAAATCAGGTTATCGATTCCCAGGACGATCTCGAGGACGACCAGGGTAAGCAAGCCGACCCACGCAGTGGGGTCCAGCAGCCACTCCATCAGGAGCTCCAAAAGTTACACGACCGATAATCGTACATGGAAAATCCGTGACACGCCGGTGACGCCGCCCCTCCGTAAGCCTGATGTACAGGCGGTTTAGGCCATAGGAACCAGCCGCCGGACAGAAAAAAACCGGCCCGGGGCCGGTCTGTTCCTGGCGCGCGAGCCGCTTAGTTGCTGAGCTTGAGCGTGCCCTTCATGACGGCCCAGTGGCCGGGGAACGAGCAGAAGAACGCATAGGCTTCGCCCGCGGTCAGCTTGGACACGTCGAAGGTGACCGAATCCGATTCGCCGCCGCCGATAACCTTGGTGTGCGCGATGACGCGGCTGTCGCCCTGCTTGACGTAGTCCTGGGCGGCGCCGGCGTTCATGCCGTCGGTGGCCACGCCCTGGCGGTCGGCTTCCTTGGTGAGCACCCAGTTATGGCCCATCGCGACCTTGGGCATCTTGCCCACGTGCTTGAGCGTCACGGTGAATTGCTTGCAGCTTTTGTCGACCACCATTTCCTTCAGGTTGAACTGCATGGCGTCGTTGCCTTCGATGGTGGCTTCGCATTGCGCGGCCAGCGCGGGCAGGCTGGCGGCGGACAGGACGATGGCGAGGGTGGCTTTTGCCAGCATGGGAATTCTCCGTAGACAGGGGCGGCGTTTGGATTCTCCGCAAGCCACATGCCTGCGTCGCTGCCGCTAGGCACAAGTCTAGGACACCGAAAAAAACACGCTATTGACGGACATCAAGTCCGTCCGGATCGCATGCCGCAAAACCGGGAAACCCCCAGGTTTTGTAGGGGTATTGAGGTTCCGGCGAGAAGGAAACGGAGGCCGTTGATAAACCGCAATACCACCCGTCCTGGATCTTCTTAGGATGCGTCAAACCTTTGCAAATAGAACCAGAAGAGTACAGGCATGCAGGGCAGCACAGCGGGGCGGGAGTTCATGCGGATCGTCGGATTCATGCGGGCAGCGTTCATTGCGCTGCTGCTCTATATATTGGGCGCCGGCCTGGCGCAGGCGCAGCGGCTACCCGACTTCCTGGCCACTACCCCGATCGGCGAGATCTTCCCCGGCGCGGACCGCGTCGACGCCCCCGCCGGCAAGCCGCTGGCCGCCAAGGCCTATGCCGGCTCGCGCCCGCTCGGCGTCGTCTACCTGACTTCCGACGTGGTCAACACGCGCGGCTATTCCAGCAAGCCCATCGACGTGCTGGTCGGGCTGGCCAACGACGGCCGCATCGTCGGGGCCAAGCTGGTCGAGCACCACGAACCCATCGTCCTCATCGGCATCCCCCAGGCCAAGGTGGACCATTTCATCAGCGGCTACGTCGGCCTCAATTTCGTCGACTCCCCGCCCCGCCACGGCGCGCCGCCGCCGGTGGACATCATCAGCGGCGCGACCGTCACGCTGATGGTGATCGGCGACAGCATCACGCGCTCGGCCATCGCCGTGGCGCGCGCCCACGGCATCGACAAGACCGCCGCACCCGTCCAGCAGGCCGCGCCGGCCGCCGCGCGCGCCGTCGACGAATCGCGCGACACGCCGCAGAGCTGGCAGGCCCTGCTCGACGCCGGCGCGGTGCGCAACCTGAGGCTCACGCCCGAGGACGTCAACCAGGCCTTCCGCGCATCCGGGCGCGACGACGCCGCCGCGGTCGCCGACGGCAGCGGCAATGCCGACACCTTCATCGACCTGTACGCCGCGCTGGTGAGCGTGCCGGCCATCGGCCGCAGCCTGCTGGGCGACACCGAATGGCAGCGCCTGAAGGAAAGACTCAAGCCCGGCCAGCAGGCCATGCTGGTGGCGGGCAACGGCGCGTATTCGTTCAAGGGCTCGGGCTACGTGCGCGGCGGCATCTTCGACCGCATCGAGGTGATCCAGGACGAAAGCAGCTTCCGCTTTCGCGACCGCAACCACCAGCGACTGGCCGACGTGGCCGCCGAGGGCGCACCGGCGTTTCGCGAAGTGGCACTGTTCATCGTGCCCGACGACGCCGCGCTCGACCCGGTCGCGCCCTGGCGCCTGCAGCTCATGGTGCAGCGCGTGCTCAGCGTGAAGGACAAGGCGTTCGTCACCTTCGACCTGCCCTACGAACTGCCGCAGGCCTACACCAGGCCCGTCGCCGGCGCGCAACCCGCGGCGGCGGCGCCGGCCGCGACCGCTCCCGCCCCGACCACGCAGGCCGCCGAAGAAGAACCCGCGCCCGCGCTGTGGAAGCAGATCTGGCGCGGCAAGTCCGGCCAGGTGGCCGTGCTGACGGTGGCGCTGGTGGTGCTGGTGGGCATCTTCTTCTTCCAGGACCAGCTCACCAGCCGGCCGCTGCTGCACGACCGCCTGCGGCTGGCGTTCCTGGCGTTCGCGCTGTTCTGGATCGGCTGGTACGGCCAGGCCCAGCTGTCCATCGTGAACGTGCTGACCTTTTTCTCGGCGCTGCGCACCGACTTCCGCTGGGAGTACTTCCTGATGGACCCGCTGGTGTTCATCCTGTGGTGCGCCACCGCGATCTCGATGGTGTTCTGGAACCGCGGCGCGTTCTGCGGCTGGCTGTGCCCGTTCGGCGCGCTGCAGGAGCTGGCCAACCGGGCCGCCAAGCGCCTGGGCGTGCGCCAGCTGAAGATCAGCCACGGCGTCAACCAGCGCCTGTCGACGCTGAAGTACGTGATCTTCCTGCTGCTGTTCGGCTTCTCGCTGTACGACCTGGCGCTGGCCGAGCAGCTCTCCGAGATCGAGCCCTTCAAGACCGCCATCATCCTGCGCTTCGTGCGCTACTGGCCCTTCGTGCTCTTCGCCGTGGCGGTGCTGGCGGCCGGCCTCTTCGTGGAACGCTTCTTCTGCCGCTACCTCTGTCCGCTGGGCGCGGCGCTGGCGATTCCCGCCCGCCTGCGCATCTTCAACTGGCTGCGCCGTTACCGCGACTGCGGCAACCCCTGTCAGCGCTGCAATCTCGAATGCCCGGTACAGGCCATCGACCCCACCGGCGAGATCAACCCGAACGAGTGCATCCAGTGCCTGCACTGCCAGATGCTCTACCACCATGACCAGAAGTGTCCGCACCTGATCCAGAAAAAGGCCAAGCGCGAGCGCCGCCGGCCCCAGGCCGAGCCCGCCGAGCAGCCCATCGTGATCCACCGCCTGCCGAGCCAGAAACCCGAAGCCGAAGCCTGAATCCAGTTCTTGCCGTTGCGCCATTCCGGGGCGGAAACGCCGCCCCCCGGACGGCGGGCAGCGGATGGAACTTTCTTACCCCACGGCGCGAGCCGCCGTTCCTACCAAGGAGTTATCCATGTCCGACAAGAATCCCGAAAAGGGCGGCCTTTCTCGCCGCAGCTTCCTCGGCACCGCAGCCATCACCGGCGCCGCCGGCCTGGTGGCGGGCGCGCAGATCCCCACCGCGCATGGCAAGGACGCCAAGGGCGCCAACGGCGTGCTGGGCCACGTCGCGCCGGGCGATCTGGACGAATACTATGCGTTCAACTCCAGCGGCCAGTCGGGCGAAGTGCGGGTGCTGGGCCTGCCGTCCATGCGCGAGCTGGTGCGCATCCCCGTCTTCAACCACTGCAGCGCGACCGGCTGGGGCCGCACCAACGAAAGCCGCAAGATCCTCACCGAAGGCCTGACGCCCGAGACCCGCGCCTACCTCAAGGACAAGGGCGGCGTGTTCGCCAACGGCGACGCCCACCACCCTCACCTGTCGTTCACCGACCGCACCTACGACGGCCGCTACCTGTTCATCAACGACAAGGCCAACAACCGCGTCGCGCGCATCCGCCTGGACGTGATGAAGACCGACAAGATCACCGAGCTGCCCAACGTATCGGGCGTGCACGGCCTGCGGCCGCAGCGCTATCCGCGCACCGGCTATGTGTTCGCCAACGGCGAGCACATCGTGCCGCTGCCCAACGACGGCAAGGTGATCGACGATCCCAAGAAGAACTTCTTCGCCATCTACACCGCGATCGACGGCGACACCATGAAGGTCGCCTGGCAGGTGCTGGTCGACGGCAACCTGGACAACGGCGACGCCGACTACCAGGGCAAGTACTCCTTCTCCACCTGCTACAACTCGGAGAAGGGCGTGACGGTGGAAGAGATGTCGGCCAATGAGCAGGACTGGGTCGTGGTGTTCAACATCAAGCGCATCGAGGAAGCCGTCAAGAAGGGCGACTACAAGATGATGGGCGGGGTGCCGGTGATCGACGGGCGCCACGGCTCCAAGTACACGCGCTACATCCCGGTGCCGAACTCGCCGCACGGCTGCAACGCCGCGCCCGACGGCATCCACATCGTGCTCAACGGCAAGCTCTCGCCCACCGTCACGGTGCTGGACGTGCGCACGCTGGACGACCTGTTCGACGACAAGATCAAGCCGCGCGACTGCGTGGTGGCCGAACCGCAGCTGGGCCTGGGCCCGCTGCACACGGCCTTCGACGGCCGCGGCAACGCCTACACCACGCTGTTCATCGACAGCCAGATGGTCAAGTGGAACCTCGACCTGGCCAAGCGCGCCTTCAAGGGCGAGAAGGTCGACCCCATCATCCAGAAGCTGGACGTGCACTACCAGCCCGGCCATAACCACACCACCATGGGCGAGACCCGCGAGGCCGACGGCAAGTGGCTGGTGTCGCTGAACAAGTTCTCGAAGGACCGCTTCCTCAACGTGGGTCCGCTCAAGCCCGAGAACGACCAGCTCATCGACATCTCCGGCGACGAGATGAAGCTGGTGCACGACGGCCCCAGCTTCGCCGAGCCGCACGACATGTGCCTGGTGCACCGCTCCAAGGTCCACCCGCTCAGCGTCTGGAAACGCGACGACCCCATGTGGGAGGACGCCCGCCAGCTGGCCAAGAAGGACGGCGTCACGCTGGAGGACGCCGCCAAGGTGGTGCGCGACGGCAACAAGGTGCGCGTGTACATGATGGCGGTCGCGCCCATGTTCAGCATCAAGAAGTTCGAAGTCAACCAGGGCGACGAAGTCACCGTGGTGGTGACCAACATGGAGGTGATCGAGGACCTGACGCACGGCTTCACGCTGGAAGGCCACGGCATCGCCATGGAGATCGGACCGCAGGCCACTTCGTCGGTCACGTTCACCGCCGACCGCCCGGGCGTGTACTGGTACTACTGCCAGTGGTTCTGCCACGCGCTGCACATGGAGATGTCCGGCCAGATGATCGTCCATCCCAAGAAGACCGCGTAGCTTCCATGACGTCCATCTCCATGCCGAAGGGCGGCGGGAGGACCGCCCGCGCCGCGCTGGCGGCCCTCGCCCTGGCGCTGTCCGGCGCCGCGCCGGCGGCCGTGCACACGCTCGCCCCCGGCGCCGACCTGGCGCAGGCCGTCGCCGCGGCGCAGGACGGCGACGTGCTGCGCCTGTCCCCCGGCGCCTATGCCGGCGGCATCGTCATCGACAAGCCGCTGACGCTGGAAGGGCCGGCCGACCGCTCGGCGGTCATCGCCGGCACGCGCCAGGGGCGCACGGTGTGGATCAAGGCCGCCGACGTGTCGCTGCGCAGCCTGACCGTGACCCGCTCCGGGCTGAGCCTGTCGGACATGGACGCCGGCGTCTTCCTCGACCGCACGGCGCACCGCGCCCGGGTGGAAGGCAACGACATCCTCGACAATCTCGTGGGCGTGCACGTCTGGGGGCCGCGCGACGCCCTGGTGCGCGGCAACCGCATCGTCGGCAACCGGGAACTGCGCGTGGCCGAACGGGGCAACGGCGTCACGCTCTGGAACACGCCCGGCACCCGCGTGCTGGACAACGACATCTCGGCCGGGCGCGACGGCATCTTCGTCAACACCAGCCGGCTGAACACCTTCAGCGGCAACCGTTTCCACGACCTGCGCTACGCGGTGCACTACATGTACACCAACGAAAGCGAAATCAGCGGCAACGTCGCCACCGGCACCGACGTGGCCTACGCCATCATGTTCTCGCACCAGCTGATCGTGCGCGACAACGTCGCCGTCGACAGCCGCGAGCAAGGGCTGATGCTGAACTACGCCAACCAGTCCCGCATCACCGGCAACTCGGTGGACCGCGCGGGCAAGTGCGTGTTCATCTACAACGCCAACTACAACGAATTCCAGGACAACCGCTTCGCCAACTGCGACATCGGCGTGCACTTCACCGCCGGCTCCGAAGGCAACCAGGTGTCAGGCAACGCCTTCATCAACAACCGCAACCAGGTCAAGTACGTCAGCACCCGGACGCTGGACTGGTCGGTCGCGGGCCGCGGCAATTACTGGAGCGACAACACCGCCTTCGACCTGGACGGCGACGGCATCGCCGATACCGCCTACCGGCCCAACGACGTGGTCGACCAGCTGCTGTGGCGCGCGCCGGCCGCGCGCATCCTGCTCAACAGCCCGTCGATCGCCATCGTGCGCTGGGCGCAATCGCAGTTCCCCGCCATCCTGCCCGGGGGCGTGATCGACAGCGCGCCGCTGATGCAGCCGCCGCCGCTGCCGGCCCGGCTGCCCAAGGAGTCTCCATGAATACCGACCTCGTGACGCTGTCCGGCGTCAGCAAGCACTACGGCGCGCAGCGGGCCATCGACGGCCTGGACCTGCAGCTGCGCGAGGGCGAATGCGTCGCGCTGGCCGGCCACAACGGCGCCGGCAAGAGCACGCTCATCAAGCTCATCCTGGGCCTGATCCGCCCCACCCAGGGCCGCGTCGCGCTGTTCGGGCACGACGCCCACAGCCCGGCCGCGGCGCGGCTGCGCAACCGTATCGGCTACCTGCCCGAAACCGTGGCGCTGCATCCGTCCATGACCGGCGAGGAAACGCTGGCGTTCTACGCCCGGCTCAAGCGCCAGCCGCTATCGGGCAACGCCGCGCTGCTGGAGAGGGTCGGCATCTCGGGCGCGGCGCGCCGGCGCGTGGGCGGCTACTCCAAGGGCATGCGCCAGCGCCTGGCGCTGGCCCAGGCCCTGCTGGGCCAGCCGCGCGTGCTGCTGTTCGACGAGCCCACCACCGGCCTGGACCCGGCCTCGCGCCTGATGTTCTACGACATCGTGCACGAGCTGCGCGCCGCCGGCGCCACCATCCTGCTCAGCACGCACGCGCTGTCCGAACTGGCCGGCCACGCCGATCGCATCGTGGTGATGAAGGCCGGCAGGAAGATCGCCGACGGCGCCATGTCGGCGCTGCGGCGCTCCACCGGCCTGCCCATCCGCATCCGCCTGACCCTGGCGCACGCCGACGCGCCGCCGGCCGGCGCCTGGCGCCGCATCGAAGCGGGCCGCTACGAGCTGGCCTGCCTGGAACACGACAAGATCGCGGCGATCCGCAGCATCGGCGCGCTGTCGTCCGACATCCACGACCTGGACATCCAGGTGCCGAGCCTGGACGACATCTATGCACATCTGCTTGAACGGGAAGACGTATGAACGCGGTAGGCACCATCATCGGCAAGGAAATCCGCGACGGGCTGCGCAACCGCTGGGTGCTGGCCACCGCCCTGCTGCTGGCCGCGCTGGCGCTGGCCCTGGGCCTGCTGGGCAGCTCGCCCAGCGGCACGGTCAAGGCCGAGCCGCTGACCGTCACCGTGGTCAGCCTGTCCAGCCTGTCCATCTTCCTGGTCCCGCTGATCGCCATGCTGCTGGCCTATGACGCCGTGGTCGGCGAAGTCGACCGCGGCACCATGGCGCTGCTGCTCAGCTATCCGGTCTCGCGCTGGCAGGTGCTGGTGGGCAAGTTCATCGGCCACCTCGCCATCCTGGCGCTGGCCACGGGCGCGGGCTACGGCTCGGCCGGGCTGGCGCTGCAATGGGCCTACGGCGGCCTGGACATCGGCGCCTGGCAGCCGTTCGCGCTGCTGATCGGCGCCAGCGTGCTGCTGGGCGCCAGCTTTCTCGCAATGGGCTACCTGATCAGCACGCTGGTGCGCGAGCGCGCCACGGCCGCCGGCATCGCCCTGGGCGTCTGGCTGTTCTTCGTCGTCATCTACGACATGGCGCTCCTGGGCGTGCTGGCCGCCGACCAGGGCCGCCACGTCAGTCCCGGCCTGCTCAACGCGCTGCTGCTGCTCAACCCCTCGGACGTGTACCGGCTGCTGAACCTGACCGGCTTCGAGAACATTTCGCTGTACGCCGGCATGGCGGGCGTGAGCGACCAGGCCAGCCTGCCGACGTCGGCGCTGATCGCCGCGCTGCTGCTGTGGGTCGCCGTGCCGTTCCTGCTGGCGGCGGCGGCATTCAGGAGGAAACAACTATGAGACGCCTGCGGCTCGCCCTGGCCCTCGCGGCCCTGCTGAGCGCCGCCGCCTGCGGCAGCGGCGCCGATTCCGAGGCCCCGCCCCCGCCGCCCCAGGCCGTGACGCTGGAATCGGTCGGCCACTACTGCGGCATGGCCTTGAACGAACATGGCGGCCCCAAGGGCCAGATCTTCATCAAGGGGCGCGCGGCGCCGGTGTGGTTCTCGTCGATCAAGCAGGTCTTCGCCTATACCCTGCTGCCGGAAGAACCCAAGGCCATCAGCGCCATCTACGTCAACGACATGGGCACGGCCGGCCCGGACGGCGCGCCCGATCCGTCGGTGTGGATCGACGCGCGCCAGGCCTACTACGTCATCGAAGGCCGTTTCATCGGCGGCATGGGCGTCGAAGACGCGATGCCGTTCTCGCAGCGCGAACGCGCCGACGCCTTCGCCCGCGCCCACGGCGGCCGCGTCGCCGCCTTCGCCGACGTGCCGGAAGCCTATGTCTTCGCCCAATAGTCCCGCCCCACTCCGCAGGCCTGTCGCCATGAATCCTACCCGCCGCCGTTTCATCGGCATCGCCGCCGCCGCATCCGCGCTGGCGCTCGCCCCCCTGCCCGCGCGCCGCGCCGCGGCTTCCATCGCGCCCACCGTGTGGCGCGGCGTCGCCCTGGGCGCCGACGCCGAACTGCGCCTGTACCATCCCGAACCGCAGGCGGCGCAGCGCCTGATCGCGCAGGCGCTGCAGGAATTGCGTCGGCTCGAAGGCATCTTCAGCCTGTACCGCGAAGACAGCGCCCTGTCGCGCCTGAACCGCCAGGGTTATCTGGACGATCCGCCCGCCGACCTGCTGCAGCTGCTCAGCGTGAGCCTGCGCTACGGCAGGCTCACCGGCGGCGCCTTCGACCCCACGGTGCAGCCGCTGTGGCAGCTGTACGCCGGGCACTTCTCGCAGCCGGGCGCCGATCCCGCCGGGCCGTCCGCGCAGGCGGTGGCGCGGGCGCTGGCTCGCGTGTCGCGTGAAGACGTGGCGCTGGACAGCGGCCGCATCGCGCTGGGCCTTCCGGGGATGGGGATCACGCTCAACGGGATCGCCCAGGGCTACATCACCGACCGCGTCACCGAGCTGCTGAAACTGGGCGGGCTGGAGCGGGCGCTGGTGGACATGGGAGAAATCCAGGGCATGGACAGCCGCGCCGCGGCCGCCGACTGGCGGGTCGGCCTGGCCGACCCGCAGGACCCCGCGCGCCTGCTGGCCACCGCCAGCCTGCGCAACCAGGCCCTGGCCACCTCCGGCGGCTACGGCACCGCGCTGGACGCCGAGGGCCGCTACACCCATCTCTTCGACCCGCGCACCGGCCGCGCGCGTCCGCTATACCGCAGCGTGTCCGTCATGGCGCCCAACGCCACCCTGGCCGACGCCCTGTCCACGGCTTTCTCGCACATGCCGCTGGACGCCGCGCGGCCCATCGTGCGCGAACACGGGCTGCGGGCATGGTTCGCGTTGCCGGATGGGGGGCTGAAGGTGTTGGAAGCGGGGGGCTGAAAGGGGTTGTTGATGGCGGCTGGCGCCGCCCGATAGGTTTCGCGCGTTTGGCGGTGGGTTGCTTGTGTCGGATGGGGCGCGCTGCACCCATCCTACGTTCGAGGCACCCATCGCAGGATGGGTGCAGCGCGAGATTCATTGGGCGGCGCCAGCCGCCCGGCCATCACGCCGCCGAAGGCGGGTTCAGCGAAGACAGCATCTGCGTGAAGATCTTGGGGCTGGCGGCCAGCACGTTGCCGCTGTCCATCCAGCCCTGCTCGCCGTCGAAGTCGGCGACCAGGCCGCCGGCTTCCAGCACCATCAGGCTACCCGCGGCCAAATCCCAGGGCTTGAGGCCCACGCCGCAGAAGCCGTCCAGGCGGCCGCAGGCCACGTAGGCCAGGTCCAGCACGGTCGAGCCCAGGCGGCGCACGCCCGTGCTGCCTTCGGCCATCTGGCGGAAACGCGCCGAGCCCTGTTCCGGGTCGCCCGAGTTGGGCCAGTGCGCGCCCAGCAGCGCGTCGTGGTAGCGGGTGCGGCCCGAGACGCGCACGCGGCGGTCGTTCAGGAACGTGCCGCTGCCGCGGCTGGCGGTGAACAGTTCATTGCGCGACGGATCGTAGATCACCGCCTGGGTGACCTGGCCGCGCTGCGTCAGCGCGATGGAGACCGCGTAGTTGGGCAGGCCGTGGATGAAGTTCGTGGTGCCGTCCAGGGGATCGATGATCCACTGGAATTCGGCCTGGTCCGGACCCTGCAGGCCGAATTCCTCGCCCAGGACGGCATGCTCCGGATAGGCCGCGCGCAGCGTCTCGACGATGGACTCCTCGGCGGCGCGATCGACTTCCGTGACATAATCCCGCGGCCCCTTGCGAGCCACGCTGAGTCGTTCCAAATCCATGCTGGCACGGTTGATAATGGTGCCGGCACGCCGGGCCGCCTTGATGGCGATGTTGAGCATCGGGTGCATAAAATTCCGTACGAATGCGATGAGTTGGCTTGATGATAGGCCGCTTGCCGCCCCCTGCGGCCGGGGGAAATCGACCCAGAAAACCAGGAAGGCACTAAGCCAAACGTGCCATTTTAAATGACTCAAGCATTTTCACGCGTTCGCTTCATCATGGTGAACCCCAGCCACCCCGGAAACGTCGGTTCGGCGGCCCGCGCCATCAAGACGATGGGCTTTTCCGAACTGGTGCTGGTGGCCCCCAAGTTTCCGGATGTAACCAGTCAGCCCGAGGCCGTGGCGCTGGCCAGCGGCGCGCTGGACGTGCTGGAAGGCGCCCAGGTCTACGATTCGCTCGAAGCGGCGCTGGCGCCGGTGACCCTGGCCTTCGCGCTGACCGCCCGGGTGCGCGACCTCGGCCCCCCGCCCTGCGACATCCGGCAGGCCGCCGAACTGGCGCGCGGCCACCTGGCGGACACGGCCGAGGGCGTGGCTGCGGTGGTGCTGGGCACCGAGCGCGCGGGCCTGACCAACGCCCAGATCGCGCTGTGCCATCGCATCTGCCACATCCCCGCCAACCCCGAATACAGCTCGCTGAACGTGGCCCAGGCCTTGCAGCTGGCCGCCTGGGAACTGCGCTACGCGCTGCTGGCGGCCGCCGGCGCCCCGCTGCTGCCGGCCTCGACCGCGCAAGAACCCGCGCGCGGCGCCGCGCCGGCCTCCGGCGAGGCGGTGCAGGCTTTCCTGGCGCACTGGGAAGAAGCGCTCGTGGGCGTCGGCTTCCTGGACCCCGCCCATCCCAAGAAGCTGATGCCGCGCATGCGCCATCTTTTCACCCGCCTGGAGTTGAGCCGCGACGAGGTGGACATGATGCGCGGCGTCTGCACGGCCATGCTGAAGAAAAGCCGGAACGGGCAGTAGGCCGCGCAAAAAAATAGGGATGGGCCATGGCCCATCCCCACGCATCGGTCGCCGGGCGGCGCGCCGCCCGCGACACGAAGATCAATCCACTTTGGCGCCCGAGGCCTTGACCACCGGGGCCCAGCCTTCCACTTCGGACTTGATGAACTGGCCGAATTCGGCCGGCGTGGTCTTCACGCCCACCGCGCCCAGGCTCTCGAAGCTCTTCTGCACTTCCGGCTTGTCCAGCGCCTTGACCATGGCGGCGTTCAGCGTGTTGACGACTTCCGGCGGCGTGCCGGCCGGGGCGATCAGGCCGAACCACGACGACACGTCGAAATCCTTGTAGCCCGATTCCTGCATCGTCGGCAGGTCCGGCGCGCTCTTGGAGCGTTCCTTGGTCGTCACGGCCAGGGCGCGCAGCTTGCCCGACTGCACGTGCGGCCACGACGAGGGCATGTTGTCGAACATGAACTGCACCTGGCCGCCGACCAGGTCGGTCACGGCCGGGGCGCTGCCCTTGTACGGCACGTGCAGCACGTCGATGCCGGTCTTCATCTTGAACAGCTCGCCCGCCATGTGGATGGAGGTGCCGCTGCCCGAGGACGCGAACGCCAGCTTGCCCGGGTTCTTCTTGGCGTAGTCGACCAGTTCCTGCACCGACTTCACCGGCACCTGGGGATTGACCACCAGGATGTTCGGCACCTTGGCGCCCAGCGCCACCGGCGTGAAGTCCTTGGTCAGGTCGAAATTGACGTTCTTGTACAGGGTCTGGTTGATGGCGCTGGTCACGGCCACGAACAGCAGCGTGTAGCCGTCGGGCGTGGCGCGCTTGACCTGGTCGGTGGCGATGTTGCTGCCGGCGCCCGGCTTGTTCTCGACCACGAACGACTGGCCGAGGCTTTCGGTCAGTTCCTTGGCCATGATGCGGGCGATCACGTCGGTGGTGCCGCCGGCGGAAAAGCCCACCACGATGCGTACGGGCTTGTCGGGATAGGCGGCGTGGGCGGACCCCATGGCGAATGCGCTCGCGGCGGTGGCCAGAACGGTGGCGGCAAGACGCCGCAGGGCAGGCTTTTGACCCTTAGTCATAGTGTCTCCGTGCAGGTACTGTCCATAAAATGGACGATTTGAATTGTTGGATGAGGCATTCTCAGCTATACACGGCCGCTGCATCAAGGTAGAGTCCACGGTACGGACAATGGTTTTCCCTTGACCGTTCCGGAATAACCCTTAGTTTTCAGAGAATTCCATGCAAGACAGCGACGCCGCGGCCGCAGGCCCGCGCACTTTGCGGCGCGGGCTGGCCGTACTGGCCGCCCTGCGAGATCAAGGCCCGGACGGCCTGAGCGTGACCGACATCGCGCGCCTGACCGGCATCCAGCGCCCCACTATTTATCGCCTGCTGGCCGCCCTGCTCGACGCCGGGCTGGTGCTGCCCGTGGCCGGCACCAAGAAATACCGCGCCCAGCTGGCGGTGGACCCGGACACGCGCTCGCGCGATCCGCGGGTGCGCCAGCTGCTGCCCGTGCTGCGCCGGCTGGCCGACCGCACCGGCGACGCGGTGTTCCTGGTGGTGCGTGACGAGGACGATTCCATCAGCCTGCACCGCGAGATCGGCAGCTATCCGGTGCAGATCCTGGCCACCTACGCCGGCAAGCGCCAGCCGCTGGGCGTGGGCTCGGGCGGCATGGCCCTGCTGGCCGCGCTGCCCGACGATACGGCGCGCGGCATCGTCGAGCGCAATTCCGGGCGCCTGGACGAATACGGCGGCATGACGCCGCAGGAAATGTTCCGCCTGATCGAAAACACCCGCGCCCGCGGCTATTCCGTGGTCGGCAACCACGCGGTGCGCGGCGCGCTGGGCGTGGGTTGCGCCCTGCTCGACGCCCAGGGCGCACCGCTGCTGGCGGTCAGCGTCACGGCCATCATCGACCGCATGCCCGCCCAGCGCCAGCGCGAGATCGCCGGCTGGATCAAGGCGGAACTGGCGCGACTCGCCGTGCAGGCCTGAACGGCCGAAAAAAAACGGGCGCCGGGCGCCCGTTCGTACTGCCGCGTCGCGTCCGCGTTCAGGCGGGCGCGCCGGTCTTGGGGTTCTGGATCTCGCGCAGCGGGATCGGCGGCTGGAAGCCGGCCCGCTCCAGTTCGGTGCGGATCTGCTGGTAAAGGCCCCAGCGCAGGTCCCAGTACTTGGCGGCATCGGCCCACACGCGCACGTTGACGATGACGCCGTTCTCCTTGTAGTCGAACACCTTGACCTGCGGTTCCGGGTCTTTCAGCGCATCTTCGCGCGCGTCGACCAGCGCCTGCAGCTTGGACAGCACCTGCTCCAGGTCGTCGCCGTAGCGCACCGGCACCGGGATATCCAGGCGGCGCGTCTTGTTGCGGCTGTAGTTGGTGATGGTCGCGTTCCAGACGGTGCTGTTGGGCAGGGTCAGGTGGATGCCGTCGACCTGGACCAGCCGCGTCAGGAACAGGCCCACCTCTTCGACCGTGCCGTCGGCGCCCGAGCTCAGCGCCACGTATTCGCCGGCGCGGATGGGACGCAGGATGAGCAGCATGATGCCGGCCGCGATGTTCTGCAGCGTGCCCTGCAAGGCCAGGCCCACGGCCAGGCCGGCGGCGCCCAGCACCGCGATCAGGCTGGCCGTCTGCACGCCGAAGCGCGCCAGCACCGCGATCACGGTGAAGATGCGCACCGTCCAGACCACCGTGCTGTAGAACATCGGCACGATCGTGGGATCGATCTTGCTGGAGCGGGCCGCGGCCCTGCGCACCCAGCCGCCCAGCAGCGACGACACCCACCAGCCGATGACGAGGATCAGCAGCGCCACGAGCAGATTGCCGCCCAGCTCCATGAGCTTGGGAGCCCAGGCATTAAATTCTTTCAAGGCTTCTTCCATGGAATCTCCTGTAATTGCCGGTTGCCGGAAAAAACGACCAGGGACTTTATCAGATGCGGCTTGCGCCTGGCGCCGCGGCGCGGTCCCGTCGTGTCAAGGTTTGTAAGGATACGGCCGATACGGCTCAGGCGCCGGCCGCGACCTTGCGGAAATGATTGTCCCAGGCGAGTTCGCGCGCAGGCGGCAGGACGCGGTCCTGTTCCTGGCCGGCGGCGTCGACGCGCAGCATCGCGCCCGTGCCGCTGCTGACCAGAAAGCCCCCGGGCGCGGCGGGCGCCACGCCGCAGCCGTCGGCCAGCGCGGTCGTGCCCAGGCAGCGGCCGCTGGCCGCCTCCCAGTAGATCACCTGCCCGCCCACCGGGCTGGACGTGGCGACGACGGCGCCGGCCGCGTCGACCGAGACCGAGCCGACATAGTTGCGCATCTGGCGCAGCACCGGTTCGGGGCCTGCGAACAATTCCAGCCGGCCGCCGCGCCGGTGGCGGCCCACCAGCGCCGGCCGGTCGGCCGCCGGCCCCATGTACTGGCAGCCGAACCAGACGCTGCCGTCGGCGGCCAGCGCAAGATGGCGGATCGACAGGCGATGCAGTTCGGGCGCGAGCTCGTGGCGCTCCAGCAGCTCGCCGCTGGCCGCGTCGATATAGGCCAGCGACGGCCGCATCGTGTCCAGGTTGAGTTCCAGCTTGCCGTAGTCGGGATGCGTCAGGATGCCGCCGTTGGCCACGCACAGCGTCTTGCCGTCGGGCATCAGCACCACTTCGTGCGGGCCGATGCCGCCGGTGTCGAACTCGCCGACGCGGCGGTACGCGCCGCCGGCGCTGGCGTCGTACAGACCGAGCACGCCGCGCCCGGCCTCGAAATCGTTTTCGGTGGCGGCCAGCAGCCGGCCGCCGTCCAGGTAGGCCCCGTGGCCGAAGAAATGCCGCTCGTCGTGCATGGGCAGCGCCTGCGGGCCGCCCGCGCCGCGCAGCGAGAACGCCAGCGCGAAAAAGCCGGGCTGGCGCCCGAACACGACCGCGCGCCCGCCGGCCGGATCGATGGCGAAGCTGTGCCCGCGCGCCGGCATCGGCACCACCAGCCGGTCGCGTCCGGTCTCATCCAGCAGCACCGCTTCGTCGCGGCCCCCGCGCTTGCGCGCGCTGAGATACAGGACCGCGCCGTCCGCGGGCGCGGCGGCCAGCGCCGCGCCGGGCGCCAGGCCCAGCGCGGCCGCCAGCGAAAGGAAGCGGCGCCGGTCAATCGCCATCGAGCGCATTGAATCCGATCATGACGCCCAGGGCGGGCGCCAGGTCCTGGTCGACGATGGCCTTGGCGTTCTGCAGCGTCAGCGACGCCAGCGTCAGCAGCCGTCGCCCTTCTTCGCCGGCCAGCGCCTGCTCCAGCGGGACCGGCACGGCGCGCAGGGTGCGCGCGGCGCTGGCCAGCTCGCCGGTCACCGACGCGGCCATCCACTCGTCGCCCGCCGGCAGCGGATAGGCGCCGGCCCGGTAGAACGCATCGAGCGCCTCGGCGTTGGCGGCCACCAGTTTCATCGACAGCTTGCTGCGCCAGAACGCCGCGCGCTTGGGACGCGCCTGGCCGGCGCTCTCGCCCAGCACGGGCACGATCTTCACGTCGCGCGCGAACTGCAGGCCGGTCGACAAGGCCTTCATGGCCTCGGCCGCCACTTCCTGCGAATCGCGGTAGAGGTCGTTGCCGGGCTGCGGGCGCGCGAACTGGCGTCCGAAGCCGCCGTCGGCGCTCCAGGCCTGGGCCACGTCGCGCGAGATCGTGGCGACGTTGGCGGCCACGGCCCGCGCATAGCCGCAGGCGTAGGCAAAGCCCGGCGTGCCGTGCTTGTCCAACAGGGCCGGCTCGCCGTAGAGCACGTATTCCAGCGCCGGCAGGCCCTGCACCGCCACGCTGCGCCCGGCCAGCGCGCCGGGCGCAAGCAGCGCCTGGTCTTCGGCCGCGAGCAGCGCCTGCACCTGCCTGGGCATCACGCCGCGGGTGTCGGGCCAGAACGCCAGGCGCTCATAGCGGTTGGCCTGCACCAGCGGCCCGAAGCGCAGGATCTCCACACCGGACCAGGCCAGCGCCAGCCGCTCGAAGTTCTCTTCGATCCGGGCCGCGCCGGCCGCGCCGGGCTGGGCGCACCACTTGCCCAGTTCGCCCTCCAGGGCCGAGGCGGCGTCCGCCATCGTGGCCACGGCCGGACGGGCGTAGTCGCGCGCCAGCCGTTCGCCCAGGTCGGCCGGCAGCCCGTTGGCCGCGGCCCACGGCGCGGCCGCCGCCAAGGCCGCCGCGGCGGCCAGTTTCAGTACGTGCTTGGCGTATCCCGCCATTACAGAGACTCCAGGAAACGGATCAGATCGGCGCGTTCTTCGGGCGTCATCGCGACCACGCGGTCGCGCGCCGGCCTGGCCTCGCCGCCATGCCACAGCACCGCCTCCAGCAGGCTGCGCGCGCGCCCGTCGTGCAGCCAGGTGGCGTTGGGATTGACGGTCTTGGTCAGGCCGATGCCCCACAGCGGCGGCGTGCGCCATTCGCGGCCGGTGGCCTCGCCGTCGGACACGCCGTCGGCCAGCTCGTCGCCCATGTCGTGCACCAGCATGTCGGTATAAGGCCAGATCAGCTGAAAGCGGTGCTCGGGCTGCCTGGCGTTGCGGCTGGTCACGTACTTGGGCACGTGGCAGGCGATGCAATTGGATTCGTAGAACAGCTTCTTGCCGGCCAGCACGCGGGCGTCGTCGGCCTCGCGGCGCTGCGGCACCGCCAGGTTGGTGGAATAGATGGTGACGAAATCCATCAGCTTGCCCGGCACTTCCTCGTCGCCGAAGCGCGGCTGCGCGCCGTGCGGCATGTCCAGGCACTGCGGCTGCGCGGCGGTGCAGTCGCCGGAATGCCTGGGGAACAGCGGCGTGGACAGGCCCATGTCGTTGGAGAACGCGGCCGCGCTCTGCTGCTCCACCGTGGGTTGGCCGGCCTTCAGGTTGAAGCGTCCCAGCACGCGCGCGCCGGTGCGGGCGTCGGTCACCCAGTTGGCCTTGCCGACGATGCCGTCGCGCCGGTCCGAACCCACGTTGGCCAGGATATCGGCCTCGTGAATGGCTTCGAGCAGCCCCAGCCCGATCATGGGCGGGGCCAGGCGCGGCGAGATCTGCGTATCGGCGCGCAGCGGACCGTAGCCGGGGTTCTCGATGCGGTAGGTCGGCTTCATCAGCGTGGCGGTCTCGCCGCCGTTGAGCGCCACCGTGACCGGCTCGTACTCGATCTCCATGCGGCCTTCGGCCGGCAACCCCGCCACCGCGAAGTTCTGCAGCTGCACGCCGTAGACCGGCTCGGGCAGCGAGGCGATCTCGTCGGGGGCCAGCCTGGGATGGCCGCGGTCGGGACCCTGCGGCACCGCCAGGCGCAGCAGCAGCGCCACGGCGTCGGTGCGTTCGAGCGGATCGAAGCCCGGCACGGTGCCGCGTCCGTCCTTGGTATGGCAGGCCTGGCAGGAACGCGCGTTGAATAGCGGCCCCAGCCCGTCGGAGGCCTGCGTCGAGGCCGGCGCCGACACCCAGTCCTTGCGGAACAGCCCGTTGCCGACCAGGAACTGCTGGCGCCCTTCGAAGCTCATGTTGGCCGACGGGTGCGAAAAAATGTCGGCATTGATCAGCTTGTTGATGGTGGCGGCCCCGGCCTGCATGGTCTCGAAGCTCTCGACCTTGGAGAAGTCGCGCGTGGGCGCGGTGATGGCCGTGACGCGCTTGCGGTCCTCGGCGCTCAGGTCGTCGCGCCCGGCGGGCAGGTCGGGCGCGGCGGCGGCGACGGCGTGCGCCGACGCCGCCAATACGGCGGCTAATGCGAATTTCACTGGAATACGGCGTCGGGTTTGTCCAGGCTGTCGGAACCTTCGATGGAGACCTTGCCCAGCTCCAGCAGCGCGATCACGCGCTCCAGGCTGCGCGTCTGGTCGACCAGGCGGTCGATGGCGGCCTGCACCACGGCGTTGCCTTCCTTGTTGCCGTCGGCAATCATCTGGTCGTAGGTTTCCACCGTTTCGGCGCGGGTCTTCATGGCCTGCATGGCGGCGACCGTGGCGTCCAGCTTGGCGCGCACTTCGGCGTCGAGCTTGGGGTCCTTGGCGCGGACCAGGTCGGACAGGCTGGCGCCCGAGACCGTCTTGCCGTCGATGCGGGTGTACGCGCCGAGGTAGACGTTGCGGATGCCGATCTGGTCGTAATAGTGGGAGTTGTGCGTGTTGTCCGAGAAGCAGTCGTGCTCTTCCTCGGGATCGTGCAGCATCAGGCCCAGCTTCATGCGCTCGCCGGCCAGTTCGCCGTAGGACAGGCTGCCCAGGCCCGTCAGCATGGCGATCAGGCCCGCCTTGGGATCTTCCTCGACGGCCTTGCGCGCGGCGCCGTCCTTCTTCCAGTTGCCGACCATCTCTTCCAGGTCGGACACCAGCAGGTCGGTCACGGCCTTCAGGAATTCGACCCGGCGCTCGCAATGGCCGCCGGTGCATTGCTTGGGATCGAAATCCGTATGCGGGCGGTTCCCCGAATGGCGCTCCTGCGGCGTGCCCTTGCGGTCGGCCGGCGCCGGGCCGGTGCCATTCAGATCCTGGCCCCACAGCAGGAATTCGATGGCGTGATAGCCCGTGGCCACGTTGGCCTCGTTGCCATCGGCCTCGTGCAGCACTTCGGACAGCAGCTCGGGCGTGATCTTGCTGACGTCCACCGTCTTACCGCCGACCGAGATCTTCGAATTGGCGATGACGTTGACCGCGTAGTAGGCGTTCTCGTCGTTCTCGGTGCCGTACGAGGCGTCGACGTAGTCGATCAGGCCTTCGTCCAGCGGCCAGGCGTTCACGCGGCCTTCCCAGTCGTCGACGATGGGGTTGCCGAAGCGGTAGGCCTCGGTCTGCTGGTACGGCACGCGGGCCGCCAGCCAGGCCGCGCGCGCGGCCGCGAGCGTCTCTGCGCTGGGCTTGGCGATCAAGGCGTCGACGGCCTTGCGCAGCGTCCGGGCGGAAGCCAGCGAATCTTCGTAGCCGGCCAGCGCCAGGTCCGAATACGTGGCGACCACGGCCTTGGGTTCGACGGCCGCCTGGGCCACGCCTCCGAATACCGTGGCGGCCAACACCGCTCCCAACAACAACTTGCGCATCGACGTTCTCCCGTATCTGGACAGGGCCCCGCCCCCGCGGCGGTTCCCTGGTCTTTGGATTTTGAGGATGCGAGTGTAAACAATTTTCGTTTGTTGTTCAGAATACCGTCAGATACCGGGCTTTTTGTTAGCCCCTGCGGTGGTGCGCCATGCACCAACACGGCCCATGCGGCGCACCAGCCGAACGCCGCCTCTGCCTTGCGCCGCCGTTGCGGCAGGCCGGATGCGGCCTGGCATGGCTCTTGCTTGATGTCCTCCATATGCACGCGTGTTCACAAGCGCCATATCCATTGCCGACCAGGAGAGCCTCGCATGATCGACCGAAACAAGCCCTTTGCCTTCAACGCCAGCCGCCGCCGGCTGATCCGGGGCGCCGCGCTGGGCGCCGCGGCAATGGCGGCGCCCGCGCTTGTGCGGGCGCAATCGGGCCCGGTCATCCGCATCGGCTTCTGGCCCGTCGCGGCCGGCCTGCCCTTCTACGCGGCCCTGGAAAAGGGCTACTTCAAGGAGGCTGGCCTCAACGTCGAGGCGCTGAAGTTCGCCGGCCCGCAGCAAGTCATGGAAGCCATGCTGGCCGGCCGCGCGGACGGCAGCGCTAACGGCACCGGATCGGCCAACCTGGCCATCGGCGAGATAGCCTCGCCCGGCCTGTTCAAGATTTTCGCGTCCAATCCCAGCAACGCGCGCAACGTGCTGGATGAATTCATCGTCGCGAAAGACAGCCCCATCCAATCCATGGCGGACCTCAAGGGGAAAAGGGTGGGAACCGGGCCCGGCATCCAGAATTCCACGCTGGCCAAGGCGGTGCTGGAGCGCGCCGGCGTGACCGGGGCGACCGTGGTCGAACTGGCGATCAGCCAGCACGTCGCCGCGGTCGCCGCCGGTCAGCTCGATGCCTGCTACACGCTCGAGCCCACCGGCACCGTGGGCCGGCTCAACGGCACCACCCGCGTGCTGGAGGCGGGCGTCATCGCCAAGTATGTGCTGGGCGATCCGATGGCGCCGTGGTTCGGCGGATCGGCCTCGCTGACCACCGCCTTCCTCGAAAAGCATCCCGAGGAAAGCCGGAAATTCATCGCCGCGTATGCCCGCGGCATCGAGCTGATCCGCGGCAAGCCCGACGAGGCGCGCCCCTACATGAAGGGCTACACCGCGATCGAAGGCCCGATGACGCAGGCCGTGCCGCTCGCGGCCTACACGCTCTACGACGAATTCACGCCAAGCGACATCCAGTACTTCCAGAAGTACTTCGACCTCTTCGCCGAAAAAGGCGTCTTCGCGCAGAAGGTCGACGTCTCCACGATGCTTTACAAGGGCTGAGCCATGACCGCGACCGCATTGACCGCCGCCACGCCCGAGGCGAAACGGCCCCCGCGCAGGTTCCGCGCCGCCCGCCTGCTGCCGCTGATCGGGCCGCTGGCATTGTTCATCGTGTGGGATCTGGTGCTGCGGCTGCAGCTGGTCAGCCCCGTCCTGCTCCCCACCCCGGGCGCCGCCCTCGCGGCGCTGGCCAGGGGCATGGCGGGCGGACCGCTGCTGGGCGACTTCCTGTCGTCGCTGAACCGGACCCTGCAGGCCTTCCTGATCGCCGGCGTGATCGGCGTGCCCCTGGGCGTGCTGCTGGGCAGCAGCGAAAAGGCCTACCGCAGCGTCGAGTTCCTGGTCGACTTCTTCCGCTCCACGCCGTCCTCGGCGCTGATCCCGCTGTTTCTGATGATCTTCGGCGTCACCGACATGAACAAGATCGCCATCGCCGCCTTCGCGGCGGTGCTGGTGATCCTGTTCAACAGCGCCTATGGCGTGATCAATGCGCGCAAACAGCGCGTCATGGCGGCGCGCGTGATGGGCGCGTCGCGCTGGCGCATCTTCAAGGACGTGCTGATCTGGGAAAGCCTGCAGCCCACGTTCGTGGGGCTGCGCAGCGGCGTATCGATGGCGCTGGTCATCGTCATCGTGGCGGAGATGTTCATCGGTTCCGACAGCGGGCTGGGCAATCGCATCATCAACTCGCAGCAGGTGCTGAACGTGCGCGAAATGTACGCCTCGATCCTGGCGGCCGGCGCGCTCGGCTATGCGCTGAACATTCTTTTTCTCGTGCTTGAAAAGCGCGTCGTCCATTGGAGCGGCCGGTAAATGTCCACCGTCATCAATCCCGTCATCGCCCCGGCCCCCGCGGCCGCCCCCTTCACCCCGGGCCCGCTGGGCACGCACATCACGATACGCGGGCTGACCAAATACTTCGCCGGCTGGCCGTTGTACGAGAACTTCGACCTCGACATCCCCAAAGGCAAGATCGTGTCCGTCTTCGGCCCCAACGGCTGCGGCAAATCCACCCTGATCAACATGATCGCCGGCCTGATCCCGGTCGATTCGGGCGAGATCCTGTTCGACGGGAAGTCGCTCGCGCAGACCAAGATCGGCTATGTCTTCCAGAACTACCGCGAAGCCTTGTTCCCTTGGCTGCGCACCATCGACAACATCGCCTATCCCCTGCTCCTCGAAGGCCGCAGCAAGGCCCAGGTCGACGCGCGCGTGGAAGAGCTGGTGGCGTCGTTCGACGTCAAGTTCGACCTGAAGCGCTATCCGTACGAGCTGTCCGGCGGGCAGCAACAGACCGCATCCATCATGCGCGCGCTGGCTCCGGGGCCCGAAGTGCTGTTCCTGGACGAGCCCTTTTCCGCCCTGGACTTCGAGATGACCCTGTTCATCCGCGAGAAGCTGCAAGAGGTTTTCATGCAGACCGGCACCACCATGCTGCTGGTGTCGCACGATCTGGAAGAAGCCGTATACCTGGCCGACCAGGTCCTGCTGCTGACCAGGCGCCCGACCCGGGTCGCCGAGATCCTGGAGTATCGCGACGCCCGCCCCCGCACCGTGGAAACGCTGTCCGAACCCAGCTTCATCCGGACGAAGAAACTCAGCCTGGAGATTTTCCAGCGCGAAGTGCGCAGACCGTCCGCAGGCTCTCTTTCCGAATAAGAAAATGCGTAATCCGCATTGAGCCGGCTCCAGGACAGGTCTACACTGACCGTTCCTCTACCGCCTGGAGCATGCGCCTCATGAGCACCTACAAGATCGCCGTATTCGTCGGTAGCCTGCGCGCCGCGTCGTTCAATCTGCGGCTGGCGCGCGCACTCGAGAAGCTGATGCCCGCGGACTTCAAGTTCGACTACGTCAGCCTGGGAGACGTGCCGCTCTACAACCAGGACAACGAAAACAACATGCCCGCGCCCGCCGCCAAGCTCAAGCAGCAAGTCGCCGACGCCCAGGGCGTCCTGTTCGTGTCCCCCGAGCACAACCGCTCGCTGCCGGCCGCCCTCAAGAACGCCATCGACTGGGGCACGCGTCCCTACGGCACGAATTGTTGGGCGGGCAAGGCCGCCGGCATCGTCGGCACCTCGCCCAGCGCCGCCGGCACCGCGCTGATGCAGCAGCACCTGCGCAACATTCTGGCCGCCGAAGGGGCCAACGTCCTGACCACGCCCGAGGTGTTCCTGCAGTTCCACGAAGACCTCATCGACGACCAGTACAACATCACCAACGAAGGCACGCGCAAGTTCCTGCAAGGCTGGATCGACCGCTACGTGGACTGGATCAAGAAGTTCAACGCCTGATCGCCGCCGTTGCCGGCCGCGAGCCACGCTCCAGCCGGCAGAGATCGCCTGCCCTACCTCCAGGCGATCGAGCCCTCCGATGCGTCGGAGGGCTTTTTTTTTCGCCGGGGCGGATACCCCCTTGCCGGTTATCCCCGCCGACTGTGGAGAAACTTGAGGAAAGCCTTGGGGTAGAACCGAAATCCCCTGTCGCGCCAAGCACTTGCAAGCGGCGATCAAAAACTGCGCAATCCGTCTTTTGGATGATTTCGGGCGGGTTTATCCACCGGAAAGCGCCGGTGGCGCGCTGGCCGGACCGCCGGTGTGGATTTGTCCCCGCATTCTGTGGAAAAGCATGAGGACAGCATGAGGGCAGCTTGGGATTCCCCTTGCACATCAATGACCTGCAGACGGTGGTCAAGAATGGCCCAGCCACCTCGCCGCGGCCCGCCGGTTGTCCCCGGGAAATGTGGATAAGCCTGAGGACAGTCTCTGCGCAGCTGCAAAATTCCCTTGCCCGCCAAAGACTTGGGGGAGCCGGGCAAGAAACGCGCAGCGCCCCGCACCGGTCCGCGCATCGGCGGCGCGGCCTCGCGCACGCCATCGGCGTCCCGGGCTTGTCCCCACCGGATGTGGACAAACCTCTGAACAGTCGCATGACAAGCTGAAAAAACGCTTATCCGACAGTCACTTGGAAGCCGTGCTCAAGAAAGAAGCAGCCCGCGGGCTCAGTTGTCCCCTTCCAGGCGCATGCCGATCTTCAAGCCGACCTGCCAGTACGCCACCTTGCCGTCCTTGATGTGGCCGCGCACTTCGGTGACCTCGAACCAATCCAGATTGCGCAGGGTTTCGGATGCGCGCGCGATGGCCTGGGTGATGGCGTCGTCGGTGGACTTGGTGGAGGAACCCACCAGTTCGATTTGCTTGTAGACATGATTCGACATAGCTCGTCTCCGCGTAGGGGTGTGAGTCGTGAATCGCAGGTCCGGCGGCGATGTTCCGGCGCTTACGACCGGCAATCCATTCGAACACACAGCATACGCCCACGGCGCTAGAGTGGTGTTACGAGTTCCGTCGCGCCGGACTCGGCGCACGCGGACCCGCATCCGCAACGCAAGCAAGGAGGTATCGTCATGCCTGAACGAAAAACCCTGGAACGAGCGGCGCGCGACAAACGTCAAGGCAAATCCGCATCCACGCAGGCCGGAGAATTCGTGCGCGAGGAAATCGAGCACGTGCGCGAAGGCAAGCACGGGGTGCGCTCCACCAAGCAGGCGATCGCCATCGGGCTGTCCAAGGCCCGCCGCGCCGGCGTCAAGCTGCCGGCGCCCAAGAAGGCCAGCACGGCCACCAAGCGCAAGGCCGAGCAGGACAACCACGCGGGCGCCGACGGCCATGCCAAGTCCGCCACGCGCGCCCGCGCCACCACCAAGGCCCTGAAGCGCGAGAGCGCCAAGCCGGCGTCGCGCTCCGCGCTGTCGCGCCATGCAAGCGCGTCGGCCTCCAAGCGCAGCGCAGCCGCGCGTTCGGCCGCCGCCAAAAAGGCCGCCGCCACCAAGGGCGCCGCGGGACGCTCGGCCGCCGCCAAGAAAGCCGCCCGCACGCGCGCGGCCAACCGGGCCAGCCACGCGCACCATTGAGCGCGCGGCGTGTCAGCTAGCCTGCCTCGAATTGCCTGAAGCGTTCCTGGAGGAATTCGCGCAGGCGCCGCACGGCCGGCGACAGCAGCATGCGGTGCACGCAAAGCAGATACAGCGGCGAGGATTCGCCGGTGTAATCGGGCAAGGCTTCGACGAGCCGGCCGGCGCGCAGGTCCGACAGCACGTCGTAGCGCGACTTGTAGGCCACGCCGTGGCCTGCAAGCGCCCACCGGCGCACGAGCTCGCCGTCGTCGCCCACGCGGTCGCCCTTGACCGGCACCGTCAGGGCGGAGCCGTCGGCGCGCAGAAACGTCCAGCGGTCGTGCAGCGTTTCGCCCAGCACGAACGACAGGCAGTTGTGGCGGCGCAGGTCCGCCGGCGCCTGGGGCATGCCGTGGCGCGCGAAATAGGCGGGCGAGGCGCAGACCGTGCGGCGGTTGTGCTCTGACAGCGGCAAAGCCACCAGCCCCGAATCGGCGGGTTGGCCGTAGCGCACCGCGAGGTCGACCGGCTGGCGGTAAAGATCGGCGAGGCGGTCGCTGATCCGCACCTGGAAACTGACGCGCGGGTGCTGCTGCTGGAACTCGTCGAGCCAGGGCAGCAGCACGTGCCGGCCCAGGTCCGACGGGATCGACACCGACAAGGCGCCCGAGATCTCCGTCTTGCTGCGCGCCACCGCGTTCTTGCCCGCCTCCAGCGTGGAAATGGCGGAACGGGCGTACTCCAGGTAGCGCTCGCCGTCGCCGGTCAGCCGCAGGCTGCGGGTGGAGCGCACGAACAGGCGCGCGTCCAGCGCCTGCTCCAGGCGCTTGAGCGCGGCGCTGGCCGCCGCCGGCGTCAGGTCCAGCTCGCGCGCAGCGGCCGAGAAACTGCCCTGGTCGGCCGCGGCCAGAAAGATCCTGAGGTCCTCGAAGCGCACCATGCCCGCTCTCATTTTCAACGGATGTTTGAAACTGACTGCGATGCTAGCCCGTTTTTCATTGTTGCGGACTGGGTAATCATGCTTGTGTTCCTAACCCGTCGTCCGCGCCACCCTCTGACCCGAAGCGAGCCCATCCATGAAAGCCATCGCCTACTTCAAGAACCTGCCCGCCGACCACCCCGAGTCCCTGCAGGACATCACCGCCGCCGATCCCGTGCCCGGCGACCGCGACCTGCTGGTCGAAGTCCGCGCCATTTCCGTCAATCCGGTGGACGTGAAAATCCGCGCCAACCGCAAGCCCAAGGACGGCCAGCCTGAGATCATCGGCTGGGACGCCGCCGGCGTCGTGCGGGCCGTCGGCCCCAAGACCAGCCTGTTCAAGCCCGGCGACCGGGTCTGGTACGCGGGCGCGCTGACCCGCCCCGGCGCCAACAGCGAACTGCATGCCGTCGACGAACGCATCGTCGGCGCGATGCCGGCCAGCCTGGACTACGCCCAGGCCGCCGCCTTGCCGCTGACCACCATCACCGCGTGGGAATTGCTGTTCGACAGGCTGCGCGTGCTGGACAACCGCGCGCCCAGCCAGCGCAGCCTGCTCGTCATCGGCGCGGCCGGCGGCGTGGGATCGATACTCGTGCAGCTGGCCCGCCAGCTCACGGGCCTGACCGTGATCGGCACCGCGTCCCGTCCGGAAACCCAGGCCTGGGTGCGCGAGCTGGGCGCGCATCACGTCATCGACCACACCCGGCCCCTGACCGGGGAACTCAAGCGCATCGGCTTCGAGCACGTCAGCGACATTGCCGCGCTGACCCACACCGACCAGCACTTCCCGCAGATCGCCGAGGCCATCGCGCCGCAAGGCAGGGTCGCCCTGATCGACGATCCCGCCGCCATCGACGTGCGGCTGCTGAAAGCCAAGTCCGCCTCGCTGCACTGGGAATTCATGTTCGCCCGGCCCCTGCACGACACGCCCGACCTGATCGCCCAGCACGAATTGCTGAACCAGGCGGCCCGGCTGATCGACGGCGGCACCCTGCGCACTACGCTGGGCGAACACTACGGCAGGATCAACGCCGAAAACCTGCGCCGCGCCCACGCTTTCATCGAAAGCGGCAAGGCGCGCGGCAAGGTCGTGCTGGAGGGGTTCTAGCCCTACCCCTGCGCCTGGCGCCTGGCGCGGGCGTGGGGGTCCTTGATCTCGGCTTCCAGTTCGGCGATCAGCCATTCGAACCAGCCGTTCTCGGTGCGCGCGTAGACCGCGGCGGCCGGAATCTTGCCTTCGCGCCAGCCCGGCTGGTGCGCGTCCATCCAGGCCGACAGGCTCTTGTGCGGCGCCAGCAGGCCGGACATCCATGCCCACAGATAGTCCGGCACGCTGCGCCGAAAGCCCTTGGCACAGGCGTAGAGCGTGGGCTCCAGCGGCAGGTTGCCGCTGCGGGCCAGCCTGGCCTGAACCCTGCGCAGGATCTCGGCTGCGGCCTGCAATTGTTCGGTGCTGAGCTTTTTCACGACGCGACTCCCTGGACTTGGTTTGCCCGGATTATCGCCGCAGCCGGGGGCGCTTTCAAAACGCCGGTTCCAGGCCCAGCAAGGCGGTCGCGCTGAAACGCGCGCCCGGCTCCAGCACCCGCATGCCGGTGCGCGCATCGCCGCCGGCCGCCAGGTTGAAAGCGTCCGCCACGTTGGTCACCGGTTCCACGCAAAGAAAGTCCGACCCCGGCGCCGAGTACACCACCAGGTGCGCGAAAGCCGGATCGGCGTGCATGGACAACCGGTGGCCCTGCGGCCAGTGCAGCGTGGCGCGCCCCTCCCATTGCGACAGATAGGTATCGCAGCCCTCGGCCGAAAGCCGCAGCTCGCGCACATGCCCCACCCGGCTGCCCGTCGGCAGCCCCTCGGCGTCCGCCGGCCAAAGGCGCCGGGCATGCAGCGTCACCCGCTGCGCCGTGAAATAAGGATGCAGCCCCAACCCGAACGGCATCGGCGTCTCGCCCTGGTTGACGATGGACAGCGCCACGCTCAGCCCGCGCGCATCCAGCCGGTAGCGCTGCACGCACTCGAAGGCCCAGGGCCAGCCCAGCACGCCGGCCGGCTGCTCCAGCACCAGATCGACGCTGTCCGCGGCATGGTTGCGCACGCGCCAGGGCAGGTACAGCCCGGCGCCGTGGATCGCGTGCGGCCGCCCCGGCAGCGATTGCAGCGCGTGGCGCGCGCCGTCGAACACGAACACCCCGTCGCGGATGCGGTTGGCGTAAGGCGCCAGCGGATAACTGCCGGCGCGCGGCCAACGCGCCGCCGGCCACGCGGTATCGGTCAGCGGCACGATCCAGTCATGCCCGCCCGTGGCCAGCCGCGTCAGCCGCCCGCCGCCGTCGGGCGCGAACTCGGCCATATGCGCTCCGCTGGCGATGGTGATGCGGGCGCTGGCGTCCAGCGTTTCGGCAATGGTGAGGGTCTGCATAAGTGAGTACGGTCTATCGAGGCTTGCAGCCTAGCGTACTTGAGGCGTCATGGCTGCCACAACGGATGCTTGCGCCAGTCGGACGGAAATCCCATGTCTGCAAGCGACAGGCGCGAGCCCGCCGGAAAACTCTCCAGATGCTGCCGCAGACGGACCGGCCAGCTCGAATTCGGGCTTGCCATCCGGACGAAATGCAGCAGGATGCAAAGCACGATGAACAAGCGCGAACCCACGGCCGGCCGCCCCAGCAGAACATCGAAAGCACGAACCTGTCCCGGCGCGGGCAACTTGGGCTGATCGATTAGATTCTTGTTCCAGAGCCAGCTATGGTGAGCCGCCACATTCCGAACGAAATTCACCGACCGCAGCCAGCTTTGCATCAACTGCCATCCGGGCAGCCCGTACTTCGCCGCGATTGCGCTTGCATCGTCCACCTTCATGCCCTGATAAAAGGTCGACAGCATTCCGAACTCCCACAGCTCGACGGCCACCCAGATCGGCAACGGCTCGCCATACTTCTGCTGGTAGTGCCTGACAAAGTCCTCTTTCGAACGCGACACCACGTTCCGGTACCGCTCCAGCCAGACCTGGTGACGGGTGCGCCCGCTGGCGGGAATGACCTTCCTGGCGAAGTTGCCATGCAGCAGCGCGGGATTCGAGTGCGCAAACGGATCCCTGGCCCCCAGCAGGTAGGACACATCCACCCGCAAGGCAACTTCGATACGTTCGACGGCATCGAGCACCAGCAGGCGCAGCCGTTTGTCGAAAACGTACAGCGACAAGACCTGCTCGAAGCTGCTGTCCGGTTGAAACTCATCGAGCCGCCGTAACGGCTGTCCGCTGGTGCCGGCGGACTTCCCGATCCGGCGCAGCGGATACCAGTAGGCGCTCAAGCGGTAATACCCTATCCGCTGCAGGCAGGACAGCGCCGCGGCGTCATCGGTGACGGTCAAGCCCCGCGTTTTCAGCAAGGCCAGCTGCTGTTCGAAGCTCAGATAGGGCTTGTCATAGGCGTACATTGCTGGCCCCAAAACGAGACTGGCCCAAAAACGAGAAAACCCGCCCGTACATCTTTCGACGCAGAGGGGCGGGCCGTGTTGCCGTCGATTGTAGCCGGCCCCGAATGGCGGGTTCAATCCTGCTTGCGGCAAGTCCGTATACGCTTGGCCGGCCGTGGGATGGGCATCGTGCGCCGCCCCCATCCCACGCGCCGCCCGATACAATCACGGGCATGAATTCTGCAACGCCCCACTCCGCCGCCGACGCCCTCGCGGGCCACACTCCCATGATGCAGCAATACCTCCGCCTGAAGGCGGAGGCCGGTCCTTTGCTGCTGTTCTACCGCATGGGCGATTTCTATGAAATGTTCTACGAAGATGCGGAGCGCGGCGCGCGGCTGCTCAATCTGACGCTGACCAAGCGCGGCTCTTCCAACGGCACGCCGATCCCGATGGCGGGCCTGCCGGTGCACGCCATGGAGCAGTACCTGGCCCGCCTGGTCGCGATGGGCGAGTCGGTCGCCATCTGCGAGCAGATCGGCGATCCGGCCGCGTCCAAGGGGCCGGTCGAGCGCCGCATCGTGCGCATCGTGACCCCCGGCACGCTGACCGATGACGCGCTGCTGCCGGCCAAGGCCGACCGCGCGCTGGCCGCCGCCTTCGTCACCGGCCCGGCGCGGGCGCCGCGCGCCGGCCTGGCCTGGCTGAACCTGGCCAGCGGCGAGTTCCGCGTGACCGAATGCGCGCCGGCCCAGCTGGAATCGGAACTGCACCGGGTGGCGCCGGCCGAGGTGATCTGCGCGGACAGCGCGGAGTTCGATTTTCCGTTCGAATGCGCGCGCACGCGCGTGCCGGACTGGCACTTCGAGGCCGACAGCGCGCGCGCGCACCTGCTGTCGCATTTCAAGACCGACACGCTGGCCGGTTTCGACGTCGAGGACATGCCGGCCGGCGTCTGCGCCGCCGGCGCCCTGCTGCGCTACGCGGCCCGCACGCAGTCGCAGGCCCTGGCCCACGTGCAAAGCCTGTCGGCCGAACGCGCCGGGCAGTACGTGCTGCTGGACCCGGTCACGCGGCGCAACCTGGAGCTGACGCAGACCTTGTCCGGCGAAGATTCGCCCACGCTGTTCTCGCTGCTGGACGGCTGCCGCACGCCGATGGGCAGCCGCCTGCTGCGCCGCTGGCTGCATCACCCCTTGCGCGAGAACCAGCAGGCACAGGCGCGCCAGCAGGCGATTTCCGCGCTGCTGGCCGGCCGCATGGACGTGGAGCAGACCTTCGGTGCGGCCGGCTTTGGCTCGGCCGGGCTGCTGGAATCGCTGCGCGGCGCGCTCAACGCCTTTCCGGACATCGAGCGCATCGCCACGCGCCTGGCGCTGCGTTCGGTGCGCCCGCGCGAGCTGGCCAGCCTGCGCGACGCGCTGCAGGCCCTGCCGGCGCTGCGCGACCTGGTCGAACCCATGGCCGACTCGCCGCGGCTGGGCGAATTGATCTCGCACCTGTCGGTCGACCCGGCGCTGGCCGCGCTGCTGGCGCGCGCCATTGCGGCCGAGCCCGCCGTCGCCATCCGCGACGGCGGCGTGCTGGCCGCGGGCTTCGACGCCGAGCTGGACGAATTGCGCGCGCTGGCGGCCGACGGCGGCGACTTCCTGGTCCAGCTCGAAGCGCGCGAGCGCGAGCGCACCGGCATCGGCAACCTGCGCGTGGAGTTCAACCGCGTGCACGGCTTCTATATCGAAGTCACCAAGGGCCAGACCGCCAAGGTGCCCGAGGACTACCGCCGCCGCCAGACGCTGAAGAACGCCGAACGCTACATCACGCCCGAACTCAAGACCTGGGAAGACAAGGTGCTGTCGGCCCAGGACCGTTCGCTGGCGCGCGAGAAATGGCTGTTCGAGCAGTTGCTGGACGTGCTCGCCGAACACGTGCGCCCGCTGTCGGACTGCGCCGCCGCGCTGGCCGAGCTGGACACGCTGGCGGCGCTGGCCGAGCATGCGCGCCGCCACGACTGGGTCGCGCCCGAGCTGTCCGAGCAGGCCGACATCGACATCGAGGCCGGCCGCCATCCGGTGGTCGAGCACGCCATCGAACGCTTCACGCCCAACGGCTGCCGGCTGGAGCCGGCGCGCCGCATGCTGCTGATCACCGGCCCGAACATGGGCGGTAAATCGACCTATATGCGGCAGGTGGCGCTAATCGTGCTGCTGGCGCGCATCGGCAGCTTCGTGCCGGCGGCGCGCGCGCGCATCGGCCGGATCGACCGCATCTTCACCCGCATCGGCGCGGCCGACGACCTGGCCGGCGGGCGCTCGACCTTCATGATGGAGATGACCGAGGCCGCCGCCATCCTCTCGGCCAGCACGCCCAACAGCCTGGTGCTGATGGACGAGATCGGCCGCGGCACCTCGACCTACGACGGCCTGGCGCTGGCCTGGGCCATCGCCTGCCGGCTGCTGGCGCACAACCGCGCGCTGACGCTGTTCGCCACCCACTACTTCGAACTGACCCGCCTGCCGGCCGAACAGCCGGCCTCGGCCAACGTGCACCTGGCCGCGGCCGAATCCGCCGGCGGCATCGTGTTCCTGCACGAAGTGCGCGAAGGCCCCGCCAGCCGCAGCTACGGTATCCAGGTGGCCCAGCGCGCCGGCGTGCCGCCGGCGGTGATCCGCCAGGCCACGCGCGAACTGGAACGCCTGGAAGCCCAGGGCGCGCCCACGCCGCAGCTCGGCCTGTTCGCGGCCGCCGCCGAGGCCGACGCCCAGGCCGACGCCGCGGCCGAGCGCTCCGATGCCTTCGAGGTCCTGGACGCCCTGCGCGAGGAGCTCGCCGCCATCGACCCCGACAGCCTCACCCCGCGCGAAGCGCTGGACGCCCTTTACCGCTTGAAGAAGCACCTCCAATGAACCTCGACCGACCCTTGACGCTGCTGGGCGACCAGAGCCCCAACGACTTCATGCGCCGCTACTGGCAGCGCAAGCCGCTCCTGATCCGCCAGGCCATCCCGGGCTTCAAGCCGCCGGTCACCATCGCCGCCATCAAGAAGCTGGCGCGCCGCGACGACGTGGAGTCGCGCCTGATCTGGCGCGAGAACGGCGAATGGCAGATGGAGAACGGCCCCTTCGCACGCCTGCCCAAAGACAACGAAGGCGACTGGACGCTGCTGGTGCAAAGCGTGGACCTGCACAGCGACGCCGCGTCGGAACTGATGCAGCTGTTCCGCTTCATACCCGACGCCCGCCTTGACGACGTGATGATCAGCATCGCCAGCCACGGCGGCGGCGTGGGCCCGCATTTCGACAGCTACGACGTGTTCCTGCTGCAGGCCGCCGGCGAGCGCGAATGGCGCTACGGACGCCAGAAGGACCTGTCGCTCACGCCCGGCCTGCCGCTGAAGATACTGAGCCGCTTCGAGCCCGAGGAAAAGGCGGTGCTCGCCCCCGGCGACATGCTGTACCTGCCGCCGCAGGCCGCGCACGACGGCGTCGCGGTGGGCGACGGCTGCATGACCATCTCCATCGGCTTTCGCGCGCCCACGCAGGCCACGCTGGCGCGCGGCCTGCTGGAGGCGGCCGCCGACCAGGTCATGGCGCGCGTCGGCCTCCTGGGCGGCCCTTACGGCGAACCCGCCCTGCCCGGCCCGAAGCTGTCCGCGGTCTACCGCGACCCCGGCCAGCCGGCCGTGGACACGCCGGCCGCGCTGCCCGACGCGCTGGTCGCCGCGACGCTGCAAACCGTCGAGAAGCTGCGTTTCGACGACGCCCTGGCCTCGCGCTTTCTGGGCTGCTGGCTGACCGAGCCGAACAACCTCAGCGTGTTCGACGCCCCGGAAGGCATGGACGTGGATCTGGAAGAGGACTGGCCCGCCGGCGGCCGCCTGGTGCTGGACCGCCGCAGCCGCATGCTGTATCGCGGCAAGCAGCTGTTCATCAACGGCGAGACGGCCATGGCGCCGGCCGAAACCGCGCTGCGCGCGCTGGCCGATGCGCGCAGCCTGGACTGCGCCGATCCGTCCTGCGCGCGGCTGTCCGACGAGGCGCGCTCGTGCCTGGCGGACTGGCTGGATTCGGGCTGGATCCACTACGTGGCGGCGTAGCATCTGGAAACGGGTACGTATCCGTCCTGCACAGAACGAAATCAGGTCTGTGCGCGGCGTCACATCAAGAAAGACATAACACGAAGCTGAAAGGTTTGTTGCCGTTGGGAAGCCACCTTTTTAACTTTCACACGCGATCGGCCTGCGTGTTCCTGTAGCCTGAATACTGGTTTCCCCTAACGGGGTTTCAAGAGTCGTCATCTACAGGAGTCTAAAAATGATGAGCAAAACCTTGATTATTGCGTCGGTGCTGGCTGTTGCGCTCAGCGCCTGCAACAAGAAGGAAGATGCTTCGGCGCCCGCGACCAACCCCGCTCCGGGCGCCAGCACGCCTGCCCCCACCACGCCGGCTCCGGCCCCCACCCCGGGCACCACGCCGGGCGGCGGCACGACCACGCCGGGCGGATCCACCACGCCCGCTTCCTGATTCCACTCAGCGACGAACCCCCGCTCGGAGAGGAAGCAGGCAGGCCCCGACAGTGCGAACTGTCGGGGCCTGCTTGCGTCGGCGTCCACGCGCAGGCAGGACGCAAAAAAAAGAGGCCCCGTCATGACGACGGGGCCTCTTTGCTCGATCCGGGCGGCGCCCGAGCGCCGCGCCGTACCGATTACATCTTGTCCTTCAGCACGCTCAGCAGGCGCTGGGCGGTGGCGCTGTTGTCGCGCGCGCCGTTGGCGTCGAGCACCGTCACCAGAGTCTGGTCGCCGGAGCCGGCCAGGTGGATGCGGTATTGCGGCGCCTCGGCCTTCTTGTCGCCGGAGAACATGCGGCTGAAGAAGCCGGGCTGCTCGATCTTCTCGCCGGTGTCGGTGTCGACGTAGCGGACGAAGTAGTCGCCGGCCGAACGGTCGCGATCGTCCACGGCGAAGCCGCCGCCGTCCAGCGCCACGCCGACGCGGCGCCAGGCGCGGTCGAACGATTCGCTGACGACCAGCGAGGTGCCCTGCGCGCGCACGTCCTGCTGCACGGCCGGCTTCTGTGGCGAGGCCTCGGCCTGCTGCACCAGCTTGCGGGCGTTGTCGACGTCGGAGCCCAGGTACACCATCATGCGCGCCAGCATGGCGGCGTTCAGGCCCGGATCTTCCTTGCCGTTCTGCCATTGCACCTGGCCGCCGTCGACGCCGACGCGCTTTTCCAGCATCTGGCGATGGCTGACGTAGACTTCGGTGTGGCCGTTGACGCGTTCGACGCGCGTGCGGAATTTCTCGCGCTCGCCGCTATCCCAGGCCGATTCCAGGATCATGCCCAGGGCCTGACGCAGCCAGCTTTCGGGGATCTTGGCGCGGTTTTCCGCCCAGTCGGTTTCGATCAGGCCGGCGCTCGGGTTGTTGCTGGCGACGGTGAAGCCGTTTTCGGTCCAGAAGTCCACCAGGCGCGGGAACACGTCCTCGGGCGGACGGTCCACGACCAGCCAGCGCAGGTCGCCGTCGCGCTCGACGCGCATGTCGTTGCGCGCGGGCAGCACGTTGCTGGTCTTGGGCGCGCTGGCCTGGGCCTGGCCCTGCTGCTGGAATTGCGAATAGGTGGTCGAGCCCGAGGCGGGCGCGCGGTAGCGCGGATCGCTGTTGGCCTGGGTCAGATCGGGCGGAATGCTGAGGGGCTCTCCGCGCTGCGTGACTGCGCTCTTGTAATTGACGGACTCTTCATTGCCCAGGAGCTGGTTGACCTCGCTGCAGCCGGCCAACAACACCAGAGACATCAATGCCGACAAACCGGCATGACGTTTGTTCATACGTATCCTCACGATATTTAGAGCAGGCCCGCATCCTGAAGCGCTGCGCGCACCGTCGCGTGGTGCTGCGCCCCCAGTTCCACCAGCGGCAGCCGGTAGCCCAGTGCGGTGCGGCCCAGTTCGGACAGCGCCCACTTGACGGGGATGGGATTGGCTTCAACGAACAAAGCCTTGTTCAGACGCGCCAGGCGTGCATTAAGTTCACGCACCTTGGGCACATCGCCGGCCAGGGCGGCGGCACAGAGCTCGCGCATGAGCCTGGGCGCCACGTTGGCCGTGACGGAGATGTTGCCGCGCGCGCCCAGCAGGATCAGGGCGGCCGCGGTGGGGTCATCGCCGCTGAAGACCTGGAAGCCGGCCGGGGCCTCGCGCAGCAGCAGGCCGCCGCGCGCGATGTCGCCGGTGGCGTCCTTGATGCCGATGATGCCCGGCACCTCGGCCAGGCGCAGGATCGTGTCGTTGCTCATGTCGGCAACGGTACGGCCCGGCACGTTGTACAGGATGGTGGGCAGGTCCACCGCTTCCGAAACGGCGCGGAAGTGGCGGTACAGGCCTTCCTGCGAAGGCTTGTTGTAGTACGGAACCACCGACAGGCCGGCCTGCGCGCCCACGGCCTTGGCGTGGCGGCTCAGGTGGATGGCTTCGTCGGTGGAGTTGGCGCCGACCCCGGCGATGACCGGGATGCGGCCCGCCGCGTGTTCGACGGCGACGCGGATCAGCTCCGCGTGTTCTTCCATGGAGACCGTGGGCGACTCCCCGGTGGTGCCCACCACCACCAGCGCGTCGGTTCCTTCCTGGACATGCCAGTCGATCAACGACCGGTAGGCAGCGTAGTCGAGGCTGCCGTCGGGCTGCATTGGGGTGACCAGGGCCACCATGCTGCCCTGGAAATTAACGCCTGCGGCGGTTGCAGGGGATGCCATAAATGTAGGGCTCCAAGGCCCCGCGGCAGGATGCCCCAAGGCCAGAATCTGTGAAACAGGTGAGTTTAACGGATATTGGCCAAAATCTTATAGAAACCACTGAACGATTGTCGTTCCCAACGCCAGCACCGGCCGCATGAAAAGCCAGAGCACATCCGTCACCAGCAGCACGATGACGATCACCAGCCCGTAGGGTTCGATTTTCGAGTACTGCCAGGCCATGCGGTTGGGCAGCAGGCTGAACAGAATGCGTCCCCCGTCCAGCGGCAGGATCGGCAGCAGGTTCAGCGCCATCAGCACCAGGTTGACGTTGACGCCGGCCACCGCCATCTCGAACCAGAACGATTCCTGCAGGCCCGAATCCAGGAACAGGCGCAGCGAGAACGCCCACAGGATCGCCATCAGCAGGTTGGCGGCCGGCCCGGCCAGCGCCACCCACAGCATGTCCTGCTTGGGTCGGCGCAGCCGGCCGAAGTCCACCGGCACCGGCTTGGCCCAGCCGAACAGCAGGCCCGGGCTGCCCATCAGCTTGGACGCCAGCAGTATCGCCACCGGCACCAGCAGCGTGCCGACGGGATCGATGTGGCGCGCGGGATTCAGGCTGATGCGGCCGGCCTCATGGGCGGTCGGGTCGCCGAACATGCGCGCCACGAAGCCGTGCGCGGCCTCGTGCAGCGTGATGGCGAAAATGACCGGAATCGCGTAGACCGCAATGGTTTGGATGATGTCGTTCATGGCGAACCGGATTGTAGATGAGCCGCGGGCCGGCGCGCGCCGGTCCGCAAGACGGCGTTGCCGCTGCGGTCAGGCAAGGCCCAGCGTCGCCGGATCGCCGCGCCCGACGCGCACCACCACCGGCTCGTCGCCGGTGAGGTCGATGACGGTGGTCGGCGATTGCGGGCAGGCGCCCGCGTCGATGATGGCCGCCAGGGAGTGTTCGTAGCGCTCGCGGATGACTTCCGCGTCGTTCAGCGCTTCGGTTTCGTCCTTGGGGATGAGGGTGGTGGAAAGCAGGGGCGCCCCGACCTGCTCCAAAAGGCCGAGCATGACGGGATGGTCCGGCACGCGGATGCCTATGGTCTTGCGCGAGGGATGCGACACGCGCCGCGGCACTTCCTTGGTGGCTTCGAGAATGAAGGTCCAGGGGCCGGGCGTGGCGGCCTTGAGCAGGCGGTACTGGCGGTTGTCCACGCGCGCGAAGTGGCCGATTTCGGCCAGGTCGCGGCACAGCAGCGTGAGGTGATGACGTTCGTCCAGGCCCCGCAGGCGGCGCAATCCGTCGGCGGCGTTCTTGTCGTCCAGGCGGGCGACGACCGCGTAGCTGGAGTCGGTGGGCACCGCCACCAGGCCGCCCTGGCTGAGCCATTGGGCCGCCTGCTTGAGCAGGCGCGGTTGGGGATTCGCAGGATGGATGGAGAAATACAGGGCCATGGGTTTATCCTAACACTCTTGAAGGTCGCCCAGTAAAGCCCAATAAAGCCCAAGGCTGAAGCGCGGCGATGCAAAACGCGGGAGCGCCGCCCCGCCCGGAGAATCAGAATGCGCCTAGACAACTCGCGCCAGAGCGACAACGTAGAAGACCGCCGCGCCAGCGGCCCGCGGATCGGAGGACGGGGCACCATCGGCATCGGCACGATCGTGCTGGCCCTGGTCGCCATGTATTTCGGCGTGGACCCCAGCGTGGTGCTGCAGATGGCCGAAGGCCCGCCCACGCAGCAGCAGGCGCCGGCCTCGGGGCCGCCGGCCAACGATCCCCAGGCGGTCTTCGTGTCCAAGGTGCTGGGCGAAACCGAAGACACCTGGGAAGCCATTTTCCAGAAGGACCTGAACCGCCAGTACGTGGCGCCCAAGCTGGTGCTGTTTCGCGGCGCCACGCCCACGGCCTGTGGCACGGGCCAGTCGGCGATGGGGCCGTTCTACTGTCCGGGCGACAGCAAGGTCTACATCGACCTGTCCTTCTTCGACGAGCTGCAGAACCGCTTCAAGGCGCCGGGCGACTTCGCCCAGGCCTACGTGATCGCGCACGAAGTCGGCCACCACGTGCAGCATCTGCTCGGCATTTCGGAACAGGTCGACAACCTGCGCCGGCGCAATCCCGCGCAGGCCAACGCGCTGTCGGTGCGCATGGAACTGCAGGCCGACTGCTTCGCGGGCCTGTGGGCCCAGCGCGCCGACGCGGCGCGCAACATTCTTGAAGGCGGCGACGTCGAAGAGGCGCTGGGCGCGGCCACCGCGATCGGCGACGACCGGCTGCAGAAGCAGAGCCAGGGCTATGTGGTGCCCGACGCATTCACGCACGGCTCGTCGGCCCAGCGGGTGCGCTGGTTCAAGCGCGGCCTGGAAAGCGGCAGCCTCAAGCAGTGCGACACCTTCTCCGCCAGTTCGCTGTAGCGCCGGCCGCGGCTGTATATCCATACAGCCCGCGCATGGGCGCTGTCGCGATCTTGTAAGATTACGCCCCCTCGCCGTGTCGCGCGCGCAGCTGCGCGCCGCACCCGGCTGGCGCGCGCATTTTCCAGACCCTAGATCCGTTCCATGGCCAAGAAGTTCGAACCGTTAATCACCGTCGATGAGGTGCAAGAGATCCTTGCCGAACCCAAGGAAACCGTAAAACCGATCGCCTGGATCGCCAAGCCCGCCGCCAACGAAATCCGCTGGATGGAATTCGCCAGCCCCTGCCGGATCAAGGGGGAAGTGCGCGAAGACGTGATTTTCCGCACGACCTACCGCGGCGCGCGCACCGCCGTGCACGGGCAGGCCACCATCTTCCTGCCCGAGGCCTTCTGCGCCAGCCTCTTCGTGGGCCCGCACCGCGTGTACGGCGTGGACACCGACGACTCCTTCCACACCAGCCTGGTGGGCGAAGGCCGGCCGCAGTTCCGCAAGCCGCTTGCCGAACGCAGCCACGAACACATCTGGGTGGACGAGGGCGAAGGCTATGCCGAACCGGTCGTGCCCGCGCTGCACACCATCGCCGCGCTGATGCAGCACTTCCTGCCGCGGGCGAACCTGACGCTGACCGGCGGTTTCGCGCATCCCCTCAAAGGCCGCCAAATCGAACTGATTCTATGAGCAATTTTCTGGAAGCCTCCGGCTGGACAGTCCTGCCGGCCGGCGAGCACGCCATCCGCGCCGTATCGCCCATGACGCTGGGCCTGGACGGACAGCATGCGGCGTTCTTCATCGCGCATCCCGACGAGTCCTCGTTCTACCTGACCGACGCCTGTGAGACGGCGATGCACGCGTCCAGCTACGGCATCGAGCTGGCGGCCAAGCGCATCGACCTGCTGAACGAAACGCCCGGCGTCAGCCTGGCGCATTTCGACGACAGCGGCGCCATCGTCGCGTCCGGTCCCAACGAGCAGCTGCAGGAAGCCTTGTGGGACGCGGTGAAGCTGGCCATGGCGCTGTCGTTCCAGTGCGCCAAATGGATGCCCAAGTTCAGCCAGCTGCGCTTTCGCGCGCAGGTGGGCCGGACGCTGGCGCAGGCGCTGGGCGCGAACCGGCTGGTCAAGGGCGCGCGCGCCAAGGGCAGCAGCGGCCATGCCGCGGATTTCGCCTTCGGGGTGCGGGCCCCGGGCAGCTCGGCGCTGACGTACATCGAGCCGATCGCGCTGAAGGCCGGCAAGAAAATGGATTGGACGCAGGTCTACCAGACCCACGGCAAGATGTCTGACGTGAAGATGGCCGACGCCCGCAACTCGCGCATGGTGATTCTGGAGGACGGCGCTTCGGCCGACGAGTTCAAGAAGGCGGTGACCATACTCGAACAATCGGCCACGGTGCACACCCTGGCCAAGACGCGCGACTGGCGCGAGGTCTTTTCCAGCTAGGACGGCGTGCCGGTCAGGCCGTCGACGATTTCGCGGCCATGCAGAATGGCCGCATGCACGGCTTCGCGCGGACTGAAGACGAAACCGCCGTCGGCGAAACACGGAACCGGATATTCGTCGCCGCCTTCGAGCACGGCGCCTGCCTGGACCACCGTCACCGACGCAATGAATACGGGGCTGTTGGGCGGCGCTTCGACCTCTGCGCCGGCGCCCCGGGACACTTTGGCCGTCAGCCGGTATCCCTTGTAGATCAAGTTGTTCTGATGCACTTCGGATCCCTCTATCTGCGATCCAGCATACTCCGGCTGTCCATGACAGTTCAGATATGTTTTGTAACTCCGGCAGAAAATTGAAACACTGTTGCGCCGCGGAACCTGCCGCCCGGCCATGAAAAGCCGGCTTGCGCGAGCGCCGCGTCGGACCTAGGACCAGTCCTGACGCGGGCTGCGCGCCGATGCGCGGGCGCGCTGGCGCAGGCCCGGAAGCCGCGGCACGGGGATTTCCCTAAACCTGTTGCATATCCACACCAATACACGAGGCCATGCCCGTCGCGCGCATGTAATCCGGCAGCGTCCAGCCCCTGCCCAGCAGCACCATGCGGGTATGCAGGTCCTGCAGCACGGCCTCGGGCACCTGCCTGCCCAGGTAGCTCAGGCGCTTGCGCCGCAGGTCCACGTAGCCCAGTTCGTAGTCGCGCGCCAGGCGCATCCACAGCCGGTGGGCGCCGGTGGACTGGCGCGCCCCGCTCATGATGCACAGGCCGGCGTCCAGCCCCCAGCGATAGACCGCCGTGGCCAGCCCCATGCCCTGGTAGGGCTCGGCGTACTTGGAGTGCGGCGCCCGCACGTAGGGATCGGCGCGCCGGCCCACTTCGATCAGGCGGTTGAACACCGTGTAGCCGGCCACCCGGTCGCGCTGCAGGTCCACCACATACACGTAGTACTCGCCGTCGGCTTCGCGATAGCGAAGCACGATGCCAGGGATGTCGGTCTTGACCTCCGGCAAGGCATGCAGGCGATCCAAAGGACGATTCATCCGGTTGTGTATGGCATCGAGTTCGTTGTCCACCTCGCGGGGGGAATGGTTAACGTCGATGCGCAGCTCCGTCACGATGTTCATGGCATGACGAAGCGCGTGCTGCGCCAGCGTAGGCAAGGCCACCTCCTGTACAGATCAAAGTCGGGGTTGACGAAAAAAAAGCCGCATTCGCGGCTTGGAATGGTTGTGTTCAATGCGCCGCCTGAAACGGGCGGCGGAATGTGCGGCGGACCGGACGCGGCTACGCGGCGACATCGCGCGCTCCCTGCGTCCATGCGCCGCCATCGGCCTCGGGCTTGCCGAAGAAAGCGGGGAACTGGCGTTCGCCCTTTTTCGTGACGCCCAGCGCCCGGGAATCCAGGTCCTTGTCGATCCAGCCGCGCCGCAGCAGCGCGTCCAGCAGGGCCGCGCCCAGCGCGCCGCCCAGGTGCGAGCGGCGTTCGCTCCAGTCCAGGCAGGGGCAGGCGAAACGGCGGCGGCGCTGGCGCGCCTGCGCCACGTCCACGCCGATCTGCGCCAGCGCGGCCTCGCCCAGCGGCGTGAGCGCGTAGTCGCGGCCGTCGGCCTCCAGCCAGCGCCGCGCCAGCATCGCGTCGTGGATGCGCACGGCCAGCGTGCCGGCCATATGGTCATAGCAGGTGCGCGCCTCGCGCAGCGCCGAAGGCGTGTTGGGCTTGAACGGCGCGCGCTCCGCGCCGGCCACCACCAGCAGCGCTTCCAGCGCGTGGCCGACCTCGCCGCTTGCCAGGCGGAAATAGCGGTGCTTGCCCTGCACCGCCATTTCCACCAGCCCCTGCTCGCGCAGGCGCTGGAAATGGCTGCTGGCGGTGGACGCGCCGATGTCGGCCAGCGCCGCCAGCTCGGTCGCCGTGCGGGCGCGGCCGTCGAGCAGCGCGCACAGCATGCGCGCGCGCGCCGGGTCGGCGATGGCGCCGGCCACCGCGGAGAGATTGATGTCGGCGAACGTGGATTCCATGATTCGCTATAGGCCAAAGTATCGTGTGCAGGCTCAAGCATACTGCGAGTTCCTTCAACAAGACAGCCGGCCTCGCCGGATACCCATGAGCAAACCCAAGGCATTCTTCGGCTGGACCGTTCTTTGCGCCACGTTCGTGCTGGCGGTCTTCGGCTGGGGCGTCGGCTTCTACGGCCCGCCCGTGTTCCTGCATGCCGTGGCGCAGCGCACCGGATGGGGCGTCGCGCTCGTGTCCGGCGCGGTGACCCTGCACTTTCTTTGCGGCACGCTGGTGGTGGCCAACCTGCCGCGCCTGTACAAGCGCCATGGCGTGCCGGCGGTGACGCTGGGCGGCGCCGTGCTGCTAGCCCTGGGCGTGGCCGGCTGGGCGGTCGCGGCGCGGCCGTGGCAGCTGTATGCGTCGGCCTTGTTCAGCGGCATGGGCTGGGTGACGCTGGGCGCCGCCGCGGTCAATGCGCTGATCGCGCCCTGGTTCGTCCGGCGCCGGCCCGCGGCGCTGGGCATGGCCTACAACGGCGCCAGCGTCGGCGGCATCGTGTTCTCTCCCTTGTGGGTCTATCTGATCGCCCATGCCGGTTTCGCGCAGGCCGCCTTGTGGGTGGGCCTGGCGATGGTGGCCATCATCGCGGTGCTGTCGCGCAAAGTGTTCGCCGTCACGCCGCAGCAACTCGGCCAGCAGCCCGATGGCGCCGCATCGCAGGGCCAGGCGCAGGCCGCAGCCGCGCCGATCGCGCCGGTGCCCGACCTGTGGCGCGACCGCGCGTTCCTGACGCTGGCCGCGGGCATGGCGCTGGGCCTGTTCGCGCAGATCGGGCTGATCGCGCACCTGCTGTCGCTGCTGGCGCCCTTGCTGGGCGCGCAGACGGCCGGCGTGGCGATGGGCCTGGCCACGGCCGCCGCGATCGCGGGACGCACGCTGGTGGGATGGCTGATGCCCGCCGGCGCCGACCGCCGCAAGGTGGCCTGCCTGGCCTACGCCATCCAGATCTGCGGTTCGCTGATCCTGATGCTGGCCGGCCAGCACCTGTGGGCCGTGTGGCTGGGCGTGCTGCTGTTCGGCTCGGGCATCGGCAACGCCACGTCGCTGCCGCCCTTGATCGCCCAGGCCGAATTCTCGCGCGAGGACGCGCAGCGCGTGGTGCCGCTGATCGTGGCGATGGCGCAAGGCGCCTATGCATTCGCGCCTGCGCTGTTCGGCGTGCTGCGCGCGCTTTCGGCGCAGGCCGCCTATCCGCTGGCCTGGTTCCTGGCCGTGGCGGCCTGCCTGCAGGCCGCGGCCATCGCCTGCTTCGCGCTCGGGCGGCTCAATCCGGCCGGCCGGCGCGCGCAACCAGTCCGGCCATGAGTTCCAGGCCGTCCTGCGCCAGGCCTTGCGCCACGCCCTGGCGGTCGGCCGGCGTGCGGTTCTGGCTGAGCTTCCACTTGCCTTCGGTGCGCGAAAGGCGGATCTCCACGCCGACGATGGCGCGCATCTGCGCGGCGATGAAATCTGCCGGCGCGTCGTCCACGCGCCAGGGCTGCGCGCGGCCCCGCTCCTGGCTGTCGGTGAGCGCGTCGAGCTGGGCCCGCAGCCAGGCCGGATCGTCCTGGATGACCGGCGTGCCCCAGGCATGCACGGCGACGAAATTCCAGGTCGGCACGACCTTGTGCGTCTCGGCCTTGCTGGGATACCAGGACGGCGAAACATAGGCCTGCGGGCCATGGAACACGACCATGCATTCGCGCCCCGCGGCCAGGTCGGACAGCTGCGGATTGGCGCGCGCCATATGCAGGCGCAACACGCCGCAAGGCCCTTCGGAATAGAGCAGACAGGGAATGTGGTTGGCCATCAAGCCGCCCTCGCCCGCCGTGGTCAGCACGCCCAGCGGATGGGCGCGGATGAAATCGTGCTGGACGTCGAGCGACGTTTCCTTGAAGGCGGACGGCAGGTACATGGTGCGCTCAGTAGGAGGAATGGGGGAAACGGCAACATAGCACCATCGTGGCCCCACATCTAACGCCACAAAAGTGTTTTGCAATGGAGCCACGCCTGTTTTTGCGCCTAGGCAAGCAATAATTGCCCGCCCGCTACGCAATAAAGATGCAGCCAAGCATCCCTTTGCGCACCAGGCATTTGTCTATTCTGGAAAAAAAGAAACATGAATATCCGCCTTACCATTGCCGCCTGTTGCACGGCCGTCGGGCTGGCCGGCTGCACCAACCTGCCTGACGCCCAGGACTATTCCACCTCGCTGGGCGCCAGCCAGCAGCAAATGCGCGAGGATCCCGAATGGAGCGCCGGCCGGGTCTGGGTGCGTCCGGGTCCGGCGCTGAGCAGCCAGTACGACAAGAAACTCATTCTTGAAAAAGTGGAATACATCCAGGGCGACCGGCCCGACGATCTGAAGCTGAGCAGCGACCCGGCCCTGCGCGAGCGCGCGCTGGCTTATGTGAACGAAGCGCTGCGGCGCGAATTCTCGCAGGCCGGCTATCGACTGCTGGATACGCCCGCGCCGCGCGCGATGCGCGTGCGCGCGGCCATTACCGGCACCTTCAGGAACGATCGCGACCCGCGCGCCATGGAGTACATCCCCATCGGCTTTCTGATCGGCCAGGGCGTCAAGGCGGCCGGATTCCGCGACCAATCGGTGCGCCTGCTGGTCGAGGCCACGGTGCGCGACGCCGGCAGCAACGAACTGCTGATCGCTTCGGTGGGAACGGTGACCGGCGCCAATCTGCCGGCCGACCACGAGCCGACCGTGGACGACATGCGCAGCGCCGTCGATGAGTGGGCGCGCCGGGTGCGCGAACAGTTCGAACGCATCCGCCAGGAAGGACTGCCCGAGGACGCCGCGTAAGCCGGCAGGCGCCGGGAACAATCGCATGCGGGATAGGGTCGAATCGATCGTATTTTTTCCTTCCCGCATCGCGATGTAATGAATATTGACGTCAACCCTCAGTTACCCATGGCCGCGGCTAATGCTACTGTTCCGCCTGTGCAAGGAGTACATGCAATGGTTCAGAAAACCAAGCCCTGGGCTTTTCCCAAACCCCATCCCGAAAACACCCCGCGCGGCGAACGCAACAAACAGGAATTCGACGCCCCGGATCAACCCGCCAAAACCGCGTCCAAGCCGCGCGCCAAGAAAGAGGCCGCCGTCCGCCGGGCCCGTTCCTGACGCGCCGGCGCGCCCAGCCAAGGAGATGCCATGCGCCCCAGCATCAGCGTCATCACCCTCGGCGTCGACGATCTCGACGCCGCCCTGCGCTTCTACCGCGACGGGCTGGGCCTGCCCACACCGGGCATCATCGGACAGGAGTTCGAGCACGGCGCGGTCGTGTTCATCGACATGCAGCCCGGCCTGCGGCTGGCGCTGTGGCCGCGCAGCAGCATCGCGCACGACACCGGCCTGCCTCGCAGCGCGGCGGCGCCGACCGATCTGACGCTGGGCCACAACGTGGGCTCGCGCGAGGAAGTCGATCGCGTCATGGCCCGGGCGCGGGCCGCCGGCGCCCATATCCTCAAATCCGCCCAGGACACCTTCTGGGGCGGCTACGCCGGCTACTTCCAGGACCCCGACGGCCACGTCTGGGAAGTCGTCTGGAATCCGGCCTGGGAAGCGCAAGCGCCCGCATGAACCCTCGCCTGGACCTGTATTCCCTGCAGGTGTTCCTGGCCGTGCTGGAAGAAGGCAGCATCGCGGCCGCCGCGGCGCGCGAGCATATCGCGCCGTCTGCCCTGTCCAAGCGCCTTTCCGAACTCGAACGCACACTCGACGTGCCGCTGTTCCAGCGCCATGCGCGCGGCGTCGCGCCCACCAGCGCCGCGCATGCGCTGGCGCGGCGCGCGCGCATGCTGCTGCACCAGACACAGGACCTGGCTGACGAAATCCGCGATTACTCGGCCGGCCTGCGCGGCCGGGTGCGGGTGGCGGCCAACCTGTCTTCCATCGCCCAGTTCCTGCCCATGGAGCTGCGCCGCTTCATGCTGCGGCATCCCCAGGTGCAGATCGACCTGGAGGAATCCATCAGCGCCGGCGTGACGCGCGCCGTGGCCGAGAACGCCGCCGACATCGGCGTCTACACACAGTCCGACGACGAAAGCGGCCTGGACATCTACCCCTACCACCGCGACGTCATGGCGCTGGTGGCGCCCGCCGGGCACCCGCTGGCGCGGCACGAGCGGGTCGCGTTCGCCGACACGCTGGATTACGACCACGTCGGCATGCACCGCGGCAGCGCGGCCAACTACCTGTTCACGCGCGAGGCCGCCGCCATCAACCGCAGGTTGCGGCTGCGCTTCCAGGTCACGTCCTACGATGCGCTGGTGTCCATGGTGCGCGCCGAACTCGGCATCGGCATCGTGCCCGTCAAGGCGCTGTCCGCATACACCTGCGACGAACTGCGCATGATTACGCTGACCGACGCCTGGGCGCGGCGCCAGCTGAAGCTGTGCGTGCGCAGCAATGAATCGCTGTCCGGCGCCGCCCGCCTGCTGCTCGACCACCTGATCGCCGAAGCCGCGGCGCGGCGGTAGCGCCCCGGCCCGAGCCATCGCGTTGCGCGATGGCCCGCTGAATATTCGCGAATTGTCCGGCGCCCGCCCATCCCTGAATATGGGCGGCAATCAATGGAACGGATACCAGGAGACAAACGCCGTGAGCCTTCCAGACCGGGTTGAAATCGTCGAAGTCGGCATGCGCGACGGGCTGCAGATCGAGCCCGAATTCGTGCCCACCGAAACCAAGGCGGAGATACTGAACGCGCTGATCGACGCGGGCGTCAGGCACTTCGAGGCGACCTCCTTCGTCTCGCCGCGCGCGGTCCCGCAACTGCGCGACGCCCGCGAACTGCTGGCGCAGGTCCGCAAGCGCCCGGGCGTGGTGCTGGGCGCGCTGGCGCCCAATCTCAAGGGCGTGCAGAACGCGCTGCAATCGCAGGCCGACGAGATCGTCGTGTTCGTGTCGGCCACCGAAAGCCACAACACCAAGAACCTGAACCGCCCCATCGCGCAGTCGCTGCGCGACATCGAGGAAATCGCCGAAGCCCTGCAGGACCGGCCGATCCGCCGCAAGGGCGCCATCGCCGTGGCCTTCGGCTGTCCGTTCGAAGGCGACGTGGACCTGGCGCGCGTCAAGAGCATCTTCGGCCACTTCGCCCGGCTGGGCTTCGATGCGGTCACCCTGGGCGACACCACCGGCATGGCCGCGCCCCGGCTGGTGCGCCGCACGGTCGAGGCGTTGCGCGACGCGCATCCCGACGTGGCGATCTCGCTGCACTTCCACAACACGCGCGGCATCGGCCTGGTGAACGTGGCCGAAGGGCTGCGCGCGGGCGTGACGTCGTATGAGTCCTCGCTGGGCGGCCTGGGCGGCTGCCCGTTCGCGCCCGGCGCCACGGGCAACATCTGCACCGAAGACCTGGTCTACCTGCTCGACGAAATGGGCGTGGACAGCGGCATCGACCTGCGCGCGCTGATCGAGGTGGCGCGGCGGCTGGAACGGGTGGTCGGGCGGCAACTGCCCGGGCAGCTCATGAAGGCCGGTCCGCGGCTGCATCTGCACGACTACGGCGCCGCGGCCGGCGCCATCGGTTGAGGAGCCCGCATGCCGCTGACCGGAATCCGCGTCCTGGACCTGACGCGCATCATCTCGGGTCCCTACTGCACCTCCATCCTGGCCGACATGGGAGCCGAAGTCATCAAGATCGAATCGCCCGGCGAAGGCGATCCGGTGCGCGCCCAGGGCGTGATCCGCGACGGCCTGAGCTGGTACTTCGCCAACTACAACCGCAACAAAAAATCGGTCACCCTCGACCTGTACACCGAGGAAGGCAAGAGCATCCTGCGCCGGCTGATCCCGAGCTGCGACGTGCTGGTCGAAAACTACCGCCCCGGCATCATGGAGAAAATGGGCTTCGGCGCCGCCGCCCTGCAGGCGCTGCGTCCCGACCTCATCCATTGCAGCATCAACGGCTTCGGCACGTCCGGCCCCTACCGCGACCGCCCCGCCTTCGACTTCATCGCCCAGGCGATGAGCGGCTTCATGAGCCTGAACGGCGGCGAAAACGATCCGCCCATGCGCGCCGGCCCGCCGGTCAGCGACCTGGTCGCGGGCATGAACGGCGCGCTGGGCGTGCTGGCCGCGCTGCTGCGCCGCGAGCGCACCGGCCGCGGCGACGCCATCAGCGTCAGCCTGATGTCCAGCATGATCGGCCTGCTCAGCTTCCAGGCGGCCAACTACTTCGCCAGCGGCGAACTGCCGCCGCGCACCGGCAACGACCATGGCATCGTCGCGCCCTACGGCCTGTTCGAGACCGCCGACGGCCAGGTCGCGATCGCGCCGTCCAACGACGCCATGTACGAGAAGTTCCTGGACGCGCTGGAGCTGCGGTCGCTGCGCTCGCACCCCGAGTTCCGGACCAACGCCGACCGCATGCGGAACCGCGCCTCCATCAAGGCCGCGATCGAGGCCCGCACCCGCCAGCAAAGCAGCCGCTACTGGATAGAGCGCCTCAACCAGTACGGCGTGCCCTGCGGGCAGGTGCTGAACCTGCGCGAAGTCTTCGACGATCCGCAGGTCGCCGACCAGGAAATGGCCATCGACGTCCCGCACCCGGACGGCCAGCAGGTGCGCATGCTGGGCTTTCCGATCAAGTTCGCGCAGGCGCCGTGCCGGGCGCGCAGCCCCGCGCCGCCATTGGGCGCGGACACCGACGAGGTGCTGCGCGGGCTGGGCCTGCCCGAATCCCGGATTCAGGAGTTGCGCGCCGCCGGCGCCATCTAGCGACGTCCGGCGATCACGACCGGACGCGTCCCACCAAGAGGTAATGGAGACTAGAACCATGATGCTACGAGCCTTGATGTTCTCGGCCTGCACGCTCGCCGCCTGCGCCCCCGCCGCCGCGGCGGACCCGTATCCCAGCCAGCCCATACGGATCATCGTGCCGTTCACGCCCGGCGGAGGCACCGACTTCCTGTCGCGCACCGTGGCCGCCAAGCTGTCGGATTCGGTCAAATGGAACGTCGTCGCCGAGAACCGTCCGGGCGCAGGCGGCACCATCGGCATCGGCACCGCCGCCCGCGCCAAGCCCGACGGCTACGAGATCGTCATGGGCCAGGTCGACAACCTGGCGGTGGCGCCTTCGCTCTACAGCAAGCTGTCCTACGATCCGCTCAAGGATTTCGCGCCCATCGGCATCGTGGGCGAAGCGCCGCTGGTGGTGGTGGCGGCCAAAAACGGCCCCTACCAGTCCCTCAAGCAGCTCATCGAAGCCGCGCGGAAGGCGCCCAACACCATCAACTACGGATCGCCCGGCGCCGGCACCATCACCCACCTGGCCGCCGAACTGCTGCAACTGGACGCCGGCATCAAGCTGGTCCACGTGCCCTACAAAGGGTCCGGCCCGGCGATGGCCGACCTGCTGGGCGGCCAGGTGCCCGTGATCTTCACCTCCATTCCCTCGGCCGCGCCGCAGATCAAGGCCGGCTCGGCCGTGCCGCTGGCCGTGACTTCGCTCAAGCGCAGCGCCGCCATGCCCGACGTGCCCACCGTGGCCGAGCTCGGCTATCCCGACTTCGACGTGCGCGTCTGGTACGGCCTGCTCGCGCCGGCCAATACGCCCGCCCCCATCATCCAGACGCTGAACAAGGAGCTGAACAATATTCTTGCGCTGCAGGATGTGCAGAACGCCCTGGCGGCGCAGGGCGCCACCGCCATGCCGACCACGCCGGCGCAGTTCTCGCAGACCATCGCCGCCGACCACAAGAAATGGCGCGCGGTCGTCGAAGCCGCCAAAGTGAAACTGGAATAGGCCGCGCCGGTTTTCAAGCGCGAATCCGGGCTAGAAACGCCCTAGCCCAGATGCATGCCCCGGCTCGTGCGTATGCACGAAGCTCCCTGGGAAGGCCCGCCGCAAGCCCGTTGGAATGCGGGATTGCGGCATTGACAGCACCGGACCCTGTTGTGACGATGACTCCGGCGCCATCGGTTTCAAGATGGCGCGAGGGAGGGTCATCATGTCAATATCGTGCAGACGATTGGAGGATGTGATCGCGGTCTCCGCAGCGGGAGTCCAGTATCGGATCGAGAGGCATCTCGTTCAGCAGCCCACGACAGGTCCCGACGCCGATGCATCCACCGTCCTGGTCTGCCGCCTGTCCACCGGCGGCGCAGTGGCCATGGAAGGTGACGGCGTGTACCGGCTCGAATCAGGAGAAATACTCCGAGCCGCCAACCGACGCAGGAAGAAAAGCAGGCACGAAGGCTAGCAGCACCAGACCCGCTGAAACCCGGCGGGTTTTTGTTTCGCGCGCTAGTCCTGCCCCTGCGCCGCGTCGATGAAGCTGTGCATGAAAGAGTGCGCGGTGGCGATGGCCTCGTCGCTGCTCGCGAAGCTGCCGCCCACGTCGGCCATGTCCTGGCGCGGATCGCCGGCAGGGTCGGCGATGCCCTCGATGTACACCGTCCACTCGGCCTGGGCGCCCGACCGCGTGGCGCAGATCACGTAGGACCAGCCCCGGTAATTGCCGTCCGCCAGCACGTCGTCCATGTCCGGCTCCCGTGGCGCGCTCAGCGGCCCATGCGCCGCAGCCGTTCGACTTCGGCCAGGTTCAGGCGCCTGGCTTCGTCTTCCGCATAATCGCGCTCGCCGGATTCGTAGGCGCCCTCGTACAGGCATTTTTTGCGGTTCGCCTTGCACTCGGCGGTGACCTTGGACGCGCTGGAGGTCTGCCGCTGCGACTGCGCCTGCGGCTTGTCCGAACCGAACATCGAACACCCGGAAACCAGCATGGCCAGGCACAGCGCGGCGCCGTAGCGGCCCATGGATTGAACTGACATTGGACTACCCCTGCAAAAATCCTGCAGCCGTCTTTATAGCAAGCCCGCCGAGGCAGCTCCAAATACCGGCCGGCCCGGGCGGCGAGCTGGCAGCGGGCTAGCCCTTGACCGCGCCCGCCGTCAGCCCGGTGATGATCTGGCGCGCGGCCACGAACGTGAAAATGAGCGGCGGGATGGCGATCAGCCCGCCCATGGCCATGACCCGTCCCCAGTCCACCCCGATGTCGGTAATGTAGAGCGAGGCGGCCACCGGCAGCGTGCGCGTCTGCCGGCCGCTCAGCACCAAAGCCAGGATGAACTCGTTCCAGGCGATCCGGAACGTGAAGATGGAGGCCGCGGCCAGCCCCGGCGCCATCAGCGGCAGGATCACCTTGACGAACACGCGGACCGGGCCGCAGCCGTCGATGGCGGCGGCCTCCTCCAGCTCCACCGGCACCTGCAGCACGAACCCGTACAGCAGCCAGATGGTGAAAGGCAGGTTGACCGCCACGTACAGCAGCACCAGTCCGGCCAGACTGTCCACCAGATGCCAGGCATTCCAGATCATGAATACCGGAATCGCCAGCACCGCCAGCGGCACCGTGCGCAGCAGCAAGGTGACATAAGCCACCGTGGCGCGGCCGCGGAAGCGAAGACGCGCCAGCCCATAAGCCGCCATACAGCCCAGCAGCAGCGTGATGGCGGTCGACGCCAGGCCCACGATCAGGCTGTTGGCCAGGTAGCGGGAAAAGCGCTCTTCCTTCAGCACGGCGCGGTAGTTCTCCAGCGTGGGCGCGAAAATGAAGTTCAGCGGTTCGGCGAAGATGTCCACCTGCTGGCGCAGGCTGGTGGCGAAGATGATGGCGATCGGCGCCACGCACAGCGCCGCCAGCACGACGAGCGCCGCATAGTGCAGACAGCGCGGGAATACGGATCGGTTCATGGCGGGCGTCAGCGGTCCGCTTTCAAGGGATTGGACAGGCGCAGCGCGCCCCAGGACAGCACGGCCACCACCACGAGCAGCAGCACGGAAATGGCCGCGGCCACGCCCAGCTGCTGCCCGACGAAGGCCGTCTTGTAGATGTGCAGCGCAAGAATCTCGGTGGAGTCCCCCGGGCCGCCGAAGGTCAGCACGTACACCACTTCCAGCACCCGGAAGGCGTCGATCAGCCGCATCATCAGCGTGATGGCGATCACGTGCGAAATCATGGGCAGCTTGACCCGGAAGGTCATCTGCCACCAGCGCGCCCCGTCCAGGCGCGCGGCCTCGATGACGGCGGCGTCCACGTTGGCCACCGCCGCGACCATCATGATGAAAACGAACGGCGTCCATTGCCAGATGTCGGCCACCACGATGGCGATGAAGGCCAGCGCCGGCTCGGCCAGCCACGCCACGGGCGCGATCCGCAGCAGCGCCAGCGCCGCGTTGACCGGGCCGAACTGCGCGTCGAAGATGTAGCGCCACACCAGCCCCACCGCCACCGGCGCGATCATCATGGGCAGGATGAAAAGCGTGCGGAACACGGCCGTGCCCCGCACCGGCCGCTCCAGCGCCAGGGCCAGCGCGATGCCCAGCGCCATTTCGGCGCTGACGCATACCGCCGCGAACAGCAGCGTGGTCCACAGCGAAGACCACACCCGGGCGTTGGAAAACGCCGAAACGAAATTGTCCAGGCCGGTCCAGCGCGCCTCGCTCCAGGGCGTGCCCATGCTCCAGTCGTGCAGCCCCAGCTGAAACGCCGAGATCACCGGATACAGGCAGGCCGCCGCCATCACCACGACCGCCGGCCCTAGGTACAGGACAGGCGCCCAGGAGGGAGTGCGCATGCGGGCCTCAGACCTTGTAGCCGGCTTCGCGCATGATCTGCGTGACCTGCGGCACCATGTCGTCCAGCGCGGCCTGCGCGGTCTTCTTGCCCGTCAGGGCCTCGGATATGCCCACGCCCAGCGCCTGCACGTTGATCTTGTCCCAGACCGCGATGATGGGCCGCCAGTCCGGGTTCGAGTACTTGAGCGCCTCCTTGAAGATGACGAATTCCGGATACTTGCGCATCAGTTCCGCGTCGCCCAGGGTCGAATTGCGGATGGGCACGCCGCCGGCGGCCGTCACCGCCTTGTCCTGCGCCTTGGAAGTCAGCCACTGCATGAGCAGGAAGGCGGCGTCGGCGTTCCTGGCGTTTTTGGCCACGGCCAGGCCCAGACCGCCGGACTGCGAGGCGCGGCGCGTGCCCATGGGATGCAGCGCCCAGCCCACCTTGCCGGCCACGCGGGACTTGGCCGGGTCGTTGACCAGGCCGGCCAGCAGCGTGGAATCCAGGTACATGGCCGCCTGGCCCTGCAGGAAAGCGGTGTTGCTTTCGCCCTGGCCATAGCCGGGAATGCCCGCCGGGCCGGTGGCCACGACTTCCTGCAGGAACTTCAGCGCCGCCAGGCCCGCTTCGTCGTTGAAGCGCGGATGCCATTCGTCGTCGAACACGCTGCCGCCCAGCGGATTCAGGTGCAGCAGCCATGCGTGCACCGCCTGGTGGCCCGCCTGCCCGCGCGAGGCCAGCGCGCCGATGCCGGTCTTTTGCCTGACCAGCGGCAGCAAGGCGCGGAACTCGTCGTAATTGGCCGGCGGCTTGAGGTCATGCTTGGAGAAAAGATCGCGGCGGTAGGCCAGCACCGAGGTTTCCGCGCCATAGGGCAGGCCATACAGCTTGGCGCCCGGCCCGGCCAGATAGCCCTTGGGGCCGCCCACCAGGCCCAGGTTCTCCAGGTAGATCGGGACGATGTCATGAATGTCGTAAGCTGGATCGACCAGCGCCGCGTTCTGGAAGAACGGGTCCAGCGGATGGATCAGGTCCTTGGACACGTACTCGCCCTTCCACATCACCACATAGCAGCCCAGGTCGTAGTCGCCCTGGGCCTTGGCCATCTCCAGCAGCTGCTTTTCCTTCATGCGGCCCATGGCCAGCCGGTCGGTCTCGACCTTGATGCCCGTCTCCTTGGTGAACCGCGGCAGGATCTTGAGCATGGCGTCATAGTGCGGGTGCGCCGGAATGCTGAACACCACCGTCTGCCCCGCGTACTTGGCGTAACGGTTCTGCGCCATCGCGCCGCTCAACGGCAGGCCGGCGCCGAATACCGCAATGGCGCTGCTTTTCATGAAATCGCGTCGCTTCATGCTTGTCTCCTGATAGGTGGAAAGAAATGCAATGGGCCTTTTCTAGCCGCGCAGGCTGAGGCCGCTGTCGGTATCGAATACGTGCAGGTCTTCGTCGCTGAATTGCAGCGCCAGCGCCTGCTGCAACCGCGCTTTCGCGTTGCCGGGCAAGACTGCCGACACGCGCTGCCCGCCCGGGGTATTCATGTGCCCGGTCACCAGGCTCTCGGTGCCCAGGTACTCGACCACGTCGACCAGCACGTTCAGCGGCGCCGGTCCGCCGGCCCCGGCGCGCAGGCTTTGCGGCCGCAGTCCCAGGGTCAGCGCCTGGTCCGGCCGCGGCGCGGCCGCCGCCAGCCATTGCGGCGCGGGCCAGGCGAAGCCTTCGCCGCGCAACAGCATCCGGCCGTCTTCGACACTGGCGCGCGCGTTGAAGAAATTCATGGTGGGCATGCCGATGAAACCCGCGACGAACAGATTCGCCGGCCGGGAAAACACCTCGGCCGGCGTATCCACCTGCCGTATCCGGCCGCGGTCGAATATCGCGATGCGCGTGGCCAGGGTCATGGCCTCGGTCTGGTCGTGAGTCACGTATACGGTGGTCTTGCCCAGGCGCCGATGCAGGATGGCCAGTTCCGCCCGCATGTGCCCGCGCAGCTTGGCGTCCAGGTTGGACAGCGGTTCGTCGAACAGGAACACCTGCGGCTCGCGCACGATGGCCCGGCCGATGGCCACGCGCTGGCGCTGGCCGCCCGACAGCGCCTTGGGCTTGCGGTCGAGCAGATGCTCGATGTTCAGGATCCTGGCGGCCTCCTGCACCCGGACCTGGACCTCGGCCGCGGGCTGGCGGGCCAGGCGCAGCGAGAACGACATGTTCTCGCCCGCGCTCATGTGCGGATACAGCGCATAGTTCTGGAACACCATCGCGATGTCCCGGTCGCGGGGCGCCAGATGGGTCACCGCGCGCCCGCCTATGCGGATCTCGCCTTCGGAGACCTCCTCCAGGCCGGCGATCATCCTCAGCGTCGTGCTCTTGCCGCAGCCCGACTCGCCCAGCAGCACCATGAACTCGCCCTCATGGACCGACAGATTCATCTGCTGCACGACGGTCACGTCGCCATAACGCTTGACCACATTGTTCAGTTCGAGCCCAGGCATGCCGCCACCTCGCCGTCAGTGTTTCTTGCAGCGGCCCGGCCGCTCCAGCCAGGATTGCGCCGAGTAGCGCCGCACGCCCCAGCCCACGGGCGCGATCCGGTTGCCGGGATGGCGCTCGTCCGGCCCCCAGATGGCCTGGTAAGTGTCCATGCAGCGCCCCTGCCGCTGCATCCGGCAGAACCAGACGAGCAGCGCGGCCCACCAGCACGCCAGCACCAGCGCCATCCAGCGCGGCGCGTCCGCCACCGCCAGCCCGATCGCGATGGTCGGCACCGCGACCACGATGGCCAGCCAGCCACCCGCCTTGTGCAGGCGTTCGAAGCCAAGCCGCCAGCGGCTCATGTCGTAGTGGTCGCCGCGCATCCGGACATCGGTAGGCCCGCCCTTGCTGCCGCGCAACAGGCCGGCCGCCACCTGCAGCCACCCCGCCGCGCACAGCAGCCAACCGAGCCAGCCGTGCACCACCGCGGCCGCGCTCTCGCCCCGGCCCGAACCGAAGGCCAGGAGCAAACCCGCCGTCATGGTCGCCACGGCAAGGCTCTGGATCGCGCGATGCGCCAGCCACCACGCCTTGTTGTCCAGCTGCCTGGGCCAGTCCTGATGCGCCGATACCTTGTAGAAGCGCGCCGCGAAAGCGCCCACCGGAAACAGGATGCCCCAGGCCAGCACCATCAGCCGCGCATGCCAGGCGGCCCAATCCGCGATGCTGTGCGTGGCCGACCCGGACAGCGGCATCATCAGCCAGGCCCAAATAGACTTGGTCATCGCGACACGCTCCTCCCGGGTCCCGCCGCCCCCTACAGGTACACGACCCTGGACACGTCGGGTTCGCGCTGCGTGGCGATATAGCTTTCGAACGCGCGGGTTTCCAGGTTGAAGAGCCCCACCCTGTCATCGTCCAGCGAGACATAGGCCAGCGGCCTGGACGGATGGAAGGACAAGGCGATGGCGCGCGCTTCGGTTGGCACGTGCGCCAGTTCCTGCAAGGTGTCCGGATCGACGATGGACAGGCTGCGCTCGCCGTAGTTGGTGACGAGCATGCGGCCGTCGCGATAGCGGTACAGGCGCGTGGGATCGTTCCTGGACGGCGCCTCGCGCTTGACCGTCATCGAGGCGGTGTCGATCGCCGCCAGCGTATTGCTCCAGCGGTTCGTCACATAGAGCGTCTGCTCGTCCGCGCTGAGACAGCAGCCCTCGGGCTTTTCGCCGGGCTGGCACAGCACCGGCGCGGCCAGCGGGTCCCAGGGACGCACCTTGGCGACCGTATGCGACAGCAGGTTCATGCAATAGGCCGTCTGCCCGTCGCGAGACAGCGCCAGCAGACGGCTCTTGACCCCGCCGCTGCCCACCGCGCGCCTGGGCGCGGCGTCCGTCTGCGGCGTGTCCAGCACCAAGAGCGTGGAGCGTTCCTCGCTGAGCGCGTACAGGCGGTCCTGCGCGTCGATCTGCAGGCCGTGCAGCCGGTTGTAGGGAGATAGATCGATGGTGCGCACCAGTTCGGACGCGCGGATGTCGATCTGGAACACCGAATGCCCGCCAGGGCCGGCCACGCCGGAATGCTCCACCCCATAGTGGCCGACATAGGCGTAGCGGCAATGGCTGTCGATGACGAATTCGTGCGGATAGTCGGGCAGCGCGACGGAGGCGATGCGCTCGCCCGTGGCCAGGTCATAGGTGCTGAAGCAGTGGCTGCATTTCTCGACCAGCAACAGGACCTCCCGCCCAACAGCCCGATGTTCCGCCCTGCCGTGTTTGCGCTTCGTCTTCATGGAATTCCCTTGGTGTTCAGGGTGATGCGATACAACGACGTACTGGCGCAAATGAACAGCTGGTTCATCCCCGTCCCGCCAAACGCCACGTTGCCGACCTTCTCCGGCACCGGAATCTTTGCCAGCCGCCTTCCGTCGGCGCCATAGACCTGGACGCTGTCGCCGCTGCTGGTGTAGACCCAGCCCTGCATGTCGACCCGCAAACCATCGGGCACACCCGGGTCGACCTGCGCGAACACCCTGGGGTTTTGCAGGCGGCGGCCACCGGCGACGTCGAAGGCCACGATGTGATGATTGCCGCCGCCATCGGTGCGCAGCGCAGCCGAGGTGTCGGACACATAGAGCACCGACTCGTCCGGCGAAAAAGCCAGGCCATTGGGTTCCTCGACGAAGTCGCTGACGACTTCCAGAATGGCGCTTGCCGGATCGAACCGGAACACGAAGTTGTCTCCCAACTCGGAATCTGCTTTGTATCCCTCATGGTTGGAGAGAATGCCGTAGGGGGGATCCGTGAACCAGATGGTTCCGTCCGATTTGACCACCACGTCGTTGGGCGAATTGAGCCGCTTTCCTTCGTAGCGGTCGACCACGATTTCATTACCCAGCGGCGCCAGGTCGGGCCCGAAGCGCGTACGCAGAACGGCGCGCCGGCCGTGCGAACAATGCAGCAGCGACCCGCCCGCCTCACGCGTATGGCCATTGACGAAATCCGCCGGCTGGCGCCACACGCGCCCGCCGCCGTCGGGATGCCAGCGCATCATGCGGTTCTTCGGAATATCGCTCCACAGCACGCTGCCATCCTCCTGCATCCAGACCGGCCCCTCGCTCCAGGTGCAGCCTGTGGCCAGGACTTCAAGCACGGCGTCGGGAGGCACCAGCGCCAGCGCGCGGTGGTCGTAGATTTCCAGTTTGGTCATGGCGATTCCCCGGTCCGTTTAGGTCGGGAATCACTCTAGAGCCCGCGGTGCGGCGTCCGGTCGGAAATCAGAAGTATTGAGGCGGGGATTTTGCGCAGCGCGCCGGAAATCAGATCAGATCAGATCGCCTACGTCGATAACGTCCGCGCTGCGAGGGGATGGCAGAGCCGCACGAGACCAGCGCCACAATCAATACAGGCCGCCCTAGGGCGGCCCGTTGCATTGGCGGACGTTGCGGGGGTTAGTGCGCATCAGTCACGGCGTCCAGCGCCGCTTGTACACCGTGGACCGGTCGGCACTTGCTTCTCATCAATTCCACAGACTCAGCCATCCATGGATGAGCGTACGCCACGACATCAAAGCCTTGGGCATACGCTTCATCCGCCGCTTCCGCACATGCCGCCATGCATGCGGCTGTTTCGCCTTCTTGGTAGAGCGCCCAGGCGTTGGGTATCAAGCGAACAGTCACACTAGCGCCGGTGGCGGCCGCATGGAGCTCGAAGAGCTCTCGGTTCGGCGCAACGCTCGATTCGACCGCACAGAGCACGACGAGGTTTCTGCCGGCGCGCGACGCCGCTTTGGCCAGGGCCGCATCTGCCCGGATGATGGGAACGGAGGTTTCTCCCATCGTGTCGATTGCGGGGCCGAGCGTCGCGCACGTCACGATTACCGCGTCGGCCTCGGCCATCAAACTCCGCACCGCTTCGTGGACCCGGCCGTGCGCGCCACAGTTTGGCGCCGACTGTTGCGCCATTGCCTGCCGCAGATCCTCGCGAGTCGCATGACGAATTTGATCCGATGACCAACCGGCTTTCATCGCCGCGAGTCCGAAGACGGCTTCGCTAGTGTCGATGGTGTGCAAAAACGAGATTCTCATACGGCCTATCCATTCGAAGTAAAGTTCGAAGTGGATTGTTCTATTGGCTCCGTCCTATAACAAGGCCATAGGTAATACTGGTATCGGCAGTTCTCCCCCTCTATGGATCTCGTACAGGACGAAATAGCCCAAGGCGCCTTGCGGGACCGACTGGGCGCGATAAACCCCAATTATCAGCACCGCTACCGCCGCCTCCATAATTAGAAACGACCGCCCGAAGGCGGACATATATGTCGGAAAGACGCGTTTGTGTTGGTGAGGATCAGCGAGCGACGATGCCGCCGACTCCAGAGCTACGCGCGCCTCTGCGCCGGCCCGGCGCAGTAACCTGCCCCTATTCATCCCGCCATCGAAGGAGTGACGAGCACATGAGTATTCCCGCCAAATGGGGCGAAAAGTTCCGGGGAGCGCCAATCGAACGCCAGTCGATTGGAGAGTCGGGCGCCGACGTGTTCCGAGTTCGCCTCGGCGGCGGACGGGATCTGTTCCTGAAGTCGGAGCCGGTCGGCGCGCTAAGCGAGCTTCCCGACGAGATCGCTCGCCTCCGCTGGCTGAACCAGCGTGGCCTGCCCGCCCCTCTGGTTCTGGACACGATGGAGGAGAACAATCGTCACTGGCTGCTCATGAGCGCGCTGCCCGGACTGGATCTGGCCAGCGCCGGCGAGCTTTCGCCGGCGCAAATCATAGGCATTGTCTCGATGGCATTGCGCGCTTTGCATCAGGAGCCCGTCGCAGAATGCCCCTTCGACCATCGTCTGGAGCGGCGCATGGCCGCCGCAAAGGATCGCATTAGCGCCGGCCTCGTCGACGAAACGGATTTCGATCAGAAACGGCTGGGGCGAACCGCCACGGATCTGTTTGAAGAGCTTTTGTCGTTGAAGCCCCGGGGCACGCCAGACTTGGTCGTGACCCACGGCGATGCCTGCCTGCCGAACTTCATGGCCGAAGCCGGCCGGTTCACAGGTTTTCTCGACTGCGGCCGCCTCGGGTTCAGCGACCGTTTTCAGGACCTGGCGCTTGCGGCACGCAGCATCGAGCGCAATCTGGGATCGGAATGGGTCAGCCCATTCTTTCAGCTGTACGGCGCCGAGCGCGACGAGCGGCGCCTCGAGTTTTACGCCTTGCTGGATGAATTCTTCTGACCGGTGTCCATCCGTGGGATCCTCTCGCCGCCTTTCCGGGCGCCGCCACGGAATGCACGTCTGTTTCGCGCCGACGCCACCGACATACCCGACAATTATGTTACAAAATCGTTGTGCGAATATTGCACCGTGATGATGTAGTAACAAAATTCGCAGGGCTTGTGGTCCGCCGGCGGCAGCGGGCAAGCCGGCTTCCTTTCGGAGAACCCCGAGGCCATGTCGACCTTTATGGAAGCGTTCCTGAGCGGCATTGCCCTCCTGCTTTTCGCCGCCATACTGGTCTTGCTGCATTTCCTGCGGAAGATGCTGGCCGAAGCCCGGCGCCTGCGCCTCGACGCGCGGGAAGCCCGGGCGTCTCGCGAGATGCAGACCCGTCTGCTGGACGCCACCCCCACGCTCGTCGCAGCGCTCGACGGCATGAACCGATACCTGACCGTGAACCGGGCTTTCGAAAACATGGTGGGGCTGGACCGCAGCCGGCTGATTGGGGCGAAGGCCGGCTCGCTGCATGGCGCGGCCGGGTCGCTGGGGGCTCAGTTGGAAGCCTTCGCCGCCCAATGCGCCGTGGCGGACAGGGCGATCGCCGAAGTCATCGAAGTACACGCCGCCGACGGCCGGGCCATCGAAGGAATGTTGATCGTGCAGCCCTTTCGCGGCGATGACGACGCGCCTCGCGGCGCCCTGGTGGCGCTTGTCGATGCCAGCGCGCGCCTGTCGGCCGAACGCGAGGCCCGCGAAATCCGGGACACCGTAGAAGACCTGACGCGAACCCTGCCCATGGCATTTTTCCGGATCCGCGAGGAGCCCGGCGGCCATCGCTGGATCCCGTATTTGGTGGGCCAAACCGAGAGGTTCCTGCGTATGTCGTCGCGCGAGATCCGCCAGCAGTCCGGCAGGGGAAATCTGCCCAACATCCTGGAAGACTACTGGCCTGCCGCCGACGCGGCAGTGGACGCATCCCGCGACGGCGGCAAGCCGATACAGATCGACCTGGCAACGCACCGCGCGGGCGATGACGGATGGGTGAGAGTCGGCACTGCCCTGCCCCGGCGTCTCGCCGACGGCTCGGTCCTCTGGAACGGCTACCTGCTGGATGTCACGCAGGAGCACCGTGATGCAGAGGCGCTCAGCCGCGCCAAGGCTGAGGCCGACGCAAATGCCCAGGCGAAGTCCCGCTTTCTGGCTGCGATGAGTCACGAAATCCGCACGCCGCTGGCGACGACGCTGGGCGCGCTCGAGTTGTTGCGCGATACGCCCATGGACGACTATCAGCGCCAGCAGGTCGACCTGGCGGACAGCGCCTCCCGGCTTCTGATCGAAATCCTGGGCGATATCCTGGATTTCTCCCGCCTGGAGGACGGTCCGGTGCCGGTCGAATCGATACCGTACAGCCTGCGCGAGGTGCTGGACCAGGTGACGCATATCTTCTCGGCCAAGGCCCGGGAGAAGGGATTGACGCTGGACGCATGCGTCGCACCCGAGATCGCGGCGCAATATCGGGGCGACCCGGTGCGGGTGAAGCAGATTCTCCTGAACCTGATCGGCAACGCCATCAAGTTCACCGTGGCCGGCGGAATCAGCATCCTGGTCAGGACGGCGCCCGCCGGGTCCGCGGCAGCCGCATCCGTTCAGACGGTCCTGATCTCGGTTTCGGATACCGGCATCGGGATTTCGGCCGAAGCGCAGAGCCGGTTGTTCCGCCCTTTTTCGCAGGCCGATGCGTCGACCGTGCGCCAATACGGAGGCAGCGGCCTGGGGCTGGCGATCTGCATGCGCCTGAGCCGCCTGATGGGGGGAAGCATTCAAGTGCAGAGCACCGAAGGCGTCGGCAGCCGGTTCGACGTCACCTTGCCCCTGCACATCCTGCAGCTGGATCCGCCCGACTCCATACTGGCCGGCAAGCGTATCCGCATCGAGGTGCACCGCGCAGCGGACGACGCCGCCCTTCAGGCATATGCGCGCGCATTGGGCATGCGGCCGGTCGAGCCTCCCGGCGCCGCCGACCTGCATATCGTCGAATTGCCGCAACCGGGACCCTCGCCGCTGCCAGCCACGCTTTACTTCGCGCCGGGCGGATATGCGCCGGAGACCTTGCCGCCAGGGACGTCCCCGGCGCAGATGCTGGCCGGCGGGCCGGTGTTGTTTGGCGAACTGGCGCGCACCTGTCTCAGTGCGTTGCAGACGGAGCATCCTGTTACCAAATCCCCGGCGGCGCTACGGGAAAATGGCGCCGTTCTTGAAACGCGCCGAATACTGATCGTGGAAGACCATTTGCCTTATCAGATCGTGATTCGAAATATGGTGGACAAGCTGGGGTGGCAGGCGGATGTGGTCTCGGACGGCAGGCAGGCGTTGAACCAACTGGAACGGGCGCCATACGCGTTGATGCTAACGGATTGCCACATGCCCGACATGGACGGCTTCGAATTGACGCGTCGGGTTCGCGCGCACGACGATGCCCGCATACGGACCCTCCCCGTGGTGGGGCTGAGCGCCGACGTCCAGAGTGAATACGTGGAGCGCCTTCGGCAAGCCGGCCTCAATGACTTCCTGGTCAAACCCGTCAGCCTTTCCACGCTGCGCAAGTGCATAGGGAGATGGACCGATGAATCCCATTGACGCAAACCGGACGATCCGGCCTTCCCGCCCCGCGCCCGCCTTTCCGCCCCTTACAGAACGGAGTCGCACTTGACCACAGTACTCGTCGTAGACGACCACCCTTCGTTGCGCCTGGTCCTGAAGACGCACCTGAGTCAGGTGTTGGGCGTAACAGGCATACTGGAAGCCGACAACGGCCAGTCCACCATACAGACCGTCAAGGACAACCACCCTGGTTTGGTCATTCTGGATATCGACATTCCGAAGATCAACGGGTTGGACGTGATTCCGCGGATCAAGTCCATCCAACCGGACATCCGCATCCTGGTGGTATCAGGACAGGACCAGTCGGTTTTTGCACCGCGCGTAAAACTCGCCGGGGCCAACGGCTACGTCAGCAAGTCGCAGGAAATATCCGAAATCCTTCGCTGCGTCGAAGCCGTCCTGGCCGGCTACACCGTCTTTCCCAACACCGAGGGCCCGCACTCCGCGCGGCAGGCCGGTACGGCCGACAACGTGGATCGGCTGAGCCGTCTCTCGGACAAGGAGATTGTCATCATGCAGATGCTGGCCCGCGGCATGTCAAACAAAGAAATCGGCGAAGCGCTTTTCATCAGCAACAAAACGGTCAGCACGCACAAGACGCGCATTATGGAAAAACTGAACGTACAGACGCTGCTTGAACTGATCGACTTTGCGCGCCAGTGCGGAATCGCCCGGTAGTCGTCATGCCCGCCTCTCGGAGAACCAGATGAATCTCGCGCTCGTCATCGGATCCGATCCTGGGCGGATGCGCGAATTGTGCGCCCGCCTGGAGAACCTCGGTCTCGTGGTGGAAAGCTGCCCGGATGTCGCCGCCATGTCGGGCTATTCGGCCACCCCCCGAGTTGTCGTGTGGGACGGAAAATCGCCGCAGGCTTCAGCGGCGTTGCCGCCCGCCGCGGTCGGGGAGGCGCCGATACGCCTGTGGATCGCGCCCTCGGGCAGCGCCATTGCTGACGATGAGGCGTATCGCGCCCGGCCCATCGCCGATTCGGAGCTGCTGCCAGCCCTATTGAGCGCCGGCTACTGTCTGCCGGACGACCGCGAATGCGCCGCCATCCCCGCGGTGCTCCACGGCCTGGTCGACGGGGACGCCGCCGTCGTGGCCGAACTCGTCGACAGCCTGGCCGACACCGGGCTCAATGACCTGGCGGGCTATCGGGCCTGCTGCGCAAGTCGGGACTGGCATGGGGCCGGCGCGCTGGCGCATCGCATCAAAGGCACGGCGCGGCTGGCCGGATGCGCATCGCTGACGCGGCTATGCGAACACATCGAGGCCGTCACCCGCAGCGGCGACGGCGCCGAGGTCGAACGGCTGAACACCTTGTTCGTGCCTGCGCTGGAACGACTCTGCGCCGAGCTGCATCGCCTGCGGCAGGGGCGCTGACTTCTCGCCAGGGCCCGGGCCGGCGTCGCCAGCCCTGCGGATGGCAAGCCAGGTGCGGCATGGCTTCGCTCAGTCCCCTAACCCGGCGTTACTGCATACGCCGGCGCCAACGCTATCGGCCTGGCCCCGCGCGCTCCGATGCGCCACCTCATCGATGGCTCTTCCCAGCGAACTCAGGTTCACGGGCTTGATCAGAATCCGGTCCATGCCCGCTGCCCTGGCGCGCTCGACTTCCGCTTCGTGCGCGCCCGCGGTATAGCCCAGGATGGGCAAGGCGGCGCTCGCGTCGCCACGTTGCCGCAGGATGCGCGCGAAGGTGTAGCCGTCCATCACGGGCATCGCGCAGTCGCACACCACGACGTCGAACCGCTGTTCGCCCAACATCTCGAGCGCCTGCGCTCCGTTGCGGGCGCAGCAAACGCGATGGCCCAGCTTCTGCAACTGGCGCTGCAATAGCAGGACATTGGACGGCTGGTCGTCGACGACCAGCACATTCAGCGGCACGCACGCCGGCGCGACCGGCTCGAACGCTGCAATGCGCGCGGGCGAAGCAGGCTGCGCCGGCGCCTCACGCAGCGGCAGGCGGGCGGAGATGCTCGTGCCGACGCCCAGTTCGCTTTCTATCGCGATCGCGCCCCCCATCTTCCGCACCAGCCTGTCGCAAATGGATAGCCCGAGGCCGGTGCCCCGGTCCGATGCGGGCAGCGTTTCTGCAACCTGCACGAAGGGTTGCAGCAAGGATTCAATCGCCTGCGCGGGAATGCCCACGCCGGTGTCGACGACCTTCAATGAGATCCATTGAAGGTCTCCCTCCCGGACATCGGCGCCCACGAATACCCGCACCGTGCCGCGCCGCGTGAAGCGGATCGCATTGGACACGAAATTGTTCAAGACCTGTTTCAGCCGCAAGGGATCCACGTGGTAGGCGCCAGCGCCGCCCTCGGGCATATCGACCTCCAGGACCAGCTCCAAACCCTTGCCTTCGGCAATGGGACGGAACACGTTCACCACCTCCTCGACCAGCTCTACAAGCGCCGTAGGCCGAGGCGACAACTGGAATTTCCCGGCCTCCATCTTGGAAAGGTCGAGCAGATCGTCTATCAGCGACAACAGCGACTTGGACGCGTCGTATGCGGTGCTCAGCTGTCTCCGGTCCTGACTTGGCAAGCCCGGATGCGACAACGTCAGTTCCAGCACGCCCATGATCGCGTTCATGGGCGTGCGAATTTCATGGCTCACAGACGCCAGGAAGGTGGTCTTGGCCCTGTCCGCGCCCTCCGCGCGGTCCTTGGCAACCGCCAGTTCCTTCAGAACGCGCTGGCGGTGCGTGATGTCCATCCAGCCACCGACCACGCCCGTCACCGCGCCGCGGGCATTGCGCAAGGGCTCCATCCAGTGCCGGACCGTCATCTCCCGGCCGTGCACGTGAAATTCGCGGTCTTTGCTCAGTGCGACGCCCGTCGCCATGACTTCGCGGTAATCCTTTTCTATCTGGGCCAGCTCCACGTCACAGACCAACATCTGCAAGGCCCGGTCGACCGACGTGTTTCTCAGCGCCCCCCGCGACCGCTGCAGCAGCTTCTCGTATGCGCTGTTGCACGCCAGCAGATTCAGGTCCTTGTCCCGCAGCACGATGGGATCCGGAATGGCGTCCAGAACCGCGGTCTGGAACGCCAGCAGATCCTTCAGACGCGTTTCGGAGCGCAGATGCTGCCGGCTCTTGCGGACCAGCAGAATCAAGACCACCAGCGCGGCGACGAACCCTGTGACGCAGACCAGCGATGTCAGCTCCAGCCAGAGCGCGGTCATGGGTTCGGTGAAACCGGGAAACGCGGCGACCGCGCCGCCGAACGCCATGGCGGCGCGCGACGTCGTGGAACGGCTCAAGCGCGATCGTACGCAGGAAGGGGGATGACAGGGACGAAGAAGTGAGGCCGGATCCATGACAGGACACCAAAGAATGACTGTCGCACGGATGCAATCTACGTGTTCCTCAGTATCCCGGGCTGACGAAATTTCGGAACCTTCTGCGGAAATTTCCTACAGCAGCGGCTGGCTCCGAATGTGAAATTTCCTACCCCTGCCGCAAGGCGGAGTTGCTAGCCTTGTAGGCATGTTGTCTCGACCATAACCGGGAAGCACGCCATGTGGTGCCAGGAAAATTCGGCTCGACTCATTCAGTTCCATGAGCACGAAGTCATCGAAATGCTGCGGGATCCTTCGCAGCTCCAACTCGTGTTCCAGCCCCAGGTAAATCTGAAGACCGGACGCATCGAGTCCGCCGAAGCGCTCGCGCGCTGGAATCACCCCGTCTGGGGCGTGTTGCCCGCGGGCCGCTTCATCGGCGCGATTCAGGGCATGAATATGCAAGCCCCGCTATTCAGACGCGTGACAGAGCTTGCGCTGGCGGCCAGCGCCGCATTGAACCTCGCGTCCAGGCCATTGCCGCTGGCCGTCAATGCCTGCGCCGCCACCTTGTCTACGCACGACAATGTCGACTTTCTGAGGTCGACCGCATTGCGCAGACGCGTGGATCCCGCCCTTATCAGGGTGGAGCTGACCGAAGACACCCCCGCCGCCGACGCCAAGGCGCTTAAGGCTGCGCTGACCCGCCTGCGGCAATACGGGTTCCAAGTCAGCATTGACGACTTCGGCGTCGGTTATGCAAATCTGGACCGGCTTCTGGACCTGCCCATAGACGAACTCAAGCTCGATCGCGTGTTCGCCGCTCAGGTCGGCGACAGTCCGATTGCCCGGCAGTCGGTCAGATTCGCGCTGGGCCTCGCCAAGGAAATGGGTTGGCGGGTCGTCGCGGAGGGCATTTCGACGGTTGCGGAACTTCGGGCGCTCTACCAGCTCGGCTGTCGCCATGGGCAGGGCTACCTGCTCGGCCGCCCCATGGCCCTGGAGGCGCTGATGACCCTTCCGCGGGATCGACGCGGCCAACGATGCCCTCTTGCCGGCGAAGGATTGAACGCCGCGACGGGGTCAGTCTGAACCTTGGATGCGGTAGATGATGTTTCCCGCCATCATCGAATCTATCAGCATAGACATCGCGTGTCTGCTGTGATAGGTATAGCCGTCGATGATGCCATGGGCGCCCGCCTGCAGAATTAGCGGCAGGTACCGCTCCCATAGCGCGAGCGCCCTGACGGCGATCTTCGCCTTGGGGAACAAGGCTCGCACCCTGGCCGTCGCGGCCAGGCACTTGGTGGGACTGGCCAATACATCCAGAATGACCAACTCGGGCGTTTCCGCGTTGTCTTCCAGCTCGAAAAAACGCAGGTCCGATGCATCCAGCACCCATACCGAAAGCTCGGGATACTGGTTCAACGTCCGCCGAAAGTCCTCATAAGTGGACAGCCTGTCCGAGATTATCAATGCACGCGCCATCATCTGATCAGCTCCTCCCACCACCGCCTGCCTGGCTGCCACAGCGCAACCGGCCCCGCTAAAGTCTGCAACAGTTCCCGGCGTCCCCTGCTGTGGAAATTTCCTCATGTTTTGCGGAAAGTTCTTAGTCGCCGCCCCGTTGCCGGCGAGACGAGAACCATGTTCGGAAATTTCCCCGGCGGATTGCGGAATTTTCCCGGTCCGGAAGTGCTGCGACCCATGCATTCTTGCGCGGACATGAAGACACAACAGCCATGATCGGCGGCTCCCTCCGCCGGGCGTCTCTTGTGGCCGTGCCCGATGCCTCTTCCGAGACCATGAAGCAATTCACGCCAGTCCGGCCGATCCGACGCGCCCAGAGCACCTATGTCGCGCCGCAACCCACGCGTCAGCTCAACGTCCTGACATCCGAGACGCCCCACCCCTGGCCGCGACACCGAGAGGGCCTTCCAGGGCCGGTACAGGTGCTGATAGAAGCCCGAGGCTTCAGCGCAATGCGCGCCTGGCGTACCCATCGTGGTCTGTCCATGGCCTCGACTCAGGCGCGCACCAATCTGTGCCTTCCCACCTTGCTGGCATTGGACAGCGGCGACGTGGCCTTGTGCGAATGGACGGTCGATCTCCTGGCCAAGGCGCTGCGCGTGGATCCAGACCTGCTGCTGAAGGCGGAGATGCTTGCCGCCGCATATCGCTGTAAAGGCGAATAGGCGTTTCGCCGCAATAGCGGAATCGGGTACGTTCGGAATTTTCCGCAGCCCCATTCATCGGTTTCCCAACCTCAGAAATCCTGGACCGCTCCATCCTTGTATCAAGGCGCGAAAGGCCGTGCATTAGCGCCCCAAGCGAGACGAGAGCACGCATGTTTGTTTTGCTGGTTCACTGTACTGAGAGTTGATCATGAACAAGGTCTACAAGTGCATACTTAACGAGGCCACCGGAAAATGGGTCGTGGCGTCCGAATTGGCGAAGGGAAAAAAGAAACGCTCGTCGCGTGCCTTGATCGCCATCGCGGGCGCGCTGGTCGCCTCGGCGACGTCTGCCGAAACGCATTACTACAGCGTCAATGACGGCGGAACGCCGGCGGCCAACTATGCGAACGACGGCGCCACCGGCGCCGACGCGCTGGCCGCAGGCATCGGCGCGACCGCATCCGGCGAGGGCAGCACCGCCATCGGAACCGAGACGCGGGCTTCGGGTTACGGCAGCACGGCATTGGGATTCAAGAGCGTCGCCGAACTCGCCTATGACGTCGCCGTCGGGAATGGCGCACGCGCTGTCGGAGGCCAATCCTCCGCATTCGGCCCAAGCGCCTATGCTTCCGGTACGAGTTCGACCGCCATCGGCTCCGCGGCGCAGGCCACCAACGCGTCCTCCGTGGCGATAGGCGACAGTTCGCTCGGTTCTGGATTCTGGAGTACCGCCATCGGTTCCCATGCCACCGCCTCGGGCTACAGGTCCCTCGCGGCTGGGCCTGAAGCCAGCGCCACGGTGGCTGGCGGCGTCGCCCTGGGCAGCAACTCCGTATCGAGTACGGCGGCTGGAGTCGCGCCATTTATTCCGCCTCGCACGACCGCAGCTCAAGCCAGTGCCATCGCCGCGACGACGAGCACGAGCGGCGCCGTTTCGGTAGGCGATTCCACAAACGGCCTGTATCGCCAGATCACCGGCGTAGCCGGGGGCACGGCGGACAGCGACGCGGTGAACGTCGCCCAATTGAAAGGCGCTTTCGCCAGCTCGCAGACGCATTACTACAGTGTGAACGACGCGGGCGTGGCCGGCGGAAACTACAACAACGACGGCGCGACGGGCATCAACGCGCTGGCCGGCGGAGTCGGTGCGACCGCGGGCGGGCGAAGCGGGCTGGCGATGGGCGAGTCGTCGAAGGCTTCGAACAACGACACGGTGGCCATCGGTCATAACGCGACCGCTGCGAGCGCCAACGCCGCCCATACCGACATGATCGCCATTGGATTGAATGCCAACGCTTCCAACGATCATGCGCTGGCCATCGGATTTGCTTCCGTAGCGAAGAGCGCCAATTCCGCGGCGGTTGGCGCCAACGCCACGGCAAGCGGCGACGCCGCTTCGGCATTCGGCCACAATGCCACGGCTAGCGGCTCGTCGAGCACGGCTTTGGGTCTGGGCGCCAGCGCGTCAAAGGGCAGCGCGGTAGCGTTGGGCAACTCCGCCAACGCGGCCGCCGACAACTCCACGGCGATCGGCTACCAAGCGGCGACCTCGGCCGTCGGCACCATCGCGATGGGCCAGGGAGCGAAAGCGCAGACAGGGGCAGCGAACGCCATTGCCATCGGCAGCGGTGCGATCGCTTCCGCCTCCGCCGTCAATTCGCTTGCGCTAGGTAGCGCCGCCGTAGCCTCGGTCGGCGACGGCGTCGCATTGGGCTCAGGCTCGCTGGCGACCACGGGCGCTTCCGTCCAGGCCTACAATCCTCGCACCGGAATGGCCTCGACCGACGCGGGCGCCGCCTGGAAAAGCACGCTGGGCGCCGTGAGCGTCGGCAATGCCGCCACTGGCAAGACCCGCCAGATCAATGGCCTGGCCGGCGGCACGCAGGACACCGACGCCGTCAACGTCGCACAGTTGAAAGCGTCGACGGCCGACGCGGTAATGTACGACGGCAGCACGCACAACACCGTGACGCTGACCGGCGATGCCTACGACTCGAGCGCCAAGACTGGCGGCACCCGCATCCGCAACGTCGCGCGCGGCGTGGGCGACAGCGACGCCGTCAACATGTCGCAACTGAACGAGGCCAACACTCAGATCTCGAACGTGGACAACCGCGTCACCAACGTCGACAACCGCGTCATCGGGCTGGAGAATGACGCCCTGCTGTGGGACCCGGCGGTCAATGGCGGCGCGGGCGCCTATAGCGCCAACCACGGCGGCGTCGGCCCCAGCAAGATCACCAACGTCGCCGCCGCCGAGCTCACGGACGCCAGCACCGACGCCGTCAACGGTAGCCAGTTGAAGGCCACCAACGAGCAGGTGGCCTCTATCGACAACCGCGTCACCACGGTGGAAGGCGACGTGACCACCATCGGCGACCGCATCGAGAACGTCTACAACACCGGCACCAAGTACTTCCACGCCAACTCCACCGGCATCGACTCCCAGGCCATCGGCCAGGATTCGGTCGCCATCGGCATGGGCGCGGTCGCCAGCCATGACGGCAGTGTCGCCCTGGGCGCGGGTTCCAATGCTTCCGGCGCCACCCTGGGCAACCAGGCCTATCTGGTGGGCGGCACCGCCAGCGGCGAGGTCAACGTGGGCAATCGCCGCATCACCGGCCTGTCGGCCGGCGCCGATGATTCCGACGCCGTCAACGTCGCGCAGTTGAAGCAGGCAGCCGCCGACTCCACGGCCGATGTCGTCAAGTACGACAACAGCACGCATAACACCGTGACGCTGACCGGCGACGCCTACGACTCGAGCGCCAAGACCGGCGGCACCCGCATCCGCAACGTCGCGCGCGGCGTGGGCGACAGCGACGCCGTCAACATGTCGCAACTGAACGAGACCAACACCCAGATCTCGAACGTGGACAATCGCGTCACCGCGGTGGAAGGCGATGTGACTACCATCGGCGACCGCATCGAGAACGTCTACAACACCGGCACCAAGTATTTCCACGCCAATTCCACCGGCGCCGACTCCCAGGCCATCGGCCAGGATTCGGTCGCCATCGGCATGGGCGCGGTCGCCAGCCATGACGGCAGTGTCGCCCTGGGCGCGGGTTCCAATGCTTCCGGCGCCACCCTGGGCAACCAGGCCTATCTGGTGGGCGGCACCGCCAGCGGCGAGGTCAACGTGGGCAATCGCCGCATCACCGGCCTGTCGGCCGGCGCCGATGATTCCGACGCCGTCAACGTCGCGCAGTTGAAGCAGGCAGCCGCCGACTCCACGGCCGATGTCGTCAAGTACGACAACAGCACGCATAGCACCATCACGCTGACCGGCAACACGTACAGTTCGGTCACCAAAACCGGCGGCACGCGGATCACCAACGTCGCAGCGGGCGTCGATGGCGGCGACGCCGTCAATCTCGACCAACTGGAGGCGGCGAAAACCCGCTACTACAGCGTCAATGACGGTGGCGTGATCGGCGCCAACTATGCAAACGATGGCGCCACCGGCGGCAACTCACTGGCCGCCGGCGTCGCCGCGCAAAGCAGCGCCACGCAAAGCGTCGCTCTCGGCTACAACGCGAAGGCCTATTCTGCGCAAAGCGTGGCGCTGGGCGCCAACAGCATCGCGAACGCCAGCCTGACCGCGAGCGCCTACAACCCCACCGCGCTCTACACCCTGGCGGGCCTGACCCCGATCGGTGAGGTCTCGGTAGGCTCGGCCGGCAAGGAACGCCGCATCACCAATGTCGCGGCCGGCGCCGCCGACACCGACGCCGTGAACGTCAGCCAATTGAAGTCGGCGGTCAGCGCAATCTCCGCCAACCCGCCGGGCAACGACCGAGCGGTGACCTACGATGGCGCGGCCGGCGCCCCCAAGGACAAGGTGACCCTGCAAGGCACGCCATCGACCGACGGCGGCAAGACCGGCGGCACGATCATCACCAACGTCAAGCAGGGCGAGGTCTCCAAGACCAGCACGGACGCCGTCAATGGCAGCCAACTGTATGAGACCAACCAGCGCGTCGAGAATATCGATGTCCGCGTAAGCAACGTCGAGAACAAGTTCGTCGAAACGTTCAGCAGCCTGGACAACGGCTCACGCTACTTCAAGGCCGACGGCACGAACACGGACGCCGACAAGGCGACCGTGCAAACCGGCACCAGCGGTGTCGCATCGGGGTCCAATGCGGCCGTCTCCGGGAAGAACGGCGTGGCCATCGGGAGCAACGCGGTTTCTGCCGCGGAAGAGACCGTGGCAGTCGGCGCCGGCGCCACGGCATCGGCTTCCGGCGCGACCGCCACCGGCAGCGGCGCGCGAGCGTCCGGCAAGAGAAGCTCCGCGGTCGGCCAGAAGGCAAGCGCCAGCGGCAACAACTCCGTCGCGGTGGGCGCCGGCGCCAAGGCCTCGAATACCAATAGCGTGGCGCTGGGCGCGGATTCGGCGACCGACCGCGACAACTCGGTTTCGGTGGGCTATGCCGGTGGCGAGCGGCAAATCACGAACATGGCTGCGGGTACCGCTCCGACCGACGGCGTCAACGTGTCCCAGTTGAATGACACCAAGAACGACATCGTGAACTACACGAACGGGAAACTGCGCAACCTGCGCAACGATGCCAACGCCGGAACGGCGTCGGCCATGGCCATGGCTGCGCTGCCGCAGGCGACGCTTCCCGGCAAGGGTATGTTCGCGCTTGGCGGCGGCACTTACGGCGGCCAGAGCAGCCTGGCTGTCGGAATATCCAGCATGTCCGAAAGCGGCAAGTGGGTAGTCAAGGCAAACGCGACCACGAACACCCGGGGCAATGTCGGCGCCGCGGTGGGAGTCGGTTTTCACTGGTAAACCGCTGGTGATTCAACGGGTCCCGCGGCCGCCACCGCCGCGGGACCTGAATGATTTCGTTTCAGAGCGGATTTCGCAGCTCCGTCCGACGACCCGCGGTTTCGCTCAGCCCGCGCCAATGAGGGAACGGCTTTCCTTTCCATCATCCGCCGCCGGTTCGTCAGATGGGAACGGATCGAGCGAGACCCGCTCCTGGGCATGAGTCGGAACAACGTATTCCTACCAGCCAGGCTATCGCGCCTCGAACCCAAAAGAAAACAGCCGCTGTAAGCGGCTGTTTTCTAAGGAAATTTTGGGGTGGCTGATGGGACTCGAACCCATTTAGGCGGGGAATCGAGGGGCATCATGGGTATTAAATCCCTTATTTATCAAGAGCCAAGCCAATATGCTTTCCCCACAACTCCCCCGATTGTTCCCTGGATTGTTCCCCGAGATTGCTGGCATCTTCGATGGCCCTATACTGGCCCTTCCGACCGGGAGGGCACCATGTGCAGCCACTACACCGCGCTCAAGAAGCAGGCACAGCTGGAAAAGTACTTCCGGGCGCGCGGCATTCCGCTGCCGCCGAAGTCGGACATGTGGCCCCGGTACGCCGGCCCGTTCATCCGCCGGCCACTGGAGCATGACGCCGGCGACGAGGCGGTGCCGGAGCGCGAAACCGTCGTCGGCCGCTGGGGCATGGTTGCCCCGGGCACCGCGCCAGAAAAATTGAAGGATGCCGAAAAGCTGCCGACCTTCAACGCGAAGAGCGAAACGGCCAGCAAGCTCTGGACTTTCCGCCTGGCCTGGCAGCACGGGCGGCGCTGCATCATCCCGGCAGAGGCAATCTTCGAGCCGGACTGGCGCCCGGTCTACGAGGGCAAGACAAAGAACCCAGTGCCCACCCGCTTCAGCCGAGCCGACGGCGCGCCGCTGGGCATCGCCGGCCTGTGGGACCGTTATCGAGACGCCGCCGGCCAGTGGCAAGAGAGCTACACCATGCTCACCATCAACGCCGACCAGGACCCGCTGTTCAAGCACTACCACCAGGCCGGCAAGGAAAAGCGCATGGTCGTCATCCTGCCCGAGGGTGCCTACGAGGACTGGCTGACGGCGCCGGTCGCCGACACCCGCGAATTCCTGGTGCCCTACCCTGCAGACCGACTGGTCGCCGAGCCCGTGGAAAAGGCCGAACCCTGACCCCATTTAAGGCGGAATATACTGTTCATCCACACAGTATTTTCACCCAAGCCGCATCATGGGTAAGCCCGTCCGCACCCCTCCAATCCCTCTAGACCGCCTAATCGCGCTCTGGAAGATTTCCCTTCCCGTCAGCATCGAGCGCGAGCTGCTGTCAGAGATCGCCAGGCTGCACCGGGTGATAACTGAGGCCCGTGACCTTACAGACACCATTGAGACTGCATGGGCCGAAGAGGTCGGCAGTCGCTTCGTGGCAATCCACCGAATGCGGGCCCTGCTGGACGACGAGCCGGCCGTGATCGGACGGCATCTCAAATCGCCGACCGTGCCTAAGGCTTCGTCCTAGCCGCGGCCTTTGCCCAGGCGTCCCCCGCCCTCAATCCGTCGACGGCTGCGTCAGCATCTGCTGCCAGTGCTGCATATTCGTCCGTGCACGCTTTGAGAACGTCCCAGGCTCGGGTAGCGGCTTGCTCAGAGAGGCCGGCGCGGGCGGCAGCTTGGGCGGCGCGGGCACGCTGGGCGGCGATGGCGTCCCGCAAGCTGACAGCAGCACCAGCAGCAAGGTCACGCTCAGCATTCGATAGGCGGGTTGCTTCATTGGCTTTCTCCAGGCGGCTCGTGTAGTCGGCCACCATTTCCTCTTCCTGGCGCCGATACTGCGCCTCGATCTGGCGGGCGTTGGCCGCGGCCTCCAGTTGCGTGCGGGCAACGCCGGCCGCCTCCCGATGCGCGCCGTACCAGCCCACGCCCAGCACGGCGCCCACCACCAGGGCAGCGCCGATCAGGTAGGGCAGCGCGGCGCGCAGCATCGGGTTCATGGCACCACCTCGGCGACCGCCTGGCGGTAGAAGTCCGGCCAGGTCTGCGGGTGCGGCTTGCCCGGTCGCCACGTGCGCAGGTACAGCGCCCAGGCTGCATCCGCGTCACCCACAGCCGGCAGGCGGCCGGGATCGCTCCAAAGAAGCAGACGCGCCAGGCCAGCGGCCAGCACGTCGTCGTTTTCGATGGCATCCCAGATAGCCGCATCACGGGCCGGAACGCCGCGCGCCTGATACAGAGCTGCGGCGGCCGCGCTGGTAGCGGTGTGCAGGCGCACGCCATGCACCATGCCCCCGCCCTGCTCTGCCTGCCAGAAACTCTTGGCCGGGCCGGTCGGGCGCGGCGGGTTGCCAACGAGTTGTCGGCGATGCTCGAACCGGCTTTCTTGCAACCCGATGGCCAGTAGCATCACGCGCGCCTCCGGCGTATCCATCCGGGCGGACAGCAGGGCCAGCGCCGGGTCGATACCCGTTTTTATGATCTCGGATAGGGTCATGGCTTGGGCGTCCTGATGTGCTTGACCGTCACGGCGGCCACATAGAGGGCGGCGGAAGCCGCGAGCGCCGCATCGCCGACGCTGGCCCAGCCCGCGACGAAAGTGCGGCAGGCGGCGCCGGTCGCGGTGAGGCAGACGGCAGACAGCCCGATTCGCTCAAGCGTTGTGTCCTCGATGGATCGCGCGAACACGGCCAGCGCCGCCCCGCCGGCCACCACCAGCCAGCAGATAAACGCCAGAACCGCCCACAGCGTCAGGTAGATGGTGCTGTCCATGTCACGCTCCTTTTCCGCGCACGCGGTCAATCACTGCCTGCCACAGCGCGCCAATCGGAGCCGCCTGGACAGCCTCCCAGGCTCGCGACACGATGGCCATGCCGAACATGCCCGTCAGGAAGCCGACCAGGCCCTCCGGAATGCCCAGCAGCAGCGACAAGTACGGCGAGGCGTAATAGGCCACCAGCGAGCCGCTGGCCGCCATGCTCAGGCGCGCCGGCCAGGAGCCTTGCAGATAGCGCATGGACACGGCCGCGCCCAGCACCCCGGCAAACTTTGCCGCGAGGGCATCGAAATCTTGGATGTTCAATCGCGTCCCCTATAGACGAAAAAAATCCCGCCGAGGCGGGTGTTAATATCCGGAAAAATTGAAGGAGAGGTGCATGTTCCGTAGGATTCAGAACGCAGTGAGACGGGCCCGGCCGCAGGACGCGGATGTGAACGTCGCTCCGTCGCCGGCCCCCCTCGGGCACGACTTATCCGCTGCTGCGCTTCCGGTACGGCAACGGGAATCGCCCGAGGTCTCACGGCTGCCGATCTCCGAGGAATTCCATGCCGCGTTCAGGCAAGTGATGCTGGACTCCTTCTATCGAGACAACCCTTACATCGATATCACTGACACCGAAGTCTTGAACGCCGACGTTGCGGCGCATGCCGAGCACCGTTTTCGCAGTTTTGAAACGTGGATTGACACGTGGCTAGCACCAGCTGTGCCGGCGCTTTCATCAATGACCGCCCTGGAGATTGGCCCGGGCACCGGTTCAAGCACGCTAGCGTTTGCGCGTCGAGTCCGCCATGTGGTCAGCTTCGAAATCGATGCGCAGGCAATGGTTGCGGCGCGCGCGCGATTGGCATACTTCGGGCAATCGAACGTGGAATTTCACGAACGGCAGTTCGATGAGACAAGCGAGTTTTGTCAAGCTGGCCACCAAGTCGACTTGGTCGTGCTCTGTGCCGTCCTGGAACACATGACGTTGCAGGAGCGGACCGCGACATTGCGCGCCGCGTGGCGATGCCTGCGCCCGGGCGGACTGCTTGTTGTCGCGGACACACCGAATCGATTTGCAGCCCTCGACCGGCACACCAGCCTGTTGCCGTTCTATTCCGCACTGCCGCAAGACATTCAGGCGGAGTACGCCAAGAACGCCCCACGCCGCGACCTCCGCGTCTCGATGGAGAATACGGCCCCCGCCGACGTGGCCGAGCGCTTGACTCGCTGGGGTGCAGGCATCTCATATCATGACTTCGAGATCGCTTTGGGCCGCGAGATCCACGAGTATATTTTGCTTGATGGGTACGAGCCGGCCATTCTGGATATCTGCCCGGACACTATCGATGATGCGCTGCTACGCATCGCCTTTCACCATCACGCACCTGGCCTGAGCCCCGCGTTCAGTCGTAGCAACCTTTATTTCGTCGCGACCAAACCTGCGTAGGGTGCCTGTGATGCGGGAACCTCAGGCCATGCCGGTTGCGCCAGGGTGAGATCCGTGCGATTGACGGCCACCCGGTATTGTTTCCAGGCTTTTAGCAAAGCTATTTCGTCCGATGTCGCTTGATCAAGGTCCACTGCGTCTTGCAGCGGTGCAATGCGGACGGCCGCCACGGCCAGCAGCGCGTCCCGTTGTTGCGCATTGAAAATCTGAATCTGCTCAGGAGTGAGCGGTGGGGGGGCTTGCAGCGCCGGGTTCCCATCCGCATCTGAGGAAAGCACCTTCCCGCTAGCGAGGCCTTCCAGCAGGGCACTGTATTGCTCGTCAGTCAAAGCGACACAGTAAAGATTGCCCTTGGTGTCGTCGTCGTAGAAGCCGTTCATAGACTTTGAATAGTAGAAGGTCATGGTTTCTCCTTAATAACCCAACGCGAACCACCAGGACGTGCTTCCATCCGGCGCCCGTGTGGTGGTAGCCGACCACGAAGACACTGCCATCCCGACTTTTGGATCTAAGCCGGGAGGGGAAATCACAGTCGAGAAGTAGCCGACTTCAGTGACGGGCGGGGAATTGGCGCAAGCGAGTCTGGCAAGAAGATTGTTGGGGAACGCGAGAGGGAATGTGACCGATACCGGCGCGCCGTTCGCGCTGCTGACCGATCCAAAATTGAGAATCAGCCCGCCAGGGAGCTTCTGCGCCCCGAGAAAAATCGAGCCAATCGTGATCGATCGGTTCGCGCCCAGGAAAGCATCCGCGAGCTTCAGCGGAGTAAGCAGCGTCGTGTCGTCCGTCTGTGCTTGAGCCTGGGCCGTCGACGCAATACCTGCGCCCATCGCGACCCAGTTCGCACCACCAGAATCCGGATTCGTAGTGTTGTTGTCTACGAGGTTCAGCCATTTTCCGTTCCCAGAGGCAGCGGACAACACCGCACCTTTCGGATATCCACCCACCGCCGTGGAAAAGGCAGCGTCGTAACCATAGCCGCCTCCGGCCTGAGACCACCTCACTGCGGCGCTCAAAAAGTTCAAAATACCGTTGAAGTCTGCCCCATAGGGAGGCACCCCTCCGGCGGCCAACGGCGTCATCGTCAACGGCGGGAATCCGTCCGTAAATGACGCCAAGCCTGGCGTTACGCCGATCTGCGACGGTACTGGGATGGTGTTCTTAGTCCCGCTGTTGGCGAATGGGACGGCCGACTTGGTAGGTGCATTACTGGCTTGCATGGATAAGCCCCGAAGATGTGAAGAAAACGCCGGAACCGAACGGCTGCATTACAGCCTCGTTGAACCCGAAAGTTGTTGGAACGTCGACCTGCAGCAGACTCGATAGCACACCTGCAGGCTTTGGAATCGCGCCCGACCGTGTAAGGATTGCAATCTCATACGGCTCCAAGGCGAACTCAAACATATACCGAAACTCCATCTTTCCCGTGTCGGACACATAGCAGCGCCCGCGCCCTGCAAACAGGTTCGTCAGGAGCCGATTGAGACTTGGTGAAGTGCAATCCGAGATATTGGCCAGCGCCTTTACAAGGATCAGCTTGCGATACGCGTCGTCGGCCAAACGGTAGGTCTGCGACGTTTGTACGCCGGTGTACATGGGCGCCTGGTTGAAAGGCTGCCAGTTCAACGCCTCGTTGTAGCCAAGGAAGGTCTCGTCCCCAGGAATGGTCAGCATCCGGCCAACACCAACAATCCTGCCCCAGATATCCAATCCGAAGCCCTGCGCCGTCTCCACGTTCCAGACATAGTCGTAGAACGCATCGAAATCCGTGTCCGGATTGATGTACTCATCCATGTTGCGAATGAGCTGGCGTAACGTAGGGCTGTTCGCGTACTGGCTGATGACCGTACGATCCGCCAGCGTCGGCGCGTCGTCCTGGTATTCGTAGGTATAGCTGCCGGTCCAGGTCAGGGAAGCGCCGATGGCCGGCGCCTGGCCCATTGTGAATAGCCCCGCATCAGATAGTGCGAAGTCCGTTACGGTTTGCGCGGCCCCCGACGTGGCGATGTAAGAGGTATAACCTTGGTCATACTCGATCTGAGCTCCCCATACATAAATTCCGCCGACACCATCCCCGACGAAAGACGCAGTCCCGGTCAATGTATTGTTGGGGTAAACGGCGAAACCCGTAGTGCCGACGATATCGCTGTTACGGAGAGTTCTAACCCAAATCCTAAACCATCCATCCGGAAGCGCATCAACGCCTCCCACCGGGCTGGTGCCATTGACGCTCAATTCGCCCGTCAACAAATTGACGTTGGCGGTAGTCCTTTCGGCTTGCGCCGCATAATTCAATGACTCCAGGCGTGCAAAGTTGTATCCGGCCGCCTTTACGTAAATGCTCTGAAACCCCTCCGATCCAGCTGGGCTGCTCACGGAGTTTCGTGCAGAGTGCGACTCCAATACCGTGGTCGTCACAACCTTGGCTGCAGTCATCGTCCCGTCAGGCGCGAGTGCCGCATTGAGTTCGACCGTAGCGCCTACCCGGTTCCACCCGGGGCCAGATACATCCTCCGAGTATCTGAGATGATTCGTCCTCGGCGTCGGATACAACCTCTGGTTGCCCTGCCAATCCTGACGCCATACCCCCGTGGGCGTTATGGACGTCACAACCTCGCGTGGTCCGCCGATCTGGAATTCCGTCGTCGCGCCGTCACCAACTCCAAATTGCGCAGGCTCGAATACGTTGACGATATTCGTTGTCATACCAAGGACACCGTGATGTTCGCCTCCGAGATGGTAGGCGTCCGGTTGATGGGGATGGTGACGCTGGGAAGCGTCGGCGCGGTCGTGCCAAGGAGCAGCGAGATAATCGAAATGCTCTGGTCAATCGCCACAATCGGGGCGTAATAGCGGCTGGCGAACAAGGTAGAGCCGATTCGCGCGCGCAGGCCACCATCTGCACCGGTAAATGCCGCGATGATCGCCTGCTTGGTCAGCGCAACGATGTTGGACGGCAGGTTTGGGTTGTTGGCGATCTGCACTGAGAACAGGACCGGAAGCGCGCTCGGCGTCTGCCACTTCACCACATAGGATGGGTAAGGAAATTCATAGCCGGCCGTGTCCTGGACGGTGTAGCTGGTATTGCCGTTGTAGTCCGCACCGTTGGACTTCTTGCGCCAGATTGCATCCGCGATAGAAGCCGCAGCGCCGCCCACAACTGCCACATAGATGGAATGGGGGATCAACGTCACGCCACCTACCGTGACGTTCGAGCTGGTGTTGTTCTCCGTCACGTAGACGTCAATGACGTCTGCAACGTTCAGCACGTTGGCATAGATGGCGGGCAAAGAACCGACTGCATTTAGAGCCACCGACTGGCGCCGGCGCTCTTCGAACTCGGCTCGATTCTCCACCAGGCTTCCGACCGTCCCATCGGCAGCGTTGCTGATCGAGTCCCAGCCGGGAATGGCCTGATAAATCTGATTGAGCGCGCCGGGTGCACACGGGATCGGGCCATCCACCGCGCAAGCGAAGGGAAGATCAATGCTACCCGTCGGCGGAATCGTACCGGCTTGGGTGCAAAGGTAGCGGTTTCCATCAACCGCCTGCGCTGTCGCACCTACTGGAATGACAACGCCTGCCAGGCCCACACAGGTCGCCATAACCGTCGTCGGCGTTCCAGGCTTGCGGTCGATGAAGTAGATCCGCCCGATGGCATCCTGCATGCGACCAGCCGCGAACGCCGGATCAACCTGATTTACGTAGCTGGCGAACTCATTGTTCTTGTCGCCGATGATGGCCGTGGTGCTTGACGCCAATTGCCCTTGCGGCGTCTCAAGCGACTTGTTCAGCCCACCACCGAACGCGGTGTCCATGTCGGTCAACACGCCAGCCAGGATGTCCGATTCTTCGGGCAACACCAGCCCTTCCGGCGTGAATTTCAAGCCGGGAACTTGGGAGCTAATAGCCATAGTTGTCTCAGAAGCTGACGGACTGCGATGTGCCGTCGGTCAGAGTGATTTCCACGTATCCGGTCAGCGTGCGGTCGGTGAAATCGGTAATCGTACAGACGGCACCGGCCACTTCTGGGACGGTCATTGCTGCCTTCTGAACATACTCGCGGACCAGCGCCAGCGGCGGCCTGTAGCCCAGGATATCCTGCCAATACGGCACACCTGGAGCCTTGTTGTAGAACAACTCGCCTTTGAACAACTTGATGGCACTTGCGACATCTTGGGCGACCGCGTAGGGATTGGAAGCCATCGCAATATTGCCAGCGGCATCCAGGACGAGATCCCACACGGTGCGGTCTAGGAGCAGGGTGTTCATGGATTCGGTGTCCCAGTGTTAGACGAGCCGCTCTGCACGCCTGAGTGGGTGTGCGTGCTACCCACGTCCTTGCCGTTGTTGCGCAGAGTTCCCAGCGTGTCCATGTCGCCCTGCCAGGTCGAAGTGCCGCCGTAGGAGCCAGCGCCCTGCTGCACCGTGCCGTTCAGTACGATCACGGGCGAGTTCAGCGCGCACCGCGTCTCCGCATTCAACTCAATGGCCGGCGCCTGGACTGTCACCTTGGACGGCGACACCACGTTGATGCCGTCAGCGGTGAACTGCACGTACTGCACAGGCGTCCCGTTCAGCAGCCCGCCAAAGTAAAGCCCGTCAGCCATATCATGGGTGCGCCAGGATCCGGGATTGGCTTGCTGCTTGCTTTCCTTAACAGCCGACAGGTCGCGGCTGCCAAACGCCGCCATCCCGATATCGCCCACCTTCGGGTCCAGGATCACGGCGTCGGTACCTCCTTGCAGCCGGAAATACGGCAACTGGTGCAGCACCGCGTGCGGAACGGCATTGCCTGCGCCGTCCAGTTGGTTCACCAGAGGCTGCACGTCTACGAACCCAACGGGCGACAGGTCACCGTTGTTCGTCACCGACACCACTCGAACCAGCGTGGCGGTATTCAGACGGGCGAGGGCCTGTCCGATCACGAACATGAGCGCGCCGTAATCTCCAACACCCTCTCCGGCTTGAGCCTGCCCGGCATATCCGTATTGTTCAGCCATTTACTATCCGTCGACAGAGAATTTGAGACGTCCAGACGCCTCCCGGCACCTCGGACTCCAGTTGGTGCACGACGCCCACAATTGCCCACTCGCCGTGCGCCGCTTCGATTGAGGACGTCACCTGCACGGATCGGCCCATCCCAACGTCCGGCGTGTAGAGCAAGTTACATGCGATGCCCCCACCAGTGAACGTTGGGTAGCCGATGAGGTTCACCTCCGGCGACACTTCGATCGGCGGATCTACCCGCTTCCCATCGGCGGGCCAGATCGCGAGAATGCCGCGCTCAATCGTGTAGCTGACGCGCGCTGCGCGTGCGCATGCGCGAAGCTGATCCACATCGGTCCCGGGGAAATAGGGATTCGACAACATCACATCGACCCCGTTGTTCTGGAATGCCAACTCCATCGAGGCTGCTATATCTCGCATCACCACAGATACTGATGTCGCCCCGCGGTATGACCGCGGCGGCACGGGCTTGATCGCCTTCCCCGCCGCAGACAGCGCCACCACGTTGAAGGCCACCTCGGGCGCTTGGTTGTAGTCGGCCCAAGCCTGGTCAATATCCCCTTCGTAAAGCGTGCTGAGGGTATTCCGCTCATCCCCGGCCTCGACCCGAATTCGATTTCTTCCGCGCCGCTCGGTCATCACCGGGCCGATAGACGTCAGCTTGTTCATCATGTCCTGGCTCAAACCGAAGATTCGAAGCTGGAGCTGGCTCTGAACGTCTGCCGTGTAAGCGACGACAGCGGCCGATACGCGGTAACCGCTCAGCGTGACGTCGGGTCCTTTGGTATCCCCGAACTTCCCTTCGCCCAGGCTAATGGTGACGTCGATCCGGCGCTTGATAAACGTCATAGGTCGCCCTCTTCCAGGTACACCAGAATGAACCGGTCGCCCAAGCCGGTGTACTCCGGGTCTGCATGGCCGCGCCGGTCGATGAATGCCAAGTCGCCGACGAAACCGCGATAAACCTCGCGCACCAGCCGCACGCGGTCGTGGCACAACACTGTGGTCACAATCGGCTGATGGTTGACGAACAGATCCAGGTATATGCCCGTTGACTTCTCGTAGACGTTGACCTGGCAGCTTTGACCAGCCAGAACAACGCTCAACGACTGCGACGGCACAGCGCGAAGGGGGATCTTCCTCATTGGAACTCCGTGCTTAGAGTCAATGGCTCGCCCGGCTCCGTGCCAAGCGGAAAAGTCTGGACCTGGCCATTGCTCTGCGGGTCGGCGCCACTAGGCTCTTCAGTTTCAGCAAACTGCGCAATCGCGGTCTGGCGCACCTCCTCCAGGTACAGCTCGACAATCAGCTGGCTAGACCCGCCGCGAGAGTCTCGGGTGTACGCGTAGTTCACCAGGTTGGCCGAGGCATAGACAATCTCGGGGGTGACGACGGAGTACAAGTCAGTGCTGCGCACGATCCGCTCCAACACCGCAAGCATGACATTGCGCGATGCCAAATCGCCGCTGTGTGCCAGCCGAATCGCCGCGTCGTAGGGTGTGTCCACCTTATTGAACGACGAAAACCCGCCTTGCTCCACAGGGAAACTGGAGATCCGGCCGCCGTTTCGGAAGCGCACGCCCAGGAACGAGTCGAAGACCACCGCCTGTTGCCCTTCCTGGGTATACAGCCCCCAGAGGGGTGTACCAAAGAGCAGTTCCGTGAGGCCGCCCAAGCCGATGTTCACCAGCTCGGGCAACGACGGGATGGTCGTCTCCCGAAAGATCGCCGGGACGCCGGGCACCTGCGGGACATTAGGGAAAGGAATCAGCGCCATCAGAAAAGCCCTGTGTTGCCCTGTTGAACCAGGTTTTGGTTTTTGCCCATGCCCGCTAGGTCGCGCGCAATGCCATGGCCATCGGTAGCCGCCGATACAATCGTGATCGGGCCGCTGATGTGCGTTTCGCTCGAGTTGTTCGTCGTTGACGTCGTAGTGTTGCTCACGGGCTGCGCGGTCGGCTGAGCGGCCTGCGCTGTCCCTACCGACGCCAACGCGCCATTCTTTAACGCCTCGGCTTGCGCAAGCCTCGCCAACTCAGTTGCTACGGCAGCGCGCTCTTCAGCCTTCTTCTCCTTCTGCGCAGGAATTTCGAAGTCGGTCGTAACCACACGGCTAGCGTCCTCTACTGACTTGGCCGCTTTCAGCTTGTCTCCAGCCGCCTTGTGGGTGTTTCGCAGCTCCCAATCAACGAAGGCATATTGCTGATCCCTCGTAGCTTCCGAAAGCGCCACGCCCATGACCTGCTTGAACATGTCGACGCGCTCGTTGCGCCACTGAGCTACACCGAAGGCTGTACCGCTGTCGCCAACGGCGCGGTGGTCCAGCTTGGCGCCGCTTTCAGCCTGCAAATTATTCACAATGCCGATAGCTTGGGCGCGAGACCAGCCCATCTTTTCAAACTTGGCGATGGCATCGCTTGCATCTGGTGTCAGGCTGGCCGCCGGCCTCGGCGAATTGGCCGCTCGTTCGGCTTCTCGCGCAGCCTTTGGCACGGTCGCCTCAACGCCAATATCGAGTGCTCGCTTCACGACCCGCCCCACCGGGGTATCCATGAATTCGTTGACCTTGTCACCGAACTTGGACAGGCCGCCGAAGAACTGCTCTGCCCCCCTGACCCAGCTTTTCACCGTCTCGTTGATCACGGCGCGGTTCTGGATAATCCAATTCCCGAACTCGATCAGCTTATCCACGGCAAATTCGAACGCCGGCATCAGCGCAGTCAGCACGTTCACGCCCACGCTCGAAAGCTTGTTCATGGCCGTGTCGTACTTCTGCCGCAGCTGTTCCGCGCGCTGTGCCGCGGCTGCTTGCTCGGCAGCCGGGCCCGACTGTTCCTGACGCCGGCGCGCGATGCCTTCCGGCCCCTCTTTGTAGAGGTTGAACTGCTGGGCATCCAAACCCATCATGTTCGCCGCCAGCGCGGCACGAGCTCGGTCGGTCTTGTAGATTTCAGCGACAATGCGCGCCCGGGCTTGCAGGTAGGTATTGCCGTCCTTCAAATCCTCGACTCTTCCGCCGAACTGGAAGAATGCCGGAAGCGTCTCGGCCGCCATGCCCCGTTTGAACTTGGCTACCTGGTCGGCCGATTCCTTCAACTGCTCGGTGATGCCTTCCACCGATCCGCCCGCGTTCTTGGCGGCTAGCTGCCATTCGGCCAGATCCTGCGCGCTCATATTCAGGTTTTCGGACAGGCGCGATAGGCTTGCCGTCGACTGAATGGTGCTGGACACGAAGCCCTTGATGCCCATGCCAGCGGTGAACACCGCCAGCAGCGCCAGAGCTTCGTTGCGAACCTTGCTGAAAAACATGGCCGCCTGCTTGCCACGGGCTTCCATCTCGCGAGCCGTCTTCGCGGACTCTTCCCGCGTATGCGTCAGCGATTCGTCGACCTCGGCGGCACCCTGCTTGAACCCTTTCGCGTTCAGGCCCAGCGTGACAACCAGCGCATCGATTACCGTCGCCATGCTCTTTCCTCGCGTTTGGCTATCGCCTGCTGGTTGTGTGCGTCGACTGCGAACACCTCCAGCAGGTTGTAAAGATCTTCGGCCCCGTAGACCGTTTGCAGGTCATGCAGCAGGCTCGGGTACCGAGATATCACCGCCGCGATGTTGCGGGGCACGTTGGCGTACTGGATTAGTCTCGGGCCGCCGCCTTGCCAGGCTTGGAGCCCGAAGTCGATTGAGCGGCGGCCATAGAAAAATCCATGTGCAGACCCAGAATCTGCTTGCGCAGCGTCAGGAGCGTGGCCACTTCTTCGATGTCGTCACTGACGAGCGCGCGCACCACGCTCGGGCTGGGTTGGATCTGAATGCATTTCATCATGCTGTCCAGCAACGGCTTCGCGCTGTCAAAGGGAAGTTTGGCGATCGCCTTCATCCCCATCGCAGCCACGCCAGCCAAGCCCGCTTCGGCTATGTTGTCGGGGATCTCCACGCCGGCATTCATCAGCGCGAATAGCGCGCGCCCCGCCCAATCTTCCGCCTCATAGGCCGGTAGTTCAGTCAGGACGAACACCTTCCCCTTGTCGCGCCCCTCGGCGCTGATGGTCACGGTTACCTGTTTGCGGGCCATATCACACCAATGCCGGGGAGACGTCTTCCCAGGTGATCTGGAAAGTCATAGGTTGCAGGATGGTGCGCGCAGTCGGCGCCGATGGGATCTGCGTCAACACCCCGCGAGTCATGACGAACTTGCGGCTGATGGACGGGATGTTCAGCGTACCGTTGCAGTAGAAGACCTCGCGGGCCGTCTTCATCGCCGCCATGTAAGCCTCGAACACCACCATCGAAGGCGAATCAGCCTGGATGGTGATCGTCTGGACACTCATGAACGGCGTGTAACCGGCCGACATGCGGCCATCGACGCCCATGACGGCCTGCGTGGGTTGCACAGCCTCGAAGGCGAAGGCGTCATCGGTCGCGTAGCCCTCGATCTTCTGGGGGGTCGGGAAAATGCCGGCTACGCCCAGGTACAGGACGGAATTTGCGCTGGTGAGAGTGGACATGTTCGTTTGCCCTTACAGGATGGCCAGGGATGCCAGGGTGAGCTTCTGCACGGATCCGCCGTCCATGTACCAGAAGGTCATGGGCGGCGTGCCACGTGCTTCGCGCACCTGAGCGGTCGCCGGAAGGATTTGGAGATACCAGCCACGAGTTTCCAACGTGCCTGCGATTGCGATGCCGGCCTGGTTGTTCACTTGGGCCTTCTGCAAGGAGGACAGGGGCACGCCGGCGCGGATGGCGCCGAAGTTCACTGCTGCGTTCACCGGGTCCATGCAGGACGCGTCAATCAACGCGTAACCGTCGGCGTTGTACGGCACCGAGTTCACCTGCGTCAGCAGGGTCATCATGGCCTGCTGAAGGGCGGCGTTCAGCCAGATCTGGTTCACGTACGTGTCGATCCACTTCCAGTCGCCGCTGATCTGGCCCGGGTAAAGGAACCGGAACTGGTCATTGGCCGTGGCGTAATCGCCGTAGAAGTTGTACCCGTTCGTGATCAGGGTGTTGGCCGTCGTCGCGTCCGTCACGCTGAACTGAAGGCCAGACTGACTCTTGAACGCCAGCGTGATTCGCCCATTCGTGCGCTCAAAGTCGATGCTGGCGATCGCGCCCACCACGAAGGCCGCGTGCAGAATGTCCTTGTATACAGGGATGGAACCAGAATATTCGTTCGCCGCTACAATGGCTGCCCAGCTGGTAGTGCTGCCTTGCGTGGTGGCTTGGACATCGGTATCCCAGCCCACGTACGCGAAGCGGTTGCCGCGGCTGTTCGTCCAAGCCGAAAACGCCACCTTGTCGGCCGTCACCGGCTCCCACATGGTCATGAACGATGCCCAGTTCTGGGTAATGTCTACGATGGCGGTCATGTTCGTGGCCGGCACACCGGCAATCGCCCCTTGCGACGTGACCGCGCCCGTCGCCTGGGTCAACTTGAGCGCGGCCGACAGCGTGCCAGATGCAAAGCTGATGGTCGACGCCGCGCCAGTCGTGGACGACGTGAACTTAAATGCGGCCAGCTGCGCGTCATACGTGACCGTACCGCCCAGCGACGTGAAGGCCGCTTGAATGATCGTGGCTGCGTTCGAAAAGCTCGTCGCCGCAGTCAGCGTGATGGAGCTGGACGTTTTGGCGGTGCCATCGATCGACACCGTCAGTACGCCCGTCAACGCCTTCAGCTCCGTCAAGGTCATGGACGCCAGCGACCCGCCGCGCAGGTAGGCGGCCACCGGCGCGCTCGGGTACTGGGCGAACAGCAGGTTGCCGGGCTTTTTTGTAGAGTTGTCGAACCCCAGGAAGTAGGAGGCGGCCACGGATGCTTCGGGCGACGTAGGGCCGAAGTAGCGTGCGACGTCGTCGGCGGTGGCGAAGCTCTGGACTGCACCGACGGGTACCGAGGTGTTGGCGGTCAGGATCAGGCCGTTCAGGTCGAGCGCCGATCCGCCGGCGCCGATCACGCCAGGTACAACCTGGACGATTTCACTGGCGGGAATGGACATAGCATTAAGCTCCGGGTGGGAAAGTCGTGTCGACTTCGATCAGGTCGACGTGGAGTTGGGCCGCGAACTGCTGCGGTAGCGTCACGGTGGGGTTGAACTGAAGAACGGCGTCAAACGACCACCGCTCGGTGTATTGGTTCTCGCCGGTGATGAACGGGAGCTGCTTCGGCTCACCGCAGTACAGGGGCTGCGCGCGGCCCAGCTCCGCGAGGAACTCGCATCCATACTGGCTGCGCAGAGCAATCGACAGTACCAGCGCAGCGTCTTGGGCGCGCTCGCCATAACAATCGATCTGGGCCGCCCACTGCGTCGGCCGCGTAAACGTGCGTGTCCCGGTGGTTGGCGTCGGATCGTCGTAATTGGTGCGCGGGGTCGAAAGACCGACCAATCCCATGGGGGTAACGATCACGTACTCGCTGCCAATGGGCGTAGGCACCCTGTTCACCTGGCCGCGCACTACCTCGCAGTCCACAAGCGTGTCAGCAAATGCGCCCAGGTCATCGACGAGCTGATCTTCGGTGATGCTGATCTGCGCGGTCATGGGGCACCGTCCAATTGCAGCGTGACGCCGACCTTGCACCAATCGGGCCACGTCTCGAACACTACCGTCACCAGCCAGGTCTGACCGCCGAAGAGCAGCAGATCGCCGCCCTTGGCCAGCGGCCGCGCGACGCCCTGGGTATCGCCGTACATGTAGACGCTTCGCTGCACGCCTTGGATGTTCTGTGCCTCGAGGTGGGCGAGATCCTTGCCACTCAGAGGCTGCACCTGGAGGCGCATCGGCGCGTCCGGCTTGTACTTCGGTTCCTGCTTTCGGCCAGCACCGATGCCGTAGCCGTCACTGGCGCGCAGCGTGCCGTCGACCATGGGGTTCACCGCGGCGATGATCGGGCCAGCGATTCCGTGCAGATTCATGTGTCTACCTCATAATCCACGCTGTTCATCATGTGGCCGGTGTCGACCAGCGGCTTCTCGAAGCCTTTTCGGGCTACAGTCACCGGCGACAAGGCTGGGCTGTCCAGCTCGCGTATGGACTCCTGCAGTTGGCCCTTGATGCCCTCGCCCATCTGCCCGAGCGCCTTGTCGATGTCGTAATCATTGTTCTTGGCCACGGCGCCTAGGGCTCGTGGCCAGCCTTTTTGCTTCTCCGCAATCATTGATCGGAAGAAGGGACGAGGCGGCTGATTACGGTCGGGACGGCCAAACTCGTTGACGGCGGCCACCAGAGCCACCGGCGTGCCGTCCGGATAGGTTGCCCCTTCGAGGAACCCAACCCGCAGCGAGCCCCCATCGCCCAGCTTTTTGGCCATTTCTTCTAGCCGCCGGGCCAGAGCCTGGCCGCCCTTAAACGTCACGGTCGCCATGGCACCACCACCGGAACGGCGTACCCGGTCGGCGCGGCGCGGTAGCGTCCCACTCGGTACTTGGCCGTAGCTTCCCAGTACTGGGCGCCGTAGCCGGTCTGCGCGTACCACTGCGCTGAACCAGGGGCGACGTTGTACTCGGCCGAAACGGAAACCGAGCCCTCAGTTGCGCTACTGATTCGGCCCACCAGCGGACGGGGACCCTGGCCGTTCTCTCCATAGGTCAGCGCCGCCACGTGCGCAGTCAGCAGATACAAGAGCACCTTGCGTTCGTCGACATCGCAGACCACGCTACTGTCCTTGTTGCTCAGGTACAGCGTGGCCATGCTGAAGGCGTGGCTGAGCTGCTCGTCCGAGAGCGCCGCGAAGGACGGATAGATCAATCGGAATTCGGCGGGGTCAAAGACGACGACAGCCATGGGCCGCTCCTAGTTTTGCTGATCGGGCACGCGCTCGAGGCCCTTGCCGGGCTTGTCGGGGTCCAGGCCCTCCAGGCCGCTCTTCTCGCCCTTGCGCTCTTTGGCTTTCGAGACGGCACTACGTTCGCCGCCCTGGGCGAAAATCAGTTCTTTCTTCAGCGGCTGGAAATCGGGGTACAGCTTCGTCCAGGCCTCCCAGAAGCCGGCGTCCACCTCGGTAAGGCCGTGGCCTGCGATGGCATCGGGGTGGTTGGAACCGTTGAGAACCACCGGCTCTTTGGTGCCCGGGATGTCCAGGATCAGCCCATTGGGCAATTTGCACGCGACGGTCACGGTCGGCATGTTTCTTCCTCGAATAAAAAAGGGGCACCGGATTGGTGCCCCTGGTCGATGCTGCAGGCTGCGTTACACGCCGATCATGCTGGCAATGGCCATCGGGACCTTGATGACGGCGCCCCAGGTGCCCTGCGACTTCTTTTGCTTGAAGCTGGAGGTGTCGCGGACAATGGCATGGGCGCGCATCTTCTCGGTAAAGGCGGCGGTGCCCACGTTTTGGCCTTCGATCGAATCGGCGATGAGCTGCACCAGCTGGCCCGAGCCGGTCGCGTACTGCACGGCCGTCTCGATGGTCAGATTGGGGAAGTTCTTGGCCAGCATGTCGCTGACGTTGACGTTGTACTGGTTCGTCTTCGTCAGGTTGACTTCGACCTCGGGCGACATGCAAAGCTTCAGCTTGTCGCGCCGGGTGACCAGGCCACGCGTTTGCGCAACCAACTGGCCGTAGATCTTGACGATGTCGTCATAGACCCCCTGGCCGTCCTTGCCCGACCACAGCGTGACGCCGCCTACCGAGATCGGAGCCACGGGAGCCGAAAGGTTCGGATCGTTCAGCAGGCCATAGTTCTGCAGGCCGGCGATGCCGAAGAAGTAGCTGTTGTCCTGGAACTTGTTCAGCACCAGAGCGGACGCGATGTTCAGCTCGGACGCCCAGTTGATCTTCGCCTGACCGGCCATGTCCAGCTCGCGCTCACCCCATTCCGTCATGGTCTGGTAGTGGTAGGACTGGCGCTGCGGGAAGTTGGTGTTCGCACCCGCGCGGCCGTTGTTGTTGAAGTCGCCATAGGACGACACTTCACCCGTGGATTCCACCACCGGGAAGGTGGCGGTCAGGGTGGTCCAGTCGCCTTTCTTCGACTCGCCCAGGATCACGGCGCCCTGCATGGGCGTCGTCAGAACGCGCGTCAGCTCGGGGTCGATGTAGTTCAGCAGGTAGCCCGGGATGCCCGAGTTGCTGACGGTCACGAGCGGGCCGGCCGCGTCCATGGCCAGGCCATAGTCTGCGCGGAACTCGTCGGGCAGGTAATCCATCGCGCCCGGAAACACGATGCCGAAGTGCTTCTCCAGCAGCGCGAGGTCTTGGTTTCGTTTCATGTTTTTACCCCAGGTTGGTGGAGGTGATCTTGATCAGCGAGCCGACCGCACCAGCACTGGCGACGAACCAGTCGGTTTCGGTGCTGCCGGCGATCGTGGCGCCCGCGGCTCCAGTCGAGATCGTGCCGTCCGTGTTCGAGGCGAACACCTTCTGGCCGACCGTGGCTGCCGTATTGGTGGCCGCCCAGAAGTCGCCCAGATTGTGGAGGGTCACACCCAGGCCGGCCGGGATGACCATGGTGGACTCGGCGAGCCAGATGGTGATGACGCCTTGCTGCTCGCGGTGCACGAATCCAGTGGGGACGCCTGCCCCCGCGTTACTCACCTGGCCGTCGGCGTCCGCCCAGGCAAAGCGGCCGACCATTACGCCGTCCGTGTCAGCGACCAGGCCGCCAGGGCCAGCCAGCACGGTCGAGCGCGGGTTGGAACTGGCGAAGTCGCCAGCAACCGCAGATGCGGGTTCGATATAGACCTGTTTCTGGAAACCCATTTAGATCACCTTCGGGATGTGCGGGAAGCGCTCGCGGAAGCTCTTTTGAGCTGCCGAGTCCATCGCCACGCGCGGGGTTTGGGGAGCCTGCTCTTGCGCCAGGGCCATTTTCACCATGGCTCGATAGGCCGCAGGCGGCGTATCGGTCAGGTCGATTCCCTTGGCGTCCAGGGCCATCTTGTAGACCGCCTCGGCCGAGTCCTGGGCGACGATCTCGCCGAGGATGGGCCGGCATTCCTGCTCTGCCGTACGAATTGCCGTCATGCGGGCTACAGCAGCTTCTTCACCGGCCTTCTGGGCCTTGGACAACGCGGCGTCCATGGCTTGCTGCGTTACGGGCGGCTCAGGGGTGTCCTTGGTGTCGGAAGGCTCGTCTTTGGCGATATCCTTGACATCCTCTTCGTCATCAACGTCGTCCGTATCTTCGTCTTCGCCGATGGGGGAATCCTTGTCCGAGAACACTTCGATGATCTCCGCCAGGTCGGAAAGGTCCGCGTCCTGCGCGAGCTTCCCTTTGTAGCGGTTCTCAATGGCGCGCACGATACGCGGCGTCTCGCTCTTCAGGTTCTTTTGGGTAACGCCCTTGACGAGGACGCTCAGGTTGCCGACTGCTGCATCCTGGGCCAGCTTGGGACTGATATACGCCCCAAGCGCCCCGGCGACAGCGATGGCGGTTTTGCTCTGTTTCATTTTCGGGATCTCCGAAGGGTTGAGGGTACTGCTGTCGCCTACGACGACGTCAGGGCCAGCGCGGCCCACTTCGACAAGCGCAACGTGGTTGCCGCGGATGTCTCGCATAACCCCGTCGTATGCCACGCCCTCGTAGTTGCCAGGCGTCATGTCGGCACGATAGCGGTATGCGCTGGAGAGCTCCTTTTGCTCGTCCGATTCAATGAGGGCAATTGCTACAGCGTCCCATACGACGAGGGAATTTTTCAGGAACGGCGCCTGGTAGGAGGCGTTCGAACCCGTGGCCCCGACCACGAACTCTTTCTGCGGCTCAGCGGCCGAGACGGGGATGTGCTTGGACAGCAGCGGGATGTTGTTGAAGGTCGGTGCCGCCTTCTCCAGTTCCTGCGGGTCACGCAGCAGGAAGTAGATGCGGTTGGCGTCGAGCCCCAGGGCCTCCCAGTCCGGTATTTCGCTGCCGCGGTAGGGGTTGACCGCGGCCTTGCTGATGTTGCTGATCTCGACGTGCATCCGGCCGTCGACATCGATCGTGCGGACGGTGGCGCGGTCGAAAGCCAGGCCGTGGTGGTTCTGCTGTGTCATGGCATATCCGGCCATTGCCGGTTCGATTTCGACAGGTTCTCCGCGCCGGGCAGGACTTGGAGGTTTGATTCGACGTGTAGACCGCACACTATCTTTCCGCGCAAAGGCACGATGTGGTCTACATGGTGCTGGACGCCGGTGCGGCGAGTGGCCTCGCGCGCAAGTTCGTAGAAACTGCTGATCAAGGCCTGGTTTGCCCATGCCGGGGTTGCTCTGGTCTCTGCGGCCCTACGCCTTGCCTGCTTGGCTGCAATTTTGTGCAGATTGGCGCTGCGCCACGTCTTTTGGGAGGCTGAAACCGCATCTTTGTTGGCTACATACCATTCAGCCATCTTCGCAGCGCGATGCTCCCGGTTTGCACGATAGTGCGCCCGCGATAGTTCGCCGTGCCGCTCTTTGTTGGCCAAGTAGTGCGCGCGGGACGCCGCAGCTACGCGGCCTTTGTCGGCTTCGTAATGCGCCTTCCTGCATGTTTTGCACCGGGCATGCCGGCCGTCTTTCCTTGACCGATCTATGCTGAAGCTTTCAAGCGGCTTGGATTCTCTGCACTTGAAGCATCTCTTCTGCTCAGCCCTCGAATCCGGGGATGATGCTGATCGACACGCATCGGCAATTTGGCTCGGTTCCTGGGAACACCCACTTCCCATCGAGATACATTCCCTTTTCGATGTCATAAGTTTTCCCACTGGCAGCGACATGCGATGGCCTTGGATGCTTCCCGCCCGAGCTATGAAGCCAACGCGCTTTTGTTATGCCGAGTCCTTTTTGCCTGACCCTTGTAATAGTGGCGGTTGCTTTATTTGATTGATCGCGAGCGATGAACGCCGCGCGCCTCTTGGTGACGCCGTACCGCTTGCGAAGGTCCTCGACCATCCCTTCCAGGTCGCGCCCCTGGGTCACCGACCTCATGACCATGCCCTGTACCTCCTGCAGATGCTCGGCGGCGATGGACTTGATCAGCCCAACGTTTTCCTGCACGGTGGCCTGGAATACATCGTTTGCTGCGCGGGTCAGCTGGAAATGCACGCTGAATCCCTTCTGCCGCAGGGCATTGCGCAGCGAGACGTCCGCCGCGCTCATCGACGTTTCGGCGAACTCGCTGGCCATTGGCTGCGCCGCCTCGTCGAAACGTCGTTGCCATTGCTTGGCCAGCCGTCGCATCATCTTGGTCAGCGCCATCGCCGGGCTTTCGTCCTGGGCGATCTCTGGCACATTCCGGCGGTAGGCGGCCGTCAACCAGTACACCAAGGACCGCTGCATCTCGTCGATCATGCGGTCCAGGCGCTGGCGGTAGGCCGCCTCTACCCCTTGGTTGGCATGCACGGGGCGCACCGGCACCTCGCGGCCGGTAGGGGAAACGAGGTCAGGCATCGGCGTCTTCCTGCGGTTGGTCGTCCAGCGGCGGCGGCTCGACCGGCACCGCATCCGGCGCGCCGTCCTCGTCCAGGTCGCTCAGATCCAGCGAGTGGTAGCCATTAGTCTCGTCTGCGGCGACGCGTTCTCGGGCCTCTTGTGGGCTGACGACGCCGATGTCAACCAGTACCGCGTCGGTGTCGGCGTCCAACTTGCGCACCTCGGCCAACTCCTTCTCGCTCATCTGCCAAAGCGGCACAAAGCTGAAAGTGATGTCGGGGTCGATCTCGCCGAACTCACTCAGCTGGATCATCTCCAGGCACGTCTGCAGCGGGTCGCGGAATACCGCCTCCTGCGCCGAATGCATGTCGTCGTAGAAGACCCGGATTTCGCCGTCTGCGGTGGCGTTCAGGCCACTGGGCGAGATACCCATCAGCTTGACCAGCGGGATCCCAGAGACAACGGAGAGCTGTTCCAGCGACTGGTTCTGCAGTGCATCCAAGCCCGACAGCGGCACGTTTTCGAACCGGAAGTCCTCGCTTTCCTTGTCGATCGCCCAGGCGCCGCGGTTGCTCCGCATGCGATTGAAGATGTCGACGCGGCCGAACACGTCGTCACCAGGGCTGCCGCCCAGGATGGACGCCATGTTCGTCATGAACAATGGCACGGAAAACCCGTCGATCAGGTTGGCCACGGCCTGGCGCGTTTTGAGCCAGTTGTTGACGTACGGAATCGCCAACTGCGTCATCGACATGCCGCCGAAGTTGTACGACGGTTTCAGCAGATCCGGCACGTCACGAGATACGATGTTCAGCAGCCGGCTGCTGTGCACCTGGCGCCCGAGCACAAACCAGGAAGTGGGCTTGTAGAAGTCCGCCCGCATCGGGTTGTCGCTGTTGTACAGATAGGGGGTCGTCCAAACCGGGTCGATGACCTTGAAGCCTACCAGCGACCCCTTGGTGACCTTTGCGGGGCTCTTGACCAGGATGGATTGCAACTCGTCCGGGTCGGCCCATGCCAGCGTGCCGCTGGGCGTCTTGACATCGATGTAGATCTGCGACCGGCCGAACAGACCATCCTGCAAGGCAGCCAAGCGGAACTTGGCGCGCAGGCGGTGCTTGCGCATGGCCTTCTCGATGACCTCGAGCTTGTCGCCCTTATCATCGTCGCCCTTCACCTCGAGCTTGATCCACTTCCGGGTCATCTCCTTCGAGATGACGTCGGACATTTTGCGGTACTCGGGGCGCTGCGACAGCTCGGCCAGGTACGGATACCCGAGGAAGCCCATCCCAGCGTACGCTTCGCTGACGTAGGCATAGACGGGGCTCATGGCCTCGTCCATGGCCAGGACGGACGCCTTCTTGGCCGCCGGGATCACGCCCGGCATGACCTCTGGCCGCTTGAACTCGCCGGCCGCATGTTGCACAGGTTCCGAGGGCGCCACCCCGGCCAAGCCCACAGCCACAGCCGATACACGCATTCCGGGTTCGCGGCGCACAGCCGGCTCCGCGGCAGGTGCCGCTGGGGCGAACCTAGCCAGGATCCAGTTCAAAAGCTTCATGCACGCCTCAACGCGTCGGGGTTGATTGTCATAGGCCGCTTGGTGATCAGCTCGGCGAAGGCCCGCGAGAGCCCGTCGACCTGGTCGTCATGCTTGCCGTTCGGGAAAGACCGCAGTTCATCGATCAGCGCCTTGTTCCAATCGCCGCGCAGCATCAGCACGTTGCCGACGTTGACCTGCGCGGCGAAGGGCTCGGCTCGCACGATCTTGTCGCCGCTCTCCGGGCTGCTGACGATGCGATAGCCAGGCATGCCGCGCGTCAGATACAGCACCTGCGTCTTGCCTGCCTGGCCGGGATCCTGCGGGATGCTGATCCGGACCTGCCTACCGTCCAGCGCCGCGGTGTTCTCGAGCGCCTTGTCGCGCCGGTCCGGCCCCCACTGGCCGCGCGCCATGTCGCCAATCACGTACTGACCGGTCGGTAGGCGTCCCAGCTTCGGGCCAGCCGTGTAGTCGCCCGCACCGTCCGTGCTTGCGAAGTCCCAGCCGCGCACCCAGTCGATACGGCCGGCTGGCAGTGCGTCGATGATCTGGATCTGGTCGGGCTTGAACAGGTCGCCATCCAGCGGCGTCGGCAACTGCTGGTACAGCGACGACCAGGTGCGCGAGTTGCTTTCGAACTGCGCCCAGTGCTGGCGATCGAACCACTCCGGCCAGAGGTATTCACCCCGGGCACGACCCAGCGGGTCGCCGTCGACCTCGCAGCGCGCCTGGATGCAAAGCACCTCCCAGTCGTTGCCGTCCTTGCAGCGGATCAAGCCGCTTTCACCCTTCCAGGTGTCCGGCAGAATCCGGCCCGAAAGGTCGTCCTCGTGCCAGCGAGTTTGGATGACCACGATCCAGCCGCCCGGAATCAGGCGTGTCTTCAAGTCGTCCTCGTAGGCGTCCCAGGTCTTTTTCCTGACCGTCTCCGAGTTGGCCTGCTCGCGGCCCTTGATCGGGTCGTCGATAATGATCCCGTGGGCACGGTTGCCAGTGACGCCACCGAGGATGCCGCAGGCGATGTACTCGCTTCCGTTCGACAGGGCGAATTCCTGGGCGGCAGACGATTCGCTCGTCAACCCGGCCCCCCAGATCCCCCTATACCTCGCCTGCTTGATGATCGCTCGGGTGCGGCGCCCCATCTTGCGGGCTAGGTCATCGCCATAGCTCGCCAGGATCAACCGCCGGTTGCCTTTCTCTCCCAAGAACGCCGAAGGAAAGACAACGGATGCATAGGTGCTTTTCGCCGATCCGGGCGGCATGAACACCATCATTCGGCCATGCCTGCGCTCGCTCGTTTCCTTAAGCTTGGTCAGCAGCAACCGATGGTGGTCAGCCATCGTCGTCTCGATAGGCTGAAAGAATTCGGCATCCGGGTCTTCCGAATCTACGGGCTTACCGGGCACTTCAATGGCATTCGCGTAATCCAGAATGCTGGAACGCGCGCGCCTACGGATCAACAGCTCACGCGCGGCCTCCTGCGGCGATAGCTGCGAGTTGCTCATCCGTCATGTCTGCTATGCGTATGGGGCCACCATTCGGGCCGGAATGCTCGATGCGGTCCTTGAACATGCCGAGGTGGCGCCCGATATCGACCAGAGCGCCCTTCTTGTCGTGCAACTTGACCTTCAGCCCTTCTCGGCCCTCGGAGATTTCGGAGATGGCCGCAGCGGTGTCGTCATCAATGTCGTCCGCGCCTACCAGAGCTAGGCCGTGGTACGCCTCAGTCACTTCGCCATCGTCGTCGCCTGCGTCCGTGACCCGCAGCTCTGTTTTGCCCCACCGCACGATCTTGCGGATGTCGCTGAAGCCGATCTTGGCCAGCTCCCGCAGGACCATGTCCTGGGTGATTTCTGTCCTCTTCGACCGCGCCGCCTGAGCTTCCTGAACCGCCCTTGAGATTTCAAGTTTCTTCAAGTTCTGCTCGCCAATCTGGCCAGCAGTCTTCTGGCTGTACCCGGCCCTTATCGCCGCTTGCGTGGCGTTGAGGTCAACGAGGTACTCATCCACGAAGCGGCGCTGTTTGTCTGTCAGCGCCATTCGAAATCCCACATAGTGTTTTCAAGTGCCTTAATGGCGGCAATCGCTTGCGCCCTGATGAATGCCCCCTCAGCGCCGCAAATAACCGAGTAGCGGCCAGAACAGGGGCATTTTCGCTGGGTAAGTTGAGTAGCAGCCCTCGTATATTTAGCCTGCCGCTCTCGGCTGCAACAGAAGAGGATCAGAAGATGCTGCAACAAACGAGGAACTACAGCGAAGCGCTTCAATTCGCCAAGGTTTGCGACAAGCTTCGCGAAGCAATGGAGGGCCCATGGAACGTTGAAGTGACGTTGCTTAACGGAACCAAGGTTCGGGGCCAAATTCGTCAACAGACGCTGAATAATGCCGGGGATGGCATTACATACTCTGGCGAGTTGGTCCTAGCAGACACCGATACCGGCGAGGATATTCACATCGATATGATGCATATTGCAGATATCGTGAACGTATAACTCTTGCCCCGGTGCTTACCCGGGGCTTCATTTCTTCAGGGCGCAAGAGCCCGGCGCTAGTATCCCACAATGCGGGGTACTTTCCGGAATGTCCGTGTCCCACTTTTCCTCACGTTGCCCTCAGCTCGAAGGGGATTCCAAGCTTGAGCATGGCTTGCACCTGCTCATATGTGTATTGAGGCGGTGGGCGATTCGCTACCGCTTCAGCCATAGCAATCAATTCCGCCCGACGCCGTGACGTCAGGTTGGCAACGTCCGCTTCCTTTTTAGCCGACCCCACGTAGTCGGCCATGTTGCCCCGGATCGTTGTCAGGTAGATATTGCCGACGGCATACGGACCCGTGTCTCCGTAACGGCCCATGCAGAGATCGTTAGGGCCGCTGCCACGCAGGTGATAGTGGTCTTGCCAGAACTCCCACCATTCGGCGAACGTGAGTTCGAAGCCTATGCCGCGGCCAGCGGATCGGGTCTTCTGCTTCATGAATGCGTGGTAAGGATCAGGAAGCTTCTGGCTCTTGGCATGGGCGCGAATTCTCGCAAGGGCTTCAGGACTCAGGTCGCCGAGCACGCTGGCGATACGATCTTCGCCGGGCGCATCATCCGGGATTGCATAGCTTTTCAGCCTGTAGGTCGCATATCCGCCCCGCTCATGGATGGGTGCGATTCGGACAAGGCTGCCGCCGCTCTCCATTGCCTGCAGAACGCGCGTGACCGCCTTCCTGGCCGCCTCTCGAACCTGTCGATTCTTGTTGTCGCCAAGGATGTAATTGACGATCTCCATCATCCTGAAGTCGCGCTTGGGATATGTCCCCAGTAGGTCAAGAACCTCCGTAGCGTATTTCATCGAATCTTCCTCTCCACTTCATTGCGGAACATACCTAGGTAAATCTTGTATTCAGTTTCAGTGAGTGCGACGCCCGTCGTCTTGGCGATCCATTCCCGCGCAGCCTTGACCCGGCCCCGGGCGTCAAGGTGGCCGAACATGGGGCGCTTCTGTGGGTATTCGGCAATGATCACCATGCGCTCATGCCAGGGAAGCGCCGCATGCATGCTCTCAACCGCCAGGGCATGGTCCGTCAGGATTGGGCGATGGTCGTCCTCCCAGGACACATAGGCCTCCATGTTCCCCACTGTCGCGCCAGACCACGTCCACCGCGCCCAGTTCCACAGGATGTCGTCGCCTGTCAGCCTATTCATCGGCCACCTCGTACCTGTTGCATTTCTTCCCATAAGGCTTGCCCTTCAAGCAGCGCGTGAGCGTGTCACCAAAGGGGGTCTCGATGTTCTTGGCATGGGCGCACCCCTCACAGGATCGATTGATCGCCGCCTGCTGTTTGCTCATCAGGACCAGCATCGGGTCCCGGAACTGCCATTTGCATAGGTCGACCATCAGAATGCCTCCACGGACCAGCCGCCGCCGTCCTTCTTGGCCCGAGCCTTCACCGCGATAAACTTGAACGGATACATGTCCGCGGCGATCTTGATCTTGGCGCGGGCGTCGTCCTGCCAGAAGCCCTTCACCTCGTGCAGCTCGATCTGGCCATCTGGTGCCATGACCGCGAAATCGGGCGTGTAGAAGGTGTTGTCTGCCAGACGGAACTTCATGCCTTCGAACTTGTGCCAGAGAATGCCGCCCACGGCCTGCAACTGGCCCAGGTAATCGGCATATGCTTGCTCGGTCTTGTTGAGCTGGCCTGTCTTGAGGCGGCCCAAGGCGAATGCGCGGTTCGTACTTGCTCCGGGAAATGTTGTCATCGTCAGTCCCTCAATTGGCTGTATTTCGGTTTCGGCTTGAACTGCACGGCGTTGCGCGCTTCGGCCACGGCCTGCTGATCCGCATCCAGGAATCGGGAGTGCTGCCCCTGGAAGGTCAGGAAGACTTCCCCCAGCGGCCCCATGCGCTGCTTGCGGATCAGGACCTCGGCCAAGCCCTTGAGTGGGCTGTCAGGCGTGTAGTAGTCGTCGCGGTAGGCCATCAGAATGACGTCGGCGTCCTGCTCGATAGCGCCAGACTCGCGCAGGTCGCTCATGAGCGGACGCTTGTCGACGCGCTTCTCAACCTCGCGAGAAAGCTGGGAAAGCAAGATGATTGGGCAGCCCAACTCACGGGCCAGAAGCTTCAGCGCGCGGGTGATTCCGCCCAGCTCTTCGTTTCGGTTGCCGCCCTCCCCCTGCATGAGTTGCAGGTAGTCGATGACAATCAGGTCCAAGCGCTTATGGCGCTGGCGCACCTTCCGGGCCGCAATCCGAATGCGGGAAGCACTCGCTAGGCGCGGGTCATCAGCGATGACTAGCTTCTGGTTCTCCAAGCGTCCCAAAGCTGACGTCAATCGTGTGAAGTCGCCCTGGCTGAGCCGGCCAGTGCGCATCCGTTGGCTGTCAATTTCTCCGAAGCGCGACACGCTGCGCTCGGCGAGTTGACGCGAAGCCATCTCCAGGCTGATGACGAAAGCCACCTTCCCGTCGATCGCCACGTTCTCAGCAACGTTCACGGCCAAGGTCGTCTTGCCCATCGACGGCCGGCCAGCAACAATGATCAAATCCCCGGGCTGCAATCCGCACGTCTGGCGGTCCAGGTCTTCGAAGCCGGTCGAAAGCCCGGAGACTTCCCCTCCGTGTTCCATCCGCGCCTCAAGCGCCTCCAGGACACCGGGCAGCAATTCGCCGATTGCTTTCGGGTCTTCCCCGGCTTCGCGAGTGTCCGCCAATGCCATAGTGAGGCTTGTGGCGCGTTCAATCAGGGCCGAAGCTTCGCCCGGTTCATTCGCCAGTTCTGCAATTTCCTGCCCCAAGACCTGCAAATCGCGGCGGATCCGATGCGACCGAACAATCTCGGCATAGCGGCGGATATTGGCGCTGCTCGGCGTGTTCTGCGCGATAGCGTTCAGGTAAGCAATACCACCGGTCTGCTCCGCATCGCCAGCCGCCTGCAAAGCGTCATGCACGGTCAGCACGTCAGCCGGCATGCCGCGGTCAAGCAACGTCGACACCGAATCGAAGATCAGGCGATGGTCGTGACGGTAGAAGTCGTCAACTGACACGCTTCCATCCAACCGTTCCCAGGCGCCGTTATCCAGCAGAAGGCCACCCAGGATGGACTGCTCGGCGTCTACGGAATGCGGCGGGACACGCACGGTTGCGGCATTCATGCTGCCTCCTTGTGGGCATGGATCCGCTGTGCCTGGACTCCTTGCGTGGTCAGGGCGAATTGACCCTCGGCGTTCGCGTACCAGAGGCGGTAGTACCCCTTCGTGACGTAGTTCAGGAAATGCCGGCGCCAGTCGGCCTGCATCCGGCGCTCGTGGATGCCATCCGACCCATGCTCAGCCTTGAACACGTCCCAGGCCAGTTGGACGAACTCCATCGGCAGGCCCACACCGTCCACGTACTTGCGCAAGGGCTCGTAGCCGCTGATGGCCGTCTCGCCAGCCTGTCGGCAACGGTCGATGAAGGTTTTCAGCGTGCAGCGCACTTTGCGTTCCCGCTTGGGTTTGGCAGCCGAAGGCTGGTGGGACTCGTCACCCCCCTGCAAAGGGGGGTTGGGGGGTATTTCTTCTTTATCTTTCTCTTCTCTTTCTCTAGCTAACGCACCCGTAACGCTCGGTGAGTTACTCGATTCGTCATTAGGCGTTTCATCAGCGTTACCGCTGCGGTGGTTGGCAACCCGTTTCGCCGTCTGAGCGCGTTTCTTAGCCGACGCGCCGTTGTGATCCTCAAAGTTCACGATGAAGATTCCCTCTTCGTGGTTCTCAATCCATCCAATGTCGACCAGGGCCTGACCCAGGCCAGCCACACCGGTCTTGCGGTCGATCTGACGGCAGGACAGCCCAGGCATGAATCCATCAGCGGTATGCTGGTCAGCGGTGGCCCAGAGCCAGTACAGGCCACCAATGACTGCGGCTTCGCTGCTGTCGGTCAGGTCGACCAAACGAGCCACTCGCGGGTCATCCCACAGGTTGCTACGCATCTTGATCCAGTCGCCGGCCATCACTCATCCCCTTTGACCAGGCGGCGCAAGGGTTCGATAGCGCGCTGGTAGTGCAATTCAACTTCCGCGGGCCACAGGCCCTTCTGCATCAACGCCGCCCGTGTGGCGTCGACGTACTCCCATTCGCGCTTCCAGCGCTCGGCCCGCGGCATTCCACCCTGGTCGTGCTGGCGATGCAATTCAGGGGAAAGCGGGAAACACAGGCTGTCGCATGCCTTCAGGCCGGTTCCCTTCGTGATGTTCACGTGGCAGGCCTGAGCCGGCGCACCCGTCACCAGACAGCCGAGCGCCACGACATTGCGGCGGTGCTGCTCACTACGCAACAAGGTCGGCAGCTTGTGGCCAAGCGGCCGATAGAAGCCCATGACGACCTCGACCTTGTGGCCAAGGCCCTTCTCACGCTTCGGCTTGGAGCGGCGCATGGGCGTTTTTCGCTGGAGCGTGGATGTGCGCATTCAGGCTCCCTTCACTTCAAGAAGCAGCCCGCGGGCCGCGAAGTCATCGCGGACGGCGTTGGCGTACTTCGTCAGCTGCCCCACGTTCATGCGAGAGGTCACTGGGAAGACGCGCATGGCGAGCAATTTCTGCTCGTATGCCAGTCCCTTGATGGTTCCGTCGTAGGCAAGCCGGAATTCTTCGTCCTCAGCTCGCAAGATAGGCACGCCGTGGTGGAGCTTGCAGTAGCACTTCCAGCCGAGTTCATCGTCTTCAGGGAAGGCTTCCGAAATCTCTTCATACCAAGCGTGCGAAAAGGCGTTCTGCGCAGGCGTGCGTCCCTTGGGCTTGATTTCGACACGCATGTTGTCGCCAGCCTCCATTACGGCCAGGACGGCATTACGCCTCACTTGGCTGCTGGAGAGGACGAAGACCTGTTTGTCCATTACTTCGCCCGGCTTTCCACTTTGGTCCGCAAGTATTCGTAGGTGAACAACTCAAGCGCCTCAATTCGGGCTTTGCTGTAGACCATCGCATCGACGGGCGCGAACTGAAGACCGATGGCCGCCATCAGATGGCAAACCTTGTCTAGGTCATCCGCGACGATGCGATTCACGGTACTTGCTGAAGTGCCCATGAAATCCGCTGCACGAGCCTGGGTGAACATTGCAATCGCCGACCCAACTTCGCTCCGAAGTCTTTCGGCAATCTTGCGTGTGCTTTCAACCTGCTCTGGTGATACTGCTGGGGTGCTCATCGAGTACTTCCTTATGAACAAAGAACGAGGGGTGTTTCGTGAACGAAACGGAAAAGCTGTTGAAGGAGGCCGCCTCCATTGCGAAGCGGACCTTTATCGATCCGTCCGAAGACGCGGTGCTGGAAATCTTTAAGGAGCTGTGCGCCGAGCGCGATCGCATGGCGTGGGCGACCGAGGGGCGCGAATCGGCGACGGTGCATTGATGTCATGCCCCCTCCCCGCCGTGGTTCCCGCGCAACGTAGAATCGGTGTCATTCGAGAATGTAGGGTGCAACGCAGACTTCACAGCCGCATAGACTTTCTGCGCGTCTTCGATCTTCGAATAGTTGCCAAGGGACACCGTGCGACCCTCATGTCGAATGGACGCCCGATACCGACTTCCAACCTGGACGACACCAAGAACACCAAGTCGATTGGTGACCATCGCGCCATGAATGTTGTGAACGTTCTCTCGACGAGACACGACACGAAGATTGGACAGTCGGTTGTCCTGTCGATCTCCATTGACATGGTCGATGTCGCCATCTGGCCACTCGCCGTGCGAAAGCAGCCACGCGAGACGGTGCGCCGAAAGAATGCGCTTATGAATACCGATTTCTACATAGCCGTGCTTGTTTGTCCGACCGGCAACGCAACCGACCGCTATGCGCCGGTTTGGCGATTTCAACCAACGGAAAAGGCCGGTGTCGGGGCTGTAGGAAAGAAACGGGGTTATGGTGTGCAGTTCAACCATTTCTTATTCACCCTCTTCTACGTTGGGGGAACTCTCATGCCCGAGAACATCGTTTCGTTCGGCTGTCCGAAGTGCGGAAATCAACAATTCAAAGTTGCCGCCCAGCCTCGGTCGATACAAGACTTCGATGGAGCCATCTGCCAGGGATGTGGACACACCATCACCGAGAATGACATTCGCCAACGCGCTATCGATGTCGCCAGAGAAGCGATCCAAAAGGCTTTGAAGAGATGACCCCCTGGATACGGCTTGATCGAGAGCCGACGAAAAATCGCTTACTTGGCTATCAAGGAAGGCTGTGTCCAGGCGGAAAACGCAGGTGCGCGTGGTCATGCCGCCCTCGCCTCTTCGGCCAGTTCGGGCCAAACCTTCGCCCACTGCTTGCACAAAAGGCGCTTGGAGATCCCGGAGGCAGATTCCAAGGCATGCGCATACTCAGCAGGTACGTTCCCTGACCGCTCCCATTGCTGGACCGTCTGGTAGTTGTTGGCGCCGGTCTTCCTGGCTGTTGCCACCGGGCCGCCGGCGTTGGCGATGGCTTGAGCGATGTGGGGGTTCTTGTCCATGACATCCACTCTATACAAGAAAAACTAGCAATGCAAGAAATTCCTGCAATGACACAAGCCTTTCTTGTGGGTAATCTCGCGCGCATGTCGACGATCCACAAACGAATCAAAGACCTTAGGGAAAAGCTCGGGCTGTCGATGGAGCAGCTTGCTGATCGCGTACGCGTTTCCTGGCAGACCGTCCAGCAGTGGGAGAACGGCAAAACGGCACCTAAACGTGCTCGCTTAGAGGCCGTTGCAAAAGCGCTTAATACAACGCCCGAATACTTGGCAGTGGGGCCAACTGCAGACCCCGATACCGAAGAATTTGTCTCCATCAGGCGCCTGGACGTACGCCTGTCCGCCGGTCATGGCGAGATCGTTTTGACCGAAGACGAAATGACTCGGCTATCGTTCCGAGCAGACTTCCTGCGATCCGCGGGAGCAGCCCCGGAACAGACAGTGTCTGTGTCGGTGAAAGGGGACAGTATGGAGACCCTCATCCCGGACGGCGCGACAATCCTGGTTAACCGTGGCGCGACGTCGATCGTCAACGGAAAGGTCTACGCCTTCCGTCAGCACGATGAAGTGAAGGTAAAGCGTCTATATAAGGGAAACGGCGGATTCATCGCCCGGTCCGAAAATGCTGCCGCTTATGAGGACTTGCACTTGAGCTTCGATGACCCGGATATCGAGATCATTGGCCGTGCGTTTTGGGTTGGGTTCAAGCTGTGACCCCATCAGAAGCCAGCTATGCGCTGCACGAGTCGCGTATGCGGCGCCTGGACCAAGACGAACTTTCTGCCAAGAAATTTGGGTCAAAGCAGTTGTATATGCACCTGTCTGCGCTTTCTCCCACGACCAGGAAGAGTCACGCAGAACGCCATGGGAGGCTCTTCACAGCCAAACAAGTAAGAGAGTTTTGGTCTGACCCCTCAAACATTGAGGGGTGTAAGTGCGGCGTCGTGGTGGTTCTGGTTGATGATCTTGGGAAGCCGATCATGCCGCAATTGCTGGACCGCGCCAGAGAGACCTACAAGAAGATGGCCGCCAGAGGCTATGAATGGTCGCAGTGACTGCGGATACGCGATCTGCGCAATGGCGTGGACGAGCGGTTGTTGCTGGGGTGGCGCCCGGCTGCGGGATGACGAGGCGGGGCAGTGGGTGCGACCCTAGGGTGTTGCCACGTACAACTGTTCCCCGCGCACGTAGAAGTCTGCGGACCGATGCAGTATGGCCACTTGAAATTCTCAACTATCACACCTCATGAGCATCCTAGCCCCGACAGACACAAGCGCTACCCCTATCGAAGCGCTCTCGTACAACATCCGATACGAAGGCGGCGATGCAGACGCCCATGAAATCGACTTGAACCAACTTGGCGTATCGCTACAGGGGTTCGCGCGCGTTCTGGCGGTTTGCGCCCACTTTGCTCAGACCGGGAAGTACAATAAGCAATACGATGCTCTATCAGTCCAGGTGGTGGCTGAGCCGGTAGGGGAGCATAGATGCTACGAAATCTCGGTGGTAATCAAGGAGTTTTTGACCGCCAAAGAGCTGTGGTCTGGCTTTGCGGCGGCGGTGTTTACCGCGGTCGTAGCGGTTGTTCTAAATAGGCGCAAGAGCGAAGAAATGAAACTGCTGAATGAGGCTCTACAAAAGTCTCTGGCCCAGAATGAGGCCATGCAGTTGCGCCTGCTCCAAACTGTCGACAAGATGGTCGACGCGCTGCAACCCGCGGTAAAGCAAGCTCACGTCCCTATTGGTCGTTCGGTTCAAACGATCTCTGTCTATCAGCAGGGGGCCCCGGCTCCAGCCACGGTACTTGACCGAGCATCGAAGGAGCTTGCGAATGCTCCAAAAGACACTTCAATAACCGAGACGCGCCCCTACGTTGGCGTGATTTCTGAACTAGACATGCTATCCGGGAATTGCAAAGTTTCGCTGGACGGCTTCCCGCCGGATGAACGGATAAACGCAGTTATTACGGATCCGGTCGTACAGCGCGCGGACAACGCTTATGTAGCGGCGATGGCGCGGATTTCTCCAGTTGCATTCTTGGCCAAGGCAGAAATCGACGCTGAGGGCGAAATCGTACGGCTTCACATCAGCGATCTTTCCTCCTAGCCGAAATTCACCTAGCTACCACCGGGTGGCTTTTTTGTGCTTGACGCCGCCTAGCCTACTTGCAGAATTCTCCCCAGGCCTCTTGGAAAGCTCCGCGCGCGAGACTCTTGTCTCCCTCAAACACGACCAGATCTTTGCCAGCGGCGATAAACCTCTTGAACCCGGTGTAGCCGCCAAACGAGTTCTTAGAGTTCACCTCGCCGCAAAAGCTCTTTTGGTTGCGGAACTTGGCGGAGTCTGGATCCTTAAGGGTCGCCAAAACGAAATCCTTAGCCATACTCTGTCGCCGAATCTCGTTGATATCCGTTGGGCCAGCGGCCAAAGCTGACCCCACAAAAAGAGCAGAAACGATCGCAACTCCGACTCGAAACATGTCTATTCCCTCCAAGTAACAAAGTAATTCGGCAATGGTAGCCGATATCCGAAAACGGTCTGCGAATAGCTCCAATTGATCATGACTACACATGTACTAGGTGAAAAGGCGCCTAGGTACAGGAGCACTCCATGATCCGCATCATGATCTGGCTCTTAGTAGTGCTAGTGGCCCTCTGGGCCACCCCGGCCTACTAAGCCCCCCCAACCCGGCCCGCCTCGAGCGGGCTTTTTTGTGTCTCGGCACAGCCGTTACAACTTTATTTACTAGTTTTTCTTGCATGCTAGTTTTTCTTGTGGCACATTACATCCATGCGCTGCAAACACGGCGCAGGCAACAAGCCCTCGGCCTCGTATCCCAGCGAGAGGACGTTACCGCCACAAAGTCGGGTGGGCATGGGAAGCAGCACCAGCAGTACCGCTCCTTAACAACCAGCCAAGCGATAGAACAGGCCGATGGTCCGTAAGGACGGCTAGGCCCCGGGCGCAACCCTCCACCCCGGACGAAAGATCAGAGGCTATCCATTCCCTTGACCGGCGAGTTGTATTGCTGGGCCTGCGGTGGATTGAAGAGGCAGCGCATGGACTGGAGCCGCGTTAGCGGGAACAGCCAGGCTGTGCGTTGCCCCGGACTTCATCCGTCAGCCCGTTCTATGAGCGCTGGCTGACGAATGAATCCTCACCACCCGGTGAGCAACATGGGAGAACAGCATGGCGTACCTCACCAAGGTTCTGTACCGCAAATACCTCGAAGACGCCCGCCAGGCGCGCCGTGAAATCAACATGCCGGCGTGGCACTGCATCTTTACCGGCCTCGACTTCAACGCCAAGACGCGAAACGCCTCCTACTGGGAACGCATGAACCGCATCCAGCAACTCCGCACCGGAGCCTGACATGAGCGAACAACCGATGCTTGTTGTGATCGATGCCAGCCGCAATCCGTGGAGGCTTACCAGATTTGACGGACGGACCATGGGCGAGACGGCGGAGTTGATTGTTCCGCCAGGGTCTTTACGAGAAGAGGTTTTGGAAGCGATCGAAGGATTTCGCGTCCGATCTCTGGAGGCTGTCGAAGCTGAAGCCTAACGCCTGCGCCGTGACAGGGCGTAGACCGATGAAGAATTTCCTGGGGGTGTAGCAGATCGAGGATGCCAGTCACGGCCCCCTGTTGACTGGATGCCGCGCACATATCAGGTCGTGAACGCCCGTACGCCAGTAAGCCGCGCGGGGAAGTAGGCGTGACAGCCGGAGAGACGGCACCGAGCAGCGGGGAACCCACTGTCCCCAGCGTGAGCCGAGTCGTTAAGTCGACAGGCAAGCAACAGCGCATGAAGCGCAGTGGGCGCGTGGAGCACGTAATGCGACTGACGGGCCGCTGAAGAAATGAGCGGTGACAGCCGGGAAAGACCGGCACTCCTATGCCAACCCATCCGGGTTCTGGCATTTCCAAGAACCTGGAGAAACCATGAGCAATGCATTCGTAGTTGGCCAGTACGCAGAGGGCCAAGGCGGCATCTACATCGGCAAGACGGCGCAAGGGCGTCACCTGTTCGCGGCCGCGGCGCTGCTGGACGGCACGTTCGAATTCGGCGGCTACGGCGACAAGCTGGACGGCTACTCGGATCTGGACGGCACCGCGAACACCCGCAAGCTGCTGGTGCGCGGCGCTCATCCCGCCGCCGAAGCCGCATCCGAATACACCGCCGACGGCCTGGCTGACTTCTACCTGCCGTCCCATCGTGAGCTGCTGCAGGTGGTGGCGCTGGAAGGCTTCAGCGAGGACGCCGGCGACGTGTGGACCTCGACGCCCTACGGCTCCTTCGGCGCCTGGGCGGTGGACTTCGAGGACGGCGACGTCTACCTCTGGGGCCGCGGCGACGAGTTCCGAGTTCGTCCCGTCCGCAGCATCATCGCTTGATCGATTAATCCCTTTGCCCCGGCTTTGCCGGGGCGCTCTCCCTCTGGCTGCTCAGGCCGGCGCATTCCAAGGCAAGGCCTCGGGCCCCTTGCCATCCTTCAACGTTCCAACACGCGAAAAAGCCAAGCCCTCCGGTATGGGCGATTGGTGTGCGCCGCCCTGAGCAATCGACCTTATCCCACACGGAGCAAACCATGGAAATCACGACTTCCCAAGCAGTCGCCACGATGCAGAAGTATGGCGGAAACGGTGTCCAGAAGCTTGCCGCTTGCTGGCTTGCTCTGGATTCTGAGAAGCGCCAGCGTTTGGAGCAGGCGTTTGAGCCTGAGTTCAAGCACTACCGCACGATGTATGCGGAAGACGTGAAGGCGGCGGCGTAATGGAGACTTTCCGCGTTGCGTACCCGTTCGCGCTGGAAGAGTACAGCGGTCCGAAGGATGGCGAATTTTACGACGGGAAGACCTGGCGGCCCGGCGTCCGCTTCGAGGTGAGGGATAGCGGCTATCTGTATGACCCGGACCAGGTGGCGATTGCCGATGGGATGGGCCAGATGGTGCTGGAGGTCGTCAGCCGCCATAAGCCTGGAAAGTTCCCAGAACGCACGTTTTTCCTCCGGAGCTTTGTAGACCCAAACGGGCGAACCTTCGGCAAAGCAAAGCTACGCGTCACAACAACACAGGCATTCAAGCGGATGGCCGCAGGTTATCGCCACGAATTTGAACGCGCCGACCAAAAACAGGACAAGGAACGCCCATGAGCAAGCCCAATCTGCCGCCGCTTCCTACTGAGCGCATCGGCGGCAAGGAAATGAGCCAAGTCTGGTTTCGTGCGCATGAGGTACGCGCCTACGCCGAGGAAGCTGTACGCCAGGCTCTGGCGGCGCAGGTGCCGGTGGCCTGGGTAATTCATGCACGCAAAGAACTAAGCGACCCACAGTTCTGTTGGGGGAATCCGGCGGGCATCTATCAATCGATCTATGTCCCCCTCGCCCTCATCCCGGAGAAAGGCGATGGACATATACCACGGTGATGAACAGTACGAGGTCCTCACTGCCACGGTGCAGGACGTATGCCAGACGCTGGGCAATCCAGCCAGCTGGGATGCAGATGGGCATGACGCGCTGTACTGGGTCAAGCGGCTGGACGATGCGGATTTCTTCGCCAACCTGAGCCACGCCGACTACATGTCGATCCTGTACGCGGTGATGAACAGCAATAGCCAATGGTGCTTGGCCCTGCAGCGGGATATCAAGCACGCAATCGCTACCGAACTTGAGGGGTGAGCATGAACACGATCAACGACGGTGGCCCGGCCTTCCTCAACGTGCCCGATGGCGCTGGCGATAGGTGGGGCACGTGGGATATGGGGATGACCCTTCGCGACTACTTCGCGGCCAAGGCCATGCAGGGAGATATCGCCGCCGGCGCCGACAAAAGGCCGGACGTCGCCGATTGTGCTGCCTGGGCCTACAAAATGGCCGACGCCATGCTGGCCGCCCGAGGCGCCCAATGATCCGCCGCCTCCTGAAAGACCGCGACAACGCCGTCGCCTCGCTGGTCGTCGCCGGCGTGCTGACTGCCCTGATCTTCGGCTACGGCGAAGTCCAGCAGCGCGACGAAACCATCATCGCCCAGGACGGGCGCCCGACCGCTTATGCGGCTAAGGAATGACATGGCCCAAACGACCGAACTCGCCGAACTGCCGCCCCAGGAAACCGCGCTGGAGGTGTATTCGAAGCCCTCGGGCCTGGAACCCTGGCTGGACAAGATCCGCGCCGAGGTGGCCGGCCATGTGCCGGACATGTCGACGAAGAAGGGCCGCGAGGCGACCGCCAGCCTGGCGTTCAAGGTACGCAAGTCCAAGACCGCGCTCGACGCCCTGGGTAAGCAGCTCGTGGACAACTTGAAGGACGTCCCGAAGCGGATCGATGCCGAGCGCAAGCGCATGCGGGACACGCTGGATGCCCTGGCAGATGAGGTGCGTAGGCCCTTGACTGAGTGGGAGCAGGCTGAGGAAGACCGAATCCAGCGCCACAAGGACGCGATTGAAGGCATCGTATCTCTGACCGTCAACTGTGGCGAATCGGTGGAATCCATCCGCGCAGCCGTCGCAGCGGTGGAAACCGTTGCCATCGGTCCAGAATGGGAAGAGTTCGAACCGGAAGCCGCCAGAGCGAAAGACAAGGCGCTGACCGGTCTGCGCGATCGCCTGGCCGCCCGCACAAAGTATGAAGCGGAGCAGGCGGAACTAGCCCGCTTGCGCGCCGCTCAAGCCGAACGTGAGCAGAAGGAGCGAGAAGAACGCATCGCCCGGGAAGCTGCCGAAAAGGCCCAACGTGAAGCCGAGGCCCGCGCCCAAGCGGAACGCGAAGCCGCGATCAGGCGCGCGCAGGAAGCCAAGGCAGCGGCCGAGCGCCGGGAACTGGAATTGAAGCTGCAAGCCGAGCAGGCTGAAAAGGCGGCAGCACAGGCCAAGGCAGACCAAATCGCCGCAGAACACCGCGCTGAGCAGGAGCGTCTAGCCGCCATCGAGCGTGAGAAGCAAGCCGCCGAGGCAGCCCGACAAGCAGAGATCAAGCGCCAGGCTGACGCCAAGGCAGCAGAAGAATCCGAGGCCCGGCGCCGCGAGGCCGACAAGGCGCACAAGGCCAGCATCAATCGCGCCGCCCTGGATGCGTTCGTCCGGGCTGGCATGCCCGAGGACTGTGCCAAACAGGCGGTCACGCTGATCGCCAAGGGACAGATCCCCAACATCCGAATCACTTACTGAGAACGCCATGACTGAAGTTATCGACGCCCCGGCCCGAGCAGTGGCCACGCAGCCCGAGCCGACCGCCGGCCAAGTCGCCGTACTCGCCGCCAACTCGCCCATGGGCATGATGATGGCTGCCGTCAAGCAAGGCATTCCCCTGGATCAGATCAAGGAAATGATGGCAATCCAGCGCGAATGGGAGGCCGACGAGGCACGCAAGGCCTTCAACGACGCCTTCGCCGCGTTCAAGGCCGAGAAGGTGGACGTCATCAAGCGCAAGCAGGTCGACTTCGCCACCTCGAAGGGTCGCACGCAGTACAAGCATGCCGAACTTTCCGACCTGACCGACGCTGTGGGCCCGGCACTGGCTCGCCACGGATTCTCCTGGAGCTGGACGCCCGAGCAGAAGAACGGCCGCATCTACATCACATGCACCCTGCAGCACCGGCTCGGCCATGAGAAGTCGGCAACGATGGATGCCCCCGCTGACGACAGCGGCGGCAAGAACACCATTCAAGCCATCGTCTCCACCACCACCTACCTGGAGCGCCACACCCTGAAGGCGGTTTGCGGAATCTCCGAAAAGGGCGACGACAACGACGGCGCGGGCGCGGACGACGCGGCTTATGACCTGCGCGACGAATGGATCAGCAAGCTGGCCCAGGCGGAAACGCTCGATGACGCTGCCACGGTCTGGCAGGAAGGCTGCAAGGCAATCGAGCCGACTAACAATCTCGCCGCTTTCGCCGCCTTCAAGAAGGCATACGGCGACAAACGCAACATGCTCAAGCAGGAGATCACATAATGGACCTGATTTTCCATAAGGCCCCTCAGGGAACGCCCGAATGGCTGGACGCCCGCCGTGGCGCCATCACTGGCAGCCGATTCAAGGATTGTCGTGACAAGCTGAAAGGCGGCTCTCCATCCAAGAAGTGTCAAGACTATGCAATGGACGTCGCGCGCGAACGTGTTGGCGGCCGCGCGCCGGAGATATTCGCCAATGCCGCGATGCGAACCGGCACCGAACAAGAGCCATTCGCACGTGCCGCCTACGAGGCAAAGACTGGAAATTTCGTGGAAGAGGCCGGATTCATCACGACCGAGGACCGCCTATTCGGCGTGAGCGTGGACGGCCTCGTTGACGACGACGGAATCATCGAGATCAAGACGATGGTTTCGTCCGGCACCCTCTTCACGGCCGTGGTAGACGGTGATATCAGCGCATACACCGACCAGTGCAATGGCGCCATGTGGCTTCTGGGCCGCAAATGGGTTGACCTCGTTCTGTGGGCGCCCGATCTGGAGCCCATCGGGCGGCAGCTTACGATCATCCGGATAGAACGAGACGACAACGCCATCGAAGATTTGGAGGCTGACTTGATGGCGTTCGAGCGCATGGTAACCAATTACGAAAACCTGCTCAAAAAGGAGGCAGCTTAATCATGGCCCAACTATTTGGCCTCGCCCGCATCGGCCGAGACGTCGTCGTACGCCGCACGCAGAACGGCGAGTCCGTAGCTAACTTAGCTCTGGCATTCACCTATGGCAAGAAAGACGCCGACGGCAGGCGCCCCACTCAGTGGGTGGACGCCTCGCTTTGGGGCCAGCGCGCTGAGACCCTCTCGCAGTACCTAACGACCGGCGTCAAGGTCAGCGTCACCATCGATGAAGTGCACATCGAAAACTACGAGCGCCAGAGCGGTGAGCGCGGCGCCAAGCTCGTGGGCCGCGTGTCCAACATCGAATTCGGTGGCGCACCACAGCAGCAACAGCCCGCCTCGGCGTCGTCCCGCCAGCAAGCGGAGCAGCGCACCGCGTCGCAACCCTCTCAAGCATCAACTCTGGCCGACATGTCGGACGACGTGCCGTTCTAGACTCTACGCCGCGCCGCGGCAAACTCCCAAGGAAAACCATGAACGACACGATCCAGTTGGATCTGGGCGGCGGTTCGCGCCTGGAGGTCCCTGCACGCATTGCGCTTGACGCACTTCTTGAGCGCTTGAGCTCCGCTCCTTCCCGACTGTCCAGGCCGGCCCTGATCGGTGCCACGCTACCCGGCCAAGGCGGGATCTACGCCGGCGACATTCTCGGCGATGACGGAACAGTCTACGGGCTTGTAGTGGCCGAAGATGACCTGCAAGGCACCTACCAGTGGAGCCCAGCCGACGGCGAGATCAAAGCCAGCAGTTGGGACGGACTGGTCAACACGAATACCCTGCTCCGTCAGTCCAGTAGCCACCCCGCTGCCCGCGCGGCTAAGGCCTACAGCGCAGATGGCCATGCCGATTTCTATCTGCCGGCCAAGCGCGAGATGCAAATCATCGCCGCCAACGTGCCGCACCTGTTCCAACCTGAGCCCTACTGGACTTCGACGCCCTACGGCTCCAACGGCGCCTGGGCGGTGTACTTCGAGGACGGCGCCGTCTACTACTGGCTCCGCGACGGCGAGTTCCGAGTTCGTCCCGTCCGCAGATTTACCTATTGATCCCTTTATCCCTTGAGCGGGCGAGGCCCGCAGGAGACTCGCATGACCGCTACCGCAACGACTACGCCCGCCATCGGGCAAGAATGGCCCGAACAGGGCGGACTCTTCATCGGATCCCGTCTGATTGACGGCGTAGTCCACCACCGCATCATCCCGGGCGGCGTTGAGTTCGATCTGGTAGATGTCGAGTTCGATGACCTGGCCGACGCAATAGCTGAACGCGGCGAGGTCAACGGCCATTCCGACTGGCAGGCGCCGGACCAGGAAGACATGATGCTGGCCTACATCAACACCCCGGACCTCTTCGACAAGGACGACTGGTACTGGACGAACAAGCCCTACGGCTCCTTCTACGCCTGGGCGGTGGATTTCGAGGGCGGCCGCGTCTACTTCTGGCTCCGCCGCAGCGAGTTCCGGGTTCGTCCCGTCCGCAGCATCATCGCTTAATCCCTTCATCCCTTTGCGGGCGTAGCCCGCCGATGCCATGGCCCTGCACACTGGGCCTAGGAGGATTTTCATGGACGTCGTATGGAAACCTATACCTGGGTTCCCTCGGTACTCAGCTAGCAACACAGGCTTGGTGCGCAGCGAAAAACGGCCTGTTTCAACTTTCCCCGACCGCAAGGGTTATCTGAAGGTCAAGGTGGCGCAGGGCGACGGACGGCGTGTCGGACGCCTTGTTCACCGGCTTGTTGCCCTGGCCCATCTTGGCAATATCCCGGACGGCCTAGTTGTATGCCATATCAACGGCGATAAAACCGACAACGCAGTATCCAACCTTCGCATATCGACCTCCTCGGAGAACGAACTCGATAAGCGCAGTCACGGCACCGCGCCCGTTGGCTCAAACCATCCGCGTAGCAAGCTGACCGAAACCGAGGTTTTGGAAATTCGCGCAATGCATGCCAAGCGCACGCCCGGGCGAAGCGCAGCAGCCCTTGGAAGAAAGTACGGCGTCTCCGGCGATACCGTCTGGCGCATCGTCCACCGCGAACTCTGGGCGCATATCTAACCCACGGCTTCCTCCCCTGTCCCTGCATCCCCCGAGCCCCCGCAAAGCTGGCGGGGCTGCCCTTCTTTGCCTGGAGATGTTATGCGCCACACAGATAAATGGTTCCCCGACGAGGACGATGACGCTTCAGGCGAGATTAACCCTGTCGCTTACGCCTTGGCTGCTTTTGCCGTCTACGTTGCCCTGGCTGCCATCTGGATATTCCGCAGCGAGATTTGGAGCTGAGCATGAACAACGAATGGAAGACCATCGACAGCGCGCCGAAGACAGGGCGCACTCTGCTGCTTGGATACTGGAATTCCCACGGTAACTGGCGCACAGTTCGTGGACGGTGGATGTCTCTCGAATACATAGCTGAGCACTGGGAAGACCCGGACGAAGCAGAGGAAGGATGGTTCGAAACCGCAGTCGAGGCCGATGACGCGCCGAACTGCTGGTCGGTCAGTCCCTCGCACTGGCAACCCATGCCCGTGCCTCCCTGCCCGACCTGCAATGACCAGGGCGCGGTCGGCAATATCCTGACCGCCGCGCCGTGCCCTGAATGCACCCCTCCCGCCAGCGCACAGGACGATGCGAAGGACGAGCGCCAGGCGGACGCTTGCCCGCGTTGCGACGGTAGCGGCGAGATAACCGTGATGAGTGACAACAGCCCGGACGCGCATGACGTGATTTTCTGCTGCGACCACTGCCAGGGGTCGCGGGCAGCGACGGACGCCGCCAAGTATCTTGCGGCCGCTCTGTCTGGCGAGAAATACCGGCACATGCAGCTATGGGGCGAATACCGCAACTTCCACCGCAGCCTGTGCGCACGCTTCGGATACGGCCATGACCAGGTGCATTTCCGCCGCGATCTGGTGTCGTTGGAAGAGGCCATCGCCGCCAAGGTCAGCGCTCCCGCTGCTGGCGATGCGGAGACCAAGTCATGAAAATGCCCGTCCCTGGATTTGAGAGTTACAGCGTTGATTCTGATGGCATCGTCTATGGAAAGAACGGACTTCCCATGCGTCCATGCAAGAACTGGAAAGGGTATCTACGAGTTTGTTTTCATCAAGACGGGAAAAAGCGGTACAGCAGCGTACACGCACTGGTGCTGGAAGTATTTGTTGGACCGCGTCCAACGGGGATGCAAGCCTGCCATTTCGACGGGGACAAGTCGAACAACAGGCTGAGCAATCTTCGGTGGGCAAGCCAATCGGAGAACCAGAAGGACAACGCTCGCCTTGGGACGATAGCCAAAGGTGAAAAAAATGGAGCGGCCAAAATCACCGCCGAACAAGCACGTTTGATTGTCGAACGACGCATGGCAGGGGGGAAAGAATGGGGCCGCGCCGCTATCGCCGCAGAACTGGGAATCAGTGTAGATCTGGCATCCAAGATAGCGCATGGAAAGCTTTGGCAGCACGCTACGGGCATGCAGTACCAGCGGATGGCAGCCTCTCAGCAGCAGGAGGGGTAGACATGGCCCGCATTGGATATGCTGACCCGCCGTACATCGGATGCGCCCACTTATACAAAGACCACCCCGATTATGCAGGTGAAGTGGACCATGCCGAACTTGTAGCGCGCCTCGAACGCGATTTTGATGGGTGGGTTCTGCATGCGTCTGCAACCCCACATAGCATCGCCGTCCTAGCACCCCTCGTTGAAAAGACAGGCGCCAGGTGGATGACTTGGGTCAAAGGCTTCGCGGCGTTCAAGCGAAATGTCCCGGTGGCGTACGCGTGGGAACCAGTAATCGTCAAACCCGCACGAAAGCCGGTGGTAAGCAAGCGGCTAACCATGCGCGACTGGATACAGGAAAGCATCACGCTGAAGCGCGGTCTCACTGGTGCAAAGCCAGAAGCCGTATGTCATTGGGCTTTCGAAGTCGTGGCGGCTAGACCGGAAGACGAACTTGTTGATCTATTTCCTGGCACTGGGGCAGTGACCCGCGCCTGGACTTCATGGCAAGGGAAGTTTGCGCTTCCCGACGATGGCCCACTGTTTTCTCAGGAAAAGACCAAATGACCATCAACAATCACACTCCCCCACTGCTGACAGACGAAGAAATCCTGGCCCTCGAAATCGAGGCCGGCGGCACGTTCGCCCAGGGGCCGGTCCCCTTCGCCCGCGCCGTCGAATCCGCCCTGCTGTCCAAGCTGCGCGCGGAAGACGCGCAGGCGAGCGATGAGCGGGCAGCTTTTGAGGCGTATGTCCAAAAGCGATTCGGCGGCTTGGCCGAGCCGTGGGACGCCAACGCTGCGCGCTACCCGTATGGTCCCGATCAGGCACGTTGGGAGGCTTGGCGGGCGGCCCTGGCCTGGTACGCGGAGCAGGTCGCTGGCTGCCGAAAGATTGGCGCAGACGGCGATGCCGCCCGCCAAGCGCTGGACAAAGACGGTGGCAGGCGTGCCCGCGCCGCCCTGGCAAGCGCCCCTGTAGCCGGGGAGGCGAAGAACTACCCAGGCGACAACGTGGCCGAGCGGCTGGACAAAATGGCCGACGACCAGCCGCCGGGGTCACAGGTGCAAAGTGATCTGTACGCGGCGGCCACAATCTGGCGCAAGCATATTGCTCATCGTGCCGCGCCCCAGGCCAGCGAGGCGGATGGCCTGATAGACGCCTTGGGGCAGTGCCGCGATGCGTTCCCCATCCCGGACAAAGTAGGCTCCAAGCTTGATTTGCTTTGGCAGGAAGCCATGAGCGATCCGACAGCGGTGCCGGAATATGTGAAATTGTGCGCCGCCCTGTCCGCGCAACCGGGAGCGCAGAAGGGGAAGAGCGATGAGTGACACCTACCCGATCCGCCTCCCATCCGGCGGCAAGGCGTTCCTGATCCTTCCCGACCCATTCACGCGGGCGGACGCGGAACATGTCTGCCGCTGGCTGGAGTTGATTGCTGAGGATCCGCCGTCCCACCCCAAGCAGCACAACGACGGAGGCGCTGTTTATGACTAATTAATGAGTCATAAACTGCACTAATGCTTTATTAATGGATCAATCATGAATATAGAAGAACTGGAACAGATAGCCCAGCGTCCTAGCTGCTGCAAGCCCTTCGGGGCCAGCGTGACGCTCAGTGTTGGCGAGCGCGATGAGCTGGTGGTGATGGCGAGGCAGGCCATTGGATCTCTCCCCGCAATCGACTCAGACGACAACCAACCCTGGGGTCAAACTGACCCCGCCACTGCCTTCCACCTAATCGACCGACACGCAGAGAACTGGGCACATGCCGGCGTCCTGATGGAGCGATGGGCCCGTGCTTGGGTTGCAGCAAACCCCGCGGCGAAGGATGAAGATGAATGATGCAATCCAGCGCCTGCTGGACACCACGAAACACGCATGGATTACACAGCCCGCCTAGCGCGGGCTTCGTTTTGGAGGCGATATGTTGCAACGTGCGGTAGAGCCTGCAGTGCAGGTCGCGCCGGCACCCTATGTGACGATAGCGCTCGCCGCTACCATCACGGGCCTTACGGAGAAGGCGATCCGCCGTAAGATCGAAGCCGGCAAATGGATCGAAGGGCGCGAATGGATCCGCTCCTGCGACGGCGGAATTTTCATTTCAATGGCAGGGTACCGACAATGGGTAGAAAAGGGACAGGCGTAGAGATCCGCGAGAAGTCCATCCGGATTTCCTTTACCCTCGATGGCGCCAAGAAACGGGAAACCCTCAAGGTGAATGGCACGCCCATGCTGCCGACGCCAGCCAACATCAAGTACGCAGAGCGGCTGGCAATCGAGATCCGGGAGAAGATCCGTCACGGCGCTTTTAGCATGGCGGAGTACTTCCCGGAGTCGGTCGCCGAAGTAGACGGTACGGTTGGCGGTCAGCTGGACGTCTGGGTCGCATCGCAGCGCATCGAGAACTCCACCAAGGACGGGTATTCTAGCGCCATCAAGTTCTGGAAGAACGGCGTTGCCGATAAGCACGGGCTGCGCCTTGGGCAAATTCCCCTGCGCCGCCTGAAGCTCAGCCACATCCTGACCGTCATAGCCAGCCGGCCGGACCTGACCGGGAAAACCGTCAACAACTATGTATCCGTCCTGCGGCAGGCCCTTGAGTTGGCAGTACAGGACAAGGTTCTGACCGACAACCCGGCCGAGGGTGTGCCGCGGGCCAAGCACCAGAAGGAGCCGCCCGATCCTTTCAGTCTTGAAGAAGCCGAGGCCATCATCGCCTATGCGGCCGAGAAGTATCCAGAGCCGGTCTACAACATGATCGAAGCTTGGTTTTTCACCGGCCTGCGTACGTCCGAAGTGTTCGGCACCCGATGGCCTAATGTCGATCTTAGGGACAAGACCGCTCAAATCGTGGAGGCCATTGTCCGCGGCGAACGAAAGTCCCGAACAAAGACCAATACCGGTCGTCTGGTCAAGCTCAACAGCCGCAGCTTCGCCGCCTTCCATCGGCAGGAGAAACACTCGCGGATGCGTGGTGAGCAGGTTTGGCTGGACCCCAGGTATGGGACGGCCTGGGAGGATGAGCGGGCGTTTCGCCGCAGCTATTGGTCACCGGCCTTGAAAATCTTGGGAATCCGATACAGGCGCCCATACAACATCCGTCACACCTACGCGACGATGATGCTGATGGCTGGCATGCGCCCGGCGTTCTGCGCCAAGCAGATGGGGCACAGCATCCAGGTGTTTCTGACCACCTATGCAAAGTGGCTGGACGGCGCCCACGACGACCTTGAAATGGCCAGGCTAGAGTCCGCAATTACCCCGAATGTTCCCCGAGAAAACAAAACAGGCACCTAAGTGCCTGTAATGTATGGGAATTTTTTGGGGTGGCTGATGGGACTCGAACCCACGACAACCGGAATCACAATCCGGGACTCTACCAACTGAGCTACAGCCACCACTGGTACTGCTTGCTTCGCTGCGCGGCCTTGAAAAAAGGTGCTCATCAACGAAGAGGCCGAATTCTAGCACGTTTTTTTGAATGGTGTACGAGGCCGTGGCGAAAATGGACTTGCCTGGGCGTGGGGCCTTGATATGCTTGCGCATTGACCGCCCCCGGAGACCGTGGTTTACCCCCTCGTCATGGACCGCATACACGCTATTTTGATCGATTACTGGCCTCATCTGGTATTTGCCATCAGCGTCGTGGCCGGAACGGGCGCGGCGGTGCATGCCGCGATGACGAAGCAGGACGTGCGGGCGGCCATCGGCTGGGTGGGGGTGGCGCTGTTTTCGCCGCTGTTCGGGGCGCTGTTCTATTTCGTGGCGGGGATCAACCGGATCCGCAAGACGCGGCTGTCGCAGCAGCGCGACGAGGCGATGGTGGTGGACGCCGAGCAGGTGGAGACGGCGCCGGTGGACGTGGTGCAGGTCTCGGGGCCGCAGTTCGCGTCGCTGAAGGTGCTGGGCGACCGCGTCAGCCGTTTCCGGCTGTTGGGCGGCAACGCGGTGCAGCCGCTGGCCGGCGGCGACGAGGCGTATCCGGCCATGCTGCAGGCGATCCGCGAAGCGCGCCATGCGGTGGCGATGCAGAGTTATATCTTCGACAACGATCCGATCGGGCGCGAGATGGCGCAGGCGCTGATCGAGGCGCGGGCGCGCGGGGTCGAGGTGCGGGTGCTGATCGACGCCATCGGGTCCAAGTATTCGCGCCCGCCCATCGTGCGCATGCTGGCGCGCGGCGGCGTGCCGGTGGCGCGCTTCATGACCAATCCGCTGGGGGTGCTGCGCATGCCCTACGCCAATCTGCGCAGCCACCGCAAGGTGCTGGTGATCGACGGGCGGGTGGGTTTCACCGGCGGGATGAACGTGCGCGCGGCCTTCGTCAGCGCGCTGGCCGGGCCGGCGACCAACCGCGACACGCATTTCCGGGTCGAGGGGCCGATCGTGACGCAGCTGATGTCGGTGTTCGCGCATGATTGGAATTTCACGACGCACGAGTCGCTGCCGGCCAGGCCGTGGTTCGATCCCAGCGCGCAGCCGCGCAGCGGCCGGGTGCCGATGCGCTGCGTGCCGTCCGGCCCGGACCGCGCGCTGGGCAGTTCGCACAATATGCTGCTGGGCGCGCTGGCGGTGGCGCAGCGCCACGTGCGCATCCAGTCGCCCTACTTCCTGCCCGACCAGACGCTGATCGGCGCGCTGGCCACGGCCGCGCGCCGCGGGGTGACGGTAGACATCGTGATTCCCGGCAAGAACAATCTGCGGCTGGTGGACTACGCGATGACGGCGCAGCTGGACCAGGTGGTGCGCACCGGCTGCCGGGTGTGGCGCTCGCGCGGGGCGTTCGACCATTCCAAGCTGATGACGGTGGACGACGCCTGGGCCTATGTGGGCTCGTCCAATCTGGACCCGCGCAGCCTGCGGCTGAATTTCGAGCTGGATACGGAGATCTACGATCCCGAGGTGGCGCGCTGGATCGCGGCCCGGGTCGATGCGCTGATCGGCCAGGCCAAGCGCGAGACGCTGGAGAGCCTGCACCAGGCGCCGTTCGCCAAGCGGCTGCGCAACAAGGTGATCTGGCTGGCGACGCCTTATCTGTGACGCCGCCGCGCGGGCTGGGGTAATCTTGCGCGATGCGCTATGAACTGACCGATCTCCGCCTGTTTCTTGCGATCGCCGAGGCCGGAAGCCTGTCCGGCGGCGCCAACGCGGTGCACCTGACCGCCTCTTCCGCCAGCTACCGCCTGAAGAACCTGGAGTTCGCGATGGGCGTGCCGCTATTCAAGCGCGAGGCGCGCGGCATGGAGCTGACCGTCGAGGGCGCGTTCGTGCTCAAGCACGTGCGCTCGCTGCTGGCGGGGGTCGAGCGCATGCACGGAGAGGTCAGCGGCTTCGCCAGCGGCCTGAAGGGCAGCGTCAAGCTGTTCGCCAACAGCAGCTCGCTCAACGGTTTCATCGTGCCCAGCCTGGGCCGCTTCCTGTCGGCCAATCCCAACGTCAATATCCTGCTCGAAGAGCGCTCCAGCACCACCATCGAGGCCGCGATCGCAGGCCAGGAGGCCGATATCGGCATCTTCGCCGGCCGCGCGCAGTCGGCCGGCGTCAACGCCACGCGCTATGCGGTCGACGAGCTGATCATCGCAGCGCCGCTGAACCATCCGGTGGTGGACAGTTCGCCGGTGCGTTTTCCGGCGGTGCTGGACCTGGATTTCGTGTGCATGAACCGCAGCACCAGCAATTTCATGTTCCTGCGCGACATGGCCAAGCTGGCCGGCAAGACGCCCAAGGTGCGCATCCACGTGCATACCTTCGACGCGGCGCTGTCCATGGTGGAGGCCGGCGTGGGGGTGTCGCTGGTGCCGCGCAGCGTCGCGGCCGGCGCGCTGCGCGAAGGCCGGATCGCGGCCGTGGGGCTGCGCGAACCCTGGGCGCGGCGCGAGCTGACGCTGGTCACTGCGGCCGGCTCGCCGCCCTCGCCTTTCGTCGAGCAGGTGGCCGGCTACCTGCTCGACGATCCCATCGTGGCGGCCACGCGCGAGCAGGACTGACGGCGCCCGGCGCGCGCCAGCTCAGGATTTCGCGCGGCGCTTGCTTGCCAGGAACTCGTTCATGAATTTCTGGGGCTCGCCGGTGTTGAAGGCGGCGCCGAATTCCGCGACGCTGTCCTCGATCGCTTCGTCCACCGACATCGTCTCCCAGCGGCGCAGCAGCTTTTTCTGCTGGCGCAGCGCGGCCGGCCCGAGCGCGGCGAAGCCTTCGGCCAGCTTGCGCACGGCGCCGTCCAGTTCGGCCTCCGGCACGGCGGCGTTGACCAGGCCCCAGTCGAGCGCGCGGCGGGCGTCGATCAGTTCGCCGGTCAGCAGCATCCAGGCGCTGTTGGCCGCGCCGATCAACGGCGGCATGAGCGCGGCGTGGATCACGGACGGGATGCCCACCTTGACTTCGGGCATGCCGAACTGCGCGTGGTCGGCGCAGATGCGCAGGTCGCAGGCCAGCGCGAATTCCAGGCCGCCGCCCAGGCACCAGCCCGGAATGCGGGCGATGACGGGAACCGGGAAATGGCGCACGGCGTTGCACAGGTCGCGCAGGTTCGAGATGAAGCGCCGCGCCTTCGCCTCGTCCAGCGCCGCCATTTCGGCGATGTCGGCGCCGGCCACGAAGGCGCGGTCGCTGGCGCCGCGCAGCACCAGCACGCGCACCGAGTCGTCTTCGCGCAGCCGCGCCAGCGCTTCGCGCAGGCCGTCGATGACCGGGGTGCTCAGGATGTTCAGGACGCCGGCGTCCTGCATGGTCAGGGTGGCGATGCCGCCGGCCTCGATCTCGGCGCGGGCATGGGCGACTTCAAAGGTTCTGGTGTTCATGGGATCTCCTCTTACTGCATTTTCTCGAATTTGATGTCGGCCACCACGCTTTGCCAATGCTGGTTGGACTTGGCGATCAGCGCGCCGAACTCCTCGCGCGACATGGGGCTGGGCACGGCGCCCTGGCGTTCGATGGCGGCGACCGTGTCGGGGTCGGCCAGCGCCGCGCGCACGGCCTGGTTCAGCTTGTCCAGCACGGGCTCGGGCACGCCCGCCGGCGCGGCCAGGCCGAACCAGGACGGGTTGTTCATGGCAGGCAAACCGGCCTCGGCGTAGGTCGGCACGTCCGGCAGCACCTTGAGCCGCTGCCTGGCGGCCACGGCCAGCGGGCGCAGGCGCTCGCCCTGGATCAGCGGGTAGGACGACGGAATATTGTCGAACACGACCTGCACTTGTCCAGCCACCAGGTCGTTGAGCGCCGGACCCAGGCCCTTGTAGGGCACGTGCAGCATGCGGGTGCCGGTGGTCTTGAGGAAAAGCTCGCCGTTCATGTGGCTCAGGCCGCCGTTGCCCGAGGAGCCGAAGGCGTACTTGTCCGGATTGGCCTTGAGCAGCTGCAGGAAGGAAGCCAGGTCCCGGGCCGGCAGCGTCGGGTTCACGACCAGCACGTTGGGCACGTCGGCCAGGTTGCTGATCGGGGCGAAATCCTTGACGGGGTCGTAGGAACTCCTGGCGTAGACGTTGGGATTGACGGCGTGCGAGCTTTCCACCGCCATCACCAGGGTGTAGCCGTCGGCCGGCTGCTTGGCCGCGTAGGCCGAGCCGATGTTGCCGCCGGCGCCCGGACGGTTCTCGATGATGACGGACTGGCCGAGCCGCTCGCCCAGCTTGTTGCCGACCACCCGCGCGATGATGTCGGTGGTGCCGCCCACCGCGTAGGGCACGACCAGCCGGATCGGCCGGTCGGGGTATTCGGCGGCGGCCATTGCGGGCGCGGCCAGGCAGGCGCACAGCGCCGCCACGTGGAGTTTTATGGATTTCATGGTTGTCTCCTCGGTTGAATCATCTGTTGGGGGAATCCGGCAGCACGCTTGCGGTGTGCTCGCCCAGCAGCGGCGGCGCCGCGCCCAGGGCCTCGGGCGGGGAGCCGGCCAGCAGCGGATTGCGCACCAGGCGCAGCTCGCCCAGCCTGGGATGCACGGCGGTCTGCACCAGGCCGCGGTGCTGCACCTGCGGATGCGCGAACACTTCGTCCAGCGTGTGGATCGGCCCCCAGGGCACGCCGGCCGCGTCGAAGGCGTCGGTCCAGCGCTTGCGCGGGGCGGCGGCCAGGGTCTGCGCGATCAGCGGGCGCAGGCCGTCCATGTGCGCCAGGCGCGCGCTGTTGGTGGCGTAGCGCGCATCGGCCGCCCATTCGGGATGGCCGGCCACGCCGCAAAAGCGCGCGAACTGGCCGTCGTTGCCGATGGCCAGGATGAGGTGGCCGTCGGCGCAGGCGAACACCTCGTACGGGGCGCAGTTGGGATGGGCGTTGCCGCTGCGCTGCGGGGCCACGCCGGACACCAGGTAGTTGGCGCCCTGGTTGGCGTTGAGCGCCACCGCCACGTCCAGCAGGCAGATGTCCAGCGGCATGCCGCGGCCGGTCCGGTCGCGCTGGCGCAGCGCCGCCAGCACGGCGGAGGTGGCGTACATGCCGGTCATCAGGTCCACCACCGCCACGCCGGTGCGCAACGGCCCGGCGCCCGGCGTTCCGTCGGGCTGTCCGGTGTAGCTCATGAGGCCGCCCATGCCCTGGAACACGTAGTCGTAGCCGGGCTTGCCGGCCAGCGGACCGGACTGGCCGTAGCCGGTGATGGACAGGTAGATGAGACGCGGATTGATGCGCGCCAGCGAGTCGTAGTCCAGGCCGTACTTGCGCAGCCCGCCCGCCTTGTAGTTCTCGACCAGCACGTCGGCGCCGGCGGCCAGTTCGCGCACGCGGGCCGCGCCCGCTTCGGTGGCGAAGTCGATGGCCACCGATTGCTTGCCGCGGTTGCAGGCCATGAAATAGGCCGACATCGACGCCTGGCCGTCGGCCGAGCGCAGGTCGGGCGGGCCCCAGCCGCGGGTATCGTCGCCGCGCTCCGGGTGTTCCACCTTGATGACCTCGGCGCCCATATCCGCCAGGTTCTGCGTGCACCAGGGGCCCGCGAGTATGCGGGAGAGGTCCACGACTTTCACGCCCCGCAAGGCCGTGTGCAGCATAGTGTCTCCGTGATTGAAACGATCCGGAAAATTATGCTGGCCCGCTCGCGCGGCGAGGAGTCGAATGTTTCGAACGCTGCGTTCGTCGGCGTTCAAACGGCGCGTTTAGCCCTATGGGACGGCGCGCCGCCTTGGTCCGGCGCGAACGCCGGCTTCGAATCTTTCGTATGGCGTCTCAGCCGTCCGAGGCCGGCGTCTTGGCGGCGCGCACCGCGAACACCGCGTTGGCCTTGAGCATGACGCGGCCTTCGACCTGCAGCCGGCAGGTGGCGTAGATCAGGCGCTTGCCCTGCTTGTCGATCTGCACGTGGGCCTCGAGCCAATCGCCGGGCCTGACCGGATTCAGGTACTCGACCGACATCTGCACCGTGACCACCGACACCTGCCCCTGCTGCGCGATGGTGTAGCCCAGCGCGCTGTCGGCCAGGGTGGCCAGCAGCCCGCCGTGGGCGATGCTGTGCATGTTGGTGTGCGCCTCGTCCAGCCGCAGGGCCAGCACGCAGTCGGCGTCGCGCTTGTACAGCGCGCCGAGCTCGGCCAGGTGGGTCATGAAGGGACTGCTCGGGCGCCAGGGCTCGAAACCGGAAGGAACTTGGGCTGTCATGTGAAGGCCGGGTCTGAGTGGGAGTCGGAGTAAGATTTACACGATAACCAACACCCTAACAAGGCAGGAGCAGTAAAGATGGCGAAAGTCGGCATGGTTGGAATCGGCCTCATGGGCCATGGCATCGCGAGCAATCTGGTCAAGCACGGTCATGCGCTGACGGTGCTGGAGCACCCGGGCAACCAGCCGCTGGACGCGCTCAAGGCCGCCGGCGCCGCCAGCGTCACCGACGGCGCCACGCTGGCGGCGCAGTCCGACGTGATCATCCTGTGCGTCACCGGCAGCCCGCAGGTCGAGGCCGTGCTGCTGTCGCCCGGCGGCGTGCTCGAAGGCCTGCGGCCCGGCACGGTGATCATCGACTGCTCCACCGCCATCCCCTCCTCCACCGAAAAAGTGGCGCAGGCCGTGGTCCAGGCCGGCGGCCGCTTCCTGGACGCGCCCATGACCCGCACCCCCAAGGAAGCCGCCGAAGGCCGGCTCAACCTGCTGGTGGGCGGCGACGCCGCGCTGTTCGAGGAGTGCAGGCCGCTGCTGGCCTGCTTCGCCGAGAACATCACGCACGCCGGCCCGGTCGGGGCCGGCCACCGCATGAAGCTGCTGCACAACTATGTGTCGCTGGGCGTGGTGGCGCTGCTGTCGGAAGCGGCCGCCTGCGCGCTGCGCGCCGACATCGATCCGGCCGTGTTCGCCGACGTGCTGGCCAAGGGCGGCGGCGGCGGCGTGGCGCTGGAGCGCATCAAGCCCTACCTGCTGGAGCAGGACCCGTCCTCGCTGCGCTTTTTCATGTCGAACGCGCAGAAAGACCTGTCCTACTACAACACCATGGCCGCCGAGACGGGCGCGGTGCGCGAGATCGGCGCGGCCGTGCAGCACACCTTCGACCAGGCCGTGACGCAAGGCGGCGGCGAGCGCTACGTGCCCGAACTGGTTTCGCTGCTGAAAGACCGCTAGACGCGCTTCAGCGCCCGCCGGCCGCGGCAGCCTGCCCGGCCAGCAGGCCGCGGGCGGGCAGGCGCAGCGAGATCAGCGCCGCCGCCAGCAGCAGCGCGCCGGCCGAGCCGAAGGCCACCCAGTGCGTGCCGAAGGTTTCATAGGCCCAGCCGCCCAGCCATGAACTGATCATGCCGCCGACCTGGTGGCCCAGGTAGGTCAGCCCGTACAGCACGCCCACCAGGCGGATGCCGTAGACGTCGGCCAGGATGGCCGAGGACAGCGCGATGCTGCCGGCCCACGCGATGCCGCCGATGGTGGCCGCCCCGTACAGTTCCCAGTCCGCGCCCACCATGACCAGCGCGAAGAAGCCCAGCCCGCGCACCAGGTAGATGGTGGCCAGAATGTTGCGCCGTTCCACCTGGTCCGACAGCCGGCCCAGCACCAGCGTGCTGAAGATCGCCACCAGGCCGATCAGGCCGATGCCCAGGGAGCTGGTGGTGGCGTCGAAGCCGTGGTCCATCAGCATGGGCACGCCGTGCGTGCCCAGCAGGTTCATGCTGAAACCACAGGCGAACAGGCCCAGCGCCACCTGCCAGAAAGGCAGCGTGCGCAGCGCGCCGCGCACGTCGGGCGCGGCGCGTGCGGGCGCGGGCTTGGCGGCAGCCGCCTTGTCGACGATCTGGTGAGGCAGCAGGTCGGCGTGCTCGGGCGCCTCATCGCGCATGATGAAAAGCGTCATCGGCACCGTCATCAGCGCGAACAGGACCGCGAAGCCCAGCATGGTTTCCTTCCAGCCCACGGCGGAGATGGCGAAAGTCAGGGCCGGCGTCATCAGCGCGATGCCGGCCATCGAACCGGTGGACAGGAAGAACAGGGCCATGCCGCGCTGGCGCGTGAACCAGCGGCTGATCACCGGCGTCAGCGCCACCGGGCTGGTGAAGGCCAGGCCGATGGACAGGGCCACGCCGAAGGACAGCAGGAATTCGATGGGCCCGCCGGCGAACACCGTCCAGATGCACGAGGCCACCACGATCGCGGTTCCGGTCAGCAGCACGAAGCGCGTGCCGCGCGTGCTGACCAGGTAGCCGGCCAGCGGCATGCCCAGTCCATAACAGAGCATGCCGACGGCCACGATGCCGGACAGCATGCTGCGCGTGAATCCCAGGCTCTCGGCCATGGGCAGGAAGAACGGCCCGATCGCCATGCGCAGCCCGACGGTCAGCAGGGTGAGTACCGCAGCGGCGCCGACGATGTTCCAGCCAAAATACCAGCCGCGCGGCTGTTGCTTGTCCACGTGTGTCTCCTCGTCATCTTCTTATGGCCGCCCGCGCAAGGCGGCTTGGGCCGGCGGATGCCGGCCCGCGTCATATTACTCCCGGAGATATGCGCCGGTGGCGCGGGGGCTGGAAAAGCTGTCCGGTGACCGGCCGCGCCTATTCCCGGCGGGCCGCGTCCGCCAGTTCCAGCTCCTCGGCGTCGTTCCTGTGCGCCAGGCGGTACAGCGCCGGCAGCACCAGCAGCGTCAGAATGGTCGAGGAGATGATGCCGCCGATCACCACCGTGGCCAGCGGGCGCTGGACTTCGGCGCCGGTGCCGGTGGCGATGGCCATGGGCACGAAGCCCAGCGAGGCCACCAGCGCCGTCATCAGCACCGGGCGCAAACGCGTCAGGGCGCCGATGCGCACGGCCTGGCCGACGGATTTGCCTTCTTCGCGCAGGCCGCTGATGAACGACAGCATGACCAGGCCATTGAGCACCGCCACGCCGCACAGCGCGATGAAGCCCACCGCCGCGGTGATGGACAGGGGGATGCCGCGCAGCCACAGCGCGATCACGCCGCCGGTCAGGGCGAACGGAATGCCGGTGAAGACCAGCAGGCCGTCCTTGACGTTGCCGAACATGGCGAACAGCAGCGCGAACACCAGCAGCAGCGCCGCCGGCACCACGATCTGCAGGCGCTCGGCCGCGGACTGCAGCTGCTCGAAGGTGCCGCCCCACGAGGTCCAGTAGCCGGCCGGGATCTTGACCCGCTCGCCGATGGCCGCGGTGGCCTCGGACACGAACGAGCCCAGGTCGCGGCCACGCACGTTGGCGCTGACCACGATGCGGCGCTTGCCGTCCTCGCGCGAGATCTGGTTGGGCCCCGGCGCCAGATCGAAGCTGGCCACCTCGCTCAGCGGGATGTAGCTCGCCTGGGCCTGCCCTTCCTGCCTGGGCAGCGCCACCGGCAGCTTGCGCAGCGCCGCCAGGTTTTCGCGCACCGATTCGGGCAGGCGCACCACGATGTCGAAGCGCCGGTCGCCCTGGAAGTAGGTGCCCGCCTCGCGCCCGCCCACGGCGATGGCCAGGGTGTCCTGCACGTCAGCCAGGCTCAGCCCGTAGCGCGCCGCGCGGGCGCGGTCGATGTTGACCGTCAGCATGGGCAGGCCGGTGGTCTGCTCGACCTTGACCTCGGACGCGCCCGGAATGCCTTGCAGCACTTCCGCGATCTCGGCGGCGGTCGCGTTCAGCACCTCGTTGTCGTCGCCGAACACCTTGACCGCCACGTCGCTGCGCACGCCCGAGATCAGTTCGTTGAAGCGCAGCTGGATGGGCTGGGAGAATTCGTAGTTGTTGCCCGGCACCTGGGCCGCCGCCTCCTGGATGGCCGCCAGCAGCTCGGCCCGGGTCTTCTTGGGACTGGGCCACTGGTCCATGGGCTTGAGCATGATGTAGCCGTCCGAGATGTTGGGCGGCATGGCGTCGGAGGCGATCTCGGCCGTGCCGGTGCGCGCGAACACGCGTTCTATCTCGGGAAACTGGTCCTTGAGCCGCTTTTCCAGCTGCTTCTGCATTTCGACCGACTGCGTCAGGCTGGTGCCCGGGATGCGCAGCGCCTGGATGGCCATGTCGCCCTCGTTCAGGCTGGGCACGAACTCGCTGCCCATGCGGGCCGCCAGCACGCCGCAAAGCGCCACGAACACGGTCGCGCCGGCCAGCACGGCCGGGGTGCGGCGCAGCGCGGCTTCGAGCAGCGGCTCGTAGCGCCGCCTGGCCCAGGCCATCAGGCGGTTTTCCTTTTCCGCGACGTGCCTGCCCATGAACAGCGCCACCGCCGCCGGCACGAAGGTGACCGACAGGATCATCGCGCCCAGCAGCGCCAGCACCACGGTCAGCGCCATGGGATGGAACATGCGCCCTTCCACTCCGCTCAGGGCGAAGATCGGCAGATACACGACCATGATGATCAGCTGGCCGAAAAGCAGCGGACGGCGCGCCTCGCGCGCGGCGGCGAAGACCTCGTGGAAGCGTTCGCCGCGCGTCAGCGGCCTGCCGTGGTGCGCCTGCGCGTGGCTCAGGCGCCGCACGCAGTTCTCCACGATGACCACCGCGCCGTCGACGATGATGCCGAAGTCCAGCGCGCCCAGGCTCATCAGGTTGGCGCTGACCTTGTAGCTCACCATGCCGGTGAAGGTGAACAGCATGGACAGCGGGATGATCATGGCCGTGATCAGCGCCGCGCGGATGTTGCCCAGGAACAGGAACAGGATGACGATGACCAGCGCCGCGCCTTCCAGCAGGTTCTTCTTGACCGTGGCGATGGCCTTGTCGATCAGGTTGGTGCGGTCGTAGACCGTCACCGCCTGCACGCCGGCCGGCAGCGACTTGTTGATGGCTTCGAGCTTGGCGGCGACGGCCTGCGACACGGCGCGGCTGTTCTCCCCGATCAGCATGAAGACCGTGCCCAGCACCACTTCCTCGCCGTTGCTCGTGGCCGCCCCGGTGCGCAGTTCGCGCCCGATGGATACCTCGGCCACGTCGCGGATGCGGATGGCCTGGCCCTGCACGGTCGCGAGCACCACGTCTTCGATGTCCTGCATCGAGCGCACCTGGCCCGGCGCGCGGATCAGGTACTGCTCGCCCTTGCGTTCGATGTAGCCGGCGCCGATGTTGGCGTTGTTGCGGTCCAGCGCGGTCATGATGTCGGTCAGCGCCAGGCCGTAGGAGGCGAGCTTTTCGGTGCTGGGCGCGACCTGGTATTCCTTGGCGAAGCCGCCGATGGCGTTGATCTCGGTGACGCCGGCAATGTTGCGCAGCTGCGGCTTGATGACCCAATCCTGGATCTCGCGCAGGTCCATGGGGGTGTAGGGCGTGCCGTCGGGCTTGCGCGCGTCGTCGGCCGCCTCCACCGTCCACAGGTAGATCTCGCCCAGCCCGGAGGAGATCGGCCCCATGGTGGGCGTGATGCCTGCGGGCAGGTTTTCCCTGGCCTCCTGCAGACGCTGGTTGACCAGCTGGCGGGCGAAATAGATGTCGGTGCCGTCCTCGAAAATGACGGTCACCTGGGACAGCCCGTAGCGCGACAGCGAGCGCGTCTGCTGCAGGCCCGGCAGGCCCGCCATGACGGTCTCGATCGGATAGGTCACGCGCTGCTCGGTCTCCAGCGGCGAGTAGCCCGGCGCGCCGGCGTTGATCTGCACCTGCACGTTGGTGATGTCGGGCACGGCGTCGATGGCCAGCCGCGAGTAGTTGTACACCCCGATGGCGGCCATGCCCAGGGTGACGAAGAGCACCAGCCATCGCTGTTCGATGGCGAAGCGGATCAGGCGTTCGAACATGTTCCGCCCCCGCCTCAGTGCGCGTGCTCGGCGCTGGCCTTGCCCAGCTCCGACTTGAGGACGAAGGTGTTCCTGGCGGCGTAGCGCGCGCCCGGCGCAAGGCCCGACAGCACCTCGACGCGCTTGTCGGAAGCCTTGCCCAGCGCCACGGGCTGGACCAGGAAGCCGCCCGGCACTTCGACGAACACGACCGGATCGTTGTCTACCGTCTGCACCGCGTCGACGTCCACCGTGACGGCGGCGTCCGCGGTCCTGGTCACCACGTCGACGGACACGAACAGCCCCGGCCGCCAGGCCATGTCGGGGTTTTCCAGCGTGACCCGCGCCGTGGCGGTGCGGGTCTGCTGTCCCAGCAGCGAGCCGATGTACGACACCGTGCCGGCCGCCTTGCCGTCGAAGGCGGCCGACGATACCGTGGCCGCTTCTCCCACGCGCACGTCGTGCAGGTCCTTGGGCGCGATCACGAATTCGGCCCACACGGTGCGCAGGTCCGACAAGGTGAAGATATTGGCGTTCTCCGGCAGGGCCTCGCCCAGCGCGATGTGCTTTTCCACCACCACGCCGTCGAACGGCGCACGGATCTCCAGGCTGCCCAGGTCCTTCGAGCGCGTCGCCGCGCCCACCGTGCGCAGCTTCTGCTCGGCGTTCTGCACCGCGATCTCGGCCTCCTGCAGCGCGGTGCGCGCGGCCTGGTAGTCCTGCTCGGCGGACACCTTCTCCTGCCACAGGCGCTGCTCGCGCCTGTGGGTCTGCGCGGCCAGGTCGCGGCGCTTGACCGCCGCCAGCCATTCGCTGCGCAGCTCCGACAGGGCCGTGCTGGACAGCACCGCCAGCAGCTGGCCCTTGGCGACCTGCTCGCCCAGGTCGGCCGACACGCTTTGCACCACGCCGGCCATGCGCGGCACGACGTGGGCGGTGCGGTCCGCGTTGAACTTGATCTCGCCCGGGAACTGCACCGACGAGGCCAGGGCCGCCGGCTCGGCGACCGCCGTCCCGATGCCGGCGATCGCGATCTGCTCGGCCGACAGCGGGATTTTTCCTTCTTCCTTGTCGAGCACCGCGCGCACCGCGCCGCCGCCCGCCCAGGACACCGTGGCTTCGATTTCAAAGAAATGCGGCTCCCCGATAGGCTGCTCGCTCACCAGCGCGTCCGCCTCCCGGGTGAAGCTCAGCCGCTCGGGCGCGGCGTACGGACGGCGCAGTTCCGCCGTGACGGCGAGGTCGGCCGCGGCAACCGGATTGTCCTTCTGGTAGCCGCGCAGCTTCAGGCGCGCGCGCCCGCCCCGTTCCTCCAGCAGTAGCTCGACGCTGCGCTCGCCGTCGCGGGTCAGCTCGCCGCCCTGCGGCCCGGCTTCGGCCTTTTCGTGTCCGTGGCCGGCCTCGCCGTCTTCCGCCGCGGCCTGCGCCAGCGGGGCCAGCAGCAGGGCCGCATACAGGCTAGCCGCCGCCGCCGCGGCCCGCATCGGGAAGATTCGTTTGTTTTTCTGCTGTGCCATCTCTTTAGTACTCGTTTCAACGTCCCAGAATGCGGTCGATGTCCGCGGAGGCCTGATATACGGAGGCCAGCACCGTCAGGTAGGCGATGTTTCCGTCCGACAAGGTCCGCTGCGCGTCCAGCACCTCCAGAAAGCCGAACTTGCCCGCCTCGAATCCTTTGCGCGCGGCGTCATACGCCTGCGCCGCGCCCGGCAGCACCGCCGAGCGGTAATCGCGCGCGGCGCCGACCGCCAGGTCGAAGCGCGTCACGGCCTGCAGCAGTTCGGCGGTCAGCGAGGCCTGCAGCTCGCGGTACAGGTCCTGCGCCTTGTACGACTGCATGGTGGCGGCGTAGACGTTGCCCTGGTTGCGGTCGAACAGCGGCAGCGGAATGGAGACGCCCAGCTGGGCCTTGTTGCGGCCGGCCTCGTTGTCGCGCGCCACGCCCGCGCTCAGCGTGATGTCGGGATAGCGCTTGCTTTTTTCGACTTCGAGCTGGGCGCGGCCCAGGTCCACGGCCAGCTTGCCGCCGGCCAGCTTGGGCGAGGCCGCGAGCGCGGCGCGCAATTCGTCCAGCGACGCGCGCTCGGGCAGCGTGTCCAGGTTCCCGCCCACACTGGCGAATGCCGGTTCGGCTTCGCCCCACAGCAGGGCCAGCTTGCGACGCGCGCCCAGCAGGGCGGCCTGCGCCTCGCGCGCTTCGATCCGCGCGCTGGCCAGCGCCACCTGCGCCTTGGAGCCCTCCAGCGGCGGCGCCTTGCCCGCCGCCACGCGCCTTTCGGCCAGGCGCAGCGCGTCGCTGGCGATGTCCACGCTGCCGCGCGTGACGCGTACGGACTCCTGCGCCACCGCCACGTCGAAGAAGGCCGCGATCACCGCGGCCCGCAGGCTTGCGCGCGAGTCCGCCAGGTCCTGCTCCGCGATATCCCGGGACAGGCCGGCCGCCTTGATCCGGGCGGCGCGCTTGCCGCCGGTCTCGACCGGCAGGTTGAGCATGGCGGTGGTGGTGCGCGTGGCCTTTTGCGTGTCGTCCACGCTCACGTCGATGGACGGGTTGGGCAGCACGCCGGCCTGGGTCAGCAGGCCGCTGCTGGCGGCGGCCTCGTTGCGGGCCGCGGACAGGCCGGGATTGCGCTCCAGCGCATAGGCCAGGGCGCGCTCCAGCGTCAGCGCGGCGCCTTCGTCGGCCGCGGTTGCAGCAATGGCGTTTCGGGCGCCGCCCGTTTCCTGCCCCGACGCCGGGGCGGTGATCATCAGCGCCGCCAACGTCAGCGGCAATACGGATAAGCGCATGGATTCAAGGAAGAGAGCTTTCGGAACGAGGAAATTACGATCCGGCAATGTATCCAAGCGTCCTCGTCAATCGACCGACAGAAAAATGACATTTCTGTCAGCTTCGCGCGCCTTACGAAAACGTAATCAGGGCGTCTGCCAATTGACAGGCTGGACTCCGTAGAGTGTCACCGTCGATTAACAAATCGCGTGTATAGGCCGGCCGGGCAGAACCCGGGCAGGCCACCGCCTCAACCAAGGAGCTACTCATGAGAATCCACGCCCTGTCCGCCATCGCCGCCCTGGGTGCGGCGCTTGCCCTGCCGCTGGCCGCCAACGCGTCCGGCGTCTGGCATCAGACCGATACCGAAATCGGCTACGCCATCGCCCCCGAGCACGCCGCGGGCGACAAGACCCGCGCGCAGGTGCAGAGCGAACTGGCCGCGGCCAAGGCCGACAAGGCGCAGTGGTATCTGGCCAACCTGAACGCCGCCAAGCCGGGCTGGGCCAGGCAAGGCACCTCCCGCACCCGCGAGGACGCATTGGCCGAACTGCGCGCCGTCACGCCGGCCGAGCGCGCGCGCCTGGCCGAGATCTACACCCCCGGCTGATCCCCGGGGACGGGCGGCATGGCCGCCCGCTTTTTTCCGGCCGCCGCGCCCGATGCGGGCGCGGCGCGCTTTTCAGTGTCGACAGGCCCTAGAATAAGGGCAGAGCATTCGGGGACTTCCACGCACCTTTTTTCCAGCCGATATGAAAGTACTCGTAATCGAAGACGAAAAAAAACTCGCCGAGTACCTGCGGCGCGCGCTGAGCGAACATAACTATGTGGTCGACGTGGCCCAGGACGGGGTCACCGGGCTGCACCTGGTCCGCGAAGGCCAATACGACCTGGTGTTGCTGGACGTGATGCTGCCGGCGATGGACGGCTTCACCGTGCTCGCCGAGATCCGCAAGACCTGCCGCGTGCCGGTCCTGATGCTGACCGCCCGCGACAAGCTCGAAGACCGCGTCAAGGGCCTGCGCGACGGCGCCGACGACTACCTGGCCAAGCCCTTCGCCCTGTCGGAACTGCTGGCCCGCGTGCTGGCCCTGGGCCGGCGCAGCGGCCACGCTCAGGCCGAGACCGTCGGCCAGAACGTGCTGCGCATCGAGGGCCTGGAGCTGGATCTGCTACGCCGGCGCGCCACGCGCGACGGCGTGCGGCTGGACCTGACCGCAAAAGAGTTCACGCTGCTGGCGCTGCTGATGCGCAAGCAGGGCGAAGTCCTGTCGCGCCTGGAACTGGCCGAGCAGGTGTGGGACATCAATTTCAACAGCAACACCAACGTGGTCGAAGTCGCGATCCGGCGGCTGCGCGGCAAGGTCGACGAACCCTTCGACAAGAAGCTGCTCCATACCGTGCGCGGCATGGGGTACGTGCTGGAACCGCGGAGCGATTGATGCCCGGGTGGCGTCCCAAGTCGCTGCGCCGCTGGCTGTCGCGCTGGCTGGCGGTCCAGACCTTCGTCGCGCTCGGGCTGGTATGCGCGGCGGTCTACTACGCGACCAACGTCAATCTGATCAACCGGCAGGACGCGCTGCTCCAGCAGAAGGTGGCGGTCGTGCGCCATCTGGTCGAGGAAAACGCCGCCAGCCAGGACACCACCCGCCTGCGGCACAAGCTGAGCGACTTCTTCTACGGCCGGCCGGACTTTTCCCTGGTGCTGGAGATCGAAGGCGAAAAGGTCTACTACGGCAGTCCGGTAGCCGGCAACGGCGACGGCACGCACGAGCGCCGCATCGCGTTCTCGCTGCCCCACCCGGGCGCGCCCGGCGACGCCCTGAACGCGGAGCTGGTGCTGGACATCAGTTCCGACCTGCGCCTGCGCCACGCCCTGGCCTGGACGCTGTTCGCCTGCGCGCTGGCCGGCGCGATCGTGGTGGCGGCGGTGGGCACGCTGCTGGTGCGCAAGGGCCTGGCGCCGCTGGACGAACTGGCGCGGCAGGCCGCGCAACTGTCGCCCGACCGCATCGGCGAGCGCCTGGACGAAAGCGGGCAGCCCCGCGAGATCCAGCCGCTGGTGCGCCAGTTCAACGCCGTGCTGCAGCGCCTGGAGCGCGCCTACGTGCAGATGGAAGGCTTCAACGCGGACGTCGCCCACGAGATGCGCACGCCGCTGGCGACGCTGATCGGCGAGACCGAGCTGGCGCTCAGCACCCGGCCTTCCGTGCAGGCCCTGCGCGAGACGCTGGGGTCCAACCTCGAAGAACTGCAGCGCATCGCCAGCATCGTCAACGACATGCTGTTCCTGTCGCAGGCCGACCGCGGCGCGCAGGCGCGGGGCGCGTGGCAGCGCAGCCTGGCCGAGATCGTGCGCGAAGTGACCCAGTACCACGAAGCCGAGGCGCTGGACGCCGGCGTCGAGCTGTCCGTCACGGGCGACGCCTCGGCCCTGGTCGACCGCAAGCTGTTCCAGCGGGCGGTGTCCAACCTGGTGTCCAACGCGGTGCGCTACGCCGACCGCGGCAGCGTCATCGAAGTCGAGATCTCGCGCGGCGCGCCCGCCGACGGCGCTCCCGGCGAAGTGCTGATCGCCGTGCGCAACACCGGCGAGCCCATCGCGCAGGAACATCTGCCGCGGCTGTTCTACCGCTTCTACCGCAGCGACTCGGCGCGCGAGTTCGACGCCAACCATCATGGCCTGGGCCTGGCCATCGTCGCGGCCATCGCCCGCATGCACGGCGGACGCAGCTACGCCAGCTCGTCGCAGCGGCTCACCACCATAGGCTTCAGCATCGTGATGGCGCCGCCCGCCGGCGCCGCGTAGCCGCCCATGGCAAGATCCGGAGTCCCAGGCGCGCGCGCCGGATCTACACTGGCCGCATGTATCCGACATCCCGCGACAGACCATGACCGGCAGCCTGGAAGCCCTCCACGGCGCGCTTGCGCAACAGGATTGGCAGGCCGCCACCTGCTCGCTCGACCGCCACGGCAACGCGGTGCTGCCGCGGCTGCTGGACCCGGAACAATGCCGGGCGCTGGCGGCGCTGTATCCGCGCGCCGACGGCTACCGGTCGCGCGTCGTCATGGCCCGCCACGGCTTCGGCCGCGGCGAATACAAATACTTTTCCTATCCGCTGCCGCCGCTGGTCGAGGCCTTGCGCCATGCGCTTTATGCGCGGCTGGCGCCCGTCGCCAACCGCTGGAACCGCGAGCTGGGCATCGGCGTGCAGTATCCGCCCACGCTCGATGAATTCCTGGCGCGCTGCCACGACGCCGGCCAGCGCCTGCCCACGCCGCTGATCCTGCAGTACCGCGCCGGCGACTACAACTGCCTGCACCAGGACCTGTATGGCGAACACGTGTTTCCGCTGCAGGCCGCCATCCTGCTGTCCGAGCCGGGCGCAGACTTCAACGGCGGCGAATTCGTGATGACGGAAACCTGCGCCGGCCGCCAGGTGGCGCAGGTGGTGCCGCTGCGCCAGGGCGACGCGCTGGTGTTCACGGTCAACCAGCGGCCCGTGCCCGGCCGGCGCGGCGGCGCCCGCCGCGCCGCCATGCGCCACGGCGTCAGCCAGCTGCTGGACGGACGCCGGCATACGCTGGGAGTGATCTTCCATGACGCGCGCTGACGCCGTGCAGGCCGAACTGCCGCTGCATGCGGCGGACGGCCCCGCCCCGCGGATCGAACTGGCCGGCGCAGCGCCGGCCATCGACGCGCTGGACTGGGACGCCATCGCCGCGCAGCTCGACGCGCAAGGCTATGCCCTGCTGCCGGGATGGCTGGCGGCCCCGCAGGCGCGCGCACTGCGCGCGGCGACGGCCGGCCTGCGGCGCACGGACTTGGCCCGCGAGGACCTGGGCCTGGGCGAACGCTACGTATTCGCGGCGGAGCCGCCGGCGCCGCTGGCGGCGTGGCGCGAGGCGCTGTACCGCCACCTGGTCCCCATCGCCAACCGCTGGAACGCGCGCATGGATTGCGCGCAGCGCTACCCGGACGAGCTGGCGCAATTCCTGCATCGCGGGCGGCGGGCGGGGCAGAGCCGCGCGCAGTCCTGCCTGAACCTGCTGCGCACGGACGGCTACATGGCGCTGCAGCGGCACGACGCCGGCGCGCACGTGTTTCCGCTGCAATGCATCGCGCTGCTGTCCGAACCGGACGAGGAATTCACCGGCGGCGAGTTCGTGATGACGGAGCAGCGCCCGCGCATGCAGACGCGGCCCATGGTGCTGCCGCTGCGCCTGGGCGACGCGGCGCTGATCGCCACGGCGCAGCGGCCGGTCAGCGGCGCGCGCGGCGACTACCGGGTCAGCCTCAAGCACGCCATCAGCCGCGTTCGCAGCGGCGAGCGCGCCGGGCTGGAACTGTTGTTCCACGACGCGCCCTGACCCGCCGCCGGCGCGTCAATCCTCTTCGACGAAGGCCTCTTGGCGCTTCTTGCGGATGTTGGGCAGCGCCACCAGCACCACCAGCACCACCGCCGCTCCCAGCAGCGAGGCCGAAAGCGGCCGTTCCACGAAGGTCAGGAAATCCCCGCGCGACAGCAGCAGCGCGCGGCGGAAGTTCTCTTCCATCATGGGCCCCAGCACCAGGCCCAGCAGCAGCGGCGCGCCTTCGCACTTCAGCTTGCTCCAGACATAGCCCACCACGCCGAAGACCGCCGTCATGTAGAGATCGAAGGTGTTGTAGTTCAGCGAATACACGCCGATGGTGCAGAACACCAGGATGGCCGGAAACAGAATGCGGTAAGGCACTTTCAGCAGCTTGACCCACAGCCCCACCAGCGGCAGGTTCAGCACCACCAGCATCAGGTTGCCGATCCACATCGAGGCGATCAGCCCCCAGAACAGGTCCGGATGGCTGGTCATGACCTGCGGACCGGGCTGGATGTTGTGGATGGTCATGGCCCCGACCATCAGCGCCATGACCGCATTGCCGGGAATGCCCAGCGTCAGCAGCGGAATGAAGGACGTCTGGGCGCCCGCGTTATTGGCCGACTCCGGTCCCGCCAGGCCGGCCGGATGGCCCTTGCCGAAGCGTTCCGGCTCGCGCGAGAGCTTTTTCTCCAGCGTGTAGGACGCGAAGGCCGACAGCACCGAGCCGCCGCCCGGCAGGATGCCCAGCATCGAGCCGACCGCCGTGCCGCGCACGATGGCCGGCGCGGCTTCGCGCATTTCCTGCTTGTTCGGATACAGCGAGCCGACCTTGTCGGTGATCTCGACGCGCTTGTCCTTGAGCTCCAGGTTGTTCATGATTTCGGCGAAACCGAACACCCCCATGGCGACGATGGCGAAGTTGATGCCGTCCTGCAGTTCCGGGATGCCGAAATCGTAGCGGGCGACGCCGGAGTTCACGTCCGTGCCCACCAGGCCCAGCAGCAGGCCCAGCAGGATCATGCAGATCGCCTTGATCAGCGCGCCGGAGGCCAGCACCACGGCGCCGACCAGGCCCAGGCACATCAGCGAGAAGTACTCGGCCGGGCCGAACTTGAACGCGACCTCGGCCAGCGGCGGCGCGAACGCCGCGATCAGCATGGTGGCCACGGTGCCGGCGAAGAAGGAGCCGACGGCGGCCAGCGACAGCGCCGCCCCGCCACGCCCGTTGCGCGCCATCTGGTGGCCGTCCAGCACGGTGACCACGGCCGATGTCTCGCCTGGCAGGTTGACCAGGATGGCGGTGGTGGACCCGCCATACTGCGTGCCGTAGTAGATGCCGGCCAGCATGATCAGGCCGGCGACCGGCGGCAGCACGTAAGTGATCGGCAGCAGCATGGCGATCGTGGGCACCGGCCCCAGCCCGGGCAGCACGCCCACCAGCGTGCCCAGCACGCAGCCCAGCAGCGCATACAGCAGGTTCTCCGGCGTGAACGCCACGGAGAACCCCTGCATGAGGTGTTCTAGCAATTCCATCCCCGCTCCTTCATTCGCTTAAATCAAGCTGAAAAGATCGTAATACGATATCAAAACCAGAGGAATCCGGGTTTTTCCCAGGCGGCGCCCGGCTGCGGGTATGCGAGTTGCTCGCCAGGCGGGCGACGGCAATACGGCCGTCCCTGCACTAAGGAGCGTCACTCATGGTCAGACCATCCCTACTCCAAGGCCTGGGCGCGGCAATGCTGGCCCTGGCGCTGGGCGGCTGCGCGGCCCAGGACGGGCAGCGCAGTACCGGCCAGTACACCGACGACGTCGCCACCACCGCGCGCGTGCGCGAGGCGCTGGTGAAAACGCCCAACCTGAGGTCGAACACCATCCAGGTGGAAACCTACCGCGGCGTGGTCCAGCTCAGCGGCTTCGCCGACAACGAAGACAGCGCGGCCTCCGCCGTGGGCGCGGCGCGCGGCGTGGCGGGCGTGAAGGAGATCCGCAACAACATCCAGATACGCAATCCCCAATAGCGCGGCACGGCGCTTGCTGCCTGCGCGATGGACCCAGCCTATCCGGAGACCCGCCATGCCCCGAACGCCCGCCCCCTCCCTGCCAGACCCCGAGATCGAAGAATCCGGCCGGCCCGACCTGGGGCCCAGCGATTCGTCGGACTCGGCCAGCGACCTGCCGCGCGAGCTGGTCCATACCGACAGCGACGCGCAAGGCACGGGCGATCGCGAAAGCGCCAATCCGCGCGACCGCGGCCATGAAGGCGCGGACATCGAGACCGACCACGTCACCGACGCGGAGCGCGCCGGCGTGTCGCGCCGCCCGCCCGATCCGGTGCGCAACGGCGGCTAGCGCGGCCGCCATGGATACGATCGAACGCGTCGCCGTCTTCATGCGCGAGCACGCGCTGACGCTGGTTACCGCCGAGTCGTGCACCGCCGGGCTGATCGCGGCCACGCTGGCCGACGTGCCCGGGGCCGGCTCGCTGCTCGATTGCGCGTTCGTGGTCTATACGCCCGAGGCCAAGATGCGCTGCCTGGGCGTATCGGCGCGCACGCTGGCGCGGCACAACCTGACCAGCGAGGCGGTGGCCAGGGAAATGGCGCTGGGCGCCGCGCAGCGCAGCCCGGCGCGGGTGGCCATCTCGAACACCGGCGTCACCGACGGCATAGATGGCGAGATCCCCGCCGGCACGCAGTGCTTCGCGTGGGTATTCAAGGCTGGCGGGGCCGATGCGGCGCCGGCCGTGCGCACCGAAACCCGGCGCTTCGACGGCAGCCGCAACGCCATCCGCGAGGCCAGCGCCCGCTACGCCCTGGTCCGGCTGGCCGAGCACTACGCCGAACTGGTTGGAGCCGCCCCGCCGCGCTGAAGCGCGGACGCCTCCAGGCACAGCGATTGCTGGCCTTTCGGCGGCACTCCTGTCCCAACGGCGCACTGCGCCCTCATATGGAGGTTCACATGAAAACCCGCCACCTGACAGCCACCCTTCTCGCCTCGCTGACGCTGGCCGCGGCCCACGCGGCGCAGGCGCAGACCGCGCCCACGGCCCCGCCGACGGCGCCGGAAGCCAGGCTGGACAGCGCCGACCGCGATTTCCTGGAAAACGCGGCCCAGGCCGGCAACCTGGAAATCGCCGGCAGCAAGCTTGCCCTCGAAAAAGCCCAGGACCCGGACGTCAAGGCGTTCGCCCAGAAGATGATCGACGAGCATGGCAAGGCCGGCCAGGAACTGGCCACGCTGGCCAAGAGCAAGGGCTACGACGCCCCGACCGATCCCTCGCTGGTGCAGCAGGCCAAGCTCAAGGCGCTGGGCCTGCGCGACGACAGCTTCGACAAGGCTTACGTCGATGAAATCGGCGTCTCCGCGCACCAGGACGCGGTCAAGGAGTTCGAGGAGGCCTCCAACGAGGCGAAGGACCCGGACGTCAAGCAGTTCGCCACGCAGACCCTGCCGGTCCTCCAGCAGCACCTCGAAGCCGCGCAAGCCCTGCAGCAGCGCTTCAACGCCGCCAAGAAGTAAGCGCCGGTCCGGCCGGACCGCTTCCATGGGGAAGCGCCGGCGCGCGGACAGCGGGCGTGAATGACAACGGGCTAGCCGCGGGACACGTATATGGATCGTGAGGAACTACTGGCACAGATGATCGCCACCCCAGCGGCCGATCGGAGCTTTCATGAATGGCCCGAGGTGCTGGCCAATTACGCCCAGTGCCTGGCGCAGCTCGCCCCCAGGCTGCGGCCCGAGGAGCTGGACAGCCTGGTGCAGGCCGGCGCGGACTTCTATCGCACGCTGGCCCGCGCCGAACAATACCGGCGCACCTCCGTATGGGATGAACCGCCCGGCTGACCGCGGCCTAGAACCTGCGGCGGTAGGCCTGCTGCACATATTGCCTCAGCTCCGCCTCGGTCGAGGACGCTTCAGCCGCCTGCTCCTCCGGGACCAGCAGGCGGCGGGCGGCTTTGAGCGTGCGCTGCGCCCTGCGTTCGCCCTCGCTCAGGTCGACGGCGTCGGCGGCGGGCGGGGCCGTCGCATTGTGCTCGAGTGGGTTCATGGCCATGCTCCGAACGGCGGGAATGCCGCTTTCGTGCGCAACAGCAAGCCGCATGCCCGCCCGCGCCCCGCCCCGGCGGCACGGCGCTTGCTGCGCCGACGGGCATGTACGCAGACTGGCTTTCCGGCATCCCGGCATTTTCCGATCATCCGCTGTTGCGCTGGGCCTTCGCTCTCACGCTGGGCGCGGCGCTGTTCTTCGCGATCGGCGCGGCGCTGCGCCTGCTGCGCGCCCGCCTGCAGCGGCCCGCCGCCAGGCCGCTGATGCGCGCCGTGGCCCAGGTTCTGCAGCGCACCAGCCATTTCGTGCTGCTGGTGATGGCGATACTGATCAGCGCCGAAATCGCCGCCGCGCCCATGCCCTGGAGCGGCCGCAACGCCCAGCACCTGTGGTTCGTGGTGCTGGCCCTGCAGCTCGCGCTGTGGCTGGACCGGGCGGTGGACGTGGGGCTGGAGCAGGCGCTGGCCTCGCGCGGACAGGTCAATACCGTCACGGCCACGCTGTTCCGCTTTCTGCTGCGCACGCTGGTGTGGATCGTCGCCCTGCTGGCCATGCTGGACAACCTCGGGGTCAACATCACGGCGCTGGTGGCCAGCCTGGGCATAGGCGGCGTGGCGGTCGCACTGGCCGTGCAGACCATACTGAGCGACCTGTTCGCGTCGATTTCGATCGGGCTGGACAAGCCCTTCGAGGCGGGCGACTTCATCGTGTTCGGCCAGGTCGCCGGCAGCATCGAGCACGTCGGCCTGAAGACCACCCGCATCCGCAGCCTGGGCGGCGAGCAGATCGTCTGCTCCAACACCGAGCTGCTCAAGCAGACGATCCAGAATTACAAACGCATGCAGCAACGGCGCATCGTCTTTACCGTGCGCGTCACCTACCAGACGGACGTGGAGCGCGCGGCCGCGGTGCCCGGCCTGATACGCGCGCAGATCGAGCGCCAGCCGGACACCCGCTTCGACCGCGCGCACCTGGCGCGCTTCGGCGACAACGCGCTGGAGTACGAAGCCGTCTATTACGTGATGACGGCCGACTACAACCGCTACATGGATATCCAGCAGGAGATCAACCTGGGCATCATGCGCGAGCTGGAGGCCGCGGACATCGCGCTGGCGCTGCCCGAGCGCCTGGTACACATAACGAGGCAGGGCGGCCCCGCCGCCCCGCCGCAACCGCCTGCCTACCAATAGGGGTCCTGCTTGTAGTACTGGTGCAGGTCGCGCGCCCAGCTTTCGTCGGCCATCCTGGGCCAGTTGTCCTTGTCGAAACCCGGCGCGTTCTTCAGCACTTCCTTGTCGACATTGAGGATGAAGCACTTGCGGTCCGTATCCAGCGTCAAGGCGGACCATGGAATGGCGTACAGCTTGTCGCCCATGCCCAGCACCCCGCCGCGCGACAGCACCGCGTAGGCGACGCGGCCGCGCGGCACGTCGATCATGATGTCCTTGATCGAGCCCAGCTCTTCGCCGGCGGCGTTGTACACGTCATTGCCTTCCAGCGTGTCGGCCGCCATGATTTCCGGCCCGGGTCCGGTGGCCGATTGCTTGGGACCGCCGACGATATTGGTTTGTTGCTCCATTGCCTTTCTCCTATGCGGGGCCTATCCCCAGGTTGCACTACGTCATCTTTTCGCAGGCCTGCGCGCACTGGCGGCAGGCCTGCTCGCATTCGTCCATGCCGTCCAGGCCGGCGCAGCTCTCGGCGCAGGCCTTGCACAGCTGCGCGCAGGCCGCGCAGACGCGGCCGTGCTGCTCGACGCCGATCAGCATGGTGTGGGCGGCCGCGCGGCAGATTTCCGCGCAGGCCATCATCAGCCGGAAGTGATCCGGCTCGACATGGGCGCCGCCGGCCTCCAGGCAGTGCTGCGAGGCCGTCTGCAGACAACTTCGATAGCACTCCAGGCAGCGGCTGATGCACTGCTCCATGTCTACATCGGTACTGGTCATTACGTCCTCCTTGCGATGCGATCGGGTTGCGGACTGCCCCATCCAGCAAACCGCGTGCCCGCGTGCGCGACCGTCGTCGCGAGGTTGCGCAACGCCGCCTGGACGCTAGCCTCCCAGCCGGGGAAAGGCATGCACCAGCGCCAGGGCCAGCAAACCCTGGGCCACGGTGTACAGCCACATGATGGCCGTGTTGTCCAGGCAGGCGGGCCGTTCGGCGCTCAGCCGGCCGGCCCGCGCGCGCGCCAGCGTAAACGCGCCCATCGCCAGCGAAACGATCGCGAACGCCGCCTGCAGGCCGGCCACCGCGTAGACCGACGCGGCGTAGGCCGAGGCCTGCGGCCGCTGGCCGGCGCCCCAATGCGCGTACAGGTCCAGCCCGGCCGAGGCCGCCAGCAGGAGGCCGGCCAGCGGCAGGCTCCAGCCCAGTTGCGCCAGCCTTCCCTTGCGCAGTCCGCGCCGGGCCAGCGCCACGAATGCGCCGGAGCCCGCCAGCAGCATGGCCGCCAGCCATGCCGAAGCGGCCTCGGGCGGCCTGCCTGCCGGCCCCCACGCTTCGCGGTCGGCCGCCCACAGGAACAGGTAGGCGAAGACCAGTGAAGCGAAGATGCTGGCGCTGACCATGACCAGCATGACCATGGCCCACCAGGAATGCGAGGCGCTGCCGGGGCAGCCCAGCGGCAGCCGCAGGCCGGCGCCCACGTCCACCTCCAGCGGCGCGCCGGTGTCGGCGTCCCACAGCCAGCGCCATAGCGCGGCCACGGCCAGCACGCCGAAGGCCGTGGCCAGCAGCGACAGCTTGAATGTCAGCAACAGGAAGAAACCGGCCGTGCCCAGCGCGGCCAGCAGCGGCGACCAGGCTGGCCCGGGCAGCGCCAGCACATAGTCGGGCCGCGCGTCCAGCGCGGTGGTCACCAGGGTCGAGCGCAGGCCGGCCGGCGCGTTGGGCAGGAAGTGGTGGCCGGCTTCGACCTCGCGCGCCAGGCCGGGCTGGTCCCACAAGGGTTCGCGGCTGCTGACCAGCGGCACGCTGCGCATGCCGTAGGCCGCGCTGGGCAGCCATTCCAGCGTGCCCGCGCCCCATACGTTGCCGGCGGCCGCCCCCAGCGAGGGCCGGCAGTTGCGCGCCACGTCGACCAGGAACACCAGCACGCCGGCGGCGATCAGGTAGGCGCCCACGGTCGAGGCCAGGTTCAGCAACTCCCATCCCTGACTCTGGGCATAGGTGTAGACGCGCCGCGGCATGCCCGCCAGGCCGGTGAAGTGCATGGGGAAAAACGCCAGGTTGAAGCCGACGAACATGAGCCAGAAGGCCCAGCGCCCCAGGCGTTCCGACAACGGCCGGACGCTGACGAAAGGCATCCAGTAATAGAACGCCGCGAACAGCGGGAACACCATGCCGCCGAACAGCACGTAGTGCAGATGGGCGACGACGAAATAGGTGTCGTGCACCTGCAGGTCGAACGGGATCACGGCCACCATCACTCCGGTCAGCCCGCCCAGCACGAAGGTGAAGAAAAAGCCCAGGATGAACAGCATGGGCGTCCTGAGCGGGCGCAGGTGCACCGCGGCGGCTATGGTGGCGATCCAGGCGAACACCTGTATGGCGGTCGGCACCGACACCGCCATGCTGGCCGCCGACGCGACGTCGAGCAGCAGCTCGGGAATGCCGGTGGCGTACATATGGTGCACCCACAGCCCGAAGCTGAGGAATCCCGTGCCCAGCACGGCCGCCACCACCAGCGGATAGCCCACCAGCCGCGCGCCGGTCATGGCGGGCACGATCATCGACACCATGCCGGAAGCCGGCAGGAAAATGATGTAGACCTCGGGATGGCCGAAGAACCAGAACAGGTGCTGCCACAGCAACGGCTCGCCGCCGCGCTGCGCGATGAAGAACGGCAGGTCGAACGCGCGCTCCAGCTCCAGCAGCGCGGTGGCCACGATCACGGCCGGGAACGCGACGATCACCATGCCGCAGAACACCAGCATCACCCAGGCGTACACCGGCATCTTGTCCAGCGTCATGCCGGGCGCGCGGGTGCGCAGAATGCCCACCGCCAGCTCGATGGCGCCGGCGATCGCCGAGATCTCGATGAAGCCTATGCCCAGCAGCCACAGGTCGGCGTTGAGCGCCGGCGAATACGCCGTGCTGGTCAAGGGCGGATACATGAACCAGCCGCCGTCCGGGGCCAGCCCCACGAATATGCTGCAAAAGAACACCAGGCCGCCGATGGCGTAGGCCCAGTACGCGTAGGCCGACAGGCGCGGGAACGGCAGGTCGCGCGCGCCCAGCATGTTGGGCAGCAGCAGCACCGCCACGGCCTCGACCGCCGGCACCGCGAACAGAAACATCATCACGGTGCCGTGCATGGTGAACAGCTGGTTGTAGAGCGCGTGTCCGATCAGCGCGTTATCCGGCACGGCGAGCTGGGTGCGCATCAGCAAGGCCAGCACGCCGGCCAGCAGGAAGAACAGCAGCGCCGTGGCGATATACAACAGGCCGATGGAAGTGTTGTTCACCACCGTCAGCGCGCGCCAGCCGGTCGGACGCCGCCAGGCGCGCTCCAGCCCCTGCAGTTCGCCGTCCGGGCGCGGCAGCGGATTGGGCGGCGGCCTCATTTCAGGCCGTCCAGGTAGCCGGCCACGGCGCGCAGTTCCGGCCCGCTCAAATGGTCGAAGGCCGGCATGCGGTTGCCGGGCTTGATGTGCTGGCCGCCGGCGATCCAGCCCGCCAGCGCGCCCACGTTGTTGGACAGCGCGCC
>NZ_POQS01000002.1:912904-1070890 GCF_002885955.2 Achromobacter pulmonis
CCATGCCGCAGAACACCAGCATCACCCAGGCGTACACCGGCATCTTGTCCAGCGTCATGCCGGGCGCGCGGGTGCGCAGAATGCCCACCGCCAGCTCGATGGCGCCGGCGATCGCCGAGATCTCGATGAAGCCTATGCCCAGCAGCCACAGGTCGGCGTTGAGCGCCGGCGAATACGCCGTGCTGGTCAAGGGCGGATACATGAACCAGCCGCCGTCCGGGGCCAGCCCCACGAATATGCTGCAAAAGAACACCAGGCCGCCGATGGCGTAGGCCCAGTACGCGTAGGCCGACAGGCGCGGGAACGGCAGGTCGCGCGCGCCCAGCATGTTGGGCAGCAGCAGCACCGCCACGGCCTCGACCGCCGGCACCGCGAACAGAAACATCATCACGGTGCCGTGCATGGTGAACAGCTGGTTGTAGAGCGCGTGTCCGATCAGCGCGTTATCCGGCACGGCGAGCTGGGTGCGCATCAGCAAGGCCAGCACGCCGGCCAGCAGGAAGAACAGCAGCGCCGTGGCGATATACAACAGGCCGATGGAAGTGTTGTTCACCACCGTCAGCGCGCGCCAGCCGGTCGGACGCCGCCAGGCGCGCTCCAGCCCCTGCAGTTCGCCGTCCGGGCGCGGCAGCGGATTGGGCGGCGGCCTCATTTCAGGCCGTCCAGGTAGCCGGCCACGGCGCGCAGTTCCGGCCCGCTCAAATGGTCGAAGGCCGGCATGCGGTTGCCGGGCTTGATGTGCTGGCCGCCGGCGATCCAGCCCGCCAGCGCGCCCACGTTGTTGGACAGCGCGCCGGCCGCCAGCATGGGCCGGCTGCCCACGTGGGTCAGGTCCGGCCCCAGCGTCCCGGCCGCCGCCGTGCCGCGCACCGCGTGGCACTGGGCGCAATCGCGCTGGAACACGCGCTCGCCCAGGCGCAGCGCCGGCGCGGCCGCGGCCGCCGGGCGGCGCTGCGCCTGCATCCATTGCTCGAAACGCGCCGGCTCCAGCGCCTGCACCTCGAACCGCATATTGGCGTGCTGGGCGCCGCAGTACTCCGCGCAGAAACCGCGGAACACGCCGGGCCCGGGCGCCAGCACGCGCAGCCGGTTGACGCGCCCGGGCACCAGATCCAGCTTGCCGGCGAGGCTGGGCGCCCAGAAGCTGTGGATCACGTTGTCGGAACGCAGCAGGAACTCCACCGGCACGCCGGCCGGAATCCGGATCTCGTTGGCGGTTTCGAACAGCAGGCCGCCGCCCGCGTCCCGGTAGCGCACGCGCCACCACCACAGTTCGCCCGCCACTTCGATGCGCAGGGCCGGCTCGGGTCCGCGCGCCATGGCGGCGGCCGCCTGCAAGGCGTAGACCAGCAGGGCCGTCAGCGCCGCCGTCGGAAACGCGACGCCGGCGGCCACGATCAGCGCCGGGCGGCCCAACAGCCGGCGCGCCCGCGCCGGACCGTACATCGCCAGCCCCAGCAGCAGCGCCGCCAACACGAAGATCGCCGCGGCGCCCAGGTACAGCACCCAGCCGATTTCGGCGATGCGGGCCGCGTCCTCGCCCTGCGGCTGCAGCACGGAATGGGTCTGCGCCCGGGACGCGGCCGGCAGCGCGACGGCAAGCAGGAAGGCAATGATGGGCGCCATATGAGAAAGCGGAAGTCCGGCCAAGACGCGAGCAGCCGCAGGCGGACGCCGCGCCGCCCGTGCCCAGCACGCGGCGTGCCCGCCGCACGGGGCATAAGACTTGCTGGACGCGCCAGCCAGGAGGCCCGCCGTGCAAGCTCATGCCCGCCCCATCGCCGCGCTCTTGGGCGCCGCCGCCCTCGCGCTGCTGGCCGGGTGCGAGGACGGACGTCCGCCGCTGGCGCCGGCCGGCCCCGCCGCGGCGCAGGCCGACCCGGCGCGCGGCCGCGGCCTGGTGGCCGCGCGCGGCTGCGTCGCCTGCCACACGGTCCCTGGCGTGCGCGGGCCGCGCTCGAACGTCGGGCCGCCGCTGGAGGACCTGGCGCGGCGCGCCTATCTGGGCGGCGCGCTGCCCAACACGCCGGCCAATCTGGCGCGCTGGCTGCTGGACCCGCCCGCCTTCAACCCGGGCACCGCCATGCCCGACATGGACCTGACGCCGGCCGAGGCCGCGGACATCGCCGCGTTTCTGCTGGCCCCCGCCTCATCCGGGGGACGCGCGCCATGAAAAACTGGAAAGTCGCCGCCCTGACCGTGCTGGCCGGCGCCGCCGGCGGGGCCTGCCTGGGCGCGGCCGCCGTCTATTGGGGCTGGTACGACGTCAGCGCCACCGCCTCGCACACCATCGCCGTGCACCGCCTGCTNCCCACGTTGTTGGACAGCGCGCCGGCCGCCAGCATGGGCCGGCTGCCCACGTGGGTCAGGTCCGGCCCCAGCGTCCCGGCCGCCGCCGTGCCGCGCACCGCGTGGCACTGGGCGCAATCGCGCTGGAACACGCGCTCGCCCAGGCGCAGCGCCGGCGCGGCCGCGGCCGCCGGGCGGCGCTGCGCCTGCATCCATTGCTCGAAACGCGCCGGCTCCAGCGCCTGCACCTCGAACCGCATATTGGCGTGCTGGGCGCCGCAGTACTCCGCGCAGAAACCGCGGAACACGCCGGGCCCGGGCGCCAGCACGCGCAGCCGGTTGACGCGCCCGGGCACCAGATCCAGCTTGCCGGCGAGGCTGGGCGCCCAGAAGCTGTGGATCACGTTGTCGGAACGCAGCAGGAACTCCACCGGCACGCCGGCCGGAATCCGGATCTCGTTGGCGGTTTCGAACAGCAGGCCGCCGCCCGCGTCCCGGTAGCGCACGCGCCACCACCACAGTTCGCCCGCCACTTCGATGCGCAGGGCCGGCTCGGGTCCGCGCGCCATGGCGGCGGCCGCCTGCAAGGCGTAGACCAGCAGGGCCGTCAGCGCCGCCGTCGGAAACGCGACGCCGGCGGCCACGATCAGCGCCGGGCGGCCCAACAGCCGGCGCGCCCGCGCCGGACCGTACATCGCCAGCCCCAGCAGCAGCGCCGCCAACACGAAGATCGCCGCGGCGCCCAGGTACAGCACCCAGCCGATTTCGGCGATGCGGGCCGCGTCCTCGCCCTGCGGCTGCAGCACGGAATGGGTCTGCGCCCGGGACGCGGCCGGCAGCGCGACGGCAAGCAGGAAGGCAATGATGGGCGCCATATGAGAAAGCGGAAGTCCGGCCAAGACGCGAGCAGCCGCAGGCGGACGCCGCGCCGCCCGTGCCCAGCACGCGGCGTGCCCGCCGCACGGGGCATAAGACTTGCTGGACGCGCCAGCCAGGAGGCCCGCCGTGCAAGCTCATGCCCGCCCCATCGCCGCGCTCTTGGGCGCCGCCGCCCTCGCGCTGCTGGCCGGGTGCGAGGACGGACGTCCGCCGCTGGCGCCGGCCGGCCCCGCCGCGGCGCAGGCCGACCCGGCGCGCGGCCGCGGCCTGGTGGCCGCGCGCGGCTGCGTCGCCTGCCACACGGTCCCTGGCGTGCGCGGGCCGCGCTCGAACGTCGGGCCGCCGCTGGAGGACCTGGCGCGGCGCGCCTATCTGGGCGGCGCGCTGCCCAACACGCCGGCCAATCTGGCGCGCTGGCTGCTGGACCCGCCCGCCTTCAACCCGGGCACCGCCATGCCCGACATGGACCTGACGCCGGCCGAGGCCGCGGACATCGCCGCGTTTCTGCTGGCCCCCGCCTCATCCGGGGGACGCGCGCCATGAAAAACTGGAAAGTCGCCGCCCTGACCGTGCTGGCCGGCGCCGCCGGCGGGGCCTGCCTGGGCGCGGCCGCCGTCTATTGGGGCTGGTACGACGTCAGCGCCACCGCCTCGCACACCATCGCCGTGCACCGCCTGCTCGACATTACGCAGATGCAGGCGGTGCGACGGCGCGCGGCGGACATCGAAGTCCCCGATCTGGACGATCCGGTCCGCGCGCGCAACGGCCTGGCGCTCTACCAGGCCCATTGCGTGCAGTGCCACGGCGCGCCGGGCGTCGCGCCCGAGCCCTATGCGCTGGGGCTGAACCCGGCTCCCGCCGCGCTGGTCGGCAGCGCGCGCGAGCGCCCGGCCGCCGACATTTACTGGATCGTGCGCGAAGGCATCCGGATGACCGGCATGCCGGCCTGGCGCTACCGCCTGACGGATGCCGAAATCTGGGACGTGGTGGCGTTCATGCGCGTGCTGCCGGCGCTGTCGCCGCGCGACTACCGGGCGCAGGCCGACGCCGCCGGTCCGACGGCGCGCCCGCAAGCGGTCGCGCCGCGCGTGGGCGACGCCGCGGCCGGGCGCGACGCATTGCAGCAATACCTATGCGCCACCTGCCACGCCATACCCGGCGTGGCGGGCGCCAACCATCACGTGGGACCGCCGCTGGCCGGCCTGGCCAGCCGCCCCTACATCGCCGGCACCCTGCCCTACACGCAGGCCAATATGCAGCGCTGGCTGCTTGCGCCGGACAGCATCAAGCCCGGGTCGGCCATGCCGGACCTGGGCCTGAGCGAGCAGGACGCGCGCGACATCGCGGCGTTTCTCGATACGCTGCGCTAGCTTCTGCTGCGCGCGCCGCCGCCGCGGTTGCGCTGGCTCTGCTGGTCCTGGCCGGTGCCGACCTGGCTGACGTGGCCTTCCTTCTTGGTCCGGTTCTGCACGTCGCGGTGGCTGGCCTGGGTTTCGCGCGCGGTGTCGTCGGCCGACGGGTTGGGCTTGCTGTCTTTGGGTTTCATGGCGGACTTCCTCGGGTATGCCGGATGGTGTCCAGGCAGCAAGCCCCATGCCCGCAAGCCCCTCCCGGCACGGCGCTTGCTTGGGCTGCGCCATGGACAAGTTCATCGAAATCTTCGCGCTGCAGGCCGGCTTCGCCGAAATGCTGATACGCGGCACCACGATGTACTGGGTGCTTTACGCCTTGTTGCGCATTTCCGGCAGGCGCGACCTGGGCTCTCTGGGCATGGCCGACATGCTGGTGCTGGTGCTGGTGGCCGACGCCGCCGGCAACGCCATGTCGGGAGATTCCTACTCCATGGGCGACGGCATCATCGTGGTCGCCACCATCGTGGGCTGGAGCTATCTGCTGGACCGTCTCAGCTATTACATCCCGCCGTTGCGCCGCCTGCTCGAACCGCAGCGGGTCTGCCTGGTGAAATCCGGCCGCGTGTTGGCCAAGGGCCTGAAGCAGGAACACATCACGCGCAGCGAACTGATGGAGCAGTTGCGCCTCAAGGGCGTGGCCAGCCTGTCGGAGGTCCACCGGGCGTATCTGGAGACCACCGGCGAATTCAGCGTGATCCGCGCGTCCGACGCCAACAAGGGAGACGCCTCCACGCTGGAGGAGGACGACTGAGCGGCGCAGATATTCCACCCTGTCGGTACTTTTTTCCGAATGCCGCGGATTTCCGCCGGACCGGACGCTAGCCGCCGGCCAGCTTCCTGGCGCGGACCAGCGCGTCCACAATGGTCCGGTACACGGCCTGGCGGCCCTGCTCGTCCGGATTGCGCAACGCGTACGAGGGATGGTAGGACGCCAGCACCGGTATGCCATCGCGCGCCAGCGTGCGGCCCAGCGCCGCCGCCAGGGTCTGGCCGCGGCCGCGCACCACTGCGCCCAGCGCGGTCGCCCCCAGGGCCACGATGACGCGTGGCCGGACGGTTTCGAGTTCCTTGTCCAGCCAGTAGGCGCAGGCCTGGATCTCGGCCTGCGCCGGCGTTTTGTGCATGCGGCGCTTGCCGCGCAGTTGCCATTTGAAATGCTTGACCGCGTTGGTCAGGTAGACCGCTTCGCGCGCCACGCCCGCCTGTTCCAGGGCCCGGTCCAGCAACGCGCCGGCCGGTCCGACGAACGGCAGGCCGGCCAGGTCTTCCTTGTCGCCCGGCTGTTCGCCCACCAGCATGATGGCGGCGCGGCGCGCGCCGGCCCCGGGCACGGGCTGGGTGGCGTTGCGCCACAGCCCGCAGCGCCGGCAGGCCTTCAGCGTTCTGGGGCGCTGCTGCGGGTCGACGTCGTCGGGCCGGGGTTCGGGCGGCGGTCTGGAAGCGGCCATGCGCCTGCCCCTAGCGGCGCGCCAGGGAACCGGGCGCGTACAGCTGCCGCCACGCCGCCGTGTCCGGCGGCCGGCGGCGCGCGCGCGCCGTCAGCTCCCGTTCCGCGCTGAAGTACGCCACCGTGCGCGCGATGCCCTCGGCCGGGTCGACGCGCGGCCACCAGCCCAGGCAGCGCCGCGCCAGCGAAATGTCCGGGCAGCGCTGGGTCGGATCGTCCACCGGCAGGTTGCGGTGCACCAGCGGCACCTGCGCGCCGGTCAGCACGCGCACCATGTCCGCCATCTGCAGCATGGTCAGTTCGGCCGGATTGCCCAGGTTGACCGGCCGCGCCATCTCGGCCGGACTTTCCATCAGCCGCACCAGGCCGTCGATCAGGTCGTCCACATAGCAGAAGGAGCGCGTCTGCGTGCCGTCGCCATAGATGGTCAGCGGCTGGCCGGCCAGCGCCTGCATGATGAAGTTGGACACCACGCGGCCATCGTCGGGCGCCATGCGCGGACCGTAGGTGTTGAAGATGCGCGCGATCTTCACGACCACGCCTTCGTGGCGCGCGTACTCCATGAAAATGGTCTCGGCGCAGCGCTTGCCCTCGTCGTAGCAGGAACGCGGCCCGATCGGGTTGACGTGGCCCCAGTAGCCCTCGCGCTGCGGATGCTCCAGCGGGTCGCCATAGACCTCGCTGGTCGAGGCCTGCAGCACGCGGGCGCCGCAGCGCCGCGCCAGCTCCAGCAGCTGCATGGAGCCCAGCACGCAGGTACGCAGCGTTTTCAGCGGATCGGCCTGGTAGTGGACCGGCGAGGCCGGGCATGCGAGGTTGTAGATTCGGTCGACTTCGATGCCGGCCAGCGGTTCGACCACGTCATGCCGCAGGCACGAAAAGCGCGGCTGGTCGGCGAAGCCGGCCAGGTTGCGCGCCCGCCCCGTCTGGAAATTGTCCACGCACACCACTTCCCAGCCGTCGGCAAGCAGGCGGGCGCAAAGGTTCGAGCCCAGAAAGCCGGCTCCGCCGGCGACCAGCGCGCGGCCGGTCCGTACAGTATCGTCCATCATGCAGCCTCCAGGATCGTATCGAAGACGTCCACCCAGTCGGACACGAATCGTTCCATGCCGAATCGCGCCAGCGCGGTCTCGCGGCCCCGGGCGCCCCACTGCCGCGCCAGTTCTGGCTGCTCCAGCAGCGCGCGCGCCGCCTGCGCCAGCCGCTCGGGACGGGTGTCCACGTAGCCGTTCTCCCCGCTTCTGATGACGGTGGGCAGTTCCGTCGCGGCGAAGCCCACCACCGGCACGCCGCAAAGCATGGCTTCCACCAGCGACAGCCCCAGGCTGGCGTAGCGGATCGGGCTGAAGAAATACCGGTAGCGCGCCATGAACGCGCCGACTTCCATATTGGGCACCTCGCCCAGGCCGCCCAGTTCCTCCGCCCCCATGCCGATCAGGTCCAGCGGCGTGCGCGCGCGCATGTCCTCGAACAGGTCCAGCCCGATGCGCCTGCCGCGCCGCGCCAGATGGTTGATGGCGACGACGCCGCGCGCCAGCGAACCGTCGTAGTGCGCCGCGGGCGGCGGCACGCCGTGCTCGACCACGCGCACCGGCATGTCGCCGCAGTCCCACATCGCCGCGTTGTACGGGGTGACGTGCACGGTCAGGCCGCGCTCGTGGCGAAACGGATGCACGCTGTCGGTGGGATGCGGGGCCGGCGGATTGTGCTCCAGATACGCGCAGGGCAAGGCGCGCTGCTCGTCGTCCAGCAGCAGCCGGGCGTCGTCCAGGTTCTGGCGCGACTGGTACAGCACGCAGTCGAAGCGCAGCGAGCGCAGGTCCTGCGCGGGCACCTGGACCACGTTGCCGGTCCACGGGATGCGCCGGCCCAGTTCGCCGTAGCCCGGCGGGCCGCCGGGCAGCCCCGGCACGATGAAATCGTGCGGCACGTGGCCCAGCGCATACAGGTAATTGCCATGCACGTGCCAGGTCAGGATGCGCAGGCGGCGCGCGGCGCGCGGCGTTGTTGTCGGCATCATGGTTCAACCCTCCCCAGTTGCGCCCGCGCGCAGGCCAGCACCTGCGGCACGCTCACGGCCAGGGCGCAGGGATGGCCGATCGGACAGGTTTCGTAGGCGCACGGCCGGCAAGGCGCGTCGGCCGCCAGCACCGCGTGGCGGCGCCGGTCCAGCGGCGCCCAGCGCGCCGCATCGCTGCCGCAGGCGATCACCACGCTGCGCGCGCCGACCGCGGCGGCCACGTGCGAGATGCCGGTGTCGTTGCACACCAGCAGGCGGCAGCCGGCCACCAGCGCGGCCAGGCCGCCCAGCGCGGTCGCGCCGCAAAGATCGGCCAGCGGCACGCCCGCCCGCCGCCGCAGTTCGGCGGTCATGCCGCGTTCGGCCTCGGTTCCGGTCAGCGCGACCTGCCAGCTCTGCCCGGCCAGCGCCTGCGCGACCTGCGCATAGCGCTCCAGCGGCCAGCGCCGCGACGGCAAGCGCGCGCCCACGTGCATCAGCACCAGCCTGGCCGGGTCCAGCGCGTGCTCGCGCAGCAGGCGCCGCGCCTCGTTCCGGTCGGCTTCGCCGATGGGAAACTCCAGGCCGTCGTCCTCGGCCGGCAGGCCCAGATGGCGCAGCAGCGCCAGATAGCGCCGCGGCTCGGGCAGGCCGTCGGGCCAGGCCAGACGCTGGCCGGGGATCTCGGCGGCGGCCTCGGCCACGAAGCCGCCCCAGCGGCGCGCGCCCAGGCGTTCGACCAGTGGATTGGAGCGCGCGCCGCTGCCATGCATCTGCAGGGCCACGTCGTAGCCGCTGCGGCTCATGCGGCGAAAGAACGCCGGCAGCGCCTGCGGCCGCGCCGGCTGCTCGGGAAACGCCGGGATGCCGGGGAACTCGATCAGTTCGTCCACATAGGCGTGGAAGCGCGCGCAGAATTCGCGCGCGCCGGGCAGCCCCACCAGCGCGACGTGCGCCTGCGGAAATGCGCGCCGCAGCGCGCGCAGGGCGGGCACCGCGCACAGCATGTCGCCCAGCTGCAGCGCGCGGAACACCGCGATGCTGGCCGGCGGAGAGGCGGGATCGAGCAGCGGCGTCATGCGCGCCTCCCGGCGCTGCGCACGCCCGCGTAGCGGACCCAGCCCACGCAGCGCCACCAGATCGACAAGAGCGGAATGCAGGCCGACGTCACGGCCAGGTCGATCACCTCGCGCACGCCGCGGCGCGTGCCGCGCAGGCGGCGGACAAAGAAATTCACGCTCAGCCCGGCCCACAGCACCGCCGCCGCCAGCGCGGCCTGCGCATGGCCCAGCGCGGCCAGCGCCACGGCCGAAACAAAGGCCGCCGCCACCACCAGGTAATAGCGCCAGGCCGTGGAACGGATGCGGCGCCGGTACAGCGACGGATACTTGCGGCGCAGCAGCATGTCGTACATGGCCTTCTTCTGCATGCCCAGCCCGGCCGCGAAACGCTGGCCGCGCAGCGGATGCAGCACCCGCGCGCGCGGCTCGCGCCGCACCTTCAGGCCGTGGTCCAGCAAGGCGAAATGCAGGTCGGAGTCTTCGCGCCACGCCATGGCGTAGCGCGGATCGAAGCCGCCCACGGCCAGCAGCGCCGAACGCCGCACGAAGCAATTGGCGGTGATGAATTCGGAACGGGTCAGGCCGGCCGCGTCGCGTTCGTAGTCGCTGGGCGGGTCGGGGATGGGCATCTCGGTGGCGCCGGCCACGGCCGCCAGCTGCGGCGCCAGCGCGCGCACGCCGTTGCCCAGCCATTCCGGCTCGGGGATGGTGTCGTCGTCGGTGAACGCGATGATCTCCGCCTTGGCGCTGCGCCAGCCCAGGTTGCGCGCGCCGGCCGGGCCGCGCGTGCCGGTCACGGGCAGGTAGCGCAGCGCCGGCCGGTTGCCCCAGGCCTGGCGCAGTTCGCCGACCTGGCGCTCGGTGGCGCTGCTGGCCGCGTCGTCGCAGACCAGCACTTCGTAGTCGTCGAGGGCGTAGCATTGGCGCGCCAGGGCCTCCAGGCAGCGCGCCAGCAGGTCCGGCCGCTTGTACGTAGGCACGACGACCGATACCAAGGGCTGGGCGGGGACGCGGCTCATCGGGGTTTCTCGATCAGGTAGGGGCCGATCACCAGCGCGTCCAGCGGCGAGGTCCAGAAGCATTCGACGGCGTCGCGCGGCGTGCAGACCACGGGCTCGCCGCGGGTGTTGAACGAGGTGTTGACCAGCACCGGCACGCCGGTCAGCCGCTCGAACGCGGCCAGCAGGTCGTAGTAGCGCGGGTTCTGGTCGCGCCGCACCGTCTGCACCCGCGCCGTGCCGTCTATGTGCCGCACCGCCGGAATCTGCTGCGCCCGGTGCGCCAGCACGTCATAGACGAACAGCATGAACGGCGCGCAGATCGAGCCGCCGCGGCCGTCGAACCACTCGGCCGCGCGCTCTTCCATCACCACAGGGGCGACCGGGCGAAAGTCCTCGCGGTCCTTCAGCCCGTTGAGCCGCGCCTGCATGGCGCCGTCCAGCGGCGAGGCCAGGATGGAGCGCGCGCCCAGCGCGCGCGGCCCGAATTCCATGCGCCCCTGGAACCACCCCAGGATCTTCTCCTGCGCGAGCAGGGCCGCGGCCTCGCCGGCCACGTCGTCCAGCCGCCGGAAATCCAGGCGCGACGCATACAGGAAGCGCTCGATCTCCTCGTCCGGATAGGACGGCCCCAGGTACGCGTGCTCCATCGTCCATTCACGCTTGCCGCCGCGCCGGTGGTAGTCCACGTACAGGGCCGCGCCCAGCGCGGTGCCGGCGTCTCCCGCGGCCGGCTGCACCCAGACGCTGTCGAACGGGCCGTCGCGCGCGATGCGCGCGTTCATGACGCAGTTCAGCGCCACCCCGCCCGCCATGCTCAGGTTGGCCGCGCCGGTCTTTTCGTGCAGCCACTGGACCATGTGCAGCGCGGTTTCCTCCAGCACGTACTGCAGCGAACTGGCGATGTTCTTGTGGCGCTCTTCGAAGGGCGCGCCGCGCCGCCGCGGCGGGCCGAAGCGCTCGGCCAGGCGCGCCGGATGCAGCGAGTAGCCGCCCTCTTCCTCCAGCTGCAGGATCTCGCGGAACTCCTTGCGCAGCGTCGGCTTGCCGAAAGAGGCCAGCGCCATCACCTTGTACTCGTCGCTGGAGTGCAGAAAGCCGAGATAGCTGGTGACCTCTTCGTACAGCAGGCCGAGCGAATGCGGCAGGTCGATCTGCTTGAGCCGCGCGTACTCGCCGTTGCTGAAATTGCCGTAGCTGGTGGTCGTGCGCTCGCCGCGGCCATCCATGGTCAGCACCGCGGACTCGGCGCAGGGCGCGGCCAGGAAGGCGCTGGCCTCATGCGACAGGTGATGGTCCAGGTAGACCCAGCGGTCCATGATGTGCTGCAGCGTCAGGCCGTCGAAGCGAGGCGATTTCAGGTGATGGGGCGCGCCGTCGAGCAGCTGGCGCGGCGCGTTCACCAGGTACGACAGGAATAGCGGATCCCAGGGCGATCTGCCTTCCTCGCCCGCGCCGGCGCGCGACGGCTCCAGCGGCAGGCGGATGTCCGCGCCGGGCGGCCGGCCTTCGGCCAGCAGCGCCGGATCGTAGGAATACACGATGTGATCCACGTCGCGCAGGTTGATGTGGGCCGCCGACAGGCAGTAGTCGATGGCGTAGTACGGCAGCTGCCAGGTGGTGAAGGGAACCGGGCGCTTGCCGTGCTTGACCCGGGTGAAGCGCTCTTCCTCGGCCGCCGCCAGCACGACGCCGTCGGCGACCAGCGCCGCGGCGCAATCGTGGTAGGCCGCGTTGATGCCTAAAGTGAACATGGGAATTCCTCCTGGGCGGCGCGCGCCCTGCCGGTTGCGGCCATCAGTTCGCGCGCCGCCTCGGCGACGCTGGACGGCTCGACGCCCGCCAGGCAGGCCTGGTGGCCTTCGGGGCAGACGCTGCGATAGCAGTACTTGCAAGGCACGTCACGGTTAAGCACCCGGGCGGGGGTCTGCCAGGGCGTGTGCTGCGGATTGGTCAGGGCGTACAGATCCACCACCGGCACGCCCAGCGCGGCCGCGACGTGCGCCGGACCGCTGTTGTTGCAGATCAGCACGGCGGCCGCCTCCAGCGCCGCGCCCAGTTCGCCCAGCGTGAGGCGGCCGGACAGGTCGATCAGGCCGGGCAGCAGGCGGCGCGCGTGCGCCAGCGCATCCTCCAGCGCCGGGTCCTCGTGCCCGCCCAGCAGCAGCACGCGGCGGCCTTCGGCGCGCAGGCCGACAAGCGCCTGCATCATCTGCTGCGCGGGGTAGCGCCGCGATGCGGCGCTGGCCCCGGCATGCGCGCAGATCCAGCCGCCGGTCTCGGTCACGCCTTCGTGGTCGAGCTTGTGCCGCAGCGATTCGCGATCCTCGGCGCGCACCTGGAACGACATGCGCTGGTCCGCGCAGCGCGCGCCTATGCTGGCGACCAGGTCGAGCTGGCGCCGAACTTCGTGGCGGATGCCGGCCTGCGGCTCGGTCTCGCGCACCCATTCCGTGATCAGGCGGTAGGGATTCTCGCGGCTGTGGGCCAGCACGCGCGGCACGCCGGCCAGATGGCACAGCAGCGCGGCCGGCAGCGCGCTCTGGCTGTAGGCGGTGAAGATCACCGCCGCGTCCGGACGCAGCGCGCGCAGCCGCGCGATCATGCGCTCGTCCTGCTCGCGTCCCTGCGTGTCGTTCTTGATCCAGGCCGCGTCGTAGGCCAGCACAGTGTCCACGTCGGGCAGGTGCGGCTGCAGCCGCGCCCCCGCCGTGGAAGTCAGCAGCGACAGGCGGCGCGCGCCGCTTTGCTTGAGCGCGCGCAGCGCGGGGCTGCACATCAGCACGTCGCCCATATTGTCCAGCCGCACGCACAGCACGTGCGGACATTCGCGCCAGTCCCAGGCCATCTCAGGCCTCCCCGGCCGCGGCGGCCAGCACGATGCGGGCGGCGGCATCCAGGTCGGGCGCGCGGCCGAACGGCACACGCTGCGGGCCGGCGCGCCATTCGGTCTCGTGCCCCACGTCCAGCAGGATGCTGCGGCAGCCGGCCAGATTGCCGGCTTCGACGTCGTCGAGTATGTCGCCGATCAGCCAGGACGCCCGCAGGTCCAGGCCGAGTTCGCGCGCGGCGCGCAGCAGCAGCCCGGGCCGCGGCTTGCGGCAATCGCAGGCCCCGGCATAGCCCTCGACCACGCCGTCGGGATGGTGCGGACACCAATAGAACCCGTCCAGGTGCGCGCCGGCCGCGCGGAACATGGCGGCCAGCCGGGTGTGCACCGGCTCCAGCGCCGAGGCCGGAAACAGGCCCTTGGCCACGCCCGGCTGGTTGCTCACCACGACCAGCACCGCGCCGGCCGCGCCCAGGCGCGCCAGGCCCGCGAACGCCTGCGGCGCGTACGCCATGCGGCCGGGATCGACGTTGTAGGGCTCGTCGGCCAGCACCGTGCCGTCCTTGTCCAGGAATACGGCGGGCCTCAGGGCCATGACGTTTCCTTCATGGGCAGCACCATCACCTCCGGCACCACGGTCTCGCCCGGCTGCGTGAGCACGAAGCGCACGGCGCGCGCCACGTTGGCCGGGTCCTGCAAGGTGCCGGTGTCGATGTCGGGAAAGCGGTCCAGCAGGAACGGCGTGCGCATGCCGCCGGCGATCACCGCGCTGACCTTCAGCCCGGCGCCGCGCAATTCGGCGTGCAGCGCATGCGACAGGCCCATCAAGCCCCACTTGCTGGCGTGATAGGCGCTGGCGTTGGGCCAGGCGCGGCGCGCCGCCGTGGACGCGATATTCACGATATGGCCGCCCGGCGTCAGCCGGTCCTTGCCCAGCTTGGCCATCAGGAACGGGCCGGTCAGGTTGGTGCGCAGCACGCGCTCCCAGACGTCCGCGTCGAGCTGATCGATGGGCGCCGTCACGTCCACGCCGGCGCTGTTGACGATGGCGTCGAGCTTGCCGAACTGGCGCACCACGGCGTCCAGTCCTTCGCGCACGTCGGCCACCACGCCCACGTCCATGATGCAGGCCATCGCGTCGGCGCCGTCCTGCTTGAGCCGGGAAGCCAGCGCGTGCGCGCGCTGCTCGTCGATATCGGCCACCGCCACGCGCGCGCCTTCGCGCGCCAGCATCTCGCACAGGGCCGCGCCCAGTCCGCTGCCGCCGCCGGTCACCAGCACCACGCGTCCGTCCAGGGTTTCGTATTCATGCATGTCGGCCTCCTTCAGGCGGCGATGCGCGCGGCGTGGCGCAGCGCCTGCGTCGCGCCCGGCTCCATCTGCCGGTAGATGGCGAGCAGATCCTCGCCCACGCGCTTCCAGGTGTACAGACGGCGCGCGCGCAGCCTGCCGGCCTCGCCCATGCGCGCCCTCAGCGTCGAATCCACGGCCAGCTCGGCCAGCCGGCGGGCCAGGCTGTCGGGGTCGCGCGGCGGCACCAGAAAGCCGGTCTTTCCATGCACCACCGTGCTGCGGATGCCGCCCGTGTCCGAACCCACCACCGGACGGCCGCAGGCCATCGCCTCGACCGGCGTGATGCCGAAAGGCTCATACCACGGCGTGGTCACGAACACGTCGCTGGCGCTGTAGTAAGTGGCCAGGGCTTCGCGATGGCGGCGGCCGGTGAATTCCACCCACGGCGCCACCTGTTCCTCTTCGGCGATGCGGCGCAGCCGGCCGATCTCCGGCGTCGCGGTTTCGTCGGCGTCGTCGGTATTGCCGCCCACCACGCACAGCCGCGCGTCCACGCCGTGGCGGCGGCGCAGCCGGCCGAGCGCGCGGATCACGTTGTCCACGCCCTTGCGCGGCACCATGCGGCCCAGCTGCAGCAGCGTAAACGCGCCGTCGTCCCAGCCCAGCGCCGCGCGCGCGCTGGCGCGGGTCTGCGGCATCATCTCGGCGGCGTCGTAGCCGCAGGGCACGATGGCGATGCGGCGCGGGTCGGCGCCGTAGAGTTCCATCAGGTCGCGGCGGTCCTGCGGACATTCCGCGATGATGCGGTCGGCGCGGCGGATGATCTCTTCCTCGATGTCGAAGCGGCTGTCGGGAAACAGGTCCGCCTCCTGCTGGTGCTGGCGGCGCACCTTGCCCAGCGCATGGAAGGTCACCGCCAGCGGGATGCCGTAGCGCTGCGAAACCGGCAGCGCGGCCATCGCCGACATGAAGAAATTGGCGTGGATGGCGTCGTAGCTGCGGGCCTGGGCGCCGAAGTAGTGCATCAGATAGTCGGAGAACGCGTCCATGTGCGGCAGCAGTTGCTCCTTGGGCAGATAGGCGTCGGGCCCGGCCGGCACATGGATCACGCGCACATTGCGCAGCCAGGCATGTTCGGGCTCCAGCGCCGGATTGTCCTTGCGGGTGAACACGTCGACCTGCACGCCGGCGCGCGCCAGTTCGCGCGCCACGTGCGCCACATAGACGTTCTGGCCGCCGCTGTCCACGCTGCCGGCGACCGCCAGCGGCGATGCGTGTTCGCTGATGAGGGCGATTTTCTTCATGATGCGGCTCCTGGGCTGGCGATCCGGATGCGGTTGTCGACGTCGCGCACGCCGGGGCAGGCGTCCACGCTGTCTTCGATGCGATGCTTGGTGCGGCGGTCGGGCGCGGTGCCTTCCAGCGTCACGCAGCCTTCGGACACGCTGACCGAAACGTCGCTGACGTCCAGGCCGCTGTGGGCCAGGTACTCGCACACGATTTCGCGCACGCGTTCGTCGGTGCGCACATAGCCCTTGGGGTCGATACGCCGCGAACCGCGGTCGCGCCAGGCCTGCAGGCCGCGGTCATAGCCGCCGCGCTCGGCGGTCTCGAACGACAGATCGGGCTCGTCTTCCCATACGGGACGGTCCCCGTAATAACCGCCTTCCTCGTCGCCGTAGGAAGTCGGCCCGCTATAGGACGGCTCGCGCGAACCGTAGACCTGCTGGCGCTGGAACGAGGGATCTTCGCGGCTGAAGCCGCCGTAGCTGCTCTGCCCCGGATCGGCGCTGCGGCTGCGCAGGCCGCCGCGGGTCATGCGGGCGCCGGGGCTGCGCGTGCCTTCGCCCTGGTAGCCGTAGGACGGCGCCGGATCGCGCCACGGCTCGCGGCGTCCGGCGGGACCGGACCGGTCGCGGTCGCGGTCAGGGTCCGGCTCGCTTGGCCGCCATCCGCGCTGCGAAGCCGGCCGATAGGGGCCGCCGCGGGACGCTTCCCGGCCGGGGTCCCTGTCGTAGTCGTCGGCGTCGTGCCACGGCGCTTGCCTTGGATCTTGCTTCATCGTCTTCTCCCTGTTGCGAAATCGCGAGCCGCCGGGCGGCTGGCAGGCTTACGCATCGGGGAGAAGCAAGTGATGTGCCGAAACGGTTCTGTACGGGCGCGATGGACGGCCGCGCGATGTACCCGGCACTTCTTACCCGCGCGTGTAAGAAGTGCCCGGCCGCCTCGCGGGCAGCAGCGATCCGACCGTGGCCAGCAATTCGTTGGGGTCCACCGGCTTGGACAGATGCACCTGGAATCCCGCCAGTAGGCTGCGCAGCCGCGCTTCCTGGCTGACGTGGCCGGACAGCGCGATGGCCGGCAGCCGGTGGGCCAGCGCCGCGCCGCGTTCGGCCTCCATCGCGCGGATGCGGCCCACGACTTCGTAGCCGTCGATGTCGCCCAGCGTCAGGTCGCAGATCAGCACCTGCGGCCACTGCTCCACCGGCAAGGCCTCGAAGGCCGCCAGCGCCTGCTCGCCATCCTTGTGCTCGGCCACCCGCGCGCCGTTGTCGCGCAGTATTTCGGCCAGCATCTCGCGCGCTTCGGGCTGGTCGTCCACCACCATGACGTAGGCGTCCTGCAAGGTCGATAGATGCATGTCGGGGCGGATCTCCGCGGGCTCCACGGCGCGCACCGGAAAGTCCACGGAATACGTCAACCCGCCGGTGGCGGCGGACACGCTATGGAAGACCCCGCCCTGGCGCTGCACGCGCGCGGCCAGTTGCGCCGGGTCCAGCGCGGCCGCGGCGCGGATGGAATCGGGAACGTTCAGCGCAACGTCAGCTTCGGCGGACGGTTCTTCGTCCGCGCGCCCGGTGCGGCCGTCGGTCACGGCCAGCCGCGTCATCGGTCCTTCGCGGTGCAGGCGGATTTCTATCCGTCCGCCCGGCGGCGTGACCGCGATGGCGTGCAGGCACAGGTCCCACACCACTTGCTGCAAGGAGCTGGGATCGCCCGTGATGCGCGCGGCCTCGCTGCCGATCAGCGTGTACAGGTTGACGCCCTTCTGCTGCGCGGCGTCGCGCAGCGCGTCCAGCACCCCGGCCACCACGGCCATCAGGTTGACCGGCTGGCGCGTCTCGCGGTCGCGCGCTTCATCCAGCGCGGACTGCTGGCGCTGCAGCGCCCACATCTGCGCATACATGCCCTGCCGCGCCAGCAGATCGTCGTGGCGGCCCTGCTCGACGATGCGGCCGCGGTCCAGCACCACGATGTTGTGCGCATGCACGATGGTGGACAGACGGTGCGCGATGATGAGCGTGGTGCGCCCCCGCGACAGCCGTTCCAGTTCGGCCTGGATGGCGCGTTCGGTGCGCGTGTCCAGCGCCGACGTGGCCTCGTCGAACACCAGGATGGAAGGGTTCTTCAGGATCGCCCGCGCGATGGCGATGCGCTGGCGCTCGCCGCCCGACAGCTTCACGCCGCGCTCGCCCACTGGCGTCTCGTAGCCGTCGGGCAGGCTTTCGATGAAATCGTGCACCCGCGCCCCGCGCGCGGCCTGCACGATCTGGTCGCGCGTGGCCTCGGGCCGGCTGTAGGCGATGTTGTAGGCGATGGTCTCGTTGAACAGCAGCGTGTCCTGCGGCACGATGCCCAGCGCCCGCCGCAGGCTGCGCACGTTCACGGTGCGCAGGTCCTGGCCGTTGATCAGGATGCGGCCGCTGTCGGCGTCATAGAAGCGCAGCAGCAGGCGCGCCAGCGTCGACTTGCCCGAACCGCTGCCGCCCACCACCGCCAGCGTGGTGCCCGCCGGCACCGCCAGGTCGATGTCCCACAGGATCTGGCGTCCGGGCTGGTAGCCGAAGCCCACGTTCTCGAAGCGGATCTCGCCCGCGCCCGGCTCCAGCGCCGGCAGGCGCGCGTCGTCGCCGGTCTCGGGCGGATAGCGCAGCAGGTCGCATACGCGCTCGGCGTTGACGAAGGCCTCCTTGGCCTGGCGGAAAATCAGCCCCAGCGTGTTCAGCGGCAGGCAGATCTGGATGATGTAGGCGTTCACCAGCACCAGGTCGCCCACGCTCATCTGCGTGCTGACGACCTGCTGGCCCGCCAGCAGCATCACCGCCGCCACGCCGCAGGCGATGATCCCGCTCTGGCCGACGTGCAGGCGCGACAGCGAACGCTGGTTGCGGATGCCGACGTCGGTCCATTCGCGCAGCACCTTCGACAGGCGCTCGGACTCCAGCGCTTCGTTGGCGTTGACCTTGACCGCCTCGTAATTGAGCAGGCTGTCCACCATCCTGCCGCTGGCGCGCGAGTCCAGCTCGTTGAGCCGCCGCTGGTAGACGACGCGCTTGCGCACCAGCACCGTGGTGTAGCTGAAATACGCCACGAACGTGACCGTGACGATGAGCGCGAACCAGACGCTGTATCCCATCACCAGGATCAGCACCACCGACACGATCTCGATCAGCGTGGGCAGCAGCGTGAACAGCCCCGTGCCCAGCAGGAAACCCACGCCCGCGGTGCCGCGCTCCACGTCGCGCGCCAGGCCGCCGGTCTGGCGCGCCCCGTGAAAGCGCGCCCCCAGCCGCTGCAGCTGCTCGAACACGCGCACGGTGAAATCGGCCACGGTGCGCTGCGCCACCCGCACGAAGACCACGTCGCGCAGCTCCGTGAACACGCTGCCGCCGAAGCGGATCAGCGCGTAGCCCAGCAGCAGGAACACGGGCAGCGTCAGCGCGCCGGGCGCGCCGAGCGTATCCACGATCAGCTTGAGCACCACTGGCACCAGCACCATCAGCAGCTTGGCCGCCACCAGCAGCCCCACCGCCGCGGCCGTGCGGCGGCGGTACTTCCACAGCGCGCGCGCAATACTGCGCGTGACCTCTTTGCGGGCGAAGTCTGGGTCGTTGTTCTCGGGTGGGTTCATGGCGCGGCCTCCAGGGCGATCCGCGCCGGGCCAGCAAACGCCATTCCGCGGGCAGGATCAGCCCTGCTCCTGGCGCCCCTGGACCACCGCCTTGAACAAGTGCGCGACCGCCGCCGCGAACGCCTCGTCGAACCACGGATTGGCGCCGCTGACCGCGACCACGATGCCGTCCATCGCCACGCTGCCCCAGACCCGCGTGTCCTTGGCGTGCAGCAGGTGCGGCCGCAGCGCCAGGACCTCATGGCTGGACAGGCCGGTGCGCCAGCTCAGGCGCGCCTTGCCGCGCGCATAGGCGCCGTAGTCGGCGTCCCATTGTTCAGGATCGCCGATGCTTTCCTGGTACAGGATGGCGTCGGCGAAATCGCAGGCGCCGGGGCGCGCCAGCGGATTCATGATCACCACATGGAAAAAACCGCTCTCGCCCACCCGCGGGTCGGCGCGCGCGGCCTCCAGCATGGGCAGCGCCAGGCGCACGGCCTGGGCGGCCGCGTCGCGCTCCCAGTAGGCGGCCAGGGGTATGGGGTTCATGGGCATCCTCCGTTTGGCAGGCGCTAGCGCCGCGTGGCGCGAGCCGCGCGCAAGTCGCGTTCCCGGGGAAACCGTCCCCGCCAGACCTGTTCGAGCCGCTCGCAGACGGCCGCGTCCAGCGGCCGGCGACGGGCGCGGATCAGCCGCCAGCCCGCCAGCGCGTCGCGGCAGGCCCGCGCCCTGGCGGCCCAGCCCGGCAGCGCGCGCAGGGCCGCCACGCTGCGCGCCAGCGCCAGCCTCGCGGGCAGGCGCAGCCATGCCGTCCACAGCGCGTTGCGCGCCAGCATCCGGCGGCGCAATGGCCGGTCCCGCGCCGCCGAAGGCCAATGATGCACGCGCAGCTGCGGCGCGTAGGCGATCCGACCGCCCCGCGCCATGATGTCCATGGCCAGCAGCTCTTCCTCGCCGCCGATGAACAGCGCCTCCCAATAGCCGCCCGCCTGCACAAAGGCGGCGGTCCGCATGACGCAGGCGCCCGCCATGAAGCCCGTCAGCTCCGGCCCGACCCCGGCGATGGCCGGCAGCGGGCTGTCGGCCATCGCCGCGCAGGCCGGGTCGGTTCTTTCTTCCGGCCCCACCGCGATGCCGGCATTGAGCACCGCCACCTCGGGATGCGCGTCCAGCAGGTCCGCGGCCAGTTCCAGCGCGCCGGCGGCCCACCAGGTGTCGTCGTCGCAGAACGCCACATACGGGGTCGCGACCCGCGCCACGCCCAGGTTGCGCCCGGCCGCGCCCAGATTGGCGCCGGCCTGGATCAGCACCGCATGGGGAAACGCCTGCGCCACGCGCGCCGCGGTCCCGTCGGTGCTGCCGTTGTCGACCACGAACAGCGGATGATGGCCAGGCAGCCGGCGCAAGCTGCGGCACAGTTCCTCGCAGCGGTTATGGGTCAGCACCACGACGGATACGCGGGGCGATATGGCCGGGTCGCTCACGCCCGCGGCTCCTCGCCGCCGGCTACCCGCCAGTAGCTCTCGGCCTGTGCGCCGGCGTCGGGCAGGCCGCCCAGGCCGCGCAGTTGCGACGCATAGGCCGACACCGCGTCGGCCTTGCCGGCCAGGTCGGTCTTCAGCGGCGCGGGCGTCGCCATCACGCCGCGGGCGCGCAGCTGCGCCAGCCGCGCCTGCACCGCGCCCGGCCGCTTACGGTAAGGCACATCCTCGTAAAAAAACCAGGACAGGCCCGGACAGGCCCGCGAGGCGTCCAGCCCCGCGTCGCTGACCCGGACGTGATCGTCATGGAACAGGCCCAGCGGCAGCGCCACCCGATCCGCGCCCAGCCCCGCCAACACGCGCACCAGGCTGTCGGCCAACTGCGCCTGGCCGTCCGGCGGCTGCTCGCCATACTGGGAATCCACGAAACCCAGGCCCAACCCCATGCAGCCGACCTGCGCCAACGCCAAGCGGTCCTCGGCCAGGCGCGCCGCCATCGCATCGGCCGCGGTCGGGAATCCGCAACGGCGGTCCCAGTCGGTGGACATGTGCGCGGCTTGCGGCAAGCCTGTGTAAGCGGTGATCACGACGCTGCCCGGGTGCGCGCGCAGCAGGCCGGCGCAGCTGAAGACCGCATCGTCCAGGTGCGGCGAAACCACGACGAAGGCGCCGGGCAGGCAGCGCGGCTCGCCAACGGCGGGATGGACGGCAGGCGTTTCCATGGGATTGCGCGACGGATCGAAGATGGGCAGCGCACCAGCAACCGCCGTGCCGCGCATGGCGCGCATCAAAAAATGCCGCGCCGCTGGCGCGGGTGGGCATGGCGCTTGCGGAACTTCGCCGACCATTCCCACGCAAGGAGCGTACACATGAAGATCCGAGTTCTCACCCATGCACTGGCCCTGGCCGTCGGACTGGCCTCGAGCGTGGCCCTGGCCCAGTCCGCCACGCCCACCTCGCCGTCCAACACGCCGAACGACAGCACCGCCGTGCCGCCCAACCAGCCGGTGCCGCCGGGACAGAAGGCGCCCGCGCCCAACGCCGGCTCGACCACGCCGACCAACCCGCCCAACCTGGACAGGCATGACCAGATGAAGTCCGACAAGCACATGAAAAATGGCAAATCGGAGCGCCGCCGGGAGCCCAACGAGAACGTGCCCGCCACGCCGGGCAGCGGCGCCACGCCGCCTCCGGGCTACCCCAACACCGGCGGCTCGAAGTAAGCCGCGGCAGCGGCCCCGGGGCGGCTCCTACGTGCCGCCCCGCCCGCTTCAGCGCGCCGGCTGCGACGGCTGCGACACCTCGGCCAGCGTATTGCCCGCCGCCCCGGCCTTGGCCGCTATGTCCCCCAGCGAGACCACGCCGACCAGCTGCTTGTTGCGGTCGAGCACCAGCACGCGCCTGACCTGTTCGCTCTCCATCAGCCCCTTGGCCGTCTCGACGGTGTCGTCGTCATAGCACCATATCGGCCGTTCCGACATTGCGTCGTTCACACTGGCGGTATCCGGGGCGACCCCGCGCGCCGTGCAGCGCACGGTGATGTCCCGGTCGGTAATGACCCCGACCAGGCGCCGGCCGTCGCAGATGGGCAGCTCGCCCACGTCCAGGTCGGCCATGAGTTCGGCGGCGCGCCTCACGGTCTCTCCTTCGGAGAGATAGGCCGGTTCGGCGGTCATGATTTCTGAAAGGCGTGTCATGGCAATCTCCGGTAAGCCCGGCCGCCCGGAACGGCGGCCGGCGACATGAGATTGCCTGTCAGCAACCGCCGTACCGCCGGCGGCTTACTGCAGCCACTGCACCAGCACGCCGACGAAGAACAGCACCGCCACGGCGGCCAGCCAGAACGCCAGCATGGCCCAGGGGCCGCGCGCCTTGCGAGTGCGGGCGCGCTTGCGGGATTCGCTTGAAGGAACCTGCGGATCGGGGGTAGACATATCGGCCGCTCCTGAAAGGAGATATTGCAGTTTCAGCATGGCCTGTGCCCAAGGCCTAGGCGCCGAGCCAGCGCCACGCGGCCACCGCCAGTCCGATCCACAGCGCCACGACCAGCGCCGCGCCGGCCTTGCTGGCCGGCTTGGCACCGCGGGCCTGCATCCATTCCTCAGCCTGGCGCCGGCAGTCCGCCAGCACCGGCGGCGGCAGCAAGCGGATGGCCAGCCAGATCAGCGCCGGCAGCAGCAACACGTCGTCCAGATAGCCCAGCACCGGTATGAAATCCGGGATCAGGTCGATGGGGCTGAGCGCATAGGCCACCACGAAAATCCCCAGCGCCTTCGCATACCAGGGCGTATCCGGATGCCTGCCCGCGAACCACAGCGTCACGCCATCCCGCTTGATCCGCCTGGCCCAGGCCTTCAGGGTACTGTTGAAACTCATGATTCGGGCGCCGTTTTCCTTCTAGGACCGATAGGCCGCTGAGCCGCCCATTTCTTGATATCGGTCAACTGACAGGCGGCGGCAATGCAACTACGCTCGACTCTAACCGATACGCGAGTACGAAGGGAGCAACCCTGCCAAGGGTCTGAGGAAGCGCGAATCGGCCAGAAGCCCCGGTCTGTCCATCTCCGGATCCGGGGCTTCGCTCTGTCTGGAGGACGGAAAAAGGGAAAACCCGATCAGCCCGGCTTCCATCCTTCCGGAACGCGCGCCCGGTCGATATGGGCCAACTGGCACAGCGCATCGGCAATACACGAAAAATCCTGCCCGCCGAATTCCGCCGCCCGCGCCAGGCTGAACGACTCGTGCACCGCGGCCGCCACCGGCATGGGAACCCTGGACGCATGCGCGGCGGCCAGCACCAGGGACATATCCTTGTGGGCCAGGTCTATCGTAAAGCCCGGCTCGGTCCGCCCGATCAGCACCTTGTTGGGAAAGTTCATTCGGAGCTGGCCGTTGGTGGCCGACGTCCCGTACAGCACTTGCAGCGTCTTGGTGATGTCCAGCCCGAAACGCTGCGACAGGGCCAGCGCCTCGCCATTGATCTGGCACAGCGAAACGGCCACGAAATTATTGACCAGCTTGGTCCGCCCGCCCGAACCGACCGGGCCGCAGTGATAAATCGTGGTGCCCATCGCTTCCAGCAGCGGCTTGACGCGCTGAAACTGCGCATCGCCGGCCCCCACCATGAACAGGGACTCGCCGCGGTCGGCATGCTCGGCCAGCCGGCCGACCGGCGCATCGACCCAGTGCAGGTCCTGCGCCGTCGCCAGCGCATGCAGCCTGTCGGTCGCCAGCGGATCGATCGTGCTCATGTCCATGATCAGCGCGCCGGCCCTGGCGTGCGCCAGCACGCCGTCCTCGCCCAGCACCACGGCCTCCACTTCCTTGGACGAAGGCAGCATCGTGATGACGATGCCACACGCGCGCGCCAGCTCCGCCACGTCCCGGGCCTGGACGGCCCCGGCGGCGACCAGTTCCTGCGCGGCCTGGGGGTTGATATCCAGCACGAGCAGGTCGAACCCGGCCTTGCGCAGATTCAACGCCATCGACTTGCCCATGCGGCCAAGGCCGATAAAGCCTATCTTCTCCATTGCCTCTCTCCTCGTTGCGAAATCCGGACAGCGCGCTTTCAGCTCTTGTTCTTGAGGTAGGGACACTCGCTTTCCGAAATCGGCGCGAAGGCGTCCTTGCCCGATATCACCTTGATGACCTTGGCGATATCCCATTCGCTCTTCGACTCAGACGGCCGCTTGACCTGCGCCATGTACATGTCATGCACCAGCAGGCCGTCGTCTCGCAGGGTTGCGTTGCGCGCGAACATATCGTCGACCGGCGTCTCGCGCAGCTTCGCCATCACCTTGTCGCGATCGAAACTGCCCACCGCCTTGGCCGCCTTCAGATAATTCAAGGTCGCCGAATACGTGGCCGCCTGCACCATGCTGGCCTGCGCGTTGTGCTTGGCGAAGAAGCGCTTGGACCATTCACGCGTGCGGTCGTCGAAATCCCAGTAGAAGCCGGTGGTGTACTTCACGCCCTGCACGGCATCCAGCCCCAGGGCCTTGATGTCCGAGTCGAAAATCAGCAGGGGCACCACCTTCTGCCCGGCGTCGATGACGCCGAACTCCTTGGCCTGCCTGAGCGCGTTGGTGGCGTCCCCGCCCGTATTAGCCAGCACGATCACCTTGGCGCCCGAGGCCTGGGCCTGCAGGATGTAGGAAGAAAAATCGCCGCTGTTCAAAGGATGCTTCACCGTGCCCACGACCTTGCCGCCGCCCTTGAGCAGCACCTTCGTGGAATCGGCCTGCAGCATGTGGCCGAACGCATAATCGGCCGTGATGAAATACCAGCTGTCGCCCTGCTCGGCCAGCGTCGCCGTGGCGCTGGCCGCGGCGATCGCCTGCGTATCGTACGACCAGTGCGTGCTGTAGGGAGAACAGTTCTTGTTGGTAATGGCAGAGGTCGCCGTGCCCGTGTTCATGATGACGAAGTCCTTCTCCGCCAGCAGATTCTGGACCGCCAGCCCCGTCGCCGAGCCCAGCACATCCGTCATCATGACCACGCCGTCGCGGTCCACCCACTCCCGCGCCCGCGCCGCGGCCACATCGGGCTTGTTCAGGTGGTCCGCCGACAACACCTTGATGGGACGCCCGAATATCTCGCCGCCGAAGTCGTCCACCGCCATCTGGGCCGCCACCACCGACCCGCGCCCTCCGATCTGCGAGTACAGGCCGGACATGTCGGTCATCACGCCTATGTTCACCGGCTTGGGCGACTGCGCCTGCGATACCCCCGCCATCGACAAACCCGCGGCCAGCGCAATCACCTTCACTTTGTTGCTAAAGCCCATCTTCGTCTCCCCGCTTTGTTGGCAGTCATGAGTGCTTTGCTACATCGGCAATCTATTGCGGCCGCCTGACGCATCACTGCGCAATGGCGGCGAGGTAACTCAGCGCGCATTCTGCGAACAACGGGGAGCTTTGTCTAATACAGAAACAACGGGGTGGCGATAGCGGAACGGTATCGTGGGAAAAGGGTTTTCAGCTAACCGCGATACGGCCGCTCCCCGATCAAGGCGGAAAATCGCAGCAGATAACCGTCGGGGTCCTGCACCAGGAACTCGCGCACACCCGATTCCGTGCCGCCGCTGCGGTACCACCGTTCCGAAACCCCTTCGAACAGCGGCCAGCGCGCCGCCGCCAAGGCCTCGAGCACGGGTTCCACGGCAGGCACCTTGATTTCGAGATTCATGCCGCGCCCGCGCGGCGCCTCCAGCGGCGCGACCACCCAATAGCCGTCGCCGCGCACTTCGACCAGCATGACCTGGGCCCCGCCCAGATCCAGATAGACGAATCCTTCCGCGTCGCGGCTGTAAGCGACGGAAAATCCGCAGAGGTCGATCCAGAATTTCTTGCTCGCTTCCAGGTTGGAGACGAGCAACTCGGGCACGAGCTGCGCGCGGCGCAATTCCATGGTGCTTTCCTTTTTCAGGCTGGCGGCAGCCCTGCTGCCCCCCTGGCGTCCGCGCAGATGATAGCGGCATTTCCTGCCCGGATTCGAATAGAAACCGCAATCCTCCCCCGTCGTACGGTGTGGCGGAACGGCAACAAACCTGCGAATACCCGACTCTTTGCCGGCGCCCGATCGATGAGTCAGACCCTGCTGCGGTAAAAATTGAGATCTCCCATCAAGTGTGCAAGGCCCGTTCGACGAGGACAACTTGAAATCATCGCGTGTGACCTTGCTGGCGCTAATCCTGACCTTGGCGGCCTTGACCAGCGGCGCAACCTTCCTGAATGCGCTGATCGTCGGCCATATGGTGCAGAAAGAGCAATTGACGCACACCGAGTACGAGGCCAACCGTGCCTACGCCGTCAAGCTCGCCGCCTCGATCGATGAATACCTGCTGTCGATCCAGCGCCAGTTGCAGGTGAGCGCGAAGCTGGCGCCCGCGTTGCTCCATTCGCCTGAAGCGCTGGAGAACGAAGTGAAGCGTCTGGTCAGCCAATCGGATGGGATCACCGCCGCCTTGATCGTGGATGCGGATAACGGCTTGATGGCCTTTGCCTCGGCCGCGCCGGAACTCACCGATCGGTTGGACACGCTCAACCGCCTGGACGCCACGAGCACGCGGCAGTCGGGCAATGTACTTGCCTACCGTTTGGCCAACGGGCAGCTGGTGGTCGCGTTCTCGGAGCCGATCGCCCAGGCCGATGGAAAGTTTTCCGGCCTGGTCGGCGCGGTCATACTCCTGCAGCGCAAGAGCGCGTTCGACCGTCTTCTCAGCGACCACTTCCATTCCGACGGCTCTTCCATTTATGTCGTGGACGATACCGGCCTGGTGCTTGCTCATCAGGACACCAGCCGGATCGGCACCCGCAACCTCGCTGGCGAGGCCGTCCAGGCGCTGGCCCGCGGGGAGACCGGCGCCATGGACATCACCAACTATCGGGGCGAACGCTTCTTCGCCGGCTATGCCCCCATGACCGTGGGGAAATGGGGAGTGGTCGTCCAGACGCCGATCGAAGTGCTGGAAGCGCCGCAGCGCCTGCTGCTCAAACGCACTTTGCTCTATTCGATTCCCACTGCCCTGCTCGGCCTGGCGTTGGTGGTGGCGTCGGCGATGTGGATTTCCAGGCCCCTGGCCCAATTGGCCGCCCGCATGCGGGGCAACACGACCGACCCCGGCGATCTGGATCGCATCGATTGCCGCTACGCGGAAGCCCAGCTGCTCAAGGAGGCCGTGAAGATTGCGCAGGCACAGCACGAACAGAAAATCGAGGCACTCAGCACCGAGACCATGACCGATGCGATGACGCAGCTGATGAACCGCCGCGGCCTGGCGCAGGAATTGCAGCGCCTGCCCAAAACGCGGCAGCCGTTCTCGGTGCTGGCCCTGGACCTGGATCATTTCAAGCGGGTCAACGACAAGTTCGGCCACGCCACCGGCGACAAAGTGCTCATCGCCCTGGCCTCGATCATCCGCCAGTCCATCCGGGGAGGAGATCTGCCGTTTCGTGCGGGCGGCGAGGAATTTCTGGTGCTGATGCCGGGCGCCGACCGGGCCATTGCCGCCGTCGTGGCCGAGCGGATACGCGCCACGGTCGAGAGCACCGAAATGCCGGACGGGGTGGGCCACATTACGCTTTCGATCGGCGTCGCCTTCTGGCCGGAGGATGCCGCGGAGGTGGATACGGTGCTGGATTGCGCCGATCAGGCGTTGTACGCGGCCAAGCGCAACGGGCGAAACCGGATCGAGGTGTACGCGGCGGCGGCCCGCCAGTAGGAGAGGTGCGCTGTTGCCCTAGCCAACTGAGCTACCGGAAGAAACCACCCTGATCGCGCTATAGGACTATTCTGGCGCGGCAGGAGGGGCTCGAACCCCCGACCTCAGGCTTAGAAGGCCCGTGCTCTATCCAGCTGAGCTACTGCCGCGCGACCCCGGAAGCGGTCCGGGCGCCGCATTTTACCTTGTTGCGGACGGTTTGGGCGGCGGGCGGCCGGCGGCCGGGTTGGCGTCCACTTCTTCCCCTATGTCCGCGTGCGTGGAGACCCACAACACGACCGCATCTTTCTTGCTCAGGCTGATCACCCGGTGGCCCATGCGGCTGTCGATGTAGAAGCTCTCGCCGGCCTTCAGGCGGGCCGGCTCGTAGAACTCGGTGTAGAGCTCGACCTCGCCTTCCAGGACATAGACGAATTCCTCGCCCTGGTGGCGGCTCCAGTCGTGGAATTCCTCGAAGGCGCGGGCCTTGACGCGGGTGTGGAACGGCATCATGCGCTTGTGCGACAGCGCCGTGCAGAGCAGGCGATGGTCGTAGTACGGGGTTTCGTACTGGCGGCCCTCGCCCTGGCGGCTGAGGCTGCGCCGGCCGGTGCCCATGTGGGCGTCGGGCGCGGTGAACAACTCGGCCACGTCCAGTTCCAGGCCGGCCGCGATCTTGATCAGGTTGTCATAGGTGGGCGACAGCAGGCCGTTCTCGATCTTGGACAGGGTGGAGGCGGACACGCCGGTGGCCGCGGCCGCCTGCTTGAGGGTCCACTCCCGCGCCTGGCGCAGGGCCCGCAGCCGTAGCGCCAGCGCGCTTTGTTTGTTGCCTTCCATCTGTACACCCTGTCATGCCCGCGACCGCCGTTCCCGCCACCAGTCGCGCGCCTGGTAAGACCAATAAGTAAGTTGAACCGCCGCCGTGCCGAAGCCGCCGCCGTTCCAGGCCAGGCCGAAGGGTGCGAATAGCTTGTAGCGCTGGGTATCGCCCGCGATCGCCTCGGCCACGACGCGCCCGCCGATCGCGGTGGTGTTCATGCCGTGTCCGCCGAACGCCGTGCAATACCAGACGTCGGGCGCCAGCCGGCCGATCTGCGGCATCAGGTGGCGCGCGTAGGCCATGCGTCCGGACCACGCCGCTTCCACCTTTACCCCCTTCAACTGGGGATAGACGGAGAGCAGTTCGCGGCGCAGCGACTCGGCCAGGTCGGGCGGATCGTCGACACGGGTGGTGATTCTACTGCCCCAGCCGATACGGCCGCCGTCCAGCACGCGATAGTAGTTGCCCGCGCGGCGGTCGTCGCCGATGGCCGCGGTGCTGCGGATGGCCTCCCGGACCCGTTCTCCCAGCGGCTCGGTCAGCATGATGTAGGTGGCGATCGGCAGCATCGCCCGGCGCAGCGCCGGCACCACGCCATCGGTATAGCCGCCGGTGGCCAGCACCACGCTGCGGGCGTCGACCTGCCCCTGGCCGGTGCGCAGGCGCTTGACCGCGCCGTCGAGCCGGGCCTCGACCACGGCGGAGTCTTCATGGATGCGCACGCCCAGCCGGACGCATTCTCGCGCCAGCGCGCGCGCGTAGTTCAGGGGATGGAAATGAAACGAGGTGGGGTCCTCGATGCCCTGGAAGTAGACGTCCGACAGCAGCCGCTCGCGGACCTGGGCGCGGGTCAGGAAGCGCACGTCGCGGCCGAACTCGCGCTGCTGCTCGTCGCACCATTGCCGCAGCGCGTCGGTGGCTTCGTAGCGCACCACCCGCAGGCGCCCGTCGACCTTGCGGGCCTCTTCGATGCCCAGTTCGCGGATGTTGGCGCGGATGATCTCCACGCCCTCCATGGACAACCGGTAGAGCTGGCGGTAATGGTCTTCGTCGACGTGGCGGCGGATGGCGTCGGCGCCCGCCGAGAAAGCCGGCGACACCGAACCGCCGTTGCGGCCCGAGGCGCCCCAGGCGATGCGCCGCCCTTCCAGCAGGGTGACGCCGCGCCCGCGCCGCGCCAGTTCCAGCGCCGTCGACAGGCCGGCCAGCCCGCCTCCCACCACGCACACGTCGGCGCTGTCCGCCCCCGTCAGCGGCGGATAGTAGGTGCCGGCGTCGGCCAGCGTGCGCCGATAGTAGGTGTCGATGTACTCGGATGCCATGATGCTCCGTGTCAGTGCAGGCCCGCGCCCTGCAGGCCGCCGGTCAGGCGTTTCTCCAGCCAGTTGGCCAGGCGCAGCAGCGGATAGCAGTAGATGAAATAGATCGCCGCGATCATGCCGTAGATGAAAAGCGACTTGGCCGGAAAGGTGATGATGAAGACCTCGCCCTGGCGCGTCAGTTCGGTGATGCCCACCACCGACAGGATGGCGGTGCTCTTGATCAGCATGACGTAGACGCCGCTCATGGGCTGCACGATCAGGCGCATGGCCTGCGGCAGCACCACCAATCTGAGGATCTGGAAGGGCTTGAGGCCCAGCGTCATCGCGCCTTCGGTCTGGCCGCGCGGCACGGCCTGGATCGCGCCCATGACGATTTCCGCGACGTAGCACGAGGTGTAGACCGACAGCGACACGAAGGCGGCGGTGGCCGAATCCCAGTGCAGCAGCGCGATGCCGGAACTGGGCAGCACGAAGTAGAAGATATAGAGCTGCACCAGGAACGGCGTGCCGCGCAGGATGTGGATGTACAGCCCCAGCAGCTGATGCACGCCGCGGATGCGGTAGCTGCGGATCACGCCGATGACGAAGCCCAGCAGCGAGCCGGCGATGATGGCCACGAAGGAGATCTTGAGCGTTTCCCAGAACCCCTTGAGCAGGAAGGGCAGCACGACGCCGGCGGTGGAAAGATAGGACTCCAGCATGCTTACCTCGTGTTCCAGGCGGGCCCCGCCAGCCACAGGCTCACGCCGCGCGACAAGAGCAGCATGCAGCCGTAGATCAGCAGGTAGCCGGCCGCGATGGTGAGGAAACTTTCGTTGGGCACGATGCGGTCGCTGTTCATCTGCACGCCGGCGGCGACCAGTTCGAATACCGTGATCAGGGACAGCAGCGAGGTGTCCTTGATCAGCACGGCGGTCTGGCCCAAGAGCGGCGGCAGCGTGTTGGCGAAGGCCTGCGGCAGCACCACGTAGCGCAGCCGCTGCTGGTAGTCCATGCCGCAGGCCTTGGCGCCTTCGATCTGGCCGCGCGGCACAGACTCGATGCCGACGCGGATGATTTCGCTCATGTAGGCGGCGTGGTGCAGGGTCATGGCGATGATGCCCAGCGCCATCTCGCTCCACCCCTTGGCCCCCGGCACCAGCGCGGGCACGGCGTAATAGACCAGGTAGATCTGCACCAGCAGCGGGGTCGAGCGGATGAACTGCACATAGGCCGCCACGGGGCGCCAGACGGCGCCGCGCGGCGACATGTGGGCCAGCGCGATCGGAATGCCGGCCAGCACCGACAGCACCAGGCTGGCGCCCGCGGCGATGAGGGTGTTGGCCAGTCCGGTGGCGAACTGGCCCGCGTACTGGCTGACGATGCGCCAGTTGTAGAAGTCGATCAGCCAGTCCATGGGGCTAGTGGTCTTTCTTCCAGTCGGTGGAGTACCAGTACTTGACCTGTTCCGGCAAGGTGTTGTCGGCCGTCTTCAGGGTCTGCCAGTTATCCAGCCAGAACTTCAGGCGGAAGGCGTTGGGGCCGACGGCGAAGGCCAGCGGCTCGCGCACCATGATGCCGTCGAGCACCCGCAGGTTGCCGAAGTCCACCAGGAACTGGTTGGCGGTCGACATCGACATGATGCCGGCGTCCAGCCGTCCGCTGGACAGGGCCTGCCCCACCGGCGCGCTGCCGCCGGAGTATTCCTTCATGGTGGCCTTGGGCAGCATCTTCTTGCCCACTTCCGCATAGGTGCTGGCGCCCAGCACGCCCACGGTCACGCCTTCCTTGTCGAGTTCGGCGTACGACTTGTAGGGAGAATCCTTGGGCACCACGGCCACGGTCTCGGCGTAGAACATCGGGGCCGAGAACAGCACCTGGGCCGCGCGCTGCGGCGTGGGCGTCATGTCGGCGGCCACCATGTCGGCCTTGCCCGAGAGCAGCGCCGGAATCAGGCCCTTCCATTCGTAGTCCTGCAGCACCAGCTTTACGCCCAGGTCGTCGGCCATGCGCTTGGCCACTTCCACGGCCAGGCCGGTGCGCTTGCCGCTTTTGTCCATGAAGCTCATGAGCGGGCCCGAGGTCTGCACGGCGACGCGCAGCTCGCCGCGCTTGAGGATGTCGGCCAGCTCGTCGGCCTGCGCCGGCGCGGCGGCCGCGGCGGCGGCCAGGGCAAAGCCCGCCACGCCCAGCCATTGTTTGATTTTCAGCATGTCTAACCCCTTGTGGTGAATGGACCTGGTGAATCCGGGCGCGGCGCCCGGCCCTACAGAATCCGCTCCAGGAAGGCGCGGGTGCGCGCCTGCCTGGGACGGCAAAACACCTCTTCGGGCGTGCCCGCCTCGACGATGCGCCCGGCGTCCATGAACAGCGCACGGTCGGCCACGTCGCGGGCGAAGCCCATTTCGTGGGTCACCACGGCCATGGTCATGCCGTCGCGCGCCAGCGCACGCATCAGTTCCAGGATGCCGCCAACGGTTTCGGGATCGAGCGCGGACGTGGCTTCGTCGAACAACATCAGTTTGGGGTCCATGGCCAGCGCGCGGGCGATGGCCACGCGCTGCTGCTGGCCGCCGGACAGCTGGCTGGGATAGCGCTCGCCGTAGTCGGCCATGCCGACCCTGCCCAGCAGTTCGCGGGCATAGCTTTCGGCCTGCGCGCGGCCGCGGCCGCGCACCACGCGCTGAGGCAGCGCCACATTGTCCAGCGCCGTGCGGTGCTGGAACAGATTGAAGTGCTGGAACACCATGCCGACCTCGGTGCGCCAGCGGTTGAGGTCGGTGCCCGGGTCCGTGAGCGACACGCCGTCCACGCGGATGGCGCCGCTGTCTATGCTTTCCAGGCCGTTCAGGGTGCGCAGCAGCGTGCTCTTGCCGGAGCCGGAAGGCCCCACCACCACCATGACCTCGCCGCGCCCGAGCTGGCAATCGATGCCGTCGAGCGCGCGATGCGGGGCCTGCCCATCGCGCTGATAGGTCTTGGTGACTGCCTGGACAACCAGCAAGGGTTCTGCCACGGTTTCACCTATGCAAAGTGCGGCCGGCGAGCGCGGCCAAAAAGGTTTCGCATTTCAGGCTGGAGTTTCGTATAGTAAATTTTTTTCCAGCGTCGCCAGCTAGGCATAACCCTTAAGCGAAGGAACCAGCATGGACAATCCCCAAGACATCTTGCGCGCGCTCGGGCTGAAGCCGGAGGCGCTCGCCGGCGGCACGCTGAGCGCGCGCAGTCCGATAGACGGCGCCGAACTGGCGCAGGTCCACGAGCACACGGTGGCGCAGGCGCATTCGGCCATCACGCGCGCGCGCCAGGCTAGCCTGGCGTGGCGCGACGTGCCGGCGCCGCGGCGCGGCGAACTGGTGCGCCTGTTCGGCGACATCCTGCGCCAGCACAAGCGCGAACTGGGCCGCCTGGTCAGCCTGGAGGCCGGCAAGATCCTGGCCGAAGGCGAAGGCGAGGTGCAGGAAATGATCGACATCTGCGACTTCGCCGTCGGCCTGTCGCGCCAGCTCTACGGGCTGACCATCGCGTCCGAGCGCCCCGGCCACCGCATGATGGAGACCTGGCATCCGCTGGGCGTGGTGGGCGTGATCAGCGCGTTCAACTTCCCGGTCGCGGTGTGGTCCTGGAACGCCGCGCTGGCGCTGGTCTGCGGCAATGCCGTGGTCTGGAAGCCTTCGGAGAAAACGCCGCTGACCGCGCTGGCCTGCCAGGCGCTTTTCGCCGAGGCCGCGCAGCGCTTCGGCGACGCGCCGGCCGGCCTGTCCGAAGTGCTCATCGGCGGGCGCGACATCGGCGAGGCGCTGGTGGATTCGCACGCGGTGGCGCTGGTGTCGGCCACGGGCTCGACCCGCATGGGCCGCCAGGTCGGCCCGCGCGTGGCGCAGCGTTTCGGCCGCGTGCTGCTGGAGCTGGGCGGCAACAACGCCATCATCGTCGGCCCCACGGCCGACCTGGACATGGCCGCGCGCGGCATCGTGTTCGGCGCCATCGGCACGGCCGGCCAGCGCTGCACCACCACGCGCCGCCTGATCGTGCACGCCAGCGTGGCCGACGAGCTGCTGCGCCGCCTGAAAAAGGCCTACGCCAGCGCGACCATCGGCAGCCCGCTGGAGGCGTCCACGCTGGTGGGGCCGCTGATCGACCGCGCTTCGTTCGACGCCATGCAGGCCGCGCTCAAGGCGGCGCGCGAACAGGGCGGCCAGGTGACCGGCGGCGAACGCGTGCTGGCCGAGCAGTACCCCGACGCCTGGTACGTGCGCCCGGCCATCGCCGAAATGCCCGGCCAGACCGACGTGGTGTGCCACGAAACCTTCGCGCCCATTCTCTACGTCATGCGCTACACCGAGTTCAACGAGGCGCTGGCCCTGCACAACGGCGTGCCGCAGGGGTTGTCCTCGGCCATCTTCACCAACGACCTGCGCGAGGCCGAGACCTTTCTGTCGTCGGCCGGCTCGGACTGCGGCATCGCCAACGTGAACATCGGCACCTCGGGCGCGGAGATCGGCGGCGCGTTCGGCGGCGAGAAAGAAACCGGCGGCGGCCGCGAATCGGGCTCGGACGCGTGGCGCAACTACATGCGCCGCGCCACCAACACCATCAATTATTCGCGCCAGCTGCCGCTCGCCCAGGGCATCAAGTTCGGCGAATAAGCCGCGTTCGCGCCCTGCCTTCCCGCCCCCGCGCGTCGTCCGCGACGCGCGGGGGCTTACGCTTTCTACATACGCTTGGTCAGCCTTACAAACTGTTTCGGGGGTCGGTGCTACATTTCCTCGTCACAAAACCAAGTCATGTCCCTATGCATACAAGCCGTTCCGCACGCCCCGTCCCGTTCCTGCGCGCCCTGACCGCCGCCCTGGCCCTGGGCGCAGCCGGCAGCGCCGCCGCGGGCGTGTCATACCGGCTGGACCGCCCCTCGGCCGCCCCCGGCGAGACCGTCACCATCGAAGCGGTTTACTTCAACGAAGACACGGCCCGCGTCACCTGGGAAGCCCCGCCCGAGCTGGTGCTGCAATGGCGCGGCCAGGACGGCCAGATCGTGCGCAGCCTGGCCAGGCTGCGCGGCGGCCCGGCCAGTTTCAGCGTGCCGGTCAACAGTTTCGCGCGCATCGCCTGGACGGCCGAGGTCCCGTCCAGCGCGCACGGCCTGCAGGCCGTGTCCATCGAGGGCCAGCCCGCCATGATGGCGCTGGACGCCACCGGCCGCGACAGCGGCACGCTGGCCAGCACGCCCGCGCAAGGCCCGGTGGTGGACGCGCGCAGCGGCGAACCGGTGCCGCCGGCGGCGGTGGCCGCGGTCGGCGCGGCGCCCGAAGGCGGCCCCTCGCCCGACGCCAGCGCGGTGCCCACGGTGCAGCAGCAGACCGCGTTCGACCGTTTCCGCAGCTCGGTTTCCGAATACAAGCCGGTGTATTTCGACATCGGCACGCGCGGGCAGACCACCGCCCGCTTTCAGATCAGCGCCAAGTACCGCCTCTTCAGCCCCCAGGGCGGACGGCCCGCGACCTGGGACGAGAATTTCTACCTGGCCTATACCCAGACCTCGCTGTGGGACCTGGAGGGAGACTCCATGCCCTTCATCGACACCACCTTCAACCCCAGCGCGTTCTGGCTGTCCGACAATATCTGGTCCTCCGCCAGCCAGAACTGGCGCTTCGGTATGAACACCGGCGTCGAGCACAGCTCCAACGGCAAGGACGGCGAGGACTCCCGGTCGGTGAACGACGGCTACATCGAACCGCGCCTGCACTACCGCTTCGACGGCGGCAGCACGCTGACCTTCGCGCCGCGGGTCAAGGCCTACTTCGGCGTGGCCGAAGAAAACAGCGATTACTCCGACTACGCCGGCCACGTCGACTGGCAGTTGCGCTGGGCCCAGGACAACGGCGCCGTGGTCTCCGCCCTGTACCGCCAGGGCGACCAGAAGCGCCGCACCACGCAGCTGGATTTCGCCTGGCCGCTGCAGCGCACCTGGCTGAACATGAACGGCTACCTGCACCTGCAGTACTTCAACGGCTACGGCGAAACGCTGCTGGGCTACAACCAGCGCAACGAATCGCAGTTCCGGATCGGGTTGTCGCTGGTGCCGTAACGCGCGCGGGCCGCCAGGCCCGTGCACCTTAGCCCTCCACCGCCAACTCCTCCCACCCCAGTTCACGCGTGCGCTGCAGCGCCGCGGTGACCTGGCCGGCCGCATCGCGCACGGCCTGCACCAGCTCCACGCCCTTCAGCAGCCCGGCCGTAACCGCAGCCATGAACACGTCGCCGGTGCCGTGCACCGACGGCGGGATGGCGATCTCCGGATGGGTCACGACGCTGACGGCGTCGCGCGTGACCACCGCCAACCGCAGCGTGCCGGGCTCGGCCGCCATCGGCGCGGCGCTGGTCACCACGATCCACTGCGGACCGAGCGCGATGAGTTCGCGCGCCGCGGCCACCACTTCGTCCATGGACGACAGCGTGCGGCCGGCCATCTGCTCCAGCTCGAAATGGTTCGGCGTCATGCCGTCGGCCAGCGGCACCAGCAGGTCGCGGTATTGCGCCACCAGCCCCGCGTCCACGTACAGGCCGTCGTTGCGGTCGCCCATGACCGGGTCGATGTACACGCGGACCCCGGGCCGCGCGGCGCGCAGCGCCGGCAGCCAGGCGGCCAGCAGGCCGGCCTGCCCCGGCTGGCCCAGATAGCCGCAGACCACGGCGCGCGCCACCTTGGTCACGCCGCGCTCGTCCAGCCCCTGCAACAACCCCTGGAACCAGTCCAGCGGCGTGGCCCCGCCATGCAGCGTGGGGTAATGCGGCGTATTGCTGAGAATGACGGTAGGCAGCGCGATCGCGCGCAGGCCCGCCTTGCGGAACACCGGCATGGCGGCGTTGTTGCCGACATATCCGTAGACGACCTGGGACTGGATCGAAACAACGTCCACCTGCACGGTGACGGCGGGCAGCTCGGCCCCCGGTTGCGGGCCAGCGGCGATGGCGGTCATGGGGCTTGCTCTCCTGGCAGGGCGTTACGCCATGCGGGTGACGAAATAGATCTTCTTGACGAACTGGTCCACTTCCCAGCGGCCGGTATAGCCTTCCGGCATCACGAAAGCCTCGCCCACGGTGAGTTCGTGCACCGTGCCGTCCGGATCGACCAGCCGGGCCGAGCCCTCGACGATGTAGCCGAACTCGATATAGCCGGTGGTGTTGGACTGGAACACGCCCGCCGTGCTTTCCCACACGCCGGCCTCGGCCTTGCCGGCGTTGCCTTCGAAGGCGGTCACGGTGCGGAAGGCGGCGTCGCCCGAGATCGGGCGACGCGGCTTGCCGGGCACCGGGTTCCTCATGGGGCCGGCATCGATGCGGACCAGCCGCGATTGATCGTTTTTCATGGCATTTCCTGTGTCTGCTGTATCTGTATCAGCATTATGCGGCAGACCGGAACGCTTCAGTGCGCCGCCACCACCAGCACCTCGGCCATTGCCCGGCTGACGGTGCGCATGCGGTGCGGCAATTCCGAGTCGAAATACACGGAATCGCCGGTTTCCAGGCGGAACTGGCGTTCGCCCACGCGCACTTCGACGGCGCCCTTGAGCACCAGCAGGAATTCCTCGCCGGGATGCGGAAACACCGCGGCGTCGTCCGGGAACTCGCGCGGCGGATGCACCACGAAAGGCTCCATCGCCTTGACCTTGCGGCGCCCGGCCAGCGATTCGTAGTGGTAGGCGCTGCCCAGGCCGCGGCGCTGCAGCGCCTCGCGGTCGGCCACCCGCACCACGCTGACCACCTCGTCCTGCGCGGCCTGCTCCGACCCCACCAGCTGGGACACGCCCACGCCATAGGCCTCGGCCAGCCTCAGCACGGTCGAGATGGACGGCTCGCTCAGGCCCCGCTCCAGCTTCGAGAGGTAGCTCTTGGTCAATCCGGTGCGCTGCGCCAGCTGTTCCAGGGACAGGGACTGCTGGCGCCGCAGGGCGCGCAGGCGATGCGGCAGGTCGATCATGGACAAAAGGGTTGCGAAAATCCAACCGCAAAGAATGCCCTAAACCGGCCCGCCCGTCGAGCCGCCGCGTCGCTTTCAGGCGAGCGCGTCGGGGTGCGCGCGCAGCGCGCGCCGCGCGAAATACGAAAACCCCACCTGTGAACGCTTGGGCGTCAGGATCCAGTCGTGGGCCTCGCGGCCCAGCGCCGGCGGGATCGGCTGGATCTTGCCGGCGGCCATGGCCAGCAGCTGCATGCGCGCCGCGCGCTCGAACTGCAGCGCCAGCACGCAGGCCTCTTCCACCGACCCGGCCGCCACCAGCATGCCGTGGTGCGACAGCAGAATGGCGCGCTTGGCGCCCAGCGCGGCCGAGATGATCTCGCCCTCTTCATTGCCCACCGGCACGCCCGGCCAGTCCTTCAGGAAGGCCACGTCGTCGTACAGCGGGCAATTATCCATGTGCGAAATCTCCAGCGGCACCTCCAGCATCGACAGCGACGCGGCATGCAACGGATGCGTATGGATGATGCAGTTCACGTCCGGACGGGCGCGGTAGATCCACGAGTGGAAGCGGTTGGCCGGATTCGGCATGCCCCCGCCCTCCTGGACGCGCAGGTCCTCATCGACCAGCAGCAGATTGCTGGCGGTGATCTCGTCGAACCCCAGGCCCAGCCGCTGCGTGAAATAGCGGTCCGGCTCCGGCGCACGCGCGGTGATCTGCCCGGCCAGGCCCGAGTCGTGGCCGCCGTCGAACAGGATGCGGCACGTCAGCGCCAGCTTCTCGCGCAGGCTCCAGTCGGGCGTCTCGAACTGGCGCTGCATCTCGGCTTGCGCGCGCGCGATCAGTTCATCTTTTCCCAAGTGCATCGTATCGGCCATCATTGCTCCATCGGATTGAGTCGTCATGCCGCTTCGATCAACGGCGTAAAGCCCGGCAAGGCGCGCATGCGCGCCAGCCAGGCGTCGATATGGGTGAAGGCGGACAGGTCGTAGCCGCCCTCCGCCGCCATGCTGGTATAGGGAAACAGCGCGATGTCGGCGATGGTGGGCGCGCTCCCGACCAGATAGTCCCGGCCCGCCAGGTGCGCGTCCATCCAGGCCGCCGCCTTCATGCCGATCTCGCGCCATGCCCGCATGGCGGGATCGTCCACCTGCGCCGTGCGGCGCAGATGGATCAGCAGCCGCGGCTGCGCGAAGGCATGCATGTGCTGGGTCTGCTCGAAACTCAGCCAGCTGCTGACCTGCGCCTGCGCCAGCCGCCCGGCCGGCAGCCAGGGCGTGCCCTGCCCCAGATACCAGAGTATGGCCTGCGACTCGGCCAGCCACTGGCCCTCCGGCGTAAGCAGCACCGGCACCTGGCGCCACGGATTGAGCCGCGCGAAGGCCTCGGTCTCCAGGTCTCCCTGCACGATGTCGAACGTGCGCCGCACGATGGGCAGCCCCATGTAGCCGCAGGCCAGCCGTACCTTCCAGGCGTTGCCGGAGCGCAATGTGTCGGCCAGCTCCAGCGGCTTGCCCGCCAGGGGATGAGGAATCGGGTTCATCGGTCAGTCCATCCTGATGTCGGCGCGCTTGACGATCTCGGCCCACTTGGCCTTCTCCCCGGCGATGAAGCGCCGGTACTCGTCCGGCGTGCCGGTATACAGCTGCGTGCCCTGCGCAGCCAGCCGCTGCCGCAGCTCGGGCGAGGCCAGCGTCTTCTGCAAGGCCGCGTTCAAGGTTTCCAGCACGGCGGGCGGCGTGCCCGACGGCGCGAAAAACGCGTTCCACGAACTGATCTGCAGCCCCGGATCGCCCACCTCGGCCGCCGTCGGCACGTCGGGCGCGGACGGCAGGCGCTGGTCGGCGGCCACCGCCAGCGCGCGCAGCCTGCCCGAAGCCGCATGCGGCATGATCACCGGGCTGGCGTCCATCACCACGTCCACCTGCCCGCCGATCGCCGCGTTCACCGCCTCGCTGCCGCTCTTGAACGGCACGTGCATCACGTCCACGTTCGCCGTCAGCTTCAGCAGCTCCAGGCCCAGATGGGGCGAACTGGCGTTGCCCGCCGAGCCGAAATTCAGCTTGGCCGGATTGGCCCGCGCGTAGGCCACGAATTCGCCGAACGTCGCCGCCGGCAGCCCGGCCCGCACCGCCAGCAGGTACGGCGAGCCGGACACCATGCCCACGGGTACGAACTTGTCCGCATCGTAGCCGAGCTTGCGGTAGATCAGCGGATTCACCACCTGCGTGCCCACCGTGCCCATGAAGATCGTATAGCCGTCGGCCGGCGCCGTGGCCGCCAACTGCGCCGCGATCACCCCGCCCGCGCCCGGCCGGTTCTCGACCACCACGCCCTGCCCCAGCGCTTCGCCCATCCCCTGGCTGACCTGCCGCGCGACGATATCCGTGATCCCGCCCGCGCCGAACGGCACCACCAGCCGTATCGGCCGCTCCGGATACGCCGCCGCCTGCGCGCCGCTTCCGCCCGCCACTGCCGCCGCCAGCGCCAGCGCGCTGGCCATGCTCTTGAACCCCATGTCGATCCCCTTTATGCCGCAATCATGTTTGCGATGACACAAAGTGTCCTATAGAACATTGATTTTCCGCAAGCGAAACGATGCAGGGGAAATCCCTGAGGGGTGGGATAGGGGTCGGTTATTCGTTGGAGTCCGTTTTTGGCTTTGGCGGGGAAGACGCGCCAATGGGGAGGACGACGATTTGTTCTGTTCTGCGCGGACGGACGAGCCGCGGGCTGAAGGAAGGCGACCTTCTTGGCGAGCGCGATGAACGGGCGTAACGGTCTTGGCCCGCGGAATTGGGGTACGCGGCACGGAGAAGCTTGTGGTCGGTAGCCGTTTCCGGCCCCGGGGCGGGGCCCCGCTCCCACATACGCCGATGAGTACCGCTAAAACTTGCCTATGCGACACCCACTACGGAAGCCTGAACTCCACGACAGCGCCCCCGCTCCCATATAGCGGCGCATATTCATGCACGACAGCCTGCCTGAAACCGCCGCCCATCGCGCCCAGCAGCCAGTGAAAGTGCTTCAGGCCCATGTCCGGGCGTGCCTGCTCGGCGTATTCGGGCAGGATGGCGCGTACCGCATCCACATCGCCGCCTTCGATCAGCGCGAGCAGCCGGCGATTCCACGCGTCGTCGTTTTCGGACACGTAGCGGTCTTTCCGGAGATCGATGTTTTCCCGGAACATGCTGTTGGACAAACCGCCGATACCCACGACGGCGACACGCTTGTCGTGCAAGGCGGCGGCGGCGATGGCGCCCAGTTGCTCGGTCTGCTCGCCGCTGTGGTAAAGATTGTTTGCGGCGGCGACCATGGGAAGCGCAGATGTTCCGAAGCCCATCAGCGTGGCGGCGGTTATCGTGCCGGTATCGATCGGAAACTGGTCGTAGTCCACGCCGCGCGTCTTGATTCCCGCACCGTTGCAGGCATCGATACAGCGCTGCGCCAGTGCGGGCTCCGAATGGATGTCGAACGGTTGCTCGCCAAACTCGTGCCAGTTTTCATCGACATGCAGGCCCGTGCTGCGCGGCCGGGTAATCCACAATTGGTCCAGCACCGCGAACCACTGAGTGGAGTAGACCAGCACGCAATCGGGTCTGGATGCGGCAAGCGATTCGCCGACTGTGGCCAAGGCGTCTCGAAGGCGTCCCCAGGGCGCGATGTCGGGCCGCAGCTGCGGCAGCGGGCTGCCCGGAACCAGTAATGCCGATACGATGGACATGAGATCTCCCCTTTTCTTTGCGTGCCGTCAGGCGGCCTGCCCCGCGGGCTGCAGGCTTGAAAGACCCGCTGCCTGAAGATCCCACTCGATGACCGCATTGCCGGTGCCGATGACGGTTCCGTATCCGTGCAGCCTTCCGGCCAGCTCCGGATACCCCATCGCCGCGTGCATCCACGTGAAGGCGCCCGATTTCACCTCCGCGAAAGCTTCGTCGATGAACTGGGGCAGCAACTGGAAGGTTTCCTTCATGCGGCCCTGGCGCATGAGGTCGATCATGCGCACATCCCATTTGTAGCCGTCGTAGCGCTCCGGATGCTCCTTGGTCATGTCTTCGGGCAGTTCCGGCTCTTCATGAAAATGCCAGTGGGACAAGGTGTTGCTGGCCAGGAGGACGGCCCGGCGTCCCGTCTTGCGAATGGCCTCGCGCGTGGCGCGGCCAAGTACGTCCATCTCGCCCAGGCCCTCCTTGGTGTTGAGGTAGTACGGCGTGTTATTGGCGGAGATTCCCACCACCGGGATGTCCCATTGCGGCCGGATCATGTGCAGCGTGGTGATGGTTCCGTAATCCGGCCTGAACTTCGGGTTGCGCATCATCTTGCTGACCAGGCCGGCCTTGGCGGCCTCGTCGCAGCATGCTTCGGCCAGCTCCACATCGACGTCCATGCCGAAGTCATAGCGGAAGATGTTGGGAAAGATGGGATCGACCGAGCGGCCGGCAAGCCGGGGAACCCCCAGGAAATGATGGCCAACCTGGGTGATCCAGTGCGGCGAATGGACCAGCAGCACATCCGGCTTCAGACGCTCGATGCTCTCGCGTGCCTGCGCATAGGCCCATCGCAACGGTTCCCAGCCGCCCTGCGAACGCGGCTCGTTCTGCGGCGGGTTTTCGCCATACACCAAGTGGGGCGGATGCGGCGCCAGGAAGCCGGCGACAATCACTCCTTCGCTCATGGCGAATCTCCTTGAATTGATGGCTGGAACTCGATGACTTCCTGACGCTACCGCCATTTAAGATGTGTACGTACTATCTTATCGAAAGAGAAATTTCCTCGGAACATGGTAGTTACCCTTTAGTCGATTGCGGCAACAATGCTGGGTCCCAGCGTAATATGGCTCACCACCCTGGAAACAAGCCCAGCACGATGCCTCCAAAACATCCAGTCCGTCCCGCTCGCGCGGGTTCTTCGCGTCCGATGATCACGCCGGAAGTGCAGGTCCTATTGCAGAACTTCCGGCTCGAAAATGTGCCGTCCCATCTGCTGCGGCGCGCGCATTTCAAGGCCGAAGAGATCTTCGCCAACACCTTTTCCCGCGAAAGCGTCACGCCAAGACAGAAAGCGGCCTTGATCCTGCTCCATCAAGATCCCGGACTCAGCCAGAACGCATTGGCCGAACGGCTCGCCATGGACCGCAACACCGTCGCCGAGATGATCAAGCGCATGCACCGCGGCGGGCTCATAGAGCGCAGGCCCTCGCCCACGGACGCGCGCGCCTATCAGCTTTACATTGCGCCGGCCGGCGTGGAGCTGCTGTGCCGCGTCATGCCGCGAGACGCCACGGTGGAAGACCAATTACTCGCCCGGCTGCCCGAGGAATACCGGAGTCTCTTCGTGAAATGCCTGCGCCTGATCGCGGACGACGAAGCCCCCGTCAAGAACGACGGCCGCTCGGCCGCCTAGCGCGGCTGGACGTTGCGCGTCGGCGTTATGCGCCAGAACGTGTTCGAGAGATCGTCGGCGACGATCAGCGCGCCTTTCGGATCGACCGTCACGCCTACCGGACGACCGCGGGCCGTCCGCCCTGGTCTGGCCCGGCCGGTAAGCGAACCGCAGAACGGCGTCCTGGTTGGCGACATAGCGCCGTTTTTGGCAGGGCGGCCTTACGGCGCCGCGACGCGCTGACTGATCCTGCCCGAATCGATCAGCAGTTTCAGATAGGCCGTTCCCTCCTGGATGGCGCTAGCCGGCGTATCGCGGGGCGTAAGCGGGCATGGAATGCACCAATCCACGAGAACCAAGGTGGAGCGCGTGACCTGGACGAGCGGCAGAAAGCCCTCGGGAAGCGTGCCGCGCTGTTCCAGGCAGCGTAACGGCACGGCGCGCACGCCCAGGCGGAATCCTTTGTGTTCGGTAAGGACAAGGTCATTCATGGAGCGGCTCCGGCGCGCCGCGGCGGTGCAGAGCCGCCGCGGCGCGCGCAATGCATCACGCCATCGTCACCGGAATCTGGCGCGGCTGCGCTTCGCGAATGCGGGGCACTCGCAGCGTCAGCACGCCTTGCCGCAGGCTGGCTTGGATCGCCTCCTTGTCAAACTCCGGCCCCAGCCTGAAGGAGCGGCGAAACAGCGGTTCGCGCAGTTCGCCATGGATCAGCCGGACACCGGCGGGAACCGGAACCGCGGCTTCGCCTTCGATGACCAGCACCTCCGATTCCACCTTGACGCTCAACCTGTCCTTCGTGACGCCAGGCAGGTCCGCCAGGACGGTGACGCCCGCAGCGTCTTCAAAGATGTCGACCGCGGGCAGATTGGCGGGACGTTGCTCATTGGAACGGCCGCCCTGTTCAACAAGTTCGTTACGCTCGTTCATGATCGTTCCTCCTGAGTAGGATGAGGGGAAGCTTGCATCACTGGATTGCAACAAGCCGCGGCTTCGACGACTCTTTCTTCTTGATGGATATCAGCAGGCAGCCGTCGATGTACCGCGCCTCGACCTTGTCCGGATCGACGTCGCCGGGCAACTCGATGACGCGCGTGAAATTCCCCTCGGCGCGTTCCCGAGCGTAGTAACGGCCGTTATCCGGCAAGGGCGGCATGCTCCGCGTGCCGCTGATGGTGAGCAGCCCCTTCTCTATGGATACTTTCAAGGCGTCGGGTTCGATGCCGGGGACGAAACCGACGACCACAGCGGCGTCATCCGAAACCCCGATGTTGACGGGCGGGAAGCGTCCGCGTGGCAACGACCGCAATGTGGCCGGCAAGCCCGCGCTGCGAAAGATCCGGTCCATCTGCTCCTGGACCGCGTCAAAGAGAGAATCGAAACCGCTGTCGCTAAAAGGGTAGTTGGCCATAATTACCTCCCAAGTTCGTCTGGAAGGACCGAGACCGCGCCACGTCGCCGCAAGAGCGACCGGCACTCGATCGCTTCAATGCGGATATAGGATTCAACCGCGCGGATTCAAGAGTCCGGGTCCTTTGATTTAAAAAATGGCGGTCCCGGGCGCTATAGATTTTTTCTGCGGCCCGTTGCAACGACAAAAAAGGGCATCGCGCCGCCAGCGCGATGCCCTCAGAGCAGACTGGATGGCTTGGCCGTTATTCCGCCGTCAGAAGTCCATCGCCTCGGCCGCGGCGGCCTGCGGCTTGGTTTCTTCCGGAACCTGCGCGATGGTGGCGGCGGTGGTCAGGATGAGCCCCGCGATCGAAGCCGCGTTCTGCAATGCGGTGCGCGTGACCTTCGTCGGATCGACGACGCCGATATCGACCAGGTCGCCATAGTCGCCGGTGGCGGCGTTATAGCCATAGTTTCCTTTGGCTTCCATCACCTTCGCCACGACCACCGAAGGCTCTTCGCCTGCGTTGGCGACGATGGCGCGCAGCGGAGCCTCGAGCGCCCGCAGGATGATGCGAATGCCCGCATCCTGATCGGCATTGGCGCCTTTCATATCCTGTATCGCCGCCCGGGCCCGCAGCAGCGCAACGCCGCCGCCGGGCACGATGCCTTCCTCGACCGCCGCGCGGGTCGCATGCAGCGCATCATCGACGCGATCCTTCTTCTCCTTCATTTCGACTTCGGTTGCGGCGCCCACCCGGATGACGGCGACGCCGCCCGCCAGCTTGGCGACACGCTCCTGCAGCTTTTCGCGGTCGTAGTCGCTGGTGGCGTCGTCGATCTGCTTGCGGATCGACTTGACGCGCGCATCGATGGCCTCCTGCTTGCCGCCGCCATCGATGATGATGGTCTCTTCCTTGCGAACTTCGATCCGCTTGGCGCTTCCGAGGTCTTCCAGCGTGGCCTTGTCCAACTGCTTGCCCGTTTCTTCCGAAATCACGGTCGCGCCGGTGAGGACCGCAATATCCTCCAGCATGGCCTTGCGGCGATCGCCGAAGCCGGGCGCCTTCACCGCGGTGACCTTCAGCACCCCGCGCATGGAGTTGACCACCAGGGTGGCAAGCGCCTCGCCTTCCACGTCCTCGGCGACGATGAGCAGCGGCTTGCCCGCCTTGGCGGCGCTTTCCAGCACCGGCAGAAGCTCGCGAACGTTGGAGATCTTCTTGTCGTACAGCAGGATCAACGGGTCATCGAGCTGAGCGACCTGCTTCTCCGGGTCCGTGATGAAGTATGGGCTCAGGTAGCCGCGGTCGAACTGCATGCCTTCCACGATATCCAGTTCGTTGTCCAGCGACTTGCCATCTTCCACCGTGATCACGCCCTCGCGCCCGACCTTGTCCATCGCGTCGGCAATGATCTTGCCGATCGCCTCGTCGGCGTTGGCCGACAGCGCCGCGACTTGCGCCGTCTCTTTACTGGTGGAGATGGGCTTGGACATCTTGCGCAGCGCCTCCACCACACCGGAGACGGCCTGGTCGATGCCCCGCTTCAGATCCATGGGGTTCATGCCGGAGGCCACGTACTTCATGCCTTCCTGGACGACCGCCTGCGCCAGCACCGTGGCGGTGGTCGTGCCATCGCCCGCGACGTCGGCCGTCTTCGATGCGACCTGCTTGACGATCTGTGCGCCCATGTTCTCGAACTTGTCCTTCAGTTCGATCTCCTTGGCCACCGAGACGCCGTCCTTGGTAATGACCGGCGCGCCGAAACTGCGTTCGAGCAGCACATTCCGGCCCTTCGGGCCGAGCGTCACCTTTACGGCATCGGCCAGGATATTGACGCCCTTGACTACGCGGCTGCGGGCGCCGTCGTGGAACTTAACGTCCTTCGCACTCATTTCTAGCTCCTCAATCCATAGGCTGGCGGCGTCAGGCCGCCTTCTTCAGTTGAGCGTCTTGCGACGTGAGCACGGCGAAAACATCCTCTTCGCGCATGACCAGCAGTTCTTCGCCGTCGACCTTGACGGTCTGGCCGGCATACTTGCCAAAGAGAACGTGGTCGCCGACCTTGAGCTCGGGCGCCTGCAGCGAGCCATCTGCGTTGCGCTTGCCCTGGCCGACCGCGAGGACCTCTCCCTGTTCGGACTTTTCCGCCGCCGAGTCTGGGATGACGATGCCGGAAGCTGTCTTGCGCTGCTGTTCGATTCGCTTGACGATAATCCGGTCGTAAAGGGGACGGATCTTCATGACTCTATCTCCTGAAGTCTTGATCATCAAAAAGTGAATGCCGGCGCACTGCAGCGACATGGCGAGGCGGCGTGCGCCGTACAGCCCGTGATGGGTGCGGAAAAAAATTATGGGCGCCGCCAAGCCGCTTCAAGAGCGGAAATTGATTCAAAATGAAACTTAATGAATCAGAATATCCCTTCCCCGCCCCAGGCGGTACACGACCTTTCGACGCAGCTCGCGTCCGTCCGGCAGCAGCGCAACGGGACAAGGCGCGGAACGTCCGCCATCGGCATCCAGCGTGCGGTCGTCGCCGTCCATTTGACTCCACAGGCCGCCCTTGCGAGGCCGGAACAGCCAGCGGACGTAGCCGCGGCGAGCGGCGAGATCGAGCAGGGCCTGCTGGTCCGGAGCCTCGACGACGACCGCCCGGTTCGCCTCGCGCGCGTCGGAATAATCCGCGAACGCCCTACGGCAGGCGAGCGCTTCGGACACCGGCGCATTGAGGCGCCACCATCCGGGCCTGGCCACACGCTCCACATCCCAGGCGCCGAGTCTCCATGCCGCCTCCAGCATTGCGCGGTCGATGACGGCATAGTCGCGCCAGCGCTGGTTGATCTGCAGCGCAGAACCCGCGACGGAGTGCAAAGCGCCGGCCGCCCTTTCATCACGGTGGAATCCGTGCCAGTGCAGGATCAGGATGATCGGCGTGTCCGATTTCTGTGTAGCGGTCGCGCTGACGGCGTACAGCGGAAGCCTCAGTGCAGCTATGTGCGAAGTGATGGTCTCGAGGATATCCATTCGCTGACTCCAACGATCTGCAGCCCTTTCTCACAGGCCAAACCGACAATATCGTTTCGCCGAATTTATCGCAGGTGCTTTGCCCGGGCAACGTCAGTTGGGGTACAAGTAGCGCCAGCCCCGCGCTTTCGCCCGGGCCACAAGCCATGAAGAACCGCTTTATGACGCAGCCCCGCTCTCTTGCCGGCCAACCGCGGCGTTTCCAGACGCCCGACTTCGAGGCGCTGATCGAAGCCGCAGGCGATCTCATCTACACCCTGGACTTCGAAGGACGCTTCACCTACATGAACCGGGCGTTCGAACAGGTGCTGGGCTATGAGCCCTGCGCCCTGCTGGGCCGTCACTTTACGGAGATCCTGACCGAGGAGTCCGCAAAAGTGGCGACGCGCCATTACCAGCAAGGCCTGCTCGGCCAGGAACGGACGCCCTTCTTCGAAGTGGAGGCGCGCCGGCCCGACGGCGGCGTCGTGCACTTGGAAGTGCGCGCCGGCGCGCTGATCCGCGATGGCGAGATGGTGGGCAGGCAGGGCATCGCCCGGGACATCAATGCGATCAAGGCGCTGCAGACGCTGGTGACGGAGAAGTCGCAGCGCGTGACGCTGCTGGAAGAGCGCACGCGCATCGCGATGGCGATGTACGCGCGCATCGCCGAACTCGTCTACGCCGACCCCGGCGCTGGGTCGGCGGGCGGCGAGATGCTGCAGGAAGTGCAGCATGCGTTCGACCGGCTCGCCGCCCAGAAGCACGGCCTTTCCGTGGCCGACCTGCGCATCCTGGGACTGCTGGCGCAAGGGCATTCGAACGGCGAGATCGCGGACATCATCTGCCGCAGCCCGCATACGGTCAAGGACAGCGTCAAGAAGATCATGCAGCGGCTGAACGCAAGGCGGCGTGCCGAGGCGGTCGCCTGCGCCATCAAGCTCGGCCTGATCGCGCCGCCCTCCTGAACGGCGCGGAACTTGTGATTCCCGCTTTCGGGGGGGCAATACCCCTCCTTGGAGGTCTGCCCCCGACAGCCGGCGGCGGGAATAATCGGCTTGTGCGCCCTCGACGGCGCGCCAGCGAAAACAACACGAGACAACGGAGACACGCATGCTCTACGCACCAGGGCAGCCTTGGCGCCTGCGCCGCGCGGCGGGCGCGGCCTTGTTGATTGCCGGCCTGACGGCCTGCGCCGCACGTCAGGAATCCCGCGCGCCGGCGGGCGCGCTGCCGCCGCAAGCGGCGGTCGAGGTGGACCGGACGCAGTTTTATCCGGAAGCCCGTCTGCGCGCATGGCAGGAAGACCTGGACCGTCGCGGGCTGCGCGACACGGGCTCGCCCGCGCATGAGGCCTACGTCGACGCGCTGTACGAACGCCTGCGCGAGGCCGGCGTGGCGGATCTGTACTTCGAACCGGTGGCCATGACCCGGTGGGCGGCGCGGCGCTGGTCGCTGGAGCTGGCCGATGGCGCCGACCGGATTCCGACGGCTGGCTATATCCCCTACTCCGGCAGCACCGGCGCGCAGGGGCTGGTGGCGCCGATACGCTATCTGCCGGTCGGCCGGCGACCGGACCGCAGCGTGGCGGGCAGCATCGTGGTGGTGGAACTGCCCAGGCCGTCGCTGACCAGCGATTTCTTCCATGCCATGGCGCTGTACAAACACGATCCCGACAACACGCTGCCACCGGGCGCGCCCTATGCGCGTCCTTACCAGATAATCGACGCGCTGGTGCAGACACTGGAAGCGCTGCAGGCCGCGGGCGCCGCCGGCGTGGTCGCGGTCCTGGACGAACCCGCCGATATCGCCGCGGGCCTGTACGCCCCGTACGACCGCCAACTGCGCAAACTGCCAGGCGTTTACGTGGACCGGGCGGCCGGCGCCCGCCTGAAGGCGCTGGCGCGCGCCGGCGCCCGGCTGCGCCTGGTGCTGGATGCCGATACCGAGGCTGTCGTCACGCGCAACCTGATCGGCATCATTCCCGGCGCCAGCAGCGAGCTGACCGTCATCAACAGCCATACCGACGGCACCAACGGCATCGAGGACAACGGTCCCAACGCCATCGTCGACATTGCCCAGTACCTGGCGCGCCTGCCACGCGAGGCGCTGCCGCGCAGCATCATGATCATGCTCTCCAGCGGCCATTTCGCCGGCGGCGTGGGCATACAGGACTTTCTGGCGCGGCATCGCCAGGACGGCCTGCGCGGCCGCATCGCCAGCATCGTCACGATAGAACACCTGGGCGCCACGGAATGGCTGCCCGGACCCGACGGCCGCCTGGCGCCGACGGGCCGCGACGAGCCCGCCGCGATCTTCCTGCCGCGCGTCCCGGCATTGGTGCGCGCCGCGTCGGCCATGCTGCGCAATGCACAGGCTGCGCCCGCGTTCGTCATGCCTCCGCTCAATCCGGACGGCGACGGCGGCCCCAACACGGCCACGTGGCCGGGCGAGGGCCAGTATTTCTGGGGTGGCGCCCGCCTGCCCACGCTCAACTACATCACCGGGCCGGACTACCTGCTGAATTACGACGTCACCACTGCCGACAAGGTGGACTACGGCCGCATGCGACGGGAGACGGCCGCGATCACGCAAATGCTGCTGGACCTCTCGCGCGAGCCCTACGAGGCGCTGCGCGCCGAACAGCCGCCCCCTCCCTGAAAGCGCGGCCCCGCCGCGTCCGCCCTCCTTTGCCAAGCCGGCGCCGGCCCGGATGCCGCCGGCCCAGGCGCGCCTGCGCGCCGCCTCACGATATGGAGCTCTAGATGACCCGGAATCCCCCGCCCGCGCTCGCCGGCCTGATGATGCGCCAGCCTCTGCTCGTCTCCCAATTGCTACGCCACGCCGCCCGCCACTTCGGCACGATCGAAATCGTGTCGCGCCGCGTCGAGGGAGACGTGCACCGCTACACCTACGCCGACTGCCATCGGCGCAGCCAGCGCCTGGCCCGCGCGCTCGCGGCGCTGGAGGTGCGCCCGGGCCAGCGTGTGGCCACCCTGGCCTGGAACGGCTACCGGCATCTGGAGCTCTATTACGCCGTGTCCGGCGCCGGTTCCGTGATCCATACCGTCAACCCCAGGCTGCACGCCGACCAGGTGGCCTACCTGCTCAACCACGCGGACGACCAGTACGTGTTCTTCGACGTGGGCTTTCTGCCGCTCCTAGAATCGGTGGCGGCGCGATGCCCCGGCGTGCGGGGCTATGTCGCCCTTTGCAGCCGGGAATACATGCCTTCGTCCGCCGCCCTGCCGGGGCTGCTGTGCTACGAGGACCTGCTGGCGGCCCAGCCCGAAAGCTACGACTGGCCCGAACTGAACGAGGAATCGGCCTGCGGACTGTGCTACACGTCCGGCACCACGGGCCAGCCCAAGGGCGTGCTGTACTCGCACCGGTCCACGGTACTGCACGCCTATGCGGTCGCGCTGCCCGACGCGCTCAACCTTTCTTCGCGCACGGCGGTGCTGCCTGCAGTGCCCATGTTTCACGTCAATGCCTGGGGCATTCCCTATGCCGCCCCGCTCGCCGGCTGCAAGCTGGTGCTGCCCGGTCCCGCGCTGGACGGCGCCTCGCTGCATGCGCTGATAAAGGACGAAGGCGTAACGTCGGCGGCCGGCGTGCCGACCGTGTGGCTGGGGCTGCTGGGCCATGCGGAACGCAACGGCCTGAGCCTGTCGGGCCTGCGCCACGCGGTCATCGGCGGCGCCGCCTGCCCGCCTGCGCTGTTGCGCAGCCTGCGCGACGGCTACGGCGTCGAAGTGCTGCACGCGTGGGGCATGACGGAACTGTCGCCGCTGGGCACGACCGCCGTGCTGCAGCGCCGGCACCTCGCGCTGTCGGAGGACGAACGGCTGGCCGTTCTGGGCAAGCAGGGGCACACCGTCTTCGGCGTGGACATGAAGATCGTGGACGGCGGCGGCGGCGAACTGCCCTGGGACGGCAAGAGCCGGGGCGAGCTGCTGGTGCGAGGTCCGTGGGTGATGGAGCGCTACTTCGGCGACGACGACAGCGCCGCCGCGACCGGGGCGGACTGGTTCGCCACCGGCGACGTAGCCACGATCGACGCCGACGGCTACATGCAGATCGTCGATCGCAGCAAGGACGTGATCAAGTCCGGAGGGGAGTGGATCAGCTCGGTCGAGATCGAGCACGCCGCCATGGAACACCCTGGCGTGCAGCAGGCCGCATGCATCGCCATCGCGCATCCCAAATGGGACGAACGTCCCCTGCTTCTGGTGGTGCCGCGCGAAGGCGCCGACGTCGGCAAGCAGGAACTGCTGCGCTTCATCGAAGGGCGCATCGCCCAGTGGTGGATGCCCGATGACGTGCTGTTCCTGCCCTCTCTGCCGCTGGGCGCGACAGGCAAGGTGCTCAAGAAGCAGTTGCGCGAACAGTACAGCGGCTACCGGCCCGCGGCGGCCTGATGCCGGCCGCCAGCAAAACGGGCGCCAGGCCATGAAACGGCGCGTCCTGAGAATCGCGGCGCTCGCCTTCGCAGCCGCCGGCGCGGCCAGCCATGCGGAACCCGGGCTGGCCTTGTACGGCGTCGTGGACGCGGGCCTGAACCTGATCGACAACGGATCGGCGAGGTCCGCCTCCATGAAGTCCGGCATCATCAGCGGATCGCAGTTCGGCCTGCGCGGCACGGAACATCTGGGCGGTTCGCTACGCGCGGTGTTCCAGCTCGAGGCCAGCTTCGAATCCAATTCCGGCGCCTACAAGCCCTACTTCGGCGATCCGTCGAGCGCCACTGCGCAAGCGCCCAATGGCGCACCCGGCAAGGGATTCAACCGCCGCGCGTTCGTCGGCCTGGAAGGCCGCTACGGCATGCTGCAACTGGGCCGCGACTACACGCCGCTGTACTGGGCGGTGCTGGATAGCGACCCGCTGAAGCTCGGGTCCTACGGCAACATGCAGCAGATCGTGCTTTTGTCCGGCACGGGCTCGGACCGGTTCGGGCGCGCCAGCAACGCCGTCTTCTACACCTCGCCCCGCGTCGCCGGACTGCGGGGCCGGCTGATGGCGAGCCTGGGCCCCGCTGCCGCGCGCAGCGCGTCGGACGGCCCGCCCCGCAGCGCGAGCCGCATGATCGGCGCATCCGTGGACTACACGCAGGATGGGCTGACGCTCAACGGCGCCTATCAGCTGCTGCGCCTGCCCGAGATCGCGGGCTCGCCGGCCGCCTACACCGGCGCCACGGGACTGCGCCGCGACATGCTGGTCGGGCTCAAGTACGCCAGCGGCGACTACACCGTGGCGGGTGGCTACTTCCGGGTGCGCCATCCGGGGCGCCGCGGCGACGGCAGCGACATCTGGGCAGGCGCGTCCTTGCGGTTGGGAGCGGGCGTGCTGGCGTTCAACGTCCAGCGCATGCGGCAGGACGTGCCAGGAAGAAGCCGGCCTGGCGAGGCCACGGTGTTGGGCCTGAGCTATATCCACGCGCTTTCGCGGCGCTTTTCCCTGTACGCGTCCTACGGCATGGTCAACAACGGCGCAAACGCCGCCTTCTCGCTGCTGTCGAGCGATACCGCGGTCGCGCCGGCGGCGCGCGGCGATGACATCCGGGCGCTCGGGGTTGGCATGCGCTACGTGTTCTGAGCCGGACCGCGGTCTTGCCCGCCATATGCTTCAAGCCTAAAATACCGTCACGTCATCGACGGCAAGGCGCCGCCCGGCAGTTCCACGGCGCGCCGCTCTCCTCCTGCCGCAAGACCGCCAGCCAGAGGGCCGTCCGCACAGGCCGGCCCCATCGTCCCGCCGCGTGGCCGCAAGGCCTGCGCGGGTTTCTGCACGTTCTTGACCACGAGGAAAACCATGGCCTTCGATTCTCGTCCGGCGCCTGCGCGCGCCAATTTTCCCGGCGGCGACGCCTACGCCGCGGAAGTATTCGAGCGCTCCCGCCGCGCCGCCGCGGACCGCGGTCTGCACTACCACCCCGACATCCCCTACGACGACGCCACAGGCTGCCGCCTGGATCTCTACGCGCCGGCGCGCGCGCCGGCAGACCTGCCCTGCCTGATCTTCGTGCACGGCGGCGCGTTTTCGCTGGGCTGCAAGGAATGGATGGGATTCATGGCGCCGGCCGTGACGGCGACGCCGGCCTTGTTCATCTCGGTGTCGTACCGGCTGGCGCCCGGCCATGTCTATCCTGCCGCGGTGCGCGATGTCGCCGCCGCCGTGGACTGGGCCTGGCGCAATGTCGGCGCATACGGCGGCGATCCCGCGCGCCTGTTCCTGGGCGGCCACTCGGCGGGCGGCCACCTGGCCAGCCTGGTGGCGCTGGACCGCCGCTGGCTGGATGAACGCGGCCTGCCCGCGCGCGTCATCAGGGGCGCGCTGCCGATCAGCGGCCTGTACGATCTGGACTACGACGGCGGCGACGCGGTGGGCGCCGCGGCGCTCGCCATACGCCGGCGCTTCATACCGGACGACTCCCACGTGCCGGCGGCCAGTCCGATGCATCATGTCGGACCGCAGGCGCCGCCGTTCTATCTCGGAGCGGGCGAACACGACCTGGGCAGGCTCGCGGCCGAGGCGCTGGCCATGCGGGACCTGCTGAGCCAGGCCGGCGTGCCGGCGGCGGCGGAGATCTACCCGGATCACGATCACTACGCCGCCAGCAGCCGCTGCGTGGACGACGGGCACCCGTGGATCACCCGGGCGCGCGCCTTCCTGCGCAGCGGCAGTCCGATATAACGGCGCGCCCGCTCAGGCCGGCGCCGCGCCCTCCTGGCGACCGATCATCTGCGCGGCCGCCGAACAGAGGACCTGTCGCACCAGGTCGGCCTGCCGACGCGCGCCGGCCTTGCCCAACACCTGGTTCAACTGGTAGCGCGCGGTGCCCACCGTAATGCCGCGGCCGCGCGCGTATTCCTCGACCGTCCAGCCCGCCACCAACGCGCTCGCGAGCCTCGCCTCGGCCTCGGTGAGGCCGAACAGCGCGCGCAGGGCCGCCACGGGGAAGCGGGTGCCAGCCTGCGACTCTTGCACCAGCGACACCAGCACCAGGGCGCCGCCGTGCGGCTGAGAGGCTTGCAGCCGCTGCAGCGCCAGCTGCGTGCGGCCCTGTCCGTTTTCCAGGGTCAGGAATACCGGCTCGGCCTCCAGCGACGCCTGCGCCAGCGCGTGCGCGAACCGGGACTGACCAGCGGCGTCGGCGCAGATCCGGCCGCTGCGCAATCGCAGGCCCGCGCGGCCGTCCAGCCCTTCCCGGGCGCGGCGGTTCGACCAGACGAGTCCGCCAGACTCGTCGCACAACGCCAGCGCGCAGGGCCAGGCTTCCAGGTAGCGGTCGACCAGCGCGGACACGCTGCGGTCGAGTCCCACGGATTGCGCCAGCGTAGCCGCCTGCAGCAGATGCGGCGTGAGCTTGCGCAGCCGCTCCAGGCGGCGCGGAGAAAAACCGCCTTCATCGCGCGGGTCCTGGTGCACCGCGATGGCCACCCAGTGCGTGCCGCCCATGGGCGCCATGGCCCCCATGAAGCGCCCCAGGCCGGCGCGGCGCAACTGCAGATGGAGTCGGTCGCGTAACGGCGCCTCTTCCGGCAGAAAGAGTTCTCCGTCGGTGGCCATGCGGCCCGGCCGTCGCGCGACCCGCTGCAGACGCCAGGCTTCCAGTCGGGGATTGCGGGCGTCGGACACCTCCGCCCGATAGGCCTCCATGTCGATGCGCGTGTCGTACGCCGCCCAATAGGGAACGGCGCGCGCGCCCTCCAGGTCCAGGCACTGCAGCACGGCCGAATGCGCGCCGACATCGCTGCACAGCCGGTCCAGCACGCCGGCCCAGCGGCTCGGGTCCGTGCAACAGGCATACAGGTCCAGCAGGAAAGAATCAGATGCTGCGCCGAGAGCCATGAAGACACCCACACTATCTGAACGAAAAGCGCTCATCGTCCGGCAAGCCCGCCGGCGCGGCAACTGGGGTTTGCCATGAAACGGGTCCGGCATCTCCCATTTGAGAGATGACGGCCGCGCGGGGGAAATCCCATACTGCCTCGCGTGCTCATCCGGCGCACTGCTGCCGCGCCGGCTTCCGCGCCGCTCGAGGAGGAGCGGGCGGCGCGGAAAGCACGCCCACTCACCGCCCTTCGCAGGCAGAACAGGAACCGCCATGAAAGACAACACGGACACGCCGATAGTCGCCGCATTCGCGATGACGCACACGCCGGGGCTGGGCAACCAGACCGGACTTGCGCAGCCGGAAACGCTGCGCCGCCTCCTGGACGGCTTCGACGTGGTGCGCCGCCAGATCGAAACCGCTCGGCCCGACGTAATCGTCGCCTTCGTCAACGACCATTTCGACATGTATACGCTGCATGCCATGCCGGGCATGGCCATCGCGCTCGGCGACACGCACTGGGGGCCGACCGAGGCGACGCAGGACTGGATCGGCATGCCGCGCGCGCCCCGCCCCGGCCACGCGGCGCTGGCCGGGGACATCTACCGCAGCGTCATGGAAGACGGCTTCGAGCTGTTCCGCAGCGAGTCGGCCGAACTCGTGCACAACGTGCTGATGCCGGCCAAGTACCTGTGGCCCGGCGCCAGCATTCCAGTCGTGCCGATCTTCCTCAACTGCTTCGCGCCGCCGCTGCCGACGTGGCGCCGCGCGTACGAACTGGGCGTCAGCGTGCGCAAAGTCCTGGACCGGCGGCCCGAGCGCATCGCGCTCATGGCCAGCGGCGGCCTGTCGCACTGGCCGCCCATCACCATCGACGAGGACGCGGCGGACGATCCGCTGATGCAGCGCGTGCAGCGCTGGCAGATCCTCGGCGCGGCCGCGCTGCGCGAGGACCCGGAGCTGCCACTGGCCATCCTGCGGCGCGAAGCCGAAATGGCCGCGTCCGGCCGCGACTTGGTCAATGCCGAATGGGACCACCGCATCCTGCAGAAACTGGCCGCCGGCGACCGCGAGTTCATGTTGTCGCTCACCCACGAAACGGTCAGGGCCCAGGCGGGTCCGGGCGGCGCGGAAATGCTGATGTGGACCGCGCTCATGGGCGCGATGCGCGACGCGCCGGCCGACATCGTCGCCTACGAAGCCGTGCCCGAGTGGATGGGCGGCGTCGGTGTGCTGAGCTACGCGCGCAGCCTGGGCCGCGCCTGAACGCGGCCGCGAGCCATGCGCAAAGAACCAGGGGAGTGGACACCATGAACATGCAAGCCATCATCAGCGGCGGCGGGATCGGCGGACTGGCCGCGGCGGCGGCGCTTGCCCGGCGCGGCTGGGACGTGACCGTCTATGAAAGCAGGCCCGAGCTGCGCGTCTCGGGCTCAGGCATCTATCTGTGGTCGAACGGGCTGGCGGTGCTATCGGAGATAGGCGCCTATGAACGCGCCATGCGCAATGCCTTCCTGCCCGAGGGCATCGAACAGCGCGACCATGCCGGGCAGGTACTGGTTCCCGCGCTGCTGCCCCCGGGATTGCGGGTGGTCGCGATCGCGCGCAGCGAGCTGCACGCAGGCCTGGAGGCGGCCGCGCGCGCCGCCGGCGCTCGCATCGTCACAGGCGCGGAGGTCGTCGACGCCGGCACCGACGGCACCCTGACATTCGCCAACGGCGATCGCGCAAAAGCCGATCTCGCCATCGGCTGCGACGGCGTCTGGTCGCCCGTGCGCCGCGCCCTGGGCCTTGAACAGGTGCACCAGCGGGCCGAGGAAGGCGCGCTGCGGACCATCGTGCAGGCGACCCAGGAGGAACTGCCCGCCGCCGCGCGCGGCAAGTGCATCGAAATCTGGAACGGTACGCGGCGCATGCTGATCACCCCCATCAACGCCCGCGAAATCTACCTGGCGCTGACCTGCCGCGAGGACGACGATTCGGCGCGAGATACGCGCGTGCTGCCATGCTGGCGGGAAGCCTTTCCTGAATGGGCGTTCCTGCTCGACCGGATCGCGCATGGCAGCGTGCTCTGGAACGTCTACACCGTGGTGCGCTGCAAGCGCTGGTCCGCAGGCCATGCCTGCGTGCTCGGCGACGCCGCCCATGCCCAGCCGCCCAACCTGGGCCAGGGCGGCGGCATGGCCATGCAGAACGGCCTGGCGCTGGCCGCCTACATGGAGCGGGTGAGGGACCGGCGGGACATACCCGAGGCGCTGGGCGCATGGGAAGCCGCGACACGTCCGCTGACCGAGGAATGCCAGCGCTGGTCCTGTCTCTGGGGCGAACTCGCCAACATACCCGACGAGGTGCGTCCGCGCATCGTGCGGGGCGTGTTCAGCGAGCCCTGGGTGTTGTCCAAAGTGACGGTCGCGTCCGCGTCCGCTCCCATCCGCGCCACGGACTGGCGACCGGCCGCCGCCCGCTGAAACCCGCTCCCGCGTCGGGCCCTGCCTATTCCAGCCCGGGCGGCGCCATGTACGCCGTCCGGGCACAAGGGGAATTCCATGAACATCCGCAATGCAATGCCGGCTGTCGCGGCGCCGCTGGTCCTGGCTGCCCTCGGTCTGGCCGGAAACGCGGCCGCCACCGAGAACGGCATACCCACCACGGTCAACGGCTTCTATGACTTCGGCGCCGGCATGTCGCCGCCGCCGACGCCGTTCGGGACGATCTCGCTGCGTTCCTCGTACAACCATGCCACCGTTCGGAAGAACCAGTATGGCGAGACGCTCGACGACGACTTTTCTCTCAGCGTCTTCACCGTGAGCGCGGCCTATCTGCGCATGACCCGCGCCACGCTGCTGGGGGCAAGCTACGGCTTCGGCATCGTGCAGCCGTTCTTCAGGATGGACGCGGCCTTCGACGTGCCGACGGCCGCTGGGCCGCTGCGGCTGCGCGGCGAAACGTTCCGGATCGCCGACACCCTGCTGCTGCCTCTGATCCTGCAATGGAACCCGTCGCCCAACCTGCATCTGAATGCGCAGTTCCAGGTGCTGGCTCCCACGGGGGACTATGACAAGCGGCGGCTCGTGAACCCGGGACTGAATCACTGGGCGTTCTCTCCCATCTTCAATTTCACCTACATCACCGACGGCGGCTTCGAGGTATCCTCGAGCTTTGAGGTCGACATCAGCACGCGCAACCACGCCACCGGCTACCGCAATGGCATCGAATACCGCCACGAGTTCGCGCTGGGCCAGCACGTGGGACCGTGGACCCTGGGAGTGGGCGGCTACTACAGCCGCCAGTTCACCGACGACGACGCGCCCGGCCTGCAAGGCGGCAACCGTTCCCGGGTGATCGCCCTGGGGCCGGCCGTCCATTTCTACAAACCGGGCCTGCCGCCCGTCTGGCTGCACGTCTACAAGGAATTCGGCGCGCGCAACCGCGCCGAAGGCTACACGGCCGCGCTGCGCCTCGCGGCCAGCTTCTGACCAACCAGGCGGCGCGGCCAGAACAGTATTGTCGTCACATCACCCGCACGCCCAGCGATTCGATCAACTGTCCCGCCTGTTCGGCAGAAATCACCGCCCCCTTCAGCGAGCCGGTCAGGTCGTACACCGTGATGCCGCCGAGCTCGGCCGCCCGCAGATCCGCGCCCTGGAACCTCGCCCCTTTCAGGCTGGCGCCGCGCAGGCTGCCGCCGTTGAACACCGCGTCGCGGAAATCGCAGCCGCCCAGGTCGGCGTCAGAGAAATCCAGCTGGTCCAGCACCTGCTTCCTGAACGACATGCCGCGCAGTTGGGCGCCCACCAGGCGGCAGCTGCGCAGGCTCAGGCCCAGGGCGTGGACTTCGGAGAAACCGGCCCCGCTCAGTTTCGAATCGGAAATCGTCGCCGACGACAGCCGGGAACGCGCCCACTTGGTCATGTGGAGATCGCAGGCCGTGAAGCTGGCGTCCGTCAGGTCCGCCAGCTCGAAGTCGCCCAGGCCGATCCTGCACCGCTCCCATATCGTTTCGCTCAAGGTCGCGCGCGCCAGCCGGGCCTCGGCCAGCGAGCAGGCCGTAAAGCGGATGTTCCGGAGATCCAGCGAACCAAGGTCCTGCCCGTCGAAGGAGCAGCGATCGAACCCGGTGACGGGTTGGGGTTGCGCGAGAAGCCGGACCAGATCCGCACGCGTGAGGGTACTGTCGCTGACGATGTTCATTTATCGGTATCCATGCAAAAAACGGGCACGCCCGGATGATATGATAAATCCATACATATGGATTGTTTGTGAACATACGACGAGCAAAGCAACCCGCCGCCGTGCGGGTCCAGATTCTCGAAGCCGCAAGACAGGTGCTGGCCGATGAGGGCGCGGGCGCGCTCACCTTCGACAGCGTGCTTGCCAGGACCGACCTGTCCAAAGGCGGCATCCAGTACCACTTCCGCACCAAGCAGGCCTTGATGGACGGCCTGTTCGATCACCTCATGCAGGAGTTTTCCGACAATTTGCATGAGGCGCTGGCGGCCGAGCCGGCCGGCGCGGATCAACGCATCCGCACCTACATCCGGGTCGTGAGCCTGGCCGCCGAATCGGCGCTGGCGGCGCGCGAAGCCATGGCCCTATTGATGGCCGATCCGAAGTACCAGGCCATACACACCGCATTGGTGGACGACTTCTGCCGCCCCGACGAAGTCGCGGCCGACCTGTCATTGACCTGCCGGTTCGCGGTCGAGGGACTCTGGCAGGCGCAGGTGCTGTTGCGCGCGCCGCAGCCGGAAACGGTCGCCAGCGTGCGGGACTGCCTGCTGGGGCTGCTGGACCGGACCGCGAAGCCGGCCATCGTCCCGGGCGGCAAGCGCGCCCTGCCCCGTAGAAAGGAGAAGCCCGATGGCCATTGAACTGGAAAAGCAGGTTCGAGCCGCCGCGATCGCGTCGATACAGCGGTACTTCGATGAACACATGGAAGAGCCCATCGGCAATATCGCGGCGGCCGCGCTGCTGGGATTTTTCCTGGAGGAAATCGGGCCGGTCGTATACAACCAGGCCGTCGCCGACGCGCAGGAGCGGCTCCAGCTGCGCGTCTCCGAACTGGACCTGGAGGTCCGCGAGGACGAGTTCGGCTATTGGCGCAAGCATGCGGCCGGGCAAAGAAACCGGCGCACGTGACGCGGCTCGGCCCCGGGCCGCCGGCAGGGATCCACGCGTCGGGCACGGCGCTTGCCGAACTGCTCCGGCACCAAGAACCGGGAGCCGTCCATGGACCCTGCCTCTATCCCTGACCCGTCCGGGCGCCGCATGCGCCGCGCCGGCGGCCTGCTGGGTTTTGCGATGGGCGGCTTTTTCGACGGCATCCTGTTGCACCAGATCCTGCAGTGGCACCACCTGCTGTCGGCCATCCAGACCGGCATTTTGGGAGATCTGCGCATGCAGGTGGCGGTGGACGGCCTGTTCCATGCGCTCATGTACATCCTGGCCGCGGCGGGCCTGTGGACGCTGTACCGGGCGCGCGCCGCCGCGCCGGCGGGCTCGACGCGGCCGTTGTGGCCGGCGTTCTGGATGGGGTTCGGCGCCTGGCATATCGTCGACGCGCTGTTCTCGCACTGGATCACCGGCATCCACCGCATCCGCATGGATGCGGACGTGCCGTTGTTCTGGGACCTGGCATGGCTGGCGGTCTTCGGGCTGCTGCCGTTTTTCCTGGGCTGGCGCGGGCGCTCGGCTGACGGCGGTCCGCCGATGCCGCGGCGCAATATCGCCGCCGGCCTGCTGGTCCTGGCGTTGGGCGGCGCGACGTTGGCCAACCTGTTTCCGCTGCGCGGCGATACCGGCACGACGGTGGTGGCGATGCGTCCCGACGCGCCCGCCGGGGAGCTGCTGCGCGCGCTGGACGGCACCGATGCCCGCATCATCTGGACCGATCGCGCCGGCGGCGTCTGGGTGGTGCAGAATCTGTCATGGCAGGACGGGCTTGCGCTCTACGGATCGGGCGCGCTCTATGTCAGCGGCACGACCTCGCCGGCGGGCTGCGCGGCCTGGATGCAATCGGCGCGATAACCGGGAGAACACGAATGACACCAGCCATGCAGGCGGAAATCGAAGCGCGCCGGGCCGAAATCGCCCGCGGCCTGGGGGTTCGCCCGGACTGCGATATCGACGAAGAGCTGGAACGCAGAATCGTTTTTCTCGCCGACTATCTGCTTGCCGCGCGCATGGACGCCTACGTGATCGGCATCAGCGGAGGCGTGGATTCCCTGGTCGCGGGGCGTATCGCGCAACTTGCGGTATCGCGGCTGCGCTCCTCGGGCCACGTCTGCGCGCTGGTGGCGGCGCGCCTGCCCTACGGGACGCAGAGCGACGAGCAGGACGCGCGGCGCGCGATGGATTTCGTGGCGCCGGACAAGCGCATGACGCTCAATATCCAGCCCGCCGTGGACGCGCAACGCGTTGCGCTGGAGGCGGCCGGCATCGACTATGCGGACGCGCATGCCGAGGACTTCATCGCCGGCAACATCAAGGCGCGCCAGCGCATGATCGCGCTCTACGCGATCGCCGGCGCCCATAAGGGCCTGGTGGTGGGCACCGATAACGCCGCGGAAGCGCTGACGGGCTTTTTCACCAAGCATGGCGACGGCGCGGCCGACGTCATGCCGCTCAGCGGACTGACCAAGCGTTGCGTTCGGGAAATCGGCGCGGCGCTGGGCGCGCCGCCGGACCTCGTCGCCAAGGTTCCGACCGCGGACCTGGAGACGCTGCGTCCGCAGCATCCTGATGAAGCGGCGCTGGGCTTTGCTTATCGAGAGATCGACGATTTCCTCGAAGGCCGGCCCGTGTCCCCGGAAGTCGCCCAGCGCCTGGTCTCCCGCTACGACGCCACGGAACACAAGCGCCGTCCGGCCGCGACGCCGCCGTACCTGCGCCATTAGGCCAGGGGACCGCTTATTCCTGCGCCGGCGAGCGGCTTTCGTAGTAGCGGGACAACTGGCCGATTTCCTCGGGGGTCAGGCGCTGCGCGAAGGCGCGCATGGCGCCCACGTCGTCGTTCTGCCGCTGGCCGGAGCGAAACGCATTCATCTGGTCCACGAAGTACGGCGCGGGCTGCCCCGCCAGCCGGGGCAGCAGCGCGCCCTCGCCGCGGCCTTGCAGGCCATGGCAATTGGCGCAGGCCGGCAGCGCGCGCGGACCGTCGCCCACCGTGTCCAGGCGGATGGCGGCCTCGTGCCCGCCCGTGTCCTTGCCGGCCGTCGGGGCGCCTGGCGGCAGGCCGCCGTAATAGCGCGCCAGATGCGCGATTTCTTCATCCGACAGCCCCTTGGCGATCCCGCTCATGACCGGATGCTGGCGGCTGCCGTCGCGGAAGTCCCACAACTGCTTGGCGAGGTAGTCCTGGGTCAGTCCCGCCAGATTGGGAAAGGCCCCGCCCAGCGGCGTGACGCCCGCCTGCCCGTGGCAGGCCACGCAGGCCTGCACTCCCGCCTTGCCCGCCTGCGCCAGTTGCTTGCCGGCGTCGACGTCGGCGCGCTGCAATGCGGCTTCCCAGGCGGGACGATAGGCCGCGAAGTCCATGGCGCTGCGGCCCGGGACCGGCGCGGCCGGGCGGGGTTGCGCCACCTCGGGCAAGGCCGCGCCCGGCGCCGCAGCGGGAGCTGCGGCTGCGCGCGGCGCCGCAGCGGGCGCGGCGGGCTGCGCGACGATGGACGGCGCGATCAGGCCGTCGCCGCCCTTGCCATACATCTGATAGAAGGCCGCGGCCAGCGTGATCAGCGGCGCGGCCGCGATCAGGCCCAAGGCCACATAGCTGCGTAAAGGCATGCCCATGATGTCACCCCGGCTGCGTCGCTCACGTCACCAGGGGGCCTGGCGACTTCAGGTAATCGGACTTGATCTTTTCCACGATCCAATAGGCCGTGGCGCCGACCGTGCCCGTGGGGTTGTAGCCGGAGTTCTGCGGAAACAGCGCCGCGCCCGTCACGAACACGTTGGGCACGTCCCATACCTGGCCGTAACGGTTCACCACGCTGGTGCGGGGATCGGCGCCCATGGCCGCCCCGCCGGTGAGATGCGTGGACTGGTACGCCGCGGCCGTGAAGGGCCGCTTGCGCGGTCCCGGCTCGGTGCGCTGCACGCCTTTCATGGCGCGGCCGATTTCGTCGCCCCGTTCGGTCAGGAAGGCCGACATGCGGATATCGTTGTCGGGCAGGTCGTAGGTGATGCGCAGCAGCGGCAGGCCCCAGGCGTCCTTGTAGGTAGGGTCCAGGCTCAGGTAGCCGCCGCGCGTGGGTTGCGCCGCGCCGGTGATGGTGATCGAGGCCGAGTGGTTGTAGTAGCGCCGCAGCGCCTGTTTCCAGGCGCTGCCCCAGGCGGCCGTGCCCTTGGGCACCGGGTGATAGCCTATCGGCGCGCCGCTGACCACCTGGATCTGCAGATAGCCGCCGCCCACGAATCCCAGCGGCCCATGATCGAAATTGTCGGCGCTGAAGTCGTCCATGGTCACCGCCACCGCGCCCGCGCCCATGAAGGGATTGATATTGAAGGATTCGTCGAAGAAGAGATTGACGCCCGATGTGGTCTGGTGCGTGTAGTTGCGCCCCACCACGCCGGTGTTGCGTACCGGGTCGTAAGGCTCGCCGATGCCGGAAAGCAGCAGCAGGCGCACGTTGTTGATGCCGAACGCGCACAGCACCACCGCCTCGGCCGGCTGGAACACCTCGGCGCCCGCGCCGTCCACGTAGGTCACGCCGCGCGCCCGCTTGCGGTCCGCGGTCAGCTCCACCCGCAGCACGTGGGCGCCGGTGCGCAGCTCGAAGTTCTCCAGCTTCAGCGCCACCGGCAGCACGCAGACCTGCGGCGAGGCCTTGGCGTAGTGCTCGCAGCCGAAGTTGGAACAGAATCCGCAGTACACGCAGGCGCTCATCTGCAGCCCCTCGCTGTTCACATAGGGCCGCGTGCACAGCGCGGACGGCTGCACATAAGGGTGGTAGCCCAGGCCGCGCGCCGCCTCGCCGAACAGGGCCGGCGCGTACGGCACTTTCATGGGGGGGTTGGGATAGGGACGCGAGCGCCACGGCTCGAAGGGATTGCCGCCCTCTTGCTTGCGGCCCTTGATGTTGCCCGCCTGGCCCGAGGCGCCTATCAGGTAGTCGAAGCGGTCGAAGTACGGTTCCAGCTCTTCGTAGCTCAGCGGCCAGTCCTGGCAGGTCAGGTCCTCGTCGAAGATGCCGGCGCCGTAGCGCTCGGTGTAGTGGCTGCGCATATTGAAGTCGGTCGGATCGAACCGGTAGTACGCCCCCGACCAATGATTGCCCGCGCCGCCCAGGTGCGTTCCGGGATAGGCGAACTGCCAGCGCCGCATGGGCAGGGCGATCTGCCCGCCGTGGTTGCGGAAGGTGAACGTTTCGCTGGCGGTGTTCTGGTGCAGCGCATGCCTGCGCGTGTACTTGAGCTCGTCGTGGACGTTGGGCCCCTGGAAATCCGGCGACGGCCAGCGCGGCTCGCCGCGCTCCAGCACCACCACCCGCTGGCCGGCCGCGGCCAGCTCCTTGCCGATGATGGAGCCGGTCCAGCCGGCCCCGATGATGGCCACGTCCACCGCCGGCATGGTCTTAGCCATGGCCGCCTCCCGGTTTGTGTGGGGTTTCGCCGGCCGGCGCGGCATGGTGCCCGCGGGCCTGCGCAATGGAAACCGGCGTGCCGCGCCAGGCCACGCCATGCCGCTCGATGTCGTTGGAGAAACTTGCGTACGCGCCCGGAAAACCCACCAGCTTCCAGCCGATCATGTTCCTGTTGCCGCCATAAAGCGGGTCGCTGAAGAAGCCCTCCGTCGTGCCTTCCAGCAAAGCCTGGAAGAACACCTGCGCCGGCAGCGGATCGAAATCGAGTTCGCCTTTCTGCATGGCTGCGAGCCAGGCGTCCTGCCGCTCGGCGCCGAGCTCGTCGTAGCCCTTGCCCTCCTTTTTGCGCACCGCGGCGTCGAACGCGGCGAGGCCGCGGCGGTACATCTCGGCGGGCGTGAAGGAAAGCTGATAGCCCTGCTCCGGCGTGCCTTCCTGGAACGGCCCCTGCCGGTACAAATGATCGCCCGCGCCCCACGCGCCGGCCAATTGGCCGTCCAGGAATACGGTTACGCCCGCCTCCTTGGCGCCCGGGCCCAGGTCGTCGGCCGGAATCAGGCGGGCGGCGATGGCGTCCATGAGCGCTGCTTCCTGCGCGTTGAAAAACCGCAGGGGCGCCGGCTGCGCGGCGTCGGCCGCCTGCGCGGGCTGCGCCGCCTGCGCGACGGTCTGCGCCCCCGACACGGCCAGCGCGCCGGGCACCCCCAGCGCAAGCGCCTTCAGGACGCTGCGGCGTCCCGGCGCGGCGGGATTGTCGTCGGCGGCTACGCCGGCGGAAGGAACGACAGGCTGATCACCGTTCATACCGTGCTCCTGCTTGGACTCGCGACGGCTACAGCAAGCGTCGGGCCCGGCACGGCATTTGCACTGGCAACACGCAATACCCGCGCAGGAGATCCCATGTCAGCCAGATCCGCCACCTTATTCGCGACAGCCATGCTCGTGCTGGGAGGATCGGCCGCGCTGGCCGCCCCCGCGGGCCCCCCGCCGAAGGAACGGCCGCCCTCCTCCGCCGACGGCGATACCGGCAAGCGCCAGCGCGGCGAAGGGAAAACCGAGCAGGAACGGAAAAAATTACCTCCCGCGCAATCCTCCGAGCAATCCACGCGCGGGCGCGACCGCGCCGAGCAAGGCGGCACGGACGCGCGCGGCAGCCAGGGTTCCTCCGGCGCGACCACGGGTTCGACCGGCCAGGGCGGCTCGCCCGGCTCCGGCGCATCCTCGGGCTCGGGCGGCACGGCGGACCAGCGTTGAGCGCCGCCAGCCGCCGGCCGGGTACGTCGATTGCTATCGGCGTGCGCGTCGCCCTCTCAGTCAGGGCAACCAACAACAAAGGGGCATTGCATGCATCCGATCAGAAAAGCCGTATTCCCTGTCGCGGGTCTGGGCACCCGTTTTCTACCCGCCACCAAAGCCATGCCGAAAGAGATGCTGCCCATCGTGGACCGGCCTCTCATCCAGTACGCGGTCGAAGAAGCGATCGCGTCCGGCATCAATGAACTGATCTTCGTCACCGGCCGCAACAAGCGCGCCATCGAGGACCATTTCGACCGCGTGCCCGAACTGGAACGCGACCTGGAACTGAAAAACAAGAATGCCTTGCTCCAGAGCGTGCGCAACGTCGTCCCCGACAGCGTCAAATGCGTCTATACACGCCAGCCCGCCGCCCTGGGCCTGGGCCACGCCGTGCTCTGCGCGGCGTCGCTGGTGGGCGCGGAGCCGTTCGCGGTGCTGCTGGCCGACGACATGATCGACGCCGACGTCCCCGTCATCGGCGAAATGACGAAGGTGGCGCGGGAATACGGCGGCAGCGTCGTGGCGGTCCAGCAGATCCCCAAGGCCAATTCGGCCCAGTACGGAATCGTGTCCGGCAGCCCGAAAGCGCAGGGCGTGATGCGGCTGAGCGGCATCGTCGAAAAACCCAGGCCCGAAGACGCCCCGACCGACCTGGCGGTGGTCGGGCGCTACATTCTCGAGCCCGAGATCTTCGGCATTCTCGAAGCCACGCAGGCCGGCGTCGGCGGCGAGATCCAGCTCACGGACGCCATCGCCGCGCTGCTGCGGTCGCGCAAGGTCTTCGGCTACGAATACGAGGGCACGCGCTACGACTGCGGCAGCAAGGAAGGCTTTTACCGGGCCACCATGGAGATCGGGCGCAAGTACCACGGGCTGGGCTGACGCCGCGGACGGCGGCCGGGTGGAAGAGCAGGCCCAAGCGAGGCTACGTCTTGAACATGTCCATCATCTGGCGCAACACGAGCCTGGCATCTCCCAGCGGGGCGAAGTCCAGCGGGTAGTCCTTGTTCAAGTCGAAGCGCGTTCCGCAAGATTTTGGGCGCATAGTCCAGTAGACTCTCTAGCAGACTCGGAAAATACACACTGGCTTGCCCGACAATGGCGGCGAATCCCGCACCACGCAAATCTCCCCGCAAAAAACCCTCCCCCGCACGCCAGCCTGGCGTTGCACGGGCAAACGCCCGGCGCGACGGCGATGAGACGCGCGAGCGCATGCTGGACGCAGCGGAAGCACTGTTTGCCGCCCATGGATTCCACGGGACGTCCATGCGCGATGTGGCCGTGGCCATGGGCTGCGGGATTGCGCTGGTGACCTACCACTTCGGCACCAAGGACGTGCTGTTCAGCACAGTCATCAAGCGGCGCGCGGCCTATATGGCGCAAGAACGCATCCAGGCCCTGGACGCGGCCCGGGCCCGAGCCGCGGCCCGGGGCAAGCCGGTGCCCGTGGAAGACATCGTCTCGGGCTATGTGTGGCCGTTCGTGGAGCGCAGCGCGGCGGGCGGCAAGGGCTGGAAGAACTATTCGCTGTTCATCGCACGGCACGCGAACTCGCCGGAGTTCGCCCAAGTCATCGACCAGCACTACGACCCGGTCGCGCGGCAGTACCTGGACGAGCTGGAGCGCACCTTCCCCACCATGCCGCAGAAGGACCTTTACTACGCGTTCAGCCTCATGGTGGGCGGCATGGTCTCCATCGTCGCGGAACCGGGCCGCGTGGAGAACCTGTCGGCCGGCCTGATCAAGGCCAGCGACGTAGAGGCCGCGTTCAAGAGAATGCTGCCTTTCTTCAGCGCGGGGTTCAAGGCGCTGGTTCCACCTTCGCCCTGACCGGCCTCGACGGTCGCTTGAGGCCGCGCTACGCCAGGCCGGCCGCCCGTTGCGCGCAACGGATGACGGCCGCGTAGTCCGCGTCCGCATCTCCGTGCGCCGCCGCCGACTGCAGGGACTGCAACGTCATCGCGGTCTGCGGCAGCGCCACCTGCAGGCGCTCGGCCTCGGCCAGGATCAGCTTTACGTCCTTGGCCATCTGGGACACGGTGAAGGTGGGGCTGTAGTCCCGCGTCACCAATTGGGCGGACTTCGCCTTGAGAATGGGAGACGCCACCGCGCTGTGGGTCAGCACTTCCCACATGTCTTCCCAGCGCAGGCCGCCCTTGGCGCCCAGGGCGAGCGACTCGGCCAGCATGGCGCTGGTCTGCGCGATCATCAGGTTGACCACCAGCTTCATGAGCCGCGCCTCTTCGGCCTCTCCCAGCCAGTATTGGCCTGGGCCGAACAGCTTGAAGAGCGGCAGCATGCGCTCGTAGGCGTCCCGCGGGCCCGACACCAGCAGCGTCAACTGCGCAGCCTCGGCCATGACGTTGTTGCCGGACACGGCGGCGCGCAAATAGACGATCTGGCTTTCGCGCAGCAGCCCGGCCACGCGGGCGGACATCTCGGGCGAGACCGTGCTGGTGTCGATGTATAGGGCTCCGGGCCGGGCAAGGCGCGCCACGTCCTGCGCCACCTGCCAAAAGGCGCCGTCATGCGGCAGCGATGACAGCAGCACCTCGGCCCCCGCCATCGCCGCCGCCCCCTGCGCCGCCGTCATGCCCAGCGCGACGGCCGCTTGCAGTCGGCTGGCGTCCAGGTCCTCGACGCTCAGGGCATGGCCCGCCGCCGCCAGATGTTTGCCCATCGGCAGGCCCATTTTTCCGGCCCCGATCAGATGAATCTTCATGGCGCGCGTCTCCCTCACTCGGCTTCGATGCCCAGCTCGGGCAGCACCTTGCGGAAGCGCGCGACGTCGGCTTCCAGGGCCTTGGCGAACTGCTCCGGCGTCATCAGCACCAGTTGGGCCTGGCTCAGCTTGAGGTAGTCCTGGAACACGGGTTGTCTGGCCGCTTCGGAAAATTGCTTGTACAGGGCCTGCGCCTGCTCGGGCGGCATGCCGCGCGGGGCCAGCACGCCGGACCATGCCGGCACGTCCACGTCCTCGTAGCCCAGTTCGCGAAAGGTGGGAACCCCGGGGAAGTTGGGGTCCGGCGCTTCCGACGAGATCGCCAGGGCGCGCACGCGCCCATCCTTGATCAGGGGCAGCGCCGTGGACGCGCCCATGAAGACCATGTTCACGTGACCGCCCAGGAAGTCGGATACGGGCGATTTGTACGGCACATGCAACAGCTTCAGATCGGCCGCGCGGGCGAACAGCGCGCCGATCACATGGGTGGTGTTGCCTATGCCGAACGAGCCGTAGCTGATCTGGTTGGGCCGCGCCTTGGCCGCGGCGATCAGGTCCTGGACGGTCTTGTAAGGCGAGTCCGCCTGAACCAGCAGGACGAAGCCGGACGACTTGCTCACGATGGTGATGGGCGTGAAGTCCTTGACCGGGTCGTACGGCAGGTTCTTGTACAGGCCCGCGTTGGTGGCATGGCCGGCCGTGGTGAACAGCAGGGTCGCGCCGTCCGGCGCGGCGCGGGCCACTTCGGTGGTGGCGATGCGTCCGCCGGCGCCGGCCTTGTTCTCGACGATCACGCTCTTGCCGCTGACCTTGGCCATGCCTTCGGCCAGCGCGCGGGCCGACGAATCGAATGGATTACCCGCGCCCACCGGCACGATGATCCGGGTGAGATTGGACTCGGCGTGCGCCGCTGCGGGCAGTATCGCTGCGGCCAGCGCCGCCAGCGCGAACATGCGGGAAATGATTTTCAACATGGTGGGTCTCCTCTCATCGATCACGGATTTATTTCAGGACGCGGGCAATCCAGTCGGCCATGGCGTTCGTCGCCAGGCTCATGTTGCCGATGCTGCAATGCTGTTCGCCGCCCTCTTCGGCCGAGAAAATGCGCAGTTCGCGCTCGGGCGCGTTCACGCACTCGTCGTAGGTCCGGGTGGCGTCGGCCACGGGAATCTGGCGGTCGTCGGCGCCGTGGGTGATGTAGACGGGCACGCGGACGCGGTCCAGCACGCCTTCCAATGTGAAGCGGTCGGTGATCGCCAGGCAGTCCTCGATGCGCTGCTGTCCCAGCACCCACTTCACGTGTTCGAAGTAGTGCGGCACCGACTTCTGCGCCGAGTACGTGCCCTCGATACGGGCACGGAAGCGCTTGCCCCAGTCGTAATTCGCCCCCCAGGCCACGCAGCATGCGAAGCGCGGCTCGAACGCGGCGGCGCGCGGAGCGTGGTAGCCGCCCAGGCTCAAGGCCATCATGCCGATGCGGCGCTTGTCCACGTCGGGCCGGGTTTCCAGAAAGTCGACGCAGGCGCCGGCGGGCAGCTCGGCCTCCGGCGCGTTGTAGAGCCTGTTCTTGCGCAGCGCCTCGCCCACCCCGGGGTTGTCGACCAGCAGGATGGACACGCCGCGCTGCGCCAGCATGGCGGGCAGGCCGCACAGATACAGGTACTCCTTTACGCCGTCCAGGCCGTTGAAATGCACGATGCACGGCGCCGGCGACCGGTCGCTTCCCGCCGAGACCATCAGGGCGGGCAGGAAGGAATCGCCGTAGGGCACCTTGACTTTCTCGCACGTGACGCCTGCGCACTCGATGTACTTGGCGAACGTGCGCAGCAGTTCGTCGTAGGCCGCCAGGCGCGGGGCGTAGTCATGGGCGGGGATGCGTTCGCCCGTGATGTACATGACGCAGGCGCGACGGTACTTTTCTCCCGCCGACAGCAGGTTGCCCGCCGCTTCGTCGGCGGCCGCCGCGCGCGCCAGCTTCGCGCCGCCATCGGCCCAGGCCTGGAAGAAGTCGTTGGCGTGCTGCTGATCGTCATCGACGTGCCGCAATGCGCGGCAGGCGCGATCGACCTCGTCCATGTTCGCGCCCGCATCGAGCGCCATGGAGAGCGCCAGATTCCACGAGTAAACCTTGAAGTATTCGAGCATTGGAAAGTCCTTATGAATGAATCGCGGACGGCGCATGGGCCGCCTCTTCCAGCCCGATGCGCTCGGCGGCCATTTCGGCCAGCATCAGCGTGGGCAGGTTGGTGTTGGCGCTGGGGATGCGGGGCATGACCGAGGCATCGGCGACGTAAAGATTGCCAATCCCGTGCACGCGGAAGTTCGGGTCCACGACCGCCATCGGGTCGGTCTCCCTTCCCATGGCGCAAGTGCCGACGGGATGCCCCATCGGAGAGATGGACGACAGGATCTCGGCGTCCGCGATCCGGCGTCCGCCGCCGGCATAAGCCACCGGCGCGCCGCTGCCGAATGCCCTGCTGAAGATCATGCGCCGCAACGGCCCGGGCGCGCTGGCCGCCGCTTGCGCCGCCAGCGACAACGCGCGGCCGGCCAGGCCCGGACGGTTGAACTGCTTCACGGCCAGGGCCCCGGGCAGCAGGAATGCTTCGTGGTAGTGCGCGGCGACTTCGGGCGCGCGCAGCAAGCGTTCGGCCCGGCGCGCGGCCTGCACCAGGCGCGGAGGATCGGCCGGATCGGACAGAAAACGGAAGTTCACGTCGGGCTGCGCAAGCGGATCGGCGCTCTTGAGCCGGACGAATCCGCGCGACCGCGGCCCGTACAGTGCGCTGCCCACCAACGCGAAACCGGGCCCGAACGCCGCGCCGCTGACCCGCCCGATCACGAAGTTGAAAAGGTCGCCGCCGTCCACGCCCGGCATGCCGGACGACGCGCGCAGCCCGGCGACGGCGAAGCGCCTGACGTCCGCCGCCATGCGCTTGCCCCTGGGCAGGCTCAGCGCGAAGAACAAGTATGGGTGGTTCTGCAGATTGCGCCCGACGCCCGGACGATCCAGCGCCACCGGCACGCCCAGGCGCTCCAGCTCGGCCGCCGGTCCAATCCCCGAGCGCAACAGGATCGCCGGCGCATGGATGCCCCCCGCAGCCACGATCACCTTGCGCGCCGTCAGTTCCAGCGGCTGGCCGCCATGCCGCGCATCCACGCCGGTCACCTGCCCCTGGCTCAGGCGCAACCTGGCCACCTGCGTGTCCGGCATGATCTTCAGGTTGGGCCGGGCGCGTACCGCCTCGGACAGATAGCAGCCGGCCACACCGACCCGCTCCTCCCGATCGATGGCGTTCGGCATGGCGAAGAAGCCGTCGCCCGGCTGCGCATTGATGTCGGAGACGAAGGGCAAGCCCTCGCCTTGCGCGGCCTGCGCCATGGCACGGGCGAACGCCGGCCACTTCGTCATGGGAGTACGCTCGATGGCGTGCGGGCCGCATTGCGGGCCCGGACGGTCGCGGTCGTTTTCAATACGGCGGAAATAAGGCAGCACCGCATCCCAGGAAAAATCACCCGCGCCGGCCCGCGCCCAGTGCGCGTAGTCCGAAGGCACGCCGCGCAGCGCGAACATGCCGTTGATGCTGGAGCCGCCGCCCAGCACGCGGGCCTGCGGGTAGGGCGAGGCGGGTCCGTCCTGCGTGTTCGCCGCGTTCAGGCCGGCCCAGAAGTAATCCGGATTGAGCGTGGCGGTCGGAAACGGGTCTCGAATATCGTCCGGAACCCGCCCCGGCGCGACATCGGGCCCGGCCTCGACCAGCAGCACTCGATGCCGGGGGTTTTCCGACAAGCGCGCGGCCAGGACCGCCCCCGCCGAACCGCCTCCGACGATCAGGAAGTCGTAGTCCATATCTGCGCTCGCCATGGTTTTCAGGCCGGGGGAAAGCCCGTCTTCTGCGGCCACAGGTTGACGAAGGGCAGCACCGACGCCGTCGCATACAGACCGGCCTTGGTGAACGGTTCTTCGGCCATCCAGCGCTCGGCCGCGGCCCGGTCCTCGAAGTCGATCACGAGCAGGCTGCCCAGCATGGTCTGGCCATCGTCTTTGGTCAGGGGGCCGGCAAACGCGATCCGGTCGGCCACCGCCGCCAGATAGGTCTTGTGTTCGGGACGCACGCGCTGGCGCAGTTCGGCGGAACCGGGGCGGTCGATCAAGTGGAATGCGAAGATCAAGAAGCTCTCCTGGTTTGGGTGGATGTCCGCGGCGGCGCGTTCACGCGGCCGGCGCCGGATTCAGCACAAAGCGGAAATCCAGCGTGTAGAACGGCACTTCGCTACGCGAACCGTCCGGCGCCGGGCCGGGCGGGTGTTCGATCCAGTCCGCGATGAGCGAGGACCGCACGCCGAAGACGGCATCCGAGTCCAGGTAACGGTCGCCATTGCGGAACACATGGGTGATCAGCCGTTCGTAGCCGGGCGCGGTGATCATGAAATGCAGGTGCGCCGGCCGCCACGGGTGGCGTCCCAGCGCCTCCAGCAACCTGCCCACCGGGCCGTCGTGCGGGATCGGATAGGCCTCGGCGCGGATGGTCTTGAAGTGAAATCCCCCCTGCTCGTCCGCCTGCAACGTGGCGCGGGCGCGCTGCGGCGCGCCGTCTCCGTATTGCACGTCGTAAAAGCCGGCCTCGTCGGCCTGCCAGACTTGCAACTCGGCGTTCGGCACCGGACGGCCATCCAGGCCCACGACCGTGCCGCGCACGTAACAGGGCTCGCCAGGCGCGCCATTGGCCACGTCGCCGCCAAGCTCGACGCGCGGGGAATCCTCGACATGGAAAGGACCGAACACGGTCGCCTCGGTGCAGCCCTTGGGCTTCTTGTTGTTCAGCGCGGTCACCAGCATGGACAGGCCCAGCGTGTCCGACAACAGGATGAACTCCTGACGCGTCCCGTTGGTGATATGGCCGACTTCGGTCAGAAAGCGGATACCCTCGAACCATTCGTCTTCGGTCAGCGCCACGTCGCGGGCGAAGGCATGCAGATGCTGCACGAGGCCGGTCATGATTTCGCGCAGCCGCGGGTTGGCCGCGTCGGCGTGCATGCCGATGACTGCCCGCGTGATGTTGTCTTCGTCGAGATTTCTCACTCTCGTCTCCGTTGAGTCCTGGCGTCAATTTTGTACACTTGACAAAATTAACGCAATCGAATTGCCGTAAATGCGTTTTCCGCTCACCGAAAAAATCAGGGTTTCCCCTAGGGCACGCATCAGCAACGCCGCCATACGAGCGGCGACTTGGAGACGCTAATGGATCGTTGGACTGAAATGGAACTGCTGGTGCAGGCCTCCGAACGTGGCAGCCTGTCGCGCGCCGCGGAATCGTTGAACATGTCGAACGCGGCGGCAAGCCGGCACCTGGCGTCGCTGGAGGCCAGAATCGGCGCCCGGCTGATGCGGCGCGGCACGCGCGGTCTCTGCCTGACGGAGGCCGGCGAACGCTTCTACCAAAGCTGCAAGAGCGTGCTGGCCGACATCAAGGACGCCGAGGCGGCGGCCAGCGCCACGGTGCTCAACCCCACGGGCACTTTGCGCGTCACGGCCTCGCTATCGTTTTCGGTGCAGCACATCGCGCCGCTGCTCAAGGAGTACACCGCCCGCTATCCGAACGTGCGGGTGGTCGTCGAAGTGTCCAACCGGTACCACGACCTGATCGACAACAACATCGACGTCGCGATCCGCACCCGCGAGTTCGAACGCGATTCCAGCGTCACCATCCGGCGTCTGGCGGCCACGCGCCGCATTCTTGCGGCGTCGCCCGGGTACCTCGACGCTTACGGCGCGCCCGGAGCTATCGAGGATCTGGCGAGCCGCCCGCTCCTGCTCTACACCTATGCCAACAGCCCTAACGAGCTCAACTTTCGCCGGGGCGAGGAAACGCGCAGCCTGCGCGTGCAAGGCCTGCTTGAATCGAACGACGGCCAGGTGCTGCGCGCCGCGGCGCTCAGCGGTATGGGCATCCTGGTGCAACCCAAGTACATCCTCTACGAGGACCTGGTGGCGGGGCGGCTTGTCTCGGTGCTGGACGATTGGGATCTGCCGCAGCTGGCCGTCAACATCGCGTTCCAGAGCCGGCGGCACATGTCAGCCAAGGTGCGGACCTTTATCGACTTCCTGGTCGCCCACTTCGAGCGCATGGACTACCAGCGCAAATGGACGGCGTTCGACCACGGCGCGGGGACCCGCCGACCGATCCTGCCCGAATCCATCTGCGCAAAGTCTCATACCTACGCCAAGGGCCCGCTCAATATACGCTCATAGTGACGCAGGTCTTCCTGCGAAAAGCAGCAGAACACGACCTCCTGTATGGACGAATCCCGTGCCAGGCTATCACGGACGCTCTGGACGGCGATCTCCGACGCCGGCTCGATGGGATAGCCGTATACGCCGGTGCTGATGCAGGGAAACGCGATCGAAGCGATGGCGCGTGCCTGCGCCAGTTCGATGCAGCGGCGATAGCAGCTGGCCAGCAATGCCGGTTCCCCGCCATCTCCGCCTCGCCATACCGGGCCGACCGTGTGAATGATGCATCGCGCGGGAAGGCGATAGGCTTGGGTGACCTTCGCATCGCCGGTCTTGCAACCGCCGAGCTTTCTGCACTCCTCCAGCAAATCCGGCCCCGCGGCGCGATGTATCGCGCCATCGACCCCGCCGCCGCCGAGCAATGAAGTGTTGGCGGCGTTGACGATGGCTTCCACGTGGAGCTTCGTAATATCCGCCAGGATGGCACGCAGGCTTGTGCTCATATGCTTGCTCCTGATCCGATACGCGGGGCCTGGACCGCGGGGCCCTTCAGCTCGATTTGATTCCCGTCGGGATCGAGGCAATAGATCGAAAGCCCGTCTCCTTCCGCGCCGTATCGCATCACCGCCTTGTCCGCGGCGATTCCGAAAGCGTGCAGATGCGCCAGGATGGCGGTTTCGTCGAACGGATCGACCCGCAGGCAGAAGTGGTCGACATTGCGTCCTTCCTTCCCCGGGGCGGCGCCGCCGGCGGCGCCCAGGGGGCCTTGCGCGTCGACCAGATCGATCATGGACCCGCCGGCGCCCAGATGGATCATGGCGTATTTATCGTTCCTCTTCTTGATGGAACAGCCCAGCACCTTCGTATAGAAGTCCACACTGCGCGCCAGGTCCCGAACCCTGAGAACGACGTGGTCCAGGCGCTTGATCTGAAATACCGGCATGATTGTTCTCCTGGGGCAACGCACCCCAGGAATGAAAATACCATCCCGGACAGATGACCGGCGCAAGCGGCGCTACGGGGCTTCCTGCGACAAGGCCTTTTCCTCGGCCGTCATGATTTCCAGGACGGCCGGGCGTCCCGTGTCGGCCACTCTCGCCGCCTCCCTGAGCGTTTCGATCAGAGTGACCGGGTCTTCGATGCGCGCCGTCCAGGCGCCCAGGCCCCGCGCGATCATTTCGTAGTCGCCTGACAGGTAGCGGGTGCGGTGCGTCTCGCTCGAAAGCGGCATGTGCTTGTCATAACCGCCCATGCAGCCGTTGTTCATGAGCAGCGTCACCGTGCCGATCCGGTTGCGCACGGCCGTTTCCAGGTCCATGGCGCATTCGCCGAAGGCGGCGTCGCCCAGCAGGTGCGCCACCAGCGCGTCGGGCCGCGCCATCTTGGCCCCGAGCGCAAGCGGCAGGCTGTAGCCCAGGTGGGTCGAGCGCCCCCAGCCCATGTATTCTCCCGGCCGGCGGCTGCGGTAGAACGGACTCAGCTGGTCGCGCGGGCTGCCCGCGTCGTGGGTGATGATGACGTCGCGCTCGGCCCACGCGATCTGAAGGTCGTGCACCACGCGGTACGGATTGATCGGCGTCGAGTCCGAGGTCAGCTTGTCATGCCAGTTCCGCAGCCATGCCTGGCGGACGGCCTCGAGCTCGGCGCCTATCCTGGCCGTCCGGTCCGTGTCCGGCCGCACGCCGAACTCGGTCTTGAGCATGTCTATCATCTGGCGCAACACGAGCCTGGCATCTCCGAGCAGGGCGCAGTCCAGCGGATAGTCCTTGTTCAGGTCGGACTCGTCGATCGCCAGCTGGATGGCCCGCCTTCCCGCCGGCAGCGGCGCCGCGAAAACCGATTTGGTCAGGCTCGCGCCGATGCCAAAAAGCAGGTCCGCGTGGCGCAGCGCATGCGTGACCGTCGCCGGCCAGGCCATGCCGCCGCTGCCCAGCGCCAGGGGATGGGTCTCCGGAAAGCCGCTTTTGCCGGACAGCGTCGTCATCGTGGGAATCGACAGCAGTTCGGCCAGTTCCACGAGTTCGGGCGTGGCCTGCGATTGCAGCACGCCGGCGCCCGCATGCAGCACCGGCCGTTCGGCGGCCAGCAGCTGGCGGCAGGCCTCGCGCACCAGGTCCGGGTCGCACAGCGTGCGTACGGCCCGGACCGGCGCATGCCGCGACGCCGACGCGCCGATGGGCTGTTCCATCACGTCCATGGGCAACTCCAGCGCCACCGGGCCGCGCCGGCCGTTGCGCAGGCCGGTATAGGCGCGCCGCAGCATTTCGCCCACGCGGTCCGGACGGTTGACGCGCGCCACCCACTTGGTGATGTTCTGGTAGTGCTTGACCGTTTCGAAATTGGGGCGCACGTCCGTGCGCGCCTCGTTCACCCCGCCCGGCAGCATCAGCACCGGCGATGAGTCGGAATAGGCCTGAGCCATCGCGCCGAAGGCGTTTTCGCATCCCGGCCCGTACTGCACCGCACACACCCCCACCCGCTCGCCCAGGCTGGCCCGGGCGTATCCGTCAGCCATGCCGACCACGGCGCGCTCGGTCCGCGCGACGACCGGGCGTATGCCCGCCGCGGCGGCGGCGTCGATGAGCGAATTGATCGGAAAGCAGAACAGCAGTTCGGTGTTTTCCGCCTTCAGTATGCGGGCCACCTCATCGACTGCCTTGCGGTCGGAAGGAGGACGGGTATCGGTCGTCTGGGATGCCGCTGCGGGCAGGGAAGCGTTCATGTTGTCTCTGTCTCTTGTTGAAATGCCCGGCAGTAGTCCAGGAATCGGGATGCCAGGATGGAAAGCGGCTGAGAGCTCGAATACAGCGCCCCAACCTCGACGATGACCTCCGGATGGAAAGGCCGGATAACGACGTTCGCGTCGCGCACCGCCCCCAGGGTGAAGGCATCGACTACGAAAGCCCCGGCGCCGGCCTCCACCAGCGCCATGGCGGCGAGCATGGTGCCCGCCTCCACGCGCACCCGCGGCCGCACCCCATGGGCGTCCAGGATGCGCGTGATCCGATCATGCACCCGCGTGATGCGATCGTTGAAGCGCTTGCGCGGCACATTGATGAAATCGACCCCCTGCAAGTCGGCCGGCCCTATCGTGTCCAGCGCCGCCAGCGGATGGCCGGCCGGCAGCAGGCACACCGCCGGGGTGCGCGCGATCGGCAACGACTCGATGTCCGGATGGTCCACCGGCAGCGTCGCGAAACCGATTTCGGCGCTGCCGCGCGATACCGCATACACCACGTCGTAATGCCGCTGCACGTCGAACATCACCGTAATGTCCGGATACTCGCGCATGAACGCCGTGACCAGTTTGGGCAAGGCGCCCTGCTGCAGCGAGTTCATGACGCAGATCTTCAAGGTGCCGCTGCCGATCTGCGCGATGCGCTGCGCCGCGAGCTGGATGTCCTTCAATCCGATGAACGAACGCATGGCCTCGACGTGCAGCGCCCGGGCTTCGGCCGTCGGCACCATCACGCCCTGGCGCCGGTCGAACAACTGGAATCCCACCTCCCGCTCAAGGCGGGCGAGCAGCCGGCTCACGGCCGACTGCGTCACGTACATGGACTCGGCCGCGCGCGTGACCGTGCCCAGGTCGACTACCGCCAGAAACGCTTCGATCTGCCTGAGATTCATTTTGTCTTTCTCCTCCTGTGGGTAGAGAAAGCTCTATCAGAGGCTCAGGCCTTATACAAGTTGAAATGCACGGCGGGATGGTGCTGCACCGCATCAAGCAGGCCCACTTCCCACCCCAGGTAGGCACGCATCGCGGCCTCGCGGTCCTTGGCCTCGAACGGCTTCACGAACGCGTCGTCGGGTTCATGCAAGGGACGGCCCTCGCCCTCTTCCAGCGGCAGGCCCTCCATCCGCCAACGCGTCATGCCGCCCTGCAGCACATGGACGTCCCGGTCGGTCTGGCCGGCCACGTCGGCATAGCCGAGCTCCGCCAGCACCCCGTCCGGTGATACCAGCAGCAGCGGGCGGCCCGGCGGCAGCGGCCGCAGGGCATCGGCCAGCCTGGAGCGGGTCAGCCAGCGCGCGCCCGGCAGATGCCCGGCCCGGTAATCCCGGTAGCTGCTCAGGTCGATGATCTCGTATTCACCCAGGCCGCGCGCCGCCTCGGCGGGAGTCAGCCAGCGAGGCTGGACGCCGTCCAGCCCCACGACGATCTGCGCCTGCGGACCGCTGATCAGGCCTGCGGCGTCCACCGTGTCGGCGCGCAGGGTGAGCACATCGTCGTGCCCCATCTGGCGCAGCCAGGACGCCGTCATCACGTCGCGCACGCCGTGGGGGTCGTACAGCACGATGCGGGCGTTGCGCACCGCCACATAGGTGTCGGTTGCCTGCACCAGCTGGCCGCCGGGCGCATGGACCGCCTGCGGCAGATGCCCGGTCTCGAATTCTTCCTGCGACCGCACGTCGAACAGGTAGACGGACCGCTGGCCGCCGTCGCGCTGACGCTGGTAGGCAGCCGCGTCGATCTCACCGATGCGAAAGCGCTCGCGTATGGCCGCGGCCCGCCGGCGCGCCACGTCCAGCGTTCCGGCGCCCGGCTCCGGCGCGCGGCGCGACGATTGCGTCTCGACCTGATGGCCGGCCAGCGACCAGCCCATCGTGCCGTTGCGCAGGGCGTAAACCGGATTGGGCACGCCCGCGTTGATCAGCGACTGCGCGCCGATGATGCTGCGCGTGCGGCCGGCGCAATTGACCACCAGCGTCGTCTCCGTGTCCTGCGCCAGTTCCGCGTAGCGCAGCACCAGCTCCGCGCCCGGCGTGCTCACCGAACCCGGTATGGTGGCGCGCCGGTGCTCGGCGGGCGTGCGGCTGTCCATGATCACCACCCGGCGCCCGGCCGCCAGCATGGCGCGCAGCTCGTCGGCCGAAATCGACGGCGTGCCGCAGCCATGCTCGACATACTCGCCGAACGCCTTGCTGGCCGTGTTGAAGCCGGTGAACAGCGGCAGCCCCAATTCGCCCCAGGCCGGCGAGCCGCCTTCGAGCAACACCGCGCCCGTATAGCCGAGCTCGCGCAGCCGTCGCTGCGCGCGCCGGTCCAACTCGTCGCCGCCGCCGGCCACGACGATGGGCACGTCGCGGCGGGGGAACAGCCTGGGCGCGCGCAGTTCCAGCTGCGACAGCGGAAGATTCACCGCGTGGAACAAATGCGGCGACACCGAATGCGCCCCCTCCTCTCTCGGATCGATCACGGCGCACTCCGCGCCGCTCTCCAGGCACTGCTTCAGCCACGCAGCGCTGACGGATTCCTCAACCATTCCATTCCCCTTGCCCACTTGTCTCGTTGACGGCCGGCGGTCAGTCGATCGACGCGCCGGCCCGCTTCACCAGATCCGCCCAGAACGCCACCTGCTCGCGCACGAAGGGATCGAACTTCCCCTCCGACTTCGGATCGGCCGGCTGGTATCCCGCCTGCTCCAGTTGCTCGCGGATGCGGGCGGAGGCCAGGGTGCGGACCGACGCCTGCTCCAGCACCTGCACCGCGTCCTTGGGTGTGCTGGACGGAACCACCAGCCCGAACCACACCTCGGTGCGTTCGAAGCCGGGCAGTCCCTGCTCGGCCAGCGGCTGCGCATCGGGCAGGCTGGAAGGCGCCTTGAGCGACGTGCAGCCCAGCACCCGCAGCCGTCCCGCCTTGATCTGGGCCAGGGCCGAAGGCAGCGACGCCATCGAAAAATCGACCTCGCCCGAAACCACCGCCATCACGGATTCCGCCGGGCCGCGGTAAGGGATGTGCTCCGTGGCGAGCTTGGCCTCGCTGCTGAACATCACGCCGGCCAGATGCTGGGTCGTGCCGTTGCCGGGCGAACTGAACATCAGCGATTTGCCGCCGCGCGGCTTCAGGTCCTTCACCGTCTTTACCGGGCTGGCGGCGGGAACCACCAGCACGTTCGGCGTGGAAGCGAACTTCACCACCGACTCGAAGTCGCGCAGCGGGTCATAGGGCAGATTCTTGTAGAGCGCGCGGTTGATCGCCATGGTGGCCGTCGATCCCAGTCCGAGCGTGTAGCCGTCGGGCAGGGCCTGGGCCACCGCCGCCATGCCTATGCTGCCCCCCGCGCCCGGCTTGTTGTCCACGATGATGCTCTGCCCGAGCTGCTGGCCGAGCTCCGGGGCCAGAATCCGCACCAGGATGTCGTTGGCCGAGCCCGGCGTGTACGCCACGATGTAGGTGAGCGCCTTCGCGGGGAAACGACGCTGGGCTAGCAAGATCCCCGGCAGGCCGGCGCAGCCTAATGCAATCGCGGATTTACCACAGAGACTCAAGAGTTCACGTCGTTTCATTTTTTGTCCCCTTCCAGCGGTTTTTATTGTCAGGTCGGCTTCACGTTCGGATTCGGCGGGAAGATCTGCCGTTTTCCGGTGCTGGGATCGAACTGCTCCCGGTCCACCTGGTCTTCCAGCGGGCGTTCGTAAAAGCGCAGTTGCCATACCGGCTCGTCGCCCACGCCCTGCACGTGGATGCTGTGAATGTCCTCGCCCATCAGGGCGACGCCCACGCCCGGCCCCACCATGATGGATTCCTTTTGCCGGAACCCGCCGGAACCGTCGACTTCATACAGCCGGTTTTCTTCGGCGCCCACCATGCCGGCCAGCACCGCCCAGTTCTTGTGGTTATGCGGAGGGCTGGATTTTCCGGGTAGCGCCAGCGACAGATACAAGGCGCGGCCGCTGCCGTTTTCCTCGTTCAGGCGGTAGGCGACAAAATCCTTGAACGTGCCGCGCTTGGCGGGCTTGAACTCCGTGGTCACGAAGACGTCGCTTTCCTTGGCCAGCGAAATCAATTCGTTCTTGATTGCCTCCAGCGCCTGGCGCGTCTGTCCATGTTCCTTTTCTATGGCGTTGACGCGGGCCATGGTTTCTGCGACCAGTTTGCGGCGGCGCGCCACCAATTCGGGCGTGGGTTCACGCATGGTTGTCTCCTTTGGGAGCAGTGAAAAATCAATGCATTACGAAAACTCCATGGATTGAAGATTGATATTGCACAGGTATTCTGTCAATTTCCGATTTGCTTAAGCACTATTCCGTCAAGTCATACTATTCAAAACAATTCAGACGGGTCATGCGCAATTGAAAGCGGGATTCGATGCGGCCTCGGGCACGGCGCTTGCCGGACTGATCCGGCCAAAAGAACCTGGAGCGATCCATGGACACTGCCCATACCCCGAACGCATCCGCGCGCCGCATGCGCCGCGCCGGCGGTCTGCTGGTGCTGGCGTTGGCGCTGGGCGGCGCGGCCCTGGCCAATCTGTTCACCCTGCGCGATGACGCCGGCGCGACGGCTGCGGCGATGCTGCCCGATGCGCCGGCCGGCGGCCCGCTGCGCGCGCTGGACGGCACCGACGCCCGCATCATCTGGACGGACCGCGCCGGCGGCGTCTGGGTCGTGCAGAATCTGTCGTGGCGAGAAGGTCCGGTCCTCAGCGGATCGGGCGCGTGGCAACGGCCTCGCCTGCGGACAGCGAGGCCTGAGCGCCAGCCCTGACTGTGTTCTCCGTCCACCCTCCCCCCAGCGCCTTGTACAGGTCGATGAGATTGGTCAGCCGCGTCAGGCGCGTACGCACCAGGACCTGCTGGGCGCCGTACAGGGTGCGGTGGATTTCGAGCAGGGCCAGATAGTCGTCCTGGCCCTCCCTGAAACGTTGCTCGGCCAGTGCGTAGGCGTCGCGGCTGGCGGCCACCGACAGCTGTTCCGAGCGGATCTGCTCGTCCAGCGTGCGCTTGCCCGCGAGCGCGTCGGCTACTTCCCGGAAGGCCGCCTGGATGGCTTTTTCGTAGTTGGCGATCTCGATGCGCTTCTGCACGTGCGCCACGTCGAGGTTGGCCAGCAGCGCGCCGCCGCGGAAGATGGGCAGCGTGATGCGCGGCAGGAAGCTCCAGGCGCGCGTGCCCGAATCGAACAGGCCGTCCAGTGTGGCGCTGGCCGTGCCGGCCGAACCGGTCAGGCTGATGGCCGGCAGGAAAGCGGCGCGCGCAGCACCGATATTGGCGTTGGCGCCGCGCAGCATCTGCTCGGCGGCGCGGATGTCGGGCCGGCGCGTCAGCAGCGCCGACGGCAGCCCGGCCGGCAGGTCGGTGGGCACGATGCCGTCGGGCAGCGCGGCGGCCTCGTCCAGCTGGCGCGACAGCTCGGGCGTCAGGGGCTGGCCCAGCAGCAGCACCAGGGCGTTGCGGTCACGGGCGGCCTGGCGGGTATAGGCGGCGTGGTTGGCCTCGGCGTTGCGCAGGGCGATCTCCGCCATGCGCAGGTCGAGCCGGGTGGAGTTGCCGGCCTCCACCAGTTGCGCGGTCAGGTCGAAGGAGCGCTGCTGCGTGGCCAGGGTATCGTTGGTCAGGCGCAGCAGTTCCTGGTCGGCGCGCAGCGTGAGGTAGGCGCTGGCGACTTCGGACACCAGGCTCATCTGGGTGGCGATGCGCGTTTCGTCCAGCGCCAGGTAGGTGGCCAGGGCCTGGTCGCTGAGGCTGCGGAGACGGCCCCACAGGTCGATTTCCCAGGCGGCCGTGACGCCGGCTACGTCGTAGCGCCGGGACACGTAGGCGGAATCGGTGGCGCTGAGTCCGGCCGGCACGCGCTCCGAAGCGCCGCTGGCGGCGACGTCCAGGCCGGGCAGCATTTCGGCGCGCTGGATGCGGTAGAGCGCCTGCGCCGCCTCGACGTTGAGGGCCGCGCGCCGCAGGTCGCGGTTGTTGTCCAGCGAGATCTCGATCAGCCGGTGCAGCAGCGGGTCGCGGAAGAAATCGCGCCAGCCCATGTCGGCGACGGCCGCATCGAAGGGCTGTCCGGCCTCGGGCGCGGGATGCGCGGGGTCCGACGGATAGGCCGTGCCAATGGGCGCGGCCGGGCGTTCGTAGCGCGGCGCGAGGGTGCAGCCGGCCAGCGCCGCCGCCAGCGTCAGCGAGGCCAGCATGCGGGCCGGGCGCAAAGGGGCGAAAGTCGTGTTCATGGTTCGTATGTCCTGGTGACCGTTATGCATGCTGGCTTGCGGTGGCGGCGCGGCGCGCTTCGCGGCGCAGCGCCAGCTTGCGCACGACGACGTAGAACACCGGCGTGAGCAGCAGGCCGAACAGCGTCACGCCCAGCATGCCGGCGAATACCGCGATGCCCATGGCGTGGCGCATTTCGGCGCCGGCGCCGCTGGCCAGCACCAGCGGCACCACGCCGGCGATGAAGGCCAGCGAAGTCATCAGGATGGGACGCAGGCGCAGCCGCGCGGCTTCCAGCACCGCGGCCAGCGGGTCGGCGCCCGCTTCTTCCTGCGTGCGCGCGAACTCCACGATCAGGATGGCGTTCTTGGCGGCCAGGCCCACCAGCACCACGAAGCCGATCTGGGTGAAGATGTTGTTGTCTGCGCCCGAGATCCACACGCCGCCGATGGCCGACAGCAGCGCCATCGGCGCGATCAGCAGCACGGCGAAAGGCAGCGACCAGCTGTTGTACTGGGCCGCCAGGATCAGGAAGGCCAGCAGCACCGCCAGCGGGAAGATGTACAGCGCCGAATTGCCGGCCTGCTTCTCCTGGTAGACCAGGTCGGTCCACTCGTAGATCATCCCTTCGGGCAGGGTCTCGCGCACGATGCGTTCGATCGCGTCGGTGGCCTGGCCCGAGGAGTAGCCCGGCGCCGGCCCGCCGCTGATGTCGGCCGACGGAAAGCCGTTGTAGCGGATGACGCGGTCCGGCCCGGAGCCGCGCGTCAGCGTCACGAAGGCGCTGAGCGGGATCATGTCGCCGGCGGCGTTGCGCACCTTGAGCAGGCCGATGTCGTCGGCCTGCATCCGGAACGGCGCGTCGGCCTGCGCCATGACGCGGTAGGTCCGCCCGAAACGGTTGAAGTCGTTGACGTAGAGCGAACCCAGGTTGATCTGCAGGGTTTCGAACACGTCGGTCAGCGATACGCCCAGGGACTTGGCCTTGACCCGGTCGATGTCCACCTGCAGCTGCGGCGCGTTGGTCTGGAAGCTGGCCAGCATGTTGGCAAGCTCGGGCGTCTGCATGGCCTTGGCCATGATCTCGCCCTGCGCCTTCACCAGCGCCTCGAAGCCCAGGCCGGCGCGGTCCTCGATCTGCAGCTTGAAGCCGCCCATCGCGCCCAGTCCCGGCACCGGCGGTGGCGGGAAGATGCCGACGAAGCCGTCGGGGATCTGGCTGAACTTGCCCATCAGCTTGCCGGCGATGGCATTGGCCGACAGCGACGCGTCCGTGCGCTCGGCGAAGGGCTTGAGCATGGCGAACATCAGCGCCGAGTTGGGCACGTTGACCGGGCCGTTGACCGACAGGCCCGGGAACGCCACAACGCTTTCCACGCCGGGCTCGGCCAGCGCGATCTCCGACATCTGCCTGACCACGGCCTCGGTGCGGTCCAGCGAGGCGCCGCTGGGCAACTGGGCGATGCCGACCAGGAAGTACTTGTCCTGGGCCGGCACGAAGCCGTTGGGCACCTGGTGAAAGCCCAGCCAGGTCAGGCCGACGAAGCCGCCGTACAGCATCAGCACGATGGCGCTGCCGCGCACCGCCCGGCGCACGGCGCCGACGTAGCCGTTGGACGCGCGGTCGAAGAAGCGGTTGAAGCGCCGGAAAAAGCCGCCCAGCAGCCGGTCCATGACGCGCGTGAGCGCGTCGGACCGGGCCGCCTCGTGGTGCGGCTTGAGCAGGATGGCGGCCAGCGCCGGCGACAGCGTCAGCGAATTGATGGCCGACAGGATGGTGGAAATGGCGATGGTCAGCGCGAACTGGCGGTAGAACTCGCCTTGCAGCCCCGACAGGAAGGCCGAGGGAATGAACACCGCCGCCAGCACCGAGGTGATGGCGATGATCGGGCCGGTGACCTCGTCCATGGCCTTGATCGCGGCCTGCCTGGGCGGCTCGCCCAGGGCCATGTGGCGCTCCACGTTCTCGACCACCACGATGGCGTCGTCCACCACGATGCCTATGGACAGCACCAGGCCGAACAGCGACAGCGTGTTCAGCGAGAAGCCGAAGAGGTGCATCAGCGCGAAGGTGCCCACCAGCGACACCGGCACCGCCACCAGCGGAATGATGGACGCGCGCCAGGTCTGCAGGAACAGCACCACCACCACCACGACCAGGACGATGGCTTCCAGCAGCGTGATGGCCACCGATTGCAGCGAGGCCCGCACGAACACCGTGGGGTCGTAGGCGATGCGGTATTCCACGTCCTGCGGAAAGCCCTGCTGCAGCTCCTGCATCTTAGCGCGCACCGCGTTGGAGACGTCGATGGCGTTGGCGCCGGGACTCTGGATGATCTGCAATGCCGGGGCCGATTCGCCGTTGAGCAGGCTGCGCAGCGTGTAGGCGTCGGCGCCCAGCAATACGCGGGCCACGTCGCGCAGGCGGGTGACCTGGCCGTCGGCGCCGGTCTTGACCACGATGTCGCCGAACTGTTCGGCGCTGGCCAGCCGGCCCAGCGTGTTGACGGTGACCTGGAAGGCGGACGAGGTGTCGGGCTGCTGCCCCACCGAACCGGCCGCCACCTGCACGTTCTGTTCGCGCAGCGCCGCGACCACGTCGCTGGCGGTCAGCCCGCGCGTGGCGACGCGCGACGGGTCCAGCCAGACGCGCATGGAATATTCCCCGGCGCCCCAGACCAGCACGTCGTTCACGCCGGGCAGGCGCGCCAGTTCGTCGCGCACCTGGCGGATGGCGAAGTTCGACAGGTAGAGCGAGTCGTAGCGCTTTTCCGGCGAGACCAGGTGCACCACCATCAGCACGTCGGGCGAGGTCTTTTGCGTCACCACGCCGATGCGCTGCACTTCCTCCGGCAGGCGCGGCAAGGCGCGCGAGACCCGGTTCTGCACCTGGATCTGCGCCATGTCGGGGTCGGTGCCCTGCTTGAACGCGATGGTCAGCACCATCTGGCCGTCGGTCGCCATCTGCGAGTTCATGTACAGCATGCCCTCGACGCCGTTGATCACCTGCTCCAGCGGGGCGGCGACGGTGTCGGCGATCACCTGCGGATTGGCGCCGGGATAGCTGGCCGTGACCTGCACCGTGGGCGGCGTGACCGCCGGGTATTCGCTCAGGGGCAATTGCCAGAAGGCGATGGCGCCGGCCAGCAGCATGAGCAGCGACAGGACGATGGCGAAGATCGGCCTTGCGATGAAAAAGTGGGGAAACTTCATGGACGCGCCTCCGCGACGGCGACCGTCTGCATCGGCACCAGGCGCGGCGTGACGGTCATGCCGGGACGCACCAGCCCTTTGATGATGATTTTTTCGCCTGCCTGCAGGCCGGTCTCGATGACGCGCAGACCGTCCACCACGCGGCCCAGCTCGACCGCGCGGTACTGCGCCTGGTTGTTCTCGCCCACGACGAGCACGTAGTTCTTGCCCTGGTCGGTGCCCACGGCCAGATCGTCGACCAGGATGGCCGGCCGCTCCTCGCCGGTGGCCAACCGCGCACGCGCGAACAGGCCCGGCGCCAGCTGGCCGTCCGGGTTCGGCACCACGGCGCGCGCGCGTATCGTGCCGGTGCCGCGGTCGACCTGGTTGCCCACGAAGTCGAGCATGCCCTGGTAGGGGAAGCCCTTGTCCGTGGTCAGGCCGACAGCGACGGGCAGCGTAGGCTTGCCGCCGGCGGCGTCGGGCCGGGCCTGCCTGACGGCGGTGAGATAGGTCGCCTCGTCGATGTCGAAATACACGTGCACCGGGTCGATCGACACGATGGTGGTCAACAGCGTGGCGCCGCCGGCCCCGCCGCCGCTGACCAGGTTGCCCGCGGTCACCAGCACCCGGTCTATGCGCCCGGAAATCGGCGCGGTGATGTGCGCGTAGGACAGGTCGAGCCGCGCCGCGGCGACGGCGGCCTTGGCCACCTGCACCTGGGCCAGCCGGGCGCTGCGCGCCGAGACGGCGTCGTCATAGGTCTTGCGCGACACCGCGCCGGTGGACACCAGGCGCTGGGCGCGGTCCAGATCGGCCTTGGCCTGCGTGGCCAGCACCTCGGCCTGGCGCAATTGCGCGGTGGCGGTATCCAGCGCGACCTGGAACGGACGCGGGTCGATCTGGAACAGCATCTGGCCCTTGCGCACCATGCTGCCTTCGGGGACGCTCACCGCCTCCACCGTGCCGCCCACGCGCGAACGCAGTTCGACCGTCTCGGGCGCGGCCAGGAATCCGGTGAACTCGGTCGAGGGCGTAATGATGCGCTCGATGACCTCGGCCACCGGCACCTGCGGGCCCGCGGGCGCGGCGGCCGGCGGCGTTTCGCCGGAAACGTCGCGAGCCGCGAACGCGGCGGCCCCGGCCGCGGCGATCACGCCCGCCATCACAGCAATCTTGAATTTTCGACGCATGGAATGCCCCTTCTATGCAGCAGGACTTCGGCCCTTCCGAAGCAGCTCTGCAAAAAATTTGGTTCATCGCAGAATAGCGTGGAGCGATTTGGCCAGATTTCGTACTCTTGAGGCCAGTTTCTGGTGTTCAGGAGGATCGGACGATGCTGGATCGCAAGCTGTTGGAGTCCCTGGGTGGCTGGGACGGCTATCGGGTGGATCGCGTGGTGTGGCCTGAAGGCGATGGGCGCACGGTGTCGCTGTATCTCAAGCCCACGGCCAAGGCCATGCATTGCGAGCAGTGCGGCGCGCGGTGTCGCCAGGTGCACGAGACGACGGTGCGACGCGTGCGCGACCTGCCCTTGTTCGAGTATCGGGTGGTGCTGCATGTGCCGCGACGGCGGCTTTGGTGTGAGCGGTGCGGCGGCCCGCGTCTGGAGCGGCTCGGCTGGCTGGGACGCTATCAGCGTGTCACGGATCGGCTGGCACAAGCCTGCAGCCAACTGCTGCAATCGAGCAACGTGCAGGCGGTGGCCAGGTTCTTTGATCTGGGCTGGCACACGGTCAAGACGGTGGATAAGGCGCGACTGCGTGCATCGATCCCGGAGCCGGACTGGTCGCGTATCGAATACCTGGCAATGGATGAGTTTGCCCTGCACAAGGGCCATCGGTATGCCACCGTCGTGGTCGACCCCACCAGCCGCCAGGTGCTGTGGCTTGGTCTGGGCCGCTCGCGCGAGACGGCACGGGCCTTCTTCGAGCAACTGCCCGAAGGTGCCGCCCAACGCATCAAGGCGGTGGCCATCGACATGACCACCGCCTACGAACTGGAGATCCGCGCGCACTGCCCGCAAGCCGAGATCGTCTACGACCTGTTCCATGTCGTGGCCAAGTACGGGCGTGAGGTCATCGATCGGGTGCGCGTTGATCAAGCCAATCGACTCCGGCAGGATCGCCCGGCGCGCAAAGTCATCAAGTCCAGCCGCTGGCTGCTGCTACGCAACCGAGACAACCTGGATCGCCAGCAGCGCGTGCGGCTCGATGAATTGCTGCACGCCAATCAGCCGTTACTCACCGTCTATGTCTTGCGTGATGAGCTCAAGCGGCTGTGGTTCTATCGCAAGCCCGCCTGGGCTCAACAGGCCTGGGAGCAGTGGTGTGAGCAGGCCGAGTGCAGCGGCATTGACGCGCTCAGTACCTTTGCTCAGCGTCTCAAAGCGTACCTGCACGGCATCCTGGCCAGATGCCGCCATCCCTTGAACACCAGCATCGTTGAGGGTATCAACAACACCATCAAGGTCATCAAGCGCCGCGCTTACGGCTACCGCGATCAGGAGTACTTCTTCCTGAAAATCCGCGCAGCCTTCCCCGGTAATACTCGATGAACCAAAAATTTGAGGCAAGGCTAGGCATTACAACGACGGGAAGGTCAAGCCTGGCCCCTACGAACCGAAGGGGCTTGTTTGACCTTGCGATCGTTGGAAGGAATAGATTGGGCCGCACCATACGACACCAACCCGAAGCACAGGGAGCAGCCCGGGCATGAGCATCAAGACCATAGATATCCGGCAGGCGCGCATCCGCCTGCCGGTCCAGGAAGGACAGACCATACTCGAGGCCGCCTTGCAGCATGGCGTGTGCTATCCGCACGGCTGCCGCTCGGGCCGCTGCGGCAGCTGCAAGACCCGCCTGATCGAAGGCGAGGTCGACATGCTGCAGCACACGCGCTTTGCGCTGACCGACGAGGAACGGGCCGGCGGCTTCATCCTGGCGTGCCGGGCAGTGCCGAGGACCGACGTGGCCGTGGCCTGGCTCGGAGACGATGACGAGGCCGCGGCCGCGCCGGCGCAGGCGTTCGAGGCGACCATCGTCGCGCTCGACGACCTGACGCACGACATCAAGCGCCTGCGCCTGCGGCCCGACGGCGCCGCGCCCGATTTCGCCGCCGGGCAATATGCCGACATCCGGTTCGGGCAACTGCCCGCGCGCAGCTATTCGATGGCCAACCGGCCGGGCGAGCCGGAGCTGGAATTCCACATACGCCGGGTCCCCGGCGGCGTGGTATCGAGCCACCTGCATACCGCCGTCAGAGCCGGCGACCGCGTCGCGCTCCAGGCGCCGCGCGGCGCGTCGCATCTGCGCGCCTGCCATCGCGGCCCGATGCTGTGCATCGCCGGCGGTTCGGGGCTGGCGCCCATCAAGTCCATCGTCGAGACCGCCCTGGCGCACGGCATGCAGCAGGCCATCCACGTCTACTTCGGCGCGCGCGCGCAACAGGACCTTTACCTGCTGGACCACTTCGAGGCGCTGGTTCGCCGGCACCGCAACCTGGTCTTCATCCCCGTGCTGTCCGAGGCGCGCTCGGACACGCACCGCGTCGGTTTCGTGACCCGGGCCGCGGCCGACGACCTGCCGGACCTGCGCGGCTGGAAAGCCTATGTGGCCGGTCCGCCGACGATGGTGGAGGCGGCGATGCAGATGGCCTGCTCGCGCGGGCTGGGCGCGCAGGACATGCACGCCGACGTGTTCTACACGCTCGAAACCTCGGCGGCTTGACCTTCCCACAATGGCAAGCCTTAGGCTGGGTCCACCTTACACAGATCGAGGAAGACAGCCATGAATATCGGCGCAGCATCCAAGGCATCCAAGGTGTCGGCCAAGATGATCCGCTATTACGAGCAGATCGGCCTGATCCCCGCGGTGGGCCGGACCGACTCCGGCTACCGCGCCTATACCCCGGCCGACGTCGACCGGCTGCACTTCATCCGCCGCGCCCGCGACCTGGGCTTCTCGGTGGCGGAAACCAGCAACCTGCTGGACCTGTGGCACGACCAGTCGCGCCAAAGCGCCGATGTCAAGCGCCTGGCCCAGCAGCACCTGGCCGAACTGGACCGGCGCATCGAGAGCATGCGGCAGATCGCCGAAACGCTGAAGGCGCTGATCCGCTGCTGCGCCGGCGACGAGCGGCCCAACTGCCCCATCCTGCACACGCTCCAGCAACCCGACGACAAAGAGCGCGAGCCCGAGGCGCGCACCGGCGCCGTGCGGCGCCGCGTCGGCGGCAATGCGCCGGCCAGGCGCGCATCCTAGTACCGAGCTTCCCGGAACACGATATGCCCAAGATCACCGTTCTACCCCATGCCGACCTGGCGCCCGAGGGCGCCGTGCTGGAGGCGCCGGCCGGCACTTCGGTCTGCGAGGCCCTGCTGGCGAACGGCATAGAAATAGAACATGCCTGCGACATGAGCTGCGCCTGCACGACCTGCCACTGCATCGTGCGCAAAGGCTACGACACCCTCAACGAGGTCGAGGATTGCGAGGACGACCTGCTCGACCGCGCCTGGGGGCTGGAGGCGCACTCGCGCCTGAGCTGCCAGGCCATCCTGGCCCATGAGGACCTGACCGTGGAAATCCCCAAGTACACGATCAACCACGCCAAGGAGAACCACTGACGCGCGGGCACGGCGCTTGCTGAGCGCGACGGATCGGCCCCGAGCGCCGCCAGCCCCGAGGTGTCATCATGCCCAACGCCGCCCCCCGCCCCCTTCCCCGCTTTGCGCGCGCCAGCGGCCGCGCCCAGGACCATGAGGTGCCGGACGAGGACATCGAACCCGCCGACGCCACCGACGAGGACACGGGCGCGGGGCGCGCATCGCCGCGCCTGCTGCGCCGCCTCAAGGAGATCGACGACGCCCGCCCCGGCCTGCCCGGCGAGCACCTTGCCGTGCTGGCCCTGGGCGCATGGCTGATGCTGGCCGGCATGCGCGGGCGCACGCCGCTGCGCCGCGTGCTGTACACGCTGGCCGGCACCGCGCTGGTGGGCCGCGCGGCCAGCGGCACCGGCGGCATCGCGCGCGTGGCGCGCATCCTCAAGCGCCTGGGATAGCGCGGCGCGCCAGACCATGCCGTGCGCCGACCCCGGCAGCGACATACCCGCGCGGCTCGACCGCCTGCCGTGGTCGCGCTGGCACTGGCGCATGGTCGGCGCGCTCGGCGCGGCCTGGGTGTTCGACGGCCTGGAGGTCACGCTGGCCGGCTCGCTGGGGGCCGTGCTGACGCGGCCCGGCACGCTGGGCCTCACCGCCGCGCAGATCGGCGCGGCGGGTTCGCTCTACGTCGCCGGCGCCGTGCTGGGCGCGCTGCTGTTCGGGCGCATGGCGGACCGCCTGGGACGCAAGCGCCTGTTCCTCGCGACGCTGGCCATCTACATGACGGCCACGCTGGCGACGGCCTTCTCGCCCAACTTCATTTACTTCGCGGCCTGCCGATGGGCCACCGGCCTGGGCATCGGCGGCGAGTACGCGGCCATCAATTCCGCCATCGACGAACTGGTGCCGGCGCGCGTGCGCGGCCGCGTCAATCTCGCGGTCAACGGCTGCTTCTGGCTGGGCGCCGCGCTGGGCGCGGGGCTGAGCCTGCCGTTACTGGACGAACGGCTGCTGCCGCCCGACCTGGGCTGGCGGCTGGCGTTCGGGGCCGGCGCCGTCCTGGCCCTGGTGATCCTGCGGGTGCGCCGCGACGTGCCGGAAAGCCCGCGCTGGCTGCTGGCGCGAGGCCGCGCGGCGCAGGCCGAGCGCATCGTGCAGGACATCGAGGCGCAGGTGCGGCGCGAACGCGGCAGCCTGCCGCCCGCCGCCGCCGGGCGCATCGCCTACCGCAGCGCGCGAACGCCGGGCTTGCGCGAGGTGGCCCACGTGCTGGTGCGCACCTACCCGGCGCGCAGCGGCGTCTGCCTGGCGCTGATGCTGGCGCAGGCGTTTTTCTACAACGCCATCTTCTTCACCTACGCCCTGGTGCTGACGCGCTTCTACGGCGTGCCGGACGCAGAAGCGGGCTGGTACATCCTGCCCTTCGCGCTCGGCAACGTGCTGGGGCCCTGGCTGCTGGGGCCGCTGTTCGACCTGGTGGGGCGGCGCAAGATGATCTGCGCGACCTATCTGTCGGCCGGCATCGGGCTGGCGCTGACGGCCGCGGCGTTCCAGGCCGGCTGGCTGGACGCGCGCACGCAGACCCTGTGCTGGTCCGCCATATTCTTCGTGGCCTCGGCCGCCGCCAGCTCGGCCTATCTGACGGTCAGCGAAGTGTTTCCGATCGAGATGCGCGGGGTGGCCATCGCGCTGTTCTACGCGGCCGGCACCGGCATCGGCGGCTTCGCCGGCCCGGCGCTGTATGGCTGGCTGATAGACAGCGGCCAGCGCGACGGGCTGGCGCTGGGCTATGCGCTGGCCGCCGCGCTCATGGCCGGCGCGGGGCTGGTGGCGCTGCGCCTGCCGGTCAACGCCGAGCGGCGCGCCTTGGAAGCGGTGGCGCCGCCGCTCAACGCGGACGGACGGTAAGGCGCTGGCCGGACGCCGCCGCGCTGCGGCAGGCGCGCGCCCCCAGTGCCAGGCCCAGTCCGAACGCCGCATAGACCAGCAGCAGCGCGCCGCGCGAAAGCCGGTGTTCGAAACCGGGCCTGAAGCGCTCGGGCGTGAGCCGATAGTCCGCGAAACAGGCCACGCCGGCGGTGCACAGCCCTTCGGCCAGCGCCCGCCCGATCGGCCGCGGCCCTTGGCCGACGCCGGTCGCACGGGCGTGCAGCGTGGCCCAGAATATCGACGCGGCATGGTGGATCAGATAGCCGTTGGCGGTATGGCGCCATGTCGGGCTGTTCTTGCGCAGGGCCCGCGCTCCCCATATCCAGTGGCTGATGGCGTTGATGGGCGGCGCCGCACGGCCGTGCTCGATCCGGCCCGCCGCCGTCAGTATCGCGACCGAGAACAGGCTGGCCAGCGTGCCGCTGCGCAGTCCTTCGAAAAATGCGTCGCGCCAAACCCGCATGGTGCATGCCTCCTGTGCTGGGGCCTCCGGCGGCATGAGGCTTGCTGCGCTGACGCCGCCCCGCCCGCGGCGGAATGTGGAGAACGAGTCGTGAAAATCCTGCTCACCGGCGCCCACGGTTTCATCGGAAGCCGGCTGCTCGCGGCCCTGCTGGACGCCGGCCACGAATTGGTCTGCCCGGTGCGCGCCGTCACCCCGCGCGACCTGGGCATGCGCGGCGCAAGATTCGTGCCCGCGGACTTCCGCCGCATGGACCGCAGCGCCGACTGGGCGCCACTGCTCGACGGCATGCAGGCCGCGATCAACACGGTCGGCGTATTCCATGACAGCGCGGACAACGGCTATGCCGCCGTACACGGGGCCGCGCCCGTCGCGCTGTTCAATGCGGCTTGCCAGCGCGGCGTGCGCGTCATCCATTTCTCGGCGCTGGGCGCGGACGCCGGCGCCGCCTCGGAATTCCACCGCAGCAAGCGCGCCGCCGACGATGCGCTGCGCGCGCTGGACATGCCTGCTCACATCGTGCAGCCCTCGCTGGTGTACGGCCCCGGTGGCGCAAGCGCCGCGCTGTTCGACCGGCTCGCGCTCTGGCCGCTGCTGCCGCTGCCCGGCGGCGGCCGGCAACAGATCCAGCCGGTCCATGTCCAGGATGTGGTGGCGGGCGTTTCGGCATTACTGGCCTCGCCGCCGGACCGGGTCGTGACGATCGCCTTCTGCGGCCCGCAGGCGCTGAGCCTGCGCGACTATCTGGCCGCGCTGCGGCGCGGTCTGGGCGTGGACGCACGCCAGCGCGTTATTGCGCTGCCCGGCGGCCTGACGCGCGCGGCCGCGCGCATCGGGCGGCATCTGCCGGGCAGCCTGTTCAACCCGGAAAGCCTGTCCATGCTGGAGCGCGGCAACACCGCGGACCCGTCCGCGTTCAGCGCGGCGCTGGGCCGCGCGCCGCGGCCGCCGCAGGACTTCGTGGACGCCGACCTGCGCCAGGCCTTGTGGAGCCGGGCCGCGCTGGACAATATGCTGCCGCTGCTGCGCCTGAGCCTGGCCGCCGTCTGGCTGTGGACCGCCGCGGTGTCGATATTCGGCTATCCCGTGCGCGACAGCCTGGCCCTGCTGGAACGGGCCGGCGTGCCGGCCGCGCTGGCGCCGGCCTCGCTGTATGGCGCCGCGGCGCTGGACCTGGTCCTCGGCCTTCTCACGCTGGCCTGGCGGCGCGTCGATGCGGTGTTGCTGTGGCGGGCCCAGATCGGCCTGATCCTGGCCTACACGGCCATCATCAGCTGGCGACTGCCCGAGCAATGGCTGCATCCATTCGGCCCGATATCGAAAAATCTTCCCATGCTGGCCGTGCTGGCGCTGCTCGCCCTCGCCGCCCGCAGCAAAGCGAGGCGCTGATGGACTATCTGCTGGTGAAACTGCTGCACATACTGTCGTCGTCCCTGCTGTTCGGGACCGGCATCGGTTCGGCCTTCTATCTGCTGTGCGTGGTGCTGCAGCGCGAGCCGCGCACGGTCGCCGCCGTGGCCCGCATCGTGGTCGTCGCCGACTGGCTGTTCACCGCGACCACGGCCGTCGCCCAGCCGCTGACCGGCCTGTATCTGATCCACCTGATGCAACTGCCGCTGACGACGCCGTGGGTGGCGTGGTCACTGGGCCTGTATGCGCTGGCCATCGCATGCTGGCTGCCGGTGGTCTGGCTGCAGATCCGGATGCGCGACAGCGCGTCCCGCTGCGCCGCCGCGGGACAGCCGCTCTCGCCAAGCTTCATGCGCTATTTCCGCGCCTGGTTCATATTGGGATTTCCGGCGCTGGCGGCCTTTCTCGCCATCTTCTGGCTCATGGTGTTCAAGCCCGCCTGAGCGCCGTCCGCACCTCAACGCCGGCCGCGCGCCAGCCACAGCGCCGCGCCGCCGGCCAGCGCCACCGTCGTCAGCAGCGTGGCGCGCTGGTGCATCGCCACATGGGTATAGACGCTATGCCTGCGTCCGGTCCGCTGCACCGCCGGATGCTCGCCGCCCGCCTCGTAAAGCGAGTCCGTGCCCTGTTGCGTGCGGGCCGGGCCGCGCTGGCGCCGGAACAGCCACCCGGCCATGCGGTCGGCCAGCCCCGGCATGTTCTGGCCCAGCGCCCCGATGGCGCGGGAAGCGCTGCCCACGTACAGGTCGCGCACCGGATGGCAGGCCGCGTGCAGGATGGCTTCGGCGACCATCTCCGGCGCGTATACGGGCGGCGGAAGGTCGGGCTGCGCGTCCATATAGTTGCGGGCATGGACGGTAAAACCGGTCGAGATCGAAGCCGGCTTGATCAGGGTGACCGAAATCGGCGCGCCCTGCTGCCTCAGTTCCATCCGCAGCGCGTCGGTATATCCCTTGACCGCGTGCTTGGCCGCCGAATAGGCGCCTTGCAGGGGCACGGCGCGATCGGACACTTCGCTGCCCACGTTGATGATCGCGCCGCCGGACGATTTCATGTGCCGCACCGCCGTCAAGGAGCCGTACACCACGCCCCAGTAGTCGGTCTCGAACAGCTTGCGCTGGTCCTCGATGGGCACTTCCTCCAGGGTTCCGTAGATCGACACCCCGGCATTGTTCACCCAGGTGTCGACACGGCCGAAGCGTTCCACGGCCTGGGCCAGAATACGTTCGTGATCGTCCTGCACGCCCACGTCCGCGGCCACGCATATGGCGGTTCCGCCATCCTGCCCGATTTCTTGGGCCACCTGCTGCAGCGCCTCTTCCTGGCGTCCGGCCAGCACCACTCTGGCGCCCCGGCTCGCTGCCATGCGCGCGGTAGCGGCGCCGATGCCGCTGCCGGCGCCCGTGATGACGATGACCTGGTCGCGCAACGGTTTCAGATTCGGTTTCATTGAAGCCTCCTGGTTCCAACGCTCGATTGCGTAAGATCCGGAGGCCAGCAAGCCACATTCCCGCGCGGCTCAGGCCCGGTCGCGGCGGCCGATGCGCCGCGCCGCCGCGCCCAGCACCACGACCGCAAGCGTCAGCGGCGCGAACGACACCCACAGCACCGTGTCCCAGTCGTACGCGGCCAGCAGCCCGCCCGAGGCGAACGAGCCCAGCGCCATGGTGCCGAACACCACGAAATCGTTGAGCGACTGCACCCGCGTCTTTTCTTCCGGGCGATGGCATTCCAGCACCAGCGCGGACGCGCCCACGAAGCCGAAGTTCCAGCCCACCCCCAGCAGGATCAGCGTGAGCCAGAAGTGGGCCACGTCGATGCCGTTCAGGCCGGCGGCCGCGGCCAGCCCGGTCAGCAGCAGGCCCGCCGCCACCACGCGCCCGGCGCCGAAGCGCACGATCAGCCGGCCGGTGAAGAAGCTGGGCGCGTACATCGCGATGACGTGCCATTGCAGGCCGAGGTTGGCGTTCTCCTGGCTGTGGCCGCACAGGTGCATGGCCAGCGGGGCAGCCGTCATGAGGAAGTTCATCAGCATGTAGGACACCGCGCCGCAGATCACGGCCGTGATGAAGAGCGGCTGGCGCGCGATGACCGACAGCGGCCGTCCCTGCGCCACTTCCGCCGCGCTCGGCGTCGGCAGCCGCACGCCCAGCAGCACCAGCGCCGACAGCGCCGCGACCGCGGCCTGCACCAGGAAGGTGGCGGCGAACATATGCGGCTGCCAAAGGTACATGGTGTGGGTGACCAGCTGCGGCCCCACCACGCCCGCCACCACGCCGCCGCCCATCACGAAAGACAGCGCGCGCGGCCGCAGCGCGGGCGAGACGCCGTCGGCCGCCGCGAAGCGGAACGACAGCACCACGGCGGCGTATGCGCCGCCGAAGAAAGTCGCCAGGCAGAACAGCCAGAACGAACTCAGCACGATGGCCGCGGCCGCCAGCAGGCCCACCAGCATCCCGCAGCCGGTGCCGGCCAGGAACGCGGCCCGCCGGCCGTGACGCCGCGCGATGGCGCCGGCGGGCATGATGCAGGCCGCCATGCCCACCACGAAAACGGAAATCGGCAAGGTGGCCAGCGACTTGTCCGGCGCCAGCATGTCGCCGACGATGGCCCCGGTGGCGTAGACCACGACGGAGTTCGCGCCGGCCAGCGCCTGGGCGACGGTCAGTCTTGCGATGTTGCCGCGCTGCTCGCGCGGCGAGAGTTCATAGGAGGTGCTGCTGGGAGCGACGGCTGCGGCGGCGGACAAAATCTTCCTCGGTTATATGCAAATAATCGTACGTTATAACGCCATACAATAACCGCTGCCTCGCGCCCCTCAGTTTCCGGGGATGCCGAACGCCTCCAGTTCTTCGGCATCCAGCCAGTCCTTCAAGGCCGCCGGGTCCGGGGGCTGCGGCGCGGTGGGCCGGGCGCTGGGCGTCCTGCTGAAGCGCGGCGCCGGCGCCGGCTGCGTGATGCCGTCGATCTCCACCAGCGTCCCGCGCGCCCGTACCTGCGGGTGCTGCGCCGCGTCGCGCAGCGTCTGCACCGGCGCCACGCAGACATCCAGCAGCGCCAGCCGGGCGCACCAGTCGTCGCGGTCGCGTTGGGCGAACGCCTCGCGCAGCACCGCGCGCAGGCGCGGCCAGGTGTCCCGGTCCTGGTGGTCGCCAAGTTCGCGGATCGCCTCGTCGTCCAGGCCCAGCTCGCGCAGCAGCAGTTCGTGAAAGCGCTTTTCTATCGGGCCGACCGACAGCCACAGGCCGTCGGCGCACTGGTAGACGTCGTAGAACGGCGCGCCGGAATCCAGGATGTTGGCGCCGCGCTCGGGCCGCCACGCGCCGGACGCGGCCAGGCCGAAGAACGCGGTGGCCATCGAGGCCGCGCCGTCCATCACGGCGGCGTCCACCACCTGCCCCTGCCCGGACTGGCGCGCCTCGATGATGGCGGCCAGGACGCCCAGCGCCAGGTACGGGCCGCCGCCGCCGAAATCGCCCACCAGCGCCAGCGGCGGCGTGGGCGGCTGGCCGGCGCGGCCGATGGCGTCGAGCACGCCGGTGACGGCGATGTAGTTGATGTCGTGCCCGGCCACCTGCGCCAGCGGCCCGTCCTGGCCCCAGCCGGTGATGCGGCCATAGACCAGCCGGGGATTCTCGGCCAGGCAGGCCTGCGGCCCCAGGCCCAGGCGTTCGGTCACGCCGGGCCGGAATCCCTCGATCAGCGCGTCGGCCTTGCGCAGCAGCCGCAGCACCAGCGCGACGGCGCGCGGGTCTTTCAGGTCCAGCGCGATGGCGCGCCGGTTGCGCAACAGCAGGTTGTACTTGAGCTCGCGCTTCACGCCCAGGTCGGCCGGCTCCTTGCGCTCGATCCGCAGCACGGTGGCGCCCATGTCGGCCAGCAGCATGGCCGCCATGGGCCCGGGGCCGATCCCGGCCAGTTCGATGATGCGGATTCCAGCCAGAGGTCCCATGTGTGCGTCTCCGTTGCGATGGCGGCGCGCCGCCGGATCAAAGCGTTTCGATGGCGATGGCTGTGGCCTCGCCGCCGCCCAGGCACAGGCAGGCCACACCGCGGCGCAGTCCGCGCCGCTGCAGCGAATGCAGCAGCGTGACGATGATGCGCGCGCCGGTCGCGCCCACCGGATGGCCCAGCGCACAGGCGCCGCCTTCGACGTTGACGCGTTCGGCCGCCAGGCCCAGTTCGCGCAGCGCGATCAGCGTGACCACGGCGAAGGCCTCGTTGATTTCGTACAGGTCGACCGAGTCGCGGCTCCAGCCGACGCGGTCGAGCAGACGCGAGATCGCGTGCACCGGCGCCGCCGGAAATTGCCCCGGCGGCAAGGCCGCCGCCGCATGGCCGACGATGCGCGCGCGCGGCGTCAGGCCCAGCGTCTGCGCGTGGCTCTGGCGGGTCAGCACCAGCGCGGCCGCGCCGTCCGATATGGACGAAGCGTTGCCGGCCGTGACCGTGCCGTCGGCGGTGAACACGGGCTTGAGGCTGGCCAGCCGCGACACGTCGCACTGGCCCGGGGTTTCGTCCTCGGCCACCAGTTCGCCCTGCGGCGCCCCGCGGCGCGGGCGCGCCGCCATCGGCGCGATCTCGGCGGCGAACGCGCCATGCGCGACGCTGTGCTGGGCGCGCAGCACGCTGCGCTCGGCATAGGCGTCCTGCTCGGCGCGGGTGAAGCCGTGCTCGCGCGCGGCCAGGTCGGCGTAATAGCCCATCAAGTGGCCTTCGTAGGCGTCCTGCAGGCCGTCGCGGTACATGTGGTCCAGCAGTTGCCCGTCGCCCAGGCGGTATCCCTGGCGCGCGCGCGGTATCAGGTGCGGCGCGTTGCTCATCGATTCCATGCCGCCGGCCAGCACCAGCTCGGCCGAACCGGCGCAAAGCATGTCATGGGCCAGCGTCACGGCCTTCATGCCCGAGCCGCACATCTTGCTGAGCGTGGTGGCCTGCACGGTGGTCGGCAGCCCCGCGCCCAGCACGGCCTGGCGCGCCGGCGCCTGGCCCAGGCCGGCGAACAGGCAGCAGCCCATCAGCGCCTCCTGGGCCGCATCCGCGGCCAGCCCGGCCTGGCGCATCGCGGCGGCCAGCGCATGGGCGCCGAGCTGGGGCGCGGTGTAGTGCGACAGCGCGCCCTGGAATGCGCCGATGGGAGTGCGCTGCGCGGCGACGATGACGACGGGATCGGGATGGGACATGGATGGGAACCTCGGTGTTGAAAGAATCAGGCGGCGATCGCGGCCATCATGCCGCGCACGAATTCCAGCAGGGTCCGGCTGTCGCTGGCCATCAGCCGGCGGCCGACCAGCTCGGCGCAATCGTCTTCGCTCATGCCGGCGGCGCGCCATTCGTGCAAGCGGGTGGTGTAGAGCCCCAGCGCGAGCTCTTCGGTGATGCCGATGGCGCCATGCACGGCGTGGGCGATGGCGCAGGCGACGGGTATCGCTTCGCATGCCCGCAGCCGGGCGCTGGCCGCGAGCGCGGCGTCAGGCAGCATGGCGCCGCTGGCGCAGGCCATGCGCGCCGCCATGGCGGCCGCGGCCGCCTGTTCGGCCAGCACGCTGATTTCCTGCTGGATGGCCTGGAAGCGTCCCAAAGGCCGGCCGAACTGCTGGCGCTCGCCCACGAAGGCGACGCAGCGGTCCAGCACCGCCTGCAGCGCGCCGGCGATGCCGGCCGCGTCGGCGGCGTTGCGCCAGGCCTGCACCGCCTCGTCCGGCAAGGCCACGCGGCCCAGGACGGCCGGCGACTCGCTCCAGGCGGGCGCGGCGCTGGCGCGTGGACGAAACAGTCCGGGCGCGGACACCGCCGGCGCGGCCACCAGCAGCAGTCCGCCGTCGCGTTGCACCAGCACGCTGCGCGCCAGCCCGGCGCCCGGCGTCTGGGCGCAGCGCAGGCCGCTGGGACCGGGCAGCGCCCGGGCCAGCGCGATCGGCCCTTCGGGCACGCGCTGGCCGGCGCTGCGCAACAGGGCGCGCGCCAGCATGGTGTCGGACAGCGGATACGGCAGCGCCGCCGCGCCCGCCGCCCGCCACAGGCCCTCGGCGTCGGCCAGCGACAGCCCCGCCCCGCCCAGGTCGGCCGGCGTCAGTGCGTCCACGTAGCCGAGCGCGTCGATCTCGCGCCAGGTGCGCGCGGCCACGCCTTGCGGGTCTGTCGCGTCGGCTGCGGCCTCGATCTCGCGCACGCGCTCCAGCGGGCACAGCCCGGCCAGTGCGCGCGAGAATTCGTCATACAGGTCTTGCTGGAGGGATTGCGGCATGCCATGTCCTCAGGGTCCGGGGCGGCGCGCTAGCGCAGGCCGAGTTCGCGCGCGATGATGCCGCGCAGGATGTGGCGGGTGCCGCCGCGCAACGAAAACGTCGGGTTGATGAACGTCAGGTAGGCCAGCGTGCGCGCCAGCACCTCGTCCGGCGCCGGACCGGCGCGCAGGGCCTGCCCTATCCATTCGGGTACGGCCTGCTCGAAGCCGGTGCCCAGGTCCTTGACCAGCACCGCCGCCAGGCCGGCGTCGGCGCCTTCGTTCAGGCGCCGCGTCACGGCCAGCGACATGGCGCGCAGCACCGCCAGGTTGGCGGCCAGGCGGCCCGCCAGGCGCACCTGCGCGGGCTCGGGCGCGCCGTTCGCGCGCAGGTGGGCGAGCCAGCCGTCTATCAGCACCATGCTGGAATAAATGCGTTCGGGGCCGCTGCGCTCTAGCGCCAGTTCCGCCGTGACCTGCGCCCAGCCGCTGCCTTCCTCGCCCACCAGCGCATCGGCCGGCAGGCGCACGTTGTCGAACAGGACTTCGCAGAAATGCGTGTCGCCGGTGATGTCGCGGATCGGGCGGATCTCGATGCCGGGCAGCGTCAGGTCGAAGATCATCTGCGACAGCCCGCGATGGCGGTCTTCGGGCGCGCCCGAGGTGCGCACCAGCGCGCACATGTAGTGCGAGCGATGGGCGTTGGTGGTCCAGATCTTGCGCCCGTTCAGCAGCCAGCCGCCGCCCTGCGGCGTGGCGCGGGTGCGCACGCTGGCCAGGTCCGAGCCGGTGTCGGGTTCGCTCATGCCGATGGCGAAAAAGGCTTCGCCCCGGATGATGCGCGGCAGATAGAAATCGCGCTGCGCCTGCGAGCCGTAGCGCAGGATCAGCGGCGCCGTCTGGCGGTCGGCGATCCAGTGCGCCGATACCGGCGCGCCGGCCGCCAGCAGTTCCTCGCTCAGCACGAAGCGCGCGTAGTTGCTGCGTTCGCCGCCGCCGTATGCGGCCGGCAGCGTCAGGCCCAGCCAGCCCTGGCGCGCCAGCGCGCGGCTGAACTCGGCGTCGTAGCCCATCCACGAGCGCGCGCGGCGGTCGGCCGGCATGTCGTGCAGCGCCTCGCGCAGGAAGGCGCGCACGCTGGCGCGCAGGGCCTCGTCCTGCGCGGGTATCGCGGCCAGTTGCAGTGCTTCGTCGATAGCGCCCAATGTGGTCCCCGCAGCGCGCGCCGCACGGCGCCGGCGCGCGCATTACCGTGATCGTAAAGTGCCGTGCAAGCCCGCTGCGCGCGGGCTTCATGGCAATCTACACGGGGCCTGCATCCCGGTCTAATATTAGATGTGGACCGGGCAATACATCATAAATATCGCGAGCCCGGCGCATCAGGAGACGCCCGTGGAGCTACGCCAGCTCAAGCAGTTGCTGGTCCTGTCCGAGACCCTCAATTTCCATCGCGCCGCCGAGCGCCTGCACATGGCGCAGCCGCCGCTGTCGACCGCCATCAAGAAGCTGGAGCAGGAACTCGGCGTGCAATTGTTCGAAAGGCTGCCGGCCGGCCTGCGGCCCACGCCGGCCGCCGAGGTCGTGCTGCGCTACGCGCGCACCACGCTCTACTACGCCGAGGAGATCCGGCGCGCGGCCAAGGAAGGCGCGAGCGGCGAACAGGGCGTGCTCAAGGTGGGCTTCGTCGGCTCGTCCACCTATTCGCTGATGCCGCAGCTGCTGTCGGCGTTCCGCAAGGAATTCCCGCGCGTGGACCTGATCATCGAGGAGTCCACCACCATCGATCTGCTGCGCCGGCTGGACGCGCACACGCTGGACGTGGCGCTGGTGCGCTTTCCGGTGCTCGAACCCACCGCGGCCCGCATCACGCTCTTGCAGCCGGACCATCTGATGCTGGCCGTGCCGGCCGACAGCCGCCATGCCGCCAGCGAGGACGTGGCGCTGCGCGACCTGGCCGACGAGCCCTTCATCGGCTATTCGCGCACGCACGTGCCCGGCATGCACGCGCTGGTCATGTATGCGTTCCAGCAGGCCGGCGTGGTGCCGCGCATCGCCCAGGAGGCGATCCAGGTGCAGACCATACTGAGCCTGGTGGAAAGCGGGCTGGGCGTGGCCATCGTGCCGGCGGTGGCCCGCCGCCAGGCCGGCAGCAAGGTGCGGCTGGTGCCGGTTTCGCAACTGGCCGACACCATCAAAGTGGGCATCGCGCTGGCCGTGCACCCGGACAACGCCACCGCGACCAGCGCCAATTTCGTGGACATGGCCTGCCGGCTGATGCGTGCCGGGCCGCCAGCCGCGGCGGCGGCCTGAGCCGGTCCGGCTATTCCTGCTGGATGTTGGCCAGCTTGGCGATGCGCCGCATGGATTCGAGTTCTTCCTTCTGGAAGCTCGCCAGCGTCTCGGGGCCGCCGACGAACGACTCGCCGCCCAGGCCGGCCATGAAGGCCCGGCCCGCGTCGCTGCGCACCAGCGCCTGGACCGCCTCGGACATGCGCGCGACGATGGCGGGATCGACCTTGGCGGGAAAGAACACGGCCGTCCAGGCGTAGGCTTCGTAGCCCTTGGTGCCGGCCTCCTGCATGGTGGGCACGTCAGGCAGGTCTTTGATGCGCTGCGCGCTGGTCACGGCCAGCGGCCTGAGCTTGCCGCCGCGGATCAGCGGCAGGGCCGCGCTGACGTCGGCAAGGCTGTACTGCACCACGCCGCCGGCCAGGTCGGCCAGCGCGGCGGAGGTGCCCTTGTACGGCACGTGCGTGGCCTTGATGCCGTTCTGCTCGTGGAAAAGTTCCAGCACCACCTGATAGGTGGCGGTACCGCTGGCGAAGTTGAGCTGCCCCGGCGCCTTCCTGGCGGCGGCCACCAGTTCGGCCACGCTGCGGTACGGCGAATTGGCCGGAACCACCAGCACCATCGGAAAGCGCGCGATCGGCGCCACCGGCGAGAAGTCCTTGATCGCGTCGTACGGCAGGCTCTTGAATACGGCCGCGTTGGTCGTCATGGGCGAGTTGCTGGCCACGAACATGGTGTAGCCGTCGGGAGCCGCGCCCGCCACCGCCTGGGCGGCGATGAAACTGTTGGCGCCCGGCCGGTTCTCGACGATGAAGGGCTGGCCGAACTTGTCGGCCAGATGCTTGGACAGGAAGCGCGCGGTGGTGTCGGCGCCGCTGCCCGGCGGCAGCGAGACGACGATCTTCACCGGATGCGAGGGGTAATCGGCTGCGGCGCGGGCGTTGCCGCCCAGCGCCAGCGCGGCGCCGAGCAATCCCGAAATGGCCAGGGTCCTGATGTTCATGCTTGTCTCCGCAAGACTGTTCCATTGGCGAGCCCGGCGCGCGCCGGGCCGACATATTCATTCGGGCTGTATGCCCGCCATCCTGACCGCGTCGCCCCAGCGCCGCACCTCCTGCCCCAGATATGCCTGGAACTCAGCCGGCGAGGAACTGCGCAGGTCCACGCCCTGGGCCGTGAACGGGCCGGCGATGGCGGGGTCGCGCACGGCCTCGGCCAGCGCCTGGTTCAGGCGCAGGATCGCGGGCTGCGGCGTGGCGGCCGGCGCCAGCACGCCCTGCCAGGTGTTCATGGTCAGGTCCTTCAGGCCCGCTTCCCGCAGCGTCGGCACTTGCGGCAGCGCCGCCGAGCGCTGCGCGCCGGTCACGGCCAGCGCCTTGACGCGGCCGTCGCGGATATAGGGCAGCGCCGAGCTTATCGCGTCCACCATGAACTGCACCTGCCCGCCCAGCATCGCCACCATGGCCGGATTGGTGCCCTTGAACGGAATCCCGACGGCGCGCGTGCCGGTGGCGTGCAGGAACAGCGCCACGCTCAGATGGGTGATGTTGCCGACCCCGCCCGTGCCATAGCTGAGCGCATCCGGCCTGGCCTTGAGGTAGGCGATGAACTCGGCCGTATTCGCCGCAGGCAGATTCCGCGTCGTCATCAGCACCAGGGGGATCGAGGCCGTCAGCGCTACGGGCGCGAAATCGCGCAGCGGATCGTAGGGCAGCTGGCGGTACAGCGCCGGGCTGATCGCCAGGCCGGACGAGTGGTACAGCAAGGTGTAGCCGTCGGGCCTGGCGCGCGCCACGCTTTCGCCGGCGATATTGCCGCTGGCCCCGGTCTTGTTCTCCACGATCACGGGCTGGCCGAGCTGGCGCGCCACGTGCTGCGCGACCGCCCGGGCCAGCACGTCGGTCGGTCCGCCCGCGGCGTAAGGCAGGATCAGGCGCAGCGGCTGCGCCGGCCAGGACGAATCGGCGGCCCGGACGGCGCGCGCCAGCGGCAGGCCGGCCAGCGCGCCCATGGCCGCCAGCAGTCTTCTTCTCCTCGTGTGCATCGGTTTTCTCCTTGTCTCCTGGTTGTCGTCATCGGCTTCAGGCGCGCGCCTTGTCCAGGTACCCGTCCAACGCGCGCGCATGCTCCTGCGTATGGTGGGCCAGCGCCTGGAAGCCGGCCGACAATTCCAGCAGCGTATCCAGCCGCGTGTGCTGCCCCTCGCGCAACAGGCGCTTGGTCAGCCGCAGCGCGTGGCCCGAGTGCTGCGCGATCTCCTGCGCCAGCGCCATCGCGGCCGGCAGCAGCGCTTCCCCGGCCAGCACTTGCGACACCAGCCCCATCTGCAAAGCCTGCGCGGCGTCGACGCTGCGGCCGGTGAAGGCCATTTCGCAGGCGCGCGACATGCCGACGGCGCGCGGCAGCAGCCACGCCCCGCCGTCGCCCGGCGTCAGGCCGAGCTTGACGAAGCTCTCGGCGAAGCGCGCCTGCTCCGCGGCCAGGCGGATATCGCACATGCAGGCCAGGTCGCAGCCGGCGCCGATGGCCGGCCCGTTGACCGCCGCGATGGTCGGCACTTCCAGGTTGCACAGCGCCAGCGGCACGCGCTGTATGCCGTCGCGGTAGGCCTGGCGGCTACGCACCGGCTCGCCCAGGCCGGCGCCGACCGTGGCGTCCAGGGTCTTGAGATTGCCGCCCGAGGAAAACACGCCGTGCGATCCGGTAAGCACCACGGCGCGCACCGACATGTCGGCGTTGACCTCGGCGCACACGTCCACCAGCGCGTCCACCGCGTCGGCGTCGGACAGCGCGTTGCGCGTGGCCTGCCGGTCCATGGTCAGCAGCAGCACCGCGCCGTGCCGTTCGCGTTTCAGGAAATCACTCATGTTCCGCTCCCGCCTCCACGGTCACGCCGTCGCGCAGCAGCGCGTCTATGTCTTCGTCCCGGTAGCCCGCCTCCTTCAGCACTTCCACGCTGTGCTCGCCCAGCCGCGGCGCCGGCCGCGACGGATCGGGCGGCGTGCCGGACCAGCGCGAGGGCACCGCCATCATGCGCAGCTTGCCCTCGCTGGGATGGTCGACCGTGTTGAAGAAGCCGATCGCCTCCAGCTGCGGATCGCGCAGCAGCGACTCCACGCTGTGCATGGGCATGGCCGGAATATCCGCGGCCTCGAACGCCGCCAGCCAGTCCGCGGTGCTGCGGGTGGCGATCGCGTCCGCCACCAGCCGGTAGAGTTCGTGGATGTGCTGGGTGCGGGCGCCGATGTCGCGCAGCCGCGGATCGGTCTCCATGCGGCCCGGCTGGCCGATCAGCTCGAAGAAGGCCGCCCACTGCTTGTCGGCGTACAGCAGCACGCAGATGTGGCCGTCCAGCGTGGCGTAGGGCCGGCGTTCGGCGTTCAGTATCCGCGGATAGCCTGGCGGCCCCAGCGGCGGCTCGAAGGAATGGCCCGCCATGTGGTCGCCCAGGATCAGCTGCGCCATGGTTTCGAACATGGGCACGTCGATGGCCTGGCCGCGCCCGGTGCGCGCGCGATGGTAGAGCCCGGCGCTTACCGCGTTGGCCGCGCTGATGCCGACGATGCGGTCGGCAATGGCGCTGGGCGCGTAGCGCGGCGTTTCGCTGCCGGCCTGCACCGACAGCGCGGGTATGCCCACCGCGCCCTGGATCAAATCGTCGTAGGCGCCGCGCGCCGCGTACGGGCCGCGCTGGTCGTAGCCGTAGACGCCCACGTACAGGATGGCGGGATTGGCGCGCGCCACCGCTTCGTACGACAGCCCGAGGCGCGCCATGGCCTGCGGCCGCACGTTGTAGATCAGCACGTCGCAGGTCGCCGCCAGCCTGAGCAGCGCCTCGCGGCCGGCCGGGCGCTTGAGGTCCAGCACGATGCTGCGCTTGCTGCGGTTGGCGTGCAGGAAAATCCCGCCCATGCCGCGGTGGCGCGCCGGGCCGATGCCGCGCACGCTGTCGCCGCCCGGCGCCTCGACCTTGATCACGTCCGCGCCCAGGTCCCCCAGTATCTGCGTGGCGTAAGGCCCCATCAGCACCGCGGTGACGTCGAGGATGCGGACTCCTTGCAGCGGCCCGTTCATGCGCCGCTCCCGCGGCGCCCTGGCGCCCGGCCCATCCCTGCTACCCACATGGCCCCTCCCTTTTCAGAATGCCTTGCCGGATATCCTAGGGAAGAACCACACACGCCGGAAATACTATATTTGGGTCGGCCGATACATCGAAGATATTGGCTGCGCGCTCACCGCGGCACGGCGCCGATCTGGCGCGCCAGATCGGCGTAGCGCACGCCCTCGGCGCGGATCAGTTCGGCGAAGGCCTGGCTGCCCGTGCCCACCACCTCGCCGCCGCTTTGCTGCGCCAGCTGCGCGCGCAGCGCCGGGTCGTCCATCACCCGCAGCATCATGTCCTCCAGCTTGCTCGCCACGGGCGCCGGCGTGCCGGCGCGGATCGCGAAACCGATGAACACATAGAGCGAATAGCCCGGATAGCCGGCTTCCTGCACGGTGGCCACGTCCGGCAGCAATGGATGGCGCCGGTCGCCGGCCACCGCCAGCGCCCGTATCTTGCCCGAGGCCACCAGCGGCGCGGCCCCGGCGATGTCTATCAGCGCCAGGTCCACCGAACCGCCCACCACGTCGGCCACCGCCTGCGCCGCGCCCTTGTACGGCACCTGGTTGAAGTCCACCCCGGCCCGCCTGGCGAGGTCCAGCGCGCCCAGGCGATAGGTGTTGCCGTAGGTGCCCAGGCTGACGCCGCCCTTGTCGCGTCTGGCCGCCTCGACCACGTCGCCCAGCGTCTTGTACGGCGAAGCCGCCGACGCCACCAGCACGGCGACGTGGCGGGTCACGTTGAGCACGGGATACAGGTCCTGCGGACGATACGGCAGGTCTTTCACGAACAGCGGATTGATCACCGTGGCGCTGGGGCTGATCAGCACCACGGTATAGCCGTCGGCGGGCTCGTTGAGCGCCACCTGGGTTCCCAGCGACAGTTCCGCGCCGGGCCGGTTCTCGACCAGGATGGCCTGGCCCGCGGTCTTGCGCAGGTATTCGGCGAAGGTGCGCGTCATGGTGTCGCCGCTGCTGCCGGGACCGATCGGCACGATGAAGCGGACCGGACGCGACGGATAGGCGTCCGCCTCGGCCGCGGCGGCGGGCGTCGAAGCAAACAGCGCGAGGCAGGCGAGCACGGCGGCGCGCCACGCGGTTCTGGCAACGGACATGGTTGGGTCTCCTCGGGTTCTTGGAGCCTGTCACGATAGCCACAAGAATCCCGCCGTGCCATGCCGGAACCGGGGATCAGCTATGCATGGTCTGAACAGCCGTCTGCCAGGCCGCGGCCCAGCGCGCCTCGCGCCGCTGCGCGGCCTGCTGCAGCCGCACGAAGTGTTCTTCCAGCACCGTCACCAGGCAGCGCTCGACCGCCAGGCTGGCGCGGTTGATGCGGTGCTTGGCGCCGGTGGCGCAGAAGGTGTGCAGCGTCAGCGCCGGCTCGACGATGCGCGAGATGGCGAGGTCGCCCTCGTCCAGATAGTCCTCGATGCGATGCACCTGCGTGATGGCGTAGCGGTGGCAGCGGCGCACCACCTCGCGGATCATGGCGCCCGAGTTGATCTCCAGTTCGGCGCTGAGATCCAGCTGCATGTCGCGGGTGCGTTCGCGCACCACCGCCTCGACGGGATTGGGCGAAGGCGGCATCACGATGGACAGCCCGTTCAGCGCGGCCAGCGGCACGGTGGGCGCGCGCAGCAGCGGAGAATCGCGCCGGCCCAGCAGCACCAGGTCGGACGAGAACAGGCGCCGCGCCTGTCCGGGCGGCTCGGCGTGGGCGCTGTTGAAGACGCCGATGTCCAGCTTGCCGGCGGCCAGCCGGTCCATCACGTCGCGGCTGTAGCTTTCGTGTATGACCAGATGGATGCGCGGGTACTGCGTGGATATCCGGTTGACCAGCATCGACACCGGGCCTTCGGCGGCCCAGCGCGGCAGCGCGATCTCGACGGTGCCGGAGGGCTGCTCGTTGGTGGAGGCCGCCAGTTCCAGGAAACCGGTGGCGCCGTCGAGCAGTTCCTGGGCCACCGGCAGCAGGGCCACGCCCAGTTCGGTCAGCAGCACGCCGCGGCCGGTGCGGTTGAACAGGCGCGCGCCCAGTTGCTCCTCCAGCTCCAGCACCCGGCGGCTGAGCATGGACTGCGAGCAGCCCCGCAACACCGCCGCCTGCGAAAAGCTGCCCGACTCCGCGGTGGCCACGAAAGCGGACACGTTCTCGATCTTCAGCTCATCGGCTGCACGGACTACCAGCTTCACTTTCTGTCTCCTGTACGGACGGAAAAGCCTGCGTCGTGATTTTTTTCCGATCATATCAGGGCGTATCCGGCGCGCCGCGCCTGCTGCGTTGCGGCATGCGCGCGGCCATGGCGGCGCGCGGCTATGGCGGATCGGGGTCAACCCGCAGGGCTGCGCAATCCCCGCTTGCTGCCGCGCAGCACGGCCGCGCGGGCCGAGCATTGCCGATCCTGCATACCTGCCATCCGCTGCGCGTGGTTACCCGGCCGCCATGCCGTGCCTACAGTTCTCGCATCCCGTTTCTGCTTGAACGGTTCAACCTGCCGAGGAGACAAAATGGCTGGAGTACTTGAAGGAAAAGTCGTGCTGGTGACCGGCGCCGGTCGCGGCGTGGGCCGGGAGATCGCCTTGCTGGCGGCGCGCCAGGGCGCCGCGGTGGTGGTCAACGATCTGGGCGGCAGCCCCAATGGCGACGGCGAGGGCACGCTCGACCCGGCCGCCGAAGTGGTGGCGGCGATCCGCGAGCAGGGCGGACGCGCCGTGGCCAACGGCGAAAGCGTGTCCGATCCGGACGCCGCGCAGCGCATGGTGCAGGCGGCCATCGACAACTTCGGCAGGCTCGACGGCGTGGTCAACAACGCCGGCATCCTGCGCGACCGCATGTTCCACAAGATGAGCCACGTCGACTGGCAGCAGGTGCTGGACGTGCACCTGCAGGGCACCTACAACGTCAGCCGCGCGGCGGCCGCGATGTTCCGCGAACAGCAGTCCGGCGCCTATGTGCACATGACCTCGGCCGCCGGCCTGGTGGGCAATATCGGCCAGGCCAATTACTCGGCGGCCAAGCTGGGCATCGTCGGCATCTCGCGCTCGATCGCGCTGGAGATGGCGCGCTGCAACGTGCGCTCGAACTGCGTGTCGCCGTGGGCCTGGAGCCGGCTGATCGGCACCCTGCCCGACGAGACCGAAGAACAGAAGCGGCGGCTCGAGCGCTTCAAGCAGATGACCGCCGACAAGATCGCGCCCATGGTCGTCTACCTGCTGTCGGACCTTGCCAAGGACGTGAGCGGCCAGATCTTCGGCGTGCGCAAGAACGAAATCATGCTGTTCAGCCAGCCGCGTCCGCTGCGCAGCGTGCATCGCTCCGAAGGCTGGACGGTGGAGGCCATCGCCGAGCATGCGATTCCCGCCATGCAGACCAGCCTGGTGCCGCTGGAAAGCGCGCGCGAGGCGTTCGCCTGGACTCCGGTATGAGGCCCGCCATGACATTCGATCCCGACAAGCTGCTGCATCGCCATTTCGAACCGGTGCGGCAGACCTATACCTCCAAGGACTCGATCCTGTACGCGCTGGGCCTGGGCCTGGGGCGCGACCCGCTGGATGCGCGCGAACTGCCTTTCGTCTATGAAGAGCGGCAGCTCGCCGTGCCGACGCAGGCCGCGGTGCTGGGCTATCCCGGCTTCTGGATGAAGGAGCCCGACACCGGCATCGACTGGCGCAAGGTGCTGCACGCCAGCCAGTCGGTGCAGCTGCACCGCCCGCTGGCGCCGGCCGGCACCGTCATCGGCCGCACCCGGGTCCGGAACATTCTGGACAAGGGGCCGGACGTGGGCGCGCTGTTCTTCGTCGAGCGCACCCTGGAGACGCCGGACGGCGAGCTGCTGGCCACCGTGGAACAGGCGGTGATGGCGCGCGGCAACGGCGGCTTCGGCGGCCAGAGCGGGCCCTCGCCGGCCGCGGTCCGGCTGCCCGACGGCGCGCCCGACCATGTCTGCGAGCTGCCCACGCTGGCCGGGCAGGCCTTGCTGTACCGCCTGTCGGGCGACCTGAATCCGCTGCATGCGGACCCCGAGGTGGCGCGCAGCGGCGGCTTCGACCGTCCCATCCTGCACGGCCTGTGCACCTACGGCATCGCCTGCCATGCGCTGTTGCGCATGCTGTGCGGCTACGACCCGGCGCGGCTCAAGCGCATCGACGTGCGCTTCAGCGCGCCGGTCTATCCCGGCGAGACCATCCGCGTCGAGGCCTGGGGAAGCAGCGGCGAGGTGCGCTTCCGGGCCATCGCGCTGGAGCGCGAAAAAGTGGTGCTCAACAACGGACTGGCCGTGATCGACGCGGCCGGGGGGGCCGGCGCATGAGAGGCATACTTTCCTTCGGCGCCTATGTCCCGCGGCTGCGCCTGCAGCGCGCGGCCATCGTGCGCAGCCACGCCTGGTACGACGCCTCGCTGGCGGCGCATCGCGACGGCGCCCGGGCCATGTGCAATTTCGACGAGGACGCCGTCACCATGGCGGTGGAAGCCGCGCGCGACTGCCTGGCGGGACTGGACGCGCGCTCGGTGGACGACCTGATGCTGGCCTCGACCTCGCTGCCCTACGCCAGCCGGCTGAACGCCAGCATCGTCGCGCAGGCCTTGAACCTGGACGAGGACATCGGCGCCGTCGACATCGCCGCTTCGCAGCGCGGCGCCACCTCGGCCCTGATGCAGGCGCTGCGCGGCGGCGCCGGACGGCGCGCGCTGGTGACGGCGAGCGACCGCCGCAAGTCCAAGGCGGCCAGCGCGCAGGAGCTGCTGTACGGCGACGCCGCGGGCGCGGTGCTGGTGGGCGAAGGCGAGGTCGTCGCCGAACCGCTGGCGCTGGTGAGCCGCACCGTTGACATGGCCGACCACTACCGCGGCGCCGGCTCGGCCACCGACACCTATTGGGAAGAACGCTGGATACGCGAGCAGGGCCACGCCGCGCAGATTCCGCAGGCGATCTCCGCGGCGCTGCGCCAGGCCGGGCTCGAACCCGGCCAGGTCGACAAGCTGTGCGTGGCCCTGCCGCAGAAAGGCGCGGCCCAGCGCATCGCCAGGCAGGCGGGCATCGCCGCCGATCGCGTGCACGACACGCTGGGCGCGACCGTCGGCAACGCCGGCTGCGCCCACCCGCTGCTGATGCTGGCGCATGCGCTGGGCGCGGCCGCGCCCGGACAGGTGCTGGTGCTGGCGGCGTTCGGACAGGGGGTGGACGTGCTGGTGCTGCGCACCACCGCCGCGCTCGCGGCCCTGCCCCCGCGCCTGGGCGCGCAGGGCTGGCTGGCGCGCGGCAAGGCCGAGGACAACTACATGAAGTTCCTGGTCTTCAACGACCTGCTGACGCTGGAGCGCGGCATGCGCGCCGAGCAGGACAAGCTGACGCCGCTGTCCGTCGAATACCGCAACCGCAAGGCCGTGCACGGCTTTCTGGGCGGGCGCTGCGCAGCCTGCGGCACGGCGCAGTGGCCGCGTTCGGAGGTCTGCGTCAACCCTGCCTGCGGCGCGACCGGCGCACAGCAGGAACTGCCGTTCGCCGACACGCCGGCCCGCATCATGAGCTATACGGCGGACCGCCTGGCCTACACGCCCAATCCCCCGGCCTGCTACGGCATGGTGCAGTTCGAAGGCGGCGGCCGCCTGATGATGGACTTCACCGACGTGGACGAAGACGAACTGGCCGTCGGCCTGCCGATGCGCATGAGCTTTCGCATCAAGGCCTGCGACGCCGCGCGCGGCTACACCCGCTATTTCTGGAAGGCGACGCTCGCCGCTCCGATGGAGAACATGCATGGCAACGGGAATTCGTGACAAGGTGGTGATCCTGGGCATGGGCTGCTCGCGCTTCGGCGAGCGCTGGGACTGCGGCGCCGAGGACCTGGCGGTGGAGGCCTTCGGCGAATGCCTGCGGGACGCCGGCATCGACAAGTCGCAGATCCAGGCCGCATGGCTGGGAACCGGCATCGAGACCCAGCATCTGGGCAACGGCGGCGTGCCGCTGGGCGTGGCGCTGCGCCTGCCCAACATACCGGTGTCGCGGGTGGAGAATTTCTGTGCCTCGGGCTCGGAAGCGCTGCGCGGCGCCGCCTACGCGGTGGCCTCGGGCGCCTGCGATTTTGCTTTGGCCTTCGGCGTGGAGAAACTGAAGGACACCGGCTACGGCGGCCTGCCGCAGCGTCCGCGCGGCCCGCTCAACGACATCGTCTGGCCCAACATCAGCGCGCCCGGTTCCTTCGCTCAACTGGCCAGCGCCTACCGCGCCAAGCACGGCATCGACGCGCGCGACCTCAAGCGCGCCATCGCCCACGTGTCGGTCAAGAGCCATGCCAACGCCGGCCGAAATCCCAAGGCGCACCTGCGCAATCCGATCAGCATGGACGACGTGATCAACGCGCCGATGATCGCCGAGCCGCTGGGCCTGTACGACTGCTGCGGCGTCTCCGACGGCGCCGCCTGCGCCATCCTGACCACGCCCGACATCGCGCGCGGCCTGGGCAAGCGCGACCTGGTCGCCATCAAGGCCCTGCAGCTGGCGGTGTCCAGCGGCAGCGAGGCCGGCCACGACAGTTGGGACGGCAGCTACTTCCAGACCACGCGGGTGGCCTCGGCGCGCGCCTATGAAGAGGCCGGCATCGCGCGGCCGCGCGAGCAGATCGACCTGCTGGAGGTGCACGACTGCTTTTCCATCACCGAGCTGGTGACGATGGAGGACATGCACATCTCGCCCGAGGGCCGCGGCCCGCACGACGTGCTCGACGGCTTCTACGACGCCGACGGCGTCATTCCCTGCCAGATAGACGGCGGCCTGAAGTGCTTCGGCCACCCCATCGGCGCGACCGGGCTGCGCATGGCCTACGAGATGTACCTGCAGATGCAGGGACGCGCCGGCGAGCGCCAGCGCGCCGACGACCCCGCCATCGGCGTGATCCACAACCTGGGCGGCTTTCCGTGGCAGAACGTGTGCAGCGTTTCCGTGCTGGGCAGGTACGGCGCCTGAAGCGCGCCCCCAAACGAGTCGGAGAGGAGAAAACAACGTGTTGATGGATGAATACCAATCGCCGTGGCGCACGCACGAGGTCGCGCAGTTCCAGGAGACCGCGCGCCGCTACTGGAACGCCGAACTGCTGCCGCACGTGCCGGCCTGGGAGGCGCAGGGCCATATCGACCGCGAGGTCTGGAATCGCCTGGGAGAGATGGGCTTTCTGCTGGCCGACCTGCCGTCGGAATACGGCGGCGGCGACGGCGATTACGCGCACCTGGCGGCGCTGGTGGAGGTCAGCGCCGAATGCGGTTTCGGCCCCGGCTTCGGGCCGCACTACATCGTCGGCCACTATCTGCATCATTACGGCAGCGAAGAGCAGAAGCGCCGCTGGCTGCCGGGCATGGCCAGCGGCGAGATCGTCGCCTCCATCGGCATGACCGAACCCGGCGCCGGCTCCGACCTGCAGGGCATCAAGACGCGCGCGCGGCGCGACGGCGACAGCTACGTGGTCAATGGTTCCAAGACCTTCAACACCAACGGCCATCATGCCGACCTGGTGATGCTGGCGGCCAAGACCGACGCCAGCCTGGGCGCCAAGGGGGTGTCGCTGCTGATGGTGGAGACGCGCGGCCTGGCGGGCTTTCGCCGCGGCGAACCGCTGGACAAGGTCGGGCTCAAGGCGCAGGACACGGTGGAACTGTTCTTCGACGAGGTCCGGGTGCCCGCGGCCAACCTGCTGGGCGCCGGCGAGGGCCAGGGCTTCGCGCAGATGATGGCGCAGCTGCCTTACGAGCGCCTGCTCATCGGCATACGCGCGGTCGGCAGCATCGAACGCGCGCTGCGCCTGACGCTGGAGCACGTGCAGCAGCGCCAGGCCTTCGGCCAGCCGCTGTTCAAGCTGCAGAACACCCGCTTCGAGCTGGCGGAGATGAAGACCGAGGCGGCGCTGGCGCGCGTGTTCATCGACCAATGCATCGCCTGGCAGCAGGAGGGACGGCTGGACGCCGCCACCGCCGCCATGGCGAAATGGTGGGGCACGCAGAAGGAATGCGAGACGGTCGACCGCTGCCTGCAGCTTTTCGGCGGCTACGGCTTCATGCGCGAATACCCGATCGCGCGCATGTACATGGATTCGCGCGGCCAGAAGATCTACGGCGGCGCCAACGAGGTGATGAAGGAAATCATCGCCCGCCAGCTGGCCCCGCGATGAGGGAGGACACCGCCATGACAGGTCCCCTGGCCGGGCTCAAGGTGCTGGACATCGCCACCGTCCTCGCCGGCCCTTTCGCCGCCACGCTGCTGGCCGATTACGGCGCCGACGTGCTCAAGCTGGAACTGCCGCGCAAGGGCGACGGCATGCGCGCGTTTCCGCCGTTCAAGGACGGCAGGAGCATCTGGTGGAAAACCGCCCAGCGCGGCAAGCGCTTCGGCACGCTGGACTTGCGCGTGCCCGACGGCGTGGCGCTGTTCAAGCAGCTGCTGCCGCAGTTCGACGTGCTGATCGAGAATTTCCGCCCCGGCACGCTGGACCGCTGGGGCCTGACCAAGGAAGTGCTGTGGTCGCTCAGGCCCAACCTGGTCATCCTGCGCGTGACCGGCTTCGGCCAGTCCGGCCCCTACTCGGAGCGCCCCGGCTTCGCCCGGATCTTCGAGGCCATGGGCGGCCTGACCACCGTGACCGGGCATCCCGAGGACGAGCCCATGCACGCGGGCGTGCCGCTGGGCGACTCCATCGGCGGGCTGTTCGGCGCCATCGGCATACTGACCGCCCTGTGGCCGCGCGCGCGCGATCCCGGCCGCCCGGGCGAGGAGATCGACCTCTCGCTCACCGAATGCATCACGCGGCTGCTGGACTTCATGCCCGGCGTGTACCAGCAGCTGGGCACGGTGCCGACCCGCAACGGCAACCGCAGCCCCTACTCCGCGCCCTCGGCCGTCTACCGCACGCGCGACGGCCACTGGGTGTCGATGGCGGGTTCCATCGACTCCATGTTCGCCAACAACTGCCGCGCCATCGGCCGTCCCGAACTGGCGCTGGACCCGCGCTTCGCCGACAACGCCAGCCGGGTGGTGCACGAACAGGAACTCAACCGCGTCTTCATCGAATGGTGCGCGGCCCACGACCTGCAGGACGTGCTGGCCGCCTTCGACCGGGCCAACGGCACGCTGGCGCCGATCTACACCATAGACCAGGTCGTCAAGGACCCCCACGTGGTGGCGCGCCGCTCCATCGTGGAAGTGCCGGACCGCGACTTCGGCATGCTGCAGATGCCCAACGTGGTGCCGCGCTTCACACGCGATCCGACCGAGCCCACGCACGCCGGCGCGGGGCTGGGGCAGGACAACGACGCCATCTACGGCGAGCTGCTGGGCCTGGCGCCGGACCGCATCGCGCAGCTGCGCACCGACGGCGTGATCTGAACGCGCGCCGCGCACAAGGAGACATGACATGCATCATGCAATCCGCCACACCGCGTTGACGATGGCCGCCGCGGCGGCGCTGGGCCTTGCCGGCGCCGCCGCGGCCGGCGCCTATCCCGAACAGCCGGTGCGGCTGATCGTGGCCTACCCCGCGGGCGGCGCGGTGGACGGCGCCGCCCGCATCCTGGCCGAACGGCTGGGCGCCGTGTGGGACCAGCCCGTCATCGTGGAGAACCGGCCCGGCGCGTCCGGGCGCATCGGCGTGGCGCTGGCCGCCAAAAGCCCGCCCAGCTACACGCTGGTGGCCGTCACCAACTCCACCATCAACGAACAGCTGGGCCGCGAGACGGCCGGCGCGCCGTCGTCGGCGGCCAGCCTGCTGCCGGTCTCCACGCTATTCACCACGCCGGTGGCGCTGCTGGTCAACCGCCAGGCGGTCCCGGCCGACACGCTGGCGCAGTACGTCGCGATGGCGCGCGACAAGCCGGGCGCGATCAGTTTCGGCTCCAGCGGGGAAGGCACCACCACGCATTTCTTCGGCGAACTGCTCAAGCGCGACAAGCAGATCGACATCACCCACGTGCCCTTCGCCGGCGAAGGCCCGAACCTCACCGGGCTGCTGGGCGGCCACGTGGGCAGCGCCTTTCTCAGCGCCTCGGGCGCCACCAAGGCTGCCCAGACCGGCAAGACGCAGGTGCTGGCCGTGACCACGCCGGGCGGCTCGCCGCTGCTGCCCGGCGTGCCCAGTTTCGCGCAGCTGGGCGTCGCCGGGCTGGACCGCGACACCTGGGTCGGCCTGTATGCGCCCGCGGGCACGCCGCAGCCGGTGCTGGACCGCGTCGCCCAGGCGGTATCGGAGGCGCTGTCCTCGCCGGCGGTGCGCGAGCGCTATGCGCAGCTGGGCCTGATCGCGGAAGGCGGCAGTCCGCAGGACCTCGCGCGGCGCATGGAAGACGACCGCCAGTACTGGACGCAGGCGGTGCAGCGCACGGGGATCTCCTTGCGCTAGTCTCTGAATCGCGTAGTGGAAGTGGTACTCTGGACACAGCCGGCCGGGCGCCGCGCCGCCCGCCCCTCGGAGCAACCAGGAGGAATCCGCCATGGCCTCCCCGATCCAGAGCCTGATCTGCGCAACACGCAGGCTGTGCGGCCTCGCCGCGCTGCTGGCGGCGGTCGTGCTCGGCGCCACGGCCGCGATCGCCGCGCCCGCCGCCGACTCGCGCAGCGCCGTGGTGCTGACCCTGGACGGCATCGTCGGCCCCGCCACGGCGGACTACCTGGTCCGCGGGCTGGCCGCCGCGCGCGAACACAACGCGGCCGCGGTAGTGCTGCGCATCGACACCCCCGGCGGGCTGGACGCCTCGATGCGCGACATCATCCGCGCGATCCTGGCCTCGCCGGTTCCCGTGATCGCCTACGTGGCGCCCAACGGCGCGCGCGCCGCCAGCGCCGGCACCTACATTCTTTACGCCAGCCATCTGGCGGCGATGGCGCCGGCCACCAACCTGGGCGCGGCCACGCCGATCTCGCTGGGCGGCAGCCCGCCGCGTCCGGCCGAGCCGCCCGCCGGCAAGCCTGAGGCGGGCGCCGACAAGGCCCCGCCCCAGCCCGCCCGTGACGCCAGCGAATCCAAGGCCATCAATGACGCCGTGGCCTACATACGCGCGCTGGCCGCGCTGCGAGGACGCAATGCCGACTGGGCCGAGCAGGCGGTGCGTTCGGCCGCCAGCCTGTCGGCCGGCGAGGCCCGCGCGCAGAACGTGGTGGACCTGATCGCCGACGACCTGCCCGACCTGCTGGACAAGGCCGACGGGCGCAGCGTGCGGGTCGGCAACAACGAAGTCACGCTGCACACCCGCGGGCTGGCGCTACAGGAGCGCGAACCCGACTGGCGCACCCGGATACTGAGCGCGATCACCAATCCCAACCTGGCGCTGATGCTGTTGATGGTGGGCGTCTACGGGCTGATCTTCGAATTCATGAGCCCGGGCGCGCTCTACCCCGGCGTGGTCGGCGCGATCTGCCTGCTGGTGGGCCTGTACGCGCTGTCGGCGCTGCCGCTGAGCTACGCCGGCGCGGCCCTGGCGCTGCTGGGGATCGTGCTGATGGTGGCCGAGATCTTCACGCCCTCGCTGGGCGCGCTCGGCATCGGCGGCGCGGTCTCGTTCGTGCTGGGCGCGCTGCTGCTGGTCGACACCGATACGCCGGCCTACGAGGTCTCGCTGCCGCTGGTGGCCGGCGTGGCCGTGGCCAGCCTGGGCATGACCTTTCTGATCGGCCGGCTGGCGCTGCGCTCGCGCCGCGCGCCGGTGGTCAGCGGCGTGGACGCGCTGATCGGCCGGCGCGTGCAGGTCCTGAGCTGGAACGGCGCGCAGGGCTATGTCATGGCCGAGGGCGAACGCTGGCGCGCGCAGGGGCCCGCCGGCCTGGCCGCCGGCGATCCGGTGGTGATCGAATCCGCGCAGGGGCTGACCCTGCGCGTGCGGGCCGATGCCGGCGCGCCGCATTGACGACAGGAGTCTGCCATGTTGATGAACCTTGCTTTCTACGGTCCCATTCTGGTGCTGGCGCTGGCGCTGTTCGCTGCGTCCGTGCGCATCCTGCGCGAGTACGAGCGCGGCGTGATCTTCACGCTGGGCCGCTTCACCGGCGTCAAAGGGCCCGGGCTGATCCTGATGATCCCCGTGGTCCAGCAGATGGTGCGGGTGGACCAGCGCGTGGCGGTGTTCGACGTGCCCACCCAGGACGTGATCTCGCGCGACAACGTCTCGGTCAAGGTCAACGCCGTCATCTACTTCCGCGTCATCGATCCGGAGCGCTCCGTGATCCAGGTGGAGAACTTCCGCCAGGCCACCAGCGAACTGGCGCAGACCACGCTGCGCTCGGTGCTGGGCAAGCACGACCTGGACGAAATGCTGTCCGAGCGCGACAAGCTCAACAACGACGTACAGGAAATCCTGGATTCGCAGACCGACGCCTGGGGCATCAAGGTGGCCAACGTGGAGATCAAGCACATCGACCTGAACGAAGGCATGGTGCGGGTCATCGCGCGCCAGGCCGAAGCCGAGCGCGAGCGGCGCGCCAAGGTCATCCACGCCGAGGGCGAGGAGCAGGCCGCGCAGATGCTGCTCAACGCCGCGCGCACGCTGGCGCAGCAGCCGGAGGCCATGCAGCTGCGCTACCTGAGCACGCTGGCCATGATAGGCGCGCAGAACAATTCGACCATCGTGTTTCCCTTCCCCACCGAGCTGGGGCAGGCGCTCAAGGGCCTGGTCCAACAGGCGCAGGAACGGCAGCCGCCCGCCTGAATCGGCTAGCATCGGGGCGGCCGGCCGCCCGCGCCGGCCAACTTCCACCCAACCAGGAGACCTTCGATGACACGCCGCGCATTTTCCAGTGACCGCACACCGCCGCCGGCCGGCACCTACAGCGTCGCCGTCCAGGCCCAGGGCCTGGTCTTTCTTTCGGGCCAGACCCCGCGCGACGTCCACAACGTGCGCCACGGCGACAAGCCCTTCGCCGAGCAGGCGCGCATGGCGCTGGACAATCTCCAGGCGGCGGCCGAGGCGGCCGGCCTGTCGCTGCACGACGCGGTCAAGGTCAACGTGTTCCTGAAGAACCCGGCCGACGCCAAGGAATTCGACGCGATCTACGCCGGCTACGTCGGCGATCCTGCGCCGGCCCGCACGCTGACCCAGTCCAACTTCGCCGGCTTCGACATCGAGGTCGACGCCATCCTGGCGGCCCGCCAGGGCTGACCCGCGCCCGCCGCCTCAGGCGGCGAGCGCCAGCATGCTGTCGCGCAGCCGCAGCACGGCGGCGCACGAGGTGTCTCGGTGCGTCACCAGCGACAGCGACAGCGCGCCGCGCGCATCGGCATCGGCCAGCGGCACGAAGGCCACGTGCGGCGTGGAATACGCCCGCGTCACCCCGGGCACCAGCGCCAGGCCCAGGCCGCTGGCCACCAGGCTGACCAGCGTCTGCACCTGAATCGCCACCTGGCTGACGCGCGGCGAAAAGCCGGCCTTGCGGCACAGCGCCAGCGCCACGCCGTGCAAGCCAGGCACCTTGAGCGGCGAATACAGCACGAAGTTTTCGGCGCGCGCCCGCTCCAGGCGCACCGGCCCGCCGGCGGCCAGCGGATGCCCGGCGGGCACCGCCAGGATCAGGTCGTCGCGCTCCACCACCCACGAGTCCAGCGACTCGTCCTCCTCCAGCGGCCCGCGCACCAGGCCGGCGTCGATGTCGTTGGCGCGCAGCATGCCCACCAGCCCGATGGTGCTGTCCTCGCGCAGGTCCAGCTGCAGGTCCGGATACTGGGCGCGGAACTGCGGCAGGCATCGCGGCAGCAGCATGTAGGTGGCCGATCCCACGAAACCCAGCCGCAGCAGGCCCCATTCGCCCAGCGCCACGCGGCGCGCAGCCTGGCGCGCCTGTTCGGAGTGGAACAGCGCCCGGCGCGCGTCGGCCATCAGGGCCTGGCCGGCCGGCGTCGGGGTCACGCCCTTGGCGCCGCGCACCAGCAGCGGAACGCCCACCGCGTGTTCCAGCTTCTGGATCGAGACCGACAGCGCCGGCTGCGCGATGTGCAGCACGTCGGCGGCGCGCCGGTAGCTGCCCAGCTCCGCGATGGTCACGAACTGCCGCAGCTGGCGTAGATCGATAGCCATAACAAATTCCATATCACCCAATACCTAAGCCATATTAGACGCGTATGCGCGGGGCCGATAGCATTTCCCCCATGACTGCTACCCCCCTCTCCCAAACCCGCGCGCTGGGCGGCGTGCGCATCCTGGACCTCAGCTCCGTGGTGTTCGGCCCCTATGCCTCGCAGATACTGGCCGACTACGGCGCCGACGTGGTCAAGGTCGAGGCCCCGGCCGGCGACTCCACGCGCCGCACCGGCCCGGCGCAGGAGCCGGGACTGGCCGCCATCTTCCTGGGCCTGAACCGCAACAAGCGCAGCATCGTGCTGGACCTGAAGCAGCCGTCGGCGCGCGAGGCGCTGCTGGCGCTGGCGGACCAGGCCGACGTGCTGATGCACAGCATGCGTCCCGCCAAGATGGAGGCGCTGGGGCTGGGCCCCGAAACCTTGTGCGCGCGCAACCCGCGGCTGGTGTATGCGGGGCTGTACGGCTTCGGCGCGGGCGGCGCCTACGACGGGCGCCCGGCGTACGACGACATCATCCAGGGGCTGTCGGGCCTGGCCGACCTGGTCGACCGCCAGACCGGCACGCCGCGCTACCTGCCCACGGTGGCGGCCGACAAGACCTGCGGCCTGGTCGCCGCGCACGCCATCCTGGCCGCCCTTTTCCAACGCGAGCGCACCGGCCGGGGCCAGCAGCTGGAAGTGCCCATGTTCGAAAGCATGGCCTCGTTCGCGCTGGTCGAGCACTACTACGGCAGGCATCTGCGCGACGAGCCCGGCGAGGCCGGCTATCCGCGCGCGCTGACGCCCAACCGCCGGCCCTGCCGCACGGCCGACGGCCATATCTGCCTGATGCCCTACACCGACGCGCACTGGCGTGGCTTCTTCATCGCCGCCGGCCGCCCGGATCTGGCCGAAGACCCGCGCTTCGCCGACATCTCGGCCCGCACCCGGAACATCGAGGCGCTGTACGAACTGCAGGCCGGGATCGTGGCCGCGCACGACACGGCCTACTGGCTGGCGCTGTGCGAGCGCCTGGAGATTCCGGCCGCGCGCATCAACCGGCTGCAGGACCTGGAGCACGATCCGCACCTGCAAAGCGTGGATTTCTTCGTGCCGCTGGAAAGCGCCTGCGGCAGCCGCTACCGCTTTGTGCGCAATCCCGTGCGCATGCAGCATTCCCAGGTGCCGCCGGCGATGCCGCCGCGCCTGGGCGAACACACGCGCGAGGTGCTGCGCCAGGCCGGCCTGGACGACGCCCGCATCGACGCGCTCCTGGAAACCGGCGCCGCCCGCGACGCGCTTTCCGCAACCCTCGACGACAGCAAGGAACCCGCATGACCGCTGACCAAAACCGCGCCGCCCCCGCGCAGCTCGGACTGGGCTATTACTGGCAGGACCTGGCCGTGGGCCAGCGCTTCCATACCTTCCGCCGCACGGTGACCGAAACCGACATCGTGAACTTCATCAGCGCGACCGGCATGCTGGAAACCATTTTCATCGACGCGACCTACGCGCAGGGCGCCATCCAGGGCCGCCCCGCCCCCGGCGCGCTGACCTACGCCCTGATCGAAGGGCTGATCCTGCAGGGCATGGTGCAGGGCACCGGGCTGGCGCTGCTGGAAGTGCACAAGAAAATGCTGGCCCCCGTGGTGGCGGGCGACACCATCTGGGCGGAGGTCGAAGTGACCGAGGTGCGGCCCACGTCCAAGCACAACCGCGCCATCGTCACGTCCGCCATCGAGGTCCGCAACCAGCACGGCAAGCCGGTCATGAGCTACACCGCCACCCGCATGCTGGCGGGCCGGCCCGCCGCCTGATCCCCCGTAATCCACAGCGCCCCGCAGAGGGCGCGGCCCGGCGCCATTCTCATAAGCACAAGGAGACAAGACATGAAAAAAGCATTGCTGGCGGGCGGCCTCGCCCTGTTGGCGCTGACCGGCGCGGGCAGCGCCCAGGCCGCCTGGCCCGAACGGCCCGTCACCATGGTGGTGCCCTTCCCGCCCGGCGGCCCCACCGACCTGGTCGCGCGCGTGCTGGCCAAGCAGCTCACCGACCAGCTGGGCCAGACCGTCGTGGTCGAGAACAAGGGCGGCGCCAACGGCAATATCGGCATGCAGTACGCGGCCGCCGCCAAGCCCGACGGCTATACGGTGCTGTACAACACCTCGTCCATCGCGCTCAGCCCCAACCTCTACCGCTCGCTGGCCTTCGACCCGGTCAAGGACTTCACGCCGGTCTCGTCCACCGCGGTCATCCCGCTGGTGCTGCTGGTGCATCCCTCGGTGCCGGTGAAGAACACGCAGGACTTCGTGCAATACGCGCGCCAGCATCCGGGCAAGCTGTCTTACGGCTCGGCGGGCGCAGGCAACGTGACCCACCTGGGCGCGCTGTTGCTGCTGCGTTCGCTGGACATCGACGCGGTGCACGTGCCCTACCGCGGCAGCGCGCCCGCCATGACCGACCTGGTCGGCGGGCAGGTGCAGTTGATGACGAATACGCTGAACGATTCGCTGGGCTTCGTCCGCGAGGGCAAGCTGCGCGCCCTGGCCGTGACCAGCAGCGCACGCAGCGACCAGCTGCCGGACGTGCCCACCGTGGNGACCGACCTGGTCGGCGGGCAGGTGCAGTTGATGACGAATACGCTGAACGATTCGCTGGGCTTCGTCCGCGAGGGCAAGCTGCGCGCCCTGGCCGTGACCAGCAGCGCACGCAGCGACCAGCTGCCGGACGTGCCCACCGTGGCGGAGACGGTGGCGCCGGGATTCTCGATGGGCGCCTGGCAGGGCGTGGTGGTGCCGGCCGGCACGCCGGCGCCGGTGGTGGAAAAGCTGAACGCCGAAATCCGCCGCGCGCTGCAATCGCCCGAAATGCAGAAGCAGCTCAAGGCGCAGGGCGCGCAGACGCTGGGCTCCACGCCCGAGGAATATGCCGCTTACATCAAAAGCGAGATCGCGCGGTGGGGCGAGGTGGTCAAGGCGGCCAACGTGAAGCTGGATTGACGGGGATCAGAAAGTACGCCCCGCCGCCGGGCCGCCCCAAGGCGGGGCAGCCCCCCCTTACCGGCCTGCAGCTTTGGCGCTGATGCCGTTGGCGACGCCCATGTCGACCTTCGGCACATCGCGGATCACCACGCGCACCTCGTCGCCCGACATGTCCACGGTCGAGCAGACTGCCTGGTTCAGCGCGGCCATCAGGGCGGCCTTCTTGGCCTCGTCGCGGCCCTCGATCATGTCCACGTCCACGCGCGCCATGCGCTTGCCGATCTCGCCGGCCACGATCACGTGTTCCGCGGGCACTTCCTGCAACACGATGCGCACGCTGGTCTCGGGCGCGGCCAGGCTTTCGGCGACGGCGCGCGACGCGGCCTTCAGCAGCGCGGTTTTCTGGGAGGCCGAATGGCCTTGCATGATCTGGACATTCAAAAAGGGCATGATGGTTTCCGAAGTTCCGAATGAGGACGGGCCGGAAAGTCCGGCCCGTCGCTCATGATATCCGGACTTTGCCCGCGCCGCGGCCGCGATCCGGATACGGATCTACCCTGATTCAGGCGGCCTGGTCGCGGCGCTCCGGCTCGGGTTCGGCCTGCGGTGCCGACTCGGCGTCGGCCGGCGCCGGCGTATCGGCCAGGGCCGGCGTGACCAGTTCCACGACCTTCTTGCGCGACAGCATGCCGATGAACTCGTCGTCCTCGCCGGTCACGGCCACGGGCTGGTCGCTGTGGACCAGCTGGGCCAGCACTTCGCCCAGACCCGCGGTGGCGGGCACGGAGGCCAGGTCCTCGACGTAGCGCGAGACGTCGCGCACGCCGTCGGCGATGGCGCGCTCGGCGGCCTCGGCCGTCAGCACGCCCGCCAGGCGCTTGCCGTCCAGCACCGGCGCGTACTCGTAGTCCAGCGCGCGCATGCGGTCCATGGCGTGCGCGGGGCGCGAACGCATGGTCAGGGTCAGGCGCGCCGGGTTCACGGCGTGCGTGGCGTTCAGCACCTTGGTGCGGTTCACGTCCTGCAGGAACGACTGCACGTAGTCGTTGGCCGGGTTCAGCAGAATGTCCTCGGGCGTGCCTTCCTGCACCAGCTCGCCGTCCTTGAGGATGGCGATGCGGTTGCCCAGGCGCAGGGCCTCGTCCAGGTCGTGCGTGATGAACACGATGGTCTTGTTGAGCTTGGCCTGCAACTGCAAGAGCTGGTCCTGCATTTCGCGGCGGATCAGCGGGTCCAGCGCCGAGAAGGCTTCGTCCATCAGCAGGATTTCGGCGTCGGTGGCCAGCGCCCGGGCCAGGCCCACGCGCTGCTGCATGCCGCCTGACAGCTGGTGCGGATACTGGTTCTCGAAGCCCGACAGGCCCACCTGGTCCAGCCATTCGCGGGCGCGCTGCTCGCGCTCGGCGCGGCCCACGCCCTGCACGGTCAGGCCGTAGGCGGCGTTGTCCAGCACGGTGCGGTGCGGAAACAGGCCGAAGCGCTGGAACACCATGCTCATCTTCTTCTGGCGGAAGACTTCAAGGTCGCGCTTGTTCAGGCTCACCACGTCCACGCCGTCGACCAGGATGTGGCCGGCGCTGGGCTCGATCAGGCGGTTGAAGTGGCGGATCAGCGTGGACTTGCCGGAACCCGACAGGCCCATGATGACGTAGATGCTGCCTTCTTCGATGGACAGGCTGATGTCGCGCAGGCCCAGCGTATGGCCGCTTTCGGCCAGCAGCTGTTCCTTGCTCATGCCGTTCTGGGCGGCCTGCAGCCATTTCTTCGGGTGCGGCCCGAAAATCTTGTAGATGTTCTTGACCTCGATCTTGCTCATCGCTGGCCTCCCTTGCGCATGCGCTGTCCATACGATTGCGTGATCCGGTCGAACAGCACGGCCAGCACCACGATGCCCAGGCCCGCGAGCAGGCCGCGGCCCACTTCCAGGCGGTTGATCCCGAGCAGCACTTCATAACCCAGGCCGCGCGCGCCGATCATCGAGGCGATCACCACCATGGACAGCGCCATCATCGTCGTCTGGTTGATGCCCGCCATGATGTTGGGCAGCGCCAGCGGCAATTGCACGCCGAACAGTTGCTGGCGCGGATTGGCGCCGAAGGCGCGCGAGGCCTCCAGCACTTCGCGGTCGACCAGGCGGATGCCCAGGTCGGTCAGGCGGATCAGCGGCGGCACGGCGTAGATGACGGTGGCGATGATGGCGGGGATCTTGCCCAGGCCGAACAGCATCACCACGGGAATAAGGTACACGAAGCTGGGCATGGTCTGCATCACGTCCAGCACCGGCAGCATGCCGGAACGCAGCCAGTTGACGCGCGCCATCAGCACGCCCAGCGGGATGCCGATAAGCACGGACAGGCCGGCGGCCATGATCATCAGCGCCAGCGTCTGCATGCCGGCGTCCCACAGGCCCAGCACGCCGATCACGCACAGCAGCAGGCCCATCGCCAGGCTCAGGCCGATGCGGCGGCTCACGCCCCAGGCGATGGCCACGGTGACCAAGACCACGGCCCACCACGGCGAGCTGCGCAGCAGCTGCTCCAGCCACACCAGCGCGTGCAGGACGGGCTGGGACATTTTTTCCAGCGTATCCGCGTAGTTGGTGACCAAATGATCGACGAAACCGTCGATCGCCCCCCGGACCTGCCGGGCGGGAATAATTTCAGGAAACATTCGTTCTACTCCATTCTGGCGCGCTCGCCGCCCGCATCGAAGCCGCGCATGGCGGCGGCAGACGGGGCGAAGACACCAAGAGGCCCGCGGGGCGGGAGCCGTCCGCCAGGCCGGCGGCACGGCAGACCGGCCCGGGAGCGGGCCGGTGCGCGCCTCGGCGGCGCGCAGCCAGGGTGTTTACAGCGCGCTTTGGACGCGCCCGGCAACGTCGGCAGGCACCCATTTGGTCCAGACGTCGGGCTTGTTCTTCAGGAACCACTTGGCCACGGCGCCGGACTCGTCGCCGGACTCTTCCATGTGGGCCAGGGTCTCGTTGATCACGGGCAGCGGCACCGACACCTTGGACAGGAATTCGGTGAGCTTGGGGGCCTCCTCCGAGAACTTGGTGTTTACGGCCGTGAAAACGGGATTGTCGGGATAGGCGCTGGGCTGGGGATTGGCGCACTTGGGCGCGGTCAGGCACTTGTGCTTTTCCGCGTCATAAGGCGGCAGCTCCAGTTTGACCAGGTCCATGGAGCCGACCAGCGGCGTGGGCGACCAGTAGTAGAAAACGACGTTCTGCTTGCGCTTGTAGGCCGACATCAGGGCCGCCTTCTGCGCCGCGCCCGTGCCGGGCGAATACAAGGTGTAGGTGTCGTCCAGCTTGAGCGCATGGAACAGGTTGGTGCTGGTCACTTCGCAGCCCCAGCCCGCCGGGCAGCCGTAGAAGCGACCCTTGCCGGGCTCTTCCGGGTCCTTGAACTCGTCCTTGAACTTCGGCAGGTCGGCCGCGGACTTCAGTTCCGGCAGGCGCTCGGCCGTGTAGCGCGGGATGTACCAGCCTTCGGCGCCCATGTAGAGCTCGCCGACGCGCTTGACCTTGCCGGTCTTCTCGGCGCGCTCCCAGGGAGCGGCCACGCTGTTCAGCCAGATTTCGGTGTTGATGTCCAGGTCGCCGCGCTCGAGCGCGGCCAGGGCGGGCAGGGTCTCGGTGGGCAGGGTTTCGGTCTTGCAACCGTAGCCCTTTTCCATGATGAATCGTTCGACGTCGACCAGGACCAGGTTGGATTCCCAGTTCATGGCGCCGAAGTTGACGGGACGCTTGAGTTCGCACTGAGGCGCGTCGGCGGCCTGAGCCGAACCGGCGAATGCAAAGAACACGGCCGCGGCGACCAGAGTCTTGACAGGGGTGAAACGCATTGGCTTTTGCCTCCATAGGTTCAGGGACACACGCCGGGCCAGGCCCGTGGGTGCCATGGAGCTAAGGGGGTTGTGCGGAAGACGGGCAGAACCGCCAATACAAACCGACACTAGCAACAAGACCGTCCGCGAGGGTGCGGGATCTTGCAAGACAGGAGCTTCAAAAACGCGGTTTTTGAAAACCCACAGAAAGTGAACAAACTGAACGAAGAAGCGAGCATCTTAAACGAAATTGCTGCTCAACCCAAGCCCCGCCCCGAACAAAACAGATACATTTCAGGAAAAACGCCCCCGGGATAACCCGGAGTCCGCAGGGGTAAGCCGCCGGTTTTCCCTGGGAAATTCTGTCCGAAGTGTAAGGTTTCATTTAGTAAAGAATATATTCCTATTAATACATTCATGCCTTTTCCGGAGCGGCCAAAACGCCGTTTGCGCGCCGCTCAACGTTCCTGGTACATGTAATCGCGGCGCCACGGATAGGCCAGGTCGGCCGGATCGTCGAGTTCGTCGGCGCGTCCGCCGGCCGGCGGCTGGGCCAGCACCTGGTGCAGCGCGATCCAGCCGTGCTCGAAGCCCATGGCGCAGCCCGCCAGGTAGAGCCGGTAGGCCCGCAGCGAGCGTTCGCCCTGCGGCCCCGACAGTATCTGCGCGGCTTCGGGCAGGCGCGCCTCCAGTGCGTCGCTCCAGGCCCACAGGGTGCGCGCGTAGTGCGGGCGCAGGTTTTCGACGTCCACCTCTTCCAGCCCGCCGTTGGTCAGGGTTTCCAGCACCACGCTGATGTGGGTCAGCTCGCCGCCGGGGAAGATGTACTTCTCGATGAATTCGCCCATGCCGTTGCCGAGTTCGGCGTTGTAGACCCCGGCCGCGGTGATGCCGTGGTTCATGATCAGCCCGCCGGGCTTGAGCAGGCGGCGCAGCTTGGCGAAATAGGACTCCAGTTGCGCCCGGCCGACGTGCTCGAACATGCCGACCGACGCGATCTTGTCGTAGGGGACGGATTCGTCCAGCTTGCGGTAGTCGAGCAGCTCCATGCGCACCCGCCCGCCCAGGCCTTTTTCCTCGATCAGGCGGCTGACATGGGCGTGCTGGTTGCGCGACAGCGTGATGCCGGTAGCGTCCACGCCATAGTTTTCGGCGGCCCACAACAGCAGGCCGCCCCAGCCCGCGCCCACGTCCAGGAAACGCTCGCCCGGCCGCAGGCGCAGCTTGCGGCATATATGGTCGAGCTTGGCTTCCTGGGCCTGGGCCAGCGTCATGTCGGGACGGCGGTAATAGGCGCAGGAATACACCCGGCGCGGGTCCAGCCACAGCGCGTAGAACTCGTCGGACAGGTCGTAGTGGAATTCGATCTGCTTGGCGTCGCGCTCCACCGAGTGGCGCCACACCGACATGACCTTGCGCACCAGCTCGGTCAGCCAGCCGCCGCGGGCCGCGTCCACCGGCGACCCCGGCAGCAGCGCCGCGGCCGCGGCCATGACGTCGCGCATATTGCCTTCGATGTCGATGCGGCCTTCGACGTAGTCCTGTCCAAGAATGCCGACGGCGCCTTCGGCCAGGTGGGCCAGCGCCGCCTTGTCGTGGGCCACGAAACGGACCCGCGGCTCGGGGGCCCCCAGCACGGCGCCGTCGGGCAACACCAGCTGGACGGTCACGGGCAAGGCCTGCAGCTTGCGTTCCACTACAGACAACAAAGGATTCACGGCTACTCCCCTGGATGCGTACGGACCTCGACGACTTTATCGGAAAAAAGCTGACACTTGAGTGTAAGGTGGCCCGTGATACAGTCTGTGATTTGGTCCAAAACGCGCAACAAACCGCATCGGTGCCCTCTCCCGCGCGTAGAAGTGATCCCCCATGCCCCCATCTGACTCTTTCCGCAGCGGCCTGCCCGGCTGGCTAATCCTCATGGGCGCGCTGACGGCCATCGGCCCGTTCGCCATCGACATGTACCTGCCCGCGTTCCCCACGATCGCGGCCAACCTGGGCGTGCCCCGCGGCGACGTCGAGCGCACGCTGGCGGCCTACCTGATCGGACTGGCGATGGCCCAGGTCTTCTACGGCCCGATGGCCGACCGCTACGGCCGCAAGCCGCCGCTGCTGGTGGGCCTGGCGCTGTTCATGGTGGCCTCGCTGGGCTGCGCGCTGTCCGGGTCGGTCGAGGCGCTGACCGGCTGGCGCGTGGTGCAGGCCATGGGCGGCGCCGCCGGCATCGTGATCCCGCGCGCGGTCATCCGCGACCACTACGACACCCATGAGGCCGCCCGCGCGCTGTCGCTGCTGATGCTCATCATGGGCCTGGCCCCCATACTGGCGCCGCTGGTCGGCGGCCAGCTGCTGGCCATCGCCAGCTGGCGCAGCCTGTTCTGGGTGATGCTGGCCGGCGGGGCCATGCTGATGTTCGCGGTCCTCAAGATCATGAAGGAATCGCTGGCGCCCGAACGCGCCGTGCCGCTGCGCTGGAGCACCATCCTGCGCAATTACCGCGACCTGTTCGCGCATCGCGGCTTCATGGCCCACAGCCTGGCCGGCGGCTTCGGCCAGGCCGGCATGTTCGCCTACATCATCGGCTCGCCGCGCGTGTTCATCGAACTCTACGGCGTGCCGCCCCAGTACTACGGCCTGCTGTTCGGCACCAACGCGCTCTCGCTCATCGTCTGCTCGCAGATCAGCGCCCGCCTGCTGCGCAGCTACACGCCGCGGCAGCTGCAGCGCCGCGCCCTGACCTCGCTGGCCTGCGCCAGCCTGGCGGCGGTGGCGCTGACGCTGGCCGGCTGGATGACGCTGCCGCTGCTGATGCTGTGCCTGATCACCTATATGGGCAGCCAGGGCTTCGTCAATCCCAATTCGGCCGCGCTGGCGCTGGCCGACCAGGGCAAGCGCCTGGGCGCCGCCTCGGCGATGCTGGGCACGCTGCAATTGTCCTGTGGCGCGCTGGCCGGCTTCGCTGTCAGCGCCTGGCAGGCCGACAGCGCCCTGCCCCTGACCGCCACGCTGGCGGCCTGCGCCTGCCTGTCCTGGTTTTCCGGCCGCGTGGCGCAAATGCACACCCGCTAAGCTGGCTGCTTGATTTATTTGGGTTTTTCGTATTAGAATCTTTGTCTTCATACGAAGTTTCCCGTGCAGGACTACTATGCTTTGTAGTTCAGCACTCTGACCCCAACCGCGTAGCGCCAGACTGGAATTTGGAAAACCCCGAAATCCAGTCCCCGCGGGTGGCAGGCAGCGGGTATAAGCACAGGGCCAGGCCGCAAGGCTGGCTCTCATCCACTAAGACTGGGTGGCCGGCAATTCAGCCCGGCGGCGAAACCCACGTCAGCCTCCCTCGAGCGATACGCGCCAAGAACGACACTAAGAGGTGCATCCATGGCACGCGTATGCCAAGTGACCGGCAAAGGCCCGATGGTGGGCAACAATGTTTCGCACGCGAACAACAAGACCAAGCGTCGCTTCCTGCCCAACCTGCAATCGCGCCGGTTCTGGGTTGAAAGCGAAAACCGCTGGGTCCGCCTGCGTGTTTCGGCCAAGGCCATCCGCACGATCGACAAGAACGGCATCGACGCCGTCCTGGCCGAAATGCGTGCCCGCGGCGAAATCGCCTAATCGGCCCTCCCGCCAATCTACATACTAGGAGCACGACATGGCCAAAGGTATCCGCGAAAAGATCAAGCTCGAGTCGACCGCCGGCACGGGTCATTTCTACACGACCACCAAGAACAAGCGCAACATGCCCGAGAAGATGCTGATCAAGAAGTTCGATCCCGTCGCTCGCAAGCACGTCGACTACAAGGAAACCAAGCTGAAGTAATTCAGCCGGTATCCCGGAAGACCCCGAAAGGCCCTGCAATGCAGGGCCTTTTTTTCCATCCGGCGACCGCGTTGTTGCGGCACGGCGAAAACACATGCTTCAATTGGGCCGCCGCCCCCGCCCGCGGGGCCCGATCCCTCGAACGCGATATCTGCCATGCTCCGTCCCTGCCTTACCCTGTTGCGCCGCGCGCTGGCGCCGGCCCTGCTGGCCCTGGCGCTGACCCCGATCGCCAGCGCCAAAGACAAGGAGCCCCCGATCCGCATCGGCGAGATCAACAGCTACAAGGCGATCCCGGCTTTCCTCGGCCCCTACAAGAAAGGCTGGCAGCTGGCGCTGGAGCAGGTCAATGCCGGCGGCGGCGTGCTGGGCCGCAAGCTGGAAGTCATCTCGCGCGACGACAACGGCAATCCCGGCGATTCGGTGCGCGCCGCGCAGGAACTGCTGGCGCGAGAGAAGGTGGAGCTGCTGTTCGGCGGCTTCCTGTCCAACACCGGCCTGGCGCTGACCGACTTCGCCAAGCAGCGCCAGGTGTTCTTCCTGGCGGCCGAGCCGCTCACCGACAAGATCACCTGGCAGGACGGCAACCGCTACACCTACCGGCTGCGCCCCTCCACGTGGATGCACGTGGCGGCGCTGGCCCCCAAGGCGCTGGCGCTGCGCAAGAAGCGCTGGGCCATCGTCTATCCCAACTATGAATACGGGCAGTCGGCCGTGGCCACGTTCAAGGCCATGATGAAGGCCTTCCAGTCCGACGTGGAATTCGTGGCCGAGCAGGCCGTGCCGCTGGGCAAGGTCGACGCCGGCGCCGTGGTGCAGGCGCTGGCCGACGCCAAGCCGGACGCGATCTTCAACGTGCTGTTCGCGGCCGACCTCACCCGCTTCGTGCGCGAAGGCAATACGCGCGGCCTGTTCGAGAACCGCGCCGTGGTGTCGGTGCTGTCGGGCGAGCCCGAGTACCTGGAGCCGCTGGGCGCCGACGCCCCGACCGGCTGGATCGTCACCGGCTATCCCTGGTATGCCATCGACACCCCGGCCAACACGGCCTTCGTCGAGGCCTACAAGAAGCGCTACAACGAAACGCCCAAGGTGGGCTCGGTCGTGGGCTACGCCTCGCTGATGTCCATCGCCGAAGGCCTGAAGGCCGCCGGCAGCGTGGACACCGAAAAGCTCGTGGACGCGTTCGCCGGCCTCAAGGTCGACACGCCCTACGGCCAGATCCACTACCGCAAGATCGACCATCAATCGACCATGGGCGTCTACGTGGGCACGACCGCGGTGGAGGACGGCAAGGGCGTCATGAAGGACTTCGCCTACATCGACGGCGCCCGCCTGCAGCCGCCCGACGAGCAGGTCCGCAAGATGCGCCCGGCGCCCTGATGAGCCTTTCCGGACTGCTGCTGCAGCTGCTCAACGGCCTGGCCGACGCCAGCGCGCTGTTCCTGGTGGCGGCCGGGCTGTCGCTGATCTTCGGCGTGACCCGGGTGGTGAATTTCGCCCACGGCTCGTTCTACATGCTGGGCATCTACCTGGCCTGGACCTTCACCGGCTATTTCGGCGACGGCGCCGGCTACTGGGCCGGCCTGCTGCTGGCCGCGCTGGCCACGGGCCTGATCGGCGCGGCCGCCGAATGGCTGGTGCTCAAGCGCCTGTACCAGGCCCCCGAACTGTTCCAGCTGCTGGCCACCTTCGCGCTGGTGCTCATCATCGGCGACGCCGCGCTGGCGATCTGGGGCCCGGAGGATCTGTTCTCGGCCCGCGCGCCGGGCCTGTCCGGCGCGGTGCAGATCCTGGGGCGCCGCTATCCCGAATACGACCTGCTGCTGATCGCCGCCGGCCCGGTGGTGCTGGGCCTGCTGTGGCTGCTGCTGATGCGCACGCGCTGGGGCCGGCTGCTGCGCGCGGCGGCGGAAAACCGCCGCATGCTGGCCGCGCTGGGGGTGAACCAGGCGTGGCTGTTCACCTCGGCCTTCACGCTGGGCGCCTTCCTGGCCGGCCTGGGCGGCGCGCTGGCCGCGCCGCGCGTGCCCGCCACGCTGGGGCTGGACCTGGAGATCATCGCCAGCGCCTTCGTGGTCGTGGTGGTGGGCGGCCTGGGTTCGATACCCGGCGCCTTCCTGGCGGCGCTGCTGATCTGTTCGGTCAAGGCCGTGTTCGTGTTCCTGGGCCAGGTGCAGATCGGCCCGTGGGTCTTCAATCNNCTGCTGATCTGTTCGGTCAAGGCCGTGTTCGTGTTCCTGGGCCAGGTGCAGATCGGCCCGTGGGTCTTCAATCTGTCCAAGCTCACGCTGCTGGCCGAGTTCGCCGTGATGGCGGTGGTGCTGGTGGCGCGGCCCTGGGGCCTGCTGGGCCAGCCGCCCGCGCCCTCGTCGCAGGCCGCCGCCCCCGAGCGCCCGATCGCGCCGGCCGGCCGCCGGCTGCGGCGGGCCTACGGCCTGCTGCTGGTCCTGCTGGCGCTGGCGCCGGTGGCCGCCCTGCAATGGCCGTACTTCGGCATCCTGCTGACCGAGATCCTGATCGCCGCGCTATTCGCCGCCAGCCTGCATTTCCTGACGGGGCTGGCCGGCATGACGTCCTTCGGCCACGCGGCCTGGTTCGGCCTGGGCGCCTACGGCGCGGCGCTGCTGCTGAAGCTGGCGGCCGTGCCGATGGAGGCGGCGCTGCTGCTCGGCCCCTTCGCCGCGGCCTTCGGCGCGCTGCTGTTCGGCTGGTTCTGCGTGCGCCTGTCGGGCGTGTACCTGGCGATGCTGACGCTGGCGGTGGCGCAGATCCTGTGGGCGCTGGCCTATCAATGGGACGACGTGACCGGCGGCAGCAACGGGCTGATCGGCCTGTGGCCGTCGGCCTGGCTGTCGCAGGGCCCGTGGTTCTATTACCTGACGCTGGCGCTGTGCGCCGGTGGCATCTGGTGGCTGCGCCGGCTGGCGTTCTCGCCGCTGGGCTATGCGCTGCGCGGCGTGCGCGATTCGTCGCTGCGCGCCGAGGCGCTCGGCATGGACGCGCGGCGCCTGCAATGGGCGGGCTTCGTGGCGGCCTCGCTCGCCGCCGGCATGGCCGGCTCGCTCTATGCGTTTTCCAAGGGCAGCATCGCCCCCGACGTGCTGGCCGTGAGCCGTTCGGTGGACGGCCTGGTGATGGTGCTGCTGGGCGGTCTGCACACGCTGGCCGGCCCGCTGGTGGGCGCGGCGTCCTACACCTGGCTGCAGGACGCCGCCGCGCGCAGCACCGAGTACTGGCACGCGGTGCTGGGCCTGGCCATCCTGGTGCTGGTGCTGGCCTTCCCCGAAGGCCTGGCGGGCGCGGCGACGCGCCTGCGCGGGAGGCGCGCATGAGTTCGGCTCCGCTGCTCCAGGTGCGCGGGCTGCGCAAATCGTTCGGCGGCATCGAGGCGCTGGCGGACGTGTCCTTCACGCTGGAAGCCGGCCGTATGCTGGCCCTGATCGGCCCCAACGGCGCCGGCAAGTCCACCTGCTTCAACGTGCTGGGCGGCCAGTTGCGGCCGGACGCCGGCTCGGTCCTGCTCGACGGCCGCGAGCTGGTGGGCCTGTCGGCCCGCCGGATCTGCCGGCTGGGCGTGGGCCGCAGCTTCCAGACGGCCGAGACCTTCCGCTCCATGACCGTGCTGGAAAACGTGCAGACGGCGCTGCTGTCGCGCGACCGGCTGCTCTTCAACCCCTGGCGCCGCGCCGGCCTCCACGCGGTCGACGAAGCCCTGACGCTGCTGTCGCAGGTGCAGATGGCCGACAAGGCGGCCGCGCCCTGCGGCACGCTGGCCTATGGCGAGATCAAGCGGGTCGAGCTGGCGATGGCGCTGGCGCACCGGCCGCGCCTGCTGCTGATGGACGAGCCCACCGCCGGCATGGCGGCCAACGAGCGCCACGCGCTGATGCGCCTGACCCGCCAGCTGGCCGACACCCGGCGCATCGCGGTGCTGTTCACCGAGCACAGCCTGGACGTGGTGTTCAAGCATGCCGACCGCATCGCCGTGCTGGTGCGCGGCGGCCTGCTGGCCGAAGGCGCGCCGGCCGACATCGCGGCCGACGAACGGGTCAAGGCCGCGTATCTTGGGACGGAGGCGCCCCAGCCGGGCTAGCGTCGGGCTGCTGGCATTCCCAGAAGATCCGGGCCTTGCAGCCGGCGCAGATGGAACGGTCGAGCCTGGCGTAGATGCTGCTCAGCGCCGTGGCCTTGTCGGGAAACACGTGGTCCTCGCCCAGACGCTCCAGAAAGCCGGTGCGCCGCCACATGGCCAGCACCTCGGGACGCGGCCGGTGGAAATACAGGTCGCCCCCCATCGCCCGGCGCGCGGCCAGCTCGTCTTCCCAGACCTGGGCGCCGGCCATGTCGATGAAGTTCATGCTCTTGGCCATCACCAGCAGGTGGCGCGGCGCGTCGGGCGCGGCGCGCAGCTCGTGCAGGCGCTGCGCCACGTGCGTGGCCGCGCCGAAGTACACCGAGCCCTCCATGCGCAGCAGCTTGAGCTGCGGGCATTCGGGCAGCGCGTCCTCGGCATGTTCCAGCACCACGAAGCGGCGCTGCGGCCCGCGCGAGTCGAAGCCCATGGAACGCATCGCCGGGCGCGAGGTGCGGTGCAGGTAGACCATCAGCGACAGCACCGTGCCCAGCAGGATCGCCACTTCCATGCGAATGGTGATGGTGGCCGCCAGGGTCGCGGCGGCGATGATGCATTCATTGCGCTGCGTGCGGATCAGCAGGCGCCAGCGCGGGATGTCCAGCAGGGTCCAGGCCACCAGCAGCAGCAGCCCCGAAATGGCCGCATGGGGGATGCGGGCCAGCAGCGGCGCCGACACGGCCACCAGCGCCATCAGCAGCAGCGCCGAGAACACCGAGGCCAGCGGCGTCTTGGCGCCGGCCTCGTAGTTGGGCACCGAACGGTTCAGGGAACCGCAGGACAAATAGCAGGAAAAGAATCCGCCGGCGATATTGGAAAGCCCCTGCCCCACGAATTCGCGGTTCGCGTCGATGCGCTGGCCCGAGCGCGTGGCCACGGCCTTGGCGATGGAGATCGATTGCGCCAGGGCCACGATGGTCAGCGCGAAGGCCAGGCTCAGCAGGTCGGGCAGCACGCGCCAGTCCACGCTGGGCACGTGAAACGGCGGCCAGGGCTGGGCGATGGCGCCCAGCACGGATACCGGCTGGCCTTCGGTCAGCGCATTGAACGCCGCGGCCGCCAGCGTGCCCGCCGCCAGGCCGGCCAGCATAAAGGGCTTGCGCTTATCCAGCTTGCGCACCAGCATGGCCACCGCCAGCGTCACCAGCGTCACCAGCACCGCGCCCACATGCGCCTGTCCGATATTGGCGCCCAGGCTGGCCAGCAGCGCGCCGGTGCCGTGCGAATCGGGCGCGGGCAGCCCCAGCGCGTCTTTCAGCGCGTGCACCGCGATCAGCAAGGCCGCGCCGCTGGTGAAGCCGAACAGCGCCGACGGCGAAATGAAGTGCGCCAGCGACCCCAGCCTTAGCGTGCCCACCAGCCACTGCATCACGCCGACCAGCACCGTCACGGCCAGCGCCAGCTCGATGTAGCCCGGACTGCCGGCCGCGGCCAGCGGCGTCAGCACCGCGAACAGCGCCAGCGAATTGGCGTTGGTGGGACCGGACATGACGTGGCGGCTGGAACCGAAGAGCGCGGCCACGATACAGGGCACGATGGCCGAATACAGACCGTATTCGGGAGGCAGGCCGGCCAGCATGGCGAACGCCACGCCCTGCGGCAGCACCAGCAGCGCGCCCAGCAGGCCCGCCGCCGCATCCGCGCGCAAGGTTTGCGCGTCCACCTCATCCACCCACGAACCGAACAACCGGCGCGCGGCTTGCTTGCCCCCCTGCATCATTCTTTGTCTACCCTCGGACATCGTTCTTTGCCCCGGCCGATCATGCGTCTCCCCCCGAGGCAGGGGCGTCTAGCGTAAACCCTCGCGCCGGCTTGCGCAACGCAACATCGGAGGCAGCGCGACCGGCGCCTATTTCAGGTAGCGGCGTTCCAGCTCGCGCATGGCGGCGTCGCCCTGCAGGGCGATGATTTCCTTGACCGACGGCAGGCCGGCGTCGACCTCGTGGATGCCGCCGTCGCGCCGGATGCGGGCGAAAACCTCGCGCATCGCGCCCACCGCGGCGCGGATGGCATGGTTGCCGTAGATCACCAGCCCCACCTTGCCCAGCGCCTGGATGTCGGATTCGCGCAATTGCGGATAGGAGGTGGGCACCAGCACCAGCGGCGCGCGCCCCTGCCACGCGGCCACGAAAGACAGGATTTCGTCGGGCGCGCTTTGCTTGGAATGGATCAGGATGGCGTCGGCGCCGGCGGCCTCGTAGGCCGCGGCCCGGGCCAGCGCCTCGCGCTCGCCCGCCCCCGCGATCAGGGCCTCGGTGCGGGCGATCACGCAGAAATCCGCGTCGCGGCGCGCCGCGCAGGCGGCTTCGACCTTGCCCTGGAATTCCTCGATGCGCACCAGTTCCTGGCGGCCGCCGGCGCGCAGGCTGGTGTCCTTGGGAAAGGTCTTGTCTTCCATCACCACGGCCGAACAGCCGGCCGCCTCGTACTGCGGCACGATGTAGGACACGTTGATGGCGTTGCCGAAGCCGGTGTCGATGTCGGCGATGACCGGCACGTCCACCGCGGCGGCGATCGCGCGCATCATGTCCAGGTGCTGCGACGGCGAAAGAATGTTGGCGTCCGGCACCGCGTGGCTGGCCGAGAGCTCGAAGCCGCTGCCCCATATGGCGTCGAATCCGGCCTGCTCGGCGAGCCGGGCCGACAGCGGGTTGTGCGCCGACATGGCGTGCGCCAGGGCCGGGGCCTGCAGTTTCTGGCGGAAACAGGCGTTGCGCTTCATGGTTCAGCCCGCCTCGCCGCCGCGCCGCGATTTCATGGCCTGGCCGATGGCGGCCAGCGCGTCGTCGGCGATCAGCCGCGCGGCCATGGGCAGCAGTTCTTCTTCCTCACGGCGGATGTGCGCGGCGTAGGCCTCGGTGAACGCCTGGACCTCGCCGGCCGGGAGCTCGGCGCGCCGGCCCTGGGAAATGTCGGCCAGCGCCTGGCGCAGCGGCTCCCAGCGCCGGGCCAGCTGCCGGTGTTCGGCGACCAGGCCGTCGACCAGCTCATGCAGGCACACCGCGTCGGAGCCGGCCATGGAATCGATCAGGGCGGGGAACAGGTCTTCTTCCTCGTCCTCGTGGTGATGGACGGCCGCGGTCTCGAAGTAGCGCAGCACGCTGGCCGCGGCGGTCTGGGCCGCCGCGTCGCTGCCATGCGCCGGCAGGTGCGCGGCCAGCCGTCCCAGCGTGGCGCACTGGCGGGCGATGCGCCCGTGGCAGGCCGACAGCAGGGCCAGCGGATCGTCCGCCGTCGGCGCGGGCGCCGGACCTCCAGGAAAACTCACCGCCATTTCACACCTCCGTTTATCCCGCCTGGCCGCGCCACCACAAGCGGATAGAATCCCATGCCCTGCCCGCGAAACCCGCCTCGGCCACCGGCTCCAGCGCCACCACGGGGAACTGCAGGGCGGGCTTGCCGTCGACCAGCACGCGCATCTCGCCCACCGTGGCCTGCGACGCGATCGGCGCGATCAGGGGCTCCTGCGGCGTCCAGACCCGCTCCACCTTGGCGCCGGCCGGCACGGTGACGTAGGCGTCGCGCGCGAATCCAGCCTTCAGGCTGTCGCTCGCGCCCTTCCAGACCTCGGGCGTGGCCACCGACTCGCCGCGCGCGTAAAGCTTGATGGTATTGAACCCCCGAAAGCCCCACTCCAGCAACTCGCGGCTTTCCTGCGTGCGCAGCTTATCGGACGCGGTCCCCACGACCACCGTGATCAGCCGCCGCTCGTCGGCGCCGTTGGGCCGCTTGGCGCTGGCCACGATGCAGTAGCCGGCCGACTCCGTATGCCCGGTTTTCAGGCCGTCGACGCTGGGGTCCAGCCACAGCAGCCGGTTGCGGTTGGGCTGCGTGATCTTGTTGTAGGTGAACTGCTTGGCCGAATCGTAGGTCCGGTAAAGCGCGGGATAGTCGCGGATGAAGCGCGTGGCCAGCACCGACAGGTCGCTCGCGGTCGAGTAGGTGCCCGGGTCCGGCAGGCCGTGCGGGCTGGCGAAATGCGTGGCGTGCAGGCCCATTTTCACGGCGGTGTCGTTCATCCGCGCCACGAAGGCCTCGACGCTGCCCGAGACCGCCTCGGCCAGCGCGATGGCCGCGTCGTTGCCGGACTGGATCATCAGGCCGCGCAGCAGGTCGTCCACCGAGACCTTGGAGCCCGGCTCCAGGAACATCTTGGAGCTGCCCGCCGGCACTTTCCACGCGCGCGTGGACACGGTGACCATCTGGCCGGCCGACAATTCCTTCTTGCTCAGGGCCTCGAACACGACATAGGCCGTCATGATCTTGGTCAGCGACGCGGGCTCGATCCGCTCGCTCGCGGCATGCGAGGCGATCACCTGGCCGCTGGTCTCATCCAGCAAAAGCCAGGCCTTGGCCGTCAGGGCCGGCGCGGCCATGGACTGCGCCGCTGCGCCCGAAACGCACGCGGCCGCGACGATCAGGCTCGCCGCCAACTTCTTCATCAACATATCGCTGCTTCACTTCCATGCATGGTTTTTCTTGCGCGGCGAAACCGCGCGCCCGCCATTGGAACATGCGCAGCGCCATTGGTTCATCGGCCGCGGCATCGCGCCGGAGCCCTTGTAGAAGGCACTTTCTGCGCCGAAAACAACAAACAGCGGCAGAAAACCCGCTGGAAAACCGCATCAAGCGGCGCTCTTCCGCTATCATCGGGCGCGTGGCGTCTATTGCCGATACCCGGCACGCGCTGCTCCATGTCCTCAACAAACGGATTTTGACCATGGCCACGAAAGCAAAAGCTCCTGCCAAGAAAGTCACCAAACCCGCCGCCAAGGCGCCCGCCAAAAAGGCTACGGCCGCCAAGACCGCTGTGAAACCCGCAGCCAAGAAGGCCGCTCCCGCCAAGAAGGTCGTCGCCGCCAAGAAGGTCGCCGCCGCCCCCAAGGCCATCAAGGCTGCCCTGAACAAGACCCAGCTCATCGCCTACATCGTTGAGCAATCCGGCGTCGAAGCCAAGTCGGTCAAGGCCGTGCTGGCCAGCCTGGAAACCTCGGTGCTGGGCTCCGTGGACAAGAAGGGCGCCGGCGAATTCACGCTGCCGGGCCTGTTCAAGGTCTCCGTGCAGAAGGTTCCGGCCAAGGCCAAGCGCTTCGGCAAGGACCCGTTCACCGGCGAAGAGCGCTGGTTCCCCGCCAAGCCGGCTTCGGTCAAGGTGAAGGTTCGCCCGCTCAAGAAGCTGAAGGACGCCGCGCAGTAATTCCGCGCTAATCCGGTCAAGCCGGAAGGGCCCGCCTCGCAAGAGGCGGGCCCTTCTTTTTTGCCGCCGCGATTGCGCGCCGCGCGGCCGGCCTGCTAGAATTTATCTTCACGTAAAGATACTTTACTTCAAAACAAATGCAAGCCACGACCGATTTCGTCGACCGGATCATCGCGCAATGGAGCCGGGAATGCCCGGGCCAGGACTTCGCGCCCATGGCCGTGATCACCCGGCTGTTCCGCCTCAACGCGCTGGCCACGCGCAACGTCAACCACGGCTTTCGCCGCCATACCCTGCACCAGGGCGAGTTCGACGTGCTGGCCACGCTGTACCGCAGCGGCGCGCCCTACGCGCTCAATCCGCAGAAGCTGGTCGAGGCCCTGCTGCTGACCTCCGGCGCGATGACCAACCGCCTCGACCGCCTTGAAGAGGCCGGGCTGCTGGCGCGCAGCCCGAATCCCGAGGACCGCCGCGGCGTGATCGTCTCGCTCACTTCGGAAGGCCTGCGCCTGATCAAGGCGGTGTTGAAGGACTACCTGAAAGACATGAACGAACTGCTGGAGCCGCTGTCGGCCGCGGAACGCAAGCAGCTGGCCGGCCTGCTCAGGAAAATGCTGATCCGGCTCGACCAGGAAACCCCCGGCGGCATAGACGCCTGAGCGCCAGACCCATGAATTCCGCATCACGCTCCCCCCAGACCCCGGCGCTGACCGCGCCCATCATCCTGCTGATGTCCGTGGCCACCGGCCTGGCGGTCGCCAGCAACTATTACGCGCAGCCGCTGCTGCACACCATCGGCGAGCAGTTCTCGCTGTCGACCGCCGCGGCCGGCGCCATCGTCACCACGGCGCAGCTGAGCTACGCGGTGGGCCTGATGCTGCTGGTGCCGCTGGGCGACATGTTCGAGCGCCGCAGCCTGATCGTGCTGATGAGCCTGCTGTCCTCGGCTACCCTGCTGATCTCGGCCTTCGCCCCCAGCATCACGGTGCTGATCGTCGGCACGGCGCTGACCGGCATGCTGTCGGTGGTGGCGCAGATCCTGGTGCCGTTCGCCGCCACGCTGGCCGCGCCCCATGAACGCGGCAAGGCCGTGGGCACGGTCATGAGCGGCCTGCTGCTGGGCATCCTGCTGGCCCGCACGGTCGCCGGCGCCCTGGCCGACCTGGGCAGCTGGCGCACGGTGTACTGGGTGGCCGCCATCCTGATGCTGGCCATGTCGGCCGCGCTGTGGCGCCTGCTGCCCCGCTACCAGAGCCCGGCCGGCCTGAGCTATCCGCGCCTGCTGGCCTCCATCCTGAAGATGTTCGCCGAAGAGCCGCTGTTTCGCGCCCGCTCGCTGCTGGGCGGGCTGCTGTTCGCCTCGTTCAGCATGCTCGGGACGCCCCTGACCTTTCTGCTGGCCAGTCCGCCCTATGAATACAACAACACCACGATCGGCCTGTTCGGGCTGGCCGGCGCGGCCGGCGCCTACGCCGCCAACCGCTTCGGCCGCCTGGCCGACCGCGGCCTGGGCAACCTGGCCACCCGGGCCGGCCTGCTGCTGCTGCTCGGTTCGTGGGGACTGATCGCGTTCGGCCAGGCGTCCGTGATCGCCCTGCTGGTCGGGATTCTGATCCAGGACCTGGCGATACAGGGCGTACATGTCACCAATAGCAGCGCCCTCTACCGGCTGCGCCCCGAGGCCCGCAGCCGCCTGACCGCCGGCTACATGACCAGCTACTTCATCGGCGGAGCCAGCGGTTCGCTGGTATCGTCCTGGCTGTACGCCCATTTTGGCTGGCCCGGCGTGGTCACGGCGGGCGCCGTTCTCGGGGGGATTACGCTGCTGTACGGCGCCCTGTCGCCCAGCGCGCGCATCCCGGAAACGGCCTCGCGCCCAGCCCGCGCCTAGCACCTCCTATAATCAGGGGTTTTGGCCGCCTCCGCGCTCCGCGCGGCCGGGCGGCTCACCCTTTTTTGCCATCGTGCACGAGCCCATGCAGGAACGTTACCTCCCCAATACCGTCGAAGCAGCCGCCCACCAAGACTGGCAGGCCCGCGACGCTTACCTGGTCCACGAACACGCGACGAACGCGGACGGCTCCGAAAAGCCGAAGTTCTACGCCTGCTCGATGCTGCCCTACCCCAGCGGCAAGCTGCACATGGGCCACGTGCGCAACTACACCATCAACGACATGATGGCGCGCCAGCTGCGCATGCGCGGCTATAACGTCCTGATGCCCATGGGCTGGGACGCCTTCGGCATGCCGGCCGAGAACGCCGCCATCAAGTCCAAGGTGCCGCCGGCCAAGTGGACCTACGACAACATCGCCTACATGAAGAAGCAGATGAAGGCGATGGGCCTGGCGATCGACTGGTCGCGCGAGATGTGCGCCTGCGATCCGCAGTATTACAAGTGGAACCAGTGGCTGTTCCTCAAGATGCTGGAAAAGGGCGTGGCCTACCGCAAGACCCAGGTGGTCAACTGGGACCCGGTGGACCAGACCGTGCTGGCCAACGAGCAGGTCATCGACGGACGCGGCTGGCGTTCGGGCGCGCTGGTCGAAAAGCGCGAGATCCCGGGCTACTACCTGCGCATCACCGATTACGCCGACGAGCTGCTGGGCGCCGTCCAGAACGACCTGCCCGGCTGGCCCGAGCGCGTGCGCCTGATGCAGGAAAACTGGATCGGCAAGTCCGAGGGCCTGCGCTTCGCCTTCCCCCACAAGATCGCCGGCCCGGACGGCCAGCTGATCCAGGACGGCAAGCTGTACGTCTTCACCACCCGCGCCGACACCATCATGGGCGTGACCTTCTGCGCCGTGGCGCCGGAGCACCCCCTGGCCACGCAGGCCGCGCTGTCCAACCCGCAGCTGGCGGCGTTCGTCGAGCAATGCAAGCTGGGCGGCACGACCGAGGCCGAAATGGCCACGCGCGAAAAGGAAGGCATGCCCACGGGCCTGTACGTCACGCACCCGATCACCGGCGCCGACGTCGAAGTCTGGGTCGGCAACTACGTGCTCATGAGCTACGGCGACGGCGCCGTCATGGGCGTGCCGGCGCACGACGAGCGCGACTTCGCCTTCGCCCGGAAATACGGGCTGCCGATCAAGCAGGTCGTGGACGTGGCCGGCAAGCAGTACTCCGCCGACGCCTGGCAGGAATGGTACGGCGACAAGCAGGCCGGCCGCACCATCAACTCCGGCAAGTACGACGGCCTCTCGCACAAGGAAGCGGTCGACGCCATCGCCGCCGACCTGGGCGCCCAGGGCCTGGGCGAAAAGCAGACCACCTGGCGCCTGCGCGACTGGGGCATTTCGCGCCAGCGCTACTGGGGCACCCCGATCCCCATCATCCATTGCGCCGATTGCGGCCCGGTCCCGGTTCCCGAAAAAGACCTGCCGGTGGTGCTGCCCGACGACCTCATCCCCGACGGCAGCGGCAACCCGCTGGCCAAGAACGAGGCCTTCCTGTCCTGCGCCTGCCCCAAGTGCGGCAAGCCGGCGCGCCGCGAAACCGACACCATGGACACCTTCGTGGACTCGTCCTGGTACTTCATGCGCTATACCTCGCCGGGCAACGACAACGCCATGGTCGACGCGCGCAACGATTACTGGATGCCGATGGACCAGTACATCGGCGGCATCGAGCACGCGGTGCTGCACCTGCTGTACGCCCGCTTCTGGACCAAGGTCATGCGCGACATGGGCCTGCTCAATTTCGACGAGCCCTTCACCAAGCTGCTGTGCCAGGGCATGGTGCTCAACCATATCTATTCGCGCAAGACGCCCCAGGGCGGCATCGAGTACTTCTGGCCGGAAGACGTCGAGAACGTCTATGACGCGCGCGGCGCGATCGTGGGCGCCAAGCTCAAGGCCGACGGCTCCGAGATCAGCTACGGCGGCGTGGGCACGATGTCCAAGTCCAAGAACAACGGCGTCGATCCGCAATCCCTGATCGACACCATGGGCGCCGACACGGCCCGCCTGTTCGTCATGTTCGCCAGCCCGCCCGAGCAGACCCTCGAATGGTCCGACTCCGGCGTCGAAGGCTCCAACCGCTTCCTGCGCCGCCTCTGGTCGATCAGCTACGCCAAGCGCGAGGCCGTGGCCCGCGGCCTGGCCCACGGCGCCGACTGGGCCCAGGCGCCGGCCCCCGTGAAGGACCTGCGCCGCGAAGTCTATGCGCTGCTCAAGCAGGCCGACTACGATTACCAGCGCATCCAGTACAACACCGTCGTGTCGGCCTGCATGAAGATGCTGAACGCCATCGACGACGCCAAGCTGCCCGAGGGCGCCCACGCGGACGCCGCCTACGCCGAAACGCTGGGCGTGCTGCTGCGCGTGCTGTACCCGGTGGTGCCGCACATCACCTGGCACCTGTGGCGCGACCTGGGCTACGCGCAAGAGCTGGGCGACCTGCTCGACGCGCCGTGGCCGCACGTCGACGAGGCGGCGCTGGTGGCCGACGAGATCGAACTGATGCTCCAGGTCAACGGCAAGCTGCGCGGCTCGATCCGCGTGGCCGCCAAGGCGCCTAAGGAAGACATCGAGAAGCTCGCGGCCGCCCAGGAAGAGGTCGCCCGCTTCCTGGAAGGCCGCCCGCCCAAGCGCGTCATCGTGGTTCCGGGCAAACTGGTCAACGTCGTAGGCTGATGAGGTCAAGCATGCACTTCGCCGGGCAACAAACGCACTCCCCCCGCCTACCCTGGCTGCTGCGCGGCGCCTGCCTGGCGCTGTTCATGCTGCTCTCCGCCTGCGGTTTCGCGTTGCGGGGAGTCACCCCCATGCCGTTCGAGACGCTGTACGTCGGCATCCCCGACAACACGCAGTTCGGCGCCGACGTGCGCCGCTCGCTGCGCGCGGCCTCGCCCGACACCAAGCTGGTCGCCACGCCCAAGGAGGCCCAGGCCATCCTGCAGCAGGTCTCGGATTCGCGCACGCTGCGCGAGGTGTCGCTCAACGCGCAGGGCCGCGTCGAGGAATACGAACTCGGCATCAACTACACGTTCCGCCTGATCGACGCCAAGGGCCGCGCGCTGATTCCCGACACCACGCTGTCGATCTACCGCGAAATGCCCTACGACGACCAGGTCGTGCAGGCCAAGCAGGGCCAGATCGAAACGCTGTACAAGTCCATGCAGCGCGATCTCGTTTCGCGGCTGCTGCGCCGCATGACGGCCCCGGACGTGCGCGAGGCCTTCGAAAACGCCGAGCGGCGCGGCGAGAGCGGCGAAACCCCGCTGTACGACCCGACCGCGCCACAGCCGCAGCGTACGCCCACGCCCTGGCAGACGCCGTCCACCACCGATCCGGCCAACGTGCGCTGATGGCACAGCCCCTGGACGCGGACCGCCTGGCCGAACAGCTGCAACGGCCGGGCAACCGGCTGGCGCCGCTGTACACGGTGTCGGGCGACGAGCCGCTGCTGGTGACCGAGGCGGTGGACGCGCTGCGCGCCGCGGCGCGCGGCGCCGGCTATACCGAGCGGCTGTCCATGGTGATGGACGCGCGCAGCGACTGGAGCGCGGTCATCGCCGCCACGCAAAGCGTGTCGCTGTTCGGCGACCGCCGCATCCTCGAACTCAAGATCCCCACGGGCAAGCCCGGCAAGCCCGGCGCCGACACGCTGGCGCGGCTGGCCGAGCAGGCCGAGAAACAGCCCGACGCCGACACGCTGGTCCTGATCTCCCTGCCGCGCCTGGACAAGGCCACCCGCGAAAGCCGCTGGATGCAGGCGCTGGCCCGCGGCGGCGCGATGGTCGATATCGCCAGCATCGAGCGCGGCCGCCTGCCGGCCTGGATCGGCCAGCGCCTGGCGCGCCAGAACCAGCGCGCCGACAACGCCACGCTGCAGTGGATGGCCGACAAGGTGGAAGGCAACCTGCTGGCCGCCCACCAGGAAATCCAGAAGCTGGGCCTGCTCTACCCCGAAGGCCAGCTGGCCGCCGAGGACGTCGAACGCGCGGTGCTGAACGTGGCGCGCTACGACGTTTTCGGGCTGCGCGACGCCATGCTGGCCGGCGACACCGCCCGCACCATCCGCATGCTCGACGGCCTGCGCGCCGAAGGCGAGGCGCTGCCCCTGGTGCTGTGGGCCGTGGGCGAGGAAATCCGCCTGCTGGCCCGCGTGGCCCAGGCCCGCGCCCTGGGGCAGGACGTCAACGGCCTGATGCGCCGCCTGCGCATTTTCGGCGCGCACGAACGCCTGGCGCTGCAGGCCCTGAGCCGGGTGCAGCCCGGCGTCTGGCCGGCCGCCGTGCAGCACGCGCACGAGGTCGACCGCCTGATCAAGGGCCTGTCCGTGCCGGGCCGCCTGTCCGACCCCTGGGAAGAAATGACCCGTCTCGCGCTGCGCGTGGCCGCCGCCGGCGCGCGACCGTGAAGGCGGCATCGCCGCCACGCCCGCCCGGCCCGACGGCCGGATATACACTGATTCTTCGAGCGGTTTCCATGCCGCCCCATACTTCATGATCGACGCCGCCATGTCCTCGTCCTCCATCGAACAAGCCATGCTCACCCTGGGCGAAAACGCCCGCCGCGCCTCGCGCGCCATGATGCGCGCCAGCGGCGCCGCCAAGAACCAGGCGCTCCTGGCCATGGCCGACGCGCTCGCCGCCAGCCACGAAGAACTCAAGGCCGCCAACGAGAAAGACCTGGCCGCCGCGCGCGCCAACGGGCTGGAGCCGGCGCTGCTGGACCGCCTGAGCCTGTCGGACAAGACGCTGGCGCACATGGCCGAAGGCCTGCGCCAGATCGCCGCCCTGCCCGACCCGATCGGCAGCATCACCGCCACCACCGCGCGCCCCAACGGCATGCGCGTGGCCCAGATGCGCGTGCCGCTGGGCGTGATCGGCATCATTTACGAATCCCGCCCCAACGTGACGATCGACGCCGCGGCGCTGTGCCTGAAGTCGGGCAACGCCGCCATCCTGCGCGGCGGCAGCGAAGCGCTGCATTCCAACATCGCGCTCGGCCGCATCGTGCAGAAGGGCCTGGCCGCCGCCGGCCTGCCGCAGGACGCGGTGCAGGTGGTGGCCACCGCCGACCGCGCCGCGGTGGGCAAGCTCATCACCATGACCGAGCACATCGACGTCATCGTGCCGCGCGGCGGCAAGGGCCTGATCGCGCGCCTGTCGCAAGAGGCCCGCGTGCCGCTGATCAAGCACCTGGACGGCAACTGCCACGTCTATATCGACGCGGCCGCCGACCCGGACAAGGCGCACGCCATCGCGGTCAACGCCAAGACCTACCGCTACGGCATCTGCGGCGCCATGGAGACGCTGCTGATCGACGCGGTGGCCGCCGTCTCCATCCTGCCCAGCCTGGCCGCCGACCTCGGCGAACGCGGCGTCGAACTGCGCGGCTGCCCGCGCACGCTGGCCCTGCTGCCGCACGCCAAGCCCGCCACCGACGAGGACTGGGCCACCGAATACCTGGGCCCCATCCTGGCGGTGCGCATCGTCGACTCGCTGGACGACGCGATCGAGCACATCGCGCGCTGGGGTTCCGGCCACACCGACGCCATCGTCACCGAAGACCTGTCGGCCGCACAGCGTTTCCAGCGCGAAGTCGATTCCAGCTCGGTCTACGTCAACCTGCCCACCTGCTTCGCCGACGGGTTCGAGTACGGCCTGGGCGCCGAAATCGGCATCTCGACCAACCGCCTGCACGCGCGCGGCCCGGTCGGCCTGGAAGGCCTGACCACGCTGAAGTGGGTGCTCAACGGCGAAGGCCAGGTGCGCGGCTGACCCGCGCGCCACGGCTGACGCGGCCCTGAACACGGGGCCGCGCCAGGGCTTCTACAATACGGCTCCAGGCAATCCACCCGCTTTTCATCATCCAGACGCGGCCTACCGCGCAACGCAGAGACTCCCCATGCATTCAGCCGCCATCTCCATGGCCTTCAGCCTCTTCGTGCTGTGCTTCATCACCTGCTCCATCAGCGGAATCGTCCTGTTCTTCGTCAAGAGCAAACAGATCAACGCCGCGCTCAAGCACCCCTACCTGCAGCACCGCACGTTCGCCCAGTATCCGCTGGCGGTGCGGGCGGCGATCACGCTCGATTATTTCTTCCGCCTGATGTTCCCCGGCACGCGGTTCTGGCTGGTCGGCAACGCCAACGATCTGCTCGGCCACGTCGAGCCCAAGAAGATTCCGCTTTCGCTGAAATGGCCGATCGTCGGCTTCTGGGGCTCGTGCTGGCTGGGCCTGATCGCCATGGTCGCGCTGTGGATCATGATTTACCTGGGAGTCTGACCATGCAAATCGGCATCGAAGACTATCCCGGCTGCCTGGAGGCGGCGCGCCTGCTCATCGCCGCGCGCGAATCCGGCGTCGCCGGCCCGCGCCTGCCCGCCGGCTGCCGCCCGCAATCGCTGGACCAGGCCTTCGCCGTGCAGCAGCGCACCGCGCAATTGCTGCGCGAGGAGCGCCACGACGACATCGCCGCCTGGAAGAGCGCGCTGCCCTCGCCCGAAAAAGCCGTGGTCGCGCCCATCTACGCGTCCACCGTGGCCCACGCCGGGGCCGGCCCGATCGCCGCGCGCACCGACGTGCTGCGCATCGAACCGGAAATCGCCTTCGAGCTCGCGCAGGATCTGCCGGCCCGCGCCGAGCCCTATACCGAAGCCGAGATCGACGCCGCCATCGGCGGCGCGCGCCTGGCCCTGGAAATCCTGGGCTGCCGCTACGCCAGCCCCGAGCACGCCAGCGTGCCGGAGCTGCTGGCCGACCACATGTTCAACCTGGGGCTGGTGCTGGGTCCGCGCATCGCCTCGCCGCACACCGTGCCCGCCAGCATGGCCATCACGCTGTCCATGGATGGCGTGCAGGCCGAGCAGCACGCGGGCGTGCATCCGAACGACCGCCCCAAGGCCGGGCTGTACTGGCTGGCCAATTTCCTGCGCGGCCAGGGCCTGGGCCTGCGTGCCGGCCAGCACGTGATCACCGGCTCGTACGCCGGTTTCCTGGACGTGCCCGCCGGCCGCGAGCTGGAACTGGCCTACGGCGATCTCGGCGTGCTGCGGCTGCGTTTCGCCGGGCCGGCGGCGCAACCGTCCGCCTAGGCGCGGACCGCGGGCTCGGCGATGCGCACGGCCTCGCCGCCCACCTCGATGATTTCACCGACCGCCAGGCACAGGTCTTCGCGGTAGCGGCCCGCCACCACCTGCACCCCGACCGGGCTCGGCCCGGCCTCGCTCATGGCGCTGCCCATGGCGACCGACAGGCCCGGCAGGCCCATGAACGGCACCCCGATCTGCGTCATCTGGGCGCGCCACACGCGGGCGTAGGCCGCGTCGCCCTGCAGGTCGAGCCTATCCGGAAACGGCAGCTCGGCCGACACCGGCAGCAGCAGCGCCGAATACTCGGCGAAAAACAGCGCCCACAGCCGCGTCAGCGTGGCGCGGCGCGTCAGCAGCGCGGAAAACCCCGCCAGGTCGATGCCGGCCGCTTTCTCGCGCTGGCCCGCCAGCGCCGCCAGCGCGCCGGGGTCGCCTTCTTTCTCGGCCGCCGCCACCATGGCGTCGTAGCCGTCGGCCAGCCACATGCGGATCTGCAGGTCGGCCGCCTCCTGCATGGGCGGCAGGCTGTCCAGCGTGTCCACCGTCCAGCCCGCCTCGCTCAGGCGGTGCGCCGCCTCCTGCAGCGCCTTGACCACCGCCGGCGCGGTGTCCATGCCGTCGGGGTTCAGGCACAGCGCCGCCCTGCGCGGCGCCTCGGGGCCCTGCAAGGGCGCCGGCACCCACCACGGATCGCGCGGGTCCGGCGCGGCCAGCGCCGCCAGCCCCAGCCGCAGGTCCGCGATGCTGCGCCCCAGCGGCCCCGACACCGCCGTCAGCTGCCCGCCGATGGAGCGTTCCGGCAGCGCCGCGTTGTACGCCGCCACGCGCCCCAGCGTCGGCCGCAGGCCGTGCACGCCGCAGGCATAGGCCGGATAGCGGATCGAACCCGCGATGTCGGTGCCGTGCGCCAGCTGGCCGATGCCGGCCGCTACCGCCGAAGCCGCGCCGCCCGAAGAGCCTCCCGGCGTCAGCGCCGGATTGCGCGGGTTCAGCGTATCGCCGTGCAGCCGGTTGCCGGTGAACCAGCGCAGCGAGAACGCCGGCGTGTTGGTGCGGCCCAGGATGACCGCGCCCGCGCGCCGCAGATTGTCCACCACCGGGCTGTTCTCGGCGGCGATCAGATCCTTCTGCAGGCCCACCCCGTTGGTGGTGGCGAAGCCCGCCTGGTCCACGTTGATCTTGACCGTGACGGGCACACCCGCCAGCGGGCCCGGCGCCTCGCCGCGCGCCAGCGCCGCGTCGACCTCGGCCGCCTGTTCCAGCACCGACTCGGGACGATGGTCGACCACGGCATTGATGGCGGGATTGACGGCTTCCAGCCGCCCCAGCGCGCTCAGCGCGGCTTCGCGGGCGGACACTTCACGCTTGCGGATGCGGGCGGCAAGCTCAACTGCGGACAAACGCCAAAGATCGGACACGCGCGACTCCTGATAGGTGGTTGTGCAAGGCCCGTCCACCTTAGCGCCTGGCGCCGGCTCCCACAAGCCGCGCGGGCGGCGCGGCGCCGCTACCCGTCCTGTTCGAAAACCTCGACGATGGCGTCGGCCACCGCGCGCACGCGGGCGGTGCGGTTCAGATCGCCATGCATCACCAGCCACAGATCGTAGGACTCGCTGCGGTGCGGCCAGATCCGGACCAGGTCCGGATAGTCCGGCGCCATGTGCGTGGGCAGCTCGCCTATGCCCAGGCCGGCCGCCACGGCCTCGATGATCATCAGCCCCGAATTCAGCTCCAGGCCGATGCGGCCGTTGCCCGTGGGTTCGCCGCAGAACGTGTCGGACCAGCCCGGCAGCACCGACTGCTGGTAGGTCACCAGCGTGTGCCCGGCGAACGCCGTGCCCGGGCGCGGCTCGCCATGCGCGGCCAGGTACGAGCGCGACGCGTACAGCCCGACCTCCTTGCGCGCCAGGTGGCGGTGGATCAGGTCGGGGTTGTCCGGCCTGAGATTGCGTATCGCCAGGTCCGCCTCGCGGCGCGTCAGGTTGCTCAGCTGGATCGCCGTGGACAGCGTCACCCGGATGTCGGGATGCTGGGCGTGCACACGCCGCACGGCCTCCATGACGAAGTACCGGGCCACGGTTTCCGAGGTCGCCACGCGCACCACGCCGGACAGCCTGTGGTCCATGCCCTGCATCTGGCGCTGCAGCTGGTCGGCGGCCTGCTCCATGCGCTCGGCCGCGGCGAACGCCAGCTCGCCGGCGGCCGTCGGCACATAGCCGCTCGGCGTGCGCAGGAACAGCCGCGCGTCCAGCGACGATTCCAGCGCAGCCAGCCGCCGCCCGGCCGTGGCCTGGTCGATCTGCAGCAGCGCGGCGGCCCCGCGCAGCGTGCCTATGCGGTAGATGGCCAGGAAAATCCTGGCGTTGTCCCAATCCATGCTTCACCTGACAGATGCATTTCTGCATCACTATAAAGCAGTTATACAGCTTTTTTGCATCAATGAAAGCGCCTACGCTTCTCTCCTCCAAAGCCGTCGAACCTCGCACCATCATGAATTCCGCCTGCCCCCACGCCAGCGCCCTGGACGCCAAACCCGCCGCCGCCGGACTGCTGCCGCTCGTCACGCTGGCGATCGGCTTCGTCATGGCCATGCTCGACGTCACCGTCGTCAACGTCGCCCTGCCCAGCATCGCGCTGCAATTCGCCGTGCCGCTGACCGACCTGGTCTGGATCGTCGACGGCTACACGCTCACCTTCGCGGCCCTGCTGCTGGTGGCCGGCGCGCTGGCCGACCGCTACGGGGCCAAGACCATCTATCTGACCGGGCTGGGCGTCTTCACCCTGGCCTCGCTGCTGTGCGGGCTGGCCTCCGGCGCCGACATGCTGATCCTGGCGCGCATGCTGCAAGGCCTGGGCGCGGCCCTGTTCATGCCCAGCTCGCTCAGCCTGCTGACCCACGCCTACGACGACGAGCAGACGCGCAACCGCATGCTGGCCGCCTGGTCGGCGATCGTGGCGGTCGCCGGCGCCGCCGGCCCCTTGATGGGCGGCGTGCTGATCCACCAGTTCGGCTGGCGCGGGATCTTCCTCATCAACATCCCGCTGGGACTCGCGGGCCTGTGGCTGGCGCGCCGGCGCATCCAGCCCGCGCCGCGCCGGCCGCGCGCGCTCAATCCGCTCAGCCACCTGCTCGGCGTGGCCGCGCTGTCCTCGCTGTGCTTCGCGCTGATCCAGGGCAACGCCTATGGCTGGACGTCCGCGCGCATCGCGCTGGCCGCCGCCCTCTTCCTGGGCAGCGCGGCGCTGCTGCTGCGGCGCGAACGCCGCCACGCCGAGCCCATCGTCCCGCGCGCGCTGTTCGCCACGCCGCAGTTCGCGGCGGCCAACGGCATCGGCTTCCTGATCAACCTCGCGTCCTACGGACAGCTCTTTCTGCTCAGCCTGTTCCTGCAGCAGGCGCGCGGCGCCGACGCCTTGCAGACCGGCATCGAGCTGGTGCCGATGCTGGCGGTGTTCTCCATCGGCAACCTGATCTCGGCGCGGATCTCGGCGCGCTGGAACGTATCGGCCTCGCTGCTGGGCGGCATGGCGCTGGCCGCGGCGCTGAGCAGCGTCGCGATCTACGCCGTCACGCCCGGCCTCGCCTACTGGCCGTTCGCCGCCATCGTCGCGCTGGCCAACCTGGGCGTGGGCATCGCCGTGCCCGCGATGACCAGCGTGGTCATGCAGGTATCCGGCAAAAGCCATGCGAACAGCGCGGCCGCGGCGTTGAACGCCAACCGGCAATCGGGCGCGCTGGTCGGCGTCGCCCTGATGGGCACCATCCTGCATCTGCTGCCGCAATGGCGCGACGCGCTGCCCGTGGCCTACGGCGTGATCGCCGCGAGCTACCTGCTGGCCGTGGCGCTCGGCTGGCGTTATCTGCGCCGCGCCCGCAACGCCTGACCGCGTGGCACGGGTCCGGCGTTTGCTTCACAATGCTCCTATCCGTCCCAACAGGAGCCTTACATGCCGGAAGCCCTTACGCCCCGTTCGTCCACGCCTCTTCCCGCCATCCGCAGAGTCGCCATCGTGGGCGCCGGCACCATCGGCGCCAGCTGGGCCGCGCTGTTCCTGGCCCGCGGCCTGGAGGTCGTGGTCAGCGATCCAGCCCCCGACGCCGAAGCGCAGACGCGCGCCCGCGTGCAGGCCGCCTGGCCGGTGCTGACCGAACTGGGCCGCGTGGTCCCGGGCGCCACGGCCGAGGCGCTCAGCTTCGAGCCGGACCTGGAGCGCGCCCTGGCCGGCGTGGACTTCGTCCAGGAAAACGGCCCCGAACGCGAAGACTTCAAGACCGAACTCTTCGCGCGCATGGACGCGCTGCTGCCGCCCCACGTTATCGTCGCCTCCAGTTCCTCCGGCCTCATCATGAGCCGGCTGCAATCGCGCTGCCGCCATGCCTCGCGCTTCGTGATCGGCCACCCCTTCAATCCGCCGCATCTGATCCCGCTGGTCGAGGTGGTGGGCGGCGAGCAGACCTCGGCCGACACCATGGACCGCAGCATCGCGTTCTACCGCAGCATGGGCAAGTACCCGATCCGGCTGAACAAGGAAGTGCCCGGCCACATCGCCAACCGCCTGCAGGCCGCGCTCTGGCGCGAGGCCATCCACCTGGCGGCGGAGAACGTCGCCAGCGTCGCCGACATCGACGCCGCCGTGTCCCAGGGTCCCGGCCTGCGCTGGGCGCTGTTCGGCCCGCACATGACCTTCAATCTCGGCGGCGGCCCGGGCGGCCTGGCGAATTTCATGCACCATCTGCTCGGCCCGGTGCAGACCTGGTGGGACGATCTCGGCACGCCCGAGATGACGCCCGAGCTGCAGCAGCGCCTGATCGAAGGCGTCCAGGCCGAGGCCGGCGCGCGCAGCATGGCGGATCTGGTGCAGGCCCGCGACGCCGATCTCACCGCGCTGCTCAAGGCCCTGCAGCGCTGAACCGCTCACCCGAACCCAGGAACCATACGCATGATTTCCGTGACGCAAGACACCGAACGCTCCCGCTACACCGCCACCGTCGACGGCGTGCTGTGCGTGCTCGACTACCACCTGCAAGACCACGTCATGACCATCACCCACACCGGCGTGCCCAGCCAGGTCGGCGGACGCGGCATCGCTGCCGAACTGACCCGCCACGCGCTGGAGGCGGCGCGCGCCCAAGGCTGGAAAGTGCGGCCTTCGTGTTCGTACGCGGACGCCTATATGCGCCGCCATCCCGAATACGCGGACCTTCGGGCCTGAGCGCGGCGCAAGCATCGTGGCGAAACCCTCGCGCAACACGGCCGCGGCCTGCCCCTGCGGCAGTTCCCAGGCCTATCCCGAATGCTGCGGCCGCTGGCACGACGGCCCGCTCGCCCTGCAGGCGCCCAGCGCCGAAGCGCTGATGCGCTCGCGCTACAGCGCCTTCGTGCTCGACAAGCTGCCGTACCTGCTGGCCACCTGGCATCCCAGCACCCGACCCGCCGCGCTGGAACCGAATCCGCCGGATCTCAAATGGCTGGGCCTGACGGTCAAGCAGGCGCGCGACCAGGACGCCGACCACGCCACCGTGGAGTTCGTCGCGCNACGCCGACCACGCCACCGTGGAGTTCGTCGCGCGCAGCCGCCAGGCCGGCCGCGCCCATCGCCTGCACGAGCTGAGCCGCTTCGTGCGCGAAGACGGCAAGTGGTATTACGTGGACGGCGACCTCAGCTGATCGTGACGGACACGCACCCTCAACCTCCCCCGAAAAGGCAGCCATGAACCACGACCCCCGCTACGCCGATACGCTCTTTCACGCCGAACCCGTCGCCGCGCTGCGCGCCGACCTGGCGCTCGCGCTGCGGGCGGCCGCCTTCCACGGGCTGGGCGAAGGCGTGTGCAACCATTTCAGCGTCGCGCTGCCCGGCGATCCCGACCATTTCCTGCTCAACCCGCGCGGCCTGATGTGGAACGAGGTCCAGGCCGAGGACATCGTCCTGGTCGACGCCCACGGCAACAAGCTGGCCGGCCGCCATGAGGTCGAGCCGACCGCCATGTTCATCCATGCCGCCATCCACCGCATCGCCGGCAAGGCCTGCGTCCTGCATACGCACATGCCCTACGCCACCGCGCTGACGCTCACCGCCGACCGCGCGCTCGACACCACGCTGTCGCAGAACGCCATGCGCTTCCACGGGCGCCTGGCCATCGACGCGGACTACAACGGCCTGGCGCTGGACGTCGGCGAAGGCGAGCGCATCGCCCGCGCCATGCAGGGCGCGGACGTGGTCTTCCTGGGCAACCACGGCGTGGTCGTCTGCGGCGAACGCATCGACTACGCCTACGACGATCTTTTCTTCCTTGAGCGCGCCTGTACGGCCCAGGTGCTGGCGCAATCCACCGGGCGGGCGCTGATGCCGGTCGATCCCGGACTCTCCGCCAGAGTGGCCGCCCAGGTGCAGGGCGAACGCCTGCAATCCGAACAGTTCTTCGAGGCGCTGCGCCGCCAGTTGCCCTAGCCCGTCGGCAAAAAGCGTTGCGCCAAAAACAAAACCCCACAGGA
>NZ_POQS01000020.1 GCF_002885955.2 Achromobacter pulmonis
CGCGGCTATCTATGACAAGATGCCATATGATCCCGCGAAGTCCTTTGCGCCAGTAGCTGGGTTGGGAAAATCACCGCTTCTCTTGGTCACCCGTAATGGCCTTGGCGTCGACAGCGTCGCGGAGTTGGTGTCGGTGATGAAGACCCGGCAACTGTCTATGGCCTCAGCCGGAATCGGCAATGTGACCCATCTTGCCGGCGAGTATGTGGCGGCTCTGATGGGGTACAAGGTCACGCACGTACCGTTTAGCGGAAGCGCACCAGCTATCTTGGGCCTGATCGGCGATAACGTTGACGTCATGTTCGACGCGCTGCCGTCTTCAATGCATCAAGCCAAAGCTGGAAAAATCCGCCCCTTGGCCATTCTTGATGACCGACGGTTTCCGCTTTTGCCGGACGTGCCCACACTAAAAGAATCGGGATACGCCAATGGCGAGACCAGCGCGTGGATTGCGATCGTGGCGCCGGCGCAGACGCCGCGTTCTGCTGTATTGGAAATTAACAAGGCTGTGAATGATGCGTTGCTCAAACCAGAAGTAGCGCAGAAATTTCACTCGATTGGAGAACAACCGATGGCAGGGACACCCGAAGACCTTGGCAACTTCATGGCGGCCGAGCGTGCGCGTTGGTTGCCACTTGTGAAATCGCTTGGCGTGAAGCTCGACTAGCTACCAAAAGGAGGCCCCCCGGCTCTGCCGGGGAGGCAGTAGAAGTTTGACTTTTCAGGAGGTTGTCCACCGTAGAGACTTTCAATCGTGAGCCGCCAAGCAAACGAAAGGAAGAAACACGATGGACAAGTATGAAAGTTTGAGTCACACGGCCTGGGATTGCAAATATCACGTGGTCTTCATCCCCAAGTGTCGAAGGCGAACGCTGTACAAGCAGCTACGCGAACACCTGGGTGAGGTATTCAGAAAGTTGGCCGCGCAAAAGGAATGCAGGGTTGAAGAGGGGCATCTGATGCCCGATCACGTGCACATGATGCTGTCGATCCCACCGAAGTACTCGGTGTCGCAGGTGGTGGGCTTTATCAAAGGCAAGAGCGCAATCCACCTTGCGCGGGTGTACGGAGAGCGAAAGCGCAACTTCGTGGGTCAGCACTTCTGGGCGCGAGGGTACTTCGTCTCGACGGTGGGACGCGACGAAGCGGTGATACGGGAGTACATCCGAAACCAGGAGAAGGAAGACGAGAGGTTGGACCAACTCGGTCTATGGAGGTGAGTAGCCACCGATAGGTGGCCCCAAGAATGAGGGGCCGCGTTAGCGACCCCTTACAGCCGCTTTGAGCGGCTCACATCCCGAATGCCCCCGGCTTTGCCGGGGGATGGTTACTATCCAGGCCAACAATCCACTCCAAAAAAGGCGCAGGCTACGGCGACTTCTGGAGCCCATTGGAATGGTGTCGCCTAAGAAACTCGACCGATCGCGAGAGTGCCAGTTTGGCGGCTTCAGGCGCGAACCCGAATGAACGGACCGAGTTGAAGAACCCGTGGCCAGCCTTTTCATAGGTAAAGAACTCATGCAAACCTGGAGGGATAGATAGGGCTCGCATCAAAATTTCCTGCACCTCCGCTGGAATATGCGCATCCGAATCCCCAATGTGAACTTGCGTTGGGCACTTCAGGGCCGCGAGATCCGCTTGATAGTCCTGCACCTTGACTGGATAAAAAGACACGCTGCTGTCGATGCCGCCGATCGCCGAAAGCTGAAGGGCGTACTTACCTCCCAAGCAGAAGCCGAGGACGCTGACGCTTCCGTCGCAGCGTGGATCACTTGCGAGCGCCTCGACCGCCACCCTCGCGTCGTGCAGTGCGACTTGATCATCCATTCGTTGCCAAAGGGAGATGGCTATCTCGCGGTCCGACTCGGAGTACGTCAATTCGACGCCGGGCTCGATCTGGCTGAAAATATCCGGGGCCAGCACTACAAAACCTTCACGAGCGAACTGGTCGGCTGCCAATCTCATGGCGTTATTGATCCCGAAGATCTCGGGCAGCAGGACGACGCCTTGTTGCTTCTCCGGTGAGCCGGACGAGATGTAGCCGCCCATCGCACCGTGGGAGGTTTTCATTTCGAAGTTGAAGTTTTTCATTGTTTCCGCGAATAAAAGTTGATCTTGTCCAAGTCGGGCTCGACACCAAGCCCGACACCTTGCGGGACTACGACTTCGTATTCCCTGTACTGTGTAGCGGTCGTAGCCAAGTCGTCGGCCAGCAAAAGCGGACCGACCAGTTCGCAATCCCAGGCGAGCGTTGGAAGCGCGCTGAACAACTGAAGCGCTGCGGCCGTGCCAATCGAGCTTTCGAGCGCCATTCCGCCGTAAATGGGAATCCCGGCGGCCTCTGCAATGGCGGCAGCCTTGTACGCCCGCCGGATTCCTCCGCCCTTGCCGACTTTCACGCCGTAAATCCCCGTAGCACCAGCCTTAAAGCACGTAAAGGCATCGCGGAAGTCCCATAGGCTTTCATCCGCCGCAATGGGTATGTTCAGCCTCATCGAAAGGTTTGCAAGGCCCTGCAGCTGCCACCTGGGCAAAGGCTGCTCGATCATGGCGACGCCGGCGTCCTGCAGTCGAGGCAAATACTGCGTACATGTTGGGAAGTCCCACGCCTGGTTCAGATCGACCGTGACGGTCGCCCGAGGATCCATCGCATGAATCGCTTTGACGGTTTGGACTACCCGCTCCGTTTCAGAACGGGCGTCACTGAGCCCCATCTTTATCTTGAAGGTGCGGTGTCGACGGCGCTCGATCTGACGCTCGGCATCTTCAATGTCCACGCTGGCGTTGCCCGAAACAAGCACCCACAAGACCGGCATCGATTCCCGAACCCGCCCGCCGTAAAACGCACTGACGGGCAGACCCAGGATCCGGCCCACGGCATCGTGCAAGACAACGTCCACGGCTGCCTTGGCAAAGAAATTGGCGGACGCCACGCGATCCATCAAGTGCAGTAAAGTTTCGTGCCCGAAGAGATTCGCGCCTATCAGCGCGGGGGCCAGATATCGATCCACGACCTCCTTCATGGTTTCGATCGACTCCCCCCCCCAAAACGGTGTTCCCGCGGGAGTGCCCCCTTCCCCGTACGCGACGACTCCGCTGGAAGTACGCAACGTCATAAAGAGGAGGGACTGGTGCGCATGCGAAGAGTTCGAATGGTTGTGTACCTTCTTGAGAGGCAGGTCGATGATGCGAGTCTCGATACTCTCAATGGTTTCAATAATTTGCGCGTTCATTGTGTACTCCGGCGATATAGCGATTTGAGCTATGTCGAATGATCTGGCCTCGTCCCGCCCCACGCATTGGCAATCAGGCGTCTGATAATTTGGGCGTCCAGAGGGACGGGGTTTGGGTAGGGCTTGGCCATTACTGCGGAGGTGACGACGTCGATGTCCGTCTCCTTCATCCCCAGCTCCCGCAAGCCCACGGGTACGCCGCTGTTTTTTGCTATGTCGTAAATGCGCCCGGCCGGATCACCCCCGCCCATGGCCCGCTTCATGACGCTCATGGCCTTGTCGATCTTGGAAGCGTTGTAAGCGAGCGCATGCGGTAGCACCACTGCATGTGTCTCGGCGTGGGGTAGGTTGAGTGCTCCTCCGAGCGTGTGGCAAAGTTTGTGGTGAAGGCCCATGGAGGTGGATGCCAGGCAAATGGCACTCAACCACGATCCATAAAGTGCCTCGACCCGAACCTCTGGATCGGCAAGGTCGTCACGAAGCTTCGGCAGGCTTCTAAACAACGCGGCGATCCCTAACTCCGCGAACGTGTCGATAATTGGATTTGCGTCGCTTGCGTAAAGCGCCTCTACCGCATGAGCCATGGCATTAATGCCACTTGAAACGGACATCGTCAGAGGAAGCGAGAACGTGAGATCTACGTCGTAGATCACGGTTTCCGGTAGCACTTTGGCCGAGCGCTGCGTGGTTTTGACGCCGCGCTCGCTCTGGCCAAGAATGGGGGTCATCTCCGAGCCCGCATAGGTAGTCGGTATCACCAACTGCGGCAGGTCCGTATGCAGTGCGATGGCCTTGGAAAGCCCGATCGCCGATCCCCCGCCCAACGCCACCACCCCATCCGCCCCTAACCTGTGCACATGCGCCAGAGCTGTCTCGGTCACTTCGACGGGGGTGTGCATGACGGCGCCGGCGAAAACGCCAACGCAAGCGGAGCCAACAAGCGACCGTATTTGCTCAGCTTGCTCTGGAACGCTTGCCACGATCAGGACTCGTTTGCACCCCAGCCGTTCGACCTCGGCAGCGACCTCGGAAACAGTGCCTCGGCCGAAGCGGACCCGGCTCGGCATGCCCTGGTAGAGGAAATCTTTCATCATCTGCTCGCCTACGCGACCGAGTTCGCATAGAGCGGACTGTCGTCGGTTGGAATATTGAACTTGCCGTCAAATACAGCTTTAATCCAGGGCTGGATGGTCACGAAGGAACGCAGTCCGGCTCGCGTGAACGGATCGTTCTCCACGAACTGGCGGGCCTCCTCTAAGTCGCTCACCTCAACGATGTAGCTGCCACCCCGAACTGATTTCCCGTCGTCGGTAAAAGTTGCTCCCGCCGCTAGTACTTTGGCCGCAAGGCCTTCCATGTATTTGCGGTGCTCGGACACGACCGCTTGGCGTTTCGCAACTGTGCCCGGCAAGTCTTGAAAAAAAATCGCTACATACATTGAGATATCTCCTTAAAAAACGGCTGCATCGCTGATAACTTGTAGACCGGAATCACGCGCGTGGAATCGATTGATCTGGATCCTCCAGCACTTTGCGACAGACCGCCGCGCCGCGGTGCGCGCAGCGGTTGACCCAGACGCTGAGCTTTCCCTCTTTTGTGCGCGTTACAACTACCGGCGTGTCGCCCACGAACGTGGACTTGAAATCTCCGGGCTGCGGGATCTCGGCCTCCAAGGCCACGAAACTCCAGGTTGGCCCGCGATAGATGCGTTGTAGTTCGAGTTCGTAAACCTCTTGGGAACGGTATACGTCCAAAGGCACACGGGTCCCATCATGTGTTGGGAAGGTCACGGGCTTGATATCCATCTCTACGTTCCTCAAATGGCGATCCAGCGAGGGATGGATCGCGTCTCCACAGCTTCTTGCCAACGCGGCAGGCCGGCGAGCCTTGCGCGTCGGGCTTCAGTGATGCGCGGCCGTTCAGGCCGGATCGAGAACGAAATCCTTCTTGAGGACCTTCACGCCCCCGCGCTCCTGCAACTTGTGGACCAAGGCGGGGCGCACGGCCTCGACGCAGTCGCTGTCGACCCACTTCTCGCCCGCGAAGTAGGCCTGCGTCGTGTGCTCCAAAAAGCCCGGCGCGCGCACCTTGAAGTGCACGTGCGCGGGTCGCCACGGATGGCGGCCCATCAGCTCCAGCATCTTGCCGCTAGGGCCCTGGTGGGGAATCATGTAGGGCACCGGCACCACGGTACGGATGCTGAAGGCGCCGGTCGAATCGATGATCTTCTTGCCGCGATAGAAGTCCGGTGAAATCTCAGGGTTGAATCCACTGTATTCCCCTTCGTGGTCGGAGTGCCAGATGTACAGCTCGGCACCTTCGACCGGCTTGCCCGCCAAATCGACAACCTTGCCCTCGATAATCAGCTCCTCGCCGCCATCGCCACGTGTCTTGATCCTGTCCGTGATCGTGGGAATGGACTCCAGGAAATAGGGTCCCTCCACGTTGGTCACGGAGCCCTTCCGGTGGTTCATCTCGTTGTCGGTGATGGTTGCGTTGAACCAGAGATCGCACACCAAGGGAATTTCGTATTCCGGAGCCTTGGCGTATTGCATGAGGAAGCCCACGCCAGCGCGGTACTCTTCAAACGTCACGTCGTGGCGCTTCAGAACTTCGCGAACCGCCTTGACGATTTCGCTGATCACTGTCTCTGCCCGGTTTGCCATATTCTTGTCTCCTGTCGTGGTGGATGGAACGAATGCAGAATCTACCGGGCGGGGACGATTCAATCCAATACCATCTTTGGCATCGGGATGACCAGAAAGGTATCGCGGCAGCGGCGCTGGGGTACAATTGGGTATGGAGCTACGCCACCTTCGTTATTTCGTAACCGTCGCAGAGGAGCGCAGCTTCCGTCGCGCCTCGCTGAGACTTCATATCTCTCAGCCGCCGCTGTCGCGCCTAATAAAGCAGCTTGAGGAGCAAGTTGGTGCTCAGCTATTCGATCGAACCACGACCGGGGTCGAACTCACCGCGGCAGGAGAGGTCTTTTTGGAGGGCGCAAACAAGGCTCTGCGGATAACAAGTGACGCGGTCGAAAGATCGCGTCGTGCTGCAAAGGGCGACTTTGGCCACCTCGAAGTCGCCTATTACGGCTCCGTGATCTTCGGCACCATCCCTCATCTGATCGGCGCCTATCGTGACGCACAACCCCGCGTCACAGTTCGTCTGTCGCACATGACGAAGGATTGGCAAATCCGAGCTCTGCGCGATGGGTGGCTTGACATCGGGTTTGCCCGCTATTATCGAGACGAACCGGACATCGCATCAGAGGTGGTGGTGAGCGAGCCGGTGGTACTTGCGGTGCCGTCGACGCACCCATTGGCCAACCGCACCGTCGTGCCCATGTCGGCCCTGCGAGATGAGTGCATGATCGTCTACCCTGCGGCGTCTCGTCCAAGCTTTGCCGATGAGGTCATGCTCTTTTGCGATCAGGCGGGGTTCACACCTCGCATCGTTCAGGAAACGGAAGATCCCATGGCTTGCCTCGCTCTAGTATCCGGCGGAGTAGGCATCGCACTAGTCCCAATATCCACAGTCAATATCCGTCTACCGCGGGTTGCTTTTCTCAAAGTCACTGATCCTGAGCCCACAAGTAGCCTGTGCTGCGTCTACCGAAGGAACGACCAGAGGCCACTTCTCTCCGGTTTTCTAGCTGTGGTGCGCGCCTTGAATCTGAACGCACTGAATAACAACGCGTTCGAGGAGCAAAGTCGATTGGTCGAGCTCGGTCACGACAGTCGAGGCCGTCGTAAGGCCAACATTTGACCTCTGCGGCGTATGTTCAACGCCCCATTCGCCGGTATTGAATGTAGATTTTCAATGCCGGCCGACTGCTAGAGCGTCGGACCCGAAGGGCTGCACGCGTGGCAGGGCATGGGTCGCGTCGCTGTTTTAGAGGGCGAGCGACCCTCTCGCCACGAGAGCCCACTCTGAGCGCCGAATCTCAAGGCAGCCGGACGCAGTGAAGTCCAGCTGCGCGCCCCGGTCGGATGCGCTTGGATCGAAGCCAGTGGCGTCATCCGATCTTCGAACCTGTGGGGCTCTGCACGTCTCGAGATGCATTCGACCGCTGCCGTTCCAGCTGCCGCCGTCGAGCGATTTCAGTCCGCCACGTAGACCTGCGTACCTCAGTAGTTCCGGCGGAACGACTGTCCCCGTGGGTGCCGGCCTCCGGTATGGCGCCGTGCCTGAAAAGGTATTGGCCTGCGCATTGCGGAGAGCCTAAAGTCGGGTGGACCCTGATGGCCACCCAAACTCCCCCACTTATGGCCACCTCAAACTCCCCCACCTGAACTGATCGGGGATAGGGGTTAAACGCCGGCGCCGTCGGCACCTGTTGGCAGGACATTGATCCGGTCTTCCTCGAGGGAAGGCCAAGGAGTGAATGTCTTGAAGTCCAACCAACGCGCCACCATAGAGACACTGCTGGAGCGCAATACATCGCAACGCGAGATCGCCCGCATCACGGGCATCGACCGCAAGACGGTCAGGAGCTATCACCAACGCTGGCTGGAGCAACTGCAGTCAAATTCCCCCGGGGTGGCCACCGGCTCGGCCCAGCAAATTCCCCCACCCTGGCCACCGGCTGCTGTGCCGGTGGCCACCTCCCTGTGCGAACCCTGGCGCGAGTTCATCGAAGCCCAGTTGCGTCTGAAGCGCAACGCCATGGCCATCTTCCAGGACCTGGTCGACCAGCACGGATTTACTGGTCAGTACAACTCGGTCAAACGCTTCTGTGCAAAGCTGCGCCACAAGGAGCCCGAGCAGTTCGACCGCCTGTCCTTTCTGCCTGGGGAGGAGATGCAGGTGGACTACGGCGAGGGCGCGCCCACCCGCGTGCCGGGCAGCGAGCGGTACCGCAAGCCCCGCCTGTTCGTGGCCACGCTGCGCTACTCGCGCGCCAGTTTCCGCTGCGTGGTCTGGAAGTCCAGCCAGCAAATCTGGGCCGAGTTGCACGAGCAGGCTCTGCGGTACTTCGGTGGCTGCCCGCAGTACGTGGTTCTGGACAATCTGAAGGAAGGCGTCTTCAAGCCCGACCTGTACGAGCCCGAACTCAACAAAGTCTACGCCGCCACCCTGGCGCACTATGGCGTGGTGGCCGACCCGGCGCGGGTGCGAGACCCCAACCGCAAGGGCACGGTGGAGCATGCCATTGGCCACACCCAGGCCACGGCCTTGAAGGGCCGGCGCTTTGAGTCCATCGAGGCCCAGAACGAGTTCCTGGCGCACTGGGAGAAGAGCTGGGCAGCCAAGCGCATCCACGGCACCGAGCGGCGCCAGGTGCAGGCCATGTTCGAGGAGGAGCGCAGCCACCTCAAACCTCTGCCGCTCCTGGGCATGCAGTATTTCGAGGAGGCGGTGCGCACCGTCTGCGACGACAGCTGCGTGCGGGTGGATCACAGCAGCTACGCCGCTCGCCCGGCGAACATCGGCTCCAAGGTGCTGGTGCGCATCTATGCCCAGCGCATCGAGATCCGCGATCTGCAAACCGGCGCCCTGCTGCGCACCCACGCCAAAGCCGAGCGCCCCGGCACGGTGGTGCTGCCCATGGAGGAGCGGGTATTCAATCCTTCGCGCGAGACCCGTCTGATCCTGCGTCAGGCTGGCGAGATCGGTGAGCACGCCAAACGGCTGTGTGAGCTGCTCTTTGCCATCGAGGGTCGGGTGGGCCAGCGCAAGCTCTGGGGCATCGTCAGCCTGGCCAGGCGATACCCAGCGCACTGCGTCGACACCGCCTGCGCACAGGCCCTGGAGCAGGGGATTTACAGCTACAAGCGCGTGCTGGCTTTGACCGAGGCCATCTTTGCCCAGGCGCTCAACGCCATCGAGACCCAGTCCAGCGGTGCGCCCGCCGGCGGCGGGCGCACGCTGACCCAGCAGCACGAGCTCATCCGCGACGCCGATGAGTACGCCGATCTGTTCGCGCACGCTGCGGCCGTCACAGCCACGAGCACGCTCGAGTCCGCCACGGCGAACACCACCACCAACAACACCAACAACGCACCTGGAATTCAGCCATGAACATGATCGAGATCGAACGCGCGCTGCGCGAGCTGCGTCTGTCCGGCATTGCCGAGACCCTGTCCACCCGCGTGATGCAGGCCCAGGCCGCGCAGGAGCCCTTCCTGGAGACCTTTGGGGCCATGCTGCAAGACGAACTGGACCGCCGGCGCTCGCGTCTGACCGAGCGCCGCTTCAAGCGCTCGGGCCTGGATGAGCGGCCCTCGCTGGCTGACTTCGACTGGCGTTTCAACCCGAAGCTGCCGCGCAGCGCCTGCTTCGAGTTGCATACCCTGAAGTTCATCGGCGAGGGCGCCAATGCGCTGATCATCGGCAAGCCCGGTACCGGCAAGAGCCATGTGGCCAAGGCCGTGGCCTACCAGGCAACGCTGCAGGGATACGACGCGCGTTACCTGGAAGCCGACACCGAGTTTGCTCGCTACGCGTTGGCCAGCGACTCAGAGCGCACCGAGCTGCTCAAGGACTGGGTCTCACCGGACCTGATCATCCTCGATGACCTGTTCCTGGCCAGACGCATCAGCGAGCACGCAGCCGAGGTGCTGCAGGCCATCGTGCACCAGCGCTACAAGCTGCGCCGCTCCATCGTCATCACATCCAACCGCGTGGTGCAGGACTGGGGCAAATATCTGGGCGACGCCACCATGGCCACCACCATCCTGGACCGCCTCATGCACCGCTGCGCAATGCTGGAGTTCGAGGGCAAGAGCTACCGCCTCAAGGAGGCTGCCGCACGCATCGCCATCACACCCGAGTCGTCATAATCTGGTCGTCCTGCCTGGGGGAATTTGGGGTGGCCAAGGGTGGGGGAATTTGACCTGGCCATCGGGGGGTGGATCGTTGTTTGGAGAACGTCTTGAATCCACCCAGCTCAATGCGCCGCCGTTCCGTGCTCGCAGGTCTTTCTTTCGCCTGCATGGCCAACGGCGCCTCATGGGCGCAGGCCTCCTATCCGAGCCGATCCATCAAAATCATCGTCCCGTTTGGAGCCGGCGCATCAGCTGACCTCATAACGCGCCGCGTCGCAGAGGCTATGGCGACCTCACTCGGGCAAGCCGTGATCGTAGAAAACCGCCCCGGCGCTACGGGCAATCTGGGTACGGGAGTAGCTGCTAAGGCGGAGCCTGACGGCTACACCCTTGTTGTTGCTTCGACTCCCAACTTCGCCATCAACACGGCACTCTATCGCCAACTCCCCTTCGACGTCGACGCTGACTTCAGCCCGATCTCTCTGATGGCCGAAGCGCCCAACGTGATTGCGGTAAACCCCTCTACAGGCATCACGTCCATGGGGGATCTGGTCGTTGCGGCCCGCAGGGCCCCTGGTGGGCTTGCATACACCTCAGCCACAGTCGGTAGCACGGGACACCTGCTTGGTGAGCTACTAGCTGCCCGCGCCGGAATCAGGCTGATACATGTGCCCGACAAGGACCCGATTACGCTGGTTCTCGGCGGCCACGCCCCGATGACAATTTTCACCACTGCTTCAGTCCTTCCACACCTTCGGTCGGGGCGACTGAAGGCATTGGCGGTTACCTCCGCGAGCCGGCTTGCCGTCGCACCAGACGTTCCAACGTTGCTCGAAATGAAGGGAATCGACATCAGTGGGACGGCTTGGTACGGGCTGGTCGCCCCACGCGCGACGCCAGCAGAAGCCCAGACGAAGCTCCGCTCTGCAGTCAAGAGCGCACTGCAAACCCCGCGTGTGCTAAGCGCGCTGGTGGATTCGGGACACGAGGTGCGCTTGTTGGAAGGATCGGATTTCGGAGCGTTTATGCGCGCCGAACGCGTTAAGTGGGCGGAGGCTGTGAGGCTCTCCGGAGCGAGACCCGAGTGACCCCAGTCGGGCGGAACGGAGGCCCAGTGACGTTCCCCCCGATTTCCGGACTTTTTAAAACTAGAGGTACGGTTGCTTTCCGGCAGCCCCGAAGGGGTGCAAGGAGAAGCAATGAAGAGGTCGAGATTTTCGGAAGAGCAGATCGCCTACGCGCTGCGACTGGCCGAGTCGGGCACACCCGTCATCGATGTGTGTCGCCAGATCGGCGTGTCCGAAGCGACGTACTACACGTGGAAGAAGAAGTTCGGCGACCTGGGCGTCACCGAGCTCAAGCGGCTCAAGATGCTCGAGGACGAGAACGCCCGCTTGAAGCGCATCGTGGCTGACCTGACGCTGGACAAGCAGATCCTGCAGGAGGTCGTTAGAAAAAAGCTCTGAAGGCTGCCAAGCGGCGCGAGCTGGCAGCCTGGATGCAGGAGCGCTACGAGGTGAGTGTGCGGCGGTCGTGCCGTCTGGCGTTGCTGCGCCCGTCGGTTTGGTATCAGAAGAGCGAGGCACGCGATCAAAGCGCGCTGCGCCTGCGCATTCGGGAGATTGCGATGGATCGTCCACGTTTCGGGTATTTGCGCGTGCTGGTGATGCTCAAGCGCGAGGGTTGGTCGGTCGGCAAGAAGCGCGTCTATCGCCTGTACCGGCTGGAAGGCTTGCAGCTTCGCATGAAGGTCAAACGCCGCAAGCGCATCAGCCTGCAGCGCGGTCGAGCGACGCCAGCCACAGGACCGAACCAGCACTGGAGCATGGACTTTGTACACGACCAGATGCTCGATGGCCGGGCATTCCGTGTGCTCACGGTGATCGATCAGTGGAGTCGCGAGAGCGTGTCTCTAGAGGCCGACTTCCGGCTCACAGGTCGATGCGTCGGGAAGGTCCTGGACGAGGCTGCGCTGCAGCGTGGATGGCCCAAGGCGATCACGGTGGACAACGGCACGGAGTTCACCTCCAAGGCGCTCGATGAATGGGCATGGCGCAGAGGCGTGAAACTCGACTACACGAGACCCGGAAAGCCCACGGACAATGGGCTGATCGAGTCATTCAACGGTCGCTTGCGCGACGAGTTCCTGAACGTCAACGAGTTCATTACGATGCAGGATGCGCGTGAGAAGTTGAAGGCTTGGCAGCATGACTACAACCATCACCGGCCGCATGGCTCTCTCGGCCACCTGACCCCGAGTGAGTTCGTCAAAAAGAGGTCAGATCAACAAGCCGGAAGCCGCCCGATTCCAGTTTAGAAGTGACCGGATAAGGGGGAGACGTCACTTGCTTGTATTCAAACACTCAGCAAGGGATACGTTTTTCGGGGGCAAGGTCACTGAAGTTGCGTTGCGACATGCAAGCGTGAGACACGCGGTGACGTAGGCTAAGGAACGCGGGTGCTCGAAGAGATGCGCCCCGTCACCGCTTGCGCCGTCGCTTTCAACAATTTTGTCAGCGCTAGCTTCTTGGGCTCGAAGATGCTTGTCGGAACAGCTAGGCCGAGACAGGCGATCATTTTGAGATGGACATTGAATACCGGTGCAGAGAAACCGACAACACCATTCGTAAACTCGTCCTGCGAGTACGCCACCCCCTCCGCCCTCACACTCAGCACCTGCCGATGCAGCTCTCCCACCGATCTCACCGACCGCCTTGCAATCGGTCGCAACTCGACGCGCGCCAAGTATTCCTCCAGCTCCTTCGCATCGAGAAACGCTAATACGAGTTTGCCGGAGGAGCTTGCGTACAGCGGCGCACGCACCCCCTCGTGCATCGCGAGTCCTCGCGACGCCGTCACACCGTGCACACGCTCCACAACATCCCCCACGCGAACATTCAAACCGCACGTGTTAATTTCCATGCAACCCTGAGCCGGCATTTCCATCGAATCTTGATCCACCCTTTTTGCAAGCCTGGAAGGCTCACGGTGTGGATAAGTTCTTGGTTTTCTCCTTCTTGGATTGTGCCGGCAGCGCCGAGCTGTTCTTGAATCGGAAGCTGTCGTTGCCAGTTTCCAGGATATGGCAGTGGTGCGTAAGCCGGTCCAACAGCGCCGTCGTCATCTTCGCATCACCGAACACCGACGCCCATTCGCTGAAGCTCAGGTTGGTCGTGATCACGACGCTGGTGCGTTCGTAAAGCTTGGACAGCAGGTGGAACAGCAAGGCCCCACCGGACGCGCTGAATGGCAGATAACCCAGTTCGTCGAGGATCACCAGATCGGCGTACATGAGCCGGGTGGCGATCTGTCCCGACTTGCCCTGCGCCTTCTCGACCTCCAGCGCATTGACCAGTTCGACCGTGGAGAAGAACCGGACTCGCCGGTGATGATGCTCGATGGCCTGCACACCGAGCGCCGTGGCCAGGTGGGTCTTACCAGTGCCCGGGCCCCCGACCAACACCACATTGTTGGCCTCCTCCAGAAACTCGCAACGGTGCAACTGCCGCGCCAGCGCCTCATTGACTTCGCTGTGGGCGAAGTCGAAACCGGCCAAGTCCCGGTACACAGGGAAACGGGCCACCTTCAATTGGTAGGCCACGGAGCGCACCTCGCGCTCGGCGGTTTCCGCCTTGAGCAGTTGGGCCAGGATGGGTTGTGCCGCCTCGAACGCCGGTGCCCCTTGTGCGGTCAGCTCGGCCACGGCCTGGGCCATGCCATACATCTTGAGCTCTCGCAGCATGATCACGATGGCGCCGCTGGCAGGGTCATGACGCATGACGCACCTCCTGGGCTGTGCGGGCAGCCGCGGGGCGGCGCAACTGGTCGTAGCGCAGCACGTTGGCTTGAGGTTCGTTGACCAAGCGCAGGGCCTGTGGTGCCGTCACCGGCGCCGCAGGCGCCGGCTCCCCTTCCAGCAAACGATGCAGCACGTTCAGCACATGGGTCTTGGTCGGCACGCCAGCTTCCAAGGCCAGCTCCACGGCGGCCAGCACGGCCTGTTCATCGTGGTGCAGAACCAGGGCCAGGATCTCCACCATCTCCCGGTCGCCACCCGATTGGCGCAGCAACATGGCCTGCAGCCGTTTGAAGGCTGGCGGCAGTTCGGCGAACGGAGCACCGTTGCGCAAGGCACCGGGCTTGCGCTGCAGCACCGCCAGGTAGTGACGCCAGTCGTAGACGGTCCGACCACCGACGTCGTGGCGCCGGTCGATGAGGCGCGTGTGCTCGCACAAGATCTGACCTTCGGCGGCGACCACCAGCCGCTCGGCGTAGACCCGCAGACTCACCGGCCGGTTGGCGTAGGAGGCCGGCACGCTGTAGCGGTTGCGCTCGAAGTGCACCAGGCAGGTGGGCGAGACCCGCTTGGTGTGTTCGACGAAGCCGTCGAAGGGGCGCGGCATCGGCATCAGGGTGGGCCGCTCCTGCTCCCAGACATCGGCCACCGTGCCTGGCAGCTTGCCGTGGACGATCTCGCGCCACAAGGTCTTGCAGCGGTTCTCCAGCCACTCGTTGAGTTCGGCCAGGGTTGGAAACGCCGGCACGGGTTGCCACAGCCGGTGACGCGCATCACGCACGTTCTTCTCCACCTGCCCTTTCTCCCAGCCCGAGGCCGGATTGCAGAACTCGGCCTCGAACAGGTAGTGGCTGACCATGGCGCTGAAACGGGCGTTGACGTCGCGCTCCTTGCCCCGGCGCACCTTGTCCACGGCGGTGCGCATGTTGTCGTAGATACCGCGCCGGGGAATGCCACCCAACACCGCGAAGGCATGGTTGTGCGCATCGAACAGCATCTCGTGGGTTTGCAGCGGATAAGCCCGCACGGTGAAGGCGCGACTGTGGCTGAGCTTGAAGTGGGCTACCTGCAGCTTGGTGCGCTCGCCGCCGATGACGGCCCAGTCTTCGCTCCAGTCGAATTGGAACGCTTCGCCAGGACCGAAGGCCAGCGGCACGAAGGTGCCTCGGCCGGTGGTCTGCTGCGCTTCCTGACGTTGCTGCTGCCAGACTCGGGCGAAGGCGGCTACCCGGCCGTATGAGCCTGGGTAGCCCAGGGCGGACAGGTCGGCGTGGAGTTGCTTCACGGTGCGCCGCTGCTTGCGCGACTTGCCCGCTTCGCTCTTGAGCCAGCCTGAGAGCTTCTCGGCGTAGGGATCGAGCTGGCTCGGACTGATGCGCCGAGGGTAGTGCGGCTCCGCCACACCCGCGCGCAGGTACTTCTTGATGGTGTTGCGAGACAGGCCGGTGCGCCGGGCGATCTCTCGGATGGACAACTGCTCGCGCAGGGCCCAGCGTCTGATGACACTTAATGTTGCCACGTCAATCACTCCTATGCTCCTGCCGAAAAAATCAGCAGGTTAGGGTTGTTACGTGGATCAGTTTTAGACGGAAATTACCGGGTTAAGCTGAGGCCAACGTTGGCGATAGTGACCGGCAGCGCCGCCAAGCGCGGGCTGGTGGTCAGGACAGGGAGCGAGGTCATTGAGGCCATGTCGCCATTTCTTCCTGCATCCTGTCGGCCAATTCGCGCTGCCAAGCTGCCAGCAAGTCAAAGCGGCTGACCAGCCACAGCTCCGTTTCGAAGAAGAGCTTTTCGGGGTACGGCACCAGTTCGGGATAGTCAGCGGCAACGAACTTGGGCAGCAGCGCCACGCCGTGGCCCAGCGCGCACAGGTGCGCCATGGGCACGAAGCTGTCCGACTGCACGCGCACCTTGCCCGTCAGGCCGAACTTGGCCCAGTCCAGGTTGGCGTAGGTGAAGTTGTGATCCTGGTGGAAGAACTGCAAGTTCATGGCCAGAAGGTCGTGGTCGTCGACAAACGCGGGATTTGACGCACTCGTGTCGTGGCGCGCCAGGTACGCGCGGCTGGCGTAAGCGCCCACGGCCACCGCACCGATCTTGCGTACGCGCAGGGAATTGCTGTTGCGCACAGGCCGTGCTAGCCGCACGGCGATGTCCACCTGGTTTTGCTCCAGATTGACGAAGTGCGTCTCGGTGGTGATGTTGAGCAGCAGCCGAGGAAATTTCTCCCCCAGCGCGACGAATACTGGCGCAAAGCGCTTGGCGAACGCGTCCATCAGGCTGATGCGCACCACGCCCGCGCCTTCCTGGTGATTCTGAGAGAAGCTGCGCGCCGCCTCTTCCATGTGCTGGGCAGCGCTGACCAGCGCGTGCAGGTCGGCCGAGGCTTTCCAGCCGGCCTCGCTGCGCACGAACAGAGTGCGACCGAAGCGCTGCTCCAGCACCCGGATGCGCCGGCGCAGGGTGGAGTCGTCGATGCCTTCCATGTCGGCTGCAACTTCGTAGCTCCCGTGGCGCTCCAGCGCGAG
>NZ_POQS01000022.1 GCF_002885955.2 Achromobacter pulmonis
TTTGCCGTTGGCACCCGTGCCATACAGAAAGAAGAGCGCGTGCTCACGTGTCGACCCGGTCAGGGCATACCCCGCCATCCGGGCAAGGTAGGCCTGCAAAGCCTGATCACCGCCCGTGACCTCATTGAGAAATTGCCGCCATGTCGGGCAATCGCCCGCAGGCGTGGCCGTCGTGATCTTGGTCAGCCGATCCAGGCGATCGTGGGAGCGCAGCACGCCATTCTTGAGATTCACCACACCACCAGGCGTGTTGAGCAGCCAGGGGTCGGCATCCCACTCGTCGGCAGTAGCGGCATGACGCCGATCGGAGCGTGCCAGCCGCTCCAAGCCAGCCACGGTGCCGCTGCTGGCAAGTTTGGCTGCTACCCGGTGCGAATCGGCCTTGAGCGCGGCCTCCCGACAGATCTGCCGCATCAGGTGGTGCGCGGCCAGGGTCTCCTCGGTTTGCCAGCGCTTGCCGGTCCAGAACACCCACTTGCCCCACAAAGCGACATAGCGCCAGTCCTGGGCGTACCGACCCGAGAAGGTCAGCGCCAGCGCGTCTTCTGTGGCCCACACCGATTGCTCGGTCGGATCTGCCGCCTGTGTGGCGTCTGCTGTCGACGGCTGGAACTGGATGCGCTCACCATAGGCAAGGAAGGCCTCCACATCAAAGCCCTCCGCAATGGCATCAGCCGCGTCCCAGCCATCGGCAGACCCTTGAGGATCTTGCGCCGTGGGATTGGCCGGCGGCATCAACACCGCGCAATGCTGGGCACCGGCTGCCATGACCGCTTCGGCGGCATTCATGGCGTATTCCCAGCCGGGTTTGTCGCGGTCAGGCCAAATCAGGACATGCTTGCCCTGGAGAGGCGACCAGTCGGTCTTGTCGATGGGCGCGTTGGCACCATGCATCGCAGTGGTCGCGCAATGGCCAGCGTCGATCAAGGCCTGGGCGCATTTTTCGCCTTCGACCAAAATTACCTCATCGGCATGGGCAATGCCAGGTTGGTTGAACAACGGCCTCGGATCGGGCGGCGCCATCTTGCGGCGCTTGGCATCCCAAGGTCGGAATTCCTTGCGCCCAGGGCTGGGCTCATAGCGATACACGCAGGCAATCAGACTGCCGTCGGCGGCCAGGTAGTCCCACTTGGCGGTGGCTGGCCCCAGTTCATCCACCGGCGCGCTTGCCTTGCGTTTGGCGGGAGGCACGACGGGGGCACGGCCGAGCAGCTCCCAGGCGAAACCCAGGACGGCCGCGAAATCACGATGCGTGTCCCAATGGCGGTGCGCAGCGATAAGCGCAAAGACATCGCCACCATTACCCGTGGCGCGGTCGATCCACAGGCCCGCCCGTTCGCCGTCCAGTTCGATCTCCAGGCTGCGGCCCGGACTGCCCAGCACATCACCGACGACGAATTTGCCGTGTGTCACCTTGCCAGCAGGGAATAGGGCAAACAGTACCCCCTCCAGTCGCGCCAGCAAGGCCGAACGCAGCTCATCACGTTCGGCATTCCCGTTGGGTGATGGAACAGCAGGGTCGTGGTCATTGAAATCAAGCATGGGCACCTCCTTCGTCGGTGTCTGCCGGATTCAAGTAGCCCGCCTTGATAGCGATCTCGCGCATGAATTCAGGTGACAAATCGACGAGGTCGCACCAAAGTTCCAAACGCCCGTCCTGGAAAAATCGCCGGGCCTCGGCACGCTGATGCTTCGAGGGTGAGCACAGGTCCACGAACGCCTGTTTGATCACGGCCACGACCAGTCGCGATTCCGGGCACACGACAGCCACATGACGCAGCAGCAGACGCTCCAGCAGGGATGCGCCGATCAGGGGCTTCTGGCGACGGGCGGTCACCGCCAATGCCTCGCTCACGGGTTGAGGAAGACGAGCATTCATGACCGCACCCCCGATGCGTTCACACCCTGCTCGCTCCAGCACCGACGCGCCCAGGCGCAGTACTTACACTCGTAGAAGCTCGGCTCAGACGCCACCCGCGGCAGCAATTCACCGGCCTCGGTCGCCTGGATTACCTTGACGGCGCGATCCGACATGCGCTGCGCCAGCGCTGCATCAAACGGAACCAGTTCCAGCCAGAGCTCCTGGGTGTCCTTGTTGATGGCGGTGAACAGCGCAGGCTGGGAGGCGATGCCAGGAATACTCGGCTCCATGTACGCCTGATAGATCGCCATTTGCGCGGCGTAGATCGGCTTGGTTACGGTCACGCCCTTTTTGGCGGTATCGCGCCAGTTCTTGTCGTTCATGGTCTTGCACTCCCATAGCATGGGGAACGACAAGCCGAGTTCGACAGGGGCGCCAGCGATCACGCCATCGACATGCCCCTGAATACGGCCATCCGCGACGGAGAAGCCAAATTGCTCGCCATCCTGCTTGCGGGTGTAGAGTTCGAAACCAGCCAGGCGCAGCCAGCGAATGGCCAGGTCCTCCATGATGTGGCCGACCTCAAAGATCCGCAGCGTGCGACCGGGCAACTCAGCACCGTCGTCCACCGGCGCATCGACGTACTCGTATTGCAGGGCGCGCTCGCAGGGCACACCGAGGCGTGAGGCGCCCAGATAGCGCCGGCGTGCCTGATGGCTGCGCTCGGCTTGCAAGGCTGCATCCAGCCGCATTGACACCTGCTCGTGCAATTTGGGTTGATGGTTCAGGTCGATCATCAAAATGGAATCCTGTGGTGGTCGCCACCCGTGCCGGCAGTGGCCTTGCGGCTGGCGAGTTGTTCAAAGAAAGTACGGTCACGCTCGACCATGCGTTCGTGCTCGGCCAACATGTGGGCCTGATAGGCGTCGACCACGACCTCCACCAGGCGCAGGACTTCGTCCTTGCCGTAATCGGCCAAGGGGCGATCCATGCCGATGGAAGCGACGTACTCGCCCAAGGGGCCGAGTGCGGATTGCATAGCGGCGAGCTCCATGTCACTGGGATCAATCACGGCGTCCTCCTGAAACTGGGTCAGGCGCTCCATCAGCCGGGAGAAAGCGTTTTGGCAAGGCATGGAACAGAACACCCAGCGATCGCTGTAGCGACGGGGGTCGGAGCGCCGCAAGCGCGGGTTGAAATACCCTAGGCCTTTGGCTTGGCGGGAGCACACGGCACATCTCACGCTACCTCCCGAAACTCGGCCATCACCGCATCGTTGGCCGCCGTCACCAGACGCTGAATGGCCGTCTTGTTGAACTGAAAGGTCAGCAGCGCCGAAGCCTGATAGCGGGTCAGACTGAAATCCGCGCGCAGCGGCGCAGGCAGGTAACGCAATTGGCCGGGTGTGGGTGACTCCTGCAACCAGCGACGGGTCTTGTGGGCGGCATCGTCGACTTCCTGGTCATTGAGCCAGTCATTGGCCTGGGCCAGGCACACCGTACGTTCGCCCGCACCCAGCAAGCGCGCGGGCAGTTTCTCAGCGCCGCCGACTGCGTACCAACGTCCGCTCAGGAAGAAGACCCCAGCCCAGGCTTTGAAGCCCGTGGCCAGCAGTGCGCAGTCGTCGCCGAACAGGTCACACCAGGCAAAGTTGGAGCGCTTGAGCAGATCGATTTCGGTCATCACGAAATCGCTGATCTGGTGACGCGTCTCCTCGATCTCCTTGGCAAAGCGGTGACCACACAGCGGACACTCGCGACTGGCCATCGGCACTTCGGCATCACACTGAGGACAGCGCTTGGTCGGCGCCTCGCCATCACCGCCGAAGCCATCCAGATCGACCTCCTGCTCCAGACTGCCGTGGCGCAGGGAGGCGGTGCCAAAGTCAAGCACCACGCAATCCGTCTTGATCACGCCCGGGTGTTCAGTTGGGTCGACCACGCGCAGGCCACGCCCGACCATCTGGATCAGCGTGGACTTGTAGGAACTGGGCCGCAACAGCACGATGCAGGAGGTCGGGGTGTAGTCGTACCCTTCCGTGAGCACCGCCACATTCACCAGCACCATCACATCGCCGGTTTCATAGGACGCCAGCGTGGCTTGTCGCTCGGCAGGTGTCATCTCGCCATGAACCACAGCGGCCCGAACCCCCGCCGCGTTGAAGGCCTGGCAGACGGCATGGGCATGATCCACGGTGGCAGCGAATGCAATGGTCTTGCGCCGGGCCGCGTGCGCCTGCCAGTGCTGAACCACCGCCGCATTCACAGGCGTGGTGTTCATGATGGATGCCACGGCATTCATGTCGTAGTCGTCGGTCAGTTTGCGAACGCCGTCGAGCGCGTCGCGCGTGCCGACATCGACCACGAAGGTGCGCGGTGGCACCAGATGGCCAGAGCGAATCAGCTCGCCCAGCCGGATCTGGTCCGCCACGTTGGAGAACACCTCGCGCAGGCCCTTGCCGTCCCCGCGATTAGGCGTGGCGGTCACGCCATAAATCAGCGCATGCGGGTTCTTGGCCAGGACCGAGTCGATGACCAGTCGGTAGGTGGGCGCCGCGCAGTGGTGAGCCTCGTCGATCACCAGCATGTCCAGCGTGGGCATCTTCTCGAGGTTGCGTGCCAAGGTTTGCACCATGGCGAAGGTGGCCTGACCCGACCACGATTTCTGATGCGCATCGAAGACCGAGGTGCTGACGTGCGGATTGACGCCGCCAAACTTGCTCAGGTTTTGTGCGGTCAATTCGTCGCGGTGCGCCAAGATGCAGGCCTTGGCGTCCGGATGTTGAAGAAACTCCCCGGCGGTGCCGGACAGGCATATCGTCTTGCCTGCACCGGTCGGCGCCACGCCGAGGGTGTTGCCATGGGCTTTTAGGGCCGTGACGCAGCGGGTGACGAATTCCCGCTGCCGAGGACGCAGCATCATCGCCATCCCTCCTTATTGCGCCCAGGCGGGACGGGTGGGAACGGCAGGCGCCGATGACATAGGAGGCGTACCGGTGGGCGGAGCCGAGGATGCGTGGCTTGGGGTGCGCATAGGTTGCCCCATCAGCGCGGCATACTCCTTGTGATCCGGCTGAATGGCGGCCTTGATGACGTTTTTGTCGTCGCCGTTCTGATCCTTTTCAACATCGATGCGGGCGACGAACTCCACGCCATCCAGATCGGCAAACCCCTTGATACGGCGCGCACTCTGCGCCTGCGGCGAGTTGTCGGCCGGATGGATACCTCGTGCCGAGTTCAGGATGGCGCGCAGGAAGCTGCGGCCGATGTGGGTCCACTCCGGGCCCTTGGGACTGGACAGGCCAATCAGCCCGAACACCACGCGTTTGGCAAACGGTCCTTCCAGAATGGTGAACTTGGCGTTGAGATAGATGGCGCCGGTTTTGTCGGAACGGGTCGCGTAGCCGCCCGTCCACCCTTCGCTCGGATCGTCATAACCGCCCGGGCGAATGGCCATGATGACCTTGGCCAGGGTCTTTGGCGGGATCAGGGCGTACTCGCGCTGGTCCTCGGCATCGTTGAAGTCACTCCAGGCTGCGTTGTGGTTGTAGCTGTTCATGAATACTCTCCTGCTTATTGCGCGCGCGGCGCGGTGATCTTGGAAATGAGGCGGCCCAAATGCGGCTCCTCGACGACCTCCAGTCGTCCGGAACGGTCTTTGGCGGGGTAGCCCCAGGGATTGATGTGCTGGCAGACGAAGGCCCGATAAGGGGTGCCGTCATCCGACTTGAGCACCACCATCGAGATGACCTGATCGACAATGCCGGGCAGTTCCAGCGCAGCTTTGGAGCCCTCGATCTGCGGGCTGAACACTTTGCGGTTGAAGTCGTCGAGCTTTTCGTCGAGGATCCCGACCAGCCAGATGTCCTTGTCACGGACATGCTGCAACTGGGTGAGCCACCCGACCAGTTCGCTGGCATGCAGGCCATAAGCACCACGCGTGTCGGGCTTGCCGGTTTTTTCGGAGAAGGCCTGCGGCTGCCCCTTGGCCCACTGCAGACACAGGCGCCCCGCAACCGTGATCGAGTCCACAAAGATCAGCGAGTACTTGGCCAGCATGGCGGGATCGCCATACAAGGCACACACTTGGTCGTAATGCGCCTGGCTGTAGGACTGGTCGTCACGCAGCGCGGGGTTCGGGCCGCCGATGTAGCAGGCCAGATCGCGGCATTCCTGCCAGGTGCGTGGCCGCACGCTGTCGCCAGGCCAATCCAGCACGGCCAGATCGCCAGCCTCCAGGTCAATGAACAGGGTGCGGGTCGCATCGGCGGTTTTGAGCAGCGTGGTTTTGCCCACACCCGAGGGGCCAAGGATCACGCCTTTGGAGCCACGCTTTTCTGCCAAGCGCTGCTCGGCGGTGATGAAGGGAAAGCTCATATCAGACCTCCCCACCAAAGATCTCGGTGACCTTGTCCGTGCCGAGCGCGCCCCGGGCGCGGGCCAGATCGTGCAGGCGGCGCAAGGAATGCAACTGGCAGGAGATCTCAGACGAGCGGGCTTCCAGGCCCTGGATAGCGAAGGCCAGGTCATCGACGGATGCCTGATCGAGGGGAAGGCGGTCGATGTCGGTCTGCCCGGCGTGGCCCGGCACGCGGATGGTTTCCGGCAGGTCCGAAAGGGACAAGGTTTTTTTGCGCAGGGATTCGATGAGGTTTTTGAACATGGTGATTACTCCGAAAGCAGGGCGAGACGGAAGCTGGGCTTGCCCACCTTCACGGTTCGCGCGGGGATGAATTGCTCGCGCAGGGCACTGGCCCAGGCGGAGAACTTGGTCTCTGAGACGCGATAACTGACGTCGATAAATTCGCGGGGGTTGTCGCCGTTGGCGGCAATGCGCGCATCCAGGTTGGCCAGCAGCGCCTGATCCCATTCGACTTTCTTGGGCAGGTCGGCAGTGATACGCACGTCGCCGTCATCGAAATGCACGACACCGCTGTCTTTGCCGGCGACCTGGCGTAGGTGCTTGGCGCGCTCGGCATACTTCAAGTTCAGGGCGTGTTCGATGTGATCGACTTCAGCCTTGGCAGTGGCCAGGCGGTCGGCGACCAGCGTCTTCAGCTGGAACAGGCTGCGGGCATCGAATGCAGCCAGATCAGTGGCCGGGATGGACAGCACATCCTGCTGTTGCGGGGGCAGATGGCGTTGGTTCATGCCACACCTCCCGCCATGACACGCGACGACGTGCTGCTGTGCAGACTCCTCGCCTCGTACTCCTCGATGTCCTCGACGCGGTAGAGGACGCGGCCCTGCAATTTCAGGTACACCGGCCCGATACCGGCAGATCGCCAACGCTCGAGCGTGGCCTCCGCGACATTCCAGCGCTCAGCCAGTTGGCGCTGATTCAGGTGTTTGACACTCACGTTGATCTCCTTTCAGGTGATTGCGAAAACGTGAGTGCAGTTTGGGATTCAGGGGGTGGGCAAACCGGTGGGCAAGGTGGACGCAAAAGGTGGGCAGATCAGGCAATTGCTGCCCGTGCCAGCATCCAGATGAAAAAAACGCCTGCAGTGGGTGCAAGCAGACCGATGAGGGGTTGTGAGGCGAAGAGGACCGGGTTCTGCCGTGATCAGGCCATCGGCCGAAACCCCAGCAACCGTCGCTGCTCATTCCAGTCCACGGGCACGTCCGCCTGCCGGCCCCGGATCGCGTGAAGATTGAGGTGGCGCGGCTGCCGCCCATCCAGAATGGCCTGCACGATGTCTGGTGCGAGGCGCGTGAGCCGCAGCACCTCGGCGACCCAGCCAGGCTCCAGCTTCAATTGCCGCGCCAGTTCGGTGGCATTGGCGACCTCACCGCTGTCGAGCAGCTTTTGCCAGTAGAAAGCCTTGCCGATCGTGCGGATCATGGGCAAGTCGAATGATGATCGGACCTTGGCATCTTCCTGACCAGGGGGTGCGATCAACAGTTTGCGGGTATGCCGGCGCTTGATGGTCAAGGGGACGAAGGTCACCGCCGAGCCCTGGCTCTGGTATTCACGCGACGGACCCGACACCGATATCTCGATCTTGCAACGTTGCGGGGTGGATTGGCTCATGCCATCACCTCTTCATCATGGCCGAGGCGCCCCATGGCGGGCGCATCTTTCTGCTCCACCACAAAGGGGTGCCGGGCCAGTTCACGCCGGAATCGGTGCCATCCGTCTTCACGCCAGACAATGTCGAGGCCATTCGGGTGCAGTTGCACACGCTCGATCAGCAGCCGCATGATGCGGTGCTGCTCCACCGGGAACATCTGCGCCCAGATGTCACCGATACGGCGCATGGCCACCACGATCATGGCTTCATCAAGTCCGGGTTGCTCCTGCATTGCCAGCACTTCACGCCACACGCCGATGATCATCTCGGGCTCCTGCAACACCCGCAGGACCTGCATCAGCACAGCTGATTCGATTTCAGCGGCCGGCATGGGCCCCATGCTGCGCTGGCCAGGGATGCGTGATGCACCAGCGGCCTGGCGCTTTTCCAGGTAGGGAACGTAGTAGTGGTACCGCTTGCCGTTTTTCTTCTGCGTGTAGGTAGGCAGCATGCGCTGGCCGTCGGGAGCATAGAGGAATCCCGCCAGCAGCGCCGGCGTCTCGTTGTAGCGGTCACGGGTCGTGCTGCGCTTGCGTTGCGCAACGATGGCGTCGACCGCCTCCCATTGCGCCGTCGAGATGATGGGCTGGTGTTGACCTTTGAAAACATCGCCCTTGTGCGTGATCTCACCCAGGTACAGGCGATTGCGCAGCAGCTTGAACAGGTACTGCTGATCAATGATCCGACCGTGGTGGAACTTACCGGTCTGGGTCTCCCAGGACTTTGTCGTGTGCCCTTCGACCTGCAACTCGCGCACCAGACGTGCGGCCGATCCATGCTCGGCGTAACGCATGAAAATCTCGCGTACCAGTACCGCCTCCCTTTCGTTGACGACCAGCTTGCGATCCTTGACGTCATAGCCCAAGGGAGGCACACCGCCCATCCACATGCCCTTGGCCTTGCTGGCGGCAATCTTGTCGCGGATGCGCTCGCCGGTGACCTCACGTTCAAACTGGGCAAAAGACAGCAGGATGTTGAGCGTCAGGCGTCCCATCGACGTCGTGGTGTTGAACTGCTGGGTCACGGACACGAATGAGACTCCGTGCCGATCAAAGACTTCCACCAGTCGCGCGAAGTCAGGCAGGCTGCGCGTGAGGCGGTCAATCTTGTAGACCACGACGATGTCGATTTTTCCGTCCTCGATATCGTCCATCAATCGGCGCAGCGCAGGCCGCTCCATGTTGCCACCCGAGAAGCCACCGTCGTCATAACCATCGGCCACAGCGATCCAGCCTTCGTGGCGCTGACTGGCAATATAGGCAAGCCCAGCGTCACGTTGCGCCTCCAGGCTGTTGTATTCCATGTCCAGGCCTTCATCGGTGGACTTTCGGGTGTAGACCGCACAGCGCCGCTTGGGGGTAGTGGCAGGCGTTTGCGTATTGGAGTGAGGAACAGGTCTTCTCATGCCAATGCCCCCTGACGCTTGGGCGCGGGTTGGCGCAGTCCGAAGAATGCCGGCCCAGACCAGGCGGTGCCGGTAATGGCCTTGGCCACCCCAGACAAGCTTTTGTAGGCACGGGCCTGGTATTCGAAACGCCCATCGTCCAGGACTTTGACCTGATGGGCAATGCCGTTGTACTCGCGGATCAGGGTGGCCCCCGGCGCCAGCTGGTTTTCTGCTCTGCGCTTCTGGTTCGGCACCTCACCGGTCTCACCGATTTTTTCCAGGCGGCGCTTGAGCGATGAGGAC
>NZ_POQS01000023.1:0-1162 GCF_002885955.2 Achromobacter pulmonis
GGCGGCTCGATCTCGACAATCGAGCCGTCGGCTTTGCGGCGCGCCCAGTAGCCACTCCAGTCCACCCAGGCGCCCTCGGCGGGCAACGGCTGGCCATCGAGCGGCCGGCGCACCACCAGCCCGTCCTGGGCCGGCTTGACGTACTTCTTGGTCACGGTGATACCTCCTCGTTGCCCGTCGGCAGTTGTAGATAACTCTCGGTGTTGGGGCCGTCGCCCACCTGGTGCGTGCCGCTGTAGATGGCGAAGTCGGCCAGCTCGCCCGCATCGCGCGCGGCCGGGAAACCCATCTCCAGCGAGAACGCCATTTCGTAGACGGCCACCCCCTTGCGCTGGGCCGTGGCCGGCGACAGCACCCGCAGGCCCTCGAAGTGCAGCGTGCCCAGGTCGGCCGCCTTGTGCTGGTCCAGCATAGGCACCACGCGCTCGACGATCTCGTAGGCGCCAATCTGGCGGCTGTTGCCGCGCTGGCGCTCGCGCCCGCCGCTGGCGTGGCTGGTGACCGCATAGACCAGGTAGCGTCCGACGATGCNCCGGCTCCAGTAGTGGAAACTTCATGGGTCACATCCTCCTAGTAGTGCGGCCCGCCCGCAGGCGGGCCGTGTGGCCAGGGCGGCCGGTTACGCGCTGGTGACGCCCTGGATCAGGAAGCCGGACTCGATGCCGGACAGCACCGGGCTACGCTCGTAGGTGACCGGGTAGATCCAGCTCTTGCTGTTGCGCTCGTTGTACGGCTCCTCGACCAGCGGGTGGCCTTCGAGCGTGTACGTGTAGCCGAACGACGGCGTGCGGGCCGAACTGACCTGGGCGGGCACGAAGGCCAGCACCGCGACGTTGCCCCACACGTCCACCATCTGGTCGCTGCCCTCGTTCATGTAGACGGCCTCACCCACTTCCAGCGTGCGCAGGTTGAACAGCTTGGCCAGCATCTCCTTGGTCACCGAGTCGCTGGACGTGTACTTGAAGCGCTCCAGGATCTTCGGGTGCTCGGCCAGGGCGTTGAAGCCCGCCGCCGACACCACCATGGTGTTGGGGCGCAGGCCCACGATGGAGCGCACCGCCTCGCGGTACTCGCGGATCTGCTTGGCCGGGTCGGAATCCGGGTCGTTCCACACGTCCGAGCCGGCCAGCGTGTCCTTGTTGTTGGCGCCGTAGTTGGCCGC
>NZ_POQS01000023.1:3206-5986 GCF_002885955.2 Achromobacter pulmonis
TTCGTGGCGATCTCGGCCTGTTCGATCTCCAGGGCCAGCGACAGGATCTCCATGACCTCGTTGGTGGCCTCGGTGCCCAGGTCGATGCCCGGCACCTGGGCGGCGTCCTGCATGTGCTCCCAGGGCACCTTGCCCTCCAGGGCGTCCTGCACCAGGGCGAACGGCTTGCCCTCGTAGCCGAACTGCACGCGCTTGGTGTTGGCGCCGGGCGCGCGGCGGGTGGTGTAGCGCTTGAAGCTGTCGCGGCCGAATTCGATGATCTGGCCGCCGCGCTGCTTGACCGGCACGCGGGGGAACAGCGTGAAGCCCACACGCTCGGGATGGGTGTAGCCCTGGGCCACGTTCGACAGAATCGGGTCGATCACGCGGACCTGGCGGGTATTCATGTTCATGTTTGACGGCTCCTTAAATGATGGTTAGCGGCGGGTCAGCAGCACTTCGACGAACTCGCCGGCGCCGCTGGCCCCGTCCAGCGCCTGGGCCAGCACCGCCTCGGTGCTGACCTCGCCCTCCACGGGCACGGTGGCCACGATGGCGCGGCCCTGGGCGTCGCTGACGATGTCATCGCCCAGGTCGATGGCGCCGCCGGACTCGATCACGGTGGTGCCGATCACGTCGATGGCCAGGTCGTCGCCATCCAGGGCCGACGTGGTGGACACGCCCAGGGCCTTGGCGCCGGCGGCGGTCACCTGGGCGCCGCCGAACCCGACGAAGCGGCAGGCGGCGACGGCGCCGGCAGCGGTCACCGTCAGGGTCAGCAAGGGGGTTTTCTGGCTCATGGCGTTACGCTCCTTTCCGCTGGACGGCGCGCACGGCCGTCACGTAGTCGCACTTGTGGGACTCCTGGTAGGCCAGGGCCTGCTGGTGCAGGCGGGCCTTGTCGGGGTCCACCTGGTAGCCCTGGGGGGCCTGGAAGGCGCCCGCCTCGGGCAGCTCCTCGGCGCGGCCGCGCTCGGCGTAGTCCACCGATTGCGGCAGCTCCTTCAGGAAGCCTTCCAGGAAGGCACGGGCGCTGGTCTTGGTGCGGGTCGCCCCTTCGCCGAACTCCAGCGGCTGCTCGGCCTCGTCGCTGGCCATGAAGGCCACCAGGCCGTCGCGGTGCCGGGGCAGCACGCGCCCCTCGGCCACCAGCTTGTCCACCAGCTGCACACTGGTGGCCGCGCGCTCCTGGCGCTCGCGCTCGGCGAACGCCGTTTCCTTCTTGGCGATCTCGGCCTCGCGGTCCTCGATCTCCTTCTGTTTGCGTTCCAGTTCCTGCTTGTCCACGTCGGTTACCTCCTGGGTAATGGTTGATTTGGGGGATTCACGAAAAGCCGGGCCGGGCTTCGCCGCCTCGATGTCCTCGACGGCCCAGTCGGGCAGCACCCGGTCGGCAACCTCCAGCCCCTCTTTGGCGATCAGGAAGTCGCGCAGCGCCCGGAACAGGCGCTGCACGGTGCCGGCGCGCACTTCGCCGAACTCCAGTTCCACCACGTCGCCGGCGTCGGCGTCGGCGAACTCGACCTGGCGCAGCCCCTTGACCGCCGGCGGCTGGGCGCCCAGGAAACCGACGTGCCGCAGATAGAACACGCCGGGCACGGGGTTGTTGGGGGAGTCGGGCCGGTAGAAGGCGGCGGACACCTTCTTGAAGCGGCCGGCCTCGACCAGCTCGGCGAATGCCGGCTCGACCTGGTCGGGTTCGGCCTCCAGGGATTCGCCATAGCTCAGGGACTTGACCCAGCCGTAGGCCGGGCCGTCGTGGCGCGGGTGGCCCACGACGATGGGCGCTTCGTGCTTGGCCGGGTCGTAGGCGGCAGCGCTCGCACGCAGCTGCGCCTCGGTGAAGCCGATGGTTTCGCCCGACATCGCGGTATGCGTGCCAGGCCGGAAGATTTCGATTCGCTGCATGTGGCCTCCGTACTCGTGGAAGCCAGTATCTCGGGACGCGCGCCGGCGCATCAGGTGAAGCACTTCACCGGATGGCGGATTGGGGGGGATGGGGGAGCGGCGCAGGCGAATGCCGGCCACCCGTATATCTAACCACCGGACAGGTCGGTCGGCAACCTGTTTAAAACCCGTTTAACAGCCCGCAGGCGCGTTTAATGGGTCGATGGTGGTGCAACGGGGCATGCCAGGCCCCAGAACGGCCGTTTTGGGCCTCCCAGGCCGGGGCCGCTATCGGGCCTCGGGCGGCAAGGCGTGGCGCACCAGGATCTCCTCGATGACCTGGCGGTCTTCCTTGGACAGGCCCAGGTACGGCCGCGCGGGGATTTCCACCTGCTGGACCAGGGCAAACGCCTTCTTGGGATTGCCGATGGCCAGGCGCCCGCCGTTCTTGGCCCGAATGATACCGCCCAGCTGGTGGATNGGTCGGCAACCTCCAGCCCCTCTTTGGCGATCAGGAAGTCGCGCAGCGCCCGGAACAGGCGCTGCACGGTGCCGGCGCGCACTTCGCCGAACTCCAGTTCCACCACGTCGCCGGCGTCGGCGTCGGCGAACTCGACCTGGCGCAGCCCCTTGACCGCCGGCGGCTGGGCGCCCAGGAAACCGACGTGCCGCAGATAGAACACGCCGGGCACGGGGTTGTTGGGGGAGTCGGGCCGGTAGAAGGCGGCGGACACCTTCTTGAAGCGGCCGGCCTCGACCAGCTCGGCGAATGCCGGCTCGACCTGGTCGGGTTCGGCCTCCAGGGATTCGCCATAGCTCAGGGACTTGACCCAGCCGTAGGCCGGGCCGTCGTGGCGCGGGTGGCCCACGACGATGGGCGCTTCGTGCTTGGCCGGGTCGTAGGCGGCAGCGCT
>NZ_POQS01000023.1:6306-9216 GCF_002885955.2 Achromobacter pulmonis
AACGGCAGGTCGCGGTACTGGACGGCCATTTACTCCCCCTCGGCCACGTCGGCCCGGCCGGCCAGGGCGGCCGCCGCAATGGCCCGGCGCATGACCACGGCCAGCTGCTCGCTGGGCATGTCGGCGTACAGGCTGTACAGGCCGTCGCGGATCTCTTGTAAGCTGCCGGCGTTGGCCACCAGGCGGCGCACCGGCTCCATCAGCGCGGCCATCGCCGGCTCGGCCTCGCGCTCCAGGCGGTCGGTCATGGTGTCNGTACAGGCTGTACAGGCCGTCGCGGATCTCCTGCAGGCTGCCGGCGCTGGCCACCAGGCGGCGCACCGGCTCCATCAGCGCGGCCATGGCCGGCTCGGCCTCGCGCTCCAGGCGGTCGGCCATGGCGTCGGCGCGCAGCCGCACGCTGTCGTCGTCCTCGGCAAAGCCGAAAGGCGACGCGGCCGCCGGCGGCGGGCGGTTGTCCACTTCCCAGCCCTCGCCGTAGTGGTCCTGGACGTAGCGCAGGGTCGGGCGGTAGCCCAGGCGGGACACGCGCTCGTCGCGCTCGGACAGGCGGTTCAGATCCTCGGGCTGCTCCATCTTGCGCCACACGCGCGGCGCGGCCGCGCCGGGATAGTTCCACTCGGTCAGCCAGCGCGCGACGCCCGCGTTGAATGATTCGCACAGCACGTCGGCGTCGGCCTTGGTGATGTCGTCGCGCACGTCGCCGGCCATGTCCTCGCCGCCCAGCCGGCCCGGCGCGCTCTCGCTGGAGCCGGTATGGCCCAGGGTCACCTTGGCGATGGCGCGGTCCATCCGGTCGTACAGCTCGGTGTAGTCCGCCGTGCCCGACCTGGCCGCCTCGATCAGCTCGATGTCCATGCCATCGGGCAGCGCCACGCCCGAGTCGCTATGCACGGCCTGTAGGGCCTGTAGCAGCCGGTCCTTTTGCTGCTGGGTGGCCGAGCCGGGGTAGTGCCCCTTGGCGGTCGGCTGGCCGAACTTGTCCAGGAACACCAGCCACAGCCGCAACCCGTTGCGCTTGAAAAAGACCGGCCAGTACAGCCAGTGCCCCAGGCCCTGGCCATAGGGTTCGTCGTCGTGGTCGGCCCCGGTGGCAAACGTCCAGAACTTGCGCCCCGGCAGCAGCTCGCCGTCGGGCTGGTTGGCCGTGAGCATGCGCAGCCGGCCGGCGCCGTCAAAGCGAAAGCGCCGGCGGTTGCGCACCTTGATGGCCTCCAGCGTCACATGCCGGCCGTCGCGGCCGTACATGCACTCGCCCACGGCGTAGCCGTAGAAGACGCCGTAGTGCATGCCCATCGTGGTCTGGTCGAACTTGATGTTGTTCAGCTGCTCGCGCAGGAAGTCGGCGGCGGCCTGGTCCTGCGCGCTGGTGCCGCCCGGCTGCACATCCCAATCGGCCGATATGACCGCCAGCTGGCGCTGCTGCCAGGTGGCCTTGACCTGGTCGTCGCGCAGCAGCTCCTCGTACAGGCGCAGATCGCTATTGCCCCGGCTGCGCAGCACGGTGTCGGACGGCTGCAGCAGTTGCAGGGGCGAGACAAACCCGCGCGTGATGTCGCGGCCGTCCATCGTGGTGGCCACTTCCTGCATGATTGGTTTTTCGTTGTCCGGCTTCTCGTTCTCGGTCGCCATCTAGAACCCTCCCATATCCAGCGAGCCGCTGACGGTGCCCCAGCCGGTATCCGTGATGCGCCCCACGTCGGCCTCCACGGCGTAGCTGTTGCGCTTGACGCCAGTGCTCATAAAGTCGATTTCCCGGTCGGCGGGATTGGTGGCGGCGAAGTTCATCAGCGCGCCCGCGATGGCCCCGTCGCCGTGGCGCACCAGGTCGGCGTCCTTCAGATCCTTGCGCTCGATCTTGGGCACCATCGGGATGCCGTCGATGTACTCGACGGCGCGATGGTCATCCTCCAGCGATGCGTCGCGCGGCAGGGCGATGAAGCCGTCCTCGAACAGGCCGATGTACTTGCTCATCCACTGGCCGTACCAGGCGCGCGACAGCACTACCTCATGCACCGGCCCGCCGTAGTAGGCGCCCGTGTCCTCGTTCAGTTCGGCCCGTCCGTAGCGGTCGCCGGTGTACTCCATCAGCGTCTGGCCAGGGCCGGACGCATCGCCCGCGAAGGTCCAGCGTTCCAGCCGATCCAGCAGGAACCACAGGATCTGCTCCTGCTGCCGGGTCGGCGCGTTGGCCATTTCGACCAGGAACGGCACGTCGCGCGCCAGCTCGGTGGTGATGCGCGCCGGCTTGATGATGGAAAAGTGCCGATGCCGCGCGAAGTCCATGCCGACCGCCCAGCGCCCGGTGAAGCCTTCCATGGCGGCATCCAGCACCGGCGCCAGGTGGACCGCCATCCACTTCTCGCACCACGCCTCGCGCTCGGCCTCCGAGCGCCGGGGGAAGTCGTCATCGAACACCAGGCGCAACACCGGCCGGACCTCGGGCATGGCCCGCTCCAGCCACACGGTCGGGATGGCCGTGCCCTGGCCGTCGCGCGGGATCACGTCCAGCTCTTCGCGCATGGCCGCCTTGCGCGGGCCGTAAGCCGCGCGGATGCTCTCGTACCAGTCGCGCTTGCCCTCGGGCGTGGCCGGCCGGCCGGCCATGAAGCACACGCGCTCGTACAGGCCGTTGCCGACCGCGTCATCAAAGCCGATGCGGATCACGCCGGCCTTCTTGCCGTAGCGGCCGGCGCGAACGTCGCTTACCAGCTCGTTGAAGGCGTTTTTTTTGCCCCGGTGCGTGGACCACACGCGGATGCGCCCGCCCCAGATCAGCAGGGCCGTGGCCGACTCCAGGACGTGCGCCACGTTCTTGTGCAGGGCGGCCTCGTCGATGTTGACGAAGCCCTGTAGGCCGTGGATGTTCTCGGGCCGCGACGACAGGGCCGTGACGCGAAAGCCGCTGGC
>NZ_POQS01000024.1:0-5078 GCF_002885955.2 Achromobacter pulmonis
CGCCTCCACATAGCACGTATGGGCGGGGAACTTGTCCAGGACGGCGGACGCCAGGCGGCGCTTGCCGCCTATCCAGGGGATGATTGGTCGGTGCTGAATCAACGGACTGCCTCCTTGCCTCCTCGGCTGAATACCACGGACCCCAGGATCTGGCGCCGCAGGCTCTCACTGTTGGCATGGGACGCATGGGCGACCCATGAATTGATGCGTTCCTGGACCTGCGCCAGGCTGATCTTTCCCTCGGCGTAGTCGCGCTGCATCGCGCGCATGGCGCGCTTCATCCGGCGCACCGAGTCTTTGCGCAGCAGGCGCTTGTGGGGCCATATCCGATAGCCCAGGAAGTTGACGCCCCGCGATGCCGGCAGGACGCTGGCCTTGCTGAAGCGCAAGCCCATGCTGGCCAGCTTGTCGTCGAAGGCGTCGCGCAGCTCCAGCGCCTCCTGCTTGCTGCGCACCAGCACCACCATGTCATCCATGTAGCGGGCGTACCGCCGCAGGCCCATCGTGCGCTTGGCCCACTGGTCGATGCGGTTGCCCACCAGGTTGGCGATCCACTGACTGGTCAGGTTGCCCACCGGGATGCCCACCGGGTCAGTCTCGCCCGATCCGCCCGTGCTGGCGATGATGGTATCCAGCAGCTTGAGCGTGGCCGGGCAGCTGATCTTGTCGCGCACCACGGACCTGGCCAGCTCGTGCCGGATCGAAAAGAAATACTTGCTCACGTCCATCTTCAGCACCCAGGTGTCGCCGGTGGCGGCCATGCCGCGCAGCCAGCGCTCGACCCTGGCCGCGCCCAGGTGTGTGCCCTTGCCGGGCCGGCAGGCGTAGCTGTCGAAGATCATGCCCCGGTCCCAGATCGGGGCGCAGATGTTGCAGATGGCGTGCTGGGCGACGCGGTCCCGGTAGGGTGCGGCCAGGATCACGCGCTGCTTCGGCTCGTAGACCAGGAAAGACCGATACCGGCCGGGGCTGTACGTGCCCCACAGCATCTCCATTTGCAGCGCGCCCAGCTCCTCCCACATGCGGCCCTCGAAGTCGGCCACGTCGAACCTGTCGCGCTTGCCGCGCCTGGCCAGGCGGTGCGCCTCGACCAGGTTGTCCCAGTCGATGATCTCCTCAATCAGATTCTTGCCTCGTCTTCCCATCTCACCTTCTCTTGTTCTGCAATAAGCGCCCGGGCGGGGCTTTCGCTTGCGCTACTCGCGCCGCCCGAACCGTCGTATTCGGCCTGCTCGCGCAGGACCAGGACGGACCGGCTGACCCCCTGCAGGGATCTTGGGTGACGGCGACACCGTCGCCGCCCTCTCTAGAATGGTGGTCACAGACGCAGCGCAGGCCCACATTGCCATTCGCATTCCACGGATTCGCATTCGAGTTCAGGGAGCGCGCGCCCGCGTTCACGCCGTCGTCGAAGTTGCCACCGCCAATGAAGCACCGCCAGCTGTCGCCGAAACCCGGCCCACCCCTTACTGCTCTATCCCTCCAATCGCTGACGCCAGGCCCCGAGCATGGCGCCGACCTCGGCCAGCTTGCCGGCCGCGTCGCCCACACGCTTGGCGCCGAGCAGATCCCGCTCGGCGCCGTGCCGCAGCAGCGCGTGGATGTAGCGCACCTGCTCGTCGGCCCGGTAGACCTTGCTTTTCTGGTTGGACATGGCCGCCTCGATAAGCCGCCGCACCAGCTCCCACAGCGCCTCCTCCAGGCGCGCGCCGTAGCGGAATCGCTGGTGACGCGGGATCTTGTCGATGTGCGGCCCTAGATCCACCATCAGCCGCTCCACCTTGTTCACGATTACCAGGCCCCGCTGTCGCGGGGCCGATTCAGGGTTCACGCTCACAGGGCGTCACAGACGCAGCGCAGGCCCACAGCGCCACTCGCATCCCACGGAGCCGCATGCGAGCCCAGGGAGCGCGCGCCCGCGCCCACGCCGCCGCCGAAGCCGCCACCGCCAAGGAAGNGACGCAAGCCACGGAGTCGCATGCGAGCCCAGGGAGCGCGCGCCCGCGCGCACGCCGTCGACGAAGAGGCCACCGCCAACGAAGCACCGCCAGCTGCTATTGGCGTTGTTGGTCCCGAAGACATGCGAATACACCTGGCCGCGCGCCAGGGCCGCATCCTTGCCCACGTTGACAATGTCGGCCTTCCAGGCTGCCGTCGTCCCCAGGCCGACATCCAGGTGGTTATCCAGCCAGTCGTACAGGTTGCCGGCCGCGTCCACCACGTTGAACATGGACACCGNCCACGGAGCCGCATGCGAGCCCAGGGAGCGCGCGCCCGCGCCCACGCCGCCGCCGAAGCCGCCACCGCCAAGGAAGCACCGCCAGCTGCTATTGGCGTTGTTGGTCCCGAAGACATACGAATACACCTGGCCGCGCGCCAGGGCCGCATCCTTGCCCACGTTGACAATGTCGGCCTTCCAGGCTGCCGTCGCCCCCAGGCCGACATCCAGGTGGTTATCCAGCCAGTCGTACAGGTTGCCGGCCGCGTCCACCACGTTGAACATGGACACCGCCTTGGCCACGCCGCCGGCGGTGGTGGGGCCGGTGTTGGTGGTTGCGGCCCAGGCCGTATCGTTGCTGCCATTGGCCCCTTGCGGCGCGCCCTCGGCGTAGGTCAGGAACTCCTCGACGGTCGGCAGGCGCTTGCCGGCGTTGCGGGCCAGCAGGTGGAAGTCGGTACGCGCATACACGTCGTCGCGCAGCGNNNGCCGGTGTTGGTGGTTGCGGCCCAGGCCGTATCGTTGCTGCCATTGGCCCCTTGCGGCGCGCCCTCGGCGTAGGTCAGGAACTCCTCGACGGTCGGCAGGCGCTTGCCGGCGTTGCGGGCCAGCAGGTGGAAGTCGGCACGCGCATACACGTCGTCGCGCAGCGGCATGGCGCCGTAGCGGCTGACCGGGATGTTTTCCGGCCACACGCCGCTGCCTTCGCTGTTCAGGTAGATGTCCACCCACAGCCGGCCGGGCACCACTTCGACCATGCCAGTCGGGTCGCACGTCGGGCGGTGGCCCAAGTCCCACACGCTGTTCGGCACGATCTGCACCGCCGGCGCGATGGCGGTGTTGTAGCGCTGGGCCACGGTGCGCACGCGGCCGTAATGGAAGCCGCCGATCTNNNCACCACTTCGACCATGCCAGTCGGGTCGCACGTCGGGCGGTGGCCCAAGTCCCACACGCTGTTCGGCACGATCTGCACCGCCGGCGCGATGGCGGTGTTGTAGCGCTGGGCCACGGTGCGCACGCGGCCGTAATGGAAGCCGCCGATCTTGCGGCTGGTCGCGGCCGTGTATCCGCCGGGCACCGTGATATTGGTGCTGGCCACCAGGCCGGCGCGGCCGTCGTCGCCCTGGACAGCGTACAGGTACACGTCATCGCCCAGCGCCAGGCCGTCCAGCGAGCCGTCCTGGTTGCCCTCCTCGGTGGGGTCCCAGTCCGTCTTGGGCGGCAGCACATAGCCCTTGCCGTTGCCGCCGATGTTCACGATGCCCTCGGGCACGTCCAGGCGCATCGCGCCGGACGCGCTGATTGCGCCCATCATGCTGAAATGCCCGGCGCCCATGGCCGGGATCGCGTAGGTCTTCTCCGCCATTACGCTGCCTCCAGGTCAGAAATTGCTTGTTCCACGTCCTGCACCGTGAAGCCCAGGCGGAAGATTTCCGCCGTGGGGCTTTCGATGCGCTTGATCTGCACGCGGCGCACGTCGCCGTCCTCGTCCTGGCTTTCCAGGACACGGTATTCCGGCTCGGGGCCGTCGGGCGCCTCGCCCTCGGCCAGGTCGCGGTCATGCACATACGTCCAGCGCCCGGCCAGCAGGCCCTCCCAGTGCCGCTTGAGCGTGGCCACGCCCTGCGGGCGGATTTCGCCCTGGACGGCCAGNCCCGGTCCTGGCTTTCCAGGACGCGGTATTCCGGCTCGGCGCCGTCGGGCGCCTCACCCTCGGCCAGGTCGCGGTCATGCACATACGTCCAGCGCCCGGCCAGCAGGCCCTCCCAGTGCCGCTTGAGCGTGGCCACGCCCTGCGGGCGGATTTCGCCCTGGACGGCCAGTCCTTGCAACAGGTCATAGTCGGCGCGCGTGCGCAGACCGTAGCGGGGTACTCCCTGCATGTCTTACTCCTCCTCGACAGTTAAAGCCGCCACGCCATCGACGCGGCTTACCGAGCGTCGATCCGCGATGGCATTGATGGCCGCCGCCAGCTGGGCCTCGTCGGCGATGTCGGGATCAATGCCGGCATCGGCCAGGATGGCCAGCAGCTCGCGTTGCAGCATGTTGAACCAGGCCGCCAGCATCGGCGTGGCGCGCACGTTGCTGGCGGGGTCTCCGTTTCTCCATTCACCCTCGGATGTCACCCGGTCGGTGAAGGCACCTACTTTTTCCATGATTAAGCCTCCCGATAACCTACGTTCAAAATCAGCCACGACGGCGCGGCCTCATGCAGCGCGCACTCGATCAGTTCGTCGCCCCAGCTGCGCAGCGGGTCGCCGATCTCGGACCCGCCGATCACCGCCTCACGAATCACCCCGGACGGCACCAACACGTCCCAGGCCCACAGCCAGTCCTCACCGTTCAGCGGGTCGCCGATCTCGGCGCCGCGCGGCCCGACACCGTTGGCCAGCTCCATCGTCGCTTCGTGCTGCTCGATGATTTCCGTGCCCGGGTAGCCCAGGCCCTCGGCCATGTCGATGTAGTCCGCCGCGCGCATCCCGCCGCGCCCGACAATGCGCCCAATCAGCGCGACCTGGCGGTCGGCCAGGCTCTGCACCGCCGGCGCGCACTGGCTGGGCAGGCTGTAGCTGGCCTCCCACTCGGGGAACAGCTCGCGCGCCTGGCGCGGGTCGGCTTCGGCCAGCAACTGCCGGGCGCGCGCATCGACGCGCACGAACTCCTGGGCCAGGCCCAGCAGCACGCGCTGCAGGCGGCTGTCTGGATCGGTTGGCCACACCACGCCGGGCGGCAGCATCGCAAACAGCAGCGCCCGGTAGTCGGCGTCGGTCAGTCCTCGATCCACTGCGCCCCTCCCCATACCGGCAGCACGCCGGTGCCATGCTCGACGTTGGCCGTCGGCCATTGCAGGTCGTAGTCC
>NZ_POQS01000024.1:5083-5312 GCF_002885955.2 Achromobacter pulmonis
CACGCGCTGTAGTCGGCTGTCTGGATCGGTTGGCCACACCACGCCGGGCGGCAGCATCGCAAACAGCAGCGCCCGGTAGTCGGCGTCGGTCAGTCCTCGATCCACTGCGCCCCTCCCCATACCGGCAGCACGCCGGTGCCATGCTCGACGTTGGCCGTCGGCCATTGCAGGTCGTAGTCCTCGACGCCCGGCGCCAGGCTGATTGCACTGCGGATGCGGCTTATCAGCA
>NZ_POQS01000024.1:5317-6921 GCF_002885955.2 Achromobacter pulmonis
GATGCGGCTTATCAGCAGCGTGCCGCCTGGCTCGCCCTCACGGCCCACCAGATCCTGTAGCGCTTGCGCGGCGGCCGCCCGCACCGCCTCGGTGTTGGGCAGCACCCACAGCTGCGGCGCGAACGGCTCGGTTTCAGGGGCCACCACGTACACCTGCGCCTGGACGTTCTTCTGCGCCTCGATGTGGTCGGCTACGGCCTGTAGCAGCTGCTGCGACGGCAGCGGGCCGTCGCTGGCGTCGTCGGCCATGATGCGCACCACCACCGACCCCGGCCCCATGCCCAGCGGGTCTTCCCAGGCGCGCGTGACGCCCGGCACCTGTAGCGCCCACTCCTCCCAGTCGCCGGCGGCGCCGCCACGCGGCACGCGCGCGCGGCGCAGCATGATGCGGTCGCGCCAGCTGCCGAAGGTCTCCAGGTCGGCACCGCCACGGATGCCGTCCTCATCGACCACTGCCTGGCCGACCACGCCAGGCANNNGCGGCCACGGCTTGGCCGTCGGCGATCCTGACCTCCTCGGTGGTCCGGTACTCCCGGCCATCCACCTGTAGCGTGGTGCCGGCCACGATTACCGCGTCGTCGCTGCCCTGGAAGCGCACCCGGCCCACCGCGCGCGACGCTGTGCGGCGCGGCACGCCCGCGCTATGCAGATGCAGGTTTTCGTCGTCGCAGGTTTCCGGGAACAGCTGTCGCTCCAGCCATTGCAGGTAGCCATACAGGCCATGCACCGCGCCAGCATCGGCAGCGGCCAGCGCCTTGGTCATCCGCACCGCCAGTTCGGCCTGGGCGCCAGGCAGGCGCGACAGCAGATCCTGGTCGATCCGCGCCAGCAGTTCCGGTAATGTGGGTCGCTTAAACGCCATGTAATCCTCCTNCCAGCAGTTCCGGCAATGTGGGTCGTTTAAACGCCATGTAATCCTCCTTTATGCGGCGCTTTGCCACACGTACTCGTACTGCCGCTGCAGCACGGTGCCGTCGCCGCGCACGATGCCGATCAGCAGTTGCAGCACGCCGCGCCGCAGGTGTATGGCCTCGACCTCGACCGCGCGCGCGATCTCATCCTCGACCAGCCAGGCCAGCGCCTCCTCGGCGTACTGCTGCGCGCGGCGCAGCACCGAATCCAGCTCCTTCTCGCGGCACAGCAACCACAGACGCGAGCCGTGCGGGCGCGGGTTATAGACATCGGCCCACCAGCCGCGCCGGTCGGTGGCGCCATCGGGCAGCCGATCCTCGGGCAGCGCCCGGCGGTCCGTGAACAGCGACAGCACCACGGCGGTCACCAGCCCATCGTCCGTGGCCAGGTCGCCACCGTCCAGCAGCAGGTCGAACACCTTGGCGGCGGGGTCGTAATGCAGCGCCAGATCCATCAGCCCATCCCCTGATTCGGTTTGCCGGTCGTGCCGCCCGAGTCGCCCGGATGGTCGTGGCCGTCGTAGGTCTCGCGCATTTCGGACATGGCACGCCCGCCCGAGTCGCAGCGGTCCCGGATCTCGCCGGTGCATTCGAGCAGATCGGTCTCGGCGCGCACCTTCGGCGCGTTCGTGATGGTCACCGGCTTGCCGGCGCCGTCGATCACGATGCCCGCGCGCGTCAGATGCACGCTTT
>NZ_POQS01000024.1:7024-7355 GCF_002885955.2 Achromobacter pulmonis
CCGTCCAGCAGCAGGTCGAACACCTTGGCGGCGGGGTCGTAATGCAGCGCCAGATCCATCAGCCCATCCCCTGATTCGGTTTGCCGGTCGTGCCGCCCGAGTCGCCCGGATGGTCGTGGCCGTCGTAGGTCTCGCGCATTTCGGACATGGCACGCCCGCCCGAGTCGCAGCGGTCCCGGATCTCGCCGGTGCATTCGAGCAGATCGGTCTCGGCGCGCACCTTCGGCGCGTTCGTGATGGTCACCGGCTTGCCGGCGCCGTCGATCACGATGCCCGCGCGCGTCAGATGCACGCTTTGCCCCTGGTCGTCGTACAGCGCCACTTCACCCTC
>NZ_POQS01000024.1:8356-8794 GCF_002885955.2 Achromobacter pulmonis
CGCGGGTATTCGTGGATTAGCCAGCGCCGGCCGCCCTTGGTGTCGGCGCGCTCCACATAGAACGGCACGCCGCGATATGCCCCGCGCATTTCGGGGTCGATGCGCTCACGCCACGTCATGGACTAAAATCCTGTTACCAGCAACCACATGGGGAACACCATGAAGAAGAAACCGATGAAGAACAGCGAAAAGATCACCCTCGCCGCCGGCTTGGCTGGAATCGCGGCTGGACTGGCCAGCGCCTACTTCTGGGAAAGCGGCAGCTGGATCGCCCACACGGTGGTCGGCGTTGTCGTTGCTGTTGGTCTCGATCAAGGAATCAAGCAGCAGGTAGCGCTGGACAAAGCTGTTGACGATTGAACGCGTCACGGCGCCACCCCCAGCACCCCCGAATCCACCTCAAAGTCCAGTCCGCCATTCCGGCGGGCTTCTGTTACG
>NZ_POQS01000025.1:0-3864 GCF_002885955.2 Achromobacter pulmonis
GTGCCAGGTATGACGCCGTTGGCCGTGTGCCAAGCCGCCAACCAGTTGAAGCTGCCGTGCGTACAGATCATTCACGAGTTTGGCCGCTGGGCGCACCTGGCCGTCGGCGTCTCCAATGACGCCCACCAGCGCACCCAGCTGCTCACGGCCAAGCTGAACCAGGGCAAGACCATCTACGAACCGGGGCTGGTCCATGTCTGAACCCTGGCTCTCCACCCATATCGAGCGCTGGCCCACCGATAAACTCGTGCCTTACGCCCGCAACGCCCGCACCCATTCCGAGGAGCAGGTGGCACAGATCGCGGCCTCCATCGTCGAGTTCGGTTTCACCAATCCGATCCTGGCGGGGTCTGATGGCGTGATCGTCGCCGGTCACGGACGGCTGGCTGCTGCGCAAAAGCTGGGTCTGGATACCGTGCCCGTGGTCGTGCTCGATCACCTGACGCCCACCCAGCGCCGAGCGCTCATCATTGCGGACAACCGCATTGCAGAAAACGCTGGCTGGGACGACGCTATGCTGCGTATCGAACTGCAGTCGCTGCAAGAAGACGGCTTCAACCTGGACATCACCGGATTTGACGCCGATGCCTTGGCCGAGATCATGGCGGGCGAAGAGACCACGGTCGATGGCCAGACGGACGACGATGCGGTGCCAGAGGTGCCCGTCACTCCGATCTCCCGTCCAGGCGATGTCTGGGAGCTGGGCAAGCACCGACTGGTGTGTGGCGATGCCACCGACCCTAGGAGCTACGAGCTGCTGATGGCCGATGGCCAGGCCGACATGGTCTTCACCGATCCACCGTACAACGTGGACTACGCCAACTCTGCCCGCGACAAGATGCGCGGCAAGGATCGCCCAATCCTGAACGACAACCTGGGTGATGGTTTCTACGATTTCTTGCTGGCGGCATTGACCCCGATGCTGGAACGCTGCGCTGGGGCCACCTACATTGCCATGTCCTCCAGCGAACTGGACACGCTGCAGCAGGCTTTCCGCGCCGCCGGTGGCAAGTGGTCCACCTTCATCATCTGGGCCAAGAACACCTTCACGCTGGGCCGCGCCGATTACCAGCGCCAGTACGAGCCTATCCTTTACGGCTGGCCCGAAGGCCAGAACCGCCACTGGTGCGGTGACCGCGACCAGGGCGACGTGTGGAATATCAAGAAGCCCCAGAAAAACGACCTGCACCCGACCATGAAACCGGTGGAGCTGGTCGAGCGCGCGATCCGCAATTCCAGCCGACCGGGTGACATCGTGCTCGACCCGTTCGGCGGCTCTGGCACCACCCTCATCGCCGCAGAAAAAACCGGTCGCATCGGCTGGCTGATCGAACTCGATCCCAAGTACGTGGACGTGATCGTGCGTCGCTGGCAGGACTGGAGTGGACAGGAAGCCTACCGGGAAGCCGATGCGGTCAAGTTCAACGACCTAGCGGCAACGGCAAGCATGCTGATCTCAGCAGACCCACAGGAGGCCGACGCATGAAGCAATCGCGCCTGATGTCCCTCGTGGAGTCGCTCGCCAATGTGCTGGTGGGATATGGCGTAGCGGTGCTCACGCAAGTGGTGGTGTTTCCGCTGTTCGGCCTGGCCGTGACCGTCACTGAGAACCTGCTGATTGGCTTGATCTTCACGGCCGTCTCGATCGTGCGCAGCTACGCGCTGCGCCGGGGCTTTGAAGCCCTGCGGGTGCGTCAGTCGGCCAGGGCCTCTTCGACAATCTCGCAGTGAATCACAAAGCCCGTCAGGTAAGGCAAGCCCTTGGGAATCCCGTGCTGCTTGCTGGTCAGGCGGCCGATGGTCCAGCCCATCCAGCGTTGGGTGGCGGCGTGGATCGCCTCCTGCAGGTCCGATCCGGCGTGCAGGCCGTTGAGCACATCGTCGGCAAAGTGGCGACCGTGGCGGCTGTCCAGGAAGGCGCGCACCGATTCGAGGGGCTGGAAGGTGGCGTCCGAAATCGCCGTCATCGCGATCGGCCAAGCTGCTGCGGCTTGATCATTCATCGTGCCCCAAAAGCCCCAGGCTTCGTTCTGGGTGGCAGGGATGTGAGTGGTGGTCATCGTCGGCTCCATGTCTGTGTCTGTTTCTGTGTTGGCGATGACTCCATTGACGCGCTGTAGGGCATGGAAGCCAAGGCATTCTCGATCATTTTTACGGGCCGTGATCATTTCGCGACGCTGGCCAGTTCGGCCTGTGCGTTGGCGATCAGGTCCAGGCGCAGGTTGGGCGTGATGTTGCAGGCAAGCGCATTGAGCGCCCAGTTCATTACCTGCGATTTGTCCTGCAGCGTCTCGGCGGTGTCGAGCCGCTCGATGTAATGGTCCAACTCCCGCAGACTGCGCTCCAGGGTGGATCGGGCGGTGAGCAAGGCGTCTTTGGCCTTTTGCTCGGTCATCTGGCGCATCAGGGTGTCAAGGTCGAGGGTCATGGTGGGGCTTCCGTTCAATCGTTTGGCGATGACCCCATTGACGCGCTGCTGCGATGCAAAGCCAAGGCTTTGATGTAAGAAGATGAACAGCGTGGCGGCAGAGCCACTAGCCCAGCCGGGCCGCGTAGCGGGCGTAGTCGCTGCCAGACGGGTCGACATAGAGGTACGGGCGACCGGGAGCATGGACTTCCACGCACAAACGTCCCTGGCCAACATAGCCACCCTTGCCCGCCAGCCATTCGCGCGAGACCAGCAGGTTGGCGGCAAAGCCATCGAACTCCTCGGGTGTCATGGTCCGTGTCTCGGTGACGTAGACGATGTAGTCGCCGCTGGCGCTCATGTCCTGGAGGTTCTCGGGCTTGCGTGCAAAGGGCAGTCGGATCCCGAGCTGCTCGACTTGAATCGCCTGGCCTTCCCACTGGAGGATCAAGGGGGTGCGTTCAATGGTGATGGACATGCTGGGCATGACGGGCCTTTCTGGTTGGTGTGGTGGTTGGGCTGGTTGATCGGTACATGGGGCTTGCGGCGTTGGCCTGCAAGGCTTCGACGCCCGCCAGTGCCAGGGTCAGCACGGCGTTGTGAAACGCCGCCTCGGCCAAACAGGGCACGAGCCGGGCGTCTTCGAGCAGGCTGTCGATGCTTGGGGCCACCTTGGCCCGCATCGCGGCACACACCGCCTCCTGGCGCGCTGGGCTGGCGCTGCGGATTTCGGGGCAAAGGCTGATCAGGGTGCGAAACGCCTGGTCGGCCAGGCGCTGCCCCAGCTCATCGAGGCGCGCCAAGTTGGGGCGGGCGTTCATGCAGCCTCCGAACTGATAGCGGTAGCGGTGCCTGCGGACTCGATACGGTAAACGCGCTGACCACCTGCCTCCTTGGCTGATGTGATGACCAGCCCCAGGCGTTTCTTGAGCGTGCCGGCCAGGGTCCCGCGTACGGTGTGCTGTTGCCAGCCGGTGGCCTCCATGATCTGCGCGATGGTGGCGCCCTCGGGGCGCTGCAGTAGGCCAATGACCAGGGCCTGTTTGCTGTCGGCGCGGGTGCGAACCGGCTTGCCCTTGGCGGGCTGCTGCCAACTGGCCTCGGCACTGGCGACATCGGCCTCCAGCTCCGGATCGTCCAGCGTGATGACCGGCGGCAAGGCGCCCGGTCGGGGCAGGCCCAGGGCGTCATAACCCTCGGCGGCCACCACCCAGTCATCGCCGTCGGGCGTGATCAGGGCGCGTTTGAACAAGCCTTCGAGCACTTTGGCGCGAGCGCCGCCCTTGATGTGCTCGGGGAACCAGGCGATCTTGCCACCGCTGTCTTGAACGGCGTGCTCCAGGATGGCCTGCTGGTTGGGGTTGAGTGCGGTGGTCATGGTTCCCTCACGCTTGCAGGGTGGCGGCGCTGCCGTTGCCACTGGTTTGATGTGCTGCGGTGACTTTGCGCACGCGGTG
>NZ_POQS01000025.1:5240-6992 GCF_002885955.2 Achromobacter pulmonis
CGGGCGGCGGCTGCGGCGGCAGGACTGGACCGGTTCGAAGACCGGCACTGGCAAGAACTCGAAAAACAACTCGGCTCCGACCCACCAGTCGTTGCCCAACAAATCACAACCCCCGAGGCCACCCGAGAACAGCAGTTCGATGGTGGCCTCAGCACTTCTGGCAGCACGCCAGCGCCCGCTCGGCGCGTGGTGCGCAGCCGATGGATGACTTGAGTGAGCAAATAAGCATGACCTACACACCAGAACACCTGCAGGCCCTGCGCGAAGCCCTGGCCAGCGGCGAGCACCGCGTGACCTACGAGGGCAAAAGCATCGAGTACCGCAGCGTGGCCGATCTGAAGGCGGCGATTGCAGAGGTCGAAGCCACCATGGCCCGTGAATCCGGCGCACCCAAATCGCGCCAGATCCGTGTCGCCACGAGCAAGGCACTCTGATGGCCTGGTTCAAAAGTCTGCGTCGCCGCATGTTCGGTGGCACGCCGGTCTATGACGGCACCGGCGGCGGGCGGCGCGCACTGGCCTGGATGCCCAGCAATCCCGGTGCGGTGGCAGCCCTGTCGCTGGCCCAAGACGAACTGCGTGCCAAAAGCCGTGATCTGGTTAGGCGTAACGCCTGGGCCGCCGCTGGTATCGAAGCCTTTGTGGCCAACGCCATCGGCACAGGCATCAAGCCCCAAAGCATGGTCCAGGACCAGGCTACGCGAGAGGCGATTCACAGCCTGTGGTGGGACTGGTGCGAAGAGGCCGATGCCGCAGGCCTTACCGACTTCTACGGTCTGCAGGCACTGGCCACCCGCGCCATGCTCGAAGGCGGCGAAGCCCTGGTGCGACTGCGCTATCGCCGCACCGAAGATGGTCTGCCGGTGGCGCTGCAGATCCAGGTGCTGGAAGCAGAGCACCTGCCAACCACCATGAACCGTGATCTGCCCGGCGGCAACGTCATTCGCGCTGGCATCGAGTTCGACCGGCTAGGTCGCCGGGTTGCTTATCACCTGTATCGCTCGCACCCCAATGATGGACTGCTGGCACCGATGTCCAGCAGTGCCGGCGGCGGTGGCATGGACACGGTGCGGGTGGATGCGAGTGAAGTCATCCACCTGTTTCGCCCCTTGCGTCCCGGCCAGATCCGGGGCGAGCCGTGGTTGACCCGGGCGCTCGTGAAGCTCAACGAGCTGGACCAGTACGACGACGCCGAGCTGGTCCGCAAGAAAACCGCCGCCATGTTCGCTGGCTTCATCACCCGCATGGCGCCCGAAGACAACCTGATGGGTGAGTCGGCGGCCGATGGCAACGGGGTGGCGCTCGCGGGCATGGAGCCCGGCACGCTGCAGATCCTGGAGCCAGGCGAAGACATCAAGTTTTCAGCGCCTGCCGATGTGGGCTCGTCGTATGCCGAGTTCATGCGCCAGCAGTTCCGCGCGGTGGCCGCTGCCATGGGCATCACCTACGAGATGCTCACCGGTGACCTGACGCAGGTGAACTATTCATCTATCCGGGCGGGTCTGCTGGAGTTTAGGCGTCGGTGTGAAGCCTTGCAGCACGGCGTTATCGTGCATCAGCTGTGTCGCCCTATCTGGCGTGCATGGATGGACCAGGCGGTGTTGGAAGGGGCACTGGATATTCCCGGCTACCGCAAAGACCGCCGCACCTACCAGGCCGCCAAGTGGATTCCGCAGGGTTGGAGCTGGGTCGATCCGCAGAAGGAATTCAACGCCATGAAGTTGGCTATCCGTGCGGGCCTCATGAGCCGATC
>NZ_POQS01000026.1 GCF_002885955.2 Achromobacter pulmonis
TGCGATGGCCAACATGGAGTTTGGCTTTGGCGAGGGCGGCTACCAACCGTCCGAGTTCATCAAACGCTACCTGCCGCAAGGCACGTTCGACCTGCTCATCACCGACGAGGCGCACGAGTACAAGAACGGTGGCAGTGCCCAGGGCCAGGCCATGGGCGTGCTGGCGGCGAAGGCTCGCAAGACCTTGCTGCTGACCGGCACGCTGATGGGCGGCTATGGCGATGATCTGTTCGTGCGACGTGAAGTCGCTTGATTCATTGTTTCACCGCTTCGGCGGCAGGAAGCCTGATGTTCCGTCATCAGTAGCCTATCGGTGCATGCGTGGTTGGTAACGACTGCGTGTGAAGCCACCGAGACAATGTAGACCGGCGCAAGCCAAGTGGAGGCCGTGAGGCTGACACTGCATCTGCGAGCATCAATGCGGTTGGGTCGCTAGGCTGGTTGGTATGGTTAACGCAAGTGAAGTGCTGATAAACGTCGTCACGTCTGATAGAGCCAAAGATGCTGACAGGCTCTTTCCCAAAATGGGGCTGTAGCTGGACATCCCTTTGAATAGTGGGGATGCACGGACATTCATAGCTACCGGCGAAAAGGCACAACCTAATCCGACCTTGTGAATCAAGTGAAACACGGTAAGCCCGTATCTCTGCCCCTCGGGGCAGGCAGACCGCAAGGAATGCTGTTGGAGGTGCGGGTAGAGGAATGTGGAGAAAGCGAATGCCGCTCTGTAATGGGGCGGATAGGGATTGAGCCGCAAGGCGACATCATCCCGCGCGAAAGCGAGCAGACTTCCACTTGGTCTTTCTCTACGAGAAAACTTGTCCAACCTTCTTCAAGAGGGAATTGCAGATGACTACGCAAGAAATTGCTTGCGCGGGTGCGCCCTCACGCGAATCGGTCACATGGCACAGCATCGACTGGGCCAAGTGTCACCGTGAAGTGCGAAGGCTCCAAGCGCGTATCGTAAAGGCAACGCGGGAAGGGAAACACGGCAGGGTGAAAGCCTTGCAGTGGATTCTGACCCACTCGTTCAGCGGCAAAGCTTTGGCCGTCAGACGAGTCACCGAGAACCAAGGCAAAAGAACTCCGGGCGTGGATGGCATCACGTGGTCCACACCGGAGGCCAAGTCTCAAGCGGTCCAATCGCTGCGGCGGCACGGTTACAAGCCAATGCCGTTGAAGCGAATCTACATCCCAAAGTCGAATGGCAAATTGCGGCCACTCGGGATTCCGACGATGAAGGATCGGGCAATGCAGGCGCTGCACTTGCTTGCGCTCGAACCGGTCTCGGAAACGACGGGCGACCTGAACTCCTATGGGTTCCGTNCAATGGTCTCAAGGTGGTGAAGCCGGTTCGCGAAAGCGGGCTTTGAAAGGCTTGAGCCGTATGAGGGGAAACTCTCACGTACGGTTCTTAGGGGGGGATGGGCCAGCAATGGCCTGTCCCTACCCGACTACCTGCTGTTCCGGGCGCTGCCTGGACGGATGATCGAAGACGGCTACCGCCCGACCACGAGCGGCAGCATGACCTCGGCTGCGATGGCGTTCATGCGCGATCACGGCGTCCTCAAGGACATCTACTCCGAGAGCGCCGGCACGGCGCACAAAACGGCCAAGGGCACCAAGGTATCGGTGCGCACGGTCAAGGCTCCCGGCTTCGGCCCGAAAGGCGTCTTGCGCTGCATCCTGCCGTTCACGATCTTTCTCAAGCTCAAGGACATCGGTGGCAACGTCCTGCCGCCGTATGACGAGGAATTTCGTGAAGTCCAGATGGACGCGGCGCAAGCTGCGGCCTACCGCGATTTGGCGGGTCGGCTGACCGCAGAGCTGAAACAGGCTCTGGCGCGACGCGATACGACCTTGCTGGGTGTGGTGCTCAACGTGCTGCTGGCCTGGCCGGATTGCTGCTTCCGGTCGGAGACCGTGGTGCATCCGCGCACGCGCAACACCTTGGCGTTTGTCCCGGCTCAGTTCAATGAGTTCGAGATCAGCCCCAAGGAGCGCGAGCTGATCGACATCTGCAGGCAGGAGAAGGCACAGGGCCGCAAGGTTCTGGCCTACACGGTCTATACCGGCACGCGCGACACCACGTCGCGCCTGAAGGGGCTGCTGGAGCAGGAAGGCTTCAAGGTGGCGGTACTGCGCGCAAGCGTGGATGCCAGCCGCCGCGAGGACTGGATCGCCGAGCAACTGGACCGTGGCATCGACGTGCTCGTCACTAATCCCGAGCTGGTCAAGACGGGACTGGATCTGCTGGAGTTCCCGACGATTGTGTTCATGCAAAGTGGCTACAACGTGTACTCGCTCCAACAGGCAGCACGCCGCTCCTGGCGCATCGGGCAGAAACAGCCCGTGCGCGTGATCTACCTCGGCTACGCCGGCTCCTCGCAGATGACCTGCCTGGAACTGATGGCCAAGAAGATCATGGTCTCGCAGTCCACCTCGGGCGATGTGCCCGAATCGGGGCTGGATGTCCTGAACCAGGACGGTGATTCCGTCGAAGTGGCGCTGGCCCGGCAATTGGTCACCGCCTGATTTCCACGCCACAAGCCGGCCTAGCGCCGCCGGCTTTCTGTTCTTCCCACCTTGCAGCCCCGTCCGCGTTCTTCGTGGGCGGGGCTGCGTTTTTCTCTCATTCCAAAGTGTTCCCGTGAAGGCCGAGCGCTTGCCCAAGGCAGCAAACCGGGCACCACCCAGTTCGCATTCCTGGCTGACCGCACGGCATCGCGCCGCCAATGTATCGGCATCGCAACAGAAGAGCCGATGCCATGCCCGCCATCCATGTATCCCGGCGTCTGGTCGGCGCTGGTCTCCTGGCCGCTGCCCTGGCCAGCGGCTGCGCCACCACGACCGCGCCACTGGCACCAGACGCCATAGAGGAAATCGCCTCCGTTCCCCAACCCGAGGCACCCGAGTTCATTCCCGTCGTGCGCTATGGCCGCTACACGCTGGTTGAGCTGGCACCCTCGGCAGCGCAGCGTGACTTGCTGTTGCAGACCATCGATGTGTCCATGCCGGAGGATGCCCGTGCCACGGTGGGCGATGGCCTGCGGCATGTGCTCAAACGCAGTGGTTACCAGCTTTGCGAGATGGCCCACGCCGTGACCGAGTTGTATGCGCTGCCGCTGCCGGCGGCGCACCTGCATCTTGGCCCCATGACCTTGCGCGATGCGCTGCTTACCCTGGCTGGCCCGGCCTGGGAACTGCACGCGAATGACCGGGCACGGCAGATTTGCTTTGAGCAGGCTGGAGGCAGTGCGACCGCCGAGCACGAACACGAACCGCCTGCTGCCGAGGCGGTGCAGACGTTTCCGCTGATGCCTTCGGTTTCGGGAGGCCAGCCATGAATGCCGCGCAGTCTCCCCGTCGCCCGATCACCGCCATGATGTTGCAGAGCCTGATGTGGCTCTGGCTGATCGGCCTCAGCGTTTTCGTCGCTCTCGGCTACCAGGCGGTGAACGAGCAGGTCGACCAGGAGCTGCTTAATTCCCGCCTGCAACGTCTCGAAGCGCAGGCGGTAGGTCTGGCCGAGGCCATTGAGGCCATCCAGCAGCGTCCAACCGTCGCAACGGCGGCAGACCTTAAAGACACCCGCGAACTCCTGGAAGCACGCGCTGCCCAGGTCGAGACAACGCTGAGCGGCTATGCCGCTGCTGACGACCTTCAGGCGCTGCGCACGGAGGTCGAGCAAATCAAGACGCGCCAGACCGTTGCGCGCACCGCAGCACCCGCTCAGCCGCGCACACCGCGCAGGCCTAACGCCAAGCCGGAACCGCTGCCACTGCCGTTCCGCATCGTCGGCGCCGAACTTCGCGCCGGCCAGCGCAGCCTGTCCGTCGCGCCGAGCAGCGGGGACTTCACGCCCGACCAGCTTGAGGTACTGCTGCCCGGCGATTCGCTCGGCCCATGGCGCTTTCAGGCGGTCGAGGGCAACTCCGCCGTGTTTCAGGCCGGCGACCAGACCCGTCGCGTGGCGATCCCTTGAGCTGAGGACATGACATGAAGCTTGCCATTATCCTTTCCGCGCTTCTGCTGGTGTCTGCCCAGTTGTCCGCTTGGGCGCAGCAACCGACCACGGCCCCCGCCGGCAATGCCCAGAGCCAGGAGCGTCCGCTGGTCACTCGCGCCTTGAACGACCGGGTGGCAAGCGACTGGGGCTTGCAACCGCAGGAGTGGGCGCGCTATCGCGAACTGATGGATGGGCCGCTGGGTATCTACTCACCCAACCTGGACCCGCTGTCCGCCCTGGGCATCGAGGCGCGCACCGACGAGGAACGGCTCCGCTACGCAGAGCTGCAGGTGCAGATCGAGGCACGCCGTGTCGAGAAGCTGCTCGCCTACCAGCGTTCCTACGACGAGGCCTGGCAGCGCCTGAATCCCGGCATCCAGCGAGTGAATCTGCCTGACGACAAGTCCGACACCGGCACAAGCGCCAATCCCTTGCGCGGTTCAGGCCGCACGGCAGTGTTCATCAAGGACGGTTGCGCGGCCTGCGGGCAACTCGTGCAGCGCCTGCAATCCTCTGGTACCGAGTTCGACCTGTACATGGTCGGCAGCCGCCAGGACGATACACGCATCCGCGACTGGGCCAAGCGGGCGAACGTCGATCCGGCGCGCGTGCGCAGCGGTGGCATCACGCTCAACCATGATGGCGGGCGGTGGCTGTCGCTGAGCTTGCCCGGAGACCTTCCTGCGGTCGTGCGCGAGGTGAACGGTCAATGGCAGCGCCAGCCTTAGTGGCCACCTCCGTTTCGCAGTGCTTGCGCGCACTGGTGATCGCGGCGGGCCTGTGCGCCTGCGCCGCCCATGCCCAGGAGCTTCCGCCACCGGCTTACCAGCTTGCCGCACAGCGCGCAGGCATCCCCTCGACGGTGCTCTACGCCGTAGCCTTGCAAGAGAGCGGCATCCGACGCAATGGACGCATCGTCCCGTGGCCGTGGTCGCTCAACGTCGCTGGCCAGTCGCGTCGTTACGCAACACGCGCCGACGCCTGCGCCGGTTTGCAGCAGGCGATGCGCGCCACGCCGCACACACGCATCGACGCGGGCCTGGGCCAGATCAACCTCGGCTATCACCAGCAGCGCTACGTCAGTCCGTGCGACCTGCTCGACCCATACCGCAACCTCGCCATCGCCGCTGAAATCCTGAAGGAGCAGCACACCGCTGGCGAGGACTGGTTGCTGGCGATCGGTCGCTACCACCGTCCTGCGGGCGGAGAACCTGCCGCCCGTTACCGGCGTAGCGTGTCGCGCCATCTTGCCCGGGTGCAGGGCACGCATCCAACCGCTGCGGCCCTCGCCGTGCACCAGGAGAGATCCCCATGACGAAGTTCCCTCTGACCAACCTCACGCTGAAGGGCCTGCTCGTGCTGCTGGCGGCTCTGCCGCTGGCCTCGCGTGCCGGCGAGCCGCTGATCGTGGTCGAAGACCGTGGCGGCGCGTCGGCGCTGCCGTACTACGAGGCTCTGAACCTTCAGCCGCGCGCCGATGCGCCGGCCCGACCGCCCATCCCAATGCTCCCGGTGCCCGCCACGCCCATGGACGAGGCCGCGATGTTGCCGGTGCGCAGTGCCAAGCTCACGCCTGGCACCGTCGCGCGGCGTGTGATTGAAGCGCCCGGCCTGCGGCCG
>NZ_POQS01000027.1:0-2979 GCF_002885955.2 Achromobacter pulmonis
AGCGCCAGGTCGCGCTGGTTGACCAGCGGCTTGGAAGCCACGACCGAGACTTTCCCCGGGGTGGGATATTCGTGATAGTCCAATGCCGCCTGGCGGTCCGACTGGTCATTCATGGAGCTGTGCCTCCTGGTTGAGATAGAAAAATTCTAGGCTCCAAGATATAAGTAGATCATTCGGATTTAATATCGTCCCATTACGTTTACCTTATGCATTCCCTATGACCGCCTTCGATCCGGACCTGGTGGTCCGGAAACTGACCTCGCGGCTGAAGATGCGCCACCTGATGCTGCTGTTGCAGATCGAGCAGCACGGCTCGCTGACCCGGGTGGCCGAGCACATGGCCACCAGCCAGCCGGCGGTCACCAACGCCCTGGCCGAGCTGGAAAACATGTTCGGCGTGCCGCTGTTCGACCGCTCCGTGCGCGGCATGACGCCCACCGCCCTGGGCGCCGTGGTGCTGGCCCGGGCCCGCGCCCTGGTCCACGACCTGGGCCATCTGGTCCAGGAAATGGAGGCGGTGGCCGCCGGCCACGCGGCCCATCTGCATATCGGCGTCATCCCGTTCGTTTCGGGCCAGATGCTGTCGGCGGCCATCGGCCGCACCCTCCCGCAGGGCCGCCACATCACCGCCACCATCCACGAAGGCCAGGGTCCGGCCCTGCTGCGCCAGCTGCGCGACCACAGCCTGGACCTGGTGGTGGGCTGGGCCACCCCGTCGGTGGACATGACCAACATCGCCTTCGAGGTGCTTTACCGCCAGCAGCCGCGCCTGATCGCCAGCCGCCGGCTGGCCGCGCGGCTCGCCCGGTCGCGGCTGGAATGGAACCGGCTGGCCGACCTGGACTGGATACTCGGCACGCCCGGCAGCCCGATCCGCGAGCAGGTGGCCGACATCTTCCTGCGCGCCGGGCTCGCGCCCCCGCCGCCCTCGGTGCAGAGCGATTCCTCCAAGCTGATCGGGGAAATGGTGGTCGCCAGCGACCGCGCGGTCACCATCCTGCCGGCCGACATCGCCGACGAACTGGTGCGCATCGCCGGCGCGGCCATCGTGCCGTATTCGTTCGACTGGACCCTGCCGCCGATCTCGCTCTTCACGCGCTCCGACGGCCTGCGCCGCAACGTCGACGCACTGTTCGCCGCCGCGTTGCGCGAGGTCTACACCAAGGGCGCGCGTGTCTAGCCGACGCGCGCAAAATTGCCAACAAATGCAAATCCGTTACCGGCGCGCAGGCGCGCGCTCCTATACTTGCCGCGCCAGGCATCACGCAGGAGGGCAGGTAGTTTGTCGTACATTTTTTCGCCCGGCGCCGCGGTCCGCGGCGCGCTCGTCCTCGCCGCGCTCATGGCGCTGTCGGGCTGCAGTTCGCTGCTGAGCGAGGGCACCGGCGCGGCCGCCGGCATCGCCGGCACCGCCATCGCCAACAAGGTCACGGACAACCCCACGGTGGCCACCGGCATCGGCCTGGGCGTGCAGGCCGGCGCGCAGGCCGCTCTGGCCTATGCGCAGCGCAAGACCCGCGGCGAGGAGCAGGACGCGATCGCCGCCGCCGCCGGCCCGCTGGCCGTGGGCAAGGTGGCCAGCTGGCAAGTCAGGCACCAGCTTCCCATCGAAAGCGATGCGCAGGGCCAGGTCACCGTCAGCCGGCTGATCGGCGGCGTGGACCTGGAATGCAAGGAAGTCGTGTTTTCCATCGACACCCCGGCCGAACAGCGCGGCGCACCGCCCGCGCGCGAGTTCTACGTCACCACCGTGTGCCGCGACGGCGCGCGCTGGCGCTGGGCCAGCGCCGAGCCGGCCACCGCGCGCTGGGGCTCGCTGCAGTGATGCGCGCCGCAAGCCTGCTGGCGGCCGCCAGCCTGGGACTGGCCGGCTGCCAGAGCTCGTCCATCGGCGGCGCGGCTGGCGCCGTGGTCGGCACGGTCAGCGGCGCGGCCACCGCCAATCCGGTGGCGGGCTACGCCATCGGCGTGACCGTGCAGGCCGCGGTCGACGCCAGCGTGAAATACGTGCTGCGCGAATGGAAGAACGACCAGCAGAACGTCATGGCCAACGCCGCCGGCGAACTCGCCATCGGGCACGTGCGGCAGTGGCAGATCCGCCATGCGCTGCCGGTGGGCAACGAGCGCGGCGCCATCCAGGTGGTGCGCGACATCGACACCCCGCTGACGCGCTGCCGCGAAGTGCTGTTCACGGTCGAGCAGGACCAGGCGCCGGCGCCCGCCTACACCAGCCTGATCTGCCGCCAGCCCGGCGGCCAATGGAAATGGGCCGCGGCCGAACCCGCCGTGGCCCGCTGGAACGGCCTGCAATAGCTTGATCGCGCCGGTCCGGGCGGGCGATACTGCCTGGGGTCCGACTACGGAGGCCGACCGCTCCCATGAACCCAGGCCAGTTCCTCATGCAGCGCAGCGCGCTCGCCGGCGTGCAGGCCGTGGCCGCGCACAGCCGGCACCGGTTCGCGCGCCATACGCACGAGCAGTACGGCATCGGCGTCATGCGCCTGGGCGCCCAGGTTTCCCATAGCGGCCGCGGCCAGGTCGAGGCCGGCCCGGGCCACGTCATCACCGTCAATCCGGGCGAAGTGCACGACGGCGCGCCGCTGGGCGACGGCCTGCGCGCCTGGCAGATGCTGTACCTGGACCCGCAGGTGGTGGCCGAAGCCGCCGCCGGACTGCCCGCCGCCCTGCGCGGCTACGAATTCGAACACCCCGCGCAGGACCGCCCCGAACTGGCCCGCGACGTGCTGGCGCTGTACGCGCAGGCGACGGCCGGCGCCGCGCCGCTGGCTTGCGACGTGCTGCTGCTGCGCATCCTGGCGCGGGCGGGCGCGGCGCCGGCGCGCGTCCGCGACCGGCCGCGCGGCGCGCCCGACGCGATCCGCCACGCGCGCAGCCTGATCGACGACGATCCGGCCGCCGCGCTGTCGCTGGCCGACCTGGCCGCGGCCAGCGGCCTGAGCCGCTATCAGGTGCTGCGGG
>NZ_POQS01000027.1:4063-4483 GCF_002885955.2 Achromobacter pulmonis
CGGCCAGCGGATGGCCGGCGGGCACGATGAGGGCCAGCGGATCGTGGCGGAAGGTGACCGTGCGCAGGCCATGCAGGTCGGCCGAGTCCGCCAGCACGCCGATATCGCAGGCGCCGGCGCGCAGCGCGTCGGCGATCTCGTGGCTCAGGCGCTCTTCCAGGTCGACCGACACGCGCGGATGGTTCTTGAGGAAAGCGCCCAGCACCGGCGGCAGGTACTCGCTCATCGCGCTGGTGTTGCACAGCATCCGGACGTGGCCCTTGAGGCCCTGGCCGTAGTGGTCGAGTTCGCCGCGCATGCGGTCCATCTGCGCCAGCACCACCCGCGCATGGTGCGCCAGCGTGCGCCCGGCCGGCGTCGGCTCGACGCCGCGCGGGCCGCGCAGCAGCAGGGGCACGCCCAGCGTGTCCTCCATGCCGC
>NZ_POQS01000028.1 GCF_002885955.2 Achromobacter pulmonis
GATGGCAGGAGGTGTGGCATGAACCTGCGCCATCTGCCCTCTCAGCATGAAGATGTGCTGTCCATCCCGGTGACCGAACTGGCCGCGTTCGATGCCCGCAGCCTGTTCCAGCTGAAGACGCTGGTCGCCGACCGCCTGGCCACTGCCAAGGCTGAAGTCGATCACATCGAACACGCCCTGAACTTGAAGTATGCCGAGCGCGCTAAGCATCTGCGCATGGTCGCAGGCAAAGACAGCGGTGTGGTGCATTTCGACGATGGCGAGGTGCGCATCACGGCCGACCTGCCCAAGAAAGTCGAATGGGATCAGGCGCTGCTGGCCAACCTGGAGGCACGCATTGCTGCCAACGGCGACAACCCCCGCGAATTTATCGACATCAGCTATCGCGTCTCAGAGACCAAGTTCTCCGCCTGGGCCAGTGCCCTGCGCGAGCAATTCATTCCCGCACGAACCGTGAAGGTGGGCAAGCCCAGCTTCCGTCTCGCCCTGCTTTCGGAGTAATCACCATGTTCAAAAACCTCATCGAATCCCTGCGCAAAAAAACCTTGTCCCTGTCGGACCTGCCGGAAACCATCCGCGTCCCGGGCCACGCCGGGCAGACCGACATCGACCGCCTTCCCCTCGATCAGGCATCCGTCGATGACCTGGCCTTCGCTATCCAGGGCCTGGAAGCCCGCTCGTCTGAGATCTCCTGCCAGTTGCATTCCTTGCGCCGCCTGCACGATCTGGCCCGCGCCCGGGGCGCGCTCGGCACGGACAAGGTCACAGAGATCTTTGGTGGGGAGGTTTGATATGAGCTTTCCCTTCATCACCGCCGAGCAGCGCCTCGCAGAAAAGCGTGGCTCCAAGGGCGTCATTCTTGGGCCATCAGGTGTGGGCAAAACCACGCTGCTCAAAACCTCCGATGCGACCCGCACCCTGTTCATTGACCTGGAGGCTGGCGATCTGGCCGTGCTGGATTGGCCTGGCGACAGCGTGCGGCCACGCACCTGGCAGGAATGCCGCGATCTTGCCTGCTACATCGGCGGCCCGAACCCCGCGCTGCGTGACGACCAGTCCTACAGCCAGGCGCATTACGACCAAGTGTGTGCCTTGTATGGCAATCCCGCCATGCTGGCCAAGTACTCGCTGATCTTCGTGGACTCGATCACGGTTGCGGGGCGCCTGTGTCTGCAGTGGGCCAAGGGGCAGCCGCAGGCCTTCTCCGAAAAAACCGGCAAGCCCGACACGCGTGGTGCTTATGGCCTGCATGCCAGCGAACTGGTCGGGTGGCTCACCCAGTTGCAGCATGTCCGTGACAAGGACATCTGGCTGGTCGGAATCCTCGACGAAAAGCTCGATGACTTCAACCGCAAGGTGTTCAGCCCTCAGATCGAAGGCTCCAAAGCCGCGCTGGAACTGCCCGGCATTGTCGATCAGGTCATCTCGATGGTGGTGCTCAAGTCGGATGACGGCACCCCTTATCGCGCCTTCGTCTGCCAGCACATCAACCCCTGGGGCTACCCCGCCAAAGACCGTTCCGGACGACTGGAAGTCGTCGAGGAGCCGCATCTGGGCCGCCTCATTTCCAAGATCACTGCGCCGCGCGCGCAATAAGCAGGAGAGTATTCATGAACAGCTACAGCAACAACGCCGCCTGGAATGACTTCAACGATGCCGAAGACCAGCGCGAGTACGCCCTGATCCCACCCAAAACCCTGGCCAAGGTCATCATGGCCATTCGCCCGGGTGGGTATGACGATCCGAGCCAAGGCTGGACTGGCGGTTACGCGACCCGTTCCGACAAGACCGGTGCGATCTATCTCAACGCTAAGTTCACCATTCTGGAAGGACCGTTTGCCAAACGCGTGGTGTTCGGGCTGATTGGCCTGTCCAGTCCCAAGGGCCCGGAGTGGACCCATATCGGGCGAAGCTTCCTCCGCGCCATTCTGAACTCGGCGCGAGGCATCCATCCGGCAGACAACTCGCCACAGGCGCAGAGTGCGCGCCGCATCAAGGGCTTTGCCGATCTGGATGGTGTGGAGTTTGTCGCCCGCATTGATGTCGAGAAGGATCAGAACGGCGACGACAAGAACGTGATCAAGGCCGCCATTCAGCCGGATCACAAAGAGTATGCCGTGCTGATGGGGCAGCCGATGCGCACCCCAAGCCAAGCGCCTTCGGCTCCCACCGGTACGCCCCCTATGACATCGGCGCCGGCCGTTCCCACTCGTCCTGCCTGGGCGCAATAAGGAGGACTACCCATGATGCTGCGTCCTCGGCAGCGGGAATTCGTCACCCGCTGCGTCACGGCTCTCAAGGCCCATGGCAACACCCTCGGTGTGGCGCCGACCGGTGCAGGCAAGACGATCTGCCTGTCCGGAACCGCCGGGGAGTTTCTTCAACATCCGGACGCCAAGGCCTGCATCTTGGCGCACCGCGACGAATTGACCGCACAAAACCTGAGCAAGTTTGGCCGCGTCAATCCGCACGTCAGCACCTCGGTCTTCGATGCGCATCAGAAATCGTGGTCGGGTCAGGCCACCTTCGCCATGGTGCAAACCTTGGCACGCAACCTCGAGAAGATGCCCACGCTGGACATGCTGGTGATCGACGAGGCTCACCACTGCGCGGCGCCCACCTACCGACTGGTCATCGACTCGGTCCTGGCCAAGAACCCGCATGCGCTGATTTATGGCGTGACCGCCACGCCTAATCGCGGGGACGGCAAGGGCCTGCGCGAGGTGTTCTCCAACGTGGCGGACCAGATCCGGCTGGGCGAACTGATTCGCTCTGGCCATCTGGTGCCACCGCGCACCTTCGTGGTCGATGTCGGCACGCGCGACGCGCTCGACGGCGTTCGCAAACTGACCGACGACTACGACATGAATGCCGTGGCGTCGATCATGAACACCACGCCTGTCAATGCGGCGGTGGTCCAGCATTGGCAGGCGCATGCCGCCCGTCGCAAGACCATTGCCTTTGCCGCCACCGTCGATCACGCCTATGCGGTTTGCCATGCATTCATTGCAGCAGGGGTGAAGGCCGCCGTGGTTCATGGCGAGATGACCCCTGCAGAACGTCAGTCCACGCTGAGGTCCTATGAATCCGGCGATGTAACGGTGCTGGTCAATGTCACCGTGCTCACAGAAGGGTACGACTACACGCCCACCTCCTGCATCGTGCTGCTGCGCCCCAGCTCCTACAAGTCCACGTTGATCCAGATGGTCGGACGCGGCCTGCGCGTGGTCGACCCTGCCGAGCACCCTGGCGTCATCAAGACCGATTGCGTAGTGCTGGACTTCGGCACCGCCTCCCTGCGCCATGGCAGTCTGGAGCAGGAAGTCGATCTGGATGGTTTTGCCGGTGATGGCGAGGCGCCGACCAAGCGCTGCCCGCAGTGCGATGCAGAAGTGCCGATGGCCAGTCGCGAGTGTCCGCTCTGTGGCCACAGCTTTGCCAAGGCGATCGAGGAAGCGCGTCACCAAATCAGCGATTTTGTGATGACCGAAATCGATCTGCTCAAGCGCTCCAACTTCGCCTGGTGCGACCTTTTCGGCGACGACTGCGCGCTGCTGGCCACCGGTTTCAAAGCCTGGGCGGGTGTCTTCTTCCTGGGTGGGCGTTGGTACGCGGTGGGTGGTGCCGAAAAACTGCCCGCCCGCTTGCTGGGTGCAGGGGAACGCACGGTGTGTTTGGCCCAGGCCAATGACTGGCTCAACGACCAGGAAGTTGACGATGCTGCTCACAAGACCCGCCGCTGGTTGCAGGAGTCGCCCACACCTGGGCAACTGCGTTACCTGCCTGCGCCGCTGCGCGCGGATTTCAGCCTGACCCGCTATCAGGTCTCAGCGCTGTTGACCTTCCAGTTCAACAAGGCGGCCATTCAGCGCCTGGTTACCGCAGCCAACGATGCGGTGATGGCCGAGTTTCGGGAGGCTGCGTGAGATGTGCTGTGTGTTCCCGTCAAGCCAAAGGCCTGGGGTATTTCAACCCACGCTTACGGCGTTCCGACCCCCGCCGCTACAACGACCGGTGGGTGTTCTGCTCCATGCGGTGCCAGAACGTCTTTTCCCGACTGATGGAGCGCCTGACCCCGTTTCAGGAGGACGCCGTGATTGACCCCAGCGACATGGAGATCGCCGCTATGCGATCGGCACTCGGCCCCTTAGGCGAGTACGTCGCCTCCATCGGCATGGATCGCCCTTTAGCCGACTACGGCAAGGACGAAGTCCTGCGCCTGGTGGAGGTCGTGGTCGACGCCTATCAGGCCCACATGTTGGCCGAGCACGAACGCATGGTCGAGCGCGATCGCACTTTCTTTGAACAACTCGCCAGCCGCAAGGCCACTGCCAGCACGGGTGGCGATCACCACAGGATT
>NZ_POQS01000029.1 GCF_002885955.2 Achromobacter pulmonis
CGAGACCTGGGCGCCGTTCATGGTCTGCCCTGCGCAGTCGTCGGCAGCGATGGCGGGGCGGCCCGCTCGGTGCGGTACTCGCCAGTCAGTTCGGAGAGGTCGCGTGGCTGGGCGCGCGACGGTGTGAGATGGGCCAGGATGCCAGCGCGGACACGCTCAAGGTCAGCCAGTAGTCGCGGGTAATCGAAGTGGTAGCGCTCGCCCGGTGTGATGGGGGTATGCGTCGCGCTATCTGCGACGGTGCGCTCCAGCGCGTCGAGCTGGAGCAGCGCGGCAACCAGCTCCTGACGCTGCATCGGGGATTCGCCCAACGCCATCGAAGACTGCCCCATCAGTAGGGCCGTCACGAGAAAAGTGGGCACGCCGCGATGCGCGGCGCGCAGCCAGATCGGAGCCAACATCGCGCCATTCCTGTGTGATCAGCAATGGCTTGATCGTGGCGATCAGAGGCGTATCAGGCTGCAAACAATAAGAACCTGCGGATGACCGGATTGATCGCTTAGAGATACTTCTTGAAGCTCCCTGCAGTCAGGCTCACGGCCAGTCCCAGCAAGGCCGCGCTCGGCAGCAGGATCAGCAGCGGATGTACCGAGATCGGCAAGGCCAGGTACGTGACCCAGGGCAGCACGGCCAGCGGCATCAGACTGGCTTTTGCTCGGTGGTAGATAAAACCGGATTCGCGGCCCGCCCCGAACCGGCGTACATCGCGGCGCACCAAGCCGTCGATCAAACCGACAAATGCCGCCGTGAAAATCAGCGGCAGCGTGAGCGCCAGGACCAACAAGCGCACCAAAAAAGTGAGTGTGGTGAAGGCGGCGGCGATCAGGTAGCTCTCGGTCCAGACATAGACCTGGCTGATGAAGTAACGGAAGTTCCGCGCCTGTCCTTGGCTGGGCGCACGGGCGCGCTCTGCGGTCTGGCTCATTTGCTCCAGCAGCCCTGATCGCACGAATACCCATTCATAACCGGTATCCACCAGCGCATGCGCCGTGCGCCCCGGCTCCTGCACGACCACGCTGCGCGTGAAGTGCTCGGACAGGTGCCCCAACTCGTACTGCAACATCTGCTGGGAGTGCTGCCAGCCCTGGTCTTTCCAGAACAGGTGCATGCCGATGCACTCCATCAGGATCGAGAACAGCAGCGAGCCAACCAGTACCCCGAGCAGCCGGAACGGCAAGGTGATGGTGCCGACGATCAGGCCCTGGCGGCGGTTCTGCTCGCGCTGCGCAGTGGCTGCAGCATCGCTCATGGCGCGGTCTCTTCGTTGGCCGTGCCGCCCGTGTCGGTGATGGGTGTGGCGTTGGCCGCCTCATCGAGCAGGTCGTCCGGCAAGGCCGCGTCCTGCAAGACCGGGGAGCTGGTGAATTCCCACCACTGCGTGGCCTCGCTGTAGCTCTGACGCATGTGCCCAGCCAGTTGTTGCAAGTCCTCCGGCATCACTTCATCCGGGTCGGGCGCCGGCAACGGCATGCGCACCTTCCAAAGCTGGCCACCCTGCAGCAGCGCGAAACACTGGCCTTTGGGCAGGCCGACGACGTGCGATGGCTCGATCATCGGCACGCTGGACATGCTGATGCGGTCTTGGGTGTTCGACGTAAAGTCCGTTGCGCCGCGAATGTCCGAGCTGTCGGTCGCGCCGCTGACGATGGTGGTCGTATAGACCTCGACCTTCGGCAATTGCCGGGTCAGCAATTCAGCGGTAACCGTCTCGCGCACGCGCAGCATGAACAGGTTGTTGAAGTTGCCGATCACCTGACCGGCCTTCGCCCGGTTGCCGATGCGGGCTTCGATGTCCGAGAGGGTCTGCGTGTACGCGGTGACTTGCAGTCCAGCGCCACCGCCCTTGTTGATGAGCGGAATGAACTCGTCACCCATCAATTCATTGAACTCGTCCGCATGCACGTTGATCGGCACGCGCGCACCAGCCGATGCACCCGGCAGTCCATCGTCGATCCCGTGCTTGTAGATGTGGCCTGCGACCGAAACCAGGTCGGAGAACATCGAATTGCCGACCGCCGCGGCGACCTCGGCATCGGACAGCGCATCCAGGCCCACATAGACGACGGCTCGCTTCCTGATCACCTGCATCCAGTCGAAGATCGGCCGTGGGTCGGCCAGGTCGGAGTAGTTCGGCGCCAGGAGCTGGGCGATCTTGCCGCTGGTGAGCTTTTCCAGCAGCGGCAGAAGCGATGCAACGATCTTGTCGAAGTAGGTCTTGTCGTAGCGGACCGCCGAGCGCAGCCCGTCGAGCACCGGGTCGTAGTTGCGCGCCTGGGAGAGGTACTGCTCCAGCGCCACCACGCGCTTCTCGCGCCCGATCATGTTCCTTGGGATGTTCTTCTCGTTGAGCTTGGCCTCGATCTGGACGATCACCTCCCAGGCCTTGGGCTCCGTCTTGGCGAAGTAGTGCTGGGCGTACTCGATGAACAGCGCGTCGATGTTGATGACGTGGCGCTGGATCAGCATGTAGTCCGGGCGCTGCCCCAGTTCCACCAGGGCGCGGGCGATGATGTTCACGAAGCGCCATGCGAACTCGCGGAACGCCGCGCTGTTGCCTTCGCCGGAGAGCTGCCCCGCCACCCGGGTCGCCACTTCGCTGATGCGGCCGAAGCGGCCCACCGCGTTGTAGCGTGCCGAAATGTCCGGCCAGCCCAAGTGGAAGACGTAGAACTCGCCTTCGCGGCCAGCGCGCTGGGCTTCGACGTACATCCGCTTCAAGAGATCGGCATCCCCCTTGGGATCGATGACGATGACGACCTCATGCTCGCCGGCAGCATTCCTGCGGCGGATGTCCTGCGTGACGAACAACTCGGCCAGGCGCGTTTTGCCCACCCGCGTGGTGCCCAGCACCAGCGAGTGGCCGACGCGCTCGCCCAGCGGCAGGCTGACATCCACCTCGTCGGGTTCGATGCCGTGCAGGCGCGGCAGGCCACCGACAGGCGGCAACGGGCGCACGGGGTTGAAAGGCACGTCCCAGCCCGTGAGCGCGGGCAGCCGGGACAGCGGGAATGGCGCGAACTCCAGCCGCTCCTCCAGGCGCCTGGCCAGCCGGTAGGCCGGCGTCGGCTCGACGTACCGCCGGAACTCCGGCCGGTACGTCTGCATCAGCCTATGGGTGTGCTTCTGCTCCCAGAGGAACCCGCGCCCCACGAACAGCCGCTGCTGGCTGACCGGCACGTCCTTGCTCGTCATCACGTAGCGCGGCAAGCGGCGGATGTTGCGCCGGTAGCGCAGGATGACACGGGCATCGCGGTAGCGGATCGCGCCGTAGGCGCCGAACGCCAAGGCGCTGCCGATGCCCATGGCCGGGCTCAGCGCGAGCGACCATGGGGCCACCAGGCACAGAAACGCGGCGCCTGCACACGCCGCGACGGTGTATAGCTCCACCGCTGGGCGTAGCAGAACCTCGACCGGCTGTTTGCCCGACATGGCTTCATTGCTCGATGCCGGTGGCCGTGATCAGCGCCGGGTAGTGCCGCAGGCCCAGGCGATCGGCCAGGTCGTCGCCGGCCACGGGCGCGAGCGGTACGCCCGGCACCAGGGCGCGCAGCCGCGCCAGGCCCTGCGCGGTCTCGACGTTGACGACCAGGCCGACCGCGCCACGTTCGCGCAAAGCGGCGGCGCGGCGCTGCAACCAGGCCCGGGAAGCCTCGTCGTCGCCGATGACCACGAACGGCCGCAGGCCGGGCGCTTCAATCACACGCCGCGCGACGGTGCCAGGCGTGAGCTTGGCACTGCGCACCGGCAACATCGCGGCCTCGTCCATGGGCGTGGCGGGCACCGGGAGCATTGGGATGGGCGGTCGGGCCGGCGCATCGGCGCGCGGCTGAAGGTTCAGAGCCTCGTAGTACGGCAGCGCCGACGCGCCGCCACGGTCTTCGACCACGATCAGCGGCTCGCCGGCACGCGAGGCCAGCGGCAGAGCCGCCAGCAGCACGAGCAGGCCCTTCAGCGTGAGGTTGGTCAGAGGGAACTTCGTCATGGGGATCTCTCCTGGTGCACGGCGAGGGCCGCAGCGGTTGGATGCGTGCCCTGCACCCGGGCAAGATGGCGCGACACGCTACGCCGGTAACGGGCGGCAGGTTCTCCGCCCGCAGGACGGTGGTAGCGACCGATCGCCAGCAACCAGTCCTCGCCAGCGGTGTGCTGCTCCTTCAGGATTTCAGCGGCGATGGCGAGGTTGCGGTATGGGTCGAGCAGGTCGCACGGACTGACGTAGCGCTGCTGGTGATAGCCGAGGTTGATCTGGCCCAGGCCCGCGTCGATGCGTGTGTGCGGCGTGGCGCGCATC
>NZ_POQS01000003.1:0-129740 GCF_002885955.2 Achromobacter pulmonis
CCCCGCTGGGCGGCGCGCCCCCAGTGAGCGCGCCGGCCGCGGCGCCCGCGCCGGCTCCCGCGCCCGCCACCACGGCGGCGGCCCAGGCGGTCAACGCCGATGCCGCCAACATCGTGTACGAGCGCTCGCGCCTGAACACCGACCTGACCTTCGAGAACTTCGTGACCGGCAAGGCGAACCAGCTGGCGCGCGCCGCCGCGCTGCAGGTCGCCGAGAATCCGGGCACCTCGTACAACCCGCTGTTCCTGTACGGCGGCGTGGGCCTGGGCAAGACCCACCTGATCCACGCCATCGGCAACGCGATGGTGGCGGCGGGCACCGGCGTGCGCGTGCGCTACGTGCATGCCGACCAGTACGTGTCCGACGTGGTCAAGGCCTACCAGCGCAAGGCGTTCGACGACTTCAAGCGCTACTACCATTCGCTGGACCTGCTGCTGATCGACGATATCCAGTTCTTCTCCGGCAAGAACCGCACGCAGGAAGAGTTCTTCTACGCGTTCGAGGCCATGGTGGCCCAGCGCAAGCAGATCATCATCACCAGCGATACGTATCCGAAGGAACTGTCGGGCATCGACAGCCGCCTGATCTCGCGCTTCGACTCGGGCCTGACGGTGGCCATCGAGCCGCCGGAACTGGAGATGCGCGTGGCGATCCTGCTGCGCAAGGCCGAATCCGAAGGCGTGCCCATGCCCGAGGAAGTGGCCTTCTTCATCGCCAAGCATCTGCGCAGCAACGTGCGCGAACTGGAAGGCGCGCTGCGCAAGGTCCTGGCCTACGCGCGCTTCCACGGCCGCGACGTCTTGACCGTGGACGTCTGCAAGGAGGCGCTGAAAGACCTGCTGTCAGTGTCCAACGGCCAGATCACCGTGGAAAACATCCAGAAGACGGTGGCGGACTTCTACAAGATCAAAGTGGCCGACATGTATTCGAAACGCCGGCCCGCCAATATCGCCTTGCCGCGCCAGGTCGCCATGTACCTGGCCAAGGAGCTGACCCAGAAAAGCCTGCCGGAAATCGGCGATCTGTTCGGTGGCCGTGATCACACCACCGTACTGCACGCGGTGCGCAAGATTTCCGACGCCCGCGCCAAGCAGGCGGAGCTCAACCATACCCTGCACGTGTTGGAACAAACTCTAAAAGGATGAACATGCAACTCGTACAAACCACACGCGATGCATTGCTGAAACCGCTGTCGACTGTGGCGGGCATCGTCGAAAGACGCCATACCCTGCCCATTCTGGCGAACATCCTGATGCGCAAGGAAGGCAACAAGGTCGCCTTCATTGCGACCGACCTGGAAGTACAGATCACCACGCACGCCGATTTCGGCGTGGGCCAGGAAAACGAGTCCACCACGGTCGCGGCGCGCAAGCTGCTGGACATCCTCAAGGCGCTGCCGGACACGGGCGACGTGCGCCTGGCGCTGGCCAGCAACAAGCTGTCGGTGCAGTCGGCCAAGAGCCGCTTCGCGCTGCAGACGCTGGCCGCCAGCGAATTCCCCACCGTGGCCCAGCCCGAGCAGTGGGACGTGTCGCTGACCATGCCGCAGCGCACGCTGCGCCACCTGTTCAACATGGTGCACTTCGCCATGGCGCAGCAGGACATCCGCTACTACCTGAACGGCATGCTGCTGGTGTTCGAGCCGGGCCGCGTGCGCGCCGTCGCCACCGACGGCCACCGCCTGGCGCACTGCTCCACCGAAGCCGACGGCATCAGCGAGCGCCACGAAGTGATCGTGCCGCGCAAGACCGTGCTGGAAATGCAGCGCCTGCTGGAAGACTCCGACGAGCCCGTCTCCATCGACGTGGCGCCGGGCCAGATCCGCTTCCGCTTCGGCGACGTGGAGCTGGTGTCCAAGCTGGTCGAAGGCAAGTTCCCCGACTTCACGCGCGTGATCCCCACCAACTACACGCGCCACTTCCTGGTCGGCCGTGAAGCGCTCCAGGGCAGCCTGCAGCGCGCCGCCATCCTGACCACCGACAAGTTCAAGGGCGTGCGCCTGCAACTGGCGCAGAACCAGATGAAGATCTCCTCGTCCAACGCCGAGCAGGAAGAGGCGCAGGAAGAGATCGACATCGACTACGGCCATGAAGCGCTGGACGTGGGTTTCAACGTCGGCTACCTGCTCGACGTGCTGTCGAACGTCAAGGTCGACAGCGTCCAGTGGTCGGTCATGCCCGACGCCAACGCGTCGGCGCTCATCACCTTGCCCGAAGACGACCAGTTCAAGTACGTCGTCATGCCCATGCGGATTTGATCCGCGCCCTATCGTGGGTTTGTGCCGCTGCGGGCCGGATGGCCCGCGGGCGGTCCGGCCGCCAGGCCGTTCTTTAAAGCGTTATCGATACACACATGTCAGATCAGCAGAACACCACTCCCGAGAACAGCGGCTACGGCGCTGACTCGATCAAGATGCTCAAAGGGCTGGAGGCCGTGCGCAAGCGCCCCGGCATGTACATCGGCGACACGTCCGACGGCACCGGCTTGCACCACATGGTGTTCGAAGTCGTCGACAACGCCATCGACGAAGCCCTGGCCGGCTATTGCGACGACATCGTCGTCACGATCCACACCGACAACTCCATCTCCGTGACCGACAACGGCCGCGGCATCCCGACGGCCATCCACAAGGACGACGAATTCCACCGCAGCGCGGCGGAAATCGTCATGACCGAGCTGCACGCCGGCGGCAAGTTCGACCAGAACTCGTACAAGGTCTCGGGCGGCCTGCACGGCGTGGGCGTGTCCTGCGTCAACGCGCTGTCCGAATGGCTGCGCCTGACCATCCGCCGCGACGGCCAGGTGCACCAGATGGAATTCCGCCAGGGCGAGCGCGTCGCGCCGCTGGCGGTGACGGGCACGACCGACAAGCGCGGCACCGAAGTGCGCTTCCTGGCCGACCCCATCATCTTCACCAACATCGAGTATCACTACGAGATCCTCTCCAAGCGCCTGCGCGAGCTGTCGTTCCTGAACAATGGCGTGAAGATCCGCCTGATCGACCAGCGCCAGGGCAAGGAAGAGAACTTCGCGTTCTCGGGCGGCGTGAAGGGCTTCGTCGAATACATCAACCGCAGCAAGACCGTGCTGCACCCCAACGTGTTCTCGGTTTCCACCGAGTCCTCGGCGGGCGGCGTGGCGGTCGGCGTGGAAGTGGCGATGCAGTGGAACGACAGCTACAGCGAAAGCGTGCTGTGCTTCACCAACAACATCCCGCAGCGCGACGGCGGCTCGCACCTGACCGGGCTGCGCGCGGCGATGACCCGCATCATCAACAAGTACATCACCGACAACGAACTGGCCAAGAAGGCCAAGGTCGAGACCTCCGGCGACGACATGCGCGAAGGCCTGGCCTGCGTGCTGTCGGTGAAGGTGCCCGAGCCCAAGTTCAGCAGCCAGACCAAGGACAAGCTGGTGTCCAGCGAAGTGCGTCCGGCCGTCGAAGAAGCCGTGGCCCGCACGCTGGAAACCTGGCTGCTGGAGCATCCCAACGACGCCAAGGCGCTGTGCGCCAAGATCGTCGAGGCCGCCCGCGCCCGCGAAGCCGCGCGCAAGGCGCGCGAAATGACCCGCAGGAAGAGCGTGCTGGAAGGCGCCGGCCTGCCCGGCAAGCTGGCCGACTGCCAGGAAAAGGATCCCGCGCTGTGCGAGCTGTACATCGTCGAGGGCGACTCCGCAGGCGGCTCGGCCAAGCAGGGCCGCGATCGCAAGTTCCAGGCCATCCTGCCGCTGCGCGGCAAGGTGCTGAACGTGGAAAAGGCCCGCTTCGACCGCCTCATCGCCAGCGAGCAGATCGCCACCCTGATCACCGCGCTGGGCACCAGCATCGGCCCGGACTTCAACATCGACAAGCTGCGCTACCACCGCCTCATCATCATGACCGACGCGGACGTCGACGGCGCGCACATCCGCACCCTGCTGCTGACGCTGCTGTACCGCCAGATGCCCGAGCTGGTGCAGCGCGGCTACGTCTACATCGCCCAGCCGCCGCTGTACAAGGTCAAGGTCGGCCGCGAAGAGCGCTATCTGAAGGACGACCAGGAAGAAGCGCAGTTCATGCTGTCGCTGGCCCTGAAGGACGCCGAAATCATCTCGGGCGGCGAGATCATCCGCGGCGAAGAGCTGAATGAACTGGCGCGCCAGTACGTCGCCGCCGACGGCGTGATCGCGCGCCTGTCGCGCGTGTTCGACACGGCCGCGCTGTCGGCCATGGCCGAAGGCGTGGAAATCAACCTGGAGACGGCCGAGTCCACCGCCGAATCCGCCCGCCGCCTGACCGAAGCCATGCGCGATCCGGTCAGCGGCAACGGCGTCGAAGTCGTGCCCCAGTTCGACGAGGCGACCGAACGCCACCGCCTGTCGGTGCAGCGCATGCATCACGGCAACGTGCGCGTCAGCATCATCGACGCCGACTTCGTCAACGGCACGGACTACGCCATCCTGTCCAAGGCCGCCAAGAGCTTCTCCGGCAAGGTCGGCCCGCGCTCGCTGGTCGCCCGCGGCGAAGGCGACAAGCGCAAGGAACAGCCCGTGTCCGACTTCCGCGAAGCCATGCAGTGGCTGCGCAGCGAAGCCGAACGCGGCATCTCCAAGCAGCGCTACAAGGGCCTGGGCGAAATGAACCCGGACCAGCTGTGGGAAACCACCATGGACCCGAAGGTGCGCCGCCTGCTGCGCGTGCAGATCGAGGACGCCATCGCGGCCGACGAAGTCTTCACCACGCTGATGGGCGACGATGTGGAACCGCGCCGGAACTTCATCGAAACGCATGCGCTGTCGGCGGCGAATATCGACGCCTGATCGCGAACGCCAAGCCATGTAAGGCCAGTCCCGAAAGGGCTGGCCTTTTTCTTTGCCGCCGCCTTTACCGCCCCGCCCGCGCCTTCAAATCCCCCATCTCCTGCTGCATCACCTCGCGCGCATAGCGCGAGAACACGCTGACCAGGCGCGTGCGGGTGTGGTACGGCGGGTAGAGCAGCGCGACCGTGACCGGCACGGCGGGGCTGAACGGGCGCACCTCGACGTTGGCGGTCGCCAGTTCTTCGCGCGCGGCCAGCGGGTTGATGAGGGCCACGCCCAGGCCGGCGCCGACCAGGGCGCAGATGGAGGAACCCAGGCCGGCCTCGGCCACGGTCTGGCGTTCGATGCGGGCGGCCTTGAAGACCTCGTCGATCATGGCGCGCAGCGGCGTGCCGCTGGTGAAGGCCACGAACGGCTCGCCGGCGAAGTCGGCGGGTTTGAGTTTCTTCAGCCTGGCCAGGCGGTGGCCCTTGGGCACCACGGCCACGCAGCTCATCGTCAGCACCGGCTCGACCTGGATGCCGGGCGAGTCGCCCGACAGCATCGCCAGGCCGGTGTCGCAAAAGCCCGAACTGATCCAGTTGTGCACCGTGCTGGCGTTGCCGGAATGGATCGACACCATGACGTCGGGGTACTCGGTCTTGAAGCCGGCGACGATGCGCGCCAGCAGGCCGCCGGCCAGCCGCGGCATGGCGGCCACGCTCAGGCGGCTGGCGCTGAACGAGCGGATGCTGGCCGCCGCCGACTCCAGGCCGGCCAGGCCGATGAAGGTTTTCTCGACTTCCTGGAAGAAGCGCGAGCCGTCCTGCGTGGGGGTCAGGCGGCTGCCGTTGCGGTCGAACAAGGGAAACTGGGTAATGGCTTCCAATTGCGCGATTAAGCGGCTAACGTGCGGCTGCGAGGTATGCACGCGCCGCGCCGCGGCGGTCATCGAACCGGTCATCATGACGGCCCGGAACGCCTCGATGTGCCGCAGGCTCATGCGTGGAATGGCCATATCAAATCCGTATGGAGGAATACTCGATTGGAACTGGATAAAACCATACCGCTAGTTGATACTTTTCGCCAATATGCGCCGCGCATCCGGCGCCAAAGGAAGCCGATGAAAGCATTCGCCGCAATCTCCGCCGCAGCGGTCCTGCTGGGCAGCGCCGCAACCGTGCACGCCGAAGGCGCCAGCCGCCTGGACAAGATCCGCGAAAGCGGCGTCATCACGCTGGGCCATCCCGAGACCTCGGTGCCGTTCGCCTATCTCGACGGCGACCAGAAGCCGATCGGCTACACGGTGGAGATCTGCCAGGAAGTCGCGCAGTACATCAAGGCCGCGCTCAAGCTGCCCAAGCTGGAGGTGCGCTACAACCCGACCACCTCGGCCACGCGCATCCCGCTGCTGGCCAACGGCACCATAGACCTGGAATGCGGCAACACCACCAACAACCTCGCGCGCCACAAGCTGGTGTCGTTCGCGCCCACGACCTTCGTGGCGCAGGTGGTGCTGGTGGCGCGCAAGGACGGCGGCGTCGATCCCAATAACCTGGCGTCCTTCCGCGGCAAATCCATCGCCGCGCAGGCGGGCGGCCAGACCTTCAAGCTGATCTCGCAGCTCAACGCCAAGCACGAACTGGGCATCACCATGACGCCCACCAAGGACACGGCCGAAACCATACTGATGGTGGAATCGGGCCGCGCCGCCGGCTCGGCCAACGACGACGGCATCGCCTATGGCGCGGTGGCCTCCTCGAAGAATCCCGACGCCTTCGTCATCGGCACCAAGGGCCTGGAGCTGGCGCCCTACGGCATCATGCAGCCCAAGGACGATCCGGCCTTCAAGCACGTGGTGGACGACGCCGTGCGCGACCTGATCAAGTCCGGCAAGGTCGCCGCGCTCTACGACAAATACTTCAATTCGCCCATCCCGCCCAGGCAGATCAACCTGAAGTACCCGATGAGCGACGCGCTCAAGCGCGCGCTGGCCAATCCCACCGATTCGGGCGATCCCAAGGCCTACGAGTAAAGCCCTCGGGCCGCGGGCATGAAATACGACTGGAGCTGGGACGTCTTCCTGGATACGGCGCCTGACGGCGTGCATACCTTCCTGGAGACGCTACTGATGGGCGTGGGCTGGACGCTGGCGCTGGCCCTGATCGCCTGGGTGTTCGCATTGCTGCTGGGCTCTTGCCTGGGGGTGATGCGGACCCAGCGGTCGCGCCCGATGAACGCGCTGGGCGCGGCCTACGTGGAGCTGTTTCGCAACGTGCCGCTGCTGGTGCAGATGTTCCTGTGGTACTTCGTGCTGCCCGAGCTGCTGCCGCTGGACTGGGGCCTGGCGATGAAGCGCATGCCGCAACCCTGGGGCCAGTTCGTGCCGGCCACGCTGTGCCTGGCCTGCTATGGCGCGGCGCGCGTGGCCGAGCAGCTGCGCGCGGGCATCCAGTCGCTGCCGCGCGGCCAGCTGCAGGCGGCCACCGCGCTGGGCCTGACCGAGGCGCAGGCCTACCGCTACGTGATCCTGCCCGAGGCCTTTCGCATCGTGCTGCCGCCGCTGACGTCCGAGTTCATGGGCATCATCAAGTATTCGTCGGTGGCGCTGACCATCGGCCTGCTGGAGCTGACCGGCCAGGCGCGCACGATGGCGGAGTTCAGCTTCCATATCTTCGAAGCCTTTTCCGCGGCCACGGTCATCTACCTGCTCATCAATGGCATCGTGGTCCTGGGCATGCGCTGGCTGGAACGCCGCACGTCGGTGCCCGGCCTGATCGGCGCCGCGGGCAAGGGACGCTAGCGCCATGGGCCAGTTCGACTTCGGCGTCATCGGCAACGCGCTGCCGTACCTGTTCCGCACCGGCATGGTCTTTACGCTGACGCTGACCGCGCTGGCGGCGGTGATGGGGCTGGCGCTGGGCACGGTGCTGGCCATGATGCGGCTGTCGCGCTTGCGGATACTGTCGGTGCCTGCCGGCATCTACGTGAACGTGATGCGCTCGGTCCCGCTGCTGCTGGTGATCTTCTGGTTCTACTTCCTGATGCCGTACATGGCCGCCTGGGCGGTGGGATCGTCCACGCCGCTGCGGGTCGGCGCGTTCAATTCGGCGGTGATCACGTTCACCCTGTTCGAGGCGGCGTACTTCTGCGAAATCATGCGCGCCGGCATCCAGTCGATCGCGCGCGGGCAGGTGTCGGCCAGCCTGGCGCTGGGGCTCACGCCGTGGCAGGGCATGCGCTACGTGGTGCTGCCGCAGGCGCTGCGCAACATGCTGCCGGCGCTGCTGACGCGCGTCATCATCCTGTTCCAGGACACCTCGCTGGTGTATGTGCTGTCGCTGACCGACTTCCTGGGCGCGGCCACCAAGATCGGCCAGCGCGACGGCCGCCTGGTGGAGCTGTATCTGTTCGTGGCGGTGGTGTACTTCATCATCTGCTTCACGGCGTCCCGTCTGGTCAAGCGGCTGGAACGGCGCACGCGCGTGCTGCGCTAGGCGGCCGCGGTCTTTCCTCTTTATCCACAGGTCCGACGATGATAGAGATCAAGCAGGTCAGCAAGTGGTACGGCGACTTCCAGGTGCTGGACGGCTGCTCCACCACGGTGGGCCGCGGCGAGGTCGTGGTGGTCTGCGGGCCGTCCGGCTCCGGCAAGTCCACGCTGCTCAAGACCGTCAACGCGCTCGAGCCCTTCCAGCAGGGCGAGGTGGTGGTCAACGGGATCTCGGTGGGCGATCCGCGCACCGACCTGCCCAGGCTGCGCGCGGTGGCCGGCATGGTGTTCCAGCATTTCGAGCTGTTCCCGCATCTGTCGGTGACCGAGAACCTGTGCCTGGGCCAGGTCAAGGTGCTCAAGCGCGGCAAGGAAGAGGCGCGCCGGCGCGCGCTGGCGCTGCTGGAGCGCGTGGGCCTGTCGGCCCACCAGGACAAGCATCCCGGCGAACTGTCGGGCGGCCAGCAGCAGCGCGTGGCGATCGCGCGCGCGCTGTCCATGGACCCGGCCGTGATGCTGTTCGACGAACCGACCTCGGCGCTGGACCCGGAGATGGTCAACGAGGTGCTGGACGTGATGACCGACCTGGCCGCCGACGGCATGACGATGATGGTGGTGACCCATGAAATGGGATTCGCGCGCCGTGTCGCCGACCGCGTCATCTTCATGGACTGCGGCCGCATCGTGGAGGACTGCGACAAGGAGCAGTTCTTCGGCAATGTCGAGCAGCGCAACCCGCGCACTCGCCAGTTTCTTTCCAAAATCCTGCAGCACTGAGCATCATGACTTCGCCCGATTCCGCCCCTGCCGTCGACTTGCGCAGCGACACCGTCACCCGTCCCACCGAGGCCATGTACGAGCGCATGCGTAGCGCGCCGATCGGCGACGACGGACTGGACGGCGACCCCAGCGTGCGCGAGCTGGAGGCGCACGTGGCGCAACGCCTGGGCAAGCAGGCCGGGCTGTTCGTGCCCAGCTGCACCATGGCGAACCTGCTGGCGGTGCTGGCGCAGGCCCAGCGCAACGAACAGGTGGCGCTGGAGGCCACGGCCCACATGTATACCTCGGAGCGCGGCGCCGCCACGTTCACGGGGCTTTTCTACCTGGGCGTGGCCGGCGCCGGCGGCGCGATGGACCTGGGCGCGCTGCAAGAGGCGCTGCAGGGCGGCGGACACCGGCTGAAGACGGCGCTGGTGGCGATGGAGACCTCGCACAATAACGCCGGCGGCGCGGTGCTGCCGCTGGACCATATGCAGGCCGTGCACGGCATGGCGCAGGCGGCCGGCGCCGCCGTGCACCTGGACGGCGCGCGCCTGTTCAACGCCGCCTCGGCGCTGGGCGTGGACCCCGGCGAGATCGCGCGCCACGCGGACACGGTGTCGCTGTGCCTGTCCAAGGGCCTGAGCGCGCCGGTGGGCGCTGTGCTGGCCGGCGCGCGGCCCGTCATGGAACGCGCGCGCGGCTTGCGGCGCATGCTGGGCGGCACCCAGCGCCAGGCCGGCATCATGGCGGCCGCCGGTCTGGAGGCGGTGCGCACGATGGGCGGTCGCCTGGCCGAGGACCACGCGCGCGCGCGCCGGCTGAGCGACGGGGTCAACCGGCTGGCGCCGGCGCTGTCGGCCAGCGTGCCGCAGACCAACATCGTGCAGGTCGAGACCGCCGCCAGCGGCATGGACAACGCGCAATGGACCGCCGCGCTGGCGGCGGCCGGTCTGCTGGTGCGCCCCTGGGGCCGCACGCGGCTGCGCTGCGTGACCCACCGCCACATCGGCGACGCCGACATCGACGCGGCGGTCGGGGCCTTTGCGGCCGTGCTGAAAGCGCACCGCCGATAACGCGCCGATCTGCTCCGTTCCGCGGCGCGCGCCGGTGCGATAATGCCGCATGTCCACGACCCACCTTTCCCGGAAAGACTATCTCTGTGCCTTGGCGGTCGTGCTCATATGGGGCTCGAACTTCGTCGTCATGAAGGTCGGCATGAAGGGCCTGTCGCCCATGATGCTGGGCGCGCTGCGCTTCGCCCTGGCGGCGTTTCCGCTGATTCTGTTCGTGCGCCCGCCGCGCCTGCCCTGGCGCTGGGTCGCGGCCTACGGGCTGGTGCAGGGCCTGGGCCAGTTCGGCCTGCTCTTTACCGCGCTGCAGTCCGGCATGCCCGCCGGCATGGCCTCGCTGGTCATCCAGACCCAGGCGTTTTTCACCTTGCTGCTGGCCGCGCCGTTGCTGCATGAACGCGCGCAGCGCCACCATTGGCTGGGCTTGTGCGTGGCCGCGGCCGGGCTGGCCATCATCGCCGGCGGCCGGGGCGCGGGGCCGGGCCAGATGACCATGACGGGCTTCGTGCTGACGCTGGGCGCCGCGTTCATGTGGGCCGTGTCCAACATCATCGTGCGCCTGGCCAGTCGCCGCTCGCCCGGCTACGATCCGTTCGCCTTCATCGCCTGGAGCAGCGCCGCGCCGGTGCTGCCTTTCCTGCTGCTGGCCGTGCTGATCGACGGCTGGGAACCGGCGCTGGCCATGGTGGCCGGCATGGGCTGGAGCGAGGCGCTGTCGGTGCTGTACCTGGCGGGGCTGGCGACCTTGCTGGCCTATACCCTGTGGACGCAGCTGCTGACGCGCCATGCCGCGGCCAAGGTCGCGCCGTTCTCGCTGCTGGTGCCGGTGGTGGGGCTTTGGGCGGCCTCGATGGCCTTCGACGAAAGCCTGCTGCCGCTGCAATGGCTGGGCGCGGCCTGCGTGCTGGCCGGACTGGTGCTCAACCAATTGGGCGGGCGCTGGTTGCGTACCCGCTGAGCCTTACGGCGCAATCGTCCGCCGTTTCTCCCCCTATCGGATTACTGCCTGCCGGTGCGCGCCATGGGCGGTTCTACAGCTGTTCAAAGCGGATGTAACGCTTGTCGGTGTACTCCTGGCGCGTGGTCAGTTCCTTCACGGCGGCGCCGGGCGGGCCGCGCCGCAGCCATTCCAGCATGTGGTCGACCTGGTCGGGCGTGCCTTGCACCACGGCCTCCACCGTGCCGTCCGGCAGGTTCTGGACCCAGCCGGTCGCGCCCAGCAGATGGGCGCGGCGCACCGTGGCGTGGCGGTAGCCCACGCCCTGCACGGTGCCGCTGATCGTGACGTGCACGGTTTCGATGTGAGGGGGGGAATGAGGGTCTTGCATGCGGTTTCCTTCGGATGATGCGCCGCCGTAGGCGGTATTGGCTACAGCGGATGGTCTATAGGCCCGATGGCCTTCGAAGCGATACGTTAGAGCTCATGTCAAAACGTGCCAACGGGAACACCCGCTACCAGAGCTTGGAGAAGCCATTATGGAAGAGACCAGTTTGTTGTCGGAAGTAGAGACAGCGCGCTACAGGGAACAAGGGTATCTGGCCCTGAAGGACATGTGCCCGCAGGATGAAGTGGGCTACATCCGCCGTACCCTGATGGATCTGTTCGCCAACAAGACCGGCTACAACGAGGGTGCGCAATACGACTTCGTGAGCCGCGACGATCCGTCCAAGCCCGCCAAGTTTCCCAGTCTGCACGATCCGCGCCATTATGCCCCGGGCCTGCTCAAGACCGTCTACCACGAGCGCACGCTGGAACTGGCCCGCCAGCTGCTGGGCGAGGACGCCGCGCTCTACGGCGAGCACGCCCTGCTCAAGCCCGGCCCCGACGGTCCCGAGACGCCCTGGCACCAGGACGAGGCCTTCCGTTCGCCGGATTTCGTCTACAACGAACTCAGCATCTGGCTGGCGCTGCAGCCGGCCACGGTCGAGAACGGCTGCATGCAGTTCATTCCCGGCTCGAACAAATGGGAGGTGCTGGAGCACCGTTCGCCGGGCGGCGACAAGAGCCTGCATCCGCTGGAGTGCTGCGGCGATTTCGCGCGCGAGCTGGCCGTGCCGGAGCCGCTGGAGCCGGGCGGGATCACCGTGCACGACGCCCGCACCCTGCATTTCACGGGGCCCAACACTTCGTCCGCGCCGCGCCTGGCTTACATCCTGATCTACAACACGCCGCCGGTCTACAAGCCGGGCCGCCGCGAGTTTCCGTGGCTGGAGGGCCGCTGGACCGACAGCCAGACGCGCAAGAAGCAATGGCACAAGCGCGGCGGGCTGGCCGTGGACGTGATGCGCCGCCTGCCGGCGGCGCGCCTGACCAGCCCGCGCTGGGTGGCCTGGGCCACGATACGCGCGGTCTCCAAGGTCTGGCCGCGATAGGGGACGCAGGGGCCGCGCAGGCCCTTGCGATTTTGGGGGGCGACCGGGGCCGGCAAGCGACGCTTGCCGGCCCCGGCGCGTATACTGGGCAGCGCCGCGGGGTTCGTGAGCCCCGCGGGACCGCCCAGGGCGCCAGCAGCCGCTGGTCCCGGGGACCAGAAAATCAATAACGAGTCCGGCCCGCGCCCCTCATCACTCCATAGACACCCATGACCGCTAACCTTTCTACGATCACCTGCATCGAAGATCTGCGCGTCGTCGCGCAGAAACGCGTGCCGCGCATGTTTTACGACTACGCGGATTCCGGCGCCTGGACCGAAGGCACTTACCGCGCCAACGAAAGCGACTTCCAGAAGATCAAGCTGCGCCAGCGCGTGGCGGTGAACATGGAAGGCCGGTCGCTGCGCACCACGCTGGCGGGCCAGGACGCGATCATGCCGCTGGCCATCGCGCCCACCGGCCTGACCGGCATGCAGCACGCCGACGGGGAGATCCTGGCGGCCAAGGCGGCGGCGGATTTCGGCGTGCCTTTCACGCTCTCGACCATGAGCATCTGCTCGCTGGAAGACGTGGCGGCGGCCACCGGCAAGCCGTTCTGGTTCCAGCTCTACGTGATGCGCGACCGCGAATTCGTCGGCAACCTGATCGACCGGGCCAAGGCGGCCGGCTGCTCGGCGCTGGTGCTGACGCTGGACCTGCAGATCCTGGGCCAGCGCCACAAGGACATCAAGAACGGCCTGTCCACGCCGCCCAAGCCCACCCTGCGCAACCTCATCAACCTGGCGACCAAGCCGCGCTGGTGCCTGGGCATGCTGGGCACCAAGCGCCGCACCTTCGGCAATATCGTCGGCCACGCCAAGGGCGTGAGCGACCTGTCCTCGCTGTCGTCGTGGACGGCCGAACAGTTCGACCCGCGCCTGAGCTGGGACGACGTCGAATGGATCAAGCAGCGCTGGGGCGGCAAGCTCATCATCAAGGGCATCCTGGACGTCGAGGACGCGCAGCTGGCCGCCAACAGCGGCGCCGACGCGCTGATCGTCAGCAACCATGGCGGACGCCAGCTCGACGGCGCCATGTCGTCCATCGCCGCCCTGCCCTCGATCGCCGATGCCGTAGGCTCGAAGATCGAGGTGTGGATGGACGGCGGCATCCGTTCGGGCCAGGACATCCTCAAGGCGGTGGCGCTGGGCGCGCGCGGCGCCATGATCGGCCGCGCCTTCCTGTACGGCCTGGGCGCCTACGGCCAGGCGGGCGTGACCCGCGCGCTGGAGATCCTGTACAAGGAAATGGACACCACCATGGCGCTCTGCGGCCGCCGCTCCATCGTGCCGGGCGACCGCAGCATCCTGCTGCCGGGCACCTATCCGACCTGAGCTGTCCGCCGCAGGAACGAGAACATGCCGGACGCCTGTGCGTCCGGCTTTTTTTTCGCAAGATCTGCAAACGCCGCTCTTTTCGCAAAATCTGCAAACGCCGCTCCACTACATTGCACTCCAAGGAGCTCGCATGAAGCCTGGAACCCTAACCCACTACGCCCGGCGCCTGGATCCGGTCCTGCGCTGGCTGGCAAGCCATCCCGACGCCGATCCGGACCTGCACCGGCTGGCCGACCTGGCCTGCCTGTCGCCGTACCACTTCCATCGCGTCTATCGCGCGATGATGGGGGAAACGGTGAACGCCACGGTGCAGCGCATCCGCATGCACCGCGCGGCGGCCGCGCTGGCGGGGTCCCAGGTTTCCTTGCGCGAGGTGGCGCAGCGCGCCGGCTACGAGTCGGACGCCGCGTTCAACCGGGCCTTCGGCGCGGTCTTCGGCATGGCGCCGGGACGCTATCGCGCCGCCCGCTCCCGTCCCTTCGACCCTCAGGAGCTAGGCATGTATCCCATCACCATCGAGAACTTTCCCGGCGTGATTCTGGCGGCCCTGCCGCACCGCGGCAGCTACCAGGACATCGGCCCCGTGTTCGACCGCGCCTTCATGCTGGCCGCCAGCCGCGGCCTGGCCGCGCGCGACGCCTGCGGCTACGGCGTGTATTTCGACGACCCCGAACAGGTGCCGGCGCGCGAGCTGCGTTCGCTGGCCGGCGTGCCCATCGCGGCCGACGTCGCGCCGGGCGAGGGTTTCGAGCGCTTCGAGATCCCGGCGGGCCGCTGCGCTGTGCTGGCGCACACCGGCCCCTACAACGAGATGGACAAAGCCTATAACTGGCTGTTCTCGCAATGGCTGCCGGGCAGCGGCATGGTGCCGGCCGACTTCCCCATGTTCGAGCAGTACATGAACGATCCGCGCAGCACGCCGCCGTCGCAGCTGCTGACCCGCATCCACCTGCCGCTGAAGTAGGCGGCGGGCCGCTTCAGCCGAGCACGCCTGCAAGGTACTGGCGCAGCCAGGCGTGCGCGGGATCGTCCTGGTAGCGCTCGTGCCAGTAGAGCGATACCGCGATGGGCGGCAGCGTCAGCGGGACCTTCTGCGTCACGATGCGCGCGCTGCCGGACATGGCGCGCGCGATGCTGACCGGCATGGTCGCGATCAGGTCGGAGCCCTCGACGATGAACGGGCACACCAGGTAGCTCGACAGGGTCGCCACGATCTTGCGGCTGCGGTTGTGCCCCATCAGGATGCGGTCGATCGCGGTGCTGAAATAGCGCGTGTGCGCGGCCAGGTCCAGATGCCCGTAGCTCAGGTAGGCGTCCAGGTTCCAGCGCTTGCGCAGGCAGGGATGGCCTTCGCGCACGATGCACACCGCCGGCTCCTGGTACAGGAAGCGCGTGCGCAGGTCGGGCGCCGGATCGGGGAAGTAGCCCGCGATCAGTTCCACGTGGTTGGTGTCCAGCATGCTCAGGCCGTGCTGCGGCCGGGCCGGCACGATCTGCAGCTGGAAGTGCGGCGCGTCCACCGCCAGCCGGGGTATCAACTTGGGCAGCAAGGTGTACTGCACGTAATCGGTGGCGTAGAACGACAGCGTGCGCGACGAGTGCGCGGGGTCGAACGCCTCGCGCGTGCGCGTGGCGCGATGCCAGCCTTCCAGCAGCGGCTTGAAGTTCTGGTGCAGTTCATGCGCCCGCGGCGTGGGCTGCCAGGCGCCGCCTTCGCGCACCAGCAGCGGGTCGCCGAACAGTTGGCGCAGCCGGTTCAGGGCCGCGCTCATGGCCGGCTGGCTGATGTCGAGCTGCTCGGCCGCGCGCGACACGTTGCGGCAGGCCATCAGCGCATCGAAATGCAAAAGCAGGTTCAGGTCCGGATTCTTCACGCTGCGGCCTCATAAATGGCGTTTATACAAATATAAACCTGCAGGACTGCTGTCATCGAATCGGCGGGCCTAGCATGACCCCGTTGTTGCAGCGAACGAGTACGCGCCGGACGCGCATGATCCGGCCACCAGGAAGTTCTATCAACAAGGGGAAAGCTAGCCATGAAGAAAGGGCTGTTACGCAATTGCTGTCGCATTGCCGCGGGCGCCGTGCTGGCCGCGGCGGCCGGTTCGGCCAGCGCCGCCTGGCCGGACAAGGTGATCCGCATCGTGGTGCCGTTCGCCGCGGGCGGCTCCACCGACCTGATCGCGCGCAAGATCGCCGAAGGGCTGGGCCAGCGCCTGTCCGCCAACGTCATCGTCGAGAACCGGCCGGGCGCCGGCGGCACCGTGGGCACGGAATACGTGGCGCGCCAGCCGGCCGACGGCTACACCATCCTGATGGGATCGGTCAGCACGCACGGCAGCGCGCCCTGCGTCTATTCCAAGCTGCCCTACGACGCCGTCAAGGACTTCACGCCGCTGGCCGTGGTGGCCACGATTCCCAACGTGATGTCGGTGAACCAGTCGGTGCCGGCCGGCAACCTGAAGGAGTTCGTGGCGCTGCTGAAGCAGGCGCCCGAGAAGTATTCCTTCGCCTCCAACGGCCAGGGCACGTCCAACCACCTGGCCGCCGAGCTGTTCAAGACCACCGCCGGCGTGTCCATCGTGCACGTGCCCTACCGCGGGTCCGGGCCGGCGCTGATCGACCTGGTCGGCGGACAGGTCAACATGATGATGGACGTGGTGATGACGTCCTACCCGTACATCAAGGACGGCAAGATCAAGGCGCTGGCGGTGACCTCGCCGCAGCGCTCGCCCATGCTGCCCGACGTGCCGACGGTCGCGGAATCCGGCTATCCCGGCTACGAGGCCATGGTGTGGTTCGGCATGCTGGCGCCGGCCAACATGCCGGAACCGTTGCGGCAGAAACTCACCGACGGCCTGGTGCAGACCCTGCATGCGCCGGCGATGAAAGCCTATCTGGAACAGCAGGGCGCGCAGGTGTCCGACGTGGCCGGGCCGGCGTTCGGCGCCATGATCAAGGACGAAATCAGCAAGTGGTGCAAGGTGGTGAAGCAGGCCGGCATCCGCCTGGACTGATTCCTAACCCCCGCGTTTCGCCGGGTCCCGGCCCGCAAGACTCAATCTGGAAGAGAACATGTATCGCATAGGGATAGACGTCGGAGGCACGTTCACCGACTTCACGATGATCGACGAGGACGCCGGCACGGTGCACTTCCACAAGGTGCCTTCCACGCCGCACGATCCCTCCGAGGCCATCGCCGCCGGCATCGGCCAGATGCTGGAGCAGCGCGGCGTCTCGCCGGCGCAGGTGTCGCACGTGGGCCACGGCACGACCGTGGCCACCAACCTCATCATCGAACGCAAGGGCGCGCGAGTCGGGCTGATCACCACGCACGGCTTTCGCGACGTGCTGGAGATCGGCCGCCAGACGCGCCCGCACCTGTACGACTACAGCGTGGGCAAGCCGCCGGTGGCGGTGCCGCGCGAATTCCGCATCGAAGTCGCCGAGCGCGTCAATGCGGCGGGCGAGGTGCTGACGCCGCTGGACGAAGCCGCGGTGCGCGCGGCCGCCGAGCGCTACGCGCAGGCCGGCATCGAGGCGGTGACCATCTGCTTCCTGCACGCCTACCGCAATCCCGCGCACGAGCGCCGCGCCGCGCAGATCGTGGCCGAGGTCATGCCGCAGGCCTACATCAGCCTGTCTTCCGACGTGCTGCCCGAATTCCGCGAGTACGAGCGCCTGTCGACCACCGTGCTGAACGCCGCGGTGGGGCCGAAGATGGCGCGCTACCTGGAACGCTTCCTGCAGCGGGTGCGCGAGCTGGACATCCGCCACGAACCGCACACCATCCACTCCAACGGCGGCCTGATGTCCATCGCCACGGTGCGCCAGTATCCGGTGCGCACCTGCCTGTCCGGCCCGGCCGCGGGCGTGGTGGGCGCGGCGGCGGTGGGCCGCGCCATCGGCAGCCCGGACCTGGTGACTTTCGACGTGGGCGGCACCAGCACCGACGTGTCGCTGGTATGCGATGGCCGTCCGCTGTTCACTTCGCACCGCCAGGTGGCCGGCTATCCGGTCAAGACGCCCATGGTCGACATCCACGTGATCGGCGCCGGCGGCGGCAGCATCGCCTGGCTGGACGACGCGGGCGCGCTGAAGGTCGGCCCGCACAGCGCCGGCGCGGTGCCGGGGCCGGTGGGCTACGGCCGCGGCGGCCAGGAGCCGACCATCACCGACGCCGAGATCGCGCTGCAGCGCCTGAATCCGGTGGCGCTGCTGAACGGCCGCATGCCGGTGCACGCGCAGGCCGCGCGCCAGGTGATCGAGCAGCGCGTGGCCGAGCCGCTGGGGCTGGGCATGGAGGCGGCGGCCGAAGGCATTCTGCGCATCGCGGCGGCCAACATGAGCCGGGCCATCCGCGCGGTGTCGACCGAGCGCGGCTACGACCTGTCGCGTTTCGCCCTGTACGCCTACGGCGGCGCGGGTCCCTTGCATGCGGCCGAGGTGGCCGAGGAATGCGGCATTCCGACGGTGATCGTGCCGCAGGAGCCCGGCACCATGTGCGCGCGCGGTATTCTGCTCAGCGACATCTCCTTCGACTTCGTGCGCAGCGAAATCTCGCTGGCCAGCCCCGACAACTGGAGCGCGATCTCGGCCATCTTCGAGGAGCTGCGCGCGCAGGCCCGGGACTGGCTGGCCGAAGAGCGCGTGGACCCGGCCTTGCGCGCCTGCCACAGCGCCATCGACGCGCGCTACGAGGGCCAGAACTTCGAGGTGCAGGTCGGCCTGGACGATACCGGTCCCGGCGGCTATGCCGAGTTCGCGCGCCGCTTCGCCGAGGCGCACGAGCGCGAATACGGCTACACGGTGGACGACCGCAAGGTGCAGATCATCAATTGCCGCATGCAGGCCGTGGGCCAGGTGGTCAAGGCGCCGCTGGCGCCGCGCCACGTGGGCGGCGCGCTCGACGACGCCCTGCTGGGCAGGCGCCAGGCCTATTTCGGCGCCGGCCACGGCTGGGTGGACACGCCGGTCTACGACCGCGACCGCGTGCCCACCGGCGCACGCTTCACCGGCCCCGCGCTGCTCGAGGAAATGAGCTCCACCACCGTGGTCGGCGTGGGCCACCAGGCCAGCGTCGACGAATACGGCAACCTGATCATCCGCCTGCAAGGAGGCACGCATGAGCAAGACCGATAAGGCCGGCGCCGCCGCGCTGGCGGACCCCATCGGCATGGAGGTGTTCTGCAACCGCCTGCTGTCCATCACCGAGGACATGAACAACACGCTGGTGCGCGCCTCGTTCTCGACCAACATCAAGGAGCGCAAGGACTGCTCCGTGGCGCTGTTCGACGCGCGCGGCCGGCTGGTGGCGCAGGGCACGCAGATTCCGCTGCACCTGGGTTCGCTGGACGGCGCGATGGGCGCGATTCTGCGCAGCTATCCGCTGGACCGGATCCGCGAAGGCGACGTCTTCATCTGCAACGATCCCTATCTGGCCGACGGCAGCCACCTGCCGGACATCAACGTCGTCACCCCGGTCTTCTGGGACGGCGCGCTGCGCTTCTTCGCGGCCAATATCGCGCACCATTCCGACGTGGGCGGCGCGGTGCCGGGATCGATCGCGGGCGGCCTGAAATCCATCTTCGAGGAAGGCATACGCATTCCCGCCTGCCGCATCGCCAGGCATGGCGAAACCGACGAGGACATGCTGCGCCTGATCTGCGCCAACACCCGCGACCCGGAGGAACGGGTGCTGGACCTGCGGGTGCAGATGGCCACCAACCGGCGCGGCGCGGCCGCCGTGCAGGGCCTGATCCGGCAGATGGGGCTGGACGCGGTGCTGCGTTCGGTGGACGACGTGATCGCCTATACGCGGCGCAGGCTGCTCAACCGCATCGCCGAACTGCGCCAGGGCAGCTACACCTTCCGCAGCGACCTGGACGACGATGGCATGGGCGGCGATCCCGTGCCCATCCAGGTGACGCTGACCGTCGGCCCGGACAACCTGCATTTCGATTTCGAGGGCTCCGGCGGGCAGGCGCGCGGCGCGATGAACCTGCCGTTCAACGCCCTGCGCGCCTGCGTGTACTACGCCGTCAAGGCGCTGCTGGACCCCGAACTGGCGCCCAACGCCGGCCTGTTCGATCCGATCACGCTGTCCGCCCCGGTGGGCACCATCACCAATCCCGAGCATCCGGCCGCCGTGGGCGCGCGCTCCATCACGGCGCAGAAGGTGGCGGGCGCGATCTTCGGCGCGTTCCGCGGCCTGCTGCCGCCGGACAAGATCATGGCGTCCAGCAACGACTGCTGCCCGGCGATCGTGTTCTCTGGCCGCTGGCGCGAGCGCGCCGGGCATTTCGTGTACCTGGAAACGCTGGGCGGCGGCGCCGGCGCGCGCCTGGACGCCGACGGCATGGACGCGGTGCACGTGCACATGACCAATACCTCCAACCTGCCGGTGGAAGCGCTGGAAAACGAGTATCCGCTGCTGATGGACGAGTACGCGCTGATCCCGGACTCGGGCGGCGCGGGCCGCACCCGCGGCGGCCTGGCCATCGCCAAGCAGATCCGCGCGGCCGGCCCGGGCATCGTGTTCTCGGCGCGCTCGGACAGCCACACCGTGGGCGTGGCGGCCGGCGTGGACGGCGGCGGCGACGGACGCCGTGCGCGCCTGATCCGCAATTTCGGCACGCCGCAGGAAGAAATGCTGTTTTCCAAGACCGCCAACATCGCGCTGGCGCCGGGCGAAAGCGTGCGCATCGAAACCCCCGGCGGCGGCGGCTACGGCCCGCCTTCGGAGCGGCCGCTGGCGCGCATCGAACGGGACCTGGCCGACGGCAAGGTCAGCGCCCAGGCCGCGCGCGCCGCCTACGGCGAGCGCGCGGCGTTCACGCCACGTTGAGCGTCATGGAGTATTTCATCCTGTCGTGGGGGAAGGTGGTGATGGTGGCCAGCAGCAGCACGCCGCCCTCGCCATAGTAGCGGCGCGTGATGACGAAGCCCGCCGTTTTCGGTTCGACCCGCAGCTGCCGCGCCATCGGCGCGCCGATGGGGGTGGCCGAGAACTCCTGGTTGACTTCGGTGATGCGCTCGCCGAAGTGGTCTTCGATCAGGCGCAGCAGCGAGATGCGCGACTTGACCTCGACCTGGACGCCCGAATGGGCCGGGTCGGCATAGATCAGCGTGCAGGCCGCGGGCGTGTCCTGGTCGTCCAGGGTCTTGATGGAGTTGATATGCAGCCAGGACAAGCCGGCTTCGCAGCCCAGCGTTTCGGCCAGCCGCTTGCCGAGCTTGACGGTGCGCACGTCGCGCACCAGCAGCGCGGCGTTGCGCGCGTACTGCAGCAGGTCGGGAAACTGCGAAATGCGCTGCGTGAAACGGGTGCTGGCGCGCGCGGTCTCGACCCGCGTGCCCACGCCGGGGCGGCGCGACACCATGCCGGCCACGGTCAGCATGCGCACGGCTTCGCGCACGGTATGGCGGCTGGCGTCGAACATTTCGCACAGCTCGTGTTCGGTGGGCAGCAGCGTCATGACGGGGTAGCGGCCGGTGCGGATGTCGTGCGAGAGCGTGCGGAAAATGCTCTTGTAGCGGGGGCCGTCGGACTCGCCGCCCGGCGCCGGAGATTCCGGTTTGCCGTGTGCTTGCCGCGCCCCGCCGGGGCCGGCCGCGCGCTCGGAGGATCGGGTCATGGGAAGGCTCCTGCAATCGTTATATGGGGTTTATACGGACAATAACCCATTGACAATGGCGTCTTGCGAGATCCATCATTTGTCCGGATGTTCATGTCCGGACAAATTGTACGCCGCTCCGGCCGGCATTCGGCGGTTCTTGCAGTTTTCTTCCAAATATTCGGGGGTTTTCATGGGCAAGGTACTTGCAGTGCTCGCGGCGGCGGCGATGGCCGCCGGACTCGGCGCCAACGCGCAGGCGCAGAAACTGGTGGTGGCCGGATACGGCGGCTCGTTCGAAGACATCATGCGCAAGGAGATCTTCCCGCCTTTCGCCAAGCAGCACGGCGTCGAGCTGAACTACGTGGCCGGCAACTCCACCAACACGGTGGCGCGCCTGCAGGCGCAGAAGAGCAACCAGCAGGTCGACGTGGCCATCATCGACGACGGCCCCATGTACCAGGCCATCGCGCTGGGCTTCTGCGCGCCCATCAAGGGCCTGCCCGCCGACGACCTGTACGGAACGGCCCGCTACAAGGACGACAAGGCGGTGGCCATCGGCATCGTGGCCACCGGCATCATGTACAACAAGAAGGCCTTCGAGGAAAAGAAATGGGCGCCGCCCGAGTCCTGGAAGGACCTGAAGGACCCCAAGTACAAAAAGCAGCTGGTGATCCCGCCGCTGAACAACACCTACGGCCTGCACGCGCTGGTGGAGTACGCGCGCGAAGGCGGCGGCGGCGAGAAGAAAATCGATCCGGGCTTCGCCACCTTCAAGAACGAGGTCGGCCCCAACGTGCTGGTCTATGAGCCCTCGCCCGGCAAGATGACGGAACTGTTTTCCAGCGGCCAGGCGGTGATCTCGGTCTGGGGCAGCGGCCGCGTCAAGGCGTTCGCCGATACCGGCTTCCCGGTGGGCTTCGTGTATCCCAAGGAAGGCGCCTACGCGCTGCTGTCGTCGGTCTGCCCGGTGGCCAAGCCCGACGCCAATCCGCTGGCCCAGACCTTCGTGCAATACCTGGTCTCGCCCGAGGTGCAGGAGAAGCTGGCCTCGGCCTACGGCTACGGCCCGGTCAACAAGAAGGCCAAGGTCACCGACGATCCCCGCGTGCCGCTGCCCATCGGCAAGCGCGCCGACGACCTGATCGTGATCGACTGGGACACCGTCAACCAGAACCGCGACGACTGGAACAAGCGCTGGACGCGGGAAATCGAGCGCTGAGACCGCGCAGCCCACGGGAGCATCCATGACTTATCTCGTTTTGAACGGCCTGAGCAAGCGCTATGGCGACACGGTGGCGGTGCAGGACCTGAGCCTGTCCGTGAACCGCGGCGAGTTCATATCGCTGCTGGGGCCGTCCGGCTGCGGCAAGACCACCACGCTGCAGATGATCGCGGGCTTCGTCGAGCCCACCGGCGGCAGCATCGTGCTCGACGGCAGGGACGTCAGCAAGGTGCCGGCCAACAAGCGCGGGCTGGGCATGGTGTTCCAGAACTACGCCCTGTTTCCGCACATGACGGCGGCCGAGAACGTGTCTTTCGGACTGGAGATGCAGCGGGTCCGCAAGGACGAGCGCGAGGCGCGCGTGGCCGAAGCGCTCAAGCTGGTGGGCCTGTCGCACCTGGCCGACCGTCATCCGGCGCGCATGTCGGGCGGGCAGCAGCAGCGCGTGGCGCTGGCGCGCGCGCTGGTCATCCGGCCCAGCGTGCTGCTGCTCGACGAGCCGCTGTCCAACCTGGACGCCAAGCTGCGCGAGGAAATGCAGCTTGAACTGCGCAGCATCCAGCGCACGGTGGGCACCACCACCATCCTGGTGACGCACGACCAGTCCGAGGCGCTGGCGCTGTCGGACCGGGTCGTGGTGATGAACCAGGGGCGCGTGGAACAGGTGGCCGAGCCGTTCCAGGCGTACGAAGGCCCGGCCAGCCAGTTCGTGGGCGGCTTCCTGGGCAAGGCGAACGTGTTCACGCCGCAGGCCGAAGACTATGGCGGCGAGACGCGCGCGCGCATCGGCGAGGCGCACCTGAGCATGGAAGGCGCGCCGGTGCCGCGCGGCGCCGTGATCGTGCGCCCCGAGAAAATCCTGTTTTCCGAGCCCGCCGCCTGTGCGCTGCCCGGGCGCATGAAGGCCCGCGTATTCCAGGGCAACCACTGGCTGTGCCAGGTCGAGACCTCGGTGGGCGACGTGCTGGTGATACGCCAGAACGACGGCGTGCCGGTGCCGGCCGAAGGCGAGGCCGTGCACCTGCGCTGGCGCGCGCAGGACATGTGCGCGGTGGACGCGGCGCCGCAAGGCCGGCCGTCATGAGCGCGCGCGCCAATCCCTGGCTGCTGAGCACGCCGGCGCTTGCGCTGTACGCCACCTTTCTGGTGGTGCCGATGGCGCTGGTGATCCTGATCAGCTTCTTCGACTTCCAGTTCTACGGCGGCATGCAGGCCGCGTTCACCTGGAAAAACTACGCCGAGATATTTTCCGACGGCTATTACTACGAGATCTACGCCCGCACCTTCGGCGTGGCCGCCGCGGTCACGCTGGCCTGTCTGGTGCTGGGTACGGCCGAGGCCTACGTGCTGTCGCGCATGGCCAATCCGTGGAAGGGCCTGTTCCTGATGGTGGTGCTGGGGCCGCTGCTGATATCGGTGGTGGTGCGCACGCTGGGCTGGGCGCTGCTGTTCGGCTCCACCGGCCTGATCAACCAGGCGCTGATGGGCATAGGGCTGATCTCCACGCCGATAGACCTGATGTACAGCAACCTGGGCGTGGCCATCGCGCTGACCCACGTGCTGGTGCCCTTCATGGTGATCTCGGTGTGGGCCTCGCTGCAGCGGATCAATCCGTCGACCGAAGCCGCGGCGCTGTCGCTGGGCGCGACGCAGTTCACCGTGATCTGGCGCGTGGTGATTCCGCAGGTCATGCCGGGCATTTTGTCGGGCGCGATCATGGTGTTCGCGATGGCGGCCAGCTCCTTCGCCACGCCGGCCATCATCGGCGGACGGCGCCTGAAGAACGTGGCCACGGCCGCCTACGACGAGTTCCTGAACACCTTGAACTGGCCGCTGGGCGCGGCGCTGGCGGTGGTGCTGCTGCTGGCCACCGTGGTGGTGCTGCTGTCGGCCAACCGCATCATCGAGCGCAAGTACGGCGCGGTCTTCAACCAGGCGGGAGGCTGAGATGCCATTCAAGAACGGTCCCATCGGCCTGCTGTTCCATACGCTCTTCATTCTTTTCATCCTGGCGCCCATCGTCATGGTGTGCGCGGTGGCGTTCACGTCCGAAGGCTTCATCTCCCTGCCTTCGGGCGGGCTGTCGCTGCGCTGGTTCCGCGCCATCCTGGACAACCCGCGCTTCGTCGACGCCTTCTGGTTCAGCCTGGGCCTGGGCGCGCTGTCGGCCAGCCTGGCCATCGTGCTGGCCGTGCCCAGCGCGCTGGCGCTGGCGCGCAACCGCTTTCGCGGACGCGAAGCGCTGGTGGCGTTTTTCCTGTCGCCGCTGATGATTCCGCACGTGGTGCTGGGCCTGGCCTTCCTGAAGTTCTTCACCACGGTGGACCTGGCGGGCACGTATTTCGGCCTGGTGGTGGCGCACGTGATTCTGATCATGCCTTATGCGCTGCGCCTGGTGCTGGCCTCGGCCACCGGCATAGACCCGGCGCTGGAGCGCGCGGCGCAATCGCTGGGCGCGTCCAACTGGACGGCGTTCCGGCGGGTGGTGCTGCCGCTGCTGCTGCCGGGCGTGGTCAGCGGCTGGGTGATCGCCTTCATCACCAGCTTCGACGAACTGACGATGTCCATCTTCATCGCCTCGCCGTCGACCACCACGCTGCCCGTGCGCATCTTCCTGCACATCGAAGACACGATCGACCCGCTGGTGACCGCGGTGTCGGCCGTGCTGATCTACGTGACCATCATCGCCATATTCATCCTGGACCGCGCGGTGGGCCTGGAGAAGCTGTTTGTAGGAAAGGGACGCTAATGACGGAAGAAACGGAACTGGCGCCGCGTGCGCCCGCGCATCGCGGGATCTACGACGCGGCGGTGATAGGCGGAGGACTGGTCGGTTCGGCCATCGCCTACGGCCTGCGGCGCGAACTGGACCACGTGGCCGTGCTGGACGAGGGCGACGTCGCCTACCGGGCCTCGCGCGGCAACTTCGGGCTGGTCTGGGTGCAGAGCAAGGGCATGGGCCTGCCGCGCTACGGCGTGTGGACCATGACCTCGGCCATGGGCTGGCCGCGGCTGGCGGCGCAGCTGCTGGAGGAAACCGGCGTGGACGTGCACCTGGAGCAGCGCGGCGGCCTGCATGCGCTGTTGAGCGAAGAGGAGCTGGAGGCCCGCGTCAAGTTCATGCAGACCCTGCTGGCGCAGCCCGGCATGGCGAGCTACGACTGGAAGCTGCTGGACCGCGCCGAGCTCGCGGACCTGGTGCCGGGCATCGGCCCGGAAGTGCGCGGCGCGACCTGGACGCCGGTCGACGGCATCGCCAACCCGCTCAAGCTGCTGCGCGCGCTGCACATGAGTTTTGCACAGCGGGTTGTGGACTACCTGCCGCGCCGTCCGGCGCAGCGCATCCGCCAGCGCGACGGCGTGTTCGAGATCGACACGCCGGCCGGCGCCGTGCGCGCGCGCAAGCTGGTGCTGGCCTCGGGCCTGTCCAACAAGGCGCTGGGCGCGCAACTGGGCCTGGACGTGCCGGTGCGCCCGCAGCGCGGCCAGATCGTGGTGCTGGAGCGCACGCGCCGCATGCTGGAGACGCCGCTGTCCACTCTGCGCCAGACCGACGAAGGCACCTGGCTGATCGGCGATTCGCAGGAAGAGGCGGGTTACGCCGACAACCAGGTGGGCCTGCCCATCCTGGGCACGCTGGCCGACCGCGCCGTGCGCACCCTGCCGGCGCTGCGCGACGTGCGCGTGGTGCGCAGCTGGGCGGCGCTGCGCGTGATGTCCAAGGACGGTTTCCCGATCTATCAGCAATCCGAAACGTGCCCGGGGGCGTTCGTCGCCACCTGCCACAGCGGCGTGACGCTGGCGGCCGCGCACGCGCTCAATCTGGCGCCCATGATCGCCGCCGGCTCGATGGCCGACGACATGGCGCCGTTCTCGACCCGGAGGTTCCATGTTCAAGAGGCTTGACGAGGCGCAGCGCCAGGCGCAGGACGCGCCGGTGCGTGTAACGGTCAACGGCGCCGAGCTGCGCTGCCGCCAGGGCGACAGCGTCGCCGCGGCGTTGTTCGCCGGCGGCGTGCAGGCCTGTCGCGACACGGCCGTCAACGAAGTGCCGCGCGGTCCCTATTGCATGATGGGCGTGTGCTACGACTGCCTGGTCACCATCGACGGCCAGGCCAACCAGCAGGGCTGCATGACGGCCGTGCGCGAAGGCATGAAAATCGAGCGCCAGCTGGGCGCGCGCAAGGTGCAGGCATGATCGATACGACGCAATGCGATTTGCTGGTGGTGGGCGCGGGGCCGGCCGGACTGGCGGCGGCCACGCTGGCCGCGAAGCTGGGCGTGGACACGGTGCTGCTGGACGAACAGCCGGCGCCGGGCGGGCAGATCTACCGCGCCATCACCACCACTCCGGTGACCGACCGCGGCATCCTGGGCGAGGACTACTGGCATGGCGCCTCGCTGGTGACGCCCTTCCAGCAGTCGGGCGCGCGCTACGTGCCGGGCGCCACCGTGTGGGCCGTGGCCGAGCACACCGCGCCGCAGCCCGAGAAAGGTTTCGAGGTGGCGTATTCGGTGGCGGGCGAGGCGCGCATCGTGCACGCGCGCCGGCTGCTGCTGGCCACCGGCGCGCAGGAGCGCCCTTTCCCCATTCCGGGCTGGACGCTGCCGGGCGTGATCACCGCCGGCGCGGCGCAGATCCTGCTGAAGTCCGCGGGCGTGGTGCCGGCCGACCGCACGGTGCTGGCCGGCTGCGGCCCGCTGCTGTACCTGGTGGCCTGGCAGTACCTGAACGCGGGCGTGAAGATCGACGCGCTGCTGGAGACCACGCCGCCGGGACGCATGGGCCAGGCGCTGCCGAAAGTCTGGGGCTTTCTGCGTTCGCCCTACCTGGGCAAGGGCCTGAAGCTGCTGCGCGCGGTCAAGGCGGCGGTGCCCATCGTCCGCGGCGTGACGGCGCTGGAGGCGCTGGGCGAGGGCAAGCTGCAAAGCGTGCGCTATACGGCCGGCGGCGTCACCAAGACCTTGCCCGCCGAGCAGCTGATGCTGCACCAGGGTGTGGTGCCCAACGTGAACCTGTCGCGCGCCGTGGGCGCGGAGCATCGCTGGAACGAGGCGCTGGACTGCTGGGAGCCCAAGGTCGACGAATGGGGCCTGACCTCGGTGGACGGCATCGGCATGGCCGGCGACGGCGCGGGTATCGCGGGCGCGCTGGCGGCCGAACACCGCGGCCGGCTGGCGGCCTTGCAGGCCGCCCACCTGCTGGGCCGCATCGACGCCGCCCGGCGCGACGGCGAAGCCGCGGCGCCACGCGCGGCCCTGGCCCGCGCGGTCCGCGGCCGCGAGTTCTTCGACGCGCTGTACAAGGCGCCCGAGGCCTTCCGGCGGCCCACCGGCGACACCATCGTGTGTCGCTGCGAGGAAGTCACCGCCGCCCAGGTGCGCGAGACCGTCAAGCTGGGATGTTCCGGACCGAACCAGATGAAGGCCTTTCTGCGCTGCGGCATGGGGCCGTGCCAGGGCCGCTTCTGCGGCCTGACGGTGTCCGAGATCATCGCCGAGGAGCGCGGCGTGCCGACGCCGGAAGTGGGCTATTACCGGCTGCGCTTCCCGACCAAGCCGCTGACGCTGGGAGAACTGGCGTCGCTGCCGCAGACGGACGAATCCCGGCAGGCCGTCGTCCGTTTAAAAAAGTAAACCGCTGCGCGCACTTGAATAGGAAACGGACATGACCGGCGCCACGCCGTCTGCGGAAGTCATCATCATCGGCGGCGGGCTGCACGGCAGCTCGGCGGCGCTGCATCTGGCGCGCGCGGGCGTGCGGGCCCTGGTGATCGAAAAGAACTATGCGGGCCGGCATGCCTCGGGCGTGAACGCCGGCGGCGTGCGCACCTTGTCGCGCCATCTGGCCGAGGTGCCGCTGGCGCTGGCCTCGCGCGAGCTCTGGTATCGCATCGGCGAACTGGTGGACGACGATTGCGGCTTCGAGCAGCACGGCCAGGTGCGCGTGGCCGAGAACGCCGAGGACGCCGCGCTGCTGCGCGCCCGGCTACAGACCATGACCGGGCACGGCTACACCCACGAACAGTGGATAAGTCCCGAAGCCCTGCGCGAGCTGATTCCGGCGCTGGCGCCCACGGTGCAGGGCGGGCTGATCGCGCGCGAGGACGCCGCCGCCGATCCGTACCGCACCACGCTGGCCTTCCGCATGAAGGCGGCCAGCCTGGGGGCGCGCTACCTGGAGGGCGTGCGCGTGCTCCGGGTGACGCGCGAGGCCGGCCAGTGGCGCGTGGACACGGATGCCAGCGTCTACACCGCGCCGAAGGTGCTGAACTGCGCCGGCGCCTGGGCCGACCGCATCGCCGAGCAATGGGGAGAACCGGTGCCGCTGACCGCGATCAGCCCCATGATGCTGGTGACGCTGCGCATGGACCATTTCCTGGACCCCGTGGTGCTGGGCACGGGCCGCGCCTTGTCGTTCAAGCAGCGCGCCAATGGCACGGTGCTGATCGGCGGCGGGCGGCGCGCCTGGGTGGACCGCGACGCGGAATGGACCGAACTGGATTTCCGCTCGCTGGCCGAGGGCGCGCGCACGGTCTGCGACCTGTTCCCGCACATGCGCGACGCGGTCGTGAACCGCGGCTGGGCCGGCATCGAGGCCGCCATGCCCGACGAGATCCCCGTGATCGGCCGCAGCAGCCGCCACGAGACCGCTTTCCACGCCTTCGGCTTTTCGGCCCACGGCTTCGAGCTGGGGCCCATCGTGGGCCGTATCATGGCCGACCTGATCACCACCGGCGCGACCGACATGCCGATCGCGCCGTTCAGTATCGAACGCTTTACCAACCCCGCATCGGGGGACCATTCATCCGCAAAGGAGCAAGCAGAATGACCGATATCGTGCGCAAGGATTCCAACCAGCGCCTGAGCCGCATCGTGATCCACGGCGAGACGGTGTACCTGGCGGGCGTGACCTCGTCGGCGGCCGGCGGCATCGCCGAGCAGACGCGCGACGTGCTGGCCAAGATAGACGGCTATCTGGCGCAGGCCGGCACGGACAAGTCGCGCCTGCTGTCCGTGCAGATCTGGCTGAAGGACATCGACCGCGATTTCGCCGGCATGAACGCGGTGTGGGCCGAATGGGCGCCGTCGCAGGCGATGCCGGCCCGCGCCACCTGCGAGGCCAAGCTGGCCGCGCCGGAGCTGCTGGTGGAGATCATCGTGACGGCGGCGCGGCGTCCGGGCTTCGTCAGCGGTCCGGTGTCTGAAAGCTGACCTGGGCGGGGCGGCCGGGCAGGTTGAGCGTGGCGGTGGCCGGCGGCGTGGTCGCGATGACCTCGCCGGCGCGCATCACCATCAGGCGGGTGGCGCGCAGGCGCAGCGCTTCGACGGGATCGCGCGCCTGTAGCAGCACCAGGTCGGCGCGCTTGCCGACCGCCAGCCCGGTGTCGTCCAGCCCCAGGATGGCGGCGGGCGTGCTCGTCACGGCCTGGAAACAGGCGCGCATCGCGTCCTGGCCCGTCATCTGGGCCACGTGCAGGCCCATGTGGGCGACCTCCAGCATGTCGCCCGAACCCAGGCTGTACCAGGGGTCCATCACGCAGTCGTGGCCGAAGGCCACCGGCACGCCGGCGGCCAGCAGTTCTGGCACGCGGGTCATGCCGCGGCGCTTCGGATAGGTGTCGTGGCGGCCCTGCAACGTGATGTTGATCAGCGGATTGGCGATCGCCGCCACGCCGGCTTCGCGCATCAGCGGGATCAGCTTGGAGACGTAATAGTTGTCCATGGAATGCATGGACGTCAGATGCGAACCCGTGACGCGGCCTTGCAGGCCGAGGCGCTGCGTGTGATAGGCCAGGGTTTCGATGTGGCGCGACAGGGGGTCGTCGCTTTCGTCGCAATGCATGTCCACGCGCAGGCCGCGTTCGGCGGCCAGTTCGCACAGGATGCGCACCGATTCGGCGCCGTCCTGCATGGTGCGTTCGAAATGGGGAATGCCGCCCACCACGTCCACGCCCATGTCCAGCGCCCGCTTCAGGTTGTCGAGCGCGCCGGGGGCGCGCAGCACGCCGTCCTGCGGGAACGCCACCAGCTGCAGGTCCAGGTAGGGCTTGACCCGTTCGCGCACGTGCAGCAGCGCCTCGACGGCCAGCAGGCGCGGGTCGCACACGTCCACGTGCGAACGGATGGCCAGCAGGCCGCGGGCCACGGCCCAATCGCAGTACGCCAGCGCGCGCTCCACCAGCGCTTCCTGCGTCAGCAGCGGTTTGAGTTCGCCCCACAGCGCGATGCCTTCGAGCAGCGTGCCCGACTGGTTCACGCGCGGCAGGCCGAATGACAGCGTGGAGTCCATATGGAAGTGCGCGTCCACGAAGGGCGACGTCACCAGCTGCCCCGCGGCGTCCACCGTGCGGGCCGCTGCGGCCTTCAGCGCCGGTTCCAGCGCCGCGATGCGGCCATCGGCGATGCCGATGTCGATGTCCCGGCGGCCGTCGGGCAGCGTGCAGTTCTTGATGATCAGGTCGAGCATGAGGTTCCTTGCTGAAGATTTCAGTCGGTCGCCGTGGCGCTGCCCCCGGGGGAAGCGCGTAGCGCTCGGGGGCTTATCTTTCGCCTTTTCGATAGGGCTTCATCAGCGCTTGCGGGTAGGCGGCGCGGCGCGCCATCACCACCAAGGCGAGTATGGAAAGAATATAGGGCAGCATCAGGTAGACCTGATACGGCAGTTCCGGCAGCCCGGGCAAAGCCGCGCCGCCCTGCTGCATGCGCAGCTGCAGCGCGTCGAAGAAGGCGAAGATCAGCGCGCCCAGCAGCGCCTTGCCGGGACGCCACGAGGCGAACACCACCAGCGCCACGCAGACCCAGCCGCGGCCGTTGACCATGTTGAAGAAGAAGGCGTTGAAGGCGGCCAGCGTCAGGAAGCTGCCGGCCACGCCCATCAGCGCGGAGCCGGCCACGATGGCGCCCATGCGCAGGTGCGTCACCGACAGGCCCTGGCCTTCGGCGGCGGCCGGGTTCTCGCCCACCATGCGGATCGCCAGGCCGACCGGGCTGCGGTTCAGCACCCAGGCCAGCAGCGGCACGGCGGCCAGCGCGATCAGCGTCATGGGCGTCTGCCCTGCCAGCACCGGCCCGATCAGCGGGATGCCGTCGAGGAACTTCATTTCCGCGAACGGGGTGATGGTGGGCGGCGTGTTCACGCTGGGAAAGGTGACGCGGTAGGCGAAGTAGCTGAGGCTGGTGGCCAGCAGCGTCACGCCCAGGCCCGAGACGTGCTGCGACAGCCCCAGCGGCACGGTCAGCACCGCGTGCAGCAGGCCGAACGCGGCGCCGGCCAGCCCCGCGGCCAGCACCCCCACGTAGAGCGGCGCGCCCAGGTACACGGCCAGCCAGCCGGTGAAGGCCCCGGCCACCATGATGCCTTCGATGCCCAGGTTCAGCACGCCGGCGCGTTCGCACAGCAGCACGCCCAGCGTGCCCAGTATCAGCGGCGTGGCCAGGCGCAGCACGGCGACCCAGAAGGCCGCGGAACTCATCAGATCCATCCATTCCATGATGCGTTTCTCAGGCGGGGTTGCGGCGCAGGCGGTACTGCGCGAACAGGGTCGCGACCAGCATGGCCAGCAGCGACGTGGCGACGATGACGTCGGCGATGTAGTTGGGCACGGCGATGGCGCGGCTCATGCTGTCGGCGCCCACCAGCATGCCGGCCACGAACAGACTGGCCAGGATCACGCCCAGCGGGTGCAGCCCCGCCAGCATGGCGACCACCACGCCGGTGTAGCCGTAGCCCGGCGACATGTCCAGCGTGACGTAGCCGGTGCGGCCCGCCACCTCGATGGCGCCAGCCAGGCCGGCCAGCGCGCCGGACAGCATGGCGGTGCCGAGCATGACGCGGTTGACCGGCAGGCCCAGAAAGCGCGAGGCGTGGGCGTTGGCGCCCACCGCGCGCATCTGGAAGCCGAACACGGTGTAGCGGTTCAGGAGCCACAGCCCGAGCGCCAGCCCGGCGGCCCACAGCAGGCCGGTGTGGGCGCGCGTGCGCTCGATCAGCTTGCCCAGCTCCAGATCGCCGTTGAGCGCCACGGATTGCGGCCAGCCCATGGCCATGGGGTCTTTCATGGGGCCGTCCAGCATCATGGACACGAACAGCAGCACGATGAAATTGCCCAGCAGGGTCGTGACCACTTCGTCCACGCCCAGCCGGGTCTTGAGCAGCGCCGGTATCAGCAGCAGCAAGGCGCCGGCCAGCGCGGCGGCCAGCATCATGCCGCCGAACAGCACGGGCGCCGGCAGGTCGAAGCCGGTGCCGTCATGCAGCCCGCCGACGGCGACCGCGGCCAGCGCGCCCAGGTACAGCTGGCCTTCGGCGCCGATGTTGTAGAAGCGGGCGCGAAAGGCCACGGCGCAGGCCAGGCCGGTCAGCATCAGCGGCGTGGCGCGCGTGAGCGTTTCCGACAGCGCGAAGCGCGAGCCGAAGGCGCCGTCGAACAGCAGCGCGTAGGTGCGGCCCACGGGCGCGCCGGCCCAGGCCACCAGCACCGTACAGACGGCCAGCGTAAAGAGGATGGCCGCGACGGGGGCCAGCGCCAGCGCCAGGCGGCTGGGCTCGGGGCGGCGTTCCAGGATCAGTTTCATGCGAAAGATGCTCAGTAGTAAGGACGCCGGCGCCGTCAGGCGCGGGTGCCCGTCATGGCCAGGCCCACCGTGGCGGGCGTCCATTCGGCCACCGGCTTGACGGCGACCAGCTTGCCGCCGCACAGCACCGCGATGCGGTCGGCCAGCGCGAAGATCTCTTCCAGGTCCTCGGACACCAGCAGCACGCCCGCGCCGCGCTTGCGGGCCGCCAGCAGCTGCTCGCGCACATAGGCCACGGCGCCGATGTCCAGGCCCCAGGTGGGCTGGTCGGCGACGATGAAGCGCGGCTCGCGCGCCAGGGTGCGGCCCAGGATCAGCTTCTGCATATTGCCGCCGGACAGGCTGCGCGTGCGCACGTCCAGCGAGGCCGCGCGCACGTCGAACTGCCGGGCCAGCGAGGCGGCATAGGCCTTGCCCGCGCGCGCGCGGATCAGGCCGTAGCGCGCGAAGCGCCTGTCCTTCAGGTCTTCGACGATGGCGTTTTCCCACAAGGGGCTGTCGCCTATCATGCCCTCGCCGTGGCGGTCTTCCGGGATGCGGCCGACGCGCGCGGCGGTCCAGCCGGCCGGTGTGGTGGGCGCGGCGGCATGTTCGGGGCCCAGGCGTATCGCGCCATCGGAAGGCTGGCGCAGCCCGGTCAGCACCGACACCAGCGCCTGCTGGCCGTTGCCGGCCACGCCGGCGATGGCCACGATCTCGTGCCGGTGCACCACCAGGTCCAGGCTGTCCAGGCGCAGCGCGCCGTCGCGGCCGTCGCGCACGCTGACCTGCGACAGCGTGACGACGGGGGCGGCCTGCTCGGCGGGCGCCACGGCCTCGGCGTGCGGCATGACGACCTTGCGGCCCACCATCAGCTCGGCCAGCTCGGCGGGGCTGGTGCCGGCGGTATCGCGTTCGGCCACCAGCCTGCCCTGGCGCAGCACGGCCACGCGGCGCGACACCGCCATGACCTCTTCCAGCTTGTGCGAGATGAAGATCACCGCCAGGCCTTCGTCGACGAAGCCGCGCAAGGTGGCGAACAGGTCCTGCACCTCCTGCGGCGTGAGCACGGCCGTGGGTTCGTCCAGGATCAGCACGCGCGCGCCGCGGTACAGCGCCTTGAGGATCTCGACCCGCTGCTNCAAGGTGGCGAACAGGTCCTGCACCTCCTGCGGCGTGAGCACGGCCGTGGGTTCGTCCAGGATCAGCACGCGCGCGCCGCGGTACAGCGCCTTGAGGATCTCGACCCGCTGCTTCTCGCCCACCGACAGCGCGCCGACGCGCGCATCGGGGTCCACGCCCAGGCCGAAGCGCCGGCCCAGCTCCAGCAGGCGCTTGCGCGCCTTGCCGCGGCCCGAGGCCAGCTTCCACAGCGACTCGGTGCCGACCATGATGTTGTCCAGCACGGTCAGGTTGTCGGCCAGCGTGAAGTGCTGGTGCACCATGCCCACGCCGGCCGCGAGCGCGGCGTCGGGGCGGCCGGCCGGCAGCGGCTGGCCGAAGACTTCGATGCTGCCGGCGTCGGCGACGTAATGGCCGAACAGAATGGACACCAGCGTCGACTTGCCGGCGCCGTTCTCGCCCAGCAGGGCCAGCACTTCGCCCTGGGCCAGCGTGAGCGATACGTCGTCGTTGGCCGTCAGGCTGCCGAAGCGTTTGGTGATCCCCGTCAGGCGCAGGGCGAGAGGCGCAGGTTTCATCGTGCCGAGGACTTGGGTTCTTTGTCGTTGACCTTGACGCTGAAGCTGCCGTCCAGGATGGCCTGCTGCCTGGCCTGCACGCGCGCGATCAGCTCGGCCGGGATCTTGCTTTCGAAGGTGCCCAGCGGCGCCAGCGACGAACCCTTGTGCTTCATCAGCGAATACTGGCCGTAGTCCTCGGCCTTGAAGGCGCCGGCCTTGACCTGCTTGAGCGCGGCGTCGATGGTGGGCTCCATGCTCCACAGGGCCGAGGCCACCACGGTCTCGGGGTATTGCGGCTGCGTGTCGATCACGTTGCCGATGGCCAGCTTGCCGCGTTCTTTGGCGGCGTCGGACACGCCGAAGCGCTCGGCATACAGCACGTCCGTGCCCTTGTCGATCATGGCGAAGGCGGCTTCCTTGGCCTTCGGAGGATCGAACCAGGAGCCGATGAAGGTCACGGTGAACTCGGCCTGCGGGTTCACTTCCTTGGCGCCCTCGATGAAGGCCTGCATCAGGCGGTTGACCTCGGGGATGGGATAGCCGCCCACCAGGCCGATCTTGCCGGTCTTGCTCATGCCGGCGGCGATCATGCCGGTCAGGTAGGCGGGTTCCTGGATGTAGTTGTCGAAGACCGAGAAGTTGGGCTGCTGCGGCTTGCCCGAGGAGCCCATCAGGAAGGCGGTCTGCGGATAGTCCTTGGCCACCTTGCGGGCGGCGGCCTCGACCGCGAAGGCCTCGCCCACCACCAGCTGGTTGCCCTGCTCGGCGTACTGACGCATCACGCGCTCGTAGTCGGCGTTGGTGACGTTTTCCGAGAAGGTGTAGTCGATCTCGCCGCGGTCGCGGGCGGCCGTCAGCGCCTTGTGGATGCGCGAAACCCATTGCTGCTCGACCGGCACCGTGTAGATGGCGGCGACCTTGGTCTTGGCGGGCGCCTGGGCTTGGGCGGCGCCGCCCAGCAGCAGCGCGCCGGCGGCGGCGGCGGCCAGCTTGAGCAGGCCGCGGCGGGCGACGCCGCCGGACAGGGAAAACAGGGCTTTCATGCAGGAAACTCCTAGGCGGGGAGAAGGCCAGACGCGATCGCGCGCGAAACGGCGGCCGCCGGCGGGCATGCCGGTGCGAGCGGTCGGAATCGAGGGCGTGGGATCGGTCATGGGGTGGGAGCGCGGGCCGGCGCGTCATTGCGCGGCCAGTCCGGGCGAAGCAAGTTGTATGCCATGCGGCGTCCCCGCGGCAAGTCGGGGAAACCTGATGGCCGGGCAGGATTATAGGCACCCTGGCGGGGATAGGCGGCACCGGCGTGGTGCGCGTTGTCCCACGGGGTGGACGGCATCTGTCTGGGACAGGCCGTTGCGCCGCCGGGGGGCAGTCGCGGATCGGCCCGCGCGCCTAAAATCGGGGCAATGAGCCGCGCGCAGCGCGGCGAGCAGGAACCACCCCATGCAAGATATCCAACTATTGCTCGAACAGTACGGCGGCTGGCTGGTGTTCGCCAACGTGCTGGTCGAGCAGGCCGGCCTGCCGGTGCCCGCCTATCCCATGCTGATCGCCGCCGGCGCCCTGGGCGGGGCGGGCGGCTGGGCCGTGCCCTGGCTGGCCGCCACCTTCGCCTGCCTGCTGGCCGACAGCCTCTGGTATCTGGCCGGCCGGCGCTACGGCTCGCGCCTGCTGGGCGTGATCTGCAAGATGTCGCTGTCGCAGGACTCCTGCATCCGCCAGACCCAGCGCCTGTACCTGCGCATCGGCGTGCGCGCGCTGCTGGTGTGCAAGTTCCTGCCGGGCGCGGGGGCGCTGTCGACGGTTATGGCCGGCCTGACGGGCACGGACTACCGGCGCTTCCTGGCCTACGACCTGGCGGGCTCGCTGATCTGGGTCGGCTCGGCCCTGCTGCTGGGCGGCCTGTTCCACGGCATCGTCAACGACGTGCTGGAAATCCTCGGCACCTATGGCGCGATGGGCCTGGGCGTGCTGGCGGCGGTGCTGGCGCTGTACATCCTGGCGCGCTTTCTGCGGCGCAAGATCCTGCTGCGCAGCCTGCGCGTGATTCCGCGCCTTTCGGTGGACGAACTGGTGCAGCGGCTGGAGGCCGGCCGCAGCACGATGCTGATCGACGTGCGCTCCGAGTCGTTGCCCGAAGACCAGCGCATCCCGGGCGCGATCGCCGTGGACCTGAAGGCGCCGCTGCCGCAGCTTTCCGCCGAGGCGCTGGATTCCGACATCGTGGTCTATTGCGCCTGCCCCAACGAAGTCTCGGCCGCGCTGCTGGCCTCGCGGCTGCGCGCGGCCGGCTATCCCAAGACCTGGGCTTTGCGCGGCGGCTACGAGGCCTGGGCCGAGCGCCACCGTCCCGCGCCGCCGCAAGGCGCATAATTCCGCCATCGGCCCGCCGCGCAGGCGGGCTCACTGACAGGAGACGGATATGCGCTTGTTGTTCTTGGGCGCCGGCGGCACCGGCGGGTATTTCGGAGGGCGCGCGGCCCAGGCGGGCGCGGACGTGACGTTCCTGGTGCGCGAGCCGCGCGCGGCCAGGCTGCGCGAACAAGGCCTGCGCATCCAGAGCCCGCTGGGCGACGCCACGCTGCATCCCAAGCTGGCGACCCGCGACACCCTCGAAGGCGCCTATGACGTGGTGGTGCTGAGCTGCAAGGCCTATGACCTGGCCAGCGCCATCGAGGCCATCCGCCCGGCGGTCGGGCCGGACACGGCGGTGCTGCCCATCATGAACGGCGTGCTGCAGTACGAGGTGCTGGACCAGGCGTTCGAACCGCACCGCGTGCTGGGCGGGCTGTGCCAGATCAACGCCACGCTGGGCCCGGAAGGCGAGGTGGTGCACCTGGGCAAGCATGCCGCCATCGTCTTCGGCGAACGCGCCGGTCCGGCCCGCAGCGCGCGCTGCGAGGCGCTGGAGCAGGCGTTGGCCGGCGGCGAATACACCAGCCGCCTGAGCACCGCGATCTACCAGGACATCTGGGAAAAATACGTGTTCCTGACCACGCTGGCGGCCGCCACCTGCATGATGCGCGGCTCGGTCGGGCAGATCGCCTCCACCGACGACGGCGTCGACATCCTGACCACGCTGCTGCAGGAGTCGCAGGCCGTGGCCGCCGCTTCCGGCCACGCCGTGCGGCCCGAGGCCGACGCCTCGGCGCGCAAGATCCTGACCGACCCGGCCCAGGCCATGACGGCCTCGATGTTCCGCGACCTGCGCCAGGGCCTGCCGGTCGAGGCCGACCACATCGTGGGCGACATGGTGCGCCGCGCCCGCACGCTGGGCGTGGACGCGACCTACCTGCGCGCCGCCTACACCCACCTGCAGGTCTACCAGGCGCAGCGCGCCGCCGGCTGACCGGCCGCGCCGCCGGCGGCCCCTGTTCAAGCGGGGCCGCGCGGCGCACACTGGCAGACGTGGCGCCAGCGCGATCTGCGCGCAATTGGTGCATATTCTGCAAAAAACTCTTTTCCCTTTCGGGGTTTTTCGACGGAATCCGAACGAATAGTATGGCTTTGCCTGAGCCGGACGCGCAGCGCCGCATGGGGCGGCGCCGACCGGCTCCCCTACCAAGGAGCAAGACCATGAAAGTCGCATTGATCGGAATTACCGGCCGCGTGGGTTCGCGCGTGGCCGATGAATTGCTCAAGCGCGGCCATCAGGTCACGGGCATCGCCCGCAACCTGTCCGACGTGAACCCCCAGCCCGGCCTGACCATCAAGCAGGGCGACGCCACCGATCCGGAGGCGCTGACCTCCATCCTGGCCGGCCACGACGCCGTGATCAGCGCCTCGCGCTTCGTGTCCTCGGACGCCAAGCCGCTGCTGCACGCGGTGAAGGACGCCGGCGTGCCGCGACTGCTGGTGGTGGGCGGCGCGGGCAGCCTGCAGGTCGCGCCCGGCAAGATGCTGATCGACACGCCCGAATTCCCGGACGCCTACCGCCCCGAAGCGCGCGCCGGCGTGGTGTTCCTGGACGTGCTGCGCCAGGAAAAAGTGCTGAACTGGACCTTCCTGTCGCCGTCGGCCCTGTTCGAGCCGGGCGAGCGCACCGGCAAGTTCCGGCTGGGCGACGACGCGCTGCTGGCCGACGACGAGGGCAAGAGCTGGATCTCGATGGAAGACTACGCCATCGCGCTGGTCGACGAGCTGGAGACGCCCAAGCATTCGCGCCGCCGCTACACCGTCGGTTACTGAGCCGGCGGCCTTCGCGGCCGATGGGGGCAAGGCGCCGGTATTCGCAGTTTTGTTTGTAAACTGGCGAACCGCGCCTGCCGGCGTCACGACCTGGGTTGCCCCGTATGCGTATGAAGTTGAAATCGTTGGTCTTTTGCGTGCTGGCCGCCGCCGTCCTGGCGGGGGCGCCGGCGGGCGCGGCCGGCCCGCAGTCCAACAAGGACATCGTGGTGGGATTTTTCCGCATGATGTTCCAGGACCGCAATTTCGACGAGGCCGTGCGCCAGTACATCGGCCCGGGGTACCGCCAGCACAACCCGTACATGCGCGACGGCGTCGAGCCCGTGGTGGATTTCTTCCCGGCCTATTTCGAGCAGCACCCGCAATCCGTGGTCGAGATCAAGCGCGTCATCGCCGAGGGCGACCTGGTGATGATCCACAACTGGTGGCGCGATTCTCCCGAAGACCGCGGCCAGGCCGTGGTGGATATTTTCCGCGTGGAAAACGGCAAGATCGTCGAGCACTGGGACGTGAGCCAGGAGATCCCCGAGAATCCGGCCAACAAGAACGGCATGTTCTGAAATGACGCCGCGCAGCATCTATCTCGCCGGTTTCGACGTCTTCCTGCCCGACGCCCGCGCGCATGGCGAGCGTCTGAAGGCGCTGTGCGCGGCCCACGGCTTCGAGGGGCTGTTCCCGTTGGACAACCAGGCGCCCGCGGACCTTTCCGGCCAGGCGCTGGCGCAATGGATCTACCGTGAAAACGTGGCGCTGATCCGCCGCGCCGACCTGGTGATGGCGAACCTGAATCCGTTTCGCGGCGCCGAGCCCGATTCCGGCACGGCCTTCGAGGTCGGCTACGCCATCGCCCTCGGCAAGCCGGTATGGGGCTATACCGGGCAGGCCGGATCGCTGATCGAGCAGGTGGCCGTCGGCGCGGCGGCCGACTACGGCGCCTCGCGCATGGTCGACGCGCAGGGCTATACGGTCGAGGACTTCGGCCTGAGCCTGAACCTGATGCTGGCCTGCAGCGCCCGCATCGTCCACGGCGACGCCGCCGACTGCCTGGCGCGCATGGCCGCGGCCGCCTAGCGGCGCGCGGTTTTCCTGGCAGCCGCCGTCTTGCGCGGCGCGCGCGCCGGCGTGCCCAGGTAGCCCATCACCGCATCGACCACCGCCTGTTCCAGCTGCTGCGGCGAGAAGCCGGCCGGCGGTTCCAGCGCGGCCGCGTGCACCAGCGATTCCATGATGCGCAGCACCACGTAGGTGGCCAGGTCGCGGTCCTGCTGCGCGATTTCGCTGCGATGGAATTCCAGCAGATGGCGCATGCGGCGATGGATGTCCTGGTCGGCGCGGCTGTGTTCGTGCGGCTGGTCGAACAGCGGGAATTCCCTTTCCAGCACGCGGTGCAGCGCCGGTTCGAGCAGGTGCGCGTGCAGCATCGCCTGCACGATGGCCGCGACGCGCTCGCGCAGCGTGGCGGCGGGATTGCTGTCCAGGACCTGGTCGATCACGTCCAGCATCTGGTTGTCGTGGCGGTCGTGCAGCGCCGCGATCAGCGCGTTCTTGTTGGGAAAGTACTGGTACAGCGAGCCGACGCTGACGCCGGCGGTCTGGGCGATCAGGTTGGTGTTGGTGCCGGCATAGCCATGCGTGGCCAGAACGCGAGCCGTCGCTTGCAGAATCGTGTCCACGGTGTGCTGCGACCGGAGTTGGCGCGGCGATTTCCGGGGCTGGGGGATGGCGGTCATGGGTGCGGAGAAAGGCGAGTATCAAACATGAGCAATCGCTCATGGAATTTCCGGCGGGCGACTCGATGGCGCCGCCCGCATGGGCGGATTATGCCATCGCCGGCCCGCCCGCCGTGTACCCGCCTCCCCGGGGATCAGACCGTGGCGGCCATCTCCAGCACTTCGTCGTCGATGGCTTGCGCCTGGCCGTCGCGCTGCTGCTGCAGGTGGTCGGCCAGTTCGGCGATGGTCAGCGCGACCAGGCCGTGCTGGGCGGCATAGCGCTCCAGCGCCGCGCCGCGCATCATGGTGCCGTCCGCGTTCATCAGCTCGCACAGCACGCCGGCCGGGCGCAGGCCCGCCAGCACCGCCAGGTCCACCGAGCCTTCGGTGTGGCCGCGGCGGGTCAGCACGCCGCCCGGCTGGGCGCGCAGCGGAAACACGTGGCCCGGGCTGACGATGTCCTCGCTTTGCGCCGCCGGCGAGATGGCCGCGCGGATGGTGGTGACGCGGTCCACGGCCGACACGCCGGTGGAGACGCCTTCGCGCGCCTCGATCGACACGGTGAAGGCGGTGGCGTAGCGGCTCTGGTTGCGCTGGACCATGGGCGGCAGGCCCAGTCGGTCCAGGGTTTCGCCGGGCAGGCACAGGCACACGATGCCGCTGCCGTCGCGGATCAGCTGGGCCATGACCGGCACGGTGAGCTTGTCGGCGGCGACGATCAGGTCGGCCTCGTTCTCGCGGTCGAAGTCGTCCATGAGAATGACCGGACGGCCCAGGCGCAGATGATGCAGGGCGCGCTGCAGGCGGGCGGCGAAAGGCTGCGAAGCCAGGCTGGGGAGGGGGGACTGCTGGGCAGGAATGACGTTGGACATTGGAAACGCTCTCGCAAGTTGAAAAGGGGCGAAAAACGTTCCAGGGCTGCTCTAGACAGCCGGACGCAATACCGTCGTCCGGGCGCGGGCGCGCCGGGATGGGCGGAGTTGTGCCGGCACATCTTCTCTCATCCGGACTGTGACCGTCGGCCCTGGCATCTCACCAGATCTGCTGACCCCGCCGTCCGTGTCGGACGCCGGGCGCTCGCGGGCTCGCCACATTGCATGGCATACCGCCGGTGGGGAATTTCACCCCGCCCTGAAGACGTACTGCATGTCGTGTTAACGACCTGGCCGATTGTACGCCTGTCCGGGGCCGGGCGTCATGAGGGGGACGGATCGGTGTTCAGGTTGCGGCGGCGTCGGCCTGCGGCTTGGCGGCTTTCTTCTTCTTTTTCTCGGGCAGGGCCAGCATCGTGCCGCGGCACGGCGGCGTGCCGCAAAGGCAGCGGTAGCCTTCCTTGAGCTTCTTGGTGATGCGGCCGTCGAGCACCAGGCCGTAGTCGTAGGACAGTTCGGTGCCGCGCGGGATGTCGCGCAGCGCCACGATATAGACGCGCTTGCCGTGCTTGCCTTCCTGGGCTTCGCAGTTGGGCTCGCAGGAATGGTTGATCCAGCGGGCGTCGTTGCCTTCGTCGCCGCCGTCGATCACGCGGCCGGAACTGAGCGCGAAGAAAAACGTGTGGAAGGGATCGTCCGGATTGGTCGGATGGCGGCGGTCCGCCTCTTTGGCGCTGATGCGCTTGCCGCCGTACTCGATGATGCGCGTGCCCGCGGGGATCTTGCGCGCGGCGAAGACGCCGTTGCCGTGCAGCTTGGAGCGGCGCACGACATGCCAGGGCTTGATCGGGGTGTCTTCGGTGGTCATGGAGCGGCGGAAGTGGCGGTGAGACGAAACAGGATTATATAGACGCCCATGCGCCGCGAGGACGGGCGTATAGTGGGCGCCGCTCCCTTTCCGACCGAACACGCACCATCATGATCGTTCGTCCGCGTCCTTCCGCGCTGGCCCTGTTCTTCGTCCTGCGCGGCTCCATCGTTCCGCGCATCTTCAGCCGCATCCTGGTCATCACGCTGCTTTCGTGCCTGGTGGTGTGGATGTACCACCAGCGCTGGTTTTCGCCGGCGCATCTGTCGGCGGTGCCGTTTTCGCTGTTCGGCCTGGCCCTGTCCGTCTTCATGGGCTTTCGCAACAACGTCTGCTACGACCGCTGGTGGGAAGCCCGCAAGCAGTGGGGCGAGCTGATCGTGCAGGCGCGCAGCCTGGCGCGCGAAAGCGCGGTGCTGCTGGCGGCCAGCACCGCCAATCCGGTGCAGGAGCGCATCGTGCGGCGGGTCGTCGGCTTCGGCTATGCGCTGGCCGCGCGCCTGCGCGAGGAGGACATGGCCGCCGCCGCTCGCCCCTGGGTGCCGCAGGACGAGGCCGAGGCCCTGGCGGCGTGCCGCAACGTGCCGGACGCGCTGCTGCTGGCCATCAACCGCGACCTGGCCGGCTGCCTGCGGCGCGGCGAGCTGAGCGACATCGTGTACCAGGGGCTGACCGGGCGCGTGGCCGCCTGCGCCGCAATCCAGGCGTCCTGCGAGCGCATCAAGTTCACACCCTCGCCCTACGCCTATTCCCTGCTGCTGCACCGGACCGCCTGGCTGTTCTGCCTGCTGCTGCCGTTCGGGCTGGTGGGTGCGCTGGAATTCCTGACGCCGGTGGCGGTCTCCATCGTCGCCTACACCTTCTTCGGCCTGGACGCGCTGGGCGACGAACTGGAAGACCCCTTCGGCAAGGACGAGAACGACCTGCCGCTGTCGGCGCTGGCGCGCACGATAGAGATCGACCTGCTCGAAGGCCTGGGCGTGCGGCCCCTGCCCGAGGCGCCGCGGCCGGTGGACTTCGTGCTGCACTAGGCCCCGGTTCAGTTCGCCAGCCCGGTCAGCGGCAGCTGGGTCTCCTTGAGCCGGCGCAGCACGAAACACGATTTGCTGTGCCGGATGCCCGGAATCCGGTAGAGCTGTTCGCGCAGCAGGCGCTCGTAGTCGCGCGTGTCGCGCACGGCGATGCGGATGTAGTAGTCGTAGTCGCCCGAGACCAGAAAGGCCTCCAGCACCTCGGGGATCTGCGCCAGCGCCCGGCCGAACTCGTACAGGGTCTCCTCGCTGTGGCTCTCCAGCGTGACGTGGACGATCACCGTGTCCATGAAGCCCAGGCTGGCCGGGTCGATGTCGACGGTGTAGCCGCGGATCACGCCGGCGCTTTCCATGCGCTTGATGCGGTTCCAGCAGGGCGTGGACGACAGTCCCACGGCCGCGCCGATGTCGTTCAGGCTGGCGCGCGCATTCTCCTGCAGCACCTTGAGAATGGCGAGGTCAAACTTGTCCAGGTTCATTTTCTTTGATTCCTCCAAATCAAAGATAAATTTACTGCGTCTACCGGTTATTGGTGGAAAAGAAGATAAATATTCTTCGGATCTACGAATAAGATAGATACCATGAACGATCGCCTGCACCCCACCGCCGCCGCCGCGCTTGCCGCCTCTGATCGCCCCGCTGACAACGGGGCGAAAATTCTGCTCGATACCCTGATCGCCCACGGCGTGGATACGGTGTTCGGCTATCCCGGGGGCGCCGTGCTGCCCCTGTACGACGCGCTCTACGCCGAGCCGCGCCTCAAGCACGTGCTGGTGCGCCACGAGCAGGCGGCCGTGCACGCCGCCGAGGGCTACGCCCGCAGCACCGGCCGCACCGGCGTGGTCTTCGTCACTTCGGGCCCGGGCATGGCCAACACCACCTCGGGGCTGCTGGACGCCATGTGCGACTCGATCCCGGTGCTGTGCATCAGCGGCCAGGTGGCCACGGCCGCCATCGGCACCGACGCCTTCCAGGAGTGCGACGCCATCGGCATCTCGCGCTCGGTGACCAAGTGGAACACCCAGATCCGCGCGGTGGACGACGTCGCCGGCGTGGTGGGGCGCGCCTTCGAGCTGACGCGCCAGGGCCGTCCCGGCCCGGTGCTGGTGGACTTCCCCAAGGACGTGCAGCTGGCCGTGCCGCGCGACGCCGACGACGGCATCCCGGCCGCGCCCACGCAGCAGAAGCTGGCCGCGCTGCGCGCGCGGCGCCAGGCCGGCAAGCTCGCGCCCAAACTGCCGCAATCGGCCGTGCGCCGCGCCGCCGCGCTCATCGCGCAGGCCAGACGGCCCATCTTCTACGGCGGCGGCGGACTGGTGAACGCCGGCCCCGAAGCCTGCGCCGCCTTCGCCGACCTGGTGCGCCATACCGGCGCGCCCTGCACGCTGACGCTGATGGGCCTGGGCGCCTTCCCCGCGTCCAGCCCGCAATTCGTGGGCATGCTGGGCATGCACGGTACGGTCGAGGCCAACCTGGCCATGCACCACGCCGACCTGGTGGTCTGTATCGGCGCGCGCTTCGATGACCGCATCACCGGCAAGCTGTCGGAATTCTGTCCCTACGCCCGCAAGATCCATATCGACATCGATCCCGCCTCGATCAACAAGGTGGTGCGCGTGGACGTCGCGCTGGTGGGCGACTGCCTGCCGCTGGTGAGCGCGCTGCGCGCCGAGCTGGGCGATGCGCCGCTGCCTGCCGCGCGGCTGGCGCCCTGGTGGGACCGCATCGCGGGCTGGCGCGCCCAGGACTGCCTGGGCTATACGCCGGCCGCCGACGCCATCCTGCCGCAGCACCTGATGTCGCGCCTGAACGCGGCGCTGGCCGGCCGCGACGCCATCGTCTCCACCGACGTGGGCCAGCACCAGATGTGGGCGGCGCAATACCTGCGCTTCGACGCGCCCAACCGCTGGCTGACCTCGGGCGGGGCCGGCACCATGGGCTACGGCGTGCCCGCCGCGATCGGCGCGCAGGTCGGCCATCCCGACAAGACGGTGGTCTGCGTCAGCGGCGACGCTTCGGTGCTGATGAACATCCAGGAGCTGTCCACCGCCATGCAGCACCGGACGCCGGTCAAGGTCGTGCTGTGCAACAACGGCTACATGGGCATGGTGCGCCAGTGGCAGGAACTGATCCACGGCGGGCGCTACAGCCACAGCTACAACGCGTCGCTGCCCGATTTCGTGGCCCTGGCGCGCGCCTTCGGCTGGGGCGCGGCCCGCGTCGACGATCCGGCGCAGCTGGACGCGGCGCTGGCCGAATGCCTGGCGCACGACGGCCCGTACTTCCTGGACGTGGCGGTCGCGGCGCAGGAGAACTGCTTCCCGATGATGCCGGCCGGCCACGGCCATCAGCGGATGATGCTGGCCGAAGGCGTGTGGTACCAGGACGAGTCGTAACCGGCCCGGCCGTCCCGTCAGAACTGGATCGACAAGCCCCCGTCCACCACCAGCACGTGGCCGTTGACGTATGACGCCGCCGGCGAGGCCAGGAACACGGCCGCGCCGGCGATCTCTTCCGGTTCGCCCCAGCGGCCCGTCGGATTGCGCGCGGCGACGCGCGGGCCGACGTCGGGGTCGGCGATCATTTCCGCATTGGTCTCGGTGGCGAAGGTGCCTGGCGCGATCGCGTTGCTGGTGATGCCGCGCCCGCCGAATTCGGCCGCCAGCGCGCGCACCATGCCGGTCAGGCCCTGCTTGGCCGCCGGATAGACGGCATCGCCCGAGCGGGCCAGCTCGCCCACCACGGAGGTGATGGCGATCAGGCGTCCGCTGCCCTGGCGCGCCATGCGTTCGGCGGCGAGCTTGGCCAGCAGGATGCCGGCCACCAGGTCGGTGTCGATCAGCGCGCGGATCTCGGCCACGCTGGTGTCGGCCAGCGTCTTGCGGTTGCGCGCCCCGACGTTGTTCACCAGGATGTCCAGCCGGCCATGTTCGCGGTCGATGCGTTCGAAGGCCTGCGCCATGGCGTCATCGTCGCTCACGTCGAACGGCAGCGCATGCGCGTCCAGGCCGGCGGCGGCCAGTTCGCCCGCGGCGGCTGCGGCGGCCTGCGCGTTGCGGCCGTTGATCAGCACGCGCGCGCCGCAGCCGGCCAGCGCCCGCGCGATACAGAAGCCCAGCCCGCGGGCCGAGCCGGTCACCAGGGCCACCTGGCCCGTGAGATCGAAGTTGCGCAGATACGGTAGTGTGGTCATCGGTCCTGCTCCGCTGATAGGCAAAACGCCGGCGGCCGCAATGGCCGCCGGCGTCTAGGCCAGGTCATACGATACGCCGGCGCGCCTGCGCGCCGGCGCGGGACGTCCATCAGGCGGCCGTCTTTTTCGCGGCCTTCTTGGCCGCCGTCTTCTTCACCGCGGCCTTCTTGGCGGGGGCTTTCTTGGCCGCGGTCTTGGCGGCCGTCTTGCTGGCCGTCTTGGCCGGGGCGCGGCCGGGCTTCTCGGGACGCGGCTCGAACTCGAAGCCGATCTTGCCGTCCGGCTGGCGCACCAGGAACGCCTTGAACTTGCGGTTGGTGCGGCTGGAGACGAAGCCGTCGAGCAGGTCGGTGCGGCCGTCGGTCAGCAGCTTCTCCATCTGCGCGCGCGAGATTTCCTGCTGCAGGATGACCTTGCCGGAGCGGAAATCGCAGGTCTTGGCGGGGCCCACGGATTTCTCGCAGACGTAGCTCATGCCGTGCTCGAACACGCGCGCATGGCACTTGGGGCAGGCGCCCACCGGCGTGTGGCCGGAGAAGTCCACCGCTTCGTTGTCGTCCTCGTCGTTCTGGCCGAAGTCGAATTCCAGCTTGTACTCGTCGCTGATGCGCAGGATGGCGGCGAACGGCCGGCCCATCTTGCTGATGAAGCCCTGCAGCGGCCCGATCTCGCGCTTGGCCAGCAGCTCTTCGACTTCCGGCAGTTCGAAGGTGCGCCCGCCGGGATGCTTGCCGATGGAGAAGTCGCAGTTGGTGCAGGCGTAGCGGCGGTAGTTTTCCTTCACGACGCCGCCGCACTTGGGGCAGGGCGTCTGCAGCGTGGCGTAGTCGCCGGGCACCGTGTCGCGCTCGTATTCCTTGGCGCGCTTGACGATGACCTGCGTCATCTGGGCGATCTCGCGCATGAAGGCGGCGCGGTCCAGGCCGCCCTGCTCGATCTGCTTGAGCTTGTGCTCCCATTCGCCGGTCAGTTCGGGCGAGGTGAGTTCGGAGACGTCCAGGCCCGAGAGCAGCGTCATCAGCTGGCGCGCCTTGGCGGTGGGCACCAGGTCGCGGCCCTCGCGGCGCAGATAGGCTTCGTTGAGCAGGCCTTCGATGATGGCCGCGCGCGTGGCCGGCGTGCCCAGGCCGCGCTCGGACATGGCTTCGCGCAGTTCTTCGTCATCGACCAGCTTGCCGGCGCCTTCCATGGCCGACAGCAGCGTGGCTTCGTTGAAGCGCGCCGGCGGCTTGGTCGACAGGCCCACGGCTTCCACGTCCTCGGTGCGCACGGTTTCGCCGTCGGCCACCGGCACCAGGTTGGCGTCCTCGCCCTGCGCTTCCTTGCCGTAGACGGTCAGCCAGCCCGGGTTGACCAGCACCTTGCCGTCGGTGCGGAAGCGGTGCCCCTGCACTTCGGTCATGCGCGTGGTGACGCGGTATTCCGCGGCGGGGAAGAACACCGCCAGGAAGCGCTTGAGCACCAAGTCGTACAGCTTGCCCTCGGCCTCGCTGAGGTCGTGCGGGATCTGCAGCGTGGGAATGATGGCGAAGTGGTCCGACACCTTCTTGTTGTCGAAGATGCGGCGGTTCGGCTTGACCCATTGCTGGCCGACCACCGTCTCGGCGTGGCGCGACAGGCTGCCGACCGCGTTGGAGCCGCCCTTGGCCAGCGCGCGCATGGTTTCCTGCACCGTGCCGATGTAGTCCTCGGGCAGGTAGCGCGAATCGGTACGCGGGTAGGTCAGGGCCTTGTGGCGTTCGTACAGGGTCTGGGCCAGCGCCAGCGTGGTCTTGGCCGAAAAGCCGAAGCGGCCGTTGGCCTCGCGCTGCAGCGACGTCAGGTCGTACAGGGCCGGCGACATCTGGGTCGACGGCTTGGATTCCTCGGTGACGCTGCCGGGCTGGTCGCGGCAGGCGGCCACCACGCTTTGCGCGGCGGCCTGCGACCACAGGCGCGATTCGCGCTTTTCCGGGTCGCGCTCGTCTTTCTTGAAGTCGGGGTCGATCCAGCGGCCTTCGTACAGGCCGGCGGCCGCCACGAACTGCGCGCGCACTTCCCAGTAGTCGCGCGGCACGAAGCGGCGGATGCGTTCCTCGCGCTCGGCCACGATGGCCAGCGTGGGCGTCTGGACCCGCCCGACCGGCGTCTTGAAGAAGCCGCCGTCCTTGCTGTTGAAGGCGGTCATGGCGCGCGTGCCGTTGATGCCGACCAGCCAGTCGGCCTCGGCGCGCGAGCGGGCGGCCGCTTCCAGCGGCTTGAGCTGCACGTCGTCGCGCAGGTTGGCGAAGGCTTCGCGGATGGCGGCCTGGGTCATCGACTGCAGCCAGAGGCGCTGGATCGGCTTTTTCACGCCCGCGTACTGAATGATGTAGCGGAAGATCAGCTCGCCCTCGCGCCCGGCGTCACAGGCGTTGATGATGGCGTCCACGTCCTTGCGCTTGGCCAGGCGGACCAGCAGTTTCAGGCGTTCCGCTGATTTCTTGTCGGTGGGCCCCAGTTCGAATTCAGGCGGGATCACGGGCAGGTGCGTGAAGCTCCACTTCCCCTTGACCGGATCGTTGGGCGCGACCAAGCTGAGCAAATGGCCTATGCTCGAAGCGAGGACGTAACGTTCGCTTTCAAAATAGTCGCCCTCGCGCGCAAAGCCTCCCAAGGCGCGTGATATATCGAGGGCTACCGAGGGCTTCTCGGCAATAATCAGCGTTTTATTCATGTGTATCCAGTGGCGGCAGTCCCGCCTTAGTAGCGCGGATAATAAGATCGGAGATTCGCCAGATGCAAGTCGGCACTGAAAGACAAGCGGGATCCGAACTACACGCATGGCGCCAATTTCTGGCGCGCAGCACCCTCTGGCTGGGCGTTTTACTGCTGGGCAGCGCCGCAGTTTGCTGGGTCGCCGCCAACTGGCAGGACATGACCAAAATACAGCGCTTCGCCGGCGTGCAGGCGCTGCTGGCGGCCTGCGCGCTGGCCGCCGCTTGGGCCGGGCTGCGCCTGCGCGCCAGCCCCGGCGTGCGCCGCAGCATACCCGGCGCGCTGCTGGCGCTGGCCGGCATTCTGCTGGGCGCCCTGCTCGCCCTGCTGGGTCAAACTTACCAGACCGGGGCCGACACCTGGGAACTGTTCGCCTGGTGGGCGGCGCTGCTGCTGCCGTGGGCGCTGGCGGCGGCCAGCCAGGCGGTCTGGCTGCTATGGGTGCTGGTGCTGAACATTGCCACCGCGCTATGGCTGGGCGAGCGCGCCTTCGAGTGGTGGATGGTGTTCGGCGGCCCCGGCGCCGCCAGCCTCATCATCGCGGGCCTGAACCTGGTGCTGCTGTTCGCCTGGGAGATGGCCGCGCGCCGCTGGCGCGCCAGCACGCTGTTCGGGCCGCGCATCCTGGCCGCGCTGACCATCAGCGCGCTGGTGGTGTCGCTGATGTTCGGCGACTACATCCTGCGCGGGCTGGGCACCGCCAACGGCGTGGCCTGGCTGGCCGTCACGCTGGGCCTGGGCCTTTATTATCAGCGCGGCCGGCGCGACCTGGTCATACTGGCCATGCTGGCCGCGGGCGTGATCTGCGTGTCGCTGCGCGTGGTGGGCGAATGGCTGCTGCGCCTGGAACCCGGCGTCTGGGCCGCATTGCCGCTGGCCGCGCTGCTGATGGCCGAAGCCGTCTGGGCTGCCCGCTGGCTGCGCCGGCTGGGCGCCGAACCCGCCGCGCCGGTCGCCGCGGCCGACGCCGAGCCGTCGGCCGCCTCGGCCGGCAATGCGGTCGATCCGGCCGACGCGGGCGCGCCGGTGGCGCAGCTGGCGCCGGCCGCGGCCCAGGCCGATCCGCCCTGGTACGTGCAATGCCTGCTGGGCCTGAGCGCCTGGCTGGGCACGCTGCTGCTGCTGGTGTTCGTGGCCTTCTCCGGCGTGGTCACCACCGAGGAAGGCGCGCTGGTGACCGGCCTGGTGCTGTGCGCCGCCGGCGTGGCGGTGCTGCGCAGCGACGCCGGCCCCTTCTGGCGCCAATGCGGCACGGCCATGGCCTTCACCGGCCAGATCCTGATCATCTACGGCCTGTCCAGCTCCACCTCGTTCACCAACGCCTGCCTGTTCGTGCTGCTGATGGCCACGGCCGTCTACGCGCTGGGGCCGGACGCCATCCTGCGGTTCCTGAGCGGCCTGCTGATCGCGCTGGCCTCGGCCGGGCTGATCTGGCGCGGCCTGGTGCCGGAGCTGATGCGCGAAGACCTGCTGGAGGCCTGGCTGGATTTCGACGTGGCGCAGGCCACCTTCGTGTGGCTGCCCATCGCGGTGACCGGCGCCTGGGCCACGGCGGTGCTGTTCAGCCTAGGCCGGCGCCTGGGCGGGCGGCGCGCCCACGCGCTGCAGCCGCTGGCCTGGGCCTTCCTGCTGTCGGTCCAGGGCATGGTGTGGCTGGCCAGCGGCATATCGGCCCTGCAACTGCCGGCGATGTGGCAGCTCAATCCGCGCACGGCGGTGCTGGTGACGGCCGGCGCGCTGCTGCCGGCGGCGGCGGCCCTGGCGGTGCTGTGGCCGCGGCGCCGCGTGCTGACCGCGGGCGTGACCTGGGGCGTGCCGCTGGCGCTGCTGGTGCTGGCGCTGTTCTGGCTGCCCAGCCCGGGCGTGGGCTTCGCGCTGGCCTGGCTGCTGCTGGGCTTCGGCCTGAACCAGCCGCGCCTGGCCATCTTCGGCGTGCTCAGCCTGCTGGCCTATCTGGGCGTCTATTACTACCAGCTCGACGTGCCGCTGCTGCAGAAGGCGCTGTGGCTGGGCGGCGCGGCGGTGCTGCTGTTCATGCTGCGGGCCCTGGTGTGGCTGGTGCCGCGCCTGATGCGCACTCAGGCGCCGTCCGCGCGCGGGCCGCTGCCGCCGGTGTCGGGCGCGCTGCGCTGGCGCACGCTGGGCATCCTGGGCGGCCTGGCGCTGGTGCTGGCGGTGGCCAACGGCGGCATCTGGCAGCGCGAAAAACTGCTGGCTTCCGGCAAGGTGGTCATCCTGGAACTGGCGCCGGTGGACCCGCGTTCGCTGATGCAGGGCGACTACATGGCGCTGAATTTCGCCGCCAGCCGCGAGGTCACGCGGCTGCGCCTGGGCGGCGAGAACCGGCCCGAACCCGATTCGCTGCTGGGCTACGAGCCCGACGGCTACGTGATGCTGGCGCGCGACGAGCGCGGCGTGTCGCAGCCGCTGCGCATCCAGCCCGAGGTGCATCCGCATACCGACGCCGAGGTGCCGCTGCGCTACCGGGTGCGCAACAACGGCGTGCGCATCGTGACCAACGCCTATTTCTTCCCCGAAGGCCAGGCCAAGCGCTACGAGGTCGCCCGCTACGGCGAACTGCGCGTGGCCGACAACGGCGAGGCGCTATTGGTGCGGATGCTGGGCGAGGACCTGCAGCCGCTCTAGGATATTCAGGGAAAGCGCCGCGCCCAGCGCGCGGCGGCCTCGCGCAGGAATGCGTCGCGGTCCTGCGCCGGGAAATCGGCGAAGCCCAGCGCCGACCAGGCGGCCCGCAGCGCCGCCAGCGGCGCGTCGGTATCGATGGGCGGGGCGCCATTCTGCTTGGACAGCTTCAGTCCGCTGGCGGGGTCCAGGATCAGCGGCACATGCAGATAGCGCAGCGCCGGCAGGCCCAGCAGGCGGCCCAGCACGCGCTGGCGCGCCGTGGAACCCAGCAGGTCGGCGCCGCGCACCACGTCCGTGACGCCCTGCGCCGCATCGTCGACCACCACGGCCAGCTGATAGGCCCACAGGCCGTCGGCGCGGCGCAGCGCCATGTCGCCCACGGCGCGGGCCACGTCCTGCTCCTGCGGTCCCAGCCAGCGGTCCTCGAAATGTTCCACGCCCGGCGGCACCCGCAGGCGCCATGCGCGCGCCTGGCGGCCCGGCGGCAGGCCGTTGCGGCAGGTGCCGGGGTAAGGCCGTTCGCCGTCGGCGCCCGGCTGGGTCTGGCCGCGCAGGGCCGAGTCGGCGATTTCGCGGCGGGTGCAGCCGCAGCCGTAGATCAGGCCGCGCGCGGCCAGCGCGTCGAAAGCCGCCTGGTAGGCCGCGCCGCGCTGCGACTGCCACATGATGTCGCCGTCCCAGGCCAGGCCCAGCGCCTGCAGCTGCGCCATGATGCGCTCGGCAGCGCCGGGCACGGTGCGCGGCGTGTCCACGTCCTCGATGCGCAGCAGCCAGCGCCCTTCATGGGCGCGCGCGTCCAGCCAGCTGGCCAGGGCGGCCACGAGCGAGCCCGCGTGCAGCGGGCCGCTGGGGCTGGGGGCGAAACGGCCTACGTAGTTCACAGGACGAAGCCCGCGCGTCGGTGCGCGCGGGACGATGGAGACAAGGAGGTGCCGCGGCGGCGCGCCGCGTTCAATGCAGGCGGCGCGCGCCGTCGTCGTCGAGGAGCTCTTCCAGGACCAGATTGTCGATCTCGGCCTCCTGGCTCCAGAGGACCATGAGGGCGATGATCTTGATCTTCGACAGCGGCACGGGGGATTCGGGCGCGGCCAGCCCGCGGTCGATCACGATTTCGCGCAGGGGCGCGGGCAGCACGCCGGCCGATTCCAGGAAGGCGATGAAGCCGATGGACTCGGTGCCGAGCTGCTGATACTCGTTATCGGTGTAGATGCGGGTGCCGGTGGTGGGCGCCTGGGCGAGATCGACGCACCGTTCGGTGGTCTCGGCGAGGCCGTAGAGCCATCCGAGCGCATCGTCGATGTCTTCGTGCTCGAACCCCGCGGCGGCAAGCCGCTTGGCCAGCACGTCAGCCGCAGGACAGGCTTGCGGCGTGTAGTAATTCTCGTACAGATAAACCAGGATATCGAACATATGGCGCAGTCTTGTGCCTGTTTGCACAGTCGGCCCGCATATCGGCAGACCAGCAAACATGAATTTTACTGTACGCCGATTTGTAGGGCCGGGCAACCAACCCGATGGCGAGTGTTGTATGCCGTCACCCCGGGTCCAAAAAGCGGCGTTTTTCGGCCAAATACTGCCAAACTGCATGATTCGACGAAAAGGGGCGGACCCCGAAAAGGCCGCCCCTTTATTCCGTCCCTTTTTTCGCCTCAGGTGGTCCTGGGGGCGTTCTCCAGCTTGAGCTGCGCCAGCTGGCGCATGAACACCGGAATGCACACCGCCAGCCCGATCAGGCCGCTGGTCAGGCCCGGCAGGATCGTCAGCAGGGCGCCCACGACGCACAGCCAGCGCTCCCAGCTCTTCATGCCGACCAGCATGTAGCGCGAGAACGCGGCCGACAGCAGCACCAGGCCGATCATGCAGCCGACCAGCGTCACGGCGAAGTCGTACCAGGTGAAGCCCTGCACCGAAATCAGCAGCGACGGCGAGAACACGAACACGAAGGGCACGATGAGCTTGGTGATGCCCAGCCGGAACGCCGTGTTGCCGGTCTTGAACGGGTCGCTGCCCGCCATGCCCGCGGCCGCGTAGGCGGCCAGCGCCACCGGCGGCGTGATGTCGGCCAGGATGCCGAAATAGAACACGAAGAAGTGCGCCGCGATCGGCTGCACGCCCAGCTGCACCAGCGTGGGGGCGGCCACCGCCACCATGATCAGGTAGTTGGCCGTGGTCGGAATGCCGCAGCCCATCAGGATGCAGACGATGCCGGTCATGACCAGCGCCGCGATCAGGGTCAGCGTCTGGGTGTTGGCGATGGCCTCCGGAATCACCGTGGCCGCGCCGCCGGCGATGGCCTGCGCCGCCGAGATCACGATGTACGAGATCTTGAAGCCCACGCCGGTCAGCGTGACCACGCCGATCACGATGCCCACCGTGCCCGCCGCCGCGCCCACCGCCAGCGCGTACTTGGCGCCGGTTTCGAAGGCTTCGTACAGATCGCGCAGGCGCAGCCGCTGGAACGGATTGAGCAGGCCCACCACGATGCAGCCCGTGATCCCGGCGAATGCCGCCAGGTAGGGCGTGCGGCCGCTGGCCAGCACGCCGATCAGCAGCGCCAGCGGAATCAGGGTCGGCCAGCGCATCTTGAACGACTGCTTGAGCTTGGGCATTTCTTCGTTGGTCAGCCCGCGCAGCCCTTCGCGCTTGGCCTCGAAGTGCACCTGCATGAACATGCCGAAGAAATACAGGAACGCCGGGAAAATCCCCGCGATCGCGATCTGCTGGTACGGAATGCCCAGGAACTCGATCATCAGGAACGCGGCCGCGCCCATGATGGGCGGCGTGATCTGGCCGCCGGTGCTGCTGGCGGCTTCGACGCCCGCGGCGAAGTGCCGCGGGTAGCCGATGCGGATCATGGCGGGAATGGTGAGCGAGCCCACCGTCACCGCGTTGGCCACCGAGGAGCCCGACAGCATGCCGAACATGGCCGAGCCGAACACCGACACCTTGGCCGGCCCGCCGGCGTAGCGGCCGGCGACGGTGGAGGCCACGTCCAGGAACAGCTGGCCCAGGCCGATGCGGGTGGCCAGCACCCCGAACAGCACGAAGTGGAACACATAGGTGGCCACCACGCCCACGGCCACGCCGTACACGCCCTGGCTGGTCAGGTACATGTGGTTGACGACCTGGGACCAGGTATTGCCGGCGTGCTGCAGCAGCCCGGGGAAATACGGGCCGAACATGGCGTAGGCCATGAACACCAGCGCGATGATGGGCAGCGGCCAGCCCATGGCGCGGCGCGTGGCCTCCAGCAGGCCGATCAGCAGGATGGACCCCATGAACACGTCGATCGGCAGCGGATTGCCGACGCGGAACGCCAGGTCCTCGAAAATGTAGGGGATGTACAGCACCGACAGGGCCAGCGCGATCGCGATGATCCAGTCATACAGCGGAATGCCGCCGGGCGCATACCAGGTGGACTTCGGCTCGCGCGTGTAGTGCGCCTTCGAAAAGCCGAACACCAGGAAGATGAGGCTCAGCACGAACGCCAGGTGCACGCCGCGGTGCGTGGCCTCGCGCAGCAGGCCGAAGCCGGCCGTGTAGTAATGAAAGATCGAGAGTGCAACCAGCAGGCCGGACACGATCCATGTGGCCGCCTTGTCCAGCGGCCGGAAGCGGATTTCCGAGTCGTACTTCTCCGCCAGCTGCTGGGTTTTTTCGTGGTCTATTTCCATCGCCGTGATTCTCAGGGTGATTCAGCAAACAGGGCCGCTCGTGGCGGCCCCGCGCAGGTAATACATACTTTCCCGACCGTGCGCCGCCAAGCAGCACCCGCTCCGCATAAAACTACTGCCCCACAATCGGGGCCGCGTGGATCCGGCTCCGCCGGTCCACAGCGGCGCCCCCCTGGGGGGGAAGCGCCGCAGGCGCTCCGGGGGGGGTCACTTCAACAGCCCGATTTCCTTGTAAAACTTCTCGGCGCCCGGGTGGAACGGAATGCCCGCGCCCTTGACCGCGTTTTCGCGCGTGATCAGCTTGCCCTTGGCGTGGCCGTTGTCCAGCGTCTTGCGGGTGGCGTCGCTGTACAGCGCCTTGGTGACGTCATAGACCACCTGCTCGGACAGCTTGGCCGAGGAGACCATCTGCGCGTTGACCGAGATGGTCTTGACCTCGCCCACGTTCTGGTAGGTGTTGGCGGCGATGGTGTCGGGCGTGAAGAACTGCTGCTTGGCGCGCAGCGCGTCGATTTCCGGGCCGACCAGCGGCACGATCTCGATGCCGGCGCCGCTGGAAGCCAGTTCCGCGATGGCGCCGGCCGGGGCGCCGCCCACGAAGAAGAAGGCGTCCAGGCCGCCGTCCTTGAGCTTGTCGCCCGCCTGGTTCGGCTTGAGGTATTCGGCCTTGATGTCCTTGTCGGTCATGCCGTAGGCGCCCAGGATCAGGCGCACGTCGACCAGCGTGCCCGAGCCCGGCTCGTCCATGGAGACGCGCTTGCCCTTCAGGTCGGCCACGCTCTTGATGCCGGCGCCCTTGCGCGCGACCAGGTGGATGCTTTCCGGGTACAGCGTGGCGATCAGGCGCAGATCCTGCGCCTTGGGCTTGCCTTCGAACGTGCCGGTGCCGCTATAGGCCCAGTAGGCCACGTCGGATTGCGTGAAGCCGGCCTCGAACGAACCGCCCAGGATGCCGTTGATGTTGGCCACCGACCCGTTGGACGCGACCGCCGTGGCGATCAGCTTGCCGGGCTGGGACACCGCGTTGGCGATGATGCCGCCGATCGGGTAGTAGGTGCCGGCCGTGCCGCCGGTGCCGATGCGGAAGAATTGCTGCGCTTGCGCGCTGCCGACGGCGCCGACCGCGGCGACGGCCAGGGTCAGGGTGGTGATCCAGTGCTTCAGTTTCATGCGGGCTTCTCCGTGATTTCGCGATGATTGAATATCGTCGTTTCGTGCCGCCGGATCTTGCGCCCGGCGGCAAAAAACGCGCCCTCCCCTGGGGGCGTTCTTTATGATGAAATTCTGTCATGCCGACACCTTGTAGCCAATGCTTACGGAGCTATCGTTTACCAGGGGGTCGCATGGCATTTTGGTTATGACCGGCCCATATTTGGTTATGGTGTGAGGTTGCCTGCGACGCGGGTGCAGATAACGGAGCGTTCACCGATGTCCCTGGAAGTCATACGCGGCATAGCGCTGCCCCCCGCCGCCCAGCCGGGCGATCCCCTGGCCCGTATCGATACGCCCAGCCTGGTGCTGGACCTGGCGCCCTTCGAAGCCAACCTGCGCGCCATGCAGGCCTGGGCCGACCGCCACCAGGTGGCCCTGCGGCCGCACGCCAAGGCGCACAAATGCCCCGAGATCGCGCTGCGCCAGCTGGCCCTGGGCGCGCGCGGCATCTGTTGCCAGAAAGTCAGCGAAGCCCTGCCTTTCGTGGCCGCCGGCATCCGCGACATCCATATCAGCAACGAGGTGGTCGGGCCGGCCAAGCTGGCGCTGCTGGGCCAGCTGGCGCGCGCCGCCAAGATGAGCGTGTGCGTGGACAACGCGGAAAACCTGGCGCAGCTGTCGGCCGCCATGACGCAGGCCGGCGCCGAAATCGACGTGCTGGTGGAGGTGGACGTGGGCCAGGGCCGCTGCGGCGCGTCCGACGATGCCGCGGTGCTGGCGCTGGCGCAGCAGGCGCGCGCCCTGCCGGGCCTGAATTTCGTCGGGCTGCAGGCCTACCACGGCTCGGTGCAGCATCTGCGCACGCGCGAAGAGCGCGCCGCGGTCTGCCGCCAGGCCGCGGGCATCGCCGCCTCGTACGCGCAGCTGCTGCGCGAAAGCGGCATCGCCTGCGACACCATCACGGGCGGCGGCACCGGCAGCGCGGAATTCGACGCGGCCAGCGGCGTCTACACCGAGCTGCAGGCCGGCTCCTACGCCTTCATGGACGGCGACTACGGCGCCAACGAATGGAACGGTCCGCTCACCTTCCAGAACAGTCTGTTCGTGCTGTCCACCGTCATGAGCGCGCCGGCTCCCGACCGCGTCATCCTGGACGCCGGCCTGAAGTCCACCACCGCCGAATGCGGCCCGCCAGCGCTGTATGGCGAACCGGGGCTGAGCTACGCCGCCATCAACGACGAACACGGCGTGGTGCGCGTGGCGCCGGGCGCTCAGGCGCCGGCGCTGGGCGCGGTGCTGCGCCTGGTGCCTTCGCACGTCGATCCCACTTTCAACCTGCACGACGGCCTGGTGGTGGTGAAGGACGGCGTGGTGCAGGACATCTGGGAAATCGCGGCGCGCGGATTCTCGCGCTGACCGGGCGCGGCACGCCAAAAAGCCGGCGCGCCATCGACGCGCCGGCCCTGATGCGGGGATGTCCGTGGCCCTATTGGGCCTTCTGCTGGATCTTTTCCCCGCCGCGTTCAATATCCTTGCCGGCGCCTTCCATCGTGTTGCAGCCCGCCGTGACGGCGGCGGCTGCCAGCACCAGCGCAAGCCAGATTCGATGCGTCATGTTTTTCTCCTTTCGGCACACGGCCGCGACTATTTCTTGTCCAGCAAGTCGCGTGCCTGATCCTTGGCCTCGCCCACGTTGCGCTGCACCTTGCCGACGGTCTTCTCCGCCTTGCCCTCGGCTTCGGTCTGGCGGTTGCCGGTCACCTTGCCGGCGGTTTCCTTGATGGCGCCCTTGACTTCCTTGGCGGCGCCCTTGATGCGGTCGTTGTCCATGTCGTCTCTCCTTTTCAGGTTGCATGAACCGCAGGCCCGGGAGCCGCGCGAGGCCGGCTCCGGCTGCGGACGGACCCACTATAGGAATCGCGCGGCGCATGCGTAAGACGTGAGCGCACCAGGTTGACTAGTGTTTTTGCACCTGCCGAGCGGCCTCCAGGCGCGTTGCGGCGCGCTAGGGAAAAAAACACTAGATGAATTCGTTCACCGTGATCTGTGCAGGCTGGATGGCCGCGCCTATCGTGGACTTGCACGGGCGGCCCGCGTTGCGGCGCTGCCCCCGGTGCAGCCAGCCTTGAACCTTTCAGGAGAAAAGCCATGCAAGCACATCAGCAACCCAATGACCCGTCCGATCCCACCCAGCCTCCCGGCCAGCGGCCCGGCGACGCGCCGGACAAGCAGGCGCCGGGTCAGCGCCCCACGCCGCGGCCCGGACAGGATGACACCGTACCCGGCCGTCCCGGCGACCCCGGACAGCCCGGCGATCCGGCCAAGCCCGTGGTGACCCAGCCGCTTTGAGGCAGGACGGCCCGGCGCAGACCGCCGGGCCGACAGCGGGCGCTCAGTCCACCTGGGCGCCCGACTGCTTGACGGCCTTGCCCCACTTCTGCACTTCGCCGGCGATGAACGCGCCGGTGTCCTGCGGCGTCATCGGCATGGGTTCGGCGCCGCGGTCGCGGAAGAATTTCTGCATCTCCGGCGCCTTCAGCACCTGGCCGATCTGCTGGCTCAGATAGCCCGTCACCGCCGGCGGCGTGTCGCGCGGCGCCAGCACCGCGGCCCAGCCGATGGCTTCGAAGCCCGGATAACCCGATTCCGCCACCGTCGGCACGTCGGGCAGCTGCGGCAGCCGCTTGGCGGTGGTCACCGCCAGCGCCACCGCTTTCTTGCTCTGCACGTGCGGCAGGCCGGCGGTCACGGAATCCACCATCAGCGGCACCTGATGGCCCAGGAAATCCGCCTGCGCCGGGCCGCTGCCCTTGTACGGAATGTGGCGGATGTCCACATCGGCGGCCGCCTTGAACATCTCGGCCGACAGATGCTGCGTGCCGCCGATGCCGGCGCTGGCGTAGGCCAGCTCGCCCGGATTGGCGCGCGCCTGCTCGACCAGCTGCTTGAGCGAGGTGATGCCCGAGGCCGGCGTGGCCAGGAACATCAGCGGCACCGAAAACACGCCCGACACCGGCGCGAAATCCTTGGTCAGGCTGTAGTTGATGGTCTTGTACAGCGTCTGGTTCACGGCCGCGGCGCTGCCCGCGATCACCAGCGTGTAGCCGTCGGCCGCGGCGCGCGCCGCCTGCTCCATGCCGATATTGCTGCCGGCGCCGGCGCGGTTCTCGACCACGATGGGCTGCTTGACCGCCGCGCCCAGCTTTTCGGCCAGCGCGCGCGCGAAGATGTCGGTGGCCTGGCCCGGCGGGAACGGCACGATCAGGCGGATGGGGCGTTCGGGATACTGCGCCTGCGCCGGGGCGGCGGCCGCCGCCAGCATCAGACAGGCCGCGAGACTGGAAAGAGTACGTTTCATGATTGGTCAGTAAAAAGCGACAAAGGGCTGCGCGCGGGGTCTGCGCCTGTTGCATAAAATAGAGCGCCCGCGCTGGCGGCCCTCTTGAGGCGGCCCTGGGGCGGATCGGCAGGGGTTCGTCACGATAGCATTCCCCCGCCGGTGCTACATTTCCCTTGTTTCCCCACCCCTGTTCTCTCATTCCGCAGGAACCGCCATGGAATTCAGCCAGTTCAACGTCAACACCCTCATGGAGATCACCGCCCGCCCGGACCTCGTGTTCGTGCGAGGCCAGGGGTCCTGGCTGGAGGATCACGCGGGCAAGCGATACCTGGACTTCGTCCAGGGCTGGGCCGTCAACACCCTGGGCCACTGCGCCCCGGAAATGCAGAAGGCCCTGCTGGACCAGTCCAAGCTGCTGATGAACCCCTCGCCGGCCTTCTACAACGAGCCGTCCATCGCCCTGGCCCAGCGCCTGACCGGCGCCTCGGTGTTCGACCGCGTGTTCTTCGCCAACAGCGGCGGCGAGGCCAATGAAGGCGCCATCAAGCTCGCGCGCAAGTGGGGCCAGGTCAACAAGAACGGCGCGTACAAGATCATCACCATGAATCACGGCTTCCACGGCCGCACGCTGGCGACCATGTCCGCGTCGGGCAAGCCGGGCTGGGACAAGATGTTCGCCCCGCAGGTCGAAGGCTTCCCCAAGGCCGAAATCAACGACCTGGAATCCGTGCGCAAGCTGATCGACGACCAGACCGTCGCCATCATGCTCGAACCGGTCCAGGGCGAAGCCGGCGTCATCCCGGCCACCAAGGAATTCATGCAGGGCCTGCGCAAGCTCGCCGACGAGCACAAGCTGCTCTTCATCGTCGACGAAGTCCAGACCGGCATGGGCCGCACCGGCACGATGTTCGCCTACCAGCAATCCGACGTGGTGCCCGACATCATGACGCTGGCCAAGGGCATCGGCGGCGGCGTGCCGCTGGCCGCGCTGCTGGCGCGCCAGGAAGTCTGCGTCTTCGCCCACGGCGACCAGGGCGGCACCTACAACGGCAACCCCCTCATGGCCGCCGTCGGCGTGGCCGTGTTCGACGCGCTGGCCGCCCCGGGCTTCATGGAATCCGTCAATGCCCGCGCCAAGCAGCTGTCCGAAGGCCTGCTGGCCCTGTCGGCCAAGTACGGCATGAAGGGCGAGCGCGGCCTGGGCCTCTTGCGCGCCCTGGTCATGGACCGCGACGACGGCCCCGCCATCGTCGAAGCCGCCCGCAACCTGGCGCCCAACGGCCTGCTGCTGAACGCCCCGCGCGGCAACCTGCTGCGCTTCATGCCCGCGCTGAACGTCACGGCCGAAGAAATCGACACCATGCTCAAGCAGCTGGATGGCTTGATTGCGCAGGTGCGCAAGGCGTGATTCAAACCTGCAGGCAGTAAACAGCAAGGGCCGCGATCATCGCGGCCCTTGTGCTTTGCGCGATGGGCGTTATTGCGGCCGTCCCGCGTCGATCCATCGCTGCACCTGCGCCATCGGCAGCCGATAACGCGCGCAGTTGTGCAGATCCAGTATGCGCAGCTCTCGGGCCAGCATCGGGCGCAATAGCCGGACCTCCTCTTCAGGCAGCGCCAGCGCGGCCACCGCGGCATCCGCCGTCCACCGTTCGCGCACCACCTGGCCGATCACGTCGTTCAACTTTTCCCGGAATCGCAGCCGCACGGGATCGGGCACGCCCGCCGCATCGAGCAGTATTGCGTACTTGCGGATCGAGCGGCGATAGGCCCAGGTGAACAGTTCCACCGCCAGCGTTACGTCGCAGTGTTCGTAAACGCCCATCATGGCGTGGGCGTAGTCGTGGGGCTCCACGTCAAGAAAGGACAGCGGCGCGTTGTTGTAAAGCATCAGCGGGATGTTCGACGACAAACGGCTGGTGCGTTTGTTGCCATCTTCGAAAGGCTGCAGATAGGCCAGGTTCACCCACAGGAAGAAAGCGGCTTCCACCGGGTTCTTGGTAAGCCGCGCCTTCTCCAGGATGTGGTCGAACATCTCCTGTAGCAGTGACGGCGCCTGCACCGGCATGTAGGTGCTTCCGCCGATATTGACCACGGCCTGCCGGATACGGCCCAGGCCCTGGGCGTCGGCCAGCAGGTCCTGCATCAGAATCGCATGCAGGTTGCTGATCACGGCCGACGTCAAGCCATGCGCGGGCACAGCATCGATCATGAACTCGATGGCGGCCTTGTGGTTGAGCAGCATTACCGCGTCCAGGTCCGCTCCCGCCGCGCCGAGCCTGAAGAGTTCCTGCGTGGCCAACAAGGAGTAGCGGTTGCCTTCCAGGCGCGAGGATGACCAGGACAGGTCCAGCAACAATGGCTCCAGGACACGGCGCGCGTAAGTGCCGGCCGGAAACTGGCCTTGCATGCCCCCTTCGTCGGCCAAGGCCTGGGCCAGCGATGTCGGCAACAGGGAACTCCGGTTCGGTACGTAGTCGTCGACGAATGCGCGTCGGTATTCCTTGGAGGTTCGAAGAATATTTTCGCGGATGGTCATGATGTGAGCCAGGGGGATCGAATCGACTCAATTTAGCGGCAATCGGCTCATGCAATGAGCGGAATTGAGCTGATTCGAATAAACCCCAACCTACGCCGCCACCGTCACAGCCGTCGTCCCCGACGCCACCGTCAGCACCGTCTGCGACGCGACGGCGGGCAAGGCCGGCGCCTGCGTGCCGTCCAGCGGCTTGAGCTTGTGGAACACGCAGCGCAGTTCCGTCTCGGTCAGCGTCACCACCGCGAACCCTTGCGCGTCGGTGTCGATGTAGCGCAGCCAGTCGGCGTTGAACTGCTTCAAGGTGTCGTTGAACGTGTTTCTGATTTCGCCCGCCGCCTCGCCGTAGATCAGCGGCCTGGCCGGCGCGAAGGCGGGATCGGTGTCGACCACGTTCTTGAAATAGCTGAAGAAGGAATTGCTGGAGATGCCGGCCGTCACCAGGTCCACCATCACGGGCCTGGGCGTCGCGGCGTCGTAGTCGTCCATGACGGGGCCGGCGAAGAAGGCGTGGATGTCGCCCGTCAGCGCCACCAGGTTGCGCACGCCCTTGTCGCGCACGAAGGCCATCATGTCCTTGCGCTCGGCGTTGTAGCCATCCCACTGGTCCGCGTTCAGCAGGTATTCGTCCAGCAGCAGCGAAGGCGGCAGCTGCGCGTCCAGCAGGGGCTTGATCTGCGCGGCGAAGGCCGCAAGCGGAATGCCCGCCTGCGCGTCCAGCAGCGCGGACAAGGCGGGATACGCGGTGACGGGGCTGCCGCTGGCGTGGTCGGCATCCTTCAAATCCTGCGCCAGCGCGGCCGCCATGAACGGCGCCAGCGGCGCCAGCGCCGGTTGCGCCGCCGCCAGGCCCTGCGCCAGCAGGCCGGCCACGGCCTGCGCGCCGTTGAACTGCATGCGCAGCAGCGAGACTTCGTTGCCCCACAGATTCCAGGACGTGGTGCTGGCGGCCAGCTGCGCCTTCCACCAGTTGCGCTGCGTGTCGCCCAGGATGGACACCGGCGTCAGCTGGCCGCCGGCGCTCGCCAGCTTCATCGCCTCGACCTGCGACAGCAGGCGCTTGGGCACGAAGTAGCGGCTGCCGATCTCGCTGCCTGCCTGCTGCTCGGGGATCACGTGGTCGGCGCGGTACAGGCGTTCGTCCGTCATCAGCAGCGTGGCCAGGCTGCCGAAGCGGAATGCGCGATAGATCTGGATGTTCTGGAACGACGGATTGGCCGGGTCCAGCGACACGTCGGCCGGCATGAACTCGAACCAGGCCTGGCTGGCGCCGCGGCGGCGCGCCGTGCCGGGCGTTTCGTCGTCCACGGTTTCGTAGGTCTGGCGGTCCTGCCAGCAGTCATCCGAGAATTCGTGATCGTCCCAGATGGCGATGACCGGAAAGCGCGCGTGCAGGGCCTGCAGGCGCGGGTCCGAACGGTAGCTGCGGTACAGGCTGCGATAGTCGGCCAGCGTCGTCGCGTAGAACGCGCCATCGGCCCGCGCCGTGCCGTCGGGCAGCGACAGCGGCGCATGCGCGTTTTCCACGCCGCCGGCCTGGAAGCCCGCCTTCACGGTTTCGTAGACGTAGTCGCCCAGGTGCACCACGAAGTCCAGGTCCTGCGCGGCCAGCTCGTCGAAGGCGGCCCAATGGTTCACGCTCCAGTCCTGACACGAAATGAAGGCGAACTTCAGTTGCGCCACCGCGGCGTTTTCCGCCGGCGCGGTGCGCGTGCGGCCGACGGGGCTGGTGCTGGCGCCCGCCACGAAGCGGTAGTAGTAGTTGCTGCCGGCGTCCAGGCCCGTGACCTTGTGGCGCACGGTGTGGTCCCAGTCGGGCTCGGCGCTGACGGCGGCATCGACCAGCAGCTGGGTGAAGGTCTCGTCGCGGGCCAGCTGCACGCGCACGGCGACGGCCGCGCCGTCATCGCCGATCACGCGGGTCCACAGGACGATGCTGTCGGGCCGCGGATCGCCCGAGGCGACGCCTTGCGGGTACTGGAAGCGCCGCGCCGGCGGCTCGCCGCCGCCGCCGTTGCCGTTGTCTACGTTGCTGTCGTCGCCGTCATCGTCATCGCTGTTGCAGCCGGCCAGGCCGGCGGTGGCGGCGGAGACGGTCAGGAAGCTGCCCCATTTAAGGAATTTTCTACGGTCCATGTCGAGCAATGCCCAAGGTAAGGCGGCGCCGGCGCGCGGCGCCGGGTTGGCGGAGGTGGCGCCGGTATTAGCGCACCAGGGCGTTGCATGGCGGTGACAGGACGGCGTGGCCGGCTACTTGCGGGTCCAGCGCCCGAAGCCGTTGTCGTCGTAGAACTTGATCTGAAAGCCTGGGGCCTGGCCGGCAACGAGCTTGAACTCGATGGACGCCAGCGAGTCGACCAGCTCGGCCTCGCCGGCGGGGGCGAAGGCGAAAGTGTCGCCGTTCCAGTGCCGCAGCGGGAAACGCATGTCCTTTGGTCCCAGCGTCAGGGTCAGGGCGCCATCGGCCTCCTGGATCTCGGCGGGGCCGTAGTAGGCGTTGTCGTAGCGGCCCGTGTACTGGCGCAGCGGCTGGGGCGGCGCAGGCGGCACGGGCCTGGCCTGCCTCGACAGGTCGGCCTGCGGCTCGAAAAAGCCGAGCATGGCGCCATGATAGGCCGCGTACCAGTCGCGCGTGGACCGGCCGTACAAGGCTGTATCGATGAATGTGGCGGCGACGGACTCGGCCGCGCCCACCGGCGCGCCATTGGTCAACACCACGATGCCGATCCCGGCCGAGGGCACGATTCTGAACGAGGTTCCCGTGCCCATCAGGAATGCGCCCGAATGCCCCATGGAAGGACGCCCGCCCGGCTCGGTATTGACGTTGAAGCCATAGCCATAAAAGCCCGATCGCGCATCCAGGTCGTGGGCGGGCGCGCTCACTGCCTGGGTGGACAGCGCGGGAAGCAGCGCGCCCGCAGCGATCATCGGCTTGCCCTGATAAACGCCATCGGCCAGCAGCAGTTTCAGCCACTGCGCCAGATCGACGACCGTGGACGATACGCCGCCGGCGGGCGCCTGCTGGTCGGCGTCGCGCTGGCCCGCTGGAACGAAGACGCCTTTCTGGTAGGCGTGCAGCACGGCGCGATTGGCGCGTGCTTGGAAATCGCCATAGCGGTAGCTGGTGGCATGCATGCCCAAGGGCTTGAACAGCGTGTCCTCGGCCAGCGCTTCCCATGGGCGGCCCGCCGCCCTGGCCACCGCCTGCGCGCCTATCGTGGTGCTGAAGTTGGCGTAGTGATAGGACGCACGGAAGGCGTCCAGCGGCAACAGGCGCAGCCGGGCCAGGACCTCGCTGCGTTTGAATCCCAGGTCTTCCAGGTCGTCGCCTGCCGTGCCGGGCAGCCCGGAGCGGTGCGCATAGAAATCGCCTATCGTGGCGTGCTCGGACACATAGGCGTCGCTCAGGCGGAAGTCCGGCAGATGCCGCAGGACCGGATCGTCCCACGCGACCGTGCCCCTGGAGACTTCGATCGCCGCCACCGTCGCCGACAAGGACTTCGAGATCGAGGCGATCTGGAACACCGTCTGCGCGTCCACGGGCGCGTTCCTGCCCGACTCGCGCGTGCCGTAGCCTTGCGCGAACACCGTCTCGCCGTCGATCACCACGGCCACCGCCATGCCCGGCACGCGGCTGCGCGTCATGATGTCCTGAACGATCTTCGGCAGCTCCCGGACGGCGCGCTCCCTGCTGCCGTCCGGGATGGCGACGGCGTCTGCCGGCGGGCTGGACGCTCGGTCGATGGCCACCGTCTGCGACCATGCGGCCGTGGCGCCGCCCAGCGCAAGCATGCATGCGGCGGCGATGAGTGCTTTTCCGTTCATGGTGATGTCCTCGGGATCGGGATTCCGCTGGATGGGCGATGCGGGAAACGCCGCGCGTCCTGACCGTGCGAACGCGCCGTCGCTTGAGAAATCATCCCAAGAATCCGTCGAGCCACCACCGGCGCAAGGACGAACCAACATGCCGGCATGACGAACCGCATGGACACGCAGACGTGCGGACACGAATCGCCGCGTTCAGATCCCCATGCGCTCACGCAGCTGCTTGCGGTAGGCGCGCGACACCGGCCATGCGCCGCCCACGGCGCGCATCCGGATCAGCCACTTGTCCACGCTGCGGCGATCCACGTCCATGACGTGCAACGCATTCGCAATGGCGGTGCGGTGGACCCGGAAAAACCGCTGTTGCGGCAACAGGCTGGACCATACGCCCAGCGCCCGTGAATCGAGCACCATCGACCCGTCCTCCAGCCAGATCTCGCTGTAGTTTCCCGCGGACCGCACTCCCACGATCGCGTCGGGCCGCACGCCCCGCACCACGCCGCGCATGCGCAGATACACCACCGGCGCGGCGCCCTCGTGCAACGCCGCCCCTTTGGAAGCGCGCGCGTTCGAGTATCTGGCTTGTCCGATCAGGTTGGCGCACTGGAACGTCGCCCCGATTTCCGCCGCGGACCAGGTCCGGTGCCTGACCGTCGTATCGAAACCGATGATCCCGTGGAGCTTCCCGTCGTGGAAAACCGGCACGCTGAGCACGCTCTTGTTCCCCTGGCGCTGAAACTCCAGCTGGATGGTCCGCGCCGTGCGCGGCATATCGTTTACGTCATGGATGGCCACGGCCTGGCCTTGCACCATGAACCGATGCAGCCACGCGATCAGCGTGGTCGGCACATCCTGCAGCTCGGCCACATACGGCTGCGTCCGGCATCGGCACCATTCATGCGTATTGCGCAGCCGCAGCAGGTCGGGACGGTATTCGATCATCCATGCCCGGTCCGCGCCCGAAGACTCGCCCATATACGCCAGATGTTCCGAAATCGCATCGTCGACGGGATGCCGAAGCAGGCTCATCGCGCAGCGATAAGGCCAGTCCGATGGCGGACTGGTTTGCAGCACGGTCACCGCGTGCGTCGTGTACTGGCCAGCATCCTTCACTTGCGATTCCCCCGGCGGCCGGATCGAGCATCGTCCGTGCGCGGGAATTTTCGCCGTGGTGATCAGGAATGACAAGGTTTCGAGGCGGGAACGGATGACGCTTGCTTGCCTCCGCAAAACCAGCCACGTATACTTGTATTAACATCAATACAACATACCAGGAGACAACCCATGCGCCGCTTCATATCCGGCTGCGTGCTCGCAGCTGTTTTCGCGTTCCCCGCCATGTCGCAGGAAGCCCCGATCCGCCTGATCGTCGGCGCGCCGCCCGGCGGGACGACCGATACCGTCGCGCGCAACATCGGGCAGCGCATGGCGCAGGAGCTGAAGCGGACGGTGCTGGTCGAGAATCGTCCCGGCGCCGGCGGCAACATCGCGGCCGACTACGTGGCCAAGTCCAAGGCCGACGGCAGCACGCTGCTGGTCACGTTCACGAGTTTCTCGATCAACGCCTCCCTGTATCGCAATTTGCCGTTCGATCCGGTCAAGGATTTCAAGGCCATCAGCATGCTGGCCAACGTGCCCAGCGTGCTGGTGACGCGCAAGGACTTTCCCGCCAACGACATGCCCGCGTTCGTCAAGGAAGTGAAGGCGCATCCCGGCAAATACACGATGGCGATCGGCGCGCTCGGTTCGTCGCTGCACATGGCCGGCGAACGCATGAAGATGATGTCGGGCCTGGACATCCTGAACGTGCCGTACAAGGGCACCGCGCCGGCCATCACGGACCTGCTCGGCGGCCAGGTGGACATGATGGTCGCGAGTTCGCTGAACGCGTTGCCGCACATGAAGTCCGGCGCGCTCAAGGCGCTGGGCGTCACCAGCCCCAAGCCGCTGCCGCAGTTCCCCGACGTGCCGCCCATCGGCGACACGATCAAGGGCTTCGAATCCAATGCGTGGTTTGCGATGTTCGGCCCGGCCGGGCTGTCGCCCGAAGTTGTAAAGTCGCTGAACGCCGCCGCGCGCAAGGCAGTGGATACGCCGGAGTTCCGGCGCCTGCTGGAGGGCGAAGCCGCCACGGCCGTGAGCAGCACGCCCGAGGAGCTCGACGCCTTCGTGCGCGAGGACATCGCGCGTTACGCTGAAATCGTCAAATTCACCGGCGCGACCATCGACTGAGCGTCGCCTGGTCCGCCTTTTCCGGAGCATGTCCGTGTCCAAGAATCCGCTTCCTCTGTATCACCAGGTCTATCTGTTGCTCAAGCAACGATTGGCGGGCGGCGGTTTTGCGGGAGGCGCGCCGATGCCGGGCGAGAATGCCCTGGCCGAGGAATACGGGGTCTCGCGCCTGACGATCCGGCGCTCGCTGGAGGCGCTGGAGGCCGACGGCCTGATCGAGCGCCGCCAGGGCCGCGGCACCTTCGCCGCCGACAGCAAGGGCTGGGTGGACGCGCCGCAGGCCGGGGCGGGCATGGAAGCGCTGATGCGGCATTTGTCGAACATGGGCATGCAGACACAGGTGCGGGTCGTGTCGCTTGCCGTCATGCCCGCGCCGGCGGCGGTGGCGGCGGCCATGGAACTCCCGTCCGGCGCTGCCGTGCAGCACGCGGTGCGCGTGCGTAGCTACGAGGACGCGCCGTTCTCGCACCTGGAGAGCTATGTGCCCGGCGACATCGGCGCGCGCATCCGCAAGGCCGATCTGAACAGCCGGCCGCTGCTGGCGATATTCCGGGAGCTGGGCGTGCGCGTGGCGCGGGCGCAGCAATCCATTTCGGCCGAACTGGCGAATCCGCAGATCGCCGCGGCGCTGGAAGTGCCGGTGGGTTCGGCGCTGCTGACGCTGCGCCGGCTGGTGCGCGACGACGCCGGCCGGCCGGTGGAATGGCTGCTGGCGCGCTACCGCCCGGATCGCTACGAATACCGCATGGACATGCAGGCCCACGAGACCAAGGGCGAGCCGAACTGGCTGCCGGCCGGCGTGGGCGCGCCCGGCCCCGCGCCCCTGCCGGCGCGGCCGCGCGCGTCCAAGGCCGGGGCGCGGACGGCGCGGATCTGACGCAGACACCAGGAAGCAATCATGCCTGAGCAAACCCTGGCCCAGAAGCTGCTGGCGGCAGCCAGCGGCCGCGACACGGTCGCGGTGGGCGAAATCGTCACCTGCCGGGTCGACCTGGCGATGTTCCATGATTCCAGCGGTCCGCGCCGCCTCAAACCCATGCTCGAATCGCTGGGCACGGGGCTGTGGGATCGCGACAAGGTGGTGCTGGTGATGGACCACTACGTGCCGGAGTCGGACGACGAGTCGCGCCGCATCGTGCGCATCGCGCGCGACTGGGCGCGCGAACAGGCGCTGCCGCACGTCTACGATTCCATCGGCATCTGCCACGTGGTGGTGCCCGCGCACGGCCACATCCGCCCCGGCATGTTCTGTGTGGGAGGCGACTCGCACTCGCCCACCGGCGGCGCGTTCGGCGCATACATGTTCGGCGTGGGCAGCACCGAGATGCTGGGCGTGGTGGCCAGCGGCGAGATCTGGGTGCAGGTGCCGCAGACGATCGCCATGCAATGGGACGGGCGGCTCGCCAGGGGCGTCACGGCCAAGGACATGGCGCTTGCCATGATCGGCCGTTTCGGCATGAACGGCGGACGCTACCAGGCGGTCGAGTTCTGCGGCGAGGCCGTGCGCGCGCTGTCGATGCAGGAGCGCATGACGCTGTCGAACATGTCGGCCGAGCTGGGCTCGCAGGTGGGGCTGATCGCGCCCGACCGGGTCACGCTGGATTATCTGCACGCCGCCGGCGTGCCGCGCGCGCACGACATCGACTTGGCGCGCTGGCGCACCGATGCGGGCGCGGAAGTGGAAACGCACCGGTTCGACGCCGATGCGCTGGCGCCGCAGGTGGCGGCGCCGCACAGCCCCGCCAACGCCGCGCCGGCGGGCGATTATCCCGCCACGCCGATACAGGCGGCCTATATCGGCGCCTGTACCGGCGCCAAGCTCGAGGACCTGCGCGCCGCCGCCGAGGTGCTGCGCGGCCGCCGCCTGGCCGCCGGCGTGACGCTGATGGTGGCGCCCGCCAGCGCGCGCGACCAGCAGCGCGCGCAGGAAGAAGGCGTCATGGACGCGCTGCGGGACGCGGGGGCGCAAGTGCTGCCGAATTCCTGCGGCGCCTGCTCCGGCTATGGCGGGTCGATACCTGAAGGCGTCAACGTCATCTCGACCACGGCGCGCAATTTCAAGGGGCGCATGGGCGCCGAAACCGCCCGGGTGTTTCTCGCTTCGCCCTATTCCGTGGCGGCCGCCGCGCTTGCCGGCCGCATCATCGATCCCAGGGAGGTGCTGGCATGACGACGCCCGCTACCCGTCATCGCGTCTGGCGCGTGGGCGACGACGTCGACACCGACCAGCTCGCGCCCGGCGCCTACATGAAATTCGGCATCGAGGAGATCGCGCGCCACTGCCTGCAGGGCGTGCGGCCCGAGTTCGCATCGAGCGTCAGGCCGGGCGACGTGCTGGTGGCCGGCAGCCATTTCGGCATCGGCTCCTCGCGCGAGCAGGCGGCGGCCGCGCTCGTGCATCTGGGCGTGGCCGCGGTGATCGCGCCGAACTTCAACGGCCTGTATTTCCGCAATGCGTTCAACGTGGGCCTGATGCTCGTGACCTGCGAGCGCGCCGCCGAATTGCAGGAAGGCGAGTCCGTCACGCTCGATCTGCCGGGCCGGCGCGTGCTGCGAGCCGACGGCGATGCGCTGCCGTGCGCCGAAGTGCCGGGCTTTCTGCTCGACATGGTGCGCGCCGGCGGCTTGATGAATCTACTGAAGCGCCGGCTCGCCGATGGCAGCCTGGCGCGCCATCCCCTGAGGGCATGATGACCGTATCCGTGTTGAAGTCCCGGCTCGACGCCGGACATGCCGTGCTGGCGCCGGGAATCTACGATGCGCTTACGGCGCTGATCGCGGAGCAGGCCGGCTTCGAGGCGCTTTACCTGTCGGGCGCGTCCATCGCCTATGCGCGGCTGGGACGATCCGACGTCGGACTCACCACCTATACCGAGGTGGCCGACACGCTTGCCCGCATTACCGAACGCGTGGACACGCCGGTGATCGTGGACGGCGATACCGGTTTCGGCAACGCGCTCAACGTGCAGCGCACGGTGCGCGGCTTCGAACGGGCCGGCGCGGCCATGATCCAGATCGAGGACCAGAGTTTTCCGAAGCGCTGCGGCCACCTCGCCGGCAAGAGCGTGGTGCCCGTGGCCGAGATGTGCGGCAAGCTGCGCGCCGCCATGGACGCCCGCGACCGCACGCTGATCCTCGCCCGCACCGACGCGCTCGCCGTCGAAGGGCTGGACGCCGCGCTCGAACGCGCCGAACGCTATCTCGAATGCGGGGTCGACGCCATCTTCGTGGAGGCCCTGCGCACGGAAGCGCAGCTCGACGCCGCGTGCGCGCGTTTCGCGCACCGCGTGCCGCTGCTGGCGAACATGGTCGAGGGCGGCCAGACGCCCGTGGAAAGCGCCCAGGCGCTGGCCAGGCGCGGTTTTCGCATCGTGATCTTCCCTGGCGGCGCCTCGCGCGCGGTCGCGCACATGCTGAAGGGCTACTACGGCAGCTTGCGCGAGCACGGCAGCACCGCGCCATGGCGCGATCGCATGATGGACTTCGACGGCCTGAACGAGACCATCGGCACGCCCGAGTTGCTGGCGCTGGCGAAGTCGTACGAATGAGGCACGGCGCCGCCGCCGCGCGCCGGTCAGGATAGCGGCAGCTTCATACGGCGGCGCCGGCGGTGGGCCTGACCTCGTCGACGAAGCGCCGCAGCAGGGGCGACGCGTCATCGCGCCGGTACGCCAGAAGCAGGCTGCTGGTCGCGTCGGGCGTATCCAGCTCGCGGTACACCACGCCCGGAATGCCGGTGCGCGCGTAGGTGTCCGGCAGCACGGAGATTCCCATGCCCGCGGCCACCAGCCCGACGATGGTCGCGCCTTCGCGCGCTTCCTGCATCAGACGCGGCGCGAAGCCCGCTCGGCTGGCCAGCACCGTCACGTGCTCGAACAGCCCGCAGCCCAGCCCCCGGGGAAACAGGATGAAGGCCTCGTCGGCCAGCGCCGCCATCGGCAAGGGGGCCGGCCGCGCCGCCAGCGCATGCCAGGCCGGCAGCACCGCGACCAGGCGGTCGGTCCACAGATTCAGGGTCTGGATATTGGGAGGCGGGCAGAACAGCAGCGACGGGCGCAGGAAGCCGACGTCGACGCTCTTGTCGGCCAGCGCCTGCAATTGCTGTCCGGTGGACATGTGAATCAGGTCTGCGCGCGCCGCGGGATGATTGTCGCGGAACGAGCGCACCACGCGGGGGAACGCCTCGGCCATGGGCACCGAGGCCGTGAACGCGATCCGGATCTCGCCCGCTTCGCCCTTGGACGCCAGGCGCACGACTTCGGCGGCCCGGTCCAGATTGCCGAGGGCCCGCCGCGCCTGGTCGAGAAACAGGGCGCCCGCCTCGGTCAGTGCGACGTTGCGCTTGTTGCGATCCAGCAGCACCGCGCCAAGCTCCGTCTCCAGGGCCTTGATCTGCAGACTCAGCGGCGGCTGGCTGACGTGCAGGCGCCGGGCGGCGGCGCTGAAGCTCAGTTCCTCGGCGACGGCAACGAAGTAACGCAGTTGGCGGAAATCCACGGTTATTTGAAAACCAAATAAATCGGCTATCGCAAAAGTATTGGACGATATTAGTCTGACCCGCGCACCATGTCGACACTAGAACAACGACACAGGAGACAGCAATGCAGGTCTATTCCCGACAACTGGGCCGGCTCGGCGCCGTCCTGGGGCTGGCCGCCGCGATGATGGCGCCATTCGGCGTCCGCGCGGCCGACGGCTTTCCGGACAAGCCGGTGCGTATCGTGGTGCCGTATGCCGCCGGCGGCGGCGTGGACATCGTGACCCGGTTGATCACGCAAAAGATGTCCGATGAACTGAAGCAGCCGGTCATCGTCGACAACCGCCCGGGAGCGGCCACCAATATCGGCATGGAGCACGTCGCGCGCTCTGCTCCCGACGGCTACACCCTGCTGACCGCCTCGAACACGCTGGCCAGCAACGCCGCCCTGTTCCCGAAGCTGAGTTTCGATCCCGCCAAGGATTTCGCGCCGATCGGCGCCATCGGCTACGCGCCGCTGGTCGTGGTGGTGCGCAGCGACGCCTCCGCCAAAAGCCTGAAGGACCTGGTGGCCGAAGGCCGCGCGCAGCCCGACAGGCTCAGCTATGGCTCGGCCGGGAACGGGAGTTCGGGCCACCTGGGCAGTGAACTGCTGAAGGCCGAGGGCGGCTTCAAGGCGCTGCACATTCCGTACAAGGGCGGCTCGCCCGCCGTCACGGATCTGCTCGGCGGACGGCTGTCGTTCATGTCGATCAATCCGCTCGAAGTTGTCTCGCACATCAAGTCCGACAAGTTGCGCGCGCTCGCCGTGCTCAATCCGCATCCGTCCAAACTGTTGCCCGACGTGCCGACCGCGGCTGCCCAAGGGCTGCCGGGCGCCGACGCCACGGTGTGGTGGGGACTGGTCGGCCCCGCGGGCATGCCGCCGGCCGTGGTGCAGCGCTTGAACCAGGCCCTGCAGGCCGCGCTGGCCGATCCCGCCATCAAGCAACGCATGGGCGAGATGGGCGCCGAGATCACGCCGGGCAGCGCCGAGGACTTCGGCCGCTTCGTTGCCGAAGAAACGGTGAAGTGGGGCAAGGTGATCCGCGCGGCGGGCATCAGCGCGGATTGAGCCCGCATGGGCGGGACCCCGGCGGCAAGGCCGGTTTACTTTTTCCTGGGATGAAAGCATGAGCAGCACAACGCAACACGGCCTGGTCGTCAGCGCCCATTCGGCCGACTTCGTCTGGCGCGCCGGCGGCGCCATCGCGCTCTATGCGCGGCGCGGCTGGAACATGACGGTCGTGTGCCTGTCTTTCGGCGAACGCGGCGAATCCGCCAAACTCTGGCGCGAGCCGGGCATGACCCTGGACCGCGTCAAGGCGGCGCGCCGCGACGAGGCCACGCGCGCGGCCGGCATACTCGGCGCCTCGGTGCGCTTTCTGGATTGCGGCGACTATCCGCTGCGGGTGAGCGACGACGCCCTGTTCCAGCTGGCCGACATCTATCGCGAATTGCGGCCGGCCTTCGTGCTCACGCATTCGCTCAAGGACCCGTACAACTTCGACCATCCGCTGGCGACCCACGTGGCGCAGGAGGCGCGCATCATCGCCCAGGCGCACGGGCATCGGCCGGACCAGCCCGTGCTGGGCGCGCCGCCGGTGTTCCTGTTCGAACCGCACCAGCCCGAACAGTGCGAATGGAAGCCGGAAGTCCTGCTGGACATCTCCGAAGTCTGGGACGTCAAGCGCCGCGCCTTCGAAACCATGGCGGCGCAGGAACACCTGTGGGAGTACTACACCCGCGTGGCGCTGCAGCGCGGCGTGCAGGCCTCGCGCAATTCCGATCTGAAGATCACGCATGCCGAGGGATACCAGCGCATCTTCCCGCAGGTCACGGGAGCGTTCGCATGAGCACGCAGGCAATCGCCGTCCGGAACATCGCCCGCGCGGACGCCGCAATCATCGCGCGCCTGCAGGCGGCGGGCGTCGCCACCGTCCATGAGGCCCAGGGCCGCAGCGGCCTGCTGCGCCCCAGCCTGCGTCCGGTCTGGCGCGGCGCGGCCGTCGCCGGCAGCGCGGTCACCGTGCTGGCGCAGCCGGGGGACAACTGGATGCTGCACGTCGCGGCCGAGCTATGCCAGCCCGGCGACGTGCTGGTCGTGGCCTGCACCACCGACAACCATGACGGCATGTTCGGCGAACTGCTCGCGACCTCGTTTGCCGCGCGCGGCGTTCGCGGCCTGGTCATCGACGCGGGCTGCCGCGACGTGCTTGCGCTCGAGGCCATGCGTTTCCCGGTCTGGGCGCGCGCGATCTGCGCCAAGGGAACGGTCAAGGCCACGCCGGGCAGCGTCAACATCCCAGTGGTGTGCGCGGGCGCGCTGGTGCGTCCGGGTGACGTCGTCGTGGCCGACGAGGACGGCGTGGTCGTGGTAGAACGCGAGCGCGCCGCCGATGTGGCCGAAGCGAGCGAGGCGCGCCTGCATAAGGAAAACCTCACGCGGGCGCGCCTGGCGGCCGGCGAACTGGGACTGGACATCTACGGCATGCGCGACAAACTGCGCGAGGCCGGCCTGGTGTACGTCGACTCGGCGGAACCGCTCGGATAGTTCTCAGGCGACCAGCCGCAGATGGCGCTTGACGACCGGAACGGTGGGTTGCTGCTTGACCAGGCTGACGGGCACGAACTCCAGCGGCTTGCGCCCCGCCGCGGCGTCGCTCAGGCTGGCGGTGAGCAGCATTGCCCGGGATGCGCCGGCCGCGGCGCGAAGGCTGCGCGCCAGTTCCATCGCCTGATGTTCGGCCATGTCGCGCGATGGCCAGACCGTGCCGCAGAAGTGCGTCTTGCACATGGGTATCTGCCGAGCATGGTCGATGACGTCCACATAACCACGAAATGCGCCGTATTCGACCTCCATGACGTTGGGACGGACCGACGTGAAGGCTTGCGGCGTTTGCGAGCTGGTAGCCATGATGGGTTTCCTTTGAGAGGAACACGAAACCATCCTAGCGCATAACTGTTGCGGATTTTGTGGCGCTTTGCAGTTGTTTAGATAGCTGTCTGGAGGTGGCGAGGTGAAATAAAAGGTTGCGAAAGTGAATTATTGGCTGTTTTAACGCCAGACCCGCGCACTATTTCAGATAATGCCGTGCTGCCTGAGCACGGCCTGCTCATCGCCCGAGATCCAGCCGAAAACCTTCGCTTCGCCGCCCAGTACCTGGACCAGATAATGGACATCGAAATCGATGGTCGTGTCCGCCTGGCCCTTGCGGCCGTAGGTCGCCGTCCAGGCGACGTGGGCCACGCAATGCAGCTCGTCTATCGGGGAGATTCGGACATTGCGGACGCGCATTCCTTTGGTCCCTATGGTTCGATAGTACGCATACCCTTGCGCCATGACTTCCTTGAGCCGGTCGTCGTTCTGCCCGGCCATGACCCCGGCAGGAGAAGCGGCGATGAAAGCCGAGGCATACAGCGACACAATCTCCGCCATGTCCGCATTTCCGTGCAGGGATTGGTTGAAAAAGCGCTCGTATCGCGTGAATAGCTCGGTGACGGTCGCTTCCATCGATTTTCTTCCTGGACCGGATGCGGGGTCTGTATGTCCAGATCTCCTGGCGTGCATTATGATCTGCCGGCGTTCAAGTGTGCGCATCGCGGTATTTTCCAGTTCCTAGACCAAGCCAGATATTGGAGATTTCTATGAGCGGTTACTACGATTTGAAGCGCAGCGGCGATCAGTACATGTTCAATCTGAAAGCCGGCAACAACGAAGTCATTCTGACGAGCGAACGGTACACCACCAAGGCCAGCGCTCAGGATGGCATCGCATCGGTCCGCCAGAATTCGCAGACCGATGCGCGATATCAATTGAAGACGGCCACCGACGGTTCGCCCTATTTCACCTTGACCGGGGCAAACGGCCAGACAATCGGGCGCAGCGAGATGTATTCCTCCACGGCCGCGCGGGATAAAGGCGTTGCGTCCGTCAAGGCAAATGGCGCCACGCCTACCGTGAAAGACAACACCTGAGCGTTACGCCATCGCCTGGGCGATGGCGTCCTCCTCAATACGTTGCCACCACGTTCGACATCACGTTGCACGGTTCGCCGTAGTCATTCGAGCCGTAGGCCGTCCCTGCGCGCGGACGGTAGCTCTTGACGAACAAGTTACTCACATTGAGTACAAGGATAACGCCGGAGCGTCGGTTCAGACGTCAGGATCGGCCTCCTGGACGCGGGCTTGTCTTGTATTCATATGACATTATTGGAAGATATTGGATACAATTGTCCGTTCCCCTCGGAGGATAGGAAGGGGCATATACGTAAGCCGATAAAGATGAATCGAATGAATAAGAAGATGTTGAAGTTGGCGGCCTCTGCCGCTTGCGTAATGGTGGTAGCGGGCTGCGCCAAAGTTCCAATGGCGCCAGCCGAGCAAAACAAGCTGGCCAAATCGTTCCCGGCACCGGATGAAGGAAAGTCGGGCCTGTATGTCTACCGAGACAGCTTTGCTGGCAAAGCCCTGAAGAAAGACGTCTACGTCAACGGCGAGTGTCTGGGCGAGACGGCAGACCGCGTGTTCTTCTATACGCAGGTTGCCGGCAATGAGCAGCACAAGGTCTCCACCGAATCGGAGTTCTCGCCAAATGATCTGATGGTGATGGTGGAGGCGGGCAAGAACTATTTTGTGCGCCAGTTCATCAAGATAGGCGTATTTGTGGGTGGTGCTGGCCTAGAGCAGGTTTCAGAAGAGGAAGGGCAACGCGTGATCTCCAAACCTGAAGTCAACCTGGCGGTCGAAGGCCGTTGCGACAGCTGATCGCAATCTGCTTCCGCCGCTTATCCCGCTTGTTTGCAAAATGGGTATGACGATGCGTCTTGGTCTATTGCTGCTGGCCGTGTTGTTTGCCGCGTCAGCCCATTCGGCGAATTATCCTTGTTCTGGAAAAAAGGGCGGCGTAGATCGTTGCGTCGGAACTCAGTTTCTTTGTCGTGACGGTTCGATCAGTGCGTCGAAACGCGTTTGCTCCAATCCGGATGCTGGCGTGTCGCCACTCACATCAAAACCTTCGCCGTCTGGGGCGAACGGCGCTTGCAGCTGCGGCGCCGGCCAATATTGCACGGGGCCACGTGGCGGCACTTTCTGCTACACCCATAGCGGAAAGAAGTCCTACCTCCGAAAATGAGCGCCGCGAGGCGTTGTCTCAATAACTGCCCGCAGGCAGCACATCACCAGGCCGGCAAGGACAAGGCCTGATCCGGCGGGCTCCCGTGCAAGAGGCTCTTCAATGTCCAATCCCCAGTATTCGCGTCCCGTCGCGCTCGTCACGGGTTCGACTTCCGGCATAGGCGAGGCCATCGCCCGCCGTCTGTCGCGGGACGGCTACTCCGTGGTCGTGCATTCGCGGCGTTCGGTCGAGGCCGGCCATGCCCTGGCGCGCGAGCTGGGCGAGGCGGTCTATGTGCAGGCGGATCTGGCGGTCGATGGCGACAGGGTCCGGCTGGTCCGCGAGGCCGTCGCGGCATGGGGGCGGCTGGACGTGCTGGTCAATAACGCGGGCATCAGCCGGGTCATTCCTCACGCTGATCTGGCCGCCGCCACGCCCGACATCTGGCATGAACTGCATGAGGTCAATGTGGTTGCGCCGTTCCGCCTGGTGGCCGAGGCGCAGGCCGCGTTGCAGGAGGCGGCGGCGCAGGGCAGGCCCGCTTGCGTGGTCAACGTGAGCTCGCACGCCGGAATCAGGCCCAAAGGCGCATCCATTCCTTATGCGGCGACCAAGGCGGCGCTCAATCACGTGACGCGCCTGCTCGCGCTTTCGCTCGCTCCGGACATCCGGGTCAATGCGGTCGCGCCCGGCCTGGTGGATACGCCGCTGACGGCCGATTGGACCCAGGCCCAGGCGTTGTGGCGCGACAAGGCGCCGATGCGCCGCGCGGCCGGTCCGCAGGATATCGCCCAGGCGGTCTCCCTGCTTGTGGCGTCGGACTATCTGACCGGCGAGGTGCTGCTTTCCGACGGCGGTTTGAACCTGACGTAGGCGCGGGGCGCGTAGGCCCCGCCCGTACCGTCAGTATTTCGCGTCAGTACTTCGCCCGCAGATTCAGCATCACGCTGCGCGGCTCGCCATAGTAGTTCGACCCATACGCCGCCCACACGCGCTGGTAATAGACCTTGTCGAACAGGTTGTTCACGGTCAGCGTGGCGTCCAGGTGCTTGTTGAAGCGGTAGCCGGCTTGCGCGGACACGGTGGTGTACGGGCGCTGCTCGAACTTCACCGGACCGTTCATGCGGTACATGCTGCTGACGCTGCGCAGGCCCGCGCCCAGCGACAGGCCTTCGAGCGCGCCGGTGGCGAAGGTGTACTTGGTCCACAGGTTGAAGGTGTGGCGCGGCGTGATGAAGGCGTATTGCTGCGACTTCTGTTCCTCGGTGCCCTTCAAGGTCTTGGTGGCGGTGTAGGCGTAGCCGGCGGTGATGTCCCAGCCCGGCGCGGGGCTGCCGCTGATTTCGGCTTCGAAGCCCTGGCTGCGCATTTTGCCGGCCGCCATCGAGAACAGCGGATTGTCGGGGTCGGTCATGGCGCGGTTTTCGTCTTCCATGCGAAACAGCGCTGCATGCGCGTTCAGGCGCTTGTCCAGGAATTCGCCCTTGAGGCCGATCTCGACCTGTTTGCCGGTGCGCGGGTCCAGCAGCTGGCCGTTGACGTCGGTGACGGTCTGCGGCGTGAAGATGCTGGTGTAGCTGGCGTACGCCGACACCTGCTCGTTGAGGTCGACGACCAGCCCCAGGTAGGGCGTGAATTTGCCGTCGATGTCGCTCTTGGTGTTGGTGAACTGGTTGAAGTAGGCGTTGCGGTTCTGGGTGCGGTTCTGCCACCAGGTCAGGCGCCCGCCGGCGATGAGGGTGGCGGCGTCGGCCACGCGCAGGTTGGTGCGCGCATACAGGCCGTACTGCTCGGTCTTGCCGTCGTTGCCGTTGGTGAACTGGTAGTCCGGCTTGGGGATGTCGTTGTCGGGATGGTAGAGATTGATGTCGGCGTTGTCGCCGCCGCCATAGCGGAAGTTCTTGTGGATGTTGCGGTAGTCGGCGCCCACGATCAGTTCGTGTTCGCGGCCGAAGGCCTGGAACGGCGTGGCCACGAAGGCGTCCAGGCCGTAGGTCTTCCAGTGGCTGCGGTACTTCCACGAGACCAGGCAGGTGTCGCCGGTGACCGGATCGACCGCGCAGTCGGACCAGCCGAATTCGCGGCTGGGTTCGTCCTGTTCGCGGTAGACGCCGCTGACCTTGATGCGTCCGCCATTGGACAGGCGGTGTTCCACGTCGGCGAAGTATTCGGTGATTTCTTCGGTGATGTGGTTCCAGCTGGGGTCCAGGTTGGTCGAGCGGCGCACGTCGAGCAGGCTGCCGTCGGTGTAGCCGGGCAGGCCGAAGAACGGGCGGCCCTTGTATTGCTGGTAGGTGGCGCCGGCGCTGAGCACGGTGTCCGGCGTGAGGTCGAAGCTCAGCGTGCCGTAGAACAGGGGCTTTTCGGTGTAGACGCCGTCGACGAAGGAGCGCCGGTCGTCATAGGAGGCGACCACGCGGCCGCGCAGCCGGCCGTCGCTGTCGAGCGGGCCGGTGAGGTCGGCTTCGGCGTAATAGCGGTCCCACGAGCCGGTCATGAGCTGGCCGCCGAAGGCGAATTCCTTTTGCGCGCGCTTGCGCACCAGGTTGACGGTGCCGCCGGGGTCGCCCGCGCCCTGGAACAGGCCGGACGGGCCGCGCAGCACTTCGATGTGGTCGTAGATGGCCAGGCCGAAGCCCGAGCTCAGGTCGTTGCCGGTGCTCGCCGGGGTGTTGACGCCGTCGACCTGGATGGTGTCGAGCGCGTAGCCGCGCGAGTAGAAATTGCCGTGGTTGCCGCCGATGCTGCCGGCCTCGACGGTGATGCCGGTGACCGTGCGCATGGCGTCGTCCAGGTTCACCAGGTTCTGGTCGTCCAGCAGCTGGCGCGTGACGACGGAGACCGATTGCGGGATCTGGCGCAGGCTTTGTTCGTTCTTGCCCAGGGCGACGGCGGGCGTCGTGTAGGAGCCCGTGCCTTCGGTGGTGGCGGGATCGTGGCCGGTGACGGTGACGGGCGCCATGGTGGCGGCGTCGGCGTCCGGGGACCCGGCCGGCGTGCGCACCACGAAGCCCGTGGCCGTGGGTACGGCGACCAGGCCGCTGCGCATCAGCAGGCGGTTCAGCGCGGCCTGCGCGCTCAGGTTGCCCGAGACGGCGGGCGCCTGCAGGCCGGCGACGGCGTCGGGACTGAACAGCACCTGCACCTGCGCCTGGCGGCCCAGCGCCACCAGCGCGTCGGCCAGGCTGCCGGCGGGCAGGTCGAAAGCGTGCGTCGGCGCGCTCTGCGCGTGGGCGACGGACGGCGCGAAGGCCTGGACCGCCAGCGCGGCATGCATGGACAGCGCGCACAGCAGCGCGTAACGGCCGGCGGCGAGCCGGCGGAGATGGCGTTGCGCCATGGACTTTCCCCAAGTCAAAAAAGCCGATCCAGTAGCGGATCTACACCGGGGAAGACGCGCCAGCCGTCGAAACCCGTACCTGCCGGAAGAAAAATAATTCTCAATTATCCGGACGCGGGTTTCAGCGGCTGGCGATGACCGCCGAGCCGTCGGGCCGGCGGTCGAGCGTGACGGGCAACAGGCCGGGCAGCGTGTCCAGCAAGGCGTCGGGCTGGCGCAGGTCCAGCGTGCCGGACAGGCGCAGGCCGCGCGCGCGCTCGTCGGCGAAGCGCACCGGGGCGCCGCGGTACAGCGCCAGGTAGCCGGCCAGCTGCTGCAGGGTCGCGTCATGCACCACCGCCACGCCGTTCTGCCAGGCGCCGATTTCGCCGGCGGCCACGCGCTGGCGGTCCAGCAGCCGGCCGTCGGCGCGCGCCAGCAGCACGCTGTCGCCGGCCCGCAGCGTGTGCTGCCTGTGCTCGTCCGCGCCCTCGGCGGCCAGCATTACCTGGCCGCTGCGCACGCCCACCTGCAGCATGTCGGGCAGCAGCAGCACGTTGAATTCGGTGCCGATGTCGCGCAGTTCGGCGCCGCCCGCCTGGACCACCAGCGGGCGCCGGTCGGGCGCGGCGTCGATGTAGACCTCGCCGCCTTCGATGTCGATGCGGCGCTGCGCCAGCGTGTAGCGCACGCTGACGCGGGTGCCCACGTTGGCATGGACGCGGGTGCCGTCGGCCAGCACCAGGCTGCGGGTCCGGGTGGACGCATTGGCCACCGATTCATAGTTCACGGGCAGGTACTGGTAGGCTAGGCCCGCCGCCAGCAGCAGGGCGGCCAGCGCCCCGCTCCAGCGCAGCAGCGCGGGCCGGCGGGCCGGCCGCGACATGCCGGCCCGCGCGGCGGCCGGGCGCGGCAAGGCCGCCATGTCTTCCCAGACCTGCGCCAGGCGGTCGTATTCGCGGCGGTGTTGCGGCGATTCGGCCAGCCAGGCCTGAAACGACTGTTCGGCCTGCGGATCGGACGCGCGTTCGCGGCGGCGCATGAACCATGCGCTCGCGGCCTCTTCGACAGCGGACAGGGAACGGGACCGGATCATGATGCTTCGCCGTGGACGTGGCGCTTGCAGTGCGCCAACGCCAGTTGCAGGTGCTTTTCCACCGCCCGCACCGAAATGCCCATGCGGCGGGCGATCTCCTCGCAACGCAATTCATCATACCGATAAAGCAGGAAGGCCTCGCGCTGGCGCGCGGGCATGGCGTCGATGGCGGCCTGCAGGCGGCGCAGGCGCTGGTTCACGTCGGCACGCNTTGCCCGAGACGGCGGGCGCCTGCAGGCCGGCGACGGCGTCGGGACTGAACAGCACCTGCACCTGCGCCTGGCGGCCCAGCGCCACCAGCGCGTCGGCCAGGCTGCCGGCGGGCAGGTCGAAAGCGTGCGTCGGCGCGCTCTGCGCGTGGGCGACGGACGGCGCGAAGGCCTGGACCGCCAGCGCGGCATGCATGGACAGCGCGCACAGCAGCGCGTAACGGCCGGCGGCGAGCCGGCGGAGATGGCGTTGCGCCATGGACTTTCCCCAAGTCAAAAAAGCCGATCCAGTAGCGGATCTACACCGGGGAAGACGCGCCAGCCGTCGAAACCCGTACCTGCCGGAAGAAAAATAATTCTCAATTATCCGGACGCGGGTTTCAGCGGCTGGCGATGACCGCCGAGCCGTCGGGCCGGCGGTCGAGCGTGACGGGCAACAGGCCGGGCAGCGTGTCCAGCAAGGCGTCGGGCTGGCGCAGGTCCAGCGTGCCGGACAGGCGCAGGCCGCGCGCGCGCTCGTCGGCGAAGCGCACCGGGGCGCCGCGGTACAGCGCCAGGTAGCCGGCCAGCTGCTGCAGGGTCGCGTCATGCACCACCGCCACGCCGTTCTGCCAGGCGCCGATTTCGCCGGCGGCCACGCGCTGGCGGTCCAGCAGCCGGCCGTCGGCGCGCGCCAGCAGCACGCTGTCGCCGGCCCGCAGCGTGTGCTGCCTGTGCTCGTCCGCGCCCTCGGCGGCCAGCATTACCTGGCCGCTGCGCACGCCCACCTGCAGCATGTCGGGCAGCAGCAGCACGTTGAATTCGGTGCCGATGTCGCGCAGTTCGGCGCCGCCCGCCTGGACCACCAGCGGGCGCCGGTCGGGCGCGGCGTCGATGTAGACCTCGCCGCCTTCGATGTCGATGCGGCGCTGCGCCAGCGTGTAGCGCACGCTGACGCGGGTGCCCACGTTGGCATGGACGCGGGTGCCGTCGGCCAGCACCAGGCTGCGGGTCCGGGTGGACGCATTGGCCACCGATTCATAGTTCACGGGCAGGTACTGGTAGGCTAGGCCCGCCGCCAGCAGCAGGGCGGCCAGCGCCCCGCTCCAGCGCAGCAGCGCGGGCCGGCGGGCCGGCCGCGACATGCCGGCCCGCGCGGCGGCCGGGCGCGGCAAGGCCGCCATGTCTTCCCAGACCTGCGCCAGGCGGTCGTATTCGCGGCGGTGTTGCGGCGATTCGGCCAGCCAGGCCTGAAACGACTGTTCGGCCTGCGGATCGGACGCGCGTTCGCGGCGGCGCATGAACCATGCGCTCGCGGCCTCTTCGACAGCGGACAGGGAACGGGACCGGATCATGATGCTTCGCCGTGGACGTGGCGCTTGCAGTGCGCCAACGCCAGTTGCAGGTGCTTTTCCACCGCCCGCACCGAAATGCCCATGCGGCGGGCGATCTCCTCGCAACGCAATTCATCATACCGATAAAGCAGGAAGGCCTCGCGCTGGCGCGCGGGCATGGCGTCGATGGCGGCCTGCAGGCGGCGCAGGCGCTGGTTCACGTCGGCACGCGCCTCGGGCTGGCTGGCGGGATCGGCGGCGAGGCTGTCCGCGCCGGGCTCGAACTCGCGATCGTCCAGGCTGGCCGCCAGGTGCGCGCCGCGCACGTTCTCGCGGCGCCAGTGGTCGCGCAGCAGGTTGCGGGCGATTTCGTACAGGTAGGCGCGGGGCTGGGCCGGCGGTTCGGCGCCGTTGCCGGCGGCCAGCCATTTGGCAAAGGTTTCCTGCGCCAGGTCCTGGGCGGCTTCGGGCGAGCGCTTGAGCTGGCGGTTCAGGAAACCGACCAGCTCCGCGTTCCAGGCCTTGTACGCCTCGGCGATGACGCCGAAGAAACGCTCCCCCATGATGCCCCTGAGTCCCCGTCCGCCGTGCGGCCGGCGGTCCGGGCGCATCGCCATGAGTTGAATGGAATGATAATGATTCCTATTGTATCAACTTTGCGCAATGCGGGGCGGCGGATGGCGGGCGCTTGCCGCGCCCGCCGTCATGCGGCGGCGATGCTTTCCAGCGAACGCGCGCGCGCCATCGCGAACTGGGCGTCGTCGCCCATGGCCGCGGCGACGTTGGCGATGGCCTGGTAGGCCAGCAGGTCGAACGCCAGCCTGGCGGGGTCGGTGGCGGCCGGCAGTTCTTGCGCGGCGACGGCTTCGCGCGCCAGGGTCTCGAAGCGCTGCCGCGCCTCGTCCCGGTGCTGGCGCACGCGGTCGCGGATCGCGCCGGGCCGGCCGCGGTATTCGCTGCTGGCCGCGGTAAGAAAGCAGCCGCCGGGCAGGCTGCGGTCTTGCACGAACTGGAACCAGCCCGTGACCAGCGCGCGCAGCCGTTCGCCGGGACTGGCCAGCGCCATGGCCGGCGCCACCACGGCGTCGCGGTACAGGTCCACCGCGCTTTCCAGCGTGGCGAGCTGCAGCGCTTCCTTGTCGCCGAACAGCACCTGGATGTTGCCCTTGGCCACGCCGGCCTCCGTGGCCAGGCGGCCGAAAGTCAGGCCTTCCAGCCCTTCGACCGAGGCGATGCGCGCCGAATGGGCCAGCACGCCGGCGCGCGCTTTTTCGCCCCGGATGCGGCGGCGATCCGTTTCAACCATGAGTCCGTCCTCGCTTGTCACCATGCGATGCTTCAATTTAATATACGGTCGTAAGTATATTAATACTTCATCCTTTTCGGGCCAACGACATGACCGATACTCCGACACCCGGCGCGAACCGCTGGTTCGCCCTGGCCGCCCTGCTTTCGGCGAATTTCCTCATCATTCTCGACCTCTTCATCGTCAATGTATCGCTGCCCAGCCTGCAGACGCGGCTGGGCGCGAGTTTCTCGCAGGTGCACCTGGTCATCGTCGCGTACGACGCCGCGCTGGCCGTGCTGCTGGTGATCGGCGCGCGGCTGGGCGACCTGTACGGCCGGCGCCGCATTTTCCTGTGGGGGATGGGCCTGTTCACGGCCTCGTCGCTGATCTGCGGACTGGCCCCCGGTCCCGGGATTCTAATTGGCGCGCGCGTGGTCCAGGGCGCCGCGGCCGCCCTGCTGATGCCGCAGGTGCTGGCTTCCATCCGCGTCATGTTCGACGGCGCCAGCCGCGCACGGGCCTTCGGCGCGATGGGCGCGGTGCAGGGCGTGGCGGCGACCATCTCGCAACTGGCGGGGGGCTTCCTGATCGAGCAGGACTATGCCGGCCTGGGCTGGCGCACCATCTTCCTCATCAATCTGCCCATCGGGCTGGCCGCGATGCTGGCCGCCCGCCTCTGCATCCGCGAGACGCGCGCGCCCGTCTCGAACCGGCTGGACGTGGCCGGCGCGCTGCTGGCGGCGCTGGGCCTGTTCCTGCTGCTGGTGCCCATCATGCTGGGCCACGAGCACGGCTGGCCGTGGTGGTCCTACGCCGGTCCGGCGGCCGCCGCGCCGGTGCTGGCGGTTTTCGTGCGCCATGAGCTGGCCTTGTCCGGCCGCGGCGGCGTGCCGCTGATCGAGATGGCCCTGTTCGCCAACCGCCGCTTCGTGGCCGGCGTGAGCGCCGTGTTCCTGTTCTTTTCCGCGATCAGTTCGTTCTTCCTGTCGCTGACCATGCTGCTGCAGTTCGGGCTGGAACTGAGCCCGCTGGCCGCGGGCGCGGTGTTCACGCCGTCGGCGATGGCGTTCTTCGCCGCCTCGGTCAGCGGCCCGCGGCTTGCGCGCTGGCTGGGCCGCCGCGCGCTGTTGCTGGGCGTGCTGGTGTTCGGCGCCGGCATCGCGCTTTCGGCGGCCGGTGCGATCCTGGACGTGGCCAACATGAGGCTGATCGTGGCGGCGCTGGTGTTGAACGGCGCCGGCCAGGGCATCGTGATCCCGCTGGCGCTCAACGCCGTGCTGGGCACGGTGCGCACGGAAGACGCGGGCATGGGCTCGGGCATTTCGTCGACCATGCAGCTGACCGGCACCACCGTGGGCGTGGCGGTGGTCGGCGTGCTGCTGTACGCCGCGCTGGGGGCGGCCGACCTGTCGGAGGCGGCGCGCGCGCAGCGCTACGGCCATGCGCTGGCCTGGGCCACGCTCTACAACCTGGCGGCGGTGGCGCTCAGCTTCGTGCTGTTCGCGCGCCTGACCGCGCAGGCCCCCGCGCCCGCCGCGGCGCCGGCGCAGGCGGGCGGCGATTGAACCGGCGGCGGCGTCATGCCGGCGCCAGCGAGCGCAGCTTGCGCAGTTCCGGGAACCACCACATCCACAGCCCCGCCACCGCCACGGTGCCGACGCCGCCGATCACCACGGCCGGCACGGCGCCGACCAGTGCGGCCAGCATGCCGGACTCGAATTCGCCGAGCTGGTTGGAGGCGCTGACGAACAGCGTGTTCACCGCGCTGACCCGGCCCAGCATGTGGTCGGGCGTGTTGAGCTGCACCAGCGAGGAGCGCACCACCACGCTGATGGCGTCGGCCGCGCCCAGCACCGCCAGCGCGCCCACCGACAGCGGGATCGAAGTGGATAGCCCGAAGACGGTGGTGGCCAGGCCGAACAGGATGAGCGCGCCGAACAGCAGGCGGCCCACGTGCTCGCCCAGGCTCAGCCGCGCCAGCGTCAGGGACATGAGCATGGCGCCGCAGGCCGGCGCGGCGCGCAGCGCGCCCAGCGCCCAGGGACCGGCCTGCAGGATGTCCTTGGCGAAGATGGGAAGCAGCGCGGTGGCCCCGCCCAGCAGCACGGCGAAGAGGTCCAGCGACAAGGTGCCCAGCAGCAGCCGGCGCTGGAAGATGAAGGTGATGCCGGCGAACAGGGTGCGCCAGGTGGTCGGTTCCTTGCGCGGCGGCGCGCGGTCCACGGCCATGCTGGCGATGGAGGCGAAGGCCGCCAGGTACAGCGCGGCGGCCACGCAATAGATCCAGCCCGCGCCCAGGCCGTAGCCCACGCCGCCCAGCGCCGGCCCGGCGATCTGCGCGATCTGTCCGCCCGAGGACGACAGCGCGGTGGCGCGCGGCAGCCACTGGCGCGGCACGATGGCGGGAATCAGCGTGGTGAGCGTGGGCGCCTCGAAGGCGCGCGCCGAGCTCATGACGATGAGGGTCGCGTAGATCAGCGGCCGCCCGCCCAGGCCGTGCAGCGCGGCCGCGGCCAGGGTCAGCGTGGCCAGCGCCTCGACCGCCATGCAGATCGCCACGATCTTGCGCCGGTCGTAGCGGTCGGCCACGTGGCCGACCACCAGCGTCAGCGCGGCCATGGGCAGGAACTGCGCCAGCCCGATCAGCCCCAGGTCCAGCGCGCTGCCGGACAGTTCATAGACCTGCCAGCCCACCGCCACGGATACGATCTGGAAGGCCAGCGAGGCGCCCACGCGGGCGCACAGGAAATGCAGGAACGCGGGGCGGGACAAGGGGCTGGGGGCGTCGGGAGCGGGCATCGGGAAGCGGACGGGGCGCACGGGGAAACAGGCATTCTAGGGACAAGTCGCTGACGGGAAACTAATAGCAGAGGCGTCGTCCGTTGCGTAAACGGATCGGGGCGGCCCGTGGGCCGCCCCGATCCATTTCCCGCGATGGCGCCGGACTATTCCCCGATCGCCACCAGTTCCGCGCCTTCGGCCACCTGGTCGCCGACCGCGTAGAACACTTCCGCGACCTTGCCATTGGCCGGGGCGGAGATGGTGTGTTCCATCTTCATGGCTTCCATGACCAGCAGGGGCTGGCCCTTCTCGACGGTGTCGCCGGCCTGCACCGAGATCGAGATGATCTTGCCCGGCATGGGCGCGGTCAGGCCGCCGCCGTGTTCGCCCTGGGTATCCTGCGAATGCGCCAGCGGATCGTAGCGTTCCAGCGCGTGCGAGCCGGCGTCGGTGAAAACGTGGGCGCGGTCGGCGTGCAGGACCACGGTGCCGGCGCTTTCATGGCCGCCCAGCGTGATGCGCAGGCCATAGGCCAGGTTGGGATTGGCGCTGGCGTGGGCGCGCCACTGGAAGGCCTGCGGGCCGTCGCCGCAGTCCAGCGTCCAGGCCGCGCCGTCGCGCGCGATGAGCGCCTTGCGCGTTTCGCCGTTGTCCACCCATTGCAGCTCGCGGTGGTAGCGCCCGCCCAGTCGCCAGCCGTCGCGCGCGTCCCAGGGATCGGTGGCGGTCCTGGCCGGCGCGCCCAGTCCCTGGCGCACCAGCAGCGCGGCGCTGGCCAGGGCCAGCACGGCCGGGCCGGCCGGTTGCGGTTCGGGCAGCAGCGTGGCGCGCTGGCGTTCGATGAGGCCGGTGTCCAGGTCGGCGGCGGCGAAGGCGCTGTCCTGCATCAGCCGCGACAGGAACGCCACGTTGGTCTGCACGCCCACGGCCTGGGTCTGCGCCAGGGCCTGCAGCATGCGGGCGCGGGCCTGGTCGCGGTCGGCGCCGTGCACGATGAGCTTGGCGATCATCGGGTCGTAGTAAGGCGTGATCGTGTCGCCCATGCGCACGCCGCCGTCGACGCGGATGTCGCCGTTGGCGAATGCGGTGTGGGCCGGCAGGCCCAGGTAGGCCAGCGTGCCGATGGAAGGCAGGAAGCCCTTCTCGGGGTTCTCGGCGTAGATGCGGGCCTCGATGGCGTGGCCGTCGATGCGCAGGTCTTCCTGGCGCGCCGGCAGCGGCTGGCCGGCGGCCACGCGCAGCTGCCACTCCACCAGGTCGTGGCCCGTGATCATTTCGGTGACCGGGTGCTCGACCTGCAGGCGCGTGTTCATTTCCATGAAGTAGAAGCGGCCGTCCGGTTCGGCGATGAATTCCACCGTGCCGGCGCCGACGTAGCCCACGGCGCGCGCGGCGGCCACGGCGGCGTCGCCCATGGCGCGGCGGCGTTCTTCGGTCATGCCGGGCGCCGGGGCTTCCTCGATGACTTTCTGGTGGCGGCGCTGCACCGAACAGTCGCGCTCGAACAGGTAGACGCAGTTGCCGTGCGTGTCGGCGAAGACCTGGATTTCGATGTGGCGCGGCTTTTGCAGGTAGCGCTCGATCAGCACGCGGTCGTCGCCGAAGCTGGAGGCGGCTTCGCGCTGGCACGAGGCGAGCGCGTCGAGGAAGGCGCCGGAGGATTCGACCACGCGCATGCCCTTGCCGCCGCCGCCGGCGCTGGCCTTGATCAGCACCGGATAGCCGATGGCGTCGGCCTGCGTCTTGAGGAACTGCGGGTCCTGGTTCTCGCCGTGGTAGCCCGGCACCAGCGGCACGCCGGCCTTTTCCATCAGGGCCTTGGCGGCCGATTTGCTGCCCATGGCGGCGATGGCGGAGGCGGGCGGACCGACGAAGGCGATGCCGGCCGCGGCGGCGGCCTGCGCGAAGTCTTCGTTTTCGGAGAGAAAGCCGTAGCCGGGGTGGATGGCCTGGGCGCCGGTGTCGCGCGCGGCCTGCAGGATGGCGTCGGCGCGCAGGTAGCTGGCGCGCGGCTCGGCGCCGCCGATATGCACGGCCCGGTCGCAGGCGGCGACGTGGCGCGCGCTGGCGTCGGCGTCGGAATACACGGCGACCGTGCGGATGCCCATGCGGCGGGCGGTGGCGGCCACGCGGCAGGCGATTTCGCCGCGGTTGGCAATCAGCAGAGTATCGAACATGGATGTGATCCGGGCTGAAGTGTTCTTGGAGTGCGGCAGCGCCGACCTACATGCGGAATACGCCGAACCGGGTGTCTTCGATGGGCGCGTTCAGCGCCGCCGACAAGGCCAGGCCCAGCACGCGGCGGGTGTCGGCGGGCGCGATGATGCCGTCGTCCCACAGGCGCGCGGTGGCGTAGTACGGATGCCCTTCATGCTCGTATTGTTCGCGGATGGGGGCCTTGAAGGCGGCCTCTTCCTCGGCGGACCATTGCCCGCCGCGGGCTTCGATGCCGTCGCGCTTGACCGTGGCCAGCACGCTGGCGGCCTGCTCGCCGCCCATGACGGAGATGCGGGCGTTGGGCCACATGAACAGCATGCGCGGCGAATAGGCGCGGCCGCACATGCCGTAGTTGCCGGCGCCGAAANAGATGCGGGCGTTGGGCCACATGAACAGCATGCGCGGCGAATAGGCGCGGCCGCACATGCCGTAGTTGCCGGCGCCGAAAGAGCCGCCGATCAGCACGGTGAACTTGGGCACGGCGGCGGTGGCCACCGCGGTCACCATCTTGGCGCCGTGGCGGGCGATGCCTTCGTTCTCATACTTGCGGCCCACCATGAAGCCGGTGATGTTCTGCAGGAACACCAGCGGAATCTTGCGCTGCGCGCACAGCTCGATGAAGTGCGCGCCCTTCTGCGCGGACTCCGAGAACAGGATGCCGTTGTTGGCGACGATGCCCACCGGCATGCCGTGGATGTGGGCGAAGCCGGTGACCAGCGTGGGGCCGAAGCGCGCCTTGAATTCGTCGAATTCGGAGCCGTCGACGATACGCGCGATGACTTCGCGCACGTCGTAGGGCTTGCGCGTGTCGGCCGGAATGATGCCGTTGAGCTCGCTCGGGTCGTAGCGCGGCTCGCGCACCGGCGCGGTGGCCAGCGGCTGGGGTTTCTTGCGGTTCAGGCGCGCCACGGCGTTGCGCGCCAGCTGCAGCGCGTGCATGTCGTTGGCGGCCAGGTGGTCGGCCACGCCGGACAGGCGCGTATGCACGTCGCCGCCGCCCAGATCCTCGGCGCTGACTTCCTCGCCGGTGGCGGCCTTCACCAGCGGCGGGCCGCCCAGGAAGATGGTGCCCTGGTTCTTGACGATGATGGACTCGTCGCTCATGGCGGGCACGTAGGCGCCGCCGGCGGTGCAGGAGCCCATCACCACGGCGATCTGCGCGATGCCTTGCGAGGACATCTGCGCCTGGTTGTAGAAGATGCGGCCGAAGTGCTCGCGGTCGGGGAAGACCTCGTCCTGCTGCGGCAGGTTGGCGCCGCCCGAATCCACCAGGTAGACGCAGGGCAGGTGGTTCTGCGCGGCGATTTCCTGCGCCCGCAGGTGCTTCTTGACCGTCATGGGGTAGTAGGTGCCGCCCTTGACCGTGGCGTCGTTGCACACGATCACGCATTCCGTGCCCGCCACGCGGCCGATGCCGGTGATGACGCCGGCGCCCGGCGCGTCGCCGCCGTACATGCCGTGGGCCGCCATCGGCGACAGTTCCAGGAACGGAGCGCCCGGATCGATCAGGTGCTCGACGCGCTCGCGCGGCAACAGCTTGCCGCGCGCCACGTGCTTGGCGCGCGCGGCTTCGCTGCCGCCCAGCGCGGTCTGCGCGAGTTTCTGGTTCAGGTCGTCCAGCTGCGCCTGCATGGCGCGCGCATTATCGGTGTATTCCTGCGACCGCGTATTGATGCGGGATTCGATGATGGGCATGAGGGGGGCTACCCGGTTGGTTTGGCGGATGAGGGGTACGGTCCGAAGCGCGGCGCGCTCCGGACCGTAGCGGTGCTTCAGACCATCTCGATGGCCATGGCCACGGCTTCGCCGCCGCCGATGCACAGCGTGGCCACGCCGCGCTTGCCGCCGGTCTTGCGCAGCGCGCCGATCAGCGTGGCCATCAGGCGCGCGCCCGAGGCGCCGATGGGGTGGCCCAGGGCGGTCGCGCCGCCGTGGACGTTGACCTTTTCATGCGGCAGCTTGAAGTCGGCCATGGCGGCCATGGTCACCACGGCGAAGGCTTCGTTGATCTCGTACAGGTCCACGTCCTCGGCCTTCCAGCCGGTCTTGGCGAACAGGTTCTTCAGCGCGCCGACCGGGGCGGTGGTGAACCAGTTGGGTTCCTGCGAGTGCTGGCTGTGGGCCACGATGCGGGCCAGCGGCTTGACGCCGAGCTTCTCGGCGGTGGAGGCGCGCATCAGCACCATGGCGGCCGCGCCGTCGGAGATCGAGGACGAGTTGGCGGCGGTGACGGTGCCGTCCTTCTTGAAGGCGGGCTTGAGCGTGGGGATTTTCTCCGGCATGGCCTTGGCGGGCGCCTCGTCGGTGTCGATGACGGTGTCGCCCTTGCGGCCGGCGACGGTGACGGGGGCGATTTCCCACTTGAAGCTGCCGTCCTCGGACGCGGCGCGGGCGCGGCGCAGCGATTCCAGCGAGAAGGCGTCCTGCTGCTCGCGGGTGAAGGAATACTTGGCCGCGCAGTCTTCGGCGAACACGCCCATGGCCTTGCCCTTGTCATAGGCGTCTTCCAGGCCGTCCAGGGCCATGTGGTCGTAGACGGTGCTGTGGCCGTAGCGATAGCCCTGGCGGCCCTTGAGCAGCAGGTACGGCGCGTTGCTCATGCTTTCCTGGCCGCCGGCGACGACCACGTTGGCGGTGCCCGCGGCCAGCAGGTCGTGGCCGAACATGGCGGCCTTCAGGCCCGAACCGCACACCTTGTGGATGGTGGTGCAAGACACGCCCAGGGGCAGGCCCGCGCCCAGCGCGGCCTGGCGCGCCGGCGCCTGGCCCTGGCCGGCCTGCAGCACGTTGCCCATGATGACTTCTTCGACCTGTTCGGGCTTGATGCCCGCGCGTTCGACGGCGGCCTTGATGGCGACCGAACCCAGTTCGTGCGCGGCCAGGCCGGACAAGGCGCCCAGCATGCCGCCCATGGGGGTGCGGGCGACGGAAACGATGACGATGGGATCTGACATGACTAGCTCCTGTGAGGGTCGGGACAGCTCGGGTTACGAGGCCGCGTCGGCGCCCTGAAGGCGGGCGGGACGCAGGCGTCTGTCCGTATCGTAAGGGAAAAATTCTTCAATCCGGCCCTGCGCGACATGGGCCCGGCAGGCCTGCCACCATTCCGGTTCCAGCAGGTCGGCATGGTGACGCATGAACGCGCCGCGCACGCGCGCATCGCCCAGCAGGAAGCGTCCGAATTCTTCCGGAAAAACGTCGTTCGGGCCGATGGCGTACCAGGGTTCCGAGGCCATTTCCGCCTCTTCGTTGGGCGCGGGCGGGATGCGTCGGAAATTCATTTCGGTCATGCGCTGGATTTCGTCGTAGTCATAGAAGACCACGCGGCCCAGGCGCGTGACGCCGAAGTTCTTGTACAGCATGTCGCCGGGGAAGATATTGGCCGCGGCCAGCTGCCGGATCGCGTCGCCGTACTCGCGCACCGCCGGTTCCAGCAGCGCGTCGCCGGCCTGCTGCAGGTACAGGTTCAGCGGCGTCATCCGCCGTTCGATGTAGACGTGGCGGATGACCACGGTGTCGCCCGATTCCTCGATCAGGCTGGGAACCAGCCGGCGCAGTTCCTCCAGCAGCGCCGGGGCGAAGCGGCTGCGCGGCAGCGCCACCTGCGAATACTCCCAGGTGTCGGCCATGCGGCCCACGCGGTCGTGCAGCTTGACCATCTGGTACTTGCGCCGCACGGTGGCGTGGTCCATGCCGTCCTTGTCGATGCGGTCCTTGATGAGCTTGAACACGTAGGGATAGGACGGCAGCGTGAACACGCACATCACCATGCCCTTGATGCCGGGCGCGATGTCGAACGCATCGTGCGAGTGGGCCAGGTGGTGCAGGAAATCGCGGTAGAACAGCGTCTTGCCCTGCTTCTGCAGGCCGATCATGGTGTAGAGCTCGGCCTTGGGCTTGCGCGGCAGCAGGCTGGACAGGAAATCCACCACCGCGGCCGGCGTTTCCATGTCGACCAGGAAGTAGGCGCGGGTGAAGCTGAACAGCGTGCTGAGATCGTCGGCGCCCAGCAGCAGCGCATCGAGCCGGACCTGGCCGGCGGGATTGCGCATCAGCGCCACGGCGAACGGATAGACCGTTGACTGGTTGATCAGGCGTCCGACGATATAGGCGCCCTTGTTGCGGAAGAACAGCGAACCCAGCGCATGGACCTGGCAGTCGCTGGCGATGCGCCGGCCCACGTGGCGCGGCAGCTGGGCGCGCAGCTGCCTGACGGCCGCGCGCGCCAGCAGGCGCGTGTCGCGCGGCAGGTCTTCGAAGGGCAGCGCCAGCCCGAAGTCCGCCACCATGCGGATCAGGCTGGCCTGCAGGCCTTCGGCCACGGGGTAGTACACCCGGTACGAAGGCTTGCGGCTGTCCAGGTAGTCGGTGGCCACGGCCGGGCGCACGAACAGGAAATTGTTGTGGAAATAGTCGCGGTGCAGGATGCGGCACGAGACCGAGTTGAAGAAGGTCTCGGCGCATTCGGGCTGGCGGTGGTCGCCCAGCAGGCTCACGTATTCGTGCTTGACCTGCTGCCAGAACGCGGTCTGCGCCGGCGCCAGCGGCGCGGGAGCGTCCGCCCCGTTGGCGCCATTGGAGCCATTGGACGCATGGGCGCCGCCCGGACGGCCGCGCAGCGCGCCTTCGAGCTGCGCGGCGCATTCGCGCACCCGCATGTCGTAGTACTCGATGCGCTCGCGCGACAGGTGCTGGATGCCGTGCCAGTCGCCGGATTCGAACAGCGCCTTGGCGCGCTGGGCGCTGTAGCGGAACAGCGCGTAATGGCGGTCGAAGCCCGCCAGGATCAGCTGCGCGACCTCCAGCGGCGAGGGCCCCGGCGCGGGAGCCTGCTCGATGTGCTGGACGTCGGACATGCGGATCATGGCGGGGCGCTCAGGCGGTTTCGTTGAACAGCTCGCGGCCGATCAGCATGCGGCGGATCTCGCTGGTGCCGGCGCCGATCTCGTACAGCTTGGCGTCGCGCCACAGGCGTCCCACCGGATACTCGTTGATGTAGCCGTTGCCGCCCAGGATCTGCACGCCTTCGCCGGCCATCCAGGTGGCTTTCTCGGCCGTGTACAGGATCAGCGCGGCGCAGTCCTTGCGCACCTGGCGCACGTGTTCCGAACCCAGCTTGTCCAGGTTCTTGCCGACCTGGTAGCAGAAGGCGCGGCTGGCCTGCAGCGTGGTGTAGAGATCGGCGACCTTGCCCTGGATCAGCTGGAATTCGCCGATGGCCTGGCCGAACTGCTTGCGGTCGTGGATGTAGGGCACGACCACGTCCATCACGGCCTGCATGATGCCCAGCGGGCCGCCGGACAGGACGGCGCGCTCGTAGTCCAGGCCGCTCATCAGCACCTTGACGCCGCCGTTGACCTGGCCCAGCACGTTTTCCTCGGGGATTTCGCAGTCCTGGAACACCAGTTCGCCGGTGTGGCTGCCGCGCATGCCCAGCTTGTCCAGCTTCTGCGCCACGGAAAAGCCCTTGAAACCCTTTTCCACCAGGAAGGCGGTGATGCCGCGCTGGTGCGCCTCGGGATCGGTCTTGGCGTAGACCACCAGGGTGTCGGCGTCGGGGCCGTTGGTGATCCACATCTTGCTGCCGTTGAGCACGTAGCGGTCGCCCTTCTTGTCGGCGCGCAGTTTCATGCTGACCACGTCGGAGCCGGCGCCCGGCTCGCTCATGGCCAGCGCGCCCACGTGTTCGCCGGAGATCAGCTTGGGCAGGTACTTGGCCTTCTGGGCCGGCGTGCCGTTGCGGTTGATCTGGTTGACGCACAGGTTGGAGTGCGCGCCGTAGGACAGGCCGACCGAGGCGCTGGCGCGGGAGATCTCCTCCATCACGACCATGTGGGCCAGGTAGCCCAGGTTGGCGCCGCCGTATTCCTCGTCGGCCGTCATGCCCAGCACGCCGAGATCGCCGAACTTGCGCCAGAGGTCCATGGGGAACTGGTCGTTGCGGTCGATTTCTGCAGCGCGCGGCGCGATCTCGGCCTGCGCGAAAGTGCGCACCGCGTCGCGCAGCATGTCCAGATCTTCGCCCAGGTCGAAGTTCAGGCCGGGAAGATTCATCGCGTTCTCCGTGATAGTAGGTGCTTACTTTTATATGGGCGCTCCGGTGGCGCCGCCGAATTGTCCGAGAGGCTCATCATGCGCCGATCGGCCGTCGCCAGGCAATGATGCAGTGCAAATATTACGTTTACGTAAACGTAAATTGGATACGGGTTATCCCTAGGGAAACGGATTCTTGCCGGCGGGCGCCCCTCTGTACCATTCCAGAGGTCTTTCAAACCTAAATGACTGTGACGGAGTTGCTGTGCTGGAACTATCCCATCTGGACGAAATCGTGGCGCTGCGGCGCGATCTGCATGCCCATCCGGAGCTCTGTTACGAAGAGCACCGCACGGCCCAGGTGGTGGCGGACACGCTGCGCGGCTGGGGCATCGAGGTGCATACCGGCATCGCCAAGACCGGCGTGGTCGGCGTGATCCGGCGCGGCGCGTCGGCGCGCGCCATTATGCTGCGCGCCGACATGGACGCGCTGCCCATGCAGGAAGAAAACCAGTTCGAGCACCGCTCGCGCCATGACGGCAAGATGCACGGCTGCGGCCACGACGGCCACACCGCCATGCTGCTGGCCGCGGCGCGCCACCTGNGTTCGAGCACCGCTCGCGCCATGACGGCAAGATGCACGGCTGCGGCCACGACGGCCACACCGCCATGCTGCTGGCCGCGGCGCGCCACCTGCAGACGGCAGGCGGTTTCGACGGCACGGTGTACCTGTGCTTCCAGCCGGCCGAGGAAGGCGGCGCGGGCGGGCGCGCCATGATCCAGGACGGCCTGTTCGAGCGCTTCCCCTGCGAGGCGGTGTTCGGCATGCACAACTGGCCGGGCCTGCCGGCGGGCACCTTCGGCGTCTGCGCCGGCCCCATGATGGCGGCCGCCAACGGCTTCAGGATCACGGTGCGCGGCAAGGGCGGCCACGCCGCCGCGCCGCAGGACTGCAGCGATCCGGTGCCGGCGCTGTTCGCCATCGGCCAGTCGCTGCAGACCATCCTGACGCGCAGCAAGCGGCCGCTGGACGCCGCGGTGCTGTCGATCACGCAGGTGCAGGCCGGCGGCAGCGTCATCAACGTGATTCCGGATTCGGCCTGGCTGGGCGGCTCGGTGCGCGCCTACAGCACCGGCGTGGTCGACCTGATCGAGCGGCGCATGAACGAGATCGCGGGCAGTATCGCGGCGGCCCACGGCTGCGAGGCCGAGGTGTTCTTCGAGCGCCGCTACCCGGCCCTGGTCAATACGGCGGCCGAGACCGAGTTCTGCATGGAAGTCATGCGCGAGGTCGCGGGCGAGGACCATGCGCGCGTGATCGAGCCGGCCATGGCGTCCGAGGACTTCGCCTTCCTGCTGCAGGAGAAACCCGGCTGCTACGTGTTCCTGGGCAACGGCGACGGCGAGCATCGCATGGCCGGCCACGGCCTGGGCCCGTGCATGCTGCACAACGCCAGCTACGACTTCAACGACGCCCTGATTCCGGCCGGCGCCTCCTACTGGATCCGCCTGGCCCAGCGCTACCTGGCCTGAGCGCATCCCTTCCACGCAACATCCACGACAGGACGATATGAAAAAGAAGACTCTGCTGATGAGGGCCGCGGGGGCGGCCCTGGCGATCATGGCCGGCGGCGCGCTGGCGCAGGACTGGCCGGCCAGGCCGGTGACGCTGGTGGTGCCCTACACCGCCGGCGGCAGCGCCGACGCGATCGGGCGCCGCCTGGGCGAGGTGCTGCGCAAAGAGGCCAACGCCACCGTCATCGTCGAGAACAAGCCGGGCGCCGGCGCGTCGCTGGGCACCGACTTCGTGGCGCGCGCGCAGCCCGACGGCGCCACGCTGCTGCTGGCCTCCACCAGCCCGCTGACCATCTATCCGCACCTGTCCAAGACCAACTACGACCCGATGAAGGACCTGACGCCGCTGGCCAGCGTGGCGGTCGCGCCCGTGGCCATCGTCGCGACCAAGGCGCTGCCGGTGCGGGACTTCGCCGGCCTGGTCGAATACGCCAGGGCGCACCCCGATGGCGTGCGCTACGGCACGCCGGGCCAGGGCACCGTGGCCCACATCGGCATGGCGGCGGTCACGGCCGGGACCGGCGCCAGAATGCTGCACGTGCCCTACCGCGGCAACAGCCAGGCGCTGACCGACGGCCTGGGCGGCGTGGTGGAGCTGCTGGTGGTCAATAGCGACGTGGTGCTGCCGCACGTCGCCAGCGGCGCGCTCAAGCCGCTGGCCGTGATGGCGCCGCAGCGCCTGGCGGCCTGGCCCGAGGTGCCGACCATGGCCGAGCTCAAGCTGCCGCAGGCGCAGTACTACTCCAACTTCGGCGTGTTCGCCCCGGCGAACCTGCCGCCCGCCGTGGCGCAGCCGCTGCAGGCGGCGCTGGCCAGGGCCGTGGCCAGCGCGGAATTCAAGGACCTGCTGGCCAAGTCCTACCTGCAGCCGGGCACCGCCGCCGGCGCGGCCTTCGCCAAACAGGTGCAGGAGGAATACGCCAACAACGCCCGCGTCATCGAGGCTGGCGGCATCAAGGCGCAGTGATCGCGCGGCCGCGGCGTCTCAGGGTTTCTGCGCCAGCAGCTCGCGGCATTGCCGTTCCTGCTGCGCGATTTCCCGCAGGGTGTCCTCGATGTCGCGGCGCTGCTGCTCCAGCGTGGCGCGATGCTGTTGGAGTACGCTGAGGTACTGGCGCAGCTGGACCTCGGTGTCGCCGGGCCCGTCGTACATGTCGATCAGGGTCAGGATCTCCGACAGCTGCAGGCCCAGCCGCTTGCCGCGCAGGGCCAGCTTCAGCCGCGTGCGGTCGCGCGGGCCGAAGATGCGGTTGCGCCCCTCGCGCGCCGGGCTGACGATCCCCTGGTCTTCATAGAAGCGGATCGTGCGGGGCGTGACGTCGAATTCGCGTGCGAGTTCGGAGATGGTCCAGGTTGACGAGGACATGCGAGCTGTGGCAGTTTACGTAAACGTAAATTATGATGACTTGACCGGAACGTCAAGCGTGGAGCGAGAGAGGCGATGAACCCCAACGAGCAGAAACTGCAGTACCCCTGGGCCGACTTCCAGCCGGAAGCGGGCCGCGCGCATGTGGTGGCCGATGGCGTCAAGTGGATCCGCATGCCTTTGCCGTTCGCGCTGGATCATATCAATCTCTGGCTGTTGCGCGACAACATCGACGGCCGCGAGGGCTGGACCATCGTCGATTGCGGCATCGCGCGCGACGAGGTCAAGACCCTGTGGGAGCAGGTCTTCGAGAACGAACTCGACGGCCTGCCCGTGCTGCGGGTGCTGGTCACCCACATGCACCCCGACCACGTCGGCCTGGCCGACTGGCTGTGCGAGCGCTGGAACGCGCGCCTGTGGATGACCATGACCGACTTCATGGTGGCCTCGCTGTGGTCCTCGCGCCGCACGGACGCGGGCGCCGGCCCCGGCGGCCAGGCGGCGGTCGATCACTTCGCGCGCCACGGACTGACCGATCCCGGCGCGCAGGAACAGATCCGCCAGCGCGCCAATTACTACCCCAACCTGGTGCCGTCGGTGCCCGCGCGCTACACCCGCCTCATGCACGGCGACCAGGTCCGCATTGGCGGGCGCGACTGGCGCGTGATCGTCGGCTACGGCCATGCGCCGGAACACGCCTCGCTGTTCTCGCCGGACCTGGCGGTGCTGATTTCCGGCGACATGGTGCTGCCGCGCATTTCCACCAACGTCAGCGTGTTCGACTACGAGCCCGACGCCAACCCGCTGCCGCTGTACCTGCGCTCGCTGGACCGCTACGCCGACCTGCCGCGCGACACGCTGGTGCTGCCGGCGCACGGCCGCCCTTTCAAGGGCCTGCACGAACGCATCGCCCAGCAGCACGAGCACCATCGCGACCGCCTGGCGGAAGTGCTGGAGGCCTGTGCCGGCCAGCCCCAGTCCACCTCGGACATCGTGCCCGTGCTGTTCAAGCGCAAGCTCGACCTGCACCAGCTGACCTTCGCCATGGGCGAGGCGCTGGCGCACCTGCATGCGCTGTACTTCGAGGGCAGGCTCGAGCGCGAACTGGGAACCGACGGCATCGTCCGCTTTTCGGCCGCCTGAACGCAGGCGTCGCGCGCCTCAGCGCGACGCCGTCGCCAGCCGCAGCGCCAGGCCCACGAACACCAGCGCGGCGATGCGGTTGAGCCAGCGCTTGGCGCGGACCGAGCGCTGCAGCAGTTCGCCGAACGCGCCCGAGAAAAACGCGATCGCGCCGAACACCAGCAGCGTGGACAGCATGAACACGGCGCCCAGCTGCATGGTCTGCGCGCCCACCGGTCCCTGCGCCGGCGAGGTGAACTGCGGCAGGAACGCGAAGAAGAACAGCAGCACCTTGGGGTTGGTCAGGTTCATCACGATGCCGCGGCGGTACAGCGCGCCCGGCTTCATGGGCGCCGGGGCGGCGCCCGTCTCGCCGTCGACCGGCGCGCGCAGGATCTGCCACGCCAGATAGGCCAGGTAGGCGGCGCCGGCCAGCTTGAGCACGGTGAAGGCCACGGGCGATGCCGCGAACACGGCGGCCAGCCCCACGGCCACGGCGGCCGTATGGACCAGCAGCCCGGTGCACAGCCCGAACACCACCAGCATGCCCGCCTTGCGGCCCCAGATGGCCGATTGCATCAGCACGAACAGGTTGTCCGGCCCCGGGGTCAGGGCCAGCAGGACGGCGATGCCGAAGAATGCGATCAGGGTGTCTAGGGGCAGCATGGAGATGTCCGCAAGCGAGGGGCCGCTACGGGGCGGGCCGGAAATGGCATGATAAAGGCAAAGACGAACCACCAGACCCGAACCAGGAGACCCCGACCCATGCCCGCCGCCGCCACGTCCCGCCCGCAAGACGCCCAAGATCCGCGCCCCGACGCCGCGCTCGAAGCCTGGCTGCACGCCCGCCACAGCTGCCGCGCGTTCCTGCCCGAAGCGGTGGAGCGCGCCACCATCGAACGCATCCTGGCGCTGGCGCAGCGCACGGCTTCGTGGTGCAACTGCCAGCCCTGGCAGGTGGCGGTCACCGAGGGCGCGGGCACCGAGCGCCTGCGCCAGGCCTTGCAGCGCCGCGCGCAGCAGGCCGGCTTCACGCCGGACTTTCCGTTCCCGCGCGAGTACCAGGGCGCCTATCTGGCGCGGCGGCGCGAGGCCGGCTTCCAGCTCTACGAGGCCGTCGGCGTGGCGCGCGGCGACCGCGAGGCCTACCGCCGCCAGGAAATGCGCAATTTCCAGCTGTTCGACGCGCCGCACGTGGCCATCGTCACCACCGACGAGGCGCTGGGCGAGTACGGCGCGATGGACTGCGGCGGGTATGTGGCCAATTTCCTGCTGGCGGCCCAGGCCAACGGCGTGGCGACCGTGCCGCAGGCCTCGCTGGCCATGTATCCGGAAGTGCTGCGCGAGGTGCTGGGCCTGCCCGCCGACCGCCGCGTGGTGTGCGGCATTTCGTTCGGCTACGCCGATACCGCGCATCCCGCCAACAGCTACCGCACCCGCCGCGCGCCGCAGTCCGAAACCGTCACCTGGGTCGGCTGATCCGGGACAGGCCGCGCGCCGCCTGATAAGGTTCACCCTATCCGTTTTCCTCCGTCCACCCGCCAGCCGTTCTTACGAACATGCCTACCAAACACATCGATACGCTCTTGCAGCATGCGGGCACCGCCCCGTTTAACCCCGAAACCGGCAACGCGCCGGTGCCGCTGCCGCCGATGCGGGCCAGCACGGTGCGCTTCGCGAACATGGCGGCGCTGGAGCAGGCGCAGCGCAGCAAGGCCGCCGGCGGCCGCGCGGCCACCTACGGCCGCATGGGCATGGACACGCACGCCGCGCTCGAACAGGTCTTCACCCAGCTCGAAGGCGGCACGCACTGCTACCTGGCGCCCTCGGGCCTGTCGGCCATGACGCTGGTGATGCTGGCGCTGTGCTCGGCCGGCGACCACGCCCTGATCTCGGACTGCGTGTACGGGCCCATGCGCGAACTGGACGATGCCGTGCTCAAGCGCATGAACATCGACATCACCTATTTCGCGGCCGGCGAAGACCTGGACGAACTGGTCCGTCCCAACACCCGCCTGCTGTACGTGGAGTCGCCGGGCTCGCTGCTGTTCGAGATGCTGGACATGGGCGCGCTGGCCGCCGTGGCGCAGCGCCACGGCCTGGTGCTGGCCACCGACAACACCTGGGGCTCGGGCTATATCTACCGTCCGCTGACCCTGGGGGCGCAGGTCTCGGTCATCGCCGGCACCAAGTACGTGGGCGGGCACTCCGACCTGATGCTGGGCGCGGTGGTCACCAACGACGAACAGATCGCCCGCAAGCTCAACCGCACGCAGTACGCGATGGGCTATTCCATCAGCGCCGACGACGCCTGGCTGGCGCTGCGCGGCGTGCGCACCATGCCCATCCGCATGGCCCAGCACGCGCGCCACGCGCTGCAGGTGTGCGAGTTCTTCAAAAGCCGCCCCGAGACCGTGCGCCTGTTCCATCCGGCCTGGCCGCAGGACCCGGGCCATGCGCTGTGGCAGCGCGACTGCACCGGCTCCAACGGCATGCTGTCGGTCGAGCTGCGCCTGTCGCCGGCGGCGGCGCGCGTGTTCGTCGATTCGCTGACGCTCTTCGGCATCGGCTTTTCCTGGGGCGGCTACGAAAGCCTGGTGCAGCTGGTGTCGGGCAAGGACCTGGCCAAGCACCGCTACTGGGGCGACGGCGACAACGCGCTGGTGCGCCTGCACATCGGCCTGGAATCGCCCGAGGACATCATCGCCGACCTGACCCAGGCGCTGGAAAAGGCCGCCGCCGTGCGCGAGTAAGGCGGCGCGGCGCGCTCAGGCGGCCGCGCCGCGTATCCAGGCGCCGATGCGCGCGGCGATATCGTCGCTGTTGTCGTCCATCATGGGCATGTGCGAATTGCCGGCCACGCCCATGTCGGCCAGGCGCCAGGTCTGCACGCGCGCGCCCTGCCGCGCCAGTTCGCCGGCATAGGCCTCGCCGGCGGCGCACAGCTTTTCCCACAGCGGCGTCGCGTCCAGGTAGTCGCCATAGACGAACAGAAAGGGCTTGTCCGCCACGGCCGCGGCCGCCACCTCCGGCGAGAAGCCCGAGGGCTCGATGCCGATGACGCCGCGCACCAGGTCCGGGCGCGCATGCAGCGCGCGGTAGGCGACCTCGCCGCCGTGGCTGTGCGCCATCACCAGGCACGGCCCCACGCGCTCCAGCACCGCGCAGAATCCCCGCAGCGCCGCATCGTTGTTGCCCAGCCAGCGCGGCACCGCGTGGCGGATGAAGGCGTCGAACGCCGCCACCGGAAAGCGCTGTCCCGCGAATGGCCGGCGCGCCGCGTAGTCCTCGGCGCGGCCGAAGCGAAACAGCGTCCAGCTTTCCTCGGCGTTGCGGATGATGGGCGGCTCCGGCCAGACTTCCTGGAACGGCGCCCAGCCCGCGCGGCCGCGCTCGACGTTGTCCACCACATACACCGCATGGCCCTGGCGCAGGAAATGCTGCATCCAGCCGGGCCGCCCGTCCGGCGTCTGCTCCCACATCGCGCCGGTCATGCCGCCGCCGTGCAGCATCACGATGGGCAGCGGATGCGCCAGCGCGGCCGGAATGAAGTACTGCACGTAGGCCTGCTCGAAGTGGTAGAGGCCGTTGGGGTCATAGGCCAGCGAGGCGCTTTGCGTGAATGCGATGTCGCGTCGCGGCAGGCCGTCGATGCGCACCTGCCGTCCGCCCGCGTAGAAGCTGCCGACATCGGCCAGCGCCAGCGTCCGCGTCATGGCTTGACCAGCGGGCACTGGCTGTCCGACAGGGGCCAGGCCAGCGTGGCGCCCGGGATGGTGCGCACGATGTTGTAGTAGTCCCACGGCGCCTTGGACTGCGCCGGGGTCTTGACCTGCGCCAGCATCATGTCGCGCACCACCAGCCCGTCTTCGCGGATGCGCGCGTTCAGGCTGAAGGGATCGTCGATGGGCAGCGATTTCATCTTCGCCATGACGGCGTCGGCCTCGACCGTGCCGGCGGCCTTCACGGCCTGCAGGTAATGGCGCACCGAGCCGTAGACGCCGGCCTGCAGGAAGGTGGGCGGACGTCCCACGCGGGCTTCGAATTTCTTGGCGAAGGCGCGCGTGCCGTCGTTCATGTCCCAGTAGGACGGCACGGTCAGGTAGGTTTTCTGCGCTGCCTGCAGCCCCAGGCTGTGGACGTCGGTAATCAGCAGCAGCATGGCGGCCAGTTGCTGCGCGCCGCCGATGCCGAATTCCGCCGCCTGCTTGATGGCCGATATGGTGTCGCCGCCCGCGTTGGCGATGGCGATGATCTGCGCCTTGGAGGCCTGCGCCTGCAGCAGGAAGGAGGCGAAATCCGATGCATTCAGCGGGTGGTAAACGGTGCCGGCCACCTCGCCGCCGTTGGCCTTGACCACGGCTTCCGTGTCCGCCGCCAGCTGCTTGCCGAAGGCGTAGTCCGACGCCAGGATGAACCAGCGCTTGTTGCCCTCGTTGACCACCGCGGTGGCCGTGCCGCGCGACAGCGCATAGGTGGTGTAGGTCCATTGCACGCCGTAGGGCGAGCACTGCGCCTGCGACAGCGCGGTGGTGCCGGGGCTGGAGAACAGCACCAGTTTCTTCTTCTCGCGCGCGATGCCCTGCACCGCCAGCGCCACCGAGGAGTTGGGCACGTCCACCACCACGTCCACGTCATCGGTGTCGTACCACTTGCGCACCATGCTGCTGCCGATATCGGGGCGGTGCTGGTGGTCGCCCGACACCAGCGAGATGGGCTTGCCCAGCACGCTGCCGCCGATTTCCTCGATGGCCAGCCGGGCCGCCTCGACCGAGCCCTTGCCGGTGGCGTCGGCGGTCACGCCCGCCATGTCGGTGAGCACGCCGATCTTCACGCCGCCGGCGTCGCTGGCATGCGCCAGGCCCGCGGCCAGCGCCAGGCACAGGCCGGCTGCACGGCCGCGCAGGATTTGCTGTTTCATGTCTTCCTCCCCTTGATATGCCGCCGCCGCGGCGATTTATTGTGGGAAAAGTGTAGCGTGGCCGCGGCGGCCCGGCGATAAAAAAGACCCCCACGCGGCGCACGCTACGCGTGCTTGCTGCCCCCCGAGGGGGCGTTTTTGTCTTGGGGCGGCCCGGCGACAAAAAACGCNGCTGGCATGCGCCAGGCCCGCGGCCAGCGCCAGGCACAGGCCGGCTGCACGGCCGCGCAGGATTTGCTGTTTCATGTCTTCCTCCCCTTGATATGCCGCCGCCGCGGCGATTTATTGTGGGAAAAGTGTAGCGTGGCCGCGGCGGCCCGGCGATAAAAAAGACCCCCACGCGGCGCACGCTACGCGTGCTTGCTGCCCCCCGAGGGGGCGTTTTTGTCTTGGGGCGGCCCGGCGACAAAAAACGCCCCGGCCAGTGAAGGCTCGGGGCGTTGCGGAGCGGGGTCCGGGCGCGTCAGTTGCGCGCCATCGGGATCAGGCGGTCGACTTCCTTGAGCGCGCCTTCGTAGCTGTTGCCGGCCATGACGGGCGAGGTCATGAACTTGCCGCCGACGGCGAAGGACGGCGTGCCTTCGATGCGGTAGGCCTCGGCCAGCTGGGTGGCGCGCTGCACCTGCGTCTGCACGCTGAACGAATCGAATACCGAGTCGAACTTGGCGCGGTCCACGCCTTGCGCGGCGACCCATTCGCCCATGGCCTTCTTGTCGAACAGGCGCTTGTGTTCGCCGTGGATGGCGGTGAAGACCTTGGGATGCAGGTCGGCGCGGTCCAGGGCCAGCAGCGTGTAGTACAGCTGCTGCAGCGGCTTCATGCCGGCGTTGAAGGCGATGGGAACCTGCTTGAGCACCACATCCTCGGGCTTGGTCTTGGCCCAGTCCTCGACCAGCGGTTCGATCGCCGCGCAGTGCGGGCAGGTGTAGGCGAAGAACTCCAGCACTTCCACCTTGCCCGGGGTGTCCGACGGCAGCGGCGGATTGATGGGCACGTATTGCTGCGTGCCCTGGGCGTGGCTCGCCGGGCTGAGGAACGTGGTGGCGGTCAACGCGGCCGCGGCCAGGATGCGAATAATCTTGGGGGACAGCATGGATGAGAGGTTCCTGAGCAAAAAAGTTACAGACAGGGGCGGGGCCGCATAAGTTCCGTCCGCCTCCGCGGACGGCCGCTTACTGGCGCACCACCGCGGTTTCGATCTTGTTCTCGCCCAGCCGGCCGCGGGCGCGGTTCATGTCGTCCAGGCGGGCGAACGGCCCCACCCTGACGCGGTTGATGGGCTTGCCGCCGACCTCGGCCTTCTGCACCGCGACCGGCAGGCCCAGCAGGATGATGCGGGCCTTGAGGGACTCCGCATCGCTTTCGCCGCGGAATGCGCCGGCCTGCAGGTAGTAAGTGCCGGTGGCCGCGGGAGCCGGCTTGGCGGCCGGCGCCGGGGCCTTGGAGATCGGCGTGGGCGGCGCGGCGCTGGGCGCGGGCGCGGCCGGGGCGGCCTGGCGGGTGGACGGCAGCGTGGCGATCAGCGCACCCAGGTCGTCCATCTTGGAGGGCGGCTCATCGGTCTTGGGGGCGGCGGTGCCTGCGCCGGGCAGCGGCGCGGGGGCCGTCGCGGTCGGGCCGGTCGGGGCCGGGCCCGCGCCGCCGTCGCGCCCGTACAGGCCGGCGTTGGGGTCGGGCGCCAGGCGGGGATCGGGCAGCTTGCCGGTGTCGCCCTGGCGGCTGGCCCGGTCCACAAAGGGCACGGGCGCCTTGGTGACGTAGAAGGCGACGACGGCGGCCACGATCAGGCCGAGGAGCAGGCCGGCCAGCGCCCCGTACAGGGTGCTGCCGCTTTCGCCGGAGGAACGGCGGGAGGTTTTGCGCTTGGTTGCCATGAACCGATGTTACATCCGCTCGGGCGCCGAGACGCCCAACAGCGCCAGCCCGTTGGCCAGCACCTGGCGCGTGGTCGAGGCCAGGCGCAGGCGCGCCAGCTTCAGCGCGGTATCGTCGACCAGCACGCGCTCGGCGTTGTACCAGGCGTGGAAGTCCGAGGCGCAGTCGCGCAGCCAGAAGGCGATGTGGTGCGGCGACAGCTCCTGCGCGGCCAGCGCGATCACGTTGGGGAATTCGGCCAGGCGCTGCATCAGCGCGAATTCGGTCGGGGCGGTCAGCAGCGCGGCGTCGGCCTGGGCCACGTCGGCGGCCGGCATGGCGGCGTTGGCGATCACCGAGCAGATGCGGGCGTGCGCGTACTGGATGTAGTAGACCGGGTTCTCGTCGCTCTTGGACAGCGCCAGGTCCACGTCGAACACGAACTCGGTATCGGCGCGGCGCTGGATCAGGAAGTAGCGCACCGCGTCGCGGCCGACCCAGTCGATCAGGTCGCGCATGGTCACGTAGCTGCCGGCGCGCTTGGAGATCTTGACCTCTTCGCCGCCGCGCATCACCTTGACCATCTTGTGCAGCACGTAGGACGGGTAGTCCTTGGGGATGCCCTCTTCCAGCGCCTGCAGGCCGGCGCGCACGCGCGCCACGGTGCCGTGGTGGTCGCTGCCCTGGATATTCACGGCGCGGTGGAAGCCGCGCTCCCATTTGGCCTTGTGGTAGGCCACGTCGGGCACGAAGTAGGTGTAGCCGCCCTCGCTCTTGCGCATGACGCGGTCTTTGTCGTCGCCCGTGCCCAGCTCGGTGGTGCGCAGCCACAGCGCGCCGCCTTCTTCGTAGGTGTGGCCGCCGGCGATCAGCGCCTGCACGGTGGCCTCGACCCGCCCGGAGGTGTAGAGCGAGCTTTCCAGGTAGTAGTTGTCGAACGCCAGGCCGAAGGCCTGCAGGTCGAGGTCCTGCTCGCGGCGCAGGTAGGCCACGGCGAAGACGCGGATGTCGTCCAGGTTGTCGACGTCGCCCGAGGCGGTGACGTCCACGCCGTCGGAGTGCACGGTGGCGCGGGCCTGGAAGTCGCGCGCGATGTCGGCGATGTAGTCGCCCTTGTAGCCGTCGGCCGGCCATTCGGGGGAATCGGTGCTCAGGCCGCGGGCGCGCGCCTGCACGCTGATGGCCAGGTTGTTGATCTGGTTGCCGGCGTCGTTGTAGTAGAACTCGCGGGTCACGTCCCAGCCGCTGGCGTCGTACAGGCGGCAGATGGCGTCGCCCAGCGCGGCCTGGCGGGCATGGCCCACGTGTAGCGGGCCGGTGGGGTTGGCCGACACGAATTCGACCAGGATCTTCTCGCCGCTGCGGGGCGCGCGGCCGAAGTCGGCGCCCTGTTCGGCCACGGCGGCGATGACGGCCTGGCGGGCCGCGGCGGTGACGCGCAGGTTGATGAAGCCGGGGCCGGCGACCTCGGCGCTTTCGACCAGGCCGGCCGCGCCGGGCTGCGCCGTCAGCGCGTCCACGATGGCCTGGGCCAGTTCGCGCGGATTGCGGCGGGCCGGCTTGGCCAGCTGCATGGCCACGTTGGTGGCGACGTCGCCGTGGGCGGCGACCTTGGGGCGCTCCAGCAGCACGTTGGCCCGGGCCGCATCGGCGGCGGCGTCGGGCAGGCTTTGCGCGACGGCGGCCTGGATCAGGGAGATAAGCTGTTTCTGTTGCTCGAGGAGCATGGGCGTCTGGAGAGTTCTGAGTTGGTGACGGACGCGCCCGCGCGGGGCGGAGCGGACAGGATGGGGCGCTCTGCCTGCCGGTGGGCCGGCGGCCGCGCGCATGCCCGGTTTCGGGGCGGCGCAGACCCTCCTGTCACGGGAATCCCCTGAATCATAGCTTGATTTGGCGGGCGGCCCGGCGCGCGCGGGGTCCGCGGGGGACGGATGGCCCGCGGGCGTATCCGCGGGGCAGGACCCTAGTTGGCATCCCCCGGGCGTTGCGGTAGTGTATGTAAGTAATCATTGTGGAGACCGGAATATGTTGATCACCTTTCACTCCAAGGTCGTGGCCGAGGTCCTGATGCTGACCGACCATGCCGGCGCGCTGTTGCACGCCGCCGGCAAGTCCTTCGGAGACAAGATTCCGGAGCGCGGCGTTTTCACCGTGGAACAGCTGCAGCCCGCCATCGACGGCATCGAGCGCGCGATCGAGGACTACCAGCGCGCCCACGAAGGCGCCGAGGACGAGGACGAAGACAAGCCGCCGGTGTCCCCGATGGCCCGCATGGTGGGCATGAAGGAGCGCGCCTTCCCGCTGCTGGACATGATGCGCCAGTCGCTGGCGGCCGGCGCGGAAGTCACCTGGGAAGTGTCGCGCGGCTGGTAACCCGCGGGCCAATGTCGCCGGACCGACAATCTGGCGGCGTTTTTTTCCCTACGCTTCTGGGCTGACGCCTTTTGAAGGAACCCCCATGCGCAGCGACATCACCATCGTTTTCGATCCCCGCCGTTCCGTGGACCTCGCGGCCGACGTCGAGCCGTCTCCCGAGCGCCAGAATCAGGCCCGCGACTGGTTCGACGGCGCCTGGGAAACGCTGGGCTGCGAGCCCCTGCGTCCCAGCGGCAAGGTGCTGCTGCTGGACAAGGTGCTGGGCGTGGCGGACGCGCTCGGCTACGACACCCTGTCCACCGACGAAAAAGAAGCCCGCGAATTCGCCGAGAACCTGGCGCTGGCGCTGGAACGGCCGCGCATCACGGTGGACCTGCCGGGGCTGACGGTGGGGTATTAGAAGGGGTTCGCCCCGATGGGTTTCGCGCGTTCTGCGCCGGGGCCCTTGTCCCGACAGTTGTCGCGCTGCACCCATCGGCCTCCGCTACCTGATCCCCGCCCGCATGAACGACTGCACGAACTGGCGCTGGAACAGCAGGAACGCGATCAGCAGCGGCGCGGCCGACATCAGCGTGGCGGCGGTGATGACCGACCAGTCGATGCCCTGATCGGTGGACGAGAACACCTGCAGCCCCACCGTCAGCGGGCGCGACTCCACCGAGTTGGTGATGATCAGCGGCCACAGGAAGTTGTTCCAGTGGTGGCTGACCGACACCAGCCCGTAGGCCACGTAGATCGGCTTGGCCAGCGGCACGTACACCTTCCACAGGATCTGCAGCGCGTTGGCGCCCTCCATGCGAGCAGCCTCTTCGAGTTCGCGCGGCACGGTCTTGAAGGTCTGGCGCAACAGGAAGATGCCGAAGGCCGAGGCGAAGTACGGCAGGCCGATGGCGAACACCGTGTCGCGGATGCCGAGCTGGCTCATGGAGCGGTAGTTCTCCACCAGCAGCACGTCGGGCATGATCATCAGCTGCAGCAGCACCAGCATGAAGACGAAGTCGCGGCCGCGGAATTCCAGGCGCGCGAACGCATAGCCCGCCAGGGTGGACAGCACCAGCTGCGCGGCCAGCACCATCGTGACGAGCAGGAAGGTGTTGAGGAAGTAGCGCGGGAACGGCGCGGCATGCCAGGCCCGCACGAAGTTGTCCAGCGTCAGCGGCGCGAACAGGTCGAAGCGGGTGGCGTAGGCGGGCGGGTGGAACGCCGCCCACATGGCGTACGCCAGGGGCAGGATCCACAGCAGGCCGAGCGCCCAGGCGCCCAGGGTATCGAGCTTGTCTTTCATTGATAGTGCGTCCTGCGGTCCAGCCAGCGGAACTTGACCAGCGCGGTCAGCGCCAGCACCACCAGCAACACGACGGTCAGCGTGGCGGCGTAAGCCGTGTCCCAGAAACTGAAACCCACCTGGTAGATGTAGTACAGCAGCAGCGTGCTGGCGTTGTCCGGCCCGCCGCGCGTCATGACCACGACGTGGTCCACCAGCCGGAAGGCGTTGATCAGCGCGTTGATGAGCACGAACAGCGTGGTCGGCATCAAGAGCGGCCAGAGGATGCGGCGGAAGTACTGCCAGCGCGAGGCGCCTTCGAGCATGGCGGCTTCGCGCAGCGACGGCGAGACGGTCTGCAAGGCGGCCAGGTAGAAGATCATGAAAAAGCCCGCTTCCTTCCACACGGTCACCAGCATCAGCGCCGGCAGCGCGGTTTCGCGCGAGCCCAGCCAGTTCGGCCCGGGCGTGCCGAAAAGCTGCATCACCTGCGCGATCAGGCCGTACTGCGGGGTGTAGAAGAACAGCCAGATATTGGCCACCGCCACCATCGGCAGCACCGTGGGCGTGAAGTAGGCCATGCGCAGGAACCCGCGCCCGCGCAGGTTGCGGTTGACCCAGAGCGCCATGATCAGCGCGATGCCGATGGAGGTGGGAATGGTGCCCAGCGCGAACCACAGGTTGTTCCACAGGGACTGCCAGAACACCGGATCGTCGCGCATGAGCGCGTAGTTCTCCAGCCCCACGTAGCGCGCCGGACGCGCGCCCTTGGGGGTGGAGAAAAAGCTGTGCCATAGCGTCGCCAGCGCCGGGTAGTGCGTGAACGCGGCGAGCAGCACGATGGCTGGCAGCAGAAGCAGCCAGCCATAAAGCGCATTCAAAGAGCGGCTCATCGTGCTTGTCGGTTTACTTGTAGGAACGCAGTATGCGGTCGGCCTCGCGCTGGGCGTCGGTCAGCGCCTGCTGGGGCGTCTTGGAGCCCGTCAACGCGGCCTGCAGCGCATCGTTGAGCGTCTTGGTGACGCGCTGGTTTTCATGCGTGGAGAACTCGGCCACGCTGACTTCCAGCTGGTCGCGCGCGACCGTGGCGGCCGGCACTTCCTGCGCGTACTTCTTCATCTTCTCGGTTTCCCAGGCGGCCGGGGTCACCGCGACGTAGCCGGTCGCGATGCTCCAGTCGGCGGCGCGTTCGGGCGTGGTGACCCATTGCGCGAACTTGAGCGCGGCCTGCTGCTGCTCCGGCGTGCCGCTCTTGAAGATGTAGAAGTTGCCGCCGCCGGTCGGGCTGCCGCCGCGCTTCTGCTTGGGCATCATGGCGACGCCGAACGGGAAGTCGGCGTTCTTGCGGATGTTGGTCAGGTTGCCGGTGGTGGTCCAGACGATGGCGGCCTTCTTTTCGAGGAAGTCCTTGGGCGTGGTGCCCCAGTCGATGGTGCCGGCCGGCATGATCTTGTGCTTGGCCGACAGGTCGTGCCAGAACTGCGCGGCCTCGACCACCGCCGGCTTGTCCAGGTAGACCTCGTTGCCGGCCTCGTTCATCAGGATCGCGTCGTTCGGCGTGGTCAGCGCCTGGAACAGCCAGTAGGCGAACGCGCCGCCCGAGGGGATCTCGATGCCCCACTGCGTGGTGTTGCCGGCGGCGTCCTGCTTGGTCAGCTTCTTGCCGTACTCGACCAGTTCGGCCCAGGTGGCCGGCGCGCGTTCGGGGTCCAGCCCGGCGGCCTTGAACAGGTCCTTGTTGTAGTACATGACGATGGTCGAGCGCTGGAACGGCACGCCCCAGGTGTGGCCGCCGGTGCGGCTGTTCTGCATGAAGGCGTCATAGAAGCCGCCCAGCCACTTCTTGTCGGCCTCGCTCTTGGCCAGGCTGTCGATCGGGACGATGGCGTCCTCGTCGATCAGCGTGAACATGTCGGTCGACAGCAGCACCGCCAGCTGCGGCGGGGTGCCGCCCTTGAGCGCGGTCAGCGCCTTGGCGATCGAGTCCTGGTAGGAGCCGGCGTAGATCGGCTTGATCCGGATGTTGGGATTTTCCTTCTGGAAGTCCGCCACCATGTCGTCGACGATCTTGGTGATGGGGCCGCCCACGGCGACCGGGTAATAGAACTCGACCTCGACGGGCTTGTTCTGCGCCTGCGCAGGCAGCGAAAGGCAGGCGGCGGCCAGGCTGGCGGCCAGGGTCTTCAGTACGGTGCGTCGCATGTTGGTTTTCCTTTCCTGTGCTGTGTGCGGGCTTGATCTAGTGCCCGACGGTGTTGATGACCGCCGAATCGGCGGCAAAGAAGTGCTGCTGCGCCTGCGGCCAGGACAGGCGCAGGGCTTCGCCGGCGCGCGCGCGCAGATGCCCGCTGACGCGCACGGCCACGCCGCTGGTGTCGCCGACGCGGCACACCACGATGGAGTCCGCGCCGAAGTACTCCACGCTTTCGACGGTGGCGGGGATGCCGCCGTCGTCGATCCGGATGTGTTCGGGCCGCACGCCCAGCTTGACCGCGCCGGCCGGCGCGCTGGCGATGGCCGGGCCGTCGGCGCCGGCGATGACGGTGGCGCCGTTGCCGCCGGCCAGGCCGATCAGGTTCATGGGCGGCGTGCCGATGAAGCGCGCGGCGAATTCGCTGGCCGGGCGCGCGTACAGGCCGTCGGGCGTGTCGTGCTGTTCGATCTGGCCGCCGCGCAGCAGCACCACCTGGTCGGCCATGCTCATGGCCTCGGTCTGGTCGTGCGTGACGTACACCATCGTGATGCCCAGCTCCTGCTGCAGCGCGCGGATCTCGCGGCGCATTTCGTGGCGCAGCTGCGCGTCGAGGTTGGAGAGCGGCTCGTCCATCAGGCAGACCGGGGCTTCGGAGATGACCGCGCGGCCCAGCGCCACGCGCTGCTGCTGGCCGCCGGACAGCTGCGAGGGCTTGCGGTCGAGCAGGTGGTTCAGGCCCAGCAGGCCGGCCACGCGCTGCAGGCGGCGGTCGTAGTCGCGCGCCGGCTCCTTGCGCACCTTCAGGCCGAACAGGATGTTCTCGCGCACCGACAGGTGCGGAAACAGCGCATACGACTGGAACACCATGGAGATGCGGCGCTTGGAAGGCGGCAGCTGGGTCACGTCGCGGTCGCCGATGCGGATGCTGCCCGAGGTGGGCGTGTCCAGCCCGGCGATCATGCGCAGGGTGGTGGACTTTCCGCAGCCCGACGGACCCAGGAGGACCGTGAAGCTGCCGGCGGGAACGGTGAAGCTGACGCCATGGATCGCGGCGGCGGCGCCGTACTGCTTGGTGAGGTTATCCAGAACGATGGATGACATGCTGTCTCGAAGATCCGATAGTTGGATCCGCATTGTTGCCTGCGATGAAATCCTTTTCATTGTGCAGCGCAAACATGACGGATGTATGGCAAGGCGAGGTCCGATAGTCTAGCCGCAGGCCTCAGGCGAATGGGTAAGGTCCGGGGTATTCCCCAATGACGGCGTGGTGCGTGACCAGGTTGCCGCCATGCCACCAGTGCAATTGATAGCCCGGCGGCTCCATGATGTATTGCAGCGTCGGGCGCGGCCCGATCTCCAGCGCGAGCTGGTGCGCGGTGCCCGGACAGGTCGAGGCGATGGTGCCGCCGAAGCGCTGGAATATCGTGCGGTGCAGATGGCCGCAGAGCACGCGTTCCACGTTCGGGAAACGCGCCACGATGCGCTCGAGCTCGGGCGCGCCGGCCAGCAGGCCGATGGCGTCCATGTGCTCGATGCCGGTCAGGAATGGCGGATGGTGCATCAGCACCAGCGTGGGCCGCTGCGGCTGTTCGGCCAGGCGCGTGGCCAGCCAGTCGAGCCGGTCCTGGCACAGTTCGCCGTGGCTCTTCATCGGCACCACGGTGTCCAGCGCCAGCAGGCGCAGCGGATAGCTTTCGATGGCGTACTGGATGAACGGCCCGTCGCCTTGCAGATAGTCGTGGTCGGAAAACGCGGCGCGCAGCTGGGCGCGGTCGTCGTGGTTGCCGGGCAGCAGGAAGTATGGAATCTCCAGCGCCTGCAGGTGCTCGCGCAGCGCCTGGTATTCCTGGGGCCGGCCCAGGTCGGTCAGGTCGCCGGTGATGAGCACGCAGTCGGGCCGCGGCGTCAGGGCGTTGAGCGCGCGCACGGCCGGCGCCAGGAAGGCGGCCGGATCGATGATGCCGTAGGCCTTGTCGCCCGGGGTGCGCATGTGCAGGTCGGTAATCTGTGCGATGAGCATGATGCTTGGATATCGAAAGCGTTGAACAGGCCCTAGCCGGCGGCCTTGCGCCGCACCGGCGCCGCGGTGCCGCCGACCACGATGCAATGCGGCAGGCGGTCGGATTGCGGCGGTTGTCCGTGGATCTGCGCCAGCAGGTTGGAGCAGGCCGCCACGCCGATGCCGTCGCTGGGCTGCGCCACCGTGGTCAGCGGCGGCGTCAGCAAGGCGCCGAAACGCATGCCGTCGAAGCCGCAGACCGAGATGTCGGCCGGCACGGACAGGCCCAGCCCGACCAGGTCGGCGATCACCGCCGTGGCCAGCAGGTCGTTCGAGCAGAACAGGGCGGTGGGCGCCTGCTTGCCGCGCAGCGCGGCCTTGAGGGCGTCGGCGTCGCTGCCGGTGTGCGAACTCATGGAGATGTGCTGGATGGCATCCAGGCCCAGGCGCTTGGCGCAGGCGCGCGCGCCGGTCAGGCGGCGGCGCGCGCGGTCGGAGGCGGTCAGCGGCCCGGTGACCAGCGCGATGCGGCGATGGCCCAGCGCCGCCAGATGGGCCACCATGTCGCTGGCGGCGGCGCGGTTGTCCACCGAGGCATAGGGATGGGCGGCCGATTCGTTGTAGACCAGCACATAGGGAATGCCGGCGCTGTCCAGGTCGTCCAGCGTCGCGCTCTTGGCCACGTCGGCGACCGTCAGGATCAGCCCGTCGACCTGGTGGTCCATCAGGCCCTGGACCGCGGCCGATTCGACCGCCGGATCGTAGCCGGTGGCCGTCAGCATCACGCTGTAGCCCGATTCGCGCGCGCGGCGCTCGGCGCCTTCGAAGCATTCTGCGAACACCGGGTTGGACAGCGTGGGCAGGATCAGCCCGATGGTGCGCGTGCTGCCCGAGCGCAGGCTGCGGCCCACGCGGTTGGGGCGAAAGCCCGCGCGCTTGGCGACGCTGCGGATATGGGCCAGCGTGTCGGGATGCACGATGTCCGGCTGGTTGAAGGCGCGCGACACCGTGGCCGGCGAAACCCCGGCCTTGCGGGCCACTTCAATGATGGAGAATCGGGGCGACGGGCGCGATGCCATGCGGAATTGCTGTCGGGTCGTGAAAACGATTTCATCTTACTAGACAAATATGACCTTTGTATTGCACGGGTTTGCGCTATGCTGGTGCCGACGCAACAGAAAAGCCAAGGCGCGACGCGCGGTTTCCGTGGAGAAAAGCGGTGATTTCCGTGTTTTTCCCAATTGACGCGTGGTGGACATTGGCAGCAGTCGGTTGGTCCGAAATGCGCGGCGGAATTTGCCCGCCGCGTCTTCCGGCGAACCCCCGGTCAAGGGGACTGGGTGCGTCGCTCAGCCGCCGCGCGCCATGCGCGGCGCCGGTAAAGAGGAAAGGACCATGTCTATAGCCTTGAACAAGCTTGGCGCGCTCGAAGCCGCGCGCAAGCTGCAACGGCGCGAACTGACCGCGGAGCAGCTCGTGCGCGCTTGCTTCGCGCGCATCGAGCAGCGCGAGAACACCGTGCATGCCTGGACCGCGCTGCAAAAGCAGGCTGCGCTGGAACGCGCGCAGACGCTGGACCGCGGCGCGCTGCGCGGCCCGCTGCATGGCCTGCCCATCGGCGTCAAGGACCTGTTCGACACCGCGGACCTGCCCACCCGCTACGGCTCGCCCATCTACGAACGCCACCGCCCGGGCCTGGACGCGGCCAGCGTGGCGCAGTGCCGCGAGGCCGGCGCGATCGTGATCGGCAAGACCGTGACCACCGAATTCGCCACCTACCATGCCGGCCCCACGCGCAATCCGCGCAACGAGGCCTACACGCCGGGCGGCTCCTCCAGCGGCTCGGCGGCCGCGGTGGCCGACGACATGGTGCCATTCGCGCTGGGCACGCAGACCGCGGGCTCCATCATCCGCCCCGCCTCCTATTGCGGCGTGGTCGGCTACAAGCCCACCTTCGGCAGCATTTCGCGCGCGGGGGTCAAGAGCGTGGCCGAGTCGCTGGACACGGTCGGCGGCTTCGCGCGTTCGGTGCCGGACGTGGCGCTGTTCGCCTCGGTCCTGATGCGCGACCCGCGCATGCTGGACCTGTCGTACGACGGCAAGCCGCGCATCGGCATGTTCCGCACCCTGCAGTGGCGCCACGCGCAGTCCGAAACCAAGGAGGCCTTCGCGCAGGCGGCGGCCATCCTGTCGCGCGCCGGCGCCGTGGTGGAAGAAGTGCCGCAGCCGCAGGAACACTGCGCGCTGGTGCAGCTGCACGCGGACATCATGGCGTTCGAGCTGTCGCAGGCGCTGGCCTACGAGCGCATCGAGCACATGGGCCAGCTCAGCACCAAGCTGCAGGCCATCATCGAGGCGGGCATGCGCATCGGGGCCGAAGAACACCAGCAGAACCTGGCCCGCGCCGCCGAGCCGCGCGCGCGCGTGGACTCGTGGCTCGACACGTACGACGTGCTGATCGCGCCTAGCGCAGCCGGCGAAGCGCCCTTCGCGGACCTGGGCACGGGCGATCCGCAGTTCTCGCGGGCCTGGACGCTGTTCGGCCTGCCCTGCCTGAACCTGCCGTTCGCCACCGGCCCGCAGGGCCTGCCGGTGGGCCTGCAGCTGATCGGCAAGCGCCACGGCGACCACGCCATGCTGGCCATCGCGGCCTGGGTGCATCAGCGCCTGCTGGCCGCCAACTCGCCCGACATCGGCGCATCCGACATGTGGCCGCGCGGCTGACGCCGCCCGGAAACAAAAAGCCCGCCGGGTAGCGGCGGGCTGCTTTCATGCCGGGTCGCGGATCACGCGGTCTCGGCAGTCTCTTGCTCGGTGGTGGTCACGGCGCCGGCGTTGATGTGGCGGTTGACGGCGCTCAGCACGGCCTGGAACGAGGCCGTCACGATGTCGCGGTCGATGCCCACGCCGAAGCCCGTGCCGGAATCGCCCACGCGCAGCTCCACGTAGGATGCGGCGCGGGTGTCGGTGCCGGTGCCGATGGCGTGCTCATGGTAGTCCATGATGCGCACCGGCACGTCCAGCGCCGCCACGAAAGCCGAGATGGCGCCGTCGCCCTTGCCGGTGACGACGCGGCGTTCGCCGTTGTATTCCAGTTCGGCCTCGATGCTGAAATGCTGGCCTTCGCCGGCGGCCGGGTTGCCGTCGATGCGGTGGCGCACCAGCTTCCAGGGCGCCTTCTGCTCCAGGTATTCGCGGCTGAAGATGGTGTGCACGTCGTCGGCGGTGACCTCGCGGCCGGTCTCGTCGGTCACGCGCTGGATGGCGCGGCTGAATTCGATCTGCAGGCGGCGCGGCAACACCAGGCCGTGCTCCTGTTCGAGCAGGTACGACACGCCGCCCTTGCCCGACTGGCTGTTGACGCGGATCACCGCGTCGTAGCTGCGGCCCAGGTCGGCCGGGTCGATCGGGAGGTACGGCACTTCCCACACGGCGTCGGGCTGCTGCTGGGCGAAGCCCTTCTTGATGGCGTCCTGGTGCGAGCCGGAGAACGCGGTGAAGACCAGGTCGCCGGCGTACGGATGGCGCGGGTGCACCGGCAGCTGATTGCAGTACTCGGCGCAGCGGCGCACTTCGTCGATGTCCGAGAAATCCAGGCCCGGATGCACGCCCTGGGTATAGAGGTTCAGCGCCAGCGTGACGAGGTCGACGTTGCCGGTGCGCTCGCCGCTGCCGAACAGGCAGCCTTCGATGCGGTCGGCGCCGGCCATCACGGCGAATTCGGCGGCGGCCACGGCGGTGCCGCGGTCGTTATGCGGGTGCACGCTGAGCACGATGCTGTCGCGGCGCGCCAGGTTCTTGTGCATCCACTCGATCTGGTCGGCGTACATGTTCGGCGTGGTGGCCTCGATGGTGGCCGGCAGGTTCAGCACCATCTTGCAGTCCGGCGTGGGCTCCCATACGTCGGCCACGGCGTTGGAGACTTCCAGCGCGAATTCGGGTTCGGTCGTGCTGAACACTTCCGGCGAGTACTGGTAGCGCCACTTGGTCTCGGGATGCTGGGCCATGTACTGCTTGACCAGGCGCGTGCCGGTCGTGGCGATGTTCTTGATCTCGTCCTTGCTCATGTTGAACACGACCTTGCGGAACGCCGGCGCGCAGGCGTTGTACAAGTGGACGATGGCCTGCTTGGCGCCGGCGGCCGATTCCACCGTGCGGCTGATCAGGTCTTCGCGCGACTGCGTCAGCACGATGATGGTGACGTCGTCGGGAATGCGCTTTTCGTCGATGAGCTTGCGCACGAAGTCGAAGTCGGTCTGCGAGGCCGACGGGAAGCCCACTTCGATTTCCTTGAAGCCGATCTTCACCAGCTGTTCGAAGAAGCGGAGCTTGCGCTCGACGCTCATGGGCTCGATCAGGGCCTGGTTGCCGTCGCGCAGGTCCGTGCTCATCCAGATCGGCGCGGCGGTGATGCGGCGGCTGGGCCAGGTGCGCTCGGAGAAATCGCGGGCAAACGGCGTGAACGGGACGTACTTGGTGGCGGGGTTGGCAAGCATCATGACTACACCTCGATCGGTTTCTTTTGAATCCCTATCCGGAGTCGTTCCGGAAGCTGCGCGGCCGGTTTGCGGCGTGCTGCGCGGGTTTGCCTTGACGGGTTCACCGTCGTCGTCTGGCTGGATTCAGAGATAAAAGGGAAAAATCGCGTGTGGCAAGCGTGGCTGCCGAGCTACCACGGGGACACTAGGCCCGGCAACCGATCGGTAGGTATAGCGATAGCGCGATGGAGGAGGTGCGAGCGCGCAGGCCGGCAACCGGAGCGTTAAAGCGTCCGATAGCAATCGCGAGGGGGTTGCGGTAAGCGGCCATAGGTTGCTAGTCAAACATATTTTTTCGTGCAGCGCAAACAAAATACGATGAAAAAGCCGGGGACGGATGGATCCCCGGCTGTTTGCGCGGCCGTTTATTGCGTCTGCATGTGGCCGTTCTGCACGACCTTGCCCAGGCGTTCGCGTTCGTTGGCGGCGAATTCGGCGAAGCTGGCGCGCGAGCCGCCGCCGGGCTCGATGCTGCTCTGGCGCAGCGCGTCCCGCACCTCGGCCGTCTGCAGCGATTTGTCCACCGCGGCGTTCATGCGGTCCAGCACGTCGGCGGGCGTGCCGGCCGGGGCGAACAGGCCGGCCCAGTGGCCGATGCGCACGCCGGGAAAGCCTTGCTCGGCCGTCGTCGGGATGTCCGGCGCGCTGGCCATGCGCTTGTCCCAGGTGGTGGCCAGGGCCTTGAGCTTGCCGCTCTGGATCAGCGGCAGCGTGACGATGCTGGCCTCCGAGGTCGCGTCGACCTGGTTGCCGACCACCGCGGTCACGCCCTCCGAGCCGCTCTTGTAGGCGATGGGCTCGACCGGCAGGCCCGAGGCTTCCTTGAGCATTTCCGCGACGAAATGCGGCGTGCTGCCGTTGCCCGCGGTCGAGAACGTGATGCGGTCGGTCCTGGCCTGCTTGGCGCGGGCCACGAAGTCCTTGAGGTCCTTGGCCGGATTGGACGGGTTGGCGACGATGACCGAGGGCGTGATGGACAACAGCGCGACCGGGGTCAGCATGTCGTCCTTGTAGGGCTGGTCCGAGCGGATCAGGCTGTTGGTGACGGTGCCGTTGCTGCCCACCAGGTAGGTGTAGCCATCGGCCGGGCTGCGCGCCACGTGCGCCGCGCCGATCACGCCGCCGGCGCCGGGCCGGTTCTCGACGATCACGGGCTGGCCCAGTTGGGACCCGACCGCCTTGGCGATGATGCGCGCGACCAGGTCATTGGCGCCGCCCGCCGTGAACGGGGCGACGAAAGTGATCGGTTTGTCGGGCCATTCGGCGGCTCCGGCGGCGCCGCAGGCAAAGGCGGCCGAGCAGGCCAGCAGCAGGCCGGCGGCGTACCGGCTGGGAGAGAAATGCATGAAAAAAACTCCAGGGGGCGGGCCGCGCATCCGGCAGGTCTGCGCTGCCGGTCGGTTGGAGTCGATGCGAAGGCGGCCGGCGGTTATGCGAGCCTGGAGTCCGAGTATAGGAGCGGCCGGCTGGCGGCTGCCTGAAACGAACAGGCCGCCCGTGGGCGGCCTGCGCGGCTTCAGTCGGCGGGGCCGCCGATGCGCGGTTCGACGTAGTGGTCGGTGCGCGGCTGGCGGCGGATTTCGCCGGGATCGCGGCCGGCGGCCGCCGCCGGATTGTCCAGGATGGCGGCCTGGTCGGCCACCATCGCGATCTTGTCGATGCGGCGGTGGCGCAGTTCGGACAGCGAGCGGCGCAGGTCGCCGACGGTGAACGGTTCCTGGCGGTCGCCCCAGGTCCAGCGCAGCACGCCCAGGGATTCATCCGAGAGCTGCGGCGCCAGGCCGGCCAGCACGTCGGTGTCCACCGGCGTGGCGCTGCCGGCGGCCAGGCTGGCGGACAGCCAGGCGCGGACGGTGAAAAATACAATCAGAGACCAGATGGCGGCGACGGCCCACCAGAGGTAGGGGTTGACCTTCTGCACCATGTCCACGGTCGGCTGGCCCAGGCTGTGCAGGAAGTCATAGTTCATGCTGCGGCCGAATGCCAGTATCCACTGGGCGACCAGATACCAGATGACGAGGGCGACGGCGATGACGATCGCACGCACTATGAGTCGGGGTAGCGCCAGTTTGAGCAGGGTCTGGCCGATCAGGCGGCAGTCCTGGCGGACGCTTGCGGGCGAAGTCAGATTCATCATGCAAAATATTGTACCTATGACCCGTCCTATTTTAGAACTGCGACCCGGCCAGCATCTGACGCTGACGCCACAGCTGCAGCAATCCATAAGGTTGCTGCAGCTGTCCACGCTCGAGCTCGAAGCCGAGATTTCGCAGGTGCTCGCGGAAAACCCCTTGCTGGAACGCGACGAGGACCCCCAGCCGGCCGAAGCGCAGGCCGAGTCCGAGCGCGAGTCCTCCGTGCAGGACGACGAGCCGCCGCTCGAACGCGAAACGCCGGCCGAGGAAATGCCCGGCTCGGGCGGCGTCTATCCGGACGAGGACTCCTCCATGCCCGAGGCGGCCCGGCCCGACACACTGCGCGAATACCTGCTGGGCCAGCTGGTCCTGACCCGGGCGCAGGCCCGCGACGTGGCGCTGGCGGGGCTGCTGATCGACGAGCTGGACGAAAACGGCTATCTGGGCTCGCCGCTGGAGGAGATCCTGGGCTGGCTGCCGGCCGAAATGGAGCCCGACCTCGACGAGCTGAAGGCCGCGCTGTCGCTGCTGCAATCGTTCGATCCGCCCGGCATCGGTGCGCGCGACATGGCCGAATGCCTGCTGTTGCAACTGCGCAACCCCGATCTCGCCTGCCTGCCCGAGGCGGCCGACGCCGCCGTGCTGGACTGTGCGCGGCAAATCTGCGCGCAGCACCTGGCGCTGTTGGCTACCGGCAACACCGCCCGGCTGTGCGCCGCCGTGGGCTGCGACGAAGCCACGGTGCGCGCCGCGCATGCCCTGATCCTGCGGCTCGAACCCCGTCCCGGACGGGCCTGGACCGTGCCCGCCGCCGACTACGCGGTGCCCGACGTCATCGTGCGCAAGACCCGCCGCGGCTGGCAGGCCACCCTGAACAGCGCCGCCGTGCCGCGGCTGCAGATCAACGGGCTGTACGCCCAGATGCTGGGCAACCAGAAGGAATCGGCGCACGCCGGCCTGCAGGCCCAGCTGCAGCAGGCCCGCTGGATGATCCGCAACGTGGAGCAGCGCTTCGACACCATCCTGCGGGTGGCCCAGGCCATCGTGGAGCACCAGACCGCATTCTTCAGCCAGGGGCCGGGCGCCATGCGGCCGCTCATCCTGAAGGACATCGCGGGCGAGCTGGGCTTGCATGAATCCACGATTTCACGCGCCACAACACAGAAGTACATGCTCACTCCGTTTGGCACGCTGGAACTCAAGCGCTTCTTCGGCACGGGCGTGGCCACCGAGGGCGGGGACACCGCCTCGGCCACCGCGGTGCAGACCTTCATCCGCCAGATGGTGGCCGAGGAAAACCGCGCCAAGCCTTTGTCCGACAGCCAGATCACCCAAAAACTGGCCGATCAGGGGATCGTCATCGCCCGCCGCACGGTGGCAAAGTACCGCGAGGCGCTGCGGATCGCGCCGGCCGCGCTGCGCAAGGCCCAGGCCGCCGCCCGCTGAAATCAGGGACGGATAAATTCGAATTCGTCCCTGATTTCAAGCACTTGCGTGACACTTTGGTTGCAAATTTATTTACGCCTGGGACTTGTCAGTTATTGAATAATTTTCGATAATTATTCTCATGTACATTTGCGTATGTAATGCCATCACCGAACGCCAAGTCCGCGCCAGCGTGGACGCCGGCGCGACGACGCTTTCCGACCTGCAATTCGAGCTGGGCGTGGCCACGTGCTGCGGCTGCTGCGCGGCGACCGCCGCCGAATACCTGCCGGGCGGCCGCTGCTCCAGTGTGTGCGACGTGCGCTCGATTGCCGTTCCGGTCAATCCGCCGGCCACCGTGGCCGAACCGGGCGCGCCCGCTGCCAACAGCAGCTTCCCCATCGCGCTCGTCGCCACGGCTTAAACGGCGGATTCCTCTCCCGGCTCGCTGCTAGCTTGCGGCGGGCCGCGTCATTTCCTTCTCGCAAAACTCCTCGATCACCGTCGCCAGCCGGCGCACCGGCGCGCGTCCCGCGTCGGGCACGCACAGCGCCAGTTCGGTCGGCGGCACGCCGGGCAGCTCCGCATCGACGATGTGGTGGCCCGGCACGATGCAGCGCCGCTCCAGCAAGGCGATCCCCAGCCCGCCCTTCAGCGCCGCCTGCAGGCCCAGGAGATTCGGGCTTTCGTAGGCGATGCGCCAATGCCGGCCCGCGGCCTCCAGCGCGTGGATCGCCCGGTTGCGATAGATGCAGCCCTGCGGGAAAGCCACCAGCGGCACCGGCTCGTCGGCCGCCGGCGCCTGCGGCGTCCCGCCGATCCAGTGCAGATGTTCGGTCCAGGCCGCCGCGGCGCGGCCGACGCCGGGCTCGCGCTTGACCAGCGCCACGTCCAGGTCGCCGCGTTCCAGGCCGCGCACGAGCGCGGCGGTCAGGTCGCAGCGCACCGACAGCCGCACGCCGGGCTGCGAACGCGCGAATTCCGAAATCACGGCGGCCAGCGAGTCGGCGGCGAAGTCGTCGGGGATGCCCAGCCGGATCACGTCCACGCGCTTGCGGCCGCTGACCGCCTCGCGCACCTCGGTCGATAGCGCCAGCATGCGCCGGGCGTAGCCCAGTAGGCGCTCGCCGTCCTCGGTCAGCGAGACCTGCCGGCCTTCGCGCACGAACAGGGCGCAGTCCAGCGATTCCTCCAGCTTGCGGATCTGCTGGCTGACGGTGGACTGGCTGCGGTGCACGCGTTCGCCGGCCGCGGTAAAGCCGCCGGCGTCGACCACCGACACGAAACTATGGAGCAGATCGAGATCCATTGGCGCACCCGAAGCATCTGATTTTCAAATACTTTCGATCCGAATAAAGAGTTTGTCAATGGATCGGCCGCCGCGCAGAATCGCTCCATCGTTCGCGCTATTTCGGATCTCCCATGAAGGCCGTCTCCACCTTGTCCTCCAACGCCCTGCCCGCCGCGCCGGGCCTGAGCTGGCTGCCCATCGCGGCGTTCTGCCTGCTCTGGAGCTCGGCCTTCGCGGCCGCCAAGATCGCGGTGCGCGACTGTCCGCCGCTGACCTTGCTGACCCTGCGCTTCCTGATCGCCGGCGCGCTGATGCTGGGCCTGGCCGCGGCGGGCGGGCGCTGGCGGCTGCCGCCGGCGCGCGACCTGGCGGTTCTGGTGCTGCTGGGCGTGCTGAACAACGCCCTGTACCTGGGACTGAGCTGGTCGGGCATGACCACGGTGTCCTCGGCTTTCACCGCCGTGCTGATCAGCACCAATCCGCTGCTCATCGGCGTGCTGGCCGGGCCGGTGCTGGGCGAGCGGCTGGGCTGGCGCAAGCTGGCCGGCCTGTGCCTGGGGCTGGCCGGCGTGGCGCTGGTGCTGCGCTCGCGGCTGTCGGGCATGCAGGAAGACTTGCACGGCACTTTGCTGGTCACCGGCGGGCTGGCGGCGCTGGTGGCCGGCACGCTGCTCTACAAGCGCCTTGCGCCCGCCACCGGTCTGTGGACCTCGACCGGCATCCAGTCGCTGGCCGGCGCGGCCGCGCTGCTGCCGTTCGCGCTGGCCAGCGAGAGCCTGGGCGACGCGCACCTGACGGCCAGCCTCTTCTGGAGCATGGCCTACATGATCGTCGCCGTGTCGATGGGCGGCTACTACCTGTGGTTCATGATATTGGGGCGCGCCAGCGCCACCTCGGCCAGCGCGCTGCATTTCCTGATGCCGCCGCTGGGCCTGCTGTTCGGCTGGCTGGTGCTGGGCGAAGCGGTGTCGTGGCTGGACCTGCTGGGCATCGTGCCGATCGCCTTCGGCATCTGGCTGGCGACGCGGCGCGCCGGCTGAACTCCGCAGTGGCCGACCCGTATTCCGCGGGCCGCCAAGCCGCACGCATACTCATTCTCATTGGCCTATCGCTTTATGGTCGTGCTCCTAAAGCGGTTTACCAAATGCAGGGCAAAGGTAGCTTTGGCCACGTCACAAATGGTAGTCTGCCGGGGTTGCGTACGCGCGGCATCGTGCGCTCCTTTGTCGCGATGCATTCGCGTCGCGCCTGACTGCAAGGAGTCCATCATGAAAGGCGATAAAACCGTCATCCAGTTTCTGAACAAGCAACTCACCAACGAGCTGACGGCCATCAACCAGTATTTCCTGCATGCCCGCATGTTGAACCACTGGGGTTTCGACAAGCTGGGCAAGCACGAGTACGAAGAATCCATAGGCGAGATGAAGCATGCCGATCGTCTGATCGAACGCATCTTCATGCTGGACGGCCTGCCCAATCTGCAAGACCTGCACAAGCTGCTGATCGGTGAGGACGTGCCCGAGCTGCTGGCCTGTGACCTCAAGCTCGAACAGGCCGCCCAGGCCACCGTCAAGGAAGCGATCGCCCATTGCGAGTCGGTCCGCGACTACGTTTCTCGCGACCTGTTCCAGGACATCCTGGACGACACCGAAGAGCACATCGACTACCTGGAAACGCAGATCGAGCTGGTCGACAAGGTCGGCCTGCAGAACTACCTGCAGAGCCAGATGTCCGTGCCGGAATGATCGCCGCTCGCGGATAAGAAAATGGCGCCCGGTGGGCGCCATTTTTCATGGAGGGTCGGGTTCGCGCCGTCAGGGGCGGGCCGGGCATTCGGCCATGGTGCCCCAGGCGCGGTTGGGTCCGCAGTACTTGTTGCGCGCGGCCCAGGAACAGGAGGGGCGCTCGAAGAAGCCCTGGGTGGCGCAGTGCGCCAGTTCGCGCTTGAGGGCGTCCTGCCAGCCCGGCGCGCCGGGCGCCTGCGAGGAATTCGGCGGCGGGGGCGCCTGCACCATCTGGGTCGTGCCGTAGCCGCCGGCCTGCATCTGGCCGCCGTTGATGGCGGCGGAGGTGCCGGGGGCCTGCAGGTCCAGCGTGCTGACGTCCGACGGACCCGAGGGCAGCGGCACCTGCGAGTTCGCGGCGATTTCGCGGGCCTGTTCGGGGCTGATGCGCTCGCGCGAGATCTTCACGGAAGGATCGCTCACGCTGTCGAACAGCGACACCGTGTTGACCTGCCACTGCCGGTCGGCGGGCTTGTCCGGCACGCCCAGCGTGCCGTCGATGCGGGGCTGGGGCGGCTGCGCCACGTAGGGACGGCCATTGGCGTCCAGCACCGGCTGCTGCGAGGCCAGGGTGTCCTGGCCAGGAGCGGGCGCGGCGGTCGGCGCATGCGCCACCAGCCAGTCACCCAGTTGTATGCCGCCCCAGGCGGACGCGCCGAGCGCGACCAGGAGCGTTGCGAATAAAAAACGCCAAGACATTGCTACCCTCATCTGCCATGCGGAACCCCAACGGGCCTACGCTTTGTCTCCGAAAACCTTGCCGCCGTGCTCGCGCATGGCGTGGAATTTCACATCGGGATACAGTTCTTCGGCAACGCGCAATTGCGCGGGAGAACCGATCAAAAACGCCGCCGCATCCACCACATCATAGGCGATATGGGCTGCATTGGCATCCATGAACTTGCGCAGCGCCTTGGGGTTTTCAGAAGTAATCCAACGTGCCATTGTGTAGCGCGACGGCAGCATCCGGGCCTCCACGCCATACTCGGTCTTGAGGCGGTGGGCCACCACTTCGAACTGCAGCTGGCCGACCGCGCCCAGCAGCAGCGCGCCGCCGGCGGCCTCGGGCCGGAACACCTGGATGGCGCCTTCCTCGCCCAGCTGCGTCAGGCCCGTGCGCAGCTGCTTGGTGCGCAGCGGGTCCTTCACTTCCACCGCCTGGAACAGTTCCGGCGCGAAGAACGGCAGGCCGGTGAACTGCAGCGTCTCGCCCTCGGTCAGCACGTCGCCCAGCTGCAGCACGCCGTGGTTGGGAATGCCGATCACGTCGCCGGCATAGGCCTCGTCCAGCAGTTCGCGCCGCTGCGACAGGAAGGACACGACGTTGTTGGGCCGCATTTCCTTGTTGGTGCGCGCGACCTTCAGGCGCATGCCGCGCTCGAAGCGGCCGGAGCTGACGCGCACGAACGCCACGCGGTCGCGGTGCGCCGGGTCCATGTTGGCCTGCACCTTGAACACCACGCCGGTGAACTTGGGCTCCTCGGGCTGCACCTCGCGCTGCAGGGCCGTGCGCGGGCCCGGGGGCGGCGCCTGGTCGACCAGGGCGTCCAGCACTTCCTGCACGCCGAAGTTGTTGATGGCCGAGCCGAAGAACACCGGGGTCTGCTTGCCGGCCAGGAACTGGTCGCGGTCGAAGGCCGGCGCGGCTTCGTTGATGAGTTCGATCTCGCCGCTGGCCTGCTCGAAGGCCGAGCCGAAGCGCCGCGCGATCTCGGGATTGGTCAGGCCTTCGATGAAGTCGTCGTTGTCCGAGCGGCGCTCCTGGCCGGGGCGGAACACGCGCATGCGGTCGCGGCGGATGTCGAACACGCCGCCGAAGGCCTTGCCCATGCCCACCGGCCACGAGAACGGCACCGCGTCCATGCCCAGGTGGCCCTCGATCTCGGACAGCAGTTCCAGCGGCTCGCGCACCTCGCGGTCCATCTTGTTGATGAAGGTGATGATGGGCGTGTTGCGGGCGCGGCAGACCTGCAGCAGGCGGATGGTCTGCGGCTCGACGCCGTTGGCCGCGTCGATCACCATCAGCGCGGCGTCCACCGCCGTCAGCACGCGGTAGGTGTCTTCGGAGAAGTCCTGGTGGCCCGGGGTGTCGAGCAGGTTGATGACGCAGTCGCGGTACTCCATCTGCATCACCGAGGACGCCACGGAAATGCCGCGCTGCTTTTCGATCTCCATCCAGTCCGAAGAAGCGTGGCGCGAGGCCTTGCGCGCCTTGACGCTGCCGGCGATCTGGATCGCGCCTGCGAACAGCAGCAGCTTTTCGGTCAGTGTGGTCTTGCCTGCGTCAGGGTGGGAAATGATGGCGAACGTACGGCGCCGCGCAACTTCTTGGGTGATGTTCATGATCGGTGGATTTTACTCAGCGCCGTTGCATCGCCCGGCGCGGTCCGGTATCGGGCACGAAAGCGCGCGGGGCATGCGCCGTCGCCGGCGCATGCCCCGCGCAAGGGTTCAGGAATGGCGGCGGAACGAGGCCAGGAACACGCCGGCCAGGATGAACAGCGAGCCGAAGGTCCGGTTCATCCAGCGGATGTGCTTGGCGTCGCGCAGCATGCGCAGCACGCGCGCCGCCAGCAGCGTGTACACGCCCATCGCCACCAGGTCGGTGAACGCCAGCGTGGCCGCCAGCGCCGCGTACTGCGGCGTCAGCGGCAGCGCGGTGTCGACGAACTGCGGCACCACGGCCAGCAGGAACACCGTGCCCTTGGGGTTCATGGTGTTGATCAGGAAGCCGCGCAGCACCAGCTCACGCACCGAGGCCAGCTTGGGGTCGCCGGCGTCGACCGTGACCGGCGCCGCGTCGGTGCGGATCTGGCGCACGCCCAGGTAGATCAGGTAGGCCACGCCCAGGTACTTGACGACGTTGAAGGCCATCTCGGAGGTGGCCAGCACCGCGCCCAGGCCCACGGCCACGACCACGAACTGGAACAGGATGCCCATGATCAGGCCGGCCGTGTTCCAGTAGCCGCGCGCGAACCCGTACTTCAGCCCGGAAGACATGGCCGAGATCGCGCCCGCGCCGGGCGAGAACGAAATGGCCCAGGAGGCCAGGAAAAACGTCAACCAGGTGGAT
>NZ_POQS01000003.1:131551-133960 GCF_002885955.2 Achromobacter pulmonis
GGCCAGCACCGCGCCCAGGCCCACGGCCACGACCACGAACTGGAACAGGATGCCCATGATCAGGCCGGCCGTGTTCCAGTAGCCGCGCGCGAACCCGTACTTCAGCCCGGAAGACATGGCCGAGATCGCGCCCGCGCCGGGCGAGAACGAAATGGCCCAGGAGGCCAGGAAAAACGTCAACCAGGTGGATAAGGGCATGGCGCGGGTCCGTGATCGCGGTTCTGGGGTTGCCGGTGATATTACTTGCTCAGCAGCGCGGCGCGCGCGGGGCGTCCCGCGCCGCCATTGCCGGCCGGACGGGCGGCGCCTTCCGGACGGCGATGGTTCTGCTGCGGGCGGTTTTCGTTGCGGCCGGCGTGGGCCGGGCGGTCGGCGGGCTTGCCGTCGCGCGGGGCGTGGCTGGCGCGGCCTTCGCCGGCGCGGGCCGGCGCCGGCGCGCGGCCGCCGGCGGCCGAACGGGGCTGGCCCTGGGCCGGACGTCCGCGCCCGCCATTGGCGTTGCCGCCGCGGCCGTTGCGGTTGCCGCCGCGCGGGCTGCGGTTGTCTTCCTCGCGCTCCTGGCGCTCGTAGGCGGCGGCGCTGGTGGCGGGCGGGGTCCAGCCTTCGACCGGCTTGCGCTCGATGGTCTTCTTGATCAGGCGCTCGATGTCCTTGAGCAGCTTGATTTCGCTGTTGTCGACCAGCGAGACCGCGGCGCCGGTGGCGCCGGCGCGGCCGGTGCGGCCGATGCGGTGCACGTAGTCCTCGGGCACGTTGGGCAGCTCGAAGTTCACCACCTGGGGCAGCTGGTCGATGTCCAGGCCGCGCGCGGCGATGTCAGTGGCCACCAGCACCGCCACGGAGCTGTCCTTGAAGCCGGCCAGCGCGCGGGTGCGGGCCGACTGGCTCTTGTTGCCGTGGATGGCGGCGGCGGTCAGGCCGTCCTTGACCAGCTTTTCGGCCAGGCGGTTGGCGCCGTGCTTGGTGCGCGTGAACACCAGCACCTGGTGCCAGCCGCTTTCGCGGATGATGTGGCTGAGCAGGTCGCGCTTGTGGTGCTGTTCCACCATGTGCACGGTCTGGGTGACCAGCTCGGTGGCGGTGTTGCGCGGGGTNCGGCCGTGTTCCAGTAGCCGCGCGCGAACCCGTACTTCAGCCCGGAAGACATGGCCGAGATCGCGCCCGCGCCGGGCGAGAACGAAATGGCCCAGGAGGCCAGGAAAAACGTCAACCAGGTGGATAAGGGCATGGCGCGGGTCCGTGATCGCGGTTCTGGGGTTGCCGGTGATATTACTTGCTCAGCAGCGCGGCGCGCGCGGGGCGTCCCGCGCCGCCATTGCCGGCCGGACGGGCGGCGCCTTCCGGACGGCGATGGTTCTGCTGCGGGCGGTTTTCGTTGCGGCCGGCGTGGGCCGGGCGGTCGGCGGGCTTGCCGTCGCGCGGGGCGTGGCTGGCGCGGCCTTCGCCGGCGCGGGCCGGCGCCGGCGCGCGGCCGCCGGCGGCCGAACGGGGCTGGCCCTGGGCCGGACGTCCGCGCCCGCCATTGGCGTTGCCGCCGCGGCCGTTGCGGTTGCCGCCGCGCGGGCTGCGGTTGTCTTCCTCGCGCTCCTGGCGCTCGTAGGCGGCGGCGCTGGTGGCGGGCGGGGTCCAGCCTTCGACCGGCTTGCGCTCGATGGTCTTCTTGATCAGGCGCTCGATGTCCTTGAGCAGCTTGATTTCGCTGTTGTCGACCAGCGAGACCGCGGCGCCGGTGGCGCCGGCGCGGCCGGTGCGGCCGATGCGGTGCACGTAGTCCTCGGGCACGTTGGGCAGCTCGAAGTTCACCACCTGGGGCAGCTGGTCGATGTCCAGGCCGCGCGCGGCGATGTCAGTGGCCACCAGCACCGCCACGGAGCTGTCCTTGAAGCCGGCCAGCGCGCGGGTGCGGGCCGACTGGCTCTTGTTGCCGTGGATGGCGGCGGCGGTCAGGCCGTCCTTGACCAGCTTTTCGGCCAGGCGGTTGGCGCCGTGCTTGGTGCGCGTGAACACCAGCACCTGGTGCCAGCCGCTTTCGCGGATGATGTGGCTGAGCAGGTCGCGCTTGTGGTGCTGTTCCACCATGTGCACGGTCTGGGTGACCAGCTCGGTGGCGGTGTTGCGCGGGGTCACGGAGACCTCGCCGGGATTGTTCAGCACGCCGCGCGCCAGGGTGCGGATGTCGTCGGAGAAGGTGGCCGAGAACAGCAGGTTCTGGCGCTGCTTGGGCAGCAGCGCGAGGATCTTGCGGATATCGCGGATGAAGCCCATGTCCAGCATGCGGTCGGCTTCGTCCAGCACCAGGATCTCGACGCCGGACAGGTCGATGGTTTTCTGGCCGCAGTGGTCCAGCAGGCGGCCGGGCGTGGCCACCAGGATGTCCAGCGGCTTTCTCAGCGCGGAGATCTGCGGGTT
>NZ_POQS01000003.1:134762-408594 GCF_002885955.2 Achromobacter pulmonis
GGCCAGCACCGCGCCCAGGCCCACGGCCACGACCACGAACTGGAACAGGATGCCCATGATCAGGCCGGCCGTGTTCCAGTAGCCGCGCGCGAACCCGTACTTCAGCCCGGAAGACATGGCCGAGATCGCGCCCGCGCCGGGCGAGAACGAAATGGCCCAGGAGGCCAGGAAAAACGTCAACCAGGTGGATAAGGGCATGGCGCGGGTCCGTGATCGCGGTTCTGGGGTTGCCGGTGATATTACTTGCTCAGCAGCGCGGCGCGCGCGGGGCGTCCCGCGCCGCCATTGCCGGCCGGACGGGCGGCGCCTTCCGGACGGCGATGGTTCTGCTGCGGGCGGTTTTCGTTGCGGCCGGCGTGGGCCGGGCGGTCGGCGGGCTTGCCGTCGCGCGGGGCGTGGCTGGCGCGGCCTTCGCCGGCGCGGGCCGGCGCCGGCGCGCGGCCGCCGGCGGCCGAACGGGGCTGGCCCTGGGCCGGACGTCCGCGCCCGCCATTGGCGTTGCCGCCGCGGCCGTTGCGGTTGCCGCCGCGCGGGCTGCGGTTGTCTTCCTCGCGCTCCTGGCGCTCGTAGGCGGCGGCGCTGGTGGCGGGCGGGGTCCAGCCTTCGACCGGCTTGCGCTCGATGGTCTTCTTGATCAGGCGCTCGATGTCCTTGAGCAGCTTGATTTCGCTGTTGTCGACCAGCGAGACCGCGGCGCCGGTGGCGCCGGCGCGGCCGGTGCGGCCGATGCGGTGCACGTAGTCCTCGGGCACGTTGGGCAGCTCGAAGTTCACCACCTGGGGCAGCTGGTCGATGTCCAGGCCGCGCGCGGCGATGTCAGTGGCCACCAGCACCGCCACGGAGCTGTCCTTGAAGCCGGCCAGCGCGCGGGTGCGGGCCGACTGGCTCTTGTTGCCGTGGATGGCGGCGGCGGTCAGGCCGTCCTTGACCAGCTTTTCGGCCAGGCGGTTGGCGCCGTGCTTGGTGCGCGTGAACACCAGCACCTGGTGCCAGCCGCTTTCGCGGATGATGTGGCTGAGCAGGTCGCGCTTGTGGTGCTGTTCCACCATGTGCACGGTCTGGGTGACCAGCTCGGTGGCGGTGTTGCGCGGGGTCACGGAGACCTCGCCGGGATTGTTCAGCACGCCGCGCGCCAGGGTGCGGATGTCGTCGGAGAAGGTGGCCGAGAACAGCAGGTTCTGGCGCTGCTTGGGCAGCAGCGCGAGGATCTTGCGGATATCGCGGATGAAGCCCATGTCCAGCATGCGGTCGGCTTCGTCCAGCACCAGGATCTCGACGCCGGACAGGTCGATGGTTTTCTGGCCGCAGTGGTCCAGCAGGCGGCCGGGCGTGGCCACCAGGATGTCCAGCGGCTTTCTCAGCGCGGAGATCTGCGGGTTGATATTGACGCCGCCGAACATCACCATGGACGTCAGCGACGTGTACTTGCCGTAGGTCTGCACCGATTCCGCGACCTGCGCGGTCAGTTCGCGCGTCGGGGTCAGGATCAGGCAGCGCGGGCGGCCGGGCTTTCTCTGCTCGGGTTTTTTCTGCATCAGCAGATGCAGGATGGGCAGCGTGAAACCGGCGGTCTTGCCGGTGCCCGTCTGGGCGGCGGCCAGCAGGTCGCCGCCTTTGAGCACCTGCGGAATGGCCTGGGCCTGAATGGGAGTGGGCGCGGTATAGCCGGTCTCGGCGATGGCACGCAACAGGGAATCAGCCAGCCCGAGGTCGGCGAAAGGGGAAGAGGTAGTCAAGACAACTCCAACGGCAGCCCGTCGCTCAAGTTGAGAGACTCCAATCCAGGCGGACGAACAAGGAGAAAAGGGAAGCGCCCTGATGGGCGAGGCTTGGCAGCGAAGGGCCTAGCGGACGTGTGCAGATTGGCAAAACACACGCAACGATTGTAGCCGATGTGGCGCTGCAGCACCGGTTCACGGGGGCGGATGCGTATCACCAGGTAACAAATAGCAGCGCCTGTGCACCAAATAAGTGTTTTCCCTAGGCTCCACTCCCTATAATCCGTGCGCTTTCCTCCATATTTGAAGAACAAAGGGTTGTTATGAAGAAATCGGCAGTAGTGGGCGTGGTCGTCGCGCTGGGCGCGGTCTGGACCGGCACGGCGTGGTACACGGGCCAGAAGGCCGAGGCCTTCGTCAAGCAATCGGTCGAGCAGGCCAACGTCGAACTGCAGAAATTCGGCGAGAAGTGGGGCGTGGCCGCCGTGGTCGAGCTGGTGTCGTTCGAGCGCGGCGTGTTCTCGTCGACCGAGCGCTACCGCGTGAAGATCACCGAGCCCGCGGCCGACGGCAAGCCGGCCCAGGAACATGAGATCCAGTTCGTCGAGCACCTGGACCACGGCCCGTTCCCGCTGTCGAACCTGAAGTCCGGCTCCTTCGCCCCGGCCATGGTGGCCAGCCGCTTCCAGCTCGAAGAAACGCCCGCCGTCAAGGATTGGTTCGCCGCCACCAAGGGCGTCGTGCCGCTGTCGGGCGCCTACAGCGTCAGCTACGCCAGGAACGTCGCCGGCACGTTCGACATGGCGCCGGTCGAGTTCGCCAAGGACGACACCAGCCTGTCGTTCTCGGGCATGAAGGGCGACGTCACCTACGCCACCGACAGCAAGCACGGCACCATCGCGCTGGCCGCCGAAAGCCTGGTGGCCGCCGGCCCGGCCTCCGAGGACAGCGACATCGAGCGCATGGCCCTGCAGGGCCTGACGCTGACCAGCGACATGACGCCCGGCAAGAACGACATGTATGTGGGCAGCCAGAAGCTGGGCATCAAGAACTGGACCATCACGTCCAAGGAAAAGCCGCCGGTCCAGCTCAAGGACACCAGCATGGCCGTCGACATGACCGAAGCCGACGCCACCGTGGGCGCCAAGATGGTGCTCGACCTGGGCATGATCAACATCCAGGAAAAGGACATGGCCGGCGCCAAGCTGGTCATCGACGCCCAGCGCCTGGACGCCAAGGCGTTCAAGGCCATCAACGACGTCTACGAAGCCGCTTCGCGCCGCATGCTGCAAAGCGATGACGAAGAGCAGGCGCCCGAGTTCACCGATGAAGAGAAGCAGGTGCTCAAGACCAACGTCGAACTGCTGCTGGCCGGCAACCCGACGCTGAACGTGGCGCCGCTGGAAGTGCGCACCGCCAACGGCACCTCGACCTTCACGCTGGACCTGGACCTGACCAAGCCCGCCACGATGGACGGCGAGTTCGCCGACACCGCCAAGGATGTGGTGCGCAAGCTCGCGGCCAGGCTGGTGCTGTCCAAGGCCAACCTGAGCGACCTGATGGCCATCGAGCCGCAGGTGCGCGGCGTGCCGGCCGAGCAGGCCCTGCAGACCGCCAAGGGCCAGGCCGAGATGGTGGGCACCATGGCCACGGCGATGGGCCTGGCCAAGATCGAAAACGACAACATCGTGACCTACCTGAACTACGCCGACGGCCAGGTGGACTTCAACGGCAAGAAGATGCCGGTCGAGCAGTTCCTGATGATGGTGCTGAGCGGCGCGATGGGCGGGGGGCGCTGAGCGTCTGCCGCAGTCGTGGCCAAGGCCGCCGCGCATCGGGCGCGGCGGCTTTTTTCATGGCGCGTCCGCGCGCCGGATCACGACGGCAAGGCGCCCGCGGCCAGCTCCCCGTGGCGCAGCACGGCCACGTGGAAGCGCTTGTCGGCGGCCTTGAGAATGTCCTGCGTGGGGTCGCCCTGCACCAGCAGCAGGTCGGCCACGTTGCCTTCGGCGATCACGCCGTGGCGGTCCAGTCCCATCAGGTCGTGGCCGCGCGAAGTGCCCGCGATCAGCGCGTCGACCGGCGTCATGCCGAATTCCACCATGTAGGCCAGCTCCATGGCGTTCTCGCCGTGCAGGTTGAAAGGCGTGCCGGCGTCGGTGCCCATGGCGATGCGGCCGCCCGCCTTGTAGTACATCTGGAAGGACTCGCGGTGGCGCTGCTCGACCGCGCGGGCCTTCTCCACCGCATAGGCCGGAATCCCGTTGTCGGCGTTGGCGATGATGTTGCGCACCGCGGCGATGGTGGGCACCAGGTAGGTTTCGGCCTCCAGCATTTCGCGCAGGCAGTCGTCGTCCATGAAGATGCCGTGCTCGATCGAGTCGATGCCGGCGCGCACCGCGTTCAGGATGCCTTGCGTGCCCTGTGCATGGCTGGCGGTGCTCTTGCGAAAGCGCTTGGCCTCGTGCACGCCCGCCTTCATTTCCTCCGCGCTGTAGTGCGCGTCCATGGGGCTTACGCCCGGCGTCATCACGCCGCCGGTGGCCATGATCTTCACCAGGTCGCAGCCGGCGTGAACCTGCTCGCGCACCGCCTTGATCACTTCCTCGCAGCCGTCGGCGACGCGGCCGATGCGGTTGCCGTGGCCGCCCGTCATGCAGATGATGCGGCCCGAGGCGCGGATGGTCGGCCCGGAAAACACGCCGCGCGCGATCGCGTCGCGGACCCCGAATTCCAGGTAGTCCTTGCCGCCGCAATCGCGCACCGCGGTGACGCCGCCGCGCAGGCTGGCCTGGGCGTTCTCCAGCGCCGTCAGCGTGATCTGGGCAGGCCCCTGTTTGCTCAGTTGCGCGTTGGGATCGGCGCCGCCGGTATAGACCAGGTGGACGTGGCAATCGGCCAGGCTGGGCATCAGCGTCATGCCCTCGGTGCGTACCCTGGCGCCGGCGTAGCCGGAGAATTCGCCGGCCGGCGCCACCCGCGCCACGCGCTGGCCTTCGACCAGCACGCCGTGCCCGGGCAGCAGCGCGCCCTTGCCGTCGAATACCTGGCCGCCGATGAAAAGCGTCTGTGGTGTCGTCATGTCCGCTCCGGATTGGGTTAGCCCGCCACCACGTCCAGCCCCTCCCGGGACATGGACTGCAGGCGCGGCATGAGCCCCAGCAGATGTTTGCTGTACGGATGCTGGGGCCGCTCGAACAGGTCTTCGGTGGCGGCGACTTCCAGCAGTTCGCCGTAGCGCATCACGCCCACGCGGTCGCACATCTGGCGGATCACCGGCAGATCGTGGCTGATGAACAGCATGGTCAGCCCCAGCTCTTCCTGCAGGTCCTTGAGCAGGTTGAGGATCTGCGCCTGGATCGAGACGTCCAGGGCCGAGGTCGGCTCGTCGCAGATCAGGAAGCGGGGGCGCGTGGCCAGGGCGCGCGCGATGCAGATGCGCTGGCGCTGCCCGCCCGAGAACTCGTGCGGAAAGCGTTCGGCCGCGCGCCCGCCCAGGCCGACCACGTCGAGCAGGTCGGCCACGATGCGGCGCGCCTCGGCCTCGCTGGCGGCCAGCTTGTGGAAGCGGATCGGCTCGGCCACGATGTCCAGCACGCGCATGCGCGGATTGAGCGAGGAGAACGGGTCCTGGAAGATCATCTGGATCTGCCGCCGGAACGGGTTGAGCTGCCTTTCCCCCTTGAGTGCGGTCAGTTCGACGCCGCCAAAATTCACCGACCCCGCGCTGGGCGTGTACAGCCCGGAAATCAGGCGCGCCACGGTGGATTTGCCCGAGCCCGATTCGCCCACCAGGCCGAACACCTCGCCTTCGGCGATGGAAAAATTGACGCGCTTGACCGCGTCCAGCGTGCGCTGGTTGCGCTTGAAGAACGCGCTCTTGAGCACGAAGCGCATGCTCAGGTCGCGCACCTGCACCAGCGGGCCGTCCGTGCGCGCGCCGAAGTCGCGCCGCTGCCCCAGCCAGTGCGTGGCCAGGTCCAGCGGCTGCGACGGCGTCTTGACGTCCTCGATGTAGGTGACCAGCGGAAACCGCTTGAGCTTGATGTCCGGGCGCGGCACGGCCGAGATCAGGCTGCGCGTGTAGGGATGGTCGGGGTCGCCCAGGATCTTGGCGGTGGGGCCCTGCTCGACCAGCTTGCCGTGGTACAGCACCGCGACGCGGTCGGTCACGTCCGCGATCACGCCCATGTCGTGGGTGATGATGATCATGCCCACCTGCTCTTCGCGGCACAGGCGCTTGAGCAGCTCCAGGATCTGCGCCTGGATCGACACGTCCAGCGCGGTGGTGGGTTCGTCGGCGATGATGACTTCGGGTTCGCAGCACAGGGCCAGCGCGATCACCACGCGCTGGCGCATGCCGCCGGAGAACTGGTGCGGGTATTGCTTGACGCGCAGCTCGGGCTGGTCGATGCCGACCTGTTCCAGCAGCTGCACGGCGCGTTTCTGCGCCTGGGCGTGCGACAGGTTCAGGTGCACCTGCATGGTTTCGACCAGCTGGCTTTCCACCGTCTGCAACGGGTCCAGCGAAGTCAGCGGGTCCTGGAAGATCATGCCGATGCGGCGGCCGCGCACGCGGCGCTGCTGCGCCGGGCTCAGGGTGTCGATGCGTTCGCCGTTGAGCAGCACCTCGCCGCCGGCCAGCCGTCCCGGCGCTTCCAGCAGCCCGATCACGGCGTTGCCGATGGTCGATTTGCCGGCGCCGGATTCGCCCACCACGCCCAGGATTTCGCCTTTTTCCAGCGCCAGCGATACGCCGTCCACCGCCACCAGCGTGCCGCGGCGGCTGGGGAATTCGATGCGGATGTCTTCGATGTTCAACAGGGCCATGGCGTCCTCAGCGCAGCTTGGGGTTGAGCGCGTCGCGCAGCCAGTCGCCCAGCAGGTTGACCGACAGCACCAGCGCCACCAGCGCGATGCCGGGGAAGATGGAGATCCACCACATGCCCGAGAACAGATAGCTGTTGCCGATGCGGATCAGCGTGCCCAGCGACGGCGCGGTCGGCGGCACGCCCACGCCCAGGAACGACAGCGTGGCTTCGGTGATGATGGCGATCGCCAGGTGGATGGTGGCGATGACCAGCACCGGTCCCATGACGTTGGGCAGGATGTGGCGGCGCAGGATGGTGATCGGGCCGATGCCGATCAGGCGCGCCGCCTGCACGTATTCCTTGTTGCGCTCGACCAGCGTGGAGCCGCGCACCGTGCGCGCATACTGCACCCAGCCGGAGATGCCGATGGCGAAGATCAGCACGTACAGCGCGAGCTGGTCATGCAGGTCGCGCGGCAGCAGGCCGCGCGCCACGCCGTCGATCAGCAGCGCCACCAGGATGGCGGGAAACGACAGCTGCACGTCGGCGATGCGCATGATGAAGCTGTCGACCCGGCCGCCGGCATAGCCGCTGATCAGGCCCAGCGTCACGCCCAGCACCATCGAGAACAGCACCGAAGCGAAGCCCACCAGCAGCGACACGCGCGAGCCGTACAGCACGGCCGACAGGATGTCGCGGCCCTGGTCGTCGGTGCCGAGCAGGAAATCCGGGCTGCCGCCCTCTTCCCAGGACGGCGGGGTGTTGGCGTCCATGATGCTCAGGGAAGCCAGGTCGAAGGGGTTGTGCGGCGCGACGATGGGCGCGAACAGCGCGCCCAGCAGGATGGCCAGCGTGACGATGGCGGCGATGATGGCGCCGGGCGTGCGCTTGAAGCTGTGCCACAGGTCGCTGTCGGCGGCGCGCGAAAAGAAAGGGGCGATGCGGGCGATCATGCTGATTCCTTTATTTTCTCTGCACGCGCAGGCGCGGGTCGACGGCGAAGTACAGCAGGTCGACGATCAGGTTGATGACCACGAACATGAAGGCGATCAGCACCAGGTAGGCCGCCATCACGGGGATGTCCACCATGCTGATGGCCTGGATGAACAGCAGCCCCATGCCGGGCCACTGGAACACGGTTTCCGTGATGATGGCGAAGGCGATGATGGAGCCCAGCTGCAGCCCCGTGATCGTGATGACCGGCACCATGGTGTTCTTGAGCGCGTGGCGGAAATTGATCAGCCGTTCGGGCAGGCCGCGGGCGCGCGCGAACTTGATGAAGTCGGCGCGCAGCACCTCCAGCATCTCGGCGCGCACCAGGCGCATGATCAGCGTCATCTGGAACAGCGCCAGCGTGATGGCCGGCATGATCAGCGCCTGCCAGCCCGACTTGGTCAGAAAGCCCGTGGTCCACCATCCCAGGCTCACCACGTCGCCGCGGCCGAAGCTGGGCAGCCAGCGCAGCTGCACGCCGAAGAACAGGATGAGCAATATGCCGATCAAAAAGGTGGGCAGCGAGATGCCGGCCAGCGATATCGCCATGAAGGCCTTGGACAGCACGCCGTGGCGCTTGAGCGCGGTGTAGATTCCCATCGGGATGCCCAGCACCAGCGCCATCACCGCGGAAACGAAAGACAGTTCCAGCGTGGCCGGCATGCGTTCTTCGAGCAGTTCGCTGACGGGGCGGCGATGGCGGTACGAGATGCCGAAATCGCCGCGCACGGCGTCGGCCACGAAATGCGCGTACTGCACCACGAAGGGATCGTCCAGGCCCAGCTGCTCGCGCAGCTGCGCCCGTTGTTCGGGCGTCGTGTCCTGGCCGACCATGCTGGCGATGGGATCGCCCACGTAGCGGAACATGGCGAACGCGATCAGCGCCACCGTCAACATCACCAGCACCGACTGGATAAGCCGTTGCGCAATAAAGGAAAGCATTAGGAGTGCCCCTCTGGTTCGGATAACGCCGGGCCGCGTTTCGCTGCTTGCGCAAAGCGGGGCTGGGCCGGGCGCGCCCGGGCGGCGCGCGCCGACCGGGCCTTTGCGTCAAGCCGTCAGGGCATCACGACGTCGCGCAGGTCGAGCACGTCGTCGGCGCGCTGCACGACCTGGATGTTGTCCTTCACGCCCCAGGACATGGGCTGCTGGTGCAGCGGCAGATAGCCGAAGTCGCTGCGCACGATGCCGAAGGCTTCCTTGATCATCGCGTTGCGCTTGGCCTGGTCGGTCTCGACGCCGATCTTGGCGGTGAGTTCGTCGACCTTCTTGTTGCAGTAGCCGCCCAGGTTGAACTGCCCCGCGGCCGTCTTGGCGTCGCGGCACGACGTCAGGTTCAGCAGCGTGTTGTGCGCGTCGGTCGAGCTTGGCGTCCAGCCCAGCATGTACATGCTGGTCTGGTTGCCGGCCTGCAGCAGGATCTTGCCGAAGTACTTGGACTTGGTCTGCGCCAGCAGATTGATCTTGATGCCCACGCGCGCCAGCATGCCGGCCACCGCCTGGCAGACCTTTTCGTCGTTGACGTAGCGGTCGTTCGGGCAGTCCATGGTGACGGTGAAGCCCTTGGGATACCCGGCCTCGGCCAGCAGCTTCTTGGCGCGTTCGGGGTCCGGCTTGTAGGGCGCGCCGAAGGATTCGTCATAGCCGTTGATCGCCGTGGCGATGAGCGAGCCCAGCGGCTTGGCCGCGCCGCGCATGATCTTTTCGTTGATGGCCTTGGTGTCCACGGCCAGCACCACCGCTTCGCGGACCTTGGGGTCCTTGAACGGGTTCTTGCCCTTGACGTCCGAGAACAGCAGCTCGTCGCGGTCCTGGTCCATGCCGATGAAGATGGCGCGGGCTTCGGGCGCGGTCAGCGGCTTGACGCCCTTGGCGTCTTCCAGGCGCTTCCAGTCCTGCACCGGCACCGGCTGCACCAGGTCCATCTCGCCCGAGATCAGCGCGGCCACGCGCGTCGCTTCCTGCGTGATCGGCTGGAAGATGACCTCGTCCACGTTGGTCTTGATGTTCTTGTTCCAGTAGCCGTCGAAGCGCTTGAGCACCGTCTTCACGTCGGGCTGGCGTTCGGCCAGCATGAAGGGGCCGGTGCCGTTGGCGTGCAGGTTGGCGTAGTTGCCCTGGTTGTCGCCCTTGACGTTGGTGGCCTCGGTGGTCTTGTTCTTCTCCGACCACGACTTGCTCATGATGTACAGGAACACCCACTCGCGCGGCAGGATCGGGTTGGGCGTCGGGGTGATGACCTCGATGGTGTAGTCGTCGATCTTCTTGATGTCGGACGCCTTGGCGCCGTAGCCCTTCATGTCCGAACCGGGGGTCAGGCTGCGCTTCCACGAGAAGATCACGTCGTCTGCCGTGAACGGCGAGCCGTCATGGAACTTCACGCCCTTGCGCAGCTTGAACACCCACTTCGTGGGCTCCGGGTTTTCCCAGCTTTCGGCCAGCAGCGGGGTCAGTTTCAGGTTGCCGTCGTAGCCGGCCAGCGTTTCGTAGATATTGCCCTGGAAGCCCAGCGTGAACGTTTCGTTCAGGGCCATCGGGTCCATGGAAGTGGCGTCGCCCTGGTACGACCAATGGAAGGTCTTGGCGGCGACGGCGCTGGCGCTGAACGCCAGCGATGCCGCGACGGCCGCAGCCAGCGCCGCTTGCTTCAGGTGGGGAAAAGTACGCATAGCCCTCATGCTCCGTGTGATGCGCGGATAGCGCGACAGAAGTGATAGGCCCCTGGCCCCATCGGGGCGGGGCATGGCGTTGCTGCTTACGACGAAAGGCGGAGCGGGGTCGAACGGGATGCAGCGCGAAGCGCGCGCGGGCCGGTGATGGCGCGGCCGGGAATCACTGCGTGGGACTTCGAATTCACGATCGATCCAACCCCTTGTGATTATCATGACGGGGACGGACCCGCCGATGCAAAACGAATCTTATAGACGCATTCGTTTAAGCGTCAATCGGTTTGGATTGGGGTTAGTACGCGCTTGCCGCCGGCCTTGAATGGTGCGTGCCGCGGCCCTGCGGGTCAGGCGGGGAGCGGCGGCTGCGAAGCCAGGGTTTTCGCCAATTCGCCGACGATGCGCTTGCGCCGTTCGCTGTCTTCGTAGTGTTCGCCCAGCGCCGACCACTCGGGCCGGCTGCGCGCTTCTTTCAGCGCTTCGGGCAGCGGGCCCTTGCGCCAGGCCTCGTCATCCGGGCGGTCCAGCTGCAGCGGTTCGCGCGCGGCATGCCCGCGGCGCTCCAGCGCTTCGATCAACTGCCGCTGGCGCAGCGCCAGCAGGCGCAGCACGGCGTCGTCCACGCTCAGTTCGCGCCAGCCGCGCAGCTTGCCGGCCATGCGCTTGCCCAGTTTCTCCACGCCCTGCCACAGGCCGCCGGCGGCGGCCCCGATCAGCATGCCGGTGCCCAGGCTCAGGCCGGCGCTGAGCAGGTCCACCGCGGCGCCCGCCATCGCGCCGGCGGCCGCGCCCATGCCCACCTGCACGCCCATGTCTTTCAAGGCCTGCGGATGGAACAGATCCATGCCCCAGCGTTCGCCGGCCAGCGGCAGCGCATCGCCCGCAAAATCGGAACGACGGAAGTTGTAGAGCGCCAGCAGGGCTTCGACGCAGGCCTGCTCGCGCTGGCGCACCAGCGTGCGCAGGCGCTCGGAAGCGGCGGCCAGCGCCGCTTCGTCGCTGGCGCTGGCCAGGTGCAGCGCGGCCGCGTCGACCAGCAGGTCGGCCAGCATTTCGTAGGCGGCCGCGCGCCGCGCGCGGCGCTGCGCGGCCAGGCTGTCGGCCAGTTGCGCCAGCGCGCCGGCGTGGCGGTCCAGCAGCACCCCGAGCTTGGCGTACAGCTGTTGCTCGCCGTCCAGCGGCGGGGCGACGGTATCGAACTCCACCACCGCGTGCAGCCCCAGGCGGGCCATGGCGTCGCGCCATTCATCGGCGCGGTGCGCCGGCGCGTTGACGAAATTCAGCACCGGCAGCAGCGGCCGGCCGCAGGCGGCCAGGATGGCGAGTTCGTCGCGGTGCTTGCCGAGAACCGGATCGCGCGCGTCGATCACGTACAGCGCGGCGTCGCACTCCAGCATCTTGGCCAGCACCCGCGCTTCCTGTTCGTAGCGGCCATGCGCCTCGGGCGTGTCGAGAAAGCGGCGGATGCGCGCCGGGCCGTCCAGGCGTTCGCCGGGGCGGTCCAGCCGTTCCAGGTACTCCAGCAGCGAGATGCTGTCTTCCATGCCCGGGGTGTCGAACCATTCCAGCACCGCGCGCCCTTCCAGGCGCAGGCGGGCGCCTTCGACGTGGCGCGTGGTGCCGGGGCTGTCGGCGACCTCGCCGAAGCCGGTGTCGCGCGTCAGCGTGCGCAGCAGCGAGGTCTTGCCGGTGTTGGTGTGGCCGACCAGCGCGATCTTGATGAGGGCGTCAGCCATCGCCGGCCTCCAGCCAGGCATAGGGCGCGGCCGACGACTGCACGACGGCCTGGGCCGGCAGACCCAGCGCCAGCAGGCGTTCGCGCCACAGCGGCGCGCGGCTGGCGACAGGGGCCTGCGCCGCTGGCGGGATCAGCCAGACGCGGGTCTGGGCCGCGTGCGCGGCCAGTTCCGCGATCAGCGACAGCGTGCCGCGGTCGGGCGTCTGGCGCGCGTCGCAGGCGATCAGCAGGCGCGTGGCGGCGGTGTTGGCCAGCGCATCCAGCACGCGGTTGCGCTCCTCGCGGGTGTCCAGGTTGCCGGCCTGCTGCACCGCCGCCGGCACGTCCGCGGGCGGCCATTGCAGGTCCTGCGGCAGCTCCAGCCCCAGGATCACGGGGCGGCCGTCCAGGGCGGGCGGCGGGGCCGCGCGCACCCGCGGCTCATGCAGCGGATCGACCGGGCGGTCGATGCCGCTGGACAGGGCGGGCGGCTCCAGCCGGTCGCGCAGCGCCGCGAATCCGGGCAGCGCGGGATCGATGCGCAGGCGGCGCAGCGCGCGCAACGCGGCGGCCGCGCACAGCGTCCCGGCCAGCAGGCGCGGCACGATGCCGTAGACCACCAGCACCCCGATCAGCCAGACCGACCACTGCACCTGCGCGTCGGCGGGCAGGACCTGGGCGCCGTCGCTGGCGCGCACCACCGCGGCGTCCGGCAGCGGAAAGCCGAGCTGCGCCGGCAGCCATCCCACGGCCTGCGTGAGCGTCACGAAGGTGTCGGGCGCCAGCAGCGTGGTGGCCCAGATGAAGCGGTAGCTGGCGGTGGACAGCACCGCCAGCAGCGCGGCCAGGGCCGCGCACAGGGCGGTCAGCCACAGCAGGTGGCTGACGGCGCCGAACAGGCCGCGCAGCGCGCCGGCGCGGGCCAGCAGGTTCAGGAAGGCTTGCGGCACCAGCGCGCCGTCCGGGCCGCGGGCGAGCTTGCGCGTGGCCCACAGCCACAGTCGGCCCAGCCCGGTCGCGCTGGAGGCCTTGAACAGAAAACTCGCCAGCCACAGCAGGAAGGTCAGCGCGTGCAGGCCGAGCAAGGCGCCCAGCGCCCACAGCACGTTGACCGGGCGCGTGCCGTCTCCCAGCGCGCCGAGCGCGGCGGCGGCGCCGGAAACCGCGGCCAGCGCGAACAGCGCGGCCAGGATGGCCAGCGCGCTGCGCCGCCAGGCGTCGACCAGCGGGACGAGCTGCTCGCGTTGCGCCAGCAGCGCGGCGCGGGCCAGGATGCGGGCCGGCAGGCCGGCGTCCAGCTGGCGCACGCGGCGCACTGCGTCGGCGTCTTCCAGCGGGCCCCAGTGCGCTTCGCGCAGGCGGACGAGTTCGGCCAGCCAGTGCGCGCGCAGGCGGCTCGGATCGGCGGATTCAGGGTCGCGAGAGGTCGAAGACGGCATCGCGTCGGGGCAGGCGCGGTCAGGCCCTACGGGCGGTCCCCCATTGTAGACCGCGCGGCCGCGGAAACAGGGCCGGAACTAGTGCGCCGTCCTGTGGGCGCTGCGGTACTGGCCGGGCGTGGCCCCGACCGCGTCGCGGAACACGCGCGCCAGGTGGCTGGCATTGCCGAAACCGCAGGCCTGGGCGATGCCGGCCAGGTCGCCCTTGCCGGCCGCCAGCAGCCCGCGTGCGCGCGCGATGCGCCTGGCCCGCACCCAGGCGTGCGGCGGTTCGCCGAAAGAGGCATGGAACATGCGGGCAAAGTGATAGGTCGACAGCGCGGCCACGCCGGCCAGCTGGTCCAGCGTGAGCGGTTCGGCCAGATGGGCCTCGACGTAGTCCATGACCCGGCGGCGCACGGCGGGCGCCAGGCCGCCCCGGGCCGGCGCGCCGGCCTTGCGCGCCACGCCCTGGTCGAGCAGGTGGTGCAGCACGGTCTCGGCGGCGCTGCTGGCCGCCAGGCGGTCGGCCGGCTGGTTCCAGTCGGTGCCCAGCAACTGCCGGCAGACGTCGATCAGCGACGCGTCCTGGATATAGGTGCGGTCGCGCAGCTCCAGCGTGCGCGGTTCGCGGTCCAGCCGCAGCACCGCCTCGCGCGCCAGGCGTTCGGGCGCGATGTACAGGTGCAGGAAATGCACCGGATCGTTCATGCTCCAGCGCGAGTAATGCTCGGCCGGCAGCACGCAGAACTTGCCGGCGCCGCCGTGCAGCGCATCGTGGCCCAGGCGGAAGGACTTGTCGCCGCCGCGCAGGTAGAGCGACAGCGTGTGGTGGCCCGGCGCGTCGTAGCCCATGGTCTCGCAGGCGCTGCGCGACCATTGCGAGATCGCCATGCCCTCGCCCAGCGTCACGGCGCGCGCCAGCCTCGCGGTGGAGCGCGACAGCGTGCGGAAAACGGAGAAGTCGGTCGGAGCCGATGCGACGGGAGCCATAGGATTGAAATGCTACTGCGATCTCGCGTGCGGCGCGCGCGCGAACCACCAAAAAACCGCAAGAAACGGCAATCCAAAACGCGCCCGGACGCGCATACTGGCCGTCCGTTTCTGCCGCAAGCCCTCAACGTGAACCTGTTCCTGTATTTCCTCACCGTCGTCATCTGGGGCACCACCTGGATCGCCATCAAGTTGCAGCTGGGCGTGGTCGCCATACCGGTATCGATCTTCTACCGCTTCGCGCTGGCCGGATTGATCCTCTTCGGCGCCCTGCTGCTGACCCGCAAGCTGCAGCGGCTGGACCGTCGCGGCCACTGGCTGTGCGTCGGCCAGGGGCTGTGCCTGTTCTGCCTGAACTTCCTGTGCTTCTACACCGCCACGCAATGGATACCCAGCGGCCTGGTGTCGGTGGTGTTTTCCGCGGCCACGCTGTGGAACGCGCTGAACGCCCGCCTGTGGTTCGGCACGCGCATCGCGCCGCGCGTGATGGTGGCCGGCGCGCTCGGCTGCTGCGGCCTGGTGCTGCTGTTCTGGCCGGAACTGGCCGGCCAGGAGGCCAGCCATGAAACCCTGCTGGGCCTGGGCTTCGCGCTGCTGGGCACGTTCTGCTTCTCCACCGGCAACATGCTGTCGTCCCTGCAGCAGCGCGCCGGCATCCGGCCGCTGACCGGCAATGCCTACAGCATGCTGTACGGCGCGGCCATTCTGCTGGCCGGCTGCCTGGCCGCCGGCCTGCCCTTCGAGTTCGACGGCTCGGCCTCGTATGTGGGCGCCCTGCTGTACCTGGCCATTCCCGGCTCGGTGATCGGGTTCACCGCCTACCTGACGCTGGTCGGGCGCATGGGGCCGGCGCGCGCCGCGTACTGCACGGTGCTGTTTCCGGTCGTGGCGCTGAGCGTGTCGGCCTACGCCGAAGGCTATCACTGGACGCCCACGGCGCTGCTCGGCCTGGGCCTGGTGATGCTGGGCAACCTGCTCGTGTTCACGAAATGGTCGCCCTTCGCGCGCCGCGCCGGGATTGCGTCCTAGAAACTGGGTCGGGATTGAGTCCTAAATGCTGCGCAACGCCTCCAGCAGCCGGTCGATCTCCTCCGCGCTGGTCAGGTAGCTGACCGACGCCCGCGCGATCTGCGTCAGGCCGCGGGCCTGCATGTCCAGCGGCGTGTAGGGCACGCCGTTGCTGCCGATGGTCACGCCGCGTTCGGCCAGGGCGCGCTGCACCGATACGGCGTCGCGCCCCGCCATATTGAACGACACCAGCCCCGAGCGCTCGCGGCCTTGGTCCAGCACCGTGATGCCGGCGATGTCCTCCAGTTGGGCGCGCAGCGTCTCGGCCGCCGCGTCGATGCGCATGCGGATCGCGTCCACGCCGATATCCAGCGCTTCCTGCAAGGCGTTGGCCAGGCCGCAGCGCAGCGCCAGCGAGTTCTCGGCGGATTCCAGGCGCGCCGCGTCCTGGCGCAGCACCGGCTGGCCGTCGGCGCCCAGCGGCGCCGAATGCGTGTCGACGCAGGCCGGGATCAGCTTGTCCAGAAAGTCCCGCCGCACGTACAACAGGCCGGTGCCGCGCGGGCCGCGCAAGGCTTTGCGCCCCGCGCCGGACAGCACGTCGCAGCCGATCTCCGCCACGTCCACCGGCAACTGGCCGACGGCCTGGGCCGCGTCCACGAAGTAGGCGATGCCGTGGCGCCGCGCCACCTGTCCGATGGCGGCGGCCGGGTTGATGAGGCCGCCGTTGGCGGGCAGCCAGGTCAGCGCGATCAGGCGCACTCGCTCGTCCAGCATGGCCTCCAGCGCCTGCGGGTCCGCGCAGCCGCTTTCGTCGGAAGGAATGGTCTCCACGATGGCGCCCGTGCGCTGCGCGGCCAGGCGCATGGCCGCCAGATTGCCGCCCCATTCGTGGCGGCCGACCAGAATGCGGTCGCCGGGCCGCCAGGGTGGCAGCGCGGCGAAGGCCGCGCTCCAACCGGGCGAATTGCCGCCGGTCAGCGCGATCTCTTCCGGCTGCGCATTGAGCAGACGCGCCGCCAGCAGGCGGGCGCGCTCGGTCTGTTCGCGCGCGGCCACGCCGGCCTCCATCGGCCCCATCGTGGCTTCGCGCTGCAGATGCGCGTGGATGGCCTCCAGCGTGCCGGTCGAAGGCAGCGATGCGCCCGCATGGTTGAAGTGCACGGTGCTTCGCAGGCCCGGCGTCCGGGCGCGCAGCGATTCCAGGGTGGAGTCGGTAAGAAGGGAAGCAGTCTGAAGGGAAGCAGTCTGGGAGGCGGGCATGAAGGCTTCGGCGAGGCGGTGGAACCCTCATGCTATCGGTTGCGCGGCGTTCGTCCAAATGCAAAAGGCCCGCAACGAATTGCGGGCCTTTCAGTACTGCATTCTTTGGCTCCCCGAGCTGGGCTCGAACCAGCGACCTGCGGATTAACAGTCCGTCGCTCTACCGACTGAGCTATCGGGGAACAGGTAGAGGGGCCGAATTATGCACAAAAAATGGAAAGAATGCAAAACGGGCCGGACGATGCAAGGTGCTTTTACATCATTGCGATTGATAACTGTTCTTATTAATATAAGGCGCGTGCCGACGAGGTGCTACTACTCGCTACAGGAACCCCCATGCATTCCTCATTCCTGAACAAGGCACTGCTAAGCTTCCCGGCGTTCAAGCAGGCCAACCGGAGCACCCTGGAGGCGCTCGCCTCGAGCGCGCGGCGCATGGTGCTATCACCCAAACAGCACTTGTTCCATATGGGCGAGGCCGCGGAACACTTCTTCTGGATCGAGCGCGGTGGCCTCATCATGTACCTGCCCAGCTACAACGGCGACGAGAAAGTCGTGCAGACGCTGGAAGGCGGCTGCCTGGTCGCCGCCACCGTCATGTTCTCAGACAACCGCGACTATCCGCTGTCCGCGCAGGCCAGCGCGCGCACCGTGCTTTACCGCCTGGACCGCGAGCCGCTGCTCGACATGGCGCGCCATTCGCCGGCCTTCGCCTATACGCTGCTGCAGATCGTCTCCAGCCACGTGGTGCACGCCATCAACCGCATCGATCTGCTGACCATCACCAACGCCACGCAGCGCCTGGTCACCTATCTGCTGGACCTGTACCGCGAACACGGCAGCGCATGGATCACGCTGCCGGCCAGCCACGCCGTGCTGGCGCGCCAGCTCAACATGACGCCCGAAAACCTGTCGCGCACGCTGGGCGCGTTCCGGCGCGCCGGGCTGATCGGCGGACGCAATCGCGAACTGGTGCTGCTCGACGTCGACGCGATGTGCCGCCATGCGCGCCTGCCGCCGCCGGGGCCGAAGTTCGCCAGCCGCCACAGCGTGGCCGCGCAGGACAGCGCGCTGTTTCGCTGCTGCTCGCTGCACTGAGGCCCGCGCTTCAGCAGCGCGTGCCGTGGCGCGACATCGGGCTGCGCTGCTTGCCCAGCGGTTCGGCGCAGCCCTGCTGTCCGTCGGTCCGCGGCCCGCACAGCACTGGCCACGCGTGCCACAGATAGGCCGCGAACACGCCGGTCCAGCCCAGGCCGGCGCCCAGCAGCAGCCATGACGCCCACGCGCCCAGCGCCGGCAGGCCGGCCGCGGCGCGCAGCAGGCCGGCCAGCGCCAGCACGGCGGCGGCCACGGGCACCCAGGGACGGCGATCCAGCCAGCGTCCCGCGTGTATGCGTCCGGCCAGGCTCATGATGGTGAAGATGGACAAGCCCATCGCGCCGGCCATCAACACATGGCGTCCCGACGACGCCGGCGCCAGTCCGGTCAGCCACGCCAGCCCCATCGCGCCGTAGCCCAGCGCGACCAGCCAGTAGCTGGCATACAGCATCAGCGCCCAGCGCGTGAAAAGCGCCTTGCCGATATGCCAGTCGTTGAGCAGGTTGAGCATGGCTGCCGCCGCCGCCAGCGCGGTCCAGCCGGTCACCGGCCCGCCGCCCAGCAGCCATTGCGCCACACTGCAGGCCGCGATGCAGAACACCGCCAGATGCCTGCGCGGCGGACGCGCCACGTAGCCGGCCAGCCCGGGCGGCGGCGCGCCGGGGCGGCCCGCTTCGATATAGCCGTTGACCACGTTCATGGATACGCGGCTGCCGGCCAGCACGATCAGAATCATCATCAGGTCTACGCCCACGTGCAGCCAGGCCAGCGCGTCCGCCTGCCGCAGCAGGGCCGTGAAATAGCCCGCCTGCGCCGCGCCCAGCGCGCCCAGCGCCCAGGCGAAGCCCAGGTGGCTGCGCGCCGGATCGCGCCACAGCGCCGGCGCCAGCCGCAGCAGCAGCGCCAGCACGAACGCCAGATTGCAGACGCCCGCCAGCACCACGCCGCTGCCGCCGGGCAGCCATTGCGCGGCCGCGTAGGCCACCCGCGCCGCCAGCCACAGCCCGGCCAGCGCCGCCAGCACGCCGGGCCGCGGCGGCGCGGCGCCCGTGAACTCCGGCACCGCCGTCAACAGAAACCCCGCTACCGCCGCCATGCCGAATCCGTACAGCAGTTCATGGCCATGCCAGAGCAAGACGCCGCCGGGCGGCCGCCAGCCGTCCAGCCCGGGCAGCGCGGACTGCAGCGCCAGCAGCCAGATCGCCAGGAACAGCACCGCGCTCGCGGTGGTCAGTACGAAGAACGGCCGAAAGCCGCAGCTGAACAGAGGATGCCGCAGGTTCATGCGCGCGCGCTCCCGGTTGCAAGGTCGGGCGCCTGCGGCGATGCGTCGGGCAGGCCGAAGCCGGCGCGCATGGCCGGGGTCTGGATGAGCTGCGCCGCCGTCTGGTAGATCCAGGCTTCATCGCGCCGCGACTGCGGCAGGCCGAGGGTGAACTCGTCCTGGATACGTCCGGGCCCCGGCGCCATCATGATGATGCGGTCGGCCAGCCGAACGGCCTCCATCAGGTCGTGCGTAATCATCAGCACGGCGGTGCCGCTGTGCTCGACCTGCCGGCGCAGCATGGCGTAGAACTCGAGTTTCAGACCGATATCCAGGGCCGAGAAAGGCTCGTCGAGCAACAGCAGGTCGGGCGCCAGCGCCAGCGCGCGGCCCAGCGCCACGCGGCTTTGCATGCCGCCGGACAACTCGTGCGGATACTTGCGCAGGTCCTCTTCGGCCAGCCCGAGGCGGCCGGCCCATTCGATGGCGCGCTGCCGCCGCGCCGCGGCGGGCAGGCCCAGCGCCTTCAACCCCATGCCGATATTGCCGACCACGTTCTTCCACGGCATGAGCCGCGGCTGCTGGAACATGCAGCCTATGCCCCGGAACCCGATATGCACCATGCCTTCGGAAGGCGCCAGCAGTCCGGCGACGATATGCAGCAAGGTGCTCTTGCCGCAGCCCGACGGCCCCATCAGCGCCAGCGTCTCGCCCGCGCGCAGATCCAGCGCGATCCCTTCCAGGACCTCGGACAGCCCGTAGCGCTGCGACAGTTCGCGGATGTGCAGCGCGCTCATGGATCGAGGCTGCGCCAGCGTTCGGCCATGCGCTTGAAGGGTTCCAGCAACAGGTATTCGGTCGTCAGCAGCAGCCCCAGCACGGCCACGACCCAGGCCATGGCGGCCGTGCTGTCGAGCTGCCCACGGGCCGCGCCCAGCGCCGCGCCGGTGCCGTCGGCCGCCGCCAGCAGTTCGGCCATCATCACCACTTTCCAGGAAGTGCCCAGCGCCGTGATCCAGGCCGGCAGCAGATACGAGGCCACGTGCGGCAACTGCACGTCGGCCAGCACCGCCCACCACGGCAGGCGGTAAACCCGCGCCACGTCCATGAGCTGGTTGTCCAGCGTGCGCGCGCCCTGCATGGCGCCGGCGAACACGATGGGCAGGCAGGCGATGAACACGGTGAACACCGGCGTCGCATCGCCCACGCCGAACCACAGCATGGCCAGCACCAGCCAGGCGATGGGCGGCATGCCCAGCAGCAGCGTGGCCAGCGGGCGCGACACCATCGCCGCCGTCAGCGAACGGCCCGCCAGCATGCCGAGCACGCTGCCCGCCAGCACCGCGCCGCCCAGCCCCGCCAGGCCCCGGCGCGCCGATATGGCCAGCTCCGGCACGGCCTCGCCCGCGGCCGTCATGGTCGCCAGCTTCATCATGGTCTCGGCCGGCCCCGGCAGGATCAGCGCGCCGTAATGCTGCGCCGCCAGTTCCCACAGGGCGCAGAACAGCAGCAGGCTGGCGATGGCGCCCCAGCCGCTCCAGAGATACGCCAGCACCGCGCCGCACGCGTCAAGCAAGCGGCGCATGGCTGACCCGCGCGTGGCGCATCGGTAGATCCGGCATGGAAAGTCACTCCCTTGAAGGCCGCGAATTCGATCCGCGAGTATCTGCGGCCCGGGAGCCCGGCCGTAATGACAATTGTCATCAACGGGCGGCCCGGCTCGCGAACCCGATGCGCCGCTTCGTCGAATTTTCAATCTTGATAATTATCATTATCGTTACCGATGCTGCGTTCGCACAATGGCCTCGCCACGCAGCCCTACGCACAACGGGTCACGCGGCTCTTCCCTACCCATCACCGTAAACAGGAAAGCCCGGGGGGCCCATGCACGTACCACATCGATTCACCGCCAGGACCTTGAGCTTGCTGCTTGCCGCGCTGGGCGCAACCAGCGTCCACGCGCTGCCGGCGCCCGCCCATCCGGAGGAAAAGCCGAAGGCGCAGCCAGACTCGGGCAAGAACAAGAACGTGCACGAGCTGCAGGAAGTGGTGGTCAAGGGCGATCGCACCGAGGACGAAACCGGGCACGACGACGTCTACGACAAGGACGTCTCGAATCTGTACGTGGACCGCCAGTACATGGAGCGCTATCAGGGCGTCTCGGTAGGCGACGTGTTCGCCGGCATGAACGGCGTCTACAACACCGACAACCGCAACGGCTCGGCGTTGTTCCCGAACATACGCGGCCTAGCCGGCAACGGCCGCATCCCTGTCACGGTGGACGGCACCGAGCAGTCGCTGGACGTCTGGATGGCGCTGCGCGGCATCAACAATCGCAACTACGTGGACCCCAACCTGTTCCGCAGCATCACGGTGGAAAAAGGCCCGTCCCTGACCCGCGACATCAAGAGCGGCATCGGCGGCTCGGTGGCGATCCGCACCATCGAAGCCAAGGACATCATTCCCGAAGGGCGCAACTGGGGCCTGGAATTCAAGGCCAGCACCGCCAGCGGATCGGTCAAGGATACGTCCGATCCCTTCGATATCGTAGGCATGGACTACCGCGACATTCCCGGCGCCTTCTCAGCGGCGCCGCTAGGGGCTCAGGCGGGCGTGGGTTTCACGGTGGCGAGATCGGAATTGCGAGACCGCGGCGAAGTGTCGCGTTTCAATCTGCACGACCGCAAAGTATTCATCAGCGGCGCCTATCGGCACCCGGTATTCGACCTGATGCTGGCCTATAGCGACGCCGTTCGTGGCAACTACTTTGCAGGCACGCGAGGCGCTGAAAATTTCCGCTCAAAGCCGGTCCCCCCCGGTACTTCCCTGCCGCAGAACCTGTATCCCAATTTGGCCAGGCTGTATGCGCCTGGCCGCGAGGTTCCCTATACCAGCACCTCGGCTGAAAGTTTGCTGTTCAAGAACAACTGGCATCTGCCTCACAACCAGAAAATCAGTCTTGCATACACCCGCAACAGGCTGGCGTTCGGCGAGTTGCCGGCTTTGGCGTCGGATTTTTTGATGGGCTTGGTTGATGCATATGATTTCGATATCGCTAGTGTCAAATTTCGATACCCCTATCCTGCCACTCGCGTCGATCAAACCATCTATCGGTTGGGTTATACGTTCAGACCCGAAGGTTCGCGCTGGATGGATCTGAAAGTGGCGCTCTGGCGCACCGTCAACGAGACCACGCGCTACCAGAACGGCGATACCACCTATCGGGTTTCTGAGAGCGATAATCCCTGGGATATTTGGGTGCAGGCATGTGTGTTCGACCCCACCCGTTCAATGTGCAATGTCGCGCCGCCTGCCAAGAAGCCAAACACCGATGGCCGCTACAACATTTTCATCGGCAATCAGCAGGACACCCGTTCAACCCGTACCGGGCTGGATCTGAGCAATCGCTTCCAGTTGACCGACAGCCTGGCGCTGACTGCGGCAGCAGACTGGCAATACGAACGCAAGACGGAATACCTGCCTGTGGATCAAGGCGGAGTAATGCTGGCCCTCAAGGCCTCTGTGGCGCTCGGCCCGGCCTCGGGCCGGCGCGAGGAGTACGGGGCGGGCCTGAATCTGGATTGGCAGGCCACCGAGAAGCTGCGCATCAGCACCGGGATACGCTATGGCAGCTATTGGAGCTTCGACGACGAAACCGACCAGGCCCGGGCCAGGAAGAACCCAGACTGGGCCCGCAAACAGATCGTTACGAGCCAGCTCGTTTATCACCAGCAGCTGGCCAGCGACGAGGAACTGGCGAGGTACTCCCGAGCAGTGGAGGCGGGCGCGGACTCGATAGAGTACGAGGAATGGGAAAAATACCGAACCGCCAATCGATTCGCCGGTGCAAATCCCAATCCTGATCTGGATACCGGGCTGCAATACTGGCTCGTCGAAACACCGGTCCCCCTTAGGAACGGCAAGGTCGACCGCTACGAAAACCCCTATTACAACGGCCAGCTCGATCTGGACGCAACCACGGTAGCGCAAGGCGGCACGCATCGGAAGTACAAGGCCATGAAAAACGCCGCCGTCATGTACGGTCACCGCATGCCCGCCGATCCCTGGAAGCGCCCCGATAAACGGCGCGGCCGCGCCTGGTCGTCGCAACTGGTGGCCTCGTACCAATTGGCCGAGCGCGCCCGCCTCTATGGCCGGCTGGCCAGCACCGCTCGCTTTCCCAGCATCCTGGAAGTCGCCAATCGCGGTGTGTGGGGTGAATTTCCGGTCAAGACCAAGCCCGAGCGCAGCCAGGCCTGGGAAACAGGACTGGCCTACAACCTGGGCGGGCTGCTGCAAGCCGTGCCCCAGGCCGACGTCAAGCTTAGCTACTACCACAACAGCATACGCAACTTCTACGACCGTACCGAAAGCATGAACGTCATCCAGTTCGATCGCAAGATCATGAGCGGGCTGGAGTTCCAAAGCCGGTTCGACAGTGGCCGCTTCTTCGGCAATCTGGGCGCCACCCTGCGGCTGCGCCAGGATATGTGCGATGCCGATTTCGCGGTGCAACTCGACCCCAGCTTCCACAGTTTCTCCACATGCATGCCTGGCGGCTTTCCAGGCAGCATGTCCTATTACGCACTGCAGCCTCGATATTCGATCAACCTGGACCTGGGGACGCGTCTGCTGGAGCGCAAGCTGAACCTGGGCGTGCGCATGCGCTATCACAGCCGCGCCGAGAACAAGAAGCTGGAACGTATTTCCCAGAGCGGGAGCGGCATATTGAACATGCGTCCCTACTACTGGGACCCGGTAATGCTGTTCGACCTGTATGCCGAATACAACTTCAGCCGCCGCGCCAGCGCGCGCCTGAGCGTGGAAAACCTGACCGATCTGTACTACCTCGACCCGCTTTCCAAGGTCGCGTCCCCGGGGCCGGGCCGCACCGTGCGGCTGGACGTGGCGCTGCGCTATTGAACGTGTTTTTGCCGGTTTTCGTGAAAACCGGCGCCTTCCCACTCCTCTCTACGGAGAATCATCATGAAGAAAACCCTTATCGCCACCGCCATCCTCGCCGTGGCCGCCTCGTCGGCGATGCACGCGCAAGCGGCCAACGTGCAGGGCGGCTCGTCGAATGGAACGATGGTCACCGTCGGCTACTCCAACTTCCCGCTCTTCATCACCACCCTCGGCTACACCGGGTTGAGCATGATGCGCACGGATGGCTGGCGCTCCTCCTACATCGACGTACATGGCGGACCGGTAAGCATCGTCGGAAGCCGGTCGGTGGCCAATAGCTCCGGTGCGTACTACGCGACCGTCCCCGTGTTTTCGTTCATCAAGGTCGCCCAGGTTTGGCACAGCACCCGCGATAGCGCGGCCAATGTCTACAGCATCCGCCAGGTGATGACCCCTTACTTGCCATTCTGGCCGCAATTCGGCGGCCTGGTCGTAGGCCAGGTCAAGGGCACCTCCAAGGGCAACGGCGTGTACTTCGGCGAATGGTCCAGGTCCGTTCCCTATCTCAACGCGGGCAACAGCACCGACCTGAACATGACCAGCGGCAGCCGCACCGTATGGTACGCGGGCGACAACGCCGTTACCCGCATGCCGACGCTGGTCGCCGCCAAGTATGACGTGACCGGCATCCGTCAGACCGGCGTGGGCGACAACATGCCGTACGCGCCCAAGCTGTACAAGGGTGTGCTCACCGCCAACTACAGCGGCGGCCGTGGCACGATCGATGGCGCCATCGCACGGGGCCGCGACCGTGTCGACTTCGCCGGCACCACCATTGCCTCCAACGGCAAGTTCACCAAGGGTGGCGCGATCGAAGGCCGCTTCTACAACAACGCGGAGGCGCTGGCCGGCATCTACAAGGGCCAGACCGCCGCCGACCACGTCGCGTTCGGGGGCTCACGCCGTTAAACCCCAGGCCCACAACTGAAGCAACAGGAGGACGAGCACGGGCCTCGCGCCGCCGCACCGGAAACCGTCGGTTGCGGCGGCGCATAAAGGGCCTGCTGAACTTCGTACTCATTCCTTCCCCGGCCCGATACCCCATGCACATGATTTTTCGCCGCGGCGCCGCGCTGTGCCTGCTGTTGACCTGCCTGCCCGCTGCGTATGCCAGCGACGACGATACCCGCTACCTGCTCGAACGGACACGCCGCGCGACCGAGCAGCGCGTGCGGCAATTCGGCGAGCCCGTTGCGCCGCCCGGCGCGGTGGTGCACGAAGGCAAGATCTACGAAGTGCAGACGAACCTGCAGGATCTGGAACCCGCCATCTATATCGCCTTGAATACCGGCCAGTGGGAACGGCTGGTCGAATTCGTCGGCCGTTATCGGCTGTTGCGCGACCATCGTCCGGCGCTGGTCGATATGGCCGAAGGGCTGCTGGCCCGCCAGGCTGGCGCCATCGCATTGGCGGTACGCCGGCTGCAGGCCGCGCACGCCGCCGATCCCGAGGACGCCCGCATCCGCCTGGAACTGGCGCGGCTGCTGTTCGAAGACAATCGCGATGCCGAGGCGCGCGCCATGTTCGAGCAGGTACAGCGCGGCATGCTGCCCGACTACGGCCGCATGCAGACGCAGCAGTACCTGTCCGCGCTGGGCGCCCGCGCCGGCTGGCATGGCGGCGTAGCGGTCGGCACGGGCTACGACAGCAACATCAATCAGGCCAACGGCGCCCGAACCTGCTTGAGCCGGTTCCTGAGCCTGTGCCTCAATGACCGCAAGATGCCGGACCCCATCGGTTCCAGCCTGGTGAACTATGAGCTTGTGCTGGAGCGCCGCGACAATCTGGCCGGCAACCACAACCTGCTGTTGCGGCCGATCAGCTACGGAACCTATTACCGCCGCGGCGACGCGGACGCCAGTTCGCTGGTCCGCAACTACAGCAGCGCCACCTCGGTGCTGTATCTGGGCTACCAGTACCTGGACGCGCGCAACAACATCAGCCTGCTGCCCTATGTGGAGCACTATTTCCGCGACGGCTGCACCTATTATCTGGCCGGCGGGCTGCAATGGGAGTGGCGTCGCAGCCTCGCAAGAAAATGGCAGATGAACGTTCTGCTGGACGCGCGCCGCTTTCGTTATCGCGCGCGGGCGCGGTTCATCAACAGCGACTACAGCCAATACCAGGCCGGGTTGTCGGTCAGTTACCTGCCGCGGGCTTCGACCTCGATCACCGCCGGCGTGGACGTGGTGCGCAAGGCGTTTGCGCTCAAGCCGGCCAGCGGCAAGGAAGTGGTGCTGCGCGCCGGCGTCTTTCATGCTTTCAGGGGCAAGCCCGGTTTCTACCTGAACGCGCAAGGCATTTTCCGCATCGGCCGTAATGACGCCTACGACGGATTCCTGGGGGGACGCCGAGGCGACCGGTTGCAGGTCTATCTGGTGACGCTGGGCGCCGAGGGCTGGAAGATAGGCGGCATGACGCCGGAGTTGCGGCTGCGGCGCAGCATCAATCGCAGCAATCCGGACTGGGCCTACAACTACGCCCAGAACGAAGTGGGGCTGACGCTGCGCCGCGTGTTCTGAGCCGCCTCAGCCGTAGAAATCCGCGGCGGGCAGCTTGCCGCCGATCAAGCCGGGCTGGACTTCATGCACGCGCTGGAAGAAATACTCCAGTTCGGCGCGCACGCTGGCCGCGGCCATGGGCTTGTCGCGCGAGGCCTTCAAGGCGTCGGCCACGGCCTGCGGGGTCAGCATGCGGATATGTTTGGCGACCAGTTCGCCGCAGGCCTCGGGGTTTTCGAGGCACCAGGCCTGCGATGCGGCGTATTGCCGGTGCACCCGTTCGCACAGTGCGGCATTGCCCAGCGCCTTGCCCAACGCCGCGAGTCCGGCCTGGGGAATGCGCGGTTCGCGTTTCAAGACCCTGCCCCATTCCGCGGACAGATCCAGGCCGCGATGCAGTTTGGGCGCCACGGCGGACATGGGCAGGGACTGCGTCTTGCGCAGCGCCATGGACACGGCGGGCTCGGGCAGCACCGCGTGGCTCACGCGGCGCAGGACCAGCAGCTGGACCGCATCGAACGGGGTGGTGACGTAACGCAGCGAGAAGTCCTTCTGCGGGTCCAGCCCTTGCGCGCGCGCCAGCACGCCGAAGAGGATATCGGGCATGTCGCCGCGAAACGGCACGGCGATTTCCTGGCCGCGAAAGTCGGCCAGCGAGCCCGCTTCGCCATTGCGCGTGACCAGCCACAATATTCCCCACACGGACACGTTCAACAGCCGCAGCGGCACGCCGCGGTTGTACAGGTTGGCGGCCACGTTGGTGGGCGAGGCGATGAAGTCGGCGCCGCCTTCCACCGCCCAGGCGCGCATCTGGTCGGGATTGGTCCAGAGCGCGAACTTGGGCGTCACGCCCTCTTCGGCCAGCGCGCCGGACTCGACCATGTGGATCAGGGGGAACGACACCGTGATCGGCGGCCCGGCCAGCACCAGCCGGTCCGTAGCGGCCGCGGCGCGCGCGCGCACGGCCGGCAGCGCCGCCAAGGCCGCCGCCGCCAGCAAGGCGCGCCGGCTGCGTGAAACGGGCAGTTCCTGATGTGAGTGTTGAGTATGCATGCCGCAAAGCCCTCCGGTTGGTATCCAACCCGCAGTCTTTGTGCTTTGCGTTCAAATGCGAATGATAATTATCAACTTGACGTGGTGGCCGATACGTAGGCGGACAGATGCGACTGCGCCGGGAGATCTATCGCGCGTAAAAAAGGAAGTCCACGGACGTCCTTTTTGAATTCAGGTGGGAATCCGCTGCTTTAGCGGCGATGGCGGACCGGCGTCCTCGAGCGCCCCTTGCCTGATGCCGGCGCTTCCGCTCGTAATTGCCCGCATTCCGAATTCGGTAAGCGTCAGTTCGCGAACTTTGATGACTGCACCCGGTTTCGAAATGAGCTTGGACTCTTTGACGAAAGTCTCGGACGACTTCTTGGTGGCAAGGTTCATATCAATACCTTTTCGTGACAAAGTCGCTAATGGCCTTGGCGCCAGCACCGACAATCTCCACAACATCGTCGCGTTCGAAGAGCGCACGGTCACTTGAATCAAAGTAGATCACGCCAATGGGATGCTGTCCAGATCGGTCCAGAACGGGCACGGCCATTGCCGAGTAGCGGCCGGGACCCAGTTTGCGGGCTTCCGCTTCCGTGTATCCCCATTCGCGCACCAGTTCGGTACGAAGTTGCTCCTCCGTCCCATCCTGACTGGACATTACCAGCGGCTTCTTGCTTCGGATGGCTCTGCCGGTTATGCCGGTATGGATGGAGAACGTCCGGCCAACGCCTTCGCCATTGGCGCCGGCATAGTTGATGATCTGCTCGATCTCCTGTGGCTCATGAATGGGCGGAACGACTCGATGGAAGGTTGCTCGAATGTCAGCGCCGCATCGGCGTTTGGTGCACCATTCGGAAAGCAGGGTATGCACTGCTGACACCGCTGCATAGAGCCCTTCATGGACGACATCCGGGCCATCTTTCTGGTCTTCGGCGCGAGCGATCACAATCCGGACTATGGCCGACAAGACCAGCCAGACGCAGGCGGCCGTGGCAAGCCCGAACATCCATTGATCGAATTGGGGATCACGCCAGCTTTTTACTGCGGCCGAACCGGCGACAATAATGGGCGGGCCGTTGAACAAGGCTTCTCGGGGCCATTTTTTTTGCCAGAAGCGTTTTTGCCCTGCCCCTGGAAGATGGTTTGTACGCATGCGGCCGAGCCTCCTGGAGCCATAGAGCCGACATGATTGTATCGTCGCGTAGCAGCAGGGATGGCAGGGATTCCCGTCTGGTGCGGGTAAGAACCGGACGAGTCCAGGACTGCGACTTGTCGTTGCCGCCGGGCGCATATGGCTGGCTCGGCATCGCCCGGAAAAGCAAAAGCCCAACCTCGCGGCTGGGCCAAGCGCTTGGAAACATTGGTGCCGGTGAAAGGAATCGAACCCTCGACCTTCTCATTACAAGTGAGCTGCTCTACCAACTGAGCTACACCGGCGATGCGTGCGGGGGCACGCGCAGGGACCGCATTGTAATGAAAAAACGCAGTCCCCGCGTGGGGCGCCCGCCAGGGCGTTACTTGACGATGGTCAGGCGCGGGCGCTTGGGTTCGTCGTCGTCGCCGCCATCGTCGCCGGAGGCGGCGACGGCGTCGGAGCCTTCGGGTGCAGCGGGGGCCGCGGCGCCCTGGGCGCCGGCTTCCGGCGGTTCGTAGGGCTGCACTTCGAAGCCCATGCCTGCGCCGGTTTCGCGCGCGTAGATGGCGCTGACGGCGCCTACGGGTACGTAGACGTTTTCGGTCACGCCGCTGAAGCGGGCCTGGAATTCGATGAATTCATTGCCCAGCACCAGGCGGTTGGTGGCCAGCGTGCCGACGTTCAGTGTGATCTGCCCGTCGCGCACGTGGGCGACGGGCACCATGGTGTGCTCGTCGACCTGCACGGTGATGTACGGCGTGTAGCCGTTGTCGGTGCACCATTCATGCAGCGCGCGGATCAGATATGGTTTGGTCGAAGTTTCACCCATTACAAAACAACCTTAGCGACGCATCACTTTTTCCGAAGGCGTCAGCGCTTCGATATAGGCCGGACGCGAGAAGATGCGTTCGGCGTATTTCTGCAGCGGGGCGGCGTTCTTCGGCAGTTCGATGCCGTAGTGGTCCAGGCGCCAGAGCAGCGGGGCCACGGCCACGTCCAGCATGGAGAACTCTTCGCCCAGCATGTACTTGTTCTTCAGCAGCATGGGGGCGAGCTGGGCCAGGCGGTCGCGGATGTTCTGGCGAGCGTTGGCCAGCTTCTTTTCGTCGGGCTTGGCGCTGCGGTCTTCGAGCGTCGAGACGTGGACGAACAGTTCCTTTTCGAAATTGTAGAGGAACAGGCGGGTGCGGGCGCGCATGACCGGATCGGCGGGCATGAGCTGCGGATGCGGGAAGCGTTCGTCGATGTACTCGTTGATGATGTTCGACTCGTACAGGACCAGGTCGCGCTCGACCAGAATGGGCACTTGACCGTACGGGTTCATCACCGCGATGTCTTCGGGCTTGTTGTACAGGTCGATGTCGCGGATCTCGAAATCCATGCCTTTTTCGAACAACACGAAGCGGCAGCGTTGCGAAAACGGACACGTGGTTCCGGAATAGAGCACCATCATGGCGGTAAGTCCTTTATTGAAAAACGAAAGGCCAGCGCCTTAATCTAGCAGGCGCTGGCCCCAATTGCCAGGCGGGATAGGCGTACTGCCCTATCCGCCTTGTCCGTCCCTAATTACAGCGGGGGACGGCGTAAAACCTGGCGGGGCGTTGCGGTTAGCGTACGTGTTTCCAGTACGAGGCATTGAGGCGCCAGGTAACCAGGAAGAACAGCAGCAGGAACAACATGACGCCGACGCCGAGACGGACGCGGAATGTCTGGACGGGTTCGGCCATCCAGGACATGAACGCGGTCAGGTCGGCGACGTCGTTGTCGTATGTTGCGACTTGGGCCGGGTTGGCGGCCTTGAACTTGGCATCGAAGGTGGCATGGCCCTGGTAGTTGGCTACCGGTTCGGCCTTGACCGTGGAAAAACCCTGTGCATCGTACACCGTGGTGACGCGTTCCCAGGTCTTGGGGGCGCCTTCCTTGCCTTCGACCTCGTGCATGGCGACGGTGGTGAGTTCGCGCGGACCCTGCACTTCCCAGAGGGCGTGCGGCATGCCGACGGACGGGAACACCAGGTTGTTCCAGCCAGTGGCGCGCGAGGTGTCGCGGTAGAACGTGCGCAGGTACGTGTAGATGTAGTCGGACCCGGAAGGGCCGGCGTTCACGGACTTGGCGCGGGCGATCACGGACAGGTCCGGGGGCGTCGTGCCAAACCACTGCTTGGCGTCCTTGGCGGTCATGGCGACGGTCATCATGTCGCCGACCTTTTCGCCGGTGAACAGCAGGCTTTCCTTGATTTGCTGGTCGGTCAGCCCGATGTCCTTGAGCTTGTTGTAGCGCATCGAGGACGCGCTATGGCAGTTCAGGCAGTAGTTGACGAACAGCTTGGCTCCGTTCTGCAGCGACGCCATGTCGTTGACGCGGTACGGGGCCTTGTCCAGCGGGTAGCCGCCCTCGGCGGCGAAAGTGGCGGTACACGTGAGCATCAAGGCCACGGCACCAATCAGCTTCTTGATCATGGTTAATCCGTTATCTGGTGGGCTCAGTGGGCGTGGAACGTAACGCGCTCGGGCACTTTCTTGAAGGTGCCCAGGCGGCTCCAGACCGGCATCAGGAAGAAGAACGCCAGGTACAGCAGCGTGCCGATCTGCGACGTGAGGTTCAACGGCGGACTGGGCGGCTGCGTACCGATGTAGCCGAGCACCAGGAAGTTGACCATGAAGATGCCGTAGATCCACTTGTGCCAGGTGGGGCGGTAGCGGATGGACTTGACCGGGGAATGGTCCAGCCACGGCAGGAAGAACAGGATGACGACCGTGCCGCCCATGGCGACCACGCCCCAGAACTTGGCGTCGATCACGCGCAGCAGCACGGCCACGACGATCAGGATGCCGGGGACGGCGATGCGCATGAAGCCCTTCAGGTTGCTCTTGAGGAGCAGCGCGATGGCGCCCAGCACGGAAGCGCCCGCCAGCACCCAGGTGAATTCGTCGGTGGTGGCGCGCAGCATCGAGTAGAACGGCGTGAAGTACCAGACCGGCGCGATGTGCGGAGGCGTCTTCAGCGAGTCGGCGGGGATGAAGTTGTTGAACTCGAGGAAGTAGCCGCCCATTTCCGGGGCGAAGAACACGATGAACGCGAACACCAGCAGGAAGCCGGCCACGCCCATCAGGTCATGCACGGAATAGAAGGGATGGAACGGGATGCCGTCCTTGGGACGTCCGTACTTGTCCTTCGGGCCCTGTTTGATCTCGATGCCGTCCGGGTTGTTCGAGCCGACTTCGTGCAGCGCCACCAGGTGGGCGGCGACCAGCCCTACCAGCACCAGCGGAATGGCGATGACGTGGAAGGCGAAGAAGCGGTTCAGGGTGGCGTCGGAGACGACGTAGTCGCCGCGGATCCAGATCGACAGTTCGGGGCCGATGAAGGGAATGGCCGAGAACAGGTTCACGATCACCTGGGCGCCCCAGTAGGACATCTGGCCCCAGGGCAGCAGGTAGCCGAAGAAGGCTTCGGCCATCAGACAGAGGAAGATCGCGACGCCGAAGATCCACACCAGTTCGCGCGGCTTGCGGTACGAGCCGTAGAGCAGCCCGCGCAGCATGTGCAGGTAAACGACGACGAAGAACATCGACGCGCCGGTGGAGTGCATGTAGCGCACCAGCCAGCCCCACGGGACTTCGCGCATGATGTATTCGACGGATTGGAACGCACGTTCGGCATCCGGCTTGTAGTGCATGACCAGGAAAATGCCGGTCACGATCTGCAGCACCAGCACCAGCAGGGCCAGTGAGCCGAAGAAATACCAGAAATTGAAGTTCTTAGGTGCGTAGTACTCGGACAGGTGGGCTTTCCAGGTGGAGGTCACCGGAAAGCGCCGGTCCAGCCAGCCCAACAGGCCTGTCGTCTCGACGGTTTTCTCGCCAGCCATCTAACGGCTCCTTCTCTCACGTGGCGTAATGCGGATTTACTTACGTAATGAAAAAAGCGCGACGCGAGCGTCAGGCCTTGTTGTCCTCGTCGACGCCCACGATGATGCGGGTGTCGCTGAGATATTGGTACGGCGGAACTTCGAGGTTGTCGGGGGCGGGCTTGTTCTTGTAGACCCGGCCGGCCAGGTCGAACGTGGAGCCGTGGCAGGGGCACAGGAAGCCGCCTTGCCAGTTGGCGCCCATGCCTCCACCGCCGCCCGTTTCGAAGTGCGCGGTGGGCGAGCAGCCCAGATGAGTGCAGATGCCGACGCAGACGAAGATCTCGGGCTTGCGCGAGCGGCCCTCGTTTTCGGCGTAGGCGGGGGTGAAGCCGGGCCGCTTGGAATCAGGATCGGCCAGCAGGGCGTCCTGGCTCTTGAGGCCGGCGATCTGTTCGGGCGAACGGTGAATGATCCAGACGGGCTTGCCGCGCCATTCGACCGTTTTCATGGCGCCGACGGGAATGTCGCCGATGTCGACTTCCACGGGCGCGCCGGCCGCGCGGGCCTTTTCAGAAGGGGAAAACGTGCTTACCAACGGTATTGCCGTAGCGACACCTGCTACGCCACCCACAGCACAGGCGGTGGTTACCCAGAAACGTCGCGAAGGATCGGGCGGCAGATTTGGATCAACCGCACCGTCATCATCATGCACCAGCGTATCCTGACTCATCTTCCTATCCTTGTTGATGCGCCCGCTCTACGAGTAGCATCACTTCTGCGGCATCGGCTTCGCGGGAATATGTAACAACATAGCAACCGCGTATTATAGCGCCAGCCCACTGGGGGGCGTATCACGAAGGGAGTGCTTTTATGAGCAAAGCGACTGGTTTCGTCAAAGAATTTCGAGATTTCGCGGTAAAAGGGAATGCAGTAGACCTGGCGGTCGGTGTCATCATCGGTGCGGCGTTCGGCAAGATCGTCGACTCGCTGGTCAAGGACATCGTCATGCCGCTGGTTAATTTCGTGCTTGGCGGTTCGGTCGATTTTTCAAACAAGTTCCTGGTCCTGTCGATGCCGGATGGCTACAACGGCCCGATGACGTACGCCGACCTGACCAAGGCAGGCGCCAACGTTTTCGCGTGGGGCAACTTCGTCACGATCATCATCAACTTCGTGTTGCTGGCCTTCGTGATCTTCTGGATGGTCAAGGCCATCTACAAGGCCCGCACCAAGGCCGAGGAAGCGCCGGCCGCACCGGCTGCGACGCCGGAGGACGTGGCGCTGTTGCGCGAAATCCGCGATCTGCTCAAGAAGTAATGAAAAAGCGCCCTGCGGGGCGCTTTTTTTGGCCCCGCCGCCGGGCCGTCCCAAGGCGGGGCAGCCCGGCGGCGTGGGGGCCGTCTTACGCCGGGTTGTCGATATCGACGAATTCGACTTTGATGCCGAAACGCTCCGCCACCGCCTGGCCCAGCGCCTGCACGCCGTAGCGTTCGGTGGCGTGGTGGCCGGCGGCGATGAAGCCCACGCCGGTCTCGCGCGCCAGGTGCACGGTCGATTCCGACACTTCGCCGGTGATGTAGGCGCTGGCGCCCGCGTCCACGGCGTCGGCCAGCATGCCCTGGGCGCCGCCGGTGCACCAGGCGATCCGCGCCAGCGGCTGCTTGGGGTCGCCCACCACCAAGGGCTGGCGGCCCAGGCGTTGGGCGACGCGCTCGCCCAGCTCGCCGAGCGTCTTCAGGCCGCCGGCCTCGCCCAGCCACACCAGATTGTCCGGCCCGCAGGTCTGCGGCGAGCCGTCGTCGCGCAGCGACGGGGCCAGGCCCAGCACGCGGGCCAGTTGCGCGTTGTTGCCCAGCGTCGGGTGCGCGTCCAGCGGCAGGTGATAGGCGTACAGGTTGAGGTCGTTCTTCAGGGCCAGCGCCATGCGGGTGCGGCGCGTGCCGATGACGCGGCGGTCCTCGTTGCGCCACATCCAGCCGTGATGCACCAGCACCGCGTCGGCGCCGCGTTCGACGGCGACGCGCAGCAGGGCTTCGCTGGCCGTCACTCCGGCGATAATGTGTCCGATTCCGGATCGGCCTTCCACCTGCAGCCCGTTGGGACAGTAGTCTTTGAAGCGCGCCGCCTGCAGGGTGTCGTCCAGCCAGCTGGCCAGGACCTGGGAGTCCACTTTACTCATTGCTAGTCCTATCAGAAACATGCGCCGATATTGGCTGATATTCGCTCAGGCCGTCACGGTCTGCCTGGGTATTCTATTCGTCGTCACGACCTTGCGGCCCGACCTGCTGCAGCTTGCCGGGCCGGCCGCGGGAGGGCGGCAGGCCAGCGCCGCGGGCGGCATGCCCGCCGCGCGCGCGCCGGCGGTGGCGTCCTACGCCGACGGGGTGGCGCGCGCCGCGCCGTCCGTGGTCAACGTATACACCACCAAGCACGTGAACGTGCCGCTGATTCCGCTGCCCGACGATCCGGTGCTGCGCCAGCTGTTCGGCCAGATGCCGGGCGTGACCCGGCGGCAGGCCTCGACCAGCCTGGGTTCGGGCGTGATCGTCAACCAGGACGGCTATGTGCTGACCAATTACCACGTGGTGCAGGCGGCCGACGCGATCGAGGTGGCCCTGAGCGACGGCCGCCGCGACGTCGCCAAGGTGGTGGGCGCGGACCCGGACACCGACCTGGCGGTGTTGCGTCTGGCCACGCTGCGATCGCTGCCGGCGGCCACGCTGGCGCCGGACCGCGGCCTGCGCGTGGGCGACGTGGTGCTGGCCATCGGCAATCCGTTCGGCGTGGGGCAGACCACCACGCTGGGCATCGTGTCGGCGCTGGGCCGCAACGGCCTGGGAATCAATACGTACGAGCATTTCATCCAGACCGACGCGGCCATCAATCCGGGCAATTCGGGCGGCGCGCTGATCGACGCGGCGGGCAATCTGGTCGGCATCAATACCGCCATCTATTCCGAGTCCGGGGGCTCGATGGGCATCGGCTTCGCCACGCCCATCGAGATCGCGCGCAAGGTCATGGACGAGATCGTCAAGACCGGCGGGGTCAAGCGCGGCTGGCTTGGCGTGGAACCGCAGGACGTGACGCCGGAGCTGGCGCGCGCGTTCGAACTGGACCGCGACACGACGGGCGTGATCATCGCCGGCGTGATGCGCGACGGGCCGGCCGCGCGCGGCGGGCTGCGGGTGGGCGACATCGTGCAGTCGGTCAACGGCAAGCGCGTGGCCGACACCGCCGGCCTGCTCTCCGAGATCGCCCAGCTGCCGCCGGGCCAGCGCGCCACGCTGGGCATCCTGCGCGGCGGCAAGGCGGCGGAACTGGCGCTGGTGGTGGGCACGCGGCCGGGCAAGCCGCGCTAGTACGCGCGGGTCTTGAGCATCAGGCGCAGCGCCATGAGCACGGCTTTCTTGGTGGCGGGCGGCTGCTGGCGCAGCAGCGCGCGGATTTCGGCGTCGTAGCCGTCGGCTTGGTCTTCCGGCCCCGCGCCGGGGCAGCCGGATGCGTCCGCGCCGGGCATTACGCCGTCGGTCAGCCAGGGCACGCAGGTATCGAGCGCGCGGGCCAGCCGCAGCAAGGTGGCGCGCGACGGCGAATAACCGTCGCGGCGGGTGAGGATGCGGTGGATGCAGGACTGCGGCACGCCGGAGATGCGCGCCAGTTGGCTCTGGCTTTTGATGCCGCGCCACCGCATCAGGGTGTACAGGCGTTGGGAAAGTGACATGGCTGCAATCTAGGATTGCAGCCATGGGCCTACAACGTGAAACGGTCCTGCATGGCTGCGGGACCGTGCGGGCGGCTTATTGGCGTTCGGTCAGGGAGCCGGAGGCTGCTTCGTCGGCCTCGTCCGGTTTGGGTGTGACCATGCGGGCGCAGATCAGGCCGACCTCGTAAAGCAGGCACAGCGGCACGGCCAGCATGAACTGGCTGACCACGTCGGGCGGGGTGACCACCGCGGCGATGACGAAGGCGCCCACCACCACGTAGCCGCGGGCGGACTTCAGCTTGGATAGTTCGACCACGCCCATCTTCACCAGCAGCACGACGGCCACGGGCACTTCGAAGGTGATGCCGAACGCCATGAACATGGTCATGACGAAGCTGAGATAGGCCTCGATGTCCGGCGCCGGCGTGATCGATTGCGGCGCGAAGGTGGCGATGAAGTGGAACACTGTGCGGAACACCACGAAATAGCAGAACGCCATGCCCGCGATGAACAGGAAGGTGCTGGAGACGATGAGCGGCAGCGCCAGGCGCTTTTCGTGCTTGTACAGCCCCGGGGCCACGAAGGCCCAGGCCTGGTACAGCACCACCGGCAGCGCCAGGATGAACGAGGCCATCAGGGTGACCTTGACGGGCACCATGAACGGCGTGATCACGCCGGTGGCGATCATGCGCGTGCCTTCCGGCAGCGAGGCCAGCATGGGCTGGGCCAGCACGTCGTAGATGGCCGATGCGCCGGGGTAGATGAAAAGCACGATGAACACGCAGATCACGGCGGCCACGGCGCGCAGCAGCCGGGTGCGCAGCTCGACCAGGTGGGAGATGAAGGTCTCCTGCTGGCCTTCTTCTTGGGAGGCGTCCTGGGTCACGTCGGAGTTCCGGAGGGCAAGACGGGCTTGGCCTCGTCAGCCTTGGGCGCGCTGGGCGCCGGGGCGGGTTGCGGGGCTGCGGCCGGAGCGGGCTCGGCCGCCGGAGGAAGATCCAGGTCCAGGCTGTGGTTCTGGCCGGGCGGGGCGATGCTGCGTTCGGGCTCGGCCGGCGCGTCGGCCTTGCCGCTGGCGGCGCGGGCGACTTCGTCGAGCTCGGCGCGGAACTGCTGCACCGGCTCCTGCAGCGAGGCCTGGGTCTCGTTCAGGGATTTCTGCACGCCCTGGGCGGCGTCTTCCATTTCGCTTTTGAACTTGCGCAGCTCGTCGAGCTCGATCTCGCGCTGGATATCGGACTTCACGTCGTTGACGTAACGCTGCGCGCGCCCGAGCAGGTGGCCGACGGTGCGGGCCACCTTGGGCAGGCGTTCGGGTCCGATGACGATCAGGGCGACGACGCCGATCACCATCAGTTCAGTGAGGCTGACATCAAACATTCGACGGCCGCTAGGAAGTTGATGCGATGAGGGCCGGCCCGGTCAGGACGGGCCCGGGAGACAGGCGGAGGTTCAGGAGTTGGATTTTTCCTTGGCCTGCACGTCGATGGTGTCGCCGGAGACGCGCTGCTGAGCGATGGGCTCGGCCGGCTTGTCGCCGTTGGCTTCCTTCATGCCTTCCTTGAATCCCTTGACGGCGCCGCCCAGGTCCGAGCCGATGTTGCGCAGCTTCTTGGTGCCGAAGATCAGCGCCACGATGACCAGAACGACCAACCAGTGCCAAATGCTGAAACTACCCATGATGTTTCTCCGAATTACGCGGTGGGGGCCACGCGACCTTTCCAGGGGCGCGGGCCGCCGATGATGTGGAAATGCAGATGCGGGACTTCCTGGCCGCCTTCGACGCCGGAGTTGATCATGATGCGAAATCCGCCATCGGGGCCTGGACTGCAACCGTTTTCCGCGGCTAGCCGCGGCGCCAATGACATCATTCTACCCAACCAACCTGCGTCCTCGGCCGTAATATCCTGCATGGATATGACATGACGTCGAGGGATAAGCAATAAATGTACCGGCGCGGCCGGATTGATGTCGTGGAAGGCGACGAAATCCTCGTCTTCATAGACTTTCTTGGACGGGATATCGCCGGTGGCGATCTTGCAGAAGATACAGTTATCGCTCATTTTTGCGGGTTTCCGTGATCAGTCTTGCGGGCGGCTTGCCTTCTCCGCCAGGCCCGACAGCCCTTCGCGGCGGGCCAGTTCGGCCAGCACGTCTTCGGGGCGCAGGTTGAAGTGGGTCAGCGCGACCAGGCAGTGGAACCACAGGTCGGCGGTTTCGCTGACGATGCGGTCGGGCACGCCATCCTTGGCGGCCATGACCAGCTCCGTGGCTTCTTCGCCGATTTTCTTGAGGAAGGCGTCGGGGCCCTTGGCCAGCAGCTTGGCGGCGTAGGACGCCTTGGGATCGCCGCCGTTTTCGGGACGGCGGGTGGCCAGGGTATCGGCGATGCGCGCCAGGATCTCGGCGGCGCTTGCGGCTTGGTCGGTCATTTGTAGATCAGTTCGGGGTCTTTGAGCACGGGGTCCACGGTGATCCAGGACGCCTGGACGCCCTGGCCTTCCAGGCGGCGGTAGAAGCAGCTGGCGCGCCCGGTGTGGCAGGCGATGCCGCCTTTCTGGTGCACCTTGAGCAGGATCACGTCGCCGTCGCAGTCCAGGCGCAGCTCGCGCACTTCCTGCACGTGGCCGGATTCCTCGCCCTTGCGCCACAGGCGCTGGCGCGAGCGCGACCAGTAAACGGCGCGCCCGGTGGCCGCGGTCTCGGCCAGCGATTCGCGGTTCATCCAGGCCACCATCATGATCTGGCCGTTGTCGGCGTCCTGCGCAATGGCGGGAATGAGGCCGTCGCCGTCGAAGACGACGTCGGCGATCCAGGCGGGTTCGTTGCTCATCTGTCTATCCATAATCGCGCGTGGCGCAACTGAACTGTAATCTTACGGCAATACCTTGTTGCAGGTGCGCGAGTGTCCGCCCTCTGCCAGCAAACGCCGCAGGCGCTCCGGGGGGAGTACTTACAGCCGGACTGGGATACCCAGTCCAGCCATGAACTGTTTGCACTCGCCGACCGTATGCTGGCCGAAATGGAAGATGCTGGCCGCCAGCACCGCGCTGGCGCGGCCGGCGGTGACGCCGTCGGCCAGGTGCTGCAGCGAGCCCACGCCGCCGGAGGCGATCACCGGCACCGGCACGGCGTCGGAGACGGCGCGGGTGAGTTCCAGGTCGAAGCCGGACTTGGTGCCGTCGCGGTCCATGCTGGTCAGCAGGATCTCGCCGGCGCCGTAGGCCGCCATGCGGCGGGCCCAGGCCACGGCGTCCAGGCCGGTGGCCTTGCGTCCGCCATGGGTGAAGACTTCCCAGCGCGCGGGTTCGCCGGCCGCCGACACGCGGCGCGCGTCGATCGCCACCACCACGCATTGCGAGCCGTGGTAGTCGGACGCGGCGCGCACCAGTTCGGGGTTGGCCACCGCGGCGCTGTTGATGCTGATCTTGTCGGCGCCGGCGTTGAGCAGGCGCTGGATGTCGGAGACCTGGCGCACGCCGCCGCCCACGGTCAGCGGGATGAAGACCTGCGAGGCCACCTGCTCGATGATGGGCAGGATCAGATCGCGGCCGTCGCTGGTGGCGGTGATGTCCAGGAAGGTGAGCTCGTCGGCGCCCTGCTCGTTGTAGCGGCGCGCGATTTCGACGGGGTCGCCGGCGTCGGCCAGGTTGACGAAGTTCACGCCCTTGACGACGCGGCCGGCCGTGACGTCGAGGCAGGGGATGATGCGGCGGGTCAGCGCGCTGCCCGCGGGGGTGCTGCTGGAGTCGGTCATTTTGCCAGTTCGTCGGCGCGGGCCTGCGCCGACTGGAAGTCGAGCGTGCCTTCGTAGATGCTGCGGCCCAGGATGGCGCCTTCGACGCCTTCTTCCTCGACGGCGCACAGGGCTTCGATGTCCTGGATGCCGGCGATGCCGCCGGAGGCGTAGACGGGGATGCGCACGTGCTGGGCCAGGCGGACCGTGGCTTCGACGTTGACGCCCGAGAGCATGCCGTCACGGCCGATGTCGGTGTAGATGATGGCCTCGCAGCCGTAGTCCTCGAACTTCTTGGCGAGGTCGAGCACGTCGTGGCGGGTCAGCTTGCTCCAGCCGTCGGTGGCGATCTTGCCGTCGCGCGCGTCCAGGCCGACGATGATCTGGCCGGGGAAGGCGCCGCAGGCGTCCTGCAGGAAGCCGGGGTTCTTGACGGCGGCCGTTCCGATGATGACGTAGGAAATGCCGGCGTCGAGGTAGCGCTCGATGGTGTCGAGATCGCGGATGCCGCCGCCGATCTGCACCGGGATGTCGTCGCCGACGGCGTTCAGGATGGCCTTGATGGGCGCTTCGTTCCTGGGCTTGCCGGCGACGGCGCCGTTCAGGTCTACCAGGTGCAGGCGGCGGGCGCCTTGGTCCAGCCAGCGGGTGGCCATGGCGGCGGGGTCTTCGGAGAACACCGTTGCATCGTCCAGGTCACCCTGGCGCAGGCGCACGCAGCGCCCGTCTTTGAGATCGATGGCGGGGATCAGCAGCATGGTGGGCAGCGAGAAAATATAGGGGTTGAATGGGCGGGCGGACGCAGGCCAGTGCCTACGGCTGCCAGTCTACAAAATTGCGATACAGGCGCAAACCGTGCTCGGCGCTCTTTTCGGGATGGAACTGCACCGCGAAAATGTTAGCTGCCGCCACTGCGCAGGTAAAGGCAAGGCCATAATCGGTTTCACCGACGGTCAGGCCGGCGTCCGCCGGGTCGGCGTAATAGCTATGGACGAAATAGAAGTGCGTTTCGTCCGGAATGCCGGCCCAGATAGGATGAGAGCGCGTCTGGCGCACTTTGTTCCATCCCATGTGCGGGACCTTGAGGCGTTCGGCCCCGGTGCCGGCCGCGCCGGCGGCGCCGGCGTCGGCCAGGCAGGCCTCGTCGCCGCCGGGCAGCGGGTCGGCGAAGCGCGGGCCGGCGAAGCGGCGCACCACGCCGGGAAACAGCCCCAGGCAGGCCGTGCCGCCTTCTTCGCTGGATTCGAACAGCATCTGCTCGCCCACGCACACGCCCAGCAGGGGCTTTTCGCGCGCGGCGCGCACGACGGCCTCGCGCAGGCCGGATTCATTGAGGGTGCGCATGCAGTCCGCCATGGCGCCTTGCCCGGGGAACACGACGCGGTCGGCCGCGGCGATTTCCTGGGGCTGGCTGCAGATGCGGATGTCCGCGTCGGGGGCGGCGTATTTCAGGGCGCGCGCGACGGAATGGAAATTGCCCATCCCGTAGTCGACGATGGCGATAGTGGTCACTTCTTTCTGCCTGGAGCGGTGGATCGCGAACGTTACAGCACGCCCTTGGTGGAGGGCACGGCGTCGCCCATGCGGGGATCGACTTCCAGGGCCATGCGCAGCGCGCGGCCACAGGCCTTGAACACGGTTTCGGCCTGGTGGTGGGCGTTGAAGCCGCGCAGGTTGTCGATGTGCAGCGTGATCAGGGCGTGGTTGACCAGGCCCTGGAAGAATTCGCGGGTGAGGTCCACGTCGAAGTCGCCGATGCGCGCGCGCGTGAACGGGATGTGGTATTCGAGGCCGGGGCGGCCGGAGAAGTCCACCACCACGCGCGACAGTGCTTCGTCCAGCGGCACGTAGGCGTGGCCGTAGCGGCGCAGGCCGGCCTTGGTGCCGGCGGCCTTGGCGATGGCCATGCCCAGCGTGATGCCCACGTCTTCCACCGTGTGGTGCGCATCGATGTGCAGGTCGCCCTCGGCCTTGATGTCGAGGTCGATCAGGCCGTGGCGCGCGATCTGGTCCAGCATGTGGTCGAGGAAGGGCACACCGGTGTCGATCGTCTGCTTGCCGGTGCCGTCGAGGTTGACGGCCACGCGGATGCGGGTTTCGTTGGTGTTGCGGGTGATTTCTGCGGTACGCATGTTAAGCACTCAGAATCTCTTGCAGGGCACAGAGCAAGGCGGCGTTTTCGGCCGGGGCGCCCACCGAGATGCGCAGGCAGTCGGCCAGTAGCGGATGGGCGTTGGAAAAGTTGCGAATCAATATTTTGCGCGTTTTCAGGGCTTGATGCACGGCGTTGCCGTCCAGCTTGCCGGAAAAGCGTACAAGCAGGAAGTTGCCCGCGGACGGGAACACGCGCACGCCGGGCAGCGCCGCCAGGGCCGCGGCCAGCGGTTCGCGGTCGGCGCGCAGGCGCGCGGCCTGCTCGTCGAGCACCGGCTTGTGGCGCAGTACCGCGGTCAGCGCGGCCTGGGTCAGCACGTCCAGGTTGTAGGGCGGGCGGACCTTGTCCAGTTCGGCGATCCAGTCCGGGTGGCCGGCCAGGTAGCCGAAGCGCAGGCCGGCCAGGCCGATCTTGGACACCGTGCGCATGACGAGCACGTTGGGGGCGTCCAGCACCCGCGGCATCCAGGTGGCGTCGGTGAACGGCTGGTAGGCCTCGTCCAGCACCACCAGCCCGGGGGCGGCGGCGATGATGGCGGCGATCGCGTCGTCGGGCCACAGGCCGCCGGTGGGATTGTTGGGCACGGCCAGGAACACCACCTTGGGCTGGTGCGCTTCGATGGCGACCAGCATCGCGGGCAGGTCCAGCTCCAGGTCGGCGGTCAGCGGCACGCCGACGAAACGGGCGTGGTCGAAGCGCGCGGCCATGTCGAAATACACGAACGAGGGCCACGGCGACAGCACGGCCTCGCCGGGATTGCAGCAGGCCTGCACGATGAGGTGGATGAGCTCGTCCGAGCCGTTGCCGAACAGCAGGCCGGCGGCCTCGGGCACGCCGAAAGCCGTTTTCACGGCCTGCCGCAGGGCCGACAGGTCCGCCGCCGGATAGCGGTTCAGCGGCGTGTCGCGCACGGCGCGGGCGATGTCGTCGCGGACTTGCGGCGGCAGCTCGTACGGGCACTCCATGGCGTCGAGCTTGATGCAGCCTTCGGCGTGGGCCACGGGGTAGGCGGCCAGTTCGCGGATGTCCGCGCGGACCGTGCCGGCGATGCGGCCGGCGACGCCTGCCGCCGGGCTCATGGCTGGTCGATCCGGTACTGGGCGCTGGCGGCGTGCGCCTGCAGGCCCTCGCCCAGCGCCAGTTCGGCGGCGATGCGGCCCAGCGTCTGGGCGCCCTGGTGCGAGACCTGGATCAGGCTGGAGCGCTTCTGGAAGTCGTACACGCCCAGCGGCGACGAGAAGCGGGCGGTGCGCGAGGTCGGCAGCACGTGGTTGGGGCCGGCGCAGTAGTCGCCCAGCGCCTCGGAGCTGAAGCGGCCCATGAAGATCGCGCCGGCGTGGCGGATCTGCGCGGTCCATTGCTCGGGCTGCTCGGTGGAGATTTCGAGGTGCTCGGGGGCGATGTCGTTGGCGATGCGGCAGGCCTCTTCGAAGCTGCGGACCTGGATCAGCGCGCCGCGGTTGGCCAGGCTGACGCGCAGGATGTCGGCGCGCGGCATGGTGGGCAGCAGGCGCGCGATGGCGGCCTCGACCTCGTCGATGAAGGCGGCGTCCGGGCACAGCAGGATGGACTGCGCGAGTTCGTCGTGCTCGGCCTGCGAGAACAGGTCCATGGCGATCCAGTCGGCCGGCGTCTTGCCGTCGCAGATGACCAGGATTTCGCTGGGGCCGGCGATCATGTCGATGCCGACCACGCCGAACACGCGGCGCTTGGCGGCGGCGACATAGGCGTTGCCGGGGCCGACGATCTTGTCTACGGCCGGCACGGTGGCGGTGCCGTAGGCCAGCGCGCCCACGGCCTGCGCGCCGCCGATGGCGAACACGCGGTCCACGCCGGCGATGGCGGCGGCGGCCAGCACGATGGGGTTGCGCGCGCCGTCGGGCGTGGGCGTGACCATGACCAGTTCCTGCACGCCGGCGACCTTGGCCGGGATGGCGTTCATCAGCACGGACGAGGGATAGGCGGCCTTGCCGCCGGGCACGTACAGGCCCACGCGGTCCAGCGGGGTGACCTGCTGGCCCAGCATGGTGCCGTCGGCTTCGGTGTAGGTCCAGGTCTCGGCGCGCTGGCGCTCGTGGTAGCTGCGCACGCGGGCCGCGGCGGCCTGCAGCGCGTCGCGCTGGGCGGCCGGCAGCGCGGCCAGCGCGGCCTGCCAGTCGGCTTTGGGAATCTCCAGCGTGGCGGCGGACGCACCGGGCATGCGGTCGAAGCGCTGCGTGTATTCCACCAGCGCGGCGTCGCCGCGGGCGCGCACGTCCGCCAGGATGCCGGCGGCGGCGCGGTCGATGGATTCGTCCTCGGTGGCCTCGAAGGCCAGCAGCTTGGACAGGGCGGATTGGAATCCGGGATCGCGGGAATCGAGACGATTGATCAGGGCCATGGCGTCATGGGGCAGGCGGGGTTGCGGCCGCCGCGGCGTCGCGGCGGGCGGAAATCAGGCGTTGCGGGCGGAGGCTCTTTCGAAGGCGTCCAGCAGCGGTTGCAGGCGCGCGCCGCGGGTCTTGAGCGCCGCCTGGTTCACGATCAGGCGCGAGGAGATCGGCATGATGTCTTCCACGGCGACCAGGTCGTTGGCGCGCAGCGTGCCGCCGGTGGACACCAGGTCGACGATGCAGTCGGCCAGGCCGACCAGCGGCGCCAGCTCCATCGAACCATACAGCTTGATGATGTCGACGTACACGCCCTTGGACGCAAAGTGTTCACGGGCTGAATGCACGTACTTGGTGGCCACGCGCAGGCGCGCGCCCTGGTGCACCGCGCCTTCGTAGTCGAAGCCCTTGCGCACGGCCACGGCCAGGCGGCACTTGGCGATGTTCAGGTCGATCGGCTGGTACAGGCCGCCGGGCTGTTCCTTGGCGTGCTCGATGAGCACGTCCTTGCCCGCGATGCCCAGGTCGGCCGCGCCGTATTGCACGTAGGTGGGCACGTCCGAGGCCCGCACGATGATCAGGCGCAGGCCGGGATCGCTGGTCGGGAGGATGAGCTTGCGCGAGCTTTCCGGATTCTCGGGCACGTCGATGCCGGCCTCGGCCAGCAGCGGCATGGTCTCTTCGAAGATGCGCCCTTTGGACAGGGCCAGGGTCAGGGGGGCGGGCGTGGCCTCTTTCATGCCGTTTCCTTGCCGGTAACGCGTTGGATGTTCGCGCCCAGGGCGCGCAGTTTCACTTCCATCTGGTCGTAGCCGCGATCCAGGTGGTAGATGCGGTCGACCAGGGTTTCGCCTTCGGCCGCCAGGCCGGCGATGACCAGGCTGGCCGAGGCGCGCAGGTCGGTGGCCATGACGGTCGCGCCCGACAGGCGCGGCACGCCGCGCACGATGGCGGTGTGGCCGTCGATGCTGATGTCGGCGCCCATGCGGCGCAGTTCCTGCACGTGCATGTAGCGGTTCTCGAAGATGGTTTCGACGATGACCGAGGTGCCTTCGGCCACGGCGTTCAGGGCCATGACCTGGGCCTGCATGTCGGTGGCGAAGCCGGGGTATTCCTGCGTGCGAAAGCCCACGGCGCGCGGGCGCGAGGACATGGCGCAGCGGATCCAGTCGGGGCCGGTCTCGATGGCCAGGCCGGCCTCGGCCAGCTTGTCCAGCGTGGCGCCGAGGATGCCGGGGTCGGTGTTGCGCAGCACGATGTCGCCGCCGGCCGCGCCCACCGCGCACAGGAAGGTGCCGGCCTCGATGCGGTCGGAGATGACGCGGTGTTCGGCGCCGTGCAGCCGGTCCACGCCGTCGATCACGATGCGGCTGGTGCCGTGGCCCTGGATGCGCGCGCCCATCTTGATGAGCAGCTCGGCCAGGTCGACCACTTCGGGTTCGCAGGCGGCGTTATCCAGCACGGTCCGGCCTTCGGCCAGCACGGCGGCCATCAGCAGGTTTTCGGTGCCGGTGACGGTGACCATGTCGGTGCGCACGGTGGCGCCCTTCAGGCGCTTGGCGCGCGCCACCACGAAACCGTGTTCGATGCTGATTTCGGCGCCCAGCGCGGCCAGGCCCTTGATGTGCTGGTCCACAGGACGCTGGCCGATGGTGCAGCCGCCGGGCAGGCTGACGCGGGCCTCGCCGAAGCGCGCCAGCAGCGGGCCCAGCACCAGGATCGAGGCGCGCATGGTCTTGACCAGTTCGTAGGGCGCTTCGAGATTGTCGACCTGGTTGGCCTGCAGCGTCACGGTCGCGTCGGCGCCGCGCTCGGCGCGCATGCCCATGCGGCCCAGCAGGCGCAGCATGGTGCCGGTGTCGTTCAGGTGCGGCACGTTGCGCAGCGTCACCGCGTCGGCCGTCAGCAGGCCGGCGCACAGGATGGGCAAGGCCGAATTCTTGGCGCCGGAGACGGCGACTTCGCCGTGCAGGCGCGCGCCGCCGGTGATGCGTAGCTTGTCCATTATTTGCCCGCTTGCTGGTATTCGGCGGGCGTCAGGGTGCGCATCGACAACGCGTGGATCTCGGCCTTCATGCGGTCGCCCAGCGCGGCGTAGACCAGCTGGTGGCGCTGGATCAGGCGCTTGCCTTCGAAGGCGGCGCTGACGATGACGGCGTCGAAATGCGAGCCGTCGCCCTGCACGTCGAGATGTTCGCAGGGCAGGCCGTCCGCGATGTATTGGCGGACTTGCGCGGGAGTGGGAAGCATGGACGTCAGTTCCTGAGTTTGTAGCCGCTGGCCAGGAGCCGCAGCGCGTAAAGCGTAAGCGCGAGGAACACCCCCGTCACCACCGCCAGGCTGCGCCAGGGGGAGACGTCCGACACCGAGAAGAATCCGTAGCGGAAACCGTCGATGGTGTAGAAGATGGGGTTCCAGTGGGACACGCCCTGCCAGAAGGCCGGGAGCGTATGGATTGAATAGAATACGCCGGACAGGAAGGTGGCCGGCATGATCAGGAAATTCTGGAAGGCCGCGAGCTGGTCGAATTTCTCGGACCATAGGCCGGCGATCAGGCCCAGCACGCCCATGATGCCGCAGGCCAGCACGGCGAACACGATCAGCCACAGCGGGTTGGCCGGCACCAGCGACACGAAGAACAGCGCCACCACCCACACGCACAGGCCCACGGCCAGGCCGCGCACGATCGCCGCCAGCACGTAGGCCGCGAAGATGTCGCGGTGCGACAGCGGCGGCAGCAGCATGAACACCAGGTTTCCCGTGATGCGGCTCTGGATGAGCGAGGACGAGGGGTTGGCGAACGCGTTCTGCAGCATGCTCATCATCATGAGCCCGGGGATCAGGAATGCGGTGTAGGGCACGCTGCCGTACACCATCACGCGGCCTTCCAGTACGTGGGCGAACACCAGCAGGTACAGCAGCGCCGTGATGACGGGCGCGGCGATAGTCTGGAAGCTCACCTTCCAGAAGCGCAGCAGTTCCTTGCGCAGCAGGGTGGGAAAGCCGGAGCCCGCGTCCAGGCGGGGCTGCACCAGCGGCTGGCCGGCGCTTGCGATGGGCTGGGTCATGACGGGATCTCTTCGGGTTGCGGGGCGGCGGCGGGGTCGTCCTGGTGCATGATGCGCACGAACGCGTCTTCCAGGTCCACGCCGCCCACGCGGGCCAGCAGGGCCTGGGTGGTGTCCAGCGCCACGATGCGTCCGCCCTTGAGCATGGCGATGCGCCCGCACAGGGCCTCGGCCTCTTCGAGGTAGTGGGTGGTCAGCATGATGGTGTGGCCGGCGCGGTTCAGGCGCGAGATGAACTCCCACAGCGTGCGGCGCAGGTCCACGTCCACGCCCGCGGTCGGCTCGTCGAGCACGATCACGGGGGGGCGGTGCACCAGCGCCTGCGCCACCAGCACGCGGCGCTTCATGCCGCCGGACAGCGCCCGCATGTTGGAATCGGCCTTGTCCGCCAGCCCCAGGTTGAAGAGGATTTCATCGATCCAGTCGTCGTTCTTGCGCAGGCCGAAATAGCCGGACTGGATGCGCAGGGTCTCGCGCACCGTGAAGAAGGGGTCGTAGACCAGTTCCTGCGGCACGACGCCCAGGGCTCGCCGTGCCGACTTGTAGTCGGCCACGACGTCGTATCCACAGACCGTGGCGCGCCCGGCGGTGGCGTGCGCCAGCCCGGCCAGGATGGAGATCAGGGTGGTCTTGCCGGCGCCGTTGGGGCCGAGCAGGCCGAAGAACTCGCCGTGCTCGATGTTGAGGCTGACGTTGTCCAGGGCCTGGAAGCCCGATCCGGACGCATGCCCGAGGAGCTTGCGCCAGCCGCTGGCGCGCGGCGAGTAGATCTTGGAGACGTTTTCTAGACAGACGGCTGACATGACGGGAGGGAGTGGCCCGAAAAGAGCGAATTGATCATTATATAAGCGCCCTGCCGCGGCATATGGGGATGGCCCCGGCGCGCGTGGGGACGGATGGTTTATCTGTCCCTGAAATAATCGGCCCGGCGGGCCTGAGGGCGCGCCGGGCCGGACCAGCCTGCATCGGGATCACTGGTTGCGCTGGTTCAGCGCCTGGATCAGGCCGTCGATGCCGTTCTGGTTGATCTGCTGGGCGAACTGGTTGCGGTAGTTTTCGATCAGCCAGATGCCTTCGACGTTCATGTCGTAGATCTTCCAGCCCTGGGCGGTCTTTTCCAGGCGGTAGTCGACGCCGGTCGGCTGGCCGTTGGCCTGGCTGATGAGCGTGCGCACGACCACATCGTCGGCCTTGGGGTCGCCGCGAAACGGCAGCGTGCGCACGGTGGTGCTGGGCGTGACGCGGGTCAGCGCGCCGCTGTAGGTGCGCACCAGCGTGCCGCGGAAGGCTTCGGCCAGGGCGGTCTTCTGCTGCGCGGTGGCCTGGCGCCAGTAGCGGCCGGCGGCCAGGCGGGTGGTCTTCTGGAAGTCGACGTAGGGCAGGATGTGCTGGTTGACGACCTCGTTGATGCGGGCCGTGTTGCCGGCCTTGACCGCCCCGTCGGCCTTGAGCACGTCCAGGGTTTCGTTGGCGGCGGCCAGCACGAACTGCTCGGGCGGGCCGTTGGGGTCGGGCTTGGCCTGCGCGCCGGCGGCGGCCAGGCCCAGCAGGCTCGCGAAGGCCAGGCGCTGCAGCAGGGAAACAAAAGAAATTCGCATCGGGACTCCTTACAGGTACTGATGGCGCGGTTGCGCGGCCTTACTGGGCCGCGGGTTGCGGCGCGGGGGCCGCGGCAGGGGCGGCAGGCGCCGCCGCGGCGTCCTCGCCCTCGTCGTCTTCGTAGTTGGGCAGCGAGGACTCGTCGTCCACCTTGTGGCCCAGCACCATGGCGGCGCGGCGCTGCAGGTAGGCGTCGCGCACGAAGCTGTACGGGTCGAGCGCCACGCGGTCGACCGTGTCGGTCGCGTCCAGCAGGCTGGCGCGCGTGTCGACGATGCGCAGGCCCCACAGCGAGTTGCGCAGGCGCACGTTGTCGATGGCGTCCACGCCCATGTAGCCGTAGGTGGTGCCGGCGTAGTCGCCGATCAGGCCGGCGCCGTCGCGCACGGTGGACGAGCCGAAGAACGGCAGCACCAGGTACGGGCCCTGGCCGAAGCCCCAGACGCCGAGCGTGGTGCCGAAGTCGTTCGGGATGCGGCGCGCGCCGTTGGCCGAGGCCACGTCGAAGCAGCCGCCCACGCCCATGGTGGTGTTGAACAGGAAGCGGCCCAGCGTGTTGACGAAATCGTGGCCGCGGCCCTGCAGGAAACTGTTGGCGCCGGACCAGAGGTCGCCGACGTTGCTGAAGATGTTGTGCACACAGCTGCGCACCGGTTCCGGCGTGACGTAGGTGTAGGCCTGCGCCACCGGCTTGAAGACCGCGCGGTCGACCGTGTCGTTGAACTTGTAGATGCCGCGGTTCATGCCTTCCCAGGGATCGCGGGGGTCCGGGTTCTGCGGCGCGGCGCAGCCCGCCAGCAGCGCGCCAGCCGCCGCGACGGTGGCAATCCGGGAAATCGCTTTCTTATTCATGATCAGGGCATCCGTTTCGGTATTTCTTATGATATTGCGTGCTAGGGCGCGGCTTGTTACCGCGTCTTTCTCATTGTCTTCAATTTGGCGCGGGCGCGGCCGATTCCGGCGAACTCGTGCCCTGCTTCTCGGCCGATCCGTACAGGAACTGGCTGATCAGCTGTTCGAGCACGACGGCGCTCTGGGTGTAGCGGATCTTGCCGCCGTCGGCGAAGTTCTCCTCGTCGCTGCCCGCCGTCAGGCCCAGGTACTGCTCGCCCAGCAGGCCGGAGGTCAGGATGGAGGCCGACGAGTCCTTGGGGAACTGGTAGGCCGTTTCCAGCTTGACCGATACGACCGCCTGGAAGGTCTTGTCGTCGAACGAAATGCCGTCGACGCGGCCCACCACCACGCCCGCGCTCTTGACGGGCGCGCGGACCTTGAGGCCGCCTACGTTATCGAAGTTGGCCGTGACCGTATAGGTCGGGGCGAAGGAAAAGGTGCTCAAGTTGCCGGCGCGCAACGCCAGGAAAGCCAGCGCGACCGCGCCCAGCAATACGAACAGCCCTACCCAGAAGTCGGTTTTTTCGCGTGACATGATCGATCCGTTTCAATTTCCAAACATCAAGGCGGTGAGCAGGAAGTCCAGCCCCAGCACCGCCAGCGAGCCCACCACCACGGTGCGCGTGGTGGCGCGGGCGACGCCCTCGGGAGTCGGCTTGGCCTGCCAGCCTTCGTAAAGCGCGACCAGCGTGACCGCGACGCCGAACACCAGGCTCTTGATGACGCCGTTGGCCACGTCCTTCAGGACGTCCACGCCGTTTTGCATCTGCGACCAGAAGGCGCCGGCGTCCACGCCGATCAGGACCACGCCCACCACCCAGCCGCCCAGGATGCCCACCATGGAGAACACCGCGGCCAGGATGGGCATGGCGATGACGCCGCCCCACAGGCGCGGCACCAGCACCCGGCGTATCGGGTCCACCGCCATGACTTCCATGGCCGCGAGCTGCTCGCCGGCCTTCATGAGGCCGATTTCCGCGGTCAGCGAGGTGCCGGCGCGGCCGGCGAACAGCAGCGCGGTGACGACCGGGCCCAGTTCGCGCACCAGCGACAGCGCCACCAGCAGGCCGAGCGCTTCTTCGGAACCGTAGCGGTTCAGCGTGTAATAGCCCTGCAGCCCCAGCACGAAGCCCACGAACATGCCGGACACGGCGATGATGAGCAGCGAATAATTGCCGATGAAATGAACCTGCTGCGACACCAGGCGGGGGCGCGACAGGGCGATGCCGCTGCGCGCCAGCAAGGCGTTGACGAAGCGGGTGAAGTAGCCGATGCCGGTCACCTGGGCGTGCACCCAGCCGCCCAGCGCGCCGATGGGATTGCGCGATCCGCTCATGCCTTGCGCCTCTGTTGTTGCGAAAGCCACTTCTGGAAAGCCGGCGTTTCGGGGTACTGGAAAGCGACCGGGCCGTCGGGCTCTCCCTTGAGGAATTGCTGCACGTAGGGGTCCTGCGAGGCCGCCAGCGTCTGCGGGGTGCCGGCGGCGGCCAGCCGGCCCTGGCCCACCAGGTAGACCTGGTCGGCGATGGCGAAGGATTCCTGCACGTCGTGCGTGATCAGCACGGAAGCGCAGCCGAGGCGGTCGGCCAGGTTGCGGATCAGGCGGGCGGTGATGCCCATCGAGATCGGGTCCAGGCCGGCGAACGGTTCGTCGTACAGAATCAGTTCGGGTTCCAGCACCACGGCGCGCGCCAGCGCCACGCGCCGCGCCATGCCGCCGGAGATTTCGGAAACCTTGAGGTGCGCGGCGGCGCGCAGGCCCACCGCGTCGAGCTTGTCCAGCACGCGTTCGGTGACTTCCGCCTCGGCCAGCCGGGTGTGTTCGCGCAGCGGGAAGGCGACGTTCTCGAAGACGTTCAGGTCGGTGAAAAGTGCGCCCTGCTGGAACAGCACGCCCATGCGGGTGCGCAGCGACTGCAGTTCGGCGCGGCTGACGCCGGCCATGTCCTGGCCGAAGGCCAGCACGCGGCCGCGCTGCGCGGTGAGCTGGCCGGTGGCCGCGCGCAGCAGCGTGGTCTTGCCCGAGCCCGAGCCGCCCATGATGGCGACCACCTGGCCGGCGCGCACGTCCATGGAAATGTCGCGCAGCACGGTGAAGTCGCCATAGCCGAGCGCCACGCCTTCCAGGCGCAGGGCGAATTCCGGGGTGCTGCTGGTTTGAGCGGGCATGGGCAACGAAAGCGTATTTCGGCGGCGGAGCTTGCCTTGCTGTCTGTTCGACACGTCTGGCGAAGCATGGGGCCGGCGCGGACAAGACAGGCGGCGTCGGGAAGCGCCCTGTTACTCAGATACCGGGAGACAAAGCGAGGCCCTGGCTCCCGACGGCGAGGCGCCATTGTAGCCCGACGCATAGCAATCACAACGCGACAGGCTGTTCGTGGAACAGTGTTTTCGACTCGGGGAACAATCCCTGCCTAGCGCCGCGCCTGGGCGGCCGCCGTCTCCCGGGACAGGCGGGCGATCAGGTCCGCCGTGCTTTCGCGGCGGGCCAGCGGCGCGCCCTGGCCGGCCCACAGGGACAGCACGTCGAGGTTGCCCGCCTTGCCGCCGGCCGTGCGCATGGGTCGGGTCAGCGCGTTCTGCAGCGGATACGGCAGGATGTCGGCGGCGATGGCCTCGGCGTCGCGCATGAAGGCGTTCTCGATGCCGCGCGCCGGCCGCCCGGAAAACGCCCGGGTCACGCGCGACTGTTCCGAGCGCGACGCCGGCAGGGCCGCCTTGTAGGCCTCGCCGATGCCGGATTCCTCGGTGGTCAGGAAGGCCGTCCCCATTTGCGCCAGGTCGGCGCCCAGCGCTAGCGCGGCGGCGATGCCGCGTCCGTCCATGATGCCGCCGGAGGCGATCACCGGCACCGAGACGGCGTCGGCCACCTGCGGCACCAGCGCCATGGTGCCGATCAGCGATTCCTCGAAGCCGCCCAGGAAGGTGCCGCGATGGCCGCCGGCCTCGGCGCCCTGGGCCACCACGGCGTCCACGCCGTCCTGCTCCAGCGCCACCGCTTCGGCCACCGTGGTCGCGGTGCCGACGGTCAGGATGCCGAGCTCGCGGCAGCGCGCCAGCGCCGCCGCCGGCATGCGGCCGAAGGTGAAGCTGAAGACCGCCGGGCGGGCCCGCAGCACCGCCTGGATCTGTTCGGCCAGCGGATCGGGCTGGGGTTCGGGCGCGGCCGGCGCGTCCAGGCCCAGCTGCTGGTGGTAGCGCGCCATCAGCGCCAGCATGCGGGCGGCGTCGCCGCGCATGGGCTGCTCGGGCACCGAGGCGAACAGGTTGATGGCGAACGGCCGCGGCGTGCGGGCGCGGATCGCCTGCGCCGCGGCCTCGATCTGGGCCGGCGTCATGTAGGCCGCCCCGAGCGAACCCAGGGCTCCCGCCGCCGATGCCGCGGACACCAGCTCCACCGTGGTGGCGCCGCCGGCCATGGGGGCCTGGACGATGGGGTGGAGCAGCTTGAGCAGATCAATCAGTCGGGATGCCATGGGGGGACTCCTGGAAGGTTATTGAAGCTGGATGTTTCCGGCCTTGATGACTTTCGCCCACTTCTCGGTTTCGCTCTTGATGAAGGCGCCGAATTCCTCGGGCGTGCCGCCGCCGGCCTGGCTGCCGGTGTCGGCGATGGCCTTCTGCACGTCGGCGTCCTTCAGGATGCGGTTGAACTCGGCGTTGAGCTTGGCGATGATGGGCGCCGGGGTGCCGGCCGGGGCGACGATGCCCTGCCAGTTGTACGACTCGAAGCCGGGCAGGCCCGATTCGGCCATGGTGGGCACGTCGGGCAGCACGGCCAGGCGCTTGGCCGAGGTCACGGCGATCGGGTGGATCTTCTTGCCCTGGATGGCCGGCAGCGCCGAGTAGCCCATTTCGAACATCATCGAGATATGGCCGCCCATGAGGTCGGTGGCGGCCAGGCTGCCGCCCTTGTAGGGCACGTGGATGATGTCGATGCCGGCCTGCTCGCGGAACATCTCGCCGGACAGGTGGTGGGCGCCGCCCACGCCGGACGAGCCGAAGGTCAGCTTGCCGGGCTCTTTCTTGGCCAGCGCGATCAGGTCGGCCAGCGTCTTGACCGGCAGGTCGTTGTTCACGCTCAGCACCAGCGGGCTGTTTTCGATCAGGACGATGGGCGCCAGGTCCTTTTGCGGATCGTAGGGCATGTCCTTCATCAGGGTCGGGTTGACGGCCATGGGCGCCAGGTTGCCGGTGCCGATGGTGTAGCCGTCCGCGGCGGCGCGCGCGATCAGGTTGGTGCCGACCACGCCGCCCGCGCCCGCCTTGTTCTCGACCACGACGGGCTGGCCCAGCGAGTCGCCGAGCTTGCGCGCCAGCAGGCGCACGCGGGTGTCGGCGAAGCCGCCCGGCGCGTAGGGCACGATCATGGTGATGGGTTTGCTCGGCCAGTCGGCCGGCTGGGCCTGGGCGGCGCTGCCCAGGGCGGCGACGGCGGCGATGGCGGCGATCAGGGGACGCAACGGTTTCATGCTGGGAACTCCTCTTTATGCTTTCTTGTGGAACAGCCCTGCGGGCCGACCGCATTATGCCCAGCACTTCCGTCGTCTGTCGTGATTTTTCCCAGGCGCCAGGCCGACAGGCCCAGCAGCGCCGCGCTGCCGCCCAGCACTTGCGGCAGGCCCGCGCCCCAGTGCGCGGCCGCCGCGGCCAGCAGCGGACCCAGTATCTGGCCGGCGGCGAAGGCGGCGGTCATGAGGGCCGCCGCGCGCGGAGCGGCCGCGCCGGCGCCGCGCCGCGCGGCCAGCATGCCGGCCTGCGTGATGACCATGAAGGTGCCGCCCACCAGCAGCGCGGCCAGGATCACGGCGGCGATGTGCTGCCACAGCGCCGCGGCCAGCATGCCCAGGGCCATCAGCGCCTGCGCGGCGCGCCAGACCTGCCTGTGGTCGCGTCCACGCCCCAGCCGCGGGACCAGCAGGCAGGAGGCCGCCGCGGCCAGCCCGAACAGCGGCCAGGCCCAGCCGAAGACGGCCGGGTCCGCAATGGCCTGCTTGGCCATCACGGGCAGGAAGGTGGCGGGGATGATGTAGCCCACGCCGAACACGCCGTAATGCAGGGCCAGCCCCGGTATGCCGGCAGGCAGCGCGGCGTCCGCGGCGGCGGGCGTGGGCGCCACGGGCGCGGCCCGGCGGCGCATGCCGGACCAGGCCGCCGCCGACAGCGCCAGCGCCAGGGCGCCCAGGGCGATCCACAGCATGTCCGCGTCCGCGCCGAGCGCGGTCAGGGCCAGGCAGGCCAGGCCGGTGAGCGCGATGCCCGCGCCCACGCCGGCATAGGCCACGGCCGAAGCGCCCGCCTCGCGCGGGTCGCCGGCCGGCACGGGCCGCCAGGCCGCCACGCAGATGAAGGCGCTGGCGCTGGCGTAGCCCGCGGCCAGCCGCAGCGCGCACCAGGCCGCCATTCCCGGCCACAGGGGCATGGCCAGGGTCAGCGCCGCCACGGCCAGCAGGCTGGCGGCCAGCATGCCGCGCAGGCGCCGCGGCGGCCAGGCGACGGCGGCCAGGGCGCCCAGCAGGTAGCCGGCGTAATTGGCCGAGGCCAGCCAGCTGCCCTGCGCCAGCGACAGCCCGGCTTCCTGCGCCATGGCGGGCCAGACCGGGCTGAAGGCGAACCGGCCGATGCCCATGGCGGCGGCTAGGGCCAGCGCCGCGGGCCAGGCCAGCGCGGCGGCGCTGCGGGGCGGCGGGAGGGGCGAAGCAGGCGTTGACATGCCCCCTACTCTAAGGCTGTACTAATATCTTTAATAGTGAATTATTCAGAACACGAGTTCTTGAAATGAGAAACTTGGACCTCGACGCGCTGCAGATATTCAAGGCGGTGGCCGACCAGGGCGGCGTGGCGCGCGCCGCCGCGCACCTGAACCGCGTGCAGTCCAATGTGTCGACCCGCCTCAAGCAACTCGAAGCCGAGCTGCAGACGCCGCTCTTTCGGCGCCAGAACCGCCGCCTGGTGCTGTCGGACCAGGGCCGCGTGCTGCTGTCCTACGCCGACCGCCTGCTGCGCCTGTCGGACGAGGCCCAGGCCGCGGTGCGCGAGGGCGCGCCGCGCGGCGTGCTGCGCATCGGCACCATGGAAAGCACCGCGGCCGCGCGCCTGCCGCCCATTCTGGCGGCCTATCACGCGGCCTGGCCGCAGGTGCGCATCGAGCTGGTGACGGGCACTTCGGCGGCGCTGGCCGAGCAGGTGCGCGGCTACGCTATCGAAGCCGCTTTCGTGGCCCGGCCGTTTCCGGCGCAGGGGCTGGCGGCGATGGACGCGTTTCGCGAAGAGCTGGCGCTGATCTCGCCCGCGGCCTGGGGGCCGGTCGGGCGGGCGCAGGAATTGAGCGGGCGCAGCGTCATCGCGTTCGCGGCGGGGTGTTCGTACCGCCGCATCCTGGAGTCATGGCTGAACCAGGAAGGCGTGACGCCGGCCAACGTGATGGAGTTCGCGTCGTATCACGCCATCGTGGCCTGCGTGGCGGCCGGATCGGGCGTGGCCATCGTGCCGCGTTCGGTGCTGGAGGTGCTGGGGCCGGCGCATTCGGTGCGCGTCGGCGCCCTGCCCGGCTCCCATGCGCGCGCCCTGACCCAGCTGGTCTGGCGCGCCGACGACGACACGCCGGCGCTGCAGGCGCTGCGCCAGACCTTGCAACAGGCCGCTCAGAAGCGGTAGCCCACGCCCACCGTGGCGACCCACGGGTTGATGCGGGCGGTGCCGATGTGCTGGCCGTCCAGCTTCACCTTGGACGAGATGTCGATATAGCGGATATCCGCGTTCATGAACCAGCGGTCATTGATCTTGATGTCCGCGCCGAGCTGCGCGGCCACGCCCCACGAATCCTTCAGCTTCAGGTCCGAGCCGCTCAGCGCGCCCTTGGTCTGGGTGTCGAAGAAGGTGGTGTAGTTGATGCCGACGCCGATGTAGGGCTGGATCATGCTGTCGGGCAGGATGTGCCATTGCAGGCTCAGCGTGGGCGGCAGGTGCTTGGTGGTGCCGATCTTGCCCAGGCCGCTGCCGCGGATGTCGTGCTGGAAGGGCCAGGCGCCGAGCAGTTCGATGCCGATGTTGCGCGTGGCCATGTAGGTGAGCGTGAAGCTGGGGCGGACGTTGTTGTTGACGTCGAGCTTGACGCTGCCGTCGAGCACGCTGCCGTTGTTGGAGGCCGGCATGACGCTGGTGGCGCCAACCTTGACCAGCACGTCCCCGGCCTCGTGCGCATGCGCGGGGGCGGCGAGCGAGGCGGCGGCGATCAGGCCGGCGATGGCGGTGGCGCGGACGTGGCTGTGCAGCGAAAACATTTTCCTCTCCGATCTTTTCTGGGGTTGAGCAGCTAGGTTCTCAAACCTGCTCCGGACCCCGGTTGACGCGTGTCAAACCGTGAAAAGACCGCAAGGAAAAAGTGGTTATGTTGCAACAAGTCGTAGCACGACCCATGAAAAACGCCGCCGCGCGCTTTCGCGCCGGCGGCGTCGCATGCTGCGCCCAGGCTCAGCGCGGCAGTTCGCTCGACCCCATCAAGTAGGCGTCCACGGCGCGCGCGCACTGGCGGCCTTCGCGGATGGCCCAGACCACCAGCGACTGGCCGCGGCGCATGTCGCCGGCGGCGAAGACCTTTTCCACGTTGGTGCGGTAGTCGTCGGTGTTGGCGCGCACGTTGCCGCGCGCGTCGCGGTCCACGCCGAAGGCGTCGAGCACGGTCTGCACCGGCGACACGAAGCCCATGGCCAGCAGCACCAGGTCGGCCTTGATCTCGAACTCCGAGCCTTCGACTTCGCGCATCTTCATCTGGCCGGTGGCTTCGTCCTTGAACCATTCGACGCGCGCGCCGACCAGTTTCTCGACGCGGCCGTTGCTGCCCTTGAGCAGCTTGGTGGTCACCGACCAGTCGCGCTCGCAGCCTTCCTCGTGCGAGGACGAGGTGCGCAGCTTGAGCGGCCAGTAGGGCCAGGTCATGGCCTTGTTTTCCGACTCGGGCGGCTGGGGCATCAGCTCGAATTGCGTGACCGAGGCCGCGCCGTGGCGGTTGCTGGTGCCGACGCAGTCCGAACCCGTGTCGCCGCCGCCGATCACCACCACGTGCTTGCCCTTGGCCAGCGTCTGGTTGGCCAGGCGGTCGCCGGCCACGGCCTTGTTCTGCTGGCGCAGGAAGTCCATGGCGAAGTACACGCCGGACAGCTCGCGGCCCGGCACCGGCAGGTCGCGCGGGGTTTCCGAGCCGCCGCTCATCACCACGGCGTCGAACTCGGCCAGCAGCGATTCAGGCGTGCGCACCGTGAGGCCGTCGGCCACCGGGTCGCTGGGGTTGCCGATATAGGTCGAGGGCGCGAACTCCACGCCTTCGGCCTCCATCTGCGAGATGCGGCGGTCGATCTGGTGCTTTTCCAGCTTGAAGTCGGGGATACCGTAGCGCAGCAGCCCGCCGATGCGGTCGCTCTTTTCGAACAGGGTCACGGAATGGCCGGCGCGCGCCAGCTGCTGCGAGCACGCCATGCCCGCCGGGCCGGAGCCCACCACCGCGACCTTTTTGCCGGTCTTGCGCGCCGGCACCTGCGGCGTGACCCAGCCTTCGGCCCAGCCCTTGTCGATGATGGCGTGCTCGATGGACTTGATGCCCACGGCCTCGCTGTTGATGTTCAAGGTACAGGCGGCTTCGCACGGCGCCGGGCAGATGCGGCCGGTGAATTCCGGGAAGTTGTTGGTGGAGTGCAGCACGTCCAGCGCGCGCTTCCAGTCCTGGCGGTACACCAGGTCGTTCCAGTCCGGGATGATGTTGTTGACCGGGCAGCCGTTGTTGCAGAACGGGATGCCGCAGTCCATGCAGCGCGCCGCCTGCTGCTTGGCCTGCTCGTCGGTCAGGTGCAGCACGAACTCGCGCCAGTTCTTCAGGCGCTTCTGCGGGGCCTCGGAGGCCTCCTGCAGGCGCTGGTATTCCATGAATCCGGTGATCTTTCCCATGATTTCCCTCACGCAGCCAGTTGTTGCGGGTTGGCTGCACGCCACATTTCACCCAATGCGCGGCGGTAGTCCGTCGGCATGACCTTTACGAATTTGCCGCGCGAGGCTTCCCAGTCGCCCAGGATTTCGCGGGCGCGGAAGCTGCCGGTGTAGCGGAAGTGGTCTTCCACCAGGCGGCGCAGGATGGTTTCGTCCGTCTCGCGTTCGCCGCCGCGCTGGGCGCTGTGCCAGGTGTCCATGTTGTCCTGCGCGGCCTGTTCGGCGTGCGGGACCACGGGTTCCAGTTCGACCATGGACAGGTTGGCGCGGTGCTTGAGCGTGCGCTCCGGGTCCCACACATAGGCCACGCCGCCGGACATGCCGGCCGCGAAGTTGCGGCCGGTGGCGCCCAGCACCACGACGGTGCCGCCGGTCATGTATTCGCAGCCGTGGTCGCCGGTGCCTTCCACGACGGTGGCCGCGCCCGAGTTGCGCACCGCGAAGCGTTCGCCGGCCACGCCGTTGAAGAACGCCTCGCCCGCCAGCGCGCCGTACAGCACGGTGTTGCCGGCGATGATGTGATCCGGGCCGAAGCCGCGGAAATCGTTGGGCGAGCGCACGATGATGCGGCCGCCCGACAGGCCCTTGCCGACGTAGTCGTTGCCTTCGCCCACCAGGTCCATGGTGATGCCATGGGCCAAGAAGGCGCCGAAGCTCTGGCCGGCGGTGCCATTGCACTGGATGTGGATGGTGTCGTCCGGCAGGCCCTCGTGGCCGTAGCGCGCGGCCACCGCGCCCGACAGCATGGCGCCGATGGTGCGGTTGCGGTTGCGCACCGGCACGATGAACGAGACCTTCTCGCCGCGCTCCAGCGCCGGCTTGCTGCGCTCGATCAGCTGGTGGTCCAGCGCGCCGGCCAGGCCGTGGTCCTGCGCTTCGGTCTGGCGCACTTCGGCGTCGGACAGGGTCTGGTGGAACACGCGGGTGAAGTCCAGGCCCTGGGCCTTCCAGTGCTCCACGCCCGAACGCATGTCGAGCAGGTCGGCGCGGCCGATCAGGTCGTCGAACTTGCGGATGCCCAGCTGGGCCATGATTTCGCGCACTTCCTCGGCGATGAAGAAGAAGAAGTTGACGACGTGCTCGGGTTTGCCCTGGAATTTCTTGCGCAGCACCGGGTCCTGCGTGGCCACGCCCACCGGGCAGGTGTTCAGGTGGCACTTGCGCATCATGATGCAGCCTTCGACGACCAGGGGCGCGGTGGCGAAGCCGAATTCGTCGGCGCCCAGCAGCGCGCCGATGACCACGTCGCGGCCGGTCTTCATCTGGCCGTCGGCCTGCACGCGGATGCGGCTGCGCAGGCGGTTGAGCACCAGCGTCTGCTGCGTCTCGGCCAGGCCCAGCTCCCAGGGCGTGCCGACGTGCTTGATGGACGACACCGGCGAGGCGCCCGTGCCGCCGTCATGGCCGGCGATCACGACGTGGTCGGCCTTGGCCTTGGCCACGCCCGCGGCCACCGTGCCCACGCCCACTTCGGACACCAGCTTGACCGAGATCGAGGCCTTGGAATTGACGTTCTTCAGGTCGTGGATCAGCTGGGCCAGGTCTTCGATGGAATAGATGTCGTGGTGCGGCGGGGGCGAGATCAGGCCCACGCCCGGCACCGAATAGCGCAGCTTGGCGATGTATTCCGACACCTTGTGGCCGGGCAGCTGGCCGCCCTCGCCGGGCTTGGCGCCCTGGGCCATCTTGATCTGGATCTGGTCGGCCGAGGACAGGTATTCGGCGGTCACGCCGAAACGGCCCGAGGCCACCTGCTTGATCTTCGAGCGCAGCGAGTCGCCCTTCTTCAGCGCGACGTCGGCTTCGATGCGCTCGGCGCCCAGCACCGAGGCCAGCGTGTCGCCGTCCTTGATGAGGCTCTTGCCTTCGCGCATCTCGGCGCGGTAGCGCAGTTCGTCCTCGCCGCCTTCGCCGGTGTTGGACTTGCCGCCGATGCGGTTCATGGCCACGGCCAGCACCGAGTGCGCCTCGGTCGAGATCGAGCCCAGCGACATGGCGCCGGTGGCGAAGCGCTTGACGATCTCCTTGGCCGGCTCGACGTCGTCCAGCGGGATGGCGCGCGACGGATCGAAGCGGAACTCGAACAGGCCGCGCAGCGTCATGTGGCGGCGGCTCTGGTCGTTGATGATCTGCGCGTACTCCTTGTACGTGCGGTAGTTGTTGGCGCGCGAGGCGTGCTGCAGCTTGGCGATGGAGTCCGGCGTCCACATGTGCTCTTCGCCGCGCACGCGATAGGCGTATTCGCCGCCCGCGTCCAGGTCGTTGGCCAGGACCGGATCGGTGCCGAAGGCGGCGCGGTGCTGGCGCAGCGCTTCCTCGGCGACCTGGAAGATGCCGATGCCTTCGATGTTGGAGGCGGTGCCGGTGAAGTACTTGTTCACCAGGGCGCTTTGCAGGCCCACGGCTTCGAAGATCTGCGCGCCGGTGTAGGACATGTAGGTGGAAATGCCCATCTTGGACATGACCTTGTTCAGGCCCTTGCCGATCGCCTTGATGTAGTTCTTGACCGCCTTTTCGGGGTCATTCATCTTGCCCAGCGATTCCAGCGCCAGGTAGGGGTGGATGGCTTCGGCGCCATAGCCGCCCAGCAGCGCGAAATGGTGCACCTCGCGCGCCGAGCCGGTCTCCACGACCAGGCCGGTGTTGGTGCGCAGGCCGGCGCGGATCAGGTGCTGGTGCACCGCCGAGGTGGCCAGCAGCGCGGGGATGGCCACGCGTTCGCTGTCGACCAGGCGGTCGGACACGATCAGGATGTTGTAGCCGCTGCGCACCGCGTCCACGGCGCGCGCGCACAGCGCGGCCACGCGGGCTTCGATGCCCTCGGGACCCCAGGCGGCCGGATAGGTGATGTCCAGCTCGAAGCTGCGGAACTTCTTGCCCGTCACCTGCTCGATGTCGCGGATCTGCGCCATGGCGGCGAAGTCCAGCACCGGCTGCGACACTTCCAGGCGCAGCGGCGGGTTGACGTTGTTGATGTCCAGCAGGTTGGGCTTAGGGCCGATGAACGACACCAGCGACATCACCAGCTGCTCGCGGATCGGGTCGATCGGCGGGTTGGTGACCTGCGCGAACAGCTGGCGGAAATAGTTGTAGAACGGCTTGGCGCGGTCCGACAGCACAGCCAGCGGGGCGTCGTTGCCCATCGAGCCGATCACTTCCTCGCCGCTGGCGGCCATGGGCTCGAGGATGAACTTGTAGTCTTCCTGGGTCCAGCCGAAAGCCTGCTGGCGGTCCAGCAGCGAGACCGGCGATTGCGTGGCCGTGGCGGCCTGGCGCGGCGCCGGCAGCGATTCCAGCTTGATCTGCAGGCGCTCGATCCACTGGCGGTAGGGGCGGCTGTTGGACAGCTGCAGCTTGATCTCGGCGTCGTCGATGATGCGGCCCTGCTCCAGGTCGATCAGGAACATCTTGCCCGGCTGCAGGCGCCACTTCTTGACGATGCGGTTCTCGGGGATGGACAGCGTGCCGGCCTCGGAGGCCAGGATCACCATGTCGTCGTCGGTGACCAGGTAGCGCGCCGGGCGCAGGCCGTTACGGTCCAGCGTGGCGCCGATCTGGCGGCCGTCGGTGAACGCGACCGCGGCCGGGCCGTCCCACGGCTCCATCATGGCGGCGTGGTACTCGTAGAAAGCGCGGCGGCTTTCGTCCATCTGCGTGTGCTGCTCCCAGGCTTCCGGGATCATCATCATCATGGCGTGGGCCAGCGAGTAGCCCGAGTTCACCAGCAGTTCCAGGCAGTTGTCGAAGGTCGCGGTGTCGGACTGGCCTTCGTAGACGATGGGGTACAGCTTCTTCAGGTCGTCGCCCAGCACGGCCGACTGCATCATGCCTTCGCGCGCGCGCAGCCAGTTGAAGTTGCCCTTGACCGTGTTGATTTCGCCGTTGTGGGCGATCATGCGGTACGGGTGGGCCAGCGGCCAGGCCGGGAAGGTATTGGTGGAGAAGCGCTGGTGCACCAGGGCCAGGGCCGAGACGGTGCGGGTGTCGGCCAGGTCGCGGTAGTAGCGGCCGACCTGGTCGGCCAGCAGCAGGCCCTTGTAGACCACGGTGCGCACCGAGGCCGAGGGCACGAAGTATTCCTTGCCATGCGCCAGATGCATGTTCTGGATGGCGTGGCTGGCGGTCTTGCGGATCACGTACAGCTTGCGTTCCAGCGCGTCCGGCACCATCACGTCGGCGCCGCGGCCGATGAACAGCTGGCGGATCACCGGCTCGCAGGCGCGCACGGCGGGCGACATGGGCATGTCCACGTCCACCGGCACATTGCGCCAGCCCAGCACGACCTGGCCCTCGGCGCGCACCGAACGCTCCAGCTCTTGCTCGCAGGCCAGGCGCGAGGCGGTTTCCTTGGGCAGGAACACCATGGCCACGCCGTATTCGCCGGGCGGCGGCAGGACGATGCCCTGCTGGCTCAGCTCGTCGCGGTACAGCGCGTCGGGGATCTGGATCAGGATGCCGGCGCCGTCGCCCATCAGCTTGTCCGCGCCCACCGCGCCGCGATGGTCCAGGTTCTCCAGGATCTTCAGGCCCTGCTGGATGATGGCGTGGCTTTTCTTGCCCTTGATGTGGGCGACGAAACCGACGCCGCAGGCGTCATGTTCGTTCTTGGGGTGGTACAGGCCCTGGGCGGGAGGCAGACCGATGCGGCTCGCATCGATGGGGGTCGCCTTGGGCGGGAGACAGGATTCGATCTGGGTGTTTTGGGGCATGGCGCGCTCCGCAGTAGGCCTGCGTCGTGATGTTGCAGTGCAGGAGACGGACAATACCCCTGACAGGAGCAGGGTGCAATAGGAAAAAACAGGGTATGTCCCTAATTATATTTATGGTCGCTCATAGGATGATTATTTGGTGACGTATCTAGATCGTTGCCTGGCGCGGGTTTCCAGACAGGGGTGCAGACGGAGAAGCGATGCTTGACCGGGATTCGGCCGTTTTTTTGGTTATACGTCCCCGATAATTTTGGATGTCGAGGCCGCTCGTATCCGCAATCCGGTGTTGCGCAATCGCAATGGCGAGCGCCGCGACGCGCCCAGGGCGCGTCATGCATGCATGCAGGAAAACGGGGAAAGGAATCCGCCCGGGACGGGGCGGATCAGGAATTGGACGTGGAAGAGGAAGGTTCGGCGTCGGCCGGCGCGGCTGCGGCCGGCTTCTTGCGCGGGCGTCCGCGCTGGCCCGGGGCCACGCGCCGGCTGGCGGTGTGGGCCAGGCTGGCGATGAAGGCGGGGCCGCCCAGCGCCCACTGGCCGGAAACCGCCTGGTCGATGCGCTGGCTTTCCTCGCGCGACAGGCCGTCCTGCAGGCGCTTGCGGTAATTGGCCTGGCGGTCGAAAGGCGTGTTGCCGCAGGCCCAGTAATCGGCGTGGTCCGACTGCCATTGGGCGGGGGCGGCCGTGGTGTTGCCGGTGTGGCTGGCGGCCGAGGACCAGGGCCAGGAGTCCGGGTCCTGCGAGGCGCCGCTGCGCACGGGATAGGTTTCCAGCCAGACCAGGGCCGGCAGCACCCAGGCGCCCGGCTCCAGCAGGGCCGAGCGGTAACGGCCGGCGAATACGCGCCCGCCGCGCAGCCGCGCCGCCAGGTTGCGGCCCAGCGTCTGCATCAGCCGCGGCAGGCCTTCTTCGTCGGCCGGCGTGGCCAGCAGCAGGATGCGGTCGTTGGCGAGCAGCCAGCCATGAACCGAGACCCGATGGCGCTGGGCGGATTCGCCCAGCCACGTGGCCAGCTGGTTCAGGATGTCGGCCGGCGCGGGTTGAGACGGCGCCGCCAGCGGCTGGATGAAATTGGCCTGCACCAATTGGGGCAGCCCAGGGGCGTACAGACGGGGCAGACGGGCCATAGTGTCAGGACTTGCGTATCCGGAAGAACGGGTTGTCTTCTCTCACGGTATATAAATAGTGCCACGGTAGGCGGCGGTCAAGTCCCGTGATCGCGATATGGGCAAGGATCCGTCATTTTTTTCGTCGTCCGTACCCGAATACGTGCAGGTTAACATTCGGCGACGGAACGTCGTACCGTGGATATACCCTAACCCGCGGGCGTTTTTTCATCCCCTACGACTGGAGCAGACCTATGGCCGTGGCCCTCGAACTCATCTCGCAGCACCGCTGTTTCGGTGGCTGGCAGCGCTATTACCGCCACGAATCCGCGCAGATCGGCCTGCCCATGCGGTTCTCGGTCTATCTGCCGCCCCAGGCCGAGCAAGGCCCGGTACCCGTCCTGTTCTACCTGGCCGGGCTGACCTGCACCGAAGAGACTTTCATGATCAAGGCCGGCGCCCAGCGCCTGGCTGCGGAGCTGGGCGTCATGCTGGTGGCCCCGGACACCAGCCCGCGCGGGGCCAACGTGCCGGGCGAGGACGAAAACTGGGACCTGGGCACCGGCGCGGGCTTTTACGTGGACGCCACCACGCCGGCCTGGCGCACGCACTACCGCATGTACAGCTACGTGACCGAAGAACTGCATGCCATCGTCACCGGCGGCGCGCTGCCGGGCGACGCGTCGCGCACCGGGATCTTCGGCCATTCCATGGGCGGCCACGGCGCGCTGGTGCTGGCGCTGCGCAACCCCGCCAAGTTCCGTTCGGTGTCGGCCTTCGCGCCCATCGCCGCGCCCAGCCAGTGCCCGTGGGGCAAGAAGGCCTTCGGCGCCTACCTGGGCGCCGACGTCCAGGACTGGGCCGCCTACGACGCGTCTGCGCTGATGCGCCAGGCCCGCCAGCCGTTTCCCGGGGGCATCCTGATCGACCAGGGAGAATCGGACCAGTTTCTGGCGGAACAGTTGTATCCCGAGGTATTCGAGCAGGCCTGCGCCGCCGCCGGCCAGCCGTTGACCCTGCGTCGCCACGAGGGCTACGACCACGGCTATTACTTCATCTCGACCTTTATCGAGGATCACATCCGGTTTCACGTCGAGCGGCTTGGAAAACCCGCGGCCTGAGGCCGCTTCTATACTGGCCGGCCACCGCCCGCGGCGGTTCTTACCTAATCGGGAACGGCTGATTTGATCAACGGAATCGCTCCTTTCGTCTGGATACTGCTGGGCGCCATCGTCGTCCTGCTGCCGGGCATCGTCATGCTGCTGGGCAAGGGCGGCCCGCGCGACGAGCGCGGCCGCAAAATGTTCCAGCTCCGGCCGGTGCGCCGCCTGTTCGGGCTGATGCTGGTGCTGCTGGGCTGCGTGTCCGGCCTGCTGGCCCTGTCGCTGGTGCAGTTCTTCCGCCTGACCACCGACGAGCCGGTGGCCCGCGTCGAGATCCGCCAGCTGGCCGAGGGCCAGTTCCAGGTGGACGCCAGCGCGCCGGCCATCGGCAGCCGCCAGTACGTGCTGTACGGCGACCAGTGGCAGATCGACGCGCGGGTGGTGCGCTGGAAGGTGCCGGCGCTGATGGCGGGCGTGCCGCCGCTGTACCGCCTGGAGCGGCTGTCCGGCCGCTACAGCGACGCGGCCCGCGAGGCCTCGGCCACCCGTTCGGTGCATCCGCTGGACGACTGGCCCGCGCCCGACCTCGGTTCGCTGAAGAAAAACTTCCCGAACTGGTTCCCCTTCGTCGATGTCCAATTCGGCAGCGGCGCCTACATGCCCCTGTTCGACGGCGCCCGCTACCAGGTCTTCCTGGACCCGCGCGGGGCGCTGTTCATCCGCCCCGACGGCCAGGCTACGGTCGACGGCCTCAAGCGCCTGGGCTGGTAGTGTGAACACCCACGCTGCGCCGCCTTGGGGCGGCCCGGCTGCGGCGCGGCCATTCTTGCGCTGGCTCGAACTCCTCGGGCCAAAAAAATTGGGGGCGAATCATGTGTGGTGGAACTTTGATGCGCCGCAATAGTCGAATTAGCACTCCCTTTACTAGAGTGCTAACATCGAATTCATGTCGTCATCCTTAAGCCTTCCGGAGACTCCCGTTATGAAACAACCCAGTACCTCGTTGGCCACTTCCGGCAACGCCCTGGCGTTGGCCATCGGCAATCCGGGCGCGCTCGGCACGATCGACGCATACATTTCCGCGGTGAATCGCCTGCCGGTGCTGTCGGCTGAACGAGAAACCGAGCTGGGACGCCGCCTGCGCGACCAGGAAGACCTGGGCGCGGCGCGCGAGTTGATCCTGTCGCACCTGCGCCTGGTGGTGTCCGTGGCCCGCCAGTACCTGGGCTACGGCCTGCCCCACGCCGACCTGATCCAGGAAGGCAACGTCGGCCTGATGAAGGCCGTCAAGCGTTTCGACCCCGAGCGCGGCGTGCGCCTGGTGTCGTTCGCCGTGCACTGGATCAAGGCGGAAATCCACGAATACATCATCCGCAACTGGCGCCTGGTCAAGGTGGCCACCACCAAGGCCCAGCGCAAGCTGTTCTTCAACCTGCGCAGCATGCGGCCCGACGGCCAGACGCTGGACCCCGAGCAGGTCGATCACATCGCGCGCGAGCTGAACGTGCGCCGCGAAGACGTGAGCGAAATGGAAGTGCGCCTGTCCGGGCGCGACATGTCGCTGGAAAACCAGGACGACGACGATGAGAGCTACGCGCCCATCGCCTATCTGTCCGACGACGGCCGCCAGGAACCCACGCGGGTCCTGGAGCGCGCCGCGCGCGACCGGCTGCAGGGCAGCGGGCTGAGCGACGCGCTGGAAGCGCTGGACCCGCGTTCGCGCCGCATCGTCGAGGCGCGCTGGCTGCAGGACGACGGCGGCGCCACGCTGCACGAACTGGCCCAGGAATTCGGCGTCTCGGCCGAACGCATCCGCCAGATCGAGGCCGCCGCCCTCAAGAAAATGCGCGGCAATCTCCAGGCCTGACACGCCTGCCGCCCGCCCATGCAAAAGGCCGCTTTCGAGCGGCCTTCGTCTTTTGCTGCGCGCTTGGCGGCCGTTACATGAATTGATACAAATTCACCCGGAATTTTTGCGCCGCGCCAGAAACTTAATGCGGGCCGCGCCGACTAGGGCGTGTTAACACTAATTGCGTTCTGATAGATCAGATGTGAAAGTGCAGGCATGGAGATCACCCCCGAGCAATTCAAACGCATCGAACACTGCTTGCCAGTGCAGCGTGGCAACGTCAGGCTGAGCAATCTGCAAGTGGTCAATGCCATGCTGTATGTGGCCGAACACGGCTGCAAGTGGCGCGGGCTGCCCAATCGGTTCGGCAATTGGCACACGATCTACACGCGCATGCGCCGCTGGACCAAAGCAGGTGTGCTGGACAAGATGTTCGAGGAGCTGCAGCGCGAGCAGCTGGTGCGCGTGAAGATCGAGGTGGTTTCGTTGGACTCCACGAGTATCAAGGTGCATCCCGATGGAACTGGCGCTCTAAAAAAAACGGCCCACAGGCCATCGGCAAGTCCCGAGGCGGATGGAACACCAAGATTCATATGGTTGCCGCGGATGCTCGAACGGCCGTGACGTTCTGCCTGTCGCCTGGACAGGCCCACGATGCCCCCGAGGGAAGGCGCCTGCTGCAAAGCCTTGGGCCTGCAAGCCGCCCAATTAACCTGCTCATGGATCGGGCGTACGAGGGCAACGAGACGCGCCAACTGGCCCTTGATCTGGGGTTCATCCCAGTAGTGCCACCGGTGAGGACCCGGATCGAGCCTTGGGAATACGACCGGGTGATGTACAAGCGCCGCAACGAGGTCGAGAGGCTGTTTCGGCGACTGAAGGGCTACCGTCGAATTTTCTCTCGGTTCGAGAAGCTCGATGCAATGTACCTGGGCTTCCTCAGCTTTGTGCTGGTGGCTGATGGTCTTCGCGGTTTGTGTTAACAGGCCCTAACTTCATGTAGACCGCGAACTCCGGTTGGCTGTCTAGTCGTCCGTCTCGGCTTCTCCTCTTTCCCCTCCCCTATGAGACGGATGTTTGCGGGGCACCAATAATTAACTTGGTGCCCCGTTTTTTATGCCTAGGCCGCCTGCACCTTGTCCGACGCCGCCAGCGCCGGACGCCACAACGCGTCCTGCACCCGCCGCACGCCGGTCGCCAGCGATCCGTCCTGGTACAGCTTGATCCAGCGATACCCCGGCGCCATGTTGTCCACCACGTGCTGCCCGTCGCGGATGCTGAACTGGAAGCACGTGGACGGCGTGGCCAGCATGCGCAGGTTGTGGCGGCGGCGGTCGAAGTCGTGGTGCACGTGTCCCCACAGCAGCACGCGGGCCTGCGGCCAGCGGGCCAGCAGCTTGAACAGCGCCTGCGGGTTGTCGATCATCATCGTGTCGTGCCAGTGGCTGTCGATCTGCATGGGGTTGTGGTGCATCGCGACCAGCGTGTGGCGCCCGGGCGCTTCGGCCAGGGCCGCCTCCAGCAGATCCAGCTGGCTGGCGGGCAGGTGGCCCGCGTCGGAGCCGGGCACCGTGGTGTCCAGCGTCACGACGCGCCAGGCGCCCACGTCGGTGACCGGCTCGGACCATTGCGCCAGTTCCTCGCGCATCACGGCAGGCAGGTCATGGTTGCCCGGCAGGCAGCGGATGGTGGCGCGGTCCAGCGCCGGCGCCTCGGACAGGATGGAGGCAAAGCGGCGGTAGGCCGCCGCCGCGCCGTCCTGGGACAGGTCGCCGGTGGCCAGCAGCAGGTCGGGATGGCGGCCGTCGGCCTCGATCTGGCGCAGCACGGCGCGCAGGCTGGCGTCGGTGTCGACGCCCAGCATCACGGTGCCGGGCTCGCCGAACAGGTGGCTGTCGGTGAGCTGGACCAGCATGGCGGGCGCGTCGTCGCGCCGGGTCAGGGCATGGATGCGGGCCAAGTGCCGCTCCTGAAAAGTTGAAGCGATTCCACATTACCCAAAAAACGCGTCGCCACGCGTATCGCGCTTGCGTATTGGGGTAACCAAACGTGCATTCTCTACGATTCTCTACAGTTCGCCGCCCGGACTTGGGGAAAAAAGCCGCTATTCTTGTGAAATTTCTCCCTAGCCTCAGACGCGGCGCTATCCATGGATGTCGGTTTTCTCGTATTCGGCCTGGCCGGTTTGCTCACGCTGGTCTGCTTCATGCCGCCTTTGGCCGGCCGCCTCAAGCTGCCGTACTCGGTGCTGCTGGCCATCGTCGGCTGTCTGCTGGGCATCATCGTGCACCTGCACGGCTGGGCGCCGCGCTGGATCGGCGATTTCCTGGATTCGCTGGAACGCTTCGAGATCTCGTCGGAAACCTTCCTGATGGTGTTCCTGCCGGTGCTGCTGTTCGAGACCGCGCTGTCGATGAACGTGCGGCGCCTGATGGACGACATCGGCCCCATCCTGATGATGGCCATCGTGGCCGTGGTGGTGTGCACCGTGGCCGTCGGGGTGGCGCTGGACGCCGTGTCGTCCTATGGCCTGGTGGTCTGCCTGCTGCTGGGCGCCATCGTGGCCACGACCGACCCGGTGGCGGTGGTGGGCATTTTCCGCGAAGTGGGCGCGCCCAAGCGCCTGACCACGCTGGTCGAGGGCGAAAGCCTGTTCAACGACGCGGCCTCCATCGCCTTGTACTCGGTGCTGCTGGCGGTGCTGGGCGGCCACGGCGAACTGACCGTGAGCGGCATTTTCAACGACTTCATCGTGCACTTCCTGGGCGGCGGCCTGGCCGGCTACGCGATGGGGCGGCTGGCCTGCTTCCTGTTCGCGTGGCTGCGCGGCTTTCCCACCGCCGAAATCACGCTGACGCTGACGCTGGCCTATCTGTCCTTCTTCATTTCCGAGCACTACCTGAACGTCTCGGGCGTGGTCGCCACGGTGATCGCCGGCCTGGTGGTCGGCTCCACCGGCCGCACCCGCATGTCGCCCACCACGTTCGAATACCTGTCCAGCGCCTGGGGACAGTTCGGGTTCTGGGCCAATTCGCTGATCTTCCTGTTCGCGGCCATGCTGATCCCGAAGCTGATGGCGGCGGCCGACTGGCAGGAACTGCTGCTGGTGGTGGTGCTGTTCGTGACCACGCTGGCGGCGCGCGCCATCGTGGTGTTCGGCCTGCTGCCGTTGCTGGGCCTGACCCGGCTGGGCACCAAGGTCAGCAGGCCGTACAAGGTGGTGATGCTGTGGGGCGGCCTGCGCGGCGCCGTCTCGCTGGCGCTGGCGCTGGCCGTNGGTGGCCACCACCAAGGCCCAGCGCAAGCTGTTCTTCAACCTGCGCAGCATGCGGCCCGACGGCCAGACGCTGGACCCCGAGCAGGTCGATCACATCGCGCGCGAGCTGAACGTGCGCCGCGAAGACGTGAGCGAAATGGAAGTGCGCCTGTCCGGGCGCGACATGTCGCTGGAAAACCAGGACGACGACGATGAGAGCTACGCGCCCATCGCCTATCTGTCCGACGACGGCCGCCAGGAACCCACGCGGGTCCTGGAGCGCGCCGCGCGCGACCGGCTGCAGGGCAGCGGGCTGAGCGACGCGCTGGAAGCGCTGGACCCGCGTTCGCGCCGCATCGTCGAGGCGCGCTGGCTGCAGGACGACGGCGGCGCCACGCTGCACGAACTGGCCCAGGAATTCGGCGTCTCGGCCGAACGCATCCGCCAGATCGAGGCCGCCGCCCTCAAGAAAATGCGCGGCAATCTCCAGGCCTGACACGCCTGCCGCCCGCCCATGCAAAAGGCCGCTTTCGAGCGGCCTTCGTCTTTTGCTGCGCGCTTGGCGGCCGTTACATGAATTGATACAAATTCACCCGGAATTTTTGCGCCGCGCCAGAAACTTAATGCGGGCCGCGCCGACTAGGGCGTGTTAACACTAATTGCGTTCTGATAGATCAGATGTGAAAGTGCAGGCATGGAGATCACCCCCGAGCAATTCAAACGCATCGAACACTGCTTGCCAGTGCAGCGTGGCAACGTCAGGCTGAGCAATCTGCAAGTGGTCAATGCCATGCTGTATGTGGCCGAACACGGCTGCAAGTGGCGCGGGCTGCCCAATCGGTTCGGCAATTGGCACACGATCTACACGCGCATGCGCCGCTGGACCAAAGCAGGTGTGCTGGACAAGATGTTCGAGGAGCTGCAGCGCGAGCAGCTGGTGCGCGTGAAGATCGAGGTGGTTTCGTTGGACTCCACGAGTATCAAGGTGCATCCCGATGGAACTGGCGCTCTAAAAAAAACGGCCCACAGGCCATCGGCAAGTCCCGAGGCGGATGGAACACCAAGATTCATATGGTTGCCGCGGATGCTCGAACGGCCGTGACGTTCTGCCTGTCGCCTGGACAGGCCCACGATGCCCCCGAGGGAAGGCGCCTGCTGCAAAGCCTTGGGCCTGCAAGCCGCCCAATTAACCTGCTCATGGATCGGGCGTACGAGGGCAACGAGACGCGCCAACTGGCCCTTGATCTGGGGTTCATCCCAGTAGTGCCACCGGTGAGGACCCGGATCGAGCCTTGGGAATACGACCGGGTGATGTACAAGCGCCGCAACGAGGTCGAGAGGCTGTTTCGGCGACTGAAGGGCTACCGTCGAATTTTCTCTCGGTTCGAGAAGCTCGATGCAATGTACCTGGGCTTCCTCAGCTTTGTGCTGGTGGCTGATGGTCTTCGCGGTTTGTGTTAACAGGCCCTAACTTCATGTAGACCGCGAACTCCGGTTGGCTGTCTAGTCGTCCGTCTCGGCTTCTCCTCTTTCCCCTCCCCTATGAGACGGATGTTTGCGGGGCACCAATAATTAACTTGGTGCCCCGTTTTTTATGCCTAGGCCGCCTGCACCTTGTCCGACGCCGCCAGCGCCGGACGCCACAACGCGTCCTGCACCCGCCGCACGCCGGTCGCCAGCGATCCGTCCTGGTACAGCTTGATCCAGCGATACCCCGGCGCCATGTTGTCCACCACGTGCTGCCCGTCGCGGATGCTGAACTGGAAGCACGTGGACGGCGTGGCCAGCATGCGCAGGTTGTGGCGGCGGCGGTCGAAGTCGTGGTGCACGTGTCCCCACAGCAGCACGCGGGCCTGCGGCCAGCGGGCCAGCAGCTTGAACAGCGCCTGCGGGTTGTCGATCATCATCGTGTCGTGCCAGTGGCTGTCGATCTGCATGGGGTTGTGGTGCATCGCGACCAGCGTGTGGCGCCCGGGCGCTTCGGCCAGGGCCGCCTCCAGCAGATCCAGCTGGCTGGCGGGCAGGTGGCCCGCGTCGGAGCCGGGCACCGTGGTGTCCAGCGTCACGACGCGCCAGGCGCCCACGTCGGTGACCGGCTCGGACCATTGCGCCAGTTCCTCGCGCATCACGGCAGGCAGGTCATGGTTGCCCGGCAGGCAGCGGATGGTGGCGCGGTCCAGCGCCGGCGCCTCGGACAGGATGGAGGCAAAGCGGCGGTAGGCCGCCGCCGCGCCGTCCTGGGACAGGTCGCCGGTGGCCAGCAGCAGGTCGGGATGGCGGCCGTCGGCCTCGATCTGGCGCAGCACGGCGCGCAGGCTGGCGTCGGTGTCGACGCCCAGCATCACGGTGCCGGGCTCGCCGAACAGGTGGCTGTCGGTGAGCTGGACCAGCATGGCGGGCGCGTCGTCGCGCCGGGTCAGGGCATGGATGCGGGCCAAGTGCCGCTCCTGAAAAGTTGAAGCGATTCCACATTACCCAAAAAACGCGTCGCCACGCGTATCGCGCTTGCGTATTGGGGTAACCAAACGTGCATTCTCTACGATTCTCTACAGTTCGCCGCCCGGACTTGGGGAAAAAAGCCGCTATTCTTGTGAAATTTCTCCCTAGCCTCAGACGCGGCGCTATCCATGGATGTCGGTTTTCTCGTATTCGGCCTGGCCGGTTTGCTCACGCTGGTCTGCTTCATGCCGCCTTTGGCCGGCCGCCTCAAGCTGCCGTACTCGGTGCTGCTGGCCATCGTCGGCTGTCTGCTGGGCATCATCGTGCACCTGCACGGCTGGGCGCCGCGCTGGATCGGCGATTTCCTGGATTCGCTGGAACGCTTCGAGATCTCGTCGGAAACCTTCCTGATGGTGTTCCTGCCGGTGCTGCTGTTCGAGACCGCGCTGTCGATGAACGTGCGGCGCCTGATGGACGACATCGGCCCCATCCTGATGATGGCCATCGTGGCCGTGGTGGTGTGCACCGTGGCCGTCGGGGTGGCGCTGGACGCCGTGTCGTCCTATGGCCTGGTGGTCTGCCTGCTGCTGGGCGCCATCGTGGCCACGACCGACCCGGTGGCGGTGGTGGGCATTTTCCGCGAAGTGGGCGCGCCCAAGCGCCTGACCACGCTGGTCGAGGGCGAAAGCCTGTTCAACGACGCGGCCTCCATCGCCTTGTACTCGGTGCTGCTGGCGGTGCTGGGCGGCCACGGCGAACTGACCGTGAGCGGCATTTTCAACGACTTCATCGTGCACTTCCTGGGCGGCGGCCTGGCCGGCTACGCGATGGGGCGGCTGGCCTGCTTCCTGTTCGCGTGGCTGCGCGGCTTTCCCACCGCCGAAATCACGCTGACGCTGACGCTGGCCTATCTGTCCTTCTTCATTTCCGAGCACTACCTGAACGTCTCGGGCGTGGTCGCCACGGTGATCGCCGGCCTGGTGGTCGGCTCCACCGGCCGCACCCGCATGTCGCCCACCACGTTCGAATACCTGTCCAGCGCCTGGGGACAGTTCGGGTTCTGGGCCAATTCGCTGATCTTCCTGTTCGCGGCCATGCTGATCCCGAAGCTGATGGCGGCGGCCGACTGGCAGGAACTGCTGCTGGTGGTGGTGCTGTTCGTGACCACGCTGGCGGCGCGCGCCATCGTGGTGTTCGGCCTGCTGCCGTTGCTGGGCCTGACCCGGCTGGGCACCAAGGTCAGCAGGCCGTACAAGGTGGTGATGCTGTGGGGCGGCCTGCGCGGCGCCGTCTCGCTGGCGCTGGCGCTGGCCGTCACCGAACAGACCGGCGTGCCCGAAGAGGCGCGCCAGTTCATCGCGGTCGCCACCACCAGCTTCGTGCTGCTCACGCTGTTCGTCAACGGCATCAGCCTGCGTCCGCTGATCCGCGCGCTGGGCCTGAACCAGCTTTCGCCGGTGGAGCGCACCATCCGCAACCAGGCCCTGGCCGTGGCGTTGGAAGACCTGCAGGGCAAGACGGAAGAGGTCGCGCGCAGCGAGCACATCGGCGCCGAGGTGCGCGACCGCATCCGCGCGGTGTTCGACGCCAGCCTGACCAGCGTGCACGACGGCCAGGTCGGCCAGATGAGCGACGAGCAGCGCGTGGCGGTGGGCCTGGCCATCGTGGCGCAGCGCGAAGAGGAAATGTTCTTCGACATCCTGAAGGCGCAGATCGTGGACTGGCGCATGGCCGAGGCGCTGCTGGCGCGGGCCGAGCGGCTGGAGGACGCGATCCGGCAGGGCGGCGTCGCGGGCTTCGAGCGCGGGATCGTCGACGACGTGCGCTATTCGCCCGGTTTCCGGCTGGCGCTGCGGCTGCACTACGTGTTCGGCTTCCAGAGCTGGCTGGCGCGCGAACTGGCCCAGCGGTTCGCCAATCTGATGAGCAAGCGGTCGGTCGCGCAGCGCCTGATCGCGTTCGCGCGCGAACAGATCACGCCGCTGCTGGGCGAAGAGGCCACCGCGCGCATCGTGTCCCTGCACCAGCGCCGCCTGGACCTGATCGAAAACGCCATACAGGCGCTGAATCTGCAATATCCGTCCTACGCGCAATGGCTGCAGGAAAGCTATCTGGGCCGCGTGGCGCGCGAAATGGAGCGCATCCGCTACCGAGACATGCTGGAGCAGTTCCTGATCAGCGGCGAGGTGTACGCCGACCTGATGGCGCAGTTGAAGAGCCGCTGGGCCCATATCGACCGCCATCCGCCGCTGGACATCGAAATGAGCGCGGCCGAGCTGATCAAGCGCGTGCCGCTGTTCGAGGGGCTGTCGGCCGATTCGCTGCGCGCCATCAGCAAGCTGCTCAAGCCGCGGCTGTCGCTGCCGGACCAGCGCGTGCTCACCAAGGGCCGGCACGGCGGCGAAATGTGCTTCGTGGCCTCCGGGGCCGTGGCCGTGCACCTGCCGGACAACACCCTGATCGAACTGGGCAGCGGCGAATTCTTCGGCGAACTGGGGCTGCTGGGCGAGCAGCAGATCGAGCCCGACGTGACCTCGCTGGGCTACAGCAAGCTGCTCATGCTGTCGTCGCGGGATTTCCACGCGCTGCTGGCGCGCGACGAGAACCTGCGCGAGCGCATCCAGCTGGTGGCCAAGCAGCGCCTGCGCGCCATCGAGGTGTGGAAGCAGTTCTCGCAGGCCAATGCCGCGGCCGCACCGGCGCCCGCGCCGGCCTCCGCGCCCAGCCCGGCCCAGGCCGCGGAAGCCGCCGAGGCCGCGGGCGCAACCCCGCCCGCCGGCGAGGCGCCGCAAGCCGATCCGCCGCCCGCGGGCATGCTGGACGCGGCGCGTCCGGGCTGACGGGCCTCAGGCCGGGATTTCGCCGGCCGCGCGGCGCTGCATGATGTCTTCGACGATCACCAGCGCCGCTTCCAGCGTGAATTCGCCCTCGGCGATGCGGCGCAGCACCGTGGCCACGTCCAGCGTGGCGATCTCCATGACTTCGCCGTCGCGGTTGGCGGGCCGGGCGTCGGCTTCCAGCACGCAGGTGCTGGTCAGCACGTCCTCGACCTGATAGCCCTCGGGCAGGCGCCGATGGATGCGCAAGATGGTGCGCAGCGGCGTGCGACGCGCCAGGTCGGGCTCGTCCAGCCCGGCTTCCTCGCCGCATTCGCGCACCAGCGCCAGTTCCAGGTCCTCGCGGCTGCCGGCCAGGCCGCCCACCAACGTATCCCACATGCCGGGATCGGTGGATTTGCTGAGCGAGCGGCGCGCGACCCACAGGCGGCCGTCGGGCGTCCACGCGTTCAGGTGCACGGCCTTGGTGAGCAGGCCCAGGGGGCGCACCGCGGCGCGTTCGATCACGCCCAGGGCAGTGTCGCCGTCCATGACGTCCAGCAATTCGTCGCGCCAGCCGCGCAGGCAGTTGGCTTGGCGCAACAGTTGCGCGGCCCGTTCGAGCACGCCATCCAGTTGCGCGCCCGGCTCCAGGCCCGCGCCGATGCGCAGGGTCTCGCCGTCGGCGTCGATATCGGCCGCGCCGCGCAGCGCGTCGCACGCCGCGTGCGTGGCCCAGCCGCAGCGGCGCCCCGCTATATATAAAGCGCGCGCGCCGTCGGGAGCGGGCTCCTGGGCGCGTGCGCAAAGGGCGGCGTACAGATCGGGCAACTGTTGTGGCATCGGGGAATCGTGGTGTTGATGTTACCGACGATTTTATGCCAGCCTGTTTTCAGCCCCAGGTCAAGAGGGCGAGGCCAAATGGGGGCGGCGCCTACGAATTCAAGGGCGCTAACTTACATCTGTTTGCGCGTCCGCTATAATCCGGCAGTTTCTTTGTGATTTCGAGTGGGAACGACAGGGGCCGCTCTATCTCCCTGCCTCGCCCCTGCCATCTAATAATTGCGTGTTGCCCGTTTCCGGTGACTTCCGCCACTAGAGAACGGACCTACGCGCCGTGTTTCGAGGTAAGCATGAAGAAGTGGAGAGGGATACTGGGGACTTGTGCGATGCTGATGGCCAGCGTGGCGAGTGCTCAGGTGCAAGACATGCCCGGCGGCCCGAAGGTCAACCAGCTGAACCTGCATGAGGGCGTGACGTCGATTTCGCGCGACATCATGTGGCTGCACTGGATGCTGCTCACGATCTGTATCGTGATCTTCATCGGTGTGTTCGGGGTGATGTTCTATTCCATCTGGGCGCACCGCAAGTCGCGCGGCCACAAGGCCGCCACCTTCCACGAACACCTCGGCGTCGAAGTCGCATGGACGGTCATCCCGTTCATCATCGTCATCGCCATGGCGCTGCCGGCCACCAAGACCGTGGTCGCCATGAAGGACACCTCCAGCGCCGATCTCACCGTCAAGGTCACCGGCTATCAATGGAAGTGGGGCTACGAGTACCTCGACGGCCCGGCCGCCGGCGTCAAGTTCCTGTCCACCCTGTCGACCCCGCGCGCGCAGATCGAGAACCGCGAGCCCAAGGGCGAGTTCTACCTGATGGAAGTGGACAATCACCTGGTGGTGCCGGTGAATAAAAAGGTCCGCATCGTCCTGACCGCCGCCGACGTCATCCACTCCTGGATGATTCCGGACTTCGGCGTCAAGCAGGACGCCATCCCCGGCTTCCTGCGCGATGCCTGGTTCAATGCCGACAAACCCGGCATTTACCGCGGCCAGTGCGCGGAACTCTGCGGCAAGGACCACGCTTTCATGCCCATCGTCGTGGAAGTTATGGCGCAAGCCGACTACGATAAGTGGGTCGAAGACCAAAAGAAGAAGATGGCGGCGAACGCCGACGATCCCAACAAGGAGTGGACGGAAGCCGAACTGGTTGCCCGCGGCGAGAAGGTTTTCGCGGCGAATTGCGTGGCCTGTCACCAGGCCAACGGCAAGGGCATCCCGGGCAGCTTCCCCCCGCTCGACGGAGACAAGGTTGTTCTGGGGCCGAAGGCCGAACAGATCAACACCGTGCTGAAGGGCAAGCCCGGCACCGCGATGGCGCCGTTCGGCGGCCAGCTCAACGATGTCGAGATCGCGGCGGTCATCAGCTATACGCGCCATGCCTGGAGCAATGCAGGCAAGGGGCAGGACCCGACGGTTCAGCCGAAGGACGTGACGGCTGCGCGCTGATCGCGCGCGCCCAGCCACGCCTACGCAGAACCGGTTCCGTTTAGTTAGAGATACCCTGCCGGCCCCGTGGATCGGGCCCGGCACTCAGCAGGAAGGAGTCCATCATGAGCAGCGTCACTGTAGACCACGTGTCGCCGGGCCACGGCCACGGTCACGATGACCACCACCACGCCATCCCCACCGGCTGGCGCCGCTGGCTTTTCGCCACCAACCACAAAGACATCGGGACGATGTACCTCATCTTCTCGTTCGTCATGCTGCTGGAAGGCGGCACGCTGGCCTTGCTGCTGCGCACCGAGCTGTTCGAGCCGGGCCTGCAGTTCTTCCGCCCCGAGCTTTTCAACCAGTTCACCACCATGCACGGCCTGGTGATGGTGTTCGGCGCCATCATGCCGGCCTTCGTGGGCTTCGCGAACTGGATGATCCCGATGCAGATCGGCGCTTCCGACATGGCCTTCGCGCGCATGAACAACTTCAGCTTCTGGCTGCTGCCCATGGCCGCCATCATGCTGACGGCCTCGTTCTTCGTGCCCGGCGGCGCCACCGCGGCCGGCTGGACCCTGTACGCGCCGCTGTCGCTGCAGATGGGCCCCGGCATGGATCTGGCGATCTTCGCGCTGCACATCATGGGCGCCTCGTCCATCATGGGCGCGATCAACATCATCGTCACCATCCTGAACATGCGCGCGCCCGGCCTGACGCTGATGAAGATGCCGCTGTTCTGCTGGACCTGGCTGATCACCGCCTTCCTGCTGCTGGCCGTGATGCCGGTGCTGGCCGCCGCTATCACCATGGTGCTGACCGACCGCCATTTCGGCACGGGCTTCTTCAACGCCGCCGCCGGCGGCGACCCGGTGCTGTACCAGCACGTGTTCTGGTTCTTCGGGCACCCCGAGGTCTACATCATGATCCTGCCGGCGTTCGGCATCGTGTCGGCCATCGTTCCCGCCTTCGCCCGCAAGAAGCTGTTCGGCTACGCCTCCATGGTGTACGCCACCGCCTCCATCGCCGTGCTGTCCTTCATCGTGTGGGCGCACCACATGTTCACCACCGGCATGCCGGTGACCGGCCAGCTCTACTTCATGTACGCCACCATGCTCATCTCCATCCCGACCGGGGTGAAGGTGTTCAACTGGGTGGCCACCATGTGGCGCGGCTCCATGACGTTCGAGACCCCGATGCTGTTCTCGATCGGCTTCATCTTCGTGTTCACCATGGGCGGCTTCACCGGCCTGATCCTGTCGGTGGCCCCGATCGACATCCAGGTGCACGACACCTACTACGTGGTGGCCCACTTCCACTACGTGCTGGTGGCCGGCTCGCTGTTCGCGCTGTTCGCCGGCGCCTACTACTGGGTGCCCAAGTGGACCGGCCGCATGTACAGCGAAAAGCTGGGCAAGCTGCACTTCTGGTCCACGCTGATCTCGTTCAACGTGACCTTCTTCCCGATGCACTTCCTGGGCCTGGCCGGCATGCCGCGCCGCTACGCCGACTACGCAGGACAGTTCACGACCTTCCACCAGATGGCCACCATCGGCGCGTTCTGGTTCGGCCTGTCGCAGCTGATCTTCCTGTGGGCGATCCTGCGCTGCTACCGCGGCAAGGGCGAAGTCGCCGCCGCCAAGCCGTGGGACGGCGCCGAAGGCCTGGAATGGACGGTGCCCTCGCCCGCGCCCTTCCACACCTTCGAGACTCCGCCCGAAGTGAAGTAAACCGCTTTCACGTTCCAGGTAGCACAGCCATGACACCCGAGCAGCGCCGCCGCAACAAGATCGCAGGATTGGTCCTGCTGGCTTTCGTCATCGCCGTGTTCGCCTGGACCGTGCTGCGCGGCTCGGCCCTGATGTCCGGCATCGCGCTCAAATAGGCCCGGCCATGAGCGACGACCTGCGCGAGACCGCCCAGCGCAAGCTGAGTTTCCTGCAAACCATGAAGGCGGTGGCATGGGGATTCTTCGGGGTCCGCAAGGGGGCGGGCCACCGGGAGGACATCGCCAAGCTCAACCCGGTCCACGTGATCCTGGGCGGACTGCTGGCAGCGGCCATCTTCGTTACTGTGCTGGTATTAATTGTGCGTTGGGCCGTTTCCAGCCTGACTTGACTCACTTGATTCTATAAATCTGTACCAGGGAGAAAGCCATGAGTGCAAGCCACTCGGTTCAAGGTAAAGAGGCACCGTACTACTTTGTGCCCGCCGACTCGGGTCACCCCGTGCGCACGGCCGTGACGCTGCTCGTGATGGCCCTGAGCGCCACGGCCTGGTTCAACGGCGTGGGCTGGGCCAAATGGACCTTGCTGGTGGGCTTCGTCGGCCTGATCTCGGTGCTGTACTTCTGGTTCGGCGACGCCATCCAGGAATCCGAGTCCGGCCTGAACAGCAAGCGCATCGACGGTTCGTACCGCTGGGGCATGAGCTGGTTCATCTTCTCCGAAGTCATGTTCTTCGCGGCGTTCTTCGGCGCCCTCTGGTACACCCGCACCGTCACCACGCCGTGGCTGGGCGACATGGACCACCGGCTGATGCTGTGGCCCGACTTCCAGGCCGTGTGGCCGAACTTCGGCCCGGCCGGCGTGGTCGAGCAGTTCCAGACCGTCGGCCCCTTCTGGCTGCCCACGATCAACACCGCGCTGCTGCTGAGCTCCGGCGTCACGCTGACCATCGCCCACCACGCGCTGCGCGAAAACCACCGCGGCAAGGCCATTTTCTGGCTGCTGGCCACGGTCGTGCTGGGCTTCGTCTTCGTCGCCTGCCAGGCCTATGAATACCACCATGCCTACACCGAGCTGAACCTCAAGTTCAACTCCGGCGCCTACGGCTCGCTGTTCTACATGCTTACCGGCTTCCACGGCTTCCACGTGCTGCTGGGCGCGACCATGCTGACCGTGATCCTGGTGCGCCTGATCCGCGGCCACTTCACCGCCGACCACCACTTCGGGTTCGAAGGGGCGGCGTGGTACTGGCACTTCGTGGACGTGGTGTGGCTGGGGCTGTACTTGTTTGTGTATTGGTTCTGAGGTGGGGAGTGCGCTGGCCGCGGGAGATGGCGGCTGGCGCCGGCTGATGGGTTGCGCGCGTTGGGGGGGTTGAGTTCTTGCTTAAGAATTCTCGCGCTGCGCCCATCCTACGCCGTCGTGTCGGCATGCCGTCATGTCGACGGCCGCCCGGCGGCGGGGAACCTCGCCAGGCCAGGCCTATCTAAGGCCTGTGCTCTCGATCCAGCCCATGTGATGGGCGAACAGCACGAACAGGAAAAGGGCCACGGACAGCCCGATGCGTACCGTCAGCGCGTTCACCGTGCGGTTGGTGGTGCCTTTGTCCCGCATCAGGTAGACCAGGGCGGATGCCAGACTGGCCAGAATACCGATAAAGGCCAGGACGACGAAAACGCGCATGGTGGTCTCCGGACAAATCAGAGTTATTGAAGAAAGATGGCCCGACCGCATTCAACCCGCAACACGGTAGCTGCCCTGCTGTTGCTCGGCGCCGCCGTGGTGGTTCTGGCGTCGCTCGGGCAATGGCAGCTGCGCCGCGGCGACGAGCGACGCGCCATTCTGGCGGCTATCGAGGCCGGCCGCAAGCAAGCGCCGCTGCCCTTGACGCCGGCCACCGACCCCGCCGCCATGACGGCATGGCGCGCCGCTCGGGCCACGGGCGTGTGGCTGCCGCAATTCAGTGTACTGCTGGACAACCGCAACCAGGACGGCAAGCCCGGCTACTGGCTGGCCACGCCGCTGCGGCTCGACGGCCCCGAAGGCCGCGCCGTGCTGGTGCTGCGCGGCTGGCTGCCGCGCGTCATGGCCGCGCCCGGACAGGGGCCGGCGCAGCCCGACCTGCCCGCCGCGCCCGCCGGGCCGCAGACCGTGGCGGGCGAACTTTCGCCGCGCGTGCCGCGGCTGTTCGAGATCTGGTCGCTGGGCGGGTCCGAGGAGTCGGCCCTGCCGGCCGCGCTGCCGGCGGCGGGCGGCGCGGCGCCGCAGGTGCAGAACCTGCCGCTGGAGGAATACGCGAAGGCGACCGGCCTGGCCTTGCTGCCCACGGTGCTGATGCAGTCGGACGACGGCGCCGGCGACGGCCTGGTGCGCGACTGGCCGCAGCCCTCGGTGGATTTCCAGCAGAACACCTCTTATGCCGTACAGTGGTTCGCTTTCGCCTCGATCGCCGCCATCGCGTGGCTGGTGGTGCTGGGGGGCGCCATCCGCCGCATGAGGCGCTCATCCGCAACCCGCAACACAGGATAAAAAGTGGCTCGCGACATTTCTTCCAACCGGCCCGCAGGCAAGCGTTCGCTGCTGCCCATGCTGCTGGTGTTCCTGTGCTCTTTGGCGCCCATCGTCGGCGCCGTCGTGGTGTACATGAACCCGCAGTGGTGGCCCGCCGAATCCAGCAACTACGGCGCGCTCATCGAGCCGCAGCGGCCCATGCCCGCGGCCGGCGAACTGCGCCTGACCACGCTGGACGGCCGGCCCTTCGACCTGCAGAGCCTGAAAGGCAAATGGCTGCTGGTGGCCGCCGACGGCGGCGCCTGCCCCGACAGCTGCGCGCGCAAGCTCTTCATCACGCGCAACAGCCACGCCAGCCAGGGCAAGAACGTGGAGCGCCTGGCGCGCATCTGGTTCATCACCGACGACGCGCCAGTGCCGGAAAAAGTGCTGGAGGCCTACAAGGGCACGGTGATGGTGCGCGCCGACCCCGACCAGCTGGCGCGCTTCCTGCTGGCGCGCGAGCGCGCCGCCGGCCAGCCCGGCCTGCAGGACCCGATCTGGGTGATCGATCCGCTGGGCAACCTGATGATGCAGTTCCCGGCCGAGGCCGACGGGGTGAAGGTCCGCAAGGACATCAGCAAACTGGTCTATAACTCAAGAGTGGGTTAGGTCCCCCCCCGAAGCGCCTTTGGCGCTTCCCCCCCAGGGGGGCGCCGCTACGGACCGGCGGAGCCGGATCCGTGCGGCCTGGCTTGTGGGGCGTTGGTTTGATGCGTTGCGCCTGTGTGCGTGGCGCGTAATTTGATTTTTTATTGTTTTTTTTATGGATATCGAACGCCTTCGGACGCGTTATCGCAAGCTGGTTTTTTTCACCTGGTTCCTGACGCTGGACCTCATCATGTTCGGCGCTTTCGTGCGCCTGACCGATTCGGGGCTGGGTTGTCCCGACTGGCCGGGCTGCTACGGCAGCGTGACGCCGCTGGGCGCCATGGGCGATATCCATGAAGCGTCGCAGGCCATGCCTTTCGGTCCCGTCACGCTGTCCAAGGCCTGGATCGAGATGATCCACCGCTATGTCGGTTCCATCCTGGGCATGCTCATCATCGGCATCGTCTACATGGCCTGGCGCTACCGCCGCGAACTGGGCCGTTCGCCGGCCCTGGCCGTGACCACGCTGGTGGCCGTCTGCGTGCAGGGCGCGTTCGGCGCCTGGACCGTGACCCACAAGCTCATGCCCGCCGTCGTCACCGCGCATCTGGTGTTCGGCCTGTCGGTGCTGGCGCTGATGACCTGGCTGTCGGCGCGCGAGCGTCCGCACCTGGCCCTGTCGGCGGCCGCCGCGCGCTGGAGGCCGTGGGTGGCCGGGGGCTTCGCCCTGCTGCTGGTGCAGGTGACGCTGGGCGGCTGGGTCAGCACCAACTACGCCGCGCTGGCCTGCATGGACTTTCCCATGTGCCACGGCCAGTGGGTGCCCGAAATGGACTTCCACGGCGGCTATTCGGTGATCCGCGCGCTGGGCGAGCTGCCCTCGGGCGAGATGATTTCGCAGCCGGCGCTCACCGCGATCCACTGGGTCCACCGCAATTTCGCCTTCGTGGTGTTCCTGTACCTCGGCACGCTGGCCTGGCGGCTGCGCGCCGAGCCCGGCCTGCGCGGCCCCGCCACGCTGATGCTGGCGCTGCTGGCGGCGCAGCTGCTGACCGGCCTGACCACGATCTTCTTCCAGTGGCCGCTGCTGATCGCGGTGCTGCACAACGGCGGCGCCGCCGGCCTGACGCTGGCCGCGGTCGTATTGATGGTGCGTTTGTCCACGGCAGGACGTGCGCCGGCGGGGAATTACGGCCCCGATTTGGTGCGCGTTTAAAATAGGGCTCATCATGACCAGTATTGCCGCTCCCCAATCCGGATTGCTCCGCCAGTATTTCGTCCTCACCAAGCCGCGCGTGACGCAGCTGGCGGTGTTTTGCGCCGTGATCGGCATGTTCCTGGCCGCGCCCGGCATTCCCGACATGCGCCGGGTGCTGTTCGGCACCATCGGCATCTGGCTGCTGGCCGCCGCCGCCTTCGCCATCAACTGCCTGATCGAACAGGAAGTCGACGCGCGCATGCTGCGCACGGCGCGCCGCGCCACCGCGCGCGGCACGATCTCGGCGTTCCAGGTGCTGAGCCTGTCGGGCCTGCTGGGCGGGGCCGGCATGTTCGTGCTGTACCACCTGGTCAACCCGCTGACCATGTGGCTGACCTTCGCCACCTTCGTCGGCTACGCCGTCATCTACACGGTCATCCTCAAGCCGCGTACGCCGCAGAATATCGTCATCGGCGGGCTGTCCGGCGCCATGCCGCCGGCGCTGGGCTGGGCCGCGGTGGCCGATTCCGTGCCGGCCGAGGCCTGGGTCCTGGTCCTCATCATCTTCATCTGGACGCCGCCGCACTTCTGGGCGCTGGCGCTCTACCGCAACCACGATTACGCCAAGGCCGGCCTGCCCATGCTGCCGGTGACGCACGGCAACCAGTTCACGCGCCTGCACATCCTGCTCTACAGCGTGGCCCTGATGGCCACCACGCTGCTGCCCTACGCCATCCGCATGAGCGGCGAACTCTACCTGGCCAGCGCGCTGGCGCTGGGCGGCATGTTCGTGTCGTATGCATGGCGGCTGTACCGCGCCTACAGCGACGAGCTGGCGCGCAGCATGTTCCGTTTTTCCATTCTTTACCTGGCGCTGCTGTTCGGCGCCCTGCTGGCGGACCACTGGGTCGGCCTGCTGCGCTGATGTCCTGGAGGTTGTCGATGTCCGTGTTTTCCGCCAGCCGCCGGCTGGCCCTGCGACTGGGCGCAGCCGCCGCCTTCGCCGCCGCCCTGGCCGCCTGCGGCGAGAGCGCGCCCGCTTTCAAGGGCAGCGACATCAGCGGCACCCAGCTGGGCCGTGGCATGGAGCTGTCCGATTTCAACGGCAAGACGCGCCAGTTGTCCGACTTCGCCGGCAAGGTCGTGGTGGTGTTTTTCGGCTTCACCCAGTGCCCGGACGTGTGCCCCACGTCGCTGGCCGAACTGGGCGAAGTCATGAAAAAGCTGGGGCCTGACGCCGACCGCGTCCAGGTGCTGCTGATTTCGGTCGATCCCGAGCGCGACACGCCCGAGGTCCTGAAGCAATACGTGACCGCCTTCGATCCGCGCTTCCTGGGCCTGACCGGCACGCCGGACCAGGTCAAGAAGGCCGCGGCGTCGTTCAAGGCCTATTACGCCAAGGCGCCCACCAAGGACGGCGGCTACACCATGGACCACACCGCCGCCTTCTACCTGTTCGACGGCAAGGGCGAATCGCGGGTGCTGGCCAACAACAATATCGGCGTGGACGCGCTGGCCCACGACATCCAGGCGCTGCTGAAGCAGTAACTAAAGCGTCGCCGCCCAGCCGTCCAGCGCGGCGCGCGCCGCCTCGCCGAGTTCGGCGGTGGCGATCTCGCGGTGGTGGGCCATGATCATCAGCGCGTAGGGCGCCGCCAGCGCGGCCGCCTCGGGGCAGAGCCGGCATTCGTCGCCGACCGAGGGCGATACGTTGCGCCAGTAATTGATCGCCTGTTCGAGCTGGGGCAGGGTGATGACGGAGTCCATGGACCTATTGTCCACGATTGGCCTGCGCTGTCCACCGGCGCGCCGGGCTGCAAAGAAGCGTCACCATCGCAACATGCCGAAACCGCGGGCGGGTGCTATACCACTGCCGGTTAGTAACGATGGAGCATCGTCATGAGTACCCCTACCCGAATCGACTCTCCGCGCCGCGGCCTGCATCCGCTGGTGGCGGCCGCCGCAATCGCCGTCATCGTCATGTGCTCGGTCGGCGTGGCCGCCGTGATGGGCTGGCTGCCCACGCCTTCGGCCAATCCGCATGCCGACGAACCGGTGGCCGAGGCCGGCCCGGAAGGCGCCAACCTGGCCCCGCTGCCGGCCGAATCGGCGCAGGCCGCGGCCCAGACGCCGTCCCAGCCCGCGCCTGCGCCCAAGGCCCGTCCTGCCCCCGCCCCGGCGCCCGCTCCCGCGCCCGCCAAGCAGGCCTGCGCCAACTGCGGCGTGGTCGAAACCATCCGCCAGGTGCAGGTGCCGGCCAAGGACGATAGCAACCATCTGGTCGGCACCATCGCCGGCGGCGTGGCCGGCGGGGTGGTCGGCAACCAGTTCGGCGGCGGCAACGGCAAGACCGCGCTGACCGTGCTGGGCGCGGTCGGCGGCGCTTTGGCAGGCCGTGAAGTTGAGCGTAATATCAGACAGCAACAAACGGTGACGCACTATGAGCTCACCGTGCGCATGAACGACGGCAGCAAGCGCCAGTTCCGCAGCGCCCAGCCGTTCGCGTTCGCTTCGGGCGACCACGTGCGCGTGGAAAACAATCAGCTGCTGCCGGGATGAGCCCGGCGCGAGCCTAATCATCCGTCTTTGGGGAGACCAGGAATGAGCGACCAACAATCCAACCCGTTCGTCCTGCCCGGCATGGGCCAGCATTCCGACTTGTCGGGCAACCCGCTGCTGGCCAGCATGGAAATGATGCGCCAGGCCTGGGCCGGGCTGACCGGGCCCGGCGGCCTGGCCAGCAGCCTGCCCATGGCTCCCCCGATGAACCTCGAAGACCTGGACCGCCGCATCGCCGAACTGCGCTCGGTGGAAAACTGGCTGCGCATGAACCTGAGCATGCTCTCCAGCACGATCCAGGGCATGGAAGTGCAGCGCTCCACCATCAGCACGCTGCGCGCCTTCGTCGACAGCGCGGCCAACATGGACATGGCGGCCGTGCGCGCCAGCGGCGCGGCCTCGCCGCTGGAAGTGGTGCTGGGGCTGAAGCCCGCGCCCAAGCCGGCAGCGGCCAAGGCGCCGGAGAGCGCCGGCGCCAAGGACGGGCAGGCGCAGGCGGCGGCCGACGAGGCGCCCGCCAGCGCGCCGGGCATGAGCGAGCAGATGGGCGCGGCGGCCCAGTCGGCCTCCAAGGCCTGGTGGGACCTGCTGCAGCAGCAGTTCAACCAGATCGCGGCCGCCACCGCCGCTTCCATGCCGGCCGCGCCCGCCGCCGCGCCCGCGCCGGCCAAACCGCAGGAACCCGCGCCCGAGGCGGGCGCCGCCAAGCCGGCGGCGCGCAAGCCCGCGGCCCGCGGCGCCAAGGCCGCCAAGAAAACCGGGCCTGGCGCGAGCTAGCCCTCTCTTTCAATCGATGCCCCGGCCGGCCGCCAGGCCGCCGGGCCGTCTCAACACCGTGGAACTTATGCTTAACGTAGTGATTCTCGCCGCCGGACTGGGCAAACGCATGCAGTCCGATCTTCCCAAAGTGCTGCACACGCTGGCGGGCAAGCCCATGCTGGCCCACGTGCTGGACAGCGCGCGCGCGCTCGAGCCGGCGCGCATCATCGTCGTGGTCGGCCACGGCGCGGATCGCGTCAAGCAGGCTTTCGAAGGCCAGCCCGACCTGCACTTCGCGCTGCAGCAGCCGCAGCAGGGCACCGGCCACGCGGTGCAGCAGGCCGTGCCGCTGCTGCTGGAAGGCGGCGGCCAGGACGACGTGACACTGGTGCTGTACGGCGACGTGCCGCTGGTGCAGCCCGACACGCTGCGCCGCCTGCTGCAGGCCCGCGGCGCCGGCGCCGCCGTGCTGACCGAAGTGCTGGCGGACTCCACCGGCTACGGCCGCATCGTGCGCGACGCCGCCGGCAACGTGTGCCGCATCGTCGAGCACAAGGACGCCTCCGAAGGCGAGCTCGCCATCAAGGAAGTCAACACCGGCATCCTCAGCGCGCCCACCGCCAGGCTCAAGGACTGGCTGTCCCGCATCGACAACAACAACGCCCAGGGCGAGTACTACCTGACCGACACGGTCGGCCTGGCCGTGGCCGACGGCGTGCCGGTGGGCGCGGCGCAGCCGGGCGCGGCCTGGGAGACGCTGGGCGTGAACAGCCGCGTCCAGCAGGCCGAACTGGAGCGCCGCTGGCAGGCCGAGCAGGCCCGCCGCCAGCTCGAAGCCGGCGTCACGCTGGCCGATCCGGCGCGCTTCGACGTGCGCGGCACGCTCACCTGCGGGCGCGACGTGTTCATCGACGTGGGCTGCGTGTTCGAAGGCAGCGTGACGCTGGCCGACGGCGTGCGCGTGGGCCCGCACTGCGTGCTGCGCGACGTCAGCGTCGGCGCGGGCACCCAGATCGAGGCCTTCAGCCACCTGCAGCAGGCCCTGGTGGGCAGCGACGCGCGCGTCGGCCCGTATGCGCGCCTGCGCCCCGGCGCCGAGCTCGGCGACCGCAGCCACGTGGGCAACTTCGTCGAGATCAAGAAAAGCGTGCTGGGCGAGGACAGCAAGGCCAATCACCTGGCCTACATCGGCGACGCCGACATCGGCGCGCGCGTGAACGTGGGGGCGGGCACCATCACCTGCAACTACGACGGCGTGAACAAGCACCGCACCGTCATCGAGGACGACGCCTTCATCGGCTCGGACACCCAGCTGGTGGCGCCGGTGCGCGTCGGCCGCGGCGCCACGCTGGGCGCGGGCACCACGCTGACGCGCGACGCGCCGGCCGACAAGCTGACCGTCTCGCGTCCCAAGCAGCTCACCATCGACGGTTGGCAGCGCCCGGTCAAGAAATCGTGATGGAACAGCAAGACCGGGCGCCGGGCGGCGGCGCCAAGCCCGCCCCGCCCGACGGCCTGCCGACGCCGCGGCGCTATTGGGCCGCGGCAACGGTGATGACGGGCATCAGCCTGTCGGTGCTGGACACCACCATCGCCAACGTCGCGCTGCCCACCATCGCAGTCGATCTCAATGCCTCGCCGGCCCAGGCGGTCTGGATCGTCAACGCCTACAACCTGGCCGTGGTGACCATGCTGCTGCCGCTGTCGGCGCTGGCCGAGCGCATCGGTTTCCGCCGCATGTTCTCCTTCGGCCTGGCGCTGTTCACGCTGGCCTCGCTGGGCTGCGCCCTGGCCGGCACGCTGTGGCAGCTGACGGCGGCGCGGGTGTTCCAGGGCATAGGCGCGGCCACGCTGATGTGCATGTTCGGCGGGCTGGTGCGCAACATCTATCCGCTCAAGCTGCTGGGCCGCGGCATCAGCATCAACGCCACCACGGTGGCCATCATGTCGGTGCTGGGGCCGACCATCGGCTCGGCCATTCTCTCGGTGGCGCCCTGGCCGTGGATCTTCGCGGTCAACCTGCCCATCTGCGTGCTGGCCATGCTGGGGCTGCGCCACCTGCCGGAAGTGCCGCGCAACGACGTCAAGCTGGACTGGATCAGCGCCTTGTTGTGCATGCTGACCCTGGGCGTCTTCATTTCCGGCGTGGACATGATGGGCGAGGACCTGTTGCGCGGCATCGGCCTGGTGGCCATCGCCACGGTGGTCGGCCTGCTGCTGGTGCGCCGCGCCAGCCGCCAGCCCGCGCCGCTGGTGCCGGTGGACCTGCTGCGCATCCGCCCGCTGGCCTTCGCCGTGGCGGCCTCGGCCTGTACCTTCGCGGCGCAGATGGCGTCGTATGTGTCGCTGCCGTTCTATTTCCAGCAGGTGCTGGGCCGGCCCTACCTGGAGGTCGGCATGCTGATGGGCGCCTGGCCGGTGGGTACCGCCATCATCGCGCCCGTGGCGGGACGGCTGTCCGACCGCTACTCGGCCGCCACGCTCAGCGGCGTGGGCGCGGCCACCATGGTCATCGGCATGCTGTGGCTGGCCGTGCTGCCGGCCAGCGTCTCGAACTGGCCGGTCATCCTCGGGATGTTCGTGGCCGGCGTCGGCTTCGGGTTCTTCCAGACGCCCAACAACCGCGCCCTGCTGTCGTCGGCGCCCCGCTCGCGCAGCGGCGCGGCCGGCGGCCTGCAGGCCACCACCCGGGTGTTCGGCCAGAGCTTCGGCACCGCGCTGGTGGCGATCGCGTTCAGCATCAGCCTGGCCCACGGTCCGGCCCTGGCCCTGGTGCTGGGCATGATCTGCGCCGGCCTGGCGGTGGTGGTCAATACGGTGCGCTTCGCCAAGCTGTAGGGCGTCGGCCCCGCGCCGCTTCTATAATGGCGGCCTGCGCCCGGCTGCCGATGCCGGGCGCGGGACTCGTCCATTTTTAAGGTGTGCAGGCATGAAGATCACGGTCGTGGGTACCGGTTACGTGGGTTTGGTGTCGGGGGCGTGCCTGGCCGATATGGGCAACGACGTCATGTGCCTGGACCTCGACGCCGACAAGATCGCCCTGCTGCGCCGCGGCGGCATCCCCATCTACGAGCCCGGCCTGGAAGACCTGGTGCGCCGCAACGTGCAGGCCGGCCGGCTGCATTTCACCGACGACGTGGCGCAAAGCGTGGCCTTCGGCGACGTGCAGTTCATCGCCGTGGGCACCCCGCCGGGCGAAGACGGCTCGGCCGACCTGAAGTACGTGCTGGCCGCCGCCCGCAACATCGCGCGCCACATGACGGCGCGCAAGCTGATCGTGGACAAGTCCACCGTGCCGGTGGGCACGGCCGACAAGGTGCGCGAAGTGGTCGCGCAGGAACTGGCCGCGCGCGGCGTGGACATTCCGTTCAGCGTCGCGTCCAACCCGGAATTCCTCAAGGAAGGCGCGGCCATCAACGACTTCATGAGCCCCGACCGTGTCGTGGTCGGCGCCGACGACGAATACACGATCGGCGTGATGCGCCGCATCTACGAGCCGTTCCAGCGCACCCACGACCGCCTGATGGTGATGGACGTGCGCTCGGCCGAACTGACCAAGTACGCCGCCAACGCCATGCTGGCCACGCGCATTTCGTTCATGAATGAAATGGCCAACCTGGCCGAGGCGCTGGGCGCCGACATCGAGCAGGTGCGCCGCGGCATCGGCGCCGACCCGCGCATCGGCTACCACTTCCTGTATCCGGGCGCCGGCTACGGCGGCTCGTGCTTTCCCAAGGACGTGCAGGCGCTGGTCAACACCGCCGCCGAGAACGCGCTGCCGATGCGCGTCATCGAGGCGGCCGAGGCCGCCAACCACGCGCAGAAATTCCGCCTCTCCGAGAAGCTGGTGAGCCACCTGGGCGAAGACCTGCGCGGGCGCAGGATCGCGCTGTGGGGCCTGTCGTTCAAGCCCAATACCGACGACATGCGCGAAGCGCCCAGCCTGACCGCGATCGCCGAACTCACGCGGCGCGGCGCCGAAGTGCGCGCCTACGACCCGGTGGCCATGCACGAGGCCGCCCGCGTGCTGGCCGGCCAGCCCGGCGTCACCTTCGCCACCGACATGTACGACGCGCTGGACGGCGCCGACGCGCTGCTCATCGCCACCGAATGGAAAGTGTTCCGCGCGCCCGACTTCGATCGCGTGAAATCCCTGCTCAAGACGCCGCTCATCATCGACGGCCGCAACCTGTACACGCCGGCCGACGTGCGCGCGATGGGCTTCCAGTACTCCGGCATCGGGCGCGCATGAAAATCCTGCAGCTGAACTTCGAGAAAGGCTGGCGCGGAGGCGAACGGCAGACCCTGTACTGCATGCGCGCGTTCCGCAAGGCCGGCCACGAAGTCGAAGTCATGTGCCGCGAGGGCGCGCCGCTGGCCGAGCGCGCCCGCCAGGAAGGCTTCATCGCCCACACCTGCCGCAATGTGCCGGGGCAGCTGGCCTTTCTGGCCGGGGCCGGGCGCTACGACATCGTCCACGCCCAGACGGCCAACACCATCACCTGGGCGGTGCTGACCAAATGGCTGCACCGCCGCCCGGTGGCGTTCTCGCGCCGCACCTCGTTCGCGGTCAAGCCCGGCGACGAATGGAAGACCGGCTTCAAATGGCGCCACGCCGATCTGTTCGTGGCGATCAGCGAAATGGCCGCGGGCGAGCCGCGCCGCCTGGGTATCGAGCCCGTCATCATCCGCAGCGCCGTCGAGCCGCACCGGATCGACGCCGAGAACGTCGCCGGCCTGGTGCGCGAATTCGATCTGGACGGCAAGAAGGTCATGGCCACCTCGGCCGCGCTGATCCGCGACAAGGACCCGGTGACGCTGGTGCGCGCCGTGGGCGAATTGGCCAGGACGCGCCGCGATTTCGTGTTCCTGCACTTCGGCGCCGGCGGCGACCGCGAACAGCAGGCCAAAGACGAGGCGCGCAGGCTGGGTATCGAGGACGTCTACCGCTTCGCGGGTTTTCGCAAGGGCGTGGAAGACTTCTACAGCATTCTCGACGTGTTCGTCATGAGCTCCGAGGAAGAAGCCCTGGGCAGCAGCGTGCTCGACGCCTTCCTGCAGCGGGTGCCGGTGGTGTCCACCGACGCCGGCGGCCTGAAGGAAAGCCTGGCCGACGGCCGCGGCGTGCTGGTCGCCGTGGGCGACTTCAAGGCCATGGCCCAGGGCATGGCGCGCTGCCTGGACGACGCGGCCTTCCGCCAGGAAGTCACCGAGCGCGCCTACGAATACGTGCGCAGCGAGCACGACGTGCAGGAAATGGGCAACCGCTACCTGGCGCAGTTCGAGCGCCTGCTGGCGCGCCGCTGAAGCCCGCGTTCAGGCGCGCAGGTCGATGCGCGTCTCGAACTTGGCGCGATGCACCGAGAAGAACGTGCGCACGTTGCGCACATTGGCCTGGGCGGTGAACGCCCGGTGCGCCAGCGCGTGATAGGCCGGCATGTCCCGGACCTGCGCGATCACCACGAAATCCGGCCCCGGCGACACCCGGTAGCACTGCAGCACCGCGCGCTCGGCCTGCAGGCTTTGTTCGAACTCGTCCAGGCGCTCGGCCGCCTGCACGTCGAGCGTGATTTCCACGATGGCCGTCAGCGTGCTGCCCAGCTTCTCGGGCGCCAGGATCGCCACCTGCCGGTCGATCACGCCTTCGTCCACCAGCCGGCGCACCCGCCGCAGACAGGTCGGCGGCGAGGCATGCACGCGCAACGCCAGGTCCTGGTTGGTCAGCGAGCAGTCTTCTTGTAACTGTTCAAGAATGCGCCGGTCCAGATCGTCCAGCTCAGGCAGCGTAATCGGCGGGTTTTGCATGATTAATTTCAAAATCGTCGTCTATAAGAAAGATAATTTAATCACAAATATGTAAGGGAATTAACTTACATATATAGCCAGATAAAGAAATCAAATTTCTTGCCGTCGCGAGCACAATGCGTCCGTACCTGAACTTTCCGGAGCTCCTCCTATGTGCGGCATTGTTGGCGCCGTCGCCCAGCGCGACATCACCCCGATCCTGGTCGAAGGCCTGAAGCGCCTGGAGTACCGCGGCTATGACTCCTGCGGCGTCGCCGTCTACGCCGACGGCCACCTGCGCCGCACGCGCAGCACCCAGCGCGTCTCCGAGCTGGCCGCCCAGGTCGAGCAGGACAAGCTGCAGGGCTATACCGGCATCGCCCACACCCGCTGGGCCACCCACGGCGTGCCCGCCACCCACAACGCCCACCCGCATTTCTCGCACCTGGGTAACGACGAGCCGCGCATCGCGCTGGTCCACAACGGCATCATCGAAAACCACGACGAACTGCGCGCCGAGCTGCAGGCCGTGGGCTACGTGTTCGAGAGCCAGACCGACACCGAGGTCATCGCCCACCTGGTCAACCACCTGTACGCCGGCGACCTGTTCGAAGCCGTGCAGAACGCCGTGCGCCGCCTGCATGGCGCCTACGCCATCGCCGTGTTCTGCCGCGACGAACCGCACCGCGTGGTCGGCGCGCGCCAGGGCTCGCCGCTGGTGGTGGGCGTGGGCCAGAACGAAAACTTCCTGGCCTCCGACGCGCTGGCCCTGGCCGGCACGACCGACCAGATCATCTACCTGGAAGACGGCGACGTCGTCGACCTGCAGCTGGCGCGCGTCTGGATCGTCGACGCCGCCGGCAAGAACGTGCAGCGCGAAGTCCACACCGTGCACGTGCACACCGGCGCGGCCGAGCTCGGCCCCTACCGCCACTACATGCAGAAGGAAATCTTCGAGCAGCCGCGCGCCGTCGGCGACACGCTGCAGGACATCGAGGCGATCACGCCCGAACTCTTCGGCGACGACGCCTACAAGATCTTCAAGGACATCGACTCCCTGCTGATCCTGGCCTGCGGCACCAGCTACTACGCCGGCCTGACCGCCAAGTACTGGATCGAATCGATCGCCAAGATCCCGGTGGCCGTGGAAATCGCCAGCGAATACCGCTATCGCGACAGCGTGCCCAACCCGCGCTCGCTGGTCGTCACCATCTCGCAGTCCGGCGAAACCGCCGACACGCTGGCCGCGCTCAAGCACGCCCGCTCGCTCGGCATGGAAAACACGCTGACCATCTGCAACGTGTCCACCAGCGCCATGGTGCGCGAGTGCAAGCTGTCGTACATCACCCGCGCCGGCGTCGAAATCGGCGTGGCCTCGACCAAGGCCTTCACCACCCAGCTCACCGCACTGTTCCTGCTGACGCTGGCGCTGGCGCAGGTGCGCGGGCGCCTGAGCGACGAGCAGGAGGCCGAACACCTGAAGGCGCTGCGCCACCTGCCGGTGGCCATCGGCTCGGTGCTGGCGCTCGAACCCCAGATCATGGCCTGGGCCGACCGCTTCGCCTCCAAGGAAAACGCCCTGTTCCTGGGCCGCGGCATGCACTATCCGATCGCCCTGGAAGGCGCGCTCAAGCTCAAGGAAATCAGCTACATCCACGCTGAAGCCTACCCGGCCGGCGAACTCAAGCACGGCCCGCTGGCCCTGGTGACCGAGCATATGCCCGTGGTCACCATCGCGCCCAAGGACGAACTGCTGGAAAAGCTGAAGTCCAACATGCAGGAAGTGCGCGCCCGCGGCGGCGAACTGTACGTCTTCGCCGACGCCGACAGCAAGATCCAAAGCGCCGAAGGCATGCACGTGATCCGCATGCCCGAACACTACGGCAAGCTCTCGCCCATCCTGCACACGGTGCCGCTGCAGCTGCTGTCGTATCACACGGCTTGCGCCCGGGGGACTGATGTGGATAAGCCGCGTAATCTGGCGAAGAGTGTGACGGTGGAGTGAGGCGGGGGGTGGCGCCGGCGTGAAGACAAGGAATAAGTCGGTTGCGCGGAATTAAAGTCGGTCGCAGCGCGAACGTCTTCGTTCTCTTGCTATTTGCTTTTATCGCATCTCGATATCTTTCGTTTAGGTAGGGAAGGTCGCCTCGGCGGCCTTCTATGCATCGAGCATGCATGCGAACTAAAGACGAACAAATTCAGCCGGTGAACCCTCCCAGTCTTACTTGGTTTTACCGGTTTGGAGCCCAGTCGCCCTCCTGGTTGTAATTGTCCGATCGTTCTATACCTGCCGCTTGCCAGACCAAATCGAAAACCGGCTTCAACGCATGCTCGGCGCTGAGATCGCCAGGAAGTAATACGTCTGGCAGAACGAGCGTCTGACGGTCGAAGTAGCCCTGGTGATCTTCGAGGGGGTAACGGAATCGGTCGATGCCCAGCTCCACCTGATCGGCATTTAGCAGTGAGACCATAAGTGTCATCTCCGTTCCAATTTCGAGGTGGATGTACTCGTCTCGAAGAGCGCGTACTAGTGCGATAAAATCTCGCTCGTACGCTAGGCTACCGAGCGCGGCTCGAGCCCCCTCGTCGTACGTCAAGACTTTTACGGCCTCGAAATACCCGTTTCGAAACAGTTGCGAGTACCCGTGGGTCCCGAGTGGGCCGGGGTTTCGAACAGCTAGCGCTCCATCTGCATTGACCCGTGAACGAGCTGCAGTTGGACTCAATACTGGCAAGTCACGGAGCTGCATGTAGGGGATGGGGTCGATTTGAACGGCCCCCAAGGCGGCCTGCGTCGGTACGAAATGGCCTACGAGTAGCGCGCCTGGCACGAGGCGATGCGGGCCTTCTCCTGCAATCAGCTTGCCAAGCCGTTCGGATCTGAAATCTCGGACGCGTTGCGCCTGATTCTCTGATCGTAAAAAGAGGCCCCTGATCTCTGGGACATCAAGTTGCCGCTTGCGACCGTTTTCCCGAGTGAAGAAGTGCTGATTTGTCCGCACCCGGTGAGGCCCCGCCCAGCTTTGGGGCGCTCGCACCACAATCACGAATCCGTCTGCGACTGTTGTTGCCTGCACTTGCAGGCCTGGCACCCTCGGTTCGATTCCATTGAGCAGTACGTCCTGAAGACGTCGACATTCCTCGTCGGCATTCCCCTGTAGCGCAGAAATGGCGGCAGCTCGACCCTCGTCATCCTCTTCAATGCCATAAACCAGATCTCCCCCACTGCTGTTCGCGAACGCCGATACATCAGCTAAGAACTCGTGTCTTCCACCGGCGTCGGGCCTGGGGAGCTCTCGTTTGAACTCCAGGTAGGTTCCTTCAGCATGGCGCTCGGCGACGAGCGTTTGGATGTCATCTTGAGTGATTTTTAAGAGGTCACGAGGAAGGCTCATAGTGCAAAGAAAATGTAGTGGTCAGCAGTTTGAAATGTCCCATCGCTTTGCAGCTGACATAGTGTCAATGCTGAACACCATGTAATTGAAAGGAATCGGTGTGGATTGGTCGTGCCGGTAGCAGATCGCCATGCCGTCGTCGTTCCATGCGAAGTCATCCCATTTCCACCGAGAGCCCTCGTCGCTTTGCAAGACGACGTACGAACCGGCTCGAAGCCGCACGGAAGATCGGCCTTCACCGAAGTCTAGGCCTAGGTCAAAGGTGTGAACCTGGACATTTTTTTTGTCAGTAAGAGCCTGTTTGACTGCGGCGATGGTCAAATTCGTGAAGGGAATGAGCGCAGGCTGCGCGGTATGCAGCAAGGATAGCCCACCCCGAAATGCAGGTGAGTCGAGCGTTTCCAAGATCTTGCTGTCGCCGGAGCTTCGAACATTTACGGTGCGCCCCTTGAAGGAAATGCCCTCCGCGGACACGTTCAGCCCCATGAAGATTGGTGCCCCAGAGACTCCAGCGGCAGCGCCGTCGGCCGCGTCAAAGCGGCGAGCGAAGGTCAGATCTTCCTTCTTCGTCTCCGCTTGGTTGCAGCCGGAGAACTCGCACAAAATGGTGTGCTTCCCTAAGCCGGGATAGCTTGCTACGTGGAACTTATCAAGCGTGATCTTGATAGGTTTTCCGATGAGTTCAGGTTGGGCCGTGATCCTGCTGGCTCCGAGAATTTCTCGATCTCTGGGATGATCGTCCTGCGGCACAAAGCCGACGATCATGCCTGTATGACTGTAGGCCTTGCGGGTGAATAAGCCTCCCGTCTGACCTGAGAAGCCCGCAGCAAGCAGCTCTCGCTCGCCCTCTGCGTCGCCAATCAGCGCAAGGTACTCAGCGATTTCTTTGTTCGAACGATAGCCGAGTGAGTTGTTTTGGCTGTAGGTAGGCATGTTATGTCTTGAGATGTGTAAGTCAGTGACGGATTCGCGCCCGCGGTTGAACCGATTGGCGAACTTCGTTGTAAAGCTCTGTTCGCTGCCTCTGACCGATTTCGATTGTGACGGCCAATGCATATGGAACCTCTACGTGCTCGAAACCAGATTTGGCGGCGGCTTGTACGCAGACTTCGAGCTTCCCGTTCGGATTTTTGATCAACTTCTCGCCTCTATGCCGCACGTGCACGATTGTGCCGCGTGCCGCTTGGAGGGAAGACGGCTGCGGCTCTCCTGTCGTCACGCCTTCCCAGTACTTAGACTTGCCATCCGAGCCGCATAGCTTCAGTACAACGGCCCTTGGATCGGATGTCGTGTGGGTAGTGGGTGTCGTCCATGCCATCGTCAGCGTGACACTTCTGAGTTCTTTGTTATTTAACAGTGTGGCAGGGATGGGAAGCACGAAGTTGTGCCGGTCTCCACTTTTGATGACGTCGTCGCCAAGTAGCGTAGCTCGGTTGGCATTTCCCGAGACAACTCTCTCCGCGTTGGCAGAGCCGAATCCGATGAATTTTGAGATGCTCGAACGACGAGTCGAATGACTTCCTTGTCCCTGAGGAAGAAACGCTTTATCGAGAACGGTTCCAATGCCGCCCCATTCGCAACTGTGAACCAGCAAAGCCTTCAGAATAGGCGTACGAGTTCGCAGATCTTGCCAGTCAATATCGTCTTGACCGTAGAGATCATCCAGTGCATCGGCGATGTGATGGCTCGCCCGCGTAACGAGCGCAGCGGCATTGCTTGTCCCCGCAGTTCGGACGTAGCGGCTCAAGCTACCGGTCAGCGATGGCGCTGCTACGAGATGCCCAAAGTCCACGGGTGCAAATGGATGTAGTTCCACGCTGCCTTCAGGAGTTTCGATGCATCGCGCTGCATATCGCCCTCCGCTCGCTACTAGCTCCGGCTTTATGCACCTATTTAGTCCTGGCCCTAATGCGGAGACGAGGCTCGTCATGCGCAATGTGGGGTAGGGATCAAGGTGCATGCCAGTCTCCGGGGAGCCATCCGAATGCAGGGCGCCTACGGTTAGTGAGTTGACTGATTCTGCAGGGCTCAACAGCCCTCGCTGTCCCTTGGCTTTTTCCATTGCTGCTATAAGCATCCCCTCCCGCTCGGTATCATCTGCCTCCTCGAAATGCGAAGCAGACAGGGCACCAGGTATAGGAACAGGCGAGAAAATATTGCCGGCACTCAGCACGAAGAGGAGCCGATTGTGGTGGCTGAAATGGTCCAATAGTGCTGCCCAGGGAGAGGCTCGGCGCACATAAGGTGATATGACGTCGCAAATCGAGTGATTTATCACTGTGATATTTGCGAGTTCAGGATCTTGGAGAGGGTCAGCGAGCGTGATGGCACGCAAGGCGCGGTAGATGACGCCGATAGGCATCTTGCCCTTCGGTGTCTCTTCCTGATGGCCATTACCTGCAAGAACGGGAATCGAGATGATGCGTCGATTGAGAGGGGCCTCATCTTCATCGTGGAGATCTCCGTTGAGAACAAGCGACAGCATGGACGTGCCATGAAACCTGGCAGATACCGGCGCTTGCTCTCCAGTCACGTCCACTTCAACCACTCGAACGCGACCGGCTAAGGCCTCGTGGCGTGCAATTGGGTAACCGTCCAGTACCGCTGCTATAGCGGTCTTTTGATCTGAGTTTTCGCGCCGCCGAGGTGCAGGTGTGGTGAGCGCCCCTTCCTCAACTGCGACCTGAAAGGAAGATTGCGGCCGGATGGTCATGATGTCATCGAGGGAAGCAATACCTTCGCCGCCCTCAGCCATCCGGCGTGCAACAGATGCGGGCACCCTGATCAGCAATCCCTGGTACCTGATTTCTCTGATCTCTACTTGATCAAGCAGTGTGCCGCCTACTGTGGCGAGCATCTCTTTAACATGCTCAACTGACTGATCGCGGCGTTGTTTCTCTGATCGATACCAGAGGTCGAGTTCTACGGTAACTTCTCTATTGGGATCTGCACTCAGAATTCGATTGACGTAGCGAGCAAGCGCTGGATCGAGTCGATCCTCAATGGACCACACGCGCAATGCAGTTAAGTAGTCGAACAGCCGCCACAGAGGTGTGAGCCTTTCCGGGCAGTCATACCCCTTGGAGTACTTCTTCCAGTGCTTGAGCAACTCGCGCAGAGCTGCATCGCTGGGCATGGTGAGATACAGAAGCTTGGCTTTCGTATCGAGTTTGGTGTTATCGCCCGGAAGCTCGTCAGCCTCGTCTTCGCCAGGGTCCTTGTTGAAGTCCGCATCTTCAGTGAGGAGCCATTCCAGTCCAAGCGCCTGCGCAGCTACGTTGAACTTGTACGCGGCTCCATTCAATTCAAAGACGAGGCATCGCTCAGGCACTACTGCGCGAGGATCCGCTGAGACATCTACTCCAGCACTGATATCGGCGAGGTTCGCCGCAGCGCTATCGAAGATTTTTCCAAGGCGTTTCGCTTGGACGTCGTAAGGAAGTCGTGTGGCGTGGCCTTTGGTGTTTCTCCTACCGCTAGCTATCCGTCGGGCGACTTGCTTTTGTCTTTTTAGGCGGACGATTGGATACTCGGCTGGCAACGTCGGTCTCCCTGCTGTTAACAGTAACAGGAAGAATACTACGTTTCATGATGTGACGAACCGCCTCTGCGGCTGTCAGTTTTCCGCGGGACAAGACCATCTTTCGGCGTACGTCCAGAGTGAAAGCTTCGACGGCTGACATATTCTCTCCATCGAGATAGTCAGCAAATTCCTTCCCGGTGAGGCCAGATGGCTCTCCTAAAGCCGCTTCAAAACGCTTGAACCACGAAATCAGTTGGTCGCGCTGAGGGCGGCCGATTTCCAACCTCAATTCAAATCGGCGCCATACTGCGCGATCCAGAAGTTCCGGATGATTAGTCGCGCAAATGACCATTGAATGGCTCGGCAGTTGATCCATCTGTACAAGCAAGGACGATACGACTCGTTTGATCTCGCCCGTCTCCTGCGCGTCGCTCCGCTCCTTGCCAACAGCGTCGAACTCATCAAAGAAAAGGACACATGGCGTTGCAGTGGCGTACTCAATCAGCTTCCGAAGACGGTTGGAGGTTTCCCCAAGGAAGCTATCGACGATCGCGTCGTAGCGAAGGGCAAGTAGTGGAAGGCCGAGCTCAGTAGCCATAGCCTCCGCAATACTCGTCTTCCCATTACCAGGGGGGCCCACCAGCAGCAATGTGTGTCGCGGCTCGAGCGAGTGAGCGCGCAGCAGCGCGGAGCTAGAAAATTCTTCGATTAGCTCTTCGATCTGTTCGACAACTTGCGGATGTAGTACGAGTTCATCCAGGCGTCGGCGCGTGGACATTGCGTACACAAGCTCTGCAATACGGTCAGGAAGCTCGGCAGACCCATTCGTTTGTCCCCTGCTGCGGGAGTTGCCGTCGATCCCCGGCAATTGGCTTTGCAGGCTTTGAGCCGCCTTCAAGGACGAACGCTTCGATTCTGAAATTATCGCGCTCATCGCTCTACCTACGGCTTGTCTATCATTTCGGGTCGTGGACATTTCTTCACCTAGCGCATCCGGGACATGAGGCTCGTTTCACTACCGTGCTTTAACAAAACACCTTCATAAGCGTCGAGCAGTCGTAGAAGGCTGTCGCACACACGTCGTATGTGACGCAATTCGCGAGCGTGAACGGGAGGTGGCATCGTTACTTGCTTTAAAAGTGAAACTGAATCGGCGCTCTTTGTTTCAGTTTTCTCGAGCCGTAGGCGCGCTAACGATGCATGGTACACCTGCCGACGATCCTTGCGCGCCTTTCCGGTGCTAAGGAATCTCCATAGCGAAACGCGGTCAACCCCTAGCTCTCGAGCGGCTTGCGGGATAGACATTTTGCTGGCCTGTATGAACTGTTGCAGCTGGGTGCGCAACTCATCGTCCTGCGCAACTTTTGGCACGTCTGGTCCCTTAAAAAGTATTGTACCGACAAGTCTAAACTGCAACGGAAAAAACTGCAACGAGCCAGGGTAGTTGCTCTTTTTGTTTCTTTTTGGATAGTGTTTTCTGCGAACTTGCGGTGAGGGGCCCCCCGGCCATGTACAGGGTCGGTAGCGGTGACTTGCTAGATGGGATGTCAAATTGGCAAGCGACCGGCCCCTCGTCAGGTCGTCACTACCCAGCGCCGCCGGCATCACGAAACCACCGAAGCGCCGGATAGTAGAACCTTGAGACCGCCGGATCGAATGTAATGCGGTACTTGGTCTGGCAGGCGAACTTTATTCCTTCACCTCAGGGAGTGGTGGACTAGTTCACGGGGCCGCCTCCGCCCGGCCGTGGTGCTGAAGTTGTGACCTAAGACCTGCACAAGCCTTAGTTTGTAAAACGCGAATACAACCTCAGCGTTGTATGCCGGAATTCACCTTCTGGACAGCGGGGGCAGCTGCCGACACTGCTCCAGGCTTTTGCTGCCCGCCGAATTCCCATGCACGTGGCCCCCCGTCCACGATGTCGGCCAGCCTTATCCCCCAATGCTGGTCTTCGCCGCTTCGGCATGAATCCATGCCAGAAAGGCCTCTACGGCCGGACGCTTGCCATACTTGGGCGGATAGACGGCGAAATGCGCCTTTATCCGAATTGCCTTCGACATTCCAAAAATAGGAACCAATCGGTTCTCTGCCAAATGCCTTCCCGCAATGATGGCGCTTTCCAGCGCTATCCCTAGCCCCTGCGCCGCAGCGTCCAGGGACATCTGGGCCCGGTCGAAGCGAATACTGAAGTGATCCGGAGCCCGTCTTTTTGAATACCGTGCAAACCAATCGGACCATTGCACGACGCTGACGTTGCTTTGAATCAGCGGCACGTCCAACAATTGGTCGATTCGCTTGAGCCGGTGCTCGCGAACAAAGGCGGGGCTTGCCAGCGGCAATATCCGCTCTTCGAACAGCGGTTCGATCGCGACATTGTCCCATTGCGGCACACCATAGCGAATGTCGATGTCGGCTTGTCCGAGCTGAAAATCGCTGTGCGAATGAGCTGCCGACAGATTGAGCGACACGTGCGGATGCGCTTCTGCAAACCGCCTGAGCCTGGGCATCAGCCACAGGCTCGCGATGCTGGGCGCGGAATGCACATACAGGCTGTTGCTGACGCCGTGGCGCAAATCGTCGGTTGCGGAGGAAATCGCCGCTAACGCGCCGCTGATGCGGCTCAGGTATTGCTCTCCGGCGCTGCTGAGCCGCACGCCGTGGGCGCTGCGCTCGAAGAGCCGCAGTCCGAGTTCCGCTTCCAGCCGGGAAATCTGATGGCTGACCGCCGAAGCAGTGAGGTGCAGTTCTGTTGCAGCGATCGCAAAGCTGCGCCGGCGCGCGACGGCCTCGAACGCCAGGAGGTTGACGATGGGCGGCAGCGCAGGCATGGGGTTGACCCTCACTTCAGATGATGATTCGTCATCTTAGGCTGATGACACATCGTTTGTCTTAATGCTAGGCGGCGTCCAGAATTGTCCGCACACAGTTCAACAAGGACAGGAGGACGACAGATGCTGCTCAAGGACAAGATCGCCGTGATTTCCGGCGGCGCCGGGATCAACGGACTGGGATTCGCCACCGCGCGGCAGATGGCCGCGCATGGTGCGCGCGTGGTGATCCTGGACCTGGCGCGCGCCGAGCCCGCCGGCGCGGCCGCCCGGCTGGGCGACGGTCATCTGGGGCTGGTCGCGGACGTGACTGACAAGGCTGCGTGCGTGGCAGCTATCGAACGGACGCTCAAGGCGTTCGGGAAGATCGACATCCTGGTGAATAATGCCGGCATCACGCAGCCGGTCAAGACGTTGGAGATCACCGGCGCGGACTACGACCGCATTCTGGACGTCAGCCTGCGCGGCACGCTTTACCTGTCGCAAGCGGCGCTGCCTGCCATGCAGGCGCAACGTGCCGGGTCGATCGTGTGCATCTCGTCGGTGTCCGCGCAGCGCGGCGGCGGCATCTTCGGCGGCCCTCACTACTCCGCCGCGAAGGCGGGCGTGCTGGGCCTGGCGCGCGCCATGGCGCGCGAATTCGGCGGGGACGGCATTCGGGTCAATTGCATCACGCCGGGCCTCATCGAAACCGACATTACGCAAGGCCGGCTGTCCGCCGAGCGCAAGGCCGACATCGAAGCCACGATTCCGCTCGCGCGCCTGGGCAGGGCGGACGACGTGGCGGGCGCGTGTGTGTTCCTGGCCAGCGACCTGTCCGCGTACTGCACGGGTGTCACGCTGGATGTCAACGGAGGCATGTTGATTCACTGATCCGCAGCACTCCCATAAAAAACTGGAGGAGGAGAATCATGAAAAGCAGAAAATTGCTTCAGGCGAGCCTGACCTTGGCCGCCGCCACGCTGCTGCCGCTCGCGGCGCAGGCGCAAAACCTCAAACTGACGCTGGGCCATGGCGCCGCAGTGGGCAACCCTCGGCATGAGGCTTCGGTGAAATTCGCTGAAGTGCTCAAGGCCAAGACAGGCGGACGCATCGAGGTGCAGGTCGCGCCCTCCGCCCAGTTGGGCGACGACGCCGCAATGGTCACAGCGCTGCGTACGGGCGCCTTGGACCTGAGCGCCAACTCCCAGGGCGCGGTGGCCGCCGCGGTGCCGGAGTACGCAGCATTCGGCATGCCGTTCCTGTTCCCGGACGCCGACGCGGCGTTCAAGCTGCTGGATGGGCCGCTGGGCAAGGAGCTGGCCGAGAAGTCGGCCACCAAGAAGCTGGTTCTGCTCGGCACTTGGGACAACGGCATCCGCCAGATGACCAATAGCAAACACCCCATCAACAAGGTCGAGGACATGAAGGACCTGAAGATGCGGGTGCCGCCTGACGCGACCCTGGTCGACATCATGAACGCCCTGGGCGCGCAGGCGCAGCAGATCAAGTTCGCGGAACTGTACGTGGCGTTGCAGCAGGGCGTGGTGGACGGCCAGGAGAACCCGCTGGTGAATTTCGAAGCCAGCAAACTGTATGAAGTGCAGAAGTACCTGGCGATGACCAATCACCAGTTCCAGATGACGCCTTTCCTGATGAGCAAGCGCACCTGGGACCGCTTGAGCGAAGCCGACCGCAAGGCCGTGCGCGAGGCCGCGGACGAAGCGTCCGCCCTGCAGCGCAAGCTGAGCAAGGACGCCGACGCCCGGCTGCTGGCCGAGTTGAAGGCAAAGGGCGTGCAGGTCACCACGCCTGACACGGCCGCCTTCGCCAAAGCCACCGCGTCCGTCGACGAAAAATGGCTGGCCGGCCCCATCGGCCCCTACGTGAAGAAGGTTCTGGCGGCCGCGCGCGGCAACTGACAAGTCCTTCGGTCCGCCGTCGTGCCCGCCTTCGCGCCGGGCACGGCGGCGGACCGGCACAACGCAGGAGACAACATGAATACCGATCGACACGGATGGATCGGCACGGTCATCGACGGCATATGCCGCGTGATTCTGTGGCTGTCCACCACGGTGATCTTCGTGATCCTCGTCGTCAACACCGCGCTGCGCTATGCAACCGGTACCAGTCTGGAATGGGCCAACGAGGTCCCCGAGCTGCTCTTTCCCTGGCTCGTCATGTCGGGGGTCGTACTGGCTGCGCTGCACAACGCGCACATCGCCACCGTATTCCTGATGGACGCGTTGCCCGCGCACGTCCGCCGCCTGGTCGCAACCGTCGCCTGGAGCGTGGTCGCCGCGCTGTACGCGACCCTGTCCTGGGCGACGTTGAACATGATCGATATCGTCCACGATGAAAAATCTCCCGTTCTGCAGATGCCCGGTTCGCTTACCTACGGGTGCGTGATGGGCGGCCTGGTGCTGCTCGCCGTGCTGGCGGCGCAGTCGGCGTGGCAGAGCTGGCATAGCCGCGACGCCGTGGCGCAGCCCGACGGCGAGCAGCAGGCGCCCGCCGTGCACTGGTGACGGGAGGACTGCCATGAGTGCATTGATACTGGTCGTATTCATGGGCGCCGCCGTCTCGGCCATGCCCATCGCCCATGCCCTGCTCGTCGCCGCCATGGCGGCGGTCGCCAGCGCGGACCGCGTGCCGCTGGATGTGGTGGTCCAGCAGATGGTGGCGCAGGTGCAGAGCTTTCCCCTGATCGCGATTCCGTTCTTCATGCTGACCGGTTCGCTCATGATGGGCGGCAAGCTCGGCGAGGCGCTGGTGGGCGTGCTGTCGGCGCTGATCGGCCGCTATCACGGCGGTCCCGCCCAGGTCGGCGTGCTGTCGTCCACGCTGTTCGGCGGCGTGTCGGGCTCGGCCGTCGCGGATGCCTCGGCCATCGGCTCGCTGATGATTCCGTGGCACAAGCGGCTGGGCTACCCGGCCGCGTTCTCGGCCGCGACGCTGGCCGCCGCCGCCACGATCGACATCCTGATTCCGCCATCGATCCCGCTGATCCTGTTCGCCCTGACCGCCAACGCATCGATCGCGTCGCTGTTCATCGCAGGCGTTCTGCCCGGCCTGCTCCTGTGCGGGGGCTTCATGGTTTCCTGCTGGTGGGTGGGCCGCCGCCGCAACTTCCCCCGCGATACGTCGCCTTTCGACGGCGCGGCCTTCCGCCGGCACTTGCTGTATGCCTTGCCGGCCGTGGTCCTGCCGCTCTTGATCATCGTTTTCCTGCGGTTTGGCATTGCGACGCCGACCGAAGTGGCGGTGCTGTCGACGCTGTACGCGGGCCTGGCGTCGGCCCTGATATACCGCGACCTGACGTGGTCGCGCCTCAATGCCGCCATCGTCCACGCGGGCCTGGCCACCGGCGTGGTGCTGCTGGTGATCATGGCGTCGTCGGCCATCGGCTGGCTGCTGACCTTCGACCAGACGCCGCAGGGGATCGCGCACTGGGTGCAGGAAAACGTGCATGTCAAATGGCTGGTCACCCTGCTGATGAACCTGATGATGCTGTTCCTTGGCATGTTCCTCGACTTGCCTGCCGCCGTGCTGCTGCTGACGCCAGTCTTCGTGCCGCTGGCGCAGAGCATCGGCATGGACATGACCCAGCTTGGCGTGATGATGGTCGTGAACCTTGCCATCGGGCTGTACACGCCGCCAGTGGGCACCACGCTCTTCATCACCAGCGCATTGGCCAAGGTGAAGGTGGGCCAGACAGTGCGCGAGCTGGTGCCCTTTTATCTGGTCGCGTTTGCGGTGCTGGGACTGGTGTCCTATGTGCCTGCCTTCATCCTGCAATGAACCCCCATACCATGAATAGGGAGCTTCGAATGGAGCAATCCAAGCCTTTGAGCGATCTGGCGGCTGCCGCGTGGCGCATCCGCCGCTACGCGGTCCGCATGGGCGAAGTCCAGGGCCAGGGCTACATCGGCCAGGCGCTCGGCTGGGCCGACGTGCTGGCCGTGGCCTACCGCCATGCGATGCATGTGCGGCCGGACGATCCGCAATGGGAAGGCCGGGACCGGTTTCTGCTGTCGCACGGCCACTACGCCATCGCCCACTATGCGGCGCTGATAGAGGCTGGCGTGGTCCCGGAAAGTGAACTCGATACCTATGGCAGCGACGACAGCCGCCTGCCCATGTCGGGCATGGCGACCTACACGCCCGGCATGGAGATCTCGGGCGGATCACTGGGGCAGGGCCTGTCCATTGGCGTCGGCATCGCGCTGGGACTCAAGCACAAGCGCAACCCGGCCTTTGTCTACAACTCCATGTCGGACGGCGAACTGGACGAGGGCTCGACCTGGGAAGCCGCGATGGGCGCCGCGCACCATGAACTGGACAACCTCATCTGCCTGGTCGACATCAACAACCAGCAGGCGGACGGGCCTTCCGGCAAGGTGCTGGGATTCGAGCCGCTGGCCGACAAGTGGGCCGCTTTCGGCTGGCATGTGCAGCGCGTGGACGGCAACGACCTGGCAACCGTTGTCCAGGCATTCGACACCGCGCGCGCCCTGCCTGACGCCAAGCCGCGGGTCATCCTGTTCGACACGCGGATGGGCAAGGGCATCCCGTTCCTCGAACGGCGAGAGAAGAACCACTTTATCCGCGTCGATCCGCCGGAATGGCAACAAGCGCTGGACATCCTGGACCAGAGCCGCCCCACCCACACGACCCAAGGAGCCTGGTCATGAGCAGCGCCAGCACTCAGCAAAAACCCCGCCTCACCACGTCGGCCATGATCGCGTCGATTGCCTCGGAAGGGCAGCGCGTCCGGGCCGCACCCTTCGGCAAGGCGCTGGTCGAGTACGCCGCATCGCATCCGGAGGTCGTGGGCCTGACGGCGGACCTGGCCAAGTACACCGACCTGCACCTGTTTGCGCAGGCCTACCCCGAGCGCTTCTACCAGATGGGCATGGCCGAGCAGCTGTTGATGGGCGCCGCAGGCGGCATGGCCAAGGAGGGCCTCGTGCCATTCGCCACGACCTATGCCGTATTCGGCACGCGGCGCGCCTACGATTTCATCCATCAGGTGATTGCCGAGGAGAACCTCAACGTCAAGATCTGCTGCGCGCTGCCGGGTCTGACCACGGGTTACGGTCCCAGTCACCAGGCCACCGAAGACCTGGCGATGATGCGTGGCATTCCGGGCCTGACCATCGTCGACCCTTGCGATGCGCTGGACATCGAACAGGCCGTGCCGCAGATTGCGGGGCACCAGGGCCCGGTGTACATGCGGCTGCTGCGCGGCCAGGTGCCGGCGGTGCTGGACGAGATCGAGGGTTATCGATTCGAGCTGGGCAAGGCGAAGATGCTGCGCGAAGGCGGCGACGTGCTCGTCATTTCGAGCGGCATCATGACGATGCGCGCGTTGGAGGCCGCCGAGGATCTGGCACGCGACAACATCGGGGTCGCGGTGATGCACAGCCCGACCGTGAAGCCACTGGACGAGGCCAGCCTGGTCGAGGCGGTGCGCTACAAGCACCGCCTGGTGGTCGTGGCCGAAAACCATTCGGTGATCGGCGGGCTGGGCGAGGCCGTGGCCAGCGCCTTGCTGCGGCATCGCGTGCAGCCCGCCGGGTTTCAACTGGCGGGGCTGCCGGACGCGTACCTGGATGCCGGCGCCCTGCCCACGCTGCATGACCGCTACGGCATCAGCCGCGAAGCGCTGGCCGGTCGCATCAAGGCCTGGCTAGGCTGAACGATCCATGGACTGCGGGCGCTGGCCCGCTTTTCGCCAACCGCGCATGCGTTAGGACCGGCCCTACGGCGCCTTCATCTCCTGCTTTTTCTTCTTCTCCTCTTTTTCTCCGTCGTAATGGGACTTGATGGCGAGATACATGCCGGTGCCCAACACGAGGAGCTTGAACGTACCGAAGACTACAGGGATCCAAAAATTCATCATTTCCTCGAAACGAGCGCAGGTCGGACGCGCGGAGTGAACGCTATACTCCCTACAAACCAGCCGAATTTTACCGTCAAAATCCATACAAACTGTTGAATTTCTCGGTTTGTATGTTTTTTCCTGCCTGCGCAGGGTGCAAAAACCCCATACATCAAGATAAGGCATGTCTCTCCCACGTCGCCTGAAGAAAGCAAACACGTCTTGGGTGCGGCCCCTGACCGCGGGCTCGGGCCCCCGGTACCAGCAGATCGCCGCGCAAATCGTCACGGCGGTGGAGGACGGCGTGCTTCGGGCGGGTGACCGCCTGCCCCCGCAGCGCGAACTGGCCCAGGCATTGGGCGTCGATCTCACGACCGTCACCCGGGCGTACACGGAGGTCCGCCAGCAAGGCTTGCTGGAAGCCCAGGGGTCGGGCGGGACTTATGTGGCCTATTCGGGCGCCGAAACGGCGGGGACGATCGACCTGGGCATGAATATCCCGCCGTTGCTCGGCAGCGCGGAGTTTCTGCACATGCTTGCGCAAGGCGGCGGCGCGACGCAGGCGGCGGCAAGCTCGATGGACCTGATGAGCTATCACGTGGGGGCGGGGGCCAGCCGGCATCGGGCAGCAGCGGCGAAATGGCTGCGGCCGATGATAGGCGACACGGAGATCGAGCGGATCGTGGTCTGCCCGGGCGCCCAGACCGCCATCGCGGCGCTGTTGCTGGCCAGGAGCCAGTCCGGAGACGCCATTGCATGCGATGAGCTGACTTATCCGGGTTTCCTGGCCGCGGTGCGCGTACTTCAGCGCCAGGCCGTCGGGGTGAAGTCGGATGAAGTCGGCATGGACCCCGCCGACCTCCAGCGCGTGTGCGAGCAGCATCGTCCCGCGATGCTGTACCTGAATCCGACGATCCAGAACCCGACCGCGCTGACGCTCTCCCACGAGCGGCGGATGGCGCTGTTGCGTGTTGCCGAGAAATACGCGCTGCCGGTGATCGAGGACGATCCCTACTGGCTGTTGAGCGATCGTGCGCCGAGCACGATGTTCTCATTGGCCGCCAACACGTCTGTGGCGCCGGTCTACTACGTCTCGACGCTATCCAAATGCATGGCGCCAGGGCTGCGAACGGCTTACCTGGTCGTGCCTGCCGGTGAGCCGTTGAGTCCGGTTCTCGATGCCCTGCGTTCGCTGGCCCTGATGCCCGCTCCCTGGATGACTGAAATGGCTTCGGCCTGGATAGCGTCGGGGGCTGCCGCTCAATGGCTTACACAGGTCAAGAACGAGCTGCGGCATCGGCAGGCCATTGCCGCATCGATCCTGCCCGGCAATATCCAGGCCGACCCGAACGGGCTGCATCTCTGGCTCCAGTTGCCGCGTCATATCGACCTCTACCGGCTTACGCAAACGGCGCTGCAACAAGGGGTGAGCGTCACCGACTCGGAGTCGTTTTCCACGGAGGCCCACAGCCCCGCAGCGCTTCGTGTGTCGTTGGGCGGAGCCATCGACCGGAATCGCCTGACGCAGGGCCTGACCCGGTTGGCGGAGCTGCTCAAGGGCGATCTTGCCAGGCGGGTGTCCAACGTCGTGTGATCTTTCTGTACGTATTTTTGTACGTAGCTGCACGTATGGATATACGGGGTACGTCGTCCGATACTGAAAAAACCAGAAAAATCAACGGAGACGACGATGCCCGGCATACCGGTATCCATCGTGGGCAGCGGCCATACGCCCTTCGGCCGCCTGGACGCCCTGAACCTCGAACAGCTTATCGTCATGGCCTCCACGGAGGCGATCGAGGATGCCGGCGTGGACCCGGCCAGCATCGACGCGGTGTTCCTGGGCAATTTCAACGCCGGCCTGGTGCCTGACGCCTTCGCCGCCTCGCTGATCCTGCAGGCCGCGCCGGCGCTGCGCTTCAAGCCGGCCACCCGTTGCGAGAACGCCTGCGCCTCCGGCTCGGCGGCGCTGCATGCCGGCATGCGCGCCATCCAGGCGGGCGCTGCGCGCACCGTGCTGGTGGTGGGCGCCGAGAAAATGACCTCGCGCACCACGGCCGAGGTTACGCAAGCGCTGGCCGGCGCGGGCTACAAGAACGATGCCGCCGAGGCCGGGCTGAGCTTTCCGCAGCTGTTCGCCCTGGCGGCCGGCCAGTACGCCGAGCGATACGAAGATCCGCTGCCCGCCATGGCCCGGATTGCCGCCAAGAACCACGGCAACGCCATGGACAACCCGCTGGCGCAGATGCACCGGCCCATGGACGCGGACTTCTGCAATACCGTGTCCGACAAGAACCCCCTCATCGCGCCGCCCTTGCGCCTGACGGACTGCTCGCTGGTCACCGACGGCGCGGCGGCGGTCGTGCTGACCGCCGCCGAACATGCGGCGCCGTTCGCCCGCGAAGTGCGTATTCGCGCGGCCTGCCAGGTCAACGATTTCCTGCCGCTGCGCGGCCGCGACCTGCTGGCCTTCGAAGGTCCGCGCCGCGCGATTTCGCAGGCCTATGCCGACGCCGGAATCGGCGCGGGCGACCTGGATTTCGCCGAGGTGCACGACTGCTTCACGATCGCCGAGCTGCTGATCTACGAGGCGATGGGACTGGCCCCGGCGGGACAGGGGCGGCGGGCCCTGGACGACGGCACCGTGCTGCGCGACGGCAGCCTGCCGGTGAACCTGTCCGGCGGCCTGAAGGCCAAGGGGCATCCGGTCGGCGCGACCGGCGTGTCCATGCACGCGCTGGCGTTCCGCCAGCTCACCGGCCGCGCCGGCGGCATCCAGCGTCCCGGCGCCGAACTCGGCCTGGTGTTCAACATGGGCGGCGCGGCGGTGGCCAACTATGCCTCGATCCTGCAGGCAGCCCGGGCCTGAGTTTTCGCTCCCGCATCATGAATATTTCGAACTGGCTGCACGCCGCGGCCCTGCTGCATCCCGACAATCCGGCCCTGTTCCAGGGCGACCGCCTGCACGCCGACTACCGGTCCTTTGCGCTGCGCGCCGGCGGCCTGGCGCGCTGGCTGGCCGGACACGGCGTGACCGAGGGCGACCGCGTCGCGCTCTTCATGAAGAACCGGGTCGAGTACCTGGAGCTGTTCTACGCCTGCTGGTGGATCGGCGCCATGGTGGTGCCGGTCAATCCGAAACTGCATCCCAAGGAAGTGGCCTGGATTCTGGACGATTCGCAGGCCCGGGTCGTGCTGACCGACACCGCGCAGGATCTGCCGGGCGATTGCGTGCCCGCGGCGTGCCTGCATTTGGAACTCGACGGCCCTGCCTATGAAGAGGCGGCCCGCGCCGGGCTGGCCGACGGCCTGCGCGCGCCGCTCGCCCTGGCGCCCCAGGCGCTGGCGTGGCTGTTCTATACGTCCGGCACCACCGGCCGTCCCAAGGGGGTGATGCTGACGCATCGCAACCTGGTGGCCATGTCGCTGTGCTACGCCGCCGACGTCGAAACGGTGGCGGCCGGCGACAGCATGCTGTATGCCGCGCCCATGTCGCACGGCGCCGGGCTGTACCACTTCGTGTACGTGCGCCGCGCCGCGCGCCATATCGTGCCCGCCAGCCGCGGCTTCGATCCGGCCGAGATCCTCGACACGGCCGAGGCCTGCGGTTCGCTGTCCTTGTTCGCGGCGCCCACCATGGTCAAGCGGCTGGTCGAGCAGGCGCGCCGCGACGGGCGCGACGGACGCGGCCTGCACACCGTCATCTACGGCGGCGGCCCCATGTACCAGGCCGACATCCTCGACGCCCTGCAGGTGCTGGGGCCGCGCTTCGCCCAGATCTACGGCCAGGGCGAAAGCCCCATGACCATTACCGCGCTGGCGCGCGAGATCATCGCCGACCGCGCGCATCCGCGGTGGCAGGCGCGCCTGGCCTCGGTCGGCGTGGCGCAGAGCTGCATGGAAGTGCGCGTGGTCGATGCGTCCATGGCGAACGCGCCGGCCGGCGTCGAAGGCGAAGTGATCGTGCGCGGCGACGCCGTCATGGCGGGCTACTGGAACAACGAAGCGGCCACGCGCGCCACGCTGGTCGACGGCTGGCTGCGCACCGGCGATATCGGCCGGCTGGACCAGGAAGGTTTCCTGACGCTGACCGACCGCAGCAAGGACGTGATCATCTCGGGCGGCTCGAACATCTATCCGCGCGAAGTGGAGGAGGTGCTGGCCCGCCATCCGGCCGTGCTCGAAGTGGCGGTCGTGGGGGCGCCCAGCGCCCAGTGGGGCGAGGAAGTGGTCGCCTTCGTGGTGCTCAGGCCGGGCGCGGAGGCGCCGGCAGAGGAGCTGGACCGCTGGTGCCGCGCCGAGATCGCCGCGTTCAAGACCCCCAAGCGTTATTGCTTTCGCGCGGAGCTGCCCAAGAACAGCTACGGCAAGATTCCCAAGACGGAGTTGCGCGAAGCGCTGCAGGCCGAAACGGCAGCGCGCCCCGGCACGGCCTGACGCACAGGCCGGCCCAATCAACCACCAGGAGACAACAATGAGAAGACGCGATTTCATCAAGACCGCCGGCCTGCTGGCCGGCGTCTCGGCCCCCGCGGTCTGGCCGTCCCGGCTGCTGGCGGCGGACAAGCCCGTATCCATCAAGTTCGACAGCTACATCGCCGAGACGGCCGGGCCTTCGCGCCTGGACGACTGGTTCCTCAAGCAGCTGGAGACGCGCAGCAACGGCGCCGTCAAGGTGCGCCGCTACTGGGCGCAGTCGCTGAATAAAGTGGGCGAGCACCTGTCGGCGGTGCGCGACGGCACCTCCGAGATGTCGCTGATCTCGCCGGGCTACTACCAGGCGCAGCTGCCGGTCACGCGCGGCCTGGAGTGGTACTACCGCATGAACCGCGCCGACGCGCTGCACCTGGTGTGCCGCGACGTCTACGAGCAGTTCCAGCCGCTGCGCGATGAATGGGAAAAGCGCTACCGCGCCAAGGTCATGTACTGGACCAACTGGTATTACGCGCCGCTGGTCACGCGCGAGCCGATCAAGTCGGTGGAGGACATCCGCGGCAAGCGCATCCGCGGCTACGGCGTGGCCAATGACGTGATCCAGCGGCTGGGCGGCACCGCCGTGCCGATGGCCGCGCCCGAGGTCTACACCGCGCTCGAACGCGGCGTGCTGGACGGCGTGTACGGGTTCGACTTCATCACGGCGGTCGGCTACAAGCTGCACGAGATCGCGCCTTACTTCACCGATATCGGCGACGGTCCGCACGGGCCGTCCGCCACCATCATCAACATGCGCACCTGGGAAGCCTTCCCGGAGCCGGTCAAGGCGCTGTGCAACGACATCGTGGGTGAAATCTACGGCGGCAAGTACACCGAGATTTTCGACGCGGCCGCGCGCCAGTACGTCAAGACGGCGCTGGCCGAAGGCGCGAAGTTCTCCTCGCTGTCCGACGAGGAAAAGCGCAAGGCCAAGGCGCTGGTGCAGCCCGCCGAAGTCCAGGCCTGGCTCGACAACGTCGCCAAGCCCGCGCGCATCGACGGCGCGCGCATGCAATCGCTGATCGACGCCGCCATCGCCAAGTACGACCCGCAGGGCACGCTCAAGCGCTTCGACGAGCTGGCCGCCCAGGCATGACCCACGGCGGCCGCGGCCAGGCGCCTCCTGCGGGGCGCCGCCGCGCCGCCTTCTTCTTCGAACGGCCTCCACATGAATGAAGAAACCCCGCTCGGCAAGCTGCTGCTTGCCCTCTCCAATATCATGGGCGCGATCGCCCTGGCTTTCCTGCTGTTCATGATGCTCGGCACCACCATCGACGCAGCGTTTCGCACCATCGCCGGCAGTCCGCTGCCGGGCCTGTTCGAGATGTCCGAGCTCAGCATGGTGATGATCGTCTTCATGGGCCTGGGCTGGACGCAGCTCGATGACGCGCACATCCGCGTGACCATGGCCCGGAAATGGCTGCCGGAGGCGGCCGGGCGCGCGCTCGACTGTCTGGCCTGGTTGCTGGCGGCCGCGATGCTGGCCGTGCTGGCCTATCCGGCCACCGGCGAGGCGATCGAATCGGTGGCGATCCGCGAGTTCCGCTGGGGCTATGTCGAGGTCCCGATCTGGTGGGCCAAGGCGGCCGTCGCCATCGGCCTGTGGTTCGGCGCGCTGCAGATGCTCTTCTGCGCCGTCCGGGCGCTGTGCAGCCGCGCGCCCAGGCGCGCGGCCGACGCCGCGACCGCCGCAATGCACTGAGGAGCCGGCATGGACACCACTACCGCCACGCTGATCGCCACCGGCCTGATCTTCGTCCTGATGCTGCTGGGCACGCCGGTGTTCGCCGCGCTGGGCCTGGCCGGCGTCGCCGGCATCGTCATGGTCGAGGACTTCGGCTTCGTCCTCAACCGCCTGAAATCGTTTTCGTACGCGCAGTCGGCCTCGTACCTGCTGACCGTCATCCCGCTGTTCATCCTGATGGGCGCGTTTGCGCATCATGCGGGCGTGGGCGCGCGCCTGTTCAACGTGGCGCGCAAATGGGTGGGCCATTTCCCGGGCGGCCTGGCGATGTCGTCGGTGCTGACCTGCGCCGGCTTCGCCGCCACGTCCGGCTCCAGCGTGGCCACCGCCGCCACGGTCGGGGCGGTGGCCATTCCGGAGATGAAGCGCGCGGGCTACGACCCGCGGCTGTCGGCCGGCGCCGTGGCCGCCGGCGGCGTGCTGGGCGTGCTGATTCCGCCGAGCGTGCTGCTGATCTTCTACGCCGCGCTGACCGAAGTCTCGGCCGGCAAGATGCTGGTGGCCGGCGTGCTGCCGGGCCTGCTGTCCACGCTGGTGTTCGTGGCGGGCATCTGGGTCGTCGCGGCCAGCGGCCGCGTCGGCGCGGCCCCGCTGCCGCGCCATGGCTGGGGCGAACGCCTGGCCTCGCTCAAGGACGGCTGGCAGGTGGTGATGCTGTTCGTGATCGTGCTGGGCGGCATCTACCTGGGCATCGTGACGGCCACCGAGGCGGCCGCCGTGGGCGCGCTGGCCGCGCTGATCATGCTGCTGTGCGCGGCGCAGGCGCGCGGCTCGCTGCGCGGCAAGCTGTACGAGAGCTTCCGCAACGCCATCACCACCACCGTGATGATCCTCTTCACCATGCTGGGGGCGGGCATCTTCAGCTTCTTCCTGAGCCTGGTGCAGGTGCCGCAGCAGATCGCCGAAGTGATCGTCGCATCCGACGTCTCGCCCACCCTGATCGTGATCCTGCTGCTGCTGGCCTATGTGCCGATGGGCATGTTCCTGGACGCATTCTCGATGCTGGTGATCACCTTGCCGATCATGTTCCCCACCGTCGTGTCGCTGGGGTTCGACCCGATCTGGTTCGGCATCCTGGCGGTCAAGATGTGCGAAATCGGCCTGATCACGCCGCCGGTGGGCTTGAACGTCTTCGTCATCGCGGGCATAGACCGCAGCACGCCGCTGACCAAGATCTTCCAGGGCGCCTGGTGGTTCGTCATCATGGAATTCATCGCCACCGCCATCCTGTTCGCCTTCCCGGCCATTGTCACCCTATTGCCTGAAATGATGCTGGGCAAATGACGCCGCGCATCCGGCAAGGGAGCTTCCATGCAGCAAGAACGAACCCATGTCGCGCTGGTCACGGGCGGCGCCTCGGGCCTGGGCCGGGCCGCGGCCCAGGCGCTGGCCGCGCGCGGCGACAAGGTGGCGGTGGCCGACCTCCATCGCGACGGCGCGCTGGCATGCGCGCAGGAGATCGCCGGGGCCGGCGGCCAGGCCGTCGCGCTGGCCATCGACGTGACCGACGGCGCCTCGGTGGCGCAGGCCTTCCGGGAAGCCGAGGCCGCGCTCGGCCCGATTGACGTCCTGGTCAATAGCGCCGGCATCATGGGCGTGGCGCCGCTGCTGGACTACCCCATCGCCGACTGGGAGCGGATTCTCGCCGTCAACGTCACCGGCACCTTCCGCTGCGCGCAACGCGCGGCCGCCGGCATGGCCGCGCGCGGCTACGGCCGCATCGTCAACCTCGCCTCGATCAGCGGCGTGCGCGCCGGCATCGGCCGCGCCGCCTACGGCACCTCCAAGGCCGCGGTCATCGGCCTGACCCGGCAACTGGCCATGGAGCTGGGCCCGCTCGGCATCACCGCCAATGCGGTCGCGCCCGGGCCGGTGGTCACCGCCATGACGGCCGACGCCTATACGCCGGAAACCCGCGCCGCGTTCGAGGCCATGCTGCCGGTGGGCCGCCTGGGCACCGCGCAGGAGATCGCCGAGGCCATCGTCTTTCTGGCCTCGCCGGGCGCGGGCTACATCAACGGCCACATCCTGGCCGTCGACGGCGGCTACCTGGCGGCCGGCGTGAGCCGCACCGGCAGCGTCTCGCGCTGACGGCCGGCCGCAAGCCTCAGGCCTTGCGGTCGACCATGATGATGCGCGAGACCAGCTCGGCGGTGTTCTTGACCTCGAGCTTGCGCATGATGCGGCCGCGGTGCACCTCGACCGTGCGGTGCGAAATCTTCAGGCGCGCGGCGATCTCCTTGCAGCTCAGGCCGTTGACGACGTAGCCGGAAATCTCGCGCTCGCGGCGGGTCAGGTTGGCGGTCTTGACCGGATTGTCGGCGATCCGCTCGAAGCTCCAGATCATCAGGTCGAAAGGATCGTCGGAGGTCAGCGTGATGCCGCGCGCGCGGGCCCAGAAAATTTCGCGGTTGCGATGCTGCATGAAGCGTTCGTCTTCGTAGTAGCAATTGCTCTGCAGGTGATTCAGGCAGCGCTGGCCGATCTCGTGGTAGTCCGCCCGCGACGGATACAGCTTGAGGATCGATTCGCCGACCAGCTCTTCGCGCTTGTAGCCGAACAGGTGCGCGAACGCGTGATTGCACTCGGATATCTTGCGGGAACGACAGACGACCTGCGGAGCAGGCGATTCCGTGAATGCCAACAACGCCAGATTGTGGTCCCGCATGCCTGTCTCCGTTTATCGCTCTATCGAGGACATATATACCGCAGCCGCGGCCGGCCCGACAACGGCCAGGCCGCGGGGCTCGTGCACAATCTAGGCTTGTTCCAAGAGGAGACACATATGGAGACTCTCGATTCGATAGTGAACGGCGTCAACGGCCTGGTGTGGGGGCCGCTGATGCTGGTGCTGATTCTGGGCACGGGCCTGTTCCTCATGCTGCGGCTGGGCTTCATGCCGCTGACCAAGATCGCGGCGGGCTTTCGCCTGGCGTGGCGCAGCCGCGCCAAGGGCGACGAATCCACCGGGGAGATCAGCCCGTTCCAGGCGCTGATGACCAGCCTGGCCGCCACGGTGGGCACCGGCAATATCGCCGGCGTGGCCACCGCCATTTTCCTGGGCGGTCCGGGCGCGCTGTTCTGGATGTGGGCGACGGCCCTGGTGGGCATGGCCACCAAGTACAGCGAAGTGCTGCTGGCCGTGCACTTCCGCGAGAAGGACCCGCGCGGCGAATTCACCGGCGGGCCGATGTACGCGATCCGCAACGGCCTGGGCCCGAAATGGGCCTGGCTGGGCGCCTTGTTCGCGCTGTTCGGCGGCCTGGCCGGATTCGGCATCGGCAACATGGTGCAGGTCAACAGCATGGCCGACGCGCTGGGCGCGTCGTTCGGCGTGCCCGACTGGGTGACCGGCCTGGTCTCCATGGCGCTGATCGGGCTGGTGGTGCTGGGCGGTATCCGCCGCATCGGCGCGGTGGCCGAGGCGCTGGTGCCGTTCATGTGCGTGGCCTATATCGTGGCGTCGGTGATCGCGCTGATCGTCATGGCCGAGGCCATCCCGACCGCGCTGGCGCTGATCTTCACGCATGCGTTCTCGCCCGTCGCGGCCACCGGCGGCTTTGCCGGGGCGGCGGTGATGGCCGCCATGCGCTACGGCGTGGCGCGCGGCATTTTCTCGAACGAAGCCGGGCTGGGCACCGCCGGCATCGTGCAGGCCGCGGGCACCAGCAAGAGCCCGGTGCGCTCGGGCATGATCGGGATGATCGGCACCTTCATCGACACCATCGTCATCTGCACGATGACCGGCCTGGTCATCGTGTGCTCGGGCTTGTGGACCAGCGGCGCCAGCGGCGCGGTGCTGTCGGCCGCCGCGTTCGACGCGGCGCTGCCCGGCATCGGCCGCTACGTCATCGCGGTGGCGCTGGCGATCTTCGCCTTCACCACGATCCTGGGCTGGAGCTATCTCAGCGAGCGCTGCTGGGAGTTCCTGGTGGGCGTGCGCGCCATCCTGCCGTTCCGGATCGTCTGGGTGATCGCCGTGCCGTTCGGCGCCATCGCCCACCTCGATTTCGCCTGGTTGCTGGCCGATACGCTGAACGGGCTGATGGCGGTGCCCAACCTGATCGCGCTGGTGCTGTTGTCGCCGCTGGTGGTGAAGCTGACGCGCGAGCATTTCGCCGCGAACCGCGAATAGCCCGCCCGCGCCGGCCGTGCTACCGGCGCGTATACCGGTATCCCGGCGGGCAAGCGACATGCCCGGGCAAGAGGATGCGCTTGCAGCGCACAGGCCATGCTTGCCCGATTTTAGGGCGGCGGCGCCTTCAAGCCGGTTCGAGGCGCAGCGTCAACTGCGGCCTGACGCGGGCCGGGTCGCCGTCGATGGGCGCGGCCACCGCGCCCAGGCGGCGGGCGCCGCGCGACAGGTAGAACGGTTCGGCATGGGGCTCGGCGTCGATGTGCATTTCCGTCGCGCCCAGCGCGCGCGCCCGATCGGCCGCGTGGGCGAACAGGCGGCGGCCGAAGCCCTGTCCGATCAGGCCGGGGCGGATCCACAGATTGTCCAGCGCGCAGATGCCGTCGCCGCCAGGCTCCAGCGTGTAGAAACCTATCAGGCCGTCATCGTTTTCGGCCACCACGAACGGCCGCGCGCCGATCCACGACGCATGCGGCGTCAGGTCGTCGCGCCATTGCTCCAGTTGCCGGGCCGAATAACCCCAGTGAGCCTTGGAAGCCAGCGCAAGCGCGCCCAGCGCGGGCAGATCGGAAACGGTTGCGGAGCGAAAACGCATGAAGATTCTCGAAATCGGGTTGCAGGGACGCCAGCCGGGTTTATTTCCAGTTATTTCTGAATGGCTTCAGAACAACTGCGATCCGGCCTGGAATTCGTGGATCAGGATGGTATCCGAATATCGCCGCTTCGATAATAAAGATGGTATCCGCAGATGCACGCTGAACAAACCGGATGCCATCCATTTAGCCAATGAAATCATGCGGTTGGTATCCAATCGCACTATTTCAATTATCTAGCCCTTGTTTGACCGCTAATTCTTTTTATTGCCAAAAAAGCGGTATACATTGCGTCCTTTTTTCGCGGAAGCCCATTCAATTTCAGGCAGGCCGGATTGTTACGTAAAAACACTTTTACAGCAATTCGGTAATGCGGAATTAATGCGGCGATTAATCGAGATAGGGAGTATCTACGTTGATACAGGGCACGAAGAAATGGCTGACGGCGACGCTCGCGCTGAGCGCGTCCTACGGAGGTAGCGTCATCGCTGCGGACCTGACCGTGACGTCGGGCGATACGCGGGTGTTTGACGGTTCGGTCAATTTTCCCGGTGGGGTCGACGTCAGCGGCGGCACGCTGGTGATCGGCGGCAATGGCGGCGGGGCGGGCGTCACGCTGGGCGGCGGCGTCAACGCGACATCGAACGGCACCATCGCGGGCTTCGGTTCGATCAACGGCGATCTCAATGTGAGCAATGCGCGCGTGGCGCCCGGTTATTCCGTGGGCACGCCGACCGGGGTCTCCAACGGCAATCTGGTCGTCAACGGCAATGTGTCGATGAACAACGCGGTGTTCGACTTCGAGACCGGCTACGCGGGCCTGCCCATCACGCAGCCCGGCACCGGCGACAACATCACCGTGCGCGGCGACGTGGCGCTCAACAACACGACGCTGAACGTCTCGGTCAACACGCTGGGCGTGAACGCCGGCTACTACCGGATCATGTCGTACACCGGTTCCCTGAGCGGCAACGGCCTGACGCTGGGTCCGGTCACCGGCGACTCGACGCCCGGCGCGACCATCCAGACGCTGACCGGCGACAAGCAGATCAACCTGATCCTGGGCCCGAGCACGACCAACCTGTGGAACGGCGACGGCCTGGCCTCGGCCACCCGCGCCGGCGGCGGCAGCGGCACCTGGAACGCGGGCAGCGCGAACTGGAGCAGCCCGACCAACGCCACCGGCGCCTTGCCCGATGCGGGCTACGCCATCTTCGCCGGCCAGACCGGCGTGGTGAACGTCGAAGGCCCGGTGCGCGTGTCCGGCATCCAGTTCGCCACCGACCGCTATCGCCTGCAGGGCGCGCCCATCACCCTGGTGAGCAGCGGCGGCAATCCGCCGGCCATCGTCGTGGGCGACGGCACCTATGCTTCGGGCCAGTTCGTCGACATCATCGACAACCCGCTGCAAGGCACGCAGGGCTTCGTCAAGACCGGCCCGGGCTCGGTGATCCTGACCGCCGACAGCAGCGGCCTGACCGGCCCCATCCTGATCGCCGACGGCGCGCTGGAAATCGACGGCAAGCTCAACGGCCCGGTCGATATCGGCCGCGAAGTCGTGCTGGCCGGCGTTGGCCAGCTGGGCAGCACCACGCTGTATCCGACCGCGGTCGTGTCGCCCGGCAACGACGGCTCGCCCATCGGCACGCTGACCATCAACGGCAACCTCGACTTTGGCGAGAACACCATCTATCGCGTGCACGCCGATCCGGCCAGCAACGCCAGCGACCGCATCCACGTCACCGGCGTGGCCAGGCTGGACGGCTCCGTGGCGCACGTGGGACCCAATGGCAACTACGCGCCGCGCACCACCTACAACATCCTGACCGCCGACGGCGGCGTGCAGGGCCGCTTCACCGGCGCCACCAGCTCGTATGCGTTCCTGACGCCCACGCTCAGCTACGACGCCAACAATGCGTTCATGACGCTGGCGCGCAATGACGTGCCGATCGGCGACATTGGCGGCACCGACAACGAAAGCAGCGTGGGCGACGCGCTGGACAAGGAAGAACCGCCGGCGACGGGCGGCGACAAACCCGCGACCGGCGGCGACAAGCCTGCGACCGGCGGCGACAAGCCTGCGACGGGCGGCGACAAGCCTGCGACCGGCGGCGACCAGCCTGCGACCGGCGGCGACAAGCCCGCGACCGGCGGCGACAAGCCCGCGACGGGCGGTGACCAGCCCGCCACCGGCGGCGACAAGACCCCCGTGACGGGCAGCGGATCGTCCACGCCCACCGCCGGCGAATCGCAGCTGGTCGGCAGCGGCATCGCCGCGGACAAGACCACGGGCGCCAGCCAGGTGGCGACGGCCGTGCTCACCATGACGCCGGAGCAGGCGCGCTCGGCCCTGAAGCAGCTGTCGGGCGAAGCCTACGCCAGCACCGCCAGCGTGCTGCAAAGCCAGGCCGACACCGTGCGCTCGCTGCCGCTGGCGCATCTGCGCGGCAACCTCGACGCGCCGATGCTGGCGGGACGGCCCACGGCGCAGCTGGGCGCGTCGTCGTCCGACGCCATGCCGCAAAGCGGCGCATCGCCGATCTGGGCGCAGGCCTTCGGCAACTGGAGCCATTTCGGCGGCGACGGCAACGCCTCCAGCCTCAGCCAATCGGCCGGCGGCCTGTTCGTCGGCGGCGACGGCGAGGTGGGCGGCGGCTGGCGCCTGGGCGGCGCGGTCGGCTACACCGGCAGCCATGCCTCGATCGACGACGTGGCTTCGCGCACCAGCATCGACAGCTATACGGCGACGCTGTTCGGCGGCCGCAACTTCGCGGCCGGCCCCGGCCACATCCGCTTCATGGCGGGCGCGGCCTACACCTGGCACGACATCGACACCAAGCGCGACGTCGCGGCCGGCAGCCTGAACCAGCAGCTCAAATCGTCGTACAGCGCGTCCTCGACGCAGCTGTTCACCGAACTCGGCTACAAGCTGCCGCTGGGCGACGCCTACACCGTCGAGCCGTTCGCCGGCCTGGCCTGGAACCAGGTCCGCACGCGCGACTTCGAGGAATCGGGCGGCACCGCGGCGCTGCACGGCAAGGGCAGCACCGATGACGTGACCAGCACCACGCTGGGCCTGCGCGGCGCATGGAAGTTCGGTTCCGACCGCGCGCCGGGCCGCCTGACCGCGACCCTGGGCTGGCGCCACGCCATGGGCGACGTGAAGCCGCGCCAGGAACTGGCGTTCGACGGCGGCAGCACGTTCTCGGTGACGGGCGTGCCGATCGCGCGCGACGCCGCGGTGCTGGGTCTGGGCGCCGAAGTGGCGATCACGCGCAACACCACGGCCGGCTTCGCCTATGACGCCCAGTTCGGCGGCGGCAATCGCCAGCAGTCCGGCATCTTCAGGCTGGCCGTGCGTTTCTAAGGCCGTGCATTTCTAATGCCTGCGCGCCCGATCCGCGCGGGCGCCGCGAGCCGCGGCGGGCCGGTTTCGTCCGGTCCGTCGCGGCTCTTTTTTGTTCTATTAACAAAAAGAATCAATATCATTTAGAATTCGGAGCACTCTACTCACGCAGCCATCGCACAGTCCGTTCCATGTCTTTGCTCAAGCGTCGCAGCACTTTCGACCTGTTCTACAGCGAGCATCATGCGTGGCTTTTCGGCTGGGTCCGGCGCAAGCTGGGCTGCCGTTCGTCGGCGGAAGACCTGGCCCAGGACACCTTCCTGCGCCTGCTGCAGCGGGGCGGCGTCGAAGATGTGCTGCAACCGCGCGCCCTGCTGGCCACCATCGCAAGGCGCCTGATCATCGACGAAAGCCGCCGCCAGGACATCGAGCGCGCGTACCTCGACACTTACGCCGCCCTGCACGCCTCGGGCTGCGCGCCCTCCTCGGAAAGCGTGGCCGCGGCGGTGCAGGCCCTGACCGCGCTGAGCCTGGCCATCGACAGGCTGCCCGGGCAGGCTGGGCAGGCCTTCCTGATGAGCGTGTTCGACGGCATGCTGCACAAAGACATCGCGCTGGCGCTGAAAGTGTCGGAGGCCACGGTGCGCCGGCATATCGCGCTGGCCTTGCTTGCCTGCCGCGACGCATTCGTGCAGGCGGGCTGGAACCCGGGGCCGTGAACGACGACAGCCTCCAGCGCAAACTGCTCGAAGAGGCCGCCGACTGGCACGGCCTCATGAGTTCGGGCGAGGTCAGCGCGCAAGACCGCGAAGCCTGCCGCCAATGGCGCGAGCGCAGCGCCCGCCATACTTTCCGCTGGCCGGAAATCCCGCACCAAGGGCCGTCGGGCCCTGCTTGCGCTGGCGCTGCTGGCTCCCCTGACCGCCTTGTTGCTGCATTACGCGCCGCCGGCCTGGCTGCTGGCCGACCACCGCAGCCACGTGGGCGAACTGCGCGAACTCTGGCTGGCCGACGGCAGCACGCTGGTCCTGAACACCGACAGCGCGGTCGACGTGGTCTACACCGGTACTGAGCGCCGCATCATGCTGCGCCAGGGCGAAGTGCTGGTGAAAGTGGCCGCGGACCCGGCGCGCCGTCCTTTCGTGGTCCGCACCGAACAGGGCGAGGCCACGGCCCTGGGCACGCGCTATGTGGTCAGGCAACTGCGTGGCGCCACCGAAGTCCTGGTGACCGAATCGCAGGTCAAGGTCTGCCCGGCGCAGGCCGAACCGTGCGCCGCCGTGCCGGCGGGCCAGGCGGTGCGCATGACGCGCCAGGGCCTGGGGCCTTTGCGCGCGATCGACGCCGACGGCGCCGAGGCCTGGGCGCATGGGCGCATCTCGGTGCGCGATGCGCCGCTGCCCGACGTGCTGGACCAGCTGGCGCGCCATCGCCGCGCCTATTTCTGGTTCGACCGCCAGGCGTTGCAGGGCCTGCGCGTGTCGGGCGTCATGCCGCTGCAGGGCGACGAGGCGCTGCAGGCCCTGGAGGAGCTGCTGCCGATCCGCGTCGAGCGGGTGCTGCCCGGCGTGCTGCGCATTACGCTCCGCTGATTTGTAACGGCATTGCGCGCTTCTCGATGCCCGGCCGTCCTGTCCTTCAGTTCCACACCTGAAGGGTTCCACACCATGAAGCACCTACCTCGCCGACACGCGTTCCGCGGCATTCTGCATTGCGCGCTGACGCTGGGCGGCGCAGCGGCCGCCGCGCTGCCGGCCGCCGCCCTGGCGCAGGCCGCCGCGACGCTGGACGTTCCGGCCGGTCCGCTGGACGCGGCGCTCAACCGCTATGCGGCGCAGGCCGGCCTGGTGCTGGTCTACGACCCGGCCCTGATGCGTGGCCTGCGCAGCCCCGGGCTGCATGGCTCCTACCCGCCCGACGCCGCGCTGGCCGCGCTGTTGCGCGACACCGGCCTGATGGCGCGCCGAGGCGACGCCGGCCGCTACGCCATCGTGCGTGAGCCGGCGGGCGCGGCGCAGCTCGAAGCGGTCACCGTCGACGGCTACTCGCTGGGCGAAAGCAGCGAGGCGCTGGGCGGCTACGCCATACCGGCCAGCGCCACCGCCACCAAGCTCGACCTGTCGCTGCGCGAAACGCCGCAGACCGTCAGCGTCATGACGCGCCAGCGCATCGAGGACCAGAACCTCAACAGCGTCAGCGACGTGCTGCAGCAGGCGCCCGGCATCTCGGTGCAGAACATGGGCAGCGAGCGCTTCAACGTCTATTCGCGCGGCTATGCCATCGACCAGTACCAGCTCGACGGCGTGCCCACGGTGGTCGAGGTTGGCACGCAGGACGTCGCGCCCAGTTTGGCCGACACTGTGGTCTACGACCGCGTCGAGGTCCTGCGCGGCGCCGCCGGCCTGATGAGCGGCGTGGGCGAGCCGGCGGGCACGCTCAATTTCGTGCGCAAGCGCCCGACCACGCAGTTCCAGGGCCATGTCTCGGCGGGGGCCGGCTCCTGGGACCGGTTCCGGCTGGAGGCCGACGTGGCCGGCCCCTTGAACCCATCGGGCAGCGTGCGCGGTCGCGCCATNCTGGTCTACGACCCGGCCCTGATGCGTGGCCTGCGCAGCCCCGGGCTGCATGGCTCCTACCCGCCCGACGCCGCGCTGGCCGCGCTGTTGCGCGACACCGGCCTGATGGCGCGCCGAGGCGACGCCGGCCGCTACGCCATCGTGCGTGAGCCGGCGGGCGCGGCGCAGCTCGAAGCGGTCACCGTCGACGGCTACTCGCTGGGCGAAAGCAGCGAGGCGCTGGGCGGCTACGCCATACCGGCCAGCGCCACCGCCACCAAGCTCGACCTGTCGCTGCGCGAAACGCCGCAGACCGTCAGCGTCATGACGCGCCAGCGCATCGAGGACCAGAACCTCAACAGCGTCAGCGACGTGCTGCAGCAGGCGCCCGGCATCTCGGTGCAGAACATGGGCAGCGAGCGCTTCAACGTCTATTCGCGCGGCTATGCCATCGACCAGTACCAGCTCGACGGCGTGCCCACGGTGGTCGAGGTTGGCACGCAGGACGTCGCGCCCAGTTTGGCCGACACTGTGGTCTACGACCGCGTCGAGGTCCTGCGCGGCGCCGCCGGCCTGATGAGCGGCGTGGGCGAGCCGGCGGGCACGCTCAATTTCGTGCGCAAGCGCCCGACCACGCAGTTCCAGGGCCATGTCTCGGCGGGGGCCGGCTCCTGGGACCGGTTCCGGCTGGAGGCCGACGTGGCCGGCCCCTTGAACCCATCGGGCAGCGTGCGCGGTCGCGCCATCGCCGCGCAGCAGCGCGGCGGCAGCTTCATCGATTACTACCGCGAAAAAAAGGACGTGCTCTACGGTGTGATCGAGGCCGACCTGACCGCCACCACGCAACTGACCGCAGGCATCGACTACCAGCGCAAGCAGCCCACCGGCACGCTGGGCGGGCTGGGCACGCCGCTGTTCTACAGCACGGGAGAACAGGCGGACCTGCGCCGGTCGCGCAGCGTGGCGGCGCGCAACAACTTCTTCGACGTCGAAGCCGTGACGGTGTTCGGGTCGCTGCGCCAGGAACTGGGCGGCGGCTGGACCGGCAAGCTCTCCTTCAACCGGCTGGAAAGCCAGCGCGACTTCCAGACCGCGATGGCTTCCCTGACCGCCGGCTTCGCCAACCCCGTCACCGGCGCCGGCGTGCCGCTCTGGATTCAAGGCGGCAACAGCCGGCAGGTGCAGACCGGCCTGGACCTGCATCTCGAAGGGCCGTACACGCTGTTCGGGCGCGAACACCAACTGGTGGCCGGCGTGTCGTTCACCGAGTCGGACACCAAGTCGGACGTGATGCGCGACGTCAGCGGGGCGGCCGCGGCCAATCCGTTCAATCTCTACGGCTGGCGCAATCAGTCGGTGCATCCGGACCTGGTCAAGAACTACGACAACGACACCTATACGCGGGAAAGCGGCGCCTACCTGGCCACGCGGCTGCGTCCGACCGACAGGCTTTCGCTGATCGCCGGCGCCCGCGTCAGCAACTACAAATGGCACTACCAGCAGTTGTTCGCCGCGCCCGCCAGCCGGCCCTTCGACCAGGACATGCTGGCCGAGGAAAACGGCCGGGTCACGCCTTATGCCGGCGTGCTCTACGACCTGGACGACAGCTCCACGATCTACGCCAGCTATGCGTCGATCTACAAGCCGCAGTACTACCGCGACCGCAACGGCCGCATGCTGGACCCGCGCCAGGGCGAGAACATCGAACTGGGCTGGAAGGGCGAATTCGCCAATGGCCGGCTGGAGGCGTCGGCGGCCGTCTATGAAATCCGCCAGGACAACCTGGCGATCGCCGACGACGGCCAGATCGTGCCGGGCACCGACAACGTGGCGGCCTACCGCGCCGTGCCGGGCGCCAGGACCCGCGGCCTGGACCTGGAACTGACCGGTGAACTGAGTCCCGGCTGGCAGGTGTCCGCGTCCTATGCCTACAACCGCAGCGAGGATGCAGACGGCAAGCGCATCAAGACCGTCATGCCCGAACATCTGGTCAAGGTCTGGACCACGTACCGCCTGCCGGGCGACTGGAACCGCACGGTGGTGGGCGCCGGCGTGAACTGGCAGAGCAGGATCCATTACTCCGCCACGCCCTGGCAGCTCGGCCGCACGGTCACGGCGAGCCAGCCGGCCTACGCCGTGGTCAACTTGATGGCCAGCCACGAGTTCAGCCCATCGCTGACCGCGACGCTGAATCTGAACAACGTGTTCGACAAGAAGTATCTCGATAGCCTGGACACGACCTTCAACACCGGCTACTACGGCGCGCCGCGCAACGCCATGCTCAACCTGAAATACCGCTTCTAGGGAAGGTCTGAAGAACTCGATTTCAAACATCCAAAAATCGACCTCATGACCAAAGTATTCAAAAATGGTTAAAAACTGCTCAAATCATCGCCACTTTCGGGTTGTTTGCACCCCGATCAGGCCCGTTTTCGGGCCTGTTGGCGCTTTTTGGGCGCACTTACCCTGCCACCGCCGTCAACGGGCGGCGTGCCATCCAGATATTGGACAGCGTAAACAACATTTTCAAATGCGCAGTGTTCTTGGCCAGTCCACGGAATCTGACTTTACGAAACCCGAATTGGCATTTGATGACACGAAACGGATGCTCAACCTTGGCTCGAAGACTGGATTTGGCCCGCTCAATGTTTTGCGTCAAACGATCAATTGCGCTGTTACCCAAGGCGCGCCGTTTGCCGGGGCGCATGGCAATGTGCCAGGTTACGTCACGCCCTTGGTGCTCGGGTCGTTTGTCTACGCCTTGATAACCGGCATCGCCAAAAGCCAACGTTTCTTCACCATGCAGCAACGCAGCCGCCTGAGTAACATCATGCTCATTGGCAGCGGTGCCCACCACCGTGTGGACCAGCCCGCTGTGAAGATCAACCCCAATGTGGGCCTTCATCCCAAAGTGCCACTGGTTTCCCTTTTTGGTCTGATGCATCTCGGGGTCCCGCGTGCCGCTGGCGTTCTTGGTCGAGCTGGGTGCATCGATAATTGTGGCGTCCACAATGGTGCCTTTGCGCACCTGAATGCCTTGATCCTGCAACAGCAGGTTGACCGCCTCAAGCGCTTGGTCGGCAATGTTGTGCTGCTCGAGCAGATGACGGAAGTTCAAAATGGTGGTCTCGTCCGGCACACGACCTCCAGGCAGTTTGGCAAACTGGCGCATCGAAAAGCTGTCGTACAGCGTCTCTTCCATGGCCGGGTCCGACAGCGAAAACCACAGTTGCATGAAGTAGATGCGCAGCATCGTTTCCAGCGGATACGGTGGACGACCGATGCCCGGTTTGGGGTAATGCGGATCGACCAGATCGGCAAAGAGCTTCCACGGCACCGCACGCTCCATCTTGGCCAGAAACTTCTCACGGCGCGTTTTCTTGCGTTTGCCAACGTACTCGGCTTCGGAAAAACTCAACTGGCTCATCGGGTTCACTCGGATCGGACTGTTTTCAATAACTTATATTCTGACAGGTTCGTTGGACTTGTTCAGAGGTTCCCTAGGTCCTGCCGGATCCGCTTGCCCGAAGGCCCGCCTGCGCGCGGGCCTTTTTCATTCCGGCCGGCCCTGCGCGGCCGCGTCTTTATTTCTGAAATATTGCCGTGGTGGTGACTTGAATTTGAAGCGGTGACATTTCATTGGGTAATCAGCAAATAACCCCAGGTCAGCGCGCGCATGGTTTCAACCAGATTAATCAAAATCAACAAAAACCAATTTCAATATTTACTAACAATATCCGGGCGCGATTATGTTGCCATTTATGTAATGGATGTAATCGTTTGAGGGATTTCCCGGGGTTTATTGCGACCGATCCGATTTATTTCCACAGCAATATAAATTTTTAGAAAGAAATTTGCTGTTCGGCCCATCTACGATTCGTGGGCTCGTCGCTCGGCAAGCTCAGCCGGGTATCTGGATGTAAACAATCTACAAGCAATACGCCCGTCCAAACACGAACGTATTTCGATGTCATGTCGATTACTCGTCTTTGGATGTCAATTTCTAGTGTCGCACGACACGACGAAAACAGTGAGGTCCCCCGTGGTAAAGAGAATCGCAGTGTGTGGCCTTGGATATGTCGGCCTGCCGGTAGCAGTGGCATTTTCCAAGCGCTTTGATGTCATCGGTTTTGATGTGGACAAGCGGCGAATCGCGCGACTGAAAGAGGGTGATGACTGGACAGGCGAGATCGAACGCGATGCATTGCTTGCTTCCCCCATGCAGTTCACCCACCAGGTCTCGGAACTGGACGGCTGCGATTTTTTCGTGGTCGCCGTGCCGACGCCCGTCGACGAACGCAATAACCCCGATTTTTCGCTGCTGGTGCGCGCCTGCCAGTCCATAGGCCCGGTGCTGCGCCCCGGATGCATCGTGGTCTTCGAGTCCACCGTCCATCCCGGCGCCACCGAGGAAATCTGCGGTCCCGAGCTGGAACGCGCCTCGGGTCTGCGCTGCGGCGTCGATTTCAAGCTGGGCTACAGCCCCGAACGCATCAACCCGGGCGACCGCGAACATCCGCTGGAGAAGATCGTCAAGATCGTGTCCGGCCAGGACGAGGCCTCGCTGGAAGTCATCGCCGGGGTCTACGAACAGATCATCGACGCCGGCGTGCACCGCGCTTCTTCCATCAAGGTGGCCGAGGCCGCCAAGGTGCTGGAGAACACGCAGCGCGACATCAACATTGCGCTGATGAACGAGATGTCCAAGATCTGCGACCTGGTCGGCATCCGCACGTCGGAAGTCCTGGCCGCCGCCGGCACCAAGTGGAACTTCCTGAAGTTCACCCCCGGCCTGGTGGGCGGGCACTGCATCGGCGTGGACCCGTACTACCTGACCTCCAAGGCGCAGGAGATGGGCTACCACCCCGAGGTCATCCTGTCGGGCCGCCGGATCAACGACGGCATGGCCAGCCACGTCGCTTCGCGCGTGGTCCAGACCCTGGCGCGCAACGGCCGCCTCGACGCCTCCACCCGCGTCGGCATCCTGGGCATGACGTTCAAGGAAAACGTGCCGGACATCCGCAATTCGAAGGTGGTGGATCTGTACAACGCCCTGGGCGCCTACGGCATCACGCCGACGGCGTGCGACCCGATGGTCGACGTCGAGCAGATGGAGCACGAGTACGGCATCAAGCTCGTGCCGCGCGAGGAGTTCCGCGACATGGACGTGCTGATTCTGGCGGTGCCGCACCGCGAAACCATGGAAACCATCTGGGAAGACCTGCCGACCCTGGTCAAGCGCGGCGGCATGGTCTGCGACCTGCGCTCGGTGCTCGACAGCAAGCGCCTTTCCTCCGACCTCTTGTACTGGACTCTCTAAGTTCGGGCTCGTCATCCATCACTACAGGAGAGACCCTGAATGGCTGCATTTACCATTGCTCCGATAGGCACCTGCCGCATCCACACGCCGCTGCGCGATGCGGTGGGGCGTTACCCGATCAAGCTGCAACTGGGGCGCAACTACGGCTTCGTGCACACCAGTACCGAGGCGCTGCAGCAGGCGCGCTTCATGTTCGGCGAATGCGACATCCCCACCGACGTCCAGCGCCTGATCTTCCGCCCGTCCAACGGCGAGCAGGCCCGCTACGGAACGCACAAGCCGGCCGACCTCTACATGGTCGAGCTGTCCTCGCGCAAGCTGCTGACCATCGACGGCTATCCCATCCAGTCCAACTACCTGGTGCGCTACTTCAGCGAGTTCTTCGCCGACCGCACGCGCACCCGCATGTTCTGGTCGCTGGCCCATCCCGACCGGCTGGATGAGCGGCGCGCCCAGCTGGAGCAGGACGCGGTCTACAAGAGCCTGTCTGCCGAGGACGCCAGCCTGCTGGCCCGCATCGTCAAGCGCGACCTGCCCGACGAAGAGGTCGAGCAGGAAATGCAGCAGCTGGTCGACCTGCTGGGCAAGGACAAGGTGGTGTTCGTCACCCACGTCAACGCCCTGACGCCGGACAACGTGCCGATCGAACAGCGCCAGCAGCTGATCGCCGCGATGACCGCCGGCGCCGAACGCATCGGCGTGCCCTGCTACGATCCGACGCCGCTGATGAACAAGATCGGCCAGGCCGAGGCGATGGAGCACGGCGGGCTGGACCTGACGCACTACACCTCGGTCTTCGCCGAGCGCCTGGGCGCCGAGTGGTACAAGAACTACATGCGTCCGCGCATGGGCGCGTCCACCTCGCAGCCCACCGCGGCCAAGCTGAGCGCCGAGGACAGCGCCGAACGCATCGAGAAGCTGTGGGATTCGGGCGAGCTGCGCGAAGCCTCGCGCCGCTTGCGCGATGTGCTGCGCCGTCATCCCGGCCTGCCCGACCACGTGCTGCTGTCGGCCCGCATCCAGGAAGAGCTGGGCGATTACGAAGGCTCGCTGGCGCTGCTGGGCAGCGCCGACGGCTCGGTCGCTTCCGGCAGCAAGGCCGAGCAGATCCTGATGCGCAATCATTTCAAGCTGGGCCGCCACGACCTGGCCTACCCGCTGGCCGCCGGCCTGCTGGGCGATGAAATCGAAACCCCCGAGATCGTGCGCACCGCCGCCGTCTGCGCCGGCCAGCTGGGCTATGCGGACGAGGCCCTGAGCAACTGGAAGCGGCTGTTCCGCATCTCCGCGCCGCAGGACGCCTGGGCGCTGGAGGCGGCCGACACGGTGCTGTCGCTGCTGCAGGCCAGCGGCGACATGGAGGCCGCGATCCGCTGGGTGCACGAGGTGCGCGCAGCCAATCCGTCCTACGGCCGCGGTTTCGCGGTGCTGTGGCGCGACCGGCTGGTGGCCGGCGACCGCGCGGGCCTGCGCGCCCTGGCGTCCGAGACGCCCGCGCTGGAGCCGACGGAAGCGCTGGAGCTGGTCAAGGAAGCCTCGTGGCGCGGCAGCATCATGGCGGCGGCCACGCTGGCGGTCTCTTGCGGCTTGAACGACAGCGAGAATGAAGAGATCCAGTCCTGGCTGCAGTCGCAGTCGCCGGTCTGGGCGGAAGAAGGCGCCCGCGCGCTGGAAGAGGGACGCCTGCGCGACGCCGCCGAACGCATCTGCGCGCATCGCCTGCTCAATCCCGAGGCGCTGACCGGGGTGCGCGCCCAGCGCGCGTTCGAGCGCGCCATGCGGCTGGGCGTGCGCGCCGCGCTGCTGGCGGGCAACCACAAGGAAGTCATGGAACTCACGGACATCGCCCTGGACACCCAGGCCGATTTCCCCGAGCTCGACGCCATGCGCGGCCGCGCCGCCGACGCGCTGGGCGACAAGCAGACCGCCATGCGCCATCTCCAGCGCGCCGCGGCCGCCGAATCCGCGCCGTTCAGCGCCAAGCTGTTCTTCGCGCGGGCCGCGTTCAACGGCGGCTGGTTCGGCGAAGCCATCGACGCCTACAAGGCGGTGCAGGCCCATGCCTCGGCCGACCAGGGCGCGAAGGAAGAAGCGGAGCGCCAGCTCGGCCGCCTCGGGCCGCGCGCGATCCGCGGCGCCCGCGAAATGCTGTCTGCCGGCGACCACCAGGGCGCCTGGACCCTGCTGGACCGGGTCGGCCGCTCGTGGCCGGAGATGACGGAAATCGACCACGAAAAGCGCCGCGTGCTGGCCGTGCTGTACGCCGAGGCGCGGGCGCTGGATTCGTCCAGCACCAATGAGCGCCTGGCGCTGGGCGAACGCATCCTGCAACTGGTTCCGGACGATCCCGTCGGCCTGCGCCTGGCCGCCGTCGGCGCCATGCGCCTGCACCGCTTCGAACAGGCCCTGCCGTACTGGCGCCTGCTCAAGGAACGTTCCGACAACCCGGCGCAGTTCGACCACTATATCCAGCGTTGCCTGGTGTGGATCGAAAAGGCCAATCGCAGGAAGGCGGCATGAACCCACCATTGATGACCGAACAGGAGGACCAGGCCTCCCAGCTCCAGCACGTCCAGGCGCAGCTCGAGGAAATAGTCGCGGCGTCGGGGCGGGTTCAACTGGCGCAGGAAAACCTGGTGCGCGCCCACGCGCTGGCGCGCGGCCACATGGCCGACTCGAAGGTGCGCTATCTGCTCTTGCGCCTGAAAGAGGCGGCCGGCCTGAACGAGGGCATGTCCGAGCAGTGGTCCACGCTGCTGAACGAATGCCCGGACGACCTGGAGATCGTGCGCTATTGCGCGACCCGGCTGGTGAAGGAACGGCACCTGGACGACGCGCTGGCGCTGGTCGACCGCCATCTGCCCGAGACCTCGAAAAGCCCGGCCCGGCTGTTCGCGCGCGCCAAGCTGCTCAGCGACATCCGCGCCCATGAGCAGTCCGACGCGCTGTTCCGCCGGCTGATCGCGCACTACTCGGACCGCAACATGCGCATCGAGTTCGCCAAGCGCCTGCGCAAGCGCGGCCTGGTGGCCGACGCGTTCGAGGCCATCGCGCCTGTGGCCGACCAGCTCGCGCCCGGCAGCAAGGCCGAGGAGCTGGCCAGCGGACTGGCCAGCGACTACGCCTTCTACCAGGCCCTGGAGCCGGACCGCGAGCTCAGCGGCAAGGACGTCCGCATCATTTCGATGAAGCATGCGATCCTGCATTTCCGCGGCCGCGAGATTCCCGAGCAGTCGCCGGACAAGCCGGTGTCGGTCGCGCTGGTCACGGGCAGCCTGGGACCGGGCGGCGCCGAGCGGCAGCTGACGCGGCTGGCCAACGAGCTGACCCGCATGGCCGAATCGCCCGAGCGCCGGCCGTCCTCGGTCGTGATGCGGCCTGAGAAAGTCGAAGTGATGGTCAAGCAGCACACCGAGCCCGCGGGCTCGCCCAAGAAGCAGGGCCTGGACTTCTTCCTGCCGGTGCTGACCAAGGCGCAGATTCCGGTCACGGAAATCAACAAGCTGCCCGCCGTCTCGGTGTCGCACCAGCAGGTGCCGGACGCCGGCCTGGGCCGCCTGCTGGAGCAGCTGCCGCCGCCGGTGCACTACGGCGTGACGCGGCTTGCGCCGGTGCTGCGCACCAATCCTTTCGACGTGGTCAGCCTGTGGCAGGACGGCACCTGCCTGTTCGGGGCGCTGGCGGCGCTGCTGGCCGGCGCGCCCACCATCCACCTGGTGTTCCGCGGGCTGCCGCCCAACATCCGCAAGGACCGCTTCCGCGAAGAGTATCCCGAGCTGTACCAGGCCCTGGCCCAGGTGCCCGGCGTGTACTTCGTCAGCAACAGCCGCAAGGCCGCCGAGGCCTATGCGGAATGGCTGGGCATACCCATCGTGCGCTTTCACGTGCTGTACAACGGCGTGCCGGACCTGGCGACCGACGCTTCGGCGACGGACGAGGAAAAGTGGCGCGCCTTCCAGCAAAGCACGCCCGATGCCACCGAGACCATCGGCGGGGTGTTCCGGCTGGAGCCGGACAAGCGGCCGCAGCTCTGGATCAAGATGGCCGCGCAATACCTGAAGCGGCGGCCGCAGGCGCGCTTCGTCATCGTCGGCGACGGCCGCCTGCACGACAACATCGTGTCGCTGGCCGAGGAGCTGCGCGTGACCGACAGGCTGCTGCTGGTGGGCCTGTCCAACCACGTGGGCTACTGGTATTCGCAGATGGACACCAGCGTGCTGCTTTCGCGCTACGAGGGCCTGCCGAACGTGCTGATCGAGGCCCAGCTGCTGGGCGTGCCGGTGGTGTCGACGCCGGCCGGCGGCGCGGGCGAGTGCTTCGTGGAGAACGTCACGGGCCATCTGCTCAGCGACGTCGAGCATCCGGACATGCACGAGGCCTGCGACAAGGTCGCCTCCATGGTGGACCTGGCGCGCAGCGACGCAACCATCAAGGAACAGAGCCGCCATCGCGCGCAGAAAGTGTTTTCGCTGGATGCCATGCTGCGCAAGTTCCTGAGCCTGTGCGTGCCGGTCATGCCGGTGTCCGAGAACGACGAGCGCATCGATTTCCCGATGCAGCGGATGCTGGCCTGAGTCCGCACCGATCCAACCGATGTCCTGGAGATAAAGGTAGTTATGCAAATGAACGTCCCGGCCTGGGGTCCGCGTAGAAAGGCGGCCCTGGCCATGCTGCTGCTTGCCACCGCGACGCTTGCGGGGTGCCAGCTGCCGCGTTCCGGGCCGATGCTGAGCGAGATGACGGGCGCCCACGACGACAAAGACGTCGTGGTGATGCCCGTCTCGCGCGAGCTCGCGCAGGCCAGCAGGGTGCCCGACGTGGCCGATTTCCCGGTGAGCTACCGCGATCTCACGCAGGCCGGGTTCGACCGCCTGGTTCCCGGCGACGGCATCAACGTGAAAGTGTGGGAGCGCGGCGGGCTGGGCGTGTTCGCGGCCGACCCGTCCGGCGTGAGCGACCTGGGCAACCAGGAAATCAATCGGCAGGGCTATGTCCAGTTCCCCATCCTGGGCAAGTTCCAGGCCGCCGGCATGACGCTCGCGCAGCTGCACGACGCCATCGTGGCGCGCCTGAGCAAGCTGGTCATGGGGGCCGACGTCAGCGTGACGCGCGCGGCCGACGCGCGCGGCCAGATGGTCACCCTGCAGGGCAACATGACCAAGCCCGGCATGTATCCCATCACCCAGACGTCGCAGCGCCTGAGCAGCGCGCTGGCGCAGGGCGCGCCGGTGCAGACCAATCCGGAACAGCTGGTGATCAGCCTGCGCCGCGACAACCAGGTGGCCTCGGTGCGGCTGTCGGACATCTACCGCAACCAGAACAACGACATCCTGCTGCGTCCGGGCGACGTCATCACCGCCTACGACTCGCGCGAATACCTGACCGTGCTGGGCGCGGCCGGCAACCAGGGCCGCGTGGCCATCAGCAAGCGCAACTACAGCGTGCTGGACGCGCTGGCCGACGCCCGCGGCCTGGACGACAAGACGGCCGACCCGCGCTCGGTGTTCCTGTTCACGCCCGCCACGGCCGGCGTGGACGGCAAGCCGGACAAGCTGCCGGTGGTCTACCAGTTCGACATGACCCGGCCCGAGCAGGTGGCGCTGGCGCGCGAATTCACCGTGCACGAAGGCCAGGCCATCTATATTTCGGACGCGCCGTTCACGCAGGTGCAGAAGGTCCTGTCGGCATTCCGCGTCACCATGAGCGCCGGCTTCAGCGCCACGCGGGCGATCGACAGCGATTCGGGTTCCTCCAACTCGTCGGCCATCACCCAATAGCGTGTCGATGAGCAACGAGGACAGGATCAAGGGATGGCGCTCGCGCCGTAAAAGCAGCGACTACGCAGTAGGGTCCGGCGCCGCGGTCTGGCGCCTGGACCCGGCCGCGCTGTTCGAGGCCCAGGCCAAACCGGACGTGCTGCTCAAGCCGCTGCTGGCGCGGCTGCAGGGCGAGCCGCACGATTCGGTGGCGGCCCGGCGCGCGGTGTACGAGGCCGTGCAGGCCGAGCTGGACGCGGAGATCGGGCGCAGCAAGGTCGACGAGACGCTGGCCGACTTTTCGCGCCGCCGCCTGCGCATCATCGTGCGCCTGCTGGAGCAGGACATACGCGAGGGCGTGGAGGTGTTCGCGCCCGGCTACATGCCGGCCAGGCTGGTGGCCGAGGACGCGCGCCTGGCCGCGGCGCACGCGCGGCGCGTGGAGCGGCGCAAGCAGGACGAGGCGCGCGAGGCGCGCCGCCATGCCTCGCGCAACGACATCGCGATGGAGATCGAGCTGTCGCCCGACGAGGCCGGCGATCTCGCGACGCTGCGCGAGCGCCTGCAAGTGCTGCACGAAGCGCCGCAGCCGACGGCCGCGCGCGGCCGGCCGGTGGGACGCACGCTGCTGGCGATGGTCATCTACCAGCTGCACGTCATGCACGGCGAGAGCCGCATCGCGCTGCTGTGGGCGCTGGTCGGGCCCGTGGTGCTGCTGACGCTGATTTCGTCGCTGTACATCCTGATGGGCACGCACTTCATCATGGGCATGGACGTGCAGACCTTCTCGCTGCTGGGAGCCACCACCTGGATCATGTTCCGCCAGGTCATCTTCAGAAGCAGCGCGGCCTACGTGTCGGCCCGCGGGCTGCTGAATTTCCAGGGGGTGACGCCGCTGATGTGCGCGCTGGTGCAGGCGATGATCTATGTATCGGTGTACCTGGTGGTGTTCGCGGTGCTGATCAGCGCCGGCCATGCGCTGGAGCTGATCACGCTGCCGCAGAGCTGGGCGGGCTTCGTGCTGTACGTGGTGCTGATGGGATGCTGCGGCTCGGCCATGGGCCTGCTGTTCGGCTCGATCGCGACCTTCTGGCCGTTCTATCTGCGGCTGGCGCCGGTGATCGAGCGCTTCCTGCAGATCTTCGCGGCCGTGTTCTTCGTGTCGGAACAGCTGCCCGAGCAGTTGCGCCCGTGGATGCTGTGGTCTCCGTTCGCCCACGGCATGCAACTGCTGCGCTCGGTCTATTTCGACGCCTACGAATCGCAGGACGCGAGCCTGGGCTACTTCCTGACGGCGCTGGTGTTCCTGTTCGTGGTCGCCCTGGCGGGCGAACGGCTGGCCCGCCCCAATGTCCAGCCGATGTGAGGCAAGACGATGATCCATCTCAATGGCGTGACCGACGAGCCTTATGCCTACGGAAGCCGGCAGCCGCTGCTGTCGCGCGCCACGCTCGACATTCCGGTGGGCCGCTACGCCCTGCTGTCGCCGGCGCCGGAAATGCACCGCCAGCTCGTGGACCTGCTGTGCAATCTGCGGCCGCCGCGCCAGGGCTTCGTCAAGCACGACGGCAACGTCTCGTGGGCGATAGGCCGCCAGGGCTTCATCCGCGGCAAGGCCAGCGGCCTGAGCATGATCGACTTCGTGTGCGAGATGTACGAACTGGACGCCGACGCCACCTACGAACTGGTCGCCGACCTGGTCAGCGACCCGAAGTTCCTGGCCAGGCCCATGGAGCACTGGCCGCTCTACGCGCGGCAGGAGTTTTCGTTCGCGCTGGCGCTGGCGCCGGCGTTCGACGTCTACGTGATCGAGGGGTCCATTCCCTTCGAACCCTGCCGTTTCACCCGGCTGTGGCTGGCGCTGTTCGAAGAGCGGCTGGTCGGCCGGACACTCATTTTCTCCAGTTACCGCCAGAACCAGCTGGCGGACTACTGCTACAAAGGCTTGATTTATGAACGAAGCGCCCTCCGCATCGAAGACGACCTCGACCAATGCCTCCAGAAGTACCCGCCGAGGCGATCAAGAGGCGACTCCGGCGGCGCAGGCGATGAGCTCCTCGCAGGAAACTTCGAGGAAAGCCAGTTCGGCTTCTGAAGGCGGCTCGGAGATCGCGCGCCGCCGCCGCGAGCGCGAGTCCGCGCTGCGCGAGCGCCGCCGCCACCGCTGGATCAACGCGGCCATCGTGGTCGCGCCGGTGGCGCTGGCGCTGGCCTACGTGCTGTTCGTCGCCACGCCGCGCTACGAGGCGGAGTCGCGCTTCTTCGTGCAGTCCGCCTCCGGCCAGCAGGGCGGCGGCGGGGCCGCCAGCCTGATCACCACGGGCAATATGGGCGGCATGCTGGGCGGCTTCGTCGACGGCTGGGCGGTCAGCGAGTTCCTCAAGTCGCGCGACTGCATGCGCCAGCTCGACCGCAAGGTGGGGCTGCGCCAGTTCCTGGCCAATTCCGGCCTGGACCCGCTGAACCGCCTGGACGAGGACTCCAGCGAGGACGAGCTGTACCGCGCCTACCGGGCCGCGGTGCACGTCTCGTTCAACGCGCTGGAGCAGATCGACGTGCTGCGGGTGAGCGCGTTCTCGCCGCAGCACGCCGAAACCCTGTCCAAGGAACTCATCGTCCTGGCCGAGGAGTTCGTCAGCTCCATGAACGAGAAAGGCGTGGCCGACAAGCTGAAGGTCAGCGAAGAGTCGGTCAGGCTGGCCGAGAAAGAGGCGCTGGCCGCGCGCGAAGCCCTGACGGCCTGGCGCACCTCGCACGGCAACATCGACCCGACCGCCACCGTGTCGATGCTGCTTAACCTGTCCAGCCAGCTCGAAACCGAGCTGAGCAGCGCGCAGACCAATCTCGACAAGATCCGCGCGCTGGGCAACAAGGACCACTTCATGCTCAAGCCGGCCGAACTCCAGGTGGCGTCGCTGAAGAAGCGGCTGAAATCGGTGCGCCAGCGCCTGAGCGGCCAGGGCAATACCGAGGCGCAGCAGCTCAAGTCGTACGAGGCGCTGCGCAACACCCAGGCCTTCGCGGATTCGAACCTGACCCTGGCGCAGCAGTCTTACCAGCAGGCGATGACCGACACGCTGCGCCTGCAGCGCTATCTGTCCATCATCGCCCAGCCGGTGCCCACGGACCGGCCCAGCAGCCCGCGCACGGGGATTCTGCTGCTGCAGGCGCTGGCGCTGGGCTTCGTATTGATGTTCATCGCCCGTGTCGCGATGGCTTTGCTGAGGGGATTGCGTCATGGCTGAAGCGCTTATCGAACAACGCCGCGCGCAGGCCGACGCCACGGCGCGGCTGCGCGGCGTCATCCAGGAAATCCTCGGCGCGCCCGATCCGGCGCAGGAAATGGCCCGGCTCGATCCGGCGCTGGCGCAGACGGGCGAGGGCTGGCGCGACGTGCGCCGGCTGCTGGTCGCGCCGCTGGTGCGCGAGCGCCGGCTGGAACCGGCCATCGCCGCGCTGGAGCGGCTGGCGGCCGCCTATCCGGCGCGCGCCGACGACCGCCGCCTGCTGGCCAGCCTGCTGGCGCGCACCGAGCAATGGGACCGCGCCATCGCCGAGGCCGACGCGGCCGCCGCGATCGAGCCCGACACCGCGGCGCTGCATGCCGCCCGCATCCAGCTGCGCGTGCAGGCCGGCCGCAAGGCCGAGGCCGCCGAGGTCGCCCGCGCCACCGTGGGCCTGGCGCAGCGCGACGCCGACGAAACGTACTGGTGGCTGCTGGCTTTCGTGCGCAACGGCGACGCGGCCGAGGCCGCCCGCATCGCCGCGGCGCTGGACCCCGACCAGCTGCCGAACGAGCGCGTGGCCACCGTGGCCCTGCGCGCCCTGCTCGACGACGAACGGGTGGAAGCCGCCATCATGCTGGGCGAGGCGGCGCTGAAGGCGGGCCTCGACAGCGCGCCGCTGCGCACCTCGCTCGGGCTGGCGCTGCTGCGCCGCGGCGGCGAGGACGACCGCAAGACGCACGCGCCGGCGCATTTCGAGGCGGGCCTGCAGGCCGCGCCCGCCGACGTCAGGCTGCTGACGCTGTACGGAGAGACCCTGCTGCGCGCCGGGCGCTACAAGGAGGCCGTCGCGCCGCTCAAGCAGGCGCTGGACCTGGCGCCCGAGCTGGAGCAGACGCGCGCGCTGTACGCCCGCGCCCTGCGCTACACGCAGCAGTACGACGAGGCCGCCGACCAGATGCTGCATCTGGTGGAGAAATCGCCCGACAAGCAGATCTGGCAGCGCTCGGCCATCGGCGCGCTGTCGCAGGCGGGCCGCAAGCAGGAGGCCGAGGCGCTGTTCGAGCATTACGTCGCCCGCCGCAACCTGCAGCTGCCGCCCACCTTCGAGCAGGCCATGGCGCAGCTGGAGACGAAGCTCGACACCGCGCCGATTCCGCAGGCCCGGCTCGACTGGGCCTGGTCGCTGCGCGGCGACCAGAGCGTGGACCGCGCGCAATGGGAGCGCCGCGCGCGCTGGGGCCATCTGATGGACCATCTGCTGTTCGACTGGCTCGAATGCCGCGAGGACGACGTCGAGGACGCCATGCAGCTGCTGGGCGAACTCGACACCGGCGAGCGCTTTTTCGCGCCGCTGCTGGCGGCCGGCCGCGGCGTGGTGGTGGCCACCGCGCACGTGGGGCCGATGTACGCCGGTCTCATGGCGCTGGAGCTGCTGGGCATTCCGTCGCGCTGGCTGGCGACCGCGCCCAGCATCGCGCAGAGCAGCTATTCCGCGGCCCTGATCTCCACCGCCGACCAGACCGAGGCCCAGGTCGCCAAGGCCTGCATGCGCGCGCTCGGCTCGGGTTACGTGCTGTGCCTGGCGATAGACGGCGCGGCCAATCCGGCCGCCCCGCGCACCACCTTCGCGGGCCAGCAGGTCACCTACTCCGGTTTCGCCTCGCACCTCGCGCACCGCCTGGGCGTGCCTTCGGTGTTCTACGCGCCGCGCTGGGAGAACGGGCGCGTGGCCTATACGCTGGAGATGCTGCCTTCGGCCGCGCCCGGCGAGGACGCCGAGGCTTACGCGCAGCGCTGGCAGCAGGCCTATTTCGAACGGCTCAGGGAGCACCTGGCCGGCCCGCCGGAAGACCTGCGCCTGAGCGGCGGGATCTGGCGCCACGTCGCGGCCGCGGACCGATCGGCGCAACGATAGGGAGCGACACGCCATGAAGCCGATCTTGAGCGCAATGCGCGGCCTGCTGGTCCTGGCGCTGCTGTACGGCGGCACGGCCCAGGCCGCCGATTCCTGCGCGACGCCGGACGCAGACTGTCCGCTGGTCTCCGGGCTGCTGGCGCAGCGCGAAGGCTACGGCGCGCGCGCCACGGGCGGCCAGGGCGGACGCTGGATCGAGGTCACGTCGGACCGGGACGCCGGGCCGGGCACGCTGCGCGCGGCGCTCGCGCAGGCCAAGAAGGGACCGGCGTGGATACGCTTCGCGTCCGACATGAGCATCGTGCTGGAATCGCAGCTGCGCGTGCCGTCCGACGTCACCATAGACGGGCGCGGCAGGCGCGTGGCGCTGATCGACGACGGGCTGGGCGTGTACGGCAGCCGCAACGTCATCCTCACGCACCTGACCATAGACGGCCGCCTGAAGCGGCTGACGCAGGCGGTGAACGTGGCCAACGGTAGCCGCGACGTATGGGTCGACCATCTCGACCTGTCGCGCATGTCGGACCGGCTGCTGAACGTGAAGAACGGCTCGACCGACGTCACGATCTCGTGGACCAAGTTCCATGATTCCAACAAGGTCATGCTGCTCAACAACATCACCTCCAAGAACCTGTTCCAGAACTACGGCCGCGATTCGATCGCGCGGGTCACGCTGCACCACAACTACTTCTTCAACACCGTGCAGCGCAATCCGCGCGGGCAGTTCGGCACCTTCCACCTGTACAACAACCTGCTGGAGAACTGGGACTTCTATGGCATGAGCTTCAGCCTGGAGGCCAAGGCCCTGATCGAGGGCAACATCTTCAGCAACGATACGCGGCGCAAGTGCGTGGAGCCCGAGTTCTACCCCACGGTGGAAGGCGTCAACGTGAACTACTGCCGCTATATCCCCATCGCCTCCGAACGCAGCGCGCTGCCGAACGGCGAATCGGACCGCGGCGCGTACGAGCGGCGCAAGGCGCAACACGGCTACACGCAGGACCACAAGGCCTTTCTGCGGCTGAAGGACAATCTGTACCTGGGCGACGCCAAGCCGGTGCTGCAGGATTACCGCCCCGAGGCCGCGCCGACGCCGCCGTACTGCTACGGCTACGAGCGCGCCACGCCGGAGCTGGCAGAGAAGATCCGGCGCTACGCGGGCAATACCGGCGGCGACACGCCGTTGTCCGCTAGGCGCACCGGCGCGGATTGCCGCGCCGCGCAGCCCGCGGCCAGGCCCTGAAGCAAGGGGGAGTGTTCCTCGAATGGAACGCTCCGATGCACGTACGCGCCTATCCAAGGCCGCGACTATCCTCTAACTTGCCGACCTTCAGGCGCTGCGGCGCCCGCCCTGAGGAAAGATCGAAGGTATGTGCAAGAATTTCCGGCCCGCTTTCGTGCCCATCGTGCTGGCTGCGCTGGCTTTGTCCGAGCGGGCCGTGGCCGATGCGGTGGCCTTGCCGCCGCTGGCGCTGGGCAACACCAGCTTCATGGACGGCGTGGCCGGCCCGGGCAGGCTGTTCGAGCTGCCCATCCAGTTCAACCATGCCACCGAGGTCAAGGACGCCGGCGGACATTCGGTCGGCGGCCATCAGCGCATCAGCAGCCTGAGCGTCTTGCCGCACTTCGCGTACATCAGCCATACGAAGATCCTGGGCGCGTACTACGGCGCCGAAGTGCTGCTGCCGCTGGTGCGCCTGGATCTCGACATCGACAACGGCCCGCGGGGCACGCGCACGCGCCAGGGCGATCTGATCGTCAGCCCGCTGCTGCTGCAATGGGAGCCCGTGCAGCTGTTCGGCCGGCCGTTCTGGCAGCGCCTGAACTTCGTATTCAGCGCGCCCACCGGCGACTACAGCGACGACGCCGCGATCAACGTGGGCAGCAATGTGTGGACCTTCAACCCGCACTATGCCTTCACCTGGGAGCTGAGCAAGCGCGTGGAGTTCAGCGGCCGGCTGCACTACGCCTGGTCCAGCCGCAACAACAGCCCGTCGACCGCGCTGGGCGCCGACGACGTCCAGCCCGGCCAGGCGTTTCACGCCAACTACTCGCTGTCGTATGCGCTGGACGAATCCTGGCGCGTGGGGCTGGCCGGCTACTATCTGGCGCAGACCACCGACGACCGCATCGACGGCCGGCGCCAGCCGGGCTCGCGCGAGCGCGTCATGGGGTTCGGCCCGGGCGCCATGTACCGCAAAGGCCCGCAGACATTCTTCGCCAATCTCTACATGGAGAGCGGCGCGCGCAACCGCGCCCAGGGCACGCAGCTGACGCTGCGCTACCTGCATACTTTCTGAGCCTTGGAGGCTGCATCGATGAAAGCCGCAATCGTTCACGCTTTTGACCGTCCGCCACGCTACGGCAGCATGGATGCGCCGCAGCCCGCCGCGGGCGAAGTGCTGCTGCGGGTCCGGGCCGCCGCGCTCAGCCAGCTGGTGCGCGCCCAGGCCAACGGCACGCACTACAGCAGCGGCAAGAACCTGCCTGTGGTGCCCGGCGCCGACGGCGTGGGCCTGCTGGAAGACGGCAGGCGCGTGTATTTCGCGTTTCCGCGCGCGCCCATCGGCGCGATGGCCGAAACGGTGGCCGTGAACGCCGATTACTGCGTGGAGGTGCCCGACGGAATCGACGACGTCACCGCCGCCGCCCTGGCGCTGCCCGGCATGTCGTCGTGGGCCGCGCTGCAGGAGCGCGCGCAATTCCAGGCCGGCGAGCGGGTGCTGATCAATGGCGCGGCCGGCGCGTCCGGACGGCTGGCGATCCAGGTGGCCAGGCATCTGGGCGCTTCGCGCATCGTCGCCACCGCGCGCAATCCGGCGGTGGAAGACGAGTTGCGCGCATTGGGCGCGGACGGCTTCATCCGCCTGGACCAGCCGGCCGACGCGCTCACCGCGGCCTTGCGCGGCGAGATCCAGGACGGCGGCATCGACGTGGTGCTGGACTATCTGTGGGGACCGCCCGCGGCCTGCATACTCGACGCGGTGGTCAACCACGGCCACGGCGAGGCCGCGCCGCGCCTGCGCTTCGTCAATATCGGCATGCTGGCGGGGGCCACCATCGCGCTGAACCCGGGCGCGCTGCGCAGTTCCGGTCTAGAGCTGATGGGCAGCGGACTGGGCAGCGTGGCGAACCGGCGCATCGTGCAGGTGGTCGGAAAACTGTTGCAGGCCGCCGGGCCGGCCGGGTTCAAGGTGGACGCCGAGGCCGTGCCCCTGAGCGAGGCGGAGGCGGCCTGGACGCGGCCGTCGGCCGAGCGCATCGTCTTCACGATGTAGGCGCGGCGTTCAGCGCGCCGCTTCCAGGCGCGCCGCGATGGCGTTCATCTGCTCGATCTCGCGCCGCTGCCCGGCGGCGATGTTCCTGCACAGCTCGATCAGTTCGGCGTCGGTCAGCGACGCCTGCCGGCACATGAGGATGGCGCCCGAATGGTGCGGGACCATCGAGGCGATGAACTGCCGGTCGTCGATCGCGGCCTGGCGGCGCGTGGCGGCGAACGACACGGCCGTCAGCACGAAGAACAGGCAGCCCAGCACGAGGTTCAGCGTCTTGCGCGGAAACATGCCGGGCATGGTCGCCAGCATGAAGATGCCCATGGGCGCCCACATGGTCACGGCCATGTAGAACATGTTCAGGTTGTTGCGGAAGTCGCGGCTGCCGTCGATCATCGAAAACATCACGAAATACATGACGACCAAACCCAGCGCCATGTTGACCCAGAACCTCAGGTAGGGACGGCCGGCGCCGCTGTCGTGCTCGATCATGGGGCGGTTCTCCTACACCTGTGTCGATGCCGCGCAGCAAGCGGCGTGCCCGCATCCGGCGGGACGCGCGCTCGCTGCGGCGAAAGGGGCTAGGCGCCGCGCCGCCTGGCCGGCCGGCTGCGCGCCGGCGGCGGCCGGCGGATGCCGACCTCGGCTCTCCATCCGGCCTCCCAGGCTTCGACCTTGGCCCGCCATTTTTCGGGAGATTCGCCCGTGTGTCCGGGCATCGCATCCGCCCGGAAGTAGGGGCAGTCCCAGAGGGTCAGCCCCTCGCGGGCGGCCCGCGCCCCTTGCTTTCGGATGTCGTCATACACCGCAGCACCTCCGTGGAAGTACAGGCCCGGGCTGGAAGTATGAAATTGACGGATATAAACCGCAATAGTATTGCCGCACGGGTATGCCGGGCAGCGCGGCTATCGGGGACGCTTGCCCGCGGGACGGCGGATTCGGTAATCTGGCCTGCCGGTTCGGAGGATTCATCATGGCAGACACGCTTCCCGCCCTGCACGGCGGGTTCCTGGAAAAAGTCCGCGCGGCGGTGGCGGCGGACCCGCGCATGATCGCGCTGCTGATCGGAGGCTCGTATATCCACGGCGGCCTGGACCCGTATTCGGACCTGGACTTCGTCATCGTCTGCGACGACGCCAGCTATGACGACGTCATGGCCTCGCGCCTGGCGTTCGCCGAGCGCATCGGCGGGCTGCTGTCCGCGTTTACCGGCGAGCACGTGGGCGAGCCCAGGCTGCTGATCTGCCTGTATGGCCCGGAACTGCTGCACGTGGACCTGAAGTTCGTGACCGCGGCGGAGCTGCAGCGGCGGGTGGAGCGGCCGGCCGTGCTGTTCGCGCGCGACCGCCAGTGGATCGAGGCGCGGCTGGAGGCGGCGGCGATCGCATGGCCGGCCGCCACGCCCGAATGGTTCGAACGCAGAGCATGGATCTGGCTGCATTACGGCGCCGCCAAGCTGGCGCGCGGCGAATTGTTCGAAGCCATCGGCATCCTGGGCCTGCTGCGCGACCAGGTGCTGGGGCCCATGCTGCACCGCCGGGCCGGCGGGCCGCAGCGCGGCGTCAGGAAGATCGAGAGGCTGCCGCCGCCGGCCAGCGCGCGGCTGGCGGTCACCGTCGCCGCGCATGAGCGCGAGTCCGTGCGTGCGGCGCTGCTGGCCGCGATCGCGCTTTACGTCGACTTGCGAAGCGACGCGCCGCCGCGCGATCCCGTGCAGGCGATGCCGGACGCACTGCTCGATTACGTGAACCGGCACGCGCCGCCGGCGGCGCCATAGCCGCTATCGGTAGTGCTTGCGGCGCGCAGGCGGGCTGCGCATCAGCGCAAACAGCTCGCCCAGCGTGCCCACGCCCAGGTGCCGGAAAGCCCGGTAGCGGTACGTGGCCGCCGTGGTCTGCGCGATGCCGATGCGCGCGGCCGCCTCTTTGGTCGTCAGGCCGTCCAGGATGTGGGCGACCATCTGGCGCTCGCGATACGACAGCGTGGAAATGAGTTCCTGTTCCGAGGCGCGGGGCGTGAGCGATTGCGGAAACAGCGTCACGTGCCGCAGCACCGCGGCCGCCAGGATCGGCGCCTGCAGCGACAGCCAGTGCATGTCGGCCACGCTGTAGTCGGGATATGAATGGTTGCGGTACAGGCTGAGCGAGATCCGGTAGCCGTCGGGAAAGACCGACAGCAGCGACAGGCGCTCGCGGATGCCGGGCACGTCGTAGCAAAGCTGGCGGTAGCGCGCGTGGGTCACGTCGCTGGCGAACTGGTGCCCCATCCAGAACTGGCGTTCGCGGCCCGGCTTGCGCTTGGACAGCCACAGCGTGTTCGAGTCGAGCTGGTCGAAGCCCATCTGCATGTAGTCCACCGCCGTGATGGTGGCGATCTGGCCGATGGCGCTGGCGCTGGACAGCGCCTCCATGCGGCCGTTGCTCTTGAGCCCGAAGATGGTGCAGTGGCTGGCCGGCACGAAGTCTTCCAGGGATTCCAGCACCTGCGTGGCGAATGCGTGCGAGCCGATGGCTTCGATCAGGCGCAGGGCGAGCTGCGGACTGGCCGAAGCGGCGTTCGAGGACAGGCGGGTGACTTTCATGCTCGGGCTAGTACGTCGTATTTTTGTATGACATTTTAAGCGGCGGCAAGCCAGATAATTGTTCGACATCAATGTACGAAAAACCAGGGCTTGCCAATCGTGCCGCTTACACATATCGGACCTTTCACGTATCAACGCTATGCGCCGCGGATGCCTGCCGGCCTGGCCGGGCGCGAGGAGCCCGGCCGGCACCCGGTGCTGATCGCGGGCGGCGGCCCGGTGGGCATGGCCGTCGCCCTCGGGCTGGCCCGCCGGGGCGTGGGCAGCGTGGTGATCGAGGCCGACGATTCCGTCTGCGAGGGCAGCCGCGCCGCCTGTATCTCCCGGCGCAGCCTGGAGATCCTCGACCGGCTGGGCGTGGTCGCGCGCTTCATGGAGAAGGGCCTGGCCTGGACCCGCGGGCGCAGCTTCTATGGCGACCGGGAGGTCTTCCGCTTCGATATGCCCACGGGCGAGGCGGACAAGTTCCCGCCCATGATCAACCTGCAGCAGTACTACATCGAGCAGTACCTGCTGGACGAGATCGCCGCGGTGAACCGGAAGCGGCCGGGCACCATCGACTTCCGCTGGCAGAGCAGGATCACCGCGGTGCGGCAGGAGGCGGACGGGGTGGCCGTGACCGTCAGCAACCCCCTGGGCGACTACGACGCCCGGGCGGACTGGCTGGTGGCCTGCGACGGCGGCCAGAGCTTCGTGCGCAACAGCCTGGGCCTGGAACTCAAAGGCGTGGGATACCAGGGGCGCTACGCCATCGTCGACATCGAACTGCCCAGCAAGTCGCCCACCGAGCGCCGGGCCTGGTTCGATCCGCCCTGGGCGCGGGGCACCACGATACTGATGCACCGCCAGCCGGACGACATCTGGCGCGTCGATTACCAGCTGGCCGCCGGGCAGGACGCGGCCCAGGTGATGGAGCCCGCGCAGATCCGGGCGTTCGTGCAGAACCACCTGGACGCGATCGGCGAAGGCCACCTGCCGTGGACGCCGGTCTGGACCTCGATCTACCGCGCCGGCGCCATGACGCTGGACAGCTACCGCCACGGCAGCATCCTGTTCGCCGGCAACTCGGCCCACGCCATGCCGATCTTCGGCGTGCGCGGCCTGAATTCCGGCTTCGACGACGCCGACAACCTGGCCTGGAAACTGGCCGCGCGCATCCGCGGGCAGGCCGGCGACGCGCTGCTGGACAGCTATAGCCAGGAGCGCATCGAGGCGTTTCACGTCAACGCGGCCAGCGCCATGCGCAGCACCGAATTCATGTCGCCGCCGCACCGCGGCTTCGAGCTGATGCGCGAGGCCGCGCTGTCGCTGGCAGGCGCGCATCCGGGCATCGCGCGGCTGATCAATCCGCGCCAGACGCACGCCATCCACTACCAGTCCTCGGCGTTGTCGGCCGCGAGCGATGCGTTCGAGGCCGGTCCGCCGCCCGGCGCGCCGCTGGATGACGCGCCGGTGCGAGACGGGGTTTTCGTCACGGATCTGCTGGCCGGCGACGCGTTCACGCTGCTGTGCTTCGGGTCCGAGCCGATGGCGCTGGCGCGGGACGCCGGCGCCGTGCCCTGTCGCGCGGTGGCGGCGCCGGTCTCCAGCCCCGCCGCGCGCGCCTATGGCGCAACCGAAGGAACCGCCTATCTCGTCCGGCCCGACGGCCATGTCTGTGCGCGCTGGCGGCGCGCCGACGCCGCCAGGGTGCAGGCCGCCCTTGCCCAAGCATGCCAAATCCAGAGGAGTCCGTCGTGATGTTCGACGCCGCAGCGCAGGACCGCGTCTATACCTATTGCAGCAACGCGATCGGCCAGGCCGGCCGGGAGCGCGAGTCGCTGTTCCTGTCCAGGCTGGCCCTGCTGCTGTTCGAGCGGCTGGGCGACGAGGCGGCCTGCAAGGCCGCCATCGACGCCGCCTTGAAAGACCTGCCGCAGCCGTCGCTGTCGGCAGGCTGAGTCCAAGAAAAACACCGGGGGAGAACCATCCATGAATCGTCGTCACGTACTCAAGCTGCTCGTCGCCAGCGCCCTGGCGGGGCCGGCCTGCGCCGCCGCCCAGAGCGCCTATCCGGACCGCCTCATCAAGTGGGTGGTGCCTTATCCGGCCGGCGGCGGCACCGACAACCTGGCGCGCGCGCTGGCCGAAAGCATGCGGCCCAAGCTGGGCCAGCAGCTCATGATCGACAACCGGCCGGGCGCCTCGACCAATATCGGCGCCGACCTGGTGGCGCGGTCCAAGCCGGACGGCTACACCATCATGTCGGCCGACAACGCGCTGCTGTTCTTCAACGAGCACCTGTTCAAGAAGCTTGCGTTCAGCCCCGAGAACGACTTCACGTACGTCGGCGCCATTGGCCGCTTTCCGCTGCTGCTGGTGGTCCATCCCGACTTCCCGGCGCGCAGCCTGGCCGAATTCCTGGCCTACGTGCGCGCCAACCCGGGCAAGGTCGACTTCGCCTCGGTCAGCAACGGCTCGCCGCATCACCTGGCCATGGAACTGTTCAAGAGCCGCACCGGTACGGACCTGACGCACGTGGCCTTCGCCGGCGCCGCGCCCGCCATACAGAGCCTGCTGGGCAACCACGTGCCCGTCATGTTCCTGGATCTCGCGTCCGGCATTTCCTACATCAAGTCCGGACGGGTGCGCGCGCTGGCCATCGGCACCGCGCAGCGTTCGGCCGCCGTGCCGGACGTGCCTACGCTGGCGGAGCAGGGCGTCAGCGACGTCGAGGTCTTCGCCCTGCAAGGCGTGCTGGGTCCGGCCGGCATGCCGGCCGAGGTCGTCGCGCTGGTGAACCGGCAGCTCAACGCGGCGCTGGCCGATCCGAACGTGCTGCAGCGCTTCAGCGATTTCGGCTTCGAGCCGCTGCCCAGCACGCCCGAAAAATTCAAGGCCCTGGCCCGCGCGGAGTCCCTCAAATGGGGGGCGGTCATCCGCCAGGCCAACATCGTTCTGGACTGATCCAGAAAGGAGTACGACATGAACTCGCCCCGTCCCGTACACGGTCTGCACCACTTCGCCTGGCGCTGCAAGAACGCCGAGGAAACCCGCCACTTCTACGAAGACATCCTGGGCCTGCCGCTGGTGCACGTCATCAAGAAGGACCACGTGCCCAGCACGGGCGACTATTGCCCGTACGTCCACATCTTCTTCCGCATGGCCGACGGCTCGCACATCGCCTTCTTCGACCTGGGCGACGACACCGCCGCGCTGCCTTCGCCCAACACGCCGTCCTGGGTCAACCACATGGCGCTGCGCGTCGACAGCATGGAGGACCTGGTGGCGATGAAGGCCAGGCTGGAAGCGCACGGCATCGAGGTGCTGGGCGTGACCGACCACGACGGCTACATCGAATCCGTCTACTTCTTCGATCCCAACGGCTTCCGCCTGGAGCTGACGGTGGAGGTGGCGCCGGCCGAGGTCGTCGCCGGCTTCGCCAAGACCGCCCACCAGACGCTGCGCGCATGGACCGACACCCAATCCGGCCGGACCGCCGGCAAAGGAATGCAATGACGCTGCCCAACCTGCCTTTGCGTCTGGCGACGCGCAAGAACGGCGCCCGCGACGGCCAGCTGATGCTGGTCGACGCGGCCGGCCAGCGCTGGACGGCCGCGCAGGCCGCTCCGACGCTGCAAGCGCTGCTGGATGATTTCGACGCGCTCGCGCCGCGGCTGCTCGCGCAAAGCGAGGCGCTGGACGCGGCCGGCTGGGCCGGCGCGCCGGCCTTCGAGGCGGCCGCCTGCATGGCGCCGCTGCCGCGCGCCTACCAGTGGGCCGACGCGTCCGTCTACCGCAACCACGCGCGCCTGATCTATCAATGGCGCAAGGAGCCCATTCCGCCGCGCTATGAAACCGAGCCGCTGGTCTACCAGGGCGGCTCCGACGTCATGCTGGGCGCCCAGGACGACATCGAGGCCGTCGACGAGGCGCACCAGATCGACCTCGAAGCCGAGGTCGCCGTCATCACCAAGGACGTGCCCATGGGCGTCAGCGTCGAGCAGGCCGAGCAATGCATCGCGCTGGTGGTGCTGCTCAACGACGTGTCCCTGCGCGGCCTGATTCCCGACGAACTGTCCAAGGGTTTCGGCTTCTACCAGAGCAAGCCCGCCACCAGCTTCGCGCCCATCGCGCTCACGCCGGCGGCGCTGGGCGCGCTGTGGAAAGACAGCATGCCCAACTTCCGCGTCCACATCTCGATCAACGGCGTGGCTTTCGGCCAGCCCCATTCGAACGTGGAGACCATCTTCAACTTCTCGCAGGTCATCGCGCACCTGGCCCGCACGCGGGCGCTGGGCGCGGGCAGCATCATCGGCCTGGGCACCATCAGCAACGAGGACCCGGCCGCCGGCAGCGCCTGCATCACCGAGGCCCGCGTGCGCCAGATCCTGGACGGCGCGCCGGAACAAGACCTGCGCCCCTACCTGCGGCACGGGGACCGGGTCCGCATCGAGGCGCTGGACGGCAGGCAATCGCTGTTCGGCGCCATCGACCAGGCGGTGAAGGTGCGCGGCCGCTGAGGCCGGCGGCAGACGCGGCGCGGGGCAGGCCCCGCGCCGCTATATTTTCAGGCGCCGCGCGTTGAGTTCCTCGGCCGTGTGCTTCACGCCGCTCATGGCGGCATGTTCATTGGCGAACACGCGATCGCCCGTGCCGATCTGCGTCCAGCTGTTGTGGGGCGAGGTGCGCACCCACACGTTCCAGCCCGGCCGCAACGAGACTTCGCACAGCTTGTACTCGAGACGGTAACCGTTGAGACTGATGACTCCGGTTCTCATTGTTTTTCCTCCTGTACGGCGCCCCGCCCGTCACAGGCCGGCCCGCGCGCGGCGCGGACTGCGGGCCTCCAAAGGGCTGAGGTGCTTGCCACTGCTGCCGTGGACCCGGGTCACTTCATAGACCTCGAGCCCATCGTCCATCCACCTGCGGACTTCGCTGATCACATCGGTGAAGACGGGTCTGGGACCGTCCAGAATCCAGCCGATGATGAGCGCCTGCTTGTCGTGTTCCCGTTCACTGGCCCTGTGCATTTCTTCTTTCCTTTTTTGGCAGCTTCAGGGCCAGCCTAGTCAGGCAAATAACCAGGCGCTATTAGAAAATCGCTTCAAATCCGACATTGTGTATGGGCGGGCCTTGGGGCCTACGGCGATTGCGGGGAAAACGCTGAAAATTGTCCTCACATGATTTGGTGAAAGTTTCGGTTCCAGTACTTGGAACACGCCACAGATACGCCGATATCCGGCCCGCAGGGGCTTCGAATCAGTCGGAATACGAGGTAGCGCCGCGCGCGGCGACCTTGCGGCCGGCGGCCGGCTCGGCGGACACGTCTATCTCGGGTTCGACCGACATGCCCACGCGCAGGCGCGCGGCCTGCGGCTGGTCCGCGTCCAGGCGTATGCGGGCGGTCAGGCGCTGCACGATCTTGGTGAAGTTGCCGGTGGCGTTCTGCGGGCCCAGCGGGGCATAGCTGGCGTTGCTGGCCGGCGCGAGGCTGTCGACGGTGCCGCGCAGCGTGACGCCGGGCAACGCGTCCACGCGGATCTTCACCGGCTGGCCGGGGCGCACGCGCGCGAGCTGGGTTTCGCGGTAATTGGCTTCGATGTAGACCGCGTCCAGCGGCACGATCGCGGCCACGGGCTTGCCCGTGGCGATGAAGGCCCCCACGCGCAGCGCGCGCTGGCCCACGGTGCCCGCGATCGGGGCGGTGATGCGCGTATACGAGAGATTCAGTTCCGCGGCGGCCTGTTCGGCCTTCGTCTGCGCCAGCGCGGCCCGCGCCTTGCGCAGTTCGGCGCGCAGGATGTCGAGCTGGCGCAGCGCGGCCTGATGGGCGGCCCGGTCCTTTTCCAGATTGGCGCCGTGGATGGTGGCCTGGGCCTGCGCGCGCTGCAGCGCCTGCACGGTGCCGGCGCCGTCCGCCGCCAGATTACGGTAGCGCGCCAGATCGGCCCGGGCCAGGCGCAGGGATGCGCTGTCGGCCGTGACGGTGGCCTGCGCCCGCTCGATCTCGTTTTCCTGGCGGGCGATCTGGGCGTCCAGGCTGTCGATCACGGCCTGCGCGCTGGAGACCCTGGCGCGGGCATGTTCCAGCGCGATGGCGAAGTCGCGGTCATCGATCACCGCCAGCAGCTGTCCCGGCTCCACGCGCTGGTTGTCTTCGACCAGCACTTCGGCGACGCGGCCCGAAACCTGCGGCGCGACCTGGGTGAAGTCGGCGCGCACATAGGCGTAGTCGGTCGATTGCAGGTCCGACGCGCTTTCCGGACGGTTGATGTAGAAAAGCGCGGCGACGACGGTGACGGCGAGCAGGGCGCCGACGGCGGTCTTGCCGGTCTTGAGCTGAGGCATAGGTTCATCCATGAGAAGTAGTAGCGGGTTGCGGCGCCGGGATGTATTGCAGGCGCAGCACCAGGGGAATCATCAGAACGGCCAGCAGGCCCAGCGCCAGATAGGCGTCGGACGTGGCCAGCACGAAGGCCTGCTCGTGCAATGCGGAGGCGATGCGGGCCGGCTCGATCAGCTGCGTCCAGCCGCCATGCAGCAGGCCCGGGCTGTCGAGCAGGATGTCCGCGTGGAAGCGCTCGCGCACCACCGTGAGCTGGCCGATGGCCGCGCTGCCGGCCAGGGTGCCGAACACCCGCAGCGCATTGATGGTGCCCGACACGTAGGGGCCTTCGGGCGGCTGCACCACGCTGGTGGCCAGGAACAGCAGGGATACCACCGCCATGGGCTGGCCCAGCGCCTGCAGCGTCTGCACCACGATGAACTGCTGCCAGACCCAGTCCGCCGTCAGGCGCGATCCGAGCAGGCAGGCCGCGGCGATCAGCGCCAGTCCCAGCGCGAACACGACGCGCGCGTCGACCCACTTGCGGTACAGCAGCGCGGCCACGCAGGGGCCGAGCAGCAATTGCGGCAGGCCGATGATCAGGCCGATGGGCGCGCTTTGCAGCGCCCGGTAGCCCCAGACGCGGCCGAGATAGGCGGACGGCACCGACGAGCCGGACAGCATCACGATCAGCAGGCACACGAACACCGTGAATCCCAGGCCCAGGTTGCGCCGGCCCAGCAGCTGCAGCTTGACGAAGGGTTCGGGGTGGCGCCATTCGCTCACCAGATAGGCCGCGGTGAAGACCAGGCCCACGGCCAGCGCCGCCGTGATCAGGCGCGACTCGAACCAGTCCAGCCGCACGCCCTGGTCCAGCGCCACCGTGACCAGGATCAGCCCGATCACGCCCATGGCCATGCCGGGCCAGTTGGCGCGCTTGAAGCGCTCGGCCTGCGACGGGGCGTCCGGCAGGCCCCAGCCCACCAGCGCGCCGGCCAGCAGCAGCAGCGGGATCGCCTGCCAGTAGACCAGGCGCAGGTCCGTCAGGCTGTCGGTCCACAGGCCGGTGAGCCAGGTCGAGACATTGGGCGCGAAGGTGGCGGTCATGGCGTAAAGCGCAAGCCCGTGCAGCCGGATCGGCGCGGGCAGGAACTTCAGCGCGGCCATCATCAGCACGGGGACCAGCGCGCCGCCGGCCAGGCCCTGCAGCCCGCGCAGCGCCAGCAGCAGCGGCAGGCTGTGGACGAACGGCAGCACCAGCGCGATCAGCGCGCACAGGCCCACCATGCCCAGGTGGAAGCGGCGCAGCGACAGCGTGATGGCGAACCACGAGGCGAACGGCATGGCGACCAGCTCGCCCGCCGCATAGACCGTGTGGAGCCAGGAGGCGTCGTCCAGCCCCTGGCCCAGCGCGCCGCGGATGTCGGCCAGGGCCAGCGCGCCGACGCGGTTGTTCAGGCCGGCCGTCATCGCGGCCAGGAAGATGCCGGTCAGCGCGACCAGCGGGCGCGCGCGGCGTTCGGGGGCGGCCGGGGCGGCCGCTGCGTGCGCGCTCACCGGACCTCCCCGCCGTCTTGCGCGGCCGCGTCCCAGCCGCCGCCCAGCGCCTTGTACAGGGCCACCACCGTCAAGGTGGAACGGGTCGCGCTATGGGTCAGCGCCAGCTGGCTGTCGAGCAGGTTGCGCTGTCCGACCAGCACCGGCAGATAGTCCGCCGCGCCCTGTTTGTAGGCGGCCTCGGACGCGCGCAGGGCGCGCAGATTGTGTTCGTAGGCGTGCCGCAGTTCGACGTGGCGGCGCTGTTGCGCGGCCCAGGCGTTGAGCGCGTCGTCGACCTCGTGCCAGGCGCGCAGCACCGTGCGCTGGAAGTCGATGGCGGCTTCCTGCTGGCGCGCCTCGGTGAGCGCCAGGGTGCTGCGCAGCCTGCCGCCCTCGAAAATGGGCAGGTACAGCGTCGGCCCGACGGTGAACTGGCGCGAAGCCCAGTTGCCCAGGTCGCTGCCGTGGAAGGATTCGAGGCCCAGGCCGCCGCCCAGCGTCAGGCGCGGGTAGAAGTCCGCCGTGGCCACGCCGACCGCGGCCGTGGCCGCCTGCAGGCGCGCCTGGGCGCGCTGGATGTCGGGGCGGCGGCGCGCCAGTTCCGACGGCAGGCCCACCGGCACCGCCTGCGGCGGATCGGGCAGCTTGCGGGCCGGTCCGAGTTCGGCGTCGAGCTCGCGCGGCGCCAGCCCCAGCAGCAAGGCCAGCGCGTTCATGTGCGCGTCGCGCTGCTCGGCCAGCTCGGGCTGCAGCGCGCGCACCGTGGCCAGCTGGGCGCTGGCCGCGGCGGTGTCGAACTGCGTCGCCACGCCGTTGCGCGCGCGGCTTTCGGCCAGGCGCAGCGCGTGCTCGGCGATCTTCTCGTTCTGCCGTGCGATATCGATCTGCGCCTGGATGCCGCGCAGCTGCAGGTAATTGCGCGCGATCTCGGCGGCCATGGCCACGCGCACGGCTTCCTGGTCGTACCAGGCGGCGGCGCGCTCGGCGCCGGCCTGTTCGCGCAGCTTGCGCGCATGTCCCCACAGGTCGATTTCCCACGAGGCGTCGAAGCCGGCCTGCCAGTAATCGTAGGGCGCTGACGGCGCGCCCAGCGCCACCATCTTGCCGTTCTCGCTGTCGGCCTGCCGCGCATACGAGCCGCCGACGCCGAGCCGCGGCAATTGCGCCGCGCCCGCGATGCCGAGCTTGGCCCGGCTCTGGGCCACGCGCGCCGCGGCGGCCTGCAGATCCAGGTTGGCCTGCGCGGCGCGGCGCTGCAGGCTGGACAGGATGGGATCGTCGAGCAGGTCCCACCAGGCGGCCGGCACCGGTTCGCGCCGCAGGGCGGCGGCAAGCGAGCCGGCGTCGCGCGGCTGCAGGGTCGCGGCGGCGGCGGGATCGGGCGGGGGCTGGAAGGCCGGCCCGACGGAGCAGCCTGTCAGTACCAGGCCGAGGAAGACGGCGGGCGTCCGGGTGCGGGAAAAACGGATCATGGGGCGGACGTAGCGCGGCGGCCGATCGCGCAGGCGGGCCGCCTTGGGGTTGGGAGAATGCAAGTATTCTCATTCTCTTTTAGGCTGGCGTCATTCCACGAAATGGCCAATGTATTTATCAATCCGGCCATGTCGGCATGGCTGGATCGATAAACAAACTGGCCATCGATAGTGATGACGCCATCGGGCCGCTGCCGTATCGTGGCCGCTATCGCCACCTGTCCGCGCCCCATGCAACCGCAAGAACTTCCCCATTCCTACGCCGAGCCGCACCGGATCGACCGGCCCGTGGTCGCGGCCAGCATCTCGCTGGTCACCGAAGGCGGCGAGTACCCCTCGCACAGCCATCGCAAGGCGCAGCTGCTCTACACCGTTTCCGGCGTCATCACGTGCCAGACCGAGCGCGGGGTCTGGATGGTGCCGCCCGGCTGCGCGGTATGGATTCCGGGCGGCATGATCCATCGCGCCACGCCGTCGGGAAAAGTCCGCGGCTATGCGTTGTTCGTCGAACCCGACGCCGTCGCGGGCCTGCCGCAGACGTGCTGCAGCCTCGCGGTGTCGGTGCTGCTGCAGGCCCTGATAGACCGGGCCTGCGCGCTGCCGCGGCTGTACCTGCCGGAAGGCCCAGAAGGGCGCATCATGGCCGTGCTGCTGGACGAACTGGTAGCCGCGCCGCTGGAGCAGCTGCATTTGCCGCGGCCCTCGGATGCGCGGCTGGTGAAGCTGGCCGACGCCATACTGGCCGATCCCGCCGACGCCGCCACGCTGCCGCAATGGGCGGCGCGCATCGGCATGAGCGAACGCAACATGAGCCGGCTGTTCCGCCAGCAGACCGGCATGAGCGTGGGGCGCTGGCGCCATCAATGGCATGTGATCGCGGGACTGCAGCGCCTGACCTCGGGGCTGTCGGTGCAGGCCGTGGCCTATGAGCTGGGCTATGACAGCGCCAGCGCTTTCGTGACGATGTTCAAGAAGGCGGTGGGCAAGCCGCCGGGCCGCTTCCTGGCCGAGCGCACGGGGCCTGCGTGAACGCGAATCGTTGACATCCAAACGTCCCCTTTTTAATATAACAAGACAATTCTTGTTTTATTAATCATTGCCTGGGGAGGGCGCCATGCCTGAGCAAGCGGGAAGCTGGGGGGATGTGCTCTCCGGCAGGAATCTGGCGCGCTCCGTCGCCCTGTCGGGCGGCGTCGCGCTGCATGCCATCAACATCTACATCGCCACCACCGTGCTGCCGTCGGTGGTGCGTGAAATCGGCGGCCTGGACCTGTACGCGTGGAACACGACGCTGTTCGTGGTGGCCTCGATCCTCGGCTCGGCGCTGACGGCCAAGCTGCTGGCCGCGGCCGGTTCGCGCGGCGCCTATGCGATCGCCGCGCTGTGCTTCGTCGCGGGCAGCCTGGTCTGCGCGCTGGCGCCCAGCATGCCTTTGATGCTGTTCGGCCGCACGCTGCAAGGGCTGGGAGGCGGGTTCCTGTTCGCGCTCTGCTACGCCATGATCTACGCGGTGTTCGAGCCGCGGCTGTGGCCCAGGGCGATGGCGCTGATCTCGGGCATGTGGGGCGTGGCCACGCTGCTGGGGCCCGCGGTGGGCGGCGTGTTCGCGGAAATGGACGCCTGGCGGGCGGCGTTCGGCATGCTGGCGCCGGCCACGGTGCTGTACCTCCTGCTGGTCTGGCGCGTGATGCCGGCGCGCAACCGCGACGCCGCGGCCCGCGCCGGCAGGCTGCCGCTGGCGCAGTTGCTGTTGCTGACTGCGGCGGTGCTGGCTGTCAGCGTCGGCAGCGCCTCGCCGGACGCGCGCTGGAACTTCGCCGGCCTGGCGCTGGCGGCGGCGCTGGTCGCGCTGCTGGTGCGCAGGGAATTCACCAGCAAGACGCTGCTGCTGCCCAGGGGCGCGCTGCGCCTGGACTCGCCGCTGCTGGCCTTGTACCTGACCATCGGCCTGCTGGTGGTGGGCATGACCAGCGAAACCTTCGTGCCGTACTTCCTGCAGACCCTGCATGCGCAGACGCCGCTGGTGTCCGGCTACCTCGCCGCGCTGATGGCCGCGGGCTGGACCGTGTCGGAAATCTGGAGTTCGGGCTGGCAGGGCAGCGCCATCCGCCGCGCCATCGTCGCCGGCCCGGTATTGGTGCTGGCAGGCATGGTGGCGCTGGCGCTGAGCCTGCCGCTGCACGCGCAGGGCGATTGGCGGGTGCTGGGGTGGATCGGCCTGGGCCTGGCGCTGGTGGGTTTCGGCATCGGCCTGGGATGGCCGCACCTGCTGACGCGGATACTGCAGGTCTCACCCGCCGACGACCAGGACGCCGCCGCCACGTCGATCACCACGGTGCAGCTTTTCGCCACCGCGCTGGGCTCGGCGCTGGCCGGCATGCTGGCCAACCTGGGCGGCTTGAACTCGCCCGGCGGAATCGCGGGAACCTCGGGCGCGGCGTGGTGGCTGTTCGCGGTGCTGGCGGCGGCGCCGCTGTTGGCGGTGTTCAGCGCGGCGGCTGCCGCTAGACCCCTTCAGGCAGCAGCTGAGCCAGCGCCTCATGCATCGTCCTGACCAGGAACAGCTGGCGTTCGGCGCCCATGCGGCTCAGGGGCGCGGCCACGCTGATCGCGGCCAGCACGTCGCGGTCGGCGGCGGCGATGGCCACGCCGACGGCCAGGGTGTCGGTGGCGACGTGATTGCCCACCACCGACCAGCCGCGCTGGCGCGTGGCTTCCAGCAGCATGGCCAGGCGCTTGGGCGACATGCCGCCATAGCCGCCCAGCGCGGCCGCGTTCGAGGCGATGATCGCCGCCGCCTCGTCGCGCGGCAGCGAGGCCAGCAGGGCCAGGCCGGCCGCGCCCACGCCCAGCGGCTGGCGCCGGCCGACCTCGACCGCCAGCACCTGGATTGGAAAACTGCCGATGCGCCGCGCGATGCAGCGGGACTGCGTGCCTTCGCGCACGACGGCGAACGCGGTGTCGCCGGAGATATCGCTGATCCGCCGCAATAGCGGGTCCAGCCGCAGGGCGAGGTCATGGACGGGCGCGTCGTCGAGCATGCGCCGGATGGAAGGCCCGGGCACATACAGGTAGCGGCCGCGCCGGGCCGCGTAGCCTGCGGCCAGCAGCGTGCCCAGCAGCCGGTAGACGGTGGCCCGCTCCAGCGCGCAGGCCCGCATGATCTGCGCGACGCGCACGCCGTCGCGAGCGTTGCGCCATATGTATTCCAGCACGCGCAGGCCGCGCTGCAAGGAGCGGTTGCCCTCGTCCGGGAATGGCGGCCTGTCAGTCATCTGTGGGATTCATCGACTCAAATCGTCCGGTAGCCGGACATTGTAGCCCTGGGGCGCGCCCGATTCCGGGAAACTCGTGCCGCTTTTGCAAGAGGGCCGACAGGCCCCATCCAACGACAGGGAGACACATCATGCATAGTCGTAGTTCAAACGCTGCCGGGAGCCGTGGCCATGAATCGTAGAAGCTGGATGCACAGCGTGGGCGCGGCGACGCTCGCGACCGTCGCCGCCGGCAGCCAGGCGCAGACGCAAACCGCCGCGGCGGGCGCGGCCAAGCCGGCCACGTTCGTGCTGGTCCATGGCGCCTGGCATGGCGGCTGGTGCTGGCAGCGCGTGGCCGCGCTGCTGCAGGCGCAGGGACACCGCGTGTACGCGCCCACGCTGACTGGCCTGGCCGATCGTTCGCACCTGTTCAGCCCGGCGCTGAACCTGCGCACCCACATCGACGACGTGGCCAACCTGATCCGCTGGGACGACCTGGACCAAGTCGTGCTTTGCGGCCACTCGTATGGCGGCATGGTGATCAGCGGCGTCACGCAGGAACTGCAGCCGCGCATCAAGGCGCTGGTGTACCTGGACGCCTTCGTCGCGGAGCCGGGCGTCTCCCTGCTGGACCTGTCGGGCGCCGCCGTGCGCGAACGCATCGCCGGGCTGGTCGGGGCGGACAGACAGATCGCGCCGACGCCGTCGCGGCTCTTCATGGTCAACGAAGCGGACCAGGCCTGGGTGGACGCCAAGTGCACGCCCCAGCCCTACCAGACCTTCATCGACACCCTGCCGGCCACCGACGCCATCCTGCGCGTGCCCACGCGGCATTTCGTGCGCGCGGCCAAGTACGACTCCGAGTCGTTCCGCAAGCAGGCCGCCAAGCTGCGCGCGCAGCAGGGCTGGCATCTGACCGACCTGCCGCACGGCCATGACCTGATGCTGGACGCGCCGGCCGACGTAGCGCGCATTCTGCTGGCCGCATCGGCGCAGTCGTAGCGCCGGGCGACGGGCCCGGCGCGGCCGGGTCCGTTGTTTTGTTATCGAAAATAGAACAGTGAGATCATTTTTTAACGGCTAGCGCGTTATTGATGCATTTCTTATGCTTGTCGCATGTTTCAAGAGTGGGCTGATTGCTGCCCGCCCCATGACGAACCGAGGGCCCGCCGCGGGCCGCCAAGCACAGAGAGAACCGCATGAAGAAAACCTACGCCGCCTATCTTGCCGCCGCCGTCGTGGCGCTGGGCAGCCTGACCGCCCAGGCCGCCCCGGTCGACTACCAGATCGACCCGACCCACACCGAGGTCGTGGTGACCTGGGACCACCTGGGCTTTTCCAAGCCCACCGCCCATGCCGGCGGCATCACCGGCGTGGTCCGCTACGACGCGGCCCGGCCGTCGAATTCCTCGGTCGACCTGCGCGTGCCGGTGCCGCAGTTCACGTCGCATGTGGCCAAGCTGGACGAGATGTTCCAGAGCGCCGAATTCTTCGAGGCCGCCAAGTATCCCGACATCCAGTTCAAGAGCACCTCGGTGACCGACCAGGGCGACGGCAGGCTGCAGATCAAGGGCGTGCTGCGCGTGAAGGGCGTCGAGAAGCCCGTGGTGCTGCAGGCGCGCCAGAACAAGCAGGGCGTGCATCCGATGCTGGAGCGCCCCGCCATCGGCTTCGACGCCACCACGACCCTCAAGCGCAGCGATTTCGGCGTGGACGCGTTCGCGCCGGCCGTCAGCGACGAGGTCCAGCTGCGCATCACCATCGAGGCCGTCGCCGACGCGGCGCGCTGAGGCCCGGCGCGGGCTGCGCTCGCGGTCCGCGGTTTTCGAGGAAGCAAAAAAATGCAAACCACCAGACGTGAAATGATGATCGGCAGCCTGAGCATGATGGCGGGCGGCCTGCTGGCGGCGTCGGCCGTCCCGGCCGCCGCCGCCGCCGCGCCGGCCGGGGGCGCAGCCGGCGCCTACAAGGCCGGCAGCGCGGAAAAGAAGCTGGACATCATCAATCTCTACGACCTAGAGGAAGAGGCCCGCAAGATCATCCCGGTGCCGCAGTTCAGCTACATCAGCAGCGGTTCGGGCGATGAATGGACGCTGCGCGAGAACGTGCGCTCGTTCGACGACCACGCCATCATGCCGCGTTATCTGGCCGGCGTGAAGCAGCCCGACACGCGCACCACGCTGCTGGGCTCGCCGGTCGACATTCCCATTTTCGTGCCGCCGATGGCCGCGCACGGCCTGGCCCATGCGACGGCCGAGCTCGGCACGGCGAAGGGGGCGGCCGACGCCGGCGCGCTCTTCACCGCCCAGACGCTGGCCAACGTGCCGCTGGCGGAGATGGCCAGGGTCAGCAAGGGGCCGAAGTGGTTCCAGCTGTACTTCACCAAGGACATGGGCGTGAACCGCGAGCTGATCGCGCGCGCCAAGGCCATGGGCGCGACCGCCATCGTCTTCACCGTCGACCTGGAATGGTCGGGCAACCGCGAGTCGGATCGCCGCACCGGCTTCAAGTTTCCCGCCACGCTGCCGTTTCCCAACGTGCCGAACGCGCCCAAGGGCGCGACCCTGGCCGAGCTGTTCACCATCTTCAAGCGCGACCTGGATTTCGCCGACCTGGAGTTCATCGTCAAGGAGTCGGGCCTGCCGGTGGTGGTCAAGGGAATCCAGTCCCCCGCCAACGCCAAGGAGGCCGTCAGCGCCGGGGCCGCGGCGATCCAGGTGTCCAATCACGGAGGGCGCCAGCTGGACGCGGTGCCGGGCGCCTTCACCACGCTGCCCGGCGTGGTGGACGCAGTCGGGCACAAGGTGCCGGTGTACCTGGACGGCGGCGTCAGGCGCGGCGTGCACGTGTTCAAGGCGCTCGCCATGGGCGCCAGCGCCGTGGCGGTCGGCCGGCCCGTGCTCTACGGCCTGGCCATGGGCGGCGCGGCGGGCGTGACCTCGGTGCTGAACACCTTGAAGTACGAGCTGGAGCTGAGCATGAAGCTTGCCGGCACCGCGACCATCAAGGACATCAACCGCACGTACCTCGCCTGACCGTCCTGCCGGCGGCGAAAAAAAAGGGGCCCGCGGCCCCTTTGCTATTACCTTGCCATTGCTTCAGGCGGACTGTCGCGCCGCGGCGTCCTGGTGCTGTTCGAGCAGCAGGCTCAGCGTATTGAGGAACAGGTCCAGGCCGAGAATGCCCAGGCCGATGGTCGACAGCACCGTATTGCCGGCCGCGTCCTTGATGACGACCTTCTCGCTCCAGGCGTTGAGGTCGACGTTGCGCAGGCTGGACAGCGGCACCTTCCGGCCCTGCACTTCCAGCGCATCGCGCGTCATGACGATGGGCTGCGTGGTGATGTTCAGGAACTTGCCGCTCACGCGCTTGCGCCACACCTGTCCGGTGCTGATGTAGTTGAAGGTGACGGCGCCGCCGCGGGCCAGCGTCTCCAGCACGACGGGCTGGCGCTCGCGCAGGTAGAGTTCGCGGAACAGCTGCTGGAAGTCCATGTAGCCCGACAGGTGCTGGCTGATCCACTTGAAGGGTTCGCCCGCGTTGCGGCGATAGGCCAGGTTGGTGGCCATGCCGCTCATCACGGTCTGGCCGGAGCTGAACAGGTACAGGTCTTCGATTTCGGTAAACGGGGTGTACTGCCTCTGCGAGCCGACGATCTGCGCGACGCCGTTTTCATAGACCTCGTAGCTCGGCTGGCGCAGCTTCTTCTGCCACACGCTGGCGGCCAGTCCGCACACGCCGCAGAAGGCCAGGAAACCGGCGGTGCCGAAGAAAAGCGGGGGATTCTTCTGCGGAGCGATGGTGCTCAGGTAGACGACGAAGCCGGCCAATGCAAGGCACACGATGCCCAGCACCACCAGGAAATAAACGAAGAATTTTCCGTGGCGGAAAGTCTTGATCAGCTCGCCCGTCGCAGGCTGAGAGTGTTGTGTTGCCATTACTGCCATATCCTTGTTTTTAGAGAGCGGTACGTCCTTCGGCCTGGGCAGGAAGCCCGCCGCGGACTGCGCCGATTGTAGAGGAAGCGGCTGGCGCGCGTTTCACTCCAGGTCGGGATGGCGGTCGGCCAGGCGCTGGCGGCGCTGCCGCAGCGCGTCGAGCTTCTCTTCCAGCTCGGCGATCTCGGCTTCGATGTCCAACACGCTTTGCTCGATGTGCTCGTGGGCCTGCTGCAGCAGGGCGTGGGCCTCGTGCCGGCTGGCCGCATTGGGCGTGTCGCCGCGCAGCGGGCGGTTGGCGGTCTCGGGCAGGTAGAAGGACGTGACGATGCCGATCAGCGAGGCGGCCATCAGGTAATAGGCCGGCATCATCAGATTGCCGCTTTCCTCCACCAGCCAGGCCGCCACCGTGGGCGTGAGGCCGGCGGCGATGATGGCCACGTTGAACGAGCTGGCCAGCGCGCTGTAGCGGATGCGCGTCGGAAACAGCGCCGGCAGCGTGGAGGCCATGACCCCGGTCATGCAGTTGAGAAACACGGCGATGAACAGCAGGCCCAGGAAAATCAGGCCGGTGTTGTCGCTGCCCACCAGCGTGAAGGCCGGCAGCGCGATCACCAGTATGCCGATGTTGCCGGCGCGCAGGAACGGCTTGCGGCCGATCTTGTCGCTGAAGAAGCCGACCACCGGCTGCACGAACAGCATGCCTATCATGACCACCACGATGATCAGCACGCCATGCTCTTCGGAATAGCCCAGGCTGCTGGACAGATAGGTGGGCATGTAGGTCAGCAGCATGTAGTAGGTGATGTTCGTCACCAGCACCACGCCGATGCAGACCAGCAGCGCCTTGCGGTACTTGGAGAAGATCTCGCGAAACGACACGGTGGGCCGTTCCTGCACGGCGTCGCGGTCCTCCTGCTCCATCTGCTCCAGCTGCTGGGTGAAGGCCGGCGTTTCCTCGGCCGCATGGCGCAGATACAGGCCCAGCAGGCCCAGCGGGCCGGCCACGAAGAACGGCGCGCGCCAGCCCCATTCCAGGAAGGTCCGTTCGCCCAGCGTGGCCTGCAGCAGCACGACCAGGCCGGCGCCCAGCACGAAGCCGGCGATGGAGCCGAAATCGAGCCAGCTGCCCAGAAAGCCGCGGCGGCGGTCCGGCGCGTACTCGGCCACGAAGACGGCCGCGCCGGTGTACTCGCCGCCCACCGAGAAGCCCTGGGCCAGCTTGCACAGCAGCAGCAGGATGGGCGCCCACAGGCCGATGGACGCGTAGGAGGGGATCAGGCCGATGCAGAACGTGCTGATGGCCATGATGATGATGGTCAGCGACAGCACCTTCTGGCGGCCGTAGCGGTCGCCCATGACGCCGAAGAACACGCCGCCCAGCGGGCGCACCAGGAAAGGCACGGAGAAGGTTCCCAGCGCGGCGATGGTCTGCACCGCGGGCGAGGCCTCGGGAAAGAACACCTTGCCCAGCGCGAAGGCCACGAAGCCGTAGACGCCGAAGTCGAACCACTCCATGGCGTTGCCGAGGGCGGCGGCGGTGACGGCCTTTTTGAGCTTGGTGTTGTCGATGACGGTGATGTCGCCGATCTCCAGGGGCCGGACTTGCGGTGACGCTGGGGAACTCTCTGCCATGGTCAGTCTCCCGCGAAGGTGCAATACGAAAATTCTACCCCTGGCCCGCGCGGATTCGAAAAAACCTGACCATCGCTTCGCTTGGGCCGAATTGTTCGGCCGCTGGCGCCGCTCTAGACTGGATTCGTGCATACGCCTCGCAGCGGGAGGCCTCCATGAACCAGGTCGAAACCTTTGCCACCCCGGCGATGTGGGCCGGCTTCGTCGGCTTCGTGCTGGTCGTGCTGGCGCTGGACCTGTACGTGCTGGGCGGCAGGCGCGCGCATCGCGTCTCGGCGCGCGAAGCGCTATGCTGGGTGCTGGCCTGGGTGGCGCTGGCGACGCTCTTCGGCGCGCTGCTGTGGGGCTTCCTGGACGCCACGCTGGACCGCGCCACCGCGAACCGCAAGGCGCTGGAGTTCTACACCGGCTACCTGATCGAACTGTCCCTGTCCGTGGACAATATGTTCGTTTTTTCGCTGATATTCGGGTACTTCGCGGTGCCGCTCGAATTGCAGCGCCGCGTGCTGCTGTACGGGGTGCTGGGCGCCATCGTGATGCGCGTGTCCATGATCCTGGCCGGGGTCTGGCTGCTGGCGCAGTTTTCCTGGATGTTCTACCTGTTCGGCGCGCTGCTGGTGGTGACCGGCGCCAGGATGCTGGCGCACGCCGATCGCCAGCCCGACATCGCGCGCAATCCGCTGGTGCGCCTGCTGCGCTCGTCCATGCGCATCACGCCGGACTATCACGGCGAATCGTTTTTCGTACGGATAGGCGGCCTGCGCCACGCCACGCCGATGTTCGTGGTGCTGCTGATGATAGAGGCCAGCGACGCGGTCTTCGCCGTCGACAGCATTCCCGCCATCTTCGCCGTCACCACCGATCCCTTCCTGGTTTTTACGTCCAATATTTTCGCCATCATGGGCCTGCGGGCAATGTATTTCCTGCTGGCCGACATGCGGGAACGTTTCCGCTACCTCAAGCACGGCCTGGCCGCCGTGCTGATCGTGATCGGCGGCAAGATGCTGGCCGCGCCGTGGTTCCACGTGCCGGTACAGTGGTCGCTCGGGGCAGTTGGCCTTATCCTGTTGGCATCCGTGGGCGCCAGCGCGATACTGCCCGGACGGACTGCGGCAAACGCCGCGCGTTCCAAGGCCGATGCGTCCAGAACCGGAGATCCGCCATGAACACCATCATTCTCGCCACCGATGGGTCGAGCTACAGCGATGCCGCAGCGCGCTACCTGGTCGGAAGTTCCCTGCTCAACCGGGATTTCACCGTGCACGTGGTGCACTGCGCGCCCGACGTGACGGGCGACGTGCAGGCCTTCGTCGGCAAGGCCGAAATCGACGCCTGGCACCACGAGGAAAGCGGCAAGGCGATGCGGTCCGTCGTCGAGATCCTGACCGCGGGCAAGGTGGCCTTCGAATGCCACGAGCTGACCGGCCATGCGGCGGAGAAAATCATCGAGTATGCGGTCAAGTCCCGCGCCGAGGCCATCGTGATGGGTTCGCATCACCGCGGCCAGCTGCTGGACGCCGTGCTGCGCTCGGTGTGCGGGCGCATCATCGCCGACGCGCCGTGCCCGGTGCTGCTGGTCTAGCGCTCGACGCCGGCCCGCGGGACGCGGGCAAGCCTGGCCGGGGTGGTATCGTCTATCCCTTTTTCGGCATTGCGCAGCGTCCCATGTCTGACTCCAGCATTCCCGCCGGCCCGCCGGCGGGCGGCCCCAGGCCTTTTTTCCGGGATTCCGGCAGCACGCGGACCCTGCATTTCACGGACAAGGAAATCCAGAGCAGCATGTCCCTGCTCAATCCCGATGCGCTCGACCTCGAGTACACCCGGATGATGATGGGTTTCGTGCTGTTCAACCCGCAGCCCGGCCGCATCCTGATGGTCGGCCTGGGCGGCGGGTCGCTGCCCAAGTTCTGCCACCGCTACCTGGCCCGCACCGAGATCGAGGTGGTCGAGATCGACCCCGACGTCATCGCCTTGCGCGACGCTTTCATGGTGCCGCCCGACGACGCCCGCCTGCGCGTGATCCAGGCCGACGCCGCCGCGCACCTGGCGGGCCTGGAGCAGCACGCCGACGTGATCTTCCTGGACGGCTTCGGCGTGGGCGGCATCCCCGCCGCCCTGTGCTCGGCGGCGTTCTACGCCGACTGCCGCCGCGCGCTGCGCGACGACGGCATCCTGGTGATCAATTTCCACGTCAATCACCCCGACCACCACGAATACCTGGACCGCGTGCGCGCGGCGTTCGGCTCGTCGATGTTCGAAGTGGTGGACGACGACATGACCAACAGCATCGTGTTCGCCTGTAAAGGCGACCTGCTGGACGACCCGGCCGCCAGTTCCCTGGCGCGGCCGCCCGCCATCCCCAAGGACGCCTGGCGCCAGCTGATGCCGACGCTGCGGGTGATCGGGGCTACGCTGGTGCTAAGGTAGCGCCGGCGGCCAGGCCCTCGCGCTTTGCCCATCCCACGCCATCCATTCCTCTAGCACGCTTCGCGCGTCGCCTCATACACCAGCGTGGCCAGCGTCAGGTCTTCCAGCGCGCTGCCCACGGCCTTGAACACGGTGATTTCCCGGTCGTCGCGGCGGCCCGCGACCTGGCCGGCGGCAAGCTGATGCAGGTTGCCGCGGATGTCCTGGCGCGTGAGCGCGCCGGCGGCGAAGGCTTCGATCAGGTCGCCGGACTTGGTGGGGGCCTCGTCGGTGTCGACGTAGACGGCCGTGCCGTCGAAGCAGGCGGCGTCGGTTTCGCGCATTTCGGGCTTGAAGCTGCCGATCAGGTCCAGGTGCACGCCGGGGCGCAGCCAGGCGCCGCGGATCAGGGGCTGGGTCGACAGGGTGGCGCAGCTGATGATGTCGGCCTGGCGCGCGGCGCCTTCGAGGTCGGCCGTGGCCTGGGCGTCGTAGCCCTGTTCGCGCAGCTCCCGCGCCAGGCGCTCGGCGCCGGCCGGCCGGACGTTCCAGACCAGGATGCGGCGGATCGGCCGCACGGCGCGCATGGCCTGCGCGACCAGGGCGGCGATGCGCCCGGACCCGACGATCAGCAGCACGCCCGCGTCGGCGCGCGCCAGGTAGTCCGCGCCCAGCGCGGCCGCGCCCGCGGTGCGGTAGGCGGTGACGACGTCGCCGTCGACCTGGGCGATGGGCACGCCGGTGGTGGCGCTGTACAGGTTGTAGGTGGCGTGCAGGCCCGGCAGGCCCTGGTGGGTGTTTTCGGGGAAGATGTTGATGATCTTCACGCCGAAGTAGCCGCGTTCGTTCCAGGCCGGCATGATGAGCGAGGTGCCGTGGGCGTTGCCCGACTCGATGGCGTGGACGTGGCGCGGCGGCACCGTGGCGCCGTCGCGGAAGGCCTCGCGCAAGGCGGGGATGACGGCGTCGAAGGACAGGGCGCCGCGGGTCTGTTCGGTGTCGATGAAGCGCATGGAATCGGGATCGGGCTGAAGACTACGGCCAGTCTAGCAGCCCGGCCGGCCGCTACCCCTGCACTGGCGGCGTGGGCAGCGGATCGCCGGCGCCGGTGCGCTCGACGATCAGGCGGTAGTGCTGCGGGCTGCGGTGCCTGGCGAAATTGAAGACGTGTTCGCGGAACATGCGGCCCATGTCCAGGTCGATGCGCGCGACGATCACTTCGTCTTCCTCGCCGCTGGCGCGCGCCACGATCTCGCCCGAGGGCGCGACGATCATGGAGCTGCCTATCATGTGGTGGCCGTCCTCGTGGCCGCACTTGGCGGCCGCGCCTATCCACACGGCGTTCTGGTAGGCGCTGGCCTGCAGCACGATCTCGTGCGTGGTGGTGCGCAGGTGGGCCGGCTCGTTCCAATGAATGTTGAGCGAGGGCGTGTTGTAGCCCAGCACGATGAGTTCGGCGCTTTGCAGCGACATGACGCGGTAGGTCTCGGGCCAGCGGCGGTCGTTGCACAGGCACATGCCGATGTTGACGCCTTCCGTGTTCCAGACGCCGAAGCCCAGGTCGCCCACTTCGAAGAATTTCTTCTCCAGGTGCTGGAAGGGCGCTTCGGTCTTGTGGTCGGCGTGGCCGGGCAGGTGGATCTTGCGGTACTTGCCGACGATGTTCGCGCCGCGGTCCACCAGAATGGCGGTGTTGTAGCGGCGGCCCTCGGGCGTCAGTTCGGCGTAGCCCAGGTAGAAACCGACGCCGAGCTCGCGCGCCGCGTCGAACAGCGGCTGGACGTCGGCGTTGGGCATGCTTTTCTCGAAAAAGCGCGCCACGGCCTCGGCCTCGTCCATCCAGTAGCGCGGAAAGAACGTCGTCAGCGCGAGTTCGGGGAACACCACGAACTCCGCCTGGCGGGCGGCGGCCTCGCGCAGCATCTCGACCAGGCGGCGCACGACCGCCGCGCGGGTATCTGCAAGATTGACGGCGCCCATCTGGGCGACGGCCAGGCCCATTTTGCGGGCGGGGGCGGTTCGGCTCACGGTATTTGTCTCCTGGTCGGCCCGGACGGGCATGCAAAGACGCAAGCATGCATGCGGCGGCGAGAAACCGGAACCGGCGCGCCGGCCGATACCGCCCTGCGGCCTGCGGCCCCGTCGCGCCCGCAAGGCGCTGATTTCACGGGGGATTTGCCCTGCCGGACGGATGCAGCGCATAACGCCGCGACATGGCAGGCCTGCAAAGTTTTATAGGGGGCGGGGAAACGTATACTGGCCCCCTTTCTTTTCGCAAAGGCAGAGGCCAGATGAGATCCGCTTACCGCCGGCTGCGCGCCGGCCTGGTCCTGATGGCCGCGGCGCTGGCGGCGGCGCCGGCCGGCGCGCAGGACCCGGCCGCCGGCCAGTCGCCCTTCATGCGGCATATGGACGACGCCCGCCGGCAGATCCGCGCCGCCTCGTGGGACGACGCCACCGGCTCGGCGCGCCAGGCGCTGGCGGCGGCGAGCGCGAACGGCAACCGCTACGAGATCTACGACGCCGCGGTGCTGCTGATCGATCTGTTGCAGAAGCAGGGCCGCCATGCCGAAGCCCGCCGCGTGGCCGAAACCCAGGTGGGGGATTTCGAGCGCCTGGGCGACGAGGACGGCATGGCCATCATGCTGTCGCGCGCGATAGAGGCCGGCACGGCGGCGGCAGAGACGGCCGAGGTCGCCCGGCTGCAGGCCCGGCTGGTCGGGCAGGCCCGGCCGTATCCGCCGCTATGGACCCTGGAATCCGGCCAGCGCCTGCGCTACGTCCCGGCCGGGCTGTCGCTGCCGCTTGCGCAGGACGGCTGGACGCTGCTCAGGTTCGAACCCGCCGATGCGCGCGAGGACTCCGCGCGGCTGGAGTACATCCGCAGGCTGGACGGGCAGGGGCGCATGGTGGTGCAGCTGCGCATCGGCTACATGGAAGCGCTGCGCGGACAGGACGGCGCGGCGCGGCAGGCGCAGGAACTGCTGGGCGGACCGAGCGCGATGTCCCCGGCGGCGCTGCCGGACCTGCCCTTCGAGAATGTGGCGCAGGCCAAGGAGGTGCAGCGTTCCGAGGAGCACGGACGCGGCGTGATCGAGGCGCAATGGGCGGCGGTGCGCGGCGACTGGCGCTTGCAGGTGCAGGCCTCGTATCCGGAAACGGCTCAGGACGGAGCTGGCCGGCATCTGCAGTCGCTGCTGGGCGCCATCGCGTGGGAGGGCGAACGCCGGCTGTTCCGCGAACAGACCATGGCCGAGCAGGCCCGGGCCATCGAGGCCGCGTGGGTGATGGCGCAGGACTGGCCCGCGGCCGACGCGCTGGCGCGGGCGGCGTTGCCGGACGCGGTGTTTCCGCTGGAAATCGCGCGGCTCGATACCGTGATGGCCACCGCGGCCTACCGGCGCGGCGAGATGGACCAGGCCCGCCGCCAGTACGAGACGGCGCTGGCGGCCTGGGCATACGCGGGCAAGGCCTACCACGACGAAACCCTGTACCAGACCGCGCTGGACCACGCCGCCGACATCGCGCACCGCCAGGGCCGCAAGAACGAGGCGGCCGCGCTGAACCGCCAGTTCATCGAATGGGTGGGCGACCGCGACCAGGCCTGGCGGCCGGACGCGGCGGGTGTCGAACTCAAGAGCGCGCTAAGCGGCCAGGCCTTGCCGCTGCGCGCGGGCGACTTCCGCCTCAAGCCGATCGGTCCCAAGCGCTTCCAGTACGAGGACCTGCGCACGGGCGCGCAACTGGGGCTGTCGGTGGAGCAGCGCGCCGGCGCCGACGACCGGGCGCTGGAAGGCTCGATGCGCGCCTTCATGCGCGACAAGCTCGGGCTGGACGCGGGCGCCATGCAGGCGGCCGCCTTCACGCCGCGCGCGCGGCAAGGCGCGCAAGGGGAACTGCGCGGCAGGCAATGGATTTTCGAAGTGGCGCCGTTGCGGGATGCGGGCAGGACGCTGCGGCTGGACGTCGGGGCTGATGCGCCCGCACCGGTGCGCATGGCTTTCTGGATCGTGGACCGCGGCGACAGCCGCTCGATCCTGCGCGCGCCGCTGACGGCGGACGCCGCCGCCGACGCGCGCATCGAACAGGTGGCGCAGGCGCTGGCCTGGTGAGCGGCCGCGCGCCTGCGCCGGCAGGGTCAGGCGCGCGGCGGCATTTCGGCCGGCGGCGTGCCGTCATGGAACAGCGACTTCAGCTGCGTGCGCAGCGCCGGCGAGTCCTCATGCTTGTGCACCGCGACCGCGTGCTGCACGGCCGCTTCCAGCAGTTCGCTTTCGGAATCCGCCGCCAGGGCCACCGAGCAGTTCATTTCGCTGGGATACTCGCGGCAATCGATGTATTTGCGTGTCATGAAAGTCTCCCTGCGCGCAGGTCGCCAGGCCTGCGCAATGGGGTGTCCGGCGCGCGGGGCGGGACGTCCCCGCCGGTGGCGCGCCGCAGAGGCCGGGACGATGAAAAAAGTATAGATCCGCCGCGGGCGGTTCAGAGCCTGACGCGCTGTTTCAGGGCCGCCGCGATCATGGGGATGTCGATGTCCTTGCCCGGGTTCTTCTGGCAGAAGTCGTACAGCACCGCCACGTAGGCATTGCCCAGCAGCTTGGTGATGGCGCCTGCGGTGGTGGCGGCGATGGTGCCGCCGGCGGCGCTGCCCGCGCCCGGGATGAATTTCAGCAAGCCCGAGACGACCGAGCGTCCGACCAGGGTGGCCGCCGAGGCGCCCAGCGTGGAGGTCACCAGGGTGGTGATGGCGGCGGTATCCAGCTCCATGCCGAAGGTGATGCCGATCTTGGCGATCATGCCGACCTGGATCGGCACCAGCGCAAAGGCGTCCGAGAACGGGATGGGGGCGGCGGCGGCCGAGGCGGCCAGGCCCGCAGCCACGTTGACCTCTATCTCAGCCCGCTTTTTTTTGGTTCATCGAGTATTACCGGGGAAGGCTGCGCGGATTTTCAGGAAGAAGTACTCCTGATCGCGGTAGCCGTAAGCGCGGCGCTTGATGACCTTGATGGTGTTGTTGATACCCTCAACGATGCTGGTGTTCAAGGGATGGCGGCATCTGGCCAGGATGCCGTGCAGGTACGCTTTGAGACGCTGAGCAAAGGTACTGAGCGCGTCAATGCCGCTGCACTCGGCCTGCTCACACCACTGCTCCCAGGCCTGTTGAGCCCAGGCGGGCTTGCGATAGAACCACAGCCGCTTGAGCTCATCACGCAAGACATAGACGGTGAGTAACGGCTGATTGGCGTGCAGCAATTCATCGAGCCGCACGCGCTGCTGGCGATCCAGGTTGTCTCGGTTGCGTAGCAGCAGCCAGCGGCTGGACTTGATGACTTTGCGCGCCGGGCGATCCTGCCGGAGTCGATTGGCTTGATCAACGCGCACCCGATCGATGACCTCACGCCCGTACTTGGCCACGACATGGAACAGGTCGTAGACGATCTCGGCTTGCGGGCAGTGCGCGCGGATCTCCAGTTCGTAGGCGGTGGTCATGTCGATGGCCACCGCCTTGATGCGTTGGGCGGCACCTTCGGGCAGTTGCTCGAAGAAGGCCCGTGCCGTCTCGCGCGAGCGGCCCAGACCAAGCCACAGCACCTGGCGGCTGGTGGGGTCGACCACGACGGTGGCATACCGATGGCCCTTGTGCAGGGCAAACTCATCCATTGCCAGGTATTCGATACGCGACCAGTCCGGCTCCGGGATCGATGCACGCAGTCGCGCCTTATCCACCGTCTTGACCGTGTGCCAGCCCAGATCAAAGAACCTGGCCACCGCCTGCACGTTGCTCGATTGCAGCAGTTGGCTGCAGGCTTGTGCCAGCCGATCCGTGACACGCTGATAGCGTCCCAGCCAGCCGAGCCGCTCCAGACGCGGGCCGCCGCACCGCTCACACCAAAGCCGCCGTCGCGGCACATGCAGCACCACCCGATACTCGAACAAGGGCAGGTCGCGCACGCGTCGCACCGTCGTCTCGTGCACCTGGCGACACCGCGCGCCGCACTGCTCGCAATGCATGGCCTTGGCCGTGGGCTTGAGATACAGCGACACCGTGCGCCCATCGCCTTCAGGCCACACCACGCGATCCACCCGATAGCCGTCCCAGCCACCCAGGGACTCCAACAGCTTGCGATCCAGCATCGTCCGATCCTCCTGAACACCAGAAACTGGCCTCAAGAGTACGAAATCTGGCCAAATCGCTCCACGCTATTCTGCGATGAACCTTTTTTTTTACTTCCAGGGCCTGTTTGTTGCGCGTGGACAGGGCGTTGGCGTAGGCCCGCTGCTGCGCCTCGGGGATGTGCTGCGCGGTGACCTCGATCAGCCGGTCCAGGCCCATGGGCGGCAGTTCGGCGTCGAGTTCGTCTATCCATTCCGCCAGCGCGCGCACCGCCACCACCTGGCTGGCGCGCGGCAGCAGCTTGCGCGCCTCGTCGACGAAGGCGCTGTTCTTGCGCGCCTTGGTCAGCACCGCCACCACGGGGATGCCGGCGTCGGCCAGCATGCCGCACAGTTCGATCTCGGCGTCTTCCACGCGGTGGCTGCTGTCCTGGATGCAGAGCCAGGCGACGTGCAGGTGCCGGTCCTGGTCGGTGGAGGCGGAGCGCTCGCGGATCAGGTCGGCGAGCTCGCGGCGCGAGCGCTCGTAGTCGCCGACCTCCAGGCCGCGGGTGTCGATGATGGTGAGCGGATGGCCCGGCCGGGTGAATTCCTGGGTGGTCTGGGTGACCGGCTTGCCCGCCCCGGTCCGGGCCAGGTCGCCGCGGAACACCGCGTTGATGAGCGTGCTCTTGCCCACGCCGGTCTTTCCGGCGACCAGGATGTTCACGCGGCCGGCGCCGCGCGTCGCCGTGCTGATGGCGTCGGCGATGGCGTCCTGCAGCTGGGGAGGATCGTTCTGGGGCATGCTCATGCGGAATCGGCGTGGGAGGGCATGGAGGCGATTCTATCCACGATTGCGCTCAGGCGGCGCCCGGAACGCCGTACAGGTGGGCGGCCTCGGGAAAGCTGCGCGAGCGGACTTCGGCGGCGTAGGCCTGCGCGGCCTGCTGGATGCGGCCGGACAGGTCGTCGTAGCGCTTCACGAAGCGCGCCGTGCGGTCGAACATGCCCAGCATGTCGTCCACCACCAGCACCTGGCCGTCGCAACGCGGCGAGGCGCCGATGCCGATGGTCGGGCAGGCCACGGCGTCGGTGATGGAGGCGGCCAGGGGCTCGACCACGCCCTCGATCACCAGCGCGAAGGCGCCGGCCTCGGCCACCGCGGCGGCGTCGGCGGCGATGCGGGCGTATTCCGCCTCGCCGCGCCCGCGCGCGCCGTAGCCGCCCAGGATGTTCACGGCCTGCGGGGTCAGGCCCACGTGGCCCATGACCGGGATGCCGCGGGCCGACAGGTAGGCGACGGTGGGCGCCATGCCCGATCCGCCTTCGAGCTTGACCGCGGCCGCGCCGGTTTCCTTCATGACGCGGGCGGCCGAGCGGAAGGCCTGCTCGGGGCTTTCCTCATAGCTGCCGAACGGCATGTCCACCACGACCAGCGCGCGCCGCGCGCCGCGCACCACGGCGGCGCCGTGGGCGATCATCATGTCCAGCGTCACCGGCACGGTGGATGGCAGCCCGTAGATGGTCTGCGCCAGGCTGTCGCCCACCAGCAGGGCGTCGCAGTGCGGGTCCAGCAATTCGGCCATGCGCGCCGTGTAGGCCGTCAGCATGACCAGCGGCTCCTGGCCCTTGCGGGCGCGGAACGCGGGAACGCTCATGCGGGGCGTGTTGGCGGTTGCCGCGGCGGCTGCCAGGGTGGCGGTCGTAGACATCGAAATTCTTCCTATCCAGAGTTGCAGTAGGTGTGTCGCAGCCGGCGACCGGGGGGCGCCGGCCTCTCCATCGTAGCGGAAGCCGGGCGATGGCAGCCGGGCGCTAATCTTTGCGGCAAAACGTAAATGATGGTGTGGGGCCGGCGCGCCCCGCAGGGCGGACGGGTCCGCCGGGGCACGCCAAAGCGTTACATCTCGCCGGTTTCTTTCGCGTTTGCGCGGCCTTGCCTGCGTAGAATTCGCCACTCGTCAAGCTACTTGCGGCATGCACGCAACATTTTTTCATGGGTAGTTCCGGGTTCATTCCCCGCCTTTTGCGCTCGCGCCCGGTCACCAAGGGCTTGCGCTATCTGTATCGCTGCACGCAGCCCCGGGCCTGCCGGCACAATGCCGCGCTATGGCCTTTCGTGGCCGTGCAGCGCGCGGCCGACGGCAGGCTGAGCGGCTGCCGGCTGCGCGGCGTGCGAGGCCCGGCCACGATACCGCTGGAGCAGGCGGCGCGCGCCATCGACGGCGATGCGCACCTGATTCTGAGCGGTCCTTCGGTGGCCGACATCGATTACGCGCGCTGCAGCCTGGGCGCGGTCATGGGCGTGAACGGCTCGATCGCGCTGCGCCAGCGGCAGCCCGGACTGCGTTTCGATTATTACGCGATGCTGGACGCCGGCTTCGTGCGGCGCCGCCGCGAACTGGTGGCGCAGGTGCTGGCGCAGGACCTGACGCTGTTCGTCACGCCCGAGGTCTACCGCTGGATCGCGCTGCTGTTCGACCCGGCGACCGTGCGCTGCCGTATCGCGCTTTTCGAGGAAGTGCACCAGCGCGCCATGCAGCCGCGGGCGCGTCCCGAGGACCTGGAGGCCGGGCTGGCCGGCGATGCCGGCCTGCTGCTGTTCGACGCCCGCCATCCGGTGCACGCGCACGGATTCAGCCTGGACCCGCCGCGCGGCCTGTTCGGCGGCGGCACCGTGGCCTACACCGGGCTGCAGCTGCTGGCGTGGCTGGGCGCGAAAACCATATACCTGCACGGACTGGACCTGACGGCGGCGGCCGGCCCGCGCTTTTATGAAAGCGCCGCCACGCAACTGGCGACCGCGCTGGACCGCCAGTTCGACGGACACATCGAGCCCGCGTTCCGGCGCGCCGCCGGCGTGCTCGGCGCGCGCGGGATCAAGGTCTACAACCTGTCGCCCGCCAGCAGGCTGGGCGCGGACATATTCGAGAAACGCCACTGGAGCTGCCTGCTGCCCCGGGCGGCGCAAACGCAACCCCTTATGGACGTGCAGCCATGAAGATTCTCTACACCAACTTCCATCAGGGCGACGGCGGCGGGCATACGACCTACGTGATGTCGCTGGCGCGCATCCTGTGCCACAAGTCCCAGGTCGCCGTGGCCGCGCCGGCCAGCAGCCGCCTGCTGGCCGAGGCCGGCGCGCTGCCCGGCGTGCGCGCCATCGCGCTGGATTTCAAGGGCCGGCCGCTGGCGCTGCTCGGCGCGCTGCGCCGCCTGCGCGCGCTGCTGCGCGACGAGCGCTACGACGTGGTGCACGTCAACGGGTCGGCGGACCACCGGCTGTGCATGCTGGCGACCGTGGGCATGGGCGCGCGCCGCCCCTTCATCGTCTATACGCAGCACAACGACCGCAGCGCCAACAGCCTGGGCGCGCGCATCCGCGCCAAGTGGGGCACCAACCGCGTGATCTGCGTGTGCAGCCATACGTTTCGGCGCATGAAGCAGTCGGTGTTCCGCAACGAGGACCTGCGTGTGGTGCACAACGGCGTCGACACCGAAAAGTGCCGGCCCGCCACGCGCAACCAGGCGGCGCAGGCGCGCGACAGCCTGCTGCCCGCCAGCCTGCAGGGCAGGCTGGTGATAGGCAGCAACGCCGGCACCGCGTCCTACAAGAACTGGCTGGACATGGTGACCGCGGTTTCCATGCTGCCGGCCGCGCAGCGCGAGCAGGTGGCGATCCTGATCGCCGGCAAGCTGCCCGAAGCCGAGCAGATGCGGCGCGTCGAAGAGCTGGGCATGTCCGGGCAGGTGGTGTTCACCGGCCTGCTGGACGACGTGCGCCCGTTCCTGTCGGCGCTGGACGTGGGCTTCGTGCTGTCGTCGCGGCTGGAGACGATTTCGTTCGCCTGCCGCGAGATGATGGCCGCCGGCGTGCCGGTGATCGTCAGCGAGGTCGGCGGCCTGACCGAGAACGTCACCGACGGCCGCGACGGCTGGGTGGTGCCGCCGGCCGACGTGCCCAGCGTGGTCCAGGCCCTGTCGAGGATCCTGGCGAACCGGCAGCAGCTCGCCCGGATGGGCGAAGAGGCGCGCAGCACCGCCTTGAAGGAGTTTTCGCTGACGGCCTTCGTCGGCAAGACCGAGAGCGTCTACCGCGAAGGACGGACGCAGCAGGCCTACCGGCTGCGCCCGTCCTGAGGACCGCTACTCGCTGTACGTCTTGGTGCTGTAGAGCGCGGCCGGCAGCAGGTTCAGCACCGGCAGGCCGCTGACGGGGTCCTTGGCCTGGCGGTCGATGTAGGCCTGCAGCACGTCCGCGTCGAGCACGCCGATGTCCTGGCGGCGCTCGGCGGGCACGGCGGCCAGGGTCTTGTAGCCGTCGCCGCCGGTGGCGTTGAAACTCAGCACGAAGAGCTTGTAGCTGCGCCCGGCGTCCAGCGGCAGCCAGTTGCCGCTGGCCCGGTCCAGCACCTCGATGTTGGTCACGCGGCTGCCCTGGGCCTGGGCCGCGTTCACGTCCCAGCGCAGGCCGCCCGCGTACGGATACGGGCCGGTCGTTCCGCCCGGACCGAACACCGCCTGCATGCCGTCTTCCAGCATGCTCTTGACCTCGGCGCCGGTGACGTCCAGGCGCCACAGCATATTGCCGAACGGCACCACCTCGATCACGTTGGCCGCGGTCACGCTGCCCAGCAGCGGCACGCGCACGCCGCCGCCGCTTTGCAGCGTAATGTCGGCGCCGCCGTAATCGGCGTTGGCCACTTCCAGGTAGGCCTGCGCCACCAGCTGCTGGATGTCGCCGCCGCGCAGGCTGACGTTGCCCAGCGCGTTGCAGGCGGCGCTGGAACGGCTGTAGTCGCGCGAGCCCGGGCCGCCCGGCACGCGGCGCGAGCACAGCTCCTGCGGCACCGTGGCGACCACGCTGGCGCTGAAGGCGTCGACCTTGGCCTTGAAGGGCTGCAGCACGGCCGCGGCCTGCGCGTCCGGTTCCTGCACGCGCAGGAAGCCGCTGGCCCGCAGGTCCGCCTGGATGGCGGCCGCGTCGGCGGCGTCGGGCGTCGCGCCCGCCACCTTGAACTCGCCGCCGACCAGCACGTGCGGCGTGCCGGCGCAGGCGGTCACGTCGCCGTCGGCGTCGAAACTCACCTTCAGTTCGCCGACCACCTGCGAGTATTCCCAGGCCTGCACCAGGCACACGCGCTTGCCGTCGCGGTCCTGCAGCACGGTGGGGTAGGCGCCGGCGGGCGAGCCCACGCCGTAATCGGCCATGGCGTCGGGGCCCAGCAGGGTGTGGGAGTCGCCGCCCACCACCACGTCCACGCCGCTCAGGCGGGCGATGACCTGCCGGTCATAGGCGTAGCCGATATGGCTGAGCACCACGATCTTGTTCACGCCCTGCGCGCGCAAGGCGTCGATCTGCCGCTGCGCGGCGGCGGTCTCGTCGGAAAACAGCGTGCCGGGATCGGGGCTGGAGGATTGCTGGGTCTTGTTGGCGATGGTCAGGCCGACCAGCCCGATGGGCTGGCCGTCGCGCTGCAGCACGGCCGAAGGCTGCACCATGCCGGGCGCGCGCGAGGGATTGAGCGGCGAGTCCGCGCCGAAGGTGACGTTGGCGCTCAATACCGGCGTCTGGCAGGCGCCCGCGTGCAGCAGCTCGACGAAGCGCTTCAGGCCGGCGTCGCCCTTGTCGAATTCGTGGTTGCCCAGGCTCATCGCATCGAAGCACACCGTGTTCATCAGCGCGGCGTCGGCCTCGCCCGGCTCGCCGGCGCGGTTGAAGTAGAGGGTGCCGGTGGTGGCGTCGCCGGCGTGCAGCTTGAGCACGTTGGCCGACTGCGCGGCCAGCGCGTTCATGGCGCCGGTGACGCGGGCGAAGCCGCCGGCCTCGGCGCTTACCGACACCGGCGCGCCGTCGGCCGCCTTGAGCTTGAGCGTCTTGTTCCTGCCGTCCAGCGTGGAGTGATGGTCGTTGATGTGCAGGATGGTCAGTTCCAGCGGGCGGGCCGGGGCCGGCTGTTCCGGTGCGGGCTGTTCCGGCGCGGGCTGCTCGGGCGCGGGCTGCTCGGGCGCGGAGGTGTCATCGTCGTCGCCGCCGCAGCCGGCCAGCAGCGTCAGCGCGCTCAGCATGACGGCTCCGGCGTTCCTCTTCCATGTGCTCATTCGAGTGCATCCCTCTGTCGTTGTCGGAGGGCGCATGGTCGCGGCTCAAGATGACGCCGGAATGAATGACAGGCCTGTCATGAAACGCCACGGGCCCGGCGCGATGCGCGCCGGGCCCGTGGTGCCGCCGGGTTCGGCGGAAGGACGCGGATCAGTAGTGGATCACCGTGCGGATCGACTTGCCTTCATGCATCAGGTCGAAGGCCTCGTTGATGCGCTCCAGCGGCAGCGTGTGGGTGACGAACGGGTCCAGGTCGATCTTGCCGCTCATGGCGTCTTCCACCATGCCGGGCAGCTGCGTGCGGCCCTTGACGCCGCCGAAGGCCGAGCCGCGCCAGACGCGGCCGGTCACCAGCTGGAACGGGCGGGTGCTGATCTCCTGGCCCGCGCCGGCCACGCCGATGATGATGCTCTCGCCCCAGCCCTTGTGGCAGCATTCGAGCGCGGCGCGCATGACCTGCACGTTGCCGATGCACTCGAACGAGAAGTCCACGCCGCCGTCGGTCATCTCGACGATGACGTCCTGGATCGGCTTGTCGTGGTCCTTGGGGTTGACGCAGTCGGTCGCGCCCATGGCGCTGGCCAGGATGAACTTGTTCGGATTGGTGTCGACGGCGATGATGCGCCCGGCCTTGGCCTGCACCGCGCCCTGGATCACGGCCAGGCCGATGCCGCCCAGGCCGAACACGGCCACGGTGTCGCCTTCCTTGACCTTGGCGGTGTTGTGCACGGCGCCCAGGCCGGTGGTGACGCCGCAGCCCAGCAGGCACACCTTTTCGTGCGGGGCGGCCGGGTTGATCTTGGCCAGCGAGATCTCGTTGACCACGGTGTATTCGCTGAAGGTCGAGCAGCCCATGTAGTGGTACAGCGGCTTGCCTTCGTAGCTGAAGCGCGAGGTGCCGTCGGGCATCACGCCCTTGCCCTGGGTGGCGCGCACCTTCTGGCACAGATTGGTCTTGCCCGACAGGCAGAACTTGCACTCGCGGCATTCGGCCGTGTAGAGCGGGATGACGTGGTCGCCGGGCTTGAGCGACGTGACGCCTTCGCCCACCTCGACCACGACGCCGGCGCCTTCATGGCCCAGCACCGCCGGAAACAGGCCCTCGGGGTCGTCGCCGCTGAGCGTGAAGGCGTCGGTATGGCAGACGCCGGTGTGGGTGATCTGCACCAGCACCTCGCCGCGCTGCGGGGGCGCGACGTCGATTTCAACGATTTCCAGCGGCTTGCCGGGTCCGAATGCGACTGCTGCGCGTGATTTCATAGTTTGCTCCACGAGTGCCTGGCGGCGTTATTTCAAATACGAACGGACGAGCCGCATCAACAGGTCGATCTCCGCTTCGGGTTCGGCCTGGGCCTGGCGCGGGCCGCCCTGTGCGGACTGCAGGAAGGTTTCCCGGAGGTGGCTCTCCAGCACCTCGGCCATCAGGCCGGTGGCGGCGCCGCGCAGGGCGGCCAGCTGCTGCAGCAGCGCGCCGCATTCCGTGCCTTCGTTGACGGCGCGCTCGAGCGCCAGCGCCTGCCCCTGGATACGGCGCAGGCGGGTCACGACGCGTTTCTTTTCTTCCGGGGAATGGGGCACGGCGGGCTCCGATAAATACAGGGGGGGAGTATACGCAAGGCGCGCGCCGGCGTCCAGGCAAGCGGCATTTCATCTATACCTGTCTATACTTTATTCCCATCCGCAGAACAACCGCACAGGACGACTCTTGGCCTCCTTTCCCCCCAGCCTGCCGGCGCAGGCCGACGCCCCGCCCGCGCCGCTCTACGCCCAGGTCAAGCAGATGATCGCGCAGCAGATCCGCAGCGGCGCATGGCCGGCCCATCACCGCGTGCCGTCGGAGGCCGAGCTGGTGGACGAACTGGGCTACAGCCGCATGACTATCAACCGGGCGCTGCGCGAATTGACCGCGGAAGGCCTGCTGGTGCGCATGCAGGGCGTGGGGACTTTCGTGGCCCAGCCGAAGGCGCGCTCGGCGCTGTTCGCGGTCAACAACATCGCCGACGAGATCGCCGCCCGCAACCACCGGCACCACAGCCGGGTGCTGCGCCTGGCCGAAGAGCCGGCCGAGGGCGAGCAGGCGCTGGCGCTGGACATCCGTCCGGGACAGCCGGTGTTCCATTCCATCATCGTGCACTACGAGGACGACCTGCCGATCCAGCTGGAGGACCGCTACGTCAGCGTCAAGCTCGCGCCCGGCTACCTGCAGCAGGATTTCACGCAGAGCACGCCCTATGAATACCTGACCCGCGTGGCGCCGCTGACCGAAGGCGAGCACATCGTCGAGGCCATCCTGGCGCGGCCGCGCGAATGCCAGCTGCTGCAGATCGAGCGCGGCGAACCCTGCCTGCTGATCCGCCGCCGCACCTGGTCGGGCGAGCGCCCCGTGACCCTGGCGCGGCTGATCCATCCGGGGTCGCGCCATCGGCTGGAAGGGAAGTTCACGACCTGAGTGTTTGGGGGCAGATGGGTTACGCGCGTTCGACAGTCGCGTTCTTGTGATGATGGCGGCGCGCTGCACCCATCCTACGGGACATGACGAATGCCGTAGGATGGGTGCAGCGCGAGCGTCCTTGAGCAAGAACTCAAATATCCAGCGCGCGTAACCCATCTTGCAGCGCACCACGACATCTACCCAACTTGTATATACAATCATAGTCATCCCCACGACGCCAGGAGTTCATGCATGGACCTGCAAATCCCCCCCGGCTGCCTGACGCTTGCGGATCTGCGGCGCGTCTACCAGGAGCCGGTGCGCGTGGCGCTGCATCCCGAGGCCGACGCGCCCATCGAGGCCAGCGTCGCCTGCGTCGAGCGCATCGTGGCGCAGGGGCGCACGGCCTACGGCATCAACACCGGTTTCGGCCTGCTGGCCAGCACCCGCATCGCGCCCCACGACCTGGAGGCCTTGCAGCGTTCGCTGGTGCTGTCGCATGCGGCCGGCGTGGGCGAGGCGCTGGACGACGCCATGGTGCGGCTCATCATGGTGCTGAAGATCAACAGCCTGGCGCGGGGCTATTCCGGCATCCGGCGCAAGGTGATCGACCATCTGATCGCGCTGGTCAACGCCGGCGTCTATCCGCATATTCCGCTCAAGGGCTCGGTGGGCGCCTCGGGCGACCTGGCGCCGCTGGCGCATATGTCGCTGCTGCTGCTGGGCGAGAGCAAGGCGCGTTGCGACGGCGCGTGGCTGCCGGCGCGCCAGGCCCTGGCCCGCGCCGGGCTGGAGCCCCTGACGCTGGCGGCCAAGGAGGGGCTGGCGCTGCTCAACGGCACGCAGGTGTCGACGGCGTACGCCTTGCGCGGCCTGTTCGAGGCCGAAGACCTGCTCGCCGCGGCGCTGGTTTGCGGCAGCCTCAGCGTGGAGGCCATGCTGGGCTCGCGCGCGCCGTTCGACGCCCGCATCCACGACGCGCGCGGCCAGCCCGGCCAGATCGACGTGGCCGCCGTCTACCGCGAGCTGCTGACCGAGGACAGCGAGGTCGGCCATTCGCACGCCAATTGCGGCAAGGTGCAGGACCCTTATTCGCTGCGCTGCCAGCCGCAGGTCATGGGCGCCTGCCTGACGCAGATACGGCAGGTGGCGCAGGTGCTGGAGATCGAAGCCAACGCGGTGTCGGACAACCCGCTGGTGTTCGCGCAAGACGACGAGGTGATATCGGGCGGCAATTTTCACGCCGAGCCGGTGGCGCTGGCGGCCGACAATCTGGCGCTGGCGCTGGCCGAGATCGGCGCGCTGTCGGAGCGCCGCATTTCGCTGATGATGGACATGCACATGTCGCAGCTGCCGCCTTTCCTGGTGAGCAACGGCGGCGTCAATTCGGGCTTCATGATCGCCCAGGTGACGGCGGCCGCGCTGGCCAGCGACAACAAGGCATTGGCGCATCCGGCCAGCGTCGATAGCCTGCCCACCTCCGCCAACCAGGAGGACCATGTCTCGATGGCGCCCAACGCCGGCAAGCGCCTGTGGCCCATGGCCGAAAACGTGCGCGACATCCTGGCGATCGAATGGCTGGGCGCCTGCCAGGGCCTGGATTTCCGCGCGGGCCTGAAGACGTCGCCACGGCTGGAGCAGGCCCGCGCCTTGCTGCGCGGGCGCGTCGCCCACTACGAGCGCGACCGCTTTTTCGCGCCCGACATCGCCGCGGCCAGCGAACTCATCGCGGCGCGCGGCCTGACGGCGCTGATGCCGGCCGGGCTGCTGCCCAGCGTATGCGCGCAGGCATGAAAGAGGAGGACGCGATGAGACAGGTCTGGCGCAACTGCCACGCGGCGACGATGGCGGACGGCAGCTATTGCGCGATCGAGCGCGCCGCCATCGTGACCCGCGGCGAACGCATCGAATGGATCGGCCCCGAGGCCGCGCTGCCGCCGGCCGAAGGCGCCGCGGTCCACGATCTGCGCGGCGCCTGGGTCACGCCCGGGCTGATCGACTGCCATACGCATCTGGTGTTCGGCGGCGACCGCAGCCGCGAATTCGAGCAGCGCCTGCAGGGCGTGGACTACGCCAGCATCGCCGCGCAGGGCGGCGGCATCGCCAGCACCGTGCGCGCCACGCGCGCGGCCAGCGAGGACGAACTGTATGCCGGCGCGCGCCGGCGTGCGCTGCAGCTGCTGCGCGACGGCGTGACCACGCTGGAAATCAAATCGGGATACGGGCTGGACCTGCCCAACGAGCGTAAGATGCTCAGGGTCGCGCGGCGCCTGGGGCAGGCCCTGCCGCTCACCGTGCGCGCCACGCTGCTGGCCGCGCATGCGCTGCCGCCCGAATACGCCGGGCGCGCCGACGATTACATCGACGAGGTGTCGCGCCGCATGCTGCCGGCGCTGGCGGCCGAAGGGCTGGCCGACGCGGTGGACGCGTTCTGCGAGCACCTGGCTTTTTCGCCGGCGCAGGTCGAACGGGTGTTCCGGGCCGCGCGCGACCATGGCCTGCCGGTCAAGCTGCATGCCGAGCAGCTGTCGTCGCTGCATGGCGCCGCGCTGGCGGCGCGCTATGGCGCGTTGTCGGCCGACCATCTGGAATACCTGACCGAGAGCGACGTGCTGGCGATGGCGCAGGCCGGCACCGTGGCGGTGCTGCTGCCCGGCGCGTTCTATGCGCTGCGCGAAACGCAGGCGCCGCCGGTCGATCTGCTGCGCCGCCACGGCGTGCCCGTCGCGATCTCCAGCGACCTGAACCCCGGCACCTCGCCCGCGCTGTCGCTGCGGCTGATGCTGAGCATGGCCTGCACCCTGTTCCGTCTGACGCCCGAGGAGGCGCTGGCCGGCGCCACCGTGCACGCCGCCAGGGCGCTGGGCCTGCAGGACACGCATGGCGCGCTCCAGCCCGGCAAGATGGCGGACTTCGTCGCCTGGGAGGTGTCGCATCCGGCCGAGCTGGCCTACTGGATCGGCGGCGACCTGCCCAAGCGCATCGTCCGCCACGCCCGCGAGGTGGACGTGGCTCAGGCCGCCAACGCGGCGTAGGCCTGGCCGGCGGCCGGGACCTGCACGGGCAGCCGGAACGCGCTTACCGCGCTTTGCAGGCGTTGCGCCTGGGCCTCCAGCGAGGCTGCGGCGGCGGCCGCCTGTTCGACCAGCGCCGCGTTCTGCTGCGTCACGTGGTCCATCTGCGTCAGCGCGGTGTTCACCTGGCCGATGCCGGCCGCCTGTTCATGCGAGGCGCCGGCGATGTCGCTGACCAGCACGGTCAGGCGTTCGATGGTCCGCAGGATGTCTTCCATCGTGCGGCCCGCCGTTTCCACCTGGGCCGAGCCGGCCTGCACCGTGGCGCCGGAGGCGTCGAGCAGCTGCTTGATTTCCTTGGCCGCGCCCGCGCTGCGCTGCGCCAGCGAGCGGACTTCGGCCGCGACCACCGCGAAGCCCTTGCCCTCCGCGCCCGCGCGCGCCGCCTCCACCGCCGCGTTCAGCGCCAGGATGTTGGTCTGGAACGCGATGCCGTCGATGACGCCGACGATGTCCTCGATGCGCCCGGCGTCCTGGGAGATCTCGCGCATGGTCGCCACCGCCTGCCGCACCGCGTCCGCGCCGCGCCCGACCACCTCGCTGGCCTCGGCGGCCATGCGGTTGGCCTGCTGCGCGTTGTCGGCGTTGCTGGTGACGGTGGACAGCAGCTGCTCCATGCTGGCGGCGGTCTGCTCCAGCGAGGCCGCCTGCTGTTCGGTGCGGCTGGACAAGTGCTGGTTGCCGGCGGCGATTTCGCTGGAGCCCGTATTGATTTCGACCACGCCGTCGCGGACCGCGCGCACGGTGCGCGCCAGGCTGTCCTGCATGTCGCGGATGTACGGAATGATCTGGCCCACGCAATTGCCGCCGAACAGCGGTATGGGGGCGGTCAGGTCGCCGTCGGCGATGCGGCGGAAGTGCGCCCGGATGTCTTCCAGCGGCCGCTTGACGAAGGCCACCACATAACGGTCGCCGAGCACGAGCAGCAGCAGACAGACGCCCAGCACCGCGCCCATGCCGGTATAGGCCATCTGGCGCCTGGCCGCGGCTTCCTGCAGCAGTTGCGCCTCGTGCTCCCTGGCGTAGGCGCCATAGGTTTCGACGCTCTCGGCATAGGCCCGGCTGGCCGCGGCCACGTCGCCGTCGGCCTGGCGGCGGGCCTGCGCGACGTCGCCGGCGGCCAGCTGCTGGCGTTGTGCGGCGAGGGCGCGGCCGACCACGGCTTCGTAGCCGGCCTGCAGCGCGGTCAGCAGGGCGGCGGGCGTGTCTGTCCTGGCCTGATCCATGAACGCCGCCTGCTGCCTGCCGGCTTCGCCGAGCGCGGCGTCGACCAGGCGCGCGTCTTCGTCGGCGTGGGCGGACCCGCCTTCGCCCAGGTCCTGCAGCTGATGGGCCAGGCCCAGCCGCGCGGCCGCGATGCGGTCGTTGATGCGGGACAGCGCCGTGACGTCCTGCAGGAGCGCGTTGCTGGCGCCCAGCGCCTGTCCGGCGTGGCGCAGTCCGTTGATGCTGATGGCCGACAGGCCGGCGAGCAGGACGCTGATCGCGAGCAGGGCGCTCAGGATCATGCGGCGGATCGTGATATCTCTCAGAAACCTTTTCATGTGTCGTTCCCAGGTACGGCAAGGAGGCTGCTGACCCGGCAACGGCAAGGCGTCATCAGATATTTAGGCGCTGTTTCATAATTTACGTATGTGTCGATTTAATGCGCAAATAGCAGCAAGATCGCGAAACATTATTGCGAGTTAGCGTGTTTTGGCGCGGATTCGGCATCGAGGTCCGGCGCGCTGAACCGCAGCCGCGAGAAGCTGGCGATGCTGGCCAGCGCGGCGCACAAGGCGCCCAGCCAGAGCGCGATGACGGCGCCCCGCGCGCCCGAGATATTGAAACAGGCCGCCACCAGCGCCGCGCCCGAGGCCTGGCCCAGCAGGCGCACGGTGCCGATCATGCCGCTGGCGCCGCCGGCCCGCGACGCCGGCGCCGACATCATGATGGCGCGCAGGTTGGGCGACTGGAAGAAGCCGAATCCGGCGCCGCACAAGGCCATGCGCCAGGCGATGTCCCACACTGGCGGGTCGGGCGGCATCAGGGCCAGCAGCGCCAGGCCCGGCGCCATCAGCGCCAGCCCCACGCCGCCCAGCACGCCGGCGGGATAGCGGTCGGACAGCCGCCCCGCGATGGGCGCCATCAGGGCCACCACCACCGGCCAGGGCGTGATCAGGAAACCCGTCTCCACCTGGGTGTAGCCCAGCGTGGTCTGCAGCAGGAAGGGCAGGGACACGAAGGCCAGCGCCTGGGCCGCGAAGGCGCAGACGGCGGTGGCGGCCGACAGCGCGAACAGCGGCCGGCGCAGCAGGTCCACGGCCAGGATGGGAGCGGGGTGGCCCGCCTGCCGCCACATCAGCAGGGCCAGGCTGGCGGCCGAGACGCCCCATTCCAGCGCCACCCGCGCGGGCGCTGCGCCTTGCGCCAGTTCATTGACGCCCAGCACGAACAGGCCGAGCGTCAGCGCGCACAAGAGCGCGGCCAGGCCGTCGAAGCCGTGGCGCGCGCGGGTGGTGCCCGGCAGGCCGCGCAGGCCCAGCACCGTGCACAGGATGCCGACGGGCACGCTGATCAGGAACAGCCAGTGCCAGGAGCCCAGCAGCAGGATGGCCGAGGCCACCGTGGGGCCGGCCGCGAAGGACAGGCCCACCACCATGGCGTTCAGGCCCAGGCCGCGGCCCAGCAGGTGCGAGGGATAGATGAAGCGCAGCAGCGCGCCATTGACGCTCATCACGCCGGCCGCGCCCAGGCCCTGCAGCACGCGCGAGGCCACCAGGGCCGGCAGCGACGGCGCCAGCCCGCTGGTCAGCGCGGTCAGCGTGTAGACCGCCAGGCCCACCATGAAGACGCGGCGGTGGCCCAGGATCTCGCCCAGCGCCGCGGCGGGCAGCAGGCCCGCCACCATGGCCAGCTGATAGCCGCTGACCACCCAGATGGAGGCCGCGTCGCTGGCGCCCAGGTCGCGGGCGATGGTGGGCAGCGCGGTATTGGAGATGACGGTGTCCAGGCTGGTCATGCACAGCGCCAGCATGACGGCCAGCAGCGCGCCCAGGCGCTCCGAGGCCGGCAGGCCGACGCCGGCGGGATAGACGGTGTTGCGAGAGAAGGTGAGCATGTGCCGGCTACAGGGATTCGGGGTCGCGGCGCAGCGAGAAGCCCTGCGCCTCGTTCATGGCCAGATAGCTGATGCTGCGCGACACCACCGGCGGCTTGTCGCCGGCGTGCAGCGCGCGCACCTTGTCCAGCACCATCTTGTCGGCCAGCGTCATGCGGTCGGTCATGCGCAGGTACTGCATCCAGCTTTCCACCAGGAACGCCTCGCGCCAGACGCCGTCGCGCTCCAGGTCGCGAAACAGCTGCCATTGCTGCGCGCCGTTGCGCAGCCGCATGAGGCGCAAGGGGCGCGCGGCCTGGATGAGCTCCGACAGCCGCTCGCGCGGGATCTGGTATTCAACCGTGACCAGCACGGCGCCGTGCTGGGTGTTGAAGCCGGCCGCGGCCAGCGCCGGCTCGGTATTGTCGGCGCGCACCAGCGTCTGGGCGTCGACCTGCTCGGGCAGGCGCGACCGGTACAGCAGCGCCACGGTGATGCCCAGCATGATGCCGGCGGCCGCCAGCGCGCCCGAGACGCCCATGGTCTCGGCGAAGTGGCCCCACATGAACGACCCCGCGGCCAGCCCGCCGAAGATGGCCGTCTGGTACAGCGCCAGCGCGCGCGCCTTGACCCAGTCGGGCACCAGCATCTGCACGGTGGTGTTGTAGGTGGCCAGCACGCCGATCCAGCAGCTGCCCGACAGCAGCAGGGCCGGAAACGCGATCCACAGCGTATCGGCCAGCCCCAGCGCCAGCAGGCAGGCGGCCAGCAGCCCGGCGGCGACGCTGACCAGGCCGCTGGCGCCCCAGGCCGCCTGGATGCGCCGCACCACGGCGCTGCCGAGAATGGCGCCCAGCCCCAGCGCGCCCAGCATGTAGCCGTACAGCAGCGCGCTGCCGCCCTCGTGTTCGTGCGCCAGCAGCGGCAGCAGCGCCCACAGCGCGCTGGCCGACAGGCCGAACGCGAACGAGCGCAGCATCACCACGCGGGTCACGGTGGAGTGCTGGGTATAGCGCAGCGCCGCCACCACGCCTTCGAAGATGCCCTCGGGCGGCAGCCGGCGTTCGGGCAGGTCGCGCTTCCAGCGCCAGATCGCCCAGATCAGCCCGCCGAAACAGAAGCAGTTCAGCAGGAACACCCAGGGCGCGCCCAGCGCGCCCAGCAGCAGCCCGCCCACGGCGGGTCCGACCGCGCGCGCCACGTTGAAGTTGACGCTGTTGAGCAGTACGGCGCTGCCGACGTGGGCGCGCGGCACCTGTTCGCCCACGGCGGCCTGCCAGGCCGGGGTGATGATGGCGCTGCCGATGGCGATGCAGAAGACCGACGCGATCAGGGTGATGGGATGCAGCAGCCCGGCGAAGGCCAGCACGGTGATGAACACGCCGCCGGCCAGCTCCAGCAGCATGCCGGCCAGCATGACCTTGCGCCGGTCGTAGTTGTCGGCCAGCACGCCGGTCACGATGGACAGCGCCACCAGCGGAAAGGCGGCGGCCACCTGGATCATCGCCACCATCAGCGGGCTGCTCTGCTCGGTGGTGATGATCCAGGCCGCGGCGACGGACTGCGCCCAGGTGCCCAGGTTGGCGAAGAGGTTGGCGATCCAGATGATGCGGAACGCCGGAAAGGCGAAGGGGGAAAGCGTGCTGACTTTCAGTACGGGCGCGGGCGGCGCGTCAGCGGGCAGATCGTTCGTGGCTGAAACGGGTTGCAGCATGGGAATGGGGGCGGGGCGCCTTCAGGGCGCCCCGGCGAGCGGTCCGGGTCGGGTAATGGTACGCCGAAGCGGATGGCAGGTGGGCCGGCCCGCCCGTCCCTCAAGGTTTGGCCGCCGCGGGCGGATAAGCCTGATTCAGGTACTCCACGATCAACGGCACCTGGTCGGGCGGTATCGGGGCGCCGTAGGTGCCCACCATCTTCTTGACCTCGGCCTCCCAGAAGCCCAGCGGCATGGGCGGCTGCGAGGACACGTAGTCCACGGAATGGCACATCAGGCACAGCGACGCGGCCTGGGCGCCGGCGCCGGTGCCGGGATGCAGCTTGGCGGTTTCCTGGGGCAGCTTGATTTCCAGGGCCTGGGCGGCAGGGGCCAGGCAGGCGGCGGCCAGCGCAAGCGCCGGCGCGCAACGACGGAATTGGCGGATCATGGCGGGCTCCTCAGGCGGCGGTGACGCGTACGGTTTCGACCACGTTGCGCATGTAGCCGGCCGGGTTCCACAGCGCCTCCAGCGGCTGCGTGTCGCCGGCCATGTTGGTGGCGCGCACCTTCAGCTCGTAGTCGCCGGCGGCCTCGGGCGTGAAGTCGGCATGCCATTCGCGGAACGAATAGCGGCCCAGGTCCTTGCCCAGCGTGGCGGCGCGCCAGGTCTTGCCGCCGTCGGACGAGAACTGCACCTCGCGGATGCCTTTGCCGCCGTCGAAGGCGATGCCGCGCACCTGCACGCGCTTGCCGCGGGTGACGCGCGCGCCTTCGGACAGGCTGGTGATGAAGCTGCGCACGTTGTAGCGGCCGATGGGACGCGTTTTCTCCGGCGCCTTGCCCGGCGGCGTGCAGGCGCAATCGTTGTCGGGAATGCGGTAGGCCTTCTGCATCCAGAAGCCGTCGAACTCTTTGTCCAGCACCTTGATGTCGGCCAGGTGCTTGACCCAGTAGGTGCCGTAATACCCCGGCACCACCAGCCGCACCGGGTAGCCGTTGAGCATGGGCAGGTCGGCGCCGTTCATGGAGTAGGCCAGCATGACCTCGCCGTCCATCGCATGGGCGGTGTCCAGCGCCTTCACGAATTCCGGCGTGCCGGGCAGCACCGGGCGGTCCATGCCCTCGAACGTGACCTGGCGCGCTTCGGCGCGGATGCCGGCTTTTTCGAGCACGCGCTTGAGCGGGATGCCCAGCCAGCGGGCGTTGCCCATGGCGCCGTTGCCCGACTGCCCGCCGCCGACCCGCGGCGAGAAAAAGCCGCGGCTGTTGCCCGAGCACTGGGTCACGGCCACCAGCTCCACCGGCTTGCCGAAGTTCTGCTTCAGGTCGGACAGCGACAGCTCCAGCGGCTTGTCCACCAGCCCGCTGACCTTGATGCGGTAGGTGTTCAGGTCGATCGTGGTCGGGATGTTGCCCAGGTGGTAGCGCACGAAGAACGCATCGTTGGGCGTGAGGAGGTTCTCGTCGAAGACGGAGAACGGCGTTTCCAGTTGCGGCGGGCGCGAGGTCTGGCGGATCAGGGGGCGCTTTTGCGGGTAGGCGATCAAGTCGCGCTCGCCGTTGGCGAAGGGCAGCGTGACGGTGGCGGGCGCCGCCAGGCTGGTCAGCGTATGGCCGGCCAGCGTGCTGCTGGCGCCCAAAGTACAGGCCTGGCGCAGAAAGCGCCGGCGCGCATTCGGATCGAATGTGCTCATCTTCTGGTCTCCTCTTTCTTATTGGACGCCCTGCGCGGCGGCGTACAGGGATGAGACTACGCCCGGCGGGCTGACAAGTGCGTTAATTGTTGCATCGCCCGTTTCAAAATCCGGGATTTCCGCTCGGACGGCCCGCCAAACAAAAAGCCCCCGGCAAGGGGGCTCTGTGCGTGGGCTGCGGGAAGACGGATCAGCCGGCCTGGCAGACCGTCGCGTCGCCGCGGGCGGAACCGTCGCGCCGGCTTGCGGTTTCGCGCAGCGGCTGCAGGCGGGCGTTGCGAAACGGCGCGAAGCATTCGGCCCAGGACGAGGGCAACAGGGGCGTGGCATGGCGCACGGCGTCGCGGCGGGCGTAGTGGCTCAGCAGCTGCTGGCCGATGGGGGCGTCTCCCAGAGGATGGCGGGTGTTCATGGTATTTCCGTATTGCATTGAAAGTGTATTCAGTGTACCAGCATCGACCCCAATGCGCCAGCCCCGCCAAGCGTCCAAGTGCTTGATTTAAATAAGACTGTCCCTGTTTATCCCTGATAGACCTCGGGATTGCCCTAGGCCCTCAAAATAGTAGACGGTATACAATGTTCATCATGCCCAGGCCAGACCGGCCTGGAATCCTCCCTACTGGACCTTGGAGCGCGCCATGGCTGAACTGATGAACCGAGATGAATTCCGCACCGCGTTGGAAAACGCGATCAAGGGCAAGAGCGCCAACGCCTCGCCGTTTTCTATCGCCTGGGCCGAGGGCAAGCTCAGCCGCCAGCATCTGCAGCGCTGGGCCGAGAACCACTACCACTACGTGGGGCCGTTCGCCGACTACCTGGGCTATCTGTACGCGCGCACGCCGGACTCGTACACCGAGGCCAAGGACTTCCTGCTGGCCAATATGTATGAAGAGGAAATCGGCGGAGACCGCCACACGGACCTGCTGATCCGTTTCGCCGAAGCCTGCGGCACCACCCGCGAGCGCGTGGTCGACCCCGACAACATGTCGCCCACCACCCGCGCGCTGCAAAGCTGGTGCTACGCCGTGGCCATGCGCGAAGACCCCATCGTGGCGGTGGCCGGGCTGGTGGTCGGCCTCGAATCGCAGGTGCCCTCCATCTACCGCAAGCAGACGCCGACGCTGCGCGAGAAATACGGCTTTACCGACGAGGAAGTGGAGTTCTTCGACCTGCACATCGTGTCCGACGAAATCCACGGCGAGCGCGGCTACCAGATCGTGCTGGAGCACGCCAACACGGTGGAGCTGCAGCAGCGCTGCCTGAAGATCTGCGAGATCGGCGCGCAGATGCGGCTGCTCTACACCACGGCGCTCTACACGGACTACGTGCAGAACGACATCGCCCTGCCCGAACTGGGCCTGGCCGCCTGAGACAGCAACGCAGGCCGTCCGGCTTCGCGCCGGACGGCGAGAGAAGAGCGCAGGGGATCAGAGCACCATGCCTACAGTCGTGTTTCATAAAGGCGGCCAGACCTACACCGAGGTGGTGAAGGAAAACACCAACCTGGTGGTGCGGGCCGGCATCAAGCAGTTTCCGTATCCGCATCTGCGCTACGAATGCGGCATGGGCAAGTGCGCCAAGTGCGCCTGCCGCGTGCTGGCCGGGGCCGAGCAGCTGCCGCCGGTGAACTGGAAGGAAAAAAAGCAGCTCGGCGAGCGCGTCGAGCAGGGGTACCGGCTGGCCTGCCAGCTCTGGCTCAACAGCGACATCGAGCTGACCCAGGACGTGGAGGCGTAGCGGCGATGGAACCGGCATATGTCATCCTGACCTCCAAGCCCGGCGTGTTCCGTACCGAGGCCGGCGAGGACGTGGAGATCATCGAAACCTACGACTACCGGTTCTACGGCCGCGCGCTGGCCGAGTACCGCATCGCGCGGCTGCGCGGCGAGACCCGGCTGACCGTGACCGAAGAGACCCCGCCGTACATGGTCAACCGCGTGCCTTCCAAGTTCCTCGAAAAATTTGCGTCGGTGGAAGCGGCGCGCAAGGAGCTGTCGCACCTCACGCGCTTCGGCAGCATGCAATCGACCCTGACGCTGCGCAGCGGCGCCGTCCCTGCGGAGCAATGAAACCCATGGTCCAGATCACATTCATTTCCAATGGCGGCAAGGTCGCCACGGCGCCCGAAAACAGCAACCTGCTGCGGGTGTCGCTCAAGGAAAAAGGCGGCATCCCGTTCAAGTGCGGGGGCGGGCTGTGCGGCACCTGCAAGTGCCGGATCGAAGAGGGCCTGGAAAACACCGACGCCATCAAGCCCAAGGAGCGCAAGCACCTGCGGCCGGAGGATTTCGAGGCCGGCTACCGCATGGCCTGCCAGACCTTCGTCAACGGCGACATCAAGGTGTCCTGGGTGATCCAGAACGGCAAGGGCGTGGTGGTGGGCGCGCCCGCCGACCCGGTGCAGGCGCAGGCCTGAACGAACCCCCGAGGCCCGGCCTACGCCACCGAGGCGTGCTGGGCCTGCTGCGCTTCGGTGTAGGCGCGGGCGGCGTTGTGCACGTGCTGGCTGGCCAGCAGGGCGGCCAGGTCGCCGTTGCCGGCGATGACGGCGTTCAGGATCTGCGAGTGCTCGTCCCAGTTCTGCTTGGCGCGCAGCATGTTGCTGGGCGCGAACAGCAGCGCCGTGCGGTCGCGCAGTGAGCGCATCAGGTCGGTCAGCACCACGTTGCCGCCGATGGTGGCCAGCATTTCGTGGAACTGCGAATTCAGCGCCAGGAACTTGTCCAGCTGCTCGCTGCGCGCGGCCTCGGTGCCTTCGCGCAGAAAGGCCTGCAGGCGCTCGACGGTTTTTTCGTCGCGGCGCTGGGCCGCCAGCTTGGCGTTCAGCCCTTCCAGCGTGGCGCGCACTTCCACCATGTCGTAGGCGACGGCGTCGGACAGCACCGACACGGACGCGCCGCGGCGCGGTTCGATGGTGACCAGGCCTTCGGCGGCCAGCGCGCGCAGCGCCTCGCGCACCGGGATGCGCGAAACGCCCATTTCCTCGGACAGGCGTCCTTCGACCAGGCGGTCGCCCGGCGTGAATTCGCCGCTCAGGATGCGTTCGCGCAGTTTGTCGCGGATGACGGCGAACAATTGCGGGTGCTGCTCGCCGATCTTCAGCGAAGCGGAATGCTGCGTGGCGGGAGTAGTGGTCATGGCGAGCAGGTTTTGCGTAATGGATACAGTCTCCATTGTATTACCGGACGTGACGGGCGACAGGCCCTCAGCCGCCCCAGAAGGCCTTTACCAGCACCCCCAGCGCGCCGATGGCGCACACCGCCAGCAGCACGCCGCGCACCGCGCGCGGCGGCAGCCGGTTACGCAGCCGGTTGGAGACCGCAAACCCGGCCAGCAGAAACGGCGCCAGGCTGAGCGCCAGCCCGGCGTGGTAACCCGTATAGCGCTTGGCCAGCGCCAGCATGGCCAGCGAAAACAGCGATCCCAGGAACAGCACCATGCCCAGCGTGGCGCGCAGGCGCGGCGGCGCCGCGTGCTGCATGACGATGGCCAGCGGCGGCGCGCCGACCGAAGTCATGGTGCCCATCAGCCCCGAGGCGACGCCCGCGCCGGAGACGCGCCGCGGGGTCGCGCTGAAGCGCAGGCCGGCCGCGCTGAGCGCCACGGCGGCCAGGATCAGCACGGCGAACAGCACCCCCAGCGCCTGCGGGGCGAAGCGCGTCATGGCGTAGACGGCGATCAGCGTGCCCACCGCCCGCCCGGCCAGGGCATAGGAAACCGAGGGCCAGTCGATGGCCGCGCGTTCGCGCAGCGCGGTCAGCAGCGAGATGAAGCCGCCCAGGGTCAGCAGCGGACCGGGGGCGAGCTGGGGGAAGAACATGGCCGCCACGGGGGCGGCGAACATGGCGAAGCCCACGCCGCCCACGCCCTGCGCGATCGCGGCGCCGAATACGACGACGGCCATGGTGGCGTACTGCAGAAGGTCGGGATAGGGCAGGGAGGGGCTCATGCCGGGGATGGGGTATTTATGTATACGATAGTCTATCTGTGATTCGGCAGAATTTTCCGTCCAGGACCAAAATCCAGGGTAATCCCTTGGTTTCTGCTTGATATTCAACGATTTTTAAGAATTATCGCTTTTCCCAGGTCCTACATATTTTGATTGATATAGATCAAGGCGAAATATAGTATACCGTTGCTGCTCAACCGACAGTCATGCATACAAGGGGAAAAGCAATGCAACCGGACGTCGCGCTCAATGCCGCTCATTGGATGTACCTATTCAGCGTGGCCGCCATCATCCTGACGATGATCCTGCGGGCCAATGTGGTGGTGCCCTCTGTCATCGGTACTTTTCTGGTCGTGCTCGCCATCACCGGCAGCCCGGTCAGCGCACTGATAGGCATCTTCTCGGCCAGCTTCGTGGCCGCCAAGGAGCTGTTCAATATTTTCCTGGTGATCACCTTCATGACGGCGCTGCTCAACGCGCTCAAGACGCTGCAGGCCGACGTGCGCATGGTGCAGCCGTTCCGGCGCGTGATGCGGGGCGGACATTCCTCCTTCCTCATCATCGCGCTCTGTACTTATGTGATCTCGCTGTTCTTCTGGCCCACGCCCGCGGTGCCGCTGGTCTCGGCCATCCTGCTGCCGGCGGCCATCGCCGCCGGCCTGCCGCCGCTGGCCGGCGCCATGGCCATCGCCATCGCCGGGCAGGGCATGGCCCTGTCGTCGGACTACGTGATCGGGGTGGCGCCCAGCATCAGCGCCAAGGCCGCCGGCGCGGCGGTCAGCGCCGCCGTGGTGGCCGACCGCGCGCTGGTGCTGTCGCTGATCACCGGCGCGGTGGCGCTGACCGCCGCCTATCTGCTGGTGCGCAAGCACATCGTTCCCGCCGACGCCGCGCTGCTGACGGCCTGGCAGGCGCGCGCGCAGGACGGCAGCCTGGCGGAGATCGAGCACTCGGGCTCGTTCGACAAGGCCGAGCTGGCGCGCGGCACCATGGGCGCCGACCCGGCCCTGCCGCGCGGACCGGCCCTTAGCGACGAAGAGCGCCGCCGGGTGCGCTGGTCCAAGACCTTCGCGGTGGTCACGCCGCTGGCGTTCCTGGGCGTGATCGCCGTGATGGTGCTGCCGCGCCTGTTTCCGTCCTTGCCGGCGCTGCGCGGCGGCGATGCGGCGGCCCTGGTGGGCGGGGTGGCCGTGGTCGTGATGATGCTGGTCACGCTGGCGGCCGAAGGCCCGCGCCGGATGCTGGACGTCTGTCCGGAGCACGTCACCGACGGCTTCGTGTTCGCCTTCAAGGCCATGGGCTCGGTGCTGCCGATCGCGGGGTTCTTCTTCGTGGGCGCCAACGAGACCGCCGCGCAGATCCTGGGCGTGCCCCAGGCCCAGGCGCCGGGGCTGCTGTTCGAGGTGATTTCCGCCGGCCAGCACCTGATTCCGGAAAACCATTTCCTGGTGGCCTTCGGCGTGCTGCTGGTGGGCATGATCACCGGCATCGACGGCTCGGGCTTCGCCGGCCTGCCGCTGACCGGCACGCTGTCCGGCGCCCTGGGCCCGGTGGTGGGGGTGGACCCCGCCACGCTGGCCGCGGTGGGGCAGATGGGCGCGGTCTGGACCGGGGGCGGCACGCTGATCGCCTGGTCGTCGCTGATCGCGGTGGCGGGCTTCGCGCGGGTCAATGTGCTGTCGCTGGTGCGCGCGCTGCTGTTGCCGGTGTTGCTGGCGCTGTTCACCTCGACGATCTGCGCGGTGCTGATCTGGCGCTGATCCGCGCGGGGCGACCAGGGGTTTTCACGTATCGCCCCATATAGATTAAAGTATACAATGTTCAGAAAGCCGACCCGCCGCCGCCCGGCGGCTCCCCGGCACAGTCTTGAGGAAGCGCTCCCGTGGATGATCTCTCGCAGCAAACTTTCCTGAACCACATCGGCGGCAGCTGGACGCCCAGCGCCAGCGGCAAGACGGCGCCCAACATCAATCCGGCGGACACCGGCGACGTGGTGGGCCGCTTCCAGGTCTCGGACGCGGCCGACGCGCGCCGGGCCGTGGAGGCGGCGCAGGCCGCGTTCGCCGGCTGGCGCGATACGCCGATCTCCAAGCGCGCCGCGATCCTGACCAAGGCGGCCCAGCTGCTGGAAGAACGCGCCGCCGACATCGCCCGCGAACTGACGCGGGAAGAGGGCAAAAGCCTGTCCCTGGCCAAGGACGAGGTCCTGCGTTCGGCGCAGACCATCCGCTTCTACGCCGTGGAAGGCCAGTCCTACACCGGCGAAACCTATCCCAACGACGATCCGGACATGGTCGTCTACAGCCAGCGCGAGCCGCTGGGCGTGGTCACGGTGATCTCGCCGTGGAATTTCCCGATCTCGATTCCGGCCCGCAAGATCGCCCCGGCGCTGATCGCCGGCAACACGGTGGTGTTCAAGCCTTCGTCGGACGCGCCGCTGTCCGGCTACCGGCTGGCCGAGGCCCTGATCGACGCCGGGCTGCCGGCCGGCGCGCTGAATTTCCTGACCGGTCCGGCTGCCGCCGTGGGCGAGGCCATCACCGCCGCGCCCGAAGTCCGCGCGATTTCGTTCACCGGCTCGACCGCCGCGGGCGAGCAGATCCATCGAATGGCCGGCCTGACCACGCGCACCCAGATGGAACTGGGCGGCAAGAATCCGCTGATCGTGCTGGCCGACGCCGACCTGGACCGGGCCGTGGAACTGGCGGTCAAGGGCGGTTTTTCGCTCAGCGGCCAGGCCTGCACCGGCACCAGCCGGGTGCTGGTGGACAAGCGCGTGCGCCAGGAATTCACCGAGCGCCTGCTGGCCCGGATGAGGGCGCTGACCATCGGCAACGGCATGGACGGCAATTTCGACCTGGGCCCGCTGGCCACCTCCAGGCAGCTCGACAACGTGCTGGGCTACGTGGCGCTGGGCAAGCAGGAAGCCACCCACCTGTACGGCGGCGAGCGCCTGACCGGCGAGGGCTTCGACCGCGGCTATTTCGTGTCGCCGGCGCTGTTCACCGGGGTCACGCAGCAGATGCGCATCGCGCGCGAGGAAATCTTCGGCCCGGTGATCGCGCTGATCGAAGTCGACGGCTATGAAGACGCCATCGCCAAGGCCAACGACACCGAATACGGCCTGGCCGCGGCCATCGCCACCACCGACGCCCGCTACGCGCACCGCTTCGCCCGCGACATCCAGGCCGGCACCGTGAAGATCAACCGGACCACCACCGGCAACCTGATCAACGCGCCGTTCGGCGGGCTCAAGCATTCCAGCACCTCGACCTTCCGCGAATCGGGACGCGCGGGGCTGGAGTTCTATACGCAGATCAAGACCGTCTATCGCGCCGGCTGAGGCCGCGCTCCCTTTCCCCATACGCAACCGGAAAAAAGGATATCGCCATGAAGCAGGTCTATCGCCTGGAACTGGAAGAAGCGCGCGTCATGGTGCGCGCCGCCATCGCCAAATCGGAAGAGATCGGCGTGCTGGAAACCATCTGCATCGTCGACGACGGCGGCTACCCCATCGCGCTGGAGCGCATGGACGGCGCCCGCATCACCGGCCCGCAGATCGCCTGGAACAAGGCCTTCACCGCCGCCGGCCACAAGCGCTCCACGCACCTTTTCAATACGCCGCCCAACGGTCCGGCGCTGCCCGGCAACGAGGCCTTCGGCATCCAGTGGAGCTTCGACGGCAAGTTCGCGGTGTTCGTCGGCGGCTTTCCCATCGTGGTGGATAACGAGGTGATCGGCGGGGTCGGCCTGAGCGGCGGCAACGGCGAGCAGGACACCAAGGCCGGCGTGGCGGCGCTGGCGGCGCTGGCCGCGCTGCTGGAGCCGCGCGGCATGAAAGTGCTGGTCGAGGCGGACATCAAGAAATAGTCGAGGCCGGCCATGGCATATCGCGTGCACATCCTGGAAACGGACGAGGCGTTCCACGTCGAAGAGGGCGAATCGGTGCTGCAGGCCGCCGAGCGCTCGGCGGTCAAGCTGCCGCACGAATGCACGTTCGGCGGCTGCGGCACCTGCCGCATCCGGCTCGAGTCCGGCTCGGTCTCATACGACGAATTCCCGATGGCGCTGACGCCCGAAGAGGCGGCCGAGGGCTATGCCCTGGCCTGCCAGGCGCGACCGCTGGGCGACCTGTGCATCAGCGTGCCCGCCAGCCGGCAGTCGTTTCCCGAGCCGCGCCGCCTGCCGGCCACCATCCACCGCCTGGAACGCTACTGCGACGACGTCGTCCACCTGACGCTGGCGCTGCCGGAAGACGGGCTGGAGTACGTGCCGGGGCAGTACATGAACGTGCTGCTGCCCGACGGCGAGACGCGCAGCTTCTCCATGGCTTCCGCGCCCTCGGGCAACCTGGTCGATTTCCACGTGCGCCGCATTCCGGGCGGGCGCTACACCGACCATTGGCTGGGCCAGGCGCAGGCCGGCGCCCGCGTCGAGATCGAGGCGCCGCTGGGCGTGTTCAGCTATCACGAGGAAGACTGGCGGCCGCTCATCATGATGGCCACCGGCACCGGCATCGCGCCGATCAAGGCCATCCTGGAGTCGCTGCTGGACAACCCCGACTGCCCGCCCGTCACGCTGTACTGGGGCATGCGCACCGAGGCCGATCTCTATCTGCGCGAGCAGATCGAAAGCTGGGCCGCGCGCCTGTACGAGTTCAATTTCGTGCCGGTGCTCTCGCGCGCCGGGGCCGGCTGGCAGGGACGGCGCGGCCACGTGCAGGAGGCCGTCGTGGAGGACCATGACGACCTGTCGGAACACGCGATCTATCTGTGCGGCGCGCCGGAAATGATCCAGCAGGCCAGGCAGCTGCTGGCCACGCGCGGCGCCAGCCTCGATCATATGTATGCCGACAGCTTCACCTTCCAGCACGCCTTGGCGGCGGCGGGATAAACGCTACCGATACACCAGCACCGGCAGCCGCGTATGCGCCAGCACGCGCTGGGTTTCGCTGCCCAGCAGAAAGCCGGTCATTCCGTGGCGGCCGTGCGAACCCATGATGATGAGGTCGCAGCCCTGGCTTTGCGCGGTCTCGACGATCGCCTGGTGCGGGTGGTCGTTGACCGTGACGATGGCGTTGCAGGGCACCAGCGCGTGGCGGGCTTCGGTTTCCAGCCCGTCCAGATAGGCCTGCGCGTTCTTGCGCGCCTGGTCGGTGTGCTGGTTCTGCGTGGTGCCCAGCATCTCGGCCTGGTAGATCAGCAGATGGTCTTCCGGGATGGAGCGGATGAGCGTGATCGTGGCTCCCATTTCCTTGGCGAAAACAAGAGCGCGCTTGAATGCCGATTCGGACAGCAGCGAGCCGTCCACGGCGATGAGCAAGTGCTTGTACATGTTGCCTCTCCTTCAGGAAAGGGACTGAACAGCCGCGCAACCAGTATAGGCGCGCCGGGGGCGGGCGGCCAGTCCCGCCTAAGGACGAGGCGGCGGGCTTCCCCTGCGCCGCGGTTGAGCATATATTGTCAGCGCGATATCCGGCAGTTCCCTCCTGGCTTGTGGCGTCATGCTTTGCGATTCACGGAGAACGGAAAATGCGTCGATTGCAACAATGGTTCATCGGCTGGCTGTGCATGGGACTGGCGGCCTGCCTGCCCGCCGTGGCGCAGACCAAGCTGGACAACGCGCAACTGGACCAGCTCATGGCGCCGGTCGCGCTGTACCCGGATTCGCTGCTGTCCCAGATACTCATGGGCGCCACCTATCCCGACGACGTGGCGGCGGCCGCCAAATGGTCGGCCGCGCACACTTCCGAATCCGGCGACCAGGCCGTCAAGGCGGTCGAGGGCGAGGCCTGGGACCCCAGCGTCAAATCGCTGGTGGCGTTTCCCTCGGTCATGGACATGATGGGCCGGCAGCCGGAATGGGTGAAATCCGTGGGCGACGCCTTCCTGGCGCAGCCGGACGCGGTCATGGATTCCGTCCAGCGCCTGCGCGTGCAGGCCCAGAAGGCCGGCAACCTCAAGAGCACGCCGCAGCAGAAGGTCACTTCCAGCACCACCAATGACAAGACGGTGGTGGTGATCGAGCCGGCCGACCCGCAGGTGGTCTACGTGCCCAGCTACAACCCCAGCGTGGTCTACGGCACCTGGGCCTATCCCTCCTATCCTCCCTACTACTATCCGCCGCCGCCGGGGTCGGTGTTCGCCACCTCGCTGGTGGCCGGGCTCAGTTTCGGCCTGGGCGTGGCCGCCGTCAACTCGATGTGGGGCGGCTTCGACTGGGGCCACAACGACGTCGATATCGACATCAACCGCTACAACAACATCAACGTCAACCAGCGCATCGACCGCAGCAACTTCAACAACAACAGGGCCACCTGGCAGCACAATCCGGCCAACCGCGGCAGCGCGCCGTACGCCGACGCCGCCAGCCGCCAGCGCTTCGACGGCCAGCGCCAGGCCGGCCTGCAGAACCGCCCGCAGGCGCGCCAGGGCCAGGCTGCCCGGACGCCGGCGCCCGGTTCGCGCGACGCCGCCCGCGAGCGCGCGGCGCAGTCCTTCGAAGGCCGCACCGGCCAGCCCATCGCCGGGCACGCCCAGCCGGGCGGCGCGCGCGCCCAGGGCGGCGGCAGCCGCGGGGCGGGGCACCAGGCCGCGCCGGCCCAGCACAACCGGGCCTCCAGCGTGTCCACGCAGGATCGGCAGGCCGCCGCGCAGCGCCAGCGCGCCGACGAGTCCGCGGCGCGCAACCGCAGCCGCGCCTCCAATAGCGCCAATGCGCTTAGCGACGCCGGCAACGGCGAACGCATGCGCCAGCAAAGCCATCGCGGCGAGATGAGCCACGGCGGCGCAGGCATCCAGCGCGGCGGCGGGCATATGGGCGGCGGCGGCCACATGGGCGGCGGACGCGGCGGTGGCGGACATTTCGGCGGCCGGAGGTAAGCACCATGCAGAAAAGCGCTTTCCCGACTTTCTTTTCCCTGCGCGCGCTGGGCGCGCTCGCGCTGGCGCTGGGCCTGGCGGCGCCGGCCGCGGCCCAGAGCCTGTATCCCAGCCCGCAGGCGGCCGCCGACGCCTTCGTCGACGCCATCGCCACCGGCGACCTCGACGGCCTGGCCAAGGTGCTGGGCCCGAACCACCGGCGCATCGTGCCCGGCGGCGTGGCGCAGGAGGACATCTACCGCTTCCTGGCGGCCTGGTCGCGCAAGCACGAAATCGTCGCCGACGGCGGCCGTTCCTGGCTGGCGGTGGGCGATTCGGGCTGGACCCTGCCGGTGCCCATGGTGCGCGCCGGCAGCGGCTGGCGCTTCGACCCGGCGGCCGGCACGGCCGAGATCCGGCGCCGCGCCATCGGCCGCAACGAACTGGCCGCCATAGACACCCTGCGCCAGCTGCAGGCCGCCCAGGTCCGCTACCGCGACGGCGTCGGCCAGGGGCGCTACGCCGGCCGGCTGGTCAGCCGCGCCGGCGAGCGCGACGGGCTGTACTGGCCCGAACTGCCCGGCTCGCCGCCGCAGGCCTACGGACCGGACGCGCTGGCCATGGGGCCGGACGTGCCGCCGGAGGACGCCTATTACGGCTACCGTTACAAGGTGATTCCGGGCGCGCGCGCCGACTCCTACCGCATCGTGGCGTGGCCCGCCCGGTACGGGCAGACCGGCATCGATTCCTTCGTCGTCGGGCCGGAGGGCGGCGTGCTGGAGGCCGACCTGGGGCCGTCGTCGGCGGCGCGCGCGGCGGCGCTGCGCGAACGCGATATCGAGGCCGGCAACTGGGTTTCCGCCGACGCGCAACCCGTTGGCGCCAAATGACTTTATCGGTCTGAGGGGGAGCCGGCGGCCGGCTTGTTGCCGGACCGCAACAGGCGTGTGCGTTTGTGGCGAAACGGCGGGCTGATATGCATTTGTCAGGCCGCCGTGCCTACAATGGCGAGCAGTCGCGAGACTGACCGATTTCCCTTTGCCGGATCCAGAAATTGAACCCCATGCATTTTGTCCGCTACGCCCTGGTGGGCGTGGGGATGGCGCTTAGCGCCGCGGCGGCTTCCGCCCCGATCTTCGTCCTGAATTCTCTGGACGCCAACGTCAGCATCATCGACCCGGCCACCTACAAGGAATTGCGGCGCGTGCCCACGGGCAAGGAGCCGCACCACCTGTACCTGACGCCGGACGAAAAATCGCTCATGGTGGCCAACGCCACCGGCGACACCATCACGCTGATGGACCCGCGCACCGGCGACGTGCAGCGCACGCTGACCGGCATCGTCGATCCCTACCAGCTGCAGTTCTCGCCGGACATGAAGTGGTTCGTGACGGCGGCCAACCGCCTGGACCACATCGACATCTATGCCTGGAAGCCGCTGGAGCAGGGCTTCGACCTGACGCTGGTCAAGCGCATCCCGGCGGGCAAGACGCCCAGCCACATCATGATCGACAGGAACAGCACGACGGCCTACGTCACGCTGCAGGACAGCGACCAGCTCATCGCCATCGACCTGGCCACGCAGACGCCGAAGTGGACGGTGCCGGTCGGCAAGACGCCGGCCGACGTGTTCCTGACGCCCGACCAGAAGACGCTGCTGGTCGCGCTGACCGGCGATTCCTACGTGGAAGCCTACGACGTCAGTAACGGCCCGGCCAGGCTGGTGACGCGCATCAAGACCGCGACCGGCGCGCACGCCTTCCGCGCGCAGGGCGACCAGCGCCACCTGTTCGTCAGCAACCGCACGGCCAATTCCATCAGCCGCATCGACATGCAGACGCTGACGGTCACCGACACCTTCGCGGTGCCGGGCGGCCCCGACTGCATGGACGTCTTGGCCGACGGCAAGACGCTGTTGGTGACCTCGCGCTGGGCGCGCAAGCTTACCGTGGTGGACCTGGAGCAGAAGAAGGTTTCCAGCCAGGTGCCGGTGGGCAAGTCGCCGCATGGCGTCTGGACGCTCAACCATGCGCCTACGCGCTGACGCTTTCCGGGCGCGCCTGGCGGCCGCCGCCGCGCTGGCGCTGGCCGTGTCGAACGCCGGCGCCGCGGGGCCGGCCGCCTGCGACAAGCCCGTCTACCTGACCTTCGACACCGGCCACATGGGCGTGGCCCCGCTGGTGGCGGAGGTGCTGGCGCGCCACCAGGTCAAGGTCACGTTCTTTCTGGCCAACGAACGCACGCTGACCGGCGGCTCCAGCCTGGACGAAGTCTGGGCGCCCTGGTGGAAGGCGCGCGCCGCCGAAGGCCATGCCTTCGGCTCGCACACCTACGACCACGTCTACTGGCAGGGCGACCTGCCGGGCGGGCGCTTCCGCGTCAAGCCCAGCGCCGGCCCGGACGCCGGCAAGCGCGCCGAATGGACGTCGGCGCAATATTGCGCCGAGATCAAGCGTTCGGCCGCGCGCTTTCGCGAAATGACCGGGCAGGACATGCTGCCCCTGTATCGCGCGCCGGGCGGCAAGACCTCGCCGGCGCTGCTGCAGGCCGCGCGCGCCTGCGGCTACGAACAGGTGGGCTGGGCGCCTGCCGGTTTCCTGGGCGACGAACTGCCCAGCGACAAATATCCCAACGCCCGCCTGCTGGATCAGGCGCTGCGCAACATCAAGCCGGGCGACATCCTGCTGGCCCACCTGGGCATCTGGTCGCGCCAGGACCCGTGGGCGCCGGCCGTGCTGGAGCCGCTGATTGAAGGTTTGCAGCGCAAGGGCTATTGTTTCGCCACCCTGAACACGCATCCGGCCTATAGCGGCTGGATCGCCACGCATCATTGATCATGGAAACGCTTAGTCGACTTTTCGGAGAATGCCAGCAATGGATCTTCGAGACGGCGGTTCAGCCCGCGCTGTTTCACCTGGGCCTGAGCAACTTCATCGAGGACGGCTATGACGCCACGATGTGGCTGCTGGTCGGCCTGCTGCAGATCGCGGTGCTGGTGCTGGTGTTCGGTCCCTTGCAGCGCCTGCGCCCGGTCGAGCCCGTCACCGACCGCCGCCAGATCGGCGTGGACGTGCTGTACACGCTGATCCACCGGCTCGGCGCGTTCCGCCTGGTGCTGTTCTTCACCGTCGATCCGCTGTGGGACAGCGTGTTCGGCCAGCTTCACGTATGGGGCTTCGCCGCGTTCCAGCTCGACCAGTACTGGCCCGGCGTGACCGACCGCGCCTGGGTCAGCCTGATCATCTATCTGCTGCTGTTCGACGCGGTGGACTACTTCTACCACCGGGCCCAGCACCGTTTCGGCTGGCTCTGGGCGCTGCACGCCGTGCACCACAGCCAGCGCCAGATGACCATCTGGAGCGACGACCGCAACCATCTGCTCGACGACATGCTGCGCGACGTGCTGGTGGTGTTCGTGTCGCAGCTGGTGGGCGTGCCGCCGGCGCAGTTCGTGATGGTGGTGGCCATCACCCAGCTGGCGCAGAGCCTGTCGCACGCCAACCTGCGCATGCATTTCGGCGCGCTGGGCGACCGCCTGCTGGTCAGCCCGCGCTTTCACCGGCACCATCACTCCATCGCCTACGACGCCTCCTCGCCGGGGCCGGCGGGCGGCTACAACTTCGGCGCGCTGTTTCCGTTCTGGGACATGCTGTTTCGCACCGCGCGCTTCGGCGTGGGCTACGGCCCCACGGGCATCCATGACCAGCAGCCCGAAGCCGGCGGCCGCGACTACGGACGCGGCTTCTGGTCGCAGCAGTGGCTGGGCCTCAAGCGCCTGGCCGGCCGCCCCTGAGGGCGGATGCGGCGTTCTTCACGGCGCGGCGTGGCCGTCGTGCGTGGTTTCGCGCTTGATCTCGCCGTGCCGGCGTTCCATTTCCTGGCGCAGCTCGCGCCGCAGCCTGGCCGCCTCCATGCGCTGTTTTTCCTCCAGCGTGCGCGGCGCCAGCGGCGGCACCGCGGTGGGCGCGCCGCGCTCGTCGACCGCCACCATCGTGAAGTAACAGCTGTTGGTGTGGCGCACCAGCTTTCTGCGGATGTCTTCGGTGACGACCTTGATCCCGATTTCCATGGACGTGCGGCCGGTGTAGTTCACCGCCGCCAGGAAGGTCACGAGTTCGCCCACGTGGATGGGTTCGCGGAAGACGACCTGGTCGACCGACAGGGTCACGACGTACTGGCCGGCATAGCGGCTGGCGCAGGCGTAGGCCACCTGGTCCAGGTACTTGAGTATGGTTCCGCCGTGCACATTGCCCGAGAAATTCGCCATGTCCGGCGTCATCAGGATGGTCATCGACAATTGGTGGCTGAATGCGTCGTCCATGGCGGCATTGAATCTTGGATAAAACGCCTATGGTAGCGGCTGGCGCGTCCCGCGGTCGCGGGTTTTCTGCGTTTCCCGGATCGCCGCCGCGCCGGTGCTATCCTCTTCGCCGTATCGACCGGAGATAGAAATGACCCAGGATGTTGCGAGCGCGGCCGTGCCGCGGTTGACTTCGCTTTCGCACGGCGGCGGCTGCGGCTGCAAGATCGCGCCGGGCGTGCTGTCGGCGCTGCTGGCGCGCTTCGGCCCCGCCGCCAGTTTTCCGAACCTGATGGTCGGCACCGAGACCGCCGACGACGCGGCGGTCTACCGGCTCAACGACGAACAGGCGCTGATCGCCACCACGGACTTCTTCATGCCCATCGTGGACGATCCCTACGATTTCGGCCGCATCGCGGCCACCAACGCGCTGTCGGACGTGTACGCCATGGGCGGCACCCCGATCATGGCGCTGGCCATCGTCGGCATGCCGATCAACGTGCTGCCGCACAGCGTCATCGCCGACATCCTGCGCGGCGGCGAATCGGTATGCGCCGACGCCGGCATCCCGCTGGCCGGCGGCCATAGCATCGATTCGGTCGAACCCATATACGGCCTGGCCGCCATGGGCCTGGTGCATCCGGACCGGGTCAGGCGCAATGCCGACGCGCGCGCCGGCGACGTGCTGATCCTGGGCAAGGGGCTGGGCGTGGGCATTCTGTCGGCGGCGCTGAAAAAGAACCGGCTGGACGAAGCCGGCTACCGCGTGATGATAGACACCACCACCCGGCTGAACCGCCCCGGGCCGGCGCTGGCCGCGCTGGACGGCGTGCACGCGGTGACCGACGTGACCGGCTTCGGCCTGCTCGGCCACGCGCTGGAAATGGCGCGCGGCGCCGGCCTGACGGCGCGCCTGCGCCTGGACAGCCTGCCCTGGCTGCCGGGCGTGCAGGCCTATGCGGCCGACGGCGTGATCACCGGCGCGTCCGGCCGCAACTGGGCCTCCTACGGCGAATCCATCCGTCTGGGCGAGTCGGTCACCGACACGCAGCGCGCCCTGCTGACCGACCCCCAGACCTCGGGCGGCCTGCTGGTGTCCTGCGCGCCTGACACGGCCGACGCGGTGCTGGACCTGTTCCGCGGCCACGGCTTCGCCGATGCCGCCGTGATCGGCGAGATGAGCGCCGGCGAACCGCTGGTGCGGGTGGAGTAACGCGGGGCCGCTACGCGCCCAGGCCGCTGGCGGTGGCCGCGGCCTGTTCCGCCAGCCACTGCATGACCACCGCCGTGTCCGGCGAGCTGCGCCGCGGGTTGCACACCAGCCAGTAGGCCAGCTCGGTGGCGCTGGCGGCCTGCCCGCCCACCGCCTCCAGGCGCTTGTCCGCCAGCATCGGCGCGACCAGCGCCAGCCGTCCCAGCGCGATGCCGTGGCCGGCCAGCGCCGCGTGCACGATCTGGTCGTACTGGTTGAAGCGCAGCATGCCCTTGGCCTGGGCCCGGCCCAGGCCGCGCGCGTTCAGCCATTCCGACCATTGCAGCCAGGGGCGGCCGGGGTCGTCGAATTCCAGCAGCACGTGGCGCTGCAGTTCGCGGGCGTCCAGTTCGCGCGCGCCCAGGCTGGGATGCGCGACCGGCACCACCGATTCCCCGAACAGCCACCGCGCCGTGTCCGGCACGCCGTCGCGCAGGCTGTAGCGGATGGCGATGTCCACGTTCTCGCGGTCGATGTCGATGAGCCGGTTGTCGGCCGCCACGCGCACGTCGATCTGCGGGTGGGCCGCCTGGAAGTCGCCCAGGCGCGGCAGCAGCCACAGCGAGGCCACGCCGATGGTGGTGGTGATGGTGACGGGCGTGCGCCGCTCGGGCGCGCGCAGCTGCTCGGTGAGGTCGCCCAGCTGGCTCAGCCACACGTCGGCCATGCGGAACAGCTGCGCGCCTTCGGAGGTGAACGACACGCTGCGAAAGCCCCGCACCAGCAGCGCCACGCCCAGGTGCGCCTCCAGCGCCCGGATCTGGCGGCTGACGGCGGACTGCGTCACATGCAGGTCCTGCGCGGCCAGCGTGATGCTCATGCGGCGGCCCACGGCCACGAAGCCCCGGACGAGATCAAGCGGCGGAAGTTTGGCCAGCGGATATGGCATTCGTGAAACTCATGCGTACCGGACGGAAATGTTGCTTGAGCAATAGTACTCCGAGGGCGTTCAATAGGGATTCGGAGGCCTCCCTGACCCTTACGGAGTTCGTGATGACTGTATCCCTGCCCGATGCGCCGCGCATCGAGATGTGGTTCGATTTCGCCAGCCCGTACAGCTATCTGGCGATCGAGCGCATCGACGCCCTGGCCCGCGAGGCCGAAGTCCGGGTCGATCTCAAGCCTTTCCTGCTGGGCCCCATCTTCCAGGCCCAGGGCTGGAACGATTCGCCGTTCCGGCTGTTTCCCGGCAAGGGCGCCTACATGATGCGCGACATCGCCCGCCTGGCCGAGAAATACGGCCTGGTCTACCGCCGGCCGCGCCTGTTTCCGCGCATGAGCGTGCTGCCCGCGCGCATCGCCCTGCTGGGCCAGGACGAGCCCTGGGGCCGCGACTTCTGCCTGGCCGTTTTCCGCGCCAATTTCCAGCATGACCAGGACATCCAGGCCGAGGACGTGGTGCACGGGCTGCTGACCGGCATGGCGCTGGACGCCGACGCCCTGATCGCCCGCGCCAAGTCCGAGGCCGCCAAGGAGGCGCTGCGGCGCCAGGTCGACCGCGCCCGCAACCTGGGGCTGTTCGGCGCGCCCACGTTTTTCGTGGACGGCGAGATGTTCTGGGGCAACGACCGCCTGGAAGATGCGCTGGACTGGGCCCGCCGCGGCGCGCCCGTTGGCGCCTGGGCGCCGTCGGCGGCCCGCGCCTGAACCGCCGCCCGAGCAAGTTTTCCGTCAACCCTTCGTCACACAATGAAGAACGCCAGCAGTGCCTATCGCGGCGCGCCCATGCCGGGCGGCCGTTCGTTCACCCAGTTCCGCGCCGCCCGCATCCGGCGCGTATCCTTCCATTGGAAGCTGGCCGAGCGCGCCCAGCCTGACGGCAGGCGCGATCCGAAGAACGGGCCCTAGCGCACGGCTCATCCTCCGCGCGTCACGGGCGCTACGCGCGCCCATTCCTCGTCCGAATACAGCCGCGAGCGCAGCAGGAAACGCTTGCCCTCGGCGCTGTCGAGCGAAAAGGCGCCGCCCCGGCCCGGGACGGCGTCGATGATGAGCTGGGTGTGCTCCCAGTAGGCGAACTGGTCCTCGCCCATGTAGAACGGGCAGCCTTCCAGTTCGCCCAGCAGCACGTCCGAGCCGCCCACCATGAATTCCCCCAGCGCATAGCACATGGGCGAACTGCCGTCGCAGCAGCCGCCCGACTGGTGGAACATCAGCGGGCCGTGCTTGGCGCGCAGCGTGTCGATCAGGCGGCGCGCCTCGTCGGTCGCGACCACGCGCGGCGTATGCTCTGCCATGATGTCGTCCTCCCGGGCGCGCCCGGCCGCCGGGCCAGGCGCGCCCGCCGGTCGCGGGTCAGAAGAAGCCCAGCNTCGCGACCACGCGCGGCGTATGCTCTGCCATGATGTCGTCCTCCCGGGCGCGGGTCAGAAGAAGCCCAGCTTCTTGGGCGAGTAGCTCACCAGCAGGTTCTTGGTCTGCTGGTAGTGGTTGAGCATCATCTTGTGGTTCTCGCGCCCGATGCCGGATTGCTTGTAGCCGCCGAACGCGGCATGCGCCGGATAGGCGTGATAGCAATTGGTCCACACCCGCCCGGCCTTGATCGCGCGTCCCATGCGATAGCAGGTATTGGCGTCGCGCGACCAGACGCCGGCGCCCAGGCCGTAGAGCGTGTCGTTGGCCAGGGCCAGCGCGTCATCGGCGTCCTTGAAGGTGGTCACCGCCACCACCGGGCCGAAGATCTCCTCCTGGAACACGCGCATCTTGTTGTGGCCCTTGAACACCGTGGGCTGCACGTAATAGCCGCCTTCCAGCGCGCCCTGCATCTGCGCGCGCGCGCCGCCGGCCAGCACGTCGGCGCCTTCCTGCTTGCCGATGTCCAGGTACGACAGGATCTTTTCCAGCTGCTCGGTCGAGGCCTGCGCGCCCAGCATGGTGTCGCCGTCCAGCGGGTTGCCCTGCTTGATCTGGCCGACGCGCTTGAGGGCGCGCTCCATGAACCTGTCGTACAGCGACTCCTGGATCAGCGCGCGGCTGGGGCAGGTGCAGACCTCGCCCTGGTTCAGCGCGAACATCACGAAGCCTTCCACCGCCTTGTCCAGGAAATCGTCGTCCTGCGCGGCCACGTCGGCGAAGAAGATGTTGGGCGACTTGCCGCCCAGCTCCAGCGTAACCGGGATGATGTTCTGCGAGGCGTACTGCATGATCAGCCGCCCGGTGGTGGTTTCGCCGGTGAAGGCGATCTTGGCGATGCGCTTGCTGGAGGCCAGCGGCTTGCCGGCCTCCAGGCCGAAGCCGGTGACCACGTTCACCACGCCCGGGGGCAGGATGTCCGCGATCAGCTCCATCAGCAGCAGGATGCCCAGCGGCGTCTGTTCGGCGGGCTTGAGCACCACGCAGTTGCCGGCGGCCAGCGCGGGCGCCAGTTTCCACGCCGCCATCAGGATGGGGAAGTTCCACGGAATGATCTGGCCCACCACGCCCAGCGGCTCGTTGAAATGGTAGGCCACGGTGTCGTGGTCGATCTCGGACAGCCCGCCTTCCTGGCTGCGGATGCACGAGGCGAAATAGCGGAAGTGGTCGATGGCCAGCGGGATGTCGGCGGCGCGGGCCTCGCGGATGGGTTTGCCGTTGTCCCAGGTTTCGGCCGTGGCCAGGCGCTCCAGGTTGGCCTCCATGACGTCGGCGATGCGCATCAGCATGCGCGCGCGCTCGGCGGCCGACGTGGCGCCCCATTTGGGCGCGGCGCGATGCGCGGCGTCCAGCGCCAGCTCGATGTCGCGCTCCCTGGAGCGGGCGTTGCGGGTCAGCACCTGGCCGGTGACCGGAGTCAGGTTGTCGAAGTATTCGCCGTCCGCCGGCTTCTGCCACTTGCCGTCGATGAAGTTGTCGTACTGGGTTTTCAGGTCCAGGCGCGTGCCATAGGTGTCGGGGGTGACTCGGGTCGCGATGTCCATGCTTGTCTCCGGTATTGTGTGTCGGGGGCGGCAGTGGGCTGCCTGCTCCGTATCAAGCAAGGACCATGCCAGTAGGGGCCGGTCCGCTGGACAGCGGGGATTGCGCGTGCGAAAGTAGGATTCCACACGCCGGGGAGATCGCCCTCAGCCGTCTGGCGGCCCCCACCCGCTGTTGCGTTATGCGACAGTGTTGCGGAACAGGCGTCGCAGAATGCCTGTCCCAGGAGACACGCATGGCCACTCATTCCCGTCAGCACACGCTGACGCAAGCGCGCCTGCTGTTCAACCAGCAGGGCGCGGTGCCCGGCGGCATGGTCGCCGAGCCCATCCTGCGTTCATGGCGGCGCTGCGCCGACCTGGGCTTCGACATGCGCGGCGTGCGCCGCACCGAGCTGATGACCCAGGGCGAGCTGCGCGAGGCGCAGCAGCGCAACGAGGCGCTGCGGCGGATGTCCGAGCCGGCCATGTCCATGCTGCGCCGCCAGGCCGGCGGCAGCCTGGTGATTCTCTCCGACGCCCAGGGGCTGGTGCTCGACAGCGACGGCGACGTCGATTTCGCCCAGCGCGCCTCGCGCGTGGCGCTGATGCCCGGCGCCGCCTGGGACGAGGCCGCCGCGGGCACCAACGCCATCGGCACCGCGCTGGTGGAAGGCCGGTCCATCGCCGTGCACGGCGCGGAACATTACTTCGAACCCAACCGCATCCTGACCTGCGCGGCGGTTCCCATCACCGACAACGAAGGCCGCACCGTGGGCGTGCTGGACCTGTCCAGCCAGGCGCGCGAGATCCGGCCCGAGGTGCTGGCGCTGGTGCGCGCGGCGGTGGACCTGATCGAGCACCGGTTGTTCGAGCAGGCCTTCGATCCGCACACGGTGCTGCAACTGCACACCAGCCCGTCGGGCCTGGGCCTGCCGGGCGAGGGACTGCTGGCGTTCGAGGGCGACCTGCTGGTGGGCGCCAACCGCTGCGCCCTGCAGGCGCTGGGCCTGGCCGCGACCGCCCTGGGCGTGTACCGCTACGCCGACGTATTCGAAGGCGATATCGAACGCGGCCCGGACGCGGCGGGCCGGGTGCTGACGCGCGCCGGCGCGGCCTACCATGCGCGCCTGCGCCGCCCGCCGGTGCGCGCCCGCCAGGCCCCGGCCGCGCCGGTCGCGCCGCCGGCCGCCTCGCGCCCCGCCGCGCCGAACTTCGACGCCGCCACGCTGGGCGCGCTGGCGCGCGCCGTGCATCTGTCGGATGCGGGCGTGTCCATCCTGCTGCAAGGCGAAACCGGCGCGGGCAAGGAAGTGTTCGCGCGCGAACTGCATGCGCGCAGCAAACGGGCCGCCGGCCCGTTCGTGGCGGTCAATTGCGCCGCGCTGCCCGAAAGCCTGATCGAATCCGAACTGTTCGGCTATGAAGACGGCGCCTTCACCGGCGCGCGCCGCCAGGGCAGCAAGGGGCTGCTGCGGCAGGCGCATGGCGGCGTGCTGTTCCTGGACGAGATCGGCGACATGCCGCTGCTGCTGCAGTCGCGCCTGCTGCGCGTGCTGCAGACCCGCGAGGTCTCGCCGCTGGGCGCGGCGCGCCCGGTGCCGGTGGACTTCGCGCTGGTGTGCGCCACGCACCGCCCGCTGGCGCACGCGGACGCCGACACGCAGGGCGTCGACACGCCGGTGCGGCCCGACCTGTATTTCCGGATTGCCGAGTACACCGTCACGCTGGCCCCGCTGCGCGCCCGCGCCGACCGCCTGGAGCTGCTGCGCGGCCTGTGGGCGGCGCAAGGCGCGGGGCNCGACCGCCCTGGGCGTGTACCGCTACGCCGACGTATTCGAAGGCGATATCGAACGCGGCCCGGACGCGGCGGGCCGGGTGCTGACGCGCGCCGGCGCGGCCTACCATGCGCGCCTGCGCCGCCCGCCGGTGCGCGCCCGCCAGGCCCCGGCCGCGCCGGTCGCGCCGCCGGCCGCCTCGCGCCCCGCCGCGCCGAACTTCGACGCCGCCACGCTGGGCGCGCTGGCGCGCGCCGTGCATCTGTCGGATGCGGGCGTGTCCATCCTGCTGCAAGGCGAAACCGGCGCGGGCAAGGAAGTGTTCGCGCGCGAACTGCATGCGCGCAGCAAACGGGCCGCCGGCCCGTTCGTGGCGGTCAATTGCGCCGCGCTGCCCGAAAGCCTGATCGAATCCGAACTGTTCGGCTATGAAGACGGCGCCTTCACCGGCGCGCGCCGCCAGGGCAGCAAGGGGCTGCTGCGGCAGGCGCATGGCGGCGTGCTGTTCCTGGACGAGATCGGCGACATGCCGCTGCTGCTGCAGTCGCGCCTGCTGCGCGTGCTGCAGACCCGCGAGGTCTCGCCGCTGGGCGCGGCGCGCCCGGTGCCGGTGGACTTCGCGCTGGTGTGCGCCACGCACCGCCCGCTGGCGCACGCGGACGCCGACACGCAGGGCGTCGACACGCCGGTGCGGCCCGACCTGTATTTCCGGATTGCCGAGTACACCGTCACGCTGGCCCCGCTGCGCGCCCGCGCCGACCGCCTGGAGCTGCTGCGCGGCCTGTGGGCGGCGCAAGGCGCGGGGCCGCGCCTGCCGCCCGACATCGAAGCCGTCCTGCTTGCGTACTCATGGCCCGGCAACTACCGCCAGATGGCCGCCGTGCTGCGCACGCTGCACGTGCTGGCGGGGCCGGCGGGCCGGGTCGATGCCGACATGTTGCCCGCGGATATCCGCGCAACGCCGGCGCCCGCGCCTGGCGCCGCCGGCGATTCCGTCAACCTGCAAGCAATGACCGACGCCGCGATCCGCGACGCCCTGGCCGCGCATGGCGGCAACGTCAGCCGCGCGGCGCGCGCGCTGGGGGTGCACCGCAGCACGCTGTATCGGCGTATGAATGCCTAACCCACCAGCCGCGCCAGTTCCGCGCCCGGGTCCTTGGCGCGCATGAAGGCTTCGCCCACCAGGAAGGCGTCGACCTTGTTCTTGCGCATCAGCTTCACGTCTTCCGGCGTCAGGATGCCGCTCTCGGTCACGACGCGCTTGCCGGCGGGGATGCGCGGCAGCAGGTCCAGGGTGTTCGACAGACTGGTCTCGAAGGTACGCAGGTTGCGGTTGTTGATGCCCAACAGCGGCGTCTTCATTTCCAGCGCGATGTCCAGCTCCTTGGCGTCGTGCACTTCGACCAGCACGTCCATGCCCAGTTCGATCGCCAGGGTTTCGTACTCGCGCAGCTGCGCCGGGGTGAGGGCGGCCACGATGAGCAGCACGCAGTCGGCGCCCATCGCGCGCGCGGCGATGATCTGGTAGGGGTCGATCACGAAGTCCTTGCGCAGCACCGGCAGCGAGCAGGCCGCGCGGGCCTGGCGCAGGTGGTCGTGCGAGCCCTGGAAGAACTGCACGTCGGTTAGAACCGACAGGCAGGCCGCGCCGTGCACGGCGTAGGAGGCGGCGATTTCGGCGGGGGCGAAGCCCTCGCGCAGCACGCCCTTGGAAGGCGAGGCTTTCTTGATTTCGGCGATGACGCCGGCCTTGCCCTGCGCGATCTTGTCTTCGATGGCCTGGGCGAAGCCGCGCACGTCCTGGCGCGCCTGCGCTTCGCGCAGGACTTCGGCTTCGCTGCGCATCTGGCGGGCGGCGGCGACTTCCTCGACCTTGACGGCGAGGATCTTCGCGAGAATATCGTTCATTTCAGGAATTTCCGGGTATATGCGCAGAATTCTTCCAGCTTGGCTCGCGCCGCGCCGGTGGAAATCAGTTCGAATGCTAGCGCTAAGGCTGCGGGAATGGAATCGGCTTTATTGCCTGCATAAATCGCGAGCCCGGCATTGAGCGCGACAATGTCGCGGGCCGTGCCTTCGACATTCTCGAGCGCCTCTATGACCAGCTCGCGCGATTGTTCGCGATTGGACACCTTGATGCTGCGGTTGGACATCATGGATAGCCCGTAGTCCTCGGGATGAATTTCATATTCGAGGACCTTGCCGTCCTTGAGTTCCCCGACCATGGTGGCCCCGCCCAGCGAGGCTTCGTCCATGCCGTCCTTGCCGTGCACCACCAGCACGTGGCGCGAGCCCAGGCGTTCCAGCACGCGCACCTGGATTCCGACCAGGTCGGGGTGGAACACGCCCATCAGCTGGTTGGCGGCGTTGGCCGGGTTGGTCAGCGGGCCGAGGATGTTGAAAATGGTGCGCACGGCCAGTTCCTTGCGCACGGCGGCCACATTCTTCATGGCGCCGTGGTGGGCCGGCGCGAACATGAAGCCGATGCCGGTGGCCTGGATGCATTCGGCCACCTGCTCGGGCGTGAGCACCAGGTTGGCGCCCAGGGCTTCGAGCACGTCGGCGCTGCCGCTGGAGGACGAGGCGCTGCGGTTGCCGTGCTTGGCGATCGGCACGCCTGCGGCCGCCGCAACGAACATGGCCGTGGTGGAAATGTTGAAGGTATGGCTGCCGTCGCCGCCGGTGCCGCACATGTCCAGCAGGTCTTCCGGATTGGGCGTGACCACGGGCGTGGCGAATTCGCGCATGACCTGCGCGGCGGCGGTGATCTCGCCGATGGTTTCCTTTTTCACGCGCAGGCCCATCAGCAGGGCGCTGGCGATCTGGGGCGACATCTCGCCGCGCATCAGCATGCGCATCAGATGCAGCATTTCGTCGTGGAAAATTTCGCGGTGTTCGATACAGCGCGTCAGCGCTTCGGCGGGGGAAATGGTCACGATGCGTCCTTCTCAGGCGAGGTTCAGGAAATTGCGCAGCAGGGCATGGCCATGCTCGCTGAGCACGGACTCGGGATGGAACTGTACTCCGTATAGCGGCAGCGTCTTGTGGCGCACGCCCATGATGTCGCCGTCCGGCGCGGTGGCGGTGACCGCCAGGCAGTCGGGCAGCGTGGCCGGATCGATGGTGAGCGAGTTGTAACGGATGGCCGTGTACGGGGTGGGCAGGCCGGTGAAGATGTCGGTGCCGGTGTGCGAGATCTGCACGGTCTTGCCGTGCATGATCTGCTGGGCCCGCACGATCCTGCCGCCGTAGGCCGCGCCGATGGCCTGGTGGCCCAGGCACACGCCGAGTATGGGTTTCCTGCCGGCGAAGGCTTCGATGACGGGCACCGAGATGCCGGCCTCGGCGGGCGAGCAGGGGCCGGGCGACACGCAGATGCGGTCGGGGTTCATGGCGGCGATTTCGTCCAGCGTGATCTGGTCGTTGCGCGCGACGCGCACGTCCTCGCCCAGTTCGCCGAAGTATTGCACCAGGTTATAGGTAAACGAATCGTAATTGTCGATCATCAGCAGCATAGTTTTCTCCGTGCGGGCGGTATTCGGTAGGGGCGGGGCCTGGGGTCAGATGGGTTCGTCCAGGCCATGCTGCACCTGCTCGGCGGCGCGCAGCACCGCGCGGGCCTTGGCCTCGGTCTCGGCCCATTCGGCTTCGGGGCTGGAGTCGGCCACGATGCCGGCGGCGGCCTGCACGTACAGCGTGCCGTCCTTGATGACGCCGGTGCGGATCGCGATGGCCACGTCCATTTCGCCGCCATAGCTCAGGTAGCCGGCCGCGCCGCCGTAGATGCCGCGGCGCACGGGTTCGAGTTCGTCGATGATCTTCATGGCCTCGACCTTGGGTGCGCCGGTCAGGGTGCCGGCCGGGAACGAGGCGCGCAGCACGTCCATGCTGCTCATGCCGGGGTTCAGGTTGCCGGTTACGTTGGACACCAGGTGCATGACGTGCGAATAGCGTTCGATGACCATGGTGTCGCTGACCTTCACCGAGCCCACTTCGGCCACGCGGCCCACGTCGTTGCGCGCCAGGTCGATCAGCATCACGTGCTCGGCCACTTCCTTGGGGTCGGCCTTCAGTTCGGCGGCCAGCGCGGCGTCCTCCTCGGGCGTGGCGCCGCGCTTGCGGGTGCCGGCCAGCGGGCGGATGGTGATCTGCGACTTGGGCTCGCCGTTTTCGACCACGCGCTCCTGGCGCACCAGGATCTCGGGCGAGGCGCCCACGACCTGGAAGTCGCCGAAATTCCAGAAGTACATGTAGGGGGAGGGGTTGAGCGAGCGCAGGGCGCGGTAGAGGGAGAGGGGGGAGTCGCGGAAGGGCTTGGCGATGACCTGGCCGATCTGCACCTGCATCAGGTCGCCGGCGGCGATGTGTTCCTTGGCGCGGCGCACGGCCGCCAGATAGTCTTCCTTCTTGAAGTCGCGCCGCTCTTCGGTCTGCATGCTGGCGTGGCTGTACGGGATTTCGACCGGGCGGCGCAGGCGCACGCGCAGGTCGTGCAGGCGCTGCTGGGCGCGGCTGTAGGCCTCGGGCTGGGCCGGGTCCGCGTAGACCATCAGGTAGATGCGGCCGGCCAGGTTGTCGACGATGACCAGTTCGTCGACGTGCATCAGCATCAGGTCGGGCGTGCCGCCTTCCATGCCGGCCGGAAACGGCTTGACCGCCGGGCCCAGGCAGGGCTCGATGTGGCGCACCGTGTCGTAGCCGAAGTAGCCGGCCAGGCCGCCGCAGAAGCGCGGCATGCCCGGGCGCAGGGCCACCTTGAAGCGGCTCTGGTACTGCTCGATGAAGGCCAGCGGGTCGCCGTCGTGAGTCTCGGCGATCTTGCCGTCGTGCAGCACCTCGGTGCGCGTGCCGCTGGCGCGGATCACGGTGCGGGCCGGCAGGCCGATGAAGGAATAGCGGCCGAAGCGCTCGCCGCCCACCACCGATTCCATCAGGCAGGTCATGCGGCCGGCCTGCGGGCCGGCATGCGCCAGCTTCAGGTAGATGCCCAGGGGCGTGTCCAGGTCGGCGTAGGTTTCGGCCACCAGCGGGATGCGGTTGTAGCCTTGCGCGGCGAGGGCCTTGAATTCGATTTCGGTCATGTGGGTCTCGTAAGCGTTCGATTTGCTTGCGGACCGGGCACATAGCAAAAAGCCCGGTCCAGGTTACTGGTTCCGGGCTTGGCTCTGTGGTTACACAGCTACGGCACTAGGCGGCATACGCGTCCAGGGCCGGGAGGGATCATCGCCACCCGGAAGACAAACGCCACCAGCGCCACGAGGCGCCGAGCATTTGGTTCTGGATGGAAACGTTCATCGGGTGATTCTGCTATGGAAACTTGGTATGGAAACCTGCTGGTCAGGAACCGGTTTTTGCCGTGGCGTTCGCCGCGGTGTTTGCCGCAGTGTTTGCCGTATTGCGGCTCTGGTTCCAGAGCGCGACCCACTGGGCCGCGTCAACTAGCGTGTCAACTATACCATCGACATCGAGCTCGCGCACGTCCTTGCCTTCGTTGTAGCCATAAGGCACCACCAGCACCTGCGTGCCGGCGCTGCGTCCGGCCTGGGCGTCGTTCAGGGAGTCGCCGATGGTCACGGCCTGCGGCGCCGTGACGCCGAGCAGGTCGCAGGCATGCAGCACCTGGTCGGGATCGGGCTTGCGGCGCGCGCAGGTGTCGCCGCAGACCACGGCGTCGAAAAAGCCGGCCAGGCCGGTGCGCTGCAAAAGCGGCAGCGTGAACTCGGTGGGCTTGTTGGTGACCACCGCCAGCTTCAGGCCCTGTTCGCGCAGCTGCTTCAGGCCGTCGATGACGCCGGGGTACACCTGGGCCTTTTCGCCGTTGACCAGGTGGTAGTGGCGGTAGAAGGCGGCGCGGGCGCGGTCGAACTCGGCGGGCTCCGGGTCGGCGCCCTCCAGGCTGCCGGCCAGGCTGCGGCGCACCAGGTTGTCCACGCCCTTGCCGACGAAGGTCGCCACCACGTCCTCGCGCAGCGGGGACATGCCCAGCTCCACGCGCATGGCGTTGGCCGCGAAGGCCAGATCGGGGATGGAGTCCAGCAGGGTGCCGTCCAGGTCCAGCAGCGCGGCGCGAAAAGCGGTCATATCGATTCCCGGTATCAGATGGCGGTGGTTTCGCCGACGGCGATCTGCTCGCGCATCGACTTGATGATGCCGGCGTAGTCCGGCTTGCCGAAGATGGCCGAACCGGCCACGAAGGTGTCCGCGCCGGCGCGGCGGATCTCGGCGATGTTGTCGATCTTGACGCCGCCGTCGACCTGCAGGGCGATTTCCTGGCCGCCGGCGCGGGTCCAGGCGTCGATGCGGGCGCGCGCCTCGCGCAGCTTGTCCAGCGCGGCCGGAATGAAACTCTGGCCGCCGAAGCCGGGGTTGACCGACATGATCAGGACCAGGTCGATCTTGTCCATCACGTAGTCCAGGTAGGACAGCGGCGTGGCGGGGTTGAACACCAGGCCGGCCTTACAGCCGTTTTCGCGGATCAGCGTCAGCGTGCGGTCCACGTGGCGGCTGGCGTCGGGGTGGAAGCTGATGTAGTCGGCGCCGGCCTTGGCGAACATCGGCACCAGGTCGTCCACCGGTTCCACCATCAGGTGCACGTCGATCGGCACGGAAACATGGGGACGGATCGCCGCGCACACCATGGGGCCGATGGTCAGGTTGGGGACGTAGTGGTTGTCCATCACGTCCACGTGGATCCAGTCGGCGCCGGCGGCGACGACGTTGCGGACTTCCTCGCCCAGGCGGGCGAAGTCAGCCGACAGGATGCTGGGGGTGATGCGGGTGGAGGCCGAAAGGGTAGACATGATGTTCGGAGTCGGGGAGGGCATAATGTGCCATTATTGCAGTTTGAGGCGCGGTACCGGGAGTGGCCCGGTCCGGCGGGTCCGGCGGCCGCGCCTGCTACACAGGAAAGGACTGTGAAACCTTACGACCTGAGCGTCTCCGTCTCTCCACGCTTCGTGCCTGAACAGTCCGATCCCGGCGAACAGCAGTTCGTATTCGCCTATACCGTCCGCATCACCAACACGGGCGAACACCCCGCCCAGGTGATCAGCCGCCACTGGATCATCACCGACGGCAACCAGCGCGTGCAGGAAGTGCGCGGGCTGGGCATCGTGGGCCAGCAGCCGCTGCTGGCGCCCGGTGAAACCTTCGAATACACCAGCGGCTGTCCCCTGCCTACTCCGGTGGGCACGATGCGCGGCACCTATCACTGCGTCGGCGAGAACGGCATTCCGTTCGAAGTGCCGATCTCCGAATTCGTCCTGGCCATGCCGCGCACGCTGCACTGAATGGCCCGGTCCCCGTCGTACGTCCTGCCCTTGCTCATGAAGCGCATTTTCAGTTTGTCCGTGCTGTCGGTACTGCTGGCGGCCTGCTCCACGCCCTCCGACATTCCCCCCGATTCCGGCACGCTTCCCGGCGCGCGTCCGCCCGCGGCCGAAGGCCCCCTGGTGGTGCCGCCGCTGTCGGCGCTGCCCGATACGCCGCCGCGCGCGCTGGCGGGCAAGTTCAAGCCGGGCAACTGGTCGGAAATGCCCGGCTGGAGCAGCGACGACCTGTCGCGCGTGTGGCCGCTGTTCCTGCGCAACTGCCGCGGGCTGATGCGGCCCACTTCCGGCAACCTGGCCGCGCCGGCGCGCGCCACGCCGCGGGCCTGGCAGCCGGTCTGCGCGGCCGCCACCGACCCGGCGCGCGCGCCCGCCGCGGGCGACGGCGAGGCGGTGCGGCGCTTCTTCCAGACCTATCTGCAGCCGTGGCGCCTGAACGCGGCCGACGGCAAGCCGGCCNGGCCTGGCAGCCGGTCTGCGCGGCCGCCACCGACCCGGCGCGCGCGCCCGCCGCGGGCGACGGCGAGGCGGTGCGGCGCTTCTTCCAGACCTATCTGCAGCCGTGGCGCCTGAACGCGGCCGACGGCAAGCCGGCCACCAATACGGTCACCGGCTACTACGAGCCGCTGGTGCGCGGCTCGCGCCGCCAGGGCGGCAACTACCAGTGGCCGCTGTACGCCGTGCCCGCCGACCTGCTGACCATCGACCTGGGATCGGTCTATCCGGACCTGGCGGGCAAGCGCGTGCGCGGCAAGCTCGACGGCAAGCGCGTGGTGCCCTACGACACGCGCGCCGCCATCGAATCGACCGCCGGCCGCCGCCCGCCCGTGGTGGTGTGGGTGGACGATCCGGTGGACAACTTTTTCCTGCAGGTGCAGGGCTCGGGCCGGGTGCAGCTCACCGACGGCCCCGACGCCGGCAAGACCATACGCGTGGCCTATGCCGACCACAACGGCCAGCCCTACGTGTCCATCGGCCGCTGGCTGATCGACCGCGGCGAACTCGCGCCCGACCAGGCCTCGATGCAGAACATCCGCGCCTGGGCGCAGCGCAATCCCAAGCGCGTGCCGGAAATGCTGAACGCCAATCCGGCCGTCGTGTTCTTCCGCGAAGAGGCCGTGGTGGACCCCGAACTGGGTCCCAAGGGCGCCTACGCGATCCCGCTGGCGCCGATGCGCTCGGTGGCGGTGGACGCCAGCTTCGTGCCGCTGGGCACGCCGGTGTTCCTGTCGACCACCTATCCGGCGTCCGACCGGCCGCTGCAGCGCCTGGTGTTCGCCCAGGACACCGGCACGGCCATCCGCGGCGCGGCGCGCGCCGACTTCTACTGGGGCTACGGCGACGCGGCCGGGCAGCAGGCGGGGCGCATGAAGCAGCGCGGCCAGATGTGGGTGTTGTGGCCCAAGCAGGCCGGGGAGCCGACAGCAAGATGAGCCATCAGATCGTCGTTTGCGGAGCCGGCATCGTCGGCCTGTCCACCGCCCTGGCGCTGGCCCGCCGCGGCCAGCGCGTGGCCGTGCTGGCCCCGCGCGCCAGCGTGCCGGCGGCCGATCCCAACCACTACCATCCGCGCGTCTACGCCATTTCGCCGGCCAGCCAGCGTTTCCTGGCCGAGCTGGGCGTCTGGGACGCCATGCCCGCGGCCCGGCTCACGCCGGTGACCGCGATGGAGATCCACGGCGACGCCGACGGGCAGGTGAACCTCAATGCCTGGCAGGCGGCGCTGCCGCAGCTGGCGTGGATCGTCGAATCCGGCGAAATCGAGCGCGTGCTGATCCAGGCCGTGCGCATGTTCGGCATTGCCTGGCTGGAAGACCGCTGCACCGGCTATCGCAACGGCGCCATCGAGACGGAAGGCGGCGCGCGCATCGAGGCCGAACTGTTCGTGGGCGCCGATGGCGCGGCCTCGCCGCTGCGCACGGCGGCCGGCCTGAAGCACGAGTCCCAGTCCTATCACGACACCGGCCTGGTGGTGCACCTGGACGCGCAGCGTCCGCACCAGGGCACGGCCGTCCAGTGGTTCCGCGACGATGGCGTGCTGGCGCTGCTGCCGCTGCCCGACACGGCCGACGGCCCGCAGGTCTCGATGGTCTGGTCCATGCGCAGCGAGCAGGCCCGCGACTTGCTGGCCTTGCCGCCGGCCGAACAGACGGCGCGCCTGGAGGCCTTGCTGGCCGACGCCGCCGAAGGCCGGCTGGGAACCCTGAAGGTGCGCAGCAAGCTGCATGGCTTTCCCCTGACCCTGGAGCGCGCGCAGATGGTGGCGCCGGGCATCGCGCTGGCGGGCGACGCCGCGCACCGGCTGCACCCGCTGGCCGGGCAGGGCCTGAACCTGGGCCTGGGCGACGTCGAGGCGCTGGTGCGCACGGTCGCCGGGCGCGAGCCCTACCGCACGGCCGGCGACCTGCGCGTGCTGCACCGCTACCAGCGGGCGAGGGCCGAGCCGGTGCTGGCCATGCGCCTGGCCACCGACGGCCTGCACAAGCTGTTCGCCTCGCGCGCCACGCCGCTGGTCTGGCTGCGCAACGCCGGCATGCACTGGGTCGAGCGCGCGCCGCTGGTCAAGCGCCGCCTGATCGCCGGGGCCTCGACCAACTAGGTTACGCTAGGCCCTAGGCCGAACGACACGATATACGAGTACAGGAGCACAGATGAATTTCCGCATTTCCGCCGTCCTGGCCGCCGCGCTGCTGGCGGTGTCGGCCGGCGTGTCGGCCCAGGACGCCAAGTCCGTGTCCACGCAGTCCGCCGGCCAGGCCGGCAAGGACGCCAAAAGCTACGCCACGCCCCAGGCGGCGCCGGCCGATCCCGCGGCGGACGCGGTCAAGGAACGTTTCAAGCAGCGTTTCTCCGGCATGGACGTCACGGCCGTGCGGCGCACGCCCTACGGTTTGTTCGAAGTGCAGCTGGGCATGGACATGATCTACACGGACGAGAAAGTCACCTGGGTCATGGAAGGTCCGCTGATCGACGCCATGACGCGCCGCGACGTCACCCGCGAATCGCTGGAGCGGCTGAGCGCCGTGAAGTTCGACGATCTGCCGCTGGAACTGGCCATCAAGCAGGTCAAGGGCGACGGCTCGCGCAAGGTGGCGATTTTCGAAGACCCCAATTGCGGCTATTGCAAGCAGCTGCGCAAGACGCTGGAAGACGTGGACAACCTGACCGTCTACACCTTCCTCTATCCCATCCTGTCGGCCGATTCCAAGGACAAGGTGCGCGACGTCTGGTGCGCCAAGGACCCGGGCGCGGCCTGGGACGACTGGATGCTGCGCGGACGCAAGCCGGCCGCCGCCAGCTGCGACGTGCCCGAGGCCGAACTGCTGGCCCTGGGCCAGCGCCTGATGGTGCGCGGCACGCCCACTCTGTTCTTCGCCGACGGCACGCGCACCAGCGGCGCGCTGCCCCTGGAGCAGCTCAAGGCCCGACTGAACTGACCGGCGCGCGCCGCCGGCCGGGAGGCTGGCGCCGCAAGCGCCACGCCACCCGGAGACCGCATTGAAAATCGCAATACTCGACGATTATCACGACGTAGCCCGGCGCTACGCCGACTGGACCTCGCTGGGCGGCGACGCCGAGGTGCAGATCTTCAACAACTACATTCCGCCCGAGCAGGTCGAGGCCACGCTCGAGAGCTTCGACGTCATCGTCGCCATGCGCGAGCGCACGCCGTTCCCGGCCGAGCGCATCCGCGCGCTGCCCAGGCTGCGCCTGCTAATCACCACCGGCATGCGCAACAACGCCATCGACATGCAGGCCTGCGCCGCGCAGGGCATCGTGGTGTGCGGCGCGCCCGGCAGCCCCGAGGCCGCCACAGCCACCGCGGAGCTGGCCTGGGCGCACATCCTCGGACTGTTCAAGCACCTGCCGGCCGAAGACGCGGCCATGCGCCGCGGCATGTGGCAGACGGCCATGCCCGAGCCGCTGGCCGGCAAGCGGCTGGGCGTGCTGGGCCTGGGCAAGCTGGGCACGGCGGTGGCCAAGGTGGGCCAGGCCTTCGGCATGGACGTGGTGGCCTGGAGCCCCAACCTCACCGACGAACGCGCCGCGGCCGCCGGCGTGGCGCGGGTGGACAAGCACGAACTGTTCGCCACGTCCGACGTGGTCAGCCTGCACCTGATTCTTTCCGAGCGCACCCGCCACGTGGTCGACGCCGCGGCGCTGGCCGCCATGAAACCCACCGCCTATCTCGTCAACACCTCGCGCGCCGGCCTGGTGGACCAGGAAGCGCTGATGGACGCGCTGGTGAAATTCCGCATCGCCGGCGCGGGGCTGGACGTCTATCCCGAAGAGCCGCTGTCGCCCACCGACACGGTGCGCGACCTCGACAACGTGATCCTCACGCCGCACCTGGGCTACGTCAGCCGCGAGAATTTCGAGGCGTTCTACCAGAACGCGCTGGAAGCCGTGAAAGCCTGGCAGGCGGGGCGGCCGGTGCGGGTGCTGAATGCGTGAAATTTGCGGATGGTGGGGATGGGTAGGATGGGTGTAGCGCGAGATTTCCTGGGCAAGAATTCAATTGTCCGTCGCGCGTAACCCATCGGCCGGCGGCAGCCGGCTGTTTGTCTCTTGCCACGAAAACCGGCGGCTGGCGCCGCCTGATGGGTTACGCGCGCTCGATATTTGAGTTCTTGCCCAAGAAATCTCGCGCTGCACCCATCCTACGTCCGAATCCCAAACCTCGACCCCCCCGAATCACCCGGCGCCGCCCGGCCGCGAGAACGTCACCTTCTTCTCGACCATGCCCTGCGGCGCGGTATCGCCGCAGGCTTCGGCGCCGTCCGCTTCCGGGTCCACGGCGTCGAACGCGGTGTCGCCATTGGCGTCGGGCAGGCCGGTGGGCTTGAGGCCCACGAAATCGAACAGGTCGCGGTCCATCAGGTGCGAGGGCACCACGCGCGACAGCGCGTTGAACACGTTCCACGAGCGGCCCGGATGCTGCCGGTCCCATTCCTGGATCATGCGGCCGACCTCCTTGCGCTTGAGGTTCTCCTGCGAGCCGCACAGATTGCACGGGATGATGGGGAACTGCTTGAGTTCCGCATAGGCGATCAAGTCGGTCTCGGGCACGTAGGCCAGCGGACGGATCACCGTGTGGCGGCCGTCGTCGGACACCAGCTTGGGCGGCATGCCCTTGGCCTTGCCGCCGTAGAACAGGTTCAGGAAGAAGGTGCCCAGGATGTCGTCGCGGTGGTGGCCCAGCGCGATCTTGGTCGCGCCCAGTTCCGAGGCCACGCGGTACAGGATGCCGCGGCGCAGCCGCGAACAGAGCGAGCACATGGTCTTGCCTTCTTCCAGCACGCGCGTGACGATGGAGTAGGTGTCCTGCGTCTCGATGTGGAAGGGCACGCCCAGTTCGGTCAGGTAGCGCGGCAGGATGTCGGCCGGAAAGCCCGGTTGCTTCTGGTCCAGGTTGACCGCGACCAGCTCGAACGGAAACGGCGCGCGCTTTTGCAGCTGCATCAGGATGTCGAGCAGCGCGTAGGAGTCCTTGCCGCCGGACAGGCACACCATCACGCGGTCGCCGGCCTCGATCATGTTGTAGTCGGACAGGGCGCGCGTGGTTTCGCGGGCCAGCCGCTTGGTCAGCTTGTTGCCTTCGTGGCGGAGTTTCTTTTCTTCGGCCGCGGTGCGCAGGCCGGGGGAGGCGATATCGTTCATAGTCAGCGCGTGATCTGGATTTCCACGCCGACTGCGGCGCAGTCGGAGAACGCCATGGGCTTGCTGATGCGCAGGCGCAGCGCGCGGATTTCCTGGAAGTCGGCCAGCAGGCGGGCGGCCACCTGCTCGGACAGGGTTTCGATCAGGTTCACGTGGGCCTGGGTGCATTCCTCCACGATGGCCTCGCGCAGGCGGCGGTAGTCGAGCACGCTGTGGATGTCGTGGTCGTCGACCGCGCGCTGGATGTCCACGTCGAATTCGGCGTCGACATGCAGGGGCTGGGTGGCGCGGCGCTCGTGCTCGAGGATGCCGATGCGGGCGTCGAGCGCGAGCCCGGAAAGGATGATGCGGCGTGTGGGCATGATGAAAACCTGGATGGCGTAGCCGGGAATTGTAAGGCGGCGGCGGGAAGGGGGCAGCCCGCTGGCTACAATCCGGCCATGCGCGGGCGCGCCGCGGTCAACAAGGGGTGAAATGCAACAGATGCACGATACGGTGATTGTAGGCGGCGGCCCGGCCGGCGCCTCCTGCGCGCTGTGGCTGGCCAGGCTCGGCCTGTCCCCGTTACTGGTCGAGGCCGGCGCCCGCCTCGGCGGCCTGGGCAACGACAATCCGTTCCCCGACGACTGGATCGCCGTGCTGCCCGGCGTCACCGGCCAGCAGGTGGCCGCCAACATCGACGCCAGCGTGCGCGCCGCCGGCGTGCCGCTGCGCCTGGAGACCCGCGTCACCGCGGTGCGGCCGTGCAAGGGCGGCATCGAGGCCAGCCTGGCCGGCCCCGACGGCGCCGAAAGCCTGGCGCGGGCGCGCACCCTGGTCATCGCCTCGGGCGTGCGCGCCAAGGGGCTGCCGGACCACCCGCCCGGCGCGACCTGGCCGGGCGTGCTGATCGGGCCGGGTTCGCCCATCGTGGCGCAGGACTACTCGGACCTGTCGGTGGCGGTGCTGGGCGGGGGCGACAACGCTTTCGAGAATTTCGTCTACGTGCGCAACCGCGGCGCGCGCGCCGTGCACCTCTACGCCCGCAGCGTCCGCGCCCAGCAGCAATGGGTGACGCGCGCCGGCCGCGACGGCGTGCGCATCGGCCCGTACCGGGTCGATCCGGCCGCGCGCAGCGTCGACGGGCGCCGCTACGACCTGATCCTGGTGTTCTACGGCTGGGAGCCCCAGGCGGGCTTCGCCGACAGCCTGCAGCTGGCGCGCGACGCGCGCGGCTACATCCGCACCGATTTCGCCACCGCCGAGACCAGCGTGCCCGACATCTACGCCGTGGGCGAAGTGGCCAACCGCATGCATCCCTGCGTGGTCACGTCCCTGGCCGACGGCGTGGTCGCGGCCAAGGCCATCCAGCGGCGCTGGGAGCGCGCCTAGCCGGCGCGGTCAGGGCGCCGGCAGGAATTCCAGCACAGCGCGTTCGAACTCCTGCGGGAACTCGACGTTGGACAGGTGCACGGCCGGCAGCACCAGCAGCCTGGCGCCGGGGATCGCCGCGGCGATCCGTTCGCTGTGGCTGGCGGCCGTCACCGTATCGTGCTGGCCGGCGATGACCAGCGTGGGAGTCGGGATCAGCGCGATGGTGCGACGCAGGTCGTAGTCGCGCACCGCCGCGAACAGGCCGGCCAGCCCGTGCCTGTCGGTGGCCAGCAGCATGGCGCGGAATTTCTCCACGTTGGGCTCGCCGTCGCGCAGCATGGCGGGCGGAAACCAGTTGCGCAGAAAGCCTTCGGCGGTTTCCTTCATGTCGGGTGCCTGCAGCGTGGCGGCGATGCGCTCGTCCCACTGGGGTGCCGGCCCGAGATAGGCCGAGGTGTTGCTCAGCACCAGGCGGTCCAGGCGCTGCGGGGCATGCACGCCCAGCCATTGCCCGACGATGCCGCCCAGCGACAGGCCCAGGAAGTGGGCGCGCGCGATCCCCAGGCCGTCCATCAGCTCCAGCACGTCGCGGCCCAGGCGGTCCAGCGAATAGGGGCCGGCCGGCACGCTGGAGGCGCCGTGGCCGCGGAAGTCGTAGCGCAGCACGCGGAAACGGCGCGATAGCGCCGGGATCTGCGCGTCCCACATATGCAGCGTGGTGCCGATCGAGTTCGACAGGATAAGCGTCGGCTGGTCGGCGTCGCCGTCGTAGCGGTAGGCGATGCGGGCGCCGTCGCCCGTGGTGAAAAAGAATGCGTCTTGCATGATGGCCTCGCGGTGTTCGGGTGAGACAAAGATTAGTTGCGCGGCCATCAAGAAGAAATTACAAAGTTTCCACAGACATTGTCGGAAAAACTGACATGAGCGAATTCACGCTGCACGACCTGCAATGCTTCGACGCCGTGGTGCGCGAAGGCGGCTTCCAGGCCGCAGCCGCGTCGCTGCACCGCTCGCATCCGGCGGTGTTCGCCGCCGTGGCGAAACTGGAACGGCAGCTCGGCCTTGCCCTGCTGGACCGCGGCGGCTACCGCGTCGCGCTGACCGACGCCGGCCGCTCTTTCCACGAACGCGCCCAATCGCTGCTGGTCGAGCTTGCCGGCCTGCGCGCGCACGCCGAACAGCTGGCCGTGGGCGAGGAAACCGAGTTGCGCGTGGTGATCGGAGATTTCTGCCCGCGCCCATACGTGCTGGGGCTGCTGAGCCGGTTCTTCGCGGGCTGCCCCGCCACGCGGCTGGATCTGCACTTCGAGGCCGTGGCCGGCCCGATGGAACGCCTGGAAGACGGCGAGGCCGATCTCATCCTGCACCGCGTGGACAAGAGCGACGCCCGCATCGAATGGGTCGACCTGGCCAAGGTGGCTTTCGTGCCGGTGGCGGCGCCCGGCCTGCTGCGCGAACCAGCGCCGCGCACCCTCGGCCCGGCGCAGATGCGCGAGTACACGCAGTGCGTCATGCGCGATACCGCCAGGCATACGCCGCCGCGCGACTACTTCACCATCGCCGGCGCGCGCCGCTGCACGGTCGCGGACCAGCTCATGAAGAAAGAGATCATCCTGCAGGGCATGGGCTGGGGCCATCTGCCGCGCTTCCTGGTCGAAGAGGAATTGCGCGACGGCCGGCTGCTGTCCATCGCCAATCCGCATCTGCCGGGCAGCGTCGAGGAACTGGTGGCGGCGCGGCGCGCCGACCGGGCGCAGGGGCCGGTCTCGAACCGCCTGTGGCGCTATCTGCAGCAGGCCGCGCCGGCCCTGCGACGCGCGCTGCGCGGCGGGCCGCAGGCGTCCGGCCGCCAGGCCGTCAAGTCAGCACGCACTCCGAGGCGTCCGGCGCGGCCAGCCTGACGCGGAACGACCGCAGTTCGTCGCGGCGGAACACGTGCACCGTGACCCGCTCGCCCGGCCGGTACTGCGCCAGCAGCAGGTCCAGCCCGGCCGGCGCGTCCACGCGCAGCCCGTCGATGGCCACCAGCACGTCGCCGGCCGACAGGCCGCCCTTGTGCGCGGCGCCGCCTTCCAGCACCGTGGCCAGCGCCAGCGAGTCGCCCTGCTTGCGGGTGCGCGCGTCCAGCGACGGGATGTTGGCCGCCGCCTTCCATTGCAGCGTCACGCCCTGCGGCGCCAGCAGCTCGGCCAGCGGCACGTCGGCCGTGCCGTAGGCATGGCGCGCGATGAAGCGGCGCGCGTCGACGCCGGTGGCTTCTTCGATGAGCGCGGGCAGGCCGTCTTCGGGCAGGCCCTGAGGTTTGCCGCGGTAGAAGTCGCGGCCGTAGCGCTCCCATAGCAGGCGCATGACGTCGTCCAGCGAATGCGCGCCGGCGCTCTGGTTGCGGATCAGCAGGTCCAGCCCCAGCGCCACCAGCGCGCCCTTGGTGTAGTAGCTGACCAGCGCGTTGGGCGAGTTCTCGTCCTGCTTGTAATAGCGGGTCCAGGCGTCGAAGGAGCTTTCCGCCACCGACTGCTTGCCGCGGCCCGGCGTGCGCGCCACGCTGGAGATGGTCTTGGCCAGCAGCCGCAGGTAGTCGGGCCGGGTGATGGCGCCCGAGCGCAGCAGCAGCAGGTCGTCGTAGTAGGAAGTGAAGCCTTCGAACACCCACAGCAGGCGCGTCAGGTCGGGCTGCGACAGGTCGTAGGGCGCGAAGGCCTGCGGCTTGATGCGCTTGACGTTCCAGGTATGGAAGTACTCGTGGCTGACCAGGCCCAGGAAGCCGCGGTAGCCTTCGCCCTGGCCCTGCTGGCCCAGCACCGGCAGGTCCTTGCGCGAGGTCATCAGCGCGGTGCTGGCGCGGTGTTCCAGGCCGCCGTAGCCGTCGCCGGTGACCATGGTCATGAAGACGTAGCGCTCGGCGCTGTCCAGGAACGGCGCGCGGCGGGTGCGGGGTTCGAAGAACGCGATCTGGGTTTCGCAGATCTTGCGCACGTCCGCGACGATGCGGTCCAGGTCCAGGTTGGGGGCGACGCCGGTGAACACCAGTTCGTGCTCGGCGCCGTGCGCGGTGAAGCTGGCGACCTGCGGCGTGCCCATTTCCACCGGATGGTCGATCAGCGCGTCGTAGTCCGGCGCCAGGTACAGGCCGAAGCCGTGGCGGCGGGCCGCGCCGCGGTGCCCGCGGGCCTCGGGCAGGCTGGTGTAGACCTTCCAGCCTTCGATGCCGCGTGGCGGCGCCAGGTCGAGCAGGCAGGGCAGGTGCTCGTGTCCGTGGACGCGCAGGAACACGCTGGTGCCGTTGAAGAAACCGTGGGTTTCGTCCAGGTGCGCGCCGCGCACCGACAGGTCCCAGGCGTAGACCACGTACTCCACGCGCAGCGGGCCGTCGCAGGCCGCGGCCCGCCAGGTGTGGTTGTCCGTTTTCTCGACCGGCACCCGGCGCGCGCCGGCATAGGCCGTCAGCGATTCGATCTGGCGCGAGAAATCGCGGATCAGGTAGCTGCCCGGAATCCAGGCCGGCAGCGACAGGCGCTGGCCGTCCGGAGAGGGCGCGGGGATGGTTAGGGTTATCCGGTAGCGGTGTCCGGCGGGGTCGAAGGGCGCGAGGCGGTAAAGTAGCGGCGGAGCTTGGTCTTTTTCCATAGCCGCATCTTATTTCATAGCCTTACTTTCACACCATATCGGAGACATGTGATGAGCGAGTCGTTTGTACTGGTCGAAACCCGGGGCCGCGTCGGCCTGCTGACGCTTAACCGTCCCAAGGCGCTGAACGCGCTGAACGATCAACTGATGGACGAGCTCGGCGCCGCGCTGCTGGCCTTCGAGGCCGATCCCGGCATCGGCGCGGTGGTCATCACCGGCAGCGAAAAGGCCTTCGCCGCAGGCGCGGACATCGGCGCGATGAAAAGCTGGTCGTACATGGACGTCTACGGCAGCGAATACATCACCCGCAACTGGGAGACGCTCAAGCGCATCCGCAAGCCGGTGATCGCCGCGGTGGCCGGCTACGCCCTGGGCGGCGGCTGCGAACTGGCCATGATGTGCGACATCATCATCGCCGCCGACAGCGCCAAGTTCGGCCAGCCCGAAATCAAGCTGGGCGTGATCCCCGGCGCGGGCGGCACCCAGCGCCTGCCGCGCGCGGTGGGCAAGGCCAAGGCCATGGACCTGGCGCTGACCGCCCGCATGATGGGCGCCGAGGAAGCCGAGCGCGCCGGCCTGGTCTCGCGCGTGGTGCCGGCCGACAAGCTCATGGAAGAAGCCATGGACGCGGCCACCGTCATTGCCTCCATGTCGCTGCCGTCGGTGATGATGGCCAAGGAGTGCGTCAACCGCGCCTTCGAAGGCTCGCTCAACGAAGGGCTGCTGTTCGAGCGCCGCGTGTTCCATTCGCTGTTCTCGACCGAAGACCAGAAGGAAGGCATGGCCGCTTTCACCGAAAAGCGCAAGCCGGAATTCAAGCACCGTTAAGCCCCGTTACGCGCCGCGCCCCGCGGCGCGCACGAACGGCACGCAAAAACGCGCCCACCCGGGCGCGTTTTTGCATTTTGAACCACGCGTTTTCCGAGCGTTGCGCCTTGAAACGCTTGGTCAGCACCTGGGCCCCGGGTTCGGTCATATCCTGGATGGGCGTCATCTCGAGGTGCCGCGCCAGGGAGGCTGGACCGAACTGGCTCCCTGTCACGCGCGGCGGCTCGCCTTCAAACGAACAACACCAAGAAGGAGCCTTGCATGCGTACATTTATCGCTACCCGCCGGTGGTCCGCCGCAATTCTCGCCGGCGCGCTTAGCGCCGGCCTCGCCACCGCCGTCCAGGCTCAGGCGCCGCGCTCCACGCTGCGGCTGGTGTCCGAAACCCCGCAGGCCGCGCCCGCGCCGCAGATGAGCGAGCAGGAGCTGCGCGACACCGCCATCGACGCCTACGTCTACGCCTATCCCATGGTGCTGATGGAGCTGGCGCGCCGCCAGGCCACGGCGGTGCAGAGCCCGCTGGACGGCAAGGCGCCGATGAACCAGTTCGGCCACAAGGCCTCGTATCCCGACCCGCGCGCCGGGGACACGCCGTGGCCCAGCGCCGACGCGCTGTATTCCAGCCTGTGGTTCGACGTGTCGCGGGCGCCGCTGGTGGTGAACCTGCCGGCCACGGGCGAACGCTATTCGGTGCTGTCGGCGCTGGACATGTGGAGCGACGTGTTCGCCTCGCGCGGCTCGCGCACCAACGGCCGCGGCGCGCAATCGTTCGTCATCGTCGGCCCCGACTGGCAGGGCGCGACGCCGGCCGGCATGGACGTGATCCGCAGCCCGACGGCCACCGGCTGGCTGATCGGCTGGACCCAGGCGGCCGGCCCGCAGGACTACGCGGCGGTCAACCAGATCCAGGCCGGCATGACCGCCAATCCGCTGGCCGTGCCCATGACGCGCACTACCCGCGCGCGCGGCGACGGCAGCGTGTATCCGCAGACCGGTCCCGGCGTGGGCGCCGCGCCCATCGGCAGCGGGCTGCGTGCGCCCATGCCGGCGCTGCCGGCCGGCACGCCGGCCGAGCAGGCCGCGAGCATGGACGCCGCCGCCTTCTTCGGCCTGTTCTTCGACCTGCTGCGCAACAACCCGCCGCATGCCAACGACACGCCGATGCTGGACCGCATGCGCCGCATCGGGCTGGACAGCCGGCGGCCGTTCTCCTACGGCAGCCTGAGCCCGGCCGTGCAGCAGGCGCTGGCCGACGCCCAGCCGCTGGCGGGGCGCCGCATCGCCGACAACGTGTCGCGCCTGGCCACGCCGCTCAATGGCTGGAACACCGTGCTGTCGGGCATCGGCACCTACGGCACGGACTACACGCGCCGCGCCGCCATCGCCTACGCCGGCCTGGGCGCGCCCACGCCGGAAGACGTGCTGTATCCGGTGACGATGGTCGACTCCAAGGGCCGGCCGCTGAACTCCGACGAGGACTACGTGCTGCATTTCGACAAGGGGCAGCTGCCGCCGGCCAACGCGTACTGGTCGCTGCACGTCTACGACGACAAGCACGGCTTTGCCGACAACCCCGCCAACCGCTACGTGCTGCGCAGCACCGACGCCCTGAAGTACAACGCCGACGGCTCGCTGGACATCTACATCCAGCAGCGCGACCCCGGCGAGCGCAAGCGCTCCAACTGGCTCGCCAGCCCCGCGGCCGACGCGCCGTTCCTGCTCAGCATGCGCCTGTACTGGCCGCAGGACACCGCGCTGGACGGCCAGTGGGCGCCACCGCCGGTCAAGGAGGATTGAGCCCGTCCGCGCAGGGCCGCGAACAGCGCCCGGCGTCTCCTCTGGGGGGCGCCGGGCGCCCGCTTTTCACGGCGGCGCCGACCGTTGTTTACACCTTACAAACGGCCGAAAGTTCATTTGCTCGGGTAAAAAGAATCAAGCTATACTCTGCGAGTTTGACGCTTGCGGGGTAAGAACACTTGGCGGCTGGTTGAGAGGGTATTGGGCGTAAATACGCGTCGATATCCAAAAGCCGAATGCGCCGGTTCTGGCAAGAGCAAGATTGAGAGCAGGAAGGCTTACGGAGCAAGAAGGCTTACGGGGCTTTGCGGCTTACGCGGGGAAGTTTGATGCAACAGAACTCCATGCAGCAAAATATGCGGCAGGGTCCGGTTGGGAGCCACGGTATGGAAGTGTTGGACCAGGGCGCCACGGAAAAAGTTCTGGTACTTAGCGACGCGGACCGCGCGGCGCTGAATGCTCAAGCGAGCCGTGGGCTCTTGTTGGCACTGGCTGCGCAGGGCGCCATGGGGCTCGCAGCGGCGGTAATTGCGGGGGTTGTCGGAGGGGCGGCGGCAGGTTGGTCGGCGCTGGCGGGGGCGGGAGCGTATTTCATACCCAATGCGTTGTTCGCATTGCGCCTGGCGGTCAGCGTTCGGGCCGGTAAAGCCAGTCCCTTTACCTTTCTCTCTGGTGAGTTGATCAAGCTGTTCGCAACGGCGCTGCTGTTGTGGCTGCTTTCGCGTGTGGCGCAGGACAGCCTCGTATGGCCTGCCGCGCTGCTCGGTTTGATACTCACATTGAAGGGTTATCTCCTGCTTATGATGTTCCGCAAGTTGTCTTAGCGCCGAGCAGGTTTGCGGCAAACGAAATCGTGGAATCGTCCGGTTCGCAAGGGCCGGGCATACAGCAAATAGGGTAGGATTCAAATGGCTGCTGCCAGCGACGTGTCGCCTCAGTCTGCGTATATTCAGCACCACCTGGTGCATCTGAACAATACGGGCGAGAAACAGAGCGCTATCGCTCAGTTCGACATCATCAATTACGACTCGTTGTTCTGGTCCGGCCTGATGGGTCTGATCGTCGTCTTCTTCCTGTGGCGCGCCGCGCGCCGCGCCACCAGCGGCGTGCCGGGCCGTTTCCAGGCTTTCGTGGAAATGATCGTCGACATGGTCGACGACCAGGCCAAGGGCATCGTCCACAATGCCAAGAGCCGCCTGTTCATCGCCCCGCTGGCCCTGACCGTGTTCCTCTGGATCGTCCTGATGAACGCGCTGGACCTGCTGCCGGTCGACCTGCTGCCCTCGATCTGGCGCCTGACCGGCCTGGGCGCCGAGCACGGCGACCCGCTCTACTACCACCGCATTCTGCCGACCGCCGATCTGAACGTGCCGATGGGCATGTCGCTGGGCGTGCTGCTGCTGATGTTCTATTACGGCATCAAGATCAAGCACCCGGGCGGCTTCGTCAAGGAACTGTTCACCGCGCCGTTCCATGCGCACGGCATCGGCGCGCTGCTGCTGGCTCCGTTCAACCTGCTGCTGAACCTGATCGAATACGCCGCCAAGTCCGTGTCGCTGGGCATGCGGTTGTTCGGCAACATGTTCGCCGGCGAACTGATTTTCATGCTGATCGCCCTCCTGGGCGGCGCCTGGACCGGCTTCAACGGTGCCAGCATCGGCCTGGGCCTGGGCCATATCCTGGCCGGCTCGATCTGGGCGATCTTCCACATCCTGATCGTCCTGCTGCAGGCCTTCATCTTCATGATGCTGACGCTGGTTTACCTCGGCCAGGCTCACGAAGGCCACTGATCCCCCGGATTTCCCACGCTGGCCATCCGGCCAGCGTGGGATAGCAAGATTTTCTTGCATTGAGCTGTACCCCTTATTTTTCAATTTTTTGACTTCAGATTTCTAACCAAGGAGTTGTCATGACCAACGTCGCTTTCGTTGCCCTCGCTTGCGGTCTTATCATCGGTCTGGGCGCTATCGGCGCTTGCATCGGCATCGCACTGATGGGCGGCAAGTATCTGGAAGCCTCGGCTCGTCAGCCTGAGCTGATGAACGCTCTGCAAACGAAGATGTTCCTGCTGGCTGGCCTGATCGACGCGGCATTCCTGATCGGCGTGGGTATCGCCATGCTGTTCGCCTTCGCCAATCCGTTCGTCGGCTAAGGCACCGCCCGCCGGCGAAAAGGCGGGTCATGACGCTGGCGGCGGTGCAGGACTACCGCGCATCGCCGCCCAGCAAAGTATCGAGTGCTCCGTAAGCCCCGTCCCGGGCGCAGCCGGAGCCGAAAGGTGTTAAAGGAACGACCGTGAATCTGAACGCGACGATCATTTTCCAGATGCTCGTGTTCTTCGTTCTGGGCTGGTTCACGATGAAATTCGTGTGGCCTCCTCTGACGAAGGCGATGGACGAGCGCCGCCAAAAAATCGCCGACGGCCTGGCCGCCGCCGAGAAGGGCAAGGCCGATCTGGCCCAGGCCCAGGCGCGCGTCAGTCTGATCGAGGCTTCTGCCAAGTCCGAAAACCACGCCCGCATCATCGAGGCCGAAAAGCAAGCCGCCTCCCTGATCGAGCAGGCCCGCCGCGAAGCGGAAGCCGAACGCGCCCGCATCGTGGCCCAGGCTGCCCAGGACGCCGCGCAGGAAGTCCAGCGCGCCCGCGACCTGCTGCGCGACGACGTCGCAGCGCTGGCCGTGAAGGGTGCTGAACAGATCCTCAAGCGCGAGGTTGACGCCCGCGCGCACGCCGAGCTGCTCAACCAGCTTCGCGCGCAGCTTTAATCCGGGACCGCCATGGCTGAACTTTCCACTGTTGCCCGGCCCTACGCCGAGGCGCTCTTCAGCGCGGCGTGCGACGACAAGGCCGGCTTGCCGGCCTGGTCCGACCTGGTCGGTGAAATGTCGCAGGTTGCCTCCAACCCCGACGTGCGCGAGGCCATGGCCGATCCGCGTCTGGGCGACAAGCAGCGCGTCGAGCTGTTCACCGGCCTGATCAAGGCCGAACTGCCGCAAGCCGCCCGCAATTTCATCGCGCTGCTGGTCGAGAACGACCGGCTGTTGCTGCTGCCCGACATCGCCACGCAATTCGCGGCGCTGCGGAATCGTCACGACGGCACGGCGCAGGCGGAAATCACCAGCGCGTTCGAGCTGAGCGACGCCCAGGTCCAAGAACTGGTGGCCGCGCTCGAACAAAAATTTGGCCTCAAGCTCAAGCCCAGCGTCACTGTCGACCCGTCGTTGATTGGCGGCGTGCGCGTGGCCGTCGGGGACCAGGTGCTCGATACTTCCGTACAAGCCCAATTGGCCCGCATGCGCGACCAGCTCGCCGCTTAAGGCAACTAACAGGATTCCAGGAGTCAATATGCAACTCAATCCCTCCGAGATCAGCGAACTGCTCAAGAGCCGCATCGAGGGCCTGGGCGCTTCGACTGATGTTCGTACCCAAGGTACCGTCGTCTCCGTGACCGACGGTATTACCCGCATCCACGGCCTGTCCGACGTGATGCAGGGCGAAATGCTCGAGTTCCCCAACAACGTTTTCGGTCTGGCACTGAACCTTGAGCGCGACTCCGTCGGCGCCGTGATTCTGGGCGACTACACCGGCGTGTCCGAAGGCGACCAGGTCAAGACGACCGGCCGCATTCTGGAAGTGCCCGTCGGCCCCGAGCTGCGCGGCCGCGTGGTCAACACGCTGGGTCTGCCGATCGACGGCAAGGGCCCGATCAACGCCAAAGAAACCGACATCATCGAGAAAGTGGCCCCCGGCGTCATCGCCCGCCGCTCGGTGTCGCAGCCGCTGCAGACCGGCACCAAGGCTATCGACGCCATGGTGCCGATCGGCCGCGGCCAGCGCGAGCTGATCATCGGCGACCGCCAGACCGGCAAGACCGCCGTCGCCGTCGACACCATCATCAGCCAGAAGGGCAAGAACGTCACCTGCGTGTACGTCGCCATCGGCCAGAAGGCGTCGACCATCAACAACGTGGTGCGCAAGCTCGAAGAGCACGGCGCCATGGAATACACCATCGTCGTGGCCGCCTCGGCCTCCGACTCGGCCGCCATGCAGTACCTGGCCGCCTACGCCGGCTGCACGATGGGCGAATACTTCCGCGACCGCGGCGAAGACGCCCTGGTGATCTATGACGACCTGACCAAGCAGGCCTGGGCCTACCGCCAGGTGTCGCTGCTGCTGCGCCGTCCGCCGGGCCGCGAAGCCTACCCGGGCGACGTGTTCTACCTGCACTCGCGCCTGCTGGAGCGCGCCGCTCGCGTCAACGAAGAGTACGTCGAGAAGTTCACCAACGGCGCCGTCAAGGGCAAGACCGGCTCGCTGACCGCGCTGCCGATCATCGAAACGCAGGCCGGCGACGTGTCCGCCTTCGTTCCGACCAACGTGATCTCGATCACCGACGGCCAGATCTTCCTGGAAACCGACCTGTTCAACGCCGGTATCCGCCCCGCCATCAACGCCGGTATCTCGGTGTCGCGCGTCGGCGGCGCCGCCCAGACCAAGGTCATCAAGAAGCTGTCCGGCGGTATCCGTACCGACCTGGCGCAGTACCGTGAACTGGCCGCCTTCGCGCAGTTCGCCTCCGACCTGGACGACGCCACCCGTCGCCAGCTCGAGCGCGGCAAGCGCGTGGTCGAACTGCTCAAGCAGCCGCAATACCAGCCGCTGCAGGTGTGGGAACTGGCCGTGTCGCTGTACACCGTGAACAACGGCTACCTCGACGACGTGGACGTGGCCCAGGTGCTGTCCTTCGAGAAGTCCTTCAAGGACCACCTCAAGGCCAAGCATGCCGCCCTGATCCAGCGCATCGAAGACACCAAGGAACTGTCCAAGGACGACGACGCCGAACTGGCCGCCGCGCTCCAGGATTTCAAGAAGCACGGTGCTTTTTAAGGCAAGGTCTGGCGTAGTCGATGGGCGCGAGCCCATCCTACGGTAGGGCGGGAGCGGCGTGAAGCCGAGCCCGCCAGCCGTCTCAACAGGAAAGCGCAATGCCCGGAATCAAGGAAATCCGAACCAAGATCAAGAGCGTGCAGAACACGCGCAAGATCACCAAGGCGATGGAAATGGTCGCCGCATCCAAGATGCGCAAGGCGCAGGAGCGGATGCGCGCGGGCCGTCCGTACGCCACCAAGGTGCGCGAGATCGCCGCGCATCTGATGCAGGCCAACCCGGAATACAACCACCCCTACCTTCAGGAACGTGAAGTCAAGTCGGTGGGCGTGGTGCTGGTCACGACCGACAAGGGCCTGTGCGGCGGCCTGAACACCAACATCAGCCGTCTGACGCTGTCGCGCCTCAAGGAATTCGAGGCCAAGGGCATCAAGGCGCAGGCGACCGCATTCGGCAACAAGGGCCTCGGCCTGTTGACCCGTATCGGCGCCAAGCTGGTGTCGCAGGAAGTGCAGCTCGGCGACAAGCCCGACCTGGACCGCCTGCTGGGCGCCATCAAGGTCCAGCTGGACGACTACCTCGAAGGCCGCATCGACGCGCTCTACGTGGCGACCACGCGCTTCATCAACACGATGAAGCAGGAGCCGGTGTTCCTGCGCCTGCTGCCGCTGGCCTCCGGTTTGGACGACCCGTTCCAGTCGGGCGCGCAATCTCTGGAACCGACGGCCGAGATCAAGTCCGACTACAGCTGGGACTACATCTACGAACCGGACGCCAAGAGCGTGATCGACGATCTGCTGCAGCGCTACGTCGAAGGCCTTCTGTACCAGGCCGTGGCCGAGAACATGGCCTCGGAACAGTCCGCTCGTATGGTCGCCATGAAGGCGGCGTCGGACAACGCGAAGAAGGTCATCGGCGACCTGCAGCTGGTCTACAACAAGACCCGCCAGGCCGCGATCACCAAGGAAATTTCGGAAATCGTAGGGGGCGCTGCCGCGGTGTAAGCCGGGCAGTATCCCGTCAAAATATCAAGGAATCGACATGAGCAACGGAACCATCGTTCAGTGCATCGGCGCCGTGGTGGACATTCAGTTCCCCCGCGATGAAATGCCCAAGATCTACGAAGCGCTCACCCTGGCCGACGAGGGTTCCTCGTTCGCCGAAAAGGGTCTGACGCTGGAAGTGCAACAGCAGCTCGGCGACGGCGTGGTGCGCACCATCGCCCTGGGTTCGAGCGACGGCCTGCGCCGCGGCATGGCCGTGGCCCGCACCGGCGCGCCGATCTCGGTGCCCGTCGGTCACGGCACCCTGGGCCGCATCATGGACGTGCTGGGCCGTCCCATCGACGAAGCCGGTCCCATCCAGTCCGACGAAAAGCGCGCCATTCACCAGTCCGCCCCGAAGTTCGACGAACTGTCGCCCTCGGTGGAACTGCTGGAAACCGGCATCAAGGTTATCGACCTGGTCTGCCCGTTCGCCAAGGGCGGTAAGGTCGGCCTGTTCGGCGGCGCCGGCGTGGGCAAGACCGTCAACATGATGGAACTGATCAACAACATCGCCAAGCAGCACAGCGGCTTGTCGGTGTTCGCCGGCGTGGGCGAGCGTACCCGCGAAGGCAACGACTTCTACCACGAAATGGAAGAGTCGAACGTTCTGGACAAGGTGGCCATGGTGTTCGGTCAGATGAACGAACCCCCGGGCAACCGTCTGCGCGTGGCGCTGACCGGCCTGACGATGGCCGAGAAGTTCCGCGACGAAGGCCGCGACATCCTGTTCTTCGTCGACAACATCTACCGCTACACCCTGGCCGGCACCGAAGTGTCCGCGCTGCTGGGCCGTATGCCGTCGGCGGTGGGCTACCAGCCCACGCTGGCCGAGGAAATGGGCGTGCTGCAAGAGCGCATCACCTCGACCAAGACCGGCTCGATCACCTCGATCCAGGCCGTGTACGTGCCTGCCGACGACTTGACCGACCCGTCGCCCGCCACCACCTTCCAGCACTTGGACTCCACCGTCGTGCTGTCGCGTGACATCGCCGCCCTGGGTATCTACCCGGCCGTGGACCCGCTGGATTCGTCCAGCCGCCAGCTCGACCCGCAAGTCGTGGGCGAAGAGCACTACGCCGTGGCCCGCGGCGTGCAGCAGACGCTGCAGCGCTACAAGGAACTGCGCGACATCATCGCGATTCTGGGCATGGACGAACTGTCGCCGGAAGACAAGCAGGCCGTGGCCCGCGCCCGTAAGATCCAGCGTTTCCTGTCGCAGCCGTTCCACGTGGCCGAAGTGTTCACGGGTTCGCCGGGCAAGTACGTGCCGCTGGCCGAAACCATCCGCGGCTTCAAGATGATCGTCAACGGCGAATGCGATTCGCTGCCCGAGCAGGCCTTCTACATGGTCGGCACGATTGACGAGGCCTTCGAGAAGGCCAAGAAACTGCAATAAGGATCCACTATGGCTACCCTGCATGTCGATGTGGTCAGCGCAGAGGAAGCGATCTTCTCCGGTGAGGCGAAGTTCGTGGTCCTGCCTGGCGAGTCGGGTGAACTGGGCATTCTGCCCGGCCACACCCCGCTGATTTCGCGCATCCGCCCCGGCACGGTCAAGATCGTTCGTGCCGACCAGGGCGAGGAAAACGTCTTCGTCGCCGGGGGCATTCTGGAAGTGCAACCGGGCAGCGTGACGGTTCTGGCCGATACGGCCATCCGCGCCGCCGACCTGGACGAAGCCCGCGCCCTGGAAGCGCGCCAGAAGGCCGAAGAGGCCCTGGCCAACGCCAAGGACAAGGCGGACATCGCCGTCGTCGAAGCCGAGCTCGCCATGCTGGCTGCGCAAGCCATCGCGGCGCGCAAGCTGCGCCAAGGCGGCCGTTCGCACTAAGCGGCAGTAATGCTCCGCGCGTAAAAGGCGGCCCTTCGGGACCGCTTTTTTTATCCGACGCTCGGTTGGTTGTCGGTCGTTGAATGGGGCCTGTTGAACGGCGCGTGTTGGATGGCGCGTGTTGAATGTAGGATGGGTGTAGCGCGGCAAGCTCGCGGCAAGAACCGGTTGTTGAACGCGCGTAACCCATCAGACGGCGCAAGCCGGCATTTGGGCTTGCCACGAAAACCGGCGGCTCCCGCCGCCTGATGGGTTTCGCGCGTTCAGCATCAGGGTTCTTGCTTAAGAATTCTCGCGCTGCACCCATCCTACGCCCCAATCGTCCTCTCCCCAGCGTCCACCTCCCCCATTGCGTTCAATACGAATAGCCGCGCCCGGCCGGCTTCGGTAGCCTTCGGTCAAGTCGAATCAAACCAGGGAGGCGGCGTGCGGGACGTGCTGGATTGCGGGGTGCTGCTGGCCCCAGGCCACGAGGCTGCGATGCGCGGCTGGGTAGAGCGCCATCCGGTGCGCGCCACGCGCCTGCGGCTGCATCCGGTGTCGCTGACCGCGCTGCGCTACGCGCCCGTCGCGGCGCATCCTCATCCCCCGGCCCTGGCCGTGGCGGTTCCCGAAGGTCCCGACGTGCTTGCGCTGGCGCGCTTGGCGGTGGCGCTCACGCGCTACGACGTCTGCATCCTGCCGGTGGCGCCCGCGACGCTGGCCTGGACCCGCATGGCGCTGCAACAGGCGCGCGCGGCCTTGAATACGCCGCTGCTCCTGCTGGTCCACGAGGTCAAGGCGCCGGCCATCGAAGACCTGCTCAGCCTGGGCGCCTGGGATTTCATGACCCAGCCGGTGTGCCTGGAAAGCCTGCGGGTGCGCCTGGGCCGCCTGGCCAGGCCGGCGGCGGGGCGCGATGCGCTGCGCGAACCCGCCGCGGCCTATGGCGCGGCGTCTGCCGCCGCCGCGGGCCGCTGCCGGCCGGGCGCAGCCCGCCAGCGGCCGTCGGGCGCGCCGGCCGAGCACGGCTGGGCCGGGGCGCGCCATCACGCGCACCGCGGCGCGCTGGAACCGTTCCGCGCCGCCAAGGCGCGTGTGGTGGACGGCTTCGAGCGCGACTACATCCGCCACGCCCTGTCGCGCCACGGCGGCAACGTGGCGCAGGCGGCGCGCGCGTGCAGCAAGCACCGGCGCGCGTTCTGGGCCCTGATGCGCAAGCACGGCATCGAGGCCGCGCCCTACCGGCAGGCCGCGCAGGCGCATCGGGACTAGTTCCTGGCGCGTCATGCGCGCGCGCTTGCGCACGGGCAAGCCGGCCGCTGAAGGCGGCGGCGCCCGGCTGCCCGGGGGGAAGTAAAATCACGGCTTCCGATCATCGAGGATAGTCGTGTCTGCTCCCGTCTTGAAGAACGATGTGTTCTTGCGCTCGCTGCTGCGCGAGCCCGTGCCCTACACCCCGATCTGGCTGATGCGCCAGGCCGGACGCTACCTGCCCGAATACCGCGAGACCCGCGCGCGCGCAGGTTCCTTCATGGGCCTCGCTCAGAATCCGGACTATGCCGCCGAGGTCACGCTGCAGCCGCTGGCGCGTTTCGACCTGGACGCGGCCATCCTGTTCTCCGACATCCTGACGGTGCCGCACGCCATGGGCCTGGGCCTGGACTTCGCCGAAGGCGAGGGCCCGCGCTTTGCCCGCCCGGTGCGCACCGAGGAAGACGTGGCGCGCCTGGCCGTGCCCGACATGGAGCGGCTGCGCTACGTGTTCGACGCGGTCGGCGTGATCCGGCGCGAACTGGACGGCAAGGTGCCGCTGATCGGCTTTGCCGGCAGCCCCTGGACCATCGCCTGCTACATGGTCGAAGGCCAGGGCAGCGACGATTACCGCCTGATCAAGACCATGCTGTACGCGCGTCCCGACCTGCTGCACCGCATCCTCGAGATCAACGCCGAAGCCACGCTGCAATACCTGAACGCGCAGATCGCCGCCGGCGCGCAGGCCGTGATGCTGTTCGACAGCTGGGGCGGGGTGCTGGCCGACGGCCTGTTCCAGCAATTCTCGCTGGCCTACACGCGCAAGGTCGTGGCCGGCCTCAAGCGCGAAAACGAAGGCCGGCGGGTGCCGGTCATCGTCTTCACCAAGGGCGGCGGCCAGTGGCTGGAGGACATCGCGGCCTGTGGCTGCGACGCCGTGGGCCTGGACTGGACCGTCGACCTGGCGGCCGCCCGGCGCCGCACCGGCGACGCCGTCGCCTTCCAGGGCAACCTGGACCCGATGGCCCTGTTCGGCGGCGCGCAGGCCATCCGCGCCGAAGCGCGCCGCGTGCTGGACGCCTTCGGCCCGGTGGGCAAGGGCGGCCACGTCTTCAACCTGGGCCACGGCATTTCGCGCTTCACTCCGCCGGAAGCCGTAGCCGAATTGGTCGATGAAGTCCACAGCCACAGCCGCTCGCTGCGGGGGTAAGTGAGTGAACGCTTCGGCCCTCAGGGCCGGAGCAGCGCGCACTTGTGCACAGCAAGATTGCTCTCGGGGAAAACCCTTTAGAAGCTAGTTTACAATCTTGAAATATTGTACAAGTCATTGTTTTTTCAGGTGAATCGTGGATTTTTGACAGGAATTCACAGGTTCACGAAATCCAGGCTTTTTCCAATTTCCGACCTTGCTCCAGCCTTTTCCCCAAAGTTATCCACAGGCGGGGACAGGCCGGGAGCGCGTCGGGCGGGGTCATCCTCCCTTATGCACAGTCCGATCCTCCATGTCTGAAGCGCAGGCCACCTTGGTTTCCCCGCCTGCCTGGGTGCGGGTGGCGCTGGACGTGCCCCTGCCCGGTCCTTTCGACTACCGCAGCGACGCGCCGGTGACGGTGGGCCTGCGGGTGATCGTGCCGTTCGGCCGCCGCAAGCTCATCGGCGTGGTTGTGGACAACCCGGCCGAGCCGTCCTACGACCCCAAGCAGATACGGCCGATCGAGGCGGTCCTGGACGACCTGCCGCCGTTCGACGAGGCCTGGCTGCGGCTGGCGCGCTTCGCCGCGGATTATTACCAGCGGCCGCTGGGCGAAGTGATGCTGCCCACGTTGCCGCCGCCGCTGCGCAAGCCCACCGCGTACCAGGGCAAGCGCTCGGCCGGCGGGCCGGTGGCCAGGCTGGACGGGCGCAAGCGCAAGGCCGTGCGAGCCCCGGCCGCGGCCGACGAGCCGCCGGCGCTCAACGAGGCCCAGCAGGGCGCGGTCGAGGCCATTGCCGCGCTGGACGGATTCAAGCCGGTGCTGCTGCACGGCGTGACCGGCAGCGGCAAGACCGAGGTGTACCTGCGCGCCGCCGAGCACGTGCTGGCCGCCGGCCGCCAGGTGCTGCTGATGGTGCCCGAAATCAACCTGACCCCGCAGCTCGAGGGCGCGCTGCGCGCGCGCCTGGAGGCGCTGGTGGGGCCGGACGGGCTGGCCGTCATGCATAGCGGCCTGTCCGACGGCGAGCGCCTGCAGGCCTGGACCCGCGCCCAGCGCGGCCAGGCGCGCATGTTGCTGGGCACGCGCATGTCGGTCTTCGCGCCCATGGGCGAGCTGGGCCTGATCGTGGTGGACGAAGAGCACGACGCCTCCTACAAGCAGCAGGACGGCCTGCGCTATTCGGCGCGCGACCTGGCCGTGTGGCGCGCCCACGACCTCGGCATCCCGGTGGTGCTGGGCTCGGCCACGCCGTCGCTGGAGACCTGGCAGCACGCCGAGCGCGGCCGCTACCTGCGCCTGAGCCTGCCGGGCCGGGCGCGCGCCAGCAGCCTGCCGACGGTGCGGCTGGTGGACACGCGGCGGCTGCAGCTCAAGCAAGGCATGTCGCCGCAACTGCTCGACGCCATCGGCCAGCGCCTGGAGCGCAAAGAGCAGTCGCTGATCTTCCTGAACCGTCGAGGTTATTCGCCGGTGCTGCATTGCCAGTCCTGCGCCTGGGTCAGCAATTGCCCGCGCTGCACCGCGTTCACCGTGCTGCACCGCACCGAGGGCCGCGGCCACCGCCTGCAATGCCACCATTGCGGCTATCAGGCCCCGGTGCCGCGCGCCTGCCCCGAATGCGGCGACCAGGACCTGGCGCCGATGGGGCGCGGCACCCAGCGCGTGGAGGAACACCTGGCCGAGCTGTTCCCCGAGGCCCGCATCCTGCGCATCGACGCCGACAGCACGCGCAAGAAGGGTAGCGCCGAGGCGCTGTTCGCCTCGGTCCACGCCGGCGAGGTGGACATCCTGGTGGGCACGCAGATGGTGGCCAAGGGCCACGATTTCGCGCGGCTGGGGTTGGTGGGCGTGCTGAACGCCGACTCCATGCTGTTCGCGCACGATTTCCGCGCGCCGGAGCGCCTGTTCGCGCAGCTGATGCAGGTGGCCGGCCGGGCCGGGCGCCACCAGGGCAACGGCGAGGTGCTGATCCAGACCGGCTACCCCGAGCAGCCGGTCTACCAGGCGCTGCTGCGCCACGATTACGCGGGTTTCGCCCGCCACGCGCTGCGCGAGCGCGAAAGCACCGGCCTGCCGCCCTACGTCTACCAGGCGCTGCTGACCGCCGAGGCGCGCGAGCTGAAGGTGGCCAAGGATTTCCTGGAACGCGCGCGCGCCCTGCCCGAAGGCGAATGGGCGGCGGACTTTCCGGGCCTGGACGCCATCATGCTGTATGACCCCGTGCCGCTGCGGGTGGTGCGCGTGGCCAATATCGAACGCGCCCAGCTGCTGGTCGAAAGCAGCAGCCGTCCGGCCCTGCAGGCCTTCCTGGCGTCCTGGTCGCACCACCTGCCTTATCTCGCCAACGAGGCGCGCGTGCGCTGGCAGCTGGAAGTCGACCCCCTGGAGATCTGAGGGCCGGGCCATGCGCCCGCCGCCCGATTGTTCTATGATCTTTGTCCTCTTTCGCGCCGGCGTCGCCGCGCCGCGCCGCCCGACCCCACGATCCAAATGTCCGCAAGCGAACCCATAGGCCTAGGCATGAACCCCGCCCAGAGGGAGGCGGTGCTGTACCTGGACGGCCCCTGCCTGGTGCTGGCCGGCGCCGGCAGCGGCAAGACCCGGGTGATCACGCAGAAGATCGCCTACCTGCTGCGCGAATGCGGCTACATGGGCCGCAACGTGGTGGCGCTGACCTTCACCAACAAGGCCGCGCGCGAGATGGACGAGCGCGTCAAGACGCTGGTGGACCGCAAGCTTTCCAAGGGGCTGATCATCAGCACCTTCCACTCGCTGGGCGTGAAGATGCTGCGCGAGGAAGCGCGCAACGCCGGCCTGAAGCCCACGTTCTCCATCCTGGACGCCGACGACGCCATGGCCATCATCCAGGAGCTGCTGGGCACCACCGACAAGGCGCGGCTGCGCCACGTGCAGGGCATCATCTCGCTGTGGAAGAACGCGCTGATGGAGCCGGACGACGCCGCGCGCGAGGCCATCACGCCGGGCGACGTGGAGGCGGCCAACGTGTACCGCAGCTACGCGGCCACGCTGGCGGCCTACCAGGCGGTGGACTTCGACGACCTGATCCGCATTCCGGCCCAGCTGCTGGCCAATAACGAAGAGGTGCGCACCCGCTGGCAGAACCGCGTGCGCTACCTGTTGGTGGACGAATACCAGGACACCAACGTGTGCCAGTACCGCCTGGTGCAGCTGCTGACCGGGCCGCGCGCCATGTTCACGGCGGTGGGCGACGACGACCAGGCCATCTACGCCTGGCGCGGCGCCACCATCGAGAACCTGGCCAAGCTGACGACCGACTATCCCAACATCAAGCTCATCAAGCTGGAGCAGAACTACCGCTCGGTCCAGCGCATCCTGGCCGCCGCCAACCAGGTGATCGAAAAGAATCCCAAGCTGTTCGAAAAAAAGCTGTGGTCCGAGCTGGGCGTGGGCGAGCCGATCCTGGTGTCGGCCATGGACGGCGAGGAGCACGAGGCCGAATCGATCGCGATGAAGGTGTCGGCGGCGCGCTTCGAGCGCCAGGCGCAGTGGAAGGATTTCGCCATCCTGTATCGCAGCAACCACCAGTCGCGCATCCTGGAGCAGGCGCTGCGCAACCTGAAGATTCCGTACACCATCTCCGGCGGCCAGAGCTTTTTCGACAAGGCCGAAGTGCGCGACGTGCTGGCCTATCTGCGGCTGCTGGCCAACGACGACGACGATCCCGCCTTCATCCGCGCGGCCACCACGCCCAAGCGGGGCATCGGCCAGGCCACCTTGCAGGTGCTGGGCCAGTACGCCGCCAGCCGCGAACTGTCGCTGCTGGCGGCGGTGGCCGAGACCGGGCTGGAAAGCCTGCTGGCGCCGCGCCAGCTGGAGCCGCTGCGCACCTTCGCCGAATTCATCCGCCGCATGCAGTGGCGCGCCGGGCGCGGCGCGGCCACGGCTGGGGACGCCGCGCCGGCCGAGCCCGCCGGCGTGATCCTGGACGACCTGCTGGAGGCGATCCAGTACGAACGCCACCTGTACGAACTCTTCGAGGAACGGCCCGCGCAGACGCGCTGGCAGAACGTGCAGGAGCTGACCGGCTGGCTCAAGCGCAAGGCCGAGGAAGACGACATGACGCTGTTCGACCTGGTGCAGCACGTGGCGCTGGTCACCATGCTCGAGCGCGGCGAAGAGGAAGAGCCCGACGCGGTGAAGATGTCCACGCTGCACGCCTCCAAGGGGCTGGAGTATCCGCACGTATACCTGGCCGGCGTCGAAGAGGGCCTGCTGCCGCACCTGGGCAAGGACGACGAGGTCGGCGACCCGGCGCGCGCCGCCGAGAACCTGGCCACCCGCATCCAGGAAGAGCGGCGGCTGATGTACGTGGGCATCACGCGCGCGCAGCGCAGCCTGAACCTGAGCTGGTGCAAGCGCCGCCGCCGCGCGCGCGAGGACCTGGTGCGCGAGCCCTCGCGCTTCATCGAGGAGATGGGCCTGGGCGACGTGCGCATCCAGGAGGACGAGGCCACGGCCGCCATGAACCCGAAAGAGCGCATGGCCATGCTCAAGGCGCTGCTGAAGAAATAGGCCGTCCGGGCGCGCTTGGACAAGCGCGCCGGCTGCTCCTACACTGGACCGCGCGGGGTTGCCCGCCACAGACAAGGAGCGCGCCATGTGCCGTTGGCTAGCCTATACCGGTAGTCCCATCCAGATGGAGAGCGTGCTGTTCAAGGCCCGGCACTCCCTCATCGACCAGAGCCTGCATGCGCGCATGGGCGCGACCACCACCAATGGCGACGGATTCGGCCTGGGCTGGTACGGCCGCGCGCCGGAGCCGCCGTTCCGCTACCGCAGCGTGCATCCGGCCTGGAACGACCGCAACCTGCGCGAGGCGGCGCGCGCCATCCATGCGCCGCTGTTCGTCGCCCACATCCGCGCGGCCACCGACACGCCGGCCCAGGAAACCAACTGCCATCCGTTTCGCCACGGGCAGTGGCTGTTCGTGCACAACGGCGTCATCCGCGATTATCCGCTGCTGCGGCGTGACCTGATGCTGATGATCGCGCCGGCGTATTTCGGCTCGCTGGAAGGCTCCACCGATTCGGAAGTGATGTTCCTGCTGGCGCTCAGCTTCGGTCTGGAGGAAGACCCGGTGCTGGGCCTGGCGCGCATGGTGGGCGCGGTGGAAGAGACCGGCAGGCGGCATGGCGTGGCGCAGCCGATCAACATGACGGTCTGCGCGCTGGACGGCCAGCGCCTGATCGCGGTGCGCTATTCCAGCGAGGGCGATTCGCGCACGCTGTTCCACAACACCTGCGTGCGCCACCTGCGCGAGCTGTACCCCGACAACGCGCAGATCGCGGCCCTGGACGACGATGCCTTCCTGCTGCTGTCCGAGCCCCTGACCGAAATGCCCGGCGCCTGGGAAGAAGTGCCCGAGGCCACGGCCATCATCGCCGGCCGCGGCAGCGTGACCCATCATCCGTTCGCGCCGGTGCCGCCGGGGCGGTAGCGCTCAGTGCCCGCTATGCAGGGCCGGGTTCAGCGTGCCCCAGGCGGCGGTGCGCACCAGCGACTCGACCGCGCCGGTCTGCGAGTTGCGGCGAAACAGCAGGCCGTGCTGGCCCGCTAGCGACGTGGCCTTGACCACCGCGCCTTCCGGCGTCAGCACGCGGGTGCCGGCGGTGATGTAGCAGCCGGCCTCGACCACGCAGTCGTCGCCCAGCGAAATGCCGATGCCCGAATTCGCGCCCAGCAGGCAGCGCTTGCCGATGGACACCACCTGTTTGCCGCCGCCGGACATGGTGCCCATGATGGAAGCGCCGCCGCCGATATCGCTGCCGTCGTCGACGATGACGCCGGCGCTGATGCGGCCCTCGACCATCGAGGCGCCCAGCGTGCCGGCGTTGAAATTGCAGAAGCCTTCATGCAGCACCGTGGTGCCGGGCGACAGGTGCGCGCCCAGCCGCACGCGCGCGGTGTCGGCGATGCGCACGCCGCCGGGCACGACGTAGTCGGTCATGCGCGGAATTTTGTCCACGCCGCGGATCTCCAGCACCTGCCCCGAGGCGCGCAGGTGCCAGCGCAGCGCGTCGACCTGGTCGACCGCGCAGGGGCCGGCCGAGGTCCAGGCCACGTTGGACAGCACGTTGAACAGGCCGTCGAGGTTGGCGTCGTGCGGGCGGATCAGCCGGTGGCTGAGCAGGTGCAGGCGCAGATAGGCGTCGTGCGCGTCGACCGGCGGCTCGTCCAGCGAGGCGATGGCGGTGCGCACGGCCACGATGTCCACCTTGCGGCGGGTGTCGCGCACCAGCGCCGTGGGCACGTGTTCGCCAAGGGCGGCGCGCGCTTCTTCGGGGCTGAGGTGGCGGGTGCCGGTGGCGGGCGCGCCTTCGGCCAGCGAGGGGCGGGGATACCAGGTGTCCAGAATGCTGCCGTCGGCGGCCAGCGTGGCGACGCCATAGGCGATGGCGCTGAGGGGCGTGTGGGAGTCGGACATGATCAGCAGGGCGGGGCGCGGTCTCGGGGGGTAAATTCTAGGACAAAACGCCCGCGTCCCCCGAGGTCGCGCGCGCCCTCTCAGACCAGTTCTTTGAGCAGCAGCTGCCAGAACTTCTGGCGTTGTTCCAGCGTCGAGACCAGCACGTATTCGTTCAGGGTATGCGCGCCGTCGCCGTCGGCGCCCAGGCCGTCGAGCGTGGGGATGCCCATGGCGGAGGTGAAGTTGGCGTCGCTGCCGCCGCCGGTCATGGGGGCGTCTTCCAGCAGGAAGCCGGCGCGCTCGGCGTAGCCCTGCACCAGCGCCAGCAGCTGGGCCGCGGCCTCGGTCTTGACCATCGGCGGGCGGTTCAGCTCCACGTCGATGTCCAGCTCCACGTCCGGGCCCACCGCGCACAGTTCGCGCATGCGGCGCAGCACGTCCTCGGCGGCGCCCATGTCGGGCACGCGGAAGTCCACCACGCAGCGGCACTGCGCCGGCACGGTGTTGGTCACGGTGCCGCCGGCGATGGTGCCCACGCTGACGGTGATGCCGCGCTCATAATCGGTCATGGCTTCCAGCGCCAGCACCTGGTGCGCCATTTCGCGGATGGCGCTGCGGCCCTTGTCGTGGTTCATGCCGGCGTGCGCCGGACGGCCCTTGACGTTCAGGTTGAGCATGCCGGTGCCCTTGCGCGCCGTGACGCACTTGCCGCCGTTGGCGCGGGCCGGCTCGCACACCAGCGCGTACTTGGCGTTGGCGGCGAAGCGCTCGATGTGCGGGCGCGAGGCATGGCTGCCGGTTTCCTCGTCCGGCACCACCAGCATGTCCACGGGCAGCCGGGTCGCGTCGGGCTGCGCCAGGCCGGCCAGGGCCGACAGCGCCAGGTAGATGCCGGCCTTCATGTCGTAGCCGCCGGGGCCGTAGAGGCGGTCGCCCTCGATGCGCACCGGGTTCTCCAGCAGCGTGCCGACCGGGTGGACGGTGTCCATGTGGGCCAGGATCAGGATGCCGGGGCGGCTGTCGCCGGGGGCGCGGTTGGTGACGTACAGCAGCGGGCCGGTGGCCGGGCCCAGGGACGACAGCTCCACCGTCAGGCCGGCGGCCGCGGCGTAGTCGGCGATGATGCGCGCCATCGCGGCGATGCCTTCGGGAAAATTCGAGGGCGATTCGCATTGCAGCCAGCTCTGGATGCCGGCGACGATCTGTTCGGTGCTGGGGGGGGTGGACATGGCGGTATCGGATTCGGGCTAAGGGAAAGGGAAGGCGCTCAGGCGACCTGCTGGCCGGCCAGGCGGGCCAGTTCGGCGGCGTCGGGCATGCAGCCGTCGAACCACAGGCTGGCGCACACCGCGGACATGGCGCGGCCGTCGTGGCCGATGCCGGGCACGACCTGCAGCTTCCAGCCGAACGGCACGCCGCGGCGCTCGGCTTCCTTGCGGCCGAACTCGTAGTAGTTCTGCGCGCGCGCGAAACGGTGCGGTCCCTGGCGCATGGCGGCCGGCTCGGACGGCAGGTTGGGGTCGTCGGTGGCGATGTCCTGGTCGCCGGCCAGGATGGTCATGGGATAGGCCAGCAGCTTCACCAGGTGCGCTTCGGTCAGGCCGACGCCGTCCATGCCTTCGGGGAAGGGATGGTCGAAGGTGGGCAGGGTGTACCAGCCCGGGTTGCCGGCGGTCACGGCCTTGAACGGCGCGTGCGACTGGCTGCTCATCAGGCGGTGCACGAACTGGCCGCCCGCCGAATGGCCGAACAGGTGGACGTTCTGGCCGTCGGTGATCTCGGCGGCGATCAGGTCCTTGATGACGTTGCCGACCAGCGCATAGGTCCAGCCGTCGACGTGGCGCGGATTGCCGCCGGCCGAGAACACGCGGCCGTTGTTGTAGCTTTCCACGCCGGGCCAGATCTCGTTGGAGAAGGTCGGCGCCACGATCAGCAGCTTGTGCTTGTCGGCGGCGGGCACCCAGAAGTCGCGGTATTCGTCGCCGTTGCGCAGCACGCCGTGCTGCACGATGACCACCGGCCGGTCCGGCGTGTAGCCGTAGGGGCGGTAGGTCTGCAGCTTGAACGGACGGTCGGCGTTGCGGTCCTCGTCCACGTACTGGATGGCGTTGCGGCCGGCATGGCCCAGTTCGATGGCGATGCGGTCGACGTTGGACATTTCGGAAGGTTTCATCAGGCGTGCGCCTCATTCAGGTGGCAGGCCGACCAGTGGCCCGCCGAGATTTCTTTCAGTTCCGGCGCCTGTTCGCGGCAGCGCGGCATGGCGTGGGGGCAGCGGGGATTGAAGGTGCAGCCCGGCGGCGGATTCAGGGGCGAGGGGATCTCGCCCTTGATCGGGGTGAACTTGCGGCCGCGGCGGCCCACGTCCGGCACTTCGGCCATCAGGGCCTGAGTGTACGGGTGGTTGGCGCGCGCGAAGATCTCGGCCGAGGTGGAGATTTCCACGATCTTGCCCAGGTACATGATGGCCACGCGGTCGGAGATGTGCTTGACCACGCCCAGGTCATGGCTGATGAACAGGTACGTGAAACCGTGCTGTTCGCGCAGATCCATGAACAGGTTGATGACCTGGGCCTGGATGGACACGTCCAGCGCGGCCACCGGTTCGTCGCAGACCAGGAACTTGGGCGCCACCATCAGCGCGCGGGCGATGCCGATGCGCTGGCGCTGGCCGCCGGAGATTTGGTGCGGGAAGCGGTCGCGGTATTCGGCGTCCAGGCCCACTTCGGCGAGCGCGCGGTCGATGCGCGCCGGAATCTCGGCGGCCGGCGCCAGCTTGTGGACCTTGAGCGCTTCGCCCAGGATCTGGCGCAGGCGCTGGCGCGGATTGAGCGAGGCCTGCGGGTCCTGGAAGATCATCTGCACGCCCAGCGTATAGGCCAGCTTGTCCGCGCCGCGCAAGCGGTTGGCGTCGCGGCCCTGGTACAGCAGTTCGCCTTCGGTCTGGCGGTGCAGGCCGGCCACGACGCGGCCCAGCGTGGACTTGCCGCAACCGGATTCGCCGACCAGGCCCAGCACTTCGCCGCGCCTGATCGACAGGTCCACGCCGTTGACCGCGTAGACGGTGCGGCGGTCGATGGGGCGGCCGGCCACGGCCAGGATGCGCTGGGCCAGGTCGGGACGCTGCTCGAATCGCTTGTGGACGTTCTTGAGCTCGATGACGGGAGTATCGGCTTGGCTCATACGGACTGGGCCTCGCGGGCAATCGGCGCATAGCAGCGGTAGCTGCGCGGGCCTTCGGTGGTGACGGTGGGCGCTTGCTCGGTGCAGCGCGTGACGGCGCTGGTGCAGCGCGGACGGAACGGACAGCCCGAGGGGCGGCCGGCCAGGCTGGGGGCCATGCCGTCGATCTGGTGCAGGCGCGCGCCGGGCCGGGTGGCGCCGGGCATGGAGTCGAGCAGGCCCTTGGTATAGGGGTGGCGCGGGGCGTCCAGCACCTGCTCGACCGGGCCGCTTTCGACGATGCGGCCGGCATACATCACGGCCACGCGGTCGGCCAGCTCGGCCACCACGCCCAGGTCGTGGGTGATCCAGATCAGCGCCGTGTCGTGCTCGCGGCAGATCTCCTGCATGCGGTAGAGGATCTGGCCCTGGATGGTGACGTCCAGCGCCGTGGTTGGCTCGTCGCAGATGATCAGGTCGGGCTTGTTCAGCATCGCGATGGCGATCGCCACGCGCTGGCGCATGCCGCCCGAGAATTCGTGCGGATAGCTCTTCAGGCGCTTTTCCGGCGAGGGGATGCCCACCATCGCCAGCGCCTCGCGGCAGCGCTCCTCGGCCTCGGCGCGCGAGACGTTCTCGTGCGTGAGGATGGCCTCCATCATCTGCTCGCCGATGCGCAGCACCGGGTTGAGCGTCATCAGCGGGTCCTGGAAGATCATGGCGATGCGGTTGCCGCGCAACTGGCGCATCTGTTCTTCGGAGAGCTTGCGCAGGTCGGTGCCCTTGAATTTCACTTCGCCGTCCACCACTTCGCCGGGCGGGTCGATCAGGCCCAGCAGCGAAAAACCGGTGACGGATTTGCCGGAGCCGGACTCGCCGACCAGGCCGACGATCTCGCCGCGGCGCACGGTCAGGTCGACGCCGTCGACCGCCAGCCAGGCGCCGGCCTCGGTATGGAATGCGGTGCGCAGGCCGCGCACCTCCAGTAGGGTTTCGCTCATTTCAGATTTCCATTGCGCGGGCATTGCCCAGCGGGGCCGCGCGGAGCCGGCTTTGCCGGTCCGCAGCGGCGCCCCCTTGAGGGGGAAGCGCGCAGCGCTTCGGGGGTGGGCGGTTCATGCTCGTCGCGGGTCCAGGGCTTCGCGCAGGCGGTCGCCCACGATGTTGATGGAAAGAATCAGCAGCAGCAGGGCGATGCCCGGGAACAGGCTGATCCAGTAGTCGCCCGACAGCAGGTACTGGAAGCCGTTGGAGATCAACAGGCCCAGCGAGGGTTCGGTGATCGGCACGCCCACGCCCAGGAACGACAGCGTCGCTTCCAGCGCGATGGCGGTGGCGATCTGGATGGTGGCGAACACCATCACGGGGCCCAGGCAGTTGGGCAGCAGATGGAACAGCATGATGCGCCAGGCCGGAAAGCCCAGGTTGGCGGCCGCTTCCACGTATTCCTTGCGGCGTTCCTGCAGCGCGCGGCCGCGCATGATGCGCGCGTAGTGGCCCCACTGCACCAGCACCAGGGCGAGGATCACCTTGTCCACCCCGCGCCCCAGCACCACCAGCAGCACCAGCGCCACCAGGATGGTGGGAAAGCCCAGGATGAAGTCCACGATGCGCATCAGCACGGTGTCGACCAGGCCGCCGATGTAGGCGGCCACCAGGCCGACCGCGCCGCCGACCGCGGTGGCCAGCACCACGGCGGACAGGCCCACCATCAGGCTGATGCGCAGGCCATACAGGATGGCGCTGAGCATGTCGCGGCCCTGGTCGTCGGTGCCGAGCCAGGCGATGCTGCCGTCCATCAGCGCCTGGCGCGGCGCCAGGCGGCCGTCCATGAGCGACAGGTTGGCCAGGTCGTAAGGGTTCTGCGGCGCGAAGTAGGGCGCGAAGACCACCAGGACGATCAGGATGGCCAGCGCGATGACGGAGCCGCGCACCGTCGGGCGCGCGTGCAGTTTCTTGAGGATGGCGGCGCGCCGGGGCGTCTCGGCCAGGGGCTGGACGGTGCGGGTGCGGCCGGGATTGGGAATTTGAGCCATGGCGGATTATTGAGCGGGAGTCACGAGCTGCACGCGCGGGTCGAGCGTGGCGTACAGGATGTCCACAACCAGGTTGATGATCACGAAGATCAGGGTGACCAGCATCACGTAGGCCACCACGACCGGGCGGTCGAGCTGGTAGACGCTGTCGATGAGCAGCTTGCCCATGCCCGGCCATGCGAACACGGTCTCGGTGATGGTGGAGTAGGCGATGAGGGTGCCGAACTCCATGCCGATCACGGTGACCACGGGGATCAGGATGTTGCGCAGGATGTGGCGGCGCACGATGCGGCCGGGCTTGACGCCCTTGGCGCGGGCGAACTTCACGTAGTCCTGGCTGCGCGCCTCGACCACGCCGGAGGCCGTCAGGCGCAGCACCAGCGCGATGTTGGCCAGCGCCAGGTTGATGGCCGGCATGATCAGGTGCGACCAGCCGTCGGCGGTCAGGATCGACAGCGGCACGCCCAGCACGCTGACCGTGTCGCCGCGGCCCGTGGCCGGCAGCCAGCCCAGCCACACCGCGAACAGCAGGATCAGCATCATGCCCTGCCAGAAGTTGGGCAGCGAAAAGCCCAGCACCGACGAGGCCATGATGCCGCGGCCCAGCGGCTGGTCGCGGTACAGGCCCGCGACCAGGCCCAGCGGAATGCCGAACACGCAGGTCAGCAGGATGGCCACGACCACCAGTTCGAAGGTGGCAGGGATGCGCTGCACGATCAGCTCGATGGCGGGGATGCCGTGCACGAAGGACGTGCCCAGGTCGCCGTGCAGCGCGCGCCATAGAAAGCCCGTGTATTGCTGCCACACCGGCAGGTCCAGGCCGAGGCGGGCGATCATCGCCTCGCGCGCGGCCTGGCTGGCTTCGGGGCTGACCAGCAGCTCGATCGGATCGCCCACCGCGTAGACCGCGAAGAAGACCACGACCGACACGGCCAGCAGCACGAACAGACTCTGGATCAGTCTGCGTAGGATGAAGAGGGCCACTTGATGATTTCCTTGGTGGGCTCGGGGTTGGGGGTGTAGACCTTATTTGTTGGCGGGCCTGGCCGACATGGCCAGCGTGTACTGGTCGGCCCGGCCTTCGTAGGTCAGGCCCTTGCGGAACGCCCAGATGCTGCTTTCGAAATGCAGGGGGATGCTGGGCAGGTCGGCCAGCGCCAGGGTCAGCGACTGCTGCAGCAGTTTTTCGCGCACGGCCGGGTCCACGGTGACCAGGGCGCGCTTGAACACGCCGTCGAACTCGGGGTTGTCATAGCCGCCGTAGTTGCTGGTGCCCAGGCCGTGTTCCTTGTCGTACTTGCTGACCCAGTACTGCAGGAAGGACGAGGCTTCGCCGGTTTCGGACGACCAGCCGCCCATGGCGAAGCTGAACTCGCGCTTGGCGCGCTTGGGGAAGTAGACCGAGCGCGTCATGGTGTCCACGGTGGTCTTGATGCCCACGCGCGACAGGTATTGCGCCACCGCCTGCGTGACCTGCGCGTCGTTGATGTAGCGGTCGTTGGTGGACGAGACGGTCAGCTCGAAGCCGTCCGGGTAGCCGGCCTCGGCCAGCAGCTTCCTGGCGGCGGCCGGGTCGTACTTGAGCTCGGGCGGATTGGGCAGCGTGCCGAACATGCCGTCGGGCAGGAACTGGTTGGCCGGCGTGGCGGCGCCGTCCATGATGCGGGCGGCGATGGTCTTACGGTCGATGGCCAGCGAAATCGCGCGGCGCACGCGCACGTCCTGCAGGGGATTCTTGCCGTTGGCGGCCTTGACCAGCGGACTGGGATCGCGGCCCACGTCGGGCTGGAAGTACACCACGCGCACCGAGGGGGTGATGACGTGGCCGAAGCCCGGGGTCTCGGAGATGCGCTTCACGTCGCGCGCGGCGGGGTTTTCGATCAGGTCGAAGTCGCCCGCCAGCAGGCCGGTCAGGCGCGGGCCGGCGGCCGGCACCGGCACCAGCTTCACGTCCTTCCATGCCGGCTTGTCGCCCCAGTAGGCGTCGTTGCGCGTCAGCTCGATGCCGGTGCCCTTGACGTAGCTTTTCAGGGTGTACGGCCCGGTGCCGATCACCGAGCGGCCGGTATTGAAGTCGGCCACGGTGGGCCAGGCGCCGGTGACGCCGCACTTGTTCTTCAGGTCGAAGCTGATGGGGCCGTGTTCGGCGATGCCGTTCCACAGCATGCCCATGCGGGTCAGGTCGTTGGGCAGCAGCGGATAGGGCTGGCGCGTCCTGATCACCAGGGTATTGCCGTCGCGCACCTGCACGTCGGCGAACTTCTGCACGATGGACGGATACGAGCTGCTGATGGACTGCTCGTTGTTGACCACGCGGCAGAAGGTGAAGAGCACGTCCTGCGCCGTGAACGGCTGGCCGTTGGAGAACTTGACGCCCTCGCGCAGCGTGAATTCCCAGGTCGTGTCGTCCACCGGCTTCCAGGCCGTGGCCAGGCGCGGGATCAGGTTCATCTTGGCGTCCTGCCCCACCAGCGTCTCGAACATGTGCGAGGTCATCGCGTCGTTCGGCGTGGCCTGGTGATAGTGCGGGTCCATCGAGGTCGGCTCGGACGAAAGGCCGATCCTGAGGACGCCGGCGTCCTGGGCCAGCGCCGGCGCACAGGCGGCCAGCGTACAGGCGGCGATGAGGCTGCGGTAGTAGGTCTGGGCGGGCATGGTTTTTTTCCCCTTTGCTGTCTCGGATGTTATGTGGCGGCGCGGCGCGCCGGACGCGTCAGGCGATGGGCTGCGCCAGCCGCACCACGGTCACGCCGGGCCGCAGGTTGGCGGTCGAGGGCATGATCAGCACGCAATCGTCATAGGGCGTGACCACCGGCTCGCCTTCGGACCAGCCGATCAGCGTGCCGGCCTTGGCCAGCGTCTCCAGGCCCTTCCAGGGCTGGGCGAAGCGGAAATCCGCGCTCTTGGCGGCGATGGCGTGGGTGACGCGCAGCGCGCGCTGCGCCGGCGCGTCAGGGGCGAACCAGGAGGCGGGCAGGTCGCCGCGGTCCACGGCGCCGGCCGCCGCCAGGAAGCGCGCCATCTGGTCGACGGCCACGTCGCGCGCCTCGGGCGCGCCGTGAAAGCCGCATTCGATCAGCAGCGAGCGGGTGCCGTTCTCGCCAGCCGCACCGAAGCGGCCGTAGTCGCGCATGCGCACGCCGGCGGCGTGGCCGGCGTCGGCGATGATGGTGCCGGGATTGCCCAGTTCCAGCGCCAGGTCGATATTGCGCTGCTGCATGCCGGTCAGCTGCAGCGGCACGTCGGAATTGCTCATCGAGTGGAAGTCCAGCAGCCAGTCGGCCCGCTCCACCCAGGGCCGCAGTTCGGCGGCGCGGCGCCGTTCCTGGCTGCTGGGCGTGTCGAGCTTGTCGCCGCTCCAGACCCGGTTCATGTCTTCGTCGACGAAGCGGGCGGGGGCATAGTTGGCGGGATCGAAGCGGTCGAAGGCCGCCAGGTTGCAGAACGCCAGCGTCAGCGAGCCGCGGCGCGGCCGCAGGCCGGCGGCCAGCGCCTCTTTCAGCGCCCAGGCGCCGCACAGTTCGTTGCCGTGGATCAGCGCGCTGAGCATCACGCGCCGGCCCGGCGCGCCCGAATCGAAATGCCAGACGCCCGGCGTGTCCGTGTTGCCCGACCGCTCTGCGGACAGGTCCGGACAGGCAAGTAGAAATGGGCGCGGAACAGACGCGGCGGCGGGCGTAGGCATGGGGACTCCGATGAAGCGACGGGATTGTATAGGCGATGGCGCGGACGTTGACGGCTAGGCGCCGGAAATGGCCGCGCGGCGCACGGTCAGGTGCGCTGGAATGGCTGCAAACACGGGTTTTCCCTTATATATGGGGCGCGTCATGGGCGCGCCGCCTTCGAGTATTGGCCGAATTCTAGGAGCTTGGCTGCTTTCTCTACAATTAGAAAATTTATCGTGAGCTTTGCGGAAAAGGCAAAGCTCGCTCAACCATGCCCCGTGGGCCTGGAGGTCGGACGTGCACGGCATCGCCTTGAAGTACTTTCTGGAGGTCGCCCGGGCGGGCAGCCTGAGCGGCGCTTCCGAGCGCCTGCACGTGGCGGTGTCGGCCATCAGCCGGCAGATCGCCAAGCTGGAGGAGGAGGCGGGGGCGCCGCTGTTCGAGCGCGCGGCCCGCGGCATGGTGCTGAGCGAGGCGGGGCGACTGCTGCTGGCGCACGCGCGGCGCACCATGCTGGAAGCCGATTCGGTGCTGCAGGAGATCGCCGCGCTCAAGGGCGTGGCGCGCAACGAGATCCGCGTGGCCTCGGTCGAGGGCGTGGCGCGCATTTTCCTGCCCTCGGTGATGGCGCGGTTTCGCCGCGACTGGCCGGACATCCGCTTCGACCTGCACGTGGGCTCGCCCGCCGAGGTCAGCCGCCGGGTGGTCGAAGGCAGCGCCGAGCTGGGCATGGCCTTCATCGCCGAGCGCATCGGCGGGGTCAGCGCGCGCTACTCGCGGCGCGCGCCGGTGCACGCGGTCATGGCGGCCGACCATCCCCTGGCCGGCCGCGCCAGCGTCAGCCTGCAGGACCTCAGCAAATACCCGCTGGCGCTGACCGGGCCGGGCACCACCACCCGCCAGCTGTTCGAAATGGGCTGCGCGCTGGAGTCGGTGCAGCTGGAGCCGGCGCTGACCTGCAATGATTCTTCGCCGCTGCACGGCTTCGTGTTCGGCTCCGACGCCATCATGCTCAGCGGCTATATCTCGGTGGCCTGGAGCCTGCGGCGCGACGAATTGATCGCCGTGCCGATCTCCAACGCCGAACTGCAGTCGCGCACCCTGCAGATCCAGGTCATGCCGGGCCGGGTGCTGCCGCCGGCGGCCGAGGCCTTCGTGGCGCTGCTGTCGCAGGAACTGGACCGCGCGCTGCAAGGCAGCGCGGCCTAGCCAATAAAAAACGGCTGCCCGCGGGCAGCCGTTTTCAGGTTCGGACGGACCCGATTACTTCTTGTCGGGCGTGACCGAGGTGGCCAGCGTGTATTGGTCGCGGCGGCCTTCGTAGGTGATGCCCTTGCGGAAGGCCCAGATGCTGCTTTCGAAGTGCAGCGGGATCAGCGGCACGTTGTCCAGCGCGATCTGGGTGGACTGCTGCAGCAGCTGCTCGCGCTTGGGCGCGTCCACCGTCACGATGGCCTGCTTGTAGACCTTGTCGAACTCGGCGTTGCTGAAGCCGCCGTAGTTGCTGGTGCCCAGGCTCTTGGGCGAATCCAGCGAGGCCACCCACAGCTGGAACAGCGCCGAGGCCTCACCCGTTTCCGCCGGCCAGCCGCCCATCGAGAAGCTGAACTCGCGCTTGGCGCGCTTGGGGAAATAGATGGAAGCCGTCATGGCGTCCACGTTGGTCTTGATGCCGACGCGGGCCAGGTACTGGGCCACGGCCTGCGCCACCTGGCCGTCGTTGACGTAGCGGTCGTTGGTCGAGGACAGGGTCAGCTCGAAGCCGTTGGGGTAGCCGGCCTCGGCCAGCAGCTTCTTCGCGCCCTCGGGGTCGTACTTGATTTCCGGGGCCTTGGGCAGGGCGCCGAACATGCCGTCGGGCATGTACTGGTAGGCCGGGGTGGCCATGCCGTCCATGATGCGGGCGGTGATGGCCTTGCGGTNNTCCTGCAGCGGGTTCTTGCCGTCGGCGCTCTTGACGAAGGGGCTGGGGTTGCGGGCGACGTCCGGCTGGAAGAACACCAGGCGGGTCGACGGCGTGGCCACGAAGCCGAACTTCGGATTGTCCTTCAGGCGCGGCAGATCGCGCGCGGCCGGGTTTTCGATCATGTCGAAGTCGCCCGACAGCAGGCCGGTCAGGCGCGGGCCGGCCGAGGGCACCGGCACGAACTTCACTTCCTTCCAGTAGGGCTTGGGACCCCAGTAGTTCTCGTTGCGCACCAGCTCGATGCCGGTGCCCTTGACGTAGGACTTCAGGGTATACGGGCCGGTGCCGATGGCGTCCTTGCCGTTGTTGAAGTCGGCCACCGTGGGCCAGGCGCCGGTGACGCCGCAACCCTTCTTGGGATCGAACGTCAGCTTGCCGTGCTCGACGATGCCGTTCCAGATGATGGGCAGCGAGCGGGCCAGTTCGGCCGGCATCAGCGGGAACGGCTCGCCGGTCTTGATGATCACGGTGTGCGCGTCCGGCGTCTGCACGTCGGTGATGCGCTTGGTCATGTCCATGTAGGACTGCGACACGTTGGTTTCGTTGTTCAGCGTGCGGCAGATGGTGAACAGCACGTCCTCGGACGTGAACGGCTTGCCGTTGGAGAACTTGACGTCGTCGCGCAGCTTGAATTCCCAGGTATTGTCGTCCAGGGTCTTCCACGAGGTGGCCAGCGCCGGCACCAGCTTCATGTCGGCGCTGCGGCCCACCAGCGAACTGTAGACGTGCGCCGAGAACGCATCGTTCTGCGTCATCTTGTGATAGTGGGGGTCCGCCGAGGTGGGTTCGGCCGACAGGCCGATCTTCAGCGTCTGGGCCTGGGCGGCGGCCAAGGGAATGGCGGCGGCCGCAAGGGCCAGCGTGGTGCGCAACTTCATGGTGACAACTCCGGATGGGGAACGAACCGGATCGTGCTTGCGCGTAACCGCCTGCGCCGGCCGCGCAGGCGGGCCGCCCGCTGGGGAGCTCAGGGAGTTTTGGCGCCAGGCACGACGGCAAGGGGCCGATTATCGGTAGGGGCTTCGCGCGCTGTCAATCTGCAACGGCGATTGCGGCGCTAGGGAAAACGCCGAGAGGAAGGGGAGAGAGGGCGTCGCGGGGGCCCCGGAATACAGGGCCGGCGCGGCGCGAAGGCGCTGCGGTGAGGGTCGCGGCGCCGAAGGCCGCCTGCCGATGTCCCGGCAGGCGGGGCGCGCCAGACTGATCGCGGGAGATCGATCGCGATTCAGGCCGGCGCGGCAGGGCTTACCACTGCGAGCCGGAGAAACGCGAGCTGGCGGCGCGGGCCTTGTTCATCGAATCGTTCACTTCGTCGATGAAGGACAGCACGGCGGCAACGGCTCCGATCACGGCTTTGCCGGCCTTCTTCAGGCTGGTCAGCGGATGGGCATTCGGTTGGTTTTCGAGAGCGCCGCGGAGCAGGTCACGCTCCAGCGCGTCGGTCAGGCGGGCAGTGTGGTTCAGGGTCAGTTCGCTCATGGCTTTCTCCAGTCCGTTTCGTCATGGGGTAAACCATTATAGGGATAACCCTAGGATAAAAGCAACGAGTCTTTTAGGGTAAACCCCTAGTATGTTGTAAAAATGTTTATGCGGCAGGCACTTACGGGACATTTCCCCTGGGAAAGCGCCTTATCGGCCGCCGTTGCGCAGGCGGCGGGCGGCGTCGGCCAGCTCCCCCGCCGTCAGGCCGATGGGCCCGATGCCCGCGGCCACCAGGGCGTCGGCCGCCGCGCCGTGCAGCCAGACGGCGCCGGCCACGGCCTGCTCCAGCGGCAACTGCTGCGCGAGCAGCGCGCCCAGCATCCCGGCCAGCACGTCGCCGGTGCCGGCGGTGGCCAGCCCCGGATTGCCGCTGGGGTTGGTCCGCAGCGCGCCTTGCGGCGAGCACACCACGGTGCCCGCGCCCTTGAGCACGATCCACGCGCCGTAGCGCCGGGCCAGCTCGCGGGCCGCGCCCGGCCGGTCCGCCTGGACGTCGGCGGTGCCGGCGCCCAGCAGGCGCGCCGCCTCGGCCGGATGGGGGGTGAGCACCACCGGGCCGGCGCCCCAGCCGGGCTGGATCTCGCCGCGCGCCAGCAGGTTCAGGGCGTCGGCGTCCAGCACCAGCGGCGCCTCGCGCCGCAATACGAACAGTTCGGACAGGATATTGGCGGCCAGCAGGCCGGTGCCGATGCCGCAGCCGGCCACCCAGGCGGTGACGCCCAGGTCCGCTTCCAGCAGCGAGCGGGCGTCGCGCAGCATCAGCTCGGGCTGCAGCGGGTCGCAGGCCAGCGGTGCGGCCTCCTGGGCGAAGCCGACCAGCACCTTGCCGGCGCCGGTTTTCAGCGCGGCGCGCGCGGCCAGCAGCGCCGCGCCGGTCATGCCCGGCCCGCCGCCCACCACGCCGACGGTGCCGAAACTGCCTTTGTGCGTGTCCGGGCCGCGTGGGGCGAACAGGGCGGGCAGGGCGGCCGGGTCGATCATGCCGCCGGACGGCGGGGCGGAAGTGTTCATGGGCTGGGGCTCCGGACGGATTCGGCTTAAGGTAGATGCCGGTATCCACTATAGTGCGCCGCAACGGCCCGGCGCCCGGGAATAACGACATGGAGCAGACAATGACCGACATCACCCTCGAACACTATGCGGCCTACGAGGCCCTGAAGCTGCGTCGCCACCCGGGCGGCGTGCTGGAACTCATCATGGGCTCGCGCGGCGGCGTGCCGGGCAAGCTGTCCACGGCCGACGACCGCATGCACCGCGAACTGGCCGACATCTGGCGCGACATCGACGCCGATCCGGACACCCGCGTGGTGGTGATCCGCGGCGAAGGCAAGGGCTTCTCGGGCGGCGGCGACCTGGACCTGGTGCAGCAGATGGCCGACGACTTCGACGTGCGCGCCCGCGTCTGGCGCGAGGCGCGCGACCTGGTCTACAACATCATCAACTGCAACAAGCCCATCGTGTCCGCCATGCACGGCGCAGCGGTGGGCGCGGGCCTGGTGGCGGGGCTGCTGGCCGATATTTCCATCGCCGCGCGCGACGCGCGCATCATCGACGGGCATACCCGCCTGGGCGTGACGGCCGGCGACCACGCCGCCATCGTCTGGCCGCTGCTGTGCGGCATGGCGCGCGCCAAGTACTACCTGATGCTGTGCGAAACCGTCACCGGCGAAGAGGCCGAGCGCATCGGCCTGGTGTCGCTGTGCGTGGACGAGGCCGAACTCATCGGCCGCGCCTTCGAGATCGCCAACCGGCTGGCGGCCGGCTCCCAGACCGCCATCCGCTGGACCAAGTACTCGCTGAACAACTGGCTGCGCATGGCCGGCCCCAGCTTCGATACCTCGCTGGCCCTGGAGTTCATGGGCTTCGGCGGCCCGGACGTGCGCGAAGGCATCCAGTCCCTGCGCGAACGCCGGGCGCCGAACTTCCGGCCGGATTCGCCGTTCTGAGGGGGGATGCCGGCTGGCGCCGGCCGATGGGTTTCGCGCGTTCGGCGCTTGGTTGTTTGCGTAGACGGTCTCGCGCTGCACCCATCCTACGTCGCGATCCGCCCGTAGGATGGGTATAGCGCGCCGCCCTCATCACAAGAACACGACTGCCGAGCGCGCGAAACCCATCGGCCACCCCCAACCCCTATTTCTTGAAAAACCGCGCGAACGCGGCCTGCGCTTCTTCGGATTGCAGGCGCACGCGGAACTGCTGGGCTTCGTAATCCAGCGTTTCCTCGATGGCCTGGCGGTCCGGGCGGCGCAGCATGGCCTTGGTCAGGCGCAGGGCGGCCGGGGGCTGGCGCGCCAGGTCGGCGGCGGCGGCCTGGGCGGCCGCCAGCGCCTGTCCGGACGGGGTGACCGCGGTGGCCAGGCCGGCCTGGGCGGCGTCCTGCGCCGAGAACGCCTTGCCCTGTAGCAGCCATTCGGCGGCGCGGCGCGCGCCCGCCAGCCGCGGCAGCAGCAGGCTGGAGGCGCCTTCCGGGCACAGGCCCAGCGCCACGAACGGCATGCGCAGGCTGGCGCCTTCGCCGACGTAGACGAAATCGCAATGCTGCAGCAGCGTCACGCCGATGCCGACGGCATGGCCCTCGACCGCGGCGATGACCGGCACGTCGGTCCCGATCAGGGCCCGCAGGAAGGTCATGCCGGCGCTGTCGCCGGCGCCGCGTTCGACCTGGAAGTCGCGCAGGTCGTTGCCGGCCGTGAAGTTGCCCCCCGCGCCGGTCAGGATCACGGCGGCCAGCGTCTGGTCGCCGCCCGCCAGCGTCAGCTGCTCGCTGAGTGCCGCGTAGGTGGCGACGTCGAGCGCGTTGCGGCGGTCGGGACGGTCTATGGTCAGCGTAAGGACGGCGCCGTCGCGCGCCACGTTGAGTCCCGCGCTCATGCGAAATCCCCGCCCGCCAGGCGCGTCTTGGCCTCGGCGTACTCGCGGCGCAGCGTGTCGACGATCTCGCGCGTGGGCAGCACGCTGGCGATGCCGCCCACGCCCTGGCCGGCGCCCCAGATGTCCTTCCAGGGCTTGACCCGGGTGCTGCCGAAGTTGGAGGCGCCGCTTTCCGGCGCCGGCAGGTTGGCCGGGTCCAGGCCGGCGGCGGCGATGCTGGCCTTCAGGTAGTTGCCCGGGATGCCGGTGAAGAACGGCGTGTAGAGGATGTCCGAGGCGCTGGCCTCGACGATGGCGGATTTGTAGCCGTCGCTGGCGTTGGCCTCTGCGCTGGCGATGAAGCGCGTGCCCATGTAGGCGAAGTCCGCGCCCATGGCCTGCGCGGCCAGCACGTGCGCGCCCGAGGTGATGGCGCCCGACAGGATCAGCGGGCCGTCGTAGAAGCGGCGCACTTCCGACACCAGCGCGAAGGGGCTGAGCGTGCCGGCATGGCCGCCCGCGCCCGCGCACACCAGGATGAGGCCGTCCACGCCGGCCTCCAGCGCTTTTTCGGCATGGCGCAGCGTGGTCACGTCGTGGAACACCTTGCCGCCCCAGTCGTGTATGCCCTTGACCAGGTCGCCGGGGGCGCGCAGGCTGGTGATCACGAGCGGCACCCGGTGGCTGGCGCACACCGCCAGGTCCTGGTCCAGCCGGTCGTTGGACTGGTGGATGATCTGGTTGACCGCGAACGGCGCCACCTTGGCGTCCGGATTGGCTTCGCGGTACGAGGCCAGCCCGGCCTGGACTTCGTCCAGCCAGTCGGTCAGCAGGCTTTGCGGGCGCGCGTTGAGCGCCGGAAACGCGCCCACGATGCCGCTGGTGCACTGCGCCACCACCAGCTTCGGATTGGACACGATGAACATGGGGGCGCAGATCACCGGCAGGGACATCTGGCCATACAAATCAGTCACGAGAGAGTGGGGCATAAGCGTCGTCGCGAAAAGAATTCCGAGGGCTTGAGCATTGCAGGCGGGTGTGCCTATAATTATCTACCGACCGTCCGGTAATTAATTAATCTTTATTAAACGGCATGCGCCGAAGCGCTGTCAATGGAGCCCGGTCCGGGCTTCCGCCAGCGCCGGCGCGGCCCTGAAAAGGCTGCCATGGCGACCTCCGCCCCTCCCGCCCAGAAACGCGCCCGCGCCGGCCGTCCGCCGTCCCTGGCGGCGCCGCGCGAACGCATCCTGGAAGAAGCCGCCAAGCTCTTCGCCCGCAGCGGCTATGACGGCAGCTCCGTGTCCGACCTGGCCGCCGCGCTGGGCGTGTCCAAGGCGGCGATCTATCACTACTACACCACCAAGCAGGACATCTACGACGCCATCATCCTGGCCGCACTGAGCGGGCTGACGCAGGCCGTCGGCCAGGCGCTGGCCCGCGCCGACGGCGCCGGCGAGCGGCTGCGCGCCTTCATGCTGGCCCATGCGCGCTATTTCGAACAGCACCAGCCCGAATTCGTCACCATGCTGATCGGCTATTCCGGCATGGCGCTGGCCGAGCGCGAGGACGCCGCGCGCCTGCGCGACGGCTACGAGCAGCGCCTGCGCGAGGTCATCGCCCAGGGCGTGGCCGAAGGCGCGTTCCGGCCGCTGGACGTGCCCGCCGCCGGCCGCGCGGTGCTGTCGATGCTGAACTGGATGGTGCGCTGGTACAAGCCCGGCCAGGGCGAAACGGCGGAAGGCATCGCCGCCGGCTATTTCGATTTACTGATCGGCGGCATGCGCGCCTGAGCCCCGCCACACCTTTGAGACTTCCATCATGGCCCTCGACACCGAAACCCTGAACCTGCTGCTCGACGCGGTGCGCCGCTTCGTGCACGAACGCCTGATCCCCGCCGAAGAAGAACTGGCCGCCAGCGGCCAGGTGCCGCCCGACATCGTCGCGGAAATGCGCGACCTGGGCCTGTTCGGCCTGTCCATCTCGCCGGATTACGGCGGCCTGGGCCTGACCATGGAAGAGGAAGTGCGCGTGGTTTTCGAACTGGGCGAGACCTCGCCCGCGTTCCGCTCGCTGGCCGGCACCAATATCGGCATCGGCTCGCAGGCCATTGTGCTGGCCGGCACGGATGAACAGCGCCAGCGCTACCTGCCGCGGCTGGCCAGCGGCGAACTGATCGGCTCGTTCGCGCTGACCGAGCCGGACGCGGGCTCCGACGCGATGGCGCTGCGCCTGTCGGCGGTGCGCGACGGCGACGAGTACGTGCTCAACGGCACCAAGCGCTTCATCACCAACGCGCCCATCGCCGGCCTGTTCTCGGTCATGGCGCGCACCGCGCCCGAGCGCCGCGCCGGCTCGATCTCGTGCTTCCTGGTCGAGGCCGGGGCGCCGGGCCTGTCGATCGGCAAGCCCGACAAGAAAATGGGCCAGGCCGGCGCGCTGACCAGCGACGTGGTGTTCGACAACTGCCGCGTGCCGGCCAGCGCGCTGCTGGGCGGCGAGGAAGGCAACGGCTTTCGCACCTCGATGCGGGTGCTGGACAAGGGCCGCCTGCACATCTCGGCGCTGTGCGTGGGCATCGCCGAGCGGCTGCTGCGCGACGCCGTCAAGTACGCGCTGGAACGCAAGCAGTTCGGCCAGCCCATCGCCGAATTCCAGCTGATCCAGGCCATGATCGCCGACAGCCAGGCCGAGCTGTATGCCGCCCGCTGCATGGTGCTGGACGCCGCCCGCATGCGCGACCGCGGCGAGAACACCACCATGCAGGCCGCCTGCTGCAAGCTGTACGCCACCGAGATGGTGGGGCGCGTGGCCGACCGCGCGGTGCAGATCCACGGCGGCTCCGGCTACATGTCCGAATACGCGGTGGAGCGCTTCTACCGCGACGTGCGGCTGTTCCGCATCTTCGAGGGCACCTCGCAGATCCAGCAGCTGGTCATCGCCCGGGAAACGATCAAGGCGCATTCCTGAGCCTGCGTCCGGGCTAATATCCAGCTTGACCTACGTCGATCCGGCCCGGCTCGCGCGCCGCCGCGAGCCGGGCGTCCTCATTCTCTTCTAGCGAAAAGATTACCGATGTCGCAACGTCCCGCTCCCCTTACCGGCATACGTGTGCTCGACCTGACGCGCGTCCTGGCCGGCCCCTGGTGCACCCAGAATCTCGCCGACCTCGGCGCCGAGGTGATCAAGATCGAACGGCCCGGCTCGGGCGACGATACGCGCGCCTGGGGGCCTCCCTACCTGAAGGACGAGGCCGGCAACGACACCAGCGAGGCGGCCTACTACCTGTCGGCCAACCGCAACAAGCTGTCGGTGGCGCTGGACATCGCCTCGCCGCGCGGCGCCGAACTGGTGCGCGAACTGGCGCAGCAGTGCGACATCCTGGTGGAAAACTTCAAGGTCGGCGGCCTTTCCAAGTACGGCCTGGACTACGCCAGCCTCAAGGAAATCAATCCTCGCCTGATCTACTGCTCCATCACCGGCTTCGGCCAGAACGGCCCGTACGCCAGCCGTCCCGGCTACGACTTCATGATCCAGGGCATGGGCGGCCTGATGAGCATCACCGGCGAGCGCGACGACCTGCCCGGGGGCGGTCCGCAGAAGGCCGGCGTGGCCGTGGCCGACCTGATGACCGGCATGTATTCCACCGTGGGCATCCTGGCCGCGCTGCACGAACGCGCGCGCAGCGGCCTGGGCCAGCACATCGACATGGCGCTGCTGGACTGCCAGGTGGCGATGCTGGCCAACCAGAACCTCAACTACATGACCTCGGGCGTCGCGCCCCGGCGCGCCGGCAACGCGCACCAGAACCTGGTGCCGTACCAGGTGTTCGCGGCCAGCGACGGCCACCTCATCGTGGCGGTGGGCAACGACAGCCAGTTCCGCAACTACTGCGGCGTGATCGGCCTGCCCGAACTGTCGGCCGACCCGCGCTTCTCCACCAATCCGCAGCGCGTGAAGAACCGCGAGGAGCTGGTGCCGCTTCTGGCCGAGCGCATGGCCACCGGCGAACGCGACCACTGGCTCGCGGCCCTGGAAAGCGTGGGTGTGCCGGCCGGCCCGATCAACACGCTGGACCAGGTCTACGAAGATCCCCACGTGCTGGCGCGCGGCATGAAGCGCGAACTGCCCCATCCGGCCGCCGGCAAGGTGCCGATGGCGGCCAGCCCGCTGAAGTTCTCCGGCAGCCCGGTCGAATACCGCCGCCCGCCGCCCATGCTGGGCGAGCACACCGCGCAGGTGCTGTCCGAGCGGCTGGGGCTGTCGGCCGAAGAAATCGAGGCGCTGGCGCAGAGCCGGCCCTGAACCCAATTCCATATAGACCACAGGCAGGAGAGAGTTGATGACGGAGATTCAAACCATCGGCGTCGTGGGCGCCGGGGCCATGGGGCGCGGCATCGCGCAGATCGCGGCGCAGGCCGGCCTGCGCGTGCGCCTGTACGACACCAGCGCCGAGGCCGTGGCCAACGCGCGCGAGTCGCTGCGCCAGACCTGGGAAAAACTGGCCCAGAAGGGCAAGCTGAGCGCCGCCGACGCGCAGGCCGCGCTGGCGCGCGTGGAATCGGCCACCGCCCTGACCGACATGTCCAGCTGCCANGTGGCCGACCTGATGACCGGCATGTATTCCACCGTGGGCATCCTGGCCGCGCTGCACGAACGCGCGCGCAGCGGCCTGGGCCAGCACATCGACATGGCGCTGCTGGACTGCCAGGTGGCGATGCTGGCCAACCAGAACCTCAACTACATGACCTCGGGCGTCGCGCCCCGGCGCGCCGGCAACGCGCACCAGAACCTGGTGCCGTACCAGGTGTTCGCGGCCAGCGACGGCCACCTCATCGTGGCGGTGGGCAACGACAGCCAGTTCCGCAACTACTGCGGCGTGATCGGCCTGCCCGAACTGTCGGCCGACCCGCGCTTCTCCACCAATCCGCAGCGCGTGAAGAACCGCGAGGAGCTGGTGCCGCTTCTGGCCGAGCGCATGGCCACCGGCGAACGCGACCACTGGCTCGCGGCCCTGGAAAGCGTGGGTGTGCCGGCCGGCCCGATCAACACGCTGGACCAGGTCTACGAAGATCCCCACGTGCTGGCGCGCGGCATGAAGCGCGAACTGCCCCATCCGGCCGCCGGCAAGGTGCCGATGGCGGCCAGCCCGCTGAAGTTCTCCGGCAGCCCGGTCGAATACCGCCGCCCGCCGCCCATGCTGGGCGAGCACACCGCGCAGGTGCTGTCCGAGCGGCTGGGGCTGTCGGCCGAAGAAATCGAGGCGCTGGCGCAGAGCCGGCCCTGAACCCAATTCCATATAGACCACAGGCAGGAGAGAGTTGATGACGGAGATTCAAACCATCGGCGTCGTGGGCGCCGGGGCCATGGGGCGCGGCATCGCGCAGATCGCGGCGCAGGCCGGCCTGCGCGTGCGCCTGTACGACACCAGCGCCGAGGCCGTGGCCAACGCGCGCGAGTCGCTGCGCCAGACCTGGGAAAAACTGGCCCAGAAGGGCAAGCTGAGCGCCGCCGACGCGCAGGCCGCGCTGGCGCGCGTGGAATCGGCCACCGCCCTGACCGACATGTCCAGCTGCCAGGTGGTGGTGGAAGCCATCGTCGAGCGCCTGGACGTCAAGCGCGACCTGTTCGCCGCGCTCGAAGGCGTGGTTTCCGAAGACTGCATCCTGGCCTCGAACACCTCGTCGCTGTCCATCACCGCCATCGCGGCCGCCTGCAAGCATCCGCGGCGCGTGGCCGGCTACCACTTCTTCAACCCGGTGGCGCTGATGAAGGTGGTCGAAGTCATCGACGGCCTGCGCAGCGCGCCCGAAGTCGGCGACACGCTGGCCGAGCTGGCGCGCCGCATGGGCCACACGCCGGTGCGCGCCAAGGACATGCCCGGCTTCATCGTCAACCACGCCGGGCGCGGCATGAACACCGAAGGCCTGCGCGTGGCGCAGGAGGCGGTGGCGTCCTTCGCCCAGGTCGACGCCGTGATGCGCGAACAGGCCGGTTTCCGCATGGGCCCGTTCGAGCTGCTGGACCTGACGGCGCTGGACGTGTCGCATCCCGTCATGGAGTCGATCTACCGCCAGTTCTTCGACGAGCCGCGTTTCCGCCCGTCGCCCATCACCACCGTGCGCCTGGCCGGCGGCCTGATCGGCCGCAAGGCCGGCGAGGGCTTCTACGTCTACGCCGACGGCCAGAAGCAGGTGCCGGCCGAGCCGCCGGTGCCGGCGCTGCCCGCCGACCTCAAGGTCTGGGTCAGCCCCAAGCATCCCGAAGGCTACGCGCGCGCCATCGCGCTGCTGGAAAAACTGGACGCCCGCCTGCTGAGCGGCTCCACGCCCGACGCCGACGCGCTGATCGTCGTCACGCCGTTCGGCGAGGACGTCTCCACCACGGTCTCGGCCCAGGGCCTGGACCCCGCGCGCACCGTCGGCCTGGACACGCTATACGCCTTCGACAGCGCCAAGCGCCGCACCATCATGGCCTCGCCGGCCACCGAAGAAAAATGGCGCGACGCCGC
>NZ_POQS01000003.1:410737-517573 GCF_002885955.2 Achromobacter pulmonis
GGCGCCGCGGCGGGCGCGGGGGCCGCAGGCGCGGCGGCGGGGGCGGGGGCGGGGGCGGGAGCAGCGGCCGGTGCGGCGGCGGCTTCCTTCTTGTCGCCGCCCTCGGCCGGCGCTTCGGGTTCGGGCAGGGAGCCGCCCGACTTGTTGGCCATGTAGACCACGGCGCGCGCGACTTCGTAGTCGGACAGGGCCGGGTTGCCGCCCTTGGCGGGCATGCCGCCCTTGCCGTGCAGGGCCACGTTCAGCATGGCGTCGTAGCCGGCCTTGATGAACGGCGCCCAGGCGCCGTTGTCGCCGACCTTGGGCGCGCCGGCGACGCCGGCGGTATGGCAGGCCGTACAGACGGCGGCGAAGACCTGTTCGCCGGTCTTGAAGACCTTGGGTGCGTTGGCGTCGACCAGTTCGAAGCCCGCGACCGGGGCGATGCGCCTGGCGACGGCTTCGTTGGACAGCGTGTCCGAGCCGGCGCCGACTTTATTGCCTGTGGCCACCATGTTCACCAGGAGGATGATGATGGCGATGGGAACCACGAAAGCCAGTACGACCGTGACGATCAGTTGCTTCGGGGTCTTGATGGGGGAGGAGTGCTCTTCTATGTGTTCCTGCTCGTTGCTCATGACCAAATCCTGCTAACGGGTACCGGGGGCGCCTGGCGGCGGCAACAGAAAATCAGTACTGCACAAAAGTCGGCGGCAATGACGGCCCGCCGTGCAAGCAAACGCTGGATTATATAACGGTGTCATAGACGCGGGGCCAGCGCAACCGCCGGGTTTTCGCTGAGTTTGCCGGCCGCTTTGATCCATTTCATGCAGGCTGGCGAAAACTGGGTACAATACCGCCTCCCTTGCGCTGCGCCCGTAGTTCAATGGATAGAATGAGAGTTTCCGAAGCTCTTGATACAGGTTCGATTCCTGTCGNCGCCGACCTCAAGGTCTGGGTCAGCCCCAAGCATCCCGAAGGCTACGCGCGCGCCATCGCGCTGCTGGAAAAACTGGACGCCCGCCTGCTGAGCGGCTCCACGCCCGACGCCGACGCGCTGATCGTCGTCACGCCGTTCGGCGAGGACGTCTCCACCACGGTCTCGGCCCAGGGCCTGGACCCCGCGCGCACCGTCGGCCTGGACACGCTATACGCCTTCGACAGCGCCAAGCGCCGCACCATCATGGCCTCGCCGGCCACCGAAGAAAAATGGCGCGACGCCGCGCACGCGCTGCTGGCCGCCGACGGCGTGCCGGTCACGGTGATCGAGGATTCGCCCGGCTTCATCGCGCAGCGCATCGTGGCCATGATCGTCAACATCGCCAGCGACATCGCGCAGCAGAAAATCGCCACGCCGCAGGACATCGACCTGGCGGTGACGCTGGGCCTGGGCTATCCGACGGGCCCGCTGGCGCTGGGCGACAAGCTGGGCGCCGACCGCATCCTGGAAATCCTCAAGAGCATGCAACGCGTCACCGGCGACCCGCGCTACCGCCCCAGCCTGTGGCTGCAGCGCCGCGTGCAGCTGAACATGCCGCTGACGCAGGCGTAGGATGGGTGCAGCGCGAGAATCCTTAAGAAAGAACTCAAGTATCAAGCGCGCGTAACCCATCAGGCGGCGCAAGCCGCCGGGTTTCGCGGCCGGAGGCCAAACAGCGGCATGCGACGAAAGGCGGCGGCTGGCGCCGCCTGATGGGTTTCGCGCGCTCGATATCGGGGTGCTTGGTCAAGAAATCTCGCGCTGCACCCATCCTACCCCGTCTACCCCGTCGCGGCACACACAAAAAAGCCCCTCGCGAGAGGGGCTTTTTCGTATCGGCCGCCGCTTACTTGGCGGCGTCGACCATGTACTGCACGGCCGCGCGGATGTCCTCTTCGGAGGCATCGGCCGCGCCGCCCTTGGGCGGCATGGGCGGCTTGCCCTGCATGGCGACCTTCACCATGGCGTCCATGCCGGTCTTGATGTAGGGCTCCCAGGCGGCCTTGTCGCCGAACTTGGGGGCATTGGCCACGCCGGTGGCGTGGCAGGCGAAGCAGACGCTCTTGTACAGTTTTTCGCCGGCCGGGTTGACGGTGGCGGCGGCCTGCGGGGCGGCCGGGGCCGGCGCCTGCGCGGCCGGAGCCGGCGCCGCGGNGCGCGCCACAGCATCTGCGGCCAGCTTATTTCAGGCCCGCGCCGGGGCCTCATCCCGAGCCCGTTCTCAAGCGCGCACATCCCCACCTTTGGCAAGAACTGCCGTCATGTCCTGCTCGTACCGATAACCGTCGCGCAGGCTCATATCCTCGATCGTATTGAGCGTGTGCTTGGCGAGCCTGGTCGCCGCCGGGCGCTTGGACGCGATGGTGGCGGCCATGGCCAGGGCCGCCGGCAGCAGTTCGCCGGGCGCCGTGCAGGCCTCGACGATGCCCAGCCGGTACAGCTCGGGCCCCGGGACGCGTTCGCCGGTCAGCATCATGCGGCGCGTGCGCGAATGGCCAAACAGCCGCATGGCATGGCGTCCGCCGCCCATCGCGCCGACGTCGATCTCTGGCAGGCCCAGCACGGTGTTGTCGCAGGCCAGCAGGATGTCGCACGAAGCCGCGATGGCCAGGCCGGCGCCCAGCGCCGGTCCGTTGATCGCCGCGATGACGGGTTTGGCGCATTCGCGGATCGCATGAAAGCACTCGCGGGTGCGTCGGGAGTGGGCGATCAGGCCGCCCAGGCCGGCCGTGTTCTCGGCGCGGCGCTTCAGGTCGGCGCCGGCGCAGAATACCTTGCCCGCGCCGGTGAGCACCACGACGCGCACGTCGTCGACATCCGAAAGCATGTCCAGCGCCCGGGTCAGCTCATCGTTGAGGTCGCGGCTCAGCGCATTGACCGGCGGATTGTCCAGGGTCAGGGTGGCGATGTGATCCTGCACGTGCAACTGCAGTTGGGAAAAGCCGTCCATCGAAAGGCCTCATCGGTTGCGCATTATGATATGTGGCGCCCAGCTTCCAAACGGGCCGCCTTTGGGAATTTCGACATGCCTACACTGATTCCAGCCGCTGCTCGCACGCTGGCCGCCTTTGAGATCTTCGCGCGTGAGAAACGCGAACTGTCCAACTCGGAGATGGCGCGCATGCTGTCGCTGGCCGAAAGCAGTTGCTCGGACCTGATGAACACGTTGCACACGCTGGGCTATCTGATGCGCGCGCCCCGCAGCCGCCGCTTCTACCCGACCGCGCGCCTGTACGAAATTGCCCGCCAGATCGCCGAGAACGACCCGCTGACGCGTTCGGCCAAGGAAGCCGTCCAGCAACTGGTCGAGACCACCAACGAGAGCGCGTTCTTCGGCGTGATGGACCGCTCCGCCGTCAAGGTGGTGGCGGCGCAGCCCAGCCGCCGGCCGCTGCGCTATATCGTCAACGTGGGCGACCGGATCGCGCTGCATGCATCGGCCATCGGCAAGGCCTTGCTGGCCGAATTGCCGGACGACGAGATGCAGGCGCAGATCCAGCAGATCAAATTCAAGCCCTTCACGCCCGACACGATCACCAGCGCCAAGAAACTGCAGGCCGACCTGGCCCAGGGGCGCAAGCAGGGCTGGTATGAGTCCCGCGGGGAAGGCGCCGAAGGCGTGACCGCGCTGGCCGTGACCGGCACGCTGGGCGACCAGCCGGTGGCCTTGTCGCTGGCCGGCCCTGCCGAACGCGTCGAGAAGCATCGCAAGGCCTATCTGCAGGCCTTGTTCGAGGTGCGCGACTCGCTGCAGGCCTGACGCGGCTTTCATGGTCGCTGCGCCGGCCACTGGAACGGCGGGCCCTTCTTGTCGAAGAAGCGCTGCAGCGCCATGGTGTGGTAGTCGGTGCTCATCGCCACGCCCTGGCCGTCGCTTTCCAGCATCAGCATGGTTTGCAGGTCGCTGCGCAGCGAGACGTTGAGCGCGCGCTTGGTGATGCTCAGCGCCACCGGCGAGGCCTCGGCCAGGCAGCGCGCGATGGCCCGGGCCCGCTCCTGCACCTGCGAGGCCGGATGCGTTTCCAGCACCAGCCCCATGGCGCGCGCCTCGGCCGCGCCGAACTCGCGCGCCGAGAACAGCAGTTCCTTGGCCCGCTGCACGCCCACCAGGCGCGGCAGCGTGTAGAACGTCCCGAAGTCCGCCACCGCGCCCAGGCGTCCGAAGGCCATGCAGAAGCGGGCGTCGTCGGCGGCCAGCACCAGGTCGGCGGTCATGGCCAGGCCGAGGCCGGCGCCATAGGCCACGCCCTCCACCGCCGCGATCACCGGCCGGTCGAACTCCACCAGGCTGGCCACCACGTCGTGCAGGTCGACCAGCCGCTGGCGGCGGCCGGGCGCAGTCGCCTCGCCGGCCGCCGCGCTGTTGCGCAAGGCGTTCAGGTCGCCGCCGGAACAGAAGTTGCCGCCGGCGCCCGTCAGGACCAGCACCTTCAGTTCGCGTTCCTGGCGCAGCGCGCGCAGCAGCTCGCGCAGGGAACTGCGCATGGGGATATCGATGGCGTTCTTGTATTGCGGCCGATCCAGGGTGATGGTGCCCACACCATCCGACATCTCGTACTGCAGGCCTTCGTACATGGCGTTCGTCCTCGTGGTTAACGACGTTCAACGTCGGGGGAAGTCAGTATCAGGGCGTCGAGCACCCAGGCGCCTTCGCCGGGCGGGCCGACCCAGACGGGGTTGAACTCGGCTTCGCGCAGCTCGGGACGCCCCGACACGAATTCCGAGATGCGCAGCACCAGCTGCACGAAGGCTTCGGCGTCGATGGGCGGCAGATTGCGGAACGCGCCCAGATAGGCGCGGTGCTTCAGCCCGGCCAGCATGTCGCGCACGTCGGCGGCCTGGATCGGCAGCACCCGGTGCGCCACGTCCTTGAGCAGTTCGACGAATATGCCGCCCAGGCCGACGGTGACGACATGCCCGTACATGGGATCGGCGCGGACGGTGACCAGCATTTCGCGCCCGCCGTCATGGAACATTTTTTCCACCAGCACCCCGTCTATCGTGGCGTCCGGGCGGCGCGCGCCGACCTGCCGCACCAGCGCCTCGTAGGCTTCGGCAGCGTCGCCGGCCGAACCGACGCCCAAGCGCACGCCGCCCACTTCCGTCTTGTGCGGGATCTGCGCGCTGGCGATCTTGAGGACGACGGGAAAGCCGATGGCCTGCGCCGCCTCGGCCGCTTCGGCGGCCGAGCGGCTCAGCCTGCCCTGAGGCACTGGGATGCCGGCCTCGCGCAGCATCGCCTTGGCGGCGCTCTCGGTGCAGGCCACGGCTTGCGCCGCCGCGGGTTCCGCGCAAGCCGGCCCGCCCGGGGCGGCGTCCGGGCCGGACAGCAGGCCGCGCGGCATGACCTTGCGCAAGGCCGCCAGGGCCGTGGTCAAGGACAGGAAGGGAGCCAGCCCCTGGCTTTCCAGGCGCTCGAAGCCGGTGCCCAGGCGCCGGCTCATCCAGACCGGCAAGATGGGCTTGGCGGCGTCGGCGGCCGCATCGACGATGGCCCGCGCGATTCCATCGGTCAGCTCGGCATAGTCCGCCGGGATCGGGACGACCACGGCGCCCACCGCCGGGTCGTCGGCCACCGCGCGCAGGCAGGAAGCCAGGCCGTCGATGCTCTTGAGGGCTTCGGCGGTGACGTCCACCGGGTTGGAGATGGCCGCATAGTCGGGCAGGCTGGTCCGCAGATGCTCGGTGGTGGCCGGCGAGAACTGCGCCAGGCGCAGGCCCTGCAGCCCGATCTGGTCCGCGGCCATCGCGGCCGCGCCGCCCGAGAAGGTCACCACCGCCAGGTCTGCCGAGGCCGGGAGGCGGCCGCCGTCGGCCAGGCGCGCCAGGGCCACCAGCTCGTCCATGTCATGGGCTTCGATCGCGCCGAACTGCGCGAACATGGCGCTGTTGACGTCGGCCGCGCCGGTGATCGAGCCCGTATGCGACTGGGCCGCGCGCATGCCGTACTCCGACCGGCCGATCTTCAGGATCACCACCGGCTTGCCGCGCGAGCGCGCCAGTTCCAGCGCGGCGACCAGGCGGCGGCCGTCCTTTATTCCTTCGAGCAGAACGGCGATCACGCGCACGCCGGGGTCGTTGGCCATGTGGGCGATGAAGTCCGGCGCGCCCAGGTCGACCTCGTTGCCCGCCGACAGCCACATTGCCGCGCCGGCTCCGTACGACAGCCCCTGGACCACGTTGCGGCCCGCGCCGCCGCCCTGGGTGACGATGCCTATCGTGCCGACGTTCCTGTCGGACTTGAAGGCTGGCGAGATCGTCATGCCCATGCGATCGCGGAAGTTCGACAGGCCGGGACAGTTCGGGCCGTAGACCCGCAGCCCCGTCTGCCTGCACAGGTCCGCGATCTCCTGTTGCAGCGCCTGGCCTTCGGGCCCGGCTTCGGCGAAACCCGACGACATGACCACGGCGAATGGGATCCCGCGCGCGGCGCAGTCGCGCAAGGCGTCCATCACGTGGGCCGCCCTCAGAATGATCAAGGCCACGTCGATGTCCGCGTCCGGCAGGGCGGCGATCGACGGCCAGCAGCGGAAGGGGCCGTCGCCGCGCATGGGCGGATTGACCACGAACAGTTCGCCCTCCAGGCGCGAATGCGCGGACAGGTTCTCCAGCAGGCGGGCGCCTTCGCTGTTCGGGCGCTGGGAGCCCAGTACCACAACCACATTGCGAGGCCGCACCAGTCTCGCCAGATCGGGAAATTCGCAGGTCGTTGAAGTCATTTGATTTCCGTGGTGTCGTAGGTATTTACGAAATTCTGCAAATCATTCTACACTAGGTCGTAGTGATGTACGAAATATCGTACGAATATCGTGCGCATAACCAAAGGAGACGCATCATGAGGCTATTGATGGCCGCCGTACTGGCATGGTCCTGCGCGGGCGGCATTGCCCCTGCGCAAGCGCAGCAGTCTCAAACCTATCCCGCCAAGCCGGTCACCCTGCTGGTCGGCTTCGCCGCCGGAGGAGGGACCGACCTGCTGGCGCGGCACTACGCCAAGCGCCTTGCGGAGAAGCTGGGCCAGTCTTTCGTGGTCGAGAACAAGACCGGCGCGGGCGGCGCCATCGCGGTACAGGCCACGGCCAACGCCCGGCCCGACGGCTACACGCTGATGTTAGGCACCACCGGCATAGCCGTCGACACCGCGCTGGGCAAGACGACTTATCAATGGGAACGCGATCTCGCGCCGATCGCCATGCTGGGATACGCCAGCAACGTGCTGGTGGTGGCGCAGCGCTCGCCGGTCCGTTCGGTGGCGGACCTGATCGCCGAGGCCAAGCGCAGGCACGTCACTTTCGGTTCGCCCGGCGTGACCTCGTCCATGCACATGACCGGCGAACTGTTCAAGCAGATGGCCGGCGTGCGGATGACGCACGTTCCCTACCGGGGCGCGCCGCCGGCCGAGCAGGCCTTGCTGGCGGGAGACGTCGACGTGCTGTTCGACAACATGGCGGGCGCAATGGCGTTCATCGAGGCGGGCAAGTTCCGGCCCATCGCGGTCAGCAGCGCCACGCGCAACGCCGACCTGCCCGAGGTGCCCACCATAAGCGAAGCCGGCCTCAAGGGTTTCGAAACCACGGGCACGTTTTTCCTGATGGCGCCGGCCGGCACGCCGCCCGACGTCATCGCCAGGCTGGCGGCGGAGGTCGACGACATCACCAAGGAAGAAGCGACACAGGCCTTTCTGAAGCGTCTGCACATCGTGCCGCTGACCGGCGGCGCGCAAGCGGTTTCTGCATTCATGCAGGCCGAGGTGGCCAAGTGGAAGAAGGTGGTCACGGCCCCGGAATTCGAACAAGCCAAATAGGAGACCCACGTCATGGATTTCGCTCTGGACCCGACCCAAACGGCGCTGCAGGATTCGCTCAGGCGCTATCTCGAATCCGAGGTCGCGCCGCTGGTGGATGAGTACGAGGCGGCCAAGACGCCGGTGCCGCGCGCCGTCGTGGCCGCCATGCGCGACTATGGCCTGATCGGCGGTCTGCTGCCCGAGGAGGAGGGCGGCTTCGGCCTGTCGATGCTCACGTATGGCACGCTGGTCGCCGAGGTCGCCCGGGTGTGGCCGTCGCTGCGCGGCATGCTCAGCGTGAGCAACCTGGCGGCGTCGGTGCTGGCCGGCGCCGGCAGTCCGGCGCTGCGCGCCAAGTACCTGCCGCGCATCCTGGAAGGCCAGGCGATCTGCTGCTTCGCCTTGAGCGAACCCGGCATCGGGTCCGACGCGGCCAATGTGCAGACGCGCGCCGAATGCACCGCGTCCGGCGGCTGGCGCATCAACGGACGCAAGATCTACATCACCAACGGACCCATCTGCGACCTGGGCATCGTGTTCGTGCGCACGGTCTCGGACGACGGCGTGGCCGGCGTGTCGTGTCTGGCGTTCGAAAGCGCCATGCCGGGTTTCTCGTGCACGCCGCTGGGAAAGATGGGCATGCACTGCTGCCCGCTGGGCGAGCTGCTGTTCGAGGACGTCGAGGTCCCGGCCGAAAACCTGATCGGCGAACCCGGGCAGGCGTTCTCGATCGCGAAGAAGTACCTGAACATCGGCCGCTCGGTGGTGGCGTTCTCGGCGCTGGGCATCGCCGAATCCTCGCTCGAAGCGGCGGTGCGCTTCGCCCGCGACCGCGTGCAGTTCGGGCGGCCCATCGGTTCGTTCCAGCTGGTGCAGCAGATGGTGGCCGACATGATGACCATGGTCGAGACCTCGCGGCTGCTGGCGCACCGCTCGGCCGACGCGCTGGACCGCAACGCGCCCGACAACACCACCCTGTGCGCCATGGCCAAGCGCCATGCCAGCGACGCGGCGCTGCGCGTGGCCGAGACGGCGCTGCAGGTGCATGGCGGCGCCGGCTACACCTCGCTGTTTCCGGTCGAGCGCCACTACCGCGATGCGCGCCACCTGAGCATCGGGGAAGGCACCAACCAGATCATCGGCATGCTGATCGCGCAGAGCGCGCTCGGCCTTTCCGCACTTCGCTAGGCATTCCTGTCCGTCCGAGAAGATCATGCTCAAGAAACCCAGCCGACGCCATACTCTTCGCGCCGCGATGCGCGCCCTGCTTGCCGCGGGGCTGATCGCCGCCGCCCCAGCCCTGGCCGCGCAGGGCGCGTCCGACTATCCGGCCAGGACGGTGCGCCTGATCGTGCCGTTCGCGGCGGGCGGATTCTCGGATTCCTTGTCCCGCCTGATCGGCAATGCGCTGTCCGAGCAATGGGGCCAACCCGTCGTGGTGGAAAACCGCGCCGGCGCCAACGGCGTGATCGGCACCACGGCGGCGGCGCGCGCCCCGGCCGACGGCTATACCCTGCTGGTCACGCTGGACTCTCACGTCAGCAACAACTTCCTGGTGAAGTCGCTGCCCTACGACACGGTGCGGGACTTCGCGCCCGTCGTCTTCCTGGGCGCCGCGCCCATGGTGCTGCTGGCCAATCCCGGCTTCGAGGCCGACAACGTGGCCGACGTGGTGCGCATCGCCAAAGCGCGGCCCAACTCGATCAACTATGGTTCGCTCGGCTCGGGCAGCCAGATCCACATGGCCGCGCGCATGCTGGAGACGGCCGCCGACATCCATATGACGCCGGTGCCGTACAAGGGCGGCGGCCCCGCCGTCACCGACCTGATGGCCGGGCATATCCAGCTGCTGTTCGCGTCCATCACGTCGTCGCTGCCCATCGTGCAGCAAAAGCGCGCCAAGGCGCTGGCGGTGGTCTTTCCCAAGCGGCTGGCGGCGCTGCCCGACGTGCCCACCATGGCCGAGCAGGGCTATCCCTCGGTGGAGAAGGTGGGCTTCTGGTTCGGCATCATGGCCCCGGCCGGGACGCCCGCGCCCATCATCGAAAAGCTGCGGACCAGCGTGCTGGACGCGGCGGCGCGTCCCGACGTGGCCGCGCGGCTGGCCGAAATGGGACTGCAAATCCAGCCGATGGGGCCTGCCGAATTCGGCGATTTCGTCAAATCCGAGCTGGCCCGCTGGGCCGAACTGGTGCGGCGCGAAAACATACAGCCGCAGTAGCCCGGCGGCGCGCAAGCAAAGGCCGCGGCGTCCGCAGGGGCGCCGCGGCCTTTTGCGGACCTCAATCGCGCGGTCCTGCGGCGTCGCGCCAGACGGCGCCCGACCCATGCTCGTCCAGGACCGCAAGGATTTCGCGCGTGTGCTGGCCGGCGCGCGGCACCGGCCCCGGTTCGGCGCGCGCCCCGTCGAAGCGCGGCGCGGGCGCGGCCTGCAGGAAGCCGTCGCGCTCGAAGTAGATGTCGCGCGCGCGGTTGTGCGGGTCGAGCGCGGCCTCGCCGGGTTCCAGCACCGGCACGACGCAGGCGTCGCTGCCCTCGAACACGGCCCACCATTCGGCGCGGCTGCGGCGCTCGAAAAGCGCCTGCAGGCGTTCCTTGCGGCGGGGCCATCGAGACCTGTCCCATTGATCGGCGAACTCCGGGTCGCCGGCCAGTTCCAGGCGTTCGAGCAGTAGCGCATAGAACTGGGGCTCGATGGCGCCGACCGTGATGAAGCCGCCGTCCGCGCAGCGATAGCTGGCGTAGAACGGCGCCGCGTTCGGCAGGCTCCGGCTGCGTTCGGCGGCGATGATGCCCTTGGCCCGGGCGGCCAGCAGCAATTGCTGGGAGTGGGCCGATCCGTCGACGATAGCCGCGTCCACCACGCAGCCCTGGCCGCTGCGGCGGGCCTTGAGCACGCCGGCAAGTATGCCTATGGACAGGTACAGCGCGCCGCCGGCGATATCGCCCACCACCGAGAAAGGCGTGACCGGCACGGCGTCGGCCGGCCCGGCGTTCCAGAGCGCGCCGGACAAGGCGATGTAGTTGGCGTCATGTCCGGCCATCTGCGCCATCGGCCCGCTCTGGCCCCAGCCCGTCATGCGGCCGTACACCAGGCGCGGGTTGCGCGCGCGGCACGCTTGCGGTCCCAGCCCGAGGCGTTCGGCCACGCCGGGGCGCATGGCCTCGATCAGCACGTCGGCGTGTTCGACCAGGCGCAGCAGCGTGTCGCGGCCCTCGTCGGTCTTGAGATCCAGCGCGATGGCGCGCTTGCCGCGCTGGATGCTGGTTTCGTATCCCAGGCTGCCGGCGCGGCCGTCGGGCCGCTGCACGGTGATCACGTCCGCGCCCAGGTCGGCCAGGTGCATGGCGCAGAACGGGCCGGGCCCGATTCCCGCGATCTCGATCACCCGCACGCCCTCCAGCACATTGCCGCGGACGGGTTCCTGCTTGTCTCGGTTCATATGCATACGGCCTCGTCAGTCCAGTGCGATGACGGCTTCGCCGACGATTTTCTCGGCGCCGTGCTGGTCTGCGCAACGCAGCGCCAGGCGCACGCGCCGTTCTCCGCCTTCCTCCATCTTCTCGACGACTTCGCCGGTGCAGGTCGGCTCGGCATATAGCTGCATGATGCCGGTAAAGCGCAAGGCCAGGCTGCGGATGCGCTGCTGCGGCACCCAGTCGGTCAGCATGCGGCCCACATAGGCCGCCGACAGCATGCCGTGCGCGAAGACATCGTCCACGCCGGCGCTGCGCGCATAGTCCAGGTCGATATGCATGGGGTGATGGTCGGCCGACGCGCCGGCGTACAGGGCCAGCGTCTTGCGCGAGATCGGCGGCAGTTTCAGGGTAGGCAGCCGGTCGCCGGCCGCCAGCTTGTCGAAGCTGGGAAGAGTCATGGTCGTTCCTTCAGGCGTTGCGTTGCACGACGATAGAGCGCAGGTCGGCGATGTGCCGGCCGTGCTGGTTGGTCACGCGCGTGTCCTTGACCAGGAAATCGAGCGCGCCGCCTTTCTTCTGGTAGACGTCGGCAATCGTCAGGTCGAACGTCAGGGTGTCGCCCGCGTAAGCCATGGCGTGGTAGGTGAAACGCTGCTCGCCGTGCAGGATGCGGCTTTCCTCCAACCGCGTCAGGCGGGCGGTGCCGATGGAGTCGAACGCGTCGATCTCCAGGCAGAACAGAAAGGTGGGCGGCACCGGCAGGGCGGGGTGTCCCGCCGCCCGCGCGGCGGCTTCGTCCAGATAGACGGGATCGGTCTCGCCGATCACTTTGGCGAAAAAGCGCAGGCGGCCGGGCTCGACGGCGATGCTGCGCGTGCCGAGGGATTGGCCGATCAGGTTCTTATCAAGCAAGGGAGTCTCCTTGGGTGGCGGACATGCCGGATGCTGCGGGAATCAACTGGCCCGGGCGCCAGTGCGTTCGATGATGGATTTCCACTTGACGCGTTCGGTCCGGATCATTTCCTCGAACTTTTCGCCGCCGACCGGCAGCGGCGCGCCGCCCATCTGGGTCAGCGCGTCGATCACCGCCGGGTCCTGGAGCGCGCGCGCCACTTCGGCCTGCCAGCGCTCGACGATGGGCTTGGGGGTGTTGGCGGGGAAGAACAGGCCTATCCATGACATCGACTGGGCCTTGGGGTAGCCGGCTTCGGCGATGGTCGGAACGTCGGGCAGCAGCGCCAGCCGGGCGGCGCCGGTGGTGGCCAGGGCGCGCAGCTTGCCGCTGCGGATATGCCCCAGCGTGGTCGCGGGATAGTCGAACGAGGCGTCGACCTGGCCGCCCAGCAGATCGTTGATCGCCGGCGGGCTGCCGCGANCTGCGGATATGCCCCAGCGTGGTCGCGGGATAGTCGAACGAGGCGTCGACCTGGCCGCCCAGCAGATCGTTGATCGCCGGCGGGCTGCCGCGATAGGGCACGTGCGTGAACTGCACGCCCGCCACCGTCTGGAACAGTTCCGCCGCCAGATGGGAGCCTGTGCCGTTGCCCGCATTGGCCACGGTAATGCGTCCCGGGTTGCGCGCCGCGTACTCCGCCATTTCCTTGACCGTGCGGTACGGACGATCGGCGTTGACCACCAGCACGTTGGGCAGCGCGATCACGGCGTGCACGGCCGTGAAGTCCTTCGCCGGATCGAAGCTGAGGGACTTGTAGAGGTACTGGTTGGTGGCCTGGGTTCCCTGCGTTCCCATCAGAAGGGTGTAGCCGTCGGGCCTGGCCTTGGCGACGTGCTCGGCGGCCGGATTGCCGCCCGCGCCCGGCCGGTTCTCGATCACCACAGGCTGGCCCAGGCGCTGCGCGACCTTGCTGCCGATCAGGCGGCTGACCTGGTCGGTGATGCCTCCCGCGGGGCCGGCCGAAACAATGGTCATCGCGCGAGCCGGATAGGTGTCGGCATGCGCGGGCGCGACGGCCGCCGTACACCCCAGCGCCAGCAGCAGCGCAACCCGTCCCAGACCCGTAGCCGACCGGCGGCCGCCATTCTGAATGTTCATGGGTGTCTCCTCCCAGGTCAAAAAATCTGTTGGAATTAACTACGGCATTTCGTATAGTACTACGACACAGCGTAATTTCCAGGATTTTTCCATGCCCAATCTGATACCTGCCACGGGCCGCACGCTTGCGGTTTTCGAGGTGTTCGCCAGGGAAAAGCGCGAACTGTCGAATTCGGACATGGCGCGGCTGCTGTCGCTCGCCGACAGCAGTTGCTCCGACCTGCTGTACACGCTGCATTCGCTGGGATACCTGATGCGCACGCCCAAGACGCGGCAGTTCTATCCCACCGGGCGCCTGTTCGAGATGGCGTGCCAGTTCAGGCAGAACGATCCGATGTCCGCGGTGGCGCAGGAAGCGGTGGAGCAGCTGGTGGAGCGCACCAACGAAACCGCGTTCTTCGGCGTCCATGAACGCCTGGCGGTGAAGGTCGCGGCGGCGCTGCCCAGCCGGCGTCCGCTGCGCTACATCCTGGATGTCGGCGACCGCGTCGCGGTGCATGCCTCGGCATTCGGCAAGGCCCTGCTGGGGCTGCTGCCGCCGCAGGAATTGCGCGCCGAGGTCGCGAGGCTGAACCTGAAGGCGGTGACGCCGCACACGATCACAGACCCAGGGAAGCTCATCGCCAATATCGAGGCCGGCCGCAAGCGCGGCTGGTACGACACGCGCAGCGAGGGCGCCGAAGGCGTGACCGCGCTGGCCGTCTCGGGCTGGCTGGGCGGACATGCCGTCTCGCTGTCGCTGGCCGGGCCGACCGAGCGTGTCGACAAACACCATGCCGAATATCTGCAGGCGCTGCGCGACGTACGCGGCGCAATACTGGACGGCCAGCCGGCTGCTCCGTTTTTCCCATCCAAGTAGGAGCAAACATGGACTTGAAACTGCAAGACCGCGTGGCGATCGTCACCGGATCGGCGCGCGGAATCGGCGCCGAAACCGCCCGCTTCCTGGCCCGCGAGGGCATGGCCGTGGTGATCAGCGACCTGGACGAAGGCGCCGCGGCGGCGATGGCGCGCTCCATCGAGGCCGAGGGCGGGCGCGCCATCGGCCTGCGCTGCGATGTGCGCGACCAGGCCCAGGTGCAGGCGATGGTGTCGGCCGGACGCGAAGCCTTCGGCCGCATCGACGTGCTGGTCAACAACGCCGGCCTGGTGAAAGACCGCACGCTGCTGAAGATGGACGAGGCCGACTGGGACCTGGTGATCGACGTCACGCTCAAGGGCGCCTTTCACTGCTGCCGGGCGGCGCTGCCGCATATGCACGAGAACGGCTGGGGCCGCATCGTCAACATCGCCTCGCGCGCCTTGTTCGGCAACCCTGGGCAGACGAACTACTCCAGCGCCAAGGCCGGCATCGTCGGTTTCACGCGCGCCCTGTCGTTCGAGCAGGCCCGCAAGGGCGTCACGGTGAACGCCATCGCGCCCGGCTTCATCGAAACCGATTACATCAAGAGCCTGCCCAATTACGACACGATCCTCGAAAACGCCCAGGCCAAGAACCAGGTGCCGTTTCCGGGGCAGCCCGGCGACATCGCCGGCGCCGTCGCGTTCATGGCCTCGGAGCACGCGCGCTACATCACCGGCACCACGCTCTTCGTCACGGGAGGCCGCTATGGCTGACCTGGACGCCGACGGCCTGGGCGCCGAGCATGCCTTGTTGCGCGACAACATCCGCCGTTTCCTGAAAGACCGCGTCAATCCGCTCATCCTCCAGCACGAGACCGACAAGACCTTTCCCTTCGAGGTGCTGGGCGAGCTGCGCGACTTCGGCTATCTGGGCGGCTATCTGCCCGAGTCGTCCGGCGGGCTGGGGATCGACTACCTGACCTGGGCCGTGATGATGGAGGAGGCCGGCTACTGCTGGCTGTCGCTGCGCGCGCTGATCAACGGCCTGAACATCGTCGGCGGCATCATCGACGCCTACGGCACCGACGAGCAGAAAGACCGCTTCCTGCATCCCCTGATGCGCAACGAACGCCGCACGTTCGTCTCGATTTCCGAGCCGGACGTGGGATCGAACGTGGCGGAAGTCAAGACGCGCGCCGACAAGCGGGGCGACCGCTACGTGCTCAATGGCGGCAAGCTGTGGGTGACCAACGGCATGTTCGCCGATTTCGGCATCGTGGTGGCGCGCTGCTTCAGCGACACCTGCCAGGGCGGGCTGTCGCTATTCCTGGTGGAAAAGGCGCATACGCAGTTCGACGTGCGGCCGGTCGACACGATGTTCGTGCGCAGCACCGGAACCGCCGCCTTCACGTTCGAGGACGCCGAAGTGCCCGCGGCCAACCTTCTCGGCCAGGAAGGCCAGGGCCTGCGGCAGATCCTCATCGGCCTGAACTTCGGCCGACTGAACGTGGCCATGGGCGCGGTCGGGGCGGCGCAGTGCGCGCTCGACCTGTCCATCGACTATGCGCGCACCCGCAAGCAGTTCGGGCAGCCCATCGGCGCCTACCAGCTGGTGCAACGCCACATCGTCGAGATGACGATGAAGACCCAGGCGGCGCGCGCCCTGGGTTATCGCGCCGCGCGCGCCATGCAGGCCGGAAAGTCGGCGCGCATCGAAGGCTCGGTGGCCAAGCTCTACGCCACCGAGGCCGCCCATCAGGTGGCCAACCATGCCCTCCAGGTGCACGGCGGCATCGGTTATGCGACCGACTACCCGATCGAACGCATCTTTCGCGACACGCGCGGCGGCATGATCCCGGAAGGAACCACCGAAATCCAGACCCTCATCATCGGCCGCGAGATCCTGGGGATCTCGGCGCTTACCAATGGAGAACGCGCATGAATGAATCCGACGTCATCGAGAGGATCGCGCAGTCGGCGATCTACTGGGAGGACCTGCCCGTGGGAACCCGCTACCGCACCTCGTCGCGCACCGTCACCGAGGGCGACGTGGCGGCGTTCGCCGCGCTCACGGGCGATTTCAACCGCGTGCACGTCGACGCCGAATACGCCAAGAGCACCTTGTTCGGGCAGCGTATCGCGCACGGCATGCTGGTGGCCTCCTTCATGGCGGGGCTGACCTCGCGCTCGATTCCCAACCAGCTCATGGAGGGGGCGCTGTTCGGCGTGCTGGAGAACCGCATCAAGTTTCCCAAGCCCACGCTGATCGGCGACACGCTGCACGTCGAGATCGAAGTGGTCGAACAGAAAACCACCAGCCGCCCCGACCGCGGACTGATCGGCTTCCTGCGCAAGGGCATCAACCAGCGCGGCGAAGTGGTCTGCGAACTGGGCGCCACCTGTCTGCTCAAGCGCCGTACGCCGGCCCAGAACCCATGAACGCACCGAACATCCAATTCGCCGACCTCACGCGCCTGGTGCTGCCCGAATCCATCGTGCTGGTCGGCGCATCCGAGAAACCGGGCAGCATCGGCCAGCGCACGCTGGAGAACCTCACCGTGCATTCCGGCTGGCAGGGCCGGCTGGCCCTGGTGAATCCGGCCCGCCAGACCATTGCCGGCCGTGCCTGCGTGCCTTCGGTGGCCGATCTCGATTACGCGCCCGACGTGGCCATCCTGGCCGTGCGCGCCGATCTCGTCGTGGACACCCTGCGCCTATGCGGCGAGCGCGGCATCCGCTATGCCATCGTGTTCAGCTCGGGCTTCGGCGAGACGGGCGAGGCCGGGCGCGCGCTGGAAGTCCGGATGCGCGAGGTCGTGGCCGAGACCGGCTTGCGCATCTACGGGCCCAACAGTCCCGGACTGACCAACGTCAACGGGCGGCTGGGCATGAGTTTTTCGCCGGCGTTCAAGACCGACCAGCGGCCCGGGCCCATCGGCGTGGCGTCGCAGGGCGGCGGGCTGGGGCGCTCGTTCATCCAGGCCATGGACCGAGGGGTAGGGACGGGCCTGTGGTTCTCCGGCGGCAACGAGGTCGACCTGGAGGTCAGCGACTACATCCACTACATGGCCGACGCGCCCGACATCGAAGTCATCGTCAGCGTGCTCGAAGGCGTGCGCGACGGCCCGCGCTTCATGGCGGCGGCGCTGCACGCCGCGCGCCGCGGCAAGCCGGTGGTGGCGCTCAAGGTCGGCAAGTCCGACTACGGCATCAAGGCGACCCAGTCGCATACCGCGGCCATCTCCGGCTCCGCCGAAATCAACAGCGCCGTATTCAAGGAGGTCGGGGTGATCGAGGTCGACGACGTAGACCAGTTGATCGACACGGCGTCGATGCTGGCGCGCGGCAAGCCGACCGGGCGCGAGCGCATCGCGGTGTATTGCTTCTCCGGCGGAACCGCGGCGCTGGCTTCCGACCAGATCGGCCTGGGCGGGCTGGTGATGTCCGAGTTCGCGCCGCAGACGCGCCACGCCTTGAGCCAGCTGCTGCCGGACTACGCCGCGATCGACAACCCCGTGGACGTGACGGCCGAGGTCCTGGTCGATCCCTCGCTGACCTACACGGCGCTGAAGACCACGGCCGAAGATCCCAACACCGATATCGTGATGGTGCCGATTCCGGTGGAATACGGCCAGACCACCACGCTGCTGGGCGAGAGCATGGTGCGCGTGCAGCGCGACGTGAAGACGCCCATCGTGCCGATCTGGATGAGCGACCGCACCGGCGAGGGCCACCGGCACATGATCGAGGGCGGGCTGATGCCGATGCGTTCGGTGCGCAACGCGGTGCGGGCCATGCGCCGCTACATCGAGTACGGCCGCTGGAAGGCGCAGCGCGACCCGGACTGGGCCCCGCTGGGACGCAACCGGCAGCCCGCCAGCACCGCCACGCTGAGCGAGGTCGACGCCAAATTCCTGCTGCAGCGCGCCGGCGTGGCCGTTCCGGCGAGCCGCATGGCCGCCACGCCGGAAGACGCGGCCCGCGCGTTTCGGGAACTGGGCGGCGAGGCCGTGGCGATGAAGGTCGTCAGCGCGACCATCACGCACAAGTCGGACGTGGGCGGCGTGCAACTGGGCATACGCTCGGCCGAACAGGCGCGAGCCGCCCATGCGCAGATATGCGAGCAGGTCGGCCGGGCCTGCGGCCCCGGCCAGGTCGAAGGCGTGCTGGTCGAGGCCATGCTGACCGGGCCGTTCGTGGAGGTGGTGGTGGGGATACACCGAGATCCCGTATTCGGCCACGTCTGCATGTTCGGCCTGGGCGGCGTCAGCATCGAGCTGTTCAAGGACGTCAGCCGGCGGCTTTTGCCGCTCACGCCGCAGTCGGCCCGCGCCATGATCGCCGAGACGCGCTGCAGCGAACTGCTGGGCGGCTATCGCGGGCGTCCCGCCTGCGACGTCGACGCGCTGGTCGACACCCTGGTGAAGCTGAGCGACTTCGTGGTCGAGCACGCCCACCGGATCGAGGAACTGGAAATCAACCCGCTGGCCGTGCGTCCCCAAGGACAGGGCGTGATGGCGCTGGATGCGGTACTCAGCTTTCAAACAACGGAGAAGAGCACATGGTAAAGACGGACATCGGCTACACCACGATCGACTCGATCGTGGTGCGCGGACTGGATCTTTCGAAGGAAATCATCGGCAAGTTCGATTTCGTCGACATGATCTATCACACCACATTCGAGCGCCTACCCACGGCGCGCGAGAAAATCATGGTCAACGCCATCCTGGTGACCACGGCCGACCATGGCATCACGCCCAGTTCGCTGGCGGCGCGCCTGACCTACGCCGGCGCGCCCGAAGCCATGCAGGCGGCCGTGGCGGCCGGGCTGCTGGGCGCAGGCAGCGTGTTTCTGGGCACCATGCAGAACGCCGCCGAAATGCTTACCGAGGCGGCGCGCGAACTTGGCCCGGACGCCGGCGACGAGGCGGTGCGCGACGCGGCGCGCGAGTTGATACGCCGCTACAAGCAGGAACGACGCGCCCTCTATGGAGTGGGCCACCCCATTCACGTCAACGGCGACCCGCGCGTGGCGACGCTGCGCGAGCTGTCGCGCGCGCATGACTATTACGGCGTGCATTGGCGGCTGATGGACGCCGTCAGCCAGGTGCTGAGCGCGGAATCGAAGAAAAACCTGCCGGTCAATGCCGTAGGCGCGATCGCCTCCATCATCGCCGACATGGAACTGGACCCGATGGTCGCGCGCGGCCTGGCGCTGGTGGGCCGGTCGGCGGGCCTGCTGGCCCACCTGATGGAAGAGCGCAAGCAGCCGATCGGGCGCGCCGCCTGGGAACTGGTGCTGCAGGACGACCCGCGCAACCAGGTTCCCTGAGCGCGGGCCGGCGGGCGGGAACGCCAGATGCTGCGCAGAGCCAGCGCTGCAAGGTTCGATCAGGAGGTCCCGCCATGAAATTCACCAAATCCACCGAAGCCAAGGCCCAGGGCGACGCCGTGGTCTTCGTCATGGAACTGTCCGGCGTGCGCCGGCAGTTCGAAATATCGGGCGACGTGCTGCGCCGCCGCTTCGGCGCCCGCGACGACACGGCCGTCGAACTCCTGCATGCCTTCGAACAGGGGGCGGAAGCGATACGCGAGGCGGCGCGGGAGGCCCGCTCGGTGCCGGCCGACGGCCCCATCATGCTGGGCGCGGGGGATTTTCAGTAGATCTTCTCCGGACCCCCTGCGCCCTGGCGCGGAAAGACAAGTTGCAGACGGCATCTGCAAAGTGCCTGGCGCGGCGACGGCCCAAGATGCGGCTATCGGCATAGGCCAGCAACAAGCGGAGACCAGCGTGACGACAGTCGTGAAGTTCCATGAGACCGGGGGGCCGGAAGTCCTGCGTTTCGAACGGGCGGAGGTCGGCGACCCGGGGCCGGGCCAGGTACGGGTCCGGCATGAGGCGGTCGGCCTGAATTTCGCGGACACGTATTTCCGCAGCGGGATTTATCCCGTGCCGCTGCCCAGCGGTATCGGCAACGAGGCCTCGGGCGTGGTGCAGGCGGTGGGCGCGGGCGTCGAGGGGCTGAAGGCCGGCGACCGCATCACCTATACCGGCTTCACCAATACGCNTATCGGCAACGAGGCCTCGGGCGTGGTGCAGGCGGTGGGCGCGGGCGTCGAGGGGCTGAAGGCCGGCGACCGCATCACCTATACCGGCTTCACCAATACGCTGGGCGCCTACAGCACGGAACGGCTGCTGCCCGCGGCGGCGGCGATCAGGCTGCCGCAGGCCATCGGCTGCGTCACGGCGGCCTCGATGACGATGCGCGGCCTGACGGCGGCTTACCTGATGCGCAGGATCTATCCGTTCCAGGGCGGCGAAACCGTGCTGCTGCACGCCGCCGCCGGCGGGGTGGGGCTGATCGTGCTGCAATGGGCCAAGCTGCTGGGGCTGACGGTGATCGGCACGGTCTCCAGCGAGGCCAAGGCCGAACTTGCCCGCTCGTACGGGTGCGATCACATCATCGACTACAGCCGCGCAGACGTGGCCGCGCGGGTGCGCGAGATTACCGGCGGCGCGGGCGTCTCGGTGGTGTACGACAGCGTGGGCAAGGATACCTTCATGGCCTCGCTGGATTCGCTCAAGCGGCGCGGGCTGCTGGTGTGCGTGGGCACCGCCTCGGGCAAGATCCCGCCCTTCGATCCGGCGATCCTGGCGCGCAAGGGCTCGGCCTTCATCACCCGGCCGGGTTTGGCGGACTACATCGCGGACCCGGCGGAAAAGGCCGAGCTGGTCGAGGAGCTGTTCGGCCACGTGGCGGCCGGGCGCATCCGCATCGAGATCAATCAACGCTACGCGCTGGAGGACGCGGTGCAGGCGCACCGCGATCTGGAGGCGCGCCGGACCACCGGCTCGTCGGTCTTCGTGCTCTGATCCCTCACGCCATCAGGAATGCGCCCATGTCCAAGATCGTTCCGCTGTTCCGCGCCTGGCTGACCGCGCTCGCCGCGCTGGGGGCCGGCATGTCCGCGAGCCACGCCGGCCCCTGGCCGGACCAGCCCATCCGGGTCATCGTGCCCGCGCCGCCCGGCGGCATTTCGGACGGCGTGGCGCGCCTGGTCGGCGGGCAGCTGCAGGCCCGGCTCGGCCAGCCGGTGATCGTCGAGAACAAGCCGGGAGGCTCGGCCGTGGTGGCCGAGCGCGCCCTGATGGCCGCGCCGGCGGACGGCTACACGCTGATGATCGGGCCGTCGAGCCTGCTCACGGATTTTCCGCTCACGGTCAAGACGCCGTTCGATCCGATCAAGACCTTCACCTACGTGACGGATGTGGCCAGCATGGTGCACGTGCTGGTCGCCAACGCCAGCCTGCCGGCGAAATCCGTGCAGGAGGTGCTGGACCTGGCGCGCAAGGACCCCGAGGCGGTCAGCATCGCCAACCTCAGCGTGGGCACGCGTTCGGACATGCTGGGCGAGATGCTGCGCGAGAAAAGCGGCGGCAACATCCTGACCGTTCCGTACAAGGGCTCCACGCCCGCGCTGCTGGATGTGATGGGCGGCCAGGTGCAGCTGACGTTCGAAGTGGTCGGCAACGTGGCCTCGCAGGTGCGCTCCGGCAAGCTGCGGCCGCTGGGGCTGGCGGCGGCCAACCGTTCGACGCTGCTGCCCGACGTGCCCAGCCTGGCCGAACTGGGCTATCCGGAATTCGCGCTGCCCGAGGCCAGCGTCGGCGTTTTCGTGCTGAGCAGCATGCCCGAAGCGATGCGCAACCGCATCCGCGGCGAGGTGGAAAGCATCAAGCAGTCGGCCGAATTCGGCAAAATGCTGGCGTCGGCGGGCTATGAGGCGCCGCAGCCCGGCACGTACGAAGCGCTGCAGCGGAAGATGGCCGACACCATCGAGCAGAACCGCAAGCTCCTGCGGCGGCTGCGTCAGCCCGTGTCCGGCTGAGCGGCCGTCTGGCGTTGCGCCCGGCTTTCCTTGGCGCTGATGCCGAACTGCGTCTGGTACCAGCGCGAGAAACTGCTGGGCGCGTTAAAGCCCAGCATTTCCGCCACTTCGGTCAGCGAGCGGTTGCTTTCGTGCACGTAGCGCATCGCCAGTTCCCGGCGCAGGTCGTTGACCAGGTCGGAGAAGCGCTGGCGGCGGTCCGACAGGCGGCGCTGGATGGTGCGCGGCGCCACGCCCAGGTGGGCGGCGACGACTTCGATGCTGCACCGTCCGCTGGGCAGCAGCAGCAGGATGGCGCGGCGCACCTCGTCGGGCATGGCGGCGGGGCCGGCGGGCGCGGCCGCGTCGATGAGGCGCTGCGCATAGCGCACCATGGCCGGATCGGCATGCGGATTGCGCCGGTCCAGGTCGGATTGCGCGCAGACGATCCCGTTGAAGCCGCAGTCGAATTCGACATGCGGGCCGAAAAGCTGGGTATGCACGCCCAGGTTCGCGGGCGCGGCGTGCTCGAAACAGACGCGGCGCGGCATCCAGTCGGCGCCGAGCAGCTGGCGGATGGCACGGACCATGACGCCCAGGGCCAGCTCGACGCGCTGGCGGGTGGACTGGTGGGCGTTGCCGGCCATCAGCACTTCGCGGATCACCACCGTCGATCCCGTTTCTTCTATCGCCAGCGTCAGCGAGCCATTGAGCAGCGACTGGTAGCGCATCAGCATGGCGAGCGACTCGCGCAGGGTTTCCTGGTCGCGTATCAGCAGGCCGACGGCGCCCATGTTCGACAGCAGGCGCGAGCGCGCCATGCTCAGGCCGAAGCTTTCGTTGCCGGACGCGCGGGCCGACGCCTGCAGCAGGCGGCCGACGCACTCCACCGGAATCATCAGGTCGGGTTCGCTCAGCACGCTGGGGGGCAGGCCCGCATCCAGCAGCATCCGCGAGGGGTTCAGGCCGCAGGCGCTGGCGACTTCGCTGTAGTCGGTCAGGCAGGCGGCGCGGACTAGGGACGCCATTGCTTCATCTCATCGGCAGGAAATGCAAAACGTTTGTCATCTAATGGCAAGCGCGGATGGCCCATCGCGTCCACACTTGGCGTACCCGATTCTTCTTATATGGGACAAACCGCAAGTGACGCAAGAACTACGAGCTTTTCCGGCGGTGGTGCGCGCGACATCGCTCAGCCGGTCCATCCGTGTCGAAGCGCTGAGCTGCACCATAGGCGCGGAGCTGGGCAACGTCCACCTGGGCGCGGTGGCGCAGGACGATGACTTGCTGGAGGAGGTGCGCCGGCTGCTGCTGCAGCACAAGGTCGTGTTCTTCCGCGACCAGGACATCAGCCGCGCCGAGCACGTGGCGTTCGCCAGCCGTTTCGGCGAACTGGAGAATCATCCGGTGGTGGGCAGCCATCCGGACCATCCCGGCCTGTGCCAGATATACAAGACGCCGGACAGCCCGCCGGAGCGCCACGAGAATTCCTGGCACACCGACGCCACCTGGCGCGAGGCGCCGCCCATGGGCTGCGTGCTGCGCTGCGTGGAGTGTCCGCCGGTGGGCGGCGACACCATGTGGGCCAATATGGCGGAGGCCTACCGCCAGCTGCCCGAGGACATCAAGGCCAAGATCGCGCCGCTGCGCGCGCGCCACAGCATCGAAGCCAGCTTCGGCGCCGCCATGCCCATCGAGAAGCGGCTTGCGCTCAAGGCGCAGTACCCGGACGCCGAGCATCCGGTGGTGCGCACGCATCCGGAGACGGGCGAGCAGATCCTGTTCGTCAACGGCAGCTTCACCACGCATTTCACCAACTACAACACGCCGGCCAACGTGCGCTTCGGCCTGGACAAGGCGCCGGGCGCGTCCCAGCTGCTGAGCTATCTGGTCAGCCAGGCGATGATCCCGGAATACCAGGTGCGGTTCCGCTGGCGCAGGAACAGCGTGGCGTTCTGGGACAACCGCTCCACCCAGCATTACGCCGTCATGGACTATCCCCCCTGCCATCGCAAGATGGAGCGCACCGCCATCATCGGCCAGGCCCCTTTCTGAACGCCTCATGCAGACGACGAACTCTCCCACCATTCTGATCGTTCCCGGCCTGCGCGACCACGTCGCGGACCACTGGCAGACGCTGCTGGCGGCCGGGCTGTCCAAGGTGCGCAGCGTGGCGCCGCTGGAAACGCGCAAGCTCAGCCGCGCCGCGCGCGTCGAGGCGGTGGAGCGCGAGCTGGCCGCCATCGAAGGGCCGGTCGTCATCGTGGCCCACAGCGCGGGCGCCATGACGGTGGCGCACTGGGCGCAGCAGCCCACGCGCGCCATTCAGGGCGCGCTGCTGGCCACGCCCGCCGACCTGGAAACGCCCATGCCGGCGGGCTATCCCACGCTGGACGTGCTGCGGGAAAACGGCTGGACGCCCATTCCCATGGCGAAGCTGCCGTTTCCCAGCATCGTCGCGGCCAGCAGCAACGATCCGCTGACCACGCTGGAACGCGCGCGCGGCTTCGCCCGCGCCTGGGGCAGCCGGCTGGTGGAACTGGGGGCGGTCGGGCATCTCAATCCCGCGTCGGGCCACGGCGAGTGGCCGCAGGCCAGGGAACTGATCGCCGCGCTTTGCTGAAAAGGTCTAGCCGCGCAGGTTCTGCGCGCGCCAGCTGCTGGGCGTTTGCTGGAAGTGCTGGAAAAACCAGCGTGAAAACGAACTGACTTCGGAAAAGCCGGACAGCATGGCCACGTCGCCGATGCTCAGGCTGCCGTTTTTCAGCGACCTGACGGCGGTGCCGGCGCGCACCGCGTTGAGCGCGGTCTGGTAGTTGGTGCCTTCTTCTTCCAGCTGCCGTTGCAGCGACCGCGTGGTGTGCCCCAGCGTCTTGGCGACCTGGCCGATCTGGTGGTAGCCATGCGGCAGCAGCGACTGGATGGCGCTGCGCACCTGCTGCGCCAGCGACACCGCGGCGGCTTCGTCGGAGGGCTGCGGCGCCAGGAAGTGGCGCGCGTACCGTTCCATGGCGGGATCGTGGTCGGGATTGAGCCGCTGCAGGTCGTCGCGCGCCAGCACGATGCCGTCGAAATCCGAATTGAAGACCACGTTGCAGCGGAAGACGGCCTGGTGCCGGCCCAGGCTGGCCGGCGCGGCGTGCGTGAAGTGCACGCTGTCGGGCCGCCAGTCCCGGCCCAGCTGGTGGCGGCACAGGCTGAGCAGCGCCGCCAGGCCCAGCTCGGTCGGGTGCCGGCCAGGCAGGTCGCGTCCGGTGTCCAGGTTCAGCTGGACGATGGCCAGGCGCTCGTGCCGCACGACTTCCAGCGCCACGGTGCTGCTGAGCAGGTGCCGGTATTCGCGCATCGTGCGCAGCGCGCTGGCGAGGCTGGCCTGGTGCTGCAGCGCCAGGCTGATGGGGCCGAAGTCCGACAGGCGCCAGTCCGCGCCGATCAGCAGGCCCACGGGCGCGTCGCTGAATTCGGTGGCCGAGATTTCCAGCAGCGTGGCGAACGAGGCTTCCGGAACCCGGATGTCGTCCGCCTGCAGACAGAGCTGGTCCAGCCCCACCTTGTTCAGCATGCGCAAGGGATCGCGGCCCATGCTGCGGACCACGTGGGAATACTTCCTGATGCTGGCGTTGCGGACTCGGGGAATGGCGACGGACATGGCGTTATGGGCCGCGCGGGCCGGTGGTGACGGGAGGGGGATCGCTTGGCCGGTACATGGTAATGGCTGCGCATCGCCGCGTCGCATCGGGGTTTACCTTAGACGTCGCGATTGGCTAACAGGCTGGCGTCAACCGTCAATGGCGGGCGGCGCTCCTTGTCCCAGAATTTTTCCGGCAGGCAGCGCGTGACGCGCCGAAGAATTCAAGGAGACAGTGGTGGCCAAGGCAGTGCAGTTCGACCGCGTCGGCGGTCCCGACGTGCTCTATCTGAAAGACGTGGAGGTCGGCCAGCCCGGCCCCGGCGAAGCGCGCATCGCGCAGCGCGCCGTGGGGCTGAACTACGCCGACACGTATTTCCGTTCCGGCATCTATCCCGTGCCGCTGCCCAGCGGCATCGGCGTGGAGGCCGCCGGCGTCGTCACGGCGGTCGGGGCTGGGGTGACGAACGTCAAGGCGGGCGACCGGGTCACGTATACCGGCTTCACCAATACGCTGGGCGCATACAGCACCGAACGCATCGCGCCGGCCGCGCCGCTGATCCGGATTCCGGACGGCATCGATTTCGAGACCGCCGCCTGCATCACCATGCGCGGCCTGACCGCGGCCTACCTGATGCGCCGCATCCATGAGTTCCGCGCCGGACAGCAGATCCTGCTGCACGCCGCCGCCGGCGGGGTCGGGCTGATCGTGACGCAATGGGCCAAGCTGCTGGGCCTGACGGTGATAGGCACCACCTCGTCGCCGGAGAAGGCGGAGATCGCGCGGGCCCACGGCTGCGACCACGTCATCGGCTACGGCGAAGACCTGGCCGGGCGGGTCCGCGAGCTCACCGGCGGCGTTGGCGTGGACGTGGTGTTCGACAGCGTCGGCAGGGATACCTTCATGGCCTCGCTGGATTCGCTCAAGCGCCGCGGACTGATGGTCTGCGTGGGCACGGCCTCGGGCACCATCGAACCGTTCGATCCGCAGATCCTGGCGCGCAAGGGATCGCTCTATCTCACGCGGCCGGCGCTGGCGGACTACATCGCCGACCCGGCGGAAAAGCAGGCGCTGCTGGCCGAGCTGTTCGACCACGTGCAAAGCGGCCGCATCCGCATCGAGATCCGGAAGCGCTACGCGCTGGAGGAGGCGCAACAGGCGCATCGGGACCTGGAATCGCGCAAGACCATAGGCGCGTCGGTATTTGCCATAGAGCCGGAGGAGACATGAAAGTCGAGAAAATGACCTGCACCATCGGTGCGGAAGTGTCGGGCGTGAGCCTGGGCGACGCCGCGCGCAGCGCCGCGCTGGCCCAGGAGATCAAGGCGCTGCTGCTGCAGCACAAGGTGCTGTTCTTTCGCGATCAGCAGATCAGCCGGGCCGAGCATGTGGGCTTCGCCCGCCATTTCGGCGAACTCGAAGACCACCCGGTGGCCGGCAGCGATCCGGACCATCCCGGCCTGGTGCAGATCTACCGCAGCGACAAGCGCGAGAACTACGAGAACAGCTATCACACCGACGGCCAATGGCGCGAGCAGCCGCCGATGGGCTGCGTGCTGCGCTGCATAGAATGCCCGCCCGAAGGCGGCGACACGATCTGGGTGAACATGGTCGAGGCCTATCGCAACCTGCCCGGCGAGATCAAGGCCAGGATCGACAAGCTGAAGGTCAAGTGCAGCATCGAGCATTCGTTCGGCGCGGCCATGCCGGAAGAAAAGCGCCGCGCGCTGGCGCTGGAGCATCCCATGGTGGAGCACCCCGTGGTGCGCACCCATCCCGAGACCGGCGAGAAGATCCTGTACGTCTGCGGCTTCTCCACGCACTTCGCCAACTACCACACGCCCGAGAACGTGCGCTACGGGCAGGACAAGACGCCGGGCGCGAGCCTGTTGCTGAACTACCTGATCAGCCAGGCCGCGATCCCGGAGTACCAGGTGCGATTCCGCTGGCGGCCCAACAGCGTCGCCATGTGGGACAACCGCTGCACGCAGCATTACGCCGTGCAGGACTACTGGCCCGCGCCGCGCAAGATGGAGCGGGCCGCGATCATCGGCGATCGCCCGTATTGAAAATAAAAGACCGAGGAGACTACGCATGCGAGATGGACACACACCACGGCGCCAGGCCGTGGCGCTGGCGGGCGGCCTGCTGCTGACCTTGGCCCTGGCCGCAACCGCCTCGGCCGGGGCCGGCTGGACTTCCAAGCCGATCCGGCTGGTGGTGGGCGGCACGGCGGGCGGCAACGCCGACGTGCTGGCGCGCCTGCTGGCCGAGGGCCTGCACCAGAAGCTGGGCCAGCCCGTGGTGGTGGAGACCAAGCCCGGCGCGGCCGGGGTGCTGGCGGTCAACGACCTGATCGGCCACGGCCGCGACGGCTCGACCTTCCTGGTCATCCAGGGCGGCATCGTCACCGAGACGCCGCTGGCCTACAAGGTGAGCTACCAGCCTTTCGAGGACCTCAAGCCGCTGGCCCAGCTGAGCCGCACCGGCCTGGTGCTGGTGGCCAACAAGGACCTGCCGGTCAACGACGTGAAGCAGCTTGCGGCCTATGGCAAGCAGCAGGCCGACGGACTGACGTTCGCTTCATACGCCACCGGCATGCGCGGCCATACCTCGGGGATGGTGCTGGGGCAGCAGATGGGCGTGCAGATGCGGCACGTGGGCTACAAGGGATCGCCGCAGGGCCTGACCGACCTGATGGGCGGCCACATCCCGGTGATGATGGACGGCGTCACCACTTCATTGCCGCTGATCCAGGCCGGCAGCATCAAGGCCCTGGCGGTCAACTACCCCACGCGCGTCGCGGCGCTGCCGGACGTGCCGACCTTCAAGGAACTGGGCTACCAGGGACTGGCCGAGGCCGGCTGGTTTGGCGTGTGGTCGCATCCGGACGCGCCGGCCCAGGCGCAGCAGGCCATCCGCGAGATCTCGCTGCAATTCCTGGCGCAGCCGCAGATGCAGCAGAAGATCCGCGACATGGGCATGGAGCCCGGCGGCTCCGCCACGCCCGAAGCGCTGCAAGCCGAGCTGCGGGCTTCCTACCAGCACCAGCAGCAGGTGCTGAAGTCCATCGACTACCAGTCCCAGTAGTCGCACCGCGCCGGCCGGCCTGCCTGGCGGCAGGCCGGCTCCATGTTTGACGAACTCCAGGAGTGGCGTCATGAAGAACATGAAGTGGGCGGTGCTGTGCGCCGCCGCAGGAAGCGTGCACGCGGCGGGCAATCCGTCGAATACGTACGTGCAGGTATACGGCGTGGTGGACGTCGCTTTTTCCTCGTATTACGGGCAGGGCAACGGCACCCGCAATTCGCTGACCTCCGGCGGCAACCAGGTCAGCCGCATCGGCTTCAGGGGCAGGGAGGACCTGGGCGACGGCATGTATGCGGGCTTCGACCTGGAGGCCGGCCTGAACATCGACTCGGGCCAGGGGCAGCCGACCAACACCAACAACCTGCCCAGCGGCTCCGCCAAGGGCGCCATGGCGTTCAACCGCAAGTCGTACGTCTATGTGGGCGGCCGCTACGGCACGCTGCGCCTGGGCCGCGACTACACGCCAGCCTTCTGGAACCTGTTCGCCTACGACCCGTTCCGGGTCGGGGTGGGCATCGGCAGCCTGTCCACCCATGGCACGGGGGCGACCAGCTTTCGCGCCTCCAATAGCGTGGGCTATTTCTCGCCTGGCTGCGCCACCTTCAGCTGCAAGGGATTGTTCCTCCAGGCCATGCAGGCCTTCGGCGACAAGGAGAAGTTCGACGCCGGGCACGACGGCAACCTGCAGGGCATACGCGTGGGCTACGGCGGCAAGGGCTGGGATATCGCGGCGTCGATCGCGGTCACCAAGACCGCCAACGTCGGCAACTATACGCAGAGCAACATCGGCGCGTCGTACCAGTGGGGCGAGCACCGCCTCATGGTGCTGGCCGGCGAGAACCGGACCGGCGAACGCCTCGCGTCCATGGGCGACGCGGACCGCGTGCGCTACGGCCAGATCGGCGCCTGGATCGCGCTGGGGGCCGACTACATCCCGGTGAGCTTCACCTACCTGAAGCGCAACGACACGGCCGACAGCAGCGCGCGCAAATTCGCGGTGGGATACGTGCATGCGCTGTCGAAACGCACCGTGGTGTATGGAACCTATGCGTTCATCTCGAACGGCGGCATGCTGCGCCTGCCGGTCAGTTCCGGCTCGGAGCTGGGGCCGATCCCGCAGGCCGGAGGCCGCGCCTCCGGGATCGACCTGGGCATACGCCACGTGTTCTGAAGCGGCCGGGGCGGCACGCCAGCCCCGGCGGCGTTCAGGCGGTCTTGCGCAGGAAGCCCTGGTTGGCGCCGTTGCGGTTGGGCGCGAAGCCATTGGCGGCCAGGCTTTCCTCGACGCTGTCGTAGAACACGCCGATCTTGCTGATCTCGCGCGCCTCGCGGGCGGTGGCGATGGGCCGGCCGAACTCGCGCGCGATGCGCACCAGCTGTTCGATCTGCGAGGCCGTGCTGGCCTTGGCGCTGCGGTCCTGGTTCCACAGGCAGTCTTCGGTGCCGCAGCGCACGTGCAGCCCCATGGCGATGCCGAACATGTTGACCGGCAGCACGTTGCGCACGTTGCTCTCCACCGTCAGCACCGCGCCGTCGGGCACGGCGCGCACGAAATTGGACAGGCTGTAGATGCTGGGCGCGTCCATGCCGCCGCCGATGGCCACCCAGTTCATGACCAGCGGGCCCTTGTAGACGCCGCGGCGCATCAGGCGCTCGACCGATTCGAAGCTGTTGATGTTGTAGCACTGGAACGCGCTCTGGATGCCGGCCTTGTTCAGGCGCCGGATGTGCTCTTCGACCCAGCCGGGCTGCGCCGGCACGGTCATTTCCCTGTAGGCCTCGAAGATCGCCGGAATCTCGCGCGACGTGCCTTTGAAATCGGCGTCCTCGGCCTGTTCGGTCACGTTCATCTGCGACGTGTTGACGGTGACCGTGACCTGGTCGGGCTTGGGATCGAGTTCGGCCAGCATGTGGCGCGTGTCGTCGGACAGCCACTTGGCGGCGTCACCCTCGTTCTCGGGGGCGAAGCTGATCGAGCCGCCCACCTGGATGATCATTTCGGGCACGGCCTTGCGCACGCCGGCGATCAGTTCATTGAACTTGGAAAGGCGCTTGGAGCCCTTGCCGTCCAGCTCGCGCACGTGCAGATGCAGCACGGTGGCGCCGGCGTTGTAGGCGTCGACCGCCTTCTGCACCTGCGCTTCCATGGTCACCGGAATTTCTTCCGGAAAGTCCGACGGCAGCCAGCCGGGCGCGTACGGGGCGGCGGTGATGATCAGGGGTTGCTGGTTCTCGGGGAATAGATGGCCATCCAGGAAATTCACGTCAGTCTCCTCGCGACATATGGGCTGTGCCGGCCCGGGCATGGGCTGTGGCGGCCAGCGTTGGTAGGCGTCACGGTTGAACTGTAGATTTCATTGCGCGCGCGCTGCTATGCGGATTGCACCGGCGAATTGTCATATCGCGACAAGCGGAGCGTGCGATGGCTTTTCCCTGGGGGCCTCAGTCGTCCAGCGCCGGCACGGTGCCGATCTGCGCCAGGATGCGCGGCGATTCCATGTCGCCGGTTTCCTTGTCCACCAGGACTTCATAGGCGGCCACGCCGGCGAATTTGGAGGCCATGGCGTTGGCGATCCGGATGGCGCCGAATTCGCTGCTGGCGGGGCGGATTTCTCCCGGCGCCACGCCGCCGGCGGCGGCGCGATAGGGAACGACGATGTATTGGACGAGATGAGCGGCTTCTGACACAGGACTCTCCTGGACGGCAGTTTTCGGGCGAGCGAAATGTATCACGAGATACTGGTTTTTTGTACAGTAATTTTTAGGCCGATACGTCCTGTTTTCAAGCGTGCTGTGGGAAAACCCTTAGCTGCGGGCGTTGTACTGTTCCATCGAACTGCCTAATATTTTCGAAAATCCTGTTCTTTTATAAAAGAGGCTAGGGATGGAAGCGAAACGCTACGACGCCTACCGCGAAAACGTGGCCGGGCGCGCCAATGTCGCCGACTCGCCCGAGCGGCTGGCCTATTACGCCGAACTGGCGCGTCTGGAGACGGGCGCGCTGTGGACGGTGGCCAACAAGATCGAACCCTGGGCGCCGCGCTCGGCCTCGGTGCCGGTGGTGTGGCGTTATCGCGATCTGCGCGGCCACGTGCTGCGTTCGGCCGAGCTAGTGTCGCCCGAAGAGGCGGGCCGGCGCGTGATCTACCTCAACAATCCGGGCCGCCGCGACGTGGCGGCGGCGGTGGGCTGGCTGTATTCCGGCCTGCAGGTGATGCGGCCGGGCGAACTGGCCTCGGCGCACGCGCATTCGCATTCGGCGCTGCGCTTCATCATGGAAGGCCGCGGCGCGTACACGGTGGTCGACGGCCACAAGATGACGCTGGGCGCCAACGATTTCGTGCTCACGCCCAACGGCACCTGGCACGAGCACGGCGTGGCCGAGGACGGCACCACCTGCATCTGGCAGGACGGCCTGGACATTCCGCTGGTCAACGCGCTGGAGGCGGGCTTCTACGCGGTGCATCCCGACCTGAACCAGGCCGTCACGCATCCGGTGGACGACACCAGCGGCGCCTGGGGCGGCGTGGCCCTGCGTCCGCAGGTGTCGGGCTGGACCAAGCCGTATTCGCCGCTGTTCAAGTACGAATGGGAGCCCACCTACGAGGCCTTGCGCCGCTACGCGCGCACGGCCGCCGGCAGCCCCTACGACGGCATCCTGCTGGAATACGTGAACCCGGCCACCGGCGGCCCGGTCATGCCCACCATCGGCGCCAGCATGCAGATGCTGCGGCCCGGCGAGCACACCAGGGCGCACCGCCATACCGGCAGCTTCATCTACCAGGTGGCCAAGGGCAGCGGCTTTTCGGTCATCGACGGCAAGCGCTACGACTGGACCGAGCGCGACATCTTCTGCGTGCCGTCCTGGGCCGTCCACGAGCACGCCAATCTTTCGTCCAACGACGACGCCTGCCTGTTCTGTTTCAACGACCTGCCCGTGATGAAGTCGCTGGCGCTGTACCGCGAGGAAGCGCTGAGCGACAACGACGGCAGGCAAAAGCTGGTCTAGGCACTTTCGATTTTCCCTTCCCGACTCTTGGAGCATTTATGCGCTTGGTAACGTTTCGCGCCCATCCCACCGCGGCCGCCCGGCTCGGCGCGCTGGCCGACGGCTATGTGGTGGACCTGGCCCTGCTGGGGCGGCATGCGGGCGTGGAGCTGCCCGCCGACATGCTGGAATTCATCGACCTGGGGCCGGCCGCCGTGGCGCAGGCTTCGAAGCTGCTGGAAGCGCATCGCCGCGCATGGCCGGTGGGCGCCGCGCTGCCGCAGGAAAACGTCAAGCTGCTGGCGCCGATTCCGCGCCCGCGCAAGAACATCTTCGGCATCGGCCTGAACTACGTGGAGCACGTGGCCGAGTCCAGCCGCACGCTGGACACCTCGGCCGACCTGCCCAAGCAGCCGGTCATCTTTTCCAAGCCGCCCACCGCCGTCATCGGCCCGGGCGACGCGATCGAGCACAACGCCAGGATCACGCAGCAGCTGGACTGGGAAGTCGAGCTGGCCGTCATCATGGGCCGGCGCGCCTCGCGCGTGGCCGAGGCCGACGCCTTGTCCTACGTGTTCGGCTACAGCGTAATGCTGGACATGAGCGCGCGCGACTGCCGCCGCGCCGGCCAGTGGATCTACTCCAAGGGCCAGGACACCTACGCGCCGTTCGGCCCCTGCATCGTCACCGCCGACGAAATCCCGGATCCGCAGGTGCTGGACCTATGGCTGACGGTCAACGGCGAAAAGAAGCAGGGCTCCAATACCCGCCACATGCTGTTCAAGGTGCCGTTCCTGATTTCCGACATCAGCGCCGGCATCACGCTGGAACCGGGCGACATCATCGCCACCGGCACGCCGGAAGGCGTGGGCGCGGGCCGCAAGCCGCAGGAATGGCTGTGGCCGGGCGACGTGGTCGAGGCCTGCGTGGAAGGCATCGGCACGCTGCGCCATCCGGTGGTGGCGGTGTAGCGCCGCGCCGCCGCCGGGAGCCGATCTTGAAGCCGAGAATCAAAACCTTCCTCGAGGATGAGCCCGGGCCCGACGGAACCTTCGGCGTCGAGGAAATCACGCTGTCCGAGCAGGTCTATCGCCAATTGCGGCGCGACATCATGGCCGGGGCCTACGCGCCCGGCCAGTCGCTGCGGCTGGCCTTGCTCCGGCAGCGCTACGGCAGCAGCTTTTCGCCGATCCGCGAAGCGCTGAACCGGCTGCGCAGCGAGCGCATGGTGGTGGCGACCACCTCGCGCGGCTTTCGCGTCGCGCCGCTGTCGGTCGAGGAACTGTGGGACGCCTGCGAGACCCGCATCCTGATCGACTGCGACGCCTTGCGGCGCTCGCTGGCCCATGCCGGCGACGCCTGGGAGGCGCGCCTGGTGGGGGCATACCATGCGTTGACGCTGGCCGCGCGGCGCGCGGCCGAGCCGGCCATGCCCGATCCGGAGCGCGAGGACGCGCTCGAAGCCCGGCACCAGGAATTCCACCACGCGCTCATCGGCGCCTGCCGCTCGCCCTGGCTGCTGGACCTGTCGGCGCAGCTGTACGCGCAGACCGAGCGCTACCGCCGGCCGGCGCGCGCCGGCGTCACGGCCTACGGCCCGCAGCGCGACGTGGACCAGGAGCACCAGCTGCTGCTGCAGGCCGCGCTCTCGCGCGACGCCGACCGGGCGGTCGCGGCGCTGGCCGGGCATTACCGCGAGACCGCGCGCTTCATCGAACAGGTGCTGACGCGGGCCGACAGGCAGGCGGCCAGCGCCTGATGGCGTAAGCTTGCCGTCCATGGCCGATCTCAAACTCCTGGAAGACCTGATCGCGCTGGCGCGCACCGGCAGCTTCGTGCGCGCCGCCGAACTGCGCCACGTGACCCATCCCGCCTTCGGCAGGCGTATCCGCGCGCTGGAGGCCTGGGCCGGCGCGCCGCTGGTCGAGCGCCAGCGCCTGCCCGTGGTCCTGACCGCCGAAGGCGAGGCGCTGCTGAAAACGGCGGTCCAGGTGGTCGAGCAGATGGGGCAGGTGCGCCACCGCATCCGCAGCTCGGGCGCGGGCGGCGAGGCGGTGCTGCGCATCGCCACCGGCCGCAGCCTGGCCCGCACCCTGGTGGCCGACTGGATCGCGCGGCTGCGGCTGCGCGCGCCCAAGGTGCTGGCCGAAGGCGTCCAGGTGGAGCTGTCCACCGGCATGATGCAGGACATGGCGGCCCGGCTGGAGCAGGGCAGGGTCGACCTGCTGTGCTGCTACGAGCATCCGGCGCTGTCGGTGCAGCTCAGCCCCGGGCGCTACCGCTACATGACCCTGGGCACCGACAAGCTGGTGCCGGTGAGCCAGGCCGATACGCGCGGCCGCGCCCGCTACGCGCTGCAGGAAGGCGGGCAGGCCGCGCCGCTGATCACTTATGCCGGCGGCCTGGCGATGGAGCGCATCGTCGGCGACCGGCTGGAGACCACGCCTTATTCGCTGACGCCGTTCCTGCGCAGCGACTCGCTGGACGCCGCGCACGGCGCGGTCGCCAAGGGGCTGGGCGTGGCCTGGCTGCCCTGGTCCATGGTGGCGGCCGACTGCCGCCGCGGCGCGCTGGCGGCCCTGGGCGGGCGCAGCGACGAGATCGCGTTCGAGGTGCGGCTGTACCGGCCGCGCGCGCGGCTGACCGAGCTGGCCGAAGCGGTCTGGCAGGCCACCGCGAACCGCAAGGCCTGAGCCGACGCCGGGCGCGGCCACAGGCTGAATCGGCACGCCAATGTGCCGTCTTGGCACGGGTGCCACGCGCCGGGAGCCCGAGAATACCCTTTCATACCTAACGAGACGGCGCCGCCGTCCACGCCAGCACCCAGGGAGAAAACCATGAAATCCGTCCAGCATCCGCTGCGCGGCGCGCTTGCCGCGCTCTGTGCCGCCGCCGCCCTAGCCGTTGCCCCGTCTGCCCACGCCGAATACCCCGACCGCGCCATTTCGCTGGTGGTCGGTTATCCGGCCGGCGGCAGCGTGGACCTGACCGCGCGCCTGTTCGGCGAAGAACTGGCCAAGCGCCTGGGCCAGAGCGTGGTGATCGAGAACGTGGGCGGCGCCGGCGGCACCATCGGCGCGCAGCGCGTGGCGCGCGCCGCGCCCGACGGCTACACGCTGCTGCTGGGCTCGACCAATGAAATGGTGATCGCGCGCATGATCAACAGCGCGGTGAAGTACGACAGCGTGAAGGATTTTTCGGCGCTGGGCGTGATCGCCTCGCAGCCCATGCTGCTGGCTGCCAGCAAGAACGCCGGCGTCAAGACCGCGGCCGAGTACCTGCAAAAGCTGCGCGGCGCCGCGCCCGGCAGCTACAACTACGGCTCGTCGGGCGTGGGCACGACGCTGCACCTGGCCGGCGAGATGATCAACCAGTCCACCGGCACGCGCGCCGAGCACGTGCCTTACCGCGGCGTGGCGCCGCTGGTGACCGACCTGATGAGCGGCCAGCTGGACTACGGCATGCTGGTGCTGTCCTCGGGCCTGCCGCAGGTGCGCGGCGACAAGATCGTGGCGCTGGGCGTGACCGAGAAAAAGCGCTCGCCGGTGGCGCCGGACCTGCCGGCGCTGGCCGAGACGCCGGGCTTCGAATCGGTCGACATCAGCGTCTGGTTCGCGCTCTACGGCCCCGCTGGCCTGCCCGAGCCGGTGGCCGCCAAGCTGCGCGGCGCGCTGGCCGAGACGCTGAAGTCGGAACAGTTCCGCGCCAAGATGCAGGAAGCCGGCGGCCAGCTGGCGCAGCCCGGCCTGGACCCGGTGGCCTACCAGGCCGATGAAACCAGGAAGTACGGCGCGCTGGTCAAGGCCGCCAAGATCGAAGCCCAGTAACCAACCGGGCGCAGCACCGCAGGACATCTCATGGAATTCAAGTTATCCGTTCCCGATCTGGGCGCCGAGCGCGCCGGCAACACCGACACCCCGGGCGTCTGGCATTTCGACTCGGGCGTGCCCGGCAGGTCGCTGATGGTGTCGGCGCTGGTGCACGGCAACGAGCTGTGCGGCGCCTGGGCGCTGAAGGACCTGCTGGCCGCGGGCTTTCGGCCGCGCCGCGGCAGCCTGACGCTGGCCTTCTGCAACCTGGACGCGTTCGACCGTTTCGATCCGGCCAGCCACGACGCCTCGCGCTTCGTGCAGGAGGACATGAACCGGGTCTGGAGCGCGCAGCGCCTGGACGATCCGTCCACCGCCGACCGCCGGCGCGCCGCGGCGCTGCGGCCCTGGGTCGAGCGCGCCGACTGGCTGCTGGACCTGCACTCGATGCATGAGCCGGGCGAGCCGCTGCTGCTGACCGGCGTGCTGCCGCGCAATATCGCGCTGGCGAAGCGCCTGCAGGCCCCGCGCCACGTGATCGTGGATGCCGGTCACAAGGACGGCGTGCGGATGCGCGATTTCGCGCAGTTCGGCGACCCCGCGCGCGAGGACGCCTGCGCCTTGCTGATCGAATGCGGATTTCACGGCGATCCGGCCTCGCGCGAGGTGGCGCGCGACATGGTGGCGCGCATGCTGCTCGAATCGGGCGTGGCCGACGCGGCCGACCTGCCGGCGGGCTGGCTGCTGCCGGCTGCGGCGGCGCAACGCGTGCTGGAAGTGACCGACGCGGTGGTCGCGCCGTCGATGGACCTGCGCTTTTCGCAGCCGTGGAGCGGCCTGGAGACGCTGGAGGCGGCCGGTTCGGTGCTGGGCTGGGCCGACGGCCAGCCCATCGTCACCCCTTACGACCGCTGCACGCTGGTCATGCCCTCGCTGCGCCAGCTCAAGCCGGGCGTGACGGTGCTGCGGCTGGCGCGCGACTACGCCGGCTGAACCTTCAGCGCTGGGGCGTGTAGCGCAGTTCGTCGAGCTGGTAGCCCTGGCTCTTGGCCGCCGCCAGCGCCTTATCCAGCTCTTCCTGGGGCAGCTGGGGCGAGCGCGACAGGATCCACAGGTACTTGCGGTCGGGCGTGCCGATCACGGCCCAGCGGTAGTCCGGGTCCAGCCCGATCACCCAGTAATCGCCCTTGAACGGCTTGAAGAACGAGACTTCGAACTTGGCGTTGCCGCTGCCGTCGACCACCGTGGCGGTGCCCGAGGCGGAGTCGATGTCGCCGTCCTTGGTGCGGCAGCGGTTGTTCACGCCCATGGTGCCGTCGGCGTGCATGGTGTACTCGGCCGTCGTATCCCCCACGCAATTGCGCTGGTAGAACATGGGGAAATTGGCGATCTCGTACCACATGCCGGCGTAGCGTTTCAGGTCTACCGATTCGACGGTCTGCATGGGCGGCGCGGCATGGACGATCCCCGCCACGCTGGTGGCCAGGGCCAACAGGAATGCTGCGGTGCGGCGCATGAGGGAACCTCCTGAAAATCCTAACGATACGCCTTATTTGCGCGGCGCCTTCAGCGCCTCGTGGTAACGGGCCACATAGGTATCGAAATCTTCTGTGTCCGATTGCTCCAGCCGCAACTGTTCCGTAACGGATTGCGCGGCGGCCTGCTCATAGGCGCGGGCCAGGTCCGCGGGCAGGGCCTGCGCGCGCAGCGCGTCGGCATGCTTGCGGCTGAGTTCCAGCGAGTAGTCGTGGAACGACAGCCCGCTTGCCCGCAGGGACGCCAGCAGGCGGGCCGAGGGCGTGGCGTCGGGCTGGTCCAGCTTGGCGCGCTGCGCGTCGAGCGCTTCGGCGTAGGCGCTGCCGCCCAGGGCGGAATCGTACAGCGCGGCGTAGGGCGCGATCTGGTCCAGCAGCTGGTGGCCCCACTGGGCCAGGCCGATGGCCTGGCCGTCGCGGTCCAGCGTCAGGCCGGGCTTGCGGCCTTCCTTGACCACGGTGGAGAAATTGTCGGCGCTGCGCTGGCAGTAGCCGTTGGCCGGGAAGTAGGGGCTGTCGGAGGCGGCGCAGAACAGCAGGAACGCATCGACGAAGCGGCCGGTGGCGGCTTCGATGCCGACCGGCGACTCGGGATCGATGTCCAGGCAGCGCACCTCCACGTACTGCACGCCGCGCTCGGCCAGCGCCGTGATCGGACGCTCGCAGCGGCCGGTGGCGCGCTTGGGCCGGATGCTGGAGTAGTACTCGTTTTCGATCTGCAGCACGTTGGTGTTGAGCTGGATCCATTCGCCGTCGCGGTGGGTGCCGATCTTCTGGTAATCGGGCCAGGGCTTGGTCACCGCGTCGTACAGGCGGCCCAGGAACGTGTCCAGGTCGTTGTAGCAGAGCTTGAGCTGCGACTGCGCCTTGTTCTGGTAGCCCAGGTCGCTCATGCGCAGGCTGGTGGCGTAGGGCAGGTACAGCGTGTCCGCGTCCAGCTTGTGCAGCGGATGTTCGCGGCCGCGCAGGAAGTCGCTGGCCAGCGCGGGCGCCGCGCCGAACAGGTACATCAGCAGCCAGGAATAGCGCGTGAAATTGCGGATCAGGCCGATGTAGCCGCGCGAGCGGCGGTCCTGGGCGGTGCCGGGCTGCGTGTCCAGCACCGACCAGAGGTCATCGGCCAGCGAATAGTTGTAGTGCACGCCCGCGATGCACTGCATGGTCTTGCCGTAGCGCACGGCCAGGCCGCGGCGGTAGACGTGCTTGAGCATGCCGGTGTTCGAGGTGCCGTACCAGGCGATGGGAATGTCGGCTTCGGGCGGCAGCGTGGCGGGCATGGACTGGTTCCAGATCAGTTCATGGTCCAGCACGCTGTAGACGTGGCGATGGGTATAGTCCAGTTCCGCCAGCAACGCGTCCACGTCCGTATGCGTGCCCGTGATGAGTTCGAGCAGCGATTCGGAATAGTCGGTGGTGACGTGTTCGTTGGTCAGGGCCGAGCCCAGGCCGGCGGGGTGCGGCGTGCGGGCGAGCAGGCCTTGCTCGTCCACGCGCAGGCCTTCTTTCTCGATGCCCCGCAGGGTCTGGGTCAGCAGCGAGCGGTTGGCCTCCAGGCGGGAGAGGCGGTTGGCGGCAGTATCGGTCACGGGTTTTTCTCGTTTGGGTCTGACGTCGGATTTTACGGGGTGCCAGCCTCCTGTGCCGAGGGTGTCAATACTGGGGACAGGGACAATGCCTGGGCCGTGCGCGCCAGCCACTCGTCCAGGTCGGCATAGACCGGGTCGGCGATGGGCGCGGTTTCGTTGAAAATCTCGTGCCAGGCGCTGTCGTACCAGCGCAGCGTGAGCAGTTCGGCCGGCGCGCGCTGGGCGAACTGGCGGCTGCCCTCGGCGGCGACGATGGAGTCGTCGCCGGCCACCATCAGCAGGGTGCGGCAGGGCAGCAGCGGGGCCTCTCGCAACGATTCGCGGCCGCCTTCGTCGACGAAACGCGCCAGCCGGCCCGTCATGCGGCGGCGCACCAGAGGATCGGACCGATAGGCGCGCACCACGGCCCGGTCGTGCGAAATCCGGGCCGGGGCCAGCCCGTGGGGCACGCGCAGGTCGGGCGCGTGCAGCGACATCCAGGTCAGCGTGCGCCGCACCCACAGCGGCACGTTGACCACGAAGGGCGGCGAACTGAGCACCAGCGCGTCGATATCGGCCAGGCCGTGCAGCGCGATGCGCACCGCGACCAGCGCGCCCAGGCTGTGGCCCAGCACGATGGGCGCGCGCCCCTGGGCCAGGGTCCAGGCCTGGAGCCGGTCCACGGCGTCGGCCACCAGGTCGTCCTGGCGCCTGAGGGTGGCCGGCGGCCCGCCCGAATGGCCGTGGCCGCGATGGTCGTGCGCGCCCACCTCCCAGCCGCGGGCCGCCAGCCAGCGCGCCAGCCGGTCATAGCGCCCGGCATGCTCGCTCAGCCCGTGCAACAGGTAGATACTGGGGGTGCCCGGCCCGGCGATGGGCGGGGGCAGGTTGGGGGCGGCCGGCCAGGCATAGTTGGCCAGCGGCGTGCCATCGGGCGCGGGGGTCAGCGAAATCGGCGACAATTTCCGGCTTCCTCGAAATGAATAGACCGTCGGGGTCTCGGTAATGACGATTTCATCGCTGTTTCGTTTCATGTTCAAGAAAGCCGGCATGGCGCTGGCGCTGGCCCTGCTCGTGGCGGCGTGCTCGCCCAGCTACAACTGGCGCGAAGTCGACGTGGCCGACGGCCACGTGCGGGCGGCGTTCCCGGACCGCGTCGCGTCGGACACGCGCGACCTCAAGCTCGACACCCATACCCTGAAATTCACGCTGGCCAGCGCCAACGTGGGCGAGGCGGTCTTCGCCGTGGGCTCGGCCCCGCTGCCGCCGGACATCGCCGCGGACCCGGCGGCGCGGCGCGCGCTGGGGCTGGCGCTGATGCGTTCGCTCTACGTCAACATGCAGGCCGTGCCGCCGCTGGAATGGCCGCCCTACGGCGACGTGATCGAAATCCACGGCAAGGCCATGGGCAAGCCGGGCTGGCTGCAGGCCCGGGTCTGGGTGACCGATACCATGCTGATCGAGGCGGTGGCCGCGGGCACGCAGGAAAGCCTGCCGGCCGAACGCGCGCGCGAATTCCTGCGCTCGGTCGTGGTCAAGCCGTGATGTCGCCGAGCAGGCCGCGGCGCAGGGCTTCGACCACCGCGCTGCGCCGGCCGCGCACGCCGAGCTTGGCGCAGGCGTTGCGCAAATGGAAATTCACCGTGCTTTCGCTCACGCCCAGGATGCGGGCGGTCTCCCAGCTGGTCTTGCCCAGCGCGGCCCATCGCAGGCAGGCGACCTGGCGCGCCGACAGGGAAGCGTTGCGGGGCATGGCGGACATGGCGGCGGCAGGCGAGGGGCGTTTCGGTTGACGGGTCGCCTCATGCTGCGCCGCGCGCGGGCGCCGGGCAAGCAACGATGCCTTGGCGCATCGATTTCTTTATCTTTGACGGAATAGTCGTATGCCTGCCATCGTGCAGTTCTATTTTTCGGCCATCGTGCTGATGCTGCCCCTGCTTTCCTGCGTCGGCATCGGGGTGTACTGGGCGCGGCGCGAGCTGCCGTTCGGCGGCGCCTTCATCACCACGCTGGTCACCTCGGTGACCACGCCCGCGCTGGTGTTCCACACCTTCGTCACCACCCATCTGGACGACCGCGCGCTGGCCGACGTGGCCGTGGCGACGCTGCTGGCGCTGCTGCTGTGCGCGCTGGTCAGCGCGCTGTTGCTGAAGCTGTGGAAGCTGCCGGTGCGCACGCTGCTGCCGACCGCCTTCCTGCCCAACGCCGGCAACCTGGGCCTGCCGATTTCGCAGATGGCGTTCGGCGACGCCGGCCTGTCGGTGGCGGTGGCGTTTTTCGCGGTCAATTCCTTCGTCATGCACACCGTCGCCGTGCGGCTGCTGCCGGGCGTGAACACCAAGGGCAGCTGGAAAAGCCCCATCCTGCTGGCCTCCGTGGTGGCGGTGGCGATGCGCCTGCTGGACGTGCCGGTGCCCGCCTGGATCGTCGAGACCTCGCGCATGCTGGGCGCGGTGACCGTGCCGCTGATGCTGCTGAGCCTGGGCCACGCGCTGGCGCTGATTCCTTCAGGCGGCCTGCGCGACGGCGCCAAGGTCGCCGTCATCCGCCTGGCCGTGGGCCTGGGCGCGGGCCTGGCGGTGGTGTGGGCGCTGGACCTGGAGCCGCTCCTGGCCGGCGCGCTGAGCCTGCAGATGGCCATGCCCTGCGCCGTCGTCAGCTACATGTACGTCAAACGCTACACGCCGCTGGGCGACACCGCCGCCGGGGCCGTGCTGGTCTCCACCGTGGCGTTCCTGGCGCTGGCGCCGGTGATGCTGTGGCTGTCGCGGGGCGGGGCGTATTGATTTGGGTACAGGGGCGTATCTATCCATTCCCCATACGCCATTGGTCCATTTCCCTCACGCACATCAAACCGCCCCGGCCATTTCCCGCAGCTGCGCCATCAACGCGTCGGGCACGTCCACGCCGTGCTTGAGCGCCGCTTCGCGCAGTTTGTGGCGGCGGTCGCCGGGCAGGCGCACGCCTTCGTCTTCCAGCATGGCGTCGACCAGGGTCTCGACGCGTTCCAGATAGGCCTCGTTGCCGGCCAGCGCGCCCGGGTCGATGGCCAGGAAGGCCTGGCCCAGGCGGGCCGGGCCGCCGTCGTCGACGAAGAACGATTCCGTCTCGAAACCGAAATGGGCGCCGGTCAGCGCGCAGGCCAGCAGTTCGACGATGAGCGCCAGCATCGCGCCCTTGACGCCGCCGGCCGGCAGCATGCTGCCGGCCAGGCCGGCCTTGGGATCGGTGGTGGGCTGCCCCTGGGCGTCCAGCGCCCAGCCCAGCGGGATGGGCTGGTTGTCGCGCGCGGCGATCATGAGCTTGCCGCGCGCCACCTGCGACAGCGACAGGTCGATCAGCAGGCGGGCGCCGCCGCGCCGCGGGAACACCGCGGCGATGGGGTTGGTGCCGAACAGCGGGCGCTTGCCGCCCCAGGCGGGCATGGCGGCCGGCGAATTGCTCAGCGCCAGCGCCACCAGGCCGGCGTCGGCCAGGGCTTCGAGGTGATAGGCGGCCGCGCCGAAGTGATGGCTGTTGGTCACGCCCACGAAGGCCACGCCGTGCTCACGGGCGCGCGCGGCGGCCTGCTCGACCGCCAGCGCGCAGGCCGGGAACGCCAGGCCCGAGCCGGCGTCGACCAGCGCCGCGCCGCCGCGTTCGTGCACGAGGCGCGGCACGGCCGAGCCGATGGCGCGGCCGGCGCGCAGGTGGCCGGCGTAGAACGGCACGCGCGACAGGCCGTGCGAGCCCAGCCCCTGGCTTTCGGCGTAGACCAGCGCGCGCGCGGTGCTGTCGGCCATCGCCGGGTTGGCGCCGGCGGCCGCCAGGGCGGCCGCGGCGAGCAGTTGGAGTTCGTCCAGATAGATGTGAGCCATATCCTTTCCGTCAGGAGGCGGCGCGGGCGTGCTGCGCGGCGCCGCCGGTAAGGGCTATTGTCACACCGGCGGCCACCATGTCGGAAACGCGGGTGTTGGCCTCCTGCGTCAGGCCGGCGATGTGCGGCGTGAGGATGAGGTTGGGAACGCCGGCCAGCGCGCTGCCGGCGGGCAGCGGCTCTTCGGCGTACACGTCGAGCGCCGCGCCGCGCAGGCGGCCGGCCCGCAGCGCCTCGGCCAGGGCGGCTTCGTCCACGATGCCGCCGCGCGAGGTATTGACCAGCACGGCGCCCGGGCGCATGCGGGCGATGCGTCCGGCGTCCAGCAGCCGGCGCGTGCCGGCGGTGAGCGGCAGGTGCAGCGTGACGGCGTCGGCCCGCGCCAGCAGCGCGTCCAGCGGCACGGCGGCGACGCCCGCTTCTTCCCAGGCGGGATGGTCCGGCGGCAGCGCCGCGTCGCAGCCGATGACCTGCATGTCCAGCCCGCGCGCCAGGCGCGCGGCCAGCCGGCCGATGCCGCCGAAGCCCACCACGCCTAGCGTGCGGCCGTGGACTTCCAGGCCTTGCGAGAGCGCGTTGCGGGGCCACTGTCCGGCCGCGACCGCCGGCGTGGAGAAGTAGGCGCCGCGCAGCAGCGCCAGCACGGCGCCGATCACGTATTCGGCCACGGCGCGCGCGTTGGCGCCGGTGGCCGGCACCACCGCGATGCCGCGCGCGGCGCAGCCGTCCAGGTCGATGTTGTCCAGTCCCACGCCGAGCCGCCCCACGGCCCGCAGCCGGGGGGCGGCGGCCAGCAGTCCGGCGTCGACGCGGCTGCGGTTGCGCACGATCAGGCCGTCGGCCGCCGCCGCGGCCTGCAGCAGGGCCTCGCGGCGTTCGACCAGGTCGGGCTCATAGCGCACGTCGAAGCGCCGGCGCAGCGCCTCGACCGCGGGCGCGTCCATGAACTCGGAGATGAGAATGTGCATGGGGAGTCCCTGGCTCAGGCGACCTGGATATTGGCCTCGTGGATGATCTTGGCCCAGCGCGCCACCTCGGACTTGAGATAGGCGCCGAACTCCGCCGGGCCGCGCGGCTGGGGCACGAAGCCCAGCTGCCGCAGCGCCTGCTGCATGGCGGGTTGCGACACCTGGCGCACGATGGCGTCGCCGATGCGCTGGACCCGCGCCGCCGGCGTGCCCGCGGGCGCGAGCACCCCGGTGAAGTTCTCCACGATCAGGTCGGGCAGCCCGGCCTGCTGCACGGTGGGCACGTCCGGCAGGTCGGGGCTGCGCTCGCGCGTGGTGATGGCCAGCGCCCGCAGCGCGCCGTTCTTCACGTGCGGCAGCGATTCGGGATAGTTGGAGAACACCACGTCCAGGTGGCCGCCGATCAGGTCGGTGAGCGAGGGCGCGCCGCCTTTGTAGGGAATGTGCATCAGCGGCAGGCCGGTGAGCTTCTGGTAGAGCGCCAGCGTCAGGTGCGGCGGCGTGCCGTTGCCGCTGGAGCCGGCCGACAGCGACTTGGCGCGCGCCGCGCGGGCCAGGTCGGCCATGTTCTTGATGTCGCTCTTGGCGTTGACCACCACCATGATGGGCGAGGAAGCCAGCCCCGCCAGCGGCGTCAGGTCGCGCGTCAGGTCGTAGCCGGCCTTGCCGGCGAAGAGCGTGGCGTTGGCCGCGTGCGACAGCGTGATGGCCAGCCAGGTATAGCCGTCGGGCGCGGCGTTGGCCACGTGCGTCGCGCCGATGTTGGCGTTGCCGCCGGGGCGGTTTTCCACCACCACGTTCCAGTGCTCGGCGTCGCCCAGCGCCTTGCCGACCTGGCGCGCGGCCACGTCGGTCAGCCCGCCGGGCGGGAAGGGTACCACGTAGTTGATGGGCCGTTCGGGCCACTTGCCGGCTTGCGCCAGCGCGCCCTGCCACGGCGCCAGGGCGCCCAGGCCGGCGGCGCCGAGCGCGCCGAGCAGGCGCCGGCGCAGCGCGGCGTCCGGGGTGAGATCGTGTTCGCTGCTCATCTGTCTTCCTCCTTGGGGGATGCCCCGGTAGGAATGCAAGGGCGCGCGCTCAGGCGCTTTCGAAGATGCGGGTCAGGACGAATTCGCGATGGCCCAGCGCCTCGGCGGCGGTCCAGCGGCCGTTGGCGGTGGCCAGCATGCATTCGAGCAGCTTGTCGCCGGCCTGGCTCAGGTCGATCTCGCGTTGCAGCAGGCCGCTGGTGTCCACGTCGATGTGTTCCGACATGGTGCGCACCGTGCGCGGATTGGCGCAGATCTTGATGACCGGCAGGATGGGATTGCCGATCACGTTGCCCTGGCCGGTGGGGAAGAAGTGCACGGCGTAGCCCGAGGCCGCGCACAGGGTCACCATCTCGGCCGCGGCCGAGGACGAGTCCATGAACCAGAGGCCGGGGCCGTCGGGGATTTCGGCCTTGTCCAGCACGCCGTCGACGCGGCACTGCTTGCCGATCTTCTGGATGTTGCCCAGCGCCTTTTCCTCGATGGTGGTGAGGCCGCCGGCGATGTTGCCCTTGGTGGGCTGGGACTCGGACAGGTCGCTGGTCTTCCAGCGGTCGATCATGTCCTGGTAGCGGTTGAACATGAACATGAAGCGTTCGCGCACCGCGTCGTTGGCGCAGCGCTCGGCCACGATGTGCTCGCCGCCGGTCAGTTCCGAGGTTTCGCCGAACACCAGCGTGGACCCCAGCGCGTAGAGCTTGTCGAAGGCGTTGCCGACGGTGGGGTTGGCGCCGCAGCCCGAGGTGGTGTCGGACTCGCCGCACTTGGTCGAGACCCACAGGTCGGCGATGGGGCATTCGCTGCGCGCCAGCGCGGTGGCGTAGTGCACGAACTCCTTGGCGCAGCGCGAGGCGCGCATGATGGTGTCGTGGTCGCCGTGCAGTTCGATGCTGAAGCCCATGACCGGCTTGCCGGTGGCGGCGATGCCGTCGACCACGCGCTTGGTCCAGCCTTCTTCGATGCCTATCACCACCACGGCGGCGACGTTGGGATTGCAGCCGGTGCCGATCAGGGTGCGGAAGTGCAGTTCCAGGTCCTCGCCGAACTGCAGGCGGCCGTAGGGGTGGGGCAGGGCCAGCGTGCCCTTGATGTTGTTGGCCACGGCCTCGGCCGCGGCGTTGGAGATGTCGTCCACGGGCAGCACGATGACGTGGTTGCGCACGCCGACGCGGCCGTTGTCGCGGCGGTAGCCCTGGAAGGTGGTCGAAGCGGAGATGACGGACATGGCGGATTCCTTTTCGAGTGGGGGGCTTACCAGCGCTTGGTCTTGATGTTGTGCACGTGGGCGTGCTGCCCGGCCTGTATGGGCTGCACCACCCGGCCGATGTCGACGCCGTACTTGTAGACGGTGTCGCCGACGGCCATGTCCTTCATCGCCACCTTGTGGCCGATGGGTATGTCCTGCGAGGCGCGCACGTGGATGATCTTGTCCTCATCCATGATCCAGGCGTTCAGTTCCGTTCCGGCGGTGACGCCTTCCACCACGGCGACCGCCACCGTGTCCTTCGCATCGTGCAATACGGCGTGAATCATTGTCTTCCTCCTGGCTGGGACGCCGGCCGGACGCGGCAGGCGCTACGGTCAGGAGATCTTATGGCCGCAATTTCTCTAAGTCAACTAAATCATATATATGAATTGTATGACTTGAGCCGGTTTCGTCCGCGCCGCTACACTGTGGCCTCCCGGTTATTGCGATGCACCCATGAATATCAGCCTGTCATCGACCGTGCCCCTCGGCAGTCCACTGTATGCGCAGGTCAAGCAGGCCGTGCTGGCCGCGCTGGCCCAGGGCGAGTGGAAGCAGGGCGAGGCCATCCCGCCCGAGAAGCAGCTGGCCGAGCGCTTCGGCGTGTCCATCGGCACCTTGCGCAAAGCCATCGACGACCTGGCCGCCGAGAACATCCTGGTGCGCCACCAGGGCCGCGGCACCTATGTGGCCGTGCATACCCGCAACCATCATTTCTTCAAGTTCTTCCGCATCGTGCGCCAGGACGGGAACAAGTCCTATCCCAGCACCGAGCTGCTGCGTTTCCGCCGCCAGCGGGCCTCGGCCATCGCGCGCGAGAAGCTGAACCTGCCGGCGGGCGCGATGGTGTTCGAGTTCACCAACCTGCTGTCGCTCAATGGCGAAGTCGTGATGATGGACGAGCTGTGCCTGCCGGAGTCCTGCTTTCCCGGCATGACCGAAGCGCACCTGCGCGAGCGCTCAAGCACCCTGTACGCGCTGTACCAGGACGTGTTCGGCGTGAACGTGATCGCCACCGACGAGCGCCTGCGCACCTGCCTGGCCGAACGCGCGCAGGCGCGGGCGCTGGGCGTGGCCGAGGGCAGCCCCTTGCTGGAGATCCGCCGCGTCGCGTTTTCGTACAAACGCCAGCCCGTCGAGTGGCGGATCTCGCGCGTCAATACCGAACGCTACGAGTACCTCGGACAGGAGCCCTGGGGGGAAGGGGTCTGAGGCCTGTTGCTGCCGCGCGCGCCAGCAGTGCTAGAATTCCTGCCGCAGTATTCAATTTTCGGCGCCGATTTGCCTGATCCGCTTGCGGGCGCCTTCCAATAAATCCAGCTAAAGAGGTCCGTATGACCACTCCTGCCCAGAATTTGGCCGGTGATTCGGCCAGCGGGTTCGTCCCCGCCGCCATCACGACCGCCGCCGCCGCTGATCCCGGCTCCGTCGGTCTCGTCGCTCCCACTTTCATACGCTTCGATGAGCCGCTGCCGCTGTCCAGCGGCCAGTCGCTGGCCGCCTACGAGCTGGCGGTGGAGACCTACGGCACGCTCAACGCGCAGCGCAGCAACGCCGTGCTCATCTGCCATGCGCTGAACGCCTCGCATCACGTGGCCGGCCAGGCGGCCGACAATCCCTCCGACGTGGGCTGGTGGGACAACATGGTCGGACCGGGCAAGCCGGTGGACACCGACGTGTTTTTCGTGATCGGCGTCAACAACCTGGGCTCGTGCTTCGGCTCGACCGGCCCGGCCAGCATCAACCCGGAGACCGGCAAGCCCTGGGGCGCGGCCTTTCCCATGCTGACCGTGGAAGACTGGGTGCGGGCGCAGGCGCGGGTGGCGGACCACTTCGGCATCGAACGCTTCGCCGCCGTGATGGGCGGATCGCTGGGCGGCATGCAGGCGCTGAGCTGGGCCATCACGCTGCCCGAGCGGGTCGCCAACTGCGTGGTCATCGCCAGCACGCCGCGGCTGTCGGCGCAGAATATCGGCTTCAACGAAGTGGCGCGCCGCGCCATCATCACCGATCCCGACTTCCACGGCGGCGACTATTACGCGCAGCAGACGGTGCCGCGCCGCGGCCTGTCGGTGGCGCGCATGATCGGCCACATCACCTATCTGTCCGACGACGACATGGCCGAGAAGTTCGGCCGCGCCCAGCGCGCCCCGGCCGAGAACGGCGCCTACCGCTACGGCTACGACGTCGAGTTCGAGGTGGAGTCGTACCTGCGCTACCAGGGCGAGAAATTCACCCGCTACTTCGACGCCAACACCTATCTGCTGATCACCCGCGCGCTGGATTATTTCGATCCGGCCCGCAACGCCGGCGGCGACCTGGCGCGCGCGCTGGCGCCGGCGCAGGCCGATTTCCTGCTGGTGTCGTTCTCGACCGACTGGCGCTTTCCGCCGGAGCGCTCGCGCGAAATCGTGCGCGCGCTGCTGAAGAACGGCAGCCCCGTGACCTACGCCGAGATCGACGCGCCGCACGGCCACGACGCCTTCCTGCTGGAAGACGCCCGCTACCATGCCGTGGTCCGCGGCTATTACGAACGCATCGCGCGCGAGCTGGACCTGGGCGCCGCGCGCCCGAACCAAGGACGTTCCGAATGAGCCCCGTGACTCCCCGCCCCGCGCCCGGCGCCCTGCGGCCCGACCTGGCGCGCATCGCGAGCTGGATCCAGCCCGGCAGCCGCGTGCTGGACCTGGGCTGCGGCGACGGCGCGCTGCTGGCGCACCTGCGCGACCACCGCCAGGTGCGCGGCGCGGGCGTGGAGCTGGACGACAACTGCGTCATCGCCTGCGTGCGGCGCGGCGTGGAAGTGATCCAGCAGAACCTGGAAGACGGCCTGGCCCTGTTCGACGACAAGCAGTTCGACACGGTGGTGCTGTCGCAGACCCTGCAGTCCATGCACCGCACCCAGCACATCCTGCGCGAGATGGCGCGGGTGGCGCGCTACGGCGTGGTGTCGTTTCCCAACTTCGGCTACTGGCCGCACGGCTGGTCCATCCTGCGCGGCCGCATGCCGGTCACCGGCCAGATGCCGTACCAGTGGTACAACACGCCCAACATCCACCTGTGCACGCTGCGCGACTTCGAGCAGCTGGCCGGCGAACTGCGCCTGGACATCCTGGAGCGCGCCACCTTCAACGAAGGCCGCGAGATCAAGCTGCTGCCGGGCTGGCGCAGCACGCTGGCGGTGTACCGTTTCGCCTCGCCCTGACGCTGCGGCCCGCAGGCCCTAAAATGCCGCAAGCCGCCGGCCTCCAGCGCCGGGCCGGCGCGTTACCGGAGACCGTCATTACCGCTGCATCCAACGTCTACACCAGTCCCCGCGTGGCCCCTTTGCTGGTCCTGGGCTTCGCCAGCGGATTGCCGCTGGCCCTGACCAGCGGCACCTTGCAGGCCTGGGCCACGGTGGAAGGCGTGCCGCTGCAGCAGATCGGTTTCCTGACCCTGGTGGGCACGGCCTACACCCTCAAGTTCCTGTGGGCCCCGTTCGTGGACCGCTACGTCCCGCCCCTGCTGGGCCGGCGCCGCGGCTGGATGCTGGTGACCCAGCTGCTGCTGGCCGCCGCCATCATGGCGATGGGCGCGCTGTCGCCGTCCTCGGCGCTGCAGCCGCTGGCGCTGCTGGCGGTGCTGGTGGCGTTCCTGTCGGCCACCCAGGACATCGCTTTCGACGCCTATTGCACCGACGTGCTGCGCAAGGAAGAGCGCGGCGCGGGCGCGGCCATCAAGGTCATGGGCTACCGGCTGGCCATGATCGTGTCGGGCGGGCTGGCGCTGATCCTGGCCGACCAGTGGATAGGCTGGGGCTACACCTACATGCTGATGGGCGGGCTGATGCTGCTGTGCGCGCTGGCCACGCTGTGGGCGCCCGAGCCCGAACACGTCGCCACCGCGCCGCGCAGCCTGCGCGAGGCGGTGGGCGAGCCGCTGCGCGAATTCTTCACGCGCCGCGGGGCGCTGGCGGTGCTGCTGCTGATCGTGCTGTACAAGCTGGGCGATGCGTTCGCCGGCGCGCTGTCCACCACCTTCCTGATCCGCGGCGCGGGCTTCAGCCCGACCGAGGTGGGCACCGTGAACAAGGTGCTGGGGCTGGCCGCCACCATCGTCGGCGCGCTGGCCGGCGGCTCGCTCATGTCGCGCTGGGGCCTGTACCGCTCGCTGATGGCCTTCGGGCTGCTGCAGGCGGTGTCGAACCTGGCGTACTGGATGATCGCCGTCAGCCCCCAAAGCATCTGGCTCATGGCCACGGCGGTGGGCATAGAGAACCTGTGCGGCGGCCTGGGCACGGCGTCCTTCGTCGGCCTGCTGATGGCGCTGTGCCGCCAGCGCTTTTCGGCGACCCAGTTCGCCCTGCTGTCGGCGCTGTCGGCGGTGGGCCGCACCTACCTGGCCGGCCCCCTCACGCCGCCCCTGGTCGACAGCCTGGGCTGGCCCGGCTTCTTCCTGCTGACGGTGCTGATCGCCTTGCCCGGCCTGGTGCTGCTGCACATGCTGCGCGGGACGATAGAGACGATGGAGAAGAACGGGGCGTGACCGGGCGACGCGCACGGCGCGGGATTGCCGCGCCGTGCCCGTTTTCCGCTTATTCCGCGCCCGTCAGCCTGACGATCAGCACGTCGCTGGGCAGCGATTCGAGCAGCCGTTCGGCCACGCTGCCGATGGCGGTGCGCAGGATGCCGGTGCGGCCGTGGGTGCCCGTGACCACCAGGTCGGAGCGGTGGTTGAACGAGTATTCCGACAGCACGGTCTCCGGCTGGCCGCATTCCAGCACCACCTTGGGCGCGGCGACGCCGGCCAGTTCGGGCGTGGCGGCGGTGAATTCGCGCGCGCTCTGCTCGGCGGCCTTGTAGAAGTTGCGCGTGACGGCCTCGTCGGGCACGTTCTTGCCCTGGAACGGCACGTCGTAGGCGTGGAACAGCGTCAGGTCGGCGTTGGGCACCAGCTGCAGCGCGGCGCGCAGGGCCTGGCGCGAGCCGTCGGAGAAGTCGGTGGCCACCAGCACGTCGCGGTAGGGGCGGCGCGGGCGGGTCTTGACCACCAGCACCGGGTGGCGCGCCTGGCGGGCCAGCTTTTCGACGGTGGTTCCCAGCAGCAGCCGGCCCAGGGTTTCGTCGCGCGCGATGCCGGTGACGATCAGCGAACAGCCGTAGCTGTCGGCGGTTTCCATGATGCGCGCCAGCGGATCGCCGTTGGTCACCACCACTTCGGTCGGCACTTCGGCGGCCGCCAGGTCTTCGGCCAGCTCGCGCTCGGCCAGGGCCTTGTGGTCCGACGTGTGGCGGCGCCACACGGGCGTGGTCAGGCGCGCGGACGTCGCATGCGACTCCATGACGTGCAGGACGATGAGCTTGGTGCCGAGTTCCTTGGCCAGCTGCAACGCGCGGTCCAGGGCGCGGTCGCCACGGGCGCTCAGGTCGGTTGCCAGCAGGATGGGGCCGATTTGCTGTGTCATTATCTTCTCTCCCGGGTGTGGCCGGGCCGACGGTACCCGCGTCCGTGCGTCCCTGCCGTTACTGCCCTTGCGGGCACATCCCCATTGTCCCGTTGCTAGGCGGGGCGGGGTTTGACCGATATCAACGCATCTTCCAGCGTAAGGGATGGCGCACATCCAGGCAATGGCGGCCCGCCGCGCGGCGGCTCAATACAATGTGGGCTGTCCTCCTTTCGTCCTCCCCATGTTTTCCGAACTCTCGCCCGTCCTGCTGCATACGCTGTATCTCGTCGCCATCGTGGCCGAAGCCATGACCGCGGCCCTGTCCGCCGGCCGGCGCGACATGGACTGGATGGGCGTGTGCATCATCGCCTGCGTGACCGCGCTGGGCGGCGGCTCGCTGCGCGACGTGCTGCTGGGCCATTACCCCCTGACCTGGGTGATCCACCCCGAATACCTGTGGATGACGGGCGGGGCGGCCATCGTCACGGCATTGATCGCGCCGGTCATGCGGCGCCTGCGCAGCCTGTTCCTGCTGGCCGACGCCCTCGGCCTGGTGGCGTTCACCGTCATCGGCTGCCAGGTGGCGCAGCTCATGCAGCTGCCGATCACGGTGGTGCTCATCAGCGGCATGATCACCGGCTGCGCCGGCGGGGTGCTGCGCGACGTGCTGTGCAACGAGGTGCCGCTGCTGTTTCGCAAGGAGCTCTACGCCAGCGTGTCGGTGGTGACGGGCGGGCTGTACCTGGGCGGGCAAGCGCTGGGCCTGTCAGCCAACGCCGCCGTGCCCATCGCGCTGGCCGCCGGCCTGGCGGTGCGCCTGCTGGCGCTGCGGTTCAACTGGCAGATGCCGAAATTCGTCTATCGCGACGATTGGGATTGAACGCCGGCCGCGAACGCAACCAAGTTCTTATTTGTGTTTCAAGAAACTTCTAGTATCGTCCCCCCCGTCGCATACCAGGCATCAAGCCGCAAAGGGGAGCCGATTGGACGTCAAAGCGCCCGCCACGATTCCGTATTTCCTGCAGGAACAGATCCGTGAACTGATCGTGGACGGAACCATCCGTCCCGGCCAGCCGCTGCGGGAACAGGAACTCGAGCAACGCTTCGGCACCAGCCGCAGCCCGATCCGCGAGGCGCTGCGCCTGCTGGAGGTCAGCGGCCTGGTCACCCACGTCCAGCGCAAGGGCTTCAGGGTCACGCTGTACACCGAAACCCAGATCCGCCACCTGTACCTGCTGCGCGCCGAGCTGGAGGCCTACAGCCTGCGCCAGGCGGCCGGGGCCGAGGACCTGTCGCCGCTGGTGGCCGAGCTGCGCCGCCACCACGGCGCGATCGCCGAGGCCCAGGCCGGCGGCCAGGTGCGCGCCTGCATCGCCGCGGCCTGCGAGTTCTACCTGGCCGCGGCTCGCAGCACCGGCAACACGCCGCTGGCGGGCATGCTGAGCAAGCTGTATGAACAGGTCGAGCCGCTGCGCTACCTGCTGGCCCGGCGGGAAATGGCCTCCAGCGCCATTGCGTCCTGCACCCGCGCCATCATCGACGCGATGGCCGGGCGCGACGTCGAACGCATGACCGGGCTGGCGCGCGGCTACCTGGCCGACGTGCTGTCGCCCGTGATCGAGGCCTACCGCGAAGTCGCGCGCGCCTGAGGGCGCGGCGGCGGGGTGCGCACCTCGATGCCGGCCGCCTCCAGGGCCTGGCGGATGCCGCTGGCGAACACCAGGGCGTTGGGCTGGTCGCCGTGGATACAGAGGGTGTCGGCCTGCACGGGCACGTCCTTGCCGCCGACCGAGCGCACCTTGCCTTCGCGCACCATGCGCACCACCTGCGCTACCGCCTGCTCCACGTCCTCGATCATGGCGCCGGCGCGCGTGCGCGGCGTGAGCGAGCCGTCGTCCTGGTAGCTGCGGTCGGCGAAGACCTCGCTGGCCGCCGCCAGGCCGATGTCGCGGGCCGCCTCGATCAGCCTGCTGCCGGCCAGCCCGTACAGGATCAGCGTGGCGTCCACGTCCTTGACCGCCTGGCAGATGGCGCGCGCCAGGTGTTCGTCCTTGGCCGCCATGTTGTAGAGGGCGCCGTGCGCCTTGACGTGATGCAGCCGCGCGCCTTGCGAGGCGGCCACGCCGGCCAGCGCGCCGATCTGGTAGACCACGATGTCGTAGGCCTCGTCGGGGCTGATCTGCATGGCGCGGCGCCCGAAGCCCGCCAGATCCTGCAGGCTGGGATGCGCGCCCAGCGCCACGCCCTGCTTGAGGGCGGCGGCCACGGTTTTGCGCATGGTGGCCGGGTCGCCGCCATGGAAGCCGCAGGCGATATTGGCGGAGCTGACGTATTGCAGCACCGCCGCGTCGTTGCCCATGGTCCAGGCGCCATAGCTTTCGCCCATGTCGCAGTTCATGTCGATGCGGGTGGTCATAGCGGTTTCCTTTCTAGGCGAGGAGTGCGCGCAGCGGCGCCAGCGTGTCCTGCAATTGCGCGAAGGCGCGCTCGCGCTCGCCGTCCAGGCGCTGCGCGGCCTCCAGTTCGATGGGCTGGAAGCGCAGCGTCTGCCCTGGCGCGGCCTGCGCCAGGATGGGCAGGTCCACCGTGGCGATCTGCGCGATCTTGGGATAGCCGCCGGTGGTCTGGCGGTCGGCCATGAGGATGATGGCCTCGCCGCCCGAGGGCACCTGCACGGTGCCGAAGCAGGCGGCCTCCGACAGCATCTGGCGCGGCTCGCTCATGGACAGCGCGGGGCCCAGCAGCCGGTAGCCCATGCGGTCGGATTGCGGGCTGATGCGGAATTCGGCCTCGGCGAAGGCCCGGCGGGACGCTTGCGAGAACTCGTGCCAGTGCATGCCCGGCAAAAAGCGCACGGCGCTGCGGCGCGGCGCGCCCAGCGCGGACGGCAGGTACACGCGCAGCTGCCACAGCGCATCCTGCAACGCGTCCATGTCGCGTCCGCCGTCCAGCGGCTTGCGCAGCGGCAGCTGGTCGCCCCTGGCCAGCGCGCGGCCGTGAAAGCCGCCGAAGCCGCTGCGCAGATAAGTGCTTTCGCTGCCCATGACCGGCTCCAGCGCGAAGCCGCCATGCACCGCCAGATAGCCGCGCACGCCCACGGCCGGGCGGGCGCCGAAGGCCAGCGTGTCGCCGGCCTGCGCGACCAGCGGGCGGTGCACCGGCAGGTCGCGGCCATTGAGCGTGGCGCCCAGGTCGGCGCCGGCCAGCGCGAAGCAGGCCGGCGCGTCGAACCGCAGGGTCGGGCCGGTCAGCGTCATTTCCAGGGTGGCCGGGTCGCCGGCGTTGCCGGCCAGCGCGTTGGCCAGCCGGTGGGCGCGCTCGTCCATGGCGCCGGCGGCCGGAATGCCCTGGTGCTGGTAGCCCTCGCGGCCGCGGTCCTGGAAGCTCGACAGCATGCCGGGCTTGATGACGGTCAGGCTCATCGTCCGGCCTCCCGGATGCGGTCGAACTCGTCGGGGCCGATGGGCACGAAGCGCACGGAATCGCCGGGCTGCAGCAGGGCGGCCGGCTCGCGGGCCGGGTCGAACATGGTCAGCGGCGTGGCGCCGATGATGTTCCAGCCGCCGGGCAGGCGGTTCGGGTAGATCACGGTCTGGCGGTTGGCCACCGCCACCGCGCCCATCGGCACGGCGGTGCGCGGCGAGGGACGGCGGGGAATGTTCAGTTTTTCGTCGTGCACGCCCAGGTAGGCGTGGCCGGGCGCGAACCCCAGCATGAACACCATGCTGCGCGGCTGGCTGTGCAGCGCGATCACGTCTTCGGGCGTGAGGCCGGCGGCGCGCGCCACGTCGTCCAGGTCGGGGCCGTGTTCGCCGCCGTAGCAGACGGGAATGTCGACTTCGCGCCCGCCCGAGGCGTCGACGCTTATGCCGGCCTCCAGCAACTGGCCGATGCGCTCGGCCAGCTGGGCGTACGAGGGGTTGCCCCGGGCGTCAGGCCGGTAATGCACCGCCACCGCGACGAAGGAGGGCACCACGTCGGTCACGCCGGGCAGCCGCGCCTCGCGCAGCCGGACGGCCGCGGCCAGACAGGTGCGGCCGATCGACGCATCGATGCGGTCGCCGAAGGAAACGATCAGGCAGCGGTCGCCCTGGGGCAGGATGCGCCAGGCGGTTTCGGCCGAAGAAGGGGGTTCTGATAGTACGTTCAACGACACGAAACCTGTAGGAACGGATTACTTGGCGAACAACGAATCCATGTTCTTGAACGCCTTGAACTCCAGCGCGTTGCCCGACGGGTCCAGGAAGAACATGGTGGCCTGCTCGCCGACCTCGCCCTTGAAGCGGATGTAGGGCTCGATGACGAATTCGGTGCCCGCGTCGGTCAGGCGCTTGGCCATGGCTTCCCATTGTTCCATGGAAAGCACGGCGCCGAAATGGCGTACCGGCACATTATGCGAGTCTACGGCGCTGGTGGCATGGTGGCCGCATTCGCCGGGCGCGAGGTGGGCCACGATCTGGTGGCCGTAGAAGTTGAAATCGACCCATTCGGGCGAGCTGCGGCCTTCGGGACAGCCCAGTTTTTCGCCATAGAAGGCGCGGGCTTCGGCCAGGTCGCGGACCGGGAAGGCCAGATGGAACGGCGGCAGTTGGGTTTGAGCGGTCATGTGGGGCTCCGGAAGCGGTGAGGAAGAATTGCCAGGGCCTATTTTATTGATTGTTTTTTTGATCCAAAAACGATATTTTTTGTGCCTTAGCATCGAAAAAATCGATTGTGATCAAAGAGTTCAAGACCTTTATCGCGGTGGCCCGGGACGGCACTTTCACCGGCGCGGGGGCGCAGCTGGGCCTGACCCAGTCGGCGGTCAGCGCCCAGATCAAGCGCCTGGAGGAATACCTGGGCGTGACGCTGTTCGATCGCAGCGCGCGGGCGGCGGCGCTCAACGCCCACGGCCGCGAGATGCTGCCGCAGGCCGAGGAGCTCGTGGCCATGGCCGAGCGCATGGTGACCACGGCCGGCGCCGGCCACGTCAGCGGATCGCTGCGCATCGGCGCCATCGCCTCGGTGCAGCAGGACCTGCTGGTGCGCGCGCTGGGACGGTTTCGGGCCGTCTATCCCGACGTGCGCGTGCGGGTGGTGCCGGGCGTGTCGCTGGCGCTGCTGGGCCAGGTGGACGCGGGCGAGGTGGACATGGCCATGCTGATCCGCCCGCCCTTCGCCCTGCCGCCGGAGCTGGGCTGGCAGCCGCTGATGCGCGAGCCGGTCATGCTGGCCGTGCCCGCGGCCCTGCCGGACGCGCCGTGGCGCGAGCTGCTGGCGAGCCAGCCCTTCATCCGCTACGACCGGGCCTCGTTCGGCGGCCGGGCCGTGGACGTGTTCCTGAAGAAGCACCGCATCACGGTGCATGACGCCGTGGAGCTGGACGAAGTCGACGCCATCGCCAACATGGTGCGCCACGGCCTGGGCGTGGCGCTTCTGCCGCGCCTGCGGCGGCTGGACATGACCGGCCTGCGGCTGCTGCCGCTGGGCGAGACGCCGCTATGGCGCGAGATCGGCCTGATCGGCCGCCTGCCGTTCGAAGCCGGCGGGGTGCGCGAGAAGATGGCGGAGTGCCTGGCGAGCGCCGCCAACGAGGCGCCGCCGGCCGACGGATTACGCGCGTTTCACAACCTGTCGCAACGCACCGTGATGGGATGATCGCGCAGCGTCGTCATCACGATGTCGTCGACCTGGCCGTCGACGTCGGTGATGACGTAGCCGATCTGGCCCTTGGTCTGCAGGGTCTGGCTGACGATGTTCAGGCCGTGCTGCGCCATCAGGTTGTCGAGCGTGCCGAGCGCGCCCGGGGCGTTGCGGTGCACATGCAGGATGCGCGTGCCGCCGGCCGGCTCCAGGTAGGGCAGTTCGGGGAAGTTGACCGCGCCCTTGGTGGTGCCCGCCTGCAGGAAGCGCACCAGTTTTTCGGCGACTTCGCGGCCGATGTTTTCCTGGGATTCCTGCGTGCTGCCGCCGATGTGCGGGGTCAGGATGACGTTGGGCATCCCGATCAGCGGGCTGGCCAGCGGTTCGTCCGGACCCTTGGGCTCGGTGGGGAACACGTCCAGCGCCGCGCCGGCCAGGTGGCCGGACTTGAGGGCCTCGTGCAGGGCCTGGATGTCGACCACCGTGCCGCGCGAGGCGTTGATCAGGATTGCGCCGCGCCGCATGCGCGCGATGGTCTGCGCATTCATGATTTTTTCGGTCGACTTGCCGCCCGGCACATGCAGCGTGACGACGTCGGACTGCTCCAGCAGCTCGTCGAGCGAGCCGGCGGGGCGGGCGTTGCCCAGCGGCAGCTTGGCCTCGACGTCGTGGTAGACGACGCGCATGCCCAGGCTTTCGGCCAGCGTGCTGATCTGCGAGCCGATGTTGCCGTAGCCCACGATGCCCAGGGTCTTGCCGCGGGTCTCGAAGGCGCCGGCGGCGCTCTTGTCCCAGTGGCCCAGGTGCACGCGCGCGTTTTTCTCGGGGATGCGGCGCAGCAGCAGGATGGCTTCGCCCAGCACCAGCTCGGCGACCGAGCGGGTGTTGGAGAAGGGCGCGTTGAACACCGGCACCCCGCGCTGCATGGCGGCGTCCAGGTCGACCTGGTTGGTGCCGATGCAGAAGCAGCCCACGACGCGCAGGTCGGGGTTGTCGGACAGCAGGCCGGCGTCCAGGTGCGTGCGAGAACGGATCCCCGCCACCTGCGCGCCGCGCAGGGCGTCGCGCAGTTGCGCCGGCGGCAGTGCCGCGGCATGCGTGACGATGTCGGTGTAGCCGGCGGCCTCGAAGACGGCGCGGGCGCTGGGATGGATGTTCTCGAACAGGACGATTTGTGCCATGACTGCCTGGGGAGTAGGGGTGGAACGAATGCGTTTCACCTATTGTGGCGCATTTTTGCTGCGGTGCAAGGAGTAGCCACAGGCACGTTGTGGCTGCTCCCGTCCCCCCCGGCCAGGACGCTAGCGGTAGGCCTGGAACACCTGGGCGCCGCCGCGCTTGTCGACCAGCAGCACGTCGTGCGGCGTCTTGCGTCCGCCGTACTCGGGGCCGTCCATGCCGGGCGAGCCCAGCGGCATGCCCGGGGCGGCCAGGCCGGCCGCCTCGGGCTTTTCCAGCAGCAGCCGGCGCACGTCGCTGGCGGGCACGTGGCCTTCGATGGCGTAGCCGCCCACGGCGGCCGTGTGGCAGGAGCCGTAGTCGGCCATGCCGGCGTTACGGCGGATGGGGCCGGTGTCCTGCACGTCGTGCGCGATCACCTCGAAGCCGTTGTCGCGCATGTGCTTGACCCAGTCTTCGCAACAGCCGCAGGTGGGGGTCTTCCACACTTCGACCTTGGTGGGGGCCTCGGCGTAGGCGTAGGCGGGCACGCTCAGGACGGCGGCAAGCGCCAGGCGGCGCGCAAGTCGGGAAACGTTCATGATGCTCCGTACGGAAATGTGAACATGGGGCTCAGAACCAGAACCGCACGCCCGCGATGACGGCGGTCTGCGACCGGCTGGCGCCGGCCTCGGACGCGTAGCTGGCGGTCTGGCCGAACTTACGTTCGAAGGATACGCCAATATAGGGCGCGAACTCGCGCGTGATTTCGTAGCGCAGCCGCAGCGACAGCGCGCCTTCGGCCAGGCCCGAGCCGATGCCGCGGTCCGGGTCGTCCTTGCCGTAGAAGCTGGCTTCCAGCTCCGGCGTGAAGATCAGGCGCTGCGTCAGCAGCAGGTCGTATTCGGCCTTGAGCGCCAAAGCGCTGCGGCCGGACGAGCCCACGTAGCCGGTGGCGTCCAGTTCGATGTTGTAGGGCAGCAGGCCCTCGATGCCGATGGCGGCCCAGTTGCGCTTGGGGCCCGTGCCGATGTCGCGGCGCGCGCCCAGCTGCAGGTCCCAGAAGGGCGAGACGGCATGGCTCCAGAAGGCCTCGACCTTGCCGCTCGATCCGCCGCCGTTCTCGGCCTCGCCCTCGCTCTTGATGAGCAGGCGGTCGGTGGCCGAGCCGAACCAGAAGCGTCCGTCCCATTCCCGGGCGTACTCGCCGTCGCGGTTGCGGGACACGCCGAACTTGTCGAACAGGACCTGCCATGTCGCGGTGCTGTCCATCATGTGCGCATGGATGCCGTAGCTGTCGTAGCCGCGCTCGCCGGCGCCGTCGCTGGAAGGCAGGCTGCCGACCGGCGGCGCGGCCGGGGCGTCGCCCATCGAACCGTGGTCCATGCCGGGCATGGAACCGTGGTCCATCGGCGCGGGCGCGGGCGCGCCGCCGTGGTTCATCGAGCCGTGATCCATGCCGGGCATGGAGCCGTGATCCATCGCGGCGGGCTGGGCCCATGCCGCGGGGGCGGCAAGCGCTGCGGCCAGCGCGCAGGCGCGCAGGCCGCGGGTGTGGCGATTCATCGGTTTCATCGTCGTTTACTCCACCACGACCGCTCTGAACATGCCGGCCTCCATGTGATACAGCAGGTGGCAGTGGTAGGCCCAGTTGCCGCGCGCATCGGCGCTGACGCGGTAGCTCAGCCGCTGCGCCGGGTTGAGGGAAATGGTGTGCTTGCGCACCTGGAAAGCGCCGTCGGGCGATTCCAGGTCGCTCCACAGCCCGTGCAGGTGGATGGGGTGCGTCATCATCGTGTCGTTGACCAGCACGAAGCGCACGCGCTCGCCGTAGCGCAGCACGATGGGCTTGGCGTCCGTGTACTTCACGCCGTTGAACGACCACATGTAGCGTTCCATGGTGCCGGTCAGGTGCAGCTCGATCTCGCGCGACGGCGGCCGGTTGTCCGGCGGCTCGCGCATGGAGCGCAGGTCGGCGTAGGTCAGCACGCGCCGGCCGTTGTCGCGCAGGCCCACGCCGGGATCGTCCAGCCGGGTCGAGACCACGTCGGGCAGCATCGAATTGCTCACGCCGCGCTCGGTGGGATAGGGGTGCTTGACCTCGATCATGCCGCCCTGGCCGGCGCCGGAACCGTGGCCGCCGTGGTCCATGCCCGGCATCGCGCCGTGGCCGCCCGCGCCGCTGCCGCCGCCCATGTCGTGGCCGCCGCCGCCCATGTCGTGCGCCATGCCCATGTCCATCATGCCCAGCAGCTGCACCCGGTCCAGCTCCGGAATCTCGGCCTGCATGCCGGCGCGCGGCGCCAGCGTGGCGCGCGCGTAGCCCGAACGGTCCATGGCCTGCGAGAAGATGGTGTAGGCGCGTTCGTCCCGCGGCTCGACGATGACGTCGTAGGTTTCGGCCACGCCGATGCGGAACTCGTCCACGTCCACCGGCCGCACGTCCTGGCCGTCGGCCGCGACCACCGTCATCTTCAGCCCCGGGATGCGGACGTCGAAGTAAGTCATCGCCGAACCGTTGATGAAGCGCAGGCGGATGCGCTCGCCCGGCTTGAACAGGCCGGTCCAGTTGCCGGCCGGCGTCACGCCGTTGGTCAGGAAGGTGTAGGTGGCGCCGGACACGTCGGCCAGGTCCGACGGATTCATGCGCATCTGCTCCCACATCAGCCGCTCCGACAGCGCCGGGCCCCAGCCCTTGTCGCGGGCCTCGGCGCGCAGGCTTTCGACGCTGGGCTGGATGCGGTTGTAGTAGTCCGGCATGATCTTCAGCTTGTTGAACAGCCGCATCGGATCTTCGTCCGTCCAGTCCGACAGCAGCACCGTGTAGTCGCGGTCGGAGGCGATCGGATCGGGCCGGCGCGGATCGATCACGATGGCGCCGTACAGGCCGGTCTGCTCCTGGAAGCCGGAGTGGCTGTGATACCAGTATGTGCCGCTCTGGCGCACCTGGAAGCGGTAGGTGAAGGTCTGGCCGGGGTCGATGCCGGGAAAGCTCAGGCCGGGCACGCCGTCCATTTCGGTGGGCAGCAATATGCCATGCCAGTGGATCGAGGTCTGTTCGCGCAGGCGGTTGGTGACGTGCAGGGTCACCGTGTCGCCTTCGCGCCAGCGCAGCAGCGGCGCCGGCACCTGGCCGTTGACGGTGGTGCCGACGCGCGCCGCGCCGGTGAAGTTGACCGGGGTTTCGCCGATCTCCAGGTGGAACTCGGTGCCGCGCAGCTGCGCGGCCGCCGCCGGGGCGGGGGTGGCCAGCGCCGCGCGCCAGTTGCCCAGCGCGGCCAGCGCGCCGCCGCCGGCCAGGCCCTGGACGAAACGGCGGCGGGAAAAAGGATGCGAATTCGTCATGGCCTACAGCACCGATACCGCGCCCTTCATGCCGGCGCTGTAGTGGCCGGGCTCCAGGCAGCCGAAAGACACCGTGCCGGCCTTGTCGAAGCGCCACACGATCTGGCCGCTCTTGCCGCCTTCCAGCGACACGGCGTTGGCCTCTTCGTGGCGCATGCCGGGGTCTTTCATCATCATGTCGTAGTGCGCCTTCAGGTCGGCGTCGGAGCCCAGCACCAGCTCGTGGCGGATGCGGCCGGAGTTGCGCACGTTCAGGCGCACGGTCTCGCCGGCCTTGACCTCGATGCGGGCCGGCGTGAAGCGCATGGCGTCGGACATGTCCACGTCGATGCTGCGGGTGACCTTGGCCGGATCGCCCGGCTTGCCGATGGGGGCGGAGGCGGCCGGCATGGCATGGCCGCCGTGGCCGCCGGCGGCATATGCGGCGCCCGCGCTGAGGGTCAGGGTCAGGGCCAGGATGGCGGCCCGGTGAGTACGGAGCAGAGTGCCTTTCACGCGTATCCTTGGTAGTGGGGACGGTGATGGCACTGTAGGAAAACGGCGGTGACCCGACTCTGTCGCCTTGATTACATTTTTGTAATGTTGGCCGCGGCATGCCCCACGGGGCCGCGCAGCGTGATGCCGATGACGGTGCCGCGCTCGTCCGAGGCGGCGTCCACTTCGCCGCCGTGCATGCGGGCGATGGCGCGCACGATCGCCAGGCCCAGCCCGTGGCCTTCGCTGCGCGGCGCGCGCGACTGCCCGGAGCGGAAGAAGCGGTCGAAGATGCGCGGCAGGTCGGCGGCGGGGATGGCCGGGCCGGGGTTGCGCACCTCGACCCGCGCGCCGGCCGCCGACACCGAGCACGCCAGCACGATTTCGCCGCCGGCCGGGCAGGCCTTGATGGCGTTGGAGATCAGATTGGCCAGGGCCCGCCGCACCAGCCCCGGGTTGGCGGCGACGATGGCGTCGCCGGCGCAGCGCAGGTGCACGCCGTGCGCTTCCAGCATCGCTTCGTAGTATTCCGCCACGCGCCGCGCTTCGGCGGCCAGCGACACCGGCGCCAGGTCGGCCGCGCGCTCGCCGCGGTCGGCGCGCGCCAGGAACAGCATGTCGTTGACCAGGGTCTTCAGGTCTTCCAGTTCTTCCAGGTTGGATTCCAGCGCGTCGCGCAGCTCGCCCGCCTCGCGCGGCGAGGACAGCATGACCTGCGTGCCGTTGATGAGCGTGGCCAGCGGCGTGCGCAGCTCGTGCGCCACGTCGGCGTTGAAACCTTCCATCTGCTGGTAGGCCTCCTGCAGCCGTTCCAGGGTGCGGTTGAAGGAGCGCACCAGCTCGTGCAGTTCGCGGTCGGTGTCTTTCAGCGGCAGGCGGCGCGACAGATTGTCGGGCTGGATGCGGGCCGCCTGTTCGGACAGCCGGCGCGCCGGCGCCATGCTGCGGCGCACGGCCCAGGCCGCCAGCACCACGGTGGCGCCCACCCACAGCGCGCAGATCAGCACCAGCGCGGTGCCGTAGGCGTACAGGAACTGCGCGCTGGTGCGCGTGCTGACGGCCACGGTCAGCTGCGCGCCGGGCAGGATGCGGTCGTTGATGTCCACGCGCAGGCCGCGCATGCGTCCGCCATCCGGGGCCTGCAGCACCACCTGCCCGTCGGGCCGCGTTTCCAGCGTCTGCGGCGCGGCGCCGCCATAGACCACCTTGCCGCCGGCCTCCATGATCCAGATGCCCAGCTGGCCCTGGCCCGCGCGCATTTCGTCGAAGGCGGCGGCCAGGTCGGACAGGCCGCTGGCGCTGTTCTGCATGTCGATCAGATGGTTGATCAGCTCCAGCTTGCCGCTGACTTCGGTGATCTCCTGGCGTTCGACTTCGCGCTTGAGCGCCCAGAACAGCGTGGCGCCGGCCAGGCTGGAGACCAGTAGCGCGATGGCGCCCAGCAGCAGCGTCAGGCGCGCCTGCATCGAGCGCATGCGCAGCGGCCTCATGCGTGGCGCGATTCCAGCACGTAGCCCATGCCGCGCACCGTGTGCAGCAGTTTGGTGTCGTAGGGATCGTCCAGTTTGCCGCGCAGCCGCCGCACCGCCACGTCGATGACGTTGGTGTCGCTGTCGAAGTTCATGTCCCAGACCTGTTCGGCCAGCGTGGTGCGCGACAGCACCTGGCCCTGGCGGCGCATCAGCAGCGCCAGCAGGCTGAATTCCTTGGCCGTCAGGTCCAGCCGCCGTCCGGCCCGCTGGGCGCGGCGCCGGGCCAGATCCAGTTCCAGGTCGGCCAGGCGCAGCACGGTGGGTTCCTGCGAGCGGCCGCGGCGCAGCAGCGCCTGCACGCGCGCCAGCAGTTCGGAGAAGGCGAAGGGCTTGATCAGGTAGTCGTCGGCGCCGCCTTCGAGGCCGCGGACCCGGTCCTCGACCGCGTCGCGCGCCGTCAGCATCAGGATGGGGGTGTCCTTCTGCGCGCGCACGGCGGCCAGGATGCCGAAGCCGTCCACGCCGGGCAGCATCACGTCCAGCACGATCAGGTCGTAGGCGCCTTCCAGCGCCAGGTGCAGGCCGTTGACGCCGTCGCGGGCCAGGTCTACGACGTGGCTTTGCTCCGACAGCCCCTTCTTGAGGTAGTCGGCCAGTTTGGTTTCGTCTTCGATGACCAGGATGCGCATGGCCCGAAATGTACCACCGGCGAGGCCGGCCAGGCGCAGTTGGCGTAGCGGTCAGGCTTCGACGGCCACGCGGTCCGGCGGGAAGCGCAGCGCGAACACGCTGCCCTTGCCCTGTTCGCTGCTGATCAGCAGTTCGGCGTCGTGGCGCATGGCGATGTGCTTGGTGATCGCCAGGCCCAGGCCGGTGCCGCCGACGGCGCGCGAACGGCCGCGGTCCACGCGGTAGAAGCGCTCGGTCAGGCGCGGCAGATGGCGCGCCGGAATGCCGATGCCGGTGTCCTGCACGCTGTAGCGCGCGCCGCCGTCTTCCTCGCGTTCCCAGCGCACGGTGATGGCGCCGCCGTCCGGCGTGTAGCGCACGGCGTTGGTCAGCAGGTTGGACAGGGCCGAGGCCAGCTCGGTTTCCGCGCCCAGCACGTCCAGCGTTTCGTCCACGTGCCATTGCAGCACGTGGCGTCCGCCGGACAGGGCCTCGATCTGCTGGCGCGCCTTCTGCAGCAGGGTGCCGATGTTGACCGCGCGCGGCTCGGTGCCGGGCGAGGATTCCAGCGTGGACAGGGTCAGCAGGTCTTCGACGATGGCCTGCATGCGCTGGGCCTGCTCGTGCATCATGTCGACGTACTGTTCGCGCTGTTCGGCCGGCAGGGCCTCGGCGGGCAGGTCGCGCAGCGTTTCCAGAAAGCCCGCCAGCACCGTCAGCGGCGTGCGCAGTTCGTGCGAGACGTTGGCCACGAAATCGCGGCGCGTGGTTTCCAGGCGCTCGATCTGGGTGACGTCGCGGGTGATCAGCAGGCGCTGGTTGCTGGCGTAGGCCGTGAGCTGCATCATCATCAGCCGCTCCTGGCCGTTCTGGCCCAGGCGCACCAGGATGGGATCGGGCCACGAGGCGCGGTGCGCGTATTCGACGAATTCGGGCGCGCGCAGCAGGTTCAGCAGATTGTGGCCGCGGTCGGCCGGCAGGCGCAGGCCCAGGTGCTGGCGCGCCATGCGGTTGCACCAGTCGATCTGGAAATCTTCATTGAGCGTGACCGCGCCGTCGGGCAGCGCCTGGGCCGCGGCCAGCATGCCGTGCATGGTGTTGCGGGTTTCGGCCAGCTCGCGGGCGCGGGCCCGGGTGTAGCGGTACAGCGGCGCGAGGATGTCGTCCCACGGGCCGACCGAGGCGGGCGGGGCGGAGTCGGGGTTGTTGGCCCAGCGCGAAACCAGGTGCAGGCGCCAGCTGCGCCAGACCAGCATGGCGCACAGCGCCGCGCTGAACAGAATCCAGCCCGCCGGGTTGCCGATAAGCCATTGGGCGATAAACGCCGCGATCGCCCACAGGGCGATCAGGAAAAGGGTGCGCAGCCAGATCATCGTGCGGGAGTTTTACCGCGTCGGAAGCTGGGCAGTAAACCGGTAGCCGCTGCCGCGCACGGTTTCCACGTGCGCGTCGTGCCCGCTGGGTTCGAGCGCCTTGCGCAGGCGGCGGATGTGCACGTCGACCGTGCGTTCTTCCACGAACACGTGGTCGCCCCAGACCTGGTCCAGCAGTTGCGAGCGCGAGAACACGCGCTCGGGATGGGTCATGAAGAAATGCAGCAGGCGGAATTCGGTGGGGCCGATCTGCAGCGATTGGCTGTTGCCCGAGAGGCGGTGGGTGACCGGGTCGAGCTTGAGGCCGCCCACGTCGATCACGTCGTCGGTGAGCTGGGGCGCGCGGCGGCGCAGCACCGCCTTGATGCGGGCCATCAGCTCCTTGGGCGAGAAGGGCTTGGTGATGTAGTCGTCGGCGCCGGCTTCCAGGCCGTCGACCTTGTCCTGCTCGGAACCCTTGGCCGTCAGCATGATGACCGGCACCGCGCGGGTGCGCTCATCGTTGCGCAGCTTGCGCGCCATGGCCAGGCCCGAGGTGCCGGGCAGCATCCAGTCGAGCAGGATCAGGTCGGGGAGTTCGGCGCGGATCAGCGTCTGGGCCTGGTCGGCGTCGAAGGCACGCAGCACTTTGTGACCGGCGAAGGACAGGTTGACGGCGATCAGTTCCTGGATGGCGGGTTCGTCTTCGACGACGAGGATAGTGCTGGACATGGCGGATTGGGCACACTTCTGAGCGCCGGCGCGGCGCGAACATTGCGATAGTATGGCCGCAATATTTCAGGTATGTGACGAGCGCCGGCTGTCGGACCATTCCGAAGCCATTCCGCCTGCCGATCCGGCCGGCCCGGAAGGCGGAATCGGGGGCCAATAGGCTACCATTGGACGATATATCGGGAATTCACCATGCAAAACCCCTCCGAATCGCAACATTCCGCGGATTCCGCCTCGCCCTCCACCCATTTCGGCTTCCAATCGGTGCCGGAAAGCGAAAAAGCCCGCAAGGTGGCCGAAGTCTTCCATTCGGTCGCCCAGCGCTACGACGTCATGAACGATTTCATGTCGGCGGGCCTGCACCGGGTCTGGAAGGCCTTCACCATCGGCCGCGCCGCCATCCGGCCCGGCATGAAGGTGCTGGACATCGCCGGCGGCACCGGCGACCTGGCCAAGGCCTTCGCCAAGCGCGCCGGCCCCACGGGCGAGGTCTGGCTCACCGACATCAACGATTCCATGCTGCGGGTGGGCCGCGACCGCCTGACCGACGCCGGCCTGCTGGTGCCCGCGGCCGTGTGCGACGCCGAGCGCCTGCCGTTTCCCTCGGGCTATTTCGACCGCGTCAGCGTGGCCTTCGGCCTGCGCAACATGACCCACAAGGACCGCGCCCTGGCCGAAATGACCCGGGTGCTCAAGCCGGGCGGCAAGCTGCTGGTGCTGGAATTCTCCCGCATCGCCAAGCCGCTGGCGCCGGCCTACGACTGGTATTCCTTCAATGTGCTGCCCTGGCTGGGCAAGACCATCGCCAAGGACGAGGCCAGCTACCGCTACCTGGCCGAATCGATCCGCATGCATCCCGACCAGGAAACCCTGGCCGACATGCTGCGCACGGCCGGCCTGGAACGGGTGCAGTACTTCAACCTGACGGCCGGCATCGCCGCCTTGCACGAAGGCGTGCGGCTGGGCTGATCTCCCCCTGCCGCCCAGCGATTTCCGCCCGGTTTGCGGAACTTGTAGGGCGGCGTCTTGTCCGTTATTCTTACGGTATTCAGATTGTTGTAAGAAAAGTCGTGACCCAAGCTCCGCAACCTGCGGAGATTCCTGCTGCTCGGGGCGGCGGGGGGCGCGAGTACGAGGAGCAATGTCCATGTCCAAATTCTGTCTTTCGCGGTTTGTCGCGGCGGCGCTCATCGCCGTTTCAGGCGCGGCGCTGGTGACGGCGTCGTTCGACGCCGAAGCCCGCCGTGCCGGCGGCGGCGGGAGCTTCGGCCGTCAGTCCACCAACGTGACCCAGCAGCGCCAGGCCACCACGCCGCCGACGGCCACCAACAATACGGCCGGCGCCACCTCCGCGCCCAGCGCGGCCACCGCCGGCGCGGCCACGGCCGGCGCCGCGGGCGCGGCCGCCAAGAGCGGCGCGTCGCGCTGGCTCGGCCCCATCGCCGGCATCGCCGCCGGCCTGGGCATCGCCGCGCTGCTCTCCAGCATGGGCCTGTCCGGCGCCTTCGCCGAGTTTCTGTCGTCGGCGCTGCTGATCGCCCTGGTGGTCTTCGCCATCATGTTCATCGTCCGCCGCCTGCGCGGCGCCGCGCCCCGCGCCGCCACGCAGGGCGCGTTTGGCGGCTCCCATAACAACAATGCGGCCAACGGCCAGCAGCAACCGATGTGGCGCGAATCGCTGCAGCCGGCCCCCGCTCCGGCGGCGGCTCCTGCCGCGGCCGCCGCGCCGGCCGTCCTGCCCAAGGCGGGCGACGACAACAACTGGTTCGTGCCGGGCGACTTCGACACGCCCAACTTCCTCAAGCAGGCCAAGGAGCAGTTCGTGCGCATCCAGGCCGTCTGGGACAGCGGCAGCACCGACCGCCTGCGCGAGTTCCTGACCGACGACCTGATCACCGAGCTCAAGCCGCAGCTGGCCGAGCGCGGCGCGGCGCCCAACAAGACCGAAGTCGTGCTGCTCAACGCCGAGCTGCTGGGCATCGAGACCGTGTCCGACGGCCACCTGGCCAGCGTGCGCTTCTCCGGCATGCTGCGCGAGACCCCGGGCGCCGAGGCCTTCCGCTTCGAGGAAGTCTGGAACCTCTTCAAGCCGCAGACTGGCGGCTGGCTGCTGGCCGGCATTCAGCAGATCCCGGTGGACTACGCCAGCTGAGGCGGCGCGCCCGCCCTCCGTTGGGGATGCCGCAAGGCATCCGCTTGAACCGGCCCCTTCAGGGGCCGGTTTTCCATGTGCCTGCGCAAAACACGCTCCCATCTAACCCGTTACACTCCCGATTTACCCATCAAATCCAGCAACCCGCCCGTCGGGCCGTTGCACACCGTCATGCTGCCTTTTTCGTTTCTGCCCACTCCTACGCGGTTGGCCGTCAGCGCGCTCAATACCTTGTTGCGGCGTGAGGACTGGGCGCGCGACCGCCTGGCGCGGCATGCCGGCAAGACGGTGCGCTTCGCGCTGGGCGGCTTCAGCCTGGGCCTGACGATCGCCAGCGACGGGCTGGCCTCGCAGGCCGATCCGGCGGTGGTGCCCGACGTGACGCTGACGGTGGCGCCCGAGAAACTGCCGCTGCCGCGCCTGGGCGCCGGGCGCGACGCGCCGGATTTCGCCGAGGCCACCCATATCTCGGGCGACGCCGCCCTGGCCCAGGTGGTGGCCGACCTGTCCAAGCAGCTGCGCTGGGACCCCGAGGACGCGCTGGCCCGGGTGGTGGGCGACATCGCGGCGCTGCGCATCGTGGGCGGCGCCCGCGCCGTGGCCGAGGGCGCGCGCACGGCCGGCCAGCGCCTGGCCGGCAACGTGTCCGAATACCTGTCCGAGGAAAGCGGCGTGCTGGCGGGCCGGCCGGCGCTGGAGCAATGGCGCCTGGACCTGGCCGAACTCAACGACCGCGCCGAGTCGCTGGCCCGCTCGGCGGCGGCGCTGCAAACCCGCCTGGCCGCGGCCGGCGCAAAGCGGGGCGCCTGATCCATGTTTCCGCTGCTGCGCCTCATCCGCATCATCCTGGTTTCGCTGCGCTACGGCCTGGACGAACTGGTCCTGTCCAGTTTGAACCATCCGCTGGCCACCTGCCTGCTGCGCGTCGTCCGCCTGGGCACCCGCCCGCGCAAGCCGCGCGGCCTGCGGCTGCGGCTGGCGCTGGAGTCGCTGGGCCCCATTTTCGTGAAGTTCGGGCAGGTGCTGTCCACCCGCCGCGACCTGATCCCCGCGGACATCGCCAACGAACTGGCCCTGCTGCAGGACCGCGTGCCGCCGTTCCCGTCGGCGCAGGCGGCCGCCTGCATCGAGGCGGCCCTGGGCGCGCCGCCCGACAAGCTGTTCGCGCAGTTCGACGTGGACCCGGTGGCCTCGGCCTCGATCGCCCAGGTGCACTTCGCCGTGCTGCACGACGGCCGCGAGGTCGCCGTGAAGGTGCTGCGCCCGGGCATGCTGGACATCATCGAGAAAGACCTGTCGCTGCTGAAGGTGGTGGCCCGCATCATCGAGCGCCTGGGCGCCGACGGCCGCCGCCTGAAGCCGCGCGAAGTCGTGGCCGAATTCGACAAGTACCTGCACGACGAACTGGACCTGGTGCGCGAGGCGTCCAACTGCAGCCAGCTGCGGCGCAATTTCGGCCCGGAGTCCGGGCGCGGCGACATGCTGATCGTGCCCGAGGTGATCTGGGAATACACCGCGTCCACGGTGTTCACCATGCAGCGCATGTACGGCATGCCGGTGGGGCAGGTCGACCGCATGCGCGAGGCCGGCATCGACATCCCGACCCTGGCGCGCACCGGCGTCGAGATCTTCTTCACGCAGGTGTTCACCGACGGCTTCTTCCACGCCGACATGCACCCGGGCAACATCTACGTGTCCGACCGTCCCGAGACGCTGGGCAGCTACATCGCGCTGGACTTCGGCATCGTCGGTTCGCTGTCGGAGTTCGACAAGAACTACCTGGCGCAGAACTTCCTGGCCTTCTTCCACCGCGATTACCGCCGCGTGGCGCAGCTGCACATCGAGTCGGGCTGGGTGCCGCCCGATACGCGCGAGGAAGAACTCGAAGGCGCCGTGCGCGCCGTTTGCGAGCCGTATTTCGACCGTCCTCTGTCCGAGATTTCACTGGGACAGGTGCTGTTGAGGCTCTTTCAAACCTCGCGTCGGTTTAACGTAGAGATCCAGCCGCAGCTGGTCCTGTTGCAAAAGACCCTGCTGAACGTCGAAGGCCTGGGGCGGCAGCTGGACCCCAACCTGGATCTCTGGAAAACCGCCAAACCCTACCTCGAACGCTGGATGCGTCAGCGCGTCGGGATCAAGGGCTTGAGGCAAAGCCTGGAAAAAGAGGCGGCGCAGTGGTCGCAAATGCTGCCCGCCTTGCCCAGGCTGCTCCATGACCAGTTGAGCCGTCCCAATGTTTCGCCGGCGTTGCTGGCCGAAATGGCTCAGTTGCGGCGGGCGCAGGAGCAGAACAACCGGCTGGTTGCAGCGCTGGTTGGCGTCGTCGCACTGGCAGTCGGAGTCGCGATATGGGCATTGACCCGGTAGGCGCAGCAATGTTTTAGACGCCTACTGTCATGTTTCATTCATGAAGCGGTCATCATAGCTTCGCGGGAAACGGCGAAAAATAGCACTGCGGCGCAAGACCGCAGTGCGTGCCGCGCGGTGCGTGCCATTCATCAATTTTCATAGCCCCATCAGCGGGATCAATACAAGGGCAGAACATGCTTTATCCTGAACTCTTCAAGACCATGGAAGCCGTGCGCTGGAACATGGCGCATGACATCCCCTGGGGCGACTTCGATCGCAGCAAGCTGTCGGACGAGCAGGCGCACACCATCAAGATGAACGCCATCACGGAATGGGCCGCGCTGCCGGCCACCGAGATGTTCCTGCGCGACAACCGCGGCGACAGCGACTTCTGCGCCTTCATGTCGGTCTGGTTCTTCGAAGAGCAGAAGCACTCCCTGGTGCTGATCGAATACCTGCGCCGCTTCCGTCCCGACCTGGTGCCCACCGAGGAAGAACTGCACAACGTGCGCTTCGAATTCGACCGGGCCCCCGAACTCGAAACCCTGATGCTGCATTTCTGCGGCGAGGTCCGCCTGAACCACTGGTATCGCCGCGCCGCCGAATGGCACACCGAGCCGGTCATCAAGGCCATCTACAAGACCGTGGCCCAGGACGAGGCCCGCCACGCGGGCGCCTACCTGCAATACATGCGCCGCGCGCTGCACGACCGCGGCCAGAGCACCAGCGAACAGGCGCGCCTGGCGTTCTCCAAGATCGGCGTGTTGATGGCCTCGGCCGGCCGCACGCAGCAGGCGCTGCACCCGACCAACCTGCACGTGAACAAGGACCTGTTCCCCAACGACACGGTGCAGTCGCGCCTGCCGGAGCCGGGCTGGCTCGAACACTGGCTGGACTCGCAGATCCGCTTCGACGGCGTGTGGGAACAGAAGGTCGCCACCCGCATCCTGCATATCCTCTCCAAGCTGATGGACCGCAGCTTCGAGACGGTCAAGGACCTGAACCGCTACCGCAAGGAAATGGCGGCCCTGGTCGTGCCCAAGGAAAAGCAGATCATCCAGCCCGTCTGAGGCCGGGGGGCGGCTGTACAATCGCCGCATGCCAGCCGCCCGTTTCGAATCCAAGGTCCTGTCCCGCGACGCCTGCGTCGCCGCCATCGCCGCCGGCCGCTATCCGCGGCCGCTGGTGTTCACCAACGGCGTGTTCGACATTCTGCACCGGGGCCATGCAACCTACCTCGACCAGGCCGCCCAGCTGGGCGCGACGCTGGTGGTGGCGGTCAACACCGACGAGTCGGTGCGCCGCCTGGGCAAGGGCGCCGAGCGCCCGCTCAACCGCATGGAAGACCGCGCCGCGCTGCTGGCCGCGCTGGGCTGCGTGACGCTGGTCACCTCCTTCCACGAAGACACGCCCGAAGCCCTGATCGCGCAGCTCAAGCCCGACCTGATCGTCAAGGGCGGCGACTACGACATGGAAACGCTGCCCGAGACCGCCCTGGTCAAGACCTGGGGCGGCCGCGCCGTGGCGATCCCGTTCGAATTCGAGCGCTCGACGACCGCGCTGGTGCGCAAGATCGCGGCCGAGGTTCAGCGGTAAGCGGCGGGCCCCGGCCCCATTCCTTTCATTGAGCGTCGCGCAGCAACCGGTTGATCGCTTCCAGGTCGGCCTCGCCCAGGATGCCGCTGACGGCTTTCAGGCGCAGGCTGGACAGCACCGTGCTGTAGCGGGCCAGCGCCAGGTCGCGCTGGGTGGCGTAGAGCTGCTGCTGGGCGTTGAGCACGTCCAGGTTGATGCGCACGCCGACCTCGTAGCCGGTGCGGTTGGCCTCGACGGCGGCGCGGCTGGATTTCTCGCCGGCCTCCAGGGCCTCGATGCGCGCCAGGCCGCTGGTGACGCCGGTGTAGTACTGGCGCGCGGCCTGCACGGCCTGGCGGCGCGCCGCCTCGTAGTCGTGGCGCGCCTTCTGTTCCAGCTGCACTTTCTCGGTCACCTGCGAGGAAACCCCGCCGCCCGAGTAAAGCGGAATCGACAGCACCACGCCGACGGTGTTGTCGATGGGCTTGCCGGGCGCGGCGTTGCGCATGACGGCGTCGCTGGCGCTGCCGCTGGTGGCGCGCAGATTCAGGGTGGGATAGTGGCCGCTCTTGGCGATCTGGATCTCGCGTCCGGCGATGCGGGTCAGCAGCTGGGCGCGCAGGACTTCCAGGCTGGAGGCCTCGGCCTGGTTGCTCCACTCGTTCATGCGGGCCGGCTGCGGGGCCGGCAGCTGCACGCCGTAGGGCAGTTCGGCCAGCGCGCCCGGGGCGGTGCCGATGATCTTGGCCAGTTCCTCGCGCCGCACTTCCAGGTCGTTCTGCAGGCGTAGTTCCTGGGCCACGACCAGATCGTAGCGGGCCTGGGCCTCGTAGGTGTCGGTGATGGTGGCGTTGCCCAGCTCGAAATTGCGCTTGGCCGATTCCAGCTGCCCGGCGACGGCGGCTTTTTCGGCCTCGGTGGCCGTCAGCGTGTCCTGGGCGTAGAGCACGTTGAAGTAGGCGTCGGCCACGCGCAGCAGCAGGTCCTGGTAGGCCTGCTGCAACTGCACCTCGACGTCGGCGACGATGAGCTTGGATTGTTCGTAGTTCTGCCAGCGGCCCCAGTCGAACAGGGGCTGGGTCAGGGACAGGTCCCATACGCCGCGCCCGCCGCTATAGGCCACGCCCAGGCCGCGGGTGCTGCGGGTTTCCTGGTAGGCGCCGCCGGCCTCGGCGGAAATCAGGGGCAGCAGCAGGGAGCGCGCCTGCGGCTCTTTCTCCAGGCCGGCGCGGTAGTTGGCGCGCGCCGCGGCGTAGATCGGGTCGTTGCCCAGCGCCGCCTGCCAGACCTGCATCAGGTTCTGGGCGCGCGCCAGCGACGGGCCGACGCTTGCGGCGCAGGTAAATACCAGTAAAGCCGTAAGCAATCGGACGCGCATGATCTTTCAGTGATGAGCAGGGCCGCGCGGAAAGCCGCCCGTCCCGCCGTCGTGGGGGCGCCGGGCGGCGGGGTCGGGATTCAGAACTTGAACTGGGAGACCGTGACGCCGCGCAGCGGCTTGATGACCGTTTCGAACAGGTTCACCGTTTCGAAGCTGGCCGCGGTGGTGCGGGTGATGCGACAGGCGGTCATGATGGGCGCCTGGCCCACCACGACGACCAGGCGGCCGCCGACGCGCAGCTGGTACTTCAGGGCGTCCGGCACGGTCGGCACGGAGCCGGTGACGAGGATGGCGTCGTATTCGGTGGAGCCCCAGCCGTTGCGGGCGTCGCCGGTTTCGACCTTGACGTTGGTGACGTTGTTCATCTGCAGGTTCTGCTGCGCGAAGGTCACCAGGCGGCTGTCGATCTCGACCGAGGTGACCTGCTGCGCCAGGTAGCCCAGCAGGGCGGCCTGGTAGCCGGAGCCGGTGCCGATTTCCAGCACGCAGTCGGACTTGGTCAGCTGCAGCTCCTGGGCCAGGCGCGCTTCCACCTTGGGCGCGAGCATGGTCTGGCGCGTGTTGACCGCGTTGATCTCTAGCGGCAGTTCCAGGTCGGAAAACGCCATCGCGCGCAGGGCCGGCGGAACGAATTGTTCGCGGCGCACGTCGAACAGCGCTTGCAGCACGTTGGCGTCCAGAACGTCCCACGGGCGGATCTGCTGTTCCACCATGTTGAAGCGGGCTTGTTCTACGTCGGGCAGGGTCGAAGCGTTCATGACGGTCAGAAAAAACAGAGGAATCAACAGACCATTGTACCGATTCGTAGCGTACTGTGACGCCCCGGCCCCCCGGGGACGGTTTCAGCCCGCGCCCGCGCCTACCACCAGGCGTGGAAGTGGTGCACCGGCCCGTGGCCGGAACCCACCGACAGGCGCTCCGCGTGGCGGATGGCCTCGGTCAGGTAGGCCTTGGCGCGCCGGGCGGCCTCTGGTACGTCCCCGGTTTGCGGCAGCAGCGCCGCCAGCGCCGCCGACAGCGTGCAGCCGGTGCCGTGGGTGTTGGCCGTGGCGATGCGGTGGCCGGGCAGCTCGATCATGCGGTCGCCGTCATGCAGCAGGTCGATGGTGTCGTCGCCCGGCAGGTGGCCGCCCTTGACGAGCACCCAGCGCTCGCCGGCATACGCCAGCTTGTTGCGCAGCCGTTCGGCCACGCGGCGCATTTCCTTGACCGTCTCGACCGGGCGCTCTTCGAGCAGCACGCCGGCCTCGGGCAGGTTGGGCGTGAGCAGGGTGGCCTGCGGCAGCAGCGCCTCGCGCATGGCGCCCACGGCGTCGCGCTCCAGCAGCAGGTCGCCGCTCTTGGCCACCATGACCGGGTCCAGCACCACGTGCGCCGGCGTCCATTTGGCGAGCTTCTCGGCCACGACCTGGATCACCGGCTGCTGGCCCAGCATGCCGATCTTGACCGCGTCGATGCGCACGTCCTCGAACAGCGTGTCGATCTGCTGGCCCACGAAGGCCGGCGGCACCGCCGAAATGCCGCTGACGCCGCGGGTGTTCTGGGCGGTCAGGGCCGCGATGACCGAGCAGCCATAGGCGCCCAGCGCGCTCATGGCCTTGACGTCGGCCAGGATGCCGGCGCCGCCGGAGGGATCGACCCCGGCGATGGTCAGCGCGTTGGGGATGGGGCGGGTGCTCATTTGGCGCCGCCGGTGATCAGGCCTTCGGTGGGCGAGCTGGGCGCGCCGCTGTACAGCTTCTTGGGCATGCGGCCGGCCAGGAAGGCTTCGCGGCCGGCTTCCACGCCCTTTTTCATGGCGCTGGCCATCAGGATCGGGTCGCGCGCGCCGGCGATGGCGGTGTTCATGAGCACGGCGTCGCAGCCCAGTTCCATGGCGATGGCGGCGTCCGAGGCGGTGCCCACGCCGGCGTCCACCACGATGGGCACGCGGGCCTGTTCGATGATGAGGCGCAGGTTCCAGGGGTTCAGGATGCCCATGCCCGAGCCGATCAGCGAGGCCAGCGGCATCACCGCCACGGCGCCCAGGTCTTCCAGCATGCGGCACTGGATCGGGTCGTCGGTGCAATACACCATGACCTTGAAGCCTTCGTCGACCAGCGTCTTGGTGGCCTTGAGGGTTTCCGGCATGTTGGGGAACAGGGTGTGCGGGTCGCCCAGCACTTCCAGCTTGACCAGGTCGTGGCCGTCGAGCAGCTCGCGCGCCAGGCGCAGCGTGCGCACGGCGTCGTCGGCGCTGTAGCAGCCGGCGGTGTTGGGCAGCAGCGTGAATTTCGAGGGCGGGACGTAGTCCAGCAGGTTCGGTTCGCCGGCGTTCTGGCCGATGTTGGTGCGGCGGATCGCGACCGTGACGATCTCGGTGCCGCTGGCGTCCAGCGCCGCGCGGGTCTGTTCGAAGTCTTTGTATTTGCCGGTGCCGACGAGCAGGCGCGACGAATAGGCGCGGCCGGCGATGGTGAGGGTGTCTTGAGTGGTCATGGCGGAGCTTCAAAGAGCGGGCGCGCACGATGCGGGGCCCGCGGGGACTGGCATATCGTTGCCGAATGATAAAGCACGAAGCGCCCGCCGGCGGCGCGCCGCCGTTCCACTATTTGGCGATCGCGGCGCGGCCCGCTCAGCGGCGCAGCCGGTCCAGGTCGGCGCACAGGGTTTCGGCGGCGTCCAGCAGGCGCGGGCCGGGGCGGTACAGCGCGTCGGCGTCGATGCCGTAGACGTGGCCCTGGCGGGCGGCGGGCAGGCCCAGCGCCTGCCAGGCGGCGAGATTGCGCGCGGTGTCCTGCGGCCCGGCGACGCCGGCCAGCACGGCCTCGGGCCGGGCCGCCAGCACGCTTTCCAGCGTGACCTGCGGGGCCACCACGGGCGCCTGGCCGAAGACGTTGACGCCGCCGCAGGCGCGCAGCGCGTCGCTGACGATGCTGGCGTCGTTCAGGGTGTAGATCGGTTCCAGGCCGGCCTGCACGAACACGCGCACCGGCCGGCGCCCGGCGTAGCGCGCCTTCAGGGCGTCGAGCCGCGCGCGCAGCGCGTCGGCGGCCGGCCGCGCGCGGGCTTCGGTGCCGAACAGCACGCCCATGCGCTCGACCGCGCCGGGGATGGCGTCCAGGCGCTGCGGATCGCTGTAGAAGACCGGCACGCCCAGCTTGTCCATGACCCGCGCCAGCGGCTCGGCGGCGGCCGTCTGCCAGGCGATCAGCAGGTCGGGGCGGGCGGCCGCCACCCGTTCGGGATCGGGTTGGGTGCCGTCGCCGATCACCGGCAGCGCGCGGGCGGCTGGCGGATAGTCGCTGCCGCGGATGGTGGCGGCGATGTAGTCGCCCGCGCCCGCCGCGTACACCAGCTCGGTGGCGTGCGGGGCCAGCGTGACGGCGCGCCGCGCCGGCGCGGACAACGCCACCTCGCGGCCGCGGTCGTCGGTGACCTGGATCGGCGCGCCGCCCCGCGCCAGGACGGGCGCGGCGCCCAGCGCCAGGATCAGCGCCAGGCCTGCGGCGATGCGGACGCGCTTTGCTGTCATGCCAGGGCCTCGGTGGTTGCCGGGAGCCGGCCTCAGTAGCGCAGCGTGAGCGACGCGTAGAAGTTGCGGCCCGGGGCGGGGTACAGGCTGTAGTTGGCGACCGGGCCCAGCATCTCGAACGAGGCGTTGCCGCCGCGGATGCCGTAGGTGGCGTATTCGCGGTCGAAGATGTTGTTCACGCCGATGGCGCCTTCGATGTTGCGGGTGAATTTATACGCCAGCTTGGTATTGAACAGCACGTAGGCGTCGAGCTGCTTGCCGAACTGGTTGGCCTGGTCGTTGTCCATGCGCGACTTGCCCACGTATTGCGCGGTCACGTTCCACAGGAAGGCGTCGGTCGGGCGCCAGGTGACGCCGGCGTTGGCCAGCCACTTCGGGGCCAGCGGCACGGTCTTGCCGGACAGGTCCACGCCGGCGTAGGTGCCGGAGCGGAATTGCGCTTCCATCCAGGTCACGTTGGCGTCCAGCGCCAGGCTGCTGGTCAGCGCCGTATGGCCTTCCAGTTCGACGCCCTGGCGCCGGGTCGGGTCCAGGTTGGTGTTGGCGCCGGTGCCGGGGCCCCAGATGCCGTCGGCCAGCGGGTTGTACTGGATTTCGTTGGTCAGGTCGGAACGGAAGTACGACAGGCGGGCGCTGCTGCGGGCGTCCTGCCAGGTGATGCCGATTTCCTTGTCCGTCGAGGTCTGCGCCGCCAGCGGGCTTTGCACCGACAGCAGTTCGTCGGCGTTGGGCAGGCGGAAGCTGCGGCCGATCTTGCCGTAGACGCCGAAGCCGGCGGCCAGGTCCTGGCGCACGCCCAGCTGCCAGGCGGTGAGGTGGTTGCTGCGGTCGGAGGCCGTGCCGGTGCCGCTGATCACGTCCAGGTCGTCGGACGCATACTGGCGGCGCACGCCGGCGGTCACGTAGGTGCTGTCGGTGGCGCGGATCTGGCCTTCGGCGAACAGGCCGTACTGGTGCTGGCGGGATCGCCACTTCGACGGTTCGAAGTCGTAGTAGGCGTTCTGGTTGGCCGTGGTTTTGGCTTCCTGCGCGTCGGCGCCGAAGACCAGGCTGTGGCCGCCCGAGATCGGCAGCTGGTAGCGCACGCTGGCGATGTTCTCTTCCAGCTTCTGGTCGCGCAGGATGTCGCCGAAGCCGTCGTAGGTCAGGCCGTCGAGCTTCTTTTCGCGGGTCGACAGGTCGGCGTACAGCGTGCCGGCGCCGATCCGCTGCTCGGCCTGCAGGCCGAAGGTGGTGGTCGTGGTGTCGACGTAGTCGACGTCGTTCTTGGCGCCGCGGCGGTCGTCCTGGTATTCGTTGACGCCGGTGGTCGGGTTGATGGTGCGCGGGCCGGGCAGCTCCAGCTTCTGGCTGGTGGTGCGTCCGTACAGGCGCAGCGAACCGCCGTCGTGGCGCAGCGTGATGCCGCCGCCGCCGCCTTCGCGGCGCTCGCCGCTGTGGTCGCGGTAGCCGTCGGTGTGCAGCGACTGCATATAGGCGTCGACGCCGACCTTCTCGTTGTTCAGGGCCACGGCGGCGTCGTACTGGCGCAGGCCGTAGCTGCCGAGGGTGGCGGTGGCGCGGGCCGTCACCGGCTCCGCGGCGAAGTCCTTGCGGGTGATGATGTTGATCACGCCGCCGGTGGTGCCGCCGCCGTACTGGACCGAGCCGCTGCCGCGCACGATCTCGATGCGCTCGACCTGGTCCAGCGGCACCACGCCCAGGCTGGGCGCGGACAGGTCGTTGGTGTTCTGCTTGACCCCGTCGATCAGGATCAGGGTGTTGCTGGCGCCGGTGATGCCGAAGCCGCGCAGGTCCACGATGGCGTTGTCGCTCGATCCCGTGGTGTTGAGCAGATGGATGCCCGCCTGCGTCGACAGCAGGTCCTGCATGGTGCGGGCGCTGCTGGCCTCGATGTCGCGGGCGCTGATGACCGAGATCGACACCGGCAGCGTGCGGCCGTCGGTCGGCACGCGCTGGGCGGTGACGGTGACCGGGTCGAGTTCGGGGGCGGAGGCGTCGGTTTGCTGGGCGGCGGCGATGGCCGGAGCGGAACAGAGCAGGGCGCCGGCGTAACGCCGGATGGAGCGGGCTTTCATCTACGTAACCTCGATACGGCCCGCGACCCCGCAGGCCATGCACGATGGGAGGACGGAAACGTCCTGACTGGCGAACAGGCCGGTATCGGGCTGCCATGGCGCGGCGCGCGCATGGGGACCGTTGCGGGGGCAGCACAGGCTGGAGCCGGGGGCGGGCCTGGGCCTGCCGTCCTGCGGACATCTTCCTGTTTCCCGTTTACCTTTCGCACGCGGCCTGCAAGTGTTGCGTTCCTGCAGGCGCATTGCGCCGAAAGCACCGGTTCGGGGCGGAAACTGTATCACCGGCGGGCGCGGGCCAGCCCATTTTGTTACGATCAAGACTTGTTTTTTCGGCGTTTTTCGCTTTTTAGCCACACCGCGCCGTCGTCGCCACCCACTCCATCCGGACCTGCCCGTGTCGTATCCCCGCCTGCCATACCCGCCCGAAGCCTATACCCAGGGCGGCGATTTCGCCCGCCTGCTGGGCCAGCGCATCCTGATCCTGGATGGCGCCATGGGCACCATGATCCAGCGCTACAAGCTGGGCGAAGCGGATTTCCGCGGCGAGCGCTTCAAGGACCACGGCAAGGACCTCAAGGGCGACAACGAACTGCTGTCGCTGGTGCGCCCCGACGTGATCGCCGAGATCCACCGCCAGTACCTGGAGGCCGGGGCCGACGTCATCGAGACCAACACATTCGGCGCCACCTCCATCGCCCAGGGCGACTACGACCTGCCGGGCCTGGCCTATGAGCTGAACCTGGAATCGGCAAAACTGGCGCGCGCGGCCTGTGACGCCTACAGCACGCCGGACAAGCCGCGTTTCGTGGCCGGCGCGCTGGGTCCGCAGCCCAAGACCGCCTCGATCTCGCCCGACGTGAACGATCCGGGCGCGCGCAACGTCACCTTCGACGAGCTGCGCACCGCCTATGTCGAACAGCTCAACGGGCTGCTCGACGGCGGCATCGACATCGTCCTGATCGAAACCATTTTCGACACCCTCAACGCCAAGGCGGCCATCTACGCCACCGAGCAGGTGTTCGAGGAGCGCGGCATCCGCCTGCCCGTGATGATCTCCGGCACGGTGACCGACGCCTCCGGGCGCATTCTGTCGGGCCAGACCGTGGAGGCCTTCTGGAACTCGGTGCGCCACGCGCGGCCCATCACCATCGGCCTGAACTGCGCGCTGGGCGCGGCGCTGATGCGGCCCTACGTGGCCGAGCTGTCCAAGATCTGCGACACCTACGTCTGCGTCTATCCCAACGCCGGCCTGCCCAACCCCATGGCCGAGACCGGCTTCGACGAAACCCCGGCCGACACCTCGGCGCTGCTGGAGGAGTTCGCGCGCGCCGGGCTGGTGAACATGTCCGGCGGCTGTTGCGGCACCACGCCCGACCACATCCGCGCCATCGCCGGGAAGGTCGCCGCGCTGACGCCGCGCGCCGTGCCCGACATTCCGGTCAAGACGCGCCTGTCGGGCCTGGAACCCTTGAACATCGACGAAGAGACGCTGTTCGTCAACGTCGGCGAGCGCACCAACGTCACCGGCAGCAAGATGTTCGCCCGCCTGATCCGCGAAGAGAAATACGACGAGGCGCTGGCGGTGGCCCGCCAGCAGGTCGAGAACGGCGCGCAGATCATCGACATCAACATGGACGAGGCCATGCTGGATTCGGTGGCCTGCATGCACCGCTTCCTGAACCTGATCGCCTCCGAGCCGGACATCGCGCGCGTGCCGATCATGATCGACAGCTCCAAGTGGGAAGTCATCGAGGCCGGCCTGAAGTGCGTGCAGGGCAAGCCGGTGGTGAACTCGATTTCCATGAAGGAAGGCCTGGACAGCTTCCGCGAGCACGCGCGCCTGTGCCGGCGCTACGGCGCCGCGGTGGTGGTGATGGCCTTCGACGAGCAGGGCCAGGCTGACACGCTGGAACGGCGCAAGGAAATCTGCGGCCGCGCCTACAAGATCCTGGTCGAGGAAGAGGGCTTCCCGCCCGAGGACATCATTTTCGATCCGAACGTGTTCGCCGTCGCCACCGGCATCGACGAGCATAACCATTACGCGATGGACTTCATCGAAGGCACGCGCTGGATCCGCGAGAACCTGCCGCACGCCCGCATTTCGGGCGGCGTGTCCAACGTGAGCTTCTCGTTCCGCGGCAACGAGCCCATGCGCGAGGCCATCCACACCGTGTTCCTGTACTACGCGGTGCGCGAAGGCATGACCATGGGCATCGTCAACGCCGGCCAGCTCGGCGTGTACGCGGACCTGGAGCCCAAGCTGCGCGACCTGGTCGAGGACGTGATCCTGGACCGGCCCGAGCCCGTGGGCAAGACCGAGGCCGACGACGAGCGCACGCCCACCGAGCGCCTGGTGCAGTTCGCCGACAGCGTCAAGGGCGCCGGGGCCAAGAAGGAAGAGGACCTGAGCTGGCGCAATGCGGAGGTCGAGCAGCGCCTGTCGCACGCGCTGGTGCACGGCATCACGGCCTTCATCGTGGAAGACACGGAAGAAGTGCGCCAGAAGATCGCCGCGCGCGGCGGCCGTCCGATCGAAGTGATCGAGGGGCCGCTGATGGACGGCATGAACGTCGTGGGCGACCTGTTCGGCGCGGGCAAGATGTTCCTGCCGCAGGTGGTCAAGTCGGCCCGCGTCATGAAGCAGGCCGTGGCGCACCTGATTCCCTTCATCGAGGAAGAAAAGCGCCAGATCGCGGCGGCCGGCGGCGACGTGCGCGCCAAGGGCAAGATCGTCATCGCCACCGTCAAGGGCGACGTGCACGACATCGGCAAGAACATCGTGTCGGTGGTCCTGCAATGCAATAACTTCGAGGTCGTGAACATGGGCGTGATGGTGCCCTGCGCGCAGATCCTGGAGAAGGCCAAGGAAGAAAACGCCGACATCGTCGGCCTGTCCGGCCTGATCACGCCCAGCCTCGAGGAAATGGCCTACGTCGCCTCGGAAATGCAGCGCGACGAATACTTCCGCAGCCGCAAGATCCCGCTGATGATAGGCGGGGCCACCACCAGCCGCGTGCATACCGCCGTGAAGATCGCGCCCAACTACGAAGGCCCGGTCATCTACGTGCCGGACGCCAGCCGCTCGGTCGGCGTGGCCACCAGCCTGATGTCCGACCAGTCGGAAGCCTACCTGGCCGAGCTGGCCCAGGAATACGAAGACGTGCGCCGCCGCCACGCCAACCGCAAGGCCACGCCCATCCTGCCGCTGGCCGAGGCGCGCGCCTCGCGCCCGCAGATCGACTGGGACGCCTACACGCCGCCGCGTCCGAAATTCATCGGCCGGCGCAGCTTCAAGAGCTACGACCTGGCCGAGATCGCGAAGTACGTGGACTGGGGCCCGTTCTTCCAGACCTGGAGCCTGTTCGGCCCGTTCCCGGCGATCCTGGACGACAAGGTCGTGGGCGAGCAGGCGCGCAAGGTCTACGCCGACGGCCAGGCCATGATGAAGCGCATCGTCGAAGGCCGCTGGCTGACCGCCAACGGCGTGGTCGGCTTCTACCCGGCCAACAGCGTCAACGACGAGGACATCGAGGTCTACAAGGACGAAACCCGCAGCGAAGTGCTGTTCACCTACCGCAACCTGCGCCAGCAGGGCGCCAAGCGCGAGGGCGTGAGCAACAAGTCGCTGTCGGACTTCATCGCGCCCAGGTCCAGCGGCAAGCTCGACTACATCGGCATGTTCGCCGTGACCGCCGGCCTGGGCATCGAGAAGAAGGAAGCCGAATTCGAGAAGGCGCTGGACGACTACTCCAGCATCATGCTGAAGTCCCTGGCCGACCGCCTGGCCGAAGCCTTCGCCGAATGCCTGCACGCCCGCGTGCGCCAGGACCTGTGGGGCTACGCGCCCGACGAGGCCCTGACCAACGAGGACATGATCGCCGAGAAATACGTGGGCATCCGACCCGCGCCCGGCTACCCCGCCTGCCCGGAGCACGTGGTCAAGACCGACCTGTTCCGCGTGCTCGACGGCGCCGACATCGGCATGACGCTGACCGACAGCTACGCCATGTATCCGGCCTCCAGCGTGTCCGGCTTCTACTTCAGCCACCCGCAGTCGCAGTACTTCAACGTGGGCGTGATCGGCGAGGACCAGTTGCAGGATTACGCGGCGCGCAGCGGGCGCAGCATCGAAGACCTGAAACGGACGCTGGCGCCGAATCTGGGGTGAGGGTTTGGGGGCGGCGCGGTCAGCGCGCAGGCCCCGCCAGCCTTTCCAACACCGCCTCCAGCGTCATCCCGATCGCCAATATCTTGCGATCCTCGCCCGGCAGCCCATCGATCTCCAGCCCCACCGGCAGGCCCTGCGCCGACAGGCCCGCCGGCACGCTCAGCCCGGGCAGGCCGGCGTTGCTGCCGGGGTCCACGTTGCGCGCCAGCCGGCTGAAGTTCTCCAGGCTGCTGGCCTCGGGCGTGGCGGCCATGGGCAGCACGGGCGAAGTCGGAAACAGCAGCGCGTCCAGCGCGTGCTGCCGGAACGCGCGGCGGTAGACCTCGATGAGTTCGCCGCGGTGCACGGCCATGGCGCGTTCGTACAGCGGCTGCAGCGGCAGCATCTCGCCGGCGGGCGTGGGCAGCACGCCGGGCATGACCAGGCCGTCGAAGATGGCCTTGACGTCGGGGCTGGCGATCTGCGCCACCACCTGCTCCATGCTCAGGCCCGTGCCATAGCGCCGCAGGTAGTCCGCCAGGTCCGTTTTCTGTTCGTACAGGCACACCGGCATGCCGACCGCGGCGTTGCTTTCCTGCAGGCCCGGCATGTCCAGCTCCACCAGCTGCACGCCGGCGGCGCGCAGCCGGGCCAGGGCGGCGTCCATGACCGCCTGCACCGGCGGCTCCAGGTCTTTCCAGAAATACGCGCACAGGCCCAGCCGCAGCCCGGAGGCGGGCGGCGCGGCCAGCGGCCGGTCGTCGCCGGCCAGCACCGCGTCCAGCAGCGCCACGTCTTCCATGCTGTTGGCGATAGGCCCCGGCGTGTCGCGGGTGTGCGAGATCGGCGTGATGCCGGCGCCGTCGTAGCGTCCCACCGTGGGCCGGAACCCGACGGCGCCGTTGAGCGCGGCCGGCAGCCGTACCGAGGCCCCGGTGTCGGTGCCCAGGGCCGCCGGCGCCAGGCGCGCGCCGACCGCCGCGCCGCTGCCCGAGGACGAACCGCCGGCGATGCGGCCGGCGTCGTAGGCGTTGCGCGTGCCTGCGCCGTGCGCGCCGGGAAACGCGGGGTTGTAGCCCGAGACCCCGAACGCCAGCTCGTGCATGTGCGTCTTGCCGACGATCACCGCGCCGGCCTCGCGCAGCCGGCGCACCACCGGCGCGTCCTCGGCCGGGCGGAAATCCTTGAGCGCGGGCGTGCCCGCCGTATTGGGCAGGCCGGCGACGTGGATGTTGTCCTTGATGGCGATGGGCACCCCGTCCAGCGGGCCGGCGCTCCGGCCAGCCCGGGCGCGCGCCGCGTCGCGGGTCGCGGCCTGGGCCAGCGCGCCTTCGCGGTCCACGGTGATGAAAGCGTTCAGGTCCTGGCGGGCGGCGATGCGGTCCAGGCAGGACTGGGTCAGCGCCACGCTGGTCAGGGCGCCCTGGCGGATCAGCGCCGCGGCCTGCGCAACGGTCAGGTCGGGCGAGGGCTGTCTGGAGGAGTCGGTCATGGGGCTTCCTTGCGGCACGGATTGAAAGGTCATCCGTATCTATACAAGGTCGGCGCGGCGGCTGTCGAGTCCGCCGCGCGCCCGGCCCCGCTTCAGCCCGGTTTTTTCACCACGATGGTGGCGGTGTCGCTGGTGAAAGACCCGTCTTCCTGCACCTCGTAGTGCGCGCGCACCACGTCCGGCGCGATGCCGAACATGTGGCGCAGCGCCGCCACCAGCGTGTCCGGCGTGCGCATGCGCGCCACCCAGGACTGGAATTCCAGCGGCAGGCGGCGCGGCGTCAGGCCCTGCAGCGTGAAGCCGGCTTCGGTCAGCATGCGGGTCCACTCGGCCACCGAGTAATCGCGCACGTGCGAGGTGTCGCGCAGCACCTCGATGGTCTGCAGCCAGGTGTCGAGCAGCGGCTCGCCCGGCGAGACCACGTCGGCGAACACGGCGGTGCCGCCGGGCTTGAGCACGCGCAGCGCCTCGCGCAGGCCGCGTCCGGCGTCCTGCCAGTGGTGGGTGGAATAGCGCGACATCACCAGATCGAACTCGCCGTCGCCGAAGGGCAGATGCTCGGCCTTGCCCTGACAGGTGGCGAGATTGGCCAGCCCGCGTTTGGCGGCTTCGCCGGCGACCACGTCCAGCATCTGCTGCGACAGGTCGTAGGCGGTGACGTGGGCGACCCGCGGCGCGACGTGAAAGCTCACGTGGCCGCCGCCGCAGCCCAGGTCCAGCAGCCGGGCGCCGGGGTGGCGGGCGGCGATCTCGGCCATCTGCAGCAGGTCCTCGCCCTGGGCGTGAACGGCGCTGGTGAGGTAGGCGGCGGCGCGGGGGCTGAACTGGCGGTCGACGGCGGCGTCGTGCGTGCTGGCGGTCATGGGCGTCCTTGGTGGGAAATGGGGTGCAGGCGCTAAGATAGGCGCGCTCCCATACACGTACAAGTCCATTGCTGATCCTGGTATGACTACTTCCCCCCAGGCCGGAACCGCCGGCCATGAAGGTTCCCGCGTGCGCCGCCAGGCGCTGGGCGAGTTCGTGCGCAGCGCCCGCTCGCGCATTACGCCGCAGATGGCCGGCCTGCCCGAAGGCATGCGCCGCCGCACGCCCGGCCTGCGGCGCGAAGAGGTCGCCCAGCTGTGCGGCATCAGCGTGACCTGGTACACCTGGATCGAGCAGGGCCGGGAGGTCTCGGTATCGCCCTCGGTCTGGTCGCGCATCGCCGGCGTGCTGCAGCTGGCGCGCGCCGAGCGCGCCTACCTGTTCGACCTGGCCGACTGCGCCGACCCCCAGCACGCGCGCGACGACGGCGGCGTGCCCGGGCCTTTGCAGGAATGCGTCAACGCCATCAACGCGCCGGCCTATGTGCTGGACCGCGCCTGGAACGTGCTGGCCTACAACGAGCCGCTGCGCGACCTGTTCGACGACTGGCCGCGGCGCGACGCCGAACCCAATCTGCTGCGCTACATCTTCCTGGACCCGGCCGCGCGCGAACTGGTGGTGGACTGGGACCAGCGCGCCCGGCGCGTGGTGGCCGAATTCCGCGCCGACGCGGGCGCGCACCTGGACGAGCCGGTGGTGCTGGGGCTGCTGGACGAACTGGGCCGGCAAAGCCCGGTGTTCGCGCACTGGTGGACGCGCCACGCGGTGGTCGAGCGCGAAGGGGGGCTGCGCGAATTCCAGCACCCGCGGCGCGGCAAGCTGGCCTACCAGCAGATCACGTTCCGCCTGGCCACGCACCCGGACCTGAAGCTGGTGATGTTGCTGGGGGGAGGGGCGGCTGATGTTGCCTGATGGGTTTCGCGCGCTTGATATTCGGATTCTTGTCTCGGGAGTCTCGCGCTGCACCCATCCTACGCATGGGGACCCTGGCACGTAGGATGGGTGCAGCGCGAGATTTTTTGCACAAGAACCCAGACATCAAGCGCGCGTAACCCATCTGGACCGCGCTACCCATCCCTGAACAACCCCTCCTGCATCCCCGCCTCCACCAGCCCCAGCAACAGCTTCTTCACCGGCGCCGGCAAGGCCACCGTGGCCAGCTGATCCGCGGGCACCCAGCGTTGCGGGACGGCGTCTTCGCGGATGCCGGCCGCGCGCACCGGCACCAGCCACGGCTTGATATGCAGGCGGTAGTGCGTGAACGTATGGGCGAACGCCGCCAGCTCGAAGCGTTCTTCCGGCTCCAGGCCCAGCGCGCGCGAGGCGCTGTCGGGGTCTTGCGCGGCGTCGAATTCGGGCAGGCTCCACAGCCCGCCCCAGATGCCCGGCTCGGGCCGCTGCTGCAGCAGGAATGCGCCCTGGTGGCGCAGCACCAGCATACAGGTCTCGCGTTCGGGAATGGCCTTGCGCGCCTTGGGCGTGGGCAGTTCGGCCTGGCGGCCTTCGCGCCGGGCCACGCAGCTGTCGGCCACCGGACACTTGTCGCAGGCCGGCTTGCCGCGGGTGCAGAGCGTGGCGCCCAGGTCCATCAGTCCTTGCGTGTAGGCGGCCATGTCCAGGTCGGGCGCGGCCTCGACCTGGGCCTCGGCCAGCGCCCACAGGCGCTGCTCGATTTCGCGCCGCGCCGGATCGCCGGCGATGCCGAAGTGGCGGGTGAATACGCGCTTGACGTTGCCGTCCAGGATGGGCGAGCGCTCGCCGTAGGCGAACGCCGCGATCGCCGCGGCGGTGGAGCGGCCGATGCCCGGCAGCGTGGCGATGCCTTCGGCGGTGGGCGGAAAGCGGCCGTTCCAGTCGCGCACGATTTCCTGCGCGCAGCGATGCAGATTGCGGGCGCGGGCGTAATAACCCAGCCCGGCCCAGTAAGGCATCACGTCTTCCTGGGCGGCCGCGGCCAGCGCCGCCACGTCCGGAAAGCGCTGCAGGAAGCGGTCGTAATACGGGATCACGGTGGCGACCTGGGTCTGCTGCAGCATGATCTCTGACAGCCAGATGCGATAAGGGTCGCGCGTGTTCTGCCAGGGCAGATCGTGGCGGCCATGCCGGCGTTGCCAGGCGACGATACGTGAGGCGAAGTCCATGGCGGCAATTATCGCATCGCCCTATTGCCGGGGGTGGGGGGAGCGGTTACAACCGGGAAGGGAATGCCGGACTTCACTGCTCACGGAGTGGACATGAATGCCCCTGTTTCGCCTGACCTGCGCGCGGCGCTTGAATCGGTCCAGTTGGACGACAAGTACATCCTGGAGTCCGGGCGTGCCTGGATGAGCGGTATCCATGCCCTGGTGCGCCTGCCCATGATGCAGCGCATGCGCGACCAGCAGGCGGGGCTGAACACGGCGGGCTTCGTGTCCGGCTACCGCGGCTCGCCGCTGGGCGGGGTGGACCAGAACATGTGGAAGGCGGCTGCGCACCTGAAGGCCCGCCACATCGAATTCCAGCCCGGCGTCAACGAAGACCTGGCGGCCACCGCCGTATGGGGCTCGCAGCAGGTCAACCTGTTTCCCGGCGCCAAATACGACGGCATCTTCGGCATGTGGTACGGCAAGGGCCCCGGCGTGGATCGCTGCGGCGACGTGTTCAAGCACGCCAACGCGGCCGGCACCGCGCGCCACGGCGGCGTGCTGGTGGTGGCGGGCGACGACCACCCGGCCAAGTCCTCGACGCTGCCGCACCAGAGCGACCACATCCTCAAGGCCTGCATGATTCCGGTGCTGTTTCCGGCCAGCGTCCAGGAGGTGCTGGACTACGGCCTGCACGGCTGGGCGATGAGCCGCTACGCCGGCGTGTGGGTGGGCATGAAATGCATCACCGACATCGTCGAGGTCTCGGCCTCGGTGGACGTCGATCCGCAGCGCGTGCGGATCAGGCTGCCCGAGGATTTCCGGCTGCCGGCCGACGGCCTGAACATCCGGCTGGGCGACACGCCGCTGCAGCAGGAGGCGCGCCTGCTGGACTACAAGCTCTATGCCGCGCTGGCCTATGCGCGCGCCAACGGCCTGAACCGCGAACTCTGGGAGGTGCCGCAGCGCGACGCGCGCTTCGGCATCATGACCTCGGGCAAGGCCTACCTGGACACGCGCCAGGCGCTGTCCGACCTGGGCCTGACCGAAGACGCGTGCCGGCGTATCGGCCTGCGGCTCTTCAAGGTGGGCATGGTGTGGCCGCTGGAATCCACCGGCACGCAGCGTTTCGCCGAAGGCCTGGACGAGATCCTGGTGATCGAGGAAAAGCGCCAGGTGCTGGAATACCAGCTGAAGGAAGAGCTGTTCAGCTGGCTCGGCAGCGGCAAGAAGATTCCGCGCGTGGTGGGCAAGTTCGACGACAAGGACGGCGGCGAATGGTCGGTGCCGCAGGGCAACTGGCTGCTGCCGGCGCATTACGAGTTTTCGCCCGCCATGGTCGCGCGCGCCATCGCCTCGCGCCTGCTGCGCTTCGACCTGCCGGCGGACGTGCGCGCCGGCATCGAGGCGCGCCTGGCCTTCATCGCCGAGCGCGAGCAGGCGCTGGCGCGCCCGCGCGTGGTCGAGGAGCGCAAGCCCTGGTTCTGTTCGGGCTGTCCGCACAACACCTCGACCCGCCTGCCGGAAGGCTCGCGCGGGATGGCGGGCATAGGCTGCCACTACATGGTCAGATGGATGGGCCGCAGCACCGATGTGTTCACGCAGATGGGCGGCGAGGGCGTGCCCTGGGTGGGCCAGGCGCCGTTCACCGAAGAAAAGCACGTGTTCGCCAACCTGGGCGACGGCACGTATTTCCATTCCGGCCTGCTGGCGATACGCGCGGCGGTGGCGGCCAAGGCGCCCATCACCTACAAGATCCTGTTCAACGACGCCGTGGCCATGACCGGCGGGCAGCCTGTCGACGGCCCGCTCAGCGTGCCCATGATCAGCCGCCAGGTGGCGGCCGAGGGCATCGAGAAAATCGTGATCGTCACGGACGACACGGACAAGTACCGCGGCATGCAGGGCCTGGCGCCGGGCGCGCCGGTGCGCCACCGCGACGAGCTGGACGCCGTGATGCGCGAGCTGCGCGAGTATCCCGGCGTGTCGGTGCTGATCTACGACCAGACCTGCGCCACCGAGAAGCGCCGCCGCCGCAAGCGCAACGCCTATCCCGACCCGGCGCGCCGCGTCGTCATCAACGAGCGCGTGTGCGAAGGCTGCGGCGACTGTTCGCAGCAGTCGCACTGCCTGTCGGTGGAGCCGCTGGAAACCGAGTTCGGCCGCAAGCGCCGGATCAACCAGTCCAGCTGCAACAAGGATTTTTCCTGTCTGAAGGGCTTTTGTCCCAGCTTCGTGACGGTGGAGGGCGGCCGGCTGAAGCGGCCGCAGGCGCTGGCGCAGGACGGCGATATCGACGCCGGCATCGCGCCGCCCGCCGCGCATGCGCTCGATCGGCCATACGGCGTGTTCATCGCCGGCGTGGGCGGCACCGGCGTGGTCACCATCGGCCAGCTGCTGGGCATGGCGGCCCATATCGAGGGCAAGGGCTGTTCGGTGCTGGACATGGCCGGCCTGGCGCAAAAGGGCGGCGCGGTGTATTCGCACGTGGTGCTGGCGCGCACGCCGGACGATCTGCTCAACACGCGGGTCGCGATGGGCGAGGCCGACCTGCTGCTGGCCGGCGACCTGGTGGTGGCCACCAGCATGGAATCCATGGCGCGGCTGGCGCCGGGGCGCACGCGGGTGCTGCTCAACGGCGACACCGCGCCCACCGCGGCCTTCGTCGCCAATCCCGACTGGACGCTGCCGGGCGCCAACCTCACCGCCGACCTGCAGGCCGCCTGCGGCAAGGACAACCTCGACCGCGTGGACGCCGCCGCGCTGGCCGTGGGCCTGCTGGGCGACGCCATCTACGCCAATCCGCTGATGATGGGCTACGCCTACCAGAAGGGCTGGATACCGCTGTCGCGGGAAGCGCTGCTGCGGGCCATCGAACTCAACGGCCAGCAGGTGCCGAACAATATCGCGGCCTTCGCCTGGGGCCGGCGCGCGGCGCGCGATCCGGCGGGCGTGAACCGCCTGCTGGCCGAAGGCGGCGCGCGCCCGGCGCTGCCCGAAGGCATCATCGAACTGAAGCGCCCGCGCAAGGCCAGCCCCGTGGTGGAACTGAAAAAACCCGCCGACGAACTGGAGCGGCTGGTGGCGGTGCGCAAGGCCTTCCTGACCGACTACCAGCACGCGGCCTACGCCCGGCAGTACACGGACCTGGTGGACAAGGTGGCGCACGCCGAGCGCGAGGCCACCGGCACCAACCGGCTGGCGCTGGCGGTGGCGCGCGGCTATTTCAAGCTCATGGCCTACAAAGACGAGTACGAAGTGGCGCGGCTGTACACGGACGGCGAATTCCTCAAGCGCGTGGGCGAGCAGTTCGAAGGGGACTGGAAGCTGCGCTTTCACCTGGCGCCGCCGCTGTTCGCGCGGCGCGACGCGGCGGGGCATCTGATCAAGCGCAGCTACGGCCCCGGCATGTTGCGGGTGTTCCGCCTGCTGGCCGCGATGCGCCGGCTGCGCGGGACCCGGTTCGATCCGTTCGGCTACACCGCCGAGCGCCGCGCCGAACGCGAGCTGATCCGCGAATACCGCGAGACGCTGACCGCCATCCTGGGCAAGCTCAATCGCGGCAACCTGGATCGCGCCGTGGCGCTGGCCAGCCTGCCGCTGGAGATCCGCGGCTACGGCCACGTGAAAGAGGCCGCGGCCGAGAAAGCCGCGGCCCGCAGGGAGGCCTTGCTGAAGGAGTTCAGCGCCACCGTGGTGCCCATCGGCGGCACGCGGGTGGCCTGAGCCCGTGCGCCTTAACCCGAGTTGCGCAGCCCGGCGGCGATGCCGTTGATGGTCAGGTGGATGGCGCGCTGCACCCGGATGTCGACCTCGGCGTCCGGGTGCTTCTGCGCGGCGCGGTGGCGGCGGATCACCTCGATCTGCAGGTAGTTCAGCGGGTCGATGTAGGCGAAGCGCTCGCGCAGCGAAGCCTGCAGCGTGGGGTTGTCGGCCAGCAGCTCGCGCCGGGTCAGCAGCTTGAGCATGGCCAGCGTGCGGCCATGCTCGGCGCTGATGGCGCCGAAGATGCGTTCGCGCCGGCCGCGCTGCGGCACCAGCTGCGCGTAGCGGGCCGCGATCGCCAGGTCGGACTTGGCCAGCACCATTTCCATGTTCGACAGCATGGTGCGAAACGCCGGCCAGTCCTGCGCCATTTCGCGCAGCTGCGCCAGGCGGCTGCGGCGCGAGCGCGGCGCGCCGGGGGCGCCGGTTTCCAGATAGGCCTCGATGGCCGAGCCCATGCCGTACCAGCCGGTGAGCATCAGGCGGCATTGCGCCCACGAGAAGCCCCAGGGGATGGCGCGCAGGTCGTCGATACGCTGGCCCTTCTTGCGCGAGGCCGGGCGCGAGCCGATGTTCAGGCCCGCGATCTCGCTGACCGGCGTGGCGGCGAAGAAGTAATCGGCGAAACCCGGCGTTTCGTAGACCAGGCCGCGGTAGGTGCGCTGCGCGGTGTCCGACATGAACGACATGGCCGGGCCGTAGTGCGCCATGTGCGCGTCCTCGGCGCTGGTGGCCTCGGCGCGCGGCGCCAGGCTGGATTCCAGCGTGGCGGCGACCAGCAGTTCCAGGTGCCAGCGGCCGACTTCGGCGTCCTTGTACTTGCTCTGGATGACCTCGCCCTGTTCGGTCAGGCGGATCTGGCCGGCGACGGTGCCCGGCGGCTGCGCCAGGATGGCGTCGAAGCTGGAGCCGCCGCCGCGTCCCACCGAGCCGCCGCGGCCGTGGAACAGGCGCAGGCGCACGTTGCGCGCCGAGAACACCTCGACCAGCTCGCGCTCGGCCTGGTAGAGCGACCAGTTCGACGTCAGGAAGCCGCCGTCCTTGTTGCTGTCCGAGTAGCCCAGCATGACTTCCTGCGCGCCGTTCTGCGCCAGTTTCACGCGCTGGCGGATCTCGGGCAGGTCGAGCCAGGCCGCCATGATGGCCGCGCCGCGCTGCAGGTCGGGTATGGTCTCGAAGAGCGGCACCACCATCAGGCCGTCCTCGGGTTCGATGTCCTGGCCGGCCGGCGCGATCAGGCCGGCTTCCTTCTGCAGCACCATCACTTCGAGCAGGTCGCTCAGCGTTTCGGTGTGCGAAACAATGGTCTGGCGCACGGCCTGCTTGCCGTAGCGCGCCCGGCCCGCGGCGGCGGCGCGCAGCACGGCCAGCTCGCGCGTGGAGTCTTCGCTGTAGGCGATCCAGGGCGAGGCCAGCGGGCGCGCCTGCGCCAGTTCGGCGCGCAGCAGCGCCACGCGTTCGTCCTCGTCCAGCTTCAGGTAGTCCAGCGGCTTGCCGTCGCGCTGCGTGCCGGCGCGCGCGAACAGCTCGGCCAGCACGCGTTCGTGCACGTCGGAGCTCTGGCGCAGGTCCACCGTGGCCAGGTGGAAGCCGAAGACTTCCACGGCCTGCTGCAGGCCGGCCAGGCGCAGCTTGCCGATGGGCGCGCCGTGGTGGGCGGCCAGCGAGGCGGCGATCACGGCGAGGTCGGCGGACAGTTCCTGCGGCGTTTCATAGGCGGGCGCGGCCACGGTGCTGCGCCGCGCCAGGTCCTGGCCCGTCAGGCGCTGCGCGGTGGCGGCCAGCCGCGCGTACACGCCGATCAGCGCGCGGCGGTAGGGTTCGTCGCGGCGGTGCGGCGAGTCGTCGCCGCTGGCCTCGGCCAGCGCCAGCAGCTCGGCGTCGGCCGCGATCAGCAGCGTGGTGGCCGACAGTTCCGCGCCCAGCGCGTGCACTTCCTGCAGGTAATGCTCGAACAGCACGGTGGCCTGGCGCAGCAGCGCGCGCTCCAGCGTGCCGGCGTCCACGTTCGGATTGCCGTCGCGGTCGCCGCCGATCCAGCTGCCCATGCGCAGGAACGGCTCCAGCGGCGCGGGCGGGGCGGCGAAGGGCTTGGCCGGTTCGCGGTTCAGCAGCTTGGACAGGTCCGCGTACAGGCGCGGGATGACCTGCAGGAAGGTGCTGCGGTAGTACGACAGCGCGTTCTCGATTTCGTCGGCGACCGTCAGCCGCGTATAGCGCAGCATGCGGGTCTGCCACAGCGTGGCCACGCGGCCCAGCAGCGCCGCGTCCAGGTCGGCGCGCTCTTCGGGGGTGAGCGTGCCGTCGCGCTGCGCCAGCGCGGCGGCGATTTCGCGATGCACGTCCAGCGTGCTCTTGCGCTGCACCTCGGTGGGGTGCGCCGTCAGCACCGGCATCACGCAGGCTTCGGCCAGCAGGCGGCGGATGCGCGCCGGGCTCACGCCCTGGCCGGCCAGCACCTGCACCGCTTCGCGCAGGCTGCCGCGCGCCGGCGCGTCGTCGGCGATGGCGCGGGCGCGCTGGCGGCGGTTCTGGTCGCGGTCTTCGGCGATGTTGTACAGGTGCAGGAAATAACTGAAGGCGCGCGCGACCGAGTTCGGGTCGCTGCCTTGCAGGCGCTTGACGCGCTGCTCCAGCAGCTTGCCGTCGGCGTCGTTGCCTTCGCGGCGGAACTTCACGGCCGTGCGGCGCAGGGTTTCGATCGTGTCGAAGACGCGCTTGCCTTCGCACTCCTCGATGACGGCTCCCAGTAATCGGCCTAACAGCCGGATGTCGTGACGCAAGGGTTCTGCTGAATCGGACTGCTGGCGGATGGCATTCATCGGGTAGGGATCCGTCGGGCTGCTGGAGGGAAAGGAGGGGGGAAAGCGGCGTTGCGGGTGAAACCAGAAAATGAAACCTCATCGATTTTACGCAGGCTTTGCTTACGGCAAGCGCCCGCAGCTGCGTTAAAGTTCGCTAAGCGGAATCGATTTGCGGCAAAAGCCGCTGCGGTTCGTTAGTCATTCCCAAAGCCCCATTTCGTTTATGCAAAACCATCAACGTCGCGCGCTCGTCCTGTTTTCGGGCGGCCAGGATTCCACCACCTGCCTGGCCTGGGCGCTGGACCGCTATGCCCATGTGGAAACCGTGGCGTTCGATTACGGGCAGCGCCATCACATCGAGCTGTCGGCGCGCCTGAACGTGCTGCGCGAGATCCGCGAGAACTTTCCCGACTGGGCGCCGCGGCTGGGCGAGGACCATCTGCTGGACCTGAAGGTGCTGGGCCAGGTGGGCGACACGGCCATGACCAGCGACCGCGCCATCGAGATGCAGGCCAACGGCCTGCCCAACACCTTCGTGCCGGGGCGCAACCTGCTGTTCCTGACCCTGGCCGCCGCGCTGGGCTACCGGCGCCAGCTCGACGTGCTGGTCGGCGGCATGTGCGAAACGGATTTCTCCGGCTATCCCGATTGCCGCGACGACACCATCAAGGCGCAGCAGGTGGCGCTGGGCCTGGGCCTGGGTTCGCGGGTCACGATCGAGACGCCGCTGATGTGGATCGACAAGTCCGAGACCTGGGCGCTGGCGCACCAGCTGGGCGGCGACGCGCTGGTGGAGATCGTCGTCGAGCAAAGCCACACCTGCTACCTGGGCGAGCGCGGCGCGCGCCACGACTGGGGCTACGGCTGCGGCGACTGCCCGGCCTGCAAGCTGCGCAAGATCGGCTGGGAGAAATGGGTGGTGGCGTCCGCCGCCGAAGGCTGAACCCGGCGGCGCCCGGTCACGCGGCGGCCGCGCGCACCCGCCCGATGAACTTCCAGCGCAAGGCCAGCGCCGCCGCGCAGATGGCCGCGGCCAGACCGACCGACATCGCCATCGCGCCGCGCGCGCCGTAGCCGGCGACCAGATAGGCGTAGGCCACCGGCGCGGTGGCCGTCAGCAGGAAGCTGGGAATGAGCAGCGCGCCCACCAAGCTGCCGTAGCTGCGGAAGTCGAACAGCGCCAGCGGCAGCGTGCCGCGCGTGATGGTCATCAGGCCGTTGCAGGCGCCATACAGCAGGGCGTAGGCCGCGCTGGCGTAGAGATTGCCGCCGGACAGCAGCGCCAGCAGAAAACACAGGGGCAGCATCGCGCCCACCGCCAGGGTCAGGGTCAGCGGATGCAGGCGCGAGCCCAGCGCCACGTCGGCCAGGCGCGCGGCGAACTGGCCCACGCCCCACAAGGCGGCCACGCTGACGGCCGCGGCCGCGGCCAGGCCCAGGCCGGACAGCAGCGCGATCAGATGCGCGGCGTTGCCGGCCGCCAGGAAGTTGGTCAGCATGGCGATGGTGGCGTACAGCACGCCCGCCATGCGGCGCTCGGCCGGGCTGCGCGTCAGGCCGGCGGCGGCGCGGTCTTTGGCGCCCGCGGGCGCGGCATAGCGCGTGCGCGGCAGCGCCAGGTACAGCGGCAGCGTGGCCAGGGCCAGCGCGCCGTAGGCCAGCACCGCGCCGCGCCAGCCCAGCCAGCCCGACAGCGCATGGCCCGCCGGCCACATCACGGTGGAGGCCAGGCCGCCGAACAGCGTGATCTGCGACATGGGCCGGCGCGCCGTGGGGCCGGCCGCCCGCGCCAGCGACGCGAACGCCGCGTCGTACAGGCACAGCCGCATGCCGACGCCCAGCACGATCCAGGCCAGGTAGTACAGCGCCAGGCCGTGCGCGGCCGCCAGCGCCGCGCAGCCCAGCGCGGCGATCACGGCGCCGGCAGGCATGACGCGGTGCCCGCCCCAGCGGTCGACGGCCATGCCGGCCAGCGGCGACAGCATCGCCATGGTCACGATGGCGGCCGAGAAGCCGCCGTAGACGACGGCGGCGCTCCAGCCCAGGTCGGCCTGCATGGCCGGGCCCAGGGCGCCTATCAGGTAATACGTCACGCCCCAGCCGACCAGTTGCGTCAGGCCCAGGCAGACGATGGCGCGCGGCGCGATCACGGCCGCTGCGGCGGCGTCGCGTCGCCCTCGCCCAGCGCGCGCTGCATCAGCACGGTGTCGCGCCATTGCCAGTGCTTGTGGCCCACGGCGCGCAGCGTGCCGACCGGGTGGAAGCCCTGGCTGGCGTGCAGCGCGAGCGAGGCGGCGTTGCGGCTGTCGCCCACCACGGCCAGCATCTGGCGCCAGCCGCCGGCGGTGCAGCGGGCGATCAGTTCGGCCAGCAGCTTGCCGCCGATGCCCAGGCCGGCGCGGCCTGCTTTCACGTAGACGGAATCCTCCACCGTGTGGCGGTAGGCCGGGCGCGGGCGGTAGGGCGTGGCGTAGGCGTAGCCCACGATCTCGCCGGCGATCTCGGCCACCAGGTGGGGCATGCCCTGTTCCAGCACCGCGGCGCGGCGCTGGCGCATTTCCTCGATGGACGGCGGCTCCAGCTCGAACGAGGCCGTGCCGTGCTGCACGTGATGGGCGTAGATGGCCTTGATGGCCGGCAGGTCGGCGGGCGCGCTGTCGCGGATGAGGACGGTGGCGGAGGTGGGCGGCATGGAGAGGGAAGGCTGGGGGTTCGAGCCGCCAGTGTCGCGCAAGCCTGAGCATTAATAAAGCTTTGGTCTATTATGATTTTTATAAGTAAAACTTTGGATGGCGGCGTATGCGAGGCCTCAACCTGGACCAGTTGCGCACCTTCGCGCTGGTGATCGAAACCGGCAGTTTTTCCGCCGCCGCCGAACGCAGCGGCGTGACCCAGCCCGCCGTCAGCCTGCAGATCCGCCAGCTGGAACGGCGCTTCGGCCTGAAGCTGGTCGAGCGCGTCGGCCGGCGCGCCGGGCCGACCGCGGCCGGCATGGAGCTGCTGGCGCACGTGCGCACCATCGACGCGGCGCTGGCCCAGGCCGAACTCGCCATGACGGCGCACGCCTCCCAGGTCGCCGGCCGCATCCGGCTGGGCACCGGGGCCACGGCCTGCACCTATCTGCTGCCGCCGCTGCTGGCCGATCTGCGGCGGCGCTTTCCGGCGCTGGACATCGTGGTCAGCACCGGCAACACGGCCGACATGCTGCGCGGCCTGGAGACCAACACGCTGGACATCGGGTTGGTGACGCTGCCGGCGCCGGGGCGCATGTTCCAGGTGACGCCGGTGCTGGAGGACGAGTTCGTGGCGATTTTTCCCGCCGGCGATCCGGCCATGATCCCGGCCGCCGCCACGCCACAGGCGCTGGCGCGGCTGCCGCTGGTGCTATTCGAGCCGGGCGCGCGCACCCGGCGGCTGGTGGACGACTGGTTCGAGGCCGCAGGCGTGGCCGCCAAGCCCGTGATGGAGCTGGGCAGCACCGAGGCCATGAAGGAGATCGTCGGCGCCGGCCTGGGCTGCGCCATCCTGCCCGGGCTGGCGGTGTCCGGCGCGGGCAGGCGCGCGGCGCTCGAAGTCCGGCCGCTGGCGCCGCGCCTGGCGCGCGGCCTGGCTATCGTGCTGCGCCGGGACAAGCCGCTGGGCCGGGGCCTGCGGCATCTGCAGGAGTCGCTGCTGGCGTTGCGTGGGTGAACGCGTAGGGGTGGAACACGTCCACCGGCAGCTGGTTGCAGGCCTCGACGCAGGCGCGCACCCCGGCCATGTCGGAGAAGTCCAGCCCGCTGCGGATGCCGTGCAGGTCCAGGTTCATGGCCAGCGTCACCAGGTCCACGTTGCCGGTGCGTTCGCCGTTGCCGAACAGGCAGCCCTCGACCCGTTGCGCGCCGGCCAGCACCGCCAGTTCGGCCGAGGCCACGGCGGTGCCGCGGTCGTTGTGCGGGTGCACGCTGAGCACGATGCTGTCGCGGCGCGCCAGGTGGCGGTGCATCCATTCGATCTGGTCGGCGTAGACGTTGGCCGTGGTGCATTCCACCGTGGACGGCAGGTTGACGATCATCTTGTGTTCGGGCGTGGGGCCCCACTCGGCGCTGACCGCATCGCAGATCTCCAGCGCGAAATCCAGCTCGGCCAGACTGAAGGTCTCGGGCGAATATTCGTAGATCCAATGGGTTTCGGGCCGGGCGTCGGCCAGCGCGCGGATCTGGCGAGTGCCGGCCAGTGCGATCTCCTTGATCTCGGCGCGGCTCATGCCGAACACGATGCGGCGCCATTGCGGCGCGATGGGCGCGTACAGGTGCACGATGGCGCGCCTGGCGCCGCGCAGCGAATCGAAGGTGCGCTCGATCAGGTCGGGGCGCGACTGGGTCAGCACCTCGATGGTGACGTCGTCGGGGATGCGGCGTTCCTCGATCAGCTGGCGCACGAAGTTGAAGTCGGTGTCCGAGGCCGACGGAAACGCCACTTCGATTTCCTTCAGGCCCACGGCCACCAGCTGTTCGAAGCAGCGCAGCTTGCGCGCCGCGTCCATCGGTTCGATCAGGGCCTGGTTGCCGTCGCGCATGTCGGTGCTCATCCAGACCGGCGGCGCCGTCAGGCGGCGCGACGGCCAGCGGCGTTCGGCGTAGTCGCGGGTGAAGGGCTGGACGGGGCGGTACTTGTGTTGGGGCTGTTCGAGCATGGAATCCTCCGGCCGCGGGCGCGGCGCATGTCGCGTGTAGGGATGCGAGGATGGTAGGTACACTGGGAAAGACCGTCTAACGCCACTCTGGCCATAACCATCGCAAAATGGACATGCCCCCGACCGCCCGCAAGCCCGCAGATCTGGACCTGTTTCCCTACGAAGCCTCGTCCCGCCCCGTGGCCGGCCTGGCCGTGGACTACGAGGACGGCCACCGCATCCGCCGCCATCGCCACCGCCGCGCGCAGCTGGTGTACGCGATTTCGGGCGTGATGGTGGTGGATACGCCGGCCGGGATCTGGGTGGTGCCGCCCACGCGCGGGGTCTGGGTGCCGGCCTGGATGCCGCACGGCATCCGCATGAGCGGCGAGCCGCGCATGCGCACCGTGTTCGTCGAGCCGGGCGCGGCCGCGCACCTGCCGCAGGCGTGCTGCGTGCTGTCGATCTCGCCGCTGCTGCGCGAACTGATGGCGGCCGCGGCCGAGGTGCCGCTGGACTGGAAGCCGGACACGCGCGACGGCCGCCTGATGATGCTGCTGCTCGACGAGCTGCGCCAGGAGCCGGTGCTGCCCCTGCACCTGCCGCAGCCGTCCGAGCCGCGGCTGGCGCGCATCTGCCGCGCCATCGTGCGCCACCCGGAGCGCCAGGACGGCGCGGCCGACTGGGCGCGCGAGTTGGGGGTGGACCCCAAGACCGTGCACCGCCTGTTCCTGCGGCACACGGGCATGACCTTCGGGCGCTGGCGCCAGCAGGCGCGCCTGCTGGCGGCGATGGAGCGGCTGGCCCGCGGCGAGCGCGTGCTGGAAGTGGCGCTGGACCTGGGCTATGAAAGCCCCAGCGCGTTCGCGGCCATGTTCCGCAAGGCCGTGGGCGAGCCGCCCAGCGCTTTCGCGGCGCGCAGAAAGCCGTCCGCCTGACGGCCGCGCGGGCCGCGCGGCGGCCCCGGCCGAGCGGGCGGGCCGGGAACCAGCGTATTATTTAACGTTTTGCCGCCTACGCTAACAGAACCCGCCAGAGACAAATCATGCCGCACTACCGTTCCCGCACCTCGACCCACGGCCGCAACATGGCCGGCGCCCGCGCCCTGTGGCGCGCCACCGGCATGAAGGACGGCGACTTCGGCAAGCCCATCATCGCCGTGGTGAACTCGTTCACCCAGTTCGTGCCGGGCCACGTGCACCTGCGCGACCTGGGCGCGCTGGTCGCCAAGGAAATCGAGGCCGCGGGCGGCGTCGCCAAGGAATTCAACACCATCGCCGTGGACGACGGCATCGCCATGGGCCACGGCGGCATGCTGTATTCGCTGCCCTCGCGCGAACTGATCGCCGACTCGGTCGAATACATGGTCAACGCGCATTGCGCCGACGCCATGGTCTGCATCTCCAACTGCGACAAGATCACCCCGGGAATGCTGATGGCCGCGATGCGCCTGAACATCCCGGTCGTGTTCGTGTCCGGCGGCCCGATGGAAGCGGGCAAGGTCAAGTCGCCCAACGACGGCAAGGTCGTCGCCAAGATCGACCTGATCGACGCCATGATCAAGGCGGCCGACCCCAACGTGTCGGACGCCGACGTGGCCGAAGTGGAACGCAGCGCCTGCCCGACCTGCGGCTCCTGTTCCGGCATGTTCACGGCCAACTCCATGAACTGCCTGACCGAGGCCATCGGCCTGGCGCTGCCGGGCAACGGCACCATTGTGGCCACGCACGCCTGGCGCCGCGGCCTGTTCGAGCAAGCCGGCCGCCTGATCGTGGACCTGTGCCACCGCTATTACCAGGAAGAGGACGCCTCGGTCCTGCCGCGCAGCATCGCCACCAAGAGCGCGTTCCAGAACGCGATGGCGCTGGACGTGGCGATGGGCGGCTCCACCAATACGGTGCTGCACCTGCTGGCCGCGGCGCAGGAAGCCGGCGTGGACTTCACCATGGCCGACATCGACCGCATTTCGCGCAAGGTGCCGTGCCTGTGCAAGGCCGCGCCCGCGACCGACAAGTACCACATCGAGGACGTGCACCGCGCCGGCGGCATCCTGGGCATCCTGGGCGAACTGGCGCGCGCCGACCTGCTGGACCTGTCCTGCGGCAACGTGCACAGCGGCACGCTGGGCGCAGCCATCGCCAAGTGGGACGTGAACGGCGGCGCGGGCGAAGAGGCGCAGAAGTTCTACCGCGCGGCGCCCGGCGGCATCCCGACCACGGTGGCGTTCAGCCAGGACGCGACGTTCCTGACGCTGGACCTCGACCGCAAGACGGGCTGCATCCGCAGCAAGGAAGACGCGTATTCCAAGGACGGCGGCCTGGCGGTGCTGTACGGCAATCTGGCCGAGAAGGGCTGCATCGTGAAGACGGCCGGCGTGGACGAGTCGCAATGGGTCTTCACCGGCCGGGCGCGCGTGTTCGAAAGCCAGGACGCGGCGGTCGAGGGCATTCTGGGCGACCAGGTGGTTCCGGGCGACGTGGTGGTGATCCGCTACGAAGGTCCGAAGGGCGGGCCGGGGATGCAGGAGATGCTGTATCCGACCTCGTATCTGAAGTCCAAGGGGCTGGGCAAGAGTTGCGCGCTGTTCACGGACGGGCGTTTCTCGGGCGGCTCTTCGGGGCTGGTGATCGGGCATGCTTCGCCGGAGGCGGCGGAAGGCGGCACGATCGGGCTGGTGGAAGAAGGCGACGTGATCGAGATCGATATTCCGAATCGCCGGATTCATCTGGCGGTGTCCGATGAAGTGCTGGCGCGCCGGCGGGCGGAGATGGACGCGCGGGTCGACGGGTGGGAGCCTGTGGGGCGGGAGCGCGTGGTTTCGCAGGCTTTGCAGGCTTATGCGGCGTTGGCGACTTCGGCGGATCGCGGGGCGGTTCGTGATCTGTCCCAGTTGAAGCAGAAAAAGTGATCTTCTGATCGTTGCTCTGGTTTCTTGATCTCGGCGCCATTTTTTGGCGCCGTTTTTTTATTTGGCGGGTGGTTCTTTATAGGTCGCCCGACGGCGTGGGTGGCGTGGCTGCTCGCGCCCACGATTGCGGTCCGGAGCGTTCGCTCCGGACTGCCCCTTCGTCATCCTCGTCCGCCTTCGGCTCCCTACGGATTCCCTCGGGCGCATCGAGGTTGCTCGCAGCCACGCCACCCACGCCGCCGGGCTGCCGCCGTCTTGGCTTGCCGCGCTGTTGGAGCTGGGTTCAGTGGCGATTCTTGCAATGCCCGCCGAGTTTGGCCGCCCGGGCGGCCAAACTCGGCATACAGGGTTTCCTGCATCGTGACGGTGTGCGCTGGCGCGCCTGCGTAGGCTCACCGGCTTGTGTGGGGTGGTGATGGATGGCGCGCGGCAGGCGGTATTTTTCTTGGGGACGGTGTCTCGCGCGCGCCATCCATCCGGCGGCGGGGTTAAATTGGCGATTGTTCGATGGCGCGCAGCGCGATCGCCGGACGCAAGATACCGCGTATGCCCGAAGAGGCCGCCGTGCCGGGCGCGTAAGAATTCAACTACAAGCCTCCTTCAATGCCCACTCTCGAAAACCAAGGAGCCATCCTATGTCTCTGAATTCTGATGCTTTGCGGTTGTTTCTGGGCGTGGTGGATGCGGGTTCGCTGAGCGCGGCCGCGGAGGTGCTGGGGCATACGGCTTCGGGGGTCAGCCGCGGGTTGTCGCGGCTGGAAGAGGACCTGGGCGTCATGCTGCTGAACCGGACCACGCGGCGGATGGATCTGACCGAGGAGGGCAAGCATTTTCTTCCCAAGGCGCGGCAGATCGTGGCTTCGCTGGAAGAGGCCGAGGAATGCATGCGCAAGGTGCATCAGCGGCCTGCGGGGCGCTTGCGGGTGGATGCTTCGGTGCCGGTGATGCTGCATTGCGTGGTGCCGCATGTGGGGGATTTTCGGCGGGAATATCCGGGGATTTCGCTGGAGCTGACCAGCAATGACCGCATCGTGGATCTGATGGAGCATCGCACGGATGTGGCGTTGCGCATGGGGCCGTTGACCGATTCCTCGCTGCATGCGCGCACGCTGCGGCCGTCGCCGCGCTGGGTGATGGCCAGTCCGGATTACGTGGCGCGGCGCGGCGCGCCGGAGCGGGTGGAGGATCTGGCGGGGCATGAGGTGCTGGGGTTCACGCAGCCCGAGAGCCTGAACGTGTGGCCCTTGCGGCATGCGGGAGGCAACAGCTTTCTGGCGGTGCCCACGCTGGCGACTTCCAGCGGCGAGACGCAGCGGCAGCTGGCGTTGCGCGGCGTGGGCATCGCCTGTCTGTCGGACTTCGTCGTGCGCGACGACATCAAGGCCGGCAGGCTGCTGCGGTTGATGGAGTCGGAGTACTCCGACTATCTGCAGCCCATGCACGCGGTGTATCACCGCAACACGCAGCTGTCGCGGCGTATCGCGTGCTTTCTGGATTTCATCGCGGCGCGCCTGTGAGGCGCGCCGCCAGGGCCGTTCAGGCGTGCAGGGCGCGGCCGAAGGCCGCGAGCACCGATTCGTGCAGGGTTTCCGACAGGGTCGGGTGCGCGAACACGGCGTGCATCAGGTCTTCCTCGGTGGCCTCCAGCGCGGACGCCACGCCGTAGCCGGTGATCAGCTCCGACGCTTCGGGGTGGATGATGTGCGCGCCCAGCAGTTCGCCGGTGGCGGCGTCGAACACGGTCTTCACCAAACCCTGGTCTTCGCCCATGGCGATGGCCTTGCCGTTGCCGGCGAAGCTGAATCGGCCGACGCGGATGTCGCCGCCGTGCTGTCTGGCGTGTTCGCGGGCGCGCGCTTCGGTCATGCCGACGCTGGCCACCTGCGGGTAGGAATAGGTGCAGGCGGGAATGCGCAGCGCATCGAGGGGATGCGCGGGCTTGCCGGCGATGGCGTCCACGCACAGCACGGCTTCGTGGCTGGCCTTGTGGGCCAGCCACGGCGCGCCGGCCACGTCGCCGATGGCGTAGACGCCCGGCTCGTCGGTGCGGCACAGGGCGTCGGTGACGATGTGGGTTTTTTCCACCTTGACGCGGGTCTGCTCCAGGCCGAGGTTTTCCACGTTGCCCACGATGCCGGCGGCGACGATGACGCGCTCGGCCTCCAGTTCGCTTTGCCTGCCCTGTTGGTCCAGCGCCACCTTCACGCCAGAGGCCGTCGGCGAGGCGCTTTGCACGGCGCATTGCGTCAGCACGCGGATGCCCTGTTTTTCGAAGGCCTTGCGGGCCAGCTGCGAGATTTCGGCGTCTTCCTGCGGCAGGATTTCGGCCGTCATGTCGATCAGCGTGACCTCGGCGCCGACGGCGCGGTAGAAGCTGGCGAATTCCGCGCCGATGGCGCCCGCGCCCACCACCAATAGCGATTTCGGAATCTCGGCCGGCGTCAGGGCCTGGCGGTAGGCCCAGATGCGCTCGCCCAGGGGCAGCGCCGGCAGTTCGCGGGCGCGCGCGCCGGTGGCCAGGATGATGTGCGGGGCCGACAGCGTGGCGCCGTTGTCCAGCGCCAGCCTGCCGGCGCCGGCCAGCCTGGCGCTGGCGGCGAACACGGTCACGCCGTTTTTCTTCATCAGGTGGGCCACGCCCTGGCCCAGCCGGTCCGCCACCTTGCGCGAGCGCGCCACCATGGCGGCGAGGTCCGGGCGGGCCTGGCCGGCGTCCGCCACGCCGTAGCGGGCGGCTTCGCGGCAGGCGCGCAGCACGGCGGCGCTGTGCAGCAGGGCCTTGGTGGGGATGCAGCCCCAGTTCAGGCAGATGCCGCCCAGTTCCGAACGCTCCACCAGGGCCACCGACATGCCCAGCTGAGCGCCGCGGATGGCGGCGACGTAGCCGCCGGGGCCGCCGCCCACCACGATGAGATCGAATGCAGTCTTGGTCATGGCGGGGCTCACAGCAGGATGCGCACGGGGTTTTCGAGCAGCTTGCGCAAGGCCGCCAGCCAGCGTGCGCCCACGGCGCCGTCCACCACCCGGTGGTCGGCCGACAGGGTCACGGTCATGACGGAGGCGACGGCCAGCGCGCCGTTCTCGTCCACCACCGGGCGGCGCTCGGCCGCGCCCACCGCCAGGATGGCGGCCTGCGGCGGGTTGATGATGGCCGCGAACTGGCCGATGCCGTACATGCCCAGGTTGCTCACCGTCAGCGAGCCGCCGGTGAATTCCTCGGGCTTCAGGCGGTTGACCTTGGCGCGGGCGGCCAGCTCGACGATTTCTCCGGCGATGGCCGACAGCGGCTTCACGTCGGCGTCGCGCACGATGGGCGTGACCAGTCCGCCGTCGGTGGCCACCGCCACCGAGATGTCGGCGCCGGCGTGGTATTCGACGGCATCCTCGTGCCAGCTGGCGTTGACCTCGGGCACTTCGCGCAGGGCCAGCGCGGCGGCGCGCNTCGGCGGCAGGCGCGGGCGCCGGCGCCGCGGTGGGGGCGGGCGCGGCGCTGGGGGTCGCCGCCGCACCGGCTTCGGCCAGGACGCGGTCTATGCCCGATGCGTCCTCGCCCTGCGCTAGCAGCACGCCGATCACGGTATTGACCGGCACCGAGGCCGCGCCGGCCTGCACCACGATGCGGCCGAGCACGCCGGCATGCTCGGCGTTGATCTCGACGATGGCCTTCTCGGTTTCGATTTCCGCCAGCGCATCGCCCACGGCGACCGTGTCGCCTTCCTGCTTGAGCCACTGGTGCAGCGTGCCGCCCGAGGTGTCGGCCGCGACGGAGGGGAGTTTGATGAGGTGTGCCACGTTGTTCGTCCCGTTGTTCGTTCTATCGTTCGGCGCCGGCCAGATCGGGCCGGTAGGCGGCCGGATCGTCGTACTCCACCAGCTCCAGCACATTGCCTTCGGGATCGCGGAAGAACGCCAGCCAGGTGCCGGGGCGCACTTCCATCGGCGCCGGCGCGCTGTCGAAGGCCACGCCCCTGGCCTGCAGGTCGCGCACCACGCCGGGCAGGTCGCGCACGATGAAGGTCAGGTAGGTCGCGCCCTGGCGGTCCAGGATGGCGCCGCCGCGCGCGGCGGCTTGCGGCGCGGCGGCCGGCTGCAGCAGCTTGATGCGTTCGCCGTAGGAAGTCTGCAGGCGCGCCA
>NZ_POQS01000003.1:517654-518467 GCF_002885955.2 Achromobacter pulmonis
CGATGAGATCGAATGCAGTCTTGGTCATGGCGGGGCTCACAGCAGGATGCGCACGGGGTTTTCGAGCAGCTTGCGCAAGGCCGCCAGCCAGCGTGCGCCCACGGCGCCGTCCACCACCCGGTGGTCGGCCGACAGGGTCACGGTCATGACGGAGGCGACGGCCAGCGCGCCGTTCTCGTCCACCACCGGGCGGCGCTCGGCCGCGCCCACCGCCAGGATGGCGGCCTGCGGCGGGTTGATGATGGCCGCGAACTGGCCGATGCCGTACATGCCCAGGTTGCTCACCGTCAGCGAGCCGCCGGTGAATTCCTCGGGCTTCAGGCGGTTGACCTTGGCGCGGGCGGCCAGCTCGACGATTTCTCCGGCGATGGCCGACAGCGGCTTCACGTCGGCGTCGCGCACGATGGGCGTGACCAGTCCGCCGTCGGTGGCCACCGCCACCGAGATGTCGGCGCCGGCGTGGTATTCGACGGCATCCTCGTGCCAGCTGGCGTTGACCTCGGGCACTTCGCGCAGGGCCAGCGCGGCGGCGCGCACGATGAAGTCGTTGACCGACAGCTTCACCGCGCCGCCCTGGTTGGCCTGCGCGCGCAGCGCCAGCAGCGCGTCCATGCGGCAATCCACCGTCAGGTAGAAGTGCGGCACGTTCTGCTTGCTTTCGGTCAGGCGGCGGGCGATGGCGCGGCGCATGCCGGTGTGCGGCACGCGGCGCGCGGCGGGGCGGGCGGCCAGCGGCGAGGGCGCGGCGGCGGGGGCGCGCTCGCGCGCCGCCTCCACGTCGCGGCGCACGATGCGCCCGCGCGGGCCGGTGCC
>NZ_POQS01000003.1:520207-751636 GCF_002885955.2 Achromobacter pulmonis
GGGCGCGGCGGCGGGGGCGCGCTCGCGCGCCGCCTCCACGTCGCGGCGCACGATGCGCCCGCGCGGGCCGGTGCCGGCCACGCTTTGCAGATCGATCCGCCATTGCGCGGCCAGGCGGCGCGCCAGCGGGCTGGCGAACAGGCGCGCGGCCGGGGCCGGCGTTTCGGCGGCAGGCGCGGGCGCCGGCGCCGCGGTGGGGGCGGGCGCGGCGCTGGGGGTCGCCGCCGCACCGGCTTCGGCCAGGACGCGGTCTATGCCCGATGCGTCCTCGCCCTGCGCTAGCAGCACGCCGATCACGGTATTGACCGGCACCGAGGCCGCGCCGGCCTGCACCACGATGCGGCCGAGCACGCCGGCATGCTCGGCGTTGATCTCGACGATGGCCTTCTCGGTTTCGATTTCCGCCAGCGCATCGCCCACGGCGACCGTGTCGCCTTCCTGCTTGAGCCACTGGTGCAGCGTGCCGCCCGAGGTGTCGGCCGCGACGGAGGGGAGTTTGATGAGGTGTGCCACGTTGTTCGTCCCGTTGTTCGTTCTATCGTTCGGCGCCGGCCAGATCGGGCCGGTAGGCGGCCGGATCGTCGTACTCCACCAGCTCCAGCACATTGCCTTCGGGATCGCGGAAGAACGCCAGCCAGGTGCCGGGGCGCACTTCCATCGGCGCCGGCGCGCTGTCGAAGGCCACGCCCCTGGCCTGCAGGTCGCGCACCACGCCGGGCAGGTCGCGCACGATGAAGGTCAGGTAGGTCGCGCCCTGGCGGTCCAGGATGGCGCCGCCGCGCGCGGCGGCTTGCGGCGCGGCGGCCGGCTGCAGCAGCTTGATGCGTTCGCCGTAGGAAGTCTGCAGGCGCGCCACCCCGTAGCCGTGCCGCGTCAGGCCGGTGGCCTGGGCCTTGTCGGCCGGCACGCTCACGCGGTTGACGAGCGTCAGCCCCATGATGTCGGTGTAGAAGGCCTGCAGCGCGTCCAGGTCGGCGCAGCAGATGCCGACTTCCATCGGCACGGTCATGCGCAGGGCGGCGCTCATGCTTTTTCTCCCAGGTCGGCCAGCACGTCCTGCAGGCCGGCCACGACTTCCTCGGTGTCGGCGAACGCCGCGCGTTCGAGCACCTTGGAGATGCTGGGCGAGGCCTCGCCGCCGGTCACGCGCTTGACCGGCTGGTCCAGCCAGTCGAAGTAGCGGCGCTGGATCTCGTCGGCCAGCATGGCGCCGTAGGAGGTGCCGCGGGCGCCCTGCTCCACGATCAGCACGTTGTTGGTTTTCCGGATGCTGGCGCCGATGGTGTCCCAGTCCAGGCTGGCGCGGTCCAGGGTGCGCAGGTCGATGACTTCGGCGTCCACGCCGGCGGCTTCGGCGGCCTTGAGCGCGCGGCCGACCATGGACAGATAGCTCAGGATGGTGACCTTGCCGCCGGCGCGGCGCACGCACGCCTTGCCGAACGGAATCGCGTAGTCCAGGTCGTCGGCCGGCACTTCGCCCGACGAGGCGTAGAGATCCACGTGCTCGATCACCAGCACCGGATCCTTGGAGGCCAGCGCGGTGTTCATCAGGCCGATGTAGTCGAAGGGCGTGGACGGCGCGACGATGCGCCAGCCCGGCGCGGTGGCGAAGATGCCGGCCGGGTCCATCGAGTGCTGCGAGCCGTAGCCCGTGCCCATCGCGACCTTGGTGCGCAGCACGAAGGGCACGTCGATGTCGCCGCCGAACATATGGCGGGCCTTGCCGATCTGGTTGAAGATCTGGTCGGCCGCGACCCACATGAAGTCCGGGTACATGAATTCCACGACGGGCCGGTAGCGGCCGTCCATGGCCAGGCCGCCGCCCAGGCCGGCGAAGGCGTTTTCAGAAATGGGCGTGCCCAGCACGCGGTCGGGGTACTTGTCCTTCAGGCCGCGCGTGGCGCCGTTGGTGCCGCCCTTCAGGCGGTGCACGTCCTCGCCCAGCACCACCACGCCGCCGTCGGTCTCCATGCGGCGATCCAGCACGTCGGCCACGGCGTCGACGAATTTGCGCTCGACGCGCCGGCCGGCGTGGTCGGCGGCTTCCTGGTAGCGCAGGCCGGCCAGCTCGGAGCCATCGCCGCGCAGGCCCACGTCGCGGAAATCCGGGCTGGGCCAGAGGTCGGCGCGCACGCGGCGCTTGCCGCCCTCGGCGGCTTCGGTCAGGCGGCCGGCCACCGCTTTCATGGTGTCCTTGCAGCGCTGGCGCAGCGCGTCGACCTCGGCCTGCGAAATCAGGCCGCGGCCGATCATCTCGGCGGCGACGCGGTCCAGCGGATCGCGGCCGCGCCATTGCGCTTCCTCGTCCTTGCTGCGATAGCCGAAGGCGCTGCCGGGGAAGGGGCCGTTCTGGTGGAAGTAGCGGTACACGTCCACTTCGACGATGGTGGGGCCGTTGCCGGCGCGCATGTGGGCCACGGCTTCGGACATGGCCAGGTACACCGCCAGCGGGTCCATGCCGTCGACCTGCCACGACGGAATGTTGAAGGCCTGGCCGCGCGCCGACAGCCGCGGCTCGGCGGTGGATTCCTCCACCGTGGTGGAGACGGCGTAGCGGTTGTTCTCGATGAAGAAGCACAGCGGCGTCTTCCAGGCCGCGGTCAGGTTCATGGTTTCCAGCACAGAGCCGATGTTGACCGCGCCATCGCCGAAATACGTCACCGCCACCCGGTCGGTGCCCGCGTGCTTGTGGGCCCAGCCCGCGCCGGCGGCCAGGGGCACGCCGCCGCCGACGATGGCGTTGGTGCCCAGCGCGCCGGCTTCCAGCCAGCGCAGGTGCATGCTGCCGCCGCGTCCGCGGCAATAGCCCTGGGCCAGGCCCATGATCTCGGCCAGCGTCTTCTGCAGCACTTCGTCGATGGCGGGCGTGAGCGGATCGCGCGGGTCCAGGCCTTGCGGCGCGACGTGCTGCAGTGCCTTGGCCAGGAACTGGTGGTGGCCGCGGTGCGAGCCGTTGATCTGGTCGCCGGCGCCCAGCGCCAGCACCGAACCGACCGCGCCGCCTTCCTGGCCCACGGACGAGTGCGCGGGACCGTGCACCAGGCCTTCGGCGGCCAGTTCCAGCACGGCCTCTTCGAAGGCGCGGATCCAGTGCAGCTGGGTCAGCATGGTGCCCAGCAGGGCGGGGTCCGCCTGTTGCCAGTCCTTGGCTTCGACCGTCAGTTGCCGCCAGGGCGCTTGCGAGGCAAGCGGTTGGTAGGTGGCCATGAATGAATCTCCAGAATAGGGGTAGGCGTCTTGCGGTTAGAGGTAGCAGTAGCGGCTCCAGCCGCCGTCGGCCACCAGGGTGTGTCCGGTGATGTAGGCGGCCTGGCGCGAGGCCAGGAACACCGCCAGGTCGGCCATCTCGGCCGGCTGCGCCAGGCGCCGCAGCGGCGTGCGCTGCCTGAGGCGCTCGGGGTCCAGGCGGCCGCGCGCGGCCAGGTCGCGCACCAGGTCCGTCTCCACGTAGCCCGGCGCCAGCGCGTTCACGCGCACGCCGGACGGTCCCCATTCCACGGCCAGGGTCTCGGTCAGCAGCACCACCGCGCCCTTGGTGGCGCAATAGGCCGCGCGGTCGGGCGCGGCCACCACGCCGTACATGGAGGCCAGGTTGACGATGGAACCCGAGCCGGCGGGCACCATGCGCCGCCCGGCGGCCTGGGCGCACAGGAACACGCCGGTCAGGTTGATGTCCACGGCGCGGCGCCATTCGTCCACGCTGACTTCCAGCGTGGGCTTGTTGGCCGACACGCCGGCGTTGTTGACCAGCACGTCGATGCGGCCGTAGGCCGCTTCGACCTGCGCGAAAGCGCGTTCGACGGCGTCGGCGTCGGTGACCGAGGCCTGGCAGGCCAGCGCCTGGACGCCCTGCGCCGAAAGGCCGGCGACGGCCTCGTCCAGCGCGGCGGCGTCCATGTCCAGCAGCGCGAGGCGCGCGCCCTGGCGGGCGAAGGCCTGCGCCGTGGCCAGGCCGATGCCCCGGGCGCCGCCGGTGATCACCACGGCCTGGCCGCGCAGTTCGGGATGGAGGGTGTCGTTGGGATAGTCCACGATAGATGCCTGATAGAAAGAGGGGGCGCCGGCGCTCACACCGCCAGCCATTCCTGGACCACGTCCTGGCGCTCATGCAGCTGCGCGGGCGGTCCTTCGAAAACGATGCGGCCGTGGCCCATCACGCTGACGCGGGTGGAGACCTTGAGGGCGATGGTCAGCTTCTGCTCCACCAGCAGCACGGACACGCCGCGCTTGTGGATGTCGCGGATCACGTCGGCGATCACCTCCACGATCTTCGGCGCCAGCCCTTCGGTGGGCTCGTCGATCAGCATGACCTTGGGGTTGCCCAGCAGCGAGCGGCACATGGTCAGCATCTGCTGCTCGCCGCCCGACAGGTTGCCGGCGCGGGTGGCGCGGCGCTCCTTCAGGCGCGGGAAGTAATCGAACATCTGGTCCGCCGTCCAGAAGGGCGCGTCGGCGCGCCTGGGCTGTTCGCCCATGCGCAGGTTCTCGTCCACCGTCAGGTTGGCGAACACCTCGCGTTCTTCCGGCACGAAGCCCAGGCCGGCGCGGGCGATCTCGAAGGGCCGCTTGTTGGTGATGTCGCGGCCTTCGATGGCGATGCGCCCGCCGGTCACGTCCACCAGCCCCATGATGCTTTTCATGGTGGTGGAGCGCCCGGCGCCGTTGCGGCCCAGCAGACTCACCACTTCGCCGCGGCCGATGCCCAGGTCGATGCCGTGCAGGATGTGGCTCTTGCCGTAATGCGCATGCACGCCCTGCAGGCTCAGCAAGGGGGATTGCGTCGTCATACCGTCTCCTCTCCGAGATAGGCTTCGCGCACGCGGGCGTCGCCGCGGATCTCGGCCGGGGTGCCGGTGGCCAGGATCTCGCCGTACACCAGCACGCTGATGCGGTCGGCCAGCGAGAACACCACCTGCATGTCGTGTTCCACGATCAGCAGGGTGCAGTCGCGGGTGACTTCCTTGATCAGCTCGACCGTGTAGTCGACTTCATGCTGCGACATGCCCGCCATCGGTTCGTCCAGCAGGATGACCTCGGGACGCGAGGCCAGCGTCATGCCGATCTCCAGCGAGCGCTGCTCCGAATAATTGAGGTCGCCGGCGGCGGTGTCCTGCTTGGCCGCCAGCCGCACCTTCTCCAGCAGGCGGTCCACGTCTTCGTTGACCTTGCGGTTGCGCGCGATCGGACGCCAGAAGTTGTAGACCAGGCCGTGCATGCGCAGCACCGCGAGCCGCAGGTTTTCGCGCACCGACAGGCGCGGGAACACGTTGGTGATCTGGAACGACCGCGCCAGCCCCAGGCGGTTGATGCGCTCGGGAGGCAGGCCGCCGATGGGGCGCGCGCGCAGGCTGATGTCGCCCGAGGTCGGCGCGAACGAGCCCGACATCAGGTGAAACAGCGTGGACTTGCCCGCGCCGTTGGGGCCGATGACGGCGTGGCGCTCGCCGGTCCGCACTTTCAGGTTCACGCCGCGGATGATCTGCGCTTCGCCGAAAGACTTGCGCACGTCGGTCAGGGTCAGGATGTCGTGGCTCATTGGGCGGCCTCCAGCACGGGCGGGGCATCGGCGTCGTCGCGCCACAGGGCCAGCGCCCAGCGGCAGGCGGCCAGGCCCGCGGCAAACATCGCCAGCGGGATCAGCCAGGTGAGCGGCGCCAGCGGCGCCCATTCATGGCCGAACAGCGCGATGGGCGGCCAGCCGGCCTCGGGGTTCATCTCCAGCAGGGCGCGGTAGTCGCGCGCGAACATGCGCTGCAGCAGCTCCACCGTGAATACGGTGGCGCCGGTCAGCAGCAGGCCGGCGGCGGCCGACACCGCGGCCCGCGGCAGCCAGCTGGCCGGGCCGCGTTCGCGCAGCGAGCGGGCCGCGCGCTGCACCAGTCCCACCAGGCCGTCGGGCACGAACAGCATCACCAGCACGAACAGAATGCCCTGGTACAGCAGCCAGGAACGCGTGATGTCGGCCAGCGTCTGCGACAGGAAGGTCAGGATGGCGGCGCCCAGCACCGGGCCCAGGAAGGCGTTGACGCCGCCGATGTAGGCGAACAGCACCGCGTCGGTGGACAGCTTGACCTCGAACAGCACGTAGTTGCCGGCCTCGATGTTCAGGGCCTGCAGGCCGCCGGCGATGCCGGCGAACATGGCCGACAGCGCGAACACCAGGGTCTTGAGCGTGTGCGGGCGGTAGCCCAGGTAGCGCAGGCGGTGGGCGTTTTCGCGCAGGCCCAGCGTCAGCCGGCCCAGCGGCGTGCGGGTCAGGCCGTACAGCGCCGCCAGCGACGCCAGCACCCAGGCCAGCACCAGGAAGTACACCTCGACGTCCGAGCCGAAGGTGAAGCCCCAGGCCGGCATGCGCATGGCGGACAGGCCCGCCTCGCCGCCGAACACGCCTTTCAGGTGCGGCGCCAGCGCGTGCAGCAGCTCGGCCAGCGCCAGCGTGATCATCGAGAAATACACGCCGGCCCGCATGGTGGCGAACCAGCCCGCGACCAGGCCGAACAGCAGGCCGGCCACGCCGCCGGCCAGCGGCATCAGGGGCGTGGGCAACAGCCCCGCGCCGCCCAGCGCGTTCATGGCATGGATGGTGGCGAAGGTGCCCACGCCGAAGTAGGCGGCGTGGCCGAAGGACAGCATGCCGCCCTGGCCGGCCAGCAGATTGAAGGCGCAGGCGAACAGCGCGGCGATCAGCATCTGCACCGCCGCCACCAGCTGGCCGGCGGGCAGCAGCCAGGGCAGCGCGCACAGCGCGGCCACGCAGAGGATCAACAGCAGCAGCCCGGAAGCGCGGCGGGTTTGGCTCATGGCTGTTCTCCCTTGAGGCCCGAGGGCTTGACCAGCAGCACCACCAGCATCAGCAGGAAGGGCAGGGTGGCCGCCAGGCTGGAAATCTTCACGGTCATCAGGCCGCCCACGCGCTCGGCCCATTCGCCGGCGCCGAACAGGCCGAACAGGGTCGCCAGGCTGGCGTCGACGCCGACCGAAAACGAGCTGATCAGGCCGATCAGCAGCGACGCGATCATCGCGCCTTCGAGCGAGCCCAGCCCGCCCACCACGACCACCACGAACACCAGCACGCCGAGTTCCAGCGCCATGTTCGGGTTGGTGGTGTAGAACGCGCCAGCGACCGCGCCGGCCAGGCCGGCCATGGCCGCGCCCACGCCGAACACGCTCATGAACACCAGCGGCACGTTGTGGCCCAGCGCTTCGGCCATGCGCGGACGGTAGATCGCCGAGCGCACCACGATGCCCACGCGGGTGCGCGACAGCAGCAGGTAGATGACGGCGAACATCGCCAGCGACACGCCGCCCATCAGCAGGCGGTAGAACGGATAGTCGGCGTCGAACACGCGGAACGCGGCGAAGTTCAGGAACGGCGGCACGCGGTAGTCGACGGGAAAATCGCCGTAGAACAGCTTGATGAGCTCGGCCACGATGAAGGCCAGGCCGAAGGTCACCAGCAGCTCCTGCGCATGGCCGAACTTGTGGACGCGGCGCAGGAAATAGCGCTCCACGCCCATGCCCAGCACGCCGGCGATGACGGTGGCCAGCACCAGGGCCGCCCAGAAGCCGGTGACCGGCGTCAGGGTATAGGCGGCGTACGCGCCTATCATGTAGAACGAGGCGTGCGCGAAGTTCAGCACGCCCATCATCCCGAAAATCAGTGTCAGGCCTGCCGACACCATGAACAGCAGCAGGCCGTAGATCACGCCGTTCAACAGCGAGACGGTAAAGTATTCCATGTCCGCTCCAGGTTTTCGAACCGGGTCGAGTTGCGCGGGACGGACGCGCGCCGGGAGCCCGGGCTTGGGACCGGGAACTCGCGCGCCGCGTCCGTCTTACGTAAACGCCTGCCTCAGTCCGGCCGCTGCATCTTGCAGGTGGACTGCACCGGCGCGGACACGTCTGCCGCGGCCAGCACCTTGACCGGCTCGAAGCCCATGTCGGTGCCGTCGGCCTTGTACTTGGCGTTCTTGCTCACCTTGGACACCACCATGGGCAGCTGCACCTGGTGGTCTTCGGCGCGCATGGTGTAGGCGCCCAGCGGCGAGGTGTAGGTGACCTTCTCCAATGCCTTGGCCAGCGCCGGCACCGACAGCTTGCCGTCCTGCGGCTGGACCTGCTTGAGCGCTTCGCCCAGGAACTTGATGCCGATGACGGTCTGCGGCTCGGTGTAGCTGGGGTAATGGCCGGTCTTGGCCTTGTAGTCCTCGGCGAACTTCGCGCCTTCCTCGCCCGCGGCCTCGATGTTGTACGGATGGGCGATGTAATGGCCCAGCGCCACGTCGCCGGCGTTGGCGAGGTTGCCGACCTGGTCCAGGAACACGGTGGCGAAGCGGACCTTCAGGCCGGCGGCCTGCGTGGCCTTCATCAACAGCAGCAGGTCGTTGGACCAGTTGCCGGTGATCACGGTGTCGGGATCGGCCGAGCGGATGCGCGCCACGTAGGGCGCGAAGTCCTGGATCTTGTTGACTTCGTGCAGGGTCTTGCCCACCACCTCATAGCCGTACTGCTTGGCGAAGCGCTCGGTGGCGCCTTCCATGTCCTGGCCCCAGGAGTAGTTCTGGTTGATGGCGTAGACGCGCTTGCCCAGCGTGCCGTCGGCCGACATGACCGAGGTCAGCGCCTTGACGCGCAGGTCGGCGTTGGTGGTGAAGCGGAAGTGATAGAAGTGGCATTTCTGCCCGGTCAGTTCCAGGGCTTCGCCGCCCACGTTCAGGAACACGACTTCCTTGCCCGGATTGCGCAGGTTGTGCTTGCGCACGTCCTCGGTCAGCTGGCCGGAGATGGCCGACGAGGAACCCTGCACCAGGATCTGCACGCCCGCGGCGGCGGCCGCGCGGAAGCGGTCGGAGGCGCCCACCGGGCCGCCCTGGTTGTCGAACTCGACCAGTTCCAGCGGCTGGCCGTTCCAGCCGCCGGCGGCGTTGATGCGGTCCAGCTCGTACTTGACCGCGGCGCGGAACATCAGGCCGGTCGAGGCCTGCGGGCCGGAAAGCGTTTCGATCAGGCCGATCTTGACGGGGGCGGCCTGCGCCGATGCGGCGATGCCGGCCAGGCAAAGCAGGCCGGAAGTGAAAACCAACTTCATGTGTGTCTCCTCCGTGGAATGGGAGCGTGGGCGGCGAGGCCCTGTTCTGCTGACGCGCTTGCCTGAAAGCGGCGCTTGATTTACGCTTTCACGATAGTTGTCAGGCAACTTTAATAAGTTGTCAGATAAATCATAGGGCAAGCAATTTTTCCGTGTCAAGCGGCCGCGCCGGCAGTCAAATCGAAGCGGCGGCCGCCGCCGGCAGGCCTGCTCGCCTCTCGAAAAGCGTTTCAGGAGACACCATGATTTCGTTCGAAGGAAAGGTTGCCGTCATCACCGGGGCGGGCAACGGGATCGGCCTGGCCACGGCCCGGCTGATGGCCGCGCACGGCGCGCGGCTGGTGCTGACCGACATCGACGGGGCGCGGCTGGAGGAAGTCGCCGCGGAGCTGGACCCCAGCGGCCAGCGCGTCTACACGCGGGCGCTGGACGTGTCCGCCGCGGCCGAATGCGAGCGCGCGTTCGAGGCCGCCGCCAAGCATTTCGGCGGCCTGGACCACCTAGTGCATTGCGCCGGCATCTATCCGGAAGGCCTGGTCAAGGACACCAGCGACGAGGCCTGGCGCACCCTGATGCGCGTGAACCTGGACGGCACGTTCTACGTGTGCCGCGCGGCCCAGCGCCACCTGCGCCACGAAGGGTCTATCGTGCTGCTCACCTCGCTGGCGGCCCAGCGCGGCAGCTACGCGCACGCCGCCTACGCCGCGTCCAAGGGCGCGGTGCAGAGCTTCACCCGCAGCCTGGCGCTGGAGCTGGCGCCGCAGATCCGCGTCAATGCGGTGGCGCCCGGCATCATCGCCACCTCCATGACGCACGATCTGATCGGACAGAAAGGCGCACAATTGCTGGAAAGCACGCCGCTGCGCCGTTTCGGCACGGCCGAGGAGATCGCCGGTTCGATCGCGTTCCTGTGCTCGCCGCTGGCCGGCTTCGTCACCGGCGAGGTCATGCAGGTCAACGGCGGCATCCATATCGCGTAAAGTCGAAGCATCCCGACAGTCACCCACCATTCCAATGCAGCCCACCCAAGAACAGGACCCGCCGCGCGCCGCGCCCAAGAGTTCGCTTTCCGCGGCGCTGAGCGACACGCTGGCCGAACAGATACGCCAGGGCGTGCTTGCGCCCGGCGACCGCCTGCCCACGGAAAAGCAGCTGACCGAAACCTATTCGGTCAGCCGCGCCGTGGTGCGCGAGGCGCTGGCGCGCCTGAAGTCCGAAGGCCTGGTCACCTCGCAGCAGGGCAGCGGGGTCTTCGTCGATCCGAATTTCCAGAAGAACGCGTTCCGCATCGCCGCGCCCACGCCCGGCGACAACCAGGACCTGGAGCACATCCTGGAGCTGATGCTGTCCATCGAGGTTACGGCGGCCCGCTACGCGGCCCAGCGCCGCACCGACGCGGACCTGAAGAAGATGCGCCAGGCGCTGGTGGGCATGGAGTACGCCCTGATCAACGACAAGCTGGGCGACGAAGAGGACTACCAGTTCCACCATGCCATCGTGCAGGCCACGCACAATCCGCACCTGGTGGCGCTGAACGACTACCTGGAAGCCAACGTGCGGCGCGTGATCCGCAGCGCGCGCCACAACACGGCGCGCATGTACGCCGAACGCATGGCCGCGGTGCAGAGCGAGCACCAGGCCATCTTCGCCGCCATCGACGGCGGCGATCCGGACGCCGCCGGACGGGCCGCCGAACAGCACCTGCGCAACGCCGCCGACCGCCTGCGGCTGTTCCAGGCCGAACGTCCGGCGCCCGTGTAGCCGCGTTCAGGCGAAGGTCTGCTCCATCTCGCGGCGGAACTGCACGGCCGGCGAGCGCTCGTCGTATTCCACGTCGCTCCAGCGCACCGGCTGCGACTGGCGCACGGGGTTCTTGAGCCTGACCTTGTGCGCCAGGCCCAGCGGCAGATAGCCGTCGGCCACCGAATCGCGCGCCGGCATCAGCCGGCCGTACACGGTGTAGCCGCCTTCGCCGTCCAGGACCTGGCCGGCCGGCAGGTCGCGCTTGGCGGTGGCCACGACGTCGCCGTGCCAGCCGGCCGGCGCGCCGGTGGGCTCGCGCCGCAGGCCCACGCTGGCCACGCTGATGCCCAGCTCCAGCCCGATCAGGTGATAGGGCTTGTACATGGCCGTGAAATTGCCGCTGGGGTCGGTGACCAGGCCGTATTCCTGGAAGCAGCGGCGCACGTAGTCGCTGTCGGCCGCGATGGTGACGTAGACGCCCCAGCGCAGGTCGCGGAACACCGGCCGGCCGTCGCGCTCCAGCGAGGAAATCACCTCCACCTGGCCGCGGTGGTGCAGCATGCCGCCGTTCTCGCGCGGGCGCAGCACGCGCGCCAGGTCGTCCACGCCGCAAGGCGGGAAGTGCAGGCCGGAAGGCGAGGGCAGCAAGCCGGTGGCGTTGGACACCGCGGCCATTTCGATGGCGCTCTTGGTGCCGTCCAGGAAGCTGTTGAACATCTGCGCGTTGAAGTCGCCGGCGGCGACCATCTCGGCGGTGAAGCCGTAGTACGGCCACACGGTGTCGGGGGTGGAGGTATGGAATTCGGGCAGGTACTTGGTGCCCTTGCCCGCGGCCATGACTTCGAAGCCGCTGGCGCGCGCCCAGTCCACCATCTCGCAGATCAGGGCCGGCTGGTCGCCGTAGGCCAGCGAATAGACGATGCCGGCCTCGCGCGCGCGGCGCGCCAGCAGCGGGCCGGCCAGCGCGTCGGCCTCGACGTTGACCATGATGATGTGCTTGCCGTGTTCGCAGCAGGCCAGCACGTGGCTGATGCCCGCGGCCGCCTGCCCGGTGGCGTCGATCACGATGTCGATGTCGGGGCTGGCGATGATGGCCTGGACGTCGTCGCTGAAATAGACCTTGCCGGTCTTGAGCGCGTCGGCGGTGCTGGCGGCGTTGAGCGAGCTGGCCGGCCAGCCCACCCGGGTAAGCGCCGCCCGGGCCCGGTCGGGCGCCAGGTCCGCCACCGCCACCAGCCGGATGCCCGGCGTGCGCGGGGCCTGGCTGAGGAACATGGCGCCAAACTTCCCGGCGCCGATCAATGCGACACGCAAAGGCTTGTTATCGGCTTCTCGCTGCTTGAGCAGGCGGTGCAGATTCATGACGCGAACTCCTCCAGATTGATGTCAACAGGCGGAAACGGCAACACAGAATAGCCTTAAACCGCGCCTGCCGATACGGGAGTCATTCGTCTGCCGTGTACAGCTCTCCGGCCAGCACGTTGCGCCAGTTCCGCCAGGTGATCCGGGGCCGGTCGGCGACCTCCCGGTTGTAGGGCGCGTCGAACAGAATGTGCTTCCAGCGCGGCTTGACCGCGCCCTCGATGGCGGGCTTGTCGTCGATCAGCAGGCTGCCGTGCACCAGCGTCTTGTCCTTGGTCAGGATGAGGCGGTTGGTGGCCTCGCGTCCCAGGTGCTTTTCCACCCACAGGTACTTTTCCGCCACGCAGTTTTCGAACTGCGACAGCGGCGAGGTGCAGATGCGCACGTCCATGCCCAGGGCAAGCAGTTCCTTGACCGCCTCCAGCGCGCCGGGCACCGGCGGCAGGTTGCGGATGAAGCCCGGCGCGGTGTAGATGGCTTCGGCCATGCCGCGCAGCTCGGGCGCGTAGTCCTGGCGGATGTAGAACGATTTGCGGTCCTCGAGCGCCACCGGCGGAATCTGGGGATGGCGTTCGCGCCAGGCGTCGATGAAGGCGTGTTCGAAATCGGCGAGCACGCCGTCTTGGTCCAGCAGGATGATCATGGCGATCCGCGGTGATTGCAACGTGCCGATTGTGCCTCAATCGGCCTGCGGACGGGATTGCGCCACGATGCGGTAGCGGCTGCCGCCGGTCAGCGATTCGGAGGCGACCAGCACCATGCGGTCATAGCGCCAGCGCAGCGGCGCGGGCGCTTCGGCCGGCGGCTGCGGATGCTCGATATTGCGCAGCAGGGTGACGTGGGGGCGGAACGGGTGCTGCGGCGCGCCCAGGCCGAAGCCGGCCAGCCACTGCCACAGCCCGTCGTGCGCGGCCTGCAGCGCGGGCGGCGTGTCGCCGGGGCCGGCCCACAGGATGCGCTGGCGGGCGAATACACCGTAGCGGTCGAGTTCGATCGCGGCCGGCGCCAGCCGCCGTTCGGGCGTGGCCGCGATCAGCTCGTCGGCCAGCGCGGCGTCCACCGGCCCCAGGAAGGCCAGGGTCAGGTGCAGGGTTTCCGTGCGCATGAGGCGTCCGCCGCAGTGCGGCCGGGCATGCTCGGCCCAGGCGGCGAGCGATCCCGCCAGCGGGGGCGACGGCCATAGCGCGTAGAAGAGACGGACGGTCGACATGCCGTGATTGTAGGGGCGCGACCGCCGGCTTCAACCGCCCGTGGTGCCGCTGCCGCGCCGCCGCGTCAGGCCGGTGTCGAAGCGCTCCACGCCCGGGCGGGCGGGGCGGTCGAAGCGTTCCACGCCAGGCCGCGTGAACCGCTCCACCCGGGGCGGGCTTGCGGTCTTGGCCTGCACGCTCTGGGCGGCGGCCTGTTCGCGCCGGGCGATGATTTCCTCGGCGCGCTGGTGGTGCGGCGCCATCTTGCGCACCATCACGCGGCCGTCGCGCGGGAAGTAATTGATGCGGCGCGCATGCACGTCGCCCAGGTCCTGCGCCTTGACCGGGATGCCTTCGGTCTGCAGGTAGGAAAGCACGAACTGGCCGTTGCGTTCGCCGATGTTCATCTGCTGCATGGCCGACAGCACCGCCCCGCCGCCGAACACCTTGGCCTCGAGCCGGTCGCGCGCGGCGCCGGCCTTGAGCAGTTCGTTGATCAGCACTTCCATCGCGAAGGCGCCGTAGCGCATGGTGGCCGAGGCGGGCGACTGCATGTCGCCTTCCGGCAACATGAAGTGGTTCATGCCGCCCACGCCGGTCACGGGATCGTGGATGCACGCAGCCACGCACGACCCCAGCACGGTCGAGATCATCAGGTCTTCGTCGGTGACGTAGTACTCGTTGGGCAGTACTTTCACCGCCTGACACTGGAACGCGCTATCGAAATAGTGGCGCGTCGCACGGGCTTCAAGACGGGCGGCCATGGGAGGGGATAGGGAGCAAGGGCAACGAGAGGGACACCAAGACGTTCGGCGGGGAAACGGCGGTTATGTCAAAAAATGTAAAAAAATGACGATTTATTCTTGCACATCCGGGCGTGCGATGGGAGAAATCTCATGTAACGGCGGCGCGCGGACGCCGGCCGTGGGGGATGCCTGGCATCCTACACAGGCCGGCGCGGGCCGTTCCCCGGATCACGGGGAGGAAGGGGGGCTAGTCGGAGCCTTTGGGCGCCGTCAGAAGCGGGTGCTGCGGGTGACCGACCAGCGGGCGGACAGGGCGCCCAGGGCGGCCGCGGCGACCACCGCGCCGATCAGCACCGCGGGGCCGGGCAAATGCAGGGCGAATTCCGCGCCGTAGCTGCGGGCCAGCCCGACCAGGGCGTCGTTCAGCGGGGCCAGGGCCACCGCCGCCACGCCGATGGACAGCAGCGCCGCCACCGCGCCCGACAGCGCGCCCAGGTACAGGAAGGGACGGCGCACGAAGGATTCGGTGGCGCCGACCAGCCGCGCCACGCCGATTTCCTCGCGCTGCGACAGCGCCTGCATGCGCACGGTGTTGAACACGGTGGCCAGCACCACCACCGCCACGCAGGCGGCCAGGAACCCCAGGCCGATGCGGGCGAAGCGCAGGATGGCCTCTAGCCGCTGGACCCAGGCGCTGTCGAGCTGCACCAGGTCGACGTGGTTCCATTGCTTCCAGGACGCCGCCAGCTTGTCGGCCCGTCCCGCCAGGTCCTCGCCGTCGGCCAGCGTGACCACCACGGCGTCGGGCAGCGGGTTGCCCGGCAGCACGGCCAGCGCCTGCTGCCAGGCCGGGTTGGCGCGCAGGTCGGCCAGGGCGTCCTCGCGCCCGACCACGCGCACGGCGCGCACCTCATGGGCGTATTCGCCCTGGATGCGCCTGGCCACGTCGGCGGCCGCGCCGGCCGGCGCGTCCACCCGCATGAAAACGGTGACCTCGGGGGTGACGGAGATCTGGCGCGCCACCGGCTGCGCCGACACCAAAATGGCGCTGCCCAACAGCGGCAGGGCCAGGGCCAGCGCCATGACCAGCAGGTTGGCCAGCGACGAGAACGGCTGCTTGACCAGCCGGCGCAGGGTCACCATCAGGGCGTAGCGGTGTTGCCGCAGCCAGGCGTTCATGCCGTCGCTCCCGGTTGGGCGCCGCCCTGGGAGTCGGCGAACTTGCCCGGCTCGATGCGCAGCGTGCGGGTGGCGTAGCGGGCCATGAGTTCCTGGTCGTGCGAGGCGATCAGCGTGGTGACGCCGACCCGGTTGAAATCGCGGAAAACGTTCATGATGCGTTGCGCGGTGTCATGGTCGAGGTTGGCCGTGGGCTCGTCCGCGATCAGGATGGCCGGCCGGTTGACGATGGCCCGCGCGATCGCCAGGCGCTGCTGTTCGCCGCCGGACAGCTCGATCGGATTGAGCTCTTCCTTGCCCGACAGGCCCACCTTGTCCAGCGCGGCGCGGGCGCGCGCGGCGGCCGAATTCCAGGCGTGGCCGGTGACGGCCAGCGGCAGCATCACGTTTTCGAACGCGCTGCGGTCGAACAGCAGGTGCGTGTCCTGCAGGATGACGCCCACCGCGCGCCGCAGGTAGGGCCGGGCGCGCGCGGGCAGCTTGTCCAGGCGCTGGCCGTTGACCTGAATGGAGCCCCGGCTGGCGGGCTCCAGCCCGCCGATCAGCTTGAGCAGCGTGGACTTGCCGGCGCCCGATGGCCCCGACACGAAAACGAACTCTCCCGCGTCCACGCGGAAGTTGATGTCGGCCAGGATATTGCGGCCGCGACCATATGATTTGAATACGTGCTGGAATTCGATCATGGCGGCTGTCAGATGAAGCCGCAATAGTAACTCGGGGACAGTAAGGTGGCCTAAGCCAGGCGGGGGAGCGGATGCGAAAAATTCCTCCGCCGCCCTATGTAGACGTCCCTTTTTACGGCCCGTACAGCGTTTCATTTCATCCCGTGTCCCTATATTTCAAGGGAATTCCCGGATGCGCCGCCCGCGGCGCGGACGCTACCATCCGCCCCATGCGTAGGCCCAAACGGCTGCGCGCGAATTCGCCTTATCCCACACGGAGAACACGATGAAAGTATTGAAACTCGCTGCTGTCGGCGCCGCCCTGTTTGCTGCTTCCGCCGCAGCCAACGCAGGCGCGACCTTCGACAACGTCAAGAAGAAAGGGTTTGTCCAGTGCGGGGTTTCGACCGGCATTCCGGGGTTCTCCATCGCCGACAGCAAGGGCGAATACAAGGGCATCGACGTCGACCTGTGCCGCGCCATCGCCACCACCATGTTCGGCGATTCCACCAAGGTCAAGTTCACGCCCCTGAACACGCAGCAGCGCTTCACCGCGCTGCAGTCGGGCGAAATCGACGTGCTGACCCGCAACACCACCGTCACGCTGACGCGCGACACCACCCTGGGCCTGATCGGCGTGGGCGTGAACTACTACGACTCGCAGGGCGTCATGGTGTCCAAGGAGCTGGGCGTCAAGAGCGCCAAGGAACTCAACGGCGCCACCATCTGCGTGCAGCCCGGCACCACCACCGAACTGAACCTGGCCGACTGGTTCCGCGGCCAGAAGATCGAATTCAAGCCGGTCGTGATCGACAAGTACGACGAAATCATCCGCGCCTTCTCGGCCGGCCGCTGCGACGCCTTCACCACTGACAAGTCGCAGCTGGCCTCGACCCGCACCACGCTGGAAAAGCCCGACAACTTCATCATCCTGCCGGAAGACTTCTCCAAGGAGCCGCTGGGCCCCATGGTGCGCCAGGGCGACGAGCAATGGTTCAACATCGTGCGCTGGTCGCTCAACGCCATGCTGGAAGCCGAGGAATACGGCATCACCAAGGCCAACGTCGATGAAATGACCAAGAGCACCAACCCCAACATCCAGCGCATCCTGGGCGTGACCCCGGGCATGGGCAAGAACCTGGGCGTTGATGACAAGTGGGCCTACAACATCATCAAGCAGGTGGGCAACTACGGCGAAAGCTTCGAAAGCACGCTGGGCAAGAGCAGCGCGATGAAGCTGGACCGCGGTCTGAACGCCTCCTACAAGCAAGGGGGCCTGATGTACGGCTGGCCGGTGCGCTGACGCGCGGCTGCCTGTTAAAACGGAGCCTGGCGCTCCGTTTTGCCTGGGGCCCGTTGACACCGGATGGAGCGTCGCACGGGCCCTGGCCCGCCTAGGGCGGGTGGCAGGAGTGGGTGGCGGGGTCTGGCCCCGCCGCCAGTTGTTCGACTTCTGTAGATGCATATGACGACTCCCGAAAAAAACGCCTCGCTGGCGGCTCCGCCGCGGCGCCTGAACTGGAACGACCCCGGCGTGCGCTCCGTGGTCTATCAGGTGGTGGCGCTGGCCGCGGTCGCCTGGGCCGTGTGGTTCCTGGTTTCAAACACGCTTCACAACCTGTCGGTGCGCAACATCGCCACGGGTTTCGGCTTCCTGGGCCGCGAAGCCGGCTTCGCCATCGGCGAAACCCCCATCAACTACAGCCCCGCCGACACCTATGGCCGCGCCATCCTGGTCGGCCTGCTCAACACGCTGCGCGTGGCCGTCATCGGCATCGTGCTGGCGACCATACTCGGCACCCTGATCGGCATCGGCCGCCTGTCCAAGAACTGGCTGGTCTCCAAGGTCACCTCGGTCTACGTCGAGGTGATGCGCAACATTCCGCTGCTGCTGCAGCTGTTCTTCTGGTACGCGCTCATCACGGAAAACATGCCGGGTCCGCGCCAGGCGCACAGCCCGCTGCCGGGCGTGTTCATCTCCAACCGCGGCCTGAAAGTGCCGGCGCTGGAAGGCAACTCGCTGGACTGGATGCTGGGCGGACTGGGCCTGGCCATCATCGCCATCATCGTGCTGGGCCACTGGGGCAGAAAGCGCCAGGAGGCCACCGGCCACGTGTTTCCGCTGGGCCGCGCCGCCATCGGCCTGCTGATCGGCCTGCCCATCGTCGGCTGGCTGGTCAGCGGCGCGTCGCTGACGCTGGACATGCCGGAGCTCAAGGGCTTTAACTTCTCGGGCGGCCTGACGCTGTCGCCGGAATTCGCCGCGCTGCTGGCCGGCCTGGTGATCTACACCTCGGCCTTCATCGCCGAAGTGGTGCGCTCCGGCATCCAGGCGGTGAGCAACGGCCAGTGGGAAGCCGCGGGTTCGCTGGGGCTGCGCCGCAAGCAGGTGCTGCGCCTGGTGGTGCTGCCGCAGGCGCTGCGCGTCATCATTCCGCCGATGACCAGCCAGTACCTGAACCTGACCAAGAACAGCTCGCTGGCGGTGGCCATCGGCTACCCGGACATCGTGTCGGTGGTCAACACCACGCTGAACCAGACCGGGCAGGCCATCGAGGGCATCCTGATCATCATGGCCGCGTACCTCACGGTCAGCCTGTCGATCTCGATATTCATGAACTGGTACAACAAGCGCATCGCGCTGGTGGAGCGTTGATATGAGCAGCACTACGCATACCCCCAGCGACGCCCTGTCGCCGCCCAGCTCGCACGTGGGCCCCTGGGCCTGGCTCAAGACGCGGCTGTTCTCGTCGCCGCTGAACATCCTCATCACGGTGCTGCTGGCGTGGTTCCTGCTGATGGCGGTGCCGGCGCTGGTCGAGTGGGCCTTCATCAAGGCCGACTTCAACGCCGCCACCGCCCAGGAATGCCGTGCCTCGGGCGGCGCATGCTGGGCCTTCATCGTCGAGAAGCACCGGCTGATCCTGTTCGGCACCTATCCGTTCGACGAACAGTGGCGTCCGCTGATCGCGACCATCATCCTGGTGGCGGTGATCGTCTGCAGCGGCATGCGCCGCTTCTGGAACTGGACGCTCGCCGTCATCTGGGTGGTGGGCCTGACGGCCGTGGCCATTCTGATGTGGGGCGGGGTGCTGGGCCTGACCTACGTGGAGAACGCGCGCTGGGGCGGCCTGCCGCTCACGCTGATCCTGTCCACGTTCGGCATCGCCTTCGCGTTTCCCATCGGCGTGCTGCTGGCCCTGGGCCGGCGCTCGAAGATGCCGGCCATCAAGGCGCTGTGCGTCGTGTACATCGAGCTGATCCGCGGCGTGCCGCTGATCAGCCTGCTGTTCATGTCCTCGGTGATGCTGCCGCTGTTCCTGCCGGAAGGCTTTTCCATCGACAAGCTGCTGCGCGCCCAGATCGCCATCATCATGTTCGCCGCCGCCTACATCGCGGAGACCGTGCGCGGCGGCCTGCAGGCGATTCCGAAAGGGCAGTACGAAGGCGCCGACTCGCTGGGCCTGAGCTACTGGCAGCAGATGCGCAAGATCATCCTGCCGCAGGCGCTGAAGATCGTGATCCCCCCGCTGGTCAGTATCTTCATCGCGCTGTTCAAGGATACGTCGCTGGTGGTGATCATCGGCATCTTCGACCTGACGCTGGCGGCCAAGGCGGCCCTGTCGGACGCGGCATGGCGCGGTTTCGGGGTAGAGGCGTACCTGTTCATTTCGCTCATCTACTTCGTATTCTGCTTTTCCATGTCCAAATACAGCCAAGCGCTGGAGAAACGCCTGGCCACCGGCCACGCACGCTAGCAACTTGCCGCGCGTCCGCCGCAGGCGGGCGCGCCCAGCGATATCTACGGGAGTACAGGCATGTCCAATGCCATCATCAGCCTGCAGGACGTGAACAAGTGGTACGGCCAGTTCCACGTGCTGCGCAACATCAACCTGGAAGTGGCGCCAGGAGAACGCATCGTGGTCTGCGGGCCGTCCGGCTCGGGCAAGTCCACCATGATCCGTTGCATCAATCGCCTGGAAGAGCACCAGAAGGGCCACATCATCGTGGACGGCACGGAGCTCACCAACGACCTCAAGCACATCGAGACCATCCGCAAGGACGTCGGCATGGTGTTCCAGCACTTCAACCTGTTCCCGCACCTGACGGTGCTGGAGAACCTGACGCTGGGACCCATGTGGGTGCTGAAAAAGCCGCGCGCCGAGGCCGAGGCCACGGCCATGAAGTACCTGGAGCGCGTGCGCATCCCGGAACAGGCCACCAAGTTTCCCGGCCAGCTCTCGGGCGGCCAGCAGCAGCGCGTGGCGATCGCGCGCTCGCTGTGCATGAACCCCAAGATCATGCTGTTCGACGAGCCCACCTCGGCGCTGGACCCGGAAATGGTCAAGGAAGTGCTGGACGTGATGGTCAGCCTGGCCCAGGAAAGCGGCATGACCATGATCTGCGTGACCCACGAAATGGGCTTCGCGCGCAAGGTCGCCAACCGCGTCATCTTCATGGACCGCGGCGAAATCATCGAGCAGAACAGCCCCGACGAGTTCTTCGACAACCCGCAGAACGAACGGACCAAGCTGTTCCTGAGCCAGATTCTGCACTGACTGTCTTTCCGGACGTCCACCGACCCGCCGCCAGGCGGGTTTTTCTTTGCCTGACCCCTATTCCCCGGCCTGGATCACATAAGCGATTCTTAAGTGTCGGCGGACGAGTTCTTGATTGTGCGCGCCGCGCGTGTAGCCCATCATAGGTTCACGCTGCCGGTCCGCCCGCAGCCTCCCGGAACTCGACATAAGGTGTCTGCAACCATGGCCGATCTGGAATCCCGACTCGACAGGCAGTCCCCCGCCTACCAGCGCAATCGCGAGCAGATGCTGGCGCTGCTGTCGGAACTGGCGCAACTGGAGCAGCGGGCGGTGGAGCGGTCGGCGCAGGCCGCGCCGGCGTTCCGCAAGCGCGGCAAGCTGCTGCCGCGGGAGCGCCTGGCGGCGTTGCTCGACGCCGGCCGCCCGTTCCTGGAACTGATGAAGCTGGCGGGCTATTGCGGGATCGAGAATCCGGACCCCGCCACCAGCGTGCCGGGCGCCGCCATCATCGCCGGCGTGGGCGAGGTCTGCGGCGTGCGGTGCATGATCGTGGTCAACGACTCCGGCATCAGCGCCGGCGCCATGCAGGCCATGACGGCCCAGAAGGTGATGCGCTGCCAGGAGATCGCGCTGGCCAACCGGCTGCCCTTCATCCAGCTGGTCGAGAGCGCCGGCGGCAACCTGAAGAAGTACCGGGCCGAGCGCTTCGTCCACGGCGGCGGCATGTTCTACAACCTGGCGAAGCTGTCGGCCGCCGGGATTCCGGTGATCTCGCTGGTGCACGGTTCTTCGACCGCGGGCGGCGCCTATCTGCCCGGCCTGTCCGACTACGTCGTCATGGTGCGCAACCAGGCCCATGCCTTCCTGGCCGGCCCGGCCTTGCTGCAGGCCGCGACCGGAGAGGTCGCCACGGAGGAAGAGCTGGGCGGGGCGGCGATGCATGCGTCGGTGTCGGGCCTGGCCGATTATGTGGCCGAGAACGACCGCGAGGCCATACTGCAGGTGCGGGACATCGTGCGCGCCTTCGGTTGGGCGGAAAAGGAGCAGGACCGCCCCGAGGTTCCGCCCCGGCACGACGTCCAGGACCTGCTGGGCATCATGCCGGCCGACTACCGGGTGCCGGTGGAGATGCGCGAAGTGATCGCGCGCCTGACAGACGGCTCGGACTTCCACGAGTTCAAGCGCGACTACGGGCCGGCCACGGTGTGCGGCTATGGCGTGCTGCACGGCACGCCCATCGGGCTGCTGACCAACAACGGTCCGCTCGACACGGCGGGTTCGGCCAAGGCCGCGCAGTTCATACAACTGTGCTCGCAGCTGGGCAGGCCCATCGTGTTCCTGCAGAACATCACGGGGTTCGTGGTGGGGCGCGCGCACGAAGAGGCGGGCATGATCAAGCACGGCGCCAAGCTCATCCAGGCGCTGTCCAACGCCGGCGTGCCCCGTCTGACCGTGCTCTGCGGCGCCTCGTTCGGCGCCGGCAACTATGGCATGTGCGGGCGCGCATTCAAGCCGGACTTCCTGTTTTCGTGGCCGAACGCGCGCACCGCCGTCATGGGCGGCGAGCAGGCGGCGATGACCATGCGGCGGGTGGCCGAGAACAGCGCCAGGCGCGCCGGCGCCGAGCCGGACCTTGCCGCGCTGGAAGCGGAAAGCCGGGAAATCGTGCAGACCTTCGATTTGCAGTCCAGCGCCGTGCACACCAGCAGCCTGCTGCTGGACGACGGCGTGATCGACCCGCGCGCCACCCGGGACGTACTGGGAGTGGCGCTGGCCGCATGCACGCGGTCGGCAAAACGCGACGTTCATTCGATCCAGTTCGGCGTCGCCAGATTCTAACGAGGAGATTCCATGTTTACCCACGAGCACATCGCGTTGCAGGACGGCGTACGCCAGTTGATCGACAAAGAGATCAATCCCTATCTGGACCAGTGGGAAGAAGCGGAGATTTTTCCTGCCCATGAAGTGTTCAAGAAGCTGGGCAAGGCGGGATACCTGGGCGTGAACAAGCCCGTCGAATTCGGCGGGATGGGGCTGGACTACTCCTATGAGATCGCGTTCTGCGAGGCGATAGGCTCGGTGCGCGCCGGCGGCGTCGGCATGGCGATCGCCGTGCAGACCGACATGGCCACGCCCGCGCTTGCGCGCTTCGGCAACGACGCGGTGCGCGAGCAGTTCCTGCAGCCGTCCATCGCGGGAGATTACGTGGCCTGCCTGGGCGTGTCCGAAACCGGGGCGGGCTCGGACGTCGCGTCGCTGAAGACCACCGCGCGCAAGGACGGCGACGACTACGTCATCAGCGGCTCCAAGATGTGGATAACCAACGCCACGCAGGCGGACTGGATGTGCCTGCTCGCCAATACCAGCGACGACAAGCCGCACCGGAACAAATCGCTGATCTGCCTGCCGCTCAAGCAGGACAACGGCAAGCCCGTGCCCGGCGTCACCATGAACAAGATCAAGAAGGTGGGCATGTGGTCCTCGGACACCGCGCAGGTGTTCTTCGATGAAGTGCGCGTGCCGCAGCGCTACCGCATCGGCGAAGAGGGCATGGGCTTCACCTACCAGATGCGCCAGTTCCAGGAAGAGCGCCTGAGCGGCGCGACGCGGCGCGTGACCGCCCTGACCGACGTGATCAACGACACGATCGACTACACGCGCCAGCGCCAGGTCTTCGGCAAGCCGCTGCTGGACAACCAGGCCGTGCATTTCCGGCTGGCGGAGCTGAAGACCGAGGTCGAAATGCTGCGCGCCATGGTTTACCGCGCGGCGCGCGTGCACATGGAAGGCGGCGACATGACGGAGCTGGCGTCGATGGCCAAGCTCAAGGCGGGCCGCCTGTGCCGCGAGGTCACGGACTCCTGCCTGCAGTACTGGGGCGGCATGGGCTTCACCTGGGAGAACGCGGTCTCGCGCGCCTGGCGCGACCTGCGCCTGATCTCCATCGGCGGCGGCGCCGACGAGATCATGCTCACCATCATTTGCAAGCACATGGGCATCCTGCCCGCGCGCGCGGCCTGAGGCCGCAGGGGTGGACAGATGAGATTCGATACCTTGCTCGTCGCCAACCGGGGCGAAATCGCGCTGCGGGTGATCCGGGCGGCGCGCGCCCAGGGCCTGCGCACGGTCGCGGTGTACTCGGACGCGGACGCGGAATCGCGCCACGTGCGCGAGGCCGACATGGCGGTGCACATCGGCGCGGCGCCGGCCCACGCCAGCTATCGCAACGTGGAGGCCCTGCTGCGCGCCTGCGCGCTGAGCGGCGCGCAGGCGGTGCATCCCGGCTATGGTTTTCTGTCCGAGAACGCGGCGTTCGCCCGCGCCGTGACGCAAGCCGGCCTGACCTTCGTGGGGCCGTCCGCCGAGGTCATCGACCTGATGGGCAACAAGGCGCGCGCCAAGGAGGCGCTGAGGCATGCCGACGTGCCGACCGTGCCCGGCGCGCAAGGCCTGAGCGACGACAGGGAGCTGGCGGCGCGCGCCCGCGCCATAGGCTATCCGGTGCTGCTGAAGGCGGCCGCCGGCGGCGGCGGACGCGGCATGCGGCTGGCCCGGGACGAAGCAGAACTGGCGCAGGCGCTGCCGCTGGCCCGCTCCGAAGCGCTGGGGGCGTTCGGCTCGGACGAGCTGATCCTGGAGAAGGCCATTCTCGGGGCGCGCCACGTCGAGATCCAGGTGCTGTGCGACGAACACGGCAATGCCCTGCATCTGGGCGAACGGGATTGCTCGCTGCAGCGGCGCTACCAGAAGCTGGTGGAGGAAAGCCCGTCGCCGGCCGTGTCGCCGGCGCTGCGCGAGCGCATGGGCGCGGTGGCGGTGCGCGCATGCCAGGCGATCGGCTATGTGGGCGCGGGCACGCTGGAATTCCTGGTGGACGCGGCGGGCGACTTCCACTTCATGGAGATGAACACCCGGCTGCAGGTCGAGCATGGCGTGACCGAACTGGTCACCGGCATAGACCTGGTGCAATGGCAGCTCAGGGTGGCCCAGGGCGAGCCGCTGGGCCTGCGGCAGGAGGACGTGCGCAGCCGCGGCCACGCGATGGAGCTGCGCGTCTGCGCGGAAGACCCGGCCGCGGGCTTCGTGCCGCAGGTCGGCACGGTGCTCAGGTGGGTGGAACCTCCCGGCCTGCGCGTCGATACCGCGCTGGAGGACGGGCTGGAGATCACGCCGCACTATGACTCGATGCTGGCCAAGTACCTGGCATGGGGCGAAACGCGGGAGGAATGCATCCGCAAGCTGATGCGGGCCTGCGAGGCCGGCGGCCTGCTGGGGGTCCGGTCGAACCTGCATTTCCTGGCGCGCGCCATCGATCATCCGGAATTCCGCGACGGCGGCGTGACGACAGGTTTTCTGGCCGGCCAGGACATGACGTCCGGGCATTGGCGCGCGCAGCCTTCCGAGCATGCGCTGGCCGCCGCGGCGCTGGCGCTGGCCGGATGGCCGGCGGCGCACGCCCGTCCCTGTCTTGCGGCGCAGGGCGAGGTGGCGCTGGACGACGCCTCGGACGGGGCGTCGAGGCTGCTGCGCATTTCGCAGCAGGCCGATGGCGGCCTGTCGGTGGATGCGTGGGAGGGGCACGTCGCCGAAGGCGAATGCAGGCGGGTCCGGATCGAGGCCGCGCATCGGCGCGGCGACGATCTTGCCCTGGTCGTGGGCGGTCTGCGACGCAGCCTGCGCGTGGCCATGGAAGGGGCGAACGCCGCCTGGGTGCAGGACGGCGCAAGCGTCTGGCGCTTCCTGCGGGCCACGCGCTTCGCCGGCCGCGACGACGGGCAGGCCGGGCAGGCGCGGACGCTGCGCGCGCCGATGAGCGGAAGGGTGATCGGCGTCGAGGTCCGCGACGGCGACAGCGTGACGGCGCAGCAGACCGTGCTGGTGCTGGAGTCCATGAAGATGGAAATGTCGATCGCCGCGGGGGCGGCGGGCATCGTGGCAAGGGTGGCCGTCGCCGCGGGCGACCAGGTCAGCACCGGACAGGTATTGATGGAGGTGCAGCAATGAGCGCGAACCACAACCCGGCCGGCCAGCGCCGGCCCAAGGGCCCCGTGCACGTCGGATGCGCATCGGGATTCTGGGGCGACTCCCAGATCGCGATTCCGCAACTGCTCACCGCTGAAAAGCTGGACTACATCGTCTTCGACTATCTGGCGGAAACGACCATGTCCCTGCTGCAGCGGGCGCGCATGCGCAGTCCCGAGCTGGGTTATGCGACCGACTTCGTCAGCGTGCTGCGCCCGCACCTGAAAACACTGCTGGAGCGCGGCGTGCGGCTGGTGTCGAACGCCGGCGGCCTGAACCCTGAGGCATGCCGCGACGCCATCCTGGCCTATGCCCGGGAACAAGGCCTGGCGCCGCGCATCGCCGTCGTCACCGGCGACGACGTGACCGCGCTGCAGGCCGAATTCACCGATGCGCAGGGCCGCCACCTGCCCGACCTGGACGGCTTCGGGCCGCTGCTGTCGGCCAACGCCTATCTGGGCGCCTATCCCATCGTCCAGGCGCTGGCCCTGGACGCGGACATCGTGATCACGGGCCGCGCCGTGGACAGCGCCTGCGCGCTGGCCGTGGCGATACACGAGTTCGACTGGACCGCTTCGGACTACGACAAGCTGGCGCAGGCCAGCCTGGCGGGCCACCTGATCGAATGCGGTCCGCAGGCGACCGGCGGACTCTTCACCGACTGGGAGACGGTGCCGGACTGGGCCAATATCGGCTATCCGATAGTGGTGCTGGACCGGGACGGCGGGTTCGACCTGACCAAGCCGCCGGCGACCGGCGGCCTCGTGAGCCGGGCCACGGTCGCCGAGCAGCTGCTGTACGAGATCGGCGATCCGTCCGCGTACGAGCTGCCCGACGTGATCTGCGACCTGCGGCAGGTTTGCATCCGCGAGACGGGGCCGGACCGCGTGCGCGTCGAGGGCGCGCGCGGGCGGGCGCCGTCCACCCGGTACAAGATCACCGCGACGGGCCACGCCGGCTACCAGATCGGCATCATGATGGCGATCCGCGGGCAGCGGGCGCGCGCGAAAGCGCTGCGCACGGCCGACGAGCTGCTGCGGCGCACGCGCAGGCTGCTCGCGGCCAACGGCATGCCCGACTACATCTCGACCGTGGTGGAGCTGCTGGGGGCGGAAGCCATGTACGGCGGCAATGCGCGCGAGAACGACAGCCGCGAGGTGATCTTGCGCATCGCCGCGTCGCACGCCGAGCGCAGAGGCCTGGAATTCCTGCAGAAGGAGTCCGCGTCGGCCGGCACCTCGATGGGGCCGGGCACGCGCAGCCACTTCGGCGGCCGCGCCGATATCCAGGCCATCATCAAGACGGGATCGTTCTACATCGCCAAGCAGTGCGTGCCGATCTGGCTGGACTGCGGCGACGTGCATGCCGAGGTCGCCGTGCCGGACAACGGCGAGGACCGTCCCGTCGCCGCGCCCGGTACGCAGCCGGCGGCCGCGCCGGCGCCGGCAGGCGCGAACAGCGTGCGGGTGCCGCTGGCCCGGCTCGCCTACGCCCGCAGCGGCGACAAGGGCGACGATTCGAACATCGGCGTGATCGCGCGCCGCGAGGCTTACTGGCCCGTGCTGCTGCGCGAGCTGACCGCCGAACGGGTGCGCGAGTACTTCAGCCATCTGGTCCAGGGCGAAGTGTCGCGCTTCGAGCTTCCGGGAACGGGGGCGGTGAACTTCGTGCTGCGGCGCGCGCTGGGAGGCGGCGGTTCGTCCAGCCTGCGCTCGGACCCCTTGGGCAAGTCGTACGCCCAGATGCTGCTGGACCTGGAGATTCCTTGTCCCGGCGAAATCCTGCAATAGCGGGAGCCAGAGAGTGGGAGGAGACTACAAATGGAACAGACCCGCAGGGCATTCATCCAACTGGCCGGAGCCGGCGCGCTGCTGGCGGTTTGCGGCGGCGCGCGTGCGCAGGCGCTGGACCGGACCGTTCACGTGACCGTGGCCTACGGCGCGGGCGGCGCCACCGACACCATCATCCGCTACGTCGCGGACAGGATACGGGACCAGGTGGGCAGCCCCATCATCATCGAGAACCGGCCCGGGGCCGACGGCAATATCGCGGCCGAGTATGTATTGCGGCAGGGCGGCGACGGCTACAACCTGCTGGTGTCCGGGCCGTCCACGCACGCGGCCAACGCCAGCATCTACAAGTCCCTGGCCTACGACCCCGAGCGCGACTTCACGCCGCTGACGACGCTGGCCACCACGCCGTACTTCCTGGTGGTGAACCCGCAGCGCGTCAAGGCGCAGACCCTGCAGGCCTTCATCGCGGACGCGCGGGCTTCCAAGGGCAGCCTGAGCTTCGCCAGCGCCAACGTCGGCGGCCGCATCGCCGGCGAGCGCTTTCGCGCGATGGCCGGCCTCAATGCGGTGAACATTCCGTATCGCGCCAGCACGCAGGCCATGACCGACCTGCTGGGCGGCCAGTACGACTTCTATTTTTGCGACGCCGTGACCGCCAGCCCGCAGTTGCGCGCCGGCAAGATCCGCGCCCTGGCGGTGTCTACCGCCGAGCGCGTGCCCGCCTTTCCGGACGTGCCGACCGTGGCGGAGCTCGGCTACCCGGGCTTCGACGTGTCGTCGTGGATCGCGATCTGGGCCGCCGCCTCCACGCCGCCGGCGGTCGCGCAGCGCCTGGCGGCCTGGATCAACGGCGCGCTCGACAACCCGGAAGGCCGCCGCTTCCTGACCGACCGCGCGCTGGTCCCGCAGCCGGGATCGCCCGAGGATCTGCGCGCGATCCAGCGGCGGGACACGGTGGAGTGGGGCAAGGTGATCGTGGCCGCCGGCATGCAGCAGCGCTAGGCAACCGGTCAGGACGGGACGAAGAGTTCGCTGAGCTTGCGGGCGCCGTCGGAGGTGTCCCCCGCGCGCATGTAGAGGTGGTAGCTGGCCGAAGGCAGGGTGGGCAGGCCGAGCTCTTCACCCACCACTTTGAGGCCGGGCGTGAGCATCTCGATAGTGCGCGGCGTGATGCCCAGGCCGGCCCGCAAGGCGGCGCGCACGCCGGCCAGCGTGGGCGTCTGGAAGGCATTGCGCCAGGGGCGGTTCTCCTGTTCCAGGCGGTTGAGCGCCATGCGACGGAAGACGCAGGGCGCGTCCACCAGCACCAGAGGCAAGGGGAGGTTTTGTTGATGATGGAAATGCGTGCCCGAAATCCAGACGACGGGCGAGGTCCGAAACGTAATGCGAGGGAACTCGTCGAACTGTTCGAGTTCCAGCAGCAGGTCGATGTCGCCGCGGCGCAGCGCCGAGGCCAGCCAGCGACTGCGATTGACCTGAATCTCGATGCGCATGCCGGGGTAGGTGCGCGCGCACAGCGCCAGATAGTCGGGCAGGATCGTGTCCACGGCGTCGGCGCAGACGCCGATGCGCGTGGGCGCGGCGAAGACGCTCTGGTTCATCGCGCGGCAGGTCTCGTCGTTCAGCGCCAGCATGCGCCGCGCGTACTCGCGCAGGCGCACGCCCTGTTCGGTGAGGCGCTTGTGCCGTCCCACGCGCACCAGCAGCTTGCAGTCCAGCAGCCGTTCGAGCCGCTGCATCTGTTGCGAGACGGCGGCCTGGGTGCGGAATACCTGGTCGGCCGCGCCCGCGAAATTCTCGCGGTCGGCCACCGCCAGGAAGGTCCTGAGCAAGCCTATGTCCAGATCGCGCACCGCCATGAGATTTCCTTATGTGCCAGTGTACGCAGACGATTATCCGGGGCGCCGGGCGTCGGGCACAAGCCCAGCCTTTCCCCCAATCCAGGGAGACTGCCGTGAATGCCTTCATCGATCCGAATCCTTTGCACGAGGTCTATGAGGGCCTGCACGTGCTCGACCTGTCGCAGGGCATCGCAGGCCCTTATTGCGCGCAGATCCTGGGCCAGATGGGCGCGCAGGTGACGAAAGTGGAGCCCTTGCACGGAGACTGGGGACGCAGCATGGGCGTGCCGCGCGGCGGCTTCAGCGCCATTGCGCTGGCTTTCAACCGGGGCAAGCGCAGCCTGGCGCTGGACGCGCAAACCGATGCCGGGCGCGAGGTGCTGCACAGGCTGGCGGCGCGCGCCGACGTCGTGGTGCAGAGCTTCCGTCCCGGCGTGGCGGACCGGCTGGGCCTGGGCTATGCGACGCTGCGCGACCTCAATCCGCGCCTGGTCTATGCCTCGATCTCGGGATTCGGCCTGTCGGGACCGTATGCCGACCGCCCGGGCACCGATTCCGTCGTGCAGGCGCTGACCGGCCTGACCACGGCGAACTGCGACGGCACGGGGCTGCCGCAGCGAGTCAAGCCGTTCATCGGCGACCTGTCCTGCGGCGTCTACACCGCCAATGCGATCGGGGGCGCCTTGTTCGCGCGCGAGCGCGGACAATCCGGCCGGCACATCGACGTCAGCCTGCTGGCCACCATGGCGGCGCTGCAGAACAGCTCGCTCATCGACCACGCATTGCGCCGCGGCGAGCCGGCCACCAGCGTCACCTATCCCCAGGGGATCTTCAGCACGCAGGACGGCTATGTGCTGGTGTTCGCCATGAACAACGCCATGTTCGCGGCCATCTGCCGGGTGATCGGGCGCGACGACTGGCTGACGGACCCGCGCATGGACACGCCGCAGCGCCGCATACAGGTCGGCGACGAGATCAATGCGGGGGTGGCGCAGATCCTGCGCACGCGTTCCACCGCCTACTGGACCCAGTGCTTCCGCGACAACGACATCCTGTATGGCGAGGTCAAGGACTACGACCAGTTCCAGGAGGACGAGCAGGTGCGGCACCTGGGCCTGGTGCAGACCCTGAGCCAGCCCGGCCTGGGCGACGTGCCCTTCGTCGGCCTGCCGGGCGTGCATCCCGCGAGCGGTTCGGCCGGCGGGCGCGTGCCGGCGGTGGGCGAGGACACGCAGGCCGTGCTGCGGGAACTGGATTACTCGCCGGCCGACATCCGCGCGCTGGCGCAGCAGGGGATCATTCAACCGGCGGCGCAGGCCGCCGCAGCGCACTGAAGGAGCCGTACACATGAACCTGGCGCAATCTAACGGGGCGGCCGACGCGCCGCTGCTTACCCGGCGCGACGGCGCGGTTTTCCACCTGACCCTGAACCGGCCCGAGACGCGCAATCCGCTGGGCGGCGAAATGGTCGAGCGGCTGGAGGACGCGCTCGGCCAGGCCGAAGCCGACCCGGCCGTGAGGGTCGTGGCGATCGGCGCGGCGGGGCCGGCGTTCAGCGCCGGCGGCAACCTGGGCAACGTCGCGGACCGGATCGCCGCGCGTCCCGACGCCGACGGACAGGACCCGGTGGCGCTGGGCAACCGGCGCTATGGACGCTTCCTGGAACGCTTCGCCGGCTGCTCCAAGATCACCGTGGTGCTGGCGCAGGGGGCGGCCATGGGCGGCGGCGCGGGCCTGGTCTGCGCCGCCGATATCGCCGCCGGCTTGCGCGGGGCGCGCTTCGGCTTTCCCGAAGTCTCGATCGGCCTGGTGCCGGCGCAGATCCTGCCGTTCGTCGCGGCCCGCATCGGCGTGCAGGCGGCCCGCCGGATGATGCTGACCGGCGAGCGCATCGACGCCGATGCGGCGCGCGCCATCGGCCTGCTCGACTACGTTTTCGATGCCGGGCAGGACTGGGAGGAGGGCGTGGCCGGCATGCTGCGGCGCTGCGTGGACGCCGCGCCCCGCGCCGCCGGGCAGACCAAGCGGATGCTGCGGGGACTGTTCGGCCAGCAGCGCTGGCACGAGGAAGAACTGGGCGCCTATCTGGATTCGGCGTCGCGGTGTTTCGCCAGCCAGCTGCGCAGCGAGGCGATCGAGGGAATCGCGGCGGCCAAGGCCAGGCGGCGGCCGGATTGGGACGCGGCGCCGTCGGTTTCCTGACGCTTTCGACGGTATTGCTTTGTTACCATCTCCGCGGCCTGGAGTATGCTACTGACCGCAATCATTCCAGAGCGAGGAGAACAATCAATGAAGCCCACCCCCCGCAGCGCGATGCGCCGCGCCCTGCTGCAAGGCGCCGTGGCGCTGGCCGCGACCCTGCCTTTCTGCGCGCCCGCCGGCGCCGCCGCCGACTTCCCGACCAAGCCGCTGCGCTTCGTCGTGCCCTATCCGCCCGGAGGTCCGCTGGACACCATGGCCCGCATGCTGGCCGAGAAGGTGCGCGGCTCGCTGGGCCAGCCCGTCATCGTCGAGAACCGCTCGGGCGCGGGCGGCAATATCGGCGCCGACCTGGTGGCCAAGGCGCCGGCCGACGGCTACACGCTGGTAATGGGCGCGGTCGCGACCCACGCGATCAACCCCTGGCTGTTCGCCAACCTGCCGTACGACCCGGTGAAGGACTTCGCGCCTGTCACCATCGTGGCCTCGGTGCCCAACGTGCTGGTGATGAACCTGGAGTTCGCCCAGAAGAACAAGATCGAAAAACTGTCCGACCTGATCGCCTACGCCAAGCAGAATCCCGGCAAGCTGAACTACGGCTCGGGCGGCAACGGCAGCGCCGGCCACCTGTCGGGCGAGCTGCTGAAGGCGCGCGCCGGCATCAAGGTCGAGCACATTCCCTACCAGGGCGCGGCCCCGGCCCAGCTGGCGCTGCTGTCGGGCCAGTCGGACTTCATGTTCGACAACCTGGCGGCCTCGGCGCCGCTGATCAAGGACGGCAAGGTCAAGGCGCTGGCCGTCACCACGGCCCAGCGTTCCTCGCTGCTGGCCGACGTGCCGACGGTGGAGGAATCGGGCGTCAAGGGCTTCGACCTGGGCACCTGGTTCGGCGTGTTCACCACGGGCGGCACGCCCGCCCCGGTGGTCGCCAAGCTGAACCAGGCCTACGCCGAAGCGATGCAGCAGCCCGACGTCAAGCAGCGCCTGCTGACGATGGGCTCTGAAGCCGGCCCGATGACGCCCGAGGCGTTCGCCGCCTTCGTCAAGAGCGAGAAGGCGAAGTACCAGGAGATCGTGAAGATCTCGGGCGCCAGCCTGAACTGAGCGCGCCGCACCGCCACTACACCCCCAGATACCGCTGCGCCAGCTCCGGCTGCGCGGCGAGTTCCGCGGGGCTGCCCTGCCAGACCACGCGGCCTTTTTCCAGCACGTGGTGGCGGTCGACCAGCGTGGCCATTTCCTTCAGGTTCTTGTCGATCACCAGGATGGTCTGGCCTTCCTCTTTCAGGCGGCGCAGGCAGTTCCAGATTTCCTGGCGGATCAGCGGCGCCAGCCCCTCGGTGGCTTCGTCCAGCACCAGCAGGCGCGGGTTGATGAGCAGCGCGCGGCCCACGGCCAGCATCTGCTGTTCGCCGCCGGACAGCGTGCGAGCCGACTGCGCGCGGCGCTCCTTCAGGCGCGGGAACAGCTCGAATACGCGCTCCACGTGCCAGCCCGCGCGGGTATTGCGGGCGGTGGCGAGCAGGTTTTCCTCCACCGACAACGAACCGAAAACGCGGCGGCCTTCGGGCACCAGGCCGATGCCCAGCTGCGCGATGCGGTGCGGGGGCAGGCCGGCGATGGGCTTGCCGTCGAGCAGGATGGCGCCGTCCTGGGCCGGCAGCATGCCCATGAGGGTCTTGACCGTGGTGGTCTTGCCCATGCCGTTGCGGCCGATCAGGGACACGACCTGGCGCGGCGCGATCTCGAGGTCCACGCCGAACAGCACTTTGCTTGCGCCGTAGCCGGCCTGCAATGCCTGGATTTGCAGCATCATTCCTCCTCGCCCAGATAGGCGGCGCGCACGTCGGGGTGGCGGCGCACCTCGTCCGGCGTGCCGGTGAAGATCGTCTTGCCGTAGACCAGCACGGTGATGCGGTCGGCCAGCGCGAAGACCGCGTCCATGTCGTGCTCCACCAGCAGGATGGCGTAGCGGCCCTTGAGTTCCCGCAGCAGCGCGGTCATGCGCTGCGATTCCTCCGCGCCCATGCCGGCCATGGGCTCGTCCAGGAGCAGCACCGACGCGTTCAGTGACAGCGCCATCGCCAGCTCCAGCTGGCGTTTCTCGCCGTGGGCCAGCGCCGAGACGCGCACGTCGCCGCGTCCGCCCAGGCCGACGCGTTCCAGCGCCTGGCGCGCGGGCTCGCGCAGCGGCGGCAGGCGGCGCGCGTTCTTCCAAAGATTGAAGCCGCCCGGGCTGTGCGCCTGCACCGCCATGGCGACGTTGTCCTCGGCGCTGAAGTCGGGATAGAGCTGGCTGATCTGGAAGGAACGGGCCAGCCCGGCGGCCGGCCGCTTGTGCGCCGGCATGCGGGTGATGTCGTGGCCGTCGAGCAGGATGCTGCCGGCGTCGGGCAGGATCTCGCCGCTGATCTGCGACAGCAGCGTGGTCTTGCCCGCGCCGTTGGGGCCGATCAGCGCATGCAGTTCGCCCGGCCGCACGGCCAGGTTGACGCCCTGCGTGGCGTGCACGGCGCCGAAGCGCTTCTGCAGGTCGCGGATCTCGAGTTTGGGTTGCTCAGCCATGATGCTTGCCTCCCGCCAGCCAGCCGTACACGCCGCGCTTGCCGAACAGCACCACCAGCACCAGCACCGGGCCCAGGATCAGCATCCAGTGCTCGGTCCAGGCCGTGGCGACCTGCTCCAGCCCCAGGTATACGGCCACGCCCAGCACCGGCCCGAAGATCGAGCCCATGCCGCCCAGGATGACCATGGCCATCAGTTCGCCGGATTTCTGCCAGGCGGCCATGTCCGGGCTGACGAAGAGCGCGTAGTTGGCCCACAGCGCGCCGGCCAGGCCGGTGCCGGCGGCCGACAGCACGAAGGCGGTGAGGCGGTAGCGCAGCGGCGCCAGGCCCAGGCCGACGCTGCGCCGCGGGTTCTGCCTGATGCTCTGCAGCGCCATGCCGAAAGGCGAATCGACGATGCGCCGGCAGGCCAGCACCCAGGCCGTCAGGAGCGCCAGGCAGACGTAGTAGAAGGTGGCGGGATGGTTCATGTCCAGCCCGGGCAGGGTGTTGCGCGCGTCGATCGACAGGCCGTCGTCGCCGCCGTAGACCATCAGGCCCACGAGGATGAAATACAGCATCTGCCCGAACGCCAGCGTGATCATGATGAACTGCACGCCCGAGGTGCGCAGCGACAGGAATCCCACCACCAGCCCGGCCAGCGCCGCGGCCGCGACGGCCAGCGGCCACATCACCAGCGCGGCTTCGCTGCCGCTCCAGCCGAAGAGCGTATCGCCCTGGCTCATGTGAAAGCCGACGATGCCGATCACGTAGCCGCCCAGGCCGAAGAAGGCGGCGTGGCCGAAGCTGACCATGGCGCCGTAGCCCAGGATCAGGTCCAGGCTGACCGCGGCGATGGCGTAGATGAGAAAGCGGGTCATCAGGTTGACCAGGAAGGTCTCGCCCGTGGCCGACGCGATGGCCGGCACCAGGGCGAACAGCAGGAACCCGATCGTGTTGACGATCATTTTTCGAGTCATGGGTATCGTTCCTAACGCTGGGCGGGCACCAGCCCGCGCGGCTTGAACAGCAGCACGATGGCCATCAGGATGTAGATGCTGGCCGACACCAGGCTGGAGCTGGCGGAATCGGACAGCTCGGGCGGCAGCAGCCGCGACATCCAGAACGGGATGTAGGCGCGTCCCAGCGCGTCGGTCATGCCGATCATGAGCGAGCCCGCCAGCGCGCCGCGCACCGAGCCCACGCCGCCCACCACGATGACCACGAAGGTCGTGATCAGGATGCGTTCGCCCATGCCGATCTCCACCGCCAGCAGGGGCGCGGCCATGACGCCGGCGAAGCCGCACAGCAGGGCGCCCAGCGTGAAGATCAGCGTGAACAGGCGCTGGATGTTCACGCCCAGCGCGTCGACCATCTCGCCGTCGTCGGCGCCGGCGCGCACCAGCATGCCGACGCGGGTGCGCGAGATCAGCAGCCACAGCCCGATCGCCACCAGCACGCCGGCGCCGATGAAGGCCAGCCGCATCACCGGATAGTTCAGGCCCGGCAGCAGCGCCACCGACCCCGACAGGAACGGCGGGATGTCCATGAAGGGCGGGCTGCGGCCGAACAGCACCGTGACCAGCTCGTTGGTGAACAGCGTCAGGCCCAGCGTGGCCAGCACCTGGTCCAGGTGGTCGCGGCGGTACAGGTGGCGGATCACCAGCAGCTCGACCACCAGGCCGTACAGGGCCGCGCCGGCGAGCGCGGCCAGCAGCGCCGCGGCGAACGAGCCGGTGGCGGCCGCGGCGCTGGCCGCGCAGAACGCGCCCACCATGTAGAACGAGCCGTGCGTGAGGTTGATGACGTTCATGATGCCGAACACCAGCGTCAAGCCCGCCGACAACAGGAACAGCAAGGCGCTGTATTGCAGGCCGTTCAAGACCTGCTCCAGGAACATCAGCATGGAAACTCCTTGTGGAGCGGGGCGGGGGCCGGCCGCGGCCGGCCCCCGTCCTGGCCTACATCTTGCATTGCGCCGCGTGCACGTCGGTGTGGTCGCGGGCGATGACCTTGAGGTTCTTGTAGGTCAGCTTGCCGTCCGGCCCGGCTTCGATGTGCAGCAGATACCAGTCCTGGACCGGATGCTGGTTGGGCCCGAACTTGAACTTGCCGCGCACGCTGGGGAAGTCGGCGCGGCGCAGCGCGGCGCGGAAGTCGTCGGCGCGGCCGGCGACGTCGCCGTCCACGGCCTTCAGCGCCGAGCCGATCAGGTTGGCGGTGTCGTAGGCCTGCGCGGCGTAGGCCGTGGGTGCGCGGTTGTAGGCCTTGGTGAAGGCTTCGACGAAGTGCTTGTTCTGCGGATTGTCCAGGTCGGCGCTCCACAGCGAGCTGAGGTAGAAGCCCGCGCCGGCGTTGCCGGTGGCGGCCAGCATGCGGTCGTCCATGGAGTAGATCGGCGTGATCATTTTGATCTGGCCGGCCAGTCCGGAATTGGCGAACTGCTTGGTCAGGTTGATGCCCGCGCCGCCCGGATGGAACTGGAAGATGGCGTCGGGCTTGAGCGAGCGGATGCGCGCCAGCTCCACCGAGAAGTCGGCCTGTTCCAGCTTGGTGTAGATCTCGTCGGCGATCTCGCCCTTGTAGGTGCGCTTGAAGCCGGCTACCGCGTCGCGTCCGGCCTGGTAGTTGGGCGCCATGATGACCACCCGCTTGGCGCCCAGCTCATTGGCCGCGATGCCCGCGGTGTCGGCGTAGGAGTCGTTCTGGAAGGCCACCGAGAAGTAGTTCGGGTTGCAGGCCTTGCCGGCGTAGTTCGACGGGCCGGCGTTGAGGCTGACGTAGAAGGCGCCGGCGTTCAGCACGGTGGGGCCGACCGCCGCCATCACGTTCGAGAAATTGATGCCGGTGAACAGGCGCACGCCGCTTTGCACCATCTTGTCGGCGATCTGCTTGGCGTTGGCGGGCTTGAGCGCATCGTCCTCCACGCGCAGGTTGACCGGCACGCCGCCCAGCTTGCCGCCGCCTTCCTTGATGGCCAGCATGAAGGCGTCGCGCTCGTCCTCGCCGATGTAGCCGGCCGGCGTGGACAGCGTGCCAATGAAGCCGATCTCCACCGGCTTGGTCTGCGCGGAGGCGGCGAACGAGGACAGCGCCAGCGCGAGGACGGCGGCCGCGCCGCCTAAGGTCTTTTTCATGGTTGTCTCCTGAGTCTGTTTTTGTGTTTACTGCGCCGTATTCCCCGCGAGGCAGTTTTCCACTTTCCAGCCGTACAGCCACTGCAACGCGTCGTAGAACTGGGACTGGCTGCGGCCGGTCCACAGCATGTTGCGCACGGTGCGTTCGACGCCCCGCGCGTGATAGAGCCTGCCCATCTCGCGGGTGGACCACACCACGCGCGCGCTGCGCGGGATGCGGACCGACTCGTAGAGGCGGAAGGCGGCTTGCAGGTCGTGGCCACATCGGCGCACGGCCTCGCCCAGCGTCACCGCGTCCTCCAGCGCCATGCAGGCGCCCTGGGCCATGTACTGGGTCATGGGGTGGGCGGCGTCGCCCAGCAGCGTGGCGCGTCCCTGGCCCCAGCGTTCCACGGGCTCGCGGTCGGCGGTGGCCCAGCGTTTCCAGGAGGTGGGGCGGTCCAGCATCTGGCGCGGGCGCGGATGGATGCCCTCGAAGTAGGACAGCACCTCTTCCTTGCTGCCCTCGCGCACGCCCCATTGCTCCTGTTCGCGGCTGTGGAAGGTGACCACCAGGTTGTATTGCAGCCCGCCGCGCAAGGGGTAGTGCACCAGGTGGCAGTGCGGGCCGGCCCACAGCACCGGCGCGTTGATGCGCAGCTCTTCGGGCATGTTCTCGCGCTCGACCACGGCGCGGTAGACGACGTGGCCGGTCACGCGGGCCGGGTCGCCCACCATGTGTTCGCGGATCACGGACTTCACGCCGTCGGCGCCCACCAGCGCGTCGGCGCGGTAGCGGTTGCCTTCGGTGTCCGTCACTTCCACGCCCTTGCCGTCCTGCGACATCGCGGCGATCTGGGTGGAGGTGCGAAAGCGGATGAGCGGATTCTGCTGCACCGCCTCCAGTATCGACAGATGGATGTCGGCGCGGTGGATGACGGCGTAGGGGCCGCCGAAGCGCTCGCGGAACGCCTCGCCGGTGTCGATGCGCACCACTTCGTGGGCATCGACCGCGTCCATCATGATGATGTGGTCGGTGAACACGGCGCGTCCGCGCGCCGCCGCGCCCACGCCCAGCGCGTCCAGCGCCGCGAAGGCATTGGGGCCGAGCTGGATGCCGGCGCCGATCTCGCCGATATGGGCGGCCTGCTCCAGCAGCTGCACCGCGACGCCCTGGCGGGTCAGCGCCAGCGCGGCGGCCAGGCCGCCGATGCCGCCGCCGACGACGATGACGGATTGTCCGGTGGCTTGAGGGTTATTGCTTGCGTTCATGTTCGGCTTGCGCTCCGTTCAGTCCTGGCCGCCCAGGAAGGCGCCTTGCTGCCGCAGCTGGGCCTGCAGGGCGGAAATGGATATATCGGCCGGCGCGACGCCGGCGCGCAGCGCCATCGCCGCGGCGGTGCCCGCCGCTTCGCCCATCACGAAACAGCTGCCGCTCACGCGCGCGGCGGATTGGCCTTCGTGCGTCATGGACGCGCAGCGCCCGGCCACCAGCACGTTGTCCGCCACGTCCGGGCCGGGGCGCGGCACCAGCATGCGAAACGGCAGCTGGTTGTAGCCGCGCGATTGCGGAATGGGCGGCCACAGCCACTGCACGTCGCCGGCGGTATGCATTTCCAGCGGCCAGCCGTTGACGCCGATGCTGTCCTCGAAGTCGGCGCAGCCCAGCACGTCGTCCTTGCTCAGCACCGCGGCGCCCACGAGCCGGCGCGTTTCGCGGATGCCGAGCTGGGGCGCGATGTCCAGCACATAGGCCTGCTCGAAGCCGGGCACTTTGGCGCGCAGGAACGCGAGGTACTGCACGATCTGGCGACGGCCTTCCAGCTCGCCGGCCGACAGCGAGTCGGCGTCGGTGCCGTCGGCCGCGCTGCCGTCGGCGTTGGCCAGCTGGGTGACGTTGACGCGCCATTCGTAGTCGTGCTTTTGCGGCCGCACGATGGCGCCGCGGCGCGGAAACGTGAACTCGCCGCTGGCGGCGGCCTGGTCCATCAGCTGCGGAATGGTTTTCCACGCCTCCTGGGCGCGCGCGCCGTCCACGTTGCCGACCTTGAACATCAGCGTGGGATAAAGCATGCGGCCGCGCTCATCGCCCTTTTCGAGAGGCAGGCCGGCCCAGCGCGCGATCTCGGCGTCGCCGGAGCAATCGATGAAGATGCGGGCCCGTACCGCGCAGCGCCCCGACTTGGTTTCCAGGAACAGCGCATTGGCCCGCCCGTCCTCGCCGCGCGACAGCCCCGTGGCCAGGGCATGGAACAGCACCTGCGCGCCGCTGGCCTGGACCATGTCGTCGGCGGCGCATTTGAAGGCCGAGATGTCGTAGGCCTGGGCGTGGATCTTGCCGAGGATGAGATGCGGGTGGTTCAGGCCGTCCATGGCGCGCATGCGGTCGAGCAGCTCGTCGGTCATGCCGTGCACGACCTGGCGGATGTCGCCGCGGACATTGGCGTGCAGCCCGCAGAAATTCGACACGCCGGCGGCCGTACCCATGCCGCCGAGAAATCCGTAGCGCTCCGCCAGCAGCACGCGGGCGCCGTTGCGCGCCGCGCTGGCGGCGGCCAGCAGGCCGGCCGGTCCGCCGCCCAGCACGACGACGTCGAATTCGCCGTACAGCGGGGTCTGGCGGGCGGGTTCGGTGATGACCATCTGGTTCTCCTTGCGGGGGCCGGCGGCGCGTCCGTCGCCTTACTGCGCCTTGATGCCGAGCTTGCGGATCAGCGGCGCCCAGCGATTGAGCTCATCGTCCATATAGGCGCGGAATTCGGCCGGCGTGTCGCCCACCGGGTCCATGAACTGGGCCTGCAGCCGCTTGGCGACTTCGGGGTCGCGCACTGCCTGGATCAGGGCGTCGGACAGCTTCTTGCGCACGTCGGCGGGCGCCCTGGACGAGATCACGAAACCGATCCACGCCGAGCCTTCGATGTCCGGCACGCCGGCCTCGGCCAGCGTCGGGATGTCGGGCAGCAGGGCCGAGCGTTTGGAGGAGGTGACGGCCAGCGCCTTCAGGCGGCCGTCCTTCACCATGGGCATGACGGCGATGGGCGGCAGCGCGGCGAATTGCGTATCGCCCGACAGCAGCGAACTGAGCGCGGCCGGCGAGGACGGATAGGGAACGTGGGTGGCGCGCGCGCCGATTTGCTGCAGCATCAGCTCCACGGCCAGGTGCGAAACCGTGCCCGCGCCCGGCGACGGAAAGTTGTACTTGTCGGGGTTCTGCTTGAGCGCCTGCAGCAGCTGGCCCACGCTGCCGATGCCGGCCGCGGCGGGCACCACCAGCACGTTGGGCTGGTGCACCGCCAGCGTGAGCGGCGACAGGTCGGTGGCCGGCGCGTAGGGCAGCTTGTCGAAAAGCAGCGTGTTGTTGACCAGCGGCCCCGTGATGGACACGCCGAAGGTGTAGCCGTCGGGCTTGGCGTTGGCGATGGCGTAGGTGCCGATGTTGCCGCTGGCGCCCGGCTTGTTCTCGATGACGATGGCCTGGCCCAGAATGGCGCCGGCCTTCTCGCCGACGATGCGGGCCACCTGGTCGGGGCTGGAGCCCGGGCCGAACGGCACGATGGCCTTGAGCGGCTGGGCCGGCCAGGTTTGCGCATGCGCCGCGGCCAGCGGCGCCAGGGCGGCAAGCGCCAGCGCCAGCGCGCGGCGGGCGATGCGGCGCACGGGCAGGGCGGGGGCGGCCGGCGTCGAGAACTCAGGCATGGGTGTCTCCTCCCAGGTCTTGCATGGTGTCGAAGTACGTCTGCTCGTTGGCGATGAAGGCGGCGACCATCGCGCGGTAGGTGGCGTCGACCACCTGTTCCAGATTGGCGAAGCCCCGGTTGTGCGTCACGGCCAGCCGCCGCGCCTTGTCGTAGACCTGGGCCTGGCGGGCTGGCGCGCTGACCTGGAAGGCGTCGCGCTTGAAGCGCGCGGCGTCCTTGACGTACATGGCGCGTTCGGCGATCAGCTTCACGATCTCCTCGTCCAGCCGGTCGATGTTGGCGCGCACCTCGGCCAGCGTGGCGCACAGCGGCCGGTAGGCGGGATCGGTGTAGGCGCGCAGCGGCACGCCCTGGGCGTCGGGTTCCCGGTTCGTCACTGGATGTAGTCCGGTTGGCGCGCCGGCGCGGCCTGCTGGAAGGCCGGGTGCGCGTTGCAGTGTTCGTGGACGCGCAGCACGCGCGGGTAGGGCGACAGGTCGCAGCCCATGCGCTGGGCGTTCGCCACCTGCGGCACCAGGCAGCAGTCGGCCAGCGTCGGCGCGTCGCCGAAGCAGTACGCGCCGTGGCCGTGGCGGGCCAGAAGCGCCTCCACGGCGCCCAGGCCTTCGGCGATCCAGTGCCGGTACCAGTCGTTCCTCTGCTCCTCGGTTGCGCCCAGCACGTCCTTCAGATAGCGCAGGATGCGCATATTGTTGACTGGATGGATGTCGCAGGAGATGGCGTCGGACAGCTCCAGCACGCGCGCGCGCTGCACGGTGTCGGCCGGGATCAGGCGCGGCTCGGGATGCGTGGCGTCCAGGTAGTCGATGATGGCCAGCGACTGCGACAGCCGGAACTCGCCGTCGACCAGCAGCGGCACGCCGGCCGAAGGATTCAGGGCCACGTAGTCGGCGCCGCGCTGTTCCAGCTTGCGCAGGTTCACGGCCAGGTAGTCATAGGGCAGCCCCTTGAGCGCCAGCGCGATGCGCACGCGGTAGGAGGTGGAGCTGTTGAAGAAGCTGTGGAGTTGCATGGGATGGGTAGGGTCGAGTGGGTGGTCCGTGGAGGGATAGGGGCCGGCGCCGCTATTGCGCGGTGATTCCGGTTCGGGCGACGACGTCGTCCCAGCGTTTGGCGTCGCGGGCGATCAGGGCGCCGAACTCGGCCGGGGTCGAGGTGGCGGGGACCATGCCCTGCGCATCGAATGCGGCGGCGGTGGCCGGTGTCTTGAGGATGCCGTTGATCTCGCGGTTCATGCGGTCGAGGATGGCCGCCGGCGTGCCCCGGGGCGCCAGCACGCCGTACCACATGTCCACGTCCGCGCCTTGCAGGCCGGCCTCGGTCAGGGTGGGCGTGTCGGGCAGCTGCGGCAGGCGCCTGGGGCTGCCGGTGGCGATCACTTTGAGCTTCCCGGCCTGTACCTGCGGCAGCGCCACGTGCACCGGCAGGAACATATAGTCCAGCCGGCCGCCGAGCATGTCGGTGACCGCGCCCGAGGTGCCTTTGTAGGGGACGTGCAGCATGGCGGCGCCGGTGCGGTCCAGGAACAGCGCCATCGACAGGTGATGGGGCGTGCCCACGCCCGGCGTTCCGTAGCTGAGCTTGCCGGGCGCGGCCTTGGCTGCCTGGACCACGTCGGCAACCGTGTTGGCGGGATTGGAAGGATGCGTCACCAGCAGCAGGGAGCCCCAGGATGTCAGGCCCACGGGCGCGAAATCCTTCAGCGGGTCGAACCGCAGCTTGCCCTTGTAGAGGCTGCTGTTCATGACGAACGTGTTCACCGTCACCAGGAAGGTGTAGCCGTCGGGGGCGGCGCGCGCCGCTTTTTCGGTGCCGATGTTGCCGCTGGCGCCCGCCAGGTTTTCGACCACGACCGGCTGGCCCAGCGTCCGCGGCAGGCTGGCGGCCAGCTGGCGGGCGATCAGGTCGATGCCGGTGCCCGGCGTGAAGGGCACGATCAGCGTGACCGGGCGCTCAGGCCAGGATGCGGCGTGGCCGGCGGCGCAGCCGAAAGCGAATGCCGCCGTGGCCAGGATGCGTATGAGCTTGCGCATGGTTCGTCTCCATTCTTTCGGCCGGTCGGGCGCCGGCTTGGGGCGCGTACTACACGTAGGGAGGCCGCGCTTTCAGCGCGGCCGGGTCGAAGCCCGCCACCTCCTTGTAGCGGCGCGATATTCCTTCCAGTTCTTCGCGGCCGATGACGTCTTCGATCCTGGCGTAGGGCCGGTCCGCCGAACGCAGGTGGACTTCGCGCAGGATCGCGTCGGGCGGGTTGCTGCGGTTGGTCAGCACGACCCGGGTGGTGGCCTCGACGCGGACGCGGTCGTAGTGCTGCAAGGCTTCGGGCTCCAGGCCGACGCGCTTGAGCTGGCCGGTCAGGTAGCGGGCGTCGACCACGGCCTGGCCGGCGCCGTTGGAGCCGCGCGGCACCATGGGGTGGGCGGCGTCGCCGAGCAGGGTCATGCGGCCGCGCGTCCAGGTGGGCAGCGGGTCCTGGTCCACCATCGGATATTCCAGGATCGAGTCGGCGTCCTGGATCAGGCGCGCGACGTCCAGCCAGTCGAAATGCCAGTCGGCGAAAGCCGGGAAAAAATCTTCCAGCCGGCCGCTGCGGTTCCAGTCGCGCACGGCGGGTTCGGCAGCCTCGATCTCGGCCACCCAGTTCACCAGCTGGTTGCCCGCCGCGTCGATGTTGTCGCGGATCGGATAGATCACCATCTTGCCGGTGGACAGCCAGCCGGCGCGCACCATGCTGGCGCCGGACAGAAAGGGCTTGCAGCGGGTGGTGCCGCGCCACATGTTCACGCCGGAATAGCGCGGGGCGCCTTCCTGCGGATAAAGCTGCTTGCGCAGGGCCGAGTGGATGCCGTCGCAACCCACTGCGATGCGGCCGCGCACCGGGGGCAGGGCATTGCCGTCGTTGTCCTGGAAGCGCGCCGTGACGGAATCGGCGTCCTGTTCCACGCCGGTGCAGCGCGCATCGACGACCACGCTATCGTGGCCCAGGCGCTCGCGCACGGCGCCCAGCAGCGCCATTTGCAGATCGCCGCGGTGGATGGAATATTGCGGCCAGTCGTAGCCGGCGTCGATGCCGGCGGGCTCGCTGTAGATGAATTGCCCGTGCCGCGTGTAGAACACCGATTCGCGCGTGCGCACGGCGATGCGGTCCAGCACGGGCAGCAGGCCCAGTTCGTCCAGCTCGCGCGTGGCGTGGGGCAGCAGATTGATGCCCACGCCCAAGGGCCTGATTTCGCGCACCGCCTCATAGACGCGGCAGGCGATGCCGGCCTGGTGCAGGCTCAGCGCCAGGACCAGGCCGCCGACCCCGGCACCGATGATGACCACATCGGTATCTGTTTTCATGGCTACGCCACCTGCACGCTGAGCGTGCCCAGGCCGTCGACGCCGCCGACCATGCGGTCGCCGCGCACCACCGGGCCCACGCCCTCGGGCGTGCCCGTGTAGATCAGGTCGCCGGGCTCCAGGCGGAAGTAGCGGGAAAGATAGGAGACCGTCTCGGCGACCGACCAGATCAGCTTGCCGATGTCGCTGCGCTGCTTGTCGGCGCCGTTGACCTGCAGCCAGATGGCGGCGCGGCCGATGTCGGGCACCGAGGCGGCGGGGTGCAGCGGGCCGATGGGGCCGCTCTGGTCGAAGGCCTTGCCCAGTTCCCAGGGGCGGCCGGCTTCGCGCATTTTCATCTGCAGGTCGCGGCGCGTCATGTCCAGGCCCACGGCATAGCCCCAGACGTGTTCGAGCGCCTGTTCGACCGGGATGTCCGCGCCGCCGCGGCCGATGGCCGCCACCAGTTCGATCTCATAGTGGAAGTTGGCGGTCTCGGGCGGGTAGGGCAGCGTGAGCGTGCTGCCTTCGGCCACCGGCACCACGGCGTCGGCCGGCTTGCAGAAGAAGAACGGCGGTTCGCGGTCGGGATCGAAGCCCATTTCGCGGGCGTGGGCGGCGTAGTTGCGGCCCACGCAATAGACGCGGCGCACCGGGAAGCGCTGGTCGCTGCCGGCCACGGGCACGGCGACGGGAGCGGCGGGATCGAAGACGTAAGACATGGATCACCCAAGGAATGGATACGGATACGGGAAGGCCGCCGCCGGCGCGCCGGGCGCGGCGGCGAGGAAAATCTCAGCCGTTGCGGGCTTCGCGCCAGACGCCCAGCGCGTCCTGCACCGGACGGTCGGAGTAGCTGAAGAGCGTGGCGTCTTCCAGCGCGGCCAGCTCCACCGGCGCCCACGACGGCGCGACGAACACGTCGCGCGGACCGAAGTGGAACTCCTGCTCGCCGATGCGGGCGGTGCCGCGGCCCTCGACCACGCTATAGACGGTGGAATCGGTGCTGCGGTAGGGCTTGCCCTGGAAGCCGGCCGGCAGCAGCTGCATGAAGGTCGCCATCGTCGGCATCGGATAGCCGCCGGTGGCCGGGTTCAGGTAGCGCAGCTTCACGCCGTCCCAGGGGTCGAGCTCGCCGTGGCGGTAGAGCTGGTCCAGCGCCTCGCGGCTGCGCTCGTAGGGATAGTTGAAGATGGGCGAGGTGCCGCCGGCGGCCTGGTGGCGCACCGGCATCATGTTGTGGCCGTAGCGCGCCATGCTGTCGCCTTCGGGGCGGGTCACGGGCTGGGTGGCGGCGGGATAGTTCTCGGCGAAGCCCGCGTCCAGGAAGCGCAGCAGCGGGATGTCCAGGCCGTCGAGCCACACCACCGGCTCGCCGCCCTCGGCGGTCTCGGTGTTGCCGTGGTCGTGCCAGGTCCAGGACGGCGTGATGATGAAGTCGCCCGGGTGCATGGTGGTGCGTTCGCCATTGACGGCCGTGTAGGCCCCGCGGCCTTCGACGATGAAGCGCAGCGCCGATTGCGTGTGGCGGTGGCTGGGCGCGATTTCGCCGGGCAGGATCAGCTGCAGGCCGGCATACAGGCTTTGCGTGATGCTGGCCTGGCCGGGCAGGCCGGGGTTTTCCAGGATCAGCACGCGCCGCACCGCTTCCTCGGCGCTGATGAGCGAGCCCGAGGCCATGACGTCGTCGCGCACTTCATCGTATTTCCAGATCGCCGGCACGCAGCGCGGCGCAGGTTCGCGCGGCACCAGGTTGTGCAGCGACTCCCACAGGGGAGCCATGTTCTTCTTGGCGATGCGCGCGTAATACGCGGCGCGATCGGCGGCGGGAAGGCGGCCGTCTTGCATGTCTCGTCTCCGGAATATCCGGCTGGCGCCGGGCCGCTCGTGTGGCGGCTGTGTCCTTATATGGAAACGATTATGCGCAAGGCAGCTATGTGTTTTGAAATGAATTTATCTTATTATCCATACAAAGAAGAATATACATACCGAGACAAACGAGGGCCTGTATGGACTGGACCCATCGATTGCGCCTGCGCAATCTGAAAATGCTGCTCAGCCTGGCCCAGACCCGCAACATCAGCCACTCGGCCGCGATGCTCAACACCACGCAGCCGGGCCTGTCCAAGTGGCTGAAGGATCTGGAAGACGACATCGGGTTGCCGCTGTTCGAACGCCACGCCCGCGGCCTGCGGCCGACGCCGCACGGCGACGTGCTGATCGCGCACGCGCAGCGGGTCGAGGCCCAGCTCGACCGCGCCAGCGCGGACATGGCGGCGCTGCGCGAAGGCGGCGGCGGCCGCGTGGTGATCGGCGCGTCCGGCGCATCGGCCTCGGACACCGTGCCGCTGGCGGTCCTGAAACTGCTGGAGCGCATGCCGCAGGCGCGCGTCAAACTGGTCGAGGGCACCACCGACCTGCTGCTGGGCCAGCTGGCGCAGGGCGACCTGGACATCGTGGTGGGCCGCTCCGCGCCCGAACACCACGACCCCGCCATCCGCTTCGAGGCCCTGTACCTGGAGCCCATCCACCTGGTGGCGCGGCCGCGCCATCCGCTGTTCTCGATCGAGCAGCCGTCCTGGCAGGACCTGCTTTCGTATCGCTGGATACTCTGGCCCAAGGGCACGCCGATCCGCAACGCCGTGGACGCGGCGCTGGCGGCGGCGGGGCAGGCGCCGCCGCCCGATCACGTGGAATCCAATTCGGTGACCGTCAACCTCACCCTCATCAACAACAGCGACATGATAGGCGTGGCCTCGCATCGCGCCGCGCTGCGGTTCACGCAGATGCGGGCCATGCGCGTCATTCCGGTGCGGCTGTCCGGCTTCGGCTCGGTGGCGATGTACTGGCGCGAGGACCAGTTCCGCCCGCTCGCGGTGCAGCAGGCCATGGCCGCGCTGCGCAATACCGTCGCGGAACACGCTTCGGGCGCGGCGAGGGTGTGATGGACCGCCCGGCCGCGGGCCTGAACGCGCTGATCGCGCAATGCCGCAGGCTGGAGGCTGCCTTGTCCGGACGCGAAGACCCGGCCGCCTCGGCCGCGATGCACCGCTTCGTCGAGGCCATGGACGCCTACCGCGCGCCGCCGGGCATGTGGTCGCCGCTGGCGCTGGCGGTGCTGGTGATGACCGGCGGGCTGGGCGTGGGGATCGGGCTGCTGGACCTGCTGCTGCATGGCGCAGGATCGGCGCTGGCGGCCTTCGCGCTGGTGCTGGTCTGTGCCTGTATGGCGCTGGCCCTGGCGATCGGCGTGGTCTCGTTCATGGGCGGCTACGCATACGGCCTGGTGCTGCTCAGGCGGCTGGCCCTGGGCCTGATCGTCGTCGGTCTGCTGGGCGTGATCGCCTGGATGCAGGGCGACATGCACGCGGTCGGCCCGGTGGTGGCGCTGCTGGGCGGACTGGGCGCGTGGCTGGTGCTGAACTGCAACGGCTTTTATGTGTTCGTCGGGTACCAGATGGCGCGGCGTTATCTGGAGCGGCGGCGGTAAGGGTAGTGCGGGAACGTGTCGGGCGGTCAGGCGAGCCATCGCTACATCATGGTCAGGCTCGACCCGGTCAGCTTTCTCAGCCGCGCTTTTTGGCCGCTTTGCCGGCGGTCTCGGCTCGGCGGTGCTGAAGGCGAGCTATGGCCTTTGCTGCGGTAAACCCGTCTCGTCGCCGTCCGCGTAACCCTGACTGCGCTTCAAATGACATGGACTGCGGGCGCACGGCCATGTCGATTCCCAGCGCCTTCATGACGGCAAGCCTTGGGCGCGCGCGACCACACCGATGGCCTTGTCGATATAGCCGGCGTCGCCTGTTTCCAGGGCGTCCGTTAGGAATTCCACGATGGCCTCCGGACTGGCGAGGTAGTCGGCGGGATCGAATTCAGTGAATGTCTCAGTCATGCTGCGCTCTCCATGTCTGCAAAATCCGATGTTGCCTCAACCGGGCAGTGTTTGGCGGTCATATTTAGCCGGGTCACAGCCAGGCGATGACGAATCGGTCGGATAAAGGTGCTTGCTAAAAAAGACCTGGATCGTCTTGCCAAAAAGGGACTGCTGGTTTTCGACCCGGACCGACCGCTCGCGCCTACTTCGCCGCCACCTGGTCCGGCGGCACGGGGTTGTCCCAGCCGCCGCCGATGGCGCGGATCAGGCCTACCGCCGAGCGCGCCTGTTCGCCGCTGAGCTGCACCGCCACGCGCTGTTGCAGCAGCACGCTGCGGTCGGCTTCGATCACGTCGAGGTAGCTGATGGAGCCTTCGCGGTACTGGGTGTGCGAGAGCCGGGCGGCGCGCGCGGCGGATTCGACGGCGGCGTCCTGGGCGCGGGTCTGGTCGGCCAGGATGCGCAGGTTGGCCAGGTTGTCTTCCACTTCGCGGAAGGCGTTGAGCACGGTCTGGCGATAGCTGGCGACGTCTTCCTCGTAGACGGCGCGGGCGCGGTCCAGGCCGGCCTGGCGGCGTCCGCCGTCGAAGATCGGCATGGACAGCGCGGCGCCGACCAGCGGGCCGAGCAGGAAGGTGCGGCTGGACCACTGGAAGAGGTTGCCCAGTTCCGAGGACTCATAGCCGAAGGCGCCGGTGATGTCCAGGCGCGGGAAGAACGCCGACTTGGCCGCGCCGACGCGGGCGTTGGCGGCCGCCATCGCGCGTTCGGCGGCGGCGATGTCGGGGCGCCGCTCAAGCAGGGCCGACGGCAGGCCGGCCGGGATGGAAAGCGCCACTTTCTGGATCGGCTGCGGCGGCATGGTGAATTCCGACGGCGCGCGGCCCAGCAGCACCGCCAGCGCATGCTCGGACGCGGCGCGGCGGCGTTCGATGCCGAGCGCTTCCGATTGCGCGCTGGCCAGTTCGGTCTTGGCGCGGGCCAGGTCCAGTTCGCTGATGTCGCCGGCGTCGTAGCGGCGCTGGATCAGTTGCAGCGTGTCCATGCGCAGCTTGACGGTCTGGCGGTAGAGCTGCGATTCGGCGTCCTGTTCGCGCACCAGGAAGTAGGTGGTGGCGACGTCGGCCTGCAGCGCCAGCAGCACCGAGCGGTACAGCGCTTCGCTTTGCTGGGCGTCGGCGCTGGCGGCGTCGTAGGTCGAGGCCACGCGGCCGAACAGGTCGGCCTCGTAAGAGACCATGCCCTGGGCGCGCCAGGTGGTCACCGGACTGGTGTCGGCGCCGTCGGGCAGGCCTTGCGAGACGGCCGAGGGGCGCTGGCGGTTGGGGCCGAAGGCGGCGTCCAGCGTGGGGAAAAAGCCCGAGCGGGCTTCGCGCTGCAGCGCGCGCGCCTGGGTCAGGCGCGCGGCGGCGGCCTGCAGGTTCTGGTTGGCGCGCTGGGCTTCTTCTTCCAGCTGGTTCAGGCCTTCGTCGTTGAATACCTTCCACCAGGCGCCGCGCAGCGCCTCTTCCGAGGGCTCGGCGGGTTTCCAGGTGCCGGCCTCGGAGGCGGGCAGGGCGGCTTCCTTGTAGGCCGCGGGCACGGCGGCCGAGGGCCGCTCGTAGGTCGGGCCCACCGCGCAGCCGGCCAGCGCGAGCAGGAGGGCAAGCAGGGCGGAACCGCGGGTCAGTCTTTGGATCATGATGGCTAATCTCTTGAGAACTCAGGCGTGGGGCTGCGGAGCGGGCGGCGCTTGCGGGTCCAGGTGCGGCACGCAGACGGGGGCCTCGTGCGGCGCGGCCGAGTGCAGCGGCTTGCCGCCCAGCGTGCGCAGCAGCACGTAGAACACCGGCGTCAGGAACAGGCCGAACAGCGTCACGCCCAGCATGCCGAAGAACACCGCGACGCCCATGGCGTGGCGCATCTCCGAGCCGGCGCCGGAGGACAGCACCAGCGGCACCACGCCCATGATGAACGCGATGGAGGTCATCAGGATGGGGCGCAGGCGCAGCCGGCTGGCCTCGATGGCGGCTTCCAGCGGACCGCGGCCGTTCATCTCCAGTTCGCGCGCGAATTCCACGATCAGGATCGCGTTCTTGGCCGACAGCCCCACCAGCACCATCAGGCCGATCTGCGTGAAGATGTTGTTGTCGTTGCCGGTCAGGTAGACGCCGGTCAGCGCGGCCAGGATGCTCATGGGCACGATCAGGATCACGGCCAGCGGCAGCGTCAGGCTTTCGTACAGCGCGGCCAGCACCAGGAACACCAGCAGCACGCTGATCGGGAACACCCACAGGCCGGCGTTGCCCGCCAGGATCTGCTGGTAGGTCAGGTCGGTCCATTCCATCTTCATGCCGCGCGGCAGGGTCTCGGCGGCCACGCGCTCGGCCGCGGCCTGCGCCTGGTCGGACGAGTAGCCGGGCGCCGGGCCGCCGTTGATGTCGGCGGCGGTGTAGCCGTTGTAGCGCACCACCATTTCGGGGCCGAAGGTCTGCTTGACCGTGACCAGCGACGAGAGCGGCACCATGTCGCCGGCGTTGTTGCGGGTCTTGAGCTGCAGGATGTCGTCGGCGTGCGCGCGGAACGGCGCGTCGGCCTGCGCGCGCACCTGGAACACGCGCCCGAAGCGGTTGAAGTCGTTGACGTACATCGAGCCCAGGTAGATCTGCATGGTGTCGAACACTTCGGTCACGGGCACGCCCAGTTGCTTGGCCTTGACGCGGTCCAGGTCCACGTCGAGCTGCGGCACGTTGATCTCGTAGCTGGAGAAGGCCGGGCCGAGCTCGGGCGTCTGGCGCGCCTTGGCCAGGAAGGCGGCCTTGGCGCGGTCCAATTCGGCGTAGCCGGCGGCGCCGCGGTCCTCGATCTGGAACTTGAAGCCGCCCAGCGTGCCCAGGCCCATCACCGGCGGCGGCGGGAACACCGCGATGAAGGAATCCTGGATGGCCGCGAACTTCTGGTTCAGCGAGGCCGCGATCGCGTCGCCCGACAGCGCGGCGCTCTTGCGCTCGTTGAAGGGCTTGAGCATCACGAACACGATGCCGGCGCTGGAGCTGTTGGTGAAGCCGTTGATCGACAGGCCGGGAAAGGCGATCGCGCTCTGTACGCCGGGCTCTTTCAGGGCGATGTCGCTCATGCGCCGGATCACCGCGTCGGTGCGGTCCAGCGAGGCGCCGTTGGGCAGCTGCGTGAAGCCGATCAGGTACTGCTTGTCCTGCGCTGGCACGAAGCCGCCCGGCACCAGGTACGAGACGCCGATGGTGGCGGCCACCAGCACGGCGTACACGCCCATCGCGCCGGCCTTGCGCCGGATCACGCCGGCCACGCCGGTGCCGTAGGATTCGGAGGCGCGGCCGAACATGCGGTTGAACCAGTCGAAGAAGCGGCCGAACACGCGGTTCATGCCGCGGGTCAGCCAGTCGGGTTTCTCGTGGTGGCCCTTGAGCAGGATGGCCGACAGCGCCGGCGACAGGGTCAGCGAGTTGAAGGCCGAGATCACCGTCGAGATGGCGATGGTCATGGCGAACTGCTTGTAGAACTGCCCGGTCAGGCCGGTCATGAAGGCCAGCGGCACGAACACCGCGCACAGCGTCAGCGCGATGGCGATGATGGGCCCGCTGACTTCGCGCATGGCGCGGTAGGTCGCCTCGCGCGGCGTGAGCCCGGCCGCGATGTTGCGCTCCACGTTCTCAACCACCACGATGGCGTCGTCGACCACGATGCCGATGGCCAGCACCATGCCGAACAGCGACAGCGCGTTGATCGAGTAGCCGAAGATCAGCAGCAGCGCGAAGGTGCCGACGATGGAGACCGGCACGGCCAGCAGCGGGATGATGGAGGCGCGCCAGGTCTGCAGGAACAGGATCACAACCAGCACCACCAGCGCGATGGCTTCGAGCAGGGTGTGCACCACCGCCTCGATGCTGGCGCTGACGAACTGGGTGGGGTCGTATTCGATGCGGTATTCCACGCCCGGCGGGAAGTCCTGGGCCAGCTCGGCCATGGCCGCGCGCACCTTGGTGGAGACGTCCAGCGCGTTGGCGCCGGGCGACTGCATGATGCCCATGCCGACGGCCTGCTTGTTGTCCAGCAGCGAGCGCAGGCCGTATTCCTGGGCGTCCAGCTCCACGCGGGCGACGTCGGACAGGTAGGTCACGGCGCCGTCCGGCGAGGTCTTCAGGATGATGTCGCGGAATTCGTCCTCGGTCTGCAGGCGGCCGCGCGCATTAACGTTGAGCTGCAGCGGCACGTCGCCCAGCGTGGGCGAGGCGCCGATCACGCCGGCGGCGACCTGCACGTTCTGTTCGCGGATGGCGGCCACCACCTCGCCGGCGGTCATGCCGCGCTGGGCAACCTTCTGCGGGTCCAGCCAGACGCGCATGGAGTAATTGCCCGAGCCCCACACCGTCACTTCGCCCACGCCCGAGATGCGGGCCAGGCGGTCCTTGACGTTCAGGATCGCGTAGTTGCGCAGATAGGTGATGTCATAGCGGTCGTTGGGCGAGATCAGGTGCACCACCAGCGTCAGCGTGGGCGAGCTCTTGGCCGTGGTGACGCCCAGGCGCTGCACGTCCGGCGGCAGGCGCGGCAGCGCCTGCGACACGCGGTTCTGCACCAGTTGCTGGGCCTTGTCGGGATCGACGCCCAGCTTGAAGTTGACCGTCAGCGTCAGATTGCCGTCGCTGTTGGCCTGCGACTGCATGTACAGCATGTCCTCGACGCCGTTGATGGATTCCTCCAGCGGCGAGGCGACGGTCTCGGCGATGACCTTGGGGTTGGCGCCGGGGTACTGCGCGCGCACCACGACCGACGGCGGCACCACTTCCGGATACTCGGAGATGGGCAGCTGGAACATGGCCAGCAGGCCCGCCAGCAGCACCAGGACGGACAGCACGCCGGCGAAGATCGGCCGGTCGATGAAGAATTTCGAGATATTCATGGACGTTCTCGTTGCGCCTGATGGTTCGGGCCGCTTACTGGCGGGCGGCCGAGGCGGTGGCGACCGGCTTGCGCTGGGCCACGTTCATGGGGACGACGGTGGGGGTGACGGCGTCGCCCGGGCGGATGCGCTGCAGGCCGTTGACGACGATGCGCTCGCCGGCGGCCAGGCCGGAATCGACCACGCGCAGGCCGTCCTGGTTGGCGCCCAGCCTGACCTGGCGGTAGACGGCGTGGTTCTTGTCGTCGAGCACCAGCACGTAGCGCTTGTCCTGGTCGGTGCCGATGGCGCGTTCGTCGATCAGCACGGCCTCGCGCGGTTCGCTGCCGCCCAGGCGCACGCGGGCGTACAGCCCCGGCAGCAGCGAGCCGTCGGCGTTGTCGAACTCGGCGCGCACGCGGATGGTGCCGGAGGTGGCGTCCAGGCGGTTGTCCACCGAATGCACCACGCCGCTGCGCGAATAGCCTTCCTCGTTGGCCAGGCCCAGCTCCACGGGCACGGCGCCGCCGCCGCCGCCGTTGCGCACCGGGTTCACGTAGCGCAGGAAGGTCTGCTCGTCCACGTCGAAGGAGGCGTACATCTTGGACACCGACACCAGCGTGGTCAGCGGCACCGAGGCGGCGCCGGCCGCCACCACGTTGCCCACCGTCACTTCGGCGCGCGACACGCGCCCGTCGACCGGCGCCTCGATGCGGGTGTAGCCCAGGTTCAGCCTGGCGTAGTCCAAAGCCGCCTGCGCGCCCTGCAGATTGGCCGCGGCTTCGCGCGCGGCGTTCTGCTTTTCCTCGAAGTCGCGGCGGGCGATGGCGTTGTCGGCCAGCAGCCGCTGGCCGCGCGCCAGTTCGCTGGCCGTGTAGGAGACGCGGGCCTTGGCGGCGGTCAGGGCGGCGGCGGCGCGGTTGACTTCGGCCTCGTAGGGGCGCGGGTCGATCGTGAACAGCACGTCGCCCTTCTTGACGATGCTGCCGTCCTGGAAGTGCACGGCGGTCAGCGTGCCGGACACCAGCGGGCGGATGTCGACGCGGTCGATGGCTTCGAGCCGGCCGGAATAGCGCTGCCAGTCCACGATGGTCTTGTTGACGACCTCGGCCACCTCCACCGGCGTGGCCGTGGGAGCGGCCTGGGCCTGGGCGGCGTTGGCCCCCGCGGGGGCGCGGAACAGGGCATAACCGCCGCCGGCCGCGATGACGGCTGCGAAAACGGCGAGCACAGCAATACGATGACGCGAAAGCATGGTGTTTCCTCAAGTGGTATCGGGGCGGAGTGCCTGCCGGGCGCCTGCGGAACGGGAGGCGGCTTGCGGCGTTCCCTGGGCAATGCCGCCCCTCGGGAGCCGGTAGCCATGCTGCGGTGCAGCACGAGACGCTGTCGCGTCTTCCAGGCAGTGGCGCCCGGGGAAGGGCGGTCATTGCGATGGCCGGAAACTGAGGAGCGACATGCCCTTACGGGGTGCCGGGCGGGGGAGCCGGGCGGCAAGGGCACTTCAAGATGGTTTGCATTCTGAGTGTTTTGCGACAGCGGATAAACCCGTATGTTTCGGCAACACTAGTCGGCATAAACGACTAATCGGCGGCGAAATCGGGTTATGCTGCACGCACCCCCTTTTGTCTATCCCAAGGACACCGCCGCCATGGATCGCTTTCAGGCTATGCAGGTGTTTGTGCGCGTCGTGGACGCCAACAGCTTCACCCGGGCGGCCGACAGCCTCTCGCTCCCGCGCACCACCGTCACCACCATCATCCAGAACCTCGAACGCCTGCTGGGCGTGCGCCTGCTCAACCGCACCACGCGCCGTATCGGCCTGACGCCGGACGGCGCCGGCTATTACCAGCATTGCGTGCGCATCCTGGCCGACGTGGAAGAAACCGAGGCCTGTTTCCAGGAAGCGGCGCTGCGCCTGAAGGGCCGGCTGCGCATCGACGTGCCCACGGCCATCGGGCGGCTCATCCTGATTCCCGCATTGTGCGATTTCCACGACAAGTACCCCGACGTGGAGCTGGTGCTGGGCCTGAGCGACCGTCCGGTCGACATGGTGCAGGAGGCCGTGGACTGCGTGATCCGCGGCGGCGAGCTGGAAGACTCCAGCCTGGTGGCGCGCCGCATCGGTTCGCTGCAGACCGTCACCTGCGCCGCGCCCGCCTACGTGGCGCGCCACGGCCTGCCGCAGACCATCGAAGCCCTGCGCGATCACCAGGCGGTGCACTACTTCTCCAGCCGCACCGGACGCAACTGCGCCTGGGACTTCAACGTGGACGGCAAGCACCAGGAAGTCGACATGAAGGGCGTGGTGGCCGTGAACGAATCCGGCGCCTACCTGGATTGCGGGCTCAAGGGCTTCGGCCTGATCCAGGTGCCGCGCTTCATGGCGCTGCCGCACCTGCAGGCGGGCGAACTGATCGAGGTGCTGCCCCAATGGAAACCCAGCGCCACGGCGATTTCGGTGCTGTATCCGCAAAGCCGCCAGCTCTCGCCCAAGGTGCGCGCGTTTTCCGACTGGGTGGCGGAACTGTTCGCCGGCTGCCCGCTGCTGAGCGGCCGCGACGAAAACGATCCCGCCGCCGCCCACTGCGGCATCTATGCGCGCGGCCAGGCCTCGCAGGCCATCGCCGCCATGGGCGCGCCCCTGCCGGCCACGCCGGCGCGCCGGCGCAGCGCGCGCGAGGAAGCGGCGGAATACGCCCTGTAAACGCGGGCGCGGGGCGGCGCCGCAGGCCGGTTCCGCCCCGGTATGCACGGGTAACCCCGTAGTAAATACAGGCCTTGTGTCCCTCGTATCGCACGAAACGTCTGTATAGTCCGACAGTCTGAGCCTTACAACTTACTGTCGATCCGCTCCATGCAGCCCGTACTTCCCGCCTACCTGATCGCCCGTTGGCTTTTGCTGCTCGTGTTGTTGGCGGGGGTGTATTTCCTTAGCGGCTTCCTGGTGCCGGCGCTGGCGGCGCTGATCATAGGCCTGGCCAGCTGGCCGCTGTACCAGCGGCTGGTGGCGCGCTGCGGCGGACGCACCACGCTGGCCGCCTCGCTGGCGCTGCTGATGGTGGTGGTGGTGCTGATCGTGCCGATGTCGCTGGCGCTGTCCTACGCCATCAAGGAAGCCAGCGCCTTCTTCGCCTGGGCCATCGCGGCCAACCGGCATGGCGTGGCGGTGCCCGCCTGGATCACTTCGATGCCGGTGGTGGGCGAACGCCTGGGCCAGTACTGGACGACCTATATCGGCGAGCCCCACGCGCTGGGCGCGCTGGTCGAGGCCGTCAGCGGCGAGCACCTGGGCAACATCTACCGCATGATCCTGGCGGCCACGGGCAACGTGTTCCAGCTGCTGCTGACCGTGCTGTTCATGCTGATCACGCTGTTCTTCGTCTACAAGGACGGCGCCCGCATGGTGGCGCAGCTCGACGTGCTGGGCGAGCGCATCCTGCCGGCGCGCTGGCTGCGCTTTTCGCGCGTGGTGCCGGCCACCATCAACTCCACCGTCACCGGCATGGGCCTGATCGCGCTGGGCGAGGGCGTGGTGCTGGGCATCGCCTACTGGATCGCGGGCGTGCCCTCGCCGGTGCTGCTGGGCGTGGTCACCGGGTTCATGGCCCTGATTCCGGGCGGCGCGCCGCTGTCGTTCACGCTGGTGTCGCTGTACCTGGTCGGCTCGGGCCACGTGGTGGCGGGCATCGCGCTGATGGTGTGGGGCAGCGTGGAACTCTTCATCGTCGACAAGACCCTGCGTCCGCGCCTGGTGGGCGGGCCGGTCAAGCTGCCGTTCCTGCCGACCTTCTTCGGCCTGGTGGGGGGCGTGAAGACCATGGGCATCGTCGGCCTGTTCGTCGGCCCGGTGCTGATGGCCCTGCTGGTGGCCGTATGGCGCGAATGGGTGCACCATGAGGTGCAGGAGCGCGACGCGGCCCGGGTGAATCCGCCGGCGGCCTAGGACGCGGTTTTGGTAATCTAGCCGTCCCCGCGCATGCCGGCGCCTGTCCGGTACGCAGACGCCTTGCGGCTCGTGATGCGGGTTGAGGATCGACATGTCTGGATTACTGATTGATGATCAGATCGCCGTCCTGCGCGAGCAGGGCTTCGTGGTGCTGCGCGGGTTCGCCAGTCCCGAACAGGTGGCGGCGCTGCGCGCCGTGGCCGAACGCCATTTGCGCGACCACGTCGCGCCCATCGAATACGAGGCCGACCTGCGCTATCCGGGCGCGCCCGAATCGCGCGCCGCCGAGGGCGGGCTGACCGTCAGGCGGCTGCTGGGCGCCTACGCGCGCGATCCGCTGTTCGCGCGCTGGGCCACCGATCCGCGCATCGGACGATGGCTGGGGCGCTATTTCGGCGAAACGCCGGTGCTGTCCACCGTGCACCACAATTGCGTGATGACCAAGCATCCGGCCTATGGCAGCCTGACGGGCTGGCACCAGGACATCCGCTACTGGTCGTTCTCGGACACCGACCTGGTGTCCTGCTGGCTGGCGCTGGGGCCGGAAACCCGCGACAACGGCGGGCTTTCCTTCATTCCCGGATCGCACGCGGCTTCGTATGCGCCGGAGCAGTTCGACGCCCAGAAATTCTTCCGCGACGACGAGCCGCGCAACGCCGAGTGGATCGCGCGCGCGGTCTGTCCGGCGCTGCAGGCCGGCGACGTGGTGTTCTTCCATTGCCGCACGCTGCACGCCGCCCAGGGCAACCGCAGCGAGCAAGTGAAGCTGTCGGTGGTGCACACCTACCATCCGCAGTCCTGTCATCCGGTGGCCGGCACGCGTTCGGCGTCGCAGCCGGGCGTGCCCTTGGAGGACCCGGCCGGATAGGGAAACTGATTGGAATCAGCTATTAATAATTGAATTACAATTAATATTAGCGCACTGCGCATGGCCCGATCGGCCGTGCGTGATTTCTCGCGCCGCATCCCTAGAACTCGAATAGGCTGTTTCCTGTGCGCAATCAACCCCCTGCCGATACGGAAAAAACGCGGGCGGCGACCGAGACCCGGTCGTCGCTCTTCGTGGGCTCCACCGAAAAGGCCTTCCAGGTCCTGCATGCGTTCGACGGTCCGAAGCGCCATATGACGCTGGCCGACATCGCCCGCGCGTCGGGCCTGGACCGCAGCGCGACGCAGCGCCTGGTCTATACGCTGGAGACGCTGGGCTATCTGCGCCGGATTCCCGACACGCGCAATTACGGGCTGACGCCGAAGGTGCTGCAGTTTTCGTACAACTATGTGCGCGCCAACGAGCTGATCGACAAGGCCTCGCCGTATCTGCTGGACATCAGCCGCACGCTGGGCGAGACCACCAATCTGCAGGAGCTCGACGGGCACGAGATCGTGTTCGTGGCGCGGTTTCCGGGGCACCACCTGGTGAATGTGGATATCGCGGTGGGGAGCCGGCTGCCGGCCTATTTCACGGCGTCGGGGACGGCGATCCTGTCACGGCTGTCGGAAGAGCAGCGGCGGGAGATCCTGGCGCAGACCAGGCTGGAGCCGATTACGCCTTATACCGAGGTGGACCCGGAGAAGCTGCTGGAGCGGGTGCGGCGCGTGGCCGAGAAGGGGTACGCGATCATCGTGAACGAGACGGTGCTGGGGGATATTTCGGTGGCGGCGCCGGTGATCGATCATCGGGGGTTGGCGGTGGCTGCGATCAATATTGCCGTGCCTACGACCCGGTGGACGGTTGCACGGGTGGAGGCCGAGTTGGCGCCTCATGTGCAGGTGGCGGCGACTTCCATTTCCAAGTCCAAGTTTTCGGCTTATTCGAGGTAGGTCGTTGTTGTACGGCCTTGCTGTCGGGCTTCGTAGGTCGCCCGGCGGCGCGGACGGCGTGGCTGTTCGCGCCCGCGATTGCGGTCCGGAGCGTTCGCTCCGGACTGCCCCTTCGTCATCCTCGTCCGCCTTCGGCTCCCTACGGATTCCCTCGGGCGCAATCGAGGTTGCTCACAGCCACGCCGCCCACACCGCCGGGCTGCCGGCGTCTTGGGTCCGGCGTTTGGACCTGTGGTCGGGGGAAGAGCTTGCGGGGCCGCCCATGGCAGCCGCGCGGGCGGCTGCCATGGGCATCCGTTGGGCGGGTGGTCGCGGCGCGGTGGGGTGGGGGTGACGATGGGCGTTAGGGGTTGATGCCCTCGAATTCCTGCAGCAGCGGAATCAGTTCCTTGCGCAGCGCGGCCTGCAGGCCGTCGGCGGGGGGGACCAGGGGGTCCAGGACTTCGGGGGCGTTTACGCCGATCAGGTCCATGACCGACTTCATGGGGCCGGGGTTGGTTTCGGCGAAGGCCAGGTTCATCAGGGGGATCAGGCGGCGGTGCAGTGCCATCGATTCGCGGGTGTGGCCCTGGGAGGCGAGTTCGTAGACCTTGCGCCAGGCGGTGGGCAGCAGGCTGGCGGTGACGACGATGCCGCCTTTTGCGCCGGCGGCCAGGTGGACGGGAAGCAGGGTGTCTTCGCCGCTGAAGACGGCGAAGGAGTCGTCCACGCCGGCCACGGTGCGCAGGAAGTGGTACATGTCGGTGTTGCAGGCCTTCATGCCGATGATGTTCTCGTGGCGTGAAAGTTCGTGCAGCACTTCGGGGGCGATGGCGATGCGGGTGCGGTAGGGGATCTCGTAGATCATCACCGGCAGCGGCGAGGCGTCGGCGTAGCGCAGGAAGTACTCGCGGATGCCGGCCTGGGTGGGGGTGGTGTAGTAGGGAGTCAGCACCATCAGCGCGTCGGCGCCGGCGTCGGCGAATTCCTGGCCGGCCTGCAGCGCGTCGTGAAAGCCCGGGTCCAGCACCCCGGGGATCACCGGAATCCGGCCTTGTACGGCGTCCACGGTCAGCTTGCACATGCGGATGCGTTCGGCGCGGGCCAGCGCGCCGTATTCGCCGGTGCCGCCCAGCGGCACGATGCCGTCTATGCCCTGCTTGAGCAGGTAGGCGATCAGGGCCTGCGCGGCGGCGGCGTTGATGGTGTCGTCGGCGTTGACGGGGGTGGGGATGGCGGGGAAGACTCCGCGCAGTCGGGTTGCGTTCAGCATGAAACCTATCCAGTTAGGTGAAACGGGCGCGGATCAGTTGGCCAGGCTGCGGCGGCGCAGCCGGTCGGCCAGCCAGATCAGCACGGCAATGAAGATGAAAAGGCAGGTCGAGACCGCGGCGATCACGGGCGAGATCTGCAGGGTCACTTCGTCCCAGAACTGTTTGGGCAGCGTGGCGTTCAGGCCGCCGGACGCGAACAGGGCGATGGTCAGTTCGTCGAACGAGGTGGCGAAGGCGAACAGGAACGACGACATCAGGCCCGCGCCCAGGATCGGGAAGGTGACGAAGCGCAGCGTGGCCCAGGGGCTGGCGCCCAGGCTTTGCGCCGCCAGGTCCAGCCGCGTGTCGTAGTTGCGCAGCACGGCCATCATGGTGATCACCACGTAGGGCACGGCGACGACGGTGTGCGCCAGGATCAGGCCGACGGCCGACCCCACCAGGCCGACGCGGGCGAAGAAATAGAACATGCCCACGGCGATGATCATGCGCGGCACCACGATGGGCGACAGCACGAAGGCCAGCATGGCCGACTTGCCGCGCATGTTGGCGCGCACCAGCAGGAACGCGGCCGGGGTGCCGATCAGCATGGCCAGCAGGCCGGTGCCCACGCCGACGATGAGCGAACGGGTGATCGCCTGCATCCACACGGGCGAGGTGAACATCTGTTCGTACCATTGCAGCGAGAAGCCCTTGGGCGGCCAGGTCAGGCCCGAGCCGGCATCGAACGACAGCGGGATCATCAGGAAGGCCGGCGCCGACAGGAAGGCCAGCACCAGCAGCACGATCCACCACAGCGTGCGCGACTGGCCGGTGCCCGACACCGAGCGCCGCAGGCGTCCGGGCAGGAGGCCGAACAGGCGGTCCGAGACGTCGGCCAGCAGCGTCAGCGCCGCGTCGCCGGCGCGCCGGCCCAGGCCCGCCCGGCCCGAGGCGCGCACGCGGGTCGAGGCGGCGCCGGTCATGGTCGACAGGCCCAGCACCTTGTCGTAGATGGCGAACACCACCAGCACGACCACCAGCAGCAGCACCGACACCGCGCCGGCGAATTCCCAGTTCATGGTCTGCTGGACCTGGTCGATGATGATCTGGGTGATCATCGTTTCCTTGCGCCCGCCCAGCAGGGCCGGCGTAATGAAGAAGCCGATGGCGGTCACGAACACCATGATGGCGGCGGCGGCCACGCCGGGCATGGACAAGGGGAAGTAGATCTTCCAGAACGCCGTGCCGGGACGCGCGCCCAGCGTGGAAGCGGCGCGCGGCAGGTTGCGGTCGATGTTTTCCATGACGGACAGCATCGTCAGCACCGCCAGCGGCATCAGCGCGTGCACCATGCCCACCAGCACGCTGCCGAAGTTGTAGAGCAGGTTGGCCGGCGCATCCAGGATGCCCAGCGCCTGCAGCAGCTGGTTGACCACGCCGTTACGGCCCAGCAGCACCACCCAGGCGAAGGTGCGCACCAGGAAGCTGGTCCAGAAGGACAGCAGCACCCAGAACAGCAGCGAGGTCTTGCGCCGCGCCGACAGGCTGGAGATCAGGTAGGCCACGGGGTAGCCCGCGACCACCGAGAAGAACGTGGTCCACAGCGAGATCTTCAGCGTGATCAGCAGCACGTTCACGTACACGGATGAGTCGAAGAGCCGCTGGTACTGCGTCAGCGAAAAGCCCTGGTCGCCGTAGACGCTCAACAGCAGCAGCTGGCCCACCGGGTAGATGAGCAGCACCAGCAGCAGCACGACCAGCGGCGCCGCCATCAGGAAGTGGCGGCGGCCCTGGCCCATGCGCTTGCGGGGAGTGGCGAGGGTCGTCATGGGCTTACTCCGGGATGGCGACGGCGTCGGCGGCCTGCCAGCTGACCGACAACGGCTGGCCGATGGCGTACTGCTCGGCCTGCCGCTGCGTCGGATGGGCGGCGACGATGGGCGCCGCGTCGGCCACGCCCGTGTCCAGGTAGAGCTTGGTCAGGCTGCCGGTGACCATGACGTCCAGCAGCTTGCCGCCCAGGGCCGGGCCCTGGGCGCCGGCCCCGCTCACGCGCAGGTTCTGCGGGCGCAGCATCACGGTGACCTTCTGGCCGGCGCGCAGCGGCGCGCCATTGGACAGCGCGGGGCCGGTCACGCCTTGGTGTTCCAGCCTGACCGAGACGGTGTCGCCATCCGCCGATTCGACCACGCCCCGCAGCAGATTGGATTCGCCCAGGAAGTCGGCCACGAACAGGGTGCGCGGGCGGAAGTACAGGTCGGCCGGCGTGCCCAGCTGTTCGATCGCGCCGCCGTTCATCAGGCAGATGCGGTCGGACATGGTCATCGCCTCTTCCTGGTCGTGCGTCACGTAGACGATGGTCGTGCCCAGTTCGCGGTGGATGCGCTTGATCTCCAGCTGCATCTGGTCGCGCAGCTTCTTGTCCAGCGCGCCCAGCGGTTCGTCCATCAGGATGATGGCGGGGCGGTAGACCATGCAGCGCGCCAGCGCGATGCGCTGCTGCTGGCCGCCGGACAGTTCGCGCGGCAGGCGCGCCGCGACGTGCGGCAGGCGCACCATCTCCAGCGCCTCCATCGCGCGGCGGCGCGCTTCGGCCGCCGGCACCTTGCGCATCTTCAGCGGGAACGCGATGTTCTCTTCGATGCTCATGTGCGGGAACAGCGCGTAGTTCTGGAACACCATGCCGATGTCGCGTTCGTACGGCGCGCCGTAGGTCACGTCGACGCCGTCGATCAGCACCTGGCCCTCGTCGGGCTGGGCCAGGCCCGCGATCAGGCTCAGCAGGGTGGTCTTGCCGGAGCCGGACGGCCCCAGCAGCGTCAGGAATTCGCCGCGCGCGACGTCCAGGTGGGTGGGGGCCAGGGCGACGAAGTCGCCATAGCGTTTGCCCAGGCCCGAGATTTGCAGATTGGAGGAGGACATGATGTTCGACGAGGTAGGGATTACTTCAGGACCCAGCCGTTGAAGCGCTCGATGACGTCGCGCTGCTTCTCCAGCCAGTAGGCGGCGTTGATGTGCAGGCCCGTCTTGATGTTGTCGGGGTGGGTCGGGCAATTGCGCGCCACCTCGGGCTTGATGTGGTCGAAGGCGGCGGGCTGCGTGACGCCGGCCGCGAAATACTCGACCAGCGCGGCCTGGCGCTTGGGGTCCGAGGCGAACTTGATGAATTCGCGGCAGGCGTCGGCGTTGGGCGTGCCCTTGAGGATCGACCAGTTGTCGCAACCCCAGATGTTCTGGTCCCACACGATCTCCACCGGCGCGCCGTTGGCGATGGCCGATTGCGCGCGCGACACCCAGGTGGCGATCATGTCGACCTCGCCGGAGCCCAGCATCTGCTCGACCTGGGCGCCGGTGTTCCACCACACCTCCACCGCGGGCTTGATCTTGTCCAGGCTGGCCAGGGCGCGGTCGATGTCGCAGGGGTAGACCTTGTCGGTCGGCACGCCGTCGGCCATCAGCGCTTCCTCGATGGTGTCGAACGGATGCTTGCGCAGGCCGCGGCGGCCCGGGATGTTCTTCACGTCCCAGAAGTCGGCCCACGACGCCGGCGCACGGCGGCCCTGGAACGCATCCTTGCGGTAGGCCAGCACGGTGGAATAGACGTTGTTGCCGACGCCATACGGCGACATGTACTGCTTGGGAATGCTGGCCACCACCGGGTCGGATTCCAGGCCGTGCTTTTCCAGGTAGACCTTGCCGCCTTCGGTCAGCATCAGGATGGCGGGCTGGCTGATCTTGGCCATGTCCCAGGTGTAGTTGCCGGTCTCCACCATGCTGCGGATCTGGGCGGTGGGCTCGGCGTTGGCCTGCACGCCCACCACCTGGATGCCGGTGGCCTCGGTGAACGGGCGGTAGAACACGGCGCCGTAGGCCTTGCTGTAGATGCCGCCGTCGTCGCGCACGACGATGCGCTTGGAGGCCGCGCGCGACGGCGTCCAGATCATGGGCATGGCCAGGGCGGCGGCGCCGGCGGCCACGGTCTTGAGCGCGTTGCGGCGCGAGGCGTTATGGGAGATCGGTTTCATGGAAGGCTCCTACGGATTGAGAACGGCTCAAGGCAGCAAGCGGCCGGGGTTGAAAAGCTGGGCGGGATCGAAAGCCTGTTTCACCGCGCGCATCATCGCCAGCTCCACCGGCGACTTGTAGTGCGCCATTTCGGCGAGCGAGCTGCGGCCCACGCCGTGTTCGGCGCTGAAGGTGCCGCCCAGCGCCGCGGCCACGTCGTTGACCGCGCGCCGGATGGCGGCGGCCATCGCGTCGCGGTCGGGCAGCGCGTTCCAGGCATCGAAGGTGAAAAACGGAATGAAGTGCACGTTGCCGTCGCCCAGGTGCGCCACGATCAGCACCGGCAGACCCGGCGCCAGTTCGCGCACGGCCCGGGTGGCTTCGTCGATGAAGCGCGGCACGGCGGATACGGGCACGGCGGTGTCGGTGGTCAGGCCCACGCCGGCCTTCTTGTTGCCTTCCGACACGCTGTGGCGCACTTCCCAGAGGGCGGCGCGCTGCGCGCCGTTGGCGGCCAGCACGGCGTCGTGCAACAGGCCCTGGGACGCGGCCTGCTCCAGGATCTGCTGCAGCAGTTCCTGCAATCCGGCGTCGTCGCCGGTGTCGGACAGTTCCACCAGCACGTGCCAGGGATGGGCGCCGGGCAGCGGATTCTTGCGGCCCGGCACGTGCGCCATCACCACGTCCAGCTGGTTGCTGTCGATCATTTCGAAGGCCGACAGGCGCGAGCCGCAGGCCCGCTGGAACAGGCCCAGGATGTCCAGCGCGGCCTGCGGGCTGTCCGGCGCCAGCCAGGCCACGGCGTGCGCGCTGGGCAGGGGATGCAGCTTCAGCACGGCGGCGGTGACGATGCCCATCGTGCCTTCGGCGCCGATGAACAGGTGCTTGAGGTCATAGCCCGTGTTGTTCTTGCGCAGCGCGGTCAGGCCGTCCCAGATGGAGCCGTCGGGCAGCACCACTTCCAGCCCCAGGATGTTGTCGCGCGTGTTGCCGTAGCGCAGCACGCCGGTGCCGCCCGCGTTGGTGGCGATGGTGCCGCCGATCTGGCACGAGCCTTCCGCGCCCAGGCTGATCGGGTACAGCCGGCCTTGCGCGGCCGCCGCTTCCTGCACCGTGGCCAGCACGCAGCCGGCCTCGACTTCCATGGAATTGTTGGCCGCGTCCACGCGGCGCACGCGGCGCATGCGCGCCAGGTTCACGATCACGGGCGGGCGGCCTCCGGCGGCGGGCACGGCGCCGCCGCACAGGCTGGTGTTGCCGCCCTGGGGCAGCACCGGCGCGCCGTGCGCGTGGCACAGGCGCACCACCTCGGACACCTGCTGCGTGTTGCCGGGCAGCGCCACGCACAGCGCCGGGCCCTTGTAGCGGCCGCGCCAGTCTTCGGTGTAGCCGGCCATGTCGGCTTCGCTGTGGAGGATGGCGTCCGCGCCCAGGGCCTGGGTCAGCGCGTCTAGCAGGGTGTTGCCGTTGGTCATGTCTGTGGTCCCGATGGGCGCTGGAGTCCCAGCGCGTTCGGGCACAGCATACGATTACTTAAATTGCTTTTCGATTTAAGTAATCGAATTGCAATTGACTTTAGGGTATGTCCTAGGCTAGCGCGTCGCTCGCCCAGGCCCGTGCGCCGGGCGTAACCGCGGATTAGTGGCGATCCGGATTGCGGCGCTCAAAATGATCGAAATACAATTATATTATTCTGTATTCGATTTATTTTAAACACCGCCAGGCCATGGAAAACAAGGAACTGCAATGCTGCCGTGCGTGATGGACTACCGGCGCCACGCGCAAAAACGCCTGCCCCGGCTGGCGTTCGATTACCTCGAAGGCGGGGCGGAGGACGGCCTGACGATGGCGCGCAACGCATCGGCCTACGCCGCGCTGGAATTCCGCCCGGACGTGCTGGTCGACGTCTCCGAATGCCGGCTGGAAACGCCGCTGCTGGGCGCCACCGCCGCCATGCCGGCCGCCGTCGGCCCCACCGGCCTGAACGGGCTGTTCTGGCCCGACGCCGACGTCCACCTGGCGCGCGCCGCGCACCGGGCCGGCCTGCCTTTCGTGCTGTCGACCGCGTCCACTTCCCTGCTGGAAGACGTGCGCGCGGCGACCTCCGGCGAGCTCTGGCTGCAGCTCTACGTGCAGCGCGACCGCCGCATCGCCGAGCACCTGATGGACCGCGCCTGGCAGAACGGCTATACCGTGCTGTTCCTGACCGTGGACGTGCCGGTCCACGGCAACCGCGACCACGACAAGCGCAACGGCTTCAAGCTGCCGCTGCGGCCGTCGCCGCGCCTGCTGCTGGACCTGGCCGCGCATCCGGGCTGGTGCTGGCGCATGCTGCGCCACGGCGGCCCGCAGTTGAAGAACCTGGCCGTCAGCTCCAACGCGCGCGAGAACATCACCGAACAGGCCTCGGCGCTCAGCCGCCAGATGGACCTGGCGCTGAGCTGGGACGACGTCGCCTGGCTGCGCCGCGTCTGGCGCGGGCGCATCGTCATCAAGGGCATCCAGGGGCTGGCCGACGCGCGCCGCGCCCGGGCGCGCGGCGTCGACGGCATCGTCCTGTCCAACCACGGCGGCCGCCAGCTCGAAAGCGCGCCATGCCCGCTGGAAATCCTGCCGGAGGTGGCGGCCGAACTGGGACGCTCGCTGGAAATCATGGTCGACGGCGGCGTGCGCCGCGGCAGCGATATCGCCAAGGCGGTGGCGCTGGGCGCGCGCGCCGTGCTGCTGGGCCGCGCGCCGCTGTACGGCCTGGCGGGCCGCGGGCCGGCCGGCGTGCACGAGGTGCTGGCGATTCTGCGCACCGAACTCGAAAACACCCTCAGGCTGCTGGGCCGCAGCCGCATCGACGCCCTGAACGCGGGCGCGGTGCGGCGGCGCTGAGCTCCAGGCTTGCAACCTTCATCGGAACATCCATGCGCGAAAAAATCGTTTTCATCGGCGGCGGCAACATGGCCTCGGCCATCATCGACGGCCTGCTCGGCCAGGGCAGGGCGTTGGAAGACTTCCTGGTGGTGGAGCCCTACGCGCCCACGCGCGAGGCCCTGGCCGCGCGCGGCCTGGCCTGCGTGGAGCTGCCCGGTCCCGGCCTGGGCGACGCCGCGCTGTGCGTGCTGGCCACCAAGCCGCAGGTGCTGCGCGAGGCCTGCGCGCAGGTGCGGCGCCATCTGCCGGCCGAGGCCGTCGTGGTCAGCATCGCGGCCGGCGTCGAACTGGCCGCGCTGTCGGACTGGCTGGGCGGCCACGCGCGCATCGTGCGCGCCATGCCGAACACGCCGGCCAAGGTGGGCCTGGGCATGACGGGCCTGTACGCCACGCCGGCCTGCGGGCCGCGCGAACGCGCGCTGGCCGACGCCCTGTTCGCGGCGGTGGGCGAACGCATCTGGACCGCCAGCGAAGCCATGATCGACGCCGTCACCGCGGTGACCGGCAGCGGGCCGGGCTACGTCTTCCATTTCATGGCCGCGCTGGAGCAGGGCGCGGTCGAACTGGGCTTCGCGCCCGCCGAAGCGCGCCGGCTGGCGGTATCGGCGTTTCGCGGCGCGGCCGCGTTGGCCGCCGCCGAAGACGCCGCCTTGTCCGAGCTGCAGGACCGCGTCACCTCCAAGGGCGGCACCACCCACGCGGCCCTGTCGCACATGCGCGAAGCCGGCGTGGCCGAGGCGATCGCCCGGGCCGTGCATTGCGCCCGGCGGCGCGCGCGGGAACTGGCCGCGGGATAGGGCGTCCGCGCCCCGGGCTTGACGGAAGGCCTATCGGAACTATATCGTACGATATATATCGTAAGATACGTTCCGAGGAGGTCCCATGCGTCAACCCCAATTCCTGACCGCGTTCCCGCGCGGCCCGCGCCGCGCGCGGAACAAGCCTCACGAGGCCGTGCGGCCGCAAGACCACGACGGCCGCCACGCCCATCACCAGCGCCATGCCGGCGCGGGCAGCGACTGGTTCTCCGGCCCGCCCGGCGGGCGCGGCGAGCCGGACGGCCTGGGCGGCGACGGCGGCGGCTGGAACCGCAGCCGCAAGGTCTCGGGCGACGACCTGCAGCTGATGCTGCTGGGCCTGCTGGAACAGAACCCCAGCCACGGCTATGAACTCATCAAGGCGCTGGGCGCGCTCAGCAACGGCTTCTACACGCCCAGCCCCGGCATGGTCTATCCGGCGCTGACCTATCTGGAAGAGCTGGGCTACGCCACGGTCGAGCAGGCCGGCGCCAAGAAGCGCTACCACTTGGCGCCGGCGGGGCGCGAGCGCCTGGACGCCAACCGCGAGCGCCTGTCGCTCATGTTCAACAAGTTCAAGCACGTGGCGCGCAAGATGGACTGGATGCGCCAGGCCTGGAGCGGCCAGCCGCGCAGTACCGGCCCGGAGGGCGAGGACGCCGCCACCGGCTGGCTGCCGGAATTCGTCGAGGCCCGCCAGGCGCTCAAGCGCGCGCTGCTCGAACGTACCGACGCCGGGCCCAAGGAACAGCGGCGCATCGCGGCCATCCTGGCGCGCGCAACGGCGGAAATCACGGGCTCCTGTTCCTGATTCCGTACCTTCCTGGAGTATCCATGACCCGCACCGACCTCAATGTCGAACGCGTCCGCCACGAACTAAAGGCACGCGTGCTGACCGTGGCGCACGTCGAGCGCATCGCCGGCCTGCTGGCCCGCGTCACCTTCACCGGCGACGACCTGCATGACTTCGTCTCCGCCTCGTTCGACGACCACGTGAAGCTTTTCTTTTCGCCCGACCCTTCGCTGCCGCCGGTCCTGCCCAGCTTCGGCTCGGACGGCATCACGTTCCCCGAAGGCGCGCCCCGTCCAGCCGCGCGCGACTACACCCCGCGCCGTTATGACGCGGCGCGCAGGGAACTCGTGATCGACTTCGTGCTGCACGGCGACGGCCCCGCCTCGACCTGGGCCGAGCAGGCCGCGCCCGGCCAGCGGCTGGGCATAGCCGGGCCGCGCGGTTCCTTCGTGGTGCCCACGGGCTTTGACTGGCACCTGCTGATCGGCGACGAAACCGCCTTGCCCGCCATCGCGCGCCGCCTGGAAGAGCTGCCCGAGACCGCGCAGGCGCTGGCCCTGATCGAAGTGCCGCATGCCGCCAACGAGATCGCGCTGGCCAGCCCCGCGCGCGCGACGGTCCGCTGGCTGCACCGCGACGGCGCGGCGTCCGGCGACGGCGCCGCGCTGCTGGACGCGGCGCGCGAACTGCGTTTGCCGCCGGGCGAAGGCTATGTGTGGATCGCGGCCGAGTCCGCCGTGGCCAGGGCGCTGCGCGAAGTCATGGTGGCGGGCCATGGCGTGGACAAGCGCCGCATCCGCGCCGCCAGCTACTGGAAGCGCGGCGCGGCCGCCGTGCACGAGTCGCACGAAGACTGAACGGCGGCCTCAGGCCGCGGCCAGCGCCAGCAGGTTGCGCACGCGCGCGCCCGCGCCGGGCTGGCGCACCGCCAGGCCCAGCACGGCGCGCGGCCAGTCCAGCGCGAACGGACGGTACACCACGCCGTCGGGGCGCAGATGGCGCAGCGAATCCGGCACGATCGCCACGCCCATGCCCGCCGCCACCAGGTTCACCGCCGAAGACAGCTGCGGCGCGCGCTGGCCGATGCTGGGGTTGAGCCCCTGCTGCCGGCAGGCCGCCATGATGTCCGCGCTCAGCCCGTAACCTGACTTGCGCGAATACAGAATGAAGCGCTCGCGCGCCAGGTCGGCGGGCGCCAGTTGCGCCGCGCCGGCCAGGCGATGGCCCAGCGGCAGCGCCACCACCAGCGGCTCCTGCGCCAGCTGCGTGAAGGCCAGTCCGCCGTCCAGCGCGAAGGGCGGCCGCACGAAGGCCGCGTCTATCGCGCCGCTGCGCAGCTGCGCCACCAGCGTTTCGCTATCGCCTTGCGACAGCGTCATCTCCACTTCCGGATAGCGTTGGCGGTATTGCCGGATCAGCCCGGTCACCACGCCGTTGAACGAAGCCGATTCCGTGAACCCCAACGTCAGCTCGCCGACCTCGCCGCGCGCCGCCCGCTGCGCGGTCAGCACGGCCGCCTGGGCGCGCTGCAGGATGTCCTGCGCGCAGGCCAGGAAGGCGCGGCCCGCGTCGTTCAGCGCCACGCCCCGGCCGTTGCGGTCGAACAGCGGCGTGCCGACTTCCTGCTCCAGCTGGCGGATCTGCTGCGACAGCGGCGGCTGCGCCATGCCCAGTTGTTCGGCGGCGCGGGTGAAGTGTTCGGCCTCGGCGGTGGCGACGAAATAACGCAGGTGGCGCAGTTCCATATCGGTATCTAGAAAGTATTAATTATCAATTTTCCATATATTGGACATTCTAGTGTCGCGGAACGATCATGGACGCATCCGATACGTCCTTCAAGGAATCCGCATGAACGCCCCAGTCAAACCCAGCACCCTGTTGCGCCAGCGCCTGGCCGCCGACGTCGTCGTGGCGCCCGGCGCCTATGACGGCATGTCGGCCCGCCTGGTGGCCGCGGCCGGCTTTCCGGCGGTCTACGCCAGCGGCGGCGCCATCGCGCGCGCCGCGGGCTACCCCGACATCGGCCTGCTGAGCTTTACCGAAGTGATGGACCGCGTGGAAAAAATCGTCGACGCCAGCGGGCTGCCGGTGGTGGCCGATGCCGACACCGGCTTCGGCGGGTCGGCCAACGTCGAGCGCACCGTGCGCATCATGGAGCGCGCCGGCGTGGCCGCCTTCCACATCGAGGACCAGTCGTTTCCCAAGCGCTGCGGCCACCTGGACGACAAGAGCCTGGTCGACGTGGAGGAAATGTGCCGCAAGGTGCACATCGCGCGCCAGACCCTGAGCGACCCCGACGCGCTGGTGATCGCGCGCACCGACGCCATCGCGGTCGAGGGCTTCGACGCCGCGCTGGCGCGCGCGCAGCGCTACGTGGAAGCGGGCGCCGACATGCTGTTCGTGGAAGCGCCCGAGACGCGGGAGCAGATCCAGGCCATCGCCGAGCGCCTGCCCGGCCTGAAGCTCATCAACATGTTCTACGGCGGCAAGACGCCGCTGGTGCCGCTGCCCGAACTGGCGGCGATGGGCTATCGCCTGGTCATCATTCCGTCGGACCTACAGCGCGCCGCCATCCATGCCATGCAGGCCACGCTGGCGGCCATCCGCCAGACCGGCGACAGCAGCGCCCTGGCCGAGCGCCTCACCAGTTTCAAGGAGCGCGAGGAGATCGTGCAGACCCGCCGCTACCTGGCGCTGGACGCGCAATAGCGGCGGGGGGCGCTATCCGGGGCAGCGCCGCGGCAGGGTCAGCGGCCACAGCCGCTGGCCGTACGAGCCGTACAGCGTGCGCACGCCGCATTCCATCGCCACGCGCGCCACCGGCCTGCCGGTGCGGTCGATGATGGAAGACCATTCCATGGTCGAGACCACGGCGCGCCCGTCCCGGAACGGCGAGACGGTTTCGTAGGCGGGCAGCAGCGCCATCTCGCCGGCGGCGTTGACGTAGCCATAGGCGCTGTCGGCGTAGACCGGCGCCAGGCCCTCGCTCAGGCGGCCCAGCGCATCGAACGCGGGTCCGGTGAGCGCGCCGCGGGCGTCGACCGCGCGCATCGCGCGGCTCGACAGCTGCGACACGGCATAGCCTTCCGAGTAGGCCGACGCAAGGCCCTCGGCGCTCACGCGGACCTTGCCGTCCAGGCCGACGTAGTCGGTCTTCTGCCTGCCCTGGTCGATGTAGCGCCGCAGCAGCGTGGGCGAGCCGGCCGGCCAGTTCCAGTCGCCATCGGGCAGGGCAGCGACGGTCTTGCCCTGCGCGTCGATCACGCGGTCGCCGTCGTCGTCGCTCACCAGGGCGCGGGCCGGCGCGCCGCGGAAGGTGCCGCCGATCACGGCGGCGGGTGCGATCTGCCACCGGCCCTGCGCGTCCAGATAGCCGCTGCGCGGGGCGCGGCGGATCTCCATCCAGTCGCCCAGGCGGGTGTAGCGCGCATCCTCCATGTCCAGCGCGTCGGCGCCGTCGGGCGAGATGATCCAGCGGCGCTTGCCGTCGTCGGCGGTAATGGCGCCGGTCTCGTCGGCGTGGGCCTGCAGGTTGGGCAGGAAGGCGGTCAGCGCGCGGCCCTCGGCGTTGAACAGGGCGGAGGGGCGTTTGTATTCCTCCTGCTGCGGGCCGGCCTGCTGCACCTGCCACAGCTGCGCGTTGACGCGCCTGGCGGCATGGTGGCTGGCCGGCACGATCCAGCGGCCCTGCAGGTCGATGACGCCGCTGCGGTCCGGCCCCAGCGAGGCCACGGCCTGGCCGTGCTCGAATTCGCCGATGCTGCGATAGCGCGCCTCGGCGATGACCTTGCCGGCCACGAAGTCGTACAGGCCCCAGGGCGCGTCCTCGGCCGCGGTCTCCACGAAACGCACCACGCCGGGCGCGACGATTTCCGTGTCGAAGTAACCCGCCGGCAGCGCGTAGGCCTTGCCGTCGCGGTCGATCATGCGGCTTGCGCCGCCGCCGTAGGCCAGCGCATAGCCGTGGCGGAATTCCCCGATGTATTGCTGCGCGGGCAGGTCGATGGGCTTGCCGGCCGCGTCCAGCAGGCGCATGCCGTCGGCCGTGTGGGCGGCGTAGCGCAGGTGCCGCGCCTCCAGTCCTGCGGGCGGCTCGCCGTCGTACCGGTCGACGACGTCCAGCGGGGTCACCTCGGTCCAGGCGGCGTCGCTCACGATGCTGCCGTCGGCCAGCACCAGGCCGGCGCCGGTCTCGGTGTTGCAGTGGCAGTAGCCGTGGCTGAGCAGGCCCAGCGGGCCGCCGGGCATGTCCAGCGCCAGCGGCCGCAGCGCCATCTGCTGCGCGGCCTCGACCGTCTCGGGCTTGAGCAGCGCGCGGCCTTCGGCGTCGATCACGTTGAGCAGGCGGGTGTCCTGGAACAGCCACAGCCTGCCCTGGCGCACCTCCATGCGGCTGAACTCGCCCAGCCAGGCCGGCGCGCGGTCGCCGTACAGCCAGGCGCCGGAGGGCGTCAGCAGCCCGGCCGACGTGTTTTGCGCGTCGGTGAAACGCACATAGCCGTCCAGATCGCCGACGACGGCCAGGTCCGCGCCCAGCTCCACCGGTTCGCCGCGGCCCGGAATCAAGGCCATCACCTTGTTGCCGGAGGGATAGAGCAGCGTGTCGCCAAAGCGCTGCGAACCATAGGCCTGATCGCCCTTGAGCCTGGCCACGGGCTTGCCCGCGGCGTCCAGCACCGCATAGCTGCCGCGCTCCAGCTCGGCGCTCCAGAATGCATTGCCCAGTTGCCTCAGTTCGCGGTAGCGCTGGCCCTCGTCCAGCACCGACCGGCCCTGCGGGTCCAGCAATTCCGCGCCGCGCGGCCCGTAGGCCAGGGCCAGCGCGCCTTCCTCGGACGGCTCCAGGATGTCGTCGTAGACCGGCTCCAGCGCCCAGTTCCACTGGCCGTCCACCAGGCCGTAGCGGCCCTCGTCGTTGCGCGCCACGTACAGCTGCTTGCCATAGGCGCGGATCAGATGGATGCCGGCGTCGCTGTAGCGGCGCTCGCCGCTGGCGGAGCGGTACTCCAGCTTGTATTCCAGCGTGGCCAGGGCCGGCACGCCATCCTGCAGGCGCAGCGAGGCCACGCTTTCGTCCAGCGGCTCGCCCACGTAATTGCCCTGGCGGTCGATCAGATGGTGGCGGCCGTCCAGCGTGGCCACGGCCAGGCCGGCCTGCGTGAAGTTCTGCACGGCGTCGAACTGCGGGCGCACCGCCATGCGGCCGCGCGTGTCGATGAAACCCCAGCGGCCCTGCCACTTGACGGCGGCCAGGCCGTGGCGGAAGTCGCCCACGGCCTCGAATATCGGGTCGATCGCCAGCCTGCCGTTCTGGTCCAGGAAGCCCCAGGCATGGCGGCGCAGCGACCGGTCGCCGGGCGCCGGGCCGGCGCTTTTCAGTGCGCTGGGCAGCAGCACCGCCGCGCGCTTGTCCGACAGCGTGCGGATGCAGCCGTTGGCGTAGGGGCTGCCGGCGCTCGTGTCCAGTTCGGCGTAGCTGTCGTACGGGGCGTTCTCCAGGCAGCCGGCGTCTCCGTACTGCGCGTGGGCGGACAGGGACGCGCCCAGCGCGGCCAGCGCGCAGGCGAGACGGGTGATGCTGAATGCGCGTGACTTCATTGTTGTTCCGCTTTGGCGTTGTCGGGGGCGAGCTCGAACTTCCCGGCCGCGGGGCAGCTCATCTTCTGCTGCGGCCAGCTGATGCGGCCGAGGCGGTCCAGGATGGTCAGCGTGTCGCAGACCATGACGAAGGTCGCCAGCGGTTCTCCCTTTGTGTCGATGAACTGCGTGTATCCGTCCTGGCGCACCAGCGCGCGTTCCTCGTGGAAGTCGCCGGCCCACGAGAACAGCGGCGGGATCGCATAGCGCCCGCTCAGGTCGATGTAGCCGAACTGCTTGCCGGTGCGCTGCTTGCGCTGCGCCACGGCCAGGCCGTTCCTGAGCGGTCCCAGCCAGTCGAAGTGCGGCCCCACGATGCGCTTGCCGGCGGCGTCGACGAAGCCGTAGCGGTCGTTGCCGCCGTCGCCGCTGTAGGGCACCACGCCTTCGCTGGCGAAGCGATAGCGCACGCTGTAGCTGCCGGGCACGCGCGCGACCTCGTTGCCGCGCAGGTCCGTCATGACGCTGCCGCCGTCGTCCTGGTACACGATGCGCTGCATGCCGGCCAGCGGCGTGCCGTCGCCGCGGCCATCCAGCAGCGTCTTGCCGTTCTGGTCGATCAGGCGGTAGCCGGCGCCGTCGTAGGCGCGCGCCAGGCCTTCCGGCTGCACGAAGAAGGGATTGAATTCGCCATACAGGGCGGGCACCTTCAGCTCGCCGCGGGCGTCGATGGCGCCTTCGCGCTCGTCGCCCTCCATGTAGATCCAGTCGCCGTACACCTCGTTGCGGCGCTGCCGGCTGTCGGCCAGGCGCAGGCCCGCGCCGTCCGCGTCGAACAGCATCAGGCCGGCGTCCTCCAGCTCGGCGATGTAGCGTCCGTCCTTCAGGGCGGTGGGCTTATTGGCCAGCGCCGGGCTGGACTTGCCGCTGCGCAGGTTGACGAGCCGGTAGCCGCGCGACGAGTCGGAAGCGCGCGGGCCGGTGTCGGGAACCAGCATGAGGCCATTGCCCAGGTATTCCAGTTCGTACGCGCTCTGGTAGGCGGGGCGCAGCGCCCATCGCCCCTTGCTGTCGATCACGCCCCACTGGCCCCGTTCCTGCACCAGGGCCCAGCCGTCGCGGAACGCTTCGATGCCGTCGTACACCGGCTTGAGCACCGGCGCGCCGGCGCGCAGGTTCCAGACGCCCCAGCGGCGTTCGCGGTTCTCGTCCGGCGCGCGGTAGTGGAGCATGTCGCCGTCCAGGCCCTCGGCGCCGTCGAGCACCGCGTCGGGCACGGCCACGGTCTTGCCCCGGGCGTCGATCAGCACCTCCTCGCCGCGCTGCGAGCCCGCTGGCCGCGCCCAGGCGTAACCGCCGCGGAACGGGCGCAGATTGCCGAAGCGCGGCGGGACCGCCCACTTGCCCGCCGCGTCGATCGCGCCGGCCTTGCCTTCGCGGGTGCGCACCGGCAAGGGCATGGACACGTCATAGGCCGAGATGTCGTCCCAGTCCGCGTTGGTCACGATCTTGCCGGCCGGCGTCAGGATGCCGATGGGCTGCCCATAGGCATGCGGACGCAGCAGCGCCAACGGCATCGGGGCCGTGCCGGCGGCGCCGCGCCTGCTTTCGTCGCGGCGGCTGAAGGCGGTGACGTCGTAGGCCCGCAGCCGCGCGACGGTGGCGTCGTCCAGCAGCGGCCTGCCGTCGGCGGCGTAGATCTGCACCAGCCCGCCCTGGCTGATTTCCGCGCCGCTGGCCGCGGCGGCGGCCGCGGCTTCGGCGGCTGCCGCCGCCGCATCGGCCGCGTCGGCGGCATCGGCGGCCGCACCCGCCTCGGACGCCGCCGAGACCGGCGGCATGGGAATCATCGGCGGCGGCGGCGCGTCGGCCGGCGCCGCCGCCGGGATGGCGGCGTCGCTTGCGATCATCGCGCCCGCGTCGTCGGCTGCCGGTTCGCCGCCGATGTCCTCGGCGGCTTCGGCTTCGACCGGGGCGGAGGCGTCCTCGGCCCGGGCCACCGCGTCCTGGCCCGGCTGTTCGGCGGCCTGGGCCTGCGGGGCGTTGCCGGGCTGGGCGCCGGAGATCCAGGCCTGGCCCTCGCGCACGTCCACGCGGCCCTGGCCGACCGGCACCCGGATCAGCCTGTCGGCGGCGTCGACCAGCAGCACGAGGTCGTCGTCGACCATGAAGCGCCAGCCTTCGCGATCCTGCACGCCGGCGTAAGGAGATTTGAAGCGATGCAGCACCTGGCGCTGGCCGTCCAGCAGCTGGGCCGGCCCGCCGTCGTCGGGACGGGCCAGCCACAGGCCCGGCGCCACAGACTGCAATTGCCGGTAGCGCTCGGAAGAAAGCGCCTGGCCGGCCGCGTCCACGAACAGCCAGCGCTCGTCGCGGCGCACCGCCAGAAGCGCGCCGTCGCGCAACGGCGGCTCCTGCGACTGCAGGGCCTGCGGCGTCACGGCCCAGCCGCCCGCCTGGTCCAGCAGCCCCCACCAGCCGCCATAGCGCGTGTCGCGCAACTGGGCCGGCAGATAGCCGCCGGTCGGCGCCGCCAGCCGCATCACGCCTTCGGGCAGCGTGGCCGCCTTGCCGGTCGCGACGTTGAACAGCCGCGGCGGCTGCGGGATTTCCATCGCCGCCAGCTTCTGGCCCGGCCGGAAACCCCAGCTGCGCGCGCCCAGCGCAAAGGTCTTGAGCGTCTTGCCCTGGCGGTCGATCAGCACGTCGCGGCCGTCCGCTTCCACCACCGCGCTGCCTTCGGCGTTGAAGCCGCTGGCGCGCGCGTAACGGGGTTCGATGGCCCAGCGGCCGCCGCGGTCGATATAGCCCCAGCGCCCGTCCTTGTTCACCGCGGCCAGGCCGTTCTGGAACGGCTCGGCCTCGTCATAGGCGGGCGCGATGGCCATGCGGCCCTGCTTGTCGAGGTAGCCCCAGCGGCCCGCGGCGTCGCCGGCCGAGCCGGTCAGCACCGCGGCCAGGCCTTCGCTGTAGGGCTGGTGGCATTCCGGACGCGCGCCCGGTTCGAAGAAGTCGCCGAGGCAGCGCGCGATCCAGCTGGATTGCGCCTGGGCCGGCGCCTGCACCGCGGCCAGGCTGGCCAGCGCCAGGGCGAGCGCCAGCGGCTTGAAGTCGAACGAGGCCCTCGCCGCGGGGCGGGGCGGGACGCAACCGCCGGAACGTAAGGGCCGGGCGCAATGCCGCATGGTCGTATGCCTGCCAAGAAGATGGGAAGGCAGCACTGTAACCACCCGTAGCAGGCAATAACTCGGGAAATGTAACCATCGAAAACCAAGCGTTAACAAGCGCCCGGTCTGCGCGGCGGCCGGCGCGCTACAGCGGGCGGTGCTGGGTGCCCCCGCCCATGGTCACGTGCAGCATGCGACAGGGCTCCAGCACCTTGACCGTGTGCCACGCGCCCTTGGGTATCACGTAGGCGTCGCCCGCCTGCATGCGGATTTTCTGGATGCCGGTGGGCCACTCCAGCTGCAGCTCGGCCGCGCCCGACAGCAAGCGCACGACCTCGTCGGCCTGCGGGTGCATTTCCCATTGCGGCCAGTCCGAGGCGAAGCTGAACTCCGACAGCAGCCAGCCACGGCCGTAGCGGTCGAGTTCCTCGGGCGGCTGCGACCAGAACGCGTCGCCGCCTTCGACGGTGGTGCTGGCGCCCGAGGCGTCCAGCAGGACATAGTGCGATGACAGATCCGTGGTCATAATGCGCTTCCTGAGAGGGGCGTCGGAACAGTGTAAAGCGATATCATGTCGCTCATCGGCAATGGGAGAGGACGATGCGGGAGACGGCGGCGCGCCAGGGATTCGACGGGGTCAGGCCCGCCTCGGAGTCTTCCATCGAGATCGGTTTCTTCCACCAGGGCCGGCATTGCGTCGAGCGCATCCGCGCCAAGCCCACCGCCGCCAATCTCAAGCGCGCCGCCGAACGGCGCGCGGCCATACTCGAGGCCATCGCGCGCGGCGAATTCGACTACGATGCCGAATTCCCGAAGCGCGCCCGCGCGGCCAAGCCAACACAGGGTTCCGCATGACGAGCAACGAGCAACTGGAAATCAATGTTCTGACGCCCGAGGCCTTCCGCCCCTACGGCTGGATGCTGGGCAAGCCCATCCCGGACGGCAACGGCGTGCCGCTGTACTCCAACGCGGCCACCGATTTCTGGCAGGAGCACCTGTTCAACACCGGCGCGGGCGGCGACGCCGAGCTGCTGTGGGTCAACTACCGCAGCCGCTCGCTTGAAATCGACAGCCTCGAAAAACACCTGCTGACCCAGCAGGCCATCGTCCCGCTGACCGGCGAGATCATCCAGGTCGTGGCGCCCAGCGCCGCCGACGGCAGCCCGGACCTGTCCCAGGTCGCGGCTTTCCGGGTGCCGCAGGGGCAGGGCGTGTGCATGCGGCCCGGCTGCTGGCACGCCACGCGCGTGGCCGAGGCCGAAGTCACCTGCCTGATGCTGACCCGCCGTTCCACCACGCTGGACCTGATCCAGCACCTGACCACGGACGCCAGCGCCAGCGAAAGCGCGATCCAGGCCATTCCGGTCTTGCGGCTGGAAAGCCAGGTCCAGGAGGCCTGAGCAGCCGCGCGCGGCGATACGCGGGCCGGCCCGGCCCATCCCTCGAAATGTTGGAGCACTGAATGCGCAACCGTCAGATATGCACCGGCTTTTTCCTGGCAACCCGCCGCGGCCTGCGCCTGGCGGCCGCGGCTCTCCTGGCGGGCGCGCTGGCCGGCTGCAGTTTCCATTCGCCCGACGCCGCCAGCGGTTCGCGTTCGGTCGGGATAGACGGCGTCACGGCGCAGCAGGCGCGCAGCATCGCGCGCGAGGCCTATCTGTACGGCACGCCCATGGTCGCCAGCTACCAGACCATGTACGCCTTCAGCATCGACAGGAACGGCCCGCAGTACAAGGGCCCGTTTAACACCATCAGCAGCATGGCGCGCGTCTATGCGCCCGAGGACAAGGCCTATGCGCCCAGCTCCGACACCGGCTACTCGTACGCGGCGCTGGACCTGCGCGCCGAGCCCGTGGTCGTCACCGTGCCGCCGATTGGCGGCGGGCGCTATTACGCGCTGCAGCTGATGGACCTGTATACGCACAATTTCGGCTATATCGGCAGCCGCAGCACCGGCAACGGCGGCGGGCGCTTCCTGGTGGCCGGTCCCGGCTGGAACGGCAAGACGCCGGCCGGCATCACCAAGGTGTTCCGGTCGGAAACCGAACTGGCCAACCTGGTGGGACGCACGCGGATCTACAGCGCCGCCGACGTGCCCAACGTCAAGCGCATCCAGTCCCGCTACAAGGTGCAGACGCTGTCTGCGTACCGCCGCCAGCGCGCGCCCGCCCCGGCGCCGGCGGTGGACTGGATCGCCGCCGAATCGCCGGCGCAGCTGCGCAGCTCGCTGGAGTTCTACAACCAGTTCGCCTTCCTGTTGCAGTTCGCGCCCGAGCATGCCTCGGAGCGCTCGCTGCGCGCGCGTTTCGCCAGCATCGGCCTCGCGGCCGGCGAGCCGTTCGACGTCGGCAAGCTCAACCCGGCGCTGCGACGCGCCCTGCAGGAAGGCATGCACGACGGCCAGAACGACATCGACAAAAAGCGCGAAGCCCTGCAGGGCAGGACCGACGGGCTTTACGGCGACCGCAAGTCGCTGGGCAATGACTACCTGGCGCGCGCCACCGGCGCGCAGGTCGGCCTGGGCGGCAGCGGACGCGAGGAGGCCATGTCCCCGGCGCTGGAAAAAGACAGCTACGGCCAGCAGCTCGACGGCCGCAACAAATACACGCTGCGCTTTCCGCCTCGCGGCCTGCCGCCGGTGCGCGCCTTCTGGTCCATGACCCTGTACCGGCTGCCCGACCAGCAGCTGGTGGCCAACCCCATCGGCCGCTACCAGATCAACGCGTCCATGTTGAGCCGACTCAAGCGCGACGCCGACGGCGGCATCACCCTCTACATCCAGCCGGAATCGCCGGGCAAGTCCCGGGAATCCAACTGGCTGCCGGCGCCGCAGGGACCGTTCATGCTGGCCTTCCGGTACTACTGGCCCAGGCCGGCGATGCTGGACGGCAAGTGGACCCAGCCGGAGATCCAGCGGGCGCCGGGATAACGGCATGAAGCGCAACTTCAACATCCACGATCTGCGCATCTTCTATACGGTGGTCATGGCCGGCTCGACCCGGCAGGCCGCGCAGATCATGCACCTGACGCAGCCGGCCGTCAGCCACGCCATCTCGCGCCTGGAGAGCGCCACCGGCGTGCAGCTCTTCGACCGTTCGTACAAGACCTTGCGGCCCACGGAGGCCGGGCAATACCTGTACAGCGAAGCCAAGTTCGTGCTGGACGAGCTGGTGCGCATCGACGAGGCCCTGCACAGCATCGAGCAGTTCGGCGGGCGCGGGCTGCGGATCGCGGCGTCGCCGGCGCTGGCATTGGGCTACGCGCCCGACGCGGTGCGGCGCTATCTGGACGCCAACGGCACGCGGCCGTTTTCCATCGACATCGAATCCTCGGTGCAGGCGATCAGCGCGGTCGAGACCATGCGCGCCGATTTCGGCCTGGGCGCCGTCCACCGCGACAGCGCGCGGCTGCGCTTCACGCCGTTTCTGCGCGCCGACGTCGTCGCCATCGTGCACCGCGACCATGCGCTGGCGCAGCGCGAAACCATCGCGGTGGCGGACATTCCGGCCGAGACCTACGTCAAGCCGCTGTGGTCCGACTACGTGGTGGCGCAGGGCGATATCGCGGATTCGCTGATCCTGCGCTCGGGCATGCGCGCGCACATGTCGCTGCTGCCGGGCACGGTGCGGGCCATGAAGGGCATCAGCCTGGTGAACGCGCTGTCGGCCTGGGACATCGCGGCCGCCTATCCCGACCTGGTGGTGCGCCCGCTGGCGTCGCGGCAGTGGTTCGAGTTCCTGCTCATCACGCGCAAGGAGGCGCAGAACCAGGAACTGGCCGAGCGGCTGCTGGACGCCCTGCGCGCCGCCGCCCAGGAGCGCCGCACCGGCGTCTACGCGCAGGCCATCGAGCTGGCGGGTTGAGCCGCCGGCCTTATTGCGGCGGCTGCCACGGCAGCGACTGCAGGTCGCCGTCGATGCTGATGGCCTGGCCGCTGATCATCGCGCCATAGGGGCTGGCCAGAAACAGCGCCATGTTGGCGATGTCGGCGGCGCGCACGAACTGGCCCAGGCTGACGCCGGCCAGTTCGAGCCGGGTTTCCTCCTCGACCGTCAGGCCCATGTTCCTGGCGCGCGCCTCGATCACCCGCTCGATGCGCGGGCCGGCCACCAGGCCCGGCAGCAGCGCGTTGACGCGGATGCCGTAGCCGCCCAGTTCCATGGCGAGCGAACGGGTCAGCCCCACCACGCCCCATTTGGTCGCCGCGTAGGGCGTGCGCATCGGCACGCCCATGCGGCCGGCCACCGAGCTGACGTTGATGATGCTGCCGCCGCCGGCCGAACGCAGCGCCGGCAGCGCATGGCGCACGGTGTGGAACTGCGAGGCCAGGTTGATGCCCAGCGTCGCGTCCAGTTCCTGCGGCGCGATGTCGGCGATGCCTGCCGTGGGGCCGGCGATTCCGGCATTGTTGACCAGCACGTCCAGGCCGCCGAGCTGCGCCAGCGCGTCCTGCATGTAGCGGTCGATTTCCTCGCGCCGGCCGACGTCGGCGCGCGCGTTGGGGTGAGGGCAGGCGGCCAGCGCCTGCGCGTCCACGTCGCACACGTGCACGCGGGCGCCGCGTTCGGCGAACGCGGCGGCGATGGCCGCGCCGATGCCCGCGGCGCCCGCGGTCACGATGACGCGCCGGCCGGAAAGGTCGACCGGCAACGCGGAAATATCGCCGGGAACGGAGTTCTTCATGCTCATGCCGCTTTCCTCGTACGGGTTCAGGGTTTCATCAGGCGGCAGGTGGATTCCTGCGGCGACGTGTAGACCTGGTCGCCCGGCACGCGCGCCACCAGCTTGTAATAGTCCCACGGCCCCTTGGATTCCGACGGCTTCTTCACCTGCATCAGGAACATGTCGTGCACCATCAGCCCGTCGGCGCGGATCTTGCCCTCCTTGGCGAAGAAATCGTTCACCGGATTGGCCCTGAGCCACTTCATGACGGTGTCGCCGTCGGTGCTGTTGGTGGCCGCGACCGCCTTCAGGTAGGTCGTGGCCGCGGAATAGTCGCCGGCCTGCAGCATCGTGGGCTTTTTCTTCATGCGCTCCTCGAAGCGCGCCGCCCACTGCCGCGAAGGTTCGTCCTGGTCCCAGTACCAGGCGGTGGTCAGGTACATGTCCTGGGCGGCCTGCAGGCCCAGCGCATGGACGTCGGAAATCAGCACCAGCAGCCCGGCCAGCTTCATCGCCGGCGTCAGGCCGAATTCGGCGGCGGCCTTGACCGCATTGCTGGTGTCGCTGGCCGAATTCGCCAGCCCCAGCACCGTCGCGCCGGACGCCTGCGCCTGCAGGATGAAGGACGAGAAATCGGCCGCGTTCAGCGGATGGCGCACGCGGCCCTTGACCGAGCCGCCGTCGGCCTGCACCACCGCCGAGGCGTCGCGCTCCAGCGCATGGCCGAAAGCATGGTCCACCGTCAGGAAGTACCAGTCCTTGTTGCCTTCCTTCATCATGGCGCGGGCGGTGCCGCGCGCCAGCGACACCGTGTCGTAGGCGTAGTGCACGGTATAGGGCGTGCACTGCGCGTTGGTCAGCTCCGAGGCGCCCGCGCTCACCACGAAGAACGGCGTCTTCTTTTCCTCGGCCACTTTCGCCATGGCCAGCGCCGCCGCCGAATTGGCGCCGGCGACCAGCATGTTCACGCCCTTCTGGTCCAGCCATTCGCGGGCGCGCGACGACGCGATGTCGGCGCGGTTCTGGTGGTCGGCCACCAGCACTTCCACCTTCTTGCCGGCCACCGTGCCGCCCATGTCGGCTACCGCCATCTTGATGGCCTCGGCGCCGCCCGGACCGTCGGCGTCCGCCGACAGTCCCGACATGTCGGTGATGAATCCGATGCGGATCACGCCGTCGTCGGCCTGGGCCGCGCCGGCCGTCGCAAACAGCGCCGCCAGGGCGGCCGCGCACAGGGTTTTTTTCATGGTTGTCTCCTCGGGGTGTCGTTATTCAGAACGCGACGTTGTCGCGTCCTTTGAGCTGCAGCGTCTCACGCGCTTCGTCGGGCGTCGCCACTTGCAGCGACAGGTCCTCCAGAATCCGACGGATTCTTCGCACCTGGTCCGCGTTCGAACGCGCCAGCTCGCCCGGGCCGTCCCACAGGGAGTCCTCCAGCCCCACGCGCACGTTGCCGCCCATCGTCGCGGCCATGGTCGCCAGCGGCGTCTGCTTGCGGCCGGCGGCCAGCACCGACCAGATGTAGTCGCCGCCGAACAGGCGGTCGGCGGTGCGCTTCATCATCATCACGTCTTCGGGATGCGTGCCGATGCCGCCACGTATGCCGAACACCGACTGGATCAGGAACGGCGGCTTGAGCAGCTTGCGGTCCACGAAATGCGCCGCCGTGTACAGATGGCCGATGTCGTAGCACTCGATCTCGAAGCGCGTGCCGTTGTCGCCGCAGGAGGTCAGGATGTGCTCGATGTCCTTGAACGTGTTCTTGAAGATCAGGTCGCTGCTGCCTTCGAGATAGGGGCGTTCCCAGGCGTGCTTGAATTCGCGGAACCGCTCCAGCAGCTCGTACATGCCGAAGTTCATGGAGCCCATGTTCAGCGACGCGACCTCGGGCTTGAACTGCAGCGCCGGCGCCATGCGGTCGGCCAGCGGCAGCACCGGCGAGCCGCCCGTGGTGATGTTGATCACCACGTCCGAGGCCTGCTTGATCCGCGGCAGGAACTGGGCGTAGAGCGCGGGGTCCTGGGTGGGCTGCCCGGTGTCGGGCCGGCGCGCATGCAGGTGCACGATGGCCGCGCCCGCGGCCGCGGCGTCCAGTGCGGAATGAGCGATCTCGTCGGGCGTGACGGGCAGGTGCGGCGACATCGACGGCGTATGGACCGAGCCGGTGATGGCGCAGGTGATGATGACCTTGTTCGGGGATTTTTTCATGGGTCCGGAGCGGTTCGGGGTTGTGGCTTTCCGGCAGTCTCCTTGCCGGGCTGACCCATTCTGTCGCGGGCCCGGGCCCCTGTCACCTGAACAGAAATAATCATTTGATAGGTTTTCCGGTGCTGCGCCGCGCCATCCCCCCGAGGGGGCGTTTTTGTCTGGGAGCGGTCCGGCGACAAAAAAAACCGCCGCCGGAAACCCGGCGGCGGCTTGCGTATCTACTGCGGACCGGCTGCGGCTCAGTCGTTGCGGCTGGTCACTTCCACGAGGTGGTAGCCGAACTGGGTCTTGACCGGACCCTGGACCACGCCGACCGGGGCGCTGAACACCACGGTGTCGAATTCCTTGACCATCTGGCCCGGGCCGAAGGTGCCCAGGTTGCCGCCGTCGCGGCTGGACGGGCAGCTGGAGTTTTCCTTGGCCAGCTGGGCGAAGTCGGCGCCGTTCTCGATGGCGGTCTTGAGTTCGTTGGCCTTGGCCTCGGTGGAGACCAGGATGTGACGGGCGGAGGCTTGTGCCATGTTGAGCTCCTTGCTGACTCGTTTTTTGGGAGGGGGAGAGTAACGCATTCAGCGGACGGGCGCTGTAACCCTAGGGTAACCCGCCAGGGCCCGCGCGCCCGCCACGAATACGTATCCCTTCAATACAGGCCCGTCGTCAGCGCACCGGCCAGCCGTACATCAGCCCGCCGTCCCGGTACGAGGCATTCAGGCCGCGCGGCAGCTTCAGCGGGCTGCTCGGTCCCAGGTTCTTCTCGAAGCTCTCGCCATAGTTGCCGATGGTCTTGATGACGTTGTAGGCCCACTTGTCGTCCACGCCCAGGTGCTTGCCCATGCCCGGCGTCACGCCCAGCAGGCGCTGCACGTTGGGATTGGTGCTCTTGAGCATGTCGTCCACGTTCTTGGAGGTGATGCCGTACTCTTCCGCTTCCAGCATGGCGTTCAGGGTCCAGCGCACCACGTTGAACCACTGCTCGTCGCCCTGGCGCACCATGGGGCCGAGCGGCTCCTTGGAGAAGTTCTCCGGCAGGATGTCGTACTTTTCCGGGTTCTCCAGATTGCTGCGCGCGGCCGCCAGCTGCGACTTGTCGCCGGTGAAGGCGTCACAGCGGCCCACGGCGAAGGCGCGGATGATTTCGTCCAGGCGTTCGACCACCACCGGCTTGAACACGATGTTCTGGGAGCGGAACCAGTCGGCCAGGTTCAGCTCCGTGGTGGTGCCGGGCTGCACGCAGACCGTGGCGCCGTCGAGCTCCTTGGCGCTTTTCACGTTCAGCGACTTGTTCACCATGATGCCCTGGCTGTCGTAGTAGTTCACGCCCACGCCGATCAGGCCCAGCGTGGTGTCGCGCGTCAGCGAGAGCGTGGTGTTGCGCGGCAGCACGTCGACTTCGCCCGACTGCAGCGCGGTGAATCGCTGCAGCGCGCTGACGGCCATGATCTTGGCCTTGGAGGCGTCGCCGAACATGGTGACGGCCAGCGCGCGGCACAGGTCCACGTCCAGGCCGATCCAGCCGCCCTTGCTGTCGTTCACCGAAAAGCCCGCCACGCCGGTGGACACGCCGCACTGGACGAAGCCCTTGCTCTTGACGCTGTCGAAGGTCGCGCCGGCATGGGCGGCCCACGACGAGAGGAACAGGGCGGAGCCCGCCGCGATCAGTTTCAGTGCTTTCATGATGTCTCCGCGCAAGAAAATACCGCCGGGCGGCGGCTTAGCGTGCGCGCAATGGTAGCCAGCGGCCCGGGGTGGGAATATCAGGGAATTCCCGTTAAATTCGCAGATCGGAATTTTCCCGGCGCCGAACATGAAAAAGCCAGAGGATCGCGCAGGCGGCCCGGCGGCGTCCGGGCGCGACTGGATGCAGCGCGCCCCGGGCGCGCGCAAGGTCGAGCGCATCGAAGCCTATTTCGGCGGGCATGGCTACGACATGCACCGCCATGACACCTATGCCATCGGCCGCACCCTGGCCGGGGTGCAGAGCTTTCACTACCGCAGCGGCATGGCGCACAGCCTGCCCGGCGGCACCATCGTCCTGCACCCCGACGAGCCGCACGACGGGCAGGCCGGCACCGAAGAGGGCTTTCGCTACCGCATGGCCTATATCGAGCCGGCGCTGATCCAGGAAGTTTTGGGCGGCAGGCCGCTGCCCTTCATCGCCGGCGGCCTGTCGTCCGACCCGCGCTTGTACGCGGCTTCCGACGCGCTGCTGCGCTCGCTGGACTGCCCCGACCCGCTGGAAGAGGACGACGCGATCTACGAACTGGCCAGCGCGCTGGACGCCGCGGCCGGCGCGCGGCGCGGACGGCAGGCGGTGGACTATCGCGCCGCCGAATTGGCGCGGACCTATCTGCTGGACCGGCTGGCGCATCCCGTCACGCTGGACGAACTGGAACAGGCCAGCGGGCGGGACCGCTGGAGCCTGTCGCGCGACTTCCGGGCGCTATACGGCACCAGCCCCTACCGCTACCTGACGATGCGGCGGCTGGAGCTGGCGCGCCGCCTGGCCGCCGCCGGCCAGTCGCTGGCCCAGGCCGCCGTCTGGGCCGGCTTCACCGACCAGAGCCACATGACCCGGCATTTCCGCCAGGCCTACGGCATGGCGCCGGGCCGCTGGTTGCGCGGGCTGCGCGGCCGGCGGCCCGCCTGAGCCTGCACGATCGTACAAGACCGCAGCCGCGCCGGCCGGCACACTGCCGTATCCCGCAAACACCAGGAGCCGATCATGCAAGCATCCCAGGCGCAGCGTCCCGCGCAATCCATCAACTTCGAGCAGAAACTCGCGCTCATCGCCGACCGCTGGCAGCCGCGCGTCGTCGCGGAGATGAACGACTACCAGTTCAAGCTGGTCAGGATCGAAGGCGAATTCATCATGCACGCGCATCCCGACACCGACGAAACCTTCATCGTGCTGCACGGCCAGCTGCGCATCGACTTCCGCGACGGCCACGTACTGGTCAATCCGGGCGAAATGTACGTCGTGCCCAGGGGCGTGGAACACAAACCCTATGCGCGCGAAGAAGTGCGGATGCTGCTGATCGAGCCGCGCGGCGTGGCCAACACCGGCGACCAGGGCGGCGAACGGACCGCGCCGAACGACGTCTGGATCTGAGCGGCGGCCGGGCGGACGCTTCAGCCGCCCGCCGCGCCGCCGGCGATGTGCTTCCACAGCGCGCCGGCCGCCGCGGATTGCCGGCCGGTCGCCGAGCGGACCAGGCCGAACTCGCGGCGCGCCGCCGGCGTCAGGGGCAGGGCGCGCAGTTGCCGCAGGTCCGCTGGCAGGGTGGACTCCGGCACCACCGCCACCCCCATGCCTTCGCGCACCAGCGCGCAGGCGCTGGCCCAGTCGCGCACCGTGACGCGCACGTCGCTCAGCGTCAGGCCGGCTTCGCGCGCCAGGCTGGCGCCGTTCACGCGGCAGCCTCCGGTCGCCAGGATGAACGGCTGCGCGGCCAGCTCGGCCAGCGTCACGCCGGCGGCCGACGAGCGCCGGGCGAGGGCATGCGCGCCGGGCAGCAGCGCCATCCAGCGGTCGCGGCCCAGGATCAGCGCTTTCCGGCCAGCCGCCGGATTGAGCGTCACGCCCAGGTCGATGGCGTCCTGCGCCAGCCAGTCCTCGACCTCTTCGTCCGTGCCTTCCAGCGCCACCACTTCTATGCCGGGATGACGCTGGCCGAAGCTGCGCAACAGCGGCGGCAGCAGCGTCGAAATCACCGACGGAAAACTGCCCAGGCGCACACGGCCCCGGCTCAGGCCGCGGCTGGCGTCGGCCAGTGCGCGGATCGACTCCAGGTGCGACAGCATGGCGCGGGCGTGCTCGATCACCTCGGCCCCCAGCGCCGTCGCCTTCACCTCTTTGCGCGAGCGCGTGAAGACCTGGATGCCCAGCGATGCCTCCAGTTGCGCGATGGCCTGACTGGCGCCGGATTGCGTCATGCCCACGCGCTCGGCGGCGCGCGAGATATTGCCGGTGTCGGCGGTGGCGGCCAGCAGACGCCAGTGGCCCAGGTTCAACATGATTAATTAGCTGAGCTAATGATAGAAAAATGAATCATTGATTTTACATATGCCATGCGCCGCCGCAGACTGCTTCTCCATCACAACCCTTGCCGGAGACTTCATGAGGCTTTATTACGCACCGCATACCTGTTCGCTGGCGCCGCACATCGTGCTGCGAGAGCTGGAGCTGCCGTTCGAACTGATCCGGGTGGACAACCGGACCAAGCAGACTGCGGACGGACGCGACTTCCGGACCATCAACCCCAAAGGCTATGTGGCGGCGCTGGAACTGGACGACGGCGACGTGCTGACCGAAGGGCCGGCCATCCTGCAGCACCTGGCCGATCTGCGCCCGGACCGCAAGCTCGCCCCGCCTTGCGGCACGCGCGAGCGCACGCGCCTGCATGAATGGCTCAACTTCGTGACCAGCGAAATCCACGCCGGCTCGGCGCCGCTGTTCCAGGCGAGCCTGCCCGCCGCCGCCCTGGCGCATTTCCGCGAGCGGCTTTTCAAGCGCTTCGATTACCTGGACGGCATCCTCGCGGATCGCGCCCACCTGATGGGCGACCCGTATTGCGTGGCCGACGCCTATCTGTACACCGTGCTGGGCTGGCGCCGCTTCTTCGCCTTCGACCTGCAGCGCTGGCCCGGCTTGCGCGCCTACGAGGCGCGCATCGCGGCGCGGCCCGCGGTGCAGGCGGCGCTGGCCGCCGAAGCGCAATGAGCTACGCGCGCAGCGCCGCGATCTCCAGCGGGCGTGCCCCGCAGGCCTGCACCAGTTCCTCATCGTGGCTGGCGAACAGCACCACGCGGTCGCGCGACCAGATCCTGAACTGCTCGGCCAGCGCCGACCGGGCCTGGGCGTCCAGCCCGTTGCTGGGCCCGTCGGCGACGACCACGGCGGGATCGCCCAGCGCGGCCGCGGCCAGGTAGACCTTGCGGCGCGAGCCGGTCGACATCTGCTCGAAACGCTTGTCCAGATGCGGCTCCAGCCCCAGCCGGCAGGCCAGGTCCAGCGCCCCGGCATCGACCGCCACCCGCTTGCCGGCGGAGACCCGTTCGAGCAGCGCGCGCCCGGTCATCTCGGGAAACGCGAGGCAATTGTCGGGCGCGAAGGCCAGCCGGGCGCGGGCCGCTTCGGGCGAACCCGACAGCGAATGCCCGTCGATCCAGACCTCTCCGCCGTCGGGCGCGATGACGCCGGCGATGATGTTCAGCAAGCTGGACTTGCCGGTGTTGTCTTCTTCGCACAGCGCGTAGCAGCCAGGCCCGAACGTATAAGTCAGGCCCTGGAACACGGAATAGTCGCCGTAGCGTTTGCTGAGATTGTCGATGCGTAGCATGCCGCAAGTGTACGCACGAACGCGGCGCGCAGCCACAACCGGCCTGCGCGCCCGCGCTAACATCGGCCCATGAGCGCGACTCCCGACATTCCCCGCCAGGCCGGTCAGGCCCTGGCCGTCCTGCAACGCCGTCTCGGCCCCGCGCTGCTGGCCGTATACCTGCATGGCTCCGCGCGCGGCGGCGGCCTGCGGCCGCAAAGCGACGTGGACCTGCTGGCCGTGACCGACGGGCCGCTGTCCGCCGACGCGCGCGGCCCGCTCACGCGCGACCTGATGGCGCTGTCGGCCTATCCGGCGCGCTCCGAATCGATGAGGCCGCTGGAAATCCTGGTGTTCGACCGGCACGATCTCGACCCGCTGCCGTATCCGGCGCGCAGCGAATTCGTGTACGGCGAATGGCTGCGGCCCGGGTTCGAGGCCGGCGGCGTGCCGCTGCCGCTCGCGGACCCCGAGCTCACCATCGTGCTGGCCCAGGCGCGCCAGACCGCGCTGCCGCTTTTCGGTCCCGCGCCGCGGCAGCTGCTTCCCGAGGTGCCGCAACACGACCTGCGGCGCGCCATGGCCGACGCGCTGCCGGCGCTCATGGCCGGGCTCGAAGGCGACGAGCGCAACGTGCTGCTGACCCTGGCCCGCATGTGGCGCACGGCGGTCAGCGGCGACATCGTCGCCAAGGACGCGGCCGCCGCCTGGGCCGCCGACCGCCTGCCGACGCAAACCGCGCAGGTGCTGGCGCTGGCGCGCGCCGCTTATCTGGATGGCGCGGAAACGGACTGGACCGCGCGCCGCCGGCAGGTCGGCGAAGCCGCGCGCGTGTTGCGCGCGCGGGTGGAATCAGCCTTGTGAGGCGGGGCGGCGGCGTCGGTACAGACCTTGATTGACAATCGCAGGGGGGCCATTGAAACTGTGCGCTTCCCGGGCCTCGCGGGCCTCAATGCTCTGGCTTGCAGCAGATCGACGCAATGGCGCGCAGCATTCCCCCCTTGAATCCCTTGCTTGCCTTCGAGGCCGCCGCCCGGCATGGCAGCTTCGCGCGCGCGGCGGCCGAACTCTCCGTCACGCCCACCGCCATCAGCCGCCAGGTGAAGATGCTGGAGAACTATTTCGGCACCGAATTCTTCGACCGCGAGCCGGGCGGCGTGCAGTTGACGCCGGAGGCGCGCGAGTATGCCGCGCACCTGTCGCGGGCGTTTCGCCAGATCGCGACGGCGACCGACGATTTCCGCGCCAATCACGCTTCCAGCATCCTGACGATCAGCGGCTACACCACGTTCCTGGTCAAGTGGCTCGTCCCCAAGCTGCCGGCCTTCCAGAAGCGCTTTCCGCACATCAAGGTGCGGCTGGTCACCAGTTCGGCCGCCGGCGCGGCGCGCACCGACGCCGACATCGCCATCCTGTATGGCGAGAACGACTGGCCGGGCCTGCAGGCGATGCTGTTGTTCAACGATGAGCTGGTGCCCGTGGGCAGCCCGGCCCTGCTGGCCGAGCAGCCTGCCGGCCGCGGCCGCGCGCAGGGCGGAGCATCGCCGGCCGACATCGCGCAGCGGGTCGCCGCCATGCCCTTGCTGCAGCTCGAAGCGCGCCGCAACGACTGGCTGGACTGGTTCGAACTGGCCAAAGTGGCGCCGCCCAAGAACGGTTTCCAGTCTTTCGAGGACCTGGGCGTGGTGCTGGAATCGGCGCGCAGCGGCCTGGGCGTGGCGCTGGTGCAGCGCGCATACGTGGAAGAGAACCTGGCGCACGGAGACCTGGCGATCGCGGCGCCCATCACGCTGCGGCGCAGCCGTGGCTACTATGCGCTGGCGGGCCAGGGCAGCGCCGCCAAATCCAAAGTGAAGTCTTTCTTCGACTGGCTCGCCGCGTACCAGGCAAGGCCGGCGGACGAACCGGACGGCGCGCCCTAACCAAAAGTCAGCCTGCGGCCGAGATATTGTCGTTTGAGGCGCCTGTGGCGCGCAGATAGACTTTCCTCACACTTTCACCGATGAGGAAGGCAGCGTGGATCTCCAATTGAACGAACAACGCAGGCTGATGCTCGCCTCGGTGCGCGAGCTGGCGCAGCAGGAATTCAAGCCTCGCGGGCTGGAGTACCTGGACGGGACTTTTCCCTGGGAGAACATCCGTCAGCTGGCCGATATCGGCGTATTGGGCATGGCGGTGCCCGAGGAATACGGCGGGCTGGGCCTGCCGGTGTTCGACACCGCGCTGATCCTGGAAGAGATTTCCAAGGTCTGCTATGTGACGGCGATGGCCGCGCTGGGCGAGGCCGGCGTCCAGACCCGCGTGATTTCCACCTATGCCCCGCGCGAGATCCGCGAGCGGATACTGCCCAAGGTCTGCAGCGGGGAATGCATCCTGGCCATCTGCATGACCGAGCCCCATGCCGGCACGGACGTGGCCAACTATCGGACCAACGTCGTCGTCAAGGATGACCGCCTGATCTTGAACGGAACCAAGACGCTCATCAGCCGGGCGCCGGAAGCCGGCATGTTCGTGGTGTTCACCCGCGTCAACGGCCAGCCCGGCCGCGAAGGCATAGGCTGTGTGCTGGTCGAGCCCAGCACCCCCGGCTTTGCGGTGACCGGCACCTATCACACCATGGGCGGCGAGAACCTGCACGAGGTCCAGTTCAACGATTGCGAGCTGCCGCTGGAAAACCTGGTGATCCGGGAAGACGGCTTTCGCAAGCTGCTGACGGCCTTCAACACGCAGCGCTGCCTGAACCCCAGCATTTCGCTGGGGCTGGCCGAAGGCGCGTTCGACGAGGCGGTGAAATACACGAAGGGCCGCACGATCTTCGGCAAGCCCATCGCAGATTCCCAAGGCGTGCGCTGGAAGCTGGCGGACATGTACCGCAATATCGAGGCGGCGCGCGGCATGCTGTACAAGGCCTGTCTTTCGGCCAATCCGTTTCCCGATCCCTTCCTCAGCGCCACGGCCAAGATCACCTGCAACGAGACCGCGATCAACGTCACCAGCGACGCGGTGCAGCTGCACGGCGGCTACGGTTTTACCGACGAATACCTGGTTTCGCGGCTGTTTCGCGGCGCCAGATACGGCACGCTGGGCGGCGGCGCGAGCGAGACCCTCAAGGACCTCATCGCCAAGCGCATTCTCAAGGACGGGGATTCGCCCGATGGCATCCTGTCCTTGATAGGCGTGTAGCCCCCATCCGAAACCAAGCAGCCCAGGCGTCCCATGCTCAATCCGACTCTGCCGCAGGTGGCTTCTCTCTTCATCGACAATCAATGGATTTCATCCGATGTGTCGAAGCCGGCGTTCAATCCGTTCAACGGCGAATCGATCGGCCGCGTGTTCGAGTGCTCGCCCGAGCTGCTCGACCTGGCCCTGGCCGCGGCCAGGCGGGGCGCGGAACTGGCGGCCGCCATGCCGGCGCGCGAAAGAGCCGGCAAACTGCACCGGGCGGCGGACAACGTGCGCGCCCATGCGCAGGAGCTGGCGCTGGTGATGGCCGTGGAGACCGGCAAGCCGGTGCGCGATGGCCGCACCGAGGTGCTGCGCAGCGCCGACACACTGGACCTGGCCGCGCAGGAAGGCCTGCGCATCGAAGGCCGGCACATACCGATGGACAGCAGCGCGATCGGGGCCGGCAAGCTGGGCGTGAGCCTGCGGTTTCCGGTGGGCGTGGTGGCCGCCATCACGCCGTTCAACGCGCCGGTGAACCTGACCGCCCACAAGCTGGGCCCGGCCTGGGCGGCGGGCAATTCGGTCATCCTCAAGCCTTCGGCGCAGGCCGCGCTGACGCTGCAGAAGTACGTCGAAATCCTGCTCGAAGGCGGCATTCCGCCCGAATGGCTGCAACTGGTGCAGGGCGACCAGGCCGCGGCGGCGTTGGTGCGCGCGCCGCAGGTCGACTTCATCTCCTTTACCGGATCGAGCGGCGTGGGCGAGCTCATCAAGGCCGGCAGCGGCCTGAAGCGGGTCGCGCTGGAGCTGGGCGGCGTCGGCCATACCATCGTCGCGCAGGACGCCGTGCTGGAAGACTGCGCGCCGGTGTGCGCGATAAACGGCATGCGCCTGGCCGGGCAAAGCTGCATATCGGTACAGAACGTATGCGTGCACCGCTCCCTCTATGACGGCTTCCTGGAACGGATCGCCGCCTCGGTCGGCGCGCTGAAGACGGGTAATCCGCTGGACGAAGCCACCGATGTCGGTCCCGTGATTTCCGAGCATTCCGCCGCGCGCATCCTGACGCTGGTGGACGAAGCCCGCCGCGACGGCGCGCAGCGGGTTTGCGGCGGCGCGCGGGCCGGAGCGCTGGTGCAGCCCACGCTGCTGGCCGGCGTGCCGGCCGATGCGCGCGTCGTGCGGCAGGAAGTGTTCGGGCCGGTGGTCAACGTGATGCCTTACGACGATATCGAGGCGGTGTTCCGCCAGATAAACGCCGGTCCGTTCGGCCTGCAGGCCGGTATTTTCACGCAGTCCATCGGGCTTGCAATGACGGCGATGCGCAGGCTGCGCATGGGCGGGGTCATCGTCAACGGCTCGTCGACCTGGCGTTCGGACCAGGCGCCCTATGGCGGCGTCAAGGACAGCGGCATGGGCCGCGAAGGCCCGAAGTTCGCCATCCGCGAGATGACCGAAGAGCGGTTCGTCGTATTCAACGCATGAAAACCGGAGACACCTATGTTGTTGCTTGAGGTCGATGGCAAGGCGCTGCTGGCGCGGGCGGGCATCGCCGTGCCGGCCGGCGTGCTGGACGAAGGCGGCGCCGCGCCGGACCTGCCCGGCGCGGGGCCGTGGATCGCCAAGGCCCAGGTCCCCGTGGGCGGGCGCGGCAAGGCCGGCGGCGTCTTGCCGGTGGCGTCGGCCGGCGATCTGCCGCCGGTGCGAGCCGCCTTGCTCGGCAAGCGGATCAAGGGCTTCGAGACTCCCGAGATCCTGATCGAGCAGGCGTGCGCGGGCGAGGAACATTATCTTGCGCTCATGCTGGACGCGGCGGCCGGCGGCGCCCGCTTGATCTATTCGCCGTTCGGCGGAATCGACATCGAATCGCGGCAGGCCGGCGCCGACGGCTACAACGCCGTGACGCCGCTGGAGGCGCCGGCCTTGGCGCGCGCCGTGCACGAGATGGCCGCGACGGCTCCGGCCAGCCACCGCGCCGCGATCCTGGCGGCCGGCCTGGCGCTGGCCGAGCTGTTCCTGGCCAGGCAACTGCTGCTCGCCGAGATCAACCCGCTGTTCGCGCTGCCCGACGGCAGCGTGCTGGCCGGCGACGCCAAGGTCGTCATCGACATGAACACCCTGGCGCAGCAGCCCGAGATCGTGGCGCTGCTGCGCGCCCGGCAACACCGTTATCCGGACGGCTGGCGCAAGCACTCGGAGGACTTCGATTTCGTCGAGATCGATCCCGCCGGGCAGATCGGCCTGGTGACCACCGGGGCCGGGCTTTCCATGATGCTGATAGATGAAATGGTGCGGCGCGGACTGGCGCCCTACAACTTCTGCGACGTCCGCACGGGGCAGATGCGCGGCAGCCCCGAACGCCTGCTGCGCATTTTCGACTGGCTGCGGGCGGCGGGCAGCGTGCGCGTGCTGCTGGTCAACGTATTCGCGGGCATCACCGACCTGGCCGAGTTCACGCAATTGCTCGTGACCGCGCTGCGGGCGCGCCCGGACTGGCGCGTGCCGATAGTCGCCCGGCTGGTGGGCAACGGCGAAGCGGCCGCGCGGCGCATCATCGACGCCAACCCGGATCTCGCGCTGTGCTTCGAGCCCGACCTCGAACGCGCGCTGGACCAGGTGCAGGTCCTGTTGGCCCGGCAGGCCGCCGGCAAGGAGAGCGCTCATGCTGTTTGACATGGATCGCAGGACGCCGGTCATCGTGCAGGGCATCACGGGCCGCATGGGCCGGATGCATGCCGACCTGATGCGCCGATACGGCACGAACATCGTTGGCGGCACGGGTTCCGTCGAGAAGGGCGAGGAAGACGCCCTGCCGGTCTCGCAGCGCTGCGCCGAGATCGTCGAAAGAACCGGGGCCCAGGCAAGCATCGCCATCGTGCCGCCCGCCGCGGTGCCGGCCGCGGTGCAGGAGGCGGTGGCGGCCGGCATCAAACTGATCGTGACGGTCGCCGAAGGCATCCCCGTGCACGAAGCCGTCAGGCTGAGGGCGCTGACACGCGATGCCGGCGTGACATGGATCGGCCCTTCGACGCCGGGCCTGTGCGTGCCGGGCGAGATAAAGCTGGGATTCCTGCCGGACGCCGCGTTGGCGCCGGGATGCTTCGGCGTCATGTCCAAGAGCGGCACGCTGTCGTACGAGGTGGGACGGCGCATGCGGGAAAAAGGGCTGGGCCAGAGCCTGTGGATCGGCGTGGGCGGCGATCCCGTGAAGGGCACGCGTTTCGGCGATCTGGCCCAGGGGCTGCTGCATCACGGCAAGACGCAAGCCATCGTGCTCATCGGCGAAATCGGCGGCAACGAGGAAGAGGAGTTCGCCGGCGTCTGGCAGGCGTTGGGCGGCGGCAAGCCGGTGTACGCGCTGATTGCCGGCGCCCAGGCCAAGGAAGGCATTCCCATGGGACACGCCGGCGCCCTGGTGATGGGCCAGAGCGGGTCCCTGGAGTCCAAGCGGGCCAGCCTGCAGCAGGCCGGCGCCCAGGTGTTCGACACCATACAGGCGATGCTGGACGCGATGGCGCGGGATTTCGCGCCGGCCGCCAGCCGCCTCTAGAAAACCAGAGGGGAGGATGGAATGAGTCAGTTGAAAGGGTCGGAGATCATCGTCGAGCACCTGATCGCCGAGCGGGTTCCTTATCTGTTCGGCCTGTGCGGCCACGGCATCATCGGGCTGATGGACGCCGCGTACGATCGCCGCGACCGCATCGGGACCGTTTCGGTCCACAACGAGCAGATCGCCGGCTTCGCGGCCGACGCGTTCTATCGGGTCAGCGGCCAGCCCGCCGCGACGTTCACTTCCTGCGGACCGGGCTCCATCAACATCCAGATGGCGATCGCCAATGCGATGTTCGATTCCTCGGCCGTGTACGCCATCACCGGCAATATTCCCACGCAGCAGTTCAACAAGGCGCCGTTCCAGGAACTGGGCCATCACTACCAGGCCGACTTCGTCACGGCCATGCGCCCATACGTCAAGCGCAGCTACCAGGCGACGCGCGCCGACATGCTGCCCGCGCTGATGCAGCAGTCCTACACCGAGATGATGTCGGGCCGCCGCGGGCCGGTGCATCTGGACGTTCCGTTCAACGTCTTCGACGAAACCGCGATCGCCCAGCCGGGCCGCGCCTCCTGGCGCGCGGGCGTGGACTGCCGCAGCGCGGCGCCGGCCGATGGCGTGGCGCGCGCGCTGAGCCTGCTGCGCGGCGCGCGCCGCCCGCTGATACTCGCGGGCCACGGCGCGCTGATCGGCGGCGCGGCTGCCGTGCTGGCCGAAGTGGCCCGGACCCTGCAGATCCCGGTGGCCACAACGCCGCAGGGCAAGGGAATCCTGGACGAGAACGAACCCTTGTACCTGGGGCCCACGGGCCGCGATGGCGGCTACCCCGGAAACCGCGCGGCGCGCGGCTGCGACGTGCTGCTGGCGCTGGGGACCCGCTTCGGCGACCGCGGCACGAGCAGCTGGATAGAAGGCGTGACCCACAGCGCGTCGACCCGCATCATCCACGTGGATCTCGACCCCGCCGCGCTGGCGCGCAATTTCGATACGGAGCTGGGGCTGGTCGCCGACGCCGCGACGTTCCTTGCGCAACTGCTGGAAGCGGCGCGCGCCGATGCGCAGGGCGGCAAAGCGCGCTACGGCGAATGGATCGCCGCCACCGGCCAATGGAAGGCCTCGTGGCGCGAGGCGCTGGAAGAAGGGCGCAGCAGCGGCCAGGTGCCGATCCATCCCGGCCGGGTGGTGCGCGAGCTGGCGCGCGCCGTGCCCGAAGACGCGATCGTGCTTTCGGACATAGGCCAGCATCACAGCTGGATGGTGCAGCAGTGGCCGGTGCACGGGCAGGGCCGGTTCCTGCAGTCGGGCGGCTCGGCCACCATGGGGTTCGGCGTGGGCGGGGCCATCGGCGCGCAGTTCGCCGCGCCGCAGCGGCCGGTCGTCGCGGTGGTCGGCGACGGCGGCATGCTGATGCACGCCAGCGCGGTGGCGACCGCGGTGGAGTATCGCCTGCCCATCGTATGGCTGGTGTGGAACAACTGCGGCTATGTCTCCATCCGCGACTTGCAGCGGGGCTTCTACAACGGGCGCGAGTTCGGCACGCGGTTTCGCGATGCCGGCATGGAAGGCGAACTCAAGAGCACCGACTTCGCCATGCTGGCGCGCAGCATGGGCGCGCAGGGGTTCCTGGTCGAACGGCCCGGCGACCTGGCGGCGCAGCTGCAGGCGGCCCTGGCCTGCGGAGGGCCGGCGGTGCTGGACGTGCGCGTCGACGCGGATTCCAGGCGCCATACGGCCGGCGCGTGGCACATGCCGCCGCTGGGCGGCGTCGCGCCCAGCTTCGACCCCGATCCCATGAATCCCGGCTGAGGCGGCGTATCCCGTATCCACCCACATCCGGGCGCAGACCCGGTGGGCAGTTCACCAACGATGCCGTCGCCACCGGCGCGCGCGTCGTTCGCACACCAGAAAGGAGACAGCCGTGGGTATCACCAGAAGACAATTCGTGCAGGGACTGGCGCTGACCGCCTGCGCATCCAGAGTGTCCTTTGCCGCGTTTCCGGAGCGGCCCGTCACCATCGTGGTGCCGCTGGCCGCCGGAGGCGTGACCGACATCGTCGCCCGCTACGTGGCGAACCAGCTGGGGCAGGTCTGGAAAGCGCCCATCGTCGTGGAGAACCGTCCCGGCGCGGGCGGCAGCGTGGGCGCGGAATACGTGGCCAAGGCCAGGCCCGACGGCTACACCCTGGTCATGGGCACGGTCAGTTCGCACGCCATCAACGCATCGCTCTATCAGGGCCTGCGCTACGACAACATCCGCGACTTCGACCCGGTTTCGCTGGTCGCGTCCGGGCCCAACCTGCTGGTGGTCCATCCCAGCGTGCCGGTCTCCACGCTGGCCGAATTGATCGCCTACCTGAAGGCGAATCCCGGCCGGCTCAGCTATGGCTCGGCGGGCGTGGGGACCTCCACGCACGTGCTGGCCGAGCTGTTCAAGATGAAGACCGGAACCGAAATGACCCACGTGCCCTACAAGGGCAGCAGCGCCATGATGACCGACCTGGTCGCCGGCCGCGTGCAACTGGCCTTCGACAACATGCCTACCGCGCTGGCGCAGGTGCGTTCCGGCACCCTGAAGCCCATCGCCGTCAGTTCGGCCGACCGCTGGGCCGAAGAGCCCGGCATACCCACCATGTCCGAAACCGTGCCGGGCCTGGTGGCGACGTCGTGGCAAGGCCTGTTCGCGCCCGCCGGAACGCCGCCGCAGACGCTCGACGCCTACGCCGCCGCGCTCCAGAAGATACTCAGCGCGCAGGCCACGACCGCGCGGTTCCGCGACCTGGGCACCAACGCGGCCAGCCTGTCCCGCGGCGAGTTCGCCAAGTACGTGCAAAGCGAGACGCTGCGATGGGCCGAGGTGGTGAAGGCTTCCGGCGCCAGGGCGGGCTGACGCCATGAAGACGGCTTTGATCGTGGGCGGTTCGGGGCTGGTGGGCGGGCATCTGCGGCAACGCCTGTTGCGCGACGGGGACTGGCGCGTGATCTCGACCCAGCGCCGCCTGCCGGCATCGCCGCAGCCCGGCGTCACGCCGCTGGCGCTGGACGTCTGCGACCCGGCTTCGGTCGCGGCGCTGGCGGACCTGCGCGAGGTGACCCACGTGTTCTTCCTGGCCAGGGTGTGGCAGGACGGCTATGTGATCGGGCGCGAGCAGAACGTGGCGGCGCTGGCGCGCGTGCTGGACGGCATCCAGGACTGGCCTTCGCTGCGGCACGTGCAGCTGGTGCACGGCCTGAAGTGGTACGGCTCGGTGGACGGGCCTTTTCCGACCCCGGCCCGCGAGAGCGATCCGCGGCCGGACAAGCCGCATTTCTATTACGAACAGCGCGATCTGCTGGCGCAGCGCCAGCGTGGGCGGGCCTGGGGTTGGGCGACCCTGCGGCCGCATTGCGTGACGGGCCTGGCGGTGGGCAGCCCCAGCAACCTCATGCTGGGCATCGGCGTCTACGCCGCCGCGATGCAGGCTTCGGGGCGGCGCGCGCTGCCCTTTCCGGCCAGCCGCGAGGCCAGCATGGCGCGCATCGATTGCACCGATGCCGGCCTGCTGAGCGACGCGATGGTCTGGGCCGCGACCACGCCGGCGGCCCAGGGCTGCGACTTCAACGTCGCCAACGGCGATACGTTTTCCTGGGAGAGCGTCTGGCCCGCCATCGCCGCATGCTTCGGCATGACGGCCGGGCCGCCCGAACCGCTCGGGCTGGCGCAGCGGATGCCGGAATTCCAGCCGGCCTGGGCCCGGCTCGCGCAATCGCAGCAGCTTGCGCAGCCGGACATCGTCAAGCTGGTGGACTGGAACTTCATGGACGCCACCCTGGCGCTGCAGTGGGACCAGACCATGTCCCTGGAAAAACTGCGCGGCCACGGTTTCGTCGAGCGGGTCGATACCCGTGCGAAGATGCTGGAAATACTGCGGGACTACCGCCGGCTGCGCGTGCTGCCGGCCGGACCCGGGGAGGGCGCAACGGCATGAACCGGCTCGCATTCACCACGGCCACGCTGGCGGGCAGTTTTGCTGACAAGGCCGCGGCCATCCGGCAGGCGGGCTTCGAGGCCACCGAGCTGTGGGCCAGGGATTTGTTCGACCACCTGGAAGGCCCGGAGGTGGCCTTGCGCGTGCTGCGCGACCAGGGCCTGGCCGTGTCGGCCTTTCAAGCCATCCGCAATCTCGAAGGCTACCGCGGGCCGGTCCGCCAGCTGAAGTTCGACATCGCCTGCCGCATGATGGACCTCGCTTGCCTGGCGGGCAGCCCCATCGTGACGCTGGCCGCCAATGTCGACGCGCAAGCCTCCGGCGATCGCGGCAGGCTGGCGGACGACCTGGGGCAGGCGGCGGAATTGGCGGCGCAGCGCGGCCTGCGCCTGGCCTACGAACCTATCTGCTGGGCGCCGCACGTGTCGTCCTGGCGGCAGGCGCTGGCGCTGATCGCGGCCGTGGACCACGGCGCGCTGGGATTGCAGCTGGACGTTTTTCATCCGCTTATCCAGGGCGAGATCCCCGACGTGTTCGAGATTCCGTTGGACAAGCTGTTTTTGGTCGAGATCAGCGACTTCGTCGCCGGCGGCATGACGCCGCGCGAAGTCAGCCGGGGCCATCGCCTGTTTCCGGGCGAAGGAAGCGCGCCGTTGGAACCGGTGCTGCGGGGGCTGGCGGCGCGCGGCTATGCCGGCGACATCGCCGTCGAAGTTTTCAATGCCGAATACGGCGCGCAGCCGCCGGCGGCAGTCGCCGCGCGCGGCTGGCGCTGCGTGAACCAACTATTGGACAGGACGGCGCAACGCCGGAGGAACCGCAATGAAATCCGATTTTGACCCGACCGGCTGCGCGGCGCGCCGCGCCGTCCTGGGCGACGAGCACGTGGAAACGCTGGCCACCCGGATGAGCGAACTCGACCGTGCGTGGAATATGTACGTGACCAACGCCAGCTGGGCGGGGACCTGGTCGCGCGGCGTCATCGACCGCCCCACGCTCAGCCTGATCAGCCTGGGCATGCTTGCGGGCGCCGGCCAGATGGAGGAATTCGAGCGCCACGTGCGCAACGCGCTGCTGCGCACCGGCGTACCGCTGGCGCAACTGCGCGAAGTGCTGCTGCATATCGGCCATTACTGCGGCATTCCCACGGGCGCGGCGTGCTTCGCCATCGTCCGCCGGGTGCTGCGGGAAGAGGGCATTTCCGTCGACGAGGCGGATCTTTGCGACGTGACGGAGGTCTACCGCACGGCCGGCGCCAGCGCCGAGCGCTTCTGAAACGCGGCGCGCCCGGCTACGCCAGGCAAGGCGCCAGCACCTGCGCCAGCCATCCGTTGAACGCGCGCACGCGGCGCGACAGATGGCGCCGGTGCGGGTAGACGATCTGCACCGGCATGGCCGGCGCGGCCCAGCCGGGCAGGACTTCCACCAGCTCGCCGGCTTCGAGATGCTCGCGCACGTCGAAGGCGGGGATCTGGATCAGGCCCAGGCCGGCCAGGCAGCAGGCGATATAGGTTTCGGCGTTGTTGACCGAGACCTGGGCGCGCATGGTCAGCGTCTGCAGCCTGCCATGCTCCTCCCATTCCCAGGCGGCGGCGCGGCCATAGTTCGGCGTGGCGTAATTGACCGCCAGGTGCCGCGGCAGGTCGGCGGGGGTGCGCGGCACGCCGTGGCGCGCCAGGTAGGCGGGGCTGGCGCAATTGATCAGCCGGAACGTGCCCAGCGGCTGCGCCACCAGGCTGCTGGAGGGCAGCTCGCCCACGCGCAGCGCGCAGTCTATGCCTTCATGCACCAGATCGATGGCCCGGTCGCTGGAACCCAGGTCCAGCTCGATGCCCGGGTGCTGCTCGAAAAACGTCGGCAGCGCCGGCGCCACCTGGCGGCGCGCGATGCGGCTGGGCAGGTCCACCCGCAGGCGGCCGCTCAGGGCCTGGGCCTGCGGCCGGAAGCGCTGTTCCAGTTCCTCGGTGTCGGCCACCAGCGCGACGGCGCGCTCCAGCAGGGCCTCGCCGTCCTGCGTCAGGCCGACTCGGCGCGTGGTGCGGTTGAACAGCCGCGTGCCCAGCCTGGCCTCCAGCTGCTGGATCGCCAGCGATACCGTGGGCCGGGGCAGGCCGAGCTGGTCGGCGGCCAGGGTGAACCCGCCGCTGTCGGCGACCCGGATGAAGATGCGGAGCTGGTCGATGCGGTCCATGGGCTTGATTGGTAATGAATCCTGGATAGTGTAGACATAACTACCGTATTTATTGGGATAAATCCAGCGAATAAAGTGGCTGCACTCCCTCACCACGACAAGGAAATCCCATGTCCAAGCACAGCATCCAAGGCAAAGTGGTCCTGATCGCCGGCGGCGCCAAGAACCTGGGCGGCCTGATCGCCCGCGACCTGGCCGCGCAGGGCGCCAAGGCCATCGCCATCCACTACAACAGCGCCGCGAGCAAGGCCGAGGCCGACGCCACCGTGGCGGCGGTGGAACAGGCCGGCGCCAAGGCCGTGGCGCTGCAGGGCGACCTGACCTCGGCCGGCGCGATGGAAAAGCTGTTCGCCGACGCCGTGGCCGCGGTGGGCCGTCCGGACATCGCCATCAACACGGTCGGCAAGGTGCTCAAGAAGCCGTTCTCGGAGATCTCCGAGGCCGAGTACGACGAGATGGCGGCGGTCAACGGCAAGTCGGCCTTTTTCTTCCTGAAAGAGGCGGGCAAGCACGTCAACGACGGCGGCAAGATCTGCACGCTGGTGACTTCGCTGCTGGGCGCGTTCACGCCGTTCTATTCGGCCTACGCGGGCACCAAGGCCCCGGTCGAGCACTTCACGCGCGCGGCGGCCAAGGAATTCGGCGCGCGCGGCATTTCGGTCACCGCGGTCGGCCCCGGCCCGATGGACACGCCGTTCTTCTACGGCCAGGAAGGCGCCGACGCGGTGGCCTATCACCAGTCGGCCGCCGCGCTGTCGCCCTTCAGCAAGACCGGCCTGACCGACATCGAGGACGTGGTGCCCTTCATCCGCCACCTGGTCAGCGACGGCTGGTGGATCACCGGCCAGACCATCCTGATCAACGGCGGCTACACGACCAAGTAAGGAGAGCGTCCATGCACATGGCAGCGGTCATCCTGGGCGGCGTAGCGCTGCTTGCCGTCTTCGTGCTGTTCGGCTGGCTCTGGGGCGCCAGCGCCGCCGGGATGGCGCTGGCCGCCAAGGCCTTCGTGCCGGCCTGGCTGGCGGTGGCGCTGGTCAACATGTGGGTGGGCGTGGCGCACGCCGGCTATAGCGTGCGCCAGGAGCTGCCCATCCTGCTGATCGTGTTCGCGGTGCCCGCCGCGCTGGCCGTCGCCGCGGCGTGGCAGTTGTCGCGGGGCTGAACCATGAAAGACGCCGACAGCCGGCGAATCCGCGAGGTGGTGGATTTCTGGCGCGAAGCAGGGCGCGCGGGCCACTGGTTCGACAAGAATCCCGAATTCGACCGGACCTTCCGCGCGCGTTTCCTGGACCTGCACCTGGCCGCCGCGCGCGGCCAATGCGAACACTGGAGCCGCGACGCCCACGGCTCGCTGGCGCTGCTGATCCTGCTGGACCAGTTCCCGCGCAATGCGTTTCGCGGCACCGCCCACATGTACGCCACCGACGGCCTGGCGCTGCGCGTCGCGCGCCAGGCCATCGCCCGCGGCCACATGGAACAGGCCGAGCCGGCCCTGCAACTGTTCTTCTGCCTGCCGTTCGCGCATTCGGAAAACCTGGCCGACCAGGAACTGTCGGTCGAGCTCAACGCCCGGCTGGGCGCGGCCGCCCGGTCCCATGCGGAAGGACACCGCGAGATCATCCGGCGCTTCGGCAAGTTTCCCCATCGCAACCCGCTGCTGCTGCGCGAAACCACCGCGCCCGAGCGCGCCTTTCTAGCCGCCGGAGGCTTTGCCGGCTAGTTTTCTATAAAATCGGGCCGCCTGACTCTCAACGGCCCACACCATGAATCCAGCCCGCTTCGACCTGGTCACGCTGGCCCTGTTCGTCGCCGTGGCGCGCCAGGGCAGCATCTCGGCCGGCGCGCGCCAGTCGCACCTGGCGGTGGGCGCGGCCAGTAAGCGCATTTCCGACCTGGAAAACGCCCTTGGCACGCCGCTGCTGTACCGCACCGCGGCCGGCGTCGAACTGACCGACGCCGGCCAGACCTGCCTGGCGCACGCGCAGCGCGTGCTGCAGGAAGTCGAGCAGATGGCCGGCGTGCTGTCCGACTTCGCCCAGGGCGTGCGCGGCCAGGTACGAATCGCCGCCAACACCTCCTCGCTGACCCAGTTCCTGCCCGAAGACCTGGCCGCCTTCATGCAGCGCCATCCGGCCGTGCGCATCCAGCTCGAAGAGCAGAACAGCAGCGACATCGTCACCGCCGTGGCCGAGAACCGCGCCGACGTCGGCATCTTCGCCGACCGCACGCCCGCCGCCGGCCTGACCACCGTGCCGTACCGGCTGGACGAACTCGTCCTCATCACGCCGCCGCGCCACCCGCTGGCCGCGCACGCCCAGGTGGCGTTCGCCGACACCCTGGACTACGACTACGTCGGGCTGCCGCCGGCCACCTCGCTGGCCACCCGCCTGGCCGACGAAAGCGCACGCCTCGAAAAAACCATCCGCCTCCGCATCCAGGTGCGCAGCTTCGACGCCATCTGCCGCATGGTGGCGGCCACCGGCGGCATCGGTATCCTGCCGCGCATCGCCGCCGAACCGCATGCGCGCTCCATGCAGCTGCACCTCATCGCGCTGACCGACGAATGGTCGCGCCGCCGCCTGCTGCTGGGCGTGCGCGACCCGGACAGCCTGCCCGTGGCCGCGCGCCTGCTGGTCGCCAGCCTGGCCCGGCAGACGGGCTGAGGCCGCGGCCCTTTCTCCATCCGCGAAAACCCCCTTGCCCATTCGCCCATACCCGCCTGGCGGCGATTGCCCGCAAACTGCCTCTCCACATCAAGCCACAGACACGGAGACGACATGGCGGGGCAGATACTGGCCGGCATACGGGTGCTGGAACTCGGGCAACTGATCGCGGGGCCTTTCGCCGCCAAGACCCTGGCCGACTTCGGCGCGCAGGTCATCAAGATCGAGCCGCCGGGGCAGGGCGATCCGCTGCGCAAATGGCGCCTGCTGCATGAGGGCACCTCGGTCTGGTGGGAAGCGCAGTCGCGCAACAAGCAATCGGTCTGCGTCGACCTGCGCCAGCCCGAAGGCCAGGACCTGGTGCGCCAGCTGGCCGCCCAGGCCGACGTGCTGATCGAGAACTTCCGCCCCGGCACCATGGAGAAATGGGGCCTGTCGTGGGAGACGCTGCACGCGCTCAATCCGCGCCTCATCATGCTGCGCATCTCCGGCTACGGCCAGACCGGCCCCAAGGCCCAGGAGCCGGGCTTCGCCGCCATCGGCGAGGCCATGGCCGGACTGCGCTACCTCAACGGCGAGCCGGGCCGCGCCCCGGTGCGCGCCGGCCTCTCGCTGGGCGACACCATCGCCGGCCTGCACGGCGCCATGGGCGTGCTGCTGGCGCTGTACCAGCGCGACGCGCGCGGCGGCCAGGGCCAGGTCATCGACGCGGCCCTCTACGAGAGCATCTTCAACCTCAGCGAAAGCCTGCTGCCGGAGTACTCCGTCTTCGGCGCGGTGCGCGAACCCGCCGGCGCCGCGCTGCCCGGCATCGCGCCGTCCAACGCCTATCCCTGCCGCGACGGCTACGTGCTCATCGCCGGTAACGGCGACGCCATCTTCCAGCGCCTCATGCAGCGCATCGGGCGCGCCGACCTCGGCGCCGACCCGGACCTCGCCCACAACGACGGACGCGCGCGCCGCGCCCACGAACTGGACGCCGTCATCGGCGCCTGGACCGCCCAGCGCGACATCGACGGCGTGCTCGACGCCATGCGCGAGGCCGGCGTGCCGGCGGGGCGCATCTACAGCGTCGCCGACATCGCGCAAGACCCGCACTACCGCGCCCGCGGCGCCATCGCCAGCCTGCGCGCCGCCAGCGGCATCGACGTCGAAATGCCCGCCGTCTTCCCTTGCCTGTCGGACAACCCCGGCGCCATCCGCGAACGCGCCCCGCAGCTGGGCGAACACACCGACGCCGTGCTGCAGGCCGCCGGCCTCGACGAGCAGCAGCGCGCCGGCCTGCGCGCCCGGGGAGTGATCGCATGAACGGCCCGCAACGCATCGAAATCAACGAAGTCGGCCCGCGCGACGGCCTGCAGATCGAACGCGCCCTGGTTGCCACCGACGACAAGGTCGCCTTCGTCGACGCCCTGTCCGCCTGCGGTTTCGCCCGCATCGAAGTCACCAGCTTCACCTCGCCCAAGGCCATCCCGGCCCTGGCCGACGCCCAGGACGTCATGCGCCGCATCGCGCGCCGGCCCGGCGTCGTCTACACCGCGCTCATCCCCAACATCCGCGGCCTGGAACGCGCGCTGGAATGCGGCACCGACGAAATGAACCTCGTCATGTCCTGCAGCGAAACCCACAACCGCGCCAACCTGCGCATGACGCGCGCCCAGTCCTTCGACGAACTGGCCGCCATCCTGCGCCGCGCCGGCGACGCCGGCGTGCCCTGCAACGTATCGCTGTCCACCGCCTTCGGCTGCCCCTTCGACGGCGACGTGCCCGCCGCCGACGTCATGCGGCTTGCGCGGCAATTGGCCGACGCCGGCGCCCAGGGCATCACCCTGTGCGACACCACCGGCATGGCCTACCCGACCCAGGTCGCGCAGCTGTGCGAGACCTTCCAGCGCGAACTGCCGCGCACCGCGCTCACCGTCCACCTGCACAACACCCGCGGCATGGCCCTGGCCAACGCCATCGCCGCCTGGCAGACCGGCGTCACCCGCTACGACGCCGCCGCCGGCGGCCTGGGCGGCTGTCCCTACGCGCCCGGCGCCAGCGGCAACGTCAACACCGAAGAGCTCGTGCACATGTTCGACTGCATGGGCGTGGCCACCGGCGTCGAGCTGGCCCCGCTGCTCGACATCGTGCGCGGCCTGCCCGGCCTGGTGCAGCGCGCCCTGACCAACCCCTTGCTCACGGCCGGCCCGCGCCTGGCCACCCATCAGCCGCCGGCCTGGCTGGCCGAACGCTTCCCCGCCGCCTGAGCCCGCGGCCATCCACACATCCATAACAAACAGGAGACTCACCATGCACCTTGCCAAGCACCGTCTGCTAAGCGCCGCGCTAGCCACCGCCGCCGTCCTCGGCGCCACCGCCGCTTACGCCGCCGGCTATCCCGAGCGCCCCATCTCGCTCATCGTCTCCGCCGCGCCCGGCGGCACCACCGACATCGCCGCCCGCCTCATCGCCCAGCCGCTGGGCCAGGCCCTGGGCCAGACCGTCGTCGTCGACAACAAGCCCGGGGCCTCCGGCGGCATCGCCGGCCAGATGGTCGCCCGCGCCCAGCCCGACGGCTACACCCTGCTGCTGCAATACTCGGGCTTCCAGGCCATCACCCCGCACGTCTCGCCCAACGTGGGCTGGGACCCCATCAAGGACTTCGCGCCTGTCGCCAACGTGCTCTCGGCCCCGCAGGTCATCGTCGTGCGCCCCGACCTGCCCATCAAGACCCTGAAGGACCTGGTCGACTACGCCAAGGCCAACCCCGGCAAACTCAACTACGCCTCCTCGGGCAACGGCTCGCTGCAGCAGGTCGCGACCGAACTGCTCAACCAGATGGCCGGCATCCAGATCACCCACATCCCCTACAAGGGAACCGGCCCGGCCCTGAACGACCTGCTCGGCGGCGCCGTCGACCTCACCATCACCACGCCGCCGCCGCTGCTGGGCCACATCGCCGCCGGCAAGCTGCGCGCCCTGGCCGTCACCGGCGACAAGCGCCTGCCCGGCCTGCCCGACGTGCCCACCGCCGNGCCACATCGCCGCCGGCAAGCTGCGCGCCCTGGCCGTCACCGGCGACAAGCGCCTGCCCGGCCTGCCCGACGTGCCCACCGCCGCCGAAGCCGGCTATCCCGACCTCATCGTCTCCTCCTGGTTCGCCATGTACGCGCCGGCCGGCACCCCGCCCGCCGTCGTCGACAAACTGTCCGGCGAAATCAAGAAAATCATGGCCACCGAGGCCTTCCGCCAAAAGGCCGCCGAGCAGGGCGCCGAAGCCCGCTACATGGACCCGAAGGAACTGGGCGCCTACACCAAGGAAGAACTGGACCGCTGGGGCAAGGTGGTGAAGGCGGCGAATATCAGCGCTAATTAATCTCTGCGCAGAAACGATAGAGCCACCTGGAGGTGGCTCTGTTCGAGGGCAAGCGCGTCGTCAGTGCGATGGCGTGCAGCGCCGGCCTAGATGCCGAAGGCCTCTCCGACTCCGTCCGGGGCATCCATGGCGATCGCCTATCCTCGGCGGCGCACATAAGCGCAGCCGCTTATGTCTGACTCTCCGGCAATACTCGCGACGCTTTCTTCTGCACACAAACCGGCAACCGCCGCAGGCTGGGCGGCGCCCGGGCGAACGAATATCGGACACTTGAACTGCTCCTGTCGCTGACCGCCATAGCGGTTCAGGCCGCACCCGATATGAGTGTTCGCGCCTGCCATTCGCGGTACGTGGGGTTAGATTGGTCAACCGCCACCTGATGGCCGGCAACTCTGCAAAGTTCGTTGCCGGCCAGGTGGGCGTGGCGCCAATGTATGTCCCCCGCGAACGGGCAATGGGCCTGGCCGGTTTTTTTCAGACCGGTTCCAGGCCGGAGACGGCGTGCAAAAGGATGGGCCTCATCGAAAGAGATGCGGCGCACGCCGATTCAACGCTTCAACCCTTGAACAACCGCTCGTGCATCCAACCGTCATTGGTCAGGACGAGAGCGGCCTTGCCCTCGATATCGCCTTGCGTTTGATCCGCAATATTCTTGTAGGCCGCGCGCACGCTTTCCGTCTTGGTCCAGTCGGCCGCGTCCTTCACCTTGTAGCGGAAATTCACGCGCGACACCTTCATGCCCATCATGTCGCTCGGCTCGGTGAAGTTCTGGATCTCCACGTCCGAGTACTTGCCGGTGCAGAACGCATCGTGCCGCCCCATGGTGTTGGCGCCTTCGGCCACCAGGTACTTCTTGCCCATGTCGGTGATCTGATATTCCGTGGCCGGCTCCATCTTGTTGCCGAACATCGCCTTGACCTCGGTGTCGCGCTTGGTCAGCAACCCGGCATCGACCAGCGCGTCGGCGCGCACCAGGTTCTGCTGGCCGAACAGTTCCTGCTTGCTCACGGTGAACGGCATGCCCTTGCCGGGGATGGCGGCGCACAGGCCCTTCTGCGTATCCAGATAGGCCTGAACGGCCTTGCCAAAGTTGCTCTTGTTGGCGTCCTTGGCGCTACCGCACGCCGCGAGGGCAAGTGCAAGACCGCTCATGGCAACGATTTTCATGGCGCTAGGCAAAGTGAGGTTCCTCCGTAAATGAGTGAATAAGCGTTTGCAGCCCCGCCTCGGTAATGTGGCGGGGTGCGTATTATCCCCTCATCGCGGAGTATGGGCGGCGAACCCCGGTCCCTCGGGCCAGCACGATGCCGGCCGCGTCGCGCGCACCTGATTAAACGCGGTCAGAAATCCCAGATAACCGGCACCCAGCGAAACGCATCGCCGTCGACCGCGACCCGGCCCACGGAGGGGAACGGCAGATGCGCGGCGACCAGCAGCCCGCGGTTCTGCGCCAGCTCCTGGAACAGGCCGATGCGCACGCGCGCCGATTCCTCGGGGTCGTGTTCGAAGCCGTTGTGCCATTCGGGATGGTCGAACCCGACGGGGAAGATGGCGTCGCCGGCAAAGGTCAGCCGTTCGCCGCCGGAGATCAGGTCCACCACGCTATGCCCCGGCGTGTGTCCGCCGGTGAGGCGGACGATGACGCCCGGCGCGACCTCATGCCGGTCTTCGAAAAGGCGCAGTCGATCGCGGTACTCGTTGTAGAAGCTGGTGGCGGTGGACTTGAGCACCGCGGGCACCGGCTTGGGCATGACGGTGTGCGAGAAGTCCGGCGAGGTCCAGAATGCCACTTCGGTGGCGGACACGTGGATGCGCACGTCCGGACGCAGCCGCTCCTTGACGCCGGGCACCAGCAGTCCGCCCACGTGGTCCATATGCATGTGCGTGACGATCACGTCGGTCACGGATTCCAGCGCGATGCCGGCGGATTCCAGCCGCTGCGGAAACTGCCCGGCGCGCGGAAAGCCTGCAAATTGTCCGCCCAGCCCCGCATCGATAAGAATGGTTTGATCGCCGCTGCGGGCCGCCATCACGTTCAGCGGCCAGTCGAAGGCATCGGGAGGCATGAACATATGCTCCAGCCAGGCCGCCAGGTCGGAAGGGGCGGCATTGGTGGCCATCGTCGCGGTCGGCAGCGGCAGCACGCCGTCGCTGACGACCAGCGCGTCGATGTCGCCGATCTGCAGCGCGTAGCGCGAAGGAACCAGATCGATGGATTCGGTGTTTTCTATGGCGAACATGGCGATATCTCCAGGAAGAGGGTGCTGCGTGGGGAAGCGGTGAGGGCATGGTAGGTGCGGGGTTTCCCGCGCGGTAGGCACGCAGCCGGAAGCACGTTGTTGTGCGACGCGCACCAATGTGCGTCAAAGCGCCAACTGGGGAATGATCTTGTCGCGCCCGGACCGCTGCGGCAAAATAGCCTGCTTCCCGCTCCCTAGCCTGCTGGCGTTGGCCCATTCCATGACCGGCTCCGTGACCCTGTTCGACCGCCATCGTCCGCGCCTGTATGCGATCGCCTATCGCATGCTGGGCTCGGTGGCCGAAGCCGAAGACGTGGTGCAGGACGCATGGCTGCGCTGGCATGGCGCCGACCACGCCGCGTTGGACAACCCCGAGGCCTGGCTCGTCACCGTCACGACGCGCTTGTCCATCGACCGCCTGCGCGCCGCCAAGGCCGAACGCGAGAACTACGTCGGCGTCTGGCTGCCGGAACCGATGCTGATGGCGGCTCCGTCCACGCCCGAACAGATCCACGAACTTGCCGACGACGTGTCCGTGGCCTTTCTGTTCATGCTGGAGCGCCTGACGCCCGACGCCCGCGCGGCCTTCCTGATGCGCGAGGTGTTCGACGCGGAATACGAGGACATCGCCGAAACCCTGGGCAAATCCCAGGCCGCGGTCCGCCAGCTGGTGAGGCGGGCCAGGCTGCAGTTGCGCCAGGGCGCCCCGCGCGAGGCCGTGCTGCGCGCTACGCTGCAACGGCTGCTGCTGGCCTTCGCCGACGCGATGCAGCGCAGCGATTTCCACGGCCTGCACGCGCTATTGAGCGACGACGCCGAACTCATCGGCGACGGCGGCGGCAAGGCCACGAGTTTCGCCAGCCTGGTGGGCGGCAAGCGGCTGGCCCAGCTGTTCTACGCCGGCAAACGCCGCTACCGCGACGCCCTCAGCACCGAGGTGGTTCAGGTCAACGGGCAATGGACGCTGCTGCGTTTCATCGACGGCGAACTCGAATCCGTGCAGTCCTACGAAACAGACGGCAGGCGCCTGACCCGGGTACTGGTGCAGCGCAATCCGGACAAGCTCGCCCGCATCGCGGCGGCCCTGGCGCAGCGCTGACGCGTTCCCCGTACCGGTTTTGGTGCGCGGCAGGCAACATGGTGATCCCTCGCGCGCGCCTACCGCGCCGCCGCGGCCGCTCCTAACATGGGCCAGTCTCCATTCCGACCAGGACAGGCCATGTCGACACTCACCAAACTCGCTTTGCCCTTGATCGCCGCCGGCGCGCTGCTGGGCCGGCCCGCCTATGCGGCTTCGCACCATGCCACGCCCGCCGGCAAGCCGGCCGACCCCGTCGTCACCGAACTGATGAGCAAGGACCTGCCGGACATTCCCGGCAAGAATGCCCTGATGCTTCTCGTCGACTACCCGCCTGGCGCGGCCGACCCCTTGCATCGCCACGACGCCTCGGCCTTCGTGTACGTGCTCGAAGGCAGCGTCGTCATGCAGGTCAAGGGCGGCAAGGAAGTGACCCTGACCCCGGGGCAGACCTTCTACGAAGGGCCTGACGACATCCACACCGTGGGCCGCAACGCCAGCCAGACCGAGCCCGCCAGGTTCGTGGTCGTGCTGATCAAGAACAAGGGCGCGCCTGCCCTGATCCCCATCGAATAAGGGACGGCGATAACCCCCATCCCGGCCAGTCCCCGGCGTCATGTGCCGGGGGCTGGCCGGTTTTTTTTTCGGGTTCGCGTCACAAAATCCGGGAGTCCAACGTCTTAGGAGCTAGGAACAACCCACTCGCGGCGCCGCCACCATGCCTACTCCCATTCCCGCTCCCCCGGTTTCCCCTCGCGCAAACGGTCCCGATTCCCTGGCCGATAGTTTCGCGACCAGCTACGCAGGCGTCGTGGCCTTCATGGCCGTCGCCGCCGAAGGCAATTTCGCCAAGGCCGGCGACAGGCTCGGCATCGGCCGCTCGGCGGTCAGCCGCAGCGTGCAGAAGCTCGAAGACCAGCTCGGCACCCGGCTCTTCGTGCGCACCACGCGCAGCACTTCGCTGACCGTGGAAGGCAAGCGCTTCTATGACCAGTGCCATCCCGGCGTCGCACGCATCATCCAGGCCCTGGACGACATGCGCGACCTGCGTGTAGGCCCGCCCACCGGCCAGTTGCGCGTCTGCTCCACCGTGGGCTTCGGCCGCAAGGTCGTCGCCCCGCTGCTGAGAGACTTCCGCCAGGCCAACCCCAACATATCCGTGGAGCTGCTGCTGGATGACGGCCCGACCGACTTCACCACGGACCGTGTCGATGTGTCGTTCCGCAACGGCCGCATGGAAGACAGCCAGGTGATCGCCAAGAAAGTGATTCCGATGCAGATGATGCTGTGCGCCTCGCCCGCCTATGCCGCCAGATACGGGCTGCCGGACAGCGTGGAAGCGCTCCCGGACCACGGCTGCGTCAATTTCCTGCTGGCGTCGGGCCGCGTATACGAATGGGAATTCAAGGTCGGCGGCCAGCTGCGCAAGTTCGCGCCGCCCGCCATGCTCACCTTCAACGATGCCGATCTCGTCCTGCAGGCAGTGCTCGACGGCCACGGCCTGGCCCAGATGGCCGGCTACCAGGTATGCGAACATCTGCGCGCCGGCACCCTGGTCCAGTGCCTGCCGCAATACGCGCCCGACGACCGGGGGCACTACCTGTGCTTTCTCAGCCGCCAGCATCTGCCGGCGCGCATGCGGGTGTTCATCGACTTCATGACCGAACGCATACGCGCGCTCGACCTGCAAACCATCGACAGCCTGCTGTTGAAACAGGCCTGACCGCTATTGGCTCAGCGCCACGACGCTGGCGATTCCGCCCTGCGCCATCTTGGCATAAGGACACAGGCGCTCCGTATTGCGCACCAGCTCCTGCGCAACCGGCGTAGGCACGCCCGGCAGGTGGATGTTGATATCCGCGGACAGCGCGAACAAGCCGTCCACCGGGTCGCGCCCGAACGAGACCGTGGCCGTCACCGACGCGTCCGGGATGGCTACGCCGGCGCGCTCCGCCAGCATGCTGAGCGCGCCGTGGAAGCACGCGGCATAGCCGGCGGCGAACAACTGCTCCGGATTCGTGCCCCCGCCCGTGCCGCCCAGCTCCACCGGCAGGCGCAGCTCCACGATCAGCTCGCCGTCGTCCGAAATCGCCATGCCCGAGGCCCGGCCGTGCGCCGCCTCCCCGCCGCGCACCGTCACGCTGGTCGTGTACAGAGGCTGGAAATCCGCGCCCCGGTACTTCACGAGGAGACTTGGGGGAGGCGGCCGCAGCTTGCCCATAAAGGTCCTTGCGCCCGCCGCTACCTGCCTGCGCCCGCACGGCTGAACCAGGTTTCGAAATCGATCCTGCCCAGCCGCGGTCCGGGTCCCGGCACCAGCGTATCGTCATCCAGCAGCGCGCCAAAATACCGCGCGTCGGCGTCCGCCTGCACGCTGCGCGTGTCGCCCGTTCTGGCCATGTAGCGCTGCGCCAGCTCGGCCAGGCGCACCCGCTCCGGTCCGGCGATCTCCACGATGCCGTTCACCGGCGGCGCCAGCGTGGCGTCGGCCATGGCCAGCGCCACGTCATCGGACGCGATGGGTTGCACGAAGGCCGGCGACAGCCGCACCGTCGAGCCCTCCGTGCCCGACTGCACAATACCGCCCAGGAACTCGAAGAACTGGGTGCTGTGCACGATGGTGTAGGGAATACCGGCCGCCGCGATCAGCGCTTCCTGCGCGATCTTGCCGCGGAAATAACCGCTTTCCGCCAGGCGCTGCGTGCCCACCACCGACAGCGCGACGTGGTGCCGCACGCCGGCCCGGGCCTCCGCCGCCATCAGGTTGCGCCCCGAGGCCTGGAAAAACTCCAGCACGGCGCGGTCTTCGAACGACGGCGAATTCGCAACGTCGACCACCGTATCCACGTCCGCCAGCGCCGCGTCCAGGCCTTCGCCCGTAACCGTGTTGACGCCGGTCGCGGGCGACGCGGCAATCGCCTCGTGCCCGCGCTCGTCGAGCAGTTTCACGAGCTTGGAACCGATCAGGCCCGTCCCGCCAATAACCAGGATCTTCATGATGACTCCTCAGTTGAACCTGGCCTTGTCCAGGCCGTATGCCTTGTCCGCCGAACCGGGCACCGTCCGGAAACCCACATTCAGGCGGTTCCAGCCGTTGATCGCCATGACCGCGAAGCTCAGGTCGGAGATCTCCTTTTCAGACAACTGCGTGCGTACGCGCTCGTACACCTCGTCGGGCACTCCATGGGCGCCCAGCATCGTCAGCGCCTCGGTCCAGGCCAGGCAGGCACGCTCGCGCGGCGAAAACTCGGTGGATTCCCGCCAGATCGCCACATGGTGCAGCCGCAACTCGCGCTCGCCGCGAATCTTGGCCTCTTTCACGTGCATATCCAGGCAGAACGCGCAGCCGTTGATCTGCGAGGCGCGGATCTCCACCAGGGACAGGATCGATTGCTCGATCGCGCCGGATTTCAAGAGCAGGCCGAACTCGACGAACTTCTTGAACAACTCGGGCGATTGCGCATAGGCATTCAGACGTTGACTCATGGTGATTCCCTCGATTGGTTGACTACGGACGCATCGTAGGGCGGGGAGGGAGGGGGCAGAAGGCCTGGGTGGGGGATCATCGTGTTGCCTTGATGGCAACAATCCTGGCGGGGGCGGACATGCCCCGCGCCCAGCCGACCGTGGCGGCCAATGCTGTAGTTGCAACCAGAATCGCCCGCCTTCTGGCTGCCTCTGCTTCAACGCGACGTCGCACCGTAATAGAGTTCCAGCGCCGTATGCAGGCGCCTGCGGGAGCGGCTGGCGATCGCAGCCGCCAGCAACCCTCCGGCAAGCGATATGTGCTCAAAGGCCCAGTACATGGCTTGCGTCGCCGCGGGCTCCTCGAGGGCCCAAAAGCGATGTACGACCAGAATGGTGAGCAGGAGAAACACGATCAGCGCCCCGGCTCCCAGCCATAGCGCACGGTCGATCAACAGTAGTACCGAGCCGCCCAGCAACACCGAGATGGTCGCTATGTTGAACAGCCAATCCGGCTGCAACCCGGCCGCGCGCATCTCAGCTTGCCCCCCTTGGAAATCAAGCAACTTGCTTAACCCGGATGAAATGAATACTGCCGCCAGCAGAATGCGCGCGAAGATCCACAGCCAGCGGCTGTCCAATATTTTGAAAATAAAGAGTTGCATGCGTGTTCACTGCAGAAGAATCGGATGAGCTTGCCAGGATGGGCGACGCGGACTATAAAACCTCAAGCAAACTTGAGGTCAAGCCGTGAACGTAAAGAAACCGATCGATTTTTCTCGCTTACTCACGGTCGGGGAGGTGGCCCATCGTGCCGGCGTGCCGGTTTCCACGATTCATTTCTATGAGACGAAAGGGCTGATCATAAGCACGCGCAACGCCGGCAACCAGCGTCGCTTCGCTTCAGTCGTATTGCGCCATATCGCAGTGATCAAGGTGGCTCAACGCACGGGCATTCCACTGGAGGAAATCAAGGAGGCCCTTGGTCGCTTCCCGGCGGGAAGCAAGCTCACTGCTGAGCAATGGCGGGAGTTGTCCTCGCACTGGCACGCGAGTCTGGACGAACGCATCAAGAAGCTGACGCGGCTTCGTGACGAACTGGATAGCTGTATCGGCTGCGGTTGCCTGTCGCTGGAAGAATGTCCCTTGCGTAATCCTCAGGATGCACTGGGGGCGGAAGGTCCGGGACCTCGCATTCTGGAACGGCCGTGACCGTCTTGCCTCTCATTGGTCGTCGATGAATCGGCGAGGCATGTTGTCAGGGCTTTCACCGTTTGGCATTGCGCCAGGGACGAAAAAAAACCGCAGAGTGTTGACTTCTGCGGGGATTGGAGCCTAACTCGGACTACTTCAGACTGTATTTTGGTGGTGGGGGCGGAATGGGACCGGCACGCCTTGCGGCGGGGGATTTTGAGTCGGTGATTTACAGTGTCTCTACAGGGAAATGGGGCGAATTCTAGCGTAGATTGAAATAGGTAAAACCAGTTTCAAATCAGTAGGTTAGCGTATTTTAGCTGGATTGGTGAAAACTGGTCACTGTACCTTTAGTGTACCGAATGAAGTGCGATCAAGGGGGGATAACAGCCAAAAAGCGTCGTTGGCTAGCTCCGCTCAATCAGGTCAATGAGCCGCAGATACCTACGATCACTCCTAAGTTTGGGGTCCACTTCTGCAATCAGGGAGACTACCTTTGGGAGTTCGTAGGGCAAACGAGTTAATGTACGCGGCGTCACTGTATCTATGAGATCAAGAGTGTCCTCAGGAAATTTTGCCGTTATCGGCGTTTCGCCATTTAATTCACGAGCAAAACGATAGAGTGGATTACTGCTGCTCTCAATGGGTACAAGGAATTGTTTTACAGCATAATAAACGACCGGAAAGTAATCACCGGTATCATCCAAAAGCCCGATCCAAGCGTTTACTGAGGAAGACGTACGATAGACTCGCTCTCGTGGCCAGACACTCTGTAAAAAAGGCACCACTAATTTCTTCCACCCATTCTCATTTTTCTGACCGACTTTACCCAGCCAAAAAATAAGGCTATTGCGCACCTCATCCGGCATGAGACGCAATGCTGCACGCATTTCACGGTTGGTAAGCCCTTCGGGCGTGCCTTGTCTGAATATGCACGTCCATCCTAGCCACTGCGCCGCGGTTCGTGCATAGTCTGTATCCCAAGCCTGTTGGTTAATCCAGGGAAATAGTTCGAGCAGCAACGGTTTTATAATCCGTACCAATGGCCTCGATGGTACATTTTGCGCACTTAGAAATCCGTTCCAAGCAGGCTCTGCCATATGATGATCGAACGCTAGCATTGGTACAAACTGCTTCTCAGTCCAGTTCGGGTCTACATACATTAGCCAGTTGAGCTTGCTCGTTGTAATAGATACGGCGTGGTCAGTACCCTCTCCTGGTGCAGACAATAAGCGTCCTATACGTTCCTTAATATGCTCAGGTATCAGTGATCCCGCTTCCTGCGTCTCGCCAGGAACCGCCTGAAAAAGTGCTTCCGTACACATCCCAATTGGGCCATTGATAGCGTAGTCATAGGTGCGTCGAGACCGTTCGACAACTTGTCCACCTTGATGTATTTGACCTAGACCACTCTCCGTACTTTTTTCTCCACCATCTAGCAATCCATCCATAACGTGGTCAAAGACCGCCCAGCCAAGCTCGTGATCAAAATCAAGAAGGTCGGTTAGTTTTTTTTCTATCCATCGGGCAAGTGTGTGTCTTAACTCGTGGACTACAGGCCGAGGCAATTTCGTAAGCCGCTTTAAGAACACTCTTTTGAGTCGAGGTGAAATCTGATCCGGCATTTCATTAATGATTGCAGACCAGAACGGCTCTGGATAGTCGCCTTTTTTTCCTGCTGAGGTCAGGCCCGCCAGTGCTTTACGAGGATTGGTTTTGACCAAGCCAGTAAACGGGCGTTTTTCTGTAAAACTGCGAAACTCACGTTCCAAATCATTTCTAGCCCTGGGAACAATTTCATTGGCTGGCAGACTTAATAGAGCATCGGGCGCCTCATCAGTGCCTACCCACCCCGTATAAGAGCCATGTAACTTAACGATTGAAGCAGCCCAGCCATCGTTCCAATTCTCAATGCCGGAGATTATTTGGGATAATCTCCGACTTTGTTCCGGACAGAGTTCGCAACCCTGAAGTTCTAGGTAGCGTCCATATGTCGATGCGTACCTTGCGCGAATAGCCTCATACTCGTCCTCAGACCAATGAGTGAGTTGGTCGGGACCATTTAGTATTCTCTCCAATAAAAGCTGTCTGTTGCCCGTCGTGAATTCTGTCCAACGGTCGCTCATTAAGAACAACAGCTCGCGAACGTTGTTGCTATCCCAAAATGCTTCTTGATCGAAGTTTAAAATGTGGCAGGCAGCTTCATTAGCGTCAAACAACGAAATTTTGGCTAAAGCGTATATTTTAAATTTTCGAAAGAAGAATCGATCGTCGACGGGCCACGTTAAAGCATGGCCACGGGCGATAGAGGGAGATTGATCCGCTAATCTATCAAATAGATGCAGAAAGAGTTCCGCCGTGCTTGTGGCGTCCGAATGATAGTTTTCTCCGTCAACTTCGCGATTGGGATAGCAGGTAGGGCACTTAAAATACTTGTTCTCTATATCACCAAGCAATCCCGATGCGACTACGAATTGGTCCTGTAAAATGCCAAAGACTTGTGGTAATACCTCGTCCGGTACTTCCAGGTTTTCGTTATGTCGTTCTAGAAACTTGATTTCGAATTTTCCCAGGTGGCCTAAGCTGAGCGAGTCCCAGTCTTTTTCTGGTGGTCGTACGGACGCGATTCCGTATGGGGATGTAACCCTCAATCTTGGATTGCAAATGCGACGAAAGTCACGAAGGACGCTGCTGGTCCATCCCTCTCTCGCGATACGTTTCTTTATGGCGAACCAACGCCCATCCCAGGCCTGATTTCGATGGTCTCTATGGTGTTCGAGTATTAATCCCCAGGAATGCCTAGCCCGTTTATGAAGATCGGTCCTCTGCTCGATCTGCCACTCAATTTGTTGTAAAAGGCTGGGATGAAGGCCATTCTGCCGTGCTGCCCACCATGCCAATGTTGGACTCTCAATTGACTTGCCGATCCAAGCTGATAAATATAAAAGCCTCGGCGGTACAAATTCATACCCTCCGGTTTGGCGTTCTGTAAGACGATGAGATGTCGGAGGGTTGTCGTCACCGTAGCGCCACATTAGAAGGTTTTCATTGCTGACACCACGTCTGTAGTCGTCGTCAGTAATGTGCCGCAGATCGTCGTCCAATCCATAGGCAAGCATAGGATAAAAGGTTTCAGCATTTTCACCATACCCTTTACTCTCCTTAGCTGAACGAACGTTCGCATCCATGACACATATCCATTCTGGGTGTGCAGGAGGAGCCATTTCGGAGAATAGCTTGGCGCCTTGCACAGATCGCAATACATGGGCGACCTGCCCCCGCTCGTGGCTTAGAAGGCTTTTGGGATCTCGTCTCGCCGTCTGAATGACGGAGGCTCGCCAATTTCTAGGGTTGTCAGCACGTTCCGCCCAGGCTGCCATTGTTTGCCAAAAATGGTCATGATCGGCATAAGCGATGGCCGAAACACCACGGTCACGCCACTTCGCCTCGACGTCCTCCGGTCGACCTATATCAAAAGCAAATAACCGCGATCGGTCATACTGGCCGTCATGGTTCAAGCCTTGTAGGAGGTACTTAATCGGTGGATCCTCGGCCTGATAGCCGACTAAAACTACTGTGTATCGATCTAAGAGGTTTCTGATGAAGTTTGTGGCCCAAGCTTCGGACAGATATGCTCGTCCAAAATCGGCACTGCTTAGAACATAAGGATGTTGTTGCTCATCGGCGCCGGCCAGCCGTCCATGTAAGTACGTAATCCCTTCGATAGATGCTCCGAACGCTAAATCGGGAAACGCAGGCGGGATGTGAACAGTCAGTTCGTCGTTTAGCTCGAACAGCGTGTCAAAATTGGTGGTAACGACCTGTGGAATGCCATTGAGGCTAGATGATATACGCTTAATAAGACTGTGGTGGTATCCAATGCCGGTAGTAGTGGCAGACGGTGCGGTAAGTCGTTGCATGACCAGCGCGTTAACTTCAGTCTTCCCATATTCCTGATGAAGCAAATTAAAAACTTGGTCCAAAGGGATGGTTGGTCCGCTAGGGTCATCGAGCCATGGTTGAAAAGCTCGCATGACTCCCGAGTCTTTTGGTGGATCAAAAAACTCAATTATGTGTTGTGTGAGACCTATAAAGCTCGGCATTCCTGATGGAATAGATACCCCGGCGCCACAGAGAAAAACAACTCGGCCTTCATCACGACGATCAAGAAGACCATCGGGGATCGGGGGGCCGTCAGCATGAAACCTCATGTCCTCATATCCTTCTAAAGCGCTCTGTGTGTATCTACCGCTTAATTGCCATATCTTCCGCTTTCCGCTTGCAACCTCTTTTGATGAAGCGACTAGCTTCGGACTGGTTATCTCGAAATGCTTCCGACCGGTTCTGCAACTGCTTATCCCGGATAAATTGAACATTCGAGTGGGCCTAGACGCACCTGTGCGACAAAAACCGGCGACAGCCTATCCTGCACTAGTCCCCAAATCCTAAATTTCTTCGTCATGACGAAGACTTTGGGAGTGCTAATGCGTCAGCGCGCGGCTGCACAAACTCTTGCAGGCTCATCTGACCATCGACGAAACGCTGAGCGTGGGCCTCATCTGCTTCACTGAGCGAGAAACCTTCTAGACCGACGGAGGCCCGCGCATAGTTAACTGCCGATTGCCGGCGGCTGCGTTCGGTATCCGATATGGTTTTGTGGGGCTGTTGCCTGCATTTACCCTTGCCAGCCATGGTGTCTCCTTGCCGTAGGTAACTCGATCTTACAAGAAGTATGGGTAATTTGGTTTAGGTACACGTAGCCACAGAGGTGGTGCGCTGAAATTGTCTTGTTTTACCTGCTATGGACGCCAGTATCGGCTGCGTACTAGCCGTAGTTTCCAAAGAGGCTTTTGCCTCTCTGGACTCTCCACCCTCGCCGGCGGGAGCCTCGGGAGCAGGGGTTGCGGGCCCTTGGCCCGGAACTCCTGCCCCCGGGCATAGCGTGGGGCGCTTCCGCCGCGTCAAGGGGCCGTGTCCTCGCCCTGTGGGCTGCGGGCCGCACCAACCCCTTGACCCGTCATCCGCTTGACAGCACCGCTACTGACGCCGTTTGGCCGGAAGAGGCGTCAAGGGCGGGACCGGAAGCCGCAGCCCGAAGCGCAGCGCAGGGAACGGGTGAGGATCCCGGGCGAAGCCTTCACCCTTGATGCCTCTGGAAGCCATGCAGCCTGTCGGCGGGGGAGGAACAAGGCGAAGCCGCTGGGCCTGCCCCCGCGGCCAGTCCGGCAAGAACGGACGCGGGATGCAACCGAAGGGGTTGCCCAAGCGTAGCGCGGAGATATGTGCGCCCATGAATCAAAAGGCCTCGCTGATGACGAGGCCTATGCGGACCCAACATGCACATCACTTACCGTTGACGGAGCCGCCCGTTGCCGATCCCCAGTTCTTGCCCATGTTCTGCAAGACGTGTTGCCGATAGGCTGGATTCCACATGGTGTTGCCTGCGATCATGTGGTTGGTTCGGCCAGCAGTAACCATCATGCCCGACTGCATATCGCGGCGAGTCGTCTTAGGATTCACCACGTTGCCAATACCCTGCGCCATGCTCCTGAATGTCACAGCGTCAAAGGCGATGCCGCCAGCCAGTCTCGCCCCTAGGCCACTCGTTTTTCTTTGCGCGAAGAAGATGATCAAGGCAAGAACGATGATCTGCACAAACGAATTGATGGGATTGTCCGTGGTCGTACTTATTACCCTGTCGAACAGCGCCTTGAATAGCGCCACACCGACAGACACGACAACCATTGTGATGGCAATTTCAAGGATGTAGGCCAGCGCCTGCTCAAACCATTTGTCGAACCATTTCGCGGTGACTGGAAACATTAGCGCCGCGATAAATAGTGGTCCGAGACCAAGCATTATTCCGAGACCGAGCTTTGCCATGATGATGGTCGCGGCCGCAGGCAAATGAATAAGAAACACGGCAATGGCCATCATGAGTGCATTCAGGGCATCCCAGAACATATGACCTAGTTCGTAGAACTCGCGCTTTGCGACTTTGCCTAGCATGTCGTAAGCCACGTTAAGCCCTTTGTCCGCCGAGTTATCCAGCACCTGATAGATGCTTGTCGCTTGAGCGTTAGACGTGGACATGATGTCGGCGAGACCTGTCTCCAGGCCTTGAATGGCCGACACAACAGTGGCGGTGTAAGAATCAGCTGTCATGCAGAATGCCGTGATGATGAGGATCTTCATGCACTGCTTGATGAAGGTCTGAAAGGGAGCTTCAACCGCGCCCGCGCTGATGGCGTAGCCAGTCAAGGTGATGTACAGCGTGACGCCGGTCAGCATCAGCATTTGAAAGCCGAGGATGACGTTCGAAGCGGTTTCCGATACGAAGGTGTTCAGCATCGCATCGACGCTGCTGCCTATCCACTGGAATAAGGCGAATCCCATGTTATTGACCTCCCTTGAGCGGATTGATCGGTGTCAGGTCGACATAGCCTCGCTTGTCGACGGCCAGATGGTTTGCCGCTGTTTTGGCGTTGATGCAGTTGGCGGACGCGGCGAGCTCGCCAGGACTGGCTTCGCATTTCGCGATCATCGCGTTGCGTTCGGGGGCATGCGCCTTGTACCAATCGACGGTTTGAACGGCGGTGTTGTCGCCGCAAGCTGCGAGCGTGAGTGTGATGAAGAAAGGGAAGAGGATGCTTTTCATTTGTGTGCCTCGCGTGCGTTGATGATGTCGAGTGCGTGGGCCACTTCGGTGGCCTCAATGATCCGTAACGCTGCGAGGGTTCGCACGACACTTTCGCGCATGCCGCCCCATGTCGGCTGTGTGAAGCGATTCGGCGCATTTGTCCAAACGATGCCGATGCACGCAATGGATGTGACGGCAGACAGGATGATGTTCATCCAAGGCGGCAACGGTTCTTCATCAATGAACGGCAGTGTGAATCCAAACCAGCCCATAGCAGCGTAGTAGGCCGTGAAAGCAGCCATACCGATAGCCACGACATCCAGGCTTCTCATCAGCGGCGCACGCCGCAAAAGCTCTCGGTAATACTCGGGACTCAGGCGGCGAGCGCAAGCCCAGAAGCGATAGATGGCAAGGCATAGCGTTACCACTGGAACCAGTGTGATTGCGTAGAACGGAGCCATGATGTTCTCCTTAGCGTGCAAGCGGGTTGAAGACTTGAAGAGTGGGGTAGCCCCGTTGATCAACAATCTTTGCGTTGATCTCCTTCCGCCGTTGCTGCTGTAGGCGGTCTTCGGCTGCCGCGACCATCTGGTACATCTGTAGCTTGGTCTGCTCGTTCTGAATCATGGCCTGCTCGGCTGCGATGCGGCCTTGAAGTTCAGCAATGGCTTTCGGGTCCTGCGTTTGGTTGATCTGCTGCATCAACTGGTCGATTTGACTGAGGCGGTTTTTCGCCGCGTCGTAGGCATCGAGCGCAAAGGCTTTGTCTTGCGCGCCTTTGACGGCTTGCGCTTCGCAGTTGGTGCGCTGCTCTGTCGAGGCAAAGCCGGTGCATGCGTCATAAACCTTGTTGTTGTCGTAGATGGCTTCAGCGCGCCCGCTCAGGCCGGCATAGCCGCCTGATTTCACGCTGTCATAGACGTCTTGCCAGTCTTGCGGCAGGTAGTCACGCAGCTGCGGGTTGTTGAACAGTTCGCCCATGCCGCGCGCGCCAGTGACCGCAGCGTATTGCTGCTTCATCTGGTCGATCTGGCTGACCATCTGGTCGTACTGCATCTTCCACTTCGCCATCGTTTCGATCTGGTTTTCCGCGCTCTTGGCGATGGAAGCGCCATCTGTCACGGGGATTTGTGCGAAGGCGGCCGACGACGCGGCAATGCCGACGGCCAGAATGCAAGAGGCTGATAGTTTCTTCATGTTCGCCACTCCTGAGAGGTTGAGGGCGAACGTAGGACCGTGCTGTCCGGTCTGTCGGTCTGTTCAGGGACCGCGCCCAGTACGACAAAGCGTTCTTGGGGCGACTAAGCGGCCGATCTGCTCTCGGCGGTCGGAACCCTTCTTTTCGGGTCGGCACCCGGTACGCTAGGCGTCCTTGGGGCGGTGCAACGTTCGTTGTGGTTAAAGGTACAACCGAAGTTGATTGTACTTAGGGTAAATGCAAAGTAGTTTCCGACTACGGCGACCACGCGCGACGGTCAATGATGATGCGGTCCGATAGATACGAGATGTTCGCCAGTTCCGCCAAGGCCATTTCTACGGTTCGGAACCGGTACGGTCGACCCTTGTCGTCCATGACGCGGTGCTCTGTAGTGCCGTCCTGCACGGCCAAGGCAAAGCCCTTCCAGTAGTGCGCATACAGAATGACCTGTACATCACCGGTGCGCGCTGGATCATCACAGTAGTCTTGCAGCGCGTCGTAGCGTAAAGCCATCTTATGGTCCTTCTTGCGCAATCAATCAACGGCTCAGGTCGCCTTTGCCTGGATGGTTGGTCTTGTCCTGTTGCTGGACATCCTTGATCACTTCTGTGCTGCGCTGGCTACGCTGTGGGACCTGTAGCGTCCTGTCCTGCGAGGGATCAAGGAACCGAACAATTTCCAGGGCAAGCGATTTGTCCTCCATGCCACCAGCGGCCAAGGCTTTCGCAATGTGCCCGTAGCCATTCCTGATGGTACGTGAAACGCCGGAAAGCTTGCGTTGTTCCCGCTCGGCCGCCTTAGTGCTCTTGCCGCGCTTGGCGGCATGTCGCGTCGCCTGCTTGACCGTAGTGTGCGTGTTAGACCGTGCCCTACGCGGTGTGGCATTGGCCTCGATGCCTTGTTCACGCAGCGCCTCGGCGAAGCGTTCCCTCCATCGTTGCAGGTCCGCCTTTCGTGGGTTGAGCCGGCTACCGTCGAGACCGAGCGCCTTAACGCAAAGGTGGCCGTGGGGATGGGCTTCGTCGTCATGGATGGCGAAGACATACGCGTGGTTGGCGCCGAACTCCGTTTTCGCGAATGCACGGATAGCGTCATTCACTGCGCGTCGATCGGTGCCGGGTGGCATGGACAGCACGATATTGAACGTTTCACGGCGCGAGCCGTTATCAGGCAACCCGTACTGGCCGCTTTTCCATTCGTCGCGCACGTCCTGCACGGCCTCACGGCCAAGGATGACTTCACCGTCTTCATTCTCCAACGCTACCAGGCCGTTGCGCGATATGTAGTCGAGGTGCGCTTTCACCTGCGCGATGCCTTTGCCACCGCCGGAGATTTTCACCATGACTTCGGGCGCTTTGCGAGTGGTCAGCATCAACTTGTCGCGTACCCGGGCGCTGCCGGTCAATAGCAGAGGCGTAGAGGGCGGCGAAGTACGTGATCGCGTCACCGTGCGCTTAATGCCTTGGCTGGTCACGGGCTTGGTATAGATGCGTTCGCCCCAGTCCTTCAAAATTCCATCGATGACCAGACTCATTCCAGCCTCCAGCGGTCAATGTTGGCGCGCATGATGTCTGCCACCCGCGCGGTGTGGGTTTTGATATGACGGGTCAGTGTGTCGATACGCTCAGCGGTTACCACCGTCTCCAGCGCGCGTCCTGCGTTCATATGCCGGGCGATCTGGTTCAGGTTGCGACCGATTGCCAGCAGCCGTGAATTCGATTCGCCCAGCGTCCGTAGCTCTGTCATGCCGAACTGCGGTTCGCCGCTGAGATTGGCCCGTATCAGGTGGATGACCCAGCGATTGGCTGACATGCCCTGCTGCAAGGCTAGTGCTTCGATACGGGCATATTCCGTCTCGGTCAGGCGGAGTTCCAAGCGGCGACGCGAAGTATCGGGCTGCTCGTGTTTTGATGGAGTGGGCGAAGCGTCCGTTGCCGAACCGTTGAGAAGGCGGACAATGATCTGCCGCAGGCCGTCGCTGGGCGTGCTGCCTTGTCGAAGACAAAGTGCCTGCCAACGCTGCTTCAGATCACCATCCAGGCGGATGCTGAGTGTGGTCTTGCGCGTCATTTCGGCATCCTCGTATGCAGCTCCAGTTGGGCTTTGATTTCTTGAAGCCGGGCTTGGGATTCAGCTTTGCTGAGTGATGCTGATTCCGAAGCGCGCGACATATCTTGGGTCGCTGCCAGGCGTTCTCTTCTGGTCGCTATCGGGATGCCAGCAGACGGCACGAATCCCCCTGTGCGGTGGCGTTCAAGGATTCCTTTGAAATAGGCGACCTTCGTCTTTCTGATGGTTCCGGGTGTCTTGATGGCCCCGTCCAGTTCGTCAAGCAATGCTTGCGCATCAGCTGATTGGACGTCGGTAAGCAAGTTTTGGATCGACAGTTTCTCAGCGGGGACCAGCGCGGTAGGGTACTGAAGATCGTCGTCGGTTCTCGTTGTAGTAGTAGGGTTATAGATAGGGTTAGTGTTAGTAGTAGTGTTACCCGGCCCCCTGCCCATACCCTGGTGATAGGCTGTCGCTGGGGTATGCCCGTTGCTAATCGATTGATTTCTATGGATGTCTTTTGCTTCGGCCGGAATGGACGTCCGGCCGTCGTCTGGGCCCGCATAGGGTGTCGATAGCCTATATGGACCGTATCCAAGGGCTTTGGCTACCGTATTGCGCAGCGGATCCTCGGTAGGCAGTCGATCGATAAAGTCATTCACGTAAGCGTCACGCCAGCCTTGGGGTAGTGCCGCTATTTGCTCGAGTGTCTTTTTCCTAAGGGTTGTTGCCACTGCCATCTTGGCGGAATTGTGGTCCCACCAATCTTTGATCCAAATGTAATTCGCCTGCGGGTCAAAATCCAAGATGCCAGCATCGATGAGACGACGCATCACTGGCATTAGTTGTGAATCGGGGTCCCAGCCCATTTCTGAGGCTGCAACGCGAATGACGATTTCGTAGGCGCCGATGACATTGCTGAATGGCGATGTCAGGAAATAGAACAGCGCATAGCGGTCTTCGACCGTGCAGCCTGACAGGCGATTTGAGCGCCATATCTGGTCGTTGATGGTTCTTTGCCGACTCATGCGCGCGGCCCCCGCGTAGCGACCTCTGCGGGCGTGATTTCATCGTCTGCCGGCTGTTCCAGATTCAGGGCTTCTGTGACCTGCATCGTCCGAAAATAAACGCGGCGGCCGACCCGCAGCATGGCCGGTTTCAGCTTGCGTGAAAAGTCGGTATCGGTATAAAGCGCCATGCGGACGCCATCCGGAGATCGGCCTAGCAAGGTGGCAACGTCAACGATGCTCATCAACGGCCCAAACCGTCCCAACAAATATTCTCCAGTAGTCATTCCTATGCCTCACAAGTTCACCGTAGGTAATGCCAGTCTTTACCGTGAAGGCATGGTTGTCAAACTTAAGTCATTGATTTTAAAGACCAAAATAGGGTGTCTATGAAAACCAAGATTAGGCATCGCCAAATGCCAAGATATGGCACATTGGTTTTTTTGCGATGAAGCGATCAAGCAAAATAAATCTAGAAATCATGGGCTTAGGCGCGGTCAGAGATGTGCTCTGATTTCCGCGTCTGAAGCGTCGGTGGACAGGGAAAAATTTTGTGGAAAATTACCAACGATGTGAGCATGCTCACGCTGTTGGCTCGCATTCGAAGTGATGGCACTAGGATCAGCGGATTACGTGTCACGCGGTCGTGAAGAGCCAAGTATCATGGGACATGCATGACAAGTCGTTAGGGAGCTATATGGAACCTTGGAATGACGTCCGGTAATGTCCGAGTCCGGCGCTTTCAATTGAATGCCAGCGGCCGTGATTTTGCGGTGGGTGACATCCACGGTCATTTTGGTCGCCTTGAGGTCGCGCTGGCTGCCGTAAGGTTCTCGCCAGAAAAGGACCGATTGTTTTCCGTGGGGGACCTTGTGGACCGAGGTCCTGAGTCAGCCGATGTTCTGAAATGGTTGGAGCGCCCGTGGTTTCACGCGATCTGTGGGAATCACGACCTGATGACGTGGCGACGGGCGATGGGCAATCCGATTCCGGACGTCGATCATCGCGTGCACGGCGGCGGATGGTTGGATGCCTGTGCCGGCGATGTTCGTGAACGCATTGCGGCCTGCTTGAGTGCCTTGCCGCTGGCTATCGAGGTGGAAACGCCGAGTGGTGTAGTGGGTATGGTTCACGCCGACTTCCCCTATGACGATTGGCAGGCCATTCATGGCGCTACTTTCAGCCCGGAGGATGAGGATGCCTGCCTATGGTCCGTAGACCGCTATCGAATGCAGTATTCCCAGCCTGTCCGCAATGTACGTGCGGTAGTCCATGGACATATGACGCTACGCAAGCCTGCACAGCTTGGCAACGTTTACTACATCGATACAGGTGGATGGCAGGATGCGGGGCGGTTCACGTTGCTGGATTTGCACACGCTTAAGTGGTGGCCACGCCACTCGGTCGCCGCGTAGGTGGGGCTGATTCGCTCAGGAAGACATAAGACCGAGTTCGGCCAAGAGCGGACAGTCCTGGCATCCGTAGATCTTGAGGTTTTAAGAGACAGTGGAAGATTTTTCGCGGAGGCTGTGACAGTAGAGTCGTCCGGCTCATAACCGCATATCCTGGTGCAAGTCCGGGCACGCTCCGCACCTTCTCAACCCTTAGCTTTTTCGGTCTGTTTCATTCGCTTCGCGCAAAGGTTTTGGCTTGAAGCGTCGCGGCTTTCTCAAGCATAGCGCCTACAGCTATCATTCAGTTTCGTTCCGCCGGGTTGAAGGTCTCAACACCTAACCCGGCGGTCAAGCGGACTTGCTACGCAAGCCGCATACCTTGTGCGTTAGGTTTACCCCAGTGCAAGTGGGTTTCAATAAAAGGAAAAATCAATGGCTTACGGAGTCGTTTGCACTTTTGACCTGAAAAATGCATCCAGCACGGACTATCAAAATGCATATTCTGATCTTGAGGCGCTCGGCCTCAAGCGCGCACAGGCAAATAGCAGTGGAGGTGAAACTGTTATTCCTACAACAACGGTTCTTGGCTCATACAACGGCGAGAGCGCAGCATCTGTTCGAGACCATGTTCGCACAAAGGTGCAGGCCGCTTTCAAGGCTCGCGGCTTGCGCTCTGAGATTTTCGTTGTTGTGGGAGGGCAAGACTGGACTTGGGGATCCACAACATCCTGAAGACTAGAAAATGCACGTTCACCGCATTTACCTCACCATTAGCTCAAGCCGAGCGCCTTCGGCGGCGGCTTGGCTTGTTCGTCAGGTTGCATAGAAAGTGATCGAAATCCTCAAAAGTTTGGATTCACGGGAACTCGCAACAGCGATTTGGCTCGGTATTTTTATTGTTTGGTGCCTGACAAAGCCAGGCGTACGCAAGAGCTTCGGAAGCGTACTTTCGGCGGCGACTGCTCGCCCAATCGTAATAGCTTTCTTTCTCGCAATAGCATATCTGGTGGCCGTGACGGTAATATTGCGTCACTTTGATTTGTGGACGCTCAAGCAATTCAAGATCACGGCACTATGGCTCGTTGTCGCCGGTATTCCGGCTCTCGCGGACACCCCTGAAATCAGCAGAAATCCAAGTTTGCTTAAAACCGCTGTTGCGAAGAACTTCAAGTTGTCTCTGCTTCTAGATTTCTTTATCAATCTTTTCAAGCTTCCACTGCTTGGCGAGCTCATCTTTGTTCCATTTACAGCGCTGCTTGGCGGCTTGCTGGCCGTAGCACAAAGCGATGATAAATATGCCCCCGCCCACAAATTTCTCAACGGAGTTTTGATTGTCATGGGCCTAGGATTTCTGGTATTTGAAAGCTATAAGGTTCTAACAAGTTTTGACACAATCGCCCATCTAGATACGTTGCGTGATTTCATACTACCGGTCATCTACAACATTGCATTCATTCCTCTTCTCTGGGCAATGAGTATCTACGTAGCATATGAGTCTGTGTTCGTTCGGCTGAGATTCGTCATCAAAGATCAAACGCTGCATTCCTACGCAAGGCGCAAGCTAATCACTGGCTTCCGCACCGACATTGGTGCATTAAACGCATGGTTCAAGGAAGCCTGGTCGGGCGCATTTACTTCCCGCAGCGACGTAGCTCAATCAATCGCAGCTATCGAAAGGTCACGAGATGCAGCCTAACAATTTATTCAAGCCGAACCCGCTTCGCGGGTCGGCTTAATTAAGGTGTTATGTGCTTATTTCCATATAAATCATTCGCTGACCAGTTTGGGTGGTTCCGCGCCCCCCAACCGCCTCGCAGATTGGCGTAGCCCCAAAGAGAAGGCCCTTCACTCAAGGTGAAAGGCCTTTCGTTTTACAGCTGGCTCAGGGTTATTATCCGCGCTTGAACAGGCGCTCGTGCATCCATCCATCGTTGGTCAGGATGACAGCCGCTTTACCCTGTATATCTCCCTGGGTCTGTTCCGCAAAATTCTTGTAATTGGCACGCATGCCTTCCGATTTGGCCCAGTCATCTGCACCTTCTACCTTGTAGCGGTAGTTCACCTGCGACAGCTTTACGCCCATCATGTCGCTGGGTTCAGTGAAGTTGCTCACTTCCACAACGGTGTACTTTCCGGTGCAGAAGGCATCTTGTCCAGCCATCGTGTTGGCACCATTGGCGACGAGGAACTTCTTGCCGGTGTCGGTGACTTGGTATTCGGTGGCCGGCTCCATCTTGTTGCCGAATATGGCTTTGACTTCGGTGTCTCGCTTCGTCAGCAGCCCGGCATCGACTAGCGCGTCGGCGCGCTTCTTGCTCTGACCGCCCAGCATGTCTTGATTCGCCAGGGTGAACGGCAAGCCCTTTGCGGGAATCGCAGCGCACAGGCCCTTCTGAGTATCCAGGTATGCCTGTATGGCCTTGCTGAAGTTGCTCTTGTTGGCGTCCTTGGCGCTGCCGCACGCGGCAAGGGTAAGGGCAAGGCTGCTGATGGCGACGATCTTGATAGCGGTATGCAAAACTAGCTTCCTCCGTAGGTTAAGACAATCGGTTATTCATTATGGCAACGCGATGGGGCGATTATGCGTTGTTCTCTGTTTGGGAGTCGGCCTCACTCCGTTGTTTAGAAGTGGACGGCGCGCGACGCGCGAGGCGGTCCAGCTTCTGCACCAGATCTTCGGCCCGCAGGTGCGTATAGCGCTTGAGCATCTGCATCGACTTGTGGCCGCTGATGGCCGACACCTCCTGATCGCTCAAGCCGGCTTCCACGAACCGGCTGACAGCCTCGTGTCGCAGGTCGTGAAAGCGGAAGTCTTCAAGGCCCGCTGCTCGCTTGGCATCGGTCCATGCTTTGTCGAACAGGTAGGGGCGTCGTATGCCATCCCGGCCAGGTTCGCCGAAGAACACCAGTTCGGTTTCGGCTGGGCGCACGGGGTTGGCAAGGGCCTCGGTGAACACGCGCGTTGCCTCGGCAGTCAGAGGAACGGTGCGGGGAGAAGAGTTCTTGGTGTGCTCCAGCCGCACGACGCGCCGCTCGATGTCCACTTGCCGAATACGCAGCGTCGCAATCTCGGACAGCCGCATGCCGGTTTGAACGGCAATGCGGACGATCCATCCGAACATCGGGTTCGAGTGCTTATCGACTGCTTGTAGCAGGCGGGTCTGTTCTTCGGGAGTCAATCGCCGGTTGCGGCCCGAGCCTGGGGCAGGGCGGCGAATGTTGGACACGGGATTGAAGGGCAGACCGATGCCCCACTCCTTGATCGCGACGGTGAACAGGTGGCCCAGCAGTGCCAGTTCCAAGCGTACCGTGTTGTTACTGCGAGGTCGTAGTTTGCCCTTCTCGTCCGGGTCGCCGGCCAGTCGCATGTCACGGAACTGCGCCACGATCTCGGCGTTCAGGGCGGCCAGCGAGTACTTGCCAAGATGCCGGATGATGACCTGTGCTTTCTTGTGTTCGCCGGCTTGGGTCGAGGCTCGCTTGGTGGGCGTGACTTCCTTGAGGTAGCGGGTCAGCGCCGCTTCGACGGTCATGCGCTCGGCCGGTGCTCGCTGGATGTATACGCCGCGCACCATTTCGTCTTCGGTACGGCGCGCCCAGTCTTCGGCGTCGCGCTTGGTACGGAACGTCTTGGCCGTGGCCGGCCAGCCGGTCTTACGAATGAGGGCTTTCCAAGTGCCCGAGGAAGTCTTAACAATCGTAGCCATGAGTACTCCGTATGGGGCTAGCGCCGCATCACTGTACCGAAACTGTACCTGACCACAATTTTAGGAAAATCCCCCGGTGCGGGGCTTGTACTGCGAAATCTTCTAATGGCTTGAATTAGCAGAAGATTTGGGGATGGTGCCCGGGGCCGGAATCGAACCGGCACGCCTTGCGGCGGGGGATTTTGAGTCCCCTGCGTCTACCAATTTCACCACCCGGGCTAGGAGGTCGCGCACGCGTACTGATGACGGTCGCGGGAGATGCGAAGACGGCGATTATATGCGGTCTGGGGGAAATTGTCAGGCAAGGGGCCGAGCCCCTTGCCTGGCGGGGCGCTTACGCCGGCTTCTTTTCGGGCAGGAACCAGTTCATGACCAGGGCGCAGATGCCGCCGGTGGCGACGCCGGATTCGAGGATGTTTTTCACGGCGTGGGGCAGGTGCGAGAGGATCTCGGGCACTTGCGAGACGCCCAGGCCCAGCGCCAGGGAGACGGCGATGATGAGCAGGGCGCGGCGGTCGAGCTGGATGCCGGCCAGGATGTTGATGCCGGAGGCGGCGACGGCGCCGAACATGACCATGGCGGCACCGCCCAGCACGGGTTCGGGCACGGCTTGCAGGATGCCGGCGACGGCGGGGAAGAGGCCCAGCAGGATCAGCATGCCGGCGATCCAGACGCCGACGTGGCGGCTGGCGATGCCGGTGAGCTGGATGACGCCGTTGTTCTGCGCGAAGACGGAGCTGGGGAAGGTGTTGAATATGCCGGCCAGCAGGGAGTTGGCGCCGTTGACCAGCACGCCGCCCTTGATGCGCTGCATCCACAGCGGGCCTTCGACGGGCTGCTTGGAGACCTTGCTGGTGGCGGTGACGTCGCCGATGGCTTCCAGCGAGGTGACCAGGTAGATGATGAGCATGGGCACGAACAGCGGCCACGAGAAGCCCAGGCCGAAGTGCAGCGGGGTGGGGATCTGGAACAGGGCGGCTTCGCGCGCGCCGGTGAAGTCCAGGCGGCCCATGTAGGCGGCGGCGAGGTAGCCGACGGCCAGGGCCAGCACCAGGGCGGTGCTGCGGACCCAGACGACGGGCACGCGGTTGAGCAGGACGATGGTGCCCAGGACCAGGCCGGACAGGGTGAGGTTTTCGGCGCTGGCGAAGGTGCCGTTGGACATGGCGCTGTAGCCGCCGCCCATGCTGATGAGGCCGACCTTGATGAGGGTCAGGCCGATGAGCAGCACGACGATGCCGGTGACCAGCGGGGTGATGAGACGCTTGACGAAGGGCAGGATGCGGCTGATGCCCATTTCGACGAAGGAGCCGGCGATGACGACGCCGAAGATGGCGGCCATGACGGCTTCGACCGGGGTGCCTTGCTTGACCATGACCGAGCCGCCGGCGATCAGCGGGCCGACGAAGTTGAAGCTGGTGCCCTGCACGATGAGCAGGCCGGCGCCCAGCGGGCCGAACCGGCGGCACTGGACGTAGGTGGCGATGCCGGAGATCACCAGCGACATGGACACGATCAGGGTGGTGTCGCGGCTGGGGACGTCCAGGGCCTGGCAGATCAGCAGGCCGGGGGTGACGATGGGGACCAGGATGGCGAGCAGGTGCTGCAGGGCCGCGAGAAAGGCGATGGGCGGCGCGGGGCGGTCGTCGGGGCCGTAGACCAGGTCGTGGCTGGGTTCGTCGGCGTCGGAGGCGCCGTGGGATACGGGCTGGGCAAGGGAGGCGGATTGCATGGCGGAGGGCCGGCCGGGGCGGGATGCGGGAAGAAAGTGCGGGATTTTAGCGGGTAAGGACCCGCGGCGCCCCTGGGGCGGGCGCCCGGGTCTTGAAAAAGCGACATAGACCTTCATATAGGCAGGGTTTCCCGGCGACCGCGCGGGCGCGAGCCCCGGTGACGGGATTATTTGTCCCTAATATTTTTGACCTTTACGTAAAACCATGAGCCAAACCGCCACGTCTTCCGCGTCCGAAACCCTGGGGTTCCAGGCCGAGGTGAAGCAGCTGCTGCACCTGATGATCCATTCGCTGTACAGCAACAAGGAAATTTTCCTGCGCGAGCTGGTGTCGAACGCATCGGACGCCTGCGACAAGCTGCGCTTCGAGGCCATCGACCGTCCCGAGCTGCTCGAAGGAGACGGCGAGCTGGCGATCACGGTGGCCTACGACAAGGCGGCCCGCACGATCACGATTTCGGACAACGGCATCGGCCTGTCGCGTGAAGAGGCGGTGGCCAATCTGGGCACGATCGCGCGCTCGGGCACGCGCGAGTTCTTCTCGCAGCTGACGGGCGACAAGCAGAAGGATGCGCAGCTGATCGGCCAGTTCGGCGTGGGCTTTTATTCTTCGTTCATCGTGGCCGACAAGGTGACGGTGCTGAGCCGCCGCGCCGGCGGCACGGAAGCGATCCAGTGGGAATCGGACGGCCAGGGCGAGTTCACGATCGCCGCGGCCGAGAAGGCCACGCGCGGCACCGACGTGACGCTGCACCTGCGCGCCGACGAGGACGAGCTGCTCAACGGCTGGAAGCTGCGCGAGATCCTGCGCCGCTATTCCGATCACATCTCGCTGCCCATCCGCATGGCCAAGGAAGAGTGGGACCAGGAGAAGGGCGAGCAGGTCAAGACGGAAGCGCTGGAGACGGTGAACCAGGCCAATGCGCTGTGGGCCCGCAGCAAGTCCGAGGTGACGGACGAGCAGTACCGCGAGTTCTACAAGACAGTGTCGCACGACTACGACGATCCGCTGGCCTGGACGCACAACCGCGTGGAAGGCCGCAGCGAATACACGCAGTTGCTGTACGTGCCCAAGCACGCGCCGATGGACCTGTGGGACCGCGACGGCCGCCGCGGCGTGAAGCTGTACGTCAAGCGCGTGTTCATCATGGACGACGCCGACCAGCTGCTGCCGTCCTATCTGCGCTTCGTGCGCGGGGTGATCGATTCGGCGGACCTGCCGCTGAACGTGTCGCGCGAGATCCTGCAGGAAAGCCGCGACGTGCGCGCGATCCGCGAGGGCTCGGCCAAGCGCGTGCTGTCTCTGCTGGAGGATATGGCCGAGAACAAGAAGGAAGACTACGCGACGTTCTGGTCTGAGTTCGGCCAGGTGCTGAAGGAAGGCGCGGGCGAGGACCACGCCAACCTGGAGCGCATCGCCAAGCTGATGCGCTTCGCGTCCACGCATACCGGCGACCAGGCGCAGACCGTGTCCTTCGCCGACTACGTGTCGCGCATGAAGGAAGGCCAGGACAAGATCTACTACGTGACGGCCGATACGTTCGCCGCCGCCAGCAACAGCCCGCACCTGGAGATCTTCCGCAAGAAGGGCATCGAGGTGCTGCTGCTGTCGGATCGCGTGGACGAGTGGATGCTGTCCTACCTGCGCGAGTTCGACGGCAAGTCGCTGGTGTCGGTGGCCAAGGGCGGCCTGGACCTGGCCGAGCTGGCCGACGAGGAAGAAAAGAAGCACCAGGCCGAAGTGGCCGAGGACTTCAAGCCGCTGGTCGAGCGCCTGCAGAAGACGCTGGAAGACCAGGTCAAGGAAGTGCGCGTGACGCTGCGCCTGGTGGATTCGCCGGCTTGCGTGGTGGTGGGCCAGAACGAACTGAGCCCGCACCTGCTGCGCATGCTGAAGGCGGCCGGCCAGGAAGCGCCCAACGTCAAGCCGGTGCTGGAGATCAACCCCGAGCATCCGCTGCTGGCGCGCATCCGCGCGGCCGAAGATGGCGAGTTCGACCAGTGGGCCCGGCTGCTGCTGGACCAGGCCCTGCTGGCCGAAGGCGCGCAGATCGCCGACCCGGCGGCTTTCGTGAAGCGTTTGAACGCGCTGCTGCTGAAGTAAGCGGCTGGCGGGTTTGATGGAAGAGGGCGTCCTTGGGACGCCCTTTTTTCATACGCCTTTCCTATGGAAACGAATTACCGCTCGGTAATTTTGCCGATCCAATAGGCAATAGTCCTGGATTTATTCCCGATCGGTAATTTTATGGCCCTGGCTGCGCCCGGTTTTCCTTAGAATTACCGTACGGTAATTCGGAGGCGTTCATGAATACAGAGACTATTCCCCCGCCCCTGGCCGGCGAGGCCGGGGTGCCGATACGCACGTCGGCCGAACTGGGCGAACTGGTCAAGGTCGTCAGGCGTTCGCAGGGTTTGCTCCAGGCGGACCTGGCGGGCTTGTCCGGCACAGGCAACCGCTATGTCGTGGACCTGGAGCGCGGCAAGCCGACGCTGCAATTGCAGAAGGTGCTGGACGTGTTGGATCTGCTGGGCCTGGAGGTCCGGCTGTCGGCCAAGCGCCCGAACGTGCCATGAACGCCGCCGACGCCTTGGATGTCTATCGGGCCGATCAATTGGTTGGCCGGTTGTTCGATGAGCGGCCGTTGCGCTTCGTCTACGACGAGGCCTGGCTGGGCCGGCCGGACGCGTGCGCGATTTCGCCGACGTTGCCGTTGACCGCACAGGGGCAGGCAGGCGAGGCCGTGCATGCCTTTTTCGAGAACCTGCTGCCCGAGGGGCAGGTGCGTGAGTTTCTGCAAGTCAGCCGTCATTCCACAACGGTGTTCGGTCTGCTGCGCAGTGTCGGCGGCGATACCGCCAGCGGTTTGACCTTGCTGCCGCGCGGCGAGCGGCCGGCGCCGGCGCGATACCGCAGCGTCACGTGGCGGGAGCTCGGCGCCCGTTTGCAGGACATGGCGCTGCCCGCGCTGATTGCCGAGAACGAAGGCGGTGCGCGGATTTCGCTCGCCGGTGCGCAGGACAAGCTGCTGGTGCACATCCAGCCGGACGGCTCGCTCGGAATTCCCGAGGGCGCGGCGCCGTCTTCGCACATTCTCAAGCCGGATATCCGCGGCTTTGGCAAGGTATGGGGATCGGCGTTGAATGAAACCCTGGTGATGCAATTGGCTCATCGGTTGGGCCTGGGCGCAGCGCCGGCCACCTATCAACCCGACACGCGCGCTTGCCTGGTCGCCCGCTATGACCGCGAGCCGGATGGCAAGGGCGGCCTGCGCCGTCTGCATCAATTGGATCTTTGCCAGCTTGCCGGCACGCCGTCGGACGTGAAGTACGAGTCCGACGGCGGACCCACGCTGGCGCAGTGCCGGGCGCTGCTCGGGGCGATGGGGGTGGGCGCGGCAGACCTGAAGCGCTTGCTGCAATGGGTGTTCTTCAATCTGTACGTCGGCAACAACGATAGCCACGCCAAGAACCTGTCGGTGCTGCAGACGCCCATGGGCGGCTACCGGCTGGCGCCGTTCTACGACCTGATGTGCACCGCCATCTATCCCGGGTTGTCGCGTCGTTTCGCGTTTGCGATCGGCGGCGAGAGAAGGCCGGGCGCTATTGCCGCCGGCCATTTGCAGGGCATGGCGCGAGAGCTGGGCTTCGCGCCGCGCTATGTCATGGCGGTCGGGCAGGCGCTGGTCGGCGAACTGCCCGGCGCGCTGCAACAGGTGCAGGCCGGGTTGCTCGCGCAGACCACGGCCGCAGCAGAGCGCACGCTGCTCGAGCGTCTTGGGCGCTGGATCAGGTCCAACGCTCGCCGGCACGCGCATCGCTGGGGCATGGCCGTGCAGGGCTGAGCGGTTTCAGCGGTTCAATCCTGCCCGCATCACCACCGCATCCAACGCCAGCGCGCCCTGGCCCGCCGGCAGCGCAAGCAGCGGATTGATCTCCACCGAACTGAAGTCGTCCCGCCGCGCGTGGGCGAAGCGCGACAGGGCCGCCAGTGCGTCGGCCAGCGCGTCGACGTCGCAGGGCGGGGTGCCGCGCGCGCCTTGCAGCAGGGCGTAGCCCTTGATTTCGCGGATCATGGCCAGGGCTTCGTCGCGGCCGAAGGGGGCCAGGCGGAAGCTGACGTCCTTGAGGACTTCGACGAAGACGCCGCCCAGGCCGAACATGACCACCGGGCCGAACACCGGATCGCAGTGCACGCCGGCGATGCATTCCACGCCCTTGGGCGCCATGGGCGCGACCAGCACGCCGTCGATGCGCGCCTCGGGCGCGTGGCGGCGCACCGCGTCCAGGATGTCGGCGTGGGCGCGGCGCAGGGCGTCTTCGCCAGCGACGTTGAGCTTTACGCCGCCCACGTCGCTTTTGTGCACGATGTCGGGCGATACGATTTTCAGGGCCACGGGGCCGTCCAGTTCGGCCGCGGCGCGCACGGCCGCGTCGGCGTCGGTGGCCAGGATGCAGGGCGTGGCGGGCAGGCCGGCCCGGCGTAGCAGGTCCATGGCCTGGACTTCGTTGTAGGCGTCGAGCAGCGGGGGCGGGTCGTCCGAGGATGCGGCGGGTTCGGCGGCCGCGTCGGCGTGATCGGCCAGTTGGGCCACCGTGCCCAGGGTGCGGATGGCGGCGCTGGGGTCGGGGAACACCAGGCAGCCCAGGCGTTCGAGCTGGCGGCGGCGCTCGGGCGTGAAGAGCGCGCTGATGGCCAGCGGCACGCCGGGATGGCGGGCCTGCATTTCGCGGGCGAAATTTTCGAAGGTGGGCCAGAGAGCTTCGGAGGAGCCGGCGGCGGCCAGGAATACGGCCAGCGCGTCGTAGCGGCCGTCGGCCAGGATGTCGTCGGCGGTGGCCAGCAGCAGGCCCGGTTCGGAGATCGCCTGGCCGGTGACGTCGACGGGGTTGCGGGCGCTGGCGAAGGGCACTTGCGCGAGCAGCCGGGCCTGGGCCGCGGCGGCGGGCTCGGGCAGCGCGAGGCCGGCGTCCTGGGCTTCGTCGGCCATCAGCGCGCCCACGCCGCCGGAGATGGTGAAGATGCCCAGGCGCCTGCCGGCGGGCGGACGCGGCCAGGTGTCGAGGGCGTAGCCCAGGTTGAAGAATTCTTCGATGGTGCGCGCGCGCAGGGCGCCGTATTGGCGGAACAGCGCGTCGTAGACGGCGTCGTCGCCGGCCAGCGCGGCGGTGTGCGAGGCGGCGGCCTGCGCGCCGGCCTGGGTGCGGCCGATCTTGGTGACCACCACGGGCTTGCCGGCCGCGCGCGCCGCGGCCAGGGCGCGGCGCAGCTTGGCGCCGTCGCGGCAGCCTTCCATGTAGGCCATGATGACGCGGGTGTCGGCGTCGTGGGCCAGCCATTCGATGCAGTCGGCGACGTCGATGTCGGCTTCGTTGCCGGTGCTGATCCAGTGCGACAGGCCCAGGCCGCGTTCGCGCGCCATGCTGTAGGCATAGGCGCCGAAGGCGCCGCTCTGCGACACCATGGCGATGCCGCCGGCGGGCACCGCGCCGTTGGCGGGCGCGGGCGAGAAGGTGGCGTAGACCTTGCGCCGCACGTTCATGAAGCCCAGGCAGTTGGGGCCCAGCAGCCGGATGCCGCGTTCGCGCGCGATGCCGCAAAGGCGTTGCTGCTGTTCGGCTCCGGCCGCGCCGGTTTCGGCGTAGCCGGAGGTGAAGATCACGGCGGCGCCGAGCTGGCCGGGGCGGGCGCTTTGCAGCGCCTGCGCCGCGTGGGCCGCGGGCACGGCCAGGATGGCCAGGTCGACGTCCTGGTCCAGCGCGTTCAGCGAGGGCGCCGCGGCCAGGCCCTGGATGGTGTCGGCGCGCGGGTTGACGGGGATGATGCGGCCTTCGTAGCCGTGCTGGCGCAGCAGCGTGACCGGCATGGCGCCGATCTTGCCCGGCGTGGCCGAGGCGCCCACGATGGCGATGCTGCGCGGGTCGAAGAGGCGGGACAGGGTGGGGTCGGGAAGCTGGATCATGATGCGGGCAGTGGGTTCAGGAAAAGCGCGCCACGCTGCGGCCGATGCTGCCGCGTTCGAGCATGGCGGCTAGCGCCTGCGGCAGTTCGCGCGGTTCGATGACGCGGGCGATCAGGTCCAGGCGCGCCGGGCGGTACTCGGTGGCGAGCTTGTTCCAGACCTGGCTGCGCAGCGGCATGGGGCTGTTGGCGTTGATGCCCAGCAGCTTGACACCGCGCAGGATGAAGGGGATGACGGAGGTCGGCAGCTCCGCGCCGCCGGCGTTGCCGAAGGCGGCGGCCACGCCGTCCGGCCGGGTGCTGGCCAGCGCGTGGGCCAGCACGCTGCCGCCGACGGAATCGACGACGCCGGCCCAGCGCGCGCTCATCAGGGGCTTGATGGCGGCCGCCGGGTCGGGCGGCGCGATCACTTCCTGCGCGCCGAGCGAGCGCAGGTAGGCGGCGGCGTCGGGCTTGCCGGACATGGCGCACACGCGGTAGCCGCGCTGGCTGAGGATGTCGATGGCCACGCCGGCGACGCCGCCGGTGGCGCCGGTCACCAGCACTTCGCCCTGGTCGGGCGTCAGCCCGCAATGTTCCATCCAGTGCAGCGAGAGCGCGGCGGTATAGCCGGCCGCGCCCAGCACCGCCGCGTCGCGCAGGCTGATGCCGGCGGGCAGGGGCAGCACCCACTCGTGGGGCACGCGCGCGTATTCGGCGTAGCCGCCGTCGCAGTCCACGCCGATGCCGAAGCCGTGCACCACGACTTCCTGGCCGGGCGCCAGCGCCGGGGCGGCCGAATGCACCACGATGCCCGAGAGGTCGATGCCGCCGATGCGCGGATACTGGCGGATGATGTTGCCGCGCCCGGCCTGGGCCAGCGCGTCCTTGTAGTTCAGGCCCGCGTAGGCCACTTTGATGAGCGTGTCGCCGGCGGAAAGCGCGTCCGCCGACAGCGTCTCGAAGCGGCCCTCGGGCGGCGCGCCGTCCGTGCCGGCATGCAGTCGGTAGGCCTGGAAACTCGGGTTATCCATCGTGCTCTCCTTGGTTCGGGTTCAGGCGCGCGCCAGCAGCCGGCGCGCCAGGGTGGCGCGGTGCAGCTCGTTGGCGCCGTCGTAGATGCGGAAAGGGCGCATTTCCTGCCAGACCATGGCCACCGGCGTGTCCTCGGACAGCCCCGAGGCCCCCATCATCTGCACGGCGCGGTCGGCCACGCGGTTGACGGCCTCGGATACGAAGACCTTGGTCATGGCGCTATGCTGCTTGACCGACAGGCCGGCGTCCATGCGGGCGGCGCAATCCCCGGTCATGAGGCGGCTGGCGTGCAGGTCGATGTGCGAATCGGCGACCATGGCCTGGATCTGCTGCAGGTCGGCCAGGCGCGAGCCGAAGGAGTCGCGCCGCGCCACGTACGCCTGCGCGGTTTCCAGCGCGCGCCGGGCGCGGCCGATGTAGCGCATGCAGTGCGACAGCCGGGCGGGTTCGAGGCGCAGCTGCGCGTATTCCAGGCCGCGGCCGGGTTCGCCCAGCACCGCGTCGTCGCCGACTTCGCAGCCGGTCAGCGCGATCTCGGCGTGGCCGCCGATCTGGTAGCCGGTGACCATGCCGATGTCGCGCACGACGCGGTAGCCCGGCGTGTCCGCCGACACCAGGAACAGGGTCGCGCCTTCTTCGGCGCGCGCCAGCACCAGCGCGAAGTCCGCGCCCACGCCGCCGCTGATGAATTGCTTGTGGCCGTTCAGTACCCAGCGGCCGGCGCGCCGCTCGGCGCGCGTCTGCAGCATGGAAGGGTCGGAGCCGGCGCCGGGCGCGGGCTCGGTCATGGCGAAGCAGGCGCGCTGTTCGCCGCGCACCAGCGGCGCCAGGAAGCGTTCCTGCTGGGTCGGGTCGCCCAGGCGCAGCAGCGTCAGCATGTTGGGCTGGTCGGGCGCGGCGCAGTTCAGCGCGGCCGGTCCCAGGAAGCTGCGTCCGGCCTCCTCCAGCAGGCGGGCCAGGGCGCGCCAGCCCAGGCCCAGCCCGCCCCATTCGGCGGGCAGCTGCGGCGCATAGAGGCCGGCCTCGCGGGCGCGGACGCGCAGTTCCGCGACGCGGCGGTCCAGCGCCGTCACGTCGCGCGCGATGGCGGGCGATTCGGCGGGTATCGCGATGTCGTCCACGAAGCGGCGCATGCGGTCGCAGAGGTCCTGCACGGCCTGTTCGTCATGGTTCTCCTGCTGGGCATGCATGGCGGTCTTCCTTGCGGCTTACTGGATGCGGGTGCCGGTGGACTGCACCAGCTTGCCCCACCAGGCGGTTTCATCGGCGATCTGCTTGGCGAACTCGGCGGGGGTGCTGCCCAGCGGTTCGGCGCCCAGTTCCTGGAAGCGCGCGCGCAGCGTGGGATCCTGCAGCGCCTTGACGACGGCGGCGTGCAGGCGTTCGATCACGGCCGGGTCGGTGCCGGCCGGCGCCATCAGGCCCTTCCAGGCCATCACCACGAAACCCTTCTGGCCGGCTTCGTCGAAGGTGGGGATGTCGGGCGCGGCGGTGGCGCGCTGGTCGCTAGGCACGGCCAGCGCGCGCAGGCTGCCGGCCTTGACCTGCGGCAGCAGCGCCGGCATGTTGTCGATCATGAAGTCGATGTGTCCGGCCACCAGGTCGGTGATGGCGGGGCCGGTGCCCTTGTAGGGCACGTGCACCGCCTGCAGGCCGGCCTGCTGCTTGAGCAGTTCGCCGGCAAGCTGCGCCGGCGAGCCGTTGCCGGGCGAGCCGAAGGACAGCTTGCCGGGGTTGCTGCGCGCGTACTGCAGGAACTCCTGCAGGTTCTTGGCCGGCAGCGATTTGTTCACCACCATCAGGTTGTGTTCGCGCTCCAGGCAGCTGATGGGCGCCAGGTCCTTGGCCGGGTTGAACGGCATGTTGGCGTACAGGCTGGGGTTGATGACGGTGGGGCCGGCGGCGGCCAGCAGCAGCGTGTAGCCGTCGGGGGCGGCCCGGGCGACGTAGTCGCCGCCGATGTTGCCGCCGGCGCCCGGCTTGTTCTCGACGATGACGGGCTGGCCCAGGATGGGGTGCAGCGTCTCGGCCAGCAGGCGGCCGAGGATGTCGGTCGAGCCGCCGGGGGCGAACGGGACGATCAGCCTGACGGGCTTGTCGGGATAGGCGGCGGCCGCCTGGGGCGGCAGCGCCGCGCAGGCGAACGTGGCGGCCGCGGCCGCGATCCACTTGGGCAGGTGCTTGTGCAGCATGGAAGTCTCCTTCGGTTGGGGCGGGCCGGCGGCTTCTTGCGGCCGCGGTCCCTTGGGGGCTGCGTTAGCGGCCCGGCGTGTAACCCGCCTGGTTCAGGGTGTGGCGGGCGATGGTCAACTGGTGGATCTGGCTGGTGCCTTCGTACAGGCGGAACAGGCGCACGTCGCGGTAGAAGCGTTCGATGCCGTGGTCGGCGATATAGCCGTAGCCGCCGTGCATCTGCACGCAGCGGTCGGCCACCCGGCCGCACATTTCCGATGAGAAGTATTTGCAGATCGAGGCGTTCAGCGTGACGTCGCGGCCTTCGTCGCGTTCGCGCGCGGTCTGCAGCACCAGCGCGCGGGCCGCCTGGATCTCGGTCTGGCAGTCGGCGATCATGGCCTGGATCAGCTGGAAGTCCATCAGCGGCTTGCCGAACTGCTGGCGCTCGGCCACGAAGCGCAGCGTGTCGTCCAGCATGCGGATGGCCGGCCCGATGCACAGCGCGGCCAGGTGGATGCGCTGCTTGTTCAGCACCTTCATGGCGGTCTTGAAGCCCATGCCGAGCCGGCCGCCGATGAGGTTGGCGGCCGGCACGCGGCAATCCTGGAAGTGCACGCCGGAGACGGGCGAACCGGCCTGGCCCATCTTGTCGTAGGGCTGCCCGGTGGACAGGCCCGGCGTGCCGCGCTCGACGATGAAGGCGCTGATTCCCCTGGCGCCCGGTTCGTCGGGGTCGGTGCGCGCCATAACGGTGAACAGGCCCGCCAGCGGCGCGTTGGTGATGAAGCACTTTTCGCCGTTGAGCACGTAGTGGTCGCCGTCGCGCACGGCGGTGGTGGTCAGCGCGGTGGCGTCGGAGCCGGCCTGCGGCTCGGTCAGCGCAAAGCAGCCGGTCAGTTCGCCCGAGGCCAGGCGCGGCAGGTAGCGGGCCTTCTGTTCATCGGTGCCGTCGGCCACCAGCGCCTCGGAGCCGATGCCGGTATTGGTGCCCACCCGGGCGCGGAACGCCACCGAGCACTGCGACAGTTCCATGGCGGCCAGGACCAGTTCTTCGGTGGTCATGCCCGCGCCGCCGTACTGCGTGGGAATCGAGTAGCCGAACAGGCCCTGGGCGGCCATGTCGGCGACCAGGTCGGGCGGGACTTCGTCCAGGCGGGCGACTTCGGCCTCGCGCGGCGCCAGCCGTTCGCGCACGTAGCGGCGTAGCGATTCGAGGAACTGGGGGAAGCCGTCGCGGTCCCGGATCATGGTGAGTCTCCGTCTGGTCTGGTGGTTCGATTCAGGCTAGCAAAAGGCCGCCGGATTTGAGACAAGTGTTTCGATATCTTGAGCGCAACTTGCGTGGGCGCCGGCCCGCCTGCTCTATCATCGGCAGGACGGGCCGCGCCTGCCGCCCGCGTTTTCAGGAACCCCGACCATGCCCAGCAGCCCCGGCCAGCGCCACGCCGATCCGGCCTTCGCCACCACGCTGGCGCACGGGCTGTCGGTGCTGCAGGCCTTCCGCCACGGGGAGCCGGCGCTGAGCAACCGGGAGCTGGCCGACCGCACCGGCCTGTCCAAGGCCACTATTTCGCGGCTGACCACCACGCTGATGCAGCGCGGCCTGCTGCGCTACGACGGCGGCCTGCGGCGCTACCGGCTGGGGCCGGCGGTGCTGTCGCTGAGCTATCCGCTGCTGGCCAGCATCAAGGTCCGCCAGCTGGCGCGGCCGCTGATGAAGCGCCTGGCCGACACGGCCGGCGGCTCGGCTTCGCTGGGCATGCACCACGGCCTGAACATGGTGTATCTGGAGACCTGCCGCGGCCACGACGCGGTGTCGTTCAGGCCCGATATCGGCGCCTTGCTGCCGCTGTTGCCGTCGGCCATGGGCCGCGCCTGGCTGGCCCAGGGCGCCGGCGGCGAGGCCCAGGCCGTGCTGGAGGCGCTGCGGCGCCAGGACCCGGCGGCCTGGCGCCGCTACGCGCCGGACTGGGAGCAGGCGCAGCGCGATTACGCCGAGCATGGATACTGCGTGGGGCAGGGCGACTGGCATTCGGACGTGCATGCCGTGGCGGTGCCGATGCGCACGCGGGTCGACGGCCAGGCGCTGGTGTTCAACTGCGGCGTGCCGGTGGCGCGGCTGCGTCCCGGCGACCTGCGCGCACGCATCGCGCCGCGCCTGCTGGCGCTGGCCGAACGCGTGGAGAAAATCCTGGAGCGTGAACATGGCGCATGAGCCGGACCGCGAATTCACCACCACGCTGGCGCGCGGCATCGACATCCTGGCGTGTTTCCGCGCTGACCGCCCGGTGCTGGCCAACAAGGATTTCGCGGCGCAGACGGGCCTGTCGCGCAGCGCCGTCGCGCGCCTGACGCATACGCTGGTCGAACTGGGCTTTCTGCAGCGCGAGGGCGAGCCGCCGCGCTACCGCCTGGGCGCGTCGGTGCTGGCGCTGAGTTATCCGCTGCTGGCCAGCATGCAGATCCGCCAGCTGGCGCGCCCGCTCATGAAGCAGCTCGCCGACCATGCGCGCGGGGCGGTGTCGCTGGTGGTGCGCGACCGCCTGCAGATGGTGTATGTGGAGACGGCCCGCTCCAACGAAGCGTTGCAGACCCGCCCCGACATCGGCGCATCGCTGCCGCTGCTGTCCAGCGCCGCCGGCCGCGCCTGGCTGGCGCGCGTGTCCGACGAGGAGCGCGCGGCGGTGCTGAACCAGCTGCGCGTGGCCGACCCGGCGCACTACGAGGCGCATTTCCCCACGCTGGCCGCGGCCCGCCGCGACCTGGAGCGCAAGGGCTATTGCGGCAACAACCTGCAGTGGCGTCCCGACGCCTATGGTTTCGCCGCGCCGCTGAGCCGGCCGCACCAGTCGCTGCTGTACGTGTTCAATTGCGGCGTGCCGGCAGGCGACGGTCCTTACCGCGAACGCGCGGCCGACATCGGCCCGCGCCTGGTCGCGCTGGCGCGCGAGACGGAGCGCCTGCTCGGCTATTCGTGACTTCCAGTCAAAAGTGTTTCGCCTGTCCCCCACTGTTTCCGCAAGGATGCAGCCGGCATACTGGGCGCCTGTCTTTCGACCGGGCCCAGGCGACGCGCCAGCCGGCCTGTCCGCCAGGCGGCTCCCAGCCCCGGTCGACGCTATCGAACCGAGGAAATCCGCATGAACTCAACAGACACCCGGCCGGTCAAGCCCGGCCTGCCGCTGCTCGCGCTTGCCGTGGGCGCTTTCGGGATCGGCGTGACCGAGTTTTCGCCCATGGGCCTGCTGCCCGTCATCGCCGAAGGCGTGGACGTATCCATCCCCAGCGCGGGGATGCTGATCAGCGCCTACGCCATCGGCGTGATGGTCGGCGCGCCCCTGATGACCCTGGCTTTTTCGCGCTGGTCCCGGCGCCGCGCGCTGATCCTGCTGATGGCGATCTTCACCATCGGCAATCTGTTGTCGGCGCTGTCGCCCAATTACACGACGCTGCTGCTGGCGCGCCTGGTCACCAGCCTGAACCACGGCGCCTTCTTCGGGCTGGGATCGCTGGTGGCGGCCAGCGTGGTGCCGCGCCACAAGCAGGCCAGCGCCGTGGCCACCATGTTCATGGGCCTGACCATCGCCAATGTGGGCGGGGTGCCGGCGGCCACCTGGCTGGGCCAGGCCATCGGCTGGCGCATGTCGTTCGCGGCCACCGCCGTGCTGGGCCTGCTGGCCATGCTGGCGCTGTGGCGCGCGCTGCCGGCGGGCGCGTCCGGCAGCCGCCCCGACGTGCGGCATGAACTGGCCGTGCTCAAGCGTCCGGTGGTGCTGATGGCCTTGCTGACCACGGTGCTGGGCGCGGGTGCGATGTTCACGCTGTACACCTACATCGCGCCGACACTGGCCGAGATCACGGGCGCGTCGCCGGCCTTCATCACCGGCATGCTGGTGCTGGTGGGCCTGGGCTTCACGCTGGGCAACGGCCTGGGCGGGCGCATGGCCGACCGGTCGCTGGACGGCACGCTGATCACCTTCCTGGTGCTGGTCATCGCGGACCTGCTGGCCTTTCCGTGGGTCGCGTCCACGCCGGTGGGCGCGGCGGTGTCGCTGCTGATCTTCGGCGTGGCGACGTTCGCGGTGGTGCCGCCCTTGCAGATGGGCGTGATGCGCGCCGCCACCGAAGCGCCGGGACTGGCGTCGTCGGTGAACGTGGGGGCGTTCAACCTGGGCAACGCGGTGGGCGCGGCCGCGGGCGGCGCGGTGATTTCGGCGGGGCTGGGCTATGCCGCCGTGCCGGTGGCCGGCGCCGTCATCGCGGCGGCCGGCCTGGCCCTGGTGCTGCTGCAGCGCGCCGGCAATGCGCGCCGCAGGCCGGCGATGCAGGGCTGCTGAGGACTCAGGCCTCGATCCGCTCGACCTTGCCCACCAGCAGGATGTAGGACAGCGCGCCCAGCAGCGCCAGCGACGACACGTAGACGATGGCGGGCGCGAAGCTGTCCTTGGACACCAGCAGGCCGATCACGATGGGCGTGCAGATGGACGACAGATTGCCGACGAAGTTGAACACGCCGCTGGTCAGGCCCAGCAGCCGCACCGGCGCCAGGGTCGAGACCAGCGACCAGGTGATCGAGGCCAGCCCGTTGCCGAAGAAGGCCACGGCCAGGAAGAAGATCACCCAGGGCGTGGAGTCGGTGAAGTTGGCGCCGATCATGGCGGTGGAGATCAGCAGGCCCAGGATGATGGGCAGCTTGCGCGCCAGCCCCACGCTGGCGCCGCGGCGCACCAGGAAATCGGACAGCACGCCGGAACACAGGACGCCGACGAAGGCCGCCAGAAATGGCACTGAGGCCAGAAAGCCCGATTTGATGAAGTCCATGCCGCGGTACTTCACCAGATAGGTGGGGAACCAGGTCAGGAAGAACCAAAGCGTGGAGGTCAGACAGAACTGGCCCAGGTACACGCCCCACAGCTTGCGCTTGCTCATCACCAGGCCCAGGTCGTTCCAGCGGAACGGGGCCTTTTTTTCGGTGACGCGTTTTTCCAGGTCGACCACGCCGCCGCCTTGCTGGATGAGTTCGATCTCGGCCGCGTTGGCGCCCTTGAACTGGCGCGGTTCGCGGTAGACCAGGAACCACAGCACGCCCCAGACGATGCCCACCAGGCCGGTGCTGACGAACACCATGTGCCAGCCGAAGTGATGCTGCAGCCAGGCCAGCACCGGCGTCAGGAACGCCAGGCCGACAAACTGGCCGGAGGTGTAGAAGGCGATGGCGGTGGCGCGTTCCTTTTCCGGGAACCAGGTGGTGACGACGCGGTTGTTGATGGGATAGGCGGGCGCCTCCAGCGCGCCCACGGCCAGGCGCAGCACGAACAGGATCACGAAGCTGCCGGCGAAGCCCATGAAGAAGGTGGCCGCCGACCACAGGATCAGCGCAGCCGCGTACAGCACCCGCGGCGACACGCGGTCGACCAGCCAGCCGCCGGGGATCTGCATGGCGGCGTAGGTCCAGCCGAAGGCCGACAGGATCAGGCCTTCGTGCACGGTGTCCAGGCCGAACTCGTCCTTGAGGGCGGGCGCGGCGATGGACAGGTTGCTGCGGTCCAGGTAATTGATGACGACGGTGATGAACAGCATCACCATGATGAGGTAGCGGCTGCGCGTGGGGCGCAGGCCCGCTTGGATGGCGGCGGCGGACAAGGGAGTCTCCTCGTTTTCGTTATCGGCTTACCATTCGGCGAAGCTGCCGTCGGCGTGGCGCCAGATGGGGTTGCGCCAGCGGTGGCCGACGGCGGCGCGTTCTTTGACGTATTCCTCGTTGACCTCGATGCCCAGGCCCGGACCCTGCGGAATCGAGACCATGCCGTCCTGGTAGGCGAACGCTTCGCGGTTGCTGACGTAGTCCAGCAGGTCGTTGGCGGCGTTGTAGTGGATGCCCAGGCTTTGTTCCTGGATGAAGGCGTTGTAGCAGCCGGCGTCGATCTGCAGGCAGGTCGCCAGCGCGATGGGCCCGAGCGGGCAGTGCAGCGCCAGCGCCACGTCGTAGGCCTCGGCCATGGCGGCGATCTTGCGCGTTTCGGTGATGCCGCCGGCATGGGAGGGATCGGGCTGGATGATGTCCACGTAGCCCTCGGCCAGAATCCGCTTGAAGTCCCAGCGCGAGAACAGCCGCTCGCCCAGCGCGATCGGGGTGGAGCTGAGCGGAGCCAGTTCCTTGAGCGCTTCGTAGTGTTCGCTCAGCACCGGCTCTTCGATGAACATGAGCTTGAACGGTTCGAGTTCCTTCATCAGCACTTTGGCCATGGGCTTGTGCACGCGGCCGTGGAAGTCCACGCCGATGCCGACGTTGGGGCCGACCGCGTCGCGCACGGCGGCCACGTTCTCCAGGCACTTCTCGACCTTGTCGAAGGAATCGATGTACTGCAGTTCTTCGGTGCCGTTCATCTTGACGGCGGTGAAGCCGCGCTCGACCGCGCCCTTGGCGGCGGCCGCGGTGTCGGCCGGGCGGTCGCCGCCGATCCACGAATACACGCGGATGCGGTCGCGCACGTTGCCGCCCAGCAGCTGCGACACCGGCACGCCCAGATGCTTGCCCTTGATGTCCCACAGCGCCTGGTCGATGCCGGCCAGCGCGCTCATGTGGATGGCGCCGCCGCGGTAGAAGCCGCCGCGGTATAGCACGGTCCAGTGGTCTTCGATGTTGCAGGGGTCCTTGCCGATCAGGTAGTCGGACAGTTCCTCGACGGCCGCGGCCACCGACTGCGCGCGGCCCTCGACCACGGGTTCGCCCCAGCCGACGATGCCGGCGTCGGTTTCGATTTTCAGGAAGCACCACCGCGGCGGCACGATGTAGGTGGTGAGCTTGGTGATCTTCATGCTTGAGTCTCCTTGGCGGATTGGGCGCGCTGCCAGGCGGCGATGAAAGCGCGCGCGTTGTGTTCGACTGCGGCGGCCGACAGGCCGGGTTTGTACAGGGCCGAGCCCAGGCCGAAACCGCTGGCGCCGGCCTGGACGTAGGGGGCGAGGTTGTCCGGCGTGATGCCGCCCACCGGCAACAGGGCCAGAGGCTGGCGCAGCACGGCGCGCCAGGCCTTGAGCACGGCCGGGCCGAGCTGTTCGGCGGGGAACAGTTTCAGCACGTCGGCGCCGGCGGCCAGCGCGGCGTAGGCCTCGGTGGGCGTGGCCACGCCGGGGCAGGCCGCCATGCCCAGTTGTCTGGCGGCGCGGATCACGGCGCCGTCGCTGTGCGGCATGACGATGAGTTCGCCGCCGGCCTGCTGCACGCGGGCGCAGTCCTCGGGAGCGATCACCGTGCCGGCGCCGATCAGGCAGTCGGTGGGCAGCGCCGCGCGCATGGCGCGGATGCTGTCCAGCGGGTCGGGGGAGTTCAGCGGCACTTCGATCAGGCGAAAGCCGGCGGCGTAGAGCGCCTGTCCGACGGGTTCGGCCTCGCCGGGCGTGATGCCGCGCAGGATGGCGATCAGGCCGCATTCGGCCATGGCGGTTTGCAGTCCGGGATGGTGCATGTTCGTTTCCTAGGAATGGGCCGTTGCACAGGAGTCGATCAGGCCGGCGCTGACGGCCAGGTGCCACAGGCCGCGTTCGGTGGCGTCCTGCGCCACCTCGGGCGTGCCCAGGCCGTAGTGCTGCAGGGCCTGTATGTAGCGGCCGCAAAGCGCCGGCTCGCCGCAAAGCACGATGCGGGGCAGTTCGCCCTGCTGGCGCAGCAGCTGCGCCAGCGCGGCGACTTCGTGGCCGATGAGCAGGCCCGACAGGTAATCGGCCTGCGAGGTCGGCGCCAGCTGGCCGGTCAGGCCCAGCGCGCGAGTGCTGAACACGCTGGACAGCACGCCGGCGCGGCCGGCGGGCGAGCCGGCGACCTGCAGGCCGCGTTCGAACGCGGCCATGTCGGCGCCGGCGGAGTCGGCCATGGTGCGGCCCAGGATGGTGTGGCCGCGCAGCGCGGCGTAGATTTCGCCGGTCATGAAGGTGTGGAAGTGCGTGACGCGGCCGCGCTGCGCGCCGACCCACTTGGAATGGGTGCCGGGCAGGCCGATCAGCATGTTGTCGTGGGCGCGCGCCGGCTCGAACAGCACGCCGAACACCTGGGTCTCTTCGCCGCGCATCACGTTGGGCAGGCCCTGGCGCTGGATCAGGCCCGGCACGATGTGCACGGGCGTGGCGCCGCCGCGTTCGACCACGGTGAGCTGTGTGCCGATGCGCGCGAGGTCGAGCGGCACGTCCAGGTAGGCGGCTTCGCGCCAGCCCTGGGCGCTGCCGACCATGCCGCAGGCGATCACCGGCAGCGCGGGCTCGGCCCGCAGCCAGTCGCCGCAGGCCTGTTCGAAGGCCAGCTCGAAACCGGAAAGCGTGGCGGTGGCCGCGCCGTCCTGCAGCGGCTGCGGCAGGCGCATGATGCCCCAGGGCAGGTGGCGGGTATCGAGCGTGCGGCCGGCGGCGTCCAGCCGGTAGGCGCGCAGCGAGGAGGTGCCCCAGTCCAGCGCGATGAGCGCCGCGCGGGCGGGCAATCCGGTAGTCATCAGAAATCGGTCTCGGCTCTGGCCGCGGCCCTGGCCGTCGTGGCGGCAAGCGTGCGCGGACCTGGTTGTGCGGGCCCGCCGCAGGCGCGCGGGCGATGGGAAAAATTCTAGATCAGTGCTTGAAAAATCTCAAAATATAGAATGAAATCCCATATATAGGGAATTTGAGGCTATTCCCCGCTTCCCGGCATGGATGCGCCGGGTATGCTTGTCACCGTGTTTTCCGGCTCTTTCCGGCCGCCCTGTTCCGAGTTGTCATGACCGCCACGTTCTCGCCCGACCCCGCTCCCGCCCTGGACCCCGACGCCGTCGCGCCCGCCGGCACGCAGACACTGATGCGCGGCCTGGCCGTGGTGCAGGCGGTGGCGGCCGGCGCGCGCGATCTGAAAGACATCTGCGCCCGCATCGGGGTGGCGCGCAGCACCACGCACCGGCTGGCCAGCTGCCTGGTGCAGGAACGCTATCTGCGGTCCCTGCCCGGCGTGGGCTACGTGCTGGGCCCGAAGCTGATCGAGCTGGGCTTCCAGGCGCGCGAGGCCTTTCCGATGGCGACGCTGGCGCGGCCCTACCTGGACGAGTTGGCGGCCCTGACGGGCGACACCATCCACCTGGCCGTGCGCGACAACGACGAGGTGCTGTACCTGGAGAAGATCCCCGGCAAGAAGGGGCTGGAAATGCGTTCGCGCGTGGGGCATCGCATGCCGCTGGCGGCCACCGGCGTGGGCAAGGCGCTGCTGCTGGACGCGGAGGAGCCGCAATGGAAGGCGCTGTACCGGGTGGGCGCGCCGGTGTCCTCGCGCGCGCCCGGCGGGCGCCAGACCTGGGAGGCTTTCCGCGACCGCATGCGCGAGTACGCGGCCCACGGCTACGCGTTCGACCTCGAGGACAACGAGCCGTCGATCCGCTGCGTGGCCGCGCCGGTGCGTGACGCGTCCAGCGGCATCGTGGCCGCCATCAGCGTGTCCAGCACGGTGCCGTACATGTCGCTGGAACGCATGCGGGAAATGGTCGCCGTGGTGCAGGGCGCGGCGGCGGAGATTTCCGCCGAACTGGGGTGGAAGGTAGAGCGCGCCTGATCCCCGGCGGCTTCAGGCGGCGGGCACGGAAAGCAGCCGCGGCTGAATCTCGGCCATGGCTTTCTTCAGCTGGGCGGCCAGGGCCTGCGCGGCCGGCGACAGCGTGCGGTCGCGCCGGTGCAGCAGTCCGATGTCGCGCCGCGCCGACGCGTCGCCCAGCGGCGTGCAGCCCAGGCCGGCCAGGTTCAGTTCCGGCAGCGCCAGGCGCGGCAGCACGCTCACGCCCAGGCCCTGGCGCACCATGCCGGCGGCGGTGCCCATATGGGTGACGTCGTAGCGCAGCGCGGTGGCGGGCGCGCCGGTTTCGTCGCGCACCGCGCGGTCGAACTGCTGGCGCGCATGCGAACCCTGCGACAGCAGGATCAGGTCATAGCGCAGCACGTCGCGCCAGTGCAGCACTTTCCTGTCCGCGCCCAGCGGATGCCCGGCGGGATAGACCGCGCAGAAGCAATCCTGCCCCAGCGGCGTGAAGGCCAGGTCCGGCGCCGATTCGGTCTGCGCGGCCACCGCGAATTCGATCTGGTTGGTGCGCAGCATGGCGAGCAGCTCGTCGTTGTGCGCCTCCACCACCCGTACCTTCAGCGCGGGATGCGCGCGCCGCAGCTCGCCCACGGCCGCCGGCAGCAGGCTCAGCGCCGCCGACGGCAGGGCGCCCAGGGCCACGTTGCCGCGGCGCACCGCGGCCAGGTCGGCAAGACTGCGGTAGGCCTCTTCCAGGTCGGCGATGGGACGCTGCACCCGCGAATGGAAATCCCGCCCGGCCGAGGTCAGGCTGATGGCGCGCGTGGTGCGCTCGAACAGCCGCAGCCCCAGCACGTCTTCCAGGTCCTGGATCAGGGCCGTGAACGACGGCTGGGTGACGCCCAGCTGGTTGGCTGCATGGGTGAACGAACCGCTGTCGACGGCCAGCAGAAAGGCCTTTAGCGGCCGGTACTTGATATTGATAGCCATGAGCTAAGAATATTAGATAAATATCTATTTGTGTCTAATAATCTTGCGGCCGATCATGACGTCTACCGCAGTCATCCCGACCCAGAGACGTTATGGACGCATCGAGCCACAAGCCATTCCGGCTGGGCGCCAACTGGCGCCACAGCCAAGACGGCGACGCCGTCATCACCTCCATCAACCCGGCCGACGGCAGCATCGCCGGCACGGTCGCCCGCGCCTTGCCGCAGGACGTGGACGCCGCCGTGGCGATCGCGTGGGAGGCCTTTCACCGCCAGCCGTGGCGCAAGCTGCGCCCGGACCAGCGCGCCGCCACGCTGTACGAGATCGGACGCCGTCTCGCGGCCGAGCGCGAGCCGCTGGCGCGGCTGCAGATGCAGGACAGCGGCAAGCCGTGGAAGGAATGCCTGAACATGGTCGACAGCGCGGCCGGGCATTTCCGCTATTACGCGGCGGTGTGCGAGACCTGGCAGAACGAAATGACCTCGCCGCGCGGCGAATACTTTTCGATGGCGCTGGCCGAGCCGTTCGGCGTGATCGCGGCCATCACGCCGTGGAACTCGCCCATCATGAACGAGGCCCAGAAAGCCGCGCCGGCGCTGGCCGCCGGCAACGCCGTCTTGCTCAAGCCCTCCGAGGAAACGCCGCAGCTGGCGCTGGAACTGGCCCGGATCTGCGGCGAGGCCGGCCTGCCCGAAGGCCTGCTCACGGTGCTGCCCGGCCATGGCGAGGACGTGGGCGCGGCGCTGGTCAGGCACCCGGGCGTGCGCATGGTGTCCTTCACCGGCGGCACCGAGACCGGACGTGCCATCGGCGGCATCGCCGGGCAGCGCCTGATTCCGGTGGGGCTGGAGCTGGGCGGCAAGTCCCCGCATATCGTGTTCGAGGACGCCGACCTGGACCGCGCCGTGGCCGGCGTGATCTCCGGCATCTTCGGCTCGGCCGGCCAGAGCTGCGTGGCGGGTTCGCGCCTGTTCGTGCAGAAGTCCATCTACAAGCGCTTCATGGACGCGCTGGTGGAGCGCGCCGCGCAGGTGCGCGTGGGCCTGCCCGACGACCCCGCCACGCAGATGGGACCGCTGGTGTCGCGCGCCCATCGCGACAAGGTCGCCTCGTATGTGGACATCGGCCGCGCCGAGGGCGGCCGCGTGCTGGTCGGCGGCGCCGCGCCCACGCAGCCCGAGCTGGCCAAGGGCTGGTTCTACCTGCCCACCGTGATCGACGGCCTGGGCAACCAGGCCCGCGTGTGCCAGGAAGAGATCTTCGGCCCGGTGCTGGTGGCGCTTGCCTTCGACGACGAGGAAGACGTGATCCGCCAGGCCAACGACACCGCCTTCGGCCTGGCCGCCGGCATGTGGACCGGCGACTACGCCCGCGCATGGCGCGTGGCGCGCGAGATCGAGGCCGGCTCCATCTGGATCAACACCTACAAGCAATCGCATATCGCCACGCCGTTCGGCGGCTTCAAGGCCAGCGGCATCGGACGCGAGAAAGGCCTGCACGGCCTGCGGCTCTACAGCCAGGTCAAGAGCCTGTATTGGGGCATGCACGAAAAACCCTTGGGACTGTGAACAATATGACGACTGAAAAGAAAAGCGCGGTGCTGTCGCTGGCCGACTCCCGCATCCTGATCGCCGGCGCCGCCAGCCTGGTGGGCTCGCACACCGCCGATGCGCTGCTGGCCGCCGGCGTGCGCGAAGTGATCCTGCTGGACAACTTCGCCTTCGGCACGCCCGAGGCCATCGCCCATCTGCGGGACGACCCGCGCGTGAAAGTGGTGCGCGGCGACCTGATGCGACTGCCCGACCTGCTGGCGGCGACCGAGGGCGTGGACGGCGTGCTGCACCTGGCGGCCTACATGACGCTGGGCTTCGCGCAGACGCCGTGGCAGGCGGTGGACGTGAACGTGCGCGGCGCGCAGAACATGCTGGAAGCCTGCCGGGTCAACAAGGTGAAGAAGATCGTGTTCGCCTCGTCCAACGCCGTCTACGGCTACGGCAGCGGCATCGCCGGCGCGCTGGCGGAGAACGGGCCGTTCCATTCGGTGGGCGCGCCGCCGGCGGCGATCCTGTACGGCGCCTCCAAGATCATGGGCGAGCAGCTGTGCCGCCAGTACTACCAGAAGTCCGGCCTGGACTATGTGGTGCTGCGCTACTCCACCGTGTACGGCGAGCGCCAGCACTATCGCGCGGCCAATTCGCTGTACATCATGGAAACCTATGACCGGGTGCGCAAGGGCGAGCGCCCGGTGCTGCCGGGCGACGGCACCGAGACCAAGCACTTCGTGCACGTGTCGGACGTGGCGCGCGCCAACGTCGCGGCGTTTTGCAGCGAGGCGACCGACGTGGCGGTGAACGTGTCCGGCCCCGCGCCCATCACGACCGGCGAACTGGTGCGGCTGGTGCTCGACTACTGCAAGAGCGACCTGCAGCCCGAAATCAAGCCGGACCCGCCGGGCACCGTGCGCCTGACATCGGGCGGCGCGTTCCACATTCCCCACGATCTCGCGGGCCGGCACATCGGCTGGCAGCCCGAGGTCGGCATGGCCGAAGGCGTGGCGCGGCTGCTGGCCTGGCGCGAAGCGCAGGAGGCAGGCCAGGCGCGCAGCACAGACTGAAGCAGGCCGCCGACGGCGCCGCAGAGCGCCGGGGCGGCTGGTTGCAGAGCAGGCAGTAAGACCCGACCCACAGGAGACAAGACATGAGCAAGCGCAACTGCATCGCCAGGGCATTTCTTGCCCTCGGCATGGTCCTGGCCGCGAGCGCGGCGCAGGCGGCCGGCTATCCCGACAAGCCGGTGACACTGGTCGTGCCGTATCCGCCGGGGGGCGCGACCGACGTCATCGCGCGTCTGATCGCGGAAAAACTGCCTGCCGCCTGGGGCCAGCAGGTCATCGTCAACAACCGTCCCGGCGCGGGCACGACCGTGGCGGCCGAGGCCGTGGCGCGTTCGCCCGGCGACGGCTACACCCTGTACATGACCACGGCCGCGCACACCATCAGCGCCAGCCTGTACAAGAAGCTCAACTACGACCCGCTGAAGGACTTCGCGCCGCTGACGCTCACCTCCACCATACCGCTGGTGCTGGTGACCACGCCGTCCTTGCCCGTCAATAGCCTGGCCGAACTTATCGCCTACGCCAAAGCCTCGCCGCAGGGCCTGAGCATGGCCTCCACCGGCAACGGCACGCCGCAGCACCTGACCGGCGAACTGTTCAAGGCCAAGGCCGGCCTGAAGCTGGTCCACGTGCCGTACCGCGGCGACGCGCCCATGCTGACCGACCTGATCGGCGGCCAGGTGCAGATGGCGTTCGTCACCCTGTCGGCCGCCTTGCCGCACATCCAGTCGGGCAAGCTCAAGGCGATCGCGCTGGCCCATCCGCGCCGGGTCGAGGCCATCGGACAGGTGCCCACCATGGCCGAGGCCGGCATGAAGAACTTCGAGGCCGCGACGTGGTTCGGGCTGTTCGCGCCGTCCAGCATGCCCGCCGACCTGCGCGAGAAAATCTACCAGGACGTCTCCAGGATCGTGGCCACGCCCGAAATGACCCGCAAGCTGCAGGACATGGGCGGCGACGTCAACAACAGTTCTCCGCAGCAGTTCCAGGCCTTCATCAACGACGAGGCGCAGCGCTGGGCCGAAGGCGTGAAGCTCTCGGGCGCGCGCATCGACTGACCGGCCACACCGACGGAGAACGCAGAACATGAGCAATCAAGAGCAAGCATGGCTGGCGCGCTGCGCCGCCATCGCAACCAGCACCTGGTCCGACGCCATGGACACCCTGGGCATCGCCGGCGTGGTGCAGGGCATCCCGCGCCGCGGCGGACAGGGCCGCATGGCCGGCTTTGCCGTCACCGCGCGCCACGTCTGGGGCGGGCTGGGCGATTTCGACCGCGCGGACTTCGCGGTGGGGCGCCTGGTCGCCGCCACCGGCCCGGGACGGGTATTGATGGTGGATGCGGGCGGAACCTGCATTTCCACCTTCGGCGGCATTGCCTCGATGGCGGCGTCGCGGCGCGCGGCCACGGCCGTCGTCATCGACGGGGCCTGCCGCGATGTCGATGAAATCGCCGCCACCGGCCTGTGGCTGGCCAGCCGCCACGTCACGCCGCTGACCGGCAAGACGCGGCTGAAGCTGCAGGCCATGGGCGAGCCGGTGACCATAGGCGGCGTGCCCGTGGCCGAGGGCGATCTGGTGGTGGGCGACGACACCGGCCTGGTGGTGGTGCCGCGCGCGCGCATGCAGGAGGTGCTGGCCGCGGCCGAAGAGGCGCTGGCCGTCGACGGGCGCGTGGAGCAGGGCATACGCGACGGCCTGTCGTTCGCCGAGGCCGCCGCGGCCGCCAACTACATTCCGGCCAGCGCGGGAGGCCCGGCGTGACTGCCCGCTACGACGTGGTGCAGGTGGCCTCGCTGGGCGAGGATTTCGACCGGCGGCTGGCGGCCCGCCACCGGGTCCTGCCGGCCTGGCGCGAGCCGCGGGGCCTGGCCGCGTTCGGCGCCGAACTGCAGGACCTGCCGGTGGCGGTGACCTCGGTGCGCCACGGTTTCACCCAGGCCATGTTCGACGCCTTGCCCGCGCTGCGGGCCGTGTGCAGCTGGGGCGTGGGCCACGATACGCTGGACCTGCGCGCCGCCGCCGCGCGCGGCATCGGCGTGAGCGTCACGCCCGACGTGCTGGACGACTGCGTGGCGGACCTGGCGTGGGCGCTGCTGCTGTCGGCGGCGCGCCGCACGGCCGCGGGCGATCGCTACGTCAAGAGCGGCCAGTGGCGGGCGCTGGGCCGGTTTCCGGAAACCACCAGGGTCTCGGGCAAGCGCCTGGGCATCCTGGGGCTGGGCCGCATCGGCTTGGCCGTCGCCCGGCGCGCGGCGGGATTCGACATGGAGGTGCGCTACCACAACCGCAGCCCGCGGCCGCAGGCGCCGTACGGCTATGAGCCGTCGCTGGCGGAACTGGCGGCGTGGGCCGATTTCCTGGTGGTGGCTTGCGTGGGCGGCGCGCACACGCGGCACCTGGTCGACGCCAAGGTCATCCGCGCGCTGGGGCCGCAGGGCATCCTGGTCAACATCGCGCGCGGCAGCGTCGTGGACCAGGCCGCGCTGCTGGCCGCGCTGCGCGCGGGCGAACTGGGCGGGGCCGGCCTGGACGTGCTGGAACAGGAGCCCACCCCGGCGGCCGAGTTCGCCGGCATGGACCAGGTTGCGCTGATGCCGCACGTCGGCAGCGCGACGCGCGAGACCCGCGCCGCCATGGCCCAGCTGGTGCTGGACAACGTCACGGCCTTTATCGAGACCGGCAAGCTGCTCACGCCGGTGGCCGCCGCGGAGTTGCGGGCATGACGCCGTCCGCGCTGCTGGCGGCGCTGGCCGCCTGCCTGGGCGAGGCCCACGTGCTGACGGGCGCCGATGCCGGGCCCTATTTGACCGACTGGCGCAGGAACGTCACCGGCCGCGCCCTGGCCGTGCTGCGCCCGGCCAGCCGGGATGAAGTGGCGCAGTGCGTGCGTCTGTGCGCCGCCGCCGGCGTGGCGCTGGTGCCGCAAGGCGGCAACACCGGGCAGGTGGCGGCCGCCACGCCGGATGCGAGCGGAACGGCCGTGGTCCTGTCGCTGCTGCGCATGAACCGCGTGCGCGCGCTGGACCTGGACAACGACACCATCACCGTCGAAGCGGGCTGCGTGCTGCAGGCGGTGCAGGAGGCGGCCCGCCGCGCCGGCCGGCTGTTCCCGCTGTCGCTGGGGGCGCAAGGCAGCTGTACCATCGGCGGCAACCTCGCCACCAACGCCGGCGGCACGCAGGTGCTGCGCTACGGCAACGCGCGCGAGCTCGCGCTGGGCCTGGAGGTCGTGACGCCGCAAGGCGAGATCTGGGACGGCCTGCGCAGCCTGCGCAAGGACAACACCGGCTACGACCTGCGGGATCTCTACATCGGCAGCGAAGGCACGCTGGGCGTCATCACCGCCGCGGTGCTCAAGCTCTATCCGCTGCCGCGCGCGCAGGGCACGGCGCTGGTCGCGCTGGACGGCCTGCCCCAGGCGCTGCAGCTGCTGCANGGATCTCTACATCGGCAGCGAAGGCACGCTGGGCGTCATCACCGCCGCGGTGCTCAAGCTCTATCCGCTGCCGCGCGCGCAGGGCACGGCGCTGGTCGCGCTGGACGGCCTGCCCCAGGCGCTGCAGCTGCTGCAACGTGCGCGCGCCAGCCTGGGCGCGGGGCTGACCGCCTTCGAGGTGATGTCGGCCGCCTGCCTGCGCGACGTGACGCGCGCCTTTCCGCAACAGCGCATGCCGTTCGCGGACCTGGCCGACGGCCGCTGGTGCGCGCTGCTGGAGCTTTCCGACAACCTGGAGCCGGCGCAGGCGCAGGAGCGGCTGGAAGCCGTGCTGTCGGCCGCGCTGGAGGCCGGCGAGGCCGTGGACGCGGCGGTCGCGGTGTCCGGCGCGCAAAGCGCCGCCTTCTGGCATCTGCGCGAAAGCATCACGCTGGCGCTGGCCCGGGCCGACGCCTGCGTAAAACACGATATTTCGCTGCCGGCCTCGCGCATTCCGGCCTTCGTGCAGTCCACCGACCGGGCCCTGGCCCAGGCGTTTCCCGGCGTGGCCATGCGCGTATTCGGCCATCTGGGCGACGGCAATCTTCACTACAACCTGCTGCCGCCCGCGGGCGCGCGGCACGCGGACATCCAGGCGCTGGTGCACGACCGGGTGCACGCGGCGGGCGGCTCCATCAGCGCCGAACAGGGCATAGGCCAGCTGCGCGTGCACGACCTGCAACGCTACAAGAGCGAGGTCGAGCTGGCCCTGATGCGCCGGATCAAGTCCGCGCTGGACCCGCAGGGGCTGATGAACCCGGGAAAGATCCTGGCCGCCCGGCCCTGACCACCGACTACCGATAACAACCAGGAGACAGCATGTTCTTTTCACGCAAGATCGTCGCGCGCGCAGCGCTTTCCATCGCCGGCCTGTGCGCCGCCGTGCCCGCCTGGGCCTGGCCCGACCGGCCGATCGAACTCGTCGTCGGGTTCGCGCCCGGCGGCGGCACGGACCTGACGGCCCGCGCGCTGGCCGTCTTCCTCGAAAAGGAGCTGGGCGCCACCGTGGTGGTGCAGAACAAGCCGGGCGCCTCCAGCGCCATCGCGCTGGCCTACGTGGCGCGGGCCAAGCCCGACGGGTACACGCTGGCCATGACCAACATGCCCGGGCTGGTGTCGCTGCCGATCGAGCGCAAGCCGGGCTTTGGCGGCGACGACTTCACCTATCTGGCCAATCTGGTGCGCGACCCCAGCGCCTTCAGCGTGGCCAGCGACAGCCCGTACCAGACGCTGGACGCGCTGATCGCGGCGGCCCGGGAAAAGCCGGGCTCCATCAGCTATGGCTCCACCGGCGTGGGCACGGACGACCATCTGGCCCTGGTGCTGTTCCAGGCGGCCACGGGAACCCGGCTGAACCACGTGCCCTACAACGGCGCCGGACCGCTGCGCAGCGCCGTGCTGGGCGGCCATACCGTCATCGGCGGACTGAACCTGGGCGAAGTCATGCCCTACCACGGCAAGAACATGCGGGTGCTGGCGCAGGCCAGCGAAAAGCGCTCGGCGCTGGGGCCGGACGTGCCCACCTTCAAGGAGCAGGGCGTGGATCTGGTGTTCGCCTCGGAGCGCGGCATCGTCGCGCCCAAGGGGCTGCCGGCAGAGGTGTCCGAAAAACTGCGCAAGGCGCTGGGCAAGGTCGCCGCCGATCCGGCGTTCCAGGCCCAGATGAAGCAGCAGTTCACCGAAATGGACTACCTGGACGGGCCGCAATGGCAGGAGCGGCTCAAGGGCGACGACGCGCGCCTGCGGCAGATCTGGGCGCAGACGCCCTGGGTCGAATAGCGGGCGCCTGGCCTGTTGCGGCCTATTCCAGCGGCAGCGTCAGCACGCCCTGGGGGGCCGGGCGCATCATGACGCGGCGGTACCAGGCCGACAGCGCCGGCGTGTCCGGGCGCTCGGCCGGCAGCGCCAGCCAGCGGTGCGCCGAGCACACCAGCGCGACGTCGCCCATCGTCAGGTGGCGGCCGACGATGAATTCGCGGCCGCGCAGCGCGCGGTCCAGGATCAGCGCGCGCTCGTTCGAGCGCTGCATCGATTTGTCGATGGCGGCGCGGTCGCGCTGCGCCTCGGGCGTGCGGATCAGGCCCAGGAAGGCCGGGCCCATAGCGGCCTGCCATTCGGTGGTCTGCCAGTCCATCCAGCGGTCGGCGTCGGCGCGCAGGCACGCGTCTTCCGGCCACAGCGAGCCCACGCCGTAGCGCGAAGCCAGATAGCGCACGATGGCGTTGGACTCCCACAGCACGAAGCCGCCGTCGTCGATCACCGGCACGGTGCGGTTGGGATTGAGCTCGGCGAATTCCGGCGTGCCGACCACGCCGAACTTGCCGCCGGCCTGCGTGAACGTATGCGGCAGCGCCAGCTCGCGCACCGCCAGCATGACTTTCTGAACGTTGACGGAACTCAGGCGTCCCCAGATCTTCAACATAACCAGTCCTTTGGGTGTCAGGCGGGCGGCAACTGCCGCCGCGCAAAACCGCTGTCGCGCCCGAAGCGCGTCCAGTTGAAAGCAGGCCCCGGGTCCGTCTTGCGCCCGGGGGCGATGTGTTCGTGGCCCCGCACCGCGGCCAGCGGATGGCGCGCGCGCAGCGCGGGCATGAGCTTGCGCAGGGCCAGGTACTGCTCGTCGGCATAGGGCAGGGTGTCGGTGCCTTCCAGCTCGATGCCGATGGAAAAATCGTTGCAGCGCTCGCGTCCGGCGTGGCGCGACACGCCGGCGTGCCAGGCGCGTTCGTCGGTGGAGACGAACTGCACGATGCGGCCGTCGCGGCGGATGAAGAAGTGCGCCGACACGCGCAGCCCGCGCAGGCGTTCCAGCCAGGGATGCGAACCGTAGTCCAGCGTATTCAGGAACAGCCCCGCGACTTCAGGTCCGCCGAAGCGCCCGGGAGGCAGGCTGATGTTGTGCAGCACCAGCAGCGAAACCTGGACGCCCGCCGGCCGCGCGTCGCGGTTGGGCGAGGGCGAAAGCGAAACACCGGGGGCCGGCGCCAGCCAGCCATGACGATCCAGAAGCAAGGCCATGGGAACAAAGCATGTCGAGGGAATCAACATGCATTATGCCTTCCTCAATGCCGGCGCGCGCCCAGCCTCGCGTGTTCGGCGTTGCACCAGGTCTGCCCGTTCTGCAGCAGGGCCTCGGAACGCGGCAGATGGATGCCGCAATGGGCGCAGCGCACCATGGACTCCACAGACTTGGGTTGCGGCCTTGCGCCGGCTGCGCGGCCCTGCGCGCCTGACTGCCTGGCCGCCGCCATGCGGCCGGCGATGCGGGCGACGAACAGCACCACGATGACCAGAAAAATCCAGAACAGCAGCTTGCCCACGTCAACCTCGGTGCAAAATCATTTCCAGCACGAACCGGCTGCCGGTGTAGGCCAGAATCAGGAAACCAAAACCCGTCAGCGTCCAGCGCAGCGCGACGCGGCCGCGCCAGCCCCAGACGTGGCGGCCCGCCAGCAGCACGCCGAAGGTCACCCACGATAGCAGCGTGAAGACGGTCTTGTGGTCGAACGGCAGGATCTGTCCGGTCAGCTTCATGGAGGCCACCGAACCCGTGCCCACGGCCAGGGTCAGCACCACGAAACCGATCCAGATGATGCGGAAAAGAAGCTGCTCCTGCACCAGCAGCGGCGGCTGGGAGTCCAACACCCGGCCCACGATGCTGCGCTCGGCCGGCGCGTCCAGCGGACGGTGCAGGTGGCGATCCAGCAGCGCCATCATCATGGCGTGCAGGGCGGCGATGGTGATCAGGCCATAGGCCGCCAGCGCAATCAGCAGATGCACGCGCAGCCACGCGTCGTCGGCATGGGGCACGAACTGCCCCTGGGGGAAGGCGGCGGCCAGGCCGCTGGCCAGCGTCGCGGCCGGCAGCAGCAGCAATTGCAGCCCGTCTATGCGCACCAGCAGGCTTTCCAGCCAGAACACCACCATGCCCAGCCAGATGGCGGCCGACAGCGCCAGCGCCCAGCCGATGAACAGGTGCTGGGCGCCCAGCATCGATTGTTGCAGCCCGATTCCGTGGAGGACCAGGGCTCCCAGCAGGCACAGACGGGCGACCTTGCCCGTCTGCTCGACGCCGCCGGCGCCGGCCAGGCGGGCCCAGAGCGACACCCCGAGCACCGCGTACGCCAGGGCAGCCGCCGTGTGAAATACAATGCCTAGTGACATAGAAACCGTTGTCTGGATGGGGCTACGGAATTCGGGAGCCTAAGCATGCTACCTTGCATGCCGCCCGAAGGCGCGCAATTGGCGCCCGCAAGCCACCGTTCAATCGACTAGTTTAAGCGGAAACGCCTCTCATGCTCGATAACCTAACTCAACGCCTGTCGCGCGTCGTCAAGACGCTGCGCGGCGAAGCCCGCCTGACAGAGGCCAACACCCAGGAAATGCTGCGCGAAGTGCGCATGGCGCTGCTGGAGGCCGACGTGGCGCTGCCCGTCGTGCGCGAGTTCGTCGCGCGGGTCAAGGAAAAGGCGCTGGGCGAAGAAGTCGCCGGCAGCCTCAGCCCCGGCCAGGCCCTGGTGGGCGTGGTCCACAAGGAGCTGACCGCCCTGATGGGCGGCGACCTGGGCGCGGACTCCGGCGAGCTGTCCCTGGCGGTCCAGCCGCCCGCGGTCATCCTGATGGCCGGCCTGCAGGGCGCGGGCAAGACCACCACCACCGGCAAGCTGGCGCGCTGGCTCACCGAAGGCCAGCACACCCAGCATGGCCGCAAGACCGGCAAGAAGAAAGTGCTGGTGGTGTCCGCCGACGTCTACCGTCCGGCGGCTATCGACCAGTTGAAGAGCGTGGCGGCGCAGGTGGGCGTGGACTTCCTGCCGTCCGATCCCAGCCAGAAGCCCGAGGACATCGCCCGCAACGCGGTCGACCACGCGCGCCGTCACCACTACGACGTGCTGATCCTGGACACGGCCGGCCGCCTGGGCATCGACGAGGCCATGATGCGCGAAATCCGCGCGCTGCATGACCTGGTCAAGCCGGTGGAAACGCTGTTCGTGGTGGACGCCATGCAGGGCCAGGACGCGGTCAACACCGCGCGCGCCTTCGCCGAGGCGCTGCCGCTGACCGGCGTGGTGCTGACCAAGCTCGACGGCGACGCCCGCGGCGGCGCCGCCCTGTCGGTGCGCCACGTCACGGGCAAGCCGCTGAAGTTCGTCGGCGTCTCGGAAAAGCTGGACGGCCTGGAGCCGTTCCACCCCGAGCGCATGGCGCAGCGCGTGCTGGGCATGGGCGACATCGTGTCGCTGGTCGAGCAGGCCCAGAAGAACATCGACATCGCCGAAGCGCAGAAGCTGGCCGCCAAGATCAAGTCGGGCAACAAGTTCGACCTGAACGACTTCCGCGATCAGCTCGGCCAGGTCAAGAAGCTGGGCGACATGGGTTCGCTTCTGGAAAAGCTGCCGGCGCAGTTCCAGCAGGCCGCCGGCCAGCTGCAGGGCGGCCAGGCTGAAAAGCAGCTGCGCCGCACCGAAGGCATCCTCAACGCCATGACCCCGGCCGAACGCGCCAAGCCCGAGCTCATCAAGGCTTCGCGCAAGCGCCGCATCGCCGCCGGCTCCGGCGTGCCGGTGCAGGAAGTCAACCGCCTGCTGGCGCAGTTCGACCAGATGCAGGGCATGATGAAGCAGATGAAGAAGGGCGGCATGGCCAAGATGATGCGCGCCATGGGCGGCATGAAGGGGCTGGGCCGCTTCGGCATGAAGTAGGATGGGGTGCAGCGCGAGAAATTCTTGGCAAAAAGAACGTTGGCGAACGCGCGTAACCCATCAGGCGGCGCCAGCCGCCGCTTTTCGTCGCATGCTGTTGTTGGCCTCTTGCCAAGAAACCCGGCGGCTGGCGCCGCCTGATGGGTTACGCGCGCTGGATACTTGAGTTCTTGCTCAAGAACTCTCGCGCTGCACCCATCCTACGATCCCCGACTGTTCCAGTAATCCCCGCCAGGCCGCCCAACCAAAAAAATGGCCAGACATTGCATCTGGCCAAGTAATCGCGGCCAGCAGGGGGCGCTGCCGCGATGCAAGCCGGAAAGCGCATGGGTGCCTTCCGGCTTGTTCCTTTTCCGTTTACCTCAAGCCAGCGGCGGGATGCGCAGCACCTGGCCCGGATAGATCTTGTCGGGGCTGGTCAGCATCGGCTTGTTGGCCTCGAAGATCAGCGTGTTCTTGGCGCCCTGGCCCTTGCCGTATTGCGCTTCCGCGATCTTCCACAGGTTGTCGCCCTTCTGCACCGTGTACATCTTGGCTTCGGGCGTGGCCTGCTGCACCTTCAACTGGTTGTCCACCTGCGCGACGCCTACGGTGTTGCCCAGGGCCAGCGCGATTTTCTCGGCCTCTTCCGTGCTCAGGGCCTCGCCCGCCACGGTGACCTTGTCGCCGTCGACCGAGATCTGCAGGCCATCGGCGTTCAGCCCGTGTTTATCGAGCTCTTTCTTCAATTCGTCCGCCGTTGCGGCCTTGGCCTCGCTGGCGCCGAAAAGCTTTTCCCCGACGTCCTTGATGAAATTGAGCAGACCCATAGTGTTTCCTTTATGTGTGTTGCGTTGAGAAAACAAAATGCCAGGGACGATTATCACTCGCAGATCCGGGATGGGAGAGGGGTTAACGTGTAACAGGTTGCTAGCCTCTTGCCAGACTACGCAAGAATGCCCGCCACTTTGCACGGAATGCGTCGGCGCGGACCGAAACCGGGTCCGGCGGCAGGCGTAGACATGACAAGGGCCGCAGTTGCGCGGCCCTTGTCATTGCCTTGTCACAGGCGGGAGGGGACGGCGGCGCTTCAGCCGCCGCCCACGGCCACCACGATCTCGATCTGGTCGCCGTCGGACAGCGCGGTCTGCGCGTGCTGGCTCTTGGGCACGATCTCGCCGTTGCGCTCCACCGCCACGCGCTTGCCGGCGTAGCCCAGGGTCTCGAGCAATTCGATCACGGTGGTGTCCAGCGGGAATTCGCGGGCGTCTCCGTTCAGGGTGATGTGCATGCAGGTCTCCTTCAGTTGGCTATCGCGCGTAGGCGTCGGTGGCGGCGAGCAGGCGCGCCAGCGTGCCGGGTTCATCGAAGGCGTGGCCCGCGTCCGGGACCAGGTGGAATTCCGCCTCGGGCCAGGCGCGGTGCAGGTCCCAGGCGGTGCGGGCGGGCGTGCAGACGTCGTAGCGGCCCTGGACGATGGTGCCGGGAATGCCGCGCAGCTTGTGGGCGTCGCGGATCAGCTGGCCTTCTTCCATGAAGCCGCCGTTCACGAAATAGTGGTTCTCGATGCGCGCGAAGGCCAGCGCAGCGCGGTCGGCGGCATGGCTTTGCTGGTGGCGCGGGCTGGGCAGCAGCGTGATGGTGCTGTCCTCCCACTTGCTCCAGGCCTTCGCGGCGCGCAGCTGCTCGGCCGGATCGTCGCCCGTCAGGCGCTTGTGATAGGCCGCCACCAGGTCGCCGCGCTCGCTCTCCGGAATCGGCGCCAGGTATTCCTCCCAGCGGTCGGGAAACAGCCACGACGCGCCTTCCTGGTAGAACCATTGGATCTCGGCGCGGCGCAGCCCGAAGATCCCGCGCAGCACCAGCTCGCTGACGTGCGGCACGTGCGTCTCGGCATAGGCCAGCGCCAGCGTCGAACCCCAGGATCCGCCGAACACCAGCCACTTGTCCGCGCCCATCACCTCGGTACGCAGGCGCTCGATGTCCGAGACCAGATGCCAGGTGGTATTGTTCTCCAGGCTGGCGTGCGGCTGCGAACGGCCGCAGCCGCGCTGGTCGAACAGCAGCACGTTGTAGCGCTGCGGGTCGAACAGCTGGCGGTGCACGGGCGAGCAGCCGCTGCCGGGGCCGCCGTGCAGGAACACGGCGGGCTTGCCCTGCGGATTGCCGCAAAGCTCCCAATAGATCTGGTGGCCGTCGCCGGTGTCCAGCGTGCCTTGGCGGTAGGGTTCGATCGGCGGATAAAGCATCAGGCGACTCGCTTGAAGATCAGGTCCCAGACGCCATGGCCCAGCCGCAGGCCGCGCGTCTCGAATTTGGTCAGGGGGCGGTAATCGGGGCGCGGCGCGTAGCCGTCCACGGTATTGGCAAGCAGCGGCTCGTTGCTCAGCACTTCCAGCATCTGCACCGCGTAGTCTTCCCAGTCCGTCGCGCAGTGAACGTAGCCGCCCGGCGCGATGCGGCTGGCCAGCAGCGACACGAACGGCGGCTGCAGCAGCCGGCGCTTGTGGTGCCGCTTCTTCGGCCATGGATCGGGGAAGTACACGTGCACGCCGGCCAGCGAATCGGGCGCGATCATGTCGCGCACCACTTCCACCGCGTCGTGCTGGATGATGCGCAGGTTCTGGATGCTGGAGTCTTCGATACGGCGCAGCAGCGAGCCGACGCCGGCGTTGAAAACCTCCACGCCCAGGAAATTGTCGTCCGGGCGGGCCAGGGCGATCTTCTCGGTGGTCTCGCCCATCCCGAAGCCGATCTCCAGCACCGTCGGCGCCTCGCGGCCGAACGCGGCCGCCGGGTCCAGCCGGCGCGGCGCATAGGGGATGGACCACTGGCCCATCAGGCGCTCCAGCGCCGCCTGCTGGCCCTGCGTGATATGGCCGCGGCGATGCACGAAACTGCGGATATGGGTGGCGCCCGGGCTGTTCGGNTCGCCCATCCCGAAGCCGATCTCCAGCACCGTCGGCGCCTCGCGGCCGAACGCGGCCGCCGGGTCCAGCCGGCGCGGCGCATAGGGGATGGACCACTGGCCCATCAGGCGCTCCAGCGCCGCCTGCTGGCCCTGCGTGATATGGCCGCGGCGATGCACGAAACTGCGGATATGGGTGGCGCCCGGGCTGTTCGGCGCGCGCGCGGCGCTGGCCAGCGTGGCCTGTGTTTCGGGCGACATGGAAGAGGACGCCTCCGGCGGCGCGGGAGGGTTTTCGGGGGTGTTCGCGGGGGTGTTCATGTTCATAGCCCGAATTGTAGTGGCAGGCCCGCCGCCCCGGCGTCGTCCGGATGCACTAAATTAGGGACATGTTTTGAGCGGGATTCCCGGCCCCGGCCAGACAGCCCGCCGAAAGGGCATCAACCCGCGCTATAATCGCGCCTCTGCCCAGGTGTTGCGCCGGGGCACGACACCCAAGGCGGGTGTAGTTCAATGGTAGAACGGCGGCTTCCCAAGCCTCAAGCGTGGGTTCGATTCCCATCACCCGCTCCACACAGACTTTCCACGGTGTTCTACGGACGGCTCAGGACGTCTCCAAGTCATTGATTCTTCGGAACTTTATCTTGGTGGCTAAGTCCACTGACGTCTCCCGAAAGCTCCGTACATCCAGTCCAAATCCGTACATTAATCCGTACATCAATGCGGAAAGCCGGATGCCGGATTGTTGGTGGGCACGTTCGGCGGGTGAAGGGAACATGGGTTCAACCTGACTTCTTCAGGAGTGAACGCATGGCTCTGACAGACATGACGGTCCGGCAAGCGCGGGCCACGGACAAGGCCCGGGCCATCCTCGACGGCGAAGGGTTGTCCCTCTTTATTCCTCCCAAGGGCCGCAAGGCCTGGCACTTTCGCTTCACCTTCGCGGGCCGGGAAAAGCGCATCTCGTTGGGTACGTATCCGGAGGTCTCTCTGCGCGAGGCGCGGGTGCTGCGGGATCAGGCGCGCGCCCAATTGGCCAAAGGCCTGAACCCCAAGGTGGAACGCAAACGTCAGCACCACGCCATGGTCGTGGCCAGCGAGCATACTTTCATGGCCGTCTATGAGCGCTGGCGCGATCATCGCAAGCTGGCGCTGGAGGAAGGCCGGCAAACCAGCCTCGACCAGATCCGGCGGGTCTTCAAAAAGGACGTGTTTCCCGTCCTACGGCACATGCATATCCACGACATCACCCGCGCGCACCTGCTGGATATTCTCGGCCGGATCGAAAAGCGCGGCTCGTTGTCGGTGGCCGAGAAAGTGCGTACCTGGTTCACCCAGTTGTTCCGGTACGCCAAGGTTGTGGTCCCGGGGATGGGCGAAAACCCGGCCACCGACCTGGATGCGGTCGCGATCCCTTTGCCGCCGGCCGACCACAATCCGTTCCTGCGGATGATCGAACTGCCTCCGATGTTGCAGACTCTGCGCAAGTACCGGGGCAGGCAGCAAACGCAGTTGGCGATCCGCCTGTTGCTGCTGACGGGCGTGCGTACCGGCGAGCTGCGCCATGCCACTCCGGAGCAGTTCGATCTGGACCAAGGCCTGTGGCGCATTCCGATCTTCAGGCTCAAACAACGCAGGCAACTCAAGCGCAACAAGCGTCAGCGTTTGACCGAAATTCCGCCCTACATTGTGCCGCTCTCGGTGCAGGCCCAGGAGGTCGTGCGTCATTTGCTGGAGAACGTCAAGCCCGCGCAAATCTATCTGATCCCCGGTTTGCAGAGCCTGAAGCGGCCGATCAGCGAGAACACGGTGAACCATGCGTTGAAGCGGATGGGTTACGAGGGGCTGCTGACCGGTCATGGCCTTCGCGCGACCATGTCCACCGCACTCAACGAATTGGGCTACCCCAAGGTGTGGGTCGATGCGCAACTCTCCCATGCCGATCCAAACCGGATCAGCGCCACTTACAACCACGCTGAGTACGTGGAGCAGCGCCGGGTGATGATGCAGGACTGGGCCGACCGGCTCGATCTGTTCGAGCGAGGTCATGTGCAGGCCGCCAGCGTGCACCTGACCGTAACCCTGCACGGACTGCCGACGATTCCCGGCCAGGCAGCGGCCAACCCGCCGCCCGTCAATATCGCACCCCCCGTACTGGTGGTGGCACCTACGTCCCCGGACGCGCCGGCTGTGGCACCGCAGGCGATGCGTCTACCCGCCGTCGATACGCCGGATTACGCCAAACCCAAGCTGTCGGACCTGCAGCGCGAGCGCAACGAATTGTTGGACATGTTCGAGGCGCCTCACAACCTGCGGGTCGTGGAGTACGCGCAACTCGCCGGCAAGTCGCGTCGCTGGATCAGCTACGAGATCCAGGCGCGCAACGTGCTCGCCTTGAGCTTAGGTCACCGGGGTCAACGGGTGCCCGACTGGCAGCTTGATCCCCTCAAGGGCCGGCTGGTGCGCGCCGTCCTCGGACGGATCAGCCCGTGCATCGATAGCTGGCAGGTCTATCACGCCTTGAGGCGCCCGCACGAGCAGTTGGGCGGCGCAGCCCCCATCGAGGCATTGACGGTGGCTAACTTTGAACGCACGGCCGCGTTGGTGTGCGAAGCGATCGAGGCTTCGCTGTGGTCGGCGCCGGCCGCAAGGCCGATTACCGACCGGGACGAGGATGCCAAGGATTTGGTGCCAGTGATGCGTGAGGAGCACTGGCCCGCTGGGCAGGGAGCCCAGCCTGTGGTCGGCAATGACGTTGGCGGGTTGTGCTATCCCACGTAGTAGAACGGCCAAGCGGTGCGCGGCTCTTGTGGGTGCGCCGCCGCCATCGTCACCGCTCTGCTGGCCCAAGGCTGGCGCATCACCCTTGCCAGCTCGGGATACGCGACGCCGACGCCACCGGCGAACCGGGTTACTTCGCGAATCGCAAGCTGGTGGCGTTCATGGGCGGCGAGATCGTGCCCGCGCAAATGGATTACCTGGATCCGTGTGGTCAGGCCGGTCTGCGGCTGGACCAGATGGAGGAGGCGTTTCGCGCCGGCGCCAAAACCTTCCTGTTCTCGAACCCGAACAATCCTGCCGGCGTGATTTATTCCAAGAATGAAATTGACCGCATTGCGGCCCTAGCGAATCGCTATGGCGCCACCGTGATCATCGACCAGCTTTATTCTCGGCAGCTGTATGCTGGCAGCGATTACGTGCACCTGCGCGCCTGCGACATCGATCCGCAGAATGTGGTGACCATCTGGGGCCATCCGAGACCGAATCGCTCAGCGGATATCGCCTGAGGTGGCTTTCGGCGCCAGCCACTTGATCGATCGCATGGAAAATGTGCAGGCCATCATGGCGCTGTGTACGCCGAGCTACTGCCAGGCGGTGCTGCGCACCTGGTTTGCCGAGCCGGCGGGCTGGATGCAGGATCGCATCGCGGCCAATGAACGCATTCGGACGACCTAGTTGCCGTTTTCCAGCAAGTGCCGGACATGCGGGTACGGCCGTTCGAAGCGGGTAGCTACCTATGGGCGTTGCGATCGATTTTGATTTCCCGAGAGGGACTTCATATCAGAGGATCGCGCCAGCATTCGCGCCCGGATTCCGGCGCCATGCTGCGTCAGCCGCGCATCGAATTCGGCAGCCGACGCAGGCGTACCTGCCGCATGCCGGAGTGCCGCGAACAACAGATTGGGTTGACCCTTGGGAGCAGGCAGGGCTTCGAGATAGGCCAAGACCGAGGCCAACTGCGCGACATGCCTTGCCCATTGCTCATGCAGTGGCGAGCGGCCCGCCGCCTCGTTCCGGGCAAACCTCAGATAACGTTCAGCAATAGGATGGATGTCTAGACAAGAACAAAAAATGGGCGAAATGTACGGCGCACAGACGTTACGTTGGGGCAATCCTATGGGAAACAGGGGGCCTGAACTCAAGTACGATTGTGTTGTGTGGAAATTATATTCATCATCCTTTTCTTTTTCACATAATCGGAAAATTCAGTCATGGCTGACGAGAAGCACTCTGCAGTGGGCGGGCGAGTCAGCATCTACCGCAGGCCGAACAGCAGATTCTGGCAATGCCAAGCCACATTCAACGGCAAGAGTGAGCGCATCAGCACCAAGACGGAAGACTTGGGCAAGGCGCGGCATTTCGCCGAGAATTGGTACTTGTCCCGAACGGATAATGGGGATGCGACGCAGGGCGAGAGCGGGGCGGCACACAACGCGGTGAGGGCCGGCCGGCCAAACTACAGTTTGCCGCTGCATGACAAACGGGCGCGCTTTCTGGCGGCGGCGATTGATTTGGTGGCGCAGGTGGGGTTTCGCGACACCCAGGTCAATGCGATCGCCGAGCGCGCGGGCATGGCGCCCGCGACCCTATACCGGTATTTCAGTTCACGGGAAAGCCTGCTGGTGGAAGTGGTCTCCCACGTCTCGCAGCATGAGGTCAATGTCGTTGCCGGGATCGCGATGGGAAATGACGAGCCCGCGACGCTGCTGCGGGCGTGCGCCTATGCCTTCGGCAGCCGCGCCATCCGCGCGAAGCAGCTTGGCTACGCATTGGTAGCCGAGCCGGTTGACTCCGCCATTGAGCTCGAACGGTTGAAATACCGAAGCAAGCTGATGCGCGTCTTTGAAACGATCATTGAACGGGGCATGCGCAATGGCGACTTCGTTGAACAAAACCCGGAGGTCTCCTCCGCATGTATAGTGGGGTCATTGTTCGAGGCGCTCGTCGGCCCGCTGGCGCGCAACAACGACGCGACCGATCGTCAACGGCTAGAGAGCGTCAGAGAAATTGCGGACTTTTGCGTGAGAGCCGTCGAGCGACGATGACCGACCGTCGACGGTCAGCCTAACGGCTGCCGACAAATCGAGCCAGCCCGTCTTGCATGGCGTGCGTGTCCGAATGCGCTTCGAGTGTAGATATCTCGTTCTCAAGCGCTTCTGCCATTGGTAACGCGTGGGCGGCGACAAAGAGGGATTTTGCCCGTTGTATCGTCTGTCGATCGGCAACCGAGATTTCGTCGGCGAGGCCGATTGCACATTGTCGCAACGCCTGCGCCGGCGAGACGGCGTGCACGATTCCCCAGTCCATTGCCTGCGTGGCGCTGATCACGCTGCCCGACAGAATCATCCATTTGGCCCGCTGATGGCCGATGACGCGGGGCAGCCTGACACTGCTGCCGCCGCCGGGCAAGAGTTCGCGTAGCACATGGGCATCGCCAATGGTGGCATCGTCCGCCGCGATTACGGCGTCGCAGCACAACAATAGTTCAAGTCCACCGGCGCGTACGGCGCCGTGCGCCATGCCGACAACGGGAAGGGGAGACAATTCGAATCGTCGGCAAACTTCACGGAAATTGTCCAGGAGACGCCGCACTGCCGCCTTGCCTCCTTCCAGCAATTCACCGAGGTCAGCTCCTGCACAGAAATTACGCCCCGATCCGGAGAATATGACCGCCCGCACGTCTGGCTCGGCTTCGGCCGCGTCGAATGCGGCGATCACGTCTTCCAGCAGCCCGGAGCTGACAGCGTTGGCCTTTTCCGGACGGTCGAGCGTGATCCAGGCGATGCCTGCGTCCACGTTGCAGATACGGGTGAGCGGGTGTCCTGCGTGTTTCAATCCAGCTTGTTCCATTACTTCACCTTGTTTTCCATCGATATTGCTGTGTCCTGGGCTCTTATGGCGCAAAGCGCGCCCCACCGTCCAGGCGGTAGCAGGTGCCGTTCACGTACGGGTTGGTCAGGATGGAATGCACCATCTGCGCGAACTCGTCCGGCAACCCGGTGCGCTTCGGAAAAAGGAAGCTCTTCTCCATGGCTTCCATGCCCTTCGCCGGGACATTCGCGGTGAGCTCGGTTTCAAAAACGCCCGGCGCCACCGTCATGCAGCGGATGCCATATTCCGCCAAGTCGCGCGCAATGGGGAGCGTCATGCCGACGATGGCCGCCTTGCTCGCGCTGTAAGCCGCTTGTCCTTTCAATCCGTCGAAGGCAGCGATGGAGCTTGTGTTCACGATCACACCGCGCTGACCATGATCGTCTGGCTGGTTTTCGATCATTTTCTCCGCTGCCAGTCGCAACACGTTGAATGAGCCTGTCAGGTTAATGGCGATGATTCGGTTCCATAACTCAAGGTCATGGGCAACGCCTCGCGAGACTGTCTTTGCCGCAGAAGGAATTCCGGCGCAATTGACGACGAAACGAAGCTGCTCGAATGCCGACACCCCATGATCGATGGCGCTGCTGACTGCCGTGGGGTCGCAAATGTCTGCCTGGGCGGCGATGTGATCGCCCGGCAAGCCGGCCTGCAAGGCTTCCAGTTTTTCTTTGTTCAGATCGATCAGCACGAGCCTTGCGCCATGGGATGCCAGCAATTCAGCGGTGGCACGACCCAATCCGGAGGCTGCCCCGGTCACGATACCTGCTGCATCCATGAGTCTCATTCCTTCCCTCCGAGCATGTCCCGCAATTCCTTGCGCAGCACAAACCGCTGTGTCTTTCCCGATGGCGTTTTCGGCAGATCATCGCGGTAATGGATGCGGCGCGGATAAGCGTGTACGGCATACTCGACACGCACCTTGTTCTTGATTTCTTCCGAAAGTTTCTCGTCGCCCGAATACCCTTCGTTCAGCACGACGACCGCCTCCAGGACTTCGCCCCGTATCTGATCAGGAACGGCAACCACCGCAACATCGCGCACGGCGGGATGCATCGCGATGACCGACTCCACGTCGAAGGGCCCTATGCGGTAACCGGCCATGATGATCACATCGTCATCTCGGGAAGAAAAGCGGAAGTAACCCGCTTCGTCGTATGTCGCCAAATCGCCAGTCAGATACCAGCGCCCGCATGGCGTGAACCGGTCGGAATTTTTTTCGGGAGAATTCACATAGCCCTCGAACCAGGCCAACGGACTAAGCGACAAGTTCGCCGCCAGCAGGCCGGGCTGATTGGGTCCCAGTTCTTCATGAGTGTCGGGGTCGATGACCGTCATGTGCCAGCCTGGCAACGACCGCCCCATTGATCCGGGCAGGACAGGCTGTTGCAAGTCAGGGTGGTGATGGTTATTGAGCAACATGCCCGCTTCGGTCTGGCCAAAATGGTCGTGGACCACTGCGCCCAACAGTTCAGGCGCCCAAGTATTGACATCCGGAGTCAGCGGCTCTCCCGCACTGGAAGCGCAGCGCAGCGACACGAATCCGGCCGGAATGCCATGGGCTTTCAGGCTGCGATAGACAGTCGGCGCAGCGGTGAGGTTGGTGACGCCTTCCCGCTCGAGTACGGCGAGCGTACCACCGGGCGTGAATTTTTCGGTATGCATGATCGACTGAATCCCTGTCGACAGCGATACGATCACGCCAAAATAGAGCCCGTAGGCCCAACCCGGATCGGCGGCATTCCAAAAAACGTCTTCAGACAAGAGGCCAAGTCCGAACTCGCCGTAAGCCTGAAATCCAGCCAGAGCACGCAGCGGCACAACGACGCCCTTGGGCTTGCCGGTCGTGCCAGAGGTGTAGATTTCAATGACAGGACCGTCACCCGACGTCACATGGGCGGTAAAGCTCGCGTCCCCCTGCGCTTCGACCTCAGCAAGCGTTGCGCCGGTTATCGGGGCATCCCCTGCCGTCAGCACTCGAAGTCCCGGCAGTTTTTCGCCCGCCAGACCGTCGAGTTTGGATCTTTGAACCTCGTCGCAAATCACCAGCTTTGCGCCACTGTTGGCCAGTCGCATCTCAATGGCGGGCTTGGCGAATGCCGTGAATAGTGGAACGTATACCGCGCCAAGGCGCCAGACGGCGAGCAGTGTCACCAGATAGTCTTCGCCCTTGGACATCAAAGTGGCGATTCGGTCGCCAACACCATAGCCTTGCTTGCGCATACTGCTCGCTAGTCTTTCCGATCTTTCCCGCAATCGGCCATAGGTAAGCGCATCCGACATGCCATCGCCGGAAACGATGCGATAAGCAATAGCCTCAGGGTCATGGCGGTCACACAGCAAATAGCTCGCTGTTGCATCTGGCGCTCGGTAGGTGGTGATCAGTTCGTCCAGGCGTTGCTGTATGCGCGCGCTGTATTGGGGCTCTTTCATCTGTTCTCCTTTCGTCGTCTCGATCCATAGTGAAAATGCGGGCCGGTTCGGTTGACCGGCTCTTGTTTATTACCCTCTTGAAATATCGTTATCCTTGGTTTCGCGAGCAAAAATCAGGCTTAACACTGTGCATGCGATCGCGATCCCAACGGGGTAATACATCCCGGCGTATATGTTCCCGGTAGCCGCGACAATCGCAAACGCGGTGGCAGGCAAGAACCCACCAAACCATGCCGCGCTCATGTGATATGGAAATGACATGGCCGTGTACCGGATACGTGACGGGAACATTTCCAGGATTGAAGTCGTGGATGGCGCAAATGTAATGGTCCCAAAGGTAAGCAGCACCATCAGCAGCGCGACAATGGCTGGTGCATTGATTTCTTCCGGATTTGCGCTGCCAAGCGGATAGTTTGTCGCAATGAGTGCCTCACGCAATTGCGAATCAAACCTCCGTTTTTCTTCGGCTGCATTTGGCGCGTCTGCCTTGTAAGAGGTGATCACTTTGTCGCCGATGCGAACTTCAGCCGTTCCGGACGAGGTATGCGTGCTGGTGTAGTTCAGTCCCAGCGTGGTCATTGCGTTGGTGGCGACGTCGCACGGCGAGGTGAATTTTGCCGTGCCGAGCAGGTTGAACTGGAAAGAGCAATCGGCAGGATCGGATGCAATGGTGATCGGAGCGTTCTCCTGTGCCCGTTGCAGCGCCGGATTCGCAAAGTGCGTCAGCCCCTGAAAAATCGGAATGGTCAAAATTGCCGCCAGCACATACCCGCCAACGTAGACCGGGCGCCGTCCGATGCGGTCCGATAGGTTGGCGAAGACGATATAAAGCGGAGCAGTGAGCAGCGTCGCTGCGATCAGCATGAAGTTGGCCGTCAGCGTTTCGACTTTCAAGACCTTTGTCAGAAAGAACAGCGAGTAAAACTGTCCCGTGTACCAGAGAACCGCTTGCGCAGGCAGGATGCACAGGACACCGATCAGCATCAATCTCAAGTTCTTCCAAGTACCGAACGCTTCGGCCAACGGCGACTTCGAGGCTCGGCCTTCTTCCTTCATTTTTTTGAACTCAGGCGATTCGTCCAGCTTCAACCGAATCCACAATGAAATGGCCAGAAGCAGAATGGAAACGATGAAGGGAACTCGCCATCCCCACGCCATAAAATTTTCTGCTCCCATCGTCAGGCGCATGGGGATGATGATCGCAACTGCCAACAAGAAGCCGGCTGCCGCCGTCATGATCACGTATGCCGTCCACGTAGCCCTTTTGTTGCTTGGTGCGTGCTCGGCTACGTAGATCATGGCGCCGCCAAATTCCCCGCCAAGCGCCAGCCCCTGGATCATCCGCATCAGTACAAAACCAATCGGCGCTATCAGACCCGCGGTTTCGTATGACGGGAGTACGCCGATCAGGAAAGTCGATCCTCCCATCAACACGATAGTGACCAGGAAGGTGTACTTGCGACCGACGAGATCCCCAAGGCGCCCAAAGACGATTGCCCCGAATGGGCGCAGCATGAAGCCGGCCGCGAATCCAAGAAGTGTGAAAATGAAGCCATCCGTTGGGTTTACTCCGGAGAAAAATACCCTCGCGATCTCGGTGGCCAAAAGGCCAATCAAGAAGAAGTCGTAAAACTCGAACACGGTGCCTAAGGATGCGGCAACAATGACTCGCCTGTCTTTTTTCGACATGGGCGTTGAATGTGTTGCAGATGCGGTTATGTCCATTTCCCCTCCTATGTGATGGGTACGTCTGGTGGTGTAGTCGATCCGGTTACATGAGCAACTGAGCTCATGCACGGCTTTTTTTCAAATCGAGAGCCCTGTTGATGCGAAGAGTGGTCGGTTCCCCGAACCAGCTGTTTGCTTCCTGTGCTGCGCTACCGCTCCTCCGTAACAGTGCGCGGTGGTGTGTTGCATAGGCATTGCAGTCACGCCGTGGTTGTGTGTGCGCGAAACGATGGCTGTCTCCTCCACAAGCGGGGATCAACCCGCACGCGTGCCAATCGTTGACGCATTTATGTGAAAATAGGATAATTTAAAATATAAAACATGTACATATTAGGGAAAACCCTACATATGTAGATTTGTAGGGGGGGCAGCGGTTCAGTTGTATCTGGCGGCTCTGAAAGCAGGCGCAACTGGACAGCATCGAGGCGTGCTAGGGCGTCGTTGCGATTTACGAGGGAGTGCGCGTGGTTGTAGCGACCGGGAGATCTCGGCCGACCCAGTCGACGGGGATTATCCTGCAGGTCATCCAGTTAAAGGATCTGTGGATTGCAGCTCGCTTTGGCGTTGGGGTGTTCGCGTGTGCAATGGACCTGCAGCTTTCTCCGGTAGAGTGACATCAACACCGGCCAACCTGCCCAAACGCCTGCCCGCGCTCCAGGTGCCCGCATACGCAATGCCCAGACCTTCGAAATTGCAGCGTGAGCGCAACCGGCTCCTGGATTTGTTTGAGGCGCTCTCCAACCTGCGCGTCGAGGACTATGCCAAGATGGTGGGCAAGTCTGGGCGTTGGGTTAGTTATGAGATCCAGGCTAGCCACCTGCTGGCACTGAGCGTCGTACACCGTGGTGCACGAATTCCAGACTGGCAACTGGCTCATTGACCCTAACCCCGAATTAGTCCGGATCAGAAGTAGAGATTTCCGTCTGGGAACGGAGCGACGGATTGGCGCTAGACTCTCATACCAGAACGCATCGAACTCTCGCTGTGCGTGCTAGCTAGTTGGCTGACCACGATTATTCTGCGACATTATCGCCGACGGTGCCGCCACTAGGGTCAACGTCAACGCCTTGCAGGTGTTAAAGCGCTCCGGCCGAGTACTGGCGGACAATTTCCAGTATTCCGTTAATCAGAAACTGGATGCCCATGCAGACCAGCAAGAACCCCATCACGCGCGAGATCGCCTCTACTCCGCCCTCACCGATCAGTTCGTTGATTCGCCCGGCACTGCGCAGGCAGCACCAGAAAATCAGCCCAAGCAAAGAGAAAATAATAAAGGGCGCCACCATCAACGTCAGGGTCGAATAGGAAACGGAGCCCGGCTGGGTCGATGCCGCGGCGCTGATGATAAAGGCGATCGTGCCAGGGCCTGCCGTTCCCGGTAATGCCAGGGGGACGAACGCAATATTGACGGGTTTGCGCTGTGCCAAGGCGTCGGCGTTGGCTTCGGCCTCGGGCATATCGACTGTGTTCTGCGTCGGAAACAGCATCGTGAATCCGATGAATGCCACAATCAGTCCGCCCGCGATACGCAACCCCGGAATCGAGATGCCAAATGAACGCATTACCCACTGGCCCGCGAAGTAGGTGACCAGCATGATGAGTACGACGTAAATGGCGGCTTGCGTAATCTGTCGATTACGCTCTTTCCAAGGGATATTACGGCCCAACGAAAGCAGTAGCGTGACGGACGTCAACGGGTTGGCCAGTGGTAGCATGAGCGTTAGTCCAAGCCCGACGACGGTGAACAGTTCAATGATCGCGTCCATCAAGATTTGATTTCCTTAGAAAACGGTGTGACTTTGCATTGTTCAGTAGAGCGCTGGTGCTATGGCGTGACCATCGCCGGGCTTGGTCGCGTGATGTCGCCCTCTTCCGGACAATCCGCTCGTCGCGAGCGGGCCCACTCGCGCGCACCCATGGCAATGTCGGCCGCCAGCATGGCAACCATGCGCTGTTGAGCCTGCGCTAATTCAGGATATCCTCCTCGCGCGCGTTCATCCAGGCGGCTGCGGCAGACCAGCCGGGCATTTCCAGAGTCATCTGCAAAACCCAGGCTCCAGTCAGCATCGAGCTGGGCTCGTTCCCCGGGCCAGCCATCGAAGCGCCGGACTTGCAGTTTGACTCTCAGTGCCGGTTTGCCTGCTGGCACGGCCAAGCCGGCGATATCCTGGGTAGCCAGGCGATGTGTCAGCTCAGTCGATAACGCACTACGGAACTCGTCAGCCAGAGAGCCGGGCCAGCGCTCGTCGTCGAGCACAAAAATATCGGTGGAACCCCGCCGCACGACCCACTGCGGCTGGTCGAGCTGTGCCGGTATACCAACCGGCAATACGTCGATAAAGAAAGGCGCTGGCTCTGCTGATGCTGTGGCTTCAGGAGCGGGCGACAACAGCGTGTGATAACGAATTGGTCGGCCCTGAAATATCCCCTCAACCCGCATGAACACTGATAATTGGGGCAATTTCCGATACCCGGAACTCCCAGTTTGTTGTTCAATAGAGGCTGTTTTCTGGGAGTTTTGTTTCGATGTTTGCCTGTCCTGCCACCGATGATTTTTTCCGTTCTCGCATTGATCAGATGATTGACCTGCTTCACCCGTTGGCGGTGCTGTCCTCGCGCATGCCATGGCAAGAACTTGAGGCTCGGGTGGCACATTTGTTCGTTCGTAAAGCGCACGAAGGGGTGGCGATGCCGGATCTGGACTTGTTTGGCGAGAAGGCGCAGCGTCAGACCTCGCGCAGCAATGCCGGCCGTCCACGTGTGCCGCTTCGGATCATGATTTCGCTGCTGTATCTGAAGCATGCGTTCAACGAATCGGATGAGGGCGTGGTTGAGCGTTGGGGTGAAACCCCAACATGGCAGTTCTTTGCGGGTCAGGCGTATTTTGAACATCATCGTCCTTGCGATGCCACCACGTTGGTGAAGTTTCGCAAGCTGTTGGGCGAAGAAGGGGTTGAAGAGTTGCTGGCACAGACCATCAACGTGGCCGTCGAACTCAAGCTGATCAAGCCCCAGGAGTTGAGCCGCGTGATTGTGGACAGCACCGTGCAGGAGAAGGCGATTGCACATCCTACGGACAGCCGCCTGTTAGAGACCGCGCGGATCAAACTGGTGGACGCCGCCAAAGCAGTGGGTATTTCGCTCAAGCAGACCTTTGCCAAAGAAGGTGCACAACTGAGCCGCCAAGCGGGCCGTTATGCCCATGCCCGCCAGTTCAAACGCATGCGCCGGGCCATTAAACGTCAACGAACCATTGTGGGTCGCCTGTCGCGTGAGGTGGATCGCAAGGCCAACATGCTGGGCCAGGCGGTACGCGCCGCCCTGGATGAGGTCTTGAACAAGGCAAATCGTATCGCGGCCCAAAGCGCTCAGCGCAAGAGCGTCAACGGCCAGCCCAAGCTGTACGCCTGGCACGCCCCGGAAGTCGACTGCATCAGCAAGGGTAAAGCGCGTCGGCCCTATGAGTTCGGTGTCAAGGTCGGGATAGCCAGCACGTTCAAAGGCAATTTGATCGTAGGCGCGCGGGCATTTCATCGCAATCCGTACGATGGGCATACGCTCAACGAACAGTTGGAACAGGCCGCGATTCTGATGCAAGACTGTGCGGCGCAGGCACCCGACATGGTCTTTGTAGACCTGGGTTACCGGGGCGTGGATGCCGACAATCCGCAGGTGCGCATTGTGCATCGTGGCAAGCCAAAACGGCTGACGGCGTTGGAGCGAAAGCAACTGAAACGACGCCAAGCCATTGAACCGATCATTGGTCATTTGAAAGCGGATCACCGGATGGATCGCTGTCACCTTAAAGGTGAAGAAGGCGACCGGCTGCATGCGGTGTTGTGCGCGGCGGGCTATAACCTCAAGTGGTTGCTGCGTATGATTGCCAAGAAGGGGGTGCCCTTCATGCAGATCCTTTTTTTGCGCCTGAAAAAAGGCACCGCCGTGAGGACGATTCTGACGGCATTGGCGTGGTTGGGGGATGCTGACCGGTTAAACCGTCATCATAGCGTCATGCAAAGACCCGTGTTGGCGGCGTGACGCTGCGTCTTGAATGACCGTTTTCGGTCAAAATGAATAAATCAGCATCGACGAATTGGTGTTGAGGCGGTGCAGCCTGCCAGGCAGACGCCGAGCGCGATCAGGGTAAGACGGATGGGGCGATTCATTGCAGCGGCTCCTGCTGGGAAGAGGTAGATCGGGTTGCGCTGACCGTCGACGGGTTGCTGGGCCGGCCGCGCAATAGGGACTCGGGATGGCGTCCAAGCAGATCGGTCAGCACGCGGATTGATCTTGCAGTGCGCTGCACTTCTTGCAGGGTCTGGTCCAGGCTCTGTTGTAGCGGGGCATCTTCGACCAACATGCCTTGCGCGGTACCCAGCGTCTGCCGGGCGAGCCGCAGGGTCTTCGCTGTTTCGGGTAGCGTCTGATTGTTGACCTGCTTCAGCATCTTGCTTAGGTTCGCCAGTGTCGCATCCAGATTGCGTCCGATCGATTCGATCGGCACCTGGTCGAGTTTGCCGACGATGTTGGCGACCTGCTCCTGCACCCGGTCGAAACTGCCGCTGATGGTGGGTAGGGACAGTGGCCGCGCTGACTCATCGAACGCCACGTTGGGCGCATTTTGTACAAAGTCCAGCGAGATATACAGCTGCCCGGTCAGCAAATTACCCGAGCGGGCCTGTGCGCGTAGGCCATGCTCGACCATGCTGCGCAGAAACCGGGCGGCTCGTTGCTGTGTGTCGCCTTCGAGCAGGGGGAGTTTTTCCCGCACGCTGCCCAGGCGCTGCGGGTACACCACAATGCCTACGATGGTAGGGAAGCGGCGTTTATCTTTATCGTAGTCCAGGCTCATCGATACGACCTTGCCCAGATTCATTCCGGCAAACTGCACCGGTGCACCGACAGACAGACCAGGCAGCGACTGTTCGAATCTCAGCTGGATGAACTGCGCCGGGCCGTCCGGCTTAGCCATGGCGCTGGCCTGATCCGGCGCCAGTGTGTACTGCGTATGTTCGGGCGCTTCGTCGGCCTGACTGTACACGGGCGCCGCGAACGCGATGCCACCTGCGACAATCGTGGCCAGGGACTGCGTCTTGAGCTTGAGTCCCTCGGCACCCAGCGAGACATCCACACCGCTGGCATTCCAAAATCGGGTGTCGGCGGTGACGTAGCGGTCATAAGGCGCGTCAATGAATATCTGCAGGCTGACGTGTTTGCCATCGCTGTCGAGTTGGTACGAGGCCACGCGGCCTACCGGAATGCGGCGGTAATAGACGGGTGAATTGATGTCCAGCGAACCCAGGTCTTCGGTAAGAAGGACGAAGGACTTGCCGGGCGTTCCGCCTACCACTGTAGGGGGCGTTTCCAAGCCAACGAAGGCATTGCCCGTCTCTCGTTCGGCCCCGGCATCCGCCGCGACGTACGCGCCCGAAAGCAGCGTGTCGACGCCCGATATGCCTCCGACGCCGATGCGGGGGCGTACAACCCAGAAACGGGTGTCTTTGCGCGTCAAACTGGCCGCGCTCTTGGTCAGCGATACGGTGGCGATAACGTGCGAACCGTCGTCGCTCAGTGTGATCTCGGAGACGACGCCCACAGTTACATCTCTGTACTTGACCGGCGTCTTGCCGGCTTCCAGTCCGGCTGCCGTGGTAAATCTGATGGTGATCTCGGGGCCCGCCGACAGTATGGCATGAACCAGCATTGACAGGCCGATCAATGCGGCCAGGCCCGGTATCAGCCACACCAGCGAAATGCGTCGACGAGGGCCGAGGGGAGGATCAGCAGGTTCAGGAACTTGTCTGGATACGTCGTTCATTCTTTGTCACCATCCCAGATGAGGCGGGGGTCGAAATTCATGGCCGAGAGCATGGTCAGAATCACCACCACGCCGAAGAAGAGGATGCCGACGCGTGGCTCGATGACGCTCAGCCCCTGGAATTGAACGAGGGCGGCGACGACTGCCACCACCAATACATCGAGCATGGACCAGTAGCCGATAAGCTCGACCATGCGATAGAGTTTGGCCCGCTCATGCGGAGCCCGGCGGCTGCGGCGCTGCGACGCCGTCAACAGCAGCCCCAAGGCCAGAAACTTGCAGCAAGGTATGGCCACGCTGGCGATGAAGATCACCAGGGCGATGCCGTAAGAGCCCGACTTCCAAAAGGCGATGACACCACTCATGATGGTGCTCTCGCTGCCATTGCCGAACAGGCTCGTATACATGACTGGCAGCACATTGGCCGGAATGTAGAAAATCAGGCTCGCGATCAGCAAGGCCCAGGCACGCATGATGCTGTCGGGATGGCGACGGTGCAGCGTGGTACCGCAGCGCGGACATGAAGCAGGCTTGGTTTCGGTTGGCGTGTCTTCACAAACGAATGTGCAGACGTGGCAGGCGATCACGCCCAACTGACTCGCAAAAGGAGGACCGTTCATGCGTGCACCGTCTGGCATGAGCAGTCGCGGTCGGTCAGTTCCCAGAGCCAGTGGGTGTCGCGGTTGGCGATCAGCGTGATCAGCACCATCAATCCCGCAGTGGCCCAAATGCCGGCCCCCGGCACCACTTGGACGAAGCTGGACAGTTTGATGACAGCTACCAGGATGCCGAGCAGGGCCACTTCTATCATGCTCCATGGCCGCAGTGCGTTCAGCGCACGCAACACCTGCGCAAAGCCGGGGGCACGCCGGCCGAAATTGGCATAGACCAGAACCCACGCGAGCAGGCTGATCTGCATGGCCGGCACAAGAATAATAGACAAGGCGGTCGGCACGGCAATGGGTGCTGCGGCCCCGTGCGCCAGGGCGGCCGCTGACTGCCACAGCGTGGCTTCCTTGTGAAGCCCGTGCAAACTGATGCGGATGACGGGATATACGTTGGCGATGATAAACAGGATGGCTGCGGCCATGGTCAGTGCCAGCCAGCGGTCGGCAGTCAGATGGCTGCCACGGTAAAGAACCGCAGCACATCGCCCGCATCGTGCCGTATCGCCCGGAGCCAGGACGCGGCGCCGGTACACGCTGTCGCAGTGTTCGCAAACGACGAGATGAGGGTAGATTTTCATGAGGGCATCAAGGGGTGCTGAGTGCCACCGTCATAGCGGCTTGCATAAAAACGGACGAATTCGTCTACTATATCAATAAATAGACGATACAGTCTAATTTTGGATTACACTGATTCGGGTAATGCTCAGTCTTTTTGAGGTGACCGATGGGCAAGACAGTCATACCCGCTTCCGCCCGGCGCACGGCAGCGTCAGGTAAATTGGCCGCTGCCGCTCGCACGCCGCGCCAAGTACGAGGGCAAGCACGCGTGGACGGCATTCTCGATGCTGCGGCCGAGGTAATCGTAAAAGAAGGCCTGGCAGGGGTGACGATGCACGACCTAGCGCGGCGCACGCAAACGTCCATCGGATCGCTCTATTATTTTTTTCCGGATAGGGAGAGTGTGCTTGGCGCCCTGTATGAACGGCATCGGGCGGCTTCTCGAGAAATCAGCCGCCAACTTGCCGAAACCCCGGGTGAAGTCTGGCAGCAGCTTTCCACTGCCGACGCCATCGAACGGCTGGTAACACCCTACGTCGAATATTTGCGGCGTCATCCGGATTTCCTTCCGTTGATGCACAGCCGCCCATCTGAGAGTGACGCCGACTTCATCCGTACGGTTCGACAGGTGCTCGATGCACGCCTGCCAGGCGTCAAGCCCGCAGAGCGGGAAAGCTACGCGGTCATGTTACATGCCGTTGGAGCTGGCGCCATATGGATGGGGGTTCAGGCAGATCTGCCGCGCATCGACACCTATCTGCGGGAAATTCCCCGAGTGCTGACCGCCTATCTGGCCGCGATAGAAGCAGCGGCTCGCCGGTAACGGCCAAGCACTTGGAAGTTTTCATATTCAAAGCGATGCGTGGCCTTCGGTGGCCATAACGGATCGCAAGCGCGTATTTTTGGGGTTTCACACTATGGCGAATAAAGAGCAGCATCGGATCGTGATTGTGGGCGGGGGAGTGGCAGGTCTGGAGATCGCCTCTACGCTTGGCGGTCGTTCGTCGTGAATGATGAAGCGCGCGGTCTCGTGCAGGCGGCACTAGAAAATAACCGGGATTTGCGCAAAGCTGTGCTCAGCATTGAGGCCGCCCGCGCCCAGTACCGGATCACCCGCGCAGCCCGACTGCCGGACGTCGGCATTTACGCTGAGGGAGAGCGCCAGCGTGGCCCGGCAGATCTCAACCCAGACGGACAATCGGGCGTGCAAAGCAGCTATCAAGTCGGTGTAGGTTTGAACGCCTACGAGATAGACCTGTTCGGACGGGTCCGCAGTCTCTCTGAAGCGGCGTTGCGAGAGTATCTCGCGACGGAAGAGGCCGCTCGGACGGTCCAAATCAGCCTTATCGGCGAGGTGCTGGAAGCGTACATAGCCGCCGATGGGGCTCTGAGGCGGGGAGTGTCAGGATTTCTGTGTGTGAGGCTGTTGAATCCGTCACTCAATCGTGAGGCGGCTTGGTGATCTTACTGGCCCGATCTGGTAAATCGGTCCTCGTAGAGGATCGCAAATTGGTTCATCGCTGATTTCCAGTGGTTGGCCGCCCGCCCCCAGTCCGCGGTGATGTTGCGCAGCGCCAGCCAGATCAGCTTGGTGGCCGCCTCGTCGCTGGGGAAGTGGCCGCGCGTTTTGATGATCTTGCGCAGCCGTGCGTTCACGCTCTCGATGGCGTTGGTGGTGTAGATCACGCGCCGCACCTCGGGCGGGAAGGCGAAGAACGGGATGACCTTGTCCCAGGCCCGGCGCCAGGCGCTGACCACGGTCGGGAACCGCTGCCCCCAGGGGCCGGCCGCAAACGCATCCAACTCGGCCTCGGCCGCCTCGGCGCTCACCGCGGTGTAGATGGGTTTGATGGCTGCGGCCAGCGCCTTGCGGTCTTTCCATGACGCAAAGTCCAGGCCACCCCGGATCAGGTGCACGATGCAGGTCTGCAGCGTCGTCGCCGGGAACACTGCGCCCAGCGCCTCTGGCATGCCCTTGAGGCCGTCGGTGACGGCAATCAGGATGTCCTGCACCCCGCGCGTCTTCAGATCGTTGAAGACCTTCATCCAGAACTTCGCCCCCTCGGTGTTCTCGATCCAGATTCCCAGGATGTCGCGCGAGCCGTCAGGCAGTACGCCCAGCGCCAGGTAGACGGCCTTGGAGCGCACCACCGCATCCTCGCGAATCTTGACCCGCAGCGCATCGAAGAACACCACCGGGTACATCGCCTCCAGCGGCCGTGTCTGCCAGGCCGTGACCTCGCCCATCACCTCATCGGTGACACGGCTGATGAGCTCGGGCGAGACGTCCACCGAGTACATCTCAGCCAGGAAACCCTGGATCTCGCGCACCGTCATGCCGCGTGCGTACATGGCGATGATCTTGTCGTCGAAACCCGTAAAGCGCCGCTCGTGCTTGCCAATGAGCTGCGGCTCGAAGCTGCCTTCGCGATCGCGTGGGACATCGATGCGCAGCGCCCCCACATCGGTCAGTACGGTCTTGGTGCTCTTGCCGTTGCGGTGGTTGGCTGATCCGCCTGTGGGCTTGGCTTGGCCGGGCGCATAGCCTAGGTGATGACTCATCTCGGCGCCCAGCGCCCGCTCAAGAATTGACTTCTTGAACTGATCGAACAGCCCTTGGACTTGGCCCGGCGTCATGGGCCCGGTCACCAACTGGTCAAGCAGCTCGGCCGGGATGTGAAATTGCGGCTGTGCCGCCTGGTCCGCCAAAGCGGTGGGTTTGGTCTTGCGTGGCATTCATGCTCCTTGTCGACATGCTATGCCTCACACACAAAATTTCTGACAAGCTCCTGAGGCGGCTTCAGTTGACACAGGAAACCCTCACCACGCGTTTGGCTTCGCTGGAGCTCATCCGTAGTCGACATGATAGCGGGGTCGCCTCCACCCTGGACTACCAGGATGCTTTAGCGCTCACCGAGGCCGCAAGGGCGGACCTTGAACGCACTGAACGGGAGTATCAGCAAGCGCGCAACGCGCTGGCGCTGCTGGTCGGCAATGGCGCCGACCGCAACAGCTTGGTGCGCACGGTTGCCACCGGCCAGATCGTGTCCAGTGTCGTCGAGGCTGGCCTGACATCGGATCTGCTGACGCGTCGTCCTGATATTCGCGCTGCGGAATACCGCCTGATGGCGCGAAACGCCGATATTGGCGCTGCCCGTGCCGCGTTCTTTCCATCCATCACGTTGACCGGTGCATTCGGCACCGCCAGTAGCGAGTTATCGGGACTTTTTGATTCCGGCAGCCGGGCTTGGTCGTTCCTTCCGCAGATCAACCTGCCCATTTTCCGTGGGGGAGTCAATGTCGCCAATCTGGATTTGGCCAAGGTGAGACGGGATGCTGCTATCTCAGATTACGAGAAGGCCATTCAGCAGGCATTCCGCGAGGTCTCGGACGCCCTGGATGCGCGCCGGACCCTCGACCGCGAATGGCAAGCCCGTACCCGGCTCGCCGAGGCGAGTACGACCGGCCTGCGTCTGGCTGAAGCGCGGTACATCCAAGGCCTGGATGGATACATGCGCTTCTTGGACAGTCAACGAAGCAATTTCTTCGATCGGATTAGTTTGAGTGATGTATCTACGCAGTACCAGATCTCGCTTGTGCGCTTATTCAGGGCGGTAGGCGGTAGCTGGGATTCACAACAACTCGGCGATACCCCAGAAAGCATGGGTAGCACCGTAGTGACCGGATCGAAGGCAGAAGTGAATTAGATTGCCGGGCGTCGCTCTGGAAATTGGCAATGCATTCTTGCGACCTTCTTCAAGCTAGCGACCAATTCATTAATCAGCGAGTCAGGAGGAGACATGATGCATACGCTTAAGGATATCGCGGTATTTTTCGACGAGAGTGAAGCGGGACGACGCATCCTGGATACGGCCGCTCGACTGGCGGGATCACAGAATTCTCACCTGATCGCCATCACCACTACCAGATACACCGGTGCCCTTGTCGCGGACGGATTTGCCCGAGGCGAGGCTATTGCCGAGGTCATTCAACAACGACAGGCCCTCATGCATACGCACCTGATTCGCGCCGGGCAATACCTCGCCACGGTCGCCAATCGGTACGGCATTACCGCCGAGCTTCGCGTGATTCCTTACGGCGACCTGGATGTGGAGACAGGTTTGCGCTCGCTCTACTGTGACCTGTTGGTGGTCAGTCATCCAGACGCCCCTGGTGTTCCCTTCCCCTGGTCATCGGCCAGTGTGTTGCAACGGACGGGCAACCCCATTCTCATCGTTCCCCGCAGTTGGGGCACACGTCCCGTCGCCCGTCGTATTACGGTGGGGTGGAATGCCAGCCGCCAGGCTCGTCGGGCGGTCGCCGATGCGCTCCCATTGTTAATCGCCGCAGAATCGGTCAACTTACTCAGTATCGATCCAGAACACGAGGCCGAAGAGCATGAACCGGAGCCCGGCGCCGATATGGCCCTCTATTTGGCCCGTCACGGTGTGCGCGTAGATGTCCAACGCATCAGGTCGGACGGTAAGCCGACAGCCGAGGTGCTCGTCAGCCACGCCGCCGAGGTAAATTCGGACCTGATTGTTTTTGGTGCTTATAGCCGCCTCCGAATCAGTGAAGCCATCCTGGGAGGGGTGAGTCGCACGTTGCTGGCCGAGGTGCCGTTGCCCCTATTTGTGTCTCGTTGACCGGTTCGAGATAGCCATGCGACGGAATGCGAATACGGCTCCCATAGATGTACGTGGCGCTTCAAAGCGCGAAAGAACAAAGCGGCAACGCAATTGGCACCGCGACGCCCTTATCGCGGTGCTTCCGCCATCTGGAAGTAGCTCAGCGGAGGTGTTCGGTGCACATTATGCGCGCACGCTCGACGTAACTCTAATTGCCATTCTTCCAACAATCCCGATTTCGGACTCACATTCGCGTTTCACTCGGTCGCTCGCAATTGGGGCCGCGGGCTATCGGCTAAAGGAACTCGAACGTCGATACCAGATTACGATCGAAATCCTGTTGTTCGATCTCGACGTAGCGGTCACGCATCTTGCAACCCTTTCACGGCACGCGGAGTTGGTAGTCATAGACTTTGCGTACCCGGATTGCGTGCCTGCGTTGAGCTCGCCCGAGCGTTTGGCTGTAAACATGGCTTGCCCAACATTGTTCCTTGGCAAGGACGATTGGCCTTCTGAAAACAGGAGTGGACATGTGACGTAGTGGTCCTGAGTCGTATCGGTAAGGTTGTCGAACCGGCTTCGCCCGTCCGTAGCGGGATGACGGCATGCAGACTGCCGCCACTGTAGCGGCAGCCCTCTCCGGTCACATAGTCGCCCTAGAATTGGTATGCCTTCAGCGTCCCGGCGTTATTGGCATCGATCCGCTCACTGGCTTGCAGGTTGACGTTGGCAAAACCTAGTGTTAGTCGGCCCAGTTCGCTGATGCCGTCGGGCAGGCCGTTGTCGAGCCAGCAGAGTTTGAGCGCTTGCATGGTGGCGCCCAGCGGTCGCGCGAGCTTGGTCGGGACGATCCGTCAGATTGGGTGCGATCAACGCTACGAGGATGCTCATGATCACCACGACGACCATGATCTTGATTAACGAGAAGCCCCTGGTCTCTTCAAGTATCACGCCGCGTTGATCCGGGGATACAACGCCTTATGCTCAACTCTAGGTCGAATGATTTTGAACCTGAAAATATTCTCAAACTTTCGTGTCATTACGATGGTATTAATTCAGAATAATTTGGCCCTTAAAGCACCAAATAGAGCATTTGCCACAGCAATTGGCTCGAATTATCCCAAACATTAGTCACGTACTCGTAATACATACCAGAAGACCCGCGCGAGCATTGACTTTGGGGAGCATCATTCGCGTGATTTCTTCCTATACTAACGACAATCAACGGTTGGAGACTTCATTACATTCACAAGGTTTGAAGATACATCGGGTATAAAAATATCGTGATATTTGCCTGGCGCTTGCCAGGTCCATTGAATGTCATATGCAATTGAAATGGGGAGACCTCATGGATCTGCGGCACCTTCGGAGCTTTATGGCCGTCGCCGAGGAATTGCACTTCTCTCGCGCTGCAGAGCGACTACACATCGAGCCCTCGCCATTATCCCGAACGATCAAGGAACTTGAAGAGGAGTTAGGGATCGTCTTGTTCAGGCGTGACCGGCGCGGCACACAGCTGACGCACCCTGGACGAGTATTTCTTGACGAAGTACGCCATGTGTTCATGGCACTGAACCACGCCAAGCAAAGTGTGAAGGCGGCCGCGTCGGGCTACCGAAGCACTTTACGGATCGCCGTCTCCGACGGCGTGGCCCAGCCCCGTCTGGCTAGGATTCTAGCCCGCTGCCGCGAGGAAGACCCAGATATCGACGTGCGGCTCAGCGAAGTGCCGCTGTCGGTTCAACTGCGTGGGCTGCGCGACGGGACCTTCGACGCCGGTTTTTCCGGTTCCGCCGACGTAGGCGATGCCATCATCGCGCAACCGATCTGGTTTGACCCATTGGTTGTCACGGTGTCGACACGCCACCCATTACTGACATACAAAGAGATACCCCTGAACGAAGTATTGCGTTATCCGATTGTGATGTGCCATCCCGAGATATGCGCAGGATGCAACCATCAGCTCAAACGTATCCTGCGCAACGCAGACCGGGAACCGCTTGTCGTTGAATACGCCACGTCGGTCGACATGATGCTCACACTCGTAGCCGCCGGTTATGGTCTGGGATTCTCCACGACCGGGCATGTCGCGATTCGCCGGCACCCCGAGGTCGTTGCACGTGCACTGGACATTACCGGAGCTACACTGACGACGTATCTGTTGACACCCGAGATTGATCCGCCACCGCAACTGGGTGGGTTCATTGCCCGCGTTATGGAGAGCGCCGAGCTGTCCATATGAACTCTTTATGGAAAAGCGTCAGGCCGCTAATCTTTCGGTAAGTTGGCTTCGGTGGCCGCGATCAGTTCTGCGGCTGAACATTCCAAGGCCTTGGCGATTCTCAGGATGAGCACCAGGGTGGGCAGGTGTCCGCCCCGTTCGATTTTTCCCATATGGGAGCGTTCAATGCCTGCGAGATACGCCAACGTTTCCTGGGCCAAACCCCGCTGCATTCGCGCTGCGCGAACAGCGGCGCCGAAGGCTTGGGCCGGACCGCCTTCGAAGGTTTTACTGCCTCGGGGTCGCCCCTTTTTAACCGCACGCTTCTGCATCAGAAAAAGCGTCGACTATTAGCATAAACTAAACCACGTTAAATTTAACTTATCAGTGATCTTCCAACGGGCCGTTCGCACACCGTGAAGATTGGGGAAAGGCCGCCATGCGTGCGTGTACCAATCCGTCGCCGCTCAGAATCGCCGTGTCCTTCGGTACGCTATCGCCCCGACTAGCGTCGCTGCTGGTACACCAGCGCGCGGAGGAACCGCAGCCCCCCGTTCGGTTGCACGAGGTCGCGCTGGCAGAGCAGTATCGTGGCTTACTGGACGGCCGATACGATGGCGGCTTTGCGCTCACCAACTTCGCGGGATCACCCTTGCGCGCCCGCGTTCTTTGGCAGGAACAACTGGCTGTTGCCATGCCAGCGCAATCTCCTCTTCGGCTTTTCGATGCCGTGCCGCCGGAGGAAGCCGCGCGCTATCCGCTCATTCGATGGCAATCGCCGGCGTGCGAGCCGGTCAGCAGCATCGTCGACGCACTGTTCACCTCGCGCCCTGGTGGGGTCGCGGTGTGTTCCTACGAGCTGATGGCGATGCTGATTTCAAGTGGGTACGGGATTGGCGTCGGGGTGCACTCACGTATGGCGTGGATGCACACGCCGAACATCCTGGTACGCCCCTTGGCGGGTAGTGAGCCCGCCCTCAGTACATACCTTCTCGAACCTGAGTCACAGCGTCTGGCGGCGCTCGATCGTCTGGCCCAGCGGGCTCTTGCGTTCTGATCGATGCCAAAACTTATTGGAAGAGCGGCTTGGCGAGCACAGGGCCGGGATTGTCGAATACTTCCGCAGCGGGTCTGAGCAACGGCTTTGTCGAAGCCATGAACGTCCAGATCCAGGAGGCCAAGGCCAGACCCAAAGGCTATGCCACCCATGAGAGCCATGATCGCCATGGCCTACCTGCCGTGCGCCAGGCTCGAGCATTTGCCGCGCAATCCGTGGCTGGCGCTGACTGCGGCATGATCAGGTGATTTCACACGGATCGCCAGAGAGCCTGGAGAAGGCAGGAGGGGGCACTTATTTCCCATCGTATGATGGGGAATCGAACTGCTCACGATATACGGTGGAGTAAAGCATGCTTTGGAGTTTTAGCGCTGCAATAGCCGAGCCTTCAGTCTGGCATGACCATGTCATGTTCCAGCTTGTGCTATGTGGCGGCGAGTACGGGTGGGTGCAGACACAGGGGGCCGAAGTTCCATTCGCCGGGTTGAGAACGATCCTCATCCCACCAGGCACGCTTCATCGCTTTGCCGTTGAAACGGGCGAAATCGCTCATATGAAGGTCGTGTGCTTCCCGCCGAAAGATTTGCCTCGATATCTTCCGCCGCTGCATATTTCCATGCTCGACGGCCTCGCCGCGGCCGGCGTGACCGCCACAGACCACGATGGTCAAGAGTCCTGGATGAGACATTTGGCTGATTCAATCTCCGACGGATTTGGTATGGACGATATTTGGGCGCAGCGCTTACAATGGGGGGCTCTGGGATTACTGCTGACTCTGCACGCCAAGAAGCAGAACACCGCATGGGGACATACCCTCCTTCGCCATAAAGCCAAGATCAAGGAAATCATGTCCTGGATCGAAGGAAATCTCACGGAACACATTACGATAGAAAGAATTTCCGATCAGTTCGCGATCTCAAGAAGTTTGTTGACCCGCGAATTTCGCGGCCATACCGGAAAAAGCCTTGTGGGATATTGCAATGGCCGTCGTGTCCAGAAAGCGGCGATCGCGTTGGCAACCACGGAAGCCCCTGTAATCGATATTGCCCTGGACTGCGGGTTTTCAAATATCAGTCACTTCCATCGACAATTCAAGAGCCGTTTCGGGATAACGCCCGCGGTTTTCCGGCGCAAGATTTCGGAAGAAGGAAGTATTTGAAGTGGTGGATCGCGCAGCCTGAGGGTTAACTTCCACCGAGTAATCAGGAGCGTGCAGCCTTGTCATGTCGTGCTGCACCCGATCTCGATGCAATGGCATGGCCACAAAGTGGCCGATCGTACACATAACTCCTCCAATCCTGCACGACGCCAGTTTTTCTGGGGCTTATGCTGGCTCGCCTATCAGGATCAATGTGGGGGAGTCCTTCATGTCCCAAGCTGAACGTGCGCGCTCGCATATGCGGGCTGTGCCAAAGCGCTGGCCGTCCATGCGCAAGTCGACGGCTTACAGCAACAACGTCGGGGTGTCTTGCGCCTCGATGGCGCTCGATCCGCGCGGCGGTTTCGCTGGCGTGGAGATGCTCGCAAGCGTCTGTTCCCTGCCTCCCGCCACGCTTTTGCTCCCGATGGTTAGCGCTTTCATGACTGGCCAGCGTGACCAGCGGTGGATGCTCCACCCTGGCTTTTTACAGCCAGCGCAATGCCGGGCCATTGGTCGGCGATGCTGGGAACAGGGGCCTGCCCGATGACAAACAACGCCGTATCGGTCGGATTGCCGAGCGGTGCCGCTGCGGTGCGCCTGCTCGCTACACTCAGCCTGCTGTTGGCGTTCGGTAACGCTTCCGTCGAACTCTACCTGCCAGGCCTGCCGTCCATGGCGGCTGCGCTGCATGCCTCCCCCGCCGAGGCACAGTGGACGCTATCGTCGTTCCTGGTGGGCTTTGGCATTGGGCAGCTATTCTGGGGGCCGGTAGGCGACAGTTTCGGAAGACGCATCCCGCTGCTGGTAGCAATCTCCGTCTATATCGTGGCGAGTTTGGGCTGCATTCTATCCAGCAGCATCCACGAAGTGATTGCCTGGCGTTTGCTTCAGGCATTCGGCGCCTGCGCTGGTCCCGTGCTGGCCCGCGCGGTAGTGCGCGATGTCTATGGGCACCATCGATCCGCAGACATCCTGTCCCTGTTGTTGTTGGCCGCCAGTTTTGCCCCGCTGTTGCTGCCGCTCGCTGGAGGCGGGCTTCTCTGGTTTGGATGGCGGGCCATCTTCTGGGGGCAAGTCGCGTTTGGCGCGGTCGCGATGGTTGGAATGCTCTTGATGGACGAGACACTGCCCCAGGCCCGCCGCGTCTCGCTGAAACTGTCGCAAGTCGTTCTTGGTTATGCGCAGATGCTGCGCACGCGGCGCGTTCTCGGCGCCACGCTCGTCAGTGCCTTCTTCTATGGCGGCATCTACGCATTCGCAGCGGGCAGCCCTTTCTCCTACGTCACGCATTATGGCGTTCCCCCTTCGATGTACGGGTTTCTTTATGGTTTGAACGTCGTGGGCATGATGGCAATGTTCGCGGTGAACCGCAGGCTGGTCGTGCGCCTGGGCCCCGAACGGCTGTTGTTGTGGGGAACCAGCATCGCTGCCGCCGCCGGCGTTGTACAAGCCGTAGCCGGGTGGACCGGCTATGGCGGACTGTTCGGTCTGGTAGTGCCGAACGTCATCTTTTTCTCGATGGTCGGCTTCGTCACAGGAAACTCGATTGCGGTGGCCATGTCGGCATTTCCGCATCGCGCAGGTTCCGCCTCCGCCTTGGGTGGGGCCATGCAGTTCGGCGGGGGAGCGAGCGCCAGTGCGGTGCTCGGTCTGCTGGCCGACGGTACGCCCTGGCCCATGACACTCGTCATGGCGGTTTGCGGCTTTGGCGCGTTCGGCGCGGCGATCATGCTGCAGGAAGTCCCGGGTAGCGGCGTCGAGCGGGAAATCTTCCTGGCACCATTCAAGTAAAGGCTTGCCATGCGATTTGGCGTGCCGCAGCGCCTTATTGATCGATTCAACATGCTGCGGTGCTACGCGCAGTAGCCACGATTGCTCCTGGCGGGTTTGGGCGGCAGTCCAGGCCTCAGGCCGAAGAGGGCGTTGCTGAATCATGAGTGCTTCTCCTTATGCTGTAGATGACGTGCTAGCAGTCTAGGTTCGAGAGTCGCAGATGGGGTAGCGTTGATATTTGATGTTGAGCATAAGCGTTCTTGAATGCGGCTCTTGGTTACTCTTAGGAGTAACACGACGAAATTTCTGAAGTCTGTCCGGTCTGGACGGTGGTGCACCACTGGATTGCTGTAGAGGAACAACCGGCAGCGTGCACGTCATGTTCTATCAAGGCGGTGCGCCGGTGTGCGACGCTTGTGCCCACACGATGGAGTCCTCGAGCCTGCCCTTTGACGGAGACGGCTACAGGGCTACGTCAAATAACAATTCATGCGTCGCGCGCGTGCAGTAGCAGGCCGACGCGCCTATGCCGGTAAATTAACTTGCGATCATTGGCTGACATCTGTCCGCACAGCACATCGAAAGCGGTACCGCAGCCGCTCCATGCTGTGGGTGACGTGTCGTTCGAGCCGCGGCGCGGCGGGACGATTGGCCTGGTACGATTCCCGCCGATGGCTAGCGATTGGTTAGTTGTCGGTCGTCACGGCCGTTGACAATCATGCGCGTAAGGTATCGGCAAAGTAGGGTGGATTCGTCTTGGCTAAACCCTTGCAGGTGCTTGCTAAGCACGCGTCCGACGGCATGCGGGACTCTATGTGCAACTGCCACGCCTTTTACCGTCAATGTTATGTTGACCACGCGTCTGTCTTCTATGCTCCTCACTCTGCACACAAGAGACTTGGACTCCAGACGGTCCAGTGTGCGAGTCATGGAACCAGCGTCAATGTCGCTTAATGAGGCCAACTCGGCGGGGGTGCTCGCCATGCCGGCGGACACCAATACCAGCGGCATCCACTGACCCGCGGTCAGTCCGAGCGGCGCCAGTACCTCGTCCTGCGTGCGGAGCAACGAGAAATGCACCTGTCTAGTCATGGACAAGATGTCCTCGTGCTCTTCCTTACCGGTGTTTCGGACTGTTGTCATGTTGACGACTCGTAGCTCTTCAAGTTTGCGCCGCGAAGTACGCCAGGATGTGACCAAACTTGTTCGTCTGTGTACATATGACGTTCCAAAAATTCCTTATGGCTCGGGCCTGTCATTGACGGAAAGGCTCCGCTCCTGACGGCCGTGTGTGGACACTCATACCAGCTCGACAGCTGCATGCACGCAAGCTTAGGATGGAGACGTACATGTGCCGGAAACTCCGCAACTTAAGTTAGTATACGGCTGGATACTAATTTGGGTGAGGCGCCATGGCAATTAAATGTCTCGACCGCCCACCCCTTTACATGGATGGGCACACTTAATGACGCACCAATTAGCCGCCGTATCCCTACAGCTAGCGGACATCCAGCGCCTGGTGGCGTCCGACATGGGGCAGGTAGACGCCTTGATTCGAGGACGCCTGCATTCGCGCGTGGACTTGATCGTGGAGGTCGTCGAGCACCTCATCGCGGCGGGGGGGAAGCGATTACGTCCCATGCTCGTAATATTGGCCGGGCGGGCATGTGGTGGCCATGGCCAGGGACTGCATAAGCTCGCTACTATCATCGAGTTCATTCATACCTCGACCTTGCTGCATGACGATGTCGTTGACGAATCATCCATGCGCAGAGGCCGCAGCACCGCCAATGCCATCTGGGGCAGCCTGCCTGCAGTGCTGGTCGGGGACTTTCTCTATTCGCGCAGTTTCCAGTTGATGGTGGAACTGGGCAGCATGCAGATCATGCAGATCATTGGAAAGACGACGAACCAACTCGCCGAAGGCGAAATCCTCCAGCTGCTACACGTTCACAATCCAGATGTGGATGAGGCAGCCTACATGCAGGTGATCAAACACAAGACGGCTGTACTGTTCGCCGCAAGTACTACGGCAGGTGCGATCCTGGCGGGGGCCGATAGGGAGCTACAACGTCGGATGGAGGTATTCGGGGAGCATCTGGGCTATGCTTTCCAGATTACAGACGATGTACTTGACTATACGGCAGATGCCGAGCAATTGGGCAAGAATCTCGGCGACGACTTGGCCGAGGGCAAGGTGACGCTACCGCTGATCCACGCTATGAACTTCAGCCAAGGCGCGCAGCGCAATCGACTGCGGGAGATCGTGCAGAACGGTGGCATGGACGCGATGGACGTGGTGATGGAGGCCATACAGTCCACCGGTGCTGTCGACTACAGTCGGCGCCGAGCGCACGAGCACGCCCGGATCGCCGTTTCAATGCTGGGGGGAGTTGCGACAACCGACTCGGTAGCAGCCCTGCGGGCTTTAGCTGCCTACGCTGTGGAACGAAGTTACTAACTTGAATGCCTGGAGATAGAAGTGGAAACTCGGAATGCGCACTTCACATGAGGCAGGCCAGGAACGCGTCCTCGACGAGTAGACCAAAGGCTTCAACGCCTAAAACGGCAATCCTTGCGAGCGATAGAAAGCCCAAGCCACGGCGTACGCGGGATCCTGACATGCGTCGTGCCGCTATCCAGCAGGCGGCGTTAGACGTTTTTTCCGAGTGTGGCTACACCCGGGCGACGATGCGTGAGATCGCCCGCCGGGCTGGGGTTACGCATGGGTTGGTGCAGCGCCATTTTGGCTCCAAGGAGGCGCTGTTCCTTGCGACGGTGCCTGGGACGCGCGACTGGGAAAGTGTCATCATCCAAGAGGGCAAGGGAAGCCTCGCGGAAAGGATCGCTGCGGCATTCACTGACCGCGGCGAGGCCGGAACGGGCTTGGATGCACTTGTGGCCTTGCTCAGGAGCACAGCGTCCGATATCGGTGCAGCCAAGAAGTTGTACGGCGTTATGCGTGACGGCGGGGCGGCGCTTTACGAACCTTATCTGAAGGGCAAGGACGTCGCCCTGCAAAGCGATGTCATCCTGGCGGTAATGATCGGCTTTACGTTTAGTCGCCACGTTGCCGGCGGTGGGCGTCTCGCGGAACTTTCGACTGCGGATCTCAAACGATGCCTGGCACAAACGTTAGTAGGACTGTTGCCGCGTTGAGCTCTTATGCGAGTGAAGGCGTAGGGATCGTTGATCATCAAGTGCGGGTATGTGGCGTTGAATTATCAGGCATGTAGACGCTGACCGGAAAGGGTGAGGTTTACAATACGACGGTACAGCGTATCTCTATCTAGGTACGCCGGAGTACTTGAAGCGATCAGCCAGTTAGCGCGTAACGAATTAGGCTGCGCAATAGTTTCCTGGTCGAGCGTGGCGGCCCGCTTCGGGTCGAGCAGCGCGCGGATGGACAGCCCCCCTCCAGTAGAGCGCCGAGCAACTCTACCCGGGCCTCGATTCGTGGAGTAGCGCCATCGAAATACCCCGTATAAGGTCTCGCGTGTTTCTTTGTCGTCCCGCTGTATCAGTTCGGCTATCTCCGTATTACGTGCTGCCTCGACCGGTATCTCCGGCATTAGTGAGACACGACCGCTTCCCATGTGACGGGCGGCACGCATCAGAATCTGATCAACGATTGTGGAGGCGACATCGGTGCGTTGCATGACCACTTTCAGAATTGTCTCGATAAATGCACATCGGTTCTAGCCAGGGCCCACATTAAGAGTGCTGGGATTGAAAATCTGAGACACCTCGGCGCGACGCTATCGGTCCTTCCTCAAATATGAGTGGATAAAGCTGTTCACCACCATCTCGACCCATGCGGTCGTTTTTTGAGGTGATAGCGACTTGTCCGGATGGGTCAGGTTAAAAAGGTGCGGTTCGCTACGGATAGAACTGATGAAAACCAGCGCCAACTCCTCAGTTTTAAGTGCCCCAAGCTCCAGCTCTCTAGACGTTACGGCGATATCGAGATACCGAGCAACAATGGACACGACCGCATTCGGTCCAGCCTCGTAGAACTTATGGGCCAATCGAGGGAAGCGCGGAGCCTCCGCGATCACAATCCTGTACAGAGCCAGTTTCTCTGGCGTTAGCACGATATCGAGGTAGGCGGATCCCAGCGCTGCAAGCGTATCTTTGAGCTTGCCGGACTGGAAGCGGATCGCGCTCACTTTGTCCGAGAAGCTCTGGCATTCGGCCTCAATGACGGCCGAAAACAGCGTCTCTTTATTGGCATAATGCGCATAGACCGTGGATTTCGAGACACCGGCCATCTGCTGAATCATGTCAGTGGTAGCACTGAACCCATGCGTGAGAAAGACTTTTCGAGCTGCCTGGAGAACCGTGTGCGATTTTGAACCAGGTTCTGGGCCAAAATATCGCCCTGGCATGCCCTGAGCAAATGGCGTCATCTGGATACACCTCCTACTGATCGAGCCGTTAACATTCCGCCGTTGCTGGAGCTAGCATCCCATACCGATCGGTACAGTTCACATCTACAACCTGATGAAGGACGGCAAGTTTCCCAAAGCTTTGCGTCTTGGGATCCGGGCTGTGGGCTGGGACTCCGCCGAGATCGACCAGTGGATTGCCGACCGCCTTAATGAACGTGCTTGACTGTTCTCTAGTTGCAACGATGAGGAGCACGTCATGCTGGTAATCTCCGTGATATCCACCAAAGGCGGCGTGGGCAAGACCACCTCGGCAGCCAATCTCGGTGGCCTCGCCGCCGACGCCGGATTGCGTGTGCTGATGCTCGATCTCGACGTGCGGGCCACGCTGTCTTCCTATTACGAACTGGCTCACCGCGCGCCGGGCGGTATCTACGAGCAGCTCGCCTTCAACGAGCGCGACCTCGACCAGTTCGTGTCCCATACCGTCGTCGCGGGCCTGGACCTGGTGCTGATCGACACCCAGGGTGCACGCTCGGTGCTGTTGGAGATGGCGGTGCTCGCCTCCAGCCTGGCGCTGTCGCCCGTGACCCCGGAAATCCTCGCGGCCCGTGAGCTGCGGCGCGGTACCATGCAGTTGCTGGAGGACATCGCGCCCCCGCCGCTGCATCTGCTGCTCATCAATCGTGTTCACCCCGTGTCTGCCAACGCTCGGCTGATCCAGCAGGCGCTGCACGACTTGTTTCAGGATCACACGGGCATCCGCGTGCTGGGCACCGACGTGCCGGCCATCGAGTCCTATCCGCGCGCCGCAACCCGCGGCCTGCCGGTGCATCGCATTGAACATCGCCAGCCACCGGGCAGAGTCGCGCCCGCCGCGCTGGACACCATGCGCGCGCTCGCCGGCGAACTGTTCCCACAGTGGCAAGACAGATTTGCCCTCGTGTCCGGCCGTCCTTCCCGTTCTATTGAAACCGGGAGGCCCCATGGCGAACGCACATGAGCTGTCCCGTGGCCACAAGCGGCTGCGCGCCCTGATCGAGTTCGCGGTGAGCGAAGGCTGGCACGTGAAGCGCACACGGGGCGGACACCTCAAGTTCACCAAGGCCGGCTGCGCCGCCATCTATACCAGTTCGACAGCGAGCGACTACCGGGCCGACCTCAACGCCCGTGCGCAGATCCGCCGCGCCGAGCGCGAGGCGCGCATGGCCCGGCCTGCCAACGCTGAGGGATGCGGCCATGGCTGAGATGACCTCCCACGACATGGCCGGCAAGCTGCTTGCCGCCGGGTTCGAGCGAAGTGGGCCATCGGCCACGACCTTGAGCGACCCGATCGCCGACACACCGATGGTCGTGACACTGGATCAGTTGCGGCCCTACGACCACGACCCGCGCAAAAAGCGCAACTCGGCCTACGATGAAATCAAGGCTTCCATCCGCGAGCGTGGCCTGGATGCTGCGCCCGCCATCACACGCCGTCCTGGCGAGGCGCACTACATCATCCGCAACGGCGGCAACACCAGGCTGGCGATCCTGCGTGAACTCTGGGCGGAGACCAAGGACGAACGCTTTTTCCGCATATCGTGCCTGTTCCGGCCGTGGCCAGCGCGCGGAGAGATCGTCGCGCTGACCGGGCANGCGAAGTGGGCCATCGGCCACGACCTTGAGCGACCCGATCGCCGACACACCGATGGTCGTGACACTGGATCAGTTGCGGCCCTACGACCACGACCCGCGCAAAAAGCGCAACTCGGCCTACGATGAAATCAAGGCTTCCATCCGCGAGCGTGGCCTGGATGCTGCGCCCGCCATCACACGCCGTCCTGGCGAGGCGCACTACATCATCCGCAACGGCGGCAACACCAGGCTGGCGATCCTGCGTGAACTCTGGGCGGAGACCAAGGACGAACGCTTTTTCCGCATATCGTGCCTGTTCCGGCCGTGGCCAGCGCGCGGAGAGATCGTCGCGCTGACCGGGCACCTCGCCGAGAACGAACTACGCGGCGGCCTCACGTTTATCGAGCGCGCCCTGGGCATCGAGAAAGCCCGCGAGTTCTATGAAGCGGAAAGCAACACCACCCTGAGCCAGTCCGAGCTGGCCCGCAGCCTGGCCGCCGACGGTTTCCCCGTGCAGCAGTCGCACATCAGCCGCATGGCCGATGCAGTGCGCTACCTGCTGCCCGCGATCCCGACCGTGCTCTATGGTGGCCTCGGTCGCCACCAGGTCGAGCGGCTATCGGTCATGCGCAAAGCCAGCGAGCGCACATGGGAGCACTATGCCAAGGGCCGCTCCCTGCCGCTGGACTTCGACAGCTTCTTTCTGGAAGTGCTGTCGCAGTTCGACGCCCAGGCCGACGAGTTCTCGCCGCAGCGTGTGCAGGACGAGTTCTCGCCGCAGCGTGTGCAGGACGAGTTGATCGGTCAGATGTCCGAGCTGCTGGGCATCGACTATGACGTGCTTGCCCTGGACCTGACCGAATCCGAGAGCCGCCACCGCGCCCTGGTCAGCGACCCCACCCCGCCATCGGCGCCGCCGGCATTGCCTGACCCTGGGGCCATCGCACGGCCGCCAATCGAACCGGCACCGTCCACCGCTACACCGGCACCTGCTGCCGGCCTCTCTGCCGCCGCGCCGACAAGGCCCCAGGACGACGGGGCCCCGCGCGAGGCATTCGCGGCCAGTCCTGCGGCAGCGGCTGGCGATCTGCTTGACGAGCACATCATCTCTCCGGCACCCACGACGGAGCGGCTCCAGTCCATCCAACGCATGGTCGCCGATCATCTGGGCGATGCGCTTCCGCCCGACTTCTCGGCCAACNTGGCCTCGGTCGCCACCAGGTCGAGCGGCTATCGGTCATGCGCAAAGCCAGCGAGCGCACATGGGAGCACTATGCCAAGGGCCGCTCCCTGCCGCTGGACTTCGACAGCTTCTTTCTGGAAGTGCTGTCGCAGTTCGACGCCCAGGCCGACGAGTTCTCGCCGCAGCGTGTGCAGGACGAGTTCTCGCCGCAGCGTGTGCAGGACGAGTTGATCGGTCAGATGTCCGAGCTGCTGGGCATCGACTATGACGTGCTTGCCCTGGACCTGACCGAATCCGAGAGCCGCCACCGCGCCCTGGTCAGCGACCCCACCCCGCCATCGGCGCCGCCGGNGCCGATCTGCACGCGATCGAGCTGCGGCGCATCACGCTGAACATGCAGATCAGCCTGCTGCACACCCTGGGCAGGCAAGCACAGGAATGCGCCAGCAAGGCCGCGCAGGCGGACGACACCTACCTGCGCCGGCTCAAGTCCACCCCACCCGCAATGCGCGATCGGCGATTGCGCCAGACATCCGAGCACGCACCCGTGTTCAGCGAGGCACGGGTATTTCAACCACCACGGAGATATCAACATGAGCACACAATTCATCGGCGAGGGCAACATCGGCTCGCCTCCCGAGTACCGCGAATTCCCCAACGGCAACGACGATCCTCGCCGGTTGCTCCGGCTGAACGTGTACTTCGACAACCCCGTTCCCACCAAAGGCGGCGAGTTCGAGGACCNNNACGTCACCCTCAGCCCGAAGCCACAGGAGGCAGAGCCGAAGCCCCCAGGCCACCCAGGAACCAGCGGCACCGAAGGAAACGAAGCGCAGGAAGTGACCGTACATGGAGGGCGGCTGCTGCAGTGCTTCGCCGCCCTCCATGCGCTGCGAACTATCCCCAGGGGATAGCTCCACCAACGTCCACCGACTTCCAGGCGATCCAGGAAATCGTGGCTATCGGCCCGCACACGTCTGGCCACGCGCCTTCCTCCGTACATGCCATTTCATCGGCGTGAAAGCGGTTGCCGCCGCATGCGGCTTGTTTGCTGCTGCCAGGGGCGGCGCTCGGCATCCTCGATCCCAGCAACTCATGAACTACGGGAATCGGATGGACGGACATGCGGCTGTTTCTTTGCGAGAAGCCCTCCCAGGGCAAAGACATCGGCCGGATTCTAGGAGCCACGCAGCGCGGTGAAGGCTGCCATCGGCGCCTGGCAGGCGAAACGGCTCAGCTGCCCACCGTCACGCCCTTCCATGCCTACGTGCAGTGGCAGGCTGGGCAGGACCGCCCGGCCGCCCAGGCCTATTGGCGGCGTGCATTGGTGGCGCTGCATGAGCCGCTGCTGCTAGCACGCGCGGTGCGGCCGCTGGACGGGACTGCGCCGGGACTGGGCCGACTTGAACGCAGCTTCACGTCGGAACTGACCGGGAAACTCGCGCGTTATGCTCAGACACAGCGCGTGACACTCAACACCGTGGTGCAAGGCGCGACCTTGCTTGCGCTCGCTAGCGTGGTGCGGCGCGGCCAACCGGTGCTCGGCGTGACCGTGGCTGGGCGCCACGCGCCGCTGCCTGGCATCCTCGATATGAAGGGGCTATTCATCAACACGGTGCCGCTGGCAATGGCGTTGCCCGCCATGAGCGAGACGGGTGATTGGCTGCGCGCGTTGCAGCAGGAGAATCTGCAGTTGCGTGACAATGCTTTCCTGCCATTGGTGGACATCCATGCGTGCAGTTCGGTGCCGCGCGGTCTGCCGCTGTTCGACGTGATTTTCGTGTTCGAGAATCATCCGGTGGGAGAATCATTGCAGCGCGACTTGGAGCACCTGGGAGTGAGCCGGGTACAGTCGCAGCACCGTAACGGCTATCCTCTCACCGTGATCGTGTGGCCTGAGGAGAGCATGCGCTTTCTCATCCTGCACGAAGGCAGCGCGCTGGATGCGGCTCAGGCAGGCGCCATCTTCGAGCGCATGCAGCGGGTTCTGGAGACATGGGTGGAGGGCGGTGGCCGGTTGCTGGGCGAGATAGCGTTCACGCAGCATGTGCCAGATGCTCGAGACTCCATGGTGGTCCCGGCTGCGATATCGGCCGTGGCGCTTCCGGCGAAGGATGCGCCTGCGCTGCCGCATGTCGATATCGTGAATTCGGACGCAGAGTTGGGGGGGCTGCATCGGGCGGTGGAGCATTGGGCCACGCGCACGCCACACGCCGTGGCTGTGGTATGTGAGGGTCAGGCACTGAGCTATGGCGAGCTCAACGCGCGTGCAAATCGGCTGGCGCGCCGGTTGGTGGCGGTCGGCGTGGGACCAGACCGTCTAGTGGGACTGGCGTTGGGGCGTTCGCACGACCTGATCGTCGCCATTCTGGCCACGCTCAAGGCCGGTGGCGCCTATCTGCCGCTAGATCCGGATTACCCGGCGCAGCGTCTGGCCTACCTGCTTCAGGATGCCCAACCCACGGTGATCTTGGCTCACGCCCACTACGCTGGCACACTGATCGGCTTGGCGCCTGAGCTGCCGTTACTGAAGTTGGATGTGCTGACAGGGGATGACACGCACGCCGAGAGTAGCGGTTGGGCCCGAGCGAGCGACCTGACTAACACCGAGATCGATACCGCGGCCAATCTAGACCTGTCGGTGCATCCAAGTCAGCTTGCTTATTGCATTTATACTTCTGGCTCCACCGGTCAGCCCAAGGGCGCTTTGTTGACCCACGCAAACGTGCAGCGGCTATTCAACGCTGCTCGGGTGCGCTTCGACTTCGGCGCGCAGGACGTATGGACGCTGTTCCACAGCTACGCCTTTGATTTCTCCGTATGGGAGATCTTTGGCGCGTTGGGCCACGGCGGCCGCCTCGTGATCGTACCGTTTCAGAACAGCCGCTCGCCGGAGGACTTGCTGGCGCTGCTGGAGCGCGAGCAAGTTACGGTGCTGAACCAGACGCCTTCGGCTTTTCGTCAATTGTTGGACGTGCCCGGCGTCTATGTGCGCCTGCGTGCAGTGCCGCTGCGCTACGTGATCTTCGGCGGTGAGACACTCGATCCGCGCAGCCTGGTGCGCTGGTTCGAGGAGATGGGCGAGAACGCACCAGCGTTGGTCAACATGTACGGCATTACCGAAACAACGGTGCACGTCACCCACCATCCTGTGTAGCCTGACGAGGTGCATGCCGCGTCCCGCCGTATCGGCGTGCCGCTGCCCGATCTGCATGCACACGTGCTCGACGCCAACCTGGAGCCGGTGCCGCCCGGTTTCGAGGGCGAACTGTACGTGGCCGGGCCGGGGCTGGCGCGAGGCTATCTGGGACGGCCTGGGCTTAGCGCCGAGCGCTTCGTACCCGATCCGCAGGGTGCGCAGGGCGCTCGCCTCTACCGCACCGGGGACCTTGTACGACAGGTATCGGGCGGCGGGCTGGAATACCTGGGACGCATAGACACTCAAGTCAAGCTGCGCGGTTTCCGCATCGAGATCGGCGAGGTCGAGGCCGCTCTGAAGCAGCTCGACGGCGTAGCCGACGCAGTGGCAGTGGTACAGGGCGAGGACGAAGCGCAGAGGCTGGTGGCCTACGTGGTCGCGGTCAGGCAGGGGGCCGCGCTGCAAGCTGGTCTTTTTGACGCCACCGCGCTGGATCACCTGCGTCAGGCGCTACGCCAGGTTGTGCCGGGCTACATGGTGCCGGCGCAGCTGGTGCCGTTGGCGCGCCTACCGCTCACTGAAAACGGCAAGCTTGATCGGCGTGCCTTGCCGGCAGTGGACCTGGTGTCACTGGACGACACGGACGAAGTCGGGCCTGCCGACGAGATCGAGCGTAAGCTTGCGGCGATCTGGTGCAGCGTGCTGGAGGTCGAGCGGGTGGGGGTGACGCGCAACTTCTTGGACGCGGGTGGCCATTCGCTGAGCGCGGTCAAGGTGGCGGCGCAGATCCGCCAGAAGCTAGACGTGGAGGTGCCGCTGACCATTGTGTTCGACCAGCCCACCATACGCCTGCTGGCGGACTGGATCAGGCAAGCACGCGCTGCGGATCCCGTCGACGCGCGCATGGACGACATGCTGGCCTTGCTGGAGGAGGTCAAGCCGCTCGGGTAGCCAACGAGGGCGGCGGCGGTTTAACTGCGCGTCTCACGCATGTAGCGCTGCGGCGTGGCGCCCAACGTACGCCGGAACATCGTGCTGAAGGCGTTAGCGGTGGCGTAGCCCATGTCTTGGGCCACGCTGCTGACCGACTGTCCCAGCGATAGCTGGCAGACCGCCTCTGAGAGGCGCAACTGCTGGCGCCACTGCACGAATGTCAGTCCGGTTTGCTCCTTGAATAGGCGGCTCAGGGTGCGCACACTGGTGCCGGCGCGCTCGCCGAGCAGCGCCATGGGGTCGTTGTTGGCCGGGGAGCGGATCAGGACTTCACATACTTTGAGCAGCCGCTTGTCGCGTGGCAGAGGAAGCTTGCCATGCACGATCACCTCGGCCTCCTGCAACTGGCGCAGCAGCAGCGGCACGATCATGGCCGCGTTGCTCTCGGGCGGGTAGACGGGCGGGTCCTGCAGCATCTTGAGGATGAGCTCGCGAAGCAGCGGCGTGACGCGAATCTGTCGGCACTCCGCCCAGAGCCAGGGTGCGGCGTCGGGCTCGATGCGCAGCCAGCGCATGGCCACCTGGCCAATCATGTGGAGTTCGTGGTCTACGCCGGGCGCGATCCACAGCGCCTGGCGCGGCGCCAGCGTCCAGCCGCCCTGCGAAGTCAGAACCCGCACCACGCCGCTGGTGGCGTGCACCAGTTGGCCTTGTTCGTGGCTGTGCCAGATCTCGCGGCTGCCGTGCTCGTAGTCGTGGCCGCCGGCCATCACCGGTCGCTCCTGTCGCCGGTAGCCTTTTGCAAAACGCTGTCGCCAGATGTTGTCCATTTTGAGTAGATATTGGAATTTCTACGCTAGACAGCCATATTGCGGCCGGAACGCGTAGAAATTTGGCCGCCTGAATGAATGGTTTGCGAGGTTAAATAATAATAATTCGCATTTCAGTCGGAGCAAGTCGCCCGATCCCTTAGTCTGCAGCGCCCTCACAGGAGTTCGCCCGAGCATGCACGCACCGCGTCATTACAGCTTTACGCTTCCGTCGGCTCTGACCGTCGCCCTGGTCGCTTGCTGGGGTAGCTACGCCCATGCTCAGAGCACCGGGCAGCAGCCCGCCAACACTGCATCCGAGCCGGAATCCGTCAACGCCATCGGTGCCAGCCAGGTCTCCGGCCCGGTGCGTACGCTGCCGGCAGTGACGGTCACCGGCGCGCCCGAATCGCTGCGCAGCGATCTGATGCCAGTATACGCCGGGGGGCAAGTGGCGCGCGGCGGTTCGCTCGGGCTGCTGGGCAACCGCGACGTGATGGATACACCATTCTCGCTCACCAGCTACACGGCGCAAGCTATGCAAGACCAGCAGGCGCGCAGTATCAACGATGTGGTCAAGAACGACGCTTCGGTGCGTACGATCTGGTCTGACAGCAGCTACGGTAGCCAATTTATGATCCGCGGTTTCCCGGTGCAAGGCCAGGACATGGCGGTCAACGGGCTCTACGGCATCATTCCTCCGCAGTTCAGCGGGGGCGTGGAGCTCTTCGAGCGGGTGGAAGTGCTGCGCGGCCCCACCGCGCTGCTCAATGGCATGGCGCCCACCGGCGCGGTGGGCGGCACGATCAACTTGGTGACCAAGCGCGCTACCGACACGCCCATTGCGCAGGTCACCGGCAGCTATGCTTCGGACAGCCAGTTCAGTGGTCACATCGACTTGGCTCGGCGCCTCGGCGAGCGCAACCAAGTTGGCATACGCTTCAACGGCCTCTACCGCGACGGCGACACTACCGTCGACAAACAGGGCCAGCGTCTGGCGCTGGCCGGGCTGGGCCTGGACTATCGTGGCGAGCGTGTGCGGCTTTCGGCCGACTTGGGTTACCAGAATCTCAAGAGTGACAACCCCGGCCGCCCGATCTACCTGGACAGTGGCAATTTCGACGTCCCGCGCGCGCCCAAGGGCAGCAGTAACCTGGGCCAATCCTGGTACAACGCCAAGTCCGAAGACACCTTCGGCATGGTGCGCGGCGAGGTCGACCTGACGCCTAATCTCACGGCCTACGCTGCGGCAGGCGGGCGCAAGAACCGCTTTCTGGGTCTCTACGACTTCATCTACCTGCAGAACGAGGACGGCGATTTCCGCGGCAGACAGTACTACCAGCCCACTTATGCTGACACCTGGACCGCGCAGGGCGGACTGACCGGCAAGCTCAAGACTGGGCCGCTGAACCACACGCTGGATCTGTCCTTCACCACGCTGGACATCGAATCGGGTGTGTTGGCTCAGGTTCCCGCCGACTATTCGGGCTCTAATCTCTACGACCCGATTTCAGTACCCAAACCCAGCCTGGACGCCTTCAGTAGCCATGCGCCCAAGACGGCTCACAGCAAGCTGAGCAGCGTGGCGCTGGCCGACACCATTACGATGCTGGACGAGCGGGTGCAGCTCACCGCCGGCGTGCGGCGCCAGAGCGTCAAGGTGGACAACTACAGCGCAGTCACAGGCGCCAAGACCACGTCCTACGACGAGCACGCCTACTCGCCTTCGGTGGCGCTGCTGGTCAAGCCGTGGCAGCACGTGTCCTTTTACGGCAACTACATCCAGGGTCTCAGTCAGGGGCCGAGCGCGCCCGCGGCGGCGACCAACGCCGGCACGGTGTTCGCTCCGATCAAGACGAAGCAGTACGAAATCGGCGCCAAGGCGGAGTTCGACGGCTTTGGCGCGACCATCGCCTACTTCCAGATCAAGCAGCCCAGCGGTTTCCTGGACGGCTCCAACACCTACGTCATGGATGGCGAGCAGCGCAACCGTGGCGTGGAGATCAACGCCTTTGGCGAAGTGGCGCGCGGTGTACGGCTGCTGGGCGGGGTGTCGTTCATCGACGGTGAGCTCGCCAAAACTCAAGGAGGTACCAACGACGGCAACAAGGCGATAGGCGTGCCCGATACCATGCTCAACCTGGGCGTTGAGTGGGACTTGCCCTACGTCAGCGGCCTGACGGTCTCGGCGCGTTATCTCTACACTGACTCGCAGTACGTCAATGCGGCTAATACGCAGGAGATCCCCAGTTGGAACCGAGTCGACGTCGGGCTGCGGTACAAGACGCGGCTGCTGGATCGCAATGTGACACTGCGCGCTAATGTCGAGAACCTGTTCAATAAAGACTACTGGGCCGGTGCGACCTCCAACTTCGGACTGGCGCGCGGAGTGTCGCGCACCTTCCTGCTCTCGGCTACGGTGGATTTCTGAAGCAGACGCAACACATGGCGCACACGTGCGCAACTGTCAGCCCCCGTCGTCCGGCGCCCGATTCGGGAGGCAGCGCGGCGGGGCTGGGCTGCGTGCCGGCGCTTGAGCGCCGACGCTTCTGTCTCGGGGGCGTGGCGTATCTAGCCTGGGCCGGCACGGTGCCCCTGGGCGCCCTGGCGCGGACGGATTCAGCACAGACGCTAGGCACGCGAGGTGCTCGCATCGCCTGCACCGACTGGGCCGCGGCCGAGAGTCTGGCGCTACTGGGCTGCATGCCCATCGCCGTGCCGGAGCTGGCGGTATATCGACTCTGGCTGCCCGAGCCCCCCTTGCCGGCGAACGTGGCCGATCTGGGCTCGCGCAGCGAACCCAATCTGGAGCTATTGGCCGCACTTGCACCTGAGCGCATCGTGGTCTCCAGCTGGCAGGCCGGTCTGCTGGGACAGTTCGGCCGCATCGCGCCAACCGAGGTGGCTCACATCTTCGACGGCTGCGCCGATCCCTACCTGCGTATACGCGAGCTGCTGCTGCAGATGGGCACTGCAACTGGCTTGGAGGCGCAGGCGCAGATGCGGCTTCGTGAGTTTGACACCGAAATTGAGTGCCTGCGCGCGCAGCTCGCTGCCGGCGCCGATGCCGCTCGGTCGGTGTACATGGCCGTGTTGCACGAGAACGGCGCCCAGGCCTTCGTCTACGGCCAGGGCAGTTGGGTGAACCGCGTGCTGGGCCAGCTCGGACTACGCAATGCCTGGAGCGCACGCACCACCTTCTATGGCAACAGTCTGGTGGGCATTGCGGCGCTGGCAGCGGAGCCTGAAGCAGTTATCTTGTATCTGGATCAGGGGGCACGCACGCGCCGCGCCGAGGCGCTGCTGCGCGACAGCACGCTCTGGCGTAGTCTGCCGGCGGTAGCGAGCGGGCGTGCGCACGCCATCGCATCCTTCTATGCGCTGGGCGGCCTGGCCTCGGCGCAGCGCTGCGCCCGGCTTGTGGTCGGGGCGCTGACCGAGCGGGGGCACGGTTGACCATGCGAGCCCTTTTGTCCGGGCCTGCGGCCGCTTTGCCCCCCGTGCGCTGGCTGGTGTTGGCCGTGCTGGCGGCGCTGGCGGTCGGCCTCACGCTGCGCAGCCTGGCCGCACTCGCGCCCCTGGGCGAATGGGGCGCCATCGCCGCGGGACGCCAGGGTGGGGTGCAGGCGCTGATCCTGGCGCACGTGGCGCTGCCGCGCGTGACCATGAGCATCGTGATGGGCGCAGCCCTGGGCCTGGCGGGGCTGCTGTTGCAGCAGGCGCTGCGCAATCCGCTGGCTGACCCGGCCACGCTGGGGGTGTCCTCGGGCGCCTACCTGGCCATGGCCGGCGCCGCGCTGTATGCGCCGGCCCTGCTGGACTGGAGCCCGGAGGCGGTGGCGCTGGGCGGCGGCGTGTTGGCTTGCCTGCTGGTGATGGCCGTGGCGCGTGGTTCGCAGTTCTCGACCATCAGCGTGATCCTAGCGGGGCTGATCGTTTCGCTATTCTGCGGCGCCGCCGCCGCCGCGCTCACGCTGATGAATCACGAATATCTGAGCGGGCTTTTCATCTGGCAGACCGGCTCGTTGGCGCAGAACGGCTGGTACCGGGTGGGGCGTGCGCTGCCTCAACTCGCATTGCTGGCCGTGGTGGCCTGGCTGCTGCGCCGGCCGCTAGCCCTGCTGGCGTTGGAGGATGCGCACGCTGCTTCGCTCGGCCTGCACGTCTCGCGCGTGCGCGCCGCCGCCATCGCCGTCGGCGTGGCCATCAGCGCGGTGAGCGTGGCTGCGGTGGGCGTGATCGGCTTCATCGGGCTGATGGCGCCCAACCTCGCCCGCATGCTGGGAGCGCGCACGCTGCGCCAGGGCATGGCGGTAGCTCCGGTGGTTGGCGCGCTGCTGCTCTGGCTTACCGACCAGGGCGTGCAGTTAATGGAGCGTTCGGCCGGTTCCATGCCCACCGGCAGTGCCTGCGCGCTGGTGGGTGCGCCGCTGCTGCTTTGGCTGCTGCTGCGCCAGCGCGGCGCTCTGGGAGGGCGCCCGGCGGCGGCGGACAGCGTGGCGCTGCAGCGGCGCCTCGCGGCTGGACCGATCCTAGCACTGTGCGCGCTGGCGTGCGTCACCTCTGTGTTGGCGGGGCTGCTGCTGGGGCGTGGTGCTAGCGGCTGGGCCGGTGTCGACGAGATCGCCTGGGTTGGCATATGGGACTGGCGCGCACCGCGAGTGGCTGCCGCCGCTGTGGCCGGCGCCATGCTGGCGTTAGCTGGCACGCTGCTGCAGCGGCTCACCGGCAACCCGCTGGCGAGCCCCGAAGTGCTGGGCGTCTCGGCCGGCGCCTCGCTGGGCGTTATTGCCCTGCTGTTGCTTACCGCCGACCTGGGTGCGCAGGGCATGCTGGCGGCTTCCTGCGTCGGCGCCATGGCGACGCTGGCGGCGGTGGTGGCGCTCAACTGGCGCTTCGGCTTCGCGCCTGAGCGGCTTCTGCTGGTGGGCGCGGCGCTCTCTACGCTGTTCAGTGCCTGCGCGGCCTTTCTGCTTACCAGCGGCGATCCCCGTGCCGCGGCACTGTTGACTTGGATGTCGGGCTCGACCTACCGCGTTACCAGCGCCAGCATTGCGCCCGGCCTGCTGCTGCTAGTACTTGGCTACGGTAGCGCGCTGGCTGGCCAGCGCTGGCTCGACATCCTGCCGCTGGGGCGCGCCGGCGCTGTGGCGCTGGGCGTGAACGTTACACTGGCGCGCCTGTACTTCCTGGCGATCATCGCGGTCGTGACGGCAAGTGCGACCATCCTGGTGGGCCCGCTGACCTTCGTCGGACTACTGGCACCGCACATCGTGCGCGGGCTGGGCCTGACGCGGCCACTGCCGCTGCTGGCCGGCGCCGTGCTCGGCGGCGCGACTATCATGGTGGCTGCCGACTGGCTCGGCCGCACCGTGATTTTTCCCTGGCAGATTCCGGCCGGACTCATCGCCATGCTGGCGGGCGGCCCGGTCTTCCTATGGCTCTTGTGGAGAAACAAATGAATCCACCCATGCCCGCGGCGCGCGCTGCGCACGACGCCTCGCTCCTGGGCGAGATCATGCGGCTGCTCAGGCCATTCTGGAAGGTCGCCCTGCTGGCGACCACCATGGGGGCCCTGAGTGGCCTGTCCACGGCGTGGCTGCTGGCCACGGTCAATCGCGCGTTGCATTCGCCTGAAGGCGCTACCCTGACGCTGCTACTGCTTTTTGCCGGCCTGTGCGCCGTGACTATCGCCGGAGAGATCGCCTCCGATCTTGGCAACAGCCTGGTCGGACAGAACGTGGTAGCTAAGCTGCGCAAGGATCTGTCGGATAAGATCCTCTCAGCGCCCATTGCGGAGATCGAGCGCTTCCGCGTGCACCGCATCACCACCACGTTAAACCAGGATATTGACACCATCAGCACCTTCACCTTCGGTTTTTCGGGTTTGGCGATCGCGGTGGCCATCACGGTGGGCTGCTTTGCTTATCTGGCCGTGCTCTCGCCGCTGCTGAGCCTGATCGCGCTGGGCGCTATCGCCTTCGGCAGCTGGGTGCACGCGGCGGCGCGTCAGCGCGGGCGCAAGGGTTTCGAGGCGGCGCGCGACGTGCAGGACGAGCTGCAGCGCCAGTACCGAGCCATCACCGAGGGTGCCAAGGAGCTGCGCATCGACCGCGGTCGGCGCCGCCATATCCGCGATGCTCAGCTCAAGGTCACCATAGAGCGCATCCGCGACCTGCGCATACGCGCCATGCGGGTGTTCATGTCGGCCAACGCATTCGGCTCGGCGCTGTTCTTCATCGTCATCGGCATGGTGCTGGCGCTGCAGGGGCAACTGGCCACGGCTACGCCGGTACTCTCGGGCTTTGTCATCGTACTGCTGTACGTAAAGGGGCCGCTTACCCAGCTGATCTCGTCGCTGCCGCTGCTAGGTCAGACGCAGGTGGCCATACGCCGCGTGGCCGAGCTCTCCCTGCGCTTCTCCAATCCCGAGGCCGATATGTTTCCGGCTACTGCTGCGCCGGTACCGGCACGGGTGCCCGGCGCTATCGAGCTCAAGGGTGTGCGCTATGCCTATCCCACAGACCAGGGCGCCAGCATGTTCACGCTGGGCCCTATTGACCTGCGCATCGAGGAAAACGAGATGCTGTTTCTGGTGGGCGAGAACGGTAGCGGCAAGACCACGTTGATCAAGCTGCTCCTGGGACTCTATGAGCCCCAGGAGGGCATGATTCTGCTCGACGGTGCGCCGGTAGTGGCTCAGAACCGCGACGACTATCGCCAACTCTTTAGCACCGTGTTCGCCGACTACTATCTGTTCGACACTATGGTGGTGGGGCAGCAGGCGGCAGCCGAAGCGGCCGGCTACCTCGAGCGGCTCGAGCTCAGTCACAAGGTCTCGCTGGCCGAGGGAAAGTTCTCTACTACCGATCTGTCCACCGGACAGCGCAAACGCCTAGCCCTGGTGCATGCTTATCTCGAAAAGCGTCCTGTGGTGGTGTTCGACGAATGGGCGGCAGACCAGGATCCCGCCTTCCGGCGTGTGTTCTATACCGAGATACTGCCAGATCTCAAGCGCGAAGGCCGCACGCTGATCGTGATTTCGCACGACGACCGCTACTTTCACGTAGCCGACCGCGTGGTGCACATGTCTAACGGCCAGATCGTCAGCACCGAGACCCATAGGCATCCGGTCGCGCTGGCGACAACGGGATCGTGAGCATGCCGACCGATGCGCTGCTGGCCGTGGAGAACGTGGCCTTCGAAATTGAGGGCCGCACCATCCTGCATCCGCTGAGGATGGCGGTGGGTGCGGGCCGCATGGTGGGGGTGATCGGGCACAACGGCTCGGGCAAGTCCACGCTGGGTAAGATCCTGGCGCGGCAGGTGCGGCCATCAGCCGGCTCGCTCCAGGTGCTGGGCCAGTGCGCCGAAGCCATCGGCGCGCGCGGGTTCGCCCGCTTGGTGGCCTATCTGCCGCAGCAGATTCCGCCCGCGGTGGGTATGACGGTGCGCGAACTGGTGGCAATGGGGCGCTATCCCTGGTTGGGCGCGTTCAAGTCTCCGATAAGCTACGCGCGCACCTACTTTCCCAAGGCATCGATGGCATTCCTGCGAATAACACCGCCGTGTTCAACGTGCTTCAGGACCACGGCATGCTGCAGCCAACATCGGACGATAAGGCGATCTGGCGTGCGACCGTGACCAGTTTCAGCGGCTGGTCCCACTCGTTCACGCTGCTGCGCATCGCTCTTGCGCTGATCTGGGAATCTGGCGAACGGCCAGCGCCGTTTTCTGGCGCGGTGGTGGTTGACACGGCCCCCGCGCACAAAGAGGTCGATGGGGCGGCCGCCGGTTCTCCGGAGTGCGCGGTTCACAGTTTGGAAGGCGAAGAGGCTCCACCATGGGAAGGAGGTAGCTCCGCATCGGTTCCTCCATCCAAGGCCCAGGTGGCGCCCGAAGGCCCAAACGACTTTTGGCAGCTGGGTTTCCAGGCCAATTGGGACATCGACCTGTGGGGACGGGTCCGGCGAGCGCGTGAAGCCGCTGCCGCGAACCTGCAGGCAAGTGTCTACGATCATCAAGCTGTCCGCATCGCGGTGGCTGCTGAGGTCGCCCGTGTATATCTGCAATTGCGTGAAGCGCAGGCGCAACTCGACATCGCGGAGCAGAACAAGAAAATTGCCGAGCGCGCCCTGGAGATTGCCGGCACTCGTGAGCGCAACGGCGTAGGCACCATGTTTGACACGTCTTCCGCGCGGGCGCAGCTGGCTACCGTGAAAGCCCTGATTCCCGAGCAGATGCAGCGCCGTAATGCGTTGATGAATGGGCTGGCCTTGCTCATTGGCCAGCCGCCACGCACGCTCGACAAGCGGCTGCAGGATGTCTTGCCAGTACCGCCATTGCCTGCCCGTATATCGGTCGGCCTACCTTCCGCACTAGCGCGAAATCGGCCAGACATACTGCGGGTCGAGGCCCGTCTTCATGCCGCGACGGCCAGTATTGGCCTCGCCAAGGCGGACTTTTATCCCCGCATCGACCTGAGGGGTCGCGGCGGATTCGAAGCCTTTGAGAGCGGCGACCTGAGCAGTTGGGCGTCACGATTCTTCTCTATCGGCCCGACCGTGTATCTCCCGATTTTCCAAGGTGGGCGGCTTGAGCAGCGCCTGGCGCTTACCGAGGCCCAGCAGAAAACAGCGGCCTTGGAGTACCGCAGCACAGTGTTGCAAGCGTGGCATGAAGTGGACAATGCGCTGGACGCATTGACCGGACAACACCACCAGTATGCCGCTCTGCTGGAGGCTTACGAGCAGAACCGCACGGCTTTGCACGCGGCGCAGAGCAGCTATCGCCATGGCGCGGCGGATTATTTATCGGTGCTGACGGCTCAGCGCAGCGTCCTGAGCAGTCAGACCCAGCTCAACCGCAACACAACCGCCGCTGCGCTTTCATTGGTGAATCTCTATAAAGCCCTGGGGGGCGGATGGGAACCGGACGATCTGAACCTTTTCATCACCTCGGATGCCATGGCGTCGACGGGCCTCGATCGCGACACGATTTCCGCTCGCACTCACAAGAAGATGACGGAAACGACACGATGAGTGCGATGCCTCCTGAGCGTACCAGTGCCGAGCCTTCGGGCCCGACACGGGCCGATGAAACAGCACCGAGCCTGACCGAGCGGCACACTTCACAGCCTCCGCCGTCACTGCCCGCATCAATGCCGACTCCCGTAGCGGGGCCGCAGCAAGGCCCCATCCTGACGCCGAGCATCGTCGTTGCGCTGACGGGCATCCTAATCTCCGCCATGGCCGCCTTGCTCAATAACCGCGTGGGTGCACTTGCCCTGGCGGATATTCGTGGTGGATATGGCTTCGGCTTTGATGCAGCATCGTGGATCACGACCGCTTTCTCTGCCGGGGAACTGATTGCCATGCCGTTTTCGTCATGGTTTGTCATGACCTTGTCCATGCGTCGCTTTCACCTATGGATGGTAACGGCGTGTGCGCTGATCGCCGCGGTGTTGCCGTTCGTGCAGGATTTGGGGCTGCTGATCTTTCTACGTTTTTTGCAGGGCTTGACGTGCGGGGCGCTGATTCCCATTCTGCTCACCGCGGGGCTGAAGCTGATGCCGGCATCGGTCCGTTTGTACGGAATGTCGCTGTACGCCCTGACGGCCACCTTCGCGCCGAACATCGCGATCTGGCTGTCCGGCTTGTGGACCGACCAGGTCGTGGATATTCGACTGGTGTACTGGCAGATCATTCCCCTATGTCTGATTTCGGGCCTGATGGTGGGATTTTCTCTGCCACGTGAACCGATTACCAAGGGAAAGCCAGGCAACTGGCTTGGTTTGATCTTCGGGGTTCCGGCCCTTGGCCTGATCGTGATCGGGCTCGACCAGGGGGTGCGTCTGGACTGGTTCAATTCCCCGCTCATCGTGGCTACGCTGATAACCGGCATCAGCCTCCTGATCGTCTATTTCCTGACAGAGTGGTATCACCCCGCACCGTTCATCAAGCTGCAGATCCTTGGCCGGCGTAATCTTGCAATATGTCCACTGCTCTTTGCCTGCATTCTGGTTGTGCTGGCATCCTCAGTGGCATTGCCCTCTCAATTTGTGGGTGCGGTCCAGGATTTCCGTCCGATGCAGACGGCTCCCATCGCATTGATCATCGCACTACCCCAGCCAGTCCTTGGCTTGATCGTCGCGGCGCTTCTCTATCAGCAATGGATGGATGCCCGAAAGCTGTTTGCCGCGGGGCTCGCCCTGATTGCGCTCGCCAGTTTTCTCGGGGCGCAGTTTACGGCGCAATGGAACGATGAACAGTTCCTTCTTGCCCAAGTGCTGCAGGCGATCGGGCAACCAATGACAATCGTCTCGATGTTGTTCCTGGTCACCAGCGCCGTGGCCCCCCATGAAGGCCCCTACATCTCCGGTGTCATGAATTCGATGCGGGCATTCGGAGCGCTCCTCAGTTCAGCATTTGTGGGGCAGTTTCTCGCGCTGCGCGGCCGTTTTCACTCCGACACGCTATTGACCCATGCGGGCCTGGCAAGCGACGCCGTTCCGGGTACGGCACAGGCGACAGGGCTGGGCAATGTCATCAGTCAGCAGTCGCTCGTCCTTTCGGTCGCCGATGCCTATCGGGTGCTTGGCATGCTGGCGCTCCTGCTCATCCCATTCGTGCTGATGCTGAGATATTACCCGCCTCCGGGCTCGGCTCCGGCTGTACGCGCTCCATCCGCCTGAACCTCGCCACATGGAAATACTGGACTTTTAACCATGGCCATTCCGAAATCCACCAAAATCGCAAGCGCTGTCTTGCTGACCGTTGCTGTGATCGCCAGCATCTATTGCCTGAACCGTCCGGAATCGAGCGGTTCGACGCAATCGACCGACTTCGCTTACGTTCAGGCCGACATTACACAGGTCGCTTCCCGCGTATCCGGCACGATCACCTCCGTCCTGGTCAAGGATAATCAGCCCGTGAAAGCCGGAGACCTGCTGCTCACCCTGGACGACCGCGACTTTATCGTTGCGAAGCAGGCGGCGCAGGCTGACGTGGCCAGTGCGCAGGCTCACATCCAGGATATTCACGCCCAATTGGCGCTGCAAGAGGCCGTGATTCAACAGGCGCAAGCATCTGTGGCGGCCAGCGAGGCGGCGATCAAGCTCGCGACAGCGAACAACACCCGCTATCGCAACCTGGCAAAGGATGGGTCGGGCACCGTTCAGGCGCAGCAGGAGGCTCAGACCCAGAGTTGTACGTAGAACAGGCGAACTTGCACAAGAACGAAGCCGCCCTGGCAGCCTCGCAAAAACGAGTGGGGGTGCTGCAGGCTAATCTTGACCAGGCACAGGCTACGCTGGGCCGCGCTCAGGCAGAACTCAACGCGGCGGAACTGCAACTTTCCTATACACAGGTCGCCGCACCGATAGATGGTGTGATCGGCAAGAAAACCGTGCGAGTCGGCGCCTTCGTGGGTACCGGGGAATTCCTTGTTGGCCATCGTGCCCCTCAAGGATGTCTATATCACGGCGAACTATCGAGAAACTCAGTTGGCACATGTACGGTCTGGACAAGCGGTGACAATCGAGGTGGACGCCTTGCCGGGGGCAATATTGAAAGGCAAAGTGCACAGCCTCGGACCGGCCAGCGGTGTGACGTACTCAGCAGTCGCGCCGCACAATGCGACCGGAAATTTCACCAAGATCGTGCAGCGGCTGCCCGTGCGTATTGAACTGGAAAAGGATCAAACAGATGCGAAAAATTTGCGGGTAGGCATGTCAGTCACTCCGAAAATTCATGTTGAATGAGCCGGTCCCGCACCCATCTGCACGCAGCTCTGCCTATAGCTGACTGGGCTGTTGCAGTGGCCCAGGATGCATGAGCCTTACGGGATCAGCGTGAGTGCTACTTCGTTATGAACTTGTGCAGCATCCGTTGCTGCAGCGACTGGCACTCAGCCGCGCGCATGCGGCGGTACCAGATCGCCTTGTCCTTCTTCTCGCTTCGGGCCTGGGCGATGCCGAAGATAGGGGGCTTGCGTCTGCTGCAGCTCATCACATGCTCCTTGCGAGCTGCAAGGCCATCCATGATAGCGCTGCATGCGCTGGCCGATGCGCGGCAGGTCTTCGGCGCTCAATTCCAAGTGCGCGGCGATGAAGAACAACGTGTATAGACTGACGCGGCGCGGTGCCGGTTGAGTTGGTGCTACGTGAGGTCTTGGATAGCGAATCGCCGGTATTTCTGCGCATAGGACGGTCCCACGCGGCGTGCAACAGTCATGACTCGTTCGACCTCCTCCTCACTTGGCGCGTAAGCCATGACAGCCACATGGCCCTGCTTGGCAAGAGCTTCGTGCTGACGCACGAAGCTCCGCTCAGTACCCGCCCGAGGGGAAAAAACCATCCTTGTCGCCAATGGAGGCCCTGACGTTGTCAAGAATAGTTTTTGCATCTACGTAGATCACATCCTCATCAGAGTAGCCGCCGGTCTTCAAGTTTTCTACGACTTGGCGCCCGCCTGCCTCGGTCGGAAACATCAACACCACCCAGTCGCGAGGGTAGAAGACGCCTGCGAATGTGAGCGTAGGTTGCTCCAAAGAGAATCTAGGTGCAGTCATGATGCCATACTCCTGAAAATTAAGGATACCGCGCGCAATTCCTTGCAGTTGACTTGTAATCTGCAGGTAGATTTTAGCTCTTTTTGAGGCCATGTTATGGGGCTGCAGCTGGCCTGACCCCATAGGGTGGTCCGGTTTCAATCTTAGTTCATGATCGGCCTTGGGGCTATTGCCTGGGCAGATGACGGTGCTGCTCCGCTTGCTGGCGCAGGCCAGATGATGGCCTCGGGTGCCGGTGGCTTGTATCCAAGCGACGAGTGTGGCCTCTCGGTGTTGTAGTACCGCCGCCAGGCTTCGATGATGATCTTGGCCTCGGCGAGGCTGTAGAAGATCTCACCGTCGAGCAGTTCGTCGCGGAGCTTCGAGTTGAAGCTCTCGCAGTAGCCGTTCTCCCAAGGGCTTCCAGGTTCGATGAACGCTGTCTTTGCGCCGACGGCTACGATCCACTCCCGTACAGCCTTGGCGATGAACTCCGGGCCGTTGTCGGAACGGACATGGCCGGGCACACCACGCAGGATGAACAGGTCCGACAGGGCGTCGATGACGTCGGTCGAGTTGAGCTTGCGATCGATGCGGATTGCAAGGCATTCCCTGGTGAACTCGTCGATGATGTTGAGCATGCGGAATCTCCTGCCATCGTGGGTCCGACCCTCGACGAAGTCATAGGACCAGACATGGTTTGGATGCTCGGGTCGAAGCCGGATGCACGATCCGTCATTCAACCAGAGCCGCCCCTTCTTCGGTTGCTTCTGGGGAACCTTCAGCCCCTCCCGCCGCCAGATCCGTTCGACACGCTTGGCGTTCACCGTCCAGCCTTCAGACCGCAGCATCGCCGTGATCCTGCGATAGCCATAACGGCCATAGCGGGAAGCGAGCCGGATGATGTCGGAGGTCAACGCCTCTTCATCGGGCCGGCCTTGCGGCTTTTTGCGCTGGGTCGAACGATGCTGGCCGAGAACCTTGCAGGCAAACCGCTCCGAGACGGAGAACTTCGCCATGACACGATCGACGCAACGGCGACGGCGAGCGGGGCTCAGAAGTTTCCCGAAGCAGCCTCTTTCAGGATCAGCTTCTCGAGTGTCAGGTCCGAGACCGCCTTGCGCAGCCGGTCATTCTCTTTCTCGAGCTCCTTCAGCCGCTTCACCTGGTCACCCTTCAGGCCACCGAACTCCTTGCGCCACCGGTAATACGTAAACTGCGTCACGCCGATCAAACGGACCGCTTCTCCGACAGAACGACCTTGCGACAACAGAACATCGACTTGGCGCAGCTTCGCCACGATCTCTTCGGGTTTGTGCTTCTTCTGGGGCATTCCAACGTCCTCCTACGGCTCAATAGCCTACTTCAGGGAGGACCACTTTTCAGGGGGCAGACCAGTCGACCGATGTGGCGCTGACGATCATGGCGATGGTCCCGGGCCCCGCAGGTCCGGGCAAGGCAAGTGGCACAAACGCGATGTTAGGCACTTTTTGGTGCCCGGCATCGCTTAAAGCGAGTTCTGCCTCGGGGATTTCCTGTAATGCATTCGCCGGGAAAAGCATGGTGAATCCGATAACCGCCACGATCAGCCCCCCAGCAATACGCAGACCGGGAATAGAGATGCCGAACGTCTGCATGATGAAGTTGCCACCGTAGTAGGTGACCAACATGATGGCCACCACATAGAATGCGGCCATGGTGATCTGACGTTCGCGTTCTTTGTAGGGAATCTGATGTCCCAATGACAGGAGCAGGGTCATCGAAGTCAGGGAATTGGCCAGAGGCAGCATCAATACCAGCCCAACGCCCACCAGTTTGAAAAGCTCGGTCAGTTGATTAATCATCGAGTCTTCCTTTATCCAATGTGGTCCAGCGATGGTCGTCAATCGGCAGCCATTGCGCCCCGCAATGGGCTGGCGGCAGGTGCACGCCAGAATCGAGACGGGTCGAGCGGGAGATCCGTATGCCTGCAGAGCGGGGACGGGAAACGATGCCTGCGCGGCTCGGGATAGATGAGGCCCGCGGCCACCGTGGGGCCGCCCTCGGCTCAAGGAACGCGTTGGCCCGCAAACTCGCAATCAAGTCGAGGCGGCCGCTTCTATGGCCGTCAGATAGGCGGTCAGCACTCGCGGTATTTCGCGCAAGTACAACTCGGCGTGCAGAGGATCCGCCCGGTACCCGATATGAATGATGCCGGCCGCGGTCGCCTGCAGCACTGCGGCGTAGTCTTCCCTGTATGCTGACTTGAGCTTGGGCAACCGGGCCTCGAGCACGCTCAACACTACTCGGAAGAAATCGGCATCGTTGTCCCGCCCGTCGCGTCCGTGCATCAGGGGCAGGAAGTCTGCGTGGCGTCGCAGATAATCGACGTATGGCGTCACGAGATTGTCGATCGTCGCGGCGGGCGAGAGCGGGCAATGAATCGTTGGAGGCCCGCACAGTGGCTCTTCTCGGCCAAACTGTACTTGGCCGCGATGCTGGCCTACGCGGTCTCTGTGCATATGGCGCTGCCGCAGAGCTATTGGGCAGTCGTGACGTGCTGTGTCGTGATGAGCCCGTCGTCTGGCGCGATTCGTTCCAAATCTATCTATAGGGGCATGGGCACGTTCTGCGGCGGCGTGGTGGCGCTGCTGCTGACGTTCGTCGTCGCCGGGGTGCCACTGCTCATGGTGATCGGAGTAGGGGGGATAGCCGGGGCAGGCTTCGGTTTAGCTTTGCTTGATCGGACTCCCCGGGCCTATGGTTTTCAGCTCTTTGCGGTGACGCTATTGCTGATTGTGACGTCCGGCATTGATCATCCTGAAAAAATGTTCGATACCGCGGTAGCCCGCATTTGCGAGATTTGGGTGGGACTGGCGTGCTGCGCGGTCGTGGATAGCGTTCTGGCACCGCGGTCGCTTGGACTGGCCGTGCGCGGGCGTTTGCATGCCTGGTTCTCGGATATGGCGAACTGGATGGACGACGCGCTGTTGGGGCAGCGCGGCGATGCGTCATCCAGTCATGACCGCCATCGCATCATCGCCGACTTGACCTCCATGTCCATTCTTGCGGGGCAGCTCAGTTACGACCCCGGCGTCGGAATCCGCGAACGTGGCTGCGTGTTTGCCATTCAGCGGCGCCTATTGCGGCTGGTGCCGCTGCTTTCCTCCGTGGAAGCCTATTCTTCACTGTGGCCGTCCGAAGAGCGGTGCGCCTTGTCGGAATGGAAGGCGGCAGTGGCGCGGCGCGCGCGGCAAGGACTGCCTGCCGACGAGCCGCTGCTTGTCGAGGGGCGCAAGGTGATGTCCGGCGATACGCCTGACGCGCCATGGAAAGCGCTCACTCGCGGCAACTTCAGGGAACTCGTGTCCGACGTGCTGCTGTTATGGGCAGAGATCCGCCAGATTCAGGCGTACTTGACCGATGGGCGTCCGCTGCCGGCCGGCCTTGTCCGGCATGTGTCGGAAGCTCGGCCGTTCCCGCTTTGGCCGGATTTCGGGCTGGCGCTGCGCGTGTCGGTAGGTATTCTTATCGCGTACTCGGCCCTGTGCGGCTTGTGGTGGGCCACTGGCTGGACCCAGGGGGCGAATGCGGTTCTCATGGGGGTGGTAGCGCTGGCTTTCTTCGGGACGCTGGACGAGGCCGGCAGGGCTATCGGTCTATTCCTGCGATTCAGCATGATGGGGTTGGCCCTGGCCGGAATCCTGAGCTTTGGATTGCTGCCGCTGGCCCAGAACTATGAGACGTTTCTGGTCGTCATGGCGATAGTCATGCTGCCGCTCGGGGCATGGGCAGCTTCCTCGCCTCTGGCCATATTGCTTCTGGCCATCGCGCTTAGCAATTCCGATTTGCAGGCCGCCTATGCGCCGCGCGATTTTGGCGCGTTCCTGGACGCCTGTCTCGCCACCCTGATCGGTATCGCCGTGGGACAATGGTGCATCGGTTTCGTTCGGTTTTTGGGAACCGAGCACATGCTTCGGCGGCTGGCGGAACAGGAGCGCAAGGACGTCAAGGCGTTGACGCGCCATACCGGGGCGCAGGCGCGGGACAACTATATGAACCGGTCGCTCGACCGCATCGGCAACATTGTCAGTCGCAGGCCGGCAGGCAGCGACGGCAGTGTCCGGCTGCTGTCCCGCCTGAGGGCAGGGGTGGCGGTTTCCCTGATCCAGGAGGCGGCCGCGGGCATGGGCGTCAGGAGTAATCTGCACGATGCTTGCGAGGCGATTTTTGCCGAGATCCGTCGCGGGTGGGAAGAGAACGCTCCTCCTCAATTGCTGCTGCGCGTTGACGACGCGCTGTCCGCAGCGTGGCGCATGGATGGCGGGGCACCGCCTGCGCTGGTGCGAGGCCTGGTGGGCTTGCGCGTTGCCTTGTTCGAGCGTTCGAGCCCTTGGGAGCCGTCGGCATGATTACGGAGGAGCATTCATTGCGTCTTCGCAAGATAGCCCTGACGCCGGAGAATGAAGTCAGTAAAGACATAGACAGATTGCGCGATATGGCGTTATTTGCCTAGGTAGCGAAAACGGGGAGCTTTACCAAGGCATGCCTGTCGTTGGGAGTGCCGACATCGATGCTGTCGTGCCGGGTCTCGGCCTTCGAATGCGACATCAAAGTCAGGCTGTTCAACTGCACAACGCGACGGCTGACCTCGGCTTTGTGGCCGACCATTGCGGTGGGGGGGCTTGGTGAAGAGATCCAGGGCCTTGGGAAGAGCATCGGGGGGACGCCTGCGGGCGAGATTACCTTCGATGATATGGGCGCGATAGTTGTGCCCGGCGCAGAAGATGTTTTTGCGCGGCCGGGGAGTCGGTTCCGGGAACTCAAGTTGTCTGGCATCATGCGGCGAAGCCACTACCAGTGGCGCGATCGCCCATGTCGACGATGTCGGCCACCTGGACAGGCGCAGCGACCTCTGACAGCGGATGGTGCAGACGCGACCATGCCTCGGTGGGATCGATTACCTTGGCGTCATCGATCAGCGACCGCCAAGCGCGTCGAGCTTCTCTGCGCGTATGTAAGCAGTTTCGTTTGTGCGAATCGTCCAGTCCGTTGATCTGGCTATCTGTGGAAATGCGCTTCAGCAGTTCTTCCACGTGACTGCGCGCGATGTGCTCGGCCTCGCCTGCGTCCCGTTTTTCGATGGCATCGATGATCGCCAGGTGTTCCCGCAGGAATTGGGTGCCCGTCTGGGGCGTTTGGTTGCCTGCGCCTTGAGCATGTCGCAATGGTGGAAGGACTTCTGGACCTTTTCCTGCAGACGTTGGAGGCCGGGCGCATCTAGGTGGTATGGAAATCGTTGTTCGCGCCCGAGTACTCGTCGATACACGTGGCAGGGCTTTCATCGTTGAACGGCGGACAGATCTTTCGTAGCACATCGACATTCCGCTGAGATGCATTTATCGCCGCTTCGCGGGCGGTAAAACCTTCCAGCTCGAAATGCTGCTTCAGCCATTCCACATACTCCTCGTGAGTCGGGGGCGAAAGAAGCGTGCCACGATGCCGCATCCATTTTCAGGATACCTTCCTGCCCCAGCGCCCCGCACACCGGAGTGCGGCTGCCCCTTGCTGTCTAGCAAGTTCTTCGTCGCGTACCGGGACCGGTCCATCGATGTCCCGGGTCCGGGCAAGGACATGCGGGCGCACAGCTCGGTAGGTGTGATCGGCCGGATCATCGGTATCAGACATGTTCGGGATTGTTCGGCAATTTTTGCAGAGGGAGAAATCCGTGGCGTGCGCGCCACGAATATTCGAATGATCAGGTCGCTACGGCGGTGGAAAACACATTTCCAGATACGGATCTATTGGCGATATCTGCCCGTAGGCCTGGAAATAGAAGGGTTTCTCTGGAAATACGATCAATTGGCGCGTGGACCCTTGGTTGCACAATCATTGCCTCGCCTATATGTTCCTTTATCAGTCAAGAAATTGTGCGGCCTTTATTGCTAGGTGAGAGAGCGCCGCCACCCCTATTCCATGTCTTCCGAAATACCCCGATTTCTACGCATTGCACATGCCGAGGCGGCTCTGGGCCTCGGCGGTCAAGAACGCCGAATTCTCAAAGAAATGCATGCCATGCGCGAGCGCGGGCATTATGTGGAGTTGATATGCAGACCCGAGGCGAAGCTTGTTCAGGTTGCGACTGACATCGGTATCAAGGTGCGCACGCTGCCCATGGGAGGTTTGCTGAATTTGTTGCGCGGCGCGCCCAAGGTATGCCGCATGTTGCGAGAGGGGCGCTTCGACGTCCTCAATACGCACAGCCGTATAGACACATTGCTGGCCGGATTGGGCGCCCGCATGGCGGGCACGCCTTTGATCGTGCGCACCCGCCACCTGACCAACCCCGTCAATTCCATGCTTGCCTACACCTGGGTGCCGCACCGGGTCACCACGGTCAGCAACCATGTCCGGAAATACCTGATCGAGCGAGGCGTGCCAGCAGATCGGGTGGAGACTATCTATTCTCCCATCACGCCGCCGCCGCCGGGGCTGCGCTCGGCCTTGCGCGAAGAACTGAATTTGCCGCCTGGGTCCATCGTGGTCTGCTGTGTGGCCATCCTGAGAGCGACGAAGGGGCACCGCAACCTCATCGAGGCCATGCGGCCCTTGATGGAGGAGCGGCCTCAGGTACATCTGGTCCTGGTGGGTAGCGGATCCCCGCTGTTCGAGCAGTTGCAGGCCATGATCGAAGGGATCGGGCTGGCTGACCGCATCCACATGCTGGGATTTCGTCATGACGTGCCGAACATCCTGGCCGGTAGCGATATTTTCGCGCTGGCGACTCAGAAGGAGGCGTCGGGCACCGTATATGTCGAGGCAGCAGCCGCGGGCCTGCCCGTCATCGGCGTCGACGTGGGCGGCGTGAGCGAAATGGTGCGCGATGGGGAGACGGGAATACTGGTGCCGACAGGCGAGGTCGCCGGGCTCAGAGCCGCGCTAGCCAACCTGCTCGATGATGACGGCCTGCGGGCGCGCATGGGCGAGGCGGGCAGGCGCATGGTGCATGCCGAGGGCAAGTTTTCGCTAGCTGGGTTGGCAGAACGCACCGAGCAGGTTTACAGCAGCTGGCTTGCAGAGCTCGGCTCTCGCGGGCCGTCAGCGCTGTAGTCGTATTGAGAATGTGCGCCATGTATAGGGCCTCCGTCCTCCAGGGCAGGGCTGAGCAGGCGCCCGATTCGATCGGGCTGGAGGCCCTTTCCGAGAAATTCTCTCTAGGGGGCCAGGGGACATTCGAGGTGCTGGATCTGGGCCAGGCCGCTGTTTCGGCGGCGGGTAGCGAGCGCGACGTGTATCTGCACCCGACCGACCGTTCCTTGGTCATCAAGGTTATCAACCGGACGCGCATCTATGAATCCGGCCGCAGGGTGGCCTGGCACAAGCGTTTCCAGCGCGAGGGCGCCCATCGCGTCTTCATCGCGGAAACCGTCGAGTACATCGCCACCACTGCCCGTCTGGGGACGAGTCGGGGCAATATGCTGATGGCGCGCATCGCCGGTCTGGTCCTGACCTCACAGGGCCTGGGGCTGACGGTGGAGCGCATCGTGGATGGGCAGGGACGCCTGGCGCCCACGCTCAAACAGGTGGTAGCGCATCATGGCTTCGGGCCGGAGTTGCGCCTTCTCGTGCACGAATTCTTCATGGCGCTGATCGATGCGCACGTGATTTTCAACGACGTTAGCGCGAGCAACATCGTGCTGGGCTTCAATGCGGACGGAAAGAAAGGGTTGTATCTGGTGGATGGCGTCGGTTCCAAGCAGTTGCTACCGCTGTATGCGTGGAGCAAGGCGCTCAACGGCCGGCGCCTGCTGCGCAAGTATCGGGAAATGGTGGACAAGCTGTCATAGCGCGCGGACGACCGGAGGTGGCACGCGGCTAGGCTGGTGGCGAACACGCCCTCAAGAACGTCTTCGATGCCAGGGTCCCGCATCGTCGCAAGGCGTTCAATACGTCTCAAAGCACGCTTTCGCAGATCCTGCGCATCTTCAACAAGGATGTGCTGCTCACCCTGGGAAAGATGTCCATTACGACATTCGCCACCCTCAGCCAATGGGCGTCCTCGCGACGATCGAGAAACGCAAGGCGTTCACCGCGGTAGAGAAGGTCTTCGCCTGGCTCAACCGGTTATTCCGCTATGCCGTCGTCACCGCGGAGGGGGGGGCGTCAACCCGACGGCCGACCTAGACGTGGTGGCGGAGCCGAAGCTTTTGATGGCTTATGCTCTCATCTGTATCTGCCCGAGTTGCCTGAGTCCCTTCAGAAGCTCCGACCTACAGTCCTCGCGGCTGGCAGCCCTAGCTTGGCGGCCATTGGCCGCGTGGATTTCAAAGCCACCGAAATCGGCGCGTTGTGCGCTCAGTGCGGCGCGGGCGTAAGCATTGAGGATCGCGGCAATTTCTTCTATCTCCAGTGCGCGCGCCGTTTTGAAGGGAGCCCGAGCCAGGTCGCCATTGCCGGCCGGCACGCACGGCGCCATTCCATCAGCCGCGTTCCCCGGAACGACTGCATGATAATCTGGCTGCTCTGGCCGTGGACTGCCGGCTGAGTAGATTGGCCGTCTGGATGCGGTGAGCAGCCCGGTACTCTCGGTGGTGCGTCTCCCCCATCGCCTGAGCGGCCGGTGCATCGAATGTTGTGGCCTGAGTTTCTCCAGAAAGGCGACGCTCCCGAACTCGGCCCATGATCGTTATCATTCGATTTTCGAGAGCGGGTGCACATTTTCTTCCAAGGAGTACTCAATGAAAGCTATGGTCTATTACGGTGAAGGCGACATTCGTTTTGAAGAGCGCGAAAAGCCGCAATTGCTTGCGCCAACCGATGTAATCATTCGCATGACGAAAACCACAATTTGCGGCACCGACCTGGGCATATGGAAAGGCAAGAACCCCGAGATCGAGCAAGCGGCTAAAGCCAAGACGGGAAACTTCAATGGTCGCATCTTGGGCCATGAAGGCATTGGCATCGTTGACGAGGTAGGCGGTGCTGTGACCAACTTCAAAAAGGGCGACAAGGTTATTATCTCCTGCGTGAGTCGCTGCGGCATTTGTGAGAACTGTCAAAAGCAACTCTATGCCCACTGCCGCAATGGCGGCGGCTGGATCTTGGGCTACATGATCGACGGTACACAGGCCGAATTTGTGCGCACTCCCTTTGCGGACAATTCGCTGTACCTACTGCCAGAAGGCCTCAGCGAAGACGTTGCCGTCCTGCTGTCCGACGCTCTGCCGACCGCGCATGAAATTGGCGTGCAATATGGCAACGTTCAGCCCGGCGACAGCATCGCCATCGTGGGGGCCGGCCCGGTTGGCATGGGTTGCGTACTCACCGCCCAGTTATATTCACCGTCCAGCATCATCGTCATCGACATGGATGACAACCGCTTAGCCATGGCCCGCGAACTTGGGGCCACTCACACCATCAACTCGGCCAGGGACGATGCCGTTTCCCGCGTGCTGGAGATCACCGAGGGCCGTGGCGTGGATTGTGCAATGGAGGCTGTTGGCGTGGAAGCCACTTGGGATATTTGCCAACACGTCGTCAAAGAAGGTGGGCACATTGCCAACGTTGGCGTGCATGGCAAACCCGTGAAATTTGCTTTGGAAAAGCTTTGGATAAAAAATCTCACCATTACCACCGGTCTCGTCAACGCCAATACAACCGGCATGCTGCTCAAAACCTGCTGCTCCGGCAAGCTGCCAATCGATAAGCTCGCCACTCATAGCTTTGGGTTTTCCGAGCTGCCCAAAGCCTACAACGTATTTAAACACGCAGCTGATGAAAAGGCCATGAAAGTCATGATTGACTTCCAATAGCCTGCTCGCGATCTGTCAGAAGGTGTGTTCCATGCGCTGGAGCAAGCGCTGTACGCCGGGCAACCCGAGCGCGATCGCAGCCTGGTTTACCAGTCAGATCGCGGGTCGCAATACGTGTTCATTCGCTACACAGAGCGCCTGGATGAGGCAGGAATCGAACCCTCGGGGCAGCAACGGGGACAGCCGCAACAACGCGCTGGCCGAGACCATCAACGGTCTGCATAGGTGGAATTGATCCAGCGGCGAGCAACCTGGAAGGCCAAGGAATCGGTGGAACTGGCCACCTTGGAGTGGTGTCCTGGTTCAACTATCAACGGCTGCACCAGCCCATCGGATATATCCTCTGGCTGAAGTAGAGGTAGCGTAGCCAATTCTATTGAAAATGTCTGCGCCCGTGCTTGCATAGGCCTCTCTTCAGCGTAGACGTCGGCCGGTAGAATTTCAGGGCAGTCATAAGTCGGAAACTACCTTGAAGAAAAGTAGGTTTACGGGAGGCCAGATGTTTCGGTGCTAAAGGATGGTGAGACCGGCATGCTGGTCGCTGAGGGGAAGAGCAAGTATTCAGGCGTGTAGGTGTCCGAAATGCAGCGGCTGCGCGAGCTAGAGGCCGAGAGCGCCAAGCTTAAGCGCATGTATTCGGATCTGGCCTTTGGAGAATTTGGCGATCAAGGATGTCCTGAACCGGACATCTGACGCCGTTGGCCAGGCGCGAGGTCGTCGAACAGGTGGTGCAAGTCCGATTGTCGATCTGGTCTGCCCCCTGAAAAGTGGTCCTCCCTGAAGTAGGCTATTGAGCCGTAGGAGGACGTTGGAATGCCCCAGAAGAAGCACAAACCCGAAGAGATCGTGGCGAAGCTGCGCCAAGTCGATGTTCTGTTGTCGCAAGGTCGTTCTGTCGGAGAAGCGGTCCGTTTGATCGGCGTGACGCAGTTTACGTATTACCGGTGGCGCAAGGAGTTCGGTGGCCTGAAGGGTGACCAGGTGAAGCGGCTGAAGGAGCTCGAGAAAGAGAATGACCGGCTGCGCAAGGCGGTCTCGGACCTGACACTCGAGAAGCTGATCCTGAAAGAGGCTGCTTCGGGAAACTTCTGAGCCCCGCTCGCCGTCGCCGTTGCGTCGATCGTGTCATGGCG
>NZ_POQS01000003.1:752235-790600 GCF_002885955.2 Achromobacter pulmonis
TCGTTTGACGCAAAACATTGAGCGGGCCAAATCCAGTCTTCGAGCCAAGGTTGAGCATCCGTTTCGTGTCATCAAATGCCAATTCGGGTTTCGTAAAGTCAGATTCCGTGGACTGGCCAAGAACACTGCGCATTTGAAAATGTTGTTTACGCTGTCCAATATCTGGATGGCACGCCGCCCGTTGACGGCGGTGGCAGGGTAAGTGCGCCCAAAAAGCGCCAACAGGCCCGAAAACGGGCCTGATCGGGGTGCAAACAACCCGAAAGTGGCGATGATTTGAGCAGTTTTTAACCATTTTTGAATACTTTGGTCATGAGGTCGATTTTTGGATGTTTGAAATCGAGTTCTTCAGACCTTCCCTAAGATTGAAACCGGACCACCCTATGGGGTCAGGCCACTTCCGGATGAAGATCAGGGCACCATGGTGGTGCAGGTCGAGTTGCCGACCAACAGCACGGCCGATCAGACCGATCAACTGCTCAATGAGCTCAGCACCTATCTGCTTGAGGAAGAAGGCGATGTCGTGGACTCCGTCTTTGCGGTCAATGGTTTCAGCTTCGCGGGCCGGGGCCAGAACTCGGGCCTGGCCTTCGTTCAGCTCAAACCTTGGGAAGAACGCAAGCGAAGCGTCTTTGACCTTCAGGCCAGTGCGATGCAGCGCTTCAGCGAGGTCAAGGCAGGCACCGCGCTGGCCTTTGCTCCGCCGGCCATTCAGGAACTGGGCAACGCCACGGGCTTCAACCTGTTCCTGCAGGATTACCGCGGCGAGGGCCACGAACAGCTGATGCAGGTGCGCGGCCAGTTCCTCGCCGAGGCATCCAAGCACCCGGCACTGACGCTGGTGCGTCCCAATGGCAAGCCCGACGAGCCGCAGTACCAGGTCATCATCGACGATGAGAAGGCGCGCGCCCTGGGCGTGACCTTGGCCGAAGTCAACCGCACGATGTCCACCGCCTGGGGCTCCTCCTACGTGAACGACTTCATCGACCGCGGCCGCGTCAAACGCGTGTATGTCCAAGGCATCCCCCAGGCCCGCATCACGCCGGAGGACTTCAACAAATGGTACGTGCGCAACAAGAACGGTCAGATGGTCTCGTTTGCGTCGTTTGCCACCGGAAAATGGGTCTATGGATCCCCCAAGCTGGAGCGCTATAACGGTGTGCCGGCCATTGAGATCCTTGGCGAGCCGGCGCCCGGCTACAGTTCCGGTGACGCGATGCGCGCGGTCGAGGAGATCGCGGCCAAGCTGCCCAGTGGTGTGAGCCTGGCGTGGACCGGCCTGTCCTACGAGGAACGTCTGTCCGGCTCACAGGCTCCTGCCCTTTACGCGCTGTCGATCGTCGCGGTGTTCCTGTGTCTGGCAGCCCTCTACGAGAGCTGGTCGATTCCCTTCTCGGTGCTCCTGGTGGTTCCGCTAGGCGTGATCGGCACGGTTGCGGCCACGTTGATGCGCGGGTTGGAGAACGACGCGTTCTTCCAGATCGGTCTGCTGACTACTGTCGGGCTCTGCGCCAAGAACGCGATCCTGATCGTCGAGTTTGCCAAGGATCTGCACGAGAAGGGCGGTCGAACCCTGGTGCAAGCGGCGATCGAGGCCTCTCGGCTGCGACTGCGCCCGATCATCATGACCTCGCTGGCCTTCACCATGGGCGTGATTCCGCTGGCCATCTCCAGTGGCGCCAGCTCCGGCAGCAAGCACGCCATCGGCACCGGCGTGATCGGCGGCATGGTCACGGCTACTTTCCTGGCGATCTTCTTCATTCCGCTGTTCTACGTGGTGGTGTCGTCCTTGTTCACGAAGAAAGCCCGCAACACATCGGCTACAACGGCTGAGGAGCCAAGCGCATGATTTCGCCTCTTACCCGCACTGCGCTGGCGGTGCTCACCAGCAGCGTGCTGGCCGGTTGCGTCAGCCTGGCGCCCGAGTACCAGCGGCCCGCCGCGCCCATTGCCCAACAATGGCCGGCAGACTCTGCCGTCGATGCCACGCACGTGGCGGCACCTGTGGACCTGTCCTGGCAGACGCTGTTCGCAGACCCGAAGCTGCGCCAGACCGTGGACCTGGCGCTGGAAAACAATCGGGATCTGCGCAAGGCCGTGCTGAACATCGAACGCGCCAGGGCGCTCTATCGCATACAGCGCGCCGATCTGTTGCCTGAGGTCAGTGCAGGTGTGTCGGGGAACTCCGGCCGCACCCCCGCCTCGGTGTCGTCCACGGGAACGGCGGTGACGAGCCATAGTTACCGCGCCGACCTCAACATCGGCTGGGAGCTGGATCTCTTCGGACGTGTGCGCAGCCTCAGCGATCAAGCCTTGCAGGACTATTTCGCCACCGAGGCGGCGCAGTACGCCACGCGCCTGGGCCTGATCAGCGAGGTATCCACCACGTATCTGACCTTGGCCGCTGACCGTGAGCAACTGGCATTGGCCGAGGAAACGCTACGCAGCCGTCAGGACGCCTACGACATGCAGCGCCAGCTGCGCGACATCGGTAATGCCTCCGATCTCGCACTGCGCCAGGCCGAAAGCGAACTGGAGGCTGCGCGCGATCAAGCCCTGGCGTTGCAGGCAAGCGTCGCCACTGATCGTAACGCCCTGGAACTGCTCGTAGGTGCGCCGCTGCCTGCCGATGGCCAGCCTGACCGCCCTCTGGAATCGATGCTGGCCGTGCAGGACCTGCCGGCCGGATTGCCGTCGGACCTCCTACAGCGCCGCCCGGACATCCTGGCTGCCGAGTACCGGCTCCAAGGTGCCAATGCCAACATCGGCGCCGCGCGCGCCGCCTTCTTCCCCAGCATCAGCTTGACAGGGGGGATTGGACGGGCGAGCGACTCCCTGTCGAATCTGTTCGATGGCGGGACCCGTGCATGGAACTTCCTGCCACAGATCAGCGTACCGATCTTCAGCGGCGGCCGCCTTCGGGCCAACCTCGCAGTCGCCAAGGTGGACCGCGATCTCGCGGTCGCCGACTACGAGCACGCCATCCAAGGCGCTTTCCGCGAGGTGGCGGACGCGCTGGCCATTGGCAGCCGGCTCGATGGACGCCTGGACGCGCAAAAGCGCCGGGTCGACGCTGCAAGCGAGGCCTATGCACTGGTGCAGCGCCGCTACGACAACGGCGTCTCCAGCTATCTGGAGGTGCTTGACGCGCAACGTACGTTGTATGCCGCCCAGCAGAACTGGATCACCACGAGACTGGCGCGCCAGTCCAACGTGATCACCCTGTACAAGGCGCTGGGCGGCGATTTCGCGCCGGCCAGCGCCGCTTCTCCCACTTCCGGCGAATCCGTCGCCATTCGTCACCCGTGAGGTCGATATGTCCCAAATGCTCAAGGATATTGCGGTGTTCTTCGACGTCAGCGATGGCGGAGAACAGATGTTGGAGAAGGCCGCGAGACTGGCAGAAGCGCAAAACGCACGCTTGATCGGGATCACCAGTACCGAGGCAAACCATGCGGAGTCAAGCCCTTCGGACGGCTTCGCTCGAGGCGCAGCGATTCATGAGGTGATCGAACGCCTGCAAGCAGCATCTGCCGTGCACCTGCTCAACGCCGCCCAGGCGTTGAAGGAAGTGGCAGACCGCCACGGCGTGTCGCCCGAATTTCGCGTGATCCCCTACGTAGAATCGGGCGTCGGCATGGCGCTGCATTCCTTGTATTGCGATGTGCTGGTGGTCAGCCACCCCAAGGCACCCGGAGCGCCGTTTGCCTGGTCGGCCATTGACGTGCTGCAACAAACGGGTGTGCCGTTGCTGCTCGTTCCCGACGATTGGAATGGCCAGCAAATCGGCCGGCGGATTGTCGTGGCCTGGAACGCAAGCCGTCAGGCGCGCCGTGCCGCCGCTGATGCTCTGCCATTGCTGATTGCCGCCGAAGCCGTCGATCTGCTGATCGTCGACGCCGCGCGCAAAGCTGAATGGCATGGTGAGGAGCCCGGATCGGACATGGCTCACTATCTGGCTCGCCATGACGTTGTGGTCAATCTCGAACGCATCGATTCGGCAAGCAAACCTGTGGCAGAGGTCATCCGCGACCATGCCCTGGCCATGGGAGCCGATCTGATCGTCTTTGGCGCCTACAGCCGCCCCAGGATCAGTGAAGTAGTACTGGGAGGCGTCAGTCGCACGCTGCTCGCTGACGTGCCGTTGCCGTTGTTCGTGTCCCACTGAACACTCCAAGGACGTTGGCAGTGGCAGTGACCAAGGTTCCCCCGAGAGTAGGCCCCTGCACGCCAGAGGAGATTCTGGATGCTGCAGAATGGTGCTTCCTGCACTTGGGGGTCGCCGGTACCAGCACGGCCTTGATCGCAGCTCGTACGCGATGCGCGCGCAGCTTGGTGAGCGCACACTTCCCGTCGCCACGCAGCATCCTGGCCTTGTTGCGGAAATTGTGCGACTCGTCGATCACCACCAGGTCGTAGTTGCCCCAGTTCACATGAGACAGGTCGATGTCACCCGACAGGCCGCCATCGCGCGACAAATCGGTGTGGTTGAGCACGTCGTAGTTGAACCGATCAGCCGCAAGGATGTTGCGCTTGTCGTTGGCCTTGTAGAGCGTCCAGTTGTCGCGCAGGCGTTTGGGCGCCAGCACCAGCACGCGGTCGTTGCGCAGCTCGTGATACTTGATGATGGCCAGGGCTTCGAAGGTTTTGCCCAGCCCTACGCTGTCGGCAATGATGCAGCCACCAAAGCGATTCAGCTTGTCGATGGCCCCCACTACACCATCGCGCTGAAACTTGAAGAGCTTCTTCCACACCACGGTATTGCGAATGCCGGTGGCAGACTTGACGATGCGCTCCTCGTCCATCTCGTCACCGCTGTCCTGAAACAAGCGGTGCAGCATCAAGGTGTAGATGGTGAAGGGATCGCGGTGCTCACCCAGGCCTCGCAGCGCCTCAAGAACGGATTCGTGATCCTTGTCCTGACCCTCAGGGTCAGTTAAACCAGCAGTTTGCAAGCCTGCCCACTGCTGATCGAACCATTGGGCGAGCTGCGCTGCTTCCTCGGTCGTTTCTGACGCCTGAATGAGGTTCAATGGGTTGCCTGGCGTCAGTCCAAGGCCAGATGTGTTGAAGGCAAACGAGCCCAGGACCACTTGTGCAGGAGCCCCGTCCGGGCCGCGCATGACAGCAGCCCCCTGTGGCACCGACCTTGATGCTCGCCGGAGCGCCACTTTTTCACTGATCCATTTCGCGCACTGATTGGCCAGCCAACGTGCCTGCAGACGATTGCGCGCTGCACGGTCGCCCTCCGTTCCCAAGAGTTCAAGAGCCTCGTTATCAGGAGGCACAATCAATTGAACTTGATCTAAAGCGGATAACGCCTCCCGAATTTCCGCAAAGGCGTAAAGCGAGAACGAAGGCGTTACACAGTCGAGTCGGTTGCCGTGTTTTAGGTGGGGCCTCATCAAGTCGATGACGCGCTGTGTTCCGGTGTTTTGGATCAGCTTCATGGTCGCTTCCGTTCAGTCATCAATCGACGTTTCTGCGCTTGGCGGTGCATACCCCGGCGCAAGCACTGCATTGCGCACGCCATAAATGGCGAGATGGTCTTTCAACCAGAGCCGATACTCAGGGCCGCGCAGGCTGTGGTCAGGGGAGCAGTCCACACTCCACTTGCGCAGGATGTAGCCGGCCGTGGCGGCTCGCAGCTTCATGTGCAGCACGCCGTCCTGCATGCCGTAGTCCATTTCAGTGATTTCGGGCCGGGGCTGATCTGGATGGGGCATCAGTTCCAGCTCGACGATCCGGGTCCACTGAATGTCTTGGTCGCTCATCTCATGGGGAGCCACTGACCGGTCCTTGAGGATGACGGGACGTTTGATCCGGGTGATGACGAAGTCCCGGAAATCCTGGGACTTGCGATCGAAGGCGCGAACGTGCCAGCGCAGACCGTTGTCGATTAACGCAAACGGGACAATCTCCCGCTCTGTGCGACCACTTGAGATGGAGTGGTATTCGATGCTCAGCGGGCCTTCCTGGTGGATTGCCCGGGTCACATGCGCCAGGATGTCCAAGTCAGGATGAGTGAGCCGGGACGGGCTTTCGCTGGCGACCCATGCCTTGAGCCGCATTGGCTCGCCATCACCGAAGCCCTGAGTCAGCCATGAGAGCACCCGCTCTGGCGGGAAGTCGAAGACGGGCTGAAAGCTAGGCCCCAGCACGTAGGACTTGCCCTTGGCGTCGTAGTCGATGTTGCCGGGAGCCAGCTCTTTGTACAGCGCCAAGTCCCTGGATGCCGCGGCGGACTGAATGCCAAACCGCGTGACCAAGTCCTGGCGACGCATCTCCCCAATGAAGCGCACGCGCAGCTCCACGAACGCGAGCCGGTCGCGCTGTGGCTGGGTGAGATCTGCAAGCTTTTCGTGGGACATCCTGGTTGGCTCGTTCGGGTTAGCGAATGCTTGTATAGATTGTTGCAGAAAGTATATGGTCTGCGTTGAAAGTCGTCTATCAATCTATGTTGGTTTGTTGATATGCTGCATTATGATGACCATTTTGATGTGAAATGGATGATCCGGCATGGCTGAAGTTGCCGAGGAGCCCGATCAAGCATGCTCGTGGAGGAGGCTTGTCTCTTTGTGCTGCACTGCCTTGACGTGAGCTGCCGGTGCGCCTGCCATCGAAGCGAAGCGTGCATCGCTCGGCATTTTTGAGCGGCAACCCAGACGACCAATGGCTGTTGGGGGGCTCTGATGAAGGTGACCAAGCAGGATGGCGAGATGGTCACTTCATTTTTAGGACTTCACCACACGATTCGGGAGGCATGCCCTGCATGGAGTTGCGACACCTTCGTTGCTTTACGGCACTGGCCGAAGAGCTGCATTTCACCCGAGCCGCCGAGCGGCTGCATATCGAGCAGCCCCCTCTGTCCCGAGCCATCAAGGAGCTGGAAGACGAACTGGGGGTCAGTCTTTTCGACAGGGATCGACGCGGAACTCGGCTGACTCCGGCAGGCGCTGCCTTTTTGCTGGATATCCGCAGACTCTTCACTGTTCTGGACCAGGCCAGAGAAAACGTCAGGGCCATCGCGGCCGGTCAAAAAGGCAGCCTACGCATCGCCATATCCGATGGCGCAGCCGATCAGCGGCTGTCTGCGTTCCTCGCCCATTGCCGTGAGGATGAGCCCGAGATTGAGGTGAGGCTGTCCGAAGTCCCGCTGGCTGATCAGTTGCGTGGGCTGCGGTCGGGCGATTTCACGATAGGGTTCGCTCACACGGCCGAAGTTGGCGATGGCATATGTGCTGAACCAATCTGGCAAGACCCATTGGTGATCGCCATGCCGATCCGCCACGAATTGCTTGCCCATAAAGAGATACCGCTTCACAAGCTCGGGGAGCACCCGCTGATCCTATGTGACCCGCAGGTGTGCGAGGGCTACTGCCGCGAGTTGACACGTCTTCTGCGTCCCTTGGAGCGGGAGCCAAACATTGTCGAGCACGCGTCGTCTTTGGACATGATGCTTACGCTGGTCGGAGCAGGCTACGGCATTGGGTTCACCACGGCGGCGAGGATGGCAACCAGTCAGCGCACTGATGTGGTTGCTCGGCCCTTGGCCCTGGATTCGGCTGTGATCAATACCTACCTGCTGCGCCCGAGCAATGACGCCTTGTCCCCGTCCCTGGAGCGGTTCATTGCCCGCCTGCGCTCGCAAGGCGGCAGCGCAGCAAATCAGTGAGGCCAACGTTCCCGATGGACCAGCCATGGCTTCCAGTAGCTGTAGGTAGACTGCAGTGGACACACGTCTGTTGCCAGATGGCTGGAACTGGTACACTGACTGGCCGGTTGCAGTGTGCCGAACCGGAAAAATCCATTTTTAATCAATGGGTTGGATGCGCGGATTTGTTCCCATCACCCGCTCCAATTTCTTTCGATGCCAACCGGTTGGTTGAATAATTCCATAAATTCACGGAATTTCGGAATTTTTTCCGTGAGTTCTGGCCGATAGCCGTTGAAATTCGGCTCCCATCTTATCCAAAAAGCCTTTCGGCGGTGAAGCGATGTAGCGCTCAGCGTTCACCTTCATTGATGGGGGCATGCACTCTGCTTGATAACTTATCCCACTCCGCAGTTTGGGTCCAAGCTGTATCTCTGCCGCTGACTTGGGGGTGGAAAAGAATGAGGCTTGACCTCAGCCAAGCCTCAAGGTAGCCTTTACGGGCTAATCGGTCATAGCAGACCGGTCAGTGCGCTGCTTTTTTTATTATCAGCAACGCTGCAACCACCGCAATACATGCGATGGCGAGCGCTACACCACTCATAGTGGCCGCCTCCCTATCAAATGTGCCCCTGGGTTAGGGCGTTGGTTGAACCTGAAAGCCCCGTTGCCGCGGGGCTTTCGCCTTTTTCGGCTATGCCAAACAATATGTGGCAAAGCCTGTTTTCTTCACTCTTCCGCTTGCCCGCAGCCTGCTTAGGGTCTTCGCCACCGAGTCCCTAGTGACTTCTATCGACGAGGACTCTTTTATCGCGTTGAAAACCTCTTCGACGGTTCTACCCTGATCTGGGGTCAACGTACGAATAATGGCATCCGTAATTGTTTTGTACTGTTGAGCTTCGGAGGTCTCAGGCCGGGTTGTCTGGGGAGGAGTTTCCCGAACCGAAATATTGGTGGATTGGTCGCTCTGCGCGGAGGCTAGATACTTTTCATAGCCGGTACTCTCCGAAACCAACTTGATGGTCTGTCGCAGAGCTTCAATCTGCTTACGGAGTTCGGTTGCATCTCTTTCCATCGCAGCAAGAGCACGCTCTTTTTGCTGGAGAAGTTTGCCAAGGTCGGTTTGGGGAAGATTCATGTGTGAATCTTAGCACGCGCTTTCTTTTTTTGTGAATTTGATGGGTGAAAAAATTCTCGGTTCTCCGTGTTTGCCATATGGCAGTGAGTGCGCTCTTTATTGAGGGTAGGGCGTTCGGTTACATTTAGGGAGTTCCTGTGGGAGCGTTTTTTTCACAATGCTCGGCTTTCATTGGAAGAGGAGGGCGGACATGACGGATCGGAAGTCGCATAGAACTCCGGCTGCTGACTCTTCGCAGCAGCAGACGCAGTGGCGTGTGAATTCAGCGGAGTGTCAAGCCGCACGCTTAATGAGCGCCGGTCGATAGCATGAAAAGGTGAGCAAATGTTCATCTATGCCGATTCCCACGTTCTAGCTACGTAGTGTGGTTGAGAGGCAACCAACTAGAGTCTGAATACCCCAACATTCGGGAAACAGAGTTCCAAATTTGATAATGATCCCGCGCTCGAAGGCGGTCCGGCGCGACCGCTGACCGACCGCCCGCAGCGACCTCCGCAGACCGCTTTTTCAGAGGAAAAAACGGCTCACGGCAGCCGCTTTACGCCCGCACGAATCCACTGGAATTCGCGCCCATTTCCCAGCCAACGGCATCCATTTCGGCGCGGTTTTGCGGTTTGCGCCGCCCTGCGCTTGCACATAGACTGCATTACAAGAACAAGTCACCACGATGACGCCTGCGTCGATTCTTGACGGGCGTCGCGCATTTTTCATGCCTTCCACGACAGACCGTCCCCTACGCATCATCCATTCCGAGGCGGCCCTCGGCTTTGCCGGCCAGGAGCGCCGCATCCTCAAGGAGATGCGGGCCATGCGCGAGCGGGGCCACCGGGTGGAACTGATATGCCGGCCGGAAGCGAAGCTGGCCGCCGCGGCGAGCGAAGCGGGCATCAAGGTGCACAAGCTGCCCATGGGCGGCTTCATGAACCTGGTGCGCGGCGCGCCCAAGGTGCGCCGCATCCTGCGCGAAGGCCGCTTCGACATACTCAACACCCATAGCCGCATCGACACGCTGCTGGCCGGGCTGGGCGCGCGCCTGGCGGGCACGCCGCTGATCGTGCGCACCCGCCACCTGACCAACCGGGTCAATTCCATGCTGGCGTACACATGGGTGCCGCACCGCGTCAGCGCGGTGAGCAATTACGTGCGCGATTACCTGATCGAGCGCGGCGTGCCGGCCGGCAAGGTCGAGACGATTTATTCGCCCATCACGCTGCCGCCGGCCGGTATCCGTTCGACGCTGCGCGAAGAGCTGAACCTGCCGCCGGAGGCGATCGTGGTCTGTTGCGTGGCGATATTGCGCGCGACCAAGGGGCATCGCGAGCTGATCGAGGCGCTGCGCCCCTTGATGCAGGACAGGCCGCAGGTGCATCTGGTGCTGGTGGGCAACGGCTCGCCGCTGTTCGAGCAGCTGCAGGCGCTGATCGCGGAGATCGGGCTGGCGGACCGCATCCACATGCTGGGGTTCCGCCACGACGTACCCAATATCCTGGCCGGCAGTGACATCTTCGCGCTGGCGACGCAGAAGGAAGCTTCGGGCACCGTGTACGTCGAAGCCGCGGCGGCGGGGCTGCCCGTCATCGGGGTGGACGTGGGCGGCGTCAGCGAGATGGTGCGCGACGGCGAGACCGGCATACTGGTGCCTTCCGGGAACATCCCTGAATTGCGGGCGGCGCTGGAAACGCTGATCGACGACAGCCATCTGCGCGCCTGTATGGGCGCGGCCGGCACCCGCATGGCGCGGGTCGAAGGCAAGTTCTCGCTGGCCGGGCTGGCCGAGCGCACCGAGCAGGTGTACCGGACCTGGCTGGCCCAGGTGGCCGTCGGGGCCACGGGGTGATCCATGCTGCCGGAACCTGGTCCATCCGCCATGCTTGAAACCCCGGCCACGCCGCGCGTGGATCTGCAGGCGGCGCTCATGCCGGCGCCGGCCACGCTGCCGGCCGTGCCCGCGCCCGCATGGTCCTGTCCGGCGTTCGAGGTGCTGGACCTGACGCAGGTGACGCTGGTGGCGTCCGGCAGCGAGCGCGACGTCTATCTGCACCCTGGCGACCAGTCGCTGCTCATCAAGATCGTCAACCGCGCGCGCATCAACGAGCCCGGCCGCAAGCGCCCCTGGCACAAACGGCTGCACCGCGAAGACGCGCATCGCGTGTTCATCACCGAACTGGTCGAGTACATCGCCACCACCGTGCAGCAGCGGCTCAGGCAGGGCAATACGCTGATGGCGCGCATCGCCGGGCTGGTGCTGACGTCGCACGGGCTGGGCCTGGCGGTGGAGCGCATCGTCGATGCGCGCGGCGAGTCCGCGCCCACGCTCAAGCAGCTGGTGGCGGCGCAGGGATTCGGCCCCGAGCTGCAGGCGCGCCTGCGGACATTCTTCATGGACCTGATCGACGCGCACGTGATCTTCAACGACGTCAGCGCGCGCAATATCGTCGTGGGTTTCAACGCCAACGGGCGCGAGGGGCTGTACCTGGTCGACGGGTTCGGCCCCAAGCAGCTGCTGCCGCTGTATGCGTGGAGCAAGACGCTCAACAAGCGGCGCCTGCTGCGCAAGTATGCCGAGCTGAAAGCCAAGCTTTCGTGACGCCGGCCCGGCGCGGCGACGCCGGAAAGTTGCTCTAGATCTCTTGTGCGTCCGCGCCGATGCGCCGCGCGCGTCCGGCGCGGGCGCCGATCAGCGCGGCCAGCAGCGCCAGCGCCGTGCACAAGGCCAGCGGCACGCGCCAGCCGCCGAGCGCGTCGTGCAGCGCGCCCATGGCCATGGGGCCGGCGGCGGCCAGCAGATAGCCGATGCATTGCGCCATGCCGGACAGCGCGGCGGCCTGGTGCGCGTTCGCCGTGCGCAGGCCGATGAAGGCCAGGCCCAGGATCATCCCCGCGCCGGTCCCCACGCCGAACAGGATCGACCACAGCAGCGCCAGCTGCGGCGCCCACGCCAGCCCGGCCAGGGCGATGGCCGAGCACAGCGCCACCGTCGCCGCGGCTGCGCGCTGGTCCTGCATGCGGCGCACGATGGGACCGAGCAGCAGGCCCGGCACGGCGGTCGCCAGTTGCAGCACCCCATGCAGAAAGCCGGCCCGGGTCGCGGACATGCCGCTGTCGGTGAGCATCGTCGGCAGCCAGCCGATCGCCACGTAATAGATGGTCGAGTTCAGGCCCAGGAAACCGGTGACCTGCCAGGCGAGCGCGCTGCGCCAGACCGGCTCGCCCTTGGGGGCCGCCGCGGCGCCGGCCGCCGGCCGCGTCTGGCTGCCCAGCTGCGGCGCCCATGCGGCCAGTGCGGCTGCTGGCAGCACCAGAAAGCCCAGCAGGGCGGCATGCCAGCCCCACGCCTGCGCCAGCGGCGCCATGGCGGCCGAGCCCAGCGTCGCCGCCACGCCCATCGCCAGGGCGTAGGCGCCGGTGACGGCGGTGACGTTGTGGGGAAAGTCGCGTTTCACCAGGCTGGGCAGCAGCACATTGCCCACGGCGATGCCCATGCCGATGATCCAGGTGCCCAGATACAGGCACCAGTACGAACCCGTGGAACGGATCGCGATGCCGGCGGCGATTGCCGCCATGGCGCCGAACAGCGCGCGCTCCAGGCCCCAGGCGCGCGCGAACCAGGCGCTGAATGGCGACAGCAGAGCGAAGGCCAGCAAGGGCAGCGTGGTGAGCGCGCCGGCGGCCGTGGTGCCCAGCGCCAGGTCGCTGCGGATCGCGCCCAGCAGCGGCGGCAGGCCGGTGATGGGCGCGCGGAGATTGGCGGCGATCAGAAGAATGCCGACGAGCAGCAGGGTGCAGGTGCCTGCCCGCTGTTGCGTCAAAGTGGTCATGGGTCTCTCGGTAATCCTAGGGGATTCCCTAATCTACGCGCTCTTCGTGTGCTGTAATACAGAAGCAATGACAATGAATCTCTAAATCATGACAAGCTGCGCGCCCTTGAACCAGACGCTGTTCCAGTACGACCCGGACGCCAGCGACCGGCCGGCCACCGCGCTGCGCGTCGAGGTCGAGCAGAGCGATGCCGAGCAGCCCGTGCACACGCACCGCAAGGGGCAGCTCGTGATGGCGCTGCACGGCGGGGTGACCTGCGAAGTGCCGCGCGCCTTGTGGATGGTGCCGCCGCACCACGCGGTGTGGATCCCCGGCGGCATGCCGCACAGCAATCGCGCTACCGGCAACGCGCGCATTTATTTCCTCTTCATCGAACCGCAGGCCGCGCCGATGCCGGACCAGTGCTGCACCGTGGAGATTTCTCCGCTGGTCCGGGAGATGATCAAGTATCTGTCCGAACAGGGCCCGGGCTATTCCAAGGACGGGCCCACCGCGCGGCTGGTCTCTGTGCTGCTCGATCAGCTGTGCGCCGCGCCCCTGGCGCAGCTGCACCTGCCAATCTCGCCGCATCCGAAGATCCGGCGCATCGCGGACGCGCTGGCCGCCGACCCGTCGGACCGCAGCACGCTGGCCGCATGGGGCGACCGGCTGGCCATGAGCGACCGCACGCTGGCGCGCCTGGTGCGGCGCGAGACCGGGCTGACCTTCGGGCGCTGGCGCCAGCAGCTGCACCTGATCGTCGCGCTGCGGCAGCTGGCCGCCGGCGCGAGCGTACAGCGCGTGGCCGGCAACCTGGGCTATGACTCGGTGACGGCGTTCATCACGATGTTCAAGAAGGCGCTGGGCCAGCCTCCGGCGCAGTACTTCTCGGCGCTGCGCTGAACGCGAGGCGGCTCACGCCGCGTTCAGGTCCTGCGGCACGTCCACGTCGCGCAGCGCGCCGGGGTCTTCGAGCGGCACGGCGTGCACCCCATGCCGGCGCAGTATCTCGCGTCCGCCCACGTCGGCGCGCAGCGCGGCCAGCTCGGGCCATAGCGCGCGCGCAAACCGCACCGGGTGCCCGCGCCTCCCCTGGACCAGCGGCGCCGCCACGGCATGCGCTGACGGCTGCGCGGCAACGGCGCGCAGCGTCTCGGGCGCCACCCACGGCATATCGCCCAGCGCCACCAATGCATGCGTATGGCCGTCGCCATGCGCCAGCAGCCACTGCATGGCCGCGGCCAGCGTGGAACCCATGCCGCCCTCCGGGCCATCCGCGGCCGGCGCCGGCAGGACCACGCAGCCCAGGTCGGCGAGGCGCCGCGCCAGGAACGCATCGTCCGGCGCGACCAGAGCGACGACACGCGCAACCGCGGCGCTCAGCCTGGCGGCGGCGTGCGCCGCTATCGGCATGCCGTCGGCCAGCGTGGCGTGCAGCTTGTTCCCGGCGCCGCCGGCCTGGCGGTAGCGCGAGCCCGCGCCGGCGGCCAGCAGCACGCCGATGCAGGAGGGCGGATCGGGGTCTGGCGTCATGGCCGGGCGGGGAATGGGCGTGGAAGACATGGCGCTATTGTGGCCAGGATGCGCCCGGCCTGTCCATGGCGGGCGGCTCGCGCGCCTACATCCGGTATTGCATCGTCAGCAGATAGTTGCGCGGCGCGCCGTAGTAGTTGTGGTCGTAGCTGATCGACGAGTAGTACTTCTTGTCCGTGAGGTTGCTCACGTTCAGGGCAACCGACAAGCGGTTGTCGAAGCGATAGCCGATGCGCGCATCGAGCACGGTGTAGCCGCCCTGTTTGCGGCCGTAGTAGGCGAAGCCGGAGGACTCGCTTTGCGTGGTCAGGCCGGCGCCGATGGAGTAGCCGCTCCATTGGCCGGGCAGGCGGTAGTTGGCCCAGAGCCGCGCCAGGTGGCGAGGAATGCCGGTGTTGGACGAAATGTCGTAGCCGACCGCGGGCACGTCCTCGCCTTTGTGCTTGGTCTGGGTATAGGTGTAGGAGGCGGCCAGCTGCAGGCCGGGCAGCACTTCGCCGGTGACTTCGGCCTCGAAGCCCTGGCTGCGCACTTGCGCGGTCGGGCGGTAGCAGGTGCCGCCGCAGCGCGCGTTGGCTACCTCCTGCGGCACGCTGCCGTCCTGGAAGGCGACCTTCTTCTGTTCGGTGCGAAACAGCGCGAAGCCCACGTCCACGCGGCCGTCGAGCAGTTCGCCTTTCAGGCCCAGTTCATAATTCCTGCCGGTGACCGGGCTGAGGAAGGCGCCGGAGGCGTCGCGCTGGCTCTGCGGCCGGAATATGTCCGCATAGTTCGCGTAGGCCGACCATTGCTCGTCGAGCGTGAGCACCGTGCCGATGAACGGCGTGAATTCCCCTTCTTCCTTGGCCGTGGTTTCCGAGTAGCCCCAGATGCCGTCCGATACATAGGTCTGCTCGTACCACGAGAAGCGCCCGCCCAGCACGATGGAAAGCGGGTCCAGCACCTGGTAGCGCGCCGTGGCGTACAGCCCCTTCTTGTCGGAGCGGTAGCCGTCGTCCATGCGGTTCGCCGCCATGATTTCATCGCTGTTCATGGCGGGGCCGGTGTAGCGCTGGTCGTAGCTGGCGTTCAGGCTTTGGACGTTCCTGGTCCAGCCCCAGATATCGTTGCTGCGCTGATGCGAGAAATTGGCGCCCATGGTCAGGTCGAGCTTGCGGCCGAACAGCATGGCGCCTCCGGTCAGATAGGCGTCGCCGCCGAGGTTGCGCGAGTTCATGTCGAAGGCGTAGGCGTCGCCGCGGAACGTGTTGGGCGGCCCCAGCCTGCCGGTGCGCAGCAGATACTTGATGTCGTTGGCTTCGTCCACGCGCACCAGGGCGGCCTTGAACTTCCAGCCGTTGGCGAAGCGGTGGGTCAGGTCGGCGTACCAGGTGTCCTGGGTCTTGAAGGCATGGTTCCAGGGCGCGCTCAGGTTGGTGGAGCGGGAGTAATCGGGCATGGAGCCGTCGCCGTAGCTGGGCAATCCCGACCAGTCGATGACGCCGTAGGGCTTTTCACGGCTGTAGCCGATGCCCAGGGTGGTGGCGGGCCCCAGGTCGATGTCCAGCGCGCCATAGAGGGTGCGTTCGTTGGAATCCAGATAGTCGCGAAACGAGCCGGCGGTCTCGTAGTTGGCCACCACGCGCGCGCGCACCGTGCCCTTGTCGTTCAGCGGCCCGCCCACGTCCACCAGCGCGCCGTACTGGTCCCACGACCCCACCTTGCCGGTCAACGTCATCTGGAATTCCTGCGTGGCGCGCTTGCGCACCATGTTGACGGACCCGGAAGGATCGCCGGCGCCTTCGAACAGGCCTTGAGGGCCGCGCATGATTTCCACGCGGTCGTAGATCGCCGCGTCGGAGTTGAAGGCCGAGCCGCGCGCGTAGAGCTGGCGTTCCAGCGGCACCCCGTCGAACTGGTAGCTCTGGATGAAGAAACCGCGCGAATAGAACTGCCCGCCCGGATCGTTGGCCACCATGGACACGCCGGGCGCATTGTTCAATGCGTCGCGGATGTCGCCGATGTTCTGGTCGTCCATGCGCTGGCGGGTGATGACCGAGACGGCCTGCGGGATCTCGCGCAGCGACTGGTCGCCCTTGGCGATGGTCACCACATTGGAGGCATAGGAGCCGGTCCCTTCGGTGGTGGCGAGATCCTGGCCCTGCACGGTGACCGGCGCCAGCGTGGCCACGCCGCCGCCGGCCGCCGCGCGCAGGCGGTATTGCCCGCGCGCGTCCTGCACCGCCTCCAGGCCGGTGCCCGCCAGCGCCGCGGCCAGCGCGGCCTGCGGGTCCAGCGCGCCGCGCACCCCGGCGCTCTGGCGGCCGTCGACCAGGCCGGGCGGGCTGGCCAGCAGCACGCCGGATTCCGCGGCGTAGCGGGCCAGCACCGCGTTCAGGGGGCCGGCCGGAATGTCGTAATGGCGGGTCTGGCCGCCGGCGGCCTGGGCCGGAGCGGCGCTCGCGGCCTGCGCCTGGACGCCGGGCGTCCAGGCCGCCGCGGCGAGCAGCCCGCAAGCGCATGCCAACCGCAAGGCGCCGCGCGCCTTGCGGTTGGCGCCGGAAAACAGAGACGATGGCATGCGGCCGGGAATGGGCGGGTGAACAGGCATGGAGTCCTCGAAAGCCGGGTTGTTCAATGGTCGAATGACCTTGCACCCCGTTCATCGAACGAGCCGCCCGAAACAGGAACTGCCCGGTGAAAAAAAGTTGCGCTACCGCGGCCCGACGCGCACCCACCAGGGCAGCGGACGGCTGACGCGGATCGGCAGCACCGACTCCAGCATGGCGAGCGCGCGGTCCGGCTCGGTCATGGGGTAGCTGCCGAAGACCGGCAGCCCCGCCACCTGCGGCGATACGCTCAGATAGCCGGCGCGATACCGGCCGAGTTCGCGCAGCACGTCGCCCAGCGGTATGTCCTGGGCGATGTACAGGCCGCGCGTCGAGGCCTCGGCCGAGGCTACCGCGGGTTCCAGGCCCGCCAGCCCTGCCCGCGTCAGGCGCGCCTGCATGCCGCTGGGGATGACGCCGCCCGCGCCGCCGGCAGTCTGGGCCCGCACCGCCCCGTCATAGACCGCGATGCGCGCATCGCCGTCCTGCAGCCGCACGCTGAACCGGGTGCCCAGCGCGCGCAGTCGGCCGCGCGGCGTGTCGACCACGAAGGGGCGGCCGGGATCGGAGGCGGTGCTGATCAGTATTTCGCCGGCCACGAGTTCGAGGCGGCGCAGCGCCGCGCCGAAATCCTCGTCGAATGCGCTGCCCGTGCCCAGCCAGACGCGCGTGCCGTCCTGCAGCGCGATCTCGCGCACTTCGCCGACGCCGGTTCTGTGGTCGGCCGTCCAGGCCAGAAGGGCGCCGGGCAGCAGCGACGGACGCCATGCCGCGCCGCCCAGCAGGCCGGCGCCCGCCAGGGCCGCCAGGCCCAGCACCAGACGGCGCCGGCCGGCGTCGGCGGTGGCGGTGCGATAGGCGCCGACCGTCAGGCGCGGATCGGGCGCTTGCCGGATCGGCTGGAAAATCCGGCCGACCCGTTCGACCTGCGCCCAGGCGGCGCGATGCGCTTCGGCGCTGTCATGCCAGGCTCGCCAGGCCTGGCGGTCGGCCCGCGTGGCCTCGCCGGATTGCAGCAGCGCGAACCATTCGGCGGCCTGTTCCAGCACGCCCTGGCTGGGGGCGGCGCTCAAAGCGTCTGCAGGCAATGCAGCATCGCCTGGGCCACGTACTTGCGCACCATGCGCGTGCTCACGCCCAACTCGGCGGCGACTTCTTTTTCGCTCATGCCGCTGCCGGCCGCCATGACGAAGGCATGGGCGGCCTTGACGGGCAGGGCGCGCAGCAGCCGGTCGATTTCATGCAGGGCTTCGAGCACGATGGCCTGGTGTTCCGCGGACGGCGCCCGGGCCTCGGGCTGGGCGGCCAGGGTGTCGAGCCAGGCCTGCTCGATGCGCCGCCGGCGCCACAGGTCCACGCACAGGCCGCCCGCCATGGTGCGCAGATAGACGCGCGCTTCCGGCAGGCTGCCGAACTTGCGTGGGGTGGTCAGCAGCCGCACGAAGGCGTCCTGGGCGAGATCGGCGGCATCCGCCGCGTTGCCGAGCCGGCGGCGCAGCCAGGACTGCAGCCACGGGTGGTGATCGTGGTAAAGCGTCTCCACGCTGGGCGGGAAAGCGTAATCCGAAGTTTCCAAGGCCTGTGGCCGTCCGTGCCGGCAGATACTGAATGGGAACGATTATTATTATCTATTTTCCAGATCTGCGGCAAACGGCGGCGGCTCAGGCGCTTACCACCTGTGCTGGTAAGTCAGCGTCAGTACGGTCCCGGCGGCGGGAAGCCGGCTGGTGTTCGTGTTGCTGCGCATGAGCTGGCTGTAGAGCGGGTAGTAGTCGCGATTGAACAGGTTCTCGATGCCGAGAATGAATGTGTCGTTCTGGTTCGGCTGATACCGGCTCATGAGATCCACCGTGAAATAGCTGCTCACGTCCCGCCGGCCGAAGCTCTCCACGCCATTCAGGCGGTAGTCCTTGCCGCCGAAGTAATTGGCCTGGATGCGGTTGCTCCAGCGTTCGTTGGGGCGGTACTGCAGATACGCGGTGAGCTTGAGCGGCGGGATCCGGTAGCCCGTCATGTCCTGCCAGCTGCGGCCGGCGGGACGCTCGCGGCCCTTCATCCACGTGAAGGTGCCGCCGGTGGCCCATGTTTCGTCGTCGGTGGCGTAGTCGACCGTGCCCTCGATGCCGTGGATGCGTTCTTCCGTGCGCGTCAGGATCAGCCCGTTGTTGAAGCTCTGCACGTCGCCCAGTTTGGACGTGGTGTAGAACAGTGCCAGCGAGGCCGAGGTGTTGCCGACTCCGCCGCGCCAGCCCAGCTCGTAGTTGTTGGTCTTGACCGGCTGCAGGTCGGAAGAGCCGATGTCGAAGCCCGGGCGCGCGTTGCGCATCTGGACGCCGATGTCGGGCAGCTGGAAGCCCTGGCTGAAGTTCGCGTACAGCTCCTGTCCGAGCACCGGCGCGTAGGCCACGCCGAAATTGAACAGGAAGGCGTCGTAGTTGACCGTGCCGCCCTGCACCGTGGCGGGCGCGGGCACGCGCAGCTGGGACAGGGGCACGAAGTCGCCGAAGCGGGCCGACGCATACTCATAGCGCGCGCCGCCCTGCACGGACCACTGCTCATTGAAGCGATGTTCGAGCTGGGCGAAGAGGCCGGTGCTGCGCGTGGTGAGTTCGGGCATGTAGGTGAGCCCGCCCATCCTGTTGAACACGCGCCCGCCGCTGCGGTCATAGGCGGCCGGATCGAATATGTCGAGCGGCATGTCGCTGCGTTCGTGGTTGAAGTCCGCGCCCCACATCAGCCTGGACTGTTCGCCCAGCGGCGTGTCCACCGTGAGGCGGCTGCCGAAGACCTTGGTGTTCTGGGTGATCTGGTCGATGTTGTTCCCGCGGGTCACGACGGCGCGCGCATCGAAGGGCGTGAAGCGCGTGAAATAGTCGCGGTAGTACATCTGCGCCGTCAGCTTGCTGCCCAGCAGGTCCAGGTGCTGGTACTCCAGGTTCACCAGCGTGTTGCGGATCTGGTTCTGGTCCGCCAGCTGCAGGCCGCTCATGGGCAGGGCGCGCGCCGACCCGGCAGGCAGCCGGCCGACCGAAGGGTCGGAGGTGTAGTCGGAATCCTGGTCGGCGTTGTAGTAGTTGGCAGAGAGCTGCAGGCGCTGCTTGTCGTCGATGCGCAGGCCCAGCTTGCCGCCCAGGCTGTAGATATTGGAGTCGAACAGGTCACCCTGGCTGGGCTCGGGCGCGATGCGCCGGCCATGCGCGTCATAGGACGCGCCGTTGTGGCGCGCGCCCAGGTCCAGCGCATAGTCCACCATACCCTTGCTGCCCGCGAAATGCTGCTGGAGCTGCCCGCCCAGGCCGTCGGCCCGCAGCCGCGTCAGCGGACTGACGGCGGTGATGGTGGTCTCGGCCACCGGCTCGCCGCCGGCCGGCCGCGTGGTGATCGAGACGATGCCGCCCGTGGCGCCTGCGCCGTAGATCGAGCTGCTGCCGCGCAGCACTTCGACCCGCTCGATGGTGGCCGGGTCGATGTTGGCCAGGTTGCGCGACGAATCGCGGTTGGTGTTGAGCGGAATGCCGTCCACCAGCACCAGCACGCCGCGCCCGCGCAGCGTCTGGCCGTAGTCGGTGATGGTGCGGCTGGAATCGGCCATGCCCGGCACCGTCTTGGAAAGAATCGTGGCGAGGGTGCCCGAGCCCGTGCGCAATTCCTGCAGGGCGTCGCGCTCCAGCACGATGGTCTGCTGCACCGGGTTCACCAGATTGCTGGCGGTGCGCGAGCCGGCCACTTCGATCGGGGCCATGACCTGGGTCTGGCCGGCGCCTTGCGGCTCGATAATGGTCACGGCGCCTTCCTGGCGGACCTGCAGCGCCTTGCCGTCCAGCAAGGCCAGGAGCGCCTGCTGCGGCGTCATGGCGCCCGCGACGGCCGGCGCCTGCATGCCGGCCACGGTTTGCGGGGCGTAGAAGATCTGCAGGCCATGGGCCTGGGCCAGGTTGCGCAGCGCCTGGTCCAGCGGCTGCGCCGGCATGTCTATCGCAACCGGCGCCGATTGCGCCCGTGCGCCCGGCGATCCCGCCACGAATGCCGCGGCGACCAGCGCCGCGCCCAGGCACGCGCGCATTCCCGCGTGCTTTCCCCATTTCTTGCGATCCACTTCCTGTGCTCCCGAATCATGCCCGCGGGCACCATGCCCGCCCGCCAATCAGGAAGAAGACGCAATACGCAAAAAATACCTGAATGTTCCGCCCGCTTTTTTTGTAACAGCGCTGGCCGGCGGGTCAGCGCGCGACGATCTCGGCCCGCCCATCAGGCAGGCGCCGCACCGCGACCGGCAGGATGTGCGGCAGCGCGGTCAGGAAGGCGTCGGTGTCGGCGGTCTGGAACACGCTGGTCAGGCGCAGGTCTTCCAGGCCCTGCCCGGTCGCCAGCACGACGGGCTGCTCCCGGTAGCGCGACACCTCGCGCACGGCGCTGCGCAAGTCGGCATCGGTGAACACGATCTGGCCGTTGCGCCAGGCCAGCTCGGCCGCCACGGCGACGGGCCGCGCGCGGCCGGCGTGGCCGCTGGCGTCCACCAGCACCGAATTTCCGGCCGCGACCGCCACGGCGGCAGCGTCCTGCGCGCCGGCCACTTCCACCGAACCCGATTCGACCACCACCCGTATCCGGTCCGTATCGCGGCGCACGTCGAAGCGCGTGCCGGTCACCCGGGCGCTGCCGAATCCGGCGTCGACGATGAAAGGGCGGGCCATGTCTTCCCGCACCGTGAACAGGGCCTGGCCCGCTTGCAGCACGACGCGGCGGCGGGCGTCGTCGAAACCGACCTGAAGGCGGCTGCGGCTGTTGAGTTCGACGATGGACCCGTCGGGCAGCGTGACGCTGCGGCGCTCGCCGGCCGCAGTGCGGTATTCGGCCATGCCGTCGCCGGGGCGCCAGATCGCCACCGCGACGCCGGCCGCCAGCGCGCACAGCCCCAAGCCCAGCGCCTGCCTACGCACCCGGCTGGCAGGGCGCGGCGGCGGTTCCGCCAGTTCGCGCAGGCGGTCCGCGGGAATGCTGCCGGCCGCCAGCCAGATCTCCTCCAGCATCCGGTACTCCGAGGCATGGCGCGGGTCCCGCGCGAGCCAGGCGTCGAGCTCGGCCTGCGCGGCGTCGGTCCATGTGCCGGAGCGGGCGCGCGCGAACCAGCGCGCCGCCTGGGCGCGGACCGGATTGGCGCGGGCCTCGGAGGCCGCAAGAGGCGAACAGTCAGTTCGGGGCATAGGCTCCAAGCCGTTCCCGCAGATGCAGTGCGGTGCGGATCATGTATTTTTCGACCATATTCTTGCTCAGCCCCATGCGCTGCGCGATCTCGGCCTGGGTCATGCCTTCGAGGCGCTGCCAGACGAAGACCTGGCGGCATTTGAGCGGCAGTTCGGCCAGCGCGGCTTCCAGCGCCTGGCTCAACTGCTCGGTGCGGACCTGGGCCAGGGGATCGCCCAGGGAGCTGGGATGGGCGGCTATGGTATCAAGCGCCACCCACTCCTGCCCGTCGGTCTTGCGGAACTGATCGACGGCCGCATTGCGGGCCGCCTGATGCAGATAGGCGCGAGGCTGGGCCACGCGCGCGGCGTCAGTCTCCAGGCATTTCACCAGCGCTTCGTGCGCAAGATCCCGCGCGGCGTCACGGCAACCCAGCTTCCGGGTCCAGACCGCAAGCAGTTCTTCGTAATAGGCCAGAAAGCCTTGCGAGCGGGGAGGACGTGGTGGCATGGCGGCAAATAAGCAAGCCACGCATGATAATGGTTTTTATTTGCATTGCAAAGCTGGGTTGCCGGTCCGCCCGCAAGACTCCGCCTACGGCTTGAGATTGAGCTTTTTCATCAGCGTCTTGAACGCTTCGTTCTGCCGGGCGATATCCGCGGTGAACTCGGGCGTGTCCGCCCAGGCCAGCGTCAGGTTCTGCGAGACCAGCGATTTCTGGAATGCCGGCGTTTCGTAGACCTTGCGCGCGACTTCCCGCCACGCCGCCAGCACTTCTTCGGGTGCGCCCTTGGGCAGGCCGATGCCGCGCCAGACGCTGAATTGCAGATCGTGTCCGCGCTCCTTGAATGTCGGAACCTGCGGGATCGCGGGCAGGCGTTGCGCGGACATGACGGCAAGCGTTTTCAGCTTGCCGGTTTCCACGTGCTGCCTGAGTTCGGCGTAGGCCACCGTCGTCGCCTTCACGTCGCCGGCCATCAATCCCATGATGGCCGGCGATGAGCCTTGATAGGGGACGTGGGTGAACGTGGCGCCGGTGCTGTCGGCCAGCGCCGCCGCGGCCAGGTGGGGAATCGTTCCGTTGCCGGCATTGCTGATCGTGACGGCTTCGGGATTCGCCTTGGCATAGGCGATGAACTCTTCGATCGTGTTCCATGGCGCGTCCGCGCGCACGGTGATGGAGGAGGGATCGTCCGTGAAGCGGGCCACGGGCTGGAAGTCGTCGATGGTCGCTTTGCCGATGCCCATCAATGGCACGAACAGCATCTCGGGATTCATCAGCAGGACCTTATAGCCATCCGGCTTGCCCGACAGCACGTAGGACCAGCCTATGGACCCGCTGGCGCCCGGCTTGTTCATCACGAAGACGGTCTGCGGGAAATGATTGCGGGCTTCGTCGGCCACGGCGCGGGCGGTGTTGTCGCTGCCTCCGCCTGGCTGGTAGGCGACCACGAGCTCGATCTGCTTGCTGGGGTAGGAAGCGGCGGCGGCCACGCTTGCGGTGAGACATGCCAGGGCGCCCAATACGATTCTAGGTAAGAAGTTCATGGTGGAAAGTTCATCCGCACAAGGCACCAAAAGTGTCGACCGTACCGGGGTGCCGTTCCGAGTGCGATAGCGCGGCCCGCCGTCGGGCCGCAGGTTGTATTGCGGCAGGCTTAGCGGCGCAGCGTTTCCAGGTCGGCCAGGGTCTTGCGGACGATGGCGATGGTGCGCTCGCGCTCCTCGCCCACCAGGTCCAGGCGCGGCGGCTTCACGGTTTCGGCCGAGCCCGTGATGATGTTCTCGGCCAGCTTGATGTGCTGCACGAGCTTCACCACCGTGTCCAGATGGAATAGCGGAGTCAGGACGCGATACAGGGCGCGGGCCTGCGGCAGCTTGCCCGCGATGGCCAGGTCCAGCAGATCGACCGATTCCCGGGGCAGGGCGTTGGCCATGCCGGACACCCAGGCGGTGACGCCCAGCGCGGCGCTTTCCAGGATCAGGTCGTCCACGCCGCACACCACGTTCAGGCGGTCGCCGAAGCGCGCGCTCAGATCCGTGACGCGGGTGGTGTCGTAGGACTCCTCTTTGATCGCGACGATGGTGGGTTCGGCCAGCAGCTGCTCCACCGTGTCCGGCGTGAGATCCACGCCGTAGCCGCGCGGGTTGTTGTAGAGCAGGATCTCGAGCCTGGAGGCGCGCGCCACGGCCTTGTTGAATTCGATGGTTTCGCGGACGTCGGATTTATAGGTCAGGCCGGGAAACAGCATCAGGCCGTCCACGCCCAGCCGTTCCGCCTGTTGCGCGAAGGCGACCGCCTTTTGCGTACTCGTTTCGGCCACCCCGGAAACGATGGGCACGCGTCCGTTCACGGTCTCCTTGGCGATGCGCAATACCGTCAGCTTTTCTTCGGGAGACAGCTGGGCGTTCTCGCCGACCATGCCCATCATCACCACGCCGCTGACGCCATTGGCGATCAGACGCTCCAGGCCCGCGCGCAGCGCATCTTCGTCCAGCGTGTAGTCGGGCTTGAACTTGGTAGTGACGGCGGGGAAAACGCCTTTCCATTGAATCGTCATGATCTTCCTTGTGGCAGGGGCGGGCCTGCGGGCAAATATTCGGATAAAGAGTACTTTATATTGGATCCAATTTGGCAAGAGAAAAAAATGGCGCGGATAGCCGTGCCTTTGTTTCATGCTCGCTTGACGCGCGATCGCCGCGGTCAGCGGATCATGGATCCAATATAATCACGTTACGCGAAGCCGGTGCTTCGTGTCTCCCCGGGGTTTCCCTAGCGTATCGCGGACCTTCTCATCTATGCAGCCCAGCCCTCCCACCCGAATCGTCAGGAAGACCACCACCGAACTGGTGTTGGACGCGATGCGCGGCCGCATCCTGTCCGGCGAGTTTGCGCCGGGCTCGGCATTGCGGCAGGAATTGCTGGCCGAAGAGCTGGGCGTGAGCCGCATTCCCGTGCGCGAGGCGCTGCGCCTGCTGAGCGCCGAAGGCCTGGTCGACACGATCGCGCACAAGGGCGCTTTCGTGTCGATGCTTTCCAAGTCGGAAGTCCAGGAATTCTTCGACATACGCAAGCGCCTGGAGCCCTGGATCATCCGCGAGGCCATCCCGAACATTTCCGAGGCCGATCTGCAGCGCGCCGAGCAATTGGTGCGCGAGATGGATTCGACCGATCCCGGGCGCTGGGGCGCGCTCAACTGGGAGCTGCACGAAAGCCTGTACCGGGCCGCGCAGCGGCCGGCGGCGCTGGGCATGGTGCGGGCGCTGCACGAGAAGTCCGAGCGCTATTTCCGTTTCCAGGTCGTGAACGTCCCGATCCGGCAGCAGGCGCATCGCGAACACATGGAACTCATCGCCCTGTGCCGCGCCGGCCAGGCCGACAAGGCCGAGGCCATGCTGGAGCAGCACATCGGCGACGCCGCCGAGCAGATCCTGGCGATCGTGGACCGGCTGCTGGGCGGCGCCGCCGCGGCGGCGGACTGACTCCGCATTTCCGCAATTCCCCGCGGGCCGTATCGCGCAGCGCGCCCGCGCGGTCTTCTTACCCAACTTTTGGCATAAGGGTCTTCCCCGGGTATATCGTTCCGACCAGAATGTAGTTGAATATACTTGTATATACGAGTTAAATCGACTGCCGGGAGCGGGCTGTCAGCCGCTCCCGAACGAACGACGGAGGCCCGCCATGAGTACCGAAACGTCCGCCCGCCACGACGCCTCGCGCAAGATCCGCGCGCCGCGCGGCGCCACGCTGAGCTGCAAGAACTGGCTGATCGAAGCCGCCTACCGCATGATCCAGAACAACCTGGACGCGGAAGTCGCCGAGCATCCGCAGGACCTGGTGGTGTACGGCGGCATCGGCCGCGCCGCGCGCGACTGGGCGTCTTTCGACAAGATCCTGGAGGTCTTGCGCCGGCTGGAGGCCGACGAAACCCTGTTGATCCAGTCGGGCAAGCCGGTGGGCGTGTTCAAGACCCATGCCGACGCGCCGCGGGTGCTGCTGGCGAATTCCAACCTGGTGCCGCACTGGGCCACCTGGGACCACTTCCATGAGCTCGACCGCAAGGGGCTCATGATGTACGGCCAGATGACGGCCGGCAGCTGGATCTACATCGGTTCGCAAGGCATCGTGCAGGGCACCTACGAGACCTTCTACGCGGTGGCCAACCAGCATTTCGACGGCCGGCCGCAGGGGCGCTGGATACTGACGGCGGGGCTGGGCGGCATGGGCGGCGCGCAGCCGCTGGCCGCGACCATGGCGGGATTCAGCATGATCGCGGTGGAGTGCGACGAATCGCGCATCGACTTCCGCCTGCGCACCCGCTATATCGACGTGAAGGCGACCTCGCTGGACCAGGCGCTGGAGCTGCTGCGCCAGGCCAGGGCCGAAGGCCGCGCCGTATCGGTGGGTCTGCTGGGCAACGCGGCCGACGTGGTCCAGGAAATGGTGCGCCGTGGCATCACGCCCGATTGCCTGACCGACCAGACCTCGGCCCACGATCCCTTGAACGGCTATCTGCCGCAGGGCTGGACCATGCAGCAGTGGCGCGACGGGCGCGCCAACGATCCGGCGGCGGTGGTGGCCGCCGCGCGCAAGTCCATGGCCGCGCACGTGCGCGCCATGCTGGAGCTGAAGCAGCGCGGCGCGGCCACGCTGGACTACGGCAACAACATCCGCCAGGTCGCGCTGGAAGAGGGCGTGGAGAACGCCTTCGACTTCCCCGGTTTCGTGCCCGCGTACATCCGGCCGCTGTTCTGCGAAGGCATCGGGCCGTTCCGCTGGGCCGCGCTGTCGGGCGATCCGGAAGACATCTACAAGACCGACGCCAAGGTCAAGGAGCTGATCCCCGACGACCCGCATCTGCACAACTGGCTGGACATGGCGCGCGAGCGCATCGCGTTCCAGGGGCTGCCGGCGCGCATCTGCTGGGTGGGCGTGCGCGACCGCGCGCGGCTGGCGCTGGCTTTCAACGAGATGGTGCGCACGGGCGAGCTGAGCGCGCCCATCGTGATCGGCCGCGACCACCTGGATTCAGGCTCGGTGGCCAGTCCCAACCGCGAGACCGAGGCGATGCGCGACGGCTCGGACGCGGTGTCCGACTGGCCGCTGCTCAATGCGCTGCTCAATACGGCCGGGGGCGCGACCTGGGTGTCGCTGCACCACGGCGGCGGCGTGGGCATGGGGTTCTCGCAGCATGCGGGCGTGGTGATCGTGTGCGACGGCACGGCCGAAGCCGACCGGCGCCTGGCGCGCGTGCTGCGCAACGATCCGGGCACCGGCGTCATGCGCCACGCCGACGCGGGCTACGAGGCCGCCATCGAATGCGCCCGCTCGGTGGGCCTGGACCTGCCGATGCTCAAGGACTAATTCGACTTCATCCGTACAGGGGAATTCCCGTGAACACGTATCTTGCGATGTGCCTGGGCGGCGCGCTCGCGGCCGGCATGCTGGCCGCGCCGGCGGCGGCACAGGAGAAGTACCCCGCCCGGCCGGTCACCATCGTCGTGCCTTTCGGGGCGGGCGGCGTGGCCGATGCGCTGCCGCGCATCGTGGGCCAGGAACTCAACGCCAAATGGGGCGTGCCGGTCATCATCGAGAACAAGGTGGGCGCCTCGGGCAACATCGGCATGGATTACGTCGCGCGCGCCAATCCGGACGGCTACACCCTGGGGCTGGCGCCCACCGGCAACCTGACCGTGAACCCGCTGCTCTACACCCGGCTGCCCTTCGACACCGCGCGCGACTTCGCGCCGGTGACGATGCTGGCCACCTCGCCCAACGTGCTGGTGGTCAACGAGCGCGTGCCCGCCAGAACCTTCAAGGAGCTGGTGGAATACGCGCGGCGCAACCCCGACAAGCTGAACTACTCCTCGCCCGGCGCGGGCAGCGGCGCGCACCTGGCCGGCGAATTGCTCAACCAGTCGGCCGGCATCGTCACGCGGCACATTCCGTACAACGCCATGGCCGCGGCGGTCAACGACGTGGTGGCGGGCAACGTGGACATGATGTTCGCCGGCATCTCCACCGTGCTGCCGCAGATCCAGGCCGGCAAGCTGCGCGCGCTGGCCGTGGCCGGACCCGAACGACTGCCGCAGCTCAAGGACGTGCCCACGGTGGCCGAGAGCGGCTACCCGGGCTTCGACGTGACCTCGTGGTACGGCATCGTGGCCCCGGCTAAGGTGCCCGCGGCCATCCTGGACCAGTTGCAGGCCGACATCGCCGCCGTCCTGCAACAGGAAAGCGTGAAGCAGAAATTCGCCGGCCTGGGCGTGGTGCCGGCCGGCTCCAGCCGCGCCGACTTCGCGCGCACGATCCGCCAGGAAACCGATAAGTGGGCGGCCATCGTCAAGCGGGCCGGCATCCAACCGATTCAATGACCGGGGAGACACCATGCAGTCCATAGACATCACTTACCTGAACGGTCCCGACGTGCGCGCGCTGGCGCTCACCGACGCCGAGATCCTGGCCGCCGTCGAAAGCGCGCTGGACGCGCAGGGCCGCGGCAAGACCGTCATCGAGCCGCGCGTGCACCTGGTGCCGGAATCCTCGGACAAGGGGCATTTCAACGTGCTGCGCGGCTATATCGAGCCGCTGCACGTCGCGGGCGTGAAGGTGGTGAGCGATTTCGTCGACAACTACAAGGTCGGCCTGCCGTCCGAAATGGCCTTGCTGAACCTGTTCGACCCGGTCAACGGCAAGCCGCTGGCGGTGGTCGACGCCACCGCCATCACCGACATGCGGACCGGCGCCGTGACCGCGCTGGGCGCCAAGCACCTGGCGCGTAGGCAGAGCAAGGTGCTGGGCCACATCGGCGCGCGCGGCACGTCCTACTGGAACGTACGCCTGCTCGACAGCCTCTACGATTTCGACGAGATCCGCGTGCATTCGCGGCGTCCCGAGAGCCGGCAGGCCTTCGGCGAGCGCCTGTCGCGCGACCTGGGCAAGCCGGTGCGGGTGGTCGACGATTGGGAATCCTGCGTGCGCGGCGCCGACATCGTGGTGGAGGCCTCGCGCCTGCCGCAGCCCACGCCGCTGCTGAAGACGGAATGGATCAAGCCGGGCGCCCTGGTCATGCCCTACGGGACCATGAGCGCGGTGGAGCTGAGCCTGACCGACATCATGAGCAAAGTCGTGGTCGACGACTGGGGCCAGTGCCGCAAGGGCCTGCCTTATGGCGCGCTGCGCGCGCACGTGGACAGCGACCGCGTGACCGAAGAGAACCTGCACGCCGAACTCGGCCAGATCGTGGCGGGGCTCAGGCCCGGCCGCGAAAGCGACGACGAAACCATATTGTTCTGGCATCGCGGCCTGTCCACCACCGATATCGCGCTGGGCCACGCCATGCTTGAGAAGGCGCGCAGGATGGGCCTGGGCCAGACGCTGAAGTTCGCCTAGGACGCGCCGCATGGAACTCATCGCCTCGACGCGCATGTACGACGTGGCGCCGGCCATGAAAACGGCCTGGCGCGCCTTGCTGGCGGCCGCGCACGCGCGCGCCGGCCTGGACGTCCGCTGCATCGAACACGCCTGGCCCGACCCGATCGGCGAGCTGTGGGAACGTCCCGGCCTGTGCGGCGCGTTCATGTGCGGATGGCCTTATGCGGCGGCGCTGGAGGCGGGGCGCGCCTTCAAGGCGGTGGCCTCGGTGGTGCCGGACTGGCCCGCCTATGCCGGCCAGCCGCGCTACCGCAGCGAATTCCTGGTGCGGGCGGACAGCCCCTGGCAGTCGCTGGCCGACGCCGCCGGCAGCCGCTACGGCTGGATGGTGCGCGATTCGCAATCGGGCTGGAACGCCCCGCGCGCGGCCCTGGCCGAGCTCGCCGCCGCGGCCGGCGGCGCGCTGTTCGCCGAGTCCAAGGGGCCTTATGGCAATCCGCGCGGCCTGCTGCGCGCGCTGGCGGAGCGCGAAATCGACCTGACGGCGGTGGACGGCTGGTATCTGGACCTGCTGCGCGAACATGACCCGGGCGCCCTGGCCGGACTGCGCACGCTGGCCTTCACCGCCTGGACGCCAAACCCGCTGCTGGTGGCCGGCCCCGACGTGGACGCGGCCATCGCCGGCCGGCTGTCGGACGCGCTGCTGGCCCTGCACCATGATCCGGCATGCGCGCCCCTGCTGCGCAACGCGCGCGTGGCGCGCTTCGTGCGGGCCGAACCCGGGCGCTATGCGGCGCTGGCCGACATGGCGCGCGCGGCCGCGGCGCGGGGCTATCCGGAGATCCGCTGACGCTCCGGCCGGCCCCTCGCGGGCCGGCTTTCTTCGCCAGGGCAATCGTGTCAAACTTGCGTATTGACTCGATGTGGACTCAAGGCTGTCGCCATCAGGGGCCGCATTGTCCTGGGGCAATATGAAAATCCAAGGAAAGACCGCCGCGGAAATCTTCGACTGCGTGCGGGCCCTGCTTCAGTCGGGGCAGTTGCGGCCGGGCCAGGCCCTGCCGCCGGTGCGCGATCTGGCGGCCGAACTGGACATCAACCGCAATACCGTGGCCGCGGCCTACAAGCGGCTCGCGGGCGCCGGCATCGCCGTCACGCAGGGCCGCCTGGGCACCGTCATCCGCGATGCTTCCGGTCCGGGCGAACAGGAAGGCGCCCAGCCCGACACGCCGCTGGTGGATCTCGCCAGCGGCAATCCCGATCCGGCCTGGCTGCCAGACCTTACCGCCGCGCTCGCCATCCGGCCGTACAAGCACCGTCTTTACGGCGAACCCACCGTCAACGCAGGGCTGCAAGCCTATGCGCGGGCCTGGTTCGAGCCGGACTGTCCCGCGCCGTTCGAGATCGACCTGACCCACGGCGCGGTGGACGCCGTCGAACGGCTGCTGGCTTCGCACCTGGTCGCCGGCGACAAGGTCGCGGTCGAGCACCCCTGTTTTCTCAGCAGCATCAACATGCTGCGCATCGCCGGGCTGCGCGCGATCGGCGTGCCGGTCGATGCGCAAGGCATGCAGGTCCAGGCCCTGGAAGCGGCGCTCGAGCGCGGCGCGCGCGCCGTGATCCTGACCCCGCGCGCACACAATCCCACCGGCTGCAGCCTGAGCGAACGGCGCGCGCGGGCGCTGGCGCGCGTGCTGGCGAGATATCCGCAGGTCATGGTGATCGTGGACGACCACTACGCGCTGCTGTCCGACAAGGAATACCACTCGGTGCTGCCGGCCGGCGCGCAGCGCTGGGCGCTGGTGCGGTCGCTGACCAAGGCGCTGGGCCCGGACGTGCGCGTGGCCATGGTGGCGAGCGATCCAGCGACCTCGCGCCGGCTGCGCATGCGGCTGGCCTCCGGCACCAGCTGGGTCAGCCACTTGCTGCAGGACATGATCGAAGTCACGCTGGGCCGGCCTGAAGTCGCCGCGCAGATGGCGCAGGCCCGCGAGGACTACGCCCGGCGCAGGCGCATGCTGGAAGACGCGCTGCGCGCGGAGGGCGTGCCCTGTGCGGAGCAGGGCGACGGCCTCAACCTCTGGATTCCGCTGGAGGTCGACGACAAGGCCGTCGCCCTGGCCCTGGCGCATCGCGGCTGGCTGGTGCGGCATGGCGATGCGTTCGGCGTCCTGGGAGCGGTCAGCGGCCTGCGCGTCACCCTCAGCGGCATCGAATCCGGCCAGTGCCGGGACCTGGCCCGCGATATCCGCGCAAGCCTGGGGCTGGGCTAGGCCCTACGCGGCCCGACGCAGCTTCACCGCCGGGAAATCCACCGGCACGGCGAACGCCACGTTGACGTAGTTGGTGAACAGGTTCAGCGCCACGTGGGCCAGGATCTCGACGATCTCCTGGTCGTTGAAGCCGGCCGCGCGCACGGCCTGCACGTCGGCCTCGCCCACCTGGCCGCGTGCCTCCACCAGCTGCAGCGCAAAGCGCAGCGCCGCCGCGGTCTTGGGATCGGCGGAGCGGCCGTCCTGGGCGGCTGTTAGGAACCAGATGGTTTGAGACATCCGGGTCTATGTGGGTTGGCGTGGGTTGATGCGGGCTGACGCCACGAAAATCAACGAGTTAGGCGTAGGTGGCGGCCGGCGCGGCGCTGGCGGATGGTTTGAGACATGCGGCGCCTTGGTAACGGATGAACCACATGATTTGAGACGGGCGCGAAAACCCAGGCGGCGCTGTTTAAACGGGCGGCCGCCGGTACCCTGGAAATGTAGGTTACGGGGCGTTTAAACACCCGTCATGAGGCGCGGCGCTTATCGGCCATGTCCTGCTGGTCCTGCGCGGGGGTGTGCTGCTGGACACTGCCGTCGCCGCCGATGATGACGACCCCGCGATTGCCGATGATGACGTTGCTCTGAATGAGAGGCGCGCCCCGGCTGGCCTGCCCACGTTCCAGAATCTCCCGTATCTCCTTGTCTAAGTCGATTTCGTCGCTCATACGCTCCTTCCGCCCCTGCCGCTGCTATCGGTACGCGGCCAAATCTATGATGTTACTTACTGTAGCGTGATCCGGCATTTCTTGTCGGCTTGCGAAGTGGCGGTACAGCACCCGGACGAGTCGCGCCAGCGCGGCCGGCTCCAGCTGGATGTTTCGGCGCTGCAGTTCCTCAAACGCCGAACGCGACACGCGCTCCAGCAGGTCTAGGTCGGCGCTACCGGGCGCTTCTGTGTCGCTTGACTCCGACCCCGCGCCGTGCGGCTCCCCTTCCCCTGTTGCCAGCCAGTCCAGGCGCACTTTTGCGGCCCTTGCCAAGCCGACCATAGCGGCGAACGACGGGGCGCTCTGCTCCCGGATGTATCGGTACAGCATATCCTCTGAAACCGAAGCCGCAGATGCCGCACTTTCTCTAGTGCCGATTCGCTCCGCTGCCGCCTTGATGCGCGTTCCGATTCCCGGCTTCAGAATCGGAAAACCCTTTCCGTTCAAGGCGCTGCCTTCCGATTCTACGATTTTTCTTTTCATATCAAAGACCTAGATCATTATCTATGGCCGCAAGAGTATTTTCTGAATCGGAACATGCAGATTCTCTTGCGTGCCTAGAATATCTGCCGTAAGATTACGGCATGACTAAACACAAAGCCCCGAAAAAACCGGCCTCTAGTGACTGGCACCGCGCCGATATAAAGGCGGCGCTAGAGAAGGCCGGGTGGAGTCTTCGCCGACTGGCGGCGCATCACGGTTACGCGGCGCCTACCACCCTGACGATTCCGCTTAATCGGCCATGGCCGAAGGGGGAGCGAATCATTGCAGCAGCAATAGGCGTTGACCCGGCCGAAATTTGGCCGAGTCGTTATCAGAAGAAGTATAGCGCTCCACGGTGTGACGAGGACGCAAAAACTCTAGAGGGGGATGTCGCATGTGCATGATCGCGGTCCTGTTCTTGGGAAGGGGACAGATTAAATGCTGGGCCTGCTCCGGCCTAGATGCAGCCGGCGGCGGCGTTTGGAATGTGTCCGCCGCGAGGGGGGCCAAATGAGCCGCCGCCGCTGGAAGCCGCGCCAGGCAGCGACCATGCAAGAGGCCATCCGCCTGTGCCTGGACTACGCCCTGCATAAGCACAATCGCTCGGTCGCCCGCGTGGCCGAGCTAATCGGCGTATCTGAATGGGTGATCTACAAGTGGATGAGCGAGGGATCGATCCCCAGCAAGCGCATCCGCCCGTTCGAGTTCGCGTGCGACTCCACGTTCGTCACCCAGTACATCGCCGTCAGTGCGCAAAAGCTGGTGATTGACATTCCGGCAGGCAGGGCTGCCGGCGAGCGCGACCTGCTGGATCTGCAAAACGCGCTGAACAGCGCCGTATCCCTGCTGACCAGCTTCTACCGCGACGAGGCCAAGCCCGAGGACGTGCTGCAGGGCGTGACGCTGGCCATGATGCAGTTGGCCGGCCACCGCGAGAACGTGCGGAAAAGCGCTGCGCCCGAGCTGGACCTGTTCGGCGGGGAGGATGACGCATGACCCGCGAATGGTTCGCCGCCCAGGAGCTTGCCGGCCTGCCCGGAATGCCCGGCACCGAGCGCGGCGTGAATGGCTGGGGCGAAAGAGGCCGCATCACTCGTCGCAAGCGGAGCAAGGGGAAGGGGTGGGAATACGCCTTCCCATCACTCCCCGTCGAAACCCAAGCGGCGCTGCTCAAACGCGACGCGCCACCCGTGCCTGCAGCCCCGGCTCGCCCGCCCGTGGCTGCGCCTGATCGCGCCGGCCTGTGGGACGCCTACGACCGCCGCCCGCAAAGCCTGAAGGATGAAGCCGCGCGGCGCCTGTCCGCGCTACAGGCCGTCGAGCGCCTGGTGGCCGCCGGCACCGGCCGGTCGCGCGCCGTCGAGGAGACGGCCAAGGCGTTCGGCGAGTCACGCCCCACGCTGTACCGCTGGGCCAAGCTGGTGGCCGGGCTGGACCCGGCCGACTGGCTGGCCGCGCTGGTTCCGGCCTACACCGGCCGCACGGCCAAGGCGGAGTGCGACGAGCGCGCCTGGGACTTCTTCAAGGCGGAATGGTTGCGGGCCGAGGCGCCATCCATCGCCACCGCCTACGACCGCATGGTGCGCGCGGCGCGCGAGCAGGGGTGGGTGGTGCCCAGCCGGAACACGGTCACCCGGTGGGCGAACGAGATACCGCGCACGCTGCGCGTACTCAAGCGCGAGGGCGAGCACGCCATGATGCGGCTATACCCGTCGCAACATCGCACCGTGCGCGACCTGTACGCGATGGCCTGGATCAACGGCGACGGCTACCAGCACAACGTGTTCGTCCGGTTCCCGGACGGCACCATCGGGCGCCCCAAGACGTGGTTCTGGCAGGACATCTACAGCCGCCGCATCGTCGGCTACCGAACGGACCGCACCGAGCACAGCGACATGATCCGCCTGGCCCTGGGCGACGTGATCGAGCGCTACGGCATCCCCGAGCACGCCACCATCGACAACACGCGCGCGGCGGCCAACAAGTGGCTGACCGCCGGCGTGCAAACGCGCTACCGCTTCAAGGTCCGCGAGGAAGACCCGGTGGGCCTGATGCCGCAACTGGGCATCAAGCTGCACTGGACCAGCGTGCATAACGGCAAGGGCCACGGCCAGGCCAAGCCGGTCGAGCGCGCCTTCGGTGTAGGCGGCATCGGCGAATACGTGGACAAGCACCCGAAGTTCGCCGGCGCCTACACCGGCCCCAACGTCATGGCCAAGCCCGAGAACTACCAGTCCACGGCGGTCGAGTGGGACGTGTTCGTTCAGGTGCTGCGCGCCGAGATCGACGCCTGGAATGCGCGCACCGGCCGGCGCACCGAGATATGCGCGGGCGAACTGTCGTTCGACCAGGCGTTCCGCGACAGCTACGAGCGCAGCGCGCACCTGATCCGCCGCGCCACCGAGGCGCAGCGCCGCATGTGGATGCTGGCCGCCGAGTCGGTGACGGTGCAGCGCGACGCCAGCGTGGCGCTGGCCATCGGCAAGGGGCCGAGCGGGCGCAACCGCTACGCCTGCGACGCGCTGATCGAGCACGTCGGCCGCAAGGTGGTGGTGCGCTTCGACCCGGACAGCCTGCACGAATGCGTGCATCTGTACCAGCTGGACGGCCGCTACATCGGCCAGGCCGATTGCATGATGGCCGCCGGCTTCGGCGACACCAGCGCGGGCCGCGAATGGCGGCGCCAGCACAAGCAGCGCCTGAAGGCCGCCAAGCAGATGGCCGAGGCTGAGATCCGCATGTCGGCCATCGAGGCGGCCGACTACATGCCCGATCCCCAGCCGGACCCCGAGACGCCCCCGCAGACCAATGTGGTGCGCGGCGCCTGGAAGGCGCCGGCCAAGAAGGTAGCGAACAGCGACGTGGTGCCCGAGGCAGAGGGAGAAATGCCCGCCGAGCGGCACCGCTTCGACGACTTCATCCTGGGCCAGATGGAGCAATGGAAGCGCGGCCAGGTATGAAAAACCCCGCGCAGTAGGCGCTGCGCGGGGCGTGTAGCAAACGGGCCATGTGGCCCATCAACCAGCAAACAGGAGCATACCAGATGGACCAAAACGTGACGCAACTGGAAACCGCCCGCCGCGCCCCGCACGACGACGTGCTGATCGGCGAGGTCAAGGCCATCATGCAGGCCGAGGATCTGACCCAAGCGCAGATCAGCGGCCTGACCGGCATCGGTAAAGCGCGCCTTAGCCAATGGCTGAACGGCGTTTATACGGGCAACGTGGCCGCCATCGAGGTGGACATCCGCCGCTGGCTGGAAAGCCGCCGTGCCGCCGCTGCCGTGTCCGCCACGCTGCCAGCCGCGCCGGGCTGGGTGGAAACGCCCACGGCGCGCGCGGTGCTGTCGGCGCTGTCGTTCTCGCAGATGGCCGAGGCCGTGTCCGTCATCTACGGCGGCGCCGGCGTAGGCAAGTCCACCGCGCTGAAGCAATACCAGCGCCGCGCGCCCAACGTGTGGGTGGTCACCGCCACCCCGGCCGTGTCGGCGCCCGGCCCCATCCTGACCCGCATCGCGCAGACGCTGGGCATCCGCACCACCGGCGCGGTGCATGTGATCGAGGCCAACATCGTGGAGCGCGTGCGCGAGACGCGCGGTCTGCTGGTCATCGACGAAGCGCAGCACCTGACGCACCGCGCGCTGGATGCGGTGCGGTCCATCCACGACGCGGCCGGCATCGGCCTGGCCCTGGTCGGCAACGAGATCGTGTACAGCCAGCTGACCGGCGGCCAGCGCCAGGTCGGCTTCGCACAACTGTTTTCCCGCGTGGCCAAGCGCGTGCGCCTGTCGCGCGCCAAGGATGCCGACGTGCTGGCGCTGCTGGACGCCTGGCGCATCGACGACGCCGAGGCGCGCCAGCTGTGCCTGGGCATCGGCCGGCGTCCCGGCGCACTGCGCGGCCTGTCGCAGACGCTGCGCCTGGCCAGCATGTTCGCGGCCACGTCCGGCGCCGCCCGGCCGACCGCCGAGCATGTGCGCGACGCCTGGCAAGACCTGGGGGGCGAATCGTGAAGCCCCGCCACCAGCCCGAGCAGGTCGAGTACGGCCCGATGCACCCGGATCTGTTCGACGGCGAGACGCCCATCGTGTGGGTGTCCGGCGCCGCCGAGCAGCCCGCCACCGAACCCCGGAAAGTGCGGGGGGGGGGCAGCATGATGCACGCAAGCGCGAACGGCGCGAGGAGACCCTGAAATGAGGCTACAGCAACAGGACCGGCGAGACATGGACATGGCGTTTCTCGTCGAGATGAAGGAGCGGCTGGCCCGCGCGCGGGCCGGCGACTGGACCGAGGCGGACATGATCGAACAGATGATCGACGACTGGATCGACGAGCTGGAAAAGGAGGCGCGGTCATGACCATCTACAGCGACGCCTACCTGAACCACTACGCCGACCGCTACGTGGCCATGCACCTGAAGCGCCACGGCGTGACGCTGGAGCAGTACCTGGCCGACCCGGCTCGGTACGACCATCTGGAGTTCGAGCCGTTCCCGCTGCTGCCCGAACAGCGGCGCGTGCAGCAGCAGCTGGACGCCGAGGCCGCGCGAGCCGAGCAGGAGATCGAACACCTGCCCCGGCGCAACGGCGCGGCCATCGAAGTGCTGCACCACCGGCGGCACCATCGCCGCACCTTCCTGAGCTTCTTCACGCGCAAGGTGAAGGCATGAAAGCCCAGGCCATCCCATTCGGCGCGGCCCTGGTCGCCGTCTTCAATCGGCTGGGCGCGATGTACCGCGCGGGGCTGGTGCGCCGGACTGCCGAATATCTGGAGCGTCACCGGGAGCCGGTCGCCGCCGTGCGCCTGGCGCGCGACCTGGAGGCGCCGCTGTACCTGGTGCGCGACACCCTGCGGCAGCTGGAGCAAGCCGGCCGGGTGGCGGTGGTGGCCCATACGGTGCCCGAGGGCCGCGCCTATCGCCCCGTCGAGATCGGCATCTGCGAATGGTGCGGGCAACTGGACCACCACCTGGTCGCGGGCGAGTGCCCCAGCTGCCGCCCCGGCGTGCAGGATGCGGCCCGCCCCGCGCACGCCCGGCGCATCTGCTGACAACCACAACCACATCCAAGGAGTAACCATGAGTACTACCGACACCACCATCCCCCCCGGNGCCCGGTGATCCGCACCCGCAAGGCTTTCCTGAAGACGATGGCCATGTACGTCGAGGCGTGGAGCCGTCCGGCGATAGTCCGGGAGATCACCGCCTATCTGGAGCGCCACCGGGAGCCGGTCACTGCCGTGCGCCTGGCGCGCGACCTGGAGGCGCCGCTGCACCTGGTCCGCGCCACCCTGCTGCAGTTGGAGCAGGCCGGCCGGGTGGCGGTGGTGGCCTACACCGTGCCCGAGGGCCGCGCCTGGCGCCCCGTCGAGATCGGCATCTGCGAATGGTGCGGGCAGCTGGACCACCACCTGGTCGCGGGCGAGTGCCCCAACTGCCGCCCCGGCGTGCAGGATGCGGCCCGCCCCGCGCACGCCCGGCGCATCTGCTGACAACCACAACCACATCCAAGGAGTAACCATGAGTACTACCGACACCACCATCCCCCCCGGCTACATGCGCAACGCGGCCGGCCACCTGGTCCCCGAGG
>NZ_POQS01000003.1:791805-795119 GCF_002885955.2 Achromobacter pulmonis
AATGATGTACAGCGACGCCTACCTGAATCACTACGCCGACCGCTACGTGGCCATGCACCTGAAGCGCCACGGCGTGACGCTGGAGCAGTACTTGGCCGACCCGGCCCGGTACGACCATCTGGAGTTCGAGCCGTTCCCGCTGCTGCCCGAACAGCGGCGCGTGCAGCAGCAGCTGGACGCCGAGGCCGCGCGAGCCGAGCAGGAGATCGAACACCTGCCCCGGCGCAACGGCGCGGCCATCGAAGTGCTGCACCACCGGCGGCACCATCGCCGCACCTTCCTGAGCTTCTTCACGCGCAAGGTGAAGGCATGAAAGGCCCGGTGATCCGCACCCGCAAGGCTTTCCTGAAGACGATGGCCATGTACGTCGAGGCGTGGAGCCGTCCGGCGATAGTCCGGGAGATCACCGCCTATCTGGAGCGCCACCGGGAGCCGGTCACTGCCGTGCGCCTGGCGCGCGACCTGGAGGCGCCGCTGCACCTGGTCCGCGCCACCCTGCTGCAGTTGGAGCAGGCCGGCCGGGTGGCGGTGGTGGCCTACACCGTGCCCGAGGGCCGCGCCTGGCGCCCCGTCGAGATCGGCATCTGCGAATGGTGCGGGCAGCTGGACCACCACCTGGTCGCGGGCGAGTGCCCCAACTGCCGCCCCGGCGTGCAGGATGCGGCCCGCCCCGCGCACGCCCGGCGCATCTGCTGACAACCACAACCACATCCAAGGAGTAACCATGAGTACTACCGACACCACCATCCCCCCCGGCTACATGCGCAACGCGGCCGGCCACCTGGTCCCCGAGGGCCAGGTGCGCGAGCACGACAAGATGCGCGACCAGGTCGCGCGCGAGCTGGCCGCCGAGGCCGAGGAACTGAACGCCAGGCTGCGCGCCTTCAAGAAGAAGGCCCTGGGCGACATCGCCGACCTGGTCAGCATCGCGGGCGACCGCTACGGCGTGAGGCTGGGCGGCGAGAAGGGCAACGTGACGGCCGCGACCTACGACGGCGCCTACAAGGTGCAGCGCAGCTACGCCGAGCGCGTGTGCTTCACCGAGGAGCTGGAAGCGGCAAAGGCGCTTATCAACCAGTGCATCACGCGCTGGAGCGAGGGCGCCAACGCCAACATCCGCGTGCTGGTGGACCGGGCGTTCCGCACCGACAGCAAGGGCCAGATCAAGACGGCCGCCGTGCTGGAGCTGCTGCGCCTGGAAATCAAGGATGAGGACTGGCAGCGCGCGATGGAGGCGCTGAAGGACTCGATCCAGACCGCCGGCACGGCCGTGTACATCCGCGTCTACAAGCGCATCGGCGACAGCGAGCAGTACCAGGCCGTCGCCCTGGATCTGGCGGCGGTGTGACTATGGCGACAAGAAAATCGTCCCCGCAGCCCTGCCTGGTCACCATCGGCCATATGCACCTGCTCATGCCAGCCGAGCAAGGTATGGCCATGCTGAAGTTGCTGCAGCACGTGGTCGAGTGCGAGCGGGAATCCTACAGCTGGCCGGAGCGCTTCCAGGCCGGCGCTGCGCCGCGTGTCGAGTTCAAGCTGCTGGACCCTTCGCAGATCGACCTGGTGCCCGAGCGCACCGCGCCGGTCAGCCGCACGCGCAAAAACCTACTTCTGGAGGGCTGAACACATGAACGGTCAAATCCAACGCATCCGCGATGCCCTGCGCGCCTACTCGGTGCCGGGCAGTCCGGTCAGCAAGGCCGACTGCCTGGCCGAGATCCAGCGCATCGCCGACGAGCACCACGTAGACCTGCACACCGACGACGTGGCGGTCGATGTCTTCGCGTCCGCCATGAAGCAGAAGCTGGCGGCGGCGCGCGCCCAGGGGCGCGGCGGCTGGGAGCAATGCGACCCGGCCGCCCTGTCGCAGATGCTGCGCGCGCACGTCGAGAAAGGCGACCCGCGCGACGTGGCCAATTTCTGCTGCTTCTTGTGGGTGTTGGGGCATCCCATCACTGGCGCGCCGGCCGGCGCGGTCCAGCACGCCCATGAGAACGGCTACGCCGAAGGCCTGGCCGCCCATCACGACCACGACGTGCGCGACGCGGCGCTGGAGGATGCGGCACTGGTGGCTGACAAGAAGGCCCACATCGGCGTCATGCGCAGCCTGGAAGCCACCTACAAGGCCGAGGCGGCCCGCGAGATCGCCGAGGGTATCCGCGCACTGAAGACCACGGCCCTGGTGGCCGGGGAGGCGTGACGATGGACATGCAAATCAACTGGCTGGTGGTGGTGCTGCGCCTTGTGGACGGCTTCCTGTACGGGACCGGCTTTGTCGCGGCGCTGCTGCTGTGGTTCGGCGTGTTCAAGAGAATCGGGGGTGCGTGACATGGAGAATGCCCATCAACCCGTCCTGACGGATGCCGAATGCATGATGATCGGCGTGTTCGGTCAGTCGCCGCTCAAGCGCTTGGAGCATGCCCGCGCCGTCGAGCAGGCAGTGCTGGCGAAGGTGCGCGAGCGGGCCGAGCGCGACCTGGTGCGCGAAGCGCTGGCCGACCTGGTGGCGCTTGAGGACATGAAGCGCCACATGGCCAAGATCGCGGCCGAGCCGGACTTCCTGGATAGCCCGGAAAGGCTCGCCCACTACGACCAGATGGCCGTGGCCTACTTCAGGCGGCGGCCACATGCCTGGGACAACGCGCGCGCCATCCTGGGCGCCGGCTTGCGCGCCAGCGTGGAGCCGGGCGAGGTCATCTACCGCTGGCAGGCGCTGGACTATTCCGGCTACTGCTACGGCAGCAACCCGCCCGCCAATCTGCCGCAGCGGTGCAATCTGACGGCGTTCTACGGCGCGCCGCGTGTGCGCGTCATGCCCGACGGCCGTTCCTTCGGCTGCGTGCTGCGGCCCGTCGTGCCATCCAGCGAGGGCGCCCGATGATGGCTGCGCGCAAGACGACGAAACCCGGCTGCGCCCGCTGCCGCGCCGAGCTGGCCAAGATCCACATGGCCGCCAAGGCGCTGGGCATGGACACGACCGACCCGAGCCCGAACAGCGACTACCGGGCCATGCTGCGGCAGCACGGCGGCAAGACTTCGGCGGGCGAGCTGGACGCGGCCGGCCGCGCCCGCGTGCTGGACCATCTGCGCCGGGCTGGCGCCCAGGCCACGCCGCGCAAGCGCGTGGCGCAGCATCCCGGCACGCCGCACAACCTGGGCCGCGAGGCCATGCTGCAGAAGATCGAGGCGTACCTGGCCGACATGAAGCTGCCCTGGTCCTACGCCGACACCATCGCCCGCCAGCAGACCGGCATCGAGCGCGTGGCCTGGCTGCGCAAGCAGGAGGATCTGCGCGGCGTCATCGCGGCGCTGCA
>NZ_POQS01000003.1:796882-797724 GCF_002885955.2 Achromobacter pulmonis
CTGCAGAAGATCGAGGCGTACCTGGCCGACATGAAGCTGCCCTGGTCCTACGCCGACACCATCGCCCGCCAGCAGACCGGCATCGAGCGCGTGGCCTGGCTGCGCAAGCAGGAGGATCTGCGCGGCGTCATCGCGGCGCTGCATGTCGAGCAGGGAAAGCGCGGCCTGCTGGAGACGCTGGACGAGCGCCTGGCGGCCCTGGGCATGACCCGCGAGGGGCTGGCCGAGCAGCGCACGCTGCGCGTCGGGTGGATGCGCCACCGGCCCACGCTGCGCCGCCTGATCGCGGACCTGGCCGGGGAGGCGCACTGATGCCTTGCTATACCGGCCTGACTTCCAACGGCGACAAGTTTTTCTTGTGCGGCAAGCTGGGGCCGCACTGTGCGGCCGAGAAATGCGGCGATGTCGGCACGAACCTGTGCGACTACCCGGTCGGCGAGGGCCGCACCTGCGACCTGCCGCTGTGCGACAGCCACGCCTACGAAGTCGCCCCGAACGTCCACTACTGCCCCGGCCACCTGGTGCTGTGGCAGGCGTTTCGCGCCAGCGGCCGCGAGCAGCGCGAGCTGGAAAACGTCGTGCCGTTCAAGGGCCGATAAACAGGATTTAAACGATGGCCAACACTGACATCCGCTGCCCCTGCTGCCACGCCAGCTTCAACCTGGAGCACATCGCCGAGGACGAAGCGCTGCGCGAACTGATGGCGCTGCTGGCCGACCTGCCGCGCGAGGTATCCCGGCCTCTGGTGGCCTACGTGGGCCTGTTCCGTGGCCCGTCCAGGGCGACGGCCTACGAGCGCCAGCTGCGCCTGGCGCGTGAAGTGCTGGCCATGCACCAGGACA
>NZ_POQS01000030.1:0-1984 GCF_002885955.2 Achromobacter pulmonis
GTCTTCAATCTTGGTCAGCAGGTCGTAGCAGTGGCCCTTGACCTCGCTGTTGGCATTGGCCAGATCGAAGTTGACCGATTGCGGCGTGATCTGGAATTCGGTGAACAGGTTGCTGATGACGCTGCCATCGGCATCCAGGATTTCACCCTTCAATGCACCCATACGCAGATGCTCGAGCGTGATGGCGTGCTTGTTGCGCATGGTCTCCAGGTGACGAGCGAGCACGCCGGAGATGGCCTCCATCTCGGTCTCGGAGCCGAAGGTACGAATGCCCTGGACTTCTTCGGGCAGGACCACATCGTCGTGCGGGATGTGCGGAATGACGAAGGAGCGCAGCTTGCGTTTGCCGCGCTCACCCACGGTGCCGGGCGAGCCAGGCGGCTTGGTGGGCAACAGATTGAGCTTGCCGGCATACTCCTCGACGATGATCTGGCGGGTGCGCACCGGCTTGGCCGGAAACAGGTTCAAGGCTTCCAGGCGGCCGTAGCGGTTGGGGATGAGGTTGATGGCAGCAGTCAGGCTGGCCATCGAGAAACCGGGGTTCAGAAACGGGTTGTTCATTCGGGGCTCCAGAAATGACGAAACCCGCGCAAGCCAGACGGCCAGGCGGGTTCGGGGATGGGGGGACGGGCTGTAAGTGGCGAAGGTCAGGCGGATTCACGCACCAGCACGCCGCGCTCGGCCAGCTGCTGTTCGTAAGCCGTGCGCTGGGCACCAGTGAGTGAGATCGGCCAGACCAGCGCAGTCTTGGCCACGATGGCGTGGCGGGCGATCAGGATGGCGTCGCTGCGGTCGGCATTGGTGGCATCGATCGCGTTGGCGAGCACGCCGACTGCCGACTCGGTGCCGTCGGTGGCGGCCGAGTCGATGGCGTAGTGCTTGCCATCGCTGGCGTTGCGGCCGAGCACGGTGCCCAAAGGCAGGTTCTGGCCAGCGGCGATGGTGGCGACGTCGCGCGAATAGCGGTTGGGGGCTTCGTACTTCAACAGGTCGCCGAGGTTGTGGGGTTCGGTGATGGGGGTCATGGGTCAGTTCTTTCTGGGTCGGGTGCGTCAGGCCTGGGCCGTCAGCTTTTTGACGGCGGCCACGATGGGCGAGGCTTCCGGCCGATCGAGGTTTTGCGTACCGGCATCCACGGTGATGGTCGAACGGATGTCATCGGCCTCGGAACGTGCGGCACGGGCATCAATGAGCACACGCCGAACATCGGCCTCGGTCTTGCCAGCCGCGATGAATTCAGCCGCACGCTCGGGACAGCCAGCGAGCATGCAAACCTCGGCAATGGCCTGGGCAGCCTGGGTCACTTCGCGACGGGCTTCAGCAATCAGGGCCGCAGCCTCATCAACGCCGATCGTTTCAGAGCGATTTTTGTCGGGGGTGTCTTGCATTTCAGACATAGATAACTCCTTATGGGGAAATGCCGCCTCAGCACGGATGACGCCCCGCACCTGAGACGGCGAATGGTTACGGGCGTTGAGATACGAGTGAAATTCGCTGAGGGTGGCCTCCAACGTCTGGAGGCCATCGGCAAGTCCTTGGGCCACAGCATTGCTGCCGAAGAAGAGTCCAGCCTCAGTGGCGCGCACGGCATCAACGTCCAGGCCGCGCATGGCGGACACGTGATCGGTGAAGATGGAATACAGCCGGTCCACTTCGCCTTGCAGCTCTGTCTTGGCAGCATCGGACAACGGCTCGTGCGGTGAGTAGTCGTTCTTGTGAGCACCTGCCGTGATGGCGGTGAACCGATAGCCATCCTTGGCGTCTTTCACCGACTGGTCGACATGCAGGGCGATGACGCCGATCGAGCCGACACCTCCCGTCTCGGTCACGAACAGTCGCTGGGCGCTGGCGGCAATCGCATAGGCCGCTGAATAAGCGGCATCGTTGGCCACCGCCCAGACGGGTTTCATGGCTGCCACCTCGCGCACACGGCGGGCCAACTCGAAACTGCCCGAGGCTTCGCCACCCGGAGAATCGATATCAA
>NZ_POQS01000030.1:2209-4008 GCF_002885955.2 Achromobacter pulmonis
AGGCCATCAGAGTGCCTTGCTCGTGGTGACGCGGATCTGGCGCGATTTGGGTGAGCCGGATTCACGAGCGATAGTGGCTTCGACTTCGGCAATTGCGGCCTTCAAATCGGCCACGCTGCGGTACTCGATGCTCTTACCCTCGTAAGTCACGCGGTGCTCGCCGCTGGCCAGGGCTTCGCGCAAGGCCTGCAGGTGTTCTGGTGTGTAGGTCATGCTTATTTGTTCACTCAAGTCATCCATCGGCTGCGCACCACGCGACGCGGGTTGGGTTTGGCACTGCCAGAAGTAACGAGGCCACCGTCGAATCGCTGTTCTTGGGTGGCCTCGGGGGTTGTGATTTGTTTGGCAACGACTGGTGGGTCGGTGCCGAGTTGTTTTTCGAGTTCTTGCCAGTGCCGGTCTTCGAACCGGTCCAGTCCTGCCGCCGCAGCCGCTGCCCGAGCGTAGACGTAGCAGTCCAAAGCTTCGTTGCGCTCGCGCATCTTTTGCCACTCGCGGTGGGCAAAGCCGTTGCGGTCGCGCCGGGTGATCAGCTGCTCGGCACAGAGCTGTTGCAGGTATTCGGCATCGACCTTGGGCAGGTGTACGAATCCGACCGGGTAGATCGGCGTGACGCCGTCTTCCGCGACCTCGGCGCCTTTGCGCAGGTTGTTGTAGAACTCCAGCTTGGCAATGCCGCCGGCCACTGGAAACACCTTGATGCCCCGGCGCAGCTTTTTGCCGCTGGCCGTAGCGTCCACCGCCGTGGGTGTGCCAATCAGCGCCGCACCACCGCCAATACCTTTGATCGGCATGAGCCGGGCATCGCGCACGCTACGCACGAAGGCATAGGCCTCCTGGGTGGCGTAACCGGTATCCAAGGCCAGGCGCGCCAGACTCAACTGGCAGCCACTGCTGTGGGTCCAGGTCTCGCCCATGAGTCTGGCCAGCGAACCCCACACCTCGGTGCGGGCGGTGTCACCCATGAATATCCGGTGCTCTACCAGCCACGCGGCCTTGCCGCGCCCAAAGGCCCAGACCGAAACTTCGATGCGGTCCTTCTGTACGTCGGCACCGGCAGTGAGCAGCAGGCCGCCCGCGGGCACGGTACCGATTCGGTAGTCCTCTCGGCGTTCCAGCAGTCGTTGCCAGTCTGGCGCTTCGCCCTCTTCGACCCAGGTCTCACCCAATTCGGTGTTTTTGAAAGTCTTGATGGCCGAGGCCGAGCGACTGTCTGACATCGCAGCCGACTCCCAGGCGCGGGCGATCTCGATCCAGCTGCGCCAGCCCACCGGGCTGTAGAGGCTAGAGAGGTGGAACCCCGCCGTGCGCCCGGCTTGTTCTGGTGCGCAGGCCTGCCACTGGCCGTTGTCCAGCATCCAGGTTTTGTGATGCTCAGCGATCGGTTGGTTGCATGACTCGCAGATGTAGGCGGCCGTCTCTGGCTGGCCACGCTGCCAGNTGATGCTCAGCGATCGGTTGGTTGCATGACTCGCAGATGTAGGCGGCCGTCTCTGGCTGGCCACGCTGCCAGCGCAACTGCTCGAACCGCAGCCACTGGCGGTGCTCGCAGTGCGGGCACGGCACATAGTAGCGGCGCTGGTCCGATGCTTCGAACTCCCGATCCACCGCACTGGCCCCCGCAATCGTCGGGGTCGAAACGATCAGAATCTTGCGCCGGGCAAAAGTGCGGGTACGCGCCTCGGCCAGGGAAATCGCATCGCCTTCGCCTTCCACATCCAGCGGGTAGCCATCCACCTCATCGAGGAACAGGTAACGCACCGGCATGGAACGCAAGCCCACCGCGCTGTTGGCGCCGG
>NZ_POQS01000031.1 GCF_002885955.2 Achromobacter pulmonis
GCACGACATCGGCAAGATCGCGGTCGACCTGCACGTCGAACTGGCTGACGGCAGCATCTGGCATCCGTGGCACGGCCCCTTGCAGCAGCGTTACCGTTTTCGCTATCGCCCGGAGCGCGAGTACCGCCTGCACAGCGCGGCGACAGGACTGCTCTACACCCGCGTACTCGACCCGACCATCCTCGACTGGCTCAGCGGCTTTCCGGTGCTATGGTCGGCGCTGCTTTACGTGCTGGCCGGACAATATGAGCATGCCGGCGTTCTGGGGGAACTGGTCATCCAGGCCGACCGAGCATCGGTGGCCCAAGCCTTGGGTGGCGACCCGGCCAAGGCGCTGACGGCGCCCCGGCACGCCTTGCAGCGCAAGCTGCTAGACGGCCTGCGCTATCTGCTGCGCGAGGAACTGAAGCTCAATCAGCCCCAGGCTTCGGACGGCTGGCTGACACAGGACAGCTTGTGGCTGGTGAGCAAGACGGTCTCCGACAAGCTGCGCGCCTACCTGCTATCCCAGGGCATCGAAGGGATTCCCTCGAACAACACCGCCGTCTTCACGGTGCTGCAAGATCATGGGATCGCGCAGCCGACCCCGGACGGCAAGGCCATCTGGAAAGCCGCCGTGACTAGCGACAGCGGCTGGAGCCACAGCTTCACTTTCCTGCGCCTCTCGCCCGCACTGATTTGGGAGACGGGCGAGCGTCCCGAATCCTTCGCCGGCGCGGTGACGGTGGAGGAGAGTGCGTCCGCAGACGATGTTCCCGCTGCCATGCCCGAGGTCGTATCCGCGACAGCGCAGGCACCCTCGGCCACCGCCGCGCGGCCGATTGAAGAACCACCTTCCCCGACGTCGTCCGACCCCGTTGCCGGTCTGTTGTCGATGTTCGGTGCCGATGGGATACCAGGCAGTGAATCACCGTCGGCCGGGGGAGCTAGGGCGTGTTAACACTAATTGCGTTCTGATAGATCAGATGTGAAAGTGCAGGCATGGAGATCACCCCCGAGCAATTCAAACGCATCGAACACTGCTTGCCAGTGCAGCGTGGCAACGTCAGGCTGAGCAATCTNNNACATACCGTCGATGGCACCGCTTACTTGATCAGTCCGGGGTTGTTCCAGCGGTACGCGCAAGAGCACCCGCAAGTCGCTGCGCTCGCCAAACAGGACGGCGTGGCCGACTGGCAATGGGTGCAGAAGAGCTTCGAGAGGCTGCAGCTACACCGCAAGCACCCCCGCGGCCTGAACATCTGGAAATGCAACGTCATCGGTCCGCGCAAATCAAAACGCCTACACGGCTATCTGCTAAGTGATCCAATGCAGGTTTTCGACACACTTCCGCCGGATAACCCATACTTGGCACTCTCTGAATGAAGGTGCGCCAGTGCCTGTACATTTGTGTATGCAAGCAAGCAGAAGGTCTGTTTCAGCTTCCAGTCTACCGGCCAAGCACCATAAAATGCGATCCTGGCAGCTCAAGCGGTACAAGCTTGCGGAAAGGCACCTCACTAATGCCAGCATTACTAGCGCTGATGTGTCCTACATTCTGTAGTCGATGATGCAGTCAACGACGTCGATAGTAAGTCAAGTCGCCTCTTGCAGCACTACGAGCAAATCCTTGGCCTGTACTCGATCCCCTGGCGCCACAAGAACCTCCTCAATCACGGCATCTTGTGGTGCTGAGATATGGGTTTCCATCTTCATTGCTTCTATGGTTAGCAGCGTGCTGCCTGCGCTTACGCGCTGGCCAGCCCGCACTGCAACGGTGGCGATGGCTCCGGGCATTGGCGCGGCCACGTGGCGCGGATTACCTACTTCTGCCTGCGTTCGCGAGGTAGCGGCACTGGATTCTCCTGCGGACCTGACGTAGACGGTTCGCGATTGTCCGTTGAGCTCGAACTGCACTTTGTGGGTAGACTCTCCCTCTTGGATCACCGCCTCCAAGATAACCAACAGCATCTTGCCAGGGGCTATCTCGACTTCAAACTCTTGTTGAGGTCTAGGCCCATAGAAAAATACTGGCGTGGGTAGGGTTGAGGTATCGCCGAACTGACGCTGGTAGGAGCACAGCTCGCGCATTTGCCTCGGGTACATCAGGAAGGATGCCAACTGGGCATCGTTCAACGGCTGTCCACACTCCAACTCGGCCTGCGTGCGCGCTGCGGCCAAATCCACGGGTGCAAGCCGGTCGCCAGGACGGTACGGTGCTGGCGGGGTTTCTCCATCGCTGAGTTTGAGCACTTTGCGCGAAAGCGCGGCCGGGAAACCGTCGGGTGGAAATCCTAGCTCCCCCTTGAATAAAGACACCACTGAATCGGGGAAGACCACGTCGCGGGCTGGATCGATCACATCAGCGGGTGTCAGATCGTTAGCGATCATCGTGAGTGCCATGTCACCGACTACCTTCGATGTAGGCGTCACCTTGACGATATCTCCGAATAGCTGATTGACGTCCGCGTAGGCTTGCGAAACTTCTGTCCATCGGTGTGCCAAACCAAGCGAACGGGCCTGTTCACGCAGGTTTGTGTATTGACCTCCAGGCATCTCATGGCGGTAGACGTCCGCGGTTCCGGAGCGGATTTCGCTTTCAAAAGGCGTATAAAAGCGTCGCACTTCCTCGAAGTAGGTCGATGCCGCATGTAGTGCATGTGGCGACAAGCCTGGATGACGCGGCGAATTGCTGAGCGCTGCTGCAATTGCCGAGAGATTGGGCTGCGAGGTCAGACCGCTCATCGAGTCAAGCGCACCATCGACCGCATCGCATCCCGCTTCGATTGCCGCGAGCACCGACGCGGCGCTCGCTCCACTGGTGTCGTGGGTGTGAAAATGGATCGGTAGTCCCGTCTCAGCCTTCAAGGCTTTGACCAGCGTACTGATGGCACGCGGCTTGCACAGGCCCGCCATGTCTTTGATTGCCAGAATGTGTACACCTGCTCGCTGCAGCTCGCGTGCGATGGCCAAGTAATAGTTCAGGCCATATTTGGGTCTTGCAGGGTCAAATACGTCTGCGGTGTAACAGATGGCGCATTCGCACAGTGCGCCGCTATCGAGCACGGCATCGATGGATACTCGCATGTTCTCAACCCAGTTGAGCGAGTCAAACACGCGGAATAGATCGATGCCGTTGGCTGCGGCTTGACGAATGAAATAGCGCACCACGTTGTCCGCATAGTTCGTGTAGCCCACCGCATTGGAACCACGCAGCAGCATCTGGAACAACAGGTTCGGCACGCGCTCGCGCAACTGCGCCAAGCGCTCCCACGGATCCTCTTTCAAGAAGCGCAACGCGACGTCGAAGGTGGCGCCTTGAATCACACCGGGGATCGCGGAGGCTGTTTGGTTAAAGTAAAACAGGTTCCACAGTCTGCGCTGCAAGTTGCCGATAGTATCGCGCTTCGGCCTCAGCGGGCGGAATGTCGCCGATGGATTCGAGCAGGCGTTGGTGGTTGAACCACGAGACCCATTCCAGTGTCGCCAACTCCACGGCAGCCTTGGTTTTCCAGGGCGCGCGCCGATGAATCACTTCCGTTTTGTAGAGGCCGTTGATCGTTTCGGCCAGCGCATTGTCATAGGCGCTTCCGGTGCTGCCGACTGATGGATTGATTCCGGCCTCGCTCAATCGGTCGGAGTAGCGGATGGACACGTATTGGGATCCCCTATCGGAATGATGGACGAGCCTATCGGACTGCGTCGGTCTTCGGTCATAGACAGCCTGCTCCAGTGGTCTGCCCCCTGAAAAG
>NZ_POQS01000032.1:0-1155 GCF_002885955.2 Achromobacter pulmonis
AGAAGCCCGCCGGAACGGCGGGCTGGACTTTGAGGTGGACTCCGGTTCGCTGGGGATGGTGCCTTAATGCAACGGCGAAATCTGATCGAAACGAACGATGAACTCGGGGCGTGTGACGGAGCCATGTTCGGTCGCGCTGCCTTCGGCAACAAGGGAGCCGGAAAAGCTGACGGGCGTGCCTACGTCCAGGCTTGCGACAGTGTCGTACAGGGACGAACTTTGCGGAATCAAGGTCTTATGTTCGAGATCCGAAAGCGCATTGTTCCAGGTCTGAAAGGTGACGGTGCTGCTGGATCGTATGACCACGATGCCTTTGCCGTCGCCATTGGTGGCCAGCTGTTCAATCGTGCCCGTCCAGTTCTGGACTTTTCCTTGCGGGGTGAATGGCCTGGAATCGACCTTTCTTTGCTGGGCGATCTTCGACTTCACCAGTTCGTTGGGTGCGGCCTCATACTCGCGCGCCGCTTTTTCCATCAAGGCCAAAAAGCCCTTTTGGGAGTCAGGCATGCGCGCCGCAACAAGTTCGGCCGGACTGAGCTTTTTAGGCTGGACGGCCGGCGTAGGCGTGCTTTCCGCTGCGACCGTAGTGGCCGTGGGTTCGGCCTTCTTGGCGTCTGTGCTCACGCCAAACCCAACGAAGCAAATCACCGCAATCCCGAGATAAAGGCCGAGCGCTTTAAATCGCGTTGCCGATTTGGCCCAAGGCATCGCGCGGCGTGGGCTGACGATGCCAACAACCAGCGCAACAAGCGAGGCCAGCAGCAGTATCAGAAAAATGGTTTCCATGGCTTTCTCCCCTTATTCCAAAGCGTAAGGGAGTGTAACGCATGACGTGGCGTGAGCGCATCGACCCCGAAATGCGCGGGGCATATCGCGGCGTGCCGTTCTATGTGGAGCGCGCCGACACCAAGGGCGGCCGGCGCTGGCTGATCCACGAATACCCGCGCCGCGACAAGCCCTACTCCGAGGACATGGGCCGCCGCGCGAAAGAGTGGCGCCTACAGCTGTTCGTCGCCGGCGACGACTATGACCGCGACCGCGACGCCCTGATCGAAGCCTTCGACGCGCCGGGCGCGGCCACGCTGGAGCACCCGTACCTGGGCAGCGTCATGGCCGTGGCCAGCGATGTGGGCTGGAGCGAATCAACCGCCGAGG
>NZ_POQS01000032.1:2717-3558 GCF_002885955.2 Achromobacter pulmonis
TTTTCCGAGGCGGGCGAGGAGTCCTACCCGGCCACGGCCATGGACACCCAGCGCGAGGTCGGCCTGGCCGCCGACATCTTCGAGGGGTCGATCCTGGACGACTTCGCCGACAAGTGGAGCGTCGATGGGCTGCTCGGCTGGTCGCTGGTGGCCGTCGAGCGGGATCTGACCGCCGTGGTGCGCGGCATCGAGGACGTGGTGGGCGGCATCGCCGACCAGGTCGCAGAGTTCATCCGCTTCCCCATGAACGTGGCCGGCATCGTGATCGGCGGATACAACCGCCTGAAAGGCGCGGTCATGCGCCCCATCAACGCCCTGGACCTGTACAGCGGCCGCAGCCTGGTGGGTCGGTCCGATGATGACGACGGCGGCGCCAACGTCACGACGGGCCTGGCCGGCGACGCGGCGGCCGCCAGCATGGGCGCCCGCGTGCTGTTGTCGCCTGGCACGCCTGTGCGCGCGGCGCGGCTGCTGCGCGAGACGGCCGAAAGCGCCGCAGCGGTGCCGCCGCCGGTGGCCGACACGCCGGAGCGGCGCCAGCGCGCGCAGAACGCGGTCGCCGCCCGGCAACTGAATGGCCGCGCGGCCGCGCTGACGGCGGCCCGCCTGGTCGCCGAGACCGACTGGCCGAGCCGGCAGGAAGCGCAGGCCGCTGGCCAGGACACGCTGGCCCTGATCGACGCGCAGATGGCCACCGAGGAGCCGATTAGCGACGTGGTCTACGGCGCCCTGGTGGCCCTGCGTGCGGCTGTCACGGCCGACCTGCGCGCCCGCGCTGTGGCGCTGCCTGGCCTGACCACGTACACGCCCCAGGTGACGCTGCCGGCCCTGGTGGTGGCGC
>NZ_POQS01000033.1:0-1794 GCF_002885955.2 Achromobacter pulmonis
CGCTTCATCAGCGATGAGCAGGTCGAACGTACCTTGCGGCAAGTACCTCTTGATGAACTCCGAGGGTTGATAACCGCCCTCGCCAAAGCCGAACTCCATGTTGGCCATCGCACGTTCCATGCGCGTGGCTTGACGGTCGGAAAACACCAGCTCGCCGTTGCCATCCATGAGGTTGATGAACTCGTGGATGTTGTCGCCCAGCATCGAGGCCAGGAAGCCGTCACCGAACTTCTGCATCAGCTTCTGCGCAGTGACTTCCCCGATGGTCGGGATGCGCTTCAGGGCTTTGAGGACGGCCGAGGACTGGTCGCTGCCGGACAGGCTGCGCGGGCGGATCAGCGTCCACAGGGGCGCAGCGCAATGGCTGCACTTCCTGCGGTACTCCTCGGCTTCGAGCGCGACCGGGTTGACCGGCTCGCCGTCGAGGTCGGTGATGACCGTGCCGCAGTCCGGGCAGGCCGCCACGTCGCCGTGGCGGGTGCGCCGCTGGGTGAAGACGGGCTTCCAGTGGAAACCCATCCGCATCCTGACGCGCCCCAGGACGAAGAACTCCTGGCCCGTGGGCTGCACGCCCAACTGCTCACGCAGCTTGAGGAGCTTGACGAGCGTATCCGGCCCATTGAGCACCCATACCTTGGCGCCGGCCACCGTCTCCTGGATCTCCCGCCGCCACTTGTAAACCAAGTGCGGTGGCGACAGGACCAGAGTGCGGCGGTAGCCTTCGGCGTTGAGCACGGCGGCCGCGGCGATGCCAACGGTCGTGTAGGGTAGGCTGCGGGCGTCCCGTAAAGGATCACCCGTCAGCCCCCCTCCGAACCGGACTTACACCTTTCAGCGTATCCGGCTCTCCACTTACTTGACTAGGAACAGTCCTTTCAAAGAACGCCTGCGTGTAGCTTCTGATGGCAAGGAACGCACAGCACCAAAGTCTTGCGACGGCGCCATGACATCACCTGTGGCCAGAGGTACTTCCCTTTGTCCACGTCCTTCAGCTTCCGAATGTGATGCACTTGGAAACTGCCTTCGGTGGTCCCGCAGTACTCGCACTTCCTCGCTTCGAGCCGCTGGATCAACTCCGAGCGGCTATGCGTGAAAACCCAAGTCTTGGGGGGTAGGTCAATACTCTGGAACGTGATGGGTTCTTTCCTTATGTCTTTCAGGCTGTAGATGGGAAAAGTGTGGGAGTCCGAGTTACCCCGAACAGCCAGTACGTATCCACCCTGGCGCTTCATGCTCCGCGCTACCTTCGTGACGGTCGAACGACGTTTTGCCGCCAATGTCTTCCACAAACTCGTCAACCAGAGGTGATGGAGCTTGTTCAGGACACGACTGACGCTGTTCGCCAAACCGTAGTAGTTGGCAAGGCCTCGCATTTCAGCGTTGTAGGTTTGAACGATTTCCGCTTCGCTCAGTGAGATCAGTTCGCTCCTGTGCGTGGGGGTGTGAGCGTCATAGACGCCGTAGCCCTTTCGCTGGCAGAAACTACGCAGCTTTTCAGCCGGTACGTGCAATTGCATCCGCTCGGATACGCTGCGTGCTGTGATGCTCCGTCCTGAACGGACGGTGCGCACGTTGCGATCACCGGAGTACGTGCGAACGTCGTACCCCAGAAAGCGAACTCCGTCCGATGCGTGAACCACACCGGACTTTTCCTCAGCGATCTCCAAGTGCAGTTTGTCGCTGATGAAACCTGCGACTCGCTGCATGACGGTTACCGCCTCGTCCCGACTGCCGATGATGCCGATCAGAAAATCATCGGCATACCGGACATACACCAGACGCCGGTAATTGGCG
>NZ_POQS01000033.1:2952-3410 GCF_002885955.2 Achromobacter pulmonis
TGGCGCCTGAAGTACGGAATCGGGTCCAGGCGACCCGCGCGGACAAGGCGATCAATGCCTCGGCTGAAGATGAGCGCCCCGATGGGGAACGCCAGCCTCTGGCAGTAGGTTTCGATGCGATGCGATGCCATGGGCTCCTCCTTGAAAGGCTATTGAGCCACGACACCCCTGGCGGAGTGAAGTGGCTCCGTCAAGTGGATGGGATGACGAGGCGGCGCCTTCAGATCAGGTCGCGCTCTTCGGGANTCAAGTGGATGGGATGACGAGGCGGCGCCTTCAGATCAGGTCGCGCTCTTCGGGAAGCTGGACCACCGTGGTCTGGTGGTCTTCGCTGGTCTTCACGAGCAACACCAGTTCCGGCGTGATCCGGTACTGGGAGATCATCAGGTTGTCCTGTTGGATTGCGACGTCGTTGGCTTGGCGGGTGGCCTCATCGATCTCGCCCCAGTCCCCGCGCA
>NZ_POQS01000034.1 GCF_002885955.2 Achromobacter pulmonis
CCCGGTGTGGTTCGGCGTGATGCTGATCGTGCTATGCGAAATGTGCCAGCTCACGCCCCCCTTCGGCATGAACCTGTTCGTGGTGCACAGCGTGCGCGGCCAGGGCAAATTCATGGACGTGGTGATGGGCGTGCTGCCGTTCCTCGCGATGCTGTTGCTGATGATCGTGCTACTTCTGGCAGTCCCGCAACTGGCTATGTGGCTACCCGACCAGATGGCCCACCTGTGAGCCCAGTTCCGTGAAGCCTAGTCCCGAGTTGGGGCGATGTTGAGCGAAACCGGTCGAAGTCCGCCTACGCAGATAAGAAAGGGCTCACGAAGCAGCCCTTTTGCCACCGGTAACGCAGTAAAACTGGACGGCAGCCGGTCGCCACAGTGGCGTATCATGCCTAAAATAGCGGTTCTACAGCTATATATCTATTTTGAGCGGATATGAAACTCTGCCACGCGCACAACCCTTTCCACCATCCCCACCGAACTATCTGGTTTTGGTGTCCTAGGTGAACGCTTAAAGCTATTTAGGGGCTGGCACGAAGTGGTGATCGCGTCTATGTGGCTTGCGACACCCGCAGCATCGGTTTGCATGCTTCTCAGCGGACGGTCGCCACTTCCGGCGAGGCCCGCACCCAATCGGTTCTGGGCTCTGCTTTACAATCAATTAGTGAGTGGTTGTGGCGCTTCTGCGCGCTCATTCTCACGCCTGTTTGCTGACCGAGTGGATAATTGACGACGGGAACAGCACAAAATTTAGGCTGCGCCGACACGTGGAACCAGTAAAGCAATTGGAAGTAGGAGTGGTCCTCTATCCCGCCGTCCAACAGGCGTCGGTGTTGGGGCTGACAGATCTGTTCTGTGTTGCTAACGCTTGCGCCGCCTCCTACGGAGCCCAATCCAACATCCCGCTAAGAGTCACCCATTGGGAGCAACCCGCGCCAGGAGTTGCGCCGGTGCGTGTCTTCGATAACGGAGCCAGTAGGGTGTCGATTTTGTCAGCATTGATACTACCGCCCTCCTTGGCCGAGCCAACGGGAGGAGCATCGGATTCGTCGCTCACTGCTTGGCGATGCGAACAGCATGGCAGAGGCGTCGTGATCGGTTCGGTATGCGCCGGCGCCTTTTTATTGGCGGAGACCGGGTTGATGACCGGCCGGCCCATGACCACCCATTGGACGTATGCCGACCTGCTCAAAAGTCGCTTTCCAGACGTCAACGTTGACGTTAACCGACTCATTATTGATGACGGCGATGTCATATCCGCCGGCGGCCTGATGTCTTGGACGGATCTAGGGTTGCGTCTAGTAGACAGGCTGCTGGGCCCAACCGTGATGCTTGCCACGGCGCGCATGATGCTAGTCGACCCTCCCGGTCGAGAGCAGCGTTACTACAGTGTGTTCTCGCCAAGACTTTCACATGGCGATGCCGCCGTATTGAAAGTGCAGCATTGGCTGCAAGCAACTCAGGGGAAGGAGACTAGGCTTCAAGTACTCGCCGAGCAAGCCAATCTTGAAGAGCGCACATTGCTTCGACGCTTTCAAAAGGCCACCGGCATGACGACCACTGAGTATTGTCAACATTTACGCGTCGGACGGGCTAAAGAACTGCTCCAATTCGACTCAGCGCCTATTGATCGGGTAGCGTGGGAAGTAGGATACAGCGACCCTGGCGCGTTTAGGAAGATTTTTGCGCGTATCGCCGGGCTATCCCCGAGCGCCTATCGCCGCAGATTTAGTGTCGGCAACGTCGGGGGGGCGGGCGGTACATCCAGAGAGTCGTAGGGCCAAGCCATACTTCAATTGGTGAACGTCTCACAGATAAATGTCGGTATCACCGCGGAATTTGTCGGCACTGCCACTACTCTCGGATATGCGCTTTGGGCGAACATGTCGACTCACTCTAGACCTTTCGGAGACGACCATGACAAAGCGCGGATTAATCGTTGTCGACCTGCAAAACGAATACCTATCTACTGGGAAGCTGCCCCTTTCCGGCATTGAAGCGGCGTCAACAAATGCAGCACGCGTGATCGCTCACGCACGGTCGAACGGCGAGCCCATCTTTCACGTCCGGCATGAATTCGCAAACAACGAAGCGCCGTTTTTTTTGCCTGGCACTGAGGGGGTGGAAATTCAGTCTGCCGTCGCCCCGCATGACGGGGAGCCCGTCATCGTGAAGAATCATATCAACTCGTTCCGCCAAACCGACCTCAAGCAGCAACTCGACAATCGAGGGGTCGAAGAAGTGGTTGTCGTCGGCGCTATGAGTCACATGTGCGTGGACGCGGTCGTTCGCGCTGCGGCCGATTTGGGTTACCCCGTCACCGTACTCCACGATGCTTGTGCCACGCTAGATCTGGAATTCAATGGCGTGAAGGTTCCCGCAACCCAGGTACATGCCGCAATGATGGCCGCCTTCGCATTCGGCTATGGCCAAGTCAAGTCGACTGACGAATACTTGGCGAACTGACTTAGCCCCTGTCTGCCATGATGGCATGATGGCATGATCTTGCTCGGTTCCGAGCCTCGGGAACACTAGCTGACTACGTTAGGCGCCAAAGAGGGCTCCAAACGCGGTTCATCTGAAGTAAGCCCCCTACAATCCTTCCGTAAGCGCCTGCTGAACACAC
>NZ_POQS01000035.1 GCF_002885955.2 Achromobacter pulmonis
CGGTGGCCCGGCCGGCGGCCGCATCGCCGCCGCGCACGGTCAGCGTGACGATCCAGCCCGCGCGCGGCTGCTGCACGATGACCAGGCCCTGCTCCTGTAGCCAGGCCAGATCGCCGTGCAGGCGGTCGCGGCTGACGTTGTGCGCGTAGGCGCCCACCAGTTCGTCGTTCAGGCTGTACTCGTTGGTCGTGTACTCGTTGCGCCGCGACAGAATGCGCAAGATCGCCAGCCGGCGACCCTCGGTTTCAAAGTCCTGATAGCTCATCGTCTTACTTCTCCCTTCGCTCCTGCAGCAGGTAGTCGTGCAGGCGATTCAGCAGGTTGGTCGTGCCCACCAGCTGCGCCGACACTTCGGCCAGCTTGCGGTTGGTCTGCGCCACCTCGGCGCGCAGCGCGTCCAGGTCGGCATAGCCGGGCCTGCTCTCCAGCGTGTGCTCGACGCGGTCCAGGCGCTGCTGCACTTGCGTGACCCGGTCATCGACCCGGTCGATAGCGTCCGTGGTGGCGCGGCTGCGCCCGGTCCACCAGACGTACACCGCGATGGCCGCCGTAATGCCCGTCTGCAGCACGTCCCAGAACAGGCGCGCCGCGCCCCAATCAACCCCTTCCATCAATACCTCGCATGTTGTGCCTGCCGTTTCTCATGGGCGACCTGGCAACCCACACACCGCACCGCGCCAGGCAGCACCGCCAGGCGTGCCGGTTCGATGACATCGCCACAATCCAGGCAGTTGCCATCCACCGAGCCGGGCGCGTCCTGGCGCATCCGGGTGCGTAGCGCTTCCAGCGACGCCGCGCGTTCTTCTTCAGCGAGCCGGGCCGCCAGCTCGTACTGCTGCTCTGTCCACACAGTCCATACTCCAGGCCCGCACGGCCGCGACCTTTTCCCAGCCACGGGTGCCCCAGCGGTGCAGTTGCTCGATGTACGCCGCCACGGCGCGCTGGCCGTACGTGCCGGCCGGCCTGTCCGGCTCGGTCTCCGGCTCGGTCTGCCCGGCCGGCGTCGCGCACAGCACCGGCGCCGGATCGGCCGGCGGCATCGTCGGCGCCGGTGCGACCGCACAGCCCGCCACCCCGGCCGCCACACTCGCCAGGACCACCAGGCGCGCGATCACGGCAGCGCCTCGATGGTCCGGCGCAGCACCGGCGCCACGGCGCCGTCGTCGGCGTCAGGCGCGGCCCGGATGGATTCGCGCAAGGCGCGGTAGGCGTCCTCGCGCCTGGCCAGCTTGTCTTGCAGCGCGACGGTGGCGGCCTCGGCCTGGCGGCGCTCGTCGGCCAGGGCGGCCAGGTCGCGGCCGCGCTGCTCGGCCGTGCCGCGCCACTGGTCGCGCTCGCCGCGCACCCGGTCGGCCTCGGCCTGCGCGGCCGTCGCGTTCGACTCGGCCCGCTGCACCGCATCCTCCAGGCCGCCGACCTGCCACTGGTGCCACGCCCACAGGGCGGCCAGCGCCAGCAGGGCCAGGACCGTCGTATTGCCCAGCAGCCAGCGCAGGCCGGCGGTGATGGCCTTCAGCATGGGCGCGCCCCTTGCCATCCGGCGGTGCGGTAGATCGGTTCCAGCTGCAACAGGATGCGGCGCACGTATTGCCGGTTCTCGCGCTCGGCCCAGGCCGCGCGCGCGGTGTGCAGTTCGACCTGGCCGAACCAGACGCGGGCGTCACCGCCAGCCTGGCGCGTCAGGCGCTGGTCGCGCTGTAGCCAGCCCAGCCCGCCGTTGTAGGCCGACAGCGTCATGGCCCAGTGCTGGCACACGTCGGCCGCGTCGATGCGCCGCCAGTGCCAGCGGTTGTAGCGGGCCTGCGCACGCATGGCCCAGCCGGGCGAATACGGCGCGGCCTCGCCCAGGTCGGGATAGATGGATGCGATCCAGGCGGACGTGTCGGGCATAAACTGCGCCAGCCCTTGCGCGCCGGCGCCGCTGGACACACCAGGGCGCCAGGCGCTTTCCTGGTGGATCTGTGCGGCATGGACGGACACCGGCGCGTCCAGCCCCCACTCCTGTTGCACGATGCGGGTCAGCTCGCGCTTGTAGCCGTCGGCGGCGGCCGGGATGGTCTGCGCGTACACCGGCCCGCCGCAGGAAAACAGCAGCAGGGGCAGCACCAGGGCCGCCAGGCGGGCGAACAGGTGCGGGCGCGCCACGCTAGACCCCCAGGCCCAGCGCCAGCACGGCGGCCGCGATGATGACGGCCCGGCGCATCATGCACCAGCAGGCCACGGTCCAGGCGACGCCGTCGCCGCCTCGCTTGGCGGCCTCCACCACCACGCCCGGCCGGGCATAACAGAAGATGCCCCGGTCGATCCAGTAGCCCAGGTACGCGCCCAGGCACAGCTTGGACAGGCTCCAGATCAGCACGCCCAGCTGGTGCGGCGCGATGACGCCCACCACGGTGGTGGTCAGCAGGGCGCCCAGCAGCCAGGGCCACAGGCGCAATCGGTCGAAGAAGGTATGTTTTTTCATGCCCCGCAGTGTGCGGGGATGGGCGGCTGCGGATTAGGTGAAGCGGTTCACCCATGCAGCACTAAGGCAGGCAGGCGACAGGGTAGCGCGTACCGACGAAAACGTCTAGAACAGCCAGAATTGCGACACGTCGGCCGAGTCCTGCGCG
>NZ_POQS01000036.1:0-1244 GCF_002885955.2 Achromobacter pulmonis
TGCTTCGACGTACCACGAGCGACTTCAAGGTGCACACGATGCCCTAATTTGTTTTTGGCCGAATCAAAGGAAATAGCACTTTCAAAAATAACAAACCCTTGCAGATGGGGAGTGCCACTGTCTCCAACTTCTTTACCATACACAATATATTTGCAATCAACATCACCAAGAGCGTCAAACTCATCATCAGTGTAGTTATTCAGCGTAAATACGTAGCGTCTAGAAGTGCCTGTCATGGTTTTTATGAAACCAAACAGAGGTGTCCTGGGTAATACTAACCAGGACACGTTTGACCCAAATTTAAAATTTCGATCCACTCCCTAGCTCACTTTTTCACAAAATGTCATTGGTTCCGGCAATTTCACCCTACCTGGTAAGTACCGGTGCACGCTCCCTAGCAAGTTACGCTGTCAGACGATCCCTAAGGAATATCGCACTTCGATCCGGTGGAGCTTTAGCCAGAAGAGCCCTAAATTTTGGAGCAAGAAGAGCCCAAACTGCATTCCAAGAACGCATGTCGAACCTTAGGCAACGACGTAACGTTGGCGATCGCCCCAACGCCACTTCCGCGAAACGGGACTTAATCCTAACCACTGACGTGGAAGCTCACCCTTCGCGAACCCTACAAACGTTTGAATTAACAAACATACAAGCCAATTTAACGGGTGAACGGTTAAATGCGCGCCAGCGAGCCCTAGCCGTTATATCCGGGTTTAAAATACAAATGTTATTCATGAACCAAATTGACTACCCAATTGTTGTTAACTGTGCCATAATTAAACCTAGACAAGGTGCAGGTTCAGCAGTAAGCGTAGATGGCTTCTTCAGAGAATACGGTGGTCCCTCACGAGATGTTAATTTCTCAACAGCACTTTCCCACATCGAACTCGTCAACAACCCTATCAACACTGACAAGTACTACGTCTTGTGGAGAAGACGATTTGGACTCGCCGCATTACAAAATCAACGAGGAATTACAGGGGTTAACGTTGTCAATAACACCAACTGCAGAGTCGAACAGGGGAAGTCCTACAAGTTCGTTAACAAGTACTTTCGACTCAAGCGGGGCATCAGATACAACGACGATACCAACACCGAAGCCGAACAAAAAGTATTCTTTGTATTTTGGGCCGACAGGTTGGGGATTCCAGCAGGAGAGGCGGCCTTCGACCCCGTTTTTACCACCCAATCTAAAAACGTCACCTTTTTCCGCGAACCGAGGGTTAGCTTCTAATCATGCCTTT
>NZ_POQS01000036.1:1259-2151 GCF_002885955.2 Achromobacter pulmonis
AGCTTCTAATCATGCCTTTTTACCGGTACAGAGGGAGCATGAGGACGAGGAGGTGGACGAGAATCAATGGCCGACTAACGAGGAATTCGGATGCAGTCATGAGAGCAGCGGCCATGATAGTCCTTAGGCGGGGCCTACCACAAACACGACGCCTTCGTTGGCGAAGGGGTCTATTAAGACTTGGTTATAATCCTAGATATGTTGCACGTGTTGCTTAAATTAGTTATTTACGTTAATGATATGATACCTATCTCTACTCATCATAGCCTCATCGGGGGCTTCATTAGAAAATACAATCACTGTAGGACATTTCGGTAGAATCTTCATCTGGCTCTCGTACTTCGGGGAGAATACCATCTGATCCTTCAACATTTCCAAAACACTGTACTGGAGATACTGCATCTGTTGCCGGGGGACATCGAAAAGAAAAATCCACTTTTGGGGGTCAATAACATGAGCGAGATCATCACGACGACCAATACGAAGAACTTGACAACCATCGGGAAACTTCGTCAAAGCCCATTTACACATCCAACTCTTACCGCTGTTACCGACGTTATCGACTACAAAGTAGACTCGTCTTTGGTGGGGGTCACCTGAAATAATTCCGGCGATTTCATGTTGCCATCCCATTCGGGGTGTCGATGAGGTGAGGGCATGAGACGGGAGGTTGTTGGCAGCGATCTCTCGGACAGCACGGGGATAACGGGCGTAAAGCGAAGGCCATTCTTGACAAAGCTCTTTAACTGTGGGTTCTCGCCCAAGTCCTTTGACGTATTCAATGTACCGTTCCCAATCCGTCCGACGCCCTCCTGCACCTGGGCATTCTCCTCTTTCAATATAATCGGCATCTTTTTTACAATAATCAGCTGCTTGCTTCGACGTACCACGA
>NZ_POQS01000037.1 GCF_002885955.2 Achromobacter pulmonis
GTGCCAGGTATGACGCCGTTGCTCGTGTGCCAAGCCGCCCACCAGTTGAAGCTGCCCTGCGTGCAGATCATTCACGAGTTCGGACGGTGGACCCATCTGGCAGTGGCGATCTCGAATGAGCGCACCCAGTTGCTCACGGCCAAGCTGAACCAGGGCAAGACCGTCTATGAAACGGGGTTGGTCCATGTCTGAACCCTGGCTATCCACCCATATCGAGCGCTGGCCCACCGAGAAACTGGTGCCCTACGCCCGCAATGCCCGTACCCACTCAGAGGAGCAGGTGGCGCAGATTGCGGCATCCATCGTCGAGTTCGGGTTCACCAATCCGATCCTGGCGGGGTCCGATGGCGTGATCGTGGCGGGCCATGGACGTCTCGCCGCCGCGCAAAAGCTCGGTCTGGATACCGTGCCGGTGGTCGTCCTCGATCATCTGACACCCACCCAGCGCCGCGCGCTGATCATTGCGGACAACCGCATTGCAGAAAACGCCGGCTGGGACGACGCCATGCTGCGCATCGAGTTGCAGTCGCTGCAGGAAGATGGATTCAATCTCGACATCACCGGCTTCGATGCCGACGCGCTGGCCGAGATCATGGCGGGCGAAGAGACCACGGTCGATGGCAATACAGATGAGGATGCCATTCCAGAACTGAGCGAAACAGCCATCAGCCGACCCGGTGACGTGTGGATTCTTGGCAATCACCGGCTGGTTTGCGGTGATGCTACGCAGCCATTCAGCTACGAGCAGTTGCTCGCCGGGCAACGCGTTCAGATGATCTGGAGCGACTTGCCCTACAACGTCAACTATGCCAATAGCGCGAAAGACAAATTGCGTGGTAAGCACCGACCTATCCTGAATGACAACTTGGGCGAGGGTTTTTATGACTTCGTCTTCGATGCGCTCTCGCTGATGTTGCCCCACTGCGATGGCGCGGTCTACATTGCGATGTCCTCCAGCGAACTTGACACGCTACAAGCCGCGTTTCGCGCGGCCGGTGGAAAGTGGTCTACGTTCATCATTTGGGCCAAGCACACCTTCACCCTGGGCAGAGCGGATTACCAGCGTCAATACGAACCGATCCTGTATGGCTGGCCGGAAGGAGAGAACCGCCACTGGTGCGGGGATCGTGATCAGGGCGATGTGTGGAACATCAAGAAGCCGCAGAAGAACGACCTGCACCCGACCATGAAGCCGGTGGAACTGGTCGAGCGGGCAATCCGCAATTCCAGCCGACCTGGCGACATCGTGCTGGACCCGTTCGGTGGCTCTGGTACCACTCTGATTGCCGCAGAAAAAACCGGCCGCATCGGCTGGCTGCTCGAACTCGACCCCAAGTACGTCGATGTGATCGTGCGCCGCTGGCAGGAATGGAGTGGGCAGGAAGCCTATCGGGAAGCGGATGGGCTCAAGTTCAATGATCTGGCTAATTAGTGCTCGTTGCGTTTGAGGTCGCGGTAGAAATTCTCGTGCGGACCGACCATCAACAACTTCAGTGTGTTTTCATCCAGGACGCGGTAGGCGAGCAGGCACAGCAGGGTGCCCATGCGGAACTTGTAAACCTGCACGCCGGCCAAATCACCGACCTTGGTTTCACCCGCGTCGGGTTGGCTGGCGATGGCTCGTACCGCTTCGTCAAGCGCGGCTTTTTGTTGCTTGTGCAGCTTTTTAACAGCGCGCTCGAAGGTCGGGGTGACAAGGATGCGCATCAGCCGAACTGGTATTCACCAATAGGCTCTTCCTGGTCCGCAATCAGAATGTCGCGGATGACGCTGAAAGGCAGATCGGGGTTTTCTGCGGCGATCTTGCCAATTTGAGACCAGTATTCGATCTGCTTGGGCACCGAGCGGTGCTCGATGGTGCCGTAACGCTTGGCGGTCTCAACCAAAGCTTCGGGCAGTTTGACGTTGACGGCCATATGAACCTCCTTTGATTGGCTCCATGATAGCCCGTCATGGACCAAAAAGGAACCTTTTTCTCAGTCAGCCATGGCCTCTTCGACGATCTCGCAGTGAATCACAAAGCCTGCCAGGTAAGGCAGGCCCTTGGGGATGCCGTACTGCTTGCTGGT
>NZ_POQS01000038.1 GCF_002885955.2 Achromobacter pulmonis
TGGATCTGGCGGCGGTGTGACCATGGACAAAGACAGCATCCTGCGCAAGATCCAGAAGTGCATGGCGCTGGCCGGCTCGGCCGAACCGGCCGAGGCCGCCGCCGCGCTGCGCCAGGCCCAGGCGCTCATGCGTGAACACGGCATATCCGACCTGGAGGTCACCGCCGCCAGCGTCCAGGAAATGCCCGTGCGGGCACGCGCCGACAACCCCACCATGCACGAATCGCTGACGGCCAGCATGGTCGCCGATGCCTTCGGCTGCCGCCTGATATTCAGCAACGGCTTTGTTCATGGCCCGCGCTGGCTTCTGGTCGGCTGCTCGCCGAACGTGGACGTGGCGGCCTATGCCCTGCAAGTGCTGCTGCGCCTGCTGTTCAAGGCGCGAAAGGACTACATCGCAGCCAAACTCAAGCGCTGCGGCCCTAAGAACAAGCGGGCGCGCGCCGATGCGTTCTGCATGGGCTGGGCACATGCGGCTTCCCGCGCCGTGTCGAACATGGAGCGCACCGACGAGCAAGACAAGGCCATCGAAGCGTTCATGTCCCTGAACCATCCCGACCTGGACAGCCTCAAGCCGCGTGAGCCGCGCGCAGCGCGTGGCGACACTTGGGCCGACCGTGCGGCCGGCCATATTGCTGGCCAGGGCGTGCAACTTCACCAGGGTGTCGGCGCTGCTGCCGCGCCCCTCATGCTGGAGGGCTGACCATGGCGACTCGCAAATCCCCCCAGCCGTGCCTGGTCACCATCGGCTACACGCGGCTGCTCATGCCGGCCGAGCAAGGCATGGCCATGCTGAAGCTGCTGCAGCATGCCGTCGAGTGCGAACTGGAGACGGGCGCCTGGCCGCCACGCTACCAGGCCGGCACCCAGCCGCGCGTCGAGTTCGAGCTGGTGAAGGCTTCGCAGATCAGCGTGGCGCCGGAGCATGTCGAGCCGGTCAGCCGCACGCGCAAGAACCTACTTCTGGAGGGCTGAACACATGAACGGTCAAATCCAACGTATCCGCGATGCCCTGCACGCCTACTCGGTGCCGGGTAGCCCGGTCAGCAAGGCGGACTGCCTGGCCGAGATCCAGCGCATCGCCGACGAGCAAAACGTGGACCTGCACACTGACGACGTGGCGGTCGATGTCTTCGCGTCCGCTATGAAGAAGAAGCTGGCGGCGGCGCGCGCCCAGGGGCGCGGCGGCTGGGAGCAATGCGACCCCGTTGTCCTGTCGCAGATGCTGCGCGCGCACGTCGAGAGAGGCGACCCGCGCGACGTGGCCAATTTCTGCTGCTTCCTGTGGGTGCTCGGGCATCCCATCACTGGCGCCCCGTCTGGCGCGGTCCAACGCGCCCATGAGAACGGCTACGCCGAGGGCCTGGCCGCCCATCACGACCACGACGTGCGCGACGCGGCGCTGGAGGATGCGGCGCTGGTGGCTGACAAGAAGGCATGCATCGGCGTCATGCGCAGCCTGGAAGCCACCTACAAGGCCGACATGGCCCGCGAAATCGCCGATGGTATCCGCGCACTCAAAGCCACCGCCCTGGTGGCCAGGGAGGGCTGAAATGGATGATCGACAGTGGGGCTTCTTTAGCTGCGGCCTGCTTCTTGGTTTCGTCGCAGGCGTGGCGACCGTCGTTCTTTTCTTCTGGGCCATGTTGGAGCCGCTATGACCGCGCGCAAGACGACGAAGTCCGGCTGCGCCCGCTGCCGCG
>NZ_POQS01000039.1 GCF_002885955.2 Achromobacter pulmonis
CCCATGCGCCAGATCGGCGGGCGGGCGTTTGCCGCCTTCCGAGGCAATCATTCGGACACGGCCACCAAGGGCAACAGCCGCAACAGCCCGCACGTCACCATCATGGGCACCAACCTGGCCGTGTCGCCGACCTGGCTGTGGGCGGCCACCGACGCCATCGTCGCGGCCGGATCGCTGGCCATCGACCCGGCGCGGCCGCTGCAGCGCCTGGCGCTGCCCGGCCTGATCGGCCCGGCCGAGCATGTGCGCTGGCGTGATGACGAGCGCAACCTGCTGCTGTACGACGGCATCGCCACCTACACGGTGGCCACCGACGGCACGGTGCAGATCGAGCGTCAGATCACGACCTACCAGGAGAACAGCGCCGGTATCGCCGACGACAGCTACCTGGACATCAACACGCCCGAAACGCTGGAGCGCATCCGCTTCGAGCAGATCAGCCTGTTCGCGCAGAAGTACCCGCGCCACAAGCTGGCCGCCGACGAGGACCGCGACTTCTACGACCCGAGCCAACCCATCATGACGCCCAAGGTTGCAATCAGCGAGCTGTTGAGCCTGTACCGCCTGACCTTCATGGGCGAGCGTGGCTGGACGCGCGACTACGCGGGCTACGCCGAGAGCATCCGGGCCAACATCGACCCGGACGATCCCAACCGGCTGAACGTCATGGACTCGCCCATGCTGATCGGCCAGTACCGCGTCCATGCGCAGCAAACGCAGTTCCGTCGCTAACGGGGCCTTAAACGGAGGATAAACAACCATGAGCGGAGCAAAAATCACCGGGGTGGCCACCATTCGCGTCGATGGCCAGGAATTCCCCACCGAGCGCGGCGCGACGCTGAATCCCGGCGGCGTGAACCGCGCCACCAAGATGGCCGGGCGCCGGGTCTTCTACAACGAGGAGCCGGTGGCCCCGACCCTGACGGCCACGGTCCTGCATACGGAAGACCTGGACATCATCGAGCTGGGCAAGATCAACAACGCCACGGTCCTGTTCGAGTGCGACAACGGCCAGGACTACATGCTGACCGGCGCCTTCGTGACCGAGACCACCGAACTGAACAGCGGCGAGGGCCAGATCCGCTTCAACATGGCCGCCCGCACCTGCGAAAGGATCTAAGACATGGACCAAACCACCGAGCTGCCCGGCGGCGTGGAGCTGACCCCGGAAGAAGCCGCGCGCGTGCGATACACCGACGACGGCGTCATCGTCACGCTGCTGGAGCCGCTGACCTTCAAGCCCAGCAAGCTGGACGACGAGCGCACCATCACCGAGCTGGCCATGCCCAACAAGATCAAGGGCAAGCACCTGCAGGCGATGGACAAGGCCAGCGGCGAAATGGGCAAGACGCTGGCGCTGCTGGCCACCCTGGCCCGCATCCCGGTGGCCGCCGCCGGCGAGCTGGACTCGCGCGACATCGACGTGGCCATGAAGGCGGTAACGCCTTTTTTGCCCAAACTCCAGGCGACTGGCCGGTACTGATCCGGTCGGTGGCCGTGGCGTTCGGCGGATTCAGTCCCGCCGATTTGCTGCAGATGGATCTGGATGACCTGGTCTGGTGGTATCGCCAGGCCGAAGCACTTGCAGAGGAGCTAAAAGCCCGTGGCTAACATGGTGACCAGCATCG
>NZ_POQS01000004.1:0-341673 GCF_002885955.2 Achromobacter pulmonis
GATCCAGTGCCCATGCTGAGCTGACCTGAAGCAAGCGCATCCCACTGCTTAGCGGTGAGAAAACCCTCGCCTACTTATCCCTAGCCCGGGAATGTCGGCTGCTTCTCGACCTGCTCACCTTCCTTCGTCCCGACTGCGGGCCCGCGCTGCGAGTGCCGACCGTTGCCCCACTTTTGCGCCGCGAGCGTGCCCACGCCCGCGCCGGACGGAAAGGGCCCGTCGTCAACGGCTGCGCGCGGCCAGAAGTGGACGGCTGTGCATCCTTGTACGAAGCAAGCGGGCCGATTAACGCTCCGAGAATCTCCAACGCTCCACCTTAGACCAATTATCTCGAGCCGAAAATAATTGCTACATTTAAGCCCGAGGGGGGAGTTATCTCACCGCGTTCGACTGGGAGTGGTCGACGCTTAGACAGCTTCATCCCACTACTGCTACCCGAAAAGGAGAATGTATGAACGCGAGCCGGGGATTGAAGATTGCGGAGAAAGAGCCTGTGACCGCTCAGGGCACGCAGTTTTTGGAGCGCCTTGCAGAAGAACTAGACGTTCCCATTTCGCGTTATCAGGAAGCATCAAAGCGCTACGACTCTGTAGGAAGTTGGCTTTGTCGTGATGCGTCCACGCTAAAGGATTTCAACCCGGATGTGTACGTTCAAGGGTCGTTTCGTCTGGGGACTCCCATTCGACCTGTTAGCGATGACGAGCATTACGACATTGATCTGGTCTGCGAGCTTTCGCTATCCAAGGGCGATTACAGCCAGCACAATCTGAAGGCAATGCTAGGGCACGAGATGCAGCTTTATGCTGAAGCCCATAACATGCAGAAGCCAAGTGAAGGCCGACGTTGCTGGACGCTGGATTACGCAGAAGGCGCGCAATTTCACCTTGATGCGCTGCCTGCGCTTCCTGACGGAAAGATCAAGCGGCAACTTCTAATTGAGGCCAATCTTAGCGATGCTTGGGCGTCCTCAGCCATAGCTATTACCGACAAGGATCACCCCCGTTATCGGTCCATTACCGCGCAATGGCCACATTCCAATCCTAGGGGCTATACCAAGTGGTTTCGTTCAAGGATGGCGATTAACTATCGTCAAATCAGAGCCGCCATGGCCCTAGAGGCCCAAGCCAACGTTGAAGAAATCCCGTCGTACGCAGTCAAGACTCCACTACAACAAGCGGTGCAGATTCTAAAGCGGCACCGCGATGTCATGTTCGCGGGAAGGCCTGAGCACAAGCCGATTTCGGTCATTATTACAACGCTGGCTGGCCTGTCCTACTTTGGCGAAAGAACTGCCGTAGAAGCCGTATTAGGAATTCTCCAAAGGATGGAGTCACACATTTCCTTTGATCCGGCGGGCAATGTGCGGATCTGCAATCCTACAGATCCGCAAGAAAATTTTGCTGATCGTTGGCAAAATGCGCCGGAGAAGCGCGCAAGCTTTTATGCCTGGCTTCGCAAAGTCCGCGAAGACATTTCCATAATCGCCGCGCAGCAAAACCCTCAGAGAATTGTCGAGGCAGCTAGCCAGTCGTTCGGCGAACGTCAAGCCCGCGCCGCAAGCGGAGGGGCAGGCAGACGATCGACCAGTCTCGCAAGAATCTATGGTGCTGCCGTTAACCTTTTCGCCGCCGCTCACAAGCAGTCGGCACCGTGGCCCAAAGGACAGGTCGGAAGCGTGTCGATCTCTAAAGTCACATGGACGGGTCAAGGATTTTCCAGGCCCATGCGCTTGCATTCGAACGGCCAGCCGCTAGTCAAAGGGGCTTCCTTGAGTTTTCAAGTGACAACTGACATACCGCAACCATATGAAGTGTACTGGCAGGTCGTAAATACGGGGGCCGAAGCTACTGCTGCGGGAAAACTCCGAGGAGGATTCGACCAAGGCAAGGTGGAGCGCGGGGACATTACTCATAAAGAAGACGCCGCGTATGTTGGATCACACACCATAGAGTGTTTTATCGTCAAGAACCGCCATTTGGCAGCACGCAGCGGCGCTTTTGTCGTTAATGTTAAGTAGGTACCATGAGACAACTCATTCATAAATTCTTCAGTCGTCTCATTGACTACGTTTTCTATCGGCCGCGGACGTTTGGACCCAGGCTGGTTGGATTTGGGGTAGCCATAATTTTGGCGACAATTGGCGTGAGCTGGATCGCGAAGCTCTCGTATCGAAGCTCCGACGCGGAGTGGTCATTCGCTGTTTCAACGGGCGACAGCGTTTCTCAATTTCTATCAAACTTCGCTTATTGTATTGGCGCCCTTCTCATCGCAATTGGACTAGTCGTTTACCTACTCGATTTTTGGCGCGAGTCGAGGAAGAACTCGCGTCAGATTGCCATTGTGGTTGAGCTCAGAGGACTCCATTTAAGTCCTGATACGCCAGCGAAAGATGCGGACCTTGGCCCGCTACCCAGCAATCGAAATTGGGTGTTGCTCGACTTCAGACCGAGTGCGGAAGGTGAACGAGTGAGTCCAAAACTTCTTCTTCAAAAGCTCTCGACACTTAGATCTTCAGTGGAAACGCTTTCCGCCGGTCGCGACAGTAGCGACGTTTCCGTTGCGGTAGGCGGCCTCGCAGCGGTCCCAGCATTATTTTTGGCCGGAATGCTGTTAGAGGATGAGTCTAGAATCGCGATTTACGACTGGGATCGAAATACTGGCCATTGGCGCGGAATTGATGGCCCGGACGACAGTCATCGAACGCTACCGTTAGATGTCAGCGAACTTACGTTGAATCAAGACGAAGTAGTTCTGGCGGTTTCGCTCTCTTATCCGGTGGACATACCTGCCGTAAGAAAAGCGTTCCCCGGTATTTCCGTTTCCCATCTGCAAGCGGTACTTTTACGCACAGATGTTTATTGGTCTGAAGAGAAGCAACGGGCAATCGCCGCGTCGTTCAGAGACGCGATCCAACAGTTGATGGAAAAGGGCATCAGGCGAATCCATCTCGTATTGGCTTCTCCTGCGAGCTTGGCAATTCGATTGGGTACGACTTACGACGAGCGCTTGATGCCGGAACTACTCGTGTACCAATACGAACGTACAGACCCCGTACCCTATCCATGGGCGGTGCGGATGCCAGATCATGGAAACGCGATCCCCGTTGCAATTTGCACGCTGACAGGAGCCCCCATTTAATTTGGAGCAACTAGGGCCCAACCATCCCGATGACTGTTACGGAGTTTATTTCCGACGGGAACTTCCTGCTGCATTTGCGCCACATGAAGGCTCTCTATGCCGAGCGTCGGGACCTGGTCGACGTATTCAGTCGATGGGGCCATGAGCCACTTTACGCCGACTGAGTGTCCGCAACGGGTCGAGGCTGTGTGGAAACGCATGCGATGCAGGAATATGCCGAGTGCTCGGGCTCAAGAGCTTCATTGCACGTGCAGCGTCATCCAGTCATATATTGATCGGCCCCCTCGTGCTTTTCTCGTGCCTAGTCGTAGCTGGGAGGCTCATCAGCGTTTAAAAAGGCTCATGCCCCCACCGATCTCATTGCTTTCATCGTTCCCGCGATACCCAAAACGCGCATTAGCCGCTTGAGGTTATAGGCAAGCACATACAGGCTCATCTCGGTACTCACATGCGCCAACGTCCGGGTCAGGAAGTGTGTTGAACCCATCCAGTGTTTCAGCGTGCCGAATACGTGCTCGACGGTGCGGCGCCGCAACGTCATCGCGTCGGGCTTACGATCAAGACGTTCCTGAACTCGCTCCAACACATCTTCATGCTCCCATCGGCGGATACGTCGATAGCTGCTGGTCGTGCACTGTTGTTTGAGCGGGCATCGGGGGCAAGCGCTGGGCCAGTAAATGTGCAGATCAAGTCCCTTCTCCACCGTAGCGAATCTATGGATCGCGCGCTCGCCTGCCGGGCACTGATATTCGTCGTCCTGCGCGATATATATGAAGTCGGTCTTGTCGAATCTCCCCTCCGCCTTGGCGTTCGATGTCATTGGCTTGGGTACAAATACCGCTATTCCAGCATCCTCGCAGGCCTTGATCTCTGGGCCATTGAAGTAGCCCCGATCCGCGAATGCTTGCAAGTTCTGGTGCCCCATTTCTTCACCGGCAGCACTCGCCATCTTGCTTAGCTGCGCACGATCGTTGCCTATGTTCGTCACCTCGTGCGCAACAATCATGTGGTGCTCTGCGTCAACAGCAGTCTGGACGTTGTAGCCGACCAGGCCTGACCCCGTGGCTTGGGACATCATTGAGCGCGCGTCGGGATCTGTGAGGGATATCTGTCCGTCGGGCAGGCTCTTTAACTGCTCCTTCATCCCGTCGAGTTGCTGCATCTGTTCGCGCAACTTTCGTATTTTCTCCCGTAGCCGATCGGTCTTGGCCTCGGCTTCCGCTGGCTGGGTGCGGTCGGCGGTCGCCAGTGCATCAAGGTAACGCTGAATGCTCTGTTCGATCTGTTCCTGGCGCCGGTCGATTTTGCCTGGAGTCACGTTGCGGTCGCGACTGTTGACTGCTTTAAACTTGATGCCGTCGATGGCAACCATGGCTTGCGAGAAGATCTTCAATTGCCTGCACATGGCGATAAAGCGTTTGCAGACATTGCGTATGCCGACGCCGTTGTTGCGGCGGAAGTCGGCGATAGTCTTGAAGTGTGGAGCCAGCCGGCCAATCAGCCACATCAACTCAATATTGCGTTGGGCTTCCCGCTCCAAACGACGACTGGACTGGATACGGTTAAGGTACCCGTAGATATAGAGCTTCAGCAGAACGGCGGGGTGATAGGCGGGCCGACCCGTAGCAGCAGGATCGACGCCACTAAAACCGAGCGACAGGAGATCAATCTCATCGACGAAGACATCGACAATCCGTATCGGATTGTCCTCGTCGATGTAGTCGTCCAGGCATTCTGGCAATAATGTGACCTGGGTTCGGACTTCGCCTTCGATGAATCGCTTCATCGCCATCTCGCTCAAACGGGTTGGCCAATTTTAATTAGTGAGAGCCGTGAAGAGTTTTCACACAGCCTCGGTCGGGAGCGAACGGCCGGTAAGGTCTGCGACCGACCAGAAGCGGTCTTCATCTGACATGCATGCACCCAGACTTTCTTTACCCTAGCCTTATTGCCAATACAGCCAGCGTCACCAGAAGCACCGGCAGCGTCAGCACAATGCCAACTTTGAAGTAATAGCCCCACGAGATCACGGTGCCTTTGCGTTCCAGCACATGCAGCCAAAGCAAAGTCGCCAGGCTCCCGATCGGGGTGATCTTCGGCCCCAGATCGCTCCCGATCACATTGGCGTAGACCATCGCTTCCCTGACAACGCCACTGGCCTGGCTGGCATCAATCGACAAGGCGCCTACCAGCACGGTCGGCATGTTATTCATGATGGACGACAGGAATGCCGCCACCAGGCCCGTACCGATCGTGGCAGTCCAGATCCCCTGCTCCGCGAACCCGCTCAGCAGATCAGCCAGATATTGGGTCAGCCCGGCGTTGCGCAGGCCGTAAACGACCAGGTACATCCCCAACGAGAAGATAACGATCTGCCACGGGGCTTCGCGTATGACCTTGCGGGTGCTAATGATATGGCCACGGCCCGCAACCAGCAGAAGGATTGCCGCGCCGGCGGCCGCCACGGCGCTAACTGGCACGCCCAGTGGCTCCAGGCCGAAAAAACCGATCAGCAGTAACACCAGCACGACCCAGCCGGCGCGAAAGGTACCCGCGTCGCGGATGGCAGCCACGGGCTGCTTGAGCTGGCCAGCGTCGTACCGCGCGGGAATGCTTTTGCGAAAATACAGCATCAGCACCGCCAAGGTCGCTGCCACCGCAACGAAATTGACAGGCACCATCACCGCGGCATAACGGTTGAAGCCGATGTCGAAGAAGTCGGCGGAAACGATATTCACCAGATTGGACACAATCAACGGCAAGCTGGCGGTATCCGCGATGAAGCCTGCCGCCATCACGAAGGCCAAGGTGGCGGCGGGGCTGAAGCCCAGCGCCAGCAACATGGCCATGACGATGGGAGTCAGGATCAGCGCGGCGCCGTCGTTCGCAAAGAGCGCAGCGACCGCCGCGCCCAGCAAGACGATCAGCGCGAACAACGCCCGGCCGCTACCTTTGCCCCATCGTGCCACATGCAACGCAGCCCATTCAAAAAAGCCCGCCTCGTCCAGCAACAGGCTGATGATGATGACGGCAATAAAGGTGGCGGTGGCGTTCCAGACAATATTCCACACCACCGGGATGTCGCCGATGTGCACCACGCCGGCGATAAGCGCAACGACCGCGCCCAAACTGGCGCTCCACCCGATCCCCAGGCCACGGGGCTGCCAGATCACGAGCACGAGCGTTAGAACAAAAATTGCTATTGCAGCAAACATTGGGCGAACTCTTTTTATTTGTGGATTGAAGGTTGAAGCGATAAAGGGTCAATACGTGGGTAACTACGCAAGGCTTGGCGCGGCGTCATGATGGTGGCTGGCCAATTGCCGCAGGCGCTCGATGCCGACGGGTTCGGTCTTCAGCAATGGCACGACGGCGTATCGCTTCGCGTGTTGCTTGGCGATGCCGTCCATTTCGCGCAGTTCATTGAAGGCGCGTTGGCGTAGCAAGGCCGATGTCGGCCCCGCCGCGGCGATGCTGCTATTGACCAGCCAGGCCCAGGGCTCGATGCCGGCGCGGCGCAGGTCTTCCTGAAGATTGGCGGCTTCCAGCACGGGCGTGGTCTCCGCCAGGGTGACCAGCAACACCTTGGTCTGCGTGGGGTCCTGCAATTGCATCATCGGCGTGGTGTAGTGGACATTGCTGCCCGACATCTGGCGGGCGATGTCCCGGTGATAGGCGCCGGTTGCATCCAGCAGCAGCAAGGTGTGGCCGGTGGGCGCGGTATCCATGATGACGAACTTGGTGCCGGCCTCGCGCACGATGCGGGAAAACGCGCCGAACACGGCAATTTCCTCGGTGCATGGCGAACGCAAATCCTCTTCCAGCAAGGCCTTGCCGTGCGCGTCCAGCTTGGCGCCTTTGGTCGCCAATACGTGCTGCTGGTAGCGCTCGGTTTCGACTCGCGGGTCAATGCGGCTGACCGTCAGATTGGGTAGCGTGCCTTCCAGCGTGCGTGCCAGATGCGCCGCGGGATCCGACGTGGTCAGGTGCACCGCCAGGCCGCGTTCCGCAAGGTTGACCGCGATCGCCGCGGCCAGCGTGGTTTTGCCCACGCCGCCCTTGCCCATCACCATGACCAGGCCGTGCCCGTCGGCGGCAATGCCATCAACCAGCGATGCCAGATCAGGGGCTTCGATCTTGGGAACGTCAACACGGTTCGGCTCGTCGGCATCAAGCGCGGCGTCGGTGAGCAGGTGGCGCAAGGCTTCCAGCCCAACGACGTTGAAGGCTTTCAAGGTGACCTGGTCCTTGGGCAAGGCCACAAGCGGTGCGGGCATGGCTTCGATGGCTGCCTGCTCTCGGGCATAGACGGCCGCGGCCAGATCGTCATGCTGGACGGCCGCGGCAGGCAGGACACCATTAATGACCAGGTGCTGCTGCAACAGCCCGATGCCCGCCAACTCCAGGCTGGTCCGCGCGGCCTCTTCCAGCGTGGCCCGCTGCGCGCGCGCGACCAGCACCAGGCGCGTGCGTTGCGGGTCCGCCAACGCCGCGACCGCTTCGCGGTACTGGGAACGTTGCTTTTCCAGGCCGGCCAGCGGCCCCAGGCATGACGCATCGCCTTGGCCAGCGTCCAGAAAGCTGCTCCAGGCTCCCGGCAACTGCAGCAGGCGGATGGTATGCCCGGTGGGCGCCGTGTCGAAAATGACGTGATCGAAGTCCGACGTCAGGCTTGAGTCCGTCAGCAAAGAGGTGAACTCGTCAAACGCCGCAATCTCCGTGGTGCAGGCGCCCGACAAGGATTCTTCAATGCCCCGCACCACATCGTCGGGCAAGACGCCGCGCACCGGGTTCACGATTCGGTCCCGGTACTGTTGGGCCGCGCCTTGCGGGTCAATTTCCAGCGCCGACAGGTTGCGCACGGCGGCAATCGCGGTGATGTGGTTGCCGATGTCAACGCCGAATACCTGGCCCACGTTCGATGCGGGATCGGTGCTGACCAACAGCACTCGCCTGCCCTGCTCCGCCAGCAAGACGGCCGCCGCGCAAGCCAGCGAGGTCTTGCCGACCCCGCCTTTGCCGGTAAAGAAGAAAAACCGGGGAGCTGCATTTAGAAAGTTCATGGCCGTCCCCTTAGCAGGTGCGATTGCCGCCGCAACAACCCGACTGCGGTTTGGCGTCGGCGGGGGCTTCGATACCTGTCCATCGCACGAGTTCCTCGCGCGTGGGGTATCTGCCGGCCAACGCAATCTCGTTATCAACCAAGGTCAAAGGAAGCGCTTCGGCGCCTGAACGCGTCAGAAACGCGCTGACCACCGCGTTCTGCGCGAACTCCAGCGGTTGTTGGGCCAGGTTCACCCGCTCGATGTTTGCGCCTTGCCGCTTCGCCCAATCGATATCGGCCGCGCTCGTTACCAAGGCCTGATCCACGTCCACGCCACACACGCCTGTGCTGCAGCACAGGGCCGGGTCAAATATCTGTATGGTTTTCATTTTGACGCTCCAAGAATTTTCGAAATGTCCGTCAAAAAAAATGGCCCATGGACAGGCGGCATGAGCATTAGCCCGGCATTACTCGGCCGGCTTGCTTTCACCAATCTGCTTCAACTCGCGATGGATCGCTGCCTTATCCAGGGCCGCGATGGGCAGGTTGGCAAAAATATTGATGCGGGCGGAGATCTGCCGAAAGATTTTTTCGAAGACGCGGCGCTTCACTTCATCGGTGCCCTCGGCGGCGGCGGGATCTTCGAAGCCCCAATGGGCAGAGATCGGCTGGCCTGGCCAGACCGGGCAGACTTCGCCGGCGGCGTTGTCGCACACGGTGATGATGAAATCCATCTGGGGTGCGTCCGGCGCGGCGAATTCGTCCCAGCTTTTGCTGCGCAGTTGGTCCGTCGGGTAGTTCAGCACTTGAATCCGCTCGATCGCGAACGGATTCACGGTGCCACCCGGATAGCTGCCCGCGCTGTACGCATGGAAGCGGCCCTTCCCCAGCGTATTGAGCAAGGCTTCCGCCATGATGCTGCGCGCCGAATTGCCGGTGCACAAAAATAGAACGTTATAGACTTTCTCGGTCATGATGCGGACTCTTCAAGAGAGGTTGTTCACGCGCCGCGCGCGAGCGGCTGCAGGTGGGTCACAAGCGGTGACGCTTGTCGGGGCACAAGGTTGGCCGCCGCAGCAGTTATCAGTCAGGTAGGCCAACAGTTCCGCCATCGACTCGAATCGAGCTTCATAGATGACAAACCTTCCTTCCTGCCGCGACGTCAACAAGCCGGCATGCACCAGCTCTTTCAAGTGAAAAGAAAGCGATGAGGGGGGGATGCCCGTCTTTTCGGACAGTTGGCCGGCAGGCAGACCTTCCGGCCCCGCCTGGACCAGCAGGCGGTAGACGGCAAGGCGCGATTCATGCCCGATCGCGGCGAGGGCTTTGACAGCATCTTTCATTTCCATTGTTCGACTGTAGTGGAATAGTAGAAAGCTGTAAACCCTAATGTAGGGTCGCGGGTGATGGCTAGCCGAAGCGGCCGGTGATGTAGTCGGAAGTCTGTTCACGCTTCGGTTTGGTGAACAGGTCGTCGGTCCGGCCCATCTCGACCAGTTCGCCGGCGCACATGAACCCGGTGTAGTCAGAGCAACGCGCAGCCTGTTGCATGTTGTGCGTCACGATCAGGACGGTGTAGTCCTTCTTCAGCTCGGCAATCAGCTGTTCGATCTTTGCGGTGGAGATCGGGTCCAGTGCGGAAGTCGGTTCATCCAGCAGCAACACGTCGGGGCTCAGGGCAATTGCGCGGGCGATGCATAGCCGCTGTTGCTGGCCGCCCGACAGCCCCAGCGCGTTCTGCTCCAGCTTGTCCTTGACCTCGTCCCAGAGCGCGGCGTTGCGCAAGGCCGCTTCCACCCTGACGTCCATCTCGGCCTTGGGCAAGCGGTCGTAGTGCCGGATTGCGTAGGCGACGTTGTCATAGATCGACATCGGAAACGGGACCGGTTTCTGGAACACCATCCCCACCTTGCTACGCAAGCGGTTGATCGAATACTCGGGGTCCAGAATGTTTTGGTTGTCGAGCAAGACCTCGCCGCGCGCTTCCAACCCTGGATAAATCGCGTAGATACGATTGAAGATACGCAAAAGGGTCGACTTGCCGCAACCGGACGGGCCGATCAGCGCGGTAACGCGATTGGAAGCCAGTTCGATATTGACGTTGTTCAGCGCCTGGACACCCTTGTAATAGAAGCACAGGTCGCGAGTCACCACTTTAGGCTGCGTCGCGGTGGCCGGATTGTCCAGGGAGGCGCTGCGGGCCGCAATGGCCCCGGCCGCCGAGGAGTTCAATACCGATGACGGGAAAGCAAATTCAGTCATGATTCACCTTGTTGCGTGACAAGATAGCGCGGGATAGCAGGCTCAGGAGGAGCACGAACATCGTGACGACGAAGGCACCAGCCCAGGCCAACGCATGCCAGCTTTCGTAGGGGCTCATTGCATATTGGAAAATGACGGCGGGCACGCTGGCCATCGGCGCGCTCAGGTCCGCGTTCCAGTATTGGTTGTTCAACGCCGTGAAAAGCAAGGGCGCGGTTTCACCACTGATGCGCGCCAGGGCCAACAGCACGCCGGTTGTGATGCCCGGCAACGCCGCCCGGAACAAGACCTGAACCGTCACTTTCCATTGGGGCACCCCCAATGCCAGCGCAGCCTCGCGCATTTGGCTGGGCACCAGTTGCAGCATTTCGTCGGTGGTACGGACCACAACCGGCAGAACGATGAATGCCAACGCGATGGCGCCCGCCCAGCCGGAGAAATGCCCCGTTTGCCGGACGACCAGTTCGTAGACGAACAGGCCCAACACGATGGAAGGCGCAGAAAGCAGGATGTCGTTCACGAAGCGGATCACCGCGCCGATCCGATGGCGGTTCACGTATTCCGCCAGGTACGTTCCGGCGGCAATCCCGATGGGGGTTCCGAGCAGAATTGCGACCACACTCATCAACAGGCTGCCAAACAAGGCGTTTGCCAAGCCCCCATCGGCGCCAGGCGGCGGCGTCATCTTGAAGATCAGGTCCCACTTGAGCGCGGCGAAGCCCTTGGTTGCCGTGGTCCACAGGATCCAGATCAACCAAAACAGCCCAAACAGGGTCGCAGCCCTCGACAGCGCTACCGACACCAGATTTCGCGCGGTACGCATGCGTTGCAGACGCAGGCCTTGCGGGGTCATAGCCTTCCCTCCTGACGGTTGAGGCGGTTGAGCATCAGTTTGGCAATGGCCAGCACAACGAAAGTCACGACAAACAGCAGGAAGCCCAGGGCGATCAACGACGACAGGTAAATGTCCGAGTCGGCTTCGGTGAACTCGTTAGCGATGGTGGCCGCAATGGAATTGCCCGGCTCCAGCAACGAGGGCGTCAGCCGGTGCGCGTTACCCAATACAAAGGTCACCGCCATGGTTTCGCCCAACGCCCTGCCCAGCCCCAGGAATACGCCGCCGATCACCGCCGAGCGCGTGTGTGGCAAGACGATGTTCCAGACGACTTCCCAGGTGGTGGAACCCAGGGCGTAGGCGGACTCTTTCAATGGGCGAGGCACCGTCAGGAACACTTCCCGCATGACGGATGTGATGAACGGCACCACCATGATGGCCAGCACGATGCCGGCCGTCAGCATGCCCATGCCCAGGGGTGGACCGGAAAAAAGCACGCCGATGAAGGGCAGCGTGCCGATGTGTTCGTCAAGCCACGGATTGACGTATTCAGCCATCACCGGCACGAAGACGAAGAGGCCCCACATGCCGTAGATGATGGACGGGATGCCCGCCAGCAGTTCGATCGCCGACGCTACCGGCTGGCGCAGCCACTTGGGCGCGACTTCAGTCAGGTAATACGCAATACCGAAGCTGACCGGTACCGCGATCAGCATCGCAATGAACGCCGTCACCAAGGTTCCGTAGATCGGCACCAACGCGCCAAACTTGTGATTGACCGCATCCCAATCACTGGACCAGAGAAATTCGAACCCAAAGGTGCTGAAGGCGAGCCTGCCTCCCCACAGCATGGATAGCGCGGCCCCGCTCAGCGACACCAATACAAAAATGCCGGCTACGGCAACAATGCGGCGAAAGACCTTGTCCGAAGACGCATCGCGGCGCGATCGCGACTCTTCGGCCTGGAAATCCAGCGCGGGGTTAAGACCCGGATTATTCGACATTTACGTCAACCTGTAAGAACGCAGCCAATTGGCCGTCGGTCTCGCCCGGCGGCGCCGATCCTGCAGGCGCCGCCGGGCGAGACCGACTCCCTGGGATCAACGCTTGATCTGCGCGGCCCAGTAGCCTTCGATCTGGGCAACCAGTTCCTTGGGCAGCGGCACGTAGTCCAATGCCTCGGCTTCGTGCTGGCCGTTTTCCAGGGCCCACTTGAAGAAGTCCAGCGTGGCGGCCGTACGCGCTGCGTCCTTGGGCTGCTTGTACATCATGACAAACACCGTTGCCGCGATGGGCCAGGCGTCGTCACCCGGCGCGTTGGTGATCACCAGATGGAAATCCTGCGAGTTCTTCCAGTCGGCGTGCGCGGCAGCGGATTGGAACGTCTTGTCGCTGGGCACGACAAACTTGCCGTCCGAGTTCTTGACGGCCGCGTAAGACATCTTGTTTTGCAGCGCGTACGCGAGTTCAACGTAACCGATCGAATTCTTGATCTGCTTCACGTACGCGGCGACGCCTTCGTTGCCCTTGCCGCCCACACCAACGGGCCACCGCACGGACGTGCCCTCACCCACCTTGGTCTGCCATTCCGGGCTGATCTTGGACAGGTAGTTGACCCAATTGAAGGTCGTGCCCGAGCCGTCCGAACGATGCACCACCGTGATCTTCGCGTCGGGCAGCTTCACGCCAGGGTTCAGGTCGGCGATTGCCTTGTCATTCCATTTTTCGATCTTGCCCAGATAGATATCAGCGAGCAAGGGACCGGTGAAGCGCAGCTTGCCCGGCTCGATGCCGGCGATGTTTACGACGGGAACCACGCCGCCGATAACCACCGGGAACTGGCCCAAGCCCGCCTCAGCGAGTTCCTTGGGGGGCAAGGGCTTGTCAGACGCGCCGACGTCGACCGTACCAGCCTTGATCTGCGCGATACCGCCGCCCGAACCGATCGATTGGTAGTTGATCTTGTTGCCCGTCTTGGTGTTGTAAGTGTCGGACCACTTCGACAGGATCGGGTACACGAACGTCGATCCGGCGCCGGTGATATCCGCGGCCTGAGCTGAAACCATGCCGAGTGCGAAGGAAATGCCCAATCCGGCAGCGTATCTTTTGGCCTGTGCAAACATGCTTATTCTCCACTTGAGGGTGCATTGAGGAAGTCCGTTTGACTCCCTGGTCACAACACATCTGTCTGTCGTGATTTATGGAAATAATGAATCAAATTCATTAACGGTTTATGACAGTCTCCAATTCCTGCCTGTCCTGTCCCGACGTGCCAATGACAAGCTCGGCGTCGTCAGGCAAGCAGCCGCACGCATGTGTCGCGCAGCAGTCTTCCAGGATGAATTCAAGTAGCCCGTAGATGCCTCCGAGCCGCGCACGATAGCGAACGCCCTCGCCTGTTCTACTGCCGACGATCAAGCCTGCTCTCGCAAGCCCGGCCAAGTGTTGCGACACCGTGCTGCGCGGCCCGCCGACGACGGCAGCTATCTGCGCCGCATCCATTCCGCGCGGCTCCTGACGTATCAACATCCGGAAAATGGCCAAGCGCGTCGAGTGGCTCAGCGCAGTGAACACCGAGACAGCTTCCGCTGCATTCGCTGCCGAGGCGATTGGAGAGGAGAGCGCTGAGACCATGGCTTGCGGGCGCCCTGAGGGCCAATCGAGGGTTTCCATATAAAGTCCATATGTCTTGATTTATCGACATATTGTGCTTGTCATATGACGATTCGATGACAGTCTAAATTTATCTTCTCAACACTTCAATTATTGTTGTAGTATTGACGAATGAATAAAACCTCGGCCGTAAGCGTTTTTGAATCTCTTGCCTCCGGCGTTCGCCTGGACATCTTTCGTCTTCTCGTGCGCGCCGCCCCAGTCGGCTGCGTCGCGGGGCAGATCGCGGCGGAATTGAACCTGCCGCCCACTAACCTGTCGTTTCATCTAAAGGCACTGACGCAATCAGGTCTACTCACCGTCGAGCAAGAGGGGCGGTACATGCGCTACCGCGCGAATATCGATTTGATGAACGAGTTGGTGAGCTATCTCACCGCGGAATGCTGCAGCGGCATTCCAGCGCCCACTTCCCCTGAAAATCTGAGGGACGCCTGATGTCTGAGATCGCTCCTGACCGCCATGCGGATGTGGTCATTATTGGGGGTGGCCAGAGTGCCCTCGCCGTTGCCTACTTCCTCAGGCGTACCGCTTTGAAGGTAATTCTTCTGGACGCTGGCGTGGGTCCGGGCGGTGCATGGCGGCATGGATGGGAATCGTTGCACCTGTTCTCACCCGCACAGTGGAGCTCCCTGCCCGGCTGGCCTATGCCCCCGACACAAGGTTACCCGGCGCGAGATCAGGTTATTGAATACCTCGCGCGCTATGAACAACGGTACGGCTTCACGGTGGAGCGGCCTGTAGCAGTTGCGTCCATCAGCAAGCGGGAGTCAGGATTTTTCGTCGAAACTGACAAGGGCGCTTGGCATGCCAAGGCCGTGATCAGCGCCACAGGCACCTGGAGCGCTCCATTCATCCCTCCGTACGACGACCGGGACATCTTTCGTGGCGAACAGGTCCACTCCGCGCACTACCAATCGCCAGCCCCCTACGCGGGCAAGCGCGTGTTGGTCGTTGGCGGCGGTAATTCCGGAGCACAGATCCTTGCAGAACTTTCCGAGGTCGCCCAAACCACGTGGGTGACGTCCACCGAACCGCTGTTCCTGCCGGATGACGTTGATGGACGGGTTCTATTTGAACGCGCTACCGCGCGTTGGCAGGCGATGCAGTCGGGCGAGCAACCCGAAGACCTTCCAGGCGGATTTGGTGATGTGGTCATGGTCCCACCCGTGCGCAAGGCGCGTGAGCGCGGAGTACTGCAATCGGTTCGCCCATTCTCGCGCTTTACGCGCGATGGCGTCGTGTGGGCCGACGGTTCTTCTTCAGTGGTCGACGCTGTCGTGTGGTGCACCGGATTCCGGCCTGCATTGGCACATCTTGCCGCACTAGGCATCATCGACCCCGATGGCAAAGTTCGAGTTTCTGGCACGCAGGTTGCCGATGTTCCAGGCCTGTGGCTCGTCGGTTATGGCGAATGGACGGGTTTTGCGTCCGCTACCCTCATTGGCGTCATGCGAACCGCCAAATCCACTGCGGCCGAAGTGGCCGCTTTTGTTGAAAACGCATTTTCCCTCACCTCCTGATCACACATATGAGCACCGTTACCATCTACCACAATCCCCAATGCGGAACCTCCCGGAACACGCTAGCGCTGATACGCAACGCGGGGATCGAACCGCAAGTTATCGAATATCTACAAACGCCGCCGGATCGCGCCACCCTCGTTGATCTGATCGCCCAAGCAGGTTTGACCGTTCGTGACGCTATTCGCCAGAAGGGGACGCCGTATCTCGAGCTTGGGCTGGACGACGCATCCTTAAGCGATGATGCGTTGATCGACGCCATGCTGGCGCATCCCATTCTGATCAACCGCCCGTTTGTCGTGACTCCTTCGGGTGTTCGCCTGTGCCGGCCTTCCGAGGAGGTATTGGACATCCTCGAGGCTCCCCAGCGCGGCCCGTTCACCAAAGAAGATGGCGAAGTGGTCATCGACGACAGCGGAAAGCGCGTGCGCTAAACCATGCCAAGTCCTTCGACAGCCGCGGACACTGTGCATCCATCCGACAAGGCGCACGGATTGGTCACAGCATTGGGGATAGGACAGATCTGTTCCTGGGGATCGCTCTACTATAGCTTTCCGTTGATTGCCGAGGCGATGGGCAAAGAGCTTGGCTGGAGCAAACCCGACCTATACGGCGCTGCCACGCTCGGGCTGATCCTCGCCGCGCTGGCCGCATATCCGGTGGGTGTTGCGGTTGATCGTGGACACGGTCGTTGGGTAATGGGCCTTTCCTCACTGCTCGCGGGAGGGTTGCTGTTGCTTTGGTCTCAAGTGACGTCCCTGCCGGCTTTCTACGTCCTTGTCGCAGCCCTGGGCGCGTTGCAAGCAGCCACGCTTTACGAGCCGGCCTTCGCCGTGATCGCGCGCCGCGTGGGTCCGGGTCATTCACGGGCGGGCATTACCGCTCTGACGCTATGGGGTGGCTTTGCCAGTACTGTCTTTATCCCGCTGGTGCAATGGCTGTTGAATCAATGGGGCTGGCGTGAAGCATTGATCGCACTAGCTGCGGTCAACGCAATCATCTGCACCGGCGCCTACCTGCTCTTTATTCAGCCTGCCCGAGATGCCAGGCCGACCGACAACGTCAATCCAGGTGAACAGCGCGAAAGAAATCGCGTAGCTGTTCAGGAAGCGCTGCGTCGGCCTGTTTTCTGGGCGCTGCTGTTGTCGCTGACAGCATACGCGGCCATGTTCTCTGCCTTTACGTTCCATATGTACCCCTTGCTGCGCGAGCGAGGCATCGACACCGCTTCGGTTGTTCAAGCCATCGCTTTGATCGGCCCCGCCCAAGTGGCGGGCCGAATCGTCGTGAGCATTTTCGCGGCACGCGCCTCCATGCGAATGGTGGGTACAGCGGTGGTGACGGTCTTCCCGCTCGCCTTTGGCGCCCTCGCCTACTTGCACACGGACTTCATTGTCGTCGCGGCAATCTGCGTGGTTTACGGCGGAGCCAACGGCATATTCACGATCGTTCGTGGCATGGTTGTGCCTGAAATGTTGAGCCGACATGCCTACGGAGCCATCAACGGGCTCCTGACCGTGCCGATGACATTTGCGCGCGCCGCCGCCCCGGTGGGCGCCGCGGCCCTTTGGGCCATTGGTTCCTCCTACGACGGAGTGCTTGTCTCAATCTTGGTGGTGGCGTTATTACTGGCCGCAAGCTTCTGGCTGGCAGCGTGGCTCAGCCGCCCAAAACTACAATTTTTGCCCGAGTGAGTGTATTGCAATGACGACGTATTCTTCACCCTCTGACCTCGATCTTCCGAGCCTGGATGACTCTTTGCTGGACGTCCCCACGCACGACAAGCTGTCGCTGACGGCCGGCGCGACGCATCCGCCCCGCATACTGCTGCTGTACGGTTCCCTGCGTGAACGCTCGTACAGTCGGTTGCTCACTGAAGAGGCGGCGCGAATTTTGACGCGGCTCGGCGCCGAGACCCGGATTTTCGATCCGAGCGGCTTGCCTTTGCCCGATAGTGTTCCCGCGGACCATCCAAAAGTGGCTGAATTGCGTGCACTATCCCTGTGGTCCGAGGGGCAGGTATGGTGCAGCCCCGAGCGGCACGGCACGCTTACGGGTGTGTTCAAGAGTCAGATCGACTGGTTGCCGCTGGAGACGGGTAGTGTGCGGCCGACACAGGGCCGCACGCTTGCGGTTATGCAGGTTTCGGGCGGGTCCCAATCCTTCAACGCGGTAAACGCCTTGCGCGTGCTGGGCCGCTGGATGCGCATGGTAACCATCCCGAACCAGTCCTCAGTCGCCAAGGCGTTTCAGGAGTTTGACGAAGCCGGCCGCATGAAGCCTTCGCCCTACTACGACCGGGTGGTGGATGTCATGGAAGAACTCTATAAATTCACACTGCTGGTGCGGGACCGAAGTGACTATCTCACGGACCGATATAGCGAGCGCAAGGGCATGGCCGCGGAGATCGCACGCCTGGCTCGTGAAGCGATGACGCATGAGACGGAGACCCAATAAGGTTTACGCCCTCCTCTCCTTATCTTCATCAACTTGACGAACGGATTTTATTTCCATATACCTGGACATACGGAATAGCTTCCGTTCTTTTCAAGAAATGCGGGTGGGATCGGACCGGTTATCCTGCCTATCGACGTTCCGATCAGCCTGAGGGACGCTGGCGAATCACGTTGCCTGGCCTCATGGGTGAAGATGATGTTTACGCGCATTCTGGTGGATTTCGACCTCGCACACCTGAGTCGGCCATCGTTGGTGGCGCTCTTGGACTTGGCACAAGCCAACCATGCTGCATTGACGTTCCTCGCAGTGCGCCCAAAGCTGGATGAGCTTTTGAGCGAATCCGAGGAGTCATTCCTCGCTGATGTGCATAAGCAGATTGGGACCGAGTGGGCTACGCTCTTGTCCGCAGCTCGAGAACGCGAATTGCAGCCGCGTCTTCATATCCTTGCGGGCGATTCTATTGAGTCTCTTTTGGCATTCGGGCGTGAGATGGACGCCGACCTAATCGTCGCAGGCAAGTCGCACTGCGGCGGCCTCAAGAACGCCATTCTGGGAGTCCCGTGCAAAGAGCTTTTAGGGCGCGCAGATGTGGCCATCCTGATCCTTCCTTAAAACCTCCTCGTCGACGTGGACCGTTTTCATCGGCAGCGGGGTCGCAGATTGAACCTCCGCCTGCGCCCCTCCGATGACAATTGCAGATTAGGTGCAGCACTTTGCTTCAGCGCTTGCACGACGAACTTGCGTGTTGCACACACCGGTCTCAGGAAGCACAAGCTCCACTCGTTTTGCAGCTTCCAAGTCGCCGGCTAGTGCGGCCACAACAGATCGGACCTGTTCATAGCCTGTCAGCATTAGAAACGTAGGCGCACGCCCATAGCTTTTCATTCCAACGACGAACACCCCCTCGTCGGGATGTCCCAGTTCCGAGGCGCCATGGGGCCGAACTGTCCCGCAACTATGCACATTCGGGTCGATCATTGGAGCCAAGCGGATAGGGCTTTGCGTTGCAGGATCTAGTTCGAGCCTAAGCTCCGCCATCAAGCGAAGGTCGGGACGAAATCCCGTTGCGACGACAATCTCGTCGACGGGGGCAAGCGCCTTGACGCCACTGTGAACCGTCAAGCCCTCGTCGGAATCGCTCACGCGGTCAACGTCGACGCCGGTGAAAAGCACTATCCTTCCCTCGTCCAGAAGCTGTTTGACTGTCGTTCCCAACCTGCCGCGCTCCTCAAGCTGGTCATTTTCTCCGCCTCCGAAAAGCCGATCGGTTGAAGCCCCGCGGATCGCCCAATAAACCCGTGTACCAGGTTCGATGCTGGCCAGTTCCACCAGGTCCTGAAGCGCATTGAAGGCGGAATGGCCCCCGCCAATCACCAACACTCGACGATTGGCGTATCGCTGCCGGGCGTCTCCCAGAATGTCGGGAATGCCATAGGCGATCTGGGCCGCGAACCGCTCTTCTCCCAAGGCCGGGATGCCGTGCGCGCCCATCCAGTTTGGTGTGTTGTAGGTACCAGAGGCATCGATAACGGCCCGCGCCAGGACATCCCGCTCGCCGTGGGGTCCGCTGACTCTCAGCAGGAAAGGTGCGACAGCCCGATCATGGCTCCTCATGACATCGTGCCCGACGCGGCTGACAGCCAACACCCGGTGATGGGTTCTCAGGCAGCGATTGATCAACTGCACTTCCGACAAGGGCTGCAAATACTGCGTCAGCAATTCGTGTCCGGTGGGATAAGCGTCACTGGGCGGGGCAACCCACCCCGACTGCGCGAGCAACTCGCCAGCTTTCTTATCGATGTTGTAGCCCCACGGAGAGAACATCCGTACATGTCTCCACCGGCTCAAACTTGCCCCAGCCTGGTCTCCTGCTTCAAATACGACGAAGGGTATGCCTCTGTCCAGCAGATGAGCGGCGGCGCTCAGCCCGACGGGGCCGGCTCCGATGATTGCGACGGGGTGGTCATTGATGCGCATTCCAGGTACCTCTCTTCATGGGGTTGGGACACGGCCGAAGCCGTATTTAATTGGTACTAGCAACTATTTGCTTAAAAAAAAGCCGCAATTTCTACGGCTTGGACTCTACGGCTCAAACTCCACGGCACACGTCGAGGCGACGCCACAACGTGCTTGTGCGGCGCGCGTCAACTGCCGCAGCAGATCAAGCGATGCCTCCAGGACCTCGGGCTTCATGTGTTCGATCATGGCAAATTCTTCGGCAACCAGATCCGCCCGAATGGTCTGATACAGCTTGCGCCCCGCCGCGGTCGGCTCAAGCTGCACCGCCCGGCGGTCGGCGGCATCTTCGATCCTTGTGACGTAGCCCTTGCGTTCCAGCGAATCAACAATTCGGCTGGCCGTGCTCTTGTCCAGGAACATCACCTGCGCAAGCGCCTGCAACCGCAGCGGCCCTTGCTTGACCAGGGTTTCCAAGGCATAGCACTGCGCCACGGACACGTCATAGCAACAAATGCGATCGCGATCGCGGAACTGATGGACCCTGATCAGCTGGTTCACCGCTTCATAGAGCGCTTCGGCGTCCCGACTGGCCAGACGTGTTCTTGTTGAATTCATTCTTGGTGGCCAAATTAGTTGTTGATACCAACGTTATTCGCTTCGGCGCTTCAGGTCAATACCGTAGCGCTTCATTTTTTGCCATAGGTTCTTCCTGGATATGCTCAAGACGTCGGCCGTTTCTTGAATGCGGCCGCCGTGCCGGCGCAACACCTCTTCGATGTACAGCCGCTCACAGACCTGTTGGTAGGCGTTGAGCGTGGCCTCTTCCCCAACTTGCGGCTCATCGTGAAAATGGTCGCCGTCCGGACCTTCAGGAAAGATGTCCCCCGGCAACAAGACGCTGGACTGACTGACCAGACAGGCGCGTTCGATCCGGTTATGCAATTCGCGGATATTGCCCGGCCAGGGGTACGCCTGCATCTTGGCCAGCGACAACGGGTGCAGGGTTTTTGCAGGCTCTCCCAGGCGCTCGGCGATGCTGGTGGCAAACCGTTTGGCCAGCCAGAGGATGTCTTCAGGCCGATCGCGCAGCGGCTTCACCTCAAGGGTGACGGTGTTGATCCGGTAGTAAAGGTCTTCCCTGAACAACTTGGCGCTGACCATCTCGGCCAGGTTTCGGTTGGTGGCGCAGACCAGGTCGAACTTGGTGTGGGTGTCGTGCTCGGCACCCAGTCGGCGGACACGCTTTTCCTGTATCGCCCGCAACAGCGCGCCTTGCAGCGCCGGCGATAGCTTTCCGACTTCATCCAGGAACAGCGTGCCGCCGTCAGCTTGTTCGAAGTAACCCTTGCGCAGCTTGTCCGCACCGGTATAAGCCCCCTTTTCATAGCCGAAGAATTCCGCTTCGGCGATGGTGGAGGCAATGGCGCCGCAGTTCACGGCTACGAACGGCCGCGCGGTAAGGTCCGGCCCCGCCTGGCTGTGGATCAGTCGTGCCAATACCTCTTTGCCAACCCCTGACTCTCCAACCAACAGGACGGCCGACGCACGGCCCGCCAGCCGGGGCACCATGCGGCGTAGATTCTGGGCCGCCTGCGACACCCCTAGTTCCGTATCGCTTTCCGGCGAGGCCTGCGCCGGGACAACATCGCGCACGGTCTGGATCAGCGTCGCGATGTCAAAAGGCTTGGTCACGTAGTCCTTGACGCCGAGCTTCAGCAAATCCACGGCCCTTTCCACCGTGGCATAGGCCGTCATCAGGATGAACGGTGGCAACGTACCGCCCTGCGCCACCAACTGTAGATAAAGTTCGTCGCCATCCAAGTCTGGCAGGCGGACATCGCTGATCACCACGCCATAGGCATTGGCGTGGATGGCATCCCTTGCCTCATACGCCTTGGAAAACCAGTCGGCACGGATTCCCTCCAGACGAAACCTTTCCACAATGGATTCGCCCATGATGGCGTCGTCTTCGATCAAACAGACATATGGCTGTATCACGGCGTCAGCTCCAAGTTCGTTTTTTCAATGGGTGCGCCGCAAGGCAGTGTGATGGTGAAGGCGGTATAGCCTTCTTCGCTTATCACTTCGATCGTGCCTTGCAATTGCGTGACGATTTGGTAAGTCACCCACAGGCCCAGTCCGCGGGAGCGGCCCTCTGCCCGCCCCGCTCCCCGGGCATCTACCCGGTAAGGCTCAAACAAATGGGGCAGCACATCGTGTGGAATGTGCTGCCCGGAATTTGCTATTTCTACTGAAAGGCGGTCGGCGGTTCCGGTCACGGTGCAGCTGACGCTCCCGCCGCGCTCCACGGCGTTCTTTGCGTTGATGAGCAGGTTCAAGACCATCTGGCGCACCAGATGCGCGGGCAGCGGCAATTCGTCCCGGGTGGTGACGTCCCACAGCAGCGTGGCGTTCTTCTCTGACAATTCGGGCTCGATCAAGAGGCGCAGGTCCTGCCAATCCGTTGTGTGCATGAAGGACGAATCCAGGCGTGCTTCCACCAGCAAGGCGCCGACGGTACGTCGAATCTGCATCAAGCCCCGTCGCGTCAGGCCGACTGTTCTTTGGGTTAATTCATCGTAGGAACCGTGCTTTTCCAAGGTATCCAACGCGTTGAGCATGCCGCCAAGCGGGTTATTGATCTCGTGCGCGACCCCGGCAGCCACTCGGCCTACCGCTGCCAGCCGTTCGGCGGCAATGATTTCCTGTTCAAGCGCTTCCTGTCGTTCCAGTTGCGTCAGCATGGATGCAAAGCTGCGCCCCAACACCGCGATTTCGTCGCTTCCTTCCTTGCGCAAGGAAAGTCCGATGTTGGCCGCCGGTTCGCGCCCGACACGCTGAGTCGCCTGGGCCAAAGACAGCAGCGGCCGTGCGATGCGGTTTCCCCATAACCAGCCCAGCGCCAGTAGCAACAGCAGCCCGGGAATGCTGACCAGCAGCACCTGGCTGACCAGGTCGTACAGGCGCTGGCGCCAGATGCTAGCGTCGTAAGACGCCAGCACGTATCCAGCCAATCCCGCATCTTCCGACACAACTGCGGCGCCGGCGACTGCCAACGTGGCGTCCAGGCTATCGGGGGTATTGAATACAAAGGTGCGCGGATCGTCACGCAGGGTTTGCGCCGCAGCAGCCAGCTCGGCGGGCAAACCGGCGCCGGGCGTCAGCACCGGATAGCGATGCGGATCGGATGACGCATACACATGCAAGCCGGGGTCCAGCACAATGATCGACCGCAAGCCTGGGGCGCCATCTCCTGCCGTGAGCGGTATGCGCAACGCCTCGTAGACCCGCCACAGATCGTCACGCATCAAGGGTTCGCGCACCGACAAGGATAAAACCTGCGTTAACGCCATCGCGCTTTGCCGCGTGTCTCGCAGCATGCCGACGTAAGCGGTTCGCATCAGCGTCGCGGTAACCACCAGTTCCGTTACCACGATCGCGGCGGCCAAGGCCAACGGCACCTTGTAGCGATAGCTGATTCTGGACCAGGGGTTCCAACGGGCCGACTTCATGCAGAATCTCGTGCCGGGTTTTCGCCCGCTGACGTGCGCACCAACCCACGGATGCCGTCGTACAGGCTATCGGGCCCCTCAACAAACCGATCGAGGAATAGGCGCTTGAGTATCAAGCGGCCATCCGAACGCGCGTGCATCTGGAGCAAAGCATCGCGCAGCGCAAGCGCGGTGTCGTCGGCAACATGCTCGCCGACCACGACGGGCGGAAACCCATATTCCGGGGATCGCCATGCGACGCGGGTGCCGGCGGCGCGCGCGCCATGTTGCGACGCAATGCTGTCCCAGACGTATCCATCGACCGCCCCGCCGCTGGCCAGCCCCGCCGCGACCGCCTCCACAACTTTGCTGTGCGCAAAGGTGAAGAAAGCCTTGCTGAAAAACCGTAGCGGGTCCTGATGCTCGGCAAGCAGTTCCGTCCGAGGCACCAGAAAGCCGGAATTAGAAAGTGGGTCGCTGTAGGCGAAGACCCGTTCGCGCAAGTCTGCAATTCCTGCCGTGCTTCGGTCCTCCTTGGGCACGATCAGGTACGACCGGTACTGCGGTTTGCCTTGGTACTGCGGCACCACCAGCAGCTTGAGCTTGTCGGCGTTCAAGACGTAAGGGTAGCCACAGATCCATGCCGCGTCGATCTGGCCGCGCAACAGCAGGTCCACGATTTCCCCGTAGCTGCGTCGTTGGACGAACTGAATGTCCTGCTTAAGCGCTGCTTGAAGATCGGCCCGCCAGATATCCAGCAGTTGGAGCTGGTCGTCCAGGAACACCGCGGTCGTGCCTAACCTAAGCGGCGCGGACGCCGCTGCGTTGCGCGGCAAGGTACAGGCCGCGATAGACGCTACGCCGGCCGCGAGAAAGCTGCGGCGGTTACCGAACGGTAACGCCAGCCCCTGTTGGGGCGCCTGGACGTTACCTCTCCGGCATCGCGTTGTGCCCATGGTCTTGGTCTCCTCCTGTGTAGGGCAATGCCAGAGACACTTGGCATGCCCTTTGCTTATCGCTCTACAGAGTACTGAAGCCGTCATTTCGTTTCAATAGGAAATATCGACATGTCAGAGCCACAAATCCTTACCCGGCGCGGATTCCTCAAGTTGAGCGGAACGGGCGGTGCTGTTGCTGCCGCAACACTCATCCCGATCATGCCCGCCCAAGCCCAACCGGCCACGGCGCCGCACACCGGAACCACGCTGCCCTACCCCGTGAAGTCCATCGCCGTCGCGCAGAAGCTCACGGCCGACACGCCCCTGCAGTTCGCCTATCCCGACGCTGCCTCGCCGTGTACCGCTGTGAAGCTCGGGCATCCCGTTCCCGGCGGCGTTGGCCCTGACCACGACATCGTCGCGTACAGCACGATGTGCACGCATATGGGCTGCCCCACAGTTTTCGACAACAAAACAAAAACGTTCAAGTGCCCGTGCCACTTCAGCGAGTTTGACGCCGAGAAGGCAGGCCAGATGATCTGCGGGCAAGCCACCGAAAACCTCCCACGGATTCTGCTGCGCTATGACGCCAGTTCGGACGGGATATCCGCGGTTGGGGTCGAAGGCTTGATCTACGGCCGCCAGGCCAACATTCTGTAAGTCGGGAGACGCTCATGTCCGCACCCAAAGACCGCATCACCTTGCCGCCGAAGGATGCCGCGCGCACGAATATGACGTGCCACTTCTGTATCGTCGGCTGTGGGTACCACGTTTACAAATGGCCCGAGCAAAGCGAGGGAGGCCGGGCGCCCGAGGAGAATGCGCTGGGCCAGGACTTTCGTCAGCAGCTACCGCCTTTCGCGTTGACGCTTACCCCGGCGATGACCAACGTCATCACGCAGCGGGATGGCTCGCGTCACAACATCATGATCGTTCCGGACAAGGAATGCGTGGTCAACAGCGGCTTGAGTTCGACCCGTGGCGGCCGGATGGCCAGCTATATGTACACGCCCGATGGCGATGGCAAGGCGCGCCTGAAACAGCCGCGCATGTATGCCGCCGACCAATGGGTGGACGTTCCGTGGGACAACGCCCTGGCGCTGTACGCCGGGCTGTTGAAGAAGGTGCTGGATACCGATGGCCCGGAAGGCATTGTGTTCTCGTGTTTTGACCACGGCGGGGCGGGCGGAGGGTTCGAGAACACCTGGGGCACGGGCAAGCTGATGTTCACCGCGCTACAGACGCCGATGGTGCGTATCCACAATCGCCCGGCGTACAACTCGGAATGCCACGCCACGCGCGAGATGGGCGTCGGCGAACTCAACAACGCCTACGAAGACGCCGAGCTTGCCGACGTGTTGTGGTCCATTGGCAATAATCCTTACGAGTCCCAGACGAACTATTTCCTGAACCACTGGGTTCCGAATCTGTACGGGCAGACGGTCGACAAGAAAAAGGCGCGCTTCGCGGGTGAAGATCTTCCAACTACCCGCATCGTCTTCGTGGACCCGCGCGACACGCCCTCCATCGCGATCGCCCGACAGATAGCCGGAAAAGATCGAGTGCTGCATCTGGCGATCGAACCCGGCACTGACATCGCGTTGTTCAACGGACTGTTTACCTACGTGGTTGAACAGGGCTGGGTAGACAAGCCGTTCATCAAGGCGCACACGGCGGGATTTGATGAGGCCGTTAAGGCGAATCGCATGCCTCTGGAGGAATGCAGCAAGATCACGGGCGTGCCGGTCGACGACCTGAAGAAGGCGGCGGAGTGGTCGTACAAGCCGAAGAAGACAGGGCAGCTTCCGCGCACGATGCATGCCTACGAAAAAGGCATCATCTGGGGCAACGACAACTACGTCATTCAGTCGGCGTTGCTGGATCTGGTCATCGCCACGCACAACGTGGGGCGCCGTGGCACCGGATGTGTACGCATGGGGGGGCACCAAGAGGGTTATGCCAGGCCCCCCTACCCTGGCGACAAGAAAATCTACATTGACCAGGAACTCATCAAAGGCAAGGGCAGGATGATGACCTGGTGGGGGTCCAACAACTTCCAGACCAGCAATAACGCGCAAGCGCTCCGAGAGGCGGTGTTCAAGCGGTCCGCCATCGTGAAGGAAGCCATGCAGAAAGCGCGCGGCGCTTCAACCGAAGAGATGGTCGACATCATCTATGCGGCCACGCAACGAGGCGGACTGTTTGTTGCAAGCATCAATCTCTATCCAACCAAGCTGGCCGAGGCTGCCCATCTGCTGCTTCCAGCGGCGCACCCGGGCGAAACGAACCTGACGTCCATGAATGGCGAGCGGCGCATTCGCCTGTCGCAAAAGTTCATGGACCCGCCCGGGGAAGCGCAAGCGGACTGCCTGATCGCCGCGCGAATCGCCAACACGCTGAAAGCCATGTACGAGAAGGAAGGCAACAGCAAGATGGCGCAACGTTTCGCCGGATTCGACTGGAAGACGGAAGAGGATGCGTTCAATGATGGGTTTCGTCGGGCGGGCCAGAAGGACGCGCCCAAGATCGACAGCCAGGGTGGAGATACCGGTCACCTGGTGACCTACGAACGGTTGCTCGCCGCCGGCAATAACGGCGTCCAGTTACCCGTTCAGGCCTACGCGGACGGGAAGCTCAAAGGCACCGAAATGCTCTACACGGACGGTAAGTTCGACACCGCCGACGGAAAAGCTCACTTCAAGCCGGCGCAGTGGAAAGGCCTGCCCGAGCCCGTGGCCGCCCAAAAGAAGAAGTACAAGTTCTGGCTGAACAACGGCCGCAACAACGAGATCTGGCAAACGGCCTATCACGACCAGTACAACAGCTTCGCCCAGGACCGCTATCCGATGGCATACATCGAGATCAATCCCGCCGATTGCCAGGAGCTGGGCGTCGAGGCTTCAGACGTGGTCGAGGTCTACAACGATTACGGGTCGACTTACGCAATGGTGTACCCGGTGCCGGAGATCAAGCGCGGCCAGACATTCATGATGTTCGGCTACGTGAACGGCATCCAGGGCGACGTCACGACCGAGTGGACCGACCGCAACATCATTCCCTACTACAAAGGCACCTGGGGGAACATCCGGAAAGTGGGCTCCGTCGAGGAGTTCAGGAACACCATCAGTTTCAAGAGCCGCCGATTCACCCTGGGCTGATTTTTCAATCAAAGGAGCACCGCCCCTTATGCGTATCACCAAGCTGTTCGTGTCGGTCGGGTTGGCATCTGCCAGCCTGACCTGTGTTGCGGCCCCGGACGCCACAATCCAAGCGATCTTGACCAAGAACAATTGCCTGGCGTGCCACGCGGTTGACCGCAAGGTCGTCGGCCCCTCATACAAGGACGTGGGCGCCAAGTTCAAGGACGAACCCGGCGCCGCTGCCCTGCTGCTAGGGAAAATCAAGAATGGCAGTGCGGGCACCTGGGGACCTGTGCCGATGCCGCCGAACCCCGGAATTTCAGCCGAGGACGCGAAAAAGGTCGTCGACTGGATACTTGCCGGCGCGCCAGGCTGACGCAGAACATGATCGAAGCTCCGCTGTTGGATCGCCGCAAATCTCCCTCGCTACGGTCAACATCGACCGCCTCGTCAGGCATGGACGGCCCGCCCGAAGACCGGCACGGTCGGCCTCTGCATGACTTGCGCATTTCGGTCATAGACCAGTGCAATTTTCGTTGCACCTACTGTATGCCCCGAGATCAGTTCGGCGCGGATCATTCATTCCTGCGCCGCGAAGAGCTGCTGACTTTTGATGAGATTGAGAGAGTCGCAAGCGCCTTCATCAGCCTGGGCGTACGTAAGGTCAGGGTCAGCGGGGGTGAACCGCTGCTGCGCAAAGACGTGGAGCATCTTATTGCGCGACTGGCGGCGTTGCGTACGCCGTCCGGCGCGCCGATTGATCTGGCCATGACCACCAACGGGTCTTTATTGGCACGCAAGGCCCAGGGGCTGGCCGCCGCCGGGTTGCGGCGTCTGAACGTCAGCCTTGACGCGCTTTCGCCGTCCATCTTTGCGCGGGTCGCGGACACGACTGCTTCCGTGGATGATGTATTGGCGGGTATAGCCGCAGCCCAGGCTGCGGGCATCCCGCACATCAAGATAAATATGGTGGTGCAACGTGGTGTGAATGACGATCAGATCCTGCCGATGGCCCGGCGCTTTCGCGGAACCGCGCACGCGCTGCGCTTCATCGAATTCATGGATGTCGGTGCGACCAATGGTTGGAATGCCTCGGCCGTGCTGCCATCCGACGAAGTCCTCAAGAGAATACATGCCGTTTTCCCGCTGACGCCCTTGGCGCCAACGGTGCGCGGCGAAGTCGCTCGCCGCTGGGCTTACCAAGACGGGCTAGGAGAAATCGGTTTGATTTCTAGCGTCAGCCACCCATTCTGCGGCGATTGCTCAAGGGCAAGGGTCTCGGCCGACGGCAAGCTCTATACCTGTCTGTTTGCCGAACAAGGCGATGACATACGTTTGCAATTGAGGTCGGAGTCGAATCCACAAATGCTGATCAACGGCTTGGCTGAGCGGTGGCGATCCCGCAACGATCGATACTCAGAGGTTCGAACGTTACAACCACGCCAACAAAAGATCGAGATGAGCTACATCGGCGGCTAGGTAGCCGCCGAGGCGCCAGCCTTTTTCTTGGCGCTACGAAGTGGCTTTTTGTTCGGGATGATGTCGCAGTCGCAGTGGCCCGCCAACGCAGCGATGACGGGCGCGCAAGCCTCGGGATGGCCATGGCAGCAATCGGTCAACATGAACGACATCAACGAGCCCATGACGCCTACGTCGGCACGATATATGATGCTTCGCCCCTGGCGGTCTCCCCAGATCAAGCCCGCGCGGGCAAGCACCGACAGATGCTGCGACACCGTGTTGTGGGGGCCCTCCACCATTTCCGCGATGGCGCCCGCAGGCACCCCTTCCGGCTCGCGCGCCATCAAAAGGCGAAAAATCTCGAGCCGCGTTGGCTGAGAAAGGGCGTGGAATGCGCTTAGCGCGTGCTGGAAAGACACTCCGTCCCGAGGTAAATCCGGGTTGAAATGGCTGGCAACCGCTGGTGAAGGCGTGGACGTGCTGGCGATGGGCATGGAAATTCGATAAGTCGGTAGTTCTGTATATCCGGACAGACTATATCGCATAGATGACAGATTAGTGTCAGCAACATTTGACATGCGAAAGCGGCCGCCGCAAAAAAATGGGGCGAATGCCAGCCCCCAGCATCGCCCCGCAAAGTTGTCGACGAATCGACGATGTTGGCCCTACTTATGGTTTTGGGTATCAGGTTCCGATACGGCCGCCGTCATCCTTCGTAATTACGATCGTCGCGGAGCGGGGCCGTTTGCCAGCTCCATACCCAGCATTGCTTGGCCATTGGCTGGTGTACTTGGAAGGATCAGCGAGGTTGGCTTGGTCCGTGTTTTCGCCAGGATGTTGGATGTTGACAAAAATGGCCTTGCCATCGGGTGTTTCGCAGAACCCCGTAATTTCGCATCCAACCGGGCCCACCAGAAAGCGCTTGAGCTGCTCTGCCGCTGGCGGCTTACCGACGTAGGTATCCACCGTAAGCGTGCTGCCGTCTCCCTTGGGATAAGTCAGGGATTTCTTCGCCCCATCACCAACCTGCCCGGGGCGCGCGGCCAACATCATGCAGTTGGTCACGTCGGTGTAGGCGCCGTCATCGGTCTGCAGCCAGCACAGACCCGTTACCGCACTGAACACCAGACCATCCGGGCCTGAAAAGTCCTGGTCATCGGTAAGACTGGACAGGTTTACGGTCGTGACATCGGCGTCGGCTTGCGCGCCGAACAGGTACACATCCCATTCGAAGCGATCGCCATCACCGGCCGCTGCCGATTCCTTGATACGAATGATGTGTCCGTTGGGGTTGCCAGTCTGGCTAGCGCCACCCTTCATATCGGTGTACACGCGAGGATTGGCGGAGTCGGGCTCATACTGCGAGCCGGTGGGATCAACGCGGCGGCTGCTGTTGTTCGTCAACGTGCAATAGAGTTCGCCGTTCGCGGGGTTCACGCCACACCATTCGGGCCGATCCATCTTGGTTGCACCGGCGGCATCGGCCGCCAAGCGGGCATTAACTGCCACATCGGCCTGATCGGAAAAGGGGTAGGTCGCATACCCGCTGACCGCCGAGTTCTGCATCGACAGTTCCAACCACGAGCCGGTTCCATCTTCTGAGAACTGGGCCGCAAAGAGTGTGCCGTTATCAAGATACTTGTCGCCCACAGCGATACGACTGATCGCGTCTGCGTCCGCGTGATCCCAATTGGCCGACGAGACCCACTTGTAGAGGTACTCGCCACGAGCGTCGTCGCCCATATATACGATGATCGGTTGACCCGCGACGGCCGTGCGGAAAGCGGCCGATTCATGGGCAAACCGGCCCAAAGCCGAGCGCTTTTTCGCCTTTCTGCTGCGGTCGTAAGCATCCACCTCGACGACGTAGCCCTGGCCGTTCATCTCGTTGCGGTAGTCGTCGCTACCGTCAGCCGACGCGCCAGACTGGCTGATTATCCAGCGAGCATATCGGTCGTCCGCGCCGGCCGATTCCCAGCCGTGGCGCGACGCAGCGCCTTGATTGCGTCCATAGCGCCGAAGCGAGGTGACAGATTTGTCATTCCCGCGGGCTGCATCGTCCGCAGCGTCTCGCGTGAAATAACCGTACCAGTTTTCCTCGCCAGTCAGAAAGGTGCCCCAAGGGGTCTTTCCCGTGCCGCAGTTGTTGAGGGTGCCGCGCGTCCGCGTCGCATCGGGCGAGTACTTCGTCACCAGCAGCGGGTTACCGCGGGCGGGGCCGGCGATCTCGATTTCGGAAAGCGCCGTGAGTCGGAAATTGAACAACGAATCGGGAACCGTGACCCAGGAATTGCCGGCTTTCTTTACCTCGACAACCGACACTCCATGAATGGCGATCTCCTTGTCAACCTCGGCGGCTGGCCGGGGTAGCGTACTCGTGCCCCCATTTGCATGTAGGAAGAACGAACTGAGCCCTTCGTTCGTCGTGGCCTCATGGTTGACCGCCAGCAGCCCGCGATCCGTCGAGCTTGCCGACGGCCGGTTGTCAGCACCAAGGCCGAACCATTCCATGCCATCGTGGTGGTCACCAGCACGCTTGTCGAAATCGTTGTCCGTGCCATCGTTCTTGTAGGCAAGCACTCCCGCGGCGAGCGGGTCACCCAAGCCATAGAGCACTTGCGCGGTGTATCCGGAGGGAACGCTGACCGCGTCTGCCAATGATTTCGGAACCGCGCCGAAATTGAGCAGTTTTTCCGGGGGCTCCGTGGAAGGTGCTCCTGTGGGCGGCGTGTCCGGGCTATCGACATCGCTGTCGTCGTCTCCGTCGCCATTACAGCCCGCCAGGCCAACCCCGAACAGGGCAGAGCCCACCGTTGCCATGCCTCCCTTCAGAATCCGGCGTCGACTCAAGCGGGTTTGTAGCACCGCGTCGAATGTCGGATTTGGCGATGTGTTCGAGTCCTCGTCATTGAAGTCCACGACGGGCGCATCCATGTTGGTCTTCATATTGTCCATTTATCCGGATTTAACGAAGTAATGAATGTAGGCGGCGCCAATTACTTTTTCATGACGGATCGGACCTTCTTTTCAAGCCGTAGTGGGCTAGGTGATAGAGCCTAACCGCACGAGAAGGAGTGGTTATACGAAGCGGTACTGGACGACAGACCGCTTGGGGTCGAGGCTGTGTAAAAACTCGTGATGGACATGTTTTCGGGGGTAATCAAACCCTTCCCTCAACTCCGATCGTCGATCCTGAGTTGACCTGCGAAGCCAACTTACGACATGACCCGCAGCACGGTGAATTTTCACACAGCCTCGGCCGAAAGCGGCCCGCTGTAAACAATGGTATGTCGAGAGCAATCAACGTTGGGCTGCTGTTTCCGGCATGGATTGCCAATACCGAAACGGACGGACGTGGGGGTACCGACTAGGCGCCTCGCCAGCATCACGCAATAGTTGCGTTCGGAGCATGACGGCGCGTCCCCCTAAATTTGGCACAGAAATCGGACCTCCGAAGGCTAAATCCGGCTGGAGGCTGCAGCAGCACTTGTATATCGAAAAATCTCGATTCCGTAATTCGATAGCGCAAATCCCAAGTCAGATGAGTTTCGACACCTCCCTTGGTGCTGCCGAGTCCGGCGCAAAGCGAGGACAGCGGTACGACTGCGGGAATTTTCTTCGTGGATCAAAGACATAGGCGATCCCCCCCCGCAAGCCGCAGCTACGCCGCCATACCGTACCTACATGAAGGAATGTACGGTACGCAACTTTCCCAGGTACGACCGTACCTCGTTCGGAGCCGAGACCACAGACATCAGCTGAAAGTTCGGGCTGGTGAATTCCGCCTAGCAAGAGATAAGGTAGTCCCTGCCAAAGCCGAGATTGCTCCTCCCCTCTACTGCGCGCTAACCTCGTCGCGCCCCTATATCTCATGCGAGCGCCCCCGCGAAGAGTCCTGCCAACCATAAAGCCGATTTTGCGGAGAATGACGAACGATTTTTTCGGCTCGTTCCTCCAACAGCGGACGAACTCACAGCAATACTGAAAGGACACCTCCTGGTCGAAGAGCAACTGCGATCCATTACCCGTTCGTCAGTCGCCAACCCTCGCTACTTTGACGAAGCGAAGTGTTGGTTTGCACTGAAAACTGACCCAGCGTTTGCATCGAAAACTGACCCAGCCCTAATTTGATTGGGTCAGGGTTGCCACAGATTTGGCTGTTTTACGCTCCTTTTTGGGCTGCGTGCTGCTGTTTTTGAATCGGTAGCTGTCGTTGCCGGTCTCGACGATGTGGCAGTGGTGGGTGAGTCGGTCGAGCAACGCAGTCGTCATTTTTGCGTCCCCAAATATGTTTGCCCATTCAGCGAAGCTGAGATTGGTGGTGATGATGAGGCTTGTGTGCTCGTAGAGCTTGCTGATGAGGTGAAACAGCAGCGCACCGCCGGCTTGGCTGAATGGCAGATACCCGAGTTCGTCGAGAATCACGACGTGCGAGTGCATGAGCCGGTGGGCGAGGTGTCCAGCTTTGCCGGCCTGCTTCTCGAGCTCCAACGTGTTCACCAACTCGATCGTGGAGAAGAAGCGAACTCGGCGACGCAGGTGTTCGATGGCGTGAACCGCGAAGGCCGTCGCCAGATGCGTCTTGCCGGTGCCAGGGCCGCCAACTAATACGACATTGTGAGCGGGTTCGATGAACTCGCCGCGGTGCAGTTGCCGAACAAGGGCTTCGTTGACCTCGCTGCATCCGAAGTCAAAGCCTTGTAAGTCTCGATATGCTGGGAACTTGGCCACCTTCATCTGATAGGCAATAGATCGCACCTCTCGCTCAGTAAGCTCGGCCCGTAGAAGCTGGCTCAAGATGGGAGAGCAGCTCTGGCATGCCGGAGAGTCTTGCTGCACGAGGTCGGTGAGCGCTTGAGCCATACCGTGCAGCTTGAGCGCCTTCAAGCGCTCGATCATGAGTTCATGCTGCATGACGTGGCTCCTGAGTGCGGAGGGTGTCGTAGCGGCCGACGTTCGCCTCGGGTTCGACTGTGAGCGAGAGCGCTTGGGGCGCCGTCAGCGGCGGTAGCGGTGTGCCGTCGAGCAGTCGGCTCAAGATGTTGAGAATGGTTTGCTTCGATGGCGTACCGGCCTCCAGCGCTAAGGTCACTGCGGCGAGGACCAGTTGCTCGTCATGCAACAAGACCAACGACAGGATCTCCACCATCTCTCTATCCCCGCCAGCGTGAGGCAGAAGCCGTGCCTGAAGTTGGCGAAATGCTTCCGGCAACGCGGTGAACGGCGCCCCATTGCGCAGCGCGCCAGGCTTGCGTTGCAGCACGGCGAGATAATGCCGCCAGTCGTAGAAAGTGGCACCACGGTCATGGCGCCGGTTGATGTGGCGAGGATGCTGCGCGATGACGTGACCTTCGGCGACGACCACGAGGCGATCTGCATAGACCCGCAAACTCACGGGCAGGTTGGCGTAGGACGCGGGGACGCTATAGCGGTCACGTTCGAAGGCGATCAAGCATGTGGGGGAAACGCGCTTGGTGTGTTCCACAAAGCCGTCGAACGGCTGGCCAACAGGCATCAGAAATGGGCGTTCCTCGGACCATATCTGCCAGATGCTCTGGTCACATGCCGGATGGCGTATCTGTTGCCACAGCCTGACGCACTCGTCGGCCAACCAGTCGTTAAGCGCTTCCAAGCTCGAAAAGTGGGGCAGGCGTTGCCAGATCCGCCTCCGGCTATCCTGCACGTTCTTCTCGATCTGTCCCTTCTCCCAGCCTGACGCGGGGTTGCAGAACTGCGCATCAAACAAATAGTGGCTGACCATGCTGGAGAATCTGGCGTTGACCTCGCGTGACTTGCCGCGGCCGACCCTATCCACAGCGGTCTTCATGTTGTCGTAGATACCTCGACGCGGGATGCCTCCCCACGCCACAAAAGCGTGATGGTGCGCATCGAACAGCATCTCATGCGTCTGGAGCCAGTAGGCGCGCAGGAAGAAGGCGCGACTGTGGCAAAGCTTGAACTGCGCGATCTGGAGCTTGGTGCGCTCGCCGTTGATCACCGCACTGTCCTCGCTCCAGTCAAACTGAAAGGCGTCGCCTGGTGCGAACGTCAATGGCACGAACGTGCCCCGTCCTGAAGTCTGAGATCGTTCCTGTTGTTCCTGTCGCCATCGTCGCGCGAAAGCGGCAACACGGTCGTAAGAGCCCGTGTAGCCTAGAGCGCAGAGATCCTGGTGCAGCTGCAATAGCGAGCGTCGCTGCTTGCGTGTGCGGTTGGCCTCGGCCTTGAGCCATGCCGAGAGCTTCTCCGCATAGCCGTCTAGAACGGTAGGCCCAGCCGCACGGCTGTAGGTTGGTTCAATGGTGCCCGAGCGCAGATAGCGTCGCACCGTGTTGCGCGATATGCCAAGTCGCTTGGCAATCTCTCGTAAAGAGACATGATCACGCAAGTGCCAACGGCGAATAATGCTGAGAAGAGCCACGTCGATCACTCCTGTCTCCTGCACGGGTACCGAGCAGGATAGTGTTCACGAGGTGGGTCAGAATTAGATGCAAATCAAACGTAAAAGTGGGTCAACTCTGCCTGCAAATCAACAGCGAAGCTCACATTCTCTAATGCCTTGTGCTTGGCAAGAGCAGTCGCCGGACACTTTAATGAGGGCGCATGCTGGGTTGCTGCGGAGCAACTCAATACGGTACGGAATAAGATCGCCCACAGAGCCGAACCTGGACCAGCCGCCGCACTCCTCGACAGGTTTTATTCAGTGTGCGAAGCGGAGAGCCGCTGGTCCGCCTGGTCTTCGGCACCGCGAAGCACGGCAAAGCTTTCCCAGTACATTTGTTGCATCTGGGCCACCTTCGACGCGTTGCGAGCAGTTGTCCAAGTTTGCTCAGAAACCACTTCAGTGTTGCGCCCACGCCCTTAAGTCTCTCGTGACAAAGGCGGCCCCACCTGATGGAAGTCTCGGCTATGCGTTCACCAACCACTTCCCAACGGCCGCGCCCCCTCTTTTCACGTAGTCAATACTGAAGGCCATAAGATCAGCGAGGTGGGCATCAATCTGTCCTTTCGAAATCCCCGGCTGCACGCCATAGATGGCGAAACTGACTTTTTCCGCGCCCCGGTTCAGCAAGATCTCTTGCAACATTGCAAGATTGCCGATCTTGAAGACTGACGGACGCCTATGCCGCCTTTCATTTATCCGATGCTCCACATGCTCGACCAACACACGGGATTCGCAATAAACAACTGACTTTAGTAGCTGGCAGGTGACTTCGTAGACGTCGTCAACACGGGCACCATTCGGTTCGCCCCCAGCTCCCTTGCAGTGATACAGACTGACGAGGACTCTGTCGTCTTCTTCTCGTGTGACCGCGATGTAGTCGGCGGCCTCCCCAGTCCTGTGGTCATAAACGAGGACCTCGAGATTTTCCTTCGCCCTGATCCACAATTCCAAATGTCTGTGGACGGTCATTCGTTCGGGATTATCGGCGTCAAACTCTCTACCGATCTCACAGCCATCCCACCCAGGGTTCTCGACGTCCTCATCAAGAAGCCGATTGCTGGCCAGCTTCGGAGGCGGGTAGCAGTTCATCCCTTCGAACGATGACTTGTCGGCTGCGTAAAAGATTGGAGGGTGCATAGAAAGCCACTGGTCAAAATCCAACCAGTCATCGTGCGTGCTAGATATTTCGACTTCCCAACCAGCGCCGTGCTGTCGAAACAATGCGCCCCCGGCTAAAGACATGCGGTAGGGCACCGCATCTGAGTCCGAGACGATTTCGAAATCCAGGCCATCAGGTCCTGAAGCGAATGACGAGAGCTCTAGATCAGTGATTTGGCGATAGAGCCACTGCTGCTGTCCAACACGTCGATATCTCAACCGGTGCGCCTGCTTGTAGGCATTGCGCGACCAGCTTCCACCAATGACAACATCTGGGATTCGCCGCAACGTCTGCGAATGCTGGACGAGATCTAGCTGAGACTCTGCCAGCGTTTCGTCGCCATTCAAGCGATTGTTCAGCTTCGATATCCAGTCAAGGTATTGCGATACGGAGAGACGTTGATTGCTCCATATACGCGAGTTACTGCTTGCTCCGATGGTTTCACGCTCGCCATCTTCCAATCCACTACCAAAGTAATGTCCTTGTACGTAGGCGCGCCCATCGCCCGGCGTGACCGCTCGCTCAGCACGAGGTCCAGTTAGCATGCGATAGGATTCTGCTTGCGAATTTATGGCCGTATTACGCAAGCCAACAGCGTAGAAGCGCATATCCGTAAGGCCGGCGCGCGCACGGATGGTCTCCTCGAAGCTCAAAGGTCTATGGTGATCCTTGGCCATGACCTGCATTAGTGCGATATATAAGCGATCTGTTCTACGAGTGGAGCCGATGAAGCACAATCGTGTAGCAGCGTTGTAGGCCAGCAGGAAAACGTCGTGTCGTACATTTACAAGCACGTCAGCAGTCGCCCAGTTCGGCGGCTCATTGTCGACGGTCAAAAGCAGTGTGATCAATCCATCATCCGAGATCCACTGCTTAGCCAAGTGAAGCCTTCGCCCTATCAATGCCTCAAACAAAGTGAAGTCCGGGGCCACGTCGCACTGAAAGATTCGAGCATGGGCATATAGCTCAAATGACATTGGCGACACGGCGTCGTAGTCCGAGACTGTCTGCCTCTTCGGCTTCAAGATCTCCAAGATTGATTCATCGGCAGCCCCTTCGGCGAGCTGACGCCTCGCCTCTTCGTCGATAAGGGAAGCGATGTCCACTCCCTCTTGAAAGAGCCTTGCGGTGGCATCTTGCAGACGACTCACAGTCGACACTAAAGTAGCGTTGCCCGTCCGTTCATCGTTTGTTCGCGCGAACCGCCCTATGAACTGTATCGTTGGAACTAGGGAGCGGTGCGGCGCATGGAGTGCTGCGATCTTCAGCTTTGGAAAGTCATAGCCCTCCCCGAACATGTCAACGCAGACTATTCCTTCCAGCTCCCCCCGGAGCAAGGAGACCTCCAGTTGCTCCTGCCTCCGTTTGGAAATTCCGCTGTCGATCGCTTCTACCCTCACCCCAAGCCCGGCGTAAATCCCCGTTAGCTTCCTAGCAGCGGATATCGAGGATGCTCGCGCGAACAGTCGATGGTCGAATCCTTGCGCCTGATCTTCCCGCAGCTGTGCAATCGCCACCCTTGCGATGGCGAGGTCCACCTCGTCCTCATCGTGATCGTTATGCACAGGCGCTGGACGAAAGGAGACGCTCCCAAACGCTTGTTCGCGAGACGCCTTGGAAACTGGATAGCTATATGCCAGACGGCCCGGAATTGGCTTTTTATCGCGCCTGAATGGAGTAGCCGTCAAGAAGACAAACTTGGCGCGGGAGTAGTGACCGAGATACGCACTCCAAGTGTCTGCTGGAGCATGGTGCGCCTCGTCAAAGATAATCAAATCGAATAGGTCTGCGGGGCTTACGGGCTCCAGGACCGGCGATGTGCTCGCTGGCGTGGACACGACCACATCGAAAGTTCGAAGGGCAAGCCATTCATCGGCGCTTAATGGCCTGCCCTTCTGTGGATGTACATGAGGATTTTCTGCCTCCGCCGGTAAGACCTTGAGCTTGCGTAGCGTCGACAGTTCGCCGAAGTGAGCCGAGGTCTGTCGTCTCAGCACATCCGTGGGTTCCACCACCAGCACACGGTTTGAGCCCAACAAAAAAGGAAGCGCCATGATCACGGCAGTCTTCCCATATCCAGTCGGCAAAGACACTATGGCCGGCTCGTCGTAGACCGAAAAGTGGGCCGCCACAGAATGAAGAGCGCCCAACTGGCCTGGCCTAAAACCCGAGTTCGGACTGCTAATGGGTTTCAAAGCCAGCATGTGGCTATGTTCAATGAAGAAATCGGCCACGTCCCCCTCCCGGAATGAACTAGATGACCAATTGTTACTTCAAAGAACATAACAAGCCAGCCTAATCTTTGAGACCTACTCCGAATTATTGCCGCTTCAGGTCTGATGGTCTTCTTTGTTGCGCCCTTCGGAACGAGCGATGTTATTCGCGACCCAAAGGCCGAATGCGATAACAGCTACAAGTACTCCGAGCATCACCGTAGTACCCAAGTCCATACACTTTTCTCCACAAACACAGCCCTATCGGTACGCCTGATGATAGCAATCACCGCCGGATATGAACTGCGAATCCGCAGCACAACGCAACATCGTTCGTAACAGGAAACCCGTTGGGATCCTGCTGGGTTCCTACTCGGTTAACCGCCGGTTCCCACAACAAAACCTAGAGCGGCACTCGACCAGTTGGGTTCTAAAACACCGCGTACAGGAGCGCGCTGTGCCCCAGCACAGTTGTTCAGATCTTGAGGTCCATGAGCGCCGCTGACACAGGATCCATGGCCATCCTCATAGGAGAAATACCCACGAAGCGAGGGAACCTGGGGGCCTGTAGCGGAAACCCAGCAGGTTATGGCCAGGTTTTACTTTCGAACCCAGTGCAAACCGGATGCAAAGCTACCAATCCCAATCCCATTCCCAATCCCAAATCTTTTACTGGCTACGCCAGTGTCAACAGCGTCTGCGCCGCTGTCTGACCTGATAAGCCACAATAGGCCGGACCAATTCCAGATGGGACGCCCTCGCAGATGCAGTGATGGTCCTTAGACGCGTCCACAGCCCGCATGAGCGGTCGAAACACCCCGGGTGACGGGTAGGCAGCCACATTAGAGCCATTGCAGTCCAGAGCGCGTTCTGCGCGGTCTCGCGCTCTGTTTCTGAAACGCGAGTCGAATCTCCGAATTTTTGCCTTGCAGGGTCTAGAAGACGGTTGGGGCGCCGTGCAAAAGAAAGTGGGCAAGTCCGAGGGTCTGGCCAGAGTCCTGTATTGCACAATCCAACGACTCCGCTCGCTAGAACGAGAGACCGCCGAGCCAGCCTTCCCCTTTGTCCGTGGCAAGAATCGATGCCCACCGGAGCGCCAAGCTTCCCCGCACATTGGGAACATTTGATAGGGGATTTTGATAAGGTGTTTGAAAAGGGCTTTGACTGATGGCGTCGGCACTTGATCTCTACGCCAGCTAAGCACTCCGGGTCTGTTCGATGGTCCACAACGGGACAACCGCCCCGCTCCCCGCCCACCGTCAGTGAAGGTGGAACAATCAACGGTTCATGATGTTCCAGACGTACGTGACCGTGGCGGCAACTGTCCGGCGCCGGCGTCTCAAGGTGGGAGTTAATTTGCAACGCCACGAGCCGGACGGTTGCGGCGGCGTGAAATCTACGGACCTGCCGACAAGTTTCAGCGCCTCATACGCGGGATCGCGGCCCGCGGCCAGCCCGGTGTCGACTCAGCGAAATAATCTGTTAGCCGTCTGAAAGACTCTGTGTCCCTGTCGCAGCCACTCAGACATTGCGCTGGCAACTCCTACCTCCATTGTCGAAAGGGCACCCCTCGTATCAGTACTAGGTTAAAGGATGCCCTATCCCCTCATTCCCGTACTAGGCCAAGTCTCCGCGGTTCGGGTCGGATAGACCGTCGACTTTGATTTCTCTCAGCGCAGCTCATAGCGCATTTGACACTGAGGTGTGCAGTATGGTCTCAGTGCAATGCACACAGCACATGCAGAGTACAGGCCGCGACGCTTTAAAAGTGCCACCGGGGAAGACCGGTCCACAGCACAGCTCGGCATTTGCTCCGCTAACGAATAAGGCCGCGAGGATGGAAGGGGCGAGGGGTCGTAACGATTCAACTGTCGCGTGGTGCCGCCGATGCTCTGCGACCTGGGCTCGGAACTCTCACGTTGCTGCCCCAGCGCACGGCCTGATGAGCCCAAAGTGCAGCGAGCTGCCCGCCCCAACCAAGCAGAGACCCGGCAAGTGCCGAAACGCGCTATTGCCACCGAGTGCACATCCTTGCCTTGATGCCGCCTGAACTTGCTCACCGCCAACTGCAAGTTCGTTGTCCCATATGTTGTCCCATATGCCAAGCAAAGAAAAAGGGTTAGCTCAATGACATTGAGCTAACCCTTTGATTTTATTGGTCGGGGCGGTGGGATTCGAACTCACGACCCTCTGCTCCCAAAGCAGATGCGCTACCAGGCTGCGCTACGCCCCGAAGGGTGGCAACTATACCAGATACTGAGGGGCCGGCCCATGACGGCGGCCTGTCCGTGATCCTCCATTTCCTGATTGACACCTATATATTTGAAGCCTAAATTAAATACGGCTTCCGACGCCGTGGGACGACCGCGTGCGCCGCTGGCGCGATTCTATAAACACGCATCGGGAAACACATGGCAAACGCCTCCGCTCCATCCGCCTGGGCCACGCCCGCGCGGACCACTCATACCGTTCTCTTCGTCTGCTGGCTGGCCATTCTGTTCGAAGGCTACGACGTGGGCGTGATGGGGGCCGTGCTGCCGGCCTTGGCCGAGGACAAGAACTGGGCGCTCAGCCCGATGCAGTTGGGGGTGCTGGGCAGCTACGCGCTGGCCGGGATGTTCGTGGGGTCGTTCGCGGTGGGCACGCTGAGCGATCTGCTGGGCCGCCGGCGCATGCTGCTGGCCTGCGTGACGCTGTTTTCGCTGACGATGATAGGCGCGGCATGGGCGCCCACGCCGGGCTGGTTCGGGCTGTTCCGTTTCATCGGCGGGCTGGGGCTGGGCGGGGTGATTCCCGCCGCGGCGGCGCTGACCATCGAGTATTCGCCGCCGGCCAAACGCGGCTTCAATTACGGCGTGATGTATTCGGGCTATTCGCTGGGCATTCTGTGTTCGGCGGCGGTGGCGATGGCGCTGCTCAGCCACTGGGGCTGGCGCGCGGTGATCGCGGTGGGCGCCCTGCCCCTGCTGCTGGTGCCGCTGCTGGCGCGGCTGTTGCCGGAGTCGCTGGAGTACCTGCTGGCCAAGGGCGACGAGGCCGGCGCGCGGGCGCAGGCGCAGCGCCTGGGCATCGCGTCGCTGGACGCGTTCCGTCCGCAGGCGGCCGGTTCGAAGGCCACGTGGCGCGACGTGATGACGGCGGTGTTCGCGCCGCGCCAGCTGCGCGCCACGCTGTGCTTCTGGGTGGCGCTGTTCCTGGGCATGATGCTGGTGTATGGCTTGAACACGTGGCTGCCGCAGATCATGCGCAAGAACGGGTATGACCTGGGGTCCAGCATTTCCTTCCTGCTGGTGTTCAGCCTGGCCTCGGCCATCGGCGGCCTGGTGCTCGGGCAGTTCGCCGACAAGACCGAGCCGCGCCGGATCGTGGCGCTGTTCTATCTGGCCGGCGCTGCCGGCATTTATTGCCTGACCTACAACAATCCGCTGGCGGTGAATTATCTGTGGGTGGCGCTGGCCGGCGTGGGCAGCATTTCCTCGTCGCTGATCCTGACCGGTTATCTGGCGGGTTACTACCCCGCCCATGCGCGCGGCGCCGCCACCGGCTGGGCGCTGTCGTTCGCCCGCATCGGCGCCATGAGCGGCCCCATCGTGGGCGGCTATCTGGCCGCGCTGCAGCTGCCGCTGGCCTGGAATTTCATCGCGTTCTCCAGCGCGGCCGTGCTGGCGGCGGTGTGCGTGATCCTGATCCCGCGCCGCCATGCCGAAGCGCCCCGGGAACAGGCCGCGGGCGGCGCCGCGCGGGCGCTGCAGCGGCAGTAGGACGCGAAAAGCAAAACGGCGCGCCAGCGGCGCGCCGTATGCGGACTGCTGCGCCGCTCAGCCGAAACGGCCGGTGATGTAGTCTTCGGTTTCCTTGCGCGCGGGCTTGACGAAGATCTGGTCGGTCTGGCCGAATTCCATCAGCTCGCCCAGGTACATGTAGGCGGTGAAGTCCGAGCAGCGGGCCGCCTGCTGCATGTTGTGGGTGACGATGACGACGGTGTAGTCGTTCTTGAGTTCGGCGATCAGCTCTTCGATCTTGGCGGTGGAAATCGGGTCCAGCGCCGAGCACGGCTCGTCGAGCAGCAGCACTTCGGGCTTGATGGCCACGCCGCGCGCGATACACAGACGCTGCTGCTGGCCGCCCGACAGGCTGTTGCCGTTCTGGTGCAGCTTGTCCTTGACTTCGTTCCACAGCGCGGCCTTGCTCAAGGCCCATTCCACGCGCTCGTCCATCTCGCCCTTGGACAGGCGCTCGAACAGGCGCACGCCGAAAGCGATGTTGTCGTAGATGCTCATGGGGAACGGCGTGGGCTTCTGGAACACCATGCCGACCTTGGCGCGGATCAGCGAGATGTCGGTCTTGGCGGTCAGCAGGTTCTCGCCGTCGAGGATGATCTCGCCCTCGGCGCGCTGGCCGGGGTAGAGCTCGAACATGCGGTTGAAGGTGCGCAGCAGCGTGGACTTGCCGCAGCCCGAGGGACCGATGAAGGCGGTGACCTTCTTCTCCTGGATCGACATGTTCACATTGCGGATCGCATGGAACTTGCCGTAGTAGAAGTTCAGGTTCTTGACCTCGATCTTGTTCTTGACGGCGGTAGCGGTGTTTTCCATTTGGTTTCCCTTGCCGCCGGCGCGCGCCGCGCGCCGGCATGGCGATCTTTACTTGCGGAACATGTTGCGGGCAATGATGTTGATGCCCAGCACCAGCAGCGTGATCAGCGTGGCCCCGGCCCAGGCCAGGTCGTTCCAGTCCTTGAAGGGGCTGGCGGCGTATTGGTAGATGACGACCGGCAGGTTGGCCATCGGCCCGTTCATGTTGAAGGACATGAACTGGTTGGACAGCGCGGTGAACAGCAGCGGCGCGGTCTCGCCCGAGATGCGGGCGATGGCCAGCAGCACGCCGGTGATGATGCCGGTCTTGGCGGCGCGATAGCACACCAGGGTGATCATGCGCCACTTGGGACAGCCAAGCGCGGCCGCGGCCTCGCGCAGGCTGTTGGGCACCAGCAGCAGCATGTTGTCGGTGGTGCGCACCACCACCGGAATCACCAGGATGGACAGCGCCAGCGAGCCGGCCCAGCCGGAGTAATGGCCCACCTGCGCCACGTACACGGCGTAGATGAAGAGACCGATGATGATGGACGGGGCCGACAGCAGCACGTCGTTCAGGAAGCGCGTGGCCGGCGCCAGCCAGCCGCGCTGGCCGTATTCGGCCAGGTAGGTGCCGGCCAGGATGCCGACGGGCGTGCCGATCAGCGTGCCCACGCCGGCCATGGCGATGCTGCCGAAGATGGCGTTGACCAGGCCGCCGGCCTGTCCGGGCGGCGGCGTGATTTCGGTGAAGAGCGCCAGCGACAGCGCCGGCGCGCCCTTGGTCAGCAGGGTCAGAATGATCCAGAACAGCCAGAACAGCCCGAAGGTCAGCGTGCCCAGCGAGATGGTGAGCATCACGCGATTGACCACGCGGCGCCGGCGATAGATGCCGTTCTGCATGTTGAGTACGGATACAGCCATGATGTTTTCCTTGTGCTCGCGGCGCGTCAGGTTTTCTTGCCTTCGTTGGCCGACAGGCGCACCAGCAGCATCTTGGCCAGGGCCAGCACGATCGTCGTGATCAGGAACAGGATCAGGCCCAGTTCCAGCAGCGCGGACTTCTGGATGCCGCCGGCTTCGTTGAATTCATTGGCCAGGGCCGAGGCGATGGAGTTGCCGGGGGAGAACAGCGAGCCGGACCACTTGAATGCGTTGCCGATGACGAAGGTCACGGCCATGGTCTCGCCCAGCGCGCGTCCCAGGCCCAGCATGATGCCGCCGATGACGCCGGATTTGGTGAAAGGCAGCACGACGCGCCACATGACTTCCCAGGTGGTGCTGCCCAGGCCGTAGGCCGATTCCTTGAGCATGGTGGGCACCAGTTCGAACACGTCGCGCATGACCGCGGCGATGAACGGGATGATCATGATCGAGAGGATCAGGCCCGCCGTGAAGATACCGATGCCGAACGGCGGGCCGGCGAAGATGCCGCCGATCACGGGCAGTTCGCCCAGGGTGGCGATAAGAAACGGCTGCACGTACTGCTGAAAAACAGGGACAAATACGAACAGGCCCCACATGCCATAGATGATGGAGGGGATGGCCGCCAGCATTTCGACCGCGGTGCCCAGCGGGCGGCGCAGCCAGGTCGGCGACAGTTCGGTCAGGAAGATGGCGATGCCGAACGACACGGGCACGGCGATGATGAGCGCGATGGCCGAGGTCAGCAGCGTGCCGATGATGGGCACCACGGCGCCGTAGTTCTGGTTGACGGGGTCCCAGTCGTTGAGCCACAGGAACGACAGGCCGTACTTGGCCAGCGACTCGCGGCTGCCGTAGATCAGGGAGACCATGATCGCCGCCAGCAGGATGAACACCAGAAAGGCGAACAGGCGCGTCAGGTTCTTGAATAGCGCATCCATCAGCGCGTTGTTGTTTTGCTTCATAGGCGAAGGCGTGCCGGTAGTCACGGAGTCCGCCACGCTGGGCGGAAGCGGCACACTATTATCCATTACCGCGCTCATGGATGGACTTTCCTTGGAAAGCTGAGGGAGAAACTAGGGGTTTACGGCGGACCGCCCCGGGATTCCTGTTGGGGAATTTCGGGGCGGTCCTGATGGCTTACGCGCGGCGGGGAGCGGAGTTCCTGATTATGGGATCTCGCGCTACACCCATCCTGCGGTCGCCCGTTTACTTCCAGACGGGCTTGCCGTCGGCGGTCTTGACTTCGCCCCAGGCGGCGCGGATTTCCTTGGTGACGGCTTCCGGCAGCGGCACGTAGTCCATCGCTTCGGCCGACTTGGCGCCGTTCTTGAAGGCCCAGTCGAAGAAGTCCAGCACGGCCTTGCCCTGCACCGGCTTGTCCTGGGTCTTGTGGACCAGGATGAAGGTGGCGGCGGTGACGGGCCACGATTCGGCGCCCGGCTCGTCGGTCAGCACCACGCCCATGCCCGGCGCGCTCTTCCAGTCGGCGTTGGCGGCCGCGGCGGCGAAGGCTTTTTGCTCGGGCTGGACGAACTTGCCGTCCTTGTTCTGCAGCTGGGTCCAGGCCAGCTTGTTCTGCTTGGCGTAGGCGTATTCGACGTAGCCGATCGAGTTCTTCAGCTGGCCGACGTAGGCGGCGACGCCTTCGTTGCCCTTGCCGCCCTGGCCCACCGGCCACTTGACGGCCTTGCCCTCGCCGACCTGCGACTTCCAGTCAGGCGACACCTTGGACAGGTAGTTGGTCCAGCCGAAGGTGGTGCCCGAGCCGTCCGAACGGTGCACGACGATGATGTCGGCCGACGGCAGCTTGAGGTCGGGGTTCAGCGCCTTGATGGCGGCGTCGTCCCACTTCTTGACCTTGCCCAGGAAGATGTCGGCCAGGACCTTGCCCGACAGCTTCAGTTCGCCCGGCTTCACGCCGTCGATGTTGACCACGGCCACGGTGCCGCCGATGACGGCCGGGAACTGCAGCAGGCCGTTCTTTTCCAGGTCGGCCGCCTTCATGGGGTCGTCCGAGGCGCCGAAGTCCACGGTCTTGGCGATGATCTGCTGCTGGCCGCCGCCGGAACCGATGGACTGGTAGTTGACCGCGTTGTTGGTGGCGGCCTTGTAGTCGGACGCCCACTTGGCGTAGATCGGGTACGGGAACGATGCGCCGGCGCCGGTCACGTCGGCGGCCTGGACGGCGAAGACGGCGGCGCTCAGCGCGACGCCCAGGGAAACTTGCTTGAAGACACGTTTGAACATCTGGGTTCCTTCTGTGCTCGTTGGAGGAGTCTGGCAGGCTTGTTACTGCCCGTCTTTCAGCGACCCCCGCATCTTAGAAGCCCAACATGACAGGATAGTGACAGTCATGATCCCCCCCGAGGCGCTGCGCGCCTCCCCCCCAGGGGGGCGCCGGAGCGGACCGGCGGAGCCGGATCCGCCCGGCCTGGGTTGGCGTTGACGGGGGTGCCTCGAGATAGAGCCGTGCGCAGGGAGGGGGCGTGGGGATTAGCCCGGGTTTGGCGCGGCGCGCTGGGGGTTACACGCCCAGTTTCTGCATCAGGTACTGATGCAGATTGAAGGGCTCGCGGCGGCTTTTGACTCGGGCGTAGTCGCCGTCGGCTTGCTGCTGCCAGGCCAGCTGGTTGTCGCGCAGGGCGTAGGTGAAGGCCTCGTCGATGACGCGCTTTTTCAGGGCCTTGTCGTAGATCGGGAACGCGATTTCCACGCGGCGGAAGAAATTGCGGTCCATCCAGTCGGCCGAGGACAGGTAGACCGTTTCCTGGCCTTCGGCGAAGAAATAGAAAACCCGCGAGTGTTCGAGGAATCGGCCGACGATGGAGCGCACCCGGATGTTCTCGGACAGGCCGGGCACGCCGGCGCGCAGCGCGCATACGCCGCGCACGATGAGGTCGATCTTCACGCCGGCCTGGCCCGCCTTGTAGAGTTCCTCGATGATCTGCTCTTCCAGCAGCGAGTTCATCTTGGCCATGATGCGGGCGCGCTTGCCGGCCTTGGCGGCGCGCGCCTCGGCGCGGATCAGGGCGACCATGCCGTCGTGCATGGTGAAGGGCGACTGCATCAGCGCCTTGAGCGCGCGGCGCGCGCCCAGGCCGGTCAGCTGCGCGAAGACCTTGTCCATGTCCTCGCACAGGCGCGGATCGGCGGTCAGCAGGCCGAAATCGGTGTACAGGCGGGCGGTGCGCGGATGGTAGTTGCCGGTGCCCAGGTGGGCGTAGCGGCGCAGCCGCCCTTTCTCGCGGCGCAGGACCACGGCCATCTTGGCGTGGGTCTTGTGCGCCACCACGCCGTAGACCACGTGGGCGCCCACCTCTTCGAGCTTGGAGGCCCAGTTGATGTTGGTCTGCTCGTCGAAGCGCGCCATCAGCTCCACCACCACCGTCACTTCCTTGCCGGCGCGGGCGGCCGCCAGCAGGATCTTCATCAGCTCGGAGTCCTCGCCGGTACGGTAGATGGTCTGCTTGATGGCCATCACGTCGGGGTCGAGCGCGGCGGCGGTGAGGAAGTCGATGACCGGCTGGAACGACTGGTAGGGATGGTGCAGGAGCCGGTCCTGCTGGGCGACGGCCTCGAACAGTTCGGCGGGCTTGTCGCCGACCCGGTCGAACGGCGCCGGCACGGGCGCGCGGTATTCCGGAAACAGCAGGTCGGGCCGCGATTCGGAGTTGCACAGCTGCATCAGGCGCGACAGGTTGACCGGGCCGGGCACGCGGTAGGTGTCCTCGGGTTTGAGCGAGAACTCGCGCTGCAGAAAGGTTTCGAGCTCGACCGGGGTGAGCTTGTCGATCTCCAGGCGCACGGCGGCGCCGAAATTGCGCTGCGACAGTTCGCCCTGCAGAGCATGGCGCAGGTTGGTGACTTCTTCCTCGTCGACGAACAGGTCGCTGTTGCGCGTGACCCGCCACTGGTAGCAGCCCAGCATCTCCAGGCCCGGAAACAGCTCGCCGACGAAGGCCCGCAGCAACGAGGTCAGCAGGATGTAGCCTTCCGGATAGCCGGACAGCTCCTGCGGCATCTTGATCAGGCGCGGCAGCGCCCGCGGGGCCTGCACCACGGCGATGGAGGCCTGGCGCCCGAAGGCGTCCGCGCCCGAGAGCGAGACGATGAAATTCAGGCTTTTGTTGTAGACGCGCGGAAACGGGTGCGCCGGGTCCAGCCCGATGGGGGTCAGAAGCGGCATCACGTCGCGGTTGAACACCTCGCGCGCCCACTCCTGCTGCTGCGCGTTCCATTCGGAGGCATGATGCAGCGTGATCCCCTCGGCGTGCATGGCGGGCAGGATCTGGTCATTGAGCAGGTTGTACTGGCGGCCGACCAGCTCGTGGACGGCCTGCTGCACGTGCTCGAAGGCCTCGTCCGGCGTCATGCCGTCCGGCCCCACCAGGTTCGGCGACTGGCGCTGCTGCTCTTTGAGGCTGGAAATCCGGATTTCGAAGAACTCGTCCAGGTTGGAACTGACGATGCAGACGTAGCGCAACCGTTCCAGCAGGGGCGTCTTGGGGTCCTCCGCCATCGCCAGCACGCGTTCGTTGAACTTCAGCAGCGACAGCTCGCGGTTCATGAGCAGGGGCTCGGCGGGAGGGCGTGAGGGCATACCGGATTCCATACGTAGGGGGGACGTGGAGTTTTACTGCAAAAAAGTGACGGTTCCATGACACCACGCTAAAAGCGTAGCGTACGCCAAAACCGGGACACATAGATAAGCCACCGACACGTCCAAGCCCCTGTTCCGTAAGAAAAAATCCGCGCCGCGGGGCGCTGTCATATGGGGTCTCTATAATCGGACCACCTCACAGCCTATATTTCACGAGCCGCATGGATCAACTTCTGGCCGCGGTGGACCTCGGGTCCAACAGTTTCCGCCTCTCAATCGGGCGCATCGTTCAGCAGGACGGTACGCTCCAGATCTATCAGATCGATCGCCTCAAGGAAACCGTCCGGCTCGCGGCCGGCCTGGACGCCGAAAAGCGGCTCGGCGACGACGCCATCGACCGGGCCATCGCCGTGCTGGAGCGCTTCGGCGACCGCCTGCGCAGCTTCCACCCCAACCGCGTGCGCGCCGTCGCCACCAACACCTTCCGCGTGGCGCGCAATACCCGCGACTTCCTGCCCCGGGCCGAGGCCGCGCTGGGCTTTCCCATCGAAGTCATCGCCGGGCGCGAAGAGGCCCGCCTGATCTTCTCCGGGGTGGTCCACACCCTGCCCCCCTCGCCCAACAAGCGCCTGGTCATCGACATCGGCGGCGGCTCCACCGAGGTCATCATCGGCAAGGGGCACGAACCCTCGCTGATGTCCTCGCTCTATATGGGCTGCGTCAGCTACAGCCGGCAGTTCTTTTCGGACGGCGTGGTCGACGCGCACCAGATGAAGCAGGCCGAGCTGGCCGCGCGGCGCGAGATCGAGGTCATCGCCAAGCAGTACCGCAAGATGGGCTGGAAAGAGGCCTACGGGTCCTCGGGCACGGCCAAGGCGCTGTTCGCCATCCTGACCGAAAGCCGTTTTTCCGACCGAGGCATCACGCGCGCGGGGCTGACCAAGCTGAAAGACCGCATCGTGCGCTCGGGTCGGGTGATTCCGTCCGAGTTGCCGGGCATCAAGATCGAGCGCGCCGACGTGCTGCCGGGCGGCCTGGCCATCATGAGCGCGCTGTTCGACGAACTGGGCATCGAAGTCATGCACACCGGCGACGGCGCGCTGCGCCTGGGCGTGCTGTACGACCTGCTGGGCCGCGACGACGAGCACGACAAGCGCGACGAGTCGGTGCGCCAGTTCATGAAGCGCTACCACGTGGACCTGAACCAGGCCCGCCGGGTGCGCCAGGCGGCGCTGACCCTGTTCGACGCGCTGTTCCCGGACGGCCAGGAGCGCGCCGAATTGCGCCCGGCGCTGGGCTGGGCGGCCGACCTGCACGAAGTGGGCCTGTCGATCGCCCACAACGCGTATCACAAGCACACCGCCTACGTGCTGGAAAACGCCGACATGCCGGGCTTTTCGCGCGCCGACCAGCAGTTGCTGGCGCTGTTGGCGCTGGGCCACCAGGGCAAGCTGACCAAGCTGGAGCCGCTGGTGCGCTCGCGGCCGCAATGGAAGGCCATCCTGAGCCTGCGCCTGGCGGTGCTGCTGTTCCGCCGCCGCAACGAGATCGAGCCGCTGCCGCTGACGGCGTCGGTGCGCGACAACTCCATCGTGGTGCGGGTCAACCGCGAATGGCTGGCCCAGCACCCCTTGAGCGACTTCACGCTGCGCGCCGAAGAGGCCGAATGGAACAAGGTGGGGTTTTCGTTCGAGCTGCTGGAGTTCTAGGCAGCCCGTGTCCTGCCCGCGGTTGGGCAGGACACTAGAACGGGGACAGGTTGGTTTCGCGCTCCAGCCGTTTCAATTCCATGCGCAGGGGCCGCGTCACCCGCCTTACCAGCCTGATCGTCATTCGGCGGAAAAGGCGGCGGACGCGGTGCATGGCGATCAGCGCTCGGTGGCGAGGGCCGGCTGGTCCAGGCCGAAATGGCGGCGGTAGCGCTCGTCCATGCGGCCCATCTTGAGCAGGACCGGGAAGTCGGCCGCGTTGAAATCCGGGTCCCAGGCGGGTTCGCCGCAGACCTTGGCGCCCAGCTTCAGGTAGCCCTTGATCAGCGGCGGCACGCGCGCCGGCAAGGTGCTGTTGAGCTTTTCGACGGGATAGCGGTGCAGCGGCTTGACGCGCGGCTCGCCGTCTTGCGGCAGGTGCTTGGCGATGGTGCGCCAGACCTCGGCGGCGGTGACGCCGTCATCGCGCAGGCTGACGCTGGCGCAGCCCAGCACGTATTCGTAACCGCCGCGGCGCAGATATTCCGCCAGGCCGGACCACAGCAGCATGATGACGCCGCCGCCGCGGTAGTCGGCATGGGTGCAAGAGCGGCCGACTTCGACCAGTTCATCGCGGATCGGGCCCAGGCCGGAGAGGTCGAACTCGGACTCCGAGTAGTAACCGCCCGCCTCGCGCGCCTTTTCGGGCGTCATGATGCGGTAGGTGCCCACCACCCGGCCCGTATCCAGCTCGCGGACCATGAGGTGTTCGCAATAGGGGTCGAAACGGTCGTGCTCGACGCCGTCCTGGGCGTCGGGGAACACCGCGCCCATGTCTTCGGTGAAGACGTCGTAGCGCAGGCGTTGAATCTGCTCGATTTCTTCAGCGGTGCGCGCCAAGCCCACCACCAGCACCTTGGCGGCGGCACCGGTCCAAGGCTCTGCAGCATTACGGGTCGGGTTGATGCGTGCTAATTCCAGCATTGCGGGAAGCTCCTAGAGAGTCCAGCCAGTGTGGACGCCCTGTATGTCAAAGACTTGACCAATATGTTACGTGACTATGAAGTTTAGTTCGCTGCAGATCCATACACTTTAGGCAGATCTCGACAATTCTTTACAAATATATGCCGTTTGAGTATGGCAAAGGCCACCCGCCATATGCCGGGTGGCCTTGGTTTCGTCTGAATTGATCCGGATCAGGAAAGCGCTTATCCCAGACTGGCGGCAAGTTTCTCGGCGCAGGAGACGGCCAGCGCCTCGTCCTCGGCCTCGACCATCAGGCGCAGCTTGGGCTCGGTGCCCGAGGCGCGGATGAGGATGCGGCCGCGGCCGTTCAGTTCCGCCTCGACCGCCTTGCGCGCCGCGCTCAGGCCGGCGTGGGTTTTCCAGTCCAGGCCGGGCGCCAGCGGCACGTTGATCATTTTCTGGGGATACATGCGCAGGTCACTGACCCACTGCGCCAGCCCGACCGAGTTGCGGCGCAGCGCGGTCAGGACCTGGAGCGCGGCGACGATGCCGTCGCCGGTGGAATGGCAGTCCAGGCACAGCAGGTGGCCGGAGCTTTCGCCGCCGTAGAGCCAGCCGCGCGCCTGCATCTGCTCCAGCACGTAGCGGTCGCCCACGTTGGCGCGCTCGAAGCCCACGCCCAGGCGCTGCATTTCGCGCTCGAAGCCGAAGTTGGTCATCAGCGTGCCGACCACGCCGTCGACCTTGCCGCGCTGCATGCGCTCGCGGACGATGGCGTACATGAGCTCGTCGCCGTTATAGATGCGGCCGTCGCCGTCGACCATCTGCAGGCGGTCGGCGTCGCCGTCGAGCGCGATGCCCAGGTGGGCGCCGCGCGCCTTGACTTCCTTGGCCAGCAGTTCGGGATGCAGCGCGCCCACGCCCTTGTTGATGTTGAAGCCGTCGGGGTGCACGCCGATGGCGTGGACCTCGGCACCCAGCTCGCGGAACACGTGGGGAGCGATGTTGTAGGCGGCGCCGTGGGCGGCGTCGACCACGATGGTCATCCCGTTGAGATCCAGGTCGTTGGGGAAGGTGCTCTTGCAGAATTCGATGTAGCGGCCCTGCGCGTCGCCCATGCGGCGCGCGCGTCCCAGCGCTTCGGAGGCCACACAGCCCAGCGGCTCGTCGAGCGCGGCCTCGATGTCGGCCTCGATGTCGTCGGGCAGCTTCATGCCCTGGGCCGAGAAGAACTTGATGCCGTTGTCGTGGTAGGGGTTGTGCGAGGCGCTGATGACGATGCCGGCCACCAGGCGCAGAGCGCGGGTCAGGTACGCCACGGCCGGCGTCGGCACCGGGCCGGCCAGCAGCACGTCGATGCCCGCGGCCGACAGGCCGGCTTCGAGCGCGGATTCCAGCATGTAGCCGGAGATCCGGGTGTCCTTGCCGATCACGACCTGCGGGCGGCTGCCGCCGCGCACGGCGTGCTCGCGCGCCAGCACCCGGCCTGCCGCGTAGCCCAGGCGCAGCGCGAATTCCGCGTTGACCACCGGGCCGCCTACCTCGCCGCGCACGCCGTCGGTGCCGAAATATTTGCGTCGAATCATGAAGTGAGTGCTCCTTGTTCTGCCGCGTGCCATACCTTGAGCGCGTCCACGGTGGCGGCCACATCGTGCACCCGCACGATGGAAGCGCCCCGCGCCACGCAGGCCAGCGCCGCGGCGATGCTGCCGGGCAACCTGTCGTCCACCGGCCGGCCAGTGGCCTGGCCGATCATGGATTTGCGCGACAGGCCGATCAGCAATGGATAGCCGATGCTGCGCAGACCGGAGAGCCGGCGCAGCAGTTGAAAGTTCTGGTCGCCGGTCTTGCCGAAGCCGAAGCCGGGATCGAGCACGATGCGGCGGGGGTCGACCCAGGCCGCGCGCAGCTTGTGCGCGCGCGCCCCCAGAAAAATCCCGATTTCGCCGATCAGGTCGGAGTATTCGGGCGGGCTTGCCTGCATGGTGCGGGGTTCGCCCTTCATGTGCATCACGCACAGCCCGCAGCGCGATTGCGCCACCGCCTCGACGGCGCCGGGCTGGCGAAAGCCATAGATGTCGTTGATCATGTCCGCGCCCGCGTCCAGCACCGCGCGCATGACTTCGGGCTTGAACGTGTCGATCGACAGCGGCACGCCGCAGTCGCGCAGCGCCTCGATCACCGGCAGCAGCCGGGCCAGTTCGTCGTCGGCCGAGACCGGATCGGCCCCGGGGCGCGTGGATTCGCCGCCCAGGTCCAGGATCTGGGCGCCTTCTGCGATCAGCTGGCGCGCGTGCGCCACCGCGGAATCGGTATCGTCGTGCTGGCCGCCGTCGGAAAAGGAGTCCGGCGTGACGTTGACGATACCCATGACAAGCGGGCGCTCGAGATCGAACTCGAAGCGCCCGCAAAGGAAGTTATTTGCCATAACTCAGGACGAAAGCCCTCAGACGGCAGCTGCCGTGTTGCCGCCGGCGGCCAGGCCGGTGGGGGGCGTGTCGGAGGTGTCCGACGGCCCCGAGGGGGTCTTCGGGGGACGCGGAGGACGGCCCTCGATGATGTCGTCGATCTGGTCGGCGTCGATGGTTTCCCATTCGAGCAGCGCGGCGGTCATGGCCTCGACCTTGTCACGGTTGTCTTCCAGGATCTTGCGCGCGACGCCGTACTGCTCGTCGATGATGCGGCGGATCTCGGTGTCCACCTTCTGCATGGTGGCTTCGGACATGTGGGTGGTCTTGGTGACGCTGCGGCCCAGGAAGACCTCGCCTTCGTTCTCGGCATAGACCATGGGGCCCAGCTCGTCGGTCATGCCGTAGCGCGTGACGATGTCGCGGGCGATGGCGGTGGCGCGTTCGAAGTCGTTCGAGGCGCCCGTCGTCATCTGGTCCATGAAGAGTTCTTCGGCGATGCGGCCGCCGAACAGCACGGCGATGGTCGAGAGCAGGCGGCCCTTGTCCATGCTGTAGCGGTCGGTCTCGGGCAGCTGCATGGTCACGCCCAGCGCGCGGCCGCGCGGGATGATGGTGACCTTGTGGACCGGGTCGGTCTTGGGCAGCATGCGCGCGACGATGGCGTGGCCGGACTCGTGGTACGCGGTGTTCTTGCGCTCCTCTTCGGGCATGACGATGGAGCGGCGCTCGGCGCCCATGATGATCTTGTCCTTGGCCTTTTCGAAGTCGGACATGTCCACCGTGCGGCCATTGCGGCGAGCGGCGAACAGCGCGGCCTCGTTGACCAGGTTGGCCAGGTCGGCGCCCGAGAAGCCCGGCGTGCCGCGCGCCAGGACGGTGGCGTCGACGTTGGGCGACAGCGGGACCTTGCGCATGTGGACCTTGAGGATCTGCTCGCGGCCGCGGATGTCGGGCAGCGGCACCACGACCTGGCGGTCGAAGCGGCCCGGACGCAGCAGCGCCGGGTCGAGCACGTCCGGACGGTTGGTGGCGGCGATCACGATGACGCCCTGGCCGGATTCGAAGCCGTCCATTTCCACCAGCATCTGGTTCAGGGTCTGTTCGCGTTCGTCGTTGCCGCCGCCCAGGCCGGCGCCGCGCTGGCGGCCCACCGCATCGATTTCGTCGATGAAGATGATGCAGGGCGCGTGCTTCTTGGCGTTCTCGAACATGTCGCGCACGCGGGCCGCGCCCACGCCGACGAACATTTCAACGAAGTCCGAACCCGAGATGCTGAAGAACGGCACCTTGGCTTCGCCGGCGATGGCCTTGGCCAGCAGCGTCTTGCCGGTGCCGGGCGAGCCGACCATCAGCACGCCGCGCGGGATGCGTCCGCCCAGCTTCTGGAACTTGCTGGGGTCGCGCAGGAAGTCGACCAGTTCCTGGACGTCTTCCTTGGCCTCGTCGCAGCCGGCGACGTCCGCGAAGGTGATCTGGTTGGTGTTTTCGTCGAGCATGCGGGCGCGCGATTTGCCGAAGCTGAATGCCCCGCCCCGGCCGCCGCCCTGCATCTGCCGCATGAAGAACACCCATACGCCGATCAGCAGCAGCATGGGGAACCACGAGACGAAGATGCTCATCAGCAGCGATTGCTCTTCGCGCGGCTTGCCGGAGACCTGCACGCCGTACTTCAGCAGATCGGAGACCATCCAGAGGTCGCCGGGCGAAGTCAGGGTGTAGGCGCGGCCCGCGTCGGGCGTGACGTACAGCACGTCGCCCTGGACGTCGACCTTGCGGATGCGTCCCGCCTTGGCGTCGTCCATGAACTGCGTGTAGGTCACGCCATCCTGTGTCTGTGTGCGTCCGTCGAACTGTTTGAAGACGGTGAACAGCACCAGGGCTATCACCATCCAGACAGCGACTTTCGAAAATGAATTATTCAAGGTCGATCTCCTGCATTCGATTCCGACCGGCGACCGCGCACCCGCATATGGCACAGTCACAAGTATGTCAATGGCCCATTCTAACCTGTCAGGCATTTTGCGTCCTGACGTGGCGCGGGACTCTGTTGGTTTCGTCTGATTAGTGGATTTTCTCGGTCGTAGTCTCGGCGGGCGATGGGTTTTCCGGGGTCCGGCCAGGCCGGGTTATTTCAGATCGCGCGCAACCAGAAAGGTTTCAGAGGACTTGTCCCGGGACGCCTTCGGCTTGCGTTCGACCACCCGCTTGAAGCGCTGCTTGTAGGACTGCACGATCTGCGAAAAGCCGCTGCCGTGGAAGGCCTTGACGATCAGCGCCCCGTTGGGCTTGAGATGGGCGCAGGCGAATTCCATCGCCAGTTCGCACACGTGCTGGATACGCGCCGAATCGGCGCTCCCCACGCCTGACAAGTTGGGGGCCATGTCGGAAATAACAAGGTCCACCGCGTGCGGTCCGACCAGGTCTTCCAATTGTTTCAAAACGTCATCCTCGCGGAAGTCGCCCTGGATGAATTCGACCCCGGCCACCGGCTCCATCGGCAGCAGGTCCAGCGCGATGATGCGCCCGTCGACCACGCCGCCCGGCCCCGCCAGGCGCTCGCGCGCCACCTGCGACCAGCTGCCCGGGGCCGAACCCAGGTCCACGACCAGGTCGCCGCGGCGCATCAGTTTTTCGGTTTCCAGGATCTCGATCAATTTGAAGGCGGCGCGGGCCCGGTAGCCCTTCTGTTGCGCCAGCTTCACATAGGGATCGTTGATGTGCTGGTGAATCCAGTCTTTGGAGAATTTATTCTTGGCCATTACCGTACAATTCCACGCATGCCTATATTAGAACTTACCTCTCGTGAGCGCAGCGACCTTCGGTCCGCCGCTCACCCTCTGCGCCCCGTCGTCCTGATCGGCGACAATGGCCTGACCGAAGCCGTGCTCAAGGAAATCGACCTCGCGCTGACTTCGCACGGCCTCATCAAGGTGCGCGCCGGCGGCGAGGACCGCGAGGCCCGCGACGCCATGCTGTCGACCATCTGCGACACGCTGTCGTGCGCCCCGGTCCACCACCTCGGCAAGACCCTGATCCTGTTCCGCCCGCTGGCCGGCAATATCAAGCCCGCCGCCCTGGCCGCCCAGGAACCCGAACGTCCCGCCAAGCGCCGCGCCTCCGAGCCGCATACGCCCAAGAAGCTGGCCGCCGAAGGCAAGACCCTGGCCAAGCGCCCGCGCCGCAGCGAATCCGAGGAACCCAAGCCCAAGACGCGCTTCGTTCCGGCCGATCAGCTCAACAAGAACGGCAAACCCATGCGTCCCAGCACCAAGAAGGCCTCGGCCAGCGGCCACGGCATTCCGCGCCGCGCCGGCAGCGCGCTCAGCCTGCGGGCCGGAGCCCGTAGCGGCACCAGCCGCCGTACGGCGAAACGCTGAACGCAGGCACAAAAACGGGCGCTTTACGCGCCCGGCCCACCATAGCTGCCCGCATCGAACCGCGGAATCCATGCGTACAGCACGGCGCTGACTATGGTGTTTTGATGGTTTCCTGCTAACTACTGCGGCGTCAGATGTAACGCACGCCCAACACTTCATACTCGCGAACGCCAGCCGGGGCCTTGACCTCGACCACGTCGCCTTCGCTCTTGCCGATCAGCGCGCGGGCCACCGGGCTCGACACGGAGATCAGGTTCGCCTTGATGTCGGCTTCGACGTCGCCGACGATCTGGTACGTCACGCGATCGCCCGAATCCAGGTCCTCGATCTCGACGGTTGCGCCGAATACGGCGCGACCTTCGGCCTCGAGGGCGGTGGGGTCGATCAGATGGGCATTGGAAAGCGTGCCTTCAAGCTCAGCAATCCGGCCCTCGATAAAGCCTTGGCGCTCGCGAGCTGCGTCGTACTCGGCGTTTTCCGACAGATCGCCCTGGGCACGCGCCTCGGCGATAGCGTTAATCACGGCGGGACGTTCCACGGTTTTCAGCCGCTGGAGCTCTTCTTGCAAGCGCTCGGCCCCGCGCACGGTCAAAGGAATGGCAGACATGTCGTTTCCCAAACAAAAGAAGAAAACGCCCCGAAGGAGCGTTCTCGGTGAAGGCCGCAAAACGCGCGCCCGTGCCGTCGGGACTTCTTGACGGCGGCGCGGCAAACGACCAAAACAAAACCCCGGCTCGGGTCGGAACCGGGGCAATCAAGGTCATATTGTGGGCAAAGTCCACCGGAATTGCAAGCCACCGGAGAAACCGTCGTTTTCGGCGGATTTCGATGCCGTAACCGTCCGAAAACGTGATTTTTTTCCAATGTCCTTGCGCAAACGCAAACCGGCCGCGCATGCCGGCCCAAAACATGGCGGATGCGGCGGCCGACGGGAAAAACGACTGGAAAAAGACAGCTGAATCGGTTTAAAAATACAAATTGTCGAATTATTAACAAATCCATACATATGGGTCCGGATCGGTTCTTTTTCTGTGCGCCCGCCTCGGCCGGCCGCAGCCATCCCTGTCACTTCCGATGTAGGTAGCGGCGGGCGCCATGCGCGGCCCGCCCGCCCCGCCGTCGCGGACGGCCCGGCCCGCTGCCGGGTGCCGCGCAATGCACTGAGGAAGGAGAAACACCCATGCTTGAAAATTTGACGGTCCGCACCGGAATGCTGCTGGTGCTGGGCAGCTTCGTGATCGTCCTGACCCTGGCCAATGGCCTGGGCTGGACCAACGCCCAGCGCAGCGTCGCCGAGATCCGGGACTTGAACCATGTCGCGGTCGACCAGGTCGACCCGTTGTATCAGGCCGAAGCCGCCCTGCTGCGCACGCGGCTGGCGCTGAGCAGCGCCATGACAGCCCAACGGGTAGGCGCCGAGGACCAGGCCGGGCAGGCCGAGCAGCAGGCCATGGAGCACCTGGCGCTGGCGCGCGAGCGCTTCGCCCGCTATATCGACGTGCCCAGGAGCGGGCGCGACCAGGCCCTGGCGCAGGCGGTGCAGGGCAGCTTCTCGGAGTACGGCGCGGCGCTCGACGCGCTGAGGGCGGACGTGCGCGAACGCCTGCCCGCCAAGTACCAGGAAGACAAGGCATGGGCGCAGCGGGCCGACACCGGCTTCGCCCAGGACATGCAGGCGTTCCTGGCATGGACCGCCGAACGCAGCGGCGGCGTGCTGGCCAGTTCCCAGCGCACCTACTCCACCGCGCAGATATCGGCCACCGCGCTGGTCGCCATCGGGGTGCTGCTGACGGTGCTGTGCTGGCTCTTCATCCGCTTTTCGGTGCTGCGGCCGCTGCGGCAGGCCAGCGGCTATTTCGACCGCATCGCGGCCGGCGACCTGACGACGCGCGTGCATAGCCGTTCCGACAACGAGATCGGTTGCCTCTACGCCGCGCTCAGGCGCATGCAGGAAGGCCTGACCCGCACGGTGACCGCGGTGCGCAAGGGAGTCGAGGAAATCAACGCGCGCGCCGCCGAGATCGCGGCCGGCAATGCCCACCTGTCGGTGCGCACCGAGCAGCAGGCGTCGGCGCTGCAGGAAACCGCCACCACCATGGAAGAGCTGGCGGCGACCGTCAAGCAGAACGCGCAGAGCGCCGCCCAGGCCAACCAGCTGGTGATGGACAGCATGGACGTGGCCGAACGCGGCGGCCAGAGCGTGGACCGAGTGGTATCCACCATGCAGGACATCTCGGCCAGCTCGCGCAAGATCTCCGACATCGTCTCGGTGATAGACGGCATCGCGTTCCAGACCAACATCCTGGCGCTGAACGCGGCGGTGGAGGCGGCCCGCGCCGGCGAGCAGGGCAAGGGTTTCGCGGTGGTCGCCGGCGAGGTCCGCACGCTGGCCCAGCGCGCCGCGCTGGCGGCCAAGGAGATCAAGGCCCTGATCGAGGCCTCGGTGGCCACGGTGACCGCCGGCTCGGCCCAGGTCGAGGCCGCCGGACGGACCATGCAGGAAATCGTGGGTTCGGTGCAGCGGGTGGCCTGCCTCATGGGCGAGATCTCCGCCGCCTCGGCCCAGCAGGCCAGCGGCATCGACCAGGTCGGCCTGGCGATCGCGCAGATGGACGAGGTCACCCACCAGAACGCGGCGCTGGTGCAGGAAGCCTCCGCCGCCGCCGCGGCGATGGAGGACCAGGCGCGGCGCCTGGCCGAGGCCACCGCGGTGTTCAAGACATTGTCGGGCCAGGCGATCGACGTGACGCCGACCGCCCGGCTGGTGCCCGTCTAGTTCCGGCGGCGCAGCAGCGCGTACAGGATGATGGCGCCGAAGGTGGCGGTGCCGATGCCGCCCAGGGTGAAGGTGCCCAGCTTGACGGTGAAGTCGCCCGCCCCCAGCACCAGCGTGACCGCGGCCACGATGAGGTTGCGGTTGTCGCTGAAGTCCACCTGGTTGACCACCCAGATGCGGGCGCCGGCGATCGCGATCAGGCCGAACACCACCACCGACATGCCGCCCAGCACCGGCGCGGGGATGGTCTGGATCAGCGCGCCGAACTTGGGCGAGAAGCCCAGCACGATGGCGATCAGGGCGGCCACCACGAAGACCAGGGTGGAATAGATGCGGGTCACGGCCATGACGCCGATGTTCTCGGCGTAGGTGGTGACGCCGGTGCCGCCCACCGCGCCCGACACCATGGTGGCGACCCCGTCGCCCACGAAGGCGCGGCCTAGGTAGCGGTCCAGGTCCTGTCCGGTCATGGCGCTGACCGCCTTCACGTGGCCGAGGTTTTCCGCCACCAGGATGATGGCGACCGGCACGATCAGGCCCATGGCCTCGGCCTTGAACACGGGCGCGGCGAACTGCGGCAGGCCGAACCAGGCGGCCGCGGACACCGCCGAAAAGTCTATCGGCTTGCCCAGGCCCAGGCCGTTGGCGAAGACACCGTACACCACGCAGGCCAGGATCATGCCCACCAGGATGAGCAGGCGCTGCACCATGCCCTTGGTATAGACCGCGATGCCGCCGACGCAGAGGACGGTGACCAGCGCCATCGCGGTGTCGAAGCCCGAGGCCCCCATCGCGCCCTTGGCGGCGATGGGCGCCAGGTTCAGGCCGATCACGGCGACCACCGCGCCCGTGACCACCGGCGGCATCAGCGTGTCGATCCAGTTCGCGCCCGCGCCCGCGCGCGAGTTGGCGATCCAGACCAGCAGGCCGATCAGCGTATAGGCCAGGCCGCAGGCGATGATGGCGCCCAGCGCCACGCCGATATTGGCGTTGGGGCCGGCCCCGGCGTAGCCGGTGACCGCGATCACGCCGCCGATGAAGGCGAAGCTGGAACCCAGGTAGCTCGGCACCCGGCCGCCGACGAACAGGAAGAAGATCAGCGTTCCGATGCCCGACATCAGGATGGCGACGTTGGGATCGAAGCCCATCAGCAGCGGCGCCAGCACGGTGGACCCGAACATGGCGACGACGTGCTGGGCGCCCATGGCCACGTTCTTGGGCCAGGACAGCCTTTCGTCGGGCGCGATGATGACGCCGGGCTCGGCGTCGTCGGCCAGGCGCCAGCGCGGAAAGTAGGAATTGGACATGGATGCCCCGGGAAAGTGGTTCGAAGGGAGGATGGAGACTGCGAGCGGGCGCCAGTGTAAATGGGGCCGCGAACCACCCGCAACGTTTAAGTTCCGCGCGGCGATGCCGTACTGGTGGAAACCCCCAAATCCCGACTGGCGACAGGAGCAATCATGGCGATCGATTCCATCCAAGGCACCTCCCGGCTCAAGAGCCTGACCGACCTGTGGGCCGAGCGCATCCAGGCCAGCCGGGCCCGCCAGGACGCGCCGGCCGCGGTGTCGGCGCAGGACGGCAAGATCCGCGTCAGCCAGCCGGGCGCGATGGCGGTGGGCGGCGCGCAGGCCTCCGAGGAAACCGACAACGAGGACGAATACACCCGTCAGATCAAGGAATTGCAGAAACAGCTGCAGCGCGTCATGGAGCAGATCGCCCGGGTCAAGGCCAGCGCCATGTCGGCCGAAATGAAGGCAAGCCAGGTGCAGGCGCTCAACGCGCAGGCGCTGCAGATCCAGGCGCAGATCTCGCAGGTGATGACGCAGCAGGCCCGCGCGATGCAGGGCGGCGTGTCGGCCACCGCATAATCCGCAAGCGGGCGCGGCCGCCCGCGCTGATGGGCCGCATCAAAATTTCTGATTGGACTCGCCGCAGGGCTGACATTACTGTCTCCGGACAAATCTAAAACCACGGAGACAAACCATGCACGCAATGCGCACAGCCCTCGCAGGGGCGCTGCTGGCCGCCTGTGCCGCGCCGGCCCTGGCCGGCACGGTGACGGTGATCACTTCGTTCCCCAAGGACCTGACCCAGGCCTACAAGGCGGCGTTCGAGAAGGCCAACCCCGGCATCACGCTGGAAATCCTGAACAAGAACACGGTATCGGGCATCGCCTACGTGCGCGAAACGCCCGCGGGCCAGCGCCCCGAAGTGTTCTGGGCCAGCGCGCCCGACGCGTTCGAAGTGCTGGGGCGCGACAAGCTGCTGGCCAAGTCGTCCGACGTGGCGAACAAGGATGTGCCGGACAAGATCGGCAGCTACCCCATCAACGATCCCGCCGGCATGTACCTGGGCCAGGCGCTGGCCGGCTACGGCATCATCTACAACACGCGCTACATCGCCGCGCACAAGCTGCCCGCGCCGGTCGAATGGAAGGACCTGCTCGCGCCGCAGTGGTTCGGCCACGTCGGCATCACCTCGCCGTCGCGCTCGGGCACCATGCACCTGACGGTCGAGACCATTCTGCAGGGCGAAGGCTGGGACGAAGGCTGGCGCACGCTGCTGCGCATGTCGGGCAACAGCAGCGCCATCACCGAGCGCTCGTTCGGCGTGCCCGACGGCGTGAACAACGGGCAGTTCGGCGCCGGCCCGGTGATCGACTTCTTCGGACTGTCCAGCAAGTACTCCAAGTTCCCGGTCGACTTCGTCTACCCGTCGGAGACCGCCATCGTGCCGGCCAACATCGCCTTGATCGAGGGCGCCAAGAACACCGAGGAAGGCAAGAAGTTCATCGCCTTCACGCTCAGCCAGGCGGGCCAGGAGCTGCTGCTGCAGCCCAAGATCTCGCGCCTGCCGGTGCTGCCCTACTCCGCGCTGGCCGGCAAGATCCCGCCAGGCTATCCCGATCCGGCCGAAATCGCCAAGCGCAGCAAGGTGCAGTTCAACGCCGACCTGTCGCAGACGCGCTACTACGTGGTGCAGTCGCTGTACGACCAGACCGTCACCTTCCGCCTGAAGGAACTGCAGGCGGCCACCAAGGCCATTTACGACGCGGAGGCCAAGCTGGGCGACAAGGCCAGGAGCGGCAAGGCCGCCGAGCTGCTGGAGCAGGCCCGCAAGCTGACCTGGGCGCCGCTGGTCGACGGCAAGAAGGCATCGGACCCGGCCTTCCTGGCCATCTTCGCCGGCAACAAGAAAGACGCCGCCGTCAACCAGCAGATCACGCAGCTCGAAGGCGAGTGGAACGGGCAGGCCCGCGCCAACTACGAAGAAGCCGTGAAGCTGGCCCGGCAGGCCGCCGCGCTGTAGCGGCGTAGCGGTATCCGCGGCCGGCGGCGGGCGGCAGCGCCCGGCCCGCCGGCCGATTTCCGGCGCCCCGTCCGCGCGGACGGGGCATTAGCAACGATTGCGGGATTCTCGATGGATTATTCGGGCCATTCGCGCCTGCACGCCGGCCCTGTGCTGACGGCGCTCCTGGTGTTCGGCTTTTTGCTGCTGTTTTTGGCCATTCCGGTCGGCACGGTGTTCTACAGCGCCTTCGTGAACGCCGACGGCAGCTTCACGATGGGCCATTTCGGCGCCTTCTTCAATCAGCCCCTGATGCAGGAGGCGTTCTTCAACAGCCTGTACGTGGCGGGCTGGTCGGCCCTGCTGGCCTCGCTCATCGCGGTGCCGCTGGCCTACCTGACGGTGCGCTTCGAATTCCGCGGCGCGCTGCTGATCCAGACGCTGGGCGTGCTGCCGCTGATCATGCCGCCCTTCGTCGGCGCGGTCGCCATGCAGCTGATCTTCGGCCGCTCGGGCAGCGTCAACCTGCTGCTGCAGGACTGGTTCGGCTTCACGCTGCCCTTCATGGAAGGGCTGAACGGCGTGATCTTCGTGGAGGCGCTGCACTACTTCCCGTTCATCCTGATGAACCTGGTGGTGGCGCTGCGCAACATCGACGGCGCGATGGAAGAAGCCGCGCTCAACCTGGGATCTCGCGGCTTCCGGCTGTTCCGGCGCGTGATCTTCCCGCTGGCGCTGCCCGGCTACGTGGCCGGCGCCTCGCTGGTGTTCGTGAAAGTCTTCGACGACCTGGGCACGCCGCTGGTGCTGGGCACCACCAACATGCTGGCGCCGCAGGCCTATCTGCGCATCACCCAGGTGAGCCTGGAAGATCCGCTGGGCTACGTCATCAGCGTCATCATGGTCGGCTTGTCGATCCTGGCGCTGTGGCTGTCGGCGCGGGTGCTCAAGGGCAAGGACTACTCCACTCTGCAAAAGGGCGGCAACTCGCTGCACAAGCGCAAGCTGCGCCCCGCGGAAAGCGTGCTGGCCTATGGCTGGATACTGCTGGTGCTGCTGCTGGTGCTGTCGCCGCACATGGGCGTGCTGCTGCTGTCGCTGGCCAGCGTCTGGAGCTTCGCGCCGCTGCCCGACGGATATACGCTGGCGCACTATTCGGCGGTGTTCTCCGAATCCCAGGGCATGATCGCCAACACCCTGCTCTATTGCGGCCTGGCCGCCGGCGTGGACGTGATCCTGGGCACCGCCATCGCCTACCTGATGCTGCGCACCCGGCTGCCGGCGCGCCAGTGGCTGGACTTCCTGGCCTCGGCGGCGCTGGCGATTCCCGGCATCGTGCTGGCCATCGGCTTTCTGCGCACCTTCCGCGGCATCGAGCTGCCGGGCACCGGCACCTTGCTGACCTCGTCGTGGATCATCATCATGATCGCGTACTCGGTGCGCCGGCTGCCCTACGCGCTGCGTTCCTGCGTGGCCTCGCTGCAGCAGATCAACATCTCGCTGGAAGAAGCCGCGCAGTCGCTGGGCGCCACGCGCATGAGCACGATACGCCGCGTAGTGGTGCCGCTGATGGCCGGCGGCATGCTGGCGGGCTTCGTCACCAGCTTCGTGACGGCGGCCGTCGAACTGTCGGCCACCATCATGCTGGTGACCAAAGACAGCCAGGCGCCCATGAGCTACGGTATCTATCTTTACATGCAGAGCGCCGCGGGCCGCGGCCCGGGCGCCGCGCTCGGCGTCCTGGCGGTCGCCGCGGTCGCCATCGGCACCTATATCTCGCACCTGCTGGTCGAGCGCGCGCAGACGCGCCAGCGGCCGGCGCGCCACGAAGGGGAAACGGAATGAAGAAGGTCAGCGTCGAATGCCGCAATATCCGGCTGTCCTATGGCAAGACCGAAGTGCTCAAGGACGTCAACATCAGCATCGAGCCGGGCGAGTTCTTCGCCCTGCTGGGCCCGTCGGGCTCGGGCAAGTCCACGCTGCTGCGCCTGATCGCCGGCTTCAACCGCCATAACGCGGGGCAGCTGCTGGTCGACGGCAAGGACATCAGCGCCACGCCGCCGTGGAACCGCAACATCGGCATGGTGTTCCAGAACTACGCGCTGTGGCCGCACATGACGGTGTGGGACAACGTGGCCTTCGGCCTGGTCGAGCGCAAGCTGCCGCGCGCCGAGATCCAGGCCAAGGTGGAGGCGGCCCTGGACCTGGTGGGCCTGTCGCAGTACGCCAAGCGCCGCCCCAACCAGCTCTCCGGCGGGCAGCAGCAGCGCGTGGCGCTGGCCCGCACCATCGTCATCGAACCGCAGGTGCTGCTGCTGGACGAGCCGCTGTCCAACCTGGACAAGAAGCTGCGGGTGCAGATGCGCCAGGACCTGCTCAGCCTGCAGCGGCGGCTGGGCATCACCACCATCTTCGTCACCCACGACCAGGAAGAGGCCATGACCACCGCCGACCGCATGGCGGTGCTGGACCACGGCGTGGTGCAGCAGATCGGCGCGCCCAGCACGCTGTTCGACTATCCGGTGAACCGCTTCGTGGCCAACTTCGTCGGCACCATGAACGTGCTCGAAGGCCAGGTGCGCGAGCGCACCAGCGCCAGTGTGGTGCTGGCCGTCGAAGGCGTGGGCGACCTGCATCTGCCGCTGTCCGGCGAAGCGCCGGCGGCCTCGCGGCTGGCGGCCAGCTTCCGGCCGCACACGGTGCAGATCGAAATGGCCGACGGCCTGGGCGACGCGCGCTACGTGTGGCTGCCCGGCATCGTGGAAAGCAGCGAATTCCTGGGCGAATTCACCCGCTACCAGGTGCAGATCGGCGAGCAGCGCCTGACCGCCGACCAGTCCCACCTGGCCGGACTGTCGCCGTTCCCGGTCGGCGCGCCCGTATCGATAGGGCTGGAACCCACCCAGGTACGCTTGCTGGCGGCGTGAGTCCGCCGCCATGGAAATCTATCAGATACGCGCTTTCGTCACGGTCGCGCGGCTGGGCAACCTGACCAAGGCGGCCGAGGCGCTGTCGCTGACCCAGCCCGCCGTCACCGCCCAGATCAAGGCGCTGGAACAAAGCCTGGGCGTGGCGCTGTTCGACCGCAGCGGCGGCCGGCTGGCGCTGGCCAAGGCCGGCGAAGTGCTACTGCCCACGGCGGAATCGCTGCTGGTGCTGGGCGCCCAGTTCAAGTCCGAGGCCCAGCAGCTGCAAGGCAGCCTGCACGGCGCGATCGAACTGGGCGTGCCCAGCGAGCGGCCCGACTTCCTGCGCCTGGGCGAACTGGCCTCGGCGGTCACCCAGCGCCTGCCGCTGGTCGAGCTCAAGACCCAGACCCTGCCCGCCGCCGCCCTGGCCGAGCAGGTCAGCACCGGCCGCCTGCCGGCCGCGCTGACCATCGCCGCCAACCCGCCGCGCGGCGTGCTGTGGCAGCCGCTGCGCAGCGTGCGCTACCGCATCGCCCTGCCCCAGGAACACGCCGCCGCCCTCAAGCGCGGCGGCTGGAAGGAAGTGGCGCAGCTGCCCTGGCTGGACGGCCCGGCCGGCAGCCACACCCACCTGCTGCTGCGCGACATGTTCGAACGCCACGGCCTGTCGCCGCGCGTCGTGATGCAGCACGACGACCAGGCCAACCTCGACACCCTGGTGCGCGCCGGCGCCGGCTGCGCGCTGCTGCGCGAGGAGAACGCCCTGGCCGGCGCGGCCTCCAGCGACTTCATCGTCTGGGGCCAGGCGCGGGTCGACGCGGTCCTGGCTTTCATCCTGCCGCACGAGCGCGCTAGCGAGCCCGCGCTGGTCGCGTTAAGCTCGATCATTCAAACCATCTGGAAACCGCGCACGCAGATCGCGCCGCCCCAGGTCCAGGCCTCATCCCCCGATCAATACCGTAATGACTGAAATCTGGTTCATCCGCCACGGCGAAACCGACTGGAACCGCCAGCGCCGCCTGCAAGGCTGGCAAGACATCCCCCTCAACGAATTCGGCCGCAACCAGGCCAGCCTGCTCGCCGCCCGCATGCGCGAGGAGGCCCGCCGCACCCCGATCCACGCCATCTACAGCAGCGACCTGCAGCGCGCCCACGCCACGGCGGCGCCCGTATCCGAACAGCTGGGCCTGCGCGTGCGCATCGAGCCCGGCATCCGCGAACGCGGCTTCGGCGTGCTCGAAGGCCTGGACCACGACCGCATCGACGTGCAGGCCCCCGAAGCGGCCGCCGCCTGGAAAAGCCGCGACCCGCTACGCCCGCTGGACGGCGGCGAAACCCTGGGCCAGTTCCAGTCCCGCGTCATCTCCACCGTCGACGACATCGCCAGCCGCCACGACGACGAACGCATCCTCATGTTCACCCACGGCGGCGTGCTCGACATCATCTGGCGCCACGCCAGCGGCGTGCCCCTGAACGCCCCGCGCGACGCCGCGCTGCTGAACGTCAGCATCAACCGCGTCGGCGTCGCCGGCCGCAAATGGCAGGTCCTGGACTGGGGCGACGTCGGTCACGTGACCGACGAGGTGGGCGACGACGTAGTGCCCTGAGGCGCCGTCAACGTGGCTGACGCGGCTTGCGCGGCGCATTGCGCGCCAGCCGGTCATATAGCGCATTGGGCAGCAGCCGCATCAGCTTGGCCACCACCCCCATTTGCCACGGAATCACGGTATAGGACGTGCCCCGGTCGATCGCCGCCCGCGCCCGCCGCGCAAACGCATCGGCCTCCATCAGAAACGGCATGGAATAGGGATTGTGGGCGGTCATGGCCGTCTTGATATAGCCGGGCGCGATCGTCACCACCCGGATGCCGTCGCCGGCCAGTTCCAGCCGCAGGCTCTCGCAGTAGGTCACCACCGCCGACTTCGACGCGCTATAGGCGCCGGCGCCCGGCAGTCCGCGCACGCCCGCCACGCTGGCGATACCCACCAGCCGGCCCGATCCGGCCTGGCGCATCGGCCCGATGAAGGGCTCGAAAGTCGCCACCGTGGCCAGCAGATTGGTGTCCACGATGGCCTTGAACACGTCGTAATCCTCGCCGTGCTCGGTCAGCGTGCCCGCGCTGATGCCCGCGCTGGCGATCATCACGTCCACCCGCCCCCGGCAGAACGCGATGAAATCCTGCGCCGCCGCGTGCAGCGCCTGGCGGTCGCGCACGTCCACCGCGTAACAGCGGTGCGCGCCCGGCAGGCTGGCGGCCAGCTCCTGCAACGCCGCTTCGCGCCGCCCGAGCAGCCCGAGCGTGGCGCCCGAGGCGGCATACTGTTGCGCCAGGGCGCGGCCCAGGCCGCTGCTTGCGCCCGTAATGAATACTGTGGTCATGGATAGGTTCGCCGCAGGATGGAAAAGCGGGGGCTGCCCGCCCCCGCATCCTACAGGAAGATCAGCGCCAGAATCGCCGCCACCAGCGCCCACTTGGACAGGTAGTACAGCGGCTTGCTGCGCTTTTTCAGCGCCTTGCCGAAGCGGCGCACCGCGTACACCGCGCCGAAGATCCGGTTGATCCCGCCGGTGGCGTCGCCCGCCTGGTTCGGCGCCGCGGCCGCGCGCAGCAGAAAGCCGCCCACCTTGCGGTTGATTGCCTGCGCCCAGCGGTAGCGCATCGGGCGCTCCACGTCGGCGAACAGGATGATGCGGTTCTGCTGGGTCTTGTTCTCGGCGTAGTGGATGAACGTCTCGTCGAACACCACCGCCTCGCCGTCGCGCCAGTAATACGGCTGGCCGTCGACGTTGATGTAGCAGTCGGGATCGTTCGGCGTGATCAGGCCCATGTGAAAGCGCAGCGAACCCGCGTAGGGATCGCGGTGGCGCGGCAACCGGCTGCCCGGCGGCAGCGACGCGAACATGGCGGCCTTGATGGAGGGGATGCCGGCCAGCAGTTGCGTGGTGACCGGGCACAGGGCCGAAGCCGAGGGATGGTCGGCGTCATACCACTTCAGGTAGAAACGCTTCCAGCCGCTTTTGAAGAAGGAATTGAAGCCGGCGTCGTTGTACTTGTCCGAGGCCTTGATATGGCCTTCGCCGAACAGTTCCAGCGCCTCGGCCCGGATGTCGTCGCAACGGTCCAGCAGGACCTTGAGTTCCGGAAACCGGTCCAGATCGATGTAGGGCTGGTTAGGTACGCTGGAGAACGCGTACATGAAACAGTTCAGCGGCGCGGTGAAGGTGGAGTGATCCAGCGCCTGCCGCGAGAACCTGTGTCTGACTCGGCCACGGTAATGCACTACCGTAGCGCAAACGATGAACACCGCCAGAATGAACCACTTCATCCTGCCTCCTACCGCTTCCGGACGCGGTTGCACGCGTCCGGAAGATCTTGCGTACTCGCTTACTTACCCGACAACGATGCGTGCAGCTCCTGCAACGGATAGACCTGCAGGCCCAGGCCCTGGCGCAGGTACTGCATGCCCTCGACCGCGGCGCGGGCGCCGGCGATCGTCGTGAAGAACGTAACACGCGCGGCCAGCGCCTGGGTACGGATGGTGCGCGAGTCGGCGATGGCGTTGCGGCGCTCTTCGACGGTGTTGATGACCAGCGAGATCTCGCCGTTCTTCACCATGTCGACGATGTGCGGACGGCCCTCGGTGACCTTGTTGACCACCTGCACCGGAATGCCGGCGGCCTCGATCTCGGTGGCGGTGCCGCGCGTGGCGACCAGCTTGAAGCCCAGCACGTGCAGGCCGCGCGCCACTTCCACGGCGGCCGGCTTGTCCTGGTTCTTCACGCTGATGAACACCGTGCCGGATTCCGGCAGGCGCACGCCCGCGGCCAGCTGCGACTTCACGAAGGCTTCGCCGAAGCTCGTGCCCACGCCCATCACTTCGCCAGTCGACTTCATTTCCGGGCCCAGGATGGTGTCCACGCCCGGGAACTTCACGAACGGGAACACGGCTTCCTTGACCGAGAAGTAAGGCGGCACGACTTCACGGGTGATGCCTTGCGCGGCCAGGGTCTGGCCGGCCATGGCGCGCGCGGCGATCTTGGCCAGCTGCAGGCCGGTGGCCTTGGACACGTAGGGCACCGTGCGCGAGGCGCGCGGGTTCACTTCCAGCACGTAGACGTCGCCGCCCTGGATCGCGAACTGCACGTTCATCAGGCCGCTGACGTTCAGCGCCTTGGCCATCATGCTGGTCTGGCGCTTGATCTCGGCGATCACGTCGGCCGACAGCGAGTACGGCGGCAGGCTGCAGGCGGAGTCGCCCGAGTGCACGCCGGCCTGTTCGATGTGCTCCATGACGCCGCCGATGAAAACGGTTTCGCCGTCGGCCAGGCAGTCCACGTCCACTTCGGTGGCGTTGTTCAGGAAGCGGTCCAGCAGCACCGGCGAGTCATTGCTGACCTTCACGGCCTCGCGCATGTAGCGTTCGAGGTCCTGCTGCTCGTGCACGATTTCCATGGCGCGCCCGCCCAGCACGTAGCTGGGACGCACGACCAGCGGATAGCCGATGTCGGCGGCGTGCGCCAGGGCCTCGGCTTCGGTGCGCGCGGTGCGGTTGGGCGGCTGGCGCAGGCCGAGCTTGTTCAGCAGCTTCTGGAAGCGCTCGCGGTCCTCGGCGATGTCGATGGATTCCGGGCTGGTGCCGATGATGGGCACGCCGTTGGCTTCCAGCGCGCGCGCCAGCTTCAGCGGGGTCTGGCCGCCGTACTGCACGATCATGCCGACCGGGTTTTCCTTGTGGACGATCTCCAGCACGTCCTCGAGCGTCAGCGGCTCGAAGTACAGGCGGTCGGAGGTGTCGTAGTCGGTGGACACGGTTTCCGGGTTGCAGTTGACCATGATGGTCTCGTACCCGTCGTCGCGCAGCGCCAGCGCGGCGTGCACGCAGCAGTAGTCGAACTCGATGCCCTGGCCGATGCGGTTCGGACCGCCGCCCAGCACCACGATCTTCTTGCGGTCGGTGGGCGCGGCTTCGCACTCTTCCTCGTACGTGGAGTACATGTAGGCGGTGCGGGTGGCGAACTCGGCGGCGCAGGTGTCGACGCGCTTGTAGACCGGGCGCACGTTCAGCTGGTGGCGCAGCTTGCGCACTTCGGATTCCACCGTGTCGAGCAGGAAGGCCAGGCGGCGGTCGGAGAAGCCGCGGCGCTTCAGTTCCCACAGCGTGGCGTAGTCCAGGTCGGACAGCGTCTTCTGTTCGAGCGCCAGCTCGATGTCGACGATTTCCTTGATCTGCGACAGGAACCACGGGTCGATGTGCGTGATGTTGTGCACTTCGTCCAGCGTGAAGCCCTGCGCGAAGGCGTCGCCCACGTACCAGATGCGTTCCGGACCGGGTTCGCCCAGCTCGACCTGCAGCTTTTCGCGGTCGGTGGTCTTCTGGTTCAGGCCGTCGACGCCCACTTCCAGGCCGCGCAGCGCCTTCTGGAACGATTCCTGGAAGGTGCGGCCGATGGCCATGACTTCGCCCACGGACTTCATCTGGGTGGTCAGGCGCGCGTCGGCGGTGGGGAATTTCTCGAACGCGAAACGCGGCACCTTGGTGACGACGTAGTCGATCGAGGGTTCGAACGAGGCCGGGGTGGCGCCGCCGGTGATTTCGTTCTTGAGCTCGTCCAGCGTGTAGCCCACGGCCAGGCGCGCGGCGACCTTGGCGATGGGGAAGCCCGTGGCCTTGGAGGCCAGCGCCGACGAACGCGACACGCGCGGGTTCATCTCGATGACGATCATGCGGCCGTTCTTGGGATTGACGGCGAACTGCACGTTCGAGCCGCCCGTATCCACGCCGATCTCGCGCAACACCGCGATCGATGCGTTACGCATGATCTGGTATTCCTTGTCGGTCAGCGTCTGGGCCGGGGCCACCGTGATCGAGTCGCCGGTGTGCACGCCCATGGGGTCCAGGTTCTCGATGGAGCAGACGATGATGCAGTTGTCCGCCTTGTCGCGGACCACTTCCATCTCGAATTCCTTCCAGCCCAGCAGCGACTCTTCGATCAGCAGCTCGCTGGTGGGCGAGGCTTCCAGGCCGCGGCGGCAGATGGTTTCGAATTCTTCGGCGTTGTAGGCGATGCCGCCGCCCGAGCCGCCCATCGTGAAGCTGGGGCGGATCACGGCCGGGAAGCCCGAGGTGCCGACTTCGGCCGCGATGCGGCGCTGCACTTCCCAGGCTTCTTCCATGCTGTGGGCCACGCCCGACTTGGCCGATTCCAGGCCGATGTCGGTCATGGCCTGCTTGAACTTCTGGCGGTCCTCGGCCTTCTCGATGGCGTGCTCGTTGGCGCCGATGAGTTCCACGTTGTGCTTGGCCAGCACGCCGTGGTGGGCCAGGTCCAGCGCGCAGTTCAGCGCGGTCTGGCCGCCCATGGTGGGCAGGAGCGCATCGGGCTTTTCACGCTCGATGATCTTCTCGACGGCCTGCCAGGTGATGGGCTCGATGTAGGTGACGTCGGCCGTTTCCGGGTCCGTCATGATCGTGGCCGGATTGCTGTTGACCAGGATGGTGCGGTAGCCCTCGGCCTTGAGCGCCTTGCACGCCTGCGCGCCGGAATAGTCGAATTCGCAGGCCTGCCCGATGATGATGGGGCCGGCGCCGATGATGAGTATGCTTTTTAGGTCTGTACGCTTGGGCATGATGCAATCTTTACTTTTGGCCGGACATCAGGCTGATGAACTTGTCGAACAGTTCGATGATGTCGTGCGGGCCGGGGCTGGCTTCGGGATGGCCCTGGAAGCAGAAGGCCGGACGGTCGGTGAGCTCGAAGCCCTGCAGCGTGCCGTCGAACAGCGAGACGTGCGTGGCTCGCGCGTTGGCCGGCAGGCTGGCGGCGTCGACCGCGAAGCCGTGGTTCTGGCTGGTGATGAACACGCGCTTGGAGGCCAGGTCCTGCACCGGATGGTTGGCGCCGTGGTGGCCGGTCTTCATCTTGAGCGTCTTGCCGCCCAGCGCCAGGCCCATGATCTGGTGGCCCAGGCAGATGCCGAACACCGGCAGCTTCTTGTCCAGGAAGGCGCGGGTGGCTTCGATGGCGTAGTCGCAGGGCTCGGGGTCGCCGGGGCCGTTGGACAGGAACACGCCGTCCGGATCGAGCTTGAAGACTTCCTCGGCGCTGGTCTGGGCCGGCACCAGCGTGATGCGGCAGCCGCGGTCGGCCAGCAGGCGCAGGATGTTGCTCTTGATGCCGAAGTCGTAGGCCACGACGTGGAACCTGGACTGGTCGGGCTTGGAGAAGCCCGCGCCCAGGCGCCAGGTGCCTTCGGTCCAGTCGGTGCTGTTCTTGATGGAGACGACGCGGGCCAGGTCCTGGCCGGTCATGCCGGCGAAGCCGCGGGCCAGTTCGACGGCGCGCTCGGCGTCGGTGCCGACGAAGATGCAGGCGCCCTGGGCGCCCTTGTCGCGCAGGATGCGGGTGAGCTTGCGGGTATCCACGCCGGAAATGGCGACGATGCCCTGCTCGGAGAGGTACTCAGGCAACGATTGCGTGGAACGGAAGTTCGACACGCGGGCGGGACAGTCGCGGACCACCAGGCCGGCGGCATAGACGCGGTTCGCTTCCACGTCCTCGGCGTTGACGCCGGTATTGCCGATGTGCGGATAGGTCAGCGTGACGATCTGGCCGCTGTAGCTGGGATCGGTGAGAATTTCCTGGTACCCGGTCATCGCGGTGTTGAACACCACTTCGGCAACGGTATGCCCAGGCGCACCGATCGACACGCCTCGAAAAATGGTACCGTCCGCCAGAGCCAGAATTGCAGGAGGGAAGCGGTTGATCCCCTCGGGAAAAAGTTGCGGCAGCACAGTAAACCCCGGTTTTAGAATCGATAATCAAACCTTCGAATTATACCTTGCGCGGCCGTTTTTCCTGGAGAACCGCGCCAAATAAGGCCGGGATAGGGATTTTGGGCCAGGCCATGGGACATACGGCCGGTTTTGCCCGCCCCGGCTCGGTGATACGCTTAGGACACCTTGAACCCTACCCAGCTGCGAGCCGTACCGCCCATGTCCAGTCAACTTGACGCCTTGCGCAACCACACCACCGTCGTCGCCGACACGGGGGACTTCGAAGCCATGAAGGCGCTGCGTCCCACCGACGCGACCACCAATCCGTCCCTTATTCTGAAGGCCGTCCAGCAGGACGCCTACCGCCCCCTGCTGGAGAAGACCGCGCGCGACCACCGCGGCGCCTCCACGGCCGAGCTCATGGACCGCCTGCTGGTGGCCTTCGGCCGCGCCATCCTGGACATCGTGCCGGGCCGCGTCTCGACCGAGGTCGACGCCCGCCTGTCCTTCGACACCCGCGCCACCATCGAACGCGCCCGCAGCCTGATCGCCCTGTACGAGGCCGCCGGCGTGCCGCGCGAGCGCGTGCTGATCAAGATCGCCTCGACCTGGGAAGGCATCCAGGCCGCCCGCGCGCTGCAATCCGAAGGGGTGCGCTGCAACCTGACGCTGCTGTTCTCGCTGCCCCAGGCCGTGGCCTGCGCCGACGCGCACGTGCAGCTCATTTCGCCCTTCGTCGGCCGCATCTACGACTGGCACAAGAAAGCCGCCGGCGCGGCCTGGGTGGAGGCGGACCATGCGGGCGGCAACGATCCCGGCGTGCAGTCGGTGACGCGCATCTACCACTACTACAAGCATTTCGGCATCGCCACCGAGATCATGGGCGCGAGCTTTCGCAACGTGGGCCAGATCCTGGCCCTGTCGGGCTGCGACCTGCTGACGATCAGCCCCGACCTGCTGACCAAGCTGGCCTCCACCGAGGGCGACGCCCCGCCCCAGCTGCGCGCCAGCGACGCCGCCGCCGGCATCGCCCGCATCGGCGCCGACGAGGTCACGTTCCGCACCCTGCTCAACGAGGACGCGATGGCCAGCGAAAAACTGTCCGAAGGCATCCGTTCGTTCGTGGCCGACGCGGTCAAGCTGGATGCGCTGATCGAGGGACAGCGGGGGTGATTGGCGGGTGATGGGTTTCGCGCGTTCGGCCGTCGTTTTCCTGGGACGATGGCGGCGCGCTACACCCATCCTACGGGTCGAGAGATCGCCGAACGCGCGCGCCCCATCGGACCGCCCCTACCGATGATCGTGCGAATGCACCTGCAGCGCTTCCAGGAAGCGCGACACCATGTTGTAGGCCGCCACCGTCGCGGTCAGTTCGACCATGAGCTTGTCGGTTCCCATCGCGGCGCGGGCGGCCTGGAATACCGGCTCGGGCACTTGCACGTTGCGCGTCATGGCGTCGGTATAGGCCAGCACCGCGCGTTCGCGCTCGCTGAACAGATCCGAGCCTTCCCAGGCGGGCAGCGCGTCCAGCTGGGCCTGCGACACGCCCTCTTTCAGGGCGATCGGGGCGTGCTGGTCGGCTTCGTAGGGCGCGCCGTTGATCGCCGCCACGCGCATGATGACCAGTTCGCGCAGATCGCCCGGCAAGGTGCTGAGCTGGCGGATGGAGGTCAGGTAATTGAGCCAGCCGCCGGCCACGGCGGGGCTGTGCAGCAGCATCTGGTACAGGTGCAGCACGCTGCCCCGTTCGGCGACGATGCGGTCGACCAGCGGCCGGGCTTCGGGATGGGTCAGGTCGGCATAAGGCAGGCGGGCCATGGCAACTCCGTATGGATGGGGACGGCGGATCAGATCTTCTCGGTTTCGCCGGAACGGGGCTGCCATTTCATCAGGCGCTTTTCGCCCGCGCCGACGATGCCGTCCAGGATCAGCGCGAAGGCCGTCAGCACGATGATGCCGGCGAACACGGTGTTCACGTCGAACGTGCCTTCGGCCTGCAGGATCAGGTAGCCCACGCCGCTGGCCGAGCCCAGGTATTCGCCCACCACGGCGCCCACGAAGGCCAGGCCCACGGAGGTGTGCAGGCTGGAGAACACCCAGCTGGTGGCCGAGGGCAGGTACACGTGGCGCAGCAGCTGGCGCTTGCGCGCGCCCAGCATGCGCGCGTTGTCCAGCAGCGTCGGGCTGACTTCGCGCACGCCCTGGTAGACGTTGAAGAAGACGATGAAGAACACCAGCGTCACCGCCAGCGCCACCTTGGACCAGATGCCCAGGCCGAACCACATGCCGAAGATGGGCGCCAGGATCACGCGCGGCATCGAGTTGGCGGCCGTGATGTACGGGTCCAGGATCGCGCTGGCCTGCGGCGACAGGCCCAGCCACAGGCCGAAGCCCAGGCCGGCGACCGTGCCGATGAAAAACGCCAGCACGGTTTCGGTGAGCGTCACGCCCAGGTGCGCGTAGATGTCCGCGTTGGTGACGAACCAGGCCCAGATGCGGCCCCACACCTTCAGCGGCTCGCCGAAGAAGAACGCCACCTTGGGATCGCGCGAGGCGAAATGCCACACCAGCAGGATCGCCACCAACAGCAGCAGCTGCCAGAAGCGCAGGCTGGCCGAACCGGGTTTGATCAAAGACTTCGACATGGCTCAGGCTCGCTTTTGTTGGGCATAGCCCTTGAGTACCTCTTCGCGCAGCACGCCCCAGATCGCGGCGTGCAGTTCCACGAAACGCGGATGGGTGCGCACTTCGGCCACGTCGCGCGGACGCGGCAGGTCGATGGCGAATTCGCCGATGGGATGGGTGCCCGGCCCGGCCGACAGCACCACCACGCGGTCGCTCATGGCGATGGCCTCGTCCAGGTCGTGCGTGATGAACAGCACGGCCTTGCGCTTGGCCATCCACAGGTCCAGCACCTCGTTTTCCATGAGCTGGCGGGTCTGGATGTCGAGCGCCGAGAACGGCTCGTCCATCAGGATGATGTCGGGGTCGCGGATCAGGGTCTGCGCCAGCATGGCGCGCTTGCGCATGCCGCCCGACATCTGGTGCGGATAGCGGCCCTCGAAGCCGCCCAGGCCGACCCGGCGCATCCATACGCGGCCCTGCTCCAGCGCCTCCTGGCGCGGCACGCCGGCGAATTCCAGCCCGGCCACCACGTTGTCCAGCGCGCTGCGCCAGGGCAGCAGCGCCTCGCCCTGGAACATGTAGCCGGCGCGTTCGTTGATGCCCTGCAGGGGCTGCCCGAACACCTTCACCTGCCCGGCCGACGGCGCCAGCAGGCCGGCGCCGACGTTGAGCAGGGTGGACTTGCCGCAGCCCGTGGGCCCCACCACGGATACGAACTCCCCGGGCGCGATCGCCAGGGAAGTGTCGGCCACGGCGGTGTAGCGCTGGCTGCGGTCGTCACGCGAGACAAAGGTGCAACTGATGTTGTCCAGCGACAGCGCGGCTTCAGCCATTGGGATACTTCTCGTTGGCGCGGCGCGCGAAGTCGTTGGTCCAGACCTTGGAGGCGTCGATCTTCGAGCCGTCGAAGTCCGGCTGGTAGGCGGCCAGCGCCTTGAGCGCGGTGGCCGCGCCGTCCTCGGGGATCATGCCGTCGGGCGACAGGCCTTCCATGCTCTTGCCGATGGCGGCCTTGTACACCGCCGGATCGCCCAGCAGATAGGTTTCGGGCACGACCTTGGCGATTTCTTCCGGGCCGGCCTTCTGGATCCACTTGTCGGCGCGCACCAGCGCGTTGGCCAGCGCCTGCGCGGTGTTGGGATTGGCGTCGAGGAAGGCCTGGGGCGCGTACAGGCAGCCCGCCGGCATGTTGCCGCCGAAGATGTCGCGCGTGTCCTTGAGGGTGCGCGTATCGACGATGACCTGGATGTCGCCGGGCATCTCCAGCATGGACACCACGGGGTCGGTGTTGGAGATGGCGTCGATCTGGCCGCTGCGCAGCGCGGTCACCGCGCCGGCGCCGGCGCCCACGCCGATGAAGGACACGTCGGAAGCCTTCAGGCCGTGCTTGGCCAGGAAGAAGCTGACCACCATGTTGGTCGAGGAGCCCGGCGCGGTCACGCCGATCTTCTTGCCCTTCAGGTCGGCCGCGCCCTTGTAGCCGGGCAGGTTCTTCTTGGACACGCCCACGCCTATCATCGGCGCGCGCCCTTGCAGCACGAAGGCGCGGTAGGCCTGGCCCTTGGACTGCATGGACAGCGTGTGCTCGAACGCGCCCGAGACGATGTCGGCGCTGCCGCCCACCACGGCCTGCAGGGCCTTGGAACCGCCCGCGAAGTCGGCGATGCTGACGTCCAGGCCTTCGTCCTTGAAATAGCCGCGGGCTTCCGCGATGGACAGCGGGAGGTAGTAGATCAGCGGTTTGCCGCCGACTGCGATCTGGACCTTGGTCTTTTCGAGCTTCTGCGCGCGCACGATGGCGGGCGCCATGCCCATGACGCCGGCGGCGCCGGCCATCTTGAGCAGATCACGGCGAGTGACTGACATTGCTTGTCTCCTGGTTGTCGGGTGTACCGATAGCGCCGGTCTGCGCCAGCTCGTCGATAGCCGCTGAATCATACCCCAGCGATTTCAGGACTTCCTCGGTATGTTCCCCTAATCTCGGCCCCACCCAGCGCGTGCCGCCCGGCGTTTCCGACAGCTTGGGCACCACCGCCGGCAGCTTGACCGGCGTGCCGTCGGCGAAGCGGTGCTGCTCTATCATGCCGCGCGCCAGGAACTGCGGATCGCCGAACATGTCGGCCACGCTGTAGATCTTGCCCACCGGCACGTCGGCGGCCTTCAGCACGCCCAGCGCCTCTTCGATGCCGCGGCCGTCGCACCATTGCTGGATGGCGCCGTCGATCTCCTCGACGCGCCTGGCGCGGCCGTCGTTGCGCACCAGGTCGGGGTCCGTGGCCAGGTCGTCGCGGCCGATGGCGCGCATCAGCCGATGGAAGATCGCGTCGCCGTTGCCGGCGATGACGATGTTCTGTCCGTCGCGCGTGGTGTAGGTGTTGGAGGGCACGATGCCGGGCAGCGCGCCGCCGGTGCGCTCGCGCACCACGCCGGCCACGTCGTACTCGGGCACCAGGCTCTCCATCATGTTGAACACGGCCTCGTACAGCGCCACGTCCACCATCTGCCCCTGCCCGGCCCGGCACTCGGCGCCCGTCTTGCCGTTCCAGCGCCCGCCGGTGGCGTCGCGGTGGCGCAGCGCCATCATCGCGCCGATCACGCCGTGCAGCGCGGCGATCGAATCGCCGATGGAAATGCCCACCCGCAGCGGCGGGCGGTCCGGGTGGCCCGACACGTAGCGCAGGCCGCCCATGGATTCGCCGATCGCGCCGAAGCCGGGCTGGTCCTTCATGGGGCCGGTCTGCCCGTAGCCGGACAGGCGCACCATGATGAGCGCCGGATTGGCCGCGCGCAGCTGTTCGTAGCCCAGCCCCCACTTCTCCAGCACGCCGGGCCGGTAGTTCTCGACCACCACGTCGGCCTCCAGCGCCAGGCGGCGGGCGATTTCCTGCGCGCGCGGGTCTTTCAGGTTGAGCGCGATCGAGCGCTTGTTGCGGGCCTGCACGGTCCACCACAGGGAATTGCCTTCGTGCAGGTGGCGCCAGCTGCGGATGGGATCGCCGCCGCCGCTGCCGTCGGGTCCGTGCGGCGTCTCGACCTTGATGACGTCGGCGCCGAATTCGCCGAAGATGCGCGCGGCGAACGGGCCGGCAATGAGCGTGCCGAGTTCCAGGACTTTCAGTCCGGTCAGCGCTGACATTGTTTGTCTCCTCGCGGAATTTTCCAGGCGGCCTTCGATGCGTTGCCGAAGGCTCGTGATTTGATGTTTGGTACGGCACCTTACCTCCCGCGATAGCGGGTAGGGAGTGGGTCCCACTCAGGTGGTCTTGCGTTCCATCAGGGCCCAGGCGATGGTGCCTGCATCTACATATTCCAGCTCGCTGCCCGCCGGCACGCCGCGCGCCAGCCTGGTCACGCGCAGGCCGCGTTCGCTCAGGGCCTCGCCCAGGAAGTGCGCGGTGGTCTCGCCCTCGGCGGTGAAGTTGGTGGCCAGGATGACCTCCTGCACCTCGCCGTCGGTGGCGCGCTGGATCACGCGGTCGAAATCCAGCTCGCGCGGGCCTATGCCTTCCAGCGGCGCCACCCGGCCCATCAGCACGTAGTACAGGCCGCGGTAGCCGTGGCTGGACTCGATCATGTTCTGGTCGGCCGGAGTTTCGACGATGCACAGCAGGCTGCGGTCGCGCTTGGGATTGCTGCAGGTGCCGCAGACCTCTTCTTCCGAAAAGCTGTTGCAGCGGGCGCAGTGCTTCAGGTCCCGCACCGCGCTGGCCAGCGCCCGGCCAAGCATATCCGCGCCTTGCGGATCATGCTGCAGCAGGTGATAGGCCATGCGCCTGGCGGAGCGCACGCCCACGCCGGGCAGGCGCCGCAGCGCCTCGATCAGCGACACCAGCGGTTCGGGTTCGGGCAGTAAAGGGTCCATCGGGGTCCATCGTGGTCCGTCGCGGCCGGGGCCGGAATCAGAACGGCAGCTTCATGCCCGGGGGCAGCGGCATGCCGGCGGTGACCGACGCCATTTTTTCCTGGGAAGTGGCCTCGGCCTTGCGCAGCGCGTCGTTGAACGCGGCGGCGACCAGGTCTTCCAGCATGTCCTTGTCGTCGCCCAGCAGCGACGGGTCGATGGCGACGCGCTTGACGTCGTGGCGGCAGGTCATGGTGACCTTGACCAGGCCGCCGCCGGAGGCGCCTTCGACCAGGATCTCGGCCAGCGCGTCCTGCGCCTTCTTCATGTTTTCCTGCATCTGCTGCGCCTGGCGCATCAGGCCGGCGAGTTGTCCTTTCATCATGATCGGTGCTTCCTTGAACTAGGGGAATGGGAGATTGCCGCCGCCTCAGGCGGCGGCCGGGGAATCGACGTGGCGGATGGAGCCGGCGACGACCTGTCCGCCGAAATCGGCCACCAGCGCCTGCACGAAGGGATCTGCCGCGACCGCGTCCTCGGCGGCCTGCTGGCGGGCGGCGCGTTCGGCCTGGGCCACGGCGTGCGCCGTGGCGTCGCCGGTCACGCCGACTTCCACGTCCAGTCGTATGCCCTGGCCGAAATGCTCGCACAGCACCGTCTGCAGGCGGATGCGGCTTTCGCTTTCGGCCAGCGTCTTGACGGCCACGCGCAGGACGATGGCGTCGCCCTGCACGCCGGCCCATTCGCTCTGGCGCGCCAGTTCGGCGGCCAGGCCGGTGACCGGCAGGCGCGCGGCCAGCTCGGGCCAGCCCGCCGCGGTCATGTCGGCGATGCGCGCGCGCGAGCCGCGCTTGCGGGCAGGCGCCGGGCCTTCGCGCCGCACGGGCGCGGCCGCGGCCGGCGCCGCGCCCGGCGGAGCCAGGGTTTCGAATTCGTCATCGTCCGGGTCCGCCGTGAAACCGTTGTCCGGGGCGAAACCGGCTTCGGCGTCGTACGGGATTTCCTCGTCGACCCAGGACGGCGGGCCGTCGACGGTCTCGGGCGCGGCCGGCGCGGCGGCGACCGCTGCGGCCGGCGTGACCGCCAGGGCGGCGGACGCGGGCGCGCGGTCGGACGCGTCGGGAGATACTGCTGCCGGCTCGGCCGGCAGCTCTTCCCAGGGCGGCACGCTCTGCACTTCGGCGGCGGGCTCCGGGCTTGCCGGCTCGGGTGCGGCGGCAGCGGCGGGTGCGGGCGTAGGCGCGGGAGTCGGCGCCGGTGCGGGCGCCGGCTGCGGCTGCGCTGCAGGCGCGGGCTGCGGCGCGGCGACGGGCGCGGGCGCGGGCGCGGCGACCGGGTCTGCCGTCTGGCGGGCCGGGACGGCGGGCGCCTCCACCGCGGTCTGCGGGCCGGCATCGCCGTTGAGCGCCAGCATGCGCAGGCAGGCCATGATGAAGCCCGCGTATTCGTCGGGCGCCAGCGTCAGCTCGCCGCGGCTGTGCACGGCGACGGAATAGAACAGCTGCACCGCGTCGGGATGCAGCGACAGCGCCAGGCGCGCGATGTCCGCCGCCAGCGGGTCCTCGGCCGGCGTCACGCCGCTGACGCGCTGCTCGATGGCCACGCGCGACAGCAGCACGGCCAGATCGGCCAGCGCGCCGGTATAGGACAGGCCGCGCACCGCCAGTTCGTCGGCCACCGCCAGCACGCCCTTGGCGTCGCCGGTGGACAGCGCGTCCAGCAGGCGCACCAGGTGGCGCTGGTCGATGGTGCCGAGCATGCCGCGCACGGCTTCTTCGGTGAGGTTGCCGGCGCTATAGGCGATGGCCTGGTCGGTCAGCGACAGCGCGTCGCGCATGGAGCCCGCGGCCGCCTGCCCGATCAGCCGCAGCGCCGGCACTTCGAAGCCCACCTCTTCCTGGCCGAGCACGGCCTGCAGGTGGCCGACGATGGAGTCGGCCGGCATCTGCTTGAGGTTGAACTGCAGGCAGCGCGACAGCACCGTCACCGGAATCTTCTGCGGGTCGGTGGTGGCCAGGATGAANCCGGCGGAGCCAGGGTTTCGAATTCGTCATCGTCCGGGTCCGCCGTGAAACCGTTGTCCGGGGCGAAACCGGCTTCGGCGTCGTACGGGATTTCCTCGTCGACCCAGGACGGCGGGCCGTCGACGGTCTCGGGCGCGGCCGGCGCGGCGGCGACCGCTGCGGCCGGCGTGACCGCCAGGGCGGCGGACGCGGGCGCGCGGTCGGACGCGTCGGGAGATACTGCTGCCGGCTCGGCCGGCAGCTCTTCCCAGGGCGGCACGCTCTGCACTTCGGCGGCGGGCTCCGGGCTTGCCGGCTCGGGTGCGGCGGCAGCGGCGGGTGCGGGCGTAGGCGCGGGAGTCGGCGCCGGTGCGGGCGCCGGCTGCGGCTGCGCTGCAGGCGCGGGCTGCGGCGCGGCGACGGGCGCGGGCGCGGGCGCGGCGACCGGGTCTGCCGTCTGGCGGGCCGGGACGGCGGGCGCCTCCACCGCGGTCTGCGGGCCGGCATCGCCGTTGAGCGCCAGCATGCGCAGGCAGGCCATGATGAAGCCCGCGTATTCGTCGGGCGCCAGCGTCAGCTCGCCGCGGCTGTGCACGGCGACGGAATAGAACAGCTGCACCGCGTCGGGATGCAGCGACAGCGCCAGGCGCGCGATGTCCGCCGCCAGCGGGTCCTCGGCCGGCGTCACGCCGCTGACGCGCTGCTCGATGGCCACGCGCGACAGCAGCACGGCCAGATCGGCCAGCGCGCCGGTATAGGACAGGCCGCGCACCGCCAGTTCGTCGGCCACCGCCAGCACGCCCTTGGCGTCGCCGGTGGACAGCGCGTCCAGCAGGCGCACCAGGTGGCGCTGGTCGATGGTGCCGAGCATGCCGCGCACGGCTTCTTCGGTGAGGTTGCCGGCGCTATAGGCGATGGCCTGGTCGGTCAGCGACAGCGCGTCGCGCATGGAGCCCGCGGCCGCCTGCCCGATCAGCCGCAGCGCCGGCACTTCGAAGCCCACCTCTTCCTGGCCGAGCACGGCCTGCAGGTGGCCGACGATGGAGTCGGCCGGCATCTGCTTGAGGTTGAACTGCAGGCAGCGCGACAGCACCGTCACCGGAATCTTCTGCGGGTCGGTGGTGGCCAGGATGAACTTGACGTGCGGCGGCGGCTCTTCGAGCGTCTTGAGCATGGCGTTGAACGCATGCCCGGTCAGCATGTGGACTTCGTCGATCATGTAGACCTTGAAGCGTCCCGCGCCGGGCGCGTACACGGCCTGCTCCAGCAGCTGCGTCATTTCCTCGACGCCGCGGTTNGCGAGTTGTCCTTTCATCATGATCGGTGCTTCCTTGAACTAGGGGAATGGGAGATTGCCGCCGCCTCAGGCGGCGGCCGGGGAATCGACGTGGCGGATGGAGCCGGCGACGACCTGTCCGCCGAAATCGGCCACCAGCGCCTGCACGAAGGGATCTGCCGCGACCGCGTCCTCGGCGGCCTGCTGGCGGGCGGCGCGTTCGGCCTGGGCCACGGCGTGCGCCGTGGCGTCGCCGGTCACGCCGACTTCCACGTCCAGTCGTATGCCCTGGCCGAAATGCTCGCACAGCACCGTCTGCAGGCGGATGCGGCTTTCGCTTTCGGCCAGCGTCTTGACGGCCACGCGCAGGACGATGGCGTCGCCCTGCACGCCGGCCCATTCGCTCTGGCGCGCCAGTTCGGCGGCCAGGCCGGTGACCGGCAGGCGCGCGGCCAGCTCGGGCCAGCCCGCCGCGGTCATGTCGGCGATGCGCGCGCGCGAGCCGCGCTTGCGGGCAGGCGCCGGGCCTTCGCGCCGCACGGGCGCGGCCGCGGCCGGCGCCGCGCCCGGCGGAGCCAGGGTTTCGAATTCGTCATCGTCCGGGTCCGCCGTGAAACCGTTGTCCGGGGCGAAACCGGCTTCGGCGTCGTACGGGATTTCCTCGTCGACCCAGGACGGCGGGCCGTCGACGGTCTCGGGCGCGGCCGGCGCGGCGGCGACCGCTGCGGCCGGCGTGACCGCCAGGGCGGCGGACGCGGGCGCGCGGTCGGACGCGTCGGGAGATACTGCTGCCGGCTCGGCCGGCAGCTCTTCCCAGGGCGGCACGCTCTGCACTTCGGCGGCGGGCTCCGGGCTTGCCGGCTCGGGTGCGGCGGCAGCGGCGGGTGCGGGCGTAGGCGCGGGAGTCGGCGCCGGTGCGGGCGCCGGCTGCGGCTGCGCTGCAGGCGCGGGCTGCGGCGCGGCGACGGGCGCGGGCGCGGGCGCGGCGACCGGGTCTGCCGTCTGGCGGGCCGGGACGGCGGGCGCCTCCACCGCGGTCTGCGGGCCGGCATCGCCGTTGAGCGCCAGCATGCGCAGGCAGGCCATGATGAAGCCCGCGTATTCGTCGGGCGCCAGCGTCAGCTCGCCGCGGCTGTGCACGGCGACGGAATAGAACAGCTGCACCGCGTCGGGATGCAGCGACAGCGCCAGGCGCGCGATGTCCGCCGCCAGCGGGTCCTCGGCCGGCGTCACGCCGCTGACGCGCTGCTCGATGGCCACGCGCGACAGCAGCACGGCCAGATCGGCCAGCGCGCCGGTATAGGACAGGCCGCGCACCGCCAGTTCGTCGGCCACCGCCAGCACGCCCTTGGCGTCGCCGGTGGACAGCGCGTCCAGCAGGCGCACCAGGTGGCGCTGGTCGATGGTGCCGAGCATGCCGCGCACGGCTTCTTCGGTGAGGTTGCCGGCGCTATAGGCGATGGCCTGGTCGGTCAGCGACAGCGCGTCGCGCATGGAGCCCGCGGCCGCCTGCCCGATCAGCCGCAGCGCCGGCACTTCGAAGCCCACCTCTTCCTGGCCGAGCACGGCCTGCAGGTGGCCGACGATGGAGTCGGCCGGCATCTGCTTGAGGTTGAACTGCAGGCAGCGCGACAGCACCGTCACCGGAATCTTCTGCGGGTCGGTGGTGGCCAGGATGAACTTGACGTGCGGCGGCGGCTCTTCGAGCGTCTTGAGCATGGCGTTGAACGCATGCCCGGTCAGCATGTGGACTTCGTCGATCATGTAGACCTTGAAGCGTCCCGCGCCGGGCGCGTACACGGCCTGCTCCAGCAGCTGCGTCATTTCCTCGACGCCGCGGTTCGAGGCCGCGTCCAGTTCGAGGTAGTCGACGAAGCGCCCTGCGTCGATTTCCGTGCAGGCCTGGCACACGCCGCAAGGCTTGGACGTGATGCCGGTCACGCAGTTGAGCGATTTGGCCAGGATGCGCGAAAGCGTGGTCTTGCCCACCCCGCGGGTCCCGGTGAACAGCCATGCGTGGTGCAGGCGTTGCGTGTCGAGCGCATGCGTCAATGCGCGCACCACGTGATCCTGTCCCACGAGGGTATCGAACGATCGCGGCCGCCACTTGCGGGCCAGTACCAGATAAGTCATGGGTGGATTGTAGAGCCTGTTTCGCGAGCTGGCTCGAAAAGGCGGGACCGGTTCCTGGAGCTCGGCCTGCAAGCCCCTGCGCCCCCGCCCTGCGCGGCCTGGAATGCAAAGGGGACGGGCTTATTCTCGTGGAGCGCGTCCATGGAAAATAATCCCGTCCCCCGAAGAAAACAAAGGGTCATGCGGTGATCATGACCCTCTTGCCTTGAAGAATCCGGATGGCGAGCCTTACTCCGGCACTGACCCTAAACGACTATGGCTGCTTCGTTCCCGACCTGACCAGGTTCACCGTCGAACCATGCGAAGGGGCCCGCCACTTGGAATTCTAGCAGAGCTGCGCTTCGCTTGCTCGCTCGAATTCCAAGTGGCGGGCCCCTGGGGGCAATATGTGGGCTCCCTCCCCGGCCCTCCCTCCAGGAGGGAGGGGGTGGGGACTTCGCTTCGCTTGTCCCTTTGGCTCGCTTCGCTTTGCCTTGTTTGTTGGCGGGCTCTGACTTTGGGTGGGGGCGCCTTCGCTTCGCTTGTCCCCTTCGGTTCGCTTCGCTTTGCCTTGTTTGNTAGCAGAGCTGCGCTTCGCTTGCTCGCTCGAATTCCAAGTGGCGGGCCCCTGGGGGCAATATGTGGGCTCCCTCCCCGGCCCTCCCTCCAGGAGGGAGGGGGTGGGGACTTCGCTTCGCTTGTCCCTTTGGCTCGCTTCGCTTTGCCTTGTTTGTTGGCGGGCTCTGACTTTGGGTGGGGGCGCCTTCGCTTCGCTTGTCCCCTTCGGTTCGCTTCGCTTTGCCTTGTTTGTTGGCGGGCTCCGGCTGGACGTAGGATGGGTGCAGCGCGCGATTTCTGGCGCAAGGACGCTACCTTCGAGCGCGCGGAACCCATCGGGCGGCGATAGCCGCCGGGATGGTCGCGGGATCACACTGCCCGCGGGTTCAATGCTGCAAATCTATCCACGCCTTCGCTCTTGGGAAATAGAGGGCGGCTCTGGCTTTGCGGCCGTCCAGGGCGGTTACCTGGGTGCAGTAGCGTTGCAGTTGTTCGCCGTGGCGTTGGCGCATGCGTTGGGCGAAGGCGGTGGCGGATTCGCCGGGATGGGGGCGGCCGGTTTTGTAGTCGACGATGAGCCAGCCGTCTTCGGTGCTCAGGGCCAGGTCGATGACCGAGACCTTGCCGGCGGCGTCGATGAGGGGCCATTCCCGGCGGGCGCCGGATTGCGAGAGCAGCCACAGGCCGCGTTCGTCGGCCAGGGTGGCTTGCAGGGTGTCCAGCACGGCTTCGGCGGCGGCGTCGGCCTGGCTGGCGGGGATGCCGGCGCGGGTGAGTTGGCGGCGCATGGCGGCCAGGCGGTCGGCCAGGGCCTGGGCGGGCCAGGCTTGGGCGCCGTCCTGGCCGATGCGGGCCAGCCAGGCGTGGGCCAGGGTGCCGATGGCGGCGTCGTAGCCGGCTTCGAGCTGCCAGGCGGGATGTTCGGCGCCCTCGCCCCAGGCGCCGCGCGCGGGAGCGGCGAAGCCGGGGCTGGCGACTTCGTCGGCCAGGCGCGCCAGTTGCGCCAGGCCCGCGCTGTCCACGCGCCGCAGCGGTTCGCCCTGCAGTTCGGGGCCGTCCTCGGCCTGCGGCGCGGTCTCGCCGTCCAGCGAGGGCGGCGTCGGCGCGGCCAGGCAGGGCCACAGGCGGCCCAGCAGGCTGGCCGGCGGCGGCGGCTTGACCTGGCCGCTGGCCTCGTCCACCGACAGGTGGCCCACCAGATGCAGGCGCTTGCGCGCGCGCGTGGCGGCCACGTACAGCAGGCGGTCGACTTCATACGACGCGCGGCGCGCTTCGCGCGCGCCGAGGTAGCGCGACACCGGGTCGGCTTCGGTTTCGGCGCGCGGCTTGACCGGGCCGAACAGCACGCGGCCGCCGCTATGCTCGAAACGCACCAGCGGCGCCTGGTCGCCGCGCGGGGCGCGGTGCAGGCCGTACAGGATGACCGTCTCGAATTGCAGGCCCTTGGACTTGTGCATGGTCATGATCTCGACCGCGCCCGCGTCCTCGTCGGCCGCGTCCGGCGCGGCGAACAGGCGCGCGATGCCGGCGTCCAGCGCCGCGGCGTCGATGGCGCCGTGCGGCGCCAGCCGCTCGACCAGCTGGAACAGGCTTTCCGCGTCGTTGGCCACCGACACGCCGGCGTACAAGGACGGGCCGCCCAGGCGGCGCCACAGCGATTCGACCCAGGCGGCGAACGGCATCGCGCCCGAGGCGTTGCGCGTGTCCAGCAGGATGCCCGCCACCTGCCGCAGGCGCGCGAACTCGTCGGCGCCGAGCACGGCTTGCGCGGACGGCGTTTCCGGCGCGACGGGCGCCGCGTCGAACAACGAACCTTGCGGCCCGGCGCTGGCGGCCGCGGGCGAAGTCTGCGGCGTGATGCGCAGCGCGCGCTCCAGCAGCACCGGCACCGGCGTGATGTGGTCGTCGCCGAACAGCCGCTGCAGCGAAGTCAGCGTCAGGCCGCAGTACGGCGCGCGCAGCACCGACAGCCAGGCCAGGCGGTCGCCGGGATGCGACAAGGCGCGCACCAGCTGCACCAGGTCGGCCACCACCGGCCGCAGCGCCAGCGGCACCAGGTCCACCGCGCGGCAGCGTATGCCTTCCTGCGCCAGCCTGCGGGTCAGGTTGCCCAGGTGGCTGCGCGCGCGCACCAGCACCGCGACGGGATGCCTGGCGCCCTTGTGCTCGATCAGCGCCTGGCGCACCAGGTCCACCGCGATGTCCTCGGCCTGTTCCTCGGCGGCGGCCATTCCCTCGCGCGACCACGCGGGATGGAAGCGCACCGCCGGCTCCGGCAATGCCTCGTGAAACGCGGTCGACGGGCTGTAGGCGATGGCGCCGGCGGCCGCGTCGCTGCGCCGCGGCAGCAGTTGCGCGAACGACTGGTTGACCCATTCGACGATGCCCGCCTGCGAGCGGAAGTTGTCGGTGAGGTTGAGGAAGTCGGGCTTCAGCTCGCCCACGCCGATGTCCGCCACTTCCAGGAACAGGCCCACTTCGGCCTTGCGGAAGCGGTAGATCGATTGCATCGGATCGCCCACCAGGAACAGGCTGCGGCCGTCGCCGGCCTGCCAGCCCGAGGTCAGCGTGCGCAGCAGGTCCAGCTGCGTCTGGCTGGTGTCCTGGAATTCGTCGATGAGCAGATGGCGGATCGAGGCGTCGAGCTTCAGCAGCAGTTCGCCGGGATCGTCGGCGCTGCCCAGCGCGGCCGCGGCGCGCTGCGCGATCTCGATGAAATCCACTTCGCCCGTGTCGGCAAAGCGCAGCCGCAGCTGCGCCACCGCCAGCGCCAGCGTCATCAGCTGCGCGCCCAGCACTTCCCATTGCTCGTCGCTGAAATGCGGCGCGGGCACGTCGCGGATCGCGTGCAGGCGGCGCACCCACGGCGCGTCCGGGTCGGCGGCGTCGAGCCAGGCCACGAACGGTTCCTTGTGCGCGCATTTGGGCGGAAAGCCCTGGTTCTTGGTGACCGTTTTACGCAGAGTGCCCTTGTCAGTCAGCAGCAAGTTCGCCACGGCCTGCCATTGGTCCAGCATGTCGGCGTCGGGCAGCAGTTCTTCGGTCCAGTCCAGAAGCGCCTGCAGCTTGTTCTCGGCTTCGCCGTCCTGCAGGCAGGCGGCGGCCAGCCGCGCCGGGCTGCAAAGCGCCTCGGCCCAGCCATAAGGCATGGCCGCGCAAAGCGAGTCCAGGTCCTCGCCGATGGCCTCGGCCAGCATGGTTTCCAGCGCCTCGCGGTCGGAGCCGTGGCGCAGCAGCGGCAGCCATTGGTCGCGCTGGCCCAGCATGTCGGCGATGGCTTCCTTGGCCGCCTGCACATCCACGTCCAGGTGCTTGAGCAGGATGCGCACGGCCTCGTAGTCGTCGGCCAGTTCCAGCGTGGCGCGGGCCGCGGCCTCGTAGTGCGCGCGCGCGTCGTCGGTGATCTCGGGCATGCCGCCCAGCTCCGACAGCCACGGCATGCTGCGCACCAGGCCGGCGCAGAACGAGTCGATGGTGCGGATGGCCAGCCGCGCCGGATGCTCCAGCAGGTGCCAGCCCAGCTCGTCGTTGCGCGCCAGGGCGGCGCGCGCCAGCTCCCAGCTGCGGCGTTCGTGCATGGCCTCGGGCGGGCCGTCCTGCCCGCGACGCAATTTGCTGAGCACGCGCGCGTGCATCTCGGAGGCGGCCTTGCGCGTGAAGGTGATGGCGACGATTTCTTCCGGACGGTTGACCGTGGCCAGCAGCGCCAGGATGCGGTCGGTCAGCAACTCGGTCTTGCCCGAGCCGGCAGGCGCCTGCACCAGGAAGGATCGCGTCGGGTCCAGCGCGGCGGCGCGCGCGGCGTGGTCGTGCGGCAGTCGTTCTTGTTCAGCCATGGCTCATGCGTCCTCGTCGTCCAGATGCAAACGCAGGAACGGCAATGCATCGCAGTATTTCAAGTCGTCGCGGCGGTAGGCCACGTTGGCCGCATGGCCCGCGACGTATTCATCGGCCAGCGCTTCGATGGCGGCGCGCCAGCGCTCGCGTATCTGCGGCCACGACAGGCCTTCGAAGAATTTGCTGTCGCTGGCCAGGGTCACGCCCTCCATGCCCAGGTCCTCGTCGGCCAGGCCGGCCACGGCGACCTGGCGCGCGTGGATCTGCGCCAGCACCAGGCCGGCCACGTCGCCGCCGGCGGCCTCGGCCAGCACCGAAGCGTAGAACGGCAGCTGCAGGTTCACGGGGCGGCTGCGCGACCAGTCCGGCTCGGGCCGGGCCGGGGCCGCGCCGGTCTTGTAGTCCACGATGACGTTGCGGCCGTCCTGCAGGCTGTCGATGCGGTCCAGCCGCAGCTTCAGCACCAGCGCGCCGCGCTGCCACTGATGGTTTTTTTCAACCTGGGCCACGGCGAACGGCAGGCGCTGCGCTTCCTTGTCGAGCCAGGCCGCCAGCACGGTCTGCGCGCGCTGGCACTCCAGCGTGCGCAAGGCCGGCGCGTAGTCTTTCAGTTCCTCGTCGGCGGCCTGCGCCACGGCCTGGGCCACCAGGTCCGGCAGGCGACGTTCAGCCATCAGCTCGTGCAGTTTTTCCTGGTCGGGCATCATGCCCCACAGCAGTTCCAGGGCCTTATGCAGGAACTGGCCGCGCACGTTCACCCCGGCCGCATCGGCGTAGGAGGCCAGTTCGCGCCCGCCCAGGCGATGGCGCACGAAGGCCCACAGCGGGTTGCGCGCCTGCGTGTCCAGCACGTCCAGGCCGCCGCCGCCGCGATTGCCCGCCGCCAGCGGCGGGCCTTGCGAGTCGTCCAGCGATTCCTGCGGCAAGGCCGCCGGCGCCGGTTGCGCCGCGGGCGTCCAGTCGGTCAGGGGCGCGGCGGCGATCAGCGGCGACGGACGCAATTCGCGCTCGCCGTCCATGTGCGCGTGGCTGACGATGATCTCCGGCGCGCAGCGGCACAGCGCGGCGTACATGCCTTCGGCCCATTCGCGCTCGCGCTCCGGCGTGGCGCGCGGCGCCTTGGCCTGGCGCAGCACCGCCAGCGGCAGCAGCGGATTGGGCTTGGGCGAAGCGGGCAGCACGTCGTCGGTCAGGCCCAGTATCCAGACGCCGTCCCAGTAGCCGCCCTCGGCTTCCAGCAGGCCCAGCACGTCCAGGCGCGCCAGCGGATCGCGCTGCGGCTGGAACGAGGCGGACCGCGCCACACTCTCCAGCAGGTTGACGGCGGCCAGCCCGCCCAGGCGGCCCGCCGCCGGCGCCAGCGCGGAAAAACTGCCCAGCGCATCGCCCAGCGCGCCCATCACCTGGTAGCCCACGCTGTCGAGCACGGCTTCGCCCGGAAAGCCCAGCGCCGTCAGCGCGGCCTTCATGCGCAGCATCCAGACGTCGCAGGTGGCCTGCTTGCCGCCGCGCGTCCAGACTTCCATGGCCTGGTCCCAGGCCTGCGCCAGCGACGGCAGATCGGCCAGCAGCTTGCGCCAGTCCTGCGGGCTGACGCGCAGCTGCGCCTGGCGCCGCCAGCGCGCGTCGATCGAGGCCAGCCGCGCGCGGTCGCGCACGTCGCTGGCGCAATGCCCGCCCAGCAGCGCAGCGCCCAGCACTTCGACGCCGCAGCCCTTGCCCGGCGCGCATTCGGCCAGGGCGCGCAGCCAGGCGAGCGCGGCGCGCGCCATCGGCCATTCGTTCAGCGGCCGGCCCACCGCCACGTTGAAGGCATATGCGGCCTGGCCGCCGCGTCCGGCCAGGGCCTGGCTCAATACCCGCCGCGCGAAAGGCGATTCCGCCTCGAGCTGCGGCGACACGATGGCGTAGCGGCCATGCGGATTCTGCTTCAGGCGTTCGGCCGCCCAGGCCGCGGCGGCGCGCCATTGCGCCCCCTGGTCCGCGGCCTCGTAGCGGCGCGCCGCGGTTTCCACGCGCTGCGCATCGCGCCACTGCGCGACGGCCGCGCCCTGCGCTTCGAAGGCGCGCAGCAGGCGCCGGAACCGCGGCGACAGGTCGGTGAAACCGGCCAGCACCAGCTGCCGCGGGATGGGCAGCCGTCCATCCTCCAGCGCGCGCAGCACGCGCGCATAACCCTGGTTCGCGTCCTCGGCGTCGATGCCGGCCAGCACCTGGCGATAACGCTCGCGCCATCTGGCGAAGCCGCGGTATTCGTCGGTGTCCGCGCCCGAGGGCACATGGAGGTCCCACTCATCCATGAGCAGGTCCGCGTCCATGGCCAGGCGCGCGGCCTGGCTGGCGTCGAGCAGTACGCGCTCGGCTTCTTCCGCCCGGATCGCTTCGGTCCACACCAGCTGCGTGGCGAAGCTGTCCAGCCGGTAGGCCGGCACGCCCTCATCGGCCTCGAATGCGAGCTCGTTGGCGGATTCGGCCAGCCAGGCCGACAGCGGCAGGATGCGCGGCAGTTCGCTGACCTGGCGCTCCTGGCGCAGCAGGCCGGCCAGCTCCAGCGTCAGACGGCGCGACAGGCGGTTGTTGACGGTCAGCACCAAGGTGCCGGCGGCCGGCATGGCGCCGATTTCCGGCAGAGACAGATCGGGATGGATAGGCGAGGAGTCCTGCATGGGCACCCGGGACGCGCGCCCGCGGCGCGCGCCGATGAAGGAGAAAAATATCGCCGTAGGATACCGCGAGCCGGCGGCGCGGAACGCGCCGCCCGGGCACTGGAAACTAGAAGCCGCAAAGCGCGGCCAGGTTTTCCCAGTGGATCTGCATCTCGGGCGTGCTGTAGCCCCAGAAGGCCAGGCCGAGCAAGGCCGCCAGCGCCAGCCCGCCGGCCACGCGCCAGCCGCGGCGGCGGGACGAGGACGGCTGGACGGGTCTGGACGTCATGGCGGCTCCGGGTCAGGCGGGAACGGGCTGGGCCACCGGCTGCTCGCGCACCGGCAGGCACAGCAGCGCGGCGATGACGGCCAGCGCCACGCCCAGCCACCACACCAGGTCGTAGCTGCCGGTCCTGGCGTAGGCGTATCCGCCCAGCCAGACGCCGATGAAGCTGCCGATCTGGTGGCCCAGGAACACGATGCCCGATAGCGTGGCCGCATAGCGCAGGCCGTAGATCTGCCCGATCAGGCCCTGCGTGAGCGGCACCGTTCCCAGCCAGAACAGGCCCATCCAGGCGGCGAAGGCATACAGCACCCAGGGCGACAGCGGCAGCCACAGCAACAGCAGGATGCCGAAGGCGCGCATGCCGTACACCGCGGCCAGCAGGCGCTTCTTGCTGTACTTGCCGCCCAGCTTGCCGGCATAGAACGAACCCAGCACGTTGAACAGCCCGATCAGCGCGATGGCGGTGGCGCCGTGCCCCGCCGTCAGGCCGCCATCGGTAACGTAGGCCGGCAGGTGCAGCGTGATGAACGCCGTGTGGAAGCCGCAGACGAAGTAGCTCCAGAACAGGAAATGGAACGACGGATGGCGCACGGCCTGCTTGACCGCGGCGGCCAGCGACTGCTGCGGACCCGAATGGGCCTGCGGCCGGCCGCGCAGGAAATAGGCCAGCGGCGCGCCGCAGGCGACGAACAGCGACAGCACCCACAGCGCGCCCGGCCAGTCCAGCCCGCTGATCAGCAGCTGGCCGGTGGGCACCACGGCGAACTGCCCCATCGAGCCGCCCGCGCTGGCGATGCCCATGGCGGTGCTGCGATAGGCCGGCGGCACCGAACGGGCCACCACCGGCAGGATCACCGGAAACGTCGTGCCCGCCTGCCCCAGCCCGACCAGCACGCCGGCGGTCAGGTACAGCGTGGTCTCGTCGGTGGCGAAGCGCGTGCCGATCATGCCCAGCATGTACAGCAGCGCCCCCAGGGCGATGGTGCGGCCCGAACCGTATCGGTCGGCCAGGATGCCCATGAAAATACAGGCCACGCCCCACACCAGGTTCTGCAGCGCGAACGCCATGGAAAACACTTCGCGGCCCCAGCCGTGGGCCAGCCCCATCGGTTGCATGAACAGGCCGAAGGTGGCGCGCACGCCCATGGCAAGCAGCACGACCAGCGTGCCCAGCGCAATGGTGCGCATGGAAATCGTATCGGATGGGTTGGACATGAAATCCGTGTCTCGTTGTTTTTGGTTTTCCGCCCCCTCCTCGGAGCGGTCCGGCGCAGCGGGCCGGATCAAACATCATATACAACTTCCGGCGCCGGCTTCTCGGCGCCGCGGCGGTTCGGATCGGGGATGGGGAAGGAGGCGGGGCTGAAGCGCCCGGGGCAATGATGGGAGGTGGCGTCTCCGACAGGAATCGAACCTGTATCTAGGACTTAGGAGGTCCTTGTTCTATCCATTGAACTACGGAGACACACCAAGCGCGGCATTGTATCGCTTTTATCGCAGGGCAATGGAAAAGCCCTGCGGACGCTACGGCCTGAGGGCGCGGACGGGCCGGCGCGCAAGCCTGGTCTTGAAATCCTGCCGCGTATCGCAGATCAGATGGATGTAGACGGTATCGCCCAGCACTTCATAGATCATGCGGTTCCTGGCGACGATGATTTCCAGGAAATGCATGGCCGGCAGTTCGGCCGGGGCATGGCCGGCGTGGGGAAACCGCTCAAGATTCAAAATGGCTTTTTTGATCCTGGCGTACGCATCCAGCCATACGGCCTGGGAGAAATGCTTTCTGATGTAGCGGCGGATTTCATGGAGATCATCGACGGCGGACTGGAGAAAGACCACCTTGCCACTCATTGCTCGTCGTCCTGATCCATGGCCTCGATTCGGGCGAAGACGTCCTCCGCGGCAACGATCTTTCCTTCCTCGATCTGCGCGCGGCCCTGGGCCAGGAGCTGCAGCAGCGCCATGGCCTGCTCCTGCTCTTCGTAGCTCTGGACGTCCATGACGACCAGCTTGGCTTCGCCATTTTGCGTGATGAGCATCGGCTCGCGGCTCTCGGAGATGTCCTTCACGATCTGGGCGGTATGGCTTTTCAGGTAACTGATTGGCTTGACCTGGGTGGAGTACTTCATGGGCTGCTCCGGCGGATTCGGCAAGACCAATCATAGTCTTAATTCAGTCTTTCCCGGCTGACGCGGCCCGCGTTCAGCCAAATGAGGGTTAATCCGGGCTACGCTCACGCGTCGTACGCCATTAGCGTCTCGTGACGCGTCTTGTGACGATTCCGGGCATGCGTCAATACGTCACTATTATTTTTTTCATCGATGATAGCGAATCGTCTTGCGCATCACTTGAAATTGCTGTTTAAATTCGACGCGTAAGCCACTAATTCATTTCGACTTTTCCTGAACCGACGGAACGCCGGCTTAAGAAATATTTGTTCACACACTGACAAGCCTGCTCAGACCATGGCATTTTCCTGGAAACGTGCGATTGCGAACGCGATAGCGCCGATGGCGCTGGCGATGTGCGCGCTCCTGCCCTCCGCGGCGCTGGCCGCCAAGAACACCGATCCCTGCAAGACCAACGCGAAGTCGTCGGCCTGCAAGGCGCAGCAGGCCAAGAAGGCGCCTGCCGCCAAGAAAACCCCTCCCAAGACCTCCTCGGCCAAGGCCGCGCCCAAGAGCTCGTCGGCCAAGAAGGCCGCCGCGTCCAAGAGCGGCAAGCAGGTCGCCTCCAAGAGTCCGCCCAAAAAACGCGGCGCGGCCAGCAAGGGTGGCAAGTCCAACAAGCCGTCGCGGGCGCAACGCGCGGCGGTGGCGGCCAGCTCGGCCGCCATGCCGCCGCCGGCCGCCTCCACGCGCGCCGAAGTGGCCGCCCTGCGTTCCAGCACCGCCTATGTGCAGGACCTGGAGACGTCCACGGTCATCTTCGCCAAGAACGAAAACGTGGTGCGTCCCATCGCTTCCATCTCCAAGCTGATGACCGCCGTGGTGGTGGTCGACGCCAACCTGCCGATGGACGAGATGCTGGAGATCACCGACGAAGACATCGACGGCCTCAAGCACACCACCTCGCGGCTGCGCGTGGGCACCAAGCTGTCGCGCGGCGACATGCTGCACCTGGCGCTGATGTCCTCGGAAAACCGCGCCGCCAACGCGCTGGGCCGCAACTACCCGGGCGGCCTGCCGGCCTTCGTGGCCGCCATGAACGCCAAGGCGCAGGCGCTGGGCATGACCAGCACGCGCTTCATCGAACCCACCGGCCTGTCCAGCGACAACGTGTCCTCGCCGCACGACCTGGCCCGGCTGCTGCGCGCCGCCGCCCAGCGTCCGCTGATCCACCGCTACTCCACCGACACCGAGTACGAGGTCGAGGTCAACAACCGCACGCAGACGTTCCGCAACACCAATCTGCTGGTGCGCAAGCCCGACTGGGACATCAAGGTGTCCAAGACCGGCTACATCAACGAAGCCGGCGAATGCCTGGTGATGCTGGCCCGCATCAACGGCCGCGATCTGGCCATCGTGCTGCTGGATTCGCAGGGCAAGCTCTCGCGCATCGGCGACGCCGTGCGCATCCGCCGCATCGTGCAGAACGAAGTGGCGCTGGCTTCGATACAGTCGGGCGGTTGAAGCCGGCCGATGGGTGGCGCGCGTTGGGCGCCTGAGCTCTTGTTCGGGCCATCGGGCGCGACACCCATCACACCGCCAGCCCCTCCAGCACCGCGCGGGCGTCGAGCGAGCCGATCGGCACCGCCCGGTCGCGCGGAATCCTGCCTTCGGCCTGCAAGAGCTGGTAGCGCAGGCAGCACACCCTCAGAAACGAAGTGAAGTTGGCTGCCTCGCCCCGGTAGGCGATGAGCTCGTCGTACAGGCGTTCGATCAGCTGCGTCACGCGCATGCCGTCGCGGCTCGCGATTTCTTCCAGCACGTCCCAGAACAGCTGTTCGAGCCGCAGGCTGGTGGCCACGCCGTGCAGGCGCAGCGAGCGGGACGCGGGAGTGTAGGACTGCTCGCTGGCGCGGATGAAGATTTCACACATGGAAGATCCTTGGCTCGGGGCGAGTCGTACGCCCGGGGCCACTGTAAGCGGTTTGCCGGCAGGCCGGCAAGACGCGGCCAAAGCTGATATAAATCATTGCAGGCAAAACGCACGCGTTCGAGGATAACGATACTGATCGGACTTCGGAGGTAGTGATGGACAAGACCATGAAAGCGGCGGTGGCCCGGGCGTTCGGCCAGCCCCTGGCGATCGAGGAAGTCGCGGTGCCGCGCCCCGGCCCGGGCGAGCTGCTGGTGAAGATCGAGGCCTGCGGCGTCTGCCACACCGACCTGCACGCCGTCGAGGGCGACTGGCCCGTCAAACCCAATCCCCCCTTCATTCCCGGCCACGAAGGCGTGGGCCACGTGGTGGCGGTGGGCGCCGGCGTCACCCACGTGAAGGAAGGCGACCGCGTCGGCATCCCCTGGCTGTATTCCGCCTGCGGGCATTGCGAACATTGCCTGGGCGGCTGGGAAACCCTGTGCGAACAGCAGCAGAACACGGGCTATTCGGTCAACGGCGGCTTCGCCGAATACGCGCTGGCGGCCGCCGACTACGTCGGGCTGCTGCCCGGCAACGTGGGCTTCGTCGAGATCGCGCCGGTGCTGTGCGCCGGCGTCACGGTGTACAAGGGACTGAAGATGACGGACACGCGGCCGGGCAACTGGGTCGTGATCTCCGGCATCGGCGGGCTGGGCCACATGGCGGTGCAATACGCCAAGGCCATGGGGCTGAACGTCGCGGCGGTGGACATCGACGACGCCAAGCTGGACTTCGCGCGCCGCCTGGGCGCCGAGGTCGCGGTCAACGCCAGCACCACCGATCCGGCCGCCTATCTCAAGCGCGAAATCGGCGGCGCGCACGGCGCGCTCATCACGGCGGTCTCGCCCAAGGCGTTCGAGCAGGCGCTGGGCATGGTGCGCCGCGGCGGAACCGTGTCGCTCAACGGGCTGCCCCCGGGCGACTTCCCGCTGTCGATCTTCGACATGGTGCTCAACGGCGTGACGGTGCGCGGCTCCATCGTGGGATCGCGCCTGGATCTGCAGGAATCGCTGCAGTTCGCCGCCGAAGGCAAGGTGCACGCCACGGTCGCCACCGAGCGGCTGGAGAACGTCAATGAGGTATTCGACCGCATGCGCCGCGGCCAGATCGAAGGCCGCATCGTGCTCGACTTCGCCTGAAGCCGTCCGCACCGCGGCCAAGGCGCCCCGAAGCGGGCGCCTTTTTCATGCGCGTCAGGGAACGATCTTGGTGCCCAGCAGCGCCAGGAACTGGGACAGCCAGGCCGGATGCGCGGGCCAGGCGGGCGCGGTCACCAGGTTGCCGTCGGTATAGGCCTGGTCGATCCCGATTTCGGCATAGGTGCCCCCGGCCAGGCGCACTTCCGGCGCGCAGGCCGGGTAGGCCGAGCAGGTGCGTCCCTTCAGGATGCCGGCGGCGGCCAGCAGCTGCGCGCCGTGGCACACGGCGGCGATGGGCTTGCCGGCCTGGTCGAAGACGCGCACGATCTCCAGCACTTTTTCGTTCAGCCGCAGGTATTCCGGCGCGCGCCCGCCCGGGATGACCAGGCCGTCGTACGACGCGGCCTCGACCCGGTCGAAATCGAAATTGAGCGTGAAATTGTGACCGCGCTTTTCGCTATAGGTCTGGTCGCCCTCGAAATCGTGGATGGCCGTGGCGACGGTGTCGCCGGCCTTCTTGTCCGGGCATACCGCATGCACCGTGTGCCCCACCGCCAGCAGGGTCTGGAACGGCACCATGGTTTCGTAGTCCTCGGCGTAGTCGCCGACCAGCATCAACAGTCGCTTGCTCATGAGGGTCTCCTGGGTTTGGGCGCCCGGTGGTCCGGGTTCCGGTTTGAAGCCCTATTGTGGCCCCGCGGCTGGCCCGGCTGGTGGTAAAGGAATACCACGGGCTGCCGCGCGCGACCCGCCCTACTGCTCCAGCGCGACCGACACCGCGCGGGCGCCCAGCAGGCTGACCAGCACCTTGGGATCGATGCCTATCAGGTAGCCGCGCCGTCCGCCGTTGATGTAGACCACCGGATACTCCAGCACCTGCGCCTCGACCCAGACCGGCATCTTCTTGCGCGTGCCGAACGGCGAGGTGCCGCCGACCTGGTAGCCGGAATGGCGCTGCGCGACCTCGGGCTTGCAGGGCTCGACTTTCTTCAGGCCCGCCTGCCGCGCCAGGTTCTTGGTGGAGACTTCGCGGTCGCCGTGCATGACGATGACCAGCGGCCTGGCGGACTCGTCTTCCATGATCAGGGTCTTGACCACCGCATGCGGGTCCAGGCCCAGCTGGCGCGCGGCCTCGCCGGCGCCGCCGTGGTCCACGTAATCGTAGGTGTGCTCGGTGTAGGCCACTTTGTGTTGCTTGAGGAGCTGGGTGGCGGGGGTTTCGGAAACGTGGCGGGCTTTGCTCATGGAGGGGCGCAACAGCGGTATCGGAAGGCGCGGACTAGCCGCGGGGATGGTGGGCCGCGTGCAGCGCCTTCAGGCGCTCGCGGGCGACGTGGGTATAGATCTGCGTGGTGGAGATGTCGGCATGGCCCAGCAGCATCTGCACCACGCGCAGGTCCGCGCCGTGGTTCAGCAGGTGCGTGGCGAAGGCGTGGCGCAGCACGTGCGGCGACAGCGGCGCGCGGATGTCGGCCAGCAGGGCGTACTTCTTGACCAGCTGCCAGAACGCCTGGCGCGACATCGGCTCGGCGCGGCCGGTGATGAAAAGCGCATCGTTCACGCGGCCGGCCGCCAGTTCCGGCCGCCCGCTCTTGAGGTAGCGGTCGATCCAGTGCGCGGCTTCGGCGCCCAGCGGCACCAGGCGGTCCTTGCCGCCCTTGCCCAGCACCACGCGCACCACGCCCTCGTTGAGGCTCACGTCCAGGGTGCGCACGCCCACCAGTTCGGACACGCGCAGGCCGGTGGCGTACAGGGTTTCCAGCATGGCGCGGTCGCGCAGGCCGCGGGCCTGTTGCAGGTCGGGCGCGCGCAGCAAGGCGTCCACCTGCTGCTCGGACAGCGTCTTGGGCATGCGCGGGGGCTGCTTGGCCGCCACCAGGGTCAGGCAGGGATCGCGCTGGCAGCGGTGTTCGCGCAGCGCCCAGGCATAGAAGCGGCGCAGCGCCGCCAGCCTGCGGTTGGCGGTGGTGGCCCGGGTTTCCTCGTGGCGGAAGGCGAACCAGGCCTCGATGTCGGCCTTGTCCGCGTCGCGCAGCGGCTTGGCCGGCCCCGCCGGCGGCGCCTGGATCTGCTCGGCCTGGCCGTGGCGGTCGGCCATTTCGCGGGCATAGGCCTCGGGGTCTTCGAGCCAGCGGGCGAAGCCCGTCAGGTCGCGCCGGTAGGCGGCCAGGGTGTTGGCCGACAGGCCGTCCTCGAGCCAGACGGCGTCGATGAAAGCGTCGATGTCGGCCTGCGAGGCCAGCGGCGGTCGGGTGTCGGGCATGATGGAAGGATTCTACGGCTCAGCGCTGGTCGGCGGCGGCGGACTTCAGCCAGTTTTCGAAGAGCCTGAGCGCCTCGGACCGCTCGCTGCGCTGCGGATAGCCGAAGTAATAGCCCTGGCTGACCGCCAGCGCCTGCGCCACCGGCATCGCCAGCGCGCCCCGGTCCAGCGCCGGCTGGGCCAGGAAGCGCGGCATCAGGCCCACGCCCAGGCCGGCCTGCACCGCCGCCATCACCATGGTGAACAGTTCGTAGCGGGGGCCGCCGGCGGCCTGCGGGCCATAGAGATAACCATTGGCGCCATACCACTGGCGCCACGCCTCCGGACGCGACGCCAGGTGCAGGTGGGTCATGCCGGCCAGCGCGCTGGCCCCGGCTTCGGCCGCGCGCGCGGCCAGTTCGGGCGCGCATACCGGAATCAGCTCGCGCTCGGGAAACAGCAGCACGCCCTGGGTGCCCGGCCACAGGCCGTCGCCGTGGTAGAGCGCGCCGTCGAAGGGCTGGTCCTTGAACTGGAAAGGCAGCGTGCGCACCGACAGGCTGACGGTGATGTCGCCATGCGCGCGCTGGAAATCGGCCAGCCGCGGAATCAGCCAGGTGGTCGCCAGGGTGGGCACCACGGCGATGTGGATGCTGCGGCCCATGCCGGTGCGGCTGACCAGGCCGAAGGTGTCTTTTTCGATCTGGTCCAGGTGGTGGCGGATGCGGCCCGCGTATTCCGCGCCGTGATCGGTCAGCACGATGCGCCGGCGCACCCGGGTAAAGAGCTGCACCCCCAGGCGCGCCTCCAGGCTGGCCACCTGCCGGTAGACGGCGCTGTGCGTCAGGGACAGTTCCTCGGCCGCGCGCGAAAAGCTGCCCAGGCGGGCCGAGGCTTCGAACGCCTGCAGGGCGCTCAGGTTGGGAATGCCGTTTCTCATGGGACCGGAAGCATGCCGCGGCGCAACATCGGGATGTCGTGCCCGTGAGTCAATAGATTGTGCAATTTTATCAATTGCATTGTGCGATCAAGGAACATTATGCTCGGATGTCCCAACCTAGGCTTTTCATGACCCCCACCCCTATGTCCCAGCAAAAATCCCGCCTCGGCGGACACATCCTGGTCGACCAGCTGGTTGCACAGGGCGTCAAGCACGTTTTCTGCGTCCCTGGCGAAAGCTATCTTGCGGTGCTCGATGGCCTGCACGACGCGGACATCTCGGTCACCGTGTGCCGCCAGGAAGGCGGCGCGGCCATGATGGCCGACGCGCACGGCAAGCTGACCGGCGAGCCCGGCATCTGCATGGTGACGCGCGGCCCCGGCGCCTCCAACGCGCTGGCCGGCGTGCACATCGCCAAGCAGGATTCCACGCCGCTGATCCTCTTCGTGGGCCAGATCGAGCGCGGCATGCGCGAGCGCGAAGCCTTCCAGGAAATGGACTACCGCGCCGTGTTCGGCACGCAGGCCAAGTGGGTCACCGAGATCGATCAGGTCGAACGCATCCCCGAGCTGGTTTCCCGCGCCTTCCACGTGGCGACCTCGGGCCGCCCGGGCCCGGTGGTGATCGCCCTGCCCGAAGACATGCTGGTCGAAGCCGCCACGGTCGCCGACGCGCCGCGCTACGAGATCATCGATTCCGCGCCCACCGCCGGCCAGCTGGCCGACCTGGAAAAGCTGCTGGCCGAGGCCAGGAACCCGGTCGCCATCCTGGGCGGCACGCGCTGGGACGCGCGCGCGGTGCAGCAGTTCGCCGATTTCGCGCAGCGCCACGCGCTGCCCACGGCCGTGTCGTTCCGCCGCCAGATGCTGTTCCCGGCCGATCACCCCTGCTTCATCGGCGACGTGGGCCTGGGCATCAACCCGGCGCTGCTCAAGCGCATGGCCGACGCCGACCTGGTGCTGCTGGTGGGCGGGCGCATGTCGGAAAACCCCAGCCAGGCCTATACGCTGCTGGACATCCCGGTGCCCCGCCAGAAGCTGGTGCACGTGCATCCCGATTCCGCCGAGCTGGCGCGCGTCTACCGCCCCACGCTGGCCATCAATACCTCGCCGGCCGCTTTCGCACAGGCGCTGGCCGGCCTGAAGGCGCCCGCCGCGCCGGCCTGGGCCGAAGGCACGCAGGCCATGCGCGAGTCGTACCTGAAATGGAGCGACCCGTCGGCCATCGCCACGCCCGGCGCGCTGCAGATGGGCCAGGTCATGGCCTACCTGGAAAAGACCCTGCCGGCCGACGCCATCATGACCAACGGCGCCGGCAACTACGCCACCTGGCTGCACCGCTTCCACCGCTTTACGCGCTACGGCACGCAGCTGGCGCCGACCTCGGGCTCGATGGGCTACGGCCTGCCGGCGGCCGTGGGCGCCAAGCGCATCTGGCCCGACAAGATGGTGGTGTGCTTCGCCGGCGACGGCTGCTTCCTGATGCACGGCCAGGAATTCGCCACCGCCGTGCAGTACGACCTGCCCATCGTGGTGGTGCTGGTGGACAACGGCATGTACGGCACCATCCGCATGCACCAGGAAAAGCACTACCCCGGCCGCATCTCGGCCACCGCGCTCAAAAACCCGGACTTCGCCGAATACGCGCGCGCCTTCGGCGGCCACGGCGAACGGGTCGAGACCACGGAGCAGTTCGGGCCCGCCTTCGAGCGCGCCCTGGCCAGCGGCAAGCCGGCCATCCTGCACTGCTTCATCGATCCGGAAACCATCACGCCGGGCACCACGCTGGAGAAGATCCGCGAGGCGGCCCTCAAGGCCCGGCACTGACACGGCGGCAAGGCCCGACTGGCGCCAGCGGCGCGCGTAAAGCGCGCCGCGCCACCGGCGGCTTGCCGTCCCAATTATTTTAGGTTTAAACTTTTTAGCATTCCGAACACGGAAATCCATAGCGGAGACCCAGCATGTCCTCGAATCCCTCGTTTCACTGGCAAGACCCCCTGTTGCTGGACCAGCAACTGACCGAAGAAGAACGCATGGTGCGCGACGCCGCCCAGGCCTATGCGCAGGACAAGCTCGCTCCGCGCGTGCTCAACGCATTCCGCAACGAACAGACCGACCCGGCCATCTTCTCCGAAATGGGCGAACTGGGCCTCCTGGGCGCCACCATCCCCACCGAATACGGCGGCGCCGGCCTGAACTACGTCAGCTACGGCCTGATCGCCCGCGAAGTCGAGCGCATCGACTCCGGCTACCGCTCCATGATGAGCGTGCAGTCGTCGCTGGTGATGGTGCCGATCAATGAATTCGGCAGCGAAGCGCAAAAGCAGAAGTACCTGCCCAAGCTGGCCCGCGGCGAATGGATCGGCTGCTTCGGCCTGACCGAGCCCAACCACGGCTCCGACCCCGGCGGCATGGAAACCCGCGCCGTCAAGACGGCCGACGGCTATAAGCTCACCGGCAACAAGATGTGGATCACCAACTCGCCCATCGCCGACGTCTTCGTGGTGTGGGCCAAGTGCGTGGGCGGCGACTTCGACGGCAAGATCCGCGGCTTCATCCTGGAAAAGGGCATGAAGGGCCTGTCGGCCCCGGCCATCCACGGCAAGGTCGGCCTGCGCGCCTCGATCACCGGCGAAATCGTCATGGACGAAGTGGAAGTTTCCGCCGACCAGATGATGCCCGGCGTGTCCGGCCTGAAGGGCCCGTTCACCTGCCTGAACTCGGCCCGCTACGGCATCGCCTGGGGCGCCGTGGGCGCCGCCGAAGCCTGCTGGCACACCGCCCGCCAGTACACCCTGGACCGCAAGCAGTTCGGCCGCCCGCTGGCCGCCAACCAGCTGATCCAGAAGAAGCTGGCCGACATGCAGACCGAAATCACGCTGGCGCTGCAAGGCTGCCTGCGCCTGGGCCGCATGAAGGACGAAGGCACCGCCGCGGTGGAAATCACCTCGATCATGAAGCGCAATTCCTGCGGCAAGGCCCTGGACATCGCCCGCCTGGCGCGCGACATGCTCGGCGGCAACGGCATCTCCGATGAATTCGGCGTGGCCCGCCACCTGGTGAACCTCGAAGTGGTCAACACCTACGAAGGCACCCACGACGTGCACGCCCTGATCCTGGGCCGCGCGCAGACCGGCATCCAGGCGTTCTATTGATCGCCGGCCGCGTCTCGCGGTGAGCAGAGGCCGTCCTTCGGGACGGCCTTTTCCTTTTTTTGGAGGAGAGGAAAGCCCGGATAGCCGCGCCCTTGCGCAAGCCTTACGCTTTGTGGGATCGGCCAGATCCCAACCGGCCAGGAGTCGTGCATGCAAGGCTATTCCTTTCTCCGCCTGACGGCGGGCTTCGCCATGGCTTTCATGGCCCATGGCGCCTACGCCGTCACCACCTTGACGATGACCACCGAATATCCGGCCACGTCCATGCCCGGCCAGGGCCTGGCGACCTTCGCCGACCTGGTGCGCGCCAAGAGCGCCGGCAAGGTGCTCATAGACGTCAGTTACGACGCGGCCAGGGAGATCAAATCGGCCGAAATGATCGAGGCGGTGCAGGCCCGCAGAGTCGACGCCGGCGATGCGTTCGCCGGCGCCCTGGCCACCAAATATCCCCTGTTCGGGGTCTCGTCCCTGCCCTTCCTGGCGGATTCGCTGTCCAAGGCCCGCAACCTGAACAAGGCGGCCCGTCCGGCCTATGAAAAGCTGCTGGCCGCGCATGGCCAGAAGCTGCTCTACACCACGCCGTGGCCGGCCTCGGGCATCTGGTCCAAGCAGAAGATAGACAGCGTCGCGACGCTGAAGAAGCTGAGCATCCGCACCTACGACGCGACGTCGCAGAACGTGATGCAGAAGGCCGGCGCCCAGGCGCAGAACATCTCGTTCTCCGACGCCATGCCGCGGATCGCCTCGGGCGAGATCAACGCGGTGCTGTCGTCCGGCGACGGCGGCGCGGGCCGCAAGCTGTGGCAATACCTGCCGCATTTCGCCGAGATCAACTACGCCATGCCGATCTCCATCGCGACGATGAACCTGCGGGCCTACCAGGAGCTGGACGCGCGCGGGCGCCGCGCCATCGACCAGGCGGCGGCGCAGACCGAGACCGAGCAATGGAAGCGGATGGAGGGCCGCCTGCAGCAGAACTACGCCAACATGCGCAAGAACGGCGTGACCATCAATACCGCGGTGCCGCTGCCGGTGCGCAAGGCCTTGAAGGACGCGGCGGCGGATTCGGTGAAGACGTGGCAGGCCGAGGCCGGGCCGGAGGGCGCGGCGATTTTGAAGCAGGGCGGGAAGAAGCGTTAATCCTCGCCCGACAGATCGAACAAGCTGGTCGCATCCAGCTCCAGCACGGCTTCGTCGTGCTGGTTGTAGACCGTCCAGGCCCAGGTGATGATGCCCAGGTCGGGGCGCGACGAGGAGGTGCGCGCGCCCTGCACCCGCGCTTCCAGGCGCAGCGTGTCGCCGGGGCGCACGGGGGTGCGCCAGCGCACTTCGCCCAGGCCCGGCGAACCGAACGATTCGGAGTCGTGCAGCGCCGCGTCCACGGCCATGCGCATGGTCAGCGCGCAGGTGTGCCAGCCGCTCGCGATCAGGCCGCCCCAGCGCCCTGCCGAGGCGCGCTGGGGATCGGTGTGGAACCATTGCGGATCGTATTTGCGCGCGAACTCCAGGATCTCCGCTTCCGTCACGGTGACCGGACCGGCCTTGATGAGCATGCCGTCTTTGAAATCGGCGAATTTCATGTTCTGTTTATCCCCCGAAAAAGCCAACGGCGCGCCAGCGCGCGCCGTTGCCTGTTTGCATGTCGACCCGCGGGCGGCCATGCACAGGGCCGCGGCCGTTCAATAGGTCTCGAAATGCAGCCGCCCCTCGCGGCGCAACGCATCATGCAGGATAGACCAATCCTGGCCCGCTTGCACTGTCACGTCGCGCAATGCGTCCAGCACGCCGACTTCCATGCCTTTCAGGCCGCAGACGTAGATGCAGGTGTTGCGGTCGGCCAGCAGCTCCAGCACCTTGTCGGCGCGCTCGCGGATCAGGTCCTGCACGTAGCGCTTGGGCTGGCCGGCCTCGCGCGACAGGGCCAGGTTGATGTCGATGAAGTCGGAGGGCAGTTTCATCAAGGGGCCGAAGTACGGCAGTTCGCGCTCGGTGCGCGCGCCGAAGAACAGCATGAGCCTGCCGTTCTCGCCGGAGTCGATGCGCCGGCGGCAGCGTTCGGTCATGGCGCGCATGGGGGCCGAACCGGTGCCGGTGCAGATCATGATGAGATTGGCGCGCGGGTGGTTGGGCATCAGGAAGGTGTTGCCGAACGGCCCTATCACCTGCACCTTGTCGTTCTTGACCAGGTCGCACAGGTAGTTGGAGCAGACGCCGTGGGCGGGCGCGCCGGCATGGTCCTCGGTGACGCGCTTGACCGTCAGCGAGAGGTTGTTGTAGCCGGCCCGCTCGCCGTCGCGCGGGCTGGCCAGCGAGTATTGGCGCGCGTGGTGCGGCCGGCCCTGGGCGTCCAGGCCCGGCGGCAGGATGCCGATGGACTGCCCTTCCAGCACCGGGAACGGCAGCTCGCCGAAATCCAGCACGATATGGTGGATGTCGCTGTCGGTGTCGGCGCCGGTGACCCGGTAATTGCCGACCACGGTGGCCGTCATCGGGGTCTTGTGCGTGTACAGGTTGACGTACGGATGGGCCGCGGACCACGGCGGCACCGCCGCGCCCGGCGTGACATAGGCCGGCTGCGGCGCGTCCGCGGCGGGTTCGGCCGCACCCGCCGCGTCGGCCTGGCCGGCGGCCGCCCCGGCCGCCTCCAGCGCCTGCTGCTGGGGCAGCTCTTCCCAGCCCAGCTGGTCGCGCACGGAATAGGCCTCGGCCCGCAGCACCAGGTGCCAGTTGTCGATGGCGCCGGTGGGGCACGGCGGCACGCAGGCCATGCAGCCGTTGCAGATGTCCGGGTCCACCACGTAGTTGTTGGCGTCGTGCGTGATCGCGTCGATCGGACAGGTTTCCTCGCAGGTATTGCAGCGGATGCAGATCTCGGGATCGATGAGATGCTGCTTCAGGACTTCTGCAGGTAAGGGCGCGTTCATCGTGGTCTTCCCCATGCTCCGGCAGGCGGCCGCCGGCGCGGCCGCCGCCCCGTCTTAGTTGAAACGGACGTACTCGAAATTCACCGGCTGGCGGTTGATGCCCATGACCGGCGGCGCGATCCAGTTGGCGAACTTGCCCGGCTCGGTGACGCGCCCCATCAGCGAGGCGACGAAGGCGCGGTCCTCGGCGCTGGGCAGCCACTTGTGGCTGTGGGCCTGCCACTGGGCCTCGGACATCAGTTCGCCTTCGGGCGACATGCGGATGCCGGCCAGCGTGCCGATCTGGCGGTTGAAGGCCTTGTGCGGCACCTGCAGACGGAACGGAATGCCGCTTTTCTCGATGACCTTGTTCCAGCGTCCGATGCCGGCCACGGAATCGCGGATGAAGTCGTCGCGCAGCACTTCGTTCAGCGCATTGAGCATGGGCACTTCGACTTCCTGCAGTTTGCCGTTGTCCACGGTCAGCACGCGGTAGGTGTCGTTCTTGAGCTGGTGGTCGTCGGTGCGCTTGCTTTCTTCGTAGCGGCCCTTCAGGCCGGAGCTGTAGAAGATGGCGGCGTTGGAGGACTGGTCCGCGCCGAACAGGTCGATGGTGACGCTGTAGTGGAAGTTCAGGTAGCGCTGGATGGTGGGCAGGTCGATCACGCCGGCCGCGCGCACGCTGGCGGGGTCGTCGGTCTTCAACTGGTTCATCACTTCGCAGGTGCGCTGGATGACGCGCGAGATGCCCGATTCGCCCACGAACATATGGTGGGCCTCTTCGGTCAGCATGAACTTGGTGGTGCGCGCCAGCGGGTCGAAGCCGGATTCGGCCAGCGCGCACAGCTGGAACTTGCCGTCGCGGTCGGTGAAGTAGGTGAACATGTAGAACGCCAGCCAGTCCGGCGTCTTTTCGTTGAACGCGCCCAGGATGCGCGGATTGTCGGCGTCGCCCGAGCTGCGCTGCAGCAGCGCGTCGGCCTCTTCGCGGCCGTCGCGGCCGAAGTAGCGATGCAGCAGGTAGACCATGGCCCACAGGTGGCGGCCTTCCTCGACGTTGATCTGGAACAGGTTGCGCAGGTCGTACTGCGACGGAGCGGTCAGCCCCAGGTGGCGCTGCTGCTCGATCGAGGCCGGTTCGGTGTCGCCCTGCGTGACGATGATGCGGCGCAGGTTGGCGCGGTGTTCGCCGGGCACGTCCTGCCAGGCGTCGCGCCCCATGTTCTCGCCGAAATGGATCTTGCGCTGGCCGTCCTGCGGCGTCAGGAAGATGCCCCAGCGGTAGTCCGGCATGCGCACGTGGTCGAAATGGGCCCAGCCGTCGGGCTGCACGCTGACCGCCGTGCGCAGGTAGACGTCGAAACCGTGCGAGCCGTCCGGGCCCATGTCCTGCCACCATTGCAGGTAATTGGGCTGCCAGTGTTCCAGCGCGCGCTGCAGCGTACGGTCGCCGGACAGATTGACGTTGTTGGGGATCTTATCGGTGTAGTTGATGCCGGACATGTCTCGCTCCTGTTCTTGAAGTGGGGGCCGCGCGGCGCGGCGTCGCCGGGCCGTTCAGACCCGGTTCCAGTCGAAGGCGGCCTGCTCGCCCTTGCCGTACAGCTTGAGCGCGCCTTTCTCGCCGGCTGCATTCGGACGGTTGAAGATCCAGTTCTGCCACGCCGTCAGGCGGCCGAAGATCCGGGTCTCCATGGTTTCCTTGGCGCCGAAGCGCAGGTTGGCTTCCAGGCCGGTCAGCGCGTCGGGCGACAGGGCGCGGCGCTCTTCCAGCATCATCCGCACTTCGTCGTCCCAGTCGATGCTGTCGGGCGCGTAGGTCACCAGGCCCAGTTCCAGCGCGTCGGCGGCCGCCAGCGGCTGGCCCGCGCGCTCGCGCACCGCCTCCAGCGGGGCGGCTTCCTCGTGGAAGCGCCGCTGCAGGCGGCTTTGCCCGCTGACCATGGGATAGGCGCCGAAATTGCCGGCGCCCACCACGATGCGCGCCGGCGCGGCCGCATCCTCGTCGTCCAGCATGTAGCTGCGGTCCGCGGCCAGTGCCAGCTCCAGCAGCGTGCCGGCAAAGCACGAGCCGGGCTCGATCAGCGCGAACAGGCTGCGCGAGGTCACGTCCAGGCGCGCCAGCGTGCGGCGCAGCATGCCGGCGGTTTCGCGCACGAACCAGTGGTCCGCATGGCGTTCGAGCGCGGCGTCGGCGGCCAGGACGCGGTCGGCGTCGCCCTCGGTCTTGAAGACCCAGGTGCCGATGTCCAGTTCGTTGGTGCGCATGGACAGGATGGCGTCGTCCAGTTCGCGCGCCATCTGCAGCGGCCACCAGGCCGCGCCGGCCGCCAGGATATCGGCGATTTCCACGGGTGCGTCGCCCTCGGGCGCGCGCACGGTCCAGACGGCCAGGCGCTTGTCGCGGTCGATGCGCACGTCGACGTAGCGGTAGGACAGGCCATCGGCGCTTTCCTCGCGGTGCAGCGGCGTCAGCGCGACGCCCTGCGCATCGGCCGGGCGGTCGCTGCCCTGCGCCAGGGCTTGCGCGCGTTCGCGCACGGCCTGCTCGAAACGGGCGGGCTTGACCACCTCGTCCACCAGCCGCCAGTCCTTGGCGCGCTGGCCGCGCACGCCTTCGACCAGGGTGCAGAAAATGTCGGCATGGTCGTGGCGCACCTTGCGCTTGTCGGTCACGCGGGTCAGTCCACCGGTGCCGGGCAGCACGCCCAGCAGCGGCACTTCGGGCAGCGCCACGGAAGAGGAGCGGTCGTCGACCAGCATGATTTCGTCGCAGGCCAGCGCCAGCTCGTAGCCGCCGCCGGCGCAGGCGCCGTTGAGCGCGGCGATGAACTTCAGGCCGCTGTGGCGGCTGGAGTCCTCGATGCCGTTGCGGGTTTCGTTGGTGAACTTGCAGAAGTTCACCTTCCAGGCATGCGAGGACAGGCCCAGCATGAAGATGTTGGCGCCCGAACAGAAGATGCGTTCCTTCATGCTGGTGACCACCACGCTGCGCACTTCGGGGTGCTCGAAGCGGATGCGCTGCAGCGCGTCGTGCAGCTCGATGTCGACGCCCAGGTCATAGGAATTCAGCTTGAGCTTGTAGCCGGGGCGCAGGCCGCCGTCTTCGGCCACGTCCATGGCCAGCGTGGCAACCGGGCCGTCGTAGCTCAGGCGCCAATGACGGTACTGGCCGGGATCGGTCCGGAAATCTACCCAGTTGAGAGTGCTGCTCATCGTGTGTCTCCTTGCACGCCTAGACAGGAAAAATACTGCACAACATGAATTATTATGCAGATTAAGGGCAAAAAAAATCCCCGTCAAGCGGGGACATGCAAAAAAATTCCGGTTCCGGGCGCGTCCACCCGCCCCCGGGCCTACAACGGCAGACCGCAGGCCTTGCGCACCTGCGTGCGCAGCCCCGCGAAGCTCTCCTTCACGTCCAGGTTGCTGGTGACCCAGGTGAGATCGGCCTTGGCGTAGAAGGCCTCGCGCCCGGCCAGGATGCGCTTGAGGTCGGCCATGGCCTCGTTGTTGCCGGACATGGGCCGGAAGTCGCCCTGCGCCATGACGCGGCCCATGTGTTCCTCGGGCGTGGCGCGCAGCCACACCGTATAACAGTGCGCCAGCAGCAGGTTCAGGGTGGCGGGCTCCGAGACCAGCCCGCCCGGCGTGGCCAGCACCATTTCGGGGTAGATCTGCACCGCCTCTTCCAGCGCGCGCCGTTCGTAGCGGCGGTAGGCGTTGGGGCCGTACAGGTTGTGGATCTCCAGGATGCTGCAGCCGGCCACGCGCTCGATCTCGCGGTTCAGCTCGACGAAGGGATAGCCCAGGTCGTCGGCCAGCATCTGGCCCAGCGTGGACTTGCCCGCGCCGCGCAGCCCGATCAGCGCCACGCGCTGGGTGCGATTGGGGCGCTGCGCGCCCGCGCCCACGCCGAACAGCTGCGTCAGCGCCTCGCGCGCGCGCTGCAGGTCGGATTCGGTGCGGCCGCTGAGCAGCTCCCGGATCAGCAGCCAGTCCGGCGATTCCGTGGTCACGTCGCCGACCAGCTCGGCCAGCGCGCAGTTGAAGGCCCGCGCGATCTGCAGCAGCACCAGGATGGAGGCGTTGCCCACCCCGTGCTCCAGATTGGCCAGGTGGCGCTCGGACACGCCCGTGACCTGCGACAGGCTCTTGCGGGTCATCCCGCGTATGGCCCGCAGTCGGCGCACCCGCTCTCCCAGCGCCACGAGAAAAGCCTCGCGCCGGGGTTCGGATGGCGCCGCGTCTAGCGCTTGATTCATGTTCTGGCTGGCTCCGCAAAAACCCTGATAGTCATTGTTTTGTGCACTATAGTGCTTGACCATTATCAATGGAAGCACTATTTTTCACTCAAGTGAATTCAACTGCCGGTCAGAGGCAAAAAAACAGCAGTGGAATTCATCCGCTTCGAAAAGCGCCGATAAGTGTAAAGGAGGAGCCCCGGTGACCACGCCAGATCGATTCCATGCCCTGATGCGCGACGTCGCGCGCCTGGCCGCCGGCCAGCAACTGGACGCCGGGCTGCAGGCCCGGCTGAACCGCGAGGCCGGCCCCCACAGCGCGCTGTACCAGGACATCTTCGCGGCCTGCCGGCAAGGCGTGGCCGACGGCTGGATGTGCTCGCGCGAGGGCGGCGGCATCCGCTACGGCCGCGTGATCAAGCCCGCCCCCGACCTGGCCGACTGCTCGGTCGACGTGGTGGACATGGACGACCTGGCCGGTCCCCACCATGCGCATCCCAACGGCGAGATCGACATGATCATGCCGCTGACCGAAGGCGCCCGCTTCGACGGCCACGGCGCCGGCTGGCTGGTCTACGGCCCCGGCAGCGCGCACAGCCCTACCGTGACGGGCGGGCGCGCCCTGGTGCTGTACCTGCTGCCGGGCGGCGCCATCGAGTTCTCGCGCGGCTAGCGCCGCCCTTCCCGACCAATAAACAGACAAGAGCGCGGCATCCGCCCACCAGGACACCAGGAGACAACCGTGAACACCTGTCCCGCCGAACTGAATTTCGCCAGCCACCTGGCGGCATTGAACGCTGCGCGCGCCGCCAAGCCCGCCTATATCGACGACCACCGCCAGCTCAGCTACGGCGAGCTGGCCGAGCGCGTGGCGCGCCTGGGCGGCGCCCTGCGCGGCCTGGGCCTGCGCCGCGAGGAACGCGTCCTGCTGCTGATGCAGGACACGGCGGACTGGCCCGTGGTGTTCCTGGGCGCGCTGCACGCCGGCGTGGTGCCGGTGGCGGTCAACACCCTGCTGACCGCGGACGACTACGCCTACATCATCGGCCACAGCCGGGTGCGCGCGGTGTTCGTCTCCGGCGCGCTGCTGCCCACCGTGCAGGCCGCGATCAAGCAGGCCGGCGCCGACGTGGAGCACGTGGTGGTGTCGCAGCCGGCCGGCCCCTTGCCCGCCGGCGCGCATGAATTCGAGGCGCTGCTGGCGGCCGCGCCGCTGGCGCCGGCCGTGCGCACGCTGTCCGACGAGATCGCGTTCTGGCTGTATTCGTCCGGCTCCACCGGCAAGCCCAAGGGCGTGGTCCACACCCACGGCAACCTGTGGCATACGGCCGAGCTCTACGCCAAGCCGGTGCTCGGCATCCGCGAAGACGACGTGGTGTTCTCGGCGGCCAAGCTGTTCTTCGCCTACGGCCTGGGCAATGGCCTGACCTTCCCGCTGTCGGTGGGCGCGACCGTCATCCTGATGAGCGAACGCCCCACGCCGCAGGCGGTGTTCCAGCGCCTGACGCGCCACCGCCCCACCGTGTTCTACGGCGTGCCCACGCTCTACGCCAGCATGCTGGCCGCGCCGGACCTGCCGGCGCGCGAACAGGTCGCGCTGCGCATCTGTACCTCGGCGGGCGAAGCGCTGCCGCGCGACATCGGCGAACGCTTCACGCGCCATTTCGGCTGCGACATCCTGGACGGCATCGGCTCGACGGAAATGCTGCACATCTTCATTTCCAACCAGGCCGGGCAGCTGCGCTACGGCACCACCGGCAAACCGGTGCCCGGCTATGAAGTACAGCTGCGCGACGACAGCGGCGCGCCGGTGCCTGCCGGCGCCATCGGCGACCTGTACATCAAGGGCCCCAGCGCGGCCCTGATGTACTGGAACAACCGCGACAAGACGCGCCAGTGCTTCCTGGGCGACTGGCTCAAGAGCGGCGACAAATACACCTGCGACGCCGACGGCTACTACACCTATGCCGGGCGCAGCGACGACATGATCAAGGTCAGCGGCCAGTACGTCTCGCCGGTGGAGGTGGAGAACATCCTGGTGCAGCACGAGGCCGTGCTGGAGGCCGCGGTGATCGGCGTGCCGGACCACGACGGGCTGGTCAAGACGCGCGCCTACGTGGTGCTGCGCCCCGGCTTCCAGCCCGACGCCAGCACCGGCGCCGCGCTGCAGACCTACGTCAAGCAGCACCTGGCGCCCTTCAAGTACCCGCGCCGCATCGACTTCACCGACGAGCTGCCCAAGACCGCCACCGGCAAGATCCAGCGCTTCCGCCTGCGGCAGCTGGCCGAGGCGTCGCTATGAATCCCGACGCAATCGCCTGCGCCGACATCCACGCGCTGGGCCGCGACCTGCGCCTGGAATACCAGTGGATCGCCGCCGCCCGCCCGGACGCGCCGCTGCTGGTCTTCCTGCACGAAGGCCTGGGGTCGGTCTCCATGTGGAAGGACTGGCCGCGCCAGCTGTGCGAAGCCTGCGGCTGCCGCGGGCTGGTGTATTCGCGTCCGGGCTATGGGCGCTCCACGCCGCGGCCCGCGCAGGAAAAATGGCCGGTGGAATTCATGCACGACCAGGCGCGCGAGGTGCTGCCCGCCCTGCTGCGCGCGCTGGACGTGGACGCGCGGCGCGACCGGCCGGTGCTTTACGGCCATAGCGACGGCGGCTCGATCGCGCTGCTGTACGCGGCCATGCACCCGGACGCCGTGGCCGGCGTGGTGGCGGCCGCCCCGCACATCTTCGTCGAGGACGTCTCGGTGGCCAGCATCGCGCAGGCGCGCCGCGCCTATCTGGAGACGGACCTGCCGGCCCGGCTGGGCCGCCATCACGCGCACGCCGATTCGGCGTTCTGGGGCTGGAACGACATCTGGCTCGATCCCGCCTTCCGCGCCTGGAACCTGGAACCCTACCTGTCGCGCATCGCCTGTCCGGTGCTGGCCATCCAGGGCCTGGGCGACGAGTACGGCACGCTCGCGCAGATCCGCGGCATCCGCCGCCTCGCGCCCCAGACCGAACTGCTGGAGATACCGGACTGCGGCCACTCGCCGCACAAGGACCAGCCCGCCCGCGTCACCCAGGCCGTCGCCGGTTTCGTCGGCGGACTGGAACAACCCCGCTGACCCCGCGTCGGCCCATAACAAAGCACGGAGACTCACCATGAACCACGCCCTGACCCGGACCGCGCTCGCCGCGGCCCTGATGCTCGCAGCCGGCGGCGCCCAGGCGGCCGACAAGATCAAGGTCGGCTTCATGCTGCCCTACAGCGGCACCTACGCCGCGCTTGGCAACGCCATCGAGAACGGCTTCAGGCTGTACGTCGGCGAACAAGGGGGCAAGCTGGGCGGACGCGAGATCGAGTATTTCAAGGTGGACGACGAGTCCAATCCGGCCAAGGCCGCCGAGAACGCCAACCGCCTGATCAAGCGCGACAAGGTCGACGTGCTGATCGGCACCGTGCACTCGGGCGTGGCGATGGCGCTGGCCAAGGCCGCCAAGGACAGCGACACCACGCTGATCGTCACCAACGCCGGGGCCAACGCCATCACCGGCCCGCTGTGCAGTCCGGGCATTTTCCGCACCTCGTTCACCAACTGGCAGCCGGCCTACGCGATGGGGCCGGTGGCCTACGCCAAGGGCCACAAGACGGCCGTCACCATCACCTGGAAATACGCGGCCGGCGACGAGGCCATCGGCGGCTTCAAGGAAGGCTTCGAGAAGGCCGGCGGCAAGGTGGTCAAGGAACTGAGCCTGCCGTTTCCCAACGTCGAGTTCCAGCCGCTCCTGACCGAGATCGCGGCGCTCAAGCCCGACATGGTGTTCACCTTCTTCGCCGGCGGCGGCGCGGTGAAGTTCGTGCAGGACTACCATGCCGCGGGCCTGGGCAAGACCATCCCGCTGTACGGTTCGGGCTTTCTCACCGACGGCACGCTGCAGGCCCAGGGCGAGTCGGCCCAGGGCCTGCTCACCACGCTGCACTATGCCGACGGCCTGAACACGCCGCGCGACAACGCCTTCCGCGCCGACTACGCCAAGGCCTACAAGATGCAGCCCGACGTCTATGCCGTACAGGGCTACGACGCGGCCCAGCTGATGCAGTCGGGCCTGGCCGCGGTGAACGGCGATTTCGGCAAGAAAGAAGCCTTCCGCAAGGCCATGCGCGGGGCCACCGTGGACAGCCCGCGCGGCGCCTTCACGCTGTCGGCGGCCGGCAACCCGGTGCAGGACATCTACCTGCGCCGCGTCGACGGGATGGAGAACAAGGTCGTGGAGGTCGCCGTGCCCAAGCTGGCCGACCCGGCCCGCGGCTGCAAGCTCTGATCCCGCAACGCGCACCGGCCACAGGGAGGCCCCATGGACATCGGCATCCTGCTCATCCAGAGCCTGAACGCGTTCCAGTACGGCTTGCTGCTGTTCCTGGTGGCCAGCGGCCTGACGCTGATCTTCGGCATCATGGGCATCATCAATCTGGCCCACGGCAGCTTCTACATGATCGGCGCCTACATGGCGTTCGCGCTCGGGCCGGCGGTCGACCGCTGGCTGGGCGGCGGCTTCCTGGCCACGCTGGCGGTCTGCGTCGTGGCCGCCGCCGTGCTGGGCTATCTGCTGGAAGCCGCCTTCTTCAGCTATCTGTACCGGCGCAACCACCTGCAGCAGGTGCTGATGACCTACGGCCTGATCCTGGTCTTCGAGGAGCTGCGCAGCATCCTGGTGGGCAACGACGTGCACGGCGTGCCGCTGCCCGCGTGGCTGCAGGGCAGCATCCCGCTGGGCGGCGTCATGACGTATCCGGTGTACCGGCTGTTCATCTCGGCGGTCGGCATCGCGGTGGCGCTGCTGCTGTACTGGGTGATCGCGCGCACCCGGCTGGGCATGATGCTGCGCGCCGGCTCCAGCAACCGCGAAATGACCGCCTCGCTGGGCATCGACGTCAACCGCCTGTACCGGCTGGTGTTCGCGGCCGGCGTGGCGCTGGCGGCGCTGGCCGGCAGCATCGCCGCGCCGGTCTCTTCCGTCTATCCCGGCATGGGCAACGGCGTGCTGATCGTGTGCTTCGTGGTCGTGGTGATCGGCGGCATCGGCTCGGTGCGCGGCGCCTTCCTGGCCGCGATGCTGGTCGGGGTGGTCGAGACCTTCGGGCAGGTGCTGTTCCCGTCCGCGGCCGGCGTGCTGGTGTACCTGCTGATGGCGTTCATTCTTCTATGCAAGCCCGAAGGGCTGTTCAAGCAGGGCTGAATATGTTGAACCGATTCCTACCCGCCCTGACCCTGCTGGCGCTGGCGGCCTTCGCCTGGAGCGGCAGCGACTACTACACCGGCCTGGCGGTCAAGCTCATGATCTACGCCATCTTCGCGCTCAGCTTGCAGCTGCTGGTGGGCGGCGCGGGACTGGTCAGCCTGGGGCATGCCGCCTTCTTCGGCATCGGCGCGTACACCGCGGCGCTGCTGTCGCCCGAGTCGGAGGCGGCCAGCCTGTGGTGGCTGCTGCCGGCCGCGGTGCTGGCGGCCGCAAGCTATGCCGCGGTCACCGGCGCGCTGGCGCTGCGCACGCGCGGCGTGTACTTCATCATGGTCACGCTGGCGTTCTCGCAGATGGCCTACTACGTGTTCCACGATACCGACGTGGGCGGCGGCAGCGACGGCATCTATCTGTACTTCCGGCCCGAACTGCCGGTGGCCGGCTGGATGCCCTTGGACCTGGGCGAGGCCCGCACGTTCTACTTCTTCGTGCTGGCCTGCCTGGCGCTGGTCTGGGGCTTTCTGGCCCTGCTGCGGCGCTCGGCCTTCGGCGCCGCGCTGGCCGGCATCCGCATCAACGAGCAACGCATGCGCGCGGCCGGCTATTCGACCTATCCGTACAAACTCACCGCCTATGTGGTGGGCGCGGCGCTGGCCAGCCTGGCCGGCTTTCTGTTCGCGCTCAAGGACGGCTTCGTCACGCCCGAGCTGCTGGCCTGGGAGCAGTCCGGCCTGGTGCTGCTGATGGTGATCCTGGGCGGCATGGCCAGCCTGGGCGGCGCGGTGCTGGGCACCGTGGCGCTGGTGCTGCTGCAGGAACTGTTCCAGTCCCAGGCGATCTTCGGCGACTACGCCAGCCACTGGCACCTGCCGCTGGGCCTGGCCATCATCGCGCTGGTGGCGCTGCTGCCCGACGGGCTGGCCGGCCTGCCGGCGCAATTGCGCCGACGCCGCCAGACGCGCGCCGCCGGCGCCGTTCCCAGACCGGAAGCCGCCACGCCCGGCCGTCCGGCGCCGCCGGCGCGCCTGCCCATACAGGGAGAGCCCCATGTCTGAAGTCCTGCTCGCCGCCAGCGCCGTCACGCGCCGCTTCGGCGGTCTCACCGCGGTCAACGGCGTCTCGCTGGGCCTGCGGCGCGGCCAGGTCCATGCCGTCATCGGCACCAACGGCGCCGGCAAGTCCACGCTGATCAACATCCTGTCGGGCGAACTGGCGCCCAGCAGCGGCCAGGTCATGCTGGACGGGCGCGACGTCACCGCCTGGCGCCAGCCCGAGCGGGCGCGCGCCGGCCTGGGCCGCAGTTACCAGCGCTCGACCATCTTCCCGGAGCTGAGCGTGCTGGAGAACTGCCGGCTCGCCGCGCAGGCGCGCCGCCAGCGGTTCTGGCGCTGGTGGCGGCCGGCCTCCGACTGCCGCCGCAGCGCCGAACTGGCGCGCCACGCGCTCGATTGCACCGGGCTGGCCGACGACGCGCCGCGCGCGGCCGGGCTGCTGCCGCACGGCCGCAAGCGCCAGCTCGAAATCGCCATGTGCCTGGCGGGCGAGCCCCAGGTGCTGCTGCTGGACGAGCCGCTGGCCGGCATGGGGCCGGAGGAAACCGACCGCATCCTGGCGCTGTTGCAGACGCTCAAGTCCGGCCACGCCATCCTGCTGGTCGAGCACGACATGGACGCGGTCTTCCGCGTGGCCGAGACCATTACCGTGATGGTCAACGGCAGCGCCATCGCCAGCGGCACGCCGCAGGAGATCCGCGCCAATCCCGAAGTGCGCACCGCCTACCTGGGCGAGGACGCCGACGCCGGAGCCGGACGATGAACACGCTGATCGAAGCCGGCGGCCTGCACGTCTACTACGGCGCCAGCCACGTGCTGCGCGGGGTCGACATGCATATCGCGCCCGGCGAGTCCGTCGGGCTGGTGGGCCGCAACGGCATGGGCAAGACCACTCTGATACGCAGCCTGGTCGGGCAGGTCAGATGCGCGCAGGGCAGCGTGCGCGTCGACGGCCGCGACTGCACCCGCGCCCAGCCGCACGCCATCGCCCGGCTGGGCGTGGCCTACGTGCCGGAAGGACGCGGCATCTTCCCCAACCTCAACGTGCGCGAAAACCTGCAGGTCGCGGCGCGCCCCGGCAGGCGCGGCCGCCAGGACTGGAACTACGCGCGCGTGCTGGACACTTTTCCGCGGCTGCAGGAGCGCCTCGGACACGGCGGGCAGCAGTTGTCGGGCGGCGAGCAGCAGATGCTGGCCATCGGCCGCGCGCTGATGACCAATCCCGAACTGCTGATCCTGGACGAAGCCACCGAGGGCCTGGCGCCGCTGATCGTGGCCGAGATCTGGAAGATCATCCGCCAGATCCGCGCCAGCGGCATGTCCACGCTGATCGTGGACCGCAACTACCGCGCGGTGCTGGCGCACACCGACCGCTGCCTGGTCATGGAAAAAGGCCTGATCGTGCGCGACGGCGACAGCGCCGCGCTGGCGCGCGAACCGGAGCAGCTCACCCGCCACCTGGGCGTCTAGATCACCGCTTCGATCAGGAACGGGCCGCGGCGCTTCAGGCCTTCCTGCAGCGCGCGCGCGAAGCCTTCCACGGTGTCCACGCTCACCGCCTCCACGCCCATGCCGCGCGCCAGGTGCGTCCAGTCCAGGTGGGGCTCCTGCAGGTCCAGCATGCGGCGGGCGTTGCGGCCGGGCTCCTCCACGCCGACCTTCTTCATTTCGCCATGCAGCGTGGCGTAGGAGCGGTTGGCCAGGATCACCGTCAGGCAATCGAGGTTCTCGCGCGCCTGGGTCCACAGGGCCTGCAGCGTGTACATGCCGCTGCCGTCGGCCTGCAGCGTGACGACCTTGCGATCCGGGCAGGCCACGGCCGCGCCGGTCGCCAGGGGCAGCCCGATGCCGATGGCCCCGCCGGTCAGCACGAGCCAGTCGTGCGGCGCGCTGCTGGCGCTGTAGATGGGGAATTCGCGGCCCTGCGTGATGGACTCGTCGCAGACGATGGCCTGTTCCGGCAAGGTATGCGCGATGAGGATGTTCACCGCCGCCCCGGTCAGGCGGCCGGACTGCGGCACCTCGTAGGCCGCGGCCGGCGGCGCCAGGCGCGGTGCGTCGGCGGCGATGCCGAGTTCGTCGGCCAGCCATTCCAGCGCGTGCGCCAGGTCCTGTTCGGCCGAAGCCAGCACCACCTGGTTGCAGTCGGCCGGCGCCAGCAGGCTGGGCTTGCCCGGATAGGCGAAAAAGCCCACCGGCGCCCGCGCGCCGACCAGCACCAGATGCCGCACGTCCTTGAGCTTGGACACCGCCAGGTCGATCACATAGGGCAGGCGCTCGACCGGCGTGCGCGAGCCGCCGCGCTCGACGCGGCGGTTCGAGGTTTCCGACATCAGGCGCACGCCGGTGGCGCGCGCGATACGGCCGGCGGCGTTCAACGCGCGTTCGCGCAGCGCGGCCCCGCCCAGCATCAGCGTCACGTTTTCGCCCGAGCGGATCGCGGCGGCGGCCGCGCGCACCGCCTGCGCCGACGTCTGCGCCGGCGCCGTGCGCGGCGCCAGCACCGGCGGCGTGTTTTCCGGCAGCTCGGTCCAGGCCGTATCGGCCGGCAGGATCAGCGTGGCCACGTTGCCCGGCGCCTGGCGCGCCACGCCCACGGCCTCGGCCGCGTCGGCCGACAGCGCGCCGGCCGTCAGCGTGCGCTTGACCCAGTGCGACATCGGCCGCGCCACGCCCTCGACGTCGCTAGTCAGCGGCGCGTCGTACTGGACGTGATAGGTGGCGTGGTCGCCCACGATGTTCACCATCGGCGTGCGCGCGCGCTTGGCGTTGTGCAGGTTGGCCAGGCCGTTGCCCAGCCCCGGTCCCAGGTGCAGCAGGGTCGCGGCCGGCTTGTCGGCCATGCGCGCGTAGCCATCGGCCGCGCCGGTCACCACGCCCTCGAACAGGCCCAGCACGCAGCGCATCCGGGGCTTGCGGTCCAGCGCCGCCACGAAGTGCATCTCCGAGGTGCCCGGGTTGGCGAAGCAAACGTCCACGTCGTTCGCAAGCAAGGTGTCGCAAAGGCTGTCAGCGCCGTTCATCGTGTCTCCTGATAATTTCTGGGCGGTGCGGGCGCGGCGGCGCGCCCGGATAGTTGGCATGATAGGAAGCCTGGCCCGAACGCGATAGGGCCATCTCGGCGCGAACGGATGGAACCATTCCCGGTTCGGCGGTCAATTTCCGCTGTCCGAAATCACGTGCCGGCCGGCGGCCTGGCCAGCAGGCCGTTGAGCACGACTTCGTAGAACTCGGCGAAGGCCGCGCCGATCGTCAGGCCGGTTTCCTCCAGAAACCGCTGGTTCCTCAGGCGGTGCGCCGCGCCCAGGATGGCTTCCGACAGCACGCGCGGATTGTGCGGCGCCAGCAGTCCCTGGCGCACGCCCTCTTCGATCATGGACTCCAGCCCGCGCACCCGCGCCAATTGATAGGCGTCGAACACCGCGCGGCCGCTCTCGGTCGCGTCCAGGTCGGTCAGGGCCGCCTTGCTCAGGCCGGATGCGTTCAGCGTCGCGTGCAGATAGGCCGCGATCGCCCTGGCGCCGTCGGCCTGCTCGCGCGCGGCGGCAAACCCTTTCTCCAGGTTGCCCTGCAGCACCTGCCGGCAAATATTGACGAACAGCTCTTCCTTGGTGGGCGCGATTTCGTAGAGACGCCGGCGCGAGCACTGCATGCGCTGCGCAATGTCGGCAATGGTCAGCGCGGACACGCCCTCGACGATCAGCAACGCGGTCAGTTCCTTGATGAAAACCTCGTCGGTACGTCGTTTCGCCATGTATCGCCGCTTGCCTGTGGATGAGAGGGGGCATTCTACGACGCCTAGGGAACCTCTGAACAAGTCCAACGAACCTGTCAGAATATAAGTTATTGAAAACAGTCCGATCCGAGTGAACCCGATGAGCCAGTTGAGTTTTTCCGAAGCCGAGTACGTTGGCAAACGCAAGAAAACGCGCCGTGAGAAGTTTCTGGCCAAGATGGAGCGTGCGGTGCCGTGGAAGCTCTTTGCCGATCTGGTCGATCCGCATTACCCCAAACCGGGCATCGGTCGTCCACCGTATCCGCTGGAAACGATGCTGCGCATCTACTTCATGCAACTGTGGTTTTCGCTGTCGGACCCGGCCATGGAAGAGACGCTGTACGACAGCTTTTCGATGCGCCAGTTTGCCAAACTGCCTGGAGGTCGTGTGCCGGACGAGACCACCATTTTGAACTTCCGTCATCTGCTCGAGCAGCACAACATTGCCGACCAAGCGCTTGAGGCGGTCAACCTGCTGTTGCAGGATCAAGGCATTCAGGTGCGCAAAGGCACCATTGTGGACGCCACAATTATCGATGCACCCAGCTCGACCAAGAACGCCAGCGGCACGCGGGACCCCGAGATGCATCAGACCAAAAAGGGAAACCAGTGGCACTTTGGGATGAAGGCCCACATTGGGGTTGATCTTCACAGCGGGCTGGTCCACACGGTGGTGGGCACCGCTGCCAATGAGCATGATGTTACTCAGGCGGCTGCGTTGCTGCATGGTGAAGAAACGTTGGCTTTTGGCGATGCCGGTTATCAAGGCGTAGACAAACGACCCGAGCACCAAGGGCGTGACGTAACCTGGCACATTGCCATGCGCCCCGGCAAACGGCGCGCCTTGGGTAACAGCGCAATTGATCGTTTGACGCAAAACATTGAGCGGGCCAAATCCAGTCTTCGAGCCAAGGTTGAGCATCCGTTTCGTGTCATCAAATGCCAATTCGGGTTTCGTAAAGTCAGATTCCGTGGACTGGCCAAGAACACTGCGCATTTGAAAATGTTGTTTACGCTGTCCAATATCTGGATGGCACGCCGCCCGTTGACGGCGGTGGCAGGGTAAGTGCGCCCAAAAAGCGCCAACAGGCCCGAAAACGGGCCTGATCGGGGTGCAAACAACCCGAAAGTGGCGATGATTTGAGCAGTTTTTAACCATTTTTGAATACTTTGGTCATGAGGTCGATTTTTGGATGTTTGAAATCGAGTTCTTCAGACCTTCCCTAGGTAAAACACCTAGTCCGGGAGCCCTCTGTTTTGGTACCAACAATATTGACACAGTACCGTTTGTCATTTCAAATCGGTACCGAAACATAGATTTCAGTACCAAAAGAACAACGGAGACCCGATGCGCCTTCCCCACGATTCCCTGCATGAAGGCGCCACGGTCGCCGCCCTGTACCGTACGTCGTTCAGGGCGTTTCCCGATGCCCCGGCCATCGTCTCCGACGAGGCCGCGCTTTCCTACGCCAAGCTGGAGGCGATGTGCCATCGCTACGCGCGGCTGCTGCGCGCCAAAGGCCTGCAACGGCAGGACGCCATTGCCTTTCTCGTCGGCAACCGCGCCGAGGCCATCGCCGCCATCATCGCGGCGCAGTTCATCGGCCTGAAGTCGGTCGCCCTGCACCCGATGGCCTCCGAGGAGGACCACGTCTTCGTGCTGCAGGACGCGCAGGTGCGGGCCCTGGTGGTCGACGACAGCAAGTACGCGCAACGCGCCCAGGCCATCGAGGCGCGCGGCGCGGTGCCCATGGTGCTGCCGCTGGACGGCGGCATGGTCCGGGAAGCGGCGGCGATGGACGGCGGCGAGCTGCCGCTGGACGCCCGGCCCGGAGACATCACCAAGCTGTCCTACACCGGCGGCACCACCGGCCGTTCCAAGGGCATTCTGCAGACTCATCGCACCGCCGTCACCATGACGCTGCAAATGCTGGGCGCGTACGAGTGGCCGCGGCATGTGCGGTATCTGGTGACCACGCCGATCTCGCACGCGGCGGGCGGCCTGATCCTGCCGACCTTTCTGCGCGGCGGCGCCGTCTACCTGAGCGACAAGTACACGCCGGCCGGCTTTCTGGAGCGGGTGCAGCGCCACCGCATCAATTTCACCTTCCTGGTTCCGACGCAGATCTACGGCCTGCTGGACCATCCGGCGCTGGCCGCCAGCGACTGCTCCAGCCTCGAACTGGTTCTTTATGGCGCGGCCCCCATGGCGCCGTCCAGGCTGCTGGACGCGCTGCGCAGGATCGGCCCGGTATTCGGCCAGGTGTACGGCCAGGCCGAAGCGCCGATGACCATCTGCTACCTGCGCCGCCAGGACCACGACCCCGGGCGTACCGAACTGCTGCGCTCCTGCGGCCAGGCCATCGCCGGCAACCAGGTGAAGCTGCTGGACGCGAACCTGCAGGAAGTGCCCACGGGCGAGATAGGCGAACTCTGCGTGCGCAGCCCGCTGGTGATGGAGGGCTATCTGAACCGGCCGGAAGAAAACGACAAGGTCTTCGCGGGCGACTGGCTGCACACCGGCGACATGGCGCGCATGGACGCCGCGGGCTATCTGTACATCGTCGACCGGGTGAAGGACATGATCATCTCCGGCGGCTTCAACGTCTATCCCAGCGAAGTCGAGAACTGCCTGGCGCAGCATCCCGACGTCGCGCTGTCCGCCGTCATCGGCGTGCCCGACGAGAAGTGGGGCGAGGCCGTCACGGCGATCGTGGTGCTCAAGGACGGCGCGCGCGCCGACGCCGCCGCGATCATCGAATACGTGACCCGGCACAAAGGCGTGGTGAATGCGCCGAAGACCGTGATGTTCGAAGACCGGCTGCCGCTCACGGCGCTGGGCAAGATCGACCGCAAAACCATCAGAAGCCGGTACTGGACCGGCCGCGACCGCCAGGTCGGCTGAGCGAAGCCACCCTGAATAAACAAGCCGGCCTACGGGCAACCAAGGAGACAACGATGCGCATCAGACACCGCATTTTCAAAGCATGCCTTTTGGCCCTGGGCATGGCGAGCGCCCCGCTTCACGCGCAGGAGCCCTACCCGGCCCGGCCCATCAAGCTGATCGTCCCCTTCGCGCCGGGCGGCGTCACCGACCTGACCGGCAGAACCTTCGCGAAATACATGTCGGATGCGCTCAAGCAGCCGATCGTCACCGAGAACAAGCCGGGCGCGGGCGCGCTCATCGGCGCGAACTACGTGGCGCGCTCCGCCTCCGACGGCTACACGCTGCTGCTGGGCACCAACGTCACCCACGCCATCAATCCGCAGTTGATGACGTCTACGCCCTATGACCCGCTCAAGGACTTCCGGCCGGTGGCGATGTTCGGCCTGAACGGAAACGTGCTGGTGGTCAACGCCTCATTTCCGGCGAACACCTTCGACGAATTCATCAAGTACATCAAGGCCAAGCCCGGCGACATCAATTACGCCTCGGGCAGCATCGGCAGCTCCGCCCACCTCGCCGCCGAATTGCTGAAGCAGGAGGTCAAGGGCCTGGAATACATGCACGTGCCCTACAGCGGCCCGTCCGAAGCCATGTCGGCGCTGATCGGCGGCCACGTGGACTTCATGTTCGCCAACATCGGCGCGGCCATCAGCCAGATCAAGTCCGGCAAGATCAAGGCGATTGCCGTCACCACGGCCAAGCGCGAAGCGCAATTGCCGGACGTGCCCACCATCGCCGAATCGGGCGTGCCGGGTTTCGAGGTGGTCGGCTGGATGGCGGCGTTCCTGCCCAAGGGCGCACCGGACGACGTGACGGCCCGCCTGAATCAGGCGGTCAACGACGCGCAGTCCGATCCCGACCTGCGCAAGACCCTGGATGCCGCAGCGCTGATTCCCGTGGTGGCGACGCCGGACCAGACCGCGAAATTCGTGCAGGACGAGTATGCGAAGTGGGGCCGCGTCATCCGCGACGGCAACATTCCAAAACAATGACCGGTGGAAAGCTCATGACACTCAAAGGCAAGGCCTACATCGCGGGCGCATACGAGCATCCCACGCGCTACGCGCCCGATAAATCGGTCACGCAGCTCCACGCCGAATGCGCGCTCGGCGCGCTGCGCGACGCCGGGCTGGACATCAAGGACGTGGACGGCTATTTCTGCGCCGGCGACGCGCCGGGCGGCAGCCCCCTGTCCATGGCGGAATACCTGAACCTGGACCTGAAGTGGGTGGACGGCACCGAGCTGGGCGGCTGTTCCTACATGGTGCACGTGCGCCATGCCGCGCTCGCCATCGCGCAAGGCAAATGCTCGGTGGCCCTGATCACCCTGGCCGGCAAGCCCAAGAGCAGCGGCATGGCCACGGGCACGGCGCCGCGCGAGCTGGGTCCGGAGCGCCCCGAAACGCCCTGGGACCGCCCGTACCGGTCCACCATCACGGGCATATACGGCATGCTGACGCAGCGCCACATGCACGAGTACGGCACCACCTCGGCGCAGCTGGCCGCCGTCAAGGTCGCGGCCGCGCACCATGCGCAATACAACGAGCACGCGGCGCTGCGCACGCCGGTGAGCGTCGAGGACGTGCTGGCCTCGCCCATCATCGCCAGCCCCCTGCATCGCATGGATTGCTGCGTCATCACGGACGGCGGCGGGGCGCTGGTGCTGACCAGCCCGGAAATCGCCAGGCGTCTCGCGCGTCCGCTCGTCAAGATCATCGGCGCGGGCGAAAGCATCAAGACTGCGCGTGGCGGCTACATCGACCCGGTCACTTCCGGCGCCGTCGCCAGCGGCAAGCTGGCTTTCGCCGAGGCGGGCATCGCGGTCGACGACGTGAAATACGCGTCGATCTACGACAACTTCACCATCATGGTGCTGATGCAGCTCGAAGACCTGGGGTTCTGCAAGAAGGGGCAGGCCGGCGCCTATGCGGCCGAAGGCAATCTCATCTCCGGACGCGGCAAGCTGCCTTTCAACACCGACGGCGGCGGACTGTGCAATAACCACCCGTCGAACCGCGGCGGCATGACGAAAGTGATCGAAGCGGTGCGCCAGCTGCGCGGCGAAGCGCATCCGGCCGTGCAGGTGCCCGGCTGCAACCTGGCGCTGGCATCGGGTCCGGGCCTGGTCATGGGCGTGGCCCATGCGCATTCCACCTTGATCTTCGAACGGGAGTAAGGCGTGAACCAGCCTAGCGACGCAACCGCCCATCAGAACGACCCTTACGCCCAGGCGTATCCCGAGACCGCGCCATTCTGGGCCGCCGCGCAGCAGGGGCAATTGCTGCTGAAGACCTGCAACCGATGCCGGCGCGCCCACTGGTATCCGCGCGTCGTGTGCCCGCTGTGCGGCGGCGACGATACCGGCTGGGAACCGGCGAGCGGCCAAGGCAGCCTGTACGCGTTCAGCATCATCGAGCGCGCCGATCCGCCCTATGCCCTGGCCTACGTCGAACTCGACGAAGGCCCGATCCTGCTGAGCAATATGGTCGATTGCGACCTGCGCGCGCTGCGGATCGGGCAGCGCGTATCCGCCGTGTTCCGACAGACGCCGGACGGGCGCTACGCGCCTTACTTCACCCTCGCACCGTAGGACGGCCGCGCGGGGCGGCCGTCCATGCACATTCCGGTCAGCGGATCGGCCAGGGATACATGGCGCCGCCCTTGCTCCACAGGGCGTTGGTGCCGCGCTCCAGGCCGAGCTTGCTGCCCTTGCCTACGTTGCGTTCGAAGATCTCGCCGTAGTTGCCCACCGCCTTGATGGCGTTGTAGGCCCATTTTTCATCCAGGCCCATGTTCTTGCCGGCGCCCGGCGTCACGCCCAGGATGCGCGAAACGTTGGGGTTCTTGCTCTTGAGCATTTCGTCCACGTTCTTCTGCGTGATGCCGTATTCCTCGGCTTCCATCAGGGCGAACAGGGTCCAGCGCACGATGCCGAGCCAGTTCTCGTCGCCCTGGCGCACCATCGGGCCCAGCGGCTCCTTGGAGAAGCGCTCCGGCAGGATTTCATAGTCGTCGGGGTTGGCGACCTGGGTGGCGCGCACGGCGGCCAGCTGCGAGGAGTCGTCGGTGAAGGCGTCGCAGCGTCCCGATTCGAAGGCCCGCACGACTTCGGTGACCTTGTCGATCACGACCGGCTTGAATTCGATGTTGTTGGCGCGGAACCAGTCGGCCAGATTGAGTTCGGTGGTGGTGCCGGGCTGCACGCAGACCGTGGCGCCGTTGAGTTCCTTGGCGCTCTTGACCCCGAGTTTCTTGTTCACCAGGATGCCCTGGCCGTCGTAGAAGCTGGCGGCCACGGCCGACAGGCCCAGCGAGGTATCGCGGGTCTGGGTCAGCGTGACGGTGCGCAGCAGCACGTCGACCTCGCCCGATTGCAGCGCGGTGAAGCGCTGCTGGGTCGACAGCGCCGTGCCCTTGAATTTGGTCGAATCACCGAACACGGCCGCGGCCACCGCGCGGCAGATGTCCACGTCCAGGCCTTCCCATTCGCCCTTGCTGTTGGTCGCCGAAAAGCCCGACACGCCGTCGGTCAGGCCGCACTGCACGAATCCTTTTTTCTTCACCGCATCCAGCGTGGGACCCGCCACCGCCGCCTGGGATGCGCAAGCCAGGGCGAGCGCGCCGGCAGCAAACAAGATGGACCGCTTCATTTTTGCCTCTCCTGAGATGGACGCCGTGCCGGCCTGCGGGCTCGGCCGCGGCGCAAACCGAGCCAGATTAAGCGATGTCCACGGTGCGAACAACGGAACGCATCCTAGTGGAAACCCGGGGTCCGCGCCCCGCGGGCCCGGCGTTTACAGGCTGTCCGGTGATCGAACTTTATCGGCCCGCCCGGCGTCTCGGCGGCCCGCGCTTGCATGCAATACTTTTTTCGCGCCGCGGCCGATCGCCGCGGCGCGCCACAAGAAAAGGCGCGCTACATGCGCCCCCCAGTCCGCCGACTCATGGAGGAGACAAAGTTCCATGGCCCTTGCAAGCAACGCGCGGCTACGCCGCCATACCCTCAAGACCCTGATGTGCGCCGCCCTGGCCGCCGCCGGCCTGGCGGCCGGCCCGGCGCAGGCGGCCGACGACTGGCCCAGCAAGCCCATCAAGATCATCGTGCCCTACACGCCGGGCGGCTCGACCGACATCGTGACCCGCATCGTGATGGAAAAGCTGGGCCCGCGCCTGAACCAGACCATCGTGGTCGAGAACCGGCCCGGGGCCAACAGCAGCCTGGGCTCGGCCATCGCCGCCAAGGCCGAGCCGGACGGCTATACCTTCCTGTCCATGCTGCCGGCCTACATCATCAATTTCCACCTGTACAAGCTGAACTACGGCCCGGCCGATCTGACGCCCGTGGTGCAGATGGCGGACCTGCCGCTGTTCCTGTTCGTGGCCCAGGACGTGCCGGCCAAGAGCGTGGCGGAGCTGGTGGAGTACGCCCGCAAGAATCCGGACAAGCTCACCTACGCCTCCAGCGGCAATGGCTCCAGCGCGCACCTGACCGGCGCCGATTTCGCGTTGCAGAGCAAGATCACCATGACCCACGTGGCCTACAAGGGCAGCGCCCCCATCCTGGCCGACCTGCTGGCCGGACGCGTGTCCATGGTGTTCGACCCCATCCTGGTGCCGATGCAGTACGTCAAGCAGAACCGCCTGAAGGCGCTGGCCTTCACGGGCAGGGAGCGCTGGCCGACCGAGCCCGGCGTCCCCACCATGGAAGAAGCCGGCCTGCCCGGTTTCGTGACCGGCTCCTGGGCCGGGCTGATGGCGCCCGCCAACACGCCCAAGCCCATCATCGAGCGCATGGCGCGCGAGATCAGCGAGATCGTCAAGGAGCCCGACGTCAGGCAGAAATTCCTGGACGCGGGCTTCCTGCCCGTGGGCGGCACCACCGAGCAGTTCGCGGCCCTGATGAAGAAGGACTCGGAGCGCTACGCCGAGATCATCAAGCAGGCGCACATCACCGTGAACTAAAGGCGGCGGGCGCGCCCGCCGCGCCCTGCCCCGACGGGAGTTCTCCATGATCGACAAGTTCTACGACAGCCCCGAGGCGGCGGTCTCGGACATCCATGACGGCGCCACGGTGCTGATCGGCGGCTTCGGCGGAGCCGGCATGCCGACCGAACTGATCCATGCGCTGATCGCGCAGGGCGCGCGCGAGCTGACCGTGGTCAGCAACAACGCCGGCAACCACGAAACCGGCCTGGCCGCGCTGATCAAGGCCGGCCGCGTGCGCAAGGTGATCTGTTCGTTTCCCAAGGCCTCGCATTCCTGGGTCTTCGACGATCTGTACCGCCAGGGCCGCATCGAACTGGAATGCGTGCCGCAGGGCACCATCGCCGAACGCCTGCGCGCGGCCGGCGCCGGCCTGGGCGGCTTCTACACGCCCACGGCCTACGGCACCGAACTGGCGCGCGGCAAGGAGACGCGCATCATCAACGGCCGCGGCCACGTGTTCGAGGAACCGCTGCACGGCGACTTCGCCCTGGTCAAGGCCGACCGCGCCGACCGCTGGGGCAACCTGACCTACAACAAGAGCGCGCGCAACTTCGGTCCGGTGATGTGCATGGCGGCGCGCACCGCCATCGTGCAGGTGCGCGCCAAGGCGGCGCTGGGCGAGCTGCCGCCGGAAGCCGTGGTCACGCCCGGCATCTTCGTCAAGCGCGTGACGCAGGTGGCCGACGCCGCCTTCTCGAGCTGAAGGAGTCCGCATGTTCCAACCCCTGAGCCGCGAGGCCATGGCGCGCCGCCTGGCCCGCGACATTCCCGAAGGCAGCTATGTGAACCTGGGCATCGGCATGCCGGTGCTGGTGGCCGCGCACCTGCCGCCCGGCCGCGAAATCGTGCTGCACAGCGAGAACGGCATCCTGGGCATGGGCCCGCCGCCGGCCGAGGGCGAGGCCGACCTGGACCTGATCAACGCCGGCAAGCAGCCGGTGACGCTGCTGGCCGGCGGCTCGTACTTCCATCACGCGGATTCGTTCGCGATGATGCGCGGCGGCCATCTGGACATCTGCGTCATGGGCGGCATGCAGGTGGCGGCCAACGGCGACCTGGCCAACTGGTCGCTCGGCCGCCCGGGCGAGCCGCCCGCGGTGGGCGGCGCGATGGACCTGGCGGTGGGCGCGCGCAGCGTCTACATCATGATGGAGCACACCACCAAGAGCGGCGAGCCCAAGATCGTCGAACGCTGCACCTATCCGCTGACCGGCGCGGGCGTGGTGGACCGCATCTACACCGACCTCGCAGTCATCGACGTCACGCCCGAGGGGCTGCGGGTCCGGGATATGATCGACGGCATGACCCTGAAAACGCTGCAGGAACGCACCGGCGCGCCGCTGCGCGCAGACTGATGCCGCCCAACCTGCCCCCTCCCGGTTACGCCGCGCCGCTGGCGGCGGAGGATCACCCCGACCTGCTGCGTGGCGATCCGGACTACATGCTGACGCTGGCGCGCGGCCTGCACGTGATCCGCGCCTTCGGCACGCGCCGCCAGCCGCAGACCGCGGCCGAACTGAGCCGCCGCGCCGGCCTGCCCCGCGCCGTGGTGCAGCGCTGCCTGCATACGCTGACCCTGCTGGGCATGGCCGAGCAGCACGGCCGGCTCTATGTGCTTACGCCGCGCATCCTCGGGCTGGGCTATGCCTATTTCTCATCCACGCCCTTCGTCTCGCTGGCCCAGCCGGTGCTGGAGGAACTGAGCGCCACGGTCAACGAAACCTGCGCGCTGGCCATCATGGAAGGCCACGAGATGCTGTACCTCGCGCGCTCCGAGGTCCATCGCCTGCTGGCCACGTCGATGGGGCTGGGCAGCCGGCTGCCGGCCTATTGCACCTCCATCGGCCGCGTGCTGCTGGCGCAATTGCCGCCGCCCGCGCTGGCCCGCTACTTCGCGGCGACCGAACTGCAGCCCTATACCGAATTCACCGTGGTGTCGGAGGACCGGCTGCGCGCCGAACTCGCGCGCATCCGCGAACAGGACTATGCCGTCGTCGACCAGGAACTGGAACTGAACGTGCGCGCCATCTCGGTGCCCGTGCGCTCGGCCAGCGGCAAGGCCTGCGGCGCGGTCAACGTCAGCGTCAAGGCCGCCAGGGTGCCGCTGCAACGGCTGACCGAGGAGTTCCTGCCGCCGCTGCGCCAGGCGGTGGAGCGGATCGGGGAGTTTCTGGCGGCGTGATGGGTTTCGCGCGTTCGATGTCCGGTTTTTCTTCAGGTTTTCTCGCGCTGCACCCATCCTACGTTCGACCGATTGCATCGAACCGTCGAACGTAGGATGGGTGCAGCGCGAGAGTCCTTGAGCAAGAACTCATATCTCCAACGCGCGAAACCCATCAGACGGCGCCAGCCGCCCCTGAACCATCACAAATCCGTCGTATCCAGCGTGAACGCCGCGGCCGCGCGCCCGATGCGGTCGTTGACGGCATGCCACGCTTCGGTGGCGGGCGGGGCCTGCACGATGATGCGGGCATAGCCCTGTTGGTCCAGGTCGCGCAGCAGGCCGTAGAGGGCCTGGGCGTAGCGCGCCGGGTCGGCGGGCACGGACTGCCATTGCACCCGGGGGTCCAGCGCGGCGGGCGGTTCGCCATAGGCGACGGCGACCACGCGCCCGGCCGGCAGGTCGCGGCCCTGGATCACGTCGCGCAGGCGGGCGTCGGACGCCAGTTCCAGCGCCGTGCGCGGCGCGTAGTGGGCCTTGAGCGTGCCCGAGGCGCGCGGCGCGGCCGCGTCCGGGGCGAACACCTGCACGCCCAGCACGGCTTCGATCTGGGCGGCGCTGATGTGGCCCGGGCGCAGCAGCACGGGGCCGGCGCCGCGGTCCAGGCGCGACAGGTCGAGTATGGTGGATTCGATGCCGACGTCCGAGGCGCCGCCTTCGAGCACCGGCATGCCGGCGGCGACTTCCCCGGGGAATTCGCTGCGCACGTGCTCGGCGCGCGTGGGCGAGACCTGGCCGAACTTGTTGGCCGAGGGCGCGGCCACGCCGCCCTGCCCGTTCGGCTTGCCGGCCGCGAAGGCCGCCAGCAGCGCCTGCGCCACCGGATGCGAGGGGCAGCGGATGCCGATGCTGTCCTGGCCGCCGCTGACGGTGTCGGCGATGTGCGCGGCGCGCTTGAGGATCAGGGTCAGGGGACCGGGCCAGAACGCGTCGATCAGCAGGCGCGCTTCCGGCGGCACTTCGGCCGCCCAATAAGACACGTCGCCTTGCGGCGCGATGTGCACGATGACCGGATGGTTGGACGGGCGGCCCTTGGCCGCGTAGATCCGCGCCACCGCCTGCGCGTTCTCGGCGTCCGCTCCCAGGCCGTAGACGGTCTCGGTGGGAAAGGCGACCAGGCCGCCTTCGAGCAGGCGGCGGGCGGCCAGGGCGATCTCCGCGTCGCCGGCGCAGGCAGTGGGCAAGGCGTTCATGGCGTCGCTTATTCCGGAGCCTGCATGCCCAGCGCCGCCGCCACGCGGGCGGCGTCGTCGCGGGCCTGCTGCAAGGTGGGCGCCACGATGTTGATGTGGCCCATCTTGCGGCCGCGGCGCGCTTCGCGCTTGCCGTACAGGTGCAGCTTGGCGGTGGGCACGGCCAGCGCGGCGGCCCAGTCGGGCTCGCGCTGCGTGGTGGCGGTGGCCGACGGATACCAGATGTCGCCCAGGATGTTCAGCATGACCGCGGGCGCCAGCAGGTCGGTGCCGCCCAGCGGCAGGCCGGCCATGGCGCGCGCCTGCTGCTCGAACTGGCTGGTGAGGCAGGCGTCCATGGTGTAGTGGCCGCTGTTGTGCGGGCGCGGCGCGATTTCGTTGACGATCAGGCTGCCGTCCTGGAGCACGAAGAATTCCACGCACAGCACGCCGTGGTAGCCCAGGCCCTGCGCGATGGCCTGCGCCGCCTCGGTGGCGCGGGCCTGGCGTTCGGCATGGGCCGCGTCCTGCTGGACCGGCGCGGCGGTGGAGACCGCCAGGATGCCGTCGCGGTGCACGTTGCGCGCCACCGGAAACACCATGCTGGCGCCGTCGAAGCCGCGCGCCAGGACCACCGAGATTTCGTAGTCCAGCGGCATCAGCGCTTCCAGCACGCAGGCCACGCCGCCGAATTCGGCGAAGGCGGCCAGCGCCTCGTCGCGCGTGGCGATGCGGGCCTGGCCCTTGCCGTCATAGCCCAGCCGGGCCACCTTGAGGATGCCCGGGAACAGGCTGTCCGGCGCGGCGCGCAGATCGGCTTCGCTGCGGATGGCGGCGTGCGGCGCCACGGCGATGCCCTGGGCGGCGATGAAGGTTTTTTCGGCGATGCGGTCCTGCACGATGGCCACGGCGTCGCCGGCCGGGCTGACGCGGCAGCGGGTGGCCAGCGTGCGCAGGCTGTCGGCCGGCACGTTCTCGAATTCGGTGGTCACGGCCTGACAGGTGGCGGCCAGGCGGGCCAGGCCGTCCTCGTCGTCGTAGGCGGCCTGGATGTGCAGGTCGGCCACCATGCCGGCCGGGCACTCGGCGGCGGGGTCCAGCACCGCGACCTTGTAGCCCAGGCTTTGCGCCGCGTGGCAGAACATGCGGCCCAGCTGGCCGCCTCCCAGCAGGCCCAGCCAGCCGCCGGGGGCAATCGTGTAAGCAGTGGAATGAGTCATTCTGATCAGGCCTCGGGCGGAACCTTCATAGCGCGCGCGGCCTCGGTCTGGCGGGCGCGGAACGCCACCAGCTTCTGGTGCAGGCCGGCGTCGGTGGCGGCCAGGGTGGCGATGACGTGCAGCGCGGCGTTGGCGGCGCCGGCTTCGCCGATGGCGAAGGTGGCCACCGGCACGCCCTTGGGCATCTGCACGATGGACAGCAGCGAGTCTTCGCCGCGCAGGTACTTGGACGGCACCGGCACGCCGAACACCGGCACTTCGGTCAGCGCCGCCATCATGCCCGGCAGGTGCGCCGCGCCGCCGGCGCCGGCGATGATGCCGCGCAGCCCGCGGGCGTGGGCGGCGGCGCCGTACTCGGCCATGTCCTGGGGCATGCGGTGCGCGGAAATCACGCGCGCCTCGCAGGGCACGCCGAAGTCCTCCAGCATGGCGACCGCGTGTTTCATGACCTCCCAATCGCTGGAAGAACCCATAATCACGCCCACCACGGGGGTGGCCTCTGCGGAAGTCTTGGCTGTCATAACCGGTGTCTGAAGTTGAGACCGCGGCGCCAGGGCCGCGGCAAGGTCGGAAGGACCGCGGAACCAGGCCGCGAAACCGGCTATTTTACCCGTCCGGGGCGGGACGCTAGCGGGGCGAGCCGGAATCCAGCAACAGATAGGTGGTGGGGTCGTCCGGGCAGGGTCCGAAGCCGCATTCCAGCGTGGTGGCCCCGACGTTGGCCAGCACCGCGATGAAGAACAGGGCCATGACCACGATGCCGATGGCCGGCAGCGGCTTTTTCAGCATGCTGTCGCCCCACTTGCGGTCCACCGACAGCATCACCGCGCAGAACACGATGATGGCCACGAAGGCGATGAAGGCCCAGGTGTAGAAATGCAGGCCCATGAAGGGCTCGCCGTAGCCCGGGTCGCCCGGCATGATGTGCAGCAGCACCTGGCGGCCCGAGGCCAGCATGCCGCCCAGCGCGCCGGCGATGCTCATCGCGTAGTGCATCGGCGACGGGCCCATGCGCAGGTTCAGCAGAAAACCCACGCCAGCCATGACCAGGGCCACGCGCTGCAACAGGCACAGCGGACACGGCAGCTCGCCATAGGCGAACTGCCAGAAAAAGGCCACGCCCAGCACGCCGGTGACGCCCAGCAGGGCCAGGCCGTTCAGGATGCGCGAGCCGCGCGCGGGATTGAGGGAGAAGATCATGCGCCCGCCCTCAGAACGACAGCGCCAGCGGGCTGGTCATGTGGTACTGGCACCAGGCGGCGTAGATCGCGAGGGTGAGCAGCCAGAAGGTCACGCAGGGGCGGCGCTTTCCTAGCATCCCGAACCACACTGCGACCAGGCCGGTCAGGAAAGGCAGCATCATTACCATACGTAGCGCTCCTGTCTGGGTCGCGGTGAAGTATAGCGTAACAATGCGCAATAAATGTTATCGGAATTCAGGCCGAATCCGGTCCGTCACTCGGCACGCCCAGGCGGCGCACCACGCGCTCCAGCACCTGGTACAGCAGCTCCACGTCTTCGGCGCCCACCAGGCTCTCGATTTCCGCGTAGGTGGATTCCGAATGCGGCGCGATCTCGGCCACGATCATGCAGCCCGCCTCCGTCAGGCCGAACTCCGCGCCGCGCAGGTCGTCGTTCAGGCGGCTCCTGTGTATCAGTTCCTTGGCCTCCAGCGTCTTCAACAGGCGCGACAGGCTGGGCATGCTGATGAAGGTCATCTGCGCCATTTCCATGGGCCGCAGGCTGCGTCCGGCCGCCGACATGGCGCGCAGCACCCGCCACTGCTGCTCCGTCAGTCCGTGCTCGCGCAGCATGGGGCGAAAGCGCACCATGACCGACTCGCGGGCCTGGAGCAAGGCCATCGGCAGGGAGCGGGAAAACGAGCGCAGGGGTCGGGATGCGGCGGGGGTCTGGGGTTCTGTCATGGCAATGGCGCAAGGGAGCGCCAAATTGTATACAAGCGGGCCATGACATGGGCCCGGGCGGCCGGGCGGCGCGATTCCGGTCAATACGCGCCCCCCTGCGGCGCCGGCTGCGCGCGCTTGTAGCGGCCGGCCAGGGCGCTGGTGGCCTGCACCAGCAGGCGGGTATCCAGGCCCACGGCCACGAAGCTGCAGCCCAGATCCAGGTAATGGCGGGCCTGCGCTTCGTCGGCGGTCAGGATGCCGGCGGCCTTGCCGGCCCGTTGGATGCGCGCGATCGCGTCGCCGATCGCGGCCTGCACCTCGGCATGGCCGGGATCGCCCACGTGGCCCATGGCCGCGGACAGGTCGGCCGGGCCGATGAACACGCCGTCCACGCCGTCGGTCGCGGCAATGGCGTCCAGGTTCCGCAGGCCTTCGAGCGTCTCCACCTGCACCAGCACGCAGACCTGGGCGTTGGCTTCGTGGTAGTAGGCCGCGCGGCGCCCCCAGGCCGACGCGCGCGCGCCGCCCATGCCGCGTATGCCGCCCTGGCCGTCGTTCTGCGGGTAGCGCGCCGCGCGCACGATGCGCGCGGCCTGCTGCGCCGTGTCGACCATGGGCACCAGCAGCGTCTGCGCGCCCACGTCCAGGTACTGCTTGATCAGCATTTCGCCGACCTCGCCGTGCCCCATGGGCACGCGGGCGATGGGATCGACGCCGGGATAGGCGGCGATGGCCTGCAGCTGCGACAGCAGGGTCAGCGTGTCGTTGGGGCCGTGCTCGCCGTCGATCAGCAGCCAGTCGAAACCGGCGCCGGCGCAGATCTCCGCCGAGTACGGGCTGCCCAGGCCCAGCCACAACCCGATCTGGGCCTGTTTCTGCGCGATGGCCGCCTTGAAGCGGTTGACGGGGGTTTGGGTTGGCGTGGTCATCGTCATGCTTTCATCCTGAAGCGCAGCGCGCCCAGCGGGCCGTAGTCGGCTTCGAACAGGTCGCCGGGCCGGGCGGCCACCGGCCGCGTGAACGATCCCGCCAGCACGAGCTGGCCGGGCTGCAGCGATTCGCCCCAGGGCGCCAGCTTGTTGGCCAGCCAGGCCACGCCGATCGCCGGATGGCCCTGCACGCCGGCGGCCAGGCCGGTTTCCTCCACCGCCCCGTTCTGGCGCAGCACGGCGCCGCACCAGGGCAGGTCCAGCGAGGCCGGCGCGGCGCGGCGCGCGCCGACCACGATGCCGGCATTGGCCGCGTTATCGCTGATGGTGTCGTACACCTTGCGCATCGCCTTGGTGTGGCGGTCGAACTGCTCGATGCGCGCATCGATGATCTCGATGGCCGGCGTCACGTATTCGGTGGCGGCCAGCACGTCGTCCAGCGTCACTTCCTTGCCGCCGGGCAGGCCGGGGCCGGCCAGCGGCGCCTTGAGCACGAAGGCCAGCTCCACTTCCACGCGCGGGGCGATGAAGTTGCCGAACGGAATGTCCAGCACCTGCCCTTCGGTGCAGGTGTAGAGCATGGAGTCCAGCAGCGTGCCGTAATCGGGCTCGTCGATCTGGCTGGCGATCTGCATGGCGCGCGAGGTCAGGCCGATCTTATGGCCGATGACCTTGCGGCCCGCGGCGGTCTGCATGCGCACCCATTCGCGCGACACGCGGTAGCCGTCCTCGACCGTCATGTCGGGAAAGCGCTTGGAGAAATGTTCGATCTGCTGGCGCGATTTCTGGCTCTGGTCGAGTTCCTGCGCGAGCCGGGTCAGGAGTTCTGCGGAAAACATGGATTATTTCTTCGTGAACAAGGGATGCAGGGTGCTGTGCTTGGCGTCGTAGACCTGGCCCGGCGCTTCGTCGACCTGCACCGTCAGGCCCAGGTGCTTGCGCGGATCGGAGAACAGCGGCGCCAGGTGCTTTCGGGCGCTGCCCGCGATCGCGTCGCCGGCGGCCCGCCTGACGGCGTCGGAGCGGCCCGCGCCCATGCGCAGGTTGACGTAGACGAAACCGTAGTCGCCGTCGCCGCCGGCGGCCCGGCCCGCGGCGCCGCCGTCGGCCACGGCGTAATGCGGCGCCGGATAGGCGTAGACGCGCGTGCCGCCGGTGGGAAAGACCTGGCTGCCGTCTTCGGCGCGCACGGTGAGCATGGCGTCGGCGACGGCCCGGCACAGGCCGCCCATGTCGGCCTGCGCTTCGAGGTTGCCGGTATAGAGGATGACGACGTGAGGCATGGCGTCAGAGCCTCCCCGCCGGCGCGGCGCCGGCCGTGGCCTGCGCCGCGGGAATGGCGGCGCCGTCCTGCGGCGTCACCGGAAAGACCGCGTTGACCTGCCCCGTGCCCGAGGCTGCGAAGTACGGCGTCACGAGGTCGGCCCGGCCGTCGTAGTCCGACCAGCCCAGCGCGCCCAGCAGCATGGCCGTGTCGTGCATGAAGCCTTCGCCGTGGCCCTTGGCCGCGTACTCGGGCAGCATGCCGCAGAAGGCCTTCCATTCGCCGGCCTGCCACATGCGCAGCACTTCGCGGTCCAGCTGTTCCAGGAACGGACTCCAGATCCTGAACGCGAAGTCGGGCGCCTGCCCGTTCTGCGCGAAGCGGTGCGACAGCGAGCCGCTGGCCAGGACGGCCACCGTGCCGTCGTACTTGTCCTCAATGGCGCGCCGGATCGCCCAGCCCAGGCGGGCGCTGTCGTTCAGGTAATGGACCGTGCACATGGCGGAGACCGAGACCACCTTGAACTGCCGGTCCGCGTTCATGTAGCGCATGGGCACCAGCGTTCCGTACTCGGGATCGAGCGTGGTGGCGTCGTGCGCCAACGTCTCCACGCCGAACGCGTTGGCCGTCTCGGCCAGCAGCTTGCCCAGCGCCGGGTTGCCGGGAAACTCGAAGCCCATGTTGCTGATGAAGTGCGGCAGCTCGTTGCTGGTGTACAGGCCCTTGAAGTTCGGCGCGCAGTTGATGTGGTAGCCGGCGTTGACCAGCCAGTGCGTGTCGAACACCACGATGGTGTCGACGCCGGCCTCGCGGCAGCGCCGGCCGATCTCCGTCAGGCCGTCGATGGCGTCCTGGCGCGTGCCCTTGCGCGGGCCGTCCTGTTCGCTCAGATAGATGGATGGAACATGCGTGACCTTGGCTGCGAGTGCTAGCTTACCCATGATGGTTCCCTTGAAAACGATGGCGCGTCAGCCCGTGGTGATGTTGGCGCGCCGTATGATCTCACCGTATTTGCCGATCTCGCTGTGGACGAACTGCTCGAACTGCGCCACCGAGCCGGCCCGCGAGACCACGCCGCTCTTGGCGAAAACCTCCACCACGCCGGGCGCGGCCAGCGCCTTGTTGACTTCGGCGTTGACGCGCTGGACCACGGCGTCGGGCGTGCCCGCCGGCGCCAGCAGGCCCTGCCAGGAGTTCGACTCCAGGTCCACGCCCTGCTCGGCCAGCGTCGGCACGTCGGGCGCGAAGCGCGAACGCTGGCGCGTGGCCATGCCCAGGGCGACCAGCTTGCCGCTTTCGACGTGGCTGCGGAATTCCGACCAGTTGCCGAACATCACGCTGACCTGCCCGCCCAGCAGGTCGGTGAGCGCCGGGCCCTGGCCCTTGTAGGGCACGTGCACCATGTCCACGCCCATCATCTGGCACAGCAGCGCGCCGGCCAGGTGCGCCGAGGTGCCGTTGCCGAACGAGGCGTAGGTCAGCGTGTCGGGCTTGGCCAGCGCCGCCTGCTTGAGGTCGGCCAGGGTCTTCAGGCCGCTGGACGGATGGGTGGCCAGCACGTGCTCGGACAGGCCCATCAGCGCCACGGGCTGCAGATCCTTGTCGGTGTCGTAGGGCAGTTTCTTGACCAGCGTCTTGTTGGCCGTGAAGCTGTTGGCCACGCAGACGAAGGTGTAGCCGTCGGCCGGCTGCTTGGCCACGTAGTCCACGCCGATCACCGTGCCCGCGCCGGGCTTGTTTTCCACGACGACGCTCTGGCCCAGCTGCTTGCCCAGCTCGGCGCCGATCAGGCGCGCCACCATGTCGGTGGTGCCGCCCGGCGGAAACGGCACGACGACGCGCAGGGGCCTGGCCGGCCAGTCGCCGGACTGGGCGCGGCCCGGCCCGGCGGTAGCGGCCAGCGCGGCGGCGGAACAAAGCTGCAGAAAGTGGCGGCGTTGCATGGTTGTCTCCTTTATCGTGCTATCGGGATTTCAGACGCTCACGCGCCCCAGTGCGGAATAGGGTGCGAGCCGGTGGCGACGGCCACGTTCTTCGGTTCACAGAACACTTCGTAGCTCCAGGTGCCGCCTTCGCGGCCGGTGCCCGAGGCCTTGGTGCCGCCGAAAGGCTGGCGCAGGTCGCGCACGTTCTGGCTGTTGACGAAGCACATGCCGGCCTCGATGGCCGCGGCCACGCGGTGCGCACGGCCGACGTTCTCGGTCCAGACATAGCTGGACAGGCCATAGGCGGTGTCGTTGGCGATGCGGATGGCGTCGGCCTCGTCCTTGAACGGAATCAGGCAGGCGACCGGCCCGAAGATCTCGTCCTGGGCGATCTTCATGCGGTTGTCCACGTCGGCGAAGACAGTGGGCGCGACGAAGTTGCCGTGCCTGACGCGGTCGGGCACCGCCGGGGCGTCCAGGCCGCCGCACAGCATGGAGGCGCCCTCTTTCTGCCCGAGTTCGATATAGCTGCGCACCTTGGCCAGGTGGCCGCGGGAAATCATGGGGCCGATGATGGTCTGCTCGTCCAGCGGATCGCCCACGCTCACGCGCCGGGCGCGGGCCACGAACTTCTCCACGAACCCGGCGTAGACGCCCTGCTGCACCAGGATGCGGCTGCCGGCGGTGCAGCGCTCGCCGTTGTTGGAGAAGATCATGAACACGGCGGCGTCCAGCGCGCGGTCCAGGTCGGCGTCGTCGAAGATCACGAAGGGGCTCTTGCCGCCCAGCTCCATGCTGTATTTCTTCAGGCCGGCGGCCTGCACGATGCGATTGCCCGTGGCGGTCGAGCCGGTGAACGAAATGGCGCGCACGCCCGGATGCACGCACAGCGGCTCGCCCGCTTCCTTGCCATAGCCGTGCACCACGTTGAGCACGCCGGCCGGGATGCCGGCTTCCAGCGCCAGCTCGCCCAGGCGCGCCGCGGTCAGCGGCGAAAGCTCGCTCATCTTGAGCACCGCGGTATTGCCGAAAGCCAGGCAGGGCGCGACCTTCCAGGTGGACGTCATGAACGGCACGTTCCACGGCGAGATCAGCGCGCACACGCCCACCGGATGGAACAGCGTGTAGTTAAGGTGCGTGGAAGTGGGATAGGTGTGGCCGTCCACCCGCGTGCACATCTCGGCGAAGTAATGGAAGTTGTCGGCCGCGCGGGGCACCAGCTGCTTGCCGGTCTGGCTGATCGTCTGGCCGGTGTCGTTGGTCTCGGTCTGCGAGATCTCCGGCACGTGCCGGGTGATCAGCTCGCCCAGCTTGTGCATGAGCCTGGCGCGCTCGGCCGCGGGCCTGGCCGCCCAGGCGGGAAAGGCTTCCTGCGCGGCCCGCACGGCGGCGTCGACTTCGGCCTCGCCGCCGGCGGCGACTTCCGCCAGCACGTCCTGGGTGGCGGGATTGACGGTTTCGAAATAATTCTTGCCGGCAACGATCTTGCCGTTGATCAGGTGATCGATTTTCATGGCTTCTCTTGCGTGATACGGGCGATATTCAATCCAGACTGATATTGCGGCTCTTGATGAGCGCGCGCCATTTCTGCCTTTCGTCCGCGACGTAGGCGTTCATGTCCGCGGCGTTGGTGGGACGCGCTTCCCAGCCGGCGTCGTAGAGTTTCTGGCGCACGTCGGCATCGCCCATGGCCTTCTGCAATTCGGCGCTCAGGCGTTCCTGCACGTCGCGCGGCGTGGCCGCGGGCACGGCCAGGCCCTGCCAGGTATAGGCTTCGACGCCGGCAAAGCCCAGCTCTTTCGCCGTGGGCACGTCGGGAAGCTGCGGGATGCGCTCGGCCGACATGGCCAGCAGCGGCACGACCTTGCCGGATTTCACCGCGCTGACGCCGCTGGGCAGGTCCAGCATCATCAGCGGCACCTGCCCGCCCATCAGGTCGCGCAGCGCCTGGGCGCCGCCCTTGTAGGGCACGTGCAGCACCGATACCTGGGCCTCGCGCTGGAACAGTTCCAGCGCCAGGTGGTGGGGACTGCCGACGCCGGCGGTGGCGATGCCGTACTTGCCCGGCGCGCCCTTGAGCGCGGCCAGCAGGCTCTTGGCGTCGGTAAAGCCGGAATTGGGCGCCGCGGTGATGACCAGCGGCGAGCGGCCCATCATGCCCAGCAGCGCGAAATCCCTTTGCGGCTCGTAGTTGAGCTGCTTGTAGAGCGCGCTGTTGTAGATCAGCACGCCGTTGTCGGCCGACAGCACGGTGTAGCCGTCGCCGGGCGCGCGCGCCACGAATTCCGAGGCGATGATGGCGCCCGCGCCGGGGCGGTTTTCCACCACTACGGGCTGGCCCAGCTGCCGCGACAGCTGCGCGCCGGTGGTGCGCGCCAGGAAGTCGGTGCCGCCGCCCGCGGGGTAGCCCACTACCCAGCGCAGGGGCTGATTGGGATAGTTCTGGGCTGACGCGCCGAAACCGGTCAGCGAGGCGGCCGCGGCCAGCATGGCGGCGGCAAGACGGATATTGCAGCGCATGGCGCTTTCTCCTGGATGTCGTTGCGCAACAAGAAACGATGGAATCAGGCCTCGGCCAAGGTGTTGGTCAGCGTGCCGATGCCGTCGATTTCGGTATCGACCACGTCGCCGGCCTGCACGTTGACCACGCCGTCGGGCGTGCCGGTGAGGATCACGTCGCCGGGCATGAGCGTCATGAACCCGCTCAGGTACTCGATCAGTTCGGGAATGCGGTGGATCATGTCGCCGGTGTTGCCGCTTTGCGTGACCTGGCCGTTGACGCGGGTGCGCAGGCCCAGCGCGTGCGGGTCCGGCACGTCGGCCGCGTCGACCAGCCAGGGACCGATCGCGGTCGAGGCGTCGCGGTTCTTGACCCGCAGATTGGGGCGGTAGTAGTTCTCCAGGTAGTCGCGCACGGCATAGTCGTTGCTCACCGTGTAGCCGGCCACGCAGGCCATCGCGTCGGCGGCGCGCACGCGTTTGGCCTGGCGGCCGATCACCACGGCCAGCTCGCATTCGTAGTGCATGAAGGCGGCGTCGCGCGGACGCGGCGTGCGGCCGCGATGGCCGACCAGCGAGTTCGGCCCCTTCAGGAATACCAGCGGCGCGTCCTTGGCCGTGACCGTGAGTTCGCGCGACAGTTCCTTGACGTGGTCGGCGTAGTTCAGGCCCAGCGCGATGATGGTGCCGAATTCGATCGGGGGCAGCCATTGCACGTCGGCCTGGGCCAGCAGGCGGCCGTCGGGCAGCCTGACCGCCCCGCCCTCGCCTTCGGTGACGTCCCAGGTCCGGTTCTCGTAAACAATGCGTCCGCGCTTCATGCCTGCTTCTCCTCTGCCAGGCTGTGGCTCAATTCGCCCAGACGGGGCACGGTGATCGTGACGCGGTCGCCGGCGCGCCCCACGGGCGAGCCTTCGCCGGGGCCGAGCAGCAGCACGTCGCCCTCGGCCAGGGTCATGAATTCGGTCACGTCGGCGATCAGCTGCGCGGCGGGACGCAGCAGCGTGGCGAAGCTGCGCTCGTAGGCCTGCTGGCCGTTGACGCGCACGCCCAGCGCGGCCTGGTCGAGATCGAAGCCGGGCTGGCCCTGGAGCACTTCGCTCATCGGGCAGAAGCCGTCGCGGTTGCGCTGCACGACGGCGGGACGGTAGTAGTTCTCGTGCGGCAGGGTCAGGTCGCTGACGATCACCAGGCCGGCCACGTGGCTCATGGCCTGGGCCGCCGGTACCTGCCTGGCGGGCCGCCCGATTACCAGGCCGATGGTCGCGTCGATGCGCACCACGCCCGGATCGGCGGGGATCTCCACCACGGCGCCGTCGGCGGCGTAAGTGTTGCGCGACTTGATGTAGAGCACCGGCGCCTTGGGCGCGGCCTTGTAGGGCGCGCCGTCGAACTGGGGCGCCAGGCGTTCGAGGGTGGCGCGGTCGTTGAGCAATGCCCCGTAGACGGTGCCGTCGCGCCGGATGGAGTGCGGAGTCTGCATGATCGGGATCTAATTAACGAGGTAACAATTACCATGTTAACTAAAACCCCGATAACGCAAACTCAGGATTACCCCTAGGCGAAAAAAAAGCCGCTCGTGGCGAGCGGCTTTTCGTGCGCCTGGGACCGGTCAGGCGATCAGACGGTCCAGGGCCTCGCGGTACTTGGCGGCGGTCTTTTCCAGCACGTCCTGCGGCAGGCGCGGCGCCGGCGGCGTCTTGTCCCAGGTCTGGGTTTCCAGCCAGTCGCGCACGAACTGCTTGTCGAAGGAAGGCGGGCTGATGCCGACGCGGTAGCCGTCGGCCGGCCAGAAGCGCGAGGAATCGGGCGTCAGCACTTCGTCCATCAGGTAGAGCGTGCCGTCGTCGTCCAGGCCGAATTCGAACTTAGTGTCGGCGATGATGATGCCCTTGGTGGCGGCGTAGCGCGCGGCCTCGGCGTACAGCTTGAGGGTCACGTCGCGGATGCGCTCGGCCATTTCCTGGCCGACTTCCTTGACCACGTGGGCGAAGTCGACGTTTTCGTCGTGCATGCCGAATTCGGCCTTGGCCGCCGGCGTGAAGATGGGTTCGGGCAGCTGGCTGGCCTGCTGCAGGCCGGCCGGCAGCGCGATGCCGCACACCGAGCCGGTGGCCTGGTAGTCCTTCCAGCCCGAGCCGATCAGGTAGCCGCGGGCGACGGCCTCGACCAGGATGGGCTTCAAGCGCTTGACCACCACGGCGCGTCCGCGCACCTGGTCCACCTCGTCCGGCGCGACCACGTCCTCGGGCTTGATGCCGGTGGAGTGGTTGGGCAGGATATGGGCCAGCTTCTGCAGCCAGAATTCGGTCAGCTCGGTCAGCACCTGCCCCTTGCCGGGGATGGGGTCGTCGAGGATCACGTCGAACGCGGAGATGCGATCCGACGCGACGATCAGCAACTTGTCGTCGCCTACCGCGTACATATCGCGCACCTTACCGCGGCCCAGCAGCGGCAAGGACTTGATGCTGGATTGATGCAAAGCAGAAGTCACGGGAAATGGCCTATGGCAATAATGAAGATTCCCGCCTCGGGCAGCGCCAGGGCGGGAAAGTCGAACCTGCAAGGCGCATAGGTTACTGCAAAACGGCCCGGCGCTGCCGACGGCGCCCGGCCGCCCTCCCCTCGACGCCGCCCGGCGCAGGCGTTAGGCTGTGGTCTCTTACCATGCGCGCCGACCGCCGCAGGCGTCACGGCGCACCCCTTCCACCCGGAGACCAAGCCGTATGCAGGATGCTTCCCTCAAACGCAGGCCCGCCGCCGACGCGCAAGTGCACCTGACCGGCGGCTGCCAGTGCGGCGCGGTCCGCTACGCCGTCACCGACGAGCCCCTGACCGCCGCCACCTGTCATTGCCGGGACTGCCAGTATTCCAGCGGCGGCGCCCCGGCCCACGCGCTGATCTTTCCGGCCGGCTCGGTCACGCTGCTGCGCGGCCAGGCCAAGGAGCACCGCTACAAGGGCGACTCCGGCCACACCGTCATGCGCAGCTTCTGCGCGGCCTGCGGCACGCCGCTGTTCGGCGGCTCCGAAGGCATGGACTACGAAATCGTGCGGGCCGGCTCGCTGGACGATCCCGAGGCCTTCCACGCCCGCGCCAGCCTGTGGACCGGTTCCGCGCCGTCCTGGCACCACGTGGACCGCAGCATCCCGCACTACGCCGGCAACGGGCCCGCCGCCTAGACCATAAAAAAAACGGGCCCGCATGAATACGGGCCCGTTCTTCCGCACTGCCGAGCGTGCTTACTGCACCACTTGCGCCAGCTTGCCCGAGGCGTACTGGGCGGCGATTTCGGTCAGCGGCAGGGCCTTGATCTTGCTGGCGTTGCCGGCGGTGCCGAACTGGGTGTAGCGGGCCACACAGATGGCCTTGGCGGCGGCGCGGGCCGGCTTCAGGTATTCGCGCGGGTCGAACTTCTCGGGGTTCTCGGCGAAGAAGCGGCGGATCGCGCCGGTCATGGCCAGACGGATATCGGTGTCGATATTGATCTTGCGCACGCCGTACTTGATGGCTTCCTGGATTTCCTCGACGGGCACGCCGTAGGTTTCCTTCATGTTGCCGCCGAATTCGCGGATCTCGGCCAGCAGTTCCTGCGGCACGCTGGAGCTGCCGTGCATCACCAGGTGGGTGTTGGGCAGGCGGGCGTGGATTTCCTTGATGCGGGAGATCGACAGGATGTCGCCGGTGGGCTTGCGCGTGAACTTGTAGGCGCCGTGGCTGGTGCCGATGGCGATGGCCAGGGCGTCGAGCTGGGTCTTGCGCACGAAGTCGGCGGCCTGTTCCGGGTCGGTCAGCAGCTGGTCCATGGTGAGCTTGCCGTCGGCGCCGTGGCCGTCTTCCTTGTCGCCCTGCATGGTTTCCAGCGAGCCCAGGCAGCCGAGTTCGCCTTCGACCGTCACACCCAGCTTGTGGGCCACGTCGACGACCTTCTTGGTCACTTCGACGTTGTAGTCGTAGTCGGCGATGGTCTTGCCGTCTTCCTTCAGCGAGCCGTCCATCATGACGCTGGAGAAGCCGAGGTCGATGGCGCCCTGGCAGACCTTGGGCGACTGGCCGTGGTCCTGGTGCATGACCACGGGAATGTGCGGATAGGATTCCACGGCGGCCTGGATCAGGTGCTTCAGGAAGCCTTCGCCCGCGTATTTGCGCGCGCCGGCCGAGGCCTGCATGATCACGGGGCTGTCGGTCTCCGCAGCGGCTTCCATGATGGCCTGGACCTGCTCCAGGTTGTTGACGTTGAAAGCGGGAATGCCGTAGCCGTGCTCGGCGGCGTGGTCGAGCAACTGGCGCATGGAGACTAGGGCCATGAGTGGTCCTCCTTAGGTACTGTCTATTGAAAGATGGTTGAAGTCTTGCTGAATGGGGTGATTTTACGGGGGATTCGCCGAAAGGTCTTGCAACCGGCGGTATCCAGGCCATTCGGGCTGCGCCGAACGGCGTAAGCCGTCCCGGCGCCCCCGCCGCAAGCACGAGGGCGCCGGTGCGCGGGCCCTACGGCCGGCCCGCGTGCGGCACGTCGACCCGCGTCACCAGGATGCGCCCCTCGGGCCTGGCGCGGCGGTTGGCCTCGATGAAATCGGGCGCCGCGGCCATGAACAGGCTGCGGCCGTCCGGCCCGCCCAGGGCGGCGGCGAAGATGCCGAACTCGCCGGTGTCGATCTGCTCCAGTATCCGGCCGCCGCGCGCCAGGCGGACGATGCGCTTGCCGATAGCGTCGGCCACCCACAGCGCCCCCTCGGCGTCCAGCGCGCCGCCGTCCGGCCCGATGGCCGAGGCGGCGATCAGCACGCCCAGGTCGTCGCTGGCGGGCAGCGGGCCGAAATCGGCCCAGTCGCGGCGCGGCCCCAGGCCGCCGTCGGGCAGGATGTCGAATTCGGAAATACGGTTGCCGAAGGTCTCGTTGACGATCATGACGGCGCCGTCCGGGGTGATGAAGGAGCCGTTGGGAAAGCACAGCCCGTCGGCCACCACCCGGCAGGAGCCGTCGGGGTCCGCGCGCACGATGGTGGTGTTGCGCACCGGCGCGCCGTTCATCAGGTCGAAGCCGAAATTGCCCACGTAGGCCCTGCCCTGCGCGTCGACCACCATGTCGTTGATGTGCCCGCCGGTCAGCGCCGACAGGTCGGCATGCTCGACCAGGCTGCCATCGGCCTCGCGGCGCAGCAGCTTGCGGTCTTTCATGGAAGCGATGAGCAGCCGGCCGTCCGGCAGCCAGCCCAGGCCGGACGGCTGCTGCGGCACCTCGCAGATGCGCTCGACCCGACCGTCCAGGTCCACCGCGATGACCTGGCCGGTGTAGAAGTCCGACGCCCACAGGCGGCCCTCGTGCCAGCGCAGGCCCTCCAGGTAGGTGTATCCGGACGCCAGCACCGACAGTTCTCGTTTCTGCATTTTCCAGTCTCCTTTTTTGTCGCGGGACGCCGCCTTGGCGGCCGGCCAGGCATTCTGGCATGGCGGCGCGGGGCGGTGGCGCTGTTCCAATTTGATACAAATCCGCTCCACTGGAGGCGACAACTGGCTGTCAGCTTGGGGGCGTTAACATCGCGGCCCAAGGGTAAACCCGCAAGCCTCGGGATCGCCCTGGCATGTCTGTCATCCGACCGCTCGCCCGCCCCATGCCGGCGGACCCGGCCCCCGCGGGGCCTGGCGCACGGTCGCCGTTTTTCCGTTTTGATCATGAACACTAAGAAGCTGACGCGTTACATCGGCATCGCCATGGTGCTGGGCATCGTGGTGGGCTACTTCTGCCACAGATACGCGCAAACTCCCGAGGAGGCCGCCCGCATCGCCGCCTACTTCAGCCTGGTCACCGACATCTTCCTGCGCATGATCAAGATGATCATCGCCCCGCTGGTGTTCGCCACGCTGGTGACGGGGCTGGCCAGCATGAGCGACGCCAGCGCCGTGGGCCGCATCGGCATGCGTGCGATGATCTGGTTCGTCGCCGCCTCGCTGGTTTCGCTGCTGCTGGGCCTGGCGCTGGTCAATCTGTTCGAACCGGGCGCGCACATGAACATGACGCTGCCCGACGCCGGCGCCAGCTCCGGCCTGAAGACGGGCGATTTCACGCTCAAGGCCTTCATCGCGCACGTCTTCCCCAGCAGCATCGCGCAGGCCATGTCCAACAACGAGATCCTGCAGATCCTGGTGTTCTCGCTGTTCTTCGGCACGGCGCTGTCCTTCGTGCGCAGCAAGGGCCACCACACCCTCTACAACATGATCGACGAGCTGGCCAAGATCATGTTCCGGGTGACCGACTACGTCATGCGCTTCGCGCCCCTGGGCGTGTTCGCCGCGATGGCCGCCGCCATCACCACCGAAGGTCTGGGCGTGCTGGTCAGCTACGGCAAGCTGATAGGCGAGTTCTACCTGGGCCTGGCGCTGCTGTGGGGCGTGCTGTTTTTAATCGGCTACCTGTTCCTGGGCAAGTCCGTGCGCCGGCTGGGCGGGCTGATCAAGGAACCCACGCTGCTGGCGTTCTCCACGGCCAGCAGCGAATCGGCCTACCCCAAGACGATCGAGGCGCTCTCGCGCTTCGGGGTGCCCAAGCGCATCTCGGGCTTCGTGCTGCCGCTGGGCTATTCCTTCAATCTGGACGGCTCGATGATGTACCAGTCCTTCGCGGTGCTGTTCATCGCGCAGGCCTACCGCATCCCGATGAGCTTCACCCAGCAGCTGACGCTGCTGCTGGTGCTGATGGTGACCAGCAAGGGCATGGCCGGCGTGGCGCGCGCCTCGCTGGTGGTGGTGGCCGCCACGCTGCCGATGTTCAACCTGCCCGAGGCAGGCCTACTGCTGATCATGGGCATCGACCAGTTCTTCGACATGGGCCGCACCGCCACCAACGTGGTCGGCAACAGCCTGGCCACCGCCGTCATCGCCAAGCTGGAAGGCCGCCAGCCCGCCGATGAGGAAGCGCCGGCCAAAGAGGCCGCGGGCGGGGCCGCGGCGTCTTGACCGTCGCCATCGCCGGGAGCAACATATAAGCCCCCGGCAAGCCCTGCCCGATCCAGCCATGATTTCCCTACGCCTGCGCTGCACCGTGGCGGCCGTCGCCCTGATGGCCGCAGCCCCCGCCTCGCACGCCTGGACGCGCATATCCTGCAACCTGGGCGGCACCGCCGCCAGCCCGCCCATGCAGATGCGCCAGTTCCGCATCGACGGCACCGAAATCAGCCAATTGATGTTCAGGCTCAGGGTCCGCAGCGCCGAGATCCCCGAAGGCGCGCGCGCCGACACCGACTGCACCGAATTCATGGGCCGGGAAATCGACGTGGTGCTCGACGGCGCCGGCGCCACGGCGGTGCGCAAGGGGCAATCTGTAAAGCTGCGCTACCGCTATGACGATTCGCTGGGCGAGGCGCGGGCCAGCCGGTTCGAGCTGGTCCGTTAGGTTTCGGTCATTCAGTCATTGACCGAGCAAGACACCGGCGCCCCGTCCTCGAATTCCACGTCGTAGGTGTGCACCGGGTCCCAGGGCAGCGTGAACCACAGTTCATAGCCGTCGCCGTCCTCGTCGAACAGCCACAGCGCGCGCAGCACGGCCTTCCCGGCCATGGCCTCGGCGGTTTCCTCGGGCAGCAGCTGGGCGTCTTCGATACCCAGTTTTTTGTAGTGTTCGTAGGAATAGTTGTCGAGCAGGAAATCGGCGGCGGCCAGGATCTGCTCGTCGAGGGTGTCCAGGATGTTCTTGACCGCCTTGGACGCGCCGCTGCCGGGTTCCTCGCCGTCGGTCTGGATCATGACGTGGATCGGCGGGCGATCCGCGCCCACGGCGACGTTTTCGGCCGCCCACAGATCGGGTTCTTCGGGATCCTGGGTGAAATTGAATCGTGCCATCGCGCGCTCCGGAAAAAAGGCGCGCCGCCGGCGGAAAATGCGGCAGCGCTCCAGTTCCCATTTAACCAGATGCGCGGGCCCGCGTCCGGGGCCGCGCAGGATATTTCAAACACGTTCCAGCGCCAGGTGCGGCAAGGCCGGCAGCGTCACGCGAATAGCATCGCCGGCCCGGACCTCGCCGCCTTCGAGCACGATGCCCATGACCCCGGCCCGGCGCATCAGGCTGCCGTCCGGATGGCGGCCCAGCACCGCGGCGGTCAGGCCCTGCTGGTAGTGGTCCAACTGCGCACAGGGATTGCGCAGGCCGGTGATCTCCACCACCGCGCCGGCGCCCAGGTGCAGCCAGGCGCCGCGCGGCAGCGCCAGCAGGTCGATGCCGCGAGTGGTGATGTTCTCGCCCATCGTGCCTTCGGCCACGTTGAAGCCGGCCAGCTGCAATTCGTCGTGCAATTCGGCGTGGATCAGGTGCACCTGGCGCAGATTGGGCTGGCTGGGGTCGGCCTTGACGCGCGAGCGGTGCCTGACGGTGACACCGAGGTGGGCGTCGCCCTCCACGCCCAGCCCTTTGAGCAACATGATTTCAGGCACCACGGGCTTGCTGAACGTGTGCGCGGCGCTGCGCGCCACGGCGGTCACGATGGGGTCCATCGGCTTGCTCCTGCCGTCTCAGGCCGCCAGGCCCTGGGCCTCGGGTTCGAGCGCCGCGCCGGCGCGCAAGGGCGGGTAGTGGGTGGAGAATACCAGCCGGCCCGCCGACCAGGTGCGGCTGATCAGCGGCTGGCCGCCCACCTGCGCCACCGCCACCAGGTCGGCGCGCATGCCGGGCGCGATGCGGCCGCGGTCCGACAGGCCGCAGGCCTGCGCGGGATTCAGCGTGACCAGCGCGGCCGCCTGCGCCAGCGTCAGCTCGGTCTGCGCCGCCACCGCGAAGACGGCGGCGATCAGCGTGGAAGGCTGGTAGTCCGAGCACAGGCAGCTCGCCACGCCGGCCCGCACCGCGTCGATGGCCCGCATCGAGCCGCTCTGGCTCTGGCCGCGCAGCACGTTGGGCGCGCCCAGGATGGTGGGCAGGCCGCAAGACACCGCGGCGCGCGCGGTATCCAGGTTGATGGGGAACTCGCTCATGGCCACGCCCAGGTTGCGCATGGTGGCGATGCGGTGGATGGAGTCGTCGTCGTGGCTGGCCGTGGGGATGCCCAGGCCCTGCGCATGCGCCAGCAAGGTCTCGACCCGCGCCACCGCGCCGTCGCGCGCGCGGCTCTTGGCCTGCGCCGCTTCCTCGGCCTGCTCGCGGCTCATGGCGTGGTTGCCCATCATGTATTGCAGATAGGACTCCAGCGTCTTGAACTGCCCCTGCCCCGGCGAATGGTCCATGACCGACAGCAGGTCCACCGCGCCCTCGTCCATCAGCGCGCGCAGCACGTCCACCGAGGTGGCGTCGGTGACCTCGTAGCGGCAGTGGATGCGGTTGTCGACCAGGCTGTGGCCACGGAACGCGCGCACCGTGCGCACCACTTCGGCGGCCGTCTGGTTGTTGCGCACGCCCCATTCGCTGTTGGCGAAGGACAGCGCGTGATAAGGCGTGGTGATGCCCGCCGCGGCGTTGCGGCGGTCCACCTGCGCCACCGCGAAGTCCAGCGGGAACAGCACGCGCGAGCGCGGCTCGGCCTCTTTTTCGATGGCGTCGCAATGCAGGTCGATCAGGCCCGGCAGCAGGACCTGGCCCTGCAGGTCGACTTCGCGGCCGGCGCGCGCGCCGGCCGGCTCGACGGCCACGATGCGGCCGTCATCGATCAGCACCGCGCTGTCTTCCAGCACGCGGTCGGCCAGCACGACGCGGGCATGGGTGAGATAAGTGCTGTGCATGATCAGGCCTCCATCGCGGTGGCGGTCACGGCCGGGCGCAATTCCAGCGTCTGGGTGGCGACGGCGTCGCGCACCTCGGCGTCGTGGAATATGCCCAGCAGGCAGCGGCCCTGGGCGCGGGCTTCGAGGATCAGGTCGATCACCACCTGGCGGTTGTCGGCGTCCAGCGAGGCGGTGGGCTCGTCCAGCAGCAGGATCGGATGGCGGGCGATGAAACCGCGCGCGATGTTCACGCGCTGCTGCTCGCCGCCGGAGAAAGTGGCCGGGGCCAGGCCCCACAGGCGTTCGGGCACGTTCAGGCGCCGCAGCAGCGCGGCGGCGCGGGCGCGCGCCTCGTCGGCCGGCACGCCGGCCGCGCGCAGCGGCTCGGCCACCACGTCCAGCGCGGCCACGCGCGGAATCACCCGCAGGAACTGGCTGACGTAGCCGATCACGTCGCGCCGCAGCGCCAGGATGCGCTGCTCCGGCGCGCCCACCAGCTCGACCCAGCCGTCTTCGGCGCGCACGCGGATGCTGCCCTCGGTGGCCAGATAGTTGCCGTAGAGGCAGCGCAGCAGCGTGCTCTTGCCGGTGCCGGACGGCCCGGCCAGCACCAGGCAGTCGCCGGCCGCGGCGTCGAAGTCGACCGCCTCCAGCACCGGCAGCCGCATGCCGCCCTGGTTGTGCAGGGTAAACATTTTTCTGAGGCCCCGCACCTCGATCATCGGAGTGGTTGCGCGCATGCTCAGCTCTGCAAAATGGAGGACACCAGCAATTGGGTATAGGGGTGCTGCGGATCGTCGAGGATCTGGTCGGTGAGCCCGCTTTCGACCACCTCGCCGCCGCGCATGACCAGGGTCCGGTGCGCCAGCAGGCGCGCCACGGCCAGGTCGTGCGTGACCACGATGGCCGCCAGGCCCAGGTCGGTCACCAGCTGGCGCAGCAGGTCCAGCAGGCGCGCCTGCACCGACACGTCGAGCGAGGCCGTGGGTTCGTCCATGAACACCAGGCGCGGATGGGTCACCAGGTTGCGGGCGATCTGCAGGCGCTGCTGCATGCCGCCCGAAAACGATACCGGCGCGTCGTCCAGGCGGCCGACGTCGATCTCCATCTTGTGCAGCCAGTTGCCGGCCACGCGGCGCAGCTCGCCGTAATGGCGCTCGCCCACGGCCATCAGGCGTTCGGCGATGTTGGCGCCGGCGCTGACCTGCATGCGCAGGCCGTCGCGCGCGTTCTGGCGCACGAAGCCCCAGTCGGTGCGCGCCAGCAGGCGCAGGCGCGCGGCCGGCAGCGCGGCCAGGTCGGTGAAACCCTGGTCGCGGGTGTCGTACCAGACGCTGCCGGCCTGCGGCCGGGTCTGGTGGGACACCGCCGACAGCAGCGTGCTCTTGCCCGAGCCGGACTCGCCGACCACGCACAGCACCTCGCCGGGATAAAGATCGAAGCTGACGTCGCGGCAGCCGTGCACGCCGTCCCAGGTGCGCGTCATGCCGCGCACGGACAGCAGGGGATTCGCTTGGGGATTCATGCCGCGGCCTCGTCCGGGTTGGCGTCCGGGCGCTGGCGCGCCTGGCGATCGTTGCAGTATTCGGTGTCCGAGCAGACGTAGCGGCGCGTGCCGGCGTCGTCCAGGATGATTTCGTCCAGGAAGCTCTCGCGCGAGCCGCACAGGTCGCAGTGCTCGCTCCAGCTTTGCACTTCGAAGGGGTGGTCCTCGAAGTCCAGGCTCTTGACCCGGGTGTATGGCGGCACGGCGTAGACGCGCTTTTCGCGGCCCGCGCCGAACAGCATCAGCGCCGGGCTGCCGTCCAGCTTGGGATTGTCGAACTTGGGGATGGGCGACGGCCGCATCATGTAGCGGTCGTTGACGATCACGGGGTAGTCGTAGGTGGTGGCGATGCGGCCGTGCTGCGCAATGTCCTCGTACAGCTTGACGTGCATGCCGCCGTATTCGGCCAGCGCATGCATGGTGCGGGTCTCGGTTTCGCTGGGTTCGAGCCAGCGCAGCGGCTCGGGAATGGGCACCTGGAACACCATGATCTGGCCGGCGGCCAGCGGCGTCTCGGGAATGCGGTGGCGCGTCTGCACGATGGTGGCCGCCGGCGTGGACTGCGTGGTGGCCACGCCCGTGACGCGGCCGAAGAAGCGCCGGATGTTGATCGCGTTGGTGGTGTCGTCCGAGCCCTGGTCTATCACCTTGAGCACGTCGCCGCGCCCGATGATGGCGGCCGTGACCTGAATGCCGCCCGTGCCCCAGCCGTAGGGCAGCGGCATCTCGCGGCTGCCGAACGGCACCTGGTAGCCGGGAATCGCCACCGCCTTGAGCAGCGCGCGGCGCAGCATGCGCTTGGTGGATTCGTCCAGGTAGCCGAAGTTGTAGTGGTCGTCGCGCGCGACCGCGGCCTGTTGTTGCGTCGTCATGGGGAAACCGCCTCGTCCATCAGTTGTTTGTCCGCGGCCTGCGGCGCGTCGCGCTCGGCGCGCATGCGGCGCAGCAGTTCCAGGTTGGCCTGGAAGTCCACGTAGTGCGGCAGCTTCAGGTGCTGCACGAAGCCCGAGGCCTCGACGTTGTCGCTGTGGTAGAGCACGAACTCGTGGTCGTTGGCCGGAGAATCGGCCAGCTCGCCCAGCTCGGCGGCCTTGAGCGCGCGGTCCACCAGCGCCATCGACATGGACTTGCGTTCGCCGTAGCCGAACGTCAGCCCGTAGCCGCGCGTGAACTTCGGCCCTTCCTCGGCGTTGCCCGCGAACTGGCTGACCATCTGGCATTCGGTCACTTCGATCTCGCCCACGGTGACGGCGTAGCCGAGTTCCTCGATGTGCATTTCCACTTCCAGCGCGCCGTAGCGGATCTCGGCCGCGAAGGGATGGGTGTTGCCGTAGCCGCGCTGCGTGGAATAGCCCATCGACAGCAGAAAGCCTTCGTCGGCGCGCGCCAGGTTCTGCAGCCGCGCGGCGCGCGAGGCCGGGAAATCCAGCGGCTGGCGGGTCAGGTCGAAGGGTTCGGGATCGCCGGGCGGAACCGGCTCGGCGTCGATCAGGTCATCCTGCGCCAGCAGGTCGGTCACGCGCGGCATGGCGCTGTCCAGGGCGGCTTCGCCGGCGGGCAGCGAGTCGGCCTCGCGTCCGGCCAGCAGCGAGAAGTCCAGCAGCCGCTGGGTGTAGTCATAGGTGGGGCCCAGGATCTGGCCGCCGGGCAGGTCCTTGAAGGTGGACGAGATGCGGCGCTGCAGGCGCATGCGGCCGGTGTCTATCGGCTGCGTGTAGCCGTAGCGCGACAGCGTCGTGCGATAGGCGCGCAGCAGGAACACGGCCTCGATCACGTCGCCGGCGGCCTGCTTGAGCGCCAGCGCGGCCAGCTGCGGATCGTAGAGCGAGCCTTCGGCCATCACGCGCGACACGGCCAGCGGCATCTGTTCGCGGATCTGCGCCAGGCTCAGTTCGGGCACCTCGCGGTCGCCGCGACGGTAGTCGTCCAGCATGCGGTAGGAATTGAGGATGGCGCGCTCGCCCCCTTTCACGGCTACGTACATGTCAGTTCTCCACGCGCGTGCTGCGCGGCAGGCCGCAGATCCGCCGGCCCTGCGTCAGCAGCACGTCGACGCCCAGCGGAAAGCGTTGGTGATTGAGGCGCCATTCGCGCCAGAAGCCTTCCGGCAGCCCGGCCGCGGCCAGGGCCTGGCGGCTCTGGATGCCCGGGCCGCTCAGCATGGCCTGCGGTCCGGCATCCAGCGACGCGACTTCGATCAGCAGCGTGGTGGACTGATCGGGATAGGCCGGGTCGCCCGGATGGCAGGCCGACAGCGCCGGGGCCTCGAAGCCGGCCGGCGCCGCGGCGAAGCGCGCCAGCGCGGGCGAGGGCACGATGGGGCAGCCGCAATGAAAGCGCAGGAAGGCCAGCGTATCGGCGCTCGCGCCTTGCGGCAGCCACAGCGGCGTGTCGACGTCGACCAGCGTCAGCAGCAGGGCCGTCATGGCGGGCGACAGGCCCGCCGGCACGCCGCTTTCGGCCGTGATTTCGTGGATGCGCCCGGGATGGGCCAGCGCGTCCAGCGCGGCGCGGAAGGTGGCCTGCGCGTCGTCCACCGGATCGGCGAAACCGGGCAACAGCGTGCGGCCCGGGGCCGCGGCGGCGGCCAGTATCGGTTGTTGCATGTCAGTCCTCGCCTCGCACCATCGTGAAGAATTCCACCTTGGTCTGCGCCGCCACGCGGGCCTGGCGCTCGACCTTGCCGGCATGCTGGCGCGCCAGCGGCGCGATGAGCTGCGCCTGCACGGTTTCATGCCATTCGGGCAGCTGAAGCAGGGCGTCGGCCACGGCGGCCTGTTCCGCATGGCGCAGCGAGCGGCCCTGCACGTAGGCCACGCCGACCACGCCCTCGCCCATCGTCACCGCGCAGCGTGTCACGGTCATTTCGCCCAGGTTGAAGCGGGCGCCGGTGCCGCCGCTGCGGGCGCGCACCATGGCCATGCCGGTCTGGGCCGGGCGCAGCGTGCGATGCTCGGGCAGCCGGCCCAGCGCGCTGAACGCGCCGTCCAGCGCGCCGGCGTCGGCCAGCGCCAGCACGCGCATCCAGGCCGCGCGCCGGGCGTCGGATGCCGGTTGTCCTGTCTGTGGGTGTTCCAAGATTCCTCCATACGTCTAGACGACTGGATGAAGTATGATCGGTTCGAAATCCAAGTTCAACAGCCGGGCGTGAATTTTTGATGACAGTTGCTGCGCCTTTGCGGCGGCCGCGGCATCGGGCACAATCGTGGCCATTCTTGAAGAGCGGATATGACAGTACGAGCGCACTCCATGGTTGAAAGAGGTTCCGGCATCGCCGTCTGGCGGCAAATCGGCGAATCGCTTGCGGACGACATCCGCAACAAGCTCTATGCGGCGGGCGAACAGCTGCCCTCCGAACCCGAGCTGGCCGCCAAGTTCTCGGTCAACCGCCACACGATACGGCGCGCCATGGGCGAGCTGGAGCAAAGCGGCCTGGTCCGGATCGAACAGGGCCGCGGCACCTTCGTGCAGGAACACGCCATCGATTACGCCATCGGCAAGCGCACGCGCTTTTCCGAGAACCTGCGCAGCCAGGGCATGCTGGGCCACCAGGAGGTGCTGGGCAGCCAGTCGCTGCGCGCCGCCGAGATCGCCAAGCACCTGGGGCTGGCCCGCAGCGCGGCGCTGCTGCGCGTGCAGATCGTGGGCAAGGCGGAAAACCGCCCCATCAGCGTCTCGGAACACTACTTCGACGAAAAGCGCTTCCCCGATTTCGCGCAGCGCCTCGCGTCTCAGCGTTCGATCTCCAAGGTCTATGCGCACTACGGCATCGGCGACTACACCCGCAAGTGGTCGCGCATCACCGCGGCGCTGCCCTCGCCCGAAATCGCCCGCCTGCTGGGCCAGCCCAAGACCCGCCCCATCCTCCAGGTCGAGGCGCTGAACGTGGACCAGCAGGGCGCGCCGCTGCAGTACAGCGTGGCCCGCTTCGTCGGCGACCTGGTGCAGCTGATGGTCACGGACGAAGGCTGAACCGGTACCGCGGCGCCCCCTGAATCCGGCGGGCCGGCCTCACTCATCTAGACATCTGGTTGTAATGCAAGCCCGCTAACTTGGCGCCATGAACTCACGCACCCCTGCCCCCTCGCCCCTGACCGGCATCACCGGACAGCGCATCCTGACGCCGCGCGGCGTCCAACAGGCCAGCCTGCGTTTCCACGGCGGGCTGATCGACGATTCGGCGGCTCCCGCCGCGCGCGGCGCCGCCTGGTTCGACGCCGGCGACCTGCTGGTGCTGCCCGGCATCGTGGACCTGCACGGCGACGCCTTCGAGCGCGCCATCATGCCGCGCCCCAGCGTGACCTTCCCCTACCAGGGCGCGCTGTTCGACGTGGACCGCCAGCTGCTGGCCAATGGCATCACCACCGAATTCCACGGCGTCACGCTGTCCTGGGAAGGCGGCCTGCGCGGCGAGAGCTACGCCGAGCGCATGTTCGACGCGCTCGAAGGCATGCGGGCCCTGATGGGCGCGCGGCACTACGTGCACCTGCGCTTCGAGACCCATCACGTGGGCGGGCTGGACATCGCCCAGCAATGGATACGCGACGGCCGCGTGCGCTTCCTGGCGCTCAACGACCACCTGCCCAGTATGGCGCGGCGGCTGGGCGACGAGCGCAAGCTGCTGCAGTACGCGCACCGCGCGGAATGCGACCTCGACGTGTTCCAGGACCGCATCCGCGCCGCCATGGCCGCCGCCGATTCCGTGGCCGACGCCATGCGCGAACTGACCGCCTGCGCACGCGAGGCCGGCCTGAAGGTGGCCTCGCACGACGATCCCGACGCCGCCACGCGCCGCTACTACCACCAGTTGGGCTGCAGCGTGGCGGAATTCCCATTGACCCGCGAGGCCGCCGGCGTGGCGCGCGACCTGGGCAACGCCGTGGTGTTCGGCGCGCCCAACGTGGTGCGCGGCGGCAGCCACACCGGCGCGCCCAGCGCCACGGAGATGGTGCGCGCCGGCCTGTGCGACGTGCTGACCTCCGACTACTACTATCCCGCGCCGCTGGCGGCCGCGCTGCGCCTGGCCGGCGACGGCGTGCTGCCGCTGGCCCAGGCCTGGAACCTGGTGTCGCTGAATCCCGCTCGCGCCGCCGGCCTGAAAGACCGCGGCGCGCTGGCGCCGGGCCTGATCGCCGACGCCATCGTGGTCGACGACCGCATGCCGGGCCTACCGCGCGTGTGCGCCGCCATCGTCGGCGGCGAACTGCGCTACGCCAGCCGCGCCTTCGGCGACGGCCAGCCCCAGCGTATGGCGGCCTGACCATGCCGCAGGCCCATCGCTACGCCCTGTACCTGGCTCCCACCGGCCCCTGGCGCGAATACGGCAGCCGCTGGCTGGGCCGCTGCGCCGACACCGGCCAGGCGCTGGCCGCGCTGCCCGGGCAGGCCGATTTTCCGCGCGCATGGACCGAGGCCCCGCGCCACTACGGCCTGCACGCCACGCTGAAGCCGCCCTTCCGCCTGCGCTCCGGCGCCAGCCCTCACGAGGTCGACGCCGCCGCCCGCCGGCTGGCCGACGGCCGCAGCCCGTTCTCGCTGCAGCTGGACTGCGAACCGCTGCGCGGTTTCCTGGCCTGGCGCATCACCGACGCCGACGCGCCGGGCCGGGCCCGCATCCAGGAACTGGCCGACGCGGCCGTNCCGCAGCCCGTTCTCGCTGCAGCTGGACTGCGAACCGCTGCGCGGTTTCCTGGCCTGGCGCATCACCGACGCCGACGCGCCGGGCCGGGCCCGCATCCAGGAACTGGCCGACGCGGCCGTGCGCGACCTGGACCCGCTGCGCGCCCCGCCCACGCCCGAGGAGACCGCCAGGCGCCAGCCGCAATCGCTCACGCCCGCGCAGCAGGCCATGCTGGCGCGCTGGGGCTACCCCTATGTGTTCGATACCTATACCTTCCACATCACGCTGACCGGCAAGCTCGACGGCGACGCGCTGGCGCGGGCGCGGGCCGGCATCGCGGCCTTCGCCGATCCGCTGCGCGGCCAGGCCATGCCGGTGCCGGGCGTCAGCGTCTATGTGCAGCCCGAGCCCGGCGCCGACTTCGTCGCGGCCAGGCACTACGGTTTCGACGGCAGCTGCGCCGACGCCGCCGGCGCGGCGTATCTGCAAGGCCCGGCCGCGCAATGAACGTCTCCTACGCCCCGGCCGACGGCACGCGCCTGATCTACCTGATGGGCGCCTCGGGCAGCGGCAAGGACACGCTGCTGCGCCTGCTGCGCACGCACCTGCGCGGCGACGAACCGGTGCTGGTGGCGCACCGCTACATCACCCGCGAAAGCGGCGACAGCGAAGACTCGCTCAGCCTCACCGAAGACGAATTCGGCCGCCGCGCGGCGTTGGGCTGCTTCGCGCTGCGCTGGAGCAGCCACGGCCTGCATTACGGCATCGGCGTGGAGATCGACGCCTGGCTGGCCTGCGGCGCGGCCGTCATCATCAATGGCTCGCGCGCGCACCTGCCGCAGGCCCATGCGCGCTATCCGGCGCTGACGGCGGTGGAGGTCACGGTGGACCCGGCGCTCCTGGCCCGCCGGCTGGCCGGCCGCGGCCGCGAAAACGCCCAGCAGATCGCGCAGCGGCTGGCGCGCGCCACCCAGCCATACACGGTGCCGCCGCGCTGCCGGCTGCTGCGGGTCAACAACGACGCCGCACCGGAATCGGCGGCCGCTGAATTGCTGGATATTGCGCGCGGCAAACTGGCTGCGTAGTTCAGCCGGCCATCTCGTCGCAAAGATCCAGCAGGATGTCGGAGAAATATGTTTCGGCCGCCAGCGGCTGCTGGCGCTTGCGCCGGATCAGGTTGATCGGCGGCAGCTCCCAGCCGAAGTCCCAGGGCACCATTCCCAGCTTGCCGCGCTGGCACAGCTCGCGCGCGATGTCCTCGGGCACGACCGAGACGAAGGTTTCGTTCATGGCCAGCAGGCCTTCGATCACGTCGGTCGAATAGGCTTCCAGCACCGGGCTGGGCGGGCTCAGCTCCGCGCGGATGAAGTGCTCCACGATGAGTTGCCGCGTCGGCGTATTGGCCGCCGGCAGCACCCAGTCCAGCGCCGCCACCGCCGCCCAGTCCGGCCGGCGCCGCGCCAGCCGCTGGGCCAGCCGGCCGTGCGCGATCAGGCGCGGACGCTGGCGGTAGAGCGCACGGTGTATCAGGTCGTCCTGCGCCACCGACGAGGTGGCGCGGCCGATGATGCAGTCGAGTTCGTGCTGGCGCAGCATCGGGACCAGATGATCGGTGGTCGCGCGGTGCAGGCTGAGCGTCACGCCGTGGCGCTGGTGCAGCAGGCCGATGGCCTGGGTCAGCAGCGCGCTCGATACGTAAGGCACGACGCCGACCTGCAGATGCGCCGAGCGGCCCGCGTGCAGGGCTTCCACTTCGCGCGCCCACAGGTCCAGGTCGCTGAGCATGTGGCGCGCGCGCACCAGGGCCAGGCTGCCCAGCGCGGTGGGCTGCAGGCCCCGCCCGGTGCGCATGAACAGCCGCGCGCCGAAGATGTCTTCGAGTTCAGCCAGCGCCTTGGTGACCGCCGGCTGGCTGACGCCCGCCGCCGCCGCGACCCGCGTCAGCGAGCCGTGCCTGGCGATGTCGAGCAGCAGCACCAGATGGCGGTGCTTGAGGCGGTTGGCCAGACGGGCCGCGTCCCAGTTCACGATTTTTCCTATAACCAGTTGGTTATTCAATTATGCCAACAAAGGTAAATCCAGTTATTTCATGATCCTATACTGCGGACATCTTCCCGCCAGGAACCGCCCATGAACGCCTCCTTCACGACCCGCCCCGAAATCCGCGGCACGTTCGGCGTGGTCTCGTCCACCCACTGGCTCGCCACGCAAGTCGCGATGGGCGTGCTGGAGCGCGGCGGCAACGCCTATGACGCGGCGGCGGCCGGCGGCTTCACCTTGCAGATCGTCGAACCGCACCTGAACGGGCCGGGCGGCGAGGTGCCCATCCTGCTCTGGAGCGAACGCGAGCGGCGCATGCGCGCGCTGTGCGGCCAGGGACCGGCGCCGGCCCTGGCCACGCCCGCCCATTTCCGCGGATTGGGCCTGGACCTGGTGCCCGGCATCGGGCTGCTGCCGGCCACGGTGCCCGGCGCGTTCGGCGCGTGGCTGACGCTGCTGCGCGACTACGGCACCTGGGAACTGGCCGAGGTGCTGCGCCCGGCCATCGACTACGCGCGCAACGGCTTTCCGCTGGTGCCGCGCATCTCCCAGGCCATCCTGGCGGTGCAGGCGCTGTTTCGCGACGAATGGACCAGCTCGCGCGAGGTCTGGCTGCCCGACGGCCGGGTGCCCGCGCCCGACACCCTGTTCCGCACGCCCGCGATCGCGGCCACCTATACCCGCATCCTGGACCATGCGCATGCCGCCGGCGCCGACCGGCGCGGGCGCATCGACGCGGCGCTGGACGCGTGGTATCGCGGCTTCGTCGCCGACGCGATCGACGCCTTCTACAGCGGCGAACCGGTGCGCGACACGACCGGCCAGCGCAATCGCGGCCTGCTGCGCAAGTCCGATCTGGCCGACTGGCGCGCCACTTACGACGAGCCGCTGACCGTGGACTACGGCCGCTACACCGTGGCCAAATGCGGCGTCTGGTCGCAAGGCCCGGTGCATCTGCAACAGCTGGCCATGCTGCGCCACCTGGGCATGGAAGGCCTGGACCCGCAGTCGCCGGAATTCGTGCATCGCGTGGCCGAGGCGGCCAAGCTGGCCTTCGCCGACCGCTGCGCCTGGTACGGCGATCCCGATTTCGCGCAGGTGCCGCTGGCCGATCTGCTGAGCGACGGCTACGCGCGGACCCGCGCCGCCGGCATCGGCGCGCAGGCCTCGCGCGCATTCCAGCCGGGCAGCCCCGGCGCACGCGCGCCGCGCCTGCCGGATCTGGAGGCGGCCGCGCGCACGCTGGCGGCCTCCGACACCCGCTTCGGCGTGGGCGAACCGACCTTCGCGGCGCTGCCGCCCGTGTCCGAGTGGGCCGCGCGCGAACTGTTCGTGGGCGATACCTGCCAGATCGACGTCATCGACCGCGACGGCAATATGGTGGCCGCCACGCCGTCGGGCGGCTGGCTGTCGTCCAGCCCGGTCGTGCCGGGCCTGGGCTTTCCGCTGACCACGCGCCTGCAGATGACCTGGCTGGACGATGGCGTGCCCGGCCAGCTGCAGCCCGGCAAGCGCCCCTGCACCACGCTGTCGCCGGGCCTGGCGCTGCGCGACGGCCAGCCCTATATGGCCTTCGGCACGCCCGGCGGCGACCAGCAGGACCAATGGACGGTGGCCTTCTTCCTGCGCCATGCCATGGGCATGAACCTGCAGGAGGCCATCGACGCGCCGTCCTGGCACATCGACCATTTCCCCGGCTCTTTCTGGCCGCGCACGCTGACGCTCAACCGGCTGACGGTGGAGTCGCGCATGCCCGCGGCCACGCTGGACGCGCTGCGCGCCGCCGGCCACGAGGTCAAGGTCGGCCCGGACTGGTCGGAAGGACGCATCAGCGCCTGCACCCGCGAACCCGCCCCCGGCGGCGGCCTGCTGCTGCGCGCCGGCGCCAATCCGCGCGGCATGCAGGGCTACGCCGCCGGACGCTGAACCTGTTTCTTTCCAGCCGGCGCACAGACCGGCCTTTGCACAAGGGGTATTAACCATGACACTGCGATTCAAGAAACTGTTGCGCGCCTGCGCGCTGGGCCTGGCGCTGGCCGCGCCGGCCGCCGCCCACGCCGCCTGGCCGGAAAAGCCCATCACGCTGATCGTGCCGTGGGCCGCCGGCGGCTCCACCGACATCCTGGCGCGCATGCTGTCCGAAGGGCTGACGCAATCGCTCGGCCAGTCCGTCATCGTCGAGAACCGCTCGGGCGCCTCGGGCAACATCGGCACGGCCTTCGTGGCCCGCGCCAAGCCCGACNGCTCCACCGACATCCTGGCGCGCATGCTGTCCGAAGGGCTGACGCAATCGCTCGGCCAGTCCGTCATCGTCGAGAACCGCTCGGGCGCCTCGGGCAACATCGGCACGGCCTTCGTGGCCCGCGCCAAGCCCGACGGCTACACGCTGCTGGTGGGCTCCATGAGCACGCACACCATGAACCAGGCGCTCTACGCCAACATGCCGTTCGACGGCGTCAAGGACTTCACGCCCATCGCCGAACTCGCGCTGGTCACCAACACCATGGTGGTGAATCCGTCGGTGCCAGCGACGAACGTGAAGGAATTCATCGCCTACCTGAAGGCGCATCCGGACACCGTGACCTACGCCTCGGCGGGCCAGGGCTCCACCAACCACCTGAGCGCGGTGCTGTTCGAGAAGGCCGCCGGCGTGAAGATGACCCACATCCCCTATCGCGGCGGCGCGCCCGCGGTGCTGGACACCGTGGCTGGGCGCACCCAGGTGCTGTTCAGCGCCGGCACGCAGACCCTGCCGCACGTGCAGAACGGCAAGCTCAAGCTGCTGGCGGTGACCGAGGAAACGCGCTCGCCGCTGCTGCCCGACGTGCCCACGGTGGCCGAAACGCTGCCCGGCTATGAACTGGCGGTCTGGTACGGGGCCTTCGGCCCGGCCGGCATGCCGCCGGAACTCACGGCCCGGCTCAACCGCGAGATCAACCTAATCCTCAAGCGCCCGGAAGTGGTCAAGAAGATGGCCGACATGGGCGTGCTGCTGACCGAGACCACGCCCGAGCAGTTCGGCCAGATCCTGGCGCGCGACGCCGACAAGTACGGCAAGCTCATCAAAGAGCTGGGAATCACCGCAGAATGAACGCCGCCCCGACCCTGGCCGCGGTGCAGGCCATCGAACTGGCCTATGCCGCCGCCGACGCCACGGCCGCCCTGCGCGCCATCGACGCCTATGCGCACGCCACGCTGGCGCACACCTTGTGCACGGTGAACCGATACGACGCCGACGCGATCCGCGTGGTGCGCCTGTACAGCTCGAATCCGCAGGCCTATCCGCCCGGCGGCAGCAAGGACAAGGCCGGCACCGCATGGGGCCGGCACGTGCTGCACGAGCGCCGCGTCTTCGTCGGCGAAGGCGAGGACGCCATCCGCGAGTTCTTCGACGACCACGGCGCCATCCGCGAACTGGGCCTGCAATCGGTCATCAACGTGCCGGTGGTGTATGGGCAGGCCTGCCTGGGCACGGTGAATTTCCTGATGCCGCGTCCGCGCGTGTCGGACGCCGACGTCCACGCCGCGCGGCTGGCCGGCCTGCTGGCCTTGCCGGCCCTGCAGGCGCCCGGCCGGCCTTGATGGCCGGCGCCGGCGCGCGCCGCGCTCAGATCAGCGCGGCGCGGATGCGCGCGGACACCATGTCGATCACCACCACGAAGCCGACGATGATGATCATGACCGCGCAGGTTTCCGCGTAGCGGAAGCTGCGGATGATTTCCCACAGCACGGTGCCGATGCCGCCGGCGCCCACGATGCCCACGACGGACGCCGAGCGCACGTTGGACTCGAAGCGGTACAGCGAATACGAGATCCACAGCGGCAGCACCTGCGGGATCACGCCGTAGACGACCTCCTCCAGCGCGTTGGCGCCGGTGGCGCGCACCCCTTCGACCGGGCGCGGATCGATCGCCTCGACGGCTTCGGAGAACAGCTTGGCCAGCACGCCCGTGGTGTGCACCCACAGCGCCAGCACGCCGGCGAACGGCCCCAGGCCCACGGCCACGATGAACAGCATGGCGAACACCATTTCGTTGATGGCGCGGCAGGCGTCCATCAGGCGGCGCATCGGCTGGTAGACCCAGGCCGGCACCATGTTCGACGAGCACAGCAGGCCCAGCGGCACCGCCACCACGATGGCGAGGAACGTGCCCCATACCGCGATCTGCACCGTCACGATCATCTCGTCGAGGTACATGCGCCAGTCGCGGAAATTGGGCGGGAAGAAGTCGGCCGCGAACTGGGCCATGTTGCCCGAATCGCGCAGCAGGTCCAGGGGCCGCATGTCCGCGCCCCGCCACGACATGACGAGCAGCGCCAGCACGATGGCCCAGACGAGAAGAACCGGCAGCGACGAGCGCGGTGCGGCGGGAAGGCGGGAGGTATGCGTGGCGAGATTCATGGGGATGAGCGGCTGGCAAAAGAAATGTTCGGCTGCGCGTACGCCGGCCGCGTCGGACGACGGGCCGGCGGCCGGCGGTTGCGCTTACTGCTGTGCGGCGGGCTGGCCCAGGCTGGCCAGCTTCTTGTCGAGCTCGGCCAGCTGCTTCTGCTTTTCGGCCTGGCCCAGCGTGGTGTCGCCTTCGACCCGGGCCTTCTGGCGCGCCAGTTCGATCTGGCGGATGGGCACCAGCTGCTGGTTGTCGGAGGCGCGGAAGCCCTTGTAGGTCAGCGCCTTCAGGTTGGCCATTTCGCGCTCGGCGTCCTTGCCCTTGCCGTAGTTGACGAAGAAATCGCGGATCTTGGTCTTCATGTCGGCCGGCAGGTCGCTGCGCATGACCAGCGGGTCGGCCGGGATCAGCGGCGACTTCCACAGCACGCGCACGCTTTCGCTGGCGTCCTTGCCGGTGTTCAGGCGATAGCGCTCCAGCGACTCGGTGTTGTTGACCGCCACGTCGACCTGCTTGTTGATGACCGACAGCAGATTGGTTTCGTGGTTGCTGGCGCGCACCGACTTGAAGAAGGTCTTGGGTTCGATCTTGTTGGCGGCCCACAGGTAGTAGCCCGGCACGGCGGTGCCCGAGGTGGAGTTGGGGTCGCCCGCGCCGTAGCTGAGCTTGGCCCCGCGCTTGAGCACGTCGTCCAGCGTCTTCAGGTCGCTGTCCTTGTTGACGATCAGCACCGACCAGTAGCCGGGGTTGCCGTCCTTGTCGATGACCGAGGCGAACACTTCGCCCTGGGCGCGGTCCACGGCCTCGATCGCGGACTTGTTGCCGTACCAGGCGATCTGCACCTTGTTGAAGCGCATGCCTTCGATGATGCCGGCGTAGTCGGAGGCGAAGAAAGGCTTGACCGGCACGCCGATGGCGCGGCTCAGGTCGTCGATGACGGGCTGCCACACGGACTTCAGGTTGGTCGACGACTCCGTCGAGATGATGCCGAAGTTCAGCGGCTTGGCCTCTTCGGCATGGACTTGCGTGGACAGTGCCGCGGCGGCGATCAGGGTGACGAAGGTTCTGCGTAGCATGGGGGGCTCCGGGGTCGAAAGGGGGAGTGGAAATCCGGGAATCGGGGTGGGAATCAGGCGGCGTGCGCCAGTTGCGTCAGGGCCGCGGGCGCGGGCGTCGCGCTTTCGGGCAGCAGTTCGCCCAGCTCGGCGCCGTAGAGTTCGCGCAGCATGGCGGGCGTGAGCGCCGCCGACGGGCCGTCGTACACCACCTTGCCGTGGCGCAGCGCGACCACGCGCGGGCAGTAGCGCAGCGCCACGTCGACCTGGTGCAGCGACACCACCACCGCCACTTTGCGGCTGCGGTTGATCTGCGCCAGCGTGTCCATCACGCGGCGCGACGATTCCGGGTCGAGCGAGGCGATGGGCTCGTCGGCCAGGATGACGCGGGCGTTCTGCACCAGCGTGCGCGCGATGGCCGCGCGCTGCTGCTGGCCGCCGGACAGCGTGGAGGCGCGCTGAAATGCGTAGTCGTCTATACCAACCTGGGCAAGCGCATCGAGGCCCTGGCGCACTTCGGCGCGCAGGAAGCAGCGCGTCAGGCTGCGCCACAGCGGCACGCGTGGCAGCAGGCCGGTCAGGACGTTGGTGATGACGGGCAGGCGGCCCACCAGGTTGAACTGCTGGAACACGAAGCCGATGCCGGCGCGCGCGCCGCGCACGTTGCGGCTGAGGCGGCCGTCCTGCTGGATCGGCTGGCCGTTGACGGCCACGCTGCCCGCGTCGCCGGCCACGAAGCCGGCCAGATGGCGCAGCAGCGTGGACTTGCCCGAGCCGGAGGCGCCCAGCAAGGCGACCATTTCTCCGTCGGCCACTTGCAAGTCCACGCCGTCGAGCGCCTTGGCGCCCGCGTGGAAGCTCTTGCTCAGCCCTTGCACTTCGATGGCGTAAGTCATGGTCGAATTCCCCTTGATTGGTTCATGGGCGCATTCTGTTTTCGCGGCATGACAGCACGATGACCTGGGGATCGAATGATTTGGCGGAATTTAGGGACACCGCAATGGCCTGAAAGATCTCCGTCATAAACGCAGGCGCGCCAGCGCCGCGCGCCGCGGGTATATTCAAAACATCCCCACCACCTGCCGGGCGTTCATCATGATCAAGGGTTCCTGCCTGTGCGGCCGCATTGCGTACGAGATCACCGGCCCGCTCACCGACGTCCTCAACTGCCACTGCACGATGTGCCGCAAGTCGCACGGCGCGGCCTTCCGCAGCCGCGCCACGGTGCGGGTCACGGACTTCGCCTGGACGCGCGGCGAAAACCACGTCACCTGGTACTGCTCATCGCCGGGCAGCTACCGCGGCTTCTGCGAAGCCTGCGGCACGCCGCTGCTCAGCCGCTTCGACCAGCGGCCCGATTTCTACGGACTGCCGCTGGGTGCGCTGGACGACGACCCGGGCGTCAAACCCGCCGCGCACTGCCACGTCTCCAGCAAGGCGCCGTGGTTCGACATCACCGACAACCTGCCCCAGTACCCCGAGGGCTGCGGCTCGTTCGAAGAAGCCGATCCGCAGGCGGTTACATAAAAGCTCAACCAAACAGTTGAATCTCCGGCCTGGGCGGCGTTATATTCAACCGTATGGTTGAATCAACTTCCTCTCCCGCCCTGGATGCCGTGTTCCGCGCGCTGGCCGACCCCACGCGCCGCGACATGCTGCGCAGCCTGGCGCAAGGCGATCTGACCATCGGCGAACTGGCCGCCCCCTTGAGCATGAGTTTTGCGGGCGCCTCCAAACACGTGCAGGCCCTGGAGCGCGCCGGCCTGGTCCGGCGCTCCATCCGCGGCCGCACGCACGTATGCAGCCTCGATCCCGGACCCATGGCCGAGGCCATGCAGTGGCTGCGCTTTTATGAACAATTCTGGTCGGGCAGGCTGGGCGCGCTGGAAGCCGCGATCGCCGCCAGCCGCGCCCCGGCCGAGCCTTCTGGAGATCAGCATGAGTGATTACGGCGTCGTCCTTGACCCCACCTCCATCCGCTTCATCCGCATCCTGCCGGCCAGCGTCGAAGAGGTCTGGGCATTCCTGACCGAATCGGAGAAACGCGGCCGCTGGCTGGCCAGCGGCGACATGGAACTGCGCGAAGGCGGCGGCGTGACGCTGCGTTTCGTGCACGCGGACCTGTCCTCGGTGGCCGAGCCCGTGCCCGAGGCCTACAAACCCTATGCCGACGGCGTCACCACGCAGGGCGTCATCACCCGCTGCGAGCCGCCGCGGCTGCTGGCCTTCACCTGGGGCGGTTCGCCCGGCCATCCGTCCGAGGTCACGTTCGAGCTGTCGCCGCAGGACCAGGGCACCCGCCTGGTCCTGACGCACCGCAAGCTGGGCTCGCGCGGCGACATGGTGGACGTGGCCGGCGGCTGGCACGTGCACCTGGGCGTGCTGTCGGCCCGGATCGCCGGGCGCGAACCCGGACCTTTCTGGTCCGTGCTCGGGCAGGTCGAGGCGGAATACCGGCAGCGCATCCCGGGGGCCTGAAGTCGTTCAGCCGCAACTATCACAGGTCTGCAACAGATAAAAACTGGCTAATCATTGCGCTTTGCAGTAACATAAGTCCGTGATTTTTCCGCGAAAACCGGGCTTCGGTCATTCTGCGTCGCGAACCTGTAACGCCTCAGGGCAGTATTGCGAGGCCCCTTCTGGACGCGCCCGGCACTTCAGGATCAAGCCCGTCGCCGCCAGAGGCGCCACCGCACCGGGTGCAGTGCCTGCCGGCGCTGCACCAAACGTTCCAACCCGCTTCTTCCGGCAACGCGCGCATGGCGCGGCGCCGCGACCAAGCCGCGCATCGCGCGCACCTCGCCTGACCAGGCGCGAGTATCCGTCATTTCAGACATCCGCCAGGATGCCGTGGCCCCTACCGCGCCTGCCCGGACGTTTTACGTTCAAACCGCTGGACCTGCTAATTTGAGTCCAACGCGCTTGCCGCCCCGCGGCGAGCCATGCCGCCGGCATGGCTGCGCGTATTGATAGGAGTAGAAAATGGCTAAAGAAGAACTCATCGAACTGGATGGCATCGTTGACGAAGTGCTGCCCGATAGCCGCTATCGCGTCACGCTGGACAACGGCATCGAAGTCGGCGCCTACGCCTCCGGCCGCATCCGCAAGCACCGCATCCGCATCCTGGCCGGCGACCGCGTCACCCTGGAAATGTCGCCGTACGACCTGACCAAGGGCCGCATCAACTTCCGCCACAAGGACGAGCGCGCCCCCGCCACGGCCCAGCGCCGCCCGCAGCAGTTTCGCCGCTGAGCCGGATGCCAGGGCCGGCGGCTTCCAGCCGCCCCCGGCCTTTCCGGCGCCAGCCTTAAGCCGGCCCGCCGGCATGCCGTAATGCGGGCAGCGCCGCACCCTGAAAGAATGGCGATCCCGCCAGGCGCCACCTGGGGCGGGACGCGCACGACGCAAGATGGATCTGAAAGAACAGTTGCAGGCAGCCGCTGACGAGCTTGCCCTGGCGCGCCGGCGATACGCCAAGGGCGAGGAAGGCCTGCGCCTGCTGAACCAGTCGCGCGAGGCGTTCATCAACAGCCTGCGCAACACCGGCCTGACCTACGCCGAGGCCAAGACCAAATTCGACAACTGCCTGGACGAGCAACAGGCCCAGCAGCTGCACGTGCGCCAGCAGATGGAGTATGCCGAGCGCATGCACCAGCACGTGCTCGGCCAGATCGCGCTGCAGGCCGCGCCCGCCTGAGGCGCGCGCCCGCTCAGGGCTTGAACGCCCCGATGAAGATGGCGGGGTCCACGCGGGCGTCGTTCAGGCTGACGTTCCAGTGCAGATGCGGGCCGGTCGCCCGCCCCGTCGATCCCACCTTGCCCACCAGCCCGCCGCGCGGCAGCTCGTCGCCGACCTTCACGTCGATGGCCGACATGTGGCAGAACATGCTGACGAAACCCTGGCCGTGGTCCAGGAACACCGTCTTGCCATTGAAGAAGTAATCCCCCACCAGCACGACCACGCCGGCCGCCGGCGCCTTGATGGGCGTGCCCGCCGGTACGGCGAAATCCAGGCCCGAGTGCGGATTGCGCTCCTGGCCGTTGAAGAAGCGCCGCAGGCCGAAGGGGCTGGACAGGCGGCCGCCGTCGACCGGGCGGTCCAGCAGCAGGTTGCTGGGCGTGACCCCGGCGCGGTAGCCGCGATTGGCCGCGCTCTGCTCGGCCAGTTCGCGTTCGATGCGCTTGAGGTCGTCCGGGTTGGGTTCGACCTGGCGCTGGTTCTTCAGCGTGATGCGCTGGGCCGCGTATTCCTTGGCGCGGACCTTGAAGGACAGCGTGCGCTGGCCCTGCGCGTCGGACACGGAAACCTGGTGCTCGCCCGGCTTGACGCTGAGCGCGATGCCGACCACGGCGATCCAGCGCCGGCCCTCCTCGCGCACGACCAGCACGCGCCGCCCCTGGAACGTGACTTCGGGGGCCTGATCGGCGTCGCCCAGGCCCAGCACGGCGACGCCGCCGGGCACCGGGAAGTCTAGCTTGCGGGTGAGATAGCCGGCCGGCACGGCGTGCGCGGGCCAGCCCAGGCCGGCGGCGGCCGCGGCCAGCCCCAGCTTCAGAAGGTCGCGGCGTCGGAACATGGCGCTTACAGGCACAGGTTCGCCGGCTCGATGATGCTCTGGTCGCGCCGCGCGATGCGCGTGGACAGGCGGGCCTCGGTCTTGCCGCGCCAGTGGGTGGTGGTCAGCACCGCCTCGACGCCGAAGCTGTCCTGCTGGACCAGCTCGAAGCCGTTGCGCACGGCCTTGCGCTCGAATTCGATGCCCAGGTTCTTCCAGGCCTCGGCCACGCAGTTCGTGTAGTCCTCCGCCGTGCGCTGGGTCGAACCGTAGAACACGGGGTCGCGCTCGCGCACGTCTTTGACGTTGGCGCAGGCGGTCAGGGCGGCCAGGGCGGTAAGGGACAGGACGGTACGGACCTTCATGGCAATGGAACTCTCGTGCGGATGAAAATGGGATCGGGCGCGGCCAACTATAGCGCAGCGCCGGCGCGGTATCAGCGGCGGGCCGATTTGGGGCGGAAGGCCGCGACGACCTCGGGGCGGGTCTCGGCATACGGGCCGCCGATCAGGTCGATGCAATACGGAATGGCCGCGAAGATGCCCGGCACCAGCGCGGCGCCGTCCTCGCCCTTCAGGCCTTCCAGCGTTTCTCGGATGGATTTGGGCTGGCCGGGCAGGTTCACGATGAGGGCGGCGTGGTCGGCGGTTTCCCGGATCACGGCCACCTGCCGCGACAGGATCGCCGTGGGCACGAAGCGCAGGCTGATCTGGCGCATCTGTTCGCCGAAGCCCGGCATTTCCTTGGTGGCCACGGCCAGCGTCGCCTCCGGCGTGACGTCGCGGCGCGCCGGGCCGGTGCCGCCGGTGGTCAGCACCAGGTCGCAGCCGCAGCCGTCCACCAGTTCGATCAGCGTCTCGGAAATGCGGGCCGGCTCGTCGGGGATCAGGCGGTCGACCGCCTGCCACGGCGAGGCCAGCGCGCCGCCCAGCCACTCGCGCAGCGCGGGCAATCCCTGGTCCTGATAGGCGCCGCTGGAGGCGCGATCGGAAACGGATACCAGGCCGATGATCAGTTCATCGGGGTGGCTGCGGGCGATACGGGTAGCGGTCATGGCGAAATCGTCGTATGGGCAGAATGGGCGCCGCGGATGCGGCTCGTGGCGCGGTCAATCATGGAAATCCACGAGCACCGCGCAGCAACGATGCTATCGCATTCTTTCCCGGGGCTGGCTAACATCCGCCTACCCTCCGATCGGCGATCTTCCATGACTAAACGCACCTTGCGGCAGCACGCGCTGGCGGCGGCGCTGGCACTGGCCGCCGCCGCGGCCGCCGGATGGATCGCGCTGCACGCGCTGGCGCTGCGCACCGAGGCCGTGCCGCCCGCCGCCCCCGGCATCCACATCCCCAACCTGGGCAACACGCTGGAGGAACAGACCCGCAACCTGTCGCGCCTGAGCCAGGCCCTGCGCACGGGGGACCGCCTGGTCATCCTGGGTTCGTCGGAGCTGACCAGCAACGACCTGCGCTTCGTGCCCTACCGCTATCTGCCCGACGAGCTGCAGATGCCGGTGCTGGCCTACGGCCATTCGGGCTTCCAGTCCCTGGGCATGCAGCTGGTGCTGGCGGCGCTGGCCGACGATCTCTCGCCCGCGTCGCGCGTGGTGGTGATGCTGTCGCCCGGCTGGTTCGACGGCGACGGCGGACTGGGTCCGGACGAATTCAAGGAACACGTCAATCCGCTGCTGCCGCGCCTGCTGCGCCAGCCCGAGGGCCGGGCCGAGCTGCTGCGCTGGCTGCGGGCCAAGGGCGACGCGGGCGTGGCCTGGTCGATGGCGGCCGAACAGGCCTACGTGCTGCGCCAGCGCCTGGCCGGGCTGTGGACGCCGGCCCATGCCGCGCCCGCGCCGCAGCCGGAAATCGCGGGGCCGGCCGCCGCCGCCCGGGTGGTGGACTGGGACGCCCTGGCCAGCCAGGCGCAGGACGCCGAACAGGCCCGGATGGCAGGCAATCCCTATGCGGTGCGCGACGAGTTCTTCGGCAAGTACCTGCGGACGGTGCCGGCCGGCGGCAAGACGGCCTGGCTGCCCCAGCCGCTGACCGGCCGCGACGAGCTGCGCGAGCTGGACGCGCTGATGGCGCTGCTGCGCGGGCGCGGCGTGGACGCGCTGTTCGTGATGCAGCCGCTGCATCCGCTGGTGTTCAAGGACCTGGACCGCTTCGAGCCGGTGCGGCGCGAGGTCGCGGCGCTTTGCGGCCGCTACGCCATGCGCTGCATGGACATGTACGGCGCGCCCTTCGAAGTGGGCACGCTGCGCGACGTGCAGCACCTGGGCGAGCTGGGCTGGCTGCGCGTGAACCAGAAAATCGCCGAAACCTTTCGCCCCTGAAGACGGAGTCGCCCATGAAAAGAACCTTGTGGCTGTGCCTGCTGTACCTGGGGCTGCTGGCGGTCATGTTGATCCAGGCCGATACGTCCGCCAATCTGGGCAAGCCGATGGAAATCGAATTCCAATATTCAAAGTTCTGAGCCAGCCCGACGGTGCGTCCCGATTTTTCGGGCCGGAATGTGACAAGAAACAGGTCACAAATCTGCAATAATCAGCGTCTCGCCGGAACCTCTCCCCTCCTCCATGTTCGACCTCTTCCACGGCCTAGACTTCTGGGTTGGCCTCAGTCTCGTGCTGGCCCTGACATTCGTCCTGGCCTTCGAATTCATCAACGGATTTCATGACACGGCCAATGCCGTGGCCACCGTCATCTACACCAAGGCCATGCCGCCGCACCTGGCGGTCGTGCTTTCCGGCATTTTCAATTTCTTCGGCGTGCTGCTGGGCGGCGTGGGCGTGGCCTACGCCATCGTGCACCTGCTGCCGGTGGAGCTGCTGATCAACGTGGACACCGGCCGCGGGCTGGCCATGGTGTTCGCCATGCTGGCCGCGGCCATCGCCTGGAACCTGGGCACCTGGTACTTCGGCATCCCCGCCTCCAGCTCGCACACGCTGATCGGCTCGATCCTGGGCGTGGGCCTGGCCAATGCGCTGATCACCGACCTGCCGCTGGCCGAGGGCGTGAACTGGGGCAAGGCCATCGACATCGGCCTGTCGCTGGTGGTGTCGCCGGTGGCCGGCTTCCTGGTGGCCGGCGGCCTGTTGCTGGCGCTCAAGCGCTGGCTGCCGCTGTCGAAAATGCACAAGACGCCGGAACAGCGCCGCGCCATCGACAACAAAAAGCACCCGCCGTTCTGGAACCGCCTGGTGCTGGTGCTGTCGGCGATGGGCGTGAGCTTCGTGCACGGCTCCAACGACGGGCAGAAAGGCATCGGCCTGATCATGCTGGTGCTGATCGGCATCGTGCCGGCCAATTTCGTGCTGGACACCAACAGCACCACCTACCAGATCGAGCGCACCCGCGACGCGGCCAATCACCTGCAGATGTTCTACCAGCGCAACGAGGCGATGCTGGGCGATTACCTGGCGCTCAAGCGCCACGACGCCACCACCGAGCTGCCGCCGAACTTCCGCTGCGATCCCGAACTGACCCTGCCGACCATCGCCGCCCTGCAGACCGATCTGCACGGCGTGGCCAACTACGTCGACCTGCCGGCCGACAAGCGCATCTCCGTGCGCCGCTACCTGCTGTGCCTGGACGACACGGCCAAGAAGGTGGCGCGCATCGAAGGCCTGCCGGCGCGCGAACGCTCGGACTTGCAGCGCCTGCGCGCCGACCTCACGGCCACCACCGAGTACGCCCCGTTCTGGGTCATCGTGGCGGTGGCCCTGGCCCTGGGCGCGGGCACCATGGTCGGCTGGCGCCGCGTGGTGCTGACGGTGGGCGAGAAGATCGGCAAGCAGGGCATGACGTATGCGCAAGGCATGTCCGCGCAGCTGACCGCGATGGGCGCCATCGGCCTGGCCAACGTGTTCAGCCTGCCGGTGTCGACCACCCACGTCCTGTCCTCGGGCGTGGCCGGCACCATGGTCGCCAACCGCACCGGCCTGCACGGCAGCACGGTGCGCAACATCCTGATGGCCTGGGTGCTGACCCTGCCGGCCTCGATGCTGCTGGCCGCCGGCCTGTTCTGGGTCGGCGTGCAGATCGCGGGCTGACCGCGCGTCCGCGGACGAACGCCCGACGCGCGGCACCCATCAGCCAGCCAACGCCAGCAAAACCCCATACCCCGCCATGCCCAGCAGCACGGCCGCGCCCGTGTTGCTGACCAGCCGCGCCGCCACGGCCGTGACGACCAGCCCGCCGGCATAAGGCCCGATAATTGCGGCCTGCTCGCCGGCGGCAAGCAGGTCGGGCACGATCACCGCGGCGGCGATGCCCGCCAGCAGCGACGGTCCCAGCGCGGCCAGCGCCGAGCCTTCGCGCGACAGGTGGCGCAGCAGCCGGCTGCGCTCCGACAGCATGAAGGGCAGCGCCCGGGTCAGATAAGTGATCACGGCCATGGCGGCCACCGCCGCCCAGAAACCCAGTCCGTCGGCGTTCATGCCGTTCTCCTCAGGCGGTATGCGATGCAGCCCACGACGGCGCCGACCAGAATGGCCGTGCTGGTGTATCCCAGCGCGGCGACCGCGCCGGCGGCGGCCACCGCGGCCATCACCGGCAGGCCCATGCCGCGCCGGGCGCTCTGGCACACCAGGGCCATGAACAGCGCCGGCAGCGCGAAGCGCATCACCTGCGACAGCATCGGGTAATGGCGTTCCAGCCCGTCGCCGGCATAGACGCCGACGGCGGTGCCGGCGATCCAGGTCAGCCAGGCCCCCAGCCCCAGGGCCGTCATCCAGTCCTGGCGGCTTGCCGGGCTGACGCCCTGCAGGCGGTTGAAGGCGGTGGCGAAGACCTCGTCGGTCAGCAGAAAGGCGATTTTCAGGCGGTCGCGCAGCGCCGCCGGCAGAAAGCGCGACAGCAGCGGGCCGTACAGCAGGTGGCGGGCGTTGAGCAGCGAGCACAGCGCCACCACCCACAGCCAGGGCGTGCCGGCCTTGATGGACGCGAGCAGCAGGAACTGGCTGGCGCCGGCATACACCAGCACCGAAATCAGCACGACCTGCAGCGGCGCCAGGCCGGCCGCCATGCCGGCGATGCCGAAGGTCACGGCCACCGGAAAGTAGCCGATCATGACCGGCAGGCAGGATTTCAGGCCATCGAGGCGCGCGCCCGCGGGAGCGGGCGCCGGGGCGGATGAAGTCTCCAAGTTTTTTCGCTTTTATGGGTTGCGGCAGGCGCGTAGTTTACCGAGCCTCGTTACCCGGCCCCGCTAGACGTCGTCGGCCCCCAGCACCCGCAACTGGGCTTTCAGGCGCCGCACCTCCTGGCTCAGGTCCAGGATCAGCGCCGCGGCGTCCAGGCTGGCGCCGAAATCGCGCTCCAGCCGCCGCGCGTCCAGCGCGCGCTGCAGGTCCACGCTGTAGAAACGCCATTCCGCGGGCCGGCGTCCGCTGGCGTTGACGATGCCGACCTCGACCAGCCGGGCTATCCATTCCACTTCCTGGCCACAGGCGCGAGCGAGGTCGTCGGCGCTCAGCGGCTGCGACTTGCCCACGACGGTGGCGCTGGTGATGACGAGCTTCTTCATGATCAGACCCCCATGTGGCGCCGCGGGTTGAAAGGCAGCTCCTGTTCCAGCCTGCGGTAGGCCGCCTTGGCCGCCTCGCTGTCGGCCGGCGGCAGCACCAGGTCCAGCACCAGGTACAGGTCTCCCGGCGGATCGCCCGGAATGCCGCGTCCGCGCAGGCGCAGCTTGCGGCCGTTGCCGGAACCCGGCGGAATCGTGACCTCGACCGCGCCGCCCGGCGTGGGCGCCGTGACGGCGGCGCCCAGCGCGGCCTCCCAGGGCGCCACCGGCAGCGTCATGTAGAGATCGCGGCCGTCGGCGCGGTAGCGCGGGTGCGGCTTGAAGCGGATCTCCAGGTACAGGTCGCCGTTTTCACCCCCGCCATAGCCGGGCATGCCCTGGCCGGCCAGCCGGATGTACTGGCCTTCGCGCACGCCCGCGGGAATCCGCACGCTCAGCGTACGGGTCTGCATCTGCGGATGGCCTTCGTCGTCGATCTTCATGGAACGCAGGCTGATGTCGCGCGTGGCGCCCTTGATCGCATCCTCCAGGTCCACCTCGATGGCGGCGTGATGGTCTTCGCCGCGCGCGCGGAATTCCTGCTGCTGCGGGCCGCCGCGGCGGGCGCGGCCGCCGAACAGCGACGAGAAGAATTCGCTGAACTGGGCTTCCTCGCCGGGCGCCGCGCCGCGGTGGAATTCGAAGCCCTCGTCCCAGCCGGGCGGCGGCTGGAAGCCGCCTCCGGGCGACACGCCCGCGGCCAGATTGTCGTAGGCCAGCCGTTTTTCCTGGTCGCGCAGCACGTCGTAGGCCTCGTTGACGTCGCGCATCTTGGTCTCGGCGTCTTTTTCCTTGCTGACGTCGGGATGGTACTTGCGGGCGAGCTTGCGGTAGGCGCGCCGGATCTCGTCCTCGGACGCGCCGCGCTCCACTCCTAAAATGCCGTAGTAATCCTTGAACTCCATGGTCCGCCCTTTGCGAGGGTTGCGGCCGCCTTCGGATCGCGCCGGAATCCGGCCTTGAATATCAAGAAGATAGGGGCTGCGTACCGATTTTTCAATGCGTCCGGTCAGCCATCGTGCGCGGCGGCCGGGACGGCGATTAGCGTAGTATTTATGTTTTACCGGGTGAAACCGTCCTATCGCAACGCAGGATCGACCATGAAAATGAGCAATATCCCCTTCGGCACCACAGACTGGTCCGAGGTGGAACGCACCGAACACGCCGGCGAGACCGGCATGGCCTACTGGCGCACGCGGCACTTCGGCGACCTGCGCGTGCGCATGGTCGAATACACGCCCGGCTACCTGGCCGACCACTGGTGCAGCAAGGGCCACATCCTGTTCTGCCTGGAAGGCGAACTGCACACCGAACTCGAGGACGGCCGGCAATTCGTGCTGACGCCCGGCATGAGCTACCAGGTCGCGGACCAGGCCGAGCCGCACCGTTCCTCGACCGCCACCGGGGCCCGGCTCTTCATCGTGGACTGAGCCGGCCCGCATCAGTTTGGATATCACCGGAGACCGCACTTGGGCGCCCCGCTTACGCTATTCGTCGATTCCCTGTTCCTCAGCCCCTACGCCATGTCGGCCTATGTGGCGCTGACCGAGAAACGGCTGCCGTTCGAAATCCGCCCCATCGACCTGGAGGCGGGCGAGCAGCGCATGCAGCCCTACCAGGCGCGCGCCCTGACTTCGCGGGTGCCCGCCCTGACCCACGAGGGCTTTCACCTGACCGAATCGAGCGCCATCGCCGAATACCTGGACGAAGCCTTCCCGGCGCCGGCGCATGCCGCGCTCTATCCGAAGGAGCTGCGGGCGCGCGCCCGCGCCCGCCAGCTGCAGGCCTGGCTACGCAGCGACCTGGCCGCGCTGCGCCAGGAGCGCCCCACCGAAACCGTGTTCTACGGCGCCGCCGGCCAGCCGCTGTCCGACGCCGCCCATGCCGCGGCCGCCAAGCTCATCCAGGTGGCGAGCTGTCTGCTGGAAGGCGGCCGGTCCTGTCTGTTCGATGAATGGTGCATCGCGGACACCGACCTGGCGGTGACGCTCAAGCGCCTGTCCCAGGACGACCTGCCCGACGCGCTGCGCGCCTACGCCGACGGGCAATGGCAGCGGCCCTCGGTGCAGACCTGGCTGGAGCACAACGCCGCGGCGCGGGCCTGATCGGGCGCGCCGGCCGCGGCGCGGGATATAAAGGGACGGGTAATTCCGGCCTGTTTGACGCCGATCAGCCTTGCTCATGTTGCGATGCAACATCCGTTGCGGTGTAATGGGGGAGTCAATCTGGCCGGGTTCCACTCGGAACCGGCCTGGCGGCGACCGTCGCCGCCGATATCAAAGGAGATCGCCCATGGCCGGTTCCGACACCAATCGCTCCCCCGCCCCGCTCTTGAATCCCTGGGCCGCGGCCTACGAATACGCCGTGGACGCCTGGCAGCGCGGCGTGCTCTACGCCGACGTGATGCGCCAGCGCGGCAACCAGTATCACGAACACATGGCCAAGCGCGCGCCCAACGTGCTGAGCATGGAATCCGAGCTGGTGCTGGACGGCCGCTGCCTGCCGCGTCCCGTCAATTACGGCCTGCTGCGCATCAAGCCGCCGGCCGGCGTCGAAACCGACCCCATCAAGCGCCCCTTCCTGGTGGTGGACCCGCGCGCCGGGCATGGCCCGGGCATCGGCGGCTTCAAGCCCCAGAGCGAAATCGGCGTGGCGGTGCGCGCCGGGCATCCCTGCTATTTCGCCACCTTCCTGCCGCAGCCCATGCCCAGCCAGACCGTCGAAGACGTGATGATGGCCGAGGCCCGCTTCCTGGAAGAAATCATCGCGCTGCACCCCGACGCCGAGGGCAAGCCGGTGGTGGTCGCCAATTGCCAGGCGGGCTGGCAGATCATGATGACCGCGGCGGTGCGTCCCGAGCTGTTCGGCCCCATCATCGTGGCCGGCGCGCCGCTGTCGTACTGGGCCGGCTGGCGCGGCATGAATCCCATGCGCTACGCCGGCGGCCTGCTGGGCGGCAGCTGGCTCACCGCGCTGACCAGCGATCTGGGCAACGGCATGTTCGACGGCGCCTGGCTGGTGCAGAACTTCGAGAACCTGAATCCGGCCAACACGCTGTGGTCCAAGCAGTACAACCTGTACTCCAAGGTGGACACCGAGTCCCCGCGCTACCTCAGCTTCGAGAAATGGTGGGGCGGCCACGTCTTCCTGAACGGCCCCGAGATCCAGTACATCGTCGACAACCTGTTCGTCGGCAACCGGCTGGCCACCGCCGGCCTGGTGACTTCCGACGGCATCCGCATCGACCTGCGCAACATCCGTTCGCCCATCGTGGTGTTCTGCTCCAAGGGCGACAACATCACGCCCCCGCCGCAGGCGCTGGGCTGGATTCCCGACCTGTACCAGAACGAGGCCGAGGTGCTGGCCCACGGCCAGACCATCGTCTACGCCGTGCATGAAAGCATCGGCCACCTGGGCATCTTCGTGTCCGGCAGCGTGGCCTGCAAGGAGCACCTGGAGTTCACCTCCAACATCGACATGATCGACGTGCTGCCGCCGGGCATCTACCAGGCCGAAATCGCCGACAAGACGCCCGAGACGCCCAACGCCGACCTGGCCTATGGCAACTACGTGCTGTCGTTCGAGCAGCGCACGCTGGACGACGTGCGCGCCATCGTCGACCGCAAGGAAGAAGACGACCGCCGCTTCGCCGCCGTCGCCCGCATCTCCGACATCAACCTGGGCATGTACCGCAGCTTCGTGCAGCCCTGGGTGCGCGCCATGGTCACGCCGCAATCGGCCGAATGGGCGCAGCGCCTGCATCCGCTGCGCCTGCCCTACGAACTGATCTCCGACCGCAACCCGCTGGTCGCGCCGGTCGCCCAGGTGGCCGAGCAGGTGCGCGAACACCGCCAGCCGGTCTCGCCCAACAACCCCTTCCTGCAGGCCCAGGAAATGTTCTCGAAACTGATCGAGACCAGCCTGAACATCTGGCAGGAGCTGCGCGACTCGGCCGACGAGCGCACCTTCATGAGCGTGTACGGCTCGCCCCTGGTGCAGGACCTGGCGGGGCTGGGCGCGCGCTCCGGCCCGCCGCGCAAGCACCCCGGCGTTTCGCCCGAACACCTGCAGTTCATGGAGCAGCGCGCCGCCGAGCTGTGCTCGCTGCTGCAGGAAGGCGGCCTGCGCGTGGCCGCCATCCGCATGCTGCTGTACGTCTCGGGCGCCGAGGGCGGCCTGGACGAGCGCAGCTTCGCACTCATTCGCAAGATGCGCGCCGAGTCCGACACCGCGCTGACCCTGCAGGAATTCAAGGACATCACCCGCGACCAGGCCCTGATGATGACGCTGGATTCGGCCGCCGCGGTCCAGGCCATGCCGCGTCTGCTCGACGGCGCGCCGGCTGCCGCGATCCGCGAAACGCTGGACACCATGAAGCACGTGCTGGAGGCGGCCGAGCCGCTCAGCGAGGCCGCGCGCGCCAGCCTGGGCGAGATGGAACGCATCTTCGAGGCCGCCGAAGAACGCGCCAGGAAGTGCGAACAGGCCCTGCTCGAAGCCTCGCCCGCGGTCAAGCCCGCGGCGCGCGTGGCCTCGGCCCGCAGCGCCGCGCCGGCCGCCGCGGTCAAGCCCGCCAAGGCGGTGAAGGCCGTGAAAGCCGTGAAGACCGCCGCCAAGGCCGCTCCGCCGGCCAAGCGCGCCGCCAAGACCCCCGCACGCAAATCCGCCAAGGCCAACACACGATGACCCTGCCCGCCGCCACCCACTACGACAAGCTCATCGCCCGCGCGCAGACGCTGGCGCCGGCCCCGTGCGCCATCGCCCATCCCTGCGACGAACCGTCGCTGTCGGCCGCGCTGATGGCGCGCGACCTGGGCCTGCTGCAGCCCATCCTGGTGGGGCCGGAACTGAAGATCCGCTCCACCGCCGCCGAGCACGGGCTGGACCTGGGCAACGCCCGCATCGTCGACGCGCCGCACAGCCACGCGGCCGCCGAAACGGCGGTCGCGCTGGTGCGCAGCGCCGAGGCCACGCTGCTGATGAAGGGCAGCCTGCACACCGACGAGCTCATGCACGAGGTGGTGGCCCGCAACACCGGGCTGCGCAGCGGCCGGCGCATCAGCCATGCGTTCATCATGGAGGTGCCCACCTACGCCGAGCCGCTGTTCATCACCGACGCGGCCATCAACATCTTCCCCGACCTCGAAACCAAGGCCGACATCATCCGCAACGTGATCGACCTGCACCACGGCCTGGGCCTGGGCGAGCCGCGCGTGGCCATCCTGTCGGCGGTCGAGCAGGTCACGCCCAGCATCCCCGGCACCATCGACGCGGCGGCGCTGTGCAAGATGGCCGACCGCGGCCAGATCACCGGCGGCCTGCTCGACGGCCCGCTGGCGCTGGACAACGCCATCAATCCCGAGGCGGCCCGCATCAAGGGCATCCGCTCCCCCGTCGCCGGCATCGCGCAGGTGCTGGTGGTGCCGGACCTGGAAGCCGGCAACATGCTGGCCAAGAACCTGACCTTCCTGGCCAACGCCGAGGCGGCCGGCATCGTGCTGGGCGCGCGCGTGCCCATCATCCTGACCAGCCGCGCCGACAGCCCGCGCTCGCGGCTGGCTTCCTGTGCGGTGGCTGCCATCTACGCGCACCACCTGAGCCAGCAGCAGGCCCGCCCGCTGGCGTAAAGGTAAAACCCGGCAAAAAACCCGCCGCCCCTACTCTCCCGGAGTTACAGCGCCATGAGCGACACGCCCCGCGACACCATTCTCGTCATCAACGCCGGCAGTTCCAGCATCAAGTTCTACCTGTACGACATCGGCGGCGAGCAGGACCTGACCCCGCGGCTGGGCGGCCAGATCGAGGGCATCGGCACGCTGCGCCCCAGGCTGCGCGTGCGCGACGCGGCCGGCCAGCCGCTGGTCGAGCGCGACATCGCGCCGGGCCACGCGTCCGACGTGCCCAATGCGCAGGAAGTGGTGGGCACCTGGCTGAGCGGCCATCTGGGCGGCGCGCCGCTGGCGGTGGGCCATCGGGTGGTGCATGGCGGCCCCGACCTCTCCGAGCCCGTGCTGGTCGACGACGAGATCCTGGCGCAGCTGGAGGCCTATGCGCCGCTGGCGCCGCTGCACCAGCCGAACAACCTGGCCCCGATCCGCGTGATCCGCGAGCGCCGCCCGGCGATCGCGCAGGTGGCCTGCTTCGACACGGCCTTCCACCGCAGCCATTCCGACGTGGCCGACCGCTATGCGGTGCCGGAAAAGCTGTACCGCGAAGGCGTGCGCCGCTACGGCTTTCATGGCCTGTCCTACGAATACATCGCGCAGCGCCTGCGCCAGGTCCTGCCCGACATCGCCACGGGCAGGGTCATCGCCGCGCACCTGGGCTCGGGCGTGTCGGCCTGCGCCATGCACCACGGCAAAAGCGTGGACAGCACCATGGGCTTCACCGCGCTCGAAGGGCTGCCCATGGGCACGCGTCCGGGCCGGCTGGACGCCGGCGTGGTGCTGTGGATGATGGAACAAGGCATGAGCCACGACGAGATCGAGCACATGCTGTACTACGACTGCGGCATGAAGGGGCTGTCCGGCATCAGCAACGACATGCGCGAACTGCTGGCCAGCGAAGCGCCGTCGGCCAGGATGGCGCTGCAGTATTTCGCATGGCGCGTGGCCGAAGGCATGATCGGCCTGGCCTGCGCCATGAACGGCGTGGACGCCATCGTCTTCACCGCCGGCGTGGGCGAGAACTCCGCCGAGATCCGCCAGGCGATCAGCGCGCACTGGGGCTGGCTGGGCATCAGGCTGGACCCCGAACGCAACGCCCGCCACGGCCCGCGCATCTCCAGCGACGACAGCCCCATCGGCGTCTACGTCGTGCGCACCAACGAAGAACTGATCATTGCCCAGCACACGCTGGCGCTGCTGCGCCAGCGTTAGGCGCCGGCCGGCGCCAGCGCTCGATCGCGTCGACCGCCTGCTCGGGGCTGCCGAAGATCTTGTCGCGGCCGATCTTCCTGACCAGGCCGGAACGCTCCAGCGCCGTGCGGAACTGGCCGTGTCCGCCGGCGATCAGCAGCGTCATGCCGCGCGCGTCCAGCTCGCGCTTGAGTTCGTACAGCGCCTCGACCGCGTCGGCGTCGGCCTGGGTCATCGCCTCGGCGTCCAGCACGAACCACTGCGCGCCGGCGGCCTGGTCCATCACTTCACGGGCGCGCCGGCGGAACGCGTCGGCGTTGAAGAACCACACGGACGATTCGAACAGCCACACCACCGTGCCCGGCACCGGCTGAGCGTCGGGGTTCAGGTGCAGCTTGCCCAGCACCGATTCGCCGGGCAGCCGCCCCAGCAGCGCGTCGCGGGGATTGCCCGACACGTACATGGCGTACAGCAGCGTGGCGCCCACCGAAACCGCCACGCCCTGCAGCACGCCGAAGCCGATCACGCCCACGGCCGCCAGGATGCCGAAGGCCAGTTCGATGCGCGAAATGCGCGCCAGGCGCATGAAGGCCTGGCCGTCGAACAGGCTGACGGCGGCCAGCAGCAGGATGGCCGAGAGCACCGCCTGCGGCAGCCAGTACAGCGGCGCGCTCAACAGCCCCACCACCACGGCCAGCGCCGCCGCGGCGCTGATGCTGACCAGCGGCGACGAGCCGCCGGCCACCAGCCCGACCGCGGTGCGCGAGTCGGCGCCGGTCACCACGAAGCCCTGGAACAGGCCGGCGGCCACGTTGGCCGCGCCAAAGCCCACCAGCTCGCGGTTGGGGTCGATGTGTTCGCCGGTGCGCGCGGCGAAGCTGCGGGCCGTGACGATGCCGCTGGAAAAGCTCACCACCAGCACCCCGGCCGCGCCCATCAGGATGCCGTCCACGCCCTCCAGCCGCAGCGGCAGGCTGAGCGCCGGCAGACCGGCGGGCACGTCGCCGACCACGGCGATGCCCAGCGAGGGAAAGTCGAACAGCCAGGACAGCAGGCAGGAGCCCGCCACCAGCATGATGGGGCCGGGCCAGCCCGGCCGCCAGCGCTTGAGCGCCACCAGCAGCACGCATGAAAGCACGCCCAGGATGAGCGTGGGAATCCGGACCTCAGGCAGGCGCCGCGACAGCTCCAGGAAAGGATGCACCAGGCCGCTGTTGCGCAGGCCCACGCCCGTCAGGCCGCTGAGCTGCGAAAGGGCCAGCGTGACCGCCACGCCCGCCATATAGCCGATCAGCACCGGCCGCGACAGCAGGTTGGCCAGCACGCCCAGGCGCAGCACGCGCGCGATCAGGCAGCCCACGCCCACCGTCAGCGCGATGCCGGTGGCGGCCACCAGGCGATCTTCGGGGGTGCTGAGCGCCATGCCGGTAAGCGTGGCGGCGATCAGCGTGCAGGTGGCGGTGTCGGGCCCGACGATGAGCGTGCGCGACGATCCGAAGACCGCGTAGCCCAGCATGCCCGCGATGGCGGCCCACAGGCCGGCCACGGGCGGCACGCCCATCATGGCCGCGTAGGCCAGCCCCACCGGCAGCGCCACCGCCGCCACGCTCAGGCCGGCCATGGCGTCGCGCCGCGCCGATTCCCGGGTGAGGCCGCGGAGGTTGTTCAGGCCGGGAAACAGGCGGAGGATCATGGCGGCGCAATGACGGCAATGGCGGCAGCGGGGCCGGAGAAAACCGGCGGCTCGCGCCGCCGGATGGGTTACGCGCCGGCGTCCGTCGAGGCGCGGGCTTCCAGCACCGCGACGGCGGGCAGGGTCTTGCCTTCCAGGAACTCCAGGAACGCACCGCCGCCGGTCGAGATGTAGCCGACCTGCTCGCCGATGCCGTACTTGGCGATGGCGGCCAGCGTGTCGCCGCCGCCGGCGATGGAAAAGCCGGCCGAGTCGGCGATGGCGCGGGCCACCACTTCGGTGCCGTGGGCGAACTGGTCGAACTCGAACACGCCCACCGGGCCGTTCCAGACGATGGTGCCGGCCTGCTTCAGGATGCCGGCCAGCTGCGCCGCGGTCTGCGGGCCGATGTCCAGGATCATGTCGTCCTCGGCCACGTCGGCCGCGGCCTTGACCGTGGCTTCGGCGTCGGCGCCGAAGGACTTGGCGCAGACCACGTCCACCGGGATCGGCACGGCCGCGCCGCGCTGTTTCATCATATCGATGACGGCGCGGGCCTGCTCGACCTGGTCGGGCTCGGCCAGCGATTTGCCGATGGGCAGGCCGGCGGCCAGCATGAAGGTGTTGGCGATGCCGCCGCCCACCACCAGCTGGTCGACCTTGTCGGCCAGCGATTGCAGGATGGACAGCTTGGTCGAGACCTTGGAGCCGCCGACGATGGCGACCAGCGGACGCTTGGGCTCGTGCAGCGCGCGGCCCAGGGCTTCGAGTTCGGCGGCCAGCAGCGGGCCGGCGCAGGCCACGGGCGCGAAGCGCGCGATGCCGTGGGTGGTGGCCTCGGCGCGGTGCGCGGTGCCGAAGGCGTCGTTGACGTAGACGTCGCAAAGCGCGGCCATCTTGCGCGCCAGGGTTTCGTCGTCTTTCTTCTCGCCGACGTTGACGCGGCAGTTCTCCAGCAGCACGACCTGGCCGTGGTCGACCTTGACGCCGTCGACCCAGTCGCGCACCAGCTGCACGGGCATGCCCAGCAGCTCGGACAGGCGCTGGCCGACCTTGGCCAGCGAATCGGCCTCGGTCGGCACGCCTTCCTTGGGGCGGCCCAGGTGGGACGTGACCATCACGGCGGCGCCGGCGTCCAGCGCCATGCGGATGCCGGGCACCGAGGCGCGGATGCGGGTGTCTTCGCTGATGCGGCCGGCGTCGTCGAACGGCACGTTCAGATCGGCGCGGATGAACACGCGCTTGCCGGACAGGGCGCCGGACTTGGCCAGCGCGGACAGGGTATTGACCTTGGGCATGAGTATGGATTCCTACGATTGGCGTACAAAGGGGACGAACCCATTTTCCGCGCCGGCGGAAAACAAATCCGTCCCCTGTGGACTGACTGCGTGGCTTACTTGGCCGTCATCAGCGCGACGGTGGTGTCGAGCATGCGGTTCGAGAAGCCCCACTCGTTGTCGTACCAGGACGAGACCTTGACCAGGCGGCCCGAGACCTTGGTCAGCGACGCGTCGACGGTGCTGGAGGCCGGGTTGTGGTTGTAGTCCACCGAGACCAGGGGTTCGGTGTTGTAGTCCAGGATGCCCTTGAGCTCGCCTTCCGAGGCGGCCTTCAGGATGCCGTTGACTTCTTCGACGGTGGTGTCGCGCTTGGCCACGAAGGACAGGTCGACGATGGACACGTTGATGGTCGGGACGCGGATGGCGTAGCCGTCCAGCTTGCCGTTCAGTTCAGGCAGCACCAGGCCCACGGCGGCGGCGGCGCCGGTCTTGGTGGGGATCATGCTCATGGTGGCCGAACGGGCGCGGCGCAGGTCTTCGTGGTAGACGTCGGTCAGGACCTGGTCGTTGGTGTAGGCGTGGACCGTGGTCATCAGGCCGTTTTCCAGGCCCAGCTTGTCGTTCAGCGGCTTGACCAGCGGGGCCAGGCAGTTGGTGGTGCACGACGCGTTGGAGATGACGGTGTCCGAGGCCTTCAGCACGCCGTGGTTCACGCCGTACACGACGGTGGCGTCGACGTCCTTGCCGCCGGGAGCCGAGATGATGACCTTCTTGGCGCCGCCCTTGATGTGCGCGCCGGCCTTTTCTTTGGTGGTGAAAAAGCCCGTGCATTCCAGCACCACGTCGACCTTCAGCTCGCCCCAGGGCAGCTCGGCCGGGTTGCGGTTGGCCAGCACGCGGATCTTGTCGCCGTTGACGACCATGTATTCGCCGTCGACCTCGACCGTGCCCGGGAACTTGCCGTGGGCGGTGTCGTACCGCGTCAGGTGCGCGTTGGTCTTGGGATCGCCCAGGTCGTTGATGGCGACGATTTCGATGTCGTGCTTCTTGCCACCTTCGTAGTGGGCACGCAGGATGTTGCGGCCGATGCGGCCGTAACCGTTGATGGCGACGCGAATGGTCATGACTAAGCTCCTTTTTACAAAACTTGGCGGACGGTCTCGGCCACCTTGTCGGCGGTCAGCCCGAAGAACTTGAACAGCGCGCCGGCCGGCGCGGATTCGCCGTAGCGGTCGATGCCGACGACGGCGCCTTCCAGGCCCACGTACTTGTGCCAGAAGGCGGTGATGCCGGCCTCGACGGCCACGCGCGGCAGGCCCTTGGGCAGCACCGACTGCTTCCAGGCGGCGTCCTGGCGGTCGAACACATCGGTGCTGGGCATGGAGACCACGCGCACCGCGATGCCTTCCTTGGCCAGCTGGGCCTGCGCGTCCAGCGCGATGGCGACTTCCGAGCCGGTGGCGATGATGACGGCGCGGGCGCCCTCGGCGTCGCGCAGCACGTAGCCGCCGCGGGCGATGGCGTCCACGGTGGCGGCGTCACGCTGCACGAACGGCAGGTTCTGGCGCGACAGCAGCAGCGCCGTGGGGCCGCCGTCGTGCACGTCCATGCCGATGCTGGCCGGGCGCGTCACGGCCGCGTTCCAGGCCACGGCCGTTTCCGTGGTATCGCAGGGGCGCCACAGCGACAGGTTGGGGATCAGGCGCAGGCTGGAGGCGTGTTCGATGGACTGGTGGGTCGGGCCGTCTTCGCCCAGGCCGATCGAGTCGTGGGTGAACACGTGCACCACGCGCTGCTTCATCAGCGCCGCCATGCGGATGGCGTTGCGCGAGTAGTCGGAGAAGGTCAGGAAGGTGCCGCCGAACGGCAGGTAGCCGCCGTGCAGGGCCACGCCGTTCATGATGGCGGCCATGCCGAATTCGCGCACGCCGTAGTTGATATGGCGGCCGAACTGGATGCCCTGCTCGCCGGCGCGCACCGGCGCGACGCCCTTCCAGTCGGTGAAGTTGGAGCCGGTCAGGTCGGCCGAGCCGCCCAGCATTTCCGGCAGCGCGGCGGCCAGCGCCGCGATCGCGAACTGCGACGCCTTGCGGGTGGCCACGGTCTCGGCCTTTTCCAGCGTGGCGTTCAGGAAGGCCTGGAACTGCTCGGCGTAGCCGGCGGGCAGCTCGCCCTTCATGCGGCGGGTGAATTCGGCGGCTTCGGCCGGGAATTCGGCGGCGTAGGCGTCGAAGGCGGACTGCCATTCGGCCTGGGCCGCGGCGCCGCGCTTGCGGCCGTCCCAGCCGTCGTAGATTTCCTGCGGGATCTGGAACGGCTCCGACGACCAGCCCAGCGCGGCGCGGGTGGCGGCGATCTCGTCCTTGCCCAGCGGCGCGCCGTGCACGTTGTGGGTGCCGGCCATGTTGGGCGAACCCTTGCCGATGACGGTGCGGCAGACGATCAGGGTGGGCTTTTCCGATTGCGCGCGCGCGGCCTTGATGGCGGCGTCCACGGCGGCGACGTCGTGGCCGTCCACGCCGCGGATCACGTTCCAGCCGTAGCCTTCGAAGCGCTTGGCGGTGTCGTCGGCGAACCAGTGCTCGACGTGGCCGTCGATGGAAATGCCGTTGTCGTCATACAGCACCACCAGCTTGCCCAGCTTGAGCGTGCCGGCCAGCGAGCAGACTTCGTGCGAGATGCCTTCCATCAGGCAGCCGTCGCCGGTGAAGGCATAGGTGTGGTGGTCGACGATGGTGTGGCCGGGCTTGTTGAATTCGGCGGCCAGCAGGGCTTCGGCCAGCGCCATGCCCACGGCGTTGCCCAGGCCCTGGCCCAGCGGGCCGGTGGTCGTTTCCACGCCCGGGGTGATGCCCACTTCGGGGTGGCCCGGGGTCTTGGAATGCAGCTGGCGGAAGTTCTTGAGTTCTTCGATCGGCAGATCGTAGCCGGTCAGGTGCAGCAGGGCGTAGATCAGCATGGAGCCGTGGCCGTTGGACAGCACGAAGCGGTCGCGGTTGGCCCAGGCGGGATCTTTGGGGTTGTGACGCAGGTTGCCGGCCCACAAGGCTTGGGCGATTTCCGCCATGCCCATGGGAGCACCCGGGTGCCCGGAGTTCGCTTGTTGCACGGCGTCCATCGCGAGGGCGCGGATGGCATCCGCCAAGGCAAGTTTAGGGGCGGTCGGATTGCTCATTCGGAAGGCTCTTTGAAGCTGGTCACCTGGAACACGGCAGGGCCAGTTAAGTAGGTTGCGAAGCAGGGGATTTTAGCACCCGGGGGTTTCCCTCAGGCCATCGGCCATAAGCCGTCCCCCATGCTAGGCTACGCGGCTGACGCAAATGCCCCGCGCCGGCTCCGCCGCCGGGGCCGGCCGCCCCCCGGAGGGGCTGTTTTTTCCCCGATCCGCCACGTTTCGTTTCATGTCCGCCCCCCGCTTCTTCTGCGACCTCCCTCTGACCGCCGGCGCCCGAGTCGCCCTGCCGGACGCCCTGGCCCACCACGCGCTGCGGGTGCTGCGGCTGCGCCACGGCGAGGCCATCGTCCTGTTCAACGGCCAGGGCGGCGAATTCCCCGCCGTACTGGAGGCCGAGGGCAAGGCCGGGTTCGCCCGGCTGGGGCCGTTTTCGCCGCGCGAGGCCGAGCTGGCCGGGCGCATCACCCTGGTCCAGGGCCTGCCTTCCGGCGACAAGATGGACTGGGTGGTGGAAAAAGCGGTGGAACTGGGGGTGGCCCGGGTCTGTCCGGTGGCGGCGCAGCGCAGCGTGCTGCAATTGTCGGGGCCGCGGCTGGACAAGCGCGTGGCGCACTGGCGGCGCATCGCCCAAGCCGCCAGCGAGCAATGCGGACGCAACCGGCTGATGGCGGTGGACGCGCCCCTGGCGCTGGCCGAATGGCTGGCGCAGCCCGCCGACGGCCTGCGCCTGATGTGCCATCCGGAAGCGGCCGACGATCTGGCCGCCCGGCTGCGCGCAGATCCCGGCCTGCAGGCGCTGACGCTGCTGGTCGGCCCCGAGGGCGGATGGTCGGACAAGGAACTGGAACAGGCGCGGCAGGCGGGGGTCCAGGCGGTGCGCTTCGGCCCGCGGGTGCTGCGCACCGAGACGGCGGGCCTGGCGCTGGCCTCGGCCGCCGGGGCGCTGCTGGGCTGGTAGCCCGGCCAGGGCTTCAGTGGTTTTCGCCGTAGGGCGCGGCCGCCACGCCCGGCTCGGGATCGGGGTGCCTGCCGGCGTGTTCGATCACGTACGAAAACACGCGCCCGTTTTCGCGGGCGAAATCGGACGCATCGGAACATACGGTTTCGATCAGGCCGGCGTCTTCCTCGAGCGCCGGATCGCCCGAGTGCAGCCGGTACAGCCACAGCACCACGCCGGTCTTGTGGTCCAGCACGGTGTCGCACAGACAGTCGTAGAGCGCGTCGAGATTGCCGCCGAAGTACTCGGGGAAGTCGACCGCCTTGACGATGGCGCGCAGCACCGCCGAACGGCTGCGGGCGGGATCGCAATTGGCGACGAACAAGGCCAGGCCGAGCTCATGGGCGGCGTCTACCACGGCCTTCTTGTCCAGCCCCTCGTGGGCCAGCGCACCGCCGCGCAGCAGCTGCCGCTGCAAAGTAGATTGGCCATTGCGCGTCATGCCCGAGCCTCCTTGAAAAAGGCGATCACTTCATCGCTACGCTGCATCGTATCGGCATAACCCAGTTCAATCAATCGCTTGGTGTAGCTGGATTCAAACAGGAGGTAGGACATCAGCGACCCGCCTCCCGGACGGCCTGGATCGGACGATACACCGAGCACGCGGAAAAGGGCACGGGCCTGGGTCGGCATGTCCTTCAAATGCTCCAGCGCCATCAGGTCCAGCGACTGGCTGGGCGTGATGGTCAGCACCTCCACGCGGCGCACGCCGCCGCGGACGCCCTCCTCGCCGGCCAGCTCCGTCAGGAAGTTCATGCGCTGCAGGCGCTCGACGTCGGCCGATAGCCCGTCCAGGAAGATGCTGGCCAACGCATGGCCGCCCACCTGCGCCAGGGACGGGTACGGCGGCGAGTCTTCGCGGTTCTCGGGGTGGGTGTCGTCGCGGAATCCGGTGCCGATCACCAGCACGCGGCTGGCGCCCAGGTGGATGGCCGGGCTGATCGGCGCCAGCTGGCGCATCGAGCCGTCGCCGCACCATTCGCCCTTGCCGTGCACCTGCACCTGGCGGGCCGGGAAGACGAAGGGAATGGCCGACGAGGCCATCAGGTGGTCGATGCCGATCGGGGTCGGGATGGCCAGGCGCAGATAGCGGTGCCAGGGCTCGATCGGCGTATGCGCCTGGTAGAAGGTCAGGTGCTCGCCGCTGGTGTAGCCCGAGGCCGTGATGGCCAGCGCCGACAAGGCGCCGCTTTCGAGGTTGGCGCGCAGGTGCTGGAAGTCCAGCACCCGGCCCAGCAAGGCCTCCATGGGGCTGTTGTCCAGCAGCGAGGTGGGCCGCTTGCGCGCCAGGCCCGAGAACATCCAGCCCAGCGACAGCAGGCCCAGCCAGCGGCCGCCCGTGCGGATGATGCCGGGCGTGTCGGCCCGGTAGATCATGTCGGTGTTGAGCGAAGACCACAGGCGCCGGATGCGGCGCACGCCCAGGTGCGGACGGTCGGCGCGGCAGGCCAGCGCGGCGGCGTTGATGGCGCCGGCGGACGTGCCGCAGATGATGTGAAACGGGTTCTGGAAGCGCGAATGCCAGTCCGGGTCCAGCAGCTCCATGATGGCGCTGAGCACGCCGACCTGGTAGGCGGCGCGGGCGCCGCCTCCGGTCAGGACCAGGCCGGTCTGCGTGCGCGGGCACGCAGGGCCGGCCGGGCGGACTTCAACGCGGGGTGTTGGCATCGACGACCGTCATGGCGGTCATGTTGACGATGCGGCGCACGGTCGAGCTGGAAGTCAGGATGTGCACCGGCGCGTTCGCGCCCAGCAGGAACGGACCCACCGCCACGTTGCTGCCCGCGGTGGTCTTGAGCAGGTTGTAGGCGATGTTGCCGGCGTCCACGTTCGGGCACACCAGCAGGTTGGCCTCGCCCTTGAGCGAGGACGAAGGCAGGATGCGCATGCGCAGCGCCTCGTCCAGCGCGCAGTCGCCGTGCATCTCGCCGTCGATCTCCAGTTCCGGATCGATCTCCCGCACCAGCTCCAGCGCGCGGCGCATCTTCGCGCCCGAGGCCGAGCTGCCCGAGCCGAAGTTGGAACGCGACAGCAGCGCCGCCTTGGGCGCCAGGAACATGCGGCGCATCTCGTGGGCGGCCGCGACGGTGAACTCGGCGATCTGCTCGGCCGTGGGCTCGTCGTTGACGTGGGTGTCGACCAGCACCACCGTGCGCTCGTTGAGCAGCAGGATGTTCATGGCCGCGTACACGTTGTGGCCCGGACGNCGTAGACCACGCCTTCGATGTCGGTGACCCAGACGTTCTCCAGCGGCAGCCCCAGGTCCACCATCAGGTCCAGGCAGGCCAGCGCGGCCGCGCCGGCGCCCGAGGTCACCACCTTGACCTGCTTGATGTCCTTGCCCACCACCTTCAGGCCGTTGATGAAGGCCGCCGACACGGTAATGGCGGTGCCGTGCTGGTCGTCATGGAAAACCGGGATCTTCATGCGGTCGCGCAGCTTGCGCTCGACGATGAAGCATTCCGGGGCCTTGATGTCTTCGAGGTTGATGCCGCCGAAAGTGGCTTCCAGGCCGGCGATGATCTCGACCAGCTTGTCCGGGTCGGTCTCGTTGATCTCGATGTCGAACACGTCCAGGCCGGCGAACTTCTTGAACAGCACCGCCTTGCCTTCCATCACCGGCTTGGACGCCAGCGCGCCGATATTGCCCAGCCCCAGCACCGCGGTGCCGTTGGTGATCACGCCCACCAGGTTGCCGCGCGCCGTGTAGCGGAACACGTTGGCCGGGTCGGCCACGATTTCCTCGCAGGCCGCCGCCACGCCGGGCGAGTATGCCAGCGCCAGGTCGCGCTGGTTGGTGAGCTGCTTGGTCGGCATGACCGCGACTTTGCCGGGGCGTCCGTGCTCGTGGTATTCAAGGGCGGCTTTGCGGAGATTGGCATCCATAGGGGCGGGCTACTTGCTAGAGTGTGAGACACGGAAAGGGGGGAATTCTATTCCGATGGCGCCGGCCGCGATACCTCCGCGCCCCTTGCCAGGCTTGCGTTTCCATCTTAACGCGAGCTTACAAATTGTCGCTATTGCGGCGCCGACAACAAGGGGAAACGGCCGTCCGGATCGAACAGCGCCTTCACCCGCGAATCCAGCCGGGTCGTGGCCAGCCCGGGCGGCTCGGCCGGCGGCGGCAACTGCGGCGCCGGCGGCGCGTCGGCCAGCGTGACGCCAGACACCCACGCCAGCGTGCCGCCGTGGCCCAGCAGCAGCTGCCCCAGGTTGACGGTGGCCGGCGCCTCGGGCTTGAGCGCGTCCAGGCGGTAGCGTCCCAGCCAGCGTTCGCCGTCGCGCGTGGCGAAGGCGTCCCCGCCCGAGGCCAGCTGGAACAGCGACGGCACCAGGCGCTGCACGGTGGCGGAACGCAGCGGCTGCACGTCGGCCTCGCCGAAGGCCCCCAGCGTTTCCTCCACCCCATCGGCCAGCATCACGTCCACCGCCAGCACGCCCGAACCGGCGCAGCGCCCGGCCTCCCAGCGCGCCGGCGCGGCCAGCCAGGCGGCCAGCGTCAACTCGCCCGGCAGCCCGGCGAACTGGCGCAGCCCGGCGCGCGCCAGCGCGGCCAGCGGCACCCCGGGCCGGGCATGCCAGCGCGCGGGCTCGCCGGGCAGGCGCAGCAATTCCGTCAGGGCCGACGGGTCCACCCGCAGCAACGGCCCGTAATGGGTTTCGAACGGGCCTTCGGCCCCTTCAAGCGCCAGCGTGATGCGGTACTCGGCGCACAGGGCGCGGGCGTGCGCCACGTCGGCCTCGCGCGCCGGGATCAAAACGGCCCGGGGGCCGGCCTCGCCGCTCTCGCCCAGGTCGCGCACGGCGCCCTGGCACAGCAGCCCCAGGCGCTGCAGGAATGCCGCCCAGGGGCTCTGGGCCGGACGTCGGCCCAGGAGGAAAGCGCGGCGCGATGGCTGCATGACTACAATTCCTTTTTTGCTACGAAACGCCTTCGAGAATCCCATGCCCCGCCTTGCCGCCCGCACCCACGATTTCCTGACCTTCCAGGTAATGGAGCTTTTCAAGCAGGCGCAAGCGCTGCAGGCGGCCGGCAAGGACATTATCAGCCTGGGCATCGGCGAACCGGACTTTACCGCGCCGCCCCAGGTCGTGGAAGCGCTGGAACGCGCGGCCCGCGCCGGGCTCAGCGGCTACAGTCCCTCGGCCGGCCTGACCCCGCTGCGCGAAGCCATCGCCCGGTTCTACCACGAACAGTTCGGCGCCAGCATCGATCCGTCGCGCGTCATCGTCACCGCGGGCGCCTCGGGCGCGCTGACGCTGGCCTGCGCGGCCCTGGTCAACGGCGGCGGCGAAGTGCTGATGCCCGACCCCTCCTACCCCGCCAACAGCAATTTCGTGCTGGCCGCCGGCGGCGTGCCGCGGCTGATTCCCAGCACGGCGCAGAAGCGTTTCCAGCTGTCGGCCCAGGACGTGGCCGATAACTGGACGCCGGCCACCCAGGGCGTGCTGATCGCTTCGCCCAGCAACCCCACCGGCACCTCCATCGCCCACGGCGAACTGGCCGAGCTGCTGGCGCAGGTCCGCGCGCGCGACGGCTTCGCCATCGTCGACGAGATCTACCTGGGCCTGTCCTACGAGGGCCAGCCGCGTTCGGCGCTGACGCTGGACGACGACGTCATCGTCATCAACAGCTTCTCGAAGTATTTCCACATGACCGGCTGGCGCCTGGGCTGGATGATCGTGCCGCAGGACATGGTGGCGCCGGTGGAGAAGATCGCCGCCAGCCTGGCGATCTGCGCGCCCACGCTGGCCCAGCATGCCGCGCTGGCCTGCTTCACGCCGGGCGCGATGAAAACCTTCGAGCACCGCCGCGAGGCGTTCAGGCAGCGCCGCGACTACCTATTGCCGGAATTCGAGCGCCTGGGCATCCAGGTGCCGGTCAAGCCGGACGGCGCCTTCTATATTTATGCCGACATCTCCAACCTGGGCATGGACAGCGCCGCGTTCTCGCAGCGCCTGCTGCTGGAGGCCGGCGTGGCCGCCGTGCCCGGGCTGGACTTCGGCCCGGCCCACGGCGGACACACCATGCGCTTTTCCTATGCCACGGGACTGGACCGCCTGGAAGAGGCGGTGGCCCGGATGGGGCGGTTGCTGCAGGGGTGAGGGGCGGTTGCGGCTGGGGTCGGTCGAATGCCTCGCGCCGCGCCCGTCACCGTAGGATGGGTGCAGCGCGTCGCCATCATCACAAGAACGCGACTGTCGAGCGCGCGTAACCCATCGGGCGGCGCCAGCCGCCATTTTGAGGCGTTCAGTCGCGCGCCAGCGCGATGCCCGAGGCCAGCGCCAGGCGGCGCCGTTCGGCCTGCACCTTGGCGCCGTAGCCGTTGTCGTCGGGCCCCGTGGCGCCCACGTAACAGGCCAGGCCGCCGTCCACCGATCCGCGGCGGTTGATGCAATCGCGCAGAATCGTGGTGCCCACGCCGATGTTGGCGGCCGGGTCCAGCGGGTTCTTGCCGACGGCGTCGAACTTGTCCTGGTGCACGCTGGTCATCACCTGCATCAGGCCCTGGGCGCCCACGTGGCTTTCGGCCAGCGGGTTGTAGCGGGACTCGATGGCGATCACGGCCAGCACCAGCAGCGGATCCAGCTTCTTTTCGCGGCTGACCTTGTATACCGTGTTCAGCAGCGGGCCGGTCGCGTCATACGCGACCTTGTACTTGCGCGAGATATAGTTGCGCAAGGCTTCGGCCTGCGGGCCGCTCGCGATGCTGGCAACCGGCTTCACCGGCGGCGGAGCGACGCGCGCCGGCCCCAGCATGCCGGTGGCGTTGCTGGCGGGCGCGTCGGGGATGGCCATGGCGATGGCCGACGACATGTCCGTGCCGAGTTCGGAACCCGTATCGAGATCGGTGCCGGCTTGCATGGACGTGGGCGCTAGGGCGGTCAACAAGGCTTTGTGCACCTGCAATGCCTGGTCGCGCAATCCAGGCAGGGCGAATCCCATGCTTACCGTCACGATCACCGCGATGCCCAGGTAGACGGAGCAGATGCGCAGCGATTCGGCAAGATATTGGTGCACTCCTTGGGCCATGCTCCTGAAGAGCGAGGCCACTGACGCATCGGGCATATAACCTCCTGCGTAAAAAAGAGGGAGTCAATGTTAACCTCTCTTTCTCTCCAAAATGTAACCAAATCGCCGGGATCTGTAGTGAAATACCGCGACCTTAGAGACTTCCTCGCTCAACTCGAACGCATGGGCGAGCTCAAACGCATCGCCCCGCCGGTGTCCACCCGGCTGGAAATGACCGAGATTTCCGACCGCGTGCTGCGGGCCGAAGGCCCCGCCCTGCTGTTCGAAAACGCCATGCACGACGGCCGTCCGGCGCAGATGCCGGTGCTGACCAACCTGTTCGGCACGCCGGCCCGCGTGGCCCGCGGCATGGGCGCCGACGACGTCAGCGCGCTGCGCGACATCGGCGAGCTGCTGGCATCGCTGCGCGAGCCCGAAGCGCCCCGCGGCCTGCGCGACGCGCTGGCCAAGGTGTCGATGCTGAAATCGGCGCTATGGGACATGAGCCCCAAGAACGTCAAGAGCCCCGCCTGCCAGGAGATCGTCTGGGAAGGCAAGGACGTGGACCTGACCCGCCTGCCGATCCAGACCTGCTGGCCGGGCGACGTGGCGCCGCTGCTGACCTGGGGCCTGGTGATCACGCGCGGCCCGAACGCGCGCCGCCAGAACCTGGGCATCTACCGCCAACAGCTGCTCGGCCCCAACAAGCTGATCATGCGCTGGCTGTCGCATCGCGGCGGCGCGCTGGATTTCCGCGACCACGCCCTGGCCCATCCCGGCACGCCCTTCCCGGTCGCCGTCGCCCTGGGCGCGGACCCCGCCACCACGCTGGGCGCGGTCACGCCGGTGCCGGACAGCCTGTCCGAATACCAGTTCGCCGGCCTGCTGCGCGGCTCGCGCACCGAAACGGCGCAGGCGCTGGGCAGCAACCTGTCGGTGCCGGCCTGGGCCGAGATCGTGCTGGAAGGCCACCTGCTGCCCTCGTCGGACCCGCGCGCCGTCGCGCCCCGGGTGCCCGAGGGCGTCAATCCGCCGGCCAACACCGACTACGAGATGGCGCTGGAAGGCCCCTACGGCGACCACACCGGCTACTACAACGAGCAGGACTGGTTCCCCGTCTTCACGGTGGAGCGGATCACGATGCGGCGCAATCCCATCTATCACTCCACCTATACCGGCAAGCCGCCGGACGAGCCCGCCGTGCTGGGCGTGGCGCTCAACGAGGTGTTCGTGCCGCTGCTGCGCCGCCAGCTGCCGGAGATCGTGGACTTCTACCTGCCGCCCGAGGGCTGCAGCTACCGCCTGGCGGTGGTGTCCATCCGCAAGCAGTATGCCGGCCACGCCAAGCGCGTGATGTTCGGCCTGTGGAGCATTCTGCGGCAGTTCATGTACACCAAGTTCATCGTCGTGGTGGACGAGGACATCAACCCGCGCGACTGGAAGGAAGTGGTGTGGGCGATGACCACGCGCATGGACCCGGTGCGCGACACCCTGCTGGTGGAGAACACGCCCATCGACTATCTGGATTTCGCCTCGCCGGTGTCCGGCCTGGGCGGCAAGATGGGCATGGACGCCACCAATAAATGGCCGGGCGAAACCCAGCGCGAATGGGGCACGCCCATCACGATGGACGCCGACGTCAAGCAGCGCGTGGATGCGCTGTGGGGCCAGCTCGGCCTGTAGGCCGGGCCGCCCGGCTCAGCGCGGTTCGCCGTCGCGCCCGCCGTCCTGGCGGGCGCCCCGCCAGGCCTTGAACAGCTGCCAGCCGACGAACGCGCCGCCGGCGATCTTCAAGAGCCTGGAACGCTTGCCCCCGCGCATGACCATGGCCGAGAGCGAGGAACTGACGAGAGGATAGCGGCGCGCCAGGCTGATCGCCTGCAGCGCCCAGCGCGATGCGCTGCTGGAGGCCAGGCTGGGCAGCAGGCCGCGCAGAAGCGCGGACGGCTCCAGCCTGCGGCCCGCGGACGCGATGCTTTGCGCCAGCGATTCGCGCTCGATCGCGGCGCGGGCGCGCAGCAGTTCGATGCGCACGGCGCGGTCGACGGAAGGAGATCTTTTCGCCATCGCTCAGGCCTCCTCGCGGCGGGGCGCCTGCGGCGCTTCGTCTTCGTCCTGCGCGTCGCGGATGCGGTCGAGCAGCTCCGCGTCGCGCCCCAGCTCTTCGAGCGTGGCGGAGAACGGCGGCGCGCCGTAGACCAGCCCGTGCCGGACCATCAGCAGCAGCACCACGCCGACGATGCCGTAGAAGGCCGCCAGCAGGCCCAGGGCCAGATAACGGTCTTCGGTGGGCCAGAAGGCCACCGCCACCGTGACGGTAAAGACCAGCACCGCCAGCGTCAGGAAGAGCAAGGCAGCAAACGCCATGCCCAGCAGCTTGAGCAAGCGCGCCTTTTCGTCCGAGGCCTCCAGGGCCAGGAGTTCCAGGCGCGTGCGCAGCAGCCCGACCAGGCTGGACGCGACGCCAAATACAGATTTACGCAGACCCATGGCGTGATGGACGCCGGGCGGCAGACGGCTGGCGTCGCCCGCCCGGATGCCCGGCCCCGTCAGCGGCGGCTGATCAGCAAGCCGAGCAGCAGGCCGGTCACGCCTGCGATGCCGATGGCTTGCCAGGGATTGTCATGCACGTAGTCGTCGGTCGCGCGGGCAGCCTTGCGGCCCCGTTCGAGCACGGCGTCCTGGGCCTCGTACAGGGCCTCGCGCGTGCGCTTGAGCGAAGTCAGCGCGCGGTCGCGCAGTTCGTTGGCCTTGTCGCCCGTGCTGCTGGCGGCTTCGCGCAGCAGGCTTTCGGCGTCGTTGAGGCTGGACTTGACACTGTCGATGAGTTTTTCTTTTGCGACGTCTTCGGATTTTCTCGTGGCCATTTTCTTGAGCTCCTGTTGTGTGTCCATGACGCAAACATAATACCAGCCGCCATCGCCGCGGCGCGGCGCGCTTGCTACGGTGTGCTACTTGATCTGCGTAATCTCAACGGCCGACTTCACGCCGCCCTGGTCGATGTCCTGTTTCATTACCAGATTGACGGCCGGGCAGTACCAGTCCGTCACGGTGGTGTTCATGCCGGGAATGGGCAGGGTGAGGCCCTGGAAGGTGGCCATGGTGGGGGTGGTGTCGCGGCTGTAGGTGATCGGATGGCAGGACTGCTTGCCCAGGGCGGTGTCCAGGGACGTCTTTTTGCCCACTGTTTTTTCGCCGATGCGCACCGTGGTGGCGGGCTGGCCGCCCACCGGCGCCTCCTTGCCGATCTTCAGGCGAAACGAGGAGCCGGGCAGCTTCTGGCCCTGGCTGAGCTGGCCGTCGTAGGCGAACAGGCCCAGCATGCGCAGGTCGAACTGGCCCTCGGACGGCCGCGGCGCTTCGCCGGCGGTGGCGTAGCGCACGAAGGTGGCCTGCCCGCTCTTGACGGTCATCAGGTAATCGAGCCTGGACTTGCCCGGCGGCAGGCCGGCGTAGCTGAACGTGGCCACGCCGCGCACCCGCGCGCGGCAGTTGTCGCCGTTGGTCTTGGAGACTTCGGCGAAATTGAGGTCGGCGCCCAGCGCCAGGTTGCCCGTGCCGGTCAGCTGCACCGCGCCGCCGTCGTGCATGAACTGCGCGTCGCACACGCCGGCCTGCGCCGCCTGCGCCGCCGCCAGCGCGCCCGCCGCGAAAACAAAGGATGCCATTTTCCGCATCGTCACAAGCCACTCCATGAATCCGTAAAAAACCGTCCGCCGGACCTGCGGCGTAGGGGTGGCTCGATACTACACCGGGTTCGTCCCGGGGCGTATGTCGGAACGTGTCGGCGGCGGCGCGGCGCGGGCCAACATGGCCAGGATCTCGGGCACGCACGAACCGCAGCCCGTGCCGCAGCCCAGTCCGGATTTCAGCGCGGCCAGGTCGCAGCCCTGCCCGATGCCGGCCTGGATGGCCGCTACGCTTACGCCATTGCACACGCACACGGTGCGCGAGCGCGCCGCGCCGGCGATGCGGCCGGTCAGCAGCGCCGCCACGCCGCGCGGCGCCTCGCCGCCGGCGGCCCATGACAGCAGCGCTTCCTGGGCCCGCAGATCGCCGGTCAGCAGAAAGCCGCGCAGGGCGCCCTGTTCCACCCTGACCCGCCGCATCAGGCCGCGCGCCGGATCGTCGAAGGCCACGTCGGGCCGGCGCAGATCCAGCGCGTCCGCCAGGGCGTCCAGCATGGCGGACGGCGGCGCGGCGGGCGCGGCCAGCCGCAGGCGCACGCCGCCCGCGCCCGCCGGCAGCGCCACGGCGTAGTCGAATCGGCGCAGCCACGGCGCCAGGCGCAGCCGCAGCGCGGCGGCGTCGCCCTGCAGCCACGCCGCCGCCTGCCATGGCAGGCCGGCGGGTTCGGCCGACACGGCGCAGTGCTTGAGTTCGGGCTGGCGCGACAGCGGATCGGCCGCCGGATTGGTCAGCGCGTTCACGCCCAGGCCCGCCATGAACGCGCTGCCCCAGTGCATCGGCAGGAACGCGCAGCCCGGCCTCAAGCCCTCGTCCGGCTGCGCCGGCGCGACCACGCTGCCCCGGCGCGACGTCAGCCTGGCCAGCGCGCCGGGCTCCAGGCCCAGGCGCCGCATGTCCTCGGGATGCAGCGACACCCAGGGTTCCTCGACGTGCCGCGTCAGCGCGCGCGCCAGCGAGGTGCGCGCCATCGTGTGCCAGTGGTCGCGCAGCCGCCCGGTGGTCAGCTGCAGCGGAAACGCCGGGCTGGCGGCTTCGGCCGCGGGCCGATACGCCAGGTCGATGAAGCGGGCCCGCCCGCCGGGCGTGGCGTACACGCCGTCGCCATACAGGCGCGCCGCGCCCCGTCCCTGCCGGTACGGCCATTGCTGCGGCCCGCCGGCTTCCAGCGCGGCGTAGTCCAGCGCGCTGTAGTCCAGGTCTCGGCCGGCCGTCATGCGGGCGTGCTCGGCGAAGACCTCGGCCTCGTCGCGGTAGCCGAACAGCGCCGCCTTGCCCGGCGCCAGCCTGGCGGCCAGGCGCTGCGCGACGGCCTGCGCCAGCCGCCAGTCGGGCCGGGCATCTCCAGGCGGCGGGACGGCCGCGCGCACCCGGCTGATGCGCCGCTCCGAATTGGTCACCGTGCCGGACTTCTCCGGCCAGGTGGCCGCCGGCAGCACCAGGTCGGCATAAGCCAGGGTCTCGGTGCCCGCGTACGCTTCCTGCACGATCACGAATTCCGCGCGCTCCAGCGCCGCGCGCACGCGGGCCTGGTCCGGCAGCGACTGCGCGGGATTGGTGGCCGCGATCCACAGCAGCTTGATGCGTCCGTCCAGCGCGGCGTCGAACATCTCCAGCGCGGTTGCGCCCGGCGCCTGCGGCAAGGCGTCCACGCCCCACAGCGCGGCCGTCTCGCGGCGGTCCCCGGCCGAGGCCGGATCGCGGTGCCCCGGCAGCAGCGTCGCCATGCCGCCGGCCTCGCGCCCGCCCATGGCGTTGGGCTGGCCTGTCAGCGAAAACGGTCCGGCTCCCGGCCTGCCGATCTGGCCGGTGGCCAGGTGCAGATGGATCAGCGCGGCATTCTTGTCGGTGCCGCTGGTCGACTGGTTCAGGCCCATGGTGTAGAGCGACAGCGCCGCCCCGGCCTGGCCGAACCAGCGCGCCGCCTGCGCGATGTCGGCCGCCGGCACGCCGCAGATCTCCTGCGCGGCCGCCGGCGTGCAGGATCGCACCCGCTCCCGCAGCGCCTCGAAGCCCTCGGTGTGGCGGCGGATGTAGCCGCGGTCGATCAGGTCCTCGTTCACCATGACGTGCAGCATGGCGTGGAACAGCGCCACGTCGGTGCCGGGCGCCAGCTGCAGGTGCAGGTCGGCGCAGGCCGCGGTATCGGTGCGCCGCGGATCTGCCACGATCAGCTTCATGCCGGGACGGCGCGCGCGCGCCGCCTCCAGCCGCCGGAACAGCACCGGGTGGGCGTAGGCCATGTTGGAGCCGGCAATCAGCACCGTGTCCGCCAGCTCCAGGTCTTCATAGCAGGCCGGCGGCGCGTCGGCGCCCAGGGTGCGCTTGTAGCCCGACACCGCGCTCGACATGCACAGGCGCGAATTGGTGTCGATATTGTTGGTGCCCACCAGCGCCCGCGCCAGCTTGTTGAAGACGGCATAGTCCTCGGTCAGCAGCTGGCCCGACAGATAAAAGCCCACCGAGTCGGGACCGTGGCGCGCGACGCAGTCGGCCAGCCGCCCGGCCGCGATGTCCAGGGCCTGGTCCAATGCGATGTCGGCCAGCGGCTGGCCGCGGGCCGCGCGCCATTGCGCCGACAGCACGCGCGCGCCGTCGCGCCGCACCGTGTCGGCCAGCGCCAGTCCCTTGCTGCACAGCCTGCCGCGGTTGGCGGGATGCGCGTCGTCGCCCCGCACGCCCACCACGGCGCCGTCCCGCACCTGCACGCGCACGCCGCAGCCGGTGCCGCAATAGCAGCACACCGACGGCACTTCGGCGACGCCATCGGCCGCGGCGGGCCGGATCATGATCGTGTCCATGCGCTACCCGCCCGCCGCGCTTTCGCCGCCCATGAGCCGGTCGCGCAGCGCGCCTATGCCCCGCCCTTCCCGGATCAGCCGCAAGTACCAGGCGCCGTCGGCGGTGTCGCCGTACAGGCAGACGCCCACCAGCCTGTCGCCGCGGATGACCAGCTTCTTGTAGACGCCGTCCAGCGAGTCGGCCAGCGTGATGGCTTCGGTCTGCCCGCCGCCGGCGAATTCGCCGGCGGAGAACAGCTCGATGCCGCTGACCTTGAGTTTGGCCGACGTGACGCTGCCCTGGTAGCGGCCGATGCCGTGCAGCGCCAGATGATTGGCCGCCACCCGGGCCTGCTCGAACAGCGGCGCCACCAGCCCGTAGGCCGTGCCCCGATGGTTGGCGCATTCGCCCACCGCGTAGACGCGCGGATCGTAGGTCTGCAAGGTGTCGCTGACCACCACGCCGCGGTTCACGTACAGGCCGCAGCGCTCGGCCAGCTCGGTGTTCGGCCTGACGCCGGCCGCCATCACGACCAGATCCGCCGGGATCTCCTCGCCGTCGGCGAAACGCAGCGCGCGCACGCGCCCGTCCGCGCCGCCCAGGATGACCTGGGTCTGGCGCCGCAGCAGGAATTTCAGCCCGCGCGCCTCCAGGCTGGCGCGCAGCAGCGCCGCGGCCGCGCCGTCCAGCTGCCGGTCCAGCAGCGACGCGCCCAGGTGCACCACCGACACATCCATGCCGCGCGCGGCCAGGCCGTTCGCGGCCTCCAGGCCCAGCAGCCCGCCGCCGACCACGACCGCGTGCCGGTAGCGCGCGGAAGCGTCGATCATCTCGTTCACGTCGCCGATCCCGCGAAAGGCGACCACGCCCCGGAGATCCTTGCCCGGCACCGGCGGCATGTAAGGCGTCGAGCCGGTGGCCAGCAGCAGCCGGTCGTAGGGCGCGCAGCCGCCCTCGTCGTCCAGCACCCGGCGGCGCGCGCGGTCCACCTCCACCACCTTGCGCCCCATCAGCAGGCGGATGCCGTGGCGGGCGTACCAGTCCTCGTCGTTCAGCACGATGTCCCGCAGGCTTTGTTCGCCGGCCAGCACGGGCGAGAGCAGGATGCGGTTGTAGTTGGTGTAGGGCTCGGCGCCGTACACCGTGATGTCGTACAGGTCGGGCGCCAGCTTCAGCAGTTCTTCCAGCGTGCGTATGCCCGCCATGCCGTTGCCCACCACCACCAGTTTCTGTTTCGCTCTCATGATGCCGCTAGGCCGCGGCGCGCGCGGCGCCGGCCTCCTCCAGCGCGACTGGGGCAGCGGCCGCGTCCGCCTGCGCGGCGGCCGGCGCGCGCTCCGGATTGCCGTAGCGCCGGTGCAGGAAGTCCACCACGGCGGCGCGGCATTGCAGATAGACGGCGTCGTTGGCCAGCCCGACCCGGTCGCGCGGCCGCGCCAGGGGCACGGGCAGGATGTCGCCGATGGTCGCGGCGGGGCCGTTGGTCAGCATCACGATGCGGTCCGACAGCAGCACCGCCTCGTCCACGTCGTGCGTGACCATGATGGTGGTAGTGCGCGTCTGAGCCACGATCTTCAGCAGCTCGTCCTGCAGGTGCGCGCGGGTCAGCGCATCCAGCGCGCCGAAGGGTTCGTCCATCAGCAGCACGCGCGGCTCGATCGCCAGCGCCCGCGCGATGCCCACGCGCTGCTTCATGCCGCCGGAGATTTCGCGCGGCAGCTTGTTCTGCGCGGGCAGCAGCCCCACCAGGTCCAGCGCGGCCCGCGTGCGCTGCGCCAGCTGCGGGCGTTTCTCGGCGCCGCCGTACACCCGCTCCACCGCCAGATACACGTTCTGGAAGCAGTTCAGCCAAGGCAGCAGCGAATGGTTCTGGAACACCACGGCGCGGTCCGGCCCGGGACCGGCGATCTCGCGTTCCGCACACAGCAGCACGCCGCGGGTCGGGCGCGTCAGGCCCGCGATCAGGTTCAGCAGGGTCGACTTGCCGCAGCCGGAATGGCCGATCAGGGTGATGAATTCGCCCTGCGCCACGGTAAGGTCGATGTCGCGCAGCGCCACGAACGGGCCGCGGCCGGTGTTGAACGTCTGCCCGACGCCTTCGATGCGTACGAATTTCTTCATGGCCTCATTCCTCGGTGTAGGTGTAGCGGCGCGCCAGCGCGACCAGCATGGTCTCCAGCAGCAGCCCGACAATGCCGATCACGAAAATCGCGATGACGATGTGGTCGACCTTCAGGTTGTTCCATTCGTCCCACAGCCAGAAGCCGATGCCGGTGCCGCCGGTCAGCATTTCGGCGGCCACGATCACCAGCCAGGCGGTGCCGATGGACAGCCGCACGCCGGTCAGCACGTGCGGCAGCACGGCCGGCAGCAGCACCTTGGTGATGACCTTCCATTCGGACAGGTTCAGGACCCGCGCCACGTTCAGGTAGTCCTGCGGCACCCGCGCCACGCCGGCCGCGGTGTTGACGATCATGGGCCAGATCGAACAGATGAAGATCGCCCAGATGGCGGCCGGGTCGGCCGCCTTGAAGAGCAGCAGCCCCAGCGGCAGCCAGGCCAGCGGCGAGACCGGGCGCAGCAGGCTGACGATGGGCGAGAACATCGCGCGCACCGCCGCGTAGCGGCCGATGACGAAGCCGGCGGGTATGCCGACCAGCGCGGCCAGCCCGAAGCCGATGGCCACGCGCTGCAGCGAGGCCAGCACGTTCCAGCCGATGCCGCGGTCATTGGGCCCGTTGTCGTAGAAGGGATCGGCGAACAGCTGCACGGCCGCATGCCAGGTGGCGCCCGGCGTGGGGATTTCCGGTATGCGCATCGCCACCGCCTGCCACAGCAGCACGAACAGCGCGAAGCCGGCCGCCGGCCCCACGATGGCGCGCAGCGCGGACTCCAGGCGCACGCGCCACAGGATGGCGGCTTCGCCGCCGCCGGACACATTCGTCAAGGTGGACATGGCCACTCCTTTTTTCGTATCGGCGCTCAGGCGCGGACCTTGAACCCGTCGGCGTAGGCCGCGGGGTTGCTGCCGTCCCAGGCCACGCCGTCGATGAGCCTGGAGCTGCGCATCTCGCCGGCCGGCAGCGCCGCGCCGGCCGCCTGCGCGGCCTGCTTGTAGATATCGATGCGGTTGACCTGGCGGGCCACCGCCAGGTAATCGGGATGTTCCTTCAGCAGCCCCCAGCGCTTGTGTTGGGTCAGGAACCACATGCCGTCGCTCAGGTAGGGGAAATTGGCCGAACCGTCGGCGTAGAAGCGCATGGCGTGATCGTCGGTCCAGCGCTTGCCCGCGCCGTCGTCGTAACGGCCCTGCATGCGGTCCACGATGGTCGCGGCGTCGGTGTTGACGTAGGACTTGGCGGCGATGGTCTCGGCGGTCTTCTGGCGGTTGGCGGGCGAGGCGTCTATCTATTTGCCGGCTTCGAGTATGGCGGCGGTGACCGCGCGCGCCGTATTCGGATGGCGCGCGACGAAGTCCGCGCTGGCGCCCAGCACCTTCTCGGGGTGCTCGGGCCAGATGGCCTGCGAGGTGACCGCGGTGAAGCCGATGCGGTCCTGGATGGCGCGCGCGCCCCAGGGTTCGCCCACGCAGTAGCCGTCCATATTGCCCACGCGCATGTTCGCGACCATCTGCGGCGGCGGCACCGTGATGACCCTGGCGTCCTTCATCGGATCGACGCCGTAGGCCGCCAGCCAGTAGTACAGCCACATGGCGTGCGTGCCGGTGGGAAAGGTGTGCGCGTAGGAGTAGGTGCGCTTCTCGGAAGCCATCAGCCGGGCCAGCGATTCGCCGTCGCGCGCGCCGGCCTCCAGCAGCTTGTTCGACAGCGTGATCGCCTGGCCGTTCTGGCTCAGGCCCATCAGCACCGCCATGTCCTTGCGCGGCCCGCCTATGCCCACGTGCACGCCGTAGACCAGGCCGTAGAGCACGTGCGCCATGTCCAGCTCGCCGTTCATCAGCTTGTCGCGCACCGCCGCCCAGGAGGCTTCCTTCGACGGCTGGATGGTGACGCCGTATTTCTTGTCTATGCCCAGCACCGAGGCCATCACCACCGACGCGCAGTCGGTCAGCGGGATGAAGCCGATCTTCACCTCGGTTTTCTCGGGCGCGTCGGTGCCGGCGGCCCAGGCGCCGGCGCGCACCAGCGGATCGACCAGCGACAGCAGGCCGGCGCCGGCGACCGCGCGCGCCGTGCCGCCCAGCCACTTGCGGCGCCCCAGGTCGGCGCCGGCTTCTGCGCGGGCCGCGGTGTCGGTGGAATGGCTGGCGATGGTTGGCTTCATGCGTGGCTCCTGGCGAAAAAAAACGTCCCGCGCGCCACGGCGACCAGGCCGGTGGCGATGCGGAACGTCGTTGTCCCTTGCCGCGGATCGCGGCGCTTTGCGTGGTCAGCCGCCGTTGGCCGCCCGTTTTCACTCAAGCAAAGACCGTGCCAATCGCGAAAAGACCCTGCCGCGCAGGGCGCGCGCCGCCGGACGCCGCGGCGCGAACCGACTTGGTGCGCAGTCCGATGCGGCGCCGCACCATTCCTGTGCGGGCGCCGCCCCTCGCCGGGCGCGCCCAGGGCGGGACGCGATGGCATGGAACTTGCATGACCGTCTCCATCAGGAGGAAGCGTCATGCTCAAGGTCATGCTGCTCAACGATGGCGAAGGACGCGCGGCGTCGCTGCGGCAGGTGCTGGCCGCGGCGGGCGTGCGCGTGGTGGCGGAAGCGGCGACCGGCATGGATCTCGCCGCCCGCATCGCCCGCGCGGCGCCGGACGTGGTGCTGATCGACAGCGATGCGCCCGGCCGCGACACGCTGGAGGACGTCTGCGTGGCCAGCGAGCACAGCGACCGCCCGGTGGTGATGTTCACCGGCGACGGCGACCGCGCAACCATACGCGCGGCCCTGCGCGCCGGCGTCGCGGCCTATGTGGTGGGCGAGGTGCCAGCGGCGCGCATCGAGCCCTTGCTGACCGTGGCCATCGAACGCTTCGCCATGGAAAAGTCGCGCCGCGACGAGCTGCGCGAGACGCGCGAGCGCCTGGCCGAGCGCCAGGTGGTGGAAAAGGCCAAGGGCATTCTGATGAAGGCCCGCGCGGTCCCGGAAGACCAGGCCCACCGCCTGCTGCGCGAGTACGCCATGCAGAACCAGAAACGGCTGGGCGAGGCCGCCCGCGAAATCGTGGAGATGAGCCAGTGGCTCAATCGCGCCTAGGCGCGGCGAGCTAATAAGTTATGGCTATATGGAATGAAGAAATCAAAAGTTGTGGGGATGAAACCCCGTCCCTATGATCGAAAGACATTTACCCGGGTTCGCCCGAGGCGGGCATTCATGAAGCTTTTCCCGATTTTTGCCGATCTGAAAGACAGGCGGGTCGTCGTGGTGGGCGGCGGCGCGGTGGCCGAGCGCAAGACGCTGGCGCTGCTGGAGGCCTCGGCCGACGTGGTCGTGGGCGCGCCGGAACTGACGCCGGCCCTGGCGGCGCTGGCGGCCGAAGGCCGCATCCGCCATCTCGCCGGCCGCTTCGACCCGGCCTGGCTGGACGACGCCTGGCTGACGGTCGCCGCCACCGACGACCGCGAGGCCAACGCCGCGGTGTCGCAGGCCGCCGGCGAGCGGCGCCTGTTCTGCAACGTGGTGGACGACCCGGAACTGTCGTCGTTCCAGGTGCCGTCCATCGTCGACCGTTCGCCGCTGATCGTGGCGATTTCGTCCTCGGGCGTGGCGCCGGTGCTGGCCCGGCGGCTGCGCGAACGCATCGAATCCCTGTTCGACCACACGCTGGGCCAGCTGGCCGCGCTGGCGGCCCGCTACCGCAAGCCCATCCGCGCCAGCCATCCGGACCTGGGCGCGCGCCGCCGCTTCTATGACTGGCTGCTGGACGGCCCGGTGGCCGGCCTGCTGCGCCAGCAACAGCCGGTGCAGGCCGAGGCGGCGCTGACCGCGGCGCTGGCGGCCCCGATCGCGCCGGCCGCCGGCAGCGTGGCGCTGGTCGGCGCCGGCCCCGGCGACCCGGGGCTGCTGACGCTGAAGGCCTTGCGCGCGCTGAACGAGGCCGACGTCATCCTGTACGACCGCCTGGTCAGCGACGAGGTCATGTCGCTGGCGCGGCGCGACGCCGAACGCGTGGCGGTCGGCAAGCAGCCGGGCGAAGACCACCACGCCACGCAGGCGCGCATCCACGCGCTGCTGGTCGAGCACGCGCGCGCCGGGCGGCGCGTGGTGCGGCTCAAGGGCGGCGACGCCTTCATCTTCGGCCGCGGCGGCGAGGAACTGGAATACCTGCGCGCGCACGGCGTGCGCTACGAGGTGGTGCCGGGCATTACCGCCGCGCTGGCCTGTGCGGCCTACGCCGGCATCCCGCTGACGCACCGCGACCATGCCCAGTCGGTGCGCCTGGTCACCGCGCACTGCCGCGAGGACGAGGACAACCTGGACTGGGCCGCGCTGGCGCAGGAAAGGCAGACCGTGGCGTTCTATATGGGCGTGGGCCAGCTGGACCTGCTGACGCAGCGCCTGCTGCGCCACGGCCGCGCGCCGGACACGCCGTTCGCGCTGATCGAAAACGGCAGCCGGCCCGGGCAGCGGGTGCTGTCGGGCACGCTGCAACGGCTGCCGGCCCTGGCCGCCGAACACGCGATACGTTCGCCTGCCCTGCTGCTGGTGGGCGAGGTCGCGGGGCTGGCGCCGCGGCTGCGGTGGTTCGGGGAGTATGTCGAGGGGAATCTGGAGAGGATGGCGGCTTGAAGGGGGGATTGGCGGCTGGCGCCGCCTGATGGGTGTCGCGCGTTCGACGGTTGATTGCTTGCGCGAACCGGTTCGCGCAAAAACCCGGCCGTCCAACGCGCGGCACCCATCACCCCGCCCGCCTATTCCGTCTTCTGCGTGGTGCCGAAGATCCGGTCGCCGGCGTCGCCCAGGCCCGGCATGATGTAGCCGTTTTCGTTCAGGCCGTCGTCGATGGACGCGGTGTAGATGTGCACGTCGGGGTGCTTGGCCAGCACGGTGTCGATGCCGACCGGGGCGGCCACCAGCACCAGGGCGCGGATTTCCTTACAGCCGGCGCGCTTGAGGAGGTCGATCGCGGCCACCATCGAGCCGCCGGTGGCCAGCATCGGGTCTACGATCAGCGCCAGGCGCTGGTCCAGTTCGCCGACCAGGCGCTCCAGATAGGTGTGGGCCTCCAGCGTCTCTTCGTTGCGGGCCACGCCCACCACGCTGACCTTGGCGCCCGGAATCAGGCTGAGCACGCCGTCCAGCATGCCGATGCCCGCGCGCAGGATCGGCACCACGGTCACTTTCTTGCCGGCGATCTTCTCCACCTCGACCGGGCCGCACCAGCCCTCGACGGTGGCCGGGGCCAGCGGCAGGTCCTTGGACGCCTCATAGGTCAGCAGCGCGCCGACTTCCTGGGACAACTCGCGGAAGCTCTTGGTGCTGAGGTCGGCGCGGCGCATGATCCCGAGCTTGTGGCGGATCAGCGGATGGCGGATTTCGTGCACGGGCATGTGCGTAACACTCCAGAATATTGATCAAGGGGTTGGTCGCCCCGGACGCAACCGCGGCAGCGCGGCGCTGCGCGCCGCCCGCGTCGAGCCGCTTCCGGGGATCGTAATCGGGTTTGGGGCCGGTGCGAAGTTCCTTTTTCTCTGTACAGGCCCCGGGGCGCCGTTCGCTATTGTTCGGCGAGCCAGGCGATCAGCGCGTCGTCGAAGGCACGCACGGCGCCGGCCTGCTCGTGGTTGACGATGCTGACCACCACGTAGCGCTTGCCGCTGGCGCCCAGCACGTAGCCGGCGATCGCGCGCACGTCGCGCAGCGACCCGGTCTTGAGGTGGGCCATGCCCTGGGCGCCGTTGCCCTTGAGGCGGCGGCGCACGGTGCCGTCCACCCCGGCGATCGCGAAAGACGAAATGTACTCCGGCATCAGGGGAGAACTCCAGGCCAGGGTCAGCATCGAGGCCAGGCTGTCGGCCGAGACCCGGGCCTCGCGCGACAGGCCGGCGCCATTGTCGATGACGAGTTCCGGCATGTCCAGGCCCTGCCTGGCCAGCAGGTCCTTGGCCACGGCCTCGCTGCTGGGCACGGTGGCCGGCCGCCGGCCGCGCTCGGCGCCCAGCGTCAGCAGCAGGGTGCGGGCCATGACGTTATTGCTGCGCTTGTTGATCTGGCGGATCGCCTCGGACAGCGTGGGCGAATCGTGCGAGGCCAGCACCACCGCGTCGGGCGGCACCACACCGGCGCGCACCTGGCCCTTGAACGTGCCGCCCAGCTCCTTCCACAGCATGCGGAACACTTCGGTGGCGTAGTCCGGCTGCGACAGCGCCAGCCGGTACAGGCTGAATTCGCCGCAGGAGCCGGCCACCTTGCCGTTGACGCGGATGGTCACGCCCTGCTGGGTGATCACCGGATCGGTGGTCACCACCGGCGGGCCGGGGCAGCGCACGTCGCTCCATTCGACGCGGCCCTCGATCTTCAGGCCCGGCAGCGGCGGATCGATCAGCGGCACCCACTTGTTGGCCACCGGATCAGGCGTGAACAGCAGGCGCAGCGCGCCGAAGCCCACCATCAGGGCGTCCGGGCTGGCGTTGTAGGCGCGGTCCGGAGCGCCGTCGAAAGCGCCGGGGTCGGTCGCGACCTGGCCGAAGATGCTGCGGTCTATGACCAGGTCGTTGATCTGCTTGACGCCCTTCAGGCGCAGCTCGCGCAGCAGCACCCACAGGTCCTGCAGCAGGAACTGCGGATCGCCGCCGGCCTTCAGGTACAGGGGGCCGGCCAGCGCGCCCTTGGCGTCGGGCCGCGCGCCGGGCGCCGTCATGAATTCGGTGCGCCAGACGTAGTTCGGCCCCAGCTCGGACAGCGCGGCCCAGGTCGTCACCAGCTTCATGACCGAGGCCGGATTGCGCGCTTCCTTGGCGTTCAGCGCCGCCAGGCGCGGACCGTTCACTTCCTGGACCACCAGCGACAGGGAACTGTCGGGCAGCTTGGTGGCTTTCCAGGCCCGGACCACGTCGGCCGGCAGGCCGGGAACCTGGGCGCAGGCGGCGCCCGCGGCCAGGGCCAGCAGCCCTCCCGCCAGCCACCGCTTCAGCCCGCCCCTACGCTTGTACCCTAGTCCCGTCATGCCACGCCCGTCCGGTTGCTCATCCAGCAAAAACGAGAGCATACAAAATCGGCAGGGCTTGCGGGCGCGGCGCGACGGCCGCTACTTCTTTTCAAGCTTCCATTTGCCGGCGGCGATGGTCGCCATCACCAGCGCGCGTTCGTCCAGGCCGTTATGGTCGGTCGGGCTCATCGTGACCACGCCGGTCGCGGTGGGCAGGTTCCTGACGTTTTCCAGCGCGTCGCGCAGCGCCGCCCGGAATTCGGCCGTGCCGGGCTTGGCCTGCTTCAGCGCCACCGGAATCGCCTGCTGCAACAGCAGGCCGACGTCCCAGGCATAGGCGGCGAACAGCGAGACGCTGCCCGCGCCGTTGGCGGCCTCGTATTTCCGGGCGAAGGCGCTGGCCGTGGCCTTGACCGGGTTGTCGTCGGGCAGCAGGTCCGCCACCATCACCGGGCCGACGGGCACCCAGGCGCCGTCGCAGGCCGCGCCGCAGACGCGCAGGAAATCGTTGTTGGCCACGCCGTGGTTGAAGTAGATCCTGCCCTGGTAGCCGCGCTCGCGCAGCGCCCGGGCCGGCATGGCGGCGGGCGTGCCCGAGGCCCCCACCACCACCGCGTCCGGCGCCACGCCGACCAGCTTGAGCGTCTGGGCCACGGCCGAGGTGTCGGTGGGCGCGAAGCTCTCCTTGCCCACCACTTCGATGCCATGCTTCTTGGCCGCCTTCTCGACCTCCACCCAGAAGGTCTCGCCCAGCGCATTGTTGAAGCCGATGAAGGCCAGCTTCTTCACGCCGTTGGCGGCCGCGTGGCGCGCGATGCCCTCGGCCATCAGCGAATCGGAGTGCGGGGTCTTGAACACCCAGCGCCGCTTGTCGTCGACCGGCTCGATCAGGCGCGCCGACGAGGCCAGCGTGATCACCGGCGTGGCGCCGCTGGCCACCGTGTCCAGCATGGCCATGGTGTTGGGCGTGGTGCTGGACCCGACGATCAGGTCCACCTTGTTCTCCGAGATCAGCTTGTGCGAATTGCTGACCGCGCGGGTGGTGTCGGAGGCGTCGTCCAGCACCACGTACTCGACCTTGACGCCGCCGATCTCGGCGGGCAGCAGGCTGATGGTGTTGCGTTCGGGAATGCCCAGCGAAGCCTGCGGGCCGGTGGTCGACAGGGTGGCGCCTATCTTCACCTGGGCCAGCGCGGGCGACGCGCCTAGGGCCAGCAGGGCCGCCAGCGCGGCGGCGGTCAGGGTATGGCGGGGAATCATGCGCGGTCTCCAGTGGTGGACGTACGTCGGTGGGCGGATGTCTGGTTATGCATGGCGCCGATCCGCTACGGCGTGAAACGGCGGTCAGGCGCGCACGCCCGCAAGCGGCATGGCCTGCTCCATCAGGCGCTGCATGGAGTCCAGCACCAGGTCCTGCGGCATCAGCCCGAAGTTGTGCAGGCCGAGCACGTGGTCCAGGCCCATGTCGGCCAGCCGCGCCAGCTTGGCGGCCACGGTGGCCGGGGAGCCGAACAGCGACAGGCCGCTGGCGATGATGTCGTCGTAGACCTGCTTGCGCGCGTACAGCCGGGTATCCACGTACAGGTCGAAGGCGCGCGCGGCGCGCCGGCGCGCCTCCTCGTCGGTGGCGGCCACGTGCGTATGCAGCGCGACCGCCGCCATGCCGGCGGCGTCCTCGATGCCGGCCTCGGCCAGCCCGCGGCGGTAGTCCTGCATCATCTGGCCGATTTCCTCGAAATCGTCCACCGCCGCGTAGGGCACGAACAGCATGCGCCGGCCCTGGCGGCCCACGTGGTAGGCGGCCTCGCGCCGCAGGATGGCCACGTACAGCGGCACCGGGTCCTGCACCGGCTGCACGTTCAGGCGCACCTCGCGGACGGTGTTGAACCTGCCCTCGTGGGTCACGCGTTCGCCGCGCAGCAGCCGCTCGACCAGCATCAGGTTCTCGTCGAAGCGCTCGCGCTTGGTCGCGGGGTCGATGCCGTAGCCGTCGAACTCATGCTTCAGGTAGCCCGAGCCCACGCCCAGCGCCAGCCGCCCTTGCGACAGCTGGTCCACCAGGGCATAGTTTTCCGCCACCGTCAGCGGGTTGTGGAAGGTCAGGATGGAGATGGCGGTGCCCAGCCTCAGCCGGCTGGTCTGCTGCGACAGCGCCGCCAGGAACACGGCGGGGTTGGGCACCGCGCCGTATTCGTGGAAATGGTGCTCGGCCACCCAGAAGGTGTCGTAGCCCAGCTGTTCGGCGCGCCGCGCCTGCTCCAGCACCTGGCTGTAGAGCTGGCCCAGCGTGCGCGGCTGGGACGGATAGTGGTCCTGGACCGAGAAGATGGACATCTTCATGGCTGGCTTGTCTCCGCGATTGTCCGCCGCTTGCGGCTGATGTATTTTTTAGTGATACACGTATTCTAATAAGCGACGATCCCATGTCAACAAACAGCAGTACCGGCATCCAGTCCGCCGAAATCGCGCTGGACGTGCTGACCCGGCTGGCCGAGCTGGGCGGCGCGCTGTCGGTGTCGGAGCTGGGCCGCAGCCTGGACATGCCGCGCGCCAAGGTGCACCGTTATCTGGTCTCGCTGGAGCGGCGCGGCTACGTCGAGCAGGACCCCGCCAGCGCCCGCTACCGGCTGGGCCCGCAGGCGCTGCATACGGGCCTGGCGGCGCTGGCCGAAGTGGATTTCGTGAAGCTGGCGGCCGGCTGCCTGGATGGCCTGAGCGCGGCCATCGGCCAGACGGTGTTCATTTCGGTGTGGGGCCAGCACGGCCCGACCATCGTGCAGTGGCGCGACGCGCGGCTGCCGGTGACCGTCAACGTGCGGGTGGGTTCGGTGCTGCCGCTGCTCAACAGCGCCACGGGCCGCGTCTACGCCGCCTGGCTGCCTGAAACCCTGGTCCTGCCGCGCGCGCTGTCCGAATGGGACGCGCTGCTGGCCCAGCACGCCGACGCCGCCCGCGCCCTGGACGCGCCCGAACCGCCGGCCGACCCCGCCGCCCTGCTGCGCCGGCAATGGCAGGCCACGCGCGAGCGCGGCTACGCCAGCGTCAGCGGCAACCTGCTGCATGGCATCGATTCGGCCGCCGTGCCGGTCATGGACGCCCAGGGCCGGCTGGCGGGCGCCATCACCGGCCTGGGGCTGCACGGCGGCTTCGACCTGGCGCCGCAGGGCCTGCCGGTGCGGGCCCTGGTCGCGGCGGCGGCCGACTGCTCGCGCCGTCTGGGCTGGAATCCGTCCCCCTGAACAAAACCCGCGCGCGGCGGCCGCTTTACAATACCGGGTTGCGCCGGGCTTGCCCGGCCCGTCCGTGCCATCAACGGCCGCCCTTTTCTGCCGTCCTGTCCGGGCGGATACCCGCGTGACCCAGTCCCTTACCGTTTCCGATTTCGATTACGACCTGCCGCCTGAGCTCATCGCCCAGACGCCCGCCGCCGAGCGCACCGGCAGCCGCCTGCTGCACCTGGATCGCGCCGGCCAGCTGCACGACCGGCAGTTCGCCGACCTGGCCGCGCTGCTGCGCCCCGGCGACCTGCTGGTCTTCAACGACACCCGCGTCATCAAGGCGCGCCTGACCGGCCACAAGATCACCGGCGGCAAGGTCGAGGTGCTGGTCGAGCGCATCACCGAGCCCGACCGCGTGCTGGCCCATGTGCGCGCCAGCAAGTCGCCCGGCGCCGGCATGGTGCTGCGCCTGGCCGAGGCCTTCGACGCCACCGTGCTGGGCCGGGACGGCGAACTGTTCGACATCCGCTTCCCCGGCCCGGTGCTGGAACTGCTGGACGCCCACGGCGCGACGCCGCTGCCGCCCTACATCACGCACCAGGCCGACGCCGGCGACGACGAACGCTACCAGACGGTCTATGCGCGCGAACCGGGCGCGGTGGCCGCGCCCACCGCCGGCCTGCATTTCGACCAGCCCACCCTGGACCGCCTGCAGGCGCTGGGCGTGGCGCGCGCCTTCGTCACGCTGCACGTGGGCGCGGGCACCTTCCAGCCCGTGCGGGTCGACAACCTGGCCGACCACGTCATGCATGCCGAGTGGTACACCGTGCCGCAGGCCACGGTCGACGCCATCGCCGCGGCCCGCGGCCGCGGCGGCCGCGTCATCGCCGTGGGCACCACCAGCGTGCGCGCGCTGGAATCGGCCGCCGCCCAGACCGAGGGCCGCGCCGCCCCCGGCCTGCCGCTGGCGCCCGCCCAGGGCGACACCCGCCTGTTCATCACGCCCGGATACCAGTACCGTGTCATCGACGCGCTGGTCACCAACTTCCACCTGCCCCAGTCGACCCTGCTGATGCTGGTGTCGGCGCTGGCCGGCGTCGAACCGATACGCCGCGCCTACGCCCACGCCGTCGCCGAGCGCTACCGCTTCTTCAGCTACGGCGACGCCATGTTCATCGAATCCCCTGCCCCATGACCGGACTGAACTTCGAACTGCTCGCCACCGACGGCGGCGCCCGCCGCGGCCGCATCACGCTGAACCACGGCGTGGTCGAGACGCCCATCTTCATGCCCGTGGGCACCTATGGCAGCGTCAAGGCCATGCTGCCGCACGAACTGAAAGAGATCGGCTCCCAGATCGTGCTGGGCAACACCTTCCACCTGTGGCTGCGTCCCGGCACGCAGATCATGGAAAAGCACGGCGGCCTGCACGGCTTCATGCAATGGGACAAGCCCATCCTGACCGACTCGGGCGGCTTCCAGGTGTTCAGCCTGCAGGGCATGCGCAAGATCACCGAGGAAGGCGTCAAGTTCGCCTCCCCCATCGACGGCGCGCGCCTGTTCCTGACGCCCGAAGAGTCCATGCGCATCCAGCGTTCGCTGAACTCGGACATCGTGATGGTGTTCGACGAATGCACGCCCTATGAAATCGACGGCCGCCCCGCCACCGTCGAGGAAGCCGCCCGCTCGATGCGCATGTCGCTGCGCTGGGCGCGCCGCTCGCGCGACGAGTTCGACCGCCTGGGCAACCCCAACGCCCTGTTCGGCATCGTCCAGGGCGGCATGTACGAGTCGCTGCGCGACGAATCGCTGGCCGGGCTGCAGGACATCGGCTTTCACGGCTACGCCATCGGCGGCCTGTCGGTGGGCGAGCCCAAGGAAGACATGATGCGCATCCTGGCGCACGTCACGCCCCGGCTGCCGCAGCACGCGCCGCGCTACCTGATGGGCGTGGGCACGCCGGAAGACCTGGTCGAGGGCGTGGCCCGCGGCGTGGACATGTTCGACTGCGTCATGCCCACCCGCAACGCCCGCAACGGCTGGCTGTTCACCCGCTACGGCGACGTCAAGATCCGCAACGCCAAGTACCGCGACGACACCCGCCCGCTGGACCCGAGCTGCGGCTGCCACACCTGCGCGAATTTCTCGCGCGCCTATCTGCACCACCTGCAGCGCGCCAACGAAATCACCGGCGCGCGCCTGAACACGCTGCACAACCTGCATTTCTACCTGACCATCATGCAGGAGATGCGCGAGGCCATCGCCGAGGGCCGCTTCGAGGCCTGGCGCGCCCGCTTCGCCGCCGACCGCGCGCGAGGGGTGGATTAGAATTTGAACAGGCCGCCGGCCCCTATATACAATAGTCGGCTTGCCCTATCCATGGCTCGCGCGGGGATGGGTGCAGAAAAATACAAACATGACCCTCCAAACATACTAAACGCAGGAGAATTCAATGTCCGTTATCGATACCGCCAGCCTCGTCGTGGCCCAGGCCGCCGCTCCCGAAGGCAATGCGCTGATGGGCATGCTGCCCATCATCCTGATGTTCGTGATCCTCTACTTCCTGATGATCCGTCCCCAGATGAAGCGCCAAAAGGAACACCGCAACCTGCTCGCCGCCCTGGCCAAGGGCGACGAAGTCGTCACCGCCGGCGGCCTGCTCGGCAAGGTCACCAAGGTCAACGACAGCTACGTCACCGTGGAAGTCTCGGAACTGGCCGACAAGCCGGTCGAAGTCATCATGCAGAAGTCCTCGGTCTCGACCGTGCTGCCCAAGGGAACCATCAAGGCCCTGTAAGCGTCCCACAGGGGCCCACCGGGCTCCTGCGCCCGATGGTCCCCGCCGCCCGCCGCGCCCGCCGCCCGGGCGGCCCTTCTATCACTCTCTCATGAAGTAGCCGGCAATGAACCGCTATCCTCTCTGGAAGTACATTACGGTCCTGATCGCGGTCCTCATCGGCCTGCTGTACACGCTTCCCAATTTCTACGGCGAGTCGCCCGCCGTCCAGGTCTCCAGCGCCAAGGCCACCGTGAAGGTGGACAACGCCATGCTGAGCCGGGTCGAACAGGTGCTGACCGACGCCAAGATCCCTAACGAAGGGGTCTACTACGAACAGAACGGCACGCTGGGCACCGTGCGCGCCCGCTTCGCGTCCACCGACCTGCAGCTGCAGGCCCGCGACCTGCTCGACCGTTCCCTCAACACCGTCGCCGACGATCCCCACTACACGGTCGCGCTGAACCTGCTGCCGGCCTCGCCGGCCTGGATGCGCTCGCTGGGCTGGTTCGCGCCCAAGCCCATGTACCTGGGCCTGGACCTGCGCGGCGGCGTGCACTTCCTGCTGCAGGTCGACATGCAGGGCGCGCTGACCGCCCGCTACGACTCGCTGGCCGCCGACGTGCGCTCGGTGCTGCGCGACCAGAAGGTCAACGTGGCCGGCGTCGAACGCTCCGGCCTGGGCATCGCCGCCACCTTCGCCAACAACGATGACCGCGACCGCGCCATCTCCACGCTGCGCAGCCGCCTGCCCGACCTGGAATTCACCGAGCGCGAGGAAAACGGCAAGCCCCTGCTGATGGGCGCCCTGAATCCGGCCGCCGTCACCCGCGTGCAGGACTCCGCGCTCAAGCAGAACATCAACACCCTGCACAACCGCATCAACGAACTGGGCGTGGCCGAGCCGGTCATCCAGCAGCAAGGCGGCGACCGCATCGTGGTCCAGCTGCCCGGCGTGCAGGACGTGGCCAAGGCCAAGGAACTGCTGGGCCGCACCGCCACGCTGGAAATCCGCATGGTCGACGACACCCCGGCCGCGCAGGCCGCCCTGCTGGGCGGCACCGTGCCCTTCGGCCTGGAACGCTACAACGACCGCGACGGCCGTCCCATCCTGGTGCGCCGCCAGGTCATCCTGACCGGCGAAAACCTGCAGGACGCCCAGCCCGGCCGCGATTCGCAGACCCAGCAGGCCGCCGTGCACCTGACGCTGGACTCCAAGGGCGCGCGCATCTTCCGCGACGTGACCCGCGACAACGTCGGCAAGCGCATGGCCATCCTGCTGTTCGAAAACGGCAAGGGCGAAGTGGTCACGGCCCCGGTCATCCGCAGCGAAATCGCCGGCGGCCAGGTCCAGATCTCCGGCAGCATGACCTCCGAAGAGGCCGCCGACACCGCGCTGCTGCTGCGCGCCGGCGCGCTGGCCGCGCCCATGTCCATCATCGAGGAACGCACCATCGGCCCGAGCCTGGGCGCCGACAACATCGCCAAGGGTTTCCACTCGACGCTGTACGGCTTCCTGGCCATCGCCGTGTTCATCATCCTGTACTACCACCTGTTCGGGGTGTTCTCGACCATCGGCCTGACGCTGAACGTGCTGCTGCTGCTGGCGCTGCTGTCCATGCTGCAGGCCACCCTGACCCTGCCGGGCATCGCGGCCATCGCGCTGACGCTGGGCATGGCCATCGACTCGAACGTGCTCATCAACGAGCGCATCCGGGAAGAACTGCGCGGCGGCGCCTCGCCGCAGCAGGCCATCCACCACGGCTTCGAGCGCGCATGGGGCACCATTCTCGACTCCAACCTGACCACGCTGATCGTCGGCCTGGCGCTGTTGGCGTTCGGTTCCGGCCCGATCCGCGGTTTCGCGGTGGTCCATTGCCTGGGCATCCTGACCTCGATGTTCTCGTCGGTCGTGGGCGTGCGCGCGCTGGCCAACCTCTGGTACGGCCGCAAGAAGAAGCTCGCGTCCATCTCCATCGGCGAAGTCTGGAAGCCGAAGACCAACTGAACATGCTTGCGGGCGGCCATGCCGCCCGCCACCGAATAGCCAGGGCAAAAAATGGAATTTTTCCGGATTCACCGCACCATCCCGTTCATGCGCCACGCGCTGGTGCTGAACATCATCAGCCTCGTCACCTTCGTGGCGGCGGTCTTCTTCATCGCCACCCGCGGCTTCCACCTGTCGATCGAATTCACCGGCGGCACGGTCATGGAAGTCAGCTACGCCCAGACCGCGCAGCTGGAGAACGTGCGCGGCGTGGTCTCCAAGCTGGGCTACACCGACTTCCAGGTGCAGAACTTCGGCACCTCGCGCGACGTCATGATCCGCCTGCCCCTGCAGGAAGGCCAGACCTCGGCGACCCAGAGCGAAACCGTCATGGCCGCGCTCAAGGCCGCCGATTCCGGCGTCGAACTGCGGCGGGTGGAATTCGTCGGCCCGCAGGTCGGCCAGGAGCTGCTGCACAACGGCCTGATGGCGCTGCTGGTCGTGGTCATCGGCATCATGGTGTACCTAGGCTTTCGCTTCGAATGGAAGTTCGCCGTCGCCGGCGTGATCGCCAACCTGCACGACGTGGTCATCATCCTGGGCTTCTTCGCCTTCTTCCAGTGGGAATTCTCGCTGTCGGTGCTGGCGGGCGTGCTGGCGGTGCTGGGCTACTCCGTGAACGAATCCGTGGTCATCATGGACCGTATCCGCGAGAACTTCCGCAAGTACCGCAAGGCCGACGTGCACGAGGTCATCAACAGCGCCATCACGCAGACCATCTCGCGCACCATCATCACCCACGGCTCGACCCAGATGATGGTGCTGGCCATGCTGTTCTTCGGCGGCCCCAGCCTGCACTACTTCGCCATGGCCCTGACCATCGGCATCTGGTTCGGCATCTACTCGTCGGTGTTCGTCGCCGCCGCGCTGGCCATGTGGATGGGCGTCAAGCGCGAAGACCTGGTCAAGCCGGTCAAGAAGGAAGGCGAGGAAGCCGCCTGAGCGCGCCGCGTTCCTTCCCCAACCGACGACCCGCCCGCGTGGCGGGTTTTTTATTGCGCGCCGCGTGACATTTCCGTCCCTGGAAATGAAATCCCCGGCTCAAGGCCGGGGTGAAATCAGGTCTTACATGATGGGTCGTAGGCGCCTTGCGCACCCATTGGAAGCCATCACCAACCTGTACTGGATCGTACGCGCGCCTGTCCGTCCGGGTCAAGCCTGATCCAGGACAGGCTGGAGCACACTGGAGACCGCCAAGCACCTGGCGCAGGTACACCGCGTTGAATCCATGGATGTCCTGGCCGGACTGGTGGCGCGGTGCCATGCGCGAAACGAAACCCTGGCTGCGCGATTGCGCCACGGCCCATCAGCGCCGTTTCTGATTTCCCTGCCCTGAAAGGCCGCTTGCTCAATACATAAGTATCCGCTAATGTATCGACATGATCGAGAACGACATCTTCAAGGCCCTGGCCGATCCGACGCGGCGCGCGATATTCGAGAAGCTGGCCGCGGGCGGCATGAACGCCAGCGCGCTGCGCGCGGGCATGGACATCAGCCAGCCCGCCATGTCGCAGCATCTTGCCGTGCTGCGCAAGGCCCGGCTGGTGCGGGAAAGCCGGCAGGGCCGCTACGTCAACTACCAGGTCGACCCCGACGGCCTGGCGCTCATCGCCGGATGGCTGGCGAAGTACCGCGCCTACTGGCCGGCCCGCGTCGACGCCCTGAAGGCCCTGCTCAAGGACATGGACCAATGAATCCGACCGCTCCCGAAGACCCGTCCCAGGACATCGTGCTCGAGTACGAGCTGGACGCGCCGCCCGAGAAGGTCTGGCGCGCCATCAGCATCCCCGAGTTCCGCGAGCAGTGGCTGCCCGGCCAGGCGCTGGCCAGCCCCGAGCCGGTCGATGCGACGCCCGCCGAGGAACTGCGCTTGCGCCTGCGCGAGAACGAGCCGCCCTTTCTCGAAAGCCTGGTGACCTTCCAGCTGCAGCCGACCGGCGACGGACGCACCGTGCTGCGGATCATCCATGCGCTGGAGGACGTCCGCGGACGCATCGCCGCGAACGACGCCGCGCCGTTCATGTGCGCGGCCTGAAAACGAAAACCCACGCAACACAGGAGACAGTCCATGCAGGGCGTCATGCAATACGTGCCGATGGTGGTCGAGCAGTCGGGCCGCGGCGAACGGGCCTTCGACATCTATTCCCGGATGCTGCGCGAGCGCATCATTTTCCTGAACGGCGAGGTCAACGACTCGGTGGCCGCGCTGGTCTGCGCCCAGCTGCTGTTCCTGGAATCCGAGAACCCCACCAAGCCGATCCACCTGTACATCAACTCGCCCGGCGGCGTCATCACCAGCGGCCTGGCCATGTACGACACCATGCAGTACATCACCGCCCCGGTGCATACGCTGTGCATGGGCACCGCCCGTTCCATGGGCTCGTTCCTGCTCATGGCCGGCCAGCCCGGCGAGCGCTGCGCGCTGGCCAATTCCAGCCTGCACGTGCACCAGCCGCTGGGCGGCTTCCAGGGCCAGGCCTCGGACGTGCTGATCCACGCCGAGGAAATGCAGCGCACCAAGGACCGCGTGATCCGCGTCTACGCGCAGCACTGCGGGCGCAGCTACGAAGAAGTCGAGCGCACCCTGGACCGCGACCGCTACATGAGCGCGGAGGAAGCGCTGGAGTGGGGACTGATAGACCGTATCCTGACGCGGCGCGAAATCGGCTGAGGCGCGATGCTGGGCTACCATAGCCCATCATGAAACTCGCCATCGATCACCTCGTCATCGCCGCCGCGGACCTCGACAGCGGCACGCGCTACGTCGCCGAGCGTCTCGGCATCGCGCCGGCCGGCGGCGGCGCCCATCCGCGCATGGGCACCCACAACCGGGTCCTGGGCATGGCCGAGGGCATCTACCTGGAAGTCATCGCCATCGACCCGCGGGCCGAGCCGCCGGCGCGGCCGCGCTGGTTCGGGCTGGACCAGGACGCCGTGCGCGCCCGGCTGGCCCAGGGACCTTACCTGGCCCACTGGGCCGCCCGGGTCGAGGCGCCGCTGGACCTGAGCCGCATGCAGGCCGAGCACCCCGACCGCCTCGCCCCCGCCATCGCCATGACGCGCGGCGCGCTGCGCTGGCGGCTGACGGTGCCGGACGACGGCAGCCTGCCGGCCTGGCGCGAGGCCGGCGTTGCCGCGGGCGACGGCCTGCTGCCCACGCTGATCCAATGGGACGTGCCGGACTACCCCGGCGTGAGCCTGCCGCGCCAGGACCTGGCGCTGCTGCGGCTGAGCGGCAGCCATCCGCAGGCCGGGCTGCTGCGCCAGGGCCTGGCCTGGATGGGCGCGGACCACCTCATCGAACTGGAACAGGCCGACGGCCCGCCCCGCCTCAGCGCGCAGATCGCAACGGCGCAAGGCCTGCGGACCCTGTCCTGAGCGCCTCTTGCGCATCCCTTTGACACCCTATCCGGAGGAGATCCATCCATGCCCGCCCCGCGCAAGCGATTCGACGAAGACCCCTACCTGGACCGGTGCGAGGCCACCGTGGTCGCGGTCGGTCCCGAAGGCATCGAACTCGACGAGACCGTCTGCTATGCGCGCAGCGGCGGACAGGCCGGCGACAGCGGCACGCTGACCCTGGCCGACGGCCGCGTGCTGGCGCTGGCCGACACGCAGTACGCGGACGACCGCCAGCGCATCCTGCACGTGCCGCAAGGCGACGCGCTGCCCCAGGTGGGCGAGCGGGTGACGGTGGCCATAGACTGGCCGCGCCGCCACCGGCTCATGCGCCTGCATACCTGTCTGCACTTGCTGGGATCGCTGGTGCCGGCGCCGGTGACCGGCTGCAATATCTCGCCCGATTCGGCGCGCATCGACTTCGACCTGCCCGAGTCCACGCTGGACAAGGCCGACCTGACCGAGCGCCTGAACGCGCTGATCGGCGCCGCCATCGGCGTCAGCGTCGACACCATCACGCCGGAACAGCTGGCGGCCGAGCCGGACCTGGTGCGCACCGTGGGCGCGGCGCCGCCGGCCGGCACCGCCAGCATCCGCATCGTCGAGATTCCGGGCGTGGACCGCCAGCCCTGCGGCGGCACGCACGTGGCCAATACGGCCGAAATCGGCGCCGTGGCCGTGACCAAGATCGAAAAGAAAAGCCGCAGCAACCGGCGCGTGGTGGTGAACTTCGCCTGAGCCGGGGCGCCCGGGCCTCAGGCTTGCGGGCCGGGGCTCTTGCGCCACCAGCGCCACGGCGCGCGCAGCGGCCATTGGTAGCGCCCGTCCAGCACACGCGGCGCCAGCATGTGGCCCACCAGCACCGCGATGCCGGCGGCGGTCATGACGTCGGACAGGTAGTGGTCCAGGTTGACCAGCCGGCTGACGGCCACCAGCGCGGCCAGCAGCAGGAAGACCCAGCGCCAGCGCGGCGCCAGGATGCCCAGCACCACGGCCACGGCGAACGCCGCGTAGGTGTGGCTGGACGGGAAGGAGTTGAACAGCTGCGAGCGCGAGAACGATTCGCCCAGCCCGTAGACGCCTTGCTCGAAATAGAGCTCGGGGCGCGCGCGCGCCACCGAACGCTTGAGCACCAGCACCACCAGCCCGCCCACCGCCATGGTGGAGAGCATCAGCAGGCTGCCGCGGGCCATGCTGGCGTAGCTCATGCGCATGGGATTGCGCCAGCCGCGCGCCAGGCCGATCAGGCCGATCACGTAGAACGCCAGCGCCACGCCGATGTAGCGGCCGCTTTCGCCCAGTTCGCCCACCCATTCGAACGATTCGTTCACGTTCTCGGTCACCGACTGCTTGATCCACACGGCCAGGGGCAGGTCTATCCACAGGGCGCTGGCGCCGGCGGCCAGCGCCAGCGCGCAGCCCAGCAGCACCCAGGTCAGCGGCGAAAACGGATTACGCCAGCTGCCTGCCGCGGGCGCGCCGGCGGCGCTTTCGGCCCCGGCGACGGATACCGGAGGAATCGGGGGATTGGGGGTCATCGGCACCGCTATCGGGGGGAATGAGATTGGTTACAACCGCCTGAATGGCGGCGGGCACGCTATCGTAACGGCCCTTGCGCCGCATTCCAAGAAACAAATTTCACGCAAGGGTTAAAATTCCGCGTTTCCCCTCTTTCTGCCCCCGGGATCTACACCCGTCACGGCGACCACCATGCAAGAAATCTCCATCAAGCGCGCGAACGCCGCGCACGACGGCGCGGCCGACGCGCCCATGACCGCAGGCAGCGGCTCCCCCCGCAAGCTGTACATCCGCACTTTCGGGTGCCAGATGAACGAGTACGACTCCGACAAGATGGCCGACGTGCTGCGCGGCGACCAGGGGCTGGAGCTGACCGACGACCCGGAAGAAGCCGACGTCATCCTGTTCAACACCTGTTCGGTGCGCGAAAAGGCGCAGGAGAAAGTGTTCTCCGACCTGGGCCGCGTGCAGCACCTGAAGAAGATCAACCCGGATCTGGTGATCGGCGTGGGCGGCTGCGTGGCCAGCCAGGAAGGCGAGGCCATCGTCAAGCGCGCGCCCTACGTGGATGTGGTGTTCGGTCCGCAGACGCTGCACCGCCTGCCCGAGCTGATCCAGCGCCGCCGCGCCGAGGGCCGCTCGCAGGTGGACATCAGCTTCCCGGAGATCGAGAAGTTCGACAACATGCCGCCGCCGCGCGTCGAGGGCGCCACGGCCTTCGTGTCCATCATGGAAGGCTGCAGCAAGTACTGCAGCTTCTGTGTGGTGCCCTACACCCGCGGCGAGGAAGTCTCGCGTCCCTTCGAGGACGTGCTGGTCGAGGTGGCCGACCTGGCCGACCAGGGCGTCAAGGAAGTGACGCTGCTGGGCCAGAACGTCAACGCCTACCGCGGGCGCATGGCCGACAGCGGCGAAATCGCCGACTTCGCCATGCTGCTGGAATACGTGCACGAGATTCCCGGCATCGAACGAATCCGCTACACCACCTCGCACCCCAAGGAAATGACCCAGCGCATGGTGGACGCCTACGCCCGCCTGCCCAAGCTGGTGTCGTTCCTGCACCTGCCGGTGCAGGCCGGCAGCGACCGCGTGCTGGCCGCGATGAAGCGCGGCTACACCACGCTGGAGTTCAAGTCCGTGGTGCGCCGCCTGCGCGCCGCCCGTCCGAACCTGACGCTGTCCTCGGACTTCATCGTCGGCTTCCCGGGCGAGACCGAGGAAGACTTCGAAAAGACCATGAAGCTGATCGAGGACGTCGGTTTCGACACCTCGTTCTCGTTCGTGTATTCGCGCCGTCCGGGCACGCCCGCGGCCGACCTGCACGACGACACCCCGCAGGACGTCAAGCTGCGCCGCCTGCAGCGCCTGCAGGCGCTGATCAACCAGCAGGCCGCCGAAATCGCCCGCAACATGATCGGCACCCGCCAGCGCCTGCTGGTCGAGGGCCCGTCGCGGCGCGACCCCAACGAACTGATGGGCCGCACCGAGAACAACCGCATCGTCAACTTCGCCGCTCCCGCGCGGCTCATCGGACAAATGGTCGACGTCATCATCACCGAAGCGCACACCAATTCGCTGCGCGCGCGGGTGGCCGACGTGGACCGCGATTCCCCAGAGGCCGAATGACCACACCCCGCTCCCGCGCCCGTCGCAGCATGCCCGCCGTCGTCGTCCTGGACGGCGACAACACCCATCTGGCCAACCTCTGCGGCCCGCTGGACGAAAACCTGCGGCAGCTGGCCGACGGCATGAACGTCAAGCTGTCGCGCCGCGGCAGCCGCGTCACGATAGAAGGCGAACTGGCCGAGCTGGCCGCCCGCGTCCTGCGCCGCTTCCATGAACAGGCCGTGCACCGCGCGCTGTCGGTCGACGACATCCAGCTGGGGCTGGTCGAGATCGGCGTGGGCCGCCAGGAAGCGCAGCTGAAGGAAGAGCAGGCCCAGGCGCTGGACCCGCTGCCGCCGCTGGACGACGAAAGCGACGGCATCGCGCTGCGCACCAAGCGCAGCGACCTGCGTCCGCGCACGCCGCGCCAGCGCGACTACCTCAACAACATCCTCAAGCACGACATCACCTTCGGCGTCGGCCCGGCCGGCACCGGCAAGACCTGGCTGGCGGTGGCCTGCGCCATCGACGCGATGGAGCGCGACACCGTGCAGCGCCTGGTGCTGACGCGCCCGGCGGTCGAGGCCGGCGAGCGCCTGGGCTTTCTGCCCGGCGACCTGGCGCAGAAGGTCGATCCGTACCTGCGGCCGCTGTATGACGCGCTCTACGACCTGATGGGCTTCGAGAAGGTGCAGCGCCTGTTCGAAAAGCAGACCATCGAAATCGCGCCGCTGGCCTATATGCGCGGACGCACGCTGAACCACGCCTTCGTCATCCTGGACGAGGCGCAGAACACCACGCCGGAACAGATGAAGATGTTCCTGACCCGCATCGGTTTCGGCAGCAAGGCCGTCATCACCGGCGATCCGTCCCAGGTGGACCTGCCGCGCGGCCAGGACAGCGGCCTGGCGCACGCGGTCAAGGTGCTGCACGACGTGCAGGGCATCGCCACCACCCGCTTCACCAGCCGGGACGTGGTGCGCCATCCGCTGGTCGCGCGCATCGTCGACGCCTACGACCGCGCGGCGGAAAGCGAGGAGTGACCCGTGCACAGTGATCCCGCGAAGCCCGGACTGTCGCTGTCGGTGCAGTACGGCGTGCAGGAAGACCGGCTGCCGCGCTGGCGCCTGCGCCGCTGGGCCGAACGCGCGCTGGCCGGCGCGGCCGGCGACGGCCTGGTGGAATTCTCGGCCGCCGAGCTCAGCCTGCGCCTGGTCGGCGCGGCCGAGGGCCGGCGCCTGAACCGCGATTTCCGCGGGCGCGACTACGCCACCAACGTGCTCACCTTCGAATACGGCGTGGACCCGCTGGGCGTGGCCCGCGGCGACATCGTCATGTGCGTGCCGGTGCTGGTGCGCGAGGCCCGCGAACAGCGCAAGCAGCTGCTGGACCACGCCGCCCACCTGACCGTCCACGGCGTGCTGCACGCGCTGGGCTACGACCACATCAAGGCCCGCGAGGCCAAGCGCATGGAAGCGCTGGAAACCGCCACGCTGGCCGCCATGGGCATCGCCGACCCCTACCTTGAGTCCTGAAAACGGCCCCTCGGGACAACCCTGAGAAATTGCCGAAAAATGGCGTGCAGCAAGGCGCAGATGGCGGGGGTTCCGCGCATTTCGGACCACCGCGTTACAAATTGGAAGCCAGTTTCGGTTATGCTGGCCGTTCCGCAACCTGTCCTCCCGGACGATGTCTGACCCTTACCCTGCTCCTGAAGCGACGCCTGCTCGCTCTACCAAACCCGCCACCAAATCCCTTCTAGACCGCCTGCTTTCCCTCGTGCGCCGCGAGCCCGAGGACCGCGAAGGCATCAAGGCCGTCCTGGAAGCCGCGCACGAGCGTGAACTGCTCGATGCCGAGTCCTACAAAATGATCAAGGGCGCGCTGGCCGTGTCCGAAGGCACCGTCGGCGACATCATGGTCCCGCGCTCGCGCATGGACCTGCTCGACGTCACCCAGCCCCTCGCCCATCTGGTCGCCTCGGTCATCGAGACCGCGCACTCGCGCTTCCCCGTCTACGAAGGCGACCGCGACAACATCATCGGCATCCTGCTGGCCAAGGACCTGCTGCGCTGCATGCTGGAACCCGGCATCGAAGTGCGCACGCTGGTGCGCCCGGCCGTGTTCATCCCGGAATCCAAGCGCCTGAACGTGCTGCTGCACGAGTTCCGCGCCAGCCGCAACCACCAGGCCATCGTCATCGACGAGCACGGCGGCATCTCCGGCCTGGTCACGATGGAAGACGTGCTGGAACAGATCGTCGGCGACATCGAAGACGAATTCGACGAAACCGAGGAAGACTCCATCTTCCCGGAAGGCGAGAACCAGTGGCGCGTCCTGGCCGCCACCGATATCTCGCATTTCAACGAAGTGTTCGGCTGCCAGCTGCCCGACGACGAGTACGACAGCGTCGGCGGCTGGATGGGCGGCCAGCTCGGCCGCATCCCGCGCCGCGGCGACACCGCCGAATTCGACGGCCTGCGCCTGGAAGTGGCGCGCGGCGACGCGCGCCGCGCCATCTGGCTGCGCGTCAAGCGCAACGCTCCCCCCTCAGCCTCCCTGCCCTCTACCGACGCATGACGAGTCCCACTCGCGGCCGCATCCTGCGCGGCGCCGCCGGCCTGCTATTGGCCGGCGCCGTGCACGCCCTGACTTTCTCGCCCGGCCCCCTGCCCGACTGGGCGCTGGCCGGCACCCAGATCCTGATGCTGGCCATCGCCGCGCGCGTGACGCTGTACGCGCCCTCGGCCCGCCAGGCCTGGGGCCGCGGCTGGCTGTTCGGCTTCGGCACTTACGCGCTGGGGCTGTACTGGATCTTCATCAGCCTGCACCGCTACGGCGACCTGTCGGCGCCGCTGTCGGTGGCGGCGGTGCTGGCGCTGTCGGCTTTCCTGGCGCTGTTTCCGGCCACCGCCGGCGCGCTGGCGCGCCGCTACGCGCCGCTGGCGCCGGACGCCGCGCCCGCGCGCATCCTGTCGGCGACCCTGGCCTGGGCCGCGATGTGGGCGGCGTTCGAATGGCTGCGCGCCGTGCTGCTGACGGGCTTTCCGTGGCTGAACATCGGCTACGCCCAGGTCGACGGCCCCATCGCCGGCTGGGCGCCGCTGCTGGGCGTGCACGGCATGGCGTTCATTTCCGCCTTCGCCGCCGCCGCGCTCGCCAGCCTGTGGCAGCCCTCGAAAAAATCGCTGCAGGGCTCGCGCCACGCGCTGGCCGCCGGCATCGCGCTGGCGCTGGCCGCGGCCGGCTGGCCGCTGTCGCGCATCGACTGGTCGGCGCCCGCGGGCGAGCCGCTCAACGTGCGGCTGGTCCAGGGCAATATCGAGCAATCGCAGAAATTCGACCCGGCGCTGCTGGAACAAAGCCTGGTGCGCCACCTGGACCTGGCGGCCATGCCGCCGGCGCCCGGCGTGCCCGATCCGCAACTGGTCATCCTGCCGGAGACCGTGCTGCCCGTTTTCCAGGACCAGCTCGATCCGCGCGTCTGGGACGCCTGGCGCGGCGTGGCCGCGCAGCGCAATACCGTCATCGCCATGGGCGTGCCCCTGCATGACCGCGTGGACGGGCGCGACCGCTACACCAACAGCGTCATGGGCTTCGACGGCAATACGCCGGTGGAGCACCTGGTGGCCGGCGCCACCGCGATGCGCTACGACAAGCGCCATCTGGTGCCCTGGGGCGAATACGTGCCGCCGGGCTTTCACTGGTTCGTCGACATGCTGAACATTCCGCTGGGCGACTTCGACCGCGGCGCGCGGCGCCAGGCGCCGTTCGCCGTGGGCGGCCAGCATATCGCGTTCAACATCTGCTACGAAGACCTGTTCGGCCCCGACCTGCTGCCCGCGCTGCAGCCCGGCCCCAACGGCGAACCGGGCGCCACCATCCTGGTGAACGTCAGCAACCTGGGCTGGTTCGGCGACACCTGGGCGCTGCGCCAGCACCTGCAGATCGGCCGCCTGCGCACCATCGAAACGGCGCGGCCCATGCTGACCTCGACCAATACCGGCATCACCGCCGCCATCGACGCCAAGGGCCGCGTGGCGGCGCAGCTTGCGCCGCTGCAGGCTGGCGTGCTGCCGGTGTCCGTGCAGGGCATGACGGGCCTGACGCCCTACGCCCGCTTCGGCGACAAGACCGCGCTGGCCCTGATCGGGCTGGCGCTGATCGCGGCCGTGGGCAGCGGTCGCAAGAGCCGCCGCGCGTAAACGTCAGGCGAACAGATAATCCGGCAGCGCGCCGTTCTCTTCGGGCGGGCGCAGCGGGCCGAAGCCCGCGCCGCTGCGCTCGATCGCCTCGGCGATGGCGTCCATGTCCTCGCTGTCCAGTTCCAGCTCCGCGGCGCCCAGCAGCCCGTCCACCTGCGCCGCGCTGCGCGCGCCCACGATGGCCCCGGTCACGCCCGGCCAGGCCAGCGTCCAGCCCGCCGCCACCGCGGCGACGGTCGCGCCGTGGCGCTCGGCGACCGGCTTGAAGGCCTCGGCCAGCGCCAGGTTGCGCTCGATGTTGGGCGTGGCGAATTCCGCGTTGCGCGCGCGCCAGTCGTCGGCCGGCAGCGCGCGGGCGCGCTCCAGGCTGAAGCGCCCGGTCAGCAGGCCGGACTGCATCGGGCTGTAGACGATGACGCCGGTGCCGTTGCGCGCGCACCAGGGAATCAGGTCGCCGCCGGCGCCGCGCTGGATGGCCGAGAACGGCGGCTGCAGCGTGTCCACGTGGCCCAGCGCCTCGGCGTGCTGCAGTTGCGCGAGATTGTGGTTCGACAGTCCCACCGCCCGCACCTTGCCCTCGCGCTTGAGGTCCAGCAGCTCCTGCCAGTACGCCTCCAGCGGCGTGCCGTCGCCCGCCGGCCAGTGCATCTGGTAGAGGTCGATGCGCTCCACCCCCAGGCGGCGCAGCGAGTCCTCCAGTTCGCGCCGGATGCTGGCCGGCGCGCCGGTGCGCCGCGGCATGGCCTGCGGCTGCTCGGCGGACCAGGTCAGGCCGCACTTGGTGAATACGTACGGCCGTTCCGCTGCCGGCATCTGCGCCAGCACGCGGCGCACGATTTCTTCGGAATGGCCCAGGCCGTACACCGCCGCGGTGTCGATCCAGTTGATGCCGCGCTCCACGGCCCTGCGGATCGCGGCGATGGAATCGGCATCGTCCTGCGGGCCCCAGCCCACCGCCCAGCCGTTGCCGCCGATGGCCCAGGCGCCCAGGCCGATGCGGGTGATCGCCATGCCGGTGCTGCCCAGCGGGCGCGTGGGAAAAGAAGTCCTGCTCATCGCGTTCCGTCCTGATCGATGCCGTCGGCCAAGTGTGGCAAAACGGCAAAATTTTCGCTATTGCGATGATATTCCCGCAAGCCCTTGATTTTCCTGGACTTGGCTTGGAAAAGACTTTCCCGGGCTGCCCAACAAATACGCAACCGTCACTCGACGGTCCGCCGCCGCCCCCACTTTTCACAACTTTTTTGTTTTTTGCCGCAAACCGACTTGCACGCAAAATTTAGTTCGTGCATAATCTCGTTTCTTCGCCAACGGCACTAAACAAAACCGGTGACGAGCAGAAAAGTGAAGCAGACGCAACACTTGGAAGCCAGTCGGAATTGATTAGAAAACGGGGGTATAGCTCAGCTGGGAGAGCGCTTGCATGGCATGCAAGAGGTCAGCGGTTCGATCCCGCTTACCTCCACCAGTCCAAAGCGAAGAAAGCAGTCCAAGTCCCCTTCGTCTAGAGGCCTAGGACATCACCCTTTCACGGTGAGTACAGGGGTTCGAATCCCCTAGGGGACGCCAGTTCGCTGGTAGTAAATGCAGTACCTAGATGCAGTTGAAGTGATCTAGTTTGAGTAAGCCGCTGCGGAGCGGTAGTTCAGTTGGTTAGAATACCGGCCTGTCACGCCGGGGGTCGCGGGTTCGAGTCCCGTCCGCTCCGCCAAAAGCTCCTTGAACGGGATCTTTCAAAAGCTCCGTATTCGGGGCTTTTTGCTTTTTAGGGTGTAAGGCCTGGTTGCCGGCAGTCTGTGGCAACAAGGTAACCTGGGGGGTATAGCTCAGCTGGGAGAGCGCTTGCATGGCATGCAAGAGGTCAGCGGTTCGATCCCGCTTACCTCCACCAGTAAGTAGTACGGTAGTAATATCGCAGCAGTTCGTGCGATACGCAGTCCAAGTCCCCTTCGTCTAGAGGCCTAGGACATCACCCTTTCACGGTGAGTACAGGGGTTCGAATCCCCTAGGGGACGCCAGTTCGCTGGCCCTATTTTGCAGTACCGCTGCCTTGACACCGCAGCGATGAAAGTCGTCAAGCACACCGCTGCGGAGCGGTAGTTCAGTTGGTTAGAATACCGGCCTGTCACGCCGGGGGTCGCGGGTTCGAGCCCCGTCCGCTCCGCCAAGAATTCAGGAAAGCCCTGTAAGCCCTTGCTTACAGGGCTTTTGTCATTTCGGCGCCAGCCTGATTGCGCCCTTCCCCTCCCCCCTTCCCCTGCCTGCCTGCGACGCCAGCCGCCTAGGACTTACCCTTAAATATGTTGTTGATATATTTAATGGATATTAGACTGTGCCGCAAATCACCGCTCCGATTTCCACATCCACAAGGGGAAACCATGAAAACACTGACCCGCGCCCTGGCCGCCGCCGTCATTTCGGCATGCGCCGCCGGTTCCGCCGCCGCGGCGGACGTCACCTGGCGAGTGCCGACCTCGGTTCCGGAAGGCTCGCCCTTCTACAAGAATTTCCTGGAACGTTTCGCCGCCAACGCCAAGACCCTGACCGGCGGGCGCGTGGAGATCCAGCCCTTCGGCGCGGGCGTGATCGTGCCGGCGCTGAAAGTGTTCGACGCGGTGCAGGACGGCGTGGTCGAGGCCGGCCATTCCACCTCCAGCTACCTGGTCAACCAGAATCCGGAAAACGCCATCTTCTCGGGCTTTCCGGGCGGCATGGGCCCCGACGCCTACAAGGCCTGGCTGTACGAGGGCGGCGGCAAGCAGCGGCTGGAAAAGCTGCGCGCCGGCCAGGGCCTGAAGACCATGATCGTGGGCATCGGCTCCTCCGAGATCATGGCGCACGCCAACAAGCCCATCCGCAACGCCGAGGACCTGAAGAACCTGAAGTACCGCACCTCCGGCCCCTGGGCCGAAGTGATGCGCGACTACTTCGGCGCGGTGCCGACCGTGGTGCCGCCGGGCGAGACCTATACGCTGCTGCAGCGCAAGGGCGTGGACGCTGTGGAGTGGGCGCCGCCGTCGGCCAACATGCCCGAGGGCTTTCACCAGGCCGCCAAGTACATCGTGGTGCCGGGCGTGCACCAGCCCACTTTCATGTGGGAAGTGGTGGTGAAGAAGGAAACCTGGGACAAGGTGCCGGCCGACCTCAAGCCGCTGATCGAGGCGGCCGCCGAACTCACCACGCAGCAGAGCCTGGACTACTTCTACGACGCCGACATGAAGGCCATGGCGAAATACCGCAGCGGCCGCAACGAGATCATCACGCTGGCCCCCGAGTTCGTGAAGCAGCTGTCCGACGCCGGAAACGACTGGATGCGCAAGACGGCCGAGGCCCGCAAGGCCGCCGGCAAGCCTGAGATGGCCGAGGTGCTGGCCGACTACCAGGCCTATCACGAACGCTGGAAGGCCGAGAGCGGCTATCTGGTCCGCAACTGACGCACGGCGAGGAAGGCGATCATGCTCGATGTCCTGGCCCGGTTCGCCAATGGCGTATCCCGGTTCGCGTCCCTGCTGGCCAGCCTGGCGGCGGCGGTGCTGACCCTGGCGATGGTTTACGAAGTCTTCGCGCGCTATGTGTTCGACGCGCCCACCGCGTGGGCGTTCGACATCGCCTATATGAGCAACGGCGCGGTGTTCCTGCTGGGCATGGCCTATGTGCTGCGCGAAGACGGCCACATCCGCATCGACGTGCTGCGCAACCGCCTGCCGGCGCGCGTCAACGACGCGGTCCAGGGCGTCGCCTACCTGCTGATCCTGGCGCCGTTTTTCGGCGTGCTGTCCTGGATCGCGCTGTCGCACTCCTGGCGCGCCTGGGTGCGCCAGGAGGTCGAGACGGTCAGCCCCTGGGCGCCGTTGATGTGGCCTTTCTATCTGCTGATCGCGATCGGCCTGATCGCGATGACCCTGCAACTCGCGGCCGAAGGCCTGCGCGCCTTCGCGGGCCAGCGCGCATCGGCCACGAAGGAACATTGATGAATCCGACTGTCGCCGCCCTGATGTTCCCCGGGATGTTCCTGCTGATTTTCCTGGGCATCCCGGTTTCCCTCGCGCTGATCATTCCCGCCATCGTCGGCGGCTGGTTCGCCTTTGGCGGAAACGTTTTCAACCAGCTCTACGGCGGGCTGTATTCCGCCGCCACCAACTACGTCCTGTCGGCGATTCCGATGTTCGTGCTGATGGGCGCGATCCTGGAACGCTCGGGGATCGCCGCGCGCCTGTTCCGCACCATGCAGCTGTGGCTGGGACGCCTGCCCGGCGGCCTGGCCGTGGCCACCATCGCCATGGGCGCGACCTTCGCGGCCGCGGCCGGCGTGGTCGGCGCGGTCGAGGTCATGGTGGGCCTGATGGCGATTCCGGCGATGCAGCGCTTTCGCTACGACAACTCGCTGATCGCCGGCACGATCTGCGCCGGCGGCTCGCTGGGCACCATGATTCCGCCCTCGGTGGTGGCCGTGGTGTACGCCTCGCTGGCCCAGATCTCGGTGGGCGAACTGTTCGCGGCCATGCTGTTTCCCGGCCTCATCATGGTTGGCCTGTTCATCCTTTACATCATCGGCGTGTGCGTGCTCAATCCGAAGAAAGGCCCGCCCGCCGACGCCGAGGACATGCGCCTGCCGCTGGCCGACAAGCTGCGCATCACGCTGAGCGGGCTGGTGCCCACGATGCTGCTGATCTTCGCGGTGCTGGGCTCGCTGATGGCCGGCATCGCCTCGCCGACCGAGGCCGCCGCCGTCGGCGCGATCGGCGCCCTGGTCCTGTGCATCTGCTACGGCCAGTTCAGCATCCCGATGCTGCGCGAGTCGCTGGCGATCACGGTGCGGATCTCGGCCATGATCCTGCTGATCGTGGCCGGCGGCATCATGTTCACCGGCATTTTCGCGGCCAACGGCGGCTCGCGCCTGATCCAGAGCCTGACCGCGGACCTGGGCCTGGGCGTGAACGGCACGCTGGTGCTGTTCCTGATCATCGTGTTCCTGCTGGGCTTCGTGCTGGACTGGACCGCCAACGTGCTGATCTGCGTGCCGCTGTTCCTGCCGGTGCTGACGGCCGCGGGCGTGGACCCGATCTGGTTCGGCACGCTGGTGATCATCGTGATCCAGACCAGCTACCTGACGCCGCCCATGGCCTCGTCGATCTTCTACCTGCTGTCGATCGCCCCGCCCGACATGAAGTACGGCCAGGTATGCCGGGGGGTGATCCCCTTCATCCTGGTGCAGTTCGTGACGCTGGCCCTGGTGGCGCTGTTCCCGGTCCTGGCGACCTGGCTGCCGCAGCGCATCGTGGGGTTCTGAACCATCTGGCTGACGGGCCCGCGCGGCCCGGCTTTCTCCCGCTAATACGGGTCCTTTTTTGCATTAGGAAGAGTTATGAATATCGAAGGAGTCCTGGTACCCATCGTGACGCCGTTCGGCGCGGACGGCGGCGTCAACGCCGACGCCCTGCGGCAGCTGGTGGATCGCTTCGTGGAAGCGGGCGTGGCCGGCATCGTGGCCTGCGGCACGACCGGCGAGTTCTACGCGCTGGAAGACGCCGAGCGCGAGCTGGTGCTGCGCACCGTCGCCGAGGCCGCGCGCGGACGCATCACCCTCATCGCCGGCATCAACGCGCTGTCCACGCCGCAGGCCATCCGCAACGCCCGGCAGGCGCAGGAACTGGGCTACCAGGGCCTGATGCTGACCGCGCCGCCGTATAGCCTGCCGGAACAGGCCGGCATCCTGGCGCACTTCCGCACGGTGGCCGCCGCCACGCCGCTGCCCATCATCCTGTACGACTTCCCGGCGCGCATCGGCGTGCAGATCGCGGTCGAAACCATCACCGAGCTGGCCCGCATCCCCAACATCGTCGGCATCAAGGAAAGCAGCGGCAACTTCAACCGCGCACTGGCCCTGATCCAGGCCCGCATCCCGGACTTCCAGATCGTCAGCGGGTCCGACGACATGGCCGCCGACTTCCTGTTCTGGGGCGTGCGCAGCTGGATCAGCGGCGGCGCCAACGTGTTCCCGGCCGAGCAGGCCGCCATGGTCAAGGCCGCCGGCGAACAGCGCTGGGACGAAGTGCGCCGCCTGATGAGCGGCATGTACCCCGTGATCCAGGCCATGGAATCGGGCGACTACAACCAGAAGGCCAAACTCGGCTGCCGCCGCCACGGCGTGGACGCCGGCACGGTGCGCCTGCCGCTGGCGCCGCTGTCGGCCGAGGACGAGCGCGCGTTCATCGCGATGCTCGACGCCTACCAGGGATAAGGAGCGAGCCATGCCTCAAACCAAAGAGCGGATATTCGAGCAGGCCCGCGCCGGCCAGCTTTGGGCGGGCCACCTGATTCCCGGCCACGCCGCCCCCGGCGCCCGCCTGGAGAACACCACGCCCATCGACAACAGCGTGATCGGCGCGATCGAGGCCGGAACCGTGGCCGATGTGGACCTGGCCGTGCGCGCCGCGCGCGCCAGCTTCAAGTCCGGCGAATGGTCCGGCCTGGCGCCGGCCGAGCGCAAGCGCGTCATGCTGGCCTGGGCCGACCTGCTGACCGAGCACGCCGAAGAGCTGGCGGCGCTGGACTGCATCGACGCCGGCAAGCCCATCACCGAATGCCTGAACACCGACCTGCCGGCCACGCTGGACACGTTCCGCTGGTACGCCGAAGCCGTGGACAAGTGCTACGGCCGCATCTCGCCGACCGGCTCCGAGGCGCTGGGCCTGATCGTGAAAGAACCCATCGGCGTGGTGGGCGCGGTGCTGCCGTGGAACTTCCCGGCGCAGATGTACGCCTGGAAAGTGGCGCCGGCGCTGGCCGCCGGCAACTCGGTGATCGTCAAGCCGGCCGAGCTGACTTCGCTGAGCGCCTACCGCATGACCCAGCTGGCCCACCAGGCCGGCATTCCGGCCGGCGCGCTGATCCTGGTCACCGGCCTGGGCGAAGAGGTGGGCCAGGCGCTCGGCCGCCACATGGACGTGGACGTGGTCTCGTTCACGGGCTCCACGGAGGTGGGGCGCTACTTCCTCAAGTACTCGGCAGAGAGCAACCTGAAGGAAATCGTGCTGGAGTGCGGCGGCAAAAGCCCGCAGGTGATTTTCGAGGACGCCGACCTGGACGGCCTGGCCGACCACGTGCTGGCGGCCGCCTTCTGGAACATGGGCGAGAACTGCAGCTGCGGCTCGCGCCTGATCGTCCAGGCCGGCATCAAGGACGCCCTGCTCGAACGGCTGCGCCAGCGCCTGTCGGAATGGAAGGTGGGCCTGCCCACCGATCCCGAGGTCAAGATCGGCCCCATGATCGAGCGCGCGCATTTCGACAAGGTGCGCGGTTTCCTCGAAGGCGCCGCGGCGCAGGGCGCGCGCCTGGCGCACGGCGGGCGCATCCACGCGGAACTGGGCAGCGGCTGGTACATCGAGCCGACGGTGTTCGACGCCGTGGCGGCGGACTCGCGGCTGTTCCAGGAAGAGGTGTTCGGCCCCATCCTGGCCGTCACGACCTTCGAGACCGAGGCCGAGGCCATCGAGCTGGCCAACGACAGCCACTACGGCCTGGCGGCCTCGCTCTACACCCGCGACGTGCGCCGCGCGCAACGCGTGGCGCGGGCCATCCAGGCCGGCACGGTGTCCATCAACGGCTTCTCCGAAGGCGACATCACCACGCCCTTCGGCGGCTACAAGCAGTCCGGCTTCGGCGGCCGCGACAACGGCCTGGAAGCGCTGGACCAGTACCAGCAGGTCAAGACCATCTGGTACGTCAACTGAGCGGCGCCGGGCGGCCCCGATGGCCGCCCGGCTTCCTCACCCTTCGATCACCGTGTGGGTGAATTCCATCAGGTAGCTCATCAGCGCGTCGGCCCCGGCCATGGCGCGCTCGGGGTCGTTGGCGTAGATGCCCTCGGCCTCCATCAGGTGGCATTGGGCGCCGCGCTCCAGGTCGCCTTCGTGCTGGAAGGCGTACCAGAACCGCCGGCACTGGATGATCATGGGAATGATGGCCTGCACCGCGTAGGGGTTGCGGCTGGCTTCGTGATTGACCCGGTCCAGGGCCTGGTCGGCGTGCATGTAGCCAGCCAGGTCGCCGCGGCTGGCGGCGTCGACCATGTCATGCGCATGCTGCAGCAGCTTGGCGCGCTGCTCCGGCGTGGCGCGGCGCGCCGAGGACATGGCGATCAGCCGTTCCAGCACGCGGCGCGTTTCGATCAGGATCAGGTGCTCGGCGATGCGGATTTCGCTCACGCGCAGGCCGCGGCGCGGCTGCTGCTCGATCAGGCCGCTGGCCACCAGGCGCATCAGCGCTTCGCGGATGGGCGTGCGGCCCAGGCCGGTCATCTGGATCAGGTCGCTTTCGACGATGGGCTGGTTGGGTTCGAGCTTGAGCGTCGCGATCATCTGTTCGATCGCATCGTAGGCGGCTTCGGTCGCGCGGGTTTTGACGACGGGCGGGGCTTGTTTCATGGCGATGATGACCAGAATCCCTGCAACAGCCGCGGCCGCGCCGCGCCGGCCGGCAAGCTCGCTGCACGGATCGTTAATATTTTTTGAGTATATTAGATTCGGGACCGCGCCGCACGGGCCTATCCGAAAAGCCTGCCGGGTCTGCGCCCGGTACGCGCAGACTCGTCCGTTTCGCCATCTGGACAGCAGCGGGCCGCGCCGTCATCCTTTACGTTCGTGCCCTGCGAAATGAAGAGGACTACGTGACCGCGAAAGCCGCCGCGCCCCATGCGCACCGACAGCATCTGCAGGACATCATCGCCGGCCTGAACGAAGGCATCATTCTGCTGGAATCCAATGGCGCCATCGCCTGGGCCAATGACAGCGCCCTGGCCCTGCACGGCGCCGGAAAGCTCGAAGAGCTGGGCGAGACGCCCGCCGGCTACCGCAAGCGCTACACCCTCACCTACCGCAACCATCACCGCCTGCCTGCCCGCCAGTATCCGCTGGACCGCCTGGCCGCCGCCGAGCCGTTCGAGGAACTGATGCTGGACCTGCGGCGCAAGGACGACGAGGAATTCCTGCGCAACGTGCGCGCGCGCGGCCTGAACCTGGAAAACGGCGACGGCGCGGGCTTTCGCGTGCTGATCCTGCACGACCAGACCGAACAGATCAACGCCGAGGAGCGCTTCGAGCGCACCTTCAACGCCAATCCCGCTCCCGCCCTGATCTGCCGGCTGGCCGATCTGCGCTACGTGAAGGTCAACCAGGGCTTTCTGGAAATGACCGGCCATACGCGCGATACCGTGCTGGGTAAGTCCACCTATGAGCTCGACGTGCTGGACGGCGGCGAGGACAAGGAAGCCGCGGTCGCCCGGCTCGACGAGGGCCGGACCATCCCCCAGCGCGAAGGCGTGGTCAAACTGGCCGACGGCGGCGAGAAGTTCGTGATCGTGGCCGGCCAGCCCATCGACATGAACGGCGAGCCCTGCATGCTGTTCACCTTCATCGACCTGGAGGCCCGTAAGCGCACCGAACTGGCCCTGCGCGAAAGCGAGGAGCGCTTCTCCAAGGCCTTCCGCCTGGCGCCCGTGCCCATGGCGCTGTGCGAGGCCGACGACCTGAGCGTGCTGGACGTCAACGACGCCTGCGTGGCGGCCACCGGGGTGCCCGCGGAGAAAAGCGTCGGCCAGGCGCTGACCGAGCTGGGCCTGCAGTCCTACGACGGCCTGGCCGCCAGCCTGCGCGGCGGCGAAAGCCTGCGCAACCGCGAGGCCGCGCTGCTCACGCATGACGGCGGGCAGCTGGACTGCCTGGTCTCGGCCGAGCCCGTCATGATCGGCGGCCAGCGGCGCCTGCTGGTGGTGATGCACGACATCACCGAGCGCAAGCGCTCCGAGACCGAACTACTGACCGCCATCGAGGCCGTCATGCAGGACACCTCCTGGTTCAGCCGCGGCATCATCGAGAAACTGGCGCAGCTGCGGCAACCCGCTCCCGCCACGCGCGACGTCGCCGAACTGGCGCAGCTGACCTCGCGCGAGCGCGAGGTGCTGGGGCTGATGTGCCAGGGCCATGACGACGACGGCATCGCCAAGACCCTGAAGCTGTCGCGCAACACGGTGCGCAACCACGTGGCCACCATCTACAGCAAGATCGGCGTGCACCGCCGCAGCGCCGCCATCGTCTGGGCGCGCGACCGCGGCATCACCGGGCATGAATCGGCCCGCAAGGCCGACAGGCGGCGCCCGGAATGAGATCCGAATTATTTACAATTGGATGCAAAATAATCGGCCCGGGCGCGTCGCCGAAGATGCGGCCGAGTTAGCGGAAGGGGCAAGCCAAAATCCGCTAATTTCCGCCAACAACACATCAATCAGCAGCTAATTTCTTTCATACCAGGCCGATTGCGCAAACCCTGCGCGGCTTCTTACGATCCGCCGGACCTGCCCTTGCCCAGCAAGCGGCTCGATTCCGCCAGACCGACAGGAGCCCGTTCATGCAGACCGCCTACATTCCCGTCCCGACTCCCGCCCGGCCCGCCGCCCCCGCCGCCTGGAGCGCCGCCGACATCCTGGCGCTCTATGAGCTGCCATTCATGGACCTGGTGTTCCGCGCCCAGCAGACGCACCGCGCCCATTTCGACCCCAACGTCATCCAGCTCTCCAGCCTGCTGTCGATCAAGACCGGCGGGTGCCCCGAGGATTGCGCCTACTGCCCGCAGTCGGCGCACTACGACACCGGCCTGGACGCCGACAAGCTGATGCCGCTGGCCGACGTGGTGGCCGCTGCGCGCCAGGCCCAGGCCGGCGGCGCGCAGCGCTTCTGCATGGGCGCGGCCTGGCGCAGCCCCAAGCCGCACCACCTGGACGCGGTGGCCGAGATGGTCAGCGCGGTCAAGGCGCTGGGCCTGGAGACCTGTGTCACGCTGGGCATGCTGCGCGAGGGCCAGGCCGAACAGCTCAAAGAGGCCGGCCTGGACTACTACAACCACAACCTGGACACCTCGCCGGAGTTCTACGGCAAGATCATCTCCACCCGCACCTACCAGGACCGCCTGGACACGCTGGAGCGGGTGCGCGAGGCCGGCATCAGCGTGTGCTGCGGCGGCATCGTCGGCCTGGGCGAATCGCGGCGCGAGCGCGCCGGCCTGATCGCCCAGCTGGCCAGCATGGACCCCTACCCCGAATCCGTGCCCATCAACAACCTGGTCCAGGTGGAAGGCACGCCGCTGGCCGGCGTGGACGCGCTGGACCCGTTCGAGTTCGTGCGCACCATCGCGGTGGCGCGCATCGCCATGCCGCGCGCCGCGGTGCGCCTGTCGGCCGGGCGCGAGACCATGGACGACGCGCTGCAGGCGCTGTGCTTCATGGCCGGGGCCAATTCCATGTTCTACGGCGACGCGCTGCTGACCACCGCCAACCCGCAGATGGAAGCCGACCAGCGCCTGCTGGCGCGCCTGGGCATGCGCGTGGACGCGGCCGGCCACGGCGGGGAGCCCTCGGCGTGCCGCTGACGCCCGGCCTGCTGTACCTGCTGGCCAGCGTCGCATGCAGCGTGACGGTGGCCGTGCTGCTCAAGCTGGCCCGGCGCTGGCGGATCGACGTGGGCCAGGCCATCGCCATGAATTACCTGGTCGCCGCCCTGCTCTGCTGGGCCGTGCTGCGCCCGGACGCCGCCGGGCTGCTGGCTCCGCGCACGCCGTGGCTGGTGCTGGCCGCGCTGGGCGTGCTCCTGCCCAGCGTGTTCCTGGCCATGGCGCAGGCGGTGCGCCATGCCGGCATCGTGCGCAGCGACGCCGCGCAGCGGCTGTCGCTGTTCATTCCGTTGCTGGCCGCTTTCCTGCTGTTCGGCGAACCGCCCAGCGCCCGCAAGCTGGGCGCGACGCTGCTGGCCGCCGGCGCGCTGTACTGCCTGCTGCGCCGCGCCCCGCCCGCGGCCGAGGACGGCCCCGGCGGCGGCCGCGCGACCTGGCTGTGGCCGCTGGCGGTATGGCTGGGCTATGGCGTCATCGACATTCTGTTCAAGCAGATGGCGCGCGCCGGCACCGCGTTCGCGGGCGGCCTGCTGCTGGCCTTCGTCATCGCCGGCCTGCTGATGCTGGCCTTCCATCTGCTGCGGCGGACGCGCTGGGAGGCCCGCCACCTGGCCGCCGGCGTGGCGCTGGGGCTGGCGAACTTCGGCAACATCCTGACCTATATCCGCGCGCACCAGGCGCTGCCCGAGCACCCCGCGCTGGTGTTCGCGTCGATGAACATGGGGGTCGTCACGCTGGGCACGCTGGTCGGCGCGCTGGCGTTTCGCGAGCCGCTGTCGCGCCTGAACCTGCTGGGCATCGCCCTGGCCCTGGCCGCCATCGTGCTGATGGCGCCCTGGTGACCCTGGGCAGGATTCAGGTGCCGGTGCGGATCTCGCGCTCGTCGCCGGGCTCGGCCGTTTCGTCCGGCGCGGCTTCGGCGGCATCCGCCGCAGCCGGTTCCGCGGGCGGAACGGCCGCCGACGGATCGGGCTGCACCATCTCCATGGCGATGTCGTTCTCGGGATCGACGCGCGGGTCCAGCACCGCCGCCGCCGGCGAGCTCTGCAGCGTGTCGGGCATGGGCACGAAGTGCGTGGGCGCCTCTTCCACCTGGTGCGCGCCGGTGACGCGCGTGGGACGCACCTGCCAGACCAGGATCACGGCGCAGGCCGATATGAACACGTAGTACATGCTGGGGCCGGCCATCGACATCATCATGCCGGCGATCATGGGGCCGACACAGGCCCCCACCCCGTAGGTCATGAGCAGCACGGCCGACAGGCTGACCCGGCGTTCGGACTCGACGTGGTCGTTGGCGAAGGCCGCGCCCAGCGGGTACAGCGTGAACTGCAGCACGCCGAAGATGCAGGACATGGCGACCAGCGCCCAGTACGGCAGCGCGATCCAGCCCCACATGACGATGGGCAGCAGCACCAGCAGCAAGGCGTTGAAACGGATCATGCCGGCGCGGTTGATGCGGTCGGACAGCCAGCCCATGGGCCATTGGGACAGCAGGCCGGCGGTCACGGCGGCGGCCACGAAGATGGCCGCCTGCGAGGTGGACAGCCCGTGCTTGGCGGCGTAGACCGCCGCCAGGCCGTAGAAGGCTCCGGACAGGTTGCCCGCCACGAACAGCACCGTCATCGACAGCGGCACGCGCTGCATGAAGAAACGGATGTCCAGCGGCGCGGGCAGCGGCGTGGGCGGGTGGGAGCGGGCCGTGACGGCGATGGGCACCAGGCACAGCACCAGGCACATCGCCACCAGGGTCAGCGGGCGCAGGTCCAGCGTGGCGTAGGCGGTCAGGGCCAGCTGGCCCAGCACCGTGCCCAGGCCGGACACCACCATGTAGACGGAGAACACGCGGCCGCGCTGGTGGTTTTCGGTCTGCTCGTTGAGCCAGCTCTCGATGACCATGAATTCGGTCACCATGACGATGCCCGAGATGACGCGGAACACCAGCCACAGCGGCATGGATTCGACCAGCGTCTGGGCCAGGATCATGCTGGTGGCGATGGCGGCGCAGGCGACGAAGGCCCGGATGTGGCCGACGCGGATGATGAGGCGGTGGCCCAGGCGCGCCCCGCACACCAGGCCCAGGTAGTAGCCGGCGATCAGGGCGCCGATCCATACCTCGCTGACCGATTGCGCGGTCAGCCGAAGGCCCATGTAGGTGTTGAACAGACCTGTGCCGATCAGCATCAGCAAGGTCGCGAAATACAGCGACGAGAATGAGGAAAGGGTGGCGAGCATGGCGTCGGCGACCGCTGCTGTCGGTAGCGCCGCGGGCCGCAAAGGCGGCCCGCGGCGTCGAGCGGTAAAACGGAAACGGCTGGGGGGTCAGACCTGCGACAGCATGGTGGCGGCGTCGCTGACTTCGAACTTGCCGGGCGCCTCGACGTTCAGCTGCTTGACCACGCCGTCGACGATTAGCGCCGAGTAGCGCTGCGAGCGCACGCCCATGCCGCGCTGGACCAGGTCCAGCTCCAGGCCCAGGGCCTGGGTCCACAGCGCCGAGCCGTCGGCCAGCATGCGGACCTTGCCGTCGGTTTTCTGCTCGCGGCCCCAGGCGCCCATGACGAAGGCGTCGTTGACCGCCACGCACCAGATTTCATCGACGCCCTTGGCCTTGAGCGCGTCGGCCTGCTCCACGTAGCCGGGCAGGTGCTTGGCCGAGCAGGTGGGCGTGAACGCGCCCGGCACGGCGAACAGCGCGATGGTCTTGCCGCGGACCAGATCGGCGACCTGGAACGCGTTGGGGCCCAGCGAGCAGCCGGCGGTTTCGGTCTCGATGAATTCGGTCAGGGTGCCGTCGGGCACGCGGTCGCCGACTTTGATCGTCATGGGGAATCTCCAGGGGTAAAGGGATACGGCTTCGGGGGCGGAATCGCCCCGCAGGCTCCATCATAGTTCTTGCGCGGCCCGGGCGCTGCAAAGCCCGGCCGGGGAAAAGAAGATGCACAGTCTGATACGACTCTATACCGCCCCTACATGGCCTCGAAACGGCTGATTGTCATAATGTGCGGGATATTTTCGTGTGACAGACACCCACGCCCGCGGAGATTCACCGATGCGCAAGATCCTGACCCGCCTGGCCTGGGCGCTGGGCGCCGCCGCTCCCCTATGGACCGCCCCCGCCTGGGCGGCCCCCGACGCCAGCGAACAGATCCAGTACGACTCCTTCGTCATGGCCGCCGGCGCCTCCAACGGCGCGGCCCGCGCCTGCGGCGCCTCCGAGCCCGACCTGGCCCAGCACCAGTCCAACTCCCGCAAGAACCTGCTCCAGTACGCCCAGGAATACGGCTTTTCGGCGGCCGCGTACGACGCCGAATTCCAGAAGGGGCAGGCCCAGGGCAAGACCATGATGGACGACATGAAGCGTTCCGGCGTCGACGGCTGCCGCGGCGTGCTGGGCGGGTTCCAGAACGAACGCGTCATGAGCTATGAGGACATGAAGAACGCCCTGGCCGAGGTCAACGACGGCCTGCCGGGAGAATACGCCAAGTAGGCGGGCGATATGATGTGCCATCCCCATCGATGGCACCTCTTATGCTCCGCCTGCTCTGCGCCTCGTTCCTGGGCCTTGCCGCCCTCTTCCATTCCGGCGTGCAGGCCGGCGCCGAACTGCTGCACAGCGAACGCTCGCGCTTCGGCGCGGTCCTGGTGTTCGAGGAAAACGGCGAACGCTGCATGAACTTCAACACCATGGTGGACTTCGGCCGCCAGACCTGCATGGACCTGGCCGACCCCGAAAAGCTGGTCTTCTCCTACACCCGCATGATGATGAGCGCGCTGTACGCCAAGCCGGCGCCGGCCAGCATACTGATCGTCGGCCTGGGCGGCGCGTCCTTGCAGAACACCCTGGCCAGGCTGCTGCCCGAGGCGGTCATCGACACCGTGGAAATCGACCCCGCGGTCGGCAAGGTCGCCGCCGCCTATTTCGGCTACCGCGAAGGTCCGCGCCAGCGCCTGCACATCGAGGACGGCCGCGCCTACATCGAACGCGCGCATCGCGAGAACCGGCGGTACGACATGGTGATGCTGGACGCCTTCGACGTCGACTACATCCCCGAACACCTGATGACGGTGGAATTCCTGGAGCACGTCAAGGCGATCCTGACGGACGACGGCATCGTGGTCGCCAACACCTTCACCAACAGCCGGCTGTACGAACGGGAATCGGCCACGTACGCGGCCGTGTTCGGGACCTTCTTCAACCTGCGCGAATCGAACCGGGTGATCGTGGCGGCGCGCGGGCCGCTGCCGGGGCGCGATGTCCTGGCCGCGAACGCGGCGCGATGGCGTGGCGCGCTGGGCCGCATCGGGGTCGAGCCGGAGCGGGCGCTGGACCGGTATGGCTCGACCCTGGGGGCGGTGGAAGGGGTGGAGTTGTTGCGGGATTGAGCGGGGCGTAGGATGGGTGCAGCGCGAGAATTCTTAAGCAAGCACTCAAGTATCCAGCGCGCGTAACCCATCAGGCGGCGCAAGCCGCCGGTTTTCTTGGCAAGAGGCCAACAACAGCATGCGACGAAACCCGGCGGCTTGCGCCGCCTGATGGGTTACGCGCGCTTGGCGCCCGTGTTCTTGTCTGGAGCGTCTCGCGCTGCACCCATCCTACAGCCCCTTCTGCTTGAACCAGTCCAGCATGCGGGTCCAGGCCTGTTCGGCTTCGGCCTTGCGGTAGGACGGGCGGTAATCCGCGTGGAAGGCGTGCGGCGCGTCGGGGTAGACGTCGATGCGCGAGGCCTTGGCCGGCGCGGGGCCTTCGGCCAGGGCCAGCCGCATGCGGTCCACGTCGGTCTGCGGGATGCCGGCGTCCTTGCCGCCGTAGGCGCCCAGCACCGGCGCCTTCAGGTCCTTGACCAGGCTCAGCACCGAGCGGGGCTTGAGCTCGCTGGGTTCGCCGCCAAGCTGGCCGTACCACGCGGCGCCGGCCTTCAGCCTGGGGTTGTGGGCGGCGTAGAGCCAGACCTGGCGTCCGCCCCAGCAGAACCCCAGTATGCCTAGGCGGTCCGGGTCGCCGCCGTTGGCGGCGGCCCAGGCGGCCGCGGCATCCAGGTCGGCCTGGGCCTGGGCGTCCGGCACCTTGCTGATCACTTCGGCCTGCAGCTTCGGAATGTCGGTGTACTTGGACGGGTCGCCCTGGCGCGCGAACAATTCCGGCGCGACGGCCAGGTAGCCCTGGTGGGCCAGCCGGCGGCAGACGTCCTGTATGTACTCGTGCACGCCGAAAATCTCCGACACCACCAGCAGCGTGGGCAGGTTTTTCTTGCCCTGCGGCGCCGCGCGGTAGGCCGGCATGCGGCCGTCCTTCACCGGGACGCCGATCCTGCCGGCGGTCAGGCCGGAGGCGTCGGTGGAAATCGCGGTCTGGGCCACGGCCTGGCCGGCCGCAAGCGAGAATCCCGCCGCCACCGACGTGGCGATGAATCCCCGCCGGTCCAGCCGCAGGGGCGGAAGCAGGCTGTCGAACTGCGCGTCCTGGTCTTTCATCGAGCATCTCCTGGCAAAGGCCGGCCCGGGGCGCAGGCGCGCCCCTCGCGGCCAGCCGGGTTCACTTCAGAGAGAAGTCCACGCGCGAGGGCAGGCCCTCGTCCTTGATGCCGTCGGCGTCCAGTTGCGGCGCAACGATGAACACCCGATCCGCGAGTCCTTCCTGGGCTTGCAACTTCTCGTAGACTGCCTGCGCGCGCGCGTCGGCCAGCTGGCGCAACTGCTCTTCGCCCACCGGCGCCGCCTTGCGCAGCATTGCTTCCATCTGTTCGGCCGGCACCGACTTGGCGATGCCGATGAAATTGCGCGGCTTGTCCTCGATGTCCGTGTCGTCGTAGACCTCTTCCAGGTACTTGGCGCGCTCGGCGGCCGACACCTGCACGCCGGCCGGGTTCGGCTTCTTGCCGCGCGGGGCCGTGTCGGCGGCCTTGGCGGCGCGGATCTGGCCGTCGACCCAGGCCTGGCGCAGGCCTTCCATGTCGGTCTTGGGATCGGCGCGGCCGCTGATGTCCATCTTCAGCGCGGGACGGTCGGCCAGCGCCTTGGTCAGCGTGTCGATGCGCTGCACGCTGTCCTCGGTCAGCGCCGCGCTGCCGGGCGCGAACTCCACGTAGGACAGCTCCTCGCCGCCGCCGAAGGCCGAGGCCAGCAGGCTGAAGGGCGAGGTCACGGCCTTGACCACCAGGTTCATCAGCACGCGCACCACGATGCCGCCCACCGAGAACTGCGGATCGTCCAGCGAGCCGGACACCGGCAGGTTGATGTCGATATTGCCGCGCGCGTCCTTCAGCAGCGCCACCGCCAGCAGCACCGGCAGCTTGGTGGCGTCGGGGCTGTTGGTCTTGTCGCCGAAGGTCAGCTGGTTGAGGATGACGTGGTTGGTGGCCTGCAGCGCGCGGTCCTTGATCTTGTATTCCAGGTCGACCGAGAGCTTGCCGCGCTTGATCGGGTAGCCCACGTACTTGGCCGAATAGGTGTTGAAGCGCGGCAGGTCCACGCCCTTGGCCGTGGCCTTGAGGTCCAGCGTCAGGTACTTGGCGAAGGGCTGCACGATGCCGCTGATCGACAGCGGCGCCGTGGTGTAGACGCGGCCGGTGACCTTGACCTTGGCCGGCTGCGGATTGGTGGAGGACACCGCCGTGATCGAGCCTTCGATGCTGGACAGCTCGGCCACGTAGTTGGGCTTGACGAAGCGGTCGGTGAAGGTCATGCGGCCGCGGTTCAGCGTGACGCTGTTGACCGCGATGTCGGGCATGGCGCTGGCGCCGCCCTTGGCCGGCGCCGCCGCCGGCGGGGCCTTGTTGCGGCCCGGCGTCTGCGTGTCCTGGGTGATCGAGCCGCCGGCCTGGCCGGGCGCGGCCACCAGGTCCATGACGTTCAGCCGTCCCTGCGCATTGAGCAGCACCCGGCCGTAGAAATCCTCCAGCGCGATGTCGCCCAGCCTGGCGCCGATCTTGTCGCCCGCCACCGAGATGTCCATGCCCGAGAAACCCAGCCGCTTCCAGTTCAGGAAGTCGTCGTTGTTGACGCGGTCCTGCAGGTCCACGTCGGTGATTTCCACCCCGCCCTTCCAGCCGGCCTTCATGGGCGCGTTGCCGGCCGCGGCGGCGAATTCCGCATTGCCCTTGGCGCCCAGCGTGATGGCGCGCACCGTGGCATTCAGGCTGGAGGCCGCGTACGGCGCGAAGGTGGCGACGTTCAGGCCCGACAGGTCCACCGCCGTCTTCACCGTCAGCGGCTGCGGCGTGAAGACGCCCTTCAGGTCCAGCTTGCCGTTGCCCTGGATGCCGGCCGCGGCCAGCGTGAAATTGCTCTGGCCCGGTCCCATGGCCAGGCGGTCGGCGGTGACACGCAGGCTCTGCAGCGCCAGGTCCAGCGCCGGCTTGAGCGATTCGTCGCGCGCCTTGAAGCCGGTCAGGTCGGCCTGCACGCCGGTCGCCGACGCATCGACCGCGCCGTTTTGCTCGCGCACGTGCACCTGCGCGGCCGCGGCCAGCCGGCCGTCGAGCAGCGCGATCGGCGCGGCGTTGCGCACGGCCGGCGCCAGCGGCGCCAGCGCGACGTTGCCCAGCCGCACGCCCAGCTCCAGCGACAGCGGCTTGATGACCAGCGGCCCCTTGGCGCGCAGCCAGCCGCCGTCGGTGCTGTTGTCCATGGTCAGCCACAGGTTGATGGGCTCGCCCTCGACCTGCGGCAGCGCCACGCCTTCGACGGTGGCGGCCAGGCCGGTCATGACGTAGTCCAGCTTGCTGACCGCGTCGTTGACGTACAGCTCGCCCTCGTGCAGGTTGAAGGCGTCCAGATTGACTTTCCAGTCCGCGGGTTCGGGCGGCGCGGCGGGGGCGGCGGGCGGCGCCGCCGCGCCGGCATCGGCGGGCGTGGCCGCCGGCGCCGCAACGGCTGCCGCGGCGGGCGCTGCCGGATGCTCGGCCGGCTTCAGGCCGCTGGCCTTGCGCAGCTTGTCGGCCACCGGCGTGGCGGTGGGCTCGACGCCGCCGAGCTGCTTGAGTTTGGCCACCACGTCCAGCCAGTTCAGCTGCGCATTGGCCTGGCGCCGCACGTGGATCTGCGGCGCCCACAGGCCCACCTCGCCCACGTAGACGCGGCGTTCGATGGGCTCGAGTTCGAGGCGGCTGACCGTCAGCGCGCTCCAGGCCGCCAGGCCCTGGCCGGCGGTGTCGCGCAGGTCCAGCCGGCGCAGCCCCAGGTCGCCCATGACGCGGATCTTGGGCGGCGCGTCCTTGGGTTGCTCGAACACGACCTGCAGATTGGAATCGAGCAGCGCGCTTTCCAGCTTGAACGGCAGCGGCATGGGCCAGACGTCGGCCCACTTCTCCAGCTGCAGGCCGTCGAACGCCACGCGCAGCGTGGACGAGGGCACCACGTCGAAGGGCCGCGCCACGCCGGTCAGGTCGAAGGGGCTGCCGTTGATGCGCAGGTGCAGGCGCGGCTGCACGTCGATGTCGGTGGCGTAGCCGAAGGTGGAGATGAAAGGCACGCCCACGCCCAGTTCGTCGACCACCTGCTTGCGGCCGGTGACCTTGTCGTCCAGCGTGATGGAGCCGTTCTCGATGACCATGTTGTTCAGCGAGAAACGGGGCAGCCCGGCGTCGGGCTCGGGCGGCGCTTCGGGCTGGGCGGCCGCCATTTCGGCCACGCGTTGCTGAATGTCAGAGAAATTGAAGCGCGTGACGTCCTCGCGCACGATGGCGATGTTAGGCTCGCGCAGCGTCAGGCGGTCGACCACGGGCGCGAACCAGAACAGCGAGGTCCAGGCCGCGCTGGCGTCGAGTTCGGCCAGCGTGAGCAGCGGCGTCTGCGAGCCGGGCTGGGCCACGGCCAGGTCGCGCGCGCGAACGGTCAGCGTGAAGGGATTGAAGCTGATCTTGCCGACGGAGACATCGCGGCCGATCATCTTGGAGACGTCCTGCGTGAGCACGTCGGCCAGGACCTTGGGAACTTGCCAGGCGGCGACGCCGAAGAGGATGAGTATGAATGCCGCAATGCCTAGAAGAATTTTGCCGACCCGGCCTGACAACCGAAGTTTTGGCATCCGCAAGGGCATTGCGCGTCTCCTGATACGAATTGAAGGCCGTGCGATTCCGTCCTTCTAATGACTACAGGCGCGATTATCGCGCCCCCTTCACCGCTCGTCTATCATAGGCGCAACGGCGGTCTTGTCCGGCCCGCCGGGGCCGCCCTTTTCAATCATTAACAATTCTCGCTTCCGATACCCATGTCCACGTCCACCCCAACCTTGAGCCACCTGGACGAAGCCGGCCAGGTCCGCATGGTCGACGTCATCGCAAAGACGGACACCGAGCGCGTGGCCGTCGCCGCCGCCTCCGTGCGCATGAACGCCGTGGCCTACGGCCTGTTGACCCAGCCGGGCCAGGGCAAAGGCGAGGTGCTCAACACCGCGCGCGTGGCCGCCATCCTGGCCGCCAAGCGTTGCGCCGAGCTGATCCCCCTGTGCCACAGCCTGCCGCTGTCCTTCGTCGGCGTGGAGTTCGCGCTGGACGACTCGGCGCACCGCATCGACATCCTGGCCACCTGCCGCACCAGCTACAAGACCGGCGTCGAAATGGAGGCCATGACGGCCTGCAGCGTGGCCGCGCTGACCATCTACGATATGTGCAAGGCTGCCGACAAGGGCATCGTGATCGAACAAGTTCGCCTCAAGTACAAGGCGGGAGGAAAAAGCGGTGAGTGGCGCAACGATTAATCTTCTGTACTTCGCGCGCGTGGCCGAACTGGTCGGCAAGCGCGCCGAAGCCTGGCCCCTGGAGGGCGAATCCACCGGCGCGCAGCTGCTCGCCGCGCTGGGCGAACGCTATCCCCAGCTGGCGCCGGCCGCGCGCCTGAAGCTGGCCATCAACCAGACCCACTCCAAGCCCACGGCGGTCATACGCGCGGGCGACGAGGTCGCCGTATTCGAACCCGTGACCGGAGGTTGAACGCCATGATCAGCGTCCAGGAAGCCGACTTCGACGGCGCCGCGCTTACGGCCGCCCTGCGCGCAAGCGCCGGGCCGGGCGTGGGCGGCATCGTCACTTTCGTGGGCTACGTGCGCGACTACGCGCCCGACACGCCCACCGACACGCTCTTTCTCGAACACTATCCCGGCATGTGCGAGCGCGAGCTCGAAGAGATCGCCGCCACCGCCCGCGCGCGCTGGAACCTCGCCGGCACGGTGATCGTGCACCGCGTGGGCGCGCTCGCGCGCAACGCGCAGATCGTCTTCGTGGCGGCCGCCAGCGCCCACCGCGGCGACGCCTTCCGGGGCTGCGAATACATCATCGACGCGCTCAAGACCCGCGCGCCTTTCTGGAAGCGCGAGACCCTCGCGGGCGGCGACAGCTTCTGGGTGGAACAACGACAATCCGACCAGGACCGCACGCAGTCCTGGGATGAAGAAAGCCCCGCCACGAAGGAGCATCCATGAACGAAGAACGCCCTGTTTCGCTGGCCTGCGCCGTGCTCACGGTCAGCGATACCCGCAGCGCCGGCGACGACACCTCCGGCAACCTGCTGGCGCAGAGCCTGGCCCGCGAGGGCCACCAGTGCGTGCGGCGCGACATCGTCAGGCACGACCGCTACCAGATCCGCCGCATCCTGAGCGAATGGATCGCCGATCCGGAAGTGCAGGTCATCATCACCAGCGGCGGCACCGGCTTCGCCCCGCGCGACCAGACCCAGGCGGCGGTGCAGCCGCTGCTGGACCGCGAGGTGCCCGGCTTCGGCGAACTGTTCCGCCAGCTCTCGCACGGCCAGATCGGCAGCTCGGCGGTCCAGTCCGGCGCCTTCGCCGGCCTCGCCAACCAGACCCTGATCTTCTGCCTGCCCGGCTCGAACAACGCCTGCGAAACCGCCTGGGAGCACATCCTGCGCGAGCAGCTCGACAGCCGCCACCGGCCCTGCAATTTCGCCACGCAATTCAAGAAACGCGAAGAAGAAGACTGACCCATGCTCGATTTCGATCAAGCCCAGACCCTGCTGGCCCACGCCGCGCAGCCGCTGCAGCGCAGCAGCGAAGTCGACCTGGCCGAGGCCGCCGGCCGCGTGCTGGCCGTGGCGCTGGACGCCACCGTGGACATTCCGCCGGCCGACAACAGCGCCATGGACGGCTACGCCTTGCGCGAGGCCGACTGGACGCCCGAGGCGCGCCTGCCGGTCCAGCAGCGCTGCTACGCCGGCGACGTGCCCGAACCGCTCAAGCCCGGCCACGCCATCCGCCTGTTCACCGGCAGCCTGATTCCGGCCGGCGCCGACAGCGTGGTCATGCAGGAAGACGCGGCCGAGGCCGACGGCAGCGTGCAGATCTCGCGCCGCCCCACGCCGGGCGAACACATCCGCCGCCGCGGCGAGGACACCCTGGCCGGCGCGCCGCTGCTGCCCGCGGGCACGCTGCTGGAAGCCGCGCACGTGGCGCTGATGGCCTCGCAGGGCCTGGCCCGCGTGCGGGTCTACGACCGCCTGCGCATCGGCATCCTGACCACCGGCGACGAACTCGTCCAGCCCGGCCAGCCGCGCGCCGCGCAGCAGATCTACAACTCCAACGGTCCCATGCTGGCCGCGCTGGCGCGCGGCATGGGCGCCGAGCCGGTGCACGTGCTGCATGCGCGCGACACCGAGGCGGACCTGCTGGCGGCGTTCAAGACCCTGCTGGCCGACTGCGACCTGGTGCTGACGGTGGGCGGCGTGTCGGTGGGCGAGCGCGACCTGGTCAAGCCGGCCCTGGCCACCCTGGGCGGCGAACTGGCGCTGTGGAAAGTGCGCATGAAGCCGGGCAAGCCGGTGGCGCTGGCCACCATAGACGGCAAGCCCGTGGTGAGCCTGCCCGGCAATCCGGTGTCGTCGTATGCGGTGTTCGCCATGCTGGTCTCGCCGCTGGTGCGCCGCATGCAGGGCCGCGAAACCCTGTTCCCGCCGGTCAGCCGGCTGCCGCTGCGCACCGAAGCGCCGCGCCAGGACGCGCGCGAGGAATTCCTGCGGGTGCAGCGCCGCCCGGCCGAGGACGGCGGCGCCGAACTGATCCCGTACCGCCACCAGGGCTCGGGCGTGATCAGCTCCATGCCCTGGTCCACCGGCCTGGCCCGGCTGCCCGCGGACGTGCCGGTGCACGACCGCGACCGGGTGGTCTATTACGACCTGCGCCACTGGCTGGCGTAGCGCGGCGGCGGCGTCAGCCGCCGATATAGCTCATTTCGATCTTGCGCGACGGGTCCGCCATGTTGCGGCCGCGCTGCTCCGAGTAGTTGTCGGCGCGGCCGGCCCAGATGCCGGCCAGGATGCGCGCCAGTTCCTCGTCGCTGGCGCCGTCGCGCAGCGGCGCGCGCAGGTCGTAGCCTTCGTGCGCGAACAGGCACAGGAACAGCTTGCCTTCCGGCGACAGGCGCGCGCGCGTACAGCCGCCGCAGAAGGCGTGCGTGACGCTGGAGATAACCCCGATTTCGCCGCCGCCGTCCAGGTAGCGCCAGCGTTCGGCCACGCGGCCCATCTCGCCGTCGCTGATCGGCTCGATCGGGTGGGCCGCGGCGATGCGGTCCAGCACTTCGCGGCTGGGCACCACTTCGGCCAGGTTCCAGCCGTTGGTGTTGCCCACGTCCATGTATTCGATGAAGCGCAGGATGTGGCCGCTGTTGCGAAAGCGCTCGGCCATCGGCAGGATCTGGCCGTCGTTCAGGCCGCGCCGCACCACCATGTTGACCTTGACCGGGGCCAGCCCGGCCGCCGCCGCGGCGTCGATGCCGCGCAGCACGTCATCCGGCGTGAAGCCGCTGTCGCTCATGTCCTGGAACATGGCCGGGTCCAGCGCGTCCAGGCTGACCGTGACCCGGGTGAGCCCGGCGCGCTTGAGATCGGCAGCCTTGCGCGCCAGCACGCTGCCGTTGGTGGTGAGGGTCAGGTCCAGCGGACGGCCTTGCGGCGTGCGCAGCCCGGCCAGCAGGCCCACCAGGTTTTCCAGGTGCTTGCGCAGCAGCGGCTCGCCGCCGGTCAGGCGGATCTTTTCCACGCCCAGCTGCGTGAAGATACCGGCCAGCCGCGTGATTTCCTCGAACGACAGCAGCGCCGAATGCGGCATGAAGGTATAGCTGCTGTCGAACACCTCGCGCGGCATGCAGTAGGTGCAGCGGAAATTGCAGCGGTCGGTGACCGAGATCCGCAGGTCGCGCAGCGGCCGCGCGCGCCGGTCGAGCGCGGGCTGGCCGTCGGGCGGCAGTTCTCCGGGGACGAGGCCGGCCGGACGGCCGTTGCGATGATCGGCAAGGAGTATCACTTTGCTCATGGATGCATCATATCCCGGCGCCCGGCCCCGATGGAAAGGCTTCTTGCAGGGTCTGCAGCCGTCCCGTGTCGCGCGCGTCATAACCAGCCAGCTGGCCGACATAGCCGATGTAGTCGGGGCTGCGCATGATGGAAAGCAGGCCTTGCATGGCCGCCGTCTCCAGCGCCGACTTGCGGATGGCGAAGAAATAGCGCTCGCGCACCAGCGGAATGAAGTCCAGGCCGAAGCGGCAGGCCGCGGTCTCCACCCCCATGCCGGTATCGGCCATGCCGCTGGCGATGTGCGCGGCGATGGCCATGTGGGTGAATTCGTTGGTGTCATAGCCCTGCACCTGGCCGGTCGTCACCCCCGCGCGCTGCAGCATCAGCTCCACCAGGTGGCGGGTGCTGGAGCCGATCTGGCGGTTGACGAAACGCACGTCGGGACGCGCCAGGTCGGCCATGCCGCGTATGCCCTTGGGGTTGCCGGCCGTGACGAACAGGCCGGCGTTGCGCACCGCCAGGTGGATCAGCAGGCAGTCGTCGACGTGCAGCCACTGCGCATAGCGCGCCATGATGGGCGCCTCGAACTCGCCCTGCGGCACCTGGAAACCCGCCAGGTCGCATTCGTGGCGCTCCAGCGAGGCCAGCGCCTCGATCGCCGTGCGGTAGCGCAGCTCCAGGCCGGGCTTGCGCCCGCTCATGTGCTGCATCAGCGACTCGACCGCGAAGCCGTGGCTGGCATGCAGCCGCAGGTGCGGCCCGCTCTCGGGCAGCAGGCGCTCCAGTTCCTCCTGGAGTTCCGAGGCCATGCTTTCCAGCGTGGGCATGAGGCGCGCCTCGATGCGCCGGTTGGCCCACAGCAGGCGCTGCGCGAACGGCGCCAGCTGCGTGCCCTGGCGGCGGGCGGTGATGAGCAGCTGGGTCCCGAATATGTCCTCGAACCGCCGCAGCACGCCCCAGGCATGCCGGTACGACAGCCCGCAGGCGCGGCAGGCGCCGGCGATGTTGCCCGTGGCGTCGATGGCCGCCAGCAGCGCCAGCATGTCCTGCAAGGGCACCGCCGCCGATCCGTCCTCGCCGCCCAGCGTCCATTGCGGGCGCAGGCCGATGCGAAACTTATATGTCATTTATTTCTTATTGATGAGCCAGGTTTAGGTAGCTAGAGTACACAAATAACGCGGGCGGCTGGTGTTTTATATGCTTTTAACAACATATAAATCTCAAAAACAGGCCCCCCACACCACAGCAATACAGGAGGAGACCGACGTGCAAGCGCGCGAGGCAACATCCGATCTGGCGTCCAGCGGCGGCGCCCGCGGCGGCCAGATGGCCCTGGACGCGGCCCAGGCGTCCCCCACCCCGGCCATCGCGGCCACCGCCCGCATACTGGCCCGGCTGAAAGACCAGCCCGGCCCGCTGCTGCCCGTGCTGCACGCGGTGCAGCACGAACTGGGCTGTATTCCGGCCGAGGCGGTGCAGACCATCGCCGAGGCCCTGAACCTGTCGCGCGCCGAGGTCCACGGCGTCATCACCTTCTATCCGCATTTCCGCAGCGAACCGCCGGCGCGCCACAGGCTGGAAGTCTGCCGCGCCGAAGCCTGCCAGGCCATGGGCGGCGAACGCCTGGCCGAGCACGCGCGCGCCGCGCTGGGCTGCGATTTCCACGCCCGCTCGGCCGACGGCGCCGTGTCGCTGGAGCCGGTGTACTGCCTGGGGCTGTGCGCGCAGTCGCCGGCGGTCATGCTGGACGGCCGGCCCCGGGCCCGCGTCACCCCCGAAAAGCTGGACCGGCTGCTGGCCGGCCTGCGGGAGGCCGACGCATGAACGCCCCCATCGTCATCTATGTGCCGCGCGACGCCGCGGCCCTGGCCCTGGACGCCGACGCCGTGGCCCTGGACATCGAACGCGCCGCGGCGCAACGCGGCCAGGACGTGCGGATCGTGCGCAACGGTTCACGCGGCATGCTGTGGCTGGAGCCGCTGGTCGAAATCGCCACGCCGCAGGGCCGCATCGCCTACGGCCCGGTGCAGCCCGAGGACGTGGCCGGACTGTTCGACGCCGGCTGGCTGGCCGGCGGCGCGCACGCGCTGCGCCTGGGCCTGACCGAGGAAATTCCCTATCTCAAGCAACAGGAGCGCCTGACCTTCGCCCGCGTCGGCGTGACCGATCCGCTGTCGCTCGAGGACTATGCCGCGCACGGCGGCCTGCAGGGCCTGCAGCGCGCGCTGGCCATGGCGCCGGCGCAGATCGTCGAGGAAGTGGTGGAGTCCGGACTGCGCGGGCGCGGCGGCGCGGCGTTCCCGACCGGCATCAAGTGGCGCACCGTGGCGGGGGCCCCGGCCGGCCAGAAATACATCGTCTGCAACGCCGACGAAGGCGATTCGGGCACCTTCGCCGACCGCCTGCTGATGGAAGGCGACCCCTACGTGCTGATCGAAGGCATGACCATCGCCGGCCTGGCGGTGGGCGCCACGCAGGGCTACATCTATGTGCGCTCGGAGTATCCGCAGGCCATCGCCACGCTGCAGGCCGCCATCGAATGCGCCCGCGAAGCCGGCTGGCTGGGCGAGGACGTGCACGGCAGCGGACGCCGCTACGACCTGGAGGTCCGGGTGGGCGCGGGCGCCTATATCTGCGGCGAGGAAACCTCGCTGCTCGAAAGCATCGAAGGCAAGCGCGGCGTGGTGCGCGCCAAGCCGCCGCTGCCCGCCGTCTCCGGCCTGTTCGGCCGGCCCACGGTCATCAACAACGTGATCTCGCTGGCCACCGTGCCCATCATCCTGGCGCGCGGCGCGGCCTACTACCGCGACTACGGCGTGGGCCGCTCGCACGGCACGCTGCCGTTCCAGCTGGCCGGCAATCTCAAGCACGGCGGGCTGGTGGAAAAGGCCTTCGGCCTGACCCTGCGCGACCTGCTGTACGGCTTCGGCGGCGGCAGCGCCTCGGGCCGCCCCCTGCGCGCGGTGCAGGTGGGCGGGCCACTGGGCGCCTACCTGCCGGAATCGCAATGGGACGTGCCGCTGGACTACGAGGCCTATGCGCAGATCTCGGCCATGATCGGCCACGGCGGCCTGGTGGCCTTCGACGACACTGTCGACATGGCGCGCATGGCGCGCTATGCGATGGCGTTCTGCGCCATCGAATCCTGCGGCAAGTGCACGCCCTGCCGCATCGGTTCGACGCGCGGCGTCGAAACCCTGGACCGGATCGCCGCCGGCGGCCCCGGGCGCGAACAGCAGGTGCACCTGCTGCGCGACCTCTGCGACACGATGCTGGCCGGTTCGCTGTGCGCGCTGGGGGGCATGGCGCCCTACCCCGTGCTGTCCGCGCTGAACCACTTCCCGCAGGACTTCGGCATCGAATCCTCCCTGCCCGCCGCTCACACGGCCTGAACCCGAGACCGCCATGCTAGAAACCGTCATCAAGCGCGATCGCGACCTGGGCACGCCGGCGCGCGAATCCGCCGTCACCGTCACCCTCACCATCGACGGCCAGGCCGTCACCGTGCCCGAGGGAACGTCGCTGATGCGCGCGGCCGCCGAGGCCGGCATCAACATCCCCAAGCTGTGCGCCACCGACAGCCTGGAGCCGTTCGGCTCCTGCCGGCTGTGCCTGGTGCAGATCGAAGGCCGCCGCGGCTATCCCGCGTCCTGCACCACGCCGGCCGAGAACGGCATGGTGGTCCATACCGAAACGCCCAAGCTGCACGACCTGCGCCGCGGCGTGATGGAGCTGTACATCTCCGATCACCCGCTGGATTGCCTGACCTGTCCGGCCAACGGCGACTGCGAACTGCAGGACATGGCCGGCGTGGTGGGCCTGCGCAACGTGCGCTACGGCTACGAGGGCGCCAACCACCTGAAAGACGCCAAGGACGAATCGAACCCGTACTTCACCTACGACCCGTCCAAGTGCATCGTCTGCAACCGCTGCGTGCGCGCCTGCGAGGAAACCCAGGGCACTTACGCGCTGACGATCTCCGGCAAGGGTTTCGAATCGCGCGTGGCGGCCGGCCAGGACCAGCCGTTCCTGGACAGCGAATGCGTGTCCTGCGGCGCCTGCGTGCAGGCCTGCCCGACCTCCACGCTGCAGGAAAAGACCGTCATCATGATGGGCCAGGCCGAGCATTCGGTGGTCACCACCTGCGCCTATTGCGGCGTGGGTTGCGGCTTCAAGGCCGAGATGAAGGGCCAGGAAGTGGTGCGCATGGTGCCCTGGAAGGACGGCAAGGCCAACCGTGGCCATTCCTGCGTGAAGGGCCGCTTCGCCTGGGGCTACGCGACCCACAAGGAGCGCGTGCTCAAGCCCATGATCCGCCAGCGCATCACCGACCCGTGGAAGGAAGTGTCGTGGGAAGAGGCGATCGCCTACGCGGCCTCGGAATTCCGCCGCATCCAGGACCGCTACGGCCGCGACGCGGTCGGCGGCATCACCTCGTCGCGCTGCACCAACGAAGAAACCTGGCTGGTCCAGAAGCTGGTGCGCGCCGCCTTCGGCACCAATAACGTCGACACCTGCGCGCGCGTCTGCCACTCGCCCACCGGCTACGGCCTGAAGCAGACGCTGGGCGAATCGGCCGGCACCCAGACCTTCGATTCGATCATGCACAGCGACGTGGTGATCGTCATGGGCGCCAACCCCAGCAGCGGCCACCCGGTGTTCGCCTCGCGCCTCAAGCGCCGCCTGCGCCAGGGCGCGCGCCTGATCGTGATCGACCCGCGCCGCATCGAGCTGGTGAGTTCGCCGCACATCAAGGCCGATTTCCATCTGCAGGTGCGCCCGGGCACCAATACCGCGCTGCTGTCGTCCATGGCCCACGTGATCGCCACCGAAGGCCTGATCGACGAAGCCTTCGTGGCCGCGCGCTGCGAGGCCAAGTCCTTCCAGCAGTGGCGCGATTTCGTGTCGCTGCCCGAGAACTCGCCCGAGGCGATGGAGGCCATCACCGGCGTGCCGGCGCAGGCCGTGCGCGGCGCGGCGCGCCTGTACGCCACCGGCGGCAACGGCTCCATCTATTACGGCCTGGGCGTGACCGAACACAGCCAGGGCTCGACCACCGTGATGGCGATCGCCAACCTGGCCATGGCCACGGCCAACATCGGCCGCGAAGGCGTGGGCGTCAATCCGCTGCGCGGGCAGAATAACGTGCAGGGCTCGTGCGACATGGGTTCGTTCCCGCACGAACTGCCGGGCTACCGCCATATCTCCGACGACGCGGTGCGCAGCCAGTTCGAACAGGACTGGGGCGTGACCCTGCAGCCCGAGCCCGGGCTGCGCATCCCCAACATGTTCGAGGCGGCGCTGGCCGGCTCGTTCAAGGGCCTGTACTGCCAGGGCGAGGACATCGTGCAGTCCGATCCCAACACCCAGCACGTCGCGGCCTCGCTGGCGGCGATGGAGTGCATCGTGGTGCAGGACCTGTTCCTGAACGAGACCGCCAAGTACGCGCACGTGTTCCTGCCGGGCTCGTCCTTCCTGGAGAAGGACGGCACCTTCACCAACGCCGAGCGCCGCATTTCGCGCGTGCGCAAAGTGATGCAGCCCAGAAACGGCAAGTCCGACTGGGAAGTCACCGTGGCGCTGTCGAACGCGCTGGGCTACCCCATGAACTACAGCCATCCCGGCGAGATCATGGACGAGATCGCGCGGCTGACGCCGACCTTCGCCGGCGTCACCTACGAGAAGCTGGACCGCCTGGGCAGCCTGCAATGGCCGTGCAACGACGAGGCGCCCGACGGCACGCCCACCATGCACGTGGACGAGTTCGTGCGCGGCAAGGGCCGCTTCATGATCACCAAGTACGTGCCCACCGACGAGCGCAGCACGCGCCGCTACCCGCTGCTGCTGACCACCGGCCGCATCCTGTCGCAGTACAACGTGGGCGCCCAGACCCGCCGCACGCCCAACGTGGCCTGGCACAGCGAGGACCTGCTGGAACTGCATCCGCAGGACGCCGAGGACCGCGGCGTGCGCGACGGCGACTGGGTCGGCGTGCAGAGCCGCGCCGGCGAGACCGTGCTGCGCGCCACGATCACCGACCGGGTGCAGCCGGGCGTGGTGTACACCACCTTCCACTTCCCCGAATCGGGCGCCAACGTGGTCACCACCGACAGCTCCGACTGGGCCACCAACTGCCCCGAGTACAAGGTCACCGCCGTGCAGGTCACGCGCGTGTCCCAGCCCTCGGAATGGCAGCGCGAGTGGTCGCGCTTCGCCGACATCCAGCACAAGCTGCTGCGCGAACGCGAACGCGAAGACGCCGCCGCGCTGGCCGGCAAATAAGGCCGCGAACCGCCATGATGTCCCTGCCCTTCCCCGCTCCCGCCGCCCGCGCCGACTGCGCGCGGGTGCCCATCACCCGCCTGCGCGCGGGCGCCTTCGGCGCCGGCGCCGAGGACTACGTGGCCGAGGAAACCCCGGTGGCCCTGGAGTTCAACGGCATCAGCCACGCCACCATGCTGGCGACGCCGGCCGACCTGGAGGACTTCGCGCTGGGCTTCGCGCTGTCCGAAGGCATCGTCGCCGGCGTCCATGACGTGCGCGGCATGGACCTGCTGCCGCGGCCCGACGGCATCGTGGTGCAGGTGGAAATCTCCAGCGCCTGCGAGGCGCGTCTCAAGGCCCGCCGGCGCGCGCTGGCCGGGCGCACCGGCTGCGGGCTGTGCGGCGTGGAAACGCTGCCCGAAGTGCTGCGTCCCGTCGCGCCGCTGGCCCGCGCCGCGCCGGTGCGCGTGCAGGCGGTGCTGGCCGCCATGCGCGCCATGCGCGCGCGCCAGGCGCTGCATGAATTGACCGGCGCCACCCACGCCGCGGGCTGGGCCGGCGCCGACGGCGCGCTGGCGCTGGTGCGCGAGGACGTGGGCCGCCACAACGCCCTGGACAAGCTCATCGGCGCCCTGGCGCGCCAGGGCATGCGCGCCGACGCCGGCATCGCCGCGGTGACCAGCCGCGCCAGCTTCGAAATGGTGCAGAAGACGGCGGCGGCCGGCATCGGCGTGCTGGCGGCCGTGTCCGCGCCCACCTCGCTGGCCATCCGCCTGGCGCAGGACGCCAACCTGACCCTGCTGGGATTCCTGCGCGGCGACGACGCCACGCTGTACTCCCATCCCGAGCGCATCGTCACCTGAACCGGACTACACCACGCATGGAAATCGGCAACCTCATCCGCATGGCCAACCGCATCGGCCAGTTCTTCGAAGCCATGCCCGACCGCCACGAGGCGCTCGAGGGCGTGGCCAACCACATCCATAAATTCTGGGAGCCGCGCATGCGCAACGAGCTCCTGGACTTCCTGGCCCGCAGCCCCGACGGCGACGCCGGCGACACCCGCCTGCACGGCCTGGTGCTGGAGGCGGTCACGCAGAACCGCCAGCGCCTGACGCCGGTCGCCCGCGCGCAATAGCCGGCGGCGGGGCGCGAAGCTGCTACATTGGCAGCCCGCGCCCTTTTCTTTTGCATCCCGAATGACTGCCCTGTCCCGCGCGCGCCGGCCCGCCGGAGCGACGCCTTGAACCCGCCCGAAATCCACTGGGAAGAAAACCAGCTTGCCCGCGCCGCGCGCTGGCGTTCCGAAAGCGGCGCCGCGCCGCCCCGGCGCGTGGTGCTGGCCGATGACACGCTCGGCGCGGACCAGGCCTACCGCCAGGCCTGCGAGGGCGTCGGCCTGCTATGGCGCGGCGACTTCCACAACGCGCGCCAGCTGCTGCAGGCCATGGCGCGGCGCGTCGACAAGCGTCCGCGCAAGCCCGCGGCCACGCTGCGCGACGCCTTCAACCAGCACCGCCAGTTCCAGTCGCAGCGCGCCCGCATCCTGGGCATGCTGCTGATCGGCTTCGACGCCGGCCACGGCATCGCCCTGCGCCGCGCGCCCGACGCGCGCCAGGCCTGCGAAGCCGCCTACGGCCCGGCCGACGAGCCCTACGTGGCCTCGCTGCGCGAGCTGCTGGGGCTGATCGGCGCCTACGAATGGCGCAAGAAAGGCGTGGAGATCGCGGCCCTGGGCGCGCGCATCCATCCGCACTACGGCGTGTTCTCGCCGCTGCGCGGCGAATACGTGGACCTGGTGGCGCAGGCGCCGCTGCCGCCCGGCGACGCCGCCTTCGACATCGGCACCGGCAGCGGCGTGCTGGCCGCCGTGCTGGCGCGCCGCGGCTTCAGGCGCGTGGTCGGCACCGACCAGGACCCGCGCGCCCTGGCCTGCGCCCGCGAAAACCTGCAAAGGCTGGGACTGGAAGACCGGGTGGAACTGGCGCAGGCCGACCTCTATCCCGAGGGCCGCGCGGCGCTGGTCGTGTGCAACCCGCCCTGGGTGCCGGCGCGCCCCAGCTCGCCGGTGGAATACGCCGTGTACGACCCCGACAGCCGCATGCTGCGCGGCTTCCTGGACGGCCTGGCCGCGCACCTGGCGCCAGGCGGCGAAGGCTGGCTGATCCTGTCGGACCTGGCCGAGCACCTCGGCCTGCGCAGCCGCGAACAGCTGCTGGAATGGATCGCCCAGGCCGGGCTGCGCGTGGCGGGCCGGCTCGACACCCGGCCCACCCACGGCCGCGCCGCCGACACGGCCGACCCGCTGCATGCGGCGCGCTCGCGCGAGGTGACCTCGCTGTGGCGGCTGGCGGCGGCCTAGGGCCTGTTCACACTAAAAGGAGCCACGCACAGGCCCTAGACGCGCCCGGCCGCCACGTTCACGCTGATGGCGATGATGAACACGTTGAAGAAAAACGCGATGACGCTGTGCGTCAGCGCGGTGCGGCGCAGCCGCCGGTTCACGATCTGCACGTCCGAGACCTGGAAGGTCATGCCCAGCACCAGCGCGAAGTACGCGAAGTCCCAGTAGTCAGGATCTTCCGTGCCGGGAAAGTCCAGGCCCTTGTGCATGGCGTTGCGGTGGCCGTAATAGCCGTGGGCGTAATGCAGCGCGAAGATCATGTTCATGTAGAGCCACGACAGGATGATGGTCGCGGCGGCGGCCAGCATGGCCAGCACGCTGCTGGCGCCTTCCTCGATGCGCAGCTCCACCCACAGCGCCGTCATCACCATGCAGGACAGCGCCACGCTGCTCCACAGCACGCCCGTGCGGCCCACGTCCTGCTCCTGCGCGTGGCGGCGCATGGCCTGGGCGCTGGTGCGGCCGAACACGCGTGCCGTCAGGATCAGGAAGACCAGCGCCCCCAGGTCGAATCCCAGCAGCAGCGCCAGCACCAGCGGCAGGCCCGCGGCGTACAGCACGCCGGCGCCGGCCAGCAGCAGCGCGGCGCACAGCACCAGGCGCCGGTGCGCATGGAAGAACGGCAGGCTGGCGGCGGCGGTCTCGGGCTCGAAATCCTTGAGCGGGGGCATGGCGGGCTCCTGCGCGTGGCGAGGCAAGCCCCTACCCTAACCGATGCCGAGCAAACCGGCCAGCGCCCCGCCGAACAGCAGCCACAGCGGATGGATGCGGGTCACGCTGCCCAGCAGCGCCACCAGCGCGGCGATCGCGCCCAGCAGCCAGCTGTGCACCGAGGCCTCGGTGATCAGGGCCGCGCTGGCGGCCACCAGGCCCACCGTCATGGGAAAGATGCCGGCCTGGATCACGCCGCGCCACGGGCGGTCCTTGAAGCGTTCCCACAGGCCCAGCGCGATCACGGTGATCACCGAGGATGGGCCGAACTTGGCGATGGTGGTGACCAGCACGCCCAGGCCGCCGGCCACGTGCCAGCCCACCAGCGTGACCACCATCAGGTTGGGACCCGGCGCGGCCTGCCCCAGCGCGAACAGGGCCGAAAAGTCCGCCGCGCTCATCCAGCCATGCACTTGCACGACCTGGCGCTGCATCTCGGGCAGGATGGTGTTGCCGCCGCCGAAGGCCAGCACCGACAGCTCGGCGAAGATCAGGCCCAGCGCGATAAGGGTATGGATCATCGACGCTGCCTCCACACCACCAGGATGCTCAGCGGCGTCAGCACCGCCATGGTCGGCAGCAGCGGAATGCGCAGCACGGCGATGGCGATGAAACACACCGTGGCGACCGCGCCGGCCAGCCAGTCGCGGCGCTTGAAAACCGGGGTGCCGATCTTCACCGCCATCGAGATCAGCAGGCCCGCGGCGGCGGCGGCCAGCCCGGCGAACAGGTGCTGGATGTGCGGATCGTCCTGGAACCGGTCGTACACCATGCCCAGCATGATCACGATGATCGACGGCGCCAGGATCAGGCCCATCAGCGCCGCGAAGGCGCCGCGCGGGCCGCGGAATTTCATGCCCAGCGCGACCGAAAGATTGATGATGTTGCCGCCCGGCAGGAACTGGCACAGGCCCAGCAGATCGGTGAACTCGGGGCCGCTCAGCCAGCGGTGCTTTTCGACCACCATGCGGCGCGCCAGCGGCAGCGCGCCGCCGAAGGCCGTCAGGCCGAGCATCAGGAATCCGTAGAACAGTTGCCCACAGGTGGGCGGGGGCCGCAAGGCGGCCTCGGTGGTGGAGGGTGCTGCTGCGTTCATTTTTATGTGACCAGTAAAGAGTTTGCAGCCTACTCTCCCCACTAGATAATGTCTAATATATGGAAATCTACTGACTCATATCGGGCACATATGGCGTCCATCGACTTGCGGCTGCTGCGCTACTTCGTGGCGGTCGCGGAAGAATCCCACCTGACCAAGGCCGCGGCGCGGCTCGGCATCCGCCAGCCGCCGCTCAGCCAGCAGATCCGCGTGCTGGAAGAGGGGCTGGGCGTCACGCTGTTCCACCGCCTGCCGCGCGGCATGGAACTCACCGAAAGCGGCCGCGCGCTGCTGGAGGACGCGCACAAGATCCTGGCGCTCACCGAGCAGGCGGTCGAAGGCGTGCGCCGCGTGTCGCAGGGCGAGGCCGGCCGCCTGACCGTCGGCTTCACCGGATCGGCCGCCTTCCACCCGTTCGTGCCCTCGGTGATCCGGCGCTTTCGCGAACTGGCGCCGAACGTGCGGCTGGTGCTGGAGGAAAGCAGCACCGGCGAACTGATGGACGACGTGTGCGACGGCCGGGTGGACGTGGCGTTCGTGCGCGGCCCCTATGGCCCGGACCGCGGCGTGGTGGTGGAAAAAGTGCTGGACGAAACCATGCTGGCCGCGTTTCCCGCCGACCATCCGGCGGTGCGGCGGCGCCCGCGCCAGCGCATCGCGCTGTCCGAACTTGCCGACGAATCCCTGATCCTGTACCGCCGCCACAGCGGGCCGGGCCTGTACGACGCCATCCTGGCGGCCTGCGCCGCCGCCGGTTTCAGCCCGCGCATCGCGCAGGAAGCGCCGCGCATGCTGTCCACGCTGAGCCTGGTTGCCGCCGGGCTGGGCGTCTCGCTGGTGCCGGCGTCGCTGCGCCGCGTCAACATCGAGGGTGTGGTCTACGTCAGCGTCAGCCGGCCCGCCTCGCTGCGCGCGCCGCTGAACCTGATCTGGCGCGATGCGCCGCTGTCGGGCGCGGCCCGCAGGCTGATCGAAGAGGTCCGCCGCCACCGCCAGGAATCGCCGTGAGCGCCGCGGCGCTACACTGCCGCACACCCCAATCCGCTTTTCTTTCATGCTTTCCGAATCCCCCATCGGCATCTACGACTCCGGCGTCGGCGGGCTGAGCGTGCTGCGCGCGATCCGCGACGCGCTGCCACAGGAATCCCTGCTGTACGTGGCCGATTCCGCGCACGTGCCCTATGGCGAAAAAACGCCGCAGTTCGTGGCGCAGCGCGCCGCCACGCTGGCCGATTACTTCGTCTCCTGCGGCGCCAAGGCCATGGTGGTGGCCTGCAACACCGCCACCGCGGCCGCCATCGCGCAGCTGCGCCAGCGCCATCCCGGGCTGGTCATCATCGGCGTGGAGCCGGCGATCAAGCCGGCCGCCCACCTGACCCAGAGCGGCGTGGTCGGCGTGTTCGCCACCACCGGCACGCTGGCCAGCGCCAAGTTCGCCGCCCTGGTGCGGCGCGAGGCGCCCGAGGTGCGCATCCTGCTGCAGCCCTGCCCCGAATGGGTGCGGCTGGTGGAGCAAGGCGTGCTGCACGGGCCGCAGGCCGAGGCCGCGGTGCGCGGCCCGGTGGCGCAGCTGCGCGAGGCCGGCGCGGACGTGCTGGTGCTGGGTTGCACCCATTTCCCGTTCCTGCGCGAGGCCATCGAGGCGGCCGCCGGCCCCGGCGTGCCGCTGCTGGAAACCGGCGCCCCGGTGGCGCGCAGGCTGCGCCACCAGTTGCAGGAACGCGGCCTGCTGAGCGCGGGCGGCCCGGGCGCGCTGCGGCTACAGACCAGCGGCGCGGCCGGCGCGCTCGCTGCGCAGGCCAGCCGCCTGCTGGGCCAGGCGCTGGCCGCCGACGCGCTGGCCGAACGCTGGCGCTGAATGCCGGCGGCTTGATCCGGCGCATTCCGCGGCGGCGCGATTCGGCCAATAATGGGCGTACAGCGCACGCCGGCGCTCATCCGGAGACACCCGTGAAACGCATCCTGATCCCCGTGGACGGTTCGCAGCCGTCCCTCCACGCCGTCCAGGCCCTGATCGACGCCCGCCGCTACGCCCCGGTCGAACGGGTCGAACTCCTCAACGTCCAGATTCCGCTGCAGGCCGGCAAGATCGGCCGCGGCCTGTCGCAGGCCGAGATCGACGCCTACCACCAGGAGGAAGGCGAGGCCGCCCTGCAGGCCGCCCGCGCGCTGCTGAGCAAGGCCGGCGTGCCGTTCGAGGAACGCATCGAAATCGGCGCGGCGGCCGACACCATCGTGCGCGTCGCCCAGGAAACCGACGCCGACGAGATCTACATGGGCTCGCGCGGCCTGGGCTCGGTTTCGTCGTGGTTCCTGGGTTCGGTCGCGACCCGCGTCCTGCACCTGGCGGAACTGCCCGTCACGCTGGCCAAGTAAGGCCCGGAGGAACAACCATGCTGAACATCCTGGTCCCCGTCGACGGCTCCGACTACGCCAACCGCGCCGTCCTGTACGCCCGCGAGCTCGCCCAGGGCGCGGGCGCCGCCCACATCCACCTGCTCAATGTCCAGACGCCCGTGCAGGGCCGCGCCGGCCTGTCGCGGCTCATCACCCAGGACATGATCGACGAGTTCTACGCCCGCGAAGGCGAAGAGGCGATGGAAGAGGCGCGCAAGCTGCTCGACGTGACCGGCACCGCCTACACGCGGCACGTCGCCTTCGGCCACGTGGCCAGCGAAATCGCCGGCTACGCGCGCGACCACCGCTGCGAGCGCATCGTCATGGGCACGCGCGGCAACGGCGCGCTGGCCAACATCCTGATCGGCTCGGCCGCCAATCAGGTGCTGCAGCTGGCCGACGCGCCGGTCACCCTGATCAAGTAGCCGCGCCCGCGGTTCAGGCGGCCGGCAGCCGCAGCGACACGCGCAGCCCGCCCAGCGGCGAGCGCGCCGCGCTCACCTCGCCGCCGTAGGTGGCGGCCAGGTCGCGCACGATGTCCAGGCCCAGGCCCGAGCCGGGTCGCTGTTCGTCCATGCGCACGCCGCGCAGGAAGATGCGCTCGCGCTCGTGGTCCTCGATGCCCGGGCCGTCGTCGTCGACGTGGATCGACAGGCGCCCCGGCCCGTCCTCCTGCGCCGTGAGCCGCACCCGGCCGGCCGCCCACTTGCAGGCGTTGTCCAGCAGGTTGCCCAGCATTTCCTGCAGGTCCTGCTGTTCGCCGCGAAACGCCAGGCCGGGCGCGGCCTGGGCGTCCTCGATCTGCAGGCCGCGCTGCGCGTACAGGCGCCGCACCACGCGCAGCAGGCCCTGCGCCGTTTCCGCCAGCGGCGTGCGTCCGTCGGCCGCGCCCGAGGCCGCCGCGGCCCGGGCCCGCGCCAGGTGATAGTCGATCTGCCGGTTCGCCATGCCGACCTGCTCGCGCACCAGCGCCGCCAGCGGCCCTTGCTCGCGCGCGGCGGCGTTGGCCAGGATGGCCAGCGGCGTCTTGACCGCGTGCGCCAGGTTGCCGGCCTGGGTGCGCGCGCGCTGCACGATCTCGGCGTTCATCGCCAGCACCTGGTTGAAATCGTCGACCAGCGGCTGGATCTCGCTGGGAAAACTTCCCTCGATGCGGCGGCTGTCGCCCGCGTCCTGCGCCGCCAGCTCGCGCCGCAGCCGCGCCAGCGGCCGCAGGCCGACCAGCACCTGCACCACCGCGGCCACGGTCAGCCCGGCGGCCAGCGCGCCCAGCGCGATCGCCAGCATGTGGTTGAAGCGTTCGATGGGTTCGGCCAGCGCGGCGCGGTCCGCCGCCACCAGCAGCCGCAGCGGCGCCGCGCCGTCCTCGGCCGGCGTGACCACGCGCCCCAGCGCGGCCAGTTCGCGCCCGCCCGGGCCAGCCACGTCGTAGGCGCGGTCGCCCTCGCCCGGCGCCTCGGGCGGCGCCTGCAGGGTCTGGTCCCACAACGAACGCGAACGCGCCACGCCGGCGGCGGCCGGCTGCCCGTTCGCGGCCAGCCGGTCGATCTGCCAGTACAGGCCCGACAGCGGCTGCTCCAGGCGCGGATCGCTCAGCGGCGGGGCCACCGCCGGCCGGCCGTCCGCGCCGACGTTGAGGGCGGCCGTCAGCTGGTTCAGGTGCAGCGTCAGTTCGGCTCGCAGTTGCTGGGTGATGTGCTGGCGGAACAGGCTGGCCAGGCCCCAGCCCGCCAGCGCCACCGAGGCCAGTATCCAGGCCAGCGTGCCGGCCAGCAGCCGCAGCCGCAGCGAGCGCGCCGCGGGCCGCGTCATTGCGGGGCCGCCAGGCGGTAGCCCAGCCCGCGCACGGTTTCGATGGTGTCGGGCGGCAGCTTCTTGCGCAGCCGGCCGACGAAGACCTCGATGGTGTTGGAATCGCGGTCGAGGTCCTGCGCGTAGACGTGCTCGGTCAGTTCGCTGCGCGAGACCACTTCGCCGGCGCGCTGCATCAGCACCGACAGCACCTTGAATTCGTGACTGGTCAGCGTCAGCGGACGGCCGTCCACGCTGACCCGCGCCTGGCGCGTGTCCAGCAGCAGCGGGCCGCAACGCCATTGCGCGCTGGCGTGCGCGGTGCTGCGGCGCAGCAGCGCGCGCACCCGCGCCAGCAGCTCTTCCATGTGGAACGGCTTGGTCAGGTAATCGTCGGCGCCGGCGTCTATGCCGGCCACTTTTTCATGCCAGTTGTCGCGCGCGGTCAGGATCAGCACCGGCATGTTGCGACCGCCGGCGCGCCAGGCCTTCAGCACGGTCAGGCCGTCCACCACGGGCAGGCCCAGGTCCAGCACCACCGCGTCGAACGCCTCCACGTCGCCCAGGTAGCGCGCCGATTCGCCGTCGGCGGCGGCATCCACGGTATGGCCGGCGGCGCGCAGCGCCTCGGCGAGCTGGCCGGCCAGCGTGGGTTCGTCTTCGACCACCAGTATCCGCATCAGGGTTCGCCTTTGAACTTGATGTCGCGGCCCTTGATCCCCAGCAGCGTGCCGTCGCGCGCGTCGAGCTTCAGTTTGAGGATGCCGCCGCCGCTTTGCAGCACCCGGATCTCGTAGATGAATTCGTCGTCGTCCTCCTCGAACTCGACCTTGACCACCTGCCCCGGGAAATCGCGCTCCACGATGTCCAGCACCGCGCCCAGCGGCAGCACCTTGCCGGCCTGCAGCGCCTGGCGCGCGCGCTCGTGGTCGCTCTCGTCGGCCAGGCCGGCCACCGGCCCCGCGATCAGCGCGAGCGCGAGCGCGCAGGCCGGCAGCATGCCTGCGGGCCTGAATCCGGTTCTAGGGTCGCGCAACGCCGGGCCTCTCTGTGGAAATGGGGGATTCAAAAGGGGATGGATCAGGCGTCTTTTATACCGCGGCGCGGATGAACCGGGCATGAACGGCGTCTTCAGAACCGGTTCATGCGCCAACCCGAATAATGCCGGCAGGCCGTGAGGACGGCCCCATCCATCCAGTCCAAACCTTAGGAGAATTCCATGATGACGCGCATTCAGAAAACCCTGGCAGCCCTGGCGATCGGCGGCTCGGTCCTGGCGGCGGGCGCCGCCGTCCATGCCCAGGCCGCGCCGCAGCAGGCGCCGGCCCTCGCGGCCACCGCGCCCGCGGCCCCGATGCTGACGATCCGCCAGGTCTACGACAAGATGGAGGCGGCCGGCTACCGCAACATCTCCGAGATCGAGCGTTCCCGCAAGCACGGCTACGAGGTCAAGGCCGACGACCCGCAGGGCCAGCGCGTCAAGCTCCACGTCGATCCGCAGACCGGCGCCGTGACCCGCAGCCGCTTCGACGACTGAAGGCCGAAGGGCGCGCCAGCGCCCGAGTATGATGGGACATCGTCCGGGAGTCGCATCATGCAGATCCTACGTACCGCGGCGGCGGCCGGCCTGGCGCTGGCCACGCTCAGCGCCTGCGGCGAAATGGCCACGCTGCCCGTCGAGGCGGGCATGGGGCCGGCGCCGCAGCTGCCCGCCCCCAATCCCACCCTGATCCCCACCGTCAAGACCGCCAAGGCCGTAGGCTGGCCCGCCGGCGCCCATCCGCGGGCCGCGGACGGCCTGGCCGTGACCGGCTTCGCCGCCGGCCTGGACCATCCGCGCTGGCTGTACGTGCTGCCCAACGGCGACGTGCTGGTGGCCGAGACCAACGCGCCGCCCAAGCCGGAATCGGCCTCGGGCGGGCTGAAGGGCTGGATCGCCAGCCTGGTAATGAAGCGGGCCGGGGCCCGCACGCCCAGCGCCAACCGCATCACGCTGCTGCGCGACGCCGACGGCGACGGCGTGGCCGAAACCCGCGGCGTGCTGCTCGCAGGCCTGAACTCGCCGTTCGGCATGGCGCTCATCGGCCGGCACCTGTACGTGGCCAACGCGGACGCGGTGCTGCGCTTTCCGTACGAGTCCGGGCAGACCCGCATCGACGCGCCGGGCGAAAAAGTCACCGACCTGCCCGCCGGCATCAACCACCACTGGACCAAGAACCTGCTGGCCAGCCCCGACGGCGCCCGGCTGTACGTCTCGGTCGGCTCCAACAGCAACGTGGCCGAGAACGGCATGGACGCCGAAACCGGCCGCGCGGCCATCTGGGAGATCGACGTGGCCAGCGGCGCCAAGCGCCTGTACGCCACCGGGCTGCGCAATCCGGTGGGCATGGCCTGGGGGCCCGACGGCAAGACGCTGTGGACCGCGGTCAACGAACGCGACGAACTCGGCAGCGACCTGGTGCCCGACTACATGACCTCGGTGCGCGACGGCGGCTTCTACGGCTGGCCCTACAGCTACTTCGGCCAGCACGTCGACACCCGCGTCGCGCCGCAGCGGCCCGACCTGGTGGCGCGCGCCATCGTGCCCGACTACGCGCTGGGACCGCACACCGCCTCGCTGGGCCTGGCCTGGTCCGGCGGCGCCAGGCTGCCCTACGGCGAGGGCATGTTCGTGGGCCAGCACGGCTCCTGGAACCGCAATCCGCCCAGCGGCTACAAGGTCATCTTCGTGCCGTTCGCCGGCGGCCGGCCCGGCGGGCCGCCGCAAGACGTGCTGACCGGTTTCCTGGACGAAAGCGGCCAGGCGCAGGGCCGGCCGGTCGGCGTGGCCGTCGACCGCCGCGGCGGCCTGCTGGTGGCCGACGACGTCGGCAACGCGGTCTGGCGGGTCGGCGCCGCGCCCTGAGCCGCCCCTACAATGTCCGCTCCGAATATTCGACACAGGAGCGAACATGAGCACGGATAAAGTGGCGATCGTTACCGCGGGCGGCAGCGGCATGGGCGCGGCGGCGGCGCGCAAGCTGGCGGCCGACGGCTTCCGCGTGGCCATACTGTCGTCCTCCGGCAAGGGCGAGGCCCTGGCCCGGGACCTAGGCGGCCTGGGCGTCACGGGCTCGAACCGTTCGCCCGAGGATCTGGCGCGGCTGGTGGACACCGTCGTGCAGAAGTGGGGCCGCGTGGATGCGGTGGTCAACAGCGCCGGCCACGGCCCCAAGGGCCCGCTGCTCGAAATCAGCGATGAGGACTGGCGCCTGGGCATGGAGTTCTACCTGCTGAACGTGGTGCGCATCACGCGCCTGGTCGCGCCCATCATGAAGCAGCAGAAGTCCGGCGCCATCGTCAATATCTCCACCTACGCCACCTTCGAGCCCGAGGCCTTGTTCCCCACCTCCGGCGTGTTCCGCGCCGGGCTGGCCGCCTTCACCAAAGTGTTCGCCGACGAATACGCCGGACACAATGTGCGCATGAACAACGTGCTGCCGGGCTTCATCGACAGCCTGCCGGAAAAGGAAGACCGGCGCGTGCGCATCCCGATGGGCCGCTACGGCACGGCCGAAGAAGTCGCCGACCTGATCGCCTTCCTGGCGTCGGACGCCTCGTCCTACATCACCGGCCAGAACATCCGCATCGACGGCGGCATCACGCGCTCGGTCTGAGCCTCCCGCTTTAGTCGTAGTCCCTCATCCGAATGACGGTATTGAAGCCCGCCCGGGGCTTCAGTACCGTAGGTTTTCGCATTCGACGAGGTGCCTGCGCATGTCCGCTACGCCGTCAGCGGCTGCGCCGCAGTCCGCTGCCCCTACGCTACCCCGCCCCACGCCGGGCCAGGCCTCGCGCTTCCTGGCGCAGGCGACGTTCGGCCCCACGCCGGCCGACATAGAAGCCGTGGTGCGCGACGGCTACGCCGCCTGGCTCGACAGGCAGCTGGCCATGCCGCCGTCGCAGACGCATTTCGACTGGCTGCTGCAACAGGGCAAGAACACCGAGGAATTCAAGGGCAACGGCATCAACGCCCCCCTCGAATCCACGCTCTGGCGCAAGTTCATCAGCGCCCCCGACCAGGTGCGCACGCGAGTGGCGTTTTCGCTGTCCGAGATCTTCGTGGTGGGCGTGTCGTCCATCACCGCGTCCTGGCCCTTGTTCGGCGCGGCCGGCTTCATGGACCTGCTGGCCGAGCACGCGCTGGGCAATTACCGCGACCTGCTGGCCGCGGTCAGCCAGAACCTGTCCATGGGCTGCATGCTGACCTACCGCGGCAACCGCAAGGAAGATCCCAAGACCGGCCGCCATCCCGACGAAAACTACGCCCGCGAAATCATGCAGCTCTTCAGCATCGGCCTGCTGGAGCTGGAGCCGGACGGCTCGCTCAAGATGGTCGACGGCAAGCCGGTGGAAACCTATACCAACGCCGACGTGCAGGGGCTGGCCAAGGTATTCACCGGCTGGGACATCAACGGTCCGGAGACCGACGTGGAATTCCACCGCCGGCCGATGGCGCTGAACAACGCGCTGCACTCGCTGGCCGAAAAACGCTTTCTGGGCGCCGTCATCCCGCCGGGCACCGACGGCCACCTGTCGCTCAAGCGCGCCATCGACGTCATCAGCGCCCATCCCAACGTGGGACCGTTCATCGGCACCCAGCTGATCCAGCGCCTGGTCACCAGCAATCCCAGCCGCGCCTACGTCAGGCGCGTATCCGCCGCCTTCGCCGACGACGGCACGGGCGCGCGCGGCAATCTCAAGGCCGTGGTGCGCGCCATCCTGCTGGACCCGGAGGCGCGCAACCCCGACCTGAACGCGCCCGACTGGGGAAAGGTGCGCGAACCCATCCTGCGCTTTTCCGGCTGGGCGCGGGCCTTCGGCGCGGACTCCACCAACGGCGTATGGGCCATGCCTGACACCACCGACAACACCATACGGCTGGCGCAAAGCCCGATGCGCTCGGCCAGCGTGTTCAACTTCTTCCGCCCGCGCTACGTGCCGCCGGTCACCGAACTGGCGCGCCGCCACCTGGTGGCGCCGGAGCTGCAGATCACCGACGAAACCAGCGTCGCCGGCTACCTGAACTTCCTGGCCATCTACGTGGACCGCGGCTGGGAAGACCTGCAGACCTCCTACGCCGCCGAGATCGCGCTGGCGCCCGACCCCGCCGCGCTGGTGGCGCGGGTGGCGCTGCTGCTGGCGGGCGACGCCTTCTCCGACCGGACCGCCGCGGCGATCGCCCAGGCCGTCTCCAGCATCCCGCCCGAGCGCCCGCGCGACCGGGTGCGGGCCGCGATCACGCTGGTGGCGGCCTCCCCGGAATACCTGGTACAGAAATGAAAGCCCGCAGATGAAAAACGCCAGCCGCCGTGAATTCCTGCTCCGCGCCTGCGCGCTGGGCGCCTCCCATGCCGCCGCCCCGCTGGCGCTGAACCTGGCGGCGCTGGGCGCGGCGGCCGCGCAGTCCGCCCCCAATGACTACAAGGCGCTGGTCTGCGTCTTCCTGTATGGCGGCAACGACCCGTACAACTCGCTGGTGCCGTTCGACGCGCCCGCATACCGGGCCTACGCCCAGGCGCGCACCGACATCGCGCTGCCGCGAGACGCCTTGCAGGCGACCGCGCTGCGCGGCAGGCAGGCCGCGCCCGGCGGCGCGCAATTCGCGCTGGCGCCGTCGCTGGCGCCGCTCAAGCCGCTGTACGAAAGCGGCGACATGGCCGTGCTGCTGAACATCGGCCCCCTGGTCGTGCCGACCACCAAGGCCGAATACATCGGCGCGCGCGTGCCGCTGCCGCCCAAGCTGTTCTCCCACAACGACCAGCAGTCGTACTGGCAGGCGCTGGCCCCCGAAGGCGCGTCCTCGGGCTGGGCCGGACGGCTCACCGACCTGTTCGCCGACGCCAACGCGCAGCGCACGTTCACCGGCATCACCGCCGGCGGCAGCACCGTGCTGCTGGCCGGCCGCCAGGTCGCGGGATATCGCGTCGGCATCCACGGCTCGACCCCCATCGACCTGCTCGGCCGCGACATGTACGGCTCCAGCGATTGCACCGCGCTGCTGCGCCAGCTCATCACCCAGCCGCGCGAACATCTGATGCGCGCGGCGCCAGGTGTTCTTCGTGTCCCAGAACGGCTATGACAACCACGCCGGCCTGAACGACACCCACCCGGCGCTGCTGCGCGAACTGGGCCAGGCCCTGGCCGCGTTCCAGCAGGCGCTGGCGGCCACCGGCGTGGCCGACCAGGTCACCACCTTCACCGCATCCGAATTCGGCCGCACCCTGGGCTCCAACGGCAACGGCTCCGACCACGGCTGGGGCTCGCACCATTTCGTGCTTGGCGGCGCGGTCAAGGGCGGCCGCTACTACGGCCAGCACCCCGAGATCGCGCGCGACGGCCCGGGCTTCGTCGACAACGGCCGGCTGCTGCCTACCCTGGCGGTGGACCAGCTCGGCGCCTCGCTGGGGAAATGGTTCGGGGCCAGCCCGGAGGACTTGAAGCTGGTGTTTCCGAACCTGCGGCATTTCGATGCCGATGCGTTGGGGTTGTTTGAGGGTTCTGGCGGGGTCTGATGGGTGTCGCGCGCTGGGCATTCGCGTTCTTGCCCGGTGAATCTCGCGCTATACCCATCCTACGGGATTGGCGGAGGCCGGGGAACCGTAGGATGGGTATAGCGCGAGACGACTTCCACTAGAAACCAATCATCGAACGCGCGACACCCATCACGCGCCGCCCTCACGGCCGCCGCCACTACGTGATGGGTGCCGCGCGCTGGGCATTCGTGTTCTTGCCCGGTGAATCTCGCGCTATACCCATCCTACGGATCGACGCAGGTCGGGGAACCGTAGGATGGGTATAGCGCGAGACGACTTCCACTAGAAGCCAATCATCGAACGCGCGACACCCATCACGCGCCAACCTCACGGCCACCCGCGATGGACCGATATGACACTCCCGCCCTCGGCCACGGCCGCGCCGGCCTATGCTTGACCGGCTTATCGAGGAGCCGGGATGACCGACTACAGACGCCATTACGTTCCAGGCGGCACCTACTTTTTCACCGTGGCCGCGCGGCGGCGCGGAGCCTGGCTGCTGGTGCAGCGCGCCGAACTGCTCAAAGCCTGCATCCGCGCGGAANATCGACGCAGGTCGGGGAACCGTAGGATGGGTATAGCGCGAGACGACTTCCACTAGAAGCCAATCATCGAACGCGCGACACCCATCACGCGCCAACCTCACGGCCACCCGCGATGGACCGATATGACACTCCCGCCCTCGGCCACGGCCGCGCCGGCCTATGCTTGACCGGCTTATCGAGGAGCCGGGATGACCGACTACAGACGCCATTACGTTCCAGGCGGCACCTACTTTTTCACCGTGGCCGCGCGGCGGCGCGGAGCCTGGCTGCTGGTGCAGCGCGCCGAACTGCTCAAAGCCTGCATCCGCGCGGAACAGCGGCTGGCGCCATTCGCGATTCTTGCCGCGGTCATCATGCCGGACCATCTGCACATGGTCTGGCGGCTGCCGCAGGGCGACAGCGACTATCCGAACCGTTGGCGCCGGATCAAGACCCGCTTTTCGCGCGCGCTGCCGGGCGCGGCGCGCACTTCCACATCGGCGCGCCGCGAGCGCGGCATATGGCAGCGGCGCTACTGGGAACACACGGTGCGCGACGAGTCGGATCTGGCCGCCTGCATCGGCTACGTCCATGCCAATCCGGTCAAACACGGCTACGTGGCGCGGCCGGAACTGTGGCCGCATTCCACCCTGCTCGCCTGGCAGGAACGCCGCCGCCTGCGCTTGGCAACACCGCCCCGGCGGTTCTATAAACTGGATCTGCGGGCCGATGGCGCCCGCGCCCCTGCCACCTGCCGCCCGCCCATGACCGCCTCCCCTGCCCTGACGCTGGCGCCCGCCACCGAAGCCGACCTGCCCTTTCTGCTGGCCCTGCGCAAGTCCACCATGACCGAGCACCTGCGGCGCGCCGGCGCGCCCAGCGACGACGCCTACCACCTGGTCCGTATCCGCCACCGCTTCGAGGATGCCCGGATCGTCTGGGCCGACGGCCGCAAGGCGGGGCTGTTCAAGGCTACGCGCAACGGCGCGGCCTGGCGCGTGGTGCAGATCCAGATCGCTCCCGAGTTCCAGGGGCGGGGCCTGGGCCGGCGCCTGCTGGCCGGCCTGCTGCAAGAGGCCGACTCGCGGGCGGCGACGGTCGACCTGGGCGTGCTGCATGGCAATCCCGCCCGGCGTCTCTACGAATCGCTGGGCTTCACCCCCGTCGAGGAGCATCCGCTGGAAACCGAAATGCGCTACTTCCCCCGGAAGGCCGGCTGATATTTTTTCGTGTAGCGGGAATAAGCCGGGGGCCGGCAGCGTCTGTGTCAGGCAGTCCCCACTTTTTCTATCCGCGAGGCACACCATGCGCAAACACTACGTCGCAATCCTGGCCCTGGCTTCCGCCGCCCTGTTCTCGGCCGGCGCCCAGGCCCAGGCCGTCAAGACCCAGAACGGCATGCTGGTCAACAGCGCCGGCATGACGCTTTACACCTTCGACAAGGACTCGGGCGGCAAGAGCGCCTGCAATGACCAGTGCGCCAAGATCTGGCCGCCCGTCATCGCCGCCGCCGACGCCAAGCCCAGCGGCGACCTGACCGTCATCACGCGTGACGACGGCAGCAAGCAATGGGCCAGCAAGGGCAAGCCGCTGTACACCTACGCCAAGGATGCGAAGGCCGGCGACAAGACCGGCGACAACTTCAAGGAAGTCTGGCACGTGGCCAAGCCCTGATCCCGCGCCGCCGCTCCATGCGCCCCGACGACGAAGCCCTGATCCTGGCCTGCATCCCCAGCCTGCGGCGCTACGCCCGCGGGCTGACGGGCGACCCGCAGCGGGCCGACGACCTGGTCCAGGACACGCTCGAGCGCGCATGGAGCCGCTATTCGCGCTGGCAGCGGCGCGGAGAGCTGCGCGCCTGGATGTTCGGCATCATGCACAACCATTTCATCGACGGGGTGCGCGCCAACAGCCGGCGCGTGGACCAGACCGCCGCCGGCGACCTGCCCGACGCGCCGGTGCGCGCCACCCAGACCGACCGCCTGGAAGTACGCGACCTCGAGCGCTGCCTCCAGGCCCTGCCCGCCGAGCAGCGCGAAGTCCTGCTGCTGGTGTGCGTGGAGGATCTTTCCTATCAGGAAACCGCACAGATACTGGATGTGCCCTTGGGCACGGTCATGTCGCGCCTGTCGCGCGCCCGCGAAAAGCTGAGCGCGCTGATGCAGGGCCGCGATACCTCCAACCGGCTCCACCGCGTGAAATAACATGAACGACAAACGCCTGCACCCGGTGCCCGGCCCGGGCGCCCCCATCACCGAGGCCGATCTGCATGCCTATGCCGACGGCCAGCTGCCGCCGGCGCGCCATGCGGAGGTCGAGGCCTTCCTGGGCGCGCATCCGCACGACCAGGCGCGGGTGGACGACTGGAAGGCGCAGCGCCGCGCGCTGCACGCGCTGCTGGACCCGGTGCTCGACGAACCGCTGCCGCTGCGCCTGCCGCTGGCGCCGCCGGCGCGCCACTGGCCCTGGCGCGCGCTGGCCGCCGGCGTGGCGGTGGCCGCGATCAGCGCCAGCGCGGCCTGGATGGCGCGCGGCGCGATGGACGCCCGCCACCTGCAGACGGTGCTGGCCGCCGCCGCGCCCGAACGCGCCGCCGGCGGCTATGCGCAGCGCGCCGCCATCGCCCACGCGGTCTACGCGTCCGACATGGGCCGCCCGGTGGAAGTTGGCGTGGACAACGAAGCGGGCCTGGTCAAGTGGCTGACCAAACGCATGGGCGCGCCGGTGCGCGCGCCCTCGCTGTCGCAGGCCGGCTACGAGCTGATGGGCGGACGCCTGCTGCCCGGCGGCGCCGGCCCGGTCGCGCTCTTCATGTACGGCGCCCCCGACGGGCAGCGCCTGACGCTGTACGTCACGCGCGAGGCGACCGGAGAAAAAACCGCCTTCCAGTTCACGCAGGAAGGCGCCGTGCGGGTGTTCTACTGGGTCGAGGGCCAGTTCGGCTACGCGCTGTCCGGCGCGGTCAGCCGCGAGGAACTGCAGCGCGTGTCGCAGGAGGTCTACCGCCAGCTGCAGGGCTAGCCCGCTGCGCGGCCACCGCACGCCTGTTGCAGCATGTGCAGCGTGATCTTGCGTACTTCGGCCTTGCTCGCGCCGATATGCTCGCGCAGCATTTGCGCCGCCTCGTCGGCGCGCCGCGCCAGCACCGCGCGCAGGATGGCCGCATGCTCGTCGTAGGTGGCGTCCACCCGGCGGTCCTGGGTGAAGTCCAGGCGCCGGACGATGCGTATCTTTTCCGTCACTTCGCGGTGGATCTGCGTCATCTCGGGGTTGCCGGCGGCGGCCACCAGCGCGCAATGGAAAGCCTCGTCCAGCTGGGCCACCTGCCGGCCGTCGGCGATGCGCTGGCGCGGCGGCGCCAGCCATACCTCCCGCAGCGCGTCCAGCATGCCGCCGGCCTGGTCCACGCGCTCGCGCGCGCACAGCCGTTGCACCGCCGCCTGCTCCAGCACCACGCGCACGTCGTACAGCGCTTCGAACCGCTCGAAGTCGAAGGGCCGCACCTGCCAGCCGCTGCGCGGACGCGGCAGCACGTAGCCCTCGCGTTCCAGGCGCGCCAGGCTCAGGCGCACCGGCGTGCGGCTCACGCCCAGGCGCGCCGCCAGATCCGCCTCGGTAAAGCGTTCGCCCGGCAGCAGACGGANCGGTGGCCGCGATCAGCGCCAGCGCGGCCTGGATGGCGCGCGGCGCGATGGACGCCCGCCACCTGCAGACGGTGCTGGCCGCCGCCGCGCCCGAACGCGCCGCCGGCGGCTATGCGCAGCGCGCCGCCATCGCCCACGCGGTCTACGCGTCCGACATGGGCCGCCCGGTGGAAGTTGGCGTGGACAACGAAGCGGGCCTGGTCAAGTGGCTGACCAAACGCATGGGCGCGCCGGTGCGCGCGCCCTCGCTGTCGCAGGCCGGCTACGAGCTGATGGGCGGACGCCTGCTGCCCGGCGGCGCCGGCCCGGTCGCGCTCTTCATGTACGGCGCCCCCGACGGGCAGCGCCTGACGCTGTACGTCACGCGCGAGGCGACCGGAGAAAAAACCGCCTTCCAGTTCACGCAGGAAGGCGCCGTGCGGGTGTTCTACTGGGTCGAGGGCCAGTTCGGCTACGCGCTGTCCGGCGCGGTCAGCCGCGAGGAACTGCAGCGCGTGTCGCAGGAGGTCTACCGCCAGCTGCAGGGCTAGCCCGCTGCGCGGCCACCGCACGCCTGTTGCAGCATGTGCAGCGTGATCTTGCGTACTTCGGCCTTGCTCGCGCCGATATGCTCGCGCAGCATTTGCGCCGCCTCGTCGGCGCGCCGCGCCAGCACCGCGCGCAGGATGGCCGCATGCTCGTCGTAGGTGGCGTCCACCCGGCGGTCCTGGGTGAAGTCCAGGCGCCGGACGATGCGTATCTTTTCCGTCACTTCGCGGTGGATCTGCGTCATCTCGGGGTTGCCGGCGGCGGCCACCAGCGCGCAATGGAAAGCCTCGTCCAGCTGGGCCACCTGCCGGCCGTCGGCGATGCGCTGGCGCGGCGGCGCCAGCCATACCTCCCGCAGCGCGTCCAGCATGCCGCCGGCCTGGTCCACGCGCTCGCGCGCGCACAGCCGTTGCACCGCCGCCTGCTCCAGCACCACGCGCACGTCGTACAGCGCTTCGAACCGCTCGAAGTCGAAGGGCCGCACCTGCCAGCCGCTGCGCGGACGCGGCAGCACGTAGCCCTCGCGTTCCAGGCGCGCCAGGCTCAGGCGCACCGGCGTGCGGCTCACGCCCAGGCGCGCCGCCAGATCCGCCTCGGTAAAGCGTTCGCCCGGCAGCAGACGGAAGTCGAACAGGTCGGCCTTGAGCCTTTGATAGACCTGCTCGGCCAGCGATCGGGCCAGGGCCGGCGCCTGCCGCAGCGCCGAGCCGGGCGCAATGAGTTCCCCGCGCATGGTCAGTTCACCGGGCAGGAAACGTCTTCGGCCAGGACGATGAGCGGATCGCCGGCATTGACCGGTTTGCCGGGCGCGCAGCGGATGGCGGCGACGGTGCCGGCGGCGGGCGCGACGACGGACAGCTCCATCTTCATGGCCTCGACCACCACCAGCGTGTCGCCGGCCGACACGCTCTGGCCCACCTGCACCGGGATCTTCCAGACGTTGCCGCACATATCGGCGCTGACCAGGCGCTCGCCTTCGGACAGCGCCGCCTGCGGTTCGAGGTCTGGCTCGATCTCGGCGGCGTGTTGCGCCGCCTCGGCCTCGCCGGCCTTCCACAAGGCCACCTCGGCGTCGAACGCGCGTTTCTGGCGCGCCTGGAACGCGGCGATGCTGTCGGCCTGCTGCGCCAGAAAGCGCTGGTGCGCGGCGAAGTCGAACACTTCCTCTTCGATGCGGACGGCGGCCCGGCCTTCCCGGAAATCGGCGCGCAGCGCGTCCAGTTCGGCCTCGGTCACCGGATAGAAGCGCACCTGATCGAAAAAGCGCAACAGCCACGGCTTGCCGTCCTGGAACACCGGATTCTTCAGGAACTTGTTCCAGATGGGCAGGGTGCGGCCGACCAGCTGATAGCCGCCGGGCGAATCCATGCCGTAGATGCACATGTACACGCCGCCGATGCCCACGGTGCCTTCGGCGGTAAAGGTGCGGGCGGGGTTGTACTTCGACGTCAGCAGGCGGTGGCGCGGATCGATCGGCACCGCGCAGGGCGCACCCAGGTACACGTCGCCCAGGCCCATGACCAGGTAGCTGGCGCCGAACACGATGTCGCGGACCTGCTCGCGGCTTTCCAGGCCGTTGATGCGCTGGATGAAATCCACGTTGTTGGGCAGCCACGGCGCCTCGGCGCGCACGGTTTCCTGGTAACGCCGCACGGCGCCCAGCGTGGCCGAGTCCTCGAACGCCATCGGCAGATGGACGACGCGGGTGGGCACCTTGAGCGTGGCCACGTCGGCCAGGCCGGCTTCGATCTCCAGCAGGCGCGCGATCAGCGCGTCCTGCGCGATCGTGTGGCTGTCGTAGCGGATCTGCAGCGAGCGCACGCCCGGCGACAGTTCCCGCACGCCGGCGACGGGATCGGCGTCGAGCGCCTGCATCAGCAGGTGCACGCGCATGCGCAGCGCCAGGTCCAGCACGTTGTCGCCGTATTCCAGCAGCAGGTAGCCGTCGCCGGCCTGGCGGTAGGTCACCGATGGACGCGAACCCCGGGCCGGCAGCGCCGCCACGATGGCCTCGGACGCCGCCGCCGGCGCGCGCGCCGCGGCCTCGGGTGCGGCCGCCAGTTCGGCCACGCGCCGGTCCTGCGCCGCCTCCAGCGCCACGGCCCGGGCGTAGTCCATGCGCACGAAGCGGATGCGGTCGCCCGGCTTGACCTGGCCGACCTTCCAGAGTTCGGCGCGGGCGATGGTGGCGGGGCAGACGAAGCCGCCCAGGCTGGGGCCGTCGCGCGTCAGGATGACCGGGCTGTCGCCGGTGAAATTGATACTGCCGATGGCGTATTCGCAATCGTGGATGTTCGACGGATGCAGGCCGGCCTCGCCGCCGTTCTCGCGCGCCCAGGCCGGCTTGGGGCCGATCAGGCGCACGCCCAGCCGGTTGGAGTTGTAGTGCACTTCCCAATCGGCGGCGAAGAAGGCTTCGATGGCCTCGGGCCGGAAGAAATCGGGCGCGCCGTGGGGACCGTAGAGCACGCCGATTTCCCAGGTGTCGCCATAGGCCGGGATCAGTTCGGCCGGCGCGGCCTGCGGCGCGGACAGGGCCGGCGCGGCGTCCGCCAGTTCCGGGCGCACCAGGGGCAGCACGTCGCCCACGCGCAGCGTGCGCCCGGCGTGGCCGCCGAACTGGCCCAATGCGAACGTCGAACGGCTGCCCAGATAGACCGGCACGTCCAGGCCGTTGCGCACGGCCAGGTAGCCGCGGCAGCCCGACAGCGCCCGGCCGATGGACAGCACCTGGCCGCTGCGCACCGCCACCGGCCGCCACATGGACAGCGGCTCGCCGTCCAGCGTGGCGGCGCACGCCGCGCCCGTCAGCGCCACGATGGCGTCGCCATGGAATCGCAGGGTCGGACCGACCAGCGTGGTTTCCAGCCCGGCCGCGTCGGGCGCGTTGCCGACGATGCGATTGGCCATGCGGAACGCATAGTCGTCCATCGGCCCCGACGGCGGCACGCCGATGTTCCAATACCCCTCGCGCCCCGGATAGTCCTGCACGCTGGTGTAGGTGCCCGCCTCCAGCACCTCGATCGCGGCCGGCCGGTAGACGAAGCCGTCCAGAAAGCGCGTGGAAAGCTCGCCGGCGCGAAAGCGCGCGTCGTCCACGATCTGCCGCAGGTAGTCGAGGTTGGTGGCGATGCCATGCAGCCGGGTCCGCGCCAGCGCCTCGGCCAGCCGGTCCAGCGCCTGCTCGCGCGTCGGCGCATGGACGATCAGCTTGGCCAGCATGGGGTCGTAGAACGCCGGCACCTCCGTGCCGGTCGAGACCCAGCCATCGACCCGCACCCCGGGCGGAAACGACACCTCGGTCAACACGCCGGGCGCGGGCTGGAACTGGCGCAGCGGATCCTCGGCGTACAGGCGCACCTCGATCGCCGCGCCGCGGGGCGCGCGCGACATGGCGTCGAAGTCCAGCGCCTCGCCGGCGGCCACGCGCAGCATGCATTCGATCAGATCCAGGCCGGTCACCTCTTCGGTCACGGGATGCTCGACCTGCAGCCGCGTGTTCACCTCCAGGAAATAGAAGCTGTCGCGCGCCGGATCGTAGATGAACTCCACCGTGCCCGCCGAGCGGTAGCAGACCGACTCGCCCAGCCGCAGCGCGGCCGCGTGCAGCGCGGCCCGGGTGGCCTGCGGTAGCCGCGGCGCCGGGGTTTCCTCGATGACCTTCTGGTTGCGGCGCTGCACCGAGCAGTCGCGCTCTCCCAGCGCCAGCACCCGGCCGCTGCCGTCGCCGAAGATCTGCACCTCGATGTGGCGGGCGTTATCCACGTAGCGTTCGATGAACGCGCCGCCATCCTTGAAGAAATGCTCGCCCATGCGCTGCACGCCATCGAAGGCCGCGGTCAGTTCGGCCTCGTTGGCGCAACGCGACAGTCCGATGCCGCCGCCGCCCGCGGTGCTCTTGAGCATGACCGGGTAGCCGATGCGCTCGGCCTGCGACAGCGCTTCGCCCAGGCTGCCCAGCAGGCCCGTGCCCGGCGTCATCGGCACACCTGCCGCGGCCGCCAGTTCGCGGGCGCGGTGCTTCAGGCCGAACTCGCGGATCTGCGTGGGCGTGGGGCCGACGAACGCGATGCCGGCGTCCTCGCACGCCTGCGCGAACTCGGCGCTCTCGGACAGGAATCCGTAGCCCGGATAAATCGCCTGCGCGCCATGCTCGCGCGCGGCCGCCAGCAGCAGGTCCATGCGCAGGTAGCTGTCGGCGGCCTTCTCGCCGCCCAGCGCCACGGCCACGTCGGCCTCGCGCACGTGCGCGGCGTTGCGGTCCGGATCGGAGTACACGGCCACGCTGCGGATGCCCAGCCGCTTGAGGCTGCGGATGGCGCGGACGGCGATTTCGCCTCGGTTGGCGATCAGAACGGTATCGAACACGTTGCGGCTCCCAGAAGTCTGTCGGGTGTTAGCGAAGCGGGGCGGGACTGGCGTCGAGGCTGGCCAGGTAGGCGCGCCAGCCGCCGTAAGCGGTGATGTCGCGCGCGCCCTCCAGGCCGCGCGGTTCGCAGATGAATCCCTTGACCTGGCGGCCGTCTTCCAGCTCCAGCGTGCCGATGCCCAGCGGCGCGGGAATCTCCGCCACGAAGGCGCCGAAGGCCGCCAGCGGCACGTCCCAGAGCTCCACCTCGATGGGCGCGCCGCTGTCGCGCTTCACCAGGCCCGGTTTGGGCGGCGACGTGTTGGCCAGCGCGAACAGGCGGTAATCGGCCGCCGTGCGCGTACGTTCGACGAACACGGCGCCGCGCGAGGTCAACTGATGGTTCAGCGGCATGCCGCGCAGATGCGCGCCCACGACGGACACGCGCACCGCGTCGGCGGCCGGCTCTCGGGCAGGGCCGGGCGCCGGCAGCGGCGCGCCGGTGGCGCCCAGCGGCAGCCCCAGGCGCGCCTGCCACTGGCGGCCGAAGCGCGCCAGCGCGCGGTCGTGCCAGGCCGGGCCGATCAGCGTGATGCCGGCGGGCAGGCCGTCGGCGCGCATCCCCGCCGGCAATGCCAGCGCCGACAGGTCGGCCAGGTTGACGAAGTTGGTATAGATGCCGAGGCGCGAATTGAGCGTCACCGGGTCGGCCTCCAGCTCGGCGATGGTGTAGATCGCGGGCGAGGTCGGCACGACCAGCGCGTCGAAGCCCGCCAGCGACCGGTGGATGCGCCGCGCCAGCGCCGCGCGCCGGTACTCCGCCTTGAACGCATCCAGCGCGCTGTAGCCGGCGGCCTGCTCGACGATGCCGCGCACCACCGGATGGATGGCGTCCGGGGTTGCATTCCACAGCGCTTCCACGGCGGCGAAACGCTCGGCCACCCAAGGCCCTTGATAGAGCAGCGCCGCCAGTTCGCTGCAGGGCGTGAAGTCGATCGCCTCGACCGCCGCCCCGCCGTCCCTCAACCGGCGCACGGCCTCTTCGAAGGCGGCGGCCGCCTGCGCGTCGCCGAAGAATTCCAGCTGCGCGGGAATGGCCAGCCTGGGCCGCTCGGGCCAGGCCGGCGCGGCTTGCGTGGGCTGCTCGCGCGAATAGGGATCGCGCTCGTCGAAGCCGGCCGCGATATCGGCCACGAGTTCGGCATCGTCCACCGTCAAGGCGAACACCGACACGCAGTCCAGGGTGCGGCACGCCGGCACCACGCCGGCGGTGCTGAGCCGGCCTTTGGTGGGTTTGAGGCCGACGATGTTGTTAAAGCCCGCCGGCACCCGGCCCGAGCCCGCGGTGTCCGTGCCCAGCGCGAACGCGACCAGGCCGCGCGCCACCACCGAGGCCGAGCCCGAGCTGGAACCGCCGCTCACATAGGCCGGATCGAAGGCGTTGGGTACGGCGCCGTGGGGCGAGCGGGTGCCCACCAGCCCGGTGGCGAACTGGTCCAGGTTGGTCTTGCCCACCAGAATGGCGCCGGCCGCGCGCAGGCGGGCGACCACGCCGGCGTCCTCGTCCGGCACATAGGCGAACTCGGGGCAGGCGGCCGTGGTCGGCCAGCCGGCGGCGTCGATATTGTCCTTGACCGCGAACGGCACGCCATACAGCGGCAGACGCGCGAGGTCGCCGCCGGCAGCTTCCAGCAGGCCGCGCAGCGCGTGGAGCTGGCGGGCCAGCATGGCGCCGTCCACGCGCGCGATCCAGGCATTGTCCGCGGGGCCGCCGCAAGTCGCCCACGGCGCCAGCAGCGTCTCGGGCACGGCGCCGCCGTCGCGGTAGGCGGCCTGCCACTGCGCGATCGTCCAGGCGAGCGGCCCGTCATGGACTGCCTGATTGCGGATAGGGCCTTTCTGCGTTGCTGCGGCATTCATGCTGGGATCCTCGTTGGTATTCACGTATGGATTCCCAAGCAATAGGTATGCCATGTCGGCCTGCTCCCCGGCGCCATCCTCGGTTCGGCCCGGAAGCGCCGCGGGCGGCCCGCCGCGCGCGCACCGGAACGGGCCGTTTTCGCACCCTTGTTGTGCGTGCGGCACCACATCGACCCACGCCCACCGCCCTGCCCGCCCGTGCGCCTCATGGCGCGCCACGGCCCCTCACCGACCTGGCATGGGCTTTGCTTTGAGGTCATGGCGGGCATGCATATCGAGCAAGCCGCCGTTCCAGCCGGCCAGGCCGGCGCCTTCCCTTTCAGGAGTCACCATGAAACGCAGACTAGCCCTTAAGCAACTGACCGCCGTGAGCCTGTTGGCCCTGTCGGGATGGATGCCGCAGTCGTACGCCGCCGAGGACACCATCAAGGTGGGCATCCTGCATTCGCTCTCGGGCACCATGGCGATCTCGGAAACCTCGCTCAAGGACGTGGCCCTGATGACCATCGCCGAGATCAACGCCAACGGCGGCGTGCTGGGCAGGAAGCTCGAACCCGTGGTGGTGGACCCCGCGTCGAACTGGCCGCTGTTCGCCGAAAAAGCGCGCCAGCTGCTGTCGCAGGACAAGGTGGCGGCGGTCTTCGGCTGCTGGACGTCGGTGTCGCGCAAGTCCGTGCTGCCGGTGTTCAAGGAACTGAACGGGCTGCTTTTCTATCCCGTGCAGTACGAAGGCGAGGAACTTGAGAAGAACGTGTTCTACACCGGCGCCGCGCCCAACCAGCAGGCCATTCCCGCCGTGGAGTACCTGATGAGCGAAGACGGCGGCGGGGCCAAGCGCTTCGTGCTGCTGGGCACCGACTACGTCTATCCGCGCACCACCAACAAGATCCTGCGCGCCTTCCTGCATTCCAAGGGCGTCAAGGACAGCGACATCGACGAGATCTACACGCCGTTCGGCCACTCGGACTACCAGACCATCGTGGCCAACATCAAGAAGTTCGCCGCCGGCGGCAAGACCGCCGTGATCTCCACCATCAACGGCGATTCCAACGTGCCCTTCTACAAGGAGCTGGGCAACGCGGGCCTGAAGGCCACCGACGTGCCGGTGGTGGCCTTTTCGGTGGGCGAGGAAGAGCTGCGCGGCGTGGACACCAGGCCGCTGGTCGGCCACCTGGCCGCTTGGAACTACTTCCAGTCGATCCGCAACCCGGTCAACGCGGCCTTCATCGAGAAATGGAAGGCTTACGCCAAGGCGAACAAGCTGCCCAACGCCGACACGGTCGTGACCAACGATCCGATGGAGGCCACCTACATCGGCATCCACATGTGGAAGCAGGCGGTCGAGCAGGCCAAGACCACGGACGTGGACAAGGTGATCGCGGCCATGGGCGGCCAGAAGTTCGACGCGCCCGACGGCTACACCATCGAGATGGACAAGACCAACCATCACCTGCACAAGCCGGTCTACATCGGCGAGATCAAGGCGGACGGCCAGTTCAACGTGGTGTGGAAGAGCAAGGGACCGATCCGCGCCCAGCCCTGGAGTCCGTACATCCCGGGCAATGAAGCCAAGCAAGGCCTATGACGCACACCGGAACCGCAGCCATGCGCATCGCTGTCATCGCTCTCTACTTGCGTCGTTTTCTTCTGGCGTGGCTGGCGTCCCTGCCGCTGCAGGCGGCGGCCGGCGTGGACCCGGCCCTGCTCGCGCCGCTGTCCGGCGACGACACGGACGCCAGGCTGCAAGCGATCGCCGCGCTGGGCGAGCTGCCCGACCCCGGCGCGGCGGCCGTACTGGAGGCGCTGGGCGAAGGCCGGCTCTACGCGGGCGGCGACGGCCGCCTGCTGATCGGCGACGGCGGCCCGCGCGCCGCCGACGCCGCGACGGGCGCCGCCGCCGAGCTGCCCGCGGACGCGGAAGCCGTGATGGTCAACAACCGCCTGCGCCGCGCCATCGAGGCCGCGCTGGCCGGCGCGCGCCTGTACGCCGACCAGCCCGCCGTGCGCCTGGCGGCGGCCCGCCGGCTTCAGCAGACCGGCGACCCCGCGCGCCTGCCCATGCTTGCGAAGGCGCTGGCCGCCGAGCGGGACCCGGCCGTACGCGATGCGCTGGAGATCGCGCAGGCCAATCTGGAATTGAAAAGCGACGATCCCGCAAAGCGGCGCCATGCGGTGCAGGTGCTGGGCGAAACCGGCAACGCGGTGTTCCGCCCCACCCTGGCCGCCCTGACCCTGGAGCGCGATGGGGCCTATGCGGAACCCGATGCCGGCGTGCGCCAGGCCGCCGCGCGCGCGCTCAAGCAGATCGACCGCCGCCTGGCCACGATCGAATGGGCCGGCAATCTCTACTACGGCGTCAGCCTGGGCAGCGTGCTGCTGCTGGCGGCGCTGGGCCTGGCCATCACCTTCGGCCTGATGGGCGTCATCAATATGGCGCACGGCGAGCTGCTGATGATAGGCGCCTACGTGACCTACGTGGTGCAGACGGCGTTCCGCGCCTGGCTGCCGGGCTGGCTGGACTGGTACGTGCTGGCGGCGCTGCCGCTGGCCTTCGTCGTGACCGCGCTGGTGGGCATGGCGCTGGAACGCACCGTGATCCGCTGGCTTTACGGCCGGCCGCTGGAAACGCTGCTGGCCACCTGGGGCATCAGCCTGATCCTGATGCAGGGCGTGCGCACCCTGTTCGGCGCGCAGAACGTGGAAGTGAGCAATCCCGCCTGGATGTCCGGCGGCCTCACGGTACTGGGCGGGCTGGTGCTGACCTACAACCGGCTGGTCATCATCGGCTTCGCCTTCTTCGTGGTGTTCCTGGTGTGGGCGCTGCTGAACCACACCCGCCTGGGCCTGTTCGTGCGCGCCATCACCCAGAACCGGCGCATGGCCGACTGCGTCGGCGTGCCCACCGGCCGCGTGGACATGCTGGCCTTCGGCCTGGGCTCGGGCATCGCCGGGCTGGCCGGCGTGGCCCTGTCCCAGCTGGGCAACGTCGGACCGGACCTGGGCCGCGGCTACATCGTGGATTCGTTCATGGTGGTGGTGCTGGGCGGCGTGGGCCAGCTGGCCGGCACCGTCGTCGCCGCGCTGGGCCTGGGCGGGGTCAATAAATTCCTGGAACCTTACGCAGGAGCCGTCATGGCCAAGATCATCATCCTGGCGCTCATCGTGCTGTTCGTCCAAAAGCGGCCGCAAGGCCTGTTCGCCCCGCGCGGCCGGAGCGTCGAATGAAATCGAGTTTCCCGATCGATCCGACCCTGCCCGTCCGCGCCCCGCTGTACTCGCGCCGCGCCTGGGCGGCGCTGGCCGCGGCCGCCGCCGCGCTGGCGCTGCTGCCGCTGCTGAACCTGGCGTTCCCGCCCGGCCATCCGCTGCACGTATCGGCCTATGCCGTGGCGCTGCTGGGCAAGTTCATGTGCTACGCCATGGCCGCGCTGGCGCTGGACCTGGTGTGGGGCTACGCCGGCATCCTGTCGCTGGGCCACGGACTGTTCTTCGCGCTGGGCGGCTATGCGCACGGCATGTACCTGATGCGCGCCATCGGCCGCGACGGCGTCTACCAGAGCGACCTGCCCGACTTCATGGTGTTCCTGGACTGGAAGGACTACCCCTGGTACTGGTCCTTCACCGAGCATTTCTGGTACGCCATGCTGCTGGTGGTGCTGGCGCCCGGCGTGCTGGCCTTCGTGTTCGGCTACTTCGCCTTCCGCTCGCGCATCAAGGGCGTGTACTTCTCCATCATCACGCAGGCCCTGACCTTCGCCGCCATGCTGCTGTTCTTTCGCAACGACACGGGGTTCGGCGGCAACAACGGCTTTACCGACTTCAAGCGCATCCTGGGCTTCGACATCACCGCTCCGGGCACCCGCGCCGCGCTGTACTGGATCACGCTGGCGGCGCTGGCCGGTGCGCTGATCGCGGCGCGCCTGGTCACCCGCAGCAAGCTGGGCCGTGTGCTGACGGCGGTGCGCGACGGCGAAAGCCGGCTGCGCTTTCTCGGCTACGACCCGCTGGGCTTCAAGCTGTTCGTCTGGACCCTGTCGGCCGTGCTGTGCGGCATCGCCGGCGCGCTCTACGTGCCGCAGGTCGGCATCATCAATCCCAGCGAAATGTCCACGGAAACTTCCATCGAGATGGTGATCTGGGTCGCCACCGGCGGACGCGGCACGCTGATCGGCCCCATCGTCGGCGCGGGCGCGGTCAACGGCCTGAAGACCTGGTTCACCAGCGTGCTGCCTGAATTCTGGCTGTATGCGCTGGGCCTGATTTTCGTGCTGGTGACGCTGTTCCTGCCCACCGGCCTGGTCGGCCTGGCGCGCCGCGCCGCGCAGCGCATCCAAGGGAGAAAGGCATGAACGCGCCCCGCATCGACTCCGCCGCGCTGGACGGCGGCCCCAGCGGCGAGGCCGGCTACGGCCGGGTCAGCCCCAAGGGCCTGGACACCAGCCACGGCGCCATCCTGTACCTGGAAGGCATCACGGTCAGCTTCGACGGCTTCAAGGCCCTCAACGACCTGACGCTGGACATCGGCGTGGGCGAACTGCGCTGCATCATCGGCCCCAACGGCGCGGGCAAGACCACCATGATGGACGTCATCACCGGCAAGACCCGTCCCACCGCGGGCAGCGCCTACTTCGGCCAGAGCATCGACCTGAGCACGCTGAACGAAGCGCAGATCGCGCACGCGGGCATAGGCCGGAAATTCCAGCGGCCCACCGTGTTCGAACAGCACACGGTCTTCGAAAACCTGGAACTGGCCATGAAGACCGACAAGCGCGTGCGGCCCACGCTGTTCGCCCGCCTCAGCGGCGAGCAGGCCGACAGGATAGGCGAAACGCTGGACCTGATCCGGCTGCGGCCCGAGGCGGCGCGGCCGGCCGGGCTGTTGTCGCATGGCCAGAAGCAATGGCTGGAAATCGGCATGCTGCTGATGCAGGAGCCGAAGCTGCTGCTGCTGGACGAGCCGGTGGCCGGCATGACCGACGCCGAAACCGAGCGCACCGGCGAACTGCTCAACGAACTGCGCGGGCGCCATTCGCTGATGGTGGTCGAGCACGACATGGATTTCGTCAATCAGATCGCGGACGGCGGCAAGGTCACGGTGCTGCACGAGGGCTCGGTGCTGGCCGAAGGGCCGATGAGCAAGGTGCAGGCCGATCCGCGCGTGATCGAAGTTTATCTGGGGCGCTGAAATGCTGGACGTGAACGCGATCGACCAATACTACGGCGGCAGCCATACCCTGCGCGGCGTCTCGCTGTCGCTGCGGCAGGGCGAATGCCTGACGCTGCTGGGGCGCAACGGCGTGGGCAAGACCACGCTGCTCAAATGCGTGATGGGCGTGCTGCCGGTGGCCCGCGGCAGCATCGTGTTCGACGGCGCCGACATCACCCGCCTGGCCCCGCACCAGCGCGCCGCGCGCGGCATCGCCTACGTGCCGCAGGGCCGCGACATCTTCGCCCGCCTGACGGTCGAAGAGAACATCCTGATGGGCATGGCGGCCAAGCCGGCGGCGCGCGCGCGCCGCATCAAGGAAGAGGTGTTCGAACTGTTTCCGGTGCTGGCCACCATGCTGTCGCGCCGCGGCGGCGACCTGTCCGGCGGGCAGCAGCAACAGCTGGCGATCGCGCGCGCCCTGGTGGCCGAACCCAGGCTCATCATCCTGGACGAGCCCACCGAGGGCATCCAGCCTTCGATCATCAAGGACATCGCCCGCGTCATCCACATGCTGCGCCGGCGCGGCGACATCGCCATCCTCCTGTGCGAACAGTATTTCGATTTCGCCCGCGAGCTGGCGGACCGGTTCGTCGTGCTGTCGCGCGGCGAAGTGGTGGCCAGCGGCGAGCGCGAGGCGATCGACGGCGACGACGTGCGACGGCATTTGTCCGTATAGAAAGAAACGTGGCGCCCTCCGATATAATTTCGCGCCATGAGCTTCGCATCGTTCCTGACCCGCCCCGCAACATGGATCGCACTCGCCGCGATCCTGTGGGCGTCGTTGGCACCGTCGCTGGCTCATGCGCTGGGCCTGCCCTCGGACGCCCACGGCGCGCATCGCAGCATCAGCGTCGATTACTGCGTCGGCGGCGACCAGGCGCCGGCCTCCCTGACCCTGGACGTGCCGCCGGCCGGCGACGGCACCGCGACCGACACGCACGGCGACAGCCACCACTGCCCGCTCTGCCGCAATCCCCATGCCGACGTGGGCATCCTGCCCGCGCCGGTGCCGGTGGTGCCCGCTCCGGTCGGGCGCGCCGTCACCTACCCGCCGCTGTTCTTCCTGGCGGCGCACCCGCTTCATGCCTGGAGCGCGGCCCAGCCGCGCGCCCCGCCCGCGAACTGAGCCCGCGCCGCCGCGCCGCCTGAAGGCGGACCGCGCGCGCCCGTCCGCTCGTTTCCCCGTCGCCACGTTTCCGCCGCGCGCCCTGCGCCGGCGGCGGCGCGCCGTCATCCCGGCCCTCGCGATCCGACCCGCCCTGCCCGTTTTCGGCAGCGCAGCCGGGCGCGCGGGACGGACCACCGGTTCCAGACATGAAGAAAACCACCCGCTATACCCTGCTGCTCGGCGCGCTCGCCGGCGGCAACGCCTGCGCCCAGGGCGCCGAACCCGCCGTGCAGACGCTGGCCCCGACCACCGTGGTCGGCGCCGCCCACGAGGCGCCCGCGCCCAACGGCCCGATCGACCTGGACGCGCAGGACAGCACCGGCAGCCGCCTGGGCCTGACCCTGCGCGAGACGCCGGCCAGCGTCACCGTGATCACGCGCGACCAGATCGAGGCGCGCGGGTCGCTGAACACCCAGGAAATCGCCCGCGGCATCGCGGGCGTGGACAACGCCTCGCCGCCGGGCAACCCCGGCGCGGTGAGCTACCGCGGCTTCTCCGGCGGCCAGGTCGCGCAGCTGTTCAACGGCATCTCGGTGCAGTACGACGCCGTCGCGGGCCGGCCGGTGGACAGCTGGATCTATGACCGCGTCGAGGCGATCGGCGGGCCGTCCACCTTTCTGTTCGGCGCGGGCGCGGTCGGCGGCGCCATCAACTACGTCACCAAGCTGCCGCAGCGCGATACCTTCTACGAAGGCCAGCTGCGGATCGGTTCGTTCGACAGCCGCCAGGCTTCGGTCGGCCTGAACCAGCAGCTGGCCGGCGAGCCGGGCGGGCGCGGCCATTACCTGCGCCTGGACGCCAACACCGGCTCCAGCCACGGCTGGATCGACGGCAACCACAGCCGCGCCAGCCAGGTGGCGGTGTCGCTGCTGTCGGACCTGGGCGCCGACGTGACCCAGACCTTCGCCTTCGAATACCAGCGCGAGCAGGTGGACCGCCCCTACTGGGGCACGCCGCTCAAGACCGGCCCCGACGGCGTGGTGCGCGGCACCGGCCGCATCCTGGACGGCACCCGGTTCAAGAACTACAACGTCAACGACGGCCTGTACGAGCAGTCCGTGCTGTGGGCGCGCTCGCTGACGGAATGGCGCGCCGGCGCCAACCTGACGCTGAAGAACACGCTGTACTACTACCGCGCCGAACGCGACTACCGCAACCTGGAGAATTACCGCCTCAATGCCGGCAACAGCCTGGTGCTGCGCTCCGGCGCGCTGTTGCAGCGCCACGAGCAAAGCCTGCTGGGCAACCGTGTCGAAGGCCTGTACCGCTCCACGCTGGCCGGCCTGCCCAGCGACTGGTCGTTCGGCGCCGATTTCAGCGAAAACAAGGTCACGCGCTATCCCACCAGCCTGCCCGCGCAGGCGGACGCGGTCGATCCCTACGACTTCGCGGCCGGGGACTTCTACGACATACCCGGCATGACGCGCGGCCACGTCGCCGACCGCGACAACCGCATCCGCACCCTGGCGCTGACGCTGGAAAACCGCACCGAAGTGCTGCCCGGCGTGGCCATCGTGTCGGCGCTGCGCAAGGACTTCATCGACCTGGACCTGACCAACCGCCGCGCCGTCACCGCCGCCTCGCCGGCCAGCGCGCAGCGCAGCTATTCGCCCCTGACCGGCAGGCTGGGCGTGAACTGGGAGCTGAGCCCCGAGGCCTCGCTGTACGCGCAGTACGCCACCGCGGCCGATCCTCCCTCGGGCCTGCTGGCCACGGCCTCGTTCGCCGACGTGCTGAACAACGACAAGCTCACCACCGGCTGGCAGGCCGAGGCCGGCGCCAAGTTCAATTTCTGGGACGGCCGCGGGTCGGCCACCCTGGCCGTGTACGAGATCAGGCGCAAGAACATGGCCACCTCCGACCCGGACAATCCCGGCGTCAGCGTGCCGGTGGGCGCGCAGTCGGCGCGCGGCATCGAACTGGCCGGCGGCCTGCAGCTGAGCTCCAGCCTGTCCCTGCAGGCCAACGCCGCCTTCGTCGATCCGCAGTACGACGATTTCTCGCAGGCGGTGGGCGGCGTGCCGGTCTCGCGCAACGGCAACGTGCCGGCCAACACGCCGCGGCGCCTGGCCAACGTCTGGCTGGACTACGCCTTCGCGCCCGACTGGAGCGCCAGCCTGGCCGCGCGCTACGTGGGCCGCATGTACGCGGACGCCGCCAACACGGTGCAGACGCCGTCCTACACCGTGTTCGACGCGGCGCTGTCGCACCGCATCAACCGCAGCCTCAGCGTCACGGCGCGCGTGCGCAACCTGACCGACAAGGTCTATGCCGCGTACGCGACCCCGACCATGTACTACCTGGGCGCGCCGCGCTCGGTGGAACTGAGCCTGCAGGCCCGTTTCTGACCAGGCGCGCCCATCATGAAAACCTCCTCTTCCGCGCCGCCCGCCGCCCGCGTCAAGCGCTGGCTCTACCTGACCCACCGCTGGGCCGGCATCGTGCTGTGCCTGTTCTTCGCCATGTGGTTCGTTTCGGGCGTGGTGATGATGTACGTCGGCTATCCCAAGCTGACGCCGCAGGAGCGGCTGGCCCACCTGCCCGCGCTGGACGCCGCCGCCATCGCCGTGACGCCGGCCCAGGCGCTGGCGGCCGCGGGCGCGGCCGACGCGCCCGGACTGACCCTGGCCGCCGCGCGCGGCGGCGCCCCGGTCTATCTGGTGCCCGGCGGCCGGCGCGAAGCGCCCAAGGTGGTGGACGCGGCCACCGGCGCGCTGCTGCCCCGCGCCGACGCCGCGGTCGCGCGGGCCACGGCCGCGGCCTGGTCCGGCGGCCGTTACGCCGCGCGCTACGACGGCCTGGTCGACGAGGACGCCCATACCCATTCCCGCGCGCTCGACCCCGACCGCCCGCTGCACCGGCTGGAGCTGGACGATCCGGCGGGCACACGCCTGTACGTGTCCTCGGCCACCGGCATGGTGGTGCGCGACGCCACGCGCGCCGAACGCATGTGGAACTACGCGGGCGCCTGGATCCACTGGCTCTATCCGCTGCGCGGCAACGCCCTGGACCCGTGGTGGCACGACGCCGTCGTGTGGCTGTCCGTGGCCGGCGTGCTGCTGGCGCTGACCGGCACCGTGGTGGGCCTGCTGCGTTGGCGCTTCTCGCGGCCCTACGCCAGCGGCAGCCGCTCGCCCTACCGCGAGTCCATGATGCGCTGGCACCACCTGAGCGGGCTGCTGTTCGCCGTCATCACCATCACCTGGATCTTCAGCGGGCTGATGTCCATGAATCCATGGAAGATCTTCTCGGGCCACCAGGCGCCGCTGGCGACGGCGGCCTACGCCGGCCAGCCCGAGGCAGGGCCGCCGCTGGCCGCGCCGGCGGCGCTGATCGCCGCCCTGCCCGCGCCCCCGCGCGAATTGACCTGGGCCCGCGCGCAGGGCCGCGACCTGGCGCTGGCGCGCAGCGGCCCGGGCGCGCCGCAAGTGCTGTCGGCGCGCGCCGCCGCGCCAATCAGCCTGGACCCGGCGGCGCTGCGCGACGCGGCCGCCCGGCTGCTGCCCGGCGCGCCGCTGCTGCGCATCGAAGAACTGGACGCCTACGACTTCTACTACTACGCGCGCGACGCGCACGCGATGCTGGGTCACGTCGAAAAACCGCTGCCGGCCTGGCGCGCGGTGTTCGGCGATGCGCGCGCGACCTGGGTCTACCTGGACCCGCGCACCGGCCAGATCCTGGCACGCCAGGACCGCGGCGCGCGCGCCAGCCGCTGGCTGTTCGCCTTCCTGCACAGCTGGGACTGGACCGGCCTGCTGGCCCGCCGCCCGCTGTGGGACGCGCTGCTGATTTTCCTGAGCCTGGGCGGCGCGGCGCTGAGTCTGACGGGCGCGGTCATCGGCTGGCGCCGCCTGGGCAGGAAGCTGCGCGCCTGAAGCCCGGGCGCGAATGCACTATGCTCACTGCCTCGCATGACGATTCACCGGAAAGAGGAGCCTGACATGTCCGACGTAACCATCTATCACAACCCCAAGTGCGGCACCTCCCGCAATACCCTGGCCATGATCCGTAACGCCGGCATCGAACCCGAGGTCGTGCTGTACCTGGAAACCCCGCCCTCGCGCGACACCCTGAAGGCCCTGTTCAAGCGGGCCGGCATCGGCGTGCGCGACGCCCTGCGGGAAAAAGGCACGCCCTACCACGAACTGGGCCTGGACGACGCTTCCCTCTCTGACGAGGCGCTGCTGGACGCCATCGAGCAGCATCCGATCCTGCTCAACCGCCCCTTCGTCTCCACGCCGCTGGGCGCGCGCCTGTGCCGCCCGTCCGAACTGGTGCTGGACATCCTGCCGGCCCCGCAACAAGGCGCTTTCGCCAAGGAAGACGGCGAGCCGGTGATCGACGCGCAGGGCAATCGCATCCAGAAGTAAAACCACGGGATTCGGCGCATTTTGTAAGCAGACTGACGGGAATCCTCACTACCATCGTGGCTATTCATTTATTACGCTGCGATGACGTGTCATGAATTCCCTGGAAAACCTTAACCAGTCCCTGTTCCTGCTGCTCAACGCCGACCCGGCCACGCCGGCATGGCAGCTGCACGCCGCCATGCTGGTGGCCAACCGCTTGATCCTGCTGGTCCCGGCCGGATTGGCCGCGGCCTGGCTGTGGGGCGGCGCGGCCCAGCGCGACCTGGCGCTCAAGGCCCTGGCCAGCGTGGCCCTGGGGCTGTTCGCCAGCTATCTGTGCGGCGCGCTGTGGCCGCACCCCCGCCCCTTCGTCATCGGGCTGGGCCATGCGTTTTTCTCGCATGCCGCGACCTCGTCGTTTCCCAGCAACCACACCATCATCATCGCCACCCTGGCCTGGGCGCTGATCTTCGACCGGCGCTGGGCGGGCCTGGGCTGGGCCGCGCTGGCGCTGGCCGTGGCGGTCGGCGTCTCGCGGGTGTACCTGGGCGTGCATTTCCCGCTGGACATCGCCGGCGGCCTGGCCCTGGCTCCGCTGGCCGCNGCGCCGCAAGTGCTGTCGGCGCGCGCCGCCGCGCCAATCAGCCTGGACCCGGCGGCGCTGCGCGACGCGGCCGCCCGGCTGCTGCCCGGCGCGCCGCTGCTGCGCATCGAAGAACTGGACGCCTACGACTTCTACTACTACGCGCGCGACGCGCACGCGATGCTGGGTCACGTCGAAAAACCGCTGCCGGCCTGGCGCGCGGTGTTCGGCGATGCGCGCGCGACCTGGGTCTACCTGGACCCGCGCACCGGCCAGATCCTGGCACGCCAGGACCGCGGCGCGCGCGCCAGCCGCTGGCTGTTCGCCTTCCTGCACAGCTGGGACTGGACCGGCCTGCTGGCCCGCCGCCCGCTGTGGGACGCGCTGCTGATTTTCCTGAGCCTGGGCGGCGCGGCGCTGAGTCTGACGGGCGCGGTCATCGGCTGGCGCCGCCTGGGCAGGAAGCTGCGCGCCTGAAGCCCGGGCGCGAATGCACTATGCTCACTGCCTCGCATGACGATTCACCGGAAAGAGGAGCCTGACATGTCCGACGTAACCATCTATCACAACCCCAAGTGCGGCACCTCCCGCAATACCCTGGCCATGATCCGTAACGCCGGCATCGAACCCGAGGTCGTGCTGTACCTGGAAACCCCGCCCTCGCGCGACACCCTGAAGGCCCTGTTCAAGCGGGCCGGCATCGGCGTGCGCGACGCCCTGCGGGAAAAAGGCACGCCCTACCACGAACTGGGCCTGGACGACGCTTCCCTCTCTGACGAGGCGCTGCTGGACGCCATCGAGCAGCATCCGATCCTGCTCAACCGCCCCTTCGTCTCCACGCCGCTGGGCGCGCGCCTGTGCCGCCCGTCCGAACTGGTGCTGGACATCCTGCCGGCCCCGCAACAAGGCGCTTTCGCCAAGGAAGACGGCGAGCCGGTGATCGACGCGCAGGGCAATCGCATCCAGAAGTAAAACCACGGGATTCGGCGCATTTTGTAAGCAGACTGACGGGAATCCTCACTACCATCGTGGCTATTCATTTATTACGCTGCGATGACGTGTCATGAATTCCCTGGAAAACCTTAACCAGTCCCTGTTCCTGCTGCTCAACGCCGACCCGGCCACGCCGGCATGGCAGCTGCACGCCGCCATGCTGGTGGCCAACCGCTTGATCCTGCTGGTCCCGGCCGGATTGGCCGCGGCCTGGCTGTGGGGCGGCGCGGCCCAGCGCGACCTGGCGCTCAAGGCCCTGGCCAGCGTGGCCCTGGGGCTGTTCGCCAGCTATCTGTGCGGCGCGCTGTGGCCGCACCCCCGCCCCTTCGTCATCGGGCTGGGCCATGCGTTTTTCTCGCATGCCGCGACCTCGTCGTTTCCCAGCAACCACACCATCATCATCGCCACCCTGGCCTGGGCGCTGATCTTCGACCGGCGCTGGGCGGGCCTGGGCTGGGCCGCGCTGGCGCTGGCCGTGGCGGTCGGCGTCTCGCGGGTGTACCTGGGCGTGCATTTCCCGCTGGACATCGCCGGCGGCCTGGCCCTGGCTCCGCTGGCCGCGGCGGCGGCCGTGCCGCTGTGGAACCGCGCGGGCGCGCCGCTGACCGACTTCGCCCAGGCCGTGTACCGCAAGCTGCTGGCCCTGCCCATCGCGCGCGGCTGGATCCGCGCCTGACGTCAGTTGATCGCGACCTTGGCGTCCTTGACCGGCGCCGCTGGCCGCCGCCAATCGATGGGTTTCGCGCGTTCGGCATTCGTTTTCTTGTCCGAGGCGTCTCGCGCTGCACCCATCCTACGTTCGTGGCTCGAATCGTAGGATGGGTGCAGCGCGAGATTCCCGACGAAAAAACCCAAGCGCCAAGCGCGCGAAACCCATCGGCCGGTGCAAGCCGGCTTTTACCTCTTGCCACGAAAGGCGGCGGCTGGCGCCGCCTGATGGGTTTCGCGCGTTCAGCATCCGGGTTCTTGCTTAAGAATTCTCGCGCTGCACCCATCCTACGATTCGGGCAGCGTCAATTGATCGCGACCTTGGCTTCCTTGACCAGCTTGGCGTAATTCGCGGTGTCGGCCCCGATGCGGGCCTGCATTTCGGCCGGGCTGTCGCCGATGGGCACGGCGCCGATCTCCGCCATGCGGCGCGAGAAATCCGGCGAGCGGATGATCTTCACCATCTCCGCGTTCAGCCGCTGCACCACCTCCTTGGGCACGGCCGCCGGCGCCAGCACGCCGAACCACGTGCCCATGTCGAAGGGCTTGAGGCCGGCCTCCTCCATCGTGGGCACGTCGGGCAGGGCCGCCGAACGCTTGTTCGTGGTCACGGCCAGCGCGCGCAGCTTGCCGCTCTGGATGTGCGCCAGCACCGGCGTGATGGTGTCGAACGACATGTCGATCTGCCCGCCCAGCAGGTCGGTGGTCAGCGGGCCGCTGCCCTTGTAGGGCACGTGCAGCAGCTTCACGTGGCCTTCTTTCTCGAACTGCGCGCCGATCAGGTGCTGGCCGGTGCCCATGCCGTTCGATCCGAAGGTCAGCTTGCCGGGCGCGGCCCGCGCCATCGTCAGCAGNNNCAGCGTCAATTGATCGCGACCTTGGCTTCCTTGACCAGCTTGGCGTAATTCGCGGTGTCGGCCCCGATGCGGGCCTGCATTTCGGCCGGGCTGTCGCCGATGGGCACGGCGCCGATCTCCGCCATGCGGCGCGAGAAATCCGGCGAGCGGATGATCTTCACCATCTCCGCGTTCAGCCGCTGCACCACCTCCTTGGGCACGGCCGCCGGCGCCAGCACGCCGAACCACGTGCCCATGTCGAAGGGCTTGAGGCCGGCCTCCTCCATCGTGGGCACGTCGGGCAGGGCCGCCGAACGCTTGTTCGTGGTCACGGCCAGCGCGCGCAGCTTGCCGCTCTGGATGTGCGCCAGCACCGGCGTGATGGTGTCGAACGACATGTCGATCTGCCCGCCCAGCAGGTCGGTGGTCAGCGGGCCGCTGCCCTTGTAGGGCACGTGCAGCAGCTTCACGTGGCCTTCTTTCTCGAACTGCGCGCCGATCAGGTGCTGGCCGGTGCCCATGCCGTTCGATCCGAAGGTCAGCTTGCCGGGCGCGGCCCGCGCCATCGTCAGCAGGCCCTGGACGTCCCTGGCCTCCAGCCTGGGATTGACCACCAGCACGTTGGGCACCAGGGCCACCGTCGTGACCGGCGCGAAATCCTTCTGGAAGTCGTAATGCAGGCTCTTNNAGGGCCACCGTCGTGACCGGCGCGAAATCCTTCTGGAAGTCGTAATGCAGGCTCTTGTAGACGCTGGTGGCGATGGTGTGGTGCACCGCCCCCATCAGCAGCGTGTAGCCGTCGGGCGCGGCCTTGGCCACGTAGTCGGCGCCCAGCGTGGAACCGGCGCCCGGCTTGTTCTCCACCACCACCGGCTGGCCCAGGCTCTTGCTCAGTTCCTGGCCCAGCGCGCGGGCCAGCACGTCGGTGGTGCCGCCGGCCGGGAACGGCACCACCAGGCTGATCGGCCGCGCCGGATAGGTTTGCGCCGACGCGGCGCCGGCGAAAGACAGGCCCAACAGACAGGCGAACGCCAGGGCGCGCGCGCGAACGGCTTTCTTGTGCATGGTTGTCTCCTCGTTATGGGTATGGCCGTGTCGCCGGCGCCTCAGGCCGCGCGGGCCGGCGCCAGCGCGGCCAGCTTGGCGCAGACCGCCGCAGTGACCTGCTCCGTGGTCGCGCTGCCGCCCAGATCGCCGGTGTGCAGCGCCGGATCGGCGGTGACGCTTTCGATGGCCTGCATGAGCCGCGCGGCCGCCTGGGTTTCGCCCAGGTGCTCCAGCAGCATGACCACCGACCAGAACGTGCCCACCGGATTGGCCAGGCCCTTGCCCATGATGTCGAAGGCCGATCCGTGGATGGGCTCGAACATGGACGGATAGCGGCGCTCGGGATCGATGTTGCCGGTGGGCGCGATGCCCAGGCTGCCGGCCAGCGCCGCCGCCAGGTCGCTCAGGATGTCGGCGTGCAGATTGGTGGCGACGATGGTGTCCAGCGACGCCGGGCGGTTGACCATGCGGGCGGTGGCGGCGTCGACCAGTTCCTTGTCCCAGGTCACGTCGGGAAATTCGCGGCTGACCTGCAGCGCGATCTCGTCCCACATCACCATGGCGTGGCGCTGCGCGTTGGATTTGGTGATGACGGTCAGCAGCTTGCGCGGGCGCGACTGCGCCAGCCGGAACGCGAAGCGCAGGATGCGCTCGACGCCGGCGCGGGTCATGATGGACACGTCTGTCGCCGCTTCGATGGGATGGCCCTGGTGCACGCGGCCGCCCACGCCCGAATATTCGCCTTCGGAGTTCTCGCGCACGATCACCCAATCCAGCTGCGCCGGCGCGCAGCGCTTGAGCGGGGCGTCGATGCCGGGCAGGATGCGCGTGGGGCGCACGTTGGCGTACTGGTCGAAGCCCTGGCAGATCTTCAGCCTCAGGCCCCACAGCGTGATGTGGTCGGCAATGTGCGGATCGCCGGCGGAACCGAACAGGATCGCGTCCTTGTCGCGCAGCGCGTCCAGGCCGTCGGCCGGCATCATGACGCCGTGCTTGCGGTAGTAGTCGCCGCCCCAGTCGAAATCCTCGAACTCGAAACGCAGGCCGCCCTGTCCGGCCAGTTCCTGCATGACCCGGCGGCCGGCCGGAATCACTTCCTTGCCGATGCCGTCGCCGGGAATGGTTGCGATGCGGTAAGTCTTCATATGCCGACAGGGCTCCTTGCAGGTGAGGGTCTGTCGGCACTGTACCGAGGCGCTTTGTTCGCGGCCGCCCCGGAATTCAAAACAACTTTAACTTCAGGTTGAAGATCGCGGGCACCAGCGCGCCTCGTGCTCCAGCAGCCAGCGCTTGCGGTGCAGGCCGCCGCCATAGCCGGTCAGCGACGCGTCCGCGCCCACGACGCGATGGCAGGGCACGACGATGCCCACCGGATTGGCGCCGTTGGCCAGCCCCACCGCGCGCACGGCCGTGGGCCGCGCGATGCGCTGCGCGAGCGCGCCATACGTGATCGGCGCGCCGCCGGCGATGCCGCGCAGGGCCTGCCAGACCTGGCGCTGGAAATCGGTGCCGCCGGTGGCCACGTCCAGCGCGTCGATGGCGCGCACCGCGCCGTCGAAGTAAGCCTCCAGCGCGCGGCGCGCGGGCGAGGCCTGCGCGGCGTCGCGCAGCGCGATGGGCTGCCGGCGGTACTGGGTGCGCAGCAGCCTGTGCATGCGCGGCTCGTAGTCCTCCCAGTCCACCGCGCGCAGCTGCCCGCGCTCGTCGCCGAGGATCAGCATGCGGCCGATGGGCGTGGGCGCCCGTTCGAGAAAAAAGACCTGCGGCTGCACGGACATGCGGGCTCCGGTTATGCGATGGACATGGGCAGAATATAGAACCGGCCGCGGACCGGCGCTCGCGGTTTTCGGACAGCAATGCCGCGTGCACAACAATGTCCGAAAACCGCTAGATCGGAGCCGCGCGGCGGCGTTAGCATGGCCGCATGGACTTGAACCACGACGCCTGCTACAGCGCCATCCAGGTGCGCGACGCCCGTTACGACGGCCGCTTCTTCACGGCCGTCAAGACCACGGGCATTTATTGCCGCCCGGTCTGCCCGGCGCGCACCCCGCTATCGAAGAACGTGACGTTCTACGCCACGGCGGCCGCGGCGCAGGAGGCCGGCTACCATCCCTGCCTGCGCTGCCGGCCCGAAACCGCGCCGGAGCTGGCCCCGGGGCACGAACTGCCCGACAGCGTGTCGCGCGCGCTGCAGCTGATCGAACTCGGCGCGCTGGACGAGGACGGCGTGGACGCGCTGGCCCGGCGGCTGGGCGTGGGCGAACGCCAGCTGCGGCGCCAGTTCCGCCAGCACCTGGGCGCCTCGCCGGTGGCCGTCGCCCAGACGCGGCGCGTGCTGCTGGCCAAGCAGCTGATCCACGAAACCCGGCTGCCGATGGCCGAAATCGCCTTCGCCTCGGGCTTCGGCAGCATCCGCCGCTTCAACGAGATATTCCACGACCTGTTCGGCCGCGCGCCGGGCGAGCTGCGGCGCTCCGGCAAACCCGAGGTCTCCGCGCGGCAGGACGGCGAGATCAGGCTGCTGCTGCGCTACCGCCCGCCCTACGACTGGGACGCGATGCTGGACTTCCTGCGGTTGCGCGCCATCCCCGGCGTCGAGCGGGTCGAGGGCGACACCTACGCGCGCACCATCTGCTTGGACGGCAGCCAGGGCACGGTGAGCGTGCGGCCCGGCGCCGGCAATGCCTTGCAGGCCGTGGTGCGTTTTCCGCGGCTGCAGGCCCTGCCCGCCATCATCGCGCGGCTGCGCCGCGTGTTCGACCTGGCCAGCGACCCGGTGGCCATCGCCGCGCAGTTTGCGCGCGACCCGGTCCTGACCGCGCTGATCCAGGCCAGGCCGGGGCTGCGCGTGCCCGGCGCCTGGGACGGCTTCGAGCTGGCGATGCGCGCCGTGCTGGGGCAGCAGATCACGGTCGCCGCCGCGATCCGGCTGGCCGGCAAGCTGGTGGCTGCGCACGGCGCGCCCATGGCGCAGCCCGACGGCGCGCTCACGCACGTGTTTCCGCTGCCCGAAGCCGTGGCCGGCGCCGAGCTCGCGTCGCTGGGCATGCCGCGCAGCCGCGCCGCCACCCTGTCGGCGGTGGCCGCCGCGGCGGTCGCCGACAGGCATTTGTTCGAAGCCGGCGGCAGCCTGGCCGAGTCCGTGCTGCGGCTGCGCGAGATCCGCGGCATCGGCGAATGGACGGCGCAATACATCGCGCTGCGCCAGCTGCGCGAGCCCGATGCGTTTCCGTCGGCCGACATCGGCCTGATACGCGCGCTGGAACGGCTGGAATCGCGCGCCTACACGCCGGCGCAGCTGCTGGCGCGCGCCGAGGCGTGGCGGCCGTGGCGCGCCTACGCGGCGCAGCACCTGTGGGCGGCCTGAATTACCACTGCCCTTCGGCGCCTTTCTGGAAGTACCCCACCAGGAAGTCCACGAACACCCGCACCTTGGTGGACAGGTGGTGCCTCTCGGGAAACACGGCGTAGATGTCCGCCTGCGGCAAGGCGTAGTCTTTGAGCACCTGCACCAGCCGGCCGCTGCGCAAGTAGCGCGCCAGGTCCCATTCGGCGCGCTGCAGAATGCCCAGGCCCGCCAAGCCCCATGTGAGGGTGACTTCGCCGTCGTTGCTGCTGAGGTTGCCGCGCACCTTCACGGTTTCGCTGCGGCGTCCCTTGGTGAAGCGCCACAGGCCGTAGGCCGCTTCGTTCTGGCGCAGCACGATGCACTGGTGCCGCGTCAGGTCATGCGGCGCGGCGGGCACGCCGTGGGCTTTCAGGTAGCCGGGCGATGCGCACACCAGGCGGCGGTTGGGCGCGATCTTGCGGGCGATCAGGCGCGTGTCGGGCAGGTCGCCGAAGCGCACCGCCACGTCGAAGGCGTCCTGCACGAAATCGGCCGGGCTGTCGGTCAGCTGCAGTTGCAGCGACACCTCGGGATATTTCTGCGCGAACTCGGCGATGGCCGGCGCGATATAGCTGCGGCCGAACCCCAGCGGCGCGTTGACCTTGAGCAGGCCGCGCGGACGGTCCTGGCGGCTGGCGATCAGCTGGTCCAGGTCTTCGATCTCGCCCAGGATGCGGCGGGCGTTTTCCAGGTAGAGCTCGCCTTCGGCCGTCAGGCTCAGGCGCCGCGTGCTGCGGTTGACCAGCCGCACGCCCAGGCGCGCCTCGATCTGGGCCAGCCGCTTGCTGACCGCCGCCGGTGTGACGCCCAGCTCGCGCGCCGCGGCTGACATGCCGCCGGCGCGCGCCAGTTCGACGATCAGCAGCAGCTCACTGGAATGTCCCATCGGCCGCGTCCCGGAGCCGGGCTTCAGTCGCGGAAGTTCTCGAACTGCAGCGGCAGGTCGACGTCGGTCTTTTTCAGCAGCGCGATGGCGGTTTGCAGGTCGTCGCGCTTCTTGCCGCTGATGCGCAGCTTGTCGCCGTTGATCTGCGATTCCACCTTGAGCTTGGCGTTCTTGATGGCCGCGATGAGCTTCTTGGCCACCGGCTGTTCGATGCCCTGCTTGATGGTGACCTTCTGGCGCGCGCCGCCCAGGTTCTCCAGCGGATCGGCCACGTCCAGGCAGCGCACGTCGATGCCGCGCGCCGACAGGCGGCCGCGCAGGATGTCGAGCATCTGCTTGAGCTGGAATGCGCTGGAGGCGACCTGCGTCACGACGAAGCCTTCCAGTTCGAACTTGGCGTCCGTGCCCTTGAAATCGAAGCGGGTGGACAATTCGCGGTTGGCCTGGTCGACGGCGTTGGTGAGTTCGTGTTTGTCGACTTCGGAGACGACGTCAAAAGTAGGCATGACACGGGTCCTGTGCAATGGTGGGTGAAATGGGATTCAGCGCCATTTTACCGGCGCCCGGCCCCGCGTCACGCCGTCACCACCAGCAGGCGCCCGGCCTGCAGCGGATGCGCGATCACCTGCGCGTCGATGCCGTAGGCCAGGCGCAGATTGGCCGGCGTCAGCACCTCGGCCGGCGCGCCGGCGGCGATGGCGCGCCCCGCGCAAAGCAGCAGCAGGCGGTCGCACCAGCGCGCGGCCAGGTTCATGTCGTGCAGGATCACCAGTACGCCGGTATGGCCCGCGTGCGCCAGTTCCGCCGCCGCCCGCAGCAGTTCGCCCTGGTGCCTGGGGTCCAGGCTGGCGGTGGGTTCGTCCAGCAGCAGATAGCGCGCCTCGCCGGGCACGCGCGCGGCCTCGCACTGCGCCAGCACGCGGGCGAACTGCACGCGCTGCTGTTCGCCCCCGGATAGTTCGGGATAACGCCGGGCGCGCAGATGGCCGGCGTCGGCCCGCCGGAGCGCCTGCTCCACCAGCGCGTCCACGGCCGCCGGCGGCAATTCGGGAAACGGGTAGGCGCCCATCGCCACCACCTCGCGCACGTCCAGGTCGAAGCTCAGCCCGGGCTTTTGCGGCAGCACGGCGCGCCGGCGGGCCTGCAGCCGCTGCGGCAGCCGCACCAGGGAAGTCCCGTCCAGCCGCACCCGGCCGCCGTCGGGCGGCAGTTCGCACGACAGCGCGGCCAAGAGCGAGGACTTGCCCGCGCCGTTGGCGCCCAGCAGGCCCACGACCTCGCCGGGCCGCAGCGCCAGCGACACCCGGTCCAGGATGCGGCTGCCGCCGCGCGACAGCGTGAGGTTTTCGGCCGCCAGCATCAGCCCCGCCGCCTGCCGCGCGACAGCAGCCACAGGAAGAACGGGCCGCCCACCAGGCTGGTGACCAGGCCGATCGGCAGCTCGGCCGGCGCCACGGCCACGCGCGACAGCCAGTCGGCCAGCGCCAGCACCAGCGCGCCGCCCAGCACGCAGGCCGGCAGCAGCCAGCGGTGGTTGGCGCCCAGCGTCATGCGCACCAGGTGCGGCACCACCAGGCCGACGAACGCGATGCCGCCCGTGGCCGCCACCAGCGGGCCGACGATCAGCGCGCAGGCCAGCACCAGCCCGGCCCGCACGCGCCTGAGCGCATAGCCCAGATGCTGGGCCTCGCGCTCGCCCAGCAGCAAGGCGTTCATCACGCGCCATTGGCGCATGAGCCACAGCGACACCAGCAGCACCCACGGCCCCAGGAACGCCAGCAGCGTCCAGTTGGCGCCCGCCAGGCTGCCCATGCTCCAGAACGTCAGGTCGCGCAGCTGGGTATCGTTGGCGACGTAGGTGAACAGGCCGATCGCCGCGCCGGCCACCGCGTTGATCGCGATGCCGGCCAGCAGCAGTCCGGCCACGCCCGGCACGCGCCGGCCCAGCGCATAGGCGCAGAACGTCGCCAGCAGGCTGCCCGCGAACGCGGCCGGCGCCAGAATCCAGAAGCCGCCGGAGGTCAGCACGATGGCCCCGACCGCCCCCAGCGCGCCGCCGGCCGACACGCCGATCAGGCCCGGCTCGGCCAGGGGATTGCGGAACAGCGCCTGTATGGCGGCGCCGGACACGGCCAGCGCGGCGCCGGCCACCAGCGCGAACAGCACGCGCGGCAGGCGGATGTCGATCAGCACCTTGCGCCAGAGTTCGCCGCCGGGCGCCGGCGTTCCCCACAGCAGCGCGGGCAGTTCGGTCAACGGAATGCGGACCGCGCCGCTGCTGCTGGCCGCCAGCGCCGCCACGATCACGGCCAGGGCCAGCAGCAGCAGGGCCAGCGGCGGCGTGATCCGGTCGGCGCTAGCGCGCCATCGCACCGGCGACCTCACGCTTGAGTTCGGTCAGGGCCTGCGGCAGCCGCGGCCCCATGCCGAGCAGCAGCGGATCGTCCATGACGATCAGGCGCTGGCGCGCGGCGGCCGGCGTGGACGCGATGCCGGGCGTGGCCAGCAGCCCGGCCTTGCCGCCGCTGGCCGCCAGCGAGGATTTCGTGACCACGATCACGTCCGGCGCCAGCGCGCTGACCGCCTCGGCGGAGATCGGCTTGTAGCCTTGCTGGTCATGCAGCACGTTGACCAGGCCCGCCATCGTCATGACCTTGTTGGCGGCGGTGCCGTTTCCGGCGCCGCGCAGCACCCCGCCCAGCTTGAACAGCAGGATGGCGCGGGCGCGCGAAGCCGGAACCGCCTCGGCCCGTTCGAGTTCGCGCGCGACGCGCTCGACCATGCGCTCGCCCTGCGGGGCCGCGTCCAGCGCGGCCGCGACGTTGCGGATGCGCGCCTGCAGCGAATCCACCGAGGGCCGGTCGGGCACGGTGACCACGCGCACGCCGACCTCGGCCAGGCGCCGCAGCGCCTCGGGCGGGCCGGCCTGTTCGGACGCCAGCACCAGGTCGGGTTCCAGCGCCAGCACGCCTTCCACCGGCACCGCGCGGTAGTAGCCGACATGCGGCAGCCGCGTGGCCGCCTCGGGGTAGAGGCTGGAGAGGTCGTCGCCCACCAGCCGCCCCTCCTGCCCCAGCCCGTAGACGATTTCGGTCACGCTGCCGCCCAGCGTCACCACCCGCTCGGGCGCCCCCGCATGGGCGGCCACGGCCATCGTCCATCCGGCCGCCAGCGCCAGCCAGGTCTGCATCGCGCGGCTCACGCGGCCAGCGGCACGCTGCACAGGCTTTCCACCAGCGTGCGCCACTGCGTCAGTTGCCGACGGCCGGGCCGGCGTTCGCCGAAGAACTGCGCGATCAGTTCTCCGGAGCCGGAATACAGCTCCAGCGAAGTGATCCAGCCATCGACGGTGGGCCTGTGCACCACCCAGGCCGCCGCGATCGCCTCGGTGTCCAGGTGCAGGTTGAAGGTGGCGTCCAGCACGTTGAACCAGGCGCCGGTGCGGCGCAGCTGCCGCACCGGGCCGGTATGGATCTGGACCATGCCCCGGTTGCCCACGAAGCACATGATGGACAGCCCCGACTGCGCCGCCGATTCCAGGATGCGCACGACGGATTGCGCGGGCACGGGCTGCGCCAGGTCGGGGCCGGCGGCGGTCAGCCCGGCCAGGCGCGACACCTTGAACTTGCGCAGCAGCGGAAAGAATTCGTGTATGTCCTGCATGGCCAGCCAGTCTGCGCGCCATTGCGCCTCATCCGCCACGCTGTCGGCGTTGGCCGCCGGCGCGTAAGGCTCGGGTTCGGGCCATTGCGGCGCGCCCGCAAAGCGGGCGACCAGCGCGTCATAGGCCGCCGCCGAATCTTCATCGGTGTACACCTTGTGCACGGCCACGCCCTCGCCGTCGAAGAACTGCAGGCTGCGCCTGCCGTCGCGTTCGACCGCCCAGGCCGACTTCCAGCGCCTGAAGAACATGCGCAGGTCGATGTCAGGCCCCAGCACCATCCCCACCATGTTCTCGGCATGGATGTCCTGGTAGACGCCGTGGCGTTCGTGCACGCACCACTCGTTGCGCGTCAGCGCCATGACCCTGCCCAGCGTGCCGAGCTGCCGGAAGATTTCCTGGGGCACGCCCTGCAGGGCCGTGGCCTTCAGGCCGCCGCAGCCGGCGGCCACCCACTCGGCTTCGGAGACGCCCAGCTCCCGGGCCTGGTCGCGGGCGCGCAGGCCCGGCCTTGCGGCGGCCAGCGCCTCGTCGCGCGCTCTGAGCGCCTGCGCGCGGGACGTGAAATCGGTATGGCTCATGGTGGTCCTCCGACCGATGGAACAGGTTGCGCAAGCCGCCGCCGACGGCTCGGGATCAGTACTGGTATATCAGCGAAACACGGGCGCTGCGACCCGATTCGGTCTGCCAATCGATCGGCCGCGACGACATCCAGGGCGCGCCAGGGCTTTGCACGGTAAGGGCGTCCCAGTACTTCTTGTCGAACAGATTGAAGACGCCCGCCCGCAGCAGCAGCCCCTTCACCGCCCCGGGCCGCCAGTACGCCGTCAGGTCGGCCACGCCATAGCCCGGCGCGTAGAAAACCGGCGGCGGGGCTGCCTGGGCCGGGCCCGGCGGACCGCGGGCTGTTTGGCGCGCAACACCGCGGTCAACAGCGCCTCCAGGCCCCAGGCGTCGCGGCGGTAGCCCACGCCCAGTACCGCCTTCAGCGGCGCCACAGAGGGCAGCAACGTGCCCGTGTCGGTTTCCTTGCCCACGGCCCAGGCCAGCGAGCCCCAGGCGCGCCAGCCCGGCGCGAACTGCCAGTGGGCGCTGGCGTCCGCGCCGTAGATGCGCACCCTGGCCCGGTTCTGGGTCGCGTAGATGCCCCATGGGAACGCGCCCGCCCATTCCGGCTTCCACAACGCCGAACCCGGGGTCACCACCGCGCTGGCGTCGATGAAGTCGCGGTAGCGGTTGTCGAACCACGACAGCGAGGCGCCCAGCGCGTCGGACCCGAGCCTGGCGCCCAGCTCCCAGCCCCTGCTGGTCTCGGGTTTCAGGTAGGGGTTGCTCGCGCGCAGCAACGATTCGGGGCCGCCGTAGTTGATGAAGAGCTGCGTGGCGTCGGGCGCCTTGAAACCGTGCGCGTACTGCGCGTAGAAGCGCAGATGGCGCGCGGCCTTCCAGGTGGCCAGCAGCTTGGGCGAAAGCCGGCCGCCACGGTTGCGCGGCGGCAAGGGGGACGCGACCGGATTGTGCTGGTAGTCGGTAGTGGACAGCGGCCGCTGCTCGTAACCGTCGTAGCGCAGGGCGGCCAGGATCGTGTAGCGGCCGTCGACGAAGCTGAATTCGTCCTGCGCCCACACGGCCCATTGCCTGCCGCGGGAGCGGGGCCGATCGGCCTGGTTGGTATGCAGCAGTTCGCAGGATCGCGGGCCGTACCTCCTCGGCAGGTCCGGAAGCATTGTCGGGCAGTTGTCGTAGCCGCTGGAATTCTGGCTGGACTGGCTGCTGCGCCATTCGGCGCCCAGCGTCCACAACTGCGCCACGGCGTCGTGGGCAATGCGCGCGGTGGCTTCGGCGCTGGCCCCGAATTGCGCCAGCCAGGTGCTATTGCGACGGCCATAAGGGCCGTTGGGGAATCCGTAGCCTATCGGGTCGCCCGGCTTGAGGTAGGCGCGGCGATCGACGCTGCGCAAGCCGTCGGCCGAGTGCACCAGGTGCTGGCGCTGCCAGTAGACGAGGACGCTTGCGGTATCGACCAGGCCGCCGGCCGCCGGCGCCTGATAGGAATAATCGAACGACACGCGCTGGCGTTGCGTCTGCCTGCGGTTGCGTTTTTCGCCGAGTTCGTACTTGGTGCCGGGTCCCTGGTCCGAGCGGCTGTCGATGTCGGTGTTGCGCTTGAAGAATTCGCCCGTCAGGCCGGCCCGGTGCCCGCCTTCGAAGCGCTGCTGCAGCTTGAGCAGGAGACTGCGCTGCCGGTGATTCGCGGGGTCGGGTCTGTCGCGATCGGGGCCGTAGCCGCCGACTTCGCCACGGTTATCGCGTTCGTGGCTTTCGCGCTGCCGCGCCAGCACGAGCCACAAGGTGTTGCTGCGGATGCGGCCGGCCAGCGCCGCGCTGCCTGTCCAGCCGGTGTCGGCGGAATCGTGGCCCGCCCCGGCCTGCCCGCCGAAGTCCCTGCCGCCGCGCAGCAGGTCGGAGGGATCGAGCGTGTACATATTGACGACGCCGCCAAATGCGCCGGAACCGCCGCCGCTGGCGTCGGCGCCGCGCGCGACGTCCAGCCGCGCAAGGCTGTTGAAATCCACCGCTTCCAGTCCGCCCTTCACTTCGCGCACGCCGTCGTCCAGCCACGGCAGGCGGATGCCGTCCACCCGCGTCAGCACGCGGTCCTGGTCCAGGCCGCGGATATTGATGCTGTGGTTCTGGCGATTGAAGCTCACGCCCGGCTCGGCGCGCCTGCCCAGATCGGTCCAGTCCTGGATTTGCAGATCGTCCAGGCGCTCGCGGCTGCTGCGGGTTTCCCAGGCGGGCGCGGCTTCTACGCCCTCGCCCTCCACGATGACGGGCGCGAACTGCCGCAAGGCGTCCGCGTTCTGGGCCAATGCGCCGGCGCTTGCGGCCGATAGCAGCGCCGTAGCGGCGAGTCGGAAGCCGCTCGCGCGGCCTGCGGGAAAGTAAGCCATGGTCGTCCTCTTGATCCACGAGGCAAAAACATGCCTCTAGAGACCATGACCGTCGGCGGGCCCGAACCGGCCACGGCGGCCCAGCGTCGCCATGCCCACAGCAGGCGGAATCAGTCCGAAACGCGCGTACACGCGCTGCGCGCGCTGCCAGGCATGTTCGTGCTCGGCCCTGCTGGCCCGCCACCGGCAGCAGGCCAGCCAGTCGGCCTGCGTGGCCCGCGGCGAGCTCAGGCGCAGCAGCCAGCGCGCGGCCTGGCGCGCCACGCGGCGCGGCACCGCCGGCAGTTCGCCCGCGGTTTCGCGCAGTGCGTTCAGGCCGCCGCCATGATGCATTGTTCGAGCCCCTTGGCCACGTAGCGGCGCACCGAACGCAGGGACACATTGAGCCTGGCCGCGATTTCGTGGTGGCTGCGGCCTTCGAGCTGCGCCATCAGAAAGGCCTGGCGCACCGGCGCGGACAGGCCCGCCAGCATGTCGTCGATGTCCTGCAGCGCCTGCAGCACGATCGCGCGCTGCTCGGCGGACGGAGCCGCCTGATCGGGCAGCAGCGCCAGGGCCTCGAAATAGGCCTGCTCCACCGAGCGGCGCCGGTGATGGTTGATGAGCAGGCGGCCGGCGACCGTGGTCAGGTAGGCGCGCGGCTCGCGCAGCGCGCCCACCTCGTGGCGGTGCCGCAGCACGCGCACGAAGGTGTCCTGCGCCAGATCGGCGGCGTCGCAAGCATTGCCCAGCCGGCTCCCCAGCCAGCCGCGCAACCAGCCATGATGCGCGCGATACAGGAGGTGGACGGCGTCGCTCGGGCCGGGTACGGGATTCAGCACGTCAGGCTCCTTGATGCTTGATTTACGAATAACAATCAATCTCATTCTAGAGCCGCCGAACCGAGCCGCGCGCCGCATCGGTCGGAGATATGATGGGGACAGATTTCGCCGTCCCGACGGCCTCATGCAAAGGCGGGTTCCATGCTTTATAGCGCGCTCAAGTTCGTCCATGTCATGGCCGTGATTCTCTGGGTCGGCGGCATGCTGTTCGCCCACTGTTTCCTGCGTCCCGCCGTCGCCCGGCTGGAGCCGCCCGTGCGCCTGCCGCTGATGGCCTCGGTGCTCGGGCCCTTCCTGAACGCCGTGCTGGGGGCCATCGTGCTGATCCTGTTGTCGGGCGTCGCCATGATCGGCCAGGAAGCGTCCCAGGCGGCGCAGACGGGCGGCGCCTTCTTCATGCCGCGCAGCTGGACGGCGATGGCCGCGGGCGGCCTGGTCATGATGGCCATCTATACCTACATCCGGGCCGCCCTGTACCCGCGGCTGAACGCGGCCGTGGCGCGCTCGGACTGGCCCGCCGCCGGCGCGGCCCTGGGCGGCGTGCGCCGCTGGGTGGGCGTGAACCTGCTGCTGGGCATCGCCATCGTCGCCATCGTCTTTCTGGGCTAGTGCGCTGCCATCGGCCTAGCGGGGGCTGGCATCGGGATTCTTTTGTTTGCTGCAATATGCATTACATCCGCGCGCCGCACACTGCGGATGCCTCTCACGGCCTGCCGCCCAAAGGAATCCCCATGATCAAGCGCGTGTTCTTCAAGCTGGCCGCTTTCGGCCTGTTCGCCTCCACGTCCGCCGCGCACGCCGCGGCGCCCATCGACAACAGCGCGCTGGACCAGCCCGGGTTCCGCGAACACAAGGCCACCTACGGCGTGGTCTACCGCCTGCCCCAGGACGTCAATGCGGTACTGGACGCCAAGATCCGGCCCACGCTCAAGGCCGATCTGCTCAAGCTGGGCCTGAAGACCGAAGCCGACACGCCCAACATGCCGCACGTGACCGTGGTGCACATCCACAGCGCCGATCCGTCCACGCCGGCCCGCATGCTCAAGGCCCTGCCCAAGCCGCCGGCGCCGCTGCAGGTGACGCTGAAGAACTTCTACCCCACCGAAGCCGCCAAGGGCGCCGGCCATCCGTGGTGGCTGGACCTGGGCGTGGTCAAGAGCGGCCAGGGCTTCGAGGACATGATGCGCTACAACACCGTGGCCACCGCCGCGTTGGCGCCGCTGCGCGACGGCCCGCTGCCGCGCGTCACCGGCCCGGTCTACGCCAAGATGGGCGACGCCGGCAAGGAACTGGTCAAGTCCGTGGGCGTGAGCGGCGTGAACGTCATGAAGGACGGCCAGGAGGTGCGCGCGCATAACCCGCACACCACCCTGGTCTACAGCATGGCGCAGTACGACGCCCGGCTGCAGGAGGCCATGGCGCAGGAGGCCGCCAAGTTCAACGCCGTGCTGCCCGACGGCATCCCCGCCACGTTCAAGGACGTGTCCATCGTCGAGATCGGCTTCGCCGGCAACGTGGTGCGCGAGATCTACCGCGTCAGCCTGGAAGACGGCTCGGTGCTGGACGTGGCCAGCGGCAAGCCGGCAAGCCGCTGAAACGCCGGGGCGGCGCGGCCCCGGATGCTGCCATTTCGTGGCAGCATTACGTAATCCCGGCCCGTCCGCCCGCCCCATGTCCCGCACCGCCCGCCTCCTCGATCTGCTGCAGACGCTGCGCTGCCATCGCCGCCCCGTCAGCGGCCGCCAGTTGGCCGCCGACCTGGGCGTCAGCATCCGCACCCTGTACCGCGACATCGCCACGCTGCAATCGCAGGGCGCCGAGATCGAGGGCGAGCCGGGCGTGGGCTACGTGCTGCGGCCCGGCTTCATGCTGCCGCCGCTGATGTTCAGCACCGAGGAAATCGAGGCCCTGGTGCTGGGCACCCGCTGGGTCGCGGGCCGCGCCGATCCCCGGCTGGCGCAGGCCGCCAGCAACGCGCTGGCCAAGATCGGCGCGGTGCTGCCGGCGGAACTGCGCGACGGGCTGGACGCCATCCCGCTGCTGGTCGGCCCCAGCATGATGACCGTGGTCGACCGCGTGGACCTGTCGCTGATCCGCCAGGCCATCCGCGACGAACGCAAGATCGACATCAGCTACCGCGACGACAAGGGCGCGGATTCGGCGCGCGTGATCTGGCCGTTCGCGCTGGGCTTTTTCGACAGCGTGCGCATCGTCATGGCCTGGTGCGAGCTGCGCCAGGATTTCCGCCATTTCCGCACCGACCGCATCGCCGCGCTGACGCCCGGCCCGCGCTATCCCAAGCGCCGCCATGCGTTGCTCAAGGAGTGGCGCGCGATCGAGCGCGGCCGCAGCCGGGCGGCTTGAACACTACTGCCAAAAACTGACAGTACCGCTGTCTAAGATGAGCGCGTCACTCACCTGGAGCGCATCATGTCCGACACCAATTTCGTCATCCTCTATGTGGACAAGCCGGCCGCCAGCGCCGCGTTCTACAGCGCGCTGCTGCAGCGCCCGCCGATCGAAAGCTCGCCCACCTTCGCGCTGTTCGCGCTGGATTCCGGCCTGATGCTGGGCCTGTGGTCGCGCCATACCGTGGAGCCCGCCGCCGCCGGGCGCGGCGGCGCCTCGGAACTGGCGTTCACCGTGCCGGACGCCGACACGCTGGACCGCCGCCACCTGGACTGGAGCCTGCGCGGCCTGCCCATCCTGCAGCCGCCCACCGACATGGACTTCGGCCGCACCTTCGTCGCGCTGGACCCCGACGGCCACCGGCTGCGGGTGTTCGCGCCGGCGCCGCAGGAACCGGCCGCCGCCGCGCCGGCGGGCGGCGCAGACCGCCTGGCGCACGCCTGAAGCGACCCGTCCCGTCAGGCGCCCGGCTGGCGCGAGGGCAGCGCCGCCGGCGCGGCGCGCTTGCGCAGCAACAGCCCGTAGGCCCCCGCCAGGATCAGCAGGAACGGCACGCCGAACACCAGCGTCATCTTGAATACGCCGGTGAAGTACGTGGTGCCCAGAATGGCCAGCATGGCGGCCGCGCCCAGCAGCGTCAGCACCGGAAAGCCCGGCATGCGGAACGACAGCGGCGCGCCGCCGTCGCGGGCCCAGCGCCGCCGGAAGAAGTAATGCGTCACGAAGATCATCATCCACGTGAACAAGGCGCCGAACATCGAAATCGCCATCATCAGCGTGAACGCGGTTTCGGGATACAGCACGTTCAGCACCGCCGCGATGGCGATGCCGCTGGTCGACACCAGCAGCGCATTGAGCGGCGTGCCGCTGCGCGACAGACGCCCCAGCGCCGCCGGCGCATGGCCGGCGCGCGACAAACTGAACATCATGCGCGTGGTGATGTAGAGCTGGCTGTTCATGGCCGACAGCGCCGCCACCAGCACGATGAAATTGATGACGTCGGCCGCGCCCGGAATGCCCAGCGACTGCATCACCTTCACGAAGGGGCTGCCGCCCTTGCCGGCCTCGTCCCAGGGCACGATGGCCAGGATCAGCGCCAGCGTCAGCAGGTAGAACACCACCAGGCGCGCGATGGTGGCGCGAAAGGCCTGCTTGACCGCGCGTTCGGGGTCCTCGGCCTCGCCCGCGGCCACCGCGATCATCTCCACGCTCAGGTAGCTGAAGATCGAAATCACCACCGCGATCCACATGCCCCAGACGCCGTTCGGGAAGAAACCGCCATGCGAGGTGTACAGCGCCGCGCCGTACTGGGGCTCGCCCCAGACCACGTAGGCGCCCAGGATGATGAAGGCCACGATGGCGCTGACCTTGACGGTCGAGAACCAGTACTCCACGGTGCCGAACGCCTTGACGCTCATGGCGTTCACGCAGATCAGCAGCGCCGAGAACAGGCAGACCCACTGCCAGCCGGGCACGCCCGGGAACCAGAGCTTCATGTATTCGGCCACGGCGGTGACCTCGGTGCCCACCGCCAGCACCACGCAGGACCAGTACGCGTAGCGCACCAGGAAGCCGGCCAGCGGGCCGATGTAGTGTTCGGCATAGGCCCCGAAGGAACCCGAGGTGGAATGCGCCACCGTCATTTCCGCCAGGCAGCCCATCAGCAGCAGCGTGATCACCCCGCCGATGGCGTAGCTGAGGATCACGCTGGGACCGGCGAAGCCGATGGCGAACTTGCTGCCCAGAAACAGCCCCGTGCCGATCGCGCCCCCGATGGCGATCATGCTCATCTGCCCCGAGGTCAAGCGCCGCTTGAGCCCCTGTTCGCGTTCGGCGATGCGGCCGAATCCCTGTTGTTGCGGCATAGTCTCCTCCTTGTACTGCGCTCTCTATCTGGATACAGGGCCTTTGCGGCCCGCGCTCGGATCTGTCGCTGCCGTGTCCCGGTTCAGGTCACGGCGGCGCGCAGCTTGAACTCGGGCCGGTCCCAGGCGCGGCTGTCCAGCACGTCTTTCAGGATGTCGACCGCATCCCATACGTCGGCATAGCCGAAGTACAGCGGCGTGAGGCCGAAGCGCAGCACCTCGGGCTCGCGGTAGTCGCCGATGACGCCGCGCGCGATCAGGGCCTGCATCACTTCGAAGCCGTTGGGATGGCGGAAACTGACGTGGCTGCCGCGCTCGGCGTGGTTGCGCGGCGTCACCAGCGTCAGCGGATGATCCGCGCAGCGCGCCTCGACCAGCGCGATGAACAGGTCGCCCAGCGCCAGCGACTTCCTGCGCACCTCGGCCATGTCGGCCGCCAGCGCCACGTCCAGGCCGCACTCCACCAGCGACAGCGAGACGATGGGCTGGGTGCCGCACAGGTAGCGCCGGATGCCGCCGGCCGGCTCGTAGGCCACCGCCATGTCGAAGGGACGCGTATGGCCCCACCAGCCGGACAGCGGCTGCCGGAAGTCCTTGGTGTGGCGCGGCGCCACCCAGATGAAGGCCGGCGATCCGGGGCCGCCGTTCAGGTACTTATAGGTGCAGCCCACGGCGAAGTCGGCGTCGGCGCCGTTCAGGTCCACCGGCACCGCGCCCGCGGCGTGCGCCAGGTCCCAGATCGCCAGCGCGCCGCGCTCGTGCGCCAGCGCGGTCACGGCGGCCATGTCGTGCATCTGGCCGCTGCGGTAGTTCACATGCGAGAGCAGCATCACCGCCACGGAATCGTCCAGCGCGGCCTCCAGCGGCAGCTGCTCGTCGATCAGGCGCATTTCGTAGCCCTGCTGCAGCAGGTCGATCATGCCCTGGATCATGTACAGATCGGTGGGGAAGTTGTCGCGCTCGGACAGGATCACGCGGCGCGCCGGCTGCTTCTGCTGCTGGATGCGCAGCGCGGCGGCCAGCGCCTTGAAGATGTTCAGCGAGGTCGTGTCGGTGACCACCAGTTCGCCTTCGCGCGCGCCCAGCAGGCCGCCCAGCTTGTCGCCCAGGCGCGCGGGCAGCTCGAACCAGCCGGCGGTGTTCCAGCTGCGGATCAGGCCCGCGCCCCATTCCTGGCCGATCACGGCGGCCGCGCGGCCGGCGGCGGCCTTGGGCAGCACGCCCAGCGAATTGCCGTCCATGTACAGCACGCCCGGCGGCAGGTCGAAACGGTCTTTGAGGGGCGCCAGGGGGTCCTGGCGGTCGGCGTTCACGCAATCTTCGCGGGTATTCATCACGGCTCCATCTCGGGCATATTTCCCGATAAATACTATCAGCGCCGGCAGGCTGATATATTGCAAATCCGGGCGCGGAATACCCTAGGTTTCCGCAGTGAATTGCACGAAATCGACTTTTTCGGAATTTGATTGCGCCATGCAGATAGACGCCATAGACAAGCGGATTCTTTACCGCCTGCAGGAAGACGCCCACCTCAGCAACCAGGACCTGGCCGAGCAGGTGGCGCTGTCGCCCTCGGCCTGCCTGCGGCGCGTGCGCGCGCTGGAAGAAGCCGGCCTGATACGCGGCTACCGCGCCGTGCTCGACGGCGAAAAACTGGGCTTCGAACTGGAGGCCGTGGTGCACGTGTCGCTGGACCAGTCCCGCCCCGGCTGGCACGAGGAATTCCTGGCCGGCATCGCGCTGCACGACGAAATCACCGAGGCCTCCATCGTGACGGGCGCGTCCAACTACATCCTGACCGTGCGCACCCGCAATCTTGCGGCGTTTTCGCAGTTCGTGGAGGACAAGCTCAGCAAGATCCCGGGCGTGCGGGATCTTTGCTCGCATATCGTCATGCGCAAGGTGAAGAGCCGCGGCGGGATGTTGCCGTTGGGAGGGTGGCGGTGAGTTAGGGTGGGTTTGGGGCTGATGGGTTTCGCGCGCTCGAGACTTGGGTTCTTGCGTCGGGGTTCTCGCGCTGCACCCATCCTACGAGTCGTCGAACATTCGCCGTTCGGGGATCGTAGGATGGGTGCAGCGCGAAATTCCTTGCGCAAAAACTCAGATATCGAGCGCGCGCAACCCATCAGGCGGCGAAAGCCGCCCCCGCATGCAGAAACCCGAACACCGTCACGAAATGGCAGGCCGTCCCCCCCATGACGCACAGATGCCAGATGCCATGCGCATGGCGCCAGCGCTTGTCGTTGACGTAGAACAGCGTACCCGCGGTATAGATGGCCGCGCCGGCCAGCAGCCAGGCCAGCCCGGCCGACGATAGCGAGCCCGCGATGGGCGCGGCGAACGCCACGCCCAGCCAGCCCATCGTCAGGTAGAGCGGCAGCGCCGGCGGCGCCCCGCGCGCCCACCAGAGTTCGCGGCCGATGCCCAGCGCGGCCAGCAGCCAGATGGCCACGCCCATGGCCGCGCCCCAGCCGTGCTGGACCGGGCCGAACGCCAGCGGCGTGTAGGTGCCGGCGATCAGCAGATAGATGGCGCTGTGGTCGGCCTTGGCCCACAGCGCCTTGCGCCGGCCGCGCGACCAGTGGAACAGCACCGACGAGGCGTAGACCGCGATCATGGAGGCGGCGAACACGGCGCAGCCGACGATCTGGCGGGTATTCACGTTGAGTTCGGCGGCGCGCGAAATGAGCGCACCCGACGCGGCCACCGCCAGCGCCAGGCCCGCCAGATGCGTCGCGCCGTTGAGTCGTTCGCCTTGGTACATGCGCCCCTCCACGCCGGCCATGCGCCGGACCTTGAATCATGGGCCGATTCTGTGACAAACGCGGGTCAGGCGGACGGACGAACCCGCAATATCAGACGATGAAATCCACCGCGGCCGGATAGCCCTCCAGCGCGCGCGCCGACAGGATGGCGCGCTGCACCGCGATGGCCATGGCCTCGGCCGCCATCACGCCCAGCAGCGTGACGTTGGCGGTCTTGCCGGAAGCCCCCGTGCCCAACGCAAAGATCGTGTCGCCGTCGAGCATGGTGTGGATCGGGTTGATGGTCCGGGCCAGGCCGTCGTGCGCCATGGCGGCGATCTTCTGCGCCTGCGCCTTGGTGAGCCTGGCGTCGGTGGCGACCGCGCCGACGGTGGTGGCCGCGCCCGGGCGCATCGACTTGGGCAGGTCGCCGGCCAGGATGGCGGCGCGGGTGTCCAGCAGCATCTTGCCGTCGGCGGTGCGCGCGCCGGCCAGGATGCGTCCGGTCGACGGGTCCAGCACGTCGCCCACCGCGTTGACCGCCACGATGGCGCCCACGGTCACGCCAGCCACGCGCAGCGAGGCGCTGCCCAGCCCGCCCTTCATGGCGCGCTTGGGACCGTACAGCTTGCCCACCGTCGCGCCCGCCCCCGCGCCGACGTTGCCCTCTTCGGAGGCCTGCTCGCTGGCCGCCTTGCAGGCCTGGTAGCCGGCGGCCGCGTCCGGGCGGATCGAGGCGTCGCCCACCCCCAGGTCGAACAGGATGGCCGCCGGCACGATGGGCACGTGCGCCACGCCCACGTCGAAACCGATCTTCTTTTCCTCCAGGTAGCGCATGACGCCGGAGGCCGCGTCCAGGCCGAACGCGCTGCCACCGGCCAGCAGGACGGCGTGCACCTGCTCCACCATGTTCATCGGATTAAGCAGGTCGGTTTCACGGGTGCCGGGCGCCGCGCCGCGCACGTCGACCCCGCCCGTGGCGCCGGCCTCGGCGATGATGACCGTGCAGCCCGTCGGGCGGCGCGTATCGGTGTAGTGGCCCACGCGCAGGCCGGCCACGTCCGTGATGCTGCCTCCGCCCGGCATGCGCCGCGCGCCGTCGGCGCCCCTGGCCGGCATCGCCCCGGCCGCCGCGGCGCCCGCGGCCGCCATCATGAAAGCCCGCCTGTTCCATCGCTGTTCCACACCGATCTCCATCAAGGTCCCGCATGAAAGAGCCCGGCGGCTGGGCGCCGGGGCTTGGGTAACACCATATGACTTGCCGCTATATTTTTACTATTCCTTATGCTTTGTGGAAAAATAGGCCAGTTGTTAGAGTGCGGCTACGCCGGAGGGCATCGCAGCCCCGCATGCTCTCCACAGTGATACCCACCATCCGTGGAGCACCGCCATGAAACTCTTCCGTACCCTGCTGGCCGCCGGCCTGGTCCAGTTCGCCGCCCTGTCCGCCGCCCATGCCCAGTCCGGCCTGGACCAGATCAAGGCCGCGGGCGTCTTCAAGATCGGCACCGAAGGCACCTACGCTCCCTTCACTTTCCACGACGCATCCGGCGAGCTTACCGGTTTCGACGTGGACATCGGCCGCGCCATCGCCCAGCGCCTGGGCGTGAAGGCCCAGTTCGTCGAAGGCAAGTGGGACGGCCTCATCGCCGGCCTGGACGCCAAGCGCTACGACGCCGTGATCAACCAGGTGGGCATCACCGACGCGCGCCGCGCCAAGTACGACTTTTCCGATCCGTACATCTCCTCGGCCGCCGTGCTGATCGTGCGCGACGACAACACCAGCATCAAGTCCTTCGCCGATCTCAAGGGCAAGAAGTCGGCCAACACGCTGACCAGCAATTTCGGCAAGCTCGCGCAGAGCCACGGCGCGCAGGTCATCGCGGTGCAGGGCTTCAACGAGGCCATCGACCTGCTGACCTCGGGCCGGGTCGAAGCCACGGTCAACGACAACCTGTCGTTCCTGGATTTCAAGAAGCAAAAGCCCAACGCGCGCGTCAAGATCGCCGCCACCGACAAGACCGCCGAATTCAGCAACTCGGGCGTGCTGATCCGCAAGGGCAACCCCGAGCTGCAGGCCGCCATCAACAAGGCGCTGGCCGACATGAAGGCCGACGGCACCTACAAGACCATCTCGGTCAAATACTTCGGCACCGACCTGTCGGCCCAATAAGCCGCTGGAGCCTACATGACGCCACCTGCCTGGCTGCAAGCGGTGATGCCCGACTGGCTGCTGGCCCAGGTCGCGGCGTGGACGATGCCGGCCTGGATCCAGCTCATGGCCGATTCGTTCTGGCCGCTGCTCATGGCCGGGCTGACGTTCACGGTGCCGCTGACGCTGCTGTCTTTCGTGCTGGGCCTGGCGCTGGCCTTCGTGGTCGCGCTGATCCGGCTGTTCGGCCCGGCGCCGCTGGTGGCGGTGGCGCGTTTCTACGTGTGGCTGATCCGCGGCACGCCGCTGCTGGTGCAGCTCTTCGTGATCTTCTACGGGCTGCCCAAGGCCGGCCTGGTGCTGGACCCGCTGCCGGCCGCGCTGATCGGCTTCACGCTCAACGTGGGCGCCTACAACTCGGAAGTCATCCGCGGCGCCATCGAATCCATCGGCAAGGGCCAATGGGAGGCCGCCTATTCGCTGAGCATGACGCGCGCGCAGGCGCTGCGCCGCACCGTGCTGCCGCAGGCGGCCCGCGTGGCCGTGCCGCCGCTGTCGAATTCCTTCATCGCGCTGGTCAAGGACACCTCGCTGGCCGCGGCGATCACCGTGCCCGAGATTTTCCAGGCCGCGCAGCGCATCGCCGCGGTCACCTATGAACCGCTGATCCTCTACACCGAGACCGCGCTGATCTACCTGGCGTTCAGTTCCGTCCTGTCGGCCGCCCAGGTCCGGCTGGAAAGGCGCTTCGGCCAGCACGCGGTGTTTGCGGAGAAGAACCGATGATCCGCCTGGAAAAGATAGAGAAAGCGTTCGGCGGCAACCCGGTGCTCAAGCAGGTCGACGTGAGCATCGCCGAAGGCAGCGTCACCGCCCTGATCGGCCCGTCCGGCAGCGGCAAGAGCACGCTGCTGCGCTGCGTGAACCTGCTCGAAGTGCCCGACCGCGGCCGGCTCGTGATCGGCCCGGAAAGCGTGGATTTCGAACCCGGCCGCAAGCTGCCGCGCGAGCAGGTGCAGCGCGTGCGCATGCAGACCGGCATGGTGTTCCAGAACTTCCAGCTGTTTCCGCACCAGACCGTGATCGGCAATGTCATGGAAGGCCTGGTGACGGTGCAGAAGTGGCCGGCCGACCGGGCCCGCGCCCGCGCCGAGGAACTGCTGCAAAAGGTCGGCATGCTGCCGAAGGCCGACGCCTGGCCCGCCAACCTGTCGGGCGGCCAGCAGCAGCGTGTGGCCATCGCCCGCGCGCTGGCGCCGGCCCCGCGCGTGCTGCTGTGCGACGAGCCGACCTCGGCGCTCGATCCCGGCCTGGCGGCCGAGGTGGTGGACGTGCTGCGCCAGCTGGCGGCCGAGGGCATGACCATGCTGATGGCCACGCACGACCTGCGGCTGGCGGCCAGCGTATCGCGCGAGGTGGTGTTCCTGCTGGACGGCGCCGTGGTCGAATCCGGCGATTCGAGTCAGCTGTTCAGCCGGCCCGCGGACCCGCGCACCGCGGCGTTCATCTCCACCCTGACGCAGGAGGCGGCGCACGCCGCCCCGGGCGTCTGAGGGCGGCGCGGCTTACTTCGGCGGCAGCGAGCCGGCCGGATCGACGGCCTGGCCGTCGTAGCGCAGCTCGAAATACAGGCCCACCTGCTTGCTGTCGCTATTGCCCATTTCCGCGATCTTCTGCCCCTGGCTGACGCGCTGGCCTTCGGTGACCAGCAGCTTGCGGTTGTGGGCGTAGATGCTCAGGAAGCTGGCGTTGTGCTTGACGATGACCAGATGACCGTAGCCGCGCAGCCCGCTGCCCGAATAAGCCACCGTGCCCGGCGCCGCCGCCACCACCGGCGTGCCGGCGGAATTGCTGATGACGATGCCGTTGGACCCCGAGCCGTCGTAGCCGCGCGTGACCTTGCCCTGCGCCGGCCAGATCAGCGAGATCGCGCCCGGCGGCGCCGTGCGCCGCCGCGCCGACGAGGTGGCCGCCGGCTTGCGCGTGGTCTGCGCGCGCGTCTTGGCCTTGGTGGGCGTGGACGTGCGCGCCTGGCCGGCGGGCGGTTCGACGCGCAGCACCTGGCCGACTTCGATGGCGTTGGCGTTGGACAGGCGGTTCCAGCGCACCAGGTCGCTGACGCTGGCGCCCTGCTTGCGCGCGATCTGGTAGAGCGTGTCGCCCGACTGCACGCGGTAATAGCCGGGCTGGACCTTGGTGGAACCGCAGGCCGACAGCAGCACCAGCAGCGCGATGCCGGCCAGCCCCAGCCAGCGGCGCAGGATGGACCGGTGCCGCGACGGCCGGGGCCGGCTGGCGCCGGCATGCGGCGCGCCTATGAGTGGGACAGGGGACGAGGAAAGCGCTGAAACCTGGGGCACTGAAAATCGGTGGTCGGGACGAAGTGCGTTCAAGGGTACCAAGATTTTCGCGCGGCGGCGCGGGTAGAATGGCCGTCATGCCAGCCACGTCCCGCCAGCTCCGTCGCCAGCCCGCCGCACGCGCCGCGCGCGCCACGGCCCTGCTGTGGCTGGCGCTGATGGCGCTGGCGCTGCGCGCGCTGGTGCCGGCCGGCTACATGCCCGACGTGGGCGCGCTGCACGACGGCCGGCTCGAAGTCACCTTCTGCTCGGCCGCCGGCGCCCCGCCGGCGCTGGCCCTGCAGCTGGCCGCCAAGTCCCGGTCGGGCAAGAACGCCGGCCACGATAACGCCGGCTCCGGCGCGCAGTGCCCCTTCGGCCTGCTTGCGCATCTCACGCCCGCGCCAGCCGCCGCGCCCGCCGTCCTCGTTCCCGCCGCCGCGCGGCATGCGCCGCCGCGGCCCGCCGCCCGCGCCCTGCCCACGCAAGGCGCCCAGGGCCCGCCGCTGGGCTCGCGCGCTCCGCCTTTCCTCGCCTGACGCCGCATAACCGCGCGGCCGCGCCGCGCGCCCTGCCCGAACGTCAACCGACGAGGTAAACATGTTTTCCCGCTTCCTGCGCGCCCCCGCCGGCGCGCCCTCGCACGCGCCCGATCCGCGGCGCCGCGTACTGCTGTCCTCGCTCGCGCTGCTGGCCCTGAGCGGCTGCGGCCCCGATGCCCCGAAACTGCACGGCATGGATCTCTCCGAAATGCCGGCCGGCGATTTCCAGCTGCAGGACACCGACGGCAAGCCCCGCACGCTGGCCGACTACCGCGGCCATCCGGTCATGCTGTTCTTCGGCTTCACCCAATGCCCGGACATCTGCCCCACCGCGCTCACGCGCGCCGTGGAAATCAAGAACTTGCTGGGCGCGGACGCAGAACGGCTGCGCGTGCTCTTCATCACCGTGGACCCCGAGCGCGACACGCCCGAGATCCTGCGCGCCTATACCCAGGCCTTCGATCCGGGCTTCATCGGCCTGCGCGGCGACGCCGAGCAGACCCGCGCCGCCGCCCAGTCGTTCAAGGTCTATTACCAGAAGGTCGCCACGGGCTCGTCCTACACCATGGACCACACCGCCCTGACCTACGTCATCGACGCCCAGGGCAAGCTGCGCCTGGCCCTGCGCCACCAGCAAAGCGCGCAGGAATGCGTCGAAGACCTGCGCACCGTGCTCTGACCCGCCCGCTACTAATAGAGATAGGAACAAGCCATGCAAGCAACCGCATTCAAATCCCTGGCCGCCGCCTTCGCCCTGTGCGCCCTGGCCGCCGCCCCGACCGCCTACGCCCAGGACGCCTCGCTCTCGGTGCAGGAACCCTGGGTCCGCGCCAGCGTGCCCAACCAGCACGCCACCGGCGCCTTCATGCGCCTGACCTCCACCGCGCCGGCGCGCCTGGTCGCGGTGGAGTCGCCGGCCGCCCGGAACGTGGAGATCCACGAAATGGCGATGCAGGACAACGTCATGAAAATGCGGCAGGTGGCCGGCATCGACCTGCCCGCCGGTCAGGCGGTCGAGCTCAAGCCCGGCGGCTACCACGTCATGCTGATCGACCTGGTCAGCCAGATCAACGCGGGCCAGCACGTGCCGCTGACGCTGGTGATCGAGGACGCCCAGCGCCAGCAGCGCCGCATCACGGTGGACGCCGAGGCGCGGCCGCTGGGCGCGGCGGCCAAGCCCGCCGCCGGCCACGCGCATTGAAGCGGGACGCCGGCGCCCGGATAATTGGGGACATAATAAATCCCCCTGGCGCCGGAGTCCGCCGCCGATTCGCCATACAATGCCTGCACATCCGCGCCGGCGCCCCCGCCGCGCCCCGGATGCCAGCGTCGCGCACAGCCGGACGCTGGCCCCGCCGGCCCGCTGGCCGGCCCTCTGTGTCTGGATATGCCCGGTAGTTCCGCCTTTTCCTTCCTGCGTACCCTCTGCAGTCTGCGCTGGCTCGCCATCGCGGGCCAGGCCGCGACCATCCTGCTGGCCAGCGGCGTGCTGGGCCTGGCCCTGCCGCTGGAGCCGCTATGGCTGGGCGTGGGCGCGCTGATCGGGTTCAACGTCTACGCCAGCCTGCGGCTGCGCCAGCGCCGCGACCTGTCGCACGCGACCGCGTTCGGCCATCTGCTGGTGGACATGGCCGTGCTGGCCTGGATGGTGGGCTGGAGCGGCGGCATCAACAATCCGTTCGGCATGATGTTCCTGATCCTGACCGCGCTGGCGGCCCTGGCGCTGCCGCGCAACTGGGCGCTGGCCGCGGCGGTGGCGGGGATCTCCGGCTACGCGGCGGCCGCCATCTTCGGCCAGCCGCTGCGCGGCGAGGTGGATTCGCACAACCTGCTGCTGTGGGGCATCGGCGCCAACTTCCTGATCTCGGTGGTGGTGGTGCTGGTGTTCTCCACCCGCCTGGCCTCGGACCTGCGCGCCCGCGAGCGCGAACTGGCCCGGCTGCGCGAGCGCTTCACCCGCAACGAGGGCATCGTGGCGCTGGCCACCCACGCCGCGGCCATGGCGCACGAGCTGAACACGCCGCTGGCGACCATGACGCTGCTGGCCGACGAGATCGCCGCCGAGGTCAAGGACGAAGATCTGCGCGCCGACGTGTCCACGCTCAGCCAGCTTCTGGCCCTGTGCCGGGAACGTATCCGCAATCTGGCGGTCCCAACCGCCGTGGACCTGGTGCGCGTGGTGGGACAATGGCGCCTGATCCGGCCGACCATCGATCTGCAGCGTTCGGGCACCCTGCCCGGCAGCCTGCGGGTCGATCCGGCCATCGCCCATCTGCTGCAGGCGCTCCTGAACAACGCGGCCGACGCCGGCGAAGCCGTCAACGTGCCGCGCGTGGACCTGCATCTGGAGTACGGCTATGGCGCCTTGCGCGGCGAAGTGCGGGATTACGGCCAGGGTTTCGACCCCGACCACACCGTGCTGCCGGCCACCAGCCTGTTCAACAGCGGCAAGCCGGGAGGGTTGGGCGTGGGCCTGGCGCTGTCGCACGCCACGGTCGAGCAGCTCGGAGGAGAAATGACCATGACCGCCGCCGAAGGGGGAGGCACGCGCATCCGCTTTTACCTGCCGCTGGGCCAGACCCAGGGCAGTCCAGGGACTTGAATGTGATGAATCCAACCGATCTTGGCCTGTTGATCGACGACGACGAGCTTTACGTCCGCACGCTGCAGCGCAGCCTGTCGCGGCGCGGCCTGGAAACCCGCACCGCTACCGGCATCGCGGAAGCGCTGCGCGTGGCCGAAGAGATCCGCCCCGCCTTCGCCCTGGTGGACCTGCGCCTGGGCGAGGACTCCGGCCTGACCCTGATCCGCCCGCTGCGCGCGCTGCGCGCGGACATGCGCATCCTGCTGGTCACCGGCTACGCCAGCGTGGCCACCGCCGTGGAGGCCATCAAGCGCGGCGCCGACGATTACCTGCCCAAGCCGGCCACCGCGCCCATGATCCTGCGCACGCTGGGGCTGGTGAAGCCCGAGTCCGTGGCCATCGAAACCACCATGACCCCCCTGCACCGCCTGGAATGGGAGCACATCCACCAGGCCCTGCACGAAACCGGCGGCAACGTCTCGGCCGCCGCCCGCCTGCTCGGCATGCACCGCCGCTCCCTGCAGCGCAAGCTGGCGAAAAAACCGGGGCCGGAACGCGAAGTGCTGGTCGACTGATTTGTGCAGGTGCGACATAAAGTCGCACCCCGGCTTTGTGCAGGTGCGACATATCGTCGCACCCCGCCCCCGGCGCTAAACCCTTCTCCCGCCAGGGAAAACCCCTAAGCCCGGACAATGGGGCCGGCGCCGCGCCAGGCAATGCGACCATTCGTCGCAGGCTTGACCCAGATCAAACCGATAGGATGGACGTTGCTGCCTAGCAGCATTCCAGTCTGCTGCTACGCAGCATTTCCCATCATCCATCCAAGGCTGTACGTGAAACACCCCCTCCTTGCGACCCTTACGCGCATTATTGGCGTCGGCGCGGTCATGCTGCTTGGCGGCTGCAACATGGAAATCCTCTCCCCCAAGGGAGACATCGGCATGCAGGAAAGGACGCTGCTGTTCACGACGACCGGGCTCATGCTCATCGTCGTGATTCCGGTCATCGTCATGATCCTGGCATTCGCCTGGAAATACCGCGCATCCAATACCAAAGCCGATTACCAGCCCAAGTGGGCCCACTCCACCGCGATCGAAGTCGTGGTCTGGAGCGTGCCCTGCATCATCGTGGCGATCCTCGCCGTGATCACCTGGCGCTCCACGCATGCGCTGGACCCCTACAAGCCGCTCGTCTCCGAGCACAAGCCGGTGACCATCGAGGTGGTTTCGCTGGATTGGAAGTGGCTGTTCATCTACCCCGAGTACGACATCGCCACGGTCAACGAGATCGCCTTCCCGGTGGACGTTCCGGTCAATTTCCGGATCACCTCGGCCACGGTCATGAACTCGTTCTTCATCCCGCAGCTGGGCAGCCAGATCTACTCGATGGCCGGCATGGAGACCAAGCTGCACCTGAACGCGCGCGAAATCGGCACCTACGCCGGCATTTCGGCCAACTACAGCGGCGGCGGTTTCTCGGGCATGCGCTTCAAGGCGCACGCCATGTCGCAAGAAGGGTTCGACAACTGGATCAAGGAAGCCAAGGCCGCTCCCGGCGCGCTGACCCCCGAGGTCTACGCCGAGCTGACCAAGCGCAGCGAACACAATCCGGTAGTCAAGTATTCGTCGGTGCCGCCCTCCATGTTCGAGTACATCCTGGGCAGCACGATGACCAAGATGGCCGGCGTGGACTCCGCCACGTGCACTCCCACGTCGAATAATCTGATCGCAGGAATCAACTAACAATGCTCGGGAAACTTACCCTCGAGGCCATTCCGTTCCATGAACCCATCGTCATGGTTACGCTGGCCGCCGTGTGCCTGGGAGGCGTAGCGCTCCTGGGCGCCATCACCTACTTCCGCAAGTGGAAGTACCTCTGGACGGAATGGCTGACCTCCGTCGACCACAAGCGCATCGGCGTGATGTACATCATCGTCGCGCTGATCATGCTGCTGCGCGGCTTCGCCGACGCCATCATGATGCGCACCCAGCTGGCGGTCGCCTCCGCCGACTCGGCCGGCTTCCTGCCGCCGCACCACTACGACCAGATCTTCACCGCCCACGGCGTCATCATGATTTTCTTCATGGCGATGCCCTTCATCACCGGGCTGATGAACCTGGTGGTGCCGCTGCAGATCGGCGCCCGCGACGTGGCCTACCCGTTCCTGAACTCGCTGAGCTTCTGGCTGTTCGGCGCCGGCGTCGCGCTCATGATGATCTCGCTGTTCGTCGGTGAATTCGCCGCGACCGGCTGGCTGGCCTATCCGCCGCTCTCGGGGCTCGACTACAGCCCGAGCGTCGGGGTGGACTACTACATCTGGGCGCTGCAGATATCCGGGCTCGGGACCACGCTTTCCGGCATTAACTTCATCGTGACCATCCTGCGCATGCGCGCGCCGGGCATGAGCCTGATGAAGATGCCGATCTTCACGTGGACCTCGCTGGTCACCAACGTCCTGATCGTCGCCGCCTTCCCCGTGCTGGCCGCCACGCTCGCGCTGCTGACCATGGACCGCTACCTGGGCACGCACTTCTTCACGAACGACATGGGCGGCAACGTCATGATGTACGTGAACCTGATCTGGATCTGGGGCCACCCCGAGGTCTACATCCTGGTGCTGCCCGCTTTCGGCGTGTACTCGGAGATCGTCGCCACCTTCGCCCGCAAGACCCTGTTCGGCTACAAGTCCATGGTCTACGCCACGGCCGCCATCGGCGTGCTGTCGTTCCTGGTCTGGCTGCACCACTTCTTCACCATGGGCGCGGGAGCCAACGTCAATGCCTTCTTCGGCATAGCGACAATGATCATCTCGATCCCGACGGGCGCGAAGATCTTCAACTGGCTGTTCACCATCTACCGCGGCCGCCTGCGCATCACCACGCCGGTGCTGTGGACGCTGGGCTTCATGATCGTGTTCGTCATCGGCGGCATGACCGGCGTGATGCTGGCCATCCCGGGCGTGTCGTTCGTGCTGCACAACAGCCTGTTCCTGATCGCGCACTTCCACAACACCATCATCGGCGGCGTGGTCTTCGGCTGCATCGCGGGCATGACCTACTGGTTCCCCAAAGCGTTCGGCTTCAAGCTGAACGAGCGCCTGGGCCGCTATTCGTTCTACTGCTGGTTCGTCGGCTTCTTCCTGGCCTTCATGCCCCTGTACATCCTGGGCTTCAAGGGCATGACGCGCCGCCTGAACCACTACGACAACCCCGAATGGCAGCCGTACCTGCTGGTCGCCCTGGTCGGCGCCGCGCTGATCATGCTGGGCATCTGGTTCCTGCTGCAGCAAGTGTTTGTCTCGATCTACCAGCGCAAGCAGAACCAGGACCTCACCGGCGATCCCTGGGATGGCCGCACGCTGGAATGGTCGATCGCCTCGCCGGCTCCTTTCTACAACTTCGCCCACGTTCCTCACGTCGATGAACTGGACCAGTTCTGGGAAGACAAGCAGAACGGCAAGGCGTACAAGCGTCCCGCCAAGTACGAGGACATCCACATGCCGAAGAACACCGCCGCCGGCGTCTTCATCGGCGCGTTCGGCCTGGTCATGTGCTTCGCCCTGATCTGGCACATCTGGTGGCTGTCCATCGTCGGTTTCGTCGGCATGATCGGTTCGTTCATCGTCCGCGCCTATGACCGCGACGTCGACTACTGGGTCCCGGCCAAGGAAGTCGAACGCATCGAAAACGCTCACTTTGACAAAATGCAGAAGGCCGCCTGAGCCATGATTCAAGCCGTAGCCACTCTCCCCCACGCGGGTCACGACGATCACGCGCATCATGACGATGGATCCAAGACCGTATTCGGTTTCTGGGTCTATCTGATGAGCGACCTGCTGATCTTCTCGGTCCTGTTCGCCACGTTCGCGGTGCTGTTCAACGCCACCGCGGGCGGCCCCACGGGCAAGGAACTGTTCGACCTGAAGTTCGTGCTGGTCGAAACGCTGTTGCTGCTGTTCTCCAGCTTCACCTTCGGCATGGCCAACCTGAACGTGCACGCCGGCAACAAGAGCCGCGCCATGGGCTGGCTCATGGTGACGTTCCTGTTCGGCGCGGGCTTCATCGCGATGGAAGTCTATGAATTCCATCACCTGATCTCGATCGGCGCCGGCCCGGGCCGCAGCGCGTACCTGTCGGCGTTCTTCACGCTGATCGGCACGCACGGCCTGCACGTCACGTTCGGCCTGATCTGGATCATCGTCATGCTCGACATGATCCGCCGCCACGGCCTGGACTCGATCAACAAGCGTCGTCTGGCGTGCCTGAGCCTGTTCTGGCACTTCCTGGACATCGTCTGGATCTGCGTCTTCACCTTCGTCTATCTCATGGGAGCCATCTGATGTCGCACTCCGCTGCGGCCGCACACGGCCACGACGATCACGCCGCCGACCACGGCACCGTGAAGTCCTACATCATCGGTTTCGTGCTTTCGCTGCTTCTCACCTTCGGCTCCTTCGGCCTGGTGATGAACGGCGCGCTGTCCCATACCGCCACGATCATCGGCGTGGTGGCGCTGTGCGTGCTCCAGCTGCTGGTGCAGCTGGTGTACTTCCTGCACATGGGCGCATCGAAGTCGGCCCGCGACAACCTGGCCACGTTCGTCTTCACCGTGCTGATCATCGCCATCATCGTCGGCGGTTCGGCATGGGTGCTGTACAACATGAACGTCAACATGGGCCACCCCATGTAATGGCGGCCAGCCGTTGAAGCAGAAAAACAGGCGCTCCGGCGCCTGTTTTTTTCGCCTGCGCGGTTTCGTTATATATTCACGTACATAACGAAACCGCGCATCCGCCATGCAAACTCCCGCACTTGCCGACACCGACCGCGCCGAACGGCTCGCCCAGACGCTGCTGCGCCACGCGCCGCCGTGCCATCCCGACGCCGGCTTCTTCGCGGCGGTACTGGGCAAGCGCCTGGCGCTCGGCGACCTGGGCGGCTGCGGCCTGACGCCGCAGGAACTGGACGGCCTGCTGGCGCGGCTGTTCCCGGGCGCCGCGCCGGCCGAACTGCGCGCACAGCGCGCCGCCCTCGCCGCGCCGGTCCTGGACGCAAAGCAGGCGGCGTTCAAGCAGATGCTGCGCGGGTTGCTGCAGGCCTGGAGCGTGCCGGCGGCCGACATCACGGCCTGGGTCACCGGCGCGCTGGCCCATGCCTGCCTGCGCCCCGACCACCTGTGGCGCGACCTGGGCCTGTCCGGCCGCGAAGACGTGACCGCGCTGCTGGCGCGCCACTATCCCGGCCTGGTGGCGCGCAACGTGGGCAACCTGCGCTGGAAGCAGTTCCTGGCCTATGCGGCCTACGAACGGGCGGGCCTCGCGCCGGCGCAGGCGCCGGGCTGCCCGGCCTGCGAGGACTACGGCGTCTGTTATCCGCAGCCGCTTCAGTAGCGGTAGGTGGCGCCGACGCCGGCGCCCAGGCTGCGGCCCGCGGCCGGTTCGTAGTAGCGGCCGTTGACCTCGTTGACGATCACCGAGCCGGCGTAGCGGCGGTCGAACAGATTGTCCACGCGCGCATAGGCGTTCAGCTCCCACGGCCCCAGTTGCTTCACGTAGCCCAGGCTCAGCGCCGCCACGAAATAGCCGGGCGCGTCGCCGTCGTTGGCGTCGTCGACGTAGACCTGGCTCAACAGGCGCGCCTCCACCGAGGCCTGCCATCCCTCGGGCGGCGCCCAGGCCAGCGACGCATAGGCCGCCTGGCGCGCGATGCCCGGTATGCGGTTGCCGGCGCGGATCGCGCCGGGCCCGTCGTCGACGTAGCGCGCATCCAGCCAGGTATAGGCAAACCGGGTGCGGCCGTGGCGCGCGAACTCGCCGGACCAGCCCAGCTCCACACCGTCGCGCCGCGTGCGCCCGGCGTTCTGGTAACTGGTGCGACCGCCCGCGCTGCCGGCCGCGACGATCTCGTCGTCGGTGCCGGTATGGAACACCGCCGCGGTCAGCAGGCCGCCGGCGAGCTGCGCCTTCACCCCTGCTTCCAGATTGTCGCTGACGGCCGGCGCCAGCCCGAAATTCAGGCCGGGCGCGCCGCCGGGCCGGTACGAAAGCTCGTTCAGCGTCGGCGTCTCGAAGCCGCGCCCGTACGAGGCGTAGAGGCTGAGCGCCGGATCGGGCGCATAGCGCAGCGCCGCCACCGGCAGCGCCTTGCGGTAGCGCGCCGCGCCGCTGTCGTCGGCGTTGCCGGGCGCGACGTAGCGGTCGTCGGAATCGAACTTGACCGTGCTGTAGCGCAGGCCCGCGTCCAGCGTCCAGCGCTCGGCGAACTGCCAGGACGCCTGCACGTAGGGATCGGCGTTGTAGACGGTATTGGTTTCGTCGCGCCGCAGCGCGCCGCGCACGCCCAGCTGGCGATTCGCCCCGTCGCCGGTGTAGTTCTGGTAACCCTTGCGGTCCTCGCTCAGCGTGTCGTAGGAAAAGCCGCCGATCAGCATCAACGGCCGGCCCGCCAGCGAGACATCCGAGGTCCAGCGCAGGTCGGCCCCGCCGTAGCGGCGCTTCAGGTCGATGACGCCGCCGGCCTGCGACGGCGCCATCTGCGCGGCCGGCGGGATGGACTGGTACTGCGTGGTGTCGCGCTGGCCGTAATAGACCATCAGGCGCAGGCTGTTGCGCCCGTCGATGGCGCGCTCGTAGACCGCGCCGCCCTGGGTCTGCCTGACGCTTTTGCGCGTGTCGTACAGCTCGGCCAGCGGCGCGGCCCTGGGATCGTCCTGGAACTGGCGATATGTCAGGCCCAATGGGTCCTGCGCCTTCAGGTCCACGCTGTTGGCCACCAGCGTCAGCCGGCTGGCGTCGTCCAGCTGCAGGCCCAGCTTGGCGTTGCCCAGGTTCTTGCGCGCGGCGCTGTGGTCGCGGTAGCCGTCGGTGGTGAACCGGGTCAGGTCCAGCACGTAGTCCAGCCCGCCGGAGGCCCCGTTGGCGCGCAGGCCGTAGCGCCAGGTGGCGTAGCTGCCGCCCCAGCCGCTGGCGGACAGCGAGGGCGGCTCGACCCCGTCTTCGGTGTTCACCAGGATCACGCCGCCGGATGAATTTCCGTACAGCGCGGAGAACGGGCCGCGCAGCACCTCGACCTGGCCGATCGAGCCGATGTCGATGTTCGAGGTCTGGTCTGGCCCTGCCCGTCCGGCATGGTGGCCGGTATGCCGTCCACGTACAGGCGCACGCCGCGCACGCCGAAGCTGGCGCGCGCGCCGAAGCCGCGGCTGGAAATCTGCAGATCCTGGGCGTAGTTCTGGCGGTTCTGGATCTGCAGCCCGGGCACGCCGGCCAGCCCTTCGGACAGGTTGATCCCGGGCTGGCCGCGGCGCATCTGCGCGCCCTCGACCACGTCCACCGAGGCCGGCGTCTGCATCACCGGACTGCCCAGACGGGTGCCGGTGACCACGACGGCCGGGAGTTCGGCGGAGCCGGGGCCGGGCGCGGCCGGCTGCGCCCAGGCCGCGGCCGCCGGCGCCGAGGCCAGCAATCCCTGCAGCACCCGGCGCCGCGCGCCGCGGTCCAACCATCCTGCCAAATCCGCCTCCTCGATTCCGGGAATCGGTTCTAATGGCGCCCATGGATAACATGCAAGATATCGAACGCCGCCTGCTGGAGCTGGAAGTCAAGGCCAGCTTCGCCGACGACCTGCTGGACCAGCTCAACCAGATCATCGTCCGCCAGCAACAGCAGATAGACCGCCTGATGCGCGAAGTCGCCGAGCTGCGCCAGCAGGCGCCCGAGGGCGCCGCGCCCTTTCGCAGCCTGCGCGACGAGCTGCCGCCGCACTACTGAGACGCCCGCCAATCGATCCCATTAATGGAAACTATAGCCTCAAAATAGGCTGTTCTTTCCATCTATGGAATTATCTTTTACCGATACCAGGGTTTATCCCTACTCCGATTCCGCGCAATATTGAGCCATCGGGAAACAGCAACGAAGCACGACGGATAGGCCGCCGAATTCGCTCCCAAGCTCTTGAAATCGGAGATTTATCATGAAGACCACGAAGACCCTTGCTACCGCCCTGGTGATGTCCCTGGCCGCGCTGAGCGCCGGCGCCTATGCCGCCTCGCCCAACATCGAACCCAACAACGTCCCGTTCCAGGGCGTCTACGGCACCCCGTACGAAGGCCCGACCCGCGCCCAGGTGCAAGCCGAACTGGCTGCCGCCAAGGCCGCCGGCCAGGTCAGCGACGTCGAACCCAACGACATGCCCTTCGCCGGCGTCTACGGCGCCCCCCAATCGGGCAAGACCCGCGCCGAAGTGCGCGCCGAACTGGCCGCCGCCAAGGCTGCCGGCCTGGTCAGCGGCGTCGAACCCAACGACATGCCGTTCGCCGGCGTCTACGGCGAATAAAGCCCGCACGAATCCACCCTTCCCCTTGTTGTACCTTGGCCGCCGGCAGTTCGGGCGGCCTTTTTTGTCGCCGGGCCGCCCCAAGACAAAAACGCCCCCTCGGGGGGCAGCAAGCACGCGCAGCGTGCGCGGCGTGGGGGCCTTTTTTTCGTTCATCGAGGCGCGCTGCGGTACTATCGCCCCGAGATCCGGCATCACATAACGACTTTACGAATCAGGGAGCCACATCTTGAAAACCACCCGCGTTCTTGCCTCTTTGCTCGTGGCATGCGGCGTCTCGGCCACGGCGACCGCTGCGCCGCCGGTCATGCTGAACAATGCCATCATCACCCAGATCCCCAAGGCCGACCGCAGCTCGTTCCACGAGGCCGTCGCGCAGGCGCTGAACAATTCGGCCGACGGCCAGCGCACCGAATGGACCAGCACGCACCAGCCCAAGAAAGCCGCGCCGATCACGGTGCAGCTCACGCCCACGCAGACCACGACGGTCAAGAACGACCAGACCTGTCGCTTCCTGGTGGGCGATTTCGCCCGCGCCGCCACCACGGAAAAATGGCAGTTCTGGTTCTGTAAGCAGCCCGACGGCACCTGGAAGGCCAGCAGCCACTAAGCACGCCGGCTCGCCAGAAAAAAACGCGCTGCGCCCATCCTGCGATGGGGCAGCGCGCTTTTTTTGCGGGCTACGCGGGCGATCAGGCCTGGGGCTCGATCCGGTTGGCGTCCAGCACCGTCATCGCCGCCATGTTGATGATGCGGCGCACGGTCGAGCTGGAGGTCAGGATGTGCACCGGCGCGTTCGCGCCCAGCAGGAACGGACCCACCGCCACGTTGCTGCCCGCGGTGGTCTTGAGCAGGTTGTAGGCGATGTTGCCGGCGTCCACGTTCGGGCACACCAGCAGGTTGGCCTCGCCCTTGAGCGAGGACGAAGGCAGGATGCGCATGCGCAGCGCCTCGTCCAGCGCGCAGTCGCCGTGCATCTCGCCGTCGATCTCCAGCTCCGGATCGATCTCGCGCACCAGCTCCAGCGCGCGGCGCATCTTGGCGCCCGAGGCCGAGCTGCCGGTGCCGAAGTTCGAGCGCGACAGCAGCGCCACCTTGGGCGCCAGGTTCATGCGCGCCATTTCCTGCGCCGCCATCACCGTGAACTCGGCGATCTGTTCGGCCGTGGGCTCGTCGTTGACGTGGGTGTCGACCAGCACCACCGTGCGCTCGTTGAGCAGCAGGATGTTCATGGCCGCGTACACGTTGTGGCCCGGACGCCGGCCGATCACCTCATCCACGAAACGCAGGTGGTCGTGGTAGGCGCCGACCGTGCCGCAGACCATGCCGTCGGCGTCGCCCAGGCGCACCATCATCGCGCCGATCAGCGTCAGGCGGCGGCGCATCTCCACCCGCGCCATTTCCTTGGTGATGCCGCGGCGGCACATCAGCTCCCAGTACGTGGTCCAGTACTGATGGAAGCGCTCGTCGTATTCCGGGTTGGTGACTTCCACGTCCTCGCCCAGGCGCAGGCGCAGGCCGAATTTCTCGATGCGGGCCAGCAGCACCGACGGGCGGCCCACCAGGATGGGGCGGGCCAGGCCTTCGTCGACCACCACCTGCACCGCGCGCAGCACGCGCTCGTCCTCGCCTTCGGTGAACACGATGCGAGCCTTGCCGCCCTCGCGCACGATGTTTTTGGCCGCCGCGAACAGCGGCTTCATGAACGCGCCCGAGTGGTACACGAACTGCTGCAGCTGCGCCTCGTAGGCCTCCAGGTCGGCCAGCGGGCGCGTGGCCACGCCGTCTTCCATCGCCGCCTTGGCCACCGCCGGCGCGATGCGCACGATCAGCCGCGGATCGAACGGCTTGGGAATCAGGTAGTCCGGGCCGAACGAAATGTCATAGGTGCCGTAGGCGGCCGCCACCACTTCGTTCTGCTCTTCCTCGGCCAGCTCGGCGATGGCGTACACCGCCGCCTTTTCCATCTCGCGCGTGATGGTCGTGGCGCCCACGTCCAGCGCGCCGCGGAAAATGTACGGAAAGCACAGCACGTTGTTGACCTGGTTCGGGTAGTCCGAACGGCCCGTGGCCATCACCACGTCGTCGCGCACGCCGTGCGCCACTTCCGGCAGGATCTCCGGCGTCGGGTTGGCCAGCGCCAGGATCAGCGGACGCGGACCCATCGCCGCCACCATCTCCGGCTTGAGCACGCCGCCGGCCGACAGGCCCAGGAACACGTCGGCGCCCTGGATCACCTCGGCCAGCTTGCGCGCGTCGGTCTTTTGCGCGAAGCGCGCCTTGTCCGGGTCCATCAGCGCCGTGCGGCCTTCGTAGACCACGCCTTCGATGTCGGTGACCCAGACGTTCTCCAGCGGCAGCCCCAGGTCCACCATCAGGTCCAGGCAGGCCAGCGCGGCCGCGCCGGCGCCCGAGGTCACCACCTTGACCTGCTTGATGTCCTTGCCCACCACCTTCAGGCCGTTGATGAAGGCCGCCGACACGGTAATGGCGGTGCCGTGCTGGTCGTCATGGAAAACCGGGATCTTCATGCGGTCGCGCAGCTTGCGCTCGACGATGAAGCATTCCGGGGCCTTGATGTCTTCGAGGTTGATGCCGCCGAAAGTGGCTTCCAGGCCGGCGATGATCTCGACCAGCTTGTCCGGGTCGGTCTCGTTGATCTCGATGTCGAACACGTCCAGGCCGGCGAACTTCTTGAACAGCACCGCCTTGCCTTCCATCACCGGCTTGGACGCCAGCGCGCCGATATTGCCCAGCCCCAGCACGGCGGTGCCGTTGGTGATCACGCCCACCAGGTTGCCGCGGCCGGTGTAGCGGAACACGTTGGCCGGGTCGGNNNNTCGGCGCCCTGGATCACCTCGGCCAGCTTGCGCGCGTCGGTCTTTTGCGCGAAGCGCGCCTTGTCCGGGTCCATCAGCGCCGTGCGGCCTTCGTAGACCACGCCTTCGATGTCGGTGACCCAGACGTTCTCCAGCGGCAGCCCCAGGTCCACCATCAGGTCCAGGCAGGCCAGCGCGGCCGCGCCGGCGCCCGAGGTCACCACCTTGACCTGCTTGATGTCCTTGCCCACCACCTTCAGGCCGTTGATGAAGGCCGCCGACACGGTAATGGCGGTGCCGTGCTGGTCGTCATGGAAAACCGGGATCTTCATGCGGTCGCGCAGCTTGCGCTCGACGATGAAGCATTCCGGGGCCTTGATGTCTTCGAGGTTGATGCCGCCGAAAGTGGCTTCCAGGCCGGCGATGATCTCGACCAGCTTGTCCGGGTCGGTCTCGTTGATCTCGATGTCGAACACGTCCAGGCCGGCGAACTTCTTGAACAGCACCGCCTTGCCTTCCATCACCGGCTTGGACGCCAGCGCGCCGATATTGCCCAGCCCCAG
>NZ_POQS01000004.1:342944-545710 GCF_002885955.2 Achromobacter pulmonis
AGCGGCCGCGGCCAGGTCGAGGCCGGCCCGGGCCACGTCATCACCGTCAATCCGGGCGAAGTGCACGACGGCGCGCCGCTGGGCGACGGCCTGCGCGCCTGGCAGATGCTGTACCTGGACCCGCAGGTGGTGGCCGAAGCCGCCGCCGGACTGCCCGCCGCCCTGCGCGGCTACGAATTCGAACACCCCGCGCAGGACCGCCCCGAACTGGCCCGCGACGTGCTGGCGCTGTACGCGCAGGCGACGGCCGGCGCCGCGCCGCTGGCTTGCGACGTGCTGCTGCTGCGCATCCTGGCGCGGGCGGGCGCGGCGCCGGCGCGCGTCCGCGACCGGCCGCGCGGCGCGCCCGACGCGATCCGCCACGCGCGCAGCCTGATCGACGACGATCCGGCCGCCGCGCTGTCGCTGGCCGACCTGGCCGCGGCCAGCGGCCTGAGCCGCTATCAGGTGCTGCGGGCCTTCTCCCAGGCCACCGGCCTGACGCCGCATGCCTACCAGATGCAGCGCCGGCTGCTGCTGGCGCGCAGCCTGATCCGCCAGGGCACGGCGCTGGCCGCGGCCGCGGCGGCCGGCGGTTTCGCCGACCAGAGCCACATGACCCGGCTGTTCGTGCGCGCCTACGGCGTCTCGCCGGCGCGCTACGCCCGGGCCGCCGGCTGAGCGCGGGCCGGGCTGCAATTTCGTTCAAGACCTCGCGCGGCCGCCGCGCCTACGCTGCGGTTTTCCTGACTTCAAGCGTATCGAGACATGAACAGCCGGATGCAAGGCTATTGCTGCCTGGCGGCCGCCATGGCGCTGGTGGGCAGCACCGTGGTGGCCAGCAAGATCATCGCCACGGGCCTACCGCCCTTTACCGCCACCGCGCTGCGGTTCGCCCTGGCCCTGCCCTGTTTCGCCCTGCTGATGGCGCTGTCCGGCGCGCGGCTGCCGCGGCTGGACCGCCGCGACTGGCTGCTGCTGGCGGCGCAGGCCATCGCCGGCAGCGTGGGCTACACCGCGCTGCTGATCGCCGGGCTGCAGCGGACCTCGGCCGTGGACGGCGGCATCATCCTGGGCACGCTGCCGCTGGTGTCGGCCGCCATCGCCGTCGTGCTGCTGGGCGAGCGCCCGGGCAAGGCCACGCTGGCGGCCATCGCCGCCGCCGCTTTCGGCGTGTGGCTGATGACGCGCCACGCCGCCGATGACGGCGGCGGCTCGTCGCTCGCGGGCAACGCGCTGATCCTGGGCGCGGTGCTGTGCGAAGGCCTGTTCATCCTGCTCAACAAGCGGCTGCGCGTGCCGGTGGCGCCATTGGCGCTGTCGACCATCATGGCGGCCTGCGGCCTTGCCTTCTCGGCGCTGGCCAGCCTGGCCGAGGCGCCGTGGACCCTGTCCCTGCCCGGCCCGGCGCTGGCGGCCACGGCCTATTACGCCCTGGTGCCCACGGTGGGCGGCTTTCTGCTCTGGTATGCGGGAGCGGCCCGCGTGAAGGGCGCCGAGGCCGCGCTCTTCACGGCGCTGGCCCCGGTGGCCGCGGTGGCGCTGGCCGCCGGCCTGCTGGGCGAGACGCTGGCCGGGCAGCAACTGGCCGGCATGGCCTGCGTGCTGGGCGCCGTTGCGATGCTGGGCATCGGGGCAAGGCGGACCAGGGCCGGCTCACCCTGACTGGAGCCACGCACAGGCCCTAGCCGCGGCTGAAGGCCAGCGCGAACTCCTCGGAGAAGATCTCTGCCAGCGCGCGCCGCAGGGCGGCCGCGCGCTCGGCGCCATAGGCGGCCTCGAAGCGGCGCTGCGCCTCGCGCCACAGGCGCCGGGCCTGCGCCAGCTTGGCGCGCCCGGACTCGGTCAGCGCCACGCGGCGGCTGCGGCCGTCCAGCGGATCGCGCGAGGTCTGCACGTAGCCGTCGCGCTCCAGCGGCTTGAGGTTGTGGGCCAGCGCGGAGCGGTCCAGCACCATGGCCCGCGCCAGATCGGTCAGCGAGGGCGTGCCCGCCCGCGCGATGTGCAGCAGGATCGAATGCTGCGACACCTTCAGCCCGCAGGGCGCCAGCACCGAGTCGTACAGCTGCGATACGCGCCGCGTCGCCTTGCGCAGCGCGGCGCCGTTGCAGAGCTGCGGATCGGGCGCATGGAACGGGACGGCGGCGGGGGACGGATCGTCGGGCATGGCGGGCGCGAAAGAAAACCGGGGAGCGGAAGCCGGCCGCGGCGGCCGGCAAGGCCTTAACGCTAACGCCGGCTGGCGTCCGCGTCCAGCCGGGCGGCGTTCAGCCGGCCCGCGCGCCAGGCGCGTCGCGCAGCGCGTATTCCACCAGCTCGGCGGCATAGGCTGGCAGCGCGTCGCGCGTGCACAGCACCAGATCGCGCGCGGCCCAGCCGTCGGCCAGCGCCACGCGCCGCACGCCGGCCGCGCGCCCGTAGCGCGCCGCCGCCACGCGCGGGACGATGCCTATGCCCACGCCCTGCCCCACCATCCGGCACACGGCGTCGAAGCTGCGCAGCCGCACGCGGTAGGACAAGGCCTTGCCGCCGCGCCGCGCGTGATGCGCGATGTGCTCCTGCAGCGCGCTGCCTTCCACCAGGCCCACGAACTCCTGATCCGCCACCTCCGCCAGCGTGAGCGAGGCGCGCGCGGCCAGCGGATGGCCGGCGGGCACGATGAGGGCCAGCGGATCGTGGCGGAAGGTGACCGTGCGCAGGCCATGCAGGTCGGCCGAGTCCGCCAGCACGCCGATATCGCAGGCGCCGGCGCGCAGCGCGTCGGCGATCTCGTGGCTCAGGCGCTCTTCCAGGTCGACCGACACGCGCGGATGGTTCTTGAGGAAAGCGCCCAGCACCGGCGGCAGGTACTCGCTCATCGCGCTGGTGTTGCACAGCATCCGGACGTGGCCCTTGAGGCCCTGGCCGTAGTGGTCGAGTTCGCCGCGCATGCGGTCCATCTGCGCCAGCACCACCCGCGCATGGTGCGCCAGCGTGCGCCCGGCCGGCGTCGGCTCGACGCCGCGCGGGCCGCGCAGCAGCAGGGGCACGCCCAGCGTGTCCTCCATGCCGCGGATGCGCTCGCTGGCCGAGGCCAGCGTCATGTGCGTGCGCCGCGCGCCGGCCGTGATGGAGCCGGTCTCCTGTACGTTGAGGAAAAGCCGCAGGTCGGTCAGGTCGAATCGCATGCAAAAAGCGTAGCACGCCAGCCTCAGGCCAACCCATAGGCTTGCTACGCGAGATCCCGATTCCGGCCCGGCGATCTCCGGCGGAGAATGAAGTCCCTGCCACTCGAATGGCCCGCCCGACGCCCCTCGCCTCAGGCGCGGGCATAGCCTCATGACGACCTACGATCTGCTGCCCGGGGCCACGCCCGCCCTGTTCGCCGCCACCCTGTCCATCTTCATCCTGGCCGGCGTGGTCAAGGGCGTGGTGGGACTGGGACTGCCCACGATTTCCATGGCGCTGCTGGCGCTGCTGATGGCGCCGGCCCAGGCCGCCGCCCTGCTCATCGTGCCTTCGCTCATCACCAACCTGTGGCAGGCCCGGCCGTGGCCGTCGCTGCCGGCCGTGCTGCGCCGCGTCGCCGGCATGCAGGCGGGCATCTGCGTCGGCACGATAGGCGCGGCGCTTTGGCTGGGCGCGCCTTCCGGCCGCTGGGCCGGCGTCTGCCTGGGGCTGGCGCTGGTGGCCTATGCCGCCTGGGGCCTGTTCGGATCGCCGCCCAGCGTGCCGGCGCGGCGCCAGGGCTGGCTGGGCGCGGCGGTCGGCGCCGTCACCGGCGTGATCACCGCGGCCACCGGCGTGTTCGTGATTCCGGCCGTGCCCTACCTGCAGGCGCTGAACCTGGGCAAGGACGGCCTGATCCAGGCCATGGGGATTTCGTTCACGGTCTCGACCGTGGCGCTGGCCGCGGGGCTGGCGATCAACGGCGGCTACACGCCCGAGGCGGCCGGCGCGTCGGTGCTGATGCTCGCGCCCGCGCTGGCCGGCATGGCGCTGGGCCAGTGGCTGCGCGCCCGGCTCTCGGCGCGCGCCTTCAAGCTGGTCTTCATGATCAGCCTGGCGCTGCTGGGCGCGTACCAGGCCGCGCGCGGGCTGGCGGGCTAGCGTCCTGTCCCATCCCGTTTCAGGCGGCGATCCGCCTTTCGTCGGCCAGGCCGATGGACACCGACATCTCGCGCCAGCGCGCCAGTTCCTGCTGCACCGCGTGGATCTTGGCGCGCGCCTGGTCGAAGGCGTCGCGCCCCAGGAACAGATGCAGCGGCGCGTACTGCGCCTGGGCCGCGTCGATCAGCACCTGCGCCATCTTGGCCGGATCGCTGCCCTGCCCATGGGGCGCATCGGCCGCGCGCATCGCGCCCGGATACACCAGCGTCACGCGCAAGCCGTCGGGCGCGGCCTGCGCCGCCAGCGCCTCGGTCAGGCCGCTGACCGCGAACTTGGCGGCGCTGTAGGCGCCCCAGTCCGGATGGCCGCCGTCGAAGCCCAGGATCGACGAAATATTGAACACATGCCCGCCGCGCTGCGCGCGCAGGTGCGGCAGGGCTGCCCTGAGCACGTTCAGCATGCCGAACACGTTGACGTCGAAACTGCCGCGCAGCTCCCGGTCCGACAGGCCGTCCAGCGCGCCCTGCAGGCCGCAGCCGGCGTTATTGACCACGACGTCCAGGCCGCCGAAGGCGACCGCCGTGGCTTGCACCGCCCGCCGCACGCCGCGCTCGTCTGCCAGGTCCACCGTCAGCGGCAGAAAGCGGCCTTCCAGCTTTGCGCCCACCGCGTCCAGCAACGCGTCGCCGTCGCGCGAGGTCGCCGCCACTTTGTGTCCCTGCTCCAGCAACAGCCGGACCAGGCTCAGGCCCAGCCCCTTCGACGCGCCCGTCACCAACCAGATTTTCTCGGTATTCATGCAACCCCCTGCGTTTGCGGGCCCCGCCGGCCACATGCCGCGGGGCTGACGGACCGGGAGTCCCGATTCCGTACAGGGATGGTAAGAATCGCGAGCCGGGGCGTACAGGCTCGTTCTTGCTTGAAATCTGCCTATTCCTGCGCCGTTGCGGCGCAGGTTCCATCAGCCCAGCGCGCTGCGGTAATGCTCGCGATCGAAGCTGGGCGCCGTGCCCGGCCCCTGCGCCTCGGGCGCGGCGGCGGGTTCGTCGAAGACGGGCGCGGCGACGCCGAAAAGAGTCAGTTCCGCGCTCACCAGCGCCAGGATCAGATTAGACATGACAGCTCCTTGTCCAGGGTTCGAGGTGTCATGGTGCGCGCCACGGCGCGACGCGTCCATTTGGTTTGTTCAATGGCGGCGATTGGCGCAGGGCAAGCGCGCGGAATGGCGGATAATTCGGACTGAAACCAGATTTTGGAGCAACGCCATGTATCGCGGCATCGAGGCGATCGAACATTTCATGGAATCCATCGGCCTGCAATGGCGTCCGGGCGCGACCGAGCGCGCCGAGCTGAAGGCCAGCTACCGCATCGGCAATACGCGGCCGCTGGGCATCGACCGCACGCTGGTGGAGTTCCACTGCGATCCCAAGCGGCCCAAGGTCTGGGTGCCCGAGTTCTCGCGCACCAGCTTCCACCAATGGTTCGAAGTGCCCTACCAGGAATTCGAATTCACGCCCGGCGGCTCGATGCTGAAGATCAAGGCCGCCGCGCGCGGCAACGCGCCGCCCTACAGCGTGGGCATCAAGCCCCTGGCCTGAGCGTCACAGCTGCTTGTACATGACCGTGGTGGCGTCCAGCCTGGACGGGTCGCGCGGATCGCGGCTGAATCCCGGAATCCTGCCCGCCGTCCGGTAGCCCGCGGAAGCGTACAGCGGCTCCGCCTTGTCGCCGGTGCGCGTATCCAGCGTGATCAGGCTGCGGCCGCGCCGCGCCGCCATGGCCTCGGCCTCGCGCAGCAGCGCGCGCGCCAGGCCGCGGCGGCGGAAATCCGGATGCACCAGCAGCTTGCGCAGTTCGGCGCGGTGGGGCTGGTTGGGCGGCATGTCGCAATCGAGCTGCACCGATCCGGCGACCCGCCCGTCCAGGCGCGCCACCCACAGCGCCAGCGTGCCGGCGGCGACGCCCGGCAGCACCTTGGCGCGCCAATAGGCCTGCGCATCGGCCGGCGCGTAGGGCAGCACGAAGCCGACGCTGGCGCCGTCCTGCACGCAGGCGCGCAGCAGCTCGGCCAGATCGGCCAGCAGGGTCTCGGCGGCGTCGGCCGGCAGCAGCGTCAAGTCATATGTCGATTCGGGCATGGCGGCCTCAGACGATGAAAAGCAGATAGCGGGCGCCGGCGTCCGGCGGGGTGGAGAATTCGCTGGCGCCGAACAGCTGGTAGCGCAGGCAGTCGCCGGGAGCCAGGCGGTAAGCCTGGCCGTCCACGGTCAGGTCCAGCCGGCCCTCCAGCATCAGCAGATGGTGCTCCAGGCCCGGGCGCGGCGAGCGCTCGTAGGCGATGCGCGCGCCGGCCTGCAGCTCGCAGGCCAGCACTTCGCCGGCCAGCTGCTGCGCGGGCGGCGACACCGAGCGCCGGCGAAAACCGGCGCTCTCGTCCGTCCACACGGCCTGCGCCTGCTGCGGCACCAGCGGCGCGAAATCGTCCTCGACCATCAGCATCAGCCGCGACATGGTCAGGCCGTAGGCCGCGCACAGCTTGCCCAGCACGCTGGCGGTGGCGCTGACCTCGGCGTTCTCCAGCCGCGACAGCGTGGCGCGGCTGACGCCGGCGCGGCCGGCGAGTTCGTCCAGCGACCAGCCGCGCTCCTGGCGCAGCGTCTTGAGCCGGGCGGCGATGCGCCGGTCCAGCCCGGCGTCGGCAATCGGTGAATTTTCCATATTCGGGAATTTCTCTCAAATCAGGAATTCCGTCAAGAACCGGAGCGGGCCCGCCGCGCGATTTCGGCACAATACGGGGCATGCACCTGGCCAAACCCCTGATCATGACCGCCCTCTGCCTGAGCTTTCTGAGCGGCTGCGGCCTGCCCTCCCTGGACAAACGCAGCGAATCCCGCGCCCTGACGCCCGAGGCGTCGCAAGACACCGCGCTGGGCCGCGGCATCGCGCCGCTGGCCGCCCCCCATCCCGGCAAGTCCGGCATCCATCCGCTGGCCGACGCGCACGACGCCTTCGCCGCGCGCATGATGCTGGCGCGCGCGGCCCAGCGCAGCCTGGACGTGCAGTACTACATCTGGCACAAGGACATGACGGGCACCATGCTGCTGCAGGCCCTGCACGAGGCCGCCGGCCGCGGCGTGCGGGTGCGGCTGCTGCTCGACGACAACGGCACCTCGGGGCTGGACGAGGAGCTGGCCGCGCTGGACGCCCACCCCAACATCGAGGTGCGGCTGTACAACCCCTTCGTGCTGCGCTGGCCCAAGCCGCTGGGCTACGTGACGGAATTCCGCCGCCTGAACCGCCGCATGCACAACAAGTCCTTCACCGCCGACAACCAGGCCACCATCGTCGGCGGGCGCAACGTCGGCGACGAATACTTCGGCGCGACCAGCGACGTGCTGTTCACCGACCTGGACGTGCTGGCCATCGGCGCGGCGGTCAACGACGTCTCCACGGATTTCGACCGCTACTGGGCCAGCGAATCGGCCTATCCGGTGGACCGCCTGCTCAAGCGGCCGGAGCCCGGCAGGCTGGAGGAACTGGCGCAGGCCGCCGCAAGCGTCGAACGCTCGCCCCAGGCCGCCGCCTACGCCCAGGCCATGCGCGAGCTGCCCTTCATCCAGGATCTGCTGCAAGGCCGGCTGGAACTGGAATGGGCCGACACGCGCATGGTCAGCGACGATCCCCGCAAGACCCTGGGAACCGCGCCGCCCGAAGCCATGCTGCCGCATCAGCTGCACGAGATCCTCGGCGCGCCGGCCACCGACATGGAACTGGTGTCGCCCTATTTCGTGCCCACGGCCAGCGGCACGGAGGCGTTCGCGCAGATGGCGCAGGGCGGCGTCAAGGTCAGGGTGCTGACCAACGCGCTCGAAGCCACCGACGTGGCGGTGGTGCATTCCGGCTACGCCAAGCGCCGCAAGGACCTGCTGGCCAGCGGCGTGGAACTGTTCGAAATGAAGCGCATGGCCGGCGACGTGGAGCGCAGCAAGGGCGTGGGGCCGTTCGGCAGTTCCGGCTCCAGCCTGCACGCCAAGACCTTCGCCGTCGACGGCCGCCGTATCTTCGTGGGCTCGTTCAACTTCGACCCGCGCTCGGCCAAACTGAACACCGAGCTGGGCTTCGTCATCGACAGCCCTACGCTGGCGCGGCGCATCGCCGAATCCTTCGATCGCGACATGGCCAAGGTGGCCTACCGGGTCTGCCTGGACGACCGGGGCGGCCTGTACTGGCTGGAACAGCGCGACGGCCAGACCGTGCGGCACGATACCGAACCGGGCACCACGCTGTGGCAGCGCGTGTCGGTGTGGTTCGTGTCGCTGCTGCCGCTGGAGCCGCTGCTGTAGGCGCGCGCATGGCCCCGAACCTGGACCTCTTCGCCGACGACGCGCCCGCGCAGGGCGGCCGCGTCGTGCTGGGCCCGCAGTCGGTGGTGCTGCGCGGCTATGCGCTGGCGCGGGCCGAGGCCCTGCTCGCCGGCGTCGACGCCGTGACGGGCGAGGCTCCGTTCCGGCAGATGCAGACGCCGGGCGGCTACACCATGTCGGTGGCGCTGACCAACTGCGGCAGCCTGGGCTGGACCAGCGACGCCCACGGCTACCGCTACACCCACCGCGATCCGCTGTCGGGCCGGCCCTGGCCCGACATGCCCGCGGCCTTCGCCGAACTGGCCCGCGACGCGGCCGCCGAAGCCGGTTTTCCCGGTTTCGCGCCGGACGCCTGCCTGGTGAACCGCTACGAACCCGGCTCGCGCCTGTCGCTGCACCAGGACCGCAACGAGCGCGACTACGGCGCGCCCATCGTGTCGGTATCGCTGGGCATGCCGGCCGTGTTCCTGTTCGGCGGCCTGGCGCGCGGCGACAAAACCTCGCGCACCACGCTGTTCCACGGCGACGTGGTGGTCTGGGGCGGCGTCGACCGGCTGCGCTACCACGGCGTCATGCCCATGCAGGCCCTGCCGCACCCGCGGCTGGGCAGCCTGCGCATCAACTTCACCATCCGCAAGGCGGGCTGAGCCCGCCGGCGCGGCATGAGGGTTGTCCGCGGCTGGCCGGCGCGCCGCGGCCGCTCTACCATTGCGCACCTCCCCGCCGAGCCCCACGCCCATGCGATCCCTGTTGGCCCTGCTTTGCACCCTGATCCCCGCCTGCGCCTGGGCCGCCGCCCCGCCCGCGGCGCAGGTCGAGAACTCGCTGGGCATGACGTTCGTGCGCATCCCGGCAGGCAGCTTCCAGATGGGCAGCGACGAAACGCCCGAGGCGCTGGCGCGCGCCTATCCGCAGTACCCGCCCGACCGCTACGCCCAGCTGTCCGACGAGGCGCCGGTGCACACCGTGCGCATCACGCGCCCGTTCTACCTGCAGCGCACCGAGGTCACGGTGGGGCAGTTCCGCCGCTTCATCGAGGCCTCGGGCTACGTGGCGGAATCCGAGGCCGACGGCACCGGCGGCTACGGCTACAACCCGCAATACGATCCCGCCCGCTCGGAAAGCGGCGACGCCTTCGAAGGCCGCGACCGCCGCTATTCCTGGCGCAAGCCTGGCTTCGCGCAGGACGACGACCATCCGGTCGTGAACATCAGCTGGAACGACGCCGTGGCGCTGGCCCGCTGGCTCACCCAGCAGGAAGGCCGGACCTACCGCCTGCCCACCGAGGCCGAATGGGAATACGCCTGCCGCGCCGGCGCGCGCACGCGCTACCAGAACGGCGACGATCCCGCCGCCATGCCCGAAATCGGCAACGGCTTCGACGCGCAGGCCGCGCCGCGCTGGCCGCAATGGGCCGCGTTCGCCTCGGTCCGCGGCGACGGCCACGCCTTCACCGCGCCGGCGGCCAGCTACGCGCCCAACGCCTTCGGCCTGTACGACATGCACGGCAACGCCTGGGAATGGGTGGCGGACTGGTATGGCGAGGACTACTACGCGCAATCCCCGACGGACGATCCGCAAGGCCCGGACAGCGGCAACGTGCGCGTGCGGCGCGGCGGCTCGTGGCACACCTGGGCGCTGTACACGCGCGCCTCGTTCCGCAACTGGAATACGCAGCAGACCCGCTACCCGCTGGTCGGCGTGCGGCTGCTGCGCGAGGCCGACTGAACTTGCGGTTAGCATAGCCGCAGCACCGGATACGACCAGGAGAAAGCCATGTCCAAAGTCATGCTCGTCACCGGCGGCAGCCGCGGTATCGGCGCCGCCATCGCCAGACTGGCCGCGCGCCGCGGCTACGCGGTGGGCGTCAACTACCATGCCCAGGCCGGCGCGGCCCAGGCGGTGGTGGACGCCATCCGCGCCGAAGGCGGACGCGCCGTCGCGCTGCAGGCCGACGTCTCGCAGGAGGCGCAGGTGCTGCGCATGTTCCAGGCGCTGGATGACGAACTCGGCCGCATCGACGCGCTGGTGAACAACGCCGGCATCCTGGAGCAGCAGATGCGCGTGGAGGCCATGAGCGCCGAGCGCCTGCAGCGCGTGCTGGCCACCAACGTGATCGGCGCCTTCCTGTGCGCGCGCGAGGCCGTGCGCCGCATGTCCACGCGCCACGGCGGCCCGGGCGGCGCCATCGTCAACGTGTCCTCGGCCGCCGCGCGCCTGGGCTCGCCCAACGAATACGTGGACTACGCCGCGTCCAAGGGCGCGCTGGACACCATGACGATAGGCCTGTCCAAGGAAGTCGCGCCCGAGGGCATACGCGTCAACGGCGTGCGCCCCGGCACCATCTACACCGACATGCACGCCAGCGGCGGCGAGCCGGGCCGGGTCGACCGGCTCAAGAGCGCGATCCCGCTGCGCCGCGGCGGCACGGTGGAGGAAGTCGCCGGCGCGGTGATGTGGCTGTTCTCCGACGAAGCCGGCTACACCAGCGGCTCGTTCATCGAAGTGTCCGGCGGCAACTGAGGCGCGCCTATCCGGAGCCCGAGGAGATCACGCGCTTCTCGTGCCTGGACGAGATGCGCGCTTCGACCCGGCGCAGCACCGCCAGCACGAACAGGGCCAGCAGCGTGCTGAGCACGGCGGTGGCCTCGCGCCCCATGCCCGCGGCCACGCCGATGGCGGCCGTCATCCAGATGCCGGCCGACGTGGTCAGGCCGTGGATTTCGCGCTCCGAGCCGAGCTTGATGATGGCGCCTGCGCCCAGAAAGCCGATGCCGGCGATCACGCCTTGCAGCACGCGGCTGAGGTCGCCCACCGCCATGCCGCCCTGCAGCGGCACCAGCACGAAAATGGCGGCGCCCAGCGCCACCAGCATGTGGGTGCGCAGGCCGGCCGCCTTGCCGCTGCGCTCGCGCTCGTAGCCCAGCAGGCCGCCCAGCAGCACCGCCATGCCCAGCCGCAGCACGATGCGCGTGGCCTCGGTCACATCCGGGATGTCGGAGAACTCGCTGCGCGCCGCGGACCAGATTTCCAGCCAGACTTCAGACATCGCCGCCTCCTCGTGGGCCTCGATGCAGGCAGCATAGCAGGCGGCGCGCGCGCTGGCATGCCCGGCCCAACTGGTTTACAACCGACAGGTGTCCCGCAATGCCGCGGGCGCGTATCGACCGGAGGACTACATGGATCTGCAGCTGGGCGGTAAACGCGTGCTCATCACGGGCGCTTCCAAGGGCATCGGGCTGGCCTGCGCCATCGCGTTCGCGCGCGAAGGCGCGCAACCCATACTGGTGGCGCGCGACGACGCCGCGCTGCGCGCCGCCTCCGAGGCCATCGGCGAGCACACCGGCGAGCCGGTGCAGGCGCACACGCTGGACCTGGCGCAGACGGGCGCGGCGCAGCGCCTGGCCGAGATGGCCGGAGACGTCGACATCCTGGTGAACAACGCCGGCGCGGTGCCGGGCGGCGCGCTGGAACAGGTGCAGGACGAGCGCTGGCGCGCCGGCTGGGACCTGAAAGTGCACGGCTACATCGACCTGGCGCGCCACTACTATCCGCGCATGCGCGCGGCCGGCGCGGGGGTCATCGCCAACATCATCGGCATGGCCGGCTCGGCGCCGCGCGCCGACTACATCTGCGGCGCGGCGGCCAATGCCTCGCTGATCGCCTTCACCCGCGCGCTGGGCGGCGAGGCGCCGCGCCACGGCGTGCGGGTCTTCGGCGTGAATCCCTCGCGCACCCGCACCGACCGCGTGCTGACGCTGGCGCAGCAGCGCGCGCAGGCCCGCTGGGGCGATGAAAGCCGCTGGCAGGAAACGCTGACGGACCTGCCCTTCGGCCGTCTGATGGAGCCCGCGGAAGTGGCCGACATGATCGTCTTCGGGGCCTCGCCCCGCGCCGGCTACCTGAGCGGCACGGTGATCGACCTGGACGGCGGCGGGCAGTACGCCAACCAGGCGCGCTGAGCGCTCAGGCCGCGCGCCGGCCCCAGTCGGCCAGCAGCGCCGGCAGCTGCGCCATGTCGGTGAACACCTGCGCCACGCCCACGCCGCGCAGCGCCTCGGCGCCGCTATGGCCGTTGGCGCTCGGGCTGTAGCCGAACACCGTGGCGCCGGCGGCCACCCCGGCGGTCGCGCCGGTCACCGTGTCTTCCACGACCGCGCAGCGCCGCGGGTCCACGCCGAGCGCCTCGGCGGCGGCCAGGTACACGTCCGGATGCGGCTTGCTGCGCGGCATTTCGTGGCCGCTGAACACGCGTCCGTCGAAGCAGTCGGCGATGCCCACCTTGGCCAGCTGCAGCTCCACCTTGCGACGGTCGGCGCCCGAGGCGACCGCAATGCGTCCGCCCAGCGCCCCGTGCAGGGCGCGCACGGCGTCCGGCGCGCCGGGGATTTCCAGCAATTCCAGGTCCAGCGCGTCGTTGCGCCGCTGGCGGAATTCGGCGAACCATTCCGGGCCGAGCGCGGCGCCGGTGCGCGCCTGGATCAGCGGCAGTTCGTCCTTCACGGCCTTGCCGGTGAAGATGCGCATGGTTTCGTCGTGCGCGATGTCCCAGCCCAGCTCGTTGAGCATTTGGGTCAGCACGCGGCAGGTAATGGGTTCGGAATCGACCAGGACGCCGTCGCAGTCGAACAGCACGGCGTCAAAGGGAAAATCAGTCATCGGGGCCAGCCGGAAATAAGCGGAACAAGCGCGTAAGCATACTTCAGCCGCGGCGCGCGGCCGGCCCTAGTAGTCCATCGGCACGTGGCATTGCGCGGCCCGCAACGCCTCGATGTGCCTTTCGGCCTCCTGCCGCTCGGCCTCCGGCGGCAGCGCGCGCCAGCTGATCATGGTGCCGCTGGCCTTGGCCGGCATCCAGCCCAGCACGCTGTACAGCGTGATCGCGGTGTATCCGGTGTCGAACCGCGTTTCGTAATAGCCGTGACGGTCCGGCAGCGTATCGCCGGGCGTCCATTCCATTTGAGACATCCCCGTCTCCTTGTTGCTGAAGCTTATCGACCCCGCGGGATCGTGGCTATCGTATCGCCGCCCACGGCGGCTCGTGACACCACGATGCGCCGGCTTTGCCATTCTTGACAGAGGGATATCCCCTAGCTTGGGGACGGCCGCGGGAGAACCCCGCGGCCGGTGTGGCGAAAATCGGACGGAAACGCCCGACGCCGATGCTTACTTGATGCCGATGAACGGCAGGGCCGCGCCCGGAACCTGCGTGGCCGGCAGCACGCCGTCCCACTTTTCCACGGCATTCAGGCTCACCAGATTGGTGTTGGCGGCCAGCGCCTCGGCCTTGGCGCGGATCGCGGCGGCCTCGGCCTCGCCGCGCATGCGGATGCCGTCGGCCTCGGCGGTGAACTGCTGGCGGCGCGCGTCGGCCTCGGCCTTGGCCTTGACCACCTGGATCTCGGCGTTGATGGTCGCCGTTTCCTTTTGCTGGCGGGTCGTCTCGATCTGCACCTGGGCCAGCATGCGCTGCTCGATGGAATGTTCATAGGCCTGCGAAAAGCCCACTTCCTCGATCTGCACGCCCACCACCTGCACCGGCGCGCCTTCCATGGTCTTGCGCACGGACTCGTTCACGTCCAGGCCCAGCTTCTGGCGTTCCTGGATGGCGCGCACGGCCGTGTACTGGCCGAACACGTTCTTCACCGAGTCCGGCGTCTTGCGTTCCAGCACCCGCATCTGCAGATTGCTGATGGTGCCGTACTCCGAATACAGCTCGGCCACGTGCTCGGGCGGCACGCGATAGGTCACCGAAACCCGCAGCGTCGCCGGCTGCTGGTCATAGCTGTAGGCCTCCAGCTTTTCGAACACGAACGTGTGGTCGCGCACCGACACCATCATCACGTTGTCGATGAACGGCGTCTTGAAATCCAGGCCGGGCTCGGAAACGCGCACCAGCTTGCCGTTGCGCAGCACCACGCCGCGCTCGCCCTGGTCCACCTGGAACCACGAATCGAAGGCCAGGAACAGGATCAGCAGGAACAGCACCGCCGCGATCGCCGCCACCTTGAGGCTGCGCGGCTTGACCGCGCCTATCGATTTGACCACTTGCATGTCTGTCGGCTTCACTTCAAATCCCTTTCTGTTTTTGAACGTTTACGGTCCGAGAGCACGGCGGCTATGCCCCGCGCCAGCAAGTAAGCGACGACAGCCGCTCCCACCAAGATCAGGAAATACCTCATCGAGCGTCCCCCCCGGAAAAGAAGCACCGGATTCTAGCGGAAGTCCGCGCCGCGCCGAATTGTGACGATTGTTGCGCCGCGCCCCTTCGACGCCCGGTAAAGTTCCTAGCATCAGGCCGCAACCTGTTACGTCCCTGCGGCCGGCCCATCTGCTACCGTTGTCTGGCTTAGACCCTGACCTACGCGCCGCGGCCCCGGTCCGGCGCTCAAGACGGAGACCGCGCATGCCACGACCTTCCCAGTCCGCGCCCCTGATCGGTGTGATTCCCCCCTTCATGCTGGACCGCCTGGCGCAGCACGCCGACGCCCGGGTCAGCATGCCCGCCGTGAAGACGCTGATCATCGACCAGCAACAGCGCAGCCTGCGCGAAATGGCGGTGCAGCCGCCCCGCGCCAAGCCGGCGCCGGGCGCGCGCGCGGGTCCCGCCGGCAAGCCGCAGCGGTCCGTGCACGACGCCGGCAACAGCACCACCCTGCCCGGCAAGCTGGTGCGCGCCGAGGGCCGCCCTGCCACCGGCGACGCGGCGGTGGACGAAGCCTACGAGTACCTGGGCGCGACCTACAAATTCTTCTGGGAGGTCTACCAGCGCCATTCCATCGACGGCCAGGGACTGCCGCTGATCGGCACCGTGCATTACGGCGAAGACTACGACAACGCCTTCTGGAACGGCGCGCAGATGGTGTTCGGCGACGGCGACGGCGAAGTGTTCAACCGCTTCACGCTGGCGCCCGACATCATCGGCCACGAACTCACCCATGGCGTGATCGACGCCGAGGCCGCCCTGCTCTACCAGGGCCAGTCGGGCGCGCTGAACGAATCGCTGTGCGACGTCTTCGGTTCGCTGGTCAAGCAATACGCCCTGGGCCAGGACGCGCGCCAGGCCGACTGGCTGATCGGCGCCGGCCTCTTCACCGACAAGGTGCGCGCAAAAGCGCTGCGCTCCATGGCCGAGCCCGGCAGCGCCTACGACGATCCGGCGCTGGGCAAGGACCCGCAGCCCGCCCACATGGACAACTACGTGGACACGCCCGACGACAACGGCGGCGTGCACATCAATTCCGGCATCCCGAACCGCGCCTTTTACCTCGCCGCCACGGCCCTGGAGGGCCCCGCCTGGGCCGGCGCGGGCCGCGTCTGGTACGACGCGCTGCGCGACGAGCGGCTGCGCCACGACGCCGACTTCAAGCAGTTCGCCGCGCTGACGCTGCAGGTCGCGCAGAACCACGACGCCGCGGTGCGCGACGCCGTCGCTCAGGCCTGGCAGGCCGTGGGAGTCCGGACATGATCGAACTGCCGCCGCTGGACCTCGCCCACCTGGTGCGCCTCACGCGCCAGGGCGGCCTGGCATATCTGCCGGGCCTGGCGCGGCCGCGCACCATAGACCTCGCCACCTGCCCGCCCGACGTGCGCCAGGAGGCCTGCGACGCGCTGGAACGCGCCGCGCCCGTGGCCGTCGCGCGCGACGCCGGCGGTGGCGGCGACCAGCGCTATTTCCATGTGGAAGTGCTTTACCGCGGCGCCGGGGTCGCGGACGTCAGCTTCGACGTGCCGGAAAGCGAGGCGCCCGACACGCTGGTGCGGCTGTGGAAGGACAAGGCGCGCCAGGAATGAAGGGCTGGCCCGCGCTCAGCCTTCGCGCGCCGTCGCCACGATGAACAGCCGTGGGAACGGCAGCAGCACCGTGCCGTCGGCCAGCGCCGGGTAGGCCTCTTCGATCAGCGATTGATAGCGGGCCAGGAAGCCGGCCTGCCCGGCGTCGTCCAGCCTGTCCAGGTAGGGGCGCAGCGCCGTGCCCTTGAACCACTCCACCACGGCCGCCGCGCCCGCCAGCGGGTGGTGGTAGGTGGTGCGCCACACGTCCAGCCGGCCGCAATGCGGCTTGAGCAGTTCGTAGTACCAGGCCGCGCTATGCCGCGGGGGATGCTTGAAGCCTCCGATGCTGGCCGCCCACGGAGCTTCGCCGGCGACCTGGCGCGCCAGGCGATGGGCCGGCTCTTCCATGTTGTCCGGCGTCTGCACCGCCAGGCTGCCGCCCGGGGCCAGCTTGCCGAGCAGGCGCGGATACAGCGTGGCGTGGTCCGGCACCCACTGCAGCGAAGCGTTGGCCAGGATCACGTCGTAGGCCTGCGGCGGGTCCCAGGTGGCGATGTCGGCCAGTTCGAACTGCAGCGCGGGCAGGCGCTTGCGGGCGGCCTGCAGCATGTCCTCGGAATTGTCCATGCCGCTCAGCTCGGCGTCGGGGTAGCGCGCGGCCAGCACCTCGGTGGAGTTGCCCGGGCCGCAGCCCAGGTCCACCGCCCGCTGCGCCTGCAGGTTGGGCAAGGCGGCGACCAGGTCGCGCACCGGACGGGTGCGCTCGTTCTCGAAGGCGGAGTATTGCTTTGCTGACCAGGTGTTCATGGCGGTTCCCGACGGTGGAAAGACTCCTGGCCACTCTACGCCTGCCGCCTGCCGCCGACAAATCCCGGATGGGCGAGGCCGCCATATCCGGCGGATATGGCGGCCTCGCCGCGCCCGGGTTTACTCGGCCGCCAGTTCGGCCTTGCCGCGTTCGCCGCGCGTCTTCCACAGCGAGAACAGCACGCCGCCCGCGATCAGGCCGAAGGTCACCGACAGGGACACCACGGCCGGCACCTTGCCGATGAAGCCGACCAGGAAGATCTTGGTCCCGATGAACACCAGCACCAGGGCCAGCGCGTACTTCAGGTAGTGGAAGCGGTGGATCATCGCCGCCAGCGCGAAGTACAGCGCGCGCAGGCCCAGGATGGCGAAGATGTTGCTGGTGTACACGATGAACGGATCGGTCGTGATCGCGAAGATCGCCGGCACCGAGTCCACCGCGAACAGCAGGTCCACGAACTCGATCAGCACCAGCGCCAGCAGGAGCGGCGTGGCCCAGCGCACCGGCCTGGAAGTCGCCGGGTCCACTTCGCGCACCCAGAACGCGTTGCCGCGCAGGCCGTCGGTCACGCGCATGTGGCGCTTGAGGAACTTGAGGATGGGGTTGGACGCGATGTCCGGCGTCTGGTCGGCGATCATCCACATCTTGATGCCGGTGAACACCAGAAAAGCGCCGAACAGGTACAGCAGCCAGCCGAAGTTGCTGACCAGCGCGGCGCCCAGGCCGATCATGGTGGCGCGCAGCACGATCACGCCCAGGATGCCCCAGAACAGCACGCGATGCTGGTACTGGCGCGGGATCGCGAAGAAGCTGAAGATCAGCGCGATGACGAAGACGTTGTCCATGGACAGCGACTTCTCGATCATGAAGCCGGTGTAGTAGGCCATGCCGCTGGCCGCGCCCATCTGCCACCAGACCCAGGCGCCGAAAAGCAGCGCCGCGCTGATGTAGCCGGCCGACAGCAGCAGGCTCTCGCGCACGCCGATCTCGCGGTCTTCTTTGTGCAGCACGCCGAGGTCGAAGGCCAGTAGCGACACCACGATGCCGATGAAGAGCAGCCAGCTCCAGGTGGGGGTGCCGAGGAAATCGGCGGCCAGAAAGGTCAGTAGGGTTTCCATAATGTCCCGCTCGTGTTCGAAGGCCCTCATGATCCGGATCGCGCGCTTCCGTAAAAATCAGCCTGAAATTGAGTTATGGTTCGAAAAAACCGAAGCGAGCCCGAAGCCATGCTGAACTACCGCCACCTTTATTACTTCTGGATGGTCGCCAAGGAAGGCGGCTTTTCGCGCGCCGCCGAAAGGCTGGACATGGCCATACAGACCATCAGCGCGCAGGTCCGGGAACTGGAGAAAAGCCTGGGCCACCAGCTGCTCAAGCCGGCCGGGCGCGGCGTGGCGCTGACCGACGCCGGCCAGGCCGCCTTCGCGCGCGCCGAAGAGATCTTCCAGATCGGCCACGCCCTGCCGCAGGAAGTGCGCGCCGCCGCCACCAAGCCGGTGATGCGGCTGGCGGTCGGCCTGTCGGACGGCATTTCCAAGCTGGCCGCACACGCGCTGCTGGGACCGGTGCTGCACACGCCGGACCTGCGCCTGACCTGCCACGAGGGCGAGGTCCAGGAACTGCTGGGAGAACTGGCCCAGCACCACTTGGACCTGGTGCTGGCGGGCCAGGGCGCGCCGGCCAACCCCAACCTGCGCCTGACCAGCGACCGGCTGGTGTCCTCGCCGGTGGACTGGTATGGGCCGGCCAAATGGGTGCGCAAGGCCGATGCGCGCGATTTTCCGCGCTGCCTGGAGCGCCTGCCGGTGCTGCTGCCGACCGGGCATTCGGTGCTGCGCCAGACGCTGGACCGCTGGTTCGGCGAACAGGGCGTCCACCCCAACGTGGTCGGGGAGTTCGAGGACAGCGCGCTCATGTCGGTATTCGCCGCCCGCGGCCTGGGGGTGTTTCCGCTCAGCCGGCTGGGCGGCGGCGATATCGGACTGCTGCGCGGCCTGCGGCCGCTGGCCCGCTGCGACGACGTGCACGAGGAAATCCACGCCATCCGCAACCGCCGGGGCCAGCACCATCCGCTGGTGCAGGCCGTGCTGACGCATGCCCGGACTTCGGTTTTTTCTTAACGTTTGTCACATAGGCGCTGGTTTTTTAGAAATAGAATCGGCTTTATCGTGGCTTTCCCTTGAAATATCGGAGTACCACTTCAATGAAAAAAATTATCTGGCTCGCCTTTGCCGTGCTCGCCGCACTCTGGACCGGGCTGGTGGCGCTGACCCTGCAGCTGACCGATTGGGTGCTGGCCTCGGTGGCCTCGGCGCAGGTGCCGGGCACCGCGCTCGACACCTCGCAGTGGGTCGCGCCCGCGTGGGCGGCCGCCTGGGTCGACCCGGCCTGGCTGCAAGGCCTGCAATCCGCGCTGGTCTGGGCCGCGCAGGGCCTGAACCAGGTGCTGCCCATGGCCGGCAGCCTGGGCACGCTGATCTCGGTCCTGGGCTGGATCTTCTGGGGCTTCATCATGGCCGGCCTGCTGGTGGTGGCGCTGATCCTGCATTGGCTGGCGGGCAAGCGCGAACAGGCCGCGCCCGCCGGCCGTCAAGTGGTGTAATAGGGCAGGCAACGCGGCCGCCCCGGCGCGCTGCCCCGCAAAGGAGCCCGCCGTGTTCGCAGTCCGCACCCCCACCCTGTTCCCGTTTCTGGCGGCGCTGTGCGCCGTCGCCGCGGCCGGCGCCGCCCGGGCCGCGCCGGCCTACGGCGTGGCGGTGTGCACGGTGGCCGGCGTCGCCGGGGAATACAGCGTGCGGGTGCGCAACACGGGCAGCGCCGCGCTGCCGCGCGCCGACGTCGCCGGCGTGCGCCTGAACGCCAGCGGACAGGCCGGCGACACCATCGGCGCCACGCTCGATGACATCCCGGCCGGCAAGTACAAGACCGCCGTGCTGGGCCGCCGCGGGGATTCCGTCGCGCTGGCCAGCATCTCGACCTATGTTTCCGAACAGGGCGCCGAAACGCGCCGCGAAACCCTGTACGCGGGCAAGGTGGCGCACGTTTCCCCCGGCTCCGCCCTGCCCTATACGCTGGCGCCGCTGGCCGTGCGCGGCTGGACCGTGGCCTATGGCGCCAAGTCCGGCCCCGCGCTGGAGGCGGGCAGCGCCGTCCTGCTGGTCTATCCCGCGCGGCCGGGCAAGAAGCCCGATCCCTTGCAGCCCGAAGCCGGCCGCGCGCCGGCGGAGGTGGTGCCGCTGGAGGTGTGCCGGTAGCGGGGAAGATGGCGGCCCTGGCCGCCCCTCAAGTACCGTGCAGCAGATCGCGCTCGTTCAACAACGCATAAACGATTTCAGGACGGGTGTCGAAGCTGCGGCGGATGGCCGCCGGGATGGCGGCGCGCGTCTTGCGGCACAGGCCCGGCTGGTCGTCGAGCTGGATGGCGATGCCGCGCGAGGTGCGCACTTCGTTGTCGCTGGGGATGATCGTGACCACGATGCCCAGCTGCGCCTGCATGCGTCCCTGCATGGCCCGCAGGTCCTCCAGGCTGGCCAGGTTTTCCAGCCGCGCCACCAGGCGCTTTTCCTCTTCCCGGGTCAGGCGCAGCACGCGGATGTCCGCGACCGGATCGGCCAGCAGCCGCTCGCGGTCGCACACACAGGCGCCCGGCGGGCATTCTTGGCGGATGGGAAACGGAAAATTCATGGCGCGGGCGCGCTCCGTGTCTGGCCTTTCCGGAATTCTACCCACGATCGCGCGCGGCTCGTAAACCCTCGGCCGCCTGCGGCATAATCCCCGGCACGCCTGCCGGCGCCGAGGATAGCCACATGAAAACCATATTGCTGGGAGCCGTGCTGGCCACGATCGCCCAGAACGCCTGCGCCCGCGACTACCCGTACGAGATCGCCCCCGGCCTGCCCGCGGTGGTGAGCATCGCCGACCTGCCGCGGCAGCAACTGAGCGTGCGCGCCGGCAAGGGCCCGCGGCAGGCGCTGGCGGACTTCGGCGGCGACGAGGAAGTCGACCAGTTCCAGGACGTGGACGTGGACCACGACGGCTACCGCGATTTCGTCGTCGGCCAGAGCGGCGGCAGCGGCCAGGTCCACGCCCGCATCTTCCTGTACCGGCCCGGCGAGGGAGGATTCCGCGAGCTGCGGCATCCCGACAGCGCCGCCAGCCCCTGCCGCGGCTTCGTCAATCCGGTTTTCGACCCGGCCCGCCCCGCCTTCGCCGTGGCCTGCCGCTACGCCGCGGACAATTTCGGTTTCGAGGAATACACGGTGTGCCCCGACGGCACGGCGCGCGCGACCTCGTGGTCGCGGCGCAGCGGCGAGGACGAAACGCCCCTGCCGCTGCCGCCCGGGCCCGGCGCCCGCTATAGTGGCGCATCGCCATCGAACAGGACCGCCTCGCCGTGCTGATTTTCCATAACCCCGTCCATCACAAACATGCCGGCCGCCACGAAATGTTCCGCGGCAGGCTGGTGCCCTGCCATGAAACCCCGGCGCGCCAGGAGTACGTGCTGCAGGCGCTGCGCCAGCGGGGCATCGGCGAGCTGCGCGCGCCGTCGGCGCCGGACATGGACCTGATCGGGCGCGTGCACGCCCCGCGCTACCTGGATTTCCTGGCCGGCGCCTGGCAGGAATGGATTGCGCTGGACCCGGCCAACGCCGAATTCGACGTGCTGCCGTCGATCTGGCCGGTGCGGGGTTTCCGCCACGATGTGTCGCCCACCAACTTCGCGGCCCGGGTCGGCCTGTTTTCGTTCGACAGCGGCTGTCCGCTGACCGCCGGCACCTGGGAGGCCGCGCTGGCCGGCGCCGCCTGCGCCATCGACGCCGCGCGCGCGGTGACGGCCGCCGGCGGGCCGCGCGCGGCCATGGCGCTCACGCGGCCGCCCGGCCACCACGCCGGCCCGGATTTCTTCGGCGGCTACTGCTTCCTGAACAACGCGGCGCTGGCCGCGCAGGCGCTGCGCGAGGCCGGCGCCGCGCGCGTCGCCGTGGTGGACGTGGACTACCACCACGGCAACGGCACCCAGACCATTTTCTACGAACGCGGCGACGTGCTGACCGTGTCGGTGCATGGCGATCCGACCACGGAATATCCGTTCTACCTGGGCTACGCCGACGAGCGCGGCCAGGGCGCGGGCGCGCAATGCAACCTGAACCTGCCGCTGCCCGCCGGCACCGGCTTCGCCGGCTGGACGCAGGCGCTGCAACAGGGCCTGGACGCGGTCCGCGCCTTCGGGGCGGACGCGCTGGTGGTGGCCCTGGGCGTGGACACCTATGAAGGCGACCCGATCTCGCGCTTCAAGCTGCGCAGCGAGGACTACCTGGAAGTCGGCCGCCTGCTGGCCGGACTGGGCCTGCCGGCCGTGTTCACGCTGGAAGGCGGCTACGCCGTGGCCGAAGTGGGCGTGAACGTGGCCAACGTGCTGCAGGGCTACGCCGGCTGAGCCGAGGCCCGCATGCGGTCCCATAGCTGCTGCGCCGCCGCGCGCGTGTCGGCGCGGTCCTTGTAGGCCAGGATGGACACCTCGATGTCCCAGCCGCGGTTGGGCAGGGGCACGAGGTCGGCGCCGGCCAGGCGCTGCAGCGCGCTGTCGGCCAGCCAGGCCACGCCGAGCTCCTGGGCGGCCATGTCGCCCAGCACGTCCGACATCTCGGCCTCGAACACCCGCACGCCGTGCAGCGGCTGCGCGGCCGCCTCGATGGCGGCATCGATCAGGCGCGCGAAATACACATTGGCCGAATACATCAGCAGCGGCACCGGACTGGCCGCAGCGCCGGGCAAGTCCAGCCCGGTGCGCTCGACCAGCGCGCGGGCGGCGTACGGCCGGATCAGCTCGCGGCCCAGCGTCAGGCAGTCGTAGCGCGCCGGGTCCAGCGGCAGCGGCTGGGCCACCTGGTGAAAGCAGATGAGGATGTCCGCCGCGCCCGAGGTGAAGGCGGAGACGGTGTCGTGCACGTTGCCGGTCTGCAGGCTGCAGCTGAGCACGCGGCCGTCGCTCCAGGCACGCCACCATTTCGGCAGGTGGGTGGTGGCCAGCGCGTAGGAAGTCGCCAGCCGCAGCTGGTTCTGGGCCGGCACGCCGGCGATGCCGGCGCGGGCCTCGGCCAGCTGGTTGACCAGCTCTATCGCCGCGTCGCGAAAGCGCTCGCCGGCCTCGGTGAGCTGGGTCGGGAAGGCGGAGCGGTCGATCAGGCGCGCGCCCACCCAGTTCTCCAGGCTCTGGATGCGGCGGCTGAACGCGGCCTGCGAAAGATTGCGTGCCTCCGCGGCGCGCGTGAAATTGCGCACCTCGGAAAGCGTGATGAAGTCCTGCAGCCATCGGGTGTCCATGAGGCTCCTTGCATATCGCACATGGGCCATGCGCGCGACGCATCGCCGCGCATGCTTACTTCGCATTGGACGGTCTGGGCGTCCTGCCGGACACTGCCTCCGTCGGTTCCGCATTGGAGCCCACCCGCCACGGAGTGTAAACATGGATAAAACCCTGCGCGACGCCGCCCGCGAGTACCTGGTCCGGTACGGCGGCGATACCTTCCCCAACCTGTTCACCTCGGCCAAGGGCACGGTGGTGCGCGACGATACCGGGCGCGAGATCCTGGATTTCACATCGGGCCAGATGTGCGCCACCATCGGCCACAACCACCCCGACATCGTCGCCGCCGTGCACCGCGCGGGCGAAACCGCCTTCCATTTCTTCAGCGGCATGATTCCGGAAACCGTGGTCCAGCTGGCCGCCACGGTGGCGCGCGACTGGATGCCCGCCGGGCTGACCAAGTCCATCTTCGTCAACACCGGTTCGGAGAGCAATGAAATCGCCTTGCGCATGGCCAAGATGCACAAGAACGGCTTCGAGATCCTGGCCATCGGCGGGTCATGGCACGGCGTGACCAGCGGCGCGGGCTCGGTGTCGTACGCCAGCGACCGCAAGGGCTACGGCGTGCCGCCGGCCGGCGTGTTCGTCATGCCCGAGCCCAACGCCTACCGTCCGTACATCGCGGGCCTGGACCCGGAGCAGTCGGCGCTGGCCTGTCTGGAGATCGGCCTGAAAATGTTCGACATGGCTTCGGCCGGCAGGCCCGCGGCCATCATCGTCGAGCCGGTCATCAGCGCCGGCGGCGTGCTGGTTCCGCCCAAGTCCTACATGCAGGCGCTGCGCCAGGCCGCCGACGCGCGCGGCATGCTGCTGATCTTCGACGAGGCGCAGACCGCGTTCGGACGCATCGGCTACCGCAGCGGCGCGGAACACTTCGGCGTCACGCCGGACATCATGAGCGTGTCCAAGACGCTGGGCGGAGGCCTGCCGCTGGCGGCCACCATCACCACGCCCGCCATCGAGCAGGACGTGCACGAAAAAGGTTTCACCTTCTACACCAGCCACGTATCGGACCCGCTGCCGGCCACCGTGGGCCTGGCGGTGCTGGAGGTCATCCAGCGCGAAAACCTGATCGAACGCGCCCGCACGCAGGGCGACTACCTGCGCCGCGGCCTGCTGGAACTGCAGCAGCGCCACGAGGCCATCGGCGACGTGCGCGGCCTGGGCCTGCTGCTGGGCGTGGAGCTGGTGCAGGACCGCGGCACGCGCCAGCCCTTCCACGAACTGGGCGCGCTGACCACCCAGCGCTGTTTCGAGCTGGGCCTGTCCATGAACATCCGGCGCCGCCCCGAACGCGGCTCGGTCTGGCGCATCGCCCCGCCCCTGACGGTGAGCAACGCGGAAATCGACCGCGCCATCGCCATCCTGGACCAGGCGCTGACCGAGAGCCTGAAAAAAGTGTCCCGGCCCGCGGCCCGCGCCGCCTGAGGCGCGCTTTTCCAACCCCCCGGCGCCGGGCCGGTCCCGGCAGGAGAACGACATGTCGCAACGCAAACTCGCCGCCTGCGCCCTGGCGCTGGCCGCCGTGTCCGGCCAGGCCCTCGCCGGCCCCACGCTCGACGCCGTCAAGAAACGGGGATACCTGCAATGCGGGGTATCGACCGGCATCCAGGGCTTTTCCGCCCCGGACAGCAAGGGCGTCTGGCATGGGCTGGACGTGGACATGTGCCGCGCCATCGCGGCCACCGTGTTCAACGATGCGTCCAAGTTCCGCCTGACGCCGCTCACCACCCAGGCCCGCTTCACCGCGCTGCAGTCCGGCGAGGTGGACGTGCTGACCCGCAACGTCACGCCCACCATGGCGCGCGACAACACGCTGGGCCTGTTGAGCGTGGCCGTCAATTTCTACGACAGCCAGGGCGTGATGGTGTCGCGCAAGCTGGGCGTCAAGAAGCTGACGGAACTGGAAGGCGCCACCATCTGCGTGCAGCCGGGCACCGTGACCGAGCTGGACCTGGCCGACTGGTTCCGTTCGCGCTCGCTGAGCTTCAGGCCCGTGGTGATCGAAAAGTACGATGAAATCGTGCGCGCGTTCGCGGCCGGGCGCTGCGACGCCTTCACCTCCGACAAGTCGCAGCTGGCCGCCACCCGCATGACGCTGGAGAACCCCGACGGCTACGAGATCCTGCAGGAGAACATCTCGAAAAGCCCGCTGGGCCCGATGGTGCGCCAGGGCGACGACAACTGGGTCAACGTGGTGCGCTGGTCGTTCTACGCCATGCTGGAAGCCGAGGAGTTCGGCATTTCGTCGGCCAACGTGGAAGCGCAGCTCAAGGCCGTCAACCCCAACGTGCAGCGCATCCTGGGCGTGACGCCCGGCATGGGCCGCAACATGGGCGTGGACGACCGCTGGGCCTACAACATCATCAAGCAGGTGGGCAATTACGGCGAGAGCTACGAGCGCAACCTGGGGATGAGCNATCTCGAAAAGCCCGCTGGGCCCGATGGTGCGCCAGGGCGACGACAACTGGGTCAACGTGGTGCGCTGGTCGTTCTACGCCATGCTGGAAGCCGAGGAGTTCGGCATTTCGTCGGCCAACGTGGAAGCGCAGCTCAAGGCCGTCAACCCCAACGTGCAGCGCATCCTGGGCGTGACGCCCGGCATGGGCCGCAACATGGGCGTGGACGACCGCTGGGCCTACAACATCATCAAGCAGGTGGGCAATTACGGCGAGAGCTACGAGCGCAACCTGGGGATGAGCAGCCCGATGAAACTGCCGCGCGGCCTGAACGCGCAGTGGCGCGACGGCGGGTTGATGTATGGGTGGCCGGTGCGGTGATGGCGCGCGGCCGATGGGTGCAGCGCGAGACATTCGACGCGGAAAATCAGCGGTAAAGCGCGCGAAACCCATCGGGCGGCCCCGGCCGCCACATTTCAATCCCGCGTTTCCAGCACCCGGTTGATGCGCAGCGCCAGCAGCGTGCAGGCCGCCCCCGACAGCAGATAGATGCTGACCGCCACCAGCCCGAAGCGCGCCGACAGCCCCAGGGCCACCAGCGGCGCGAAGGCCGCGCCGATCAACCAGGCCATGTCGGAGGTCAGCGCCGCGCCGGTATAGCGGAAGCGCCGCGCGAAGTTGGCCGTGACCGTGCCCGAGGCCTGGCCATACGACAGCCCCAGCAGCGCGAAACCCACCAGGATGAAGGCGTCCTGCGCCTTCGGCCCGCCGCCCAGCAGCCACGGCGTGAACAGCGCGAACACCGCGATCAGCGCGGCCAGCAGGCCCAGCGTGGTGCGCCGGCCGATGCGGTCGGCCAGCCAGCCGGAGGCGATGGTGCCCAGGATCGCGAGCGCCGCGCCGGCGATCTGCACCACCAGCACGTCGGGAATCTGCTGCGTGGCGCTGACCGCGATCCATGACAGCGGAAACACCGTGACCAGGTGGAACAAGGCATAGCTGGCCAGCGCGGCGAACGCGCCGATGAACAGGTTGTAGCCCTGCTCGCGCACCATCTGGGCGGTGCTGATGGGTTCGAGCTCGCCCTCTTCGAGCAGCTGGGTGTATTCCTCGGTGACCACCAGGCGCAGCCGCGCGAACAGCGCCACCACGTTGATGGCGAAGGCCACGAAGAACGGATAGCGCCAGCCCCATTCGAGGAAGTCGGCCTGGGTCAGCGTGACCAGCAGGAACAGGAACAGCGCGCTGGCCACCATGAAGCCGACCGGCGCGCCGAGCTGGCCCAGCATCGAATACCAGCCGCGCCGGTGCGGCGGCGCGTTCAGCGCCAACAGCGACGGCAGCCCGTCCCACGAACCGCCCAGCGCCAGGCCCTGCAGGCATCGGAACACCGCCAGCAGCACGATGGCATGCCCGCCGATGGCGTTATAGCCCGGCAGAAACGCCATGCCCACCGTGGCCGTGCCCAGCAGGAACAGCGCGATGGTCAGTTTCGTTGCGCGGCCCCAACGCCGCTGCGCGGCCATCGACAGCGCGGTGCCGATGGGCCGCATGATGAACGCGAAGGAGAAGATGACGAAGGACCACAGCATGCCTTCGAGCGGCGCTTCGAACGGGAAGAAAACCTGCGGAAACACCAGCACGCAGGCGATGCCGAAGACGAAGAAATCGAAGTACTCGGAGGCGCGTCCCACCACCACGCCCACCGCGATTTCGCCTGGCGCCACCTTGGCGTGGCTGCCTGCGCCGGCGGGCGCGGCCGGCTGCGGAAACGGGGATGCGTGGCCCGGATATTGCGTGGTGCTCGCCATGTGACTGCTCGCTGAAAGGAGGTTTGGAATACGCCTTGTCTACGATCCTGCATCACACCCGGATGCGGCTTGCGCGCCGCGTTCAGCGCTGCTTCCATACCAGAATGCAGCCCTTTCCCGCATGCGCTTTCCGCATACTTTTGTTCTTTTTACCCTAGATTTTTCGCGCCTTCCAGCGTAGTGTTGCGTTTACTTCCCACGGTTACGTTTCGGGGTGTGGTCATGCCGTTCTTCCAAAGGCTGCGCGGATTGATCCTGGTTCCTGCCCTGCTATTGCTCGCCGGATGCAATGCAGTGCTGCTGTCGCCATCGGGCGACGTGGCCTTGCAGCAGCGCAACCTGATCCTGATCTCGACGGGCTTGATGCTGCTCATCATCGTCCCGGTCATCATCCTCACACTGCTGTTCGCGTGGCGCTACCGCGCCAGCAACAAGACCGCCCGCTACGACCCGGAATGGAACCACTCCACGGTGCTGGAGCTTCTGATCTGGGCCGCGCCGCTGCTCATCATCATCGCGCTGGGCGCGCTGACCTGGGTGAGCACGCACCAGCTCGACCCCTACCGTCCGCTGGCGCGCCTGTCCGAAGGCCGCGAAGTGCCGCCTGACACCAAGCCGCTGGTGGTCGAGGTCGTGGCGCTGGACTGGAAATGGCTGTTCGTCTATCCCGAGCAGGGGGTGGCGGCGGTCAACGAAATGGCCGCGCCGGTGGACCGCCCGATCCAGTTCAGGATCACCTCGTCGACGGTGATGAACTCCTTCTTCATCCCGGCGCTGGCCGGGCAGATCTACGCCATGCCGGGCATGCAGACGACGCTGCACGCCGTCATCAACCACCCCGGCGAATACGAAGGCCTGTCGGCCAACTACAGCGGCTCGGGATTCTCCGGCATGCGCTTCAAGTTCCACGGCGTGGACCAGCAGGGCTTCGACAAGTGGATTGCCGAGGCGCGCGCCGCCGGCGCCACGCTGAGCCGCGAGACCTATCTGCAGCTGGAGCAGCCCAGCGAACGCAATCCGGTGCAGCGCTACGCCTCGGTCGCGCCCGGCCTGTTCGAGGCCATCGTCAACCGCTGCGTGGAGCCCAACCGCATGTGCATGCGCGACGCGATGGCCATCGACGCGCAGGGCGGCATGGGTATACCGGGCGCGCTCAACGTCACGACCCTGGACCCGCAGACGCGGGAGCGCCTGGGGCTGACCGGCACGCCGCCGCGCAAGTACGTGGGCGCGATGTGCACGGCCACGCAGGGGCTGGTGCTGTAGCGCCGCGGCGCGGAATTCATGAACTCCGGTCTTTATGGTGGAATCGAGATGCCCGATCAAGCTGAGCTCACCAAACTGATCTTCGGTCGACTGACCTGGGAAGCCATTCCGTACCACGAGCCGATCCTGCTGGCCACCTTCGTCGTGGTGGCCATCATCGGCATCGCGCTGCTGGGCGCAATCACGTACTACGGCAAGTGGGGCTATCTGTGGCGCGAGTGGTTCACCAGCATCGACCACAAGAAGATCGGCATCATGTACGTGATCCTGGGCATCGTGATGCTGCTGCGCGGCTTCGCCGACGCCATCATGATGCGCCTGCAGCAGGCGGTGGCCTTCGGCGACTCCGCCGGCTACCTGCCGCCCCACCACTACGACCAGATCTTCACCGCGCACGGCGTGATCATGATCTTCTTCGTGGCCATGCCGCTGGTCACGGGCCTGATGAACTACATCGTGCCGCTGCAGATCGGGGCGCGCGACGTGGCTTTCCCGTTTCTGAACAACTTCAGCTTCTGGATGACCACCGGCGGCGTGATCCTGGTGATGATGTCGCTGTTCGTGGGCGAATTCGCGCGCACCGGCTGGCTGGCCTATCCACCGCTTTCAGGCATCGCGCACAGTCCGGACGTGGGGGTCGACTACTACATATGGGCCTTGCAGATAGCGGGGGTGGGAACGCTGCTTTCAGGCGTCAACCTGCTGGTCACCATCGTCAAGATGCGCGCCCCCGGCATGAGCATGATGCGCATGCCCATCTTCACCTGGACCGCGCTGTGCACCAACGTGCTGATCGTGGCGGCCTTTCCGGTGCTGACCGCGGTGCTGGCCCTGTTGTCGATGGACCGCTACGTGGGCACCAACTTCTTCACCGCGGACTTCGGCGGCAACGCCATGATGTACGTGAACCTGATCTGGATCTGGGGCCACCCCGAGGTCTACATCCTGATCCTGCCGGCCTTCGGCATCTTTTCCGAAGTGGTCGCCACGTTCTGCCGCAAACGCCTGTTCGGCTACGCCTCGATGGTGTACGCCACCGTCGTGATCACGGTGCTGTCCTACCTGGTGTGGCTGCACCACTTCTTCACCATGGGATCGGGAGCCAGCGTGAACTCGTTCTTCGGGATCACGACCATGATCATCTCGATCCCGACCGGCGCCAAGATCTTCAACTGGCTGTTCACCATGTACCGCGGCCGCATCCGCTTCGAGGTCCCGATGCTGTGGACGGTGGGCTTCATGGTCACCTTCGTGATAGGCGGCATGACCGGCGTGCTGCTGGCCGTGCCGCCGGCCGATTTCGCGCTGCACAACAGCCTGTTCCTGATCGCGCACTTCCACAACGTGATCATCGGCGGCGTGCTGTTCGGCCTGATGGCCGGCATCACCTACTGGTTCCCCAAGGCCTTCGGCTACAAGCTCGATCCGTTCTGGGGCAAGTGCTCGTTCTGGTTCTGGCTGGTGGGCTTTTACGTCGCCTTCATGCCGCTGTACGTGCTGGGCCTGATGGGCGTGACCCGCCGGGTCAACCACTTCGAGGACATGTCGCTGCAGATCTGGTTCCAGGTGGCGGCCTTCGGCGCGCTGCTGATCGCCTGCGGCATCGCCAGCTTCCTGATCCAGCTGGTGGTGAGCTACCGGCGCCGCGAATCGCTGCGCGACGACACCGGCGACCCCTGGGACGGGCGCACGCTGGAATGGTCCACCTCGTCCCCGCCACCCAACTACAACTTCGCCTTCACCCCGCGCGTGCATGACCAGGACGCGTGGTGGCAGATGAAGCAGCACGGCTACGAGCGGCCGCGCCAGGGTTTCATTCCCATCCACATGCCGAAGAACACCTGGGCCGGCATCGTGCTGGCCGGCATCAGCGTGGTGATGGGCTTTGCGCTGATCTGGCACATGTGGCCGCTGACGGTGCTGTCGTTCGCGGCGCTGATCCTGGTATCCATCGTTCACACCTTCAACTACAAGCGCGACTACTACGTGCCGGCCGACGAGGTCGTGCGCACGGAGGATGCGCGCACGCAATTGCTGGCGAAAAACCATGTCTGATACCGTCGCTACCTCCCTGCCCGGCGGCGCCGCGCCGCCCGCGCAGCCCGTGTTCTACGTTCCGGTCGAACACCATCCCAAGAACGGCACGCTGCTGGGCTTCTGGGTCTACCTGATGAGCGACTGCCTCATCTTCGCCTGCCTGTTCGCCACCTACGGCGTGCTCGGCCGAAGCTATGCGGCGGGCCCCTCGGGCGCGGACCTGTTCGACCTGCCGCTGGTGGCGGTCAACACCTCGCTGCTGCTGCTGTCGTCCATCACCTACGGCTTCGCCATGCTGGAGATGCGGCGCAACCGCATCGGCGGCACGCAGCTGTGGCTGGCCGTCACCGGCATTCTCGGCCTGGGCTTCCTGTCGCTGGAACTCTACGAATTCGCGCACCTGATCCACCAGGGCGCGGGACCGCAGCGCAGCGCCTTCCTGTCGTCCTTCTTCACCCTGGTCGGCACCCACGGCCTGCACGTGACCTTCGGCATCGTGTGGCTGGTGACCATGATGATCCAGGTGCAGATGCACGGCCTGATCCCCGAAAACCGCCGGCGCCTGATGTGCCTGTCCATGTTCTGGCACTTCCTGGACCTGATCTGGGTGGGCGTCTTCACCTTTGTCTATCTCATGGGAGTGCTGCCATGACCGCGCATACGGACCACCTGGCCCATCCGGGCGGCGACCACGGGCACCATGACGACGACGACGGCGCCGCCCACGGCACGCTAAAAAGTTACGCCACCGGCTTCGTGCTGGCCGCCATCCTGACCGCCATTCCGTTCTGGCTGGTCATGGACCGGGTGTTCGAAGATTCGCGCACCACCGCGCTCATCATCCTGGGCTTCGCCGTGGTGCAGATCGTGGTGCACATCGTGTACTTCCTGCACATGGACACCAAGTCCGAAAGCGGCTGGAACATGTTGGCGTTAATATTCACGCTGGTGCTGGTCGTCATCACGCTCAGCGGATCCATCTGGATCATGTATCACCTGAACTCCAATATGATGCCCATGTCGACGCACGACATGCGCAAAATGCCCTGATGCCCGCAGTAACAGACTCTTCTTCCGGCGACACCCCCCGTAATCCGCGCAGCGCAACCACCCTGGTCATCCTGGGGCTGGTTGCCGCCGCCATTTTCGCGGGCCTGTGCGCGCTGGGCACCTGGCAGGTGCACCGCCTGGCCTGGAAACGCGCCCTGATCTCCCAGGTCGAATCGCGCGCCCACGCGCCCGCCGCGCCCGCCCCGGGCCGCGCCGAATGGCCCGCGCTGACTTCCGACAACGCCGAATACCGCCGCGTCTTTGCTTCCGGCACGTTCCAGTACGACCGCCAGACGCTGGTGCAGGCCGCCACCGAGCTGGGCAGCGGCTACTGGGTCATGACGCCGCTGCAGCTGGACGGCGGCGGCACCGTGCTGGTCAACCGCGGCTTCGTGCTGCCCGAATGGCGCAAGGCCCAGGCGGGCGCGGCGCAGCCGCCGGCGCAGGCTAGGGTCAGCGGCTTGCTGCGCATGGGCGAACCGGGCAGCGGCTTTCTGCGCAACAACGATCCCGCGGCCAATCTCTGGTATTCGCGCGACCTGCCCGCCATCGCCGCCGCGCGCGGCCTGACCGACGTGGCGCCGTATTTCATCGACGCCGACGCCGCGGGCGGCGCGGCCGATGCCCGCAAGGCGCCGGTGGGCGGCCTGACGGTGCTGTCCTTCCCCAACAACCACCTCATGTACGCCATCACCTGGTACGCGCTGGCGGCCATGGTGCTGGTCGGGGTGTTCATCTTCGTGCGCGAAGAAAAGCGCGCGCGCCGCAAGGGCTGAACCCCGCGCCGCACCGCGATCACCACCGGGAACACCGTCGGGCGCCTGCGCCGCGTGGTGTTCCCTTTGTTTTTTCCAACCCCCAAAAAGGAGTCCCCAAGGATGAAAAAGACGCTGCTCGCAGCCGCAATGCTCACTACTTTTGCAGGCCTCGCTCAGGCAGAAACGTCGGTAACTCTCTATGGTGTCATCGACACCGGCATCGGCTACAACAAGATCAAGGGCGATGGATACGACGGCAGCAAGCTCGGCATGATCAACGGCATCCAGGCCGGCTCGCGCTGGGGCCTGCGCGGCTCCGACGACCTGGGCGACGGGCTGCGCGCCGTGTTCACGCTTGAAAGCGGCTTCGATTCCGCCAACGGGCAGCGCGGGCAGTCCGGCCGCCTGTTCGGCCGCCAGGCCACCATCGGGCTGGCCAACGACGCCTGGGGCAAGCTGGAATTCGGCCGCCAAGCCACGGTCGGCTCGAACTACCTCGCCGACATCGACCCCTTCTACACCAGCTATACCCAATCCAACCTGGGCCTGGGCTTCAGCGCCGCCAACACCATGCGCTGGGACAACATGGTCATGTACCGCACGCCCTCGGTGAACGGCTTCGAGCTGGGCGTGGGCTATTCCTTCAACGTCGACGACACCGACGCCGGCCAGAGCGGCTTTCGCACCGCCGACAACGCGCGCGGCATCACCGCCGGCCTGCGCTACGTGCAGGGCCCGCTGAACGTCGCGCTGACCTACGACCAGCTCAACGGCTCGAACCGCGCCGCCATCGACCACGACGCCACCCCGCGCCAGTACGCGCTGGGCGTGTCCTACGACCTGCAGATCGTCAAGCTGGCGGCCGCCTACGGCCGCACCACCGACGGCTGGTTCGTGGGCCAGGACCTGCCCGCGGGCACCCCGTTCAGCGACGAGTTCGGCACCTACCGCTACGTCGACGGCTTCAAGGCCAACGCCTACATGCTGGGCGCCACCGTGCCCGTAGGCGCCACCGGCAGCCTGTTCGCCTCGTGGCAGCACGTCTCGCCCAACAACGACAGCCTGACCGGCGGCGACGCCAACATGAACGTCTGGAGCGTGGGCTACACCTACGACCTGTCCAAGCGCACCAACCTGTACGCCTATGCGTCCTACGGCAAGGACTATGCCTTCATCGACGGCCTGAAGAGCACGGCCGCCGGGGTGGGCGTGCGGCATACGTTCTAAGCGTCTCCGCGTCCCGACCGGTCGCGGCCGGGACGCGGCGCATGGGCGGTGCAATCTGCGCGCAACAAGCGTCGGCCATCATCGGCTACCTTTGAACGCACGGACCCGTAACCGCCACCATGCACTCGACCTTCCCGACTTCGCCGCCCCCCACTCTGCTGCGCCTGCTGGCCGCGGCCCTGCTGCCGCTGGCCCTGGCTGCCTGCAACGGCGGCGACGACGATGATGGCGACGCAGGCGGCGGCGAGCCTCCCGCGGTGATCGCGCCGCTTCCCACCGAACCGGAGACGCCCGAACCCGAAACGCCTGCGCGCAACAGCGCCTACCTCGACACCAGGCCCGGCCAGGTGATCCAGGTGCGCATCGAAGAATTGCGCCCGACCCAGGCCGCCGTCGGCTACGACCAGATCTACTACAAGCTGGGCCGCTGGCAGGGCGACTTCGACCGTCCCACCTGGGCGGCCGATCCCACGCGCCAGCTCGACTACCTGAACCGCACCGTCGGCAAGAAGTTCGACGACTACTGCGAGGACATGGGCGGCGCCGAACGCGCCCGGGATTTCCAGAGCATCGCCGAGGCGCGCGCCGCCCGCCTCGACCAGCCCGACACCTACGCCTGCAAGGACGCCCCCGGCACGCATACCGCCAACCTCAAGACCGTGGTGGTGGGCTGGGACGGCAACCTCTACCTGACCGACGGCCACCATACCTTCTCCTCGCTGCGCGAGATCGCCGACGGCGGCCCCAAGCTGCCGGTGTGGGTCAAGGTGGACGCCAACTACAGCGACGTGCCCAACGCCGCGGCCTTCTGGCAGCGTATGATCGACGAGCGGCGCACCTGGCTGCGCGACGGCGCCAACCAGCCCATCACCGTCGACCAGCTGCCCACGCGCCTGGGACTGGCCAGCGCCGACGAAGCCGGCGGCATGCAGGAAGACCGCTACCGCTCGCTGGTGTACTTCACCCGCGACATCGCCTACCAGAACGGCGGCCTGCCTGAATTCGCGGAATTCCTGTGGGGCGACTGGCTGCGCCGCGAGGCCGCCGGCGGCCGTCTTCCGGGCCTGGACGCCTACCGCTTGGCCCCGCCCGCGGCTACGACGCAGATTCTTGCGCCCAGCACCCTGGGCAAGGACCTGGCGCCGGCCGGCGCCGGCGACAGCTACGCCGCCGCGGTGCGCGACGCCGCGCTGAAGATGAGCGCGCTGGCCGACACCGACATCGTGTACGGCGACCGCGACGCCGCCAGCCTGGGCCGCATCGCGCTGGTGCCCGACGCGGCCGGCGACTCGCCCACCAAGAAGGCGCGCGACACGCTGGAAGAGCTGACGCGCGACGACGTGAAGAAGGACGGCAGCCCGCGCGGAGCGGGCAAGCTGTGGTTCGCGGTCAATTACCGCAGTTGCGGCCGGCCGGCGGCGGGAAGCTGCTGGGGGTGGTAGTTGTTGCTTGCTGTCTGATGGGTTGCGCGCGTCGAGCGGTCGATTTCTTTTATCGAGTCTCTCGCGCTGCACCCATCCTACGAGCCGCAACCGCCATCACCCCGGCCGCTTGAACCCGGCCCGGGCGCGCTCGACCTCGCCGCGGCACGCGCAGCCGTGCAGATGGTCGTTGACCATGCCCACCGCCTGCATGAAGGCGTACATGGTGGTCGGCCCGACGAAGGTCCAGCCGCGCTGCTTCAGCGCGCGCGACAAGGCCTTGGACGCGGCCGAGCTGGGATTGTTGTTCCAGTAGTCCAGGTCCACCGTGGCCGGGCGCTCGCGCGGCGGCGGTTCGTGGCGCCACAGCCAGCCCGCCAGCGTGCCGGTTTCGTCGGCCAGGTCGCGCGCGCGGCGCGCATTGTTGATGGCCGACACGATCTTGCTGCGGTTGCGCACGATGCCCGGATTGCCCATCAGCCGCTCCACGTCGCGTTCGGTATAGCGCGCCACGCGCTCGAAATCGAAGTCGTCGAACGCTTCGCGAAACGCCTCGCGCTTGCGCAGGATGGTGATCCAGGCCATGCCGGCCTGGAAGCCTTCCAGGCAGATTTTCTCGTACAGCCGGCGATCGTCGGCCACCGGGCGGCCCCATTCGCGGTCGTGGTAGTCCGGCATGGACGGCTGCCAGAAGCAGCGCGCCACGCCGGCGGCGTCCGTGATCAGGCCCGATGCCTTGTCGTCCATGCCCTAGCCGCCGTCACGGTCTGCCCGGCACCGGGCAGGTCAGGTCGCCCTCTTCGCATTCGAGGTAGGCGCGCAGTTCCTTGGTGCGGGCCTGGGTCAGCTTGTCCAGGCAGGCGCTCTGCGCCATCGGGTAGGCGCTGCTGCCCGAGGTGCCGCCCGCCGCGAACGCGCATTCGGCGTCGCGGAAAGACAGCCAGGCGCGCTGCGCGGCATGGAACTGGGTGGCGGCGGTCTTGTCGTCCTTCAGGCGCGCGTTGATTTCCTTGTAGGCGGCGTTCAGGTCCGCATCGGACTTGCGGTAGGCCTGGTCGGCGCACATGCTCATGTCGGTTTGCGTGGCCGCCTTGCTGCAGTCGAGCGGGCGCGACTGCGGCTGCGGCTGCGCATGGGCGCCGGCCGCCAGCGCCAGAATGGCCGCCGCCGTGATCGCGATACGCATGGGGTTTCTCCTGTTGGTTCTATGCGGTCGGGGCGCGCGTGCGCGCGTCCCGGCTCATAGGAGAAAGTGTCTCATGGAACGACAGGCCTCGCCGCACTCGCCTAAGATTACGGGTATGAAAATCCAACTGCTGTCCGACCTGCACCTGGAAACCGACCCCGACTTCGTGGAACGGCCCGCGCCCGGCGCCGAACTGCTGGTGCTGGCCGGGGACATCGGCTCGTACCAGCGCGGCTCCCGGCTGGAGCGCGACGACTTCGGGCTGGGCAGTTATTCGCCGCGCAACGGCTGGCCCACGCCGGTGGTGTACGTGCCGGGCAACCACGAATACGACAACCTGGATTTCGACGAGACCCACGAACGCCTGCGCGGCCTGTGCCGGGAACTGGACATCCACTGGCTGGAGCGCGAGACGCTGGTGATCGGCGGCATGCGCCTGGTCGGCACCACGCTCTGGAGCGATTTCGACGCGCTGGCCAGCGACGCCGACACCCTGGGCGCGGCGCTGAAAAAGCGCGCCAAGGCATTCCGGGCCGCCGACTTCTACCTGGAAAAGGCGGCCATGCGCCGCCACGGCGAGCCCTTCCTGGCCGAGCAGATGCGCGAGCAGGGGCTGCTCTGCCAGCAGTGGCTGGAAGCCGCGCTGCGCGTACCGTTCGACGGCCCGACGGTGGCCATCACCCATTTCGCGCCCACCCTGGCCAGCGCCGATCCGCGCTACGGCATCACCCCCGGCACCGCGGGGTTCTGCAACGCGCTCGACCGCCTGCTGCCGCTGGCCGACTACTGGCTGCACGGCCACCTGCACTGTCCGCAGGACTACGTCAAGGACGGCTGCCGCGTGATCGCCAACCCGCTGGGCTACGCGCGCAAGGGCGAACAGCAGGGTTTCGAGCCGGCGCGCGTGTGGGACCTGGGCGCGCCCGCCGGCTGACAATCCGCGCCGGCGCCGCGCTCATGCTGCGCCGCATCAGGGCGCGGGCTTGCCCGCCATCTGTTCGCGCAGCCGCTCCTCCTGCTCGCGCAGCTCGGGGGTGAACGCTGCACCGAAATCGTCCGCCTCGAAAATCTGGCGGATTTCTATCTCGGAGTCGCCCGGCATCGGGTTGGGGCAGCGCTTGACCCAGGCAATCGCCTCGTCCAGGGACGCGCACTGCCAGATCCAGAAACCCGCGACCAGCTCCTTGGTCTCGGCGAACGGCCCGTCGATCACGCGCCGGCCACTGCCCGAAAACGCCACGCGCACGCCCTTCGAGCTGGGATGCAGGCCTTCGCCGGCCAGCATCACCCCCGCCTTCACCAGTTCCTCGTTGTACCGGCCCATGTCCGCCAGCAGCTGCTCGCTGGGCATGAGCCCCGCCTCGCTGTCGGCCGTCGCCTTCACTAGCACCATGAATCGCATATCCGTCTCCTTGAGTGTTTGTCGGAACATTCTCGCTCCAACAGGACGACGAACGACAGGGCGCCGGATCGACAATGGCCTTCAAACAAAATGTATCGGCGAACGGCGCTCAGGGCGCCGGGTTGGGCTGGCGCGCGTGGATGCGCTCGATTTCCTCCAGCACCTCGGCCGGCAGCGCCACGTCCACGCTGTCGATGTTTTCCTTCAGCTGTTCCAGCGTGGTGGCCCCGATCAGGTTGCTGGTGACGAAGGGACGCTGGTTGACCCAGGCCAGGGCCAGGTGGGTCGGCGGGATGCCGTGCGCGCGCGCCAGCTCCACATACGCCCGGGTGGCGGCCTCGGCCTGCGGGTTGCTGTAGCGGGTGAAGCGCGTATAGAGCGTCAGGCGGGCGCCGGCCGGGCGCGCGCCGTCCAGATACTTGCCGCACAGCATGCCCATCGCCAGCGGCGAATAGGCCAGCAGCCCCACGTCTTCGCGGTGGGCGAATTCGGACAGCCCGCTCTCGAAGACCCGGTTCAGCAGGCTGTACGGGTTCTGGATGGAGGCGATGCGCGGCAGGTCCCGGCTCTCGGCATGGCGCAGGAACTGCGCCACGCCCCACGGGGTCTCGTTGGAGACGCCGACGTGGCGCACCTTGCCGGCGCGCACGAAGTCCTGCAGCACTTCCAGCGTTTCTTCGATGGGCACGGTGTGCTCGTCCTGCACCCAGGGATAGGCCAGCTTGCCGAAGGTGGCCGTGCTGCGGTCCGGCCAATGCAGCTGGTACAGGTCCAGGTAGTCGGTCTGCAGGCGCTTGAGGCTGGCGTCCAGCGCTTCGGTCAGGTTCTTGCGGTCCAGGAAGGTCTTGCCGTCGCGGATGTGGCCCGGGCGCTTGGCGTCGCGCACGGGGCCGGCCACCTTGCTGGCCAGCACGATCTCGTGGCGGCGCTTGCTGCGCGCCAGCCAGGTGCCGATATAGGTCTCGGTCAGGCCCTGCGTTTCCGGCTTGGGCGGCACCGGGTACATCTCGGCGGTGTCGACCAGGTTGACGCCGCGCTCCAGGGCGTAGTCCAGCTGCTCGTGGGCCTGGGCTTCGGTGTTCTGCTCGCCCCAGGTCATGGTGCCCAGGCCGATCAGGCTGACGTCCAGGCCGGTGCGGCCGAGTTTGCGGTATTTCAAATTCTGCTCCGTTCGGGGTCGCTTACAGGAAAGACGAACCTTACTCCCGGGCGGCCCGCGGGTAAATCGCCCTTGCCCGCGGCGTCCGAATCGGCATACGCTTGATGCCCCACCGACAGCCAAGAACAACGACGTGCTACAGCAAATCGATGAGGTCTACATCTTTTTCATTTGCGTGGCCGTCTTCCTGACGGTCATCGAGCTGGGATATCGCCTGGGGCGCAAGCTGCGCCGCGCTTCCGACGAGTCGGCCAAGGCCCATATCGGCGCGCTGCAGACCGCCCTGCTGGGCCTGCTGGCGCTGCTGCTGGGCTTTACCTTCGCAATGTCGGTCACCCGCTTCGAGACGCGCAAGAACCTGGTGCCCGAAGAGGCCAACGCCATCGGCAACGCCTACTGGCGCTCGCAGCTGCTGCCGCCCGCGGCGCGCGAGCCGATCGCGGCGCTGCTGCGGGAATACGCCGACACCGCGCTGGAGTTCCACGACGCCGACAACGACAGCGCACGGCTGGCGCTGGCCGGCGCCGCTTCGCGGCGCATCGAGCGCCAGATCCGCTCCACCGCGGCCGGCGTGCTGGAATCGCCGCCGTCCATGGCTTCCGTCCTGTTCATCCAGGCCATCAACGACATGGCGCAGGTCAACGAAAAACGCCGCGTCGCGCTGGAGAACCACGTGCCCGAGCCGGTGTTCTACCTGCTCTTCATCGTGACCACCGGCGCGATGGCGTTCATCGCCTATGGAACCGGCCTGCAGAAACGCAGGCGGCTCATCTCGACCGGCCTGTTCGCCACCTTGATATCGCTGGTCCTGACCTTCATCCTGGACATAGATCAGCCGGCCTCCGGTCTCATTCAGGTCAACCAGGACAGCATGCTGCGGATCAAGGCGACGCTGGAGCAGGAGCGCTAGGGGCGGCGGCCTCGCTGGCGGCCGGGGCGCGCTCGGCCAGCGCTTCCAGCAGGTCGGCCGACGGCACGAAGAACAGCCCGCCCGTGACCGCGTGGCTGAAATCCAGCAGGCGGTCGTAGTTGCCGACGGGCCGTCCGACGAACATGTTCTCCAGCATCTGCTCGATGGGCGCCGGCGAGCGCGCGTAGCCGATGAAGTAGGTGCCGAACTCGCCCGAGCCGGCCCGGCCGAAAGGCATGTTGTCGCGCAGGATCTTCACTTCCTGGCCGTTCTCTTCGAGGGTGGTCAGGGAACTGTGCGACGAAGACGGCTTGATGTCGTCGTCCAGCTCCACGTTGGACAGCTTGTGGCGGCCGATGATGCCTTCCTGGTTTTCCACCGTCAGCGCGTTCCAGCCGTCCATGTCGTGCAGGTATTTCTGCACCAGCACATAGCTGCCGCCGGCGAACTCCGGGTCCTCGTCGCCGATCACCGTGAAGTCCACGGCCTCGCGTCCTTGCGGATTCTCGGTGCCGTCGACGAAGCCGATGATGGCGCGCCGGTCGAAATAGCGGAAACCGTGGACTTCGTCGACGACCGTCACGGCATCGCCCAGGTCGTTGAGCAGCAGGGTCGCGAGCTCGAAGCACAGGTCCATGGAATCGGCGCGGATGTGCAGCAGCAGGTCGCCGGGGGTCGCGACGGCGACGCGTCCGGGCGGCCCGAATTCGCGGAACGGATGCAGGGCCGCCGGGCGCGGCGCGCCGAAGACGCGGTCCCAGACGGCGGAGCCGAACGCACAGACACAGGAGAGGTTTTGTTGCGGCGCGCGGGTCGCCACGGTGCGCACGCGGGCGGCGACGTCTTCGCACCAGCCCCGCAGCGTTTCGGCGGAGCCGGCGCCCTCGTTCAGGGTGGCGACCAGGAAGATCGCGTGGCGGGTGGCCGGGTCGTGGACGGCTTGGGGAAGAGGCGGAATTTCGGGCATGGGATCGGACACCTGGTAAACGGACATGGCCCGGAAACGCCGGGCCAGTCCGATTCTAAGCACGGATCGCGGCGCTGTGAACCGCGCCGCCGCCCTTTACGAGCCCGGATTGAAGCGGGTGCGGCCGATATCGCTCTTGAGCTTGTCGGTCTGGCCGGCGATGAAGGCGGAGAACTGCGCCAGGGTCTGGGGCGGCGCGACCTCCACGCCCATCTTGCGGTAGCCCTCGATCACTTCCGGCGATTGCAGGATGGCCTGGATCTCCTGGTGCAGGCGCTGGCGCACCGGCTCCGGCGTGCCCTTGGGCGCGAACACGCCGGTCCAGATGTCGTAGTCGATGCCTTCCAGGCCCGCGGTTTCCGAGGCCGACGGAATGTTCTTGTCGCCCACGTCCCGGTTCCTGCTCATCACGGCCAGCGCCTTCATTTTGTGATTGGCGATGTGCGGCAGCATGGCCGGCAGCCCCAGCAGGGCCAGGTCGATCTGCCCGCCCATCAGATCGATGCTGGCCTGCCCCGCGCCCTTGTACGGCACGGCCACGATATCGGTTCCCGTGTCGGACTTGAGCGCCTCCATCGCCAGATGATAGAGCGAGCCCGTGCCCGGAATGCCGTAGGACAGGCTGCCGGGTTTCTGCCTGGCCAGCGCCAGCGCGCCCGCCAGGTCCGAGACCGGCAGGTCGGGCCGGGCCACCAGCACCAGGCCGCTGGTGCCGACCATGGAGATCGCGTCGAAATCCGCGGCCTGGTATTGCGCCTGCGGCGTGACCAGCGGCGCCAGCGACACGTTGGAGGTGATGCCGATCAGCAGCGTGTAGCCGTCGGGATTGGCCTTGGCCACGCGGTTGGCGCCCAGCATGCCGCCGGCCCCGGCCACGTTCTCCACCACCACCGGCTGCCGCAGGCGGCGCGACAGTTCCTCGCCCAGCACGCGCCCGATCGGATCGAGCGAGCCGCCCGGCGCGTAAGGGATGATCATGCGGATCGGGCGGTCGGGATAGGCGGCTTCGGCGTGCGCGGCGGCGGCGCCGGCCAGCAGGGCGGCCGCGGCCATCAGCCTGGCGATTGCGGAAATTTTCATGGTGGGTCTCCTGTTCATATGGAATCGTTGTTGGTGTCCTGGATCCACGCGTCCAGCATGGCGGCGAGTTCGGCGTTGTTGCGGTCCATCATCGGCAGGTGCGAATTGCCGGCGATGCCCAGGGCCGGCAGGTCCATCCGGGTGACGCTGCCGCCGGCCCGCGCCAGGCCGTCGAGCCAGGCGTCGGTCTGCTCGCGGTAGCGCCGCCACAGCGGGCTGCGGTCGAAGTAGTCGCCCCACAGCACGCATACCGGCACCGCCGCCATGCGCGCGAACGCCGCGGCGTCGGCCTGCACGCCGCCGGCCGGCTCCACCAGCACCAGCGCCTTGATGCGGTCCGGCACGGCCTGCAGCACGCTTTGCGCGAGCCGCCCGCCCTCGCTGTGGGCGATCACCACGCCCGGCCCGGCGCGGCCCAGCAGCTCGGCATACGCGGCGATGGCGCGCTCGCGGTTGCTCACCCAGCGGCCGACGAACTGGCGCGCCAGCTGCGGCATGCAATCGGCCGGAAACTGCTGGCCCGGATAGCCCTGCGCCGCGCCGGGTTCGCCGATGCGGAACAGATCCCAGGCCTGCTCGATGCTGCGGTGCTCGGCCTGCCCGCCGGCCACGAGCTCCGGCGCCGGCCAGGAAGCGCGCCCGCGCTCGACCGCGTCGCTGACGTAGGTGTCGTAGCCCGCGCGCATGAAGTAGTCGTGCCAGCCGGGGCGGCCGTCCGGCGTCTGCTCCCAGGTGCAGCCGGTCATGCCGCCGCCGTGCCAGAGGAACACCGGATAGGGATGGGCCGGCCGCGCCAGCGCGAAATGCTGCACGTACAGCTGGCCGACCGCGTGGCGGCCGTTGGGGTCGGAGGCGCGCGCCTCCAGGCCGGGCACGGATTGCAGCGTCCTCGCGGGCGCGTCGCTCAGTTCGACGATAGACCCGCCGACATGGAAGCCGCGTATCGACTTGAGCGGCGGCAGTTCGGCTCCGGACTGCGGGGCCAGGCTTGCTTGGGACATGGGGATTTCTTCCGGGCGACAACGTATCGGACCGCAGTTTGCCGTCGCGACCCCTATCCGTAAAATATCTTTACCCTATACCGCCATATTGCTGAATTATGGCCATCCTCCACCCTGCCGCCCCATGCACAACGCCCGCCAGCTCGACATCCCCCGCCTGATCGCCTTTATCGCGGTCTGCGAAGAAGGCAGCATCTCGGCCGCCTCGCGCCGGCTGCACATCGCGCAGCCGGCCCTGACCGTGACCATGGCGAAGCTGGAGGCGGCGCTGGACGCGCAACTGCTGGAACGCGACATACGCGGGGTTGCGCCCACGCCGGCCGGCGTCGAGCTGCTGGCGCGCGCCTACGACATCGTGGGCCGCACGCAGGCCGCGTTCGAGGACATCCGCGGCAGCGCCCAGGAACCGCAGGGCGAAGTCTCCATCGGGCTGCCGGCTTCCGCGGCGGCGGTGCTGGCCCTGCCGCTGATCGCGCGGCTGTCGCAGGACTATCCGCGCATCCGGCTGCGGGTGGTGGACGGGTTCTCGGGCTATCTCTGGAGCTGGCTGCTGGCCGGCGAGCTGGACCTGGCGCTGGTGTTCGACCGGCCTTCCACGTCCGGCGTGCACAGCGAACCCATCGCGCACGAGGACATGCACCTGGTGGGCGTGCCGCAGCGCCTGAAGGCCGGCAAGACCGTGTCCGTGGCGGCGCTGGCGGACTATCCGCTGGCCATCTCGTCGCGCCGCCACGGCATCCGCGCCGCGCTCGACGACTACGCGCTGCGCCACGGAACCGCGCTCAACGTGGGCATAGAAATCGACGCCGGCGCCTACCTGATCCAGCTGCTCAGGACCGGCGCCTGGTTCAGCCTGCTGGCGCCCTGCGCCGTGGCCCGCGAGGTGCGCGAAGGCGCGCTGGCCACACGCCGGCTGTCGCCCACCTTCACCCGCTCAATCTGCCTGGCGCAGCGCCGCAGCGTGCTGGGCGACGCCGCCGCGCGCAGCGTGGCCGGCACGCTGCGGCAGGTGGTGCGCGGCCTGATCGACGACCGGACCTGGGACGCGCGGCCGGCCTAGGCCTTCAGCCACTGGCCGACCAGGTCCAGCACGATGCGGCTCTGTTCGCGGTGCGGCACGTGGCCGCAGTTCTCCAGCAGCACGCTGCGCCCGCCGGTCAGTTCCGCGATGCGCTCGGGATGCCGGCGCGAGCCGTATTCGTCCAGCTCGCCATGCAGCGCCAGCACCGGGCAGCGAACCTGGCGCAGGCGCGCGTCGAGATTCCAGTCGGCGAACGCCGGCGACAGCCAGGTATCGACCCAGGCGCGCAGCACCCAGGCGGCCTTTTCGCCGTGGTACTTCTTCAGGCGGTCCAGCTGGCCGGGTTCGGCGAAGTTGCGGCTGGCGGCGCTGATGCCGGACAGCGTGAGGTCTTCGGCGAAGGTCTGCGCCGACTCGGTGATCAGGGCCCGGCAATCGGCGGCGTACTCGCCCGCGCTGCAGATCGCCATGCCGCCGCCCACGCTGTGGCCGAAGGCCACGAACGGCCCGATGCCCAGCGCCTCGCGCAGCAGGCGGAAACCGTCGCGCGCCTCGGCCTCGACGAAGCCGGGGTCGAAGACGGCGTCGTTCGGGTCCGAGCGGCCGAAGCCGAGCCGGTCGTAGGCGATGACGCTGCGCCCGGTCTCCTGCGCCAGCTGTTCGGGAAAGTCGCGCCACAGCTCCACGCAGCCCAGCGAGTCGTGCATCAGCACGATGGGCGCGCCGGCGTCCTGCGCGCCGGCCGGGTCCCAGCGCCGCGCAAACAGGCGGCCCTGGCTGGTGGGCACGTAGACATCCTGGGGGGTGATGGAATGCATGTATCCGTCCTGGAAGGAAAAAGGCGCCCGGGGATTATAGGAAAACCGGCCGCGCCGGCCTTCAGCGCAGGCCGAACAGCACGCCGGCCGCGATGATGAGCAGCACCAGCGCGGAGATCGCGCTGTAGGCGTAATCGCGCTCGCGCAGGAAGATCGCCAGCATCAGCGCCACCCGCGCCACCGGCAGCAGGATGAAGAGCGCCACGCCGGCCTGCACCAGCCGGTAGCCGCCGGCCGGCAGCAGCAGGTCCAGCGCCATGCCGATGGCGATGCAGGCCGAGGCCGCCCAGGTGCCGTACCAGAGCAGCGCCGCGATGCGGCGGTCGCGCCGCGCCTGAAGGTCCGTCGCAGCGCTCATGCCGCGCCTCCCGGAAAAGACACGCCCAGCGCGCTCAGCAGCATCTGCACCGCCAGCAGCGCCAGCACGATGACGAAGAACAGGCGCAGCTTGTCCGCCGGCAGCCCGAGCAGCACGCGCGCGCCCGCCAGCGCGCCGGCCACCGAGCCCAGCGCCACCGGGCCGGCGATGCCGATGTCGATGTCGCCGCGCACGAAATACGCGCCCGCGCTGGCCGCGGCGGTCACCCCTATCATGAAGTTCGACGTGGCCGAGGACACCTTGATGGGCAGCCGCAGCGCNGCCCAGCGCGCTCAGCAGCATCTGCACCGCCAGCAGCGCCAGCACGATGACGAAGAACAGGCGCAGCTTGTCCGCCGGCAGCCCGAGCAGCACGCGCGCGCCCGCCAGCGCGCCGGCCACCGAGCCCAGCGCCACCGGGCCGGCGATGCCGATGTCGATGTCGCCGCGCACGAAATACGCGCCCGCGCTGGCCGCGGCGGTCACCCCTATCATGAAGTTCGACGTGGCCGAGGACACCTTGATGGGCAGCCGCAGCGCGGCGTCCATCGCCGGAATCTTGAGCACGCCCGAGCCGATGCCCAGCAGCGCCGAGACCAGCCCGGCCGCGTACATCAGCGACAGCCCCAGCGGCACGCGGCCGACCTGGTAATGCACCTCGCGGCCCAGCGCCCTGTCGGGGAAGCTGGAATGCAGGCGCAGCGCGGTGGCCCAGCTCGCGGCCCCGGGCGCGGCGACCGCGGCGACCTCGCGGCGGCGCGCCAGCATCTGCTGCGCCGACAGCGCCAGGATGACGGCGAACAGGCCGTACAGGAACGCCGTGGGCACGATGCCGATCAGGAACACTCCGGTCAGCGCGCCCAGCGTGGTCGCGGTTTCGAGCACGATGGCCAGCCGTACGTTGGTCAGCCTTCCCTTCAGAAACGGCGCGGCGCTGCCGCAGGAACAGGCGATCACCGAGACGATGCTGGCGCCGATGGCCAGGTGGATGTCCACGCCGAACAGCAGCGTCAGGATGGGCACGATGAAAATGCCGCTGGCCATGCCCAGCACGCCGCCGAGCGCGCTGGCGCCGAAGGCCGCGGCAAACAGCCAGAGGATCTGCGCGCTGTCCGTCATGGCCGGCGGGGCGCGCGCGCCAGGCGGGTGGAGAACCGGATCAGGTCGCCGCGGTAATAGAGTTTTTCGTAGTCGACGGGCCGCTGGCCCTCGGTGTAGGACGTGCGCTCGATCAGGAAGATCGGGCTGCCGGGCGGCACGCCCAGCGCCTGCGCCACGTGCGCGTCGGCGGTGACGGCTTCGAGCTGGTACTGCGCCTCGATCAGCGGCAGCGCGTAGCGCAGCTCCAGCAGGTCGAAAATCGGCTCGGCTTCCAGGTCGTTGCTGGCCACCTGCTCGCCGATCTCCAGCGGCAGATAGGTTTCGTCGAACGACATGGCCACGCCGTCGGCCAGGCGCACGCGCTCGATGCGGTAGACCTGCGTGCCCTGCGCCACGCCGAGCTGGCGGGCGACGGCCTCGGAGGCCGGCACCGGCCGCTTGTCCAGCAGGCGCGCGGTGGCGTGGCGGCCCAGCGCCGCCATGTCCTCCACGAAGCCGCTCAGCCCCGTCAGCGGCTGGGTCAGCTTGGGTTCGGCCACGAACGTGCCCCTGCCCCGCCGGATCTCGACCAGCCCGCGGGCCACCAGGTGTTCGATCGCCTTGCGCACCGTGGTGCGGCTGACGCCGAAGCGGGCGATCAGGCCGTCTTCGGGTGGAAGCTGGCTGCCGGGCGGCAGGCCGCCGGCCGCGATTTCCGCGGCCAGCGCGTTCTCGACCCGGGCGTAGAGCGGGGCGTAGTCGGTTTCATTGGGCATGCCGGCATCATAACATCAAGACATCATGATGTCGTGATGTCGTAATGATGTCCCGCCGCCCTACTCCGCGTAGCCGGGGTTGCGGCGGTCCAGCCGGCGCAGCAGCCCGGGCCAGGCCAGCGCCGCCTTGTGGGCGCGGTCGGCCGGCGATTCGACCGCGGCGCGCGCCAGCACCTCGGGCGGAATGTGGGTCAGTTCGCCGCCGCCGGCCTGGGCCCGCACCTGGACCATGCAGGCCGCTTCCAGGCGGTGCATGGCCTGGAACGCCTCCGCCATGCTCTGCCCCACGGTCAGCAGGCCGTGGTTGCGCAGGATGAGGTAGTTGTTGCTGCCCAGGTCGCGCACCAGGCGCGGCTGCTCGTCGGGGTTGAGCGCCAGGCCCTCGTAATCGTGATAGCTGAGCGAGCGCAGCACGATGAAGGCGAACTGCGACAGCGGCAGCAGCCCTTCTTTCTGCGCCGAGACCGCCACGCCGTTGATCGAGTGCGTGTGCAGCACGCACATCGCGTCCTTGCGGGCCGCGTGGATACAGCTGTGGATGGTGAAGCCGGCGGGATTGATGTCGTACTCCGACTCCATCACCTTGCGGCCGTGCAGGTCGATCTTGACCAGGCTGGACGCCGTGATCTCGTCGAACATCATGCCGTAGGGATTGATGAGAAAGTGCTCGGTGCCGGGCACCTTGGCGGTGATGTGCGTGAAGATCAGGTCGTCCCAGCCGAACAGCGCCACCAGCCGGTACAGCGCCGCCAGATCCTTGCGCACCTGCCATTCCGCCTCGCCGACGCGCTCGCGCACGCTGTTTGTCTTGCCTACCGTATCCATGCCGTCTCCTGATCTGTGCTGTGAAATGCCGCCCGCGGCAACCGCGCCCGGGCCTGCCCAGCACTGTATTCGGTTTGCGCGCAAACGGCGCGCCCGGCGTCCGCCGGCCGGTCATCGCCGCCGCCGCGGCCAGGCAATGCTATGGTTGGCCGCTGCCACCTCCCCATCGCTCCCCATGACCCGCGCCCCCGACTCCCTCGCCGTCCATTACCTGAGCGGCGCAGCCATGCGCAGCCGCGGCGTGGCCGCCGCGGCGCTGACGGCCACACTGGACGTGCCGCCCGCGCCGGCGCGGGCGGCGGCGGACTGGGAGCGCGAGATCGCGACGCGGCTGTGCCTGGAGCCCGGCGACGTCGAGCAGATGCCGCTGGCCCGCACGCGGGCGCGCTGGCCCGGCTTCGGGCGATGCCTGGATGCGATGCGCGGCTGGACCGGCGCGCTGGGACTGGCGGCGGCGCTGGACGAGGCCGACATGGCGCTGATGGCGTGCCGCGGCGCGCGCTTTCATCACGACGCCGGGCAGTACGGCGACGCGGTCTTCTGCAATCTGTTCCTGAGCGAGGACAAGGGGCTGGACGTGGTCTTTCCGGGCAGCGGCCAGCGGATCGCGCTGGCGCGCGGCACGGCCATGATTTTCGACACCGCGCAGCCGCACGCCGTGGTGCCGCGCGGCCGCGACCGGTTCCGCGAGTCGGACTTCGCCGGCGGTGCGGACCTGTCGCAGCTGTTCCTGACCTGGGAGCTGCCGGTCGAGGCGCCCGGCGTCGCGCAGGCGCTGGGCATTGTTTTCGACGTCGATGCGCCGCAGGACGAGGAACAGGTGCGCCGGGGCGGCGCGCGCGTGGAAGTCGACCCGGCATCGGGGCGCTGGCGCGCCCCGGCCTGAACGCTTACTGCCTTTCGGTGTTCTGCACGAAGTAGGCCGGCATTTCCGGCCCCCACATGTAGAGCGCGTCTTCCGGCGGGTAGTCGCCCGCGGGCCAGTCGAAACCGGCCGGCACGTAGTCGATGTGGGCCGAGTACTCCCAGAACGAGCCCCAGGGATCGCGCACGTAATAGAAGTAGTTCGATCCCAGCGTATGGCGGGCCACGCCCCAGCCTTCCTTGTAGCCCGCGTCGCGCATCTGCTCGGCGCCGCAGCCCACGTCCTCCAGGCCGGGCACGTCCCAGGCGCTGTGGTGCCAGCCGCGGGCCGCGTCCTTGACGAAGGCGACCAGGTGATGGTCCGAGCCGTGGCGCGCGTGCATGAAGGCCACGATGTCGCGCGAGCGGTCGGACAGGTACAGCCCCAGCGCGTCGCTGTAGAAGCGCAGCGAGCGCTCCATGTCGGTGGTGAACATCAGCACGTGCGACAGGCGCGCCGGCCGCGCGCGCGGCCGCTTGCCGCGCCCGGCCGAGCCGCGCTGGCCCGGCGCCACCTGCACGCTGGCATTGCGGCTCTTGGTGTCCGGGCTGGTCTTGGGGCCGGGCTTGAGCTGCAGCAGGTTGCCGTCCGGGTCCAGGAACCAGAATCCCCCGGACTCGCCATGCGCGCCGGGCGCGGCGGGACGCGCGCCGGCGGCCAGCGCCTGCTCGCGGATGGCGTCGAACTCGTCCTCATAGCAGTTCAGGCTCAGATAGGCCAGCTGCTTGGGGCCGCCGCCGACGATGCGCGACCAGCAATGGTCGTCGCCCGCGCAGCGCAGCTCCAGCGCGCCGCCGGCGTGCGCGACCTCCAGGCCGAAGGCGCGCAGGAAGCGTTCGGCCTGCTCCAGGTCGGGGACCTGGAGCGCGAAATGATCGATCGAGTGCACGCCGTAGCGGGCTGAGTCAGGCTTGTTGAACGACATTCTTGTCTCCTCGGGACCGACTGGTTTCGATTATGCGAGCGCCGGCTGCGGGACGGAAGCCCGGTCCACGACGCGCGCGAACACCTCCAGCAATTGCGCGCGGGCGGCTTCGGCCGTGGGCGCGGAATCGGCGCGCCAGGCGACGTGGCGGTCCGGGCGGACCAGCACGCAACCCGACTCGGAGACTTCGCGCAGGCGCGCCCAGGCGCCGTAGACGTCGGCCACTTCGCAGCCGGCGCCGATGGTGTGGACCGCGAGGTCCAGCCCCAGGGTTTGCCGGACCGCCTCGGCGGCTTCGCGCCACACGGCGTCGGAACGGCCCAGCAGCAGGGTGAAGCGGCCATGGCCGACCAGGTCCAGGGTGGAGACGCGGCGCCGGTCCAGCTCGACCCATGCATGCGGCAACGAGGCGCCGGGGAAGGTGGTGGGCTGGTGGTACAGCTCGGCGTCGCGCTCGAAGGGCTTGCGCTTGCTGCCGTCGGCCACCACCGCGGACGAGGCGTAGACCTGACCCAGTTCGACGCCGTGGCAATTGAACTGGTAGTTCTGCAATTCCACCGCCGCATCCAGCTGGGCGCGGCGTTCGCGCCCGCGCGGCGTGTCGCCGAACAGTTCGTCGATATTGGCCCAGCCCTCTTGCGCGCTCTGGCCGGGAATGAAGCCCAGCGCGTCGGCGATGGCCTTCATGTCCTGCACCGATTTCATGGCGCGGTCGACCACGCCGCGCGCCACCGGCTGGCGTTCCTGGGAATAGGTTTCCAGCAGTTGCGGGCCGGCCTGGCCCTTGAGCACCATCGCCAGTTTCCAGGCCAGGTTGAAGCCGTCCTGGATCGAGGTATTGGTGCCCAGCCCGTTGGCCGGCGGATGGCGATGCGCCGCGTCGCCGGCCAGGAACACCCGGCCCTTGCTCATCTGGCGCGCGGCGATATGGTTGATCTGCCACTTGTTGGCCGACTTGACCCTGACCTGGATGTCGGGCACGCCGATCACGCTGCGGGCATGGGCGATGATGGCCGCTTCGCTCAGGTCCGGCTCGCCCTTTTCCTTGTCGTACATGTAGAGCATGATCCATTCGTTCCACGGCTTGACGCAGACGAAGGTGCCGCTGCCGAACCAGTAGGTGTTGCCGGGTTCGGTCATCCAGTACAGCACGCCGGGGCGGTGCTGCACGTAGGGCGTGAGGTCCACCTCCAGCCAGCAGCTGACCGCCGCGCCCAGGCCCATCTGGCCGTCGAACTCGAAGCCCAGCTGCCGGGCCACGATGCTGTTGCCGCCGTCGGCGCCCACCGCGTATTGCGCGATGACGCGGATTTCCTCGCCGCTGAGCTTGTCGACCAGGTGCGCCACGACTTCGTCGCCCTGCTGCGCGATCGAGGTCAGTTCGGTGTTGAACAGGAAATGCGCGCCATGCTCGCGCGCCGCGCCCAGGATGATGGGCTCCAGGATGTGCTGCGGGATGTTGCACATCTCGCAGGGGCTCGCTTTTTCGTAGTCCGCCTTGCGCTCCCCGCCCGTGCCCCAGGTCTGCAGGCGGGCCAGTTCCTTGCCGGCGAAACTGGTGGCCCAGACGTTGTTCGACATCTGGAAGTTGGGCGTGGCCTGGGCGCGCACGCGGTCCTCGATGCCGAGGTCGCGCATCACTTCGATGGTGCGCTGGTTGGTGATGTGCGCGCGCGGCGAATTGGCGGTGCCGGGATAGCGCGTGACCGTCAGCGTTTCAATGCCGTACTTGGCCAGCAGCGCCGTCACGCTCAGGCCCGCCGGACCTGCGCCCACGACCAGCACGGGGGTTCTGAGTTCTTTCATTGGAATGTCTCCGTCCTTTTTTCGTCGGCCCGGCGCGCCGGGCCCGCGCGCGGCTCAGCGCTCCAGCCGAACCGGATTGGTCAGCGTGCCGATGCCTTCGATGGACACCTCGCACACATCGCCGTCCTGCATCAGCAGGCGCGGTTGGCGCGCCCAGCCCACGCCCGAGGGCGTGCCCGAGACGATCACGTCGCCGGCTTCCAGCGAGAACGATTCGCTCAGGACCGAGATCAGCGTGGCCACGTCGAACACCATGTCGCGGGTGTTGGCCGACTGCACCACCTTGCCGTTGAGGCGGGTCTCCAGCGCCAGGCCGCTGCCGCCGGCGGGCAGTTCGTCGGGCGTGACCAGCACGGGGCCGAAGCCGCCGGTGCCGTCGAAGTTCTTGCCCACGGTCCATTGCGGCGACTTGAACTGGTATTCGCGCACCGAGCCGTCGTTGAAGACCGAGTAGCCGGCCACGTACTTCAGCGCCTCGGCCTTGGAAATGTAGCGGCCGCCGCCGTTCAGCACCACCGCCATCTCGCCTTCGTAGTCCAGCGAGTCCGAGGCCTTGGGCCGGATCATGGGGTCGCCGTGCGCGATCAGGCTGCTGTTGAAGCGGTTGAACACGGTCGGATAGTCGGGCTGCTCGAACTTGCTTTCGGCCGTGTGGTCGCGGTAATTCAGGCCGATGCAGATGATCTTGCCGGCGTTGTCCAGCGGCGGCAGGTAGCCGATTTCGGCCAGCGGGATCGGACGCCCGCCCGCGGCGCGTTCCTTGGCGAAGGCGGCCAGGTCCACGCCCTGGCGCAGCAGGTCCAGCACCTCGTGCCGGCCCAGGCTGACCACTTCGTCGCCCCGCAGAATGCCGAGGTGACGCTCGTTGTTGTGGGTAAAGCGTATGAGTTTCATGATGTCCTTGATGACCGCAAGAGCGCCGCGCAAAGAGCGCCGCGGCAGGGCGGCGCCGCACGGGATGGGCTACGCAGCGTCGGGCTCCATCCTTGCAGGCCAGTATAGGCAGTTTTATCTACAAAGCAAGAAAAATATATATTTTTTGGTTTGTCTACTTTCATGGCCGAGCGTAGAATCCCCCTAACCCAATGCGGATACCCCTAACCAATGAGCCACCCGACAGGCGGCGAGCCCGCCCGTGCCGCAACCCAGCAGCGTACGCAGGCCTCGCTGCTGACCGATACCGTCCTCGACGACATCATCGCCGGGCGCCTGCTGCCCGGCGCCAAGCTCAAGCTCAAAGAGCTCGCCGAACGCTACGACACCGGCGTCAATCCGCTGCGCGAGGCGCTGTCGCGCCTGGCGACCAGCGGCTTCGTCAACGCCGAAGACCAGCGCGGCTTCAGCGTGGCCAAGACCTCGCGCGAGGAACTGCTGGACATCACGCAGACGCGCCAGCGCATCGAATGCGATGCGCTGCGGGCCTCCATCGCGCACGGCGACATCGAATGGGAAGGCCGCGTCATGGCGGCGCTGCACCGCCTCAAGCGCCAGTCCATGATGGCGGCCAGCGGCGTGGGACTGGACCCGCAATGGGAAGCCGAGCACGACGCCTTCCACGAGGCGCTGCTGTCGGCCTGCCCGTCCAAATGGAGCCTGCGGTTCTCGCTCATCCTGCGCGACCAGACCTCGCGCTACCGCAACCTGTCCGTGATGGGACAGAACGAAGCCGGCGCGCGCGACGTGCATGCCGAGCACGAGGCCATCGCGAAGGCGGCGCTGGCCAAGAACGCCGACCTGGCCTGCGCGCTCCTGGCCGAGCACCTGCGCATCACCACCGCGCTGGTGCTGGAACACAGCCGGTTCGGCCGCGGCGCGGCCTGATCCGCGGCCTACCGGCCGCCCCGCCACTGGCCCGCGCTCAGCGCCAGCCGGAAGCCGACGTTGGCGGCGCTGCTGTACGGGTCCTGCCCCTGCCGCGCGCTGACGCGGTAGCCTTCGCAATAGGTTTCGCTGCACAGGAACGATCCCCCACGGATGACGCGCTGCGGCGCGTCCGGCCGGACCAGGGTGGCGTCGAACGAGGCCTGCGGACCGGCAGGGTCGAAAATCGCCCCGCCCTTGGCCGCCTGGCGCGCGAACGCATCGGGGCGGTACCAGTCGGCCACCCACTGCCAGGCGTTGCCGGCCATGTCCTGGATGTTGTAGCCGTTGGGCGGATACGCGCCCACCCGCTCGGTGCCCGGCATGATCTTCGGCGATTGCATTGGGAAAGGCTGGGCCGAATCCCAGGTGCGGGCCATGCTTTTGCCCTCGGGCTGCAGCACCCCGCCCCAGGCGTAGCTGGCCTGGTCCAGCCCGCCGCGCGCCGCATATTCCCATTCCGCTTCGGTCGGCAGGCGCTTGCCGGCCCAGGCCGCGTAGGCCTGGGCGTCCTCGTACGAAACCTGCACCACCGGGTGGTCTTCCTTGCCCGTGAGATCGGACGCGGGGCCTTGCGGATGGCGCCAGTTCGCGCCCGGCGCGTAACGCCACCAGCGCGCATATTCGCGCAGGTCCACCGGTTTGTCGGCGCCGACGAACACCAGCGCGCCCGGCACCAGCGCCGAAGCCGGCGGACGCGGCGTGCCGGGCGGCAGCTGGGCGCGTAGCGTCTCCCAGTCGGGCGCCCGCTCCGCGGTGGTGACGTAGCCGGTGGCCGCCACGAAGCGGGCGAAGTCGCGGTTGGTGACGTGGTGGCGGTCGATCCAGTATCCCGGCAACCGCACCTTGTGGGCCGGCCGCTCGTTGGCCTGCGCGCGGCTGCTGTCCGAACCCATCAGGAATTCGCCCGGCGGCACCCACACCATGTCGGGCGGGGCGTTGCGCCCGTCGCCGGGCTGCCCGGGCTGGGGGCCGGCCGCAATGGCCAGCCAGCCCGCCGCCACCGCCGCCGCGCCGATCGCGGCGGCCGCCACCAGGCGCATGGACATCTTCATCGCGTGGCTCCGTCTAGCGCTCGGCGGGAATGATGACCTGCCGGGGCATGTTCTTGCGCCAGTCGAAGTAGCCGAACAGCTCCCTGTCCAGGTAATCGGTGTCCCAGCGGATCACCCTGTTGGCCTGGGCCCAGGCCTCGTACTTGGCGGCCATTTCCTTGACGCGCTGCGGCTGCCGCGAGGCAAGGTCCGTGGTTTCGCCACGATCGGCCTCGGTATCGAAAAGCTGCCACTGGCCGGCGCCGAACGGCTTGGGTATCCAGCTCAGCTTCCACTTGCCCTGGCGGTATTCCTTGTTGCCGAACAGCTCGCCGCCGCGTTCGAAATCCGCAGGCCGGGCCGACGTGGCCGTGCCTTCGAGCACATCCAGGAACGACACCCCCTTGAGCGGCGCCAGCGGCACCCCGTCGCGCTCCTGTCCGCGCGCCGCGCCGGTGATGGCCGTGATGGTGGGGAAGATGTCCTCGACCGCCAGGTAGCCGTCGTTGATCGAACCGCGCTTGGCCACCATCGAGCCCTTCACGATCAGCGGGGAAATCGTCCCGCCTTCGCTCATGAACAGCTTGAACAGCCGGAACGGCGCCGAACTCGCATAGGCCCATCCCGGTCCGAGGCCGGCGAACGAACCCGGCGCGCCCATGTTGTCGAACGAGGTGTCGAACTCCTTCGCGATCCAGCTGCCGTCCTTGTTGCCCGGATAGAAATCCATGTAGGCGCCGGAAGGCCCGTTGTCGGAGAAGAAGATGATCACGGTATTGTCGTACTGGCCGCTGCGCTTTAACTGGTCGATCACGCGGCCGATGTTGCTGTCCAGGTTGCTCACCATGCCCGCGTAGATCTCCATCAGGCGCTCCTGGTGCGCCCGCTCCTGCGCCGTCAGCTGGTCCCAGGGCTTGAAGAGCGGCGTGGTCTCGGACATCTTGGTGCCCGCGGGCACCACGCCCGCGCGCAGCATGTTCTTGTACATGGTCTCGCGGTGTTCGTCGTAGCCGCGGGCGAACTTGCCGCGGTACTTGGCCACGTCGGCCGCCGGCGCGTGCAGCGGATCGTGCACGGCCTGGAACGCCAGATAGCCGAAGAAAGGCTTGCCCGCATCCTCGGCCGACTTCATGTAGCCCAGGAATTTGTCGGTATAGAGATTGGAGGAAAACTCCCCCGTGTCGCGCGGCACCGTCTTCTCGTTCTCGACGAAGCGCGTGCGCGGCTGGACCGCGAGCAGGCCCTTGTTGTCCCAATGGCTGCCGCCCGGGTTGATCAGCGCGAACGAATTCTCGAAACCGCGCGCCGCCGGCAGTTGTTCGGGCTTGCCGCCCAGATGCCACTTGCCGGCCATGAAGGTCGCATAACCCCGGTCCTTGAGCACTTCGGCGATGGTCTTGACCCGGTCATTGAGGGAACCGATGTAGTTGCCCGGGTACTTGTCCATCTCGGGTGCGTAGTACTCGCCCATCGAGCCCATGCCGGCCAGGTGGTTGTCCACGCCGGTCAGCAGCTGGGCGCGGGTCGGCGAGCAGGTGGGATTGACGTGGTAGTTGGTGAAGCGCATGCCCTCGGCGGCCAGCTGGTTCAGCGCCGGGGTCTGGATGATGTCCTGCCCGAAGGGCTGGATGTCGTTGTAGCCCAGGTCGTCGGCCAGGATGACGAGCACGTTGGGCGGGCGCTGCGGGGCGGCCTGGGCGAACGGCGCGACTGCCAGCGACGCGGCCATGGCCATGATGGAAAGGCATTTCACATTCATCTCCTCGATGTACGGGCGACGGCCGGTCGCCATCAGGGATCGTCTGCGCGATCATTGCAGCGGCAGCATAGCAAATATATATATTTTTAAAAAGAAAATATTTTATTTGCCGATCGGACAGCAGACGGGCGGACGCGCGCCGCCGCGCGCGGGGCTCGGCCCGGGCGCGGCAAGCGAGGAGGACGGGGAGACGAGAAGGAGGATCAGGAGCCCGGCAGCGCCGCGCCCATCGCGGCGAACAGGCCGCCGCAGACCTTGTTGAAGCGCCGGCCGGCGCGTTCCAGCCAGGGGCGCACACGGTGCGCCAGGCGCGCCAGCACGTATTCGACCAGGAACTCCACCAGCGCGAAGGTGGCCGCCATGATGGCGAACTGCGTCAGCAGGCTGCGGGCCGGGTCGATGAACTGCGGCAGGAAGGCGCCGTAGAACAGCAGCGCCTTGGGATTGGAGATGGCCGACAGGAAGCCCTGGCCGAACATGCGCGCGCCGCGGGCCTTCGGCATGTCGGGCGGCGGCTGCAATTGCACGCCGGGCGAGCGCCACAGCTGGATGCCGAGCCAGATCAGGTAGGCCCCGCCGCCCCACTTCAGCACGGTGAGCGCCGGGCCCCAGGCCTTGAGCAGGGCGCTGATGCCCAGCATCGACAGCGCGATCAGCGCCACGAAGCCGACCGCGCCGCCGGCGATGGTGCACAGCGCCTTGCGGTGGCCGTGCAGCGCGCCGTGGGTGAGCGCGAGCAGCGTGTTGGGCCCGGGCGTCACCGACAGGCCGATGACCGCAACCAGATAGATGAGCCAGCTATGCAGGGCCATGGCGTAAGGCAGGAAAGAAATGGGGAAGCAGGCAGTCTAGCGCCCGGCGCGGGCGCGGCGCAAACGGCCGCCCCCGCGCAGGAGCGTGTCTCAGCGGCGGAACCCGCCGCGGAATCCGCCGAAGCCGCCGCCCCAGCCGCCGCGTCCGCCCATGCGGTCGCGCCAGCCGCCGCCGCCTTCCATGCCCCGGTCGCGCCAGCCGCCGCCGGAATCGCCGCCGCCCATGCGGTCCTGCCAGCCGCCGCCCTGGAAATCGCTGCGCTGGCTGGAATAGTCCCGCGCCTGGCGCTGGCCGTTCAGGTAGCTGGAGTCGCCGCCTTGCACCGGCTGCCAGCCCGACGAGGTGTGCTGCTGCCAGCCGTTGTCGTTGTGCTCGTAGACGTTGCCGTTGTGGTCGGCGTAGACGTTGCCGTTGTTCCAGGCCATGCCGCTGTTGGTGTTGCGGTTGTAGGTCGCGCCGCGCCGGTCCACGTTGTCCACGCCCTGCCCGGCCGTGCCGGAGGCGGTGGCCGAGGACACCGTCGTGCGGCCGGTGCGGGCGTTGGTGCGGGCGTCCTGGCGGCCTGCGGCCCATTGGCCGTCGTCGTTCTCGACCACGCCGGCGCGGCCCGCGCCGGACGCGCCGGTGACCGGATTGGTGTAGGCGCCGCGCCGGCCGGCGGCGGCATTGCCGGTGTATTGGTTATAGGCCGCGCCGCGCGTGCCCTCGAACGCGGCGCCGGTCTGCGGGTTGTAGCCCTCGGCGTGCGCGCCCTGCCATTGCGTGCCGGTCCAGCCGTTCCAGCCGGCCGCGTGCGTGACCACGCCGGACCCGCCCCAGGCGCCATAGACGTCGACCCGGTTGACGTCCACGCCGCGCCAGTACGGCGCGCAGCAATAGGGTCCCCAGTACGGCGCGGCGCCGCCCCAGGCTTCGGCCGCGGCGAATCCGAAGGCGAAGCCGGCCGCGGTGTCGAAGGCCGCGTCGTAGCCGTAGCTGGGCGGATAGCCGACCCAGGTGTCCTGCACGATCACGGGCGGATATGCGTAGCCGGTGCCGTAGACCACCGTGCCGTCGGGCGCGACCACCACGCCCATGTAGCCGGGCGTGTAGCCGAACACCACGTTTTGCGCCGTGGAGCCGTAGACCTGCACGTAGGTCACGTAATGCAGCGGCGAATTGGCGGGAATGGCGTAGATGGCCGCCGGCACGCGGTCGGCCACGCGCCACGGGCCGAAGGCCGAGTCGGACACGAACCAGACCGCGTGCGACAGCGCGTAGTAACGCCCTTCGGCCTGGATCACCGGCACCTGCGAATTGGCGGCGTAGTACAGCGCGGTGCCGGCGATGGGGCGCAGGGTCGGCGAGCCGCCGCCGTACTCGACCTTCAGGGTCGCGCCGCGCGATACGGTCGCGGTCTGGGGAATGGTGGAAGCGATGACCGCCTCTTTGGCCTGCGGCGTGCCCGGCACCGAGGCCAGCACGCCGGATTGCGGGTCCCGCGCCGGAATGCGCGCGAAATCGCGCGGCAGGCTCTTGCCCGGCACGTAGGTCCAGGGCCCTTCCAGCCCCGCCCCGCGGAACCAGCGTCCCGACACCAGCAGGTAATAGCGGTTGTCGCCGGGGTTCATGAACAGGGCGTGGTCGGCGTTGGCCACCGACAGCAGCGAGGTGCCCGGCACCGGCCGCAGTTCGGGCTGGCCCACGGTCACCAGCAGCTCCGCCGGGACGGTGGACACCACGACGGCCGGCGCGCGGTACGGCGCCTTGCCGTCATGCGGCAGCAGCGGGTCGGGCGCGGCCTTGCGCCGCGCCGCGTCGGCGGCGGCCTGCAGCGCGGCGGCGGGATGCTCGACCGCGGTCCAGGGGCCGTCGATGCCGCCGGCCTCGTACCAGTGCCCCGCGGCCTGCAGGAAATGGCGGCCGGCGCCGTCGCGCAGGATCAGCGCGCGCGTGTTGACCACGCGGCGCCAGCCCGAGGCTTCAGGCACGTCGGCCCATGCCGGCGCGCCGTCGACCAGCACCAGCACGGTCGGCACGGTGCGGTAGACGATGCGCGGCGGCGCGTTGTCCACGGCCACCGGCCTGGCGGCCGGGTTGTTGCGCGACAGCGTGTAGCTGAGCTGCAGCGCGTCGAGCGGCGTGACCACGCCCTCGGCCGGCAGCCGCGCCTGCAGCGCGGCACGCAGCCTGTCGGCCTCTTGCGGCGCGGTCGGCACCTGCACTTTTTCGATCCGGATGTCCGACAGATGCACCAGCCCCGCCGGCTTGTTGACCTCGGCGCGCGCCGAGAAATCCACCGTGCCGTAGGTCGGGTTGCCCTTGGCGGGGCCGACCGCCACCGCCATGCGCCCGCCCAGGCGGTCCGCCGTCCAGGTGTCGATCTGCGGCTGGTAAAGCTCGATGCGCGAGCCGTCGGGCGCATCGAAACTGCGCGGCCATTGCAGCGCGCGCGCCGCGTCGGCATGCGCCGCCTGCGGCGCCGATGCGCCAGGGTCCTGCGCCTGCGCCGCGCCGGCCAGCGCCAGGCTGGCGCCGATCGCCAGGGCCAACGGCCGGGAACGAAGACGCCACCATCCGAACAAGCCTTCCATCATGTCGAGCTCCTTAAGGGATGCGCCGGCCGGACGGGTGTCGGATGGGCGTCGCTACGCTTTATACGCCAGCTGCCCTGGCGATTCAATCGCGCGTGCGGCCGGGGGGCTGGGCGTGCAGATCGCGGGCCGCGCCGCCGCCGTACGGCGCCAGCGGGCGCGGCGTGGGCGGCGAGGTGGAAATCTGGCGGGCGGTTTCCTGCATCATCGGAATGAAGCGCGACAGCGCGCGCTTGACCGTCCACTTGGCCGCGGACACCGAAAGCTGCAGGCCGGCCACCACGCGCCCGTTCAGGTCGTGGACCGGCACGGCCAGCGCCAGGTCGCCGCGATAGTACTCCTCCTTGCAATAGGCGTAGCCCTGCTCGCGCGCTTCGCGCACCTGCGCCATCAGCGCATCCACGTCGGTCAGCGTGTTGGCGGTGTACTTCACGCGGTCGCTGGCCGCCAGCGCCTCGTAGGCCTCGTCGTCTCTCAGGCCAGCCAGGTAAACGCGCCCGGTGGACGAGCAGTACATGGGAATGCGCCGGCCCACAGGCATGTGCACCAGCAGCCGCAAGGGGCTGGGAAAACGGCCGATGTAGATCATGTCCTGCCCCGCCGGCTCGGCCAGGTTGACGGTTTCGCCGGCGTTGCGGTTGAGCTCGAGCAGGAAGGGATTGGCGCGGTCCAGCAGCGCGTGCGACTCCAGGTAGCGGCAGCCGCTGTCCAGCGTGCGCGAGGACAGCGAGTAGCGCTTGCTGACCGGGTCCTTGTTGAGCAGGCCCAGCGCCTCAAGCGTGAAGGCGAAACGCTGGGCGGCGCTGCGCGTGATGCCGGCGGCCGCGGCGATCTCCGGCAGGCTCATGGAGGCGCGCTCGGCGGTGAAGGCGTCGAGCACGGCGATGCCGGTCGCAAGCGACTGGACGTACAGGGTGGAGGATTCCGGGTTCATGGTCGGTCGGGCGGTGCTGGCCGCCCCGCATTCTTATTCGATACGCACAGATTGCATTCCAATGGAAATGAATGCAAGAAAAAGCACGTGATTCTTCGGGATATGCCTGCGTAATCGCAAACATGCATTTCGGGAAAACCCCTAATTAAAAAAGCACTTAGGAGACAAGCCTGCTTGTTGACAGGTTTTCCTGGGCCAGATTATAAAATCTACCTGCGATATAAGCATATCGCTATTCGATACGATAATGCACGCCAGGGCGGGACGAACTTGCACGTCCACCAGCCATCCAGGCGCGCGATTCTGGCCTCCCAGGGGATTCCGATGCTGCATAAAACCGTGAAATCGTTGTTGGCTGCGGCGCTGTGCGCCGCCGCGCTGTCGGGCGCGCACGCCCAGACCGTGAAGGTCGGCTCCACGCCGACCGCGGTGCCGTTCAACTTCCTGGACCCGAAGACCAACACCCTGCAGGGCGTGATGATCGACATCGCCAACGCCGTGGGCAAGCAGGCAGGCTTCGCGGTCGAAGTCACGCCGATTCCGTTCGCCTCGCTGGTGCCGGCGCTGCAGACCGGCAAGATCGACATCATCGCCTCGGCCTTCGCCAAGACGCCGCAGCGCGCCGAGGTGGTGGACTTCACCCAGCTGGTGGTGGAGTACGGCGAGGCGCTGATCGTGCCCGCCAAGGACCAGACCGACTACAAGAGCATCGCCGACCTCAAGGGCAAGACCGTCGGGGTCCAGATCGGCACGCTGTACGTGGAGCCGCTGAAGTCCGCGCCCGGCCTGAAGGAAGTGAAGATGTACGAAACCATGTCCGACCTGGTGCGCGACGTGGCGCTGGGACGGCTGGACGCCGCCTTCGGCGACGGCCCGGTGATTTCGTACCAGGTGCGCACCCAGGGCGTGCGCAACGTGCGCTACGTCGAAAGCTACCAGCCGTCCATGCCGACCAACATCGCGCTGGCCGTGCGCAAGGGCGACGCCGAACGCGCCCGCCAGCTCGACGCCGCCATCGACGCGCTGCGCCAGGACGGCACCATCGCCGCCATCATGAAGAAATGGGGCGTTTCGCGCTGAGCGCCATGGATCCGCGCGCCGCGCGCCGGCGCGCCCTAACGGATAAGCAAGATGTTCCAGTCTTTTTTCAGTGACGCCTCGGAGTTCTTCCCTGTGCTGATGCAGGGGGTGCTGACCACCGTCTCCATCACCGCCGCGGCCCTGGTGATCGCCACCGTGCTCGGGCTGTTCTGGGCGCTGCTGCGGGTCAGCGGCATCGCGCCGCTCTCGCACGCCAGCCGCATCCTGACCAACATCATCCGCGGCGTGCCCATCATCGTCGTGCTGTTCTACATGTACTTCGTGCTGCCCGAGATCGGCGTCGGCCTGACGGCCTTCCAGGCCGGCGCGCTGGGACTGGGCGTGGCGTATTCCTCGTATATGTCGGAGGTGTTCCGCTCGGGCATCGACGCGGTCGATCCCGGCCAGTTCGAGGCCGCCCAGTCGCTGGGCATGTCGCGCGCCAAGCTGATGCGCCGCGTGGTGCTGCCGCAGGCCTTCAAGGTGGCCCTGCCGCCCTACGGCAACAACGTGGTCATGATGCTCAAGGACTCGTCGCAGACCGCGGTGATCACCGTGGTCGAACTGTCCATGCAGAGCAAGCTGATCGCCTCGTCCACCTTCAAGAGCGCCACCATCTACACGCTGGTCGCCCTGATGTACCTGGCCATGAGCCTGCCCATGATGTATTGCATCGGCAAACTTGAACGCCGCCTGGGACGCCGCCAATGATCAAGATCGAAAACCTCAGCAAGTCGTTCGGCGCGCACCGCGTGCTCGATGGCATAGACGCCGAAGTGCGGCCGGGCGAAGTGGTCTGCCTGATCGGGCCGTCCGGCTCGGGCAAGTCCACGCTGCTGCGCTGCATCAACGGGCTCGAACGCTACGACGGCGGACGCATCACGGTGGACGGCGTGACCGTGGACGCGAGCAGCAGGGAGATCCAGGCGATCCGCCAGCGCGTGGCCATGGTGTTCCAGCGCTTCAATCTGTTCCCGCACCGCAGCGCGCTGGAAAACGTCATCGAAGGCCCGGTGCACGTCAAGGGCGAAAGCGTGGCGTCGGCCACCGAGCGCGCCCGCGAGATCCTGGCCTCGGTGGGCCTGGCCGAGAAAATGAACCACTATCCGCAGCAGCTTTCCGGCGGGCAGCAGCAGCGCGTGGCCATCGCCCGCGCGCTGGCCATGGAGCCCGAGGCCATCCTGTTCGACGAGCCCACCTCCGCGCTCGATCCCGAACTGGTGGGCGAGGTGCTGTCGGTGATGCGCACGCTGGCCGAGAAAGGCATGACGATGGTGATCGTCACGCACGAAATGGACTTCGCCCGCAACGTGTCCGACCGCGTGCTGTTCCTGGAAGGCGGCCGCATCGCCGAACAGGGGCCGTCGCGCGAAGTGCTTACCTCTCCCCGCAACGAACGCATGCGCGATTTCCTCAAGCGCGTCACGCACGCCCAATAACGCCCCGCCATGAACAACCCTGTGTTTACGCCCGCAGCCACGCTGTGGGCCGCGACCGCGCCTGCGCGCGCGGCCGCGCCGGCGCTTGCCGCGCCGCTGGAGATCGAGGCCGCCGTGGTCGGCGGCGGTTTCACCGGCCTGTCGGCCGCGCTGCACCTGGCCGAGGCCGGCCTGCGCGTGGCGCTGTTCGAGACCCATGAAGTCGCGCACCGCGCCTCCGGCCGCAACGGCGGCCAGGTGGTGCCCGGCTTCAAGCCCGGCCCCGCCGCGCTTGCGCGCCGCTTCGGCGCCGAGACGGCCGCGCGCATGACGCGCTTCGCCTACGGCAACGCGGACTACCTGTTCGAGCTGGTGGAACGCCTGCGCATCGATTGCGCCCCCACCCGCAACGGCTGGATACAGGGCGCCTTCTCGGCCGCGTCCGCCGATTATCTGCGACGGCGCGCGCAGGAACTGAACGCGCACGGCGGCGAGGTGGAATACCTGGACGCCGAGGCCATGCGGGCCGCCACCGGTTCGTCGTTCTGGCCCGCCGGGCTGCGCGAGAAACGCGCCGGCGCGGTACAGCCGCTGGCCCTGGCGCGCGGCCTGGCGCGCGCGGCCGCGCAGGCCGGCGCCACGCTGTACGAGCGCTCGCCGGTGGCCGCCATCGTCCCGCGCGACGGCGGCGGCGCCACGCTCAGCGTCAACGGCCATGCCGTGCAGGCGCGCCACGTGGTGCTGGCCACCGACGCCTACACCGACCGGCTGTGGCCCGCGGTGGCGCAGTCCTACGTCAACGTGGCCAGCGCCCAGATCGCCACCGAGCCCCTGCCCCCCGCGCTGCAGGCGCGCCTGATGCCGCTGCGCGCCGGCATTTCCGAAACCCGCAAGATCACCTACTACTGCCGCATCGACCCCGAAGGCCGCTTCGTGATCGGCGGGCGCGGACATTCCAGCGAACAGCTCGATCCGTCCACGCGCGACCAGTTGCGGCGCGCGGCGGTGGCGCGCTTTCCCGAACTGGCCGACGCCGCCTGGCGCTACGGCTGGGCCTGCCGGGTAGGCATGACGCTGGACGACCTGCCGCGCCTGCATCGATTGGCGCCTGGCGTCTGGACCGCCTACGGCTATTGCGGGCGCGGCGTGGCCATGGGCACGGCCCTGGGGCGCGTGCTGCGCGATGCGATCCGCGGCGTGCCGGCGGAAAGGCTCGATTTCCCGGTCACGCCGATTTCCCGCATGCCCGGCTATCCGGCCCGGCAGTTCGGCGCTACGCTGGCCATCAACTGGTACCGCCTGCGCGACGCGCTGGGCTTTCCCGCCTGAACACCGCCGTCCGGCCGACACGCACTTATCGTCATGAACACTCAAACGCAGTTTCCCGCCACCGTGGACGTGGCGATCATCGGCGGCGGCATCATCGGCGCGAGCACCGCGCTCGCGCTGGCGCGCGTCGGCGTGCGCACCGCCCTGTTCGAAAAAGGCACGCTGGGCTGCGAACAGTCCTCGCGCAACTGGGGCTGGGTGCGCACCCTGGGCCGCGACCAGCCCGAAGTGCCGCTGGCGCTGCGCGCCAACCAGCTGTGGAGCGAGATCCAGGCCCAGGTCGACGTCGGCTACCGCCGCAACGGCCTGGTCTACCTGCAGGAAAACGAGGCCGACGCCGTCGGCCACGAGACCTGGCTGCGCGAGGCCCGCGCCCACGGCGTGCGCGCCGAGATGCTGGGACGCGAGGCGGCGCTGCGCCTGCTGCCGCGCACCGAACGCCCCTGGACCGGGGCGCTGTACAGCGCGGCCGACGGCGTGGCCGAACCGCAGCTCGCGACCCTCGGCGTCGCGTCGCTGGCGCGCCAGGCCGGCGCGCAGATCTTCGAACACTGCGCCGTGCGCGGCCTGGAGACCAGCGCCGGCCGCGTCGACACCGTCGTCACCGAGCGCGGCGCGCTGCGCGCGCAGGCCGTGCTGGTGGCCGCCGGCGGCTGGTCGCGGCTGTTCTGCGGCAACCTGGGCGTGGAATTCCCGCAGCTCAAGGTGCGCGGCTCGGTGCTGCGCACCGAGCCCTTCGACGCCGGCATGGCGCTGGCCGTCAACGGCAAGGACTTCACCTGCCGCAAGCGCGCCGACGGCGGCTATACCGTGTCGCAGTTCTCCGCCTCGCTGGCCGAGATCGTGCCCGACAGCTTCCGCCTGATGGGCAAGTTCATGCGCGCCTGGATCGAGAACAACGCGCTGGTGCGCCTGCGCTTCGGCAAACGCTTTTTCGAGGAACTGGCCACGCCGCGCCGCTTCCCGGCCGACCGCCCGACGCCGTACGAACGCTGCCGCGTGCTCGACCCCGCGCCCTACGCGCGCGGCATAGACCAGGCCTGGACGCGCCTGCTGCACGCATTCCCGGCCTTCCGCCAGGCCCGCATCGCGCAATCCTGGGGCGGCTATATCGACGTGACGCCGGACGCGATGCCCGTCATCGCGCCGGTGGCGCAGGCGCCCGGCCTCTACCTGGCCTCGGGATTCTCCGGCCACGGCTTCGGCATCGGCCCGGCCGTGGGCGAAACCGTGGCCGCCCTCATCCGGGGCGCGCCCACGCCGGTGGACATCCGCCCCTTCCGACTCGAACGCTACGCCTGAGCCGCGGGCCGGCGCAGCGCGGCCGCCAGCCCGCGCACTTCTTCCAGCGCGGCCTTCACGCCGCCTTGCGCCAGCACCTCGGCCAGCCGCGAGCCCACCGCCACCAGGTCCGCGTGGCGGCCGATGCGCCGCGCGTCTTCCGGCGAACGCACGCCGAAGCCGGCGGCCACCGGCAGCCGCGTATGCGCGCGCACCCGCGCCAGGTCCTGCGCGATGCGGCGCTCGTCGGGCAGCGACGCGCCCGTGGTGCCGGCCAGCATGACGTGATAGACGAAGCCGCTGGCCTCGCGCAGCGCCCGCGCCAGCCGCTCCTCGTCGGTGGTGGGCGCGGACATGCGGATCAGGTCGATGCCGTGCGCGCGCGCGTGCCGCTCCAGCTCGCCGGCGTGTTCCGGCGGCAGGTCGACCACGATCAGCCCGTCCACGCCCGCGGCCGCGGCATCCGCCGCGAAGGCCGCCGCGCCGTAGCGGAGTATGGGATTCAGGTAGCCCATCAGCACCACCGGCGTGGCCTCGTGGCCGGATCGGAATTCCCGCAGCAACGCCAGCGTGCCCGCCAGCGTCTGGCCGGCCGCCAGCGCGCGGCGGTTGGCCTGCTGCAGCACGGGGCCGTCGGCGACCGGGTCGCTGAACGGCATGCCCAGTTCGATCACGTCGGCGCCCGCGGCGGGCAGGCCGCGCAGCAGTTCCAGGCATGCGCCGGGGTCGGGGTCGCCCGCCGCGAAGTAGGTCGCCAGGCCGCAGCGGCCCGACCGGCGCAGCGCCGCGAAAGTGTGTTGCAGCCGTGTCATGTCGTCGCCTCGTCGAATTGCGTCACCGTGTCCATGTCCTTGTCGCCGCGTCCGCTCAGGCACACGACGAGGATCTCGCCGCGCCCCATGCGCGGCGCGAGTTCGCGCGCCCAGGCCAGCGCGTGCGCGCTTTCCAGCGCCGGCAGGATGCCTTCGGCCCGCGTCAACCAATGAAAGGCGGACACCGCCTGCGCGTCCGTCACGGACACATAGGCCACCCGCCCGCTGTCGTGCAGCAACGCATGCTCCGGTCCCACGCCGGGATAGTCGAGCCCGGCCGAGATGGAGTGCGCGTCCAGGATCTGCCCGTCGCCGTCCTGCAGGTAGTAGCTGCGGCAGCCATGCAGCACGCCGGCCCGGCCCGCGCCGAGGCTGGCGGCGTGCGCGCCGCTGGCCAGCCCGCGCCCGCCGGCCTCCACGCCATAGAGGCGCACGCCGGGCTGGTCCAGGAACGGGTGGAAGAACCCCATCGCGTTGGAGCCGCCGCCGACGCAGGCGACCATCGCGTCCGGCATGCGTCCGGCCTTGGCGGCGATCTGCTGGCGCGTCTCCATGCCTATCACCTTCTGGAACTCGCGCACCAGCCAGGGATAGGGATGCGGACCGGCGCAGGTGCCCAGCAGGTAATAGGTGTCGGCCGGATGCGCGATCCAGTCGCGCAAGGCCTGGTTCATCGCGTCCTTCAGCGTGCCGGTTCCGTCCGTCACGGCGCGCACCTCGGCCCCCAGCATGCGCATGCGGCGCACGTTGACCGACTGGCGCGCCATGTCCTGCGCCCCCATGTAGACCACGCAGTCCAGGCCCTGCTGCGCGCAGACCGTGGCGGTGGCCACGCCGTGCTGCCCGGCGCCGGTCTCGGCGATCACGCGGCGCTTGCCCATGCGCCGGGCCAGCAGCGCCTGGCCCAGGCAGTTGTTGATCTTGTGCGCGCCGGTGTGGTTGAGGTCTTCGCGCTTGAGGTAGATCTGCGCGCCGCCCAGTTCCCCGGTGATGCCGCGCGCCAGGAACAGCGGGCTGGGGCGGCCGACGTAGTCGGCCAGCAGGCCGCGGAAGTCCTGCCAGAAGCCCTTATCCGACAGCAGCGCCCTGAAGGCGCGCTCCAGCTCGTCCAGCGCGGGGATGAGCGTTTCGGGCATGTAGCGCCCGCCGTAAGGGCCGAACTGGCCCAGGCTGTCGGGCGTGGCCGGATGGATGGCGGATGGCATGGCTGGCGGTTTCCGTATTGCAGTGTATCGGGATGTTTTGCTTATGCTATCTTCGATAAAAACTTATTTGAATCAATGATTTGTTTAGCACCAATGTAAGTACAGCTAACATCCAGCCATGCGACGACTCCCCTCTCTCAATGCGCTGCGCTTTTTCGACAGCGCCGCCCGCCACGCCAGTTTCAGCCTGGCGGCCAGGGAGCTGTGCGTGACGCACAGCGCCGTCAGCCAGCAGGTGCGCCAGCTGGAAGACTGGCTGGGCTGCGCGCTGTTCGAACGCCGCGCCGGCGGCGTGCGCCTGACCGCGGCGGGCCTGGACCTGCAGCGCGCCGCCCAGGAGGCATTCGACACGCTGGAGCGCCGCTGCGACGAATTGCGGCGTAGCACGCAGCCGGCGGAACTGACGCTGGGCGCGCCCGCCAGCTTTCTATCCAACTGGCTCATCGCGCGGCTCGAACGCTTCGAGGCCCTGCATCCGGATATCCGCATCCGGCTGCAGACGGCCGCCGACGCGTCCCTGCTGGACACGCAGCGCGTGGACGCGCTGATTCTTGCCGGCCGCGACTGGCCGCGGGACTGGGACGTCACCCCGTTGTTCGCCGAAACCATCGGCCCGGTCTGCGCCCCGGCCCATGCCGCGCAGATCCGCGCGCCGGCCGACGTGGCCGGCGCGCCGCTGCTGCACACCAGTTCCAGGCCCGATGCGTGGCGCGACTGGGCGGCGCGCCAGGGCATTGCGCTGGCCCCGCGCCTGCCCGGCCGCGAGTTCGACCACCTGGGCCACATGCTGGAAGCCGCGGCGGCCGGCCTGGGCGTGGCCATCGCGCCCGCGGTGCTGGTCGAATCCGAACTGCACCGCGCCCGCCTGGCCGCGCCGCTGGGTTTCGTCGCCAGCGGCGCCTCGTTCTGCCTGTGCACGCGCAAGGGCGCCAGGCGCGCCGACGAGGCGCTGTCGCATCTGCGCGACTGGCTGCTGGAAAGCGCGGCCTAATCCGGCCCTATATCTTGCCGACAACGCGCGGCGGCTCGCCGCTATACTTTTCGCACTCTTCAACCCCTGCCGTGCGACGCCTTTTCTGCCGCGCCCCGCTATGTTCGTTCCGACGGCCTTGTTGCGCCCCCTAGGCCAGGCGCTATTGTTCGCGTTCGCCGCGCTCTTCTCCCTCCAGGCCCACGCCGCCCCGCCCACGCTGGCGCAGTGCCACGGCATCAAGGATCTCGCCTTCGTCGCCCACCTGGACGACGACCTGCTGTTCATGAATCCGGACATCGCCTCCAACATCGAGGCCGGCGGCTGCGTGCGCGTGGTCTACCTGACCGCCAGCGACGCCGGCGAAGGCGAAGGCTACATGCTCGGCCGCGAGCGCGGCGTGCGCGCCGCCTACGCCTACATGGCGCACCAGCCCGACGTGTGGAAAGAAGACGCCGGCACCGCCGGCGGCCGCCATTTCGCGCGCTTCACGCTGCAGGGCAACCCGCGCGTGCAGCTCTGGCACATGCGGCTGAAGGACCCGTGGCTGGGCAAGGGCTGGGGCAGCCTGACGCCGCTCAGCCGCACCGAGTCCGAGCCGGGCCAGAGCGTGGACACGCTGGGCCAGTACGCCGAGGTCTACACCCGCGAGCAGCTGATCGACACGCTGGCCGACGTGATCCGCCAGTACGCCCCGACCACCGTGCGCCACCTGGACGACACCATCGCCGTGCCCTACACGCAGCTGTGCTGGCGCTGCGCCGGCCACGGGCACCCGGACCACATCGCCAGCGCGCGGCTGGTGCGCGAGGCCATGGTGCGCGTACCCGGCAATTACGCCGAAACCGGCTATATCGACTATCCCAGCCAGGAGCGCGCCAGCAACCTGACCGAAGCCGAGATCGCCAGCAAGTCGGTGATCTTCCAGCACTACGCCTGGAACGACTACCACTACTGCGCCGGCCCCACCGGCTGCAAGGAACCCGCCGGCCCCGCCGCGGCCTGGGTGCAGCGCGCCTATTACGTGTCGCGCCAGGACATGGCGCCGCAACTGTACCCCGACGGGCGCGGCGGGCTGGTGGTGTTCGCCGCCGGCGAAACCAACGCCGCCGTCAACCGCTGGGACTCCGGCCATCGCAAATGGCAGAGCCTGGGCGGACGCACCAGCGGCCCGCTGGTTTCCTTCACCCATGCGGACGGCACCGCCGGCCTGATGGCGCGCGATCCGCTGGGCGGCGTATGGGCCAACAAGCAGCGCCACGACGGCACCTGGCAGGGCTGGCAGGCGCTGGGCGGCGTGCGCGTGACGCAGATTCCGGCGGTGGCGCCGCGCGGCGAAGCGGCCGCCGTGGCGCTGGGCTACGACGGCCGGCTGCACTGGATCGCGCCGACCGGCATCGACGGCGGCTGGAGCACCTGGCAGGAACTTCCCATGCTGGAAGACGCCACCGGCGCGCCCGCCGCCGCGCGCGGCGCCGACGGACGCTACGTGGTGTTCGCCCTCACCTCGGCGGGCAAGCTTTTCTATACGCGCCAGCTGCCGGCCGCCCAGGGCCATCGCCCCGAATGGCAGGGCTGGCGCCCGGTGCCGGCGCCCACCGCCGCCGGCGGCCTGGCCGCCATCCGCAACCGCGACAACCGCATCGAACTCTATTTCCGCCAGCGCGGCGACAACCACCTGACCCGCCTGCTGGAAACCGGCGACACCACCGACCTGAACATCGACTGGAGCGCGCCGGACGACCTGGGCGTGCCCTACATCGGGCGTCCGGCGGTCCACGCCGACGCGCAGGGCAAGGTGGTGCTCGCCATCCTGGAACGCGCCGGCGGAAAACTATGGCTGGTCGAAGACGGCAAACCCGCGCGCCTGGACGCCGCGGCCGCCTCGCCGCCGGCCATCAACATCATCGACGGCACGCTGTATGTGGTCGCGCGCGCCGCCGGCGGCCCGCAGCGCTACGAAGTGCTGTCGCGCCACGACGGCGTGTGGGCCGCCAACCTGACGCTGGACGGCGTGCCGGCCATCGGCGGCAGCGCATTCACGGCGGTGGCCGCGCGTCCGTCGGACCTGCCCAACCTGGGCGCCAACAGCGCCAACACGGCCGCCGTCGTGCGCCCTTCGGCCGAACAGCCGGGCAAGCTGAGCGTGGGCCGCATGCCGGCCCAGGCAACGCAGACGGCCGCGCCGACTGCGTTGCAGTAAGCGGCGCGCGACGGCGGACGGCCTGCCCGGCCGTGGTTTAAGCTCGACGCCATGAAACCGTTTGACCGACTCGTCGCCGAAGCCGAAGCCGCCGACGTCACCGGCTGGGGATTCGGCTGGCTGGCCGGACGCGCCACCGAGGAACGCCCGCCCTGGGGCTATGCTCGCCTGCTGGCGCAGCGCCTGGCCCAGGCGCGCTCCGCGCTCGACCTGGACACGGGCGGCGGCGAAGTCCTGGCCGAAGCGCCGCGCTTTCCGCCGCGCATGTGCGCGACCGAAGCCTGGCCTCCCAATGCGCGCCAGGCGCATGCGCGGCTCGCGCCGCGCGGCGTCGACGTCGTGCAGGTGGCCGCGGGCGCGCCGCTGCCGTTTGCCGACGCCTCGTTCGACCTCGTCAGCGCGCGGCACCCGGTATGTCCCGACTGGCGCGAGATCCATCGCGTGCTGGCGCCGGGCGGCCGCTATTTCGCGCAGCACGTGGGCCCGGCCTCGGCGTTCGAGCTGATCGAATATTTCCTCGGGCCGCTGCCGCGCGAACGCGCGCTGCGCGACCCCGCGGACGAAGCGGCCGCCGCGCGGGAGGCCGGGCTGTCCATCGTCGAGCTGCGCAGCGCGCGTTGCCGCATGGCGTTCCACGACGTGGGCGCGGTCATCTGGATCCTGCGCAAATGCGTGTGGTGGGTGCCCGATTTTTCGGTGGCCAAATACCTCGACCGGCTGCGCGAAATGGACCGCCGCATGCGCCGGGGCGCGCCGTTCGTCGCCCATTCCACGCGCCATCTGATCGAAGCCGCGCGCGTGCAGGGAAAACCCTAGGGAAGCGTCGCGCCGCGGCGCTTGGACTTGCCTGGTTTGAGCGGCATCATGCAGGGATGCGGCGCGTCGCTGCACACTGCGCCCTCTGCTAAGATGGGTCGTCCAGGTCACCCTTTATATATATAGAAGCCCGATGGTTGCCTCAGATATCCTGCTCAATACGCTGCAAGCCTGCCTGGACCCCAATACCCGCAAGGACTTCGGTTCGTCGCGCGCGATCAAGAACCTCGAGATCGGCGCCGACGGCGATGTCTCGTTCGACGTGGAATTGGGCTACCCGGCCAAGAGCCAGATCCCGGCGCTGCGCCGCGAACTGATCGGCGCGGCCAAGTCGGTGCCCGGCGTGCAGAACGTCTCGGTCAACGTTCATAGCGTGATCGAAGCGCACGCGGTGCAGCGCGGCGTCGCGCTGCTGCCCAACGTGAAGAACGTGATCGCCGTGGCCTCCGGCAAGGGCGGCGTGGGCAAGAGCACCACGGCCGTCAACCTGGCGCTGGCGCTGGCCGCCGAGGGCGCGCGGGTCGGCCTGCTGGATGCCGACATCTACGGCCCCAGCCAGTCCCTCATGATGGGCATCGAAGGCCGCCCCCAGAGCGAAGACGGCGACACCATGGAGCCGCTGGAGAACTACGGCGTGCAGGTCATGTCGATCGGCTTTCTGGTCGACCCCGACGAAGCCATGATCTGGCGCGGTCCGATGGCGGTGCAGGCGCTGGAACAGCTGCTGCGCAAGACCAATTGGAAGAACCTCGATTACCTGGTCGTCGACCTGCCGCCCGGCACCGGCGACATCCACCTCACGCTGAGCCAGAAAGTGCCGGTCACCGGCGCGGTGGTGGTCACCACTCCGCAGGACATCGCGCTGCTGGACGCGCGCAAGGGCGTGAAGATGTTCGAGAAGGTCGGCGTGCCCATCCTGGGCGTGGTCGAAAACATGGCGGTGCACGTCTGTAGCCAGTGCGGCCACGTCGAGCACGTGTTCGGCTCGGGCGGCGGCCAGAAAATGGCGGCCGACTACGATCTGGCCTACCTGGGCGCGCTGCCGCTGGACATCAACATCCGGCTGCAGGCCGACAGCGGGCGGCCCTCGGTGGTGTTCGATCCCGACGGCGAGGTGGCCGGGCTGTACAAATCGCTGGCGCGGCAGGTGGCCGTCGCCGTGGCCGGCATGGACAAGGACTATTCCTCCAGGTTCTCGTCCATCGCCATCAAGCGGGCCTGAGGCGGGGCGCGCCATGGAAACCGACTCCCTGCCCCTGACGCTGGAGACCGCCGTGGTGATGCGCAAGGAACGCATCACCGGCGCCATGAGCCGCTGGCAGGATTGGCGCTGGGTGCTCGAAGACGTGGTCGCCAACGAGCCGGGCTTCGGCGCGGCGCCGCGCCTGCTGTACCGCGACGAAACCCAGGAACGCTGGCTGCATCCCGGCTTCACCGTGCGCCTGTTCAAGGACGACGCCGAGGGCTATCTGCTCAACGCGTCGGCGCCCGCGCCGTGCTGGTTCGTGCTGTGGCGCATGGAGGAAAGCCCCAGCGTGGCCGCGGAGCCGCTGGCGCGCCCCGAAATCGTCACCCTGAGCTACCACGACGCCGGGCGCTGGCTGGACGCGCAGGAAACCGTGGAGCAGGTGCCGGCGCCGCCGGCCATCGTGGCCTGGCTGCAGGCCTTCGTGGCCGCCTATTACGTGCCGGAGCCCAAGCGCCGCCGCCGCCCCGTCAGTTTCCAGTCCCTGCAGGACCGCTTCGGCAATCCTGCCTCCGTGAGCACCGTCAAGAAATTCGGCGGCGATCCGTCATGAGCGAAACGCGTCATCAGGGCTTTCTGCAGCGCTGGTCGCGCCGCAAGATCGAGGCTCGCGAAGGCGGCCCCGAGGAACCCGCGCCCGCCGCTGAAGCGCCCGTCCCGGCGCAGGAAGCCGCGACGCCGCCGGCCGGACTTCCCGAGGCCGCGCCGGCCGAGCCGGAACTGCCCACCATGGACGACGTGCTGAAGCTCACCGCCGATTCCGATTTCAGCCGCTTCGTCACGCAGGGCGTGGCGCCCGACGTCAAGAACGCGGCGCTGAAGAAGCTGTTCGCCGATCCGCACTACAACGTGATGGACGGGCTGGACGTGTATATAGACGACTATTCGCAGCTGGCGCCGCTGCCGCAATCCGCGCTGCGCAAGATGGCGGTCTCGCGGGTGCTGGGCTTTTTCGAGGAAGAAGCGCGCTGCGCCGCCTCGGCCCTGACCGACGCCGTCACTGAAAACCCCGCGCCCGAAGCCGCGCCCGCCCTGCCCGCCGATTCCGGCGCCGCCGATCCCACCGCCGAAGCGCCGGCCGCCGTGCCGGCGCCGGCCGCAGGAACCAAGCCATGACGACACTCATCTGCGACTGCAACCGCACCATGCCGCTGGCCACCGATGCGCTCGGCCAGGCGCTGGGCGAGAACCTGCACCTGCATTCCACGCTGTGCCGCCGCGAGGCCGGCGCCTTCCAGCAAGCCATCCGCGGCGGCGACGACGTGGTGGTGGCCTGTACCCAGGAACAGCGCCTGTTCGGCGAACTGGGCGCGGCCACCGAAGGCGCCGTCGCGCCCGTGAAGTTCGTCAACATCCGCGAGACCGGCGGCTGGAGCCGCGACGCCGCCCAGGCCATGCCCAAGCTGGCCGCGCTGCTGGCGGCCGCGCACCTGCCCGATCCCGATCCGGTGCCGACCGTCACCTACAAAAGCGCGGGCCGGCTGCTGATCGTCGGGCCGCTGGACCGGGCCGAACAGGCCGGCGCCCTGCTCGACGACGTGCTGAACGTCACTATTTTCGCCCAGGGCCAGGGCGAACGCGGCGGCGCGCAGGGCCGGCGCTTTCCGGTCCTGTCGGGCCGGCTGGACGCGGTGAACGGCTGGCTGGGCGCGTTCGAAGTGCAATGGACGCAGCACAACCCCATCGACCTGGATCTCTGCACCCGCTGCAACGCCTGCCTGGCCTCCTGTCCGGAAGGCGCGATCGGGCTGGACTACCAGATCGACGCCGGCCTGTGCCGCTCGCACCGCGATTGCGTGGCGGCCTGTACGGTGGCGGGCGCGATCGACTTCGACCGCCCGCCCCAGACCGGCGCCGAGACCTTCGACCTGGTGCTGAACCTGGGCGCGCAGCCCCTGTTCACGCGCCATGCCCCGCCCCAGGGCTATTTCACCTGGGACGGCGCCGACCCCTCGGTGCTGCTGCGGCTGCGCGACATGGTCGGCGAATTCGAAAAGCCCAAGTTCTTCGACTACAAGCAGAAGCTCTGCGCCCACAGCCGCAACGCCACCGTGGGCTGCGACGCCTGCGTGCAGATCTGTTCGGCCGAGGCCATCTCCAGCGACATCCGCAACCAGCAGGTCAAGGTCAATCCCAACCTCTGCGTGGGCTGCGGCGCCTGCACCACCGTCTGTCCCACCGGCGCGATGAGCTACAGCTATCCGCGCATCACCGACCAGGGCGCGCGCCTGCGCACCCTGCTGTCGACCTACGCGCAGGCCGGCGGACGCGACGCCATCGTGCTGCTGCACAGCCAGGACCGCGGCCAGGCCATGATCGAGCGCCTGGGCCGCGCAGCCGGCCTGGGGCTGGCCCACGGCGTGCCGGCCAACGTGATTCCGCTGGCGCTGTGGCACACCGCCAGCCTGGGCCTGGACCTGTGGCTGTCGGCCGTGGCCTATGGCACCAGCCAGATCGCCGTGATGACCACCGGCGAAGAGGCGCCGCAATACCTGGACGGGCTGGAGGCGCAGATGGAAACGGCCCAGGCACTGCTCAACGGCCTGGGCTACGAAGGCCGGCACCTGCACCTGCTGCGCGTGTCCGAGGCCGCCGAACCGGCCGACCTGGACCGCAGCCTGCAGGCCCTGGCCGCGGGCAAACCCGCCGCGCCGGCCGCGCGCGCCCGCCACGCGCTCGCGCCCGAAAAACGCAGCACCCTGGACCTGGCGCTGGACCACCTGATTGCGCACGCCCCCGCGCCGCTGCCGCAGGCCATCGCCCTGCCGGCCGGCGCGCCCGGCGCGGGCGCCCCGCTGGGCGGGCTGGAGGTCGACAGCGCGCGCTGCACGCTGTGCATGAGCTGCGTCAGCGCCTGTCCGTCCAGCGCGCTGATGGACAATCCGCAGGCGCCGCAGCTGCGCTTCCTGGAAAAGAACTGCGTGCAGTGCGGGCTGTGCGTCACCACCTGTCCCGAGCAGGCCATCACGCTGACGCCGCGCCTGCTGCTGACCCCGCAGCGCAAGGAAGCCGTGGTGGTCAACGAGACCCAGCCCTTCCATTGCGTGCGCTGCAACAAGCCCTTCGGCACGCTCAAGGGGGTCGAGACCATGATAGGCAGGCTGGCGGGCCACGCCATGTTCCAGGGCGCGGCGCTGGAACGCCTGAAGATGTGCGGCGACTGCCGCGTCATCGAGCTGTACTCGTCCGAAAACGAAACCAAGATCACCCAACTATGACCGGTCCCGCATCCGCCGCCATCATGCCCCCGTCGGATTTCGACGAGGAAGTCGCCCGCGCCGAACTGTACGGCCTGCTGGCCCAGCTGTTCTACGCGCCCCCGCCGCCCGAACTGCTGCAGGCGCTGCGCCAGGCCGAAACGCACGCGCCAGACGCCGGCGGTTTCCTGGAGGCGCCTTGGCAGGAACTGGTGGCCGAGGCCCGCGCGATGGGCGACGACGCCATCGCGGCCGAATACGACGCCTTGTTCGGCGGCATGGGTAAACCCGAGGTCTATCTGTTCGGCTCGCATTACCTGACGGGCTTTCTCAACGAAAAGCCGCTGGTCGGCCTGCGCAACGACCTGCAGGCGCTGGGCCTGGCGCGCGGCTCGGCGGTGTCCGAAACCGAGGACCACATCGCCGTGCTGTTCGAGGTCATGCGCTACCTGATCGCCGGCGAGGACGCCGGCGTGTCGAACCTGAGCCGCCAGCGCGAGTTCTTCGCCGCGCACGTGCAGCCCTGGATCGACGATATGTGCGCCGCCATCGCCGCGCATCCGGCGGCGCGCTTCTATGCACGGGCGGCCGCCTTTTGCCAGGCCTACGCCAGCGTCGAGGCCCAGGGTTTCGACATGCTGGGCTAGCCGCGCACGCAACATAGGACGCGCCGATGCTGCGGCGCAATCGGGCCCGGGCCGTACGGCGGTTGTCCTGCCTGGGGTCACGGGGTACATTATGCAAAGAATTTCATACCTAGAAGCCAGGAGACGAGCCATGTCGCAAAGCCCGACCAATCGTTCGCGCCGCAAATTCTTCGCGGGTTCGGCGACGCTAGGCGCCGCCGCAGTCGGCGTCGCCGTTCTCCCCGGCGCACAGGCCAAACCCGCCGCCGCGCAGCCCCAGGCCGCGCCCGAGAAGGGCGGCGGCTACAGGCTGAGCGAACACGTCAAGCGTTACTACAAGACCACCCTCGTTTGATAGGGAGCCCGGCATGTTGCTGACCAAGAAAACCAGCGGAGCCGCCGGCGGCTCCGAGTCCAGATTCGTCCAGAGCCTGCGCCGCGGCATGGCCCAGGCCCTGCCCACCATGGACCGGCGCGCCTTCCTGCGCCGTTCCGGCCTGGGCGTGGGCGCCGGCCTGGCCGCCGGCCAGTTGACGCTGCTCACGCGCGCGCAGGCCGCCGAGGGCAAGAACGGCGTGGCCGTCGGCAACACCAAGATCGAAGTCCGCCGCACCGTCTGTACCCACTGTTCGGTCGGCTGCGCGGTCGACGCCGTGGTCGAGAACGGCGTCTGGGTGCGCCAGGAGCCGGTGTTCGATTCGCCCATCAACTTGGGCGCGCACTGCGCCAAGGGCGCCTCGGTGCGCGAGCACGGGCACGGCGAGCACCGCCTGCGCTATCCCATGAAGCTGGTCAACGGCAAGTACCAGCGCATCAGCTGGGACACCGCCTACCAGGAAATCACCGCCAAGCTGATGCAGCTGCGCAAGGAAAGCGGCCCGGATTCGGTGTACTGGATCGGCTCTTCCAAGCACAACAACGAGCAGTCGTACCTGCTGCGCAAGTTCGTCAGCTTCTGGGGCAGCAACAACTGCGACCACCAGGCGCGCATCTGCCACTCGACCACCGTGGCCGGCGTTGCGAATACATGGGGCTACGGCGCCATGACCAATTCGTACAACGACATGCAGAACGCCAAGGTGGCGCTGTACATCGGCTCGAACGCGGCCGAGGCCCACCCGGTGTCGATGCTGCACATGCTGCACGCCAAGGAAACCGGCTGCAAGATGATCGTGGTCGATCCGCGCTTCACCCGGACCGCGGCCAAGGCCGACCAGTACGTGCGCATCCGCTCGGGCACCGACATCCCCTTCCTGTTCGGCCTGCTGTACCACATCTTCAAGAACGGCTGGGAAGACCAGGCCTACATCGATGCGCGCGTCTACGGCATGGACAAGGTCAAGGCCGAAGTCCTGGCCAAATGGACGCCCGACAAGGTCCAGGACGCCTGCGGCGTAGACGAGGCGACCATGTACCAGGTGGCCAAGACCATGCACGAGAACCGCCCCGGCACGCTGGTGTGGTGCATGGGCCAGACCCAGCACTCAATCGGCAACGCCATGGTGCGCGCCTCCTGTATCGTGCAGCTGGCGCTGGGCAACGTCGGCAAGTCCGGCGGCGGCGCCAACATCTTCCGCGGCCACGACAACGTGCAGGGCGCCACCGACGTGGGCCCCAACCCGGATTCGCTGCCGGGCTACTACGGCCTGGCCGAAGGCTCCTGGAAGCACTTCGCCCATACCTGGGGCGTGGATTACGACTGGATCAAGAGCCGCTACGCCTCGCCGGGCATGATGACCAAGCCCGGCATCACCGTGTCGCGCTGGATCGACGGGGTGCTCGAAAACCCCGACCTGATCGACCAGGAAACCAACCTGCGCGCGGTGTTCTATTGGGGCCACGCGCCCAACTCGCAGACCCGCGGGCTGGAAATGAAGCGCGCCATGGACAAGCTCGACCTGCTGGTGGTGGTCGATCCCTATCCGTCGGCCACCGCCGCCATGGCCGCCATGCCCGGCAAGCCGGAAGACCTCAATCCCAACCGCGCCGTGTACCTGCTGCCGGCGGCGACCCAGTTCGAGACCAACGGCAGCTGCACCGCCTCGAACCGCTCGCTGCAATGGCGCGAGAAAGTCATCGAGCCGCTGTGGGAGAGCCGCACCGACCACATGATCATGTACCAGCTTGCCGAGAAACTCGGGTTCGCCAAGGAACTCTGCAAGAACTACAAGATGCAGAAGGTCAAGGACATGGACGAGCCGGTGGTCGAGGACATCCTGCGCGAGATCAACGCCACCTGCTGGACCATCGGCTACACCGGCCAGAGCCCCGAACGCCTGAAGGCGCACATGCGCAACATGCAGATGTTCGACGTGAAGACGCTGCGCGCCAAGGGCGGCAAGGACGCCGAGACCGGCTACGACCTGACCGGCGATTACTTCGGCCTGCCCTGGCCCTGCTGGGGCAATCCCAGCCTGAAGCACCCGGGCACGGCCAACCTGTACGACACCAGCCTGCACGTCATGAACGGCGGCGGCAACTTCCGCGCCAACTTCGGCGTGGAGCGCGACGGCGTGAACCTGCTGGCCGAGGACGGCTCGCACTCCAAGGGTGCGGAGCTGACCACCGGCTATCCGGAATTCGACCACGTGCTGCTCAAGAAGCTGGGCTGGTGGGACGACCTCACCGCCGAGGAAAAAGCCGCGGCCGAAGGCAAGAACTGGAAGACCGACCCGTCCGGCGGCATCATCCGCGTGGTCATGCAGGTGCACGGCTGCTACCCGTTCGGCAACGCCAAGGCGCGCGCCGTGGTCTGGAACTTCCCCGACGCCATCCCACAGCACCGCGAGCCCATCTACGGCACGCGGCCCGACCTGGTCGAGAAATACCCGGCCCAGGCCGACCTCAAGACCTTCTGGCGCCTGCCCACGCTGTACACCTCGCTGCAGCAGAAGAACGTGGCCGAGAAGCTGTACGAGAAATTCCCGCTCATCCTCACCTCGGGCCGCCTGGTCGAATACGAGGGCGGCGGCGAGGAAACGCGTTCCAACCCGTGGCTGGCCGAGCTGCAGCAGGAAATGTTCGTCGAGCTCAACCCCAAGGCGGCCGCCGACCGCGGCATCCGCAACGGCGACCGCTGCTGGGTCCACACGCCCACCGGCGCGCGCCTGAACGTGCAGGCCCTGGTCACCGAGCGCGTCGGCCCCGACACCGCCTTCATGCCGTTCCACTTCTCGGGCCGCTGGCAGGGCCAGGACATGCTGGCCCACTACCCGGAAGGCGCCGCGCCCATCGTGCGCGGCGAGGCGGTCAATACCGGCACCACCTACGGCTACGACTCCGTGACGATGATGCAGGAAACCAAGACCACCATCTGCAACATAGAAAAGGCTTAAGGAGAGCGCCATGGCCCGTATGAAATTCGTCTGTGATGCGGAACGGTGTATCGAGTGCAACAGCTGCGTCACCGCCTGCAAGAACGAGCATGAAGTGCCCTGGGGGGTCAACCGGCGCCGCGTGGTCACGCTCAACGACGGCGTGCCCGGCGAGAAGTCGATCTCGGTGGCCTGCATGCACTGCAGCGACGCGCCCTGTATGGCGGTGTGCCCGGTGAACTGCTTCTACCGCACCGACGAAGGCGTGGTGCTGCACAACAAGGACACCTGTATCGGCTGCGGCTACTGCTCCTACGCCTGTCCTTTCGGCGCGCCGCAGTTCCCTTCCGAGGGCAATTTCGGCGTGCGCGGCAAGATGGACAAGTGCACCTTCTGCGCCGGCGGCCCGGAAGAACACGGCAGCGCGGCCGAGTTCGAGAAGTACGGGCGCAACCGCCTGGCCGAAGGCAAGCTGCCGGCCTGCGCCGAAATGTGCTCGACCAAGGCGCTGCTGGCCGGCGACGGCGACGTGGTGGCCGACATCTTCCGCAACCGCGTGGTGCAGCGCGGCAAGGGCGCCGAAGTCTGGGGCTGGGGCACCGCCTACGGCTCGCAGCAGGCCGGCCAGCCGTCCCAGCAACAGCAGCAGCAACCTGCAAAGGCCAAGCCATGATGATTGCGCGCATATCCCTGCTGGCCGCCGTCGCGCTGCTCGCGGCCTGCAGCGAACCGTCGCAGGCGCTGATGACCGGCAAGAACAATAATGCCGGCAAGCCCTACTACGACGGCACGGGCAGCAATTTCGTGGCTTCCGGCTGGAAACCCGGCGACAAGAACAGTTGGCAGCAAGAGCTGAAGACCCGCACGCAGCGTGGCCAGAACGAATACACGCGCGTGCATTGATCGGGAGCTTGCCATGATACGGTCACTACTCGCGGCACTGGTGATAGGCCTGGCGGCGCTGGCGCCGGCGGCCGCCCAGAATGCGGCGCCCGCCGGCGGCGGCCTGGGCAACATCCAGAGCGCCAACATCTTCGAGGTCAAGCCCGACGCCAACGAGTTGCCGGGCTATGCCGAGCAGACCAACGCCGAACGCGCCAAGGTGCAGCCGGGCAACAACGCGCCGATGTGGCGCCAGGTCAATTCCGGCGAACCCGGCTATTCCAGCCTGCCGCGCAGCCAGGCGCCCGAGGCCGGCGTGCTGATCCAGCGCTTCGTGCAGTACCCCGGTTCGGACTACACCACCGCCGGCGAGGCCTGGCGCCAGGTGCGCAACAACTGGATCATTCCGTACGGCGGCGGCCTGCTGCTCATCATGCTGGTCGCCATCGTGCTGTTCTACCTGGCCAAGGGCAGCATCAAGGTGCACGAGGCCCCCACCGGCCGGCGCATCGAACGCTTCACGTATTTCGAGCGCGCCGCGCACTGGGTCAACGCCACCGCCTTCGTGATCCTGGCGCTGTCCGGCATCGTGATGGCCTTCGGCAAGTTCTTCCTGCTGCCCATCATGGGCAGCGCGCTGTACGGCTGGATGACCTGGGTGCTGAAGACCGTCCACAACTTCGTCGGGCCGGTGTTCGCGGTGTCGCTGGTGGTGGTGCTGCTGACCTTCATCAAGGACAACATCCCGCGCCGCTACGACCTGATCTGGCTCAAGAAGGGCGGCGGCCTGCTGCGCGCCACGCACGTGCCTTCGCACCGCTTCAACGCCGGCGAGAAGATCATGTTCTGGGGCGGCATGCTGTTCCTGGGTCTGATCGCGGTGGTGTCGGGCCTGTTCCTGGACAAGGTGGTGCCCGACCTGGACTATTCGCGCGGCAACATGCAGATCGCCCACATGGTCCATGCGGTGTCCGTCGTCCTCATGACCTGCATGATCATGGGTCATATCTACCTCGGCACCATAGGCATGCAGGGCGCGTTCAAGGCCATGAAGACCGGCTACGTCGACGAAACCTGGGCGCGCGAGCACCATCAGCTCTGGTACGACGACATCGAGGCCGGCAAGATCCCCGCGCAGCGCACGCCGGACAAAGGCGCCAAGACGCGCCCCACCCGCCCGGCCGGCGTCTGACGGCCCGCCACCAGGAGCCCGCATGAAAAAGCTCGCTGCAATACTGATCGCGCTGGCCGCCGTGCCGGCGGCCTACGCCAAGCTGCCTCCGCCCAGCGCCGAGGCCAAGGCCCGCGCCGACGAGACCGCGGCCAAGGCCGCCTGGTCGGCCAAGGTGGACGCCTACCGGCTTTGCCAGGCGCAGGACCGCGTGGCAGCCGCGTATTACGCGCAGGCCAAGGCCGCCGGCAAGACTCCGCGTCCGCCCGTGGCCACCGCCGGCTGCCAGGACCCGGGGCCTTTCGCCTACGTGCGCCCCGAGGAAAAACCGCGCGAGACCTCCGGCGCGCATTCGCCCGCCGGCACGGCCACCCAGCCGCCCAGCACCGCCACGCCCGCCGCCGACAGCAAGCCCAAGCCTTGATTCCGTACCGATGACCGCGCCGTTGCCCCGCATGACCGCCGCCCGCGCCCCGCTGACCCGCGAGGTGTGGGTGATAGACGAACACGGCCGGCGCGAGGCGCTGTCGATCCCGGCCGAACGGCCGCTGACCGTCTACGTGGACCGCCGCGAAATCGTCACCCTGATGACGCTGGGCGCCCTGCCCGAGCTGCTGGTGCTGGGCTACCTGCGCAACCAGCGCCTGGTGCGCGGGCTGGACGAAGTCGTCAGCGTGACCGTGGACTGGGAGGTCAACGCGGCCGCCGTCGAAACCCGCAACGGCATCGCCGACATCGAGGCCCGCACCAAAAAGCGCGTGGTCACCACCGGCTGCGGCCAGGGCAGCGTGTTCGGCGACCTGATGGAAGAGATCGACAGCATCCGCCTGGCGCCCGAGGCGCGCCTGGGCCAGGACGAGCTCTACGGCCTGCTCAACGCCATCCGGCTGCAGGAGACCACCTACAAATCGGCCGGCTCGGTGCATGGCTGCGCGCTGTTTCGCGGCGCCGACATGCTGATGTTCGTCGAGGACGTCGGCCGCCACAACGCCATCGACACCATCGCCGGCTGGATGTGGCTGCAGGGCGCGCAGGGCCAGGACGGCGCCGACAAGGTGTTCTACACCACCGGGCGGCTGACGAGCGAAATGGTGATGAAGTCCGCGCAGATGGGCGTGCCCATCGTGGTCTCGCGCAGCGGCATCACCCAGATGGGTTATGAAATCGCCCAGCAGCTGGGGCTGTGCGCGATCGGACGGGCGATCAACAAGCGCTTCATCTGCTATACGGCGCCGGAGCGGCTGCGGTTGCAGCCGGAATTGGCGGGGGAGCGGGTCGGGGCCGCCTGATCACCGCCGCTTCGGCTTCCCCCCGAAATCCCACCAAGGCAGGCTCCGCCGCAGCGACAACACCTGCCCGCTATCCGTAGGCGTATACCCCGGCATTCCCGCCAGCAGCGCCTGCCATTGCGCGCTGCGCAGGATTTCCATCAAGGCCAGCGTGGACGGCTGCTCCAGCGTGGACTTCAGGCACACCAGGAAATAGTTCTCCCGCACCAGCGGCACGAAATCCAGCCGTTCGCGCACGGCGGCCGAGGCGATGCCCAGGCCGGCGTCGGCGCTGCCCGAGGCCACCGCATGCGCCACCGCCTTGTGCGAAGGCTCGGTGCGCTGGTAGCCGTCGACGGCGCGGGGGTCTATTCCGGCCTCTTCGAGCAGCTCGTCGAACAGCACCCGGGTGCCCGTGCCCAGCGCCCGGTTCACGTAGCGCAGGCCCGGCTGCGCCAGGTCCGCGACGCCGCGCAGCCGGCGCGGATTGCCGCGCGGCACGATCAGGCCCTGGTCGCGCTGGGCGAAACCGATGATCTTGTGCAGCCCCGGCCGCAGCAGCGGCTTGTAGGCCCGCTCGCTGCGCGAGCCGGGCGGCGGCTGCTGGCGGGCATGGAAGCCGGCCATCACGCAGCGCCCCTCGTTGAGCGCGCTGATCGCGTCCAGGCTGCCGGCGTAGCGCACGTCCAGGTGCAGCTTGGCCGAGGCGACCGCGTATTCCTGCAGCGCCGCCAGCGCGTCGTCGTGGCTGGCGTACAGCGGCACCACGTGGGCGGCGTTGTCGAAAGCCACCGCGAAGGTGCGCTCCAGCTCGGCGCGCAGCGCGCTGATCTGCGGCGCCAGCCTGGCCTGCGCCTGGCGCTCGGCCCATAGCAGCTTTTCGCCGAATTCGTTCAGGCGCGCGGGCTGGCCCTTGTCCCAGACGATGAGGGTGCGGCCCAGCGTCTGCTCCCAGCGCTTCAGTTCGCCCCAGACGTGACGGTACGACAGGCCCAGGGCCTTGGCCGCGGCCGAGATCGACCCGTGCTCGCGCACCGCGAACAACAGGTCCATGAGGGCGTTGCGGATCTGGGCTGGTTGCGCGCCTTGGGCGCCCAGCAGATAGGTGAGTTCTATGCTGTGCACGGCGGCGTAGTATGCCTTAAAACTGCCTCGAAAACCCGGGAACGGGTTGCAGGAAAGCGTAGCGCAAAGCCGCGTGCGGCGCTATGCAATTCCCTTCATATGGCTCGGCGCCAAGGCATGCGATACCCTCGTCCGGGGAGACAGGGACAACACGCATGAATACTCTTACGGAGAGCGTGCAGACTGCGCTGCGGCTCATCGTTTCGCTCGACTCTACGCTGCTGGCCATCGTCGGGCGCTCGCTCGCCGTCAGCGTGACGGCCTGTATCCTGGCCTGTACGCTGGGCATGGCCGCCGGCGCGTGGCTGAGCGTGGTGAACTTCCGCGCCAAGCCGGCCGTGCTGACCCTGCTCAACACGTCGCTGGCCCTGCCCTCGGTGGTGGTCGGCCTGATCGTCTACCTGCTGCTGTCGCACTCCGGCCCGCTGGGTTTCCTGGGCTGGCTGTTTTCCTTCAAGGCCATGGTGCTGGCCCAGACCATACTCGTGCTGCCCTTCGTCACCGCGCTGGTGCGCCAGACCGTGGGCGACGCCGAAGCCGACCACGGCGAACAGCTGCGTTCGCTGGGCGCGCCGCCGCCGCTGCGCGGCCTGCTGCTGCTGTGGGACGAACGCTTCGCCCTGGTCACCATCGTGATCGCGGCCTTCGGGCGCGCGATCTCCGAGGTCGGCGCGGTCATGGTGGTGGGCGGCAATATCGACGGCTATACCCGCGTCATGACCACCGCCATCGCGCTGGAAACCAGCAAGGGCGACCTGCCGATGGCGATGGCGCTGGGCCTGGTGCTGCTGGCCGTGGTGCTCGCGCTCAACGTCCTGGGTGCCATGGCGCGGCGCTGGCACGAGCAGCGCGACGCCGGCGTCGCCGCCGCGCTGGCGCGCGAGGCGCTATGAACGCGCTGTTCGACCTGGACGGCGTGGACCTGCGCTACGGCGCCGTGCAGGCCCTGCGCGGCGTGCGCCTGAGCATCGCCGCCGGCGAACGCGTGGCGCTGGTTGGAGCCAACGGCAGCGGCAAGAGCACGCTGCTGCGCGTGCTGCACGGCCTGGCCCGCCCCAGCGCCGGAAGCGCGCGCTGCCTGCCCACGACGCGCCAGGCCATGCTGTTCCAGCACCCCTACATGCTGCGCGCCTCGGCCCTGAACAACGTCGCGCTCGGGCTGTGGCTGCGCGGCACGCGCTGGGGCCAGGCGCGCGAGCGCGCCGCCCAGGCGCTGCGCCAGGTCGAGATGAGCGAGCTGGCCGAGCGCAACGCGCGCAGCCTGTCCGGCGGGCAGAAGCAGCGCCTGGCGCTGGCGCGCGCCTGGGCGCAAGCCCCCGAAGCCCTGCTGCTGGACGAACCCACCGCCAGCCTGGACCCGCACTCCAAGCGCGAGGTCGAGAACCTGATGCAGCGGTTCAGCGCCGACGAATCGGCCACCGGAAAAGCAGCCACCATGATCTTCGCCAGCCACAACCTGGGCCAGGTGCAGCGCCTGGCCGACCGCGTCATCTACCTGGACCACGGCCGGGTGCTCGTCGATCTGCCCGTGCACGATTTCTTCAACGGCCCCCTGCCCGAAACCGCAAGCCTGTTCCTCAAAGGAGAACGTATCCTATGAATCCGCTCAAACCCTTGCGCTGCGGCGTCGCCCTCATCGGCCTGGCGGCCGCGCTCGCCGTGCTTCCCGTGCGGGCCGAGACCATCACCATGGCCTCGACCACCTCGACCGAACAGTCGGGCCTGTTCGCGCACCTGCTGCCGGCGTTCAAGGCGGCCAGCGGCATCGACGTCAAGGTGGTGGCGCAAGGCACCGGCCAGGCCCTGGACACCGCGCGCCGCGGCGACGCCGACGTGGTGTTCGTGCACGACCAGGCGGCCGAAGAGAAATTCGTGGCCGACGGCTTTGCGGTCAAGCGCTATCCGGTGATGTACAACGACTTCGTGCTGATCGGCCCCGCGCCGGACCCGGCGGGCGCCAAAGGCAAGGACATCGTCGCCGCGCTCGGCAAGCTGGCGGCCGCCAACGCGCCCTTTATCTCACGCGGCGACAAGAGCGGCACGCACGCGGCCGAGCTGCGCTACTGGAAACAGGCCGGCCTGGACGACAAGGGCGGCGGCTACAAGGAATGCGGCTGCGGCATGGGCCCGGCCCTGAACATGGCCTCGTCGATGGACGCCTATGTGCTGTCCGACCGCGGCACCTGGCTCAGCTTCAAGAACCCCGGCGACCTCAAGGTGCTGGTCGAGGGCGACAAGCGGCTCTTCAACCAGTACGGCGTGATGGTGGTGAACCCGGCCAGGCATGCGCACGTGAAGGCGGCGGCGGCCCAGAAGTTCGCCGACTGGGTCACCTCCAAGGCCGGCCAGGACACCATCGCCAGCTACAAGATCAACGGCCAGCAGCTGTTCTTCCCCAACGCGAATCAGTAGGCGCCGGCGGTGGCCGCCAGCACCTTTTCCAGGGGCCAGGCATGCGCCTGGACCAGGTCGGCCACGGCTTCGTAGTCGTCCAGGCCGACCCAGGGCAAGCCGGTTTCGGCAGGCGGCGGCGCGTCGCTGGCGATGGCGCCGATGCTGGGGTCGTCCGGATACAGCCAGGGCTTGGCGTTGGCGGCCCGGTGCACTTCGATCTTCAGGTGCGGGCTGCGCTTGAAGCCCTCGACCAGCACCAGGTCCACCGCGCGCATATGGCCCAGCAGCTCGCCCAGCCCCGGCTCGGGCGCTCCGCGCAATTCGTGCATCAGCGCCCAGCGCGTCGAAGACGCCACCAGCACCTCGCAGGCGCCCGCCTCGCGATGCTGGTAGGAGTCCTTGCCCGGGTGGTCGATATCGAAGGCGTGATGGGCATGCTTGAGCGTGGATACGCTCAGGCCGCGCGCCTTCAGCACGGGAATCAGGCGCGTGAGCAGCTGGGTCTTGCCCGCGCCGCTCCATCCGGCGAAACCTATCACTCGGGTCATGCGGCGCCTCAGATCAAGCCGTCGAAAGGCAGCACGTCCACGTAGGCGCCCGCGGCGATGTCGCCCTGCTCGTGCCCCAGCACCAGCAGGCCGTTGGCCTGGCTCATGCTGCGCAGAATGCCCGAGCCCTGCGAACCGGTGATGTGCGCCTGCCAGCCGCCGTCCTCGGCGCGCGTGACGATGGCGCGCTGGTATTCGGTGCGGCCGGGCTTTTTGCGGATGGCCTTGGGCGTCACGCAGCGCAGCAGCGGCAGGGCCTGCGGCGCGGCCCCGCCCATGGCCAGGATCGCGTCGCGCACCAGGGCGTAGAAAGTGACCATCACGGCCACCGGATTGCCCGGCAGGCCGAACAGGATCGCCTGCCCGATGCGGCCGATGGCCAGCGGCCGCCCCGGCCGCATGGCGATGCGCCAGAACAGCACGTCGCCCAGGCGCGCCATGACTTTCTTGGTGTAGTCGGCCTCGCCCACGCTCACGCCGCCGGACGTGATGACCACGTCCGCGTTGGCGGCCGCGGCGGCGAAGGCGGCTTCGAGCGAGGCCTCGTCGTCGCGCACCACGCCCATGTCCAGCACTTCCACGCCCAGGCGCTGCAGCATGCACCACAGCGTGTAGCGGTTGCTGTCGTAGACGCAGCCTTCGTCCAGCGGCTGGCCGACGGAGCGCAGTTCGCTGCCCGTGGAAAAGAACGCCACGCGCACGCGGCGGCGCACGGCCACCTCGCCGCGGCCCAGCGAGGCCAGCATGCCGATGTCGGCGGGCCGCAATATGCGCCCTGCCGCCAGCGCCGGCTCGCCGCGCGCCAGGTCCTCGCCGGCCAGGCGGCGGTTGTCGCCGGCGCGCAGCATGCCCGCGGGCACGGCGATGGCGCCGTCTTGCACCTGCACGAATTCCTGCGGCACCACGGTGTCCAGCCCGGCGGGCATCACCGCGCCGGTCATGATGCGCACGCATTCGCCCGGCCCGGCCTGGCCCGTGAAATTCTCGCCCGCGCGTCCGCTGCCGGCGATGCGCAGCACGGTGTCGCCGTCGGCGCGCAGGTCGGCGCCGCGCAGCGCGTAGCCGTCCATGGCGGAGTTGTCGTGCGCCGGCACGTCGATGTCGGAGATGATGTCGGCGGCCAGCGTGCGGCCCAGCGCGGCGCGCAACGGCAGCACCTCGGTGGCGCTCAGGCGCGGCACCAGCCGGTCGATGAATTCGCGCGCCTGCCCGATGGGCAGGGCGTTCGGGTCATAGCCATCGACACAGGAAGCGATGGCCGCGAGGGTCGCGGGACGATCGGTGCTCATGATTGAAGCTGCTGCAGTTCGGTTAGGGTGTTGGCGCCGGCGAACGCGTGCGCGTCCTCGAACAGCACCTCGACACAGACATGGCTGGCGGTCCAGACGTCGATCTTGCGCTGGCCGCTGTCGAGAAACGCCAGCAGGCTGCCCAGCAGCGAGGTCTTGAGCAGGCAGAACACCGGCTGCGCGCGGACCGCTCCGCCCTCGCCCGTGGCCACCATGGCGATGTCGGCCCCGGCGTGCTCGAGCCCGGCCGCCAGCCGCTCCACCATGTCCGGCGGAAACAGCGGCGAATCGCAGGGCACGGTGACCAGGTATTCGGTTTCGCAGCGCTCCAGCCCGGCGGCGAAGCCCGCCAGCGGCCCGGCGAAATCGGCGCTGGCGTCGGGCCATACCGGCGCGCCCAGCGATTCGTAGGCCGCCAGGTTGCGGTTCGCGTTGATCATGATCTCGCCGACCTGCGGCCCCAGGCGCAGCAGGGCGTGCATGGCCAGGGGGATGCCCTGGAAATTCTGCAAGCCCTTGTCCACGCCTCCCATGCGGCTGCCTCGTCCGCCGGCCAGGATCAACCCAGTGATTTGGCTTTTATTTATCATCGTACTCACGAGTTCCGGCCGCTGAGCGAGCGGCCTTGCGGTCATGGCGCCAGTATAGCGGCTGGCGTCCGTCTACAGGCGCAGCCAGCCGCGCCGCACCGCGTAGTGCAGCGCACAGCCCAGCAGGAAGCCGGCGGCCACGTTCCAGATGCAGACGGCGGCGCCGGCCAGCACCACGGCGCGTTCCTCGCGCGCCTCGGGCAGCGCGCCGTTGCCCACCGCCAGCTGCAGGCCGGTGATGAACAGCAGCACCCCCAGCACCGCCGGCGGAAACAGCTCGAACAGCGTCGCCACCGCGCCGCTGAAAAACAGCGCCAGCGCCAGCAGCAGCCCGCCCAGTATCACCACCGAGCCGCCGGTGCGCGCGCCGAACGCGACGTGGCCGGCCATGCCGCCGGCGCCGTGGCACATCGGCACGCCGCCGCTCAGGCCGGAAAACAGGTTCATCAGCCCCGTGGAAAAAGCCATCGTGCCCTCGGACACCGGGCGTTCGGGAAAAAGCCGGTTGTTCTCGTGGCTGATGGCCAGGATGGCGTTGCCCAGCGTCAGCGGAATCTGCGGCAGGACCAGCAGCACGATGGCCACGAACACCTGATCCCAGCCCACCTCCGACAGCGTCCATTGCGGCAGGCGCAGGGCCGGCGGCGTCGCCAGCAGGCGGTCCAGCAGCTCGGGCTGGCGCCACAGCCCCAGCGCCGCGCCGAACAGCAGCAGACAGAACATGGCGGGCATGCGCCGGCTGCGCAGCAGCGCCAGCGCCATCGCCCCCGCGGCCAGGGCCACCAGCAGGTCGCCGTGCATCATCTTCACGCCCTGCAGCATGAAGCCCACGCCCAGCCCCAGCAGGATCGCGTAGACCACCGTGGCCGGCACCCAGCGCGCCACGTGGCGCATGACGCCGCTGAGCGCCAGCGCCAGCCACACCAGCCCGGTCACCAGCGCGGCCACCTGCACCGCGCCCGGCGTGACCACCGCCGTCTGCACCGCCTGGATCGAGGCCGCGGCGCCGATGGCCTTCATGGGCTGCACCGGAATGGGCGTGCGGTAATACAGGCCGCAAGCCAGCATCGACACCCCGAAGGCGAACAGAATGCCGAACGGGTCCATGCCCAGCACGCCGATATAGGCCGCGATGAACGGAATCAGGGTGCCCAGGTCGCCGAAGGCGCCCGCCCACTCCATCTTGTCGTAGCGATTGGACGGCGAAACCGCCCGCGTAGCATCTGAATCGGTCATGTGAACAGGTTACGGCAGATTTTCCGGCCCGTCTCCGCGTCCGATCTGCGCGTATTGATGCAGCGCGTCGCGGTCCAGGATGGTCAGCCCGCCGTAACGCGTCTGCAGCACGCCGGCGCGCGCCAGGCGCGTCAGGGCGGCGTTGCAGCGCTGACGCGACACGCCGCACAGGCTGGCGATTTCTTCCTGCGAGATCTTCAGGCGCCCGCCGGTGTCGGAGTGCGATTCCGCCGCGAGCTGCGCCGCCACCGCGCGCGCCACCATCGTGTCCACGTCCAGCAGCACATTGCCGCAATAGCTGGCCATCAGCCAGTCCACGCGCTGCGCCAGATGCAGCATCAGCGCCTGGGTGAACGCGATGTTCTGCTTCCACAGCCGTTCGCACAGGTCGCGCGGCAGCACCACCACGCGGCTCGGCCGCAAGGCCATCACTTCGTACTCGAAACGCGCGCCGCGGATCATGGTGGCCTCGCCGAACCAGCTTCCGGTGCTGAAGCCGGCCAGCGACAGCGTCTTTCCCTGCGCGCCGCTGGACGACCACTTCACCAGGCCGTCCACCACGCCGTACCAGCCCGGCGAGCGCGAACCCGCGCGAAACAGGTATTCACCCTTCCTTAGCGACACCACGCGCAGCGCGGCGCGGATCTCCTGGCGCTCGGCCGGCGGCAGGCCGTTATACCAGGGCACCACCTCCAGCATCCTGTCCACCGCCGCCTGCGCCTGACGTGGCCCGGCGCGCAATGGCTGGTCCCCCTTGTCCGCAGACGCCATGCCCATTATTTCCTCATCAGGCTGTGGCGCCCGCCCAGGTAAACCCTAGGCTTCTTTGTCACCATGGTGACTGTCCGCGCGGCGGGTCCGACCACAGAATAAGAATGCTCATCGGCCAAAAAACATAAGAGGAGACATGAATGTTGTCAATGTCGCACGCGATGTCCGCCGCAGCCGCCTGCGGCGCCCTCCTGCTGGCCGCGCCCGGCGGCGCGCAGGCGCAGTTCTCGGATGACGTCATCCGCATCGGCTTCATCACCGATCTTTCCGGCGTGTATTCGGGCCCGGACGGCCCCGGCGGCGCCCAGGCCATCAGGATGGCCATAGAGGAAATGGGCGGCGCGATCGACGGCAAGAAAATAGAGCTGCTGGTGGCCGACCACCAGAACAAGCCCGACATCGCCTCGGCCAAGGCGCGCGAATGGTTCGACCAGCGCGGCCTGGACATGCTGATAGGCGGCACGAATTCCAGCACGGCGCTGGCCATGTCCAAGGTCGCCGCCGACAAGAAAAAGCCCATCATCGTGGTGGGAGCGGGCTCGCCCGCGCTGACCAACGAGCAGTGCACGCCCTACACCCTGAACTACGCCTACGACACCGTCGCCCAGGCGCGCGGCACCGGCGGCGCGGTGGTCAAGGCCGGCGGCAAGTCCTGGTACTTCCTGACTGCGGACTACGCCTTCNGTGGGAGCGGGCTCGCCCGCGCTGACCAACGAGCAGTGCACGCCCTACACCCTGAACTACGCCTACGACACCGTCGCCCAGGCGCGCGGCACCGGCGGCGCGGTGGTCAAGGCCGGCGGCAAGTCCTGGTACTTCCTGACTGCGGACTACGCCTTCGGCCACGCGCTGCAGGCCGATACCACCACCGTGATCGAGGCCGGCGGCGGCACCGTGCTGGGCGCGGTCAAGCATCCGCTGTCGTCGGCCGACTTCTCCTCGTTCCTGCTGCAGGCGCAAAGCAGCAAGGCCGAAATCCTGGCCCTGGCCAACGCCGGCGCCGACACCATCAACGCGATCAAGGCGGCCAACGAATTCGGCGTCACCCAGACGATGAAACTCGCCGGCATGATGATGTTCATCAACGACGTCCACGCCATGGGCCTGCCCACCGCCCAGGGCATGTACCTGACCGACAGCTGGTACTGGAACGCCTCGGACGACGCCCGCGCCTGGGGCCGGGAGTTCTACAAGCGCCAGCAGGCCATGCCCTCCTCGCTGCAGGCGGCCGACTACTCGGCCGCGCTGCAGTACCTGCGCGCGGTCAAGGCCACCGGCACCGACGACGCGGACAAGGTGCTTGCCCACCTGCGCGCGAACAAGCTGAACGACATGTATATCAAGAACGGCGTGGTGCGGCCCGACGGCCGTGTCGTGCACGACATGTATCTGTTGCAGGTCAAGACGCCGGAGCAGTCCAAGGAACCCTGGGACTATTTCAAGGTCGTCCGCACCATCGACGGCAACGAAGCCTTCACCAAGCAGTCGGAAAGCCGCTGCGCCCTGTGGAAATAGCGAGCACGCCATGGCAAAACGCAAAGTGATCGTGACCATCGCCCCGACCGGCGGCATGGCGTTCAAGAGCCAGAATCCCCATCTTCCCACCCAGCCCCGCGAAATCGCCGAGGACGTCTACCGCTGCTACAACGCCGGCGCCAGCGTGGCGGCCCTGCACGCCCGCCGGCCCGACGACCAGGCCACCTGCGACGCCTCGATCTACCGCGAGATGAACCGGCTCATCCGCGACCGCTGCGATATCGTGCTGAACAACTCCACCGGCGGCGGCGTGCACGGCGACATGGTCAGGGAGACCACGCCCGGCACCTGGGAGATCCTGTGGGAGGAACGGCTCAAGGGCATGGACGCGGGCGCGGAAATGTGCACGCTGGACGCCACCACGCTGAACCTGGCCTTCGACGGCCGCGAGTACCTGATGAACACGCCGCTGAGCCGCGCGCGCGAACTGGCCGCCGGCATGAAGGCGCGCGGCATCAAGCCGGAATGGGAGGTTTTCAGCCCCACACACATCATCCAGGACGCCGCCACGCTGATCGGCGAAGGCCTGGACGACGGCCCGCCTTTCATCAACCTGGTCATGAACGTGCACCGCAACTTCCAGAACGCCATGCCGTTCTCGCCGCGCCACCTGCAGATGATGGTGGACCTGCTGCCCAAAAACAGTGTGTTCTGCGTCAGCGGCATCGGCCCCTCGCAGCTGGAGGCCAACATCAGCGCGCTGCTGCTGGGCGGCCATGCGCGGGTCGGGCTGGAAGACAACCTGTACTACCGCCACGGCGAGCTGGCCACCAACGTGCAGCTGACCGAGAGAATCGTGCGCATCATCCGCGAACTCGACATGGAGCCGGCCACGCCCGCCGAAGCGCGGGAGATCATGGGACTGCCGCGCGCCGGCGGCGTGCGGCCCGAATTCGCGGCATGACGGAGACCCCCACCATGAATGCATCGCTCAAGGGCAAGCGCGTCCTGGTCACCGCGGGCGCGAACGGCATCGGGCTGGCGATCGCGCGCCGGTTCCTGCAGGCCGGCGCCGAAGTGCACGCCTGCGACGTGGACGAGGCCGCCTGCCGCGCCGCCGCCGACGGCCATCCTGGGCTGGGCATGAGCGTGACGGACGTGTCTTCCGAAGCGCAGGTCCAGGCCCTGTTCGGCGTGCTGAAGGACAAATGGGACGGGCTCGACGTGCTGGTCAACAACGCCGGCGTCTCGGGCCCCACTAGCCGGCTCGAAGACACCACGCTGGAGGCCTGGCGCAACACGCTGGACGTGAATCTGACCGGCACCTTCCTGTGCGCGCGCAGCGCGGTGCCGATGCTGCGCGCGGCCGGCGGCGGTTCCATCGTCAACATCTCTTCGGTGGCCGGCCGTCTTGGATTTTCGCTGCGCACGCCCTACAGCGCCAGCAAGTTCGGGCTGGCCGGCCTGACCCAGACCTGGGCCATGGAGCTCGGCCCGTCCAACATCCGCGTCAATTCGGTGCTGCCCGGCGTGGTGGCGGGCGAACGGGTCGAACGCATCATCGCCGCGCGCGCCGCCGCCGGCGGCGTCAGCAACGACGAGATGCGCGCGCAGCTGCTGTCCGGCGTATCGCTGCGGCGCATGACCCGTCCCGAGGACATCGCGAACCAGGTGGCCTTCCTGTGCTCGGACGAAGGCGCGATGATCAGCGGCCAGAGCATATCGGTCTGCGGCAACGTCGAGCACCTGGGCTGAAGCCGGAGCCTCATCGTTATCTAGGACAAATCCTGTCATTGGCGCGTCACTCCGCACGAATATAAATGCGGCCTTTCACGTGCACTCAGGATTTGCGATGTCCACCTTCGATGACGAAACCGGCCTGCCGGCGCCCACGCGCCGCAACTTCCTCCGCGGCGGCCTGGCCGCGGCGCTGATCCCCGGCGCGGGGCTGCTGACCGCTTGCGGCGGCGACGACGACGATGACGATTCCGCCGCCGGCGGCGGCGAGAGCGGCGGCGAAACGCCGCAGCCCCAGCCCGAACCCGGCCCCGACGCCACCCAGGGTTCGCGCTTCGCGCTGGCGGTGCTGCCCGACACCCAGTTCTACGCCCGCTACGCCACGCTGGCGGAAAGCAGCCAGTACAGCCGCAAGTTCGGCAGCGAACCCTACATGGCGCAGACCTACTGGATCGCCGCCAACGCGGCCGCGCTGAACATTCCCTTCGTGACCCATCTGGGCGACGTGGTGGACCAGGCCGGCAAGCCCGACCAGTGGAAAGTGGCCGACCAGGCCATGCGGGTGCTGGAAACGGCCAAGGTTCCGTACTCGGTGCTGGCCGGCAACCACGACGTGCTCCGTTCGCTGGAATACGTGGACGCCTCCAGCCAGGCCAGCGGCACCGAAGCCCAGCGCGTGCTGGCCGACGAGCCCTATCTGCAATGGTTCAACCCCGCCCGCGCCAAGCGCATGAGCACCTTCCGCGGCCGCGACGCCAGCGGCTTCCACGAATACCACGTGTTCGAAGCCGAGGGGCAGCAGTTCATGGTGCTGTCGCTGTCGTGGCGCATCTCGGACGACGGCATCGCGTGGGCGCGCCGCGTCATCCAGGAAAATCCCGGCCTGCCCGTCATCCTGGTCAACCACCAGTTGCTGAACATCGACCGCGACGGCGTCAGCCCGCTGGAGACGGCCTACGGCAACATGCTGTGGGAGCGCCTGATCCGCGACAACGACCAGATCTTCATGACGCTCAACGGCCACCATCACGGCGCGGCGCACCAGACCCGCGTCAACGATTTCGGCAACAAGGTCGAAATCATGGTGGTCGACTACCAGATGGCCTACCAGGGCGGCAACGGCCTGATGCGCCTGTATGAATTCGACCTGACCCACAACCAGATCCACGTGCTGTCGTTCTCGCCGTGGGTGGTGCAAAAGCCGCGCGACACCCTGACGCAGTTCGACCAGGCCGTGCTGAAGACGGCCAACGAGCAGTTCACCATCGAGATGGACTTCGCCGCCCGCTTCTCCGGATTCAACAAGCAGTTCAAGCCCGGGGCGCAGCTGCGCGGCTCGCTGGTGGAGGCCGCCAGCGCGATGATACTGGCCGGCTACACCGAGCCCGAGGTCGAGGTCGCCCGCGCCCCGGCCGATCCCGAGGACTATCCCAAGGTGGCCAGCACCGTGGCGCACTGGCGCTTCACCGGCGGCGCGGCCGGACAGGCCGTGGCGGCCGGCCAGGTCATCGAGGACCGCGCCGGCCAGAACCCGCTGCGGCGCGCGGCCCTGAACGCCGAACCCGGCGTGCGCACGGCGCAGCTCGAAGACGTGCGCTGGAGCGACGACAAGCACTTCCTGTCTGCCGCCCCCGGCTCGGTGCAATTCGCCAACACCGACAAGAACGCCCAGCGCCTGAGCTACTTCCTGACCGACGCCGCCGCGCCGCTCAACGCCATGGACTTCGCCGCCACCGGCTACACGGTCGAAGCGTTCGTGAAGATCGACAAGAACTGGCGTTCCGACCTGCACGCCTGGATGAACATCATGACCCGCGACGGCCGGCGCGACGCGGTGCCGGGCTTCTCCGGCGGCGATGGCGAATCGCCGCCGCTGCTGTTCGCGGTCTCCAGCCTGCGCGAAATCCAGTGGGAAGTGGTCACGCCGCAGGCGGGCGCGCGCGCCCCGCAGGCCAGCTGGTCCGGCGAGATCATGGCCGACAGCTGGGTGCACATCGCCGTGGTGGCCGACCCGGCCGCGAAGGAAAGCATCATGTACATCGAAGGCGCGCCGGCGCTGCGCAACTCCGGCAACGCCACCGGCCTGGCCCCGGTGTCGGCCGCCATGCCGTGGGTGGTGGGCGCCGGCTCCTGGGACGGCGAACGCAGCGACGGCTTCTTCGGCAGCATCGGTGAAATCCGCATCGCCGCCGAGCCGCTGCCCTCGCAGCAGTGGCTGACCGCAAGACGCGGCTAGGCCACGGCGCGATCATCCGCAAGGCCGGCGCCGTGGCGCCGGCCTTGCTGCTTTTAAGGGCCATATCGACCGCAGTAGCATGAAAAACGTCGACAGGAGGCACCATGGAACAAGCAAAGTGGGATTTCCAGATCGAACATCCGGTCAACCAGGACGGCGCCTGGAGCATAGGCTACATGCTGATTCCGCCGCCCGGCGCGGCCGCCGAAGAGCGGATCGCCATCGACGAGCGCTTTCCGTCCGCGCAGATCGCGATCGAAGAGGCGACGCGGCTCGCGCAGATCCACGTCGCCGACCTCAACGGCGATACCGCCACCTTCGAAAAACCGACGGACGACGAGGTCCCGTTCGGCAAGAATCCGCGTTTCTAGCGCGCCCGCGGCCGCCCGCCTAGGCCGGCAACAACCTGGCTCGCAGCCGCGCCGGCGCGTCTTCCTGGCCGCGGCCGGCGTCGTCCGTCAGCCGGAACACGCCCACCGCGCCCACCAGTTCGCGCGCCTGGTCCTGCATCGACCCGGCCGCCGCCGCGGCCTGCTCGACCAGCGCGGCGTTCTGCTGCGTGACAACGTCCATCTGCGCGACGGCGCGGTTCACCTGCTCGATGCCGCTGGCCTGTTCGCGCGAAGCCGCCGCGATCTCTCCCATGATGTCGGTCACGCGCTGCACCGAAGCCACCACTTCCTGCATCGTGGCGCCGGCCTCCTGCGCCTGGCGCGAGCCGTCGGCGACCTTGCCGGCGGAATCCTCGATCAGCGCCTTGACTTCGCGCGCGGCCTGCGCGCTGCGCTGCGCCAGCGAACGCACCTCGCCCGCCACCACCGCGAAGCCCTTACCCTGCTCGCCCGCGCGCGCGGCCTCGACCGCGGCGTTGAGCGCCAGGATGTTGGTCTGGAACGCGATCGCGTCGATCACCGACACGATCTCGGAGATCTTGCGCGAACTGGCGGAAATCTCTTGCATGGTGCCGACCACCGCCGACACGGCGCTGCCGCCGCGCTCGGCAATGGCGCAGGCGCCGGCCGCGAGGCGGTCGGCCTGGCTGGCGTTGTCGGCGTTCTGCTTGACGGTCGAGGCCAGCTCCTCCATCGATGCGGCGGTCTCTTCCAGCGAAGCCGCCTGCTCCTCGGTGCGGCTGGACAGGTCGGCATTGCCCGCCGCGATCTGGCCCGAGGCGCTGGAGATGGTTTCCGCCCCGCCGCGGATGGCGCGCACGGCGCCGGCCAGTCTGTCCTGCATGTCCTGCAGCGCGTGCAGCAGGCGTCCGGTTTCGTCGCCCGCGCCCGCTTCGATGCGCTGGCTCAGGTCGCCGCCCGCCACCGACTCGGCCGCCTTGACGGCGCGCGCCAGCGGCCGCGTGACGGACCGCGCGACCCGCCATGCGAAAAGCGCGCCCAGCGCCAGCGCGATGCCCGCCAGGGCCAGATTCAGCCGCTCCGCCTGCCGCGTGATCTCCTGGCTGGCCTCGCCGGCCTGCCGCATCTCGGCGGCCTGCAGCCGCGACAGTTCGACGATGTGGTTCTGCAGGCTGTCGAGCAGGGGCAGCGTTTCTTCCAGCAACCGCTGCCGGGCCGCATCGCGCTCGCCATTCTTCAATTGCGCGCCCACCGCCTGGAACGACCGCACGTAGCGCCCGCGCACCTCTTCCAGCGCGCGCAGCCGCGCGCTGTCCTGCGCCGACGCGTACAAGGGCCGCAGCGCGGCCAGCGCCTGGTCTATGGTGCGGCGGTTCTGGTCGATCTGGACAAAGCGCTTTTCAGAAGCGGCCGGATCGGCGTCGACGATCAATTCCAGATTGGCGCGCGCGTTGGCGCGCGTCGTGACGTCGATGACCGATACCGCGCTGGCGCCCGCCCAGGTCTGCTGGATGATCGCCTGATTGATGCGCTCGATCTGCGCGAGCTTGTACTGCGCCGTGCCGGCCAGGGCCAGCAGCAGGGCGAGCACCGCGCCAAAGCCCAGGGCCAGGCGGGCGCCGATGGAGAGATTGCCGAAATTGATGCGAAAAACAGTCATGGGGTTCCAAGGTTGAACCAAGGGAAAACCCCAGTCTAAGTTTTGTGAAATATTTCACAATGTTTTTATCGCGTGGATTTGCGCGTCATCAAGGACGGCCGATACGACTCGGAATGCTTCAATACCGCAACGCCGCGTCGCGCCCGGCGCTGGCGGCCTGCGCCAGCGCGCGCGTGATGATGCTGGTCGACACATTGGCGAAATAGCGCGCGCCGAGCGCCCCGTATTTTTCCTCGTCGGCCGGCGTCAGCGCGATGATGCCGGCGCACTTGCCGGCCGCCGCGATGGCCCGCAGCCCCTGCTCGATGGCGCGCTGCACCGGCTCGGCGTTCCAGTCGCTGCCGTGGCCCATCGCGTGCGCCAGGTCGTTGGGGCCGATGAACACAGCGTCCACGCCGTCGACCGCCGCGATCTCCGCCGCCGCGGCGATCGCCTCGGGAGTTTCGATCATGGCGATGAAGGCTATGCCCTCGTTGCTGCGCTGCGTATGCCCGGCGCCGCCGAACGCGCCGTAGCCGGCTGCGCGCGTGCTGAAGGCGCTGCCGCGCCTGCCCAGCGGCGGATAGTGGATCAGGTCCGCCAGGCGGCGCGCCTGCGCGGCGCTTTCCACCATGGGCACCTGCACCGCGCTGGCGCCCATGTCGAGCACGCGCGGCAGGTCGTGTTCGAAGCAGCGCACCACCGGCACGATGCCGGCGGCCCGCGCCGCGCGCAGCATGTGCTCGGTGGTCCCGAAATCGGCGCTGCCGTGCTCGTTGTCCAGGATGATGAAATCGAATCCCGCATACGCGCACATTTCGACGATGGCCGGGCTGGGCAGGCCGTTGAACAGGCCGCGCAAGGGCTTGCCGCTGCGCAGCATGGCCGGCAGGCGGCCATCCAGAGGGTATCGGGGTTCGTTCATGTCAGTCTCCTGGATGCGGTTGGGGAATCAATCGGCCTGGATGCCGGCGTCCTTGATCACTTTGCCCCATTTTTCGATTTCGCTGCGCTGGAACTGCGCGAACGCGGCCGAGCCGCGGCCGTCCGGCGCCACGCCCAGCATCAGCAGCTTGGCGCGGACCTCCGGCGTTTCGACCACGGCCGCGATCTCGCGCGCCAGCCGGTCCACCACCGGCGCCGGCGTGCCGGCCGGCGCGAAGATGCCCTGCCACGACTGCATCTGGAATCCCGGCAGCCCCAGCTCGGCCAGCGGCCTGGCCTGCGGCAGGTCGGCCAGCGGCGCGGCCGACGTCACGCCCAGCACCTTGACCCGCTTCGAATCGATCATCGGGCGCGCCGCGGCCACGGTTTCGAACACCATGTCGATCTGTCCGCCGATCAGGTCCACCATGGACTGCGAACCGCCCTTGTAGACGATCTGGCGCAGCCGCGTGCCGGAGATCGACTGGAACAGCTGGCCCGACAGATGCTGCGAGGTGCCCGCGCCGGCGGTGCCGTAGGTCAGGCCGTCCGGCTGCGCGCGCGCCGCGTCTATCACCTGCTGCACCGTGTCGAACGGGCTGTCGGCGCGCACCACCAGCGCGTTGCTGACCATGCCCACCAGCGCCACCGGCGTGAAATCCTTGACCGGGTCGTAGCCCAGCGACTTGATGAAGAACGGGTTGACGGCGTGCGTGGTGATGGTGCCGCCGACCACCGTATAGCCGTCCGGCTCGGCGCGCGCCACCTGCTGGGTGCCGATGATGCCGGAGACGCCCGGCTTGTTCTCGACCACGACGGGCTGGCCCAGGCGGGCCGACAACTGCTCGGCCATCAGGCGCGCCACGCCGTCGGACACCCCGCCCGGCGAGAACGGCACGATGTAGCGGATGGTCTTGGCCGGCCAGCCGGGCGCGGCCTGCTGGGCGTGGGCCAGCGTGGCCGTCAAACCGAACGCCGCGGCGGCGGCCAGGGTGCGTATGAAGGTGCTGCGCATTCGAAAGTCTCCTGTCGATGATGTCTGGACGGAATCTGCGTCCGCCTTGCTGAGTTGCCGGTATGAAAGAAATTCAGGGGCCGGCGCGGACGGTGCCGCGCTCGACCAGGGTGCAGGGCACGACGATGTCGCGCGGCCGCAGTTCGGAATGCATCTGTTCGCGCAGCAGGCTCACGGTGGCCTCGACCATGGGTTCGACCTGCTGGCGCACCGTGGTCAGGCGATAGGCGCCCCAGGCGGCCTGCGGCACGTCGTCGAAGCCCACCACGGCCACGTCCTGCGGCACGCGCAGGCCCAGCTCCAGGCGCAGCACGTCCAGCGCCGCGATCGCCATATGGTCGTTGCCGGCGAACAGCGCATCCGGCGCATCGCGCTCGAACATCCGCCGCACCGCCTCCTGGGCCTGGTCGAAGTTGTAATGGCCCACCGCGCGGCTGTGCAGCGCGTGGCCCAGCTCGCCCAGCGCGTCGCGGTAGCCGCGTTCGCGCTCGATGCTGGTGGACGAATCCTCCAGGCCCGCCAGGTAGCCGAAGCGCCGGTAGCCGCGCTGCGCCAGCAACTGCGCCACCAGCCGGCCGCCCTCGTAATTGTCGGAAGTGACCGAGCTGCTGGCATGGCGCGCCAGCCCGCCCAGGATGGACACGCGGTTGAACTGCACCACCGGCACGCCCACTTCGGCGCAGCTGCGCGCCACGTTGGACGACAGCATGGCCGAGGCCATGACGATGCCGTCCACCTGGTATTGCAGGATCTCGGCCAGCACGCCGTCGGCCGCCTCGTCCACCTCGGCGATGAACATCAGCACGTGGTAGCCCTCTTTCTGCAGCTTCTGCGACAGCCGCTCTATCACCAGCGGATAGAACTGGTTTTCCAGATAGCTCATCACCAGCGCCACGATGCGGCTGCGGCGGGTGATCAGGCTGCGGGCCAGCGCGTTGGGCCGATAGCCCAGCTTCTGCGCCGCGGCCAGCACCTTGCGCCGGGTCTGCTCCGACACGCTGGCGCCGGGCGTGAAGGTGCGGCTGACGGCGGACTGCGAGACCTCCGCCAGATCCGCCACGTCCTGGGCGCGCGGCGTGGTCCTCATGCGGCGGTCCATCCCGCGTCCAGCATCAGCGCGCTGCCGGTCACCAGGCTGGACGCGTCGCTGGCCAGGAACACGATGGCGCCCATGATCTCCTCGACCTGCCCGACCCGGCCCAGCGCATTGCGCGCACAGACCCAGGCGCGGAATTCCGGGTCGGCCAGCATGCCGGCCGTCATGGGCGTTTCGATGAAGGTGGGGCACACCGTATTGACGCGGATGCCGGCCGCGCCCAGCTCCCAGGCCAGCGCCTTGGTCATGCCTTCGAGCGCATGCTTGCTGGCGCAGTACAGGGTGCGGCGCAGGCCGCCCACGTGGCCCATCTGCGACGACACGTTGATGATGGACCCGCCCTGCCCGGCCTGCAGCAGCCGGCGCGCGACCGCGCGGCAGACGTAGAAGGCCGCCTTCACGTTCAGGTCCATCACCGCGTCGATGTCCTCGTCGGACTGCTCCACCAGCGGCTTGGGGCGGTTCATCCCGGCGTTGTTCACCAGAATGTCGAAGGGCGCGCCTTGCGCCAGCGCGGCGTCGACCGCGGCCGAGTCCGTCACGTCCAGCACCAGCGCCGCGCACTGCACGCCCTCGGCCCGCAAGGCCTCGCAGGCCTGTTCCAGTTCGGGCGCGCGGCGCGCGGCCAGCGTCACGTGCGCGCCGGCGCGGCCCAGCGCCGTCGCCGCTGCCAGCCCGATGCCGCCGGAGCCGCCGGTCACCAGCGCGCGGCGCCCGTCCAGCCGAAAATCCGGTCCCTTGGGCAGCGCGATCATGACCGGGCCTCCACCGGCTGGTACCAGGGCAGTTCGGGCCGGCCGCCGTAGCGGCGCACGCGGATATTGGCCTGCTCGCCGTGGCCGGCGAAGTTCTCCATGTGGCACAGGCGCGAGCAATATTCGCCCATGGTCGCGCTGGCGGCGTCGGTCAGCACGCGCTGGTAGGTGCAGGTCTTGAGGAACTTGCCCACCCACAGCCCGCCCGTGTAGCGCGCATTGCGGTTGGTCGGCAGCGTGTGGTTGGTGCCGATCACCTTGTCGCCGAAGCTGACGTTGGTGCGCGGCCCCAGGAACAGCGCGCCGTAGTTCGTCATGTTGTTCAGAAAGTAGTCGGGATCGCGGGTCATGACCTGCACGTGCTCGAACGCCAGTTCGTCGGCCACCTGCAGCATTTCCTCCAGGCTGTCGCAGACGATGACCTCGCCGCAGTCGGCCCAGGCCTGGGCCGCTATGGCGGCGGTCGGCAGGATGGCGAGCTGGCGCTCGACCTCGGCCAGCGTGTCGCGCGCCAGCTGTTCGCTATTGGTCAGCAGCACCGCGGGCGAGGTCGGGCCGTGCTCGGCCTGGCCCAGCAGATCGACGGCGCACAGTTCGCCGTCCACGCTGTTGTCGGCGATCACCAGGGTTTCCGTGGGACCGGCGAACAGGTCGATGCCGACCCGGCCGTACAGTTGCCGCTTGGCTTCGGCCACGTACATATTGCCCGGGCCCACCAGCATGTCCACGGGCGCCACGCTGGGCGTGCCCACGGCCATCGCCACCACCGCCTGCACGCCGCCCAGCACCAGGATCTCGTCGGCGCCGGCCATGTCCATCGCGGTCACGATGGCCGGATGCGGCTTGCCTTGATAAGGCGGCGCCGTCGACACGATGCGCTTGACGCCCGCCACCTTGGCCGTCAGCACGCTCATGTGCGCCGAGGCCAGCAGCGGATACTTGCCGCCCGGGATGTAGCAGCCCACCGCGTTCATGGGCACGTGGCGGTGGCCCAGCACCACGCCGGGATAGGTTTCCACCTCGACCTCGCGCATGGAATCGCGCTGGATCTGCGCGAAATTGCGCACCTGGCTCTGCGCGAACGCGATGTCCTCGATCTCGCGCGCCGACAGCTGCTTGCGGGCGGCTTCGATCTCCGCGCGCGACAGCCGGAAGTCCTGCGGGTCCCAGTTGTCGAACTTGCGGCTGTAGTCGCGCACCGCCGCGTCGCCGCGCGTCTCGATGTCGCGGATGATGTCTTCGACGGTGGCGCGCACCTTGGCGTCGTGGTCGGTTTTAACGGCGGCCGTGCGGCCGCGCTTCAGATACCGGATCATGGTTTTTCCTGCCCTGCAAACGTAGGTGAGTCGATGAAGTGCAGCCACTTTCAAGCGCTTGCATACGTATGCAAATCAGGGAAAACCCGTGGAATCCGGACTGGAAGGTGCCGGCCGTCGATCCGGGACCGGCCCTCGCCGACGCTCACTTCGGCCGCGGCTGCTCGATCCCCCGGTCCAGCCCGGCCATCTCGCCGCGCCGCAGCCGCGGCAGCACATTGAGCACGGCCCGCGCCACGTTGCGCACCTCCTGCTGCACGGCCGTGTCGCGGTCCAGCTCGTCGTGGCTGGTGGCATAGGGGCGGTAATAGCCGATGTAGCGGTCCAGCCGCGAGGCCGCGCCGGCGTCGATCAGGCCCATCCAGTCCAGCCAGTCGCTCAGCGCGCGCCGCTGCGCCTCGATGCCGGCCACGTCGCCATGCACCACCAGCCCATAGGCGCGGCCGGCCAGGTGCTTGGGATACGGCCAGCCGGCAAGCTCAACCTGCTTGGCCTTGAGCGGGTCCTTGCCGCCGGTCAGCGTCGGATCGGGGTTGCCGCCGTCGGCGCACACCAGCCGGTCGATCATCAGCTTCAGCGGGCAAGGCGATTGATACCAGTAGGTGGGCGCCACCAGGATCACGGCGTGGGCCGCGACCCATTGTTCGTAGATGCCGGCCATGGCGTCGTTGACCTGCCCCAGCGCATGGTTCGGATAACAGCTGCAGGGCCAGTGGCACAAGGGCATGGCGGTCGAAACACAGCCCTTGCACGGATGGATCTGGTACTGGTATTCGGAGGCCAGGCGGCTGAGGTCCAGCATGTCGGTCTGCACGCCGCCGGCGCGCAGCTCGTCCAGCACGATGCGCGCCAGCCGCCAGGTCTTGGAGACTTCGCCCGGACAGGTGCCGTCGTTGCGCGACGCGCCGGCGATCACCAGCACGCGCGAGGGCGTGCCCGGATCGCGCTGCACTTTTTCGGCGACGGCCAGCCGGTCGCGCGTCTGCTTCCACTCGGCCGCCAGCTCGTAATCGGGATCGGCGAACTCGGGGCCGGCCTTGACGGTCACGGGCGACTTGCGGCCCGCTTCGTAGGCCTGCCAGGCGATGGTCTCCAGCCGCTCCAGGGCGTCGTTTTCGGCCTGGAAAGCTGGATCGTAGAAGCGCTGCATGAAGCGTTCGCGGAACGCCTCGCGCGCCAGCGCGCCGGGATACTGTCCCTTGCGCACGGTGGGTTTGGGATGGTTCATTGCCGCCTCCGGCTGCGTGCGCGCTGGCGGTGTTGCTTCCTGGCGCGCGCCGTGCAGGCCGCCGCCAGCGCCAGCAGCTTGTCCTCGTCCAGGCTCTCGGCGTCGACCAGGCCTTCGTCGGCGCCCTTGAGCGCGATCAGCAGTTCATCGAGCTTCAGGTGCAGCGCCTCGCTGTCCTTGTTCTGGCTTTGCTGAATCAGGAACACCATGAGAAAGGTCACGATGGTGGTGCCGGTATTGATCACCAGTTGCCAGGTTTCGGAGTAACCGAACACCGGGCCGGTCAGCGCCCATGCGAGCACCGCCATCAGCGCCAGGCCGAACGTCACCGGCGTTGCGGTCCATCGCTTCACGCGCGTGGCGAAACGGTCGAAAGCCCTGAACAGCGCGCCGCCGCGCTCGGCCTGTTCCTTGGACGGCGATCGCTTCGGGCGCGGACGCCGCGCCGGTATGCTGGTGCTCGGCATGACTTCTTCCTGTCCTGCGCGCGCGCTCATAACCCTGCCCGCCCGACTCCCATGCGCGCGCCCATGACCATTTCGGTCACCCAGTTCACAAGGATCGAGGTGTAGGCGCGCTGCGCCGGCTTCTCGGTCAGGGCGTGGTCGGCGCCGTCGATGATGCGGTGCGTCAGGGAATGCGAGCGTCGAAACGCCCCCCGGTAGCTCATGATGGTGGAATGCGGGATGTAGATATCGTGCTCGGCCTCCACCAGCAGCACGTCGCCGGCGAAGTCGGTGCACGCCTGCAGCGCGCGGTTCTCCTCGGGCGGCACATAGGCGCTGCGGTAGGCGCGCAGCGTGTCGCGGTTGAGCTGGTTCTTGGGCACCAGCCACTCGTCGTCGCGATACAGCGCCGGCACGTGCAGCGCCAGCCAGCGCACCGGCCGCAGCGTGCACAGCAAGGCCGCCAGATAGCCGCCGTAGCTGCTGCCCACCACCGCGACCGAGCCGGAATCCAGGGAGGGATGGGCGGCCAGCCTGTCATAGGCCGCCACCACGTCGCGCAGATTGTCTTCGCGCGTCACCTCGCGCTGCCGTTGCAGGGTGGCGGCATGGCCGCGCAGGTCGAACGTCAGGCAGACGCAGCCCAGCGCGGCAATGCCCTTGGCGCGCGACAGGTCGAACTCCTGACTGCCGCCCCAACCGTGGATGAAAAGTACGCCAGGCACTTTGTCCTCCGGGGTAAGAAAGGTCGCGTCCAGCGAGACGTCGTCCACTTCCAGCGCAAACGGTTTGCTATGCGCCGCCATCGTCCGCCTCCACGATTCCTCCCGATTTGCTGATCGGGCCGACCGCCCGGTCGTGCCCGTGGAACACCAGCCGCTGGGCGATCGGCACCGGCTCGTCGGCGCCGTAGCGCTCGCGCGTCTCGGCGCGCACCTCGCACAGCGCGGGCGACAGTGCGAACGCCTGCATGGCGGCAAGCTCGGCGATGCTGGCGCCGCCGGCGCGCCACGACTGTTCCAGCACGCCGGCGCGCGCGCCCCCGTCGGCCCCGCGCCCGAACGCCACGTCGTAATTGCGACGCGAGGCGATCAGGTCCGGATATGCCGTGGAAATCGCCGTGTCGTAATGGCAGGCCATGTCGATGGCATGGCGCTCTTTCGCGCCCAGGCGCAGCGCGCGCAAGGCGTCGAAGCCGCCGCGCACCACGCGCAGCTCGGAGCCGCCATACACCTGGCTGCCGTCGTTGGACGGGGTCAGCGACTGGGTGCCGACATAGGAGATCTCCAGCTTGCCCACCTTCGACCAGCCCACGCTGTAGGTCTCGACGTCTTCCAGGTCTTCCTCCAGCACCAGGCCCAGGCGCGCCATCGCCGCCGGCGACTGCGCGGCCAGCGCGGCGCGCAGCGCGTCCAGGTCGCGCACCACCTGCTGCCCGCGCCCGCCGGTTCCGTCCGCCGGCTTCAGCCGCAGCGGACCGCGGGCCAGCAGCAGCCGGCCCGCGACCAGCGCGTCTTCGCGGCAGAAAGCCGTATAGCCCGACAGCACCACCGCGCGCAGCGCGGCCGGCAGCGACGCGACCCAGCCCGCCGGCGCGCGGGCCTGCGGCCCGGCGAGCTGGTGGCTGATGGATTTCGTCGCCACGAAGGCATGCGGCACCACGCCGCCGTACAAGTCCGCCGCCCTGCTGATGCCGAGCACGGCGGCGCGCGCCATGCCGGTGATGGTGCGATCCGGCACGTAATACGGCGCGGGGCTGCCGCGATGGCGGCTGGGCCGGTAATCCGGCACATACGTCCGGCCCAGCAGCGCGGCCAGGCGCAGGGCCAGCGCTTCCTGGGAGGCCGCTTCGTGCTCGGACGCCTGCAGGCGCCGCGGATAGGCCGCCACGATGCCGTCGGAGTGATTTGGTCTGGATGTCATAGCCGCCGAAAGCAGCAAGCGGCGTTCCCGGCTCGCGCGCCATGGGGCTTTATCATTCAGGCAGAAGAGGCGACGCCGCCCGCGCGGCCCGCTTTCCATGTCACGCCTTGCTCGCAGAGGAGATTTACCAGTGGTTCGATCCGCGACGACAGCACCCATCGCCCCCCTGCCCCGCAAACCAGCCGCCCATCCCTGGCGGCGCCTGACGCACTGGCTGCTGGCGGCGATGCTGTGCTGGCTGTCGCTGGCCTGGCAATCCGCGGCCCAGGCCGCCAGCCCGCTGCTGCCGCAGCAACCGGCCGCCGCCTCCACCGAACTGACCCCGGCCGCCCTGGCCGACCTGCTGGAAAACGCCGAGGCACGCAAAGCCCTGGTGGACCAGTTGCGCGCGCAGGCGTCCGGCGCCAAGCCCGCCGCGCCCGCCGCCGCCGAGGCGCCGGCGGAGCCCGGCCTGCGGGAACGCATGGCCGACGGGGTGCAGCGCTTCCTGACCGGCCTGGCCGCCGATATGGGACAGGGCGTGGACGACATGCGCAGCCTGGCCTCGGGGCGCAGCCTGCGCATGGACGGCGACGCGGCCAGCAGCGCGCTGCTGCCGCTGGCGCTGGCCGCCGCGGCCACGATCATCGCCTTTCTGCTGCTGCGCGCGATCGCCATGCTCGTCTACACGCGCATCGACCGCTGGGTGGCCGAACACGGCTGCGAGGCCGAGGCCTCGCGCAAGCCGGGCGCGCCGCTGACCATGCGCGTGCTGTCGCGGCGCGCCGGCGCCATCGTGGGCGCGGTGGCCATAGACGCGGCGGTGGTGCTGCTGGCGGCGATGGCCGGCGCGGCCGCCGCCCTGTGGAGCACGCCCGGCCGCGGCACGCTGGACCCGCTGGCGACCGTGTTCCTGCAGGCCTTCGTCTACGTGGAGATCGTCAAGGTGCTGGTGCGCACGGTGTTCGCGGTGCGCCATCCGCACCTGCGCCTGCTGCCCATGACCGACGAGCTGGCCCGGTACTGGGCCGCGTGGCTGCAGCGCATCGTCACGGCGGCCGGCTACGGCACGCTGCTGATCGACCCGGTGATGTCGGCCGCGCTGTCGCCCGCGCTGGGCCGGCTGGCCAGCATGGTCATCATGCTGGCCGTGTACGTCTACGCGGTGCGCGTGATCTGGCAGAACCGCCAGCCGGTGCGCGAACGCCTGGAACGCCGCGCCGCCAACGCCGCCACCTTCATGGGCTCGCGCCTGCGCATTTTGGCGCGCGTGTGGCACGTGCTGGGCATCGGCTACTTCACCATCCTGCTGGTGGTCAGCCAGATCGACCCGATCAACGCCCTGCCCTTCATGGCGCACGCCACCGCCCAGACCCTGCTGGTCATCGGCGTGGGCAGCCTGCTGATCCTGCTGCTGAACACCATGCTGGCCAAGCCCATCCGGCTGGCCGACGACCTGCGCCGGCGCCTGCCGCTGCTGGAGGCGCGGGTCAACGCCTACGTGCCGGCGGCCCTGAAACTGCTGGGCTGGATCATCCGCATCGTGATCCTGCTGCTGATCCTGGACGCGTGGCACGCATTCGACCTGTCGCGCTGGCTGGCCTCGGACGCCGGCGCCGCCGCCATCAAGGTGGTGCTCAACATCGTCATCGTGCTGCTGATCGCGGCGCTGGCCTGGACCGTGATCGCCAGCATCATCGAGCACCGCCTCAGCCAGCGCGAGGGGCGCGGCATGCCCAGCGCGCGCGAGCGCACGCTGCTGGCGCTGTTTCGCAACGCCGCGCTGATCGTGATCGTGGCCATGACGCTGATGGTGCTGCTGTCGCAGATCGGCATCGACGTGGGGCCGCTGATCGCCGGCGCCGGCGTGGTGGGCCTGGCCATCGGCTTCGGCGCGCAGAAGCTGGTGCAGGACATCATCACCGGGGTTTTCATCCAGCTTGAAAACGGCATGAACGAGAACGACGTGGTGCAGGTGGCCGGCGTGTTCGGCACGGTCGAGAAAATGACCATACGCTCGGTCGGCATCCGCACGCTGGACGGCGGCTACCACCTGGTGCCGTTCTCCTCGGTGGACGTGGTGGCCAACCACATGCGTGACTTCTCCTACCACCTGGGCGAATACACCATCGCCCACCGCGAAAGCGTGGACGACGCCATCGAGCATCTGCGCGCGGCCTTCGCCGAACTGATGACCGACACCGTGCTGGGGCCGGAAATCCTGGAGGAAATGACCGTGGCCGGCGTCACCGCCGTGAACGAAAAGGGCGTGACCATCCGCATCCTGATCAAGACCACCCCGGGCATGCAATGGGCGGTGCAGCGCGGCTACAACCGGCTGCTGAAAAAGCATTTCGACGCCGCCGGCATCGAGCTGCCCTACCCGCACACCGTGGTGTACTTCGGCCAGGACAAGCGCGGCTACGCGCCCCCGGCCAACGTGTTCATGCAGACCGAACGTCCCGACGAGGGCGACAACGCCCGCGCCGCCGGCCACACGCGCCGCCGCCTGGAACCGGAAACCCCGGGCGGGGACGCGGCCGAGGTGCTGGGCAACGAACTGGAGGCCCGCGCCGAACCCGAGGACGACACGCCGCGCGCCTAGCGGCGGCCGGGCGGGCCCGTCAGCCCGACAGGCCCGAGACCCAGGCCTTGAACACGTTGTCGGCCATGGCCTGGTTGCGCTCGCCCAGGCGATGCGCGCGGGCGCCGGACAGCGCGTCGGCCCGCAGCTCGCTGGGCGAGCAGCCGAAGCGCTGCTTGAACGCGCGGCTGAAATAGGCGTCGCTGGAGAAGCCGCAGCGATGGGCCGTCATGGCGATGGTCGAGGTGTTCGACGGGTTCGACAGCATGGCGAACGCGCGCACCAGCCGCCTTTCCTGCACATATCCGGCCACGCCGCCGTGGTCGGCGAAAAGCCGGTACAGGCTGGAACGCGAGATCGAGCACGCCCCCGCGATCCCTTCGGGATTCAGCGCCGGGTCGGCCAGATGCGCCTCGACATGGCGCCGCGCCCGCATCAAGGCCGTGGCCTTGCCCGCCGCGCGGGCCTTGGCCGGGCCGCCTTGCAGGCCGCCCACGCAGGCCGCGATCAGGCCCTCGGTCGCCGACAGGATGCCGCTCACCTGGCCGGCGTCGATCGAGCCAATGGAAGTGGACAGCGCGCGCAGGTATTCGTACAGCAGCGTGATGCTGCCGCCCTCCACGAACTGGCCATGCAGCCGTTCGGGCTGGCGGACCAGCCCGGCCATCGTGGCGCGCGGCAGGATGACCGATAGATTGCGCGTGGAGATGGGCGCGCGTTCCAGCGGCTGGCCCAGGTCCATGGTCAGCATCCGGGGCTTCTGGCCGGCGTGCGCGGGCGCATCGAACCGCAGCATCACGTGGTCCAGCATGTCGGCCCGGACCTTGCGGGCGGAACGCTCGAACACGAAGGGGTCCACCTCCATGTTGCTGAAGATCATGCCGCCCAGATTGAAGCTGCGGACGTCGACGCGGAGATCCCGCCGGCCGTCGATCGTATCGATGTCGAACATCGCGCCCATGCGATCGCGCCAGATCTCGAACCTGGCCTCTACGGGCAGTGCCGAGGTCTGAAAATGCCGCTGAGGAATGCCCACCACGCTCCTCCGTTTCATTTTGTATCAGACGGAATGTAGCACGCAGGGTTGCGCCCGCATGGCATTTTGGGACGCCGGGACAACAACCCGGCCGTCGATTGGGATGGACGTACTAACGGCCCGCTTTTCATCCGGCCTAGACTCGTCCCGCCTGCTCGACCTACGCGCCGGCGACGCCCGGCTTTCGCCTTCCTGTCCGATTCCGCTTATGTCCCGCACATCCAGATTCACCCGCCCCCTGCTTGCCGCCTCGATCGCCGCCCTGCCGCTGTCCGGCCACGCGCTCGACATCGTTCCCATCAAGAACAAGAACGGGCAGACCGCCTTCGAAGCCCGCTTCTTCGGGCCGGGCGACGGCCCCTTCGCCGTATTCGACGAAGGCCCGGGCGAATACTCCACCTTCACGCTGTCGCCCGAACAGAAACGCAAGATCGTCTCCGGCCTGGAATTGTGGGCCGAGATCGTCACGCTGCGGCCCGGCCACGTGCCGCCGGTCCTGCACATCGGCACCTACGACGAAGCCAACGCCGGCGCGATGAGCCCCGACGCGCCGGTCGCCGGCCGCGATACGCTCACGACCAGGCTGCTTGCCGCCATGGCGCGCGACGGCGGCCCCGAACCCAACGGCCATGCCAACATCGCCGTGGGCCGCCTCGACTTCGACGAGCTGGAACACGTGCCTTCGCAGCTGCCGCGCGACCCGTCCCGGCTCGATTTCTCCGGCGTCATGTTCCATGAGCTCGGGCATGCCCTGGGGATCCACAGCGGCGTGCAGGATGACCTCGAAGGCTCGCCCACGCCGCGTTTCGGCGAGCGCCTGAACCAATGGTCCGAGCACCTGCGCGACGACAACGGCAACCCGGCGCGCGCGGGCCAGGCCATCATGTGCAGCCAGTGCGACCACCCCTATAGCGCCGATGCCTTCGACGTGCGCAAGGACCAGGGCTATTTCTCGGGCCGGCACGTCGACGACGTGCTGGCCGGCGCCATGCCGGGCCTGCCGGTGCGCATGCTGTCGGCCGGCGTACTGGACGAGGACTACATGAGCCACATCGAGCTGCGCAACAGCCTGATGAGCCACCAGGACTACCGCAACTACACGAACTTCATGGAGGCCGAACTGGCCGCCATGCAGGACATGGGGCTGCAGCTGGACCGCCGCAACTTCTTTGGGTTCTCGATCTACGGCGACGGCCTGACGCTGGACAACCGCAACCCGTACGCCGCCCGCAACGCGGCCGGCACCGCGTACGTTCCCGGCGCGTACAACACCGCCACGCTCGGCCTGGGCCTGCACATCTACGGCGAACGCAACCGCGTGACCCAGTCGGCCGACCTGCTCAGCGCCGGCGACGGCGGCGCCGGCATCCGCGTGGACGGCAGCGCCAACACGCTGGCCATCGCGCCCGGCGTCCGCGTGCACGGCAACGGCTGGAACGGGCGCGGCATCATGTTCAGCTACGGCAGGGACCAGGTGCTGATCCAGCGCGGCGACGTGCAGGCGCTGGGCCGCGACGGCATCGCGCTGGCCTTCGACTTCGGCAACAACAGCATGGGCTCGGCGTCGGAATACCGCGGCTCCTACATCCGCGAAACCGAGGACGGGCCGCTGCCCCTGCTGCCCGAACTGGAAGGCCCGCTGGCCAGGCGGGTCGACATCAGCGGATCGGTCGCCGGCCGCCGCGCCGCCATCTACATGTCCGACAACGCCCTGGTCGGCGAAATCAACGTGCTGCGCGGCGCCTCCATCCAGGGCGACATCGTTTCCCTGTACGGGCGCGTCGACGAACAGGGCCGACAACGCCTGACCTCGCTCAACTTCGGCAGGCAGGCCGATGCGCAGGGCCGCGCGCTGGACGCGCCGGACGCCGGCTTTACGTTCCGCTACGACGGCAATATCCAGGGCATCCGCAACCTGCGCGTCGGGCTCGCCGGCGGGCAGACTTCCCTGAACGGCGAACACCGGCTTTATTCGCTGGACATCGCGCCGGGCGCCACGCTGTCCGGCAACAGCCGCTACACCATGAACGACGCCGGCGCGTTCCGCAACCGCGGCACGCTCAGCCCCGGCAACTCGTTCGGCAGCATCGCCATCGCCGGCAACTACGTGCAGGAATCCACCGGCCGGCTGGTGCTGGAAACCAACGCCAGCGGCGGGCGCGACACGCTTACCGTCAGCGGCCTGGCCTCCGTCGCGGGCGAACTGCACGTGGCCTTGCAGCCCGACTGGTACGCCGACGGCTGGACGGTGCGCTCCGCCGAGCTGTTCCAGCCCGCGCGCCAGGAAGGCGATTTCGACGTGCTGGTCGCCAGCATCGCGTCGCCCACGCTGCTGGTCGACACCCGCGACGACGCCGGCTCGCCGCAAGGCTACGCCTGGTCAGTCATGCGCGGCAGCGACGCCTACTCGCAATTCGCCCGCTCCGGCAACGGCGCGGCGCTGGGCCGGGCCCTGGGCCAGGCCTCCTCCGGACAACAGCTGCCCCTGCGCGACCTGTACCGCTCGCTGGACTTCTCCCGCATGGACGGCGCCGACGTCGCCACCGCGCTGGAACAGCTCGGCCCCGGCGCCTATGGCGCGCTGACGGCCGACGCCATCCAGCGCGACCACCGCGTGGGCGCGCTGCTGGGCACGCGCGGCCTGTTCACCGCCTTGCCGGCCACGCGCCCGTCCGGCTGGCAGGCCTTCGTGCAGCCCTACGGATACCACGCCACGCAGGACCGCCGCGAGGGTCTGGCCAGCCATCGCACCAGCGAAACCGGCGTGCTCGTCGGGCTCGAACGCAACACGCGCCAGGACTGGACCTACGGCCTGAACCTCAGCATCTCCGAACTCGACAGCACCAGCCGCTCGCCCCACAACGGCAAGGGTTCCAGCACGGCCTTCCAGCTGGGCGTGCACACGCGCTACCAGGCCGCGCAAGATCCGCGCCTGCATTTCGCCGCCTACGCCAGGGCGGGCGCCGAACAGGGCAGGATGAAACGCGGCGTCGGCTTCTCCGACTACCAGGCCAGCCACGATAGCGACTGGAACGGCGCCAGCTTCAACGCCGGCCTGGCCACCGCCTACGCCTGGCCGCTGAACCGGGCCGTTTCCGTCGGTCCCGTGCTGGGCCTGGACTACGTGCACGCCTATCGCCCGGGCGTGGACGAATCGGGTCCCGCGGCCAGCAGGCTGAACCTGTCCTCGCTCAAGGCCGACAGCCTGCAAAGCAGCCTGGGCCTCATGGCGCGCAGCGATTGGCAGCTGAAAAACGCCCGGCGCCTGCAAGGCTACATGGCCGTCACCTGGGAGCATGAATGGCTCTCCCGCTACGCCACGCAACAGGCCCGCTTCGCGGCCTCGCCCGGCATCGCCTTCGGGCAGCGGATCGCCGTCGGCGCGCCGGACGCCATGGGCCTGCGCGCCGGCCTGGATTTCGCGCCGCAGCCCAACGTCGCGGTGCGCGCCAGCGTGGCGACCCGGCTGTTCAGCCCGGGCCAGCAGGACGTCGGGGCGGACGTGTCGGTGTCGTGGGCGTTTTGAAGCGGTGCGGCAAAGGCAGGCGCAGCGTCGGGCTACGCCTGCCCTTGCGCTGCCTTTGGGCCGGCCGCTGCCCACTCAATTGGCCAGCAGCCTCACCGTCTGCGGGTTGTAGCCGGCATACGCGCCCCCGCAAGCCGAATACGGCTGCACCGCCGCGGGCATGCCCGTGGCGCGGATCGCCAGGTCTTTGCCGCCGGCGCGGATTTCCTTGTAGCGCTCGGCGGCCACGGCCCCGTCGGGCAGGAAGTAAAGAAGCACGCGGGTCAGGCCGCCGTCCGGATCGTTCCTGCCGGCGGCGCCGAAGGCCGGCACCGACACCGCCGCCTCGCGCCAGGCCTGCGGCGCTTCCTGGGTCTGCCAGCGCACGCGCAGCGGCTGCTCCAGGTCGAGCAGCATCGGGCTGCCGCCGCGCCCCGGGTCGCATGGCTGCGACAACAGGCTGCCCGCGGCATACGGCCCCATGTCGTAGGCCAGGCCATTGATCTCCACCCGGGCGATGGTCTCGGGCGTGTAGTTCTCCATCCCGACGATCGCCAGGCCCGGAATGCGAGCCGCCGCCATCCGGTCCTCGGTCATGCCCGAAAAGCGCGCCAGGGTCGGCGCCACCTCGACATGGTCGGCATAGTGGTAGTACTGGTACACCAGCAGCCCGGCCTCGCCGTATCCGTACGCGGGCAGCAGCTTGTCCAGTTGCGGATACGGCAGGCGGCGCAGCGGCAGCGAGGCAGCGCGCTTGCCGTCCGCGTCGGCGTATTGGTAGCGCTCGACTGTCTGCTTCAGGCGCGAGCCCTCATACGGAAACGCCGCGCCGGAGGCCGGCCCCGGATAACGGCGGAAACTGGAAAACGCCCGGTTCCCGGCCGAGGCCGGCTCCAGGTACGGCGAGGCGCCCATCGACGTCGAAGCCTGGCGCATATCCAGCCAGACCGTGTCCCCGCTCAGATTCACGTGCGTCTCGGCGATCGCGGGATGCGCCTCGCTGAAGCGGTCGCGCCGGCCCTGCTCGATGGCGTCGCCGACCGGCACGATCAGGAGCGCCAGCAGCGTCGGCAGGAAAAGCAGCGCGTGCACGCGCCCGGGCACATGGCCCCGGCCGCGCACCATGTACACGATCCAGGTCAGCGCCAGCACCAGCGCCAGGGGACCGCCGAACAACACGCCATAGCTGAGCAACGCCGCCATGCCCCAGCCCAGGTTGTCGCTGGACACGGCCACCACGCCCAGGAAGGCCACCAGGCCCGCCAGGAGCAAGGAAACCGCGATGCCAAACCAATAGCCCCGAATGTTCTTCAACTGGACAGTCCTCTTCAATAGGCCCGGCCGCGCGCCATCGCGCCGCGCATCCGTTTCCAGGCTTTTCGGGGACAGTTTAAGCTCAGGCGGCAGCCGACGCGACTGCCCGCTACTTTTGCGCCGGGGCCGCGCACGCAACCCTGCGTGGTATTGACGTCGCTCTCCTCCTCCATTCCCATGGGCAGTCACGGGCTGCCTGATGGACGTGCGCGGCGGGCTGTGACTCCCGCCGGCGTTCACGCCGCCGCCGATGCCCGGAGACGATGCACGGCCTGAGGGTCCTTGCCCTGGTCCAGCGCGTTCAACACGAAGTCGAATGACGATAGCCGCGAGCTGAGGCAGTTTCTGGCGCTGGTGGACGAAGCGCAGGAGGACACAAACGCGTTCCGGGCCCGCTCAGGCGCGACCGGCTTCAAAAGTCCATTGAAGCGGACAGCATGAACGTGCGCGGCGCGCCGAGCGCCAGGCTCGACAGCTGAGGCATCGCCCAATAGGCCTTGTTCGTCAGATTGGTAATGCTGGCTCGCAGCATGACGGGATGGTCGGCCACCCTGGTCGCGTAACGCGCGCCCACGTCGTAGGTCGTGTGCCCGGCGACCGACAGGGAATTGTCGGCGCTAATGTATTGCTTGGACACGGACGTCGCATTGGCCGTCAAAGTCAGGCCCTGCACCGCCGGCACGTCCCACTCCACGCCCAGCTTGCCCTGAAGCCTGGGAATCCCTGTGGCCTGCCTGCCCTCGTTGGCGGCAATAGCGGCTTTCGTGACCTTGGCGTCGATGTACGCGACGCCGCCCATGAGGCGCACGCCCGGCATCGGCTCGCCGAAGAAGCCCCATTCCACGCCTTGATTGCGTTGTTTGCCGCCGAACGAAAATACGTTGGTGACGGGATCCACATAGCTGTTCGGCCTGTTTATCTCGAACAGCGCCAGCGTATGGGTGAAGTCGCCCAGGTCGACCTTGAGGCCGACTTCCTTCTGCTTGGTCTTGTACGGCGGAAAGAGCTGCCCCGCATTGGCGGCGGTTATCGGCGCGGTCTGGCCCTTGCTCAGGCCCTCGATATAGTTCGCGTAGAAGGAGACATTGTCCGTCGTCCTGATCAGCAGCGCGGCGGCCGGCGAGTTGGCGCCCGCGTCATAGCGGCCGGTCAACGCCCCGGTCGTCGGATTCAGGGTATCGCTGCGGACTTCCTGCCGACGCACGCCCAGGGTGAGCTGCACGCGGTCTTCGGCGAAGGACAGGGTGTCGGCCAGGCCGTAGCTGACCAGGCGCGTCTTGCTGCGCAATATCGGCGGCCAGAAGCCGGCGGGAGCCGGCCCCCAGTCCGGGTCATAGATATTGGTGACCCAATCCGCCCCGGGCACCGAGCGGCGGCCATAGTCCCGCTGGTCGTCAGAGTAGTACGTGGCGTTGAGCACCCACTGGTGCCCGATCGCGCCGGTCCGCAGCTTGCCCCGCAACCCGGCTTCGCCCGACGTCTTTTTCAGGTTCATGTTCAACTGGCCCATCGAAGTGCGCAAGTCGCCCGCGTCGTTGAACACCTGCGCCGACATGGCGCCGCTGTAGGTGTACTCCGTTCTGCTGGTGCCGATCGCCGCGTAGGCCATCAGGTTGTCGCCGACGTCGAACTCACCGCGGATCATGGCCCCCCTGTCCTGGTTCTTCGCGTAACCCCAGTTTGGATTCAGCAGGGTGTCGGCCTTGGGCGGCCTGGGCACGCCGATGCCGGGCGCCAGGTTGATGCCGCGCGTCACGCCGTCTATGCGCTCATCGCTGTCGTACAGGTCGGCGGAAACGCGCACGCGCTCGCCGCGCCAGTCCAGCCCCAGCGCCGCCAACTGCGCGCGTCTCTTTTGATGGTCGATGGGGCCGTCTCCATTCCGGTACACGCCGTTAAAGCGCAGGCCGAACTGCTGGTTCTCGCCGAAGCGCCGGCCCAGGTCCACGTGTCCGCCGAACTGCGCGTCCGACATATAGGTCGCGCTCAGGCGCGTCAGCGGCTCCGCGCCGGCGCGCTTGGGCACCAGGTTGACGGTCCCGCCCACCGAGCCCCCGGGAGGCATGCCGTTCAGCAGGGCGGACGGCCCCTTCAGGACCTCGATGCGTTCGAACATGTCGGGCATGGTCCGGTAGTACGGGGCCATGCCGAACAGCCCATTGAACGACGTATCCGTCGTGCTGGCGTTGAAGCCGCGTATCGAGTAGGCCTCGCTCCATGCGCCCGCCACGCCATTGGTGAAAACCGACGGATCGGTCCTGGCGATTACGTCGGTGATGTCCCTGGCCTGCAGGTCCTCGATGTATTTTTCCGTATAGCTGATGACGGAAAACGGCGTCTCCATGAAATCCTTGTCGCCGAGAAAGCCCACGCGGCCGCCATACGTGACCTGTCCGCCCGCGTATGGCGTCGCCGACGCCTCGGCCTGCCCCGAGACCGTCACCGCCGGAAGCGTCTTCACCCCCGTCTCGGCGGCCTCCTGGGCCAGCGTCGCCGGCGCGACGGCGCCCAGCATCAGGCCGGACAGGGTTGCGGTGAGACGGTTGAAGAAAAGTATGGGGTCTGCCCGCAGTGCTTGCGGCGAAGGCAGTGCGACGCGGCCGCTATGGCGACGTTTGCTCATGGAATGCTCCGTTCGGTTGAGCTTGGATCGCCTGGAAACATCAGGCGACTGGGAATCATTTACATCTGGACCGGCAAAGACGCGCGCGGCGTCGAACGAATCAGTTCCGGTAGGCCTGCATCACGTCGTCGATCATGAGTTCGAGCGATTTCACGCTGGCGGCCGTGACGTACCACGCCTGCGCGTCCGCAAAGACCACGCGGCCGTTGCGCCACGCGGCGGTGTGGCGCAGCAACGGATTGCCCAGCGTCTCGGCGTCCATGACCGGACGGCGCTCCATCACGGCGCTGCGATCGACCACATAGACGATGCCGGGGTTCGCCTGCTGGATGAATTCGCTGGATATCGGCTGGCCATGCAGGCCGGCCTCGGCCGACGGGCTGGCGGGCTTGACGCCCAGCGCCTTGAAGATGAAGCCATAGCGCGACTGCGTCCCGAACGAACTGAACGCGCCGTTGTTGTGCAGCACGATCAGCGCCGTCTCCGGCCGGCCGCGGATGAGGTTTCTCGCCTGCTCGACCTTGGCGTCGAGTTCGGCGGCCCGCTGGCGCGCGAGGCCTTCCTTCTGGAAGATCCGACCCAGGGTCACGAGGTGATTCTTGACGATCTCGATGTGATCGGCCTGGCTGTCGCGATAATCCACGTCGAAATGGATGGTCGGCGCGATCTGGCTCAGCTCTTTGTAGTGGTTCGCCTGCAATGACGTGATCAGGATCAGGTCCGGCTTGGCCGCATGCACGCGCTCCAGGTTGGGCTGGACGATCGCGCCCATGTCCTGCACCTGCGCATTCTTGTAGCGGGCAAGAAAGTGCGGCACGAAGTCCTTCGGCATGCCGGCGACCGGCACGCCCAGTTCGTCCAGAAAGTCGACCTCGTTCATATCCAGGGCGACCACGCGCTGCGGCAGCTTTTCGATGACGGTCGTGCCCAGCTTGTGCTGGACCGTGATGCTTGCGTAGGCCGGGGACGCCGGCTGGCCGGCGGCGGCCGGCGGCTGCGCCTGGGTCGACCCCGAGGCCTCCTGGCCGCAACCCTGCAGCGCGGCCATCGCGCTCATCGATAGGGCGAGCGATACGGCCAGCGCCCGCGGCCTTTGCGTGAGGATCATGTCAATTCTCCCGGTGGATTGAAGTAGTTGCACAGGCGTCCCCGTTCGCCCTGCGCGATCTCGAAATCCAGTCCATACAGCTCGCGCAGGCGGTCCTCGGTCACCACCTCGGGGACCGGGCCGGCGCAATGCACCGCGCCATGCTTCATCGCCACGATGTGATCGGAGTAGCTGGCCGCGAAATTGATGTCATGCACCACGAGAATCACGGTGCGGCCCTCCTCATCGCACAGCCGGCGCAGCGCTCGCATGATCTGAACGGCGTGCCTGATGTCGAGGTTGTTCAGCGGTTCGTCGAGCAGCAGGCAATCCGTCTGCTGCGCGATGGTCATGGCCAGGAAGGCCATCTGGCGCTGGCCGCCGCTCAGTTCGTCGAGATACGAGCCTCGCAGGCGATCCAGCGAGAGAAACGCGATGGCCTCGTCGATCTCCCGCAGATCGAGTGGCGTCAGTGCCCCGCGGCTGTAGGGAAAGCGGCCGAAGGCGACAAGTTCTTCCACCGTCAGGCGCAGATTGAATTCCGGGGCCTGGCGCAAGGTGGCGACACGCCTGGCGTATTCCGCGTTGCTCATGCCCGCGACGCTGGTGCCATCCAGCAGGATGTCGCCGCCGGTCGGCTCCAGCAACCGGGCGATCATCATCAGCAACGTGGTCTTGCCCGCGCCGTTCGGACCGATAAGCGAAGTCAGCGCGCCCGCGGGAAACTGCAGGTTCACATCGCGCAGGACGGACTTCGCGCCGTAGGTTTTCGAGAGGTGTCGGGTGGTGATCATGCCGTGCCCCGCGTGCGCGCCATCAGCGCGAGAAACCATCCGCCGCATACCAGGTTGACCAGGATGCCGACGGTGGTCTTGTAGTTGAAGAGATGCTCGACCGCGAGCTGGGCCAGGATGAAGATGCCCACGGCGATGGCGCAGCCCGTGGGCAGGGTGATCCGGTGCCTGCGCGTGCGCGCCAGCGCATAAGCGGTATTGGCGACGAAGATTCCCATGAAGGCGGTGGGCCCGAGCAGGCTGGTCGAGACAGCGACCAGCACGGCGATCAATGCGAGATGCAGGCGGACGCTGCGGTAGTGGTCCACCCCGAGCGAAATTGCCTGGTCGCGCCCCAGCGAAATCACGTCCAGCGTCGGCAGGTGTCTTTGGCCCGCCAGGCACACCGCCGCGACGACGGCGGCGGACACGAGCAGCAGCCCGGGCTCCGCCCGGCCGAACGACGCCTGGGTGAACCCGAGCAGAATCGAGAACTCGCCGGGGCTGGTTTTAAGCTGCACGAACTGCGTGAACGTGCCGATCACCATCGTCAGCACGAGCCCCACCAGCAGCAGGAAGTACACGTTCTGGCCGCGGCGGCGGAACAGCCAGCGATGGAGAGCCCACGAGTAGCCCAGCATCAGCAGCACGGACAGGAAAAAATTGCCGTTCGCGCCCAGCGCCACCAGGCTCTGCGTTCCCATGGTCAGGACCATCAGGGACTGCAGGAACAGGTAGACCGCCTCATAGCCCATGATGGCCGGCGTGAGGATCCGATTGCCGGTAAGCGTCTGGAACACGATCGACGACCACGCGATGCAGACGCCGCCGATGATCATCGCCGCCAGCCGGCCGAGCCGCTTCGGGATGACGTAATCGAAGTCCAGGCCGGAGCGGAAGAACAGAAAAGCCGCCGCCAGCGCGAGGACCGCGGGCCAGATCATTTTCAGGGAAACGGCGCGCATCATCTGCGCTTCCACAAGATGAGCCCGAGAAACAGGGCTCCGCCGATGCCGCCGGCCGTCAGGCCGATGGGCACTTCGAACGGATGCATCAGCACGCGGCCGAGGATGTCGCACAAGAGCAGCAGCGACGCCCCCGCCAGGGCCACGACGGGCAAGGTCCGGCCGAGGTTGTCGCCATAATGGAGCGCGACCAGATTGGGAACGACCAGCCCGACGAACGGAATCGCCCCCACGGTGATGACGGTGACCGACACGGTGACCGCCACCAGCATCAAGCCCAGCGCGACGGTGGCCGCATAGTTCAGCCCCAGGCTGGACGCCATGCCCTCGCCCATGCCGGCCACGGTGAAGCGGTGGGCATACAGATAGGCCAGCGCGACGACCGGCAGAATCAGGTAGATGACTTCGTAGTTGCCCTGCACGATCCTGGAGAAGTCGCCCAGCAGCCAGCCCTGCATGCTCTGCAGGATGTTGTGGCGATAGGCGTGGAATTCCGCCAGCGCGCTCAGCACGCCGCCGTACATCAGGCCGATGACGGGGATGAGAATCGTGTTCTTGAATCTCACGCGGCGCACGATCGCCACGAAGCCCAGGCTGGCCGCGAAGCAGAAGCCCAGGGCGAACAGCATCCGCCCCGGCGTTCCGGTGGACGGCGCCAGCGTCAGCGCCGCCAGGATGCCGAGCTTGGCGGCGTCCAGCCCGCCCGACGTGGCCGGTTCGACGAATTTGTTGCGGACGATGTGCTGCAGGATCACGCCGCAGACCGACAGCCCGATGCCGGTGAGCACCAGCGCCGCCAGCCGCGGCAGCCGGCTCGCGGTCAGCGTCAGCCACGCGTCGCCGGACAGCGAGAACAGATGCGACCAGGCCATCTGCCGGGCGCCGACCAGCAGCGATATGCCGCAGAGCGCGACGAACAGCGCCGACAGCCCCGCACGCATCAAACGCGCTCCCCGGCGATGCGCCAGCCCTTGGCGGCCTGCCGCTGGCTGAGGAAGCGCGCATACCGCCCCTGGCTCTCGCGCAGCGCCGCGGGCGCGCCCTCTTCCACGATCCGGCCGTGCTCCATCACCGCGATGCGATCGGCCATCGCCACCGTGGAAAGCTGGTGCGCGATCACCACCAGCGTACGCCTGCCGCGCAGGCGCGCCAACGTATCGGCGATGACGGCCTGGTTCTCCGCGTCCAGGGCCGCGGTGGCCTCGTCCACCAGCAGGATGGGCGCATCGCTGAGCAGCGCCCGCGCGATGGCGACGCGCTGCCGCTCGCCGCCGGACAGGCTTGCGCCGCCCTCGCCCACGGGCGTGTCGAGGCCCTGCGGCAGGCGCGAGGCGATTTCGGCCAGGCCAGCCTGGCGCGCGGCCTGCAGGAGTTCGGCTTCGCTGCAAGCGGGTTTGCCGGCGCGGATGTTGTCGGCGATGGTCCCGGTGAACAGATAGTTGTCCTGGAAAATCTGGCTGATCTGACCGACCAGCCGCGCGCTGGAGATCTGCCGCACGTCCACGCCGCCGACCCGCACGCTGCCTTCGTCCGCATCGAAAAAGCGCGCGATCAGCCGCGCCAGCGTGGTCTTGCCGGAGCCCGATTCGCCGATCAGGGCGATCATGCTGCCCGGTTCGACGCGCAGGTTCACGCCATCCAGCACATAGGGTTCGTCCGGGGCATAGCGGAAACGAACATCGCGCAGTTCGACCGACGCATCGCGGGGCGCCTGCGGCGCATCCGGCTCCGGCAGGGGAGCGACCGCAAGCAATGCCGCTATCGCATCGAGCTGGGCGCGCGCGCCGCGCAGGACCTCGCCATAGCCCGCCACCTCCAGCAGCGCGTCGACGTAACGGCTTGCCAGCAGCATCGCGACGACGGCCGCCACCAGTTCCGCGGCCCCCGCGCCGCCGCCCAGCAACGCGTTGATCCACCAGGCCGCCGCGATCAGCAACGCGGCGAAGGCGGCCTGGACGGCCCAGACGTTCACGACGGCTGCGCCCGCCGACAGCCAGATCAGCCGCGCGCCCGAGCGGCGCTGCCGTTCGACGGCCTGCTCGAAGTGGCGCATCGCGCCGCCCTCCGCGCTGAAGGCGCGCAGCACCGATTGCGCCTGGGCGAACTCCACCACACGCTGGCTGGCGTCGGCAAAGTGTTGGTGAAAAGCGTTGTCGGCGCGCCGCGCCAGCCGCGCCGTAAGCAGCAGGACGCCCGCCAGCAGCGGCAGCGCCGCCAGGGCGATGGCGCCCAGAACCCAATGCTGCGCGAACAAGGCGAACGCCAGCGCCACGGGCGTCGTGACGCCGGCGATGACGGGCGTGAACACATGCGCGGGAAGCTGGGCCACGGACATCATGCCCTGCGTGACGATATGCCCGAGGCGGGCCGTGTTCCGCGGCGTGAACCAGCCCACGGGCAGGCGCGCCACATGGTCGCCGAGCCGGTGGCGGCCGCCTTGCAGAAGGGCCACGCCCACGCGCACGCCGGCGCGCTCGACGCGGCCTCGCAGCGCCCAGCACAGCCCCGTCCCGGCCAGCAGCGCGGCCAGCCACGGAGCGGCCGCCCCTGCATTTCCCCCCAGCAGGTGGGTAAGCGCCGGCGCGACGCAGGCGATCGTCAGGCCGCACAGCACGCCATAGGCGACGGCCAGCCAGGCGTAGCGGCGCAGGACAGCGGCGTTCCCGCCCAGCAACGATATCAAGGACTTCAGCATGACGGCTCCTCCTGCGCCACGGCGTTTTCATGGCCGCCCAGCTTCCAAAGCCGCGCGTAGCTGCCGCCCTGCGCCAGCAGATGCTCATGCCGGCCTTGCTCGGAGATGACGCCGTCGTCCAGGACGAGGATGCGGTCGGCGTGCATCACCGTGTCCAGCCGGTGCGCGATCACCATCAGCGTGCGTCCCTGGGCGAAGCGCGACAACGCGGCCTGGATCGCCGCCTCGTTGCCGGCGTCGGCCGATGCCGTGGCTTCGTCCAGCACCAGCACGGGCGGGTCCAGCAGCACGGCGCGCGCGATGCTCAGGCGCTGCCGCTCGCCGCCGGACAGCTGCGCGTCCTCGCCGATCACCGAGTCATAGCCGCGCGGCAGGGCCAGGATGCGCTCATGGATGTTGGCCGCGCGCGCGGCGGCCTCGATCTCATGCTGGCTTGCGCCGGGCCGGCCCAGCGCGATGTTGTCGCGCACGCTGGCATGGATCAGGCGCACTTCCTGCAGTACGAAGCCCACCCGCCGGTAGAGCTGCGCGCTTTCGATCTGGCGCAAGTCGGCGCCGCCGAGCGTGATGCGGCCCTCGTCCGGATCAAAGAATCTGAGCAGCAGCCGCGCCAGCGTGGATTTTCCCGCGCCGGACGGGCCGACGATGGCGGTAACGGTGCCGGGCTCCAGGGTGAAACTGATATTCGACAGGGCCGCGCGCCCGGCGTCGTAGGAGTAGCTCACGTTCTCGAATCGGACTTCATGCCCCGCGGGCGTCTGCTGGCGTCCAGGCGCCGGCGCTTCCAGCACCGGGGTTTCCAGCAATGCCAGCACGCGCTGCGCGGCTCCCGTGGCGCTGCCCAGGTCGTGCACCAGCGTGTGCAGCAGCAGCAGCGGGCCGCAAATGCCCGGGGCCACCAGGGCGAATGCCAGCACGTCCACCGGCGCCATCCATTCCAGGCCCACGAACAGCGCGCCGAACCCCAGCACCACGCCCAGCACGGTGACCGGCGAGATCATTGCGTGGGCATGGGCCATGGCCGCGACCAGCGGACGCGTGAAGTCGGCGAAAGCCTCGGCGAATCCGTCGACCGCCTCGCGGTAGCCGCGATGCGCCCGGCCGGGGTCGCCGAACGCCTTGGCCACGGCGATCCCGTTGACGAACTCGACCGTCGCGCCATTGAGGCGCCCAAGCTGGGCGACGAAGGCCTGCATATTCGTTCCGCTGGCCTTCATCGCCCGGCGCAGGAACAGGAAGAAGCCGGAGAACGGCGCCAGCACCACGAGGGCGAGGCGCCAGTCCTGCCAGAACAGATAGATGGCGGAGACCCCGACGACGCCGGCCGCGCGCGCCACCGCCGTGAAGAAGTGCGCCGTCAGACTGTGCAGGGTTCCCATATCGTCCTGCAGCGCCTGCTTCACCTCGCCGGACGCCTTGCCCGTGAACCAGCCCAGCGGCGCCAGCGCCAGCCGCCGCGCGCCGGCCAGCCGCAGGCGATGGGTGATGCGGTTGTCGGCCAGGTGGACCGTCAATTCACCGGCGGAAATCAACAGCATGCCGGCGAACATGGCGGCGATGCCGACGACGAGGGTCCACCAGATCTGGGGCCAGGCGTCGGCCGCGCTGCCGGCGCTGGCAAGAACGATGCGCGCGATGTGCGCGATGGCCGCCAGTGGCGCCAGCGTAAGCATGGCGCCCGCCGCGGCCAGCACGCACGCGACGATGAGTTGCCCGCGGATGGGGGTCAACACCAGACTGAGCGGGCCGGCATGGCGAGGGGCGGCCGGCGCGGCTCTGGAAGTACTCATGAACGAAATACCAAGACGTTGGTGATAATTATTTGCATTACTATAAACTAAATTCTCGAATTAGTTTCATGACTACAAACTAAATATTCGCCAGGCAGGTTAAAGTGCCGGGTACGCGACATCACGAACCGGGAACAGACATGCAGCAGCCAGCGCGCCGCGCCACGCGGGGACGCCCTCCCACCATCACCCGCGAGCGGATCGCCGATGCCGGCATCGCGCTGGGCCTGCCCAACATCACCTTCGTCGGCCTGGCGGCGGCCATGGGCGTGAGCCACATGGCGCTCTACAAGCACGTGGCCGGTCTCGAGGAGCTCAAGCGCCTGGTGGCCGACGAGATCTTCCGCCGCTGGCAGATCCCGCAAGCCTGTAGCAACGACGTCGGCGAGCTGAAGCAATACCTGACCCTGTTCGCCGCGTCGGTGCGGGAGTTCGTGAAGTCCCACCCGGGCGTGACGCCCTACGTGATCCGCAGATTGGCGGCGACGCCGGCCATGGTCGCGAAAATCGAGGGACACCAGCGCCATATCGCCGGCGCGTACGGAATTTCGATGGAACAGTCCCGGATTCTGCTGGCGACCGTGGCCTTCCACGGCATGGCGGTAGCCGATACCGTGTATTCCGTCGCGGGCCGGGAACCTGCCGTGGAGGCCGCGCGCGCGGCTGAAGAATCAGAGATGGAAACGGAACTCGATCAAGGCATGCAGGCCCTGATCATCGGTTTGCTCGATATGCTGGAGAACGACTTGCCACGAAAGGCGGCGGCCCGCCGAAAGACGGAATCGAGCGGGACGGACTCCGACCGCCGTGACGAGGCCGCGCTCGACGGCTAGCCGCCGGACGCCTTGGCGGGACGCGCGGCCCCGCACTGCCAGCAGGTAGAGAACTGCGGCTCCAGCCATTCGCCGCAGGCATCGCAGTACCAGTGCGGCAGGTCGCGCGCCGCGGCGCCGTACCCCTCGATGAGACGCATGGCGGCGGCGCGATCGTCCTCGCTCTCGATCCACAGGTCGGGGCCGCACTGGTCGACCGGGATCTCCCCCGCCGCCCCCTGCAGGTAGCGGCCGCTCACGTGGCAGGCGATGCCCGCCTGCTCCAACAGGTTGGCCCAATGCTGGCCGAGGAGCAAGTCTGGCGCGCGGATCAATCGGATCATGAGTGCCACCACTGGAAGAAGGACTACTTGCATCATAAAAGCAGATGTAAGCTGGTGTCCCGCGCTGGCGCCGCCGGCCTTCCAACTCTCTTCAGATCGAATCTGCATGTCCGCTGGGAAGAATTTCGCTGGAATCATTGCGTTCATGAAGGTCGCCACCCATGGCGGTTTCAACGCGGCGGCCCGCGAGCTGGGCATTTCGGCGCCGGCGGTCAGCCGTAGCGTGGCCCGGCTCGAATCCCGCCTCAACGTGCGCCTGCTGGATCGCTCCACGCATCACGTTTCACTGACGCCCGAGGGGCTGCAGTTCTTCGAAGAATGCCTGCCCAGCGTCGACCACCTGACGCGCGCGGTGGAAAACATGAAGGACGCCGGCGACGTGCCGGCGGGGCTGCTGCGCGTCAGCGCAACCGTCGGATTCGGACGCAAGTGCGTGGCGCCGCTGTTGCCGGCCTTCTGCCAGCGGTACCCCCGGATCCGCCTCGAATTCGACCTGGACGATCGCCACACGAATTTCGCCGGCGACCAGGTGGACGTGGCCATACGCAACGGGCGCATCCAGGAGGCGGACATCGTCGCGAAGAAAATCGCGCCGATGCGGCTGATCGTATGCGCGGCGCCCGGCTACCTGGAGCAGGCCGGCGCGCCTGCCGCCATCGACGACCTGAAATCGCACCGGATCATCGCCTTCCGGCTGAAGGACTCCGGCAAGCCGCACGAATGGGAGTTCAAGGTCGACGGCAAGCTGGTCAAACTGGCGCTGCCCGGGCACCAGGTCTTCAATGACCCGGAACTGGTGGCGCAAGCGGCGCTGGCAGGCAACGGCCTTGCCCAGCTCGCCAACTACCAGGCCGATCCGCATATTGCCAGCGGACGCTTGATCCCCCTTCTGGCCGACCTCGTGGCCGATGGGCGCGGGCATTACGCGTGCTATCGCAACCGCAGGCAAATGCCGTTGCGGATCAGGCTGTTCATCGATTACCTGCAAACGGCGCTGGGCGGCGCGACGCCGGCGTGATCCGATGGACAGCGCGGTAATAACCCGATGGCAGCTTCCGCCAGGCAGCCCGGTGCGCCAACATGCGGTACCGCATCCCATCGAGGTTCACCATGCAGGAAATCATCGCCCCTCCACTGCCGGCCCGGGCGCCGCTGCCCGCCGGGCGCGCCCAGGCGTCCACGGCCAGGCTTGAATGGCTATGGCTGCTGCCGTTCGCCGCGGCGCTCTATTACCCCTGGGCGCTACGGTGGGCCCATGCGGGATTCGTGGCCCGGGACGGCTCGGGCGTCGCGCCCCTGCTCAGCCTGTTGACCGCCTACCTGGTGCCGCTGGCCGGATTCCTCGCCCTGTACGCCTTGGGACGGCAGGCGGCGCTGACCGATCGCCTGGTGCTGGCAAGACGGTTGGCCCATTTGGCTGTCGCCGCGCCGCCCGCCTATACCTTGCTGGGCGTGCTGCTCTACCTGATGAAAATCAACGGTCACGATATCGCCGTATGGACCGGGCTGTGGATCGCGCTGGCGGCCCTGTCGGCCATGACGATGCGCACCACGTTGCCGCGTCCGGCCGTGCTTGACGACCCCGCTGTCTATTCCAGGCTGAGAGTCGGTCACGGCATCGCATCGCTGGCGCTTCTGCTCGCCTTTCTTGCGCCGCACCTTTTCAACCACATGCTGGGCGTCTTGGGCAACGACGTGCATATGGCGGCCATGGACGTGTTGCGGGCCGTCTACCGCCACGGCGCCGTCGAGCCCGTCCTCATCACGCTGTTCTTCCTGCAGATTCTCAGCGGGTTGGTGCTGCTCAAGCCGAAAACCGCGCGGCGCGCCGACATGCTGGATTCCCTGCAGACCGCCTCGGGCATCTACCTGGCGCTCTTCATTGCTTCGCACATCAACTCGGTATTCGTCCTGGCGCGCTACTTCGGCACCGACACCAACTACGCATGGGCCATCGGCGAGCCCGTCGGGCTGGTCGGAGACGCCTGGAACATCCGGCTGCTGCCGCACTATTCGATCGCAGTCTGGCTGCTCATCGTCCATCTCGCCTGCGGGCTGCGGGTCGTCATGCGCGGCCATGGCGCATCCGAATCACGGTCGGCCGCGGCGGCCTTGGGCGTCATCGGCGTGGGCAGCCTGGTGACCATGGTCATCACGGCCGGCATGACCGGCCTGCGCCTGGCATAGGCCGGCCGCGCGCCGCGTGCTTGCAACGGGCGCGCTTCAAGCCGTTTTCACTATTTGCGCGTCCGCGGCCTCGAAAACATCCAGCCCTGGAGCGATTTTTATGGACCGGAGTCGGCCCGCACCACGGTCGCCGCCTCGCGCAGCGCGTTCAGGAACAACGTAGCGGCCGCCGCGGCGCGGGCATCGCGCCGGGTCATGATGCCGACCGGATGCAATCGCGCCTGCAATGCCAGCGGCAGGATCGCCACCTGCCCGTTCTCGGCGAGCGCCCGCGCCACGCGCAACGGAATGGCCGACAGCAGCGAGGTCCGCTGCAGCAGCGAGACGATGGTCAGAATGGCGCTGGATTCGATGGCGACTTGCGGGAAGCCGGCGCCGCGCGCCGAAACGGCGGCGGCGACCATGCTGTACAGCGCGGCATTGCGTGACGGCAGCACCCAGCGGCAAGCGTCCAGGGCGGCGCCGCTCAGCCGGCTGCGCGAGGCCAGGGGATGCGCCGGTCCGCAGACGACGGCGGTCGCCTCGTCATACAGGATCTCGCACTGCAGGTCCGCGTCCGCGCCCTCCACGCCCAGCCGCCCGACGACGCAATCCAGTTCGCCCGCGCGCAAGGCCGGCAGCAGCTGCTGCTCCAGGCCTTCGAACAATTCGATGCGCAAAGCGGGGTGGGCCGCCTGCAGGCGCTCGACCGCCAAAGGCACCAGCAGATGCGCCACCACCGGGAAAATACCCGCCCGCACCTTGCCCGTCGCGCCGTTGGCCGCGGCGGCGAGCTCGGCATGGGTCGCGTCCAGTTCATTCAGCAGCAGGCGAGCCCGGTCGATCATCAGCAGCCCCAGCGCCGTTGGCGCGACGCCGTGATGCGAACGTTCGAATAGGGCCTGCCCGGCCAGCGCCTCGGCCTCGCCAAGCAGCTTGCTCAGCGCCGGCTGGCTGAGGTGCATCGCTTCGGCCGCGCGGTGCAGATTCCCCACTCGCCCCAGTTCATCCAGCAACACCAGGTGGCGAATGCGCAAGCGCGACCGCAATTGCTGCAAAGTGGGAATTTCCGACATGGGCCGCACCCGCAAACTGGTTATCGAACGATAAGGAATCGCAATTATCCAGTTATCGCCGACCCGCCCATACTAGGGTCATCCCGCTAGCCGGGCCATATCCAGAAAAGGGGAATAGCCATGTATCGTCGTCTTGCCGCGCTGGCGCTGGCCTGCGCCCTGGCGCCCAGCGCCGCCCTCGCTGACATCCGCATCGGCGTGATCGCCAGCAGCACCGGGCCCGGCGCTTCCATGGGCTCGCTGTACCGCAGCACCGTGCCGCTCCTGCCCAAGACGCTGGGCGGCAGGGCCGTGGAGTACATCGCCCTGGACGATGCGACCGACCCCTCTTCCGCGGTCAAGACGGCGCGCAAGCTCGTCACCGAGAACAAGGTGGACGCCATCATCGGCCCGAGCAATGTGCCGACCTCGATGGCGGTCACGGAAGTCGCTCGCGAAGCGCGCACCCCGCAGCTGTCGCTGGCGCCCATCGTGGTCAGCCCTGACCGCGCCGAATGGATATTCGTGGTGGCGCACGGCATCGACCTGATGGTGGATTCGCTGACCGCCGACATGGTCAAGCGCGGCGTGAAGACGGTGGCGTACATCGGCTTCTCGGACGCCTGGGGCGACGCCGTGTACCGCGCGTTGCAGGAATCGGCGGCCAAGCGCGGCATCAAGGTGCTCAGCAACGAGCGCTATGCGCGCACCGACAATTCGGTCACCGCCCAGGTGCTGAAGATCGTGTCGCTGGCGCCGGACGCGGTGCTCGTCGGCGGCTCGGGCACGCCAGGCGCCCTGCCCCATCTGTCGCTGCGCGAGCGCGGCTACCGGGGGGTCCAGTACAACACCCATGGCGTCATCAACAAGGACTTCCTGAAGCTCGGCGGCAAGGGCGTGGATGGCGTGATCGTGCCCAGCGGCCCGGTGCAGGTGGTGGAACAACTGCCTGCCGACAGCCCGATCAAACCGGTGGCCAGCCGTTACGCCCAGCAGTACGAATCGACCTACGGCGCCGATTCGCGCAATGCCTTCGCGCCCTATACCTACGACGCCTACCTGCTGCTGGACGCCGCCGTCGCCAAGATCCCCGCCGACGCCCCCGCCGGCACGCCGGCCTTCCGCCAGGCGTTGCGCGACGCGCTGGAAAGCCTGCAAGGCACGGTGGGCACTCAGGGCATCTACATGATGTCGCCCACCAACCACAACGGCCTGGACGAGCGCGGCGTCGTGCTGATGCAAGCCCGTTCCGGCGCCTGGCAGTTCCTGCCCTGAACCGCCTCTTTGCATCAGGAGTCCGCATGACCGGCGTACACATTCCCTATGGCGTGTATTGGAGCACCCCGTTTTCGCGTTGGCAGGGCAGCCTGTCACGCCTGCATAGCCTGCGCTTCGCGGCCTGGACCGCGCGCCGCGAACTGGAACGCCGGGGCATCGCGTCCACGGCGCTGCAAAGCGCGGTGCTGGGCTGCTCGGTGCCGCAGCAGGGGTCGTTCTACGGCCTGCCCTGGGTGGCCGGCATGCTGGACGCGCCTCAACTGGCGGGGCCGGTGGTGTCGCAGGCCTGCGCCACTTCCGTGCGCGGCCTGGCGACGGCCGCAGCCGAACTCATGCTCGGCCACGCCGAGACCTCCCTGGTACTGATGGCCGACCGCGTTTCCAACGGCCCGCAGCTCTACTATCCCGATCCTGCCGGCCCCGGCGGTTCCGGCTCGCATGAAAACTGGGTGCTGGACAATTTTTCGCACGACCCGTGGAGCGGGCTGTCCATGCTGCAGACCGGCGAGCGCGTGGCCGAACGCCACGGCATCTCCACCGAAGAGCAAAATGCGGTCACGCTGCGCCGCTATGAGCAGTACGCGCAGGCCTGCGCCGATGGACGCCGGTTCCAGCAGCGTTACATGACGCTGCCCTTCGAAGTGCCCGATGCGCGCTACGCCAGGATCGCGTCGGTGATGGAAGGCGACGAAGGCGTCCACACCACGACGGCGGACGGCCTGGCTCGCCTGGCCCCGGTGCTGCCCGGCGGCACCATCACCTACGGCGGCCAGACGCATCCGGCCGACGGCAACGCCGGCATGATTCTGGCGACCGCCGGGCGGGCCCGCGAGCTGTCTCGCCGTCCCGAGATCGGCATCGAAATCCTGGCCTTCGGCCAGTCGCGTACCGAAAAGGGCTACATGCCGCAGGCGCCCATCGAGGCCGCCAGCCGCGCGCTGGCGCGCGCCGGCCTTGCGGTCGCGGACCTGCATGCCGTGAAGACGCACAATCCCTTCGTGGTCTCGGACATCGCGTTGGCGCGCGCCACGGGCTTCGATGTCATGGCCATGAACAACAACGGCTGCTCGCTGGTGTGGGGCCACCCCCAAAGCCCGACCGGCCTGCGGTCCGTCATTGAACTCATCGAGGAACTGGCCGAGCGCGGCGGCGGCCTGGGCCTGTTTACCGGCTGCGCGGCCGGCGACAGCGCCATGGCGGTGGTGTTGCGGGTGGACGCCGCCGGAGGCGCACGATGAGCAACGCCGCCCTGAAAAACGCGCCGCGCATTCCCGCGCTGCTGGCGCGCGCGGCCCGCGACTATCCCGAGCGCACGGCGCTGGTCTACGGCGCGCTGCGCCTCGACTACCGGCGCTATGCGGCCCGGACCTGGGCAGCGGCCAGCCGCCTGTGCGAGGCCACGCGCCCGGGTGACCGGGTCGCCACCCTGCTGGGCAACTCCGACCTGGCCTGCGTGATGACGCTGGCGCTGCAATGCGCCGGCAACCAGCACGTCCCCCTCAATCCGCTCTATACGGCCCGCGAACTCGAATTCATCCTGCGCGACGCGCAACCCGCGCTGCTCATCGCCGATGACGCTTGCGCCGCCGTGGCCGCCCCGCTGGCGACGGCGCTAGGCATCCGGCTGGTCATGGAAAACGAGGCCCGCGCCTGGATGGAGCGTGCGCCGGGCATGGCGGACGTGCCCGTGGACGACGCCGACGCCCAGGCGCCCGCCCTGCTGCAGTACACCGGCGGCACGACCGGGCAGCCCAAGGGCGTCATTCTCGGGCGCGACGCCATCGCCACCAATGTGCTGCAGCGGGAACTGGCCCTGCCTACCCGTTACGGCGCCGACAGCGTGCTTTGCGCCATGCCGCTGTTCCATTCCTATGGCATGGCCATGGGCCTGTTCCTGGCCGCCAGCGCGGCGGCGACGCTGGTGGTGCTGCCGCGCTACCGGCCCGACGATGTCTGCGACGCCGTCGAACGCGAGCGCATTACCCTGTTTCCCGGCAGCCCCACCATCTATACCGGCCTGCTGGGGCACGCCCGCTTCGCGCTCACCGACTGGTCCAGCGTGCGCGTCTGCTATTCGGGCTCCGCGCCGCTGGCCGAAGAGGTGCACCGGCGCTGGGAGGCCGCGGTGGGCGCGCCCATATACGAAGGCTACGGCCAGACCGAAGCGGGACCGATCCTCACCTACAACGGCCCGGCGGGAACGCGTCACGGATCGGTGGGCACGCCGGTGGCGTGCACCGAGGTGCAAGTGGTCGATCTGGAATCGGGAACGATGGTGCTGCCGCCCGGCCAGCGCGGCGAAATCCGCGCGCGCGGGCCGCAGATCATGCAGGGTTACCTGGCCAGGCCCGACGCCACCGCCGAATCCCTGCGCGACGGCTGGCTGTACACCGGCGACATCGGCGAATTCGCCGAGGACGGCTTTCTGTACATCCGCGACCGCAAGAAGGACCTGGTGATTTCAGGGGGCTACAACATCTACCCGCGCGAAGTCGACGAGGTGCTGTATCTGCACCCGGACGTGGCCGAAGCGGCGGCGGTGGGCTGGCCGGACAGCTATCGCGGCGAAGTCATCCGCGCCTTCGTGGTCCTGCGGCCGGGCGCGGCCATCGACGAGGCCGGCCTGATCGCGCACTGCCAGTCCAATCTGGCGCGCTACAAGGTGCCGGCGGTCATCAGCATTCTCGACGCCCTGCCCTACACCGGCGCCAACAAGGTCGACAAGAAGGCGCTGCGCGCCACGTAGGGTTCTCGTGGCGGGCGCCGAGCCGGCGACCCAAACCTCGCGCCGCATAACCGACTAAGTCACGGAACTGGCGACACGGGGCTGGGACGGCCGCTGTTTCGGCCCTTGCGCCAGCCGAAGCGCGTTGAGACAGACCGAGGCGCTGCTCAACAGCATCGCGACGGCGGCGGCGAGAGGCGTCGCTCCGCTTGCAAACAGGGCAATTACCACGACCGCGTTGTACGAAATCGAAAACACCAGGTTCTGCTGCATGATTCTGTACGTCCGCCGGGCCCAGGACCTGGCGCTTGCAATCTGTTCCGCGCCGCCCTGAGTGATGACGATGCCGGCCGCGGACGTGGCGACAGCCGCGGCGGACGACACTGCAACCCCGCACTGGGCGCTGGCAAGCGCAAGCACGTCATTGACGCCGTCCCCGACAAAGGTGACGCCGCCTCGCGCCTGACCCAGCGCGTCCGCCTTCTCATCCGGCCCACATCCGCTCAACACCCGCGAGAATGGAACGCGCATGCCAGCTGTCAGCTTTTCAGTCGCGGCGGCGGAATCTCCGGTGAGCAGCCACAGTTCTACGCCCTCGTCCGCCAGGACTTTCAACGCGGATCGGACCCCGGCGCGGAGGGTATCCTGGAAGCGTATGGAACCGATCCACACGCCGTTGCGAGCAATATGGACCACGCCCGGACGATCCTCACCTGCCGGCAGAAATTGGACCTCAAGCCGTTGCAGCCACGAGCGGGCGCCGACCAGGACTTGCCCCTCGTCCGTCTCGAAGCTCACGCCACGGGGGTGCCTTTGCGCCGCCAATGAAGCACCCGCCGCTTCGGCACGCCAGCCATTGCGATCCGCGTGGCGGCGAAGCGCGTCCGCGATGGGATGGACAATGCCATACTCCGCCTGCCAGGCCAGACGAACCACGCCGGCTGGATGGCCGCCCTGCGCAACCTCGACGCCCGCGATTTCCAGTTGTCCGGTCGTGAGCGTGCCAGTCTTGTCGAACGCAATCGTGCTCGACTTTGCCAGCGCTTCGACGCTGGCCGGATCGCGCCACAGCGTCCCGCTCTGTGCGGCTCGTTTGGCTCCAAGCGCATATGCCAGCGGCATGGACAACCCGACCGCGCAGGGGCATGCGGCGACGAACAGGCTCAGCGCCGAGATCAATGCATTGCTGATCGGGTGCCCCGTGCTCAGGTAGTAAAGAAAGGAAAACGCGGCGACCAGGCTCACAATCGGGAACAGCCACCGGACGAATCGTTCGGCCGCCATGGAAAGGGACGGCCGGGCGCCGAACAACTCCAGCATGCGCAGGCCGAGCAGGTCAATGCGCCTGGCGCCGTGACTGGCCACCACCTTTACCTGCAAGGGGGAACCGAGATTGACCGTCCCCGCCATCACATTGTCTGCCGGTCCCACTCTGCCGGGCATGGACTCCCCGGTGAGCAGCGACAGGTCCACATCCGAGTGTCCGCTCACGACGACGCCATCGACCGGAACTCTCTCGCCGGCACGCACCAGGACGAGGTCTCCCGCGCCGACCTGCGAAATCGGCCGCGGTTCAGCGGCGCCCCGCTCGTCCACCACGCTCGCAATCTCGGGCGCCAGTCGCGCCAGGGCACGCATCGTGACGCCGCTTTCCTGGCGGGCGTGGATCTCGATCAACCGGCCCGCAAGCAGGAAGGTGATGAGCATAGTGGCCGCGTCCATGTAGATTTCGGTGCTTCCCGCCAGAAGATTCCACACGGAAACGAGTAGCGCGCCCAATGCGCCGATACTGACGAGCGCGTCCATGCCGGCAAAGCCCGCGCGCAGCGTGTTGAACGCAGCACGAAAGAAGTCCTGGCCGGAATAGAGCATGACGGGCAGCCCGGCGGCCACGCTCAGCCATGCGATCACATTGCCTTCGGCACTGCCGTTGAGCCCGGGATCGAGGTAAAGCACCCAGGCGCCCAACATGCTCCACATGCCGAAGACGACCGCTACGACAAGCTGAAAACGTATGCGCTGCGCCTGCGCGCCGAGCGCCTCGTCGGCGCTCTCATCGTCGCGCATGAACGAAAGCTCGTAGCCCAGCTTATCCGCTCGGCTGGAAATCTCGTCCAGCCTTGCCGACGCGGGGTCCCAGCGCAGAAGGGCTGACCCCGAGATGAAGTTCACGGCGACGTCCCGAACGCCGGGGACCCGCGCAAGCGAGCGCTGCAGCGCCATCGCGCAGCTCGTGCACCACATCCCCCTGACGGCCAGCACCGCCCTGCCGGCCAAGCGTATGGGTTCCAGATCGATAGCAGCCATCGGTTCCCCCGGTTAATCGCGGCTGGCCCCCACGCCCGAGCCCAACAAGTGTCCTTCCAGTGTTTTTCCATAGAAGGACTCGCCGCCGTGAAACGCTTTGGCAGCCTGCGCAACCGTGCCGGTCTGTCGCGGGTCCTTGGGCCTCTCGTGGCTATTGATGAACGCGGCCACGTCCCAGGCCTCCTGATCCGTCAGGGAAAAGGGCTTGCCGTAAGGCATGTTCGCCTTGATGAACCCCGCGGCCGTATTGATCCGGGCCATGCCCGCCCCCCAGTTGTACGAGTCCGGCCCCCACAAGGGCGGAAAACGTACTTTTCCCTCCGGGTCCGTCGTGCCCTGGCCATCTCCGCCATGGCACAGCGCGCAGTTCTGCTGGTAAACGGCCAGGCCGCGCATCAAGTCGTATCCTTGCTCGGGTTTGGGCACCTTGGGGTACAGCGCGCCCGGCAGCTTTTGACCTGCGGGCGCGCCATCGGACAACCAGGCCATGTAGGTGATGAGATCCCGGTAGACGTCGCTGCCGGCTTCCGGCGGCTTGCCGGATGGGGACCCCTGAGCGTTCATGGAATAGGTGAAGCACCCCATTATTCGATCCTCCAGGGTGCTGATCGATTTCGTCTTGCTTCGATAGGCGGGATAGGCGCCGTACGCCGCCCACATCGGCGCCGCGTTCTCCCGCCGGCCGGCGTCCAGGTGGCAGTTCACGCACGCCATTGCATTTCCGACGTGGTCCTTTACATGCGTCCCGGTCTCCGTAAAGATGGCTCGCCCGCGTCGTACCGCATCGCCGTACGGGTTGTCCGGAATGGCGCTTTCCGGCGGCGGCGCGTAGTAGCCGTCAGCGTCGACAGGCATCCTGGGCAGTTTCGCAGCCCGGTCTGCTTTATACGCTTTCCGGTCGGCCTCCATATGCGCCCGCTCGTATGCGGACGAAAGCGCCCTGGTCTCGGGCTTTCCACCGAGCGCCTGATAGACGTGGCCGATTCCTCCGCTCTGGTAGACGGTGTACCCGATGCCAAAAAGCACCAACCCGAGCACGCCGGCATAGACGATCCTGCTTCTCGCCGAGTTCTTCGACCGGCTGGAATTTTGCATAGTCATTGCTGTCCGCTTCCTTCTTATTTCGAGTGCGCTGTCCGCAGAGAACCGAAGTACTGCGCTGCGGCCCACATGTCTTCTTCGCTCATGCGGGAGGCGATATCCTCCATCAGCGACTGCGGCGAGTTGTGGCGTCTGCCGCCCTTCCACGCGGTCAGCTGGCTGAACAGATATTCGGGCTGCTGGCCCGCGAGGCGGGGAAATGTGGCGCCCAGGCCCTCTCCGGCCTCGCCGTGGCACGTCGCGCATGCCGGCACATCCCTATTCCAGTCTCCGCGCAGGTTGAGCTCGCGCCCTCGGTTGAAGCGGCCATCTCCCGAGGGCGAAGGCGCGGCGGGTATCGATAGCGCCGAGTAGTACTCGGCGACTTCATTCATCTCGGACGGGCTGAGCTGCGAGGCGACGTATCGCATCGACTCATTGGTGCGAGCGCCCGAGACGAAATCCTGAAGCTGCTTGACGATGTAAGCGCTGTTCAAGCCCGCGAGCCGGGGCGTCTGTCCCGCTCCTTGTCCGGCGGCGCCGTGGCACGACGCACAGCTCCACACCTCGGCCGAGCCGCCATGAATCAAACGGGGAGCATCGTTCGCGGCGCCGGCAGGCTGATTCACCGTGCTCGCCGCAGGCGTGACCGTATCGCCGGCCGCCACGCGTTCCGGCACGAGGTCACCGACATAGCTGAACCCACCCCAGACGGCCAGGGCGATGAAAATCCCTAGAACAAATATGGGGATAGGCCGGGATGGCTCCCATGGATCGAATGCGGGGTCGACGTCCTCAACACGCTCGACAGAGCGCTTTTCACGAGTTGGCATTTGGCTGATTCCCTAGTGCTGTACGCCGCGACCCGACTGAGCGCCGTTCTGTTTATCGACAGTCCGGTCGTATCCCCTGTCTCGCATTGCCGCTTCACGGTCACTGACCGAATAGGAGCGGTTCAAGCTGAGGAGATATGCAACCAGATCCAGTGCCTCCTTGCGCGCAACAACGACTTTTCCGTCAGCTGGCTGATAGTCCTTGGGCAGCTTGACCACGACGTCGCCCGCCTGCGCCTTGTCCTTGGTCTCGAAAAGATAAGGGTAGGAAGGCATGATGCTCCAGTCGAATATTGCGCGCGGCTGATAAAGATGGGTCAGATGCCAATCCCTGCTGGGAAGCCTGCCGCCCACGTTCAGCAAGTCCGGGCCCGTACGCATGGTGCCCAACAGATGCGGCTCGTCGTATGCGTAGTCGCCCGGCGTCGACGCCCTCCCCCAGCCTCGCGCCAGGTCCGCGAAGGTCTGGCCGGTCGAGCGTGGCTGCTGGCTATGGCAGTACACGCAACCATTGGCGATGTACTGCTGGCGGCCGCTCAGTTGTTCCAGCGTGTATGGGCTCAGCGCTTTCGGCGGCTCGATGGTGCGCACCTGCCAGCCAGGCAGAATCACCAGCATCAGCGTCGCAAACGCGAGGATGCCGGTCGCCACCAGCAGAAGCGGGGTGATTCTATTCATGCTTGCCCCCTACCAAGGGACGTTTGGCGATCAACAGGCCAAAGAAGTGAATGCCGAAAACGATGTGCCCCAATGTCATCAATGCCCCTCCCAGAGACCGCCCCTCCAAGTAGGGAATGATGTGCCGTGTGATATCCGCGAATGCAACGTCGGGGTCGAGTAGCTCGACACCCTGAAAAAAGCCGCCGATGGTCAAGGCCAAGAAATAAATGAGGAAGCCCGCGACGGTCAGCCAGTAGTGCAAGGCGATGAGCCTCGGCCACGGCCATCGCTGTCCGGTCAGATGGGGCATCATGTAATAGAAGGCGCCGAACAGCACGACCGACACGAACGCATAGGCGCCCAGATGCGCGTGGCCCACCGTGTAATGCGTGAAATGGGTGATCGAGTTGACCGCCCGGACCGCCTCCAGCGAGCCCTGAAAGGACGCCGCCGTATACATCAGGGCGCCGGTCCATACGAACCGCAGCGCCATGGACTGCTTGAAAGCCCAGATGTTTTGAGCAACGGTTACGTGCTGGTTTACCGCCACCGCGATGACCGGGATGAACATCATCACGCTGTGAACGATGGACAGCGTCACCACCCACGTGGGGATGGGGCCACCGATCAGGTGGTGAATGCCAACCTGGCTATAGAACAGCGCCAGCCCCCAGAATCCCAGCAGCGAGACGCTATAGGAATAGACCGGCTTGCCGATGATCTTCGGAATCAAGTAGTAGGCGGTTCCGACGCCGAGGGGCGTCAGCCACAACCCGAGCACGTTGTGCGCGAACCACCAGTTCATGGTCGCCTGCTGCACCCCCAGATGAAGGCCCGGTATGTTCGCGATGAAAAACAGTATCGGAAACCAGGCCAGCCCCGCCAGGAAGTACCACCCGGATACGTAGAGATGGTGGACGGTGCGATGCAAGGCCGTATCGATCGCGGACCACGCCATCAGTGCTCCGCCCAGGGCCAGGAGCAGATCGACCTGCCATGGAATTTCAAGCCATTCCAGTCCGTCGGACCACCCGCCGCCAATCGCAATCACACCGCACACAACGCCGATCGACCACAGCACCGCGCCGGCGCGGGCAAATGCCGGACGTCTGAGCGGGGTGTGGAAGATGCGAGGCAGGATCCACAAGGCGACTCCGATGCCGGCAGCCGACAGCCAACCATAGGCCACCATGTTGAGGTGTATCGTTCGCGCCCGCCCAAACGTCGTGAAGGCGACCTCCGCGAGCCAGTCAGGCATGTGCAGCTTGAGGGACGCGACGAGGCCGAATAGGGAGCCGACGATCAGAAACAGGATCGAAACCGTGGAGAGCAGCAGCACCACGCCCGATCCAGGCGCGTCGATTCCGGCGCGTTCGACGTCGAATCGATGCGCGGCCTCGGCAGCTTCGCCGCTGGTGGAAGAGGGGTCGTCAAGAACGCCCGCTTCCCCGCCGAGAAAAATGGAGGACGCTTCCTTTTTCCCCGCGCTGATCTGCTTGTTCGCAATGGCCCAGATGAGCGCGCCCAGCGCGACCAGGGACACGACGAAACTGAGCGCCAGCAAGAACCCGAGTGTTGAGGACATGCTATTTTTTTCCGATAGCCCAAGAGGCGCCGGCTTCGACGGCGTTGCGCGCCCGGAAAGGCGCCCCTATGAGTTCGGACGGTGTCACGTGTGTCTGCTTGCGCCTCACGGCTCCCACTCCCTGCAGTTGTTCTTGTAAGAAAAATGGGCGTATGTTTGCCGACGACGATTAAGTGAGAATTAAGAACGCCCCTGCAGGGAGCTTTGCCCGTTGCGCGCGGCAATGGGTCGCGGCAAGCGCGCAAACCGCCGCCACACCGGGCGCGCGGTTCGGACTTTCTGTTGGAATTTCGTGGTCCCGCCCGGCGCGCGCAGAACGCGCGCGCCCCTACGGTCTTAACGCGGTTTTTCCCGCGAGTCGTCGACGCATAGCGGGACCGAGATTTCGGCGACGAGCCCGCCGCCCGGCCGTGGGCCTAGTTTCAGTTGGGCGCCGAACCGGTCGGAAATCGCGCGCACGATTGAAATGCCGAGTCCCGATCCATCGCCCTGTTTGCGGCCCTGGTCACCGCGCCAGAACCGTCGTCCGACCTGGGCGATCTGCTCCTGGCCCAACCCAGGGCCGCGATCGGCCACGGTAATCCGGCAACGGGCGGCTTCCTGGTCGAAGACGACGGCGACATCGACGCGCCGTTCCCGCGGAGAATAGAGAACGGCATTCTCGGCGAGGTTGCGCACAGCCGTTTCCAGCATCGATTTCGGCATCGCCGCCCGCCGGTCGTCGCCCTCTATGGTCAGGTCCACGCGATCGCACGCGCCGTCGCCAAGGCGGCCCAGTGCGGTTTGGACCGCTGATACGATGGAAGTGCAATTTCCTTCGACTTGGGTGACGTCCGCCTCCGTGCGGGCCAGGATCATCATCTGGTCCAGCGTTCGCCGCAAGCGCCGCACGCCCTCCTCTGCGCTCCGAAGTGAAAACTCCGCGTCTTCGCGGTCGGTGATCCGAATCACCTGCAGGTGCGTGTCGATCACGGTCAGCGGCGTTCGCAGTTCGTGCGCGGCCGCGTCCGTAAATGCCCGCTGACTGGAGAGCGCGGACGCAAGCCGCCCCAGCAGCCCGTTCATGGCGTCGAGCACCGGCCGCAGTTCCGAAGGCGAGCGATGGACCGCAATCGGAGACGTGTCCTCGGTCTGCCTCGCCCTGAGCTGATGCCGCAAGTTCTTTAGCGGAGCGAGCCCCCTGCCGATGCCTATCCATAGCGCGCCGAGCCCGCCAAGCACCGCGATGAGAAACGGGATGCCAGCGGCCCGCAAGAGATCCTCGATCAACAGATTCCGTTGATCGATGCGGTCGGCGGTGGTGATCTGGTAACCGTTAGCGTTCAGCACGTAGACACGCCATTTCTGCCCGCGCTCCTCGTGCACGCTGTATCCGGTGGCGATACTGTCTATGCCTGTGGGGCTGTCGTTGGTCCGCGCCAGCACCTCTCCATGCAGCCCTCGGATCAGGCAGCTGATTCCTTCTCCGCCATCTACGCGCACCGCCTCGGCCAGGTCTCCGTCCGGCTTCGCGGGCTCCAGGGCGCCGCGCTCCAGCAGCCCGGCGACCATCCGGGCGGACATCGCGAGGCGGCCATCGAGCGTACGATCGAGATCGGCGCGCACGCCCTGCATCATCCAGGCGGCCGCCGCGGCCCAAAGCACCGCGATGGAAATCCCGGCGATCAGGACCGCGCGAAACCTCAAGCTCATGATTCCGATCTCCAGCCCAACCGATATCCCAGGCCGCGAGCCGTCTCTATCGCAGCGGCTCCCAGCTTGCGCCGAATGTTGTGAATATGCACGTTCAAGGCGTTGCTGTTGATCTCCTCGCACCCTCCGTACAGTCTTTCGTTGAGGACATCCGGCATCACCCATCGGCCGTCTGCAGCCGCCAGGTGCGTCAGCAGATCGACTTCCCGGCGCGAAAGCAGAATCGGGGCGCCGTCGAACCACGCAAGTCCGCTATCCGGCTCAAGCCGCAACGGGCCGGCGTTGATGACCTGGGTCGTCCGGCCCTGCGTGCGCCGCACGAGCGCATGCAGGCGGGCGGCCAGCTCACGCAGGTCGAAGGGCTTCGTCATGTAATCGTCCGCCCCGCCATGCAGGCCCGCAAGCCGATGCTCCATGGCGTCTCGCGCCGTCAGAACCAGGACGGGCATGTTTGGATCCACGGCCCTGGCAATAGACAGCAACTCCATGCCGTCGCGATCGGGAAGGCCCAGGTCCAGTATCAGGGCATGGTAGGCGGCCTCCGCCTGCGCGGCCTCCGCTTCGGCGGCCGTGCATACGTGATGCGCGGTAATGCCGTGCGGCCTGAGGCCGGCCACAATTCCTTTACCGATCAGATCATCGTCCTCGACCAAAAGTACCCGCACAGCAGTCTCGATTCCTGTAAACAACAGGGAATATGTTAGGCGAGTTTCCCGACACACATGGCGCATGGCTGCAACCCGCCAGCCGCCTTGCGCGCCCTTTAGTCTCGCTTAATCGGGATGTTGCAACATGGCGGGATAGCGGTTGAAGGAGCGGGATTTGATTCGGTTTGGGCGGCTCATTGCAGTTTTCCTGGTGTGCTGGTTCGCCATCGGTGGCGCACGGGCGGACAGCGGCTGGCTGTCATCGTCGGAAGACGTGGAATTCCTGGAGCCGGACGAGGTCTTCAAGCTCGAGCCGGTTTATCGGGAAGGGGACTTCCTGTCGGTTCAAGGCCACATCGCGAAAGGCTACTACGTCTATCGGCAGTCGCTGAAGATCGTCGGCGGCGATGGCAGCGAAGCCGCCGTCACCCTACCTGAAGGCGTCACCCAGCACGACGAATTTTTCGGCGAAACAGAGGTCTACACCGGAGACGCCCTGCGTCTGCGCTGGCAGGGCGCCGGCGCGCAGGCCACGCTGCACTGGCAAGGTTGTGCCGAGGCGGGCATTTGCTACCCTCCCCAGACGGTGGCGCTGAGCTTGCCGGCCGCCAGCGCCGATGCCACGGCAAAGGGCGGATCGCCGGCAGCGGCAGGCACTTCCGCCGCGCAGGACCAGAGCGCCGCCCAGCGCCTGGCGGACCTCGGACCGATTTGGGGACCCGTGCTGTTTTTTGGATTTGGCCTGCTATTGGCGTTCACGCCCTGCACGCTCCCCATGATCCCGATCGTTTCCTCTATCGTCGTAGGAAGCCAGGCGAAGTCGAGGCGCGCCTTCGCCCTGTCCCTGTCGTATGTCCTGGCGATGGCCGCAACGTACGCCGTCGTCGGCGTGGCGGCCGGGCTCGCCGGCGCCAATGTGCAGGCCACGCTGCAATCCCCCTTGCTGCTTGGGGCATTTGCCGTTTTGTTCCTCGTTCTCGCCAGTTCCTTGTTCGGCATGTTCGAACTGCGCCTGCCTTCAGCGCTGGTCAGCCGCGTCGAGTCCGCAGGCAGAAAAAGCGGCGGCGGCAGCCTGCCCGGGGCCGCAGCCCTGGGGTTCCTGTCGGCGCTGCTCGTCGGGCCTTGCATGACGGCGCCATTGGCCGGGGCGCTGCTGTACATCGGACAGACAGGCAGCGCGCTGCAGGGGGGAATCGCCTTGTTTGCCCTGGGAATGGGCATGGGCCTGCCCCTGTTGGCGATCGCGGTGTTCGGCGCCCGCGTGCTCCCCAAGCCCGGAGCATGGATGGACCGCGTCAAAGTGGCATTCGGCTACGTCATGCTGGGAATGGCCGCGCTGATGCTGGACCGCTTCGTGCCGGCCACCATCGGTCTCGTGATCTGGGCAATTTGGGGGCTGTCCGTCACCCTCGGTCTATTGGCGTGGGCGAACGCCGTGGCGGCCCGGCACCGCCTGCTGTGGACCCTCCGGACCACGGCGGCGGTATCCGGCCTGTGGTCGATTCTCATGCTGGTCGGCGGCGCGTCCGGCGGAACCTCAACCCTTCAGCCGCTGAATCATTTACGCGGCCTGCCGGAGAATTCCGCCGCCGGAAATTCCAGGCCAGCATACGTTGCCGCCAAGTCGGTCGCCGATGTGGACAGGCTGTTGGCCCAGGCCGGCGAGCAAGGCAAATGGACCTTGATCGACTTCTATGCCGACTGGTGCATCAGTTGCCACGTGATCGAGCGCAACGTCTTCGGCGACCCGACCGTGGCGGCCAGGCTTGGGCGCATGCAGGTCGTACGCCCGGACGTCACGCATAACGACGCAACCGACCAGGCATTGCTCAAGCATTGGAAAGTGCTGGGGCCGCCCACGCTCATTCTCATAGGGCCCGACGGCAACGAGCGTCGGGAACTGCGCATGATCGGCGAGATCGACGCGGATCGGTTCCTGGCCCACTTGGACCGGGCGGGCGCGCCATGATCGGCCTGGGACCGTTTTCGATTCACCTGGTGGCGATCGCCATTGGCGCGATCGTTTCCCTGGGGGTAGCAAGCGCCCTGGCGCGCAGGCTTGCGCAGCACCCGTCCGCATCGGCAGGCTGGGCGCTGCTGGATGCGTTTTTCTGGGGGCTGCTCGCGGCGCGATTCGGATACATCGTCCGAAACTGGGAGGACTACGCAACGACGCCCAAGGCCGTTCTGGCCGTCGGGGATGGCGGATTCACCTGGTGGGTTGGCTTGTTCGCCGCGGCGATTGCCCTGTGGTTGAAAACCCGTTCGGCGCCCGCGCTGCGCAAGCCGGCATTTGGCGGCATGCTGGCCGGGATAGCCATCTGGCTGGCTGCGATGGGCGCGGTGGATTCGATGTATCGCTACGCCCCGCCCCTGCCCGATTCCTCGCTGATGACGATGGCAAACGAACCCATTTCTCTGAAGGCGTATACGGGCCGGCCTGTCGTTCTCAACCTGTGGGCCAGCTGGTGTCCTCCGTGCAGGCGCGAAATGCCCGTTTTCGAGATGGCGCAAAAGACCTACCCCGACATTGCCTTCGTCGCCGTCAACCAGGGCGAGTCCCAGCAACAGGTGAAAGCGTTCATCGAACATAACGGCCTGACGCTGGACCACGTCCTCTTGGACCCGTTCTCGACAATCACGCGAACCATGAGCGCCCGCGGCCTTCCCACCACCTTGTTCTTCGATCCCGAGGGAAGGATGGTGGACTCGCACGTCGGCGAACTGACATCCGCGACGCTCAGAGACAAGCTATCCCGCCATGACTTCATTAACAGAAAGGAGGACTGATATGCGCACCAAGCCTTTGGCGCGTCCGCTCGTCGCCGCGGCCTGTGCCGCACTGCTGGCCGCGCCCGTCCATGCCGGGGAACCGGCCCGGCCGCCCGTGCTCAAGGCCTTGGAAACCCAGGGACTTACCGTTATTCAGGAATTCAAAGTGGCGGACGGACTGCGCGGCTTCGCCGGCGCCATCCAGGAGCGCCCCGTCGCCATTTATGTCACCCCGGATGGCACGGCGATCGTCGGCACGCGAGTGGACGTGGAGGGCCGCCCCATTGACGCAGCCACGCTCCAAGACCTGGTGGCCAAGCCAATGGGAAAGAAAGTCTGGTCGCAGCTGAGCGAATCCTCCTGGGTGCTGGACGGCCGCTCCGAAGCGCCGCGCATCGTCTACACGTTTTCAGACGCTAACTGCCCCTATTGCCATCAGTTCTGGGAAGCGTCGCGCCCCTGGGTTGAGGCAGGCAAAGTGCAGCTCCGGCACATACTCGTGGGGGTCATCCGCGACGACAGCCCCGCCAAGGCGGCAGCGATATTGCGGGCTCCGGACCCCTCGGCCGCCCTGCAGAAGAATGAGCAGCGCTTCGACCAGGGCGGCATCGAACCCGCCTCCGAAGTTTCTGATGACGTACTGGAAGTGCTGGCGCGCAACCAGATGCTGATGGTGTCGACGGGCTTCCGGGGAACGCCGGGAATCGTCGTACGCGAGGAGGACGGCACCGTGAAAAAGTTCAGGGGCATGCCCCAGGGCGATCAGTTGAACGAAGTACTGGGGCCTCGTTGACCTGCTGACAAATAGACCCATAGCGAGACCCATATGGAACCGAAACTGAAAGTCATCCTGCACGCCCCCTCGCCGGCTGCCCTTCAACGGGCACGAAACAACGCACTGAACTTGAGAAATGGCATGCCTGCCGCCGAAGTGCGCATCATCGCCAATGCGCAGGCTGTCGAAGCCGCGTTGGACGTGGCGCATGAGCGCCTGGATGCCTCGACGTGGATCTGCCCCGTCAGTCTGGAACGACTGGGCAGGGGCAACAGGGAACCACTGCAAGTCCTGGGAGGCTCGGCTGTTCTTGAGATCGCAAGAATGCAAGTGACGGGATGGGTGTACATACGCGCGTGAATGCGCCGCCATCGGCGTGGCCCGCGCGTAGTACCGTTCTTCAGGCGCCTGGACATCCCGAACCGCATTTACCAGGGCTGCCTGGCCGTCGCCTCGCCGATGCCGGACGACGCGCCGGTGATTACGATGACTTTATCGTTGATCATGGGATCCTCTGCCTTCGTCTATTCGAACGGCTACTGCTTGCCGGCGGGAAGCGTTGCCAGATGCCGATCCAGCGCCTTGCTGGCGCGGCGGGCCATGTCGGCATCGACGCGCGACGACAGCACCTGGGTGAGCTGGCGCAACTGGCCGGCCGTGATGCCGACGTTCATGCTGATGCGCATGTGCGCCTGCAACTGCGACTCGGCGCCGGGCAGCGCCGAGAGCATGCCCACGGTGGCCAGCTCACGGCTTTGCCAGTCCAGGTTGTCGCGCTCGAAGATGTCGCCGAAAAGGTGCGCGCGCAGGTACTCGTTGGCGATGGGCGCGAAGTCGAACAGCGGCCCCTGCACCGGGCCGCCAGACAGCTTGGTCTGGTTGGCCGTACCGGCGGCCAGCAGCGCATCGCCCTTGGGGATGGGTCGGCTGGGTTCTCGCCCCAGGGCATCCTGGATGCCGCGTTGCTTGCGCGCGTCCAGCACCTTCATCAGCTCGCCCAGCGCATTGAGGCTGCGAGGGAAGCCGGCATAGGCGTAGAGCTGCACCAGGATCTCTCGGGCGTCGCTCACCATCATGCCGGCGTCCAGCCCTTGGTTCAGCGCGGCAGTCAGCCTGGCCATGTCTCCCGCGGCGGCAAATGCGGCGATCGGCACGATGGCTTGCTGGTGGGCGGATAGGGTTTCAGAAGCGCTTGATGCTTTCGTTTGAGATTGGGTCATGGATTTGGCGTCCTTCTCGTTCGCTGCGTGTCCCAGCATGGCGGACAGGCTCAGCGCCACGGTCAACACACCGGCTTGAAGCCGGGTGCGGCGGGACTTAGCGGGCGTTGTATTGCTCATCGGTCACTTTCTCCATCCAGGTCACGTTCTTGCCGTCCACGGTGCCCGTCACCGCCAGGTGCGTCATGGCGGTATCGGGCGCGGCCCCGTGCCAGTGCTTGACGCCGGGCGGGCACCACACCACGTCGCCGGGGCGGAGGACCTGCACCGGCTTGCCCCATTCCTGCGTCAGGCCCACGCCGGCAGTCACCACCAGGCGCTGTCCCGCGGGATGCGTGTGCCAGGCGGAACGCGCGCCGGGCTCGAAGGTAACCAGCCCGCCTGAGGCGTTGATGGTCTTGTCGGCGGGCCAGACCGGATCGATGCGCGCGCGGCCGGTGAAGTATTCGGCGGGACCGGCCATCGAGGCCTGCTCTCCCGCCCGCGTGATCTGCTGTGCGCCGGCGGGTGGATTGGCCTGCGGCCCGGCGGCCAGCGCCGCGTTGGCGTTCAGCGCTGTCGTGCACAGCGCAAGTCGGAGAACTGGGTGCATGGGGTTCCTTTCTTGAGGTGAAGCGGCTCAGCCGCGGGGCCGGCCGGCAAGATCCTGTTCATCGCTGACGTGCTCCATCCATTCGACGTTCTTGCCGTCCAGCGCCTCCTGGATGGCGATCTGGGGTCCGTACGAAACTGTATTGTTCGGTAGATTGGTTGAGAAGACCGTAAAATTGATATACGGTGGTGCAACGGATTCACCAATGGGAAAAGAGAATCTCAACGACCTGCAAGCTTTTGTAGCCGTGGCCCGTGAACGCAGCTTCACCCGGGCGGCGGCTCAACTAGGCCTGTCACGCTCGGCGCTGAGCCACGCGATGCTTGCGCTGGAAGCCCGGCTGGGCGTGCGGCTATTGGCGCGCACCACGCGCAGTGTCTCCACCACAGAGGCCGGCGCAAGGCTGCTGGACGCCGTGGCCCCCCGCATCGACGAGATCGAACTGGAGCTGGGCTCGCTCACGGCGCTGCGCGACAAGCCGGCCGGCACGGTGCGCATCACGGCGCACGACCATGCCATCACCACTGTGCTCTGGCCGCGGCTGCTGCCGCTGTTGCAGGAGTACCCCGACATCCACGTCGAATTCAGCGTGGACTATGCGTTCACCGACATCGCGGCGCACCGCTTTGATGCAGGCGTGCGCGTGGGCAATCGGGTGGACAAGGACATGATCGCCGTTCGCCTCGCGCCGGAACTGCGCATGGCCGTGGCCGCATCACCCGGCTATCTCGCGGGAAAGCCGCTGCCCAAGACGCCCCGCGATTTGACCGAGCACCGCTGCATCAATCTTCGGCTACCCACGCATGGGGGGTTGTATGCCTGGGACTTCGAGAAGGACGGACAGTCCATCAATGTGCGTGTGAGCGGCCAGACCACGTTCAACAACACCTTTCTGATGCTTCAGGCTGCGCTCGACGGCATGGGCTTTGCCTTCGTGCCGCTGGACACCATGCAGCCGCATATCGAGGCTGGCCGGCTGGTGCCCGTGCTGCAGGACTGGTGGCCGACTTTCCCGGGCTATCACCTGTATTACGCCAACCGCAAGCAAATCGCTCCGGCTTTGGCGCTGGTCATTGAGGCATTGCGCTGGCGCGCCAACGAACCGGTCAAGTAATGCCATTGACCGTGCCTCGGGGCGACGGCTTGGCGTTGCTTACCCGCAGCGCATTGAGCACCAACGCGAATGCGGGCGAAGGCTGTCGCTGGCTGGGGTAGTACAGGTAGTAGCCAGGGAACTGCGGGCACCAATCCTCCAGGACTCGCACCAGACGCCCCGCTTCGATGTGGGGAGCGAACTCCTCCTCCGGGAGACTCGCGATCCCCAAGCCCGCCACCGCCGCATCCACCATACTGAGCGATGTATTGAAGATGAGCTGCCCATTCACCCTCACGCTCAGCGCCTGCCCTCGGCGCTCGAAATCCCAGGTGTAAAGACCGCCCGCCGTCTGCATGCGCATATTGATGCAGTTGTGCTTGAGCAAGTCGCGCGGCGATTTGGGGATGGGCCGTGTTTTAAAGTACGCGGGTGACGCGGCAATCGCCATCCGCAATTTCGGCCCGATCGGCATGGCGACCATGTCCTTGTCGATCGTGTCGCCCAGGCGCACACCCGCATCGAACCGGTCCGCGACGATGTCCCGGAATCCATAGTTGATGTCGAACTCGACGTTGATGTCCGGGTACTCGAGCATCAACGGCGTGAGTTTAGGCAACAGCGTGGTGCGTAGGATGTGCTCTCCGCAGGTGATGGAGCTTGTCAGAAATTTTGTGTGTGAGGCATAGCATGTCGACAAGGAGCATGAATGCCACGCAAGACCAAACCCACCGCTTTGGCGGACCAGGCGGCACAGCCGCAATTTCACATCCCGGCCGAGCTGCTTGACCAGTTGGTGACCGGGCCCATGACGCCGGGCCAAGTCCAAGGGCTGTTCGATCAGTTCAAGAAGTCAATTCTTGAGCGGGCGCTGGGCGCCGAGATGAGTCATCACCTAGGCTATGCGCCCGGCCAAGCCAAGCCCACAGGCGGATCAGCCAACCACCGCAACGGCAAGAGCACCAAGACCGTACTGACCGATGTGGGGGCGCTGCGCATCGATGTCCCACGCGATCGCGAAGGCAGCTTCGAGCCGCAGCTCATTGGCAAGCACGAGCGGCGCTTTACGGGTTTCGACGACAAGATCATCGCCATGTACGCACGCGGCATGACGGTGCGCGAGATCCAGGGTTTCCTGGCTGAGATGTACTCGGTGGACGTCTCGCCCGAGCTCATCAGCCGTGTCACCGATGAGGTGATGGGCGAGGTCACGGCCTGGCAGACACGGCCGCTGGAGGCGATGTACCCGGTGGTGTTCTTCGATGCGCTGCGGGTCAAGATTCGCGAGGATGCGGTGGTGCGCTCCAAGGCCGTCTACCTGGCGCTGGGCGTACTGCCTGACGGCTCGCGCGACATCCTGGGAATCTGGATCGAGAACACCGAGGGGGCGAAGTTCTGGATGAAGGTCTTCAACGATCTGAAGACGCGCGGGGTGCAGGACATCCTGATTGCCGTCACCGACGGCCTCAAGGGCATGCCAGAGGCGCTGGGCGCAGTGTTCCCGGCGACGACGCTGCAGACCTGCATCGTGCACCTGATCCGGGGTGGCCTGGACTTTGCGTCATGGAAAGACCGCAAGGCGCTGGCCGCAGCCATCAAACCCATCTACACCGCGGTGAGCGCCGAGGCGGCCGAGGCCGAGTTGGATGCGTTTGCGGCCGGCCCCTGGGGGCAGCGGTTCCCGACCGTGGTCAGCGCCTGGCGCCGGGCCTGGGACAAGGTCATCCCGTTCTTCGCCTTCCCGCCCGAGGTGCGGCGCGTGATCTACACCACCAACGCCATCGAGAGCGTGAACGCACGGCTGCGCAAGATCATCAAAACGCGCGGCCACTTCCCCAGCGACGAGGCGGCCACCAAGCTGATCTGGCTGGCGCTGCGCAACATCACCGCGGACTGGGGGCGGGCGGCCAACCACTGGAAATCAGCGATGAACCAATTTGCGATCCTCTACGAGGACCGATTTACCAGATCGGGCCAGTAAGATCACCAAGCCGCCTCACGATTGAGTGACGGATTCAACAGCCTCACACACAGAAATCCTGACACTCCCCAGGTGATGCGCACCGTGCCGGCGGGCTTGTCCCGCATTTCGGTCAGCTCATCAAGTTCCGCGTCAATCTCGTCGAATCGGTGGCCTATCGCATTGAGCAGACGCTCGCCAGCGGTCGTCGGTGACACGCTGCGCGTGGTCCGGGTGAGCAGCCGAATCTCCAGTTGAGCCTCCAGGCCGCTGATCGCCTGGCTGATCGCAGACTGGGTGACGCCCAGCAGCGAGGCCGCACGTGTGAAGCTGCCTTCCCGCGCCACGGTCACGAAATACAGCAGATCGTTGAGGTTGCGTTTGGCCATCGCATCAGCCCGCCATATTGGATTAATTAGTTTTTCTAATATAGCTTAGTAGCTTTCATTAGCTAGTAACTCAAGCCTTGACGCGCCAATATTCAGTTTTGCCGTGTTCCTGAAGAGTACGGCGTTCCAGTGATTTCCGCCCAGATAGGCACCGCTTCATGACAAGCGACACGGCTGGGACTCCAGCGTCCACACTTCACGTTCAATCCAATACCGAAGCGCAGCCCGCCCACTGGAGCGGCGTGTTCGCCATGTCGCTATGCGTTTTCGCGCTGATCGCTTCGGAATTCATGCCCGTCAGTCTACTGACGCCGATGGCCGCCGACCTGCACGTTACCGAAGGGATGGCCGGACGAGGCATCGCGATCTCCGGCGCTTTCGCGGTACTGGCCAGTGTTTCGATCTCGTGGCTTGCCGGCGCGATGAATCGCAAGACACTGCTGCTGGCGCTGACGGCACTGATGGCTGTCTCTGCGGCCGTCGTAGCGCTGGCGCCGAACTATCCCGTCTATATGCTGGGCCGCGCACTCATCGGTATCGTGATCGGCGGATTCTGGTCGATGTCCGCAGCGACGGCCATGCGCTTGGTTCCCGGAGATCAGGTGCCGCGCGCCTTGGCGATCTTCAATGGCGGGAATGCGCTGGCGACGGTCCTCGCCGCGCCGCTTGGCACCTACCTCGGCTCGTTGATGGGTTGGCGTGGCGCCTTCTTCTGCCTGGTTCCGGTGGCCGCGCTGGCCTTGGTCTGGCAATGGGCCACCCTCCCGTCCATGCCAACCCGAGAGCGAACCGCGGGTTCGAAGAACGCCTTCAGGATACTGAACAGCCGTCCCGTGGCCCTGGGCATGGCCGCCTGCGGGGTGTTCTTCATGGGGCAGTTCACCCTGTTCACCTATGTGCGACCGTTTCTGGAGACCGTGACCGCAGCGGACGTATCCACACTATCGCTCACCCTGCTGGCGATCGGCGTGGCCGGCTTCATTGGTACGGCCCTGATTGGCACCGTCCTCAAGCGCAGTCTTTACCGGACGCTGATTGTCATCCCCAGCCTCATGGCGGTGATCGCGCTGACGCTGATTCCACTCGGCTCGTGGCTCGCCCCGACCGTCGCCCTCCTGAGTCTGTGGGGCCTGCTTGCAACTTCGGCCCCGGTGGGTTGGTGGAGCTGGATTGCCAAGGCGATGCCACACAACGCGGAAGCGGGCGGAGGCCTGATGGTGGCAGTGATCCAGCTGGCGATCGCCCTCGGCTCGTCCGTTGGCGGCGTGCTGTTCGATTCCACCGGCTACCGCGGCACCTTTGTAGCGAGCGCCGCCATACTCCTGAGCGCCACCCTCCTCGCGTTCTTCACCTCCCGTGCGCAACTGCGTCAGGCACACCAGGCCACCGACCACAGATAGGGGAACTCATGAATTTATTTCGTAGTCCTGAGCGAAATTCCGATATAAATAGCTGGCTCAGTCACGCACGAGGCGAGATACCGCCTGCCCTACGCACCCTCTAAGGATTCCGCGATGACCCAACTCCAAATCAACGGCCAAGCGAAGAACGTCGACGTCCCGGGCGAAACACCCTTGCTCTGGACCTTGAGAGACGAGCTCGGCATGACCGGTACCAAATTCGGATGCGGCATGGCGCTGTGCGGCGCCTGTACCGTGCACATGGACGGCGCGCCAATCCGTTCCTGTATCACCCCCCTCTCAGCTGCGGCCGGCCACCATATCACCACGATCGAAGGGATAGAGGCCGATGCGGTCGGCCGGGCGGTGCAGCAAGCCTGGATAGAGCAGAATGTCGCCCAGTGCGGCTATTGCCAGGCCGGTCAGATCATGACGGCGGTAAGTCTGCTCAAAGCGACGCCGCAGCCTACCGACCAGGAGATCGAGGACGCCATGAGCGGCAATATCTGCCGCTGCGGCACGTATCCCCGCATCCGGGCCGCCATTCAGCAGGCAGCCAAGCACCTGGCCCAGGGAGGCAAGCAATGACGCGCACCACTCAACTTTCCCGGCGCGGCTTTCTGCAAGGCGGCCTGGGCGCGCTTACCCTGGCGATCACATCGAAGGGGTTCATCACGACAGCCTGGGCGGCGGAGCCAGCCGCCCAGAAGTATGGCGCCGACAGCATGCCCGGCGGCACTGTCGACGACCCCCTGGTATTCGTCAGCATTGCCGCGGACGGCGCCGTTACCATCGTTGCGCATCGCGCTGAAATGGGCACGGGAGTCCGCAGCAGCCTGCCCATGGTGGTAGCCGACGAGATGGAAGCGCGCTGGGATCGCGTCAAGGTCATACAGGCACCGGCTGACGAAGTGCGCTACGGCAACCAGAACGTGGATGGTTCGCGAAGCATGCGCCACTTCCTGATGCCCATGCGGCGCGTCGGCGCGGCGGCCCGGCAGATGCTGGAGGCGGCAGCGGCGGCGCGGTGGTCCGTTCCGCTTGCCGAGGTCAAGGCGGTTCAGCATGAGGTGCTGCACCGGCCGTCCGGGCGCCGTCTGGCCTACGGCGAACTTGCCGCCGACGCGGCCAGGCAGCCTGTTCCCACGGGTGACGCACTCAAGCTCAAGGATCGCAGTGAGTTCCGCTACATCGGGAAAGGTCAGGTCCGGCTCGTCGACCTGGAAGCCATCGGGAAAGGCCAGGCGACCTACGGCATGGACATGCGCCTGCCCGGCATGGTCTATGCCGTCGTGGCGCGCCCGCCTGTCGTTGGAGGCAAGCTGCGTCGCTTCGACAGCACGCGGGCGCTGGCCGTCCCCGGGGTGCTGAAGGTCGTGGAGATTCCCCCGATGCAAGGCGCGCCGGCATTCCAGCCTCTGGGCGGCGTCGCGGTCGTCGCGCGCAACACCTGGGCAGCCCGCCAGGGCCGCGACGCGCTGGAAATCGAATGGGACGATGGACCCAACGGCAGCTACGACTCGGCCGCCTATCACCAGGCGCTGGAGTCGGCCGCACGCAAATCCGGCAAGGCGATACGCAATCAAGGCGACGTAGCGCAAGTCTGGGCCAAGGCCCCCGACACCGAGCGCCTGGCCGCGGAATACTACGTGCCCCATCTGGCCCATGCCTCGATGGAGCCGCCGGTCGCCACCGTCCAGATCAAAGGCGGCAACGCCGAAGTCTGGACCTCCATCCAGAACCCCGTCGCGGCGCGAGACGCGGTGGCGGCTCGCCTGAAGCTGGACCCAAACAAGGTCAAGGTGAATGTCCTGCTGCTGGGAGGAGGGTTTGGCCGCAAGTCCAAGCCCGACTTCGTGGACGAGGCCGCCATTGTCGCCCACGCCATGCCCGACGGTACGCCGGTCAAGCTGGTATGGACGCGCGAAGACGACATCCACCATGATTATCTGCACACCGTGTCGGTCGAACGTCTGGAGGCCGTCCTGGACAAGAGCGGACAAGTCCAATCCTGGCTGCACCGCAGCGCCGCGCCTACCATCGCCTCTCTCTTCTCCGAGGGAGCCAAGGGCCAGCAGATGTTCGAGTCGGCCATGTCGGCCATCAACATGCCGTACCGCATTCCGAACGTCCTGGTGGAAACGGCCGAAGTAGAGGCCCATGCCCGCATCGGATGGTTCCGCTCGGTCGCCAATATCCCCCACGCCTTCGCGGCGCAATGCTTCATTGCCGAGTTGGCCGAGCGCGCGGGCAAGGACCACAAGGATTTCGCGCTCGACCTGATCGGTCCGGCGCGCCGAATCGATCCGGGCACGCTGGCCGACACCTGGAATTACTCGGAATCGCCCGAACGCTACCCGTACGACACGGGCCGCCTGCGCGGCGTGATCGAAGCAGCGTGCAAAGGCGCCGAATGGGGCAGGACACTGCCCAAGGGCCATGGCCTTGGCCTGGCATTCTGCTATAGCTTCATGAGCTACACAGCCACCGTAGTCGAGGTGGCCGTAGACGAGAAGGGCGAGGTTCGCATCGTTGCGGTGGACATGGCGATGGACTGCGGCCCGCAGATCAATCCCGAACGCATACGCGCGCAAATGGAAGGCGGCGCCATCATGGGCCTGAGCCTTGCGCTAACCGGCGAAATCACCTTCGAGAAAGGCCGCGTGAAGCAAAGCAATTTCCACGACTACGAAGTGCTGCGCCACAACGCATCGCCGCGCGTGATCCGAACGCATCTGGTCAACGACGACCACGCGCTGCCCCCTGGCGGCGTGGGCGAACCCCCGGTTCCGCCCGTGGCGCCGGCGCTGTGCAATGCCATATCCGCCGCAACCGGAAAGCGGATCCGTAATCTGCCCGTGCGCAGAGTCGCCTGACGCCACGCGCATGAAACCGCTTCCGACCCGCCTGTCCAGCTAAGGAATATCAGCGTGGAAACCGTCGACGTTCGCGTATTGCGGGAAGCCCGTTCGTGGCATGCCGAGGGGCACCGGCTGCTGCTGGCTACGGTGGTCAAGACCTGGGGGTCGTCTCCGCGCCCTGTCGGCTCCATGATGGCGCTGCGTGAAGACGGGCGCTGCGTCGGCTCCGTATCCGGCGGCTGCATCGAAGACGATCTGGTCCACCGGTACACCCGCGCCTACGGCGACGGCGCCATTGCGCAAAGCAGCCCCGAACTGGTGCGCTATGGGGTTACCGCCGACGAAGCACACCGGTTCGGCCTGCCCTGCGGCGGCACGCTGGAGCTGTTGTTGGAGTTTCAACCGGATTTTGAGCCGCTTGACGCCCTGGTCCGACAGCTGGAGTCGGGGCACCTCGTCCAGCGCACCGTCGACGTGGCCACGGGCGCGGTGACCTTGGCGCCGACCGCGCAGCCAGAGGCAGTACAGTTCGATGGCGTGACGCTTTCCTGCACATTGGGACCGCAGTACCGAATGCTGCTCATCGGCGCCGGTGTATTGGCGGAATACCTGGCCACCATGGCGCTGTTCAACGACTTTTCAGTGACGGTGTGCGACCCGCGGGTGGAACACCAGGGAAGCTGGTCCGTGTCCGGCGTGCATATCACCCGCGAAATGCCTGATGACGCCGTGCTCGCTTTTGTCCCCGACGCGCGTACCTGCATCGTCGCCCTGAGCCACGATCCCAAGCTGGACGATCTTGCGCTGTTGGAAGCGCTTCACAGTCCCGCCTTCTACGTGGGCGCAATCGGATCGCGCCGCAACACCAGCAGCCGCAGGGAACGGTTCATTGAGCATTTTGGCGAAACCACCCAATCCCTAGAACGCTTGCATGCGCCGGTTGGTGTCTATATTGGGAGCAGGACGCCAGCCGAAATCGCAGTGAGCATCATGGCCGAGATCATTGCCGTCAAGAACGGCGTCGTTCTGCCGGCCGGGGTTTCTGTCGAACAGGGGACAGAACTGCGGCGCCCGGCTCATACGCTCAAAATGTAACAACCTCCCCGCCCCCCTTGAAGCCCCGGACATCATCCCTATAATTAGCACTCGACACCGGTGAGTGCTAACAACATTCCCGGGCTCAACTGAACATTCTCTTCTTCTTTTTGTAACAGGAGTTCCACATGGCCTTGCGTCCCCTGGGCGATCGCGTGATCGTCAAACGCCTCGAAAACGAGCGCAAGACTGCCTCGGGCATCGTCATCCCCGACAGCGCCGCCGAAAAGCCTGACCAAGGTGAAGTCGTGGCCGTCGGCCCCGGCAAGAAGACCGAAGACGGCAAGATCCTGCCCGTCGACCTGAAGGCTGGCGACAAGGTTCTGTTCGGCAAGTACGCCGGCCAGTCCGTGAAGGTTGACGGCGAAGAGCTGCTCGTCATCCGCGAGGACGAAATCCTCGCCGTGGTCCAGTAAACCCTGCCTCAAACGAATTTTCGAAGGAAGCTAAGAAATGGCTGCCAAGCAAGTATTGTTCGGTGACGACGCCCGCGTGCGCATCGTCCGCGGCGTGAATGTTCTCGCCAACGCTGTTAAAACCACCCTCGGCCCCAAGGGTCGCAACGTCGTGCTGGAGCGCTCGTTCGGCGCCCCGACGGTGACCAAGGACGGCGTGTCCGTGGCCAAGGAAATCGAACTGAAGGACAAGTTCGAGAACATCGGCGCCCAGCTGGTCAAGGACGTCGCCTCGAAGACCTCCGACAACGCCGGTGACGGCACCACCACCGCCACCGTGCTGGCCCAGGCCATCGTTCAGGAAGGCCTGAAGTACGTTGCCGCCGGTTTCAACCCGATCGACCTGAAGCGCGGCATCGACAAGGCCGTCGCCGCCGCCGTCGCCGAACTGAAGAAGCAATCCAAGCCGGTCACGACCAGCAAGGAAATCGCCCAGGTCGGCTCGATCTCGGCCAACAGCGACACCTCCATCGGCCAGATCATCGCTGACGCGATGGACAAGGTCGGCAAGGAAGGCGTCATCACCGTCGAAGACGGCAAGTCGCTGGAAAACGAGCTGGACGTCGTCGAAGGCATGCAATTCGACCGCGGCTACCTGTCGCCCTACTTCATCAACAACCCGGACAAGCAAGTCGCCGCTCTGGAAGATCCGTTCGTTCTGATTTTCGACAAGAAGATCAGCAACATCCGTGACCTGCTGCCGGTGCTGGAACAAGTCGCCAAGTCGAGCCGTCCGCTGCTGATCATCGCCGAAGACGTCGAAGGCGAAGCCCTGGCCACCCTGGTCGTCAACAACATCCGTGGCATCCTGAAGACCACCGCCGTCAAGGCGCCGGGCTTCGGCGACCGCCGCAAGGCCATGCTGGAAGACATCGCCATCCTGACGGGCGGCACGGTGATCTCCGAAGAAACCGGCATGTCGCTGGAAAAGGCCACGCTGGCCGAGCTGGGCCAGGCCAAGCGCATCGAAGTGGGCAAGGAAAACACGACCATCATCGACGGCGCTGGCGACAGCAAGTCGATCGAAGCTCGCGTCAAGCAGATCCGCGTCCAGATCGAAGAAGCCACGTCCGACTACGACCGTGAAAAGCTGCAGGAACGCGTGGCCAAGCTGGCCGGCGGCGTTGCCGTGATTCGCGTTGGCGCTGCCACCGAAGTCGAAATGAAGGAAAAGAAGGCCCGCGTCGAAGACGCCCTGCACGCCACCCGCGCTGCAGTGGAAGAAGGCGTGGTGGCTGGCGGCGGCGTTGCGCTGCTGCGCGCCAAGCAGGCCATCGCCGACCTGAAGGGCGACACCGCTGACCAGAACGCCGGCATCAAGCTGATCCTGCGCGCCGTCGAAGAGCCGCTGCGCACGATCGTCACCAACGCCGGCGAAGAAGCCAGCGTGGTGGTCAACACCGTGCTCAACGGCAAGGGCAACTATGGCTACAACGCCGCGACCGGCGAGTACACCGACCTGGTCGAGCAAGGCGTGCTGGATCCCACCAAGGTGACCCGCACCGCCCTGCAGAACGCCGCCTCCGTCGCCAGCCTGCTGCTGACGGCCGAAGCCGCCGTGGTCGAACTGGCCGAAGACAAGCCCGCTGCTCCGGCCATGCCCGGCGGCATGGGCGGCATGGGCGGCATGGACTTCTAAGTCCCGCCATCCGGCCTCCCCGGCCTCGGCCGGGGATTGCAGTACCCCGAAAAACCCCCGGTCCTTCGCCCCGGGGGTTTTTCTTTTTTGCGCGCGCCCCAGGCGCGGACACGTTTGCCAACAGTCTGGCGGTTTGCCCGCCGAGCATGCGTCCCTACAATAAGGGTTCCCCAGAAAGAGCCCTGCCCATGCGTTTCACGAAGACCCTGCTGCGAGCCCTGCGCCCGTCCGAGATCTACGGACTGCTGGTCGATTCGGCCAAGCAATGGTCCACCCACCGCGCCTCGAGCAAGGGCGCGGCGCTGGCGCTGTACATGGTGTTTTCGCTGGCGCCCATGCTGATCCTGGTGATCGCGGTGGCGGGCGCTTTTTTCGGCGAGGAGGCGGTGCGCTCGGAGCTGTTTTCGCAGCTGACCGACCTGACCGGCGAACGCGGCGCCGAGGTGATACAGACGGTGCTGGCCAGCGCGCACGAGTCCGGCGGCGGCTGGATCGCGGCGCTGATTTCGATATTCGTGCTGATTTTCAGCGCCACCACGGCCTTCGCGGAGCTGAAGGCCAGCCTGGACGATCTGTGGGAAGTGTCGGCCAACAAGGGCGGGCTGCACGGCATGGTGCGCAGCCGCATGCTGTCGTTCGGGCTGGTGCTGGTGCTGGCGCTGTTCCTGCTGATTTCGCTGACGGTGAACGCGGCGCTGGGCGCGGCCCGCGGCTATTACGGCGAACTGTGGACGGCCTCGTCGTTCGCGCTGGTGGCCGAGTGGATTTCCAGCTTGTTTTCGTTTTCGGTGGTGGCGGCGCTGTTCGCGGTGATTTTCAAGCTGCTGCCCAGCGCCAGGATTTCCTGGCGGGACGTGATTCCCGGCGCCATCGTGACGGCGGCGCTGTTCCTGGTGGGCAAGTGGGGCATCGGACTGTACCTGAGCCGCGGCGCGGCGGTGTCGGCCTATGGCGCCGCCGGCTCGCTGATCGCGCTGCTGCTGTGGATCTACTATTCGGCGCAGATCTTCTTTTTCGGCGCCGTGTTCACGCGCCAGTTCGCGCTGCGCTTCGGGCGCGAGCAGGCGGCTGACGCCCCCGCCGAATCCGATACCTGAGCCGGGCGCGGCTCAGGCCGCTTCCTTCTCCAGCCCGGCCATCAGGCGCAGGCATTTCAGGAACACCGGCCGCAGGTCCTCGGGTATCGGGGCCAGCACCTGCGCCTCCACCTCGACGTCGCCGGGCAGGATGCGCGCCAGCACTGCAATCCCCTCTTCCGTGATTTCCAAGGCATAGGCGCGGCCGTCCGCGGCCGAGCGCGTGCGCCGCACATAGCCCTTGCGGGTCATGCGCGCGATCATTTCGGCGAATGAGTTGCGGTCCAGCGCGATCAGCTCGGCGATGCGGTTCTGGGTGGCGCCCGGGTTCTGGTAGACGGTGATCAGCAGGGCTTTCTGGCGCGGCGTCAGGTCCTCGTCGGGAAAGGCCTGGGCGAACAGGGCCTCGGCCCGGAAATGGGCGCGGCGCAACAGGTGCGAGGCGACCTGGCTCAGGTCGAATTCCTCGAGGGCGCGCAGCTTGGCCTGGCTGGCGCGGGCAGGTCTGGCTTTGGCGGTCATCGGGCTTCCATGAAGTCGGCCTGGCGATTGTAGGCCTGCATTGACTTGGCGCGTGCGGCTGCCTATGATGCGCCAATATAGTACGTATACGTATTTATTTATCGGCAATTATTCATTGGCGACTACCGGAGACAGGGACATGACGATCCGCCAGCTACGCAATTACATCGACGGCCGTTTCGAGGATGGCGCATCGACTTTCGACAAGCACAGCCCGGTGGACGGGCGCCGGGTGGCCCAGGTCCACGAGGCCGGCCGCGAGCAGGTCGAGCGCGCCCTGCGGGCGGCGCAGTGGGCACTGCCGGCCTGGGCCGCGCTGCCGGTGGCCGAGCGCACCGACTACCTGCTGGCGCTGGCCGACGGCATCGAGCGGCGCTTCGACGACTTCCTGCAGGCCGAGATCGGCGACACCGGCAAGCCGGTCGGCTGGGCCGGCAAGATCGACATCCCGCGCGGCGCGGCCAATTTCCGGACCTTCGCCGAACTGGCGCGCACGCTGGACATGGAAAGCTACATGACCGATACGCCGGACGGCGGGCAGGCGCTGAATTACGCCTACCGCAAGCCGCTGGGCGTGGTGGGCGTGATCTCGCCCTGGAACCTGCCGCTGCTGCTGCTGACCTGGAAGGTGGCGCCGGCGCTGGCCTTCGGCAATACAGTCATCATGAAGCCTTCCGAGGTCACCCCCTCGACGGCCACGCTGCTGGCGGAGGTGGCGGGCGAGGCCGGGCTGCCGGCCGGCGTGCTGAACCTGGTCCACGGGTTCGGACCGGGCTCGGCGGGCGAGTTCATCACCACCCATCCGGACATAGACGGCATCACCTTCACCGGCGAGTCGGCCACGGGTGCGGCCATCATGCGGGCGGTGGCGCCGGGGGTGAAGCCGGTGTCGTTCGAGCTGGGCGGCAAGAACGCGGCGCTGGTGTTCGCGGACGCGGACTTCGAGGCCGCGGTCGACGGCGTGACGCGTTCCGTCTTCGCCAATTGCGGGCAGGTCTGCCTGTGCACCGAGCGCGTGTACGTCGAGCGCCCCATCTATGAACGCTTCGTGCAGGCGCTGGCCGAACGCGCGCGCAGCCTGCGCATCGGCTGGCCGCTGGAGCCGGACACCGAAATGGGGCCGCTGGTGTCGCGCGAGCATCGCGAGAAGGTGCTGTCCTATTTCGAGCTGGCGCGCCAGGAAGGCGCGACCGTGGTGGCCGGCGGCGGCGTGCCGGAATTCGGCGACGCGCGCGACCAGGGGGCCTATGTGCAGCCCACCATCTGGACCGGCCTGCCCGAGCATGCGCGCTGCATCAAGGAGGAGGTGTTCGGGCCGGTGTGCCACGTGGCGCCCTTCGACACCGAGGAAGAAGCGATCCGGCTGGCCAACGACACGCGCTATGGCCTGGCGGCGGCCGTGTGGACCCAGAATCTCAGCCGCGGCCACCGGGTGGCGCAGGCCATGAAGGCCGGGCTGGCCTGGGTCAATTGCTGGTTCCTGCGCGACCTGCGCACGCCCTTCGGCGGCAGCGGCCTGTCGGGCATCGGCCGCGAAGGCGGCCGCCATTCGCTGCATTTTTATACCGACCCCACCAATGTTTGCGTCAAACTCTGATTTCCCGCACCAGGAGCCCAAGATGAATCCTACCCAGACAGGCCAGTCCGCAACCACCGGCGCCACCGTGGTGGCCGGCAAGGCCACGCCCCGCGGCAAGTATCCGCACATCAAGCGCGCCGGAGACCTGCTGTTCGTCTCCGGCACCAGCTCGCGCCTGCCCGACAACCGCATCGCGGGCGCCGAGGTCGACGCCATGGGCACCGCGACGCTGGACATCCGGGTGCAGACGCGCGCGGTCATCGAGAACATCCGCGACATCCTGGCCACCGCCGGCGCCACGCTGGCCGACGTGGTCGAGATCAGCACGTTTCTCGTGAACATGAACGATTTCGGCGGCTACAACCAGGTCTACGGCGAATTCTTCGACGCCGACGGCCCGGCCCGCACCACGGTCGCGGTGCACCAGCTGCCGCACCCCCAGCTGCTGATCGAGATCAAGGCCGTCGCCTACAAGCCGCTGGCGCGCTAGGGCATGGCGAACTTCCGCATCACGCCGCACGCGCTCAGCCACAAGCTGAAGCTGCACCAGCTGCAGATTTTCGAGCGCGTGCTGGCGCGCCGTTCGCTGTCGCGCGCGGCCAGCGAACTGCACCTGACCCAGCCCACCGTCACCCGCGCCATCCACGACCTGGAGGCCTTTTTCGGCGCCACGCTGTTCGACCGCTCCAACCGGGGCGTGGCGCCGACCGAGCTGGCCCTGGTGCTGGGCCGGCGCGTGCACGCCATGATGGCCGAGATCCGCTACATGGCCGACGACATCGACGCGGTGCTGGGCGGCACCAGCGGCCACGTGGTGGTGGGCACGCTGATCGCCGCCTCGGCCAAGCTGCTGCCCGAGGCCATCGCCCGGCTGATGAGCGAACACCCCGGCATCCAGGTCACGGTGCGCGAGGGCCCCACCGCCCAGCTGCTGCCGGCCCTGGCCACGGGCGACCTGGACATCGTGGTCGGCCGCCTGCCCGGCACCGACATGGCCTCGATTTCCGGGGTGGCGGTGGACCACCACAAGCTGTACCGCGAGGAGCTGTGCCTGGTGGCCCGCGCCGGCCATCCGCTGGCCGGCGAGCGCCAGGTGGCGCTGGCCGACCTGACCGACTGCATCTGGATCCTGCCCGCGCCGTCCTCGCCCTTGCGCGCCTCGATCGAGCGCATCTTTTTCGACGCCGGCCTGCGCCTGCCCGTGCGCCACATGGAATCGCTGTCGCTGTTGACCAATATCGGCGTGCTCATGCACAGCGAGGCGCTGGCGCTGATGCCCTACGACGCGGCGGCGCAATTCCTGTCCATGGGCCTGCTGGCGCGCCTGCCCACCGACGCCTTCGGCGCGTTCGGCGACGTGGGCTATTCGGTGCGCGCCGACCGGCCGCTGACGCCGGCCTGCCAGCGCCTGGTGGAGTATCTGAAGCGCAGCGCGGCACAGCGCGAAACGGCGCGATAGCGCCCTCAGGGTTATCCCGCGATAGATGGACGGTATGGCCGGCCGCACAATTTCTATTGTGCAGTCCCTGCCCGAGCCGCCTAGACTCCAGGGGAGAGCGCAGTTCCCCCAAATCCTGGAGGTCTCCATGCTGGCCTACGGCCCCCCCTTCAATTTCCAGCGCTGGATCGACGACAACGCCCACCTGCTCAAGCCGCCGGTGGGCAACAAGCAGATCTGGCAGGACGCGGATTTCATCGTCACCGTGGTCGGCGGCCCCAATGTGCGCACCGACTACCACGACGATCCGCTCGAAGAGTTCTTCTACCAGTTGCGCGGCAACGCCTGGCTGTCGCTGTGGATAGACGGCAAGCCCGAGCGCGTCGACCTCAAGGAGGGCGACGTCTTCCTGATGCCGCCGCACGTGCGCCACTCGCCGCAGCGCCCCGAAGCCGGCAGCGTCTGCCTGGTGATCGAACGCCAGCGCCCGGTCGGGCTGCTCGACGGCTTCGAATGGTATTGCCCGCAATGCCATCACCTGGTGCACCGCGCCGAGGTCCAGCTGCAAAGCATCGTCACCGACCTGCCGCCGCTGTTCCAGGCCTTCTATTCCAGTCCGGAAAAGCGCCGCTGTCCGAGCTGCGGCGCGATCCATCCGGGCAAGGACCCCGTGCCCGCGACCGCCCCCGCCTAGCATCCCCGACAAGCTCCCTGAAGATGATCCAGAAAATCGACATGCACGCGCACTTCTTCCCGCCGATCACGCGGGAGGAAGCGGCAGCGCTAGACCCCGTCAACGCGCCCTGGCTGCGGCCCGAAGGCGACGGCTCCACCGGCCAGATCATGGCCGGCGACCGGCCGTTCCGCCCGGTGGACGCCACGCTCTGGGACCCGGCGCTGCGCCTGCGGCAGATGGACCGCCACGGCGTGGACGTGCAGATCCTGTGCGCCACCCCGATCATGTTCGGCTACAGCTATCCGGCGCGCGCCGCGGCCGACTGGGCGGCGCGCATGAACGACCTGGCGCTGGAGCATTGCGCCCATGCGCCGGCGCGCCTGAAGGCGCTGGCGCAGGTGCCGCTGCAGGACCTGGAGCTGGCCTGCCGCGAGGCGTCGCGCGCCCGCGCCGCCGGCCACCTGGGCGTGCAGATCGGCAACCACGTCGGCGAGCGCGACCTGGACGACGAAACGCTGGTGCAGTTCCTGATCCATTGCGCCGGGAACGACATACCGGTGCTGGTGCATCCGTGGGACATGATGACCGACGGCCGCATGAAGCGCTGGATGCTGCCGTGGCTGGTGTCCATGCCGGCCGAGACCCAGCTCGGCATCCTGTCGCTGATCCTGTCGGGCGCGTTCGAGCGCATTCCGCGCAGCCTGAAGCTGTGCTTCGCGCATGGCGGCGGCAGCTTCGCCTATCTGCTGGGACGGGTGGACAACGCCTGGCGGCACCGCGACATCATTCGCCAGGACTGCCCGCAGCTGCCCTCTTCCTACACCGACCGCTTCTATACCGACAGCGCGGTGTTCGATCCGGCCGCGCTGCGCCTGCTGATCGACGTGATGGGCGAGGACCGCGTGCTGCTGGGCTCGGACTACCCGTACCCGCTGGGCGAGCAGGAAGTGGGCCGGCTGGTGACCCACGCCGGGCTGTCGCCCGAGGTGCAGCGCAAGATCCTGGCGCGCAACACCATGACGTTCTTCGGCCTGGACCACTGAACGCAGCGGGGGCACATCCCGCCTACACCGCTTCCTGGCGCGTCCTGCACGGCGGCAGGAACAGGCCCAGCCTGCCGCTCCATTCGGCCATCTCGGCCTTCAGCGCCGGCGGCACCGGGACGCCGCCGGCCTCGCGTTCGGCCTGGGCGGCCAGTTCCGGATCGCCCGGCGCGCGCGGCGAACCCGGCTGCGCCGCCAGTTCGGCCGCCATGGCCGCGGCCACCGCGGCCAGCGCCGCCCCGCCGGCGAACCGCGCGGGATCGATGACGATGAAGAAGGCGCCCAGCTCGCGCGCGCGGCCCAGTTCCTCGTACATGGGGCCGATGTGCGGGCCGTAGGGATTGCCGTTGAGCGGCCCGCACAGCAGTTCGACCATCATCGCCAGGCCGTAGCCTTTGTGTCCGTATTCGCCGCCCAGCGGGGCCAATGCGCGCACGCGCGCGGCGTCGGTTTCGCCGCGGCCGTCGGCGTCCAGCGCCACGCCCCCGGGTAGCGCCGCGCCGTCGCGCCGCGCGTTCATGACCCGGTTCCACGGGATGGCCGTGGTCGCCATGTCCAGGCATAGCGGCGCCCCGCCCTGCCGCGGAAAGGCGAAGGATAGCGGGTTGGTGCCGAAGAACGGCCGGCGCCCGCCGAAGGGCGCGGCGATCGCGTCGGAATGCGTGAACGCGATGCCGATCAGTCCCGCGTCGGCGGCCGCGCGCGTGTACAGGCCGATCGCGCCGCAGTGCGAGGAATCGCTGACGCCCACGGCGCCCACGCCGGCCTCGCGCGCCAGTTCCATGGCCACCGCGTTGGCGCGATGCGCCACCACGATGCCGTGACCGCGCCCGCCGTGCACCTGCGCGGTGGCCGGTCCGCTGCGTTCGATACGGATGTCCGGACGCGCCAGGATGGAGCCGTGGGCTACGCGGTTCAGGTAGTGCGGCAGCCGGGCGATGCCGTGGGAATCGATGCCCCACAGGCTGGTCTGGGCCAGGCTCGCTGCCACGCAGCGGGCGTCGGCCTGGCTGAATTCCAGGGCTTGCAGGCAGGCTTCGCCCCATTGCCGCCACTGCGCCGCGTCCACGGTTTGCCAACTTGCCATGCTGCGCTCCTCATCTGTCGTGGCGGCGCGCCGCCGGGTTCAGTCCGCGGGCGCGGGCTGTTCCGCCGCGTCCCGCTCCAGTGCCGCCAGCGTCCCCAGCACGCCCAGCGTGCGCAGCCGTTCCAGGTGCTCGGCCAGCGCGTCGACGAAGGCGGGCTGGCCGGCCAGCTTCCCGAACACGGGCTTGTAACCGGCCACCACCAGGGCGCGCCGGTGCGCCGCCCGGCCCGGAGAAGCCGACGCGGCGGCCGCGTCGGCGCGCGCCAGCAGTTCTTCCAGGGCGGCGGCCAGCGGGTCCTGGATGGCGTAGGCCTGGCCTTGCTCGTCGCGGCCGCGCAGGTAATGCAGCCAGGCGGCCACGGCCAGGGCCAGCCGGCTGAAACCCTCGCCGCGCCGCAGCCGGTCGCGTATGACGGCGAGCAGGCGCTGCGGCACCTTCTGCGAGCCGTCCATGGCGATCTGCTGCGTCAGATGCGGCAGCGCCGGATTGGCCACGCGCGCCAGGAAGCGCTGGCGGTACTCGTCCAGCGTCGCTTGCGGCATACCGCGCAGCGTGGGCGCGACTTCCAGCCGCAGCATGTCGTCGACGTAGCCGCGCAGCGCCGGCGTGGCGGCGGCCTCGCTGTTGGTGCGCAGGCCCAGCATCGCGCCCAGGTACGCAAAGGCGGAATGCGGGCCGTTGACCATGCGCAGCTTGAGGCGCTCGTATGGCGCGGCGCGGCGCACGAAGCTGACGCCGGCGGCGGCGTCCCACGCGGGCCGGCCGGCCGCGAAGCGGTCCTCGATGACCCAGTTCAGGTAGGGCTCGCCCACCACCGGCCAGGCGTCGTCCACGCCCAGCCGCTCGGACACGCGCGCGCGGTCCTCTTCGCGGGTGCGCGGCACGATGCGGTCCACCATGGAATTCGGGAAGGTGCAGTTGCCGTCTATCCAGGCGGCCAGACCGGCGTCCTGCAGCAGCGCGTAGGCCAGCACCAGGCGGCGCAGCGTGTCGCCGTTGGCGTGCAGGTTGTCGCAGGACAGCAGCGTGAGCGGCCCCAGGCCGCGCTCGCGCCGCAGGGCCAGCCCGCGCGCCAGCATGCCTATGGCGCTGCGCGGACGCGCCGGATGCGCGAGGTCGTGCCTGATGTCGGGATCGTCCCAGCGCAGCTGGCCGGTGGCCGGCTCCAGGCTGTAGCCTTTTTCGGTGACGGTCAGGCTGACGATGCGGATCTGCGGATGGGCGATGCGCTCCAGCACCGCGCCCGGGTTTTCCGGGGCCACCAGCACTTCCAGCAGCGAACCTATCACCCGCAGCTGCTCGCGCGGCTGCCCGTCGGGGCCGGCGTCGCGCAGCGCCAGCGTGTACAGGCCGTGCTGCGGCGCCAGCGCGTCGCGCGTGTCGGGGCTGCGCAGCGAGACGCCGACGATGCCCCAGCTCAGGTCCCCGCTTACGGCCATGGCCAGGTCCGTCACCGCCGCCTGGTGGGCGCGGTGGAACGCGCCTATGCCCAGGTGCACGATGCCGGGCGTGACGCGGCCGCGCTCATAGGCGGGCCGCGCCACCGCCTCGGACAGGCGCGGCAGGGATTGCGGGTTCAGGCGCGCGCGCATGGCTCACCAGTGCCAGAGCGTGCCGTCATGCGCCTGCCGGTTGACCGGCAGGTAGGCGCGCTGGTAGGGATAGCGGGCGGCCAGGTCTTCGTCTATGTCCACGCCGTGGCCCGGCGCGTCGCCGGGATACAGCATGCCCTGGTCGAAGGTGTAGGCGTGGGGGAACACCGCGTCGGTCTCGTCGGTGTGCCGCATGTATTCCTGGATGCCGAAGTTCGGCACCCACAAGTCGAAATGCAGGGCCGCGCCCATGCACACCGGCGACAGGTCGGTGGCGCCGTGGCAGCCGGTGCGCACCTGGTAGAGCGCGGCCAGGTCGGCGATGCGGCGCAGGTGCGTGATGCCGCCGGCATGGACCACGGTGGCGCGGATGTAATCGATCAGTTGGTGTTCGATCAGGTCCTTGCAATCCCAGATGGTGTTGAAGATCTCGCCCACGGCCAGCGGCGTGACCGTGTGCTGGCGGATCAGGCGGAACGCCTCCTGGTTTTCGGCCGGAGTGGCGTCCTCCATCCAGAACAGCCGGAACGGCTCCAGCGCCTTGCCCAGCCGGCCGGCCTCGATGGGCGTGAGCCGGTGATGCACGTCATGCAGCAGGTGGGTCTCCCAGCCCACGGCGTCGCGCACGCGCTGGAACAGGCGCGGGGCATGGTCCAGGTATTTTTCGGTGGACCAGTCGTGCTCCGACGGCAGCGAAGCGTCGGCCGGTTCGTAGAACATGCGGCCGCGGCCCACGCCGTACACCGCGTTCAGGCCCGGCACCCCGCTTTGCGCGCGGATCGCCCGGTAGCCCATTTCGCGGTAGCGCAGCACCTCGTCCACGGTTTCGTCGATGTCGCGGCCGTTGGCGTGGCCGTAGACCAGGACGCCCGTGCGGCTCTTGCCGCCCAGCAGCTGGTACAGCGGCATGCCGGCGGCCTTGGCCTTGATGTCCCACAGCGCCGTGTCCACGGCGGCGATGGCCGCCATGGTGACCGGCCCGCGGCGCCAGTACGCGCCGCGATACAGGTATTGCCAGATGTCCTCGATCTGATGCGGGTCGCGGCCGATCAGGCAGGGAATGACGTGCTCGGTCAGGTAGGCGGCCACGGCCAGCTCGCGGCCGTTGAGCGTGGCGTCGCCGATGCCGTGCAGGCCCTCGTCGGTTTCGATCTTGAGGGTGACGAAGTTGCGGCCGGGGCTGCAGACGATAACGCGCGCTTGGGTGATCTTCATGAATGGTCCTGTGGAATGCCGGAAAACCCTGGCCGCGGCCGGGCGCCTACATCACCGCGCCCAGCTGCCAGGGAACGAATTCGTTCTGGCCGTAGCCGTGCTCCTCGCTGCGCGTGCGCCGTCCCGACGCCGTCTCCAGCATCAGGGCGAAGATGCGCTCGCCCATCTGGGCCACGCTTTGCGCGCCGTCGACCACTTCGCCGCAATTGATGTCGATGTCGTCGGACTGCCGCTGCCATAGCGCCGTGTTGGTCGACAGCTTCAGCGAGGGCGCGGGCGCACAGCCGTAGGCCGAGCCGCGGCCCGTGGTGAAACAGATGAGGTTGGCGCCGCCCGCGACCTGGCCGGTGGCCGACACCGGGTCGTAGCCCGGCGTGTCCATGAACACCAGCCCGCGCTCGCGCACGGTCTCGGCGTATTCGTATACGTCGGCCAGGCGCGTGGTGCCGCTCTTGGCGATGGCGCCCAGGGACTTCTCCAGGATGGTGGTGAGCCCGCCGGCCTTGTTGCCGGCCGAGGGGTTGTTGTCCATCTCGGCGTCGTTGCGGGCGCAGTAGTCCTCCCACCAGCGCAGCCGCGCCAGCAGCTTGGCCGCGACCTCGGGCGTGGCCGCGCGCCGCGTCAGCAGGTGCTCGCCGCCGTAGATCTCGGGCGTCTCCGACAGAATGGCGGTGCCGCCGTGGCGCACCAGCAGGTCCACCGCCGCGCCCAGCGCGGGATTGGCGCTGATGCCGGAATAGCCGTCGGAGCCGCCGCACTGCAGGCCCACGGTGAGATGGCTGGCCGGCACGGGCTGGCGGCGCACGCGGTCCGCCTGCGCCAGCATGGCGCGCACCAGCTCGATGCCGTGCGCCACCGTCTTGCGCGTGCCGCCGGTTTCCTGGATGTTGAAGGTGTGCAGCAGCCCGCTTTCGCGCAGGCCTTCCTGCTCCATCAGGCCGCCGATCTGGTTGGTCTCGCAGCCCAGCCCCAGCACCAGCAGGCCGGCGAAGTTGGGATGCCTGGCGTAGCCGCCCAGCGTGCGGCGCAGCAGGCGCAGCGGCTCGCCTTCGCTGCCGGTGGCGCAGCCCGCGCCATGCGTCAGCGCCACCACGCCGTCCACGTTGGGATAGGCGGCCAGCGCTTCGGGGTGGATGTCGCGGCGGAAATGGTCGGCGATGGCGCGGGCCGCCGTGGCCGAGCAGTTCACGCTGGTGAGGATGCCGATGTAGTTGCGGGTGGCGACGCGGCCGTCGGCGCGCACGATGCCGTCGAACTGCGCCGGCGCGTCCACGTAGTCGGTGGGCCGCGCGTCGGCGCCCACCGCGTAGTCGCGCTCGAAGTCGGAGAACTCCAGGTTCTGCGTGTGCACGTGCGCGCCGGCGGCGATGTCGCAGCGCGCCACGCCGATGATCTGGTTGTAGCGCCGCACCGGCTCGCCGGCGGCGATGGCCCGCGTGGCGATCTTGTGGCCGGGCGGCACCAGTCCGCGCACGACGATGTTCTCGCCGGCCAACGGCGTGCCGCCGGCCAGCTGGCGGCGGGCGATCACCACGTTGTCGGCCGGGTGGATGCGTATGAACGCGGTATCGGTCTCAGGCATGGATGGCTCCTGGCGGGCGCGACTAGGGCCTAGGCGTCGATCAGCTCGGGGGCCCAGGCATGGACGGACTGTTGCTGCTCGCCCAGGCCGGCGATGCCCAGGCGCATCCGGTCTCCCGCCTTCAGGTACACCGGAGCCGGCTTCTGGCCCATGCCCACGCCCGGCGGCGTGCCGGTGCTGATCAGGTCGCCCGGGTATAGGGTCATGAAGCGGCTGACGTAGGACACCAGCTGCGCCACGCCGAACACCATGGTGCGGGTGCTGCCGTTCTGGTAGCGCTTGCCGTTGACTTCCAGCCACATGTCCAGCGCCTGCGGGTCGGCGATTTCGTCGGCCGTCACCAGCCAGGGGCCGACCGGGCCGAAGGTGTCGCAGCCCTTGCCCTTGTCCCAGGTGCCTCCGCGCTCGATCTGGTATTCGCGCTCGGACACGTCGTTGACCACGCAGTAGCCGGCCACGTGCTTCATGGCGTCGGCTTCGCTGACGTAGCGGGCGCGCTCGCCGATCACCACGCCCAGCTCGACTTCCCAGTCGGTCTTGACGGATTCCCGGGGCAGCACCACCGGATCGTTGCAGCCGACCACGGCCGAGGTGGGCTTCATGAAGATCACCGGTTCGGCCGGCACCGGCAGGCCGGACTCGGCCGCGTGGTCGGCGTAGTTCAGGCCGATGCAGATGAATTTGCCCATGCCGCTCCAGGGCGGGGCCATCCGGCCCGGGCGGTCGACCCGCGGCAGGCTGTCGGGGTCCAGCGCGCGCAGTTTCGCCAGCCCGGCCTGCGTGAGCGTGGCGGCGGTGATGTCGGGCAGCGCCGCGGACAGGTCCCGCAGCTGTCCGCGGGCGTCGATCATGCCGGGTTTTTCCGCGCCTTTCGCGCCATAGCGCACCAGTTTCATCTCGGTTTCCTTGAGAGGTGTGTGAGAGTTCAGTTGGACCAGCCGCCGTCGATGACCTGGGCGGTGCCGGTGGTGAAGGCGGATTCGTCGCTGGCCAGGTACAGCGCCAGCGCCGCGATTTCGGCGGTGGTGCCGATGCGGCCCATGGGCTGGCGGGCGACGAAGGCGGCCTCGACGGCGGCCAGCGTCTGGCCGCTCGCGGCGGCCTGGGCCTCGATGCGCTGGCGCAGCGAAGGCGATTCCACGGTGCCCGGGCAGATGGCGTTGCAGCGGATGCCCTGGCCGATGTAGTCGGCGGCCACGGACTTGGTCAGGCCGATCACCGCCGCCTTGGTGGCGCCGTAGACGCAGCGGTTGGGCGCGCCCTTGATGCTGGAGGCCACCGAGGCCATGTTGACGATGGAGCCGCCGCCGCGCGCCAGCATGCCCGGCAGGCAGGCCCGGATCATGCGGTACATGGTTTTCACGTTCAGCTCGAACGAGAAATCCCAGGCCGGTTCGTCGCAGTCCAGGATAGTGCCGGCGTGCACGAAGCCCGCGCCATTGAAGAGCACGTCCACCGGCCCGGCCTCGGCGGCCAGTTCGGCCGCGGCCGAGGCGCCGGTCAGGTCCAGCGTGCGGCGCCGGCACCCGGCCAGCGTTTCCAGCGCCGCGCCGTTGATGTCCACGGCCAGCACGTCGGCGCCTTCGCGCGCATAGGCCTCGGCCACGGCGCGGCCTATGCCCTGCCCGGCGGCGGTGACGATGGCGGTCTTGCCTTGCAGTCTTCCGGTCATTGCGGGGGTCTCCTTATTTGGCCATGCCCAGGAAGGTGGGCAGCCAGAGCGTGATCTGCGGGATGTAGGTGATGGCGATCAGCGCCACGAAGAGCGGCGCCAGCCACGGCAGAATGGCCATCGTCGTGCGTTCGACCGACAGCTTGGACACGCGCGCCAGCACGAACAGCACCATGCCCAGCGGCGGATGCAGCAGGCCTATCATCAGGTTCAGCGTCATGATGAGCCCGAAGTGGATGGGGTCGATGCCGAGCTTGAGCACGATGGGCAGCAGGATGGGCACGAGGATGGTGATGGCGGCGATGGTGTCGATGAAGCAGCCCACGATCAGGATCAGCACGTTGGCCATCAGCAGGAACACCCACTTGTTCTGCGTCACGCTGAGGATGCCGTCGGTCAGCGCCTGCGCGGCCTGCGAGGTGGTCAGCAGCCACGCGAACACCGACGCGGCGGTGACGATGAACAGCACCGAGGCCGTGGTCTCGATGGTGTCGAAAGTGGCCTTGGCCAGCGTGCGCAACGTCATGGAGCGGTAACGCACCAGCCCCAGGAACAGCGCCCAGATCACGGCGGCCACGGCGGCCTCGGTGGGCGTGAACCATCCCAGGGTCATGCCGCCGATCAGGATGACGGGCGCCATCAGCGCCATCACCGCCGAGAAGTTGTAGCGCCAGTCCAGCAGCAGCAAGGCCGCGAAGGCGATGCCGGTGGCCATGTTGGACGACAGGCCGGCCTCGGTCATGGCCCAGATCGCCAGCGGAAAGGCCAGCACCACGGCCACTTCCAGCGTGGCGCCGCCCAGCCGCTTCCAGTCGAACGACACGTCGCCGCCCCAGTTGTTGCGCCGCGCGAAATAGGCCACGGTCAGCATCATCAGCACGATCAGCACGGCGCCCGGGACCAGGCCGGCCAGGAACAGCGAGCCGATGGACACGTTGGCCATCATGCCGTAGATGACGAAGGGCAGCGACGGCGGGATGATGGGGCCGAGCGTGGCCGAGGCGGCGGTCACGCCCACCGCGAACTCGGTGCCGTAGCCGTGGTCCTTCATGGCCTTGATCTCGATGGTGCCCAGGCCCGCGGCGTCGGCGATGGCGGTGCCCGACATGCCGGCGAACACCACCGAGCCGATGATGTTCACCTGCCCCAGCCCGCCGCGCATCCAGCCCACCAGCGCCACGGCGAAGTTGTAGATGCGCCCGGTGATGCCGGCGATGTTCATCAGGTTGCCGGCCAGGATGAAGAACGGCACGGCCAGCAGCGGGAAGGATTCCACGCCCGCGATCATGCGCTGCGCCACCACCACGTCGGGCACGCTGCCCGAGATCAGCACGAACAGCAGCGACGCGCCCGCCATGGCCACCGCCACCGGCAGGCCGAAGATCATCAACAGCAGAAAGGTTCCGATCAGTATGCCCATGTCTCGTTTCCGGTTGTGGTTGTCGGATCAGTCCAGCGACGCGTAGGCCTCGGGGTTTTCGAGGATGGAATAGCCCTGGCGCCAGTTGGCGACGGCCACCTGCGCCGAGCGCAGGAACATCAGGGCGAAGCCGGCCAGCGCCACCCAGTAGACATAGGCCTTGTTCCAGAACAGCGTGGTCATGGGCTCGTCGCCCACCAGCGTGATGTAGCGGTAGGTGAGCCATACGGCGTAGCCGAAGAACACGGTGCGCAGCAGGTCGATGACGGTGGCCAGCACGCGGCCCGCGGGGCGCGGCAGGTAGCGGTATAGAAAATCCACCTGGATGTGGCGGCAGGCCCGCACGCACATGGCCGAGCCCAGGAACACCACGCCGATCAGGCAATAGACGGCGAGCTCCTCGGTCCAGGCATAGGAATCGTTGAGCACGTAGCGCGAAAAGAACTGCAGAAAAACCAGCAGCGCCATGATCCAGAATATGGCCAGGCAGATCCAGTCTTCGGGCTGGTAGCCCGCCAGGCTGACTTCATGGTGGTCGGCCTCTTCGAAGCTGTGGACGATTTCTTCGGCGGTGGCCAGCGGCGGCGGCTGCGTGCCGGGCCGGACAGGGTCGTGGCTGGCCGCCGCCATGACGGCGGCCTTGGCATCGGAATGCATGGCGTTCCCCTAGTGCGAAGTCGGGAGGGTCGGGACCGCCGGCGGCGGCCCCGCGGGCGCGTTCACTTCACGGCCTGGATCCGTTCCCAATCCGATTTTTCGTAGCCGTACTGCTTGAACGGCACTTTCTCCAGCACGGTGTCGCGGAAGTCCTGGACGTTGACCTCCGCCACGTTCAGGCCGCGCTTGCGGAACACCTCGACCATTTTCTTTTCGCTCTCGGCGACTTCGCCCGAGGCCTTCTCGGCCGCCTGCTGCGCGACCTCGGTGAAGATCTTCTTGTCCTCGTCGGACAGGCTCTTCCAGAGCTTGCCCGAGATCACCGTGTTCAGGTGGTCGACGATGTGGCCGGTGAGGATGATGTTCTTCTGGACTTCATAGAACTTCTTGGCCTCGATGGTGGTGAGCGGGTTCTCCTGCGCCTCGACGGTGCCGTTCTGCAAGGCCAGGTAGACCTCGGCGAAGGCGATCGGCGCGGTATTGGCGCCGCAGGCGCGCGGCATGGCCAGGTAGGCCGCCACGTCCGGCACGCGGATCTTCAGGCCCTTCATTTCGGCGCACTTGGTGAAGGGGCGGTTGGAGGTGGTCTGGCGCGTGCCGTAGTACGTGGTGGCGACGATGTGGTTGCCGCTTTTCTCGTCGTAGCCGCGGGTGAGCTCTTTGTAGATGTCGCTCTTGGTGTAGGCGATCAGGTGCTCGGGGTTGCGGAAAATGTAGGGGTAATAGGTGACGCCGATGCGCGGGAAGGTTTTCGCGGCGAAGCTGGAGCCGGAGATGATGATGTCCACCGTGCCCAGCGTCAGGCCCTGGTTGATGTCGTTTTCCTTGCCCAGCTGCGAGGCCGGATACACGTCGATCTGGTAGCGGCCGTTGGTGCGCTTGCCGATTTCCTGCGCCGCCCAGACGGATGCGGTATGGAAGGGTTCGGACGTCTCGTATACGTGGGCCCACTTGAGCTTGGTCTGCGCCAGCGCGCTGCTGCTGGCGGCCAGCGCCAGGGCGGCGATCAGCGCCTTGAGGGCGTTGCCTGGGTTCATGTCGTCTCCTCGTTGTTTTGAATGATCCGCCTGGCGACCCTGCTGTGCCGCCCGGAGGTCATGCTTCGACTACAAGTTGCACCTTGGTACTGCGACTGCGATCCGCTGCCAGTTCGAAGGCCTCGAATGCGCGCGACAACGGCAGTTGCGCGCTCATCAGGGGCCGCACGTCCACCTTGCGCGTGCGCAGGTAGGAAACGGCCCAATCGAACTCCACGTCCGCGCGGAACGCGCCGACGTAGTCGAGCTCCCGCGCCATGATGTTGTTGGCCGGGAACGCGATGCCTTCGGCCGGCAGCGTTCCCACTTGCACGATGCGCCCGCCGCGGCGCGTGGCCGCCAGGCAGGTGGCCAGCGCGGCCGGGCTGCCGGCCGCCTCGATGCTGACGTCGGCGATGTCGGCCAGGTCGGCGGGCGCGGCCCGGTCGCCGCGCACGGTTTCGTCGGCGCCGACGGCCAGCGCCATTTCCAGCGGGCGGTCGGCGACGTCGGCGACGATCACGCGCGCCGCGCCGGCCAGCCTGGCGGCCAGCACCGTCATGCAGCCGATGGTGCCGCCGCCCGTCACCAGCACGGTACGGCCCATCAGAGGGCCGGCGCGGTTCACGCCGTGCAGGCCGATGGACAGGGGCTCGGCGCAGGCGATCTCGCCCAACGAGACGTCTTCTTCGGGCACCGGCGTGAGCTGGCGCTCGGCCATGACGAAGCGTTCGCGGAACATGCCCTGCACGTGCGGATACACGCTGGCGCTGCCCAGAAAGCGCATGTTGCGGCACAGATTGGCGCGGCCGGCGCGGCAGTAGTCGCACCTGCCGCAGGGATGCGAGGGATTGATGGCGACCTTCATGCCGGGCGCCACCGAGGCCACGGCCGCGCCGGTGCGCAGCACCACGCCGGAGGCCTCGTGGCCGGGGATGAGGGGTTCGCGGATGACGAAGGCGCCGACGCGGCCATGCTGGAAATAATGCAGGTCGGAACCGCAGATTCCGGCGGCGCCCAGCCTGAGTTCGACTTCGTGCGGCGCCAGCGGCGCGGTTTCGTCGGGTTCGAGGCGCAGGTCGCGCGCGCCGTGGATGCGGCAGGCCAGCGTCATGGTTCGGTCTGCTCCCGGTGGGCGGCCGGCGCGGCCTCGGCATGCTGGCCGGGCGCGTCGGCGCCGGGCCAGCTTGCGGTGAGGCGGTCGTGCGAGCAGGCCAGGTGATGGTGCATGGCGGCGCGCGCGCCGCGGTCGTCGCCGGCGCGGATGGCGTCGATCACCTTGCGGTGCTCGGCGATGGCCGAGGCCCAGCTGGCGGGATTCTCGAAGTAGTCGCCCAGCTTCACGGACAAGGGGTTGTGGCGCTCGTCGAAGAGTTCGCTGACCACGCGCACCAGCACCGCGTTGTTCGCCATTTCGGCGATACGCGTGTGGAACAGGCGGTCGCCGCGGATGGGCACGTGGCCGGCGAGCGCCTCGTCTTCCATGGTTGCCACCGCTTCGACCAGGCCGTCGACCAGCGCGGGCGCGTTGCGCAGCGCGGCCTGCGCGGCCAGTTCGCCTTCGATCACCTGGCGCGCGCGTATGGTTTCCAGCGGGCTTTCCGCCGTGAGGCTGGCGCGCGGCACGCCGGTCAGGCTTTGCACGTAGACGCCGGAGCCCATGCGGACCTCGACCCAGCCTTCGACCTCCAGCGCGATCAGGGCCTCGCGCACCGAGGGGCGCGACACGCCCAGCTTGAGCGCCAAGTCGCGCTCGGGCGGCAGGCGCGCGCCGACCGGGAACTCGCCCGCCTCGATCAGCAGCCGGAGCTGGTCGGCGATCTGGCGGTACAGGCGGCGGGGTTCGATGGTCTGGATGGGCATGGACTGCGTTGCTGGAGGAAGTGCGGGGAAATTCGGGCCAGAAGGTAAAGTGGCCTTACCAATTGACCGGAATCTTGCGCCCGCCCCGGATGAGTCACAATTAGGGTTTGCCCGCCGCGGGTAGCCCATATCTGTTAAAAAGCCGCCACCCGGTCCACTATTCACGCCCATGTCCCCGAATCCGCACCACTCGCCCTACAAGAGCACCGGCGGCCTGCGTCGCATCCTGAACGCGCTGCGCTACTCGCTGCAGGGCCTGCAGGCCGCGATCAAGTACGAGGCGGCCTTCCGCCAGGAACTGGCGCTGGCCGTGCTGATGATTCCGGCCGCATTCTTCCTGGGCCGCACCACGGTGGAGGTGTTCTTCCTGGTGGGCACGGTGATCATGGTGCTGGCCGCGGAGCTGCTGAATTCCGCCATCGAGGCGCTGGCCGACGCGCTGTCGGTCGAATCGCATCCGCTGCTGGGACGGGCCAAGGACCTCGGCAGCGCGGCGGTGATGCTGTTGCTGATCTTCGCCGGCACGGTGTGGGTGGGCGTGGCCATCAGCCGTTTCGTCATGCATTGACACGGCTGGTCATGCCGCCGCCCCGGCGCGGCTATTTATACTGGGAGCCATGATGCCTAGATCGACGTCGGACCCCTCGCAGCGCATCGTCATCGTCGGCGGCGGCGCCGGCGGCCTGGAACTGGCTTCCAAGCTGGGCCGGATCCACGGACGCCAGCACATCACGCTGGTCGACAGCCGCCCTTTCCACATCTGGAAGCCCTCGCTGCACGAGGCCGCGGCCGGCACGCTGGACATCCACCAGGAAGGCCTTTCATACCTGATGCTGGCGCACCTGAACGGGTTTTCGTTCGCGCAGGGCCGCCTCGAACAGGTCGACCGCGAGCACCGCAGCATCACGCTGGACGCGGTCAGCGACGCGCAGGGCATGGAAGTGCTGCCGCGCCGCGAACTGGCCTACGACACGCTGGTGCTGGCCCTGGGCAGCACGTCCAACTTCTTCAACACCCCCGGCGCGGCCGAACACGCCGTCACGCTGGACACCACCGAAAACGCGGAACAGTTCCGCCTGACCATGCTCAAGGCCATGGCGCAGGTGGACCTGGCCAAGGTGCGCAATCCTTCGGCGCGACTGGATCTGGTGATCGTGGGCGGCGGCGCCACCGGCGTCGAACTGGCGGTGGAGCTGGTCGAGGCCAGCCACGTGGTCAGCGCCTACGGCCTGCCGAACTTCCGCGCCGAACGCGACCTGGCGATCACGCTGGTCGAAGGCGCGCCGCGCATCCTGTCGGCGCTGCCCGAGAAGATTTCTGTGGCGGCCACCCGGCGGCTCACCGAACTGGGCATCCGCGTGGAAACCTCGTGCCGGGTGTCCGAAGTCACCGACAGCACCGTGCGCACCGCGGACGGCCGCGAAATCCCCGCCCAGCTCTGCATGTGGGCCGCCGGCATCCAGGGTCCCGCCCTGCTGGCCGACCTGGGGCTGCCGCTGAACAAGCTGGGGCAACTGGAGGTCAACGACAGGCTGGAAACCCCGGACCCGCACATCCTGGCGCTGGGCGACTGCTGCGCCGCGCCGTGGCGCGAGGGCCGCACCGTGCCCGCCCGCGCCCAGGCCGCCCACCAGCAGGCCGACTACCTGGCCAGGAAGCTCACCGCCCGCCTGCGCCACGCGGCCGAGCCCGCCGAACCCTATGTCTACCAGGACCACGGCTCGCTGGTCTCGCTGGGCCAGGACGCCGGCGTGGGCAGCCTGATGGGCAAGCTGGCCGGACGCGGCCTGTTCGTAAGCGGTACACTGGCGCGCCTGATGTACATGAGCCTGCACCTGATGCACCACAAAGCCGTGCTGGGCATCTCGCGCACCGCCTCCCTGGCCCTCGCCCGCCTGCTCATGCGGCGCACGCGTCCACGGGTCAAACTGCACTGAATCCCATGAACTTCATCCAAAAACTCGAACACGCCTGGACCGCCAGCAACTCGCTCCTGCAAGTCGGGCTGGACCCCGACCCGCAGCGCTTTCCGCGCGAATTGCAGGGCAAGCCGGACGCCATCTTCCAGTTCTGCCGCGACATCGTCGACGCGACCGCGCCGTACGCATGCAGCTTCAAGCCGCAGATCGCCTACTTCGCCGCCCACCGCGCCGAGGACCAGCTCGAAGCGCTGTGCCAGCACATCCGCGACAAGCATCCCGACCTGCCCATCGTGCTGGACGCCAAGCGCGGCGACATCGGCTCGACCGCCGAGAACTACGCGCGCGAAGCCTACGAGCGCTACCAGGCGCATGCGCTGACCGTCAGCCCCTACATGGGCCTGGACTCGGTCGAGCCCTACCTGGCCTGGCGCGACCGCGGCGTGATCGTGCTGTGCCGCACCTCGAACCCGGGCGGTTCGGACCTGCAATTCCTGAAGATGGATAACGGCGAGCCGCTGTACCTGCATGTCGCGGGCCTGGTGGCCGACAAGTGGAACGCCGACGGCCAGTGCGGCCTGGTGGTGGGCGCCACCTTCCCCAACGAGCTGGCCGCCGTCCGCCAGCGCATCGGCGACGCCCTGCCCCTGCTGGTGCCGGGCATCGGCGCCCAGGGCGGCGACATCACCGCCACCGTCAACGCCGGCGCCAACGCGGCGCGCAGCGGCATGATGATCAATTCCTCGCGCGCCATCATCTACGCCAGCGGCGGCGACGACTGGCGCGAGGCCGCCGGCGCCGCGGCCCAGGGCCTGCGCGACGCGATCAACGCGGTGCGCTGAACGCCGCGCCGGGGTTCAGCCCCGGCCGGCGGGCGCGCCCACGAATTCCAGCAATCCCCGCAGCGCGAATTCCACCGCGGCCTGACGCACCTGCGTCCGGTCGCCGGGGAACACGTGCGTCATCGCGCGGCTGGTGATGCCGTCGCCGGTGCGCATGGCGAAACCGAAGCACACCATCCCCACCGGCTTGCCGGGCGTGGCCCCGCCCGGGCCGGCGATGCCGGTGGTGGACGCCGCCACCCGCGCGGCGCCGGAGGCCAGCAGCACGCCGTTGGCCATTTCCAGCGCGACCGGCTCGCTTACCGCGCCGAAGTGGTGCAAGGCGTCGGGCGAGACGTCCAGCTCGGCCACCTTGGCGTCGTTGCTGTAGGTGACGAAGCCGCGCTCGAACCACTCGCTGGACCCCGCCACCGCCGTGATCGCGCCGGCCAGCAGGCCGCCGGTGCACGATTCGGCCGTGCCCAGCATCCAGCCCTTGCGGCGCAGGGCCTCGCCCAGCGTTGCGGCCAGCGCTTCCGTGCCGGACCCGATATTGCGTTGTGCTTCGCTCATCCCAAGACTCCTGTGCGCACGACCAGCGCCATGACCAGCAAGGCGTATCCGGCCGCCACGATATCGTCCCACATTACGCCGAAACCGCCCTTGATGTGGGCGTCGAAGAACTTGATGGGAGGCGGCTTGACGATGTCGAAGGTGCGAAACAGCACGAACGCCAGCGCCTGCGCCAGCCAGCCCGACGGCGTGAGCCACAGCACCAGCCAGAACGCCACCATCTCGTCCCAGACCATTCCGACATGATCGGGTTGCTGGAGTTCGCGCCCGACGCGATGACAGGCCCAGCAGCCGTACAGGAACGCCAGCGCCAGGAACACGCCGATGGCCAGGTCCGTGGCGGCCGGCGCGGCGGCGACCCAGATCGCCCAGGCCAGCAGCGTGCCCCAGGTGCCGGAGGCCGGCCGGATCAGCCCGCTGCCGAATCCGAAGGCGATCAGCCGGCCGGGATCGCGGCACACCCAGGACAGGGCGGGATAGGCAGCCCGGCTGCGGTCGCGCATGGAAGGGGAGCGGGTGTCGGCGGGAGGCATGGCGTCCAGGAGGATGAGGCAAAAACGCGGCGCTCAGGCCGCGGGAAAGTGGTCGAAGCCGGCGGGCAGCGCGTCCAGCGGCCGGCCCTGCGCGTCCAGCACGTCCAGGCCGGCACGCTCGCGGATCCGGCCGATGCGGGTGGCGCGCGCGCCGGCCTCGCCGGCGGCGGCCAGCACGGCTTCGCGGCGGGACGCCGGGGCGGTGAAACACAGCTGGTAGACGTCGCCCCCGCCCAGCACGGCGCGGCGGCGCCGCGCCGGGTCCAGGCCGGCCAGCGCGGCGGCCACGGGCATTTGCGGGTAATGCAGATCGGCGCCCACGCCGCTGGCGGCCAGGATATGGCCCAGGTCCTGCAACAGGCCGTCGGAGACGTCGATGGCGGCATGGGCCACGCCGCGCAGCGCCAGGCCGAGCGCCACCTGGGGCCGCGGCCATTCCAGGGCCTCGCGGGTCGCGGACAGCAGCGCGGGGTCGGCCGGATACTGGCCGTCGAGCAGCCGGTAGGCCACGTCGGCCGCGCCCAGCTCGCCCGATACCCAGACATCGTCGCCCGGCCGGGCGCCGTTGCGGCGCAGGGCCTGCCCCGGCGCGACCGCGCCGAACACCGTGACGCTGATGGCGAGGTCGTGCGCGCTGCGCGTGGTGTCGCCGCCGATCAACGGGCAGCCGTGGACGGCCGCCAGATCGTGGAAGCCCTCGGCAAAGGCGGCCAGCCACGCCTCGTCCAGCCTCGGCAAGGCCAGGCCCAGCACGCAGCCGATCGGGCGCGCGCCCATCGCGGCCAGGTCCGACAGATTCACCGCCAGGGCCTTGTGCCCCAGCGCCCTGGGGTCCACATCGGGAAAGAAATGGCGCCCTTCCAGCAGCAGATCCGTGCTGGTGGCCACCTGCTCGCCGGGCGGCACCGGAAACAACGCGCAATCGTCGCCCACGCCCAGCAACCCTGCCGGCGCAGCGCGATTGAAATAGCGCGCGATCAAATCAAATTCGGACGCCAACGCAACTCCGCAATCCGGCAAGAACAAGCGTAAGAAACAGGAAACAGCTGCCCGCACATAACGGGTGCCCCCCAATCCGGGCCGCACGGATCCGGCTCCGCCGGTCCGTAGCGGCGCCCCCCCGGGGGGGAAGCGCCAAAGGCGCTTCGGGGGGGAGCCTACTTCCGCATTTCGTGCGGACGCACGTCCGCGGCCAGCTTGTCGAGCACGCCGTTGACGAACTTGAAGCCGTCCGTGCCGCCAAACGACTTGGCGAGTTCGACGGCCTCGTTGATGGCGACCTTGTACGGCACTTCGACGTGATGGATCAGTTCGAAGCTGCCGATCAGCAGGATGCCATGCTCGACGGGCGACAGCTCGGCCAGCGGGCGGTCGATGTAGGGCGTGAAACGCTCACGCAACGCGGGCGCTTCGCGCAGCACGCCATGCAGCAAGGTCTTGAACCATTGCGCGTCGGCCTCGGAGAAATCCTCGGTGTCGCGCAGATGGGCGTCGATCTCGCCGGCGTCCTGCGTGCCTTCGCCGCCGCGCAGCAGCCACGCGTACACGCCCTGCAACGCGAATTCGCGTGCACGGCGCCGCGCGCTGCGCGCGTTGGCGCGGGCCTGCGCCGCGCTATCAGCGCTGGTCGTCGTCTTCTTCGTCGTCAAAATCTTCGTCCTCGTCGTCTTCGTCGTCTTCCTCGGGTTCCAGCGCCGCCACCAGGTTGGCCATTTCAACGGCCACCTGGGCGCAGTCGCGGCCCTTGCCGGCGGCGCGGGCCTGGGCCTGCTCGTCGGTGTCCACGGTCAGCACGCCGTTGGCGACGGGGATGCCGGTTTCCAGGGAAATACGGGTGATTGCCGTGGCCATTTCATTGCTGACCACTTCAAAGTGATAGGTTTCGCCGCGGATGACGGCGCCCAGCGCGATCAGTGCGTCGAATTCGAACGTTTCGGCCATGTGGGACAGGGCCACGCCCAGTTCCAGGGCGCCGGGCACGGTGGCGACCATCACGTCGCGCTCGTCCACGCCCAGTTCGGCCAGTTCCTTCAGGCACGCTTCGAGCTCGGCCTGGCCGATTTCTTCATTGAAGCGGGCGCGTACGATGCCGATGTGCAGCCCTTCGCCGTTCAGGTCGGGGGTAAGGATATAAGGGTTCATTTGTCGGCCTTCAGTGTGTTGCGGGAGTGTTCGGAGGGTCGCAATCGTAACCCGTAATGGTGAGCGAAAAGCCCGCCATGCTGGGCATCTTGCGCGGACGGGCCAGCAGCTTCATCTGGCCCACGTTCAGGTCGCGCAGGATCTGGGCGCCGATCCCGTAGGTACGCAGCCCGAAGCGGTCGGCGTTGGCGGGATTGGCGGGGGTTTTCGGATCGGACCAGGCGGCGATCTGGCCGAACAGATGCTCGGTGGAGGACTGGCAGTTCATCAGCACCAGCACGCCGGCCGGGGCGGCCGCGATGGCCGCGAGCGCCTGCGCCACGCCCCAGCTGTGCGGGCTGGCGCCGGTATCGAGCACGTCCAGCACCGAGGCCGGCTCGTGCACGCGCACCAGCGTTTCGGCGTCGGGCCGCACGTCGCCATGCACCAGCGCCAGGTGGGCCGAGCCGGTGGCGGCGTCTTCGTAGGCCACGGCCTCGAACTCGCCCCAGGCGGTCTGCATGGTGCGCTTGCCGACGCGCTTGACGATGGATTCGTGTTCGCTGCGGTACTGGATGAGGTCGGCGATGGTGCCGATCTTCAGGCCGTGCTGGCGGGCGAATTCCACCAGGTCGGGCAGGCGCGCCATGGTGCCGTCGGGCTTGAGGATCTCGCAGATCACCGCGGCCGGCGTCAGCCCGGCCATGGCGGTCAGGTCGCAGCCGGCCTCGGTGTGGCCGGCGCGCACCAGCACGCCGCCGGGCACCGCGCGCACCGGGAAGATGTGGCCGGGCTGGACCAGGTCGGAGGGCTTGGCGTCGCGCGCCACCGCCACCTGGATGGTGCGGGCGCGGTCGGCGGCCGAGATGCCGGTTTCGACGCCTTCGGCGGCCTCGATGGACTGGGTGAAGTTGGTGCCGTAGCGCGTGCCGTTGCGCGCCGCCATCAGGGGCAGGTCGAGCTGGCGGCAGCGGTCCTCGGTCAGCGTCAGGCACACCAGGCCGCGGCCGTGCGTGACCATGAAGTTGATGGCCTCGGGCGTGACGAATTCGGCCGCCATGACCAGGTCGCCTTCGTTTTCACGGTCTTCTTCGTCGACCAGGATGACGATACGGCCGGCGCGCAGCTCGGCGATGATCTCGGAGACCGAAGCGATACCGAAGGATTCCGGCTCGGAGCCGGGCAGGGAGGACAACTGGACGGACATGGCGGACACGCAAACCAGGCAGGAAAGCCCGGATTTTACCGCCCCTGGCGTCCGAATCCCTATCCGGGCCGCCCGGCCCCGCCAAAAGGGGGCCGTCCGGTTAAACTTCCCGCCAAAAACTCCCCCTGGAAACGAGGAAAAGCCCCCATGCAAGCCCTTGCGGCCATGCCCCTGAGCGTCGCGGCTGCCGTCCGCGTCGTGCTGACCGATATCGACGACACGCTGACCACCGAGGGCCGCCTGCCGGCCGACGCCTACGCGGCGCTGGAACGCCTGGAACAGGCCGGCATCCAGGTGGTGCCCATCACCGGCCGCCCGGCCGGCTGGTGCGACCACATCGCCCGCATGTGGCCGGTGCGCGCCGTGGTCGGCGAGAACGGCGCGTTCTATTACGCCTACGACCGCCAGGCCCGCCGCATGCGGACGCATTACTGGACCGACGCCGCCTCGCGCCAGGCCAGCCGCCGCAAGCTCGACGCGATCCGCGACCGCGTGCTGGCCGAAGTGCCGGGCGCGGCGGTGGCCAGCGACCAGGACTACCGCGTGGCCGACCTGGCCATCGATTTCTGCGAGGACGTGCCCGCCCTGCCCGACTCGGCCGTCAGCCGCATCGTCTCGATCTTCGAAGCGGCCGGCGCCCAGGCCAAGGTCAGCTCCATCCACGTCAACGGCTGGTTCGGCGACTACGACAAGCTCACCATGACCCGCACCATGTTCGAACGCGAGTTCGGCGCGGATGTGGCCGGCGCGCTGGACAGCACGCTGTTCATCGGCGACTCGCCCAACGACGAGCCCATGTTCGCGTACTTCCCGGTCTCGGTCGGCGTGGCCAACATCCAGGCCCAGCTGCACCGCCTGACGCACCGTCCGGCCTATGTGGCCGCCTTCCACGGCGGCGCGGGCTTCGTGGAAATGGCCGAGCGGCTGCTGGCCGCGCGCCAGCCCTGAGGAGCCCCGCCGTGGCCACGTCCAAGACCCCCGCCTCTGCCGCCGCCAACGACGGCCGCCGCAGCATCCAGTCCATCGAAGTGGGCGTGCCGCTCCTGGCCGCCCTGGTCGACGCCGCCAAGCCCCTGACCCTGCGCGACCTGGCCGCCGGCGCCGGCATGACCTCGGCCAAGGCCCACCCCTACCTGGTCAGCTTCATCCGCGTCGGCCTGGTGCAGCAGGACGCCATCACCGGCCAGTACGAACTCGGCCCCTTCGCCCTGCAGATGGGGCTGGTCAGCCTGCAGCGGCTGGACCCGGTGCGCATCGCCATGCCGGAGATCGCCCGGCTGCAGTCGGAAATCGGCCATACCCTGGGCATCGCCGTGCTCGGTTCGCACGGCCCCACCATGATCCACATGACCGAGGCGAGCTACCCGGTGCACGTCAACATGCGCAAGGGCACGGTGATGTCCATGCTGCACACGGCCACCGGCCTGGTGTTCGCCGCCTGGCTGCCGCCCAAGGTCAGCGAGCACTACATCGAGCGCGAAGAAGGCGACACGGCCGTGGTGCCCGGCAAGCCGCCGGCGCGCAAGGCCACGCGCGCGCACATCGAGGCCCAGCTGGCCGACATCCGCGTGCATGGCATGGCGCGGGCGCTGGGCAACCCGCTGCCCGGCGTGGACGCGCTGTCGGTGCCGGTGTTCGACAACACCGGCAACATCGTGCTGGCCCTGACCAGCCTGGGCCCCACGGGCCTGTTCGACGTGTCCTGGGACGGCGCGATCGCGCGTCCGCTGCTGGCATGCGCGCAAGAAATCTCCCGCAAGCTGGGATACCGCGCCTAGGCGATCGCGCAAAAACGAACACAAAGCGAACATTTCGAACAAAAGGCGAAAAAAAAGACAGGGACTTTCCCGAGGTGTGCCTCCCGCGCTTGTATGTTTGAATTCAGTTACTAGTCATATTCAGACCTACAAGAGGAGACATACGATGCGCGCCTTGCGTCTACTGCAAGCGGCCGCCGTTGCCGCATTCGCATTCGGGGGGCCTGCCGCCCAGGCCGCAGACAGCTGTTCGAACCGGGGCGACCTGGACCAGATGTACTGCGACGCCAACAAGGACCTGGTGGCGGACACGCCCGCCGACGCGTCCAAGCTCAAGACCCCGTCCACGCTGGTGTTCACCTATACCCCGGTGGAAGATCCGGCGGTCTACGAAGACATCTTCAAACCCTTCACCAAGCACCTGTCCGAGTGCACGGGCAAGCGCGTGGTGTTCTACCAGGTGCAGAGCAACGCCGCCGAAATCGAGGCGATGCGCTCGGGCCGCCTGCACGTGGGCGGCTTCTCCACCGGTCCCACCGCCTTCGCGGTGAACATCGCCGGCGCCGTGCCGTTCGCGGTCAAGGGCTACGCCGACGGCTTCCAGGGCTACAACCTGATCGTCATCGTCAAAGAGGACAGCCCCTACCAGAAGCTGACCGACCTGAAGGGCAAGAAGCTGGCGCACACCGCGCCCTCGTCGAACTCCGGCCACATGGCGCCGGTGGCGCTGTTCCCCAAGGAAGGCCTGACGCCGGACAAGGACTACAAGGTCATCTTCTCGGGCAAGCACGACCAGTCCGTGATGGGCGTGAACTCCGGCGACTACGACGCCGCCGCCGTGGCCTCGGACGTCTTCAAGCGCATGGCCGAACGCGGCCAGATCAAGGAATCCGACTTCCGCGTGATCTACCGCAGCGAGAAGTTCCCGACCTCGTCGTTCGCCTACGCCCACGACCTGGAGCCGAAGTTCCGCGACCAGATGCTGAAGTGCTTCTACGACTACCGCTTCCCGGCGGAAATGTCCAAGGCCTTCGACGGCGCCGACCGCTTCTATCCGGTGACCTACCAGAAGGACTGGGCCATCGTCCGCCAGGTCGCCGAATCCGGCGGCGAAAGCTTCAACCGCGCCGCCTACGACCGCGAAACCGCCAAGAGCAAGAAGTAAGTCCAGTATGACGACGTCGCTACGCATTTCCGGCCTGGTGAAGGAATACCGGGCCGGCCAGCCTGTACTCAATGGCATCGACCTGCAGATCGCGGGACAGGGGCTGACCGCCATCATCGGCCCCTCGGGCACCGGCAAGAGCACGCTGCTGCGCTGCATCAACCGGCTGATAGAACCCACCCGCGGCGAGATCGTGCTGCAGTCGCAAGACGGTTCGGTGGACCTGGCGCGGGTGCGCGGCGCGTCGCTGCGCCGCGCGCGCCGCCGCATCGGCATGGTGTTCCAGGAATACAACCTGGTCGAACGCCTGACCGTGATGGAAAACCTGCTGACCGGACGGCTGGGCTATACCTCGGCCGTCAAGGCCTGGATGCGGCGCTTCGAGGCCGAGGACATCGAGCATGCCTACAAGCTGCTCGACACCGTCGGCCTGGCGGGATATGCCGACCAGCGCGCCGACGCGCTGTCGGGCGGCCAGCGCCAGCGCGTGGGCATCGCCCGCGCGCTGATGCAGCGCCCGCAGCTGCTGCTGGCCGACGAGCCCACTTCGTCGCTGGACCCCAAGACCTCGGTCGAGATCATGGAACTGCTGTCGGCGCAGGGCAGCGCCACCGGCATACCGGTGATCGTGAACATCCATGACGTGGATCTGGCGCGCCGCTACGCCAGCCGCATCGTCGGCATGTCCGGCGGGCACGTGGTCTACGACGGCGACGGGCAGGGCCTGGACGCCGCCATGCTCAAGACGATTTACGGAGGCGAGTCTTGGCTGGAATGATTCCCCCCGGCGGCCGCACCCGGCCGTTCGCCATGTCCGGGCGCGCCAAGGCCGGCGTGCTGTTGCTGCTGGCCTACACAATCTACGCCGGCGCGCAGCTGGATTTCAGCTGGGCGCGCTTCGAAAGCGGCATGGGACACGCGTCCACTTTTCTTTCGCGCATGTTTCCGCCCAATTTCGAAAAGCCGGACACCTTGTGGAAAGGCATCGCGGAAAGCCTGGAGATCGCGGTGCTGGCCTCCATGCTGGGCGTGCTCATCGCGCTGCCCATCGGCCTGCTGGGCGCGCGCAATATGATGCCGGCCTGGGTCTCGTGGCCGGCGCGCGCCGTCGTGGCGCTGTGCCGCGCCCTGCACCCGGTCATCGTCGCCATTCTGTTCGTCAAGGCGGTGGGCTTCGGCGCGCTGGCCGGCATCCTGGCGCTGACGGTGGCGTCCATCGGCTTCATCGGCAAGCTCTTCACCGAGGCCATCGAGGAGATCTCGCTCAAGCAGGTGGAAGCCGTCAGGGCCTCGGGCGCCTCGTTCGCCAACGTCATCATCTTCGGCGTGCTGCCGCAGGTGTTCGCGCGCTTCATCGGCTTCGCCACCTACCAGTTCGACTCCAACCTGCGCAACTCCACCATGGTGGGGATCGTGGGCGCGGGCGGCGTGGGCGGCACGCTGTTCTCGGCGTTCCAGCGCTTCGACTACGACTTCGTCAGCGCCATCCTGCTGACCCTGATCGCCATCATCATGCTGGGTGAAATCCTGGCCGGCTTCGTGCGCGCCGTGTTCCTGGACAATCTGGGCTTCGAGCGCATCCTGCAGGGCCGCATGGCCGGCGCCCGCGGCGTGGGCTCGACCCGCGCCCCGGTCGCGCGCAAGGCGGAGGTGGAAGAATGAACGCCACCGCTTCCACCCTGAACCCGGCCGGCGCCCCGCGCGTCTGGCAGCGCTACAGCATGGGCCAGCGCCTGCTGCGCTTCGCGCTGTACCTGCTGGTGGTCGCCGCCATCGTGCAGGCCATTCGCGGCGTGGAGATCATTCCGGAGTTCCTGTATGACGCGCCCGAGCAGATGGCCGATCTGTTCCGCCGCATGTGGCCGATCGACTGGGCCTACTACCCGGAAGGCGTGCACGCCGCGCTGATCGAAACCCTGCACATCGCCACCCTCGGCACCATCCTGTCGGTGGTGATGGCGGTGCCGGTGGGCCTGCTGGCGGCCAACAACCTCACGCCCAGCAAGACCGTCAACATGCTGGCCCGGCTGATCCTGGTGTCCAGCCGCTCGGTCAACTCGCTGGTGTGGGCGCTGCTGTTCATCGCCATCTTCGGGCCGGGCGCCCTGGCCGGCACGCTGGCCATCGCGTTCCGCTCCATCGGCTTCGTCGGCAAGCTGGTGGGCGAGGCCATCGAAGAGGCGCAGCGCGGCCCCATCGAAGCCGTCGCCGCCACCGGCGCCAGCAAGGCCTCGGTGATCTGGTACGCCTACTGGCCGCAGATCCGCCCCGCGTTCTGGTCCATCGTGCTGCTGCGCTGGGACATCAACGTGCGCGAATCCGCCGTGCTCGGCCTGGTCGGCGCCGGCGGCATCGGCATGGCCCTGGACACCGCGCTGAACCTCTTCCAGTGGGACCGCGTATCGCTGGTCTTGGCCGCCATCTTCGGCGTCGTGGTGCTGGCCGAGATCATCATCACCCAGGCCCGCAAACGCANGGCCCTGGACACCGCGCTGAACCTCTTCCAGTGGGACCGCGTATCGCTGGTCTTGGCCGCCATCTTCGGCGTCGTGGTGCTGGCCGAGATCATCATCACCCAGGCCCGCAAACGCATACTCTGACCGCGCCTGCGCCGTACCGTGTTCCTTTGCGCCGCCCGGCAACGGGCGGTTTTTTTTTGGAGGGCGATCTTGCGGCCCGCATGGGACGTAGGATGGGTGCAGCGCGAGAGTCCTTGAGCAAGAACTCATATCTCAAACGCGCGAAACCCATCAGGCGGCGCCAGCCGCCGTTTTTCGTGGCAAGAGCCAAACAGCCGGCTCCCGCCGGCCGATGGGTTACGCGCGTTGGGCGTCGGCGTTCTTGCCTGGCCCCCAGCGCGCTGCACCCATCCTACGCAATGATTGGCGATTACGCATCGAACCGCTCCATGGTGACCGCTGGGCTATGCGCAGGCGGCGCCAGCCGCCGTTTTTCGTGGCAAGAACCAAAACAACCGGCTCCCGCCGACCGATGCATTACGCCCCATCTCCCCATCAGAACCGGATATTCAACCCCGCCCTCACCCCGTGGTCCTGCGCCGAACCGGCAAGCTGCCCCTGATATGACAGGCCGAACGACGCCCTGCGGTTGATCCGCACTTCCAGCCCGGCCTCGACCACCGCGCTGTTCTTCGCGATGGGCACGCCCGCCACGGTGAACGACTCGCCGGCCGAGAACGCCTGGACGGCCACCGGCTTCACGTCGCCGAAGGCGTGGCGCCAGCCCAGCGAACCGCGCGCCGCGGCCTGCGCGCCGCCCAGCTCGAAATCGGTGGAGGCGCGCGCGCCCAGCGTGGTGTAGGTGGTTTCGTTGGTCTGGCTCTTGCCGCGCAGCGCGGCCGCGCCGCCGCTTTCGCGATAGCCGTCCGTCTTGAGGTTGACGTAGGCCGCGTTGGCGAAAGGCTCGATCGCCGCGGCCGGCGTATCGATGCGGTAGCTCAGGTCGGCGTAGACCTGGGCCGTGCGGCCGTCGTAATCGGCCTTGAGGCGCTCGGACATGCCGGACATGGAAACCGACCGACGGGTCGTGATGTCGTGCCAGCTGTAGGCAAGTCCGCCGCGCAGGCCCAGCTTGCCCCACTGTCCGCCGCCATAGGCGCCCAGGTGGTAGTTGTCGCTGTCGCCCGAGGACGAACGCTGCTGCACGTCGAAGTCGGTGCGGCTGTAGCCGGCCATCAGGCCCAGGCGCCAGGCCTCGGACACCGGCGTATCCACGCCCATCACGAAGCCGCCGCTGGAACTCTTGGCGCGGGCCGCGTTGCCGTCGCCGTCGATATGGCTCCACGACCCCGTGGCCTGCAACCAGGTTGCCGGCCCGCGCGCATCGGCCGGCGCCAGGCGCGCGCCGTCTCCGGCCGAGGCCAGCACCGGCGCGGACACGGCGCCCACGCCGCCGGCCGCCGCGCGCAGGCGCTCGGCCACCGCGTCGCGCACGTAGCGGCTGTCCTGCAGCAGCACCGTCCTGGCCGAGGCATGGATCTCGCCGGACAACTGGTCGAAGGCGCCGCGCAGCAGCGGCGCGTCGTCCGGCAACTGGGCCACCGCGTCGTAGACGCGATGGCCGCCGGCCATGCCGATGCTGTCGATGGCGCCGGCGGCGGCGCGCTGGTTGCGCGTGGCCGCGGCCGAGATCATGGGCGTATCGTTGCGCGCCAGTTCCAGCGACACGCGGCGCGCGTCGTAGTCATAGGCCAGACTGGGCGTGAGGAAAGCGAAATCGGAGGTGACCGCGTCGAACTGGCCGGAAAGCGTGCCGTCCGCCGACAGGATGGTATAGCGCGAGCGCAGCCCGTAATTGCCGTTGGCGCCGATATGGGCCACCGATCCGCCGTCCAGCGCGGCGTTGCCGGTGACGTGCACGAGGTCGGCCTCGGGCCCCGCGGGGTTGGTTTCGACGGCGAAGCGCGCGCCGCGCTGCACCGCCAGATCGCCGTCTATGGTCAGGGCGCCGATGGAGTTGCCCGGCGACAGCACGCCGCCGGCGGCCACCGTAATGGTCGACCCCGCGCCGGAACCGACGGTGCCGTTGCCGCCCAGCACACCGCCCGCGCCGATGCTGATCGAACCGCCCAGCCGGCCCTGCATGGCCAGCCGGCCGCCGTTGACCGTAGTGGTTCCGCGGTAGCCAGAACTGTCGCCGGTCAGGCCCAGCGTGCCCGCGCCGTTCTTGACGAACGAGCCGGTCCCCGACATCGCGCCGCCATAAGACGCGTCGGCCGCCTGCTCGAACACCAGCGTCCCGGCGTTGTCGATGTCGCCGCGGATGGTGGCCGCATTGCCGACCAGCGTGCCCGCCAGGATGCGCGTATTGCGATAGGCGTTGCCGGCGTTGTCCAGCCGCAGGATGCCCGCGCCGGACTTGACCAGATCGCCGGCGCCCGTCACCTCGCCGGTCAGTCCCAGTTCGGTGCCGCCGGCCACCTCGAAGCGGCCGGCCTGGGCCAGCGTGATCGAACGCGCGATGTCGAACGAGCCCATCGTCGCCAGCGTGCCGCCGCTGAATCTCAGCGCGCCGGCCGCCGCGCCCAGGTTCGCGTCGCGGTCGATCTGCAGGGCGCCTCCGGCGATATTCGTGCCGCCGGTATAGCGGTTCTCGCCGCTCAGCACCAGCGTGCCCGCGCCGGCCTTGGTCAGCGTCTTGCCGTTCCAGCCGGTGGCGGCGTTGGGTGCCTGGTCGGCCAGCGCGGTCGCGACGACAAAACGGTCGCCGGCGTTGGCCTGCGTGAACGTACCATGCGCCAGATTGTTGCCGGCGCTCCATGCCAGGCTGTGGCTGGCAAGGTATTGCCGGCCATCGGCCGACTTGCGGGTCTTGACGGACAAATAGTCCACCGCGCCGGCGAATCCGCCCACGCTGACCGATGCGAAGTCGCCCCTGATGCCGCCAAGCGTATCGATCAGCACCTGGTCGAGCTGGCTGGCGTCCGAGATGCCGCTCAGGTTGAACGCCACGCCCGCGCCCAGCGTGACACTGCCGGCCGTCAGCGACGGCGCGGCCGCGCCAACCCCGATATCCAGCGCGGTTCCGTCGCCCATGGCGACCTCGCCCGCCACGTCCAGCGTCGCCGGGCCTTGCACCGACAGGCCGCCGCCCGTCACCTTCAGATTGCCGGCCAGGCGGTTGGCCGCGCCCGCCACGCCGTTGCCGTATTGCAGGACGCCGCCAGCCACTTCCGCCAATCCGCCCAGCACGCCCTGCACCACCAGCCGGCCTTGATCGACCGTGGTCTTGCCCGCGAAGCCGGCATGATTGCCGCTCAGATCCAGCGTGCCCGCGCCGCGCTTGAACAGGTCGCCGGTCCCCGAGATGGAGCCGTTAAAGACGCCATCGGCCGACTGCTCGAACACCAGGACGCCGGCATTGTCGACGTTGCCCGAGATCGAATTCGCATCGCCGATCAGCGTGCCCGACTGGATCCAGGTGTTGCCATAGGCGTTGCCGGCATTGCTCAGGCGCAGCGTGCCCGCGCCCGCCTTGACCAAATCGCCGCTGCCCGTAATACCGCCGGTCAGGCCCAGGGACGTGCCAGCCATGACATCGAAACGCCCTGCCTGCGCCAGCGTAAACGTGCGCGACGTATCGAAGCTGCCCATCGTGGCCAGCGTACCGCCGCCGAACGCCACGGCCCCCGCGATATCGCCCAGGTTGGCGTCGCGTTCGATCCGCAGGACGCCGCCGTCGATGCGCGTGCCGCCGCCATACGTGTTGCCGCCGGCAAGCGCCAGCGTGCCGGCCCCGTCCTTGACGAAGGCGCCGGTTCCGGACACCGCGCCGTTCAGGCCCAGCGTGGTGCCGGCCGCCACGTCGAAGCGGCCCGACTGCGCCAGCGCCACTGCGCGCGACGTGGAGAACGTTCCCGTCGTCGCGAGCGTACCGTCGTTGAAACTCAAGCCGCCCGCCGCATCGCCCAGGTTGGTGTCGCGCGAGACCTGCAAGACCCCGCCCTCGATGCGCGTGCCGCCGCCATACGTGTTGCTGCCGGCAAGCGCGAGCGTGCCGGCCCCGTCCTTGATGAAGGCGCCGCTTCCGGACACCGTGCCGTTCAGGCCCAGCGCCGTGGCCGCGGCCACGTCGAAACGCCCGGCCTGCGCCAGCGTCACGCCGCGTGCGGTGTCGAACGTGCCGGTGGTGGCCAGCGTGCCGCCGTCGAAGCTCAGGCCGCCAATGGCGTCGCCCAGGTTCGCGTCGCGCGCGACCTGCAGCGTGCCGCCGGCCAGCGTCGTGCCGCCCTCGTAACTGTTGCTGCCGGCAAGCACCAGCGTGCCCGCGCCGTTCTTGACCAGCCCGCNCGTGCCAGCCATGACATCGAAACGCCCTGCCTGCGCCAGCGTAAACGTGCGCGACGTATCGAAGCTGCCCATCGTGGCCAGCGTACCGCCGCCGAACGCCACGGCCCCCGCGATATCGCCCAGGTTGGCGTCGCGTTCGATCCGCAGGACGCCGCCGTCGATGCGCGTGCCGCCGCCATACGTGTTGCCGCCGGCAAGCGCCAGCGTGCCGGCCCCGTCCTTGACGAAGGCGCCGGTTCCGGACACCGCGCCGTTCAGGCCCAGCGTGGTGCCGGCCGCCACGTCGAAGCGGCCCGACTGCGCCAGCGCCACTGCGCGCGACGTGGAGAACGTTCCCGTCGTCGCGAGCGTACCGTCGTTGAAACTCAAGCCGCCCGCCGCATCGCCCAGGTTGGTGTCGCGCGAGACCTGCAAGACCCCGCCCTCGATGCGCGTGCCGCCGCCATACGTGTTGCTGCCGGCAAGCGCGAGCGTGCCGGCCCCGTCCTTGATGAAGGCGCCGCTTCCGGACACCGTGCCGTTCAGGCCCAGCGCCGTGGCCGCGGCCACGTCGAAACGCCCGGCCTGCGCCAGCGTCACGCCGCGTGCGGTGTCGAACGTGCCGGTGGTGGCCAGCGTGCCGCCGTCGAAGCTCAGGCCGCCAATGGCGTCGCCCAGGTTCGCGTCGCGCGCGACCTGCAGCGTGCCGCCGGCCAGCGTCGTGCCGCCCTCGTAACTGTTGCTGCCGGCAAGCACCAGCGTGCCCGCGCCGTTCTTGACCAGCCCGCCCTCGTATGACACTGTGCCATTCAGGCCCAGCGCGGTATCCGCGGCCACGTCGATGCCGGCCGTCTGCATCAGGATGACAGCGCGCGACATATCGAACGTGGCCGTGGTCGCCAGCGCTCCGCCGAAGAACACCAGCTCGCCCGAGCCCAGGTTGGCGTCGCGGCCGATGCGCAGGACGCCGTTGTCGATATAGGTGCCGCCGTAGTCGTTGGCGCCGCTCAAGGCCAGCGTGCCGCNGCGCGCGACCTGCAGCGTGCCGCCGGCCAGCGTCGTGCCGCCCTCGTAACTGTTGCTGCCGGCAAGCACCAGCGTGCCCGCGCCGTTCTTGACCAGCCCGCCCTCGTATGACACTGTGCCATTCAGGCCCAGCGCGGTATCCGCGGCCACGTCGATGCCGGCCGTCTGCATCAGGATGACAGCGCGCGACATATCGAACGTGGCCGTGGTCGCCAGCGCTCCGCCGAAGAACACCAGCTCGCCCGAGCCCAGGTTGGCGTCGCGGCCGATGCGCAGGACGCCGTTGTCGATATAGGTGCCGCCGTAGTCGTTGGCGCCGCTCAAGGCCAGCGTGCCGCCGCCTTGCTTGAGCAGCACGCCGTTGCCCGACACCCTGCCGTTCAGGCCCAGCGTCGTGCCGCCCTGGACGTCGATGATGCCGAATTGCTCCAGCCGGACCGTGCGCGAGGTGTCGAAGGCGCCGGCGGTCGCCAGCGTGCCGCGGTCCAGGGTCAGGCCGCCGGCCGCCGCACCCAGATTGGCGTCGCGCGTGACCCGCAGCGTGCCGTCTGTGACCGTCATGCCGCCGCCGAAGGTATTGGTTCCCGTCAGCTCCAGCGTGCCCCAGCCGCTCTTGACCACCCTGCCGGCGCCGGATATGGCGCCGCCGAAGATGGCGCTCGGACTCTGTTCGAATTCCAGCGTGCCGGCGTTGTCGACATTGCCCGAGATCGAATTCGCATTGCCCGCCAGCGTGCCCGCCAGGATCGAGGTATTGCCGTAGGCGTTGCCGGTATGGCTCAGGCGCAGCGTGCCGGCGCCGGACTTGATCAGGTCGCCGCTGCCCGAAACGATGCCGCCCAGCCCCAGCGTGACGCCCGCGGCCACGTCGAAACGCCCTGCCTGGGCCAGCGTGACGGCGCGCGAGGTGTCGAACCTGCCCGTCGCGGCCAGCGCGCCGCCGTCGAGTTTCAGTGCGCCGGACGGATAGCCCAGATTCCGGTCGTGATCGACTTGCAGGACGCCGTCCAGAATCGTCGTGCCGCCGCCATAGTAATTGTCGCCGCGCAGCGCCAGCGTGCCGGCGCCGGCCTTGACCAGCATACCGGCGCCCGAGATCTGGCCGTTCAGGCCCAGCGTCGTACCGCCAGCCACATCGAAGCCCGCCATCGCTGTCGCATCGAGGACGACCCTGCGCGAGATGTCGAAGGTCGACGTGGTCGCCAGCGCGCCGCCGCCGAGCAGCAGGGAGCCGGCTCCCGTGCCGAGGTTGGCGTCCTGATCGATTCGCAGCGTGCCACCGGTAAGCACCAGCAAGCCGGCGTAGCTGTTGACGCCGCGCAGGGCCAGGGTGCCGGCGCCGTTCTTGAAAAACGGGCCGGCGCCCAGCAGCGGACCGTCCAGCCCCAGTGTGGAGCCGGCCGCCACGTCGATGCTGCCGCCAGTATCCATCAGGACGGCGCGCGAGGTGTCGAAGGAACCCGTGGCCGCCAGGGTGCCGCCATTGAATGTCAGCCCGCCCATTGGCGCGCCCAGATTCGCATCGCGGTCCACCTGCAGCGTGCCGCCGTCCAGCACCGTGCCGCCGGTGTAGCGGTTGTCGCCGCTCAGCACCAGCGTGCCGGCGCCGCGCTTGGTCAGCGTCCTGCCGTTCCAGCCCAAGGCGGCGTTGGCCGTCTGGTCGGCCAGCGCCGCGTTCACCTCGAACCTGTCGGCCGCGCCGCTCAGCGTGAACGTACCGTGCGCCAGACTGTTGTTGGCCATCCATCTCAGGCCGTAAGACGCCAGATAACGCCGGCCGTCCTCGGACTTGCCGGCATTGACGCCCAGATAATCCACGCCGCCGCCGTTGCCGCCCACGCTCACCCGGCCGAAGTCGCCACTGATGCCCGAGCGGGTGTCGATCAGCACTTGCTCGGCCGGCCCCGCGCCGTCGATGCCGTTGATGGCAAGCGCCACGTCCGCGCCCAGCGTGACGCTGCCGGCAGTGATGGCGGGTCCGCCCGCGCCCGCCCCGATATCCAGGGTAGTGCGATCGGCCATGCCGATGTCGCCGTCCACCGTCAGGGTCGCGGGGCCCTGCACCGACAGCGAGCCGCTGTAGACCGGCAAATTGCCGGTCAGCTTGCTGGCCGCGCCGCTCGCGCCATTGCCGAACTGCAATACGCCGCCGTTGACGACGGCCGAGCCGCCCAGCGCCCCCAGCACCAGCAGCCGGCCCTCCGACGCCACGGTGCTGCCGGCATACGCGGCGTGGTTGCCNGTTGACGACGGCCGAGCCGCCCAGCGCCCCCAGCACCAGCAGCCGGCCCTCCGACGCCACGGTGCTGCCGGCATACGCGGCGTGGTTGCCGGTCAGGCTCAGCGTGCCGGCGCCGGTCTTGACCATTGTTCCGAATCCAGTGATGGAACCGCCGAAAACCCCGTCGGCGACCTGCTCGAACACCAGGATGCCGCCATTGTCGACGTTGCCGCGGATCGAACTCGCGTTGCCGAGCAGCGCGCCCGACTTGATCCAGGTATTGCCATAGGTGTTGCCGGGATTGCTCAGGCTCAGCATGCCCCGGCCGGTCTTGACGAGGTCGCCGCCGCCCGATATCTCGCCGGTCAGGTCCAGCGTCCGGCTTTGCTCCACGTCGACACTGCCGGTCTGCAGCAACGTGATGGCGCGCGAACTCGTAAAGGACTCCAGCGCCCGCAGCGCGCCGCCGTCGAACACCACCTTGCCGTTGGCGTCGCCCAGGTTCGCGTCGCGGCTGACCTGCAGCATGCCCCCCGCGAGCACGGTGCCGCCGGTATAGCTGTTGTTGCCGTCCAGGGTCAGCGTGCCTTCGCCCGCCTTGGTCAGCGTCCTGCCGTTCCAGCCCTTGGCAGGATTGGGCGCCTGGTCGGAAAGCCCCAGGCCCAGGGCGAAGAAATCCTGCGCATTCTCCAGCGTGAACGTGCCGTGGGCCAGGTTGCTGCCGGCCGTCCAGCTCAGGTCGTAGGTGGCGCGATACTGCCGATTGTCCGCCGACTTGCCGGTATTGACGGTGAGATAATCCACCGGCCCCGAAAACCCACCTACATTCACCGTGGCGAAATCGCCGCTGATGCCGCTGGCAGTGTCGATCAGCAGCGCATTGAGCTGGCTCTCGTCGGCGATGCCGCTGAGCTTGAACGCCACGCCCTGGCCCAGGGTCACGGAATCGGCCCACAAGACGGGGCCGCCTGCGCCGGCCATCACGTCCAGGACAGCGCCGTCGCCCAGGCCGATGTCGCCGCCCACCGCCAGCGTCGCGGGGCCTTGCACCGACAGCGTGCTGCCGGCCCCCGACACTTTCAGATCGCCGCTGAGGCGGCTTGCCGCGCCGGACACGCCGTCGCCGTACTGCAAAGTCCCGCCGGTCACTTCGGCCGAGCCGCCGAGCGATCCCAGCACCAGCAGCTTGCCGCCCGACACCGTGGTCTTGCCATTGAACCCGCCGTTGGCGCCCGTCAGGACCGTCGTACCCGCGATCTGGTTCAAGCGGTGGACGCCCGAGCCGGTGCTCTTCAGGCCCGCGGAAAACGGGTGGAGCGTCTCGGTGTGATTGAAGTTCAGTGTGGCGTCGCCGCCGCCGAAGCGGATTTCGTTCGCAAGCAGGGCGCCGCCGGTCTCGGCCGCGAAGCCGAGCAGCCCGCCGATATTGATCGTGCCCATCCCGCCCGCGACGGGCGCCAGCATGACGGTTCCCGTACCGCCGCCTACCTTGACATACCCGCCGTCGACGAGGCTCAGCGTGCCGGCGCCGCCCGCACCGATGGACAGGCCGCCGTGCAACAGCCAGTTAGAACCCGGGTCCTGAACGGTCACCATGCCGAAGCTGCCGGGTGCGTTGCCGATGACGCCCTGCGCATTCTCCATGCCCGAGCCGTCGGTGATGGACAAGGTGCCGGCGCGGGTATTGCCCACGATCAGAGCGACGGCGGGATCGTTCCAGGCGAGCGGATCGTTCGGGAAGACATCACCGAAGCGGATCCACGCCGCTCGCGATTCGCCAGCCAGCAAGCCTGCCGCCACGGCAAGCGCGGCAACCAGCAGCAAGGGCCGCGCACCGCCCTTGCCCCGCCCTCGGGCATGTTCGCTCGCCACCTGCCACACGCCTGCACTGCGGTTGAAAACGATACGAAACGTACGGTTCATGGGGCTCTTCTAATTTGTAGCGCGGCCTCCGGGCGCGGAGCCGGAAGACGCGGAGATGATCGGCGCCGCGCGCGGGGTCGTCCGGCCGGCTTATTACAATTAGAAAATCTATTCGTAACATTGCATATCACTGAAACTGGGTAATTACCGGGTCCGCGTTGCGCGGCCGTTTGCCCTCCCGGTTGCGGCTCGCGCCGGTTGTTGATGCGCCGCAAACACGTCTATGCTCCGTGTGAAATAAATATGACCGGTCATCAAATCACCGCCCCCGTTTAATTAAGATCTCGGCTTTTGCCGTTGGACAGCCGCCGCCATGTCGGAACAGGAACTGAAACTGCACGTGCCCGCGGCGTCCCGCCCGGCCGTATTGCGAGAGATCAAGCAACGCGAGGCGACCCGCATCCGCCTGCATGCGATGTATTTCGACACGCCCGAGCGCGAACTCGCGCGGGCCCGCATCGCGATCCGGCTGCGCCAGGAAGGCCGCGACTGGGTCCAGACCCTGAAGATGCCCGGCATCAACGCCATCACCCGGATCGAACTCAACCATCCGCGCCCCGGCCCGGTGCTGGACCTGTCGGTGTACGCGGGCACAGAGGTCGAGGCCGCGCTGGTCGCGGTCAAGGGCGAACTGGGCCTGCGCTACGAAACCGACGTGCAGCGCCTGCTGCGCAAGGTGCGCACGCGCTACGGCACGGTCGAGCTGGCCTACGACACCGGCATCCTGCGCGCCGGCGCGCTGGAACTGCCGATCTCCGAACTGGAATTCGAACTGGTTTCGGGCCGCCCCGCGGCCATCTTCGCGGCCGCGCGCGGCTGGCAGCAGCGCCACGCGCTGGTGCTGGACCCGCGCAGCAAGTCCGAACGCGGCGACGCGCTGGCCCAGCTGGCGCAGCGGCTGGCCGACGCCGACGCCATCCCGGGCGATGACCTGGAGACACGCCGCGCGCAGGCCATCGCCCAGTTCTGGGCGCCGCGCGGCGCGGCCGCGGTCAAGCTGCGCGAGGACATGACGGCCCCGCAGGCCATGGCCCGTATCGCCGCCGAATGCCTGGACCAGATCGCGCGCAACGCCTCGGTCCTGGCCGAGGTGGACACCGAGGACGTCTACCGCGCCGGCAATTCCGAACACGTGCACCAGCTGCGCGTGGGCGTGCGCCGGCTGCGTTCGGCATGGAAACTTTTCGACGGCTGGATCGCGCCGATCCCGGCCTCCCTGCTGGAAGGCGTGCGCACGCATTTCGGCGCCTTCGGCGCCAACCGCGACCAGGACGTGCTGAACGAAACCGTGGCGCCGGCGCTGATGCGCGCGGGCATGCCGGTGATCCCCATGGAAGCCGCGCCGCCCGAGCAGGACGCGCGCAGCATCGCCGGCGGCAAGGCCTTCCAGGGCTGGCTGCTGGATCTGCTGGAATGGAGCCTGGACGTGCCGGCCGCGCCGCCCGCCTCGGACGGGCAGCCCGTCGCCAACGGCACGCCCAGCGACGCCGCGCCCGAACCCGCCATCCGCCTCGAAGGCGGCGTGGCCGGTCCCAGCGTACGCCCCACCATCATCCCCATGCTCGCGCCCGAGCCCGATCCGCAGCGCCTGCGCAAGCAATTGGCGCGGCGCCTGCATCGCTGGCACAGCAAGGTGGCCGACCAGGGCACGCAGTTCGCGGCGCTGGACATTCCCGCGCGCCACGAATTGCGCAAACGCGGCAAGCGCCTGCGCTATAGCCTGGCCTTCGCCGAATCGCTGCTGCCCGCGGCCAGGCTGCGCGGCTATCGCAAGCTGCTGTCGCGGGTCCAGGACATTCTTGGGGAAATCAACGACCTGGCGGTCGCCAAGGACTACTACGAGTCGTGCACCGCCACCCATCCGCAGGCGTGGTTCGCGCTGGGCTGGATCAGCGCCCGGCTGCAGGAACTGGCCGAGGACGCGCAGCGCGCGTTCGACGACCTGGCCGCCAGCAAGCCGTTCTGGAAGTAGCGGGGCCGCGGGGCCGGAATCACTCCGCCAGCAAGGCGCCGGCGAACTCGTCCGCGACGAAGGGCTGCAGGTCTTCCAGGGCTTCGCCCACGCCGATCCAGTACACCGGAATCGGGCGCACGCCCTGGCTGCCCGCGGCCACCGCCGCCAGCGTGCCGCCCTTGGCGGTGCCGTCCAGCTTGGTCACGACCAGCCCCGTCAGGTTGATGGCCGCGTCGAAGGCGCGGATCTGCGCCAGCGCGTTCTGGCCGGTATTGCCGTCGACCACCAGCAGCACCTCGTGCGGCGCGGCGGCGTCGGCCTTGCCGATCACGCGGCGGATCTTCTTCAGCTCTTCCATCAGGTGCAGCTGCGTCGGCAGGCGGCCGGCGGTATCCACCATCACCACGCCCATGCCGCGCGCGCGGCCCGCGTTGACGGCGTCGAACGCCACCGCCGCCGGATCGCCGCCGTCCTGGGAAATCACCGTGACGTTGTTGCGGCTGCCCCATTCGATCAGCTGTTCGCGGGCGGCGGCGCGGAAGGTGTCGCCCGCCGCCAGCAGCACGCTGGCGCCCTGGCGCTGGAAGGTGTGCGCCAGCTTGCCGATGGAAGTGGTCTTGCCCGCGCCGTTGACGCCGGCGATCATGACGACCAGCGGCTGGGTGCGCTTGAGGTCGAACGCCCGCTCCAGCGGACGCAGGTGGTCGGCCAGCAGCTGGCGCAGGGCCGCCTTGACCTTGGCGGGGTCCTCGATGCGTTCTTTCTTGACGCGCGCGCGCAGCGCGGTCAGCAGCTTCTCGGTGGCCTCCAGGCCCGCATCGGCCATAATGAGCGCCGATTCGAGTTCCTCGAACAGGTTTTCGTCGACCTTGACGCCGACGAAAATGCCGCCAATGCTTTGGCCGGTGCGCGACAGGCCCTGCTTGAGCCGGGCCAGCCAGGACGCCTTCTTGGGCGCTTCGGCGGCCGGCGCGGGCTCGGCCACGGGCTCGGGTTCAGGCTGGGGCGCGGGCGCGGCGACCGGCGCGGGTTCCGGCACGGGCGCCGCGGCGACCGGCTCGACCGGCGCTGCGGG
>NZ_POQS01000004.1:545812-566756 GCF_002885955.2 Achromobacter pulmonis
CGGCGCGGGAGCCGGCGGGGCGACCGGCGCGGGCGCGGATTGCGGCGCCGATGGCGCGGGCGCGGCCGGCTCGGCCGGCGCGGGAACGGGATCTGCAACCTCCGGCGGCGGCGCGGGCTGGGCCGGCGCGGCGGGCGGAGGGGATTTTTTCTTGAAGAAGCGGCTGAACATGGGTAACAAGTATATTCGTATCGTAGGGGGCCAATACCGGCGCACCCCCATCGCCGTGCCCGACGTGGAAACCTTGCGTCCCACGCCCGACCGGGTGCGCGAAACGCTGTTCAACTGGCTCAATCACCTGTGGGGCGGCGAATTCGCCGACAAGCAGGTGCTGGACCTGTTCGCCGGCAGCGGCGCGCTGGGCTTCGAGGCGGCCTCGCGCGGCGTGGCGCACGTGCAGATGGTCGAGCGCGATCGGACCGCAGCGGCCGCCCTGCGGACGCTGCGCGATAAACTCAAAGCCGACATGATACGCATCCACGTGGGCGACGCCATGCAGGTCACCGAAAGAATGGATGCGTCGCGGTTCGACCTCATCCTGTTGGATCCGCCTTTCGGCCAGGGCTGGCTGCCCCGCCTGTGGCCGCTGCTGCCGGGCATCCTGACCGAGCGCGGACTGGTCTACGTGGAAGCGGAAAGCCCCATCGAAGCGCCCGAAGGATTCACGATTTTGCGGCAGGACAAGGCCGGCGCCGTCCACTATCACCTGCTGGAATTTGCTGCATTGCGCAAATAGATCAATAATCCGGGATTCGGAGGATGGTGTACACCACTAATAACGGTACGGAGCTCGCATGATCACCGCTGTATATCCCGGCACTTTCGACCCGCTGACCCGAGGCCATGAAGACCTGGTCCGCCGTGCCGCCACGCTTTTCGACAGAGTCGTGGTCGGGATCGCCATTAGCCGCAACAAGAAGCCTTTCTTCAACATCGACGAGCGCGTGGAAATCGCGCGCGAGGTGCTGGGGCACTATCCCAACGTGGAAGTGCAAAGCTTCGGCGGCCTGCTCAAGGACTTCGTGCGCGACCAGGGCGGACGCGTGATCGTGCGCGGCCTGCGCGCGGTGTCCGACTTCGAGTACGAATTCCAGATGGCCGGCATGAACCGCCACCTGCTGCCCGACGTCGAGACCCTGTTCATGACGCCCTCGGACCAGTATCAGTTCATTTCGGGCACCATCGTGCGCGAGATCGCCCAGCTGGGCGGCGACGTGAGCAAGTTCGTGTTCCCGTCGGTCGAGCGCTGGCTGCAGGAAAAGGCCAAGGAACGCCGCGAACAGTCCTGGCCGGGCTGAACCGCCGGTCCGATTTCTTTACCGCAGGGGCGTCCACGGCGCCCCTGCGTCGCGCCGCCCATCCGGGCGGCGGCGGTACAATGACGGTCGCCCCACCGCTCTTACCGTAGCCCGCCATGGCCCTGACCATCACCGAAGAATGCATCAATTGCGACGTTTGCGAGCCCCAGTGCCCGAACGAAGCAATTTCCATGGGCGAAGACTATTACGTGATCGACCCCGACCGCTGCACCGAATGCGTCGGCCATCACGACGAACCGCAATGCAAGGTGGTGTGCCCCGTGGAATGCATCGAACTGCATCCGCAATGGCATGAGGGCCAGGAGCAGCTCATGGCCAAGTACCGTCGCCTGACCGGTGCCGCATGAGCAATGCAGCCCAGTCCAGCATAGACCTGCCCCCGCCCCGCCACCGCGCCCGCCGCGACCTTTCCGCCTCCGCCGTCGCGGCAGGCCTGGTCGCCGTGCTGGTCAGCTTCGGCGGCACCGCCGTGCTGATGGTGCAGGCCGGCCACACCGCGGGCCTGGACGCGGCCCGCATCGGTTCCTGGATCGGCTCGCTGAGCCTGGCGTTCGGCCTGGGCGGCGCGCTCTACAGCCTGCGCACCGGCCTGCCCATCGTCATGGCCTGGTCCACGCCCGGGGCCGCCCTGCTGGTGACCGCGCTGGCCGGCGTGCCGTTCGACCAGGCCATCGGGGCCTTCGTGCTGGCGGCGGCGCTGACGCTGGCCTGCGGCCTGTTCGGCTGGATCGATCCCATCCTGCGCCGCATCCCCGGCGAAATCGCCGCGGCCATGCTGGCCGGCGTGCTGCTCAATTTCGGCATGGGCGTCTTCAGCAGCATCAACCAGCAGCCCGCGCTGGTGCTGGCGATGTGCGCCGCCTACCTGGTGTGCCGGCGCCTGGCGCCGCGCTACGCGGTGCTGGTGGTGATGCTGGTGGCCATCGCCATCGCCTACGCGCTGGACCTGATGCAGCTCGATCTGCTGGACTGGCGCCTCACCGAATTCGTCTGGACCACGCCCGCCTTCAGCGCGCAGGCGGCGGTCAGCCTGGGCATTCCGCTGTTCGTGGTGGCCATGGCTTCGCAGAACCTGCCGGGCCTGGCCATTCTGCAGGCCGCCGGCTACCGCCCGCCCGCGTCCCGCCTGGTGGCGGCCACCGGCCTGCTGGGCCTGCTGGCCGCGCCCTTCGGCGCCCACAGCGTCACCATGGGCGCGATCAGCGCGGCCATCTGCACGGGCCCCGAAGCCCATCCTGACGCTGGCAAACGCTATATCGCCGCCGCCACCTACGGCCTGGGCTATGTCGCGCTGAGCGTGGTGGCCGGCGCCGTCGCGGTGTTCTTCCAGGCCCTGCCGCCGGCCCTGCTGGCGGCCCTGGCCGGCCTGGCGCTGCTGGGCACCATCATGGGCGGCATGGCCGCGGCCATGGCCAATCCGCAGCGCCGCGAGGCGGCGCTCATCACGCTGCTGGCCACGGCGTCGGGCTTCAGTTTCTGGGGTATCGGATCGGCCTTCTGGGGCCTGGTGGCCGGCCTCGCGGCGCACGCGGCGTTCGAATACCGCCGCGCCTCCGCGTCGTAGAAAACGCTCAGGCCGGCCAGGCCGCCACCGGCGTGTCGGGGTGCACCTTCATGATGCGGCAGGGCACCTGCACGAAATTCGAGATCCAGGCCGCGGCCAGCTCGCCTTCGTCGACCACGTCCACGACCTGCTCGCCGACCCGCATGCTGTAGCGCACGCTGTCGTCGTCCTCGATCACGTCCAGCGGAATGTCCAAGCGCAGCATGCCGGGCGCCTTCAGCACCAGGTAGCCCATGCGCAGCTCGACGGCGACTTCAGCCAGGCGCGGGCACAGCTCGCGGTTGAGCCACTGCCCGGAATCGTTGGCGACCAGCCATTGGCGATGGTAGCCGGCGGCCTCAGGCTGCGCCGTGACGCCGCATTCGGCGATGGGTTGGAATGATTCCGCGCTCATTTGCCCAGCAGCCCCTTCAGTGCCTTGTCGATGCTTTCGCCGTTCTTGCCCTTGCCGCTGACCGCATCGCGCAGCTTGTTTTCAAGGCTGCGCTTGAGGATGGCGCCGACGGCGTCCTTCCACAGCAGCGTATAGCTCGGCTTGTCGAACGGCCCCTGGATGCGCACCGGAATGGTCACGTCCTTCAGGTCGATCAGTTCCTTGCCTTCGGGATCGGCGGCCGGATTGACCACGCGCGCGCGCGCCACCAGGTCCAGCTCGCTCTTGACGAAGTCTATGGTGGCCGGCTCGCCCTGCGTCACGCGCAGCAGCGGCGACACGACGTTCAGGCGCTTCACGCTGGCCACGCCCTTGGCGAACGCCAGGTCCGCTTCCATTTCGGAGAATTCGGTCTGCTTGCTGGTGTCGGCCGGCACGGTCTCGTCCTGCGACTCCGGCTTGAAGGCCGCCTTCAGTTCGCGCAGCGTCTGCGTCAGGTTGATGCCCTTGACCGCGCCGTCGCGCAGGCGCAGCTGCATGGTGCCGCCCAGGCCCGCCTTCATGGCGTAGGCGTTGGCGCCGGCCGTCTTCAGGTCCAACGCCAGGCTGCCCGTGCCGCTGAGCACGTTGCGCTTGGCCAGGTCCATCAGGAAGGGTTCGATCGCGATGCCCGCCAGCGACATCTTGCTGGCCAGCTGGTTGCCCTGCGCGGCGTCGACCGTCACGGCGCCGGCCAGCTTGCCGCCGTACAGGCCGGCCGTCAGGCTGGTGATTTCCAGCTTGCCCTTGTCCAGTTTCACCGTGGCGCCGACTTCGTCGGCCTTCAGGCCGCGCACCACCAGCTTGCCGACCTTCAGCGTGCCGTTGACGCTGGGGCCGACCAGCGCCGACAGGTCGATCGTATCGTCGACGGGCGCAGGCGCCGGCGCGGGCTGCGCCGGCTTGCTTTCGTCCTTCTTGCCTTCGGCCGGCTTGGCCGCCGGCGGCGTCACGGGCGGCACCAGCTTGTCCAGGTCCAGGGTGTCCACCACCAGCGCGAAATTGACGCGCGGCGCGTCGCTCAGGCGGGTGATGTCGGCGCTGAGGTCGAACTTGCCGCCCTCCAGCACCGCGTTGATCTTGCTGGTGGCCTGGTCCTTCAGCAGGTCGGCGGTGACGCTGCCGATCACCGGAATCTGCAGGCTGCCCTTGGGCAGGCCCGGATCGGTGATGTTCACGTCGCCGCGCAGCGCCGACAGCGCGCCGCTGCGCATCAGCAGATTCAGCGACAGCGGCGAGGCGAAGTTCAGCTTGACCACCCGTTCGCCGGTCTTGGACGTGCTGTCCAGCTTGGCTTCCTTGATGTCGAGTTCGCCGGCGTTGCCGCTGATGCCGTTCAGGCCGAAGCTGGCGTCCAGGCCGCTGACCCGCACGCGGCCGGTCAGGGCCTCGCCGGTGGCCGAGGCGGGCGAGATATTGAGCGCAGGCGCGTCCACGGCGAATTCGAACGGGCCGTCGGCCACGCCGCCCTTGGCGCGGATGGCGAGCTTCTCGATCTGCAGCTGGCGCTTGTGCGGATCGATGGACAGCTTGGGCATGGCCACGCTGGCGTCCACGTTGGTCGCGGCGGCGGCCGGATCGGTCACGTCGCCCTGGAACACGACTTCCAGGCCGGCCACGTCCAGCGCCGACTTGCGGCCGTCGAACGCCAGGTTGCCGCGCATGGCCAGGCTCTTGGCTTCCGCGCCCGGCAGCTTGCCGTCCATGCGCAGGTCCAGCTTCTGCGCCGCGTAGCGCTTGGCCGAGGGGTCCAGCGTCAACAGGGCCTGGCCGGTCAGGTTGGCGTCGACCCGCGGGTTGCCGCCTTCCACGCGCGCGGTCAGGCGCACGTCGAAAGGCTGGTTGAACGTGACGCGGCCGGTGTTGGCGTTGATCTTGGTGACGGCCACGGCCATGCCGCTGATCGCGTCCTGCAGCTGCACGGAGCCGTCCTTAAGGTCCAGGCCGGCGATGTCGATCTGCATATTGCTGCGCCGCGGCGGCAGGCTGCCGTTGGTGATGGCCTGCGCCGCGGTCTCGGCCGCGCCCACCAGCGCCTCGGCCGGGTTGGCCGGCACTTCGGTGACCGGCGCCGTGCCGCCCACCAGATTGCTGAAATTGAATTGGCCGTCCTTGCCCCGGATCACGCGGGCCTTCAGGCCGCTGATGGCCACGTGGTCCACCACGAAGCTGTTCGACAGCAGCGGCCAGACGGCAACCGCCAGCCGCGTGCTGTCGATGGAGGCGAAGATCTCGGAGCTATTGGGCTCGGACAGCGACACGCCCTGCACCGACAGGCCGATGCGGGGAAAGAGCGACAGCTCGATCTCGCCGTCTATCGTCAGCGTGCGCTGGTAGCGTTGCTGGACAAGCTCTTCGAGCTTGTACTTGTACGCGTTGGGGTCGAATGTCAGCAAAAAGATGGCCAGGCCAACGACGGCCACGACAACCAACACAACCAGGCCTATCAAAATGCGCTTGAACCACGTTTTCATTGCTGCCCCGTCGGTACCTCGACTGGAAATCTTCGAATGCCGCCCGCCGCGCCGCAACGCGGGGATGGTGCTTTACCGGTGGAAAAGGCCTGCCGGCAAGTCGCGCCGCAGGCCTGTCGAGAGGTGAAGACGCTGGCCAGGCCAGCGTACAGATATCGCTATCGTAACAAATCGGACCGCCGGCCGCCCAAAGCTGACGGCTTCCTGTCTGGCGGATTGTAGGGCTAGAATGTTTGATATATCAATCATTGATCCATCCAGTAATGCCCGCCCCCGCCTCATCCCCCCCGCATTCGCCCGGCCAGGTACTGCCCTTCCGGCAGACCCTGCTCGCCATGCTCGGCATGTGCTTCGTCATGATGATGGTCGCCATCGACCAGACCGTGGTGGGCACGGCGTTGCCGACCATTGTGGCCGAACTGAAGGGATTCGAACTGTATGCATGGGTAGCGACGTCTTACCTGCTGACCTCGGTCATCACCATTCCCATCTTCGGCCGCCTGGGCGACTACTACGGACGCAAGCCCTTCGTCGTGACCGCGATCGTGCTGTTCACGCTGGCCTCGGCGCTGTGCGGCGCGGCCGACAGCATGTTCGCCCTGGTGCTGGCCCGCGCGCTGCAAGGCATAGGCGGCGGCATGCTGGTGGGCACCGCGTTCGCCTCGATTCCCGACCTGTTCCCCGATCCGCACGTGCGGCTGCGCTGGCAGGTCATGGTCAGCGCGGCCTTCGGCATCGCCAACGCCGTGGGTCCGTCGCTGGGCGGCATGCTGACCGAACACTACGGCTGGCGTTCGGTCTTCTACGTCAATCTGCCCATCGGCGTGCTGGGGCTGTGGTTCGTCGCGCGCTACCTGCCGCGCCTGCGCAGCCACACCGACGGCCCGGTGCGGCTGGACTGGCAGGGCGCGCTGCTCATCGCGCTGGCGCTGGGCTCGCTGCAGCTGCTGGTCGAACTGCTGCCGCAGCAGGGCCTGAGCGCCGGCCTGCTGCTGCTGGGCGCGGTCAGCCTCGCCGCCTTCGCGCTGCTGTACTGGTGGGAAAAGCGCTGCCCGCATCCCCTGCTGCCGCTGGACATGTTCCGCAACCAGGGCCTGGCCATGCTGTTCACGCTGTCCCTGCTGGTAGGCGTGACCATGTATTCGCTGATGTTCTACGCGCCGCTGCTGCTGCAGGGCGGCTTCGGCCTGTCGCCGCAGCTGGCCGGCCTGCTGATCACGCCGATGGTGGTCTTCATCACCGTGGGCAGCATCGTCAACGGTCGCGTCATCGTGCGCATGCGCAATCCCAACTTCATGCTGTATTCGGGTTTCCTGCTGATGGCGCTCTCGTGCCTGGGCATCGTCACCACCCACAACTACACCTCGCACGCGCTCATCGCCGCCTACATGATGCTGGCCGGCGTGGGCATGGGCTTCATCATGCCCAACCTCACCGTCTTCGCGCAGCAGACCGCCGGCCGCAGCCACCTCGGCATCGCCACCGCCCTGCTGCAATCGCTGCGCATGGTGGGCGGCATGCTGGGCACGGCCATCGTCGGCACCATGGTCAGCCACCGCTATTTCAACGGCGTCGAGTCCACGCTGCGCGGATCCTCCGCGCAATGGCTGCCCCAGCTGCGCGATCCCCAGATGCTGGTCAACCCCGAAGCGCAGACCCAGTTCCTGGCACAATTGGCGCACCAGGGGCAGGACGGAACCTCGCTGATCGAGATCGCGCGCGTCGCGCTCGTCGGCGCCATCCATGAAGGGCAGCTCATCGCCCTGGTCGTCGCCGTCTTCGCGCTGTGGTGCGTGCGGCGCGTGCCCCCGGTTCAATTGGTCCGCCCCGCCAAGGCGGAACCGGCCAGCGTCGGAGATTAGCTTTTGTCCAAACAGCAACAAGGCCTGCAGGTCATCCAGCACATGGGGCAGACCTACCGCGTCATGCAAAGCGCCTTCAGCGGCCGCGTCGGCCACGCCCTGCCGCGCTGGCGCATCCTCCTGGCCCTGCACGAACGCGGCCCGTGCTCGCAGAAGCACCTGGCCGAACGCTGCCGCCTGGACCCCGCCTCGCTCACGCGCCAGCTGCAGGCCATGCAGAAGCTGGGCTGGATCTCGCGCGCCGTGGACCCGCAGGACAACCGCCTGACCAACGCCAGCCTCACCGCGGCGGGCCAGGCGGTGGTGGACGCCGCCCTGCCCAAGCGCGCGGCCTTCTTCGAAGAATCCCTCAAGGGTCTGTCCACGGCCGACATCGACGCGCTCAACCGCGTCCTGAGCCAGCTGGAACAGAACTTCCTGCGCGCCGCGGCCGACAAGCCCGCGCAGCGCTGAACAGGCATCGCGGCTCAGGCCGGCTGCTGCGCCTCTTCCTCCAGCCAGGCCGCGAACGCCGCCGCTTCCGGACGCCGCGCGACATCCGGCAGCATCACCACGTAATACGCGAAGCGCGCCGGCCACGGCCGGTCCAGCGCCAGCGCCAGCCGCCCGGCGGCGATCTCCTCGCCCGCATATGCCTGCGGCACCAGCGCCAGCCCCTGGCCTGCCGCCGCCGCGCGGATCAGCAGATAGTCCTCGCCGAACGCCGTGCCGCGCTCGGCGCGCGGGTCCGCGGCCACGCCGTGCGCGGCCAGCCACAAGCCCCAGTCCGCGCGGCAGCCGTCCTGCAATAGCGGATAGGCCAGGCAGTCGGCCGGCTCGCGTATCGGCGGCCCGTCGGCCAGCAGCGCCGGACTGGCCACCGGCAGCAGCACCGGCGCCATCAGCGGCCGCGACTGCAGGCCGGGATAGCTGCCCAGGCCGTGGCGGATCGCGATGTCGACCCGGTCCCGATGCAGATCGACCAGATCGGCCACGGCCTCCACGCGGACCTCGATATCCGGATGCCGGCTGGTGAAGCGCCCGAGCCGCGGCACCAGCCACGACGCGGCGAACGAGGCCATGGTGCTGACGGTAAGCGTCTTGCGCGCGCGGGCGGCCTCCAGCGTGCGCAGCGCCGATTCGATCTGGTCGAACGCCGTCAGCAGGCCGGGATGCACGCGCGCCCCGGCCTCGGTCAAGGCCATGCTTTGCCGGCCGCGCGTGAACAGGGGCAACCCGACCCGCTCTTCCAGCAGCCGGACCTGCTGGCTGACGGCGCCCGACGTCACCCCCAGCGCGGCGGCGGCCCGCTTGATGCTGCCGTGGCGGCCGACCTCGGTGAAAGCGCGCAGCGCCAGAAGCGGAAAAACAGGATTCATGATTTAGCCTAGCTAAACACAGCGTGCAGATCAAATCGTTTTATTTCCCGGAATTCCACGTTCAGAATTTCCACCAGGAAATGCCTCCGAGTTTAGCCGAGCTTCTTGCAGAAAGAACCCTCGGCCCCTGAACGGACCCGCCATGATCGATCTCTACACCGATAGCTCCCCCAACGGCTTCAAGGCCACGATCGCCCTTGAGGAACTGGCGCTGCCCTACCGCCTGCACCACGTCCGCATCGGGGCCGGCGAACACCGCAGCCCCGAGTTCCTGGCGCTCAACCCGCATGGCCGCATCCCGGTCATCACCGACGACGAAACCGGCGTCACCCTGTTCGAGTCCGCCGCGATCCTGCTCTACCTGGCCGAAAAGGCCGGCCGCCTGTTGCCCGCGTCCGCCGCCGCGCGCTGGGAAGCCATCAAGTGGCTGCAATTCCATGCGTCCAGCGTCGGCCCCATCATCGGCCAGCGCGTGCATTTCGAGCGCTTCGCCGACGCCCCCATCCCCGCCGCCATCGAACGCTACCGGCGGCTGACGGAAGACGTATTCGGCGTGCTCGACCGCCGGCTGGCCGAGCATCCCTACCTCGCCGGCGACGACTACTCCATCGCCGACATCGCCCACTTCGGCTGGAGCCACATCGCCCGCATCATCGAGTTCGACTTCAGCCGGCACCGCCACCTGAGCGCCTGGCACGAGCGCATCGCGGCCCGCCCCGCCGTGGCCCGCGGCATCACGCTGCCGGCGCCGGCGACCGACGCCTGAAGGAGCGGACGCCACATGGATAATCCGCTATCCGCGGCGGGCGCCTCGCACGCCGCGTTCCAGTCGCATCCCGGCTACCGCCGCATGTTCGCGCCCGAACGGCTCACGCTGGGCGTGTTCCTGCCGCTGCGCTTCTACGCCGGCGACATGCAGGCGCTCGCCGGGCAGGCCGACCTGGTGGCCGAGATCGACCGGCGCGGCTTCGCCGCCGTCTGGGTGCGCGACGTGCCGCTGTTCGACCCCGCCTTCGGCGACGCCGGCCAACTCTTCGATCCCTTCACCTACCTGGGCTTTCTGGCGGCGCGCACCCGCAGCATCGCGCTGGCCACGGGCAGCGCCATCTTCACGCTGCGCCATCCCATCGATCTGGCCAAGGCCGCGGCCTCGCTCGACCGGCTGTCGGGCGGCCGCCTGGTGCTGGGCATCGCTTCGGGCGACCGTCCCATCGAGTTTCCCGCGTATGGGCTGGAACATGGCGAACGCGCCGAGCGCTTCGCGCAGGCGGTGGCCTACTTCCGCCAGCTCATGCGGCCCGGCCTGCTGGCGGTGGATTCGCCGCTGGGCCGGTTCCAGCGCGCCGCGCTGCTGCCGCAGCCCGCCGCCGGCGCGATCCCCCTGATCGTCACCGGCGCCAGCGGCCAATCGCCGGCCTGGATCGCCGAACATGCGGACGGCTGGCTGACCTACCCCGACGCCACCCACACCCTCGAAGGCCCGCAGCGCCTGGCCAACAAGATCCGCGCCTGGCGCCAGCGCATCGCCGACGGCGGCTTCCGGCCGCACATGACCAACGAATGGCTGGACCTGGCCGACGACCCCGACCACCCGCGCACGCCGCTGCAGGGCGGCTACGTGCTGCGCACCGGACGCAAAGGCCTCATCGACCTGCTGCACGCCTGGCAGACCGCGGGCGTCAACCATGCCGCGCTCGGCATCCAGTTCTCGCAACGGCCCGCGGCCGAAGTCATCCAGGAACTGGCCGAGGACGTGCTGCCGCATTTCCCCTCGCATCCCGGGCCGGCGCCGCTGCCGGCCGCGTGGTGAACACAAGGACATCGACATGAATGCCGACGCAATCACCATCCGGAATCTCGACCCGGGCGACGAGGCCCAATGGGCGGCGCTCTACCGCCGCTACGCCGCGTTCTACGAAGTGGACATCGACGACGCGGCGCTGCGGCGCACCTGGTCATGGCTGATGCGCCCCGAACATCCCGAGGAAGGCGTCGTCGCCGAAACCGCCAGCGGCGAACTGGTGGGGCTTGCGCACTACCGCCCCTTCCCCAAGCCGCTGCTGGGACGCGACGCGGGTTACCTGGACGACTTGTACGTCGCCGCCGGGCACCGTGGCCTGGGCATCGGCCGAGGCCTGATCGCCGCGGTGGCGTCCATCGCGCACGCCCGCGGCTGGCCGCTGCTGCGCTGGATCACCGCGCGCGACAACCACGACGCCCGGCGGCTTTACGACGGCGTGGCGCGGGCGACGGACTGGGTCAGTTATGACTTGAAGCCGGGCGGGTATGGGGGGGTGGCCAGGTCGTAGCGCCACGGCAGCCAGTCGGGGGCTTGCCAGATATGCCGATAATCGCCGCTGTTCATGCGGTGATTATGGACAGATTCGCCGCAGCGGCAACGCCTGGTCCGTAATTCAGGCCCTCTCGTACAAGGTCACCACGCAGGCCCCGCCCAGCCCCAGGTTGTGCTGCAGCGCCAGCCGCGCGTCGGGCGCCTGGCGGGCGTCGGCGGTCTGGCGCAGTTGCTGGACCAGCTCGGCGCATTGCGCCAGGCCCGTCGCCCCCAGCGGATGCCCCTTCGACAGCAGGCCGCCCGAGGGATTCGTGACGACCCTGCCGCCATAGGTGTTGTCGCCGTCCACGACGAACTTCTCGGCCTCGCCCAGGCCGCACAGGCCCAGCGCCTCGTAGCTCACCAGCTCGTTGTGCGCGAAACAGTCGTGCAGCTCGACCACGTCGATATCCTGCGGGCCGACGCCGGCGGCTTCGTACACGCGGTCCGCCGCCTCTTTCGCCATGCTGAAGCCCACCACCTCGCGCATGTCGCGGGCCTCGAAGGTGACGGCCCGGTCGGTGGTCATGGCCTGCGCCCGGATGCGCACGCTGCGGTCCAGCCCGTGCCGCCGCGCGTATTCCCCGGAGCACACGACGGCGGCGGCCGCGCCGCAGGTCGGCGGGCACGCCATCAGCCTCGTCATCACGCCAGGCCACAAGACAGGCGCTGCCATCACCTCTTCCTCCGTCACGACGGTGCGAAACAAGGCCATCGGATTGTTGGCGGCGTGCCGGCTGGCCTTGGCGCGGATTTTCGCGAAGGTCGACATGCTGGTGCCGTACTGGTCCATGTGCGCCTTGCCCGCGCCGCCGAAATAACGCAAGGCGAACGGAATCCCGTCCTGGCCGACCAGTTCCTGGGTGGCCGCGTCGAAGCGCTCGAACGGACTCGGCCTGTCCTGGAACACCGTGCCCAGCGCGCCGGGATTCATATGCTCGAAACCCAGGGCCAGCGCGCAGTCCGCCGCGCCGCCGGCCACCGCCTGACGCGCCAGGAACAGCGCCGTGGAGCCGGTGGAGCAGTTGTTGTTCACGTTGAAGACCGGGATGCCGCTCATGCCGACTTCGTACAAGGCCCGCTGCCCCGCCGTGGAATCGCCATAGACGTAGCCCACATAGGCCTGCTGCACCTGCTCATAGGCAAGCCCCGCATCCGTCAGCGCGGCGCGCGCCGCCTGCGCCGCCATCTCGTGGTAAGGCGCATGCCGGCCGGGCTTGGCGAAGGGGACCATGCCCACGCCGACGACGTATACATGACTCATTGTAGTCTCCTCTTATTCGATTCGCAGGCCGTCCCAGATTACTAGGATTGGGGGTACATTAACGCCCGTTACGAATAATCGAGAATAGAAACATGTTGAAAGCCTGCCGCGGACTGCTGCTGCTCGGAATCGTCGCGTCACTTGCCGGATGCGACAAAGGCGTGGACCTGCGGCTGTCCACGCAGAACGCGCAGGCCTACCGCGCATCGCTGGACAAGGCCTGGCCCGACATGACGGCTGCGCAGCAGGACGCGTACAACTGGGCCATCGGCGGCTGGGTGGCCAACGGCTTCAGCCTGGAACAGCTCGCCGAAAAATATCCCGGCCTCACGCCGCGTTCCGTCATCGTCGGCGAAAGCGAGGAATACATCCGCGGCAAGACCCAGGAGGCGGCCAACGCCCAGGCCGCCATCACGCACAACGCCGACAGGTTCGCCAAGGAAGAAAAACTGGTGCAGCAGGCCGAAGCCGAGCTCGCGAAAGTCACCGCCAAAGCCCTGGACCTGAAAACCGACCGGTCGCTCTTCTCCGAAGTCAACTTCAGCTACGAAGTGGCCAACGCCAGCCGCTACAACATCGCATCGGCCGACTGGGACGCGTGGCTGTTCATCAACGACGAACAGACCTCGGACCGGCATTGCCGCGTCCATGGCTACTACCAATCCAAGGGCGGCGTGCCGGCCGGCTCCACCAGGACCGCGAACTTTTCCGCCGGCTTCATGGATTGCCGCAACTGGGCCACCTTGGAAGTGCAGAACGCCAAGGCCAGGTACGTGCAGATCAAGCTGGTCAACGACTCGGTCAAGAACTTCGACGAACGCAAAGTGCTGCCCGTTTTTTCGCCGACCCGCGCGTACTACGAAAAGGTGGCCGCGGATGCGAACAAGGCGATCAAGATCGCGGCCCGGCACAGAAGCGCCATCGAGTGACGGCCACGCGCCGGGCTGCTGCGCCGATCCCGCTACAGGTCCAGCACCAGGCGCGAACTCGTCGCGCGCGAGCAGCAGACGGTGAGGCAGTGGCTTTTTTCCTCGTCGCTCAGGATGTAGTCCCTGTGGTCGACTTCCCCTTCCAGGTACTCGACCTTGCAGGCGCCGCACAAGCCGGACAGGCATGAAGTCGGCACGCGGTGGCCGGCCAGTTCGATGGCGCGCACGATCGTCTGGTCCGGCTCGACCATCACGGAAATGCCGGCCCTGGCCAGCCTGACTTCGAAGCCGCCGCTGGGCGGCGCCTCGGACGCGGGACGCTCGGGCGCCCTGAAGTGTTCGCTATGCACCGTGCCGGGCGGCCAATGCTGCGTCGCGTCGGCGCATGCCTGCATGAAACCGCCGGGGCCGCAGTAATAGACGTGGTGGCCTGCGCCGGGATGCGCCAGCAGGGCCTTGATGTCCAATCCGCGCGTGAAGTCGCCGCCATCGAAATGCAGGTGCAGCGCGCGCTCGGGAACCAGTTGGCGCAGCTCGTCGACGAAGGCCGCGTGCTGCGCGGTGCGCGCGCAATAATGGAACTCGAACGACCGCCCGGCCCGGGCCAGCACGTGCGCCATGGCCTTGAGCGGCGTCACGCCTATCCCGCCGGCCAGCAGGATGGCGTGACCGGAATCCGGCGCCAGCGCAAACGCATTGCGCGGCATTCCCACGGGCAGCAGGTCCCCGACCCGCAGCGATTCATGCATGGCCCGCGACCCGCCGCGCCCTTTGGGTTCGCGCAGCACGCCCAGAATCCAGCGCGACCTGTCCTGCGGATCGCCGGCCAGGGAATAGGAACGCATCAGTCCCCCGGCCAGGTGCACGTCGACATGCGCGCCCGCCTCCACCGCCGGCAGCGGCAGGCCTTCGGGGTGGACCAGCTCGAAGGCGTGGATGCCTTCGGCCTGCATCCGTATTCCGCGGACCCGCAATTGCAGCAGCTCCGTCCCGGCGCGGCCGTCCATCACCACGCCTTGCGGCAGCGGCGCGTTCACGCCTGCCTCCGCGCGAGTACGTCCTGCTGCAATGCCTCCATTTTTTCCATGACGAAGCCGGCCCGTTCATCGCCCTTCATGCCGTCGGCTTCGGTCAGGATCTGCACCACCTGGCGGGCCAGATGGCGGCGCAGCGTCACTTCCTCCTGCGTCGTGCGTCCCACGGGCAGGTCGAACACATTGCCCGAGCAATAGCTGTTGGGATGCCCCGCGCACTCGCGCAGCCATTGGGCGAATTGCTCGGGACCGGCATTGGGGTTGGATCCCCGGATCGCATCGCGCAGCAGCTTGCGGAACACATACAGGCCCGCGTCGAATTTCGTGGGGTTCTCCAGCGCGTGGATCGCGATGGGCCGCTGGCTGATGATCGCCTCGTAGTCGCCCGGCGCGTACTGGGCGTCCTTGTAGTTTTCCCGGGCGCGGTGATCCGAGGGAATGGGCGGCATGTCCTCCAGCTTGTATTTGCCGAACCGCTCGGGGCGGCGCATCGCCACCTGCCCTTCCAGAAAGTCGATCGTCTCGTAGCCGACCAGGCTCTTGTCGCCGATGCCGCGCGTGTCGATGCCCGGCCCCATCACGCGCCAGCCGATCATCTTGCTGTTGTGGTCGTCGACGGGAACGGTCCAGCGGATCATGTGGAAGCGGCTGAACAGCTTTTTCTTCTTGCCGTCTTCCGAGGTGTAGGCGTGCAGGCTGAAGTTGGGCAGCACCTGGTGCTGCACGCGGATGTGCATATGGCCGTCGTCGGCCCGGCGCGCGCCTGCGCAGGCCAGGCCGCGGCCGCCGTGCACGGGCACGAACTGCATGTCGGGCGGCACTTCCATCGTCGCCGCGCCCACTTCGTCGAACGTGGTGCCCTGATAGTGTTCGCCGGTGACCTGACGTTTCGCGTGCAGCGCCATGGTGTGATAGTTGTCGGCCGCGTTGTCCTGGACCTGCAGCCAGTTGCAGTGCTGGAAATTGCTGTAGGGCACCAGTTCGTCGCCCTCGGCGACGGTGAAGTCGCCTTCCCACTGCGGAAACGGCGGTTCCTGTTCGGGCGGGCCCATGTAGGCGAAGACCAGGCCATTGCGCTCGAAGGCCTTGTAGGCGCCCTGCCTGATCGAGCAGCGATAGCGCTCGCCCTCTTCCTCCTCGCCTTCCGGGAACGGCACGCGCAGACAGGTTCCGTCCACGTCGAAGACCATGCCGTGATAGCAGCAGGAAATGCCGTGCTGTTCGATCTTGCCGTATTCCAGCGAAGCGCCGCGATGCACGCAATGCGCATGCAGCACCCCGATGCGGCCGCTGCCGTCGCGGAACGCCACCAGTTCCTCGCCCATGATCTTCAGGAAGCGCGGCGTGTCGGTCAGCTCCATCGACATGCAGATCGGATGCCAGAAGCAGCGCAGGTACTCGCCGGCCGGCGTGCCCGGCCCCACTTCGGTCAGCTCTGGATCATGCCCCGGGATCCTGTTGGTGTAGTACCCGCCGAAAGGGACCAGCTTCTTCTCTGTCGTCCCGCCCGCGCTGGTGTGAGGGTCGCGGCCAAACTGTTCCTGGATCTTGGGGCTCATTTGCTGTCTCTCTGGAAAAGCGCGGAAATGCGCATTATTTTTGAACTCTGAACTCTGTATTCAGAGTTCGGTATTCGAAGAATATAGTAAATTGCGGTATGGCAGATCCAGGGTTTTCCCTGCGCCGCGGTGTCCGGATGTAAACCGGCAGCCGCGTCCGCGCCCGGCCCTCTGCCGTTTCAGCCACCCCTTGCAAGGTAGAATCGCCCCCATGCGCCTGCCCCTCGAGAAAATCCCGTCGCGAACCGATTTCGTCGATACCGTCTACCGTGTGCTGCTCGACGCCATCACGGACGGCTCCATCGGCCCGGGCCAGCGGATCACCCAGGAAGAAATCGCCGACCAGCTCCATGTGTCGCGCTCGCCCGTGCTGCAGGCGCTGCTGCTGCTCAAGAAAGACGGCTTCATCGAAGACGCGCCGGGCCGGGGCGTGCAAGTCGCGCAACTGAAGCCCGAATGGGTCGGCCACCTCTACCAGGTCCGCGGCGCCCTGGACGCCCTGGCGGTCCGGCTGGCCGCCGAGGCCCGCTGGCAACTGGATCCCGAACTGATCGAGGCCGGCCGCCGCGCGGTCCGGAAGCAGGACCTGAAAGCCATCATCGACACGGACCTGGCGTTTCACTCCGCCATTTATGCCGCCTCCGGCAACCCGCTGATCGCGCAAAGCGCCGACCACTACTGGGTGCACCTGCGCCGCGTTATGGGCGCCGTGCACCGGGTATCGCCGCACCGCGACACGATCTGGGACGAACATGCCGCGATCGCGCAGGCCATCGGCCAGGGCGACGCGGCGCGCGCAGTCCAGCTCAGCGACCGGCATATCGAACTCGCCCGCTCCAACCTGCTCGCCAAACTGGACGAGCTCTTTGCACAAAGTCCGGAACCGGAAGCGCGAACCCGCCCAGGCCTGTCTCCGCTACGCTGAGCGGCGCACGTTCACCAGCTTGGCCGGCACCGCGAACACCAGCAGGCTGCCGAACACCAGGCAGGCCACCAGGGCAAGCACGCCCGCGCCGGTGCTGGCGGTCGCGGTCTGCGCCCAGCCGATCAGGTAAGGGCTGACCACACCCGAGACGCTGCCCACCGAATTGACCAGCGCGATGCCGGCCGCGGCCGCCCCGCCGCTCAGGATGGCCGGCGGCAACACCCAGAACTGCGAAATCGAGGCCATCACGCCGACCGTGCCTATCGTCAGGGCGATCAGCGCGAAGGTCGTGTTATGGGCGTACACCACGCTGCCGTACAGGCCTATCGCGGCGAGCCCGCCCGCCGCAAACAAGTGCCAGCGACGCTCGCCCGTCGCATCGGAACTCCGGCTGAACAGAATCATGCCTATCGTGGCCGCCAGATAAGGCACGGCCGACAGCAGTCCGACGTCGAAGTTGTCCGTCACGCCGCTGGCCTTCACCAGGCTGGGCAGCCAGAAGCTGATGCCGTACAGCCCCATCGTGAAGAAAAAGTAGAGACAGCTCAGCAGCAGCACCTTGGGATTGGTCAGCCCGTCGCGGATCGAATGCAGATGCTGGCCCTGCTGTTCGGCCGCCAGGTCGCGCTGGATGCGCGCCTTCTCGGCCTCGGTGAGCCACTTCGCATCGGCGACCTTGTCGTCCAGATAGAACCACGCCATCGCCCCGACCAGCAGCGTGGGCAATCCTTCCAGCAGGAACAGCCACTGCCAGCCGGCCCAGCCGGCCGCGCCATCGAACCGGTGCATGATCCATCCCGACAACGGCCCGCCGATGACGCCGGACATCGGAATACCGGTAAGGAACAGGGCCGTCACCTTGCTGCGGCGCTTGTTCGGGAACCAGTAGGTCAGGTACAGCAGGATCGCGGGAATGAAGCCCGCCTCCGCCACGCCCAGCAGGAAGCGCAGGATATAAAAGCTGACCGGCCCCGACACGAACATCATCCCGGCGGAAATAATGCCCCACGTGACCATGATGCGCGCGATCCAGCGCCGCGCGCCGACCTTCAACAGGATGATGTTGCTCGGCACCTCGAACAGCAGATAGCCGACGAAAAAAATCCCCGCGCCCAATCCATAGACGGCGTCGCTGAAACCCAGATCGCTCGACATCTGCAGCTTGGCGAAGCTGACGTTGATTCGATCGAGATACGCGCAGACATAGCATAGGAACAGAAACGGAAGCAGCCGCCACGCAACCTTGGAATAGGTCGCGCCTTCGTCATCGGTACGGGCGAGGCTGGGCCCAGCGATATCGCTGTACATAGGTTGTCTCCAAGTATTCTTTTTGAACCGGCGCGAACGAGCGCCGCGCCGGCGTCCGACCGCGGCCTTGCTCAGTCGAACATGTCGGGCTGGGATAGCGCCAGATGGTCGTAAATCGGCTGGAAGTGCAGCCAGCCGATGTATTCGGAGCCCACGTGCTCCCGGCTGTAGCGTGAACGTTCTGCGCTGACCAGCGCCGGCTTGATGCCCGTCGCCTCGACCATCAGCTGCTGGCGGCAGCACCGCTCCAGCGCAATGAACCAGAACGCGGCCGATTCGATGCTGTGCCGGCTGGCCGTCAACAAGCCGTGGTTCTGATGGATGGCCGCTTTCACGCCCTTGAACCAGTCGCAGACCGCCAGTCCGGCGCGCTCTTCCACCGCAACCTGGCCCGCCTCGCTCTTGATGACCACGTGGTCCTCGAAGAACGCCGCGGCATCCTGGGATATGGGTTCCAGCGGCCGGCCCAGCGCCGCGAAGGCGGTTCCATACACGGTATGCGCGTGGCACATCGCCACGATGTCCGGATGCGCCTCGTGCACGGCGGCATGCAGCACGAAGCCGGCCCGGTTGATGGCGTGCCTGCCCTCCACGACCTTGCCCTTGTGGTCGGCCAGGATCAGGTTCGACACCTTCACCTGGCTGAAATGCACGCACATGGGATTGGTCCAGTACAGCTCCGGATGCTCGGGATCGCGCACCGTCAGGTGGCCGGCGAAACCGTAATCGAAGCCCTCCAGCGCGAACGCGCGGCATGCCGCCACCAGCCGCTGCTTGAGATGCAGCCGCTCTTCGGCCGCGCTGGAGAACGAGGGCAGCTCAGGGTAGATCAGCCCCTGCTGCTCGGGCTGGTAAATCGAAACACGGCCATCGGCCAGCAGCGGCTGGCTGGATCGAGGCGGCATGGCGCGGTCTGGTATGGCTGACATGATGAATCCTCTTCTGAAGTAAACCCGATGCGGTGCACAAGATGGGCGCGCCCATCCGTCGCCGGACCTCAGAATGTTCGATCAGCGCTAACATGATGACAACCGATAGATGTTCACGTTTGGATGAATGGCATTCACATGAAAATCCGGCTGCCGCCAAAGGCCCTATGAGAAAAATCCCCAACTTCGTCCTGCTGCGCGCGTTCGAAGCCGCCGCCCGGCTGGAGAGCTTCACCCTCGCGGCGCACGAACTGCATCTGACGCCCTCGGCAATCAGCCACCAGATACGTGAACTGGAAGAAAACTTCGGCACATCCCTGTTCAGGCGCAGCCACCGGCGCGTCGAACCGACGCCCGAAGGGCATCGCCTGCTTCAGAGTCTGACGCGCATCATGGACGCCCTGGAAGCCTGTTGCGCGGAAGTCAGCCTGGCGCCCAGCGGCCAGGTTCTTTCCGTCTATTGCGCCCCCAGCCTCGCGGTGAAATGGCTGGGGCCGCGCCTGCCGGGCTTCATGACCGACAACCCCGACATTACGATCCGCCTGTCCAGCGGCGCCGAACCCATGGACCTGACGCAGGCCCGCGAGCTGGACATCGCAATCTCTTATGGCGTGGCGCTGCAGCGTCCCGGCATCGAAATCACGCCCCTGGGATGCGAGACCATCGTGCCGATGTGCGCGCCCTCGCTCAAGGGCCGCAGGCGCAACTGGCGGCAGCTCATGACCGAACTGCCGCTCATCGATTCATCCTTGAGCCAGGTCAGCTGGCACGACTGGTTTTCACTGAACGGACTGAACCTGCCGCAGCGCAACCGGCCGTCCTTCGACCGCGGCGCATTGTCGGTATCCGCGGCGGTGGACGGCATGGGCGTCATCCTGGAGACGACCCGCTTCGCCGAACGCGAACTGGCCCGCGGCGAACTGGTCGAGGCCGGCCGCAACGAGTTCGAGCGGATTCTGCGTGAAACGCATTTTTTCTCGCAACGGATCAACGAGCGCCGGGCGGAGAAGATCGTGCGATTCAAGGATTGGTTGTTTGAAGAGTTGCGGGCTTCGGATGGGGGGTAGGGAAACGGTGGTTTCCGTTGAGGTCCTGGCCCGCAACGTCTGCGTTGGGGATTCGGTCAGACGTTGATCACACGTTTAAACGTTGATCGGTTGGCAAAGGGCCGTGAATGCTAGATTTCGCGGGGAAATCGGGCCACGGCCTTTGCGGGAATCGCTGGAAGTACCCCCAGTTGTACCCCCATAGGGGTATCGGGATGATAGATCAGTCTGGATGCGGGTGCCAGCGCTGCGCCTGCCGGATAAAACGGGTATGGCGCAGACCGCATTGTTAGCTGACGCATGGAGCGGTACGCGATGAGATGCAGGGGAACGGGCCGCTGTGGCCCAGACCTTGGAGAACTCTCATGGCAGACCATCACACCGCCCACAACCCGCTGGGGCAAGACGCCCTGTTCACTACGCCGGCCTCGCTCATGCTGGATGCACGTCTCACGCCGCTGGAGCGCAATGGCTGGCAGGTGCTGCGCATGCTGCGCTCTGCCGAGGGCATCAGCCCGCTGGCGAATCTGGGGCAGTTGCGCCGCTATCTCACTTCCACCCCGCTGGGGCAGAGGGCCGGCTACGAGACGGCCCGGCGCGTCCTCGTTGTGCTTCGGCTGACAGGCTGG
>NZ_POQS01000004.1:566764-577318 GCF_002885955.2 Achromobacter pulmonis
CGAACGCTGGGGCCATTGCAGCGCAGGCAATGCAGACCAGGGGATGGCAGCCGCATCCTGCGTAGTAAATGCTGCCGCGAAATGGGCCGTCACTGCCAGCCGCAGTGACGGCCCCGCACACGCCAGCAACAATGCGGGCGAATGCCGAATCCTATTGCGTGCGGCAGACATGATGATGGCCGCCCTACACTGACCGGGCAGTTGCCAAGACCGATGGGCTTCGTACATCGGCACCCCTAACAGCGCAGGTTCCCGCAAGCGCTGGCCCGTCAGGGCGGAACCACCCCAGGTATGCCCAGGCTCCGATCGCATACCGGCCCTACCCAGGGCGGAGCCTTCTTCGTCTGTTTGAACTCATCCCTACCGCGCCGTCTGGCGCACTGTCCTTTGCGGCAATTGCCTGTGCGCAATGCACAGGGTTCCCGCTGCATTTCTCATCCCACTCACTTCATAGGAGGACTCGTCCACATTCGCATCACTTTCGTCTTGTAGTACCTCCGTCCAGGCTTCCAACAGGGGGCAAGACGGACGCCTCATTCGAGGCTCTGGTGTTTCCTGAACACCATGCCCTTGCCCTCACGGGATCTCGCCTTGGCGAGTTGGCACCAACACTAACCATTGAGTTTCAGGACAACGCAGTACGGCGCTTTGCTCGGAGGCCGGAAGATGGACGACTTGACCTACACCCTGCGGCAGCTATGCCAGCGCAACCGTGACGGCAGCTACAACACACAGGCCGACCGGGTGCGTTCGCTGTCGCTGGCCGCGCGGCAACTACGCGAGGCCGGTTTCCGGCAGATGAAGGCATCATCGCTCAAGGGCAAGCACGTCCAGGCACTGCTGGATCGCTGGCAAGCGGAAGGTTTGTCGTCGGGCACCATCAAGAATCGGCTCTCTCACTTGCGCTGGTGGGCCGAGAAGATCGGCAAGGCCGGCATTCTGCCGGCGGACAACACGCAACTCGGCGTGGCCGAGCGCCGCTATGTGACCAACATCAGCAAGGCCCAAGAACTGGGCACAGGTCTTGAACAGGTCACCGACGCGCACGTACGCATGAGCCTTCAGCTACAGGCCGCCTTCGGATTACGTCGGGAGGAAGCGATCAAGTTCCAGCCCAGTTACGCGGATCGGGGCGACCACATCGCCCTCAAGGGATCGTGGACCAAGGGCGGTCGGGAGCGAACTGTGCCCATCACCACGACAGAGCAACGCGACGCGCTTCACGCAGCACACCGCCTGGCGGGCACAGGATCACTGATCCCGGCAAACAAAACCTACATCCGGCAGCGGCACGTCTACGATGGGCAGTGCAAGGCGGCGGGTCTGAGCAGTATGCACGGGCTGCGGCATCAATACGCCCAAAGTCGATACGAAGCTCTCACGGGCTGGAAAGCTCCCTCAGCGGGAGGGCCTTCGTCCGGGGAATTAAGCGACACCCAGCAAACCATAGATGTTGAGGTGCGACAGGCGATCAGCCGCGAGCTGGGCCACGAGCGCTTGCAAGTTACCTCTATTTATCTCGGCAGATAGGTGATGCGTTTGGAATAGCGGAGCAAACCTGCCTTCCAAATGATGTTTCGCAACGCTCGACGCACCTGTATCAGGCTATGACTACAGCGGTCCTTACTGTACAATGCAGTACATTTGCAGTGTCCAATGGAGAGGCTATGTCCGTAAGCAAGACCGCTACGCTGACCTTCCGGATTGATCCTGGCCTCAAGGAGGCGCTTCGCACCGCAGCGAATGCCGAGCATCGATCCATTGCGAACANTGGCTGGGGCCGCGCCTGCCGGGCTTCATGACCGACAACCCCGACATTACGATCCGCCTGTCCAGCGGCGCCGAACCCATGGACCTGACGCAGGCCCGCGAGCTGGACATCGCAATCTCTTATGGCGTGGCGCTGCAGCGTCCCGGCATCGAAATCACGCCCCTGGGATGCGAGACCATCGTGCCGATGTGCGCGCCCTCGCTCAAGGGCCGCAGGCGCAACTGGCGGCAGCTCATGACCGAACTGCCGCTCATCGATTCATCCTTGAGCCAGGTCAGCTGGCACGACTGGTTTTCACTGAACGGACTGAACCTGCCGCAGCGCAACCGGCCGTCCTTCGACCGCGGCGCATTGTCGGTATCCGCGGCGGTGGACGGCATGGGCGTCATCCTGGAGACGACCCGCTTCGCCGAACGCGAACTGGCCCGCGGCGAACTGGTCGAGGCCGGCCGCAACGAGTTCGAGCGGATTCTGCGTGAAACGCATTTTTTCTCGCAACGGATCAACGAGCGCCGGGCGGAGAAGATCGTGCGATTCAAGGATTGGTTGTTTGAAGAGTTGCGGGCTTCGGATGGGGGGTAGGGAAACGGTGGTTTCCGTTGAGGTCCTGGCCCGCAACGTCTGCGTTGGGGATTCGGTCAGACGTTGATCACACGTTTAAACGTTGATCGGTTGGCAAAGGGCCGTGAATGCTAGATTTCGCGGGGAAATCGGGCCACGGCCTTTGCGGGAATCGCTGGAAGTACCCCCAGTTGTACCCCCATAGGGGTATCGGGATGATAGATCAGTCTGGATGCGGGTGCCAGCGCTGCGCCTGCCGGATAAAACGGGTATGGCGCAGACCGCATTGTTAGCTGACGCATGGAGCGGTACGCGATGAGATGCAGGGGAACGGGCCGCTGTGGCCCAGACCTTGGAGAACTCTCATGGCAGACCATCACACCGCCCACAACCCGCTGGGGCAAGACGCCCTGTTCACTACGCCGGCCTCGCTCATGCTGGATGCACGTCTCACGCCGCTGGAGCGCAATGGCTGGCAGGTGCTGCGCATGCTGCGCTCTGCCGAGGGCATCAGCCCGCTGGCGAATCTGGGGCAGTTGCGCCGCTATCTCACTTCCACCCCGCTGGGGCAGAGGGCCGGCTACGAGACGGCCCGGCGCGTCCTCGTTGTGCTTCGGCTGACAGGCTGGATCAGCTTGGTAGGCCAGCACCGCGATCCTCTAACCGGCCATGTGCTCAGCGAGCTATATCAGGTTCACGAAAGCGCCCAGCATTTCCAGCAGGCCTGCGCGCTCGATGCCAGTCTGTCCGCGCTTCTGCAAGCCTCTATCGGCCACGAAAACAGCCAGGTGGATCGGGTGGCCGTCCACATTCAGGCAACGTTGGCGCAGGCACCTGAAGCCGCTTCCATTGCGGCCCACGATCAGCGCGACGAGGACGATGATTTGCCCCCGACGCCGCCGTCACAGGCGAACCAGGCAGCCGCCCCACGGCCATTGCCTGGCGATTCCGCTGGCAGCACGCCTGTTCCGCAACAGACCGAACACGCCTGCCACATGACGGCTGAGCAGGGCAGTACGTATAAGACGTATATGTATAAAAAAGAACGTACGTACCGCGTGCGCGAAGGCGACTGCGATCCGGCATCTCAGTCGGTGAGCTTGCCGCCTTGCCTGAGCAATGCCCAGGCAGATCAGCAAAAGGACGTGCAGGCTGCCTTGCGGCGGCTGCCGCCGCAGCATCGCCAGGAAGTACTCGACGAGTTGCAGGCACGCAGCCAGAGCGGCACCGTGCGCAACGTTGTGGCCTACTTCTTCGCCTTGGTGAAGCGCGTATTTGCGGGTGAGTTCCGCTTGTGGGCAGGACGCAAGGAGACTTCTGCCGCCCCACGGGCTGCAGAGAATTGGCCTGCTGGTGCGCCACGCACCGAAGACCACCCAGTACCGACTGCGCAACCGGCATCGCGTGAAACCGCCCTGGCGCACATCGCCAATATCCGCAAGATGCTGAACGCCTCGACGAACGCTGGGGCCATTGCAGCGCAGGCAATGCAGACCAGGGGATGGCAGCCGCATCCTGCGTAGTAAATGCTGCCGCGAAATGGGCCGTCACTGCCAGCCGCAGTGACGGCCCCGCACACGCCAGCAACAATGCGGGCGAATGCCGAATCCTATTGCGTGCGGCAGACATGATGATGGCCGCCCTACACTGACCGGGCAGTTGCCAAGACCGATGGGCTTCGTACATCGGCACCCCTAACAGCGCAGGTTCCCGCAAGCGCTGGCCCGTCAGGGCGGAACCACCCCAGGTATGCCCAGGCTCCGATCGCATACCGGCCCTACCCAGGGCGGAGCCTTCTTCGTCTGTTTGAACTCATCCCTACCGCGCCGTCTGGCGCACTGTCCTTTGCGGCAATTGCCTGTGCGCAATGCACAGGGTTCCCGCTGCATTTCTCATCCCACTCACTTCATAGGAGGACTCGTCCACATTCGCATCACTTTCGTCTTGTAGTACCTCCGTCCAGGCTTCCAACAGGGGGCAAGACGGACGCCTCATTCGAGGCTCTGGTGTTTCCTGAACACCATGCCCTTGCCCTCACGGGATCTCGCCTTGGCGAGTTGGCACCAACACTAACCATTGAGTTTCAGGACAACGCAGTACGGCGCTTTGCTCGGAGGCCGGAAGATGGACGACTTGACCTACACCCTGCGGCAGCTATGCCAGCGCAACCGTGACGGCAGCTACAACACACAGGCCGACCGGGTGCGTTCGCTGTCGCTGGCCGCGCGGCAACTACGCGAGGCCGGTTTCCGGCAGATGAAGGCATCATCGCTCAAGGGCAAGCACGTCCAGGCACTGCTGGATCGCTGGCAAGCGGAAGGTTTGTCGTCGGGCACCATCAAGAATCGGCTCTCTCACTTGCGCTGGTGGGCCGAGAAGATCGGCAAGGCCGGCATTCTGCCGGCGGACAACACGCAACTCGGCGTGGCCGAGCGCCGCTATGTGACCAACATCAGCAAGGCCCAAGAACTGGGCACAGGTCTTGAACAGGTCACCGACGCGCACGTACGCATGAGCCTTCAGCTACAGGCCGCCTTCGGATTACGTCGGGAGGAAGCGATCAAGTTCCAGCCCAGTTACGCGGATCGGGGCGACCACATCGCCCTCAAGGGATCGTGGACCAAGGGCGGTCGGGAGCGAACTGTGCCCATCACCACGACAGAGCAACGCGACGCGCTTCACGCAGCACACCGCCTGGCGGGCACAGGATCACTGATCCCGGCAAACAAAACCTACATCCGGCAGCGGCACGTCTACGATGGGCAGTGCAAGGCGGCGGGTCTGAGCAGTATGCACGGGCTGCGGCATCAATACGCCCAAAGTCGATACGAAGCTCTCACGGGCTGGAAAGCTCCCTCAGCGGGAGGGCCTTCGTCCGGGGAATTAAGCGACACCCAGCAAACCATAGATGTTGAGGTGCGACAGGCGATCAGCCGCGAGCTGGGCCACGAGCGCTTGCAAGTTACCTCTATTTATCTCGGCAGATAGGTGATGCGTTTGGAATAGCGGAGCAAACCTGCCTTCCAAATGATGTTTCGCAACGCTCGACGCACCTGTATCAGGCTATGACTACAGCGGTCCTTACTGTACAATGCAGTACATTTGCAGTGTCCAATGGAGAGGCTATGTCCGTAAGCAAGACCGCTACGCTGACCTTCCGGATTGATCCTGGCCTCAAGGAGGCGCTTCGCACCGCAGCGAATGCCGAGCATCGATCCATTGCGAACATGGTCGAGGTTTTGATTCGGGGCTACTGTGAGCAGCACGATATTGAGATCCCGCCCTCCGAGGAAACCAAGAACAACATTGGAGCGCGTTCATGATCAAGACGGTCAAGCAAGCCTGCCGGTTTAATCCCATCATCCGCGACTACCGGATGAGCCAAGGGATCGAGAACCTCGCGGACCTCATCAATGACGCAGGCGACGGCAGCGAATTCTTCTCGCGCAACTTCGTCACCCATGGCATGGATCAGCTTTTCCGCGAAGGTCTGCTGCGCCTCTCCGGCAAGTCAGATCAAGCGGTGTTTGAACTGACTCAGGCGATGGGCGGCGGTAAAACGCACATGATGANAGCATCGCCAGGAAGTACTCGACGAGTTGCAGGCACGCAGCCAGAGCGGCACCGTGCGCAACGTTGTGGCCTACTTCTTCGCCTTGGTGAAGCGCGTATTTGCGGGTGAGTTCCGCTTGTGGGCAGGACGCAAGGAGACTTCTGCCGCCCCACGGGCTGCAGAGAATTGGCCTGCTGGTGCGCCACGCACCGAAGACCACCCAGTACCGACTGCGCAACCGGCATCGCGTGAAACCGCCCTGGCGCACATCGCCAATATCCGCAAGATGCTGAACGCCTCGACGAACGCTGGGGCCATTGCAGCGCAGGCAATGCAGACCAGGGGATGGCAGCCGCATCCTGCGTAGTAAATGCTGCCGCGAAATGGGCCGTCACTGCCAGCCGCAGTGACGGCCCCGCACACGCCAGCAACAATGCGGGCGAATGCCGAATCCTATTGCGTGCGGCAGACATGATGATGGCCGCCCTACACTGACCGGGCAGTTGCCAAGACCGATGGGCTTCGTACATCGGCACCCCTAACAGCGCAGGTTCCCGCAAGCGCTGGCCCGTCAGGGCGGAACCACCCCAGGTATGCCCAGGCTCCGATCGCATACCGGCCCTACCCAGGGCGGAGCCTTCTTCGTCTGTTTGAACTCATCCCTACCGCGCCGTCTGGCGCACTGTCCTTTGCGGCAATTGCCTGTGCGCAATGCACAGGGTTCCCGCTGCATTTCTCATCCCACTCACTTCATAGGAGGACTCGTCCACATTCGCATCACTTTCGTCTTGTAGTACCTCCGTCCAGGCTTCCAACAGGGGGCAAGACGGACGCCTCATTCGAGGCTCTGGTGTTTCCTGAACACCATGCCCTTGCCCTCACGGGATCTCGCCTTGGCGAGTTGGCACCAACACTAACCATTGAGTTTCAGGACAACGCAGTACGGCGCTTTGCTCGGAGGCCGGAAGATGGACGACTTGACCTACACCCTGCGGCAGCTATGCCAGCGCAACCGTGACGGCAGCTACAACACACAGGCCGACCGGGTGCGTTCGCTGTCGCTGGCCGCGCGGCAACTACGCGAGGCCGGTTTCCGGCAGATGAAGGCATCATCGCTCAAGGGCAAGCACGTCCAGGCACTGCTGGATCGCTGGCAAGCGGAAGGTTTGTCGTCGGGCACCATCAAGAATCGGCTCTCTCACTTGCGCTGGTGGGCCGAGAAGATCGGCAAGGCCGGCATTCTGCCGGCGGACAACACGCAACTCGGCGTGGCCGAGCGCCGCTATGTGACCAACATCAGCAAGGCCCAAGAACTGGGCACAGGTCTTGAACAGGTCACCGACGCGCACGTACGCATGAGCCTTCAGCTACAGGCCGCCTTCGGATTACGTCGGGAGGAAGCGATCAAGTTCCAGCCCAGTTACGCGGATCGGGGCGACCACATCGCCCTCAAGGGATCGTGGACCAAGGGCGGTCGGGAGCGAACTGTGCCCATCACCACGACAGAGCAACGCGACGCGCTTCACGCAGCACACCGCCTGGCGGGCACAGGATCACTGATCCCGGCAAACAAAACCTACATCCGGCAGCGGCACGTCTACGATGGGCAGTGCAAGGCGGCGGGTCTGAGCAGTATGCACGGGCTGCGGCATCAATACGCCCAAAGTCGATACGAAGCTCTCACGGGCTGGAAAGCTCCCTCAGCGGGAGGGCCTTCGTCCGGGGAATTAAGCGACACCCAGCAAACCATAGATGTTGAGGTGCGACAGGCGATCAGCCGCGAGCTGGGCCACGAGCGCTTGCAAGTTACCTCTATTTATCTCGGCAGATAGGTGATGCGTTTGGAATAGCGGAGCAAACCTGCCTTCCAAATGATGTTTCGCAACGCTCGACGCACCTGTATCAGGCTATGACTACAGCGGTCCTTACTGTACAATGCAGTACATTTGCAGTGTCCAATGGAGAGGCTATGTCCGTAAGCAAGACCGCTACGCTGACCTTCCGGATTGATCCTGGCCTCAAGGAGGCGCTTCGCACCGCAGCGAATGCCGAGCATCGATCCATTGCGAACATGGTCGAGGTTTTGATTCGGGGCTACTGTGAGCAGCACGATATTGAGATCCCGCCCTCCGAGGAAACCAAGAACAACATTGGAGCGCGTTCATGATCAAGACGGTCAAGCAAGCCTGCCGGTTTAATCCCATCATCCGCGACTACCGGATGAGCCAAGGGATCGAGAACCTCGCGGACCTCATCAATGACGCAGGCGACGGCAGCGAATTCTTCTCGCGCAACTTCGTCACCCATGGCATGGATCAGCTTTTCCGCGAAGGTCTGCTGCGCCTCTCCGGCAAGTCAGATCAAGCGGTGTTTGAACTGACTCAGGCGATGGGCGGCGGTAAAACGCACATGATGATCGCGCTGGGGCTGTTGGCGCGCCACGCGCATCTGCGTAAAAACGTTCTGCCTGCGGACTTGGCTTCACGCGTCGATTTTGGGCAAGCGCGCATTGCCGCGTTTAACGGCCGAAACAACCCTGACAACTTCATTTGGGGCGAAATCGCCACCCAGCTCGGGGCGGCGGAAGCCATCAAGCCGTATTGGGCGAACGGCCCCAAAGCCGTCGATCAGCGCCAATGGAAGGAGATCATTGGCGACGAGCCAACCCTGATCCTGCTCGACGAACTGCCGCCTTATCTCGACAACGCCAGCACGCAGGTGTTCGGCCAAGGCACGTTAGCGAATATGGCGGTCTACAGCCTTTCCAGCCTGATGAGCGCTGCGTTGGAACTGCCCAACTGCGCCATCGTGGTCGCCAACCTCTCGGGCAGCTACAAAGCCCAGACCAAGGCACTGGCCGACGCTATCTCCAATCTACAGCAGGAAACCCGCCGTCAAGCGATGACCATCACGCCAGTGCAACTGGCGGGCAACGAAATCTACGAAATTCTCAAGAAGCGCCTCATCGACGAACTGCCGGACGAGCGTGTCATCGCTGACATTGCCGAGGAGTACGCACAGCAGATCAAGAAGGCCGAGGACGGCGGCTATATCGTAGCCAGCAGCATCGAGCAGATTTCCGAGCAAGTGCGGGAAACCTATCCCTTCCATCCCTCCTTCAAGCACCTTGTCGCGCTATTCAAAGAGAACGAAGGCTTCCGACAAACCCGTGGTTTGATGCAGTTCACCGCACGCTTGCTCAAAAGTGTGGACGAGCGCGAAGCCGACGACGTCTTCCTCATCGGCACGCAGCATCTGAACTTGAACGACGAACAAGTCAAGGATGAGATCGAGCGCATTGCACCCAAGCTGATGCCCGCCGTGACGCGCGACATAGCCGACGCGGGCAACGCCATCGCCGAGCACATCGACGTTGAACTGGCAGGCGATGCCGCGCAACAGCTCATGACCTTGCTGCTGTCATCCAGCCTGTCGCGCGCTGTGGGTGGGCGGATCGGCCTGTCCGAAAGCGAGCTGATCGAGTTCCTGGCCGCGCCACAACGCAAACCCGATGAGTTCCTTCAGGCCTTGCAGCGTCTGCGTGAATCGGCGTGGNTTAGCGAATATGGCGGTCTACAGCCTTTCCAGCCTGATGAGCGCTGCGTTGGAACTGCCCAACTGCGCCATCGTGGTCGCCAACCTCTCGGGCAGCTACAAAGCCCAGACCAAGGCACTGGCCGACGCTATCTCCAATCTACAGCAGGAAACCCGCCGTCAAGCGATGACCATCACGCCAGTGCAACTGGCGGGCAACGAAATCTACGAAATTCTCAAGAAGCGCCTCATCGACGAACTGCCGGACGAGCGTGTCATCGCTGACATTGCCGAGGAGTACGCACAGCAGATCAAGAAGGCCGAGGACGGCGGCTATATCGTAGCCAGCAGCATCGAGCAGATTTCCGAGCAAGTGCGGGAAACCTATCCCTTCCATCCCTCCTTCAAGCACCTTGTCGCGCTATTCAAAGAGAACGAAGGCTTCCGACAAACCCGTGGTTTGATGCAGTTCACCGCACGCTTGCTCAAAAGTGTGGACGAGCGCGAAGCCGACGACGTCTTCCTCATCGGCACGCAGCATCTGAACTTGAACGACGAACAAGTCAAGGATGAGATCGAGCGCATTGCACCCAAGCTGATGCCCGCCGTGACGCGCGACATAGCCGACGCGGGCAACGCCATCGCCGAGCACATCGACGTTGAACTGGCAGGCGATGCCGCGCAACAGCTCATGACCTTGCTGCTGTCATCCAGCCTGTCGCGCGCTGTGGGTGGGCGGATCGGCCTGTCCGAAAGCGAGCTGATCGAGTTCCTGGCCGCGCCACAACGCAAACCCGATGAGTTCCTTCAGGCCTTGCAGCGTCTGCGTGAATCGGCGTGGTATCTGCACCGTGAAGAGCAGCGTTTCTTCATCAAGGAAACCGAGAACCTGTCGCGCCAAATCGAGCGCAATGCCAAGGAAGTTCCGCAACCCAAGGTCGATCAGGCACTCATCAATCGACTCGCAGGCATCCTTGCGCCGATCAGCAAGATCGCCTATCAGGACGTGCAGGTACTGCCCCGGCTGGATGAACTCAAGCTCGGTGGCCCGCGCACGTTGATCGTCATCAAGCCGGATGGCAAGGTGCCGCCCAGCGAGTTGCAGAATTTCTTCGACTACCAGCAGGAAAAGAAC
>NZ_POQS01000004.1:578101-723829 GCF_002885955.2 Achromobacter pulmonis
TCGGGGCGGCGGAAGCCATCAAGCCGTATTGGGCGAACGGCCCCAAAGCCGTCGATCAGCGCCAATGGAAGGAGATCATTGGCGACGAGCCAACCCTGATCCTGCTCGACGAACTGCCGCCTTATCTCGACAACGCCAGCACGCAGGTGTTCGGCCAAGGCACGTTAGCGAATATGGCGGTCTACAGCCTTTCCAGCCTGATGAGCGCTGCGTTGGAACTGCCCAACTGCGCCATCGTGGTCGCCAACCTCTCGGGCAGCTACAAAGCCCAGACCAAGGCACTGGCCGACGCTATCTCCAATCTACAGCAGGAAACCCGCCGTCAAGCGATGACCATCACGCCAGTGCAACTGGCGGGCAACGAAATCTACGAAATTCTCAAGAAGCGCCTCATCGACGAACTGCCGGACGAGCGTGTCATCGCTGACATTGCCGAGGAGTACGCACAGCAGATCAAGAAGGCCGAGGACGGCGGCTATATCGTAGCCAGCAGCATCGAGCAGATTTCCGAGCAAGTGCGGGAAACCTATCCCTTCCATCCCTCCTTCAAGCACCTTGTCGCGCTATTCAAAGAGAACGAAGGCTTCCGACAAACCCGTGGTTTGATGCAGTTCACCGCACGCTTGCTCAAAAGTGTGGACGAGCGCGAAGCCGACGACGTCTTCCTCATCGGCACGCAGCATCTGAACTTGAACGACGAACAAGTCAAGGATGAGATCGAGCGCATTGCACCCAAGCTGATGCCCGCCGTGACGCGCGACATAGCCGACGCGGGCAACGCCATCGCCGAGCACATCGACGTTGAACTGGCAGGCGATGCCGCGCAACAGCTCATGACCTTGCTGCTGTCATCCAGCCTGTCGCGCGCTGTGGGTGGGCGGATCGGCCTGTCCGAAAGCGAGCTGATCGAGTTCCTGGCCGCGCCACAACGCAAACCCGATGAGTTCCTTCAGGCCTTGCAGCGTCTGCGTGAATCGGCGTGGTATCTGCACCGTGAAGAGCAGCGTTTCTTCATCAAGGAAACCGAGAACCTGTCGCGCCAAATCGAGCGCAATGCCAAGGAAGTTCCGCAACCCAAGGTCGATCAGGCACTCATCAATCGACTCGCAGGCATCCTTGCGCCGATCAGCAAGATCGCCTATCAGGACGTGCAGGTACTGCCCCGGCTGGATGAACTCAAGCTCGGTGGCCCGCGCACGTTGATCGTCATCAAGCCGGATGGCAAGGTGCCGCCCAGCGAGTTGCAGAATTTCTTCGACTACCAGCAGGAAAAGAACAACCTTCTCGTGCTGAGCGGTCAGGACAGCCTGCTGGCCGACGCGGTCGAAGAGCGCTTGCGCGAGCTGTACGCCATCGAGCAGATCCACAAGCGTCTCAAATCGGGCGACACCTTGTTCGAGGAAGCCCGCGACCGCTTCGAAGAATCGGAAGATCGCTTCAGTAAGGCGCTGTCGGCCGCCTACAACCGCCTGTACTTCCCGGCCAACGACCCGGTGGACGGGCGCGATGTGCTGGCTGGGGTCACCATCGACCAAGGGCTGAAGCTCGGCCAGGGCGATCAGTCGGCCGAGACGCAGATCGAAAGACTACTGGCCAGCCCGCGCGCTGATTACAAGCTCGTGGCTGAGCTGAACAAAGACAACTTCGACGAATGCTTCGCGCAAGCCGAGGAATACCTGTGGCCTTCTGGCAAGGACAACCGTCGCACCCCTTGGAAAGACGTCGCCACCCGAGCCAAGTGCTCGCCAATCTGGCCGTGGATGCCAGGAGCCAGTGGTTTGGATGCGCTCAAGACAGAGGCCTTGAAACAAGGTCGTTGGCGCTTGGGCGAAGACGGCTACATCGAGAAGGGGCCATTCCCCAAGGACAAGACCACCGTCAACGTCTCGGTCATCAACGTCAAGCCAGACACCGGCGAAACGATTCTGAGCCTCACGCCACGGCACGCGGGTGATAGCCCCATCGTCTATTGGTCGAACAAACCCGACGTGTCCGACAAGGACAACAAGGTCGACGACTTGGAGAACTTTGCCACCGGCGAGGGCACGGTCTACTTCGTGGTGAGGGAGCCCACCGGGCGCTATGAAACCGGCCCTGCCACCCGCTGGCTCGCCGACCTCAAGATCCGCCATCAAGTCGAGCCCGCCGCTGACAAGCGCCGTGTCACCCTCGCTGCTACGCCGAACGCCGACATCTTCTACACCCTAGACGGCTCCAACCCCAAAGACGGTACCCGCTACGACGCACCGTTCGAGATCGGTTCCGCAAGCTGCCGCCTGCTGGTGTTCGCCCGCGCGGGCGAGGCAAACAAGACAGCGGACTTCCAGATCCCGGCCAGCGGCGACAAGACCGTGCAGATCATCGACAGCAAGCCCGCGCGCCTGCAAAGCAAGCGTGTTGCCCTCGACACGACCGACCGCGTCTTCAGCGTCATCAACCGTTTCCGCGATCAGCCGGGCACGCGCTTCAAGGGTGTGCGCGTCGAAATCGGTGAGGGTGAGAACACCGTAACCGTGCGTTTCCAGGAGCGCGAAGTCACCGCTGCCATCATCGAAGGCGTCGTCAACAGCCTACGCGATGTGCTCAAGGAGCCCGACGCCCCACTCAACATTGCAATTGCCGACGGCATCTCCTTCGATACCGGCTTTGCACTCAAAGAGTTCGCCAAGCTTGCCGGGATAGAGCTGAAGCCGGGCGACATCAATCAGGAGGAATGAGGATGGCCAAAGTTGCAGGTAACACACCACCGTCCAAGGCGCGTGCGCAAGTGCTGCACACGCTGGGGTTTGGCATGCCTGCGACTTCTGATCCTCATCACTTCAATGTCGTCATTCCCAAGGCCAGCACGGGCAAAGTTCAGATCAGTGAACACCTCGGCTTGCAGTCTGCAAGCAACGACAACGCGGTGATTGACCGCGTTCTGCTGGACCGCCCGCGCTGGACCGCCATCCGCGCCGAGGTTCAACGAGCCTTCAACGCTCGTCTGGCTGCGCATGGCATCAAGCCGGGTGCGTGGAAGGTCGGCGACAACCCAGTGGATCGCTTGCTCGGCAAGGAATTGTGCATACTGGCCTGGGCCGTCGAGCAGATGGAGATGGAGAAAACTCCGGTGGCTGTGCGCAACTGGCTGGCGTTGCGCCCGGAAGAGCGCTGGTGGCTGTTCGGCATGACTGCCATGAGCACCGGCGGCGTGATGGACGGGGGCAAGGGCTGGCGCGCAGCGCTCAAGCATGCCTTGGGCGATGTCGCGCAGAGCGAACTGCTTGCTCCTCGTGCTCGACGTGGCAAGTCTGAGCAGGAAGCCACACAGGCCTCATTGGGCCTGTTTGGAGACGAAGCACTATGAACGCCGTGCTCGTGCCGCCGCAGCCCAAGATTTACCACATTGCCCATGTGGATCGTCTGCCCTCCATCGTCGCGGCAGGCGGGCTGTTGTCGGACGCCTTGGTTCAAGCACAGGCACTGGGCGGAACGATGGTTGGCATGAACCACATCAAACAGCGCCGTTTGACCGAGCTTCAGCTCGCAAGCCACCCAGGCTTGTTCGTCGGTGCCTGCGTGCCGTTTTATTTTTGCCCACGGTCGGTGATGCTTTATTTGATCCATCGGCGCAATGCAGAGCTGACCTATCAAGGCGGGCAAACGCCCATCATCCACTTACAGGCGGATTTGGGCGCAGTTGTGGCCTGGGCCAACGCACAACCTGCGCGTTGGGCGTTCACGCTATCCAACGCCGGATCGTATTTTTTTGAAGACCGCAATGATCTGGCGCGTCTTGGTGAAATCAACTGGACGGCGGTGCAGGCAAGCAACTGGGGTGGCGGTCTGAAAGAAGGCAAGCAAGCCGAGTTCCTGCTGGAGCAGCGCTTTCCGTGGCACTTGGTCGAACGCATCGGCGTTCAATCCGCCAACGTCTATCGGCAAGTCGTCAACGCCCTTCCGGCACACGGACACCGGCCCACGGTCGAAGTCTTGCCGAATTGGTATTACTGAAATGAGAGGAGCACAGCCATGATCGAGTACACCTCAGGCGACATCCTCAAGTGCGAGGCAGATGCGCTGGTCAACACCGTCAACTGCGTCGGCGTGATGGGGCGCGGCATCGCCTTGCAGTTCAAGAACGTCTTTCCGGAGAACTTCAAAGCCTACGAGGCCGCCTGCAAGCGTGAAGCTGTGCAGCCTGGTCGTATGTTCGTTTTTGAGACGGGGCAGCTCACCTTGCCGCGCTTCATCATCAACTTCCCGACCAAGCGCCACTGGCGCGGCAAAAGCCGTATTGAGGACATCGATGCGGGCCTGGTCGATCTGGTCAATGTCATCCGCGACAAGGGCATCCGCTCCATCGCCATCCCGCCGCTGGGCGCAGGCCTGGGCGGGCTGGACTGGAACGAGGTGCGCCCACGCATCGAGCGCACCCTGGCAGAGCTTGCCGACGTACGCGTGCTGGTGTTTGAGCCCAAGGGCGCACCGACCAACGACAAGATGGCGCATGTGCGCGAGGTGCCCAAAATGACGGCGGGTCGCGCCGCCTTGGTGGAACTGATGCAGCGCTATCTTGGCGGCCTGCTTGACCCCTTTGTCACCCTGTTGGAAGTCCACAAGCTGATGTACTTCATGCAGGAAGCAGGCGAGCCGCTGCGTCTCCAATACGTCAAGCATCACTACGGCCCTTACGCCGAGAACCTGCGCCATGTGCTGAAGGCGGTGGAAGGCCATTTGATCGCGGGCTATGCCGATGGCGGCGATGCGCCGGACAAGCCGCTCACGCTGGTGCCCGGTGCAGTGGAAGACGCCAAGGATTATCTGGATCAACACGACATCAGCCGAGCCCGTTTCGAGCGCGTCACCAAGCTGGTCGAGGGCTTTGAGTCACCTTACGGGCTAGAACTCCTGGCCACAGTGCATTGGGTGATGAGCCGCGAGGGTGCCACACAGCACGAGAGCGTAGAGCGTCAGGTCTATGGCTGGAACGCACGCAAGCAGCAGTTCACCGCGCGCCAGCTGGCTATTGCCGAAGAGCGGCTGCGCTCCCACGGCTGGCTGTCACCGGACGCGGCTTTGGCCCATTGAGGATTCATCAGGGAATGCAAAAAACAACAATCACTCTCACGCCCTTGGCCCTGAAAGATGCGCCCGCGCTGATAGAAACAGTTTTCCCCGCCCAGAAGGTGTCGTTCGAGGCACAAAAGGAGCGCAAGGCAAATCTTGGCCAAACCCTGACCGGGCTCGGCTCCTACTGGAAGGGGCGCAAGCCACTGATCTTGGTGCGCGCCATCGTGCTTGGCAGCCTGTTGCCACCCACTGACGACGCGGAAGCGGATCTCGCCATCTTCGAAAAGCTTATGGCCTTCGACGATGAAGGATTGGCCCGACGGGCACTGGCTGCCAATGCGTTCTCAGTGTCCAAGCTCCAGGAGATGATCCCTATCACCGACCCGGAACGCTACTTTGGAGGACGCGGTTGGCGACGCGACGTCACCGATGACGACAAACTGGTTCTGTACCGCCAGGCACTGGCCACCCTGTCCGGTTACGAAGAAAAAGCCACCATAAGCAAACGCCCGGAAGAACTGGATCAAGACTGGCTCTTTGCCCCGGTGTGGGCGGAGGTCAACCGTCACTATGCTCATCTGGGTGTAAGCGTGCAGTCGTTCCCAGATTTGGTGGAGCAGCTAGGCGTCTTGCGTTACGGCCACCGCGCCCGCGTGGGTGACACCTTTAGTGGCGGCGGCTCCATCCCTTTTGAGGCTGCGCGCATCGGCTGCGACGTGTATGCCTCCGACCTCAACCCCATCGCCTGCATGTTGACTTGGGGCGCATTGAACATCATTGGCTCAAGCCCGGAGCGACGCGTAGAAATCGAGAAGTCGCAGGAACGTGTTGCCAAGTCGGTGGATGCGGAGATCACGAAGCTGGGCATTGAGCACGACAAGCAGGGCAATCGCGCCAAGTCTTATCTTTATTGCGTAGAAGCCCGTTGCCCGGAAACGGGATGGATGGTTCCTCTGTCCCCCTCGTGGGTGATCTCCAAGGGCCGGAACATCATCGCTCGCCTGAAGCCGGATCACGGCAAGAAGCGATTCGACATCGAGATTGTCAGTGGCGTTTCGGATAAGGAAGCAGCGGCTGCTGATCAGGGTACGGTACAAGACGGCGACATGGTCTACACGCTGGACGGAAAGACCTATCGCACGCCCATAAAGACGCTACGCGGCGACTATCGAAACGCCGATGGCAGCACGGGCAATCGCCTGCGTCGTTGGGAGAAGAACGATTTCAAGCCGCGCCCTGATGATATTTTTCAGGAGCGGCTCTACGCCATTCACTGGATCGCCAAGGACTCGCTCACCAAGTCCCGGCAGGAAACCTGGTTTGCTGCCCCGACCGAGGCCGATTGGGAATGTGAGCGCCGCGTGGAAACGCTCGTCGCCGAGAACCTGAGCCGCTGGCAGGACGAAGGACTGGTTCCGGATATGACCATCGAGCACGGGGACGAAACGACCCGTCTATTCCGTGAACGCGGCTGGACACACTGGCACCACTTGTTCAATGCCCGCCAGCTTCTCTTGATCTCACGCTACTTCCAGCACCGCACGCCGGAAGACTACGTTTTCAACGCCAAATCGCTGGACTGGAACTCCCGGATCGCCAACTGGATGAATCATTGGGAGAAGACCAATAACGTCTTCTACAACCAAGCGCTGAACACGTTTTACAACTACGGCATCCGTTGCTTTTTCAGCCACGAAGCAGGCCGCTCGTTCGGCTTTGCCAACAGTCCGCTTCCAGAGACTCGCCGGTCGATCAAGTGCCGTGATGCGACCAAGCTTGAAGACGACGCCGATATTTGGATCACCGATCCACCGTACGCCGACGCGGTGAACTACCACGAGATCACCGAATACTTCATCGCATGGCTACGTAAGAACCCACCCAAACCTTTCGATGACTGGGTGTGGGATTCGCGCCGCGCGTTGGCGATCAAGGGGTCAGACGACGAGTTTCGGCGTGGCATGGCTGCCGCCTACAAAGCAATGGCCGATCACATGCCTGACAACGGTATGCAGTGCGTGATGTTTACCCATCAGGACACCGCCGTCTGGGGCGACCTGATCGGCATCTTCTGGGCTGCGGGCCTACAAGTTGTGGCGGCGTGGTACATCGCAACGGAAACCAATGCAGCCATCAAGAAGGGAAGCTTTGTCCAAGGCACCGTCATCCTGATGCTCAAGAAGCGCGCGGCTGGCGAGCGCACTGGCTTCAAACAGCGCCTGCTACCCGCTGTGCGGCAGGAAGTGGCGCGGCAGATCGAAACCATGATGCATCTGAACGACACTGTGGCCGCCCACCACGGTGAGCCGGTGTGGGGCGACTCCGATTTGCAGATGGCCGGTTATGCGGCAGCGCTCAAGGTGCTGACCGCCTACACACGCATCGGCGACGAGGACGTCACCACCTTCGCCCTGCGCCCGCGCGCACGGGGTGAAATCACGGTGGTGGATGAAATCGTCCAGCAGGCAGCGGAAACCGCATCCAGCCTGCTCGTTCCCGAGGGCCTCACCGCTGACGCGTGGGGGCGCCTCACTGGCATCGAACGCTTTGTACTGCGGATGATGGACATGGAAACCGCAGGCACGTCCAAGCTGGACAACTATCAGAACTTCGCCAAGGCGTTCCGCGTGACGGACTACAGCCGTGTGATGGGCGACATGCGCCCCAACAACGCACGCCTCAAGCGCGTCAGCGAATACGCTTCGCGCGATCTGACAGATGCCACCGAGATCGGCGTGACGCGGCTGGGACAGCTCATCATTGCCTTGCAACAACTGCTCAAGGACACCGAGGCGCAAATCATCGTCGAACAACTGCGAGCCGAGATGGCGGACTTCCTGGAAGTCCGCTCCCTGCTGGTGGACATGCTGGCCTTCATCGAGCGCAAAGCGCCCGAATCTGAGGTGCGCTCTGCCGCCGAGGTACTGGGTGCGCGTCTCAAGAATCTGCGCTTCGGCGACTGAGGTCTTGGGCCATGAGCATCCGGCGCTTCTCTTCGCGTACCCATCGGCTGGATGCCAGTTTCCTGATGCAGCATCTGGCCGGTGCGCGGAGCTACAAGCGCATTGCGGGCTACTTCACCAGCTCGCTGTTCGAAGTGGCTGGCGAGGCGCTGGAGCACATCCCCGAGGTCAAGATCGTCTGCAATGTGGACATTCACCCGGACGACCTGAAAGTGGCGCAACTGCGCGAGAGCAAGATGCTCGGCCGCTGGAACGAGCGCGCCCTGGAGGCCGAGGCTCTGCTGAACCGCGAACGCTATCGGCGGCTGGACGCGTTCCTCGCCAAGCATGGGCAGGCGGTGCGCATCGCGCCTGACGACATCTGCGGTTTCGTGCATGGCAAGGCAGGTGTGATTACCCTCGCTGATGGCCGTAAGCTAGGGTTCATCGGGTCGATGAACGAGACGCGAAACGGCTGGCAGCGCCACTACGAAATCCTGTGGGAGGACGAATCGCCAGAAGGCGTGGCGTGGATCGAGGAAGAATTCGACTTCCTCTGGAACGCCGCCAAGCCCCTTCCGCAGGCCGTGATCCGCGAGGTACATCGGCGCGGCTATCGGCGAGAGATCGAGTTCGTCGAAATCGACGATGACGAAAATCTTGCCCCTGCGGCGCTGATTGAGTCGCCTCTCTACCGAGAGGGCCAGCAGTTACAGCCGTGGCAGCAAGGGTTTCTGACCGAATGTCTGCGTCATCAGCGGCTACACGGTACGGTGCGCCTGCTGTTAGCCGACGAAGTAGGGCTGGGCAAAACGCTGTCGCTGGCGACAGCTGCACTGACGCTCTGCCTGTTATCTGACAAAGACAATGGGCCACGCCGCCCAGTCGTTATCTTTGCCCCGGCCACATTGACCGAACAATGGCAGACCGAGATGCTGGACAAGCTGGGCATCCCGACCGCCCGTTGGGATACCGTTGGCAAAGTCTGGCTGGATGCTGACGAGCGAGTACTGTCGCCCGCCGGGCGCGAGCAAATAGCGCATTGCCCGTTGCGCATCGGCATTGTCTCCACCGGCTTGATGATGCGCGACTCGCTGGAGAAGCAGCACCTGCTTGGAATGCGCTTCGGTGTCGTGATCTTGGACGAAGCGCACAAAGCCAGAACCCGCCAGGGCTTTGGCAAGGAAGCCGGAACGCCGAACGAACTGCTGGCTTTTATGCGTGAGATAGCCGCGCGTGCCGATCATGTGCTGCTGGGCACGGCCACGCCGATCCAGACCAACCCGGCCGATCTATGGGACTTGCTGGGCATCTTGCACCAAGGCCCAGGCCGTTTCGTGCTCGGCCACGACTTAGCGCCGTGGCACCGACCCGACGAAGTGCTCGACATTCTTGCGGGCCGCATGGAGGTGGAATCGCTCACCCATGCGTGGGAACTGTTGCGCTCGCCACTTCCGCGCATGGAATCAACCAGTGAGCCTCGTGCCCGACGTTTGTTCTCCGCTATCCGGCAAGACTTGGGATTGCAGAACGGGGAGTGGCAAACCAACCGTTCGCTGGCCGATCTGACGGAAGAAACGCGGGAGATTCTGGAGGAGGAACTGGAACGCCGTATCACCGGGGCAACACTGTTCCAGCGCGAGAACCCGCTGGTACGTCATGTCGTGCTACGCAAACGCCAGCAGCTTGAAGATGCGGGGCTGCTGGCGCGTGTGGCCGTGGACGTTCACCCCGAACGCGAGCAAGTCTCGGAACAACGCGCCTTCGACGCCTTGTTTGAAGGCAAGGCGCTGCGCACGTCGGAAGACTTCCGGCAGGCTTATGGCGAAGCCCGTGCCTTTGGCAAAGCGCTGGCCAAGCGCGGCAAGGGCAGCGGCTTCATGAAGAACTTGATGGAGCAACGCATTTGCTCCAGCATCCACGCGGGCTTGGCGACAGCGCGGCGCTTACTGCAAGGCGGTGCCGAGCACGAGGAAGACGAAGAGCAGGAAGCCGACATCAAGGTCGAGACAAGCGAGGAAATCGAAGTCCTGCAACGGCTGATTGTCCGGCTGGAGCGGCTGCAAGTCGATCCGAAGATGGAGGCTGTCGTACACTTTCTCGACAAGGAGAAGTGGCTGGAATTGGGTGTCATCATCTTCAGCCAGTACTACGACACGGCGAAGTGGCTGGCAGATTCGCTGGCGGCGCGCTACCCGGAAGAAGCGGTCGGCCTGTACGCAGGCGCGGGCCGTAGCCGCCTGTACCAGCGTGGCGACAGCGTGAGCGTCGAGCGCGAAACCTTGAAGCGCATGGTGGCCGAGCACCAGATTCGTGTGATGGTGGCCACCGATGCCGCGTGCGAGGGTTTGAATTTGCAGACCTTGGGCACGCTGATCAACGTCGATCTGCCGTGGAACCCCACGCGGCTCGAACAGCGCATTGGGCGCATCAAACGCTTCGGCCAGCGACGCGAAACCGTGGACATGCTGAACCTGGTGTTCGAGCAGACCGTGGACGAAAAAATCTACGAGCGCCTGTCCGAGCGCATGAAGAACCGCTACGACCTCTTTGGTTCGCTGCCGGACACCATCAAGGACGAGTGGATCGACGACATCGAAACACTCGGCGAGCGCTTGGATGAGTACATCAACGCCCAGAAAACCGCGACTGGCTTCGACTTGCGCTATACCGGCACGATGATGCCGCCGGAAAAGGATTGGCGCGAATTCACCGAAGTGCTATCGCGGCGTGATCTGGTAACGCTCATGAGTGCCGCATGGGGATAGCTCTCATCGTCAAGCATTGAGCTTCAAACGCTTACAGAGATTCGCCTCAGAGGCCCCGGCTGTCTACCGTACTGGGGGAAGTCCACACTGGGAGTCTGTTAGGTACGGGAAAACAGGGTAACCAGCGAACAATTACCCTATTTATCCCATCATTTACCCCATTTCCAGGTCCAGCCTTCGGCAAAAGGCAAACGGCAAGGGAACGGCACTCAAGGGACAACGGCCCTATCCAGAAAAGGAAAAGGCCGCCCTGTCCATTGGTTCTGCAACACCCAGCCAACTCTTCCCTATGCCGTGCCGCTGCCCTCCGCAGCACTCAGGTAGTCCGCCCAGTCCTGCAACAGCGTCCTTCTCTGATCCAGCAGCAACGCCTTGTTGTACGTCGCCCGCACCTTGTTGCTTTCCACGTGGGCAAGTTGCCGTTCAATCGCATCGGGCCTGTACCCGTTCTCATTGGCCCAAGTCGAAAAGGTCGTCCGCCAGCAATGCGGCGTCGTGCCCCGGCCCAGGTTCATGTCGCGCATCGCGTAGGTCAGCCGGTTGGGCGTAGTGAAGCCCTTGCCACTACGGTGTGGGAACAGATAGCGGCCACCGCCCGTGATGCACTGCAAATCCTTCAGCACTGCTACGGCCTGCGTGGACAACGGGCTGACATGGTCACGCCGCGCTTTCATCTTCGCCGCAGGCCGACGCCACAGAGCATCCTCAAAGTCGAACTCGTCCCACTCGGCATCCGCCGCTTCCCCTGGACGGCAAGCCGTCAGAGCAATCAACCGCAGACACAGCGAGGTTTCCGGATAGCCCCGGTAGCCGCGCAACTCCTGATAGAACTTCTGGATTTGCTCTCGCGTCATCGCCGCCTTGCTCTCGCTGAACGGCACGCGTAGCAGCCCGCGCAGGCTGGGAATTGGATTTGCCTCGACCAGACCCCGCACCACCGCGAATTCGAAGATGGCTGAAAGATCGCCTTTGACATGGATGGCCGCCCACGCGCCGTGGGCCTTGCACTCCTCCAGCAGCGGGCGGATTTGCTTCACGCCTATGTCGCTCATCGGCATCCCATCGAACTTGGGCGACAGGTACTTCCTGATGCGGGATTCTTTCGTGCGGTAGGAGCTGAGCGCGAAGACCGGTCTGATCTCCGCCAAGTAAGCCTTCGCCACCTTGGCGAACGAGCTTTCACGAGCGCGCTTGCGCTCCTCCAGCGCCTCCAGGTTGCGCTGCTTGGCCTGCCGCCGCTCATGGGCAGGATGGATGCCTTGCTTGACCAAGGCGCGCGCCTTCTCGCGGGCTGCACGCGCCTCCGCAAGGCTTACTTGAGGAAAGCCGCCAATGGCAAAGAGGTTCTCCTTGCCTTGCAGGCGGTACTTCCACCGCCAGAGCTTGCCGCCGGTAGGTTTGACCAGCAGGAACAAGCCCCCGCCGTCTGATAGTTTCCAATCTCGATCAGTCGATTTGGCCGACCTGACCTTGAGGTCGGTGAGTAGGTTTTCGGGCATCGTTGGACTCCACTGCGGGGAGATGTACCCCCACGGTTGAACACGAGTACCCCCAACGCTACCCCCGAATTTCCTGGACTTCGATGAACAATAGGAACGCTCAATAGACCGTATTGTTTACGCAACCCATTGATTTCAAATGGAGCAACCTGTCCACCAAGCGCTACTGAGCGCCATCGAGATCCAGCGAAATTCGTCAGACGTTAAACAAGAAATTCATCACATCCCCATCCTGGACGATGTATTCCTTGCCTTCCGCGCGCATCTTGCCCGCTTCCTTGGCGCCCTGCTCGCCCTTGTAGGCGATGTAGTCTTCATACGAAATCGTCTGGGCGCGGATGAAGCCGCGTTCGAAGTCCGTGTGGATGACGCCGGCGGCCTGGGGCGCGGTGGCGCCGATCGGCACGGTCCAGGCGCGCACTTCCTTCACGCCGGCGGTGAAGTAGGTTTGCAGGCCCAGCAGCTTGAAGGCGGCGCGGATGAGGCGGTTCAGGCCCGGTTCTTCCATGCCCATGTCGGACAGGAAGGCCTGGCGATCGGCGTCGTCGAGGTCGACGATTTCGGACTCGATGGCGGCGCAGATGGCGACCACGGGCGCGTTGCGCGCGGCGGCGAATTCGGTCAGGCGGTCGAGCAGCGGGTTGTTCTCGAAGCCGTCGTCGGCGACGTTGCCCACGTACATGGCGCGCTTGGCGGTGATGAAGCAGAGCTGGGCGATGTCGGCCTTTTCTTCGGTGGACAGGTCGAGCGCGCGGATGGGCTTGGCTTCGTTCAGCTGGGCCACGCACTTTTCCAGCACGGCGACGATGCGCTGCGATTCCTTGTCGCCGGAGCGGGCGGTCTTCTGGTGGCGCTGCAGGGCCTTTTCGGCGGTCTGCAGGTCGGCCAGGGCCAGTTCGGTTTCGATGACTTCGATGTCGGCGATGGGGTCGACCTTGCCGGCGACGTGGATCACGTTGGGATCTTCGAAGCAGCGCACGACGTTGACGATGGCGTCGGTTTCGCGGATGTGCGAGAGGAACTGGTTGCCCAGGCCTTCGCCCTTGCTGGCGCCGGCGACCAGGCCGGCGATGTCGACGAATTCGACGGTGGCCGACAGGATGCGCTCGGGCTTGACGATTTCAGCCAGCTTCTGCAGGCGCGGATCCGGCACTTCCACCACGCCGACGTTGGGCTCGATGGTGCAGAACGGGTAGTTCTCGGCGGCGATGCCGGCGCGGGTCAGAGCGTTGAAGAGTGTCGATTTGCCGACGTTGGGCAGGCCGACGATGCCGCATTGCAGAGCCATGGGAATCCTGTGTGAGTACGGTATTGATCGTTAACGTTCTAGTTTACCCCGTCAGCTTGCCGCCGCCGGGAGCCAGCGCATGATGAGCCAGATCATCAAAATGGGGCCGGCATTGAAGACCGAGTGCAGCAGGATGGCCGCGCCGATGCCGCGGCGCACGCGCATCCAGCCCAGCACCAGGCCGGTCAGCCATTGCGGCAGCACCAGCAGGGGCAGCAGCCAGTACGGCGTCTTGGCGTAGACGAAGTTGGTCAGGTGCACGGCCGCGAAGCTCAGCGCGACCAGGTGGAACACCAGGCCGAAGTGCTTCAGGTAGTAGCGCCGCCAGGTGGTGTCCCAGCCCGCGATCAGCCCGGGCCGGCGCCGCAGGCTCCAGGCCGCCAGGATCAGGAAGGCGGCGCACAAGAGGCCGGTCCAGACCTTGGGGCCCCACAGCACGACGGGCAGCATGGCGGGAACCAGCCACAAGGCCTGTTTCGGGCGGCGCAGGCCGTAGCGGAACAGCATTTCCTCGACCAGCGGCGCCCACAGGATGGCGGTGAGCCAGGGGATGTTGGCCGGGTCGAGGCGATGGGTCACGCCGCCCAGGCCGGCCGCCGTGACGGCCAGCGGCCCCAGCGCGAAGAGGTTCACGGCCCACAGCAGCGCGGCCCAGGCCAGCAGCCTGCCGGGCGTGATGCCAGGCAGCCAGTCCGCCGCCAGCCCGCTGGCCGCCGCGCGCCCGGGCAGGCGCGACACCGGCTGCGGATGGCGCAGGAAGCGCCAGAAGTCCGCGACTTCGCTGCGAAAGCGCATGCTTTTTGCGCGCGGCGCGCCAGAGCGGGCCATCAGGCGTCGTTGCCGCTGTGAAGCTGGCGCGTGGCCAGCGGGAAGTCGCCGGCCAGCATGGCCGGCACCACGGCGCGGCAGCGGTCGATGACGGCTTCGATCTGTGTCTGTTCTTCGCGGCGCGGAGGATGCAGGACGAAGTCCGCGACCTGCTGCGCCAGGCCGAGCGTGCGCGGATGGCCGATGCCGATGCGCAGGCGCCAGAAATTGGGGCTGCCCAGCGCGGCCTGGATGTCTTTCAGGCCGTTGTGGCCGGCGTGGCCGCCTCCCTGCTTCAGTTTCACCTGGCCGGGCATGAGGTCGAGTTCGTCGTGCAGCACCAGCACCTGTTCCGGCGTCAGCTTGTAGAAGCGGGCCAGCGCGCCCACGGCCTGGCCGGAGCGGTTCATGTAGGTGTTGGGCTTGAGCAGCAGCACGTTGTCGGCGCCCAGCCTGGCCTTGGCCACCATGCCGAAGAAGGACTTCTCCAGCGCGAAGCTCGCGCGCAGATCGTCCGCCAGATGGTCGGCGAGCCAGAAGCCGGCGTTGTGCCGGGTGGTTTCGTATTCGGGACCGGGATTACCCAATCCCACGATGAGGCGTATGGGAGTAGACATGATGGGGGTGTTTAAACCAAAAAACCCTGCGCATGCAAATGCACACGCAGGGTTTCGCACGCAAACCGGCTGCGGGCCTGTGGGCCCGCGGCGGGCTTAGGCGGCCGGGGCTTCGGCTTCGCCGCCTTCTTCGGCAGCGGCAGCGCCGCCGGCCTTGACCACGGCCGAGGCGATCAGCGGGTTGGCGTCGCCGCCGTGGGCGACGTAGGTCACGCCCTTGGGCAGCTTGATGTCGGCCAGGTGGACCGACGCGCCGGGCAGCAGGTCCTTCAGGTCGACTTCGATGAACTGGGGCAGCGCGGCCGGCAGGCAGGTCACTTCCAGTTCGGTCAGGACGTGGCTGACGATGGCGCCGCCCAGCTTCACGGCCGGCGAGACTTCAGCGTTGATGAAGTGGAACGGGACCTTGGTGTGCAGGGCCTGGTTGGCGTCCACGCGCTGGAAGTCCACGTGCAGGACTTGCGGCTTGTAGGCGTGCCATTGAACCGAACGCAGCAGGACTTGTTCTTCCTTGGCCGCGCCTTCCAGCGCCATTTGCAGGATCGACGCGTGGAATTCTTCCTTGCGCAGGGCGTGGTAGATCTCGTTGTGGTCGAGTTCGATGTTCAGCGGGGCAGCCGTACCGCCATAAACGATGGCGGGAACGCGGCCCGCGCGGCGCAGGCGGCGGCTCGCACTCGAACCCTGGACGCTACGCGCAGTGGCATTGAATTTCATGGAAAACTCCAAAAACAATAAATGGCGAAGAGGCTTCGCCGTTAAATTCACGGCGCGCAAAACGCGCGCCGTGTCGATTGCGTCTTGCCGCGACCAGCAAGACGCAAAAAAGGGGTGCTTAGTCGACGAACAGCGAGCTGACCGATTCCGCGTTGGAAATGCGCAGGATGGTCTCGCCCAGCAGCGCGGCGCACGACAGCTGGCGGATCTTGCCGCTGGCCTGGCCTTGTTCGGACAGCGGGATGGTGTCGGTGACGACCAGTTCGTCCAGTTCCGACGCTTCGATGCGGTCGATGGCGCCGCCCGACAGCACGGGGTGCGTGCAATAGGCGTAGACGGCGCCGGCGCCGCGGTCCTTCAGGGCCTGGGCCGCCTTGCACAGCGTGCCGGCGGTGTCGACCATGTCGTCCATGATGATGCAGGTGCGGCCGTCGACTTCACCGATGATGTTCATCACTTCGGACACGTTGGCGCGCGGACGGCGCTTGTCGATGATGGCCAGGTCGGCTTCGAGCTGCTTGGCCAGCGCGCGGGCCCGCACCACGCCGCCGATGTCCGGGGACACGACGACCAGGTTCGAGAAGTTGCGGCGCCAGATGTCGCCCAGCAGGATCGGGCCCGCGTAGATGTTGTCCACGGGGATGTCGAAGAAGCCCTGGATCTGGTCGGCGTGCAGGTCCATGGTCAGCACGCGGTCGACGCCGGCCACTTGCAGCATGTTGGCCACGACCTTGGCCGAGATGGCCACGCGCGCCGAGCGCGGGCGGCGGTCCTGGCGGGCATAGCCGAAATAGGGAATCGCGGCGGTGATGCGGCCGGCGGAAGCGCGGCGCAGCGCATCGACCATCACCATGATTTCCATCAGGTTGTCATTGGTAGGGGCACAGGTGGGCTGCAGGACGAAGACGTCCTTGCCGCGCACGTTCTCGTTGATCTCGACCATCACCTCGCCGTCCGAGAAGCGACCGACGGTCATCTTGCCCAGGGACATATCGAGATGGTTGACTACGTCCACGGCCAGCCGCGTATTGGCGGTGCCCGTGAAAATCATGAAGCTATCGTTTGCCATGATGGATGATGCGATGGTCGTTTAAGACACTGACGAGTGATGCGGGGTGATATGGAACACCAGCCGATCCGGAAAATAAAAAAGCTGCTGAACCAGGGCCAGTGTCTTACGGGCTTGTTCAACAGCTTTGTTATGTATTCGGTTGGCTGGGGAGGAAGGATTCGAACCTTCGCATGCCGGAATCAAAATCCGGTGCCTTAACCAGCTTGGCGACTCCCCAACTATCTTGCAATCCAATTCCGCAACGGATGTTCAGCCAATCCAGTACATGCCTGCACTAACCGAAACCGTGGATGCGTTTGACTGATTTTTTTATCAGCGCCGCGCATTATAGCGGTGATTTCTGTTTTCGCCAAAACGGCCTGCGGTAGTTCGGAAAACTCGGCGTATAAACACGCGCCAGATCCCGACATGCGAACCGTTGAACCCTTCAACTGTTCGCTTAGCCACCGCGATGCCCCAAGCACTTCAGGGTAAAGGCGGAAGACCACCGGCTCCAAGTCGTTTCTGCCAAAAGCCTTGCCGAAGCTGTTGCCAGGGCAGAAAGTTGGCGAAGCAAGAAAGTCCGCTATTGTGATGTAAGAAGAATCTCTTGTCAAATCCGGCGCGGAAAAAATTTCAGCGGTCGGCACGCTGGCGTCCGGCTGCGCCACCAGATAGGCGCGTTCCGGCAGTTCGACGGCGCTGAGTTCGTCGCCCACGCCCTGCGCGAACGCGGACTGGCCGAACACGAAGACCGGCACGTCGGCGCCCAGCGGCAAGGCCAGCTTCATCAGTTCCTCGCGCGACAGGCCCGTATTCCACAGGCGGTTCAGCGCGATCAGCACGCTGGCGGCGTCGCTCGAACCGCCGCCCAGGCCGCCGCCTTGCGGTATGCGCTTCTCCAGCGCGATCTGCGCGCCCATGCGGGTGCCGGTCGCCCGTTGCAGCGCATGCGCGGCGCGCAGGGTCAGGTCCTGTTCCGGCGGCACGCCGGGCAGGTCCGCGGCGCGGCTGATGACGCCGTCTGCGCGCACGTCGAAATGCAGCGTGTCGCACAGGTCGATGAAGCGGAAGACGGTCTGCAGCAGGTGATAGCCGTCGGCCCGCCGGCCCACGACATGCAGGAACAGATTGAGCTTGGCGGGTGCGGGTACGTCGTAAAGCGTCACGGCGAAACGGGGCCGTCGGCCCCTACGAGGATTGGTTGACGACCAGCCGCAGCATGATGCGGCGGCCCGGCTCCTGGCGTTCCAGGACCAGCAGTTGCGGGCCGAGCGCGTCGTAGCGCGACAGGCGCGCGCGCCAGCCGCCCTGTTCGAAGGCCACGGGGCGGCCCAGCTCGTCGCTGGAGACGTCGGAGGCCTGCGGTTGCGCGGCCAGCTTGCCGCGCAGCCAGTCGCGCAGGCCCGATACCGGCACGCTGCTGCCCAGGACTTCCGCGGCCAGGCCGTCGGGATTGTCGGCCACGTAGCGCGTGCCGTCGGCCTTGGTGAGCGTGGCCGCGCCGGGGCGGCCTTCGACGCGGGCTTCGGTGGAGCCCAGCGGATTGGTCAGGTCGAGCACGTAGCGGCGGCCGTCGTCGGACCACGAGAAACCGCCCTGCACCGCGTTCTGCTGGCCGCCGGCCTCGTTGACCGTGAGCGCGAAACGGCCGACGCGGGAAAACGCGTCGGCGCCGGCGCCTTCGATGGGCTTGGGCGTGGTGCAGGCGGCAAGCAGGGCCGCCAGCAGCGCCATCAAGGCCCAGCGCAACAGCGCCGCGGCCCGGCGCGCATGCAGGATCGCCGGCGTCACAGTCCGACCCCCAGGCGCTTGATCACGTCCTGGACGGTCTTGTTCTTCGGGTCCTTCTGCTTGGCGGCGCGCAGCAGTTCCACGGCCTGGTCGCGCTTGCCCTGGCTCCAGAGCACTTCGGCCAGGTGGGCCGCGATATCGGCCTCGGGACGCACGCTGTAGGCGCGGCGCAGGTAGTCGGCGGCGGCGGTGGAGTCGCCCATCCGGTACTTGACCCAGCCCATGCTGTCCAGGATGAAAGGATCGTTGGGCGCCAGCTCCAGCGCCTGGGTGATCAGGTCCAGGGCCTCGGACAGGCGCTGGTTGTGGTCGGCCAGCGTGTAGCCCAGCGCGTTGTAGGCGTGCGCGTGGTCGGGGTCCAGCGCGATGACCTGGCGCAGCATGCGCTCCAGGTCGGCGAGGCGGTTCTGGCGCTCGTAGAGCATGGCCAGTTCGTATTTGATCTCGACCGTGTCCGGCATGGCCTGGTCGGCCTCTTCGAGCACCGAGACGGCCTGCGATACGCGATCGGCGTCGCGCAGGATCTGGGCCTTGGTCAGCACGCCCAGCGTGCGTTCCTCGTCGTCCTGGGGGCCGGCGGCGTCGATCATGGAGAGCGCGCCGTCGACGTTGCCGCTCTTGGCGCGCAGCACCGCCTGGCGCATGCGCACGGAATAGCGCAGGGTCGGATCGTCGATGCGGCCGAGTTCGGCGATGGCGTCGTCGTACTGGCCCTGGTCCTCGGCGATGCGGGCCAGCAGCACGTGGGCGTCGGCGGCGGCCGCGCCGGCGTCGGTGGCGCCCGGCACGGTAGCGCGCTGGCGCTGGTTCTGCACGTCCAGGTACTGCTGCAGCAGCGATTTGGCCTGCGGCAGCTGGCCGGCCTTGTAGGCGAGCTGGGCCTGCATGAAGAGCAGGTCGAAATCTTCCGGGGCGCGGCGCGACATGGCCTGCAGTTCGGCCAGCGCGCCGTTGTAGTCGCCGCCGTCGGCCAGTTGGCCGGCCAGCATCAGGCGCACCTTGCGGGCGTTGGGATTGCGGGCGATGTAGGCGCGGGCCTCGGCCTGCGCGCGCTGCGGATCGATCTTGGCGCCGTATTCCAGCACGCGCAGCGCGGCCGCCTCGGAGCGGGGCTCGCCGGCCAGCGCGGCGCGCGCCTCCTGGGCGGCGCGCGGGTAGTCGCCGGCGGCGGAGGCCACGTCGGCCAGCGCCAGGTGCGCGGCGGGCAGCTTGCGCACGCTGTCGCTGAAGGATTCGTCGAGAATGCGCAGGGCCAGGCGGCGGTCGTTGAGGCGGCTGAGCACGGCCAGGGCCTGGCCGATGGCGGCGGTCTTGTCGCGCGAGGCGTCGATGCGGTTGCGCAGCGCCTGCGACAGGCCTTTGGTCTGGCCATTGGCCGCGGCCAGCGCCAGCTCGGTCGAACTGGCCTCCACGTCGTTGGGCGACAGGCGCGCCCAGACCCGCGCGGCTTCAAGCGCGCCGGGCAGGTTGCCGCCGGCGAGCTGGAACTCCAGGGCGCGGCGCGCCAGGCGTGGATCGCTGGTGTCTCGGGCCAGGGACAGCATGGTGGCGGCCGCCGAACCGTACATGCCGCGCTGCGCGGCGATCTCGGAGGCCAGCACGCGATAAAAGATGTCGGCGGTCAGCGATACATAGGGTAACTGGCCTGGACGCAGGCGGATCACCTCGGTTTCAGGCTGACGGCTCTGGGGCGCCATGCGGGGGCCGGTCGCATCGCGGGTCCGGCTGTCGGCGGCCTGCGCCGGCGGGGTCAGTATTGCTGCCAGCGCAACGGCCAGCGCGGCAATCCCGAGGTTCATTGGTTTGAAAGACGACTTCACGCGGCCCGTCCGGTTGATGGCACAATCTTCGTACACGCAATTGATGATCTTACACTGGCTCATGCCGGAACTGCCTGAAGTCGAAACCACGCGTCGGGGAATCGACGCCGTCATCACCGGCCGCACCCTGCAGCGGCTGGTCATCCATGAATCCCGCATGCGCTGGCCGATACCGCCCGATTTGCCGGCGCTGGTCGGCGGGCGCGCGGTGCTGGAATGCGCGCGCCGCGGCAAGTATCTGCTGCTGCGCTTCGAGCATGGCACCCAGATAGTGCATCTGGGCATGTCGGGGTCGCTGCGCAGCGTGCCCCCGGGGGAATTCCTGCGCAAGCACGACCACGTCGAGTGGGTTTTCGACCAGGCGGTGCTGCGGCTGCACGATCCGCGGCGCTTCGGCGCGGTGCTGTGGCATCCGCAGGCCGACGGCCCCATCGAAGCCCATCCGCTGCTGGCCAAGCTGGGCATCGAACCCTTCGATCCGCGTTTCGACGGCGCCTGGCTGCACCGCCACTTCAAGAACCACGGCGCGGCCGTCAAGCAGGTGCTGCTGGCCGGCATGGCGGTGGTGGGCGTGGGCAATATCTATGCGTCGGAAAGCCTGTTCCGCGCCCGCATCAACCCCAAGACGCCGGCCAACAAGCTGTCGGCGGCCCGCTGCGAGCGGCTGGCCGACATGGTGCGCGCCACCCTGGCCGACGCCCTGACCTCGGGCGGCAGCACGCTGCGCGACTATGTCGGGGCCACCGGCGAGCCGGGCGCCTACTTCCAGATCCACGCCGCGGTCTACGAACGCGAGGGCCAGCCGTGCCGGGTCTGCGCCACGCCGATCCGGCGCTTCGTGCAGGGCCAGCGCGCCACGTACTACTGTCCGAAATGCCAGAGAAACTGAGCCGGCGCCGCCACGCAATCCACGGGAAATCCCTGTAAAAACAGGGGTATTTGTTTATAGCAAACGTATTGCACAAACACTAACGCCGGGCTATATTCCTTCCACACCCCTATTCCTATAAAAGCGGAAGGAGCCTCCATGAGCAAGCAATTCGCCTCGCACGCCGACCTGGCAGACAAGGTCGTCTCGTTCGAAAAACTGTCCGACAACGCCTATGCCTACACCGCCGAAGGCGACCCCAACACGGGCGTGATCATCGGCGACGAGGCCGTCATGGTGGTCGACACCCAGGCCACGCCGGTCATGGCCCAGGACGTGATCCGCCGCATCCGCGAAGTCACCGACAAGCCCATCAAGTACATCCTGCTGTCGCACTACCACGCGGTGCGCGTGTTCGGCGCGTCGGCCTACAACGCCCAGGAAATCCTGGCCAGCCGCGACACCTACGACCTGATCGCCGAGCGCGGCGAGCAGGACAAGGCCAGCGAGATCGGCCGCTTCCCGCGCCTGTTCCGCAACGCCGAATCGATTCCGCCCGGCCTGGTCTGGCCGACCATGACGTTCAAGGGCGAAATGACCGTCAACCTGGGCAATCTGGAAGTCAAGCTGCTGCAGGTGGGCCGCGGCCACACCAAGGGCGACACCATTGCCTGGCTGCCCGAGCAGAAGATCCTGTTCGCCGGCGACCTGGTCGAATACCAGTCCACGCCCTACTGCGGCGACGCCTATTTCCGCGACTGGCCGACCACGCTGGACACGCTGGCCGGCTTCGAGGCCGAAAAGATGGTGCCCGGCCGCGGCCCGGCGCTGAAGAACGCCACCGAGGTCCGCCAGGGCCTGGCCGGCACGCGCGCCTTCCTGACCGACCTGTACGGCGCGGTCAATCGCGGCGTGGCCGAGGGCAAGGACCTGAAGACGATCTACCGCGAGGTCTACGACTTCATGAAGCCGCGCTACAGCGACTGGGTGATCTTCGACCACTGCATGCCGTTCGACGTGTCGCGCGCCTACGACGAGGCCACCGGCTACAACGATCCGCGCATCTGGACCGACAAGCGCGACCTGGAGATGTGGGCGCAGCTGGAGGGCTGAGCCCGCGGGCCGCGAGCCGCGGCCCCGCCATCGCAGGAACCGGTACAGCGCGCCGCAGCGCGGCGCGCCGATGCCGCGCATAAAAGCAAAACGACCCACACAGGAGACAACCGTGGGAGACATCGATTTCCAGGCGATGGAGTTCGCCTATGAAAAGCACGCCGACCAGGAAGCCAGCGAATTGGCGCGGCACCGGGTCGTCATCGTGGGCGCCGGCCCGGTCGGGCTGACCACGGCGCTGGACCTGGCCCGCCAGGGCGTGCGCGTGGTGCTGCTGGACGACGACTACCGCCTGTCCACCGGCTCGCGCGCCATCTGTTTTTCCAAGCGCACACTGGAGATCTGGGACCGCCTGGGCGTGGGCCAGCGCATGATGGACAAAGGCGTGTCGTGGAACGTGGGCAAGGTCTTCTTCCGCGAGCAGGAAGTCTGGCGCTTCGACCTGCTGCCCGAACCCGGCCACCGCCGCCCGGCCTTCATCAACCTGCAGCAGTATTACGCCGAAGGCTATCTGTACGAGCAGGCGAGCCAGGAACCGAACATCGAGCTGCGCTGGAAAAACAAGGTCGTGGCCGTGGAACACGGCGAGGACGGCGTGACGCTGAGCGTGGAGACGCCCGACGGCGCCTACCGGCTGCACGCGGACTGGCTGGTGGCCTGCGACGGCGCGCGTTCGCCGGTGCGCAAGCTGATCGGCCAGGAAAGCCACGGCCGCATCTTCCGCGACCGCTTCCTGATCGCCGACGTCAAGATGCAGGCCGACTTCCCGACCGAACGCTGGTTCTGGTTCGACCCGCCCTTCCATCCCAACCAGTCCGTGCTGCTGCACCGCCAGCCCGACAACGTCTGGCGCATCGACTTCCAGCTGGGCTGGAACGCCGACCCGGTCGAGGCCGTCAAGCCGGAGAACGTGCTGCCGCGCATCCGCGCCCTGCTCGGCCCGGACACGGGTTTCGAGCTGGAATGGGTCAGCGTCTACACCTTCGCCTGTGAGCGCATGGACAAGTTCCGCCACGGCCGCATCGTGTTCGCCGGCGACTCGGCGCACCGCGTTTCGCCGTTCGGCGCGCGCGGCGCCAACAGCGGCGTGCAGGACGCGGAAAACCTGGCGTGGAAGCTGAAGCTGGTGCTGGCCGGCCGGGCGCCCGAAACGCTGATCGACAGCTACGCCGTCGAACGCGAATACGCCGCCGACGAGAACATCCTGAACTCCTCGCGCGCCACCGATTTCATCACGCCCAAGAGCGACGTCAGCCGCAGCTTCCGCAACGCCGTGCTGAACCTGGCCAAGACCCATCCCTTCGCGCGCTCGCTGGTCAACAGCGGCCGCCTGTCGCTGCCGGCCACGTACGCCGGCTCGCCGCTGAACACGCCGGACGCCGACGCCTTCTCCGGCCGCATGGTGCCGGGCGCGGTGGCGCTGGACGCGCCGGTCGAGTCGCGCGGCGCGCCGGACTGGTGGCTGGGACAACTGGACGGCGAGTTCGTGCTGGCGCTCTTCTGCGGCGAGGCCCTGCCCGGCCGCGACACGCTGCAGGCCCTGCAGGCGCTGCGCCTGGCGCCGGTGCCGGTCAAGGCCGTGCTGGTGGCCGGCCCGCAATGCGACCTGTCGGCGCTGCCCGGCGAGCTGCCGGCGGTGATCGACCGCGAGGGTTGCCTGGGCCAGCGCTACGACGCGCAGCCCGGCACCGCCTACCTGATCCGACCCGACCAGCACATCGCGGCGCGCTGGCGCGCCTTCGATGCCGCCGCCGTCGCCGCGGCCGTCAACCGCGCCACCGGCCGCGCCTGAACTCCTGGGGCCACACATCATGCTGATTACCGAAACCAACCTGCCCGCGCCGGACGACTTCTACGAAGCGCTGATCGACACGCACCGCGACCTCAGCAACGAGCAAAGCCAGGAACTGAACGCCGCGCTGATCCTGCTGCTGGCCAACCACCTGGGCGACATGGCCGTGCTGCGCGAAGCGCTACAACACGCCCGCGCATCCGTCGCCCCGTAGGATGGGTGCAGCGCGAGAATCCATAGCCAAGAACCCAATCATCGAACGCGCGAAACCCATCAGGCGGCGCCAGCCGCCGCCTTTCGTGGCAAGAGACACCCCCCTCACCGCCCCACCGCGAACGTATCCACGATCACCCCCCTCAGCCACTGGTTCCCGCTGTCCCGGTCCACCCTGCGCTGCCAGTACATATTGGTCTGCAGCGCGGGCACTTTTATCGGCGGCGTCATGAAGCGCAACCCGAAAGGCGGCGCGGCGCTGGCGGCGAGTTTTTCGGGCACGGTGGCCAGCAGGTCGGTGGCGCTGACGATGTACGGCACCGCGGAAAAGTGCGGGACGCTGAAATGCTCGGCCAGGTCCACGCCCGCGCGCTCCATGGACTGGTTGACCTGCCCATAGGGCGCGGCGCGCGAGACGATCAGGTGGCGCTCGGCGCGGAACGCCTTGATGCCCATGCCGGCGTGCGCGGTCGGGTGCGCCTGGCGGAACAGCGTGGCGTAGCCCTGGCGAAACAGCATGCGCTGCAGCGTGCCGGCGCCCATTTCGTCGAAGGCGCCGATTGCCAGGTCGACGCGGCCGGATTCCATTTCGCGCGGCAGGTCCGGACCCTGCACGCGCACCGAGTCGATGCGCACGTGCGGCGCGACCTGCACGCAGACCTCCATCAGCCTGGGCATGAAATGGATCTCGCCCACGTCCGTCATCGCGACCCGGAAGCGGCGCGTGCTGGTGGCGGCGTCGAACACTTCCTGGTCGCGCAGCGCCTGCGACAGCACGGTCAGCGCCTCGCTGACCGGCCCGGCCAGGCGCTGCGCGCGCGGCGTGGGCAGCATGCCCTGTCCGGTACGCACGAACAGGTCGTCGCCAAAGGCTTCGCGCAGGCGCCGCAGGCCGTTGCTGACCGCCGGCTGCGACAGGTCCATGCGGCGCGCCACGGCCGACAGGTTGCGGTCCTCCAGCAGGTGCTGGAACAGCAGCAGCAGGTTCAGATCGACGTCGCGCAGCTCGGCCATGAGGGTTCCTGTTATTCACAAAATTTATAGTCTCTATTTTTACATTCCCGTAGCCGCAAGAGGGTTTTTTTCCGACAATAAGGTATCGCCCCTCGGCCGCGCCGCGGGGCTTGTCTCTGAAACAGGCCGCGCGGCCATGCACCGCGCCGCCGCCCAGGAGGATTCAATGGAACTGCAATACCAGACCGGCTTCGGCAACGATTGCGCCACCGAGGCCCTGCCCGGCGCGCTGCCGCTGGGCCGCAATTCGCCCCAGCAATGCCCTTACGGCCTGTACGCCGAGCAGCTGTCGGGCACCGCCTTCACCGCGCCGCGCAGCGAGAACCGCCGCTCCTGGCTCTACCGCATCCGTCCTGGCGCGCAGCACAAACCCTTCGAGCCCTACGCCGGCGCCGCGGGCTGGCTCAGCGCCTTCGGCCACGGTCCGGTGACGCCGAACCAGCTGCGCTGGAGCCCGATGCCCATTCCCGAAGCCCCCACCGACTTCCTGGAAGGCATCAAGACCTGGGGCGGCAACGGCGGCCCCGACGAACAGGGCGGCGTGGGCATTCACCTATACGCGGCCAACCGCTCTATGCAGGGCCGCTATTTCTACGACGCCGACGGCGAGCTGCTGCTGGTGCCGCAGCAGGGCCGCCTGCGCCTGGCCACGGAACTCGGCCTGATCGACCTGGAGCCGCTGGAAATCGCGGTCATCCCGCGCGGCGTGCGCTTCCGCGTCGAACTGCTGGACGGCTCGGCGCGCGGCTACATGCTGGAGAACTTCGGCGCGGCGCTGCGCCTGCCCGAACTGGGCCCCATCGGTTCGAACTGCCTGGCCAACTCGCGCGACTTCAAGACGCCGGTGGCCTGGTACGAGGACGTGGAAGGCGATTTCGAGCTGATCGCCAAGTTCACCGGCGGCTTCTGGCGCGCCGCCATCGACCATTCGCCCCTGAACGTGGTGGCCTGGCACGGCACGCATGCGCCGTACAAGTACGACCTGCGCAACTTCAACACCATCGGCTCGATCAGCTACGACCATCCGGACCCGTCGATCTTCACGGTGCTGACCGCGCCCTCGGACACCCCGGGCACGGCCAACATGGACTTCGCGATCTTCCCGCCGCGCATCCTGGCCATGGAGAACACCTTCCGGCCGCCCTGGTTCCACCGCAACGTCGCCAGCGAATTCATGGGCCTGATCCAGGGCGTCTACGACGCCAAGGCCGACGGCTTCGCCCCCGGCGGCGCCAGCCTGCACAATTGCATGAGCGGCCACGGGCCGGACGCGGAAACCTTCGAGAAGGCCTCGCACGCCGACACCGGCAAGGCGCACTACATCCGCGACACGATGGCGTTCATGTTCGAGACGCGCCGCGTGATCCGCCCGACGGAACAGGCGCTGGCCTCGGTAGAATTGCAGGGCGACTATTACCGCTGCTGGCAGGGCCTGGCCAAGCACTTCGACCCCAGCAAGGCGTGACGGGAAAGCTCCGGTTTTCCCCGTATGCGGCGATGCGCGCAAGCGCATCGCCGTTTGGCATTTGTCCGGCCACGGCCACCCCATCACTACACAGAGAGACACGCAGCCATGACTACCCCCATCAATGAAACCCACGACCCGTCCTTGAAGAGCTGGGTCGCCAGCGCCAACACGGGCGTCTCGGATTTCCCGGTGCAGAACCTGCCCTACGCGTCGTTCCGCCGCAAGGGCTCGGCCGAGCCGTTCCGCGTGGGCGTCGCCATCGGCGACCAGATCCTGGACCTGTCGGCGCTGGCCGCCAAGCAGCCCTTCGAAGGCCAGGCCGCGCAAGCGCTGGCCGCCTGCGCCTGCGACAGCCTGAACGGGCTGATGGCGCTGGGCCAGGCCCACTGGAGCGCGCTGCGCCTGGCGCTGTCGCGCGCGCTGCGCGAAGGCGCGGCGCTGCGCGCCACCGTCGAGCCGCTGCTGGTGGCCCAGGCCGACGCGGAATACGCCACGCCGGCGCGCATCGGCGACTACACCGACTTCTACATCTCGGTGCACCACGCCACCGCGGTGGGCAAGCAGTTCCGCCCCGACAATCCCCTGCTGCCGAACTACAAGTGGGTGCCCATCGGCTACCACGGCCGCGCCTCCAGCATCGGCGTGGACCAGAAGTTCCCGCGCCCGGTCGGCCAGACCCGCCCGGCCAACGAAGGCGAAACGCCGCAGTTCGGCCCCTGCGCCCGCCTGGACTACGAGCTGGAGCTGGGCATCTTCGTGGGCACCGGCAATCCCCAGGGCGAGCGTATCGGCCTGGCCGACGCCGAATCGCACGTGTTCGGCCTGTGCATCCTGAACGACTGGTCGGCGCGCGACATCCAGGCCTGGGAATACCAGCCGCTGGGGCCCTTCCTGTCCAAGAACTTCGCCTCCACGATTTCGCCCTGGGTCGTCACCATGGAAGCGCTGGAGCCGTTCCGCACCCAATGGGTGCGCGGCCCGTCCGAACCGCAGCCGCTGCCCTACCTGTCGTCCGACGCCAACCGCGCCAAGGGCGCTTTCGACGTGCAGATGCACGTGCTGATGGCCACCGACAAGTCGCGCGCCGAACAACTGCCGCCCGCCGAACTGTCGAGCAGCAACTTCCGCGACGCCTACTGGAACGTGGCGCAGCTGGTCACGCACCACACGGTCAACGGCTGCAACCTGCAGCCGGGCGACCTGCTGGGCACGGGCACCCTGTCGGGTCCGCAGCCGTCCGAGGCCGGTTCGCTGCTGGAGCTGAGCAACGGCGGCAAGACGCCGATCGAGCTGCCCTGGGGCGAAAAGCGCACCTTCCTGCAGGACGGCGACCAGATCATCATCCGCGCCGAATGCGTGAAGGCGGGCTATCCGCGCATCGGCTTCGGCGAAAGCTCGGGCACCGTGCTGCCGGCGCGCATGTAATCGAAGGCGGCGGCGCGCGCGCTCAGTCGGGGCGGCGCGCCATCAGCCGCTCGATCTCGTCGTCCTTGGCCTGCCACTGCTCCCCCAGCCAATGGTGGAAGGTGGCGCGAAAGGCCTTGTCGCGGGAATAGTCGGCCTCGCAGAAGGCCGGCGGCACCGGCAGCTGCCTCATGCGCACGGCCACGGGGCCCGCGCGGCCGCAGGCAAAATCCCAGAAGCTGGGTATGCCCTCGGGATAAACGATGGTGGCGTCTATCATCGAGCGGAAGCGCGCGCCCATGGCGTTCAGCGCCACCGCCAGCCCGCCCGCCTTGGGCTTGAGCAGATGGCGGTACGGCGAGGACTGCGCGACGCGCTTGGCTTCGCTGAAGCGCGTGCCTTCGGCAAATACCATCACGCTGGTCGGCACCAGCGAAAACTTGGCGCAGGCGCGCCTCGCGGCTTCCTGGTCCTCGCGCCCCAGCGCCGGATTGCGGCGTAGTTCGGCCTTGCCGTGGCGCTTCATGAACGGAAAATCCAGCGCCCACCACGCCAGCCCGATCACCGGCACGTAGATCAGCTGCTGCTTGAGAAAGAACTTCAGAAGCGGAATGCGCCGGTTCAGCGTGCGCTGCAGGACGAAGATGTCGACCCAGGACTGGTGGTTGCAATTGACCAAGTACCAGTCGGCATAGCGCAGCCCGGCGTTGCCGCGCACGTCCCAGGGCGCGTGCTGTATCCAGGCCAGCCAGCCCGCGTTGCACGACACCCAGGCGGTGGCGATGGCGTTGAGCACCGGATCGACCAGCCGCCTGACCGCGGCGAACGGCAGCAGCAGCTTGAGCAGCGCCACCGGAAACAGCAGCAGGCACCAGAACAGCGTGCTGGCGGCCAGCAGCGCCACGCTGACCACGCCGGTCAGCCAGGCCAGCCGGCCGCGCGGCACGGGCAAGGGACGGCGCCGGGACGTGCGCCGCGGCAGCGCGTCGGCGAGATCGGCCGCGCGGGCCGGGTCCGCGGAGCGGTCCGCTGAGGAATGGTCTGGAATATGCATGGACGCCAGTGTGCGGCCGGCGCGCGAAAAACGGCTTGCGCGCGATCAAGCCGGCCGGCATGGGGCAGCGCCCCGTCCCGGCCGACCCGGCCTCAGGGCAGGCGGTATTTCTCTTCGCGATAGGCCCAGCTGGCCCACAGCGCGTGCGCCAGGGCTTCCCGCGTGAGCTGCGGGTCCGCCGGCAGCACCGGCTCGTAGACCTCGTCGCGGCCCACCGGCGCGGCCTCGTAGCGGAATTCCTTGGGCGATTTGGACGGCTCCAGCACCAGCAGCTTGTCGCCCTGGAGGTAACCGAAGTTGTCCGCGTACTGCATGATGGCCCGGTTCGGATCGCGCTGCGTCAGGTCCGCCCCCAGCATCGGGTTGACGTTGTCCAGCCCGATCAGCGAGAGCAGCGTGGGCGCCATGTCGATCTGGCTGACCAGGCGCTGGTCCTGGCGCGGCGCGATGCCCGCCCCCAGGATCAGCGCCGGGATCTGGAAATGCCGCACCGGCACCGGAATCGAGCCATAGACGCGCGAATCGTGGTCGGCGATCACCAGGAACACGGTGTTGTTCCAGTACGGCGCCTGCCTGGCCTTGTCGAAGAACTGCCCCAGCGCCCAGTCCGCGTAGCGCACCGTGTTGTCCACCGTGGCGGGATCGCCCACCGGCGTGATGCGCCCGGGGGGGTATTCCCAGGGCGAGTGGTTGGTGACCGAGAACGCCAGCGTGAACACCGGCTTGTCGCCGTCGGCGCGCAGCAGGCGGTCGACCTGGTTGAACATGTCTTCGTCGGACGCGCCCCACGAGCCTTCGAACACCGGATCCACGAACTTGGAGCGGTCCACGATTTCATCGAAGCCGTTGCCCAGGAAGAAGGCGCGCATGTTGTCGAAGTGCGATTCGCCGCCGTACACGAAGCGCGAGCGGTAGCCGTGCTTGCCCAGCAGCTGCGCCAGCGTGAAGAAGCCGGTCTGCGAACGCGGCAGCTTCACCACCGCGTCGGCCACGCTGGGCGGAAAGCCCGTGGTCACCGCCTCGATCCCGCGCACCGAGCGCGTGCCGGTGGCGTAGGCGCGGTGGAACATCCAGCCCTCCTTGCCCAGCCGGTCGAGGTTCGGCGTCAGGTCGCGCCCGCCCAGGCTGCCCACGTACTGCGCGCCCAGGCTTTCCTGCAGGATGATGACCACGTTCAGAGGTTTGTCGCGGCGCACCGTGGCCTTTTGTTCGTGCAGGCTGGGATAGCGCGGGTCCAGCGGCGCGCCGGCCATGCCGGCCTTCTCGCGCACGATGGCGTTCATTTCGTCGACCGCCATCCTGGGATACATGGCGGCCGACGAGCGTTCGTCGCGCATGCGGTAGGCGGCGTCGAACACGCTGTAAAGCGAATTCAGCGCCAGCGCGTTGACCATCGCGTCGGAGCTGAACGCGACCTTGGCGGGGTTGATCGGCCGGTGCTCCAGCGTGCCGCGCGCGCCCAGGAACACCAGCGCCAGGATCACGAACGAAGCCAGCGGCCGCTTCCACCACGCCATGAAAGGATCGCGGGCGCGGGTCGGGAACAGCCTGACCGCGATCCACGCGGCCAGCACCAGCACCACCAGCGCGGTGAACAGCACGCCCTTGTAGCCCTGCCAAAGCATGGACCCGACTTCCTTCGGGTTGAGCAGGTAGATGAAGTACAGCCGGTTCGGCCGCGTGTCGTATTCGGCGATGAACTGTGGCGTGGAGACTTCCAGCAGCACGTACAGCATCCACCAGACGCGGAACCACCAGGCCGTGATGCGCGCGGCCAGCGGCCGGTGCCCGAACCAGGGCGACAGCACCGCGGGCAGCGCGATCACCATCGACATCAGGCACACGTCGATGCGCAGGCCGCCCAGCAGCAGGGGGCCGAGTCCGCCGGCGGCCTGCACCCGGTCCCACATCCAGAAGGCCAGGCCCAGGCGCGACAGCGTCAGCAGCGCCAGGATGGCAATGATGAAACGTAGCGTCAGGCGGCGCATGCAACCGCCTCCCGGCCCTGGAGAGCCTGCCCGATGAAAACGAACTTGATTGATATGCCGAGCAGCACCATGCGGCCTCGTGGTCGAAAAAAGAAGACGGGCAAGATTAACGCGGTTTGGCGCCGCCCTACTGCGCGCGCCGCAGCCGTTCGCGGCTGTTGCTCAGGTGCGTGCGCATCGCCGCGCGCGCGCCTTCGGCGTCCTGGCGCAGGACGGCGTTGTAGATGTCCTCGTGCTCGAGGTTCACCCGCGCCAGGTAGGCGGCCCGGTCCTCGTGCGCGAATTTCGCCGAATTGATGCGGGTGCGCGGGATGATGGCCGCCCCCAGGTGGGACATGAGGTCGGCGAAATAGCGGTTGTCGGTGGCCTGCGCGATCAGCAGGTGGAACTGGAAATCCGGCGTGACCGTGTCGCCGCCGCCGTCGAGCGCGCCCTTGAACGCATCGAGCGCGCGCCGCATCTCCTGCAGCTGGGCGTCGCTGCGTCGCAGCGCGGCCAGGCTGGCGGCCTCGCTTTCCAGGCAGATGCGCAATTCCAGCAGCACCAGCACGTCGCGCACGGTGGCGATGTCGGCCGGGTCCACCCGGAAATCGCCGCCGCCGCTGGGCTCCAGCGCGTAGGTGCCCACGCCATGATGGGTCTCGACCAGGCCCGAGGCCTGGAGCCGCGACAGAGCTTCGCGCACCACGGTGCGGCTGACGCCGAATTCGCGCATGATTTCGGCTTCGGTCGGCAGCTTGTCGCCCGGCCGGATCTGGCCGCCGCGGATGCGCTGCCCAATGCTTTCGACCAGGCCCTGGGCCAGGTTGCGCGGGCGGCGCCGCGGCAGGACGGGAGGTTCGACGGGAGCGTTCATCAGAGGAATCCGGAAGCGGTTGCACAACGCGAGGCGCTGAAAAAACCGCGCCTGTCGATTATACGGTCGGGGAAATAGTTGTACGACAACCGGGGTCAGGCCTGGCCGCCACCGCGCCGGCCCACGATCAGCGGATAGAAGAACAGCGCCGCCAGCAGCCACAGCAGCGCCGCCGACCAGAGCGTCTGGCTCAGGAAATGGGCGCCCTGCAGGATGCGCACCGCGGAAAACCCCAGCCCGGCGGCGATGCCGACGGCCAGCCCCCACCAGCGCAGGGCCGGCCGGCCCAGCGACCAGCCGGCGAAATACAGCACCAGCATCGAATAGCCCGCGCCCGCATGGCCGCTGGGCAGCGCGCCGCCGGCCTTGGCGCGGGCCCAGGTCCACCAGTGCTGCGGATAGGGGGTGTAGCCGCCCAGCGTGTCCAGGTCGTAGGGACGCGGCAGCGTGGTGTGGTGCTTCAGCGCCTGCACCAACATCTGCCCCGCCAGGCAGGTGGCGGCCACGGCCAGCGCCGGCGCGCGCCAGCGCCGCCATGCCGGGATGCGGTAGCTGGCCGCCGCGACCGCCACCGCGGCCAGCGCCACGCCGATCGGCAGGGCCAGCACCATGCGGTGCCCGATCAGTTCCAGCCAGCGGTTGGCGCGCAGCGGGAAGTCGTCCAGCGCCGGATCGAACAGCGCGGCGGCGATGCGCAGGTCCAGCCCCGAGGCGTTGGCCCACCAGGCCAGGCCGGCCAGCGCCAGCGTCACGGCGATGACGTGGGTAAACAGGTATGAGGAGGCCGTCGGCGCGCGCAGCGCGGGCAACGTCAGGGGCGGCATGGTCGAGGACGGAAGGAGCTTCGGGCAAACGAAAAGCGTAAGCCGCCGAAAGTCGAAATTTCGTCAAATTCGGGGCTGCGCGGCCCCCTGGCCCTCGCCGGTGTCCTCGAAGCGCAACATGAAGCGGGTGCCGCGCGCCTGGCCCTCGCGGGCGGACTCGACGCCGAGCGACCAGCCCTGCATGTCACAGACGCGCTTGGCGATCGCCAGGCCCAGCCCGCGCGCCGTCTCCTCGGCCGCGCCCCCGCCCGCATCCCGCATGCGGCCGCTGTAGTAGCGGCGGAACAGGAACGGCAGGTCGTCGGCGGCGATGCCCTTGCCGTCGTCGGCCAATTCCAGCCCGCCGTCGTCGGCCAGGCGCGCGGTCAGCGTGGCCGGCGCGGCATGCTCCATCGCGTTGCGCACCAGGTTGCGCAGCACCGTCAGCAGCGCGTAGCGGTCCAGCGTGCGGACGTGCCCGGCCGCGATCCGGTTGTCGAACCGCAGCCCAGCCTGCGCCGCCTGGGCCTCGTAGCCGCGCCAGGCGTCCTCCATGCAGGCGGCCAGGTCCACGGGCTCCGGCTCGCGCAGCTGGTCGCGCGCCATCGCGCGGGCGCTTTCCAGGCTGACGATGACGTCGTCCACGTTGTTCACCACGCGCGCCAGGCGCTCGCGCTGGTCCGGGGTCAGTGTCTGGGTCAGCAGCATCAGCTCGCTGTCCGAGCGGATCGCGGCCAGCGGCGTGCGCACTTCGTGGCTCAGGTTGCCGGCGAATTCGCGCTCGCGGGCGATGGAGCGGTCGACCTGGTTCTGCACCCGGTTGAAGGCTTCGATCAGGCGGCCGGCCTCGTCGTCGCGCGTGACGGCCATGTCGGGCGCGCCCGGCGCCCAGGTCGCCAGCCGGTCGGTCAGGTCCAGCAGCGGGCTGACCGCGACCGCGGCCACGCGCCGCGACAGCGCATAGGCGCCCACCACGCAGATGGCGCCCACACCCAGCACGATCAGGCCGAAGTCGTGGACCCGCTCTTCGTTGTCGGTGGCGTCGTACAGCAGGTAGACCTTGCCGCGGCCGGTGTCGGCCACCATGACGTGCCAGGTGTAGGGGCCGGGCTCGATCAGGTGCAGGCCGCTGTCCAGCGCCAGGATTTCCTCGGGAATGCCTTCGGGGCGGTTGCCGTCCACGCTCATCCAGGCGCGCATGGCGCCGCCCAGCTCGCGCACGCCCGTGCGCGGCAGAAAGCCGTCGCTGACCCGCGCATGCTGGACCAGCCGGTCCATTTCGGTGTTGAGGATGTCGTTGACCAGATCGTCTTCCATCTGGTCGAAGGTCAGGTAGGCCAGCAGCGCCAGCGCGGTCACGAACAGCGCCACCGTGCCGGTCAGCGCCCATACCACCCGCTGGGTCAGGGTGCCGCCGGCGGCCGGCGTCATGGCGCCGCCCCGTTGTCCAGCGACAGGCGCCAGCCGGTGCCGTGTATGGTCTCGATGCCGTCGAAGCCCGCGTCGGCCAGCGCCCGGCGCAGCAGGTGCACCTGGCTGCGCAGCGCGTCGGAGGACGGCGGCTCGTTGCCCCACAGCACCGATTCCAGTTCCTCGCGCGAGACCACCCTGCCCGGATCGCGCAGCAATGCTTCGATGATGAGGCCGGCCTTGCGCGTCAGGTGCACCGGCTGGCCATGGACCGACACCTCGCGGCTGCGGGTGTCGTATTGCAGCGGGCCGAAGGTGCGCACCGAATCCACGGTCGAGCCCTGGGCGCGCTGGATCAGCGCAAGCAGGCGCGCCTCGACCTCCAGCAGCGCGAAGGGCTTGGTGAGGTAGTCGTCGGCGCCGTGCGAGAAGCCGGCCAGCTTGTCTTCCAGGCTGTCGCGCGCGGTCAGCATCAGCACCGGCAGGGCCAGGCGCCGCTCGTTACGCAGCGTGTGCAGCACGGCGTTGCCGTCCATGCCGGGCAGGCCGATGTCCAGGATCAGCGCGTCGAAACGCTGTTCCGCCAGCCGCTGCAGCGCCGCCGGCCCGGAATAGGCCGTGTCCGGCAGAAAGCCTCGGGCTTCCAGGAAGGTGTACAGATTGCCGGCGATGACGGGGTCGTCCTCGACGATCAGGACTCTGCAATTCGCGCCCGCTGCGGGACTGGCTGCCATGGTCGGGGTTCTCTTCTAGGCCTGCAGGACCTTGCCTGGATTCATGAGGCCCTGCGGGTCCAGCGCCTGCTTGATCCTGCGCATCAGGGCCAGCTCCACCGGGCTCTTGTAGCGGGGCAGTTCGTCGCGCTTGAGCTGGCCCACGCCGTGCTCGGCGCTGATCGAACCGTGGTGGGCGTGCACGCTGTCGTGCACCACCTCGTAGATCTCTCCCTGCAGGGCCAGCAGTTCGGCTTCGGTCTGGCCCGGCGCATGAGCCACGTTGTAGTGCAGGTTGCCGTCGCCCAGGTGGCCGAAGACCACGTGGCGCACGCCGGGAAAGCGCGCCTGCAGCAGGCCGTTGGTCTTGTGCACGAAGCCGGCGATGGCGGAGATGGGGATGGACACGTCGTGCTTGACCGACTTGCCCAGTTCGGCCTCGGCCAGCGGAATGCTTTCGCGCAGGTGCCACAGCGCCCTGCTCTGCGCCACGTTGGCGGCGATGGCCGCGTCCTTGACCAGCCCGTCCTCGATGGCCGCGCCCAGCACCGCCTCGAAGCGTTCGCGCGCATGCGCCTCGCTTTCGCTGTCGGACAGTTCGAGCAGGGCGAACCACGGCGAGGCCGCGGAATCGCCCTCGAACGGCAGGCGCTGCTGCGGGAACAGGCGCACCACCGCCTGCAGGCAGGCGCCGCTCATGAGCTCGAAGCCGGTCAGCGCGGCGCCGAAGCCGGCGCGGGCGCGCGACAGCAGCTCCACGGCGCCGTCTAGGGTGTCCAGCGTCAGCAGCGCGGTGCACGAGGCCACCGGCCGGGGATACAGCTTGAGCGTGGCCGCGGTGATGATGCCCAGCGTGCCCTCGCTGCCGATGTACAGGTCGCGCAGGTCGTAGCCGGTGTTGTCCTTGCGCAGGCCGCGCAGGCCGTTCCAGATCTCGCCGTCCGGCGTCACGACTTCCAGGCCCAGCGTGAGCTCGCGCGTGTTGCCGTAACGCAGCACCTGCGTGCCGCCGGCGTTGGTGGCGAGATTGCCCCCGATGGTGCAGCTGCCTTCGGCGGCCAGGCTCAGCGGAAACAGCCGGTCGGCCGCGGCCGCGGCCTCTTGCACGGCCTGCAGCACGCAGCCGGCCTCCACGGTGATGGTGTCGTTGTCGGTGTCCAGCGCGCGCACGGCGGTCAGGCGGGCGGTGGAAAGGACGATGGCCGTGCCGGAGGCGTCGGGCGTGGCGCCGCCGCACAGCCCGGTATTGCCGCCCTGCGGCACCAGCGGCACGCCATGCCTGGCGCACAGCTTCACCGCCGCCGCCACTTCCCCGGTGGAACCCGGGCGGATCACCGCCAGCGCCGCGCCCTTGTAGCGGCGGCGCCAGTCCAGCACGTAGGAATCGGCGTCGGCGCCGGTCAGGACGTGGGCAGGGCCCAGCAGGGACTGTAGATCGCTCAGCAAAGTCATACGCGCCGCATGAATGGAATGCGCCATGGAATGCGCCGGCACGGTCCGCCGGTCGCGGGATACGGAAATCTGCGGACTATTGTAGGGGCTGACGCGCCGCGCGACCTAGCCTACCGCCTGGTCCAGCCGCGTGCCCGTGAGGCCGGAGCAGAAGGCGCGCGAGGCGATGCGGTTCATCAGAAAGGCGCGGTCCACGCCCGCGGGGCCGGGCATCTCGGACAGGGCGCGGTAGGCGCGGCGCAGGGCCTCGCCGCGGGTCGCCCCGCAGACCAGCAGCCGCGTGCACGGAAGGCGCCGGTCGACGCAGCCGTCGATGCGCACTTCCAGCGCGTGGGCGGCGACCGGCTCGCAGTCCGCGACCGCCGCGCCGGCATGCGCCCGGGCTTCGGCGTCGATCACGCGGAACACGCCGCTGCGGTCGTCCAGCGCGAAAGCCACCGTGCCCATGCCCTGCCAGCCGCGGTCGCGCGCCACGTCGGCGGCGACCGCGCGCAAGGCGTTCTCGACCGATACGGGCAGGTGCGGCGCGGGGCACTCGGCGATCAGGACGCGGGCCTCGCGCCAGACGCAGCGCTCCCAGGCGCGGCCCGTGGCCAGGGCGCCCGAATCGGCGATGTAGACGTGGACGTCGAGGCGACGCTCGCGGCCGGGGGCCGGTCCGGCCTGATCCGTGGGAGGGCCCCGCCGGCTGCTGGCGCCTCCCGATGACATGACAGTAGAAACTTTGGCAGCCATGGCCCCTCCCGGTCTTTCTGCTTGCATAGCAAGCGTATCACCTTCGGGCGTCCGGCAATTTCCGCCCCGGACGAACCGGGGGCAAACGCCCTACGGCATTCGTCCGATGAAGGCCGACCTCCAATGGGGGATAATTCGCCCTGGCCAGTCGCCAAGCGCATCTTGCTATACGGGTTTACCATTAACCCATTGAGACTTTGCGCTGTAACCCTATGAAAGGAATCGCCGTGGGCAACAACACGCAATTTCCCGCCGCCGTCTTCAAAGCCTATGACATCCGCGGCACCGTGCCGGACCTGATCGACGCCGGCTTCGCCCGCGCGCTGGGCGCGGCGCTGGCCGCGCGCGCCCGCGAGCAAGGCGTGCAGACCCTGGTTGTCGGCCGCGACGGCCGCCTGAGCAGCGAAATGCTGTCGGTGGCGCTGCAGGAAGGCATGCTGGAAGGCGGCGTGGATACGCTGGATATCGGCATGGTGCCCACGCCGCTGGTGTATTTCGCCGCCAACGTCATGCAGACCGGCTCGGGCGTGGCCATCACCGGCAGCCACAATCCGCCCAAGTACAACGGCTTCAAGATGATGATGGGCGGACGCGCCCTGTACGGCGAAGACGTGCAGGCGCTGGCGGCCAGCATGAACGCCGGCGCGGCCGCGCCCGCCGCGCGCCCCGGCACGCGCCGCCAGCTCGACCTGGTGGCCGCCTACGTCGCGCGCGTGGCCTCGGGCGTCAAGCTCGCCCGCCCCATGAAGATCGCCATCGACTGCGGCAACGGCGTGGCCGGCGCGGTCGCGCCGGCGCTGTTCCGCGCGCTGGGCTGCGAGGTCACCGAGCTGTTCTGCGAGGTCGATGGCAACTTCCCCAACCACCACCCCGACCCGGCCGAACCCAAGAACCTGCAGGACCTGATCAAGTGCGTGGCCGAGACCGACTGCGAACTGGGCCTGGCCTTCGACGGCGACGGCGACCGCCTGGGCGTGGTCACCAAGTCCGGCCAGATCGTCTGGCCCGACCGCCAGCTGGTGCTGTTCGCGCGCGACGTGCTGGAACGCAATCCCGGCGCCACCATCATCTACGACGTGAAGTGCAGCCGCCACGTCGGCCTGTCGGTCGAGGCGGCCGGCGGCGTGCCGCTCATGTGGAAGACCGGCCATTCGCTGGTCAAGGCCAAGCTGGCCGAAACCGGCGCGCCGCTGGCCGGCGAAATGAGCGGCCACATCTTCTTCAAGGAACGCTGGTACGGCTTCGACGACGGGCTCTACACCGGCGCGCGCCTGCTGGAGATCGTGTCGCGCGCCGCCGATCCCTGCGCCATGCTGGAAGCCCTGCCCCAGGACGTCTCCACGCCCGAGCTCAAGCTCGAAATGGAAGAAGGACAGCCTTTCGCGCTGGTCCAGGCGCTGCAGGACCAGGGCCAGTTCCCGGGCGCCAAGCGCGTCATCACCATCGACGGCGTGCGCGCCGAGTATCCGGACGGTTTCGGCCTGGCGCGTCCGTCGAACACCACGCCGGTCGTCGTGCTGCGGTTCGAAGCGCAGACGGCCGAGGCGCTGCAACGCATCCAAGCCGACTTCCGCCGCGAATTGAGCAAGCTCGCGCCGCAAGCCCATCTGCCTTTCTAGACTGCTTATGCCGTTATCCCACAGCCCTGCGTGGCAACAGTTCATCGCCGCAACCCGTGCCGCCCCGAAAAGGGGGGAACAGCTGCGGGTGATCAGCGCCCCGGGGCTGCGCCTGGACCTCAGCGCGCAGGCCTATTCGCCGGCGCTGCAGCAGGCCGAGGCCGCGCTGCTGGCGCAGCAGGGCTTCGAGGCCGCGCGCGCGCGCCTGTTCGACGGCGGCAACGCCAACTGGACCGAAGAGCGCGCCGCCTGGCATACCGCGCTGCGCGNTGGCGCAGCAGGGCTTCGAGGCCGCGCGCGCGCGCCTGTTCGACGGCGGCAACGCCAACTGGACCGAAGAGCGCGCCGCCTGGCATACCGCGCTGCGCGCCGCCGAGCCGCCGGCCATGGTGGCCAAGGCCGTGCTGGCCGAGCGCGAACGCATGCGCGAATTCGTGCGCAAGGCCGACGCCGCCGACCGCTACGGCTGTGTGCTGCACCTGGGCATAGGCGGCAGCGACTGGGGCCCGCGCATGGTGACGCGGGCCTTGCGCCACGGCGGGGTGCGCCGCGAGGTGCGCTTCGCCTCCAACGTGGACTCGCATTCGGTCGCCGAAGCCATGAGCCACCTGGACCCGCATGACACCCTGGTCATCGTCGCGTCCAAGTCGTTCACCACCACCGAACCGCTGGCCAACGCCGAAGTGGCGATGAACTGGCTGCGCGACGCCGGCGTGGCCGATCCCATCCGGCAGGTCGTGGCCATCACGGCCAACGTCGAGGCCGCGCTCAACCTCGGCATCCTGCCCGACCACATCTTCCAGATCTGGGACTGGGTGGGCGGACGCTATTCGCTGTGGTCGGCCATCGGCCTGCCGATAGCGCTGGCGCTGGGCAACGAGGTGTTCGAACAGTTGTTGGCCGGCGCGGCCGCCATGGACGAGCATTTCCGCAACGCGCCCATCGAGGAAAACGCGCCGGTGCAGCTGGCGTTGGCCGGCGTGGTCAATCGCAGCGTGCTGGGGTACGACTCGCTGGTGATCGCGCCGTACGACTCGCGCCTCTACCACCTGGTGCCCTGGGCCCAGCAGCTGGAAATGGAATCGCTGGGCAAGGTCGCCACCGCCGACGGCAGCCCCGCCGGCGTGCCCACCGGCCCGGCCGTGTGGGGCATGCCGGGCACCGACTGCCAGCACACGTTCTTCCAATGGCTGCACCAGGACACCGCCGGCGCGCCGGTCGATTTCATCCTGTGCGAGCAGCCCGCCCACGCCTATGCGCGACACCACGAACTGCTGATCGCCAACTGCCTGGCGCAGCGCTCGGCGCTGCTGCGCGGCAAGACCTACGAGGAAGCGCTGGCCGAAACCTCGGCGACCGAGCGCGACCCGGCGCGCGCGCGGCGCCTGGCGCGCCATCGCGTGCATCCGGGCGGGCGCCCGTCGTCGCTCATCGTGCTGCCGCGCCTGGAGGCCTACACGCTGGGCGCGCTGCTGGCCCTGTACGAGCACAAGGTGTTCACGCAGGGCGTGATCTGGGGCATCAATCCCTTCGATCAGTGGGGGGTCGAGTTCGGCAAGGTCCTGGCCAAGGGCATCATGCACGAGCTGGACGCGCCGCAGGCGATCGAGCAGGACCCTTCCACCCGCTACTGGATCGACGCCATCGCGCGCCGCCACTGAGGCGGCAAAGGCCTCAGCCGCCCAGCGCGTCGTAGATGCCGACGTGGATGCGGGCGACCCGCTCGATATCGAATTCGCGTTCGGCCAGCGCCCTGCCCGCCGCGCCCATGGACTGGCGCAGCGCCGCGTCGCCGGCCAGGCGGGCAATGGCGTCGGCCAGCCCCCGGGCGTCGCGCACCGGCACCAGCACGCCGGTCTCGCCCGGCTCGATGGCGTCGCGGCAGCCCGGCACGTCGGTGGTCACCACCGCGCGCCCGCAGGCCGCGGCTTCCAGCAGGGACTTGGGCAGCCCCTCGCGGTACGAGGGCAGCACGGCGATGTGCGAGGCCGCGTACAGCCCGGCCACGTCGCTGCGTTCGCCCAGCGCGCGCACGCAGCCTTCGCGCTCCCAGGCCTGCACCTCTTCGGGGGTGGCGGAAGTCGGGTTGCCGGCGTCCACGCCGCCCACCAGCTGCATCGTCACCGGCACGCCGCGCTCGCGCAGCAGCCGCGCCGCCTGCACGAATTCCTGCACGCCCTTGTCGCGCAGCAGGCGCGCCACCATCGTCACAACCACGGGCGGGGCCGGCGGCTCGGGCACGGCGCGGTAGGCCTGCAGGTCCACGCCCGCGCCGCGGATCAGCACCACCTGGCCGTCGCGCACCGCGCCCAGCGACTTGAGCAGGTCGCGGTCGCTGGCGTTCTGGAAGATCACGCGGCTGTTCGGATGGCCCAGCGCCAGCCGGTACAGGCGCTCCACCACGGCGCGCACCAGCCGCATCTTGAGCGAATTGGACAGGAACACGAAACCCAGCCCCGAGATCGCCGCGACCATGCCCGGCACGCGGGTCAGGCGCGCGGCGATGCCGCCGTAGAGCACCGGCTTGATGGTGACCAGGTGCACGATGTCCGGACGCAGGCGCCGGAACAGGCGCACCAGCGCCAGCAGCGTGCCCAGCTCCTGCAAGGGGTGCTTGCCGCTGCGCGTCATGGGGATGGCGTGGTGCGTCATGCCCAGCGCCTCGATCTCGGCCACGGCCGGGCCGTCCATGGTGGCGACATGGATCTCGTAGCCGGCGCGCTGCGCCGCCAGCGCCACCGGCACGCGATGCGACATGAAGAAGGCCGGATTGTTGACGACGAACAGCAGGCGGCGCGGCGCGCTCATTCTTGCACTCCAGAAATGCGGCGCCATACGGCGATGTAGCTTTGCACCATGCGGGCGAGATCGAACCGTTCCAGCACCCGGGCGCGGGCCGGCTGGCCGGCGCGCTCGCGGCCGCGCGCGGCCACCTCGCGCAGCGCGGTCTCGATGCCGCGCGCCAGCGCCTCGGGCTGCTCGGGCGGCACCACCACGCCGGTGTCGCCGACGATATAGGCCGCGTCGCCGACGTCGGTCACCACGCAATAGACGCCGCAGGCCATGGCCTCGGCGACCACGTTGGGAAATCCTTCGGCGCAGCTCGACAGCACGTGCAGATCCAGACCGTTCATGGCCGCGGGCACGTCGTCGCTGGGGCCGGCCAGCACCAGCCGCTCGCGCAGCCCGAGCCGGTCTATCAAAGCGCCCAGCTCGGGGTTGTCGGCCGCCATGCCACGGCCGATCAGCACGCAGCGCAGGCCGCCGTCGCGGCCGTCGCGCACCAGCGCGGCGATGGCGCGCAGCAGGTTGGCGTGATCCTTGAGCGGGTCCCAGCGCGCCACGCAGCCGATCACCGGCGCGTCGTCGGCCAGCCCCCATTGCGCGCGCACGCGGGCGCGCGCGGCCTCGTCGGGCGTATAACGCGACAGGTCGTAGCCGTTGGAGACGACCACCAGCCGGTCGCGCCGGTAGCCTTTGTCGGCGTGGCGCTCGGCCGCTTTCTGGGCGGCGCACACGATGGCCCGGGGCACCCAGCCCGACAGCAGCGCGCAGGCGCGCAGCACCAGCCGCGCCGAGCGGCTGCTGCGCTCCAGGTGCTCGCCCGAGTTGCGGATGCCCCAGGCGATGGCGCGCACGCCGGCCAGGCGCGCGGCCAGACCGCCGATCAGGTCGGCGTGGTACATCCAGGTCTGCACCGCGTCCGGACGCGTGCGCGCGATCAGCGCGCGCAGGGCGAGAAAACCGCCCAGGCTGACCCGCCCGCGCTTCATGCCCAGCGCATGCACGGCCACGCCGGCGGCGCGCAGGCGCTCGCCGTATATGCCCTCATCGGTGAGCGAGACCACGGTGTGCTCCACCGCCGCCTCCGGATAGGTGGCCAGGCGCAGCAGCACGGACTCCGCGCCGCCCTGCCCCAGGCCGGTGATCACGTGCATGACACGCAGCTTGCGGGCGCTCATCGCCCCTCCCTGACCGCGTCGAACAGCTCGTCCCAATGCGCCAGCACGTTGGCGAGCGCGTAGCGCTGGCGCACCGCGGCCGAGGCGCGCAGGCCCAGCTGCTCGCGCAGCCCGGCATCGCTCATGATCCGGCGCAGCGCTTCACGCAGCGCATCGCGGTCGCCGGCCGGCACCAGCAGCGCGTCCTGGCCGTCGCGCGTCATTTCGCGCGGACCGCTGGAGCAGTCGAACGCCACGCAGGGCAGGCCCAGCGACATGGCTTCCAGCAGCACGTTGGGAAAGCCCTCGACCAGCGAACTCAGCACGAAGGCCTGTCCGCGCGCCAGCTCCTCCCATGGCGCCTCGGTACGGCCGGGCAGGCTGACGCGCGACTGCAGGCCCAGGCGGGCGACGCGTTCTTCCAGGGCGCCGCGCTCCGGCCCCTCGCCCCAGATGCGCAGGTTCCAGTCCGGGAAATCGGGCGCCAGCTGCGCATAGACGTCGATCAGCAGGTCGAACTGCTTGTCGCTCACCAGCCGTCCCATCGCCAGCAGTTCGCGCGGGCCGGCGTCGCGCTGGCGCACCAGCGGCGCGTCCAGCAGCGGCGCGGGCAAGGGATTGGGAATGACCGCCAGGCGCTTGATGCCGGGCACCTGGCGCGCGAACGGACCCGCGGTGTCTTCGGCCTGCACCGTCACCATGTCGGCGCGCGGATACAGCAGGCGGCGCAGCCTGCGCCACACCTTGCCGGTGGTGGTTTCGGCCACGGGATTGGTGCGCTCGCAGACGATGAGCGGCACACCCAGGCCTCGCGTGGCCAGGATGGCGGCCACGTTGACGTTGGTCAGGAATGAAACCACGACGTCCGGCCGGGTGTCGCGGATATGCCGGCGCAGCGCCAGCAGGCGCGCGAACGCGGCCTTGGCGCCCCCGGCGCGGGTGCCCGCCAGGTCCGCCAGCCAGGCCAGTTTCACCTTGTCCGACAGCGGATAGAAGCAGCTGCCCTTGGAGGAGAAGGTCGGCGTCAGCGTGACGCTGTCGCCCCGCTCGGCCCAGGCGTTGACCAGCGTCGCGGCGACGCGCTCGGCGCCGCCGGCGTGCATGGAACTGACCAGCATCAGTATTTTCATGCGTCAAAGACTCCCAACCGATCCTCCCTGGTTCCTGCCGTTGCGATAGCGGTCCAGCCAGGCCTGCATCATCAGCACGCCCCACAGATGGCTGTCCCAGTTGCGATGGCCCGAGGTGTGTTCGCGCCACTTGCGCAGAATGGGCTCGGGCTCGAACCAGCCTTCCTGGCGCAGGCGCGCCGGGTCCAGCAGCGTGTCGGCCCATTCGCGCAAGGGGCCGCGCAGCCACGCGGCCAGCGGCACGGCGAAGCCGCGCTTGGGCCGGTCGACCAGTGCCTGCGGAACGTGGCGGTACAGGACCTGGCGCAGCAGCCATTTGCCGGTGGCGCCGCGCACCTTGTAGCGGTGCGGCAGGCTCCAGGCGAATTCGTAGACGCGATGGTCGATCAGCGGCACGCGCGTCTCCAGGCTGACGGCCATCGCGGCGCGGTCCACCTTGACCAGGATGTCGTCGGGCAGGTAGGTGACCGTGTCCAGCTTCATCATGGATTCGAAGGTCGAGCCCTGCATGGCGCGCGCGAATTCCGACACCGGCTCCACGCCGCCCTTGACCACGCTGGACGGGTCGGCCCAGTACGAAACGAAATGGCGGTAGAACTCGCCGCGCGTGTCGGCGCGCAGCAGCTCGCCCAGCTTGCCGACCTTGCCGCGCCAGGCGCCGCGCCCGGGCAGCAGCGCCGAGGCGCTCAGCAGCGCGCCGGCGGGCTTGCGCAGCACCGCGGGCACGCGCTCGCACTTCTGCCACCAGTTGTTCACGCGGAAATAACGCGAATAGCCGCCGAACAGCTCGTCGCCGCCATCGCCCGACAGCGCCACCGTGACGTGCTGGCGCGCCATGCGCGTGACCAGCGACGTCGGGATCTGCGAGGAATCCGCGAACGGTTCGTCGTACATGTCGGCCAGCGTGGGCACCACGGCCAGCGCGTCTTCCGCCGTCACGTACAGCTCGGTGTGGTCGGTGCCGAGGTGCGCGGCCACGGCCTTGGCGTGCTGCGCCTCGTCGTAGCCTTTCTCATGAAAGCCGATGGCGAAGGTGCGCACCGGCTGCGAGCTCTGCGCCTGCATCAGCGCGACGATGGTGGACGAATCGATGCCGCCCGACAGGAACGCGCCCAGGCTCACGTCAGCCAACATCTGGCCGCCCACCGCCTTGGACAGCACGCCTTCGAGCGCCTGCGCGGCCTGCGCGTCGTTGTCGAACGACAGTGGCGACTGCGCGGCGACGTCGGCCGCCTCGCGCGCCGACCAGTACACGCGCGGCTGCGGCATGCGGCGGCTGCGGGTGTCGTCGGCGGTGAATTCGACCCAGGTGCCCGGCGGCAGCTTGGCGATGCCCTGGAAGATCGATTGCGGCGCCGGGATGTAGTTGTGGCGCATGAACGAGGCCAGGGCATTGCGGTTCAGTTCGCCGCCGAAGCCGGGGATCGGCATCAGGCCCTTGAGTTCGGAGGCGAACACCAGTTCCGCGCCCGAATAGCCGTAGTACAGGGGCTTTTCGCCCATGCGGTCGCGCGCCAGCACCAGCTTGCGCGAGGCGCGGTCCCACAGCGCGATGGCGAACATGCCCACCGCGGCCTGCAAGGTGGCCTCGATGCCCAGCGCGGTGAAGCCCGCCAGCAGGGTCTCGGTGTCGGAATGGCCGCGCCAGGACGGCGCCAGCGCCGATTGCTCCAGCTGCTTGCGGATGTCCAGGTGGTTGTAGATCTCGCCGTTGAACACCATGACGTAGCGGCCGCAGGCCGAGGTCATGGGCTGGTGGCCCGCTTCGGTCAGGTCCAGGATCGCCAGGCGCACGTGCGCCAGCGCCAGCTCGGCCTCGGGATCTTCCCAGAAGCCATTGCTGTCGGGCCCGCGGTGGCGGATGCGGCGGCAGCTTTCCGCCAGCACTTGCGCCTTGTTCCCGATGGGGCCCCAGATACCGACTATTCCACACATGATGTTGTTCTCGTGGTCACCGTAGCAACGGCATGACGCGCCCGGACCCTAGCGGCCCGGCGCGCGCACGCCGTCAAAAAGTTCTTGCCATTTCTGCAGCACGCGCGCGGCCGAAAACCGCTCGCGCACATCGATCGCCGCCTGCGCCATGCGGGCGCGCCCGGCGTCGTCGCGCATGAGCGCGTCCAGCGCCGCCACCAGCGCGGGCACGTCGCCGTTGGGCCGCACCAGCACGCCGTCCACCCCGTCGCGCACGATTTCGCGCGGGCCGGTGTCGCAATCGAAGGCGACGGCGGCCAGGCCGCTGGCCATGGATTCGAGCAGGGTGTTGGACAGGCCCTCGAAGCGCGAGGTCAGCACGTACAGGTCGGCGCTTTCGTACCAGTCGCCCACATTGCCCGCGCGTCCCGGCATGAAGACGCGCTCCTGTAATCCGGCTTCGCGCACCTGCGCCTCCAGCGCGCGCCGCTCGTCGCCCTCGCCCAGGATAACCAGATCCCATCCGGGATGCGAGGACGCCAGCCGGGCATAGGCCTGGATCAGCAGGTCGAAACCCTTGTCGGCATGCAGCCGGCCCACGGCCAGCAGGCGCTTGCGGCCCGCGCCGGCAACCGGCGCCAGCACGGGTTCCGCGCGCGGCAGCGGGAAATGCACCGGATTGGGGATGACGGCCAGCCGGCAGCCCGGCACATACCTGTCCAGCCAGTCCGCGGTGCCGCGGGTCAGCGCCACCACGCGCGCGGCGCGCGGATAGGTCAGGCGCCGCAGGCGCTGCCAGAAGCCCGACAGGGTCTGCGACGGCGGATGCGTGTGCTCGGTCGCGATCACCCGGCACGACAGGCCGGCGCAGGCCAGCACCGACAGCACCGAGGCCGTGGTCATCATGCCCAGCACGATGTCGGGCCGAAACGACCGGACCACGCGGCGCAGCGCGCGCACGCGCTGCACGTTGCTCCAGATCCCACGCAGTCCGCCGCCCTCGCCCGCGGTGTCCAGCACCTCGCGGCGCACCTTGGGATGCAGCGCATAGACGTCGCCCGCGGCGCCGGCCTGGGTCACCACCATGACCTCGCGGCCCATCTCGGCCCAGTGCGCGCTCAGGTCGGCGGCGACCCGCTCGGCCCCGCCGCCGCCCAGCGAATGGATGAACAGCAGGACGCGCAGGGGCCGGCCGGAATCAGTCTCGGACATTCAATCGGCCTCCTTGGTTTCGGCCTTGCGCAGCGCCACCAGCAGGTAGCAGGCGAAGGACAGCAGGTACATGAGGCTGGTGGCCAGCATGATGCCGGCCGCGCCCATGCGGGCCGCCAGCAACGGATTCAGCGCCGCCTTGAGCAGGAAGTTGCCCACGGCGATGGCCGACATGATGCGGTAGCGGTTCTGGCTGGCCAGCAACTGCACCAGGATCAGCACGCCGAAATAGAACGGCAGTTGCAGGAGCCCCCAGCGCAGCACGTGCGCCACGGCCTGGGTGTTCTCGGCCGTGAAGGCGCCGCGCTCGAACAGCACCGACACGCCCCACGGCGCCAGCACCCAGCCCAGCACTACCGCGCCGCCGCCGGCGGCCACCATCAGCACGGACCATTTCAGGGCCATGACGCGCGCGCGGCCGGTATCGCCGCGCGCCTGCACGTCGGCCAGCACGGGCAGCGCCGCGCGTCCCACCGATACCGCGCCTATGCCCAGGAGCAGCGACAGCAGCCGGCTGGCGTAGCCCAGCGTGGCGTTGGCGTTGGCGCCGAGGTTGGCGGCGGCGTACTGGTCCAGCGGGCCGACGAAGCTCATGGCCACCTGGCCGATCAGCATCACGCCGGCCGCGCTCATCAGCTCTGGCCAGTGCGGCGAACGCAGCGACAGGCGCGGCGCGCCCCAGAAACCGCCGTCGGCGCGCGCGGCCAGCCAGGCCAGCCAGACGGTCTGGATGGCGTAGCCCACCAGCGTGCCCCACAGCAGCGGCCCCACGCCGTCGGCGCTGGCCGCCAGCATGACCCAGGCCAGGGTGGCCACGGCAGGCACGCTGTCGAGCAAAGTGTTGACGTGGCGCTCCTGCGCGCGCAGACGGGCGGCGCTGATGCCGGCGACGAGCAGCAGCGCCGCCACCGGGGCGAAGGCCGCCAGCAGCTCGCCGGTCATCTCGCGGACCTGGGCCGACAGGCCCTGGCCCAGCATGCCAAGCACCTGCGGCCAGGCGAACCAGGTCAGCAGCGCCAGCGCCACGCCGGCCGCGGCGACCCAGCCTTGCAGCTCGCCGATGAACAGGCGTCTTTCGGTTTCCTCGGCGCGGCGCAGCCGCACCAGCACCGGGATCAGCACCACCGACAGCACGCCCACGATGGTCACGGGCAGCCAGGTGGCCATCGTCATGGTGAATTGATAGGCGTCCACGGCGTCGCTAACGCCGTAGCGGTACGCCACCGCCATCTCCTTGACGGCGCCGGCGGCCTTGCCCAACAGCAGAAACACCGCCACCCGGAACGCGCCCTTGAATATGCGCAGGTGGTCCGGGTGGATGTTGCCGAGTTTTCTGGCTAGTGCTTTCAAATCAACGCAGGAATTGCGTGTACCAGGGCATGGCCACTTCCAGGCCCTGCAGCACCGTGTGGGTGGGCGCGTAGCCCAGCAGGCGGCCGGCCTTGCTGACGTCGGCCTGCGAATGGCGCACGTCGCCGGCGCGGAAATCCGCATACACCGGCTGCTTGGCGTAGTCCACGCCCTGCTTGCCCAGCGCCTGCGCCAGGAAGCCGAACAGCTGGTTCAGGGTGCTGCGGCCGCTGACGGCCACGTTGTAGACCTGGTTGCGGCCTTCGGCCGGCGCCATCGCAGCCAGGATGTTGGCCTGCACCGCGTTGTCCACGAAGCAGAAGTCGCGGCTGGTCTCGCCGTCGCCGTTGATGGTGACGTCGTCGCCCTTGATCATGGCGGCGGTCCACTTGGGGATCACCGCGGCGTAGGCGCCGTCCGGGTCCTGGCGCTTGCCGAACACGTTGAAGTAGCGCAGGCCCACGCTCTCGAAGCCGTAGGAGCGGGCGAACACGTCGGCGTACAGCTCGTTGACGTACTTGGTCACGGCGTACGGCGACAGCGGATTGCCGATGTTCTCCTCGACCTTGGGCAGCGCGGGATGGTCGCCGTAGGTGGAGCTGGAGGCCGCGTACACGAAGGACTTGACCTCGGCGTCGCGCGCCGCGACCAGCATGTTCAGGAAGCCGCCGATGTTCACCTCGTTGGTGGTGATCGGGTCCTTCAGCGAGCGCGGCACCGAGCCCAGCGCCGCCTGGTGCAGCACGAAGTCCACGCCCTGCGCGGCGCGGCGGCAGGCTTCCAGGTCGCGGATGTCGCCCTCGATGAAGGTGAAGCGCGCCCATTGCTCGGGGCTGACCGAGGCGCGCACCTCGTCCAGGTTGCGCTGGTGGCCGGTGGCGAAGTTGTCCAGGCCGGTCACGGTCTGGTCCAGCTTCAGCAGGGTTTCCAGCAGGTTCGAGCCGATGAAGCCGGCGCAGCCGGTCACCAGCCACTTGCGCGGCGCGGCCGCCAGTTCTTGCTTGATGGTGTCGAAACGGGTGGTCATGGGCAATCCTCAGAGACGCAGGTCGGAGTCGGCGGGCGACAGCACGTACTTCAGGTCGTACAGGATGTGCTGCGGCTTGCCCAGCTTGCGGATGCCCTCGGCGCCCAGCGCCTTGAACTGGTTGTGCGCCACCGCCAGGATCACGGCGTCGTACTTGCCTTGCTCGGGCTGCGCCACCGGCGTCAGGCCATATTCGTGCACCGCCTCTTCGGGGTCGACCCAGGGATCGTAGACGTCCACGTCCACGTTGTAGTCGCCCAGTTCCTTGACGATGTCGACCACGCGGGTGTTGCGCAGGTCGGGGCAGTTTTCCTTGAAGGCCAGGCCCATCACCAGCACGCGCGCGCCCTGCACGTGGATGCGGCGCTTGGTCATGGCCTTGACCAGCTGCGACACCACATAGCTGCCCATCGAGTCGTTCAGGCGGCGGCCCGCCAGGATGATCTCGGGGTGGTAGCCGATGGACTGCGCCTTGTGGGTCAGGTAGTACGGGTCCACGCCGATGCAGTGGCCGCCCACCAGGCCCGGACGGAACGGCAGGAAGTTCCACTTGGTGCCGGCGGCCTGCAGCACGGCCTCGGTGTCGATGCCCATCTTGTTGAAGATCAGGGCCAGCTCGTTGATCAACGCGATGTTCACGTCGCGCTGCGTGTTCTCGATGACCTTGGCGGCCTCGGCCACGCGGATGCTGGAAGCCTTGTGCGTGCCGGCGGTGATGATCTCGCGGTACAGCTGGTCGACCAGCTCGGCCACTTCGGGCGTGGAGCCGGAGGTGACCTTCTTGATCGTGTTGACGCGGTGTTCCTTGTCGCCCGGGTTGATGCGCTCGGGGCTGTAGCCGGCGTAGAAATCGACGTTGAACTTCAGGCCCGAGACGCGCTCCAGCACCGGCACGCAGTCTTCTTCGGTGGCGCCCGGATAGACGGTGGATTCGTAGATGACGATGTCGCCGCGCTTGAGCACCGCGCCGATGGTCTCGCTGGCCTTGACCAGCGGCGTCAGGTCGGGCTGCTTGTATTCGTCGATGGGAGTCGGCACGGTCACGATGAACACGTTGGCCTTGCCCAGTTCCGCGCGGTCGGCGGTATAGCTCAGCTGGGCCGCTTCGGCCAGTTCGGCGTCGCTGACTTCCAGCGTATGGTCGTGGCCGGCCTTCAGCGCGTCGATGCGGCGCGCATTGATATCGAAGCCGATGACCGGGCGCTTCTTGCCGAACTCCACCGCCAGCGGCAGGCCCACATAGCCCAGGCCGACGACCGCGAGCTTCACATCCTGGATTTGCAACATAACTCTCCCTTCACCGTAGAACGATTACGGCATCTTAAATATGGTCGGGTGATAGATAAACCTGGCCCGGCGGCGGCCGCCGCCGGGGCGCTCCACGCTAATCGGTGGTCCGCAGGACCGACGGCAGCAGCAGCCAGCCGGGGCGGCGCCAGGACACGAGGCGCGCGTAGAGCCAGATATAGACGCTGGCGAACACCACCAGGCTGGCGCCGAGCGCCCAGGCGTTGTCCCACCAGATGGTGGCCGGCACCAGGCCGATCAGGGCCAGTACCCACATGTAGGGCGACGCCAGCGCGTTGCACAGCGCCGGCACGGCATGGCGGCGGCCGCGGCTGAACGTCACGCGGACCAGGCGGCGGAACACCAGCTGGTGCAGGTGCAGCGCGTCCGGCTGGTCCACCGGCACGCCGCGCTTGAAGCGGCGGCGCCAGATCGAGAAGCCGGTTTCGAATACGGGGTAGAACAGCACGGCCAGGGCGTAGAACGGCGACACCGAGGGGTTGCGCACCACCAGCAGCACGGCCAGCTCGGCCAGCATGAAGCCCAGGAAGTACGCGCCGCCGTCGCCCAGGAACACGCGCCCGAACGGGAAATTCCAGACCAGGAAGCCCAGCGTGGCCGAAGCCAGGGCCGCGGCCACCAGGAAGATGGGCACGTCGCCGACCTGCAGCGCCACCAGGCTGATGGAAACCGCCATCAGCGTGGCGACCATGCCGGCCAGGCCATTCATGCCGTCGACGATATTCAGCGCATGGGTACAGCCGCCCACCGCGAACATGGTGAACAGCAGCGACACCGGCCAGAACGAGAGCACGTAATCCACCGGGGCCATGCCCACGCGGCTGACGCCGCCCAGCAGCCACCACGCGATCGCGGCCGACAGGAACGCGGCCAGCAGGCGCTTGCTGGCGCCGATGTCCTTGGTGATGTCCTCGAGCAACCCGGCCACGAAAACCGGCAGCGCCGCGACGAACAGCGCGGGCCACAGCCAGGTCAGCGTCATGTTGCTGGGGCCGAGCACCAGCAGTCCGGCCAGCGTGCCGGCCAGCACCGCGAGGCCGCCCACGCGGGGCGTGGCCCGCGAATGGTTGGCCTGAGGCTTGTTGAGGTCGCTGTCGCCAGTAAAAGCGCCATGCCAGCGCTCCGACGCCACGATGAGTCCCCCCACCATGAATGCGACCACGCAAATGTACAGCCAGGTCAAAGCATCACCTTTGGTTGGTCTATCGAGACAGGCCCGCCATTATCGGAGGCAGGTGTAACGCCCATATATGGGAGGAATAAGGAAGTGCAATTCCCCGGCACAGAACGTAACGCCCAGCGCCCGGACGCGCGGAAATACGGATTTCATGCAGATGATTGTAGAACTTTCCGCCCGCGTGTACCCGAAATATCCAAGGGAAAACGCGAAGCCCCGGCGGTTGGGTGAATAAACCGGGGACGGAGCCTGCGCAGGCAAAAAAAAGCCCGAGATCGTGAGATCTCGGGCTAAATCCACCAAAGGAGGAGGGTGGAGGAGACAACCTTGGCATGTTGGGAGCTGGCTTTCCGCTCGCTGCGCTGTCGGGGTTTTGCACCGCGCCGACTGCGTTTCAACATCCGATGTATGAATAGTACCGAAGCTTTTTGTGCGATGCAAGATTTTTTTTGATCTGCCGCCACGAATCTTTTTTTCGTTGCGTTTTTGCCTCATGGCCTCGGCCCTCCCCCTGGAAAGCCGCGCCAGACAATGATCTTACCGGAAAAAGGGTTTTTGCTGAATGGGTAAACCCGTTTCGGATTAACCCTAGATCGCATCGGGTAATCCCGCCCTAGCTTTTGCACCGGAATAGTGCGTCGCGCACTGTTTTATTGCTTTTTTGCGCATCGCAACATTTCGCAGCAGGCGCCGAAGCGCCCTCGCTTCAGATCCAGTAGGCCGTGCTGGTCATCACCTTGGACATGGCTTTCATGGCGGCCCGCGCGGGCAGCGGCAGGGGCACGCCCCCGGCCTGTTCGGCGCTGGCGCGGTGCTGCGCCTCGTCGTCCTTCATCTTCTGGACAATCTGGCGCGAGCGCTCGTCCTGCACCGGCAAGGTGCGCAGATGGCCGTCGAGATGCGCCTCGACCTGTTTCTCGGTCTCGGCCATGAAACCCAGGTTGCGCGGCACGCCGGCATAGCTGGCCAGCACGCCGAGCGCGAACGAGCCGGCGTACCAGAACGGATTGAGCAGGCTGGGACGGCTGCCCAGCTCGGTCAGGCGCTGGTTGCACCAGACCAGGTGGTCCACCTCCTCGGCGGCGGCGTTGAGCAGCAGCTCGCGCGGCGCCGGCTCGCGGCACACCGAGGCCTGGCCGCGGTACAGCGCCTGGGCGCACACCTCGCCCACGTGGTTCACCCGCATCAGCCCGGCCGCATGGCGTTTTTCCTGGACCGACAGGGCCTGCGGCGCTTCCTCGGCGGTGGCGGGATAGGACCGCCCGGCGGTGGCGCTGCCGCTCAGCACCCGCAGCGCGCGGTCGGCTTCGGCCAGGAAGGCGTCCAGCGGGTTGGTGCGGCGCAGGAAGGCAGGGCCGGTTCTGGACAGGGCGGTGGACATAGGCGACTCCTAGGCAAGGCAGGCGCCCCTGCCCCTGATGCGGGGCGGGGCTCTCATGCCTCAAATTGTACGCAACAGGTATCATCGACCATTGACTGCGCTCAAGCTCAAGGACTCGACAACATGGAATGCACGATCGACTGGGGCGGCCCCAACGGCATGCTCTTTACCGCCAGCACCGGCAGCGGCCACGTGGCCGTGATGGACGGCGCGGTGGACGGCGGCGGCCACAACCTGGCGCCCCGCCCGATGGAAATGCTGCTGGCCGGCACCGGCGGCTGCACCGCCTACGACGTGGTGCTGATCCTCAAGCGCGGCCGCCATGCCGTCACCGGCTGCAGCGTCAAGCTGCAGGCCGAGCGCGCCGACGCCGATCCCAAGGTGTTCACGCGCATCCACTTCGCCTTCACGGTCACCGGCCGCAACCTGCCGCGCGCGGCCGTCGAGCGCGCGGTGCAGCTGTCGCACGAGAAATACTGCTCGGCCTCGGCCATGCTGGAAAAAACGGCCGCCCTGACCTTCTCGGTCGACATTGTCGACACCCACGAAGCCCCCGCCGCCGCCTGAACCACGCCCCCGTGGTGTAATCCCGATATTGCCCATCTTCATCCGCGCCGCCGCGATCCGATCGCGGCGGCCAGTCTGCGTCCCGCCATGAAACAATACCTGGACCTCGTTCAAACCATCCTGGACACCGGCGCGTGGCAGGAAAACCGCACCGGAATCCGCACGCTCAGCATGCCGGGCGCCGCGCTGCGCTTCGACCTGCAGCAGGGCTTTCCGGCGGTCACCACCAAGAAACTGGCGTTCAAGTCCGCCATCGGCGAAATGGTGGGCTTCCTGCGCGCCTCGCGCAGCGCCGCCGAATTCCGCGAGCTGGGCTGCAAGGTCTGGGACCAGAACGCCAACGAAAACAGCCAGTGGCTGGCCAACCCGTACCGCGAAGGCCCCGACGACCTGGGCCCGGTGTACGGCGTGCAATGGCGCCAGTGGCCCGCCTACAAGGTGCTGGACGCAGCCCGGGACAGCCAGATCGCCGACGCGCTGGCGCGCGGCTACGCCAAGGTGGCCGACCTGAACGAGGACGGCCGGCCCAAGGTGCTGCTGTACAAGGCGGTGGACCAGCTGCGGCAATGCCTGGACACCATCCACGAGCGCCCGGGCGACCGCCGCATCCTGTTCCACGGCTGGAACTGGGCGCAGATCGAGGAAATGGCGCTGCCGCCCTGCCACCTGCTCTACCAGTTCCTGCCGAACGCGACCACCCGCGAGATCTCGCTGTGCCTGTACATCCGGTCCAACGACGTCGGCCTGGGCACGCCGTTCAACCTGACCGAAGGCGCGGCCCTGCTGCATCTGGTCGGCCGGCTGACCGGCTACACGCCGCGCTGGTTCTCGTACTTCATCGGCGACGCCCACATCTACGAAAACCACCTGCCCATGCTGCGCGAGCAGCTCACGCGCGAGCCTTACGAAGCGCCGCGGCTGGTGCTGTCGGACCGCATCCCCGACTTCGCGGTCACCGGGCGCTACGAACCCGAATGGCTGGAAAAAGTGGAGCCGGGCGACTTTTCCCTGGCCGGCTACCGCCACCATGCTCCCCTGACCGCGGCCATGGCCGTGTAGCCCGTCGCCGCGCCGGGTGCCGGTGAGGATTGGTGAGCATCTGGCAGCGCGATTTCGGTATAACCCAACCCTTGGCCATGGACGCGCGCCAGCGCCCTTGCGCGTCCAACCCTGACCAACCCTGACCCGCCGCCCGGCGGCGCCTGCCGCCGGCCTGGCCCGGCCGTCTTCCCTATCCCGACCTGAGAACACGCGCAGCGCCCGAACGGCAGCCAGGGCCAGCCTGCGATCGAATTGCAACCATTGACTACCAATTGATTTGAGTTGAAGCCCGCGCGGCCGCTGTATGCGCTAAGGACAGGACCCACACATGCTCGTTGGAACGTATAACCCTTCGCTCGTCCTCGTATCCCTGGGAGTCGCCATCCTGGCTTCGTATACGGCGTTGGGAATGGCCAACCGGGTGCGGGCCGCCTGCGGCCAGCCGGCGGCCCGCTACTGGCTGGCGGGCGGGGCCTTCGCGATGGGCGTGGGTATCTGGTCCATGCATTTCATCGGCATGCTGGCGTTCAGCCTGCCGATCCCGATGGGCTACGACCTGCCGCTGACGCTGCTGTCGCTGGCCATCGCGATCGGCTGCTCGGCGTTCGCGCTGCGCACCGTCAGCCGCGACGAGCTGCCCGGCCGCCGGCTGGCGGCCGGCGCGCTGCTGATGGGCGCCGGCATCGCGGCGATGCACTACCTCGGCATGGCCGCGATGCGCATGACGCCGGGCATTATCTACGACGCGAAATGGTTCGCGCTGTCCATCCTGATCGCGGTGGGCGCCTCCGGCGCCGCGCTGTGGATCACGTACCGGCTGCGCCACGGCGGGCCGCGGATGCTGTGGTCGCGCCCGCTGGCGGCCGTGGTCATGGGCATCGCCATCGTGGGCATGCACTACACCGGCATGGCCGCCGCCGGTTTTCCCGAAGGCAGCATCTGCATGGCCGCCAACAGCGGCATCTCGGCCGGCTGGCTGGCCATCGCCGTGACCGCGGTGACCCTGAGCGTGCTGGTCATCGCGCTGCTGGTCGCGGTGCTGGACAACCGGATGGAAGAGCGCACCTCGGCGCTGGCCTCGTCGCTGGCCGAGGCCAACGAGGAACTGGTGCAGCTGGCGCTGCACGACACGCTGACCAAGCTGCCCAACCGCATCCTGCTGGAAGACCGGCTGGAGCAGGCCATGGAAAGCGCCAGCCGGCGCAAGGGCTATTTCGCGGTGCTGTTCTTCGACCTGGACGGCTTCAAGGCGGTCAACGACGCCTATGGCCACCACACGGGCGACGCGCTGCTGATCGACCTGGCCCAGCGCATCCGCCAGACGCTGCGCACGCAGGACACCGTGGCGCGGCTGGGCGGCGACGAATTCATCGTGCTCAGCGAAGTGGTCGAACCCACCGACGCCGCCAACGTGGCCGACCGCCTGATCGACGCCATCGCGCGCCCGGTCACGGTCTACGGGCACGAAGTGCTGGTGACCTCCAGCGTCGGCATCGCCATCTATCCGAACGACGGCGAGGACATCCACGCGCTCCTGACCAACGCCGACGCCGCGATGTACCACGCCAAGCGCCTGGGCGGCACCGGCTACAGCTTCTTCGAGCCGTCCATGAACGCCGACGCCCACCAGCAGATCGAACTGCTGCACGACCTGCGCATGGCCCTGGAGCGCAACCAGTTCGTGCTGCACTATCAGCCCAAGTACCAGGCCCCGTCCGGTCCGCTGGTCGGCGCCGAGGCGCTGCTGCGCTGGAACCACCCCACGCGCGGGCTGGTCGGTCCGGACCAGTTCATCCCCATCGCGGAAAAGACCGGCCTGATCCTGCCCATCGGCGAATGGGTCATCGACGAGGCCTGCCGCCAGATGCGCGCCTGGATCGACGCCGGCCAGCGCCACTGGAGCATCGCCGTCAACATCTCGGCCCTGCAGTTCGCCCATGCCGGCCTGGTCGAGACGGTGCGCGCGGCCCTGCAGCGGCACGGCGTGCCGCCGGCCTGCCTGACGCTGGAAGTGACCGAATCCACCGCCATGCGCGACGCCGAGGCCAGCCTGGCCGTGCTCAAGCGCCTGTCGGCGCTGGGCGTGGCGATTTCCATCGACGATTTCGGCACGGGCTATTCCAGCCTGCTCTACCTGAAGCGCCTGCCGGCGACCGAGCTGAAGATCGACCGCGGCTTCGTCAACCAGCTGGAGAACGACGACGAGGACGCCGCCATCGTGTCGGCCATCGTCGCCCTGGCCCAGCAGCTCAACCTGCGCATCGTGGCCGAGGGCGTGGAAACGGCCGCGCAGCAGAACTTCCTGACCGGGCTGGGCTGCGATTCGCTGCAAGGCTTTCTGCTGGGCAAGCCCATGCCGGCCGAGGATTTCCTGGAGCACGCCGCCGACTAGTGGAATTTGCTACGCTAGGGCATCCATCCGAACCCGTCTTCCCATGTCCGCCAGCCTCACCCTGATCGTCGCCTATTCCACCAATCGCGCCATCGGCCGCGACAACGCCCTGCCCTGGAAACTGCCGGGCGACCTGGCGCACTTCAAGCGCAGCACCCTGGGCCACCCCATCATCATGGGCCGCAAGACCTGGGACTCGCTGGGCCGCCCCCTGCCCGGCCGCAGCAACATCGTGATCAGCCGCAATCCCGACCTGCGCGCCGAGGGCGCCATCGTGGTCGCCACGCTGCAGGCCGCCATCGAAGCCTGCGGCGACGCGGCGCAGGCCTACGTCATCGGCGGCGCCCAGATCTACGCGCAGGCCCTGCCGCTGGCGCAGCGCGTGCTGGCCACCGAAGTCCACGCCCAGGTCGAGGGCGACGCCTTCTTCCCGCTGCTGCCGGCCTTCCAGTGGAAGGAAACCGCGCGCGCCCCGCAGCCGGCCGAAAACGGCTACGAATACGATTTCGTCACGTACGAGCGCGCCGCTTAGGGTCACCCGTCCCACGCCCCCGTATTCCGCATGAACCGCCACAACTCGGGCGCATCCGAATACGCCACGTTGAACCGTATCCACGGGGTATCGGCCTCGTCCACCTCGAAGTAGGACCCCGGCGCCAGCCAGATGCCGTCCTTGAGCGCCAGTTCGGCCAGGCCGCTGGCGCCGCGTTCGCGCCATTGCCCGCCCGGCCGAGCCCACAGGAACAGGCCGCCCTGCGGCCGTCCGTAGACCTCGAAGCCGTGCTGCGCCATCAGCTGCGCCACGCTTGCGTGGGCCTCGGCCAGGCGTTCGCGGGTGCGGGCGATGTGGGCGCGGTAGCGCCCTTCGCGGATGACCTGGTGCACGATGCGCTCCATGATTTCCGGCGAGGTCAGGCCCACCGCCATCTTGGTGCGCGCGATGTCGCGCGCCAGGTCGCGGTGCGCGACCACGTAGCCCACCCGCACCGACGGGCTGATGACCTTGGAATAGCCGCCCAGGTAGACCACCCGGCGCGCCCCGTCCAGCGCGGCCAGCATGGGCGTCACGCCGGGCGCCAGTTCGCGCGAGATGTCGTCCTCGATCACCCATAGCCCGTGGCGCTCGGCCGCCTGCAGGATGCGGAAGGCGTTGGCCATGCCGATGCTGGCGCCCGACGGATTCTGCAGCACGGTATTGATGAACAGCGCGCGCGGCCGGTGGCGCGCCACGGCGGCGTCCAGCGCCTCGCAGTCCAGGCCGTCCAGCGTGCGCGGCACGGCCACCGCGCGCAGCCCCGCCAGCCGCAGCATCTGCAGCAGGTTGGCGTAGGCCGGCTGCTCCACCAGCACGGTGTCGCCCGGACGCAGCAGCGTGCGTATCACCATGTCCAGCCCGTGGGTCACGCCCTGGGTCAGCACCACCTGCGAGGCCTCGACCTCCATGCCCTGCGCGCCCAGGCTGGCGGCGATGGTGTCGCGCAGCGGCGCGTAGCCGTAGGGGTGGCCGTAGTTCGCGATGCGCATGGCCGGCACCCGGCCCATGTGGCGCAGGGCCAGGTGCAGCCCTTCCTCGTTCAGCCATTCGCCGGGCAGCCAGCCGCAGCCGGATTTGATGGGGATGGAGTGGTCGGCGAAGATGTCCGACAGCAGCCAGGCCGCGTTCAGCCGCGGCGGCTCCCATGCCGGGGCCCGGGCCGGACGGGCCGGCGCGTCGGGCGTGGCGACGCGGTAGCCGGCGCCCGGGCGGGCCGCCAGCCAGCCCTGCGACACCAGCCGGCTGTAGGCGCTGGCCACGGTGAACGTGCTGACGCCGTACTGGCGCGCGCACTCGCGCACCGAAGGCAGCGCCATGCCCGGGCGCAGCGTCTGCGCCTCGATGCCTTGCAGGATGGCGGCCGCCAATTGTTCGACCAGGCTCGGGGCCTGGCCGCGGGCGCGGATGGGCTGGAAATCGATCACGGAGATAACTGTACAGTTGTGCCGTTTATAACTATACAGTTAGCGGCAATTGCGCGGATCGTATATTTGCATTCCCCGGCGTACGCACCAGAATCGTCTGCATGCCGCTGGCTGCGCGATCGCCGCGCCGGCCCGGCGTCCACCTATTTCAGGAGCCGCCATGAACGCCCCCGCCCTGCCCGACCTGTCCCATCTCTGGATGCCCTTCACCGCCAACAAACAGTTCAAGGCGCAGCCGCGCCTGCTGGCCAAGGCCAAGGGCATGTACTACACCTCGGCCGACGGGCGCCAGGTGCTGGACGGCACCGCCGGCCTGTGGTGCGTGAACGCCGGCCACGGCCGCGAGGAAATCGTCGCGGCCATCGCCAGCCAGGCGGCCACGATGGACTACGCGCCGGGCTTCCAGCTCGGCCACCCGCTGGCCTTCGAAGCCGCCACCGCCGTCGCCGGCCTGATGCCCGAGGGCCTGGACCGCGTGTTCTTCACCAACTCGGGCTCGGAATCGGTCGACACCTGCCTGAAGATCGCGCTGGCCTACCACCGCGCCCGCGGCGACGGCCAGCGCACCCGTTTGATCGGCCGCGAGCGCGGCTACCACGGCGTGGGCTTCGGCGGCATCTCGGTCGGCGGCATCTCGGCCAACCGCAAGACCTTCTCCGGCGCGCTGCTGCCGGCCGTGGACCACCTGCCCCACACCCACAACCTGGAGCAGAACGCCTACTCCCAGGGCCAGCCCGCCTGGGGCGCCCACCTGGCCGACGAGCTGGAACGCATCATCGCGCTGCACGACGCCTCCACCATCGCCGCCGTGATCGTCGAACCCATGGCAGGCTCGACCGGCGTGCTGATCCCGCCCAAGGGCTACCTGGAAAAGCTGCGCGAAATCACCGCCAAGCACGGCATCCTGCTGATTTTCGACGAGGTCATCACCGCCTACGGCCGCCTGGGCGCGGCCACCGCCTCCGAGTACTTCGGCGTGAAACCCGACCTCATCGCCATGGCCAAGGGCGTGAGCAACGCCTCGGTGCCCGCCGGCGCCGTCGCCGTCAAGCGCGAGGTGCATGACGCCATCGTCAACGGCCCGGCCGGCGGCATCGAGTTCTTCCACGGCTATACGTATTCGGCGCACCCGTTGGCCGCCGCCGCCATCCTGGCCACCCTGGACGTGTACCGCCGCGAGGACCTGTTCGCCCGCGCGCGCAAGCTGTCCGGCGCCTTCCAGGAGGCCGCGCATTCGTTGAAGGGCGCGCCCCACGTGATCGACGTGCGCAACCTGGGCCTGGTGGCCGGCGTCGAGCTGGCGCCGCGCGACGGCGCCCCGGGCGCCCGCGCCGCCGAAGTGTTCCAGCGCTGCTTCGACAGCGGCCTGATGGTGCGCTACACCGGCGACATCATCGCCGTCTCGCCCCCGCTGATCATCGACGAGGCCCAGATCGGCCAGATCTTCGAGCAGATCGGCAAGGTCCTGAAGGAAGTGGCCTAAGCCGCGCGGGGCGGACGGCCGCCCCGCTTTTCATCCGTTTCCCGCCTTGAGCTTTGCACCCATGAAGACGATTCCCCATTTCATCAACGGCCAGCGTTACGACGGCAGCAGCAGCCGCTACGCCGACGGCTTCAACCCCGCCACCGGCGAGGTCACTTCTTCCATCCCGCTGGCCTCCAACGAGGACGTGGCGCTGGCCGTGGCCGCCGCCCGCGCGGCCTTCCCGGCCTGGTCCGAAACCCCGGCGCTCAAGCGCGCCCGCATCCTGTTCAATTTCAAGGCGCTGCTCGACCAGCACCAGGACGAACTGGCCGAACTCATCACGCGCGAGCACGGCAAGGTGTTCTCCGACGCCAAGGGCGAAGTCACCCGCGGCATCGAGATCGTGGAGTTCGCCTGCGGCATTCCGCAGCTGCTCAAGGGCCAGTACACCGACCAGATCGGCGGCGGCATCGACAACTGGAGCATGCGCCAGTCGCTCGGCGTGGTGGCCGGCATCACGCCGTTCAACTTTCCCATGATGGTGCCGTGCTGGATGTTCCCGGTGGCCATCGCCTGCGGCAACACCTTCGTGCTCAAGCCTTCCGAACGCGACCCGTCGGCCTCGCTGCGCCTGGCCGAACTGCTGACCGAGGCCGGCCTGCCTCCCGGCGTGTTCAACGTGGTGCAGGGCGACAAGCAGGCGGTGGACGCGCTCATCGCGCACCCCGACGTCGAGGCCCTGTCCTTCGTCGGCTCCACGCCCATCGCCGAATACATCTACGCCGAAGGCACGCGCCGCGGCAAGCGCGTGCAGGCGCTGGGCGGGGCCAAGAACCACCTCGTGGTCATGCCCGACGCCGACCTCGACCAGGTCACCGACGCGCTGATGGGCGCGGCCTACGGCTCGGCCGGCGAACGCTGCATGGCCATCTCGGTGGCGGTGGCCGTGGGCGACGTGGCCGACGAGCTGGTCGAACGCCTGACGCCGCGCGTCAAGGCGCTGGTGGTCAAGGACGGCATGCAGGCCGACGCCGAAATGGGCCCGCTGGTGACGGCGCAGCACCGCGGCAAGGTGCTGGGCTATATCGAGGACGGCATCGCCGCCGGCGCCGACCTGGTGGTCGACGGCCGCGACCTGAAGGTGGCCGGCAACGAGAAGGGCTTTTTCCTGGGCGGCACGCTGTTCGACAACGTCAAGCCCGCCATGAACATCTACCGCGAAGAGATCTTCGGGCCGGTGCTGTGCATCGTGCGCGTGCCGGACTTCGCCACCGCGGTGGACCTGATCAACGCCCACGAGTTCGGCAACGGCGTGGCCTGCTTCACGTCCGACGGCGGCGTGGCGCGCGCCTTCGCCCGCCAGATCAAGGTCGGCATGGTCGGCATCAACGTGCCGATCCCGGTGCCCATGGCCTGGCATTCCTTCGGCGGCTGGAAGCGCTCGCTGTTCGGCGACCACCACGCCTACGGCGAGGAAGGCATCCGCTTCTATACGCGCTACAAGAGCGTGATGCAGCGCTGGCCGGACAGTATTTCCAAGGGCGCTGAATTCACGATGCCTGTAGCCAAGTGATGGTCCCCCCCGAAGCGCTTACGCGCTTCCCCCCCAGGGGGGCGTCGCTGCGGACCGGCGGAGCCGGATCCGCGCGACCCGGCTTGGGGAGGGCCTGGTGGTTTGGGGCGGTTTGCTTTTTGTGTAGGGGTTCGCAGGGAGGCGCGGGTGATTCCCGCGCCTTCCTGCGTTTGGAGACTGGGGGATTTTGATGCGTATCGGGATCGGCGGTTTTCAGCATGAGACGAATACGTTCGCGCCTTCGCGCGCGGCGTGGGAGGACTTTGCCGAGAAGGGCGGCGGCTGGCCGAAGCTGGTCAGCGGGGCGGCGATGTTCCAGGCGGTGGCGGGGGCCAACATACCGGTGGCCGGGTTCATCGAGGCGATGGGCGGGCATGTGCTGGTGCCGACGACCTGGGCGGCGGCCAGTCCGTCGGGGCCGGTCACCAAGGATGCGTTCGAGCGCATCAGCGCCATGATCCTGCAGGGGCTGTCGCAGGCGGGGCCGCTGGACGGGGTCTATCTGGACCTGCACGGCGCGATGGTCACCGAGCACCTGGACGACGGCGAAGGCGAGCTGCTCAGGCGCGTGCGCGAGCTGGTGGGACCGGACGTGCCGGTGGTGGCCAGCCTGGACCTGCACGCCAACGTGACGCGCGCCATGGTGCGCCACGCGGACGCGCTGGTGTGCTATCGCACTTATCCCCACGTCGACATGGCCGAGACCGGGCAGCGCGCCGCGCAGTTGCTGGCGCGCCGCCTGGCCGGCGAGCCGCGGCCCTGCGCGGCGCTGCGCTCGCTGCCCTACCTGATTTCGCTGTGCTGGCAATCGACCGACATCGAGCCCTCGCGCAGCCTGTACCAGCTGGTGGGCGAGATCGAGGCGCGCGGCGCGCTCAGCCTTTCGTTCGCCACCGGCTTTCCGGCGGCCGACTTTCCCGAATGCGCGCCCACGGTGTGGGCCTATGGCCAGACCCAGGCCGAGGCCGACGCCGCGGCCGACGAGATGACGCGCGCCGTGCTCAACGCGGAACGCGATTTCGGCGGGCGCCTCTACACGCCGGACGAAGCCGTGCAGGAAGCCATGCGCATCGCGCGCGAGGCCTCCAAACCGGTGGTCATCGCCGACGCGCAGGACAACCCCGGCGCCGGCGGCAGCTCGGACACCACCGGGCTGCTGCGCGCGCTGATCCGGCACGACGCGCGCGACGCCGCCATCGGCCTGATCGTCGATCCGGCCGCCGCGCTGGCCGCGCACCGCGCGGGCGTCGGGAAGAAGATCCGGATTGCATTGGGTGGACACTCGGGAATACCCGAGGACGAACCGCTGGACACCGAATTCATAGTCGAGAAAACTTCGGATGGGCGCTTCGATACGCACGGCGCGTTCTACCGCGGATTCCACATGGACCTGGGCCCCAGCGCCTGTCTGCGCATCGGCGGCGTACGCATCGTCGTCGCCTCCAACAAGGTGCAGATGGCGGACCAGGAAATGTTCCGTTTCGCGGGCGTGGAACCGCGGCGTGCGGCGATCCTGGTGGTCAAGAGCTCCGCGCACTTCCGCGCGGATTTCACTTCCATCGCGCAGACGATACTGGTGTGCGCAGCGCCCGGCTCCATGCTGATGGACGCCGCGAAACAACCGTGGACACGGTTGCGTCCGGGCATCAGAATGGCGCCTTGCGGACCGGTCTTCGCGGGCCGGCCCGCTACCGCCTGAACCTCGCACGCCGCCTCTCGCGGGGCGGATCAACGACGCAGCGGCGCGAGAGCGCCGCTCATTGACGCATCAAGGGGAAGATTCATGCTGAAGTTCGTCCGAGCCGCCGCGCTGGCCGGCGCAACCCTCATGGCGGCTCACGGCGCCTATGCCGAGACCGTGATCAAAACGGTAATGCACTCGCCGCTGCGCCTGACCGATCCGCACGCCACCACCGCGTACATCACGACGTGGCATGGCTACATGATCTACGACACCCTGCTGGCGACCGACGCCGACAACAAGATCCAGCCCCAGATGCTCGAAAAATGGGAGGTCTCGCCCGACGGCAAGACCTACACCATGACGCTGCGCGACGGCCAGAAATGGCATGACGGCAAGCCCGTGACCTCCGAGGACTGCGTGGCCTCGATCAAGCGCTGGGCCGCCGGCGACGGCATGGGCCGCACGCTGATGAAGTTCACCGACAAGATCGAGGTGGTCGACGACAAGACCTTCCGCATCGTCATGAAGGAGCCCACCGACCTGGCGCTGCGCGCCCTGTCCAAGCCCACCGGCACCGCGCCCTTCATGATGCCCAAGCGCATCGCCGACCTGGCCATCGGCCAGCCCATCACCGACATGACCGGCTCGGGTCCGTTCAAGGTCGTCGAGTTCAAGCCGGGCGTGAAGACCGTCTACGCCAAGAACACCGACTACGTGCCGCGCAAGGAACCCGCCAGCGGCCTGGCCGGCGGCAAGGTGGTCAACGTCGACAAGGTCGAATGGGACGTCATGCCCGACGCCCTGACCACCGCCAACGCGCTGCTGGGCGGTGAAATCGATTTCGTCGAGCAGTTCCCCTACGACCTGCTGCCGATGATCGAAGGCAACCCCGACCTGAAGGAAGAATCCCTCAGCCCGGTCGGCTACTTCACGATGTACCGCTTCAACTTCAAGTACCCGCCGTTCAACAACAAGAAGATCCGCCAGGCCGCCATGTACGCCATCGGCCAGGAAGACGTGATGAAGGCGCTGGTGGGCAATCCCAAGTACTGGAAGACCTGCGCTTCGCTGTGGGGCTGCGGCACGCCGCTGGAAAGCGACATCGGCAAGGACATGGTGGTGCCGTCCAACATCGAGAAGGCCAAGGCCCTGCTGAAGGAAGCGGGCTACGACAACACGCCGGTGCTGCTGATGCACGCCACCGACGTGGGCACGCTGTCGGCCCAGCCCGTGGTGATGGCCCAGGCCCTGCGCAAGGCCGGCTTCAACGTCAACCTGGCGGCGATGGACTGGCAGAGCGTGGCCACGCGCCGCGCCTCCAAGGCCGCGCCCGCCGAAGGCGGCTGGAATATCCACAACACCAACTGGTACGCCACCGACGTGATGGACCCGGTGCGCTCGGCCCCGGCCGCCGCCAACGGCGACAACGCCTGGTTCGGCTGGCCCGACTTCCCCAAGATCGAGGAACTGCGCACCAAGATGGCGCTGACCTCCGATCCGGCCGAGCAGAAGAAGATCGCCGACGAAGTGCAGCGCATCGGCATCGACGAGGGCCTGTACGTGCCGCTGGGCCAGATGTCCGTGCCCACGGTGTATTCGGCCAAGCTCTCGGGCCTGGTGCACGCGCCGGTGTTCGCGTTCTGGAACGTCAAGAAAGCCCCTTGACGGGCAGCGTTGTTGAAGGGGTATTACATGCTGGCATTCGTCTCGCGCCGGCTCCTCGCGACCATCCCCGTTCTGGTGATGGTCGCGGTGGTGGTCTTCGCGATATTGCGCTTCAGCCCGGGGGACCCGGCCATCATCATGGCCGGCGACGGCGCCACGCCTGAACGTATCGAGCAGATACGGCAGACGATGGGCCTGGACCAGCCGGTCGCAAAACAGTTCTTTCTCTGGGGCGGCAGGCTGCTGCAGGGCGACCTGGGCACCTCGCTCATGTCCGGCGTGCCGGTCACCAAGCTCATCGGCCAGCGCCTGGAGCCTTCGCTCAGCCTGGCGGTGCTGACCCTCGTCTTCACGCTGATCGTCGCCATTCCGCTGGGCATACTCGCGGCCTGGCGCCAGGGCCGGCTGCTGGACCGCGCGGTGATGGGCTTCTCGGTGCTGGGCTTTTCCGTGCCGGTGTTCGTCACCGGCTACGTGCTGATCTGGCTGTTCGCCATCAAGCTGGGCTGGTTCAACGTGCAGGGCTATACGCCGCTGGCCAAGGGCTTCTGGCCGTACCTGCACCGGCTGATCCTGCCGTCGCTGGCGCTGTCCACGGTCTACGTGGCGCTGATCGCGCGCATCACGCGCACCAGCGTGATCGAAGTGATGGGCGAGGACTTCATCCGCACGGCCCGCTCCAAGGGCCTGGGCGAGACCGGCGTGCTGCTGGGACACGCACTGCGCAACGCGGCCGTGCCCATCGCCACGGTGGTGGGCCTGGGCATCGCGCTGCTGATCAGCGGCGTGGTCGTGACCGAATCGGTGTTCAACATCCCCGGCCTGGGCCGGCTGGTGGTGGAGGCCGTGCTCGCGCGCGACTATCCGGTCATCCAGGGCCTGACGCTGTTCTTCGCGTTCGTCTACGTGTTCATCAATCTGGTTGTCGATTGCGCCTACACGGTGTTCGACCCGCGCATCAGATACTAGGTAGGGGTCCGAACCATGCAAACGCCAACCGACGTCGCCGACCTGCCCGGCGGCGGCAATCCTCAGACCACGGCCTGGCGGCAGATCCGCCAGGGCCTCAGAAGCTGGCCCGTCATGCTGGCGCTGGCGGTGCTGGCCGCCATCGTCGTCATCGCGCTGTTCGCCCCGCTGCTGGGCACGGTCGATCCCACGCTCATCAATCCGGGCGCGCGCCTGAAGCAGCCCTTCACCGACTACCTGTTCGGCACCGACGCCTTCGGCCGCGACGTCTGGTCGCGCGTGGCCTACGGCGCGCGCGTCTCGCTCATCGCGGGCCTGGGCGCGGCGGTGGTCAGCGTCGCGATCGGGCTGGTCATCGGCGTGATCGCCGGCTGGTTCCGCTCGCTCGACGGGATCATCATGCGCACCATGGACGCCATCATGGCCATCCCCGGCATCCTGCTGGCGATCGCCCTGGTGTCGGTCACGGGCGCCAGCCTGGCCACCGTGCTGGTGGCCATCACCATCCCGGAAATCCCGCGCGTGGTGCGGCTGGTGCGCGGCCAGATCCTGACGGTGCGCGGCGAGCCCTACGTCGAGGCCGCGCTGGCCCTGGGCACGCCGCTGCCGCTGCTGCTGTGGCGCCACATGGTGCCCAGCACCATCGCGCCGCTGACCGTGCAGGGCACCTACGTCTTCGCCTCCGCGATGCTGACCGAGGCCATCCTCAGCTTCCTGGGCGCGGGCATCCCGCCGGAGATCGCCTCGTGGGGCAACATCATGTCCGAAGGCCGCATGTATTTCCGCATGCTGCCCGGGCTGATTCTGTTTCCCGGGCTGTTCCTGTCGCTGACCGTGCTCAGCGTGAACATCCTGGGAGACGCCTTGCGCGACGCGCTGGACCCGAAAATGGTGCGCAGGATCTGATGCCGATGACCTATACCCCCACTCCCCCCGCGGGCGACACCTCGTCCGCCGTGCTGGCCATCCGCAACCTGTCGGTGGAAGTCGCCGGCGCCGGCAACCGCGTGGTGCGCAACCTCAGCCTGGACGTGCACGCCGGCGAAACGGTGTGCGTCGTCGGCGAATCCGGCTCCGGCAAATCGGTCACGTCGCTGGCCGTCATGGGCCTGCTGCCGCCGGGCGTGCTGGCCGTCAGCGCCGGTTCGATCCGGGTCGAGGGCGAAGACGTGGTCGGCGCCACCCAGCGCCGTCTGCGCGAAATGCGCGCCACCCGCATGGCCATGGTGTTCCAGGAACCCATGACCGCGCTCAACCCGGTGCACACGGTCGGCAAGCAGGTCGACGAGGTGCTGCGCCTGCACCGCAAGAACATGTCGGCCGCCGAGCGCCGCGCCAAGGTGCTGGAGATGTTCCAGTCGGTGCACCTGCCGGACGTGGAGCGCATCTACGACTCCTATCCGCACCAGCTGTCGGGCGGCCAGCGCCAGCGCATCGTCATCGCCATGGCGCTGATCCTGGAGCCCAAGCTGCTGATCGCCGACGAGCCCACCACCGCGCTGGACGTCACCACCCAGAAGCAGATCCTGGCGCTCATCAAGGAGCTGCAGGTCAAGCACCGCACGGCCGTGCTGTTCATCACCCACGACTTCGGCGTGGTGGCCGAAATCTCCGACCGCATCGTCGTGATGAACCGCGGCGACCTGGTCGAAAGCGGCACGCGCCACGAGATCCTGGCCGAGCCCAAGCAGTCCTACACGCGGCGCCTGGTGTCGTCGGTGCCCAGCCTGGTGCCGGCGCGCCGCGAGGCCCCCTCCGGCATGCCGGTGCTGCACGTCAAGGGCCTGGGCCGCACCTACGGCGGCAAGCGCGCGCTGCTGTCGCGCAAGTCCGCGCGCGACATCGTCGCCGCCGCCGACGTCAACCTGACGCTGCGCAAGGGCGAGATCCTGGGCATCGTGGGCGAATCCGGCTCGGGCAAGTCCACGGTGGCGCGCTGCATCGTGCGCCTGATCGAGCCCAGCGCCGGCCACATGATGATGGGCGGCGAAGACCTCAGCACCCTGTCGGGCGCGGCGCTGCGACCGGTGCGCCGCCGCATCCAGATCGTGTTCCAGGACCCCTACCGTTCGCTCAACCCGCGCCGCACCATCGGCGAGTCCATCATCGAGGGCCTGCTCAATTTCGGCGTGCCGCGCGAACAGGCCCTCAAGCGCGCCGGCGAGACCCTGGCCGTGGTGGGCCTGAGCCCGGACGCGATGCGGCGCTATCCGCACCAGTTCTCGGGCGGGCAGCGCCAGCGCATCTGCATCGCGCGCGCGCTGGTCATGGACCCGGAAATCCTGGTGGCCGACGAGGCCGTGTCGGCGCTGGACGTGTCGGTGCAGGCCCAGGTGCTGGAGCTGCTGGAGCAGGTGCGCCAGCGCACCGGCGTGGGCGTGCTGTTCATCACCCACGACCTGCGCGTGGCCGCGCAGATCTGCGACACCATCATGGTGATGCAGCGCGGCAAGGTGGTAGAGACCGGCACGGCCGAAACCGTGCTGACCGAACCGCGCCACGAATACACCCGCGCCCTGATCGACGCGGCGCCCGGACGAGACTGGGACTTCCGCAATTTCCGGCCGCTGTCGGCCGGCATGGCGCCCGCGCCATGACGCATTGATACGCTACAGGAACCGAAATGCCGCAACCGCATGAACTGTCCGCCGTCGAGCTTATCCAGGCCTATCGCGACAAGACCCTGTCGCCCGTCGAGGCCACGCGCTCCGTGCTCGAGCACATCGGGCGCTGGGAGCCGCGCCTGAAAGCCACCTATGCGCTGGACCCCGACGCCGCGCTGGAGGCGGCGCGCGCGTCCGAAGCCCGCTGGATGAAGGGCCAGCCGCTGTCGGCCGGCGGCTACTCGCTGGACGGCGTGCCGTCCACGATCAAGGAAAACATCGCCACCCGCGGCGTGCCGGTGCCGCTGGGCACGGCGGCCACCGACCTGACGCCGGCGGCCGCCGACGCGCCGCCGGCCGCGCGCATGCGCGAGGCCGGCGCCGTGCTGCTGGGCAAGACCACCATGCCCGACTACGGCATGCTGTCCTCGGGGCTGTCCAGCTTCCACGAACTGACGCGCAACCCCTGGGACCTGTCCAAGAACCCGGGCGGCTCCAGCGCCGGCGCAGGCGCGGCGGCGGCGGCCGGCTACGGCCCGCTGCACGTCGGCACCGACATCGGCGGCTCGGTGCGGCTGCCGGCGGCATGGTGCGGCGTCGCCACGCTCAAGCCCAGCCTGGGCCGCATTCCCATCGACCCGCCGTTCATGGGCCGCTGCGCCGGCCCCATGACCCGCACGGTCGCCGACGCCGCGCTCATGATGGGCGTGCTGTCGCAGCCCGACGCGCGCGACCACATGAGCCTGCCCTACCAGGCCTTCGACTGGCTCGACCTGGAGCGCGACCTGCGCGGCCTGCGCATCGGCCTGCTGCTGGATGCGGGCTGCGGCCTGCCGGTGGACCCCGAAATCCTCGACGCGGTGCAGGCCGCGGCGCGCGCCTTCGAGGCCGCCGGCGCCATCGTCACGCCCATGCAGCCCTGGATGACCCCAGACATGCTGGACGGCGTGGACCGCTTCTGGCGCACCCGTTCGGCGCTGGACCTGGCGGCGCTGCCCGAGGAACGCCGCGCCCGCATCCTGCCTTTCATCCGCGCCTGGGCCGAAAGCGGCGGCGGCCAGTCCGGCGAAGCCGTGTTCCGCAGCTACTACGAGACCCTCAACGTGCGCGCGCGCACCGTCGCGGCCTGCGCGCCGTACGACTACGTGATCTCGCCCGTGGCGCCGGTGGTGGCCTACAACGCCGAATGGCCCTCGCCCACCAACGAGGTCGCCACCACCATGCACCACATCGGCTTCACCCTGCCCTACAACATGAGCGAACAGCCCGCGGCCTCGGTCAATTGCGGCTACACCCGGGCCGGCCTGCCCATCGGCCTGCAGATCGCCGGCCCGCGCTTCGACGACCTGGGCGTGCTGCGCATGGCGCGCGCCTGGGAACGGATGCGCCCGGCGCAGCACCCCTGGCCGCAGCCGCCCGAGGCCTGATTCTTTCCCCCCAACCCGACAGGAATCCCCATGCGCTGGCTTTTGGCAATGATCAAGCACGAGACGAACACGTTCTCGCCCGTGCCCACCCCGCTTGAACGCTTCTTCCGCGGCAATCCCGAAATCCTGGCCGGCGAGCGCGCCATCAAGGCCTACGAGAACACCGACAGCGGCCTGGGCGGCTATATCGAAGTGGCGCGCCGCGAAGGCGCCGAAATCGTGGTGCCGGTGGCGGCGGAATCCTGGCCCAGCGGCCCGGCCAGCGCGCAGACGCACGAGCAGCTGTGCCGGCTGGTGCTGGACGAAGTGGCGCGCGGCGGTTTCGACGCGATCCTGCTGGACCTGCACGGCGCCATGGTCGCGCAGGGCGTGGAGGACGCCGAGGGCGACCTGCTGCGCCGGCTGCGCGAGATCGATCCGGTCACGCCGGTGGGCGTCACGCTGGACATGCATGCCAACATCTATGACGACATCGTGCGCAACGCCACGGTCGTCAGCGGCTTCCATACCTATCCGCACGTGGACATCCGCGAGGCCGGCGTGCGCGCCGCCGACGTGATCGCGCGCACCCTGAAAGGCGAGATCAAGCCCGTCATGGCCTGGGCCAACAAGCCCATGCTGCCGCACATCATGCGCCAGGGCACCCATGCCGCGCCCAACCAGCCGCTGCAGGCGCGCTGCAAGGAGCTGGAAGCCGCCGGCGTGCTGGCCGCCTCGGTCTTCGTCGGCTTTCCGCACGCCGACATCGCGCAGGCCGGCCTGAGCGCCGTGGTCTGTACCGACGGCAAGCTGGACGAAGCCGAACGCCACCGCGACGAGCTGCTCGAACGCGCCTGGGCCGGGCGCGCCGACTGGGTGTTCCATCCCGAGCCGCTGGCGCCCACCATCGCCCGCGCCAAGGCCATCGAACAAGGCCCGGTGGTGCTGCTGGACCATTACGACAACACCGGCTCGGGCGGCACCATGGACACCACCGCGGTGCTGGCCGAAGTGCTGCGCCAGGAGCTGGACAACGTCGTCTTCTACGCGATCTGCGATCCGCAGGCCGCGCAGCAGGCGGCCGCCGCCGGCGTCGGCAGCAACGTCACGCTGCAACTGGGCGGCAAGATGGCCATGCCCGCCATCAAGCAGCCCAGCGAACCGCTGGCGGTCACCGGCCGGGTCAAGCTGGTGTTCGACGGCGTCTATCTGAACCGCGGCCCCATGTACCGCGGCGTGCGCAACGACACCGGCCTGACCGTGGTGATCGACACCGGCCGCGTCGAGATCGTGGTGGTGTCGCGCCACCAGGAACCCTTCGACGTCAACTGCCTGCTGTCGGCCGGCATCGACCCGCTGCAAAAGCGCTACGTGGTGCTCAAGAGCCGCGTGCACTGGCGCGCGGGCTTCTCCGACATGGCCACGGCCGTCATCGAATGCACCGGCGTGGGCGTCACGACCTCGGATTACGGCGAACTCGAATTCAAGAACGTGCGCCGTCCGATCTATCCGCTGGACCCGCTGTAGCCCCCCAAGCTCGCGCTTGAAAGGCCGGCGCCCAGCGCCGGCTTTCATTTTGAAATCTTCTGTAACTGCACGCGCGCTCGGCCGCCCTGCCGCCTCGGTATACTCGCCGCGGGCCTGACAGGCCGATGAATACAACTAGATAATCAACGATATAAGCAGAACGATGAAAAAGAGCGTAGCGATCACCCTCGGCGTGGTCATAGTGGGAGCGGGAAGCTGGGTAGGCGCCACGTGGTACACCGGCAAGCGCATCGAAGAAAGCTCGCAGCGTCATCTGGCCGAGGCCAATGAAAAGCTGGCCAAGATCACGCCGCTGTTCGGCCTGCGCATCGACCAACTGAAGTACGAGCGCGGCCTGTTCTCGACCCAGGCGCGCTACGGCCTGTCCTTCGTCAAGAGCGACAAGGATTCCGACATGCCCGAAGGCATGGTCGAATTCGACACCGCCATCGAGCACGGCCCCTTCCCCAAGAGCGCCGTGGCGCAGGGCGCGATCGCGCCCAAGCTGGCCTTCGTGCGCACCGAAGTGGCCAAGACGGACAACCTCAAGGAACTGTTCGAGCTGACCAAGAACGTGACGCCGGTGGCCGGCGACGCCATCATCAGCTTCGGCGGCCAGGCTACCTCCAGCGCCCGGATCGCGCCGGTGCAGGTCGAGCACGAAGGCACCAAGGCCGAGTTCAGCGGCATGACCATCAACGGCACCTTCGACCGCAAGCTGCAGGCCGTCACCGCCCATGCGCTGATGGAAAAGCTGTCGGTCGACGGCGAGAAGTCCGACGATCCGATCAAGATGACGGTCGCCGGCCTGACCATGGACATCGACAGCCGCATGGGCAAGTTCGGCCTGTCCATCGGCGACTCCAGCCTCAAGGTCAAGCGCCTCGACATCGCCAGGCCCGACGAAGACGTCAAGGTCTCGCTCGACAACCTGGGCTACGGCGTCAAGCTGACCGAGGACGACAAGACCCTGAGCGCCGAGGCCACCTACCAGACCGGCGACATCGTGCTCAACGACGTGGCGCTGGGCAATGGCCAGGCCGTCATCCGGCTGGCCAAGCTGGACGGCCCGGCCGTCAAGCAGCTGTCGGACACCTATAACCAGATCCTGCGCCAGGTCATGATGGGCGCCAGCGACGAGGGCCTGCAGGACGAGCAGTTCGACGTGCTGCTGGACAACGCCGGCAAGCTGCTCAGCGGCAACCCCTCCTTCAGCATCGACCCGATCAGCTGGAAGACCGCCAAGGGCGAAAGCAAGCTGACCTTCGCGCTGGACCTGGCCAACCCGAAGGACGTGAAGAACCTGACGCCGCAGGAAATCGCGGTCCAGGCCATCAAGAAGATCGACGCCACGCTGGTCATCTCCAAGCCCATGGTGCGCGACCTGATGGTGCAGTACGCCATCAAGCAGGAGGGGCTGGACGAAGTCGCCGCCGGCGGCCAGGCCGACGAGCAGATGCGCTCGGTGTCCGGCATGGCCGAAATGCTCAACGTCGGCAAGAACGACGGCGACAACATCATCGGCAAGTTCACCTTCGCCGACGGCATGGGCGACCTCAACGGCACCAAGATCCCGGCCGAGGAGCTGTTCGCCGGCCTGCTGGGCGCCGCCGGCATGAATGGCATGGACGAGGAAGGCGAGCCGGAAGACCCGACGCTGGGCGGCGAGCTGGAGCCCGCCGCGACGGCCAGCCCGGCCGAGCTGATGCAGGACTTCGACCTCGACACCGTCAACGCCATGCTGACCGACATGGCGTACTCGACCCGCAAGGAAGACGGCGAAGAAGGCCCGGTGCTGATCATCGACCCGGCCCAGACGGGCGCCAGCGACCTGCGCATGCAGCTCCTGTGCAACGACTTCACCGAACAGTGCCAGGACCTGGTCGCCACCGCGACCTTCCGCAGCAAGAAGCCGGTCTCGCTCAAGGCCATCAACGCCTGGAACCAGCAATACCGCTGGACCCGCGCCTACCTGGACGACAAAAACCAGGCCGTGCTGCAGATGGACATGAACGCCGAAGGCGGCATCGGCAAGGAGAACCTGCAGATCATGCTGAACACCTACTTCAGCATCGTGGAGGATTTCTCCGCCACCATCGAGGCGACGCCGGCGCGCTAAGCCAGCGCGTCAGGAATAAAAAATCCCCCATCGTTTTTTCGATGGGGGATTTTTTTTGCCGGCGTGCGCCGGGCGGCGGGTTACGCGTAGGCCTCGACCGGCAAGCAGGCGCACACCAGATTACGGTCGCCGTAGGCGTTGTCCACGCGCGCCACCGGCGGCCAGTACTTCGCCTCGCGCAGCGACGCCACCGGATAGGCGGCCTGCTGGCGCGGGTAGTCGTGCAGCCATTCTTCGGCCAGCAGCATCTGCGCGGTGTGCGGCGCGTTCTTCAGGACGTTGTCCTCGCGGTCGCGTTCGCCGCGCTCGATCTGGGCGATTTCCTCGCGGATCGAGATCATGGCGTCGATGAAGCGGTCCAGCTCGGCGCGGCCTTCCGATTCGGTCGGCTCGACCATCAGCGTGCCGGCGACCGGGAAGCTCATGGTCGGCGCATGGAAGCCGTAGTCCATCAGGCGCTTGGCGATGTCCTCGGCGCTGATGCCGCTGGTTTCCTTGAGCGGACGCACGTCCAGGATGCACTCGTGCGCGACGCGGCCGTCGCGGCCCGCGTACAGCACCGGGTAGTGGTCGCGCAGGCGCGTGGCGATGTAGTTGGCGTTCAAGATGGCCACTTCGGTGGCGCGGCGCAGGCCGTCGGCGCCCATCAGCGCGATGTACACGTAGGGGATGGGCAGGATGCCGGCCGAGCCGAAGGGCGCGGCCGAGACCGGGCCGACCTTGGCGTCGCCCGACAGCTTGCCCTGCTCGTTGACCACGCCCGGCAGGTACGGCGCCAGGTGCGCGCGCACCGCCACCGGACCCACGCCCGGGCCGCCGCCGCCGTGCGGGATGCAGAAGGTCTTGTGCAGGTTCAGGTGCGACACGTCGGAACCGAACTTGCCCGGCTTGGCCACGCCGACCATGGCATTCATGTTGGCGCCGTCCAGGTAGACCTGGCCGCCGGCCTGGTGCACCAGGTCGCAGATTTCGGTGACGGCTTCCTCGAACACGCCGTGGGTCGACGGATAGGTGATCATCAGCGCGGCCAGCTTGTCGCCCACCTGGGCGATCTTGGCGCGCAGGTCGGCCAGGTCCACGTTGCCGTTGGCGTCCGAGGCCACCACCACCACATCCATGCCGGCCAGCTGGGCCGAGGCGGGGTTGGTGCCGTGCGCCGAGGCCGGGATCAGGCAGATGTTGCGCTGGTGCTGGCCGTTGGCCTGGTGGTAGCCGCGGATCGCCAGCAGGCCGGCGTATTCGCCCTGCGCGCCGGAGTTCGGCTGCAGGCTGATGTTGTCGTAGCCGGTGATTTCGCACAGCGCGGCCGACAGGCGGTCGATCAGGTCGACGTAACCCTTGCTCTGCTCGGCCGGCGCGAACGGATGGATCAGCGCGAATTCGGGCCAGGTGATGGGGATCATCTCGGCCGTGGCGTTGAGCTTCATGGTGCACGAACCCAGCGGGATCATGGTGCGGTCCAGGGCCAGGTCCTTGTCGGCCAGCTTGCGCAGATAGCGCAGCATGTCGGTCTCGGACTGCACGCTGGAGAACACCGGATGCGCCAGGATCGCGCTTTCGCGCGCCAGGCCGGCCGGAATGCCGCCGGCGGCGGCCGCGTCCAGCGCGTCGAGGTCGAGTTCGACGTCGTCGCGCTGCAGGCCGGCGGCGAAGACGTTGACCAGCGCCTGCAGGTCGGCGGCGGTCACGGTTTCATCCAGCGACACGGCCAGGCGCGCGCCGTCGACGCGGCGCAGGTTGATGCGGGCGCAGTCGGCCGCCGTCACGATGGCGGGCGTGGCCGCGCCGGTTTCGAGCAGCAGCGTGTCGAAGAAGGTGTCGTTGGCGACCTTCACGCCCAGCTTGACGAGCTCGGCGCGCAGAATGGCGGTGCTGCGCTGCACGCGCTCGGCGATGCGGCGGATGCCGGCCGGGCCGTGCCAGACGGCGTACATGCCGGCCATCACGGCCAGCAGCACCTGCGCGGTGCAGATGTTGGAAGTGGCTTTCTCGCGGCGGATGTGCTGTTCGCGCGTCTGCAGCGCCAGGCGCATAGCCGGGTTGCCCTGCGCGTCCTTGGACACGCCGACCAGGCGGCCGGCCATGTTGCGCTTGAAGGCGTCCTTGCAGGCCATGAAGCCGGCATGCGGGCCGCCGAAACCGAACGGCACGCCGAAGCGCTGGGCCGAACCGATGGCGATGTCCGCGCCCCACTCGCCCGGCGCGGCCAGCAGGGCCAGCGCCAGCAGGTCGGTGGCCACGGCCACGATCGCGCCCTGCGCGTGCGCGGCCTCGGCCAGTTTGCGGTAGTCGGCCACCGAGCCGGTGCTGTGCGGGTACTGCAGCAGCACGCCGAAGCACTCGGGCAGGCCTTCGGCCTCGTCGCCCACGGCCAGTTCGATGTCCAGGCCCTCGGCGCGCGTGCGCACGACTTCGAGGGTCTGGGGGTGCACATGGCGCGAGACGAAGAACACCTGGCTCTTGGACTTGGCGCTGCGGCGCGCCAGCGTCATGGCTTCGGCCGCGGCCGTGCCTTCGTCCAGCAGCGAGGCGTTGGAGATGTCCAGCCCGGTCAGGTCGGCGACCATGGTCTGGTAGTTCAGCAGGGCTTCGAGGCGGCCCTGCGAGATTTCGGGCTGGTACGGCGTGTAGGCCGTGTACCAGGCGGGATTCTCGAGGATGTTGCGCAGCACCACGTTGGGCGTATGGGTGCCGTAGTACCCCTGGCCGATGTAGCTGCGGTAGACCTGGTTGCGGCCGGCGATCTGCTTGAGCTCGGCCAGCACGTCGGTTTCGCTGCGCGACTGCGGCAGCGCCAGCGGGGCCTGGCTGCGGATCTTGGGCGGCACGACTTCGTCGATCAGGGCGTCCAGGCTGGGGCTGCCGATGACGGCGAGCATGGCGGCCTGGTCGGCGTCGGAAGGGCCGATGTGGCGGGGAATGAAGTCGGTATGGGTGGCTAGGGCGCGCGACATGGGGGGAGATCTCGGGATGGCGGGGACGGACGCGATGGCGGCTTGCGCGGGCGGACGGACCGCCCGCGCAAGAACCGGCTTAGCCGTTGGCGACGGCTTCGTAGCCGGCGGCGTCCAGCAGCTTGTCGGCGTCGGCGGCGTTGACCGGCTTGATCTTGAAGATCCAGGCGGTGAAGGCGGATTCGTTGATCAGGTTGGGGTTGTTTTCGAGTTCTTCGTTGAACGCGACGATTTCGCCGGCCACGGGCGCGTAGATGTCGGAGGCGGCCTTGACCGACTCGACCACGCCGGCGGTCTCGCCGGCCTTCAGCTGGGCGCCGACCTTCACGTCGCCGACGAAAACCAGGTCGCCCAGCTGGTCCTGGGCGGTATCGGTGATGCCGACGACGAACACGTCGCCCTCGGCTTTGACCCATTCATGGGACTCGGTGTACTTGCGATCGGTGGGCAGACTCATGGGAGCTCCTGGGAATACGGGTAGATGAATGGTGTTGCGCGCCTCGCGCGGGCGGCCATGGCGTCCCGCGCGAAGCTTCGAGTTTACGAGTGTTCGACGGCCTTGCCGTTACGTACGAAGGGCAATTTGCAGGCCAGGGCGGGCACCCATTTGCCGCGGATGTCGACCTCGACCGTGTCGCCGGGCTTGACGCTCTGCGGCAGGCGGGCGAAACCGATGGACACGCCCAGCGTGGGCGACATGGTGCCGCTGGTCAGCTCGCCCATGCCGTCCTTGGTGCGCACGGCCATGTGCGCGCGCATGACGCCGCGTTCCTGCAGCTTCAGGCCGAGGAAGGCGGCCGGGGTGGCGAACTGTTCCAGCGCCTCGCGGCCGATGAAGCGGCGCTCGGCGTCCTTCAGCGACACCGTCCAGGTCAGGCCGGCCTGGTTCGGCTGGATCAGTTCGTCCATGTCCTGGCCGTAGAGGTTCATGCCGGCTTCCAGGCGCAGCGTATCGCGCGCGCCCAGGCCGCAGGGACGCACGCCCTGGGCGGCCAGGTCGCGCCACAGCTGCACCACTTCGGTGGCGGGCAGCACGATTTCGAAGCCGTCCTCGCCGGTGTAGCCGGTGCGGGCCACCAGCGTGTCGTCGCCGACCACGGCGGCCACGAACGGGGTCAGCGGCTCGGTGGCGGCCTGCCAGGCCGGGCGCGCGGCCCACACCTTGGCGCGGGCGTTGGGGCCCTGCACGGCCACCATGGCGAGGTCGCGGCGGGCCGTGATGGCCACGTCGAAACCGCCGGCCTGCCTGACGCGCTGCATCCAGGCGATGTCCTTGTCGGCGGTGCCGGCGTTGACCACCACGCGCCATTCGTCGGCGGCGAAGAAATAGATGATGAGATCGTCGATCACGCCGCCCTGCGGGTTCAGCATGCAGCTGTACAGCGCCTTGCCGGGCACGGTCAGCTTGGCCACGTCGTTGGCGACCAGGCGCTGCAGGAAGGCGAACGCGTCCGGGCCGGCGATGTCCACGTTCAGCATGTGCGAGACGTCGAACATGCCCGCGTCCTGGCGCACGGCGTGGTGCTCTTCCAGTTGCGAGCCGTAGGCCAGCGGCATGTCCCAGCCGCCGAAATCGACCATTCGGGCGCCGGCGGCGACGTGTTCTTCGGCTAGCGGGGTGCGTTTGAGGGTTGCGGACATGCGCGGAAACTCCGGGGCGGCTTGGTTGCCAGGGTTACGGAATGCCGGTGGTGCCAGGCGGGCTGCGCCCTGCACTACGGCTGAATCTTCCGCCCCTCTGTCCTTTTGCCTGAGAGTTGCCCCGCTAGGCGGGTTTGCACCTTCGGCGCCTGGGCTGCTCGACATGTCCCTTGTTTCAGGGGCGGCGCCAGGTCTCTCCAGAGTACTGTTTTGCCGTGTCCACGCGGTGATAAACCGGGACGGGGCAAGCATGGGCGGTATGGGTTACCTGAGCGATTCCGGGCGAATTGCGCCTTCGGCGGCGGCCGGATGGACAGGCCGCTCTCTCCCGCAACATGCGTGACAGCGGCGAAAGCATACAACGAAAGCCATCGGCAGGGAATGGGAACCGCGGCCCGTGCTAGCCCAACGCGGTATCCAGCAGCATCATCAGCACGAAGCCCAGCATCAGCCCGCAGGTGGCGTAGACCTCGTGCCCCTTGCGGTGCGACTCGGGGATGATCTCGTGGCTGATGACGAACAGCATGGCGCCGGCGGCGAAGCCCAGGCCCCAGGGCAGCATCGGCGCCGACCAGCCGACCACGGCCGCGCCCAGCACCGCGCCCAGGGGCTCGACCATGCCCGACAGCATGCCCAGCGCCGCCGCGAAGGCCCGCGGATAGCCCGCGGCCAGCAGCGCCACGGCCACCACCAGCCCCTCGGGGATGTCCTGGATCGCGATGCCGGTGGCCAGCGCGGTGCCGCGCAAGGGATCGTTGCCGGCGTAGCCCACGCCGATGGCCAGGCCTTCGGGCAGGTTGTGCAGCGTAATGGCGAACACGAACAGCCAGGTGCGGCGCAGCCGGTGCGCCTCGATGCCTTCGCGTCCCTTGATGAAATGCTCGTGCGGCAGCGTGCGGTCCATGAGCAGCAGCACCGCGGCCCCCAGCAGCACGGCGCCCGCCACCGTAAGCCCCGCCCCCCAGGGGCCGTAGCCCAGCCCGCGCGCCGCGGCGATGCCGGGCGCCACCAGCGAGAAGGCGCTGGCCGCCAGCATCACGCCGGCGCCGAAGCCGAACATGCTGTCCTGCAGTTTCTGCGGGATGCTGCGGGCGAACAGGATGGGCACGGTGCCCAGCGCCGTCGCGGCGGCCGCCACCAGCCCGCCCAGCAAGGCATCGGCCACGTGCGGCGCGCGCACGTCCAGGTACGCCCACAACTGGTGCAGGGCCAGGCAGGAAACCAGCACGGCCAGCGTCCAGACGCTGATGCTGGTGGCGGCGGGCCGCACACGATGGCGGCTGAAGGTATTCATACGGCGCTGCCCTCCTTCAGAGAGTCGCGTTCAGCGCTGCGCCGCGGCGTAGCGGCGCGCCACTTCAGGCCAGTTGACGACATTGTAGAAGGCCGCGATGTATTCCGGCCTGCGGTTCTGGTACTTCAGGTAATAGGCATGCTCCCAGACGTCCAGCCCCAGGATGGGCGTATTGCCGTGCATCAGCGGGCTGTCCTGGTTGGCGCTGCTCTCGACCGTCAGCCGGCCCTCGGGCGTGACCGAGAGCCAGGCCCAGCCGCTGCCGAAACGGGTCAGCGCGGCCTTGGTGAACGCCTCGCGAAACGCGTCCATGCCGCCCAGCTCGGACGTGATGGCGGCGGCCAGCGCGCCGTCGGGCGCGCCGCCGCCGGCCGGCGACATCACGGCCCAGAACAGGCTGTGGTTGGCGTGGCCGCCGCCGTGGTTGCGCACCGCGCCGCGCACGGCCTCGGGCAGCTGCTCCAGGCGCGCCACCAGCGCTTCGACCGGCTCGTCGGCGGCGATGCCCGCCCCTTCCAGCGCGGCGTTCAGGCTGTTGACGTAGGTCTGGTGATGCTTGCTGTAGTGGATCTCCATCGTCATCGCGTCGATGTGCGGCTCCAGCGCGTCGTAGGCGTACGGCAAGGGGGGCAGTGTGTAGGCCATGTGTATCTCCGTGGGTGGCGCGCCCAAAATAGGACGGGCGAACTCAATCCTTGAAATACAAATGATATTTATTTTTATTTAATGCCGCAACGCCGATATTTCCATCCCGGCCATAGCCGCGCGCTATCGGCGCCGCCGTCCTACAGCGCGCGCCCGCAGGCCACGCCCGAGGCCCAGGCCCACTGGAAGTTGTAGCCGCCCAGCCAGCCCGTGACATCCACGGTTTCGCCGATGAAATAAAGGCCGGGCACGGCCTTGGCCTGCATGGATTTCTGGTCCAGGCCGCGCGTGTCCACGCCGCCGCGCATGACTTCGGCCTTCTTGTAGCCGGCCGTGCCGCTGGGCACCAGCGTCCATTGGTGGATGTCCTGGGCCAGCGCGCGCAGGGTCTTGTCGGGCGCGTCGGCCAGGCGCAGCGCCGCCAGCCCGGGCTTGCCGGCCTGCTCGGCCAGGTGCAGCCAGCGGTCGGCCAGGCGCTTGGGCCACAGCCCGCCCAGCACGGTGTGCAGCTGCTGGCGGTTGCCGGACTTCGAGGCCAGCAGCTCCGCGGCCAGGTCGCGGCCCGGCGCCAGGTCCACCACGATGGGTTCGCCCGGCTTCCAGAAACTGGATATCTGCAGGATGGCCGGCCCCGACAGGCCGCGATGGGTGAACAGCAGGTCTTCCAGGAATTCGCCGCGCGCCTTGCCCTGCCCCGTGTGCAGGCCGACTTCCAGCGCCACGCCGGACAGCTCCGACAGCGGCTGCCATTGCGCGGCATCGAAGGTCAGCGGCACCAGGGCGGGCCGCGGCTCGACCACTTTCAGGCCGAACTGGCGCGCGATCTTCAGGCCGAAGTCGGTGGCGCCCAGCTGCGGGATCGCCATGCCGCCGGTGGCCACCACCAGCTTGGCCGCGCGGATCGTTCCCTGGCCGGTGTGCAGCGTGTAGCCCTGTTCGCCGTGGCCGATCTCGGCCACCGGACAGTTCATGCGCCACTGCACCGCGCCGGCGTCGCATTCGGCGCGCAGCATGTCGATGATGGATTCGCTGGAATCGTCGCAGAACAGCTGGCCGCGGTGCTTCTCGTGCCAGGCGATACGGTGGCGCTTGAGCAGCGCCAGGAAGTCCTGCGGCGTGTAGCCCGCCAGGGCCGAGCGGCAGAAATGCGGGTTCTCGGACAGGAAGTTGGCCGGCCCGGCGCCGATGTTGGTGAAGTTGCAGCGTCCGCCGCCGGAGATGCGGATTTTTTCGGCCAGGCGCTGCGCGTGGTCGACCAGCACCACGCGCAGGCCGCGCTGGCCGGCCACCGCTGCGCACATCATGCCGGCGGCGCCGGCGCCGATCACGGCTACATCGAACATCGACACGCGCGACCCGTCACTCTTCCTTCAGGCAGTCGACGTAGTAGCGCTTCTCGCCGTCCTCGCCCACTTCGTCGGCCAGGCCGTGGATGTAGGTCTCGAAGCCGGGGAAGCGTTCGTTGAACTCGCGCGCGAACTGCAGGTACTGGACGATGGTGCGGTTGAAGCGCTCGCCCGGGATCAGCAGCGGGATGCCCGGCGGGTACGGCGTCAGCAGCACGCCGGTGACGCGGCCTTCCAGCTTGTCGATCTCGACGCGCTCGACTTCGCGGTGCGCCATGCGGGCGAACGCGTCCGAGGGCTTGAGCGCCGGAACCATGTCGCTCAGGTACATCTCGGTGGTCAGGCGGGCCACGTCGCGCTCGCGGTAGGCCTCGTGGATCTGCTGGCACAGGTCGCGCAGGCCCATGCGCTCGTAGCGGCGATGGTCGCGGCAGAATTCCGGCAGGATGCGCCACAGCGGCTGGTTGCGGTCGTAGTCGTCCTTGAACTGCTGCAGGGCGGTCAGCAGCGTGTTCCAGCGGCCCTTGGTGATGCCGATGGTGAACAGGATGAAGAACGAATACAGGCCGGTCTTCTCGACCACCACGCCGTGCTCGGTCAGGTACTTGGAGACCAGGGCGGCCGGGATGCCGGTTTCGCCGAAGCTGCCGGACATGTCCAGGCCCGGGGTGATGACCGTGGCCTTGATCGGGTCCAGCATGTTGAAGCCTTCGGCCAGGTCGCCGAAGCCGTGCCAGTGGTCGTTGGACTCCAGGATCCATTCGTCGCGGTTGCCGATGCCTTCGGACACCAGGCGGTTCGGGCCCCAGACCTTGAACCACCAGTCGTTCTTGCCGAACTCGGATTCCACCTTGCGCATGGCGCGGCGGAAGTCCATGGCCTCGCGGATGCTTTCCTCGACCAGCGCAGTGCCGCCCGGCGGCTCCATCATGGCCGCGGCCACGTCGCAGGACGCGATGATCGCGTACTGCGGCGAGGTGGACGTGTGCATCAGGTAGGCTTCGTTGAAGACGTTGCGGTCCAGCTTGCGGGTCTCGGATTCCTGCACGATGATCTGCGAGGCCTGCGAGATGCCGGCCAGCAGCTTGTGCGTGGAGTGCGTGGCGAACACCATCGCGTCCTGGCTGCGCGGGCGGTCCTGGCCGATGGCGTGCATGTCCTGGTAGAACTCGTGGAAGGACGCGTGCGGCAGCCAGGCCTCGTCGAAGTGCAGCGTGTCGACGTAGCTGCCGAGCTGCTTCTTGATCATTTCGACGTTGTAGATGACGCCGTCGTAGGTGCTCTGCGTCAGCGTCAGGATGCGCGGGTTCTTGTTCACCGCCTCGCGCGCGAAGGGGTTGGCCTCGATCTTCTTGCGGATGTTGTCCGGGTGGAATTCTTCCAGCGGGATCGGGCCGATGATGCCCAGGTGGTTGCGCGTGGGACGCAGGAACACCGGGATCGCGCCCGTCATCGTGATGGCGTGCAGGATGGACTTGTGGCAGTTGCGGTCCACCACCACCACGTCGCCGGCGGCGACGTTGGCGTGCCACACCACCTTGTTGGAGGTGGAGGTGCCGTTGGTCACGAAGAAGCAGTGGTCGGCGTGGAAGATGCGCGCCGCGTTCAGTTCGGATTCGGCCACGGGACCGGTGTGGTCCAGCAGCTGGCCCAGTTCGTCGACCGCGTTGCAGACGTCGGCGCGCAGCATGTTCTCGCCGAAGAACTGGTGGAACATCTGGCCGACCGGGCTTTTCAGGAAGGCCACGCCGCCGGAGTGGCCGGGGCAGTGCCACGAGTACGAGCCGTCCTGCGCGTACTTGACCAGTTCGCGGAAGAACGGCGGCGGCAGGCCGTCGACGTAGCTGCGCGCTTCGCGGATGATGTGGCGCGCCACGAATTCGGGGGTGTCCTCGAACATGTGGATGAAGCCGTGCAGCTCGCGCAGGATGTCGTTCGGAATGTGCTCCGAGGTGCGGGTCTCGCCGTACAGGTAGATGGGGATGTCGGCGTTGCGGAAGCGCAGCTCGCCGATGAAGGCGCGCAGGTTCTTGATCGCGCTGGCCACGTCCTCGGGCGAGTCCTCGTCGAATTCCTCGTCGTCGATCGACAGGATGAAGGCGCTGGCGCGGCTCTGCTGCTGGGCAAAGGAACTCAGATCGCCATAACTGGTCACCCCGATCACCTCGACGCCCTCGGCCTCGATCGCGGCGGAAAGGGCGCGGATGCCCAGGCCGGACGCGTTCTCGGAACGGTAGTCCTCGTCGATGATGAAGATGGGGAAGCGGAATTTCATGCGGGCGCTCCTGGGGGCAAGGCGGAATCGGTCGCGTACGGCGACACGAATGTACAGCTGGTAAAAATCCGCCTGATGACAGACGGCGCGAGCACCCGCCGGGGCGGCGGGAATGGGCGAATTGTAGGGCGGTTTTTCCTGCAGGCCTAAGGGAAATCCCGAAATGCCCCGAACGCCGTTGTGATCACGCTAAAACCCGCCCCGGCCGCGCCGGCCCGAACGCCCCTGCTCAGCCCCGCAGGCGCCGCCGCACGTCGTCGCGCGGCGCGTAGCCGATGGTCGCGCGCCCGTCCTCCACGTCCCAGGCGCTGCCCTGGTTGGCCGACACCCCGTTGACGATGACGCTGCCGTCGGGCCAGCCCGAGGCGTCCGCGGTCAGGGCGGCGACCAGCAGGCGTTCGAAATCGCCGTTGGACAGCCACATGTCGTGGAACCACGCCAGGGCGCGGCGGGCGGGCTCGTCCAGCGCCTGCGGGTCGGGCGCGCGCCGGTGGGCCACGCCGGAATACGTCATGTCGCGCGGATCGTTGTCGCCCGGCAGGATCCAGCCGATGCGCGCGGCCACGGTGGACAGGCGGCCGCCGGTCATGGCCGAGCACGCGCGGCACAGGCGCTCGCCCATCTCCTTCGAGGTGGCGTAGGCCAGCGCATGCACTTCGCGTTCGCCGTCGAACCAGCGCGTGCCCGGCGCCGGTTCGCAGCGCACGGTGAGCCTGCCCGGCCCCATCGAGGCGGCCAGCGGCTCGTCCTTGTAGCCGCCCATGACGTGGTTGGACGAGGAGAAAAACAGCCGCCGCGCGCCGTGCGTGGCGGCGGCCGTCAGCACGTTCAGGGTCATGCCGTAGGACGCCAGCGCCTCTTCCCAGCTGGCGTCGGGCGTGGAGTGGCGGGCCGCCAGGTGCACCACGGCGTCCACGTCGGCGAAATGGCGGGTCCAGGCCGGGTCGGGACGCTCCAGGTCGGCCGCGACCAGCGTCAGGCGCTCGCGCAGCGCCGGATCGAACGCGCCGGCGTCGACCTGCACGTCGATGCCGGTCAGCTGCGCGCACCAGGGCTGGCGCGCCAGGATGGCCAGGGCCTTGCGGCCGAGATGGCCGGCGGCGCCGGTGACGAGGATGCGGGCGGGCGGTGGGGGCATGTCAGTCTCCTGGTGGCGCATCGCGTTCGGGCAGCGATGCAGGCGACCTGGTAGGAGCTGAGGCCAGGCGTGGGCCGATCCAGTGTCTGGAAAACCGGCGGCGCTGTCAATGCGCCGCCCGCGGGCCGCTACCGGATGGTGCGGGCCTCGCCCGCCTGCAGCGCCGCCATGAATTGCTCGAAATAAGGCGGAATCGCTTCGGCGGCGCCGTAGCGGATGCGGCGTTCGACCTTGGCGATCGCGCCGAAGCAGACTTCGGTTCCGGGTTCGCCGCAGACCAGCACCACCGGGTCCTCGTCGTCGCACACTTCGTACAGGCCGCCGTGCGCGCGGCGTCCGACCTCGTAGAGGTAGGCGGCGGCGCCGACGGTCTGCATGGGGGTAAGAGGCAGGTTGCCCAGGTGGGCGGCCTCCAGCGCTTCATCGAGCGCGTGCACGCTGGATGGTGAGTAGTCCAGCACTGCGCCGGTCTGGCCGGCGGCTTGGACAAAGTCCTGCGCGGCATCCGCCACGCGCGCTACGAATTCTTCCTGGACTTCGTTGCGCTTGGCGTCCTGGTTTATCTTGAGGAAACCGAACATCGATGGCTCCTTTGTGAAAACCGCAAGCGGCATTGAACCCATTATAGGCAACCCGACCCTCTATACTGCCCCAAACGCCCTCAAAACGTTACCTATTCCCAACACTCTCCATGTCCTCTCCCCTGGTCCGTCGCCTGGTTCCCGCCGATGCCGCGGCCCTGCGCCAATTGCGCCTGGACGCGCTGGTCGAAACGCCCGAATCGTTCGGATCGAGTTACGAAGAGGAACACACCCTGACACTGGAAGACATACGCGCCTGGATCGCGCCGGCCAACGACGGCGCGATGTTCGGCGCGTTCGACGGACCGGCGCTGGCGGGCATCGTGGGGGTGTCGCGGCAGGGCAAGCTGAAGATGCGCCACAAAGCGCACATCTGGAGCGTCTACGTCGCGCCCGAGCGGCGCGGCCGCGGCCTGGCGCGACTGCTGATGCAGGCCGCCATCGCGCACGCCGCGACCATGCGCGGCATCCGCCACGTGCAATTGAGCGTGACCTCCAACAACGCCGCCGCGGCCGCGTTGTATCTCGGCCTGGGCTTCGTCGAATACGGGCGCGAGCGCGAGGCCCTGTGCGTGGACGGCCGCTACTACGACGAAACCCTGATGACGCTGGCGCTGCCGGCCCGCTGAGCGCCCCCGACAACCACAGAAGCGACTCCCATGCGTATCCTCGTCAATATCGACGTGCCCGAGCTGGAACCCGCCATCGATTTCTACCGCCGCGCCTTCGGGCTGCGGCTGCAACGCAGGCTGGGCTCCAAGGTGGCCGAAATGCGCGGCGCCGAAGCGCCCATCTACCTGCTCGAAAAAGCCGCCGGCACGCCCGCCGCGGGCGCCACGCGCCAGCCGCGCGACTATGCGCGGCACTGGACGCCGGTGCATCTGGACGTGGTGGTGGACGACGCCGATCTCGCGGTCGAGCGCGCCGTCGCGGCCGGCGCGCGGCTGGAAGACCCCGCGGTGTCGCATGACTGGGGCCGCATCGCGCACCTGAGCGATCCGTACGGGCACGGCATCTGCATCCTGCAGTTCCTGGGACAGGGCTATGACGCGCTGGCGCGGCCGGCGCTGCGCTACGAGCCGGTCGGCGAAGCCGATTTCGAAGCCCTGCTGGCGCTGCGCATCGAGGCCATGCGGCCCAGCCTGGAGCGCCTGGGGCGCTTCGACCCGCAGCGCGCGCGCTCGCGCCTGCGCGCCACGTTCCGGCCGGAACATACCTGGTCCATCGAGCTGGACGGGCAACGGGTGGGGTTTTATGCGCTGCGCCCGGACGGCGACGGCCTGCGCCTGGACCATCTGTACCTGCGGCCCGACGCCTCGGGCCAGGGCCTGGGCGGCCAGGTGCTACGGCGGATACTGGACGAGGCCGACCGCCTCGGGCTGCCGGTGCGCGTGGGCGCGCTGCGCGGCAGCGACTCGAACCGCTTCTACCGCCGGCATGGATTCGTCCAGACCGGCGAAGGCGAATGGGATATCGATTACCTGCGGCCGGCGCCCGCGCCGGCCGGCTGAGGCCTCAGGTGCGCGGCAGCGTCACGCCGCGCTGGCCCTGGTACTTGCCGCCGCGGTCGCGGTACGAGGTTTCGCAGATCTCGTCGCTTTCCAGGAACAGCATCTGCGCGCAGCCTTCGCCGGCGTAGATCTTGGCCGGCAGCGGCGTGGTGTTGGAGAACTCCAGCGTCACGTGGCCTTCCCATTCGGGTTCCAGCGGCGTGACGTTGACGATGATGCCGCAGCGCGCATAGGTGCTCTTGCCCAGGCAGACCGTCAGGACGCTGCGCGGGATGCGGAAGTACTCGACGGTGCGCGCCAGCGCGAACGAATTGGGCGGGATGATGCAGACATCGCCCTTGAAATCCACGAACGAGCCTTCGTCGAAATTCTTGGGATCGACGATGGTGGAATTGATGTTGGTGAAGATCTTGAACTCGTCGGCGCAACGCACGTCGTAGCCGTAGCTGCTGGTGCCGTAGCTGACGATGCGCCCGCCATTGGCCGTGCGGACCTGCCCCGGCTCGAAGGGTTCGATCATGCCGGCTTCGGCCTGGCGGCGGATCCAGCGGTCGCTTTTGATGCTCATGGTGGCAATGGTGCTAGGGGATGGAATGGCCGTCATTTTATCCCGAGCGGACGGCCCCCGCCCGAGGCGGGGGAACGGCGCCGTCCCCCTCAGTTGCCGAAGAAGGTCCGGTACACCAGTTCGATGCCGTTGACCGAGCCGCCTTTCAGGTCCAGCGACAGGCCGCGCGCCAGGCGGTAGCTGGCCCGCCCGACGGTGTCGCTGCCGGCCAGCGCCTGCTCGACGCTGAGCGTGATGCCGTTGGCGAAGGACTTGCTGGCCACCAGGAATTGCGTGGCCAGCTGGCTGTCGCTGTCGCGGTTGACTTCGCCGGCCACGGTGCGGTCGGGCAGCAGGCTGCCCGAACTGCCGATGTTGCCGGTGCGGATGCTGACGTCGTCCAGCCCGAACTGCTTGTAGAACGGCTGCCCGCCGCCCAGCAGCGCCGTGCCCACCGACATCAGCAGCGCGGCGTCGCCGCCGCTTTCGTCGGGGCCGCGACCCAGCAGCAGCCAGGACAGCTTCTCGACGTCGCTGACGTCCGGATAGGACACCAGGTCGATGCGCGGGCGCTGGGCGGTGCCCACCACCTTCACGCCGGCCTCGACCTGCTCGCCGGTGCGCAGGGCCTCGATATCCAGCAGCGGATTGTCCAGCCGCCCCTGGAACGTGAGCGTGCCGCGGCTCAGGCGCAGCTTCTGGCCATAGGCCTCGATGCCGCCGCCGCGCGTGCGCAGCTGGCCCCAGCCGGTCAGCCGGCCCTCGTTGAGCCGGATCTGGATGGCGCCCAGCAGGCCGGCGTCCAGCCCCATGCCGGTGATGTAGAAGCGCGGCCCCATGTCGAACTTGAGGTCCATGCTGGTCTGCAGCGGGGTGGACACCGTGTTGGGGTCGTCGCCGGCGCGGCGCACCTTGACGTCATCGTCCAGCGACGGCACGCCCTGCAGGATCTCCAGGCTGAACCAGCCGGCGTCGGCCTTCAGGTCGCCCACGATCTCCAGGCGCGGCATGGCCGCCTTCAGGTCGATGGTGCCCGACACCATGGCGTAGCGGTCCGAGCGCTGCAGCGCCGGGAACCGGTACAGGGTCAGGCGCACGTTGCCGCCGCCGTCGATGAAGTTCCATTGCCCCTTGGCCTCGGCGTAGCCATCCTTGGCGCCGGGGTTGGTGGTGATCCATTCCTTGGTCCGCCATTCCGCCGGCATGACCCGCAGCGAAGCCGGAAAGCGCAGGCTGTCGAGCACCAGCGTGTCGCCGTTCACGCGCGCGGCCAGCGTGCCGTCGATCAGGCGCACGCCGTCGTCGATCCGCACCACCCGCAGCTTGTCGCCGCGGATATTGCCGCTGGCGCTCCATTTGCCGGCCAGCGTGCCCTGCGCCTCCAGGTTGGCCTTGAGCGTGCCGCCGACTTCCATCGTGTCGCCCACGAACAGGCCGAGCCAGCCCAGGTCGGCGATGTCGGCGTCGAGCTTGGCGCGCAGCGGCTGGCGCGCGTCCAGCGCCATGCCGCCCTTGGCGTCGACCAGCAGCACCGCGCTGCCGGTGCCGCTGACCACGCCCATCTTCTCCGTGACCACGTTGAGCTTGGCGTCCAGCCGGCTGGCGTTGGCCGAGATGGGCGTGGCGTTCAGGTCCAGCACCAGCGTGCGCAGGCCCAGCGGCGTGGGCGGATCGCCCGGGATCAGCAGGTCGCCTTCGCGGCGCGACAGCCGCGCGGCGCCGGCCAGTCGGCCGTCGAACTTCAGGTCCCACAACGCGTCCAGCGCGATGCGGCGCTGGCCCTCGGGAATCATCGCGTTTACGCGCCCCGGGCGCTTGCCCAGCCGCGCCGCGGCCTCGGGATCGAGCGCGGCGGCCACCTCGCGCGCCATGGCGGCGGTGATGACCAGATTGTCGGCCTGCCCGGCCGTCTCCCAGCGCTTGCCGCCGCCGCGCGAGCCCTTGTGCGCCAGCGTCAGGCGTTCCTTGCCCGGCAGGGTCAGGCTGAGCGCGGTCTGGCCGACCCGCCATTGCCACTGCGGCGCGACGGCCGCCGGCAGATAGGCGACGGCGACCGGCCGGTCCACCGTCACCGTGAAGCCGGCGGTATCGGCGCTCAGGCGCGAGATCTCGCCACGCCAGCCGGTCAGGGCGGCGTCGGCCTCGCCCTGGCGCCCCAGCCCCCAGCCGCCCGTGAACGTGACGCTGGCCTGGGCCTTGGACGCGCCCAGCTGCTTGGGGCGCGGCTTGGCGGGCGTGTAGCTGGCGGTGAGATCGCCGCGGTGCGCGGCCGCCGTTCCGCTCAGCTTGCCTTTGAGCTCCGCGCCGCCGGGCACGTCCGGCCAGAAAGCATCGAGCTGCGGCGCCTGGACGTCCAGCGCCAGCGCGCTGTCGGCCGCGCCCAGCTCGCCGCTGGCGCGCACGCGGTTGCGCCCCAGCTTCAGGTCCACGTCCAGGCCGTGGATGCGCAGGCCGGCCAGGGGATCGGCCGCGGCGCCGGAGGCCTCGGCGGGCGCGCCGGAGCCGGTCACGTCCACCTGGGCCTTGAGCGCGCCGGCCAGGGCCTGGCGGTTCCAGCGGCTGCCTTCCTCGAAGCGCAGGTCCACGCCGGCGTGGCGCAGCTGGCTCAGATTTTCGATCTCGGCCTGCACGTCGGCGCGCAGGCTCAGCAGCGCCGGGGGAATGGCCTCGCCCAGCCACGGCGTCAGGTCCAGGCGCTGGGCGCTGAGCGAGCCGGTCAGGCGGTCGCGCCCCTGCCCCGGCTGCAGGTCGAACTGCGCGGCCAGCGCGGACTTGTCGGGCAGCGCCATGTTGGCACGGGCGCTGCGCAGCACCAGGGCCGTGCGCGGCGCCAGGTCGGCGACCACGTCCAGCACCAGGCCGGAGCCCGAACCGTCGAGCTTGGCCTGGATGCCGTCCAGCGAACCGGCGGCATCCGCGCGCAGCAAGACCTGACAGGACGGCGCGCCCTCGCCCAGCGCCGGCGGCGGCGCCCCCGGGGCCTGGGTNGGCCGGAGCCCGAACCGTCGAGCTTGGCCTGGATGCCGTCCAGCGAACCGGCGGCATCCGCGCGCAGCAAGACCTGACAGGACGGCGCGCCCTCGCCCAGCGCCGGCGGCGGCGCCCCCGGGGCCTGGGTCGCGGCGCGGATCGCGGCCTGTTCCCGGGCCTGCCTGGCGGACACGGGGGGCTTTTTGGGTTGATACCGGTCGCGCAGCCTTTCCGGCTCGCACAGCGGAGAATCGGGGCCGGCGCCGTGCGCCGTGACGTCCAGCCGCGCGGTGAACGGCCAGGGGTCGGCCAGCGCCTGGAGATCGGCCTGGCCGCTCAGGTCGGCCGTGCCAACCTCGTGGCCGACTTGCAGGCTCGCGATGCGCAGCTGCGCGCCGCCGGTGCGCCCAGCGGCGAACGTGGCTTCCAGGCCGCCCAGCGTCACCGGCAGCGGCTCGCCGTCCTGCCGCAGTTCGAAGGCGCCCAGCGCCACCCGGTCGACGGCGATGTCCACCGGCAGTTCGGGCAGCGTGAACGGCGCGTCGTCGCCGGCCTCCGCGGGCGTTTCGGGCGTGGAGGTCAGCGCCACCTGCACCGATTCGGCCGCGATCTCGCGCACGTGCAGCCGCCGGTCGCCCAGCGCGCGCCAATGCACGTTCAGGCTCAGGCCATCGATGCCGATGTGCGTGCCGTCGAAATCCAGCTCCAGCCGGCCCACCGTCAGGCCCCGCAGCAGCGAACCGTTCACGTCCAGCGCCTGGCCGTTCAATTGCTGCGCGGCCGTGGTCAGCAGCAGCCGCGTGCCGTTCTGCGAGCCGGCCAGCCAGAATACGAAGCCGCCGGCCAGCACGGCCAGCATCGCCAGGCCCGGCAGCCACCACACCAGCACATGCCGCAGAAACTTGCGCAAGCGCTTCAAAACGCAATCCCCAGGGAAAAATGCAGGCGCAGGTCGCGCTCGCGCTGGCCGTAGGCGACGTCCAGGAACAAGGGGCCGGCCGGCGTGCGCACGCGCGCGCCGACCCCGTAGCCCAGCGCCAGCGACATGTCGCCGAAGGATTCGGCGGCGTCGCCCGCGTCCACGAACACGCCCATGCCCCAGCGCTCATTGAAGTAGTGGTCGTACTCGATGCTGCCGACCAGCAGCGTGGGCGCGCCCACGATCGCGTCGTCGCGCTTCACGCCGATGCTCTGATACTTGTAGCCGCGGATCGAGCGCGCGCCGCCGGTGCGGAAACCGAAGTCGTCGGGCACCTGCACGTCGCTCTTGGCCCACAGGCGGCCGACCTCGCCGCGCACCGTGAGCACGTCGCGCTTGCCTATCGGCCACCACTTCTGCGCCCGCAGCCGCAGACGGGTGTAGGGCTCGCCGGTGTCGAGCGTGACGCCGACGCCGCCGCCCACCGCGATCAGGTTGCCTTCGCGCGGATCGTATTTGTTGTCCACGTCACGGCGCAGCCACTCGGCCGTGCCGGTCAGCGTGGGCAGCGTGTATTCGTCGCCGCCGTCGATCTTGACGCGGTCGTGCGCCAGCAGCATGCCCCAGCGGGTTTCGTATTCGACCCGGCTGTCGCCGGCGCCCTTGCGCAGCTGCGTGCGCGTCGCGCCCAGCGCGTAGCGCGTCACGTCCAGGCCCTCGATGTCGGAGTGGTCGGCCAGCAGGCCGATGGAGTCCTTGTAGCCGCGCTCGGTGGGCGGCATGAAGATGTCCAGGTAGGCGCGCTGGCGCAGGCGGTCCACGCCGAAGCCGGTCTCCATGGTGACCGGCTGGCCGAACACCACGTTCTGGCGGTACAGGCTCTCCAGCCTGGCGCCGGCCGTATCGTCCACGCCCACCGAGACCGACAGCCGCTTGGGCGGCGCCTCGACCACGCGCACCTGCACCGGCAGGGTCACGTCGCCGTCGGAATCGTACTTGGCGGGCGGCGGCGGCACGGCGCCGGACACGGTCGGGTCGCCCGCCGGCGCCGAGGTCGCGGCGTCGGCCGCCCCCGGCGCGCGGGCCCGGTCCGAGACGGGATCGGTGGGCTGGGCGCTCTCGTCGCCAGGCTGCTGCAACGACACGAAGGCGCCGCGAAAAAACGCGGTGGACTGCAGGTCCTGCTGCCATTGGTCGAGCCGGTCCTGGTCGTAGGCCGAGCCTTCCGAGTAACGCACGTAGCGGTCGATCAGTTTTTCCGGCACGCGCTTCAAGCCCAGGACGGTGAGTTCGCCCATGCGCACCTGCGGCCCGCTGTCTATCGTGACCCGCAGCGCCGCCGTGGCCTCGTCGGCCTGGATCTCGGCCTCGGAAGCGGTCATGCGCGCCAGCAGGAAATCGCGCGTGGACACCGAATCCAGCAGCGTGGCCTTGGCCTTGTTCCAGTCGCTGTTGATGAACGGCTGGCCGACCTTCAGCTGCCAGTCGTCGCGCAGCTTGCGCACGCGGTCGGCGTACTCCGGACGCGTGATGCGGCCGGTGAATTTCAGGTCCACGGAACCGACGGTCGTGCGCTTGCCCGAGACGATGCCGATGTCCCAGGTTTCGCCGCCGATGTCGGTGCCCGCTTCCAGCGTCACCGTGGGCGAGAAATAGCCCTGGGTGGCCAGCGCCGCCAGCGTCGCGTCGCGCGCGCGCCGGCGCAGCCGGTTGATTTCACCGCCGTCCTGGTCTTCGGCCAGGCGCGCGATGGCGTCGACCGCCTCGGTGATGGCCTGCAGCGCGGCCGGCGGCACGCCGCCCGGGTCCACGATGATCTCCGGGCGCTTGGCCAGCGCCTCGCCCGCCATCACACAACATCCTGCCAAGAAGGCGCGCGCTGCCCACCGCATGCTTCAGGTCGGTTGCTGCACGACGATGGACGGGAACTTGCCGGCCATATCGCGGGGAAGCGCGGCCACGCCGGCCGCCAGCTTCCTGGCGATGGCGCGGTACAGCCCCGCGGCTTCGCTGCCTGCGTCGGACACCACGGTGGGCGTGCCGGCGTCGGTCTGCTCGCGGATCGCCAGGGTCAGCGGCAGGCTGCCCAGCCACGGCGTCTCGAACTGCTCGGCCATGCGCTGGCCGCCGCCCGCGCCGAAGATGTGCTCGGCGTGCCCGCACTGCGAGCAGATGTGGATGGCCATGTTCTCGACCACGCCCAGGATGGGCACGTCGACCTTCTGGAACATGCGCAGGCCCTTGCGCGCGTCGGCCAGCGCCACGTCCTGCGGCGTGGTGACGATGACGGCGCCCACCACCGGCACCTTCTGCGCCAGCGTCAGGGCCACGTCGCCCGTGCCCGGCGGCATGTCCACGATCAGGTAGTCCAGATCGCGCCAGTTGGTCTGGCGCAACAGTTGTTCGAGCGCCTGCGTCACCATCGGGCCGCGCCAGATGGCGGGCGAATCGGCGTCGATCAGGAAGCCGATGGAGTTGGCCTGCACGCCGTGGCCGACCAGCGGCTCCATGGTCTTGTTGTCGCGGCTCTCGGGGCGTCCCGAGACGCCCAGCATGGTCGGCACGCTGGGGCCGTAGATATCGGCGTCCAGCAGCCCGACCTTGGCGCCTTCGGCGGCCAGGGCCAGCGCCAGGTTCACCGCCGTGGTGCTCTTGCCCACGCCGCCCTTGCCTGAGGCCACCGCAATAATGTTGCGTACGTTGGGCAGGGGCTTGAGCGTCTTCTGCACCGCGTGCGCCGCGACCTTCCAGGTCACCGAGACCTGGGCGTCGGGCGCGCCGGCGCCGGCCAGCGCGGCTTGCGCAATGCCGCGCACCTGTTCGAGGGTGGCGGCGTCGGCGGGATAGCCCAGTTCCAGCGCCACGGCGACCCGCCCGCCGTCCAGTTGAATGTCACGATCTTTTACAGAAACGCCCAGATCCAGACCGGTATTCGGGTCTTGCGCGGCGCGCAGCGCGGCGCGGATGTGTTCTATCGTTATACTCATATCACTGTGGTTCCGTAGACAGCACGGCTTGTGCGGGCCGCCATCCCCTAAAGGATAGCGGATACCCGGGAACCTTTCGCTGCGTTTTCCGTCCGAACTTCATGACCAACACACTTATCCGCTTCTTTCGTGCCGTACTGTTCGCCGCCCTGGCCTTGATCGGCATGGCGATGGCGCTGGTCTTCATGCTTTCCACGGCGATCGCCGTGGCGATCCTGTACGTGGTCGCCAAGGTGCGTGGCAAGCCGTTCGGCGTGCGCGCCTACTGGAGCCAGCGCCAGGGCGCCCGCCCCGGCCCGTTCCAGTCGGCCGCCGCCCCGTTCGCCACGCAGCCGCGCGGCGACGTGATCGACGTCGAAGCCCGCGAGATCCGCTGACGGCGCGGTTCCCGATGCCCGCGGCGCAAACCGCGCGCGGGCATGTTGTGTTTTCGTAACGCTGCGCCCGTAGCGCCGGCCTTACCCCTCCCCCGACACCCGATGTCCGCCCGGACCGCCTTGCGCGGCGGGCGGATCGCGCCATTGGGCCGCCCGTCCGGGGCAAGTCTGCGCCGTTGCCCTAAAATGGCCGGCCAACCCCTTTTTCCCCTCAACCTCTATCGACAACCATGTCTCGCACCCTTTTCGTCACCACTGCGCTGCCCTACGCCAACGGATCTTTCCACATCGGCCACATCATGGAGTACATCCAGGCCGATATCTGGGTTCGTTCGATGCGAATGGCGGGCCACACGGTGCACTTCGTGGGTGCGGATGACGCGCACGGCGCGCCCATCATGCTGAAGGCGGAAAAGGAAGGCATCACGCCGCAGGCGCTGGTGGCCCGCTACGCCGCCGAACGCCCCCAGTACCTGAACGGCTTTCACATCCGTTTCGACCACTGGCATTCCACCGACTCGGCCGAGAACGTCGCGCTCTCGCACGACATCTACCGCGCGCTCAAGGCCCAGGACCTGATCGAGACCCGCTCCATCGAGCAGTTCTACGATCCGGTCAAGGGCATGTTCCTGGCCGACCGCTACATCAAGGGCGAATGCCCCAAGTGCCACGCCAAGGACCAGTACGGCGACTCCTGCGAGGTCTGCGGCGCGGTCTACGCGCCCACCGACCTGATCGCGCCGTACTCGGCGCTGACCGGCGCCACGCCGGTGCTGAAGTCTTCCGACCACTTCTTCTTCAAGCTGTCCGATCCGCGCTGCGTCGAATTCCTGCAGGAATGGACCACCGGCTCGAACGCCGCCGGCGGCAAGCACCTGCAGCCCGAAATGCTGGCCAAGACGCGCGAATGGCTGGGCGCCGACGACGGCGAGGCCAAGCTGGGCGACTGGGACATCTCGCGCGACGCGCCGTACTTCGGCATCGAGATCCCGGACGCGCCGGGCAAGTACTTCTACGTCTGGCTGGACGCGCCGGTGGGCTACCTGGCCTCGCTGAAGTCGTACTGCGCGCTCAAGGGCCTGGACTTCGACGCCCTGCTCGATCCGGCGGGCAACACCGAGCAGGTCCACTTCATCGGCAAGGACATCGTCTACTTCCACGCGCTGTTCTGGCCCGCGATGCTCAAGTTCGCCGGCCGCAAGACGCCGGACGCGGTCAACGTGCACGGCTTCATCACCGTCAGCGGCGAAAAAATGTCCAAGAGCCGCGGCACCGGCATCTCGCCGCTGCGCTACCTCGAACTCGGCATGAACGCCGAGTGGATGCGCTACTACATCGCCGCCAAGCTCAACGCGCGCGTCGAAGACGTGGACTTCAACCCCGACGACTTCATCGCGCGCGTCAACAGCGACCTGGTCGGCAAGTACGTCAACATCGCCAGCCGCGCCGCCAGCTTCATCACCAAGCACTTCGACGGCGTGCTGGCCTACAGCGGCGACACCGCGGCGCTGGCCGCGGAATACGCCGAGCAGGCGGAATCCATCCGCGCCGCGTTCGAGGCCCGCGAATACAACCGCGCGATCCGCGAGATCATGGCCTACGCCGACCGCATCAACCAGGCGTTCGACACCGCGCAGCCCTGGGTGCTGGCCAAGGGCATCGCCACCGCCGACGACGAACGCAAGGCCGCGCTGCAGGACATCTGCTCGCGCTCGCTGGCGGGCTTCAAGGCCCTGTCGGTGATGCTGGCGCCGGTGCTGCCGGCCCTGGCCGAGCGCGTGGCGCTGGAGCTGTTCGGCGCGCAGGCCCCGTTCACCTGGGCCGACGCCTCGGTGCTGCCGCAGCGCGTGGCGCCGTTCAAGCACCTGATGCAGCGCGTCGAGCCGCAGATGCTGGAAGACCTGTTCGAGCCGCCCGCCGCCCCCGCCGTGGTGCCTGGCGGCGAGCCCATCGCCGAGACCATCTCCATCGACGATTTCGCCCGCGTCGACCTGCGCATCGCGCAGATCGTCAACTGCGAGCACGTGGAAGGCTCGACCAAGCTGCTGCGCCTGACGCTGGACGTGGGCGAAGGCCGCCACCGCAACGTGTTCTCCGGCATCAAGTCGGCCTACCAGCCCGAGGACCTGATCGGCAAGCTGACCGTCATGGTGGCCAACCTGGCCCCACGCAAGATGAAATTCGGCGTCTCGGAAGGCATGGTGCTGGCCGCCAGCCACGCCGACGAGTCGGTCGACGCCGGCATCTACGTGCTGGAACCGTTCCCCGGTGCCAAGCCGGGCATGCGGGTGCGCTAAGCCGAGGGCGCGAGCGCCGGGTCCAGGGCGATGCGTTCGTCGAAGACGAAGCAATTGCCCTGGTAGCCCGGGCCGCCGGTTTCCTCGAAATACTTCAGAATGCCGCCGTCGAGCTGATAGACGTGCTCGATGCCGGCCTCGGCCATGTAGATGGCCGCTTTTTCGCAGCGGATGCCGCCGGTGCAGAAGCTGACCACGGTCTTGCCTTCGAGCTCGGCGCGATGCGCCTGCACGGCGGCGGGAAACTGCGTGAACCGCTCGATGCGCCAGTCGATGGCGTTTTTGAACGTGCCTTCATCCACCTCGAAGGCATTGCGGGTGTCGAGCATGACCACCGGCCGCCCCGCATCGTCCACCCCCTGCTCCAGCCAGCGCGCCAGCGTATGCGCGTCCACGCCGGGCGCGCGCCCCGCCTCGGGGCGGATGGCCGGGTGGTTCATGCGGATGATCTCGCGCTTGATCTTCACCAGCATCTTGCGAAACGGCACCGAGGCGCTGCGGCTGAACTTCACTTCCAGGTCGGCGAAGCTTGCGTCGGCCCGCAAGAGGCGCAGGAATCCGTCGATGCCGTCGGCCGAGCCGGCCAGAAACAGGTTGATGCCCTCTTCGGCCAGCAGGATCGTGCCCTTGAGCTGCGCCTGGACGGCGGCGTCCAGCAGGCGCTGGCGCAGCTCGGGCAGGCGGTCGAGGGTGACGAACTTGTAGGCGGCGATATTGACGACGGAAGTCATGGAAAAGCGGGCAAAGGCGGTCGGCGAAACCCGTAATAGTAATCGCTGGCCGCCGGCCCGCTTCAGCGCGGCACGATCTCCTGCTCGACCACGGCGTCCAGCACCCAGCGCACCGACGACGCATCGGCCGGCGGATTCGGGTCGCGCACCTCGACCACGCGCAGTCGGTAGCGGATGCCCGGCTGGAAGCGAAAGCCGGTGATGTCGCCATACCAGAGCTGCCAGGGCTGCGCGGCGCTGTCGCGCACCTGGTAGCACATGGCGCGGCCCGCGCCGGCGCTGCATGGCACGCGCTGCGAGTTCACGTAGACCAGCTTGGTCGGCCCCTGCTGGCCGCCGGCGATGGGATCGGTGCGGCGGCCGAAGTCCAGCGTGTCGCCGGAGCTCAGCACCCAGGTCATGCGCTGCGGATTGTTGACGTTGTCCAGCGAGCTGGCGGTGATGCGCGTCATGCCCGCCAGGAAATCCTGCTCCAGCTTCATGCTGTCGGGCGCGCAGGCCATCTCGGTGGCCACGGGCCGGTCGCGCACGATCAGCAGGCCGTTGGCGACCGTGTAGGAAGCGCTGTACTGGTTGCAGCCGGCGTAGCCCGCCATGCGCGGCGCGCCGCGCTCATGGAAGAAGCTGACCGTCAGCGGCCGCGAACGCTTGGACGCATGCGGCACCGGGCGCAGCGCGCCGCCCGGACGGGTCCAGCGCGCCAGCTCCCAGCCGGTCTGCGCCAGCATGTCGGAAGCCGCGGCCGGCTGGAAGCGCGGGTCCTGCCCGCCGACGGCGCGCTCGGGCGTCGACGAGCAGGCCGCGAGGCCCGCCACCAGCAGGCAGGGCGCCAGCCGGCGCAGGGAAACGGAATACGGCATGCGGTTCTCTTACGGCGTGGGCGGGTCCTGGCGCCGCGCGAACTCCAGCACGTCGCCGCCGCGCAGGTTGAAGGTCAGGTGGCGCGGCGCGCCGCCGCTGTCCAGGGTGAAGGTGTCGATGGCGCCCAGGCCGCGCAGGTAATCGGCCTCCAGGCGCGCGCGCTCGGGCGTGAGGCAGGCCATGCGGGTGCTGGCGGGCGCGTCGATGTAGAGCTTGCCGCCCTGCAGCTTGTACGTGCCCATGTAGCGGTTGCAGCCCGAAAAGCCGTTGACGCGGTACTGCTTGCCCTGCGCCAGGAAGGTCAGGCGCACGGGTTCGCCGTTGTCGCCGTGCGGGATGTCGCGCAGCGCGCCGCCCCGCTCGGTCCAGCGCACCAGTTCCCAGCTGGTCTGCGCCAGCGAATCGGCGCTGCTGGCGGCGTTGGCCGCGGCCGCGCCCTGCGGCCGCGCGCCGCCGGTGTTGCCGGCGCAGCCCGCCAATGCCGCAACCAGGCCCAGATACAGCAGCCGGCTGCGCGTAGACATCAAGATAGACATGAACTGGGCTCCCAGAAATTGACTACCCCTAACTGTAACCGCCCGCCGCCCCATCCGCCCAACAGCCGAAGCCGAATGCACCATCGCCCGTCTTGCGGCCATCGCTCCGATGGCGCGGCCGGATGCATCGTATGCCGCATGGCGGGGCGGGTGGCGCGCGCGCAGAATCCGTAAAGGGTCTCCCTCCGGCGGGGCCTGGCAGCTCCAGGCTGTGCGGAACGGGCCGCAGGGCCAGACAACATTCCAGGGGACACGGCGATGGGCTTCTTGAGAACCTTGTTGGCATTATCCGTGGTGCTGGACCACCTGGGCGGCGGCAAGGCCGACCATCTGGTCGGCGGCCGGCTCGCGGTGCAGCTGTTCTACGTGATCTCGGGCTTTCTGATCTCCTACGTGCTGACGGCCACCGACCACTACCAGGGCGCCGTCGGCAAGTTCTACGCCAATCGCTTCCTGCGGCTGTTTCCGATCTACCTGGGCGTGGCCGCCATGACGCTGGCGGCCCATGCGCTGAGCGGCGGCGAGTTTTTCCAGTTCTATGAAGCCCTGCCTTCGAGCGCGGAACTGTTCCTGGTGCTTTCCAATATTTTCATCCTGGGTCAGGACTGGCTGATGTTCTTCGGCATCAAGGACTCGGCGCTGGCCTTCACCGGCAGCTTCGCCAACAGCGAGGTGCCGCTGTACCAGGGGCTGCTGGTGCCGCAGGCCTGGACCCTGGGCGTGGAAATGAGCTTCTACCTGGTCGCGCCCTTCATACTGTCGTCGCCGCGCCGCCTGCTGACGCTGCTGGCGGCCTCGCTGGCGCTGCGCGGCGTGCTGATCGCCACGGGCATCGGCCTGGGCGACCCCTGGACCTACCGCTTCTTTCCCACCGAACTGGCGCTGTTTCTCATCGGCTCGCTGTCGCACCAGGTGCTGCTGCCGCGCTACAAGGCCTGGACCGTGAAGGCCGCGCGCCTGCCCGAGCTGGGCACGGCGGTACTGTTCGCGTACTGTCTGCTGCACTTTTCCATCGGCGTCAATCCGACCGTGCGCGACGGCCTGGCGGTGCTGCTGTTCGCCGCGCTGCTGCCGGCGGCGTTCCTGTTCCAGTCGCGCTACCGGCTGGACCGGGCGATCGGCGAACTGAGCTATCCGGTCTACATCTGCCATGCGCTGGTGATCATGATCCTGGACTGGCTGTTCGACGAGATCGACGTGCACCAGCCCATGCTGTTCGCGATCGTGGTCATCACCAGCTGCATCGCGTTCTCGGCGCTGCTCAACGCCCTGATCGCCGATCCGGTCGAACGCCTGCGCAACCGCCTGCGGACCAATGCCGGCGAACCCGACGCGCCGGCGCCGGCCGCGGACGCGCGGCGGCGCCCCGCGGCGGCCCGGCCGTTGGGTTCTATTCGCCGCGCGCCTTGATGTAGGCCGCCAGCACCAGCTCGATCTGGCGCTTTTCCTGCGGGCTCAGGCGGTTGTAGGAAGCGTATGACACGGTCTCGAAGGGCCAGACGGCGGGCGCCGCCTCGCCCGGCTCCGGACTCAGCATCGGCCCCTCTCCGGCGCTCAGCCACATGGGATTGACGCGCAGCGCGCGGGTCAGCTTGATGAGCGCGTCGCTCGACGGCTGCAGGCGATGCCCGCTTTCATAGTTGCCGATGGCGCTTTGCGACAGCTTGCTTGCGGCCGCCAAGTCCTTTTGTGTCCACCCCTGGAGCATTCTCGCGTTGCGCAGACGATGGCTAAACGTGTCCAATCGATCGACCTGGGCCATTATTAATATGAATTTATATTTTTGATTAAAGCACCCGGATACCGGCAGCAAATAACCGGATTGCGCACCAATTCCGGGGCTAATCCGCAAATCGCGGCGCCGCGCCGATGGCCCGCGGCCAGGCTCCGCTCCCGGCGTCGGCGGGCCTCCCCGTCCGGCAAAAAAGCCATACCCATCATCGACTTAGTTCGATACGGACGTGCCGGCGCAGGACCATGCCGGCATGCGTCGGCGCGCCAGTGTAGGCCGGCGATGTATCAAAAATAGAAAATAATGTATCGGCAATACTTAATATGCCGGCGGCCGGATTTTCAAAACAAACAGTATTTCAAGCGTTTCCGGCCGGGCGCGGATCGGCGCCAGGTTACTCCCGGAAACCGTAGAAACTTATCTTCACAAAAAAACACGCTCGTGTTCAAATGAAACACGGACGTGGCGGAGCCGCGCGCCCCTTCAAACAACAACGCCGGACGGCGGCGTCCTGGAAGCATTGATGAACAACACGCTGGATGTCATTTTTCTCGGCCATAACGACGCCAGACATGCCAGACTCGCCGAGGCCCTGAGCCACCTGGGTTTCAGCGTCTGCCGCTGCCACGACCTGGCAGAGGTCTACAGGCGGTACTTCGACCGCCCCAGCCCCCTCATCGTGCTGGAAGCGCCGCTGCCCGACATCCAGAACGCCGCCGTGCGGCTGCGCGCGGCCGACAGCGGCCTGGGCATCGTCGCCATTTCCGCATTTCCCGATGCCGAAAGCCGCATCCGCACCCTGCTGTGCGGCGCCGACGCCTGCCTGCCGGCCGACGTCAGCGGGCTGGAACTGGCGGCGGCGCTGCAGGCGCTGGTGCGCCGCTACAGTGCCCACGAAAACGCCGGCGCCGCGCCCGCCGCGCAGCCGCCCGAGCCAGGCCAGGAAACCTGGCGCCTGGCCAACAAGGGCTGGACCCTGATCAGCCCGGCCGGGCAGCTGCTGGGCCTGACCACCGGCGAGCGCGACTTTCTCTCGCGGCTGGTGCACGCGCCCGACCGCAAGGTCAGCCGCGACGCCTTCCTGGCCGACGAACCAGACGAGGCCGGCGCCGGCATGGCGCGGCGCCGTTTCGTGGACGTGATGATCAGCCGGCTGCGGCGCAAGGCGGCCGCCCGGCAAATGGTGCTGCCGATTCGCACCGTGCACGGCTGGGGCTATATGTTCGCGGCGAACATCCGGTTCGATTCGGATTCGGGAGACAACGCCGGGGAAGCGGGCCGGCCGGAGACGGCGGCGGGAGACTGGCGCGACGCGACGGAAAACGCCTGCGTATAGGGCCGGGGCGAAAAAAACGCGGCGCGGCCCCGAAGAGCCAAGACGCCGCGCTAAAACAACACGTGAACCTGGAGTCATCAGCCGGCACTGATGTCTACTACCCGGCACACGCGATTCCAACATTCGTGCCTCAAACACACCTCATGCACGGCCTGGGCCGTGGACTCTTGCGGGGTCTCTAGTCCCTGCGCGAGCCGCGTTGCGGCCGCCACGAGATGCAAGCGAGTTTAGGACCTTGCGCCCGTTTCCAGTAATTCTTTGTTGATAGCGTTCAATACTTATTTGATATAGCGCCGGCATGGACGGCCAGACGCCGGCGGCCGCCCTAAAATGCCGACTAAGGATTCCTCCATGCCCATCATGCCCTCTTCTCTCAAGCACCGCGTCCGCAAGGTGCTGGCGCTGTTTCCCCCCAACTGGTGCCTGGCCATCCTGGTGGCGCTGGACGGCTACGCCTTCATGCATCCGGTGCTGCGCGAAGTGCGCGCCCGCGACTACTCGTTCTGGCTGGCCCTGGACAACTGGCAGGACATGATGAAGGTCGTCGGCCTGCTGGAAATCCCGCGCCTGGTGCTGGGGGTGGGGCTGCAGGTCATCGCGCTGGGGCTGATCCTCAAGGCCCGCATCGCCTGGGCGTTTTCGCTGGTGCTGCTGGTCGGCACCGGCACCTTCGCCATACTGGGCGATCACGGCCGCGCCGCGCTGGGCGTCTACACGCTGGTGCTGGTCATCGCGCTGATCGTCTACTGGCGGCGCTTCGACCGCGCCAGCGTCACGGCGGGCTCGCTGTTCGCGGCGGTCAGCATGCTGTCGCTGCTGATCTACGCGGTCTTCGGCGCGCTCTACCTGGGCCAGGAATTCAATCCGCCGATCGAGGACACCGGAACGGCCTTCTATTTCTCCATCGTGTCCATGTCCACGGTGGGCTATGGCGACATCACGCCGCACACCGGCACCGCGCGGCTGTTCACCGCGTCGATTATCATCCTGGGCATCACCATTTTCGCCACCTCCATCAGCGCGATCGCCGGGCCGGTGATCGGCGGCAATCTGAAACGGCTGGTCAAAGGCAGGTTTTCCACCGCCATGCGCAAGAACCACATCATCATCGCGGGCGCGACGCCCCTGGCGCTCAGCGTCTACGACGGCCTGCGCCGCCGCGGCGACGAAGTCACCGTCATCGTGCCCACCGGCGTGGCGCAGGAATACCCGGCCGCCACCGACCTGATCGAAGGCGATCCCTCCAGCGTGGAAGTACTGCGCAGCGCGGGCGTGGCGCGGGCGCGCTACGTGCTGGCGCTGCGCGACGACGACGCGGAGAACGCGTTCATCGTGCTGGCCGCGAAAGAAGCCACCGGCGACTCGGGCGCCAAGACGGTGGCGCTGGTCAACACCAGCAAGCACCTGGAGAAGATCCGCCGCGTGCAGCCCGACCTGGTGTTCTCGGTGCAGCTGCTGGGCGCGGAACTGCTGACGCGCGCCATCAGCGGCGAACCGCTGGACAGCCAGGCCATCACCGACCTGTTCTTCGCCAAGGCCGCGCCCGGCGCCAAGCCGGCCTGAGGCCCGGCAGGGTCACGCCTGCTGGCCAGCGTACCAGCGCGCGAACTCCGTCGCCGACATGGGACGCGCCAGAAAATACCCCTGCAGGAACGTGACCCCGCGCGCCTTCAGGTAATCGAACTGCAGCTGGGTCTCCACGCCTTCGGCCACGACCGCCAGCCCCAGCCGGTGGGCCAGCGCGATGATCGCGTCCAGGATCGGCGCCTCTTCGCCGGCCGGCCCGATGGCCTGCACGAAGCCCTTGTCGATCTTCAGGTAATCGACCGGAAATCGCTGCAGGTACGAAAACGAACAGTGCCCCGTGCCGAAATCGTCAATGGCGACCAGCACGCCCTCGGCGCGCAAGGCGTCGATGTTGCGCCGCGCCTGGCCGTTGTCGTCCGCGATCAGGCTGCGCTCCGTGATCTCCAGCACGACCTGCGGACGGCCCGCCGCGATGCTGGCGACGAAGGCCCGGATGTCGGACAGCAGCTGGTCGCTGGACACGTGCTCGGCCGCGAGGTTCACGCCGACGTGAAAGCCCGGCGGCATGCTCCAGGCGCCCACGTCGCGCTCGACCAGCGTCAGCAGATGCCGGGTCAGTTCGACGATCATGCCCTCGGCCTCGGCCGCCGCGATGAAAATGTCCGGACGCACCGGTCCGACCCCGGGGCAGTCCCAGCGCATCAACGCCTCCACGCCTTCGCAGCGGTCGCTGGCCTGGCCGTACACCGGCTGGTAGTACACGTGGAACTCGCCGGCCCGCATGGCGCGGCGCAGCTGCTCCCTGAACGAGCGCCGGCTGGCCTGCAGCCGGTAGGCGCCCAGCCCGAGCAGCACGCTGGCCAGCAACGCCACCGGCAGGTAGGTCAGCATGCATTGCGTCCATGCCCGCGCCAGCGCGTCGGGCGGCACCCTGACGCTGATGCCGATCGACGCGCCGCTGGGCGCGCTGACGGTTTCGCGGTACAGCGGCATGGCCGAACTCGCCACGCGCGCCCAGGAATCGCTGCTTATCGGATCGCCGCTGCCGATGACGAGCTTGAGTTGCAGGTCGTCGGCGCTGGCCACGGCATTGAGCAGGTCCTGCAGATAGCGCCCGTCCACCTCGACGATGCCGCCATAGCCGTCCGGCCGGACCTTGCTGAACAGGACCGCGGAACGCTCGGGCGCCAGCGGCGTGCCGGCGACCGTATGCGGCCTGCCTTCGGACGACTCCAGCACGGGCCATCGGCTGAAATCGTCGACCGAGGCGTCGACCTCGCCCAGCGCCGACGAACAGTAAACCAGGCCGTCGCGCACCAGCGCCAGCGAACGGAAATACGGATTGAGCGTGCCCCAGCGCTGCAGCTCGGCCAGCCGTTCGGGACACGGCCCGGTCGCCAGCTCCGCCACGCGGTCCAGCATCTCGCGCGACTGGGCCAGAATGCGCTCGACCTGCACGCGCACGATGCGCGCCGCGGTCGCCGCGTCCTGGCGTTGCGTGCTGTTCGCGTACAGCCAGGTCCATCCGACGCAGACCAGGAGGGGGACCACCAGGGCCAGCGCCACCGGCAGATAGCGCCAGGACGGTGCGCCGTCAGTCATTCCCGAAGTAGGCATATCGCCCCGCCGCATTAATTGTCACCGGCTGCAACCGGTCCAGTCTGGATAGGACACTATGACGCCCTTGGCGTCAAGAAGCGGGGCCGGATGAACGTGCGAAAAGTGTGCGCCGCCGACGCGCGCAGCAGGCGGCGCAGGCCCGCCTGCTGTGCTGCTTTTTTTGTAACTTGAAAGCGCAGGACATATTTGCATCCAAGCCGGTTTTCCCTATGAAGACTGCGGAAAATCCGCTCATCCCATCAAACTGATACGCTTTTTTTAATAGATATTGAATCTGTACTGATTTTGCTGCGGGATCTACTGTTCTGGCGTAGGAAACACCCGTCAGGAACACCGCCATGGACAGCGACGCGCTATTGCTAGCCCGAATACAGTTCGGCTTCACCATCTCGTTTCACATCATCTTCCCCGCCATCACCATCGGGCTGGCCAGCTACCTCGCGGTGCTGGAAGGGCTGTGGCTGCGCACGCGCAACACGGTCTACCGCGACCTCTACCACTTCTGGACCAAGATCTTCGCCGTCAACTTCGGCATGGGCGTGGTCTCCGGCCTGGTGATGGCCTACCAGTTCGGCACCAACTGGAGCTTTTTCTCCGACTTCGCCGGCAGCGTGACCGGCCCGCTGCTGGCCTACGAGGTGCTGACCGCCTTCTTCCTGGAGGCCGGCTTCCTGGGCGTGATGCTGTTCGGGTGGTCGCGCGTGGGACCGGGGCTGCATTTCTTCTCGACCGTCATGGTGGCGCTGGGCACGCTGGTCTCGGCCACCTGGATTCTGGCCTCCAACAGCTGGATGCAGACGCCCGCCGGCTACGAAATCCTGGATGGGCGCGTGGTGCCCACGGACTGGCTGGCGGTGATTTTCAACCCCTCGTTTCCCTACCGCCTGGCGCACATGGGCATCGCGGCTTTCCTGGCCACCGCGCTCATGGTGGGCGCCTCCGGCGCCTGGCACCTGCTGCGCGGCGACCGCAGCCCGGCCGTGAAGAAGATGTACGCGATGGCGATGGGCATGCTGCTGCTGGTGGCGCCGCTGCAGGCCGTGGTGGGCGACCTGCACGGACTGAACACGCTGGAGCACCAGCCGGCCAAGATCGCCGCGATCGAGGGCCATTGGGAGAACGAGCCGGGCGCCGGCGTGCCGCTGACGCTGTTCGGCATTCCCGACATGGCGCGCGAGGAAACCCGCTACGCGCTGAACGTCCCGCGCCTGGGCAGCCTGATCCTCACGCATAGCTGGGACGGCCAGTTCCCCGGCCTGAAGTCGTATCCGCCCGAGGACCGGCCCAACGCCACGGCCGTGTTCTGGTCGTTCCGCGTCATGGCGGGGCTGGGCATGTTGATGATCGCGCTGGCCGGCTGGGCGCTGTGGTCGCGCTGGCGCGGCCGGCTCTACGAATCGCGCGGGCTGCAGCGCTTCGCGCTGTGGATGGGACCGTCCGGGCTGATCGCCATCCTGGCCGGCTGGTACGTGACCGAGATCGGCCGCCAGCCCTGGGTGGTGTACGGCGTGATGCGCACCGCCGACGCGGCCACGCCGCACGGGCTGGGCGAGCTGACGCTGACCCTGGCGCTGTTCGTGGCGGTGTACCTGCTGGTGTTCGGCGCCGGCGTCTCGTACATGCTCCGGCTGATCCGCATGGGCCCCGGCCCCGCCCCCGGGCACGCGCCGCTGTCCGGCGGCCCGGGCGAGCCGCGCCAGCCGTCGCGGCCGCTGTCGGCCGCCTCCACCCTGGCGGGCGTCGAGCCCGCGCAACACTCGCATTCGGGAGTCTGAGGCCATGGGCATCGACCTTGCACTGGTATGGGCCGTCATCATCCTGTTCGGCGTGATGATGTACGTGATCATGGATGGCTTCGATCTGGGCATCGGCATCCTGTTTCCGCTGATCTCCGACCGCGACGAACGCGACGTGATGGTCAACACCGTGGCGCCCGTGTGGGACGGCAACGAAACCTGGCTGGTGCTGGGCGGCGCCGGCCTGCTGGCGGCGTTCCCGCTGGCCTACTCGGTGATCCTGCACGCGCTGCACCTGCCGCTGGTGTTCATGCTGCTGGGCCTCATCTTCCGCGGCGTGGCGTTCGAGTTCCGCTTCAAGGCCGACGAACACCACCGCCCGCTGTGGGACCGCGCCTTCGTCGCCGGCTCGGTCTGCGCCACCTTCTTCCAGGGCGTGACGCTGGGCGCCTACATCGAAGGCATCCCGGTGACGGACCGCGTCTACAGCGGCGGCCCCTGGGACTGGATCAGCCCGTTTTCGCTGTTCACCGGCGCCGGGCTGGTGGCGGCCTATGCGCTGCTGGGCTGCACCTGGCTCATCATGAAGACCGAGGGCCGCCTGTACCGCCACATGTGCGCCATCGCCCGGCCGCTGACGCTGGCGCTGCTGGCGGTGATCGCCGCGCTCAGCGCCTGGACGCCGCTGGCGCAGCCGCAAATCGCGCAGCGCTGGTTCAGCCTGCCCGGCATGTTCTGGTTCCTGCCCGTGCCGGTGCTGGTCGCGGCCGCCGGCTTCGAGCTGTTGCGCCGCGTGCGCGGCGCGCCCGGCGCCGGCCCCTTCGTGCTGTCGCTGACCCTGGTGTTCCTGGGCTACAGCGGCCTGGGCATCAGCATCTGGCCCGCCATCATCCCGCCCGACGTGTCCATCTGGACGGCCTCCGCGCCGCCGCAAAGCCAGGGTTTCGCGCTGGTGGGCGCGCTGGCCATCATTCCCGTGATTCTCATGTACACCGCCTGGTCCTACTATGTGTTCCGCGGCAAGGTGCGCACCGGCGAGGAGTTCCATTGATGAACCGTACCCCCGCCACCCTGCCCTCGTGGCGCAGCCGCCTGCTGTGGCTGGCGATAATCTGGACATGCAGCGTCGCGGCGCTGGGCGCGGCCGCCTTTGCGCTGCGCCTGGTCATGAGATCCATCGGCATGTCGACCTGAACCCACGGACCCGCCATGAAACGCTATGAACGGCTGACAGAAGAAATAACCGCCTCGATCCGCTCGGGACTGCTGCAGGCCGGCGACCGCCTGCCCTCGGTGCGGCAGACCAGCGCCAGCCGCGGCGTGAGCCCCTCGACCGTATTCAAGGCCTATTACCTGCTGGAGGCGCGCGGCCTGATCCGCGCGCGCGACCGCTCCGGCTACTACGTGCTGCGCGCGCCGCACGCCGCGCTGCCCGAGCCCGACGGCCTGTCCAGCGCCAGCGCCGGCCGCCATCCGGTGGACGTCAGCGACAACGTGCTGCAGGTGCTCAACGCCACCCTGCGCCGCGACATGCTGCCCTTCGGTTCGGCCTTTCCCAGCCCGTCGCTGCTGCCCTACGGACGGCTGGCGAAGTTCATGGCGGCCTCGGCGCAGCGCCTGGACCCCTGGAGTTCCATCGACGACCTCAGCCCCGGCGACGCCGCGCTGCGCCGCGCCATCGCGCTGCGCTACCTGGCCGACGGCATGTCGGTGCCGGTCGACGACATCATCATCACCAACGGCGCGCTGGACGCGCTGAACCTGAGCCTGGCCGCGGTGACCGAGCCGGGCGATGCCGTCATCGTCGAATCGCCCACCTTCTACGCGGCGCTGCAATCGCTGGAGCGCAACCATTTGCACGCCATCGAGGTCGCCACCCACCCGCGCGAAGGCATAGACCTGCAGGCGCTGGAAGCGGCCATCGTGCAACACCATCCGCGCGCCTGCTGGCTCATGACCACCTTCCAGAACCCGCTGGGCAGCCTGATGCCGGACGAAAAAAAGGAAGCGCTGGTCGCCCTGCTGACCCGCCACGGCGTGGCGCTGATCGAAGACGACGTCTACGGCGAGCTGTACTTCGGCGAGCAGCGCCCGCGCCCCGCCAAGGCCTATGACCGCGAAGGCATCGTGATGCACTGCTCGTCGTTCTCCAAGACCCTTGCGCCGGGCTACCGCGTGGGCTGGGTGGCCGCGGGCCGCTACACGCGCCGGATCATGCGCAACAAGCTGACCACCAGCCTGGCGACGGCCGCGCCCACCCAGGCCGCCATCGCCGCCTACCTGGAGAAAGGCGGCTTCGACCGGCACCTGCGCCAGTTCCGCCAGGCGCTGGCCCAGCAGCAGGGCGAACTGCTGCAGGCCATCGCCCGCTACTTCCCCAAAGGCACGCGCGCCACACGGCCGGCGGGCGGCTACTTCGTGTGGGTGGAGCTGCCGGCGGGCATCGACACGCTCAAGGTCCATCGCGCCGCGCTGGGGCACGGCATCAGCATCGCGCCGGGCCCGCTGTTCTCGGCCTCGGGGGCCTTCGGCAACTTCCTGCGCCTGAACGCCGGCCATCCCTGGAACCCGGAGATGGAGCAAGGCATGGCCACGCTCGGCAAGCTGCTGGCTAGTTCGCCGTCGCGCCCGAATCCTTGACCGCCTTGGCCCAGGCCGCGATCTCGGCCTGGATGAAGGCGCCGAACTCGGCCGTGCTCAGGCCGGAAGCCTGCGCGCCTTCTTCCATCAGACGCTGCTTGACGGCCGGGGAAGCCAGCGCGCCGCCCAGCGCCTGGTTCAGCCTGGCCACGACCGCGTCGGGCGTACCCGCGGGCGCGACGATGCCGTGCCACGAGACCGCCTTGAAGCCCGCCAGGCCGGCCTCGGCCATGGTGGGCGTATCCGGCATGGCCGGCGAACGCTGCGGCGAGGTCACCGCCAGCGCGCGCAGCGCGCCCGCCTTGACCTGCGGCAGCACGCCGGGAATGGTGGTGAACATGAAGTCGATCTGGCCGCCGATCAGATCCGTGATGGCGGGGCTGCCGCCCTTGTAAGGCACGTGCGTGAACTGCAGGCCGGCCGCGCTCTTGAACATCTCGCCGGCCAGGTGGCCGGGCGTGCCCGCGCCGGCCGAACCCATGTTGATCCGGTCACCCTGCGAGCGGATGAAGGCGATCAGCTCCTGCACGTTGGACGCCTGCACCTGCTTGCCGATCACCAGCACGTTGGGCACGGTGGCCAGCAGCGTGACGGGGGTGAAGTCCTTCACCGCGTCGTACGAAATGCGCGAGTACAAGGACGGGTTGATGCCGTGCGTGCTGGCGGTGGCCAGCAGCAGCGTATAGCCGTCCGGCGCGGAAGTGGCCACCTGCTTGGCCGCGATGGTGCCGTTGGCCCCGCCCTTGTTCTCGACGACGATGGTCTGCCCCAGGGTCTTGGCGGCCTCGGCCGCCACGGTGCGCGCCAGGATGTCCGAAGTGCCGCCGGCGGAATGCGGCACGACCAGCGTGATCGGCTTTTCGGGAAAGGACTGGGCTTGCGCCGCCGGCAGGGCCGGCAGCAGACAGGCGGCCAGCGCGGCGCGCGCCAGCAGGGAAGTGCGGAACATTGAAGTCTCCTGGTTTCGTTATTGTGGAAAGCGGCGCGGCCGTTCAGTCCGAGCCCAGCTGCAGCTTGTTGGGCTGGCGTTTCTCGATGGCCCACTTCAGCAGCGCGGCCGAACGGTAGATGCCGTGGGCGAACTTGCCGTAGGGCAGCGTCAGGAACAGCGCCATCACCACGCCCAGATGGATCGCCAGCAGCAGCGCCATCGCCCCGCCGTCGCGGCCGGCCAGCAGCGCCAGCCCGGTGGCGCTGGTCAGGAACAGCAGCGCGATGAAGCCGCGGTCCATGGGCTTTTGCGCGGCGTCGCCCTGCTGCGGATGGCGCTTGAGGTTCAGCCACAGCAGGCCGGCCGGCCCGATCAGCAGGCCGATGCCGCCGGCCGTGCCCAGCAGCACCGGCGCGCTCCAGAACGGATACGGCGCCGGCTGCCCCAGCAGGTAGTGGTACAGCGTGGCCACGCCGGTGGCCGCGAAGCACAGCATGAAGCCGTAGAAAGTGCAGTGGTGGAAGCGCCGGCGCCACAGCGTGAAGGCGTCGTCCGCGTTGTTGCAGCCCTTGCCGTGACCGCCGTCCAGGTAGCGCAGGCGCAGCGCGTCATGCGCGGCCTCGGCCACCGCCGCGCCGGACGCCGCCCCCGGGCTGACGTCGCGCCAGAAGCGCGTCACGCCCACGCCCAGCGCCAGCACGGCCAGGCCGAAGACCACGCCGAACATCAGCGCCAGCGTGTTGTGCGGGAACACGGCGTAGAAATCGCCGGCCAGCGGCTCGTGCAGCAGCCCGCCGCCCATCAGCGCCGCCAGGGCCAGGAACAGCGCCAGGCCGGCGGCCGTGGCCAGCGACAGGGCCAGGCCGTTGCGCTTGTACAGCCGGCCCAGCGCCGGCGGCCAGGCATAGTCGGTATAGGTCTGCACCCGCACGCGCGCCATGGCCTGCGGCACGTTCACCGCGAACTCGTGCGGCGGCGCGTACTGGCACGCGTGCAGACAGGCGCCGCAGTTGTGACACAGATTGGCCAGGTAATTGATGTCTGCCTTGCCGAACTCCAGGCGGCGCGTCATGGCGGGAAATACCGCGCAAAAGCCTTCGCAATAGCGGCAGGCGTTGCAGATCTGCATGACGCGCGCCACTTCGGTTTCGTCGTCCGTCAGCGCGCCGGCCTGCGGCTTGGCGCCGCCATGCCAGTGTATGGTCTGCTCGGTCATGGCCGGCTTCGATCCCGGGAAAGACTGCGCCTCGCGGGCCAAGGCTTCAAGTTGCTTCATGTCGTGCTTTCCGCGTTGTGCCGGGTGCGCGCCGCTGCGGCGGCGGCCCGGGTGCCGGCGATGCGGCCGAAGGCCGTGCCGATGGACATGCCCACCCCGGCCGTATAGCCCTTGCCCAGCACGTTGCCGGCCATCATTTCGCCCGCGACGAAGAGGTTGTCGCTGGGCACGTCGTTGAAACGGACCGCGGCGGTGTCGTCCACCTTCAGGCCCAGATAGGTGAAAGTGATGCCGGGCCGCAGCGCATAGCCGTAGAACGGCGCCGTGTCGATGGGCCGCGCCCAGTGCGTCTTGGCCGGCGTCAGGCCTTCGGTATGGCAGTCGTCCAGCGCCGTGTGGTCGAACTTGCCGACGCGGCAGGCCTCGTTGTATTGGCGGATGGTCTGCTCGAAAGCAACCGGGTCCAGGCCCAGCTTGGCCGCCAGCTCCGGCAGCGTATCGGCCTTCACGCCCGGAAACACCGGCGGCATGAAGCGGCCCACGGCCTTGGCGTCGATGATGGAATACGCGATCTGGCCCGGCTGCATGGCCGTCAGCCGGCCCCAGATGGCGTAGCGCTTGGGCCAGAAATCCTCGCCCTCGTCATAGAAGCGGCGCGCCTCGCGGTTGACCACCACGCCCAGCGACACGCAGTCGATGCGGGTGCAGATGCCGCCGTCATACAGCGGCGCGCGCGCGTCGATGGCCACGCAGTGCGACTGCGACGGATCGCCGATGCCGTCGGCGCCGGCGTCCAGCATGAACTTCAGCAGCACGCCCATGTTGAAGCGCGTGCCGCGGATGAGGAAGTTGTCGGCCGGCCATTCGCCGCGCTCGTTCTGGCCCCAGGCCTCGCGCAGCCATTCGCGGTTGGACTCGAAGCCGCCCGCCGCCAGCACGCAGGCGCGCGCCTCGATACGCTCGGCGCCGATGCGCGCGGCCACGAAACGGCCGCCGTCCAGCTCCAGCGCATCCACGGGCGCCTCGTAGCGGATCCGCACGCCCAGCGCCTCGGCGCTGCGGTAATAGGCATTGACCAGGGCCTTGCCGCCGCCCATGAAAAACGCGTTGGTGCGCGCCACGTGCAGCGCGCCCGACAGCGGCGGCTGGAAATTCACGCCGTGGCGGCGCATCCAGTCCCTGCAGGTCGAGGACTCGCGGATGACCAGCCGCGCCAGGTGTTCGTTGGTCAGCCCGCCCGTCACCTTGAGCAGGTCCTGCCAGTATTCTTCCTCGGGATAGGCGTCGACCAGCACGTCCTGCGGCGCGTCGTGCATGCAGCGCAGGTTGCGCGTGTGCTGCGAATTGCCGCCGCGCCACTCGCGCGGCGCCGCTTCCAGCAGCAGCACGCTGGCGCCGGCCTCGCGCGCCATCAGGGCCGCGCACAGCGCCGCGTTGCCCCCTCCTATCACCAAGACGTCGACCATGCCGTTGTTCCTCTTTCAAGGAACGCACTGTAGCCAGCGCGGCCGCCGGCCGATATCAGCCAGCCGTCAACGGGTCTTCATGAATCGTGAAGGGTCACCACCGGCCATTTGCCCTCGCGCGCCAACGCGCGCGAGACGTCCGCCAGCACCAGCCGCGCGGCCAGCGCCGCGGGCGACAGCTCGTCCTCGGACAGGCTGGCCAGCAGATTCGGGCGGAACAGGTGGGCATCGTCGATGCGCGCCATGTGCAGCTGGCCCGGCGCGATCCGCGCCATGGCCGAACTGGGCTGGATGGTGGCGACGTGGCCCAGCTGCACCACGTCCATGAGCACCGGCAGGCCATCGACCTCCACCGCCACCAGCGGCGCGTGGCCCGACTGCTGGTAGGCGTGGTTGACCAGCGCCCGCAGCCCGTGGCGCCCGCTGGGCAGCACCAGCGGCAGGTGCGCGATGGCCTCGATGCGCGTGGTTTCGCCCGGCGGCAGCCCCGGCATGCCGGGCCGGGCCAGCAGGAACAGCGGCTCGTCCAGCAGCGGCATCACGCTCCAGCGGCGCGCCGACTCGGCCTGGAACACAATGGCCAGGTCCAGCATGCGGCCGTTGAGCATGTCGCTCAAATGGCCGGACAGCGCCTCCACCAGGTGCAGGCGGATATCCGGATAGCGCTGGTTCATGGCCTGCACGAAGGCCGCGCCCAGGATGGCGGCCGTGGTGGACGGCAGGCCCACGCTGACGTGGCCGGCCAGCCGGGCCTGCTGCGCGGCCTGGACGGCGTCGTCGGCATGGCGCAGCGCCAGCTGCGCCTGCCGGAAAAACGCCAGCCCCGCGTCGGTCGGCTCCACCCCGCTGGCGCTGCGCCGCAGCAGCCGCGTGGCCAGCTCGCCCTCCAGCCGGCTGATCTGCTGGCTGAGCGCCGACGTGACCATGCCGATGGACTGGGCCGCGCGGCCGATGCTCCCGGCCTCCACGACCCGTACGAAATAACGCAGCTGGCGCAGTTCCATGAGCGGCTCAGGCCGGTATCGTCAGGCCCCTGGCCACCGCCGCGCGGGCCACGAAGGCTTCCAGCACCCGGCCGACGTTCTTGTAGCGGGAAAACTCCACCAGCTCGCCCGCGCCGTAAAAGCCCACCAGATTGCGCACCCAGGGCAGGATGGCGATGTCGGCGATGGTGTATTCGTCGCCCATCACCCAGTCGCGCCCTTCCAGCCGCTTATCCAGCACGCCCAGCAGGCGCTTGGACTCTTCCACATAGCGGTCGCGCGGACGCTTGTCCTCGAAGTCCTTGCCGGCGAACTTGTGGAAAAAGCCCAGCTGGCCGAACATCGGCCCGATGCCGCCCATCTGGAACATGACCCACTGCAGCGTCTCGTAGCGCCCCGCCGTATCCGCCGGCAGGAACTTGCCAGTCTTGCCGGCCAGATAGATCAGGATGGCGCCCGACTCGAACAGGCCCAGCGGCTTGCCCTCGGGACCATCGGGATCGAGAATCGCCGGAATCTTGTTGTTCGGGCTGAGCGAAAGGAATTCCGGCGAGAACTGGTCCTTGGTATCGAAACTGACCCGGTGGGCCTCATAGGGCAGCCCGGTTTCCTCCAGCATGATCGACACCTTCACCCCATTGGGCGTGGGCAGCGAATACAGCTGGATGCGGTCGGGATGCCGGGCGGGCCACTTCTTGGTGATGGGAAAGGCGCTGAGGTCGGCCATGCGGGGGGCTCCAGAGAGGACGGCGGGAAATTGCTGCGGCTAATCCTAGCGCAAAACCCCGCCTGCCGGTGGCCGGCCGCCGCCGGCTCCGCTACTTCCAGCGTTGCCGCTGCCGATGCCGTTCGGCCGCGCGCCGGTAGATTGCCCGGTCCCGCGCGAACTCGTACCGCGCGCACGTGGTTTTCATGGCGCCAGTAATGGCCCACGGTAAACGTCTGCATCACCCGATCGTTCCTGAGCACAGGGCAACGCAGATCGGGAAGATTCCCGTTCTGAGCGCCGCGCCCGATGTGAAAGAACACGGAGGCATCGCCCCAGGGAACCGTGACCGCGCCGCCCAGCCCGTCATGCACGAAAAAGCGCACTTGCCGGGTATTGCGGTCGAAGCCGACGCTTCATCCCTAACGCAGGTCCTCGGGATTCATCGACGCGTCCCGCACGTATTTGTCGCCAGGCTCGGGCTGCAGCGTGGCCTCGATCTCGGGGGGGAACGCCGGGATCTTGCTGGTCCGCATCACCATCCAGCGCATGATGGCGTGCAGGTAGTTGAACGGAATCAAGGTCAGGTACATGAAGCCGGGGCCGCGCGCGTCGTTGGCGAACACGCGCTCCTTGGAGAAGGCGAAGCTCTCGCGCTTGCCGTCCACCGGCATGCAGTACAGGACCGCGTCCTGCACCGCCTGCGGGCCTTCCTCCATGTAGCGGCGCAGGAATTCCCAGTGGGCATGGGCGTTCTCGATGCGGCCCGTGGCGATGCTGAAGGCGAAAGTCTCCTCGACCGTGACGCCGTCCCGGGCCAGGATCAGGCCGCGGATATCCCAGTTGAACCAGCCCATCGCGCCCTTTCCCCGGCCCAGGGTGAAATAGATCTTGTCCCAGGGCGCGGTCAGGATACTGCCGTCCAGCCGGAATACGTGCACCAGCCGGCGCTTGCGGTCCAGCGCAATGGGGTACCAGGTCCAGCGGAACATCTCCTTGCACGCGACCCACGCCCCCGCCGCGGCCAGCGCCGCGCACATCGCCATGCTGATGAAGATGCCCTCCCACAGGCCGTTTTCGTTGGGCAGGTCGTGCGCCAGCAGGATCCAGGCCAGCATCAGGATGCCGCCCACGCCGAAGGCCACGCCTATGCCGCCGATCAAGGCGATGAAGCCGCGCCAGCCGTACCAGCGGTCCACCGACAGCAGGGCGTTGGAATTCATCCTGACGACGCAAAGCTCGGCATGCGGCGCCACGTCCAGGCGCTTTTTCTGCGACAGGCGGTGTTCGCGGTCGAATTCCGAAAGCGGACGATTGTCGGGAAACCTGGACATCAGGCCCGAGAAGTCCATCACGAGCCTCCAAGCGCCACGCGCAGGCTGTTCATTTCTTGCTGCACCCCGTAGTAATAGTCGGCGCCGGGCTGCCCCTGCAGCTTGCCCCACAGGCAGCGCTTGAGCCACTCGTCGATCTTGTTTCCCTTGAACTTCTCGATCAGCACCGCCACGATGATCAGGAACACCGCCGCGATCAGGCCCACCAGCGTGGCCGACATGGCGAAGGCGCTGATGACGATCAGGCTGAGGATACCCGAGGCGACGTACAGGCCGCCCATCAGGCCGTTCTTCTCGATCACGAACTGGTCCGTGGCCGACTTGAAATCGAACACCGCCATGATGACGCCGGTGACGACCCCGACCCGGCTACCCCAGCGGGCGAGCAATGAGCCGGTGGCGTCCAGAGACACGCCCACGCCCAGGCGCATGCCGCCGGCGGCCCTGGCCTTGAGCGCCGCGCCCAGCACGTCGGCCACCGAGCCGCCGGCCGAAGCGATGCCGACCACGAATTTCCAGCTCGCGTCGCTGCGCTCGTGCGGCATGGCCGATTCCAGGTCGCTCCAGAGCTTGTACACCGCCACCGTCTGGAACACGCAGCCGACCACGCCAAGCCGCACGTCGGTATTGATCGTCGTGCGCCAGCGCGACAACTCCCTGGCCTCGTACTGCTCGATCGTCATGGTCGTCTGCGCCAGCGCCCGGGCCCGGTCGCCGGCCCGCATGTCCGCCGGCACGCTGGCGGCGGCCTGTCTGTCCACGAGCATGAACCAGCGCTTCTTGTCGCTGCCTTCGATCTGTTCGCCGCGCACTTCCAGGCGGCGCAACTCTTCGGCCACCGCGCGCTCCATCTGGCGCAGGTCCACCCTGCCGCCATGCTGGCGCATGATTTCCCGGATCAGCGCGGCGCGGAATGATTTTCGGCCGCCCTCGACCTCGACGATCGCCACGTCCTGGCGCGACAGCAGCCCCATATACATCGCCAGCCTGCGCGCGACGGCGCTATCCACGCCCAGCCTCAGGACGTGCACCAGCGGCCCCATGATCTGTTCGAGCAGGCGTGCGGTCTTATCCATCTGGCCTTCGCTCAGCACCTTGAGCCCGGTCTTGTAGGCCTCGTGCAGATTGCTCCAGGGAATTCCCTTCCAGTCGACGGCCGCCTCGTGCGCATCGACGACCTTCTTGACCACGAAGTCCTGGTTGTGGAACATGGCCCGCAGCACGATGTTGCGAGTGTCCTCCGGGTTCCCTTGCAGCCAGTCGGCGTACAACTGGAAGCAGACGCGCTTGTCCTGGGTTCCGTCGATGCACAGGGCGAGAACGGTCTGGTAGACCTCGCCGCTGTCGGCATTGTTGGCGTCGTAATTGCACTGGAACGACTCCAGCGTGTTTTCGCAGGTCATCCACGCCACGTGCGCCTTGGCCATGGGCACGATGATCCCGGCGTCGAACTTCGCCAGGCGGTCGTCGAAACCGCTTTGCCACGCCCTGCGGGCGTTCTCGTCATAGTTGTCGAAGTATTTGCTCCAGGCGTCCCAGCGCACCTTGCGCCGCTCTTCCTCGGTCGGATGGCGGTAATTGTCGGCCTCGGCCAGGCGGCCCTCGCGGTTCTCCGGCATCAGCCAGTCCAGCAGCAACTGGCCCACCGCCAGGCCCTCGGCCCCGGCGCCGCCCGGGCCGACCGCCATGTGCGGAGTGCTGGTCCCGTAGACGGAATAGTTGGTCGCATCCTGGCCGCGCCGGCGCAGGAAGTCGCTTTCCGCGGACTGCATGACGATCTCGCTGATCGACTCGATGGACTTCGACACGGTCAGCGGCCGCAGGTCCTCCTTGTTCGAGACGAAATCATCGAAACGCATGCGCATCAGCCGCGCGATGTCCTGCAGGATTCCCGTGCCGTCCGGCAAGGCCAGCATCAGCCCGTTGCCCGGCGAGAACGCCTCGGCCGCGTCCTCGATCGGCTCGCCCATCCAACCCTTGACGTTGTAGTAGCCGACGGTGCTCCAGCCCAGCAGCTGCTGCTTGCCGTAAGGGTCCAGTTCGCGCTTGCGGTGGACCACGTAATCGGCCACCGTGTCCTTCAAGGTCTTGATGCTCTTGGCCTGCGGGTGCTTCTTGCCGCTCAGCCAGGCTTGCACGTCGAACTTGAACATGTGCCGCTGGCGCATCTCGGCGCCCTTTCTGCCCTTGTGGGCCTTGCAGACGTCCTTGGTCCATTGCACGTCCGAAAACGCGAGCCAGACGAAGGTCGCGTTCCTGGCGTTGGGAATCGTCAGCAACGACGCCTTGGCCTCATGGTCCTGGGAGGCGCACGTGAACGCCCGGTCGCAATCTTCCACCGGCTTGTCGAGGTCGAAGTTGTACAGGGTGGCGTTCTCGTTGACGTAATAGCCTTTCAGCTCGGAGCGCGCTTCGTCATAGACGTACAGATAGCCGGTGCGCAGCAGACGCACGCCATAGCGCGCGCCCTCGCCCAGCGGCCGTTCGCGCAGCTCGGGCATGTCCAGGTCGCCATCGAGCGCGGGGAAGATCGCGTCGTTCTTCAACACCGCGTAGCGCAGCGGCATGATGGGCAGGCCGATACGGTGAAACGGGCAATCCTCGCCGCAATCCAGCGACGAACGCCTTCTTTCGCAGTTCTTTACTTCATCGGCCATCGGGCTCTCCAGTTCGTTCCATATCCGCGCGCACGGCGGCCCAGTCTTCGTCCGACAGATCCTGGACCGCGGCCAGGTATGGATAATCATCTTCCGGCTGCATGGCCGCCAGGCAGGCGCGCACCCGTTCGTGGCGATGGAAGGCCGGATGCACCTCCAGCCCATGCCGCGCGAACGCCTTGCGCTCCTCGAGCGATTTCAGCCCCAGGTCCCGGGCGGCGCGGAAATGCCCCATCACGGCCTGCCCCAGGGCCACGCGCCCGTCCGGCGCCAGCGTTTCCAGGCCGGCCAGCACTTCGTTCAACGCCTGCATATGAATCAGCGCGAACGACTGTTCCGCGCTCAGGCGCAGGCGCGGCGACGGCGCGGCATCCGGCCGGTCCACCGCCTGCCACGCCCCGTCCAGGCGGAACATGCAGCGCTGCACCGGCCCGCAAAGCCAGGCCAGTTGCGCCGCGTCGAGGATCCACGGCAGTTGCGCCAGCACGCGCGGATCGAAGAAACGGAAGAAGCACGGCCCCTGGCCGTCGATGTCGACGATCATGCGCGAACGGCAATGCGCGGCCACGGCGTCGACTTGCCGGTCCGATTGCAGCAACAGGCCCAGCCAGAATTCCTCGTCATCGACAACCGCCTGGTTCAGGCCCGCCAGGACCTGCGCCTTGTGCACGGCCTGCATGGCGGACAGGTCCACCAGCCTCGGCATCAGGCCGGGCATCTTCCGCAGCGCCGGCGGCACCAGGACCTCCGGCTGAACGAACGCCGGCACGCCGCGCGCGCGCTCGTCCTGGATAAGACCGAAGCCGAAGGCGTCGAACGCCTGGTAATCGAGCATGCCGCCCTCCTCTCGCAACGCCCGTTCAACTCAGCGGCACCACGGCGCCGCCGCGCTGGGCCGCGCCGCGCACGCGCGCCTCGCACAAGGGGCCGGCTTCGCTGAAGGCCAGATTCGGCTGGCTGCTTTCCGGCCCCACCCAGCTGTGCACCCCCGCCTTCAATTCCACCTTGCCCGGCGCATGCAGCTGAATGCCGCCGCCCTCGACCCGCAGATAGGCGCCGCCCGCGGTGGCCAGCAGGCGCTGTTTGGCCTCGACCGTGACGCTGGCCGCGGACGACGAGACGGTCACTGCCTTCTCCGCGGACAGCGCCATCTTCGCGTCCTGGCTGTGCAGCCGCAGCCTGCCGCCGGCGGCGTGCAGGCGCAGGCCCTGATCCTTGACCGCGCGCGCGCCCGAAGGCGGGTTGCCCAGCGTGAACAGCACCGCGCCGGCGGCCACGCCCAGCGCCACGTTGGCGCTGCTGACCCAGTTCACGTCCGGCGCCACCTGCGCGAAGGTGCCGCCCGCCGCCAGGAAGGCGTCGGCCGGCGTGTACTGGCCGATGCCGCTGGGCGCGCTGACCTGGACATGGGGTTCGCTGTAGGCCGCCACCGGCTCGCCGGACGAATCGCCCGCGCCTTCCTGCGTCGCTTCCACCACCTCCAGCACGTGTTCGAGCGCGTCCTGCGCCGGCACGGTTTCCGGATCGTCTTCCAGCACGGCCTTCTGCCTGGCCGCCATGTCGGCCAGCTCCCTGGCCGATTCCATGGCGCGTTCGATCTGCCTGGCGGCCTCGGCGCTGTCGAGCAGCGCGCCCTCGGCGTTCTCGCGCAGGTCGGCGCTGATCAGCAGGCCGGCGCCGGCGCGCAGCGCCATGGACTCGCGCGTGGACAGCTCGGCGCCGTGGCCCAGGTCTTCCAGCCGCTCGTTGTCGCGCTGCTGCTTGATGTGCCCCAGGTTCAGGCGCGTATCGGCCTGCGTGGTGGAGGCGGTCAGGCGCGCCTGTCCGGGCGTGTCGTCCTGCACCAGCTGGTTGTAGCCGCCGGTGCCCGCGCCGCTGGCCGGCAGGGCCTGGGTCTTGAAGCCGGACATCACCGCGTTGTGCGCGTGGCCGTCGCTGCCGCCGGCGAACCAGGCCGGCGCATTGCCGGTGGCGTTGGCCGCGCCCGCCTGCACCTGGTTGTGCGGCGCGTCCTCGGCGCCTTCGCCGTTGTAGAGCGCGCCCACCACCACGGGCCGGTCGATGTCGCCATGCAGGAATTCCACCAGCACTTCCTGGCCCACGCGCGGCACGAAATGGCCGCCCCAGTCGCCGCCGGCCACCGGTTCGGCCACGCGCACCCAGGCGCCCAGCTCGTCCGCGGCCGGCGCGTTCTCGTCGCCGGACGGATGCGCCAGCCGGCTGCTGGCGGCCTTGCCGCGCTGCCAATGGAATTGCACCTTGACGCGATGGTCGCGGTCGGTATGCACCGGCTCTTGCGCGCCCACCACCAGCGCGGTCTGCGCGCCGAAGACGGTGGGGCGCGGATGCAGCCGTTCGCCATGGCCGTCCCGCGTGGCCGGGCGGAACTCCGTCTCCATGCCGATGCAGGTGAACGTGTTGCGGTAGAAGTCCGCCCGATCGTGTGCGTCCGCGCCGCCGCCCTGCGCCCGGCCCAGGTCGGCGTCGAAGTTGTTGCGGGCCTGGTGGTCGATGGCGATCACCACATAGGCCGACGGCCCGCCCTGCTGGTAATGGCCGGTCAGCTCGAAGCGCTGCCCCGGCGCCAGCGTGCGCACGGTGCCCGCGCCCTCGTAGCTCTGCTCGCGCACGCGGATGGCGGCCAGCGCGTTGTGCGCCAGCCGTTCGCCCTGCGCGCCGTCTTCGTACGCGTACTGCCCGGGGTAGTCGTTGCAGGCCAGCTCGATGGCGCCCGCTTGCGCATCGGCATGCGCCTCCATCTGCGCCTGCGCCGCCACCGGCCGCGCCTGGACGCTGCGGTAGTCCCAGCTGGCCAGGCGCACCGCATTGGTCTGCCAGCGCTTGCGCTGGCTCCATTGCTGGATGCTGTCCTGCGTCTCGGTGACATCGGCGCGCGCGAAACGCACGCTGGCCTGCGGCCCGGGCTGGAACGCGCCGTTGTGGTCGGCGATGACCAGGGTGTGGCCGTCGGCCTGGTGCTCGACCCAGTAGAACAGGCCTTCTTCGGCCAGCAGGCGCTCCACGAAGGCGTAATCGGTTTCACGGTACTGGATGGTCAGGCTGCGCCTGGCATAGGCGGCGCGGTCCTTCACGTCCCAGCGCCATTGCGGCGCCAACGTGCCCTGCCCGTTGTAGTCGCCGAAAATGCTCTCGACGATGTCGAACACCGTCTTGTCCTGATAGGCGAAGCTGTCGCGGCGGGCGCGCAGAAAGGCCAGCCAGGGCTCCACGGTCAGGCCGTAGCGCGCCAGGCCGCCGTTGGCGCCGCGGAATTGCGCCGCGGTCACGTGGCCGTGCCAGATGCGCGGCTGCGCGCGGTCCAGCGCGGTCTGCAGGCGCAGCGTCACGGGCTGGCCCAGCAGCGCTTTCAGCGGGATATGGGCGTCGTCGGAGAGCGCCGTGAGATCCAGCCGGCAGGCGCCCGCGCCCAATTGCTCGCGCGCCGACAGCGTCTCGGCCACCAGGCGGTTTTCGCCCAGCGGCGTGCTCAGGTTCAGGAGACGGTTGGCCTGCTCGATACCGGCGGTCGACAGGCGGGAAAGTCCGGAGGAATCCTGGGGCATGGCGGCGGCTCCGGGTTCAGGTCAGGCGGTAGCGGAAGTCGCCGTTCTTGCCGGCGGTGACGCGGATGCGCGCGATGGCCTCGCCCTGCGCCATACGGCTCAGCACCTGCTCGGCGATCTGCGGCAGCAGCGTGCCGTTCAGGATGTGGTCGACGTTGCGCGCGCCCGTGTCCACCTCGGTGCAGCGGGCCAGCACGGCCTCGACCAGCGCCTCGTCCCATTCGAACACGGCGCGGTGATTGGCCTGCACGCGCTCGGCGATGCGGCCGAGCTTCAGGCCGATGATGCGGGCCAGCGCGTCGTCGTCCACGGGGTAGTAGGCGATGGTCTTCATGCGGCCCAGGAAGGCGGGCTTGAAGGCCTTGTACAGCTGCGGCGCCAGCAGTTCCTGCAGCGCCTCGGGGCCGGGCCGTTCCTCGGCGCTCTTGTTCAGGCAGGCCTGCATGATGGCCGACGAGCCGACGTTGGAGGTCAGGATGATGAGCGTGTTGCGGAAGTCGATCTCGCGGCCCTCGGCGTCGTCCATCACGCCCTTGTCGAACACCTGGAAGAACAGCTCCAGCACGTCCGGATGGGCTTTCTCGATCTCGTCGAGCAGCACCACGCTGTAGGGCTGGCGGCGCACCGCCTCGGTCAGCACCCCGCCCTCGCCGTAGCCCACGTAGCCCGGCGGCGAACCCTTCAGGCCGGAAACGCTGTGGGCCTCCTGGTACTCGCTCATGTTGATGGTGATGAGCTTGCGCTCGCCGCCGTAGAGTACGTCGGCGACCGCCAATGCGGTCTCGGTCTTGCCCACGCCCGAGGGGCCGACGAACAGGAACACGCCCTTGGGCTTGTTGGGATCTTCCAGGCCGGCGCGCGCCGTGCGCACGCGCTGGGCGATGGCGTGCAGGGCGTGGTCCTGGCCGATGACGCGCTCGGCCAGCAGCGGCTGCAGTTCCAGCACGGTGCGGATCTCGTCGTTGACCATCCGGCCCAGCGGTATGCCGGTCCAGGCCGAGACGATCTCGGCGATGACCTGGGCGTCCACATAGGCCGGCACCAGCGGCGTTTCGCCCTGCAGCGCGCGCAGCTCCTGCTGCAGCGCGGCCAGCTGCGCCTGGGCCGGCGTGGGTTCGGGCGCCTTGGCGGCGCGGCGCTTGGCGGCCGGCTCCGGCGCGGCCTCCTCGCCCGCCGTCTCCAGCTCTACGCGCAGCGCGTGGATCTGGCGCACCAGCTCGCTTTCCTGGGCCAGCCGCGCCTCGGATTCGGCCAGCGTCTTGCGCGTGGCGTCCATTTCCTCGTCCAGCTCGCGCAGGCGCGCGCCCTGGGAGCCGCCGGCGGCGGCCTCCCGGCGCAGCGCGGCGCGCTCGGTTTCCAGGCGCGCCAGGCGGTGGCGCGCCTCGTCGATCAGGGCCGGCGTGGCGCTGCGGCCCAGGGCCACGCGCGCGCAGGCGGTGTCGAGCACGCTGACCGCCTTGTCCGGCAGCTGGCGGCCGCTGATGTAGCGGTGCGACAGGCGCGCCGCCGCCACGATGGCCTCGTCCAGCACCCGCACGCCGAAGTGCGCTTCCATCAGCGGCGCCATGCCGCGCAGCATGCTGGCGGCCAGCGTCTCGCTGGGTTCTTCCACCTTGACCACCTGGAAGCGCCGCGCCAGCGCGGCGTCTTTCTCGAAGTACTTCTTGTATTCGCTCCAGGTGGTGGCGGCGATGGTGCGCAGTTCGCCGCGCGCCAGCGCCGGCTTGAGCAGGTTGGCCGCGTCGTTCTGGCCCGCCTGCCCGCCCGCGCCTATCATGGTGTGGGCCTCGTCGATGAACAGGATGATGGGCGTGGCGCTTTGCTTGACCTCGTCGATGACGTTCTTCAGACGGTTCTCGAATTCGCCCTTGACGCTGGCGCCGGCCTGCAGCAGACCCATGTCCAGCGTGCGCAGCGCCACGCCGGCCAGCGCCGGCGGCACGTCGCCGGCCACGATGCGCAGCGCCAGGCCTTCGACCACCGCGGTCTTGCCCACGCCGGCCTCGCCGGTCAGGATGGGGTTGTTCTGGCGCCGGCGGGTCAGGATGTCCATCATCTGGCGGATCTCGGCGTCGCGGCCGATGACCGGGTCGATCCTGCCTTCGCGCGCGCGCTCGGTCAGGTTGGCGGTGTACTGGTCCAGCGCCGGCGTCTTGGACAGGCCGGCGGCCGGCGCCGGCTCTTGCTGCGCGCCCTCGCCCAGCGCCACCGACTGTCCGGCCTCTTCCGAGCCGGCCGTCAGCGCGGCGAAATCATGCTTCAGTTCTTCCAGCCGGAACGATTCGAACAGGCGCGAGCCGCGCCGCGCGAGCTGGGCCAGGTCGGGCTCGGTCAGCAGCGCCAGCAGCAGATGGCCGGAGCGGATGCGCGTGGTCTGCGTGTCCAGCGACGCGATCAGCCAGGCATGTTCGAACAAGCGCGGCAGGTGCGGCGAGAACACCGGCGTGCGGGTGTTGCCGTTCTTGAATCCGCGGATTTCCGCGTTCAGGTCGGCTTCCAGCCCCGAGGCGTCGATGCCGCTGCGGCGCGCCACGATGCTGAAGTCGCTGGCGGGCTTTTCCAGCAGCGCCAGAAACAGGTGCTCCAGGTCCACTTCGTAATGGCCTTGCGCCATGCACAGGCTGGCGGCGCGCTCGGCGGCCTGGCGGCAGGTCTGGTTCAGTTTCCCGATCAGGGTTTTCAGGGGTGTGGCCATGGTGCTTGTTCTAGTGAATGGTGTGCAGTTCGTAGCTGGCGTCGTCGCGATCCGACGCCGCGGGTTCGGTGCAGAGAAAAGAGTTCCAGCCCAGGCGCGCGCCGGCGCCGCCGTCGCCGCCGAGCATGCTGCCGGCCACGTCCGCCCTGGCCATCACCAGCCGCACCTCGTATTCGAAGCTCATGCCGCCGAACATGGTCAGCAGCTTCTCCAGCGCCTGCGCGCGCGCCCCGCCCGGCAGGAAATCGCCGAACGCGGCCTTGGACAGCGGGCCGATCCACAGCCGGATGCGCATGTCGCGCTGCCAGATGCGCTCGCCCGCCATGGCGGACACGCCCAGCACCGCGCCCGGCATGCCCAGGCGCGTGCGATGCTCGAGCGGCACGTGGTACCAGCGGCCGACGAACTGCTCGACGCGGATGTCCACCTGGAAGTAATCGGCTAGCACCCGCTGCAGGTAGGCGGCCGACACCGGGCGCTGGCGCGCCGCGGCGGCGTAATGGGCCAGCGATTCGTCGTACACCTGGCCCTGGCCCGCGTGCAGGCGGTCGCGCAGGGCCGGATGACCGATGCCGCCCAGCGCCAGCAACAGCGGCAGGTAGTGATGGTCCTGCTCGGTCTCGTGGCGCAGCGGCATGCGGTACTTCTTCCAGGCCGCATAGAAAAGCGCCGCGGCGCGGTTCGAGAAGATGTCGAAGAACGCGCGCGCCCCGCGGTCGCGCCGGGCGCTTTCGCGGTGGCTCAGAATCTCGGAATAATGCAGCGGCAAGGCGCCCTGCGCGCCCAGCAGGCCGAAGAAGGCCGGCTCGATCTCCACCCGCCCCAGCTTGCCTTCGGCCAGCGCCGCCAGGCGCGCCTGCGCGTCGTCCAGCGCCTGGCCGTCCTTGTCGTAGGCCGTCAGGCCGGCGATCTCGCTGGCCGGAAAGCCCAGCGAAGACGAATTCAGGAAGCGCAGGTGGGCCGGCACGGCGTTGCGCGCGCGCGTGCCCTCCTGGCGCGCGAACCACAGCTCCAGCACGCGCACGGCCTGGAAGAACTTGAAGCGCTGCGGCTCGGCCAGCAGCGCCTCGATTACGCTAGGATCGCGTCGCCGTTGCATGGGGGACACCGTAGGATTTCTTCCGAGCCGCGGCGCGACAGCACCACCAGCTGCACGAAGCTGTTGGCGTGCACGTACAGGCCGAAAAAGCGGTTCAGCACCGCGACGAAGGCATGCAGGCTGGTGCCGACGAAATTGTCTTCATTGATCGTGAGCCGGATCTCGATGCCGCGCACGAAGGTGGCGAACGGCTCGCCCGGCATCCAGTGCGTGGCGGGCTTGTAGTCCAGCCCCACCAGCCCTTCGATCTGGCGGGCCGCCACCGCGGCGTGCGACAGGTCGTACAGGCGCAGCGTTTCCTTCAGCGCCGGCAGGCCGCTTTGCACCAGCGACAGATGGTTCAGCGCCAGGTGCGAGATCAGGCGCCAGTGCGCCGCGCGGCCCTGCTGGAAGCGATGCGTATGGGTGGGACGGCGCAGCATGCGGATTTCGCGCGCGACCGAGCCGCCCTCCAGGAACAGGTCGCCGCCGGGCTGGCCCACCGCCAGGTGCGAAGGCAGGTCCCGGTTGGTGCAGGTCAGCTCCAGGCTCAGGGTTTCGGTCTGCGGCACGGACGGATCGAAATCGATGTCGACGATGGACAGCTCCATCTCGTAGCCCGGGCTGCGCTCGGCCACCATCGCGTCGCGCCGCGCGGTCCAGTAGTGGCTGGCGCCGTCGGGCGTCTCGCCGTGGTGCAGCGAATAGAAGGGCCGGAATTCGACGACCGAATCGCCCCTGGCGTTCTGGCGCACCTGGCGCACGCGGTCGATGGAATAGACCTCGTAGCCATAGGCGCGGCGCGCGTCGGCCACCACCGGATAAGAGGCCGCGGCGTGCGTGACGCGGATGGGGTCGGCGCGCTGGGCGAACAGGTTGACCACCGGCGTGCAGCCCAGCCGGAAATTGTCGGCGGACGCCGATTCCAGCAGCCGCGCCGTATTGGAGTCGGCGCGCAGGCCGGCGACCGGCAGATGCAGCGTGAATTCGCGGACCGCGCCCAGGGCGGGCCCCAAGGCCGCCAGGTCGATGTCCACGAAATTGAATTTCTCGGCGAAGACGAAATACTCGGCCAGCAGCCGGTAGGCCGGATGCGAGCTGGCGGGAAAATCGATCAGCGCGTCCTCTTCGGCCAGGCCCACCTGCGCCAGCGGCGCCTGCGCCAGGCGGTTCCAGCGGCCGGGCTGCGTCTCCGTGTAGGCGGCCGCCGTGCGCAGGAACAGGCAGTCGCGCAGCGCCGCGACGAAGGACGGTTCGCCGTGCAGATAGACGCGCAGCCTGTCCACGGCCAGCGTGGAGAAGTTCTGCGTCTCGGCCAGGCAGGCCAGGGTCAGCGACAGCCGGCCCGTCACGCCCGGCGGCAGCGAGGTGGACGACGGCGCGTTGGCGGTGGACGCGAAGCCCGCCTGGCGGATCGCCACCGGCGCCAGCGTCACGTCGTAGGCCGTGCGGAAACGGCAGGCCACGCCGCGCACGGCATGGGACTTCAGCTCGGTGCCGCGCGGCAGGCGCACCGGCGCGGTCAACTGGGCGGCCACGCCGCCCATGTCGAACTGCGCCACCGAGCACGCAGGAAACGGGCGCAAGTAATGCGGGTACATCACCTCGAACAATGCTTCCGTGAACTCCGGATAGTCGTCGTCGAGCTTCTTGTTGATGCGCGCGCCCAGCAGGGCGAACGACTCGATCATCCGCTCCACGTGCGGATCTTCGCAGGTCTCGCCCGACAGCCCCAGCCGCCCGGCGATCTTGGGATAGCGCTGCGCGAAATCGCGCGACGAACTGCGCAGGAAACCCAGTTCGCGTTCGTAATATGGCAGCAGTTCTTCCATCTTTCCCTTCTCCGCCGGCGGCGTGGCGCCGGCGCCCGCGTGTTCTGTTGTTGGTTCAGGCGGCGGCCGCGGCCTTGGCCCAGCCCTTGCTCACCGAATACTGCAAAGTGGACGGCTGCAGCGTCGCATCGAAGGTCACCGGCTCATGCGCCGGGCCCACGTCCAGCATCGCGGTGATCGCGAAATACAGCACCGACGTGGCGCGGCCATCGACCTGCAGCATGACCCGCACATGCGTCAGCCGCGGCTCGTGGCGGGCGATCGCCTGTTCCAGCGAGCGGCAGATGAATTCGCGGTCGTAATGGCTGGCCAGGCTCAGGCCGGAAAAATCGGACAGTCCATAGGTGAGGATGGAGCGCTGGCAGTTCGGATAGCGCTTGAGCGATTCCTCGGTGAAGACCATGCGCGTATTGAGCAGGGCCTCGATGTCGCGCGCGACGGTTTCCTTGATTTCCTCCACCGACAGGCGCCGCAGCGCATGCGGCGCTTGCCCGTCGCCGTCGAACAGCTTGTCGAACAGGCTCGGTTCGAATCCTTTCATGCGGACCTCATTCAGGAAAGGCAGCGGCCCGCGGCGGGCCGCTGCCTTTACCGTCTTACGCGGTCAGGTTCAGACCGAATACGTCTTGTCGTTCTTGGTCAGGCTCCAGGCGCCCTGGGAGTTGCCGCCCTGGTTGCCGCCGACCTTCTGCTGCGTGTACTTCCACTGCACGGCGGCGTACTTCAGCGAGAACGATTCATGCGGCAGGCCTTCGCTGACGACCTCGGGGGCCACGCGCGAGATGATCACGTACTTGAGCTTGATTTCCAGGTACTTGACGCGGTTGCCCTCGCCGTCGGCGCGCAGGAAGTCGATGGTGACTTCGTCGAAGGTGGTGCCGCCCGAGGCATGCTGATACAGCAGCGGGCTGACCACGTCCAGGTCCTTGGTGAAGACCATCTCGCCATGCTCGGTGCGCTCGGCCGTGTGGCCGCCCGAGGTCGAGGCGGTAGCCGAACGCGGCTGAATGATCTCGTGGCGCCACGATCCGACTTCGATCCAGTCAGGGTGGTCCTTGTCCTGGGATTCGCCCTTGAGCGCAGGATTGCCGAATTTGACGTAGATGTCCTTCATTAATAGCCTCTCCAGTAAAAAATCATCGAATCCAGCCTAGGCGCTTACGACTTCTGGGCCTGGGCCGGCAGCTCCGCGACCAGGCGCAGCGAAATCGAAAGCTCGTCGAGCTGGAAATGAGGCCGCAAAAACGCCACGGCCCTGAACACGCCGGGGCGACCCGGCACTTCGGCGACTTGCACCGATGCCTCCCGCAGGGGGAACTGCGCCTTCTGCTCCTGATTGGCGTTGTCGTCCAGCAGCACGTACTGCGAGACCCAGCGGTTCAGGAAGCTTTCGACCGATTGCGCGGAGGCGAAACTGCCGATCTTGTCGCGCATCATGGCCTTCAGGTAGTGGGCCACTCGCGATACCGAGAATATGTATTGCAGCTGCGCCGACAGCACCGCATTGGCGTTGGCGCTGTCGGTGTTGTATTTCTTGGCCTTCTGCACCGACTGCGCGCCGAAAAAGGCCGCGTAGTCCGAGTTCTTGCAGTGCACCAGCGGGATCAGGCCCAGGTCGCTCAGTTCCTTTTCGCGGCGATCGGTGATGGCGATCTCCGTGGGGCACTTCAGCGCGATCTCGCCGTCGTCGGTCTTGAAGGTATGGGTGGGCAGGTTCTCCACCAGGCCGCCGCCTTCGACGCCGCGGATCGCCGCGCACCAGCCGAAGTCCGCGAACGCCGCCGTCAGGCGCGCGCCGAAGGCCCAGGCGGCGTTGCACCACAGGTACTTGGCGTGATCGGTGCCGTCGACTTCCTCGACGAAGTTGAAGCCCTCGACCGAGGTGCCCTCCTTCGGGTCATAGGGCAGCCGGCCCAGGAAGCGCGGCATGGTCAGGCCCACGTAGCGCGAGTCTTCCGAATCGCGGAAGCTGCGCCACTTGGTGTATTCCACCGTGTCGAACACCTTGGCCAGGTCGCGCGGACGGCCCAGGTCGGCGAAGCTGTCCAGGCCCAGCAGCTCGGGCGAGGCCGAGGCGATGAACGGGGCGTGCGAGGCCGCGGCCACGTGCGACATCTGCTCGATGAAGTACATGTCCTCGGGCTGGCGCGTGATCTCGAAATTGCCCAGCAGCGCGCCGAAGGGCGAGCCGCCGAAGGTGCCGAACTCTTCTTCGTAGACCTTCTTGAACATCAGGCTCTGGTCGAAGTCGATCGCGGTCTGGAAGTCGCGCACCAGGTCGCGCTTGGTGACGTTGAGCACCTTGATCTTGAGCATGGGGCCGGTGTTGCTCTCCTGGCACAGGTAGTGCAGGCCGCGCCAGGTGCTTTCCAGCTTCTGGAATTCGGCGCCGTGCATCACCTCGCTCAGCTGGGCCGAGATCAGGCGGTCCAGCTCGGCCACCCGGGCGTCCAGCATCGCCGACAGGTTGTCGGAGACGACCACGGTGCCCTTCATGACTTCGCGCGCCAGTTCGCCGATCAGGTCCTTGGCGCGGTCGTGTTCGGCGCTGGACTTGGCGACGCGGCTCTGCTCGACGATCTGGTCCAGCAGGCCCGATTCGGCCTCGGCGGCCGGCGCGGACGCGTTCTGCGCGGCGGCGGAATTACTCATTGCTGCCTCCCTTGCCGTCCTTGCCGGCTTCGCTGGTCAGTTGCTGCAGTTTCTCGGTGCTGCTGAGCACTTCGCCCAGCAGGTCTTCCAGTTTGTCGTTGCCCGCCAGCTTGTTGCGCAGGTCGGCCAGCTTGGTGCGGATCTCCAGCAGCTCCTTGAGCGGCTCGATCTGCTGCACCACGGCCTCGGGACGGAAATCCTCGATGGAGCGGAACTTCAGGTCCACGCCGAAGGTGCCGCCCTCGTCGGTCAGGCGGTTCTTCACGCGGTAGGCGGCGCGCGGCTCCAGCCCGCGCATCACGTCGTCGAAGTTGTCCACGTCGATATTGACGAACTTGCGGTCCTTCAGGCGCGGCAGCTCGGCTTCGGACTGCGCGCTGAAATCGCCCACCACGCCCACGACGAAGGGAAGCTCTTTCTGTTCGATCGCGTCGCCCTTTTCCACGTCGTAGGTCAACTGGACGCGCGGCGGACGGACCTTCTGGAGTCGTTTCTGAACGCTTTCTTTCTTAGCCATGGGGGCTCCAAGCGAAGTGCATAGTGACGGGGCCGGATGCCCGATCAGGGTTTGAGGAGATTGCCGAACGGGTCCGGCGCCCGGCCCGCAGGAGCGGGCGCCGGGGCCGGGGCCGGCGTCGGCGCCGGGCTGGCTGCTGTATTGGTAGCGGGGCTGGCCACCGGCTTGGCGGGCACGGCCGCCGACTGCGCGGCCGCGGGCGCGACGGCGGCGGCCGCAGGCGCGACGGCGGCGGCCGGCGCGGCGCGCTGCGCGTCATTGCGGCGCGGCTGGCGGCGCGGCGGCTTGTAACCTTCGGGGAACAACACGTCCTGGCCCAGGGTTTCGCGCATGGCGGCGGCCAGCGCCACCGCGTCGGTCTTGGCGTTGCCGGCCAGCAGTGCGTCGGCGCGCAGGTCGGCCAGCGACTGCATCGCCACCCGCAGCCCGCCCACGGCGCGCACGGTCTTGGCGGTGAAATCCTCGGGTTCCCGGTTCAGCGCCTCGTCGGCCGCGACGATGGCCTCGCCGTAGCGCTGCTCGTCGAAACGAATCTTCGCGATATAGGACCACGGCTCGCCGCGCGACGGATTGCGCAGCGCGATCTCCTGGAATTCGGCGACCGCCTGGTCGTTGCCCTTGTTGGCCAGCGTCTCGGTGGCGTGCGTCATCGACTGTTTGTATTCGGCCTCGGTCGGCGGTTTGGACGAGGTCGCGCAGCCGGTCGCGAAAGCCAACATGGCGCTGATAAGGAGAACCCTGGATATGTGCATTTTTCTGGCTTGTAGGTGGGTGTAACCAAGGCCGCGTATTTCAACAACCTTTTGTTAGCGCCACACTACAGAGGATTACTTCATGTAACTCACAACGAAACGTCGGCTAACGTGCAGCGATCTGTATGTTGTCGCAGGCTTCCGGTATAAAGAGCCATGTCAAAACATCTCTATTTTTCACGGCGCGTGGCGGCGCTGGCCATGATCGTCGCAAGCCCCGTAATCAGCGGCTGTGCAGCGGTTTCAGCGATTGGAGCGGTGGCGGGAATGACCGGCGGCGTAATGGATATGGCGGGCCTGAAAAAAGACCCGAACGCGCCCGTCGAAGTGAAATTGGCGATACACGCCGGAGAAAATTTGAACTCGAGCAGCGGCCAGTCGATGGCCGTGGTTACGAAAATATACTATTTGAAGAACGCAGAGGCATTTCAGCGCGCACCGCTCACGCAATTGGTTGATACTGACGCCGAAAAGTCGGCGCTTGGAGAAAGCGTCATCGCCTCGCGCGAGGTCACTCTGACACCGGGACAGCGTTACGAACACCTCGAAAAGGTGCCGAAAAACGCCACCTATATCGCGGTCGCGGGCCTGTTTTATGCGCCCGCGCCGCAACGCTGGAAATACGTGTTCGAAGTGGAATCGGCCGAGGACACCGGCATCGTCATGGGCGCACATGCCTGCGCGCTGACCGTCGTGACCGGCAAGATGACCCTGCCGCCGGGCGTGCCCGACTTCGACCCGGCGCGGCTGGGCTCGGTGCAATGTCCGGGCTGAGCGCCCCGGTCCGTCCGCCGTCTTCAATAATATGAACAAGAGCCAGAAAACGTGAGCCATTCCGCGAAGATCCTATGGGGTGAGGGGCTGTTCCTGCGGCCCCAGCATTTTCAAAGACAGGACGCCTACCACGAAGCCCGCCTCGCGGAGATGAGCCGCGCGCTGCATCCCTATTCCTGGGGCCTGCGCGCCGCGCGCTTCGACGCCGCGGCGCTGGCCAACGGCATGCTCCGGGCCACCGAGCTCTCGGCCATCTTTCCCGACGGCGAGATCTACAGCGCCCCGCACAACGACGACCTGCCGCCCGCCGTCGCGCTGGACGGCCTGGACGGCGCCAGTTCGGCCGTGTTCTACCTGGCGCTGCATCCGATGAAGGACATCGGCGGCAACTACCGCGATGCGCAGCAGGGCCAGGGCTTCGACGCGCGCTACGCGCACCAGGACAGCCCCGCGCCCGACCTCTACACCAACGCCAGCACCGCCGAGCTGGCGTTCCTGCGCAAGAATGTGCGCCTGCTGTCGGAGCACGAGCCGCGCGACGCGCTGCTGACGATCCCGGTGGCGCGCGTGCGCCGCACCGCCAGCGCCGGCTATGAACTGGACACGGGCTTCATCGCCCCCAGCCTCACGGTCCAGGCCTGCGGCGCGCTCTTCGAACAGCTGCGCCGCCTGCTCGACGCGCTGCAGGCCAAGGTCAACGCGCTCTACGGCTTTCACCGCGAGCCCAACAAGAACATCATCGAGTTCCGCTCCGGCGACGTGGCCTCTTTCTGGCTGCTGCACACGGCCAACGAAGCCTACGCGGCGCTCTCGCACCTGTTCCACAACCCGCAGCTGCATCCGGAGCGCCTGTTCCAGGAAATGCTGCGCCTGGCCGGCGCGCTGATGACCTTCTCCAAGGTGCACACGCTGGCCGACCTGCCCGCGTACCGCCACGACCAGCCCGGCGCGGCCTTCGCGCGGCTGGACGAAATCCTGCGCGACCTGCTCGACACCGTCATCTCGACCCGCTACTTCTCCATCGTGCTGGAAGAACTGCGCCCGTCGTTCCACGTGGGCCGCCTCGATTCCGACAAGCTCGACGAGACCACCGCGCTCTATCTGTCGGTCTCGGCCGCCACGCCGGCCAGCGAACTGGCCGAAACCGTGCCGCTGCGATTCAAGGTCGGCGCGCCCGACGACGTGGAAAAGCTGGTGCTCTCGGCCATGCCGGGCGTGCAGCTGGTTTACACGCCGCAGGTGCCGCCGGCCGTGCCGGTCAAGCCGGGCGCCTGCTATTTCACCTTGCAGACGCGCGGCTCGCTGTACGACCGCATGCTGCAGGCGCGCAGCATCGCCATCTACGCCCCGTCCGGCATCCCCGACCTGAAGCTGGACCTGATCGCCGTCACCCGCTAACCGACGCCTACCGCAAGAGCCCGCCATGACCGCCGACTCTCCTTCCCTGATGCCCGGAGCATCGCTGCCTGCCCGAGCCGCCGAGTTCTACGGAACCCGCCCGGCCAAGTCGCTGCTGGACCTGCTGTACGACGGCTTCCTGATGCTGTTCCTGCTCAAGAGCGGGCAGGAGCCGGCCAGCGCCGCGTCGTTCTCGGCGCGGGTGCAGCAGTTCCTGGCCGACTTCGAGCGCAGCGCCAAGAAAATGGACATCCCGGCCGAGGACGTCTACGCGACCAAGTACGCCTTCTGCGCCGCGGTCGACGAGACCGTGCTGAACTCGCGCTTCGCGATCCGCGACGCCTGGATGCTGCAGCCGCTGCAGCTGACCCTGTTCGGCGAACAGCTGGCGGGCGAGAACTTCTTCGCGCGCCTGGAAGACCTGCGCGCCCAGGGCGCGCCGCGCCTGCAATCGCTGGAAGTGTTCTACATGTGCCTGCTGCTGGGCTTCCAGGGCAAGTACATGATCGAAGGCCAGGAGAAACTCGGCTACCTGACCGCGCGCCTGGGCGACGAGATCGCGCTGCTGCGCGGCAAGCGCGCCGGCTTCGCGCCGCACTGGCCGCTGCCCGACAAGATCGCCCACACCCTCAAGCGCGACGTGCCGCTGTGGAGCATCGGCGCCCTGTTCGCGCTGCTGGGCCTGCTGGCCTACCTGGGCATGAGCCACTTCCTGAACGCCGACATGCAAACCGCCATGGCGCCGTATCACGACATCGTCAAGCTGGGACCGCGCGCGGCCCACCTGACCATCTCGCTGCCCTGAAGGTCCGCCATGACCGACCGCTCCTCCACGCCGGCGGGTTTCAGCCGCCTGGATGCCGCCTCGCTGTCGCAGAACGCCCGCATGCTGCAGGTGCGCACGCCGCTGGGCGACGCGCTCACCGTCGAACGCATGCAGCTGCGCGAAGGCGTGTCCGAACTGTACGCCCTGACCCTGGACTGCCTGGCGCCTTCGGCCGAACTGGACATGGAGCCGCTGCTGGGCAAGGAGATCAGCGTCGGCCTGCTGCTGGCCGACGGCGCGCGGCGCCTGTGGCACGCGGTGGTCGAAGGCGTGGATGCGCTGGGCGCCGACGGCGGCCTGGCGCGCTACCGGCTGCACGCCGCGCCCTGGCTGGCCACGCTGCGGCTGCGCCGCGACAGCTTTCTCTACCAGGACAAGACGGCCACCGACATCCTGAGCGAGATCTTCGCCGACTATCCGCTGGCCTCGTTCGCGTTCGAGATCGCCGATCCGCCGCCCGCGCGCCCGGTGCGCACCCAGTACCGCGAAACCGACCTGGACTTCGTGCTGCGCCTGATGGCCGAGGCCGGCCTGAGCTTTCGCTTCGATCATCAGCAGGAAGAGAAACAGGACGGCGCCGGCGGCGGCGCGCAGCACCGGCTGGTGGTGTTCGACGCGCGCGCCGCGCATCCGGCCAATCCCGCGCCCACGCTGCGCTTTCACCGCAGCGACGCGACCGAAACCGAAGACAGCGTCACACGCTTCGGCGCGGCGCGCGCCATCCAGCCCAACGCGGTCACGCGCGTGGCCTGGAACGAGCGCAAGCTGGTCGCGCACGGCGCACACGCCCAGTCCGGCCTGGACGCGGGCGCGCTGCCGCCGCTGGAAGACTACGACTATGACGGCCACGGCCGCTACGCCGACGACGCGGGCGCCGAACAGCAGGCCGCCCTCAGCCTGCAGGCCCACGAGGCGCGCATGGTGCGCTTCGACGGCGCCGGCACCGCGCGCCAGATGGCGCCGGGCCACGACTTCACGCTGACGCAGCACGACCGCTACGCCGAGGGCTCGGGCCAGGCCGTGGACGAACTGGGCGGCAACCGCTACACGCTGCTGCACGTGCTGCACGAAGCCGCCAACAACCTGGGCAGCCAGGCCGCCCAGGCGCTGGGCGCGGCCGACCTGGAGCGCGGCACGTATCGCAACAGCTTCAGCGCCCAGCCCGCCGCCGCCGCGCTGGCGCCGCCCTGGATCGCCAAGCCCACCGCCCCCGAAGGCGTGACCGCCATTGTCGTGACGGCCCAGGACGAAGCCATTTCGTCCGGCCGCGACCTGCGCATCAAGGTGCAGTTTCCGTGGCAGCGCGGACGGCGTCCGCTGGCCGGCGGCCTGCCCCACCGCAGCCACGGCGACGAAGCAGGCAACGCGCCGGGCGACCACAGCTCCGGCGCCTGGCTGCGCGTGGCCGGCGCGCAGGCCGGCCCCAACTGGGGCGCGCATCACCTGCCGCGCAAGGGCACCGAAGTGGTGGTGGAATTCCTGGACGGCGACATCGACCAGCCCGTGGTCGCGGCGCAGCTCTACAACGATGCCGACCTGCCGCCCTGGTCCGCCGGCGTGGACGCCGAGGCCAACCACCCCGGCACGATCAGCGGCTGGCACAGCCGGGGCCTGGATGGCCAGGGCCACAACCAGTGGCTGTTCGACGACACAGCGGGGCAAGGCCGCACGCGCCTGTCCAGCTCGGCCGCCGCATCGCAGCTGGGCCTGGGCCATCTGGTCGAGCAGGCGCCCGAGGCGTCCAGCCGCGGCGCATGGCGCGGCACCGGCTTCGAACTGCGCTCGGATGCCTGGACCGTGCTGCGCTCCGGCCAGGGCATGCTGCTCTCGGCCACCGCGCGCGAGGACGCCCGCTCCACCCAGGCCGACGCGCGCGAGGCGCTAACCCTGATGCGCGGCGCGCAGCATGCCGCGCAACGCATCAACGATGCCGCCACGCGGCGCCAGGCGCGCGCGCTGGCGGCCACCGATCAATACGACGCGCAGATCCAGGCCACCGACCCCAAGGCCGACGGCCGCTATCCGGACAGCGTGGGTGGCCAGCAGGCGATCAAGGCCAGTGGCGGCGAACGGACCGGCGCCGAACCGGTGGAACGCATCGACGGCGCGCGCATGCTGATCGACGCGCCGAACTCGCTCAACCTGTCCACGCCCGCCTCCGCCATCCTGCACGCAAGCGAAAACCTGCACGTCACCACGCAGGCCGACGGCCACGTCGCCGCGCGCCAGACCTTCGCCAGCGCCTCGGGCCGGTCGACCAGCCTGTTCGTGCAGGACGGCGGCATCCGCGCCGTCGCGGCCAACGCGCCCGTGTCGCTGCACGCGCACACCGACATGCTGGAAATGCTGGCCGGCCAGGACATCACCGTCACGTCCAGCACCGAAGGCATCGAGATCCTGGCGAACCAGCGCATCACCCTGCAGGCGGCGGGCGCCAGCATCGTCATGGACGGCGGCGACATCGTGTTCAAGGGCCCGGGCATGTTCTCGGTCAAGGGCGCCTCGCACAACCTGATCGGTCCGGCCAGCGACGCGGCCGCGCTGCCGGCGCTGCCCTCGACCCAGGTCGGCGACCCCATGATCGTCAGCGCCGAACTGGTGCACCGGCCCAAGGCCAAGGCGCTGGCGCAGGCGCAGACACCGGCGCAGGCCGGCTCGGCGGCCGCGGATGTCGGCGCGGCGGCCGCCCCCGCCGCGCCGGGCGGCGGCGCGATTCCCGCTTCCGCCGCCGACACCGGGTTGGCGGGCCGGGCGTCCGCACTTGCCGGGCAGGCCGGCGAACTGGCTTCCGGCGCCGCGCAATCGGCCATGGACGCCGCCAACGCCGCGGCCTCGGCGATCGACGGCGCGAAACAGGCCGGCGCAACGGTGATGGCCCGCGCCGCGGAACAGGCCGGCGCGCTGGCGCGTTCGGCCGTCGACACCGCCACGCCCTCCTTGATGGCCGGGCCCGGCGCAACGGCCGGCAATAGCGCTTCCGCCGCCGGCGGCGGCATGCTGTCCGGCGCGGCCGGCATGCTGGCGGCCGCCGGCGACGCGGCCGGCCGGATCGGCGATTTCGTCAACCCCGCCATGGCGCAGGCCCTGACCGCCAGCGGCGACCGCAATGCGGCGATAGGCGCCGCGGTCAACGGCCTGCTGGGCTCGACCCGCGCCGGGCAATACGGTCTGCCTGCGGTCGCCGGGGCCATCATGCGCGCGCCCAGTCTGGACACCTCCGCGTTGCCGGCCGTGGCGGCCGCGGTGCTGCAGTCGCCGGCCGTCAGCGGCTCGGGCCTGCCGGCGGTGGCCGCCACCGTGCTGCGCACGCCCGGCTTCTCCCCCGACATGCTGCCCTCGCCCGTGGCCAAAGTGCTGCAGATGGCGGGCATGCTGCCGGACGGCGCGGCCCAGGGCGCGGGCACGCCGGGCGCCGCGCCGGCCGGCGTCCCCAGCGGCGCGCCCGCCCAGGACGCCGGCGGCGAACCGGCCGTCTCCAACGCGCTCACCACCTACCGCGGCCGCACCGGCGCGCACCTGCAGTTCGTCAACTTCGCCGAAGAGGACGAATTCTGGAACGACGGCGCCGTGCTCATCAGCGAGGACCGCCAGACCGCCAGGCCCAGGATACGGGTCAAGTTCAGCAAGGCGGACGTGCACAAGTTCAGCATCAAGGTCATCGCCGGCAAGGACAACATCGCCTACACCCAGGCCGAAAAGGGCCGCCACGCCGCCTACCGCGGCCCCGAGGGCAAGACCTTCCAGTACCAGACGGACCCGGACGGCACCAAGGTCGTGGACGACATCGCGCTGCCGGCCGCCGGCCTCAATACCTACACCTTCGAGGTGCGCGACGCGCGCAACCAGCGCATCGCCACCGAAACCGTGGAAACGGCCCGCCGCCTGTACATCCAGGAGCTGGTCCTGCCGGGTCCGGACCCGATGGCGCGGGCGCAGGACAACAGCGCCGCCGTGGCCGAATACCGCCGCCACGGCATCGACGTGGCCCACCTGCCGCCGCGGCAGGGCCGCGGGCAGGCGAACTACGACGTCGACCAGGCCGACGCCGACATTCTGAAAGGCCACGCCCGGGCAGTCTACGACCAGTCCGAAGGACCGAACCACGAGCCCTACACCATCGTCGTCTGCCACGTCGAACGCCTGGCCTTCAAGGCCCCGCAGCACACCATCTACCGCGACGCCTACGCCGGCCCCGGCGAACTCAAGGTCTATGTGCCGCTGGTCGGCGGCGACGGCGCCGTGCACTACCTCTGGCACGGCATCGACAACGACCCCTGGTTCCTGGACGCCACCTTCGAATACACCGACGCGTCGGGCCAGCGCCGCCGCATTCCCATCCCGCCGGATCGCGTCTTCCCCGTGCCTGAAAAACAGGGCGTGCCCGAGCAATGCCGCGGTGTGGGCGTGATCGTCGACGGCCTGACGCCGCAACGCACGCTGGGCAAGATCCACCTCAACGTGCAGTTGATGGACTCGGCGGCCACCGGCGTGGCCTTCCCCGGCACCAACCTGCTGTGCGTCGCTGCGCGCACCCCGTGGGACCCCGCCGACCCGGCCGGACGCCAGCAGACGCTGGTGCACGAGATCGGCCACCTGCTCTACATGGTGCCCGGCGGACCCGCCTGGGCGCAGGCCAACGGCTACGGCGACGACGACTCGCAACTCGAGCCCGGTCCCTACTTCTATTCCTCCCACGGCCGCCATTGCCACTACGGCCTGCGCAAGCTGGCCAATGTCGAGGACTACGCGTACGAGTCGGGCTCCTGCGTCATGTTCGGCATCAGCGGCGCCCCGATACGTTTCTGCCCGGCCTGCGCCAAGGCCGTGCGCAAAGTAGACTTCTCAGATGGCTGGTATTCCTTCTAACCGCGCGCCGCGCCTGCGCCCGCTGCTGGCCGCGCTGTGCGCGGCCACCGCCCTCGCGCTCGCGTACGCGCCTTCCGGCGCCGCCTCGCCGCCCCCGCCCATGACTACCGACTGGATCGATCCCCCCGCCTTCGCGACCGCCCCCGTGGGCACGACCCGAGAACATGCCTGCATGCCCGCCAACCGCGACGACAGCGAGCCTCAGCTGCACCTGGCCGGCCCCAGCCGGGTCAGCCTCCGGGCGGCGGACAAGCTCGTCGTGCCGGTCTGCGCCCGCGGCATCATCCCCGTCTCCACCAACATGCCGCCGCCCGCCGTCGTCGCGACCGACAAGGCCACGGGCAAGATCTATCGCGGCATCGCCTACCAGCGCAAGCGGCCCCAGCCGCGCGGCATGGACGTCGACATCGCGCCGGGCTCGGTCCCGCCGCGCGACACGCCCATCGATGCCGGCGTCAGCGTCGGCACGCAGTTCAGCACCGACGTCGCCGCGGCCGCGGGGCTGCCGCAGCGCGAAGCCGTCTACGAGGTCTACGTGGAAGCCAACGGCCTGCGCTCGAACGCCGTCACGATCGAGATCCAGGCCGCCAGGCAATAAGCGCCTTCAGCCCTGCCCGGCCTTGCCGGGCAGGACCAGGCGCAGCACGCGGTCGCGGATCGACCGCCCATAGGCCCAGCACGACACCGACAAGGCCAGCATCGCGACCATGAGATAGGCGCGGTACTCCATCGGCACGGGATTGAGCGCCGACAGCGTCAGGAAAGGCTCGAAGCCCATGAAATCGCTGGCGGCCAGCGTGCTGAAGAACAGGGCCAGGACCGGCCCCGTGAAATGCGGGCGTTCGCCGCGCGCGCCCTTGTCCGCCCACGCGAACCAATGGATGAAACGGATAAGCTGGATCGCCACCGCGCATAGCGGCACCACGACGGCGAGCAACAGAACGAGTAAAGCGACGGCGACTTGAGGAGGAAGCATGGGGGGATTTTAGCGGCTGCGGCCCGCAGCAAGCGCAACCTACACGACGCGCCGGACACGAGCACGCAACACCAGCCCGCACACCGCCATTCCTATGGATGCCATGGAACTTCAGCCATTCTTGTCGCCGGGGGCCGTGCCCGTCGCCTTCAGCCTGGCGATCTTCTCTTCGGACATGGAGCCCACCGCCTTGGCGAAATCACCTGGCTTGCGTTCTGGCTTGGCCAACACCGCCGCGATCTCCGGATCGTCGTCGAAATTCGATGCAACCGTGAAATACAGGTACATGTATTGCCGCATGTCCTGCTTGTCCTCGATGCGGTATTTGATCCAGGCCGTCTTGGCTACCTTGGCTACGACACGCCTGACTTCAGAACTGTCCCGATAATTCTGCAGGGCATCACGATGCTGCGAATACAGCCAGCGGGTGGCGTCGACGATGGGAATGCGAACCTGGCCGAGCAGTTTGCGGCTGAGCGCGATTTCCATGTGCTCATCCGGATAGATGTGCAGTTCGAGATAAAGCGGACCGTCTCCGGGTGGGATAGCCGAAGGTGGAAAGTGCACGGATGTTTCCTTGTTGAACATCAGCTCGTCCAACTTTTCATCGGATATCCGTCCATTGGACATGTGCTTTCTGATTTCCTCTGTATCCGCGCCTGTCCATTCAACCTTGAAATCGGTGCCTTTCAGCCGGTAGCAACAAGTCACCGAACCCTCCCCGCCTCCCGCGATAATCGCACCCGTTGCAGCCAGATTCCCCTCGCTGTCCTTAATTTCGATACTATCCAAATCCCAGGGCGTGTAGTTGTAAGTAATGAAGGACAGGCCTCCATAGCTGGGCTCGCCGTTGCAGCCCGCCAGCATTCCCAGGCATGTCAGCCCGGCTATCAGGCGTTTGCGCATCGGCATGCTCCCGGTTCATTTCGTCGATTACGGGCGCACCCACTCGCCGCTGTTCCACACGGACTCCGGCACCGCCATGGGCTCGGGCATTTCGGCGGCGGTGGCGAACCGGGCTTGCACCTGGTCCGGCGCCGTGAAACGCAGCAGCAGCACCGCCGCGTCATTCGGGCGCGGGACTTTCAATTTCGCGCTATGCGGAAAGCCATTCCCCTGGCCGTCCGCCGCCCCCCATCGGACCTCAACCGGCTTGCGGCGGCTGTCCGGCCCATAAAGGCAGCCAGGATCGAGCGGGCCCAGCGGCGCCCCGGAAGCCCTTGCGGTCCAGTCGCCCGGAAATGCGCCCGATGCGTCCTCCAGCCGGTAGGCGATGTCGGCATCGGTGTCATTGCGGGCCTCGCACAACAGCAACGGCGGCAACAGCGCCGTGTAGGCCCAGCGGTAGGCCGGCGGCCCCAAAAACGCGGCCGCCACGACCGAGATGAGGGCAATCCAGGCCCAGCCACGTTTCAGCGTCATGCAATCCTCAACCGATCGAATAACCAGACCGCGATTCCTGAGGAACCCGTGTCCTGTCCCACAGGCGACTAGGGCCTGTTCACACTAAAAGGAGCCATGCACAGGCCCTAGGGGCGAACCGGGACGGAACCGGCCAGTTTGGCGTTCATTTCGTCGACCCGCGACGCCACCTCCTTCTGCAATTTCAGATCGGCTTCCTCGGCCTTGAAATCGGTCTTGCCGAATATGTCCTTTTCACGCACCCGGAAATACATCGAGGTGCTGGCCAGCAGGTGATCGGGCCAGCTGCTCAGCATGGCGTCATGCACGAGGAAATCGAACAGCGCCATGACCTTGGGAGGCAGAGGATTCTTTCCCTCGCTCGCCTCGCGCCAGACCTCGAGCAGGCGCCGCTGCATGGCGCGCTTGGCCTTCATTTCGGCGAGGAGATCTTTCGGTGTGTCCGCTTCCGTCGGTTCACCGCCGTTTCGCCTTATTATTTCGTTGCGCATGTTCTGCTGGTCCTGCCCCCAGTTCTCCAAGGCGTTTGCCCGGACGGGATCGGCTCGCCAGTATTCCTCCCTGCGCCGAGCCTCATCCCGCACCTCTTTATCGAGTTCACGATATTCGTCTTCCAGGCGCTTCCATAGCGGCTTGAAGCGCTGCGGCGGCCGTTCGCCGCGGCTGGCGACCGCGCGGTTCCAGCGCTCTTCCTTCAGCGCCTTCAGTTCATTCAGGCGAGCCGTGTTCTCCGGCTTTTTCCGCTCCTCCGGAGGCAGGTCCATGACGCGACGGAACTCTTCGTTGTAGGCTGTCTCAGGTGTAAAGAAGTCCCGGTCCTGTATCCATTTTTCGGCCGGATCGGATAATTCCTCCTTGAACACCGGATCCTGGTACCGCACCGCGAGCCAGCGCAGGAATACTTCCATGTGCGGCATGAAGTCGACGCCGGGCTCGTACTTCACGACTCCGCGATAGGCCTCGACCAGATCGGTGATGTAGTAGCTTTGTCCGCCGTCCTTGATCTGGACGTTTAAAGAAAACTTGTCGTAAGTCTGCGGGCGCTTGGCGCGCAGCTGCTCCATGCTGTAGATAGCCACGCCATTCGACAATGCGGCATTCAGCATGTCCCGCAGCGGCACTCGCGACAGTTCCGTGCGCGAGCCCAGCGAGCCCTCGGGGCTGACGCCCATCACGTCGCCGCTGGATCCGGGATAGAGGAATTGTTCCCCACGGGTCTTCTCCAGACTGTCCAGACGCTGATTCGCACGCAGTTCGTGCGCGGCGGCGAAATGAATGCATTTCCCGACAGCGCCTGGCACGGTCAGCGTACGGTCCTTGTGCGTTTGCTTGAGCAGATCCGTAAATGGAACGAACTCGAGGAAGGCGTTCTCTTCCATGATGGACGCCACCGAATCCAGCAGGCCCAGGAAGCGTATCTGAATCTCCGCTGCGCGCGCGCCATTCTGCCCGGGAAAGACCAGATCCCTGTCATGGCGGCGACGGTACTTCTTGACGACGTCGTTGACGAACTGACGGGCGATGACGCCGCCCCGGTCGCCGCCGAACACCGAAATCTCTATCCGCCGCACATTGTTCATATCGGCGCTTACAGCCTCGTGGGCCGCCTTGAGCTGGCGCAGCGCCGCGTCTACCCGTTTGTCCACGCCCGAGCCCAGGTAGTAAGCCACGGTCTCGTTGTCGCGTACGACCGGAACGCCTTCCAGCGCGGTGGACTTGACGATTTCCTTGCCCGCCGTCCACGCGGCCTTCAGGGGATTCTTCTTGAAACCGTTCCAGAATCCCCGGACGGTGCCTTTTGCGCGGTCGGCCATGCGTTCCGGATCCCACGCATTCCAGATCCGGACGACCTTGTCGGGCAGCGTCTTGACGTCTTTCACGACGTCCTTGTAGGCCTTTACCATGGGCTGGAACGAGCCGTCCTTGATCGCTTTCTGCGTGGCGCCTTTCGCCCGCTTCATTACGTCGTGCTCAGGGATCTCGTCGAGCCGCGTAATGTTCATGGCCGCGTTTTTCGCGTTCTTGGCCGCCTCGCTGAGCATCTTTCTGCCGGCTACCGTCGCGCCGTAGATGAAATCGTCGCTCTTCGCATCCTCGTTCAGGTCCGTTCCCAACCCCGAATAGTAGAAACGGAACCAATATTGATTCACCGGCTTGCCTGTGTCATTGTGCGCATAGTGCGCCTCCCAGAGCCGGCAGATATTCGAATAGAACGTAGGATGCTCACTGTCAAAATCCCGATGGCGGCCAAACCCATCGAAGAAAAAGCCAATGCGCAGCACTGCACCACATTCGTTGCAGTCCTGCTTGGGATAAGCCGCCTCGTTCTCCGCCATCTTCTTAAGCACGGAGGCCGGCGTGCGATTCACTTGCGGCAATCCACCGGGCTCCTTGTCAGCCATTCTTGTCTCCTGGGGCCGTACCTGTCGCCTTCAGCCTGGCGATTTTCTCTTCGGACATGGACGCCACCGCCTTAGCGAAATCACCCGGCTTGCGTTCTGGCTTGGCCAACACCGCGGCGATCTCCGGATCGGCGTCGAAATTCGATGCAACCGTGAAATACAAGTACATGAATTGCCGCATGTCCTGCTTGTCCTCGATGCCGTACTTGATCCA
>NZ_POQS01000004.1:725154-760525 GCF_002885955.2 Achromobacter pulmonis
TGCCTTTCAGGCGGTAGCAGCAACTCACCGAACCCTCTCCGCCACCCACGCCAATCGAGGCCGTTACAGCCGAGTTTCCCTCATTGTCCGTGATCTGGATCCTGTCCAAATCCCAAGGCGTGTAGTTGTACGTAATAAAGGACAGCCCTCCATAGCTGGGCTCGCCGTTGCAGCCCACCAGCATTCCCAGCCAAAGCAACAAGACAATCACGCTTTTACGCATCTTTCTCCTCCGCCCGCGGCAGGCTGTCCCACACCGCGTCAGGCACGTCCGCCAATGCTTGCGACAGGCCCGGGCCGCGGCCCTTGAACGCGCGCAACGCCGGCTGAATCGCCTCGTGTTCATCGAAACGCGGGGAAATGGTGATTCCCCACGCCACATAGTCCAGCATGTCGCGCTCGGTCTCCACGCCATAGGCGCGCGCCCGCGCCATCTGCTCGAGCACGCGCGCATGCAGCTCATCCTGCCGCATATCGCTGCCCAGCACGCCCAGGTAGATTCGTCGGATCTGCTGGGCCAGCTTGTCCGGATAATCGAGATCGAGCAAGGCTTGATGCTGCGCCAGGCTGAAGGCATGCGGACGCGGCAGGCCGGCCGCGCTTGCGCGGACCGCGCCCGGGCCACTCCATTGCGCGACGGAGCCATCGCGCCGCAAGTAACGCAAGCGACTCAAGGGCGCCAGAAACCGCTCACGTTCTGCGTCGCTCCACACCAGGAACGCCCTGTCCAGAATGCGGCTGTCGTAGAAGTGCAGGTAATACTCGCGGCCGTCCGGCAGGCTGTAGTCGCCGAAATAGGCGCAATGCGCCATCAGTTCGGGCAGGGGCAGGGGCGACAGGATGTACGTCACCGCGAACTTTCCGCCGTCCGTCTCGTGCAGCCTGCGCAGCAGGCGCAGCAGTTCGGAGCCGCGCGTAGCCTCCGTATCGAGCCTCAGCTCGGAACGCGTCAGATCGTCGACTTCGATCAGCAGGGGCTGGATTTCGCCGTAAACGGCCAGTTCGGTGCCCAGCCAGACCGAACCGTAGCTGAGGTCGGCGCTGGCGCGTACGGGTTCGGCCAACTCCGCGCGGCCACGGAAATCGACCAGCAGGTAGGCGTTGACCATCACGCCCGTTTCGGCCGAGAGCGTTTCGGCCTGGCGCAGCATGCCGCCAAGCAGGGCTTTCCAATCCGTCATGCCTCGACCCGCCTCATGCCTTGTCCGTGATGGACTGCACGCCATCCTGCGCATCCAGCACGCATTGCTTGCAGACGGTGAATTGCGGGAAGGCGTAAGGCATGCGGTCCGGGCCGGCGAACTGCTTGTTCCCCGTCTTCACATCGATCTTCCCCGGCGCCGTCACCGTGATGTTGCCGCCTTCGAGCACGATGCTGGCCCCGGCCGAGGTCGCGATGCGGATGCGCTTGGGCGCGGCCCACTCGACGAAGGTCTGAGCGCTGCCTATCCTGATGTCCTGCTGCGCCTTTACGCTGAGCGTGTCGTGCTGGGCCTGCACCTGCACGTCGCCGGTGGCGGAGATCAGGTCCAGTCCGGAGTCGGCCCCGCCCTGCTGCAGCCCGGCGACGATGCCCAGGCCCTGGCCGGTATGCAGGCGCAGCGCGCCCATCACGGCCAGGTTCTGGTCCTTGCCGGAGGACCAGTGCACGGCTTCGCCGGCGGTGTATTGCAGATGCTGGCCGGCGACCTGCGCCAGCCCGGCGCGGGCCGCCATCAGCACCACGGGATCGGTGGGGTGCGGCACTTTGCCGGCCGCGGCTTCGGTGTGCTTGGCCGCGGCGTCGCCGCGCGCACCGTCCAGGCTGTCGCCGGCGACGGTGCCCGACACGCTGCGGTGCATGGCGGCCAGGGGCGCTTTGCCGTCGTCCAGCGTGCTGGATTCCGGGCCCTTGGTGCCGATCGCCGCCGCCAGGCGCAGGCCCTGGTGGGCGCCGGCCACGCTGTCCAGCGAGCGCGCCATCTGGTCGGTCTGGCCGGCCAGCGCCTGCAGGCCGGCGGCGTCGCCCACCGGGCCGGCGCCGCCGCCCGAAGCGGCGTAGGTGCTGAGCAGCACGCCGGCCCCGCCGCGCACGGCGCCGTAGGCGTCGCTGCGCAGTTCCGCGCCCAGGCCGCGCAGGCCGCCGCGGTAATTGCCGGCCTGGTGGATCAGGTGGCCCAGATTGAGTTCGCTGGCCGCCTGGCTGCTCTTGATCTGCATGCGCAGCTGGCCGTCGGTGTCGTCGAAGACGATCTGGTTGTAGCCGGAGCCGCCGAATTCCTTGCTCTTGAAGCCCGAGAGCGCCGCGGCGTTGCGATGGTTTTCATCGCCGGCGCCGGCGCCGTGCCAGGCGGGCGCGTTGCCGCCGGCCAGGTTGGCCTGGGCGCTGGGCATGCCATCGCGCGCGGCGGCATAGACCTGCATGTCGACCTCGCCGCCCTGGCGTCCGCCGGGCGTGGCCGGCGTGCCGCCTTCGCCGCGGCCGTTGTAGAGCGCGCCCACCACGATGGGCTGGTCCACGTCGTCGTCCAGGAAGCGCACCAGCACTTCCTGCCCGATGCGCGGCACGAAGCTGATGCCCATGCCGGCGCCGGACTGGCGCTGCGCCACGCGGACCCAGCGGCTCCGGGCCTCGCCCTCCTTCGCCTCGCCCTGCCAGTGGAAGCGCACGCGCACGTCGCCGCGCTTGTTGCGCAGGATCTCGTCCTGCGCCTTGGGCCGGGCGCCGCCGTCGGCGTCCGTCACCACGGCGGTATGCACGCCATGCACCGAGGGCGCGCCGGTCAGGCGCGCGCCGCGCGCCTGCGGCAGCTCGGGGCGCCACGGACGGTCGCAGCGCACGGCTTCGAAGCGGTTGGCGTAGCCGATCTCGCGCGCCTGGGCTAGGACTTCGGCGCCGGCCGACGACGCGGCGTCTGCCGGCGTCGCGCCGCCCGGCGGCAGCGGCGCGTCTTCGTCCAGCGACAGGTGCGCCTCCAGTCCGCCCAGGCGCTGCGCCAGCGAGGCGCGTGTCTCGGGCGGCAGGTTGTTGATGCCCACGTGTTCGACGCGGTCCAGCGCGAACACCGGCTCGAACCCTTCCTCGTCGGCCGGCCCCAGCGACGACATGGCCTGCAGCGCGAACCGCGTGCCCGAGCGGAAGGTGCGCACGCCGCCGCGGCCGACGAAGGTCTCGGCGCTGGCGCGCACGGCTTCCATGGCCAGGGAGGCCTGGCGCCGGGCCTGGGCCTCGTCGGCGAAGCCGCCGTGGCCCACGGGCTCATACCATTCCAGGCCGGCCGCCTCGTCCGCGCCGCCGGCCGGGTTGACCAGCGCCTCGGCCGCCACGGCGCGCTTGGCGCTGTCGTGCCAGCCCAGGACGGTGATGCGGTCGGGCACGCGGCGGCGCCGGCGCGCCAGCGCCTGCACGGTGTCGCGCGATTCGGTGGCCGCGGCGCGATGGAAGCGCACGCCGCCGCCGGCCGACTCCGCGTCTTCCTGCAGGCCGCGGCTGTCGGCAAATATCAGCAGCGCATGCCTGGCGGGCGCCTCGGCGTCTTCCACCACCGTCCAGCCCAGGCCGGCCTCGGCCAGCAGGCGGCTGAGGAATGCGTAGTCGGTCTCGCGGTATTGCGTCACGTAGGGGCGCGGCGCCAGGTCCGCCAGCGCGGGCGCCACGTCGGGCGCGACGCGGTAGACATAGCCTTCGTATTCCGCCAGCACGTGGCGCACGATGTCCAGCACGGCGGTGGATTCGAAGATGCGGCTGGTGCGCCGCTGCGTGGCCAGCCATAGCCACGGCACCACGGTCAGGCGGTAGCGCGCCAGGCCGGCGTCGCCGGACAGCAGTTCGGCTTCGCGCACCACGCCGCTGCGGCCGGCGCGGCTGCCGTCGGCGCGCGTGGTCCACAACGTGACCGGGCGCGCGATCATGTCCTGCAGGGACAGGCCGGCGTCGTCCGCCAACGTCACGATGCGCATCTGCGCCACGCCGGACAGGGCTTCGCGACCGATCCAGCCTTCCACCTGCAGCGACGCGAGCGCGCCCTCGCCTTCCAGGCTGTAGAGGCGGGCGTCGGAACTGAACAGGCCAGCGGTCGCGATCGAATCCATTACGGGTAAAAACCTTTTTCCAGGGGCTCAGGGCTCGATGTTGGCTTGCGGATTGGGGCACTCGGGCGCGGTGCCCCAATGGCCCGCGCAGACCCGCAGCCGGCATTGCTCGCTTTCCAGGAACCCCAGCTTGCGGCATTGCTCCAGGCGCGCCGGCAGCGGCGAACCGGGCAGTTCGCGCACGAAGATGCCGTCGCTCTTGTAGACCTTGGTGCCGGGCGGCGAAGCGGGAGGCAGCCCGTAAGACATCAGCGTGGCCAGCAGCGCCGCGTCGGAATCCTTGCTCTGCGGCTGCTTGGCGCGCGGCGCCGGCTGCGGGCCGGCGGCGTTCGCGGCATGCTGCGCGCGCCGCACCGTGGGCCCGGCATCCTTGGGCGCAGACAGCGCGGCCTGCGGCGGCGGCGCGGCGGTGACCGCCAGCGCCGAAAGCGGGTTTTGCGCAACACGGGCGTCGTCGTCCTGGCGCGTCAACTGCGCCAGGGGATGATCGTCGATGATGGCGGCCGCGGCCGGCGGCGCCTCGGCCTCGGCGGGACTGGCGGCGGGCGCCGCGGGGACATCCGGCGCGACCGGCACGACCCGCGCGCTGGGCGCGTCGGCCAGCGCCACCACGGGCGGCTCGGCCACATCGAACACGGCATACAGGCCTGCGCCCACGGCGCCCGCCACAAGCAGCAACAGCAACAGCAGCGGCGCGCGCGAACGGCGCCTGGGCGCGAGATGCTTGACCTCGGCGTCCGGCACGCGGCCTTCGAGCGCGGCAAGAATGCGCGACGACCCGCCATCATCCGCAGACGATGCGCGCCCTGCAAGCAAACTAGGAACGGAGGTCGGTGATCGCGATCTTTTTTCGTCTTCTGCCATGCGAAGTCCCGTGTTTTCAGGGAAGCCAGCGCCCTCCCGTAACCAAGGCGTTCGAGAATACCCGATGACATGTTTTCGATCATCGATTCTTGTTACGAGTTCTTAGCCACAGACGCGTTTTGCAACGCCCAGGCGCTTGCCTGAATCCCAAATAGAACAAAAGATTACGCCTTCGTAACTGAGGCACCTCTTTGCTGCTCCTACTGCCCCTATATTTCGTGCTGGCCATCGGCGTGTCCGCGCTGCTCGTCTTCCCGCCCCTGCGGGAGGCTGCGACGCGCGGTGCGCGCGCGTTCGCCCAGGGCGTACGCCGCAAAATGGCGCGCGGCGCCGGCCAGGCGGGCGTGGTCGTCGGCGGCTCGGCGCAGGCGGTGCGCGCAGGCTTCGGCAAGGCCGGCGGCGCGTTCTCGGCCTATCGCTGGCATATCGCCATCGGGCTGGCCGTGGCGCTGTTTCCGTCGCTTTTTGCTTTCGTCATGCGACACAATCACACATTTGTTTACGAGGATCGGATGGCCGGCCCGGACCCTCGCATCCAGGCCCTGCTGACCGGCGAAAGACTGGTGCCGCCGCCGCCGCTGCCGCCCGAAGCCTTCACCACGCGCGAAGTGGAACTGGTGCGTCCCAATCTGGGCGGCGCCAGCCGCGACTGGAACCTGCTGGACGCCGACTACCGCCAGCGCCTGCTGGCCGCGTATCGCGTCATGCGCGAGGAGCACGGCTACGAGATGGTGCTGATCGAAGGCTATCGCAGCCCCGAGCGCCAGACGCAGCTGGCCGGCATGGGCGCGCACGTGACCAACGCCGGCGCCTACCAGAGCTATCACCAGTTCGGCCTGGCCGCCGACAGCGCTTTCCTGCGCGACGGCAAGGTGGTGGTGTCGGAGAAAGATCCCTGGGCCATGCGTGGCTATGAATTGTTCGGCGAGACCGCCGAGCGCGTCGGCCTGACCTGGGGCGGACGCTGGAAGATGATGGACTTCGGCCACACCGAGCTGCGCCGCCCCGGCGTCATGCGGCGCGGCAACGGAGCCGCGCAATGATCCGGCCGGTCCGCCACGCCTATCCGATAGAACGCCCATGAGCCGCATCCTCAAAACCGGCCTGCTGGCCGCCCTCGTCTTCGGCCTCGTCTGGCTCGCCGTCATCATCTGGTGGCAGGAGTCGCACACGCTGCCCACGGGCGTGGACATCGGCCTGTACCTGTTCGCGCTGCCGCTGGCGCTGCTCGCCGCCGGCTGGGCCGGCGCCCGCGTGGTCCGCGCGCGCCGCGAGGCCAGAGCCGCGCCCGCCCCCGCCGCGGCCGCCGACGAAACGCAGGCTCCGCCGCCTCCCGCGCTTGTGCGCCTGACCGCGCTGGCCGGCACGGCGCGCGCGGCCCCCGGCGCCGATCCGGCCGCCATCCACGCCGCGCTGTCCAGGCAGCAGCGTCCCGAGCTGGACCCCTCGCTGAAGAACGCGAAAGGCTTTCCGGTATTCAGCGGCCGCGCCGCCCATCTCGACATCGATGCGCTGCGCGAAGCCGCGAGCGCCGCGGCCGGCCCCGCGGGCAGGCCGGGCGACGACTGCCTGCGCGCCGCCGAGCTGCTGTGCGAAGTGGTCGAAACGCTGTCGCAGGAAGCCCGCGCCCAGGTGCTGGACAACGGCACGCCGCAGCGCGACGAAGACTGGCCGCGGCTGCAGCTGGAGCTGCTCCTGCCCGCCGATTGGCCGCAGGCCGCGCGCGCGCATGCGGCGGACCGCGCCCGCGACGCGGCCGTGTGGCCGGCCGGACGCCTCGAAGCGCGCACGCACGAGGCGCAGGACGCGCTGGCCGGCGACGCGCTGCTGCGCCGGCTCGCGCAGGAATCGCCCGAGCCGGCGCGCGCCGCGCTGCGCCTGGTGGCCGCGGCGGACTCTTATATAGACGCCGCCGTGGTGCAGGCCTGGGACACCGCGGGCCGGCTGGTCGACACCGCCAATCCGCAAGGCCGCGTGCCGGGCGAAGCGGCCGCCGGCCTGTTGCTGGACCTTGCGCCCGTCGCGCCTGACGCCGCGCCGCCGCGCGAACTGCCGGCCGACGCTTTCACGTTGACGCTGTCGCCGTCGGCGCGCCGCGCCACCGAAGCCGATGCGCGCGGCGCCGCCGCCGAGCCGGCGCTGGCCGAACTGGCCGCCCGCTTCCTGGAACGGCAGGAACAGTCCGCGGACGCGATCGCCGCGCTGGTCAGCGACGCCGACCATCGCGGCAGCCGCCCGCTGGAAACCGCGGGCCTGGCCGGCACGCTGTTTCCCAGGCTGGACCCGAACCAGGACTGCCTGTCCGTCGGCGCGGCCTGCGGCCATACCGGCGCGGCCGCGCACCTGCTCACGCTGGCCGTGGCCGGCGAAGCCTGCGCGCAGACCGATGCGCCGGTGCTCGCCGTCATGACCCAGGACCCCGCGCTGCGCACGCTGGCGCTGGTGTCCCGCCCCATCCGCCCTTTAGCCTGACCCACAAGAAAACCGTCCAACATCATGCGTAGCCCTTCAGGTTTCTTTTCCAGCATATCCAGCGCCATGAGCGAATGCCGGCACTGGACGTCGCGCGTGCTGGCCAACCCGCGCACCTTCATGGTGATCGGCCTGATCGCCCTGATGGTGTTCCTGTTCCTGTTCGCCGAAACCGCGGAGATCGGCCTGGCCTGGGCCGGGCTGGCCCTGGGCGCATGCGTGCTGCTGTGGCTGTGCGTCTACCTGTGGCGCCGGCGGCGCACGCGGCGCGCCAACAAGAACCTGGGCGACATGCTGGAGCAGCAGGTGCAGACGGGCGCGGCCGCCAACCGCAACGACGTGGAAGCGCTGCGCTCGCGGCTGACCCAGGCGGTGCGCACCATCAAGACTTCCAAGATCGGGCAGGCCTCGGGCAACGAAGCGCTGTATGAGCTGCCCTGGTACATCGTGATCGGCAACCCGGCGGCGGGCAAGAGCAGCGCGGTCATCAATTCGGGCCTGCAGTTTCCGTTCGCCGACAAGAACGGCGCGGCGGTGCGCGGCGTGGGCGGCACGCGCAACTGCGACTGGTTCTTCACCACCGAAGGCATCCTGCTGGACACCGCGGGCCGCTATTCCGTGCACGAAGAGGACCGCAACGAGTGGATGGGGTTCCTGGACCTGCTCAAGCGCCATCGTCCCAAGGCGCCCATCAACGGCATCATCGTGGCCGCCAGCATCGACGAGCTGACCGGCGCGGGCCCGGAGTTCGCCATCAACCTGGCCAAGAACCTGCGCCAGCGCGTGCAGGAGCTGACCGACCGGCTGGAAGTATTCGCGCCGGTCTACATCATCTTCACCAAGGCCGACCTGATCTCGGGCTTCAGCGAGTTCTTCTCCGACAGCGACCAGCGCGAACGCGACCGGGTGTGGGGCGCCACCCTGCCCTACGGCGCGGAGGAGAACCGCGACGTGCTGGCGCTGTTCGATGAGCGCTTCGACGAGCTGTACGAAGGCCTGAAGGAAATGGGCACGGCGCAGATCTCGCTGCGCGCCAACCGCGAACTGCCGCCCGGCCTTTTGACCTTCCCGCTGGAATTCGCCGGCATCAAGCCGGCCCTGCGCACTTTCCTGTCGACGCTGTTCGAAACCAATCCGTTCCAGTACAAGCCGATGTTCCGCGGCTTCTACTTCACCAGCGCCTTGCAGGAAGGCGTGTCGCAAAGCTCGTCCACCGAGCGCCTGGCCGAGCGTTTCGACCTGCGCCCGGCGCAGCGCGCGCTGTCGCGCAACGTGTCCTCGCACAACGGCTTCTTCCTGCGCGACCTGTTCTCCAGCGTGATCTTCGCCGACAAGAAACTGGTGCGCCAGCATGCCAGCCCGGCCAAGACCCGCATGCGCTACCTGACCTTCTTCGGGCTGGTGCTGGCGCTGGGGCTGGTGCTGGGCGGATGGAGCTGGTCGTACCTGGGCAACCGCCAGCTGGCGCAGAACGTGCAGGCCGACATGGACAAGATCGTGCGCCTGCAAAGCGAGCGCACCGACCTGCAAAGCCGCCTGGAAGCCATGGAGATCCTGCAGGACCGCATCGAGCAGCTGGACCGCTACAGCGCCAGCCGGCCGTGGTCGCTGGGCCTGGGCCTGTACCAGGGCGACGTGCTGAAGGAGCGCCTGCTGGCCGAGTACTACAACGGCGTGCGCCAGTTCATGCTGGCCCCGGTCAAGACCAGCCTGGAAGACTTCCTGGCCAAGGTCGACACGTCGGCGGCCGCCGACGCCGGCGACGCCGCCCAGCCGGCGCCGCAACAGGTCCGCGCCGCGCACGCCGCCGGCGCCGACACGCTGTTCCAGGACGCCTCGCCCACCAACGCCGACGACGCCTACAACGCGCTCAAGACGTACCTGATGATGGCCAATCACCAGCACGTCGACCCCACGCACCTGTCCGACCAGATCACGCGCTTCTGGCGCGGCTGGCTCGAGACCAACCGCGGCGCCATGCCGCGCGACCAGCTGATCCGCAGCGCCGAGCGCCTGATCTCGTTCTATGTCGGCCGCGCGCAGGACGCCGGCTGGCCGCAGATCGAAACCAACCTGGCGCTGGTGGAGAAGACCCGCGGCAGCCTGCGCGCGGTGATGCAGGGCATGCCCGCGCGCGAACGCGCCTACGCCACGCTCAAGGCGCGCGCCGCCACGCGCTTCCAGGCCATGACGGTGGCGCGCATCGTCGGCGAGAACGACGCCGGCGTGGTGGCGGGCAGCTACGCCATCCCGGGCACCTTCACCCGCGAGGCCTGGGAGCAGTACATCCAGCCGGCCATCAGCGAAGCCGCCAAGCAGGAAGTCCAGACCAGCGACTGGGTGCTGGGCGTGAACGCGCGCGACGACCTGACGCTGGAAGGCAGCCCCGAGCAGATCCAGAAAAGCCTGGCCACCATGTACAAGACCGAGTACGCGGAGGAATGGCAGAAGTTCCTGCGGGGCGTGACCATCAAGCCCTTCACCAGCTTCCAGCAATCGGTCGGCGCGATGAACCGCCTGGGCGATCCGCAGACGTCGCCCATCGCCAAGCTCATCAACACCACCTACGAGCAGACCTCCTGGGACAACCCCTCGCTGATCAACGCCGGGCTGCAGCAGGCGCAAAGCGGCGTGGTCGGCTGGTTCAAGCGCGTGATCCTGCGCCAGACGCCGCCGCCCGCCCCCGGCGCCGCGACCGCCAACGGCGAGGCGATTCCGATGGGTCCGGTGGGACGCGAGTTCTCCGACGTGGCGCGCCTGGTGGTCACACGCGACAACCAGTCGCTGCTGGGCAACTACATGGGCGCGCTGTCGAAGATCCGCACGCGCTTCAACCTGCTGAACAACCAGGGCGACCCCGGCCCCGGCGCGCTGGTGCTGATGCGCCAGACGCTGGAAGGCAAGGATTCCGAACTGGCCGACGCGCTCAAGCTGGTCGACGAACAGATGCTGGCCGGCATGAGCGCGACCCAGCGCGAAACGCTGCGTCCGCTGCTGGTGCGCCCGCTGATCCAGGCCTACGCCGTCACCATGCAGCCGGCCGAGTCGGAGCTGAACAAGGTCTGGAACGCGCAGGTGTACCAGCCGTTCACGCAGAACCTGGCCGAGAAGTATCCGTTCGCCGGCAGCGCCAGCGTGGAAGCCAGCAGCGCCGAGATCGGCCAGGTCTTCGGCCCGCAGGGCAGCATCGCGCGCTACGTCAACGAAACCCTGGGCCCGCTGACCGTGCGCCGCGGCGACATCCTGACGGCGCGCACCTGGGGCGACATGGGCGTCAGCCTGCAGCCGACCTTCACCGCCAACTTCGCGCAGTGGGTGGCGCCGCTGTCCGGCGGCGCGGCCGGCAGCGGCGCGGCCAGCCAGCCGCAGACGCTGTTCCAGATCCAGCCGCGGCCGGCCGGCGGCGTGACCGAGTACACCATCGAGATCGACGGCCAGCAGCTGCGCTACCGCAACACGCCGCCGCAGTGGGTCAATTTCGTGTGGCCCAACGCGCAGGGCGCGCCGGGCGCGCGCATCACCGCCACCACCTTCGACGGCAGCGTGGTCGAGGTCGTCAACGAGCCGGGCCGCTTCGGCCTGGAGCGCCTGATTTCGACGGCGCAGCGCAGTTCCAACCCCGACGGCAGCTTCAACATGAGCTGGGCCAAGTCCAACGTCACGGTGCCGGTGAAGCTGCGCATCATCAGCAACGCCCAGGCGCCGGGCGCCGGCGGCAGCGAGCCCGGCAGCCAGGGCCTGCGCAACCTGCGCCTGCCCACTTCGGTGGTCGGCGCCTCCCCTGAACCCTCCTCCGCCCAGACGCAACCCGGAGCGCCGCGATGAGCAACGTGCAGTCCCCCTTGTTCCGAACGGCCTACTTCGGCAAGATTCCCACCCGCGGCGACTTCGTCAAGAACACCTCGCATCCGCAGCTGATGGCCACGCTGGACGCGTGGGTCGCCAACACCATGGAGATCCTGGCGCAGGAGCCGCACTGGAAGGCGCTCTACGACGAGGCCGAGCCCATGCCCTTCGCCATCCTGGGTTCGCGCGGCAAGCTCGCCATCGCGGGGCATCTGCAACCCAGCCAGGACCAGTCGGGCCGGCGCTTTCCGTTCCTGTCGGCCACTTCGGTCGAGGTGCAGCGTCCGCTGGAATTCATCGCCCGCAGCCCCATGGCCTTCAGCCGGCTGTGGAACCGCATGGGCGGCGCGGCCGCCATGCTGATGAGCGACAGCGATCCGGCCGCGGCCCTGCAGGCCCTGAACGAGCTGGAAGGCGAAATCCGCACCGCCGCCGACGACGGCTTCGACGCCTTCGTCGACCTGCAGACCGTCGAGCGGCTGGAAGCGATGCTGCGCGGCAACGGCCACCAGGCGCGCGTGCACGACATCATCCTGGCGCTGGGCATCCTGCTGGAGCCGGTGATGTCCAGCGGCTCGTCGCAACTGGACAAGGGGCTGTCGCTGCCCCTGCCGGACGATCCGCTCTACATCAATCTGGTGGCCGCGTACTGGATGACGCTGATCGCGCCGTTCCTGGCGCGGGCCGACTTCGAGATCACGCTGTTCGTCGGCCGCATCGGCGGCAAGCACCGCCTGGCGGTGGGATTCCGCGGCGCCTCGCCGCAGACCCTGGCCGGCCTGCTGTCCACGCCGCAGACCTACGCCGAGCAGCACATCGTGCTGGAGGACGCGCCCTGGGTGCGCAACCACGTATCGGCCAGCCACGGGCTGGCCAAGCTCTCCAGCTATCTGGACCAACCGCGGCTGTCCCTGCGCATTGCGCTGGACACCTTCCGCGAAGTATTCACCGGAGCCTGACCATGCGCGTCTCTCTCCTGATCCTGGCGGCGCTGTATTCCTGCGCCGCGGCGGCGCAGGACGCCGCCACCGTCGTTCCCGCCAACGTCATTCCCCAGCCCGGCCAGGTGGTGGCCAGCGGCGCCGTGCCCGACGAGGCCACCAAGGCCAACGTGCTGGCCAGACTGCAGCAGGTCTACGGCGTGGGCAACGTGATCGACCGCATCGACGTGGGCGGCGTGGTCGCGCCGCCCAACTGGTCGGAACACGTGGGCAAGCTGATCGGCCAGCCCCTCAAGCAGATCAACCGCGGCCAGCTGGAGATCGACGGCACCCAGATCCGCCTGCGCGGCGAGGTGCAGAACGAAGCCTCGCGCCAGCAGATCGCCAGCAACTTCGCGACCTCGCTCAACCCGACCTACAAGATCGTCAACGGGCTGCGGGTGGCGGCCGGCAAGGACGAGCAGGGCCTGCTCGACAACCTGCTGGCCAACCGCGTGGTGGAATTCGAGACCGGCAGCGCCACGCTGACCGCGCGCGGCCGCGAACTGCTGGACCAGGTGGCCGACGTGGTGCCCAAACTGCGCAGCGAAAAAGTGCAGATCATCGGCCACACCGACAGCTCCGGCAGCCGCAGCACCAACCTGGCGCTGAGCCAGGCGCGCGCCGACGCGGTGCGCAACTATCTGGTGGACAAGGGCCTGCCCGCGGCCCGTTTCGAGACGCTGGGCGCCGGGCCGGACCAGCCGCTGGCCACCAACTCCACCGCCGAAGGCCGCGCCAAGAACCGCCGCATCGAGTTCCGCGCCAGCCGCTAGCCGTTGCCGTCGGGCTGCTTGGGCACGCCCAGCAGCTCTTCCAGCCCCGCCAGCGCGTCGTCGTTCTTGAGCACGGTGCGCAGCCACAGGTGCAGCGACATCTCGCCCCAGTTGGCGGCCTTGTCGGCCAGATACGCCACCGGGCTGTGCGGCTCGGTGCGGCGGAAGAATTCCGCCACCTCGCGCAACTGCGCCAGCGCCTGGTCGCGGGTTTGCAGCGGGCCGCGCGCGGCGGCGGGCGCCGCGGGCTGGGGTTCGGCAGGGCTCAAGGTCGGCTCCAGGCGGGTGGCGGCGGGTTGCGCGGGCGCGGCGGCGGCCGGCGCCGCCGGCGTCTCGGCGCGCGGCAGCAGGCCGGCGTCGCGGGCGAAGCGGTGCGCCAGTTCGGCCACGCTCTTCAAGGCTTCGCGCACCGGCGAGAAAGCCGGGCCTTCGTCGCCCAGGCGCTGCGTCAGCGTCGCCTCGAGCATGTCGAGCGCGGCGAAACAGCTCTGCAGGCTGCCCTCCAGCTCCGAATAAAAGGCCGGCGGCGTATCGCGGCGCGCCGCGTCGAACTGCTCCAGCGTCAGCTTGCCGCGGGTGAGCTCGGCCGCGTTCTGCGGCGCGCGCTTGACCGCGTTGGCCAGCTGCGTGGCGCTTTCCCACAGCGCCGCGCCGTAGCGTCCGCCTTCGGACTGCGTCAGCGGCAGCTCGCGGATCAGCTGCTGCGAGCGCGACAGCAGCCAGGCCAGGTTGCCCACGCGCTGCTGCACGTCGCCCTCGTCGGGCACCGGATGCAGGCCGTCCCAGTAGCCGCGGCACAGGCCGTCGACCAGCAGGAACCCGTCGCGCAGGCCGGCGAAGCCGCGCGTCTTGGCCCAGGCCTCGGCCAGCCAGGCCGCCACGCGCACGTCCTTGCTGCGCTCGCGCAGCACGCCGGTGCAGATGGCGATCACCTGCGGCCAGTCGGCTTCCTTGATGTCGATGATCCAGTCGCCCTGGTCCAGGTGCGGATCGTCGTGGCGGCGGGCTTCGCGGATGGCGTCGAACTCGGCCGAAAACACCATGTCCACGCCGCAGGGCGCCTCGCCCGGGATGGGCTGCAGCAGTGTGTCGATATCGCTCATATTGATTTTGTGGGAAGACGGGTCGGACGGATCTTCCCATATCTGTAACGGCGGGACGTTTGAAGATGACACGTCCTATTACAAAGCGCATCACGCAGCCTCGCTATCATGCGCATTCCCCCCGACCCGGAGTCGAGATGAACAAGTCATTCCACATGCTGCCCGACGGCCGCTTCATCAACGGCAAGCCGCGCCGCTGCCCCGACGGCACCTATGTCGGCGACGGCGGCCCCATCACGCGCGCCCCGGACGGCACCTACGTGGCCGGCAAGCCCCAGCGCGCGCCCGACGGCAGTTACCTGGGCGGCGGCGGTCCGGTGCGCATGGCGCCCGACGGCAGCTTCGTCGTCGGCACGCCCCGCCTGGCGCCGGACGGCACGTATCTGTAAGCAAACACGACATTTCTGACAACGCAACAGGCAGCCATGGCGCAGCTATCGGTGATACGCAAGGGCGACCGCACCTCGCATGGCGGGGTGGTCGTCACGGGCGACGAAACGGTGATGATCTTCGGCCAGCCCATGGCCCGGCTGGGCGACCGCGTCACCTGCCCCAAATGCAGCGGCACCCACACCATCGTCGAAGGCGCGGCCAGCGTCAGCTCCGACCGGCGCACCGCGCTCGAAGGCATGAAGACCTCCTGCGGCGCCACCCTGATCGCCAGCCAGCAGTTCTACCGCCTGGAACACGGCTAAGCCGCGCGGCGTAGAATGAATCAGGCCCGGGAACATGCGCAGGAGACTTCCATGAAATCCGCTCTGATCCGCCAGCTCTGCCTCGTGGCCGCGGCGCTGCTGCTTGCCGGCTGTGCATCGGGGCCAGGCGGCCCGCCCCACCCCGGCGCCGTCAATCCCTACAGCAGCGGCGGCTTCCATGACGCCGGCCCCAACTATCCCGACACCGGCCCCTGAAGGCCGTGGCGCTCAGGCCTGCCGCAAGGCGCCCGATTGCAGCAGCGGCGCCAGGATGCCGGCGCTGTAGACCCGCGCCAGGTTCACCAGGAAGTCGGTGAAATCGCTCTTGGCGGCATGGTCCGCGCGGTCCGAGATCACGCGCAGCAGCGCGAACGGAACGCCGAATTCATAGCAGACCTGCGCCGTGGCGCCGCCTTCCATCTCCAGGCATAACGCCTCGGGCAGCGCCTGGCGCAGCCGCTGCGCGTACTCGATGTCGTTGACGAACACGTCGCCGGTGGCGATCAGGCCGTGGTGCACCTTCGGCGGCCTGCGCGCAGCGCCGGCCGCGGGCATGGCCGCGGGGCTGCGCGCGAACAGCGCGGCGCTGTCCTGCAACAGCCTGCCCAGCGCCGGGTCCGCGTCGAAGCGCTCGCGTCCCAGCAAGGGAATCTCGTGGCGCCCGAACAGCGGGCGCGCGTCCATGTCGTACTGCATCACGGCGCTGGCCACGACCACATCGCCCACCTCCACGTCCGCGTGCAGGCCGCCGGCCAGGCCGGTGAAGATCACGCGCGAAGCCTTGAATTCCTGGATCGCGATACAAGCCGTGGCGGCCGCGGCCACCTTGCCGATGCGGCTCAGCGCGATCACGCAGGGCGTGCCCCACAACGTGCCCACATGAAAATCGCGCATGGCGATGCGGAAGGTGGCGGCGCCCGGGTCCATCGCGGCCAGCAGGTCGGCGATTTCCTCGTGCAGGGCGCCCAGAATGGCTAAACGTCCCATGTCTACTCTTACGGTCATGCGCGGCCCCGGCCGCCCAGCCCGCAACATACCCGAAGGGCCGTCCGGCCGCCACGGGATTGAGATAATTCGACTTAATGCGACATAAAAGCAAGCCTGCGGAAATGTTGGCCTAAACCAATGCAGCCGGCGCCGCATTTCAAGTAATCTGCGGCCAGTCATTGTTCCGAGTCCGTGTCTGCCGCATGTTCCGCAATGTCTTTGCCCTTAAATCGCTGGAAAGGTATTTCCTGATACTGGCGGCCGGCGTGGCGTTGCCCGTGTCCATGCTGACCGTGATCGTGGTGCAGCAGAACTGGCGGTCCCTGGCCTCCACCGACGAAGCCATGAGCGGCTTCGTGGTGGTGCGCAGGACCCTGGAAGCGATGGAAGCGGTATCGGCCGAGCGCGGCCCCATGAACGCGGCGCTGGGCGCCGACCTGCCGGTGCCCGACGAAATGCTCCGCGCCCTGGACGAAGCGCGCCAGCGCACCAACGCCCGCATCGCAGACCTGCTGGCCCTGTACCGCGCCCCGCTCAATCCCGACGGCGCCGCCGAATTCACCAATATCCAGCGCATCCGCCAGGCCCTGCTCGACGCCCGCGCCGGCGCCGACCTCGCGATCGCCGCGCCGCGCGCCACCGTCTCGGGCCTGAACCTGTGGAACGTGGTCGGCGACATGGTCGCGCTGGTGCCGCAGCTGCGCGCGGCGATGTCCGACGGCATCGGCCGGATCGCGCGCAACCAGGGCGAGGACTTCGACCTGCTGATGCTGGCGCTGCTGGCCGGTGAACTGCGCGAGCAGGCCGGCCTGCTGGGCTCCGCCTTCGCGCCGGCGCTGAGCAAGCGCCGCATGCTGACCACCGGCGACCAGCTCGAAATCGAGCACGTGCTGGGCCGCATCCACGAACTGCGCGCGCTGATCCGCACCAACATCGCCGGCATGCCGCGCCATGCCCGCTCGCATGCCTATCTGGACCTGCAGCAGCAGTACTTCGGCGCCGGCCTGAGCTACCTGGAAAGCGTGCGCGAAGAAGCCGAACGCGGCATCAGCGGCGCCCCGGTCACCATGTACGAACTGGGTCGGAACTACGTGCCCACCATGGCCTCCATCGTGCGGTTCCGCGACGTCATGCTCGACGAGGTCGAACAGTGCATCGGCGAAAGCCGGGCCGCCGCCATCCGCGTGCTGCTGACCACGCTGGCGGCGGCCGCCATGCTCACCGCCGCGCTCATCGTCGGGCTGACCCTGTTCCGCCGGCGGGTCATCCGCCCTTTCGTGCGCGCCACCGACATCATCGGCGCGATCGCCCGGGGCGGCGAGGCCCCGCGCATCCCCACGGACAAATACCGCGGCGAAGTCAACGGCATGTTCAAGGCGCTCAGCGTGCTCAACGACAACTCCACGGCGCTGCGCAAGCTCGAACTGGAGCGCGACCGCCTGATCCGCGACCTGGCCGTCATGGCCGAAACCGATTTCCTCACCGGCCTGCTCAACCGGCGCGCCTTCGAAAAGCGCCTGCAAGCCACGCTGGCGCGCGTGCGCGGCAGCGACGAGGGGCTGGCCTTCATCCTCTTCGACATCGACCACTTCAAGGCCATCAACGACACCCACGGCCATGCCACCGGCGACGAAGCGCTCAAGGCCGTGGCCGAACTGTGCCGGTGCATCTTCCGCCAATCCGACATCGTCGCCCGCGTCGGCGGCGAGGAATTCGCGGTGCTGTGCCACGGCTGCGACCCGCGACGCGCCCATGGCATCGCACAGCGCATGCGCAAGGCCATCGCCGAGACGCTGATCACCGTCAGCGACGGCAGCCGCTTCAGCATGACCGCCAGCTTCGGCGTCACCTACGCCAGAGGCACGGACGCCGCCGCCCTGGCGCGGCTGTCGCGCCGCGCCGACGAATTGCTATACGAAGCCAAGCTGAACGGCCGCAACCGGGTGGAGCTGGAAAGCGCGGCTTGAGAAAAAAACCCCGGCGGTTTCCCGCCGGGGCCAACGTGCACACAGCACCGATTGCTCAGTTCGAATAAACCTTGATCTGGTCGCTCTTCAGCACGTCCGGCGTCAGGCTTTTCTCGATCCAGCCCATGGACGTATCGGCCACGCCCGGGGTGACCAGTTCGGCCGGCACGATGGTGATGTCGGCCAGCACCTTGAACGGGTACTTGTCGCTCTTTTTGGTAACGCCGAAGAGCTGCGCCTCCAGCCCCTGGCCGTCGGCCCGGTGCAGCTTGACTTCGCGGCCATAGCCCTTGAAGGTCACGTCGTGCATGGCCGCCGCCACTTGCTCCGGAGTGGGCCAGGCGCCGCCGTTGGCCTTGATGGCCTGCTCGTAGCCCGCCTTCAGGCCCTGGATGGCCTGCACCATGTGATAGACGGAATAGATGGGATAGGCGCCGGTCTTTTCATGAAATTTCTTTACGAAGGCCTGGTGCTGCGGATCGTCCTTGGTTTCCGGGTGCAGGAAGTAATGGTCGCCGCGAGCGCCCACGTAAACACCTTCGGGCAGGGCGTTGCCCAGGCGCTCCAGCGAACTTTCGGCCAGCGACAGCACAAAGGTCGAGTTCTTGAACAGATTGCGCTGCGAGGCCTGGCGCACGAAGTTGTCGAGGTCGCCGCCCCAGGAGGTGGAGACGATGACGTCCGGGCGCAGCGCCTGCAGGCGGCTGATCTCCGTGGAGAAGTCGGCGGCGCCGAACTTGGGGAACATCTCGGCCACGACCTTGACGTCTGGCTTGAACTTCTTCAGCGCAGCCAGAAAGATGTCGCGCGAATCGCGACCCCAGGCGTAGTCCTGGTTGACGATGGCGATCGTCTTGAAATCGGGCTTTACCTTCATCAGGTACAGCACCTGGGCGACCATTTCGGTGGTGGCGTTGGCCTGGGTGCGCACGACGTACTTGTACTTCTTGCCCTCCAGCGCCTTCTCCGTGCCGCAATCCCACAGCACGTTCAACACTTTCAGATCCTCGGCCACGGGCGCGACGATGTTGCAGTGGCCGCTGGAAATGGCCGACAGCATGACCCGCGTTCCGCCTTCGGCCAGGCGGCGATACTCGGACAGCAGCTTCTCGCCCCCGCCGCCCTCGTCAATGTAGCTGGGCACCAGCTTAACGCCGTCGATGCCGCCGTTGGCGTTGATCTCCTGAATCAGAATCTCCGCCGCGTCGCGCGCGGGCACGCCGAACACCGAAGCCGAGCCCGACAGATAGGTAGAAATGCCGATGTTCAGTTCCTTGGGCTTGTCCGCCGCGTTCGCCAGCGCCGCGGCGCCGGCCAGCACGGAGGCGCCCAGCAGCGCCGCCATTCTTGAGAGTTTCATGATGTAGTCTCCAGTGTTGTTATCGGGTCTGCGCCCTTAGAAAACGATGGCGTCGCGCAGGCTGCCGCCGGTGGCGAGGTGATCGAACCCCTCGTTGATCTGGTCCAGCGAAAACGATTTGCCCATCATCCTGTCCACCGGCAGGCGGCCGGCCTTGTACAGATCGATGTAGCGGCCGATGTCGATGGCCGGCACGCCGGAACCCAGATAGCTGCCCCGGATCTCGCGCTCCTCGCCCACCATCTGCGACAGCGACAGCGCGAAGCTGGACTTGGGATTGGGCAGGCCCGAGGTCACCGTCGCGCCGCCGCGGCGCGTCAGCTTGTAGGCGGTTTCAAAGGCCGGCACGGCGCCGGCCATGTCGAAGCCGTAATCCACGCGGCCGCCCGCCAGGTCGATGAGATCGTCGTCAGACTTCACTTGTTTCGGGTTGACTACGTGTGTGGCGCCCAGTTCGCGCGCCAGCGCCAGCTTTTCATCGCTGAGATCGACCGCGACCACGCGCCGCGCGCCAGCCCCGACGGCAGCCAGCAGCGCGCTCAGGCCGACGCCGCCCAGCCCCACGATGGCTGCGGTATCCCCCAGCTTGATGCGGGCGCGGTTGATGACCGCGCCTGCGCCGGTGAGCACGGCGCAGCCGAACAGCGCCGCCTCGCGGTGGCTGAGTTCGACGTGGACCTTGACGCAGGAACGGCGCGACACCACGGCATACTCCGCAAAACACGACACGCCGGTGTGGTGGTTGATGTACTCGTCGCCGATGTGCAGGCGGCGTTCGCCGCCCAGCAAGGTGCCCTGGGTATTGGCGGCCGCCCCCGGTTCGCACAGCGCTGGCCGGCCTTCCATGCAGGGGTTGCAGCAGCCGCAGCTGGGCACGAACACCATGGCGACGTGATCGCCCGGCCTGAGGTCGTTGACACCGGGGCCGGTCTGCACCACCTCGCCCGAGGACTCATGGCCCAGGACAATGGGCACGCCGCGCGGCCGGTCGCCATTGATGACCGACAAGTCGGAATGGCATAGCCCCGCCGCCTTGATCCGCACCAGCACCTCGCCGAAGCCCGGCGGGTCCAGCTCCACCTCGGCAATGCTCAATGGCCGGGTCCGCGCATAAGGGCCTTCCACGCCGGTTTGCCGCAACAGCGCCGCTCTGATTTTCATATGCGTGTCATCCGCAGAAAGAGAAGTGGCGGCCGGCGCTAGACCGTCCGGCCGCCGTCGACCGGGAATTCCACGCCGGTGATGAACTCGGCCGCATCGCTGGCCAGGAACAGCGCCGCGGCCGCCACGTCGGACGGCTGGCAGAAACGTCCCAGAGGAATGGTCGACACGAACTTCGCGCGGTTTTCCGGGGTGTCGGGCAGGCCCATGAAGAGCTCGAACATGCCGGTGATGCCCATGACCGGGCAGATGGCGTTGACCCGGATGCCGTCGGCGCCCAGCTCCACCGCCATGGATTTGGACAGCACGTTGACGGCGCCTTTGGACGCGTTGTACCAGCTCAGGCCGGGACGCGGCCGGATACCGGCGGTCGAGCCCACGTTCAGGATCACGCCGCGCTTCTGCTCGCGCATTACCGGCACCACGGCCTGCGCCATGTGGTAGATGGACTTTACGTTGATGTCGAACATGCGGTCGAACATGGCCTCGTCCACGTCCAGCATGGGCTGGTTCTTGTGGGTAATGGCGGCGTTGTTGACCACGATGTCGACCGAGCCGAAGGCCTCGCGGCAGGTGCGCACGACGTTGTCGATGTCGGCGCGGCTGGCGACGTCGGCCTGCACCGCCAGTGCGGCCGGGCCCACTTCGCCGGCCACGCGGTCGGCGGCGGCCTTGTTGATGTCGGCGATGACGACCTTGGCGCCTTCCTTGGCGTAGAGCTTGACAATGCCCTCGCCGAAGCCACTGCCACCACCGGTGACGATGGCGACCTTACCTTGCAACTGACTCATTTCTGTCTCCGTTGGTGTACGCGGCGATCATTCGCCATAGAACTGGATGATGGTTTTGGTCGTGCTCATCTCTTCCAGGGCGATAAAGCCCTTCTCGCGCCCGTGCCCGCTTTTCTTCACGCCGCCGAACGGCAGCTCCACGCCGCCGCCGGCGCCGAAACCGTTGATGTAGACCTGGCCACATTTGATGCCGCGGGCCACACGTTGCTGGCGCCCGCCGTTCTCGGTCCAGACAGCCCCCAGCAGGCCGTAGTCGGTGGCGTTGGCCAGGCGGATCGCCTCGGCTTCGTCGGCAAAGGGCAGCGCCACCAGCACCGGCCCGAAGATCTCCTGGGTCATCAGGTCGCTGTCGTGGCTGGCGGCGGAGAACAGCGTGGGCTTGACGAAGTAGCCGCCGGCGGGCACGCCGTCGGCGATGCCGCCCTGGGCCACAACTTTCAGGCCGTCGGCCAGGCCCTTTTCGATATAGCGGTTGACGCGGTCGAACTGCGCCTTGTTGACCACCGGGCCGCAGGTCAGGTCCATGTCCGGGGTGCCGGCGCGAACCTTGGAGAATTCCTCGGCCAGCGCCTTCATGAAGTCGGCATAGATGCCCTGGTGCACCAGCAGGCGGCTGCCGGCGGTGCAGGTCTGGCCGGCGTTGTGGACGATGCCCTTGACGATGGCCGGAATCGCCAGCCGGTAGTTGGCGTCGTCGAACACAATGTGAGCCGACTTGCCGCCGAGCTCCAGCACGCACTTGACCGCGTTGAGCGCGGCCGCCTGCTGAATCAGCACGCCGACCTCGTTGGAGCCGGTGAAGGTGATGAAGTTGATATCCGGATGGCGCGACAGGCTGGCGCCGGCCTCTTCGCCCAGGCCGGTCACGATGTTCAGCGCGCCGGCGGGAAAGCCGACTTCCAGAGCCAGCTCGGCCACGCGGATGATGGACAGGCAGGCGTCTTCGGCGGGCTTGACCACCGCGGCGTTGCCCATGGCCAGCGCCGGTGCCACGCTGCGGCCGAACATCTGCGCCGGATAGTTCCACGGGATGATATGGGCCGTCACGCCCAGCGGTTCGCGGATCAGCTGTACGGAATAGTCCTGCTGGAACGGGATGGTCTGGCCATGGACCTTGTCGGCGGCCCCGCCATAGAACTCGAAGTAGCGCGCCAGCACCGTGATGTCGGCACGCGCGGTCGACATGGGCTTGCCAGTGTCGCGCGATTCCAGGCGGGCCAGTTCCTCGTGGTGGGCCAGCACGCTCTGTCCCAGGCGCAGCAGCAGCCGGCCGCGCTCGAGCGCGGTCATGCGCCCCCACGCACCATCCAGCGCGCCGCGCGCGGCTTGCACCGCGGCGTCGACGTCGGCCTGCTGGCCGCGCGGGATTGTGGTGAAAACCTGGCCGTCGACCGGCGACACCACTTCCAGACTGCGGCCGTCGGCCGCGTCGACCTGGCGGCCGTTGATGATCATTTGCGTCATGCCACTCTCCGGAGTATCAATTCAGGGAAATCGAGCCGCGCTCGATGGTCCAGATCTGGTCTGGGATGTCTCCCAGCAGTTTCACGTTGGATTCGGTTATCACCACGCACAGCTCGGGCTGCAATTCCTTGAGCCGCGCCAGTGCTTCGGTGTAGTCGCGCGCCAGCTTGGGCGCCAGCCCCTGGAAGGGCTCGTCCAGCATCAGCAGGCGGGTTCCCACCATGACGGCGCGCGCCAGCGCGACCATCTTGCCCTGGCCGCCCGACAGCGCTGAGCCCGACCGCTTGAGCATGGGTTCCAGCTGCGGCACCACCTTGAGCACCGCGGCCACGCGCGCCTGGATCTCGTCGCGCGACAGGCCCTGCACCTCGCAGGGCAGGTGCAGGTTCTCCTCCACGGTCATGGTGGGGAAAATCACCCGATCTTCGGGCGAGTAGCCCACCTTCAACGCCGCGCGCCGGTGGCCCGGCAGCGCGGTCAGGTCGGCGCCGTCAAAGGAGATCGTGCCGGACCGGATCCGGGTCAGGCCCATGATGGTGCGCAGCAGCGTGGTCTTGCCCGCGCCGTTGCGGCCGACGATGCCGATGGTCTTGGCGGATTCGAAAGTGGCGCTGACGTCGCGCAGGATGCGGTTGCCCGCCAGGTCGACGTTGACGACCGATAGGTTCAACATGTTTCAGGCCCCCAGCACTTCGCTTTTGATCTGCGCATTGTTCAGGACCTCCTCGGGCGTGCCATCGGCGGCCACCTTGCCGGCAATCCAGGCGGCAACCCGCGTGGCGTACCGCGACACGATGTCCACGTCGTGCTCGACGAACCAGCTGGTCACGCGGCGTTCGTCCAGCGCGCTCATGACGGTCTCCATCAGGCCGAACTTGTCTTCCGAGGCCACACCGCTGGTGGGCTCATCCATGATGAGCAGCTTGGGCTGCAGCGCCAGCGCCATCGCCACGTCGAGCAATTTGCGCTTGCCTTCGGGCAGGCCGATGCACGGTTCGTCGGCCTCGGGCAACAGGCCCACCAGGTCCAGCGTGGCGTCGACCGATTTGGCGTCTATGGTGCTTTCCAGCGAACGGAACCAGCTCAGATCCTTGTTGCGCCGGGCGGCGGCGATCTGCACGCACTGGCGCACGCTGTGCTCGGTGAACAGCTGCGGCAGCTGGAACGAACGGCCCAGTCCAAGGCGAACGATGCGGCGCGGCGCCATCGCCGTGACATCGCGGCCGTCGAACCAGACCTTGCCCCGGGATGGCGCCAGGTAACCCGTGCAGATATTGATGAACGTGGTCTTGCCGGCGCCGTTCTGCCCGATCACCGCCAGGCGTTCGCCTTCGTGCAGTTCGAAGTTGATGTTGTCGGCGGCCACCACGCCGCCGAAGGCCAGGTACAGGTCGGTGGTCTTAATGAGGGGTTTCATTTTCAGTTCCTCACCGGGATGCGGACGGTGGACTGATCGCGGGCCTGCGCCCTGCTCTGCTCGCGCTTTTGCGCCGCTGCGCGCTTCATGATCTGGCCGACAAAGCCGGTGGGGAAAATAAAGATCACCAGGATCAGCGTCAGGCCCAGCAGGAACTGCCACAGCCCCGGAAAATAGGCCGCCGAGGCCAGCTTGACGGTTTCGAATCCCACCGCGCCCAGGAATGCGCCCGCAGCGTGGCCGGCGCCGCCCAGGATGGTGATGAACACGAACTCGCCCGAGCGCAGCCACGATCCGATCTCCGGCGTGACCAGGCCCTGCATCAGCGCCAGGATTGCGCCGGAAAAGCCCACCACCACGGCCGACAGCAGGTAGCCTTTCCACATGATCAGGTAGGCGGAAAAGCCCAGGTATTCGAGGCGCGTCTCGTTGGTCTTGATGGCCGAAAGGGCCTGGCCGCTGCCGGAACGAAAGTAGCGCTGCACCCACCAGGCCAGCGCCAGCGACAGCACCAGCGTCAGCACCAGCAGCGCGCGTTCGAAATCGTCGCGTTCCATGACCATGCCGGCCAGCGCCGGGCGCACGATGCGCAGCCCATCGGAACCGCCGGTCAGCGTGTAGAGCTTGCCCAACAGCGCGAACAGCACCATGCTCAGCGCCAGGTTGAGCATGCCGAAGAAGATGCCGCGGTAGCGCACCACGAACAGGCCGATCACCACCGCCGCGAGGAAACTGGCCAGCACGCCGGCCAGGATGAGCACCAGCGCGTCGGCGCCCGGCACGGCGCGGGCCAGAAAGGCCACGGTGTAGGCCGAGATGCAGGCGTACATCGCGTGGCCGAAGGAGACCTGCCCGGCGCGGGCCATGACCGACACGCCCAGCGCGGCAATGGCGTAGGTCAGCCCGATGACGATGGGCGTGATGGTCCAGGAATAGGCGTAGCCGAGCAACAGGGTGGCCAGCGCGGCCAGCAGGCTGAGTACGGGCACTTTCATCAGATCGTCCTCGCCTGGGCCACGGTGAACAGGCCGTGAGGACGGATGATCAGCACCAGCACCATGATGATGTAGGGCACCGCCACTTCCAGCTCGGGCGCCGCATACACGGCGATGGCACGGATCACGCCGATCAGCAGCGAGGCGATCAGCGCGCCGGTGATCTGGCCCAGCCCCGCGGTGGCCACCACCGCGAACGAAAGCACCGTCATGTCGGTGCCCGCGCCCGGCACCAGCGAGGTCGTGGGCGCAGCCATGGCGCCGCCCAGCGCGCCCAGCATGGTCGCGATGACGAAGGTGACGTAGCCGATCTTCTTGGCGTTGATGCCCAGCGAAGTGGCGACCTCGCGGTTGTGCGTGGTGGCAACCGTCTGCTTGCCCAGTTTGGTGTGGCGCAGGAAGAACTCCAGACACACGTAGGCCAGTAGCGCCGTCACCGGCACCACCACGAGCTGGTAAGTGGTGTAGGTGATCTCGCCGATCTCGATGTTGCCCAGCCGGTTGACGACCTCACTGGCGCTATAAGGCTGCGCACCCCACAGCATGCGCTGGATGTCCTCCAGCATGAGAAAGCCGCCGAAGGTCAGCAGCAGTTTCAGGATGGGATCGTAGTTCTGCGCGCGGCGGATCAGCAGGAATTCCATGACGCTGCCCAGCGCCAGCCCGATCACGACCGCGGCCACGAAGAGCGCGGCAAACAGCAGCACGGGGGAGTCCGTTCTGGGCGCCAGGAACATCACGAAGCTGGCGGCCGCGTAGCCGCCGAAGGCATAGAACGCGCCGTGGGCGACGTTCAGAATGCCCATCACGCCGAACACCAGGGTTAACCCCATTGATACCAGGAACAGCAGACTGGCGTAGGCCACGCCGTCCACCAGGGCCAGAGGCAGTAGATCCAAGGTCAAGCGCGTTCTCCCATTGCGCTGGGCACCCGCAGCGCCCGCGCGCCCATGTCTCGTTATCAACCCCGCCGCGTCCGCCCGCGACATGTTGCGCGAGGGATGGCCGGGCACTTATCCGACGTGCGCCGCCGGCAGTGTGGAGCCGCGCGGAACCGGTCTGTTAATGGGATCGAAGTATAGGTACGCCCTTTTGCGCCGACTATTTATCTTTGTGCAAGCCGGGTTTCGCGCGCGATAGAGATGCAGCGCATCAAGGCGCGACGTCCACCGCCATCGCAGCCAATGGCGCGCGCGTCTGGTAGGCGGGGATGATGCGGATCTGCGATTCGCCGGGTATCTGCACATAACGGCCTAGTCCATCCGGCGCAAGCGCGCCCACGTGCAGTCGGGCCAGCGCGGCGCCGGCCGCGTCGAAAACCTCGATGCGCAGCCGCGGCGGCGCCAGTCCGTAGGGCTGGTCGGACTGCGGCCTAAGCATGCGATCACTGCGCGCCTGCGACAGCAGCGCCACGAACGCGGCGGCGTCGAATCCGCGGCCCGCGTCGGGCGGCTCGGCGCTCCAGCCTTCGGCGCCGCGGCGCAGCCGCAAGCTGGCTTCTGACGTGGCCAGCACCACCAGCGCGGCGCTGGCCGCGTCCCAGGCATAAAGCCGCGCCGGCTTGCCGGAGTCGTCGTGCAGATGGGTATGGCCTGCATGGCGCGCAGTTTCCGTGGACGCTTCGCGCCATTGCCATAGCGACAGGCCGATGCCCGCCGCCAGCAACAGCGACCAGCCGGCGCGCGCGGCGTTCATCGGCGCCTCCACCACAGCACCAAGCCGACCATGAACGCCATCAGGGGCAAGGCGACCGTACTGGTCCAGAAAACCGTGCGCATCTGGCGATTGGTCAGCTCCACGCGCCGGCTTTCATAATGACGCGGGCGTATCGTCAGCAGCGCGTCCTCGCCGGCCAGCAGCGAGACGGCATTGGCGAACAGCGCGCCATTTCCCAGCGTGGCGAAGTGCCGGTTGGTGGCGAAGTCGCTGTCGCCGGCCACCAGCAGCGAGGGCCGGGCCACGCCGTCTTCGGCGCCGGTCTGCGCACTGCGCGTGGCCAGCACCATCAGCGCATAGCGCGCAGCGGGCCGTCCGGGCAGCAACGCCTGGGCGCTGGTCTGCGCCAGCGGCGTCACCACTACGCCGCGCGGCAGGCTGTCTCCCGCCGGCTCCAGGCCGGCGGCGCCGGGGAAGAAACTCAGCGGCAGTCCACGGGTCATCTTGTGGCGGGTGTAGTCGCTGACGGCCGGGCTCCCGGGATCGTTGCGGTAGTGGCTGGCGGGATCGGCCAGCGCGCCGCCCGGGCGCGCGATGCCGAAGTCGCCTAGCAAGGCGTCCAGGCCGTGCGGCGCGTCCGGTTCCAGCAGCAGCAGGGTCTTGCCGCCAGCCAGGGTCCAGTCGCGCAGCGCCCGCGCGTCGTCCGCGCCGAATGGCGCGCGCGGTCCTGCGGCCACCACCACCGAGCAGTGCGGCAGCGCCGCGGTCAGGCCGCCGGCGTTGACCGCGCGGGTGGCGAAGCCCAGGGTCCGCAGCGCGTTGCGGGCCAAGGCCATGCCATGTTGCTCGTGTACCTCGACGCGGGCAACCAGGTTCTCGTCGCCATCGTGCTCTTCCAGGTCGTCCAGCGAGCTCAGGCTGTCCAGCGCGGCTTCGCGATGACCTTGCGTGAAGCAGACGGTCTGGGCGCCCTGCTGGCCGATGCGGATCAGCGCGTTGGTGAAATCGGTCTCGGTGCCACCGTTGATCGTCATGCGCCGCTCGCCCGAGGCCAGCACAGCGCTGCCGGCGAACTGGATGCCCGCCTCGCGCGCCTCGGCCGGGCGCAGCGCGGGGTCCACCCCGCGCACCTGGATCAGCGGATTGGCGCGCTGGTACTGGCGCAGCAGCTCCAGCGCGTCGACCATGCTTTTGTTGCGCAGGTCGTAGAACCAGGTCACCTCGACCGGCTCGTCGATCCGGCGCGCCACCTCCAGGCTCTCCGGCGCCAGGCTATACAGCCGCTGGGCAGTCAGATCGACACGCCCCAGGTGGCGCGCCGCCCACAGATTCAGCGCCAGCAGCAGCGCCGCCACCGCCATGAACGGCAACCATAGCGCCAGCCGCCGGACGGCGCGACGCATCATCGCAGCCTCCAGCGTTTCAGATTGGCGGCCGCAGCCATGAGTGCCAGCAGCGTCAGGCTTGCGAGCATGAGTGTTGCCGGGCCGGGCAGCACGCCGCGGATGAAGTCCACGTGCTGCGCCGACAGCGACAAAGCCTGGAAGAACGGCGACAGCGCCGGAAACGCGTCCAGCGCCGCGGGGTAGTCGATGAACCACAGCAGCACCAGAATGCCCCACGTGGCGCTGGCCGCCACGATCTGATTGGCGCAGGCGCTGGACACGGCGATGCCGATGGCCAGGAACAGCGCGCCATACAGAAACACGCCGATGTAGCCGCCGGCGATGGGGCCATAGTCCGGCTGTCCGTACCAGGCCAGCGGCAGCACCGCCGACGCGGTGCCCGCCAGCATCAGCGCCAGCATGGTCAGCCCGGCCGCGTACTTGGCCGCCACCAGCGTGGCGTCCGACAGCGGCAGGGTCAGCAGCAATTCCAGCGTGCCCTGCCGCGCCTCTTCGGCGAAGGTGCGCATGCTGACCAGCGGCATCACCAGGATCAGCAGAATGGTCATATTGTGAAAAGCGGTCACCATCTGCCCGGTGCTGACGAAGAACAGATTGAAGCTGAACAGGTAGCCCGACAGGGCCCAGAACACCGCCACCACAGCCAGCGCCACCGGCGAGCCGAAATCGCCGCGCAGTTCCTTGCGGTACAGGGCGAAGAATCCTCTCATGCGCGCCTGCGCAACGAAGTGTCGTTGGACGCCAACGCCGACAGCAGCCGGGCCTCGACCGCGTCGTGCATGGACAGCACGGCGCGCAGCTCGCCATGCGCCAGCACGATGCGCAGCACCGCGTCGCAGGTCGAACCCGCGCCGGCGTCCCAGCCGATGCGCCACTTGCTGTGCATGTCGTCCACCGGTTCGGCGTCGACGCCGCGCACGCCCGGGCAAGCGCGTAAGGCCGCGTGAAGCGCCGCATGCCGTGCCTGCGGCAGCGCCAGGCTCAGCTGCAGGGCCGCCGGCGCCGCACCCAGCGCGGCGTCTTCCACCAGCCGGCCTTCGCGCAAAATGGCGATGCGCGTGCACAAGGCTTCCACCTCCTGCATAAGATGGCTGCTGAACACCACGGCGCGGCCTTGGGCGCAACGCCGAATCATCGCCCGCGCCTCGACGATCTGCACCGGATCCAGCCCGTTGGTGGCCTCGTCCAGCAACAGCACCGGGGGATTGTTGAGTACGGCCTGCGCCAGACCCACACGCTGGCGTTGCCCCTTCGATAGCCGGCCGACCAGCGTGCGGGCCTGCGCCTGCAGGCCGAAGCCGTCGATGGCCTCTTCGATCGCCCGGCGCCGGGCGGGCGCACCGCCCTCGACCTTCACCGCGGCAATGAATTCCAGGTACTGGGTCACCGTCAGCGCGTCGTACAACGGCGCGCGCTCGGGCAGGTAGCCGATGTCGGCATTGCCGCGCCCGGCGGCCGGCTGGCGTCCGCAAATGGAGATGCGGCCGCTGTCCGGCGCGTAAAAGCCGGCCATCAAACGCAGGGTAGTGGTCTTGCCGCTGCCGTTCGGTCCCAGCAGGCCCACGATCTCGCCCGGCGCCACCGACAGGCTCAGCGCATGCAGAACCTGGCGCGGGCCGAACGACTTGCTCACCTCGTGCAGGGCGATGACCGGCCGCATGGCGCCCTCAGTCGAAGACCTTGGTTTTGGCGTTTTGCGCGTGCTGCTGCGCGTCGTGGCTGTACCAGAGCTGCCCCTGAGTGGCGTCGCGAATCTGCTTGAGACGATCGATGGCCTGCATGGAGGCGGCCGTGTTCCAGGTGATGCCCGGAATCACGCCCGCCTCGTTCTCGCCCGTGTAGATGGCGTCGGCCGCCAGCAGCACCGTGCCGGTGTTCTTCAGCTTGACCTGCAGCGACTGGTGACCCTGGGTGTGCCCCTTGGTGTCGAGCAGCACAATGCTGCCGTCGCCGAACAGGTCGAAGTCGCCCTCGACCTGGATGAAGTCGTAGTCGCGCGTGGTATCGAAGTCCTTCATGACATAGGCGGCCCGCTGGAATTTCTCCGGCCACCAGGCGGCACGCAGCTCGGCCTTCTGCACCACGTGGCGCGCCTTGGGGAACATCTTGATGTTGCCCGCGTGATCCAGGTGGAAGTGCGAATAGACCACGTACTTCACGTCGCTGGCGTCGAAGCCGGCCGCCTTCAACTGGCGGTCGATGACCTCGTCGCGCCCCTGGATGGAGTTGAACGCGCCGCACAGGCCCTGTCCCCAATAGTTGGCGCAGTTGCCGTCGGCCGTGGCCTGGTTCATGCCGGTATCGAACAGCACCAGTCCGCGCGGATGCTGGATCACATAGGCCGGCACGGGAATCTTGATCTTGGTGCCCACGTCCACCATGGCGGTCATGAAGCCCTTATCCAGCTCGATCTTGCCGACCGACAGTTGCATCAATTTGATGTCCGGCGGCGCGTCGGCCGCCTGGACCCACCCTCCCGCCGTGATCGCTACCGCGCCCAACAGCGCTTTCCAACGCTTGCTCATGGTTGTCTCCTCGAACCGACATGAAGGCCACAGCCGGACGGCCGCGGCCGGACGGGCGGCGTCCGGTGTCCCCCGGTTCGCCGCCGGCGTGCAATGGGCAGGTTTTCTTCTGTGTGCGGGACTGTCGGCGCCACTCTGACCCAAGCCCCCCGGAATGCCAATTCAGAATTGCTTAAGCTGGGTTTCATTCCACGCAAAGCGCCGGGGAATCCCTAATGCCAGGGTTACGCCCATGGGCGTCCGCCGCCCGTATCAAACCAACCCAGCCCCCTTGCGCCGCGTGAACTGCGCCAGCGACCGCAACGCCAGTTCATGCAGGGCCGCCACCGACGGCAGCAGCGTCTCTTCCTTGCGGGTCAGGACGCCGACGATGCGCTCCACGGTGGGTTCGGCCAGCGGCACGAAGGCCAGGCCGGTGCTGGCCGCGGGGCGCGCCAGCACCGGCAGCACGGTCACGCCCAGTCCGCTGACCACGCTGGCCAGCAGCGAGGCGCGGTTGGACACCACCATGAACGGGTCTTCGATGGCGCCGCCCAGTTGCCGGTTGCGCAAGGTGTCGAAGGTGGCGTTGCCGATCAGGCGTTCGCCGGCCAGCGCGGACCAGGGCACCGGGCCGCGCCGGCGCGCCAGCGGGTGGCTCTTGCGGCAGACCAGGCCGAAGGCGTCGCGCGCCACCGGCGCGAAGGCGACTTCGGCGGTGCGCGGCACCTGCCCCGCCACGCCGACCTGCACTTCGCCGTTCAGCACCAGCCGGTGCACGTCCTGCGAGGGCTCGTCGATGGCGCGGATGCGGATCGCGGGGTGGCCGCGCGCATAGCGTTCCAGCAGCCGCGGCAGCCATTCGTCGGCCAGCGAGGGCATGACGGCCAGCGATACCGGCCCCTGGCTGCCCAGACTGAGCTGGCGCGCGGCGTCCAGCACCCGGTCGTGGGTGGACAGCAGTTCGCGAAACAGCGGCGCGACGGCTGCGCCCAGCGGGGTGAGCTGCGCGCGCTTGCCGGGTTCGAAGAGCGGCGCGCCCAGCTGCTGTTCCAGGTCCTGCATGGCCGCCGAGACGGCGGCCTGCGAGCGGAAGGTGCCTTCGGCCGCCAGGCGGAAGCTGCCGTGGTCGGCCGCGAGCAGGAACTGGCGCAGGTGCTGGATCTTGAGGGGCTGCGGCATGGGGGCACCAAGCAAATTCGGATTTTCCGAAATTAACTTACGTTAATTTGGATTGTCAAAACCGCGTCGGGCGTCCAACAATGGCCCGTCATTCATCCAACAGGTCGTGGAGCCGCGGTATGTCCCTGCAAGTGCGCAAAGTAGTCAGTTATGTCGAGAAAACCCTGATCGAAGGAGGCCGCGCGGCCGAGCGTCCGCTGGTGATGATCGTGGCCGCCGCCGTGATCCGCAATCCGTGGGCGGGCCTGCCGTTCCAGGAAGACCTGCGCCCGCAGATCCTGGCGGCCGCGCCGCCGCTGGGCGAGCTGCTGGTCGGGGAAATCCTGCGGCAGGCCGGGTCGGCCGACCAGGTCGAGGCCTACGGCAAGGCCGCCGTGGTGGGCACGGCCGGCGAAATCGAGCACGCGTCGGCGCTGATCCACACGCTGCGCTTCGGCAACGCCTACCGCAACGCGGTGGGCGGCACCAGCTACCTGAGCTTCACCAATATGCGCGGCGGCCCGGGCTGCGTGATTTCCGTGCCCTTGATGCACAAGCAGGACGAGGGCTTGCGCTCGCACTATCTGACGGTGCAGACCACGATCAACGACGCGCCCGCGCCGGACGAGATCGTGGTCGCGCTGGGCGCGGCCACTTCGGGCCGTCCGCACCATCGCATCGGCAACCGTTATTCGGACATGCAGGAACTCGAGCGCGAGGCCCAGGCGAAATGAGCGCGCACTATAGCCGCAGCGGCCGCGGCGAGCCGCTGGTGCTGCTGCATGGCGTGGGCCTGGACCACACGTTGTGGGACGACCTGGCGCCGCTGCTGGAGCCGGATTTCGAGGTGCTGCGCTACGACCTGCTGGGCCATGGCAACGCCCCCGCCGTGGACGAGACCATAACGGTGCAGGACTACATCGCCCAGCTCGACGCCGAGCTGGACCGCGCCGGCTGGCAGAACGCCAACGTGCTGGGCTATTCCATGGGCGGCCTGATCGCGGGGGCTTATGCCGCCGCGCGGCCGCAGCGGGTGCGGCGCCTGACGCTGCTGAGCACGGTGTTCCGGCGCAGCCCCGACGAAGCGCGCGCCGTGCTGGCGCGGCTGGAAGCGGCCGCGACGCAGGACCCCGCGGCGGCGGCCCAGGTATCGCTGGCGCGCTGGTTCACGCCGGACTTCCAGGCGCGGCGGCCGGAACGGGTTGCCAGCATCGGGCAGCGCCTGCTGCGCAACGACCGCGCGAGCTTCCTGGCCGCCTACCGCGTGTTTGCGCTGGGCGATCCGATCCTGGCGCAGGCCGCGCCCGGCATCGCCTGCCCCGCGCTGGCGATGACCGGCGAGGAGGACGTCGGGTCCACGCCGCGCATGACGCGCGAGCTGGCCGCCGCGCTGCCTTGCGGCCAGGCCCGGGTGGTGGCCGGCCAGCGGCATATGCTGCCGGTGGAGGAACCGGCGGTGGTGGCGGCGGCCCTGCAGCGCTTTTTCCGGGCCCAGGGCGAAACCCGGCACTGCGCCTGAACGGCATAAGAACAGAGACATACGCGGAGACATACGACATGAATCGCAGATCCCTCTTGAAGAACCTGGCGGCGCTGGCCCTGGCGCCGGCCGGCGTCATGGCGGGCCGGTCCGCCGGCGCGCGCGCGGCGCCGCTGCGCGTGGTCGTGCCGTTCCCGCCGGGCGGCGGCACGGACGTGCTGGGCCGGGTCGTCGCCGCGGCGATGGAAGGCGCGATGGACCGCCCCGTGGTGGTCGAGAACAAGCCCGGCGCCAGCGGCATGCTGGGCGCCGACTACACCGCCAACGGCGCCAAGGACGGCAGCGTGCTGCTGTTCGCCGGCCTGGTGCCTTCGGTGCGCTACTACGCCCGGCCGCCCGAGGACGTGCTCAAGCAGCTCACGCCGGTCTGCCCGATCGCGCGTTCGCCCTACATGGTGGCGGTCAACGCCGACGTGCCGGCCAAGACGCTGGCCGAACTGGTGGCCCAGGCCAAGCGCGAACCCAAGGGCCTGACGTTCGGCACGCCCGGCAACGCCACGCCCCAGCATCTGGCGACCGAACTGCTGCAGGCGGCCTGCGGCGTCGAGCTGCTGCACGTGCCGTATCGCGGCACCGGACCGATGATGACGGACCTGCTGGGCGGACAGATACAGCTGGTGGTGGCCACGGTGGCGGCGGTCGAGCCGTACCTGCAGGGCGGACGCCTGCGCGTGCTGGCCGTGACCAGCCCGGAACGCCTGCCCAAGTATCCGGACATCCCCACGGTGGCCGAAAGCGGCTACCCCGGCTTCTCCGCGCAGATCCAGTTCGGCACGTATTGCGCCGCGGGCACGCCGGAGGCCGCCGTCGCCGCGCTCAACCAGGGCGTCAACCGCGCGCTGCCGACGGAGACGGTGCGCGCCAAGCTGGCCGAACAGGGCTTCCAGCCCACCGGCGGCACGCCGGCACAGCTGCAGCAGGCGCTGCTGGCGGAAATCCGCGACGTGGCCAGGCTGGTGCAGGCGGGCAAGGTCAAGGTCGACCTGTAGCGCCCGCGCCGCACCCGATGCTGGATAACCAGCATTTACAGGCGTGTCGTCCTCTGTGCATGCTGTCCGGCTACTCGACGCAGATCGGGCGCTCCATGGAGACGACATGCCTAGTTCCCAGCACTTCGCCCATATCCGCGAGATCGAACAGGTCGGCCTTGGCCGCCCCACGCAGCGCGACGCGCACGTGGTCAGCAGCTGGCTGCGCTGCCTGGACCAGTACCGGCTCGATCCCGCGCACGCCTGCGAGGCCTATATCGTGCCCGACGGGCGGCTGCGCGAGCATCGCCAGCAATCCGAGGCGCTGATCGCCATCGCGCGCTCCGGCCTGGACCACCTGTTCCGCCAGGTCGCCGGACAGAACTATGTGCTGCTGCTGGCCGACCGGCAGGGCGTCACCGTGGAATTCCTGGGCGACGCCCAGCAGACGGCGCAATTGCGCAAGGCCGGCCTCTATCTGGGGTCGGAGTGGTCGGAGCGGCGCGCCGGCACCTGCGCCGTGGGCGCCTGCCTGGAAAGCGGCGAAGCGCTCACCATCCATCAGACCGACCATTTCGACAACACCCACACGCCGCTGTCCTGCACCGCCGCCCCGATCTACAGCGCCGACGGCGAGCTGGCCGCGGTGCTGGACATCTCGCTGCTCAGTTCCCCCGTGCTGAAGACCAGCCAGAACCTGGCGCTGCATCTGGTCACCGGCACCGCGCGGCGCATCGAGATGGCCAACCTGATTGGCCTGACCCCATAGGGTGGTCCGGTTTCAATCTTAGTTCATGATCGGCCTTGGGGCTATTGCCTGGGCAGATGACGGTGCTGCTCCGCTTGCTGGCGCAGGCCAGATGATGGCCTCGGGTGCCGGTGGCTTGTATCCAAGCGACGAGTGTGGCCTCTCGGTGTTGTAGTACCGCCGCCAGGCTTCGATGATGATCTTGGCCTCGGCGAGGCTGTAGAAGATCTCACCGTCGAGCAGTTCGTCGCGGAGCTTCGAGTTGAAGCTCTCGCAGTAGCCGTTCTCCCAAGGGCTTCCAGGTTCGATGAACGCTGTCTTTGCGCCGACGGCTACGATCCACTCCCGTACAGCCTTGGCGATGAACTCCGGGCCGTTGTCGGAACGGACATGGCCGGGCACACCACGCAGGATGAACAGGTCCGACAGGGCGTCGATG
>NZ_POQS01000004.1:761830-794950 GCF_002885955.2 Achromobacter pulmonis
TTTGCGCTGGGTCGAACGATGCTGGCCGAGAACCTTGCAGGCAAACCGCTCCGAGACGGAGAACTTCGCCATGACACGATCGACGCAACGGCGACGGCGAGCGGGGCTCAGAAGTTTCCCGAAGCAGCCTCTTTCAGGATCAGCTTCTCGAGTGTCAGGTCCGAGACCGCCTTGCGCAGCCGGTCATTCTCTTTCTCGAGCTCCTTCAGCCGCTTCACCTGGTCACCCTTCAGGCCACCGAACTCCTTGCGCCACCGGTAATACGTAAACTGCGTCACGCCGATCAAACGGACCGCTTCTCCGACAGAACGACCTTGCGACAACAGAACATCGACTTGGCGCAGCTTCGCCACGATCTCTTCGGGTTTGTGCTTCTTCTGGGGCATTCCAACGTCCTCCTACGGCTCAATAGCCTACTTCAGGGAGGACCACTTTTCAGGGGGCAGACCATTACCGCATCAACGCGGCCACGCTGACCATCCCGCCGCTGCGCGAACGCGAAGACCTGGAGTGGCTGATCGAACGCCTGCTGGCGCGCCACCAGGACGAATCGGGCGCGCCCGTGCTGTCGCCGGCCGCGCTGATGGCGCTGAAGTCGCACGCCTGGCCCGGCAATATCCGCGAACTGGCCAACGCCATCGCGGTGGCCGCCGCGCTGTGCGAGAACGGCGTGATCGAAGCCGGCGACCTGCCCGATGCGCTGGCGCCGGTGGCGGCGGCCGCCAGCCCCGGCGAAGCTGCCCTGCGTTCCATGCTGGCGCGCTGCGCCGGCAACGTCTCCGAGGCCGCCCGCCGCATGGGCGTGGACCGCTCCACGGTCCATCGCCAGATGCGGCGCTACGGCCTGTCCCCGCGCCACTGAGGCGCGGCGCCACACCCGCGCGCCACAGCTGTGGCGCGCCGCCACGCCCCTTCCCGCCCGCCTGTCGCGCGCGCCGGGCGCCGCGCGCGGCGCGCCGATATGGCATGGCGATTGCTTGTCTACGGTGGGCGGCCACCGGCCGGCACAGGCCGGAACCGCCCACGGACCGCCCCGGTCCGCCAAGACAACGATCGCCCGCCACGGGCAAGGAGACTAGACATGCAGACCGATCAAGCCGGCGCCGCCCTGGAGGCCCTGCTGGGACGCCTGAACACCGCGCTAGGCAACAAGGACGTCGATGCCGTCGCCGCGCTGTTCCAGGACGAATGCTATTGGCGCGACCTGGTGCTGTTCACCTGGAACCTGCGCACCCTGGAGGGGCGCGACCAGATCCGCGACATGCTGCGGCACCAGCTGGAACAGGTCGAGCCGGTGCGGTTCAACCTGGACCCAAAGGAGGCCGTGTCGGACGACGACGGCCTGCTGCAGGGCTGGATCGAGATCGAGACCAACCGCGCCCGCGGCTATGGCCACATCCGCGTGCGCGACGGCCGCATCTGGACGCTGCTGACCACCATGTCGGAGCTGAAGGGGCATGAAGAGCCCAGCGGCGTGCGCCGGCCCAAGGGCGCCGAACACGGCAGCAGCCGGACCCGCCAGACCTGGCTGGAAAAGCGCGAGCAGGAGGCCGCCGAGCTCGGCTACCGGACCCAGCCCTACGTGCTCATCATCGGCGGCGGACAGGGCGGCATCGCGCTGGGCGCGCGCCTGCGCCAGCTCGACGTGCCCACCCTCATCATCGAGAAGAACGAGCGCGCCGGCGACAGCTGGAGAAAGCGCTACAAGTCGCTGTGCCTGCACGACCCGGTCTGGTACGACCATCTGCCCTACATCCCCTTCCCCGAGAACTGGCCGATCTTCGCGCCCAAGGACAAGATCGGCGACTGGCTGGAGATGTACACCAGGATCATGGAGCTCAACTACTGGACGTCCAGCACCTGCCAGTCGGCGCGCTACGACGAGGACAAACAGGAATGGGAAGTCACCGTGCTGCGCGACGGCGAGCCCGTGGTGCTGCGGCCCAAGCAGCTGGTGCTGGCCACCGGCATGTCCGGCAAGCCCAATATCCCGCGCTTTCCCGGACAGGATGAGTTCCGGGGCGAACAGCACCATTCCTCGCGCCACCCCGGCCCCGACGCCTACCGCGGCAAGAACGTGGTCGTCATCGGCGCCAACAACTCCGCGCACGATATCTGCGCGGCGTTGTGGGAAGCCGGCGCCCATGTGACGATGGTGCAGCGTTCGTCCACGCACATCGTGCGTTCGGACACGCTGATGGACATCGGCCTGGGCGCGCTTTATTCGGAGCAGGCGCTGGCCAATGGCATGACCACGCGCAAGGCCGACCTGACGTTCGCGTCCCTGCCCTACAAGATCATGGCGCAGTTCCAGATCCCGCTGTATGAGCGGATGCGCGAGCGCGACGCCGAGTTCTACAACAAGCTGGAGGCCGCCGGCTTCATGCTGGACTGGGGCGACGACGGCTCGGGCCTGTTCATGAAGTACCTGCGGCGCGGCTCCGGCTACTACATCGACGTGGGCGCCTGCGACCTGATCATCGACGGCAGCATCAAGCTGCAGTCGCGCACCGACGTCAGCCACCTGACGCGCGACGCCGTGGTGCTGAAGAACGGCGTGAGCCTGCCGGCCGACCTGGTGGTCTACGCCACCGGCTACGGCTCGATGAACGGCTGGGCCGCCGACCTGATCAGCCGCGAGGTCGCGGACAAGGTCGGCAAGTGCTGGGGGCTGGGTTCGGACACGACCAAGGACCCCGGCCCCTGGGAAGGCGAGCAGCGCAACATGTGGAAGCCCACCCAGCAGCAGGCGCTGTGGTTCCACGGCGGCAACCTGCACCAGTCGCGCCACTACTCCCAGTACCTGTCCCTGCAGCTGAAGGCGCGCCAGGCGGGCATTCCCGTGCAGGTCTACGGCCTGCAGGAGGTGCACCACAAGCAGTAGGCGGGGCCCCGGCGGCTTGCGCCCTGCCCGACGCCGGGGTAAATTGTTGACAATCCTGCGCCTGACGGCGCGCCAATCCGATTTTTTTCATTAAATTCGGAAGAATTGTCGACACATGAGCAAAGTGCTGACGCTGCCGGGCGCCGCCCCGGGCGATAGCGAGACCCTGGCGGAACACATCTTCCGCCAGATCCAGTCCGCCATCGTCAAGGGCGAGATCGCCCCCGGCAGCAAGATCTCCGAGCCCGAGCTGGCGCGGATCCACGGCGTCAGCCGCGGGCCGCTGCGCGAGGCGCTGCACCGGCTGGAAGGCCAGCGGCTGCTGGTGCGCGTGCCGCACGCCGGCGCGCGCGTGGTGTCGCTGTCGCAGCAGGAACTCTGCGAACTCTACGAAATCCGCGAATCGCTGGAAGGCACGGCCTGCCGCCTGGCGGCCGAGCGCATGCCGCCGGCCGAGATCGCGGAGCTGCGCGGCGTGCTCGAAGCGCACGAGCGCGACGAGGCCTTCCAGGCCGGCCTCGGCTACTACCAGCAGGAGGGCGACTACGATTTCCACTACCGCATCGTCAAGGGCAGCGGCAACCAGATGCTGTTTCGGATGCTGTGCGACGAGCTCTATCAGCTCGCGCGCATGTACCGCATCCAGTACTCCACCACGCCCAACCGCCCGCGGCAGGCCTATGCCGAACACCACCGCATTCTTGACGCCATCGCCGACCGCGATGGCGAGTTGGCTGAAATCCTGATGCGCCGCCACATCCGCGCATCCCGTCTCAACATCGAACAGCAGATCGCGCAGGGCAACCTGCAGCGCACCGAGGCATGAACCAAAACTACCGCAAGCCCCTGGCCGGCACCCGCCTGGACTACTTCGACACCCGCGCCGCCGTCGAGGCGATTTCGCCCGGGGCCTATGACCGCCTGCCCTACACGTCGCGCGTGCTGGCCGAGAACCTGGTGCGCCGCTGCGACCCGGCGCTCCTGACCGATGCGCTCAAGCAGCTAATCGAACGCCGCCGCGACCTGGACTTCCCGTGGTACCCGGCGCGCGTGGTCTGCCATGACATCCTGGGCCAGACCGCGCTGGTGGACCTGGCCGGCCTGCGCGACGCCATCGCCGAAAAGGGCGGCGACCCCGCCAAGGTCAATCCGGTGGTGCCGGTGCAGCTGATCGTGGACCACTCGCTGGCCGTGGAATACGGCGGCGACGATCCCGACGCCTTCGCCAAGAACCGCGCGGTCGAGGACCGCCGCAACGAAGACCGCTTCCATTTCATCGACTGGACCAAGCAGGCCTTCCGCAACATCGAGGTCGTGCCGCCGGGCAACGGCATCATGCACCAGATCAACCTGGAGCGCATGTCGCCGGTCATCTACACCCAGGACGGCGTGGCCTTCCCCGACACGCTGGTGGGCACCGACAGCCATACTCCGCACGTGGACGCGCTGGGCGTGATCGCTATCGGCGTGGGCGGCCTGGAGGCCGAGAACGTAATGCTGGGCCGCGCCTCCTGGATGCGCCTGCCCGACATCGTCGGCGTGGAGCTCACCGGCCGCGCCCAGCCGGGCATCACCGCCACCGACATCGTGCTGACGCTGACCGAATTCCTGCGCAAGGAAAAAGTGGTGGGCGCCTACCTCGAGTTCTACGGCGAAGGCGCCTCCAGCCTGACGCTGGGCGACCGCGCCACCATCTCCAACATGGCGCCCGAATACGGCGCCACGGCGGCGATGTTCTCGATCGACCAGCAGACCATCGACTACCTGCGCCTGACCGGCCGCGAGGACGAGCAGATCGCGCTGGTGGAAACCTACGCCAAGACCGCCGGCCTGTGGTCCGACAGCCTCAAGACCGCCGAATACGAGCGCGTGTTGCGCTTCGACCTGTCCAGCGTGGTGCGCACGCTGGCCGGCCCGTCCAACCCGCATCGCCGCCTGCCGGTGGCCGACCTGGCCGAGCGCGGCATTTCCGGCGTCGTGGAGAACCAGCCCGGCCTGATGCCGGACGGCGCCGTCATCATCGCCGCCATCACCAGCTGCACCAACACCAGCAACCCGCGCAACGTGATCGCCGCCGGCCTGCTGGCGCGCAACGCCAACCGCGCAGGCCTGACCCGCAAGCCCTGGGTGAAAAGCTCGCTGGCGCCCGGCTCCAAGGCGGTTTCGCTGTACCTGGACGAAGCCGGCCTGACCGGCGAACTGGAAAAGCTGGGCTTCGGCGTGGTGGCCTTCGCCTGTACCACGTGCAACGGCATGTCCGGCGCGCTGGACCCCAAGATTCAGCAGGAAATCATCGACCGCGACCTTTATGCCACCGCCGTGCTGTCGGGCAACCGCAACTTCGACGGCCGCATCCACCCCTACGCCAAGCAGGCCTTCCTGGCTTCGCCGCCGCTGGTCGTGGCCTACGCCATCGCCGGCACCATCCGCTTCGACATCGAGCGCGACGTGCTGGGCCAGGACGCCAGCGGCCGCGACATCCGCCTCAAGGACATCTGGCCCAGCGACGAAGAGATCGACGCCGTGGTCAAGTCCGCGGTCAAGCCCGAGCACTTCCGCAAGGTCTACGCGCCCATGTTCGGCATCCAGGACGAGCGCCGCGCCGCCGTCAGCCCGCTGTACGACTGGCGCCCGATGAGCACCTACATCCGCCGCCCGCCGTACTGGGAAGGCGCGCTGGCCGGCGAGCGCACGCTGCGCGGCATGCTGCCGCTGGCCGTGCTGGGCGACAACATCACCACCGACCACCTGTCGCCGTCCAACGCCATCCTGCTCGACAGCGCCGCCGGCGCCTACCTGCACAAGATGGGCCTGCCCGAAGAGGACTTCAACTCCTACGCCACCCACCGCGGCGACCACCTGACGGCGCAGCGCGCCACCTTCGCCAATCCCAAGCTCTTCAACGAAATGGTGAAGAACGAGGACGGCACGGTGAAGCAGGGCTCGCTGGCGCGCGTGGAGCCCGAGGGCAAGGTCATGCGCATGTGGGAAGCGATCGAGACCTACATGGAACGCAAGCAGCCGCTCATCATCGTGGCCGGCGCCGACTACGGCCAGGGTTCGTCGCGCGACTGGGCCGCCAAGGGCGTGCGCCTGGCCGGCGTGGAAGCCATCGTGGCCGAAGGCTTCGAGCGCATCCACCGCACCAACCTGATCGGCATGGGCGTGCTGCCGCTGGAGTTCAAGCCCGGCGTCAACCGCAAGACGCTGAACCTGGACGGCACCGAAAGCTACGACGTCATCGGCGAGCGCAAGCCGCGCGCCGACCTGACGCTGGTGATCCACCGCCGCGACGGCTCCACCGAGCAGGCCACCGTGACCTGCCGCCTGGACACCGCCGAGGAAGTGTCGATCTACGAGGCCGGCGGCGTGCTGCAGCGCTTCGCCCAGGACTTCCTGGAAGCCGAATCCGCGGCCGGCGCCGACAAGAAAGCCGGCTGATCCTCCACCCAGACGGGCGAACGCCGATGGCGTTCGCCCTGCCCCATCCCAGATCTCAGGACTGCCCCATGGCCCATGCTCCCCAGACCAAGATTGCCGCCACCTACATGCGCGGCGGCACCAGCAAAGGCGTGTTCTTCAAACTCGACGACCTGCCCGAATCGGCGCGCGTGGCCGGCCCCGCGCGCGACGCGCTGCTGCTGCGCGTGATCGGCAGCCCCGACCCGTACGGCAAGCAGATCGACGGCATGGGCGCGGCCACGTCCAGCACCAGCAAGACCGTCATCATCGGCAAGAGCAGCCGTCCCGACCATGACGTGGACTACCTGTTCGGCCAGGTCTCCATCGACCAGCCCTTCGTGGACTGGAGCGGCAATTGCGGCAACCTGTCGGCCGCGGTCGGCCCGTTCGCCATCGCCAACGGCCTGGTCGATCCCGCCCGCATTCCGCAGAACGGCGTGGCCGTGGTGCGCATCTGGCAGGCCAACATCGGCAAGACCATCGTCGCCCACGTGCCCATCACCGACGGCGCCGTGCAGGAAACCGGCGACTTCGAACTGGACGGCGTGACCTTCCCGGCCGCCGAACTGCGCCTGGAGTTCATGGACCCGGCCGAGGAAGGCGACGGCGGCTCCATGTTCCCCACCGGGCAGCTGGTGGACGACCTGGAAGTGCCGGGCGTCGGCACCTTCAAGGCCACCATGATCAACTCCGGCATTCCCACCATCTTCCTGGACGCCGAGGCGCTGGGCTACAAGGGCACGGAACTGCAGGACGACATCAATGGCGACCCCGCCGCGCTTGCGCGCTTCGAGACCATCCGCGCCCACGGCGCGCTGCGCATGGGCCTGATCGGCAAGCTCGAAGAGGCCGCCAGCCGCCAGCACACGCCCAAGATCGCTTTCGTCGCCCCGCCCCGCGCCTACGTGTCGTCCAGCGGCAAGCAGATCGGCGCCGGCGACGTCGACGTGCTGGTGCGCGCGCTGTCCATGGGCAAGCTGCACCACGCCATGATGGGCACGGCGTCGGTGGCCATCGCCACCGCCGCGGCCGTGCCCGGCACGCTGGTCAACCTGGCCGCCGGCGGCGGCGAGCGCGACAACGTGTGCTTCGGCCATCCGTCGGGCACGCTGCGCGTGGGCGCCGAGGCCAAGCTGGTCGACGGCGAGTGGAAGGTCACCAAGGCCATCATGAGCCGCAGCGCGCGCATCCTGATGGAAGGCCGCGTGCACGTGCCGCGCGAGGGCTTCTGAGGGGCGTCAGCCCCGGGCGCCCGCCGCCTCCAGCATGCGCGCGATCTCGGCCTGGCCGCGCTGGCGCGCATGCGCAAGCGGCGTCACGCCCTTGCCGTCGGCAAGATTGACGTCGGCGCCGGCCTCGATCAGGCGCTTGACGATGGCCTGATGGCGCGGGCCGCCATCGCCCAGGATCACGGCCTCCAGCAGGCCGGTCCATCCCAGGTTGTTCACGTGGTCGGCGTCCACGCCGGCGACCAGCAGCATGTCCACCACCTCGACGTGGCCGCGCTCGCAGGCCGGGATCAGCGCCGTTCCGCCGTAGCGGTTGGTGCTTTTCAGGTCCGCGCCGTGCGCCAGCGTCAGCGCCAGGATCTCGCGGTAGCCGCGCGCCCCGGCCAGCAGGTAGGCGCTGTCGTGGATCGCATTCTTGGCATTGACGTCGGCGCCCGCGTCGATCAGCGCGCGCGCGGCCTCGACGTGGTTGCCCTGGGTGGCGCGCAAGAGCGGCGTATTGCCGGAACCGTCGCGCGCCTCCAGCGCGGCGCCCTGCCGCAGCAGCGCCTTGACGCGGGCCGCGTCGCCGTCGCCCGCGGCGGCCAGCAGCGCCGCGTCCGGCGCGGCCGCCGCGGCCCCGCCGCCCATGCTCAACATAAAAGCCGCCAGCCAGATGCGGCACGCTCCGAAAACACGCATATCCGATACTCCCGGGTTCAAGGTCCAGGACGCTAGTATGGCGTCGCGTCCGGGTATTATGAAATTAATTGACCCAATGGTTTTCAGTGGAAAGCGCAATGCTCGATCCCGTCCTGCTGCGCAGTTTCATCACCGTCGTGGACACAGGCAACTTCACCCGCGCGGCCGAATACCTGCACCTGACCCAGTCCACCGTCAGCCAGCACGTGCTGCGCCTGGAGGACCGGCTCGGCTGCCAGCTGCTGGACCGCAGCCAGCGCCATATCCTGCCCACCGAGGAAGGCGAGCGTCTGCTCGGGTATGCGCGCAGCATCCTGCGCCTGGCCGAGGAAGCCTGCGCCAGCGTGGCCGCCGCGCAGGCCAGCGCGGTGCTGCGCCTGGGCGCTCCCGAAGAATTCATGGGCGCGGCCCTGATGCCCACGCTGGCGGCCGTGCAGGCCGCCCATCCGCTGCTGCGCGTGGAGGTCGAGGGCGGCCTCAGCCACGAGCTGCTGCGGCGCTACCGCGAAGGCGACCTGGACCTGCTGCTGGTCAAGCAATGGGAAGTGGACGCGGACTGCCACGCCCAGTGGGCCGAGCCGCTGTGCTGGATCGCGGCGCGCGACGCCGCGGCGCCCGCCGCCGGCACGGCCGTGCCGCTGGTCGCGTTTCCGGCCGGCGCGCTCTACCGCCAGGAAATGACCGCCATGCTGGAGAACTGCGGCCGGCCCTGGCAGGTACGCTTTTGCAGCCCCAGCCTGCCCAGCCTGACGGCCGCGGTGGCGGCCGGCCTGGGCGTGAGCCTGCTGCCTGCCGCCTGCGTCGGCCCCGAACACCGCGTGCTGACGGCCGCCGAAGGCTACGCCGCGCCGGCCGGCCTGCGCCTGGCGCTGTATGCGCGCGCCCGGCTCAGCGAGGCCGGCCGCGCCCTGCTGCGCGCGCTGACCGGCTATTGCGAGCAGCGCGCCGCCGAGGTCAGCGCGCGGGCCGGCTGAAGGCGGTCGCGGCCTCGCCGACCGGTTCGCCCTTGCGAAACAGCAGGCGCTGCGCCGGCGCCGCGGCCACGGCGGCCGCCGCATTGGGCGCGGGCAGCGCCACGAACGTGGCCTCGTTGCCCGCCAGCAGCCCGTAGCCTTGCAGGCCCAGCACGGCCGCGCCCGCGTGCGAGGCCATGTCCAGCGCCGTCAGCAGCTCGGCGTCGCCGTAAAAGCCCGAGCGGTAGCCGATCAGCATCGCGCGCTGCAGCATGTCGCCGTTGCCGTAAGGCCACCAGCTGTCCTGGATGTTGTCGTTGCCGGCGAACACCCGCACGCCGGCGGCGCGCAGCCGCAGCACCGGCGGAAAGGCGCGGTCGCCGGGCGCGTTGGTCATGATGGCCACGCCGGCGTCCGCGAGCTTGCGCGCCGCCTCGTCCTGCGCGCGCGCATCCACGTCGCCCAGCGCGTAGGCGTGGCTGATCGCGACGCGTCCGGCCAGGCCCAGCGCGCGGGTGCGCGCGGCGATGCGGCCGATCTGCTCGACGCCGGCCATGCCGGGCTCGTGCAAATGGATGTCGAGCCTGGCGCCCAGGCGGTCGGCGATGCCGAAGATGCAATCGAGCTGGCCCTCGGCGTCGCCGTCCAGCGTGGACGGATCGATGCCGCCCACCACCTCCGCGCCCTCGCGCACCGCGGCCTCCAGGAGCTGTGCGGTGCCGGGACAGGACATCACGCCGGCCTGCGGAAACGCCGCCAGCTGGATATCCACGATGCCGCGCCACTTCTCGCGCGCGGCCATCATCGCGTGCAGGTTCTCCAGCCCGGTGGTGGCGTCCACGTCGACGTGGCTGCGCATCGCCACGGTGCCGAACGCGGCCGCCTGCGCGATGAGCGCATCGGCGCGCGCCTCGATGGGCGGCGCGGCCTCCAGTTCGCTTTTCTCGATGGCCAGCCGCTCGCGCAGCGTGGCCGCCGGCCGGTGCGGATGCCAGCGGTCGCCGACGAAACTCTTGTCCAGGTGGATGTGGCCGTCGACGAAACCCGGCAGCACCAGGTGGCCGCGCAGGTCCGTCACCTGCGCCTGCGGCAGTTCGGGCGGCTCGGCGCCGATGGCCAGGATGCGTCCGTCGCGCACGGCCAGCGCCAGGGCGTTGCCGTCGGCATCGACGGCGTTGAGGTATATGCGGTCTGTCATGATTCGCGCCAAAGCCTTTACCTTATCGGAGCGCGGCGGCGCCGGCCAATTAAGTGTTGCGATGCGCTCCAATCGGATTCGCGATGGCGCGCGCGGCGCGCGGGCTGGACTCGAAACGGGTATGGTCCTATACTTGCCGTCTGCTGTAGTTCATCACGTTTGCCCGAAAGCGACGCACGTCGCCCACGGCAACCGACACCAAGGCCGCGCACAGCGGTCCGGCGTGCAGCGTAGAACGCCCGCCGAAACACCTTTACCCAGCCGCCAGGCTGCGGAACAAATCCCTGCCCACCAGGCAGGACCATCGCTTACCGCGTTGGGCAACGTCTAAATCAAACCAGCGTTCGTCCCCACGCGGCAGCAAGACACCTACACGGTGTGCCTTGTCGCTGTCCGGCATGGGCTCGCTCGTCGCGCCCGCCCCGGGCAGGCACGCGATCGCGCCTGCGGCCGATCGCCCGGTGTTTCGGCAACGTCACAGGGGTTTGCCGCCCATCGCATCCCGCGGAAACGGCCTCACGCAGCCATGACTGTCCGTCATGACCGAGCTGCCAAGGAGAAAGGACGAAAACGATGCAAGAGACAGAATTCTTTCAGCTATCGGCGACCACCGCCATCCTGCTGCTCGCGGGCTTTTACGGCGCGACATTCCTGATGTCGCTGTTCATCGGCGAAAAGAACGAAAACGTCGACGGCTACATGGTGTCGAACAACGCGGTGGGCTTCGGCCTTTCCACGGCCAGCATGATCGCCACCTGGATCTGGGCCGCATCGTTCTACGCCAGCGCCACCTCGGGCTACAAGTACGGTCTGTCCGGCCCCCTGCACTACGGTTTCTGGGGCGCGCTGATGATTCTGTTCATCTATCCCTTCGGCAAGCGTTTCCGCCAGCTCGCGCCCAAGGCGCACACGCTGGCGGAAGTCATCCACGCGCGCCACGGCACCTCCAGCCAGATGATCATGGCGGTGTCGAACATCGTGGGCAGCTGTATCAGCCTGATGGTCAACTTCACCGCGGCCGGCGCGCTGGTCTCCATCCTCAGCCCGCTGACCTTCATCCAGGGCGTGCTCATCGCCGGCCTGGGCGTGCTGTCCTATACGCTGTGGTCGGGCTTTCGCACTTCGGTGATGACCGACTTCGCGCAGCTCGCGGCCATGATCGTGGCGGCGGTCATCATCATTCCGCTGATCTTCTTCAACGCCGGCGGCCCCGACGTGCTGCAGGCCAATATGTGGCGCCTGAACGCCGAGCAGGCCGACTTCTATTCGACCAAGGCGATTCTTGAACAGGGCGCGCCCTACTTCGTGGCGGTGCTGGCCTACGCCATCGGCAACCAGACCATCGCGCAACGTCTTTTCGCCGTGCGCGAAGACCTGATCAAGCCCACCTTCCTGACCGCCACGGTCGGCTACGGCGCGGTCGTGATCGGCCTGGGCATGCTGGGCCTGCTGGCGCTGTTCGTGGGCCTGGAGCCCGCCAACGGCGACATGAACAACATCATCCCGCAGATGGCCTCGACCTATCTGCCGCCGTTCGGCATCGCGCTGTTCTTCCTGCTGGTGGTGGGCTCGCTGTCCTCGACCGCCGACTCCGACCTGGCCGCCCTGTCGGCCATCGTCATGACCGACATCTACGGCAAGAACGTCGCGCGCGGCCGTCCGGACCCGCAGCGCATGCTGTGGTGGGGCCGCGCCACCATGATCGTGGCCACCATGATCGGCGTCATCTTCGCCAGCCTGCGCCTGGACATCCTGGTCATGCTGGTCTTCGTCGGCGCGCTGTGGGGCGCCATCGTGTTCCCGGTGATCGCCAGCTTCTACTGGGACCGCGTGGACAACCGCGCCTTCGTCTGGTCGGTGCTCAGCGCCGTGGTGCTGTTCACCATCGTGCGCTTCGAACTGATCCCGATCCAGGGCGCGGTGGCGGTGTTCTTCGAAATCTGCTCGGCCGTCGGCGGCGGCGTGGTGCTGGGACTGATGACGTTCGGCTTCTTCGGCCGCAAGGCCGCGCTGGCCGTGGGCGCGGCGGGCATCGCCATCATGCTGCCCGTCTTCGTCGGCACGCTGCGCGAATACATCGTGCTGATGGGTTCGCTCACCGCCTACGGCGTCAGCGCGGCGGTCTGCACCGCGCTCAGCCTGCGCAACACGCAGCGCTTCGATTTCGGCCTGCTGGCCGACCGCGTGACCTCGTTCCACCGCGAACAGGAAGCGCTGACCCAGGCGCCGGCGCAGCGCCCCGTCGTCCAGCCCGCCAAGGGCTGAACCCCACAACGAACAAGGAGACCGATATGTGGTTGACGTTGTATTTCCTGGTGTGGCCGGCCATCTCGGCCGCGATCCTGGCCATTCTGTGCGTCACGCTGTGGCGCGACATCCGCGCGGCCCGGCGCAGCGGAAAGTCGATGGTCTGACCCCGTTTCAACCCCGCAGGGAGGAACTTTCGTCCGGAACGCTTGACCTTGACATCATTGGAATCTTTATAGTGGTCGCATCCACAGGAAATTCCTAGTTTTCAAGGAGCGGCAATGAGTTCCATCCCTGCAGACAGCATCGCGGTCAGCCTGCCCATCGAGGGCATGACCTGCGCCTCGTGCGTGGGCCGGGTCGAAAAGGCCCTGAAGGCCGTGCCGGGCGTAAGCAAGGCCAGCGTCAACCTGGCGACCGAACGCGCCGACATCTCCTTCGCGGGCGCGCCGGACGTGGCGGCGGCCGTGCAGGCGGTGCAGAAGGCCGGCTACACGGTGGCCGAAACCACCGTGGAACTGTCTGTGACCGGCATGACCTGCGCCTCCTGCGTGGGCCGGGTCGAGAAGGCCTTGAAGGCGGTGCCCGGCGTCAGCGGCGCCACCGTCAACCTGGCGACCGAGCGCGCCAGCGTCACCGCGGCTGGCGGCGTCGCCGCCAGCGCGCTGATCCAGGCCGTGGCCAAGGCCGGCTACGAAGCCCGGCCCATCGCCGAAGCCGCCAGCGACACCGACGCCGTGGCCGAACGCCAGGCCGCCGAGCGCCAGGCGCTCAAGCGCTCGCTGACCATCGCCGCCATCTTCGCGCTGCCCGTGTTCATCCTGGAGATGGGCGGCCACATGGTGCCGGCGTTCCACCATCTGATCGCCGGCACCCTGGGCACGCAAAACAGCTGGTACCTCCAGTTCGCGCTCGCCAGCATCGTGCTGTTCGGCCCCGGGCTGCGCTTTTTCCAGAAAGGCGTTCCGGCGCTGCTGCGCGGCGCGCCCGACATGAACTCGCTGGTGGCGGTGGGCACCTCGGCCGCCTATGCCTATTCGGTCGTCGCCACCTTCGCGCCCGGCCTGCTGCCCGCCGGCACGGTCAACGTCTATTACGAGGCCGCCGCGGTCATCGTGGCGCTGATCCTGCTGGGCCGCTACCTGGAGGCGCGCGCCAAGGGCAATACCTCCGAAGCCATCAAGCGCCTGCTCGGCCTGCAGGCCAAGACGGCGCGCGTGGTGCGCGACGGCGCGGTCCTGGAACTGGCCATCGAGGAAGTGGTCGCCGGCGACCTGGTCGAAGTCCGCCCGGGCGAACGCGTGCCGGTGGACGGCGAGGTCGTGGAGGGCAACAGCTTCATCGACGAATCCATGATCAGCGGCGAGCCCGTGCCGGTCGAGAAGCAGCCCGGCTCCGAAGTGGTGGGCGGCACGGTCAACCAGAACGGCGCGCTGACGCTGCGCGCCACCAAGGTCGGCAACGACACGGTGCTGGCGCAGATCATCCGCATGGTGGAGCAGGCGCAGGGCTCCAAGCTGCCGATCCAGGCGCTGGTCGACCGCATCACCATGTGGTTCGTGCCCGCGGTCATGGCGGCCGCCGTGCTGACCTTCATCGTCTGGCTCGCGTTCGGTCCCGAACCCGCGCTGACCTTCGCCCTGGTCAACGCCGTGGCGGTGCTGATCATCGCCTGCCCCTGCGCCATGGGCCTGGCCACGCCGACCTCCATCATGGTGGGTACCGGCCGCGCCGCGCAGATGGGCGTGCTGTTCCGCAAGGGCGAAGCGCTGCAATCGCTGAAGGACGCCAAGGTCGTGGCCGTGGACAAGACCGGCACGCTGACCAAGGGCCGCCCCGAACTGACCGACCTGGTCGTGGCGCAGGGCTTCGAGCGCGACGCCGTGCTGGGCAAGGTCGCGGCCGTCGAAGCCAAGTCCGAACACCCCATCGCCCAGGCCATCGTCGATGCGGCCAAGGCGCAGAACATCGCGCTGGGCGCGGTCTCGCAGTTCGAGTCCATCACCGGCTTCGGCGTGAGCGCCCGCGTCGACGGCGACCTGGTCCAGATCGGCGCCGACCGCTACATGCGCGAACTGGGCCTGGGCGTCGAGACCTTCGGCGCGCAAGCCGCGCGGCTGGGCGACGAAGGCAAGACCCCGCTCTACGCCGCCGTCAACGGCCGGCTCGCCGCCATGATCGCGGTGGCCGACCCGATCAAGGAAACCACGGCCGCGGCCATCCGCGCGCTGCACGAACTGGGCCTGAAGGTCGCCATGATCACGGGCGACAACCGCCGCACCGGCGAGGCCATCGCCCGCCAGCTCGGCATCGACGAAGTCGTCGCCGAAGTGCTGCCGGACGGCAAGGTCGAGGCGGTGCAGCGCCTGAAGCGCCAGTACGGCCCGATCGCCTACGTGGGCGACGGCATCAACGACGCGCCGGCGCTGGCCGAAGCCGACGTGGGCCTGGCCATCGGCACCGGCACCGACATCGCCATCGAGGCCGCCGACGTGGTGCTGATGTCCGGCGACCTGGGCGGCGTGCCCAACGCCATCGGGCTGTCCCAGGCCACGCTGCGCAACATCAAGCAAAACCTGTTCTGGGCCTTCGCCTACAACGTCGCGCTGATCCCGGTGGCCGCCGGCCTGCTGTATCCGGTCAACGGCAGCCTGCTGTCGCCGGTGTTCGCGGCCGGCGCGATGGCCCTGTCCAGCGTGTTCGTGCTGAGCAACGCGCTGCGGCTGCGCCGCTACGCGCCGCCCTTCGCCCCGGCCTGAATCAGCGGGCCTGCTCCTTCGACGCGCTGGCCACCAGCGCGTCGAAGCGTTTGTCCAGCTCGGCCAGCGCGTCGTCGATATGCGCGCGGCGCGCCTTGATCCAGGCGTCCTGCGACGCGAGCTGATCGCGCGCCTGCCTGAGCATGCGCTCCATCTCGGCCGGCTGCGGCCCGCCCAGCGTGGCGCGGTTCTTCACAATGGCCACCGGGTCCAGCGTGGAACGGAACTCCGCCTCGCTCATCGGCAACTCCGTGCCGTACTTCGAGTCCTTCATCGCGTCGGCGTAGATGCGGCGCGCCTGCTCGTACGGGAAATCCAGCGGCTTGATGTTGTTGGCCTTGGCGTAGCTCACCACTTCGGAGGCGAAATGGTGGCCATCGCGAAACGGCAGCTTGTACTTGCGCATCAGCACGTCGGCCAGTTCCTGCGAGGCGGTCCAGTCGCTGTTCAGCTCTTCGAGCGCGCGTTCGGGATTGATCACCATGGCCTTGAGCACCCGGTCCCAGCGCTTGAGCGCCGAGATGCCGGCGTCGACCATCGCGGAATTCTGCTTCACGTCCTTGGGGTCGCTCATGCCGGGGGTAATGTTGTGGGTCTGGATGACCGGCCCCAGGGCCAGCGTCACGGCGGTCGAGGCGTCGCTGCGGGTGTCGTTGAGCAGGCCGGGATTGCGCTTTTGCGGCATGGCGCTGGACACGTAGGTGTTGCCGCCGCCCTCCTGCAGCAGTATCCAGGGGCGCGGCTGGGCGTACTGCGTCATCACGTCTTCGACGAAGTTGCCCGTGCGCAGCGCGATGCTGGCGACGATGGCGCCCACTTCCACCGGCTGGTCCATGGAGGAAATCTGCGAGGCGTCGTAGGCGTTGTCGACCAGGGCCGTGAAGCCCAGATAGCGCGCCATGCGTTCGCGGTCCAGCGGCCAGCTGGTGCCGTTGAGCACCGTGGTGCCCATCGGCGAGCGGTCGATGCGCGCGTAGGCTTCGCGGATGCGCTGCGCGTCGCGCGCCAGCCCGGCCGCGTGGCCCAGCAGGTAGTGCCCGTAGCTGTTGGGCTGGGCGGCCACGCCGTTGGTGTAGTTCGGCACCACGGTGCCGGCCTGGCGCGCGGCCAGGTCCACCAGCGACGAGGCGGTGACGTTGAGCTGGCCGGCCAGCTCCAGCAGCTTGTCGCGCAGGATCGCGCTGCGGTAGGTGGCGTGCATGTCCTGGCTGGATCGGCCGGCGTGCAGCAGCGTCACGTCCTCGCCGGCGGCCTTGATCAGGAGCGGCTCGAAAGTGATGACGCTGGCCGGGCGCTTGGCCCCGGGCTGGTTGCCATCGCGGATCACCTGGGCCACGCCCGCGGCCAGGCGCGGCGCCATGCTTTTGTCCAGCAGGCCTTCGTCCGTATTGATGACGGCCGTGGCCTTGTTGATCTCGCCCAGCCAGAAGAACGGATCGCGCGGCGGCTGCTGGGCCGGCGCGGCCTGCGCGGCCAGCGACAGCGACAGGGCGGCGCCCAGGGTGGATAGCGGAAGTCTCATGGCGTGCTCGTCGAGGGAAGGGGAAACCCAGTGTATCGGCGCGCCCGGCTGCGGCATATCCCGGATTTCACCGAGCGGCGGGCGATGATGGCGCGCCGGTTTGCCATTAACATACGAGCGAAAATCCCTGCCTGACGCCTATGCCCCGTCCAAACCTGGTCAACGCCGAAACCCTGTGCATGATTGCGAAGCTGGGCAGCTTCCGCGCCGCCGCCGAGCGCCTGTACACCTCGCAGCCCGCCGTATCGGCGCGCATGCGCGAGCTGGAGCAGTCGCTGGGCTTCGCCCTGTTCGAGAAGCGCGGCCGCCGCCTGGAGCTGACGGTGCCGGCGCGCCGCTTCGTCGAACGCGTCGAGCCGCTGCTGCTGGCCGTGGAAGACGCCTTCACCGATGCGGAAGCGGTCACCAACGCCGCCGGCACGGTGCGCATCGGCATGGGCGAGATCTCCATGACCTGGTTTTCGCGCGTGGTGCCCGAGCTGCGCCGCGCGCTGCCGCGCGTCTCGTACGAAATCGAGCTGGACCTGGCGGTCAAGCTGCAGGAACACCTGGCCTCCGGCGCGCTCGATATCGCCATCGTGGCCAACCGGCTGCGCGACGATCAGTTCATCTGCACGCCGCTGGGCACCACGCGCATGTCCTGGATGGTGTCCTCGCGCCTGCTGACCGACGCCCAGGGCCAGCCCCGCTCGATGCAGTCGCTGCTGCGCACGGAACCGCTGTGGTGCGTGTCCCGTCCGTCCGGCTTCTTCGGCCCCGCCCAGGACGAACTGCGCGCCATGGGCGCCAACCTGGACAACGTCTGCAGCTGCAACCGGCTCAACAGCCTGATCGAGGTGGTCGAAGCGGGCGGCGGCATCGCCCAGCTTCCGGAGATGATGGTGACCGAGCAGGTCAAGGCCGGCACGCTGGTGCCGGTGGACCCGGACCTGGAGCCGCTGACGCTGGAATTCACGCTCGCCACGCACCGCAACCAGGGCCAGGCCGTGGTGCGGCAGGTGGTTCAGGCCCTGGCGCGGCTGGGCAAGGCCGCCACCGGCAGGCCGCGGGCGGCGCGGCGGCCGCTCACGCGCCCGACAGCGCCCGCTTGAGCACCTTGCCGCTCGCGTTGCGCGGCAGCTCGGCCATGAATTCCACGTGCTCGGGCACCTTGAAGTAGGCCAGCCGCTCGGCGCAATGCGCCTTGAGCGCCGCGGCGTCTTCGCCGCGGCCGTCGTGCAGCACGATGAACGCCTTGACGGACTGGTCGCGCACCGGGTCGGGCACGCCGACCACCGCCACGTCGCGCACGTCGGGGTGGCCCATCAAGGCCTCTTCCACCTCGGCCGCCGAGATGTTCTCGCCGGCCCGCTTGATCACTTCCTTCTTCCTGCCGAAGAAATAGAAATTGCCCTTCGCGTCCTGGTAGCCGAGGTCGCCGGTATGCAGCCAGCCGCCGTCGAACGCGGCCTGCGTCGCGGCCGGGTCGCGGTAATAGCCCAGCGTCAGCGTGCGCCCGGGATGGCCGCGCACCACGATCTCGCCGATCTGGCCCGGCGCGACCGGCCGGTTGTCGTCATCGACCAGGAACACTTCGCGGTCCGGCGTCGGACGCCCGATGGACGGGTAGGTGGACGGCGCGGCGTGCGACTGCAAGGTGATGTAGAGCATGGACTCGGACTGCCCGTAGCCGTTGCGCAGCGGAATGCGAAAACGCGCCACGAAGGCCTCGATCTCGGCCTCCGAAATATTGATGGCGTAGCCCGCATAGCGCACCTGGTGCGCGGTATCGAACGGCGAGGGCGCCTGGTTCAGCAAGGTGCGGCACAGCATGCCTGACAGGCTGCATATGGTGATGCGGTGCTCGATCAACTGACGCAGGTAGCGCGATGCGCTGTAGCGTTCGCCGATCACGGCGGTGGCGCCCGCGGTCAGGCAGGACAGCACCGTTTCCTGGCAATTGGCATGGAACAGCGGCTTGTTGTTGAACACGCGGTCGGCGCGCGACAGCCCGCTGTTGGCCGCGCCCGCCTGGCCGCACCACAGCAGGTTGGCCTGCGTCAGCATCACCCCCTTCGGCCGCGCCGACGTGCCCGAGGTATAGAGGATCTGCGCCAGGTCGTCGCTGCCCTGCGGCGGCGCGCGGAACGACTCCGGCGGCGCGGCCAGCTCGCACGACAGGCCCTCGGGTTTCAGGCTGCCGCGCGGCACGCAGGCGATGGACGGCGCCTGCGCCATCGTCGCGCAGACCTCGCGCACCAGCGCTTCGTGCGCCGGCTCCACCACCGCCAGCGCGGGCTGGCAATGCTCCAGCTGATAGGCCACTTCGGGAGCCGTCAGGTAGATGTTGCCAGCCACGATGACCGCGCCGGCCAGCATCAACCCCATCCACAGCGGCACGTACTCCGCCGTATTGCCCATGAACACGAACACGCGGTCGCCAGGCCTGACGCCCCGTGCCTGCAGCCCCGCCGCGAAGCGCATGGCGGCCTCGCGCAATTGGATGTAGCTGAGCTGGCTGACGTCGCCATTCTGGTACTCATGCACGACCGCTATCCGATGCCCGTGGCACTGCGCCTGTTCATCGAGCAAATCCATGATCGTGCGATTTCCTACAGCGTCCATCCAGCCTCCGGCATGTTCTGATTTTCAATGGCGCACCCGCGCCGCGTGGGAAGAAAACCAGTATAGGAACCGGCCCATGCGCGCACCAGCTAAACGTTTTTATGCGTTTCGATCAAGGTTTTTCATGCATTGCTTTGCCGCCGACGCATTGATGCGATTTATGCGTTTCCATCAAAACGTTTGCTTAGTCGCGGCAGGCCGGAAAACCTATACTGCGCATCAAAGGCGCCGCCAATGCGCCGTCCAGGCAGCAACCATGGAAACCGGAGGGGCAGTCGTGACAGCAGCATCGATCAAGGATCAGGTATCGGCCGAGGAATGGGCGGTGCGCGTCGACCTGGCCGCGGCCTACAACCTGGCGGTGGCCATGCGCATGACCGATCACATCTATACCCACATATCGGCACGGGTTCCGGGCGACGAGCCGCATTTCCTGATCAACGCCTACGGCCTGACCTTCGACGAAATCACCGCGTCGAACCTGGTCAAGGTGAACATCGACGGCGAGATCCTGCTGGACCGGACCGGGCTGGGCATCAACCCGGCCGGTTTCGTCATCCACAGCGCCATCCACCGCGCGCGGCACGACGCCGCCTGCGTGATGCACACCCACACGGCCGCCGGCATCGCGGTCTCGGCGCAGCAGACGGGCCTGCTGATGATCTCGCAGCACGCGATGCGCTTTCACAGGCGCCTGGCCTACCACGACTACGAAGGCGTGGCGCTGGACATGGACGAGCAGCAGCGCCTGGTGGCGGACCTGGGGCCGCACAACGCGATGATTCTGCGCAACCACGGCCTGCTGGCCTGCGGCGCCAGCGTGCCCGACGCGTTCGACGCCATGTTCTACCTGGAGCGCGCCTGCCAGGCGCAGGTTGCGGCGCTGGCCGGCGGCCTGCCCCTGGTGGTTCCGCCCGAAGCCGTCGCGGAAAAAGTCGGGCGCCAGTTCGACAAGCTCGACCGCCCTTCGCGCCACAAGCACTGGCCTCCCCTGCTCCGGATGCTGGAAGGCATCCGGCCCGCCTACAAACAGTAGCGGCAACCGCGCCGCCTCCCGGGCGGCCCACTTTCGCAGCGTAGCAATGGAAAATTCTCATCAGTGCCGCATCGCGGTATACGGTGCGGGCGCGATCGGCTGTCTGCTGGCCGCGCGCCTGGCCCAGGCGGGATGCCACGTGTCCGTGGTGGCGCGGGGCGAGACCCTGGACGCCCTGCGCCGGCACGGCGCGGGCCTGGCCGTGGACGGCGCCGTTCACCGCCATCCCGTGCACGCCACGGACGATCCCGCGCAGATACGCGAGGTCGACTATCTGTTCCTGACCGTCAAGCAGCAGGCCCTGCCCGCGATCGCTCCCGGCCTCATGCCCATGCTGGCCGCCGGCGGCGCCATCGTGCCCGCGGTCAACGGCATCCCGTGGTGGTATCTGCCCACGCTGGACTCGCCGCTGGGCGCCGCGCCGCTGGTCTCGGTCGACCCCCAGGGCGTGCTGGCGCGCGCGGTGCCGCTGGAGCGGGTGCTGGGCGCCGTGGTCTATATCGCCGCGCACAGCGCACAGCCCGGCGTCGCGTCGCAGGACGCGCGCAACAACCTCGCCATCGGCGAGCCGGACGGCGCGCTGTCGCCGCGCGCGCTGCGGCTGGCGCGCCTGCTGACGCAGGCCGGCGTGCAATGCGAGGCCAGCCCGCGCATCCACGAGGCCGTCTGGATCAAGGCGGCAGGCAACGCCACCTTCAACCCGCTGAGCGTGCTGGCCCACGCGCGCATGGACGCGCTGGTGTCGGACCCTTACCTGAGCAGGCTGGCCCGCGCCCTGCTGCATGAGTATCTGTCGCTGGGCAAGGCGCTGGGCCTCGCGCTCGACGTGACCGTGGAGCAGCGCATGCAGGCGGCCGCCGGCTCGGGCGCGGCGCAGACCTCGATGCTGCAGGACGCGCTCAAGGGCAAGCCGCTGGAGACCGACGCGCTTATCGGCGCCATGGTCGAGATCGCCGAAAAACTAGACCTGGACATGCCCTGCGCCAACATGGTGTGGGGCCTGATCCGGCATCGGAACCGCAGCGCCGGTTCGCTCTGATACCCAACCGGGACAACAACAGGAGACAAGACATGAAATGGCTATCGCACTGCCTCGCCGCCGCCCTGCTGTGCGCGGGCGCGGCCGCCCAGGCGCAGGACTATCCGGCCAGGCCGGTCAACATCGTGGTGCCGTTCACGCCCGGCGGCGTGACGGACGTCATGACCCGCCAGATCGCCGCCAAGCTGCAGGACGACCTGGGCCAGCCCGTGGTGGTGGTCAACAAGCCCGGCGCCGGCACCATGATCGCATCGGCCTACGTGGCCAAGGCGCCCGCCGACGGCTACACCCTGCTGATGGCGGCCTCGTCGCTGGGGATCGCGCCCAGCCTGTACAAGAACACCGCGAACTACGACCCGGTCAAGGACTTCCAGCCCGTGTCGCTGATCGCCAGCGTGCCGCACATCCTGGTGACCGGCAAGCAGGTCCAGGCGAGCAGCGTGAAGGACCTCATCGCCACGCTCAAGAAGGACGGCCGCGCCGCGACGTTCGCGTCCTCGGGCAACGGCACCTCCAACCATCTGGAGGGCGAGCTCTTCGCTGCGCTCACCGGGTTGAAGATGACGCACATCCCGTACAAGGGCAGCGTGCCCGCGCTGACCTCGGTGGCCGGCGGCGAAGTCGACATGCTGTTCGTGGACATCGCGGCCGCCCAGCCCTTCCTCGACAGCGGCAAGGTGCGCCCGCTGGCCGTCACCACCAAGACCCGCTCCGCCGTGCTGCCCGAACTGCCCACGGTGGAAGAGTCCGGGCTGCCCGGCTACGACGCCATGCCCTGGCTGGGCATCGTGGCGCCCGCCGGCACGCCGCCCGCGGTGGTCGAGCGCCTGCAGGCCTCGCTGCAGAAAATGAAGGCGGCGCCCGACATCCAGCAACAGTTCAGGAAGATGGGCCTGGACGGACAGTTCACCCGGCCCGATGCGTTCGGCGCCTTCATCGTCAGCGACAGCGCCAAATGGGCCGAGCTGATCAGGAAGTCCGGCGCCAGCGCCGAATAGCGCTCCCTCGCGGCCGGACGCGGACACACCGCGCCGCCCGCTTCCCCCCAACCACGCCGACGATCCGTGGCCCGCAACGATGCGCCGCCGCGCGGCCCCGGCTTTTCCGTCTACTCCGAAGGACCCCTATGCAACGCGATATGCAACGCGACACTCCGGCATCCGATATCCCGCCCAGCGCAGACGCATGGGAGGCCCGGCTGAAACGCGCGCTGGCCAGCGCCAACATCCCCACCCTGCTGATGGTGCTGGTGCACCTGACCGGCGACACCGGCTGGCTGTCCGAACGCTTCCAGTGTTCGCGCATCAAGGGGCTGGAAGACAACGATCCCGGCGGCCTGCCCGACGCGGTACAGGACGAGATACGCGCGGCGGCCCATGCGGCCATCGTGCGCGCCCGGCAAGGCCTGGCGCCCGGACTGCCCGCCCCCACGCACGCGCAGCTGGTGGCCATGCTGCGCACCAGCGTGGGCGAAGAGATCCCCGATTCGTACGGCCCGATGATCGCCGCCTGGCTGGGCCTGGACCCCGACTTCGCGCTCGAACAGCGCGACGCGTTCCCGGTGCCCGAGGGCTATCGGGTGCTGGTCATCGGCGCCGGCGTGGCCGGGCTGTGCGCCGCGATCCGCCTGCAAGGCGCCGGCATTCCCTATGTCGTGATCGAGAAGAACGCCGAGGTCGGCGGCACCTGGTACGAGAACCGCTATCCGGGCGCGGGCGTCGACACGCCCAACCACATCTATTCGTACTCCTTCGCCAAGCACGACTGGTCGCGCTACTTCGCGCTGCAAGGCGAGATCCAGGGCTACTTCGAAGGCGTGGCCGACCAGTACGGCGTGCGCCGGAACATCCGCTTCAACACCAAGGTGGCGTCCGCCCGCTACGACGAGACCGACATGCGCTGGCGCGTGCGCACCGTGGACGGGGACGGCCGCGAGCAGGACTATGTGGCCGACATCCTGATCAGCGCGGTGGGACTGCTGAACGTGCCCAAGCTGCCCGCCATCGCCGGGCTGGACAGCTTCGCCGGCCCTTGCTTTCATACCGCGCACTGGCCGGCGGACATCGATCTGCGCGGCAAGAAGGTGGGCATCATCGGCAATGGCGCAAGTTCGATGCAGGTCGTTCCCGCCATCGCCGACCAGGTCGAATCGCTGACCATTTTCCAACGTTCCAAGCAATGGGCCGCGCCCTTCGAAAAATTCCAGAAACCGGTGCCGCAGGACGTGCGCTTCCTGTTGCGCGAAGTGCCTTACTACCAGGAGTGGTATCGGCAGCGGCTGGCCTGGATCTTCAACGACAGGGTCCACGCCACCTTGCAGATCGATCCGGACTGGCCGCATCCCGAGCGCTCCATCAACAAGATCAACGACCGGCACCGCGAGCATTTCACCGACTACATCAAGGCCGAACTCGGCGCGCGCCAGGACCTGCTGCCCGACGTGCTGCCCGACTACCCGCCGTTCGGCAAGCGCATGCTGATGGACAACGGCTGGTTCCGCACCGTGGCGCGCGATCACGTCAGGCTGGTCACGGGCGGCATCGAGCGCATCACGCCCAGGGCGGTGGTCAGCGACGACGGCACGGCCCATGAGCTGGACGTGCTGGTGGTGGCCACGGGCTTCGACGCGATCAACCTGCTGTCCTCGTTCAAGCTGTACGGCCGCGGCGGCCGCTCCATCCGCGAGGCCTGGGACGAAAAAGGCGCGGAGGCCTTCATGGGCGTGGCCGCGCCGGGCTTTCCCAACCTCTTCATCCTGGCCGGGCCGAATACGGCGCTGGGCCATGGCGGCAGCGTGGTCGCGCTGCTGGAAACCCAGGTCCGCTACGTCATGGGCCTGCTGCAGCAAGGCATGGCGAGCGCCGGCGGCCGCTTCGAGCTGGAGGTCCGCAAGGACCGCCACGACGCCTACAACGCGCGCGTGCAGGCCGCCCATGACCGCATGATCTGGACCCACAAGGGCATGAGCAACTGGTACAGGAACGCGCACGGCAAGGTGGTGGCGCCCACGCCGTTTCGCAACGACGACTACTGGCACATGCTGCGCAAGACCGACATGGGCGACTACCACTACCGCAGCGCGTCGGCGCAGCCCCGGCGCGCCCGCGAGGAGGCGGCCTGAATGGCGCGGCCCGCACATGGACGATGCCTGGTCCTGGGCTGCGGCGGCGTGACCGGGCTGGCATGGGAAATCGGCTTGCTGGCGGGGCTGGAGCGCCAGGGCGTGGACCTGGCCGCGGCCGACCTGTTCATCGGCTGCTCCGCGGGCTCCGTCGTCGGCGCCCAGCTGGCGCGCGGCGTGCCGCTGACGCAGTTGCTGGCGGCGCAACTGAACGGCGACGCGGCCGCCGCCGAACGCGCGCGGCCCTATTCGCAGGAAGCGGCGGATGAAAAGAACCGCGCGCTGTACGAGAAAGTCGGCGGCGACCTGCGCCGGGCGCGCCAGCGCATCGGCGCCTACGCGCTGCGCAGCGCCACGCCGGCGCCGGCCGTGCGGCGCGCCATCATCGCCGCGCGCCTGGGCAGCGCCGGCTGGCCCGCCAAGCCCCTGCGCGTGGTGGCCGTCGACGCGCACACCGGCGAGGCGCGCGGCTTCGGCGCCGGCGATGGCGTGGACTTCATCGACGCCGTCGCCGCCAGCTGCACGGTGCCGGGAGCCTGGCCCGCCGTGGCCATCGGCGAGTCGGCCTACATGGACGGGGGCATCCGTTCCATGACCAACGCCGACATGGCGGCGGGGTTCCGGCAAGTGGCGGTGCTGGCGCCGCTGGGATACCGCGACGGCAATCCGGTCAGCGGCCATCTGCGCCGCGAACTGCGCGAGCTGCAGGCCGGCGGCAGCGCGGCGCTGGCGCTGCTGCCCGACGAGGCGAGCGCGCAGGCCATCGGCGACAACGTGCTCGATCCCGCCCGCATCGTCGACGCCGCCGCGGCCGGCGTGCGCCAGGCCGCGGCCCTGGCCCGCGCCGTGCGGGCCGTCTGGAATCCGCCCTCAGACGGCTGAGCGGCGCAAAAGCGGTCTGCCCATCCCTGCGAATGTGGCATGAACAGACCTGCCACACCGATCCTAGACTTCGGGTTCGCGCCCGGCTGGCCGTCCAGCCGGGTTTCCAGACGAACGCGGAGTGCTACATGAACGCATCGCCGGCGCGCCTTCGAGCCGCCGATCTCTTTTCCCCCACCGTCGCGGCGCTGATCTCGGTGCTGGTCAACTACGGCGGCACTTTCGTGCTGGTGTTCCAGGCCGCCGAACTGGCCCGGCTCACGCCGGCCCAGACCGCGTCCTGGGTGTGGGCCGTGTCGGTCGGCGTGGGCGTCACCGGCGCGCTCCTGAGCTGGCGCTACAAGGCGCCCATCATCACCGCGTGGTCCACGCCCGGCGTGGCGTTCCTGGCCACCGTGATGCCGTTCACGCCCTACGGCGAAGTCATCGGCGCGTATGTGATCTCGGCGCTGGGCTTCATCGCGCTGGGCCTGTCCGGCGCGTTCGACCGGCTGGTCCGCATGATTCCGGGCGGCATCGCCGCCGGGCTGCTGGCCGGCATACTGCTGCAGTTCGGCGTCAACGCCTTCGGCGGCGCCAGCGCCGACCCGCTGCTGGTGATCGTGCTGGTGATTTCCTATGCGCTGCTCAAGCGCTTCACCTCGCGCTTCGCGGTGGTGGGCATACTGCTGATCGGCGTGGGCCTGCTGATCGCCCAGGGCCGCATCGATTTTTCGGCGATCCATCTCAGCCTGGCCGCGCCGGTCTTCGAAATGCCGCGGTTTTCGCTGCAGGCCCTGCTCGGCGTGGCGCTGCCCTTGTTCATCATCACGCTGACCGGGCAATACATGCCGGGCATGCTGGTGCTGCGCCACGACGGCTACCAGACCAGCGCCAATCCCATCGTGACGGTGACCGGCCTGGGCTCGCTGCTGATGGCGCCGTTCGGCGCGCACGCCTTCAACGTGGCGGCCATTACCGCCGCGATCTGCACCGGCCGCGACGCGCATCCCGATCCGGCCAAGCGCTACGTGGCCGGCCTGGCCTGCGGGCTGTTCTACATCCTGGTCGGCACCTTCGGCGTCACCCTGGCCACGCTGTTCATGGTGCTGCCCAAGGCCTTCATCACGACGCTGGCCGGCCTGGCGCTGCTGGGCGCGATCGGCGGCAGCCTGGCCAACGCCATGGCCGACGCCCGCACCCGCGAAACCGCGCTCATCACCTTTCTGGCCACCGCCGCCAACGTCACGCTGCTGGGCGTGGGCGGCGCGTTCTGGGGCCTGGTGGCCGGCCTGACCGCCCACCTGCTGATCCACGGCGGCCAGCCCCGGCTGGCCGGCAGCCCCGCCAAACCCTGAAACCACCGACACGCGAACCGACATGACCGATCTTTCCATTTCCGAAGGGCTGGCGCCGGCCGGCGTCAGCGCCCTGCCCCTGCAACAGGCCGATCCCGAACTGTGGCGCGCCGTCGACGCCGAACGGCTGCGCCAGCGGCGCTCCATCGAGCTGATCGCCTCCGAGAACTTCGTCAGCCGCGCGGTGCTGGAGATCCAGGGCTCGGTGCTGACCAACAAATACGCCGAGGGCTATCCGGGCCGCCGCTACTACGGCGGCTGCGTCAACGTGGACGTGGCCGAACGCCTGGCGATCGAGCGGGCGCAGCGCCTATTCGGCGCCCGCCACGCCAACGTTCAGCCACATTCCGGCAGCCAGGCCAATCAGGCGGTCTATCTGGCGCTGCTCGCGCCCGGCGACAAGATTCTGGGCCTGGACCTCAAGGCCGGTGGACACCTGACGCACGGCGCCCAGGTCAATCTTTCCGGACGCTGGTTCCAGGCCGTGAGCTATGGCGTGGATCCGCACAGCCAGCGGGTGGACATGGACGAGGTCGCGCGCATCGCGCGCCGCGAACGGCCGCGGCTGATCGTCGCCGGCGGGTCGGCCTACGCGCGCACCTATGACTTCGCCCGGTTCCGCGCCATCGCCGACGAAGTGGGCGCGTTCTTCATGGCCGACATGGCGCATTTCGCCGGCCTGGTCGCCGGCGGCGTCTACCCCACGCCCGTGCCCCATGCGCACGTCACCACGACCACCACGCACAAGACGCTGCGCGGCCCGCGCGGCGGCATGATCCTGAGCAACGACGACGAGATCGCCAGAAAGATCGACTCGGCCGTCTTCCCCGGCCTGCAGGGCGGCCCGCTCATGCACGTTGTGGCGGCCAAGGCGGTGGCGTTGGGCGAGGCGCTGCAACCGTCGTTTCGCGCCTATGTGCGCGCCGTGGTCGAGAACGCGCAGGCGCTGTGCGCGCGGCTGTCGCAGGGCGGCCTTTCCATCGTGTCCGGCGGCACCGACTGCCACCTCGGCGTGGTGGACCTGCGTCCGTGGGGGCTGGCGGGCAACGTCGCGGAACAGGCGCTGGAGCGGGTCGGCATCACGCTGAACAAGAACGCCGTCCCGCACGATACGGCCCGGCCGGCCGTGACCTCCGGCATACGCGTGGGCAGCGCGGCCTGCACCTCGCGCGGCATGGGGCCGGACGCGTTCCAGGAGATCGGCGACATGATGCTGGCCCTGTTGGGCGCGCTGCGCGCCGGCGCCGTGGACCGCCGCGGCGAAGACGCGATCCGCGAAGGCGTGGCCGCGCTGGTCGAGCGCTATCCGCTGCCCTATTGAGGCCGCGGCTGGCGCGCGCGCCGGGGCCGGCTGCCCAGCGCGTTGGCCAGGCGCAGCATCGCGGCCTCGATCTCGTAGGTGGTCAGCGAGGCGTAGCCCAGCAGCCAGCCCTGCCTGCGTTCGGGTCCGGCGTACAGCCGGCTCAACCCGGGCAGCCGCAGGCCGACGGCGGCGGCCTGGCGGATGGTTTCCTCTTCGGACCAGCCGCGCGCGAGCAGACAGGGCAGCTGCAGCCCGCCCGCCGGACGCGCGGGCGTGGCGATGCCGTCCAGGTGCCGGCCGATGGCGTCGAGCAAGGCCTGGCGGCGTCCGGCATAGAGCTTGCGCATCGCGCGCACGTGCGAGTTGTAGTGCCCGTCTTCCATGAAGCGCGCCAGCGTCAGCTGCAGGATCTGCGGCGTATGGCCGTCCATGATGCTGCGCGCGTGGGTGAAGGCGTCCACCAGTTCCGGCGGCAGCGCCATGTATCCCAGCCTCAGCCCGGGATACAGCGTCTTGGCGAAGGTGCCCAGATAGAGCGTGCGCTGATGGCGGTCCAGGCCCTGCACGCAGGCGGTCGGCGGGCCGTCGTAGTGGAATTCGCTGTCGTAGTCGTCCTCGATGATCCACTTGCCGCCGGCCGCCGCCCAGTCGATCAGTTCCAGCCTGCGCGCCAACGACAGCGTGGCGCCCGTGGGGTACTGGTGCGACGGGGTCACGTATACGCAGCTCGCGCCGCTGCGGTCGGCGCACAGGAGGTCCGTGCGGATGCCGTGCGCGTCCACGGCTATGGGCGCGATCCAGGCCTGCGCCGCCTCGAACGCCTTTCTGGCGCCGAAGTAGCCGGGGTTCTCCATCAGGATGGGCTTGCCGGCGTCGGCCAGCAGCTGCGCGCACAGGTACAGGGCCTGCCGCGTGCTGCTGAGCACCAGGATCTGCCCGGCGGAGACCTTGGCCCCGCGCTCCAGGTTCAGGTAGGCGGCGATGGCCTTGCGCAGCGGCTCGGCGCCCTGCGGGTCGCCATGCAGCAGCATGCTGGCGCGGTAATCCCTGGACGCCTGCCGCTGCAGGCGCTCCCAGATTTCGAGCGGGAAATTGCGGGTTTCGGGCAGGCCGGTGGCGAAGGCCTTGATCGATTGCTGGTCGGCCACGCCGCCGCTGTCCAGTATCGCGCGGCCGCGCCGGCTCAAGCCCGCGCCGGGCTCGGCCGCTCGGCCCGCGGCGTCCGGCCTGGCGCGCCGGGGCGCCGCCCCGCGCAGCGGGATCGCCACCGAGTCCGACACATAGCTGCCCGATCCCTCGCGCCGCACGATGTAGCCGTCGCGATGCAATTGCACGTAGGCGTTTTCGACGGTGTCGCGGGACACGCCCAGCGACCTGGCCAGCACGCGGGTCGCCGGCAGCTTCACGCCCGGCGCCAGCGCGGTGTCCAGGATCAGCGCGCGCAGCGCGCGCTGGATGCGCTGGTTCAAGTCCAGGCGCAGCAGGTCCGCGTCGTTCAGGCGTATTTTCAGCGTGTCGAGTTCGAACGTCTTGGCCATGCGGTCTGCTCGGGGCTATGGAACCGGGCCGGCCATTCTATCCGTGGCGCCCGCAAGGCGGGTGCTTCAGAATCCGTCCAGCCACAAGCCGAACGCCAGGCCGGCGCAATGCGCCAGCGCCGCGCCGTGCGTGGCGGCGTCGGCCCGGATGGCCGCCGGATCGACGCCGCGCAGGCTCAGTTCGCAGGCATGGCCGATCAGCCATTGCTCGATGCGGCCGGCGTCGGCTTCGAGATGGAATTGCAGGCCGAGTATGTGCGGCCCGAGCGCGAAAGCCTGATTGGGAAACCCCGGCGTCTCGGCGAGCCGGCGGGCGCCGGACGGAATGGCGAACTGGTCGCCGTGCCAGTGCAGCACCGGCACGGACTGGATCTCGCGCAGCGGCGTATCCAGGCCGTCGGCGGTGAGCGTCAGCGGCGCATAGCCGATTTCCGCGCGGCCGGTTGGCGCGACCTCGGCGCCCAGCGCCGCCGCCATGAGCTGCGCGCCCAGGCAGATGCCCAGGGTCGGCCTGTCCTGCCGCAGGCGCTGGCCGATGGCGCGCAATTCGTCCTGCAGGAAGGGATAGCGGCCGGTCTCGTAGACGCCGATGGGACCGCCCAGGATCACGGCCAGGTCGGCCGCGGCCAGCGCGTCGGGGTCTATCGCGTCCACGCCCGCCTCCAGGTATTGCACCGCATAGCCGCGGTCTTGCAGGAGCGGGGCGAGGATGCCCAGGTCTTCGAACGGAACGTGGCGGACGACCAGCGCGTTGCGGTTCATGGCGGCTCTCCGAAAAGACGGCGCTCAGGCCGCGGCGTCCGGGCCGGATTCGGCCGGCCAGTAGTAGGAATCGGGCGTGTTGCGGGCGCCGAAGATGGCTTGCCCGACGCGGACCACGGTGGCTCCTTCCTCGATGGCGATTTCGTAGTCGCCCGACATGCCCATGGACAGCTCGTCCAGGCCCACGCCCTGCGGGCATTCCTGGCGCAGCCGGTCGCGCAGCGTGCGCAGCAGCACGAAGCATTGCCGCACCCGCGCCGCCTCGGCCGAGAACAGCGCCAGCGTCATCAGCCCGCGCACGCGCAGCGACGGAAACGACGGCATCTGGCGCAGAAAGGCCGCCGTCTCGTCGGGCTGCAGGCCGTATTTGCTGGCTTCGCCCGAGGTGTTGACCTGGACGAACACGTCCAGCGAGCGGCCTTCGCCCTGCAGCCGACGGTCCAGCGCCTCGGCCACCCTGAGGCTGTCGAGCGCCTGGAATTCCGCGGCGTAGCGCGCCACCAGCTTGGCCTTGTTGGTTTGCAAATGGCCGATGACAGACCATTTCAGGTCGGTCAGATCGGCCATGGCTTCCCACTTGCGCGAGACTTCCTGCAGCTTGTTTTCGCCGAGACATCGACAACCTGCGGCATAGGCCAGCCGGATGCGGGCCTCGTCCACGGTCTTGCTTACGGGCAGCAGGCGCACGCCGGCGGGATCGCGCCCGGCGCGTTCGCATGAGGCGTCGATGCGCGCATGCACCGCCGCCAGGTTGCGGCGGAAATCCTCGACCGTTTCGGCTTGCGGCCAGCGGCCGTGCTGGTCGTGCTGCGTCTGGGTATCGCTGCCCAGATCCTGGGTATCCTGGTTCATGACTGCCTCGTGCAGGGATGTGGCGCGCGGCGCGCGCGGAACTGCGCGCGCCAGGAAATATGTCATAGGTCAAATACTAGCATGGCCTAACTGCTTCGGCGCACGCCCCGCGCAGGGGCCGCCAGCCACTCGCGCGGGGACGCGCCCATGCGCTGCCGGAACGCCTTGGACAGCGACGAGGCGCTGGCGTAGCCCAGCTCGGCCGCGACCTGCTTCACCGGCCTGCCGCCTCGCATCATCGAAGCCGCGAGGCTCAGGCGCCAGTCGGCCAGATAGGCGGCCGGCGTGGCGCCGGTGGCCGCCTTGAAGGCCGCCGCGAAGGCGCTGCGCGACATGCCCGCGATCTCCGCCATCTTCGCCAGCGGCCATTCGTCGCAGGGAGAACGATGCACCGCCACCAGCGCCCGGGCCAGGCGCGGATCGGCCAGGCCCATCATCAGCCCGCTGTTCACGCCGGCCCGGGCCGGATGGTCCAGTATCCACCTGAGCAGCTGGATCAGCACCACCTCGAACAGGCGGTCGGCCAGCAGCCGCGAACCGCAGCGGACGTGGTCGGCTTCGGCGAACAACAGGTCCAGCGCCGGACGCAGGCCCTCGACCTCGTCCAGCGGCACCCGGATCAGCGGCGGCAGCGACTGCACCAGCGGATGGCGTTCGCCGCCGTCGAAATCGAGCGCGGCGCAGGTGAAGTCCGACCCATCCACCGGCGGGTTCACGAACTCGTGGCGCAGCGCGCGCGGATAGAACAGCAGCGTGGGTTCGTCCAGCCGCAGCCGCGGCGCGAGGCCGCCGCCGGGCCGGTGCCGCAGCTCCATCTCGCCGCGGCGCAGGACGTGCAGGAATCCACGGCCCGGCACCGCCTCGAACGTCTGGGCGCCGCACAGCGCGCCGGTGTGGAACAGCGTGGCGCGCACGCGGAAACGGTCCAGCAGGGCCGAGAGCCGGTCTACCTGGGAAATGGCGGCATTACGCATGGTTTGGACGTTCGGACATTTTTTATGGACATTACAGCACCATACGTCCAGAAATTCTACGTACGATTTGCCTGTCCGCCCCATCGGGATGGCATTTCTTCCACACCAGGAGTCACATCATGTCCAGAGTTCCCCTGATCGACGCCAACGCCACCACCGCCGACCGCCAGGCGCTGCTGGCCCAGATCCACGGCGCTTTCGGAGCCACGCCCAATATGTTCCGCGCGGTGGCCAATTCGCCGGCGGCGCTGCAAAGCATGTGGGGCGCGTTCGGCGCCCTCGGCGCGGGCGTCATCCCGGCCAGGCTGGGCGAGCAGATCGCCGTGGCCGTGGCCGACCGCAATGCTTGCGAGTATTGCCTTGCGGCCCACACCGCCCTGGGCCGCAAGGCCGGCGCCAGCGCCGAGGAAATGTCCGCCGCTGTAGCGCGCCACTTGGTTTGAGACATTGAACCACTTGGTTTGAGACAGCCCGCAGCACCTCAAAACAGCCCCTGCTGGCCAATTTCCCGCCGCCCCTGCTCGCAGGCGTCGTTCCAGATCAGCAGCTCCCTGGCCGCGCTGCCGGCACCACCCCCGACCGTGTACTTAATGCCCAGCACGTCCATGTGCAGGCCGGCGAACACCCGGCGGATGTCGGGGTGGTCGTTGATGCTGATAACCATCGCCCCGCTGATAGACCTGGCCAGCTCGGCCATGCGCTCGTAGTGCTCGAAACCGAACTCGACCCCGTAGCCC
>NZ_POQS01000040.1 GCF_002885955.2 Achromobacter pulmonis
GGCGGTGATGCCCACGCCCAAGGCGGCGATGCTGGCGCCCGCCATCAAACCGGCGGGGCCGAGTTTGCCCAGGACCGAGCCAAGCACGCCAAGCCGATCGGTGGCGGCCTGCAGTTGGAACTTGGCATCGTTAGCGGCAGACGACAGCAGTTTCAGGCCACCAGACGCTGGTGTGGCCGCCGCCTCGATTTTCTTGAGCGAGCGCTCCCCCCTCTCACCAATCTCGGACAGTTCGGCTTTGACCTTGCCGCCGTCGACCACGGACAAGCGGATGGAGAGGTTGCGTTCGGCCATGGGAAGAAGAAATCCGATATCGGGTGAATCGTGGGTCTATGTGTCTTGTTGCAATGTGCTCATCAGGCCCGCCTCGACTGCTGGAAAGAGATCGATTGCCGTCGCGCGATCGAGCCCCGTGCACTCGCAAGCCAGCATCCAGGCATTGAGGTCGAGCCCCACCACGCGGCCCTGCGCCATGCGCAATTGGCTGGCACAGATGTCAATCGCACTGGCGGCTTGCCAGCCTTCCAGGCTCTCGGGCGCGTTCATGGTGTAGGGGCACTCGGGACATGATTCAGGGCAGGCGCTGCAATAGCTCGGCCCGCCACCGAAGTGCCACGCGGTGCGGGCCTTCAGGCGTTTTTTTCGGAGTCCAGCGCATAGAGGCCGGCGAGGTATTCNGAGGTATTCGCGCTCGAAGGCATCAGCCAGCAGCCAGTGCTCCATCAGCGCTGCGACACCCTCAGGCGTGACAGGAGCCGGTTTGCCCTTGTCGTCGGCCACACCTTCCCAAGCCAGCACAGCCAGCTTGGCCAGTTCCGTGATGAGCGTCGCGGTGCGCTCCCCGGCCGCAGCGGTATCTGTGCCGGCGACTTTGGAGGCGGCATGGCGCGCGGCCATGACGAGCGCGGTGGTGGCCGGACGCACCTGCAGGCGCACGCCAGCAGCCAGCGTGATCCAGTGCGGCTCACGCGGGAGATTGAGTTTGATCATGAGAAACCTCGGTCGGGTGATCAGTAAGAAGAAACGTCGTTCACCAGTTCGACGGTGAACATGCGCGCCATGCCGGTGGCCTTGGCGGCTTGCCACTCGAAGGTGGCCTGAATGCCGCCGGGCCCGGAGATGGACAGCTTGGGTTTGGGCAGATACACCTCGTGCGCGATGAAGGTCAGTCGGTGATCGGCATCGATCGCGTAGCCGAAGGTCAACTCCAGCGGCGTGTTGTTCGTGGCGGCATCGATCAGCGTGGTGTCGGCAAAGCGCACCTCCAGGTTGCCGGTGAGGCTGGCGACCGTCGGATCGGCTCCATCGATCTTGCCGTCCGAGCGGATGGTCTCGATGCGCTCGAGGTTGTTGGCAT
>NZ_POQS01000041.1:802-1156 GCF_002885955.2 Achromobacter pulmonis
CGCTTTACCAGATAAGAATAGGATTCGAAACGTTGCGTGCTCCAGCTATCCTGAGGGAAACTTCGGAGGGAACCAGCTACTAGATGGTTCGATTGGTCTTTCGCCCCTATGCCCAATTCTGACAATCGATTTGCACGTCAGAACTGCTTCGGTCCTCCATCAGGGTTTCCCCTGACTTCAACCTGATCAGGCATAGTTCACCATCTTTCGGGTCACATCCTGCACACTCACGGTATGTTGTGGCACGGTGCCGGGGGCCGTGAAGCCTTGGTCCCGGTAGCCGCATGCCGATTACAACACCCGGGGATGGAGGGACGAGCAGAGAGCCGCGCCCGTAATCCCGCACAACTCAAG
>NZ_POQS01000042.1 GCF_002885955.2 Achromobacter pulmonis
GACCTTGGACTCGGCCCAGCGTCGCCCTTGCTCGGTTTCGATGGCGGCGACAAACCGGGCCCCACGCAGGCTGGCCATATCGGTAGGGTGCCTGTCTGTGCGGGTTTCCATGAACGTGTCCATGGGCGCGTTGGTGGCGTAGTCCCCCAGGATGGTGGCCAGGGTGTTCACGAACACCGATTTGCCGTTGGCACCCGTGCCGTACAGGAAGAACAGCGCGTGCTCGCGTGTGGATCCAGTCAGCGCATACCCTGCCATCCGGGCAAGATAGGCTTGCAGTGCCTGATCACCGCCCGTGACCTCATGGATGAACTGCCGCCAGGTGGGGCAATCACCCGCGGGGGTGGCCGTCGTGATCTTGGTCAGTCGGTCCAGACGGTCGTGGGAGCGCAGCACGCCATTCTTGAGATTCACCACGCCGCCTGGCGTGTTGAGCAGCCAGGGGTCGGCATCCCACTCGTCGGCGGTGGCGGCATGACGCCGATCGGAGCGTGCGAGCCGCTCCAAGCCAGCCACCGTGCCACTGCTGGCGAGTTTGGCGGCCACCCGGTGAGAATCAGCCTTGAGTGCGGCCTCCCGACAGATCTGGCGCATCAGGTGGTGCGCCGCCAGAGTCTCCTCGGTTTGCCAGCGCTTGCCAGTCCAGAACACCCACTTTCCCCACAACGCGACATAGCGCCAGTCCTGGGCGTACCGACCCGAGAAAGTCAGCGCCAGTGCGTCTTCGGTGGCCCACACCGATTGCTCGGTCGGATCCGCTGTCTGCGTGGTGTCTGGCGTTGAAGGCTGGAACTGGATGCGCTCACCGTGGGCAAGGAAGGCCTCCACATCAAAGCCCTCAGCAATGGCGTCGGCTGCGTCCCAGCCATCCGCACTCCCTTGGGGGTCTTGCGCCGTAGGATTGGACGGCGGCATCAACACCGCGCATTGCTGGGCACCTGCTGCCATGACCGCCTCGGCGGCATTCATCGCGTACTCCCAGCCGGGTTTGT
>NZ_POQS01000043.1 GCF_002885955.2 Achromobacter pulmonis
CTTGAAGACATGCTTGCCGAGGTGCTCCAGCAAGGTCTGCTGTGTCTTGGCACCACCGGGCGCCAGCACATCAATCACACCGCTGGCCGGGTAGATGACGACATCCATCGCCATGGGTGGCCGGACGTCACGCCAGTGCGCCCGGTTGTCGTCGCCAAATTCCAGCTGACGCTGGGCGTTGTCCTCAATGAGGATGCCCAGTTGCACGCCACCATCCAGATGCCGGTCCAGGGTGTCGATCTGACAGGCGCGCGGCGTCCCCTTGCGCGGCGTGAATGCGGTGGCCAGTGCCACCTCGAGGGCGCGAATGTCTTCCTGGCCACGGAACAGCGCATCGACGGGCGGCACCTGCAAGCGTTTCCACCCACGCTTGCCAATGCGCAGGCTCACCGCGTAGATGGCCTCGGCCGTGGCGAACAGGTCAGGCCAGTTGGCCATGACCCACAAGGCACGCTCGGCATCGCTGGAGAACTTCGTGAAATCCTCATGGATCGTGGAGTCTGGCGGTGCGGTGTTACGAAGGGCATCGACACCACGCCCGTTGGCCAAGTCGTGCACGCGCCGCAATTCGGCATAGACGGCTTCACCCTGTGCCGCAGGCAAGGCATCGATGATGTCGATGACGCTGCTGATCAGATTGTCACCGGCAAGCTGGTCAGGCAGTTCCAGCTTGCGAGACTGAAAGTAAAACTCCCAAGTCCGTGCAGGGATTTGGCGGATGAGTTGACGGTAGTTGAAGGCGGCCATCTTGTTTTTCCTTTTTGCTGGGCCGCCGTGCCGATGACTTCTTGTGTGCGCGAGAGGCCTGGGTTGGTTACACTGTTCTCAACACCGTATCGCACAACAAAGCAAAATGTATTTGTTCGCTATATCGGGTGTTTGATGGAATTTAACGGTGGATGATTGTGTTGTCAAGCCGGTGCGGATTCGTTCGAAATAACGTAATATCTCGGTCTGTGCAAAACGCTACCCGTCCCC
>NZ_POQS01000044.1 GCF_002885955.2 Achromobacter pulmonis
AGTTCTTCAGACCTTCCCTTATCTGCCATTGCGCGCGAAGAAATACAGGCCAATACGATGGCGGCGGCCGTAGGCAACAGAGAAATTCTCGTGTATGCGGGAATGCTGGCCGTGATTGGTTGTTGGCCGGTTAAAGCCGGCAGAGTGGCCCATTCGATAACTGCGAACGCTGCAGCGCAGAAGAGCAATATCGAAAATGCCAAGGCCCTGCGGTTTATGAGGATCGGAAAATACCGCACCAGCAAAACCATGGCTGGGCCATAGGGAGCGAAGTTCAACGGATTCCAATGCGCCCACATCCACTGTGGGCCGCCATGCATTGGAATCCATTGGAACAACCCGATGAGCCCACAAAGCCAGGCCAGCAGCGCCACGTTCCATCGCGTAGATAGCCCGGCGCACAAGCTCGTAACGACGAGCGTTACCGCTAAGGCCATAAAGAAATAATAGACAGTACCGAAGGCTCCAATTAAAGCGACAACAGGGCTATCAATGAGCCAGCGGGCCGCGGTTTGAAGTCCGGGCAGGCCTCTGTCTACGAGAAGAAACAACATCGTCCAGAAGAGCATCAGGGCAGTCAGTCGGAGCGCCCGTGCGCGAAGTTTATGAACGCTGCCGCCATGAAGCACGTACAGAAAGCAGGAGATCGCGACAAAGCCCGGAACGGCGGTTAACAACACCTGGAAATTGATTATGTCCAATACGCCAGGCACATAACCAAACACGTCAGTGGCGCTCCAAATTTCAGGACGCGGCACCGCATGGGTATGCCATAGAACCACAAAAATCGATAGGACTGCGCGCGCGTAATGAAAGCCCGGGATATTTTTCTCGGCCATATTAAGTTTTTCATTTTTTTAGGCAGTTGGGGATTGTACGCCCGCTTATGCGGGCTTTTTTTCGTCTGAAGGGGACGCGATTTGAACTTCCAAGATTTCGATGCCCTCG
>NZ_POQS01000045.1 GCF_002885955.2 Achromobacter pulmonis
GCCGCCAGTGCGCTGACGACATGCCAGCCGAGCTGACTGACTTTTGTCACCAGCACGCGACCTTTGGAAAACATTCGCCCTTGTTCGCAACTGCCCGCAACGGGCCGTAATTTCCTGCTCGGAATTCCTGTGGCTTGCCGGTGAAATGGTGGCAGTTTTTCATCACGAAAGCCTGCCATGTCACATCTCGAACATCACTCCAAATCCGCCAGCCGCGATACCCGTGAGCTTGGCCGATCCCCTTGTCAGGAAATCGCGCAGTTGCTTGCCGCCGGCATTCTCCGGGCACGTACAGGCGCAGCGCTGGCGAGCTCATGTCAGCATGACGCCACGGCTGGCGACATTTCGCTTGGCTTTACTGGCCACCAGCGCGTTCATACGAACCCGTCTCAACAAGAAGGAGTTTTCGTATGACGACACACGCAAGCCAAGAAACCGTGGCTGCACGGCTGGCGCAACTGCCCTACCTGCCGATGGAAAACCTCTGGGCGCTCTGGGATCAACACTTTGATCGTCGCCCTGGCCACCATCACCGCACCTGGCTGGAAAGCCGGCTGGCCTACAAGATTCAGGAGGAGGCATTTGGCCCCATGTCCACATCGCTCAAGCGTCGACTGGAAAAAATCGGTGAAACCGGCGAGGTGCCCAACCAGAAGCGCAGAGCAGAAAACCAGCTGGCGCCGGGTGCCACCCTGGTCCGCGAATACAACGGCATTGCCCATCAGGTCAAAGTCCTGGACGATGGGCGTTTCGAATACCAGGCCCGTGCCTACAAAAGCTTGTCTGGAGTGGCCAAGGCCATTACTGGTACAGCCTGGTCCGGGCCGGCCTTCTTCGGATTGCGCCAGCCGTCCAAGCGGGGGGCGTCCGCATGAGAAAACCCGCCCTTTATCCCAATACGCAAGCGCCAGCGATCACGCCCAAGCGGCGCTGTGCGGTC
>NZ_POQS01000046.1:0-265 GCF_002885955.2 Achromobacter pulmonis
AAAAAGGAGAATTACTCCCTACTCCCCCAAACTAGAAACTCGTTTCTACAACAAGACTATCTCTCACACCACTGCTGCAACTACAATTGCTGTTAATGATGTACCCGCTGGTACAGGTTCTTCTGATCGTACTGGTCGTAAGGTCATGTGCAAATCAGTTGAGATTAACATCGAAGCAACTTCTAGCGCTGCTGCAGGTGTACGCCCTGATCCTGTTAGGGTTGTACTCTACTCTCCCAAACAATCTGGTGACGTCTGGACTCCT
>NZ_POQS01000046.1:335-922 GCF_002885955.2 Achromobacter pulmonis
CGCTTATAATTCTCCTATTGCAAATGATAGGTATTGGGTAATCATGGACAGGTACATAGACTTTGTGTCTACAAGACACATGACTCGTACCATCAAACAGGTCTTAGGGACTGAGTTCAGTGATACTGCAGGTACCATCCGTAAGGGTGAGCTTTACTTAAGCCTTCGTGGTCCTGCTTCAACAACTACTACAGCCACAGGCTGGACTAAACTTTGGTTTATAGATAATTAGGTACTAGGACTTAATTAATATACAACACATGTATTTCGTTAGTTAGGATTGTTAGTGTTCCCTCTCTTAGCCCACGGCAGGTGCTGGCCCGTCGGCCTGAGACTACCAAAAAGCCCAGCGGCGAGCGTCTCCCTAGCCCACCTGGGTTTACGAACCCTGCGAACGCCCCTACCCAAAAGGGCGTCGGAGACGAGTAATAGCAACTAGTTGGCACTCACGTATCCCCGTAGGGTATATACGTAGGCTGACCCGTAGGGCGTCCAGGTATGCAATCCCGCAAGACTCAACCTCTAGCCCCATTTGACCAGATAAACTAGTATTATTCTGGTCAAATTGGGGCAAGCTGGTACAACTT
>NZ_POQS01000047.1 GCF_002885955.2 Achromobacter pulmonis
TTTGGGTTAAATCTCATCAAGATACGTGTCCATGTATTTTTTGAGATGGACACGTATTTCGATGAGCGATTCTCTTTCTTTGGTGGCGACCTCTCAAGGCTCTCGGCGCCGCTATCCGGTCGAGTACAAGCGGCAAGTGGTGCAAGAATCGATGGTGGCGGGAGCCTCAATAGCACGGGTCGCGCTGACACACGGCGTCAATGCCAACCAATTGCATAACTGGCGCTGGCAATATCGGCGTGGCGACTTCGGGCCAATCAACCAAGGGCCGGTGTTGCTGCCGGTGCAGATTAAAGCGACTTCGAACACACCACAGCAGCAACCGGCCAAGATAGTTGACGGGCAAGGCAGCATCGGGGCGGGGGATATTGAACTAATCTTTAGCGGCGCACGTGTCCTGCTTCACGGGGCGCCCGACCCGGCCACGTTACGCTACGTCATCGAAGCGCTGCGCCCATGATTGGTTTACCGACCGGAACCCGCGTGTGGTTGGCCGCCGGAGTTACCGACATGCGCCGAGGTTTCGATGGGTTGGCGGCCACCGTCCAGGCGACGCTTCTCGAAGACCCCTTCAGCGGCCATGTGTTCGTCTTCCGAGGTCGCAAGGGTGATCGCATCAAGGTGTTGTGGTGGAGTGGCGATGGTATGTGCCTGCTGGCCAAGCGCCTGGAGCATGGCCACTTCGTATGGCCCAGTGCCGAGTCGGGCGCGGTGCATTTAACGCCGGCGCAGCTATCGATGCTGCTCGAAGGCATCGACTGGCGACGGCCTGCACGTACGCATAGACCAACCCGAGTTTAGCCTTCGAAGCGGGCGCTATTAGAAACGTTGAAAGTGGCGTATTTATTGGTGTTTCGGGGCTTTATGCCTACCATTTAATGGCCGTTATTTGGTAAAATAACGGCCATGC
>NZ_POQS01000048.1 GCF_002885955.2 Achromobacter pulmonis
GTCGGGGATGCGGTGGTCCTGGGTCGGTTGACCGGCAGCGGTCCAGCCGTTGACCTGTCCATCCTTGCCGCGCATCGCGGTCGAGGATCCGTCGGCACGCAGGTGGGTATCCTGGCCGGCAAACTTGCAAGGCACGGTCTTGTTGGGTTTGCGCGTTTGTCGGTTGAAGTGGAAGATGAATTCAAAGCTCGGCGCCAGACGCCCCTGCCAATCGCCGGGCATGCCTGGCCCCTGGTCCCATACGTACCAGGCAAACCGCCGCCAGCCTTGGCTGCGCATCCAGTCGAGCCATGCGTCCCAATACGGGATGAACTCGTTGTCGCGGTGGATCAGGCCGAGGTTGACCAGCACTTGGCCATCGGCGGCCATGGGCACTTGCGCGAACACGCCGCGCATCAGGCCATCCCAGTCAGCGATACCGCCAGAGGTGTAGTCGCGCTGGTTGCCATAGGGCGGCGAGGTGAAACACAGACTGGCCTGCTCGCCCTGCATCAAGGTGGCGACCACGGATGGGTCGCTGGCATCGCCGCAGATCAGGCGGTGCTGGCCCAGTTGCCAGACATCCCCTGGTCGGGAGATCGGCTGCTTGGGTGGTGCGGGAATATCGTCATCCTCATCGCTGGCCGGTTCTTCATCGGTATCCGAACCCTCCGTCTCTCCAATGTCAGCCAGCATCTGGGCCAACTCGTCATCGTCGAAGCCAGTCATCAGCAAGTCGTAACCGGCCTCAGACAGCTCGGCCAGCTCAAGCGCCAGCAACTCGTCGTCCCAACCCGCATCCAGCGCCAGGCGGTTGTCGGCGATCACGTAGGCGCGTTTTTGCGCCGGGGTGAGGTGTCCCAGCTCAATGACTGGGGCCTGGGGCAACTCCAGCTTGCGCGCGGCCGCGAGGCGTCCGTGGC
>NZ_POQS01000049.1 GCF_002885955.2 Achromobacter pulmonis
CGCCGACGGCGATCGCCAGCAGGGCCATATCACCATCGAGCTGAACGGCTACGATAACGGCGCGCCCCCTCTGCAGGTGAAGGTCGAGTCCGACCAGGCCCATGTGAGCGAGGCAGACGGATCGGTTTCCTACACGGTTTCGCTGGTCGACAGGCACGGTAACGCGGCCAAGGTGCCTGAAGGGCACTCCGTCACGGTGGCCCTGAACTGGAGCGGCGCGGCCGCAAACGATGGCGATACCGGCAGTCTGCCCCGCTTCGTCACGATCGAAGCAGGCCGGTCCAGCGCCACTGTGACGGCCGCTCTGGCCGACGATCGCGTGGTCGAGGGCAACAAGGACCTGATTCTGTCGCTGGGCGAGGCCAGCGCAAGCCCGGCCCTGCGCGGCGGCGTGGGCGCGGACGCCAGACCGGCTAGCGTCGTCGTCCATGATGACGACCTGCCGCTGTATGCGCCGCGGCCGGCGTTGAGCAACGAGGGCCTGAACCTGAAGGTGTGGGCAGTCAAAGACCGCGATCTCTCCGAGTCGGACAAGACGGTCAACGAGATCCTGGACCGCCTGAAAAACAGCAGCCCTGAAGAAGGCGACGGCGCGCCGTCCAACGAGCTGGAAGCCATGATCAAGCGCCTGATGGCCGTCGATCCGGACGGCAATGGATACCGTTCCAGCAATCCGATAGGCTTCGGCCGCGGCCACAAGTATGGAAGCATTTATTTCGTGGGAGATCATCCCGAAACGAGCGAGTATCTGGTCCAGGATCTGATGGCCAAGGACCCGAACGCGGACGGCGCCTCGGATTGGAGAAATGTGCAGGGCGGCACCGCCGTGCACGCGCAAGGAGTGATCTACCTGCGCGCCGGCGACACCTATACCGTGCATGCCCAGGGCGACGACAGCCTG
>NZ_POQS01000005.1:0-5542 GCF_002885955.2 Achromobacter pulmonis
TGCGCGGTGACTGGGGCGAGACCGACGAGGCCACCCGCCAAGCCAATGATGTCGCAATCCGCGGGGACGATCCGATGATCTCCCACTTCAGGATCACGCCCGAACTGGTGTTGATCGTGAAAACCAGCGAGGACCACCGGACCACGGTGATCCAGCTTCCCGAAGAACGGGACATGATCTGACAGCACCATCGTCGTCTTCATCCACCTGCCGGAGCCACTTCACTCCGCCAGGGGTGTCGTGGCTCAATGATTCATCAAGGAGGAGCCCATGGCATCACATCGCATTGAAACCTACTGCCACAGGCTGGCGTTCCCCATCGGTGCGCTCATCTTCAGCAGAGGCATCGACCGCCTGGTCCGCACGGGTCGCCTCGACCCGATCCCGTACTTCAGGCGCCACACCCGTGGCGACTGGGGCGACGTCAACATCCAGCAATGGCAGGCCAACAGCACTGCACTGCAATCAGGTGCATCGCTGGAATCCCGCTACGTGATCCATCCGGGGCTGGCCATCCGCATCGTCACCGATGCGCAGCGCAGCGCCACCGTCATCGTGCTGCCGTCCGAAGACTGAGCACGATTCACCAGCAGGCCGCCACGGCCGGCAACTTCGACCACCTCGGCCAAGCGCCGATTTCCTTCCCACTACGGGGCATGCCATTGCCCCGCTGGGGGTGGTGCATGCCCCATTTTTCATTGGAGCATCACCATGTCCCTCGATCTCGAAACCACTGCCGCCGAAGCCGCGCCCGTCCAGGGCGAACTGCTCGATGCGGAATCTTCCCTTCTGACCCTGAGCCTTCAGGATTTCGTCGGCGAGTTCGGCGACGAACTGCTCGACGCCCTCAACAGCGCCAACCCGCCGGTCTATAACGGCCAGCCGCAGGCACACCGACAACTCGTCGTCGCCAGCCTCAAGCGCAAGCTGTTCCCGTCCCAGGCCGAAGTCGTCCACGCCGCCGCCGAGCTGCTGATCGACCGGGGCGAACGCGCCGCGATCGTCAATGGCGAGATGGGCTGCGGCAAGGTGCGCCGTATCGGCGCTTAGAAGAAGCGTAGCGCAAGCTACCAGGGCTACTGGAATGCCCTGTACTCACCGGACTTATCCCTGCCTGCAAGGGCTTGAATTCCGAAAGGAAGGGGGGAGTGCAGCATGTTCGGAAAAGGCCTTTTACCCAACAGCTATTAGCGGGGGCGGGCCAGAGTAAGACGTGTATGGTCAAAGCTGAATTGCCTGAAGTCTAGTTCCAAGCGGTCTACCAGTCCCGACGCTGGCGAAAGTAGCTGAAACGCCAGACTCGCGAGTTGTGGGAAATGTTTTGCCTCTCCCACAAACCAGTATCGCGAGCGCAACCCCGATCAGGGGATTACGGAACGAACGGACGACCTAACCACGTCGCATCTTTGTCTAAGCGTAAATGCGGGATCGCCTAAACAGGTCGTAAGACCTGCATGGCGACGGAGTCTTCGTATTACCCGATGTGGCCTCTGTAATGGAGGTTGCTGGCCGCAGCAGTAAGCGGCACCGACATGGCTATAAGCGAGCAGCAATGCGCGTGAAAGGCCCACTGTCCGGGGGGAAGGAAGACAGCTTATCTGTAACCAACTCATCGAAAAGGAGGTTGTGCTGATGCTAACCGACACTACTAATCGAAGGTTGGATGCGCTGGGAATCTTGTCTCAACAGGGCAAGCGCATCAACGGCCTTAGTCGTCTCATGGAAAACCCAATCCTGTGGAAGCAGGCGTATGTCAACATCTATGCGAATTCCGGTGCAACAACGGCCGGCGTAGATGGCTCGTCACTGGATGGTATGTCCTACGAGCGGCTGGCCGGCCTGATGGCCGCCGTCAAAAGCGGTAATTATCGCTTCAAGCCCGTGAGGCGAGTCCTCATTCCAAAGAGCAATGGGAAAACCCGTCCGCTCGGCATCCCCACTGGGGATGACAAGCTGGTACAGGAGGTTGTACGGATGCTTCTCGTGAAGATCTACGAGCCGGTCTTTTCCGACGACTCGCACGGTTTTCGCAACGGGCGTTCGTGCCACACCGCTCTCATGCAAGTCCGGCAGAAATGGACGGGCATGAAGTGGATCGTGAACATGGATATCAAAGGTTACTTCGACAACATCGACCATGAAGTTCTGGTGGATGTGCTTGCCAAACGCATTGACGATAAGCGCTTTCTTGGGCTGATTCATTCGATGCTGAAGGCGGGCTACATGGAGGACTGGAAGTTCCATGACACCTTCAGCGGGACACCGCAAGGCGGAGTTGTCTCCCCGGTCTTGGCCAACATCTACTTGCACGAACTCGACGAGTACGTTGCAGGGTTGAAGGCCGAATTCAACCGAGGAAACCGCCGGGCGTCGAACCGCGAGTACAAGCGGATCAGTGGTGCAATTGAACGGTTGATGAAACGCATTGATGCCTACAAAGCCGATGGCGACTCGCCAAAGGTCGAGGAAGCGAAGCGTGAATTGGCCGAACTTTATCTACGCCGCAAGGCACTGAGCAGCTCCGACCCGATGGACGCCAATTACCGGCGTCTGGTGTATGTCCGGTATGCCGATGATTTTCTGATCGGCATCATCGGCAGTCGGGACGAGGCGGTAACCGTCATGCAGCGAGTCGCAGGTTTCATCAGCGACAAACTGCACTTGGAGATCGCTGAGGAAAAGTCCGGTGTGGTTCACGCATCGGACGGAGTTCGCTTTCTGGGGTACGACGTTCGCACGTACTCCGGTGATCGCAACGTGCGCACCGTCCGTTCAGGACGGAGCATCACAGCACGCAGCGTATCCGAGCGGATGCAATTGCACGTACCGGCTGAAAAGCTGCGTAGTTTCTGCCAGCGAAAGGGCTACGGCGTCTATGACGCTCACACCCCCACGCACAGGAGCGAACTGATCTCACTGAGCGAAGCGGAAATCGTTCAAACCTACAACGCTGAAATGCGAGGCCTTGCCAACTACTACGGTTTGGCGAACAGCGTCAGTCGTGTCCTGAACAAGCTCCATCACCTCTGGTTGACGAGTTTGTGGAAGACATTGGCGGCAAAACGTCGTTCGACCGTCACGAAGGTAGCGCGGAGCATGAAGCGCCAGGGTGGATACGTACTGGCTGTTCGGGGTAACTCGGACTCCCACACTTTTCCCATCTACAGCCTGAAAGACATAAGGAAAGAACCCATCACGTTCCAGAGTATTGACCTACCCCCCAAGACTTGGGTTTTCACGCATAGCCGCTCGGAGTTGATCCAGCGGCTCGAAGCGAGGAAGTGCGAGTACTGCGGGACCACCGAAGGCAGTTTCCAAGTGCATCACATTCGGAAGCTGAAGGACGTGGACAAAGGGAAGTACCTCTGGCCACAGGTGATGTCATGGCGCCGTCGCAAGACTTTGGTGCTGTGCGTTCCTTGCCATCAGAAGCTACACGCAGGCGTTCTTTGAAAGGACTGTTCCTAGTCAAGTAAGTGGAGAGCCGGATACGCTGAAAGGTGTAAGTCCGGTTCGGAGGGGGGCTGACGGGTGATCCTTTACGGGACGCCCGCAGCCTACCCTACACGACCGTCGGCATTGCCACGGCCGCCGTCCTCAACGCCGAAGGCTACCGCCGCACGCTGGTTCTTTCACCGCCCCACTTGGTCTACAAATGGCGGCGCGAGATCCAGGAGACGGTGGCCGGCGCGAAGGTCTGGGTGCTCAACGGCCCGGACACACTGGTCAAGCTCATCAAGCTGCGCGAGCAGTTGGGTGGGCAGCCGACCGGCCAGGAGTTCTTCGTCCTGGGGCGCGTGCGGATGCGGATGGGCTTTCACTGGAAGCCGGTCTTCACCCTGCGGCATACGCGCCACGGCAACGTGGGCGCGTGCCCGGACTGCGGCACGGTCATCACCGACCTCGACGGCGAGCCGGTCAACCCGATCGAACTCGAAGCCGAGGAATACCGCAGGAAGTGCAGCCATTGCGCTGCGCCGCTGTGGACCCTGATCCGCCCGAGAGGTCTGTCCGCCAGCGACCAGTCCTCGGCTGTTCTCAAAGCCCTGACGCGCATTCCGACCATCGGTCAGGTTACGGCGCAGAAGCTGATGCAGAAGTTCGGCGACGGCTTTCTTGCCTCGATGCTGGGCGACAACATCCACGAGTTCATCAACTTGATGGACGGCAACGGCGAGCTGGTGTTTTCTGACCGTCAGGCCACGCGCATGGAACGTGCGATGGCCAACATGGAGTTCGGCTTTGGCGAGGGCGGCTATCAGCCGTCCGAGTTCATCAAGCGGTACTTGCCGCAAGGCACGTTCGATCTGCTCATCGCTGATGAAGCGCATGAGTACAAGAACGGTGGCAGTGCCCAAGGTCAGGCCATGGGCGTGCTGGCGGCGAAGGCTCGCAAGACCTTGCTGCTGACTGGCACGCTGATGGGCGGCTATGGGGACGACCTGTTCGTGCGACGTGAAGTCGCTTGATTCATTGTTTCACCGCTTCGGCGGCAGGAAGCCTGATGTTCCGTCATCAGTAGCCTATCGGTGCATGCGTGGTTGGTAACGACTGCGTGTGAAGCCACCGAGACAATGTAGACCGGCGCAAGCCAAGTGGAGGCCGTGAGGCTGACACTGCATCTGCGAGCATCAATGCGGTTGGGTCGCTAGGCTGGTTGGTATGGTTAACGCAAGTGAAGTGCTGATAAACGTCGTCACGTCTGATAGAGCCAAAGATGCTGACAGGCTCTTTCCCAAAATGGGGCTGTAGCTGGACATCCCTTTGAATAGTGGGGATGCACGGACATTCATAGCTACCGGCGAAAAGGCACAACCTAATCCGACCTTGTGAATCAAGTGAAACACGGTAAGCCCGTATCTCTGCCCCTCGGGGCAGGCAGACCGCAAGGAATGCTGTTGGAGGTGCGGGTAGAGGAATGTGGAGAAAGCGAATGCCGCTCTGTAATGGGGCGGATAGGGATTGAGCCGCAAGGCGACATCATCCCGCGCGAAAGCGAGCAGACTTCCACTTGGTCTTTCTCTACGAGAAAACTTGTCCAACCTTCTTCAAGAGGGAATTGCAGATGACTACGCAAGAAATTGCTTGCGCGGGTGCGCCCTCACGCGAATCGGTCACATGGCACAGCATCGACTGGGCCAAGTGTCACCGTGAAGTGCGAAGGCTCCAAGCGCGTATCGTAAAGGCAACGCGGGAAGGGAAACACGGCAGGGTGAAAGCCTTGCAGTGGATTCTGACCCACTCGTTCAGCGGCAAAGCTTTGGCCGTCAGACGAGTCACCGAGAACCAAGGCAAAAGAACTCCGGGCGTGGATGGCATCACGTGGTCCACACCGGAGGCCAAGTCTCAAGCGGTCCAATCGCTGCGGCGGCACGGTTACAAGCCAATGCCGTTGAAGCGAATCTACATCCCAAAGTCGAATGGCAAATTGCGGCCACTCGGGATTCCGACGATGAAGGATCGGGCAATGCAGGCGCTGCACTTGCTTGCGCTCGAACCGGTCTCGGAAACGACGGGCGACCTGAACTCCTATGGGTTCCGT
>NZ_POQS01000005.1:5647-9692 GCF_002885955.2 Achromobacter pulmonis
CCACGGTGTCCTGAAGGACATCTACTCCGAGAGCACCGGCACGGCGCACAAGACCGCGAAGGGCACGAAAGTCAGTGTCCGGACGGTCAAGGCACCGGGTTTCGGCCCGAAAGGCGTGCTGCGTTGCATCCTGCCTTTCACGATATTCCTCAAGCTCAAGGACATCGGCGGCAACGTTCTGCCGCCCTATGACGAGGAGTTCCGCGAAGTCGCGATGGATACGGCGCAGGCTGCGGCCTACCGCGATCTGTCGTTCCGGCTGACCCAGGAACTGAAGCAGGCCCTGGCCAAGCGCGACACGACGTTGCTCGGCGTGGTTCTCAACGTGCTGCTGGCCTGGCCGGATTGCTGCTTCCGCTCGGAAACCGTGATCCATCCGCGCACGCGCAACACCTTGGCGTTCGTCCCGGCTCAGTTCTCCGAGTTCGAGGTGACGCCGAAAGAGCGCGAGCTGATCGACATCTGCAAAGAGGAGAAGGCACAGGGCCGCAAGGTCCTGGCCTACACGGTCTATACCGGCACGCGCGACACCACGTCGCGCCTGAAGGTGCTGCTGGAGCAGGAAGGCTTCAAGGTGGCGGTGCTGCGCGCGAGCGTGGATGCCAGCCGCCGCGAAGACTGGATCGCCGAGCAACTGGACCGTGGCATCGACGTGCTCATCACCAACCCCGAGTTGGTCAAGACGGGGCTGGACCTGTTGGAGTTCCCGACGATCGTGTTCATGCAGTCGGGCTACAACGTGTACTCGCTCCAGCAGGCGGCACGCCGCTCCTGGCGCATCGGGCAGAAGCAGCCCGTGCGTGTGATCTACCTCGGCTACGCCGGTTCCTCGCAGATGACCTGCCTGGAGCTGATGGCCAAGAAGATCATGGTCTCGCAGTCCACCTCGGGCGACGTGCCCGAATCCGGGCTCGATGTCCTGAACCAGGACGGTGATTCCGTCGAGGTCGCACTGGCCCGGCAGCTTGTCGCCGCATGACACGTTCCACTTACGGCCCTTCGGGGCCGTTTTTTTTGCCGCTCCCGGTAAATCGGACGCTGCCTGGTTCGCATTGTTTGCTGCCGCTCGCGGCCTGAGCGGCGATGGTGAGGGCTGGATGTTTCAGGACGCCGAGCTATGTGCCCCTCTCCACCGTGGTTTCACTATCCCGAACGCCGCCTTCTGGCGGGATTTCTCGGCCTGCTGTGGTCGGTGCTGGCCGGTGGCTGCGCGACGACGACTGCGCCGGTCGCGCCCGACACCATCGCGGAAGTCTTGGCCGCGCCTGAACCCGAGGCTTCCGAGTACATCCCGGTCGTGCGCTACGCCCGCTACACACTGGTCGAACTGGCACCCATGGCGGCGCAGCGCGACCTGTTGTTGCAGACCATCGACGTGTCCATGCCCGAGGATGCCCGCGCCACGGTCGGGGATGGGCTTCGGCACGTGCTCAAACGCAGCGGCTATGGCCTGTGCCAGACCGCGCATGCCGTGATCGAGCTGTACGCGCTGCCGTTGCCGGCGGTACACCTGCACCTCGGCCCCATGACCTTGCGCGATGCGCTGCTCACGCTGGCTGGCCCGGCCTGGGAACTGCACGCGGATGACCGCGCACGGCAAATCTGCTTCGAGCGGCCCGGCGATCGCGCGGTCGCCGAGTCCCCATCCGAGCCACCCGCCACCGAGGCGGTGCAGACGTTCCCGCTGGCACCCATGGTTTCGGGAGGCCAGCCATGAACGCCCCGCAACCTGCCCAGCGATCGACCGCCGCCGTGGTGGTGCAGAGCCTGATGTGGCTCTGGTTGATCTTCCTCAGCGTCTTGGCGGCCCTGGGCTACCAGGCCCTCAGCGACCAGGCCGACCAGGAGCGGCTGGATTCCCGCCTGCAACGCCTGGAAGCGCAGGCAACTGGCTTGGCCGAGACGATCGAGGCCATCCAGCAGCGCCCGGCCGTCGCGACGGACGCTGACCTCAAAGACACCCGCCAGATTCTGGAAGCACGCGCGGCCCAGGTCGAGAAATCTCTCAGTGGCTACGCAGCGGCCGACGACCTCCAGGCGCTGCGCGCGGAGGTCGAGCAGATCAAGGCGCGCCAAGCCGCCGCGCGTGCCACCGCACCCGCCCAGCGGCGCGCATCGCGCACGTCCGCCGCCTCCAAGACCGAGCTGCCGCCGCTGCCATTCCGCGTCGTCGGCGCCGAACTGCGCGCCGGCCAGCGCAGCGTGTCCGTCGCGCCGAGCATCGGGGACTTCACGCCCGCCCAACTTCAGGTGCTGCTGCCCGGGGATGCGGTCGGCCCGTGGCGCCTGCAGGCGATCGAGGGCAACACCGCAGTGTTCCAGGCCGGCAACCAGACCCGCCGCGTGGCGATTCCCTGACCGGAGCACCCCATGAAGCCGTCGATCCTCCTTTTCGCGGTCCTGGTGGCGTCGTCGCAATGGCCCGCCTGGGCGCAGCAGCCCGCAACGACCTCGGCGCGCAACGCACAGAGCCAGGAGCGCCCGCTGGCCGCCCGCGTGCTGGACGACCGGGTGGCAACCGAATGGGGCTTGCAGCCACAAGAATGGGCACGCTACCGCGAGCTGATGGATGGGCCGCTGGGTATCTACTCGCCCAACCTGGACCCGCTGTCCGCCCTGGGCATCGAAGCTCGCACGGACGAAGAACGGCGCCGCTATGCGGAACTGCAGGTGCAGGTGGAAGCGCGCCGCGTCGAGAAGCTGCTCGCCTACCAGCGCGCCTACGACGAGGCCTGGCAGCGCCTGAATCCGGGGATGCAGCGCGTGAACCTGCCCGACGACAAGCCGGGCGCCGGCCCATCCAGCAGTCCCTTGCGCGGCAGCGGCCGCATGGCGGTGTTCGTCAAGGACGGCTGCGCAGCCTGCGGACAGCTCGTGCAGCGCCTGCAATCCTCGGGCGCGGAGTTCGACCTGTACATGGTGGGCAGCCGCCAGGATGACGCGCGCANNTACGCCGTGGCCTTGCAGGAGAGCGGCATCCGGCGCAACGGGCGCCTGGTGCCGTGGCCGTGGTCCCTCAACGTCGCCGGCCAGTCGCGCCGCTTCGCCACGCGCGCCGACGCCTGCGCTGGCCTGCAGCAGGCGATGCGCGCCACGCCGCACACGCGCATTGATGCGGGCCTGGGCCAGATCAACCTCGGCTACCACAAGCACCGCTTTACCGGCGCGTGCGACCTGCTGGATCCGTATCGCAACCTGGCCGTTGCCGCCGAGATCCTGAAGGAGCAGCACACCCCCGGCGAGGACTGGCTGCTGGCGATCGGCCGCTACCACCGCCCCGCAGGCGGCGAGCCCGCCGCCCGCTATCGGCGCAGCGTGTCGCGCCACCTTGCCCGCGTGCAGGGCACGCGACCAGCCGCCGCGGTCCTCGCGGCGCGCCAGGAGACCTCCCCATGACGAAACCCCATCCCGCCCATCTCGCGTTCACGGGCCTACTCATGCTGCTGTCAGGCCTGCCGCTGGCCTCGCGTGCCGGCGAGCCACTGATCGTTGTCGAGGACCGTGGCGGCACGTCGGCATTGCCGTACTACGAAGCCCTGAATCTCCAGCCGCGCGCCAACGCACCGGCGCGGCCGTCCATCCCGACGCCCCAGGTTCCTGCCACACGGGCGGACGAAGCCGCGATGCTGCCGGTGCGCAGCGCCAAGCTCACGCCCGGCACCGTCGCGCGACGGGTGATCGAAGCGCCCGGCCTGCGGCCGTTCGTGGTCATCGGCGACGACGAGGCTTCCCGGGCCTGGTTGCAGCGCCGCGCCGCCGCTTTGCGCGAACGTGGCGCGGTCGGCCTGGTCGTCAACGTCGAGACCGCGCAGGGCCTGGCGCGGCTGCGCGCCCTGGTGCCGGGCGTGCCGCTCGCGCCCGTGGCCGGCGACGACCTGGCCGATCGCCTGGGCCTGCGGCACTACCCGGCGCTGATCACGGCCACCGGCATCGAGCAATGAAGCCATGTCGGGCAAACAGCCGGTCGAGGTTCTGCTACGCCCAGCGGTGGAGCTATACACCGTCGCGGCGTGTGCAGGCGCCGCGTTTCTGTGCCTGGTGGCCC
>NZ_POQS01000005.1:9802-26928 GCF_002885955.2 Achromobacter pulmonis
ATCGCGAACTGATGGATGGGCCGCTGGGTATCTACTCACCCAACCTGGACCCGCTGTCCGCCCTGGGCATCGAGGCGCGCACCGACGAGGAACGGCTCCGCTACGCAGAGCTGCAGGTGCAGATCGAGGCACGCCGTGTCGAGAAGCTGCTCGCCTACCAGCGTTCCTACGACGAGGCCTGGCAGCGCCTGAATCCCGGCATCCAGCGAGTGAATCTGCCTGACGACAAGTCCGACACCGGCACAAGCGCCAATCCCTTGCGCGGTTCAGGCCGCACGGCAGTGTTCATCAAGGACGGTTGCGCGGCCTGCGGGCAACTCGTGCAGCGCCTGCAATCCTCTGGTACCGAGTTCGACCTGTACATGGTCGGCAGCCGCCAGGACGATACACGCATCCGCGACTGGGCCAAGCGGGCGAACGTCGATCCGGCGCGCGTGCGCAGCGGTGGCATCACGCTCAACCATGATGGCGGGCGGTGGCTGTCGCTGAGCTTGCCCGGAGACCTTCCTGCGGTCGTGCGCGAGGTGAACGGTCAATGGCAGCGCCAGCCTTAGTGGCCACCTCCGTTTCGCAGTGCTTGCGCGCACTGGTGATCGCGGCGGGCCTGTGCGCCTGCGCCGCCCATGCCCAGGAGCTTCCGCCACCGGCTTACCAGCTTGCCGCACAGCGCGCAGGCATCCCCTCGACGGTGCTCTACGCCGTAGCCTTGCAAGAGAGCGGCATCCGACGCAATGGACGCATCGTCCCGTGGCCGTGGTCGCTCAACGTCGCTGGCCAGTCGCGTCGTTACGCAACACGCGCCGACGCCTGCGCCGGTTTGCAGCAGGCGATGCGCGCCACGCCGCACACACGCATCGACGCGGGCCTGGGCCAGATCAACCTCGGCTATCACCAGCAGCGCTACGTCAGTCCGTGCGACCTGCTCGACCCATACCGCAACCTCGCCATCGCCGCTGAAATCCTGAAGGAGCAGCACACCGCTGGCGAGGACTGGTTGCTGGCGATCGGTCGCTACCACCGTCCTGCGGGCGGAGAACCTGCCGCCCGTTACCGGCGTAGCGTGTCGCGCCATCTTGCCCGGGTGCAGGGCACGCATCCAACCGCTGCGGCCCTCGCCGTGCACCAGGAGAGATCCCCATGACGAAGTTCCCTCTGACCAACCTCACGCTGAAGGGCCTGCTCGTGCTGCTGGCGGCTCTGCCGCTGGCCTCGCGTGCCGGCGAGCCGCTGATCGTGGTCGAAGACCGTGGCGGCGCGTCGGCGCTGCCGTACTACGAGGCTCTGAACCTTCAGCCGCGCGCCGATGCGCCGGCCCGACCGCCCATCCCAATGCTCCCGGTGCCCGCCACGCCCATGGACGAGGCCGCGATGTTGCCGGTGCGCAGTGCCAAGCTCACGCCTGGCACCGTCGCGCGGCGTGTGATTGAAGCGCCCGGCCTGCGGCCGTTCGTGGTCATCGGCGACGACGAGGCTTCCCGGGCCTGGTTGCAGCGCCGCGCCGCCGCTTTGCGCGAACGTGGCGCGGTCGGCCTGGTCGTCAACGTCGAGACCGCGCAGGGCCTGGCGCGGCTGCGCGCCCTGGTGCCGGGCGTGCCGCTCGCGCCCGTGGCCGGCGACGACCTGGCCGATCGCCTGGGCCTGCGGCACTACCCGGCGCTGATCACGGCCACCGGCATCGAGCAATGAAGCCATGTCGGGCAAACAGCCGGTCGAGGTTCTGCTACGCCCAGCGGTGGAGCTATACACCGTCGCGGCGTGTGCAGGCGCCGCGTTTCTGTGCCTGGTGGCCCCATGGTCGCTCGCGCTGAGCCCGGCCATGGGCATCGGCAGCGCCTTGGCGTTCGGCGCCTACGGCGCGATCCGCTACCGCGATGCCCGCATCATCCTGCGCTACCGGCGCAACATCCGCCGTCTGCCGCGTTACGTGATGACCAGCAAGGACGTGCCGGTCAGCCAGCAGCGCCTATTCGTGGGGCGCGGCTTTCTCTGGGAGCAGAAGCACACGCATCGGCTGATGCAGACGTACCGGCCCGAGTTCCGCCGCTACGTCGAGCCGACGCCGGCCTACCGGCTGACCAGGCGCCTGGAGGAACGGCTGGAGTTCGCGCCATTGCCGCTCTCGCGCCTGCCGAAGCTCACCGGCTGGGACGCGCCTTTCAACCCCGTGCGCCCGTTGCCGCCTGTCGGCGGCCTGCCAAGGCTGCACGGCATCGAGCCCGACGAAGTGGACGTCAGCCTGCCGCTGGGCGAGCGCGTCGGGCACTCGCTGGTGCTGGGCACCACGCGGGTGGGCAAGACGCGCCTGGCCGAGTTGTTCGTCACGCAGGACATCCGTCGCAGGAATGCTGCCGGCGAGCATGAGGTCGTCATCGTCATCGACCCCAAGGGGGATGCCGATCTCTTGAAACGGATGTACGTCGAAGCCCAGCGCGCTGGCCGCGAAGGCGAGTTCTACATCTTCCACTTGGGCTGGCCGGAAATCAGCGCCCGCTACAACGCCGTGGGCCGCTTCGGTCGGATCTCGGAAGTGGCGACACGCATCGCGGGGCAGCTCTCCGGCGAAGGCAACAGCGCGGCGTTCCGCGAGTTCGCATGGCGCTTCGTGAACATCATCGCCCGCGCCCTGGTGGAACTGGGGCAGCGCCCGGACTACATGCTGATCCAGCGCCACGTCATCAACATCGACGCGCTGTTCATTGAGTACGCCCAGCACTACTTTGCCAAGACGGAGCCCAAGGCCTGGGAGGTGATCGTCCAGATCGAGGCCAAGCTCAACGAGAAGAACATCCCAAGGAACATGATCGGGCGCGAGAAGCGTGTGGTGGCGCTGGAGCAATACCTCTCCCAGGCGCGCAACTACGACCCTGTGCTCGATGGCCTGCGCTCGGCGGTGCGCTACGACAAGACCTACTTCGACAAGATCGTTGCATCGCTGCTGCCGCTGCTGGAAAAGCTCACGAGCGGCAAGATCGCCCAGCTCCTGGCGCCGAACTACTCCGACCTGGCCGACCCGCGCCCGATCTTCGACTGGATGCAGGTCATCCGAAAGCGGGCCATCGTCTATGTGGGTCTGGATGCGTTGTCTGACGCCGAGGTCGCCGCAGCGGTCGGCAATTCGATGTTCTCTGACCTGGTTTCGGTGGCCGGACACATCTACAAGCACGGAATCGACGATGGCCTGCCCGGCGCAGTGGCTGGCGCTCGCGTGCCGATCAACGTGCACGCGGACGAATTCAATGAACTGATGGGCGATGAATTCATCCCGCTCATCAACAAGGGCGGCGGTGCCGGCCTGCAAGTCACGGCGTACACGCAGACGCTCTCGGACATCGAGGCCCGCATCGGAAATCGCGCGAAGGCCGGCCAAGTGATCGGGAATTTCAACAATTTATTCATGTTGCGCGTGCGCGAGACGGCCACCGCGGAACTGCTGACGAGGCAGTTGCCGAAGGTCGAGGTCTATACAACCACCATCGTCTCGGGCGCGACGGACAGCTCAGACATCCGCGGCGCGACGGATTTCACGTCGAACACCCAGGACCGCATCAGCATGGCCAGCGTGCCGATGATCGAGCCGTCACACGTCGTCGGCCTGCCCAAGGGCCAGTGCTTCGCGCTGCTGCAGGGCGGCCAGCTCTGGAAGGTGCGTATGCCGCTGCCGGCGCCGGACCCGGATGAAGTGATGCCGGCGGACCTGCAGCANGCGCCCGATCTTCGACTGGATGCAGGTCATCCGAAAGCGGGCCATCGTCTATGTGGGTCTGGATGCGTTGTCTGACGCCGAGGTCGCCGCAGCGGTCGGCAATTCGATGTTCTCTGACCTGGTTTCGGTGGCCGGACACATCTACAAGCACGGAATCGACGATGGCCTGCCCGGCGCAGTGGCTGGCGCTCGCGTGCCGATCAACGTGCACGCGGACGAATTCAATGAACTGATGGGCGATGAATTCATCCCGCTCATCAACAAGGGCGGCGGTGCCGGCCTGCAAGTCACGGCGTACACGCAGACGCTCTCGGACATCGAGGCCCGCATCGGAAATCGCGCGAAGGCCGGCCAAGTGATCGGGAATTTCAACAATTTATTCATGTTGCGCGTGCGCGAGACGGCCACCGCGGAACTGCTGACGAGGCAGTTGCCGAAGGTCGAGGTCTATACAACCACCATCGTCTCGGGCGCGACGGACAGCTCAGACATCCGCGGCGCGACGGATTTCACGTCGAACACCCAGGACCGCATCAGCATGGCCAGCGTGCCGATGATCGAGCCGTCACACGTCGTCGGCCTGCCCAAGGGCCAGTGCTTCGCGCTGCTGCAGGGCGGCCAGCTCTGGAAGGTGCGTATGCCGCTGCCGGCGCCGGACCCGGATGAAGTGATGCCGGCGGACCTGCAGCAACTGGCCGGGTACATGCGCCAGAGCTACAGCGAGGCCACGCAGTGGTGGGAGTTCACCAGCTCGTCGGCCTTGCAGGATGCGGCCTTGCCCGACGACCTGCTGGACGATGCCGCTGCGGCCGAGCCCGGCGCGGTGGCCACCGGCGCCGACGATGGCGCGGGCAACGAGGCCGTGCCATGAAGGATGCCGCCTCGACCGCGCAGCGGGAGCAGAACCATCGCCAAGGCTTGATCGTCGGCACCATCACCTTACCGTTCCGGCTGCTCGGGGTGCTCATTGGCTCGCTGCTGTTCTCGATCGTGGTGGAGTGCGCCGGCATGCACCTGTTCTGGAAGGACCAGGGCTGGCGCCACTCCCAGCAGATGCTGCGGTACGAACTCGGGCACCTGTCCAACCACTTCACGCGCAGCGTGGTGGTACAGGAGCCCGGGCGCACGGCGCACGAGTTGGTGGATACCGGGTACGAGTGGGTGTTCGTGCGCTCGGGGTTGCTGGAGCGCATGAGCCAGACCGCCGAGCGCGTCCGCGCGCCCAGCCACGGGCAGAGCCGCAACTTCCGCTACTACATCAGCCAAGTCTATGTCTGGGCCGAAAGCTACCTGATCGCTGCGGCCTTCACGACGCTCACCTTCCTGGTGCGCCTGCTGGTCCTGGTGCTCACGCTGCCGCTGATCCTCACGGCGGCATTCGTCGGCCTGATTGACGGCCTGGTGCGACGGGATGTGCGCCGGTTCGGCGCGGGCCGCGAATCCGGCTTCATCTACCACCGCGCGAAGGCCAGCCTGATGCCGTTGGCCGTGCTGCCTTGGGTCACCTATCTCGCTCTGCCCATATCGGTGCATCCTCTGGTCATCCTGCTGCCCAGCGCGGCGTTGCTGGGGATGGCAGTCAGCCTGACCGCAGGCAGCTTCAAGAAGTACTTATGAGGTGACACGGGCGGCACGGCTCTGCAAAGCCGTGTGCCGTTCATCGGTTCTGCAGGGTATCAAGAGCAGCATCCAACGCCGTAACCGCCTCGACGACCGTTCTNGGCCCGCATCGGAAATCGCGCGAAGGCCGGCCAAGTGATCGGGAATTTCAACAATTTATTCATGTTGCGCGTGCGCGAGACGGCCACCGCGGAACTGCTGACGAGGCAGTTGCCGAAGGTCGAGGTCTATACAACCACCATCGTCTCGGGCGCGACGGACAGCTCAGACATCCGCGGCGCGACGGATTTCACGTCGAACACCCAGGACCGCATCAGCATGGCCAGCGTGCCGATGATCGAGCCGTCACACGTCGTCGGCCTGCCCAAGGGCCAGTGCTTCGCGCTGCTGCAGGGCGGCCAGCTCTGGAAGGTGCGTATGCCGCTGCCGGCGCCGGACCCGGATGAAGTGATGCCGGCGGACCTGCAGCAACTGGCCGGGTACATGCGCCAGAGCTACAGCGAGGCCACGCAGTGGTGGGAGTTCACCAGCTCGTCGGCCTTGCAGGATGCGGCCTTGCCCGACGACCTGCTGGACGATGCCGCTGCGGCCGAGCCCGGCGCGGTGGCCACCGGCGCCGACGATGGCGCGGGCAACGAGGCCGTGCCATGAAGGATGCCGCCTCGACCGCGCAGCGGGAGCAGAACCATCGCCAAGGCTTGATCGTCGGCACCATCACCTTACCGTTCCGGCTGCTCGGGGTGCTCATTGGCTCGCTGCTGTTCTCGATCGTGGTGGAGTGCGCCGGCATGCACCTGTTCTGGAAGGACCAGGGCTGGCGCCACTCCCAGCAGATGCTGCGGTACGAACTCGGGCACCTGTCCAACCACTTCACGCGCAGCGTGGTGGTACAGGAGCCCGGGCGCACGGCGCACGAGTTGGTGGATACCGGGTACGAGTGGGTGTTCGTGCGCTCGGGGTTGCTGGAGCGCATGAGCCAGACCGCCGAGCGCGTCCGCGCGCCCAGCCACGGGCAGAGCCGCAACTTCCGCTACTACATCAGCCAAGTCTATGTCTGGGCCGAAAGCTACCTGATCGCTGCGGCCTTCACGACGCTCACCTTCCTGGTGCGCCTGCTGGTCCTGGTGCTCACGCTGCCGCTGATCCTCACGGCGGCATTCGTCGGCCTGATTGACGGCCTGGTGCGACGGGATGTGCGCCGGTTCGGCGCGGGCCGCGAATCCGGCTTCATCTACCACCGCGCGAAGGCCAGCCTGATGCCGTTGGCCGTGCTGCCTTGGGTCACCTATCTCGCTCTGCCCATATCGGTGCATCCTCTGGTCATCCTGCTGCCCAGCGCGGCGTTGCTGGGGATGGCAGTCAGCCTGACCGCAGGCAGCTTCAAGAAGTACTTATGAGGTGACACGGGCGGCACGGCTCTGCAAAGCCGTGTGCCGTTCATCGGTTCTGCAGGGTATCAAGAGCAGCATCCAACGCCGTAACCGCCTCGACGACCGTTCTTACCGTCGCCCGATCAAACTCATGATCGCGCTGAGCGTCGTGCACACCGCTATTGAGGTAACCCCATTCAATACTCGTACCGCTGACATTGAGCAGCCGGACCAACGCCCCTACGGCATCCGGCGCACCCGCATGTTGCGCCGCGATACGCTCGACGGCCGACCGCAACTTGGTGCATTTATTGTTCAGCTCCCAAGGCGCGCGGGGCCCGCTCAGCTTGATGTCGATCCGGCCGTCCGCCCGCCGACCCAGCCACGTCCACAGGCGGTCCGTCAGACTCTCCAGCGCCGGCCGGGCCTGACGCAGTGCCTCGCGTTTCTCGTCAGCCGCCAACGCCTGCTGGGCCAGAAGAACATAGTTCTTCGCTGGCGGGTCGCTGTCGACCCGCAGTTCGTGCTCTCCCTGATGCGGGAGAAACTTGTAGCGCTTAATGGCCGCGGCGCGGCGCACGCCCAACTCCTGCTGGATGCGGTGCAGGAACTCCTCTGCGTGCGAGGTGAGGATAACCTGCTTGCCGTGGAGCAAACCGTCCTCGAAGAAGGTACGCCAGATGCCATCGCGATGGTCGTCGTCGATCGCGTTGACGACGTCATCGAATATGACCACGGGGCAGCCCTGCGCGAGGTTCTTGGCAAGCAGAATCGCCAGGCCCAGGCATTTGATGTGCCCTTCGCTGAAGACGATCAACGCGTCGTAGCGCGCGCCCGGCTCGCCGGCGAACTCCACCTCGATCTTGCCGTTCTCGGCCACGGGCAACCACAGCGCGTGCAGCAGATCGCCGGGCGGATCGGCCCGGTTGAATGCGTTGTAGAGATGGCGGGCTTGGTCTCCCAGCCCCTGTAGCAGAACCCCCGGCAGAGCGGTCAGGTATGCCTGAATCTCGGGCAGGAAGCCGTCGTAGGCGGCCTTGACCCGCTGATGGTGCACCACCACCGGCATTTCGTCCGTGGCCGCCTGGATCAGGCCGCGGTTCGCGTCGTCGAATTGGGCCACGGTTTGGCGGGCGGCCGCCAGCTCCTGATCCGCAGTCGTGCGCATGGTCCGCAGCCGTTCGATCTCCAGCTGATGCTGTTGCAGGCGGTCCCGCTCCTGGGCCATCGCGCCGCGCTGGGCATTCACGTCGCGCGCCTGCGCGTCGAAGCCTTCGATGATCTGTGCGATCCGTAAGAGGGCTTGCCAGGCGCGCTGGTCCCCATTCACCCCGCCGCCGAGCCAATTGCCCGCCGACGTGGGAGGCAGCAGTGGCAGGCCCGCGGCCTGCGATTCGGCAGGACAAGCGACCCCAGCCGCCGCCACCACGCGGCGCATTTCGTCACACAGCGCTCGGACCGCCTCGCTCAACTGCGTCCGATGCCCGGCCTCCTGCTGCTGCAGGACGGCCAGTTGCGCGAGCTGCTCCAGGCCCATTCGCGCCCTGGCGAACGGGTCCTGCGCCACGGCGGCCAGTTCGGTTCCACATGCCGGACACGCGGTCGCCCCGTCCGCCAACGCTTGCACGGCCTCGTAGAGCTTCGCGTACGACACCTCGCCGGCGCGGGCCGCGAGTTGCGCGGAAGACGCTTGCCACAGTCCCTGGACGCGGTAGGCCTCTGCCAGCAACGCTTGCAGGCGGGCCTGGGTCACCTCGTGAATGGCAGGCGGGTTGGCGTCCAGCTGAGCCTGGACATACGGTAGCCGTCCTTGCTGCTGCGGCGTACCCAGCAGCCAGTCCACGCAGGTTTGATAGGTCGCGCCAGGTGACATGCGCTGCGCCAAAGCTTGTTCCAGGCCCTCGACCGCTGCGATCTTCTGCGGGTAGGCGGCGATGGTCTGTTCGGAGTTCGCCAACTGCAGGCGACGCTGCGCCAGCTGCGCCGCCTGCACGCCGGCAAGCATCAGGTCCTGATCGAGCGAGGGGTTGAAGCCGCGCACGAACTCGCTGAACTGGTCCACGCCGAACAGGGTGGCGATGAGCTGGCGCTGATCGCTCGGGGTCCGCGCGGCGATTCGGGCGAAATCGTCGAGGCGGTTCTTCTCGATGAAGCAGAAGCGATACTCAGCTTCGTCGGGCTGGACGGCCTGCGCCTCGCCCGCCGCCGTAGACGACAGGACTGGCGCGATGTGGCGGCGCAGGCGAGCGTTGTTGCAGTACGTCCGCTGGTCGACCCGCTTGGCCTGCGCTTCGCTGATCGAACCGAGCATCGCCACTTCCAAGGCTTCGCAGAAGCTGCTCTTGCCGGTGCCGTTGGCACCGTAGACCAAGGTGATGTCATGGCTGAGGTCGAACGTCTCCTGCCGCATGAATCCTCGAAACGGCCCGACTTCGAGCTGGTGCAGTCGCCCGAGCGCCGGCCCGTTTTCGGGGCCGCGCGCGTCCCCGTCGTAGGCGACAGGCATCTGCGCCAGATGCGCGATGGCCAGCGGCGCCAAGCGCGTGGAGCGCCCCCGGCGTGCAGCACCGACCTCGGCCAGTGGCTGCAGGTGATCGAGCACCAGGTGCGCCAGCCGGCGCACGTCGTCGTGCACGTGCCGCTGCGTCAAGTGCGCCAGGAACCGGTGGTACTCCGAACGTATGCTTGCCACAGCGACCCCTCACTTGGTCAACCACTGACCGTAAGCCTCCACATCGATCATGGGGACCGTTCCACTGAACTGAAGCTGCGCGATCAGCTTGAAAAGAAACGCGGTCGCCGGCTTGTTTTCGTTGGTGTAGCTGTACGCGCCGCTGGCTTGGTCATAGAAAAAGTGCCCGTGGGCGGCAACGCATCCGATGTCCAGACGCCCCTCGGTGAGGTTTGCGTTCAGCGCCTTGTCCATGGATGGGCCCAATGCAGGACTCCATTCGCTCTCGAAGGTGAGCAAGCCACCCAGAATCGGAATCAACGGCTTCGCTGGGTAGGTCCCGCCAGCGTGCGGGATCGGCAGGCTCGTGCGGTGCAGCCTGCGCACACTGGCGACCTTCTCCTGGGCATAGGCCACAAGCCCCGCGTCAGCCGTCTGCTTGGCCTCGAACACGGCGTACACGCTTTCGGCTGGAATGATCGTCTCGTTCTCGTAGGTGAAGATAAAAGGCGAATATTGCCGATCAAACACCACCACATCGATCTGCTGGCTGAAGTTCCCCAGGCTGTCCACCACATGCGCCTTCGCCGCCTGGTACCGTTTGGGCAGATAGGTATCCAGCATGTCGATCCAGACGTTCTCGCTCGCATCCCCCTTCGTACCCGGGTGACCGAAGGTCTTGCGTACTACGGACAAGCGCTGCTGGATGTCTTCATGCAGGGACGACAGGAGCTGGGAAAGCGACCACTGGGACATGCTGTACCTCGATGGGACGTGTATGGAAGCCGATGGAATCAGGACAGTGGGAACTTGGGGCCAAACAGTGCGCGCCAGGCGCGAAGCGCTTCGATATTGCGACCACGACGCGCGTGGTCGATGGCGATGCTTGCGTCCTGGCTCGCCTGGAACAGCAGCTGCTGCGCGCGCTGCTTGCGCGCGGCATCCATATCGTTGCTGATCGCCGGGCCAAGTCCGGCGGGATCCGGCCACTCGTCATGAACTCGATCGGCAAGCGTGGCAAAGAACGACTGGATCTCGCGATCGAACGATCCTCCCCAGCCGCCGTAAAGACACTCAAGGGCCATTACCTCGATCAGGAACGAGGGCTTCACCGGCTTCAGATCGCCGTGCTTGGGATTGTTGTTCCAGTACTTCACCATGCGCACGAGACCTTTCCACTCATTGCCATAGGCTTGGTGCGCTGCGGTCGCCTTGTCCTTATGGATCTCCGGGTCCGTCTTGATCCACTTTCCGGACGCCGTATCGGGGATCTCATACTGGTCGCCGGTATCGAATGCGGGCACCGCATCCACGCTGACCACCCGGTAGTCCGTGTTGTCCTCCGCGTCGATGTGAACACCGAAATCCACGTTGATCGAGCGCGCCTGTTTGCGCACGGCCGCCGAACCGTATTTCTCCACCAATGCAGAGTGGAAATCATCCAGCACTACCGATGCGGCCTTGCCGTGGTAATGCTTCTCCGAGTCCTTCAGCACGAAGAAGATGTCGATATCCTTGAGCGGCTTCGTCTTCGTGTATCGAGCATAGGAACCGGTCAGGAAGCTGCGCGCAATGCCGAACTTGGTCTGCAGGTAGTCCCGCACTTCGTTCTGGCGTTGCGAGGCATTCTTCTGTTCGCGTTCGTTGAGTTCCAGACGCGACTTGAACTTGCGAAAAGCTTCATCGATCGACAGCATCAGCGTTGCCTCCAATATCCGGCCTGACCCGCCAGGCCGCTGTGTTCGACAGTCGAGCCTAGGCTCTGCTTGACCATTCCATCCGTCGAGCGATAACTTCCTTTGCTCCATCCCTCCACATCAGGTCGCCCTGGCTTTGTATCGAGCATTAACTTGTACTTGGCCTGCGATGGCAGCAGCCCAGCTTTCTTGATCGCGTACTTCAACTGCTCGGTATCTGTCCAGAAGCTGCCGTCGCCATCGGACCACCCATACACGATGTCGATATCCCATCGGGTCACGAGCTTGTCGGTTGCCGGGTTGTAGATCTCCAGAATCACCTTGCGCAGATCACCGGTCCCGAGCCACGTCTTGATGGCTCGGGTATTGCTCTCCCAGCGATCCGCAAAGTGCTCAGGGTCCAGCCCACTGAGCAGGATGATGTCTTTCAAGCTCTTGAGGATGTTGTCGGTCACATAGGTAACCGAGTGCGTGTACGAGTAGGTGGCGACGGTGCTCATGACTTGAGGAAACCTCCGAGGTCGAGCGACAGCGCTTGCCCAGCATCGGCCTGCGCCTGCGTGGCAATTCCTTGGCTCAAGTCCCGTGCAATGATGCGAGAACTGTGCTTTTTGAGCGCGCTTTGCACCCAGCCGAGCTGCTCCTTCGGACACGGCAGCGAGACTCCCCAGTCTCCCTTCAACGGCTCGAACCCCAAGACTTCTTCGTTGGCATCATCACCATAGATCGCGTCTTCGTCGAAGAGGCAGTAGATCCTGGTCCGTGGTCCATCGCATGTCGCAACGATGGGCGCGCTCTTGGGTGCCTGGTCGGCGATCAAGCTGGCGGCCACGCCCGTCACGGCCCTGAGTTCAGAGCGAGCCGTGCCGTCCTTGCCCTGAGTGAGCAGTTCGACAATGGCATCCCATGTCTGCAACGCATCGCGGTGCGGCGAGCTGCGAAACGTCCGGCTGACAACGGTGGTCATTTTTGCTTCCCTCCTTGAAGGCGCATTTGCTTTGCCTGTCGTATCGCACTGCGCAAGTGCTCTACGGAAAGCTTGTTCGGATCGATAGCCACTTGCGGGTCGGCCGCGAGGGCGTTGGCTACGACCTTGCGAATGGCCCGACCATCCAATCCGACGCACTCGCCAGCGCACGCGTCGAACTGGTGAGCCGAGGAAAGCTTGCCAATCCCCGGAAATGTCTTTGCCAGGCCATTCAGGCAGTCCACTAGGATCTGCTTGCAGGCATCCTTGCCGGGCAGTGGCACCTCCATCACCATGTCGCAACGAGATAGGAAGGCACTGTCGACGGCCTGTGGGAAGTTGCTGGTGGCCACGAACAGCAGATGCGGGTTGCGTTCGGCCAACATGTCCAACTGCACCAACACCGCGTCGGTGGCCCGGTGCACATCAACCGGGTTGGCTTCCAGGCTGAGCTTCGCTCGATCAGCCGCAAGCGTTTCGACCTCGTCCAGAAGGACGATCGTCGGGCCCGCCGCTGCGGATTCTGCGATCGATTGCGAGAACAGGTCTGCCACGGCGCGTTGAGTCTTTCCCATTGCAGAGCTCGTCAGCGTGTGAGGCTCCACTTCCAGCAATCGAAACTTCGCAGAAGAAAAAGATTCGGCCACACGATGCGCCAAGCCCCGTGCCAAGGAGGTCTTCCCAGTCCCCGGCGGGCCGACCAACAAGATCACGCCGTGCAGGGGGAGTACCGTGCGCTCCACCTTGGGGCGCACCGTGAAGTTGACGATCGCTTGTGACAGCAACTGTTTTTTGATGGCTTCGTCCATCACGATCGAATCCCACAAGTCACCCAGCGACTTATCCGGCAGCTTCCAGCTTCGATGGATGCCTTTCGGCAAAGTGGCGTCTGATGAAGGATTCTTGGTCATCCGTGGCTCTCGGCGGGTCAGAGAATGGTGCGATAGGTCGCCAGCACCTTGGTCGTTTGCACAAGGCCTTGGCGCAGCAGGATTTCGAGATAGCGGTCCACATCGATCGGCGGATGCTTGAGTTGGGCACGCTGGCGCTGCGCAGCCGACACTACGGCGGCCGCATCCAGATCCAGCAGGTTGTCCACAAACTCATCGGGGTGCTGCGATTCGATGCCGTACGGAGCCAGCAGATCGTTCGGGAAATCACGTTCGTTGAACGTCACAATCACGCTCGCACCGCAGCGAATCGCCGCAGCCAGGACGTGCCGATCGTTCGGATCGGGTAATGTCAGGCCTGCCACGAGCGCTTCGTAGCCCTCCACCAAGCCGTCCGGAATGGCCCTGTCCATGAGATCCGACGTCCTGTCGACCTGAACCCGGGTGAGATCGGGGCGGTTGATCAACAGATTGCGTTTCCACTCCTCATGAATGGCTTGGCTCCACCGCGCCCGGAAGCGGCCAGACAGGCCGAGCCACATCAGGAAATCCCGCAGTGGCGCGGGATATAGAACGCACGCGTCGTAGACGGCGGTGAATGGGGAATGCCTCATTCGTATCCCATTCCCAACTCTTGCGACTGCTGAGCGAGTTCGGCCATCGCCTGCTCACTGGCGCGCTCGCGCGCTTCCTTGTACTGCATCAGATCGGCGAACCTCACCCTGCGGTGCTTGCCGGTGCGATGAAATGCCAACACCCCATCTTCTAGCAGCTTGACGAAATGGGGACGGGACACGTTGAGCAAGTCCGCCGCCTCTTGGGTCGTCAGCTCTGCATGGACGGGCACCACCTTTACTGCATTGCCATCGGCCAACTCGGCCAGGATGTCGACCAGCAGGCGTAAAGCCGAGGTAGGCAGTTCCACCTGATGAGCCTGTTTGTGGTCATCAAAGATCTGGATGTGCTGCGTCTCGAACTGGGTTGCGAGGTAAGCCGCCAAGGCACGTTGACCCTGGACGGCTGCCTTAACCTCTCCCGCGGCGGGAAGGGTCATCTTGGATTGGGCAGTGGCGGTGGTCATGGGTAGCTCCTAAGCGAAAACGGTTGCAGAGCCGATCATATTCGAAACACTCGAAAAACGCAATAATCGAAACTCCACCCGGGCTTTTGTAGGTTCGCTCGCGGTATGCCCAATCCGGTCGTCCGCCAGTTCCTATTGTTTGCGGCCTAAAACAGCCCTGATCTCCACGATCACCCCATTGCTGATCACACAGGAATGGCGCGATGGTGGCTTCGATCTGGCTGCGCGCCGCGCATCGCGGCGTGCCCACTTTTCTCGTGACGGCCCTCCTGCTGGGTCAGTCCCAGATGGCCTTGGCCGAGTCTCCGGCACAGCGCCAGGAGCTGGTCGCCGCACTGCGCCAGCTCGACGCGCTGGAGCGCACCGTCGCGGACAGCGCCGCGCATGCCCCCATCCAGCCGGGCGAGCGCTACCACTTCGACTACCCGCGGCTGCTGGCTGACCTGGCGCGCGTTCGCGCCGGCATCCAGTTTCACCTGACGCCATCGCGCGCTCAGCCGCGCGACCCCTCCGAACTGGCCGGCGACTACCGCACCGAGCGGGCGGCCGAGCCGCTGCCGGCGACGACTGCGGGGGGCAAGCAATGAACGGCGCCCAGGTCTCGGCATTTCAAGCCAACAGCGGCATCGCGCCTTCCGCAATGGCGACCGTCCTGGTCGGCGTCGTGTTCGCGGTCCTGCTCGTGTGGGGCGTCTGGGCCATCCGAACGGCCTACGTGGGGTGGTCCGAGAGCCGCCTCAACCAGCGCCAGTTCCTCGGCGTCTGCATCCGCTTCGTCGCGATGTACCTCGTCCTGAGTTTCTTCCTTCTGTCCTGACCTGAAAGGCCCGACCATGCACAACCGCATCCTCACTTCCCGTCTCGCCCAGCGCGCCGCCATGGCCCTGGGCGCCGCCGCGCTGCCCGCGCTGTCGTTCGCGCAAGGCCTGCCGCAGTTGGAGAACCCGACGCGCGGCACCGGCAACGGCATCATGGAGACGATCCGCAACTACGGCTACGACATCATCATGCTCGTGGCCCTGCTGGTGGTGGCGTCGATGTTCATCGGCGTCTGCTACCACGCCTACGGAACCTACGCGGAGATCCACACCGGCCGCAAGACGTGGGGCCAATTCGGCCTCACGGTCGCCATCGGCGCCGTGTTGCTCGTGATCGGCATCTGGCTGCTCACCGAAGCCACGGGCATCCTGTAAGGCGAGGCCGGTATGTCCGAGCAGCAGCACGTCCGTGCGGACGGGACGGTCACGTTCCTTCCGCACCGNCCTGCTGGGTCAGTCCCAGATGGCCTTGGCCGAGTCTCCGGCACAGCGCCAGGAGCTGGTCGCCGCACTGCGCCAGCTCGACGCGCTGGAGCGCACCGTCGCGGACAGCGCCGCGCATGCCCCCATCCAGCCGGGCGAGCGCTACCACTTCGACTACCCGCGGCTGCTGGCTGACCTGGCGCGCGTTCGCGCCGGCATCCAGTTTCACCTGACGCCATCGCGCGCTCAGCCGCGCGACCCCTCCGAACTGGCCGGCGACTACCGCACCGAGCGGGCGGCCGAGCCGCTGCCGGCGACGACTGCGGGGGGCAAGCAATGAACGGCGCCCAGGTCTCGGCATTTCAAGCCAACAGCGGCATCGCGCCTTCCGCAATGGCGACCGTCCTGGTCGGCGTCGTGTTCGCGGTCCTGCTCGTGTGGGGCGTCTGGGCCATCCGAACGGCCTACGTGGGGTGGTCCGAGAGCCGCCTCAACCAGCGCCAGTTCCTCGGCGTCTGCATCCGCTTCGTCGCGATGTACCTCGTCCTGAGTTTCTTCCTTCTGTCCTGACCTGAAAGGCCCGACCATGCACAACCGCATCCTCACTTCCCGTCTCGCCCAGCGCGCCGCCATGGCCCTGGGCGCCGCCGCGCTGCCCGCGCTGTCGTTCGCGCAAGGCCTGCCGCAGTTGGAGAACCCGACGCGCGGCACCGGCAACGGCATCATGGAGACGATCCGCAACTACGGCTACGACATCATCATGCTCGTGGCCCTGCTGGTGGTGGCGTCGATGTTCATCGGCGTCTGCTACCACGCCTACGGAACCTACGCGGAGATCCACACCGGCCGCAAGACGTGGGGCCAATTCGGCCTCACGGTCGCCATCGGCGCCGTGTTGCTCGTGATCGGCATCTGGCTGCTCACCGAAGCCACGGGCATCCTGTAAGGCGAGGCCGGTATGTCCGAGCAGCAGCACGTCCGTGCGGACGGGACGGTCACGTTCCTTCCGCACCGGCTCAACCGCCATCCCGTTGTCGTGCGCGGCCTCACCGCCGACGAGCTGTGGATCTGCTGCGGCCTGTCCGGCGCCGCCGGCCTGCTGGTCGGCGCGCCGCTTTCGTGGGTGTTCCGCACGATCGCCATCGCACCGACGTTCGTTGTCCTGGGCGTGGCCTTGGGCGTGTTCATCGGCGGCGGCATCCTGCGCCGCCTCAAGCGTGGGCGCCCCGACACCTGNGGACAGCGCCGCGCATGCCCCCATCCAGCCGGGCGAGCGCTACCACTTCGACTACCCGCGGCTGCTGGCTGACCTGGCGCGCGTTCGCGCCGGCATCCAGTTTCACCTGACGCCATCGCGCGCTCAGCCGCGCGACCCCTCCGAACTGGCCGGCGACTACCGCACCGAGCGGGCGGCCGAGCCGCTGCCGGCGACGACTGCGGGGGGCAAGCAATGAACGGCGCCCAGGTCTCGGCATTTCAAGCCAACAGCGGCATCGCGCCTTCCGCAATGGCGACCGTCCTGGTCGGCGTCGTGTTCGCGGTCCTGCTCGTGTGGGGCGTCTGGGCCATCCGAACGGCCTACGTGGGGTGGTCCGAGAGCCGCCTCAACCAGCGCCAGTTCCTCGGCGTCTGCATCCGCTTCGTCGCGATGTACCTCGTCCTGAGTTTCTTCCTTCTGTCCTGACCTGAAAGGCCCGACCATGCACAACCGCATCCTCACTTCCCGTCTCGCCCAGCGCGCCGCCATGGCCCTGGGCGCCGCCGCGCTGCCCGCGCTGTCGTTCGCGCAAGGCCTGCCGCAGTTGGAGAACCCGACGCGCGGCACCGGCAACGGCATCATGGAGACGATCCGCAACTACGGCTACGACATCATCATGCTCGTGGCC
>NZ_POQS01000005.1:26933-30892 GCF_002885955.2 Achromobacter pulmonis
CATGCCACTGGCAGTGCCGCTGAAGGTCGGTCAGGAACGCATCGTGTTCATCGACCGGAACGTGCGCGTGGGCGTGCCCGCGGGCGTGGGCGAACGCCTGCGCGTGCAGAGTGCGGGTGGCGCGGTGTACCTGCGCGCCAGCGAGCCGATCGAGCCCACGCGGTTGCAACTGCAGGACGCCGACACGGGCGCGCTGATCCTGCTGGACATCGCAGCCGAACCGCCCAAGGACGGGGAAGCCGAGCTGGAGCCGGTGCGCATCGTCGAGGGTGACAGCGCACCGGGACGCTATGGCGAGCAGGCCGACAGTGCCGAGGCCCCGGCACGCGCCCAGGGCCAGGCAGGTGCGCGGACCGCGCGGCGCGAAACTCCGGTCCCTGTCGTGCTGACGCGCTTCGCCGCGCAGAACCTCTACGCACCGCTGCGCACCGTCGAGCCGCTTCCGGGCGTCATGCGGGTCAACCTGCCCCGCGACCTCGACCTGGACACACTGATGCCAACGCTGCCGGTGCGCGCGGTCGCGCTCGCGTCGTGGCGCCTGGAAGACCAATGGGTGACTGCCGTGCGCCTTACCAACACCGGCGCCGACTGGGTCGCGCTCGACCCGCGCGTGCTGCAAGGCGATTTCCTCACCGCCACCTTCCAGCACGAGGCGCTGGGCCCGCGCGGCACGACCGAGGACACGACCGTGCTGTACCTGGTCACGCGCGGCCGCGGCCTCGCGCAGTCGCTGCTGCCGGCGATTCACCGCTTCGACCCTGCCGTGCATCTGCCGCAGCCGGACGGCGACGAGAACGCCAAGGAGGCCCGCCATGCGCAGTAACGGCCTGCTCAAGTGGCTGATGATCCCTGTCGCCATCCTGGTGCTGTTCGCCGGTATCCGGCTGTTCTCGGGTGGAGGCGGCACGGCGCCACCCGCGGCGGACAACGGCGCCCAGCTCACGCCCGAGGAAATGAAGGCGCTGGGCATCGAAGGCGACACCCCGCGCGACACCGTGGCGACGCTCGTTGCCCAAGTGAAGCAGTTGCGCACCGAGCTTCAGACCGCGCTCTCGGACAACAAGTCGCAGCGTGAAGAGAACCAGCGGCTGCGCCAGCGCGAGAACTCCATCGACCAGCGCATCAACTCGGCGCTCGAATCCGAGCGGTCCAACCTGCGCCGCGACCAAGAGCAGGCGGCCAGCGCGCGCCAGCAGACCGAAGGGCTGCTCGCCGACCTGCAGCGGCGCCTGGACAGCATCGGCGGGCGCGGCGGCGGCCATGCGGACCTGCCCGTGGGCCTGGGGCTGCAGGGCGGCGACGAGGCCGGCATGGAGGGCGGCGTGCGGTGGGTCGAGCCGGACGACGCAAAGCCCGCCGAGGGGCGCAACGGGGGGCGTGGCGCGAGCGGCGGCATGAGCTTCCCCACGAGCTTCGGCCCGGCGCAGAGCACGCTCGAAACCACCGCTGAAACCGTGGCCAACGCGGGCGCCCGCGCCGCCGGGGTCAAGAATGCCAAGCCGGTCTATACCGTGCCGACCAACTCGACGCTAATGGGATCGGTGGCGATGACGGCCCTGATCGGCCGCGTGCCGATCGACGGCACGGTCAACGATCCCTATCCGTTCAAAGTTCTGGTCGGGCCGGACAACCTGACCGCCAATGGCATCGACATTCCCGACGTGGCCGGCGCCGTGTTCAGCGGCACCGCCTCGGGCGACTGGACGCTCTCGTGCGTGCGAGGTCAGGTGCGCAGCATCACGTTCGTCTTCAACGACGGCACGATTCGCACGATCCCCGAAGACCGCGAGGGCAACCAGCAGAACAACCAACAGCGCGACGGCTTGGGCTGGATCAGCGATCCCCACGGCATTCCTTGCGTCAGCGGCGAGCGGCGCAGCAACGCCCAGCAATACCTCGGCTCGCAGGCCCTAATCACCGCGGCCGGTGCCGGTGTGGCCTCGCTCATCGAGAGTGGCAGCGGCCGCATGTCCTATGTCGGCTCGGACGGCTCCATCGGCACCGTGGGCATCACCGGCCAAGAAGCGGTCGGCCAGATTCTCGCGGGCGGTGTCCGGGACATGTCGGCCTGGGTCAACAAGCTCTACGGCCAAGCCTTCGCCGCCGTCTATGTCCAACCCGGCGCCAAGGTTGCCGTCCACCTCGAAAAGCCGCTCGCCATCGACTTCGATCCCGAAGGCCGCAAGGTCGATCACCGCGCAGGAGAAAGCCATGCCCTTGAACTTGACTAACCTGGCCCGTGGCCTAGCACTGGCCCTCGCCGTCGCGGTGCTCGCCGGCTGCGCCACCAGCAAGGAAAAGCTGTTGACCCACGGTGACCGCACGATGATGGACATCTGGCAGCAGGAGGCCGGCGACGGCGGTGGCGCAGCCGGACGGAACGCCGGCCGCCAGTTGCTCGATGCGCGCCAGAGCCTGCGTCGGCCCCTGACCGACGCCGACGTGCAGGCCGCACCTGTCGAGCAGATGCGCTACACGCGCACCGCGCGCAATGAGGTTCACCGCCAGTTCCAGCGCCTGCCCAATCCCGATCTCGTGATGTACGTGTACCCGCACCTGGCCGGCACCGATCCCGTGCCGGTGCCCGGCTACACGACCGTCTTCCCGCTCTACCAGCGCATCCAGTACGCGATGCCGGGCGAGCGCGTGGAGGACTACTGATGCGGTGGAAACTCCCCTGGCCGAAGCTGGCCGGCGTCGGCTCTAGCAACCCGGCCAGCGATGAGCAGCCGGACAGCTGGCAGCGCCACGTCGAGGCCTTGCGCCAGGCCGGCATCCCCGAACCNNNCTTGCGCCAGGCCGGCATCCCCGAACCCGGTTCGGCAGTCCACGGCAGCAAGCCAGCGACCCTGGCCGACGAGCAGGCGCTGTACGACGTTGCGCCGTCCTTCGTGGAACTGCTGCCCTGGGTGGAGTTCATGCCCGAGTCGAAATCGATGCTCCTGGAGGACGGCCAATCGGTGGCGGCGTTCTTCGAGCTGGTGCCGCTGGGCACCGAAGGCCGGGAGCCTGGCTGGCTCGCCCACGCCCGCGATGCCCTGGAAAACGCACTCCAAGACAGTTTCGATGAACTGGACGAGAACCCCTGGGTGCTCCAGCTCTATGCCCAGGACGAACCGAGCTTCGACCAGTACATGCAGACGCTGCGCGACTACGTGCAGCCACGTGCGCGCGGCTCGGCGTTCACCGAGTTCTACCTGCGCTTCTTCGGCCACCACATGCGCGCTGTGGCCAAGCCCGGCGGCCTGTTCGAGGACACGGTGGTCACGCGGCTGCGCTGGCGCGGCCAGACGCGGCGCGTGCGCATGGTGGTGTACCGCCGCGCGAGCGGTCAGGGACAGGCAAACCGCCGCGGCCAGACACCCGAGCAGATGCTGGGCATCGTTTGCGATCGCCTGTGCGCCGGGCTGGCGAATGCCGGCATCCAGGCCCGGCGCATGGTTGCAGCGGACGTTCACGACTGGCTGCTGCGATGGTTCAACCCGCGCCCCACGCTGCTCGGTCCTGGGGCGGAGGACCGGGAGCGCTTCTACTCGCTGGCGCGCTACCCGGACGAGACCGAGGCCGGCGAGATCGAGTTGGCGAGCGGGCGGGATTTCAGCCAGCGGTTGTTCTTCGGGCAGCCGCGCTCGGACGTGGCGCAAGGGGCCTGGTACTTCGACGGCATGCCGCACCGCGTGCTGATCACCGACCGGCTGCGCATGCCGCCCGGCACGGGGCACCTGACCGGCGAGACCCGCAAGGGGGACGCGATCAACACGCTGTTCGACCAGATGCCCGAGGACACCTTGATGTGTCTCACGATGGTCGCCACGCCGCAGGATGTCCTGGAATCGGATCTGAACCACCTGGCGAAGAAGGCCGTGGGCGAGACGCTGGCGTCGGAGCAGACCCTCAAGGACGTGCACGAGGCCCGCTCCCTGATCGGCAGCGCGCACAAGCTCTACCGGGGCACGCTG
>NZ_POQS01000005.1:32553-471605 GCF_002885955.2 Achromobacter pulmonis
TTGCAGCGGACGTTCACGACTGGCTGCTGCGATGGTTCAACCCGCGCCCCACGCTGCTCGGTCCTGGGGCGGAGGACCGGGAGCGCTTCTACTCGCTGGCGCGCTACCCGGACGAGACCGAGGCCGGCGAGATCGAGTTGGCGAGCGGGCGGGATTTCAGCCAGCGGTTGTTCTTCGGGCAGCCGCGCTCGGACGTGGCGCAAGGGGCCTGGTACTTCGACGGCATGCCGCACCGCGTGCTGATCACCGACCGGCTGCGCATGCCGCCCGGCACGGGGCACCTGACCGGCGAGACCCGCAAGGGGGACGCGATCAACACGCTGTTCGACCAGATGCCCGAGGACACCTTGATGTGTCTCACGATGGTCGCCACGCCGCAGGATGTCCTGGAATCGGATCTGAACCACCTGGCGAAGAAGGCCGTGGGCGAGACGCTGGCGTCGGAGCAGACCCTCAAGGACGTGCACGAGGCCCGCTCCCTGATCGGCAGCGCGCACAAGCTCTACCGGGGCACGCTGGCGTTCTACCTGCGCGGGCGCGACGAGGCGGAACTGGATCGGCGCGGCCTGGACCTGGCGAACGTCATGCTCAACGCCGGCTTGCAACCGGTGCGCGAGGACGACGAGGTGGCGCCGCTCAACAGCTACCTGCGCTGGCTGCCGTGCTGCTACAACCCCGGCAAGGATCGGCGCCGCTGGTACACGCAGCTGATGTTCGCCCAGCACGCGGCGAACCTGTCGCCGGTGTGGGGCCGCGCCCAGGGCACGGGGCACCCCGGCATCACGATGTTCAATCGCGGAGGCGGCCCGATTACGTTCGACCCCTTGAACAGGTTGGATCGGCAGATGAATGCCCATCTGTTTCTGTTTGGCCCTACGGGCTCGGGCAAGTCCGCCACGCTCAACAACCTGCTGAACCAGGTGACGGCCATCTACCGGCCGCGGCTTTTCATCGTGGAAGCCGGCAACAGCTTCGGCCTGTTCAGCGACTTCGCGCGGCGCCTGGGCCTGACCGTGAACCGGGTCAAGCTGGCCCCCGGATCGGGCATCAGCCTGGCGCCGTTCGCCGACGCACGCCGGCTGATCGAAACGCCCAGCGACGTGCAGACGCTCGATGCCGATGCCCTGGACGAAGACCAGCCACCGGATGCCTCGGCCATGGAGGCGGATGAGCAGNNNGCCGCCGAACATTGCGTGGCGGAGAAGCGCACCGTGCTCACGCGCGATGTGCGCAATGCACTGCGCATCCGTGGCCAGGACCCGACGTTGCCCGAGATGCGCCGTGCGCGGCTGCTGGAGATGGCGGACGCGATGGACATGTTCTGCCAAGGCACGGACGGCGAGATGTTCGACCGCGACGGCACGCCGTGGCCCGAGGCCGACATCACGCTGGTCGATCTGGCGACCTATGCCCGCGAGGGCTACAACGCGCAGCTCTCCATCGCCTACATCAGCCTGATCAGCACGGTGAACAACATCGCCGAGCGCGACCAGTACCTGGGACGGCCGATCGTCAACGTGACCGACGAAGGTCACATCATCACCAAGAACCCGCTGCTCGCGCCCTATGTCGTGAAAATTACAAAAATGTGGCGCAAGTTGGGCGCCTGGTTCTGGCTGGCGACGCAGAACATCGACGACCTGCCACGTGCAGCGGAGCCGATGCTCAACATGATCGAGTGGTGGGTGTGCCTGTCGATGCCGCCGGACGAGGTGGAGAAGATCGCGCGCTTCCGCGAACTCTCGCCGGCGCAGAAGGCGCTGATGCTCTCCGCACGCAAGGAAGCGGGCAAGTTCACCGAGGGCGTCATCCTCTCCAAGAGCATGGAAGTGCTGTTCCGCGCCGTGCCGCCAAGTCTCTACCTCGCGCTCGCGCAAACCGAGCCCGAGGAGAAGGCAGAACGCTACCAACTCATGCAGCAGCACGGCGTCAGCGAGCTGGATGCCGCCTTCAAGGTGGCTGAGAAGATCGACCGGGCACGTGGCATCGAGTCGCCGACCCTGGACCTGCCCTGAATCTGCCGTACACCGGAGAACGCCATGGAACAGAAACGCCCATCCATTCCGATGCAGGTCCAGGCGTTCCGTCGTCGGCGCTGGCAGTTCCGCTGGCCCTGGGCATTGGCCGCGGTGCTGGTTGCGCTGCTGCTGATCTGGCTCGTGTCACGTTCGCCAGGCGGGTCCACACCTCAGACTTCGGCGCCAGTCAGCGACACGCAGGTGGCTGGGCCTCCGTGGCAGATGGGCAATCCGGAAGGGCGTTTCACGCTGACGCTCTACGCGGACCTCGAATGCCCGTTCTGCCGGTCCTATTTTCCAGTGCTCAAGCGTTGGGTGGCCGGCAATGCGGACGTGACCTTGCAATGGCACCACCTGCCGTTGGCCGCGCATGAGCCAGCCGCGTCCGCCGAAGCGCGCCTGGCGGAATGCGCGGGCGAAGCCGGCAGCCATGCCGCCTTTTGGCAGGCCGTCGAATGGGTCTATGCCCACACGCGGAGCGACGGCCAGGGCTTGCCTGAAGGGCTGCGCTACCCCGACCTCACTCCAGCGATCGAGCAGTGTCTGGCGAGCGAGCGGCCCGATGCACCGATCCGCGCCCAGACGGCGGAAGCCACGAACAGCGGCGTGATCGCCACGCCATCGCTGCGGCTGCACGATCGCGAAACCGGCAAGGCGATCCTGCTGCAGGGCCCGATCGAGGGCGATGCCTTGCTGTCGGCCATGGACATGCTCGCGGCCGGCGATCCCGCCGCCATACCCACATCGGAAATGCCTGCCGACGTCGTCGGCGACATGCCCAGGTAGCCCCGGTCTTCAAGGCTACGGCGCAGTCCGCTGCGCTGACCGCAACCCGTTCGCCTCGCATCCTGGCCGCGAACGATCACCGCCACCGCGGTGATGGATGCACCTTGTTCGTTCCCCAGGAGGGCTTGCCCTCCCCGGGCGCGCGCCCTCCGATCTCACCATTTGGAGGTTCGCCATGTCTTTCGTCGTCAATGACTCCTGCCTGGAGTCGCTTTCCGCCATCGCTGCCCAGCACGAGGACTGGATCATCCAGCAAGCCATTGCGCTGCTGGAGAAGCGGGTTTTCAAAGCGGGTCCGAAACTCCTCGACCCCACGGCCGTGCGCGACTACCTGCGCGTGAAGCTGGTGGCCGAGCCCAACGAAATATTCGTCGCTGTGTTCCTGGACAGCATGCACCAGGTACTGGCCTACGAGCCGCTGTTCAGGGGCACGATCAACGCGACTTCGGTCTATCCGCGTGTCGTTGTGCAGCGTGTTCTGCAGTTGAATGCGGCCGCGGTGGTCTTCGCGCACCAGCACCCCTCGGGCATTTCCGAGCCGTCGAGCGCGGATCGCATGCTGACCCAGCAACTGCAGGCCGCGCTGGCGCTCATCGATGTGCGGGTACTGGACCACATCATCGTCGGCCAGGGTGCCCCGTTCTCCTTTGCGGAGTCCGGCCTGCTGTAAGGGTTGTACTGCTTCGTTGATCAGCGCGGAGGCTTCGGCCTCCGCATTTTTCTGCGCGGCGACACAAGCAGGTATGCGGGGTGGCCGCGATGCGCATTGTTTGTTGGGGCCGCATGGGGTTCGGCGTTTGACTATGGCCCTGATCAACTTCCGGGGTGCAAGACATGCCAGGAGCTTTTACCCGGTTCGCACCAGGCTGGCGAACCCTTGGCCTGGCCATCGTGCTGCCGGCGTCGTTCGCGGCATTCAGCCCGGCCGCGTTCGCCGCCGACGTGGTGGTCGTCACCGACAGCCGCCACCCGGTCAAGACCATGGGCGGCGAGCGGCTGATCGAGCTGGACCGGGCATCCGGGCTCGAAGCAGAGCTTTCCGCAGATCTGCCAGCCGACCCCGATCGCGCAGCAGCCATCGTCCGGCAACGCCTGAACCAAGGCGGCACCGACCTTCAGCGCCGCATTGGCACCGCCTACCAGGGCATCACCGACGCATGGAGTTTGGGTGTCACGACCATCCCGGCCGTCGTGGTGGACCAACGCTATGTGGTCTATGGCGAGCCTGACGTGGCCCGGGCCGTGTCCTGCATCGAGCAGCACCGGAGGAGGCAACCGTGACCTATCGCCCATTCGACCTGCTGCGCCGCCTGCGCGTCGCCGTGGCCTCGCTGCTGCTGGTCAGCGCCACGGGCAGCTACGCCCTGAACACCGTCACCATCGTGTCCTCCGTCATGTCGCCGGACTGCCTGGAGTACCGGGTGGTGGGCATCTGCTACTGGCTGTATTGCACCTATGGCGGCTGCTCGGTGCGCACGTCCACCAAGGTCCGGCACTACGTCCCCGATGCGGTCGTCTCCAGCTACAGCAACACCGGAGAGAACCCCTGGGTCGAAGTGCGAGCGATGAGCATGCCGAACGCCTCGGCCCAGGCAGGCGGCGACGGCACCACCAACGAAGACCACGAAAACAACCTCGCCAAATTCAAGAACGCCGATGTCATCGGCCATCCCGGCGGCGAGGTGTTCAACCAGTTCGCCTCGTCCTCGGGCTATTTTTGCCAAGGCGCGGGAACGGCCTTCATGCCGTATCTGCTCAGCACCTTGGACACGCTGGCCTGGCGCTACAACGTGCCCGAGATGGCCTACCCGGAGGCGCTGATCCCGGGCCGGCGCGAGGTCGGTGCGCGCACCACGATGAACCTCTGGGGCAATGTCTATCCGCGCGGCGGCTTCCTGCACCAGACCGACGACCACAAATCCGGGGCGGTCGTGGCTCAGCGCGCCGGTGACGTCGTCACGCGGCGCGGGCAGTTGCACGTGTACCAGCCGCTGCTCGCCAACGCGCGTGATGGCTACTGGCCGGCCGGCGCGCNAGAGTACGAGGCGAAGCTGGAGGTCCTTCAGGAGCTGGTTTCCGGCACGCGCACTACCACCTTTGAGAACCTGCGCGAGGCTGGCAGCACGTCGCTGCCAATCACGCGTGGCGTGATCGAGGCGCTGCGCGACGAGCCGGACCAGGACCTTCTGGCGCGGCGCCTCGCGTCGGAGGTGGCGCTGTCGTCGGTGCTGGAAAAAGCGCTGCTGCTCCAGCGCACGCTGCTCACGGGCAAGAAGGAGCCCAACGTCGCAGCCAACGAACTCGCGGTCAAGGCCGTGAACCACGAGAGCGACACGCTCGACCGGGAGATCCGCAACCTGAAGACGGAGCTGGAGCTTCGGCGCGAGCTGGCAAACAACTCACCGATGGCCATCATCCAGCGGCACGGTACGCGCGCGGCAGGCTCGCGCGGCATCTACGAGGGTGATCCGGTACCCGACCGCCTCGACCAGTTGCAGAAGGGCAATCCAGGAGCCAGGCCATGAGCGCGGCGCGCATGACTTGGCGCCCCTTGCGCTGGCTGTTCAGCCGGCGCGCGGCGAAGGCGCTGCTGTGGACGGTGCTGATCGTTGCCGCCGCGGTCGCGGCCAACATCGCCGGCATCTACCTGGTCGGCAGCGTTGCCGGCTGGGAGCGGTGGCTCGCCGCCGCTGCGGGTTACTTATTCGTGTGGCGGCTGTGTCTATACGGGGCGACGGTGTACGGGTGGATCTGGATGCGCCGCCGGCTGCTGGTACGTGAGGACGACGCCCAGGCGCGGCACCGCCTGGTGCGCACCGAGATCGCAGGCGTCGTCGCCATCGTGGCGCTGGAAGCCAGCCTGTTGATGCAGGGCTGAGAGGAGATTCGGGCCATGACTCTGTTCACGACCGACTACCTGGAGTATTACCTTACGCTGGTGTCCTGGATCGTCAACAACGGCATCTGGGCCGTGCTGGTATCCAGCGGCGTCTTCGCGCTGCCTTTCGTGGCGATCATCGTGCAGGAGTGGTTGAAGGCCCGTGCAGAAGGCGCCGACGAGGGCAATAAAGGCGTGCTGAGCGCCGCCCGCATCGAGAACCGGGTCTTCGTCGCCATCGTGGTGGTGATGTTCGCGGGCATCCCGTTCATCGACGTGGACCTCAACACCATCCAGTACGACAGCTCGCGCTCGGCGCAATGCCAGGTCAGTGTGCCGCANCGGCAAGTGGCAGGAACTGACGCCGCGCCTGTCGAACACCTGCGTGGTGTTCCCCCACAGCGGCACGCTGACCCAAGCCCAGCAAGGCGACTACGCGTGGGCGCTGTGGCGTCCGTATGCGTGCTGCGAACGCCGGGGCCAGGTGTTCCTCGGCAGCGTCGATTTCCTCTGAGGTGCCACGATGAAGCGTCCTGAACCGAAGAACCTGTCCACCAAGGCGTGCCGCCTGCTGCGCCCGACGGCACTGGCCGGCACGCTCGCCCTGGTCTGCGGCCTGGCGTGGGCACAGGTCGGATACCAGAACAGCGGCCCCGTCATTGGCGATGACGTCATGTACTCGATCGGCGGCGGCAGCGCGGTGTCCATGGGCCGCGCGGCCGGCATGCGCTCCATCGGGGTCGGTGTGGGGTGGAACAGCAACCTGATCTGCGGCGACATGAGCATCCAGACCACGCTGCGCAATCAGCTCAACGGCATCACGAACGGCTTTCAGCAGATCATGAGCAACGTAATCCAGAGCGCCACCAGCGCGGTAGCGTCCCTGCCGGCGCTGATCATTCAGCGCGCCGATCCGGGCCTGTACAACCTGCTGACCAACGGCGTGCTGCAGGCGCGGCTGGACTTCGACCGCTCCAAGCTGACGTGCCGCGCCATGGCGGAGAAGATGGCCGAGACAGCGGGTGGCCAGCTTGGCTGGAGCCAGATGGCCGAAGGCATGGCCTTGCGTGACGCGGTTGGCAGCAACGATGCCGTGTCGGCCGTCGAGCAGGCCGAGACGCGCCGCGGCAACGACGGCGTGCCCTGGGTGGGTGGCAGCAATGCTGGTGGCGCAGGCCAGTCCGCCATCCGGGTGGTCGGCGACGTCACCCGCGCGGGCTACAACCTGGTCAACGGTCGTGGCGTGACGGACACATCCTCCATCGCGTCCGCCAGTTGTGCGAGCCTGTCCTGCCAGACCTGGACGTCGCCGCAGCAGGCGACCGAATGGGCCACGCGGGTCCTCGGAGAGCAGGTGCAGCGCACCTGCGACTCCTGCACCAAGACCGAGACGGTGCCCGGCGTCGGGCTGACGCCGCTGATCCAGGAAGAGTACGAGGCGAAGCTGGAGGTCCTTCAGGAGCTGGTTTCCGGCACGCGCACTACCACCTTTGAGAACCTGCGCGAGGCTGGCAGCACGTCGCTGCCAATCACGCGTGGCGTGATCGAGGCGCTGCGCGACGAGCCGGACCAGGACCTTCTGGCGCGGCGCCTCGCGTCGGAGGTGGCGCTGTCGTCGGTGCTGGAAAAAGCGCTGCTGCTCCAGCGCACGCTGCTCACGGGCAAGAAGGAGCCCAACGTCGCAGCCAACGAACTCGCGGTCAAGGCCGTGAACCACGAGAGCGACACGCTCGACCGGGAGATCCGCAACCTGAAGACGGAGCTGGAGCTTCGGCGCGANCGGCACGGACCTGCGGCAGATGCGCATGGAGATCGACGCGACTCGCATTGACGACCCAGTGTTGGCTCAGGAAGTAGCGGATTTCTCGCGGGATTGCTATGGGGCTGCGCGGGCGAAATTGTTCATGCAGCGGCCTCAACTCGATGAGCAGCAGCTGCACGACGTAACCTGGATCGGCTCACGCTTCTTCACGGACACGAACGGCTACTACGACACATACCGTTCCAGCACCCCGCGCGAGGACTGGCCCTATGACAGCACGCGCGACGCAGGGCTTGCGCAGGTGGCCAGCGGCGGCGGCTATCCGACCTGCAGGCAATGGTGGGCCGATGGCAGCAATGGACTGCGGGCACGCTTGCTGGGTCAGGTGGACCCGAGCCTGCTCAATCGCCTGGCGGGCTGGGCTGGCTTCCTGAGCCGTGCCGAGGTGGACGATTCGGTGATCCGCGCGATCGCGTCACCGCGACAGCAGAAGCTGAACCAAGGCAGCGTCTATACGGACTACGGTGGCCAGATCGAAATGACCGACCCAAACATCATCACCCGGGCGGCGGCCGACGTAGGACTGGCGGTAGGCTCGCTGGGCTACTTCCCCTCCATGGATGCAATGCGCCAGGCTCTTCCGATGGTGCTGGCGCTCTTGAAGATGGCGCTGGTTGTCTGCATTCCGGTGGTGCTCATGGTTAGCACCTACAACCTGAAAACACTCGTGACGGTCAGCGTGGTGCAGTTTGCGCTGTTCTTCGTGGATTTCTGGTTCCAACTCGCGCGCTGGATCGACAGCACCATTCTGGACGCGCTCTACGGATGGGGCTGGGGATGGAACCGGCCGCATACGAATTTCGATCCGGTCATGGGCCTCAACAATGCCTTCGGAGACATGCTGTTGAATTTCGTCATGGCGACGATGTTCATCGTGCTGCCCTTGTTCTGGGTAACCGCCTTGGGATGGGCGGGCTACGCCGTGGGGGGCATGTTGCAAGGGCTTGCTGCTGGTACGGCAGGCGCCAAAGCGGCCGGCGGCAAAGCCGCCGACATGGCCTTTGGCGGCGCTATGAAGTGGGCATCGACACCCAGCAAGAGGAAGTAGTGCCTTGCTTCTTCGCTAGGTCTCATCAGATGGATCATGTGAATCTATCCGATACTCATCGTGGGTATAGAGGCCAAAACCGGCGTGCCCGTGCCGCCACTCTGGTTCGGGCGGCTCCCATTCGACGGTATCGTGCCCCCGGGCCACAAACACCAGCGCGACCAGCAGCAACGCCAGCCAGAAAGCAACGTAGAGCAGCAGCCCCAGGACAGCCAGTTTGCCGGCCCACAGCAGCGCGGCGGCGGCAGCCAACGGCACACCCTTGGACACCAACCAGTTCGACGCCCGACGTTCGCTGCGCGCATAGGCGCGCCACCCGCGGCCAAGGGCGCGGCCGAGGCGTTCCGCAGTGCTGATGCGGGTCGTGGTGCTCATGGTCGTCTCCTGCTACTGAGGGATGCCTATTCCAATTTGGTCCATTTCATTCTGCTGCGGGCTTCAAAGTGCTTCATGACGCTTCGTCATCCGGTTCCACCGGGCCGGGGTCAGGCTCCACGTCGACGCGATACGTGGCAACGAAGTGCGGCCAGTCCACATGGTCCACCAGGTCGATGTCATCGACAACGCCTACCTTTGCTGCCGCACGCTCGAACAGGGCGATGCTCTTGGCGGGATAGTTGTTGCGCGACGGATAGAGCACCCCGTCGAACAGCGCTTGGCCGTCGTCTCCGAGAATTGCATGCACCTGGGCGGACACTTGCTGCGTGTGCGTGTAGTCGCGGCTGGCCAACTGCTCCAGGTTCAGGCCGAAGTAGCCCGCCATGACGCCCGGCGCCGTGAGGTCGGCCAAGAGCACATCGTCCATCACGCCTACTGCGCGCACCATCCGGGCCTGGACTTCTTTCAGCGCGATCGAGCGCTTCGTGTCCGCAAGCCACTGGTGCTTATGAAACACCGACTCCATCAGCGCCGTGGGCAGGTCGCGCCCCAGGTAGAGCACGCCGTAGGCCCGCGCCGGGTCATCGTAGCGATTGGTGCTGCTGCGGCCATAGTACAGCGGGCTGCCCCGATAGACGACGCGGCTCACATGCTGGAGCAGTTCACCGGCATCGATCAGGAACGAAGGCAGCTCGTGGCTCATGGCGATCTCGCTTCAATGCACCTGAACGCCCAGTACGTTGAACACGGCATCGGCCACGTCATCGATCGTGCTGTGCGTCACCGCATCCACCGGCGAGCGGCCGCCCAAGCCTTCGAGCGGTTCGGACAGCGCGCGGTAGATCGTCCAGGGGTCGATGCCCTCGACCTCCTGAAGCACGGTTTGGGTCAACTGCTGCTTTACCGGGTCGAGCTGCCAGTCGGGCAGCTTCTGACCGCGCGGCCCCACGTTCAGCGCCAACAGCCGACGGGCGAGGATGTCCTTGTAGATCTGCTGGCGCGACTTGTCCGCCAGCTTGGCGTACTCGGGGATCGGCAGGTTATGCGGCTGGTTGAAGGCTTCCAGCAACACGGCGCGGCCTCGCTGGACGTCGGTTTCAGTCGGTGCCCAGCGCGTTTCGGTGCGCAGCGCGGCCGCCTTGCGTGCCAGGGCCTGCCCCACCGTCTCTCCGTCCAAGTTGGCGGGCAGCTTCACCGCCTCCACGCGCTCGTGAATGAAAGCCTGCAACTCGGCCGCGAAAGCCGGCGCATCCCGGATTTCGACGGTATCCGCGAAGCGGCGCACATCCTCCACCGTGACGCGCGGCAGGCGATCGGCAATGAATTCAATGGCATTGGGCATGGTGATCTCCCAGGCAGGTTTGAGACAGGATTCACTCTAGTCTCTATTGTCGCTTTTGTCAACTTTGTCGCCTTTCGAGAACCTGCCCGGCGGAAGCGGCGTCCACTCAGCATAGAGCGCGACCAGCACCGGCTCGCCGTCCAATCCATTCCACCGAGTTCCCCATTGACGCTGGAATCGCATCCCGTGCCCCGCTATACCGAAACGGTGAAAGGCCAGAGGGCCGAAATGGCAAGGGAACGGGGTGCAAGGGGAAAGGCCCTACCTCGAAAAGGCCAAAAGGCCTCCCGATCGGCCCGTCATCAGGACACCCACATGCTTTCCCTGTTCCAGCGAAAACGGCCCGCGGTCGCTACCGCTCCAACGCCACCACCCGCATCCGACCTCCCGAAAGGGTTGATGCGGCCCGAGTCGGCCGCATCGCTGCTGGCCACCCCGCGTCGGCAGAAGCTGCTGGAGCACATCTGGCAGCGCACGTCTCTGTCGCGCAAGCAGTTCGCCGTCCTGTACCGCGCGCCGCTGGAGCGCTACGCCGAACTGGTTCAGGCCTTCCCGGCTTCCGAATCGCATCATCATGCGTACCCGGGCGGGATGCTCGACCATGGCCTGGAGATCGTTGCCTATGCCCTCAAGCTGCGGCAGTCCCATCTGCTTCCCATCGGCGCAAGCCCCGAGGACCAAGCTGCGCAGGCTGAAGCCTGGACTGCTGCGGTCGCCTATGCCGCGTTGTTGCACGACATCGGCAAGATCGCCGTCGATCTGCACGTCGAACTGGCCGATGGCTCGCTGTGGCACCCGTGGTACGGTCCGCTGCACCAGCCGTACCGCTTCCGCTACCGCGACGATCGCGAATACCGCCTGCACAGCGCGGCGACGGGCTTGCTCTACCGCCAACTGCTGGACACCCAACTCCTGGACTGGCTCAGTGACTATCGCGACCTGTGGGGACCGCTGCTCTACGTCCTGGCCGGCCAGTACGAGCATGCCGGTGTGCTGGGCGAACTCGTGGTGCAGGCCGACCGCGCCTCCGTGGCCCAGGAACTGGGCGGCGATCCGGCGCGCGCCATGGCCGCGCCCAAGCACGCGCTGCAACGCAAGCCGCTTGACGGGTTGCGCTACCTGCTCAAGGAAGAGTTGAAGTTGAATCAGCCCGAGGCCTCCGATGGCTGGCTCACCGAGGATGCCTTGTGGCTGGTGAGCAAGACGGTCTCGGACAAGCTGCGCGCGCACCTGTTATCGCAGGGCATCGATGGCATCCCTGCGAACAACACCGCCGTCTTCAACGTGCTGCAGGACCACGGCATGTTGCAGCCCACACTGGACGGGAAGGCGGTCTGGCGGGCGACCGTGACCAGCAACGCCGGCTGGACCCACTCATTCACGCTGCTGCGCCTCGCACCTGCGCTGATCTGGGAGGCTGGCGAGCGACCGGCGCCGTTCGCCGGGACGGTAGCGATCGACACGTCACCTGTCGAGAAGCACGCCGCTGCGGCATCGTCGCCGGAGGTCGCGGCGAAACCGACCCCAGGAGGTCAGGAATCGCCGCCATGGGAAGGCGGCAGCGCTGCTGACCCAATTATCGCCCCCCTGGCTGAGGCCATGCCCGACGTCATGGAGGATCTGCTGACGATGGTAGGAATGGGCGATTCGTCCGCCACACAGCAGGATGAGTCAACCATCCCCACCGAACTCTCTGCCACACGCCCTGAAGCACCACCACCATCGATCGTGGCATCTTCACCCTCATCACCGGCGCCCGCGGCCACACCAGCAGCGACAACGGTGCAGCCATCTGGCGAGCACTTCATGGCATGGCTGAAACAGGGGATTGCCTCGCGTCGGCTCATCATCAATGACGCGAAGGCACTCGTGCATACCGTCAGCGATACCGCATACTTGGTCAGCCCAGGAGTGTTCCAGCGATACGCTCAAGAGCATCCGCAGTTGGCAGCCATTGCCCGCCAGGAAAAACTGGAGCCGTGGCAGTGGGCACAAAAGCGCTTCGAGAAGCTGGCCGCGCACCGCAAGCAGGCCAGCGGCCTGAACATCTGGACTTGTCACGTCTCAGGGCCGCGCAAATCGCGGCAGTTGCACGGCTACCTGTTGACGCAGCCCGGTGCGTTGTTCGAGCGAGTGCCGCCCAACAACCCCTACTTGTGCCTCTTCAACGAGGAGGCGGGGCGTGAAGTCTCGCTGGCTGCGAAATGAGGATATCCAGTGGGCGCGGTCCGGATGCCCGCTCTTCGGTGCACAGGTCAGAGCGTAACCCCATGGGAAATGCCCTGCTGCGCCGCCCGGTATCGTCCGGGGGTCATACCCGTCCAGTGGCGGAACGCGCGGTGGAAGACGGCAGGGGCACTGAAGCCCAAAGCATCGGATATCTCCTCCAGTGAGCTGTCGTTGCGCACAAGGTGGAGGATGGCCAGATCCCTGCGCAACTCATCCTTGATGCCCTGGAACGACAGCCCTTCCTGCTGCAGCTTGCGCATCAATGTCCGCGAGGACATGTGCAGCCGGCTGGAAACATCGTCCAGCGTCCGTCCGAGATCCACATGCAGCAGCTCACGCACCTTCAGCCGGAGGGCGTGCTGGTGGTAGGAGGTGAAAATCCAGTCGCGCGGCGCCCGCTCCAGGAAGCTGCGCGCGTCGGACGCGCTGCGTTTCGGCCGGACCTTTGCGAGTTCGGCGTGAAAGGTGATCTGAGAGAGGGGTCCGCAGAAATCGATCGGGGCCGGAAACAGGATCGAATAGTCGGCTGCAAATGATGGGCGTGGAAAAGCGAAGGCCACACTGCGCACCGGGACCTCTCGGCCGGCGAGCCATGACACGATGCCGTGCGTCAGCTTCAGCATCAGTGCGTGCCCGAATCGGTTCCCCCCCGCTTTGGAAGACCGCGGGACAAGTTCCAAGCGCAAGGAGGCGTCTGCCTTCGTGAGACTCAGCCTGTAGTCGTCCAGCAGCAGGTTCCAGACCTGCGTGAAGCGATACAGCGCTACCTCGATGCTTGGCGCGTCCATGACCGCTCGGACGATGTACTTCAAAGCGCCGGTCCGTATGGGCCGGCTCCACAGTCCCATCATTTCATCGCCGGTGGCAGCGGCGCTTCGTCGGTACAGCCCGACCAGTTGATCGTGCGTCAGACGCGAGCCGGGGTGGCTGATGAATGCCTTCACGATGCCGGCCTGCTGCAGGCAGCGATCCAGGGCCTGGTCCGAGCACAGCGAGCGCAGGCTGCGCAGCAGGTCCTCCACCAGATCGCATGAGACCGTGGCCGCCGCGACGGCATTTGGGCTCGCAGGAAGTCCTCTTGGCGGCCTGACGAGATTGTCAGTTTTTGCAAATTTCACGGCGCTATTGGCAATTGAGCCCAGCATCCCCGGTAAGTAATCTACGGGCATGGAAAAGGTAAAGGCCCCTCAATAGTATCGGCTGCGAGGTTCGACCGCGATTCCGGCGGTCTCTCTGCACTTCGCGCCCAGGCCAGGCTCAGTGCGCAAGAATTGGCAACATTGGCATAGATCCTCGGCCTTGAACGGATGGTCCGCTTCAGTGCGGGCCATGCCGTCACCGCAGCGGCGAGGCGGCCGATGCCTGCCGGACCGAGCATATCGACCTGCCCGCCGCAGACCACCATGTTCATGACCCACTGCAAGGAGAACTTCATGTCCGAGCCCATTCTGCTGACCTCCGAACAAGACAACATCGGCATCGTCACGCTCAACATGGCGCACAAGCGCAACGCGCTCAATGAGGAAGCGATCGCCGCCATCGACGCCTATTTCTCAGCGGTGCCCAGCCACATCCGGGCCATCCTCCTGACGGCCAAGGGCGATCACTTCTGTGCCGGCCTGGACCTCAAGGAACATCACGACAAGGCACGCAGCGGCGTCGAGTTCATGCGCGTCTGCCAGGGCTGGCACCGCGCGTTCGACAAGATCCAGCATGGCGGCATTCCCGTGGTCGCCTGCCTGCAGGGAGCGGTCGTGGGCGGCGGGCTGGAACTGGCCAGCGCAGCCCACGTGCGCGTTGCCGACAGCCGCACCTTCTTCGCACTGCCCGAGGGCACCCGAGGCATCTTCACGGGCGGCGGCGCCACGGTGCGCACTGCGCGGATCATCTCCGCCCCTCGCATGGTGGAGATGATGCTCACCGGACGGGTCCTCGATGCGCGGGAGGGCCGCGAACTGGGTTTGGCCCACTACGTATGCGACATCGCGAAAGGCGACACGCCCGCACCCGAGTTCGCCCTGACCCTCGCAAAGAAGATCGCGGGCAATGCGCCCCTTTCAAACTACGCCATCGTCAGCGCCATCAGCCGCATCGCCGACATGTCGGCCACGGACGGGCTGTTCACCGAGGGGCTGGTGATGGCCATGATCCAGCAGGGTGACGATGTGCAGGAGCGCCTGGGCGATTTCGTGAACAAGAAGGCGCACAAGGTCCAACTGAATGCTTGATCTTCAAGACGCGCGCTACCGGCCTCGGCCAGCGATGCGCGACCGCGTCATGGCTGGGCTCAGGTCACTTGCAAGGACCCCCTGGCGCCCATCAGCAACTCCACCACATCGGGTGCGTTGATGACGCTAAAACGCGGGTCCATCTGCGCGGCGGTCATACCGTTGTGGATCATGCACGAGCCGCAGATGGCAATGCGACCTCCCTTTTCCAAGAATTTCTCCAGCAGATCGGCAACGGGTTCGAAAGGCTTGCCGATGTCCAATCCAGCGGCCGCGCCGGGTTGTCCCAGTTCCACGGCTTCCACCATCAGGATGATGGTCGCCGTATGTCCCTTGAGCAGCGCGTTGAGCGCCATGATGAAGGTCACGGTCACCTTGTTGGGATTGCTTCTTCCGTCAAAAATGGTCGCAACGAAGTCGGTGGTCTGCATGGCTAGGTCCTTGTGATAAACAGCGACTGTGGGGATGCGAGTTGGAGGGTGCAAAGCTCTGGCACCGGATGCAGGCGGTCCGCGGCGCCGCACGACGGACCGGGCCCAGGCTACGGGGCGCTGGCCGGCGCGCCCGGAATGCTGGACAGCGCCGCGAACTCGTTGAAGGCGGCCACCGCGTTCGATGCGTACATCGCCGACGGACCCCCTCCCATATAGATGGCCACGCCCAGGGCCTCATGGACCTCCGCAGCCGTCGCGCCGAGCTTGACCAATGCCTTGGCATGAAAGCCGATGCAGCCATCGCACCGCGCGGCCACGCCGATCGCCAACGCGATCAGCTCTTTCGTCTTGGCGTCGAGTGCGCCGTCGGCGATCGCTGCCTTGCCCATCTCACCAAAACTCTTCATGACCTGCGGCACTCCCTTGTGCAGGGGCGCCAGGTGAGCCACCACGTCCTGCGTCAGTTGCCGGTAACTTGTCGTCATCGCGAACTCCTCATGGTTTTGGAACATCGAATATGAAACCGGGTTGACCCGCACGCTCGACCGGACCCAGACGGCTTCATGGCGCAGCGGCCGCCGCCGACTGCCGGCGGTTGCGCCAAGCCAGCCAACCCAGCAGGGCCAGCACGAGCGCGATGAGGGGCAGCATCAGGCCGTTGATGGTTTCCCAGCCCGAGGTGTTCAGCAGCCGGCCCGACCCGAACGAGGCGACGGCCACGGTGCCGAACACCAGGAAATCGTTGAGTGCCTGCACCTTGGCGCGCTCGGGCGCGGTGTAGCAGTCGGTCACCAGCGCCGTGGCGCCGATGAAGCCGAAATTCCAGCCCACGCCCAGCAGGATCAGCGAGCCCCAGAAGTGCAGAAGTTCGAGGCCGGCCAGGGCCAGCAGGCCAGAGGTGCCGATCAACACCAGTCCGCACGCCGTGATGGCGGTCTTGCCGAAACGCGCGATCAGGTGGCCGGTGAAGAAGCTCGGCGCAAACATGGCGAGCACGTGCCACTGGATGCCCAGCGCCGCCTCGCCCACGGTGTGGCCGCAACCCACCATGGCCATCGGCGCGGCCGTCATGATGAAAGCCATCAGGCCGTAGGACACGATGCCCGCCGTGACGGCCACGACGAAGCCTGGACTGCGCGCGATCACTGCCAGCGGGCGCGCCGCGCCCACGACGGCGGACGCCTGGGGCGGCGGCATGCGCAGCATCAGCAGCAGCGGCAAGGCCAGCAGCGCCAGGCCCGCCTGCCCGAGGAAGCTGCCAGCGAACGGCGCCATGGGCCAGGCGTCGCGCGTCCAGATGACGACCTGCGGGCCGATGACCGCGGCGATCAGGCCGCCGATCATGATGCGCGAGATGACGGTGGCGCGCTGCGGCGGCGGCACCGCATCGCTGGCCGCGAAGCGGTAGCTCTGCACGCACGCGCCGTAGAAGCCAGCCATCGCCGTGCCCACGCAGAAGGTCTCGAAACTGCCCCACAGGACGCCCAATGCGGCGATGAGCCCGGACACCGAACCCAGCAGCGCCCCCAACGCATAGGCCGCGCGCCGGCCCAGACGACGCATCAGCAGGGCCGCAGGGATGGTCGACAGCGCCAGCCCCAGGTTGTAGAGGCTGACCGGCAGTGTGGCCAGCGAAGGGTTGCTGGCCAGCATCTGACCCACGATGCCGCCCAGCGAAATGATGATGGGTGGCGCGGCGCCGCCCAGCGATTGGGCGGCCATCAGCAGGCCCACATTGCGGCGGGCATCTGTCGCAGCGGGCGGTGGCAGCGAAGCAGGTGGCGTCATGAACGAATCAGGAATGAGGTGTCAGGCGAACCCACGCCGCAGCATGAGAACACCGGCAGGAAGACCTGCCGCACTTCCTGCCTTCGAGGAAGTGCCTTGATATTTTATTAGCTTATGCTAAATTAGATACATGTTAAATACAAGCTGCCATGATGGTTGACAAGAAAGACCAGTCGTTTCTACAGGACGGCGCGGCCAAGGCTGCGGCCATGCTGCGGACGGTCGGCAATGAGCATCGCCTGCTCGTTCTCTGCCTGCTGATCGAGCATGGCGAGATGACCGTCGGTGCCCTGCACGAAAACGTGGCGCTGAGCCAGTCCGCCTTGTCCCAGCACCTGGCCAAGATGCGCGAGGAAGGCCTGGTGACCTATCGGCGAGAGTCGCAGACCCTGCACTACCGTATCGACAACCCCGACGTGGCCAAGCTCATCGCCACGCTCAAGGCCATCTTCTGTCCCTGATCCACCCTCGGAGGCCATTGCCATGTCCCTGAAATCCATCTCGCCCCAAGCTGCCAGCGAACTCATGAACCAGGGTGCCGTTCTGGTGGACATCCGTGCGGCGGACGAACATGCCCGTGAGCGCATCGCGCAGGCACGCCATGTGCCGATGGACCGCTTGCGAAGCGGCGGCCTGCCGCTCGACGGCGCTTCGGCAATCATCTTCCACTGCCGCTCGGGCAACCGGACGCGGGTGAACGCCCCGACGCTGGGGGCATGCACGGCCTGCGAGGCCTACGTGCTTGAAGGCGGGCTGGACGCCTGGAAGAAGGCCGGCCTGCCCGTCGTGGCGGACGCCTCTCAACCCCTGGAGCTGCAACGGCAGGTGCAGATTGTTGCGGGGTCCTTGATCGTGCTGGGTGCCGTGCTGGGCGCCACGATTTCGCCATGGTTCCATGTGCTTTCGGGCTTCGTGGGCGCGGGGCTGGTCTTCGCCGGTGTCTCGGGGTTCTGTGGGCTCGCGCGCGTGCTGATGCGCATGCCCTGGAACCGCCGCGCGCTGGCCGGCTGAGTCTACGGGTGGGGAAGCGATTTCTTCACTCGGCCGCCGGTCGGCAAGAACATGCGACGGCAAGTTTTTAATTTTGAGTTAATTCGACCCGGACACCATCTGGCATGTGAGAACGACCCACAAACATCCGATCAAGGGAGCTTGGGCGACAACAGACGGGTCATACATTCAGCGAGGCAAAGACACCGTGAAGATCGAACCCTTCTTTGACGAGGACACCAGCACCTTCAGCTACATCGTGCTGGACACGAAAAGCGGTCAGTGCGCCATCATCGACAGCGTGCTCGGCTACGATCCTAAATCCGGCCGCACCTCGCGCGCCGGCGCGGACCGCATGGCCGAGCGCGTGCGGGAACTGGGGGCGAGCGTCCAGTGGATTCTGGAGACGCATGTGCACGCAGATCACCTGAGCGCCGCGCCGTATCTCCATTCGTGCCTGGGCGGCCGAACCGGCATTGGGGCGAACATCCGTACCGTACAGCAGGTGTTCGGCCAGCTCTTCAACGCCGAGCCGGCCTTCGCGCGTGACGGCCGGCAGTTTGATCGTCTGTTCGACGACGGCGAGACCTTCATGCTCGGCACGCTGCAGGTGCGGGCCATGCATACCCCCGGCCATACGCCCGCTTGCATGACCTATCTGGTCCAGGACAACGCCACACCTGAAGCGCCTGCCGCAGCCTTCGTGGGCGACACGCTGTTCATGCCCGACTATGGCACGGCGCGTTGCGACTTTCCGGGTGGCGACGCGCGCACACTGTTCCGCTCGATCGGCCGCGTGCTGTCGCTGCCGCCGGAGACCGTGCTCTACATGTGCCACGACTACCGNTATGGCACGGCGCGTTGCGACTTTCCGGGTGGCGACGCGCGCACACTGTTCCGCTCGATCGGCCGCGTGCTGTCGCTGCCGCCGGAGACCGTGCTCTACATGTGCCACGACTACCGCCCCGGGGGGCGCGAGCTTCAATGGAAGACCACCGTGGCCGAGGAGCGTGCGCACAACATCCATGTGCGTGACGGCATCAGCGAGGATGACTTCGCGGCCACGCGCGAGCAGCGCGACGCCACGCTGGCGATGCCCGTGCTTCTGCTGCCCTCCGTGCAGGTGAACATGCGGGCCGGCGAGTTGCCGCCTGCCGAATCCAACGGCGTCCACTACCTCAAGATTCCCATCGATGCCCTCTGAGAGCGGCACCGACCGGCTGAAAGGACAATTTCCGGGCAGGAGACCCTCATGGACATCAAAGCCTTGGACCAGGGACTGGCCGTCAGCGGCCAGATCGCTGCCACCGACCTGCAGGCCATCGCCGAGGCTGGCTACCGCTCGGTGATCTGCAATCGGCCCGATGGAGAAGCGGGCGATCAGCCCGGCTTCAGCGAAATCGAGCAGGCCGCCCAGTCACTGGGTATGGCGGCGACCTACCTGCCCGTCGAGTCCGGCAAAGTGACCGACCAGCAGGCCCAGGCCTTCGGGACGCTGATGACGCAACTGCCCGGCCCGGTGTTCGCCTACTGCCGCACCGGCACGCGCTCGGCCACGCTGTGGGCGCTGAGCCAGGCGCAGCGTCAGCCGTTGGCCTCCATCCTCGAAGCCGCGCGCGGTGCCGGCTACGACCTGTCCGGCGTGGCCCGGCGCATCGCCAACGGCGGGCGCACACCCACCGAAGTCGTGGACGCCACGCATGACATCGTGATCGTCGGCGCGGGCGCGGCGGGCATCGCGGTGGCGTCCAGCCTGCTCGCGCGCAAGCCGGACGCGGACATCGCCGTCATCGACCCGGCGGATGTGCACTACTACCAGCCGGGGTGGACGATGGTGGGCGCGGGCATCTTTCCGCCTGCGCACACGGCGCGCACGATGGCGAGCGTGCTTCCGCGCGGCGTCAAGTGGATCAAGATGGCCGTCGCCGCGTTCGAGCCCGAGCGCGACGCCCTCGTGCTCGATGGCTGCCGCGTCGTCAAGTACCAGCAGCTCGTGGTCTGCCCGGGCCTGAAACTCGACTGGAACGGCATCGAGGGCCTACCTGAAACACTGGGCCGCAACGGCGTCACCTCCAACTACCGCTACGACCTCGCGCCCTACACCTGGGAACTGGTGCAGAACCTCAAGAGCGGCCAGGCCCTGTTCACGCAGCCGCCCATGCCCATCAAATGCGCGGGTGCGCCGCAGAAGGCGATGTACCTCTCGGCCGATCACTGGAAGCGGCAGGGCGTGCTCAAGAACATCCACATCGAGTTCTGCAACGCGGGAGGCGTGCTCTTCGGCGTGCCGGACTACGTGCCCGCGCTCATGGAGTACGTGAAGGCTTATGGCATCGATCTGCAATTCAGCAACCAGCTCGTGGCCGTCGATGGCGCAGCGCATGAAGCCACCTTCATCCGCACGAACGCCGACGGCACCAAGGAGCGCGTCACCCGTCCATTTGACCTGCTGCACGCCGTGCCGCCACAGAAGGCGCCGGACTTCATCCGAGTGAGCCCGCTGGCGGACGCTGCGGGCTGGGTGGACGTGGACCCGTCGAGCCTGCGCCACAAGAAGTACGCCAACGTCTTCGCACTCGGCGACTGCACCAACACCACCAATGCCAAGACTGCTGCGGCCGCACGCAAGCAGGCGCCGGTGGTCGCGCACAACCTGCTCGCCGCCCGGAGCGGGTCCACGCGCCTGGCCAGCTATGACGGCTATGGCTCCTGCCCGCTCACTGTCGAGCGCGGCAAGATCGTGCTGGCGGAATTTGCCTACGGCGGCAAGCTGGCGCCTTCGTTTCCGAAATGGTTCATCGACGGCAAGCGGCCGTCATCGCTGGCGTGGCTGCTGAAGGAACGCATCCTGCCGCCGGTCTATTGGGACGGCATGCTCAAGGGCCGCGAATGGCTCGCGCATCCTGTCCTCTCGGACGGGTGAGCCGCCGCATGCGTCATCGCCGGGACATGGGAAACCGACGCTCATAGTGCGGGCGAAAGGAGGAGCGGCATTCGGCCCTCCGAGCCTCAACAGCGGCTATCCCTGCCAGGGGAGACTGTCCTTCGGGATGCGGGTGGTTATAACGGATACGTGCGTCCACTGTGATTTCCTGGCACTAGGCGAACAAGCGATCGTCCCGCCCCCTGCCGATGCTGACCCCAGGCGCAGCGCCGGTGTCTGCCGCGAGGCGGCCGAGACCTTCGCGTCACGACGATTCGAATATCCGGGCCGACTGTATTTGGATCTCGCCATCCAGACAGTCCACGGTCAAAGAGCGCGGGGCACCTCGAAAAACACTCTTAACTTTCGCTTAATCGAGGCTGACCATCATTCCCGTGATTCACATGCGACATTCATAAAAACAATGCTGAGGCAAGCCCTGATGGAACACTATCGCCAACACCAGTGGTTGGCATCGGAACCAATTCGGATGGTTGCGCGCCATTTCTGGAGCGCCCATGAATGAAAGCCTAGGGTTTCTCCTTGCTCTGAGCTTTATCGTCTCGCTGGCGGCTCTGGGCGCGTTGATCTGGTCCATCGTGACGCGCCAGATCCATGCGGGAAAGAAGGAGGCTTCGACCATATTTCTGGAGGGCGAGGCCGGCTCCCCGGATGATCCATCTTCATTCGATGAAGGGGCGGCCGAGCATCGATTCGACGCCTTGCGTGCCGGCGTCGACGCCCCGGGTCGGAACGTCGTACTGGTCCTGTCCATCGCTTCCTTCCTGTTCCTGATCGTTGGCTCGCTGTTCGGGATGATCGCCTCGCTGAAGTTGCACTGGCCCGACTGGCTGGCGAGTCAGGCGTTCACCACCTTCGGGCGCGCGCGCACCGTCCATCTGAATCTGGTCGCGTACGGCTGGCTGTCCACAGGGGGCATAGCGGTCGCGCTCTGGATCATCCCTCGCATGTTTCATACGCCCCTGCGAAGGCCCGCAATGGCGATGGTGGGCGCGGTGCTGTGGGCCCTCGGCGTGGCGGCCGGTGCCATTGCCATTGCCAATGGATGGAGCGACGGCCTGGAGTGGCTCGAAATCCCATGGCAGATCGACATCGTCCTGGCCCTCGGCGGCTTCTTCATCGCATGGTCCGCCATCGCGACGACCCGAAAACGCAACGTTCACCACATCTACGTCAGCGGCTGGTACTACCTCGCGGGACTGGCATGGTTCCCCATTCTGTTCTTCATCGCGAATATCCCGGGCCTGCATTCAGGCGTGCAGCAAGCCACCACCAACTGGTGGTTCGCGCATAACGTGCTTGGCCTCTGGCTGACACCGCTGGGGCTGGGTGCTGCCTATTACCTGATTCCCAAGATCATCGGCAAGCCGATCTATTCGTATAGCGTTTCGCTGCTGGGCTTCTGGGGCCTTGCCTTGTTCTACAGCCAGGTGGGTATTCATCACCTGATCGGTGGGCCCGTGCCGACGTGGGTGGTCACGCTGTCGATCGTGCACAGCGTCATGATGTTCATTCCTGTCATCGCGGTGGCGATCAATCAGCACGTGACGGTCGCGCAGAATTTCTGGGCGTTCAAGGAGTCCATGGCGCTGCGCTTCGTGTCCACGGGCGCATTGATGTACACGGCCGCATCCTTCCAGGGATCGCTGGAGGCTGTACGGGCCATCAACTCGATCACCCACTTCACGCACTACACGGTGGGGCATGCGCACCTGGGAGCTTACGCATTCGTCTCCATCGTGCTGTTCGGCGCCTTCTACTATCTCTTGCCCTACCTGACGGGCAAGAACTGGCCCTGTCCGCGACTCATCGCCATCCACTATTGGCTGACGGTCCTGGGTTTTCTGATCTATTTCCTGTCATTGACCATCGGCGGTTTCCTGCAAGGCATGTCGCTGCTCGATCCACAGACCAGTTTCGCTGACATCACCCGCAACATCGTGCCGTATCTCGAAGGTCGATCGGTGGGCGGCGGCATGATGACGCTGGGACACTTCGTCTTTGCCTTCCATGCGATGGCCCTACTCTGGTCGAAACGGCGAGGTGACGCATGAACCGGCTGATTCCATTGTTCGTCGGCGCTGTCGGAATCTTGGTGTTCGCGACCGTCATGCTCGTGGTGCTCCCCGGCCTGCAGGTCCGTACGGTCCAGGCACCTGCGCAGTTGCAGAACTACACGATCGAACAGCTAAGAGGCCGTGCGCAGTACGTGGCCAATGGCTGTGTCTACTGTCACAGCCAGCAGCCTCGTTCGAGTGGCCAGACGCTGGCGGATCAGGCCCGGGGCTGGGGAAGGCCGTCCACGCCGGGCGACTACGCCTACGACGCTCCCCAACTGCTCGGGACGATGCGCACCGGCCCCGATTTGCTGAATGTCGGGGTGCGCCTGCCGAGCCGGGACTGGCAATTGACCCACCTGTACCAGCCCAGGGCCATCTTCGACTGGAGCATCATGCCTTCGTACCCCTTCCTCTTCGAGGTCAAGGAGAAGGCCGCGCCCGGCGAGGTCGTGGTCAAGTTGCCGCAGGAGTACCGTCCCGCGGACGGGAAAGTGGTGGTGGCCCGACAGGAGGCGCTCGACCTGGTCGCGTACCTGTTGAGCCTGGACCGTTCCTACCCCGTCAGCGCCAAAGAGGCGACATTGCGTGATCGTGGCTACGATCCGAAAACTCAGAAGGGCCCGCGTCAATGAGGGGCGAGATGAAATCCGAGCTGAGCGGCAAGGGGCGTCGTGTTCAAGACGTAGACCCGACATTCGACCCCTGGGAGCAATCGCGTCCCATTCCCTTGTTTGTGCTGGCCATCTTCCTGGCGCTGGCGATCTGGGGCGCTTTGAGCTACATCGCCGACCTGGCGCCGAATCGCGGGGCGGCGATTGGCGGGACCGTTGCGCCGAAGCAGCAGGCGCCCGCAGTTCCCGATGACGCGCCGGTGCTCGTCTTTCAGGGCAACGACATCGTCTGGGCCTGCGCGTCATGTCACGGCGACCACGGTGCTGGCGCGGGGCTGACGCCCGCGCTGGCCGGCCTGTCCGAAGCCTACATCGCGAAGCAACTCCACGACTTCGCTACCGGAAGCCGCCCCAACGAGTCCATGCGGTACGTGGCCAGTGCAATGAGCGCCGAGGAGATCGGGCAAGTCTCGGCCTATTACGCTGCGCTGCCGCACGTTGCCGGGCCGCCCGTCGATCTGGGCGGAGACGCGGCGCGTGGAGAGGCACTGAGCCGAACGGGCGACTGGAAAAAGGATATCCCGGCGTGCGTGACCTGTCATGGCCAGCAGGGTGAGGGTGTCGGCGGCCATTTCCCTGCGCTGGCGGGTCAGCAGCCCGAGTACATCTTCCACCAGTTGGTCTCATGGAAAGGCGGCCATCGCCACAATTCGCCGCAATCCTTGATGGATGACATCGCGTCGCGCATGTCGGACCAAGACATGCGCGATGTGGCTCAGTATTTCGGATCTTTGCGTCCGGGCAGCAAAGGAGGCAATCATGACGAACAACGGTGATCGCCGCTCTGCGCACACGGGGACACTCCGGCGTGCCGGTTATGCTGCGGCGCTGGGTCTCCTGCTGTTTTCGGCAGGTTACGGCGTCTACGAGAGCGGCGTGATGGGGTATCTGTACAGCGCGATCAGCGGCAAAACGGTCACGATTCCTTCGGCCGCGCCCTATTCGAGAGCAGATATGGAAGCTGCTCGCAAGGCCTACGCAAAAGACGCCAAGGCGTCTCCGCCCGGTATGCCCGTCGGTGCGGACGGCTACTACCTCCCGCCTGCGGAGGATGACATTCCGAAAGGACCCTATGGCGATGCCATCCGGCGAGGAATGAAAATCTTCACCGACACTGGCGCCATGGTCAAAGACCACGTGGGCAATTCGCTGGCCTGCGCGAACTGCCACCTCGACTCGGGACGGCGAGAGAATGCCGCACCGATGTGGGCGGCCTATGCGTCCTACCCCGCTTTTCGCAGCAAGACCGGGACCATCAGCACGCTCGAAGACCGGATCATGGGCTGTTTCACCTATTCGATGAACGCCCAGGCGTCGTCCTCCGGGAAACCGCCGCCCGCTGGCAGCGATGTGTACCGCGATCTCATGACCTATATGGCCTGGATGGCCGATGGGCTGCCCGCCGGCAACAAGCCGCGCGGAGCGCTCTATCCCAAGGTGCCGAAACCAAAGGACGACTACGACGTGGGCCGAGGTCTGGCGGTCTATCAACAAAATTGCGCACTGTGCCATGGTCCTGATGGACAGGGCACGCGGGAGGAAAACGGCAAGATGAGATTTCCCCCGCTTTGGGGACCCGAGTCGTACAACTGGGGCGCCGGCATGGCCCGCATCGATACTGCAGCGGGCTTTATCTGGGCGAACATGCCGCTTGGAAAGCCATACAGTCTGACAGAACAGGAGGCCTGGGACGTGGCGGCATTCATCAACAGCCACGAACGCCCCAAGGACACACGCCAGACCGGAACCGTGGCTGAGGCGCTGGAGAAATACCACGAAGGTGAGCAAAGCTACTACGGGAAGGTCGTGGGCGGAAAACTGCTTGGGGTTGGAACGGATGCCAAGAGCGGACCGTAGTTCCGGTGGGGATTTCGACTATGAGCAGGCCCGTGTGGCGGGCCGGATGGTGTTTTTCGTAGACGGGCTTTGGTGCGTGAGCTGTGCGATGGCCTTGCAGCGCGTCCTGCAGCGTGTGCCCGGCGTGGTCTCGGCGACGGTGAATTTCACCTCCGGTTCGGCGCTGGTGACCTGGGTCCCGGAGTCGATCGACTTCCCCTTGCTGCTGCGAAAGGCCGAGGGTCTGGGCTACGCACTGTCCCCGTTGAAAGGCAGCGACGAGCTGGAAGCGGCCCTGCAGCGGCAGGCCAGGAAGATCCGCTTGCAGTTGACCGTCGCGGTCGTCTTCGGGATGTGGAGCATGCTGGGCTCATGGGTGCTTTACCTGAACGCCGACGAGGCGGCGGCGCTCGTCATCGCCTGGGCCAGCGTCGTAGCAAGCCTTCCCGTCGTCGGATATTCGGCGTGGGATTTCTACCGCGCCGCCGCCCGTTCGCTGCGCGCCGGGATCGCAGGGATGGACGTCTTTGCCTCTGTTGCTGTCCTTGGCTCCCTCTTTGTGTCGGTCGGGTCCCTGGCCATGGGGTCCGTGGCGATTTACACCGACGCCGCCACCATGTTGATCACTTTTCTGCTGATCGGAAGATTGATCGAAATCCATGCCCGGCAGGAGAGCGGACTTGCCGTACAAGCATTGCGCAGCCTTGCGCCGGAAACCGCGACGAAGCTGACTTCTGCCGGCGGCGAAAAGGCCGAGAGCACCGTCCTGCTGGCAGAGCTCGCGCCCGGTGATACCGTTTTGATACGCGCCAACGAGCGCATCGCGGTCGATGGCATCGTCGTAGCGGGACAGTCGGCCGTCGATCTCTCGCTGCTGCAAGGCGAGTCCGCGCCTCGCAGCGTTCAGCCTGGCGAACGGGTCTTCGCCGGGTCCGTGAACCTGCGCGGACCTCTGACGGTCCACGTGACCGCCGGTGCGGGGGACCGACGATTGGACGTGCTCGGCCTGCGCATGCTTGAGCTGTTTGGCGCTCGTTCGTCGTTGTCCGAGACGGCCGAGCGCTTCGTCCGGATACTGCTCCCGGTCGTGGTGACGGCATCTCTGCTCGCCTTCGTCCATTACCTGTGGAACGGCTCAAGCGCAGACCAGGCGTTGCTCGGTGCGCTGAGCCTTCTGGTCGCAGCCTGCCCTTGCGCGGTCGGTCTGGCGATGCCGCTGGCCTACGCCTTTACCTGCCGCGAGGCCGCGCGGCGCGGCGTCCTCCTGAGAGACTCCGCGAGCGTCGAAGCGCTCGCCAGGGCAAGGATCATGGCGTTCGACAAGACCGGCACATTGACGTGCGGTCAGATGCGTATCGTCAGCATCCAGACGCGGCACGGGGGGGCCGAACAGGACCTCATCGACCTTGCGGCAAGGGCCGAGGCCGGCGTCGCGCACCCCATTGCACACGCGGTGGTCCTCGCGGCCCGGCAGTCTGGAATGAGCAGCGCGTGCGAGCCCGACGGATGCCAGGTGACGGCGTGCGCGAAAGGCGTGACGATGCATGTCCCCGGCGGCGAGACCGTGTGGGTGGGTGAAAGGCATTGGCTGCTCGCCGCGGGAGTCGAGGGCATGCCGCCGGAAGATGGCCTGCCAGGGCTGGTACACGTAGCCAATGGCCGGGATTGGCTCGGCTCCTTGCGTCTGCAGGATGCCCCTCGCGACGACGCCCGTTCGTCACTGCAGCGGTTACGTGCGCAGGGATTGAAACTCTGGTTGCTGACCGGGGATTCCAGCGCAGCGTCCGAACGCCTGACGGCTGACCTGGGCATAGACTTCGACCGGGTCGAGGCCGATTGCTCTCCGGAAGAAAAAGCCGACATCGTGGCAAAGAGCCCAGCGCCTGTCGCATTCGTGGGCGACGGCGCCAACGATGGCCTGGTCCTGGCCCAGGCAGCCTGCGGAATCGCCATCCCAGGATCGAGTTCCGTGGCTGTTTCCGCAGCCGGGGTGGTGATCGCGCACGGCAGCGTGGGCGCTGTCGTCGAGACCCGTGAGTTGGCTCGCAAGTTTGATCGCATCGTCCGGCAGAATCTCGCATTTTCCGTCGTGTACAACCTCGCCGTGATTGTCGTGCTGTTCGAAGCAGGCGTGACGCCCTTTGCCGCCGCGCTCGCCATGCTGGCCAGCAGCGCGTCGGTGCTCCTGAACACCTGCAGGCTGCTGCAGGGCCGCGTCGTCTGTGACAAGTCGATGCAGGCCAAGCCGGCTGCGTCCTGAAAGGAGCACTGGAATGCTCAGGCTGTGAGCAGGCTTGCGCGGTGGCGAAATGCCGCGACCTTGGCGTTTGCCGGTAGCGCACATGCGTTGACGTTCGCCCCGGATCCGTTGCCCCAGTGGTCGCTGCCCATCGTTCAAATCCTCGCGCTGGCGGTGCTGGCACGCGCCAGCTTTGCCGCCGAGCGCGGCCGGCAGGCATTCCTTCGCGGATGGGCGTTCGGCTTCGTCAATTTTGCGGTCGGCTTGTACTGGCTGTTCATCAGCATCCATGACTACGGTGGTTTGTCCGCGCCACTGGCCGGTGCGAGCGTCGTGGCGCTGTCTGCCTTTCTCGCGCTGTTTCCCGCTCTTGCCTGCGCGATCAGCAAGTGGCTGCAGTCTCGCACTCGGCGGGGAGCAGCGCTGTCACAAGTGCTGGTCTGGTCAGCTGTCTGGGCCGCCTCGGAATGGCTGCGCGGCGTGCTGTTCTCGGGCTTTCCGTGGCTGAACATTGGCTACGCCCATGTGGACAGCCCCTTGGTCGGCTGGGCGCCGTTGCTGGGCGTGCATGGCGTCGCGCTGCTCGCGGCGTGCGCCTCGGGGACCGTGGCGTTCCTGTCGCGTCCGGCCGCGGCTTCCATGCGCTCGAACGTGTCTTTGCTGGCGACGGTGCTGATCCTGATCGCCACGGGATGGACACTTACTCGCCTCGATTGGTCGACGGCCGAAGGCGAGCCGCTGCATCTGAGGCTAGTGCAGGGAAACATCGATCAATCGCAGAAGTTCGACCCGACCCTGCTTGAAGACGGCATCGCCAGTCACTTGCGGCTGGCCGCACAGCCACCGGGCCCCGGAGAGCCGCATCCGGACCTGATCGTCTTGCCAGAGACCGTCGTGCCCGTATTCCAAGACCAGCTCGACCCGATGATTTGGAAAACCTGGCTCGACGTAGCGGCGAACCAGCGCAGCACGATCGCGATGGGCGTCCCTTTGCACAGCATGGCGGCCGACGGCAGTTCGCGCTACACCAACAGCGCCATCGGCTTCGACTCCGGCACGCCGTTGCAGCAGCTTGTCGACGCCTCCGTGCCGCTACGCTACGACAAGCACCACCTCGTGCCCTGGGGCGAATATGTACCGGCTGGGTTCGAGTGGTTCACGCGGATGCTGAAAATGCCGCTGGGTGACTTCGATCGTGGAGCCCCGGTCCAGAGACCATTCTCGGTGAATGATCAGCATTTGGCGTTCAACATTTGCTACGAGGATGTTTTCGGTTCCGAGCTGCTCCCGTCGCTCCTGCCGACCCCAGGCGCAGGACCCGGCGCGAGCGTGCTCGTGAACTTGAGCAACCTCGCTTGGTTCGGCCAGACCTGGGCGCTTCGCCAGCATCTGCAGATCGGGCGGTTGCGCAGCATCGAGACCGCTCGGCCTATGGTGACCTCCACGAATACAGGCATCACGGCCTCGATCGATCCGAAAGGACGGGTCGTTGCCGCTCTGCCGCCACATCGGCCGGGCGTGTTGTCCGCGACCGTACAAGGCATGAGCGGCCTGACGCCGTATGTTCGCTATGGCGACCAGCCGGTCCTGTTGCTGGTAGGGATAGTATTGGCTGCTCTCGTACGGCGCCCGACCCCACGGTAGTCGCAAGAGCGGCAGCCGCACGAGCACCGCCATGCGCCTGATCCCTGGCGGATGCCTACTCCGAAGTCAGGCGCTGGATCGAACGAAGGCGAACCACATCAGCACGCCTGCGTCCATTGGCTGTGACCGCGCTATCCCTGGCAGGGTCCGAACCTACGGTTTTGAATCCAAGCCACGCCCTGCAGGCCTAGCTTGACCTTTTTTGGGTGCGGGGTCGGTGGGCACGAGAAATTTCGCAACCAGGCCTCCGCCTTCCCGGGGTTCGAGATTCAGGGCCCCACCAAATCTCTCTGCAATGGCCCGAACGATCGAAATGCCCAGGCCCGCCCCGTCCTTGCTCTTTCGGCCCTGATCACCGCGCCAGAAACGTTGGCCAATTTGGCATGCCTGCTCGGCAGTCAGCCCGGGGCCACGGTCCGACACGCTAATCACACACTGCTGTGCATTCGGATCCAGGAACACGCCCACCTCGATGGCCGTATCTCGCGGCGAATAGCGCATCGCGTTGTCAACCAGATTGCGAACCGCCGTTTCCAGCATCGACTTGGGCACCGGGGTTCCGATGTCCTCGCCGCTGACGTTCAACGACAAGCGCTCTTTTTCTGCGGCCTTCCACTGTTCCAGCACGCCGCCGACGGAAGCGACCACCGAAGTGCAACCATCCGCCTTGTCGGCAGACGTCTCGGCGCGGGCCAGTATCATCATCTGGTCCAAGGTGCGCCTCAGCCGCTTCACGCCTTCCTCTGCACTGGAAAGAGAGGACGCCACCTCGTCGCCTTCACTGATCCGGGCCACCTGCAGGTGCGTATCGATCACGGTCAACGGCGTGCGCAGCTCGTGCGCCGCGGCGTCGGTGAATGCCCGTTGGCTGGCGAGTGTCCGTGCCAGGCGCTTGAGAAGCCCATTCATTGCGTCCAGAACCGGGCGCAGTTCCGAGGGTGAATGGTTGACGGCGATCGGGGACGTGTCGTCCGCGTGTTTGTCGCGCAATTGCTGCGACAGAGCCTCCAGGGGGGCGAGCCCCCGTCCGATGCCGATCCAAAGGGCAGCCAGGCCGCCCAGGAAGGCAATCAAGAAGGGCACGCCAGCCACGCTTAGCAATTCGTTGATCAGCATATCCCGCTGATCCACGCGATCCGCCGTCGTGATCTGGTAGCCATTGGCACGAAGAACGTAGACCCTCCACTGATGTCCCAAAACGTCCCGCGTGCTGAAGCCGGCCGGCAGTGACTCGAACTCCGAGTGAGGTCCGGTGGTCGTTCGTGCCAGGATCTCTCCCTGCAAAGACCGGATTTCGCATGCGATGCCCTCCTTGCCGCTGACGCGCACCGCCTCGGTGAAGTCGTTGGACGCTGCATTCGGAGCCAGCGCGGCGCGTTCAAGAAGCCCCGACACCATGCGTGCCGACATGGCAAGACGACCGTCGAGGGTCCGGTCGAGATTGGAATGAACGCCGCGCATCATCCAGCCGGCGGCAGCGCCCCACAGAACCAACAGCGAAATGCCGGCGATCAGAACGGCGCGCAGCCGCAGGCTCATGATGCAAGCCTCCAGCCCAGCCGATAGCCGAGCCCACGGACCGTCTCGATGGCTTCGGCGCCGAGCTTGCGGCGGATGTTGTGGATATGCACATTCAGCGCGTTGCTGCCGATCTCTTCCCCGAGGCCGTACAAGCGCTCGTTGAGCATGTCGGGCGGGACCCACCGGCCATCGGCGTTGGCGAGATGGGCCAGCAGATCGACCTCGCGGCGCGACAAGGAGACGGGCTCGCCCTGGAACCAGGCCAGCCCGCTCTCCGGCTCCAGCCGCAGGGGACCGGCCGAGATGACCTGGGCCGCACGGCCTTGCGTGCGTCTGACCAGCGCATGCAACCGGGCTGCGAGTTCACGCAGGTCGAACGGTTTGATCATGTAGTCGTCGGCACCTTCATGCAGCCCTTTGAGCCTGTGTTCGATGGCGTCCCGCGCCGTGAGGATCAGGACGGGCAATTGAGGTTCGACGGCCCGCATGCTGGCCAGCAACTCCATGCCGTCCCGGTCAGGCAGCCCGAGATCGAGCACCAGGGCATGGAAGGTGTCTTCCGCATGCGTGGCTTCGGCTTCTTCTGCGGTGCCGACGTGATGCACCGCGATGCCGTGCTTGTGCAGACCGGCCACGATCCCCCGTCCGATCAGTTTGTCGTCTTCCACCAACAGTATTCGCATGGCGCCTACCAACCTGAATTTGCTTGTTTGACACGCTCATGTTAGGCCAGAAATGACAGCAAGGTAGGACGCAAGTTCCCGCTAATTCTCAGTTAATCGGGAGAAGACATGATTTTGAAGATTGCCCCTTGAGGGCGCACCTTCCAGGGATGCCCATGTGCATGAACTATGACCCGGCCCATGCTTGAAGCTCTCGATCTCGCGGGCGTTCGCGGGGAGCGCCGCCTGTTTGACCATTTGACTTTCCGGATCGTGCCGGGCGAGTGCCTGTCGGTGCACGGCGAGAACGGCAGCGGGAAGACCACGCTATTGCGAACGCTTGCAGGGTTCGCTACGCCTGCTGCTGGCAGAGTCTTGTGGAAAGGAAAGCCGCTGCGCAACCAGTGGAGTGAATACCAACGCGAACTGGTTTACAACGGCCATGGCATTGGACTCAAAGAAGACCTGAATGCCTTGGACAACCTGCTTGCCGCGGCCGCCATCGCTGGTGAGCCGGTCACCACGGAATGCGTGGAATCAGCGTTGGACGAAGTTGGCTTGGCCGAGCACAGGCACTTGCCGTTCCGGATGTTGTCACAAGGCCAAAAGCGTCGTGCAAGCCTGGCTCGATTGCTCCTCTACAGGAGGAAGTTGTGGATTCTCGATGAGCCCTCCACAGCGCTGGACCAATTCGGTGCGCGATGGCTTGGTGAACTGATCCATCGGCACCAGTCACGCGGCGGCATGGTCGTTCTGACGAGTCACCAGGAGCTGGCCTTGAAAACTTCTCAGACCGTCCGGATGGGGGCATGAGCCGGCCCCTCGTTGCCAATCCGGTATTTGTCGTGATGCGCCGGGACTTGAAGCTCGCCTTGCTCCGAAGGTCAGACGCGCTGATACCTCTTTGCTTCTTTGTCGTGGTCGTCAGTCTGTTTCCATTGGGTATCGGCCCCGAGCGCGAAATGCTCCGACGGATCGCTCCGGGCGTCCTGTGGGTATCGGCGTTGCTGGCCAGCATGCTTTCGCTCAATCGCCTGTTCGAGCAGGATCACGCCGATGGCACGCTGGAGCAGATGATGCTGTCGCCAGCGCCGTTGGCCATGTTGGTCGTCGGCAAGATCGCGGCGCATTGGCTGTTGTCCGGTTTGCCCTTGGCCTTGCTTGCGCCCGCGCTGGCATTGCAGTTCGACCTGCCTGCCTTGTCCCTCTGGATTTTGACCGCATCGCTCGTTATCGGTACGCCGGTGCTCAGCCTCATCGGCGCCGTCGGCGCGGGGCTGACGCTGGGCGTACGCGCAGGGGGTGTCCTCGTTGCTGTGCTGGTGCTGCCGCTCTACATCCCGGTGCTGATCTTCGGTGCCGGCGCGGTCGATGCGTCGATCATCGGTCAGGGAGCGTCGGCCAACCTCTCTTTGCTCGCCGCCGTGTTCGTCTTGGCGGCGTTCTTCACGCCATTCGCAGCGAGTGCATCGCTGCGCATCGCACTGGAGTACTGAGGAGCGAAGCGTATGGTCAACTGGTTCAAGTTTTCATCTCCCAAGGCGTTCTACCCACTCGCGGGGAAGCTCGTCCCTTGGCTCGGCGTGACCGCCGCGGCGCTGTCGCTCGCGGGCGTCTATGTGGGGTTCTTCTTGGCACCCACCGACGCCCAGCAGGGAGAGGGGTATCGCATCATCTTCCTGCACGTGCCGGTTTCATGGATGTCCATGGTCATCTATCTGGCGATGGCGTTCTGGGCCGGCATTGGCCTGGTGTTCAACAGCCGCCTGTCGGCAATGATGGCCTCGGCGCTGGCCCCCACGGGTGCACTGTTCACCTTCCTTTCTCTGTGGACCGGCGCCTTGTGGGGAAAGCCGATGTGGGGAACCTGGTGGGTCTGGGATGCGCGGCTGACCTCTGAACTAGTCCTGCTGTTTCTGTACATCGGTTTCATCGCACTCCAGTCGGCGATCGAAGATCGTCGCCGTGCCGACCGGGCAGGCGCCGTGCTGGCACTGGTCGGCGTGGTGAACATCCCTGTGATCTATTTCTCCGTGCAGTGGTGGAACACCTTGCACCAGGGCGCCTCGGTATCGCTGACTCGTTCGCCCTCCATGGCGACGGTCATGTTGTTGGGCATGCTGATCATGGTTCTTGCGGCCTGGGCTTACACGGCTGCGGCGGCGCTGGCGCGTGTGCGCTGCATCATCCTGGAACGCGAACATCACGCCGGCTGGCTGCAGGACATCGAGGAGGTGAAGCGATGAACTGGGCCAGTGTGGGTGAGTTCCTGGCGATGGGCGGATATGGCGTGTACGTTTGGGGATCCGTCCTGACGACGGTGGTGTTGCTCTGGACTGAATGCCGAATGCTCCGGCGCCGGCGCCGAGCAGCGCTATGGCGCATCCAGTCGGAATTGCTGGGCAAGGAGGCGCGGCGTGAAGCCACGAAATAGACGCATCGCACTCATCGTCGCCGGGCTATCCGCCCTCGGCATCGCCACCGCGCTGGTGCTCAATGCCTTTCAGAGCAACCTTGTGTTCTTCTTCACGCCCTCGCAGGTCAGTGCCGGGGAGGCACCACTGGAGCGCACCTTTCGAGTCGGCGGCATGGTGGAACGAGGTAGTCTGAAGCGCCAGCGTGGTGAGCTTGCCGTGCAGTTCGTCATCACCGATACGGTCAAAGCAATCCCGGTCACGTATTCGGGCATCTTGCCTGACCTGTTCAGTGAAGGAAAAGGGGTGGTTGTTCAAGGACGGCTGGACAGTGCCGGCCTCTTTCGCGCCGAGGAGGTGCTGGCCAAGCACGACGAGAACTACATGCCGCCCGAGGCCCAGCATGCGCTGGACGAAGTCCAGAAGAAGCCGGCTTCAAGGAAGCCTTGACCCATGATTCCAGAAATCGGCCACCTCGCCCTCATCGCTGCCTTGTTCGTGGCACTCGCTCAAGGTGTTCTTGCCCTGGCCGGCGCGGCGCGAGCCAACCTCACCTGGATCGCGTTCGCCCGCCCCGCTGCACGCGCTCAATTCCTGTTGGTGATGGTCGGTTTTGCCGCGCTCACCTGGGCCTTTGTCGCGAAGGACTACTCGGTCGCCTACGTCGCTCAAAACTCCAATTCTCAGCTCCCGCTGGGCTACAGAATGGCCGCGGTCTGGGGCGGACATGAGGGTTCGCTCCTGCTCTGGCTGCTGATGCAGACCGGCTGGGCCTATGCGGTCAGCCGGTTGTCGAAACAGCTTCCGGATGCCATGGTGGCGCGCGTTCTGGGCGTGCTCGGCCTGGTGACGGCCGGCTTCCTGCTGTTCGTCCTGTTGACCTCCAATCCCTTCGAGCGACTTTTCCCGGTACCGCAAGATGGATGGGATCTGAATCCGCTCCTGCAGGATATCGGCTTGATCTTTCATCCACCGCTGCTTTACATGGGGTACGTCGGATTTTCGGTGGCCTTCGCATTCGCGATTGCTGCATTGCTTGCCGGACAACTGGACTCGACGTGGGCACGCTGGTCTCGTCCCTGGGCCACCGCAGCCTGGGCAAATCTGACGGTCGGAATCGCCTTGGGGAGTTGGTGGGCCTACTACGAGTTGGGCTGGGGGGGCTGGTGGTTTTGGGACCCGGTCGAGAACTCGTCGTTCATCCCCTGGCTGGTGGGCACCGCCTTGATCCACTCTTTGGCGGTGACGGAAAAGCGGGCCAGTTTCAAGAACTGGACGGTGCTGCTCTCGATCGGCGCATTTTCTTGCTCGCTTTTGGGTGCCTTTCTGGTGCGCTCGGGCGTACTGACTTCTGTGCATGCATTTGCCACCGATCCGCGACGCGGGTTATTCATTCTGATTCTGCTGACGGTCATTGTGGGCACGTCGCTCGCTTTGTTCGCATGGCGAGCCCCTAAGGTCGGCATGGGAGGACGGTTCGACATGGTCTCCAGGGAGTCCTTGCTGCTGGTCAACAATGTGCTGTTGGTCGTCACTGCCGGCGCTGTCGCGCTCGGTACGCTGTACCCACTGCTCGTCGATGCGCTGGGCCTGGGCAAGCTCTCCGTGGGGCCGCCATACTTCAATGCGGTGTTCGTGCCATTGATGATCCCCGCGTTGCTTCTGATTGCGGTAGGACCCGCCGCCAATTGGAAGGCCGCCCAGTTCGGTGCCATCTTCAGGCAGTTGCGCGTGCCGATGATTGCTGCACCCCTGGTGGGCCTGACCGCCCCGTTCGTGCTGGGGCACTGGTCAGCTTCTGCGGCGTTGGGCTTGATGCTCGCCACGTGGATTGCGGTGTCGGTGGTGACGGGCATCTTCGGCCGAATGCGCGCCACCCGCGGCGGGTTGCGTGCCCAGCCACGCAGTTGGCTTGGGATGCATATGGCGCATCTGGGCATCGCGGTATTCGTGACTGGCGTGACCATCGTCAGTGGGTATGAGACCGAGCGAGACGTTCGATTGGCCCAGGGCGAGTCCGTCAGCATCGGCGGCTACGACCTCACTTTGATCGGCGTCAGAAGCACGCGGGGGCCCAACTACGTGGCGCAGATAGGCGATATCGAACTGTCGCGCGACGGCAAGGTCTTGCGTCGGCTGCATCCGGAAAAGCGCAATTACCCGGCCTCGCAGATGCCGATGACCGAGGTGGCGATCGATGCAAACGGACTGCGCCACGTCTACGCGGCGCTCGGCGAACCGCTCGGCGACGGTGTTTGGAGCGTTCGTGTCTACCACAAGCCATTCGTTGACTGGATCTGGATCGGCTGCATCCTGATGGCGCTTGGCGGTGGCTTGGCCATCAGCGATCGTCGATACCGTCTGAAGCCTCGCCGTCAACACGTCGCTCCGCCATTGCCCGAGGCCGCATCATGAACCGTTTCCTATGGCCGCTGCTCGGATTCCTTGTCTTGGTGTCGTTCCTCGCAGTGGGCCTGACGCTCAAGCCCAGCGAGGTGCCATCGCCCTTGATCAACAAGCCCGCGCCGCGCTTCAGCCTTCCGCAACTGCAAGCTCCGGACCTGACCTTCTCATCCGAGAGCATGATCGGGAAAGTTTGGGTACTGAACGTGTGGGCTTCCTGGTGCGCGCCCTGTCTTGAGGAGCATCCTGTCATCACCGAATTGGCCAGCAGGCATGCTGTTTCGGTGGTCGGCATGAACTACAAGGACACGCCCCAGAACGCCATCGCCTGGCTACGGCGCAATGGCAATGCCTTTGAAACGACGGTCTCCGATGCGCATGGGGCGGTCGGCATCGACTTCGGGGTGTACGGCGTGCCGGAAACCTATGTGATCGATAAGGCAGGCATCATTCGCTACAAGCACACCGGGGCGATTGACGCGGGGGAAATGCGCGGCGAGCTGCTGCCGCTGGTGCGGGAGCTTGAGAAATGATTCTCTGGCGGGTGGCATTGTTTTTCTTTCTGTTCACGGCTCCGGTCTGGGCCAGCGACCAAGCGGCCGAGGACCGAATGCTGGGCATTGCATCCGAGTTACGTTGCCTGGTTTGCCAGAATGAATCGATTGCAGCTTCGCAGGCCGATCTTGCCGCTGACTTGCGCCAACAGATCCGCGAGCAGATCCGTGCCGGCAAGAGCGATGACGACATCCGGACTTATATGGTCGAGCGATACGGCGATTTCGTGCTCTATCGCCCGCCCTTGAAGCCGACAACGATGTTGCTTTGGTTTGGCCCGTTCGTGGTGCTTGCCTTGGGCATTGTGGTCTTGGTCATGAATCTGCGCAGCCGAAACCGCAAGCCGAAGCATGCTGCACTCAATGAAGAGGAGCGCAGACACGCGGACGCGCTGCTGGCTCCGCCACACAATGTACTGGACGAAACATGAGCATCGTTTTCCTGACTCTGGCGTCGGTGCTCGTGGGAGGCGTCTCGATATGGCTTTCTTTCGTTCTCTGGCGAGGGGGACATGGTGCGAGCGACCAAGTTGCCCCTGAAAGCGTGAACGTCGCGGTACTGCGCGATCAATGGGCGGAGTTGGAGAGAGACCACATCAATGGCACGTTGTCGGCCAATGAATTGGCCGATGCAAGATCTGATCTTCAGCGGCGAGCGCTGAATGAAACTGCTGCTCCTCCGTTGAAATTGGGGCCGCCTGCTGGAAGCAAGCGGGCAGCGATCACTGTCGCCATTCTGCTGCCGATCGCGACAGCGCTCACCTATTCGTACCTGGGAAATCCGGCCGCCACGGACCCGTCACAGGTTCGCAGCGCGAGCATGACGACGCAAACCGATGTGCAAGCAATGGTGGCCTCTCTTCAGGCACGGCTGGCCCAGCACCCCGATGATCCTGGAGGCTGGCTCATGCTGGCGCGTTCCTACCGTTACTTCGGCGATCATGAGCAAGCCGTCAATGCCTTCACCCACGCCAATGAGCTGGTCCAGAACGATCCACAGGCGTTGGCGGAGTACGCGGAGTCGCTGTCCAGAATCCGTGGCTCCGGTTTTGAGGGAGAGCCCACTCGTCTGCTTGAGCGCGCCTTGTCGCTCGATCCCAATGCAGCCCTGCCTCTGACTCTGGCCGGCGCTGCTGCGGTGCAGCGCCGGGACTATCAAACGGCCATCGCGCACTGGGAGAAGCTGCTCGGGATGATGCCCCCCGATTCCGAGGCGGCGAAAGTCGTCGCGGCCGGGATTGAACGGGCCCGGACGGAGCAGGCGGAACTCGCCCATGGTCGATCACCAGAGCCAAGCGCAAAGCCTTGATGGCATCCCCGTCCCCCACGGGCCATTGGGGGGACCTTTAGTTTCGCTTAATCGGGTCATCGCATGATCCAGGCAGCTTTGCTTGGAGGACTCGGATTTGGCTTTTTATCGGCGCATCGTAGCGATCTTTCTCCTGTGTGGTTGTGCGGTCGGCAGTGCGTGGGCGGACGGCCTTTTTCCCTCCTGGGGCCGCAGCGAGCGGCAATTTCTGGACGTTGCCGAAGTTCTCAAGCTGGACGCTGTGCAGCAGCAGGGCGATTCGTTCTCGGCCGCTGGACACGTTGCCGATGGCTACTACGTTTATCGCCATGCCATCAAGTTGGTCGATGCGCAGGGCCATGAAGTCAGCCTGACGCTTCCGGCAGGAACAGCCAAACACGACGAATTCTTTGGCGATACGGAAATCTATACGGGCGATGCCCTCAATCTGCGCTTTCCCGCCACCGCCCCCGGCCCGCTGACACTGCATTGGCAAGGGTGCGCGGAGGCAGGTATCTGCTATCCGCCGCAGACCATGAATGTGGCATTGCCGGCAGTGGTGGCCGGCACATCCCCGACCGGCAATGACTCCGTACAGCGGAGTTCGGCTTTGACCTCCACCAACACAGTCAGCTTGGGCGGAGCTACCGAGGTGGCAGAGGATCAAGCGGCAGCGCAGCGCCTAGCAGCATTGGGCCCCGTGTGGGGAACACTGCTGTTTTTTGGCTTCGGCTTGCTGCTCGCTTTCACACCATGCTCGCTCCCGATGATCCCCATCGTCTCCACCATGGTCGTCGGCAGCCAGGCCAAGCCGCGGCGGGCTTTCTTCCTCTCTCTGTCCTATGTCCTGGCGATGGCGGGCACCTACGCCGCGGTGGGCGTGGCCGCTGGCTTGGCCGGGGCCAACCTGCAAGCCACACTGCAATCGCCTTGGCTGCTCGGAGCGTTTGCAGCCTTGTTCCTGGTCCTGGCGAGTTCACTGTTCGGCCTGTTCGAGCTGCAGATGCCCTCGGCGCTGATCAATCGGGTCGAATCCGCCGGTAGAGATCGCTCGGGCGGGAGCATCTCCGGCGCGGCGGCGCTGGGCTTCCTCTCGGCGCTTCTGGTCGGGCCTTGCATGACCGCTCCATTGGCAGGCGCATTGCTGTACATCGGGCAGACCGGCAGCGCGGTCTACGGTGGCATGGCCTTGTTCGCGCTGGGTTTGGGCATGGGACTGCCCCTGCTGGCCATCGCCGTGTTCGGTGCCCGGGTCCTGCCACGGCCTGGCGCGTGGATGGACCGCGTGCGCGTGGCATTCGGCTACGTCATGGTGGGCATGGCCGTGATGATGCTGACGCGCTTCCTGCCCGGCACGGTCAGCCTGGTTCTGTGGGGCGCATGGGTCTTGTCGGTGGCGATTGGCCTGATCGCGTGGGGCCAGGCCGTGGCAGCGAAGCATCGGCTGGCATGGTCGCTGCGGTCCGGCGCCGTCTTCGCCGGCTTGTGGTCCATCCTGATGCTGGTCGGCGCGGCCTCTGGCGGCGAATCGGCATTGCAGCCGCTGGCCCACCTGCGCGGTGGTTCGACTTCGCCAGCACCGGCGGCGGGCGGCGTCGCTTACCTGCAGGCGAAATCGGTCGAGGACGTGGATGCGCATTTGGCACAGGCCGCTTCGCGCGGCCAATGGACCCTGATCGACTTCTACGCCGACTGGTGCGTCAGTTGCCATGTGATCGAACGCAACGTATTCGGCGACCCCGCCGTCGCGTCCCGCCTGGCCCGGATGCAGGTCGTGCGACCAGATGTGACGCGCAATGATGCGACCGATCAGGCCTTGCTCAAGCATTGGGGTGTCATGGGGCCGCCCACGCTCATTCTGGTTGGCCCGGACGGTACGGAACGCCGGGACCTGCGCGTCGTCGGTGAGATCGATGCCCGCGCCTTCCTGGTGCGCTTGGACAAGGCAGGTTCCTGATGATCAGCGTAGGTCCGTTCTCCGTCCAAGTCGTTGCCGTCTTCCTGGCCGTCCTGCTGGCCTGGGCGGTGGCGCGCATGGTTGCCAAGCGGTTGCCCGACTCTCCGTACAAGGCGGCCGGCGGAATGTTGCTGGACGCCGCTTTTGTGGGGTTTGTGGCGGCTCGCCTCGGCTACATCGCGCAATGGTGGGAAGAGTACGCGCAGTCGCCGATGTCCATGATTTCCATTGGCGACCAAGGCTTTTCGTGGTGGGTCGGTGTCCTGGCAGCGCTGGCGCTCATCTGGTGGCGCACCCGTGCGGTTCGGGCATTGCGCCGGCCTGTATTGGCGGGAGTTGCGGTCGGACTCGCAGCCTGGTTTGCTACCGGGGGCGTACTGGCTCTGCTGCAGCGCTCGGCACCGCCGTTGCCAGCGTTGACGCTCGCAACGCTCGATGAACAGCCAGTCGTCCTGAATTCCTATGCTGGGCGGCCCGTCGTGCTCAACCTCTGGGCGTCGTGGTGTCCACCATGCCGTCGCGAGATGCCGGTGTTCGAGCAGGCACAAGCGCAGTATCCCGATATCGCTTTTGTCATGGTCAACCAGGGAGAGAGCGCCCAGCAAGCCCGCGCCTTTCTTGAGAGCGAACGCCTGCATCTCAAGGATGTGCTGCTCGACCCCGCTTCCCAGACCATGCAGGCCGTCGCATCGCGAGGCCTGCCCACCACCTTGTTCTTCGATGAGCAAGGACGCCTGGTGGATACCCATCTGGGCGAACTCACGATGGCCAGCCTCAAACACACGGTGTCGCGCCGATTCGCGCCAGCCCAACAGATCAAGACAGACAAGGAGTAACCATGTTTGCACAACGCTCGCACATTTCGTTCCTGCTGGCCGCCAGCTTCATGGTGGTCACCGGCTGCAGCAAGGCAGAGACGGCTGACAAGCCGGCCGTCCTCAAGGCGCTGGAAGGTCAGGGCCTGACCGTCACGCAGGAATTCAAGGTCGGCGGCGGTCTGCGCGCCTTCGCTGCCGTCGCGGGTGACCGGCCCATTGCCGTGTACATCACGAGCGATGGCAATGCCATCGTGGGAACTCGCCTGAACGCCAAGGGCGAGCCAATGGACGAAGCGGACCTGGAAAAGCTGGCCGCCAAGCCGGTCAGCGACAAGGAATGGTCGCAGCTGCAGTCGTCCACCTGGGTGCTGGACGGCAAGGCAGATGCGCCGCGCGTCATCTACACCTTCAGCGATGCCAACTGCCCCTATTGCAACGCCTTCTGGGAAGCTGCACGCCCCTGGGTGGATTCCGGCAAGGTCCAGTTGCGGCACATTCTGGTAGGCATCATCAAGGATGACAGCCCGGCCAAAGCCGCGGCCATTCTTGGCGCGCCTGACCGGAGTGCGGCGTTGTTGACGAACGAGCGGCAGTTTGGCCAGGGCGGGATTACGCCAGCCAAGAGCGTGCCTGCCGATGTGCGCAAGATCCTCGATGACAACCTGGCACTCATGGCGAGCACCGGCTTCCGGGGGACGCCCGGCATCGTTGTACGCGGCCCCAATGGGATCCTCAAGAAGTACAACGGCATGCCGCGAGGGGCGCAATTGGGTGAAGTGCTGGGGCCGCGCTGAACCAGCCGCCCAGGCGCCGAACCTGATGGCCGCTTCTCTCAGCCCGCATCTCAGGCTGCTCAACGGAAATTGCACAAAGGATCATTCACTATGCTCTCGCTGACGGGTGGAGTGCTGGGCCTCATCATCGGAGCCGTGCTGGGATTGACTGGCGCCGGCGGCGGCATCTTCGCGGTGCCGGCGCTGGTGTTCGGCCTGGGCATGGACATCCGTCAGGCCGCGCCCGTGGCGCTGCTCGCCGTGGGAGCAGCGGCGACCCTGGGCGCTTTGCAGGGCTTGCGCCAGGGGGTAGTTCGGTACAAGGCAGCGATGATGTTGGCGGCTGCCGGCGCCGTGACGGCTCCGCTGGGCGTGCAGTTTGCCCACTGGCTTTCGCCTCGATGGCTGAACCTGATCTTCGTCGCCATCATGCTCGTGGTGGCCTACCGGATGTTCATGTCATCTCGCGGCAGCCAGACGCAGGACGATCTGGCTGACGAGCCAGCCCGGGTCTGCAAGATCTCCAAGGACACCGGCCGCTTCGTCTGGAACGTGCGAACAGCGACCACGCTGGGGAGCATCGGCATCGTCTCCGGTTTGGCCACGGGCATGTTGGGGGTGGGCGGCGGATTCATCATCGTCCCGGCTCTGGCGCATTTCAGCGAGCTGCGCATGCACAGCATCGTCGCGACCTCGCTCATGGTGATCGCGCTGCTGTCCGCTGTAACCGTGTTCATCGCGTGGAGTCATGGCATGACGCTCACCGCGCCCGCCTGGACATTCGTTCTCACGGCGCTCGTGGGCATGTCGCTCGGCCGTGTTCTGGCACGCAGGATTCCCTCAAAGATGCTCCAGCGGGTGTTTTCGATCACCTGCGTGGCCGTGGCGGCCCTCATGCTCATGCGCAATGTTGGCTAGAGGTCCGATGTTCGATTAATTGATTGTGGACGGGAAAATTCAATGCAGACAAGGAAAGTAGATGTCGCCATCATTGGCGCGGGAACCGCTGGCAGCACCGCATTCCATGCGCTGAAAGCGACAGGCAAACAGGTGGTTCTGATCGATCGGGGGCCATTGGGGACGACCTGCGCGCGCGTCGGATGCATGCCCTCGAAGGCGGCCCTGCATGCCGGCATGCACTGGAAGGTCGCCAAGGCACTGGCAGCGAGCGCCACGCCATCGACCCAAGGGCCGCAGGCCTTATGGTCCCACGCCCGCCAGACCAGGGATGCGCTGGCCGGCGCCGCCGCGGAGCGCACGCGCAAGGCGGCTGGCGAGAGCCTGATCATGGCCGAAGCGCGCTTCGTCGCGCCGGGCATCTTGCAGGCAGGTGAACAACGGATCGAGGCCAGCGCCTTCATCGTGGCGACGGGCTCTCGCCCGGTGGTCCCCAAAGCGCTCGACGGCGTTGCCTCCCGCATCCTGACCACCGATACCCTGTTCGACCTGGGCGTCCTGCCCGCACGGATGGGAATCCTGGGACTGGGCGCCATCGGGCTGGAACTCGGCCTGGCCCTGTCTCGCTTGGATGTGCAGGTGGTCGCGGCAGACCAGAAAGACGCCATCGGCGGCATCCAGGACCCCGATGTCCTGGAGCGGGCGATCGCCAGGTTCGAGACCGAGTTGCCGATGTGGTTGGGCGCCGCCGTCGAAGTCAGCCTTGAAGGCGACCAGGTGCGCATGCGCGCCGGCGAGCGCGACGCGCTCGTGGATCGGCTTCTCGTCGTGACGGGACGACAACCCAATACCGAGGCGCTCGATCTCGCCGCGGCCGGCATCTCCTTGGATCAGGCTGGCCGACCGAGCATCGACCCCGCGACCATGCAGGCCTGCGGGCCGTCCCAGGTGCCGATTTTCTTCGCAGGCGATGTGCAGCCGGATCGCCCTCTGATGCACGAGGCCGCGGACGAGGGTCAGATGGCAGCGCAAGCCGCACTGGCGAGCTTGCGCGGCGAAAGTTGGCCGGGCGCATCCCGGCGCGTGCCGATCACGATCCTGTTCACCGACCCGGATGCGTGCGCAGTCGGCATGACCTACGAGGCGGCGGTGCAGGAAGGCGCGGTCGTCGGCACCGCGGAAGGCAGCGGCAACGGGCGCTCCAAGATTCTTGGTGCTCCGGAAAACCTGCTGCACATCTATGCCGACCCCGGCTCAGGCGCCTTGCTCGGTGCCAGCATGCTCCTGACGCAAGGCGAGCACCTGGCGCACCTGATCGCTTGGGCGATCCAGGCGAAGCAGACCGTCAACGATCTGCTGGCCATGCCGTACTACCACCCCTCCATCGAGGAGATGCTGCAAAGCGCCTTGAAATCCGCATCCCAGCAGATGCGCCCGTGAACAACCCTTCTGACTGCACCACCGACCGACCATGACCCAAGACACCCAGCGCCCCACATTGAAAGTGATCCTCCACGCACCGACGGCAGAAGCCTTTGAGCGTGCGCGAAGCAATGCAACCAATCTCAAGCGCGCGGCGCCCGATGCCGATGTGCGCATCGTTGCGAACGCGCAAGCCGTCGCCGCCGCCCTGGACACGGCACCTTCCGACCTCGACGCGCTCACCTGGGTATGCCCGAACACACTTTCGCGGATCGGCAGGGACAACAGAGAGCCGCTCGAAGTACTGGACGGGCCTGCTGTTATCGAGATGGCGCGCATGCAGCAAGCGGGATGGATCTACATACGGGCGTAGCACGCGACTGCCGGTTCGGCATGGGGGGGCTGAGACCATGGAATTACGACATCTGCGCTATTTCATGGCCCTGGCTGAAGAGTTGCATTTCACGCGCGCCGCCGAGCGCCTGCACATCGAACAGCCCCCCTTGTCCCGTGCCATCAAAGAACTGGAGGACGAGCTAGGGGTCGTGCTGTTCGACCGGAACCGCCGTGGAACCGTGCTGACGTCGGCGGGTGTTGTCTTTCTTCAAGATATCCGCAGATTGTTCACCGTGCTCGAACAGGCACGCGAAAACGCCCAGGCCGTGGCAGCAGGTTTGCGAGGCAGTCTGCGCATCGCGATTTCCGACGGGGCAATCGATGCTCGCCTGTCGGCATTTCTGGCCCGGTGCCGCGCGGAGGAGCCGGAGATCGAGATACGGCTGTCCGAGGTTCCGCTGGCCGAGCAGTTGCGCGGCCTGCGGTCCGGGGATTTCATGATCGGATTCGCGCATACGGCCGACGTCGGCGACGACATACGGGCTGAGCCCATCTGGCGAGATCCATTGGTCATTGCCGTGCCGGCACGGCACGCACTGCTCGCCCACAAAAAGGTCCCGCTCCAAGAAGTCGGGATCCATCCACTGGTCTTGTGCGATCCCCATGCGTGCGAGGGCTACTGCCGGGAACTGACACGACTGCTGCAGGTGCTTGAGCACAAGTTGAACGTCGTCGAGGAGGTGTCCTCGCTGGACATGATGCTCACCTTGGTCGGTGCTGGTTACGGTATCGGCTTTCTCGCGGCGAGCAAGATTCCGGTTTGCCAACGCCCGGACGTGGTGATCCGTCCCCTGGCCATCGATTCAGCCGTCATCACGACTTACTTGCTGCGGGCCGACAGCAGTGATTTGTCGGCTTCGCTGGAGCGGTTCATCGTTCGCCTACGTGACTCTGCGAGCGGCTGAAGGCCCCGCTGGCAGACACCCTCAAAGATCGGTTTCGGCACGAAGATTGCGCTCGGTGGCCGCCATCAATTCAGCCGCGCTTATCCCAAGTGCTACTGAAATTTTCAGTATGAGGGGCAGCGTGGGCACGTGCTCTCCACGCTCGATCTTGCCCATGTGCGAGCGCGAAATGCCTGCCCGAGATGCGAACTCGTCTTGCGCGACTCCTTGTGCGACGCGCGCAGCGCGCACGGCCTGTCCGAAAGCTGTCGCCGCTGCGGATTCATACGTTGTTGTGCCAGAAGGACGGCCTGGCTGAATGGTTGATTTCTGCATTAGCAGAAGCGTCAAACAATCTGCCAAAATTAACCACGTTAAAGATAACGGCGTTAAACTTCACTCTTGACCACGATGCAAGTTCACCTACTCGGCCAGAACACTTTTTGGGGGCTCGCATGCATGATGCCACCAGCCAGTTTCCCCATCTCAGGCTTGCGATAGCACCTGGGGTGCCATCCTCATGCTTCTCCTCGCTTCTCGCCCTGCAACGCGCGGAAGAGCCGGAAATCACTATCGCGTTCTTTGAGACATCAAGTGACGACCTGGTGACGGGCATTGATGAAGGTCGTTACGACGCAGGAATGTCGCTTCGGGCCGTAAGCGCTCCGTCTCTGAAAAGCCAACCCTTGTGGATCGAGAACATCGCTGTTGCCATGCCATTGTGGTCCCCCTTGCTCGCCCAGACAAAGCTTACGATCGCCGAACTTTTGGACTACCCCGTGTTTCGCTGGCCGGCAGAAAGCTGCTCACTACTGGATCAGCGGCTGTCATCCCTCCCGTCTTTAAGCCGGCAGAGCGTCCAGCATGTGACCTCGTTCGACATGTTGGCGCTATGGGTCGGCGCTGGCTATGGTGTCGGGATCACCGCGCAATCGCGCATCGAGCGCGCTGATGCATGGGGGATCACCGCCCGGCCGCTGGCCGAGGGGCCCTACGAGGTCGTGACTCATCTGCAGCGCCTCAAAGGACGAACTAACGCGGTTTCTGAGCGGTTCGAGCGCAGAGCGATGCAGGTAGCCAAGGATAGTGCAGTCCAATCGAATACCCGATAGCGCGCCCGCGCTGAGCGTTCCCTGATGTGCAGACGCCAGGCGTCCGGCGATCTGCTGGACATGCATGATCGTCTGCTCGATTTCTCGACGGCGCATACCGGCGCCGTGTCCTTCGCTCCCGCACAGCGTGCTGAGCGAACTCATGCAGGCGGTGCAGATGTAGCGCGGGGGCCGTAAGGCCCCCGCGAGGGCTGTAACCCTATGCGCCGTCCAAGGCGACAGCGCTCTCCATCAGCCGGCGAACACTCTGGCGCACCTCTTCGGAGATAGGCCGCGGCGGTACGACCTCGGGAGCATTCGCATGTGGCTCGCTGCCTGCGATGATCTGTACCACCATGCCCAGATTGCTTGGCGTCACGATGTCGATGGCCGCGCGGTCACCCAGGTCGGGATGTGGCTGGGTCAGCATGCGGTAAAGCTCCCATGAATCCGCCTGGGGGTACTGGCGCATGAGCACCTGGGCCAGCTTGTGTTTGAGCGGCACCAGTTGCCAATCGGGAACTCGCTGCCCCCGGTTGCCCAGGCTGATGGAGAGCAGCTTGCCCGCCTTCAACTCGCGGTTGATCTGGTCCTTGGACTTTCCAGCCAACTTGCCGAACAGGGGCACCGGCAGACTGCTCGGCGATTCGTAGATGGCCAGCATTTCCTCGCGCTCGCGCTGGATGGCCGACACCTCGGGTTCTGGCGCATGAGTCGGGGATGGCGGCACCTGCGACAACCGTTGGAAGGTGATGCCCCCTTCGTTCGGCGTCACGACGATGGGGGTGGCCACCACCGGCGGAACGGGAGGCGCAGAGGAAGCTGCAACGATGGCGTCGGGCTTGTCCTCCTCCGCCATGGCCGGTACGCCCTCGATGTGGATAGTGAGGTGCGCGCTGGCCGCTTCGACTTGGCCCTGTTCGAGCAAGTCGAGGCGGTCGGCCCAGTCCTGCATCATCCGGCGGCGCGGTTCCACGTACTTGGCGTGGTTGTAGGCCGAACTCACCTTGTTTGGGTCGGAATGCGAAAGCTGCGCGTCCACCCAAATCTTGGGATAGCCGATCTCGTTGAGTGCCGTCGAGATGGTTCCACGAATACCGTGGCCGGTCAGTTTGTCCTCGTAGCCCATCCGCTTCAAGGCGGCGTTGAGCGTGTTCTCGCTGATGCGCTTCTTGAGTTCGCTGCGGTGCGTCAGCAGGTGGCGCTGGGCGGGCCGCATCACCCCCAGGAGGTAGCGCACGATCTCGATGGCCTGAAGGGACAGCGGCACGATGTAGGGCGGTACGTCCTGCGGCCGCTTCCCCGCTTTGCGCATCTCGTCCTGAAGCTGCTTGACGATCTGCGGGGGGATGATCCAAAGCCCACGGTCGAGGTCGAACTGATCCGGGGTCGCCAGCCGCAGTTCGCCGGTGCGCACGCCGGTCAAGAACAGCAGGCGGATACCGAGCTGGGTTTGCCAGCCGCGCGGGTTGTAGAGCCTGAGCTTCTGGAGGAACTCGGGAAGCTCGGGCAGGTGCAGGTAGGGGTTATGGGTCACCGCGGGCTTGGGCTCGGCCACTACGTCCAGGTCCGTGGCCGGATTGGCCTCCATGCCCTCGACGATGACGAGCGCATAGCGGAATAGCTGCCCCAGCCAGGTCCGGACCTTTTCGGCAGTGGTGAAGGCCTCGCGCTTCTCGATCCGCGCCAGGACGCCCAGGAGTTGCGGCCTGCGAATGTCATAGATCGACATCTGCTTGAGGCTGGGCAGCACGTCTTTCTCGAAGATCCGCTTGATCTGCGACAGTGTGCTGTTCCGGCCTTCCTTGAGTTCCTNGCCTGGGGGTACTGGCGCATGAGCACCTGGGCCAGCTTGTGTTTGAGCGGCACCAGTTGCCAATCGGGAACTCGCTGCCCCCGGTTGCCCAGGCTGATGGAGAGCAGCTTGCCCGCCTTCAACTCGCGGTTGATCTGGTCCTTGGACTTTCCAGCCAACTTGCCGAACAGGGGCACCGGCAGACTGCTCGGCGATTCGTAGATGGCCAGCATTTCCTCGCGCTCGCGCTGGATGGCCGACACCTCGGGTTCTGGCGCATGAGTCGGGGATGGCGGCACCTGCGACAACCGTTGGAAGGTGATGCCCCCTTCGTTCGGCGTCACGACGATGGGGGTGGCCACCACCGGCGGAACGGGAGGCGCAGAGGAAGCTGCAACGATGGCGTCGGGCTTGTCCTCCTCCGCCATGGCCGGTACGCCCTCGATGTGGATAGTGAGGTGCGCGCTGGCCGCTTCGACTTGGCCCTGTTCGAGCAAGTCGAGGCGGTCGGCCCAGTCCTGCATCATCCGGCGGCGCGGTTCCACGTACTTGGCGTGGTTGTAGGCCGAACTCACCTTGTTTGGGTCGGAATGCGAAAGCTGCGCGTCCACCCAAATCTTGGGATAGCCGATCTCGTTGAGTGCCGTCGAGATGGTTCCACGAATACCGTGGCCGGTCAGTTTGTCCTCGTAGCCCATCCGCTTCAAGGCGGCGTTGAGCGTGTTCTCGCTGATGCGCTTCTTGAGTTCGCTGCGGTGCGTCAGCAGGTGGCGCTGGGCGGGCCGCATCACCCCCAGGAGGTAGCGCACGATCTCGATGGCCTGAAGGGACAGCGGCACGATGTAGGGCGGTACGTCCTGCGGCCGCTTCCCCGCTTTGCGCATCTCGTCCTGAAGCTGCTTGACGATCTGCGGGGGGATGATCCAAAGCCCACGGTCGAGGTCGAACTGATCCGGGGTCGCCAGCCGCAGTTCGCCGGTGCGCACGCCGGTCAAGAACAGCAGGCGGATACCGAGCTGGGTTTGCCAGCCGCGCGGGTTGTAGAGCCTGAGCTTCTGGAGGAACTCGGGAAGCTCGGGCAGGTGCAGGTAGGGGTTATGGGTCACCGCGGGCTTGGGCTCGGCCACTACGTCCAGGTCCGTGGCCGGATTGGCCTCCATGCCCTCGACGATGACGAGCGCATAGCGGAATAGCTGCCCCAGCCAGGTCCGGACCTTTTCGGCAGTGGTGAAGGCCTCGCGCTTCTCGATCCGCGCCAGGACGCCCAGGAGTTGCGGCCTGCGAATGTCATAGATCGACATCTGCTTGAGGCTGGGCAGCACGTCTTTCTCGAAGATCCGCTTGATCTGCGACAGTGTGCTGTTCCGGCCTTCCTTGAGTTCCTTGGCGCGGTGCTCGACCCAAGCATCGAAGACTGCCTTGAATGTGTAGTCCGAGGCCAGCTTGACCGCATGCCGTTTCTGCTTGCGGTCGGTGTGGGGGTTGATGCCTTGGGCCAGGAGCGCCCTGGCTTCGTCGCGCAAGGTGCGGGCTTCGCGCAGGCCGATCTCGGGATAGTTGCCCAGGGATATGCGTTTTTGCTTGCCGAGCCAGTAGTAGCGCAGGTGCCACGATTTGCCGCCGGTGGGGGCGACCACCAGGCCGAGGCCATCGGTATCGGGGATGCTGTAGGTTTTCTTGGCGGCCTTGGCTTGCCGCACGGTCAGATCAGAGAGTGCCATCATCAAACTCCTAAGTCGTGAGACTTAGGCTCAATGCTGCTGGTCATCCCGATCCAACCCCAGCAACAACCCGGAACCGGCACCACCCGCATTCTCTGGCCTCAATTTTGGCCTCAAAAACGCTGGCTGTCGGTGGATTTCCGTGGCTTTGGCTGGAATGAAAAAAGGGGCCGAAGCCCCTAATTTCAATGACTTACAGACGTCAGTGGAAGTCTGTAGATCAAAACTTGGAGCGGGAGACGAGTCTCGAACTCGCGACCTCAACCTTGGCAAGGTTGCGCTCTACCAACTGAGCTACTCCCGCGTGGGTTTCGTGCCATCACACTCTGCAATGCCGAAACCGGTTTCTTATTCACTCCGATCAACTTGGTTATCGATCGGAAGGCGCGCATTCTACATGATTTTTTTGAGCTTGTCATTTGATCTGTGCCGTCCAGTCTTGTTCACTGCACGGGGTGCGGATAAGACAAGGCAGGCAAAAGCCAGATCAAACACTCAATCAAGTAATATGAGCGAAGACAGAAACTATAGCATACACAGTCGTGCCCATGTCAAATTCCTCCGCTGACGCCGTCGCGCCGATTTCCATGTCTCCGGTCAGCCAGGATCTCACCCGGCTCAATACGCTGGGCCTGGCGTCGCGGGCCGAGGCCTTCGTCACGCTGGACGATCCGGCCCAGCTGCCGGCGCTGTCGCGCCTGGCGCGGCAGGCGTCGTCGCTGCTGGTGCTGGGCGGCGGCAGCAACCTGGTGCTGCCCGAGCGGGTGCCGGGGCTGGTGGCGCGGGTCGGGTTCAAGGGCGTGCGTCCGCTGCAGGCGGGGCCGGATGCCTGGCTGGTCGAGGCGGCGGGCGGTGAAAACTGGCATGGCTTCGTGCAGACCTGCATCGAACAGGGCTGGGACGGGCTGGAGAATCTGGCGCTGATACCCGGCACCGTGGGGGCGGCGCCGGTGCAGAACATCGGCGCCTACGGCGTCGAGCTGCAGGAGCGTTTCCACGGGCTGACCGCCTGGGACGTGCGCGAGGCGCGCTACGTCGACATGGACGCGGCGGCTTGCCGGTTTTCGTACCGCGACAGCGTGTTCAAGCATGACGAGCCGGGGCGCTGGATCATCGTGAGCGTGCGTTTCGCCTTGCCGCGGCCCTGGCGGCCGGTGCTGAACTACCCCGACCTGCAGCGCCATGCGCGGCTGGCGGCGCAGGCGCCGACGGCGCGCGCGATTTTCGACGCGGTGTGCGAGATCCGCCGCGCCAAGCTGCCCGATCCGGTGGTCACCGGCAACGCCGGCAGCTTTTTCAAGAATCCCATCGTGCCGGCCGACGTGCGCGACGCGCTGGCCGAACGCCACGCGGGCCTGGTGTCCTACGCGCAGCCGGACGGCCGCTACAAGCTGGCTGCGGGCTGGCTGATCGACCAATGCGGGTGGAAGGGGCGGGCGCTGGGCGCCGCCGGCGTGCACGACCGCCAGGCCCTGGTGCTGGTCAACCGGGGAGGCGCCGGCGCGGCCGACATCATGGCCCTGGCGCGCGCGATCCAGGAGTCGGTGTTCGAGCGCTACGGCGTGCGGCTGGAGCCCGAGCCGGTCGTCGTGTGATCCGGCTGGTTCCGGGCAGAAAAAAAGGACCTTTGCAGGTCCTTTTTTTGTCGGGGCGTGGGCTCAGAGGCCGAGCACCGATTGCATGTCGTACAGGCCGTTGTGCTTGTCTTCGAGGAAGCGCGCCGCGCGCAGCGCGCCCTGGGCGTAGGTGGCGCGGCTGGAAGAACGGTGCGTGATCTCGATGCGTTCGCCGATGCCGCAGAAGGACACGGTGTGATCGCCCACGATGTCGCCGCCGCGCAGCACGGAAAAGCCGATGGTGCCGGGCTTGCGCACGCCGGTGTCGCCGTGGCGGCTCCAGGTGGCGACGTCGGGCAGCGCGACGTCCCAGGCCGAGGCGATGGTCTCGCCCATCTTGAGGGCGGTGCCGGAGGGCGCGTCGACCTTGTTGCGGTGGTGGGCTTCGAAGACTTCGACGTCGTAGCCGGCGTTCAGGATGCGGGCGGCCATGTCGAGCAGCTTGAGCGTGGCGTTGACGCCGACGCTCATGTTGGGCGCGAACACGATGCCGGTCTTCTGCGCGGCGACTTCGATCGCGGCGCGGCCATTGTCGTCGAAGCCGGTGGTGCCGATGACGGCCTTGACGCCGTGCTTGACGCAGGCCTGCAGGTGTTCGAGCGTGCCTTCCGGACGGGTGAAGTCGATCAGGCAGTCGGCCTGGGCCAGCGCGTCGAGGTCGTCGGTGATGGCCACGCCCGTCTGCTTGCCCAGCGTGGCGCCGGCGTCCTGGCCCAGCGCGGTCGAGCCGGCGCGGTCGAGCGCGACCGTGAGCTCCAGGTCGGGGGCGTTCAGGACGGCGTCGATCAGCATCTGGCCCATACGGCCGCTGGCGCCGGCAATTGCAATACGCATGGCGGGGTCCTTGGAATTAGTTGAGCGGCTGGGGCGCGTTGCCCGGCTGGCCGGGGTACTGGTTCAGCGGGCTGACGGGCGCATCGGCCTCGCGCCGGCTCTCGGCTTCGTCCTGTTTCTGGCGGGCCTCGTCCTCGCTCAGGCGCTTTTCCGCCTTCTCGTCGGCGGCGGCGTCGGGCGTGTTGATCTGGTAGGGCTGCAGGTCGGGCTGCTTGTCGCCTTCCCACCGGACCAGGCGGTCGTTTTCGAACCAGACGGTGAACTTGCGCTCCTGGGCGTCGCCGTAGCCGGGCTTGAAGTAGTAGGGGTAGTCCCAGCGATTGGCGTGCAGCACGCTGGTCAGCGTCGGGCTGCCCAGCGCGAAGCGCACCTGTTCCCGCGTCATGCCCGGCTGCAGCAGGGCGACCTGTTCCTGGGTGATCCAGTTTCCTTGCTGGACGGGGGCCTTGTAGGGGAAGCCCCACTTGTCGCCCGAGCATCCGGCCAGGGCGACGGCCAGGGCGGCGACAGCCAGGCCGGTCTTCAGCGAACGGGAGGGAATTCGTGCAATCATGGACACTACGCGCCCCTATTATTTGGAAGCAGACAAAACCGTTATCATAAAGGTTTCATAAGGATAGTTCCGCGTGGCGGCATGAATTCGGTGAGCCGGCTCGCGGTGAACCCATCCTTGCCCATGCCAACGCGGACGGAGAGCGATTACACCATGAGCGACCAAAGCGAATTGAAGAACATGGGTTTGAAGGCGACTTTCCCGCGCCTGAAAATTCTTGATATTTTCCGCAAATCAGACCAACGGCACCTCAGCGCCGAAGACGTCTATCGCGCCCTGATCGGCGAAAACGTCGAAATCGGCCTGGCCACCGTGTACCGCGTGCTGACGCAGTTCGAGCAGGCCGGCATTCTTGCCCGCAGCCAGTTCGACAGCGGCAAGGCAGTGTTCGAACTCAACGACGGCGATCACCACGATCACCTGATCTGCACGAATTGCGGCAAGGTGGTGGAGTTCTCGGATCCGGAAATCGAAAAGCGCCAGCAGAAGATTGCCAAGGACAACGCCTTTGCCCTGGAAAGCCACGCCATGGTGCTTTACGGCATCTGCGGCAGCTGCCTGAAAGGACGCTGATCCGATCCTCCGGCCCGTGGCTGCGCTCGCGGCGGGCCAGTGAGTTCCAAAACCCCTTCAAATTGAAGGGGTTTTTTTATTGCAGGCGGTATTGCCGACGGGTCAGGCCGGCGCCTGCCCGAAGCCCTGGAGCATCTCGCGCGCATGTTCGCGCGTAGTGGCGGTGAGCTTGATGCCGCCCAGCATCCGGGCGATTTCCTCGACGCGGGCCGACGGGTCCAGCTCTTCGATGCTGGAGCGCGTGGTGCCGCGCGATTCGGCCTTGCTGACCAGGAACTGGTTGTTGGCGCAGGCCGCGACCTGCGGCAGGTGGGTCACGCACAGCACCTGGTGGCGTTCGCCGAGTTCGCGCAGCAGCTTGCCCACGACTTCGGCGACCGCGCCGCCCACGCCGCTGTCGACTTCGTCGAAGATCAGCGTGGGCACGCGCGCGGCGCGGCTGGCGATGACCGACAGCGCCAGCGAGATGCGCGACAGTTCGCCGCCCGAGGCCACCTTGGCCAGGGCGCGCGGGGTGGTGCCGGCATGGCCGGCCACCAGGAATTCGACCTGCTCGTTGCCGTGGGCGGAGGGCGCGGCGGGCGCCAGCGTGGGCTCGAACCGGCCGCCCTGCATGGCCAGCGTCTGCATGGCCTGGGTGACCAGCTTGCCGAGATCGCGGGCGGTCTTGCGGCGGGCCGTGGTGAGCTTGGCGGCGGCGGCGTCGTACTGGGCCTGGGCGGCCTGCGCTTGCGCCCGCAGCGCCTCGACGTCGCCGGCGGCCTGCAGGGCCGCGAGCTGGGCGTGCAGGTTTTCGCGCAGTTCGCACAGGGCGTCGGGCTCGGTGCGGAACTTGCGGGCGGTCTCGAACACCAGGCCCAGGCGGCTTTCCACGGCGCCAAGGCGTTGCGGATCGAGATCGACGCGGCTGACGTAGTTGTTCAGGTCGGAGACGGCCTCGCTGATCGCGATGCGCGCGGATTCGAGTTCGTCGTACACCCCTTGCAGCCCGGGGTCGTGGCGCAGCATCTGCTGGATGCGCTGGTTGGCCTGGGTGACCCGGTGGTGCGCCGAATCGCCTTCGCCGTCCAGGGCTTCGAGAATCTGGCTGGCGCCGTCGAGCAGCGATTGCGCGTGCGACAGGCGCGTGTGCTCGGTCTGCAGCGCGTCCCATTCGTCCGGGCCGAGGGCCAGCTGGTCGAGTTCGTCCACCTGCCATTGCAGGCGGTCGCGTTCGGTCGCCAGGCTGGCGGCGTCTTTTTCGGCGGATTCCAGCTGGCGCGCCAGCGCGCGCCATTGCTTCCAGGCCTGCGACACGGCCTGGCGCAGCTCGCCATGGCCGCCGTGGGCGTCGAGCAGGTCGCGCTGCGCGTCGGCGCGCATCAGGCTCTGGTGCGCGTGCTGGCCGTGGATGTCGACCAGGCTGTCGCCCAGTTCGCGCAACTGCGCGACGGTGGCGGGCGTGCCGTTGATGTAGGCGCGGCTGCGCCCCTGGGCGTCGATCACGCGGCGCAAGGCGAGTTCGTCGTCGGCGTCGATCTCGCGTTCTTCGAGCCAGGCGTGCAGCGTCTTGGGCGTGTCGAAGACGGCGGTGATGTCGGCGCGCGCCGCGCCTTCGCGCAGCATGCTGGCGTCGCCGCGCTCGCCCAGCGCCAGCGCCAGCGCGTCCACCAGGATGGACTTGCCTGCGCCGGTCTCGCCGGAGAAGACGGTGAAGCCGGGGCCGAAATGGATCTCGGTCTGTTCGACGATGACGAAGTCGCGGATATGCAGGGTGCGCAGCATGTCGGGGCGCTTACTACTCTACGTTGTCGGTGGCCTGGGGCATCAGGTTCCAGTGCAGCTTGCGGCGCAGCGTGGAGAAGAAGCTGTAGCCTTCCGGATGCACGAAACGGATGACGTAAGGGGCGCGCTGCACGACGATGCGGTCGCCCGGCTGCAGGTCGGACCAGGTCTGCATGTCGAAATGCACGCTGGCGCCGACCTCCACGCGGCCCATGGCCGTGAGCGTCATGTTGAGCACGCCCGTGTCGGGAATCACGATGGGGCGGTTCGACAGCGTCTGCGGGGCCACGGGCACCAGCACCATGGCGTTCATGCCGGGGTGCAGGATGGGGCCGTTGGCCGACAGCGCGTAGGCGGTCGAGCCGGTAGGGGTGGCGATGATGAGGCCGTCGGCGCGCTGCGTGTACATGAAGGCGCCGTCGAGTTCGACCCGGACCTCGATCATGCCGCCGCGTCCGGCGCGGTTCAGGACCACGTCGTTCAGGGCGGTGGCGGAATACATCTGCTGGTCGCCGCGCCACACGCTGCCTTGCAGCAGCGTGCGTTCCTCGATCTGGAAGCTGCCTTCGAGCACGCGCGCCAGCGCGCCGTGCGCGTCCTGCAGCGCGATGTCGGTGATGAAGCCCAGGCGGCCGTGGTTGATGCCGATCAGCGGCACGCCGTAGGGCGCCAGGTGGCGGCCCGCGCCCAGCACGGTGCCGTCGCCGCCCATGACGACGGCCAGCGAGGCGGTCTGGCCGATTTCCTCGAGCGTGGCCACGGGGTATTCGGTCAGCCCGGTATTGCGCGCCGTGTCGGCGTCGATGAGCACATGCCGGCCGGCCTGCGCCAGCGCATGGGCGAGGGCTCTCAGCGGTGTGTCCAGGCCGGTGTCCTGGTATCTGCCGATCAGGGCGACGGTAGGAAAGTGCATGGCTGCTTGCGTATCCAGAAAGGGCGGGCGCGGGCCGAAATCCGCCCGGAATGTGCTATTAAGCCGATTATATGGGGCCGCATATTGGCTTGCGGGACAAAAATCGCCTCAATCGGAAAAGTTTCCCTAAAATACCTGTTATGGATGACCGTGCACGCGCCCTACTGAAGGCGTTGATCGAACGCTATATCGCCGATGGGCAGCCAGTCGGCTCGCGGACGCTATCGAAAGTATTCGATCTGTCTCCGGCCACGATCCGCAACGTCATGGCGGACCTCGAAGAACTGGGCCTGATCCACAGCCCGCATACCTCCGCCGGCCGCGTGCCCACGCCGCGGGGCTATCGCATGTTCGTCGATTCGCTGCTGGCGGTGCAGTCCTACCAGCTCGAGCCCCACAACATGGGCGAGATGCTGGCGGCGGCCGAGCCCACCCGCGCCGTCAACGCCGCGGCGGCGCTGCTGTCGAACCTCACCCAGTTCGCCGGGGTGGTGCTCACGCCCAAGCGCGCGCAGGTGTTCCGCCAGATCGAATTCATCCGCCTGTCCGACAAGCGCGTGCTGCTCATCATCGTCACGCCCGACGGCGACGTCCAGAACCGCATCCTGTTCGTCCAGCGCGATTACTCCGAGACGGAATTGCTGGAAGCCGGCAATTTCTTCAACATGCATTTCGCCGGCAAGTCCTTCAACGTGGTGCGCCAGACCCTGTCGACCGAGCTGGCCCAGCTGCGCGAAGACATTTCGCGCCTGATGCAGGCCGCCGTCGAGGCCAGCGCCGAGGCGGCCGAGGACGGCGACGCCATGGTGATCTCCGGCGAGCGCAAGCTGCTCGACGTGACCGACATCGCCTCCGACATGGACCGGCTGCGCAAGATGTTCTCGCTGTTCGAGAAAAAAACCGACCTGCTGCAGCTGCTGGACGTCTCCAGCCGCGCGCAGGGCGTGCAGATCTACATCGGCGGCGATTCGCAGCTGGTGCCCATGGAGGAAGTGTCCGTCATCACCGCGCCCTACGGGGTCGACGGCAAGGTGGTGGGCACGCTGGGCGTGATCGGCCCGACCCGCATGGCGTACGAGCGCGTCATTCCCATCGTGGACATCACGGCGCGCCTGTTGTCCAACGCCCTCAGCCACAACCAGTAGGCCCATTCAAAACGACATCCTCCTTGCGGAGGAAGGGGAGTGTTTGTGTTTCTTCGCCTGTTCAAGTACTTGTGGCCTGAACGGTATCTGCCCGAGCCCGAGCAGGACGACCCCTTCGACGAAGATCCGCCGCCGCGCGAGGCCGGGCGGGTCGGCGTGCTGCTGGTGAACCTGGGCACGCCCGATACGCCGGGCAGGAAGGACATCCGCAAGTACCTGGGCGAATTCCTGTCCGATCCGCGCGTGATCGAGATTCCCCGCTACCTCTGGAAGCCGATACTGCACGGGCTGGTGCTGACCATGCGGCCCAAGAAGCTGGAGCCGCGCTACGCCGGCGTCTGGCTGCAGGAAGGTTCGCCGCTGATGGTGTACAGCCGGCGCCAGGCCGACGGCGTGCGCGCCGCCCTGCGGGCCGCGGGCGTCGACGCCGTGGTCGAGCTGGGCATGCGCTACGGCAATCCTTCCATCCCGGACGCCATCGCGCGCCTGCGCGCCCAGGGCTGCGAGCGCATCCTGACCGTTCCGCTCTATCCGCAATACGCGGCCAGCACCACGGCCACGGCGGTGGACGCGGTCACCCGGCATGCCGGCCGGCTGCGCGACCAGCCGGAGCTGCGCTTCATCAAGCGCTTCCACGAAGAGCCGGCCTACCTGGACGCGCTGGCCGGCCATATCGAACGCTATTGGCAGGAGCACGGCAAGCCCCAGAAGCTGGTCATGAGCTTTCACGGCCTGCCGCGCTATTCGATCGAGCTGGGCGACCCTTACTACCGCGACTGCGTGGAAACCGCGCGCCTGCTGTGCCAGCGATTGTCGCTGCCGCGCGCCCAGATCGAGGTGACTTTCCAGAGCCGTTTCGGCTCGGCCCGCTGGCTCGAACCCTATACGGAACCGACCCTCAAGGCGCTGGCCGCCTCGGGTACGACGGAGGTCGATGTGGTGTGCCCGGGTTTTGTGGCAGACTGTCTGGAAACCCTGGAAGAGATCAGCCTGGAATGCCGCGACGCCTTCATGGCGGCGGGCGGCAAGCGCTTCCGCTACATTTCCGCGCTCAACGACGATCCGGCCTGGATCGCGGGGCTGGCCGGCCTGGTGGAACGGCACTTGCAGGGATGGCCCACGCAGTCCACCGACTTGAAGGAGAAGGCGCATGCACCATGATCCCAAGACTGGCAAGACGGCAAAAAAGGGGACGGTTAGCACTCCGGTAGACGAGGATCAGGTCGAGCACGAACTCGACGAGGCGCTTGCGGAGACCTTTCCGGCCAGCGATCCCATTGCGGTCAACCCCGAGCCCGACGATGAAGAGGAGCGCATGGACCGCGCGCTCAAGGAGAGTTTCCCGGCCAGCGATCCGGCCGCGCCGGCGCAGCCTCCCAAGAAATAGCGGGGAGGCGTCGGGGAATATTTCGTTTTCCCGGGCTTGAAATAGGGGTATTGGCCCCCATTCATGTCTGCGAAAGCCATTCTTTTTGGAGGATTCCCCATGACGGCACCCCACGAGCCTGCGGACCAGGCGCCCGAGATCGGCCAGAACGCCGACGCGGCTCCCGCCGGACAGGACGCCGCGCAGGCCGAGCTGAACGAGTTGCGCGCCCAGCTGGACGCCGCCCAGGCTACCGTCAATGAACAGCGCGACCAGGTGCTGCGCGCGCACGCCGAAGTCGAGAACATGCGCCGCCGCGCCCAGGAAGACGTGTCCAAGGCGCGCAAGTTCGGCATCGAGTCGTTCGCCGAAAGCCTGGTCCCGGTGAAAGACAGCCTGGAAGCCGCCCTGGCCCAGCCCGACCAGACGGTCGAGGCGCTGCGCGAAGGCGTGGAAGTCACCCTCAAGCAGCTGTCTGCCGCCTTCGAGCGCAACCTGCTCAAGGAAATCGCGCCGGCGCAGGGCGACAAGTTCGACCCGCACCTGCACCAGGCCATTTCATCCATTCCCAACGAGCAGCCCGCCAATACCGTGGTGCAGCTGCTGCAGAAAGGCTATTCCATCGCCGACCGGACGCTGCGCCCGGCGCTGGTGGTGGTGTCGGCCGGCCAGGGCTGAGGCATCCCATGAACGATCCCCGCTTCGACCCCGCCCAGGTATTCCAGGTGTTCGGCATGCGTCATGTCGACTCCGATGGATTCGACCGGGCGGTGATCGAGGCGCCGGGAACGGATTTGCGCTGCGTGTTCCTGTGGGGCCAGGATTGCTACAACTGCAACCTGTTCAAGCAGGCCGCGCTGCTGCACCGGGAGACCCTGCTGGGGCTGGGCCTGACGTGGTTCGAGGCCGACGTCTACGCCGACGAACCCCTGGGCCGGCGCTTTTCCCTGCATGGCGTCCCCACTTTTGTGCTGTATCGCGCCGGCAAGCGGCTGGGGCGCATCACCGGCTGGCCCGGGCTGCCCCAGTTCACCGAGGCGATCCGGCGCCAGCAGGAAACGGCCGCGGAAAATTCTGGCCCGGCGTCTTGAAAAACCTTACGGGCAGCCCCAGTTATGTGGGGACAAGACGTTTCCCCCTATTTACACAGATTCAATCAAGGTAACCCACCATGAGCAAGATTATCGGCATTGACCTGGGCACGACCAACAGCTGCGTGGCTGTCATGGACGGCGGGCAGGTCAAAATCATCGAAAACGCGGAAGGCGCGCGCACCACCCCCTCCATCGTCGCCTACATGGACGACGGCGAAACGCTGGTCGGCGCCCCGGCCAAGCGCCAGGCGGTGACCAACCCCAAGAACACCCTGTACGCGGTGAAGCGCCTGATCGGCCGCAAGTTCGAAGAAAAGGCGGTGCAGAAGGACATCAACCTGATGCCCTACGCCATCGTCAAGGCCGACAACGGCGACGCCTGGGTGGAAGTGCGCGGCAAGAAGATGGCGCCTCCCCAAGTGTCGGCCGACGTGCTGCGCAAGATGAAGAAGACCGCCGAGGACTACCTGGGCGAAGAAGTGACCGAGGCCGTCATCACCGTGCCCGCGTACTTCAACGACAGCCAGCGCCAGGCCACTAAGGACGCCGGCCGCATCGCCGGCCTGGACGTCAAGCGCATCATCAACGAACCCACCGCCGCCGCGCTGGCGTTCGGCCTGGACAAGACCGAAAAGGGCGACCGCAAGATCGCCGTCTATGACCTGGGCGGCGGCACGTTCGACGTGTCCATCATCGAAATCGCCGACGTCGATGGCGAGAAGCAGTTCGAAGTGCTGTCGACCAACGGCGACACCTTCCTGGGCGGCGAAGACTTCGACCAGCGCATCATCGACTACATCATCGGCGAGTTCAAGAAGGAACAGGGCGTCGACCTGTCCAAGGACGTGCTGGCCCTGCAGCGCCTGAAGGAAGCCGCCGAAAAGGCCAAGATCGAGTTGTCCTCGGCCCAGCAGACCGAAATCAACCTGCCGTACATCACGGCCGACGCCTCGGGTCCGAAGCACTTGAACCTGAAGATCACGCGCGCCAAGCTGGAAGCGCTGGTCGAAGAACTGATCGAACGCACGATCGAGCCCTGCCGCGTGGCCATCAAGGACGCCGGCGTGAAGGTTTCCGACATCGACGACGTGATCCTGGTCGGCGGCATGACCCGCATGCCCAAGGTCCAGGAAAAGGTGAAGGAATTCTTCGGCAAGGATCCGCGCAAGGACGTGAACCCCGATGAAGCCGTCGCCGCCGGCGCCGCGATCCAGGGTTCCGTGCTGTCGGGCGACCGCAAGGACGTGCTGCTGCTGGACGTCACCCCCCTGTCCCTGGGCATCGAAACCCTGGGCGGCGTGATGACCAAGATGATCCAGAAGAACACGACGATCCCGACCCGGTTCTCGCAGACCTTCTCGACCGCCGACGACAACCAGCCGGCCGTGACGATCAAGGTGTTCCAGGGCGAGCGTGAAATCGCCGCGGGCAACAAGGCCCTGGGCGAGTTCAACCTCGAAGGAATCCCGCCGTCGCCTCGCGGCATGCCGCAGATCGAAGTCACGTTCGACATCGACGCCAACGGCATCCTGCACGTGTCGGCCAAGGACAAGGGCACCGGCAAGGAAAACAAGATCACCATCAAGGCCAACTCGGGTCTGTCGGAAGACGAGATCCAGCGCATGGTCAAGGATGCCGAGGCCAACGCCGAGGAAGATCACCGCGTCGCCGAACTGGCCCAGGCGCGCAACCAGGCCGACGCGCTGGTGCACGCCACCCGCAAGTCGCTGACCGAGTATGGCGATAAGCTCGAAGCCTCCGAAAAGGAAGGCATCGAAGCCGCCATCAAGGAACTGGAAGACACGCTGAAGGACGGCGACAAGGCCGCCATCGACGCCAAGGTGGAAGCCCTGTCCACGGCCTCGCAGAAGCTGGGCGAGAAGATGTACGCCGACATGCAGGCGCAGCAGGCTGCCGGCCAGCAACAGGCCGCTGACAACGCGAAGCCGGTGGACGACAACGTGGTCGACGCCGACTTCAAGGAAGTCAAGCGCGACCAATAATGGCCAGGCGCTGACCTGCCTCTGCCGCCCGGTAGCCGGAGAAATCCGGCTACCGGGCGCACTCATTCTGTAGCACTGAAAAGAAGGCTCGATTCGAGCCCACGGATCATGGCAAAACGTGACTATTACGACGTTCTGGGCGTGGCGAAGAACGCCTCGGACGACGAACTCAAGAAGGCCTATCGAAAGCTGGCCATGAAATACCATCCGGACCGCAATCCGGACAGCAAAGAAGCCGAAGAGAAGTTCAAGGAAGCCAAGGAAGCCTACGAGGTCCTGGGCGATGAACAAAAACGCGCCGCCTACGACCGCTACGGCCACGCGGGGGTGGACCCCAACGCCGCCGGCATGGGCGGGGGCATGGGCGGCGGTTTCGCCGACGCCTTCGGCGATATTTTCGGCGAGATCTTCGGCGGCGGCGGCGGCCGTCGCGGCGGCGGTCCGCAGGTCTATCGCGGCGCCGACCTCAAGTACGCGCTGGAGATCACGCTGGAGCAGGCCGCGGCCGGCTTCGACACCGAGATCCGCGTGCCCAGCTGGGAAAACTGCGACACCTGCCACGGCTCGGGCGCCAAGCCCGGCACCTCGCCCAAGACCTGCCGCACCTGCGGCGGCTCGGGCGCCGTGCGCATGCAGCAGGGCTTTTTCAGCGTCCAGCAGACCTGCCCGACCTGCCACGGCAACGGCAAGGAGATCACCGATCCCTGCCAGGCCTGCGACGGCGTCGGCCGCATCCGCCGCAACAAGACCCTGCAGGTCAAGATTCCGGCCGGCATCGACGACGGCATGCGCATCCGCTCCAGCGGCAATGGCGAACCCGGCATCAACGGCGGGCCTCCGGGCGACCTGTATGTGGAAATCCACATCAAGCAGCACAAGATCTTCCAGCGCGACGGCGACGACCTGCACTGCGAACTGACCATCCCGTTCACCACCGCGGCCCTGGGCGGAGAGCTCCAGGTCCCGACGCTGGGCGGCAAGGCCGAGATCTCCATCCCCGAAGGCACCCAGTCCGGCAAGACCTTCCGCCTGCGCGGCAAGGGCATCCGCGGCGTGCGCGGCAGCTACCCGGGCGACCTGTACTGCCATGTCGTGGTGGAAACGCCGGTGCGCCTGAGCGACGACCAGAAGAACATCCTGCGCCAGTTCGAGGCCTCGCTCAACGACGGCGGCGACCGCCATTCGCCGCAGAGCAAGTCCTGGACGGACCGCGTCAAGGAATTCTTCAGCTGAGGCCGCGCCCGAGGCGCCAGGAACGCAAAAAGCCGCGACAGCCGTCGCGGCTTTTTCTTTGCGCGCAAGAAAAAACCGCGGCTTGCGCCGCGGTTCGTACTGCTACTGCTACTTCAACTTCAACTTCAACTTCTACTGCTGCTACTTCTACTGCTACTTCAAGCGCCGCTGTCGCCGGAAAATACCGGCCTCAAGCCATGATGCCGCCTGAGGCCGGTCGGGCCACAGCAAGCAGCTCACCGGGAGATCGGCGGGTATTCCAGCTCGCCGAACGTGTATTGGCCGTTGGCCTTGGCCTGGGCCAGCTCGGCCTGGACCTCGGCGCGCGTGAGGCCGGCGGCAGCGGGCTTCGCGGCGGGCGGGTATTCCAGTTCACCGAACGTGTACTGGCCGTTGAACTTGGCTTCCTGCAGCTCGGCCCGGACCTGATCCGAACTCAGGCTGGCGGCCTGCGGCCGGGCGGGCGGATAATCCAGTTCACCGAAGGTGTATTGGCCGTTGGCCTTGGCTTCCTGCAGTTCGGTCGCCACTTGGGCGCGGGTCTTGGCCTGCTCGATGCCGGCTGCCTGGGCGCCGACGCCGGCCAGGGCCAGGGAAAGCAGGAGAGTGGTGGCTAGGGTTTTCATGGTTGACCTCCAATTCGTTTTGGGTGGGGACCGAATCCGGCGGCCTTCCGTCGTGGTTCGTTGTCTGTTCCCGATGACTGAATTCTGCGCGTTATCCCACCTGGGATAAACCCTGATTAGCTGAAAACATCTTTTCAAATTCATGGCTAATCGGATTTTATTTATCGATTGCCCCCATGGGTGGCATGGTGGCCATGAATTCAGACGGCTCCAGCGCGGGCCGGCAATAAAAAACCCGCCGGCGGGCGGCGGGTTGGAAGCCGGGAGGCGGGGACGGATCAGGGGGCGGCGTTCTTCTTGAAGTCGCCGGCCACCGCCGTGCTGAAGCCGTCGGCGCGCAGGTACTTGCGCAGGGCGGCGTTGACCGCCTCGGGCGTGAGCGCGGAGATCTTCTGGTCCATTTCGGCCGACCAGGCGAACGTGCGGCCGCGCTGCAGGTAGTCCAGCCAGGTGCTGGCCAGGATGTCGTCCTGGGCGCGGGCCAGGTTGCGGTAGTTCAGCAGCGCGTGCTTGCCGTCGGCGATTTCCTTGTCGGTGAAGCCGTCTTTCAGGACCCGGGCCAGCTCTTCGCCGATCGCCTTTTCCAGGCGTTCGCGGTTCTGCGGCGCGTAGATGGCGTACATGGTCCAGCTGGCGGTGGGTTCGAACGACGAGACCGACAGCGAGCTGCGCACGTTGTAGGACAGGCCTTCGGTCTCGCGCACCCGGTTCCACAGGCGCGAGGTTTCCGAGGCGCCGAACAGGTAGTTGGCCAGGTACAGCGCGGCGTAGTCCGGGTCCGTGTCCTGCAGCTTCAGCGGCATGCGCGAGATGTAGAAGGCGTTGGCCTTGTCGGGCGTGGCGATCTCGAACTGCTTGGCGGCGATGTCGCGGTACGGATTGGGCACGCGGGTGTAGGCGGGAGCCTTCTTCCAGCCGGCCAGGCCGGTCTTGAGCGCCTTCTCGACGGCCGCGGGCTCGAAGTCGCCGACGGCCGCGTATTCGATGTCGCCGGCGCCGTAGAAGCGCGAATGGAACTTGACCAGGGCGTCGCGGGACAGGCCCTGCGCGCTGGCCAGCGCTTCATCGAAGGTCGGCACGTAGCGTACGTCGTCGACGGGCCAGGGGTTGTCCTGGCGCGCCAGGGCGCGTCCGGCCAGGGCCGAGGGCTCGGTCATGGCGTTGCGGATCGAGGTTTCGAGCTGGCGCTGGTATTCCTCGAGCTGCTCTTGGGGGAAATTGGCGTTGCGCACGATGTCCAGCGCCAGTTCGGTGAGCGCGGGCAGGTTCTCGCCCTTGGTCGACATGGCGACCTTGAGCGTGGTGCCGCTGCCGCTGAAGCCCAGCTCGGCCTGCAGCGCGTCCAGGCGGTCCTGGATGTCCTGGCGCGACAGCCTGGGCGTGCCGCGCATCAGCAGATCGGCCGTGGCGTCGGCGTTCACGCGCTGGCCGCGCAGATCCTTTTCGTTGCCGAACTGGATCAGCATCTGCGCCTGCACCCGGCTGCCGCGCGTGGCCTTGGGCAGCAGCGCCAGCTGCACCGGGCCGTTGGGCAGATCGAGCTTGCGGCGCTGGGTCAGCTTGTCGATGTTCTCGGGCGAGGGATCGAAGGCCGAGGCGGCCTTGAAGTCCGGGTCGCCCTTGTAGTCCTTGAACACGGCCGTCAGGTCCACGCGCTGCGCCTGCGGGGCGCGCACGGGTTTTTCCGTGGGGATGTAGCGGCCTTCGATGCGGTTGCTCTGGACCAGGTAGGCGGTGGCGGCCTGCTGCACTTCGGTCAGCGTGGCCTTGCGGGCGCGGTCGCGCTGCAGGAAAAAGAGGCGCCAGTCGCCGGCGGCGATGGCTTCGGACAGCGCCACCCCGACCTGTTCGGGATCGCTGTACGTCTGCTCCCAGGCGGTCAGCCACTTGCTGCGGGCGCGGTCCAGCTCCTGCTGGGTGAAAGGCTTCTTGGCCAGCGATTCCAGCGTGCCGGTCAGCGCCTTCATCGCGGCGTCCATGTCCTTGCCCGGGGTCAGTTGGGCGGCGAACATCGCCAGGCCCGGGTCCAGGTTCTCCATGGTGAAGCCGAACACGCCCGAGGCCAGCTTGGTCGGGACCAGGGCATGGTACAGGCGGCCCGAAGGCGTGTCGGCCAGGATGGTGGCGGCCAGGTCCAGCGGCACGTAGTCGGGGCTGCCGGCGGCGGGGATGTGGTACATGGCGGCCACCAGCGGCGTGCCGCCGGCGCGGCGCAGCGTCACCGCGCGTTCGCCGTCCTGCGCGGGCTCGACGGTGTATTCGGGCGGCAGCTTGCGATCGGGCTTGGGCAGCTTGCCCAGCGTGGCCTCGATGTCGGCCAGCGTGGTCTGCGGATCGAACTTGCCGGCCACGATCAGCACCGCGTTATCGGGCTGGTAGTACTCGTGGTAGAACGCGCGCAGCTGGCCGATGTCGACGTTTTCGACGTCGGAGCGCGCGCCGATAGTGGTCTTGCCGTAGCTGTGCCACTGGAACGCCGCCGACTGCATCTTCTGCATCAGGATGCGGAAAGGGCTGTTCTCGCCGCTTTCCATCTCGTTGCGGACCACGGTCATTTCCGAATCCAGGTCTTCCTTGGCGATCAGGGAATTGACCATGGCGTCGGCCTGCCAGCCCAGGTACCACTTGAGCGTGTCGGGGTTGGCGGCGAAGCTGGCGAAGTAATTGGTGCGGTCGCTGGAGGTCGAGCCGTTGGCCTGCAGGCCGCGGCGCGAGAACTCGCCCATCGCGTTGCGCGTGGTCGAGGTGCCTTTGAACAGCATGTGCTCCAGCAGGTGGGCCATGCCCGTCTGCCCGTAGTTCTCGTTGCGCGAGCCCACCAGATAAGTCATGTTGACGGTGGTGGAGGGCTTGGATTCATCGGGTACCAGCAGCACCCGCAGGCCGTTGGCCAGGCGATACTCGGTGATGCCTTCGATCGAGGCGGCCTCCGAGACGCCGGCCGGCAGGCTGGCGGCCCCGGCCTGAAAGGCCAGGAAGGAGGTGAACAGCAGCGCGCCCAGCGGACGCGGCAGCTTCGACAGGGAAAGGCGCATGGCAGATAATTCCTTAGGCATGGCAGAATCCGTTGGAGTGTATACGCTGGCAATGGTTCAGGCGCGCCCGGCCAGGGGCGCCCGGCCAGGGGCGCCGCTGGCCCCCAAGACTCAAGGAAACCCCGCATGTCCCTGTCCGTCGACGTCGAAACGCCGCGCCTGCTGCTGCGGCAGTGGCTTGCGGCCGACCGCGAACCTTTCGCGGCGCTGAACGCGGACCCCGAGGTCACCCGATACCTGCTGCCGCTGGCCAGGCCCGAGAGCGACGCGCTGGCCGACCGCCTGGCCGCCGGCATCGACGAGCACGGCTGGGGTTTCTGGGCGGTCGAGGCGCCGGGCGTCGCGCCCTTCATCGGCTTCGCGGGCATCAAGCCGCTGGCTCCCGCGCTGCCGTTCGCGCCCGGCGTGGAGATCGGCTGGCGCCTGGCGCGGCCATACTGGGGCAGGGGCTACGCCTGCGAGGCGGCGCAGGCCGCGCTGAAGGTGGGGTTCGAGCAGGTGGGGCTGGACGAGATCGTGGCGTTCACGGCCACCGGCAACCTGCGCTCGCGCGCCGTGATGGAGCGCCTTGCGATGCGCGCGGACGCGGCGCCCTTCGACCATCCCGCCGTGCCGCCGGGCCATCCGCTGCGCGAGCACGTGCTCTACCGCATCGCCCGCCGGGACTGGCGCGCGCGGGAAAATGGTGACACGGACCCCGGCGACGCCCCGGTGGCGGCCGCCTGATTTGAGGCGTTTGGGCTTGCGGGTGTAAGATTTTCAGCACGTAGTAGCTGTCCGCCGACGGGATGCGCGATAGCCGCCTACAGGCTTCCCGTCCAACGCCAGGCGCCGCCCCTTGCGCGCGGCGCCGGCGCTTGTCGTTCGCGCCTTCGCTGCCGGCATTCTGCCGGCGCATCTTTCGGAGGAACGACCCATGCTGACCGAGATCGTCACGCGTGCGCTGTCCCAATTGACCGGAACCCCCCTGAGCGTCGACGGAATCAAAGGGCAGTTTCAGTACGCCTATGCCAGCGATGACGGCCAATTCGTGGCCATACTGACCCACGACATGACCACCTACGTGGTGGACTTGAACACGCAACGATATTTTGCCGAGTGCGGCGGTTCGCCCAGGGGGTTTGCCGGGCACGTACTCGAGATGGAAGGCACCGCGGCGCGCAGCCACCCCTGGCCCGCGGCCAACGACCTGTTCGACCTGGACATGGACGCCGACGAGCTGTCGTGGCGCAAGTGCCCGGGCCTGCGGCGCACGCCGCCGGCCGACCGATCAGTGGAGAGCCGCGCCGCCTGAGAGTGGCCAGAAGCGGCAACAAAGTTCATTGAACCGGCGCTTGCGCCGGTTTTTTTGTCGCCGGCGTGCGCAGTATGGGGGCATCTCCTATCGGTGCGGCCGGCTCGCTAAAATTAGCGCCATGACTACGCCCGCCCCAACCCGCGCGCCCGAAGGCGCCATCCTGGTCGATTGCACGCACGAGCGCCATGCCGACCAGATCCTCGCCATTTTCAACGAGGCCATCGCCACCTCCACCGCGCTGTACGACTACAAGCCGCGGCCGCGCGAGGCGATGGCGGGCTGGTTCCAGGCCAAGCGGCAGGGCGGCTTTCCGGTGGTGGGCTACGAAAACGCCGAAGGCGAGTTGATGGCGTTCGCCAGCTACGGCACGTTCCGCGCCTGGCCGGCCTACAAGTATTCGGTCGAGCATTCCGTGTACGTCGACAACCGCTTTCGCGGCCGCGGCCTGGGCATTGCGCTGATGCGCGAACTCATCGAACGCGCGCGCGCCCAGCAGGTGCACGTGCTGGTCGGCGGCATCGACGCGGCCAACCAGGGCAGCATCGCGCTGCACGAGAAGCTCGGCTTCACGCACGCAGGCACCATCCGCGAGGCCGGCTTCAAGTTCGGCCGCTGGCTGGACCTGGCGTTTTATCAGCTGGTGCTGGAGACGCCGGAACAGCCGGTGGATGGGTGATCCGGTGCTTGAGGTGGGAAATGGGCCGATGGGTTACGCGCGTTGTATGTCGAGGTTCTTGTTCAAGGGGGTCTCGCGCTGCACCCATCCTACGCTCATGGATCGGATCGTAGGATGGGTGTAGCGCGAGACATCCGCGATAAGAAACAGATCGCCGAACGCGCGTAACCCATCGGCCGGCATTCATTATTTCGACAGCACCCGCATGGCCTGTTCCAGNTCATGGATCGGATCGTAGGATGGGTGTAGCGCGAGACATCCGCGATAAGAAACAGATCGCCGAACGCGCGTAACCCATCGGCCGGCATTCATTATTTCGACAGCACCCGCATGGCCTGTTCCAGGCCGGCGACGGTGACCGGGTACATGCGGTCCTGCATGATGTCGCGCAACAGCGCGATGGACTGGCGGTACTGCCAGGACGCGGTGGGCTCGGGATTGAGCCAGACCGATTTGGGCCAGGCTTCCAGCAGGCGGCGCAGCCATTCGGCGCCGGGTTCCTTGTTGTAGTGCTCGACCGAGCCGCCCGGCTGCAGGATTTCGTACGGGCTCATGGTGGCGTCGCCGACGATGATCAGGCGCCAGTCGGGGTTGTACTTGCGCAGCACGTCCCAGGTGTCGAAGCGTTCGCTCTGGCGCCGGCGGTTGCTTTGCCACAGGCTTTCGTACGGGCAGTTGTGGAAGTAATAGACCTCGAGGTGGCGGAACTCGCTGCGGGCCGCCGAGAACAGTTCCTCGACGCGCGCGATGTGGTCGTCCATGCTGCCGCCCACGTCCAGCAGCATCAGCACCTTGACCGTGTTGTGGCGCTCCGGGACCATGCGCAGGTCCAGGTGGCCGGCGTTGCGCGCGGTGCTGGCGATGGTGTCGTCCAGGTCCAGCTCCATGTCGGCGCCCTGGCGCGCGAAGCGCCGCAGGCGGCGCAGCGCGACCTTGAAGTTGCGCGTGCCCAGCTCGACCTGGTCGTCGTAGTCCTTGAACTGGCGCATGTCCCAGACCTTGACCGCGGTGCGGTTGCCGGCCGACGCGCCGCCCACGCGGATGCCTTCCGGGTGGTAGCCGCCGTTGCCGAAGGGCGAGGTGCCGCCGGTGCCGATCCACTTGCTGCCGCCGGCATGGCGTTCCTTCTGCTCTTCCATGCGCTCCTTGAAAAGCTCCATCAGCTTGTCCCAGCCGTGCTTTTCGATGGCGGCCTTTTCTTCCGGCGTCAGGCTTTTCTCGAACTGCTTGATGAGCCAGTCCAGCGGGATTTCCTTGCCCGCCGGCAGGGCGGCCGCGATGCCGCGGTAGTAGGCGCCGAAAGCCTGGTCGTAGCGGTCGTAGAGCGCTTCGTCCTTGACCAGCGCGGCGCGCGCCAGGAAGTAGAAATCGTCCAGCGTCGGCGCCATGAGGTTGTGGCGCAGGGCGTCCACCAGGGTCAGGTATTCCTTGACCGAGACGGGCAGCTTGTGCGCCCTGAGGTGGTAGAAGAAGTCGATCAGCATGTGCGAACCGCCACGGATGGTGCGCCGGATCAGCGGCGCTGGCCGCCGCGCGTCATGGCCGCCAGGCGCTCCAGCAGATGCACGTCCTGCTCGTTCTTGAGCAGGGCGCCGGCCATCAGCGGCACCGCCGTGGCGGTGTGCGCGTCGATCTCGGCGGCGCTGGCGCCTTCGGCCAGCAGCAGGCGCAGCCAGTCCAGCAGTTCGGAGGTGGAGGGCTTTTTCTTCAGGCCCGGCGCCTCGCGCAGCGCGAAGAAGGTGTCCAGCGCCGCGCGCAGCACGTCCTGCTTGAGGTCGGGATAGTGCACGGCGACGATGTCGCGCATCGTCTCGCGGTCGGGGAAGCGGATGTAGTGGAAGAAGCAGCGCCGCAGGAACGCGTCGGGCAGGTCCTTCTCGTTGTTGGAGGTGATGATGACCAGCGGGCGGTGCCGCGCCGAGATGGTCTCGCGCGTTTCGTAGACATGGAATTCCATGCGGTCCAGCTCGCGCAGCAGGTCGTTGGGGAATTCGATGTCGGCCTTGTCGATCTCGTCGATGAGCAGCACCGCCGGCTCCGGCGACTGGAAGGCCTGCCACAGCGTGCCCTGTACGATGTAGTTGCGGATGTCGCGGACTTTCTCGTCGCCCAGCTGCGAGTCGCGCAGGCGCGAGACGGCGTCGTATTCGTACAGGCCCTGGTGCGCCTTGGTGGTGGACTTGATGTGCCATTGCAGCAGCGGCCGGCCCAGCGCGCGGGCGACCTCGTCGGCAAGCATGGTCTTGCCGGTGCCGGGTTCACCCTTGATGAGGAGCGGGCGCTGCAGGATCAGCGCGGCGTTGACGGCGAGTTTCAGGTCATCGGTGGCGACATAACTGTCGGTCCCGTCGAAGCGGTCAGGCGTGGCGGAAGTGGCGGGCTGAGCTGCGGACATGGTTCGATGGCATCCGGGTTTTGATGATGGTCAATACCATATTAAGGTATTAATCCTGAGCAAGTATCGTACAATCAGGCGGTTTTGCTTTGGGTTCGACCCGCAACATGTTTGCCGAGGGCCTTTCTTGCATGCAGGCCCTAGTCCTTAGCCATACGAAGAAGAGCCACTCCAATGAAGTTGCGAACCTCTCTGAAGTACAAGCTATCCCTGTTGGCCGCAGCGGCATCCTGTGCGATCGCCGGCCAGGCCGTCGCGGCGGAAGCCGCCGCCGTGGTCGGTAATGTACAGAACGCCCGCGACAAGGTCTCGATGTGCATCGGTTGCCACGGAATCGAAGGCTACAAGGCGACGTTTCCCGAGCTCTACCACGTTCCGATGATTGCCGGCCAGAACGCCAAATACATCGAAACCGCCCTCAACGAGTATAAGAAAGGCGCGCGCAGCCATCCCACGATGGACGCCATCGCCGGCAGCCTGTCGGACCAGGACATCGCCGACCTGGCCGCGTATTACTCGAATCTCAAATAAGGGGCACACATGAATCGCACCATGCTTGCCCTCGCGGGCGCGACCCTGGCCGTGGCGGGCGCCGCGGCCCAGGCCCAGGACCTGGCGGCCGGCAAGGCCGTGTTCGACAAATTCAATTGCGCGTCCTGCCACGGCGCCGACGCCAAGACGGCCGTGGACCCGGCGTACCCGACCCTGGCCGGGCAGCACGCGGACTACCTGGCCCATGCCCTGAAGGCCTACAAGCGCGGCGCCTCCGGCAGCGCGGCCACGGCCAACGTGCGCAAGAACCCGATCATGGGCGCCTTCGCCACGCAGCTGTCCGACCAGGACATCACCAACGTCGCGGCCTGGCTGTCCACGCTGCCCAGCGACCTGGGCGTGCGTAAATAACGGCCCAAAGCAAAGGTCCGAAAAAAGGCGGCACCCAGAAAAAACCCCGGCACGATGACCGGGGTTTTTTTCAGCGTCCCGCGCGCTGGCGGATCAGGTCGATGTAGGTGTCGCTGTCCAGCGGCGTGCCCAGCCGCTGGGCTTCCCAGACCACCTGGCCCAGGCATTCCATGATCTCGTGCGCCGCCTGGTGCGCGTCGCTGCGCGCCACCAGCTGCTGGTAGGCGTTGCGGATGCCCGGCGGATGGTCGATGGACAGCTGCTCGGCGATGGCCAGGTGCATGGACAGGTGCAGAAACGGGTTGGTGCGCCCCTTCTCCACGGAGTATTCCGCGGTCATGGCGTCGGGGCTTTCCAGGTCGCCGTGGTATTCCGGATGTTCGATGATCCAGTCCAGCGCGATGGCCTCGAGCGGGGTCAGCACCTCGGCCGCGCGGTGCTTGCGCCAGGTTTCGATGAAGAATTCGCGGACTTGGTCGCGGGAGGGATTGAACATCTGGAAGGGACGGAAAGCGGGCTGAGGATGCATTATTTTACCGCCCGGCGCGGCCCGCCGGGCCGGCCGGCCCCGTTGCGATATAGAATGGGTTGCTATCCGCCATCCGGTGTGCGGTTCCCCAGGACGGGTTTCCCCGGGAGCCGGACGCTTCCCGATGCCGGCGCGTGCAGAAAAATCACCCGGAGCAAATGGAGCATTCATGTCCTACCAACATATCAAGGTTCCCGCCGGCGGCCAGAAGATCACGGTCAACGCCGATTTCTCGCTGAATGTGCCCGAACAGCCCATCGTTCCCTACATCGAGGGCGATGGCACGGGCGCCGATATCACCCCCGTGATGATCAAGGTCGTCGACGCGGCGGTGCAGAAGGCCTATGGCGGCAAGCGCAAGATCCACTGGATGGAAGTCTATGCCGGCGAAAAGGCCACCAAGGTCTACGGCCCGGACGTGTGGCTGCCCGATGAAACCCTGGATGTCGTCAAAGACTATGTGGTGTCCATCAAGGGCCCGCTGACCACCCCGGTCGGCGGCGGCATCCGCTCGCTCAACGTGGCGCTGCGCCAACAGCTGGACCTGTATGTCTGCCTGCGCCCGGTGCGCTATTTCAAGGGCGTGCCCTCGCCGGTGCGCGAGCCCGAAAAGACCGACATGGTGATCTTCCGCGAGAACTCCGAAGACATCTACGCCGGCATCGAATACATGGCCGAAGGCGAGCAGGCCAAGGAACTGATCCAGTTCCTGCAGACCAAGCTCGGCGTGAAGAAGATCCGTTTCCCGAACACCTCGTCCATCGGCATCAAGCCGGTCTCGCGCGAAGGCACCGAGCGCCTGGTGCGCAAGGCCCTGCAGTACGCCATCGACAACGACCGCAGCTCGGTCACGCTGGTGCACAAGGGCAATATCATGAAGTTCACCGAGGGCGGGTTCCGCGACTGGGGCTATGCCCTGGCGCAGAAGGAATTCGGCGCGCAGCTCATCGACGGCGGCCCGTGGTGCAAGTTCAAGAACCCCAAGACGGGCCGCGAAATCACCGTCAAGGATTCGATCGCCGACGCCTTCCTGCAGCAGATCCTGCTGCGTCCGGCCGAATACGACGTGATCGCCACGCTCAACCTCAACGGCGACTACATCTCCGACGCGCTGGCCGCGCAGGTGGGCGGCATCGGCATCGCCCCGGGCGCCAACCTGTCCGATTCGGTGGCCATGTTCGAAGCCACCCACGGCACCGCGCCGAAGTACGCGGGCAAGGACTACGTGAACCCCGGTTCCGAAATCCTGTCGGCCGAAATGATGCTGCGCCACATGGGCTGGACCGAAGCCGCCGACCTGATCATCTCCAGCATGGAGAAATCCATCCTGTCCAAGAAGGTCACGTATGACTTCGCCCGCCTGCTCGAAGGCGCGACCCAGGTGTCGTGCTCGGGCTTCGGTCAGGTCATGATCGAAAACATGTAACCCTCGATAGGCCACTTGCGAGCAAGTCCTGGACGAAATCCGCCCGCCGTCATGGCGGGCGGTTTTGTCTGCATGCTCGGCAGGGCGCAGATGTTCCGCTACGTTTTTCCAGGTTGATTGTTGTGCCCCGACTGTACGTTTCCTTGGCCACCTGGCTGGTGTTGCTGATTCCCGCGCTGGCGTTGACCAGTCCCGTGGGCGGGCCGGCCATTATTTATCTCACCGGCCTGATCGCGCTGGCGGCGCTCGCCGCCAATGCGATCAAGCGCTATGAACCGATGGATTTCCAGGCCCTGTGGCCGATCGCCCTGGCGCTGCTGCTGCCGCTGGCCTGTATGTTCATCACCTCCGCTGTGCGGGGCGTGTGGAGCGGCTCCGAACTCGAGAAACTGCTGCGCTTCGCGCTGGCGGTGCCGGTCCTGTGGCTGTTGCTGAGAGCGCCCCAGCAATGGCTCAGGCAGATCCAGTGGAGCCTGCTCATCGGCGCGCTCGCCGGCTCGATCATGCTGATCGTCACCATGACCTGGTGGGAGCGCGCCACCGTGGCGGAGATCGGCGGGCGCTATAACGCCGTGGCCTTCGCCAACCTGACGCTGCTGTTCGGCATGATGTCGCTGCTGTCCATAGGCTGGGGCGCGACCACGCGCTGGCCGCGCGCCGAAGCCGCCGTCAAGGTGCTGGTGGCCGTGCTGAGCGTGTGGGGCACCTGGGTGTCCGAGACGCGCAGCAGCTGGATGCTGCTGCCCATCCTGGCCGTGGTGTTCCTGCTGGGCCTGCGCGGCTGGCGGCGGCGCCACAAGGTGTACTGCGCGCTGGGGCTGGCCGTGGCGCTGGCGGTCTCCGCGGTCGGCATCTGGAACTTCAGCAGCCGCATGCACGAGATCCAGAGCGACCTGCATGGTTTCACCACGTCGAGCAACCGCGACACCTCGTTCGGCATCCGCCTGCAGTTGTGGGAAGCCTCGCTGCTGATGTTCGAGAAAAGCCCGGTGGTGGGGCTGGGGCCGAACCAGTTCCGCAGCGAACTGCTGGCGCTGGAGAAGCAGGGCGTGGTGACGCGCGAGGTCGTCGACGGCTTCGGCGAGCCGCATAACGACATGCTCGCGGCCCTGGCGGGCTACGGGCTGCTGGGCCTGGCGAGCATCCTCACCCTCTACCTGCTGCCGGCGGCGGTGTTCCTGCGCAGGATGGCCAGCGACGACCGCGTGATACGCGTTGGCGCCCAGATGGGCCTGTTGTTCTGCCTGGGCTATTGCGCCTACAGCCTGACCGAAATGATGTTCCGCAACATGCGCAGCGTGCCTACCTATGCGCTGATCATGGTGGCGCTGATCGCGCTGACCACGCCGCGTCCGGCCGCGCCGCGCCAGCCCTGAGCCGGGCCCCGGTTCAGGCCGTCTGCAGCCGGCCGGGGCTTGCGTGCAGCGCGCCCATCGCCCGTTGCAGGCGTGCGCCCAGTTCGCGGCTGGCGCTGGTCATGGGCAGGCGCAATTCGTCGGCGATCAGCCCCTGCATGGCGAGCGCGCGCTTGATCGGCGCCGGATTCGGTTCGGCGTACAGCAGCCGGATCAGGCCGCGCAGCGGCTCGAACAGTTCGCGCGCGGCCTCGGCATCGCCGTCGCGGGCCAGCTGTGCGATTGCGACGTAGCGCTCGGGATACAGATGCGCGGCGGCCGGGATGGCGCCGCGGCCGCCGGCCAGGAAGTGGTCCAGCAGCGCGGGTTCCGTGCCGCACAGCGCCGGCAACGCGCCGCGCGCATTCAGCGCCGCCAGCACCGATGGATTGCATTCCTTGACCGCGCTGAAGCCGGGCAGGGACGCCAGCGCCTCCATGGTCTCCACCGTCATCGCGACGCCGGCGCGCTTGGGGATGTTGTACAGGATGATGGGCTGCCGCGTGGCCCACGCGATCTGCCGGTAATGCCACAGGATGCCGGCCTGGGACGGACCCAGGTAGTAGGGCGGCGGCACCAGATAGCCGGCGGGCCGGTACTTGTCCAGGCGGCGGATCGCGGCGGCCACCCCGCGCGTGTCCACGCCGCCCGCGCCGAACACCAGCGGCAGCGCGTGGGGGTCGCTGGAGATCGCCTCGATCATCTCGATCTTCTCCGGCAGGCTCAACAGGCTGCCTTCGCCCGTGGAGCCGAACAGCACCAGGCCCGCCATGCCGGCGTTACGGTAGTAGCGCGCCAGCGCCTGCGCGGCGTCCAGGTCCACGCGGCCGGCGCGCATCGGCGTGACCATGGGCAGCCAGATGCCCTCGAAGGCGGTCTTGGTCGGCATGTCCATGGCTCAACGCGCCGTGTACGCGGGGGCGGCGAGCACCGGGCCGAATTCCGCGCGCGGCAATCCGGACATGACCGCATGCATCAGCGCGTCCAGCTGGCCGCGGCCGCATTGCAGCTGCAGCGCGCAGCGCGCGCCGGCGCCATCGACCGACAGCACATAGACGCCAATGCGCTCGCCCAGCGCGCGGTGCAGGGCCAGGCGCAGATTGAGGGCGTCGAGCGTGTCTATCGTGACGGTCAGCGCGACCCGGTCGTTGCGCGGGGCGGGCAGGGGGCGGCGGCGCGGTTGCAGTCTGGGGATCATGGCGGGGGCGGGATGGACGCGCCGCTGGCGGCGCTTCGGTATCCGGTTGGTTGATGACGGTTTCACTATAGGAAGCGCGCCATAAAAGCTGCCGATAAATGCGAACGGGACGCGTAAAAAACGCGTCAATGCCCGCGGCGGATCAGAACGTCTTGGTCACGGACAGCAGGCCCGCGGCGCGGCCCATGTCGCGCCCGCGCGTGTTGGTGTAGACGGCGCGGTCGGCGTCGGTGTCCAGATAGGCCAGCGACACCGACAGGCCCTGGCCGAAGTCTTTCGTCAGCCCCAGCTTCCAGTCGGTGTACGAGCCGTCGTCCACGTTGCGCACCAGTTGGCGGCCGACGTGGGCATTGAGCGTCAGGCCCCAGATGCCGGTATCGATATTGCCGGACAGGTCGAAGTACTGGCTGTACTTGCTGTCGGCGAATCCGAACAGGTTGGTCATGGCGATGGAGTACTTGAACGTGAGCGGGCCATAGCCGATGCCGGCGTACAGCTCGGTGGTATCGGGGCTGGTGTAGTGCGACGGGTAATCGCCGGGGTAGTAGTACTGCAGGACGCCCAGGTCGACGGGCACGTCCTGCGCCAGATTGGCTTTGTAGCCTCCGTAGAAATCCATTTCCACGGGCGCGGAGACGCGGCTGTCCGCGTCGTTGAGCCAGCTGATGCTGGAGTTCCAGTTGCCGAGGTAGAAGCCGCTGGCGTGGACCACATCGAATCCGCCCTGGATGGCGGGCTTGTTGTTGGACTGCATCAGACCGCGATAACGGTACTGGCTGGCCAGCGTGACGTTCGCGGTCAGCGTAAAAGCGGGCGCGGCGGGCGGCGCTTCGGCGGCGCACGCATGGCCGGCGTGCGCGGCGGCAAGGGTCAGCAGCGCGGCCGCGGCGTGTGAGTGGCGGGGCATCGGAATCTCCTGTTGTTGGATGGGACCGCAACAATAGGATCAACCGCATAAAGGCCGAGACAACACTTGCCGGCCGCGCGTAAACGCGGCGTCAACGCCAGGCGCGCGTTTCAGCCCGCGAAGCGGTAGCCGACGCCGATCTCGGTCAGCAGATAGACGGGCTGGGCGGGATCGGCCTCCAGCTTCTGGCGCAGGTGGCCCATGTAGATCCGCAGGTAGTGGTTGCTTTCGACGTGCGAAGGCCCCCATACCTCGCGCAGCAGTTCGCGGTGCGTCATGACCTTGCCGCGATGCGCCAGCAGCGCCGCCAGCAGCCGGTACTCCATCGCGGTCAGGTGCACGTGGCGCCCGCCGCGCTCGACCACGCGGCGGGCGAAATCCACGCGCACGTCGCCGAACGCGATCTCCGCCGCATTGCCCGCGCCGCCGCGGGCGTGGCGCCGCAGCAGCACGCGCAGGCGCGCCAGCAGTTCGCTGACGCCGAACGGTTTGGTCAGGTAGTCGTCCGCGCCGGCATCCAGCGCGGCGACCTTGTCGGCCTCGGCGCTGCGCGCCGACAGCACCAGCACCGGCACCTCGGTCCAGCCGCGCAGTTCGCGGATCAGGGTCATGCCGTCCTCGTCCGGCAGGCCCAGATCCAGCACCACCGCGTCGGGCTGGCGGGTGCCGGCCTCGATCAGGCCGCGCCTGACGGTGTCGGCCTCATGCACGACGCAGCCCTCGGTTTCCAGGGCCTGGCGCACGAAGCGCCGGATATGGGCGTCATCCTCGATGAGCAGGAGGGTCGGCTGGTAATCGAACATGCGGGGCGGCGCTCAGGCGGTTTCGGGTTGGATCGGGGGCGGCGTGCCCAGCGGGAGCGTGAAGACGAACTGCGCGCCGGCCTGCTGGCCCGGCGCGTGCTCGACCCAGATTCTGCCACGGTGGGCGGCGACGATGGCCTCGCAGACGGCCAGGCCCAGGCCCACGCCGGGCGTGGCGGACTCGCGTTCGCCGCGCGTGAATTTCTCGAAGATGCGGCGTTCGGCGCCCGGCGGCACGCCGGGGCCGTTGTCGCAGACGGCCACGCGCAGCTCGCCGTCGCCGGCCGCCGCCGACAGGCGCAGCGTGCTGCCGGGCGGCGTGTACTTGGCCGCGTTCTCCAGCAGGTTGCACAGCACCCGCTCGATCAGCACGCCGTCGCATTCCACCAGCGGCAGCTGCGACAGGCTGTCGACGACGACCCGGTGCGCGGCCAGCGGCTCGCGCATGGCGGCCAGCGCCGCGCCCACCAGTTCCTCGATGGACTGCCATTCCAGCCGCAGCGGCGTGTCGCGGTTCTGCAGCCGCGCCATGTCCAGCAGGTTGGCGACCAGCGCGTGCATGCGCTGGGCCTGGTCGCGCATGGCGCGGATGGTGTCGTGCACGTCGGGCGGCAGCGCCGCCTGCTGGCGCATCAGCGTGTCTGTCATGCCGACCAGGCTGGTCAGCGGGGTGCGCAGGTCGTGCGACACCGCGGCCAGCAGCGAGTTGCGCAGCTTCTCGGATTCCATGCTGACCAGCGCCTGCTGCGCGACCTCCACGTAATGCAGGCGTTCGAGAGCGATGGCGATCAGGGTGGCGTAGGCTTCGATCTGGCGGCGCGAATCGGGGTCGGAAAACAGGCTGCGCCGCGCCGCCGCCAGCGCCAGGCCGCCGCGGATGCGCATGNTCGGATTCCATGCTGACCAGCGCCTGCTGCGCGACCTCCACGTAATGCAGGCGTTCGAGAGCGATGGCGATCAGGGTGGCGTAGGCTTCGATCTGGCGGCGCGAATCGGGGTCGGAAAACAGGCTGCGCCGCGCCGCCGCCAGCGCCAGCACGCCGCGGATGCGCATGGGCGCTTTCAGCGGCAGGTACAGCAGCGCGCCGTGCGCCAGCGTGGCGGTGCCCGCGCCGGCCGGCTGGCCGTGGTCGTAGACCCATAGGGCCACGGCGGATTCCGGCGGCGGCATGTCGGGCTCGGGCGGCGAGGCCAGTTGCAGGCGCTCGTCCATGCCCAGGATGTACAGCGCGCAGCGCGAGCCGAAGGTGGCGTGCACGAACGCGCCGGCCAGCGCGACGATCTGTTCGGGCAGCAGCGCCGACGAGAGTTCGCGCGCGAATTCGTAAAGGCTGCGGGCGTCGGCTTCGCGCTTGACCGAGGCCTGCGCCTGCAGGCGCAGCCCGGCCGTCAGCTGCCCGATCAGCAGGCCCACCGACAGCAGCACGCCGAAGGTCAGCAGGTACTGCACGTCCGACACGGCGAAGGACGCCAGCGGCTGCACGAAAAAGAAATCGAACAGCCCCACGCTGACCACCGAGGCCAGCGCCGCCGGCCCGCGGCCGTGGCGCAGCGCCACGGCCACCACCGCCAGCAGGAACAGCATGACGATGTTGGTCTGGTGCAGGGTGGGAAAGGCCAAGGCAGACAGCGCGGTGGCGCCGGCGCAATAGCACAGCGCCCAGGCGTAGCCGGCCAGCGGGCGCGCGCCGCGCTCGTCGCCGCGCCCCTTCGGCGCCGGCGCGTCGCGCACCGAGGCGGCGCTGGCGGGCAGGGGCGGAGCGCCCAGGCGGATCACATCGATCTCGGGGCAGCCGGCCGCCAGCATGTCGGCGAAGCTGTGGCGGCGCCAGAGCCAGCCCGGCGCGAGGGCGCTGGTCAGCGCGGCCGACAGCGACAGGCGCAGGCGCTGCAGGCCGGCGGCGCGGGTGCGGCCGATGACGGCCTTGGTGATGTTGTGGCGGCGCACGTAGCGCACCACCGCGTCGACCATGTCGTCGCCGGCCAGCGTTTCGCTGCGCGCGCCCAGCGAATCCGCCAGGGCCAGGCTGCGCTGCATGCGTTCGCGTTCGGCCTGCGGCGGCGGGGCCGCGCGCGGCGTGTCGATGGTGACCACGTGCAGGTCGCAGTCCAGCTGCCGGCTCAGCTGGTGGGCGCTGCGGATCACGTACTCGGCGTCGATGTCCGGGCCGATGCAGGCGACCACGGCCTCGCGCGTGCGCCATACGGATTCGATGGCGCGGTCGCGCCGGTAGGCCTGGACGTCGTCGTCCACGTGGTCGGCCGTGCGGCGCAGCGCCAGCTCGCGCAGCGCGATCAGGTTGCCCTTGCGGAAGAAGTTGCGGGTGGCGTGGCGCGCCTGCTCGGGCACGTAGACCTTGCCTTCTTTCAGGCGGCGCAGCAGCTCGTCGGCCGACAGGTCGACCAGGATCACTTCGTCGGCCGAATCGAAGACCGCGTCCGGCACGGTCTCCCAGACCCGCACCCCGGTGATGCTGCCGACCGCCATGTTCTGGCTGTCCAGGTGCTGCACGTTCAGCGTGGTCCAGACGTCGATGCCGGCCGTCAGCAGTTCTTCGATGTCCTGCCAGCGCTTGGCGTGGCGCGAGCCGGGCGCGTTCGAATGCGCCAGCTCGTCCACCAGCACCAGGTCCGGGCGCCGCGCCAGCGCGCCGTCCAGGTCGAATTCCTTCAGCAGGTGGCCGCGGTACGGCGCCTCCTTGAGCGGGAGGACGGGCAGGCCTTCGAGCAGCGCCGCGGTTTCGCGCCGGCCGTGGGTTTCGACCACGCCGGCCAGCACGTGCGCGCCCTGCGCGGCCTGGGCGCGGGCCGCCACCAGCATGGCGTAGGTCTTGCCCACGCCGGCCGAAGACCCGAAGTAGATGCGCAGCCGGCCGCGCGCCGCCTGGCGCGCGGCATCGTCCAGCGTCTTCAAGAGCGCGTCGGGGTCCGGACGCGCGCCGGCGGTATCAGCCATGAAAATAGTGTGGGGTGACGGCTGGCAATACTATACGCCGCGCCATCAGCGCGCCGGCGCCAGCCGGTCCAGCGCCAGGTTCAGCGTCAGCACATTGACCGCGGGCTCGCCCAGCACGCCCAGCCAGGGCTTTTCGGTATGCGCCTGGATCAGCGCGTCGACCTGCGCGCGCGGCAGATGGCGCGCGCGCGCCACGCGCGCGGCCTGGTAGGCCGCCGCGGCCGGGCTGATGTGCGGGTCCAGTCCGCTGCCGGACGCGGTGACCAGGTCCACCGGCACGGGCACGGGGTTGTCGGGATCGGCCGCCTTCAAGGCGGCGATGCGCGCCTGGATGGCCTCGGCCAGCGCCGGATTGCGCGGCCCCAGGTTCGAGCCGCCGGAGTTGGCGCCGTTGTATGGCGCGGGCCCGGTGGCCGACGGCCGGCCCCAGAAGTCGCCGGGCGCGCTGAACGATTGGCCGATCAGTTCGGAGCCGACGACGCGGCCGTCCTGCTCGATGAGCGAGCCGGCCGCTTCGCGCGGAAACACGGCGGCGGCGATGCCGGTGGTCAGGAACGGATAGGCCAGACCAGTCACCAGCGACAGTGCGGCGAAGACGACCAGCGCCGGGCGCAGGATGCCGGCTTGGCGCGGCAGGGTAGCGGAGGATTTCATGATTGGTTCCTTGGAATAAGCCCGGGCCTAGGCCCAGCCCAGCGCGGCCAGCACCATGTCGATCAGCTTGATGCCAGCGAACGGCACCAGCAGTCCGCCCAGGCCGTAGATCAGCAGGTTGCGGCGCAGCAGCGTCGCCGCGCCCAGCGGGCGGTAGCGCACGCCTTTGAGCGCCAGCGGAATCAGCGCCACGATGATCAGCGCATTGAAGATCACGGCCGACAGGATGGCCGAGGCCGGCGTGGCCAGGCCCATCACGTTCAGCACCTGCAGCTGCGGATACACGGCGGCGAAGGCGGCGGGAATGATGGCGAAGTACTTGGCCACGTCGTTGGCCACGCTGAAGGTGGTGAGCGCGCCGCGGGTCATCAGCATCTGCTTGCCGATCTCCACGATCTCGATCAGCTTGGTGGGGTTGGAGTCCAGGTCCACCATGTTGCCGGCCTCCTTGGCCGCCTGGGTGCCCGAATTCATCGCCACCGCCACGTCGGCCTGCGCCAGCGCGGGTGCGTCGTTGGTGCCGTCGCCCGTCATCGCCACCAGCCGGCCTTCGGCCTGGTAGGTGCGGATCAGCTTGAGCTTGGCCTCGGGCGTGGCCTCGGCCAGGAAGTCGTCGACGCCGGCCTCGGCGGCGATGGAAGCCGCCGTGAGCTTGTTGTCGCCGGTGATCATGACGGTCTTGATCCCCATGCGGCGCAGCGCCGCGAAGCGTGACTGGATGCCGGGCTTGACGATGTCCTTCAGTTCGACCACGCCGAGCGCGCGGCTGCCGTCGCTGACCATCAGCGGCGTGCTGCCGCGGCGCGCGACGTCCTCGGCCAGCTGGCGCGCCTGCGCCGGCACCGCCGAGTCCTGCGCCGCCAGCCAGGACTGGACCGCGTCGACCGCGCCCTTGCGGATGCTGCGGCCGCCGGCGTCCACGCCGCTCATGCGCGACTGGGCGCTGAAGGGCACGAACTGCGCGTTCGGCATGGGCGCGGCCGGCGCGCGCAGGAGCTTGTCGGCCAGGGCCACGATGCTGCGGCCCTCGGGCGTTTCGTCGGCCAGCGAGGCCAGGCGCGCGGCGTCGGCCAGTTCGCGTTCGGACACGCCGGGCGCGGGCAGAAAGGCCGAGGCCTGGCGGTTGCCGAAGGTGATGGTGCCGGTCTTGTCCAGCAGCAGCACGTCCACGTCTCCGGCGGCCTCGACCGCGCGGCCCGAGGTGGCGATGACGTTGGCGCCCATCATGCGGCTCATGCCGGCCACGCCGATGGCCGACAGCAGCCCGCCGATGGTGGTGGGGATCAGGCAGACCAGCAGCGCCACCAGCACGGTCACGGTGACCGCGGCGCCCGCGCCGGCGGCGTCGACAGCGTAGATCGAGAACGGCAGCAGGGTCGCCACCACCAGCAGGAACACCACCGTCAGGCCGACCAGCAGGATGGTGAGCGCCAGTTCGTTGGGCGTCTTCTGGCGCTTGGCGCCTTCGACCATGCCTATCATGCGGTCCAGGAAGCTCTCGCCCGGGTCGGCCTCGATGCGCACGAAGATCCAGTCAGACAGCACCCGCGTGCCGCCGGTGACCGAGGAGAAGTCGCCGCCGGACTCGCGGATCACCGGCGCGGATTCGCCGGTGATGGCGCTTTCGTCCACCGAGGCGACGCCGGCCAGCACCTGGCCGTCGCCGGGTATGGTCTCGCCGGCTTCGACCAGCACCACGTCGCCGCGGCGCAGCAGGCCGGACGGCTGGCTGACCGCCAGGCCGCGCCATTCGGCCGGCTGCGCGTGGCGCGCGTCGGCCTCGCGCCAGCCCTTGAGCAGGCGGGCGTTCACGGTGGTGCGCAGGCCGCGCAAGGCGGCGGCCTGCTGCTTGCCGCGGCCTTCGGCCAGGGCCTCGGCGAAATTGGCGAACAGCACGGTGAACCACAGCCACGCGGCGATCGCCAGGATGAAGCCGGCGGGCGCGTCGGCCATGCCGCGCAGGGCCATGACCCACAGCACGGTCGTCAGGATGCTGCCCGCGTAGACCACGAACATCACGGGGTTCTTCAACTGCGCCGCCGGCGATAGCTTGCGCAGGCTTTCCAGCAGGGCGGGGGCGACCAGCGCGCCCGACCACAGTCCGAAGCCGCGTTCCGGCGGGGCGGCGGCAGGGACGTGGGCGGCGCCGCCCGCGGCGCCGAAGGCGGAGGTTTCAATCTTGGCCATTTTCATATTCCAGTTATGCGGCGCTACCGCATCAAGTGTTCGGCGACCGGCCCCAAGGCCAGCGCGGGCACGTAGGTCAGCGCGCCCACCATCAGCACCGCGCCGATCAGCAGGGTCACGAACAGCGGACCGGTCGTGGGCATGCTGGCCGGACCGGCGGGCAGGCGGCGCTTGGCGGCCAGCGAGCCGGCCAGCGCCAGCACCGCGACGATGATGGCGAAGCGGCCGAACCACATGGCCGCGCCGAGCAGGACGTTGTAGAAGGGCGTGTTGGCCGACAGGCCGGCGAAGGCGCTGCCGTTGTTGTTCGCCGCCGAGCTGAGGGCATAGAGGATTTCCGAAAAACCGTGGATGCCCGGGTTCAGCACGCCGGCCTGGCCGGCGGCGACGGACACGGCCAGCGCCGTGCCGCCCAGCACCAGCAGCGGCGTGGCCAGGATGACGATGGACACCATCTTCATGTCGTGGGCCTCGATCTTCTTGCCCAGGTATTCGGGACTGCGGCCTATCATCAGCCCGGCGATGAACACGGCCAGGATGGCGCAGGCCAGCATGCCGTACAGGCCCGAACCCACGCCGCCGAAGACCACCTCGCCCAGCTGCATCAGCAGCATCGGCGTGAGCCCGCCCATCGCGGTGAACGAATCGTGCATGCCGTTGACCGCGCCGCAGGAGGCCGCCGTGGTGACGGTGGCGAACAGCGAGGTCGCGGCGATGCCGAAGCGGGTTTCCTTGCCTTCCATGTTGCCGCCGGACACCGAGGCGCCGGCCTGCGCGGCCATGGGATTGGGCTGCTGCTCGAAGTAGCCGGCCGACAGCGCGAACGCGCCGAACAGCAGCGTCATGGCCGCCAGGATCGCGATGCCCTGGCGCCGGCTGCCCACCATCTCGCCGAACGAGAAGCACAGCGCCGCCGGGATCGCCAGAATGGCCAGCATCTCCAGGAAGTTCGCCAGCGCCGTGGGGTTTTCGTACGGATGCGAGGAGTTGGCGTTGAAGAAGCCGCCGCCGTTGGTGCCCAGCAGTTTGATCGATTCCTGCGAGGCCACCGGGCCCATGGCAAGCGTCTGGGTCTGGCCGGCCAGGGTCTGGACTTCCTGGTAGGGGCTGAAGTTCTGGATCACGCCCTGGCTGACCAGCGCCAGCGCCAGCACCAGCGACAGCGGCAGCAGCACGTACAGCGTGCAACGCACCATGTCGGCCCAGAAATTGCCCACCGTAGTGGAGCAATGGCGCGCCAGGCCGCGCACCAAAGCGAACAGCACGGCGATGCCGGTCGCGGCCGAGACGAAGTTCTGCACCGTCAGCGCCAGCATCTGGGTCAGGTAGCTCATGGTGGACTCGCCGCCGTAGCCCTGCCAGTTGGTGTTGGTGACGAAGCTGATGGCGGTGTTCAGCGCCGAGTCCGGCGCCACCGCGCCCAGGCCGGCGGGGTTCAGGGGCAGCACGCCCTGCAGGCGCTGCAGGGCGTAGACCGCCGCGATTCCCACGATATTGAAGGCCAGCACGGCCAGGGCGTAGCGCTGCCAGCCCATTTCGGCCTGGGGGTCTATGCCGGCCAGCCGGTAAATGCCGCGTTCCAGCGGGCGGCCCCAGGCCGTCAGCCGGGACTGCGGGTTTTCCATGGCCGCGCGGATATACCGCCCCAGAAACGGCGCGACGGCCAGCAGGACCGCCAGGTAGGCGGCGAGCAATCCGATGAATTCGGCGGACATCAGAATTTCTCCGGTTTGAACAGCGCCACCAGCAGGTAGACGAACAACAGGGCGGCGGTCACGCCGCTCAGCCAATAAAGCGCGTTCATGCCCGTGCTCCCGAAGACAGGGCCAGGCAGAAGCGCAGCAGGGCGTAGGTCAGCCCCGCCAGCACGGCGAAAATGGCGATATAGAAGGCATCCACGTTTTTCTCCCGAAAGCGGACGGCCCGCGCGCCGGCAGGCGCGGCCAGGGCCGATCAGGACACCGGCAGGTTACGCAGCGGGGGGTAAAAACGGGGTATAGGTTTGGCGGGGCGGGATAAATGAAACGTAAAAACGAAAAATCCCAATATTTAGGATGTTTCGATCGAAATGCACTTATATGGTGCAGCGAATATGTAAATGAATGCTCCTTCTTAGGGCATTCCCCTAGTGTGACAATCCCGCTACTGGTGCAGAATCTCATCCCATGCAGGTGAGGAGACAAAGCCCTGCATGGGCAAATACCGGCGGCACCGGTACATAAAAAAAGTAAGCAGTACCCAGAAAAAAAGCAAAACGCACAACGGCTGGCACCTGGTAGTGCCAGCCGTTGTCGCATAAAAAGCCGGCATTGCTTCCGCAGGGGGCTTTTCAAGCGCCGCGTTTTCGCGACATTCAGGCGGAGCCCCGCTCACCCTAGTTATGCCGGAATCGCGTCATTCACACCCTGATCCCGCACCGACTCCCTATTGGCGCCGCAACCTGCGGCTGATTCTGCTGCTGCTCGCCATCTGGGCGGCGCTGACCTTCGTTCCCTCGTATTTCGCCCGCAGCCTGAGCTTCGGCTTCCTGGACTGGCCCTTCGCGTTCTGGATGGCCGCCTACGGCGCGCCGCTGGCCTATCTGGTCATCATCGCCGTCTACGCCCGGACCATGAATCGCGCCGATGAACGCGCCGACGAGGCCGGGGAGGAGCGCTGATGCCGTTTTTCAGCGGCGACACGCCCCAGCAGTTCCGCCTGCGCCTGCGGCGCATCTACGTGCTGTACACCGCCGGCTTCGCGCTGATGATCCTGCTGATGGCGCTGGCCGAGATCCTGGGCATGCCGCGCAACTGGATCGGCTACGTGTTCCTGCTGGTGACGGTCAGCCTGTACGCTGGCATCGGCATCGTCTGCCGCACCTCCGACCAGGTGGAGTACTACGTGGCCGGGCGCCGCGTGCCCGCCATCTACAACGGCATGGCCACCGCGGCCGACTGGATGTCGGTGGCTTCCTTCATCGGCGTGGCCGGTACGCTGTACCTGACCGGCTACGGCGGGCTGGCCTACATCATGGGGTGGACCGGCGGCTACGTGCTGGTGGCGATGTTGCTGGCGCCCTATCTGAGGCGCTTCGGCCAGTACACGATTCCCGACTTCATGGGCGCGCGCTACGGCGGCAACATGCCGCGCATGGCCGGCGTGGCCTGCGCGATCCTGTGTTCCTTCACCTATCTGGTGGCGCAGATCTACGGCGTGGGCATCATCACCACGCGCATGACCGGCATATCGTTCGAGCTGGGCATTTTCGTGGCGCTGGGCGGGATGCTGGTGTGCTCCTTCCTGGGCGGCATGCGCGCGGTGACCTGGACGCAGGTGGGCCAGTACATCATCCTGGTCATCGCCTACCTGGTGCCGGTGATATGGCTGTCGGTCAAGCACACCCACATGCCGGTGCCGCAGCTGTCGGCCGGCGCGGTGCTGCAGCAGGTCACCGAGAAAGAGGTGTACCTGCAGAACGACCCCTCGGAGATCGAAGTGCGGCGCCTGTGGCAGCAGCATGCCGACGACATGGCGCGGCGCGTGGCGGCCCTGCCGGAATCCTGGACCCTGGAAAAGGACAAGCTGCGCAGCCGGCTGGCCCAGCTGAACGCGAGCGAGGCGCCGATGGTCGAGATCCGTTCGGCCGAGCGCGAACTGGCCAGCTACCCGGCCAGCGTGGAAGAGGCGCGCACGGTGTGGTCGCAGGCGCGCGCCACGTTCGAGGCGCGCGCCGCGCCGCCCACCCCGCATGCCGAGCCTTTTCCGGCCAAGGACGCCGAAGAGCGGCGCAATATGCGCGTGAATTTCCTGGCGCTGGTGCTGTGCCTGATGCTGGGCACCGCCGGCATGCCGCATATCCTGATGCGCTCGTACACCACGCCCTCCATCATCGAGGCGCGCCGTTCGGTGTGCTGGTCGCTGCTGTTCATCCTGCTGCTGTATTTCATGGCGCCGGCGCTGGCGCTGCTGGTGAAGTACGAGGTCTATACCCAGGTGGTGGGCTCCAGCTTCCTCAGCCTGCCCAACTGGGTGCACGCCTGGAGCGCGGTCGACAGCAACCTGCTGGACGTCACCGACCTCAACCGCGACGGTATCGTGCAGCTGAGCGAGATCAGCATGGGGGCGGACGTGGTGGTGCTGGCCATGCCGGAGATCGGGGGGCTGCCCTATGTGATCTCGGGCCTGGTGGCGGCGGGCGGGCTGGCCGCCGCGCTGTCCACGGCCGACGGGCTGCTGCTGACCCTGTCCAACTCGCTGTCGCACGACATGTGGTATCGGATGGTGTCGCCGCGCATGTCGGCCGCGCGCCGGGTGATGGTGTCCAAGATCCTGCTGCTGCTGGTGGCGTTCGGCGCGGCCTGGGTGGCGGCGCGCAAGCCGGCGGACATCCTCTTCATGGTGTCGGCGGCGTTCTCGTTCGCCGCCTCCTCGTTCTTCCCGGCCCTGGTGATGGGCGTGTTCTGGCGGCGCGCCAACAAATGGGGGGCGACGTTCGGCATGGCGGCGGGGCTGGCGGCGACTTTCGCCTATATGACGCACACGCATCCGTGGCTGCGCGAATGGGTGCTGGGCGTGTCGCGCACGCAGCCGGTGGACCTGTGGTGGGGCATTCAGCCGATCGCCGCCGGCGTCTTCGGCGCGCCGGTGGCGTTCCTGACGATCATCGTGGTGTCCCTGCTGACGCCGGCGCCGGACAGGGCCACGCTGGCGCTGGTGGACTACCTGCGCAGCCCGGGCGCGGCCCGGCCGCAGAGCGAGAATCCCTAGCAGGCGCCGGGGTCGGGATTGCGCGGGTCGGCGCAGGCCGCCCACGCCCGTTGCGGCATGGCGGGCAGCAGCGCGTAGATCTGGCCCGGCGCCCACAGCCAGTGCACCAGGCCGGGCGACTGCCGGATTGCATCCCAGATGCGCCGGCCCTGGGCGGATGACAGCGTGAAGCGGCCGTCGCCGCCGCTGGTGCCGCTGGCGAGCACGGCGGCGGGATCGCTGGCGGCCGCGTACAGGCTGGCGTCGTCCGTGTCGCGCGTCTGCACGATGGACCAGGCGTAGCCATACGAATCCAGTGCGGGCGGCGTCCAGTCGGGGCCCGGCACGATGAGCGCGGGATTGGCGGTTTCCATGGCCCGGTACGGCAGGGCGCCGTCCTGCCGCAGATAGCGCCGGGCGGGCCGGCCCTGCTCGTCGTATACCACCACTTCCTGCGGCTGGTCGCGGCCTTCCGGATAAAGCAGGGTGCGCAGCAGACGGCCCGCCGCGTCGTGCACATAGCGGGCCTGGGGCCGCGGAGCACCGTTGCACGAGCCCTTGCCCAGTTCGGCCAGCCAGCCGTGCTCGTCGTAGCGCAGGCAGTGGCGTTCGGACTGGCTGCGGCTGCCGTCCCAGGCGCGCCAGCGCTGTTCGTAGCCGCTCAGGCGGCTGGTTTCGTCGTAGTAATAGCGGATTTCCTGGTCGGGCGCAGGCAGGCTGGCGGCGGGCGAGGCGAGCGCTTCTTCCACGGTGCGCGGGCTGTACAGGGCGATGCCGCACAGATGCCTGGCGCCGTCGGCGCCGCGTTCGTAGCGCAGCAGCGTGGTCGCGATGCGCGCGCCGGGTTCGGCGGCATAGACCGACCAGTCCACCCGTTCGGCCCAGATGTAGGGGACGGCGCGCGCGCCGGTTTCCACGCCCGCCGGGGGCTGCCAGGTCTCGATCCGCGAGCCGTCCAGGCCGAGCAGTGTATTGGTTTCGTCGAGCCGGACGTCGGCCGCCAGCGTCTCTTTATGGCCGGACGCGGCCAGCGGCGTGCACAGGGCATGGGCCAGCCCCGGGGCCAGCAGCAGCCCCGTCAAGGCGGCCAGGGCGGTTCGGTCAGAGCGCGGCATTGTGCAGATGGACGATGAGGCCCCAGAGTTCGCTGCTGACGCCGCCCAGGCGCAGCGTCCCGTCGCGCGATTCCATCAGCAGGAAGGGATAGGCCTTGCGTTCCAGCGTGCCGGCCGGCGGCAGCCGGTAAGGGGTGAAATTCTCGGGCGATTTCAGGTAAGTGTTGGCCATGTCGCCCGCGTCCACGTGCATGTACCAGACCGTCAGCTCGGGGCCTTTCAGGGCGGGGTCGGTTTCGGGATAGACGCCGCCCTGGCCGGCGGGGATGGCGTTTTGCAGCACGCCCATGAAGACCCGGCGCGGGCCGTAGCGGGCAACGTACGTGCCGTCGTCGCCGCGCTGCGTGAAAGTGCCCCGGATGAACGCCGCCGCGCGCGACCCCGGCACCACGGTGCGTGCGAACAGCGCGTCCAGCTGCGCGTCGCTGAGCGGCCGGCGGGCGGCCGACAGCCGCTCGATGTCCTGCGTGAAAGCCTGGAACCAGGCCCGGTAGCGCTTCAATTCAGCCGCCCGGTTGAACTCCTGCGCCAGAGCCGCGCGCGAAAGCAGGCCGCCCAGCCAGCCCAGGCAGAATCCGGCCGCCAGCAGCCGGCGCCGGGCCGTGTGCGCGGAGGCGTTCAATGCGCGACGGATTTGGAGAACACGTTCATCACCACCACGCCGGCGATGATGAGCCCGATGCCGATCAGGGCCGGCGCGTCCAGGTGCTGCTTGAACAGCACCGCGCCGGCGATGGAGATCAGCACGATGCCCACGCCGGACCAGATGGCGTAGGCGATGCCCACCGGGATCACGCGCAGCGTGAGCGACAGGAAATAGAACGAGATCAGGTAGCCGACCACGGTGACGATGGAGGGCGTCAGCCGGGTCAGTCCGTCGGACGCCTTGAGCGCGCTGGTCGCGAAGATTTCCGCGATGATGGCCACGGCCAGGTACAGCCACTTCATTTGCGGGCTCCTTCGGATTGGCGCAGCAGCACCAGCAGCGCGCCGGCGCCGCCTTCGCGTTCGGGCGCTTCGGAAAACGCCATGACTTCGGCCTTCTGCACCAGCCAGGTGCGCGCCTTGTCCTTGAGCACCGGCTCCAGCCCCTGCGAGCCGTAGCCCTTGCCGTGCACCACGCGCACGCAGCGGATGCCGTGTTCCAGGCATTCGTCCAGGAACGAGAGCAGGGCGTGGCGGGCCTGTTCCACGCGCAGGCCGTGCAGGTCCAGTTCGGCGCCCGCGCGCCATTGGCCGCGGCGCAGGTTGCGCGCGGTGTCGGGGGCGGCGTCGCCGCGCACGAAGGCGGTGCCGCCTTCGGACAGCAGGTGAGTGATTTCGCCGCCGTCGGAGACCCCGGCGTCGGCGCGCGCGGGCGCCTCGCCCAGCGCGTTGGCGCGGCGCAATGCCGGGGCGGGCTGCGCCGGCGGCTTGTGCGCCACGCGCGCGGATTGCGACGGCTTGAGCGGCGTGACCGACTTGAGCGTGCGCCGGAACGCGGCCAGGTCGTCCTCGGGCGCGGCTTCGGCCTTGGCCGGCGCCGCGCGCGGCGGGGCCAGGGCGGCGCGCTCGCGTTCTTCCTGGAGGTCTTTCTTCAGGCGCTTGAGGTCGGCCAGGCCGACCTTACTGCCCCGCATTCTCCAGCCACCGCTGTGCGTCCAGGGCCGCCATGCAGCCGGTGCCGGCGCTGGTGATGGCCTGGCGGTAGACGTGGTCCTGCACGTCGCCGGCGGCGAACACGCCCGGCACCGAGGTCATCGTGGCCATGCCGGACAGGCCGCTCTTGGTGACGATGTAGCCGTCCTTCATTTCGAGCTGGCCCTGGAAGATCTCGGTATTGGGCTGGTGGCCGATGGCGATGAACGCGCCGGTGGCCGCCATGTCCTCGGTGGCGCCGGTCTCGACGTGGCGCACGCGCACGCCGGTGACGCCGCCGTCGTCGCCCAGCACTTCTTCCAGCGTATGGAACAGCTTCAGTTCCATATTGCCGTTCTCGACCTTGCTCATGAGCTTGTCGACCAGGATGGGCTCGGCGCGGAACTTGTCGCGGCGGTGGATCAGGGTGACCTTGCGGCAGATGTTGGACAGGTACAGCGCCTCTTCGACGGCGGTGTTGCCGCCGCCCACCACGACCACGTCCTGGTTGCGGTAGAAGAAGCCGTCGCAGGTGGCGCAGCCCGACACGCCGCGGCCCATGAAGGCCTGCTCGGAAGGCAGGCCCAGGTACTTGGCCGACGCGCCGGTGGCGATGATGAGGGCGTCGCAGGTGTAGACCTTGCCGGTATCGCCGGTCAGGGTGAAGGGACGCTTGGAGAGATCGACCTTGGCGATGTGGTCGAACAGCATCTCGGTGTTGAAGCGCTCGGCGTGCTTCTGGAAGCGCTGCATCAGGTCCGGACCCTGCACGCCGTCGGCGTCCGCCGGCCAGTTGTCCACATCCGTGGTGGTCATGAGCTGGCCGCCTTGGGCCAGGCCTGTAACAAGTACCGGGTTCAGGTTGGCGCGTGCCGCATAGACGGCCGCCGTGTAACCGGCGGGGCCGGAACCGAGTATCAAAACTTTAGCGTGCGTGGCAGTGGACATGGGCGGGATCTTTAGCAGGTATCTTTAGGTTGACGCCCAATTATAATGAGCCGCATGCCGCGTATCTCGACTGCTTCTCCGCGCGCTTCGCGCAATACCCGTAACGGGCCTTCGCCCCTGCAGACGCGTCTGTCCGCGTTGCTGCGCGAAGCCCGATGGATTCTGTTCGCCGCCCTGGCGGCCTGGCTCACCCTGGTGCTCGCCACCTGGAGTCCGTCCGATCCTGGCTGGTCGCATTCCGTCCCCGCCGGCGCCATCCACAACCGTGGCGGCACGCTGGGCGCCTATCTGGCCGACATCCTGCTTTATCTGTTCGGTTTTTCCGCCTGGTGGTGGGTGGTGTTGCTGCTGCACCGCGTGCGCGCGGGCTACCGCCGCCTGGCCAGCCATCTCAAGGTAACGAACGGTAAGCAACCGGAAGTGCTGCCCCGCGTCCACTGGGAAGAGGGCATCGGATTCTTCCTGCTGCTGGTCGGCTCGCTGGGCATGGAGGCCCTGCGCCTGGCCAGCCACGGCACGCGCCTGCCGGGGGCGTCCGAAAACGCCAGCGGCGCCGGCGGCGTCATCGGCCAGACCCTGGCCGACCTGATCGGCCGCAGCATCGGCTTCACCGGCAGCACGCTGGCCTTCCTGGTCATGCTGGCGATCGGCCTGAGCCTGTTCTTCTCGTTCTCGTGGCTGTCGGTCGCCGAGCGCGTGGGTTCCTGGCTGGAGGGCCTGTTGCGCCGCGTGCGCGATTCCTACACCGCGCGCCAGGACCGCAAGGTCGGCGAGGTCGCCAAGGCCGTGCGCACCGAGCAGGTGGTGGCCAAGCAGGAAAAACTGGTCCACGAGCAGCCGGTGCGCATCGAGCCCGCCATCACCGTGGTGCCCAAGTCCGAACGGGTCGAAAAGGAAAAGCAGCAGTCGCTGTTCTTCGCCCCGTCGGGTGGCGCCGAGGGCGACCTGCCGGCCATCAGCCTGCTGGACCCGCCGCTGGCCAACCAGGAAACCGTGTCGGCCGAAACCATCGAATTCACCTCGCGCCTGATCGAAAAGAAGCTGGCCGACTTCGGCGTGTCCGTCACGGTGGTGGCGGCGCAGGCCGGCCCGGTCATCACGCGCTACGAAATCGAACCGGCCACCGGCGTCAAGGGCAGCCAGATCGTCAACCTGGCCAAGGACCTGGCGCGCGCGCTGAGCCTGGTCAGCATCCGCGTGGTGGAAACCATCCCCGGCAAGAACCTGATGGGCCTGGAACTGCCGAACCCGCGCCGCCAGATGGTGCGGCTGTCCGAGATCCTGGGGTCGCAGACCTACCACGCCAGCCATTCCGTCGTGACGATGGCGCTGGGCAAGGACATCGCCGGCAACCCGGTGGTGGCCGACCTGGCCAAGATGCCGCACCTGCTGGTGGCGGGCACCACCGGTTCGGGCAAGTCGGTGGGGATCAACGCCATGATCCTGTCGCTGCTGTACAAGGCCGACGCCTCCCACACCCGGCTGATCCTGATCGACCCGAAGATGCTCGAAATGAGCGTCTACGAAGGCATCCCGCACCTGCTGGCGCCGGTGGTCACCGACATGCGCCAGGCGTCGAACGCGCTGAACTGGTGCGTGGGCGAGATGGAAAAGCGCTACCGCCTGATGAGCAAGATGGGCGTGCGCAACCTGGCCGGCTACAACACCAAGATCCGCGAAGCCATCAAGCGCGAGGAACCGATCCCGAATCCGTTCTCGCTGACGCCGGACGCGCCCGAGCCGCTGTCGCCGCTGCCCACCATCGTGGTGGTCATCGACGAACTGGCCGACCTGATGATGGTCGTGGGCAAGAAGATCGAAGAGCTGATCGCGCGCCTGGCGCAGAAGGCGCGCGCGGCCGGCATCCACCTGATCCTGGCTACCCAGCGCCCCAGCGTGGACGTCATCACCGGCCTGATCAAGGCCAACATTCCCACGCGCATCGCCTTCCAGGTCTCGTCCAAGATCGACTCGCGCACCATTCTCGACCAGATGGGTGCCGAAACCCTGCTGGGCCAGGGCGACATGCTCTACATGCCGCCGGGCACCGGCCTGCCGGTGCGGGTGCACGGCGCCTTCGTGAACGACGATGAAGTCCACCGCGTGGTCGAAAGCCTGAAGTCGCAGGGCGAGCCCAACTACATCGAAGGCCTGCTCGAAGGCGGCCTGGACGGCGACGGCGAAGGCGCCAGCAGCGTCACCGGCATCGGCGGCGACGCCGAATCCGATCCGATGTACGACCAGGCCTGCGAAGTGGTGCTCAAGCACCGCCGCGCCTCGATCTCGCTGGTGCAGCGCCACCTGCGGATTGGTTACAACCGTGCGGCGCGGTTACTGGAGCAGATGGAGCAATCGGGTATGGTGTCGGCGATGCAATCCAACGGCAATCGCGAGATCCTGGTTCCCGCGGCGGCCGCCCGTGAGGAAGCCTGATGAAGACGTTACGCCGACTGGCCGCCGTGGCGGCCCTGACCCTGGCGCCCGCCGTGGCGCTGGCCGCCAGCGCGCAGGAACAGCTGCGCGCCTTCGTGGCCACGGTCTCGTCCGCCACCGGTTCGTTCTCGCAATACACCGTGAACAACCAGGGCCGCACGCAGCCGGCCCAGACCGGCGTGTTCTCGTTCCAGCGCCCCGGCAAGTTCAAATGGGCCGTGCAAAAGCCCTATGAGCAGCTGGTGGTGTCCGACGGCCGCAAGGTATCGCAGTTCGATCCCGACCTGGCCCAGGTGACCGAGCGCAAGGTCGACGCCGCCATCGGCACCTCGCCGGCGGCCATCCTGTTCGGCTCGGGCTCGCTCGAACAGTCTTTCGACGTCTCGGCGCTGCCGTCCAAGGACGGCGTCGACTGGCTGCGCGCCAAGCCGCGCACCGCGGACGCGGGGTTCTCGCGCGTGGATATCGGCATGAAGAACAACCTGCCGGTGCGCGTCGAACTGCTGGATTCCTTCGGCCAGACCACGCGCGTGGACCTGTCCGACATTTCCGCCAATCCCCAGCTTTCCGCCAAGGAATTCGAATTCGTCGCCCCGAAGGGCGTCGATGTCGTGAAGATGTGAGCGGCGCGGGGCGCGCGGCGCCCCACGACCCACGACCTTTCGTCAGCCGGCGCGCTTGTACGCCACGCAATCCACCTCGACCTTGGCGTCGACCACCAGCGACGACTGCACGCAGGCGCGGGCCGGCGGATGGTCGCCGAAGTACTCCCTGAACACCTTGTTGAACGAGGCGAAGTCGCGCGCGTCGTCCAGCCACACGCCGCAGCGCACCACGTGCTCGCGCCCGTAGCCCGCTTCGTGCAGGATGCCCAGCACCTGTTCGATGGCCTTGCGGCTCTGGGCGACGATGCCGCCTTCGATGACTTCGCCGTGTTCCATCGGCACCTGGCCGGACACGTACAGCCAGCCGTCGGCCTCGACCGCGCGGGCGAACGGCATGTGCGAGCCGCCCTGGCCGGTGCCGCCGGCGACTCCGTAGCGCTTGATGCCGTTATCGTCGGCGGTGGAAGCGTTGCTCATGGCTTTCTCCTTGGAATGATGATGCGCGGTTAAACGAAATTCCTGCGCAGGTCGCCGTTGCGCGGCAGCCAGCGGCCGGCGCGCTCGCCGGTGGGCTGGCCGTGGCGGTACGACAGCGCGCCGTTGACCCACACCGCCTCGATGCCGGCGGCGGTCTGCACCGGAGCGTCGAAGGTGGCGCGGTCGATGACCGTGGCCGGATCGAACAGCACCAGATCGGCATGATAGCCCTCGCGCAGCAGGCCGCGCTCGGCCAGGCCGAAGCGCGCCGCCGACAGGCCGGTCATCTTGTGCACCGCCTCGGCCAGCGGAAACAGGCCCACGTCGCGGCTGTAGTGGCCCAGCACGCGCGGAAACGCGCCCCACAGCCGCGGGTGCGGCATGGGATCGTTGGGCAGGCCGTCCGAGCCCACCATGGTGAGCCGGTGCGACAGCACGCGGCGCACGTCGTCCTCGTGCATGTTGTGGTAGACGGCGCCGGCCGGCTGCAGCCGCGCGGCCGCCTCCAGCAGGCTCACGCCCCAGTCGGCGGCGATGGCGGCCAGCTTGCGGCGGGCCTGCTCGGGATGCGGCACGGACCAGGTGATGTCGATGTCGAACTCGTCGGTGACCTGCTTCAGATCCAGCGTGGACGAGCTGGCCGAATAGGGATAGCAGTCGCAGCCCACGTGCTGCAGCCGTCCGGCGTTCTCCAGCGAGGACAGCACTTCGCGCGTGCGGCCCCAGTTGCCGGCGCCGGCGCATTTCAGGTGCGACACCACCACCGGCACGCGCGCATGGCGCGCGATGTCGTAGGCCTCCTGCATGGCCTCCAGGATGGCGGCGAATTCCGAGCGCAGGTGGGTGGTGTAGAGCGCGCCGAATTCGTCCAGCGCCTCGGCCAGCAGCTTGACTTCGTCGGTGTCGGCCTCGAAGGCGGAAGCGTAGGCCAGGCCGGTGCTCAGGCCGATGGCGCCGTGGGCCAGCGCGTCGCGCAATTGCGCGCGCATCGCCAGGATTTCGGCATGCGTGGCGGGCCGGTCGAGCCGGTCCATGTGGTTGCTGCGCAGGGCGGTATGGCCCACCAGCGCCGCCACGTTGACGGCGGGGCCGGCGGCCTCGATGGCGCGGGTGTAGTCGGCGAAGCTGGGGTAGCTGAAGTCTTCGCGCCCGCCCAGCAGGTTCATCGGGTCCGGCGGCTCGCCGCGCAGGGTCACGGGCGAGGCGCTGATGCCGCAGTTGCCCACCACCACGGTGGTCACGCCCTGCGACAGCTTGGGCAGCATGCCGGGCGTGCGGATGACGTTGGTGTCGTCGTGCGTGTGCACGTCGATGAAGCCGGGCGCCAGCGCCAGGCCGGCGCCGTCGATGCGCTGGCGCGCCTGCGCGCCGGGCAAGTCGCCGATGGCGGCGATGCGTCCGCCGTCCAGGGCCACGCTGGCCCGGTAGGCGGCGCCGCCGGTGCCGTCCAGGACCTGCACATTGCCGATGAGGGTGTCGTACATCTCGTGTTTCCGTTCAATCGCCCAGCGGCAGGCGGTTGGGGCCGCCCCGGTGTTCGTCCAGCACCAGCTTGATGCGGCGCAGGCGTTCGCGGTTTTCTTCCTGGTTCAGCATGGCCAGCTCGGTCGAGAGCAGGTCGATGGCCAGCATCATGGCGTAGCGCGAGGCCGAGGGCTTGTAGATGAAATCGGTTTCGTCGGTGCGGATCGGCAGCACCACGTCGGCCAGCGCGGCCAGCTCGGAGGTGGCGTCCGTGATGGCCACCAGGCGCGCGCGGTATTGCTTGACGATGCGGGCCGCGCCCACGATTTCCGGCGTCAGGCCGGAAGCCGACAGCACCAGCACCGCGTCGCGCTCGTCCAGCGTGGCCGCCACCATGCGCAGCAGCACGGCGTCGCTGTAGACCGCGATGGGATAGCCCAGCCGCACCAGGCGCGACTGCACTTCCTGCGCCAGCATGGCCGAGGCGCCGCCCATGCCGAATACGTAGATCATGCGCGCGCCGTCCAGCCTGGCGGCGGCGGCCTCGAACAGCGGCTCGGTGAAGACCGGCAGATGGGCGCGCAGCGTGCTTTCGATGTCGCCGTAGATGCGCGCGTAGAACGTGCTTTCCTCGGCCGGCGCGCTCGGGTCCAGGAAGCGGCTGCCGACCGTGCTGGCCTGGGCCAGCTTCATCTTCAGGTCGCGCGTATCGTCGCAGCCGACGGTGCGGGCGAAGCGCGAGATGGTGGCGATGCTGACGCCGGCCTTGGCCGCCAGCTGGTCGACGGTGGCGCTGGCGCTCCAGATGATGTCGTCCAGGATGGCGTCGGCCACCTTGCGCTCGGTCACGCTCAGTGCGTCGCGCCGGCTGCGTATCTGGAAGACGATGTCGCGGATGATGTTCATGGAGATTCCTGGTTTACCGGGCCAGCTCGGGATCGTCGAGGCGCGAACAGGCCGCGTAATGGCCGGGGCCCACGTTGACCGCCTGGACGGCGGTCGTCGCGCAGGCCTCGATCGCGTGCGGGCAGCGCGTGCGGAACACGCAGCCGGAGGGCGGATCGACCGGGCTGGGAATGTCGCCCTTGAGCAGGATACGCGAACGCGGGGCGCGCGGATCGGGCACGGGCGCGGCCGACAGCAGCGCGCGGGTGTAGGGATGGCGGGGGCTGGCGTAGACCTCGCGGGTCGGGCCGCGCTCCATCACGCGGCCCAGGTACATCACCACGACCTCGTCGCACAGGTAGTCCACCACCGCCAGGTCATGGGCCACGAACAGCATGGTCAGGCCCAGGTCGCGCTGCAGGTCCTGCAGCAGGTTCAGCACCTGCGCCTGCACCGACACGTCCAGGGCCGAGACCGGCTCGTCGGCCACGATGAAGTCCGGCTCCACCGCCAGCGCGCGGGCGATGCCGATGCGCTGGCGCTGGCCGCCGGAGAACTCGTGCGGATAGCGGCGGGCGTGGTCGGCGTTCAGCCCCATGCGCTCCAGCAGTTCGCCGATGCGGGCGGCGCGGCGGTGCTGCGCCAGCTTGTGGGTGTCCAGCGCCTCGCCCAGGATCTCGGCCACGGTCATGCGCGGATTGAGGCTGGCGTACGGGTCCTGGAACACGATCTGCATGCGGCGGCGCCACGGCAGCATCTGTTTTTCGGAAAGCGTGGTGATGTCCTCGCCGTCGAACAGGATGCGGCCGGCGGTGGGGGCGAACAGGCGCAGCAGCGCGCGGCCCGTGGTGGTCTTGCCCGAGCCGGATTCGCCGACCAGGCCGACGATGGTGTTGCGCGGCACGTCGAAGCTGACGCCGTCGACCGCGCGCACCACGGGCGCGTGGCGCGCCTGCGACGTGGGGAAATGGACCTTCAGGTCCTGGATCTGCACCAGCGGCGCTTCGGCGCGTACGGGAGCCGGTCGGTTCGTCATATCGGGTTCACCTTGATGCAGCGCGCGCGGTGGTCGTTCTGCACCGGCACGAGTTCGGGCACGGCCGCCAGACAGTCGTCGGCGGCCAGCGGGCAGCGCGGCGCGAACGTGCAGCCCGGCGGCAGCGACAGCACGCTGGGCACGTTGCCGGGAATGGCGCGCAGGCGCTCGCCCGAGGCCAGCAGCGCGGCGGTGGGAATGCAGGACAGCAGGCCGCGGGTGTAGGGGTGGCTGGGCTTTTCGAACAGGTCGTAGACGTCCGCGTCCTCGACCACGCGGCCCGCGTACATCACGGCCACGCGATGCGCGATCTCGGCCACCACGCCCAGGTTGTGCGTGATGAACAGGATGCTCATGTTCATCTCGGCCTGCAGCCGGCGCAGCAGGTCCAGGATCTGCGCCTGCACGGTCACGTCCAGCGCGGTGGTGGGCTCGTCGGCGATCAGCACCGCCGGATTGCAGGCCAGGGCCAGCGCGATCATCACGCGCTGGCGCATGCCGCCCGACATCTGGTGCGGATACTCCTTGACGCGCCGGTCGGCGGCCGGGATTTCGACGCGCTCCAGCATTTCGCGGGCGCGCTTGAGCGCCGCGGCGTACGAGCCGCCTTCATGCTGCAGCACGGCTTCGGCGATCTGGTCGCCCACCGTGTACAGCGGATTCAGGCTGGTCATGGGCTCCTGGAAGATCATCGCGATCTCCGCGCCGCGGATGCGGCGCAGCGTCGCCGCCGAAGCGCGGGCCAGATCGTGCTGCGCGCCCTGGCGGTCGCGAAACAGGATGCGCCCGCCTTCGATGCGGCCGGCCGGCTTGGGCAACAGGCCCATGATGGAAAGACTGGTCACGGACTTGCCGGAACCCGACTCGCCGACGATGGCCAGCGTCTCGCCGCGGGCCAGGTCGAAGGTCACGCCGTCGACCGACTTGGCGACGCCGTCGCGGCTGTGGAACCAGGTCTGCAGGCCTTCCACGGAAAGCACGATGTCTCGGGTGCTTGCGGTCATGATTACAGCTCCTTGCGCAGGCGCGGATCGAGGACGTCGCGCAGCCCGTCGCCCACCAGTTGCAGCGACAGCACGGACAGCACGATGGCGATGCCGGGGAAGATCATGATCCAGTCGGCCGAGCCCATGTACTGCTGGCCGGCGTTGATCATGGTGCCCCAGGTGGGAATGTCGGGCGATACGCCCACGCCGAGAAACGACAGCCCGGCTTCGGCCAGGATGGCGTAGGCGAAAATGAAAGTGCCCTGCACCAGCAGCGGCGAGACCAGGTTGCGCAGCACGTGCACCGTGACGATGCGCCAGGTCGGCACGCCCAGCGCGCGCGCCGCTTCCACGAAAGGCAGCTCGCGGATCACCAGCGTCGAGGCGCGCACGATGCGGGCCAGGCGCGGCGTATAGACGATGCCCAGCGCGATCACCACGTTGATCAGCGAGGGGCCGAGCGCGGCCACCAGCGAGATCGCCAGCAGGATGTCGGGAAAGGCCATCATGGCGTCGATCAGCCGCGAGACGAACTTGTCGGCCGAACGGAAGAAACCGGCGGCCAGGCCCAGCGCGATGCCCAGGATGCTGGAGACGATCACCACGGAAAAGCCCACCATCAGCGACAGCCGGCCGCCGTAGATGACGCGGCTGAACACGTCGCGGCCGAAATCGTCGGTGCCGAACCAGTGCGCCGCGCCCGGCGCCTTCAGCCGGTTCATGATGGACAGCTTGAACGGATCGTAGGGGCTGACCCATGGCGCCAGCAGCGCCGCGGCCACCAGCACGGCGATGACGATCAGGCTCACCAGCACCGTCTTGCGCGCCACCAGCAGGCGCAGCACCTGCCAGCGGTCGGCGCCGGAATTCGGGGAAGTTGCGATAGCCATATCAGATCAGTAACGCACTCGAGGATCGACCAGCAGGTACAGCAGGTCGATGAAAAGATTGATCAGGACGTAGATGGCCGCGATGATCAGCAGCGCGCCCTGGATGACGGGGTAGTCGCGGCGCAGCACCGCCGACACCACCAGGCTGCCCACGCCGGGCAGGCCGAACACGGTCTCGGTCACGACCGCGCCGCTGATCAGCAAGGCGGTGGTCAGGCCCAGCACCGTCAGGATCGGGATCAGCGCGTTGCGCACGGCGTGCTTGAGGATCACCTTGCGCTCGGGCAGGCCCTTGGCGCGCGCGGTGCGCACGTAGTCGTCGCGCAGCACGTCCAGCATGCTGGCGCGGATGAAGCGGGTGATCAGCGCCGAGTTCACCAGGCCCAGCACCACCGCCGGCAGGATCAGGTGCGACATGCGCGTGGCGAGCGAGGCGTCCGGGCCGCCGTAGCCGGCCACCGGCAGCCAGCCCAGCTTCACCGAGAACAACTGCATCAGCAGCAGCCCCAGCCAGAAGCTGGGCACGCTGGAGGTGAACATCGAGAACGACAGCACCGACTGGTCCAGCGTGGTGCCGCGCTTGACCGCCGACAGTATTCCCACCGGCAGCGCGATGGCGCTGGCGATCAGCAGCGACAGCAGCGTCAGCAGCAGCGTGGGTTCGGCGCGGTCGGCCAGCGCCGCCAGCACCGGCTTGTTCATGAAGATGGACTGGCCCAGGTCGCCCTGGGCCAGCTTGCCCAGCCACGACAGGTACTGCACCGCCATGGGCTGGTCCAGCCCCAGCTGCGCGCGCAGCGCGGCGNTTGTTCATGAAGATGGACTGGCCCAGGTCGCCCTGGGCCAGCTTGCCCAGCCACGACAGGTACTGCACCGCCATGGGCTGGTCCAGCCCCAGCTGCGCGCGCAGCGCGGCGATGTCCTGCTGGCTGGCCTGCGGGCCCAGCATCACCGCGGCGGGATCGCCCGGCGTGATGCGGATGATCACGAACACGATGGTCGCGACGATGAACATCACGGCCACCAGCCCGACCAGCCGGTTCAAGAGATAGCGCAACACGATGAAAGCCCCGAAAAAATTGGAACGCCGAAGGACGTGGAGGGCGGCGCGAACCGCCATGCCCCCCGCGCCCTCAAACCATTACTTCGCCGCCTTCCACGCATTCCAGAAGTACGGCCACGGCACGGCCCGGGTCCCTTGCAGCGACGGCGAGCGCGCGGCCTGCGCATTGAAGTCGCCGACCTTGATGAAAGGCACCTCGTCATACACCGCCTGCTGCACGTCGGCCCAGCGCTTGACGCGTTCTTCCTGCGTGCGGGCCTGGTTGAAGGCGTCCAGCACCTGGTTGCGGCGCGGCGTGTCCCACCAGCCCGGCGCGTCCTTGGACGGGAAGTCGATCAGCGCGGGCTCGGGCAGGAACGGGCTGTGGGTAATGAAGATGTCCCACAGCGCCGGGTCCTGGCGGCGCTGGGTCAGCGTGGCCCAGTCCACCACCTGCATGTCCACCGTGAAGCCGGCGGCCTTCAGGTATTCGGCGGCCACCAGCGCCATCTTGTAGTGGAACTCATACTGCTGGCTGGTCAAGATGCGGATCTTGCGGTCCTGCACCTGCGCGCCGTCCACCAGCTTCTTGGCCGCGGCGGCGTCGCCCTTGTTGTAGACCTTGCCGCCCAGCGAGGTGGCCCACGGGAAGCCTTCGGGATACAGGTCGCCGTTGAGCTTGTAGAAATCCTTGTTGCCGAACGCGGCGTACAGCATGTCCTCTTCGTTCAGCGCGAGCTGCACCGCCTGGCGCACGGCCAGGTTGGACATGATGCCCTGCTTGGTGTTGAGCACCAGCCGGGGCCAGCCGAAAGGCTTGAGCATGACCGGATCGGAACGGCCGTTCTTGAGCTTGGGCAGCGACTCCACCGGCAGGGCGTCGACGTAGTCGAACTGGCCGGCCACCGCGCTTTCGACGCGGGTATTGGCGTTGCTGACCGGCACGAAGCGGATTTCGTCCAGGTATTGCTTGCGCGCGCCGCCGTAGCCGTCGGGCTCGCCATCGCGCTGCTTGTAGCCTTCGAAGCGGACCAGCTGGATGTACTGGTCGGGCACGCGCGCCTTCAGCTGATAGGGGCCGGTGCCGACGAACTCGGTCAGGGCGGGCGCGATCTTGCCCTTGGGCATGATGATGGCGGCGCTGTTGTTCATCGCCAGCAGCGCGGTCAGCGGCGCATAGGGCTGCTTGAGCGTGATGCGGACGGTGTTGGCGTCCGGCGCCTCGATGGCGCTGATGATCTTGGCGGCCATCTTGCCGCGCGTGGCGGTTTCGGTCCAGCGCTTGAGCGAGGCCGTCACGTCGGCCGAATCCATCCTGGAGCCGTCATGGAAAGTGATGCCCTGGCGCAGGGGAATGGTGTAGACCAGCCCGTCGGGCGACACCTCGGGCATCTTGTCGGCCAGCAGCGGCGTCAGGTTCCATTTGGCGTCGAAGGTGTACAGCGTTTCGAAGAAATGCTGCGTCAGGATGCCCACCAGGTCGGCCGTGCTGGTCATCGGGTCCAGCGTCGGCGGCTCGCCGACGGTGGCCACCGAGATCGTGCCTCCCTTGACCGGCGCGGCACTCAGGGCGGGGGACGACAATGCGGTCAAACCAATTGCGCCGGCCAGCAGCAGGCTATTGAGCCTGCCGCCTCGCGGGGAGGTGCGGAAGTTCATGATGCTCTCTCCAGAGGGTAGAAAACAGGATGTCGCGTGCGGATCGGGATTGCCCCGCGAGGGGGGCGGGAGGTCAGAAGAAAGTCGCGGCCACGTCGATGACGCCGTAGTGTTCGTCGACCAGCAGCACCTGGCGCCACTTGTCGAAAGTCAGGCAGGGGTGGGAGATGTCGAAGGCGATCATGTCGCCGACCTGGATGTCGTCGTCCGCGCCGATCTGCATGAAAGCGTGCTGGTCCATCATGGCGGTAAGCTTCCAGTGCGCGGGCGCGGCGTCCGGGGCCTGCGCGCCGGGGCGGTAGCGCAGGGCGGGCGTGGGCAGGCCGGCGTCGAAGGCGGCGTCGCGCTTGCCCAGCGCGACGATGGCGCGGCCCGGTTCGGGCAGCGATTGCACATAGGCCCAGACCTGCAGCGCCGGCTGCAGGCCGGGTTCCATGCCGCGGGCCACCGGATTGTTGGCGTTGATGCGCTCGGCCGCCGAGCGGTAGATGCCCACGTCGTGCGACAGGTAGCAGCCGGGGCGCAGCACGATTTCCAGCGGCGCGCCGATATCGACCTGCGAGAATTCCTCGGCTACCACGTCGAACCAGGCCGAGCCCGCGCCCGAGATCAGGGCGGGACCGTTCCTGCGCAGCCGGCCGGCGGCCGCCAGTTCGCCGAGCGCGCCGGTGGCGCGGCGCAGGAAGGCGCGGATGGCGCTTTCTTCCTGCAGCACGCCTTCGTAGACCTCGATGCCGGCCAGCGCCAGGCCGGGCCAGCGCGCGATCTCGTCGGCCACGGCCTGCAGCTGCGCCTCGTCGCGCACGCCGGTGCGCCCGCCGGCCGGGCCCAGCTCGATCAGCACCGGCAGCACCAGGCCCTGCTCGCCGAAATAGGCGCCCAGCTGGGCGGCGTTGGCGGGCGAGTCCACGATGCAGAAGTAGGTGAAGGACGGATCGCGCAGGAGCCGCGCGATGATGGCCATGTTGGCGCGGCCCACCAGCTGGTTGGCCATCAGCACGCGGCGGATGCCGTGGCGGTAGGCGGCCAGCGTCTGCGGCGCCGTGGCCAGCGTGATGCCCCAGGCGCCGCCGTCGATCTGGCGCTGGAACAGGGCCGGACTCATGGTGGTCTTGCCGTGCGGCGCCAGCTTGACCTTGTAGGCCTCCATGAAGCGCTGCATCCATTGCAGGTTGTGCTGCACCCGCGATTCGTACAGCACGGCCACCGGCAGGCTGACGTCCTCGCGCAGCAGATTCCATTGCAGCCCGGCCACGCCGGCGGCGTCACAGGATTCGGGGAAGGCGCCCAGGCCTTTGCCGTTCGGGTCCAGCGGGGCGGGGGAGGAGGAGGGCGTCATGGCGGCTTCCTGGAAAATATTTACCTTCAAATCGGATTTTTTTCATTATCCTGAAAGAAATTTACAAGCGGCAGCTAGGAGTTTCCCGTAGTGCGCGGCGGCGCGACAATGGAACGAACGCTTGGTCTCAGGAAAAAGGAAACGTCATGCTGAAAGTCGCTTTGGGCCAGTTCGCCGTCAGTCGCGTCTGGGAAGAAAACGCGCAGGTCTGCATCGACCTGATGGAACGCGCCCGCGCCGGCGGGGCCGGGCTGCTGGTGCTGCCCGAGGGCGTGCTGGCGCGCGACATCACCGATCCGCAGATCGTCCTGAAGGCCGCGCAGCCGCTGGACGGCCCCTTCATCGGCAAGCTGCTGGAGGCCAGCCGCGGATCGCCGCTGGCGACCATGATGTGCGTGCACGTCCCGACCGGAGAAGGGCGGGTCTGGAACACGCTGGTCACCCTGCAGGACGGCCGCATCCTGTCGCAGTACCGCAAGCTGCATCTGTACGACGCCTTCACCATGAAGGAATCCACCAACGTCACCGCCGGCGACGAGATCCCGCCCCTGCTCGACATAGGCGGGCTGCGCGTCGGCCTGATGACCTGCTACGACGTGCGCTTTCCCGAATTGGCGCGCCGCCTGGCGCTGGACGGCGCCGACCTGCTGGTCCTGCCGGCCGCCTGGGTGCGCGGCCCCTTGAAGGAAAAGCACTGGGAAGTGCTGGTCACCGCGCGCGCGCTGGAGAACACCTGCTACGTGGCCGCCACCGGCGAATGCGGCGAGCGCAACATCGGCTGCAGCATGGTGGTGGACCCGCTGGGCGTGGTGACGGCGCGTGCGGGCGAGGCGCCGGCGCTGGTGTACGCCGACATCGATCCCGAGCGCCTGGCGCACGCGCGCAAGGTGCTGCCGGCGCTGGCCAACCGCCGCTTCGCGCCGCCGCAGTTGGCCTAGGGCGCGGCATGGTGTAATGCTGGATTGATTATTCGCTTTCTCCCCCCCATCTGCTGCCAATGAGCAATGATCTCTTTGCGGCCGATCCCGCGCATCGGCCCTATGTGCCCCTGGCCGAACGGCTGCGCCCGCGCACCCTGTCCGACGTGGTGGGGCAGTCGCACCTGCTGGGTCCGGACAAGCCGCTGCGCGTGGCTTTCGAATCCGGCCGTCCGCACTCCATGATCTTCTGGGGGCCGCCCGGCGTGGGCAAGACCACGCTGGCGCGCCTCATGGCCGACGGTTTCGACGCGCAGTTCATCGCCATCTCGGCGGTGCTGGGCGGTGTCAAGGACATCCGCGACGCGGTCACGGTCGCGCAGGTGGCGCAGGGCCAGGGCCGCCGCACCATCCTGTTCGTCGACGAGGTGCACCGCTTCAACAAGTCGCAGCAGGATGCCTTCCTGCCCTATGTGGAAAGCGGGCTGTTCACCTTCATCGGCGCCACCACGGAAAACCCCTCGTTCGAGGTCAACTCGGCGCTGCTGTCGCGCGCCCGCGTCTACGTGCTGCAATCGCTGACGGCCGAAGAACTGCAACTGCTGGTCGACCGCGCCGAGCAGGCGCTGAACGACGGCCGCGAGCCCGGCGAGACCATCCGCATCGAGCCCGACGCGCGCGAACAGCTGGCGGCCTGGGCCGATGGCGACGCGCGCCGCCTGATCAGCGCGGTGGAAGTGGTGGCGGAATCCGCCCAGTCGGCCGGCCGCGACAGCGTGGACGCGGCCTGGCTGGAGATTTCGCTGTCGCAGAACCTGCGCCGCTTCGACAAGGGCGGCGACGCGTTCTACGACCAGATCAGCGCCCTGCACAAATCGGTGCGCGGCTCCAATCCGGACGCCGCGCTGTACTGGTTCTGCCGCATGATCGACGGCGGCGCCGATCCGAAATACCTGGCCCGCCGCCTGGTGCGCATGGCGGTCGAAGACATCGGCCTGGCCGATCCGCGCGCCACCGACCTGGCCGTCAACGGCGCCGACATCTACGAGCGGCTGGGCTCGCCGGAAGGCGAACTGGCGCTGGCGCAGGCGGTGGTCTACATGGCCTGCGCGGCCAAGTCCAACGCCGTCTACAACGCCTACAACCAGGCGCGCAAGTTCGCCGCCGAGCACGGCAGCGCGCCGGTGCCCATCCACCTGCGCAACGCGCCCACCAAGCTGATGAAGCAGCTGGGCCACGGCAAGGCCTACCGCTACGCGCACGACGAGCCCCACGGCTACGCCGCCGCCGAGCAATATTTCCCGGATGGACTGAATCCCTCCTTCTATCGGCCGACCGATCGCGGCCTGGAGGCTAAAATCCAGCAAAAGCTGGCATTCCTGCGTGAGCTGGACGCGCAGGAACGTGCCAGGAAACGCTAACGGGCCGCGCCCGTTGTCTCTCGCAACCTCACCGACCAAACCATGCTAGACCCGATACTGCTGCGCAAAGACCTGCAAACCGTCGTAGACCGCCTCAAGACCCGCGGCGTGTCCTTCGACACGGAACGGTTCAACGACCTGGAATCCCGCCGCAAGGCCGTCCAGACCGAAACCGAATCCCTGCAAGCCCGCCGCAACGCGCTGGCCAAGCAGATCGGCCAGCTCAAGGCCAAGGGCGAGGACGCCAGCGCCGTCATGGCCGAGTCGCAGGCCGTGCCGGTGCGCCTGAAGCAGCTGGAAGAAGAACTGGCCGCGCTGCAGCAGCCGCTCAACGATCTGCTGATGTCGGTGCCCAACCTGCCGCACGCCAGCGTGCCGCAAGGCGAGTCGGCCGACGACAACGTCGAGGTGCGGCGCTGGCTGCCCGGCCCGGCCGGCGCCGATGGCAATCCGCCGGCCCTGCCGTTCGAGGCGCGCGACCACGTCGCCGTGGGCGAGCCGCTGGGGCTGGATTTCGACACGGCCGCCAAGCTGTCGGGCGCCCGTTTTTCGTTCATGCGCGGCCCCATCGCGCGCCTGCACCGCGCGCTGGCGCAGTTCATGCTGGACCTGCAAACGGGCACGCACGGCTACACCGAGTGCTACACGCCGTACATCGTCAACGCCTCGACGCTTTACGGCACGGGCCAGCTGCCCAAGTTCAAGGACGACATGTTCGCCGTGTCCAAGGGCGGCGGCGACGACGATCCGAAACAGGATGAACAGGGCAAGCCCTATGTGCGCGAAGACCAGTACCTGATCTCCACTTCCGAAATCACGCTGACCAGCGTGGCGCGGGATACCATCCAGGCCGCGGCCGACCTGCCGCTCAAGCTCACCGCCCACACGCCGTGCTTCCGTTCCGAAGCCGGCAGCGGCGGGCGCGATACGCGCGGCATGATCCGCCAGCACCAGTTCGACAAGGTCGAAATGGTGCAGATCACGCATCCGGACCAATCGTACGAGGCGCTCGAAGAGATGGTCGGCCACGCCGAGCGCGTGCTGCAGCTGCTGGGCCTGCCGTACCGCGTGATGCTGCTGTGCACCGGCGACATGGGCTTCGGCGCGGCCAAGACCTACGACCTGGAAGTGTGGCTGCCGGCCCAGAACACCTGGCGCGAGATTTCCTCGGTCTCCAATTGCGAGACCTTCCAGGCCCGCCGCATGCAGGCGCGTTTCCGCAACGCCCAGGGCAAGCCGGAATACGTGCACACGCTCAACGGTTCCGGCCTGGCGGTGGGCCGCACGCTGGTGGCGGTGCTGGAAAACTGCCAGCAGGCCGACGGCAGCGTGCTGGTGCCCGAGGCCCTGCAGCCTTATATGGGCGGCCTGACGGTCTTGAAACCTTAGGTCCATCCACCGTTTGGAGGATAAAAAGGCGGAGTCTGCGGGCTCCGTTTTTTTTTATTATGTGGACATATTCCTGTCGCCGCCGGACATTAACCTGGCGGCGCTGGTGGCTGATTTTGATGTGAACAGTTGTGTATTGCAATAAAAGGGCCGGATAGTTGAGGCACAATACGCAATGTGTTCGACACGCTTCATTCACTTAAATAAAAAGGAGTTGTCCATGACTTCAAGAATGATTGGAGATTTTCGTGTGAGATGCTCCGTGGCCCGTGAAGACGAACAGGGCTACCGCGTGCAGATATGGACTCGCCGCATCGGCGGCACTGCGCCGGAAAAATGCTGGACCGTCCCGGGGCAGGCGCCTTTCGCCAACCTGCAAGAGGCCGAGCAGCAGAGCCAGCAGTTGTTCCAGGGCATCAATGGCGTGCGTTTCAACGGTGAACCGGAGTTTGCTCATGCGTCCGCATAATGGCTGGTGGCGGGCGTCGAGTACGCCGCGCCGATGGATCGACCTCGTCCAGGAATCGCCCCGCTGGGCCGACGGCAAAACCGGCCAGGCGCCGCAGCAGCCGCCCGCGCTGGCGGCCAAACCCGCGCAGGCCCCGGCGGCCTGAAGGCAGTTCCCCGGGGGCACCGGACATGCCCCGAACGCCGCGGCTATTTCCGCGGCAAAAAAAGGCCACTCGCGAGAGTGGCCTTGGTATTTCCGGCGCTGGCGTCCGATCAGTCGCGGTCGTGTCCGCGGCCGCGATGGTGATGCTTGTAGCCGCCGTGGCGATAGTAACCGCCGCGGTCGTAGTAGCGGCCGCCGCGATAATAGACCGGCGCCGGATAGACTACCGGAGGCGCGACGTATACCGGCGCCGGACGGTAATAGACCGGGGGCGGCGGCGGCACGTACACCGGCTGGGGCGCCACGTAGACCGGCGCCGGGAAAACCACCCCGGGCACGCCGATGGAAATGCCCACGTCCACCCGGGCCAAGGCGGCGCTCGAGATCAGCAGACCCGCAGCACCGGCACCAGCGATAAGCCATTTTTTCATGTTGCACCTGCCTGCTGCATGACGCAGCAAAGTTGAGTATTCGTTGAGCCTATTTTCCGGCTTTTTCGCCGGCCATTGGTAAGCGAGCCGGCCTCAATCGCGACAATCCGCAACCGTCCCCCAACCCGCGTTCCCCGCCTTGCTGCCCTGCAGCAGCCGTCGCCCGCTATGGTGAAACGGATGATGAAATCGATTGAAATCGGCTGGAATGCGGTGTAGTGGGGCGCCACGGTTACAGGCGGTCACGATCGGCGGGCGATTTCACGCGCGGGTGTTGCAGGAATGCGCCATTGCCGCGGCCGTCAGGCCTGCTGGCAGCGGAATTCGACCACCCAGACCCAGGGATTGGCGGCCCAGGCGTGGGCGCCGTAGCGTTCGCACCAGGTCAGGGCGAAGGCGGTCTGCAGCGGCACCCCGGGCAATAGCGACGAGGATTGGTAGAGCGCCGGGATGCCTTCGGCCCGGGCGTCGGCGTCGGACAGGTTTTGCAGCCGCTGGATGCGCACGCCCACGATCACGGCCGACGTGAACGGATTGCCGGCCTCGTCGGTCAGGAGAATGCTTTCGCCCGATTTTCCGTACGGACATCGGACCCAGCTGGAAGTTTTCCGCAGCTCGGCGGGATTATCCACGGACGGCCCCATGGCCACCCATCTTCCGGAATCCGACGCGTCGGCATACCAGACGGTAGTCGGTTTGGTAGGCTGCGGTTTCAAGATACGCCGGCTCTGTACTTTATCGCCGTTCAATACAGCCTGTTTAAGCGGTTCGCTGAATTGAAGAGATTGCCTTTTCATACACTCGCGGTTCCTCTCACGATCAAGGCATGCGCCACAGCGGCATTTGCCCAGCCGGCGCATGCGAGAGCGCGGTCCGAGCCTGGCATCTTGCAGTATGCCGCCTAGCGGTCATCATGTCAGGGGCTCGCAAGGGATGTGTGTCATTTTGAATACGTTGCGAGGAAGTTTGTATACTCGAAGCATGAACACAGACCTGCACGATCTCAAGCCGGGTTACTACTGGTACACCATGGCGAACGACCCGCTGGCCATCATCCATATTCATAAGGATGGCGGCGCCACGCTGATGGGCACGGATTACCGTATCGGCGCCGAAGGCGTGGCCGATATGGTGCGCCAGGGCGAACGCTTTTTCTGGATCGAACCGCCTCAAGTCTGAGCCGCCGGCGCGCCGTCCACCATGACCGACCTCTTATTGAAAAACGTCCGGGCCGGTCGCGATCCGGTGGATGTGCTGGTGCGCGGCGGGCGCATCCGGAAAATCGGCCCGGCGCTGGAAGCCGAGCCCGGCATGGCCTTGGAAGACGGCGGCGGCGCCTTGCTGCTGCCCGGCCTGATCGAAGGCCATACCCATCTGGACAAGACTACCTGGGGCTCGCCCTGGTACGTGAACCAGGTGGGGCCTGCGCTGACCGACCGCATCCACAACGAACGGCAATGGCGCGCCAGCACCGGCCATGACGCCGCCAGCCATGCGCGCGCGCTGGCGCTGGCGTTCCTGCGCGAAGGCGCGACCCGCATCCGCACCCACGTCGACGTCGATACCGATGCCGGGCTGCGCCACCTGGACGGCGTGCATGCCACGCGCCAGGAACTGGCCGACCGCGTCGAGATCCAGACCGTGGCCTTTCCCCAGTCGGGCCTGCTGGTGCGGCCCGGCACCGCCGAGCTGCTGGACCGGGCGCTGGCGAACGGGGCCGACGTGCTGGGCGGACTGGACCCTTCGGCCATCGACCGCGATCCCGCGCGTTCGCTGGACGTGCTGTTCGGCCTGGCCGACAAGCATGGCAAGCCCGTGGACATCCATCTGCACGAACCGGGCGAACTGGGCGCGTTCACGCTGGAACTTATCCTGGACCGCACCCAGGCGCTGGGCATGAACGGCAAGGTCGTCATCAGCCACGCATTCTGCCTGGGCGGCGTGGACGCGAAGCGCCTCGAGGGCCTGCTGGGCCGGCTCGCCGCGCTGGACGTGGCGCTGCTGACCACCGCGCCGCCTTCGCGTCCGGTGCCTTCGCTGCGCGCCTGCCGCGAGGCCGGCGTGACGCTTTTCGGCGGCAATGACGGCATCCGCGACACCTGGACCCCTTACGGCAGTCCCGACATGCTGGCGCGCGCCATGCTGATCGGGCTGCGCAATGACCTGCGCCGCGACGACGAGGTCGAATGGGCCTTCGATTGCGTGACCGCCGCCGCGGCCCGCGCCTGCGGCTTCGCCGATTACGGCCTGGCGCCGGGCGCGCGCGCCGACCTGGTGCTGGTCGACGCCAGCTGCGTGGCCGAAGCCGTGGCGCAGCGCGCGCCGCGCCGGCTGGTGGTGTCGCGCGGCGCAGTCGTGGCGCGCGACGGCCGCGGCGCCTAGTCCCGGGCCAGCCCGAGCTGCGTCTCGGTCAGTTCCACGAAGGCCTGCATCAAGGCCGAACGCACGCCCGCGCGCGGCCAGATCGCGCCCACGGTGCGCACCGGGCAGGGCGCCGGCAGCGGCCAGCGCCTGACGTCGGCGGCCGGCGCGCCCGTGCTGGCCCAGTCCGGCAGCAGCGCGACGCCCAGCCCTTCCGACACCAGCCTCGCGATGGAATCGATGCCATCGAGCTCGAAGCGCACGTGCGGGCGCAGATTGCGCGCGCGCAGATAATCCTCGGCCATCTTGCCGCCCACCACGCTGCGGTCGTAGCGGATGTACGGCTCGCGCGCGAGCACGGCCAGCGGGTCGCGCACTTTCATGCCGGCCGGGGTCACCAGCACCAGCGGCTCGCGCCGCAGGTCGCGCCACGCGCAGGTCTTGGGAATGGAAAACAGGGGGTGCACCAGCAGCGCGCCGTCCAGTTCGCCGGACAGCACCTTGCTGTAGAGCAGGGTGGTGGGGGCGGGTTCTATGTAGATCTCGATCTGCGGATGCCGCGCCACCCAGGTCCGCAGCACCGGCGGCATGATGCCGGTCAGCGCCGTGGGCGTGGCCCCCAGCCTGAGCGGGCCGGCGGGCAGTTCGGTGTCCGAGGCCGCCGAGCGCAGGTCGCGCACGTCGCGCAGGATGGCGCGGGCGCGTTCGAGGATGCGCACGCCGGCCGGCGTGGGCTTGACGGTGCGGCCCGAGCGCGCGATGAGCGCGCTGCCCATGTCGGCTTCGAGCGCCCGCAGCCGCTGCTGCACGGTGGCCGGCGTCAGGCCCTGGTGGCGCGCGGCCTGGGCGATGGAACCGAGTTCCACGACGTGCACGTAGGTTTGCAGAAAACGCGAGTCCATGGCGGCGGTAGCCCTGCGGAAGATGGTTTTTCCATATTCTAAAGATGGGTGACGATAATTGTTGTTTTCTTTGGCCACGGCAAGAATACGTGCAGGGCGTCGCGCTGGCGGCGCCAGCCGAACCTCTCAGCCCCCCAAAGGAGCCTGTTGTGCCCATCATCGAATCCATAGACGTCTGCGCCGCCGCGGTGCCCCTGGACAAAGTCACCTCGTTTTCCAACCGCACCGTGTCGTTGCGGCACTATGGCCTGGTGAAGGTCCGCTCTTCCGACGGCGTCGAAGGCATAGGCTTCTGCTACGTGGGCAGCGCCGGCGGCGCCATTTTCGAGGCGGCGGTGCGGAGCCTGCTCGCGCCGGTGCTGCTGGGCAAGGATTCCCATGCCGTCGAGGGGCTGTGGCAGGCCATGTACCAGGAGGCGCTGCTGCAGGGGCGCCAGGGCACGGTGATGCGCGCGCTCAGCGCGCTGGACATCGCGCTGTGGGACCTCAACGCCAAGGCCGCCGGCCTGCCGCTGCACCGCTACCTGGGCGCGGTCGAGCTGGAGTCGGTGCCGGCGTACGCCAGCGGCGGCTACTACCTCGACGGCAAGACGCCGCAGCACCTGGGCGAGGAAATGGCCAGCTACGTGGACAAGGGATTCCGCGCGGTCAAGATGAAGACCGGCCGCCTGTCGCCGGCCGAGGAAGAGGCGCGCCTGAAGGCCGCGCGCGAAGCCGTGGGGCCGGACGTCGAACTGATGATGGACTGCAACAACGCCTGGCAGGACGTGACCCAGGCCATGCAGTACATCCGCCGCTTCGAGCAATACGATCCCTACTTCATCGAGGAGCCGTTCGGCCCCGATGACATCGATAGCCACGCCAAGCTGGCGCGGCTGACGCGCCTGCCCATCGCCACCGCCGAAATCGGCTACGGCCGCTGGTATCACAAGGAGCTGCTGGACAAGGGCGCGGCGGGCATCCTCCAGACCGACGCCGCCGTGTGCGGCGGCATCACCGAATGGAAACGCATCGCCGCCACCGCCGCCAGCTACGGCGTGGTGGTCTGCCCGCACTGGTTCCACGACGTGCACGCGCCGCTGGTGGCTGCCACGCCGAACGCGCGCTACGTCGAATTCTTCTGGGACGACCAGGTGCTGAACTTCCGCAAGCTGGTCGACCGCCAATTGAGCCACAAGAACGGCCGCGTGATCCTGCACCAGGAACCCGGCCTGGGCTTCGGCTTCGATGAGCGCATGGTGGAGCGCTACGGCAAGTGGACCCGCGTCGGCCGCTGAGCGCCGCGGGCGGCGTCGCGACCCGCGGCGCGGCATGACTATCAGTCGCCGGCGGCAAGACCGGCGCGCGAGGAGACAGCAATGCAACGTAGGCAATTCATGAGCGGCGCCGCGGCGCTGGGCGCGGCGCTGATGCTGCCGGCGATGGCGCGAGCGCAGGACATGCCGTCGGGGCCGGTGAAAATCGTGGTGGGGTTTCCCGCCGGCGGCGGCACCGACGTGCTGGCGCGCCTGCTGGGCCAGAAGCTGGGCGTGCTGTGGAACCTGCCCGTCATCGTCGAAAACCGCGCGGGCGCGGCCGGCGTCATCGCCGCCGAGCAGGTGGCCCGCCAGCCCAATGACGGCAATACGCTGATGATGGCGCACGTCAACAGCCACGGCATCGCGCCCGGGCTGCAGCCCAAGCTGGCCTATTCGGTCGAGCGCGATTTCTCGCCCATCGCGCTGGTGGGCAAGACGCCCACCATCCTGATCGGCGGCGCCTCGCAGCCGGCCAGGACGCTGCCCGAACTGGTCGCGCTGTGCCGCGCCCAGCCGGGCAAGATCGTGTTCGGTTCGGCCGGCAGCGGCTCGGCCCAGCACCTGGCGCTAGAGATCTTCAAGGCGCGCGCCGGCATCGACGTGCTGCACGTGCCCTACAAGGGCTCCGCGCCGCTGATGAACGACCTGATGGGCGGCCACGTGCAGTACTGCTTCGAAGGCATGACCACCGCGACGCCGCTGCTGCAGTCCGGCAAGGTGATCGGCCTGGCGCAGACGCTGCAGCGCCGCTCCAAGAGCCATCCGGACGTGCCCACCGTGGCCGAGCAGGGCTATCCCGGATTCGAGGCCAGCATCTGGTTCGGCATGGTGGGTCCGGGCAATATGCCGGGCCCCATGGTCCAGCGCATGAACCAGGACATCGATCGCGTGCTGGCCATGCCCGACGTGCAGGAAAAGCTGGCGCAGATCGGCGCGGAAGAAGGCGGCGGCAGCGCGCAGCGCTTCGCCGATTTCATGCGGCAGGAACAGCAGAAATACGCCAGGACCATCAAGGACGCCAAGCTCGTCGCCGAGGGCTGAGCGGCCGCGGGCGGGCCGCTCAGCCCCCGGCGGGGGCCGCCCAGCCGGCCGAGGCCGAGATCGAGCGCGCCTTCTCGCCGAGCAGGCGCGCGGTCTCGGACTGTAGATCGTCGTCGATGGAACCGACCGGCCCCATCAGCGTGATGGCGGCCTTCATTTCGCCCAGCATGTCGAAAATGGGCGCCGACAGCGACGTGAAATGCGGCAGCAGCGCGTCGCGGCAGCGGCTCAGGCCGTGCTTGAGCACCTCGTCGCGGATGGCCTGCACGTCCTGCAGCGTGTACGAGCTGCCCGCCGCGCCGCCGGCGCCCTCGGGCACCGACGAGGCCATTTCCTGCTCCAGCAGCTCGCGCGTGCTGGCTTGAGGCAGATGCGCCAGGAAGTTGCGGCCCAGCGCCGACGACAGCAGCGGCAACACGCTGCCCACGCGCAATTCCAGCAGCGGCCGGCTGCGGCTGCCCTCGACCCGGTAGACGATGGTCGGACCCTTGTTGCCCCAGACTCCCAGGAACACCGTCTGGCCGGTGATCGCGGCCACCTCGGCCATGACCGGCCGGGCCGTGGTGAAGACGTCGAACTGCTCCAGCGCCGCCAGTCCCAGCCGCAAGGCATAAGGGCCCAGGCCGTAATGGCCGGTGTCCGCATGCTGCTGCACCACGCCCACCTTCTGGAAACTCACCAGGTAGTAATGGACGTTGGGCACCGTCAGTTCACAGGCCTGCGCGATTTCCTTCAACGGGATCGGGCGGCCGGCCTTGCGGATCAGGTCCAGGATGCGGAACCCCACTTCGATCGACTGGATGCCTCTGCGCGCGGCGGCTGGCGCTTTTTCTGCGTTTTCATCGACCTTGCCGGCGGGCCTAGCCATGACTGCCTCCTCTGTTTCTGGCGGGAGTGTAGCAGCGGCGCCGGGGGCCTTCCGGGGCCGCGTGCCGGGTTTTCCCCAGCTTTTTCAGCCCCGGCTTTAGATTTGATAATAGTTAATGACTACAGCAGTATCAATCTAAGTGATCGGGAAAGCAGGCATGGACGCGAATATTGCAATGCAGCATCCGGGTGGCGCGCAGACGCTCAGCCGCAAAGAGGAACGCCAGGTCGTGGTGGCATCGACCCTCGGCACCTTGTTCGAGTGGTACGACTTTTTCATCTATGGAACCCTGGCCGTCTTCATGAGCCAGGTGCTGTTTCCGCAGGACAATCCGACCGTGGCGCTGCTGGCGGCGCTGGGCGCGCTGGCGGTGGGCTTCATCATCCGGCCGCTGGGCGCAGTGCTGTTTGGCTATCTCGGCGACAGGCTCGGGCGCAAGTACACCTTCCTGATCACGGTGGTGATGATGGGCGGGGCGACCGTGCTGATCGGCTGCCTGCCCACCTATGAATCGGCGGGCCACCTGTCGTGGATACTGCTGCTGACCCTGCGCGTGGTGCAGGGCCTGGCCGTGGGCGGCGAATACGGCGGCGCGGTGATCTATGTGGCCGAGCATTGCGAGCCGCGGCGCCGCGGCCTGTTGACCGGCTGGATCCAGATCACCTCGTCGGCCGGGCTGATCCTGTCGCTGGTCGTGATCCTGTGCACCCAGGCCGCGATGAGCGCCGAGGACTTCCGCCAATGGGGCTGGCGCCTGCCGTTCATCCTGTCGATCGTGATGCTGGCGATTTCCATCTATGTGCGCGCCAGGCTGCACGAGTCGCCCGTGTTCACGCGCATGAAGCAGCAGAACCGCCTGTCGAAGAATCCGGTCAAGGAGACCTTCGGCCAATGGTCCAGCCTGCGCCTGGTGCTGCTGGCGCTGGTCGGCGTCACCGCCGGCCAGGGCGCGACCTATTTCACCGGCCAGTTCTACGTCATGATCTTCCTGCAGCAGGCGGTGCAGCTGGACCAGACCAGCGTGTACACGCTGATTCTGATCGGCTTCATCATCGGCGCGCCGACCTTCGTGCTGTTCGGCTGGCTGTCCGACCGCATCGGCCGCAAGTGGATCATGATGGCCGGCCTGTTCATCGCCGCCATCGGCTACCACGCCATGTTCGACGTGCTGCTCAAGGCCGGCAATCCCGCCCTGGCGCAGGCCATGCAGACCACGCCGGTGCGCGTGCATGCCGATGTCGGCGGCGGCGCCTGCGACTTCGGATTGCAGGCGGCGATGGTGGGCAGCCATGCCGACCACAAGAAAGTCTGCGTGCAGGCCAAGAAATTCCTGGTCGCCAAGGGCATCAACTTCGAGTACGCCGAGCCGCTGCCGGGCCAGGAGATCGCCATGAGCGTGGGCGGCCAGACCGTCAACGGCTTCGACCGGGCGGGCTACGCCGCCGCGCTGGCCGCCGCCGGCTACCCCGAGCGCGCCGATCCGGCGCGAGTCGACAACACCGTCATCGTGCTGATCCTGGTGCTGATGACCGCCGTGGTCGCCATGGTCTATGGCCCGGTCGCGGCCTACCTGGTGGAGCTGTTTCCGGCCCGCATCCGCTATACGGCGCTATCCTTCCCGTACCACATCGGCGCCGGCATCTTCGGCGGCATCGTGCCCTTTACCGCGACCTACCTGGCCCAGGCCAGCGGCAATATCTTCGGCGGCCTGATGTACCCGGTCGCCGTGACGGCGGTGGTCGGCGTCATCGGCAGCCTGTTGCTGCCCAACACCCGCGCCACGGCCATCGACGAAGACCCGGCGCACTGAGAGAGAGGAGAGACATGTCCGTGCAACCCAGATTCAAGGCCGCCGTCATCCAGGCGGCGTCCATCCCTACCGACAGCCTCGCCTGCGCCCGCAAGGCGGCGGCGCTGATCCGCCAGGCGGCCGAGCAGGGCGCGCGGGTGCAGGTGTTCCCCGAAGCGTTCCTGGGCGGCTATCCCAAGGGCAATTCCTTCGGCGCGCCGATAGGCATGCGCAAGCCCGAAGGCCGCGACGCCTACGCCAGCTACCACCGCCAGGCCGTGCGCCTGGACGGCGAGGAAGTCGCGCTGATCGCGCAGGCCGCGGCCGATACCGACAGCTTCGTGGTCATGGGCTGCATCGAAGCCGACGGCGGCACGCTGTACTGCACCGTGCTGTACTTCAACGGCCAGCAGGGCCTGGCGGGCAAGCACCGCAAACTCATGCCCACGGCCGGCGAGCGCCTGGTGTGGGGGTTCGGCGACGGCTCGACCCTGCCGGTGTTCGACACGCCCTACGGCAAGATCGGCGCGGTCATCTGCTGGGAAAACTACATGCCCATGCTGCGCATGTACATGTACGGCCAGGGCGTGGCGCTGTATTGCGCGCCCACCGCCGACGACCGCGACTCCTGGATTCCCAGCATGCGCCACATCGCGCTGGAAGGGCGCTGCTACGTGCTGACCTCGTGCCAGCACCTGCGCCGCGACGCCTATCCCGACGACTTCGAATGCGCGCTGGGCGACAAGCCGGACACGGTGCTGATGCGCGGCGGCAGCGCCATCATCGACCCGCTGGGCGAAGTGCTGGCCGGGCCGGACTACTCGGGCGAGACGATTCTGTACGCGGACATCGACCCCAACCAGATCCTGCGCGGCAAGTTCGATTTCGACGTCGCCGGCCACTACGCGCGGCCCGACGTCTTCCAGCTGCAGGTCGACACCCGCGCCAAGCGTCCGGTGTCGGCGCTGGACGACGGCCGGCAGGAGGCCTGACCCATGCATTTCGATTTCAGCGCCTTGCCGGCGCAGACGGTCTACAACGTGCTGACCTCGACCGTCACCCCGCGTCCGATCGCGTGGCTCACCACCATCTCCGGCAAGGGCGTGGTGAACGCGGCGCCCTTCAGCTTTTTCAACGTCATGGGGCACCAGCCGCCCACGGTGGCCATCGGGCTGATGCGCCATGCCAACGGCGAGTTCAAGGACTCCGGCGCCAACATCATCGAGAACTGCGAGTTCGTCGTGAACCTGGTGCCCGAGTCCCTGGTCCGGCAGATGAACCAGACCTGCGCCGACTATCCGCCCGAGGTGGACGAACTGGCGGCGGCCGGCCTGACCGCCAGGCCGGCCATCCACGTGCGTCCGCCCCTGATCGAGGGCAGCCCGGTGTCGTTGGAATGCGTCAGCCAGGCCACGGTCGTGACCGGCCCGCGCCAGATCGTGGTGATCGGCCGCGTGCTGGGGGCGCACGTCGACGACGCGTACGTGCGCGACGCCGCCCGCGGCCACGTGGATACGCCGGCCCTGGGGCTGATCGCGCGCATGCACGGGGGCGGCTGGTATGCTCGCTCCTCGGACCTGTTCCAACTGGCCCGGCCCACGGCGCCGGTCTGAGGAAACGCGGGTCTTCAACCCAGGATTTCGGCGCAAGGAGGCCCGGCCCCGATGGCATGTGTTGCAAGTAGCGTTCGTTGCGCCCTGCTGGGCGCGGCACTGATGGCGGCGGCGCTGCCGGGCCATGCGGCAGACGTGGCGGGCTCCAAGGACCACCCGCTGGTGGGGCGTTTCTCGGGCGCGCAGATCAACGCCTACAAACAGCTGGATTACGATGAAGCGCTGGCGCCCGACCAGGCCATCCCCAAGGAGTCCGAGGCCAAGGCCCTGGCGCTCGAAGGCAAGGTCACGCGCATCGGCTATCGCATCGACGGCGGCAAGTCGGCGCTCGAGGTCTACCGCAATTACCAGGACACCTTGCAGGCGGGCGGCTTCAAGACCGTCTTCGAGTGCAAGGGCGACGAGCAGTGCGGCGGGGATTTCCAGTCCTACGTCTTCAACAGCGGCAAAGTCAGCCCGCTCGGCCACGGCGACGCCGTCTTTGGCGGCAAGTACTACGCCATGCTTGCCAGGAAGCAGGCGCCGTCGGGCGACGTCTATGCGTTCCTGGACGTGATGCAGGACGAAGCCAACAAACGCACGCCGGTGTTCCTGCAGGTGGTCGAACTCAAGGCCATGCAGACGGGCCAGGTCGAATTGCCCGACGCGACGGCCATGCAGAAAGCGCTGACCGAGTCCGGCAGGGTCGCCGTCTATGGCGTGTATTTCGATACCGACAAGGCCGAGGTCAAGGCCGATTCCAAGGCCGCGCTGGACGAAATGGGCAAGCTGCTGCAGGCCAATCCCGCGCTCAAGGTCTACATCGTCGGCCATACCGACAACCAGGGCAGCCTGGCGCGCAATATGGACCTGTCGCAAAAGCGCGCGGACGCCGTGGCCAAGGCATTGGCCGAGTCCTACCGCATTCCCGCCGGCCGGCTGTCGGCCAGGGGCGTGGCATCGCTCGCGCCCGTGGCGTCCAACGACGCCGAGGAAGGCCGCGCCAGGAACCGGCGCGTGGAGCTGGTGAAGCAATAGGGAGAGGTGCCCGGGTCACCGACAGAAAAAAGGCCAATCCCGAGGGATTGGCCTTTTTGAATACTGGCGGAGAGGGTGGGATTCGAACCCACGGTACGGGGATACCGTACGCCTGATTTCGAGTCAGGTACATTCGACCACTCTGCCACCTCTCCTTTTCGCTATTGATGTTCCGATGACGGCGAAAGCCGGATCTTGCGATCCGCACTATCCAGCTTCTGGCGAAAGATCCCTGGTCGGAAGAATCTTCGTCGTCGAACTAGCGAAGCCCGCAATTCTACAGGATCTTTTTCGTTTGTGTAAAGGGGCCTGAAAAAAGCCCGCCACGGGGGTTTTAACTAACTACCGGTGCCGCCGTTCTTTGCCCAGAATCCCGGCAACGCCGGCGCGCCGCGCCGGTCTTTCCGCTCCCTTGCGCCCATGGATCTGATCCTCATCCTCCTGCTTGCGGCCGTGCTGTGCGTGCCCATCACCCAGCAGCTGGGGCTGGGCGCCATTCCGGGTTACCTGATCGCCGGCATCCTGGTGGGGCCGTCCTGCCTGAAGCTGGTGACCAACGTGGACACCATGATCGGGGTGTCGCAGTGGGGCGTGGTGATGATGCTGTTCATCATCGGGCTGGAACTGTCGCCCAGGCGGCTGTGGGCCATGCGCAACGAGGTGTTCGTCCTGGGCTCGCTGCAGATGCTGGTCTGCGGGCTGCTGCTGGGCGTGGTGTTCGGCGCGGCGCTGCGGCACCTGGCCGGGATGAGCTGGCAGGCGGCGGTGCTTTGCGGCCTGTCGCTGGCGCTGTCGTCCACGGCGGTGGCCCTGCGCCTGCTGGAGGAACGCGGCCTGACGCGGATGCCGCTGGGGCGGTCGGCGCTGGGGGTGCTGCTGTTCCAGGACATGGCGGCGATACCGATGCTGGTGGCGGCCGGCCTGATGGGATCGGACGGAAGCTCGGCGCCGTCGTTCAAGGAGGCGCTGATCGCCGTGGCCGTGGTCGCCGCGGCTCACCACTTGCGTCTGCTGGGCTGGGCCGCGCGCGCGCAGTTGAACGAGCTGTTCACCGCCGCGGCGCTGCTGATGGTGGTGGGCGCCGCCCAGCTGTTCGACTATGCCGGGCTGTCGGCCGGCCTGGGCGGGTTCCTGGCGGGGGTGCTGATGGCCGAGTCGCGCTACCGCGACGAACTGGAAAAGGCCATCGACCCGTTCAAGGGCTTGCTGCTGGGCCTGTTTTTCGTGGCCATCGGCATGTCGGTGAACCTGAAAGTGGTGCAGCATCATTGGCTGTTCATCGTCGTCGGGGTCACCGCGCTGCTGCTGGTCAAGGGCGCGGTGCTGTACGGCTTCGCGCGCTTTCTGGGGCTGCCGCGCTACCACCGGCTGCTGTTCGCCGTGGCGCTGGCGCAGGGCGGCGAATTCAGCTTCGCCATCTTCAACGAAGCCTGGGACAACCATCTGGTGGACCTGGAACAGCGCGACGTGCTTTCCGTGGTGGTCGCCATCTCCATGGGCGTGGTGCCGGTGCTGATCAAGCTGCTCGAGCGCATCCCGGAAAACCGCGGCGGCATGGCCGAGCTGCCGGCCGTCCAGCCGCCCGCCGACGAGGCCGGCACGCCGCGCGATCCGCCTTCCGCGGCTTGACCCTGACGGTCTTGCGGGCATGGCATGATGGCCGACATGCGGGGCAGCTACACTTGACGCCTGCTTCGCTTTCCGCCCCATGCGAGATCACAGGAGAACGTCCATGTTCAAAGGAAAAATCGCCCTCGTCACCGGTTCCACCAGCGGTATCGGCCTGGGCATCGCCACGGCCTTCGCCGCGCAAGGCGCCGATATCGTCCTGAATGGTTTCGGCGACGCGGCCGAGATCGAAAAAGTCCGCGCCGGCCTGGCCGAAAAACATGGCGTGAAGGTGATCTACGACGGGGCCGACCTGTCCAGGGGCGAGGCCGTGCGCGGCCTGATCGAGAACGCCGTGCGCCAGCTGGGCCGCATCGACATCCTGGTCAACAACGCCGGCATCCAGCACACCGCGCCGATCGAGGAATTCCCGGTCGAGAAATGGGACGCCATCCTGGCGCTGAACCTGTCGGCCGTGTTCCACGGCACCGCCGCCGCGCTGCCGCACATGAAGAAGCAGGGCTTCGGCCGCATCATCAACATCGCTTCGGCGCACGGCCTGGTGGCCTCGGCCTACAAGTCGGCCTACGTGGCCGCCAAGCATGGCGTGGTGGGCTTCACCAAGGTCACGGCGCTGGAGACGGCCGGCCAGGGCATTACCGCCAACGCCATCTGCCCGGGCTGGGTCCGCACCCCGCTGGTGGAAAAGCAGATCACCGCACTGGCCGAAAAGAACGGCATCGACCAGGAAGCCGCCGCGCGCGAACTGCTGGGCGAAAAGCAGCCGTCGCTGCAATTCGTGACGCCGGAACAACTGGGCGGCACCGCCGTGTTCCTGGCCTCCGACGCCGCGGCCCAAATCACTGGAACGTCCGTCTCGGTCGATGGCGGCTGGACGGCGCGCTGAACAAAGGAAACCCGCAATGCTGTTTTTGCTTTCCCCCGCCAAGAAGCTGGACTACGACTCGCCGCTGCACATCGAGACGCATACCCAGCCGCTGTTCGTGGACCAGGCCGCCGGCCTGATCAAGGTGCTGAAGACCAAGTCGGCCGAGGACATTGCCGAGCTCATGAGCCTGAGTCCGGCGCTGTCGGAGCTGAACGTGCAGCGCTACGCCCACTGGAAGCGCAGCTTCACCCAGGCCAATTCGCGCCAGGCGGTGCTGGCCTTCAACGGCGACGTGTACGAAGGGCTGGAAGCCTCGACCCTCTCGGCCAAGCAGCTGGACTGGGCGCAGGAGCACGTCGCCATCCTGAGCGGCCTGTATGGCGTGCTGCGTCCGCTGGACCTGATGCAGCCGTACCGGCTGGAAATGGGCACGCGCCTGCAGACGCCCAAGGGCAAGAACCTGTACGAATACTGGGGCAGCGCCATCGCCGACTACCTCAACGAACGCCAGGCCGGCCAGAAGGCGCCGGTGGTGGTCAACCTGGCGTCCGAGGAATACTTCAAGTCGGTCGACCTGAAGACCCTGAAGGCGCGCGTGGTGCAGTGCGTGTTCCAGGACTGGAAAAACGGCGCCTGGAAGGTCATCAGCTTCCATGCCAAGCGCGCGCGCGGCCTGATGGCGCGCTACGCCATCCTGCACAAGGTCTCCAAGCCGGAAGGCCTGCAGGGCTTCGACCTGGAAGGCTATGCGTATGACGCCTCCGCGTCGTCGGCGGACAAGCTGGTGTTCCGGCGCAAGGCGTAATACGGGGGGCGGCGCTCAGGCCGCCACCGCCATCTGCGGCGCGTGGGCGGGATCTTCCAGCGCCTGCAGTTCCTGGCGGATCATGTGGGCGGCCTTCAGTATCTGCTTGATGGGATAGACCAGCGCGGCCTGTTCGCCTTCGGTGTCGAACTGGGTGGGCAGGTCGGCGGGCGGCTGAGCGCGGCTCTGGTCCAGCAGCCCGGCTACGCCGTTCAAGGCCCGCTGCACGGCCTCGGGCGTGGCGGGCAGGGCGGCCAGGATGGGAATGGCCGCCGTGATCTGCGAGGCCAGCACGTGGTTCTGGATCAGCAGGTTGTTCAGCTCCGGCACGTTCACCTGGTGCGACTTGGGCTCGCTCATCATCCGGTAGAAGGCTTCGGCGAAATTGCTGAACGCGATGTGCACGTTCTTGCGTCCCAGCCGCCACGCCAGGTCGGCGTCGGTCACGGCGGGCGTGTCGCCGGCGGCCGCGCCCACGGGGGCGCCGTGGGCCTGCATCGCCTCGACGTAGCGCAGGCCCGCCAGCAGGTATTCGCGGTTGGCGCGCGTGGCCGCCGCGGCCAGCGGGCGCAGGTAGCGTGCTTCCCACCAGGGCAGGATATAGCTGCAGACCAGCGCCAGCGCGCAGCCCAGCAGCGTGTCCAGCGCGCGTTCGCCGATCACCGCCATGGACACCGTGCCCGGCGAGACGAAGTGGAACACCAGCACCACGAACAGCGTATTGAAGATGGCGCTGGCCATGTAGTTGAGCTGCACCAGGCTGTTGCCCATGATGCATGCGCCCAGCAGCACGGCGAACAGGATTTCGGGCTGGTCGGTCAGGTGGAACAGCAGCAGGGCGCCCAGGCAGCCTATCAGCGTGCCCATCAGCCGCCAGCCGTTGCGCTGGCGCGTGAGCGCGAAGCCCGGCTTCATGATGATGACGATGGTCAGCATGATCCAGTAGCTGTGCGACGAGAACGCCGGCGACAGCCAGCGGCTGGCCAGCGTCATGGCGATCGCGGCCGCCGCCGTGACCCGCAGCGCGTAGCGGAAGTGCGGCGAGTCCAGCCGCAGGTTGCTGGTCAGCAGCCCCAGGCGGAATTCCTGGCGCGAAATGAAGCGCGTGAGCGACTTGTTGATGCGCAGCACGTCGGTGGGCTTGGCGTCCGGCGAGGCGGCGGTGTGGTCGGCGAGCCGGTCGACGATGCGCGCCGAATTGCGCAGGCGGCGCAGCACCTGGATGATGAGCGCCAGCATCTCGGGCTCGCGCTCGCCCAGGCCCTGCTGCTTGAGCTGTTCGATCTCGTACTCGATGGCGCGCAACTCGGCCTTGGCGCTGCTGCGGTACTGCACCTTGCGTCCGCGCGACACGTCCAGCGCGATGCGGTTGAGCTCCAGCGACATCTTCACCAGCGCGTCGCGCATGAACATCAGGCAGTCGTTGCCGGCCAGCGCGCGGCGCAGCGCCGCGTAGTCGGTGTGCGTGGCCACCAGCGTGTCCAGGAGCAGCAGCATGTCGACGAACATGTTCCAGATCATCACGCGCTGGCGGTCGCCCAGGCCCTTGCCGCGGGGCAGGGCGCGCAGCACCATGTCGCGCGCGGCCTGGTGCTTGTCGGTCATGACGGACTGGCGCTGGATCAGGTCGCGGTAGGCCTCGTCCAGGTCCGACGTGGTGTCGTAGAAGGCGGCGCGGGCGGCGACGTAGTCGGCGGTGGCGAACAGCGCCACCGACATGGCCTGCTGCTCTTCGCGCAGCCAGAACAGGCGCGAAAAGCCCAGGCTGAACACCAGGTAGAACAGCGCGCCGCCCAGCGTGGCCGTGGCGTGCGCCAGCACCTCGTGCGGCTGCAGCGGCGTATGCATGGTCAGCGTCATCAGCAGCAGGCCGGCGAAGCCGATCAGCCCGCCGCGCTTGCCGAACACGCTGAACATGGAATAGACGAAGCACTGCGCGATGACCGCCAGCCAGATCAGCACCGGATAGCTGGACGCCAGCCCCGTGATGACCACGGTCAGGGTGCCCAGCGCCGCGCCGCCCAGCATTTCGTTGGTGCGGTGGCGCTGCGGGCCGCCGGGCTGGTCGATGATGGCCAGGCACTGCGCGCCGAAGGTCGCCACCAGGCCCGTCGTGTAATTGCCGAACAGGCCGCCCACCACCAGCACGGGCAACAGCATCCCCACCCCCTGGCGCACCCCGCCGAAGAAGTAGTGGCTGTAGAGGAAGCGGCGGATGCTGGCGATGCGCAAATCCATGGGCGGGCTCGATTCTGGGCGACGGGATAAGTATAGAGAGACTGTGGATTTTTTCGGGGTCGGATGGTTACCGAAACTTCCACGCAACGCCGATTTGCCACCTTTGACGCAACGCGGTAAATTCCCCCACTTGCGCCGGCCCGCTATCCGAAGCCGGTGCGTTGAGGCGGATGGCCAGGGTCACCTCCCAGCCCTCCCGCAGCAGTTACACCTGCCGTTGGCCGCGCCACAAGCGTGTGTTGCCAAGGCTTCCATTTCGACCTCCAGCGTCCCCCAGGGGCGTTTGCACTGCGTTCTGTCGAGCGTGTGCCGGGTCGGCAGGGTGTCCGGGTGGCGTGGCTCCGTGAGCCGCTAAGCGCCGGATCATGTTGCCGCAGCCGGTATGGGTTCAGTTGCCGTCGTATCCGGGCGGGCAGCAGACAGGGTTTGCAGGGCCGGTTTTGAAAGGAATGACAACATGGAACTGAATGGCGCCGATATCGTCGTGCGCTGCCTGGCCGAAGAAGGCGTGGAACACGTTTTCGGCTACCCCGGCGGCGCGGTGCTCTACATCTACGACGCGATTTTCAAGCAAGACAAATTCCAGCATATCCTGGTGCGCCACGAGCAGGCTGCCGTGCACGCCGCCGATGCCTATTCGCGCTCGTCGCAAAAGGTCGGCGTCTGCATCGTGACCAGCGGCCCCGGCGTGACCAATGCCGTCACCGGCATCGCCACCGCCTACATGGACTCCATCCCGATGGTCATCATCAGCGGGCAGGTGCCCACTGCGGCCATCGGCGAAGACGCCTTCCAGGAATGCGACACCGTCGGCATCACGCGCCCCTGCGTCAAGCACAACTTCCTGGTGCGCGACGTCAAGGACCTGGCCGAGACCATGCGCCGCGCGTTCTACATCGCGCGCACCGGCCGTCCCGGCCCGGTGCTGGTGGACATCCCCAAGGACATCACCGTCGCGCAGTGCAAGTACGCGCCGCCCAAGGGCGAAATCTCGATGCGCTCCTACGCGCCCGTCAACAAGGGCCACCAGGGGCAGATCAAGAAAGCCGTGCAGATGCTGCTGTCGGCCGAGCGCCCGATGATCTACACGGGCGGCGGCGTGATCCTGTCGGACGCCGCTCCCGAACTGAACAAGCTCGTCACGCAGCTGGGCGCGCCGTGCACCAGCACTCTGATGGGGCTGGGCGGCTATCCCGCCAGCAGCGGCCAGTTCGTGGGCATGCCCGGCATGCACGGCACCTACGAAGCCAATATGGCGATGCAGCACTGCGACGTGCTGCTGGCCATCGGCGCGCGCTTCGACGACCGCGTGATCGGCAATCCCAAGCACTTCGCGCAGAACGCCCGCAAGATCATCCACATCGACATCGACCCCTCGTCGATCTCCAAGCGCGTGCGCGTGGACGTGCCGATCGTGGGCAACGTGAAGGACGTGCTGGCCGATCTCAGCACCCAGTACGACATTGCCGCGGCCGAACACAAGCCCGCCTCCATCGCCAAGTGGTGGGAGCAGGTCGAGGCCTGGCGCGGCAAGGAATGCCTGAAGTACGCCAACTCGGACGAGGTCATCAAGCCGCAGTTCGTGGTGGAAAAGCTCTGGGAAGTGACCGGCGGCGACGCCTTCGTCACCTCCGACGTGGGCCAGCACCAGATGTGGGCGGCCCAGTACTACAAGTTCGACAAGCCGCGCCGCTGGATCAATTCCGGCGGCCTGGGCACCATGGGCGTGGGCCTGCCCTACGCCATGGGCGTGCAGATGGCCAATCCGGGCAGCGACGTGGCCGTGATCACCGGCGAGGCGTCCATCCAGATGAACATCCAGGAGCTGTCGACCTGCCACCAGTACCGCCTGACGCCGAAGATCGTCTGCCTGAACAACCGCTTCCTGGGCATGGTCCGGCAGTGGCAGCAGATCGACTACGGTTCGCGCTATTCCGAGTCCTACATGGATTCGCTGCCCGATTTCGTCAAGGTGGCCGAGGCCTATGGCCACGTGGGCCTGCGCATCGAGCGCCCGGCCGACGTCGAGCCGGCGCTGCGCGAAGCGTTCAAGAAGCACAAGGACCGCCTGGTCTTCCTGGACTTCATCACCGACCGCACCGAAAACGTGTGGCCGATGGTCAAGGCCGGCCGCGGGCTGACCGAAATGCTGCTCGGCTCTGAAGACCTGTAAGGAGGCCACCCATGAAGCATGTGATTTCCGTCCTCCTCGAAAACGAACCCGGCGCGCTGTCGCGCGTGGTGGGCCTGTTTTCCGCGCGGGGCTACAACATCGAGACCCTGACCGTGGCGCCCACCGAGGACGCCACCCTGTCGCGCATGACCATCGTGACCACCGGGTCCGACGAGATCATCGAGCAGATCACCAAGCACCTGAACCGCCTGGTGGACGTGGTCAAGGTCGTCGACCTGACCGAGGGCGCGCACATCGAACGCGAGCTGATGCTGGTGAAAGTGCGGGCCGTCGGCAAGGAGCGCGAGGAAATGAAGCGCATGGCGGACATCTTCCGCGGCCGCATCATCGACGTGACCGACAAGTCCTACACCATCGAACTGACGGGGGTGCAGGAAAAAGTACAGGCCTTCCTGGAGGCCCTGGACCGCAGTGCCATCCTGGAAACCGTGCGCACCGGCGTGTCCGGCATCGGACGCGGCGAACGGATTCTGAAGCTTTGACCGCCGCACCCTACATCTGAACTGAAAAAATCCAAAATACTGGAATCTGGAGCACAACCATGAAAGTTTTCTACGACAAAGACTGCGATCTCTCCCTCATCAAAGGCAAGACCGTCGCCATCATCGGCTACGGTTCGCAAGGCCATGCGCACGCGCAGAACCTGCATGACTCGGGCGTGAAGGTCGTGGTCGGCCTGCGCAAGGGCGGCGCCTCGTGGAACAAGGCCGCCAACGCCGGCCTGGAAGTCAAGGAAGTCGCCGAAGCCGTCAAGTCGGCCGACATCGTCATGATGCTGCTGCCCGACGAGAACATCGCCGCCGTCTACAACAAGGAAGTGCACGCCAACATCAAGGCCGGCGCCGCGCTGGCCTTCGCCCACGGCTTCAACGTGCACTACGGCCAGGTCGTGCCGCGCGAAGACATCGACGTCATCATGATCGCGCCGAAGGCGCCGGGCCACACCGTGCGCAACACCTACAAGCAGGGCGGCGGCGTGCCGCACCTGGTGGCCGTGTACCAGGACAAGTCGGGCGCCGCGCGCGACGTGGCCCTGTCGTACGCCAGCGCCAACGGCGGCGGCCGCGCCGGCATCATCGAAACCAACTTCCGCGAAGAAACCGAAACCGACCTGTTCGGCGAACAGGCCGTGCTGTGCGGCGGCACCGTCGAACTGATCAAGGCCGGTTTCGACACGCTGGTGGAAGCCGGCTACGCGCCCGAAATGGCCTACTTCGAGTGCCTGCACGAGCTGAAGCTGATCGTCGACCTGATCTACGAAGGCGGCATCGCCAACATGAACTACTCGATCTCGAACAACGCCGAATTCGGCGAATACGAGACCGGCCCGAAGATCGTCACCGACGAGACCCGCAAGGCCATGCGCCAGTGCCTGACGGACATCCAGACCGGCGAATACGCCAAGAAGTTCATCCTGGAAAACGCCGCCGGCGCCCCGACGCTGACCTCGCGCCGCCGCATCAACGCGGAATCGCAGATCGAAGTGGTGGGCGGCAAGCTGCGCGCCATGATGCCCTGGATCGCCGCCAACAAGCTGGTGGACAAGTCCAAGAACTGATCCCTTTGCGGCGCGGGGCCCGTTCCCCGCGCAATCAGGGTCAAAACGGCATGCCCGCAGGGGCATGCCTTTTTTTTCGGGTATTCGACTGGCTAATGCCGGGCACGCCGCTTGCGGCGGCCCGCAAGCGGGGCCAGATGGGTTAACCTTTGAAAGTCCGTTGTAAGTTATTGAGACCATGCCCAATTTTTCCATGCGCGATTCCGAGAATCGCCACCGAAGCATCTACCTGCTGCCCAACGCGTTCACCACCGCGGCGTTGTTCGCGGGGTTCTACGCCGTCGTGCAGGCCATGAACGATCGCTTCGAAGTCGCCGCCATCGCCATTTTCGTCGCCATGGTGCTGGACGGCATGGACGGCCGCGTGGCGCGGCTGACCAACACGCAGTCGGCCTTCGGCGAGCAATACGACTCGCTGTCCGACATGACCTCGTTCGGCGTGGCCCCGGCGCTGGTGATGTACGAATGGATCCTGAACGACCTGGGCCGCTGGGGCTGGCTGGCCGCCTTCGTCTACGTGTCGGGCGCGGCGCTGCGCCTGGCGCGCTTCAACACCAATATCGCCGTGGTCGACAAACGCTATTTCCAGGGCCTGCCCAGCCCGGCCGCGGCCGCGCTGGTGGCCGGCTTCGTCTGGCTGGCGGTGGACAACAAGCTGCCCATCCACGACAGCCTGATGGCCTGGGTGGCGTTCACGCTGACCATGTACGCCGGCATCACCATGGTGTCGAACGCGCCGTTCTTCAGCGGCAAGAGCTTCGCGCTGGGCCGCAGCGTGCCGTTCTGGGGCATCCTGCTGGTGGTGGCGGTCTTCGTGTTCGTCTCCAGTGATCCCCCGGTCGTGCTGTTCGGCCTGTTCGTGCTCTACGGCCTGTCGGGCTGGATCACCTGGGCCTGGCGCTGGAACCGGGCGCGGCGCCTGACGCAGGAACGCCGCAACCATACTTCCTGACCGCCGCCCGCCCGTAAAAACAAAACCCGCCGACGAACCGGCGGGTTTTGTTTTGGGCCGGGCCCGGCGCTACCACCACATGAAGCGGTCTTCGTCGTACATGGGGTCGGGGCCAGGATGGAAATGCGTGACCTTGTTGCCGTCGCGGCCCATGTATACGTACATGAGCGAGTTCCACACACCGTTCTCTTTGTAGCGGTACGACCACACCACCTCGCGTTTTTCGCCCAGGCCGGTTTCCTCGATGCGGGCCGGCGGGCCGAATTCGCAGCGCACCCGGTCGGGGCTCCAGTCGCCCTGTTCCAGCACCTTGAAGTGCGCGTCCGTCAGCAGCGGCAGCACGCGGTCCACGCGGCCGTCGGCGCCCACGTTGGTGCCCCAGGCGTACTGGCCCATGGGCTGCTGCGTCCAGATGACGCGGCGCCCGCCGTTGGCCTGCGGACATTCGAAATTCGGGTTGCCGAACTGGGTCAGGACCTCGCCGTAAGGGGTGCCTGGCTGTATCTGGGCCATGTTGGCGCAGGCCGACAGGCCGGCCAGCGCGGCGGCGGCCAGCGCGCCGCGGGCGATCTTGTAGTATTTGGACATATTCATCTCCTGCGAAGCTCGGTTCGCGGCCGTCCAGCCGGGCCCGAAAGGGAGAGGCAGCCGGCGCATTGGGGTAATTCTAGCGAATCGGCTATAATCATCGAGCTTTATCAAGTGTATTGATTTGAGCAAGGTATTTAAGCAAGTACTTTGTGCCGGCCACAGCAACCGGAAAGTGCATCGAAAGTCGGGCGTCGAAGCTCGCCTGAGCACGTTTCAGGGCGCTGTTTGAGTCATCATTGGCAGCAGTGAGAAAGCGAATACAGCCAGGCTCGCACAAATTTTTTCCAAACCACGTCAGGGCGCCTCGGCCCTGTCGCATGTCCGAAGAGGTCATTAATGTCTGTTGCTGACATCAAGAAATCCGATATCGTTGCGCAATTCCAACGCGCTCAAGGCGATACCGGCTCCCCCGAAGTCCAGGTGGCTCTGCTCACCGCCCGTATCAACGAGCTGACCGGTCACTTCAAAGAACACATGAAGGATCACCACTCGCGCCGCGGTCTGCTGCGCATGGTCAGCCGTCGCCGCAAGCTGCTCGACTACCTCAAGGGCCGCAATCCCGATTCGTACCGCGCACTGATCGAAAAACTCGGTCTGCGCAAGTGATCGACGGGGCTGGCTCCCCATGACGCAACCGTGGTCGGTGCGACGCATGTCGCGGCGGCTACGGTTTTTCATTTGTAAGGAATAATCGTCATGTTCAATAAAGTGACAAAATCGTTCCAGTACGGCCAGCATACGGTCGTCCTGGAAACCGGCGAGATCGCCCGCCAGGCTTCCGGCGCCGTGATGGTGTCGATCGAGGACACCGTCGTCCTGGCCACTGTCGTGGCTTCCAAGAAGGCCAAGCCGGGCCAGACGTTCTTCCCGCTGACCGTCGACTACATCGAAAAGACCTACGCCGCCGGCCGCATTCCCGGCGGCTTCTTCAAGCGCGAAGGCAAGCCGTCCGAGAAGGAAACGCTGACCTCGCGCCTGATCGACCGTCCCCTGCGTCCGCTGTTCCCCGAAGACTTCTACAACGAAGTCCAGGTGGTCATCCACACGCTGTCGGTCAACCCCGAAATCGATCCGGACATCGCCGCCATGATCGGCGCCTCGGCCGCGCTGGCCATTTCGGGCATCCCGTTCAACGGCCCGATCGGCGCCGCCCGCGTGGGCTACATCGATGGCCAGTACGCCATCAACCCGACCGCCTCGCAGCTGAAGTCGTCGCAGCTGGACCTGGTCGTCGCCGGCACCGAGAACGCCGTGCTGATGGTGGAATCGGAAGCCCGCGAGCTGTCCGAAGAAATCATGCTGGGCGGCGTGGTCTACGGCCACGAGCAGATGCAGGCCGTCATCAACGCCATCCACGAACTGGTCAAGGAAGCCGGCAAGCCCGATTGGGACTGGCAGCCGCCGGCCAAGGACGAGGCCCTGATCGCCGCCGTCACCGCCGCCGCCCAGGAAGGCCTGAGCGCCGCCTACCAGATCCGCGAAAAGCAGGCCCGCACCACGCAGCTGCGCGAAGTCTACGCCAGCGTGTCGGAGAAGCTGAACGCCGCCGCCGCCGAGAAGGGCGAGCCGGCCCCGGACGCCGTGACCGTCGACAACATCCTGTTCTCGCTGGAATCGGCCATCGTCCGCGGCCAGATCCTCAACGGCGAGCCGCGCATCGACGGCCGCGACACCCGCACCGTGCGTCCGATCAGCGTGCGCCTGGGCGTGCTGCCCCGCGCGCACGGCAGCGCGCTGTTCACCCGCGGCGAAACCCAGGCGCTGGTCGTCGCCACGCTGGGCACCAAGCAGGATGAGCAGATCATCGACGCGCTCATGGGCGAGTACCGCGACCGCTTCATGCTGCACTACAACATGCCTCCGTTCGCCACCGGCGAAACGGGCCGCATCGGCGTGCCCAAGCGCCGCGAAATCGGCCACGGCCGCCTGGCCAAGCGCGCGCTGATCCCGCTGCTGCCGGCGCCCGAGGACTTCCAGTACACCATCCGCATCGTGTCGGAAATCACCGAGTCCAACGGCTCCTCGTCGATGGCTTCGGTCTGCGGCGGCTCGCTGGCCATGATGGACGCCGGCGTGCCGGTCAAGGATCACGTGGCCGGCGTGGCCATGGGCCTGATCCTGGACGGCGGCAAGTTCGCCGTGCTGACCGACATCCTGGGCGACGAAGATCACCTGGGCGACATGGACTTCAAGGTCGCGGGCACCGAGAACGGCGTCACCGCGCTCCAGATGGACATCAAGATCCAGGGCATCACCAAGGAAATCATGCAGGTGGCGCTGGCCCAGGCCCGCGAAGGCCGCCTGCACATCCTGGGCAAGATGAAGGAAGCCCTGGACGGTTCGCGCGGCGAGCTGTCGGCTTTCGCCCCGCGCATGCTGACCATCAAGATCAACCCCGAGAAGATCCGCGACGTGATCGGCAAGGGCGGCGCCACCATCCGCGCGCTGACCGAAGAAACCGGCACGCAGATCGACATCTCCGACGACGGCACGATCGTGATCGCCAGCGTCGACGAAGCGCAGGCCAAGGAAGCCCAGCGCCGCATCGTCGAGCTGACCGCCGACGTCGAAGTGGGCCAGATCTACGAAGGCTCGGTGCTGCGCCTGCTGGACTTCGGCGCCATCGTGCAGGTGCTGCCGGGCCGCGACGGCCTGCTGCACATCTCGGAGATCGCCAACTACCGCATCGCCAACATCAACGATGTGCTGAAGGTCGGCCAGCAGGTCCGCGTCAAGGTCATCGAGGCCGACGACAAGGGCCGCCTGCGCCTGTCGATCAAGGCCATCGGCGGCATCGAGCAGCAGCAGGCCGCTGCCGCTCCGGAAGCCGCCCCGCAATCGGAACCGCAAGCCGAATAAGCCTGCGCGACCGGTAGCCAGGAACGGCGCCCCTCGGGGCGCCGTTTTTCATTCTGTAGCCGGCCGCGGCCGACGACGCGCCGATTTCCTGTAAAGTCTTGCGCGAAGAGCCGGACCGGGCCGATGCCGCCGGCGGCCGGTAGAGCGCATGGGGGAAACGGATGGGCAAGGCATGACCGGATGGCTGAGATCCGCTGGCGCGGCGGGGCTGATCGCGGCGCTGCTGGCCGGCTGTATGAACCCCGCGCCCGGCCAGCGCGGGCCCAAGAGCGAGGACATGTCCGCCGACCAGTTCGGCCAGACCGACTTCAACCGCACCGTCACGCTGGAGGTGCGCGACAACCTCGCCAGCCTCTACGTGCTGCTGGACAAGCTGTATCGCCGCAACCCGCGCGAATGGCGCAAGACCGGGGCCCCGGACCAGGCCAAGGCGGTGGCGCTGGTCAAGCACGCGATCGAAGTCCGCATCCCTCCCCGCGACCTGCAGGGCCTGCGCGACATCCAGATCCTGGCGGTGTCGCTGGACCCCAACTACACCGGCGACCGCGTCGGCGCATTCATCTACGGCCTGGCCGACACCATCATCGCGGCCCATAATGGGAAAACCCGCTTGTACGCCATGGACGCGCTGGACGGGCAGCGGGTCTACAATGCCGCACGGAACGTCGAAGCGGCCGCCTGGCTGCTGGCGTCGCGCCGCGACAACCAGGGCGAACCGCTGCTGCTGGCCAACGAAATGTCCCAGAACGCCACGAACCTCAGCTTTGAGCGCGAATTCGGCGCCATCATCGGCCGGTTGGACCTGATCGCCAACCTGCTGGGCGAGAACGCGCGGCGCATCGGGATCAACTATGCGCAGGGGCTCTTGCTCTTCAATTTCCTTCCGGTGCGCTAAGGATTTCCCATCGTGATCGATATCGCTTCCATTCAGACCGCCCGCGAGAACCTGCGCGGCCAGGTGCTGAAGACCCCGTTTACCCTTTCCCGCACGCTGTCCGATATTTTCGGCGCCGAGATCTGGCTGAAGTTCGAGAACCTGCAGTTCACGGCTTCCTTCAAGGAGCGCGGCGCGCTGAACCGCATGCTGACCCTGTCCGACGCCGAGCGCGCCGCCGGCGTGATCGCCGTGTCCGCCGGCAACCACGCCCAGGGCGTGGCCTACCACGCGCAGCGCATGGGCGTGCCGGCGGTGATCGTGATGCCGCGCTTCACGCCCACCGTGAAAATCGCCAACACGCGCCGCTTCGGCGCCGAGGTGGTGCTGGCGGGAGACACCTTCGACGACGCCAAGGCGCGCGGCTACGAACTGGCCCGGGAGCGCGGGCTGACCATGATCCATCCGTACGACGACGAGGCCGTCATCTCGGGGCAGGGCACCGTGGCGCTGGAAATGCTGGAAGACCAGCCGCAGCTCGACATGCTGGTCATCGCCATCGGCGGCGGCGGCCTGATATCCGGGGTCGCCACCGCGGCCAAGGCGCTCAAGCCCGGCATCGAGATCGTCGGCGTGCAGACCGAACGCTTCCCGTCCATGTACGCCGCGGTCACCGGCGTCTCCATGCCGCAGGGGCAGTACACCATCGCCGAAGGCATCGCCGTCAAATCGCCCGGCGCGCTGACCCAGCCCATCGTCAGCAAACTGGTCGACCGCATCGAACTGGTGTCCGAAAGCGATATCGAACACGCCATCGTGGTGCTGCTGGAGATCGAAAAATCCGTGGTCGAAGGCGCCGGCGCGGCCGGCCTGGCCGCGCTGCTGCACGCGCAGGAAGCAGGCAGCGACCGCTACAAGGGCAAGCGCATCGGCCTGGTGCTGACCGGCGGCAACATCGACCCGCTGATGCTGGGCGAACTGATCGAGCGCGGCATGGTGCGCGCCGGACGCCTGGCGCGCATCCGCGTGGACCTGCGCGACCTGCCGGGCGCGCTGGCCCACGCCACCAAGCTCATCGCGGACGCCCAGGCCAACATCACCGAGGTCCACCACCAGCGCGCCTTCACCTCGCTGCCGGTGCGCAACGTCGAAGTCGACTTCGTGCTGCAGACCCGCGGCCCGGACCACATCCAGGAAGTGATCGACGTCCTGAACGCGGCGGGTTTCGCCGCCAGCAACCACGACCACTGAGCGCGGCCGCGCGGCGGCTCAGCCCGCCTCGCGCGCCAGCAGATTCCTCAGGCCGTACAGCCGCTCGCGATGCAGGGTGGTCGCCAGCGGCTCGGGTTCGCGCCCCAGCGCGACGTAGTCGGCCGGCACCTGCGCCACCGCTTCGCGGATACGGTCGGCGCCGGTCTGCCACCATTGCACCAGCATGCGGTCCGGGTTGTAGACGTCCAGCCCCTGGCGCCGCAGTTCGGAACGGTTGAAATCCTTCAGGTTCCAGGTCAGCACCTGCACCACCGGCGGCTGCTGCAGGCCGCAGCGCGCGCGCCGCGCCAGTCCGGCCGCGATCACGTGGAAATCCTTGGGATCGCTGTAGCGCAGCGACGCCTCGTAGACCGCCGTGTCCAACTCCCGGGCGGCCGGGAAACGCGCATTCATCTCGTCCCACATCTCGCTCATGACCTCGGGCGGGATCTCCCAGATACGCGAGGCGTTGCGGCGCCATTCCTCGCCGATGCGGTCGGTCCAGACCGGCACGAACACCCCCGCCTCGGCCAGCCGCAGCAGCAGGCGGCGGAGAATGCCGGACATGAGAACGCAGGCGTCCAGGACGATGAAGGGCGGAGAGACGGCAGGGACGGTCAAGGTGCGGCCGGACAGGGTGGAAAGGCGAGGCGCAAGAATAATGGATTTTTCGATGGGGCTGCGCGGCGGGGCGGGCGGCGCGCTCAGCGGCTTGCCCCGGCGTCGCTGCGCGGCGCCGCAAGCAGCCCCCGCGACGGCATGAAAAACGCCGGAATCCGGCCTTGCGCGATGGCGGTCCTACCCAAGGCCGCCGAGCCGGGCATGCTGATGTGGCCGGGATCGAAATACACGGGCACGCCCTGGACCTCGGCGCGGCACACCGATCCGTTGCATAGCAGGTTGTGTATGTCGAAGGTTTCGACGTTGGGAAACTTCGAGGCCAGCGCAATCAGGTAGGCGTTGACGTCGCGCTCCGGGCCGTCGCGCTGGGTGCGTTTTTCGTCGCAGCGCATGGCCGGAATCGTCAGCGCCTTCTTGTCGCATTCGCGGTCGTATTGCAGGAACAGCGGGGCCGACAGGGCGATCACGACGTGCGGGACCCGCTTGCTCAATGTCGCGACCGTGGCGGCGATGTCCTGGCGCGAATTGCCCCGGTCGAAACCCACCCAGGCGCTGCCCAGGATCACCGTGTCGTATTTGCCGACCTCCGTCTCCATGGCCTCATTGAATTTGGCGCAGGTGTCGCGGATGGCGGGCATGGTGTATTGCGCGGATGTGCCGAACAGCGGCATGCAGCCGGAGATGGATATGTTCCTGAGCGCGACCCCGGCATATTTGCCGATTTCGTCGAAATAACCGACGTAGTGCGCCGCGTGCGAATCGCCCCAGAGCAGGGTTTTTACCGGCGCGCCTTTTTTTCCGATCACGCAGCGCGGGTCGCTCAGCGCATGCTCATCGAAGGAGCCGGTCTGGCAATTGTAGGAATACTCGCTGGCCGGCTTGGTGGCGCCGTCCAGCCGGGCCAGTTGCGCCTCATACCCGGCTGGCTTGAACAGCAGGCCGCTGGTGATGGAAACATAAACGGCGATGCCGGCCAGCGCGGCGCTGACGGCGCCGAATTGCGCCGCAGCCCGGGCCCGGGACCTGGAGCGGCCGGCGCGCAAGGGCTTTTCCACGCCGAAATACGAGATCAGCGTCATGATGGTCATGGCCGCCACGCAGTACAGATAGCCGGCCGGCGTCGGTTCGCCGTAGGCGTACCGATAGAACGCCATCACGGGCCAGTGCCACAGATAGAGCGAGTACGAAACCCGGCCCACAGCGACCATGGGGGCGAGCGACAACAGGCGGCCCGTGATGGTCCGATGCGTCGATCCGGCCAGGATCAGCATCGCCGCGCCCAGCGTGGGCGGAACCGCGGCGTATCCGGGAAATCCTCCCGTCTCGCTCAGGCGCGCCACGGACCAGGCGACCAGGGCAAGGCCGGCCACGGCCAGCAGTTCGGCGTACCCCCGCTTCAGCCCGGCCATGCGGGTGCTGCACCAGTAGGCCGCCGCGCCCATCATCAGCTCCCCGGCGCGCGCCGGCAGCATGTAATACGAAAAAGAGGGATCGGACGCCAGGTAGCGCTGGCCGACCAGGAAACTCACTGCGATCAGGATGAGGCCCAGCACGGGCCTCATGAAGCCGGGCAGCCACTTGTAGGCCGCCAGCAGCATCAGCGGCCAGAACAGATAGAACTGTTCCTCCACCGCCAGCGACCACAGATGCAGCAGCGGAACCGTTTCCGAGGAGGCGGCGAAATAGCTGGTGTCGAGGAGCTTCCAGAAATAGATGTTGCCCGCGGAAATCACGCTGGCGGCGGCCGAAGCGCCCAGGTCGCGGGCGTCCTTGGGCAGCATGAAAACGGCGCCGACCAGAAGCGTGACGACGATGCAGAACAGCGACGCCGGCAGGATGCGGCGGGCGCGGGCCAGATAGAAATCGGCGAAGGAAAATGTGCCGGCGGCGATGTTGCGGCTGAGGATGCCGGTGATCAGATAGCCGGAGATGACGAAAAAAACGTCGACGCCGACGAAACCGCCGGGCAGCCAGGCTTTATTCAGGTGGAAGACGACGACCGCCAATACTGCGATGGCCCGCAAGCCATCGATGTCGGGCCTGTATCCGGCTTTGTGCTGGGGTAGTGACATATCCTCGGAATCCGCCGCGCAACATGTTGAGCCGTAGACGGAATTTTCCGCAGGCCGCCGAAAAATCCATTGATTCTAAAAGACAAATGCCAGCCGAAGCCCATATCGGCCATCGGTATTCATCCGTATGGCGCAGGCGCGATCCCGGGGTTATAGGGCCGTGGGAGAGGAAAAGCGCAGGGGAGAGGGGTGGTGCCCGAGACCGGAATCGAACCGGTACGGCCGCGAGGCCGAGGGATTTTCTTACCACTTCGGCTTTCGCCGCCAGCGCGGGCGCTGTTCGTGGTCTGGAGCACGCCTTCACCTTAGCCTTGCGGCCTTAGGTGCCCGCCGTCTGCTCTCTACACCTTCCCCGGCGATACGGCCTGGGCTTGGCTCGGCGTTGGCTCGGAACGGGTCCAGGGCATTCGCCGAGTTTGACGGGCTACACCTTTGGAGTTTCCTCCAAAGGGCTCAAATTGATTCAAGTCCCTTGTGTCTACCAATTTCACCACTCGGGCGTTGCCGGCCCGGTGAGGGCCGGCAGCGGGCGTGACTATACCATCCCACGCATGGGGATATTGGCGGCGGCGTCCATCACTCGGTGAAACGCACGGACGTGCGCGGCCGTTCGTCCACGGTCAGGGAAAACACGTCGGGACGCGCATAATGCCCCACCACGTCGAAATCGTAGCGGGCCCGCACCAGTTCTTCGGTGTCGACCTCCGCGGTCAGCAACCCCGTCCCGCCGTGCATCGGCCCGGCCAGCACCTGGCCCAGCGGGCCGACGATGACCGAGCCGCCGTTGATCAGCGGCCGGGCGGCTTCCCAGCCCGGCACGTCCTGGCCGAGTTCGGCGGGCGAGGGCTGCACCTGGCAGGCGCTGACCACGAAGCAGCGGCCTTCGTGGGCGATGTGGCGCATCGAGCATTGCCAGATGTCGCGTTCGTCCACCGTGGGCGCGCACCAGATTTCGACGCCCTTGGCGTACATGGCGGTGCGCAGCAGCGGCATGTGGTTTTCCCAGCAGATGGCGCCGCCGATGCGGCCGGCGGCCGTGTCGACCACGGGCAGGGTGGAGCCGTCGCCCTGGCCCCAGATCAGGCGCTCGGTGCCCGTCGGCATGAGCTTGCGGTGCTTGGCGGCCAGGCCCGCGCCGGGCTCGAAGAAGAGCGCGGTGCAGTACAGCGTGCTGCCGCCGCGTTCGATCACGCCCACGACCAGGCTGGCGCCGGTGCGCTGCGACAGGGCGGCCAGGGCGTCGGTTTCCGGGCCGGGCACGTCGATGGCGTTCTCGTAATAGCGGGCATAGGCCTCGCGGCCTTCCGGCAGGCGGTAGCCCAGGCGGGTGCCGAAGATTTCGCCCTTGGGGTAGCCGCCCAGCAGCGCTTCGGGCATGACGACCAGCGCGGCGCCGCTGGCGGCGATGTCGGTTTCGAAGGCCAGGATGTGTTCCAGCGTGCGGGCCTTGCCTTCGGGGGAAGCGCCGATCTGCAGCGCGGCGACGGTTTTCGCGGTCATGGGGGTCTCGCGGGTGGATGGAGGGTCGGCACAGTGTCCGGCCCGCCCTAAAATCAATCAATCCCGCCCGGAGATAAATGATATGAACAGAATTGATATCGAATCGACGGACCTCAACCTGCTGAAGGTCTTCGAGGCGATCTACGACGAGGGCGGGGCCGGCCGCGCGGCCTTGCGCCTGGGCGTGACGCAGTCGGCGGTCAGCGCCGCGCTGGGACGCCTGCGCACGCTGTATGCGGACCCGCTGTTCGTGCGCACCGGCCGGGGCCTGGCGCCCAGCCTGCGGGCGCGCGAGCTGCGGCCGGTCATCGGCGAGGCGCTGGACAAGTGCCGCCAGAGCCTGGCGCTGGCGCGCCCGGAGGCGGCGGACTTCGCCGGGCGGTCGGTGACGCTGGGCCTGTCCGACGACTTCGAGATCGCGCTGGGGCGGCAGGCGATCGGCGCGCTGGCCGCCAGCGCGCCGGGCCTGCGCCTCATCTTCCGGCAGACCCACAGCCGGCTGGCCGCCGACATGCTGATGGCGCGCGAGGCCGATCTGGTCATTGCTTCGGGCGGCCTGGCTTCTCATGCCCTGCAGCGGGTGACGGTCGGGCAGGGCGGCTACGCCTGTCTGCTGGACCCGGCGAGCCTGGCGCCGGGACAGGCGGCGCTGACCGTGGACGAGTTCATCCGCCGCCGGCACGTGCTGGTGTCCTCGGGCGGCTTCATCGGCGTGGTGGACGAGGTGCTGCACGGCCTGGGGCTGGCGCGGCGGGTGCTGGCGTCGACCACGCATTTCGCCGCGTTGGCCTTTCTATTGCGCGGCAGCGATTCCATCTCGACCCTGCCCGCGCATGCCGCGCGCGGACTGGCCGCCGCCACGGGGCTGCGCATGCTGCCCTGTCCGCTGGCCATGCCGGGCTACGCCATCGAAATGGGATGGCGGGCCGACGCATTGCGCGACGCGGCGGTGGCGGCGGTGAGGCGCAGCGTGCTGGGCCTGCTGGAGGCGTTCGACTGGATGCCTTCGGGCACGGCTATCGGGGAAACCCCCGTGACCGCTGCGGCGGACAACGCGGGACACTTGCGCCCATGAAACCCGCCGCACCCCTCATCCCGCCGCCGCGCGACATCGATCTGGTGTCGCTGCGCCTGTTCCTGTCCGCCCTGCAGGAAGGCAGCCTGGCGCGCGCCGCCGCCCGCGAGAACATCGTGCCTTCGGCGGTCAGCAAGCGCATGTCGGAAATGGAAGAGGCGTTCGGCGTGCTGTTGCTGGAACGCGGCGTCAAGGGCGTGCAGCCCACGCCGGCCGGCGATGCGCTGGCCGCGCACGTGCGGCGCCTGCTGCAGGACATGGAGCGCATGCACCGCGAAATGGCGGGATTCGCGACCGGCGTGCGCGGGCGCGTCAGGCTGGCGGTCAGCGTGGCGGCGCTGTCCGGCGAGCTGCCGGAGCAGATCCAGTCGTTTCGCCGCGCGCATCCGCAGATCGACATCCTGCTACAGGAGGACACCACGCAGGCCGCGTTTCGCGCCGTGCTGGAAGGGCAGGCCGACGTGGCGGCGGGCTCGGACTTCGGCCACGAGGGCCTGCAGGTCTATCCCTGCGGCCATTGCGAGCTGGCGGCGGTGGTGCCGGGGCAGCATCTGCTGGCCGAGCGCGAAACGCTGGACTATGCGCAGCTGCTGCCCTATGAGCAGATCGAGCTGAACCGCGACAACGGCATCAGCAGCGTATTCGAGCAGGCCGCCCGCGAGGCCGGCGTGACGCGGCGCATCAGCGCCCGCGTCAGCGCGCACGAGACCATCTGCACGCTGGTTGCCCGCGGCATGGGCGTGGCGGTGGTGCCGCTGTACCTGAAGGCGCGCCACGCGCACCTGGACATCCGTTTCATCCGCCTGACCGGCCCCTGGTCCAGCACGCCCTTGTGCATCGCCGTGCGCGACCCGGACGCGCTGGCGCCGGCGGCGCGCACGCTGCTGGCGCACCTGGGCGTGCTGCCCGCCGCCGGCGCGTGACGCCTCACTGGGGCTAACCCGGACGTTCCGAAACGAGAATGCCCCGGTGCTGAAAGACCGCTACCCGCGACGCGCCCGCGGCGGCGATCATGGATGCATTGCGGCGGCGGCCGGCCCGGTTTCCGGAGCGGGCCGCGCCGGTTCATCCAACGCGGGCCAGAGGAAACATCGATGAGCGCAGCACCGGCTTCACCCTTCATGGACAACGACGAATTACCCTTGCGCGGCATCAAGGTGCTGGAGCTGTCCCACATGATCATGGGGCCGGCGGCCGGCCTGGCGCTGGCCGACCTGGGCGCCGAAGTCATCAAGGTCGAGCCCATCGAAGGCGACCGCACGCGCCGCCTCAAGGGTTCGGGCAGCGGCTATTTCCCGGTGTTCAACCGCAACAAGCAAAGCCTGGCCATCGACCTGAAGGCGCCGCAGGGGCAGGCGGTGGTGCGCGAGCTGGCGCTGCAGGCCGACATGCTGGTGGAGAACTTCCGCGACGGCAGCCTGGCCCAGTACGGGCTGGACTACGAATCGCTGTCGGCCGCGAACCCGAAGCTGATCTACGTATCGCTCAAGGGCTTTCTGTCCGGCCCCTACAAACACCGCACCGCGCTCGACGAAGTGGTGCAGATGATGGGCGGGCTGGCCTATATCAACGGGGGCGCCGATACGCCGCAGCGCGTGGCGGCGTCGGTCAACGACATCCTAGGCGGAACGTTCGGCGTGGTGGGCGCGCTGGCGGCCCTGCACGACCGCCATCTGACGGGGCGCGGCCGGCACGTGCGCTCGGGCCTGTTCGAGAACAACCTGCTGCTGGTGGCGCAGTTCATCGCCCAGTACCAGTTGACCGGATCGGCGCCCAGGCCCATGGGCGCCGAGCGGCGGCCGCCCTGGGGGGTATACGACATCTTCGATACGGCCGACGGCCGGGTGTTCGTGGCGGTGGTCGGCGATGCGCAATGGCGCAACTTCGCGCAGACCTTCCTGCCGCCGGAATGGGCCGCCGATCCGCGGCTGGCCACCGCCGTCGACCGCGAGGCCGCGCGGCCGTGGCTGGTGCCGGGCGTGGCCGAGATCCTGAAGACCTGGAAGACGGATGCGCTGTGCGCCGCGCTGGAGGCGGCCAACCTGTCCTACGGTCCGATCCGCCAGCCGCACGACCTGCTGCAGGACGCGCACCTCAACGCCGGCGGCGCGCTGCTGAAGACGCGGCTGCCGGACGGCGGCGAGATCGACGCGGCGGCCCTGCCGATCGAATTCGACGGCCGCAAGGCCGGCAAGCGCTGCGACCCGCCCCACCGGGGCGGCGACACGCAAGCCATCCTGCGGGGCCTGGGCTGGGATGCCGAGCGTATCGACGCCTTGCGCTCGGCCGGCGTCATCGCCTGAGGGGACGCAGGCGCCCGAACCCCGTCGAGGCGGCGACAGACCGCCAAGACTTCCATCGAAGAGGAGACACCCGAGATGATCCGCAAACTTCTGGCGGTGGCCGCCCTGGCCGCCGCGTGCACGGCGCACGCGCAGGACTACCCCAACAAGCCCATCCGCATCATTATTCCGTCCACGCCCGGCGGCGGCACCGACTATATCGGCCGCCTGATGAGCACCAAGCTGCATGAACTCAACGGCTGGGCCGTCATCCCGGAAAACAAGCCGGGCGCGGGCACGGCGCTGGGCCTGGCCCCGGTGGCGCTGGTGGCCACCACGCCCATGGTGCTGCTGGTGGCCGACGGCTCGCCGTACAAGACCCTGCCCGAAGTGATCGAGGCCGCCAAAAAAGAGCCCAACAAGATCTCGTACGGCACCTCCGGCACGGGCGGCGGCGTGCACATCGCCATGGAGATGCTGCAGCACGAGGCCGGCTTCAAGATGCAGCACGTGCCATACAAGGGTTCGGCGCCCGCGCTGGCGGACCTGATGGGCGGCCACCTGCAGTTCGCGGGCTCGTCGATCTCGTCGGCCGCGACGCTGATCAAGTCCGGCAAGGTGCGCGCGCTGGCCGTGACCTCGCCCAAGCGCAATCCCGCGCTGCCGGACGTGCCCACCGTCGCCGAGCTGGGCTACAAGGACTTCAGCGTGGTCACCTACTACGGCGTGCTGGCTCCGGCCAAGACGCCCAAGGCCGTGGTGTCCCGCCTGAACAGCGATTTCAACAAGCTGCTGGCGCGCAAGGACGTGCAGGAGGCGCTGGCCTCGCAGGGGCTGGAGACCGATCCGGTTTCCACCGAGCAGTTCGCCGCGCTGATTCAGTCGGACATCGGCAAGGCGCGCGAGACCATCAAGAGCGCGGGCATCGTGGTGCAGCAATAAGCCCGCTTCAGACCACAGGACGCCGCATATGAACCAGGAAGTCAGGCTTTGCGAAGTGGGCCCGCGCGACGGGCTGCAGATGGCCAGGGGCATGATGTCCGCCGCCGACAAGCTGCGCTGGATAAGGCAGTTGGCCGAGGCCGGGCTGCGCGAGATCGAGGTGGGCAGTTTCGTGTCGCCGCGGCTGGTGCCGCAGATGGCCGACACCGGCGCCATCCTGCCCGAAGCGCTCAAGGTGGAGGGGCTGACGGTCTGTGCGCTGGCCTGCAACCTCAAGGGCGCCATCGCCGCCTACGAGGCCGGCGCGCACGTGCTGTCGTTTCCCGTCTCGGTCAGCGACACGCACAGTCGCGCCAACGTGGGCAAGAGCACCGACGCGCAGCTGGAGGCGCTGGCGGCCATCGTCGACTGGGTCCGCGCCCAGGGCCGGCCCATGCGCATCGACGCGGCCGTGGCCACCGCCTTCGGCTGCTCGCTGGAAGGCGCGGTGCCGCTGCCGCGGGTGGCCCGGGTGGCGGCGGCCGCGGCCCGCGCCGGCGCCGACGAGATCGCCTTGGCCGACACGGTGGGTTACGCCCATCCCGCCCAGGTCCGCGACGCGGTGCGCGCCGCCCAGGACGCCGTGGGCGCGCGCCTGACCAAGCTGCACCTGCACGACACGATGGGGCTGGGGCTGGCCAATGCGCTGGCCGGCCTGAATGAAGGCATCCGCAGCTTCGACGCCTGCCTGGGCGGGCTGGGCGGCTGCCCGTTCGCGCCCGGCGCGTCAGGCAACATCGTCACCGAGGACCTGGTGTTCATGCTGGAAAGCATGGGCTATGGCACCGGTATCGACCTGCCGCGGCTATTGGCCGCGCGTCCCCTGCTGGCCGAGGCGCTGCCGCAGGAAAGCCTGCGCAGCGGCGTGGCCGCCGCCGGGATTCCCAAGACCTTCCGGGCGGCGGCCTGACAGGCCTCAGCGATACACCAGCACCGGCAGCGTGGAGTGCGCCAGCACCTTCTGCGTTTCGCTGCCCAGCAGCATGGCGGCCATGGCGCCGTGGCCGCGCGAGGACATGGCGATCAGGTCGCAGCCCTGGGTCATCGCCAGGTCGATGATGGCCTGGTAGGGGCTGTTGCTCTCGCGCATTTCGGTCGTGCAGGCCACGCCGGCGGCCTGCGCCTTGGCCGCGGCCTGCGACAGGTACGACTGGGCCAGGTCGCGCGCGTGGCGCTCGTACTCCGTGCGCACGCCTTGCAGCTGCACGGCTTCCATGGAAATGGTATGGAAGGGGCTGTAGACCGTCAGCACCGTGACTTGCGCGCCCAGCGCGCGGGCCATGCCCAGTCCTTGCTCCAGTCCGGAGAAGGACAGCGCGGAGCCGTCGATGGGGATGAGTATGTGCTTGTACATGACAACCTCCCTGGAGTGGGGGAGGGCGCGCCGGTCCGGGAGCCCTCCGCAGGAGCGTGAACAGCGACAGCTATCGTCATACTACGCCTTGCGGCGCCTTCCGGCGAACCGGGCCGGCGCCGCGGATGCCGCGCGGGGACGAAAAAAAGCCCTTGCGCACGCAAGGGCTTGATTTCCTGTGTTGGCGGAAGCGGTGAGATTCGAACTCACGAACGGTTGCCCGTTGCCGGTTTTCAAGACCGGTGCAATCGACCACTCTGCCACGCTTCCGGGGGGCTTTGCCGCGCATTGTGCGGCACAGTATTGTGCGGCAAATCTTGCGGCGATTCGACCATCTGGCAAACAATCGGGCCGAGGCGGACGCGATCCGCAGCAAAGGGCGCAATAATAATCCATTTGATGCAAAGGAAGGAGGCACGCGATGCACGCCGTAGAAATCTCCCGCCCGGGCGGCCCCGAGGTCCTGGTCCCCGTGGAGCGTCCCACGCCGCAAGCCGGCGCGGGTGAAGTCCTGATCAAGGTCAGCGCGGCCGGGGTCAACCGCCCGGACGTGTTCCAGCGCAAGGGCAACTACGCGCCGCCTCCCGGCGCCTCCGACCTGCCCGGCCTGGAAGTGGCCGGCGAGATCGTCGGCGGCGACGTCGCCGGCAGCGGCCTGGCCGTGGGCGACCGCGTCTGCGCGCTGGTGGCCGGCGGCGGCTACGCGGAATACTGCGTCGCGCCCGCGGCGCAATGCCTGCCCATCCCCAAGGGCCTGTCCGATATCGAGGCCGCGGGCCTGCCGGAAACCTATTTCACGGTCTGGAGCAACGTGTTCGACCGCGGCCGGCTGTCCGAGGGCGAGAGCCTGCTGGTGCATGGCGGCGCCAGCGGCATCGGCACCACGGCGATCCAGCTTGCCCGCGCACTGGGCCACAAGGTCTACGCCACGGTCGGCAGCGACGAGCGCGCCCGCGCCGTGGAAGCCCTGGGCGCCACGCTGGGGATCAACTACAAGACCCAGGACTTCGTCAAGGAAGTGCTGGAGGCCAATGGCGGGCGCGGCGTGGACGTGATCCTGGACATGGTGGCCGGCGACTACATCGCCCGCGACATGCAGTGCCTGGCCGACGATGGACGCATCGTCATCATCGCTCAGCTGGGCGGGGCCCGCGCCGAGGTGGACACGGCCCAGGTCATGCGCCGCCGCCTGACCATCACCGGTTCGACCCTGCGTCCGCGGCCGGTCGCCTTCAAGGGCGCCATCGCTCGCGCGCTGCGCGAACGCGCCTGGCCGCTGCTGGAAAAAGGGGACATTAAGCCCATCGTGCACGCGACCTTCCCGCTGGCCGAGGCCGCCCGGGCCCACGCCATGATGGAAAGCGGCGAAAACATCGGCAAAATCATTCTGACGATGTAAGAATCGCGGGGCCTCTCGGCGTAGCGCCCCGCAACAGGATACAATCACGGGTTTCGCCTGGAATTATTTCCAGGCAGGCCCGTGGGCGCTTTTCGCCGCCCGCATCCTCTCTAGACACTACGCCATGACTTCAGTCGAAAACCGCGCCCGCCTCGTGCTGGGCAACTGGAAGATGCACGGTAACCTGGCCGAGAACGCTGCGTTGCTGACCGAGCTGCGCGCCGCGGATGCTGCGAGCCACTGCGAAATCGGCGTCTGCGTGCCGTTTCCGTACCTGGCGCAAGCCGCATCGGCCCTGACCGGAAGCAGTGTGTCCTGGGGGGCGCAGGACGTCAGCGCGCACGAAAAGGGCGCCTATACCGGCGAGGTGTCCGGCCCCATGCTGAAGGAATTCGGCTGCCGCTGGGCGCTGGCCGGCCATTCCGAGCGCCGCGTGCTGCACGGTGAAACCGACGAAGCGGTGGCCGCCAAGGCCCAGGCCGCCCTGGCCGCCGGCCTGACGCCGGTGGTCTGCGTCGGCGAATCGCTGGCCGACCGCGACGCCGGCAATACCCTGGCCGTGATCGAGCGCCAGCTCAAGCCGGTGCTGGCCCTGGGCGCCGACGCCGTGTCGCGCATGGTGCTGGCCTATGAACCGGTCTGGGCCATCGGCACGGGCCGCAGCGCCAGCCCCGAGCAGGCCCAGGAAGTCCACGGCGCCATCCGCGCCTCGCTGCGCGCGCTGGGCGCGGAGCAGGTGCAAGTGTTGTACGGCGGCAGCGTCAAAGCTGCCAACGCCGCCAGTCTGTTCGCCATGACTGATATCGACGGGGCCCTGGTCGGCGGCGCGTCGCTCGTGGCCGAAGAATTTTTGCGTATCGCCGCCATCTAAGTTTCCGCTCCGGAGTCTGTAATGCCCATCACGTTCAAACTTCTGCTGGCCGTCCAAGTGATCTCGGCGCTGGCTATCATCGTCCTGGTCCTGCTGCAGCAGGGCAAAGGCGCCGACATGGGGTCCGCCTTCGGCAGCGGCTCGGCCGGCAGCCTGTTCGGCGCCACCGGCGCCGCGAACTTCCTGTCGCGCGCGACCAAGTGGGCCGCCGTCGTGTTCTTCGCGTCCACCGCTGGCCTGGCCTACTTCAGCCACCAGGGCTCGGCCGCTCCCGGCGTCGATTCGGGCGTGATGCAAAGCTACCCGGCCGACCGTTCGGTGCCCCAGGTGCCGGGTTCGTCGGCGCCGGCCTCGTCCGTGCCGGGCGCCGCCTCGGTGCCCGCCGCCCCGGCCAAGCCCGACGCCTCGGTGCCGTCGGTGCCGGCGGCTCCGGCCACCCCCGCGCCCGCCGCGCCGGCTCCGGCCGCCGGCGACAAGCCGGCCGAAACGCCGGCGAAGTAAGCCACAGCAGTCCACGGGGCCGGCGCAAGCCGGCCTTTTTCATGGGCGCGCTGGAACGTCATGGTCGCGCTGGAACGGCCTGCGATAATGCGGGCGGACGGCGGCCGGCGAGGATGCGCGGGCCGCCGGCACAGGTATTTTCGGATCGGCCCCCATGGAAAAGCGTTTGATGCCATCGATGATGGCGCTGCAGTGTTTCGAGGCGGTGGCGCGGCACATGAGCTTCACGCGCGCCGCCGAGGAACTGCACATGACCCAGAGCGCGATCAGCAAACAGATCGCGCAACTCGAGGCGCTGCTGCGCAACCCGCTGTTCCTGCGGGTGCGGCGGCGCCTGCAGTTGACGCCGGCGGGCGCGCTGTACCAGTCCGAGGTCCGGGCCATCCTGAACCAGGTGGACATGTCCTCGCGCTACATCCTGACCTACGGCAGCGAGACGCAGGTTCTCACCATCGGCACCCAGCCGACCTTCGGCGCGCGCTGGCTGATCCCGCGCCTCAAGCGCTTCATGGCCGCGCATCCGGACATCCAGGTCAAGGTCCGCAGCGAGACCCGGCCGTTCGACCTGATGCAGGCCAAGATCGACATTTCGTTCTTCTTCGGCCACGGCACCTTGCCCGGCGCCCAGTGCCGCGAATTGTTCGAGGCCGAAGTGGTGCCGGTCTGCGCGCCCGGCTTCCTGCCGGGCGACCGGGTCGACAGCCTGGAAGCGCTGAGCGCGCAGGAACTGATCCAGTGCGCCTCGCGGCCCGAGGCCTGGCACGACTATTTCTCGCACCAGCAGTTCCAGTCCGACCGCAGCTACCACGGGCCGCGCTTCGACACTTTCTACATGTGCGTGCGCGCCGCCGAAAGCGGCTGCGGCATCGCGCTGACCCCGCGCCTGCTGGCCGAGGAAGAGCTGCAGGCCGGCAAGCTGGTGATCCCGTGGGGCTACGTGCAGCCCAGCGACGGCGCGTATTTCGTCGCCTATTCCGAGCATTCGGCCGAGGTGCCGAAGATCAAGCAGTTCGTCGCCTGGGTCGAGCAGGAAGCCGCGCGCCGTCCATGAAAAAATGGACTGATTAAGCCGAATTTTTTCATTTGATTGCGGCGGCGCGGCATGATTTCATGCGGGCCTTGTCTACCGATGCGCCAAGCCCGCCATGAATCAGAATTTCGTCAGCCCCGACCAGATCCGCGCCTGGTTCTCCCGCGCCATGTCCGACATGTACAAGTCGGAAGTGCCCCTGTATGACACGCTGCTGGACCTGGTCGCCCAGGTCAACGCCAAGACCCTCGCCGAGCAGCCCGAACTGGCCGCACAGCTGGCGCGCACGGGCGAGATCGAGCGCCTGGACATCGAGCGCCATGGCGCCATCCGCGTGGGCACGGCCGAAGAGCTGTCCAATATGCGCCGCGTGTTCGCCGTGATGGGCATGCAGCCCGTGGGCTATTACGATCTGTCGCCGGCCGGCGTGCCGGTGCACTCCACCGCGTTTCGCGCCACCCACGAGCAGGCGCTGCAGGCCAGCCCGTTCCGCGTCTTCACCTCGCTGCTGCGCCTGGAACTGATCGACGACGCCGCGCTGCGCGAGAAGGCCGCACGCATCCTGGCGGCGCGCCGCATCTTCACCCCGCGGGCGCTGGAACTGGCCGCGCGCTTCGAAGCCGAGGGCGGCCTGGACGAGGCCTGCGCCCGGGAATTCGTGGCCGAAGCCCTGCACACGTTCCGCTGGCACGGCGAAGCCACCGTCAGCCTGCAGGACTACCAGGAGCTGCATGGCCAGCACCGCCTGATCGCCGACGTGGTGGCCTTCAAGGGTCCGCACATCAACCACCTGACGCCGCGCACGCTGGACATCGACGAAGCCCAGGCCGAGATGCCGCGCCGCGGCGTGGCCGCCAAGGCCGTGATCGAAGGCCCGCCGCCGCGCAAGTGCCCGATGCTGCTGCGCCAGACCAGCTTCAAGGCGCTGGAGGAAGCCGTCAGCTTCATCGGCGCCGACGGCCGCGCCGCGCCCGGCAGCCATACGGCCCGCTTCGGCGAGATCGAACAGCGCGGCGTCGCGCTCACGCGCAAGGGCCGCGCGCTGTACGACCACCTGCTGGACCTGGCGCGCAGCCGCAATCCGGGCGCGACCAACGAAAGCAATGCCGCCGCCTACATGCAGAACCTGCAGGACTGCTTCGCCGCGTTTCCGGACGACTACTCGGAACTGCATGCCCAGGGCCTGGCTTATTTCCGCTACTACCTGACCGGCAAGACCGGCGCGCCGGCCAGCGCCGACGCGCAAGCGCTGATCGAGCAGGGCTACATCCGCTACGAGCCGCTGGTGTACGAAGACTTCCTGCCGGTCAGCGCCGCCGGCATCTTCCAGTCGAACCTGGGCGACAAGGGCCAGGCCGAATACGCGCAGAACGCCAGCCAGGCCGCTTTCGAGCAGGCGCTGGGCGCGCCGGTGCTGGACGAGCTGGCGCTCTACCAGGACACGCAGGATCGCTCGCTGGCGGCCTGTCTGCAGGCGCTGGGCGTGCAGGCCGGCGAGCCGGCGGTAGCATGAGCCGGCTGGACCGCTGCCTGTCGGTGCGCGACTTCGAGCGCGAGGCGCGGCGCATCATGCCGCGCTGCGTCGAAGGCTACGTCTGCGGCGGCACCGAGGACGGCGCTTCGCTGGCCGAGTCGGTGCGCGCCCTGGGCGACGTCGGGTTCCGGCCGCGGGGGCTGCGCGTAGTGGACCAGCGCAACAGCAAGGTCGAACTCTACGGCCAGACCTACGCCATGCCGGTGGGTTTCGCGCCCACCGGATTCTCCGCCATCGTCATGCACGAGTGCGACCTGGCGCTGGCGCAGGCCGCGCAGCACGCCGAGATTCCGTTCATCATCAGCGGCGCTTCCAGCGTGCCGCTGGAACGCCTGCAGCAGGCCACGGGCAAGCGCTGCTGGTACCAGGCCTATCTGCCGGGCAACACCGAACGCATCGGCAGGCTGTTGGGCCGCCTGCGCCAGGCCGAGATCCCGGTGCTGGTGGTCACCATCGACACCTGCGTAGGCGCGAACCGCGAGAACCTGCAGCGCCTGGCCTTCACCGTGCCTTTCAAGATGAGCGCCAGCGTGGTGCTCGACGGCCTGCGGCATCCGCGCTGGAGCCTGAACGTCTTCATGCGCACGCTGCTGGGCAGCGGCGTGCCGCGCTTCTCGAATCTTTACGAGGAGATCGGCCCGCCCATCACGCAGGACCCGCCCAACGGCTTTCGCGGCGAACGCGACAAGCTGTCGTGGGAGCACATCCGCTGGATTCGCGAGAACTGGCCGGGCAAGCTGGTGCTCAAGGGCGTGATGCATCCCGACGACGCGCGCCAGGCCTGCGCGGCCGGCGCCGACGGCGTCATCGTCTCCAACCACGGCGGCCGCCAGCTGGACGGCTGCATTTCGCCGCTGCAGGCGCTGCCCGAGATCGTGGCGGCGGTGCCGCCCGGATTTCCGGTCATGGTCGACGGCGGATTCCGCCGCGGCTCGGACGTGCTCAAGGCGGTGGCCCTGGGCGCGCGCATGGTGTTCACCGGCAGGCCGCAGCTTTTCGGGGCGGCGGTCGGCGGCCAGGCCGGCATCCGCAAGGTGGCCGCGATTTTCCGCAGCGAAATCTCGACCGACCTGGCGCTGCTGGGCTGCAGCAGCCTGGCCGACGTCACGCCGGATCTGATCGCGCCGATACGGCCGGCCAGCCCGGCATAGGCCGCCGCCAGCCCCCCACAACGATAAAAACGGCCGCGCCCGCCCGGGGCGCGCCGATCCGCTTTCGACAGGAGGAAACATGAAGAAGATCCATACCAGACTGGCCGCCGCCGCGGCGGCGCTCGCCTGCTTCGCGTCGGCGCCGGCCCACGCCCAGGCCGATGCCTATCCGTCCAAGCCGGTGCGGCTGGTCGTGGGCTATGCCCCCGGCGGCACCACCGACATCAGCGCCCGCATGATCGCCGACGTGCTGGGCAAGGAGTTCGGCCAGACTTTCGTGGTCGAGAACAAGCCTGGCGCCAACAGCAACATCGGCGCCGAGTCGGTGGTGCGCGCGCCCGCCGACGGCTACACCTTGTTCGTGGGGTCCATCTCGACCGCCATCAACCAGTCCCTGTACTCCAAGATGTCGTTCGACGCGCTCAAGGACCTGGACGCCGTCGCGCTGCTGAACGTGGTGCCCAACATCCTGGCGGTCAACGCCGCCGTGCCCGTCAAGACCGTGCAGGAATACATCGATTACGCCAAAAAGCATCCCGGCAAGCTGACCTGCGCCTCGCCTGGCAACGGCTCGTCCGCGCACCTGGGCTGCGAGCTCTTCAAGATGAAGACCGGCATCGACATCCTGCACGTGCCGTATCGCGGCAGTGGCCCGGCCGTGGCCGACCTGCTGGGCGGACAGGTCGATTCCATCTTCGACAACCTGCCGCCGCTGCTGCCGCACGTGCGCGCCGGCAAGCTCACCGGCCTGGCCGTCACCACCGGCAGCCGCGTGCCGTTCGCGCCCGAAATCCCCACCATCGCCGAATCTGGCGTGGCCGGCTTCGACGTGGCGGCCTGGTTCGGCGTATTCGCGCCCGCCGGCACCCCGGCGGACATCGTGCAGAAGGTCAATACCGCCATCAACAAGGCCCTGGCATCCGACCCCGCGCTGGCGGCCAGCTACCAGAACAACGGCTTTCTGATGCCCCCGCCGCCCAACACGCCGCAGGCGTTCAAGGCCTTCATGGAAAGCGAAACCCGCAAATGGGACGAAGTCGTCAAGGCGACGAACCTGCAGATCAACTAGAATTGCTGCAACTCGGCGGGAGCGGGCCGGACGACAAAGAACCGGCCGCTTCCCCCGAATCGCAATTTGCGTGGTAGAATGCTCGACTTTCCAGGAAGTTATGATTTTCTGGAAACCCCAGCCGACGTGGTGAAATTGGTAGACACGCTATCTTGAGGGGGTAGTGGCGAAAGCTGTGCGAGTTCGAGTCTCGCCGTCGGCACCAAGCATTTGGAATCCGTTGAACTCATATAATCAATAACGTTCAATTTCAACGGGTTGCAGGATAGGGCCTAGATCCATTGACTGCAGAAAATCAAGTTTTCGCAGGCAACATCCGAGGCAGGCCCCAGGCAATCCCCACGCATGCCAAGCATCCAGAAGATGGCGAAAGCTCACCGCACTTCGCCTTCCACGATGCGCGCCGCACTGCCGCCGCGACCGATCCTCCTCCTGACAGCCGCCGGCGCAGGCCGCCCCTCGCCGCTCAGTTTCCGTCCACGCGCAACACCAGCGACCTGAGGCGGGAGCGGTCCTCCAACATGGCGTGCGCCCCGGCCGCATCGCGCAGCGGCAGTTCCTGGCTTTCCGGAATGTCCAGGGCGCCTTCCTGGCACGCGGCAAAGTAGCGCCGGGCAGCATCGCGCAGCAGCGCGGGCGTTCGCACGTGCTGGAAGACACTGGGCCGGGAAAGCGAATTGGATTTCGGAAAGAGCATCGACACTTCGAAGGCGGGCACGGCGCCCGACGCCTGGCCGTAGTTCGCGAGATGCCCGAAGGGCGCCAGGCATTCCATCGAGCCGAAGAACGTGTCCTTGCCCACCGCGTCGTACGCGACCTGGACGCCGGCGTTCCCGGTGATCTCGCGCACGCGCGCCACGAAGTCCTCGTCGCGGTAGCGCACCACCGAATGGCAGCCGGCCGCCAGCGCCAGCGGCACCTTCTCCGCGGAGCCCACCGTGCCGATCACATTGGCTCCCAGGTGCCGCGCCCATTGGCACAGCAGCGTCCCGACCCCGCCCGCCGCCGCATGCACCAGCACCCAATCGCCTTCCTGGACGGCATACACGCGCTGGACCAGCATCTGCGCGGTCAGGCCCTTGAGCAACGAAGACGCGGCCGTGATGTCGGACACGCCGTCCGGCAGCGGCACCAGGAGATCCGCGGCGATGGCGCGCCGTTCGGAATAGGCGCCATATTGCCGGGTGACATAGGCGACGCGGTCGCCCGGCTTGAAATCCCGTACGTCCCTTCCGGCCGCTACGACGACGCCGGCCGCCTCGATGCCAGGAATACCCGGCAGGGCCAGGGTCTTGTAAAGACCCGAGCGCACATACGCGTCGTGATAGTTCACGCCGACGGCGGTATGGCGCAGCAGCACTTCATGCGCCTGCGGCTCGGCGACTTCGATGGGTTCCCACTGCAGGACATCCGGGCCTCCGGTGGTGCGCATGACGATGGCTGAAGTCATGGATTTTCCTCTTGTTCGATGAAGGGGTTACAGGGTGCCGGGATAGGCGCCGCCGTCAATCAGCAGATTCTGCGCCGTAATGTAGGCGGCCTGCCGGCTGCAAAGAAAGGCGCAGGCGGCCCCGAATTCCTCCGCGTGTCCAAAGCGCCGCGCGGGAATGGCGTCCAGGCGCTTGGCGATGTAGGCCTCCAGTTCCATCGCCGCCTGAGCGGCGCCCGCGGCCAGATTGGACCTGAGCCGGTCCGTATCGAACGTGCCGGGCAAGAGGTTGTTGATGGTGACGCCGCTGCCCGCGACCTGGCGCGCCAGCCCCGCCACAAAGCCGGTAAGGCCGCTGCGCGCCCCGTTGGACAGGCCCAGATAAGGGCTGGGGGCCTTTACCGCCGTGCTGGTGATATTGCAGATCCGCCCCCAGCCGCGCGACATCATGCCATCCAGCGTCTCGCGCATCAGCGCGATCGGGGTGAGCATGTTGGCGTCGAGCGCGCGGTGCCAGGCCGCGTCGTCCCAATCACGGAAATCGCCCGCGGGCGGGCCTCCCGCGTTCGTCACGAGTATGTCGAATTCCCCCCGTGCGCCGCCGGGCAGCCGGGCGGCGGCTGCAAGCGCGTCCGCGCGCCCTTCCGGGGTCGTGATGTCGGCGGCGACGGCCTCCACGCTTACCGGCCCCAACGATCTCAGATGCCCGGCCGCGGCCTGAAGCGGGGGCTCGTTGCGCGCCACGATCACCAGATGCACGCCGGCCCGCGCCAAGGCCTGGGCGCAGGCGTAGCCCAATCCCTTGCTGGCAGCGCACACCAACGCTCTCTTTCCTGAAATACCGAGGTCCATCGTCTCCTCCATTTCCTTTGTGCGACAAGGCGGCACTTTGCATGCGACGCCGGTACGCGCATTATTTATCAAAATAAATTTTGCTGCTTGTGAAATTTTACTTTCATTATTATGATGAAAACCGAAAATTCACCCCTCTCCATCTACGCAACCATCCGAGAAGCAATGAGCGCAACGCATACAGCCCCCGTCCCGATGTCGCGGCCCCGCACCGGCGGCCAGATCCTGGTCGACCAGCTTCGCATCCACGGAATCGAACACGTCTTCTGCGTTCCGGGCGAAAGCTATCTTGCGGTGCTGGACGCATTGCACGATGCCGACATCAACGTGACGGTATGCCGCCAGGAAGGCGGCGCCATGATGATGGCCGAGGCGCATGGCAAGCTGACCGGCCGGCCCGCCGCCTGCTTCGTGACGCGGGGGCCGGGAGCCGCGAACGCGACGCCTGGAATCCATATCGCTTCGCACGATTCCACTCCCGTGCTGGTTTTCGTCGGCCAGATAGAACGCGGCGTGCGCGAGCGCGGTGCGCTCCAGGAGCTGGACTACCGCGCCGCATTCAGCCATTTCGCGAAGTGGGCCACCGAGATCGACGACGCCTGCCGCATACCAGAGATCGTGTCGCGTGCGGTCCACACGGCCATGTCGGGCCGGCCCGGGCCGGTTCTGGTCGCGCTGCCCGAGGACATGCTCGTCGACCGGGTCGAATGCGTGGATGCGCAGCCGGCCCGGGAAACGCAAGCCTATCCCGGCGCCGGGCAGGTGGCCGCCGCGCTGGCGCTCCTGGCCCAGGCCAGCCGGCCCCTGGTGGTGCTCGGCGGCACCCGCTGGACCGCCGAGGCGGTAAGCCGTTTCGCGCAGTGGGCGCGCGACTCGCGCCTGCCGGTGACCGTTTCGCTGCGCCGCCAGATGCTTTTTCCAACCAGCAACGAATCATTCGTCGGCGATCTCGGCTTCGGGCCCAATCCGGCCCTGGTCGAACAGGTCAAGCAGGCCGATCTCATTCTCCTGGTCGGCAGCCGGATGTCCGAGACGCCCAGCCAGGGCTATACCCTGCTCGACATTCCCGTTCCGAGGCAAAAGCTCATCCACGTCTTCCCCGATGCGGCCGAGCTTGGCCGCGTCTACGCGCCCACGCTCGGCATCTGCGCGACCCCCTCGGCATTTGTCGAGGCGCTGGCCGCCAAGCCGCTGCCGGCCTCGGAATCCCGCGCGGAATATGCCGCCAGGCTGCGCACCATCTACGAGACGTGGCGCAGCACCGAGCCAGTGGCGACTCCGGGCGCGTTGCAGATGTCCAGGGTGATGGACCATCTCAACAAGGTGCTGCCGCAGGACGCCATCGTATGCAACGGCGCCGGCAACTATGCCACCTGGATTCACCGCTTCTACCGCTTCGACGCATTCGGCACCCAGCTGGCGCCGACCTCCGGTTCGATGGGCTATGGCGTTCCGGCCGCAGTGGGCGCAAAACGCGTGTTCCCGCACAAGACCGTGGTCGCGTTCGCCGGGGACGGCTGTTTCCTGATGAACGGCCAGGAATTCGCGACGGCCGTGCAATACGGGCTGCCGATCATCGTCATCGTGGTGGACAACGGCATGTACGGGACGATACGCATGCACCAGGAACGAGAGTATCCCGGCCGCGTCAGCGCCACGGCGCTGCGCAACCCCGACTTCGCCGCCTATGCCCGCGCCTTCGGCGGGCATGGAGAGCGCGTCGAGAAAACGGAGGATTTCGCCCCCGCCTTCGAGCGCGCGCTGGCCTGCGGCCAGCCCGCCATCCTGCATTGCGTGATCGACCCGGAGGCCATCAGCCCCGCTTTCACGCTCTCGCAGGTGCGCGAATCCGCGCTGGCCGCCGGCCGCGGCCGCGCCTGAACCCAAGCACGGAGAACACCGCCATGGATACAGCAAAAGCGGCGCATCGCAACCTGATCGGAGGCGAATGGTGCGATGCGGCCGACGTCACGCAGAACGTCAACCCATCGGACACGCGGGAGATCGTCGGCCTGTACGCGCGCGGCGGCGCGGCCGACGCGCAACATGCCGTGGAGGCGGCGCGCGCCGCCTTCCCGGCATGGTCTGGCAGTTCCCCGCAACTGCGCCACGACATCCTCGCTCGCGCGGCCCATGAGCTGCAGTCGCGCAGGGAGGAGTTGGGGCGTCTGCTTTCCAGCGAGGAGGGCAAGACGCTGCCCGAGGGCATAGGCGAGGTGGCGCGTGCGGCGAGCGTGCTGTCCTTCATGGCGGGCGAGGCGCTGCGTATACGCGGTGACCGCCTGCCCGGCCTGCAGCCGGGTAGCGACACCGAAGTCACCCGGGAGCCCCTGGGCGTGGTGGGCGTGATCTCGCCTTGGAATTTCCCCATCGCCATCCCCGCCTGGAAGATCGCGCCGGCGCTGGCCTATGGCAATACCGTGGTGTTCAAGCCGGCGGATCTGGTGCCGGCCTCGGCCTGGGCGCTCGTGGACATCCTGCACCGCGCCGGCTTGCCGGATGGCGTGCTCAATCTGGTGATGGGCCCCGGAAGCCAGATCGGCAGCGTGTTGTGCTCGCATCCCGAGGTCGACGCGATCAGCTTTACCGGTTCGGTTCCCACGGGCCGCCGCATCGCGGCCGACTGCGTGGCCGGCCCGTCCATGAAACGCATGCAACTGGAGATGGGCGGCAAGAATCCGCTGGTCATCCTGGACGACGCGGACCTCGACGTCGCGGTGGAATGCGCCGTGCAGGGCGCGTTCTTCAGCACGGGCCAGCGCTGCACGGCATCGTCCCGCTTCATCGTGACAGAGGGCATCCACGACCGTTTCGTGCAGGGCGTCGCCAGGCGGCTGGAAACGCTCAGGATCGGCCATGCCTTGCGGGCCGACTCGCATATCGGTCCGGTCGTGGACCGCAAGCAGCTCGACGTCGACCTGTCGTACATCGACATCGGCCGCAAGGAAGGCGCCCGCCTGGTCTGGGGCGGGGAGCGCCTGGAACGGGACACGCCGGGCTTCTACCTGCAGCCCGCCCTGTTCAGCGAGGTCGACCCATCCATGCGGATCGCCCGCGAAGAGATCTTCGGCCCCGTCGCCTCCGTCACGCGGGCCCGCGATTTCGAGGAAGCGCTCCATCTCGCCAACGACACGGAATTCGGCCTCGCCGCCGGCATCTGCACCACCAGCCTGCGCCACGCGTCCCAATTCAAGCGGCAGGCCCAGGCCGGCATCGTCAAGGTCAACCAGGCAACCAGCGGTCTGGACTACCACTTGCCGTTCGGCGGACGCAAGGCTTCCTCTTACGGGCCGCGCGAACAGGGCCAGTATGCGGTGGACTTCTATACCGTCATCAAGACGGCGTACACGTCCGCCTGAAGCCGGTCGCCGCGCGGTGAGCGGTTCCCCATCCACTGAAGGAGACAAGAAGATGAAGAAACTGATCGGCAGCCTGTTCCTGTTCTCGGCGGCCGCGATGGCGACCGCTGCGCATGCGACGGATTATCCACAGCGCGCCATCCGCATCATCGTCCCGTTCGCCGCGGGCGGCATCACCGACGTGATGGGGCGCACGATCGCCAACCATCTCGGCGCCGAGCTCGGGCAGCCCGTCATCGTGGAGAACCGGCCCGGGGCCAGCGGCATGATAGGGTGCGAAGCGGCCGCCAAGGCGGAGCCCGACGGCTATACCCTGCTGGTGGCGGGCATCGCCCCGCTGGGCACGAATCCCGTGATGTACCGGCAGATCCGGTACGACCCGGTCAAGAGCTACGAACACATCGGCCTGGTGGCCAAGCAGCCGCTGGTCGTCGTCGTGGGCAAGGCGGTGCCGGCCGACAGCATCCAGGAGCTCGCGGCCTACCTCAAGGCGCGCCCTCAAGGCGACATGTTCTATGGCACGTCCGGCAGTTCGTACCAGCTGATCACCGAAGCCTTCAACGCGCAACTGGGCGTGAAGATGACCCATGTCCCCTTCAAGGGCACGAGTCCCGCGATCGAGGCGATGCTGGGCGGACAGATCGGCTTCATGATCGATCCCTATTCCACCATGGGCGCGCTGGTCAAGGCCGGCAAGGTCAAGGCGCTGGCGCTCACCGCCGACAAGCGTTCCGACGCCGCGCCGCAGTTGCCCACGGTGAGCGAGGAAGGCATACCGGGATTCGAGGCTTCGTCGTGGCAGGGCCTGCTCGCGCCGGCGGGAACGCCCAGGGAGATCGTCGAGAAGCTGAATACAGCCCTGGTGAAGATTCTCGCATCCGATGAGATCAAGCAGAACTTCGCCGCCTCCGGCGTGCAGCCCTCGCCATCTTCGCCGGAAGAGTTCCGCCGATTCATCATCGCCGAGAACGAGCGCTGGAAGCGTGTTGCCGCGGCCGCGGGCATTCAGCCTCAGGACTGACCGCGATGGCGCCGTCCGGCCGCCGTCAACGGCCGGACAGTTGCGCGATCTGCTGCAGAGCGGGCACCTGGAGTGGCATCAGGCGGGTGCAGGCCAGCAGTTCCCTGGCGACGAACGCGACGGTCTCGTCGTCGAAGCTTTCGGAATAGGCCGTGATCGCCAGGCAGCCAAGCGCGGTCTTGTCCCAGGAATAATAATTGGCGGCGATGGCGCTCAGGCCATCGTAGAACTCGTCGCGCACCAGCACGTAGCCGTTCTCCGCGGCCCGTTTGAGATCCGCGTCCAGCGCCGCCTTCGTCGTGAGGGTCTTGCTGGTCCGCGCCGCATAGGGAGGCTTGCCCAGCAGCGCCTCGCGCCTGGCCGGATCGGATGCGAGCAGCAAGGCCTTGCCCGGACCGGAGGCATGCATGGGGCCATGCAGCCAGGTCGAGTAATACGGATTGAGCGAAGTGCCCGCCTGCATCACATCGACCACGACCCGCTCGCCGCCGATATAGGCTACCAGCACGACCGACTGGTTCACCTTGTTCGCGAGGCCGCGCACCAGCGGATCGGCCTGGCGGCGCAGTTCTTCCAGCGGGTGCTTCAACCCCAGGGGACGCAGCGTGGAAGGCGAGGCCAGATAGTATTTGCCGTCGCCGATGCGCAGGACGCGCTTGGCGTCCTCCAGCGTTCTCAACAGGCGCAACGTGGTGCTTAGATCCAGTTTGACGTCGGAGGCCAGTTCCGCGAGCGTCATCGGGTGGCTTGCGGCGATCAGGGTGTCCAGCAGGGCCAGTCCGCGCAACAGGGTGCCGGCCAGCGGCCCGCTCCCCTTGGCGCTATCGGTCAGTGCGGCCGTTCCGGCGGCGGTGGAAGATGCAGGATTTTTACGTGGTCTCGGCATAGTCTGGTCTACAAGGCGGGGCACGCATAGGCTGGAGTCCAGCCGCTGACGCGCTCCGGCCAAGCTGCGGATCAGAGTTTAGCGTACTTGCGCAGCGCTTCCGTGAACGAAAGTCCCGCCCGGATTTCGTCGCTGGCCAGCCTGTCCTGGTGTTCGAGTTCGCTTGCGCGCTGCGCCACTTCCGCCGCCCGATCGCGCGGCACCACCACCAGGCCGCTGGAGTCCCCGATGATGATATCGCCCGGATGTACGGGCATGCCATCGATCTTCACCGTGGTATTGATCTCGATGACCTTGACCCGCGTCTTGCCCGACAGCGGCACGACGTGGCGCGAGAACACCGGGAACCCCAGTTCGATGATCTCGTCGGCATCGCGCACGCCGCCGTCCACCACCAGCCCCACGACGCCGTTCTGCACGGCCGCTACTGAAGCCACCCCGCCCCAGGTGGACACCTGCTGGCCGCCGTTGTCGATCACGACGACATCCAGGGGCCGGCACATGTCGACGACGGCGCCCAGCCCGAACTCGGAGGGCTGGTAGGCGTTCTTCGCGCCCGTCACTTCCTTGACGGTGAGCGCGGCGCCGACGAATCGCATTCCTGGCGCGACCGGCCCGAGGTTCAGGCCGATGCTGCCGATGCCGAGGTCGTCGAGCACATTACCGATGGTGCTGGTAGCAAGGCCCTCGAACGCTTTGATCAGTTCGGGGGAGGTCTCGGGACGGGTTCCTTGATGGATAGGCACTTGCGTTCTTCTCCAAATTGAATGATGATGCATGCCAAAATTACAATAAAGAAATAAAACTTTCAATGGATGATTAATTAATTTCGTCTAGTGAATTACCTTTGTTTGTGCGGCCGAGTGGCAGAGCCAGGCGACGATGACTCTGCATATCTGGACGGCAAAGGTCCAAATACAAGGAGACTGGATACATGCGTGAAACTCGACGTACCGTGCTCAAACAACTCTCAGCCGCGGCGCTGGTCGGCGCCTTCGCCCCGCGGGCCTTCGCCTCCGGCGACTGGCCAAGCCGGCCCGTCCGGGTCATCGTGCCTTTCACGCCCGGCGGGTCCACCGACATCGCGGCTCGGCTGGCGGCCGAAGGCATGGGCCGCGCGCTGGGGCAGACCTTCGTGGTGGAAAACCGCCCCGGCGCCGGCGGAAACCTGGGGCTCGAGGCCTTGGCGCGGTCGGACAACGATGGCTACACGATCGGTATTCTCACCACGGCTCACCCGATCAACAGCTGGCTGTACAAGAAGCCCGGCTATGACCTCGCAAGCAGTTTTTCGCCCATCGGCTTTCTGCAGGAAGGGCCCATCATGCTGGTGGTGCATCCCAGCCTGCAGGTCAACTCGCTGCCGGAATTCATCGCATACGCCAAAGCGCGCCCGGGCAAGCTCAACTTCGCCACCTCAGGCACCGGCAATTCCACCCACATGGCGGGCGAACTGTTCTGCAACCGCGCGCAGATCCAGATGACGCACGTGCCCTACAAGGGCAGCGCGCCCGCGATCACGGACACCATCGCGGGAGTATGCGAGCTGAGCTTCGACACGATGATCTCCGCGCTTCCGCATGTAAAGGCGGGCAAGCTCAAGGCCATTGCGGTCACGACCGCCCAGCGTTCCCCGATGACGCCCGAGGTGCCCGCCATCGCCGAGACCATCCCCGGCTTCGACGTGTCGGCCTGGAACGGCATGGTGGCGCCGGCGGGCACGCCCAAGGAAGTCATCGGAAAGCTGCATCAGGCGATGGTGCAGGCGCTGGCCGCTCCCGCAGTGATCCAACGCTTCGCGGACATGGGCGTAGCGCCCCGCGCCATGCAGCCGGACGAGTTCCAGCGCTTCATCCTGCAGGAGCGGGATATGTGGGGCAAGACGGTCCAGGCCGCGAACATCACCATCGATTGAGAACGGATCCGTTGCGCCGCCTTTGATACAAAGGCGGCAAGCGTGGAACGAAAAGATAAAAACAGGAGACAAATATGAAAGCAAATCGGCGTTCCGCCATCAAGGCGGCATTGGCCCTGGCCATCGTCACGGCCGGCATGACGGGCGTGCCCGCGCATGCCAAGGACGAGGCGGCCGCCGCCTACCCCGCCAGGCAGGTGACCTTTCTGGTGCCCTACGCCGCCGGGGGGCCCACGGACCTGATAGCGCGCCAGCTCGCCTTCGGCCTGAGCAAGCTGTGGAACCAGCCCGTGGTGGTCGAGAACCGCACGGGCGCCAGCGGCATCGTCGCCTTGACGGCCCTGGCGCGCGCGCCTTCGGATGGCTATACGCTGGGGATCATGGTGTCCCCGGTGACGGCCATCGCGCCGCTCACGCAGCCCAGCTTCCGCTACGACGTCACGCAGGACTTCACCGCGGTATCCGATCTGGTCGACTACGCCCTGGTTCTGCTCGCCGGGCCTCAGATCAAGGCGGCGAATCTCAAGGAACTGGTGGAATTCGCCAAGCAGAACCCGACGGCCGTCAGCTACGGTTCCTCGGGCCTGGGCGGCACCAACCATCTTGCGGGCGAACTGTTTTCCCGGTCAGCCAACGCGCCCATGCTGCACGTTCCCTACAAGGGGAATGCCCCGGCGCTCAATGACGTCATGGCGGGGCAGGTCAGTTTCGTGTTCGCCCAGACCGATGCGGCCATCGGGCTCGCCAAGAGCGACAAGGTGCGGGCGCTGGGCATCACTTCCAAGCAACGCAACGCCATGCTGCCCAACGTTCCCACGATGGAAGAAAGCGGCTTCAAGGGCGTGGACGTTGGAGGCTGGACGGGCGTGATGGGACCGGCGAAACTGCCTCCCGATGTGCTCAAGAAGCTGGAAGCGGGCATTGCCGAAGTCAAGAAGACCCCGGAATTCAAGGAAAGAATGGAGTCCCTCGGTTTTGTGATCACCGGCACCTCTTCCGCCGATTTCACCCAGCGCGTGCGTGCCGAACGGGATTTCTGGAAAGCCAAAGTCACCGAAGCGAACATCCAACTCCAATGAACTCAAAGAAACTCCTGTCGATAGGCGACTACGAGCGTGCGGCCAAGGCGGTCCTGCCGCACGCGGTGTTCGGCTACGTCAACGGCGGCACCGAAGACTGCCTGACGCTGCAAGCCAACCGCGAGGCGTTCCGTTCGGTCCAGTTCCGTCCGCGCGGCCTGGTCGGCGTCGCGCAGCGCACGCAGGCCGTGGAACTCTGGGGAAGGCAATACCGGCATCCTTTCGGGATCGCGCCCATGGGCATGACCGCCATGTGCCGCCATCGCTGCGAATGGGACCTGGCCAAGGCCGCGTCAGAGGCGAAAATTCCGTTCGTGCTCAGCGGTCTTTCCACGCTGGCCATGGAAACCGTGCGCCAGGCCGATGCCGATTTCTGGTACCAGGGCTACATCCCCGGCGACAGGGAAGTCATCGAACCGCTGCTGCGGCGCCTGCGGGCCAACGAGGTCGACGTGCTGGTCGTCACCATCGACACGCCCGTGGGCGCGAACCGCGAGAACAACCAGCGCAACGGCTTCACCATTCCGTTCAAGTTCAGCGGCGGCCTGCTCTGGGACGGGCTGCGCCATCCCCGCTGGTCCGCCAACGTGTTTCTCCGCACCTTGCTTTCGGACCGGCAGGTGCCGCGCTTCTGCAACGTGGTCGCCGATAGGCGCGGCTACCGCATCACCGAAGAACCCAAGGGCGGCCTGCGCGGCGGCCGCGACCGGCTGGACTGGTCGCACCTGGCCTGGATGCGCGACATCTGGCCGGGCCGCATCGTCCTCAAGGGCGTCGCCCATCCCGGCGACGCGCAGCTGGCGGAACAAATGGGCCTGGACGGCGTCATCGTCTCCAACCACGGCGGACGCCAGCTCGACGGCGCGCAGGGCGCCCTGGACGCCTTGCCCGAGGTCGTCGCCGCGGTGGGCCCGAATTTCCCGGTGATGGTCGACGGCGGTTTTCGCCGCGGCGCCGACGTCCTCAAGGCCATCGCGCTGGGCGCGCGCATGGTGTTCCTGGGCCGCCCCTTTCTCTACGGCGCGTCCGTGGCCGGACAGGCCGGCGTGGCGCGCATCATCGACATTTTGGGAACCGAAATCGACCGCAACCTGGGGTTGCTCGGGTGCCGCGACCTGGCGGAGCTGGGAAGCGACTTCATCGTGTCGCGCCCTTGATCTTCGCGAGCGGGTAGTTGCCCCAATGCGCCCCTTAAGGAATTCATCACGCAGCCGGCGGTTGAACGATTCGATCAGCCCATTATCCGTCGGCTTGCCTGGGCGTGTGTAATCGAGGCCGTCGTTCGCCGCAGTAGGATATATCGCATGGCGACACCCGAAGAAATCATGAAACACCACGAACCGGACCCGGACGAAGACCCCTGGGTCCGAGGCCGGCCGGCGCCGGCGCCGGTGGAAGTCGTGCCCTACGATCCCCGATGGCCGGCCCGCTACGAGGCGCTGGCCGCGGCGATACGCGAGGCGCTGGGGCCGGCGGCGCTGGACGTGGAGCATATGGGGTCCACGGCGGTGCCGGGGCTGGCGGCCAAGCCGGTGATCGACATCGACCTGACCGTGGCCGATCCGGCGCGGGAGGAAGACTACGTGGGGCCGCTGGAGGCGATCGGCTATGTGCTGGCGCTGCGCGAGCCGTCCTGGCATCAGCACCGCGCGCTGCGGCTGGAGGCGCCGGCGGCGAACCTGCATGTGTTCGGGCCCGATTGTCCGGAGAATATCCGGCACCGGATGTTCCGCGACTGGCTGCGCGCCAATCCGGCGGACCGCGACCTGTATGCGCGGGCCAAGCAGTCCGCGGCCGTGGGCGCGATGCAGGTGATGGCGTACAACAAGCGCAAGGAGGCGACGTTGCGCGAGATCTACGAGCGCATGTTCCGCGCGGCCGGCTTTCTATAAGGCACTCAGGCGCCAGGCAGCATGTAGCGCGCGGATACGGCGAGGATGCGTTGGGCGGATTCGCGCAGCTGGCGGGCTTCGCGGTAGGCCTGCAGGGACACGACGGCGTCATAGCGGCGCGCGCTGCGGGGGCCGGCGAGCAGCGCCGGACGGCGGCTCAGGATCGGGGATATCAGGCGTTGCATATTGGAACCTTCGTGGAACCTTGGTACGGGCGTCTGGCCCGGGGTATGGCAGGCATCGTAGGCCGGCCGGCAAGGCGCGGCAACGAATTACCTTTCATATGGATATCCAGGGATATCCAGAGATATCCGGGCCTTTCCCCGGGGATGCCGGGGAGTTGCGCGCATTGCGGAGCCAGTATCGCCGGCTTATATGACAGTCTGATGCCGGCGGCGGACGCTAGCCCAATATGCGCGAGGAGGAGACCGCCGCGACCCAGACCCAGCGCTCGCCGCGCAGTTCGAAGTCGTAGGTCATGGCGTCCGAAGGCCTGTGCAGGAACGGCGCGAACCAGACGCGCACGCGGCCGGGCGACGGGGTCTGCCATAGCGAGACGCCGCTGATGGGACTGTTCGGCGTCAGGCCCAGCATGGAGATATAGGCCTCGTCGCGCGGGCTGTGGCTTTCGATCTCGATGGGCCATTCGCCCAGTTCCTTGCTGCCGGAGTAGAACGTCATGCCGGTGCCGAACGAGTCGGCCGCGTCCTCGCCGTAGCGGGCGATGGAGAGTTTGCCCATGCCGTCGTCGGAGCGGGCGCACAGGATGCGCTGGAACAGGTCGAGCAGGGCGGCCTCATGCGCCACGCCGAGCTGGCCGCGCAGCTGCGCGGCGACGGGCGCCTGGCCGTCGATGCAGTGGCGTGTTTCCAGCAGCAGTCCGCGGTCGCTGCGGACGATGGCGCTGCCGCTTTTGGCGCCGGAAAGCATGGCGCCGATGTCGCGCAGCACGGGTTGTGCGAGGGCGGGGTTGCCGGCCGCCAGGGCCGCGCAAAGAGTCAGTGTAGGGGTGATGCGCATTGCTGCTTGTCGTGAACGTCGTTGCGGAATCCGCGCCAGGTGCGCGAGTCAGGCGGGTTTCAGCCGCGAGGGCACTTCGTCGGTGTCGCTGCAGACCGCCAGCACTTCGGCCGGCTTTTTGCTCAGCGACAGGTAGACGTGGCCGATGCTGCTGTCGAAATAGGCGGTTTCGTGCTTGGCGAGCACGACGCTGTCGCCGTTCTCGAACTGGATGCGGACCTTGCCCGACAGCACCACGGCGAATTGCTGGCCGGGATGCCGGATGTAGTCCTCGAACTCGACCACTTTGCGCGAATCGATGAGGGCGACCATGGGCGTCATTTTCTTGCCCGGGTATTCGCCCATCAGCAGGCGGTAGTGGTAGTTCTCCGTGACATAGTCGCAGGCGTCGCCGAGCTTGTTCTTGACGTAGGTCGGCGCGACGGCGGCCTGGGAGGCGTCGCCCAGCATGAACAGCCGGGTCATGTCGACGTCCAGCGCGCGGGCCAGCGCGCCGAATTTCTCGTAGCTCAGGGCGATCTGCCCCAGCTCGGCCTTGGAAAGCGTGGACACCGCGATGCCGCTGGCGCGGGAGACTTCCTGCAAGGTCAGTTTTCTTGCCTTGCGCTCGGCCCGCAGGCGAGCGCCCATTTCTTCCTTGCCCACGATTTCGGGCGGAACGGTCTTGCCGGGTAGGGCCATGTAGCGGTCTGGCATCAAGGGTTGAGGGCTGGGGCTGGGGCCCGCAAGCCCCGCCGCGTTTGCCGGATTGTAAAGGTTGCGCCCGGTTCAGGCGGCCCGGTTCAGCACGCGCCCGGCGTGCAGGCCGGTAAAGGCCTGGTCCTGCCAGACCGGCGCGCCGTTGACGTAGACCGAATGGATGCCGGCGGCGCTCTCGGTGGGCCGCTCGAAGGTGGCGGAGTCGGCCACGGTGGCCGGGTCGAAGACCGTCAGGTCGGCGTAGTAGTCGGGCCGCACCTGGCCGCGTCCGGCCAGGCCGAAGCGGGCGGCGGTCAGGCCGGTCATCTTCCAGACGGCCGTCTCCAGCGGGAACAGGCCCAGGTCGCGCGAGTAGTGCCCCAGCACGCGCGGGAAGGTGCCCCACAGCCGCGGGTGCGGGCGCTCGTCGTGGGGCAGGCCGTCCGAGCCGATCATGGTGGGGCCGAAGGCCAGGATGCGCTGGACGTCGGGCTCGTCCATCATGAAGTAGATGGCGCCGGCCGGCTGCAGTTCGGGCACCACGTCGTACTTGGACTTGCCGCGTTCGGCGGCGATCTCGTCCAGGTCGCGCCCGCTCAGTTCGGGGCAGGGCTTGCACCAGGTGATGAGGGTGCGGCCGGCGAGCAGCACGCGGTCCTGCTTGAGCATGGTGGAGCCGGCCACGTAGGGATAGGCGTCCAGCGAGACGTCCTGGCCGGCCATGGCGGCCTCGATCAGGGCCAGGGTTTCGCGGGAGCGGCCGAAGTTGGGCTTGCCCATGACCTTGTGGTGCGAGATCACGACGGGCACGCCTAGTTCGCGGCCGATGCGGAAGGTTTCTTCCAGCGCCGCGACGATGTGCTCGCCTTCGTCGCGCATGTGGGTGGCGTAGACGCCGCCGCGCGCGGCCAGCGGCCGGCAGACTTCGATGATCTCTTCGGTGCTGGCGCAGGCGGCGGGCGGGTAGAACGCGCCGGTGGAGATGCCGATGGCGCCGCTGGCCAGGGCTTCGTCGGCCAGCGCCCGCATGGCCTCGATCTCGGCGGGCGTGGCCTCGCGCTGCAGCTCTGGCATGACGGCGGCGCGCAGCGTGGAGTGGCCCACCATGCAGGCGGCGTTGACGGCGGCGGGCGCGGCGCGCAGCGCGTCGAGGTAGTCGCGGAAGCGTTCGTAGCGATAGGAGCCGCCTTCGTCCAGCAGGTCCAGCGGCGCGGGCGGATTGGCGTGCGCCAGCGGCGCCAGGCTGATGCCGCAATTGCCGGTGACCACGGTGGTGACGCCCTGCGAAATCTTGGGCGTCATGTCGCGGCGCTTGAGCAGGTAGTTGTCGTCGTGCGTATGGGAGTCGATGAAGCCGGGCGCCACCACCTTGCCGGCGACGTCGATGCGGCGTGCGGCGGCATGGCCGGCCAGGTCGCCGACGGCGGCGATGCGGTCGCCGCGCACGCCCACGTCGGCGCGGCGGCCGGGGGTGTTGGCGCCGTCGATGACGGTGCCGCCGGCAAGAATGTAATCGAACGGGGTGGCGTCGGGCTGGGACATGCGTATCTCCGTCTAGGCAAAGTGGCAGGCGACCTGCTGCCCGGGGGCGACGTGGCGCGGCAGCGGGGTTTCTTCGGCGCAGCGCGGCCGGGCCATGGGGCAGCGGCTGCGGAACGCGCAGCCCGAGGGCGGCGACAGGGGGCTGGGGATTTCGCCCCTGAGCACCTCGACCGGCGTGCGCTCGCCGCGGCGGGCGGACGGCACCGCGGCCAGCAGGGCGCGGGTATAGGGATGGGCCGGGCGCCCGAAGATGGCGTCGCGCGGGCCGCTTTCGACGATGCGGCCCAGGTACATCACGGCCACCTGGTGGCTGATGTGGCGCACCACGCTCAGGTCGTGCGAAATGAACACGTAGGTCAGGCCGAGGTCGCGCTGCAGGTCCATCAGCAGGTTGATGACCTGGGCCTGGACCGAGACGTCCAGCGCCGACACCGGCTCGTCGCACACGATCAGCCCGGGGTCCAGCGCCAGCGCGCGCGCGATCACGATGCGCTGGCGCTGCCCGCCGGAGAATTCGTGCGGGTAGCGGTCGGCGGCGTCGGGGCGCAGGCTGACGCGGGCCAGCAGCTGCGCCACGCGCTCGCGGATCGCGGCGCGGCCGTGGCCGAAGTTGCGCAGCGGCTCGCCGATGATGTCGCGCACCCGCATGCGCGGATTCATGGACGAAAACGGGTCCTGGAAGATGAACTGCACCCGCTGGCGCATGGCGCGCAGCTGGCGGCCGTTCATCGCCGCCAGGTCCTGGCCTTCGAGCAGGATGCGGCCGGCGGTGGGTTCGGCCAGCCGGATCAGGCATTTGCCGGTGGTGGATTTGCCGCAGCCGGATTCGCCGACCAGGCTCAGCGTCTGGCCGCGCGGCACCGACAGCGACACGCCGTCGACGGCGCGCAGCACCTTGCCGCCGTCCACCGGAAAGTGCTTCTTGAGGTCGATGACTTCCAGCATGGGCGCGGCGGATGCGGACATGGCGGACGCGGCGGGCGCGAGGGGGATATCGTGCAGGTTCATGGCGGCTCTCACGCGGTCAGGGCGCCGGTCGCGGGCGCGGCGGCCAGTCCTTCGGCGCGCGCCCAGCACCAGACGCGGTGGCGGCTGCCGGCGTCCACGGCGGGCGGGGCGGCGTCGCGGCAGCGCGGCTGCGCCTCGGGGCAGCGCGCGGCGAAGGCGCAGCCGCGCGAGGCCGGCGTCATCACGGGCACGATGCCCGGCAGCTCGGCCAGCCGGGCGTCGTGGCCCTGGCCGTCGACGAAATCGGGCAGCGATCGGATCAGCGCCCGGGTATAGGGATGCTGCGGGCGGTCCAGCACGTCGTCCACGCCGCCTTCCTCGACCTTGCGGCCGGCGTACATGACGATGACGCGCTGGCACATCTGCGCCACGACGCCCAGGTCGTGCGTGATCAGCACGATGGCGGTCCCCAGGCGCGCCTGGATGTCGCGCAGCAGGTGCAGGATCTGCGCCTGGATGGTGACGTCCAGCGCGGTGGTGGGTTCGTCGGCGATCAGCACCTTGGGCTGGCAGGCCAGCGCCATCGCGATCATGGCGCGTTGGCGCATGCCGCCGGACAACTGATAGGGGTACTCGCGCACGCGGCGCGCGGGGTCGGCGATCTGCACCAGGTCCAGCAGTTGTTCGGCCTGGGCCAGGGCGTCGCGGCGCGACAGGCCCTGGTGCAGCATCAGCGATTCGCTGATCTGGCGGCCGACGGTGAACACCGGGTTCAGGGACGTCATCGGCTCCTGGAAGATCATCGAGATCCGGTTGCCGCGGATCGCGCGCATGGCTTTCTCGGGCAGGGCCAGCAGGTCCTGGCCGTCGAACTCGATGCGTCCGCCGGCATTGCGGCCGGGGGCGCGCAGCAGACGCATGATGGACAGCGAGGTCACGCTCTTGCCGCAGCCGGATTCGCCCACCAGGCCCAGGGTTTCGCCGGGCATCAGGTCGAACGACAGGCCGTCGACGGCGACCACCGTGGTCTCGTCGCCGTCGAAACAGGTGGTGAGGTCGCGCACGCTCAGGACGGGTCGGGTTTGCATGGACGCTCCTACAGCTTTTTGGCCAGGCGCGGATCGAGCATGTCGCGCAGTCCGTCGCCCACCAGGTTGACGGCCAGCACGGCCACGCCCAGGAACAGGCCGGGATACAGGATGATGTGGAAGGCCACGGCCACGAAGTTGCGACCCTCGGCCATGATGTTGCCCCAGCTCGGTATCTGCGGCGGGATGCCCACGCCCAGGAAGCTCAGCACGGCCTCCGTCAGGATGGCCGAGGCCGCGATGAAGGTGGCCTGCACCATCAGCGGCGCGAACAGGTTGGGCAGGACGTGGCGCAGCAGGATGGCCGGCACGCGCGTGCCGCAGGACACCGCGGCCTCGATGTAGGGCTGCTCGCGTATCGTCAGCACCAGCGCGCGCACCAGGCGCACGACGCGCGGCACTTCCGGGATCACGATGGCGACGATCACGGTGCCCAGGCCGCCCTTGAGCGTGGCCATCAGCGCGATCGCCAGCAGCACGCCGGGAATGGCCATCAGGCCGTCCATGATGCGCATGATGACGGCGTCCAGGCGGCGGAAATAGCCGGCCGCCATGCCCAGCGCGACGCCGCCCGCGGTGGCGACCGCCGCCACCACCAGGCCGACCACCAGGGACACGCGCGCGCCCCAGAGCGTGCGCGAGTAGACGTCGCGGCCCAGGGCGTCGGTGCCGAAGTAGTGCTCGGACGAGGGCGGCTTCATGCGCGCCATCGGATTGATGTCCTGCGGATCGACCGTGGCCAGCCACGGCGCGGCCAGCGCGATCGCGGCCAGGAGCAGCAGGATGGCGCCGCCGGCATACAGCATCGGGTGGCGGCGCAGCGATTTCAGCGCGCGGCGCAGGCGCGTACGCCTGGCGGGCAGCGGCAGGGTTGCGGTAGTCATGCGTCTCCCCGTCAGTAGCGGATGCGCGGATCGAAGAGCCGGTAGCTCAGGTCGACCAGCAGGTTGATCAGCACGTAGATGCCCGAGGCCACCAGCAGCACGCCCTGGATGACCGGATAGTCGTGGCGCAGCACCGCGTCTATGGTCAGGCGGCCCAGGCCGGGAATGGCGAACACGGTCTCCGTGACCACCACGCCGCCGATCAGCAGCGCCACGCCCACGCCGATGGTGGTGACGATGGGGTTGGCGGCGTTCTTCAAGGCATGCCATACGATGGGGCCGGCCGACAGGCCCTTGGCCCGGGCGGTGCGGATGTAGTCCTCGGACAGTGCCTCCAGCATGGTGGCGCGCGTCATGCGCGTGAGCAGCGCCATATACACCAGGCCCAGCGACAGGCAGGGCAGCACCAGGTGGCGCAGGTAGGGCGCCAGGCCGGCCGACAGCGGCTTGTAGCCCTGCACCGGCAGCCAGCCCAGCTTGATGGAGAAACCGTAGACCAGGCTGTAGCCGATCAGGAACACCGGCACCGAGAACGCGCAGACCGCGCCCACCATGACCAGCCGGTCCAGCCAGCGTCCGGCGTTCCAGGCCGCCAGCACGCCCAGCGGTATCGCCGCGACCACGGCGAACAGCATGGTGAAGGCGGCGATGGACAGGGTGGGGCCCATGCGCTGGCCGATCAGTTCCGAGACCGGCATCTGCGTGGCGATGGAGGTGCCCAGGTCGCCGCTGGCGATGTGCGCGACCCAGATGCCGAACTGCTGCAGCAGCGGCTTGTCCAGGCCCAGGTTCTGGCGGATCTTCTCCACGTCGTCGGCGGTGGCGTTGTCGCCGGCGATGACGGCCGCCGGGTCGCCCGGCGACAGGTGGATCAGCAGGAACACCACGACCGCGACCACGGCCATGACGGGAATGACGGCCGCGACGCGGCGCAGTATGAATTTCACGCTGTTTTCCCCCCGGCTTGCGGCCGGGCGCAAGCCGCGCCCGGCGTCTGCCTTACGGTTTTTCGATGTTCCACATCACCGGGATGCCGGTCTTGAGCAGCTCGGTGTGCTGCAGCCCGCGAAACGCGGAGACCGGCTTGAATTCGCCCCACATGACGTACGGCACCGTCTGGTAGGCGCGCGCCTGCAGCTGCGCGGCGATCTGCTTGCGCTTGGCCGCGTCGGTTTCGCGGATCCATTGCGTGCGCAGCGCGTCCAGCTCCTTGTCGCAGGGCCAGCCCGGCAGGCTGTTGCCGCAGGCCGCGGACAGCCAGGGGTTGGTCACCGGCGTGCTGGCGTCGTAATAGCCGCCCCAGGTCAGGAAGATGTTCCAGCCGCCTTGCGCGGGCGGGTCTTTCTTCAGGCGGCGCGCGGCCAGCGAGGCCCAGTCCATGGATTGCAGGTCCACGTTGATGCCGGCCTTCTTCATGTTCTGCGCCAGGACCATGACGGCCGGCGCGCTGATGTGGTCGGTCGGATACAGCACCACGACCTTTTCGCCCTTGTAGCCGGCCTCCTGCAGCAGCTGTTTGGCGCGTTCCGGGTCGCGCTTGGCGTAGGGCGCGGCGCCGGCGTCGGTGGCCGGGGGCGAGCCGCAGACATAGAGCGTGGCGCAATAGTCGACCCGGTACTTCTCGGGGTAGCCCATGGCCGACAGCATTTCCTTCTGGCTGACCAGGTAGTAGAGGGCCTGGCGCGCCTGCGGCTTGTCGAAGGGCGGATGCAGCGAGTTGAGCACGACCATGCCCTGCGAGGACACCGAGGTGTTCAGCGTGATGTCCGGATTGCTTTCCAGCACCGGCAGGAAGTCCGGCGTGGTCTGCTCGATCATGTCGACCTCGCCGTTCATCAGCGCCGCCGTCGCGGTGTTGCCGTCGGGGATGTAGACCCATTCGACCCGGTCCACCTTGACCTGCTTGCCGCCGGCCAGGCCGTCGGCCGGCTCGGCGCGCGGCACGTAGGCGGGGTTCTTGACGTACACCACCTTGTTGCCCGGCACCCATTCGTCGCGCTTGAACAGGAACGGGCCGGAGCCGACCATTTCGGTGACCTGGGTGTTGGGGTCCGTCATCGCCAGGCGCTTGGGCATGATGAAGGGCGGCATGCCGGAAGGCTTGGACAGGGCGTCCAGCACCAGGCCGAAGGGCTGTTTCAAGGTCAGCGTGAAGCTGTTGTCGCCGGTGGCGGCAAGCTCGGCGCCGGCGGCCATCATGGCCTGGCCCAGCGTGTCCTTCTTGGCCCAGCGCTGGATCGAGGCCACGCAGTCCTCGGCCTTGACCGGCGTGCCGTCGTTGAACTTCAGGCCCGGGCGCAGCGTGAAGCGCCAGGACTTGCCGTCGTCCGACACGGTCCAGGTGTCCACCATCTGCGGCTGCACCTGGCCCTTGCCGTCCTGCGAGAACAGGGTGTCGAACACCATGTAGCCGTGGTTGCGCGTGATGTAGGCGGTATTGAACAGCGGGTCCAGCGTCTTGAGGTCCGCGTGCGGCACCAGGCGCAGGGTCTTGGTTTGCGCGGCCGCGCCGGCGGCGGCGCCGATGGCCAGCAGGGCGGCTGCGCCCAGCAAACTGATACGTCGGATCATTGTTTTCCCCTTGGTCTTGCGGCGCCCGTGGCGGGCGGCGGTGGATGGCGCTTCACGCCGTGAACGGCCATTTCGGCAGCTTGCGCTTGACGAACGGCAACGCGTTGTAGTCCTGCGTGATGGCGCCCGGCGTCTCCACGTAGATGACGTGGCGGCCCACCTTCGAGTACGAGGCGTAGAAGTGCTGCGACGATTTCACGATGATGAGTTTCATGGCCGCCAGGTCCACGCCGAACTGCGTGAACAGGTCGGTGCCCATGGCCTGGGTGCGATTGGTGGTCAGGGCCAGCGTCACGCCCTGGCTGCGCACGATGGCGGTGTCGCCCAGCAGGGCCGGCGTGCCGGCCAGGCCGGTCATGACGGCGTCGCGCTGCAGCGCCAGGATTTCGCAGTCCAGGTCCAGCGGCCGGCCCGAGACCGGCGCGACCTTGCCGCCGATGCGCAGCTTGATCTGCGCGCCCACGCCGGCCTCGAAGCAGAGCTGCACGGCCACCGGGTCCCAGAACGGACCCGTGGCCACGTCGCGGATGCCGCGCGCCAGCACGCGTTCCAGGATGAAGGTGGCGTCGCTGGGCGCGCCGCCGCCGGCGTTGTCGGCGGAGTCCGCCAGCACCACCGGGAAATCGTCCAGCGCCAGCGCCTGGTCCAGCGCGTCGTCGGCGCCCGGGTAGGGCGGCGCGAGCTGGTCGCGAAAACCGATGATCTCTGCGCCCAGCGCGCGCGCGAGCGCGTCGGCGCCGGCCTGGTCGCCGTCGGTGTAGACCAGCACCTTGGAGCCCATGTCGGGCGTGTCGCCCCACGGAAAGCCATGCGCGATGGACACCGACAGCACGCCGTCCTTGCCTTCCATGGCCAGCAGGCGGTCCACGAAGCCGCGCATCGGCTCGCGGCTGGTGTGCATGATGGAGATCATCTCGCAGTCGTACACGGCGCGCGTGGGGCGGATGCGGCCTTCGGCGCGCGCCACGCACAGGTCCACCAGGTCGTAGGCGCGCTCCAGGATGTCGGTGTGGGGATATTCCTTGAAACAGACCAGGAAGTCCGCGCTGTCCGTCATGGTCGCGGTCAGGTGGCAATGCGGGTCGAGCTCGGCGCCGATCACGGTATCGGGTCCCACGATCTCGCGCGCGCGGCGCAGCAGGTCGCCCTCGCAGTCGTCGTAGCCGTCGGCCACCATGGCGCCGTGCAGGCCGAACAGCGCGATGTCGACCTTGCCGGCGCGGCGCAGGTCGTCCAGCAGTTCGTCGCGCAGGGTTTCGTAGGCATGGCGGGTGGTGATGCCGGCCGGCGTGGCGCCGGCCGTCATGCCTTCGATCAGGGTCCAGTCCTTGCCCTGCGCGCGCTGGCGCGCGGCCCACAGCGGGCCGGAGAACATCTGCATGCGGTCGGGATGCTGGCCGGCGGGGTAGTAGCCGCGCGCGCGATAGGCGGACAGCCCGGTGGGAATGGGAGAGAAGGTGTTGGTCTCGGTCGCGAGGGACCCGGAAAATATTCTCATGCTGCCGCTCCGCGTAAAGAGAGAGTTGGGGGTCGATGAACAATCAGCGCAGGCGCGCGGGACGCACGGCGGCGGCGTCCACCCCGTGCATGTGCAGATGGGCCGGCAGCGGCTGGCGCATGAGCAGCGCGGCGGCCAGCTCCGAGGTCGCCGCCGCGGTCTGGATGCCATAGCCGCCTTGCGCCGCCAGCCAGAAAAACGCCGGCGCCTCAGGGTCCCAGCCCACCACGAAGTCGCCGTCGCGCACGAAGGAGCGCAGCCCGGCCCAGGTGTGCCGGGGGCGGCGGATGGTGAGCGAGGTCGCGGACTCGATCCGGTAGATGCCGGTGGCCACGTCCAGTTCTTCGGGCACCACGTCGTGCGCCTCGACCGGATCGGCGTTGGCGGGCGAGCCCAGCAGCTGGCCGGCGTCGGGCTTGAAGTAATAGCTTTCGTCGACGCCGACCACCGCGGGCCAGCGCGAAAAATCCACGTCCTGCGGGCCGGAGAAGGTGAAGGCGGTGCGGCGGCACGGCTGCAGCCCGACCTGGCGCGCGCCGCACAGGGCGGCGGCCTGGTCGGCCCAGGCGCCGGCGGCGTTGACCACGGCGCGCGCGCGCACTTGGCGGCCGTCGGCCAGCGTCAGCGTCCAGGCGTCGTCGGCGTGGACCGCGGCCGCCACTTCGGCGCGGTTGAGCAGCGCCGCGCCCTGGCGCGTCATGGCGCGCAGGAATCCCTGGTGCAGGGCGTGCACGTCGATGTCGCGGGCGTCCGGCTCCTCGATGGCGCCGCAAAGCTGTTCGGCGCGCAGGCAGGGCACGCGGGCGAGCGCCTGCCCGGCGTCGATCAGCCTCACGTTGGGCGACTGGCTGCGGAAGTCTTCATACACCTGGCGCAGCAGGCCTTCCTGTTCGGGCGTGGCCACGTACAGCACGCCGCGCGGATGCAGCAGCGGCGTGTCGCTGAAGCCCGGCGGCGGGTTTTCGTAGAAGGCGCGGCTGGCCCGCGTGAGCGCCTTGATCTGCGCGGTGCCGTAGGTTTCCATGAACATGGCCGCCGAGCGGCCGGTGGAGTGATAGCCCGGCTGGGGCTCGCGTTCCAACACGGCGACCGAGGCCGTGGCGCTGAGACGGTAGGCGACCGAGGCGCCGGCGATGCCGGCGCCGATCACGGCGTAATCGTATAGGGGCTCTGCTGTCATTTTGTCGGAATCGAGAATTCTCTTATTTGATAATTCTCGAATACGATAGTTTTTTGGCGGCAGACGGGTAATAGGGGTAAGCCCTGATGGGCTCGGCAGGCTTCAGGCCGGCCTGTAATGCATGGGCGCATCCGCGATGCCGGAAGATTTGGCGCATGAGTGGAACGGTTTGTTCCGGCCGGAAACGCGGCCGCATCGGCGCTTTACGCCATCGCCGGCCGTAGAATTCCTCATGCACGTTTCTCTATCTACCAGTCGGAAGGTCATATCGTCATGAGCAATGCTTACCTCGAAGCGCTGAAGAAGCGCCGCACCCAATATTCGCTGGGCCGCAATCTGTCGATGCCCAAGGATGAACTGGCGACGCTGATCCAGGAAGCGATCAAGCACAGCCCGTCCTCGTTCAACTCGCAGAGCTCGCGCGCGGTGATCCTGTTCGGCGCGGAAAGCGAAAAACTGTGGGACATCGCCATCGAGGAAGTGCGCAAGGTCGCCCCGGCCGAAGGGTTCGACAAGACCGAGGCCAAGCTCAAGAGCTTCGCCGCCGGCGTGGGCACCGTGCTGTTCTTCGAGGACCAGGACGTGGTGCGCAGCCTGCAGGAGAAGTTCGCGCTGTACGCCGATAACTTCCCCGTCTGGTCCGAACAGGCCGGCGGCATGGCGCAGCTGTCGGTCTGGACCGCCCTGGCCAACGCCGGCGTTGGCGCCAGCCTGCAGCACTACAACCCGCTGATCGACGCCGCCGTGGCGAGCCAGTGGAATATCCCGGCCTACTGGAAGCTGCGCGCGCAGATGCCGTTCGGCTCCAATGAGAACGGCTTCGGCGAGAAGCCGTTCATGGACGACGCCGAACGCTTCCGCGTGATCGGCTGATCGCACCGGGCGCCCGCGGGCGCCCGACGTCGCGCCCGCCGGTCAGCGCTTGAGCACGACCGGCGGCGTCGGCGATTCGTCGACCACCAGCTGGAAGATGTCCGGCCGCGCATAGTGGCCCACCACGTCGAAATCGAACTTGCCGCGCGCAATGTCGTCCAGGTCCAGGTCGGCGGTCAGGATGCACTCTCCCTCATAGTCCGGTCCGGCCAGGACCTCGCCCAGCGGGCTGACGATGGCGCTGCCGCCGCGCATCAGCACGGTGTCGGGCGCGTTGCCCTGGATCGCGTCGTAGTCCTCCGGGAAGTCGGCGCGGGTCAGGTACTGGCAGGCGGTCAGCACGAAGCAGCGGCCTTCCAGCGCGATGTGGCGGGCGGTGGCCAGCCAAGAATCCTTGTCGTCGGCCGTGGGCATGCAGTAGAGCTGGATGCCCTTGCCGTACATCGCCATGCGCAGCAGCGGCATGTAGTTTTCCCAGCAGATCACCGAGCCCAGCTTGCCGAAGGGCGTGTCGAACACGGGCAGGGTGGAGCCGTCGCCGTAGCCCCAGACCAGCCGCTCCATCGCCGTGGGCATGAGCTTGCGGTGCTTGCCCAGCAGTTCGCCCTCGGGCGAGAAGAACAGCACCGTGCAGTACAGCGTGCCGCCGTCGCGCTCGATCACGCCGATGACCACGTACGAGCCGGCCTCGCGCGCGGCCTCGGCGATCTGTTCGGTCTCGGGGCCTGGCACGTCGATGGCGCTGTCGTAGTAGCGCAGGAACTCATCGCGTCCGCGCGGCAGGCGTCCGCCCACGCGCGCGCCGAAGTCGGCGCCCTTGGGATAGGCCGACAGCAGGGCCTCGGGGAACACCTGCAGGCGCGCGCCCTGCGCGGCCGCCTCCAGGATGAGTTTGACCACCTTCTTGGTGGTGGCGGCGCTGTCGAAGGGAACCGATGCGGTCTGGATCACCGCGGCTCGCAAATGCATAGGGACTCCTTAGTGGGTCTGTCTGGCGGCGTCTGCCGCGGAAATCGCGCCCCGTTCGATCGACAGGGTGCGATCGGCCATGGCGTCGAGCAACTTGGGGTTGGATTCGGTGATGATGATGGCCAGCTCGGGCTGCTGGCGGCGCAGCGTGCGCAGGCTGTCCGCATAGCGCAGCGCCAGCGCCGGGGCCAGGCCCTGGAACGGTTCGTCCAGCAGCACCAGCCGGTGGCCGGCCATCAGCGCGCGGCCCAGCGCCACCATCTTCTGCTGGCCGCCCGACAGCAGGCCGCCGGCGCGCGCGCTCAGCGCGGGCAGCTCGGGGGCCACGGCGTAGATCAGGTCGAGCCGCTGGCGCACCGCGCGCGCGGGCAGGCCGCAGGCCCAGGCCGGCACCATGATGTTCTCCAGCACCGAGAATTTGCCGATCAGGNTGCGCAGGCTGTCCGCATAGCGCAGCGCCAGCGCCGGGGCCAGGCCCTGGAACGGTTCGTCCAGCAGCACCAGCCGGTGGCCGGCCATCAGCGCGCGGCCCAGCGCCACCATCTTCTGCTGGCCGCCCGACAGCAGGCCGCCGGCGCGCGCGCTCAGCGCGGGCAGCTCGGGGGCCACGGCGTAGATCAGGTCGAGCCGCTGGCGCACCGCGCGCGCGGGCAGGCCGCAGGCCCAGGCCGGCACCATGATGTTCTCCAGCACCGAGAATTTGCCGATCAGGCGGCGTTCCTCGGGCGCGTAGCCGATGCCCAGGCCGGCGCGCCGGTGCGCGTCCATGGCGCGCAGGTCCTGTCCGTCGAAGCGCAGCGTGCCGCCGTCGGCGCGCAGCACGCCCATGATGGCGCGCAGCAGCGAGGTCTTGCCCGCGCCGTTGCGTCCGATCAGGGCCAGCGTTTCGCCGGCGGACAGATCGAGGCCGACTTCGCGAAGGACGGCGGCGCCTTCGATGCGGGCGGTGAGTCGGTCGATATGCAGCATCACATCGCTCCCACCACGTCGCGCAGCACGTCCTCGCGCTGGAGGATGTCGGCCGGCGTGCCGACCGCCGCCACCTGGCCGGCGTTCCAGAACACCACGCGGTCCATGTAGCGTTCGACCAGTTCCATGTCGTGCTCGACCAGCAGGGCGGTGATGCCCTGGTCGCGCAGCACGGGTATGAGCATGTCCATGATGGCGAATTTCTCCTGTGAACTGACGCCGCTGGTCGGCTCGTNGCGGTGATGCCCTGGTCGCGCAGCACGGGTATGAGCATGTCCATGATGGCGAATTTCTCCTGTGAACTGACGCCGCTGGTCGGCTCGTCCATCAGCAGCAGGCGCGGCTTGAGCGCCAGCGCCACGGCGATGTCGATGAGCTTGCGCATGCCTTCGGGCAGCGAGCCGATCTCGCGCTTGCTGTGGCCTTGCAGGTGGAACAGGCGCAGCAGCGCCGCGGCTTCGTCGCGCGCCTCGGGGGTGGACAGCGGCGACAGCCGCCAGAAGCCGCGGCGCGCGGCGATGGCGAGCAGCAGGTTCTGTTCGACCGTCTGTTCGGTGAAGAGCTGCGGCAGCTGGAAGGCGCGCGCGATGCCCAGCCGGGCGATCCGGCGCGGCGGCAGCCGCGTCAATTCCACGCCGTCGAACTGCACGCTGCCGGCCGAGGCCCGCACATAGCCCGTGCACAGGTTCAGGAAGGTGGTCTTGCCCGAGCCGTTGGGGCCGATGATGGAGGCCAGTTCGCCCGCGTGCAGCGTCAGGTCCACGCCGTTGGCGGCCTTGACCCCGCCGAATTCGATGTGCAGGCCGCGGGCCTGCAGGATGGGCGCGCTCATGCCGAGGCCTCCTTGGCGGCGCGGGCCGCGCCCGCTTTCCTGACCAGGCCGCACAGGCCTTGCGGCGCGAACAGCACGATGAGTATGAGCACGGCGCCCATGATGAGCTGCCAGGCGTTGGCGGCCGCGGCGCTGGCGTAGCTGCGCAGCAGTTCGAAGCCCACCGCGCCGGCCAGCGCGCCGGCCACGTGCCCCACGCCGCCCAGCACCGCGATGAACACGAATTCGGCGGACTTGGTCCAGTAGCCCAGTTCGGGCGTGACGTGGCCGGTGCCCAGCGCCGCCAGCGCGCCGCCCAGGCCGGCCAGCGCCGCCGAGGCGACGTAGGCGCGGTAGAGCACGGCGCGGCCCGACACCCCCAGGTATTCCAGGCGGGTCTCGTTGGTTTTCAGCGCCGACAGCGCCTGGCCCTGGGGCGAGGCCAGATAGCGCGAGGTGGCGAGCAGCGCCAGCGCCAGCAGCGCCACCGCGAGCGCATACGTGGCCGGGCCGTAGTCGTCGGCCGGCAGCGCCAGGCCGGCGTAGCGGTGTTGCGCGACGGTCAGGCCGTCGCTGCCGCCGGTCAGGTCATAGAGCTTGAGCAGCAGCGTGAAGCCCACCATCGAGAAAGCCAGGTTCAGCATGGCGAAGAAGATGTCGCGGTAGCGCACCAGGATGGCGCCCAGCGCCGCGCCCAGCAGCGCGCTGCACGCCACGGCGAAAGGCAGCGTGAGCAGCAGTTCCGGACCCAGCCAGCGCGATCCGAACGCCACCGCATAGGCGCCGGCGGCGAAGTACAGCGCGTGGCCGTAGGAGATCTGGCCGGCGCGCAGCAGCACCAGGATGCCCAGCGCCACCACCGCCTCGGCGACCGCCATGAACAGGATGGCGCGCAGTCCGGGCGCCATCGCGGGCGCGGCCAGCAGGATGGCCGCGGCCAGCAGCACGGGCGCCTTGTCGCGTAGAGAAAATTGCATGATTCAAACCCTCTTCACCTGCGCGCGGCCGAACAGCCCGTAGGGCCGGACCAGCAGGATTAGCGTCATCACCACGTAGGGGACGACCGATGCGATTTCGCTGTACAGGTGCACGCACAGCGCCTGGCCCAGCCCGATGATGAGCGCGGTTACCGCCGCGCCCTGGAAATGGCCTAGCCCGGCCGCGGCCACGATGGCGAAGGACAGCACGATGGTGTCGGCGCCGATGCCCGGCACCAGCGAAGTGGTGGGCGAGGCCAGCGCGCCGCCCAGCGCCGCCAGCATGGCGCCCAGCGTGAAGGTCAGCAGGTAAACGCGCCTGGCGTTCACGCCCAGCGTGCAGGCGACCTCGTAGTCCTCGATCACGGCGGTGATGAGCTTGCCCTGGCGCGTGTACGAAAAGAACCAGGTCAGGCCCGCCATCACCGCCACCGCCGCGGCCGGCAGCAGCACGAGCTGGTAGACGGTGTAGTAGATGCCGCCGATCTCCAGCATGCCCAGGCGCGCCAGCGGCGCGTCGGCGAAGATGGGCTCCACGCCGAACAGCAGCTTCTGCGCGTCCTCCAGCATCATGAAGATGCCGAAGGTGATGAGGATCTGCAGCGAGGGTTCCTTGCCGTAGACGCGCCGCAGCAGCACGCGCTCGATTACCGGGCCCAGGGCCAGTCCGACCACCAGCGCGGCCGCGAGCAGCGCGGGATAGGTCCAGGCGCCGCCGTCGGGGCCGGCCAGCCACAGGCCGAGCGCCGCGGCCGTATAGGCGCCCAGCGCGTAGAAGCTGCCATGGGCGATGTTGAGGATGCGCATGATGCCGAAGATCAGGCTCAGCCCCACCGCGACCATGAACGAGACCGACGCCTGCGCCAGCCCGTCCAGGAGCGCCAACAATAGGGTTTGCTGCATGGTCGCCGCCGTTATTCAGCCGGGATGGAGATCTGTTCGAGCAGCGACGGCTTGAGCGTGCGCAGCCAGTCGTCGGTCTTTTCGCCCACCGGCGGCGAGACCAGCTCGGGCGGAATCAGCGCCAGCCGCGACAGCGTCAGGAACGGCTGGCCCTCGGCCGGCTTGCTGACGCCGTAGAGCTGGCCTTCCATGGCCTGGTGGTCCGCGCGGATGGCCAGCTTGCCGGTGTAGTCGTCCAGCTGCAGGCCGTCCCAGCCTTGCAGCAGCGCGGTCTTGAGCGTGGCGGGCTGGCCGTCCCAGCGCTGTTCCAGCGCCTGGCGCACGGCCGACAGGGCCTGGGCCATGTGGTAGGCGGGGAAGCTGGGATAGGCGCGCGTCTTGGCGCGGAAGTCTTCCACGAACTTGCGGTGCTGCGCGTTGTCGCGCATGGCCGGGTTGAACGCCCAGCTGTCGCCGCGCATGCCCACGATCGCGTTGGCCGGGAAGGTCTTGCCCAATTGCTCCAGCGAGCTCTGCCCGTTGGGCGCCACCAGGCGGCTGGTGCGGAACAGCGCGCGCGAGGACGACTGCTTGACGAAGGTGTTCATGTCGCCGCCCCACAGCGTGGTGAAGACGACGTCGGGGCGCAGCGCCGACAGGCGCGAGATTTCGGTCGAATAGTCGGCCGTGCCCAGCTTGGGGAACAGCTCGGCCACGAACTTCACGTCCGGCCGCAGCGCCTGCACCGCCTCCTTGAACGCGGCCCAGTTGTCGCGGCCGAAGGCGTAATCCTGGTTGATGCCGGCGATGGTCTTGACCTGCGGCATGTCCTTGAGCAGGTAGAGCGCGGCGGCCACGTTGTTCGAGGGCGTGTAGTCGGCGGTGCGGTACACGTGGTCGTAGCGCTGTTCCTCGAACAGCCGCGCGGTGCCGCAGTCCCACAGCAGGGTCGGCATCTTGAGCTGCTCGGCCACCGGCGCCACCGCCAGGCAGGTCGAGCTGGACAGCCCGATCACCATGGCGTCGACCTGGTTCGATTCGACCAGGCGCTTGTACTCGATAACCGTGTTGTCCACGCCCTGGTTCTCGTCGAAGAACGTCAGCTTCACCTGCGCGCCCTTGATGCCGCCCTGGCGGTTGATGTCGGCGGCCACCAGTTCGGCGGCGTCGCGGGCCGGCACCCCGAACACCGCGCCGGCGCCGGACAGGAAGGTCGAGATGCCGATCCGGACGCTGCGGTCGGATTGGGCCTGGGCTGCGCTGGCGCACAGCAAAAGGGCGCTGACCGTGGCCAGTGCGGTTTTACGGGATAGGCGCATGAGTGACTCCCCTGGGTGTACGCGTCCGGACAAAGATGACGGAAATTTCCGACATCGATTTCTTTTGCTTCCCGTTTTACGGGAATCATGACGCCGAATCGTAAGTTTGTCGGGTATATGCGTCAATGTCGCATGTGCCGCTTTTATCTTGGGAAGTTTATTTAATGCATTGATTATTAATGATAAGTTAATAAAACTAGGTGTTTTCCCTGTTTCCGGCTCCGGTGATTTGAGTGGACAAAGCGATATAGTGTCGGAAAACTCCGACTTGAATTTTTTAAGTCGGATTGTTCCGACAAATTGAATGGCAGAGCGCTTCGTTACACTGCGGCAGGTGGCTCTGGCCATTCACCAACAACGAGCGAACCGGCGCAATGGATGTAGAAGATCAACTCGCCCGCCTGGGCATCAGCGGCAATCTGTTCAAGGTCTATCGCGCCGCGATAGAGCTGGGGGAGGCGCCCGTGTCGGAGGTCGCCACGCGCGCGGGGCTGCCGCGCACCACGGTCTACGACGCCGTCACGCGCCTGCAGGAGCACGGGCTGATCGCGCTGGACGATCGCGGCAGCCGGTGCTTCGTCACCGCGCTCGATCCCAGCGTGCTGCTGGAGCAGGCGCAGGCGCGCCGGCAGATGCTGGAAAACATGATGCCGCAGCTGCGCTCGCTCTATAACCAGGCCAAGGGCAAGCCCAACATCCGCTTCTACGAAGGCGCCGAGGGCGTGCGCACGGTGCTGCGCGATTCGCTGTCGGCCGAGTCCAAGCAGCTGCGCGCGATCTTTTCCATGTCCGAGCTGGAGGACGCGCCCGGCCTGGACGAGATCGACGTCTATCGCGCCGAGCGGATCGCCCTGGGCATCCACATGAAGGTCGTGCGCTCGCGCAGCCGCGACACCGCCGACATCTGGCCGTCCAGCGTGGACGAGCTGCGCGAACTGCGCTTCGCGCCGGAACACATGACGCTATCCATGACCGCGCTGATCTACGACCACCGCGTCGCGCTGGTGTCGTCGCGGCGCGAGAACTACGGGCTCATCATCGAAAGCGAGGAATTCGCCGCCTTGCAGCGCACGCTGTTCGACGCGATCTGGTCGCTGAGCCACCCGCCCGAAGCCGAAGGCTGAGGCGGGCGGGCCCGGTCAGTCCGTCTTCCAGCCCCACTTGCGGAAGATGGCCTTGCCTTCGGGCGCTTCGAGGAAATCGACGAAGGCCTGGGCCTGGGGATTGGCCTTGCCCTTGCGGGTCACGACCGCGCCGGCGTCGCGATAGATGCGGTACGGCTCTTCCACCTCGACCATGCTGGCCAGATCGGGATTCGACACCTGCCAGATGTTCCAGATCAGCCAGGCGTCGATGCTCTGGTCCTCGGTCCATTGCTTGCGGGCCTGGGCGCTGTTGCCCGCTTCCGGCAAGATTAGGTTGGCGCGCAGCGCCCGCACGCTTTCGATGTCGCCCAGCCGGCCGGCCACGTCCTCCCACAGCCCGGTCTGCCCGGCGCCCGAGACCGCCATGACCTTGACGCCCGGCTTGAGCAGGTCCTTGAAGCCGCCGATGCCCTTGGGGTTGCCGGGACGCACCAGGATGGCGGCGGGACGCAGGTACAGCGGGCGGGCCTCGCGCAGGTCGAACACGCCGGGCAGCGCCGTGGCGAAGCCGCTCATCATGTTTTCCGCGCCGCTGTAGATCACGTCGGCGTCCTGTTTGGCCTGTTCGGCCCAGGCCGGCGTGGGGCCGGCGGTGACCGTCACGCGCAGGCCGTGCTGCTTGCCGAAGGCGGCGGCCGCTTCCTTCATGGCCGGGGCGGGGCCGCCCGGTCCGTACACATTGAGGTCCTGCGCCGCCCAGGCGGCGGGGCCCGCCAGGCAGGCCAGGGCGGCCACGCCGCAGGCGAACTTTCTGATCGACTTCATGGTTGTTTCCGCTGTATTCCGATGCGCGCCGGGGCCGGCGCGCCAGGTTGGTCTGAGGGCATGCCGTGGCGTGCGGGGCATGCTTTCAATGGACGCATGCGGGAAAGCGGATATTCCGCAAGACGGTCCGCCGGCGCGTCCGGCGGACAGCAAAATCCGGAAGATAGGGGTGGGCAGCGCGCCGTTAGCGGCTTTTTGGCAAGAAATGCATGATTTTGCGGGTATCGTGTCTATATGTAAACGCGACGGGCCGGCCGCGCGGGGGAAGCCGGAACGGCTTGCAAGATTTTGAAACGGCCTACCCGCCCTTCGGTCCGATTCGTCCATACCCCGGACGTAGAATGCCGCTTTTCACCCGTGCCATCCGGCTCAAAGGACCGAACCATGAAAAAAACCATTCTCCTTGCGTCCGTATGCGCCGCGCTGCTCCAAGCTTGCGCCCCGGCATCGTCCCCTCGCGAAGAATCCTCCATGCCTACCAACGCCGCCACCTCCGCCTCCAGCCAAGTGACCCTGCCCGCCTACTACTGGCGCCTGGCTTCCGCCGTCGACGCCTCGGGCAAGCCGATAGCCGCGCTGCAGGAAGGCATCGGCCGTCCGCTGCGCCTGGAGTTCAGCGACGACAAGATGAGTGTGCGCGGCGGCTGCAACACCCAGTTCGGCGGCTACGCCTACAAGAACGGCGTGCTGCGCATCGACAACCTGGCCTCCACCATGAAGGCCTGCGAACCGGCCCTGATGAAGCTGGACGCCGAACTCGGCCTGCGCCTGAAGGGCGAGCTGCGCGCCACGCTAGGCGGCGACAGCGCCGAGCCCACCCTGGAGCTGGTGGCCAAGGACGGCAGCGTGCTGAAGTTCGTCGGCGAGCCCACGCCCGAAACGCGCTACGGCAGCGCCGGCGAAATCATGTTCCTGGAAGTCGCCCCGAAGAAAACGGCGTGCAGCCATCCGCTGATTCCCGGCTACCAGTGCCTGATGGTGCGCGAGCGCCGCTACAACGAGGCCGGCGTCGCGCAGCCCACGACCGACGAATGGCGCCCGCTGTACCAGTCGATCGAGGGTTATGAGCACCAGGACGGCATGCGCACCGTGCTGCGCGTCAAGCGCTACGACTGGAAGAACCCGCCGGCCGACGCGCCGTCCCAGGTGTACGTGCTGGACATGGTGGTGGAGCAGGGCGCCGCCCGCAAGAAGTAAGAAGCACAGTAAGAAGCACGTGAAAGCGCCGGGCGAGGCGGCTACGCCTCGGCCCGGCAGAACGTGATCTGGAAGCTGCCCGGCAGCTCGAACGCCACGTGGTGCCGCACCTGCGGCTCGATCACCACCTGCTGGCCGCTGGTCAGCACCACCTCGGTATGCGGCGGGTCGTCAAGCGTATAGCGCAGCACGCCTGCATGCACCAGCAGCAATCCCCATGTGCCTTCCTTGACCGTATGCGCGGTGCGCAGCGCGGCGGGCAGATTGTCGGGGGTGAATATCGGACTTTGTGAGTAGGGCCGCACGCCTTCCGGCAGCACGTCGGGCAGGCTGGGCAGGCTGTGCCGCGTCTGCCACACGCTCCAGAGCTTGGCGGCGATGCCTTCGGCCATGATGTCGGCCTGTTCCTGCAGCAGCGGATGCCCGAGGCTGGCGGTGACGCCGTGGAACAGCCCCAGCCAGCGCTGGAACAAGGGCCAGGACAAGTCCGGTATGCGCACGTGCGCCTGCACCGGCGCGCCCTTGAAGCGGCCCGTGCCCAGCAGCACCGACGACCAGAAATCGCACAGCATCTCCAGGTGGTGATCCCAGTCGGCCACGCGGGAGTTGAATATCGGCCCCAGTATTTCGTCCTGGCGCACCAAGGCATAAAAGCGGTGCACCATCTGCTGGATGTCGGATTCGGCGATGAAGTTCGGAGCGGATGCGGGGGCGGTCTGGGGCATGGCGGAACCAGGCAGGGTAGTGGGCGCGCAGCCATTGTCCGGCGCGGCCGGCCGGCCGCCGATGACAATCGTCATTGGGCCGCGCGGCCGAACTGGACGCCATGCCGCCGGTTCGGCATTGATAATCGTCATTCTGGGTGTTTCGGCGTGAATGAGAAGATTTTTATGTAAATCATTCTCGTGTGATATCCAGGAATTCAATGACGGACTCTTTCGCGCGCCGCCACCCTTGCGCCAACCTTTCCGGCGCCCTGCTTTTGCCTGGCCGGACGGCCCCGGTGCGGATCTCGCCGGCCTGGTGCGCGGCCGGCGTGCTGCTGCTGGTGCTGGCGTGGCATCTGGCGGCGCGCCAGCTCGGCCCGCAAGTGCTGGCCACGCCCTGGCAGGCCTTGCGCGCCATCGGCCCATTGCTACACAGCCCGCAGTTCTACGCCAATGCCGGCGTCTGCCTGATGCGCATCGGCGCGGGCGTGCTGGCCGGCGCATCCGTCGGCTTCGCGCTGGGCATGCTGGCCGGGCACAGCGGCCGGCTGCGCGGGCTGATCGAGCCGCTGCGCTGGCTGTTGACCGCCTTGCCGCCGGTGGTGGCGGTGGTGCTGGCCGCGCTGTGGTTCGGCCGCGGCTCGCCCATGGTGATCGTCATCACCGCGCTGATCATGGCGCCGGGCATGTACTCCCATACCGTCCAGGGCGTGCAGGCGGTGGATTGCAAGCTGGTCGAAATGACGCGCGTCTACCGCTATGGAATGTGGCGCAGCCTGCGCCACCTGTACCTGCCGGTGCTCCGGCCCGTGCTGTTGGCCGCGCTGATCGGCGCAGCCAGCACCGGCGCGCGGCTGGTGGTCATGGCCGAAGCGCTGGGCGCCGAGAGCGGGGTGGGCCACGCGCTGGCCAATGCCCGCGGCGCCTTCGCCAGCGCCGAGCTGATCGCCTGGGCGCTGTTGATCCTGGGGCTGGCGGCGGCGCTGGAATTCGCCTGCCTGCGGCCGCTGCGGCGCCGGCTGGAACCCTTGCTGGAGCAGCCCCGCCATGCTTGAAATGCAATCCGTTTCGCTGCGCTACGGCGCCCGCCACGTGCTGCACGACGTGGACCTGCGCCTGCGGCCGGGCGAGCGGCTGGGCCTGATCGGCCCGCGCGGCGCGGGCAAGACCAGCCTGCTGCGCCTTGCCGCCGGCCTGGCGCGTCCCAGCGGCGGCGTGCTGCGCAATGGCTTCCGGCATCCGCTGCTGATGTTCAAGGAGCCGCGGCTGCTGCTCTGGCGCCACGCGCTGGAGAACGTGGCGCTGCCGTTGCGGGCGTCGGGATTGCCGGAGCCGGAGGCCCGCAGCGTGTCGGCGTACTGGCTGCGCCGCGTCGGCCTGGACGCGGCGATGGAGTCGCCGGCCGCCGAACTGCCCCGCGCCCTGGCGCAGCGCGCGGCCCTGGCGCGCGCGCTGGCCCTGGCTCCCGACCTGCTGATGCTGGACCGGCCCTTCAACGCAATGGAGCCGGCCGCGCGCCGCCAGCTCGCCGACTGCTGCCGGCAGGCCGTGGTCCGCAGCGGCGCGGCGCTGCTGTGCGTCAGCGACGACCCCGACGAACTGCTGGGGCTGGTCGATCGTTGCGCGCTGCTCCACCGGGGGCGGCTCAGGCCGGTCTCGCTGGTCTCGCCGTTTGGCGGCAGCATGCAGGCCGACGCGCAGCGCCTGCGCGAACTGCTGGCGGTGGCCGGGGCCGAACCCTGACTGGCTCGGGCCGCTTTGATTTAGCTCATCCATCGGTGGGGCGGCGGGGTGAGACAATCGTTTGCAGGAGCTCCCAGCCATGAATACCTATCCCTTGCTGCTCGTCCTGCATCTGCTGGCCGCTTTCGTGTTCGTCGGCACGGTGACCTTCGAGGTGCTGTTCCTGGAACCCGTGCACAAGCGCCTGCCCGCCGAGGTGCGCAAGGCATTGGGCAGCCAGCTCGGCCCGCGCGTGCGCTCGGTGGTTCCGTGGGCGGTGCTGGTGCTTTACCTGGCCGGCCTGGGCCTGGCCTGGCAGTACCGGGGCGCGCTCGCCAGCCCCGGCTCGTCGCCCTTCGGCATCCTGTTCAGCCTGAAGATCCTGCTGGCCTTGAGCGTGCTGGCGCATGTGGTGACGGCGCTGACGATGGCCCGGCGCAAGCGGCTCACGCCCGAGCGGCAGCGGCGCATACACCGCAGCGTGTTCTGCCACATGGTGGCCATCGTGATCCTGGCCAAACTGATGTTCTACGTGAACGGGTAGCGCCGGGTCAGCGCGACAGCCGCAGGCACTCCATGAAGTAGGCAGCATGTTCCGACGCCAGCGCCGCGTCGCGCCACACCATGCCGGTGATGCCGCGGCTGCGCATCGCCAGCGGCAGCACCTGGATCATGTTCTGTTTGGCGAAATGGCGCGCCAGCCGTTCCGAGATCGGCATCACCAGGTCCGAATCCGCCAATAGCGAGAGGTTGACGAGAACCGACGAGGACTCGACCTGCTGCCAGGGCGCGGGCTGCCCGGCCAGGGCCAGTTCATAGTCCATCCGCATGCGCATCGGGGTGGAGGGGCCGGGCACGATCCAGGGATGCGCCTGCACGTCGCGCCAGGTGACCGAGCGCTTGCCGGCCAGCGGGTGGCTGCCGCCCACGGCCAGGCAGATGGGCTCGTCGTAAAGCTCTTCGTAGTGCAGATTGCGCGGCAGCGAGTGCTGCTCCAGGCGTCCCACCAGCACGTCGTAGGAGCCTTCCTGCATCAGCGGAAGCAGGTGGTCCAGCGTGTTTTCCGCCAGGCGCAGCAGCACCTTTGGATAGCGTTCGCGGAAGCGCCGGATGCCGGGCGGCAGCAGCACCGGCGCGATATTGGGCGTGACGCCCACGGCCAGCGTGCCGGTGGCGCCGTGGGCCAGTTGCGCCATGGTGTCCTGGGCGCGGCCCAGCTTACCCAGGATTTCACGCGCGTGGGTGCGCAGTTCCAGTCCGTACAGCGTGGGTTCGATGCCGCGCGCATGCCGCTCGAACAGCGGCAGGCCGATGTCTTCTTCCAGGCTGCGCAGCCATTTCGACAGCGCCGGCTGGGTGATGTTGAGTTCGGACGCAACCTGGCTCAGGTTACGGCTCTCGCACAGGCGCACCAGGATGGCCAGGTGGCGCAGGCGGATGCGGTGGGTCCAGTCCATGCGTGTCCGTCGTCTTTTCAGACATGAGTCTGTGGTTATGGCTCAGTAATATTAATTCATTATCAATTCATGTCTGCCCTGCACATAATGGCCGCACAACAGAGCCATGCCGGCATCGACCCGGCGGCGAGGAGACACGATGCAGCCGAATTTCCTGCTATTCATCACGGATCAGCAGCGCGCCGATCATCTGGGCAGCTATGGCAACGCCATAGTGCGCACGCCGGAACTGGACGCGCTGGCGGCGCAGGGGTGGTCCGCCGACCGCTTCTACGTGGCCTCGCCGATCTGCATGCCCAACCGCGCCACGCTGATGACAGGCCGCATGCCTTCAGTGCACGGCGTGCGCCACAACGGCATCCCGCTATCGCAGCGCGCCACCACCTTCGTCGAACGCCTGCGCGGCGCGGGCTATGCCACCGCGCTGGTCGGCAAGGCGCATTTGCAGAACATGACGGGCAACGGCCCCGCCTGGCCGCCGGCCGGCGGCGACGGCACGCAGGGCGAAGCCTGGACCGCGGAACCCGGCGACTACGACCAGGAGTGGGGGCCGCTGTGGCGCACCGATCCGGCCCACGACCTGGATACGCCGTTCTACGGTTTCGGCCGCGTGGCGCTGGCGGTGGACCACGGCGACCAGGTCTGGGGCCATTACGAGCGCTGGCTGGCGCAAGAGCATCCCGAGGCGCGGCGCCTGTGGGGGCCCGAGCACGCCTTGCCCGCGCCGGAGTTCGAGCTGACCCGGCATCACCAGGCCTGGCGCACCCGCGTGCCGGAGGAGTGCTCCACCAACGCCTATATCGGCGACCAGACCATCGCCTTGCTGCGCGAGCATGCCGCGGGCGGCAAGCCGTTTTTCATCCAGTGTTCGTTTCCCGATCCGCACCATCCGTTCACGCCTCACGGCAAGTACTGGGACATGTACCGTCCCGAAGACGTGGAGCTGCCGGCGTCCTTCCATGCCTGCGCCGCGCCCGGCCACCGTCCGCCGCCGCACGTGGCGTGGCTGCATGAGCAGCGCGACCGCAACCAGGCGGTCAAGCACACGCCGGCGATCTTCGCCTGCACCGAGCGCGAGGCGCGCGAGGCCATTGCGCTGAACTACGGCTCCATCAGCCATATCGACGCCACCATCGGCCGGGTCATGCAGGCCTTGCGCCAGACCGGGCTGGACCGGAACACCGTGGTCATCTTCACCAGCGACCACGGCGATTACCTGGGCGATCACCAGTTGCTGCTCAAGGGGCCGGTCCATTACCAGAGCCTGATCCGCACGCCTTTCATCTGGCGCGACCCGCAGGCCGCGCCGGCCGCGCCGCGCAGCCAGGCGCTGTGCTCGACCGCCGACATCGCGGCCACGGTGCTGGCCCGCGCCGGCCTGCCCGCCTACAACGGGATGCAGGGCCAGTCGCTGCTGCCGCTGATGTCCGGCGCGGCGACGGCGGTGCGAGACGCTGCGCTGATCGAAGAAGAGGGCCAGCGCACCATGTTCGGCTTTGCGGGCCGCACCCGCATGCGCACGCTGCAGACGCCGCGCCACCGCCTCAGCGTGTACGCGGACGCGGACTGGGGCGAACTCTACGACCTGCAGGAAGACCCTCACGAACTGCGCAACCTGTGGAGCGATCCGGCCGCCGCCGCGCTGCGCGGCGAGCTGCTGATGACGCTTGCGCGCAGCATGATCCGCCACGCCGAAACCAGCCCGCACCCCACCGCCATCGCCTGACATCCAGGCAGGAGACAACCATGATCAAGCCCATGCTGCTGTTCTGTACCGCGATGTTGCTGGGAGGCGCCGCGGCCGCCGCGCCGTCGGACTACCCCACGCGCCCCATACGCCTGGTCGTCAATTTTCCGCCCGCCGGACCGCTGGACCTGGAGGCCCGGGCCATCGCGCAGCATGCCGGACAACTGCTGGGGCAGACCGTGGTGGTCGAGAACCGCTCGGGCGCGTCCGGCAACATCGGCGCCCAGTCCGTGGCCCAGGCCGCTGCCGACGGCTACACACTGCTGATGACCCTGGACACGCTGATGACGGTCAATCGCTTTATCTTCAAGGACCTGGAGCGCGACGTCACCGCCCGGCTGGAACCGGTGAGCCTGGCCGGCAGCTTCGGCATGGCCCTGGCGGTGCGGCCCGAACTGGGCGTCGCTTCCCTGGACGAGTTCCTCAGCTACGCCAGGTCGCATCCCATCAGCTACGCCTCCGCCGGCTACGGCAGCCCGGGCAACCGCGCCTGGCCGTCGGCATACCGGCCGCGCACGTGCCTTACCGCGGCAACGCCCCGGCCGTCAACGCGCTGCTGGGCGACCAGATACAGGCCGCCTTTCTCGCCACGCCCGGCATTCTGCCGCACGTCAAGGCGGGCAAGCTGCAGGCCCTGGCCGTGTCGGGCGGGCAACGCGACGCCGACCTGCCCGAGGTGCCGACGGTGGCGCAGTCCGGCGTGGCCGGCCTGAAGAACTACGACGTGGCCTTCGGTTTCCTGGTGATGGCGCCCAAGGGCACGCCCGAGCCGATCGTGCGGATCTGGGAAAAGACCCTGGCGCAGGTCTATGCCATGCCGGAATTCCAGCGCAGCATGGCGAGCCTGGGCATACGCCAGCCTTACGCCGGCCAGGCGCAGGCCCGCGAATGGGTGCGCAAGGAATCCGAGGGCTGGAAGGCCGTGATCGAGCAGGCCGGCATCAAGGCGCAATAAGTCCCGTCACGCGCCGGCCAGCGCCGGCGCCGGCGGATGGCCGGGCGCCGCCTGCGCGCGCAGGCGCGGCGCTTCGGCGGAAGGGCCGTCGTCCTGCAGGCGGAACACGCCCACGGCCTGCAGCAGATGCGCGGCCTGCGATTGCAGCGCCGTGGACGCGCTGGCGGCCTGGGCCACGCGGGCCGCGGTCTGGCGGGTCAGTTCGTCCATCTTGTCGACCGCCTGGTTGACCTCTTCGATGCCGGCGCTCTGGGCGCGGCCGGCCTCGCCGATCTCGGCGACGATGCCGGCGACGCGGTCGATGCTGGAGACGACCTCGCGGATCACGCCGGCGGCGGCGTCGGCCTGGCGGAACCCGTTGCTGGTTTTCTCCAGCGAGCCGTCGATCAGGCCGCGGATCTCGCGCGCCGCGCCGGCGCTGCGCTGGGCCAGCGCGCGGACTTCGCTGGCCACCACCGCGAAGCCGCGTCCGCTTTCGCCCGCGCGGGCCGCTTCCACCGCCGCGTTCAACGCCAGGATGTTGGTCTGGAACGCGATGCTGTCGATCAGGCCGGTGATCTCGGAGATCTTCTGCGATTCCTGCTGGATCTCGCCCATCACGGCGGCCACGCCGGCCACCGCGGCGCTGCCCTGTCCGCCGATCTGCCGCGCCTGCTCGCTGAGCTGGCCGGCCTGCTGGGCGCGCTGCGCGTTGTCATGGACGTTGGCGGCCAGCGCATGCATGGAGGTCGCGGTGCGCGCCAGCGATTCGGCCTGGGTGCGCGCGCGTTCGTCCAGCTGCAGATTGTCCTGCATCATGTGGTGCGAGGCGGCCGACAGGGCCGACGCGGTGGAGCGCACTTCGCTCATGGTGCGATGCACGGCGTCCATGGTGGTCTTGAAGCTGCGGCCCAGGCCGCTGGCCATGCTCAGCCCGCCGAAGCGCAGGTCGAACATGCCGGGTTCGCGTCCGATGTGCGCGCTGAGCCGCGCCAGTTCTTCGGCGGCGACGGCGGCGCGCTCCATTTTCCAGGCCAGCCATCCCAGCGCCGCGGCCTGCACCACCACATAGGCCGCATGCAGCAGCACCATGCCCAGGCTGGGCTCGGTGAAACAGAGCGTGCCGTATCCCCATTGCTGCAGGTAATTGAAGGACAGGTGATGCACGGCGATCACCAGCGCCGCGCACAGGATGGTGCGCCAGTCGCGATAGGCCAGCAGCAGCGACAGCAGCACGAAAATGCCGAAGTGCACTTCCGTCTGGCCGGATGCGAGGTGGATGTGCAGCGCGGCCAGCACCATCAGGCCACAGGCCACGGCCAGGCGGGTGGAGAGGCGGCCGGGACGCCAGAGGATCAGCAGCGTGGGTATGCCCGCCGCCAGCAGCCCCGCGGTGGTGGCTTCGCCCCAGCGGTTGTAGAGCGGCGCCATGCCCAGCCCTACGATGAACAGCAGCCACAGGAGCGGCAGCATGGCGCGGTCAGTCCGGCGATACGAGTCTTCCAGCAAGCGGCTTGCGGTGCTCATGGGGCGGTTCCTCGGGCTAGGTGGCGCGCGGTGTCGCGCAACCGCGATTCTGCTCGAAAAATCGCAATTTGTGAACAATTATGGCAAATTATGCAGCGATGCAACAAAGGCCCCGGCGGCGGCCGGCGCTATAGTCGAAATCCACACTCTTCCCACGGGAGCTCCCATGCAGACGCACGAAATCCATCGCGGCCGGCTGATCGACCACATCCAGCTGGTGGTGCGCGACCTGGCCGCCAGCAGGCGCTTCTATGAGGCGGTGTTCGACGTGCTGAAGGTGCCGCTGGGCGGCGCCGGCGAGGACTATTTCTGGGCCGACGAGCTGTTCGTGTCCACGGCCGACAGCAAGGCCGCGCTGGGGCAGTTGACGGGCCGCCACCATCTGGCGTTCCAGGCGCGGGACCAGGCCATGGTGGATGCCTTCTACCAGGCGGCGCTGGCGAACGGTGGCAAGGACAACGGCGCGCCGGGACCGCGCAACTATCACCCGGGCTATTACGGGGCCTTCGTGCTGGACCCGGACGGCAACAATATCGAAGCGGTATTCCACGGCGAGGCGCAGCGCAGCGCGCCGTCGGTCAAGGTGACATTCTGACCGAAGGCGGCGCGCCGGCTGCGGACCGGGTTCACTGTGCGCGGACCGGGGGCGCGGCGGCGGGCTTCACCGTGTCCATGTACTGCCGGTAGCTGGCGCGGTATTGCGGGCTGTAGACGTCAGGCGTGCTGTCGCCGCTCCAGCTGTTTTCCAGTCCGGCCTGCTTCCAGGCGGCCAGGTCGCGCATGACGTCCTCGCGGGTGACGGTGGAATTGTCGTCGGGCGAGGCCGCGGCCGATTGCGCGCTTGCCGGACCGGACAGCAGCGCGGCGGCCGCCAGGGCGGCCGGGACGGCGACACGGAAGAATAGGGCGGTTTTCATGAGGTGCTCCTCGATGGCAAGAGTGAGCGCGGCGTTGGGACCGGTGTCCTCGGGGCTTGCGGGAAGGCAGTCTCGGCAAGGGCAGCCGCGCGACCGGTTATATGCATCCGGCTTCATGCTTTCGAGTCCATCGTAGGTCGCATACCGATGCGGCCGCATACCCAAAATGGAGTACGCGGCCGGGCGCGGCCTACAGCAGGGAGGCGAGCCGCACCAGTTCGGACTGGCGGCTGCATTCCATCTTGCTCAGCAGCGACGCCACCTGTTTGCGCACGGTCAGCACCGAGGCCTGGCGCAGCGTGGCGATCTCTTCGACGCTGTGGCCGGCGGCCAGTCCGGCCAGCACGGCGGCTTCGGCATGCGTGATGGCGAACACGGATACCAGCCGGTCGATGTCGGGCGGCGCGAAGGCACTTTTGCGCCGCATGCGCACCAGCAGCATGTGCTCGCCGACCAGGTTGAGCGCTTCCGGCGCCACGCTGACGTCGATCCAGCACAGCTCGCCCCAGCCGGTGGACGAGGCCAGCGAATGCGTGCGTCCATCGCGCACAACGGCTGCGCGGCAGGCGTCGAGCTGCGCCTGCATCTTTCCATCGGCATGGCGCAGGCGCCCGCCGTTCACGTTCCAGCCGTGTCCGTCGTCCAGGTAGCGCGCGGCCAGCGGCGACATCCTGGCCACCAGGCCGTTGTTGGTCATGAGCAGGACCGCTTCGCCGACGTCGCCGAATGCGCTCTCGATGGAGCGCCAGCCGATGGCCAGCGCTTTCTCGCGTTGCGCCAGCAGGCCGCGCAGCATGCGGAAATAATGCGCGTAGGCGCCTTGCTGGACGCGTTCATAGGTCTTGTCGTCGATCGTCGAACGCTGGAAGCCGATGCCCGCGTGCATGGTGGCGTTCGATTCGACCACCAGCGACACGATCTGCGCCATGCGGTGCTTGACCATGAAGTCCGCGTAGTATTCGGTGCGATGCAGCTGTCCGCGCTGGTGGAGGTTGGCGGTGTCCAGCCACGTGCCGGCCGGCGACAGGCGCGCATCTTTTTCGAGCACGTCGTGGCGGTAGTAGTGCTGCTGGTAGTCCGCGGTGCAGTCCTCGGGACAGCCGTGCGAATACAGGTTCACCAGGTTGTTGCGCCTGTCGAACACCAGCAGCGCGCTGCTGTCGGCGCCCACCATGTCGCGCGCGGTAGTGAGTATGTCCTGCCAAGGCGGATCGGGATCGGTAAGGTGGCTGACGGCCTCGATGGCTCGCCGGACCGCAAGCATGTGTTCGGCCATTTGACGCCTCCGACTCTGGTTCAGGCAGGCATGGCAGCCGCTGCCGCTTTTGCAAATTATCCTCGCAAATGCGCGCTTCGGATGAGAATCATCGATCTGGTGCGGCCGTACCGGAGCGTTTCAATCAAGCGCGCCGCCGGGGCCCGGGCCGCCCGTCGCCGGCGCGCCCGCGGGACCGGCGGCCGGCGCCTGGACCGCCGCACGCCACAGGTCCAGGAAGTGTTTTTTCTTCAGCGGGTCCAGGTACACCAGCAGGCCCACGCCCAGGCCCACCGGGCGCACGCCGGCGGCGGCGATGACCGAGGCGTTCACCGGCCGCATGCCGGATTGCTCCTGCACCATCTGCTGGCCGCGCGGCGACAGCAGGTAGTCCAGGAATTGCGCGCCGAGATCGGGACGCGGCGCCTGGCGCGGGATGATGGCCGAGCGCGACAGCATCAGCGTGTAGTCCTGCGGGTACACGATGGCCAGCGGCGCGCCGCGCGCGATGCGGTGGCGCGTATAGGATTCCAGCAGGTTGTAGGCCAGCGTGGTCTGGCCGCGCTCGAGCTGGTCCAGCGCATGTTCGGTGGACGCGTGCATGGCGACGCGGTTGCGTCCGAACGCGGCCAGCAGCGCGCCGGCCATGCTGTCCAGGCGCGTGTCCTGCGTGGCGGCCAGATAGCCGATGCCGCTGCCCTGCACGTCATAGGTCGAGATGCTGCCGGCCAGCGGCTGGTCCGGCGCCTGCAGCAGCGACAGCAGTTCGCGCCGCGTGCGCGGCGCGCGCGCGGCCGGCAGCCTGTCGGTGTTGTAGACCATCACGATGGGATCGGTGCCGATGCTGAAGACCTCGTCGCGCCAGTTCGCCCAGCGCGGCAGCGCCTGCGTCTGCGGCGACACATGGGGCAACGCGTAGCCGTCGTTGACCAGCTTGGTCTGCAGGTCCATGGCGCTGCTGATGACGATGTCCGGGCCGGTGCGCGCGCCGGGCGCCTGCCACGCGCGCGCCACGGCCTGCGCGTACAGGTCCTGCGTGGAGATCTCGGTGTATTCCAGCCGCACGGAGGGATTGAGCCGGCTGAAATCCTCCAGCACGCCGCGAAACACCTGCACGCTGTTGGAGGCATGCACCACCAGCACGTTGCGGCTGTCGGCCGGCCCCAGCGTCAGCCCGTCGCCGCTGGTTTCGGCGGCCTGGCCGGCCAGCGGCAGCAGCACGGCGGCGGCGATGGCGAGCCCGCGCCAGGCGGCGATGAGCCTACTTTTCATGGGCCGTCCCCGGCAGCGTGATCGCGGCTTCCAGTCCGCCGTCCACCCGGTTGCTCAGGACCAGCCGGCCCTGGTGGATCTCGACCACGCGCTTGACGATGGACAGCCCCAGGCCGGCGCCGGACGAGCGCGGATTGGGGCCGCGGGTGAAGCGCTCGAACGCCGCGTGGGCCAGCGCCGGCGGTATGCCGGGGCCGCGGTCCGACACGGCGACGCGCCAGCCCGCGTCCGCGCGCTCCAGCCGCACTTCGATGTGGCCTTCTTCGTTGGCGCCGTGGCGCAGCGCGTTGTCGATCAGATTCTTGAAGGCTTCGCGCAGCATCAGGCTGTCGCCCGGCACGACCGGCGGATGCGCGTCGCCGGCGTCGGGCAGGCGCAGCCGCACGTCGGGCTGCGGGTCGGCCTGCGGCACCGTGTCGTACACCGCCTGGCCGAGCAGTTCGGCCAGGTCCACCGGCTGGAACTGCCTGACGTTGCTGCGGTGGATCACGCTGGCGTCGGACAGCAGCTGGTTGACCAGGCGCGAGAGTTTCTCGGCGTTGCGCAGCACCGCCAGCAGGCTGCGGCGCTGTTCGGCCGGGTCTTCCTCGTCCAGCGCCACTTCCATCTGGGCGTGCAGCGCGGCCAGCGGCGTGCGCAGCTGGTGCGCGGCCTCGGCGATGAACAGGCGCAGCGTGTCCAGGTTTTCCGACAGGCGCGCCATGAAGCCGTCCAGCGCATGCACCAGGGTGTCGAGCTCCTGCGGCACGGGCGCATCGATGGGATGCAGTTCGGAGGCGCCGCGCGCGGCCAGTTCGCGCTCGATGCGCTGGATCGGCGAGAGCGAGCGCTGCAGGCCCCAGTAGGCCAGCGCCAGCGCCGCGGCGGCAAAGCCGATCAGGGCCAGCGTGCCCTGCCACAGTATGCCGGCGGCCAGCGCGTTGCGCGCCTCGCGCGTCTGGGCGACTTCGATGACGGCGGTTTCTGCGTCGCGCGGGCCGGCGATCTTGCGCTCCATCCAGGCCACGCGCACCGGCTCGTCCTGGTAGCGGGCCTCGAACAGGCGCGGCGTGTCGGCCGGCGCGGCCTCGGCGCGCGCGGGCGGCGAGGGCAGGTCGGCGTAGCCCGAGACCAGTTCGCCGCCGCCGGCGGTGACGCGGTAGAACACGCGGTCGCGCGGCGCCTGCTCCAGCAGCGCCAGCGACGCGTAGGGCATGTCCATGCGCCATTCGCCCTGCACCAGCTGCAGGCTGTCGGCGATCGACAGCACCGAGGCGCGCAGCAGCTGGTCGTAGGTGGTGTCGGCGGTCTGGTAGGCGTAGCTGCGCACCAGCAGGTAGAGCGCGGCCAGGGCGGCCGCGAACAGGGCCAGCAGCGTGGCCAGCATGCGGCGGCGGACGGAGATTCGGCGCTGCGGCACGGGCTACTCGGAGTCGTCGGCCGCCTCGCCGACCGCCGTCAGCAGGTAGCCGGTGCCGCGCTGCGTCTCGATGCGCAGCGGCGTGCCTTCGAGCTTGCGGCGCAGGCGGGCGATGTAGACCTCGATGGCGTTGGGGGCCGCGTCGTCGTCGAAGGCGAACAGCTTGCTGGCGATTTCGGCCTTGCTGACGCTGCGGTTCATGCCGGCCAGCAGGATCTCCAGCAGGCTGTATTCGCGCTTGGGCAGTTCGATGCGCCGTCCGCCCAACGTGACCTGGCGCGCCGCGCTGTCGATGGCCAGTTCGCCGAAGCGCAGCACGCCCGCGGCCTGGGCCGCGGGCCGGCGCAAGAGGGCGCGGCAGCGCGCCTCCAGCTCGCGGAAATCGAAGGGCTTGGCGAGGTAGTCGTCGGCGCCGGTATCCAGGGCGTGGACCCGGTCTTCGATGTCGATGCGCGCGGTCAGCGCCAGCACCGGCGTCTTGCTGCCCCGGTCGCGCAGGCGCAGCAGGATGTCGAAGCCCGACATGCGCGGCAGGCCGATGTCCAGGATGACCAGGTCGAAGGTCTCGTATTGCAGCACGCCGTCGGCGCTCAGGCCGTCGTTCTGGCTGTCGACCGCATGGCCGAGCCGGCGCAGCCGGCGCACGATGGCGTCGGCCAGGTCCTCGTCGTCTTCGATCACCAGTATGCGCATGGCGGGAATTGTCGCACGGAGATTCAGGGGGACGGACCAGCGTCCGCCACGAAAAAGACAGGTTGTCGACAGCTTTAGTTTCTAGTCTTGCGGTCCAGCTTCCCCCGCCGGAGGCTGCCTCGCATAACAACGACGAGTCGGAGATAACCCTCATGCTATTGACCCTGCTTGGCTTCGGCATGGTGATCACGTTCATGACGCTGATCATGACCAAGCGGCTGTCGCCCCTGGTGGCGCTCATTCTTGTTCCCATTCTTTTTGCCTTGCTGGGCGGCTTCGGGGCGGGCATAGACAAGATGATGCTGGACGGCATCCGCAAGATCGCGCCGACCGGCGTGATGCTGATGTTCGCCATCCTGTATTTCGGCGTCATGATCGACGCCGGCCTGTTCGACCCCATCGTGGGCCGCATCCTGCGCGCGGTGAAGGGCGATCCGCTGAAGATCGTGGTGGGCACGACCGTGCTGGCGCTGGTGATCTCGCTGGACGGCGACGGCTCGACCACCTACATGATCGTGGTGGCCTCGATGCTGCCGCTGTACCGGCGTCTGAAAATGAACGCATTGGCCATGACCTGCCTGGCCATGCTGGCCAGCGGCGTCATGAACCTGACGCCCTGGGGCGGGCCCACGGCGCGCGCGGCCAGCGCGCTGCACGTGGACGCCGGCGACATCTTCGTGCCGCTGGTGCCGGTGATGGGCGTGGCCATCGTCGCCATCCTGGTCCTGGCGTTCTGCCTGGGGCTGCGCGAACGCCGCCGCCTGGGCGTGCTGTCGCTGCCCGAGGGCGCGTCGCTGCACGCGGGCTACGACGAGGACGGTCCCAAGACGCTGCCCGAGATCGAGGTCGACCACGACCTGCGCCGTCCGCGCCTGCTGTGGGTGAACGCCGGCCTGACGCTGGCGCTGATGGTGAGCCTGATCCTGGGCGTGCTGCCGCTGCCGGTGCTGTTCATGATCGCCTTCGCGATCGCGCTGGTCATCAACTACCCCGACCTGGCCGAGCAGCGCCGCCGCGTGACGCAGCACGCCGGCAACGTGCTGTCGGTGGTGTCGCTGATCTTCGCGGCCGGCATCTTCACCGGCATCCTGTCGGGCACCGGCATGGTCGAGGCCATGTCGCGCAGCCTGCTGGCGGTGATCCCGGACGCGATGGGGCCGTACCTGGCCGGCATCACCGCGCTGGTGAGCCTGCCCTTCACCTTCTTCATGTCCAACGACGCTTTCTACTTCGGCGTGCTGCCGATCCTGAGCGAAGCGGCGCAGGGCTACGGAATTTCCGCGGTCGAGATGGCGCGCGCCTCGCTGGTCGGCCAGCCCGTGCACCTGCTCAGCCCCCTGGTTCCTTCCACCTACCTGCTGGTGGGCCTGGCCGGCGTCGACTTCGGCGACCACCAGCGCTATTCGCTGAAGTGGGCCACCATGGTCTGCCTGGTGATGCTGGCCGCCGCGCTGGCGTTCGGCCTGTTCCCGCTAGTGGGTCAAACTTCCTGAGGACTTGTCATGGCTTTGCGCATTGCTTATGTCACCAGCGGAATGGGCCACACCGGCACCGCGATCTGCCAGGCGCTGCACCTTGCGGGACACCGTGTGGTGGCGGGCTGCGGCCCGCGCTCCACGCGCAAGGACCACTGGCTGAAGGAACAGAAGTCGCTGGGCTACGACTTCATCGCCTCCGAGGGCGACGCCACCGACTGGGCCTCGACCGAGGCGGCCTTCGCCAAGGTGCGGCGCGAGGTCGGCGAGATCGACGTGCTGGTCAACAACGCCGGCGCCATGCTGGACATGCGTTTCCGCCAGATGAGCCACGCCGACTGGTCGGCGGTGCTGCGCAGCAACCTGGACACGCTGTTCAACAGCACCAAGCAGGTGGTCGACAGCATGGCCGACCGCGGCTGGGGCCGCATCATCAACATCGGTTCGGTGGCGGCCGAGAAAGGCCAGATCGGCCAGATCAACTACGCCACGGCCAAGGGCGCGGTCATCGGCTTCACGCGCTCGCTGGCGCAGGAAGTGGCCGCGCGCGGCGTGACCGTCAACCTGGTGTCGCCGGGCTTCATCGCCGACGACACGGTCAAGGCCTTCCCGCCGGCGCTGCTGGACCGCATCGTCGAAAGCGTGCCGGTCGGCCGCCTGGGCACCGCCCAGGACCTGGCCGGGCTGTGCGCGTGGCTGGCCTCGGACGAGGCCGCTTTCGTCACCGGCGCGAACTACGCGATCAACGGCGGCGTCTACATGAGCTGAAGCGCCTGCTTCAGTTCTGCAGCTTGACCGCGCCGCTGTCGAGCAGCTTCTTCCACTTGGCGTCGTCGGCCTCGATGAACTTCTGCAGGTCGGCCGGCGAGCCGCCGCCGGCGATCATGCCGGCGTTGTCGACGGCGGCCTTGAATTCCGGGGTGGCGATGGCGGCACGCAGCGCCGCGTTCACCTGTTCCAACTGCGCCGCCGGGATGCTGTTGGCGGCGGCGACCGAGAACCATTGCGTGGCGGCGTAGCCCTTGAAGCCGGTTTCCTCCACCGTAGGCACGTCGGGCAGGCTCTTGAGGCGGTACGGCGTGGTGACCGCGTAGGCCTTGAGCGCGCCGGCCTTGATCTGCGGCATGACGGGGGCCGAGCCCAGTATCGCCAGCGGAATCTGGCCGCCGGCCACGTCCGACACCGCCTGCCCGCCGCCCTTGTAGGGTACGTGCACCATGCGCGTGCCGGCATACTGGTTCAGCAGTTCGCCGGCCAGGTTCTGCGAAGTGCCGTTGCCCGAGCTGCCGTAGCTCCACGCTTCGGGCCGGCGCCTGGCGTCGGCCAGCACGTCCTGCAGCGTGGCGCGCGCGTTTTTGGCCGGTCCGACGATGACCATGGGGCCTTCGGCCATCAGGATGACGGGCGACAGTTCATGGCCGATCCGCGGCTGCGGCGTGGGGTAGACCAGCGGCCCCGGCACGGTCAGCAGATAGCCGTCTTCCGGCTTGCTGCGCGCCACCAGCTGCAGCGCGATGGCGCCGGCCGCGCCCGGGCGGTTTTCCACGATCACGTTCAGCCCGCTTTGCCGCGCCAGTTCCTGGGCGGCGATGCGGGTCAGGACGTCGGCGGTGCCGCCGGGCACGAAGCCCACGACCCAGGTGATCTGCTTGGCGGGCCAGTCCAGCCCGGCCTGCGCCGCGCCGGCGGCGGCGAAGGCCGCGGCGCCGAACAGCAGCGCGCCGCAACGGATGACGAACTTCATGGTATTCCCCTGATGCTTTTCTTGTGTTGTGTTGGCGGTTCCGCCCGGGCCTTCAACTGGGGTCCGGCTTGCCGGGCGGCGTGTTCGGGTGGGCGAGGCACGACTGGTTGAACGCCTGCACCATTTTCAGAATGGGGCCGAGCACCCAGGTGTTGAAGATGAGGATGTCGCTCTCTTCCTTGGGGTCCTGCTTCAGGTTGAACAGATAGGGCGACTCCAGCTTGCCCTTGCCTTCGTTGACCTCCGGCTCCCAGTAGAAATGCAGTTTCCAGTCGCGCCACTTGACCGCGCGCAGGTCGTTCTTGATGTAGAACAGAAAGCCCTCGCGCGCCGAGGCCGGGCTGGCGCCGGTGAAGAAGTCGGTCTGGTCCACGCCGTCGATGGGCCGGTCCTGCGGAATCGGCGCGCCGCCGATGCGCGACAGCGTGGTGTACAGGTCGGTAACGTGCACGATCTCGTTGGAGACCCGGCCCGGCTCGACCTTGCCGGGCCAGCGGATGATGAAGGGCACGCGCAGGCTGCCTTCCATGGCCGTATGGTAGGTGCCGGTCCAGGGGCCGGCGGTGCCGCGGTACGGCTTGCGGAACTCGGGGCCGTTGTCGCTGCAGAAGATGAAGACGGTATCGTCGCGCAGGCCCAGCTCGTCCACCGCCTGCGAAATCTGGCCCACGCGGTGGTCCATTTCCACCATGGAGTCGGCGAAGTCGCCGGCCCCGGTGCGTCCGGCGAAATCCGGGTGCGGCAGGGTGGGGAAATGCAGGTGCACCAGCGGCAGGTACAGGAAGAAGGGGCGCGCGGCCTGCGCGTGCCTGCGCATGAAGCCGATGGAGCGCTCGACCAGTTCGGCGTCGATGCCGCGGCGCGTGTCCAGGTCGTAGACCTTCACGTTTTCCGAGGGCGAGCCGGCCTGCCCCTGCATGATGTGCGGGATGTCGGCGACCGCGGGATCGAAACCGATCGAGGACGTGAACTGGCTCTCGTCGGTGGTGCGCGGAATGCCGTACCACTCGTCGAAGCCGCGGTCGCTGGGGTAGCGGCCGGGGATGTCGCCCAGGTGCCATTTGCCGTAGTGCGCGGTGGCGTAGCCCTGCGCCGACAGCTGCTGCGCCAGCGTGATTTCGTCGCGCGCCAGCCCCTGCGGCAGCCCGGGAGGCACCGATTGCAGGCAGCCGGTGCGGATCGGATGGCGGCCGCTCATCAGCGCGGAGCGGGTCGGCACGCAGTCGCTTTCCACGTTGAAGTTCTGCAGCAGCAGGCCTTCGGCGGCGAGATGGTCGATGTGCGGCGTGGGCGCGCCGCGCAGGGCGCCGCCGCCATAGCAGCCCAGTTCTCCCCATCCCAGGTTGTCGGCCACGATCAGTACGATGTTGGGCTTGTTTGCCACGCGCTGCACCCTCTGTTTTTTGTCGGTTACGACGGAAATTCTAGGTCGGGGCGCTTGGCGTAATATTCCTGAAGGTATGAATTCCCATAAATAATATTCATGAACCTGTCGCTGCGTGACATCGAATACTTCCTGGCGGCCGTGGAACACGGCAACCTGGGCCGCGCCGCGGCGGCCTGCGACATCAGCCAGCCGGCGCTGTCCAAGTCGCTGCAGCGCCTGGAGGCCGACACCGGCCTGGCGCTGCTGGACCGCGGCGGGCGCGGCCTGCGCCTGACCTCGGCGGGCCTGGTGTTCCTGGAGCACGCGCGCAAGCTGTGGGCCGAGTATCGCGACGCGGTCAGGCACGCGATGGAGTTGCGGGTGGGCGCGGCCGGACTGCTGCGCGTGGGCGCGACCGGCGCCACGGTGGACAGCTTCGTGATGCCGGCGCTGCGCCTGCTGCTGCCGCGCCGTCCGGCCCTGCGCATCGAGCTGACCCAGGGCCTGTCCGACGACCTGAACGAACAGGTGGCCAGCGGCCGGCTGGACCTGGCGGTGACGCCGGTCTATGCGCCCGCGCCGGCGGCGCTGCTGCAGGAGCCCATCATCGAGGACCAGTTGTGCGTGGCGGCCAGCCGCAAGCATCCCCTGGCCGCGCGCCGCAAATTGTCGCTGCGCGATCTGCAGGGACAGCGCTGGATACTGCCGGCTTCCAGCTCCATCGCGCGCAAGGCGCTGGACGCGCGCTATGCCGAAGCCGGCCTGGGCCTGCCGACGGCCGCGCTCGAGGTGGAGCATTTCTCCAAAGGCACGCTCGCGCTCCTGGCCGGCTCGGACCTGCTGGCGGTCGCGCCGCAAAGCGCGCTGGACGCCGAGCGCAGCATCGCGGTGCTGGCGGTCGCGCTGGGCCGGCCCCTGCAGCGCCACATCGCGCTGATTTCGCGCCACGACACCACCTGGTCGCCGTTGATGACGGAGTTCCGCGAGGCGATTCTGGATAGCACGGGGATGGGCGGGTAGATGGCGGCAGGGGCCGCCTCAGACCCTCACCCCTTCAACCCGATACGCCGCGCCAGCTTGTGCAGGTTGCTCGGGTCCACCTCCAGCGCGCGCGCGGCGTTGGCCCAGTTGCCCTGGTGCGCCTGCAGCGCGCGGCGGATCGCCTGGCGCTGGCAGGCGTCGACGGCGGCGCGCAGCGGCTGCGTCACGCCGGCGGCGTGCGCGTCGGAATCCGCGTCGTCTTCCGGCGGCGGCGACGGCATGTCGCCGTCGGCCAGGTCCAGCAGCTTGGCGCCCAGCGTCACGATTTCATTGCGGCTGGCGCCGTGGCTGACGGCCTTGATGGCCGCGCGGCTGATGACGTGCTCCAGCTCGCGCACGTTGCCCGGCCAGCGGTAGCGGCGCATCACTTCCTCGGCCTCGGCCGACAGCCTCAGGCTGCGCAGGCCCAGGCGCGCGCGGTTCAGTTCCAGGTAGCGGCCCGCCAGCAGCAGCACGTCGTTGCCGCGGTCGCGCAGCGGCGGGATCGGGATCGGGTAGACCGACAGGCGGTGATAGAGGTCGGCGCGGAAATCGCCCGCCTGCACCAGGTCGCGCAGGCTGCGGTTGGTGGCGGCCACGATGCGCACGTCCACCCGGCGCGGGCGGTCGTCGCCCAGGCGCTGGATTTCGCCGTTCTGCAGGGTGCGCAGCAGCTTGGCCTGCACCAGCAGCGGCAGTTCGCCCACTTCGTCCAGGAACAATGTGCCGCCGTTGGCGGCCTCGAAGCGGCCGGGGCGGTCGGTGACCGCGCCGGAGAAGGCGCCCTTGGCGTGACCGAACAGTTCGCTCTCGGCCAGCGATTCGGGCAGCGCGGCGCAGTTCACGTGGACCAGCGGCTTGTCGCGGCGGCGCGAGAGGCGGTGCACGCGGTGCGCGAACAGCTCCTTGCCCACGCCGGTTTCGCCCAGCAGCAGGATGGGCAGCTCGGAATCGGCCACCACTTCGATCTCGTGCAGCAGCCGGCCGATGGATTCGCTCTGCCCCAGGATCTCGTTGCCGTCGAGCGCGGCGCTGTCGGCCGGTTCGGCGCCGCGCGCCACGCGCAGCGCGCGGATCTCGGCTTCCAGCCGGGTGGTGCGCAGCGCCGCTTCCAGCAGCACGATGTAGTCGCGCAGGTCGGCCTGGGCCTCGGCGTCGAAGGTGCCCACCTCCAGCGCGTCCAGCGTCAGCACGCCCCAGGGCCGGCCCTCGGTGTGCAGGCTGGTGCCCATGCAGTCGTGCACCGGCAGCGGTTCGCCGGCCATGCCGTTGATCAGGCCGTCGTAGGGATCGGGCAGGGTGCTGTCGTGGTGGAAACAGGTGACCCCGCGCCGCGCCAGGATGGCGGCCAGCCGCGGGTGCTGCTGCACCGCGAAGCGGCGCCCCAGCGCGTCCTGGGTCAGCCCGTCGACCGCGACCGGGCGCAGGTGGTCTTCTTCCAGTTGCAGCAGCGCCACCGCGCCGCAGCGGAAATGCGTGCGCAGGCTGGAGACCAGCCGCTGCAAGCGGATGGCGGGAGGCAGGTCTACGACCAGGTCGGCGAGCAGGAGGTTTTGCATGGGGTGAATTCTACCGCCGAGGGTGATTATTACCCAGAATCGATAGGGTGATATTCACCCATTAAATTGCAGGCGATTGATAAATAACAAGTTTTTCCTGGCACGGATTTCGCTCTATTCCAGGTACCCGTTACGCACACTGGAGAATACGATGAGCTTGGTTGAGCAATCCCTGGGGCAGTTGGCCCGCAGCATTCCTGGCGCCACCCAGGTCTTTCACGAATATGAGCTGGACTTCTGCTGCGGCGGCAAGAAAAGCCTGGCCGAGGCCGCCGCCCAGCGTTCGCTGGACGTGGCGCAGATCGAAGCGCGCCTGGCCGAACTGGCCAGGAACCCGTCCACCGAAACGGACTGGGGCCTGGCCACGCCGGCCGACCTGATCGACCACATCGTGCAGCGCTATCACGAGGTTCATCGCCGCCAGCTGCCCGAACTGATGCGGCTGGCGCTGAAGGTCGAGCAGGTGCACGCCGACAGCCCCGACTGCCCCGCCGGCCTGGCCGACCACCTGCGCGTCATGCAGCAGGAACTCGAAAGCCATATGCAGAAAGAGGAACAGGTGCTGTTCCCGATGCTGGCCCGCGGCCACGGCGCCATGGCCACCATGCCGATCCGCGTCATGCGCATGGAGCACGACGACCACGGCGTGGCGCTGGAACGCCTGCTGGCCCTGACCAACAACGCGACCTTGCCGCGCGCCGCGTGCAACACCTGGCGCGCGCTGTACCTCGGCATCCGCGCCTTCAAGGAAGACCTGATGGCGCACATCCACCTCGAAAACAACATCCTGTTCGAGAACGGTTCCGGCGACGGCGGCGCGTGCTGTGGCGGGCAGGCGGCAGGCTGACGACGCGGCAGGTGAGCCCGCATCGAAACGCGCTAGCGCTCCTCGGGCGCAACGCCTTCCAGGCTGCGGCGCAGCGCCGCATGCGCGGCCAGGTCCACCGGCCGGTGCCGGCGTTCCTGGCTGGCCGGATACCGGCCCAGGTAGTTGCCGCCCTTGCGGTCGCTGGCCGGCCGCACCGGCCGGGGGGCGAAGCCGCCGCCGCAATTGGGGCAGACGTTGCCCAGCAGGCCTTCGGCGCAATCGGCGCAGAACGTGCATTCGAAGCTGCATATCCGGGCCTGGGTGGAGGCTGGCGGCAGCGCGGCGTCGCAGTGTTCGCAGGTGGGGCGCAGGGCGAGCATGGCAATCTCCCGGGACGGAAAACCTACAGAGTAGGCGGCGGCGGGCCGTCCGGCCATGCCGATCCGGACACAAAAGGAATGAAAACGGCCATACGCGCGGCGGTGCGCCGCCTGTACACTCGGAAAACCTTACGAGGACAGGGGTCTGCCGATGGCCGGAAGCAGTTTCTTCGCGTTGTTCGACGATATCGCCACCATCCTGGATGACGTCTCCGTCATGACCAAGGTGGCGGCCAAGAAAACCGCCGGCGTGCTGGGCGACGACCTGGCCTTGAACGCGCAGCAGGTCACCGGGGTGCCGGTGGACCGCGAACTGTCGGTGGTCTGGGCGGTCGCCAAGGGCTCGTTCGTCAACAAGCTGATCCTGGTTCCGGCGGCGCTGCTCATCAGCGCCTTCGCGCCCTGGGCAATCACGCCGCTGCTGATGCTGGGCGGCGCGTTCCTGTGCTACGAGGGCGTGGAGAAGCTGGCCCACAAATACCTGCCGCACGGCGATTCGCCCGAAGGCAACCATGCGGCCCGGGCCGAGGCCTTGCAGGACCAGGCGGTCGACATGGTGGCGTTCGAGCGCGACAAGATCAAGGGCGCGGTGCGCACCGACTTCATCCTGTCGGCGGAAATCATCGTCATCAGCCTGGGCGCGGTGGCCGACGCCGACTTCACGCGCCAGGTGCTGGTGCTGTCCATCATCGCCATCGCCATGACGGTGGGCGTCTACGGCCTGGTCGCCGGCATCGTCAAGCTCGACGACCTGGGCCTGTACCTCAGCCGCAAGTCCTCGCAGGCCCTTGCCTGGCTGGGCCGGCGCATCGTCGGGGCCGCGCCCTATCTGATGAAGACGCTGTCGGTGGTGGGCACGGCGGCCATGTTCATGGTCGGCGGCGCCATCCTGACCCATGGCATCGCGCCGGTGTCGGCCGCGATCGAACACGCCGCTTCCGCGGTGGGCGGCGGCGTGGCCGCGGCGCTGGTCTCGACCCTGCTCAACGCCTTGTTCGGCATGGCGGCCGGGGCCGTGGTGCTGGGCGCGGTCAGCCTGGTGAAGCGGCTGCTGGGGAAGCGCTGACCGGCGCGGGGCTCGCGGGCGAGCCCATGGCCTGGAACAGCGCCGCCGTTTCGGTCAGGCGCGCCTCGGCGTAATCGAGTTCGCGCAGCCGGGCGGCGACGTAATGCTGCTCGGCCGCGTATTCGGTGTAGGGCGGCAGCGCGCCCAGCCGCACGCGGCTGGCCGTGTTGCGGTAGGACTGTCCGGCCGCCTGCCGCGAGGCTTCGGCCGAAGCCAGCGCCTGGCCGCCGCCCTCCAGCCGCGACAGCGTGTCGGCCACGTCCCGGAACGCCATCAGCACCGTCTGCCGGTATTGCAGCAGCGAGGCCTGGTAGCGCTCCTTGGCCGCATCGCGTTCGGCCAGCAGCGCGCCGCCGTGGAACAGCGGCTGCGTGAGCGAGGCGCCCACGGCCCATATCGCGCCGGCGCCCGACATGGCCGCGGGCCAGTTGAAGCCGGCCTGGCCCATGGAGGCCGACAGCGACAGGCTGGGAAAGAGCTGCGCGGTGGCCGCGCCCACGTCGGCCGCGGCGGCCTGCACCACGGCGTCGGCCAGCAGAATGTCCGGGCGCGAGGCCAGCAGTTCGGACGGCACCACCACCGGCACCTGCTGCGGCACGGCCAGGCTGTCGAAATCCAGGTCGGGCGGCGCCTGGTCGGGGTTGCGGCCCAGCAGCACGGCCAGCGCATGGCGCGTGGCGTGCCAGCGCGCCCGCAGCATCGGCAGCGCGGCTTCCAGCGCGGCGGCGTCCTGGTCGGCGTCGAGCGCGTCGTTCTGCGAGGCCGCGCCCAGCTCGTAGCGGCGTTGCGTATCGCGCGCCACCCGCCGCGCCAGCAGCGCCTGCTTTTCGTTCAAGGCCACGCGCTGCGCCAGCGCCGAGGCGGAGATGGCGCCGGTGACGATATTGCCGGCCAGTGCGCGCCGCGCGGATTCGAGCTGGAACGCCTGCTGCGCGAACTGCGCCGTCAGCGACAGGTTGGCGAAGCGCGCCGCGCCGAACAGGTCCAGGTCGTAGCGGGCCTGCACCTGGCCGGTGAAGACGTTGTAGCGGGCCGTGGGCTCCGGCAGGTTGGGCATGGTGAGCGCGCGCCGGCGCGTGGCGTCGGCGCCGGCGTCCACGGCCGGCATCAGCGACGAATTGACCTGGCCGCGCAGCTGTTCGCGCGCGCCGGCCAGGTTGCGCTCGGCCGCGGCCAGGTCGGGACTATTGGCCAGGCCTTCCTGCACCAGCGCGTCCAGCGCCGCGGAGCCGTAGCGCTTCCACCATTCGGGCACCGGCCGCGCGCCGTGTTCGAAGCGCTGCGCCACGCCCTGGGCCGTGGCGCCGGCGGCCGGCGTGGGGGCCACGCCGTATTGCGCGGGCTGCGTCACGGCCGGCGGCTTGCCGTCGGGCGCGAAGGCGCAGCCGCCCAGGGCCAGCAGCAGCGCCAGGACGGCGGGACGGATCGGGGTTCGTGGCATCGTCATGCTCCGCGCTCCACGGTATCGCCGGCGTTGGCGCCGGGCGGCACGCCCGCGGGTTCGTCGCGCTCGTCGCGGCGCACGCGGAACCAGGCCGCATACAGCGCCGGCAGGAAGAACAGCGTCAGCACCGTGGCGCTGGTGATGCCGCCCATGAGGGCGGTGGCCATCGGGCCGAAGAAGTTGCTGCGCAACAGCGGGATCAGCGCCAGCACGGCGGCCGCGGCCGTCAGCGTGATGGGCCGGAAGCGCCGCACCGTGGCGCCGACGATGGCGTCCACGCGCTTGTGGCCGGCGGCGATGTCCTGTTCGATCTGGTCCACCAGGATGACCGAGTTGCGCATGATGATGCCGAACATGGCGATCACGCCCAGCATGGCGACGAAGCCGAACGGCTTGCCGAACAGCAGCAGCGCGGCGACCACGCCGATCAGCCCGAGCGGGGCGGTCAGCACCACCATGAGCACCCGCGCGAAACTCTGCAGCTGCACCATCAGCAGCGTCAGCACGGCCACCGCCATCAGCGGCATCTGCGCGTTGATGGACGACTGGCCCTTGCCGCTTTCCTCCACCGGCCCGCCCACTTCGATGCGGTAGCCCACCGGCAGGCCGGCGCGCAACTTGTCGAGCCGGGCGTCGATGGCGCGGGTGACGTCGATGCCCTGGGCGTCGCCCAGCACGTCGGCCTGCACCGTGATGGTGGGCTGGCGGTCGCGTTCCCAGATGACGCCGTATTCCAGGTCGTAGCGCACCTGGCCCAGGCTGCCCAGCGGCACCGGGCCGTTGGGCGTGGGCATGGCCAGCGTCGCCAGGCGCGCGGGGTCGACCCGTTCGTCGCGCGGCGCGCGCAGGCTGACGGTGATCAGCTTGTCGCGTTCGCGGTATTGCGTCACCGCGTAGCCCGACAGCGTCATGGCGAGGAAGTCGGAAATGTCGCTGGAGCTCACGCCCAGTTCGCGCGCCTTCTGCTGGTCGATCTCGAAGCGCACCGAGCGCTCGGAGGGTTCGTCCCAATCGAACTGCACATTGGTCGAGCGCGCGTCGGCGCGGACTTCGGCGGCCACCTGCTCGGCCACCGCGCGCACGTCGGCGATCTGGTCGCCGCTGACGCGGAACTGCACCTGGAAGCCCACCGGCGGCCCGTTCTCCAGCCGCGACAGGCGGCTGCGGATGGCCGGGAATTTTTCGCGCAGCATGGGCTGCAGCCATTGCGCCAGCTTTTCGCGGTCTTCCACCGAATGGGTGGTGATGACCAGCTGGGCGAAGTTGGGCGTGGCCAGCTGCTGGTCCAGCGGCAGGTAGAAGCGCGGCGCGCCGGCGCCGACGTAGCTGACCGAATGCTCGATCTCGGGACGGCCCTGCAACGCCTGTTCCAGCCGTTCCACCTGGCGCAGCGTGGCGTCGAACGAGGCGCCTTCCTGCAGGCGCAGGTCCACCAGCAGTTCGCTGCGGTCGGAGCTGGGGAAGAACTGCTGCGGCACCAGCCCGAAGCCGGCCATCGCCAGCGCGAAGGCCGCGACCGTGCCGCCCAGCACCAGGTAGCGGCGCTCCACGCACCAGGCGACCCAGCGCCGCAGCCGCCGGTAAAAGCCGGTGTCGTAGATGTCGTGTTCGTGGTCCTCGGGCAGGTGGGCTTCGCGCTTGCGCTCGGGCAGCAGGCGATAGCCCAGCAGCGGAATCAGCACCACGGCGGCGAACCACGAGACGATCAGCGCGATGGCCGAGACCTGGAAGATGGAGCGGGTGTATTCGCCGGTGCTGGACTTGGCCAGCGCAATCGGCAGAAAGCCCGCCACCGTCACCAGCGTGCCGGTCAGCATGGGAAAGGCGGTGCTGGTGTAGGCGAACGCGGCCGCGCGCGCGCGGCTCCAGCCCTGTTCCAGTTTCACCGCCATCATCTCGACGGCGATGATGGCGTCGTCCACCAGCAGGCCCAGGGCCAGCACCAGCGTGCCCAGCGACACCTTGTGCAGGCCGATGCCGAACATCTCCATGAAGAGCGCCGTGACGGCCAGCACCACCGGAATCGAGATCACCACCACCATGCCGGTGCGCAGCCCCAGCGAGACCAGGCTCACGATCAGCACGATGGCGACCGCTTCGGCCACCGAGCGCAGGAATTCGTCGACCGAATGCGACACCGCCCGCGGCATGCTTGAGACTTCCTTCAGGGTCAGGCCCGCCGGCAGCTGCGCCTGCAGCTCGCCGAACCTGGCGCTCAGCGCGCGGCCCAGGTGGACCACGTCCTGGCCGGGCTGCATGGTGATGCCGATGCCCAGCGCCAGGCGTCCGCCCAGGCGCATCTGCTCCACGGGCGGGTCGTCGTAGCCGCGGCGGATGGTGCCGATGTCGCCCAGCCGCAGCGACTTGCCGTCGATGCGGATCAGCGTGTCGGCCAGGGCCTGCGGGCTGTCGTACTGGCCGGTGGGGCGCACGAAGACGCGGTCGTCGGCGGTGGTCAGGGTGCCGGCGGCGGTGACGGCGTTCTGGCTGTTGATGGCCTGCGCGATCTGCTGCGGCGACACGCCCAGCCGGCTCAGCCGGGTATTGGAGATCTCGATGTAGATGTGTTCGGGCTGCTCGCCGAAGTAATCCACCTTGGCCACGCCGGGCACGCGCAGCAGCACCGTGCGCAGCTTGTCGGCGTAGTCGCGCAGCTGCGCGGGCGTGAAGCCGTCGCCCTGCAGGGTGTAGATGTTGGTGTAGACGTCGCCGAATTCGTCGTTGAAGAAGGGGCCCTGTACGCCGGGCGGCAGCGTGGCCGAAATATCCCCGACCTTCTTGCGGATCTGATACCACTGGTCGGCCACGGTGCTGGCCGGCGCCGAGTCCTTCATGGTGTAGAAGATCAGCGACTCGCCGGGCCGCGAATAGCTGCGCAGGAAGTCGGTGTTGGCGGCTTCCTGCAGTTTTCTGGCGATGCGGTCGGTGACCTGTTCCTGCACCTGGCGGGCGGTGGCGCCGGGCCACATCGTCTTGATCACCATGACCCGGAACGTGAAGGGCGGGTCTTCCGATTGCGCCAGCCGGGAGTAGGACAGCACGCCGAACAGCGTCACCAGCGTGATGATGAATATCACCAGCGGCTGGTGGCGCAGCGCCCAGGCCGAGAGGTTGAAGCGGCCTTCCTCGTGGCCCGGCGCGCTCATGAGGCGTGGTCCTCGGGATGCAGCGGCGCCACCGGGCGTACTTTTTCGCCGGCGGACACGGTATGCACGCCCTGCCACACCACGCGTTCGCCGGCCTGCAGGCCGCCGGCCAGGGTCACGGTGCGCGCGTCGAAGCGCAGCACCTCGACGCGGCGCAGCTCCAGCGTGTCTTCGCCCTGCCTGACGACCCACACCGCGGGCGCGGGGCCGTCATGGAACAGCGCGGTGGCCGGCAGCGTATACGTGGGCGGCCCGTCGCCGGCCGGGTTGTCGAAACGGATATTGGCCGTCATGCCCAGGCGCACGTCCGGGGTGGGCGCCTGCAGCGTGAGCTTGGCGCGATAGGTGCGGCTGCGCGGATCGGCGGCCGGCGATATTTCGCGCAGCACGGCGGCAAAGCTGCGGCCGGGCAGGGGGCCGAGCGTGACGCTGGCCTGCTGGCCGATCTCCAGGCCCGCCAGCACGCTTTCCGGCACGTCGCAGATGGCGTCGATGTCGCCGGACCAGGCCAGGCTGTACACCGGTTGGCCGGCGGCCACGTTCTGGCCGGTGTCGGCCTGCTCGGCGGTGACGACGCCGGCATGGTCGGCCCGCAGCGTCGTGTATTCGAGCTGGTCGGCCGCCAGCCCCGCCTGCTGCGCGGCCTGGTCGCGCTGCGCCAGCGCCGCGGCGTAGGCGTTGCGGGTCTGTTCCAGTTGGGTCGTGGCGATCAGGTTTTCGCGCGCCTGGGCGCGGTCGCGGTCGAGCTGCCGGCGCGCATAGTCCAGCTGGTGCTGGGCGGCGGTCAATTGGGCGCGGGCGCTGGCCGCGTTCTTGCTGGCGTCGGCGGGATCGAGCCTGGCCACGACCTGGCCGGGTTCGACCGCGTCGCCCAGCCTGACCGCGCGTTCGACGATCTTGCCGCCCACGCGAAACGACAGCGGCGTGCTGTAGCGCGCCTGGACTTCGCCGGGCAGGGTCCAGGCCGGCAGGCGTTCGTCGGCCTGGGCCGGCATGGCGACGACCGGGCGCGGCGCCGGCGCGGGCGCCGGCTCGCGTCCGCAGCCGGCAAGCGCAAGCGCCAGCAGCGCGGCGGCGGGCAACCGCAGCAAATGGGTACTCGGGGAAGAGGACGCCGCGCCGGGGGCGGCACGGCGCAGGCCTGGGCCAGGGCAATTCACGGAACACCTCGCGGCGCGGAGAAACAGGCGGCCGCTACCGGCCGATACGGCCTGGATTCTAATACATCAATGTATCTGGATTCAATGGTGAATCCGAAACTGCGTCCGATGCTAAACTTGCCGCCATGTCAAAAGTCCGTCTTACGCGAGAGCAAAGCCGTGACCAGACGCGGCAGCGTCTGCTCGACGCTGCGCAATCGATTTTTCTTGCCAAGGGGTTCGTGGCCGCCAGCGTCGAGGACATCGCCGAGCAGGCGGGGTACACGCGCGGGGCGTTCTATTCCAATTTCTCCAGCAAGTCCGAGCTCTTCCTGCAGCTGCTCAAGCGCGACCACGAAAGCGTGATGGCCGACATGCGCGCCATCTTCGAGGACGGCGAGTCGCGTGCGCAGATGGAGGCGCGGGTGCTGGAGTATTACTCCACGCACTACCGCGAGAACGATTGCTTCCTGCTGTGGATGGAAGCCAAGCTGCAGGCCGCCCGCGACCCGGAGTTCCGCGTCGGTTTCGCGACCTGTATGCGCGAGCTGCGCGAGGCCACCACCGAATACATCCGCCAGTTTTCGGCCCGCGTCGGCACGCCTTTGCCGCTGCCGGCCGAACAGCTGGCGCTGGGCCTGCTGGCCCTGTCGGACGGCATGCAGTTCAGCTATGCCTTCGATCCGCAGGCCGTCACCCCGGAGATGACCGAGGCCGTGCTGGCCGGATTCTTCCGCCGCGTGGTGTTCGGCGAATCCGGCCCGCCGCAGGCGGAACAGCCCTAGGGCAGCAGCTCGGAAATCTCGATCAGGTTCAGGTCGGGGTCGCGCAGGTACACCGAGCGGATCTTGCCGGTGGCCCCGGTGCGCGGCACCGGGCCTTCGATGATGGCGGCGCCGGCCTGGCGCAGCCGCTCGATGACTTCATCCAGCGGGCGATCGGCGATGAAGCACAGGTCCAGCGCGCCCGGCACCGGCAGATGGGCCTTGGGTTCGAACTCGCGGCCGCGCACGTGCAGGTTGATCTTCTGGTTGCCGAAACGCAACGCCTGCCGGCCTTCCCCGAAAGTTTCCAGGCGCATGCCCAGGATACGGGTGTAGAAATCCACTGTGGCTTCCGGGTCGGTGCAGGTCAGGACCAGGTGGTCCAGATGGTCGATCATGAGGGCTCTCCGGCTGGCCGCCTGCATTGGGATCGAGTTTGGCAGACGGCGCTTGGCCGTGATAGTAATACTTGCGGCGCGCAGCCGGACTGAGGGGGGCGCGCGCCGGATTTTCCCACCCTCGCCGCAAGGATCTGCTGCATGACTTCAGAAACCCGGCCATCCACCATAAACCGACCCGTGTTCTTTCCCGCGGCCCTGTTCACGCTGCTGCTGGTGGGCTTCGCGATACTCGCGCCCAAGGCCGCGCAAAGCCTGTTCGGGTCCGTGCAAAGCTGGATACTGGGCAACGCAAGCTGGTTCTACATACTGGTGGTGGCCATCATTCTGCTGGCCGTGGTGTTCCTGGCGGTCAGCCGCTACGGCGACATCAAGCTGGGCCCCGACCACAGCGAGCCCGACTACCGCAACTTCACCTGGTTCGCCATGCTGTTCTCGGCGGGCATGGGCATCGGCCTGATGTTCTTCGGCGTGGCCGAGCCGGTCATGCACTTCATGTCGCCGCCGGTGGGCGAGGGCGGCACGGTCGCGGCCGCGCGCGAAGCCATGAACATCACCTTCTTCCATTGGGGCCTGCACGCCTGGGCCGTGTACGCGGTGGTGGCGCTGATCCTGGCGTTCTTCAGCTATCGCCACGGGCTGCCGCTGACCCTGCGCTCGGCGCTCTATCCGCTGATCGGCAACCGCATCCACGGGCCGATCGGCCATGCCGTCGACATCTTCGCCATCATCGGCACGGTGCTGGGCGTGGCGACCTCGCTGGGCCTGGGCGTGGCGCAGATCAACAGCGGCCTGAACCAGCTGTTCGGCATCTCGGTGGGCGTGCCCACCCAGATCGTCCTCATCATCATCACCTGTGGCCTGGCGACCCTGTCGGTGGCCAGCGGCCTGGACAAGGGCATCCGCATCCTGTCCGAAACCAACCTGGCGCTGGCGGCGGTGCTGCTGCTGTTCGTGCTGGTCGCCGGTCCCACCGTGTTCCTGCTGCAGACCTTCGTGCAGAACACCGGCGCCTACCTGTCCGACATCGTCAACAAGACCTTCAACCTGTACGCCTACGAACCCACCGACTGGATCGGCGGCTGGACCCTGTTCTACTGGGGCTGGTGGATCGCCTGGTCGCCCTTCGTGGGCCTGTTCATCGCGCGCATCTCGCGCGGACGCACCATCCGCGAATTCGTGACCGGCGTGCTGCTGGTGCCGGCCGGCTTCACCCTGTTCTGGATGACGGTGTTCGGCGATACCGCCATCCACATGATCCTGGTCGACAAGGTGCAGGGCTTCGCCGAGGTCGTGCAGGCCGATTCGTCGCTGGCGCTGTTCGCGTTCCTCGACCAGCTGCCCTGGAGCAGCGTGCTGTCGGTCATCGCCATCGCGATGGTGGCCGTGTTCTTCGTGACGTCGGCCGACTCCGGCGCGCTGGTGGTGGACCTGCTGGCTTCCGGCGGTTCGGACCGCACGCCCGTGTGGCAGCGGATTTTCTGGTCGCTGCTGATGGGCGCGGTGGCCATCGCGCTGCTGCTGGCCGACGGGTTGACCGCGCTGCAGACGGCCACCATCGCCAGCGCGCTGCCGTTCTCCATCATTCTGCTGCTGTCCCTGTGGGGGCTGTTCAAGGCGCTCAAGCTGGACGCCACCAAGCGCGGCATCCGCTACCAGTCGCTGACCCTGTCGCGTCCGGCCCGCGGCGGCCAGTCCTGGGAGCGGCGCCTGCGCAACATGGTCATGATGCCGCGCCGCGCCCACGTGCTGCGCTTCATCGCCGACGTGGTGCGCCCGGCGCTGGAAGACGTGGCCGACGAACTGCGCCGCCAGGGCTACGCCGTGGCCGTGCGCGACGACGAGAACGAAGGCGCCGTCACGCTGGAGGTCTCGCATGGCGATTACCTGGACTTCTGGTACGCGGTGCGCCCCGAGGCCTTCGTGCGGCCCAGCCTGACGCCGGAAGAGGCGGCCGACGAAGACGAACGCAAGTACTTCCGCGCCGAAGTCCACCTGCGCGAAGGCGGGCAGGACTACGACATCATGGGCTGGAGCCGGGATGCCGTGATCGGCGACATCCTCGACCAGTACGAACGGCACCGCCATTATCTGCACATGGTCCGCTGACGCGCGCCGCCGCACCATCCATCGCCGCCGGATTTTTCCGGCGGTTTTTTTTCGCCGGGCCATCCCCGTTCATCGGCAATAGGCCGACGCTATGTAGGGTTTTGCGTTTTCTTCTTTGACGAAATCTACGATTTCAAGGATTATTCAAAGCCGTGTCTTTGATAAATAACGAGACGGGCATGAGATCGAATTCTGGAACGTGGAAGGCGGGCGCCGTGGTGCTGGCGGTGGCGCTGGCCGGCGCGGGGCTGTACTGGAAGTATGGCGGCGCGAAGCAGAGCGGCGGCTGGAGCATGGCGCCGGTCAAGGTGGCGGTGGCGGCGGCGCAGCAGGCGGATTTCCCGGTGACGCTGGGCGGCATCGGGTCGCTGGAGGCCACGCGCCAGGTGCAGGTGGCCGCCGAGGTCGACGGCCGCCTGGCCCGCATCCTGTTCTCGCCGGGCGAGCGGGTGCGGGCCGGCCAGCTGCTGGCGCAGCTCAACGACGCGCCCGAGCAGGGCGAACTGGCGCGGCTGCAGGCCCAGGCCCGCAATGCGCGGGCGCAGCTGGAACGCACCCGCCGCCTGCTGCCGCAGCAGGCGGCCACGCGCGAGCAGCTGGACCAGGCCCAGGCCGACTACGACCAGACGGCCGCCGATATCAGGCGGGTGCAGGCGCTGATCGAGCAAAAGCACATCAAGGCGCCGTTCGACGGCGTGCTCGGCGTGCGCCGGGTGCACCTGGGGCAGTTCCTGCGGGCCGGCGATCCGCTGGTGTCGCTGACCGACGCGTCCATCATGTACGCCAACATCACGCTGCCCGAACAGGCGCTGGGGGCGTTGCAGGTGGGCCAGCCGGTGACGCTGACGGTCGACGCCCATGCCGGGCGCGAGTTCACCGGCAAGGTCACCACTGTCGAGCCGCAGGTGGACCCGGGTTCGCGCACCGTGCGCATCCAGGCGACGCTGCCCAACCCCGACGGCGCGCTGGCGGCCGGGATGTTCGCGCATGGCGAGGTCGGCCTGCCCGCCCGTCCCGGCGTGATCACCGTGCCGGAAACCGCCATCAGCTACAGCGCCTACGGCGATTCGGTCTATGTGCTGACCCCGCCCGAGGCCGGGCAGGAGTCGGCCTCGCCGACCGTCAGGCAGGCCTATGTCAAGACCGCCGAGCGCGTGCGCGGCCGGGTGGTCGTGACCGAGGGCCTGCGGCCCGGCGACCGGGTGGTGACCTCGGGCCAATTGCGGCTGCACAACGGCGCCGCGGTGGCCGTCAGCCCCGACGACACGGTGGCGCTGGACGGCGCGCCGCGGGCCGTGGCGCAGGCTCGGTGACGGCGCGGAGACCGATATGAAATTCACCGATCTCTTCGTGCGCCGGCCGGTGCTGGCCCTGGTGGTCAGCACCCTCATCCTGCTGCTGGGCATCAAGGCCCTCTGCCGGTGCGGCAGTATCCGCTGACCGAAAGCACCACCATCACCATCACGACGCAGTATCCGGGCGCCTCGCCCGACCTGATGCAGGGCTTCGTGACCCAGCCCATCGCGCAGTCGGTGGCCACCGTCGAGGGCATCGACTACCTGTCCTCGTCCTCGACCCAGGGGCGCAGCGTCATCACGGTGCGCATGAAGCTCAACGCCGATTCGAACAAGGCCATGACCGAAGTGATGGCCAAGGTCAACGAGGTCAAGTACCGGCTGCCGCAGGACGCCTACGACCCGGTGCTGGTGAAGTCCTCGGGCGAGGCGACCGCCGTGGCCTATGTGGGCTTCTCCAGTTCGACCCTGTCGCTGGCCGCGCTGACCGACTATCTGTCGCGCGTGGTGCAGCCGCAGCTTTCCTCGATCGACGGCGTGGCCAGCGTGGAGCTGTACGGCGGCCAGAAGCTGGCCATGCGCGTGTGGCTGGACCCGTTCCGCATGGCCGCGCGCGGCATCTCCGCCGGCGAGCTGGCCGACGCGCTGCGCCAGAACAACGTGCAGGCCGCGCCGGGCCAGGCCAAGGGCCTGTACGTGGTGTCCAACATCCAGGTCAACACCGACCTGGTCAACGTGGCCGAGTTCCGCGACATGGTCGTCAAGCACGATGGCGACGCCATCGTGCGGCTGGGCGACGTGGCCACGGTCGAGCTGGGGGCGGCGTCCTCGGATTCCAGCGGCCTGATGGACGGCGAGCCGGCCGTGTACTTCGGGCTGAACGCCACGCCGGTGGGCAATCCGCTGGTCATCGTCAAGCGCCTGAACGAACTGCTGCCCGGCATCAAGCAGAACCTGCCGCCGGGAACCAGCGTGCAGGTGCCGTTCGAGCTGGCGCGCTTCATCAGCGCCTCGATCGACGGCGTGGTGCGCACGCTGCTGGAGGCCGTGGTCATCGTGGTGGCCGTGATCTTCCTGTGCCTGGGCTCCTTGCGGGCGGTGCTGATCCCGGTGGTGACGATCCCGCTTTCCATGCTGGGCGGAGCGGCCATCATGGCCCTGTTCGGCTTCAGCGTGAACCTGCTGACCCTGCTGGCGATGGTGCTGGCCATCGGCCTGGTGGTGGACGACGCCATCGTGGTGGTGGAAAACGTGCACCGCCACATCGAGGAGGGCAAGTCGCCGGTGCGCGCCGCGCTGATCGGCGCGCGCGAGGTGGCCGGGCCGGTGATCGCCATGACGATCACGCTGGCCGCGGTGTACGCGCCCATCGGCCTGATGGGCGGGCTGACCGGCTCGCTCTTCAAGGAGTTCGCCTTCACGCTGGCCGGGGCGGTGGTGGTCTCCGGCGTCATCGCGCTGACGCTGTCGCCGGTGATGAGTTCGTTCCTGCTGGACAGCCGCGTCTCGGAAAACTGGATGGCGCGCCGCGCCGAGCATTTCTTCGGCTGGCTGGGCGCGGCCTACGGCCGGCTGCTGGACGTGTCGCTGCATCACCGCTGGGTCACCGGGCTGGTCGCGGTGGCGGTGCTGATCAGCCTGCCGTTCCTGTACAACGCGGCCCAGCGCGAGCTGGCGCCGGTGGAAGACCAGTCCACCGTGCTCACCGCGATCAAGTCGCCGCAGCACGCCAACATCGACTACGTGGAGAAGTTCGGCAAGAAGTGGGACGACGTGATGAAGACCCTGCCCGAACAGAACGGGCGCTGGCTCATCAACGGTTCCGACGGTGTGTCCAACAGCATCGGCGGCGTGGATTTCGTGCCGTGGGAGCAGCGCAGGCGCTCGGCCGACGAGATCCAGGCCGACATGCAATCCATGGCCAACCAGGTCGAAGGCAGCAATATCTTCGCTTTCCAGCTGCCATCGCTGCCGGGCTCGACCGGCGGGCTGCCGGTGCAGATGGTGCTGATGAGCGCGGCCGACTACCCGGTGGTCTACGAGGCCATGGAAGCGCTCAAGCAGGCGGCGCGGGAAAGCGGCCTTTTCATGGTGGTAGACAGCGACCTGGACTACAACAACCCCGTCGTGCGCCTGAAGGTGGACCGGGCCAAGGCCAACAGCCTGGGCGTCACCATGAAAGCCATCGGCGATACTCTGGCCGTGCTGGTGGGCGAGAACTACGTCAACCGCTTCGGCATGGACGGGCGATCGTATGACGTGATTCCGCAGAGCCTGCGAGCCCAGCGTATTTCGCCCGAATCGCTGGCCCGCTACTACGTCAAGAGCGCCAGCGGCGCGCAGGTGCCCCTGTCGAACCTCGTGAGCGTGTCCATGGGCGTCGAGCCCAACAAGCTGACCCAGTTCAACCAGCTCAACGCCGCCACCTTCCAGGCCATCCCCATGCCGGGCGTGACCATGGGCGACGCGGTGCAGTTCCTGACCCGCCAGGCGCAGGCGCTGCCGGCCGGCTTCAGCTACGACTGGCAGTCCGACGCGCGCCAGTTCAGCCAGGAAGGTGCGGCGCTGATGATCACCTTCATCTTCGCCATCATCGTGATCTACCTGGTGCTGGCGGCGCAATACGAAAGTCTGCGCGACCCCTTCACCATCCTGGTGAGCGTGCCCATGTCCATCTGCGGCGCGCTGATTCCGCTAGCGCTGGGCATGGCCACGGTGAACATCTATACCCAGATCGGGCTGGTGACGCTGATCGGCCTGATCAGCAAGCACGGCATCCTGATGGTGGAGTTCGCCAACGAGATACAGGTCAGCCACGGGCTGGACCGGCGCGCCGCCATGGAGCAGGCCGCGCGCATCCGCCTGCGCCCGATCCTGATGACGACCGCCGCCATGGTGATGGGGCTGATCCCGCTGCTGTTCGCCACCGGCGCGGGCGCGCACAGCCGCTACAGCCTGGGCCTGGTCATCGTGGTGGGCCTGCTGGTGGGCACGCTCTTCACGCTGTTCGTGCTGCCCACCGTCTACACCGTGTTCGCCCGCGACCACCGGGCGGCGAGCGATACGCCGCGCGCCCGGGAACTGGCGCTGGCGCAGGCCGAGGACGCCGCGGCCTGAACGAAGGAATCATCATGAAACACTCGACCCCGGATTTTCCTCTCCGCACACGGCTGCGCCGCGGCGCCGTCGCGCTGCTGGCGGCGCTGGCCGCCGCGGGCTGCGCCGTGGGGCCCGACTACCGGGCGCCCAGGCCCGATCCCGTCACCCTGGCCAGCCCCGAGCAGGCCCTGTTCTCCACCGACCGGGTGCAGCGCGACTGGTGGAAGCAGTTGCAGGACCCGCAGCTGGACCGGCTGATCGCGCTGGCGCTGGAGCGCAACCTGGACATCCGCCAGGCGCAGGCGCGGCTGGCCGAATCGCGCGCGGTGCTGGACGAGCGCGAACTGGACCGGCTGCCCGCCGTGACTCTGGGCGGGGGCTACGAACGCAGTCTGTCGCAGGCCAATCCGGGCCCTGCCGGACGGCGCAATCTGGCCGAAAGCTACCGGGCCGGCTTCGACGCCACCTGGGAGCTGGACCTTTTCGGACGCCTGCGCCGGGCGGCCGAGGGCGCGGCGGCGCGCAGCGAGCAGCAGGCCGCCGACCTGGCCCAGACCCGCATCGTCGTGGCCGCCGAGGTGGCGCGCAATTACTTCGAGCTGCGCGGCGCGGAACAGCGGCTGGCGGTGGCGCGCGCCAATCTGGCGAGCCAGCGCGACAGCCTGCGCGTGATCCAGGCGATGGTGACGGCCGGGCGCGGCGACGAGGGCGACCTGGCCAGCGCGCGGGCCGAACTGGAAACCGTGCAGGCCAGCGTGCCGGTGCAGATCGCGGCGCGCCGGCTGGCGTTGTACCGGATCGCGGTGCTGGCGGCGCTGCGCCCAGTGGAGCTGGGCGAGCTGGAGGCGGGCAAGCCCCTGGCTCCGCTCAACGTGCGCCTGCCGATCGGCGACGTGAGCGCCTTGCTGTCGCGCCGTCCCGACGTGCTGGCGGCCGAGCGCGGCATGGCGGCCGCCAACGCGGACGTGGGCGTGGCCACCGCGGAGCTGTATCCGCGCATCGACCTGGGCGGCTTCCTCGGCTTCGTCGCCCTGCGCGGGGCGGACTTCGGCTCGTCGTCCAGCCGCGCGTTCAGCGTGGCCGCCGGCGCCGACTGGCCCGCGTTCCACCTGCCCACGGCGCTGGCGCGCAAGCGCGGCGCGGTGGCGCGGGCCGACGGCGCCACCGCCGGCTACGAGCAGACCGTGCTGCGCGCGGTCGAGGAACTGGAATCGGCGCTGACCGAATACGGCCAGACCCAGCAGCGCCTGGGCAGCCTGGTGCAGGCGGCCGCGCACAGCGGCCGGGCGGCGGAGCTGGCGCAACTGCGCTACCGCGAAGGCAGTGCGCCGTATTTGACGGTGCTGGACGCCCAGCGTACGCTTTTGCGCGCCCAGGACGCCGTGGCCGTGGCCGAAACCGAGTCCTATACCCGGCTGATCGCGCTGTACAAGGCGCTAGGCGGCGGATGGGAGGCGCCGGACGCCGGCTGACCGGCGGCCGCGGTTCGTGGCACCATAGCCGAACATCCCAGGCAAACATCCGGAGAATCCACATTCATGTCTGACAGCCCGTCCCGCCCCGTCGTCTGGGAGCACCAACCCGCGGACCGCGTGCTCATGACCTTGAAGACGCGCGGCCCGCAATCCGTGACCGTCATCGCCAAGGCCCTGGACGTGACGGCCGAGGCGGTGCGCCAGCAGATGGCGCGCCTGCACGCGGAAGGACTGGTGGATTGCGAAAGCCATAGCGCCGGCCGCGGACGGCCGACGCAGATCTGGTTCCTGACCGATGCCGGGCACGGCCGCTTTCCGGACACGCACGCCGAAATGACGGTGCAGATGATCGGCGCCATCCGCCAGGTGTTCGGCGAAGAGGGCGTCGAAAAGCTGATCGCGGCGCGCGAAGCGGCCATGCTCAACGGCTATCGCCAGGCCATGCAGGGCGCGCGCAGCCTGAAGGAGCGCCTGGAGCGGCTGGTGGAAGTCCGCTGCGCCGAAGGCTATATGGCCGAGCTGCGCAAGGACGGCCCGGACTTCCTCTTCATCGAGAACCATTGCCCGATCTGTTCCGCGGCGAAAACCTGCATGGGCTTTTGCCGCAGCGAACTGGAACTCTTTCACAAGGTGCTCGGAGACGAGTTCCGGGTCAGGCGCGAGGAGCACATCCTCACGGGCGCGCGCCGCTGCGCCTACCGCATCGACAAGGCCGGATAAGCCCTCATGAGCCGGGCGGCTCCCAGCCGCCCAGCGCCTTGTAGAGCGCTACCGCATTGACCAGCCGGCGCTGCTGCAGCCGGATGAATTCCTGCTCGGACTCGAACAGGCTGCGCTGCGCCTCCAGCATTTCCAGATAACTGGCCACGCCGCGCTCGTAGCGCCTTTCGGTCAGGCGCTGGCGGTCGCGATCGGCGTCGCGGACCTTGCGCTGCGCATCGATCTGGGCGCGCAGCGTGTCGCGCGCGGAAAGCGCGTCGGCCACTTCGCGAAAGGCCTGCTGGATGCTGCCTTCGTACTGCGCCACCGCGATGTCCTTGCGCGCCTCGGCCAGCGACAGGTTGGCGCTGTTGCGTCCGGCGTTGAAAATGGGCAGCGTCAGCCTGGGCGCGAAGGTCCAGGCGCCCGTGCCCGCGCCGAACAGGTCCGAGAAGCTGCCGGCCGTGGTGCCGATGTCGGTCGTCAGCTGCACGGACGGAAAGAACGCCGCGCGCGCCGCGCCGATGTCCGCATTGGCGGCCCGCAGCATGTCCTCGGCCTGGCGCAGGTCCGGGCGCCGGGCTAACAGGGCCGAGGGCAGGCCGGCGGCCAGCGGCGTCAGGCTCTGGCTTTCCAGCGTGACGGCGTCGGTGTCCGGCGGCAGGGTGAAGTCGCCCGCCAGCAGGCCCAGGGTGTGCACGGCCTGGCGGTATTCCCGGCTCAGCTCGGCATGCGTGGCGCGCGAGGATTCCACCAGCATCTGCGCGGTGCGCAGGCCCACCGCGGTTTCCAGCCCGGCGTCGTAGCGGCGCTGGGTGAGCTTGAGCGTCGCCTCGCGCAGCGCCAGCGTGCTGTCGGTCAGGCGCAGCTGCTCGGCCAGCGAACGCTGGTTGAAGTAGGCCGTGGCCGTTTCCGACACCAGCGACAGCGTGGCGGCGCGGTGCGCTTCCTCGCTGGCCAGGTAGCGCGACAGCGCGGCGTCGCTCAGGCTTTTCACGCGGCCGAAGAAATCCAGCTCGAACGCGGCGATGCCGACGGCGGCGCGATAGCGGTCCGCCACCGGCATGCGCGGCTGGCCCGGTTCGACGGCGCGTCCGCGGCTGAACTCGGCCGCGCCGTCGATGGCGGGCAGGCGGTCGGCCTGCTGCACGCCGTACAGCGCGCGGGCTTCCTGGATGCGCAGCGCCGCCACCCGCAGGTTGCGGTTGTTGCGCAAAGCGGCGTCGATCCAGGCCTGCAGCGCCGGGTCGTTGAAATAGGCGCGCCAGTCCTGCGGCATGGCGGCTTGTCCGTCGGCGGCGGGCGCGCCGTAGGCCTCGGGGACCGGCGCGGCCGGACGTTCATACACAGGGGCCAGCGAGCAGCCGGCCAGGGCCAGCGCAAGCAGGGGTGTTGCCATAGCCTTCATGGCGAGGTCTCCAGCGGTTCGCGGCCTTGCGGACGCGCGGGGCGCACGCGCATGCCGAGCGCGCGGCCCACGATGAGAAAGAAAAGCGGCACCAGGAAGATGGCCAGCACCGTGGCGGTGACGATGCCGCCCAGCACGCCCGTGCCGATGGCGGCCTGGGCGCCCGACGCCGCGCCGGTGGCCAGCGCCAGCGGCAGCACGCCCACGCCGAAGGCCAGCGAGGTCATCACGATGGGCCGCAGGCGCAGCCGCGCCGCCTCCAGGGTGGCGGACACGATGCCCTGGCCGTCGCGCACCAGGTCCTTGGCCACTTCGACGATCAGGATCGCGTTCTTGGCCGACAGCCCGATCGTGGCGATGAGGCCGACCTTGAAGTAGATGTCGTTGGGCATGCCGCGCAGCGTCACGCCCAGCAGCGCGCCGATCACGCCCAGCGGCACCACCAGGATCACCGCCAGCGGGATGGACCAGCTTTCGTACAGCGCGGCCAGCGCCAGGAACACGACCAGCACCGACAGCGCGAACAGCATGGGCGCCTGGTTGCCGGACAGCCTTTCTTCATACGACTGTCCCGACCAGTCGAAGCCGATGCCGCGCGGCAGCTCGGCCGCCAGCGCCTCCATGGCGCGCATGGCCTCGCCGCTGCTGTGCCCGGGCGCGGCAGCGCCGTTGATGGTGAAGGAAGGAAAGCCGTTGTAGCGCTCTAGCTGCGGCGGTCCCATCGACCATTTCAGCGTGGCGAAGGCCGACAGGGGCACCATCTGGCCCTGCACGTTGCGCACGTGCAGGCGCGACACGTCGTCCATGTCGACGCGGCTCCTGCCGTCGGCCTGCACGGTCACGCGCCGCACCTGGCCGTTGAGCATGAAGTCGCCGATGTAGTCCGACCCGTACATCACCGCCAGCGCGGTGTTGATCTCGTCCATCGGCACGCCCATGGCCTGGGCCTTGTCGCGGTCGATGCGCAGCTCCAGCTGCGGCGCCTCTTCCTGGCCGGCGAAGACGACCTCCGCGAGCGCGGGATGCTCGGACGCGGCCGCCAGCAACTGCCGGCGGGCCCGGGTCAGCGCCTCGTAGCCCAGGCCGCCGCGGTCCTGCAGGCGGAAGTCGAATCCCGACGTGGAGCCCAGGTCCGGCAGCGGCGGGGCGTTCAGCGCATGCACCATGACGTTCTTGCGGTCGGCGAAGGCGTCGTTGATGCGGTCCACCACGGCGTTCACGTGCAGGTCGGCGGCGCCGCGCTCCTTCCAGTCCTTCAGCGTGACGAAGAACATGGCCGAATTGGGCCCGCTGCCGTAGTTGCTGAAACCGTTGACCGAATACACGTACTCGACGGGTTCGTTCTCCATCATGTAGCGCTCGACCTCTTTCACCATCGCCATGGTTTCGGCCTGCGGCGACCCCTGGGGCAGGATGACCATGGCCATGAAGCTGCCCTGGTCCTCGTCCGGCAGGAAGGAAGAGGGCAGCCGCGCGAACAGCAGCGCCGCCGCGGCGATCACCGCCAGGTAGGCCAGGCCGAAGCGCACGGGGCGCGCCAGCACGCCGGACACCCGCGCCGTGTAGCGCGCGGTCAGGCGCGCGAAGGCCCGGTTGAACCAGCCGAAGAAGCCGCGCTTGTCGTGATGGCCGGCGGCGATGGGCTTGAGCAGGCTGGCGCACAGCGCCGGCGTCAGCGACAGGGCCAGGAAAGCCGAGAAGGCGATCGAAACGGCCAGCGTCACGGCGAACTGGCGGTAGATATTGCCCACCGCGCCGTCGAAGAACGCCATGGGCACGAACACCGACACCAGCACCACCGTGATGCCCACGATGGCGCCGCTGATCTGGCCCATGGCCTTCACCGTGGCCGCGCGCGGCGGCAGTCCCTCTTCGGCCATGATGCGCTCGACGTTTTCCACCACCACGATGGCGTCGTCCACCAGGATGCCGATGGCCAGCACCATGCCGAACATCGTCAGCACGTTGATGGAATAGCCCAGCCCCAGCATCACGCCCAGGGTGCCCAGCAGGGCCACCGGCACGACCAGCGTCGGGATCAGCGTGGCGCGCAGGTTCTGCATGAACAGGTACATCACGCAGAACACCAGCGCCACGGCTTCCAGCAGGGTCATCAGCACCTTGCTGATGGAGATCTCGACGAAGGTGGAGGTCTCGTAGGGAATGTCCCAGGTCACGCCCGGCGGGAAGTACTGGGCCAGCTCCTCCATGGTCGCGCGGATGCGCCGGGTGGTGTCCACGGCGTTCGAGCCCGGGGCCAGCTTGATGCCCAGGCCGGTGCCCGTCATGCCGTTCACGCGCGACAGGTACATATAGTCGGTGCCGCCCAGCTCCACCCGGGCCACGTCCTTCAGGCGCAGGGTGGCGCCGTCCGGCTGCGCGCGCAGCGGAATGTTGCCGAACTGCTCGGGCGTGCGCAGGGATTCGCCGGCGACGATGCTGGCGTTCAGCGGCGCGTCCTTGGGCACGGCCTGGTTGCCCAGCTCGCCGATGGTGACGCGCGCGTTGTGGCTGCGCAGGGCCGAGACGATGTCGCCCGGCGTCAGGGACATGGCCGTCAGCTTGGCCGGGTCCGGCCAGATGCGCATGGCGGCCTCCGCGCCGAAGGCCTGCACCTTGCCCACGCCTTCCACGCGGCGCAGCGCCTGCAGCACGTTGGAGGCGGCCAGCTCGCCAAGCTGCATGTCGTCCAGGCTGCCGTCCGACTTCAGCGACACCACCAGCTGGATGTTGTCGGCCGCCTTCTCCACGCGCACGCCGTCGCGGCGCACGGATTCGGGCAGGCGCGGCTCCACCGCCTTCAGGCGGTTCTGCACTTCCACGGCCGCCAGGTCCGGATTGGTGCCCTGCTTGAAGGTCAGGTTGATGCTGGCCCAGCCCGTCGAGTCGCTGCTGGACGAGGTGTACATCAGCCCCGGGGCGCCGTTCATCTCGCGTTCGATGATGGCGGTGACGGCCTCTTCGACCACCTTGGCCGAGGCGCCGGGATAGCTTGCGCCGACGTTGACCACCGGCGGTGCGATGTCGGGATATTGCGCCACCGGCAGCGCGCGGATCGACAGGATGCCGACCAGCACGATGAGCAGCGAGATCACCCAGGCGAAGACGGGGCGATCGATGAAAAAACGCGCCATTGCGGTTTATCCTTGGTGGCCGGATGCGGGCGCGGCTGCCCGTTCCACCGGCTTGATTTTCTGTCCCGCCGCCAGTTGCGCGGCGTTCTCGACGACGATGCGCTCGCCGCCCGCCAGTCCCTGCGTGACGACCCAGTTCGGGCCTTGCAGCCGCTGCGCGGTGACGGCGATTTTCTGCAGTTCCCCGTCCGGCCCGGCGGCCAGCACGTGCGCGCCGTCGGCGTTGCGCAGCAGGGCGTTGCGCGGCACCAGGTAGGTGTCGCGGTTGATCGCCTGTTCCAGCCGCACCCGCACGTACATGCCGGGCAGCAGTTCGCGGTTCGGGTTTTCGAACACGGCCCGCATCGTGACGTTGTCCGTGCCCGGGTCCACCGCCAGGTCGGCGAAGGACAGCGCGCCGCCGCGGCCGTACTCGGTGCCGTCGGGCAGCAGCAGCCGCACCCGCACCTGTTCCGGCGCCACGCCCTCCAGCGCGCCCGCGCGGATCTGCTTCTGCAGCTGCATCACCTCGGCGGCCGGCTGCGCGAAGTTCACGTAGATGGGGTCGATCTGCTGCACCACCGTCAGCGGCGTGGCCTGGCCTTCGCCCACCAGCGCGCCCTCGGTCACCAGCGCGCGCCGCGCGCGGCCGTCGATGGGCGAGGTGACGCGCGCATAGTCCAGCTTGAGCCTGGCGCTTTGCAGGTTGGCGCGGGCCAGGGCGACTTCGGCGCGGGCCTGGCGTTCCTGGGCCACGCTTTCGGCGTGGTCGCGTTCGCTGATGGCGCGGTCCGACACCAGGTCGGCGTAGCGCCGCAGCTTGTCGGCGGCGGCGGACAGGTTGGCCTGGGCGCGCGCCAGGTTCGCGGCTTCGGAGTCGTAGGCGGCCTGCAGCGGCGCGGGATCGATCTGGAACAGCGCGGCGCCGCGCGCCACGTCCTGGCCTTCCTCGTACAGGCGGGCGGTCACGATGCCGGCCACGCGCGCGCGCACTTCCGCTTCGCGGTAGGGCTCCAGGCGGCCCGGCAGTTCGGTGGCGACGCTGGTGGGCGTGGCCCGGGCGACGATGACGCCGATCTCGGCCGGGGCGTCGGCGGCTTGCGGGGTTTCGGGCTTCGAGCACCCGGTAATAAGAATTAATACGGAAGATAGGGCGAGCGTGCGTAGGGAGACTTTTTGCTTCATTTTTGAAATTGTCTTGATGGGCCCGCGGCGGGGCTTACGTGGGGAAAGGCGCCAACTTTCCCGGGTGGGGAAGCGAGTCTATCATTTAATCCGTCACGCTTGATTAATTATTTTGTTCGGAAGTATGCTCTTCGCTTCACACATGTTCACAGTGTCCAAAAAGGCGGCTTCGAGGCCGCCTTTTTTTTGCACCCCGTTTTTTGAGAAGGAGGTCCCCGCATGGCCCGCAAGACGAAAGAAGAGTCCCAACGCACCCGCGACCGCATCCTGGATGCGGCCGAGCACGTGTTCCTGTCCAAAGGGGTGGCCGCCACCACCATGAGCGACATTGGCCTGACCCCATAGGGTGGTCCGGTTTCAATCTTAGTTCATGATCGGCCTTGGGGCTATTGCCTGGGCAGATGACGGTGCTGCTCCGCTTGCTGGCGCAGGCCAGATGATGGCCTCGGGTGCCGGTGGCTTGTATCCAAGCGACGAGTGTGGCCTCTCGGTGTTGTAGTACCGCCGCCAGGCTTCGATGATGATCTTGGCCTCGGCGAGGCTGTAGAAGATCTCACCGTCGAGCAGTTCGTCGCGGAGCTTCGAGTTGAAGCTCTCGCAGTAGCCGTTCTCCCAAGGGCTTCCAGGTTCGATGAACGCTGTCTTTGCGCCGACGGCTACGATCCACTCCCGTACAGCCTTGGCGATGAACTCCGGGCCGTTGTCGGAACGGACATGGCCGGGCACACCACGCAGGATGAACAGGTCCGACAGGGCGTCGATGACGTCGGTCGAGTTGAGCTTGCGATCGATGCGGATTGCAAGGCATTCCCTGGTGAACTCGTCGATGATGTTGAGCATGCGGAATCTCCTGCCATCGTGGGTCCGACCCTCGACGAAGTCATAGGACCAGACATGGTTTGGATGCTCGGGTCGAAGCCGGATGCACGATCCGTCATTCAACCAGAGCCGCCCCTTCTTCGGTTGCTTCTGGGGAACCTTCAGCCCCTCCCGCCGCCAGATCCGTTCGACACGCTTGGCGTTCACCGTCCAGCCTTCAGACCGCAGCATCGCCGTGATCCTGCGATAGCCATAACGGCCATAGCGGGAAGCGAGCCGGATGATGTCGGAGGTCAACGCCTCTTCATCGGGCCGGCCTTGCGGCTTTTTGCGCTGGGTCGAACGATGCTGGCCGAGAACCTTGCAGGCAAACCGCTCCGAGACGGAGAACTTCGCCATGACACGATCGACGCAACGGCGACGGCGAGCGGGGCTCAGAAGTTTCCCGAAGCAGCCTCTTTCAGGATCAGCTTCTCGAGTGTCAGGTCCGAGACCGCCTTGCGCAGCCGGTCATTCTCTTTCTCGAGCTCCTTCAGCCGCTTCACCTGGTCACCCTTCAGGCCACCGAACTCCTTGCGCCACCGGTAATACGTAAACTGCGTCACGCCGATCAAACGGACCGCTTCTCCGACAGAACGACCTTGCGACAACAGAACATCGACTTGGCGCAGCTTCGCCACGATCTCTTCGGGTTTGTGCTTCTTCTGGGGCATTCCAACGTCCTCCTACGGCTCAATAGCCTACTTCAGGGAGGACCACTTTTCAGGGGGCAGACCACAGGCCCATCAGGTAAGTGAAGAGATTCATCTGTTCGACCTCGACCACGGCGGCGTCCCAGGACTTGGTACGGGCCAGGGCCAGGCCCAGCAGGTCCACGCATTGCCGCAGCCGGGCGTTGAGGCGTTCGTCCATCTCGCGGCCCAGTCCGCGCGGGCCCAGGCCCTGGAACAGGTACATGCCCAGGGAGAAATCGGTGCGGCGCTCGGCGTAGTAGCCATAGAAGGCGTGGATAGCCCGGCGCGCGGCCGTGCGCGCCTCGCCCGTGGCCGCGGCTTCGCTCAGGTGGGCGTGCAGGCGCTGCAGCGAGGCTTCCAGCAGCGCGCCGTAAATGGTTTCCTTGCCCGCGAACCAGGGGTAGATGGCGCCGGTGGTGCAGCCGGCCTCGTTGGCGATGGCGCGGATCGTGGTCTTCTCCAGCCCGTCGCGTTCGAACACGCGCTGGGCGGCGTCGAGGATGAGCTGGCGGCGCAGCGCGTTCAGGCTTTCGCTACGGCCGCTGCGGGGGGAAGTGGAGGGCATGGCGCGGGAACCGGTTGTCGATGCGTTCGATCATAGCGGCGATTTTTATTGATAACAATGTTATTGAAAGCCGGGGGACGGAAACGGATCGGCATATGGATTGCAGCCGCTAAACCGATCGCGGCTGAAAGGTTTGTTCCGGCCGGCCGCGCCGGATCGCGGCCGCGCGGCAACGTAGCTCGCGCCAAAAACAGGGCTCCGAAATGCCTCAAAAAATTAGGGGCAGGGCTGAAAGTCGCATGAATAGGGGCTTGGTCAGTTTCATCAGGGTTAGCCCTAGGCCGATCGGCCAGGCCTTGCCGTGATGTTGCAATATCCCAACAAGCCTGTCGCAAACCTGCACTTTTCTGATGCCGGCCGTAGCCAGCCCCCCTGATTTTTGATGCAATAGCGTCAACTTCCCTTCGCGGAGTTAGGGGGGCGGCAGGCTGGTTTGCTGGATTGCTGCTCTTGTCACTCAAATCAACGGAGATTTCTTAAATGAAAAAGACTCTGCTCGCTGCCGCCCTGCTCGCCGGTTTTGCCGGTGTCGCCCAGGCAGAAACGTCTGTCACCCTGTACGGCATCATCGACACGGGTATCGGTTACAACAAGGTCAAGGGCAACGGCTTCGACGGCAGCCGCGTCGGCATGATCAACGGCGTGCAGAACGGTTCGCGCTGGGGTCTGCGTGGTTCGGAAGATCTGGGTGACGGCCTGCGCGCTGTTTTCCAACTGGAATCGGGCTTCAACTCGGGTAACGGCAACTCGGCTCAGAACGGTCGCCTGTTCGGTCGTCAAGCCACGATCGGTCTGGCCTCCGACAGCTGGGGTCAACTGGACTTCGGCCGTCAGACCAACATCTCGTCGAAGTACTTCGGCTCGATCGACCCGTTCGGCGCTGGTTTCGGCCAAGCTAACATCGGTGTCGCCCTGAGCGCTGCCAACACCGTCCGCTACGACAACATGGTCCTGTACCAAACCCCGTCGTTCAGCGGCTTCCAGTTCGGCGTCGGCTACTCGTTCAACGCTGACGACAACAACGCTCGCCAAAGCGGCTGGCGCACCGCCGACAACACCCGCGCGATCACCACCGGTCTGCGCTATGTCAACGGTCCGCTGAACATCGCTTTCTCGTACGACCAGCTGAACGCCTCGAACAACCTGACGCAGCCGGAAGTTGACGCCACCCCGCGTATGTACGCCCTGGGCGCTTCGTACGACTTCGAAGTTGTGAAGCTGTCGCTGGCCTACGCCCGCACGACCGACGGCTGGTTCGGCGGCCAAGGCGTGTCCGGCCCCGCTGGCAACATCAACTTCGGCAACAACATCTTCGCTGACGGCTTCAAGGCCAACTCGTACATGGTCGGCCTGTCGGCCCCCATCGGCGGCGCTTCGAAGCTGTTCGGTTCGTGGCAGATGGTTGATCCGTCGAACGATCGCCTGAACACGGCTCCGGGTGCTGACGAGACGATGAACGTCTTCTCGCTGGGCTACACCTACGACCTGTCCAAGCGCACCAACCTGTACGCCTACGGTTCGTACGCCAAGAACTACGCCTTCATCGACGACGTCAAGTCGACCGCCGTCGGCGTCGGTATCCGTCACCGCTTCTAATCCAACGCAGGGCGCAAGCCCTGCCTGGATTTGAAAAAGTGCGCGAACGGGCTTCGGCCCGTTCGTACGAAAACCACTCTCCGGAGTGGTTTTTTTTCGTTCCGGCGTTGTTTTTCGCCGCCTGGTCGACGGCGCGCAAAGCGCTTGTAGTAAGCTTGTCCGGTCGCTGCGCAAGCCGCGATTGTTCCGGTGAAGAAATGCAGTCTTTCACCCGCTGTTCAGGCTACAGAGTTCAGCCAGAAGTAACCCCGCGAATGCTACAATCCTAAGGAACCTCTGAACAAGTCCAACGAACCTGTCAGAATATAAGTTATTGAAAACAGTCCGATCCGAGTGAACCCGATGAGCCAGTTGAGTTTTTCCGAAGCCGAGTACGTTGGCAAACGCAAGAAAACGCGCCGTGAGAAGTTTCTGGCCAAGATGGAGCGTGCGGTGCCGTGGAAGCTCTTTGCCGATCTGGTCGATCCGCATTACCCCAAACCGGGCATCGGTCGTCCACCGTATCCGCTGGAAACGATGCTGCGCATCTACTTCATGCAACTGTGGTTTTCGCTGTCGGACCCGGCCATGGAAGAGACGCTGTACGACAGCTTTTCGATGCGCCAGTTTGCCAAACTGCCTGGAGGTCGTGTGCCGGACGAGACCACCATTTTGAACTTCCGTCATCTGCTCGAGCAGCACAACATTGCCGACCAAGCGCTTGAGGCGGTCAACCTGCTGTTGCAGGATCAAGGCATTCAGGTGCGCAAAGGCACCATTGTGGACGCCACAATTATCGATGCACCCAGCTCGACCAAGAACGCCAGCGGCACGCGGGACCCCGAGATGCATCAGACCAAAAAGGGAAACCAGTGGCACTTTGGGATGAAGGCCCACATTGGGGTTGATCTTCACAGCGGGCTGGTCCACACGGTGGTGGGCACCGCTGCCAATGAGCATGATGTTACTCAGGCGGCTGCGTTGCTGCATGGTGAAGAAACGTTGGCTTTTGGCGATGCCGGTTATCAAGGCGTAGACAAACGACCCGAGCACCAAGGGCGTGACGTAACCTGGCACATTGCCATGCGCCCCGGCAAACGGCGCGCCTTGGGTAACAGCGCAATTGATCGTTTGACGCAAAACATTGAGCGGGCCAAATCCAGTCTTCGAGCCAAGGTTGAGCATCCGTTTCGTGTCATCAAATGCCAATTCGGGTTTCGTAAAGTCAGATTCCGTGGACTGGCCAAGAACACTGCGCATTTGAAAATGTTGTTTACGCTGTCCAATATCTGGATGGCACGCCGCCCGTTGACGGCGGTGGCAGGGTAAGTGCGCCCAAAAAGCGCCAACAGGCCCGAAAACGGGCCTGATCGGGGTGCAAACAACCCGAAAGTGGCGATGATTTGAGCAGTTTTTAACCATTTTTGAATACTTTGGTCATGAGGTCGATTTTTGGATGTTTGAAATCGAGTTCTTCAGACCTTCCCTAAGGTTTGCGCATTTGACGGACGCCTGAATGAACCTGCAACAGTATTTCCCCGTCCTGCTGTTTATCGTAGTGGCCACCCTCATCGGGTTCGCGCTGCTGACGGCCGGCTCCCTCCTTGGTCCGCGGCGTCCGTACGCCGAAAAGCTTTCGCCGTACGAGTGCGGCTTCGAAGCTTTTGAAGACGCCCGCATGAAGTTTGACGTGCGCTACTACCTGGTGGCGATCCTGTTCATTCTTTTCGACCTCGAAATCGCGTTCCTGTTCCCGTGGGCCATCGCCCAGGGCACGGTCGGGCTCGTCGGATTCTGGACGGTCATGGTCTTCCTGGCCGTGCTCACCGTCGGCTTCATCTATGAATGGAAAAAGGGCGCGCTGGACTGGGAATAAGCCCCGGGCTTCCTGTACAGCACGCTATCAGAGACGAATATGGCTATAGACGGCATTCTCAAGCAAGGGTTCATCACAACCAGCGCCGACAAGTTCCTTAACTGGGCGAAGACCGGCTCCATGTGGCCCATGACCTTCGGTCTGGCCTGCTGCGCGGTTGAGATGATGCACGCGGGCGCGGCCCGCTACGACCTGGACCAGTTCGGCATCATTTTCCGGCCCAGCCCGCGCCAGTCCGATCTCATGATCGTGGCCGGCACGCTGTGCAACAAGATGGCGCCGGCGCTGCGCAAGGTCTATGACCAGATGCCCGAGCCGCGCTGGGTGGTCTCGATGGGCTCCTGTGCCAACGGCGGCGGCTACTACCACTATTCGTATTCGGTGGTCCGTGGCTGCGATCGCATCGTACCGGTAGACGTCTACGTGCCGGGCTGTCCGCCTACGGCCGAGGCGCTGGTCTACGGCTTGCTGCAAATGCAGAACAAGATCCGCCTGACCAACACGATTGCGCGCTGAGCCTTCGCCCGCCGGGCGGCAACCCGCCGCCGGCCTCGCGAAACCAGCGTATCGGTTCACCTAAGCGTACAAGATGATGACCAGGCTCGAAACCCTGAAAAACAATTTGCAGACCACCCTCGGCGCCGATATCGCGCTGACCGAGGCGCTGGGCGAGCTGACGCTCGAAGTGCCCGCGCAGCAGTGGTTCTCGGTCTGCAACAAGCTGCGCACCGAAGCCGGCCTGCGCTTTGAAACCTGTATCGACCTCTGCGGCGTCGACTACCTGACCTGGGGCAACGGCACCCGCCAGATGCCCGAGGAAGCCAACGCCAAGGTCCAGCGCGCGCGCTTCGCCGTCGTCGTGCACCTGCTGTCCATCGAGCACAACTGGCGCCTGCGGGTGCGCACCTGGGCCGAGGACGACGAGTTCCCGGTGGTCGCCTCGCTGATCGAGTGCTGGCCGGGCGTGGGCTGGTTCGAGCGCGAAGCCTTCGACCTGTACGGCATCGTCTTCGAAGGTCACCCGGACCTGCGCCGCATTCTTACCGACTACGGCTTCATCGGCCACCCGTTCCGCAAGGACTTCCCGTTGTCCGGCACCGTCGAAATGCGCTACGACCCCGAACAACGCCGCGTCATCTACCAGCCGGTCACGATCGATCCGCGCGAGATCACCCCGCGCGTGGTCCGCGAAGATTCCTACGGCTTGGGGCGTTAAATCATGGCAGAAATCAAGAACTACACGCTCAACTTCGGTCCCCAGCACCCGGCCGCCCACGGCGTGCTGCGCCTGGTGCTCGAGCTCGACGGCGAAGTGATCCAGCGCGCCGACCCGCACATCGGCCTGCTGCACCGCGCCACCGAAAAACTGGCCGAACACAAGACCTACATCCAGGCGCTGCCCTACATGGACCGCCTGGACTACGTGTCCATGATGTGCAACGAGCACGCCTACGTCATGGCCATCGAGAAGCTGCTGGGCATCGAAGCGCCGCTGCGCGCCCAGTACATCCGCGTGATGTTCGACGAAATCACGCGCCTGCTGAACCACCTGATGTCGCTGGGCTCGCACGCCCTGGACGTGGGCGCCATGGCGGTGTTCCTGTACGCCTTCCGCGAGCGCGAAGACCTGATGGACTGCTACGAAGCGGTCTCGGGCGCGCGCATGCACGCGGCCTACTACCGTCCGGGCGGCGTCTACCGCGACCTGCCGGATTCCATGCCGCAGTACGGCGCCACCAGCAAGTACCGCGGCGACAAGGAACTGCGCGCCATGAACGACGCGCGTTCGGGTTCGCTGCTGGACTTCATCGAAGACTTCACCAACCGCTTCCCCGGTTGCGTGGACGAGTACGAAACGCTGCTGACCGACAACCGCATCTGGAAGCAGCGCCTGGTCGGCATCGGCGTGGTCGATCCCGAGCGCGCCAAGGCGCTGGGCTTCACCGGCCCGATGCTGCGCGGTTCGGGCGTGGCCTGGGACCTGCGCAAGATGCAGCCCTACGAGGTCTACGACCTGGTCGATTTCGACATCCCGGTGGGTGTCAACGGCGATTGCTACGACCGCTACCTGGTCCGCGTCGCCGAAATGCGTGAAAGCAACCGCATCATCCGCCAGTGCGTGGAATGGCTGCGCAACAATCCGGGCCCGGTCATGATCGAGAACCACAAGATCGCCCCGCCCAAGCGCACCGCCATGAAGACCAACATGGAAGAGCTGATCCATCACTTCAAGCTCTTCACTGAAGGCTTCCACGTTCCTCCCGGTGAAGCGTATGCCTCGGTGGAACACCCCAAGGGCGAATTCGGCATCTACGCGGTGTCCGACGGCGCCAACAAGCCCTACCGTCTGAAAATTCGGGCGCCGGGCTTTGCCCACCTCCAATCGCTGGATGAAATGTCTCGCGGTCACATGATCGCCGACGCCGTCACCATCATTGGCACGCAGGACATCGTTTTCGGCGAGATCGATCGCTGATCCGCCCAGACAGTCACGAGCACGCCCGCATAACCCGGATTCAAACTATGCTGCTTTCCGAACAGGCCTACCAGAAAATCGACCGAGAACTCGCCAAGTTCCCGGCCGACCAGCGGCAGTCCGCCATCATGGCCTCGCTTGCCATCGCGCAAGAAGAGAAGGGCTGGTTGGCTACCGAAATCATCGAAGATGTGGCCAACTACATCGGCGTCCCGCCCATCGCGGTCCAGGAAGTCGCCACTTTCTACAACATGTTCGACGTCAAGCCCGTCGGCAAGAACAAGATCGCCGTCTGCACGAACCTGCCCTGTGCCTTGCGCGACGGCGAACGCGCCGGCGACTACCTCAAGCGCAAGCTGGGCGTCGACTACCGAGAAACCACCGCCGACGGCCAGTTCACGCTCGTGGAAGGCGAGTGCATGGGCGCTTGCGGCGATTCGCCGGTGCTGATCGTGAACAACAAGCATATGTGCGTGCGCATGACCGAAGAGAAGCTGGACGCGCTGGTCGCGGCCCTCAAGGCGCAAGGAGAGTCGGCATGAACGCGCCCGACCTGTACAAGCAGTTTGCGCAGGGGCTGGACCCCAACCCGCTGAACGACCTGACCAACTCGATGTGCCTGCACGGCCGGCACATCCAGCCGCAGATCCTGGCCGACGTCGACGGCGCCAACTGGCGCCTGGCCGACTACGTCAAGCGCGGCGGCTACGAAGCCCTCAAGAAGATCCTGACCACCGGCATGAAGCCGGAAGACGTGATCGCCGAAGTCAAGGCCTCGGGCCTGCGCGGCCGTGGCGGCGCGGGCTTCCCGACCGGCCTGAAGTGGAGCTTCATGCCGCGCGCCTTCCCCGGCCAGAAGTACCTGGTGTGCAACTCCGACGAAGGCGAGCCGGGCACGTTCAAGGATCGCGACATCCTGCGATTCAACCCGCACATCGTGATCGAAGGCATGGCCATCGCCGCCTACGCCATGGGCATCAGCGCGGGCTACAACTACATCCACGGCGAAATCTTCGAAGTCTACGAGCGCTTCGAGGAAGCGCTGGAAGAGGCTCGCGCCGCCGGCTTCCTGGGCGACAAGATCCTGGGTTCGGATTTCAGCTTCCAGCTGCATGCGTTCCACGGCTACGGCGCCTACATCTGCGGCGAGGAAACCGCGCTGCTGGAATCGCTGGAAGGCAAGAAGGGCCAGCCGCGCTTCAAGCCGCCGTTCCCCGCCAGCTTCGGCCTGTACGGCAAGCCCACCACGATCAACAACACCGAGACGTTCGCGGCGGTGCCGTGGATCATCCGCAACGGCGGCCAGGCCTACCTGGAAGTCGGCAAGCCGAACAACGGCGGCACCAAGCTGTTCTCGATCACCGGCGACGTCGAGCGTCCCGGCAACTACGAGATCCCGCTGGGCACCCCGTTCTCGACCCTGCTGGAACTGGCCGGCGGCATGCGCGGCGGCAAGAAGCTCAAGGCCGTGATTCCCGGCGGCTCCAGCGCCCCGGTGCTGCCCGCCGACATCATGATGGAATGCACGATGGACTATGACTCCATCGCCAAGGCGGGCTCGATGCTGGGCTCGGGCGCGGTGATCGTCATGGACGAGACGCGCTGCATGGTGAAGTCGCTCATGCGCCTGTCGTATTTCTATTTCGAGGAAAGCTGCGGCCAGTGCACGCCGTGCCGCGAAGGCACCGGCTGGCTCTACCGCATGGTGCATCGCATCGAAAACGGCCAGGGCCGTCCGGAGGACCTGGACCTGCTCGACAGCGTGGCCGGCAACATCATGGGCCGCACCATCTGCGCCCTGGGCGACGCCGCGGCCATGCCCGTGCGTGGCTTCCTCAAGCATTTTCGCGACGAATTCGCGCACCACATCGAGCACAAGTCTTGTGTGGTCCCGCAATATCTGTAGGTCTCAGGAACAGCAATGGTTGAACTAACCGTCGACGGCAACAAGGTCGAAGTGCCCGAAGGCAGCATGGTCATGCATGCCGCCCAGAAGATCGGGCTTTACGTGCCGCATTTCTGCTACCACAAGAAACTGTCCATCGCGGCCAACTGCCGCATGTGCCTGGTTGAAGTGGAAAAGGCGCCCAAGGCGCTGCCCGCCTGCGCCACGCCCGTAACCAACGGCATGGTCGTCCACACCTGCTCTGAAAAGGCGCGCGCCGCCCAGAAGTCGGTGATGGAATTCCTGCTCATCAATCACCCGCTCGACTGCCCGATCTGCGATCAGGGCGGCGAATGCCAGCTGCAGGACCTGGCCGTGGGCTACGGCGCCTCCTCCTCGCGCTACAACGAGGAAAAGCGCGTGGTCTTCCACAAGGACCTGGGCCCGCTGGTTTCCGCCGAGGAAATGAGCCGCTGCATCCACTGCACCCGCTGCGTGCGCTTCGGCCAGGAAATCGCCGGCATCATGGAGCTGGGCATGCTCAACCGCGGCGAGCACTCCGAGATCACGACCTTCGTCGGCCGTTCGATCGAATCCGAGCTCTCCGGCAACATGATCGACATCTGTCCGGTGGGCGCGCTGACCTCCAAGCCGTTCCGCTACAGCGCCCGTACCTGGGAGCTGGCGCGCCGCCGTTCGGTCAGCCCGCACGACAGCCTGGGCGCCAACCTGGTGATCCAGGTCAAGGGCGACCGCGTCATGCGCGTGGTGCCGTTCGAAGACGAAGCCATCAACGAATGCTGGATCTCCGACCGCGACCGCTTCTCGTATGAAGGCCTGAACAGCGAAGACCGCCTGTCGGCCCCGATGATCAAGGGCACCGACGGCAAGTGGCAGGAAGCCTCCTGGTCCGACGCGCTGGCCGCCGTGGCCCAGGGCCTGTCGCGGGTGCGCGACAGCTTCGGCGCCGGCCAGATCGGCGCGCTGGCCTCGGAATACGCCACCACCGAAGAATACGCGCTGCTGGGCCGCCTGGTCCGCGCGCTGGGTTCGGAAAACATCGACTTCCGCCTGCGCCAGACCGACGCGGCCTTCGACGCCGCCCTGACGGGCGCGCCGTGGCTGGGCATGCCGATCGCCGAACTCGACAACCTGGACCGCGTCCTGGTCGTGGGCTCGTTCCTGCGCAAGGACCACCCGCTGATGGCGCAGCGCCTGCGCCAGGCCGCCAAGCGCGGCACGCAGATCCTGATGCTCGACAGCGCCGCCGACGATCCGCTGATGCCGGTCGCCGCCCGCGTCACCGTGGCCCCGTCCGAACTGGCGCGCGCGCTGGCCGAAGTGGCCGTCGCGCTGGCCCAGGCCAAGGAACAGGCCGTGCCGGCCGAGTTCGCCTCGGTCGTCCCGGGCGACAATGCGAAGGCCATCGCCGCCAGCCTGGCGTCCGGTTCCAACACCGCGGTCCTGATGGGCAACCTGGCCGTGGCCAGCCCGCAGGCCTCGACCCTGGCGGCCAACGGCCGCGCCGTGGCCGACCTGGCCGGCGGCAAGTTCGGCTTCCTGACCTCCGGCGGCAACACCGTCGGCGGCTACCTGGCCGGCGCGATTCCGGGCAAGGGCGGCAAGAACGCCGCCGCCATGCTGGCCGAGCCGCTCAAGGCCTACGTGGTGCTGCACGCCGAGCCGCTGCTCGACGCCGACAACGGCCAGCAGGCGCTGGCCGCGCTGCGCGGCGCGCAGTTCGCCGTGGCCCTGACGCCTTACCGTTCGGCCGCCGCCGAATGGGCCGACGTCATGCTGCCGGTCTCGCCCTTCACCGAAACCTCGGGCACCTTCGTCAACGCGCAAGGCCTGGCCCAGAGCTTCAAGGGCACGGTTGCGCCGTTCGGCCAGACCCGTCCGGGCTGGAAGGTCCTGCGGGTGCTGGGCAACGTGCTGCACCTGGCCGGCTTCGACGACGAGACCTCCGAGTCCGTGCGCGACGCCGTGCTGGCCGGCGGCGTCGAAGGCCGCCTGTCCAACGACATCAAGGCGCCGCTGGGCCTGGGCCAGGCGGCAGCCGGCCTGGAGCGCGTCGCCGACGTGCCGATCTACCGCAGCGACGCCATGGTGCGCCGTTCCGAGCCGCTGCAGGCGGCTCCGGCCTCGAAGAAGCCGGCCGCCGCCATGAACGGCCGCACGCTCACCAGCCTGGGCCTGACGGCCGGGGCCAAGGTGCGCGTGTCGGGCGGGCAGGGCGCCGTCGAACTCGAAACCGTGCAGGACGATGCCGTGGCCGACCGCGCCGTGCGTATTTCGGCTGCCTTTGAAAACACCGCGGCCCTGGGTGGCGCATTCGGTCAAATCAGCGTGGAGCGTGCCTGATGGAATGGCTTAATGTTCTTGAGAGCCAGGGTACGGCATTGCTGGGCCCGACGGTCTGGATGGTCCTCTGGACCCTCATCAAGATTGTGATCATCGCTGTGCCCATCATCCTGTGCGTGGCCTACCTCACGTACTGGGAACGCAAGATGATCGGCGCCATGCACGTGCGCATGGGTCCGAACCGCGTCGGCATCAAGGGGCTGCTGCAGCCGTTCGCCGACGTGTTCAAGCTGCTGACCAAGGAAGTGGTGGTTCCGTCGCAGGCCAACAAGGTGCTGTTCGTCGTGGCCCCGGTGGTCACGCTGATGCCGGCCCTGGCCGCCTGGGCGGTGGTGCCGTTCGGTCCCGACGTGGTGCTGGCCAACGTCAACGCCGGCCTGCTGTACATCATGGCCATCACGTCCATCGGCGTGTACGGCGTGATCGTCGCCGGCTGGGCGTCGAACTCCAAGTACGCGTTCCTGGGCGCGCTGCGCGCCTCGGCGCAGATGCTGTCGTACGAACTGGCCATCGGCTTCGTGCTGGTGACGGTGCTGCTGGTCTCGGGCAGCCTCAACATGTCGGAAATCGTGCACGTGCAGAACCGCGGCTGGTTCGCCGACAAGGGCCTGACGTTCCTGTCCTGGAACTGGCTGCCGCTGTTGCCGCTGTTCGTGGTCTACGTGATTTCGGCCGTGGCCGAAACCAACCGCCACCCGTTCGACGTGGTCGAAGGCGAATCCGAAATCGTGGCCGGCCACATGGTCGAATACTCGGGCATGGCGTTCGCGCTGTTCTTCCTGGGCGAATACGCCAACATGATCCTGCTGTCCTGCATGGCCTCGATCATGTTCCTGGGCGGCTGGGCCTCCCCGATCGACATCGCGCCGCTGACCTGGATTCCGGGTTGGATCTGGCTGGGTATCAAGACGTTCGTCGTGGTCTCGTTGTTCGTGTGGTTCCGCGCGACTTTCCCGCGCTACCGCTACGACCAGATCATGCGTTTGGGTTGGAAAATCTTCATCCCGCTGACCGGCGTGTGGCTGGTCTTGGTGGCGATCTGGATGCAGACGCCCTGGAACATTTGGCGCTAAGCCGCCAGGCAGAGGCAGGATATGGAAGCGATCAAGGATTTCTTCGGCAGCCTGATGCTGACCGAATTGCTCAAGGGCATGCGCCTGACGGGCAAGTATTTCTTCAAGCGCAAGGTGACCTTGCGCTACCCCCAGGAAAAGACGCCCGCGTCGGCGCGTTTCCGTGGCCTGCACGCGCTGCGCCGCTACCCCAACGGGGAAGAGCGCTGCATCGCGTGCAAGCTGTGCGAAGCCGTGTGCCCGGCCCTGGCGATCACCATCGAGTCGGACCAGCGCGACGACGGCACCCGCCGCACCACGCGCTACGACATCGACCTCACCAAGTGCATTTTCTGCGGCTTCTGTGAGGAAAGCTGCCCGGTGGACTCCATCGTGGAAACGCATATCCACGAATACCACGGCGAAAAGCGCGGCGACCTGTATTTCACCAAAGACATGCTGCTCGCCGTGGGCGACCGCTACGAAGCCGAAATCGCCCAACGCCGGGCCGAAGACGCTCCCTATCGTTGAAGCCCAGGGTCTGATCCATGACTTTTACCACTGTCCTGTTTTACATACTGGCCGCCGTGCTGGTGATCGCGGCCTTCCGCGTGATCACCGCGCGCAGCCCGGTCACTGCCGTCCTGCACCTGATCCTGGCGTTCGCCAACGCGGCCATGCTGTGGATGCTGCTCGGCGCCGAGTTCCTCGCGCTGCTGCTGGTGCTGGTGTACGTGGGCGCCGTGATGGTGCTCTTCCTCTTCGTCGTGATGATGCTGGACATCCGCATGGATGCGCTGCGCCAGGGCATGAAGACCTACCTGCCCCTGGGGCTGGTGATCGGCCTGGTGCTGGTGCTCGAGATGTCCTTCGTGCTGGGCTCGACCTGGTACGGCGCGGGCCCGCAGGCCCCGGTCGCCGGCGACTACAACAACGCCCGCGCGCTGGGCGAGGCCATGTACACCCAGTACATCTACGCCGTTGAAGTCGGCGCCGCGCTGCTGCTGGTCGGCATGGTCGCCGCCATCGCGCTGACCCTGCGCCGCCGCCGCGACGTCAAGTACAACGACCCCGTCGCCGCCGTGCGCGTGCGCGCCAAGGACCGTTTCCGCCTGGTGAGCATGCAGCCCCAGAGCGAGCGCGCCCAGTCGCAGATCGGTGCCTCGTCCGCCGCCGCGCCCCAAGGAGAACAAAAATGACGCTGACGCTGGCCCATTACCTGATCCTGGGGGCGGTGCTGTTCGCCATCGGGATCTTCGGCATCTTCCTGAACCGCCGCAACCTGATCATCCTGCTGATGTCCATCGAGCTCGTGCTGCTGGCCGTCAACATGAACTTCGTGGCGTTCTCCAGCTGGTTCGGCGACACCGCCGGCCAGGTGTTCGTGTTCTTCATCCTGACCGTGGCCGCCGCCGAAGCGGCGATCGGCCTGGCCATCCTGGTGCTGCTGTTCCGCAACCTGAACACGATCAACGTTGACGAACTCGATCGCCTGAAGGGCTGACGGGGTATTGGAAGAAAATGTCTAGCTCACCCAATCTCTACTTGCTCATCGCGCTGGCCCCGCTGGCCGGAGCGATTCTCGCGGGCCTCTTCGGCACCGGCTTCCTGGGCCGTCCCATCGGCCGCCGCGCTTCGCACGTGATCACCATCCTGGGCGTGCTCGTCTCCACCATCGGTTCGGTGGTGGTGCTGAACGACGTGCTCAACGGCCTGCGCTTCGACGGCGCGGTCTACACCTGGAGCCTGATCGGCCAGACCAAGCTGGAAATCGGCTTCCTGATCGATCCGCTGTCGGCCATGATGATGGTCGTGGTCACCTCCGTGTCGCTGATGGTGCACATCTACACCATCGGCTACATGGCCGACGATCCCGGCTACCAGCGCTTCTTCTCGTACATCTCGCTGTTCACGTTCTCCATGCTGATGCTGGTGATGTCGAACAACATGGTGCAGCTGTTCTTCGGCTGGGAAGCGGTGGGCCTGGTGTCCTACCTGCTGATCGGCTTCTGGTACACGCGCCCGACGGCGATCTTCGCCAACATGAAGGCGTTCCTGATCAACCGCGTCGGCGACTTCGGCTTCGTGCTGGGCATCGGCCTGCTGTTCGCCTACGCCGGCACCATGCAGTACGCCGAAGTGTTCGCCCAGGCCGACAAGCTGGCCGCCCTGACGCTGCCCGGTTCCGACTGGATGCTGCTGACCGTGGCCTGCATCTGCCTGTTCATCGGCGCCATGGGTAAATCGGCCCAGGTTCCGCTGCACGCCTGGCTGCCCGACTCGATGGAAGGCCCGACCCCGATCTCCGCGCTGATCCACGCCGCCACCATGGTGACGGCCGGCATCTTCATGGTCGCGCGCTTCTCGCCGCTGTTCGAGCTGTCCGACACCGCGCTGTCCTTCATCATCGTGATCGGCGCCATCGGCGCGCTGTTCCTGGGCATCCTCGGCATCATCCAGAACGACATCAAGCGCGTGGTGGCCTACTCCACGCTGTCGCAGCTGGGCTACATGACCGTCGCGCTGGGCGCCTCGGCCTACTCGGTGGCGATCTTCCACCTGATGACCCACGCCTTCTTCAAGGCGCTGCTGTTCCTGGGCGCGGGCTCGGTCATCATCGGCATGCACCACGACCAGGACATCCGCAACATGGGCGGCCTGCGCAAGTACATGCCCATCACCTGGATCACCTTCCTGCTGGGCACGCTGGCCCTGGTCGGCACCCCGTTCTTCTCGGGCTTCTACTCGAAGGAACACATCATCGAGGCGGCCGGCGCCGCCAACGTGTGGGGCGCGAACTTCGCCTACTACGCCACGCTGATCGGCGTGTTCGTGACCTCGCTGTACTCGTTCCGCGTGTACTTCCTGGTCTTCCACGGCAAGGAACGCTTCGACACCTCCGACCACGGCCACGGCCATGGCCACGATGCGCACGGCCACGAAGACCACGGCCACCACGGCGGCAAGCCGCATGAGTCGCCCTGGGTGGTCACGCTGCCGCTGGTGCTGCTGGCGATCCCGTCGGTGCTGATCGGCGCCTGGGTGGTCGACCCGATGCTGTTCGGCAAGTTCTTCGACGGCGTCATCAAGGTCCTGCCGCAGCATCCCGCCATGCACGAGCTGCATGAAGAATGGCACGGCTGGGTGGCCTTCGGCCTGCACGCCTTCCAGACGGTTCCGTTCTGGCTGGTCGTGGCCGGCGCGGTCATCGCCTGGTACTGCTACCTGATCAATCCCAAGGTTCCGGCCAAGATCCAGTCCAGCCTGTCGGGCATCAACAAGCTGCTCGAAAACAAGTACTACGTCGACTGGATCAATGAACAGATCATCGCCCGCGGCGCGCGCTGCCTGGGCCGTGGCCTGTGGCAGACCGGCGACCGCGGCATCATCGACGGCCTGCTGATCAACGGCAGCGCCCGTGTGGTGGGCTGGGTGGCAGCGATCAGCCGCCACCTGCAGTCCGGCTTCATCTATCACTACGCGTTCGCGATGATCATCGGCATCATGGCGCTGGTGACTTTCTTTGTGCTGATTCCCCAATGATGGCAAGCGAGATGGCATCCAACACTTTTCCCTGGCTCACGCTTGCGATCTTTGTTCCGATCGTATTCGGCCTGCTGGTGCTGGCGGTTGGCCGTGACGACCGCCCCGGCCTGACGCGCGGCCTGTCGCTGATCGGCTCGATCGCGGGTTTCCTGGTCACGATTCCGCTCTACACCGGGTTCGACTCCTCCACGGCCGCCATGCAGTTCGTGGAGAAGACCTCCTGGATCGAGGCCTTCAACGTCAACTACCACCTGGGCATCGACGGCATCTCGATGTGGTTCGTGCTCCTGACCGCCTTCATCACCATCATCGTGGTGCTGGCCGGCTGGGAAGTCATCACCAGCCGCGTCGCCCAGTACATGGCCGCCTTCCTGATCCTGTCGGGTCTGATGGTGGGCGTGTTCGCGGCGGTCGACGGCATGCTGTTCTACGTGTTCTTCGAAGCCACGCTGATCCCGATGTACATCATCATCGGCGTCTGGGGCGGCCCGAACCGCGTGTACGCGGCGTTCAAGTTCTTCCTGTACACCCTGATGGGCTCGCTGCTGACCCTGATCGCGTTCATCTACCTGTGGAACGCCTCGGGCGGCTCGTTCGACATCCTGACCTGGCAGCAGACCAAGCTGGGCTACACCCCGCAGATCCTGATCTTCGTGGCGCTGCTAGCGGCCTTCGCCGTCAAGGTGCCGATGTGGCCGGTCCACACCTGGCTGCCGGACGCCCACGTCGAGGCGCCCACGGGCGGCTCCATCGTGCTGGCCGCGATCATGCTGAAGCTGGGCGCCTACGGTTTCCTGCGCTTCTCGCTGCCGATCGCCCCTGACGCCTCGCACAGCCTGGCCGGCCTGATGATCACGCTGTCGCTGATCGCCGTGATCTACATCGGCCTGGTCGCCATCGTGCAGGACGACATGAAGAAGCTGGTGGCCTATTCGTCGGTCGCCCACATGGGCTTCGTGACGCTGGGCTTCTTCATCTTCAACACGGCCGGCGTCGAAGGCGCCATCGTGCAGATGATCTCCCACGGTTTCGTGTCGGGCGCCATGTTCATGTGCATCGGCGTGCTCTACGACCGCATGCACTCGCGCCAGATCGCCGACTACGGCGGCGTGGTCAACGTGATGCCGCGCTTCGCCACGTTCTTCATCCTGTTCTCGATGGCCAACAGCGGCCTGCCCGCCACCAGCGGTTTCGTCGGCGAATTCATGGTCATCATGGGCGCGGTCGAGCACAACTTCTGGATCGGCCTGCTGGCGGCGACCGCCCTGATCCTGGGCGCCTCGTATTCGCTGTGGATGGTCAAGCGCGTGGTCCTGGGCGACGTCGCCAACGACCATGTGCGCGAGCTGACCGATATCAACCGCCGCGAGTTCGTGATTCTTGGCGTGATGGCGATCGCCGTGTTGTACATGGGGATCTATCCCAAGCCCTTCACCGACGTGATGCACGTTTCGGTGGAGGCCCTGCTGCAACACGTTGCCGTCTCGAAACTGTAAGACAAGACAATGATGCAATCCCAAATCGATTTCGCCCTGGCGACACCGGAAATCCTCTTGCTGGTTTTCGGCCTGGCTATCCTGCTCATCGACGCGGTCAGCAATCACCCCGAGCGCAAGCCGACGTTTCTGCTGACCATGCTGGCCTTGGGAGTGCTGACCGTCGTGTCGGCGCTGCAATGGAGCAACGGCGTGACCGGGTCGACCTTCAACGGCCTGTACGTCACCGACGAGCTGTCGCACCTGCTGAAGATCGCGTCCTACATCGCGGTCGCCGTGACCCTGGTGTATGGCCGCCTGTACGCGCAGGTGCGCGACATGATGCGCGGCGGCGAGCTCTACGTGCTGACGCTGTTCGCGCTGCTGGGCCAGATGGTCATGATCTCCTCCGGGAACCTGATCTCCATCTACCTGGGCCTGGAGCTGATGTCGCTGGCGCTGTACGCGCTGATCGCCCTGCGCCGCGACAACGTCACGGCCACCGAAGCCGCCATGAAGTACTTCGTGCTGGGCGCGCTGGCCTCGGGCTTCCTGCTCTACGGCATGTCCATGGTCTACGGCGCCACCGGCCACCTGGACCTGGCCGAAGTGGCCAAGGTCATCGCCGCCGGCAAGGCCGAGAACCTGGCGCTGGTGTTCGGCATCGTGTTCCTGGTTTCGGGCCTGGCGTTCAAGCTCGGCGCCGTGCCGTTCCACATGTGGGTGCCTGACGTCTACCAGGGTTCGCCGACCGCCGTCACGCTGATCCTGGGCGCCGCGCCCAAGCTGGCCGCCTTCGCCATCACGCTGCGCCTGCTGGTCGATGGCCTGCACGGCCTGGCCGCCGACTGGCAACCCATGCTGATGATCCTGGCGGTGCTGTCGCTGGCCATCGGCAACCTGACCGCCATCGCGCAGACCAACTTCAAGCGCATGCTGGCCTATTCGACCATCTCGCACATGGGCTTCGTGCTGCTGGGCCTGATGTCGGGTTCGGTCGCCGGCAAGCCGGACCTGGCTTCGGCCGCCTACGGCGCCTCGCTCTTCTACATGCTGACCTACGTGCTGACCACGCTGGCTAGCTTCGGCATCATCCTGCTGCTGTCGCGCCAGGGTTTCGAGTGCGAGCAGATCGACGACCTGAAGGGCCTGAACCGCCGCAGCCCGTGGCACGCCGCCATCGTGCTGCTGCTGATGTTCTCGCTGGCCGGCATTCCGCCGCTGGTGGGCTTCTACGCCAAGCTGGCCGTGCTGCAGGCGCTGATCAGCGCCGGCCACGTCACGCTGGCCGTGATCGCGGTGCTGTTCTCGCTGATCGGCGCGTTCTACTACCTGCGCGTGGTCAAGGTGGTGTACTTCGACGAGCCGGCGGCCGACGCCGCGCCCATCGCCGCCACCTGCGGCCAGCGCGGCGTGCTGTCGGTCAACGGCGCGCTGATCCTGGTGCTGGGCGTGCTGCCGGGCGGCCTGATGGCGCTGTGCGTGCAGGCCATCCGCAGCTCGCTGAACATGTAAGAGGGCGGCCGGGCATGAACCAGACCCTGGCGGTATGGCTGTTGATCGCGCTGGCCCTGGTCAGCGCCAACCTGCCGTTCCTGACCGAGCGGGTGTTCGCCGTCATGCCCTGGAAGCGGGGCGGGGCGGCGGCGGTCAAGCCGCTCTGGGTCCGCCTGATCGAGGTGCTGGTGTTCTACCTCGTCGTCGGCGCGCTGGGCTTCGCGTTCGAATCCGCGCTGGGCAACCGGTTCTCGCAGACCTGGGAGTTCTACGCCATCACGCTCAGCCTGTACCTGGTGCTGGGTTATCCGGGTTTCGTCTACCGGTATCTGTTCAAGCGGCATCCGCGCCTGCGCACCTGAAGCCCGGATCCGCTTTGTGAAAAACGCCCCTTTGGGGCGTTTTTTTATGCGGACATGGATAGGTGCCAACCACCGGCCGCGGCGCGTCCTGAGCCGATCCTGGAGGCTCTGGAAGGCCTTGGAACGGCAAAAGGTGTTGTATTTTCATCTTTCATGACCGTTTGGTGGAAATGTTCAGGTTCCATTCAGCCAGTGGGTTCAGAATCGCAAACGTTTAAAAAACAAGAATCGTTGCTATTCACACTGGAGAAGCTGGTTTGAAGCCCCAAGACTCGTATTCGCTGAATACGCTCGCCACCTCGCTGGCCGCCGCCATCGCCGTTCCCGCGCTGTTCGTCAGCCCCCACGCCGCCGCCCAGTCCGCCGACGGCGTGACGCAGCTTGCGCCGGTGCGCGTGGAAGGAGAGGGCTCGTCGTACCAGACCACGACCGTGTCGTCGCCGAAGATGACCGCGCCGCTGCTGGACACCCCGCGCACCGTGCAGGTCGTGCCCAAGCAGGTGATCCAGGACCAGTCGGCGTCGACCCTCCAGGACGTGCTGCGCAACTCGCCGGGCATCACCTTCGGCGCCGGCGAAGGCGGCCGTCCGGGCGGCGACCTGCCCATCATCCGCGGCCAGAACTCGGCCGGCAGCATCTTCCTGGACGGCATCCGCGACTCCAGCACGCAGGTGCGCGACACCTTCAACCTGGAAGAAGTGGAGATCATCAAGGGCCCGGACTCGGTGTACTCCGGCCGCGGCGGCGCCGGCGGCAGCATCAACATGGTCAGCAAGACCCCGCGGGCCACCGACTTCACCGAAGGCACGATCCAGCTCGGCACGGACAACAACTACCGCGCCACCATCGACAGCAACTGGCGCCTGGACGAAAAAGCCGCCTTCCGCCTGAACGTGATGGGCAACAAGGGCGACGTGCCGGGACGCGACGACGCGGTGGACTTCGAGCGCTGGGGCGTGGCCCCGTCGCTGACGCTGGGCGTGGGCACGCCGACCCGCATCACGCTGAGCTACTACCACTATCAAGACGACAGCATGCCGGATTACTCCATCCCGTATGACCCGAAGACGGGCCAGCCGGTGACGGAGACCATGGGCGTGAGCCGCAAGAGCTTCTACGGCCTGACCGGCCGCGACTTCATGAAGACGCGCGACGACGTCGCCACGGCCGACTTCCAGCACGATTTCTCCGACAAGCTGCAACTGCGCAGCGTGCTGCGCTACGGCCGCGGCACCACCGACTTCGCCGCCACCAACCCGGACGACAGCAAGGGCAACGTGCCCAACGGCCTGGTGTACCGCGCGCTCAAGTCGGGCTATTACGTCACCAAGACCTTCGCCAGCCAGACCGACCTGACCGGCGAATTCGAGACCGGCAGCCTCAAGCACAGCTTCGACCTCGGCTTCGAATACAGCAACATCAAGCAGGACAAAGACGGCTACACCCAGTCGGGCGTGCCGACCAGCGCGACCTGCACCGGCCTGTCGGTGGTGTGCGCCTCGCTGTGGGACCCGGACCCGCACACCGATTACGCGGGCCGCCTGACCCGCAACAACAATCCGGCCCGCTACAACACCGACACCATCGCGCTCTACGGCTTCGACACCATCAAGTTCAACGAGCAGTGGCAGGCCAGCCTGGGGCTGCGCTGGGACAACTACCGCACCAGCGGCAGCAACATCGCCCGCGGCCGCAACGACCCGGCCGGCACGCCCGCGTTCTACAGCACCAGCCGCGAGGACAACCTCTTCAACTACCAGATCGGCCTGGCCTACAAGCCCATGCCCAACGGCACGATCTATGCCACCTACGGCACGTCCTCGACGCCGTCGGCCATCGCCGCCGGCGCCATCAGCGACGCCGCGTCGGCCGTGAGCGAGTCGCTGGAGCCCGAAAAGAGCCGCACGGTGGAACTGGGCACCAAGTGGGACGTGTTCGACGACCGCCTGACGCTGTCGGCGGCCGCCTTCCAGGACATCCGCAAGAACACCAGCGTGGCCGTGTCGGCCACCGAGACCGAGCAGATCGGCGAGGCCAAGGTGCGCGGCATCGAACTGGGCTTCTCCGGCAGCATCACGCCGCGCTGGAACGTGTTCGGCGGCTACACCTTCATGGACAGCGAAATGACCAAGGGCGCCTTCAACAGCGGCGCCGTGGGCCAGGATCTGCCCAACACCCCGCGCAACGCCTTCAGCCTGTGGACCACCTACAAGGTGCTGCCCAAGCTGACGGTGGGCGGCGGCGCCTACTACGTGGACAAGGTGTACGGCAACTCGGATTCGAGCAAGAACCCCGACGGCACGCCCAAGGCGCGCTGGGTGCCCTCGTACTGGCGCTTCGATGCGATGGCGTCGTATGAATTCAACCCGAACGTGTCGGCCCAGCTGAACGTGATGAACATCTTCGACGAGACGTATTACACCAAGGCCTATGCCGCGCACTATGCGGCGCTGGGCGGCGGGCGTGCGGCGTTGCTGTCGCTGCGTGTGCGGTATTGATTGGGGATGGGCGCCCGCCGCGGCAGGCGGCGGGCGCCGTCCCATGGCACTCCGAGGCCGGCGCAAGCCGGCCTTCTTCTTTTTTTACCCCTCGAACCAGCTCAACACCCCGTCCAGCCCCGACACGTTGAGCGCATAACGCGTCTGCTGGCGCACCAGCGGCTTGGCGTGGTAGGCCACCGGAAAACCGGCCGCGGCCAGCATCTTCAGGTCGTTGGCGCCGTCGCCCATGGCGATGATCTGTTCCTGGGTGGCGCCATGGCGGCGCGCGAATTCGCGCAGGTGCATGGCCTTGGCGTCGGCGTCGAGGATGTCGCCCAGCACCTTGCCGGTCAGCACGCCGTTGTCGATCTCCAGCGTGTTGGCGTGCGCGCTGTCGAGCTTGAGGCGCTCGCGCAGGCGGTCGGTGAAGAAGGTGAAGCCGCCCGAGACCAGCAGCACCTTGATGCCGGCGGCCTGGGCCGTGGAGATGAGGCGTTCGGCGCCCGGGTTCAGGCGCAGCTTTTCCGCGTAGACCTGGTCCAGCGCCTCGGCCGGCACGCCCTCGAGCAGGGCGACGCGGCGCCGCAGGCTTTCGGCGAAGTCCTTGATCTCGCCGCGCATCGCGGCCTCGGTGATTTCCGAGACCTTGTCTTTCACGCCGACCACGCCCGCGATCTCGTCGATGCATTCGATGTTGATCAGCGTGGAGTCCATGTCCATGGCCAGCACCTTGCAGTCCGACAGCTTCAGCCCGGCGGGCAGGAAGGCGGTGTCGATGCCGCGGCCCTCGGCCCACGCCACGACCTCGGCGCGGGTGGACTCGTCGTGCTGCACGTCGAGCAGGCGGGCGGCGGTGGCGCTGATGCGCGCGATGCCCTGCGCCTGGGCCAGGGCCGCGAGCTGTTCCGCGTGTTCGGCGCTCAGGGCGGGGGATTGGACGACTAGGTGGTGGGTGGTCATGGGGTTCGGGTGATGGCTACGGTTACTTCAGGGCGCGCAGCACGGCGCGCACGGCGTCGACGCGGGCCGGCACCTGCGCGGCCTTGATCTCGACCCGTAATTTATCCTGTCCCGCCAGTTTGATGTGGCGCTGGCGCTGGACCAGCTCGATGATCCTGGCCGGGTCCACCGAGGTCTTGGCGCCGAACTGCAGCAGCGCCTGGGTTTCGCTGGCGTCGATCTTGACCACGCCCAGCGGCTGCGCCGCCAGGCGCAGGCGATGCGTGGCCAGCAGGGTCTGCGCGGCTTCGGGCAGCTTGCCGAAGCGGTCGATCAGCTCTTCCTGGATGTGGATCAGGTCGTCCTCGCCCGCGGCGTGCGCCAGGCGCTTGTAGATGCCCAGGCGGGCGTGCACGTCGGCGCAATAGTCCGAGGGCAGCAGCGCCGGCGCGTGCAGGTTGACCTCGCAGGCCAGGTTGAAGGGTGCTTCCAGGTCGGGTTCTTCGCCGGCGCGCAGCGCGCGCACGGCCTCGTTGAGCATCTCGTTGTACATGGAGAAGCCCACTTCCTGGATATTGCCCGACTGCGAGTCGCCCAGCACCTCGCCGGTGCCGCGGATTTCGAGGTCGTGCATGGCCAGGTAGAAGCCCGAGCCCAGTTCCTCCATTGCCTGGATCGCTTCCAGCCGCTTCTTGGCGTTGCTGGTGATGGCGTCTTCGCCGGGCGTCAGCAGATAGGCGTAGGCCTGGTGGTGCGAGCGCCCGACCCGTCCGCGCAGCTGGTGCAGCTGGGCCAGGCCGAAGCGGTCGGCCCGGTGGATCACGATGGTGTTGGCGCTGGGCACGTCGATGCCGGTCTCGATGATGGTGGTGCACAGCAGCACGTTGTAGCGCTGCTGGTAGAAGCCCTTCATCACCTGTTCCAGCTCGCGCTCGGGCATCTGGCCGTGGGCCACGGCGATGCGGGCCTCGGGCACCAGTTCTTCGAGGCGGGCGCGGCGGTTGTGGATGGTCTCGACCTCGTTGTGCAGGAAATAGCACTGGCCGCCGCGCTTGAGCTCGCGCAGCAGCGCCTCGCGCAGCGTGCTGCCGTCCTCGCGGCGCACGAAGGTCTTGATGGCCAGGCGCTTCTGCGGCGCGGTGGCGATGACCGAGAAATCGCGTATGCCTTCCAGCGACATGCCCAGGGTGCGCGGAATCGGCGTGGCCGTCAGGGTCAGCACGTCGACCTCGGCGCGCAGCGCCTTCAGCGCCTCTTTCTGGCGCACGCCGAAACGGTGCTCCTCGTCGATGATGACCAGGCCCAGGCGCTTGAACTTCACGTCCTTGGACAGGATCTTGTGGGTGCCGATGACGATGTCCACGCGCCCGTCGTTGATGCCCTCGATGGCGGCCGACACTTCCTTGGCCGAGCGGAAGCGCGACAGCTCGACCACCCGCACCGGCCAGTCGGCGAAACGGTCGGAGAAGGTCTGCGCGTGCTGCTCGGCCAGCAGCGTGGTGGGACAGAGCAGGGCGACCTGCTTGCCGTTGGCCACGGCCAGGAAGGCGGCGCGCAGCGCCACCTCGGTCTTGCCGAAGCCCACGTCGCCGCACACCAGCCGGTCCATGGGGCGTCCGGAGGTCATGTCGGCGATGACGGCCTCGATGGCGGCGGCCTGGTCGGCGGTCTCCTCGAAGCCGAAGCCTTCGGCGAAGGCCTGGTAGTCGTTGAGCGGCAGGTTGAAGGCGTAGCCTTCGCGCGCGGCGCGCTGGGCGTAGAGCGCCAGCAGCTCGGCGGCGGTGTCGCGCACCTGCTTGGCGGCCTTGCGGCGCGCCTTGTCCCATTGGCCCGAGCCCAGCTGGTGCAGCGGCGCGGCCTCGGGGTCGGCGCCGCTGTAGCGCGCGATCACGTGCAGCTGCGAGACCGGCACGTACAGCGTGCTGCCGCTGGCGTATTCGAGGTGGAGGAACTCCATCCCGCCTTCGCCCATGTCCATGTTGACCAGGCCGTGGTAGCGGCCGATGCCGTGCTGCGCGTGGACCACCGGGTCGCCCTCGCGCAGTTCGGACAGGTCGCGCACCATCGCCTCGACGTTGCTGGCACGCTCCTGGTCGCGCTTGCCGCGCCGGCCCGTGGCCGCCAGGCCCGGGTAGAGGTCGTTCTCGGTCAGGAAGGCCAGGTTGGCCTGGGGCAGCTGGAAGCCCGTGGACAGCGGCGCGGCGACGATGCCGAAATGCGCGTCCGAGGCCAGGAAGGCCTCGATGGCGTCGGGCTGCGCGTCCGGGGTGAGGCCGAATTCGTTCAGCATCTGCACCAGCGTCTCGCGCCGGCCGGCGGAGTCCGCGCACAGCAGCACGCGCGTCTGGCTGCCCGCCACCAGCGCGCGCAGCTTGGCGATGGGGTCGTCCGAGCGCCGCGCCACGCTGACGTCGGGGGCGGCGCGGAAATCCGGATGCGGCTGGCCGGAGCTGAGCGCCAGCCGGCAGAAGGCCTTCAGGCCGGCGTAAAGCGCCTCGTTGTCCAGGAACAGCGCCGAAGGCGGCAGCACCGGGCGTTCGCGGTCGCTTTTCAGAAAGCCGTAGCGGCTGGCGGTGTCCTGGTTGAAGCGCTGGATGGCGTCGTCGATGTCGCCGACGGTGACCGTGACGGTGCCTTCGGTCAGGTAGTCGAACAGCGTGGCCGTGTCCTCGAAGAACAGCGGCAGGTAGTACTCGACGCCGGCGAACGGAATGCCGTTGCCGATGTCCTTGTACGGCAGCGCGCGCGAGGGATCGCCCTCGAACACTTCGCGAAAGCGCGCGCGAAAACGCGTGCGCGCCTCGTCGTCCATCGGGAATTCGCGTCCCGGCAGCAGCTGCACCTCGCGCACCGGGTACAGGCTGCGCTGCGTGTCCACGTCGAAGCTGCGGATGGTCTCGATTTCGTCGTCGAACAGGTCCAGGCGGTAGGGCACCGCCGATCCCATGGGGAACAGGTCGATCAGGCCGCCGCGCAGGCAGAATTCGCCGGGCGCCGTCACCTGCGTGACGTGGTTGTAGTTGGCCAGCGTCAGCTGCGCGCGCAGCGCGGCTTCGTTGAGTTTGTCCTTCTGCCTGAAGGAAAAGGTGTAGGCCGCCAGGAACGCGGGCGGCGCCAGCCGGTACAGCGCGGTGGTGATCGGCACCGTCAGCACGTCCACCGATTTGGTCATCAGCGCGTGCAGCGTGTGCAGGCGTTCCGAGATCAGGTCCTGGTGCGGCGAGAACGCGTCGTAGGGCAGGGTTTCCCAGTCGGGCAGCTGGCGCACGCGCAGTTCGGGCGCGAACAGCTGGATCTCTTCGGCCAGGCGCTGGGCCTCGACCGGCTCGGCGGTCAGGATGACCAGCGGCGCCGCGGCCTGGCGCGCCAGGTCGGCCAGCAGCCAGGCGTCGCCGGAACCGGGCGGGCGCGGTTGCGCGTAGCGCGCGCCGGGCTTGAGCGCGGACAGGGTGGGAGCCGTGGCGGGGACGGGGGCGGCGAGAGTGGGGGAGGGCATCAGGCTGGCAGCAGGCATCAAGCGGAAGATTATAAAATCACCGCACCATGTCTGCCTCCATCATCGCAATCGTGCCTGCCGCCGGCGTCGGCGCCCGCGCCAGCCGGCCCGGACACGAAGCCGTGCCCAAGCAATATCGCCCCTTATCCGGCCAGCCCATGCTGCGCCACGCGGTGTCCGCGCTGCTGGCCGACGACCGCATTTCCCAGGTGCGCGTGGCCGTGACGCCGGGCGACGGCTGGGTGGACGCGGCGCTGGCCGGGCTGCCCCGCACCGTGTGGCGGGCCTGCGGCGGCGCGACGCGCGCCGACACCGTGGCCGGCGCGCTGGCCGACAGCGGCGTCGCCGACGACACCTGGGTGCTGGTGCATGACGCCGCGCGCCCGGGGCTGCCGGCGGCCGCGCTGGCCCGGCTCATCGACGCCTGCCTGGCCGATCCGGTGGGCGGGCTGCTGGCGCTGCCGGTGGCGGACACGGTCAAGTCCGGCGACGCGCGCGTGGAGCGCACGCTGGACCGCAACGGCCTGTGGCTGGCGCAGACCCCGCAGATGTTCCGCGCCGGCGTGCTGCGCGATGCGCTGACGGCGGCCTCGGTAAGCGGCGCCGCCGTCACCGACGAGGCCTCCGCGATCGAGGCGGCCGGCTATGCGCCGCTGCTCGTGCCGGGCGCCTTGCGCAACTTCAAGGTGACCTGGCCGGATGATTTCGAACTGATGGAAAAATGGCTATGAGCATTCCCTTTCGCGTCGGGCAGGGCTTTGACGTGCACGCCCTGGTCGAGGGCCGTCCGCTGATCATCGGCGGCGTCACGATTCCCCACACGCATGGCCTGCTGGGCCATTCCGATGCCGACGTGCTGCTGCACGCCATCACCGACGCGCTGCTGGGCGCGGCCGGCCTGGGCGACATCGGCCGCCACTTTCCCGACACCGACCCGGCCTTCAAGGGCGCCGACAGCCGCGTGCTGCTGCGCGAGGCGATGGCGCGGGTGCGCAAGGCAGGCTGGACGCCGGTCAACATCGACGCCACGCTGCACGCGCAGGCGCCCAAGATCGGCCCGCATGCGCCGGCCATGGTGAAGAACATCGCCGCCGACACCGGGCTGGCGGAAACCGAAGTCAACATCAAGGCCAAGACCAACGAAGGCCTGGGCTATCTGGGCAGGAAGGAAGGGATCGCGGCGACGGTCGTCGCGCTGCTGGCGCGGGCCTGACCCCGGAAGGGGCCAGGCTGCGCAGGGAGTACTAGGCGGCCGGGGAGCCGCCCGCGGGCCTTAGGCCTTGCCTTGGGCCGCCAGCGCCAGGGCGGCGGCGTTGACGACTGCGGCGATGCGGCCGACGTCGCGCATCTGTTCGACCGACAGGCCGTCGTTCTTCAGGTTCTCGTAGTGCGAAGCCACGCAGAAATGGCACTTGCCGATGATGGAGGCGGCCAGCGCGAACAGCTCGAAGCGCTTTTTCTCGACGCCGCCGTGGGTGGCGTAGGCGTTCATGCGCAGCTGCGCGGGCAGGCTCTTCAACTGGGCGTCGCCGGTCATTTCCACGTAGGGATACCAGGTGTTGTTCATGCCCATCAGGGACGAAGCGGTCAGCGCGGCGTTGGCGTCGGTTTCCGACAGGCCGCTCTTGAAGGCTTCGACCAGCGCCGGGCTGCGCGCGGCGAAAGCGGCCGACAGGGCGGCGCCGACGGCGTCTTCGGGCGCCAGGGTCGAACGGGCGATCACGGCGTCCAGATTCAGGCGGATGTCCTTGGCCCAATCCGGCAGTTGATCCTTAATGGTGGCGAGAAATTCCATAGTTTTTACCTATCATCTAGCGCAGTTAAAGCCCAGCGCGGGACCTGCTGGGCAGATCCCGGGCCGGGCTGGAAATTACAGCGTGGCGCCGCCAACCGAGCGGTTGCACGGGCACAGCTCGTCGGTTTGCAGGCCGTCGAGCAGACGCAGGACTTCTTCGGGGTTACGGCCGACGTTCAGGTTGTTCACCGAAACGTGCTGGATCGTGTTGTCCGGGTCGACGATGAACGTGGCGCGCAGGGCAACGCCAGCGCCCTTTTCACGCACGCCCAGCTGGTCGATCAGGGCGCCGGTGGTGTCGCCGAATTGGTAGTGACCCAGCTTGTTCAGGTCCGGGTGCTCACGGCGCCATGCCAGCTTGACGAATTCGTTGTCGGTGGAGCCGCCCAGCAGAACGGCGTCGCGGTCTTCGAAATCCTTGGCCAGCTTGTTGAAGCCGACGATTTCGGTCGGGCAAACAAACGTGAAGTCTTTCGGGTAGAAGTAGATCACCTTCCACTTGCCGGGGAACGAGCTTTCGGTGATGTCTTCGAATGCCGACACGCCGTTTTCTTCGTGTTGGTTGAAGCCGGGCTTGACGCCGGTGACCTTGAAGGGCTCGAGTTTGTCGCCAACAGTTTTCATGTTTACTCCCAGTTTGTCGGTGAAATTAAGGCACTGCCTCAAACCCCAAATTCTACGCTATGGATTGTCGTTGTCTAATTGATAATTCCTAAACTTGGCTTTGGGCAACTCTATCCGGGCGGTCAGGCCGCCGCCATCGCGGGCGAGCATGCGCAACGAGCCGCCCACGTGCTTGAGCAGGCGCTCGACGATGGCCAGGCCCAGCCCCGCGCCGCTGACGCCGGTGCGCGCCGCTTCGCCGCGCGAGAACGGCCGCAGCAGGCGGTCGACGTCCTCGGGGGCGATGCCGGGGCCGCGGTCGGACACCTCGATCGCGATCATGGCGCCGTCGGCCTGCAGCGTCATGGTCAGATGGGCCATGCCGTCGGGCGAGCGGCCATAGCGGCGGGCGTTCTCGATCAGGTTGCTGACGATGCGCTTGAGGTCCAGCGCCGTGATGCGGGCCCGCAGGCCCGGCTCCAGCGAGGCGTCCAGTTCGCCGCCCAGCGACGCGGTATGGCTGCGTTCGCGCTCGTAGAGTTCGGCCAGCACGGCGGAAATGTCGGTGGCCAGCTGCGGCAGCGTGCCGGCCGGGCGCGCGTACTCCATCAGCTGTCCGATACTGTGGTCGATCTGGCCCAGGTCTTCGTCGATGGCCTGGCGGGCGTCCTCGGACACGCCGCTCAGCTCGATCTCCAGCCGCATGCGCGCCAGCGGCGTGCGCAGGTCGTGCGAAATCCCCGCCAGCATCAGCTCCCGGTCGGCTTCCGCCTGTCTGAGATCCTTGGCCATGCGGTTGAAGGAAGCGTTCAGGTCGCGGATTTCCAGCGGCCCCTGCTCGGGCAGCGCGGCCGGCGTCTCGCCGCGCGAAAGCACCTGGGCGGCGCGCGCCAGCCGCGACAGCGGCCGGTTGACGAAGCCCACGCTGACCGCGGCTCCCACCAGAGACAGCAGCAGCGCCGTGGCGCCCCAGCCCAGCCATTCGATCCCGCCCGTCAGGCCGATCTGCTCGCGCTCGAATACCAGCCAGTACAGGTCTTTCTCTATCTGGAAGCTGACCCAGAAGCCGGGCACCTGGTTCACGCCCCAGGCGATCTGCGTCTCGGGGCCGAAGCGCGTGCGGATGTGCTGGGCCACGCGCTGCCAGTAGTCGTCGTCGGGCAGGGCTTCGGCGAAGTCCGTGACCTCGCGCGGATAGACCTGGATGCCTTCGTTGGTGGCCAGGTCCAGCAGCAGCTTGCTGCGCTCGTCGTTATGGGAATAGATCAGCGCGGTGCGCGTGATATTGACGGCCGTGATCACCCGCTGCGCCATTTGATTGGCGCGCGGTCCCAGCTCCATGCTGAAGAAGACTTGTAGCCACGCGCCCAGGCTGACGAGCATCAGCGCGGCGAGCAACAGGAACGTGCGGCCGAACAAGCCGAGCCGCAAACGTGAAGTCAGGTTCCTGAAGGTTCTGCGCAAGCGGGGCACGAGGCTGCGCTCCTGCCCGGGGCGGGCGAGCCGGTCAGCTGCCACCGTCCGGCACGAACACGTATCCCAGGCCCCAGACGGTCTGGATGAATACGGGCTTGGACGGATTCGGTTCGATCAGCTTGCGCAGGCGCGAGATCTGGACGTCGAGGCTGCGGTCGAAGGCCTCGTATTCGCGGCCGCGGGCCAGCTCCATGAGCTTGTCGCGCGACAGCGGGATCTTCGGGTGGCGCGCAAACACCTTGAGCACCGAGAATTCGCCCGTGGTGATGGGGACTTGTTCGCCGTTGCGCGTGAGCGTGCGGGTCGACAGGTTCAGCACATAGGGGCCGAACGCGATGGATTCGTTCTCCTGGCTGGGGGCGCCGGGGTGTTCCTCGGTGCCGCGGCGGCGCAGGATCGCATTGATCCGCGCGAGCAGTTCCCGGGGGTTGAACGGCTTGGACAGGTAATCGTCCGCGCCCATCTCCAGGCCGACGATGCGGTCGATCTCTTCCGCCTTGGCCGTCAGCATGATGATGGGGGTATTGTCATGGCCACCGCGCAGCCGGCGGCAGATGGACAGGCCATCCTCACCGGGCAGCATCAGGTCCAGCACGAGCAGGTCGAAATGCTCGCGTTGCCAGAGCTTGCCCATCTCTTTCGCGTCTTCGGCAACGAAAACGTTGAATCCCTGCTCGGACAAATACCGGCGCAGCAGATCGCGCAAGCGCGGATCATCGTCGACGACGAGGATTTTTCGGGTGGGGGTGGTGTTTTGCGTATTCATGGCCGGAAATGTAACAGTGGCAAGAACCAGCGGCTAGTGGGCGTTCACAAGATATTACACATTGCGATCCATGGTTGAAATCCCCCTAATAACCGGGGGCGGAGCCGCCGTATTTCGTACAATCTGCATCTATGGAACTAAACCTGCTGGCCCTGGAAACCTCTTCGTCCCGCTGCGGCGTGGCCCTCTTGCGCGCGGCCGACGGCCGGGTGGAGGTCAGCGTCAGGGAGCACGAGGGCTCCCAGGAGCACGCGGAACGGCTTTTGCCCATGGCCAGCGAGCTGCTCGCGGCCAGCGGGCTGGCCCCGGACGCCCTGCATGCGGTGGCCTTCGGCCAGGGGCCGGGCGGCTTCACGGGGCTGCGCGTGGCCTGCGGCGTGGCCCAGGGCATGGGGCTGGGGCTGGGCATTCCGGTGTTACCCATTGTCTCTCATATGGCGGTCGCCGCCCAGGTGGACGCGACCCCCGCCGACGCCATCGTGGTGGCGCTGGACGCCCGCATGAATGAAGTCTATCTGGCCGTGTACCGGCTGGACGGGGCGGACGGCGAAGCTGGCTGGGATACCCTGCAGGCGCCGCTGCTGATCGCGGCGGCCGAGGTCGCGCCCTGGACCGAACATCATCTGCCCGGCTGGTCGGCGCGCGCGGGCCGCCCGCTGAACGCGGTGCTGGCCGGCGACGCCTGGGACGCCTACGCGGCCGACATGGCGGCGCCCGCGGACTGGCGCCGCGCCGCCGGCGCGCAGCGGCCCGAGGCGGCCAGCGTGGCGCGCCTGGCGCGCCAGGGCTGGCTGCGCGGCGAGGCCGTGGCCCCGGAACTGGCCGCGCCGCTCTACGTGCGCGACAAGGTGGCTTTCACCACCGCCGAACGCCTGCGCGGCGAGGGCGGCAATCCCAAGGCCCGGCCCGCGCTGGCGCCCGGGGTGCCGCAGCCCATGACCGACGCCGACCTGGACGAGGTGGTGGCGCTGGAGGCGCACGTGCAGGCCTTTCCCTGGACCCGCGGCAATTTCGCCGACGCGCTGGCGGCCGGCTACGGCGCCTGGGTGCTGCGCCGCGAAGGCCGGCTGGCGGGCTTCTGCATCGTCATGCACGCGCCCGACGTGGCGCATCTGCTGGTGATCGCGGTGGACAAGGCGCTGCACCGCCAGGGCCTGGGCGGCCTGCTGCTGGACTGGTGCGAGCAGCAGGCGCGCGAACACGGACTCGAAGGCGTGCTGCTGGAAGTGCGCCCCTCCAATGCATCGGCCGTTTCTTTCTACAAGCGCCACGGCTACCTGCAGATCGGCGTGCGCCGCGGCTACTATCCGGCCGAGAAGGGCGGACGCGAAGACGCCCTGGTCATGCAGAAGCGTATTGCGGCGGCGGGAGCGGCCGCATGATGCCGCCCGTCGCGCCCCGGCCGCCCAGCGTCAATCCGCTGCAGCGCTTCTGGCTGCGCGAGATCGGCATGGAACGTTTGTGGCTGCGCCCGGCGCCGGCCGCCGAGCGGCCCGCGCCCCAGCCCCAAGTCCCTGTTTCCAAACCGGTTTTGCCGGCCGAAGCGCCCGCCGCGCCCGCAAGCGCGCCGGCGCCGGCCCGCCCGGCCGCGGCCGAACCCGCAGCGCCGCCCGCGACCGGGCGTCCGGGCATTCCGGCTTCCATCCTGAACCGCAGCGGCCCGCCGCCGCGCCCGGCGCCCAAGGTGGCCGAGGAAGCGCCGCCGCCCGCGCCGATTCCGGTGGCCGAGGCCGTCCGCAACGCCAGCCTGGACGAAATGCGCGAACAGGTCGTGGCCTGCGAGGCCTGCGGCCTGTGCAAGGGGCGCCGCAACGCGGTGTTCGGCCACGGCGGCCAGCCCACGCGCTGGCTGGTGGTGGGCGAGGCGCCGGGCGAGCAGGAAGACCGGCAGGGGCAGCCCTTCGTGGGCCGCTCGGGCCAGCTGCTCGACGCCATGCTGTCGGCCGTGTCCATGAGCCGCGAGCGCGACGTCTTCATCACGAACGTGATCAAGTGCCGCCCGCCCGGCAACCGCAATCCCAAGCCCGAGGAAATCGCCGCCTGCAGCCCGTACCTGATGCGGCAGATCGCGCTGCTCAAGCCGCAGCGCATCCTGGTGCTGGGCCGTTTCGCGGCCCAGACGCTGCTGGGCACGGACGCCACCATCGGCAGCCTGCGCGGCCGCATCCATCAACTGAAGACCGAGGACGGCCAGCAGATCCCGGTCGTGGTCAGCTACCACCCGGCCTATCTGCTGCGCAGCCCCGCCGAGAAGGCGCGCGCCTGGCAGGACCTGAAGCTGGCGGCCCGCATGGACTGAGGCCGCCGGCCGCGCAGACAAAAAAACCGGGCGCCAGCCCGGTTTTTCTTTGCAGCGTCCGTATTCAGTGCGAGGAATCCAGCGCGCGGCCGTGGCCTTCCTGGCCGATCTGCTCATGCAGTTCGGGGTTGGCCTGCAGATTGCGCTTGCTCCAGCGCATGAACACCACCATCAGCACGGTGACCACGGTGCCGAAGATCACGATGATCAGGTTGATCGGCAGTTGCAGCCACAGCAGCAGGGTGTACATCGCCACCATGAGCAGGATGTTGAGCTGTTCGTTGAAATTCTGCACGGCGATCGAATGGCCGGCCGACAGCAGCACGTGGCCGCGGTGCTGCAGCAGCGCGTTCATGGGCACCACGAAGAAGCCGGCCAGCCCGCCGGTGATCAGCAGCAGCAGGTAGACGCTCCAGGGCGAATACACCAGCGGCATCAGCAGCACCACCAGGCCCATGGCGGCGCCGACGGGCAGCACGGCCAGCGCGCGGCGCAGCGGGATGCGGCCGGCCAGGATGGAGCCGACCACCGTGCCCAGGGCGGCCACGCCCATCAGCATCGAGGCCTTGTCCAGCTGGTATCCGAGGTGGCTGCGGCCCCATTCGATGACGATGAGCTGCAGCGTGGCGCCGGCGCCCCAGAACAGGGTCGTGACCGCCAGCGAGATCTGGCCCAGCTTGTCCTTCCACAGCACACAGACATAGCCCCAGAAGGTGCGGACCAGGCGGACCGGGTTCTTCTGCTGCGGCGGGTAGCGCACGTGGGTGTGCGGAATCATCAGGTTGCACAGCGCCGCCAGCAGATACACGAAGGCGATGACCAGGATCGCGGCCTCGGCCGGGGTGTGGACCAGGCTGCCGATGAACGAGTGGCTGAGCAGGGCGGCCGAGACGGAAGACGAAATCAGCAGGCCGCCCAGCACGGTGCCCAGGATGATGGAGAAGACCGTCAGGCCCTCGATCCAGCTATTGCCCTTGACCAGCATGGCCGGGGGCAGCATTTCGGTCACGATGCCGTACTTGGCCGGGGAATAGGCCGCCGCGCCGATGCCCACGATGCCGTAGGCGACACAGACGAGATAGGTCTGGTAGTGGGGCGGAATGCCGATATTGGCGTAGGAGAACATCAGCAGGCAGCCGCCCACCTTCAGCGCATTGGTGGAGAACATCACGCGGCCCTTGGGGAAGGAATCCGCCAGCGCCCCGACGAAGGCGGCCAGCACCACATACGCCAGCGCGAACGACCATTTCATCATGGGGGCCAGCCAGTCGGGCCCGTGCAGCTCCTGTATCAAGGCGATGGCTGCGATGAACAGCGCATTGTCCGCCAATGATGAGAAGGCCTGCGCGGCCATGACCAGATAGAAACCACGTTTCAAGAATGTCCCCGTGCTTGGGCCGGAGTCCGGCCGGTCCGCGTGAAAATTTTGTGTGTCGTGCCAAAAAGTGTCAGGGAGTATAGCCGGACGCCAGGCGGCGGCCATTGCGCGTTTGCCCGCGTGTTGACCGTTGCTAACGTTCTGGCCGGGGGCGCCTGCGGTATCATACGGACCATATGAGAGCCGGCCCTGAATGGGCCGGTTTGCAATCTGCGCGGCAGGTCCAGGTCCCCAGGTCCATTAACGCCTTTGGTTCAACCCCTCCGTCGTCACCCATCGTACTGTGCGTCTTACTCAGCTCAAACTCGCCGGCTTCAAGTCTTTCGTCGATCCCACCGTGATTCCCGTGCCCAGCCAGCTGGTGGGCGTGGTGGGTCCCAATGGCTGCGGCAAGTCGAACATCATCGACGCCGTGCGCTGGGTGCTGGGCGAGGCCAAGGCCTCGGAGCTGCGCGGCGAGTCCATGCAGGACGTCATCTTCAACGGCTCGGGCAACCGCAAGCCGGCCGCCCGGGCCTCGGTGGAAATGGTGTTCGACAACAGCGAAGGGCGCGCCGCCGGCCAATGGAGCAGCTACGCCGAAATCGCCGTGCGCCGCGTCCTGACCCGCGACGGCACCAGCAGCTACTTCGTCAATAACCAACAGGTCCGCCGCCGCGACATCCATGACATCTTCCTGGGCACGGGCCTGGGCGCCCGCGGCTACGCCATCATCGGCCAGGGCATGATCAACCGCCTGATCGAGGCGCGCCCCGAAGAACTGCGGGTGTTCCTCGAAGAGGCGGCCGGCGTGTCGCGCTACAAGGAACGCCGCCGCGAGACCGAGAACCGCCTGTCCGACACCCGCGAGAACCTGACCCGGGTCGAGGACATCCTGCGCGAACTCAACAGCCAGCTCGAAAAGCTGGAGGCGCAGGCCGAAGTGGCCACGCGCTACCGCGAGCTGCAGGCCGACGGCGAAAAGAAGCAGCACGCGCTATGGCTCCTGAAGGAAACCGGGGCGCGCGAAGAGCGCGCCCGGAAGGCCCAGGAAATGGCGCAGGCCCAGAACGAACTGGAAGCCGCCATCGCCGGCCTGCGGGCGGGCGAGGCGGCGCTGGAGTCGCGGCGCCAGGCCCATTACGCGGCCAGCGACGCGGTCCACACGGCCCAGGGCGCGCTGTACGAAGCCAATGCCCAGGTCAGCCGCCTGGAGGCCGAGATCCGCCACGTGGTGGATTCGCGCAACCGCCTGCAGGCGCGCCGCGAGCAGCTGCAGCAGCAGATCGGCGAATGGACCGCCCAGCGCGAACACTGCACCGAGCAGATCGCCCAGGCCGAGGACGACCTGGCGACCGGCGCGGCCCGCACCGAAGAGGCGCGCGCCAAGGCCGAGGACGCCCAGGCCGCGCTGCCGGCCATCGAACAGCGCGTGCGCGAAGCCGCCTCCGGACGCGACGAGATGCGCGCCGCGCTGGCCCGGGTCGAGCAGAACCTGGCCCTGGTCGCCCAGACCCAGCGCGACGCCGACCGCCAGATGCAGTCCCTGGAGCAGCGCCGCGAACGCCTGCAGCAGGAACTGCGCGAACTGCACAGCCCCGACCCCGTGCGCCTCGAACAGCTGGCCGGCGACCGCCTGGCCGGCGAGGACCAGCTCGAGGAAGCCCAGCAGGAACTGGCCGCCCTGGAAGGTCGGGTGCCGGAAGCCGACGCCGAGCGCAGCCGCGCCCAGGCCGCCGCCCAGACCGAGGCGCAGAACCTGGCGCGCCTGGAGGCCCGCCTGTCGGCGCTGGTCAAGCTGCAGGAAGACGTGCAGAAGCAGGGGGCGCTGGAGCCCTGGCTGGCCAAGCACGAACTGGCCGGCCTGGCGCGCCTGTGGCAGAAGCTGCACGTCGAGCCGGGTTGGGAAACCGCCCTGGAGGCCGCCCTGCGCGAACGCATGGCCTCCATGGAAGTGCGCAGCCTGGACTGGGCCCGCGCCTTCGCCGAGGACGCGCCGCCGGCGCGCCTGGCGTTCTATCAATTGCCCGTGGCCGCGCCCACGCCGCCGGCCCCGGCCGGGCTGACCCCGCTGGCCAGCCTGCTGCGCATCACCGATCCCGACCTGCGCACGCTGCTCAACGAGTGGCTGGGCGGCGTTTACACGGCCCCCGACCTGACTCAGGCCCTGGCCATGCGCGCCAGCCTGCCGGCCGGCAGCGCCTGCGTGGTCAAGGCCGGCCACCTGGTCGACGCGCACAGCGTGCGCTTCTACGCGCCGGACTCCGAGCAGGCCGGCCTGCTGGCCCGCCAGCAGGAAATCGAAAACCTGCAGCGCGAGATCAAGGCCCAGCAGCTCATCGCCGACCAGGCGCGCGCCGCGGTGGCCCGCGCCGAGGCCGGCTGGCAGCAGGTGTCGCAGGCCATCGCGCCGGCGCGCCAGCGGGTCGCCGAGGTCACCCGCCGGGTCCATGACATCCAGCTCGAACATTCGCGCCTGCAGCAGCAGGCCGAACAGTCGGGCGAGCGCGCCTCGCGCCTGCGCCAGGACCTGGAGGAAATCAAGGTCCAGGAAGAAGACCTGCGCGCCACCCGCGAAGAGGCCGAAGCGCGCTTCGAGACGCTGGACGAGGAACTGGCCGAGCACCAATCCCGCTTCGCCGACGCCGAAATGGACGGCGAGACCCTGGCCGCCCAGGCCGAGGCCGCCCGCAACGCCCTGCGCGAGCTGGAACGCGCCGCCCAGGAAGCCGAATTCGCCGAACGCAGCATCCAGGTCCGCATCACCGAGCTGCAGCGCAACCAGCAGCTGGCCGCCGACCAGAGCCAGCGCGCCAGCGTCGAACTGGAACAATTGCAGGACGACCTGGCCGAACTGGACGCCTCGGCGTCCCAGGCCGGCCTGCAGGACGCCCTGGAAGTGCGCGCCGAGCGCGAGGAAGCGCTGTCGCGCGCGCGCCAGGAGCTCGAAAACCTCGCGGCCCTGCTGCGCGGCGCCGACGAAGAGCGCATGCAGCAGGAGCAGACCCTGGAACCGCGGCGCGCCCGCATCATGGAATTGCAGCTGCAGGAACAGGCCGCCCGCCTGGCCGAAGAACAGTTCACCGAGCAGCTCAACGCGCGCGAAGTCGACCGCGAGGCCCTGGCCCAGGAACTGGCCAACCAGCCCGACGAATGGCGCCGCGCCAGCTGGCTGCAGTCGGAAGTCGGCCGCATCTCGCGCCAGATCGAGTCGCTGGGCTCGGTCAACCTGGCCGCGCTGGACGAACTCAACACCTCGCGCGAGCGCAAGGGCTTCCTGGATTCGCAGCACCAGGACCTGATGACCGCCATCGAGACCCTCGAGGACGCCATCCGCAAGATCGACCGCGAGACCCGCGAGCTGCTGCAGGAAACCTTCAACGTCGTCAACGGCCACTTCGGCGAGCTCTTCCCCAAGCTGTTCGGCGGCGGCGAGGCCAGGCTGACCATGACGGGCGAGGAAATCCTCGACGCCGGCGTGCAGGTCATGGCCCAGCCTCCGGGCAAGCGCAACAGCACCATCCACCTGCTGTCCGGCGGTGAAAAGGCCCTGACCGCGACCGCCCTGGTGTTCGCGCTGTTCAAGCTCAACCCCGCGCCGTTCTGCCTGCTGGACGAGGTGGACGCGCCGCTGGACGACGCCAACACGGAGCGCTACGCGAACCTGGTCGCCAACATGAGCGAGCAGACCCAGTTCCTGTTCATCTCGCACAACAAGATTGCGATGCAGATGGCCAAGCAACTGATCGGTGTAACCATGCAAGAGCAGGGGGTTTCGCGTATCGTTGCGGTAGATATAGATTCGGCCGTCCAGATGATGGCCTCCGAAGCGGCATAAACCAATACTAAGAAGGGCGCCGGGCGTTTCGGCGCGGGATTGATACATGAGTGATTTGCAGATCGGGCTGATTGCCCTGGGCGTCCTGCTGATACTGCTGGTGCTGGGATTCAACTGGTGGCAGGACCGGCGCGTGCGGCGCAGGATGCAGACCCATTTCCCGGCCTCCGAGCAGGACCCCCTGCTGGGGGCGGGAGCCGCCGCGGGCGGCGCGGCCGCGGCGCGGCGTGAACCCGGCATGGGCGGCGAGCCCGCGCGCGCCCAGCCCGGCCAGCCGGCCCCGGTCGATCCGGGCACGGACGCCGACGACACGGTCGAGCCGGACCCCGCCTGCGAGGTCGTGATCGAAATCAACTTCGCCGAACCGGTGCGCGGCGCCGAGCTGCTGCCCTACATGCAGAGCCTGCGCCACGTGGGCCGCAAGCCCATGCGCGTGTTCGCCGAGACCGACCAGCGCCGCCACCGCGCGCACATCCACGCCGACGAATCCTATGCCTCGATGCAGCTGGCCGTGCTGCTGGCCAACCGCAGCGGTCCCCTGACGGCCATCGAGTGGTCGCAGGCCTGGGCCCGCGCCCAGGACATGGCCGAACGCTTCGACGCCACCATCGAAGGCCCCGACCAGCAGGCCGTGCTGGAGCAGGGCGCCCGCCTGGACGATACCTGCGCCGCGCTGGACACCCAGGTCGGCCTGACCCTGCTGCTGGGCACGGCCCAGCCGGCCGCCGAAGTGCTGGCCGTGGCGCGCGAGATCGGCTTCGTGCCGGACGGCAACCGCCTGGCCTGGCCGGCCGAGAACGGCGTGGCCCGCTTCACGCTGGCGCGCGCCGACGGCGCCGCCTTCGACGCGGGCATGGGCGGCATCGAACGCCTGTACCTGCTGCTCGACGTGCCCTGCAGCCCGGCCGACAGCCGCGCCTTCGGCCGCATGGTCGACGTGGGCCGCGACCTGGCCGCGCGCCTGCGCGCCGAACTGGTCGACGACCAGGGCAAGCCGCTGGCCGAGGGTTCCGAGACGGTCATCGACGAACGGCTGCAGGTGCTGTTCGGCCAGCTGGAGCAAGCGGGCCTGCCCGCCGGCAGCGAACGCGCCCAACGGGTCTTTGCGTGACCCCCCCGAAGCGCTGCGCGCTTCCCCCCCAGGGGGGCGCCGCAGCGGACCGGCAGAGCCGGCTCCGCGCGGCCCCGCGCTCACGTTGACGCGTCAGGTGTTTTGGGCGGTTCGCGGCGTTATGGATAACTGAAATGAAAAGCTCTTCCGGTGAAAGCGCGGCGCAGGCCGCCGCGCGCCTGCGCGCAGAAATCGAACAGCACAACGTCCGCTACTACGTCTACGACGAGCCCTCCATCTCGGATGCCGAGTACGACGGGCTGATGCGCGAACTGCAGGCCCTGGAGGCCGAGCATCCCGAACTGGTCACGCCCGAGTCGCCCACCCAGCGGGTCGGGGCCGCGCCGGTGTCGGCCTTCGGCGCCGTGCGCCACGCGGTGCCCATGCTGTCGCTGGGCAATGCCTTCGACGAGGAAGACGTGCTGGCCTTCGACCGCCGCGTGACCGACACGCTGCGCGGCGCCGGCCTGCTCGGCCCGGCGCAGCAGGCCGATTATTTCTGCGAACTCAAGCTCGACGGGCTGGCCATCAGCCTGCGCTACGAGGACGGCCGCCTGGTGCAGGCCGCCACCCGCGGCGACGGCCAGACCGGCGAGGACGTCACCTCCAACATCCGCACCATCAAGGCGATCCCGCTGCAGCTCAAGGGCCCCGCCCCGAAAGTGCTGGAAGTGCGCGGCGAGGTGCTGATGAACCGCGCCGACTTCGTCAAACTCAACGAAGCCCAGGCCAGGCGCGACGAGAAAGTATTCGTCAACCCGCGCAACGCGGCCGCCGGCAGCCTGCGCCAGCTCGATCCGCGCATCACCGCCAAGCGCCCGCTGCGCTTTTTCGCTTACGGCTGGGGCGAGGTGCATGGCCTGCCAGGCTCGCAGGGCGGCCTGTTCGCCGAGGCCTCGGCCGGCGCCGCCGAGACCTCGCAGCTGCCCGAGAAGTCCCACGGCGCCATGCTGGACTGGCTGGCCTCGCTGGGGTTGCCGGTCAACGTGAAGCACAACCACCGCGCCACCGGCGCCGAGGGCCTGATGGCCTTCTACGCCAAGGTCGGCGCGCTGCGCGCCGAACTGCCCTACGACATCGACGGCGTGGTCTACAAGGTCGATTCGCTGCCGGCGCAGAAAGTGCTGGGCTTCGTGGCGCGCGCGCCGCGCTTCGCGCTGGCGCACAAGTTCGCCGCCGAAGAAGCCACCACCACGCTGCTGGACATCGAGGTCCAGGTCGGCCGCACCGGCGCCATCACGCCGGTCGCCCGCCTCAAGCCCGTGTTCGTCGGCGGCGTGACCGTCACCAACGCCACGCTGCACAACGAAGACGAAATCCGCCGCAAGGACGTGCGCATCGGCGACACGGTCATCGTGCGCCGCGCGGGCGACGTGATACCCGAGGTGCTGGGACCGGTGCTCGACAAGCGCCCGGACGACGCCCGCGAATTCGCCATGCCCACGGCCTGCCCGGTCTGCGGCTCGGCCATCGAACGCCTGGAAGGCGAGACCATCGCGCGCTGCACCGGCGGCCTGTTCTGCGGCGCCCAGCGCAAGCAGACCCTGTGGCACGCCGCCAGCCGCAAGGCGCTGGACATCGAAGGCCTGGGCGAGAAACTGGTGGACCAGCTGGTCGACAGCGGCCGGGTCAAGACCCTGGCCGACCTGTACAGCCTGCGTCCGCTCGAACTGGTGGGGCTGGACCGCATGGGCCAGAAGTCCGCCGACAACCTGGTCGCCGCCATCGAAAAGGCGCGCACCCCGAGCCTGTCGCGCCTGCTGTTCGCGCTGGGCATCCGCCACGTGGGCGAAACCACGGCGCGCGACGTGGCGCGCCATTTCGGCAGCATCGACGCCATCATGGACGCCGATGAGGAAGCCCTGTCCGCCGTGCCCGACGTGGGCCCGGTGGTGGCGGCCTCGATCCGCCATTTCTTCGCCGAGCAGCACAACCGCGACGTGATCGGGCAATTGAAGGCCCAGGGCGTGAACCCCGTGGCCGAGGCCGCGCCGCAAGGCACCACGCTGGCCGGCAAGACTTTCGTGCTGACCGGCACCCTGCCCAACTGGACGCGCGAAGAGGCCTCCATGCATATCCAGGCCGCCGGCGGCAAGGTCAGCGGCTCCGTGTCCAAGAAGACCGCCTACGTGGTGGCCGGCGAGGACGCCGGCAGCAAGCTCGCCAAGGCCCAGGAACTGGGCGTGGCGGTGCTGGATGAGGACGGGCTGAAGGCGTTGCTGGGGATGGGCGGTTAGATACTGCTGCGCGGCATGGCGTTGCGGATCGCGACGGCCGCGCGCTGCAGCGTCGGCAGGTAATGGGCTTTCAGTTCATCCGGCGACCGGGAGCCCAGCACCATGCTGATGCTCAGGCCGGCCACCGCCCGGCCCTCGTGGTTGTAGAGCGGGACCGCGACGCCGGCGAAGCCGTCCACCAGTTCGCTCACCGAAATGCAGTAGCCGTCCTGGCGCACCTGCCGGATCAGCTTGCGCAGCGCGCTGCGCGAGACGGTCGTGTACGGGGTCAGCCGTTTCAGGTCGGCGCTTTCCAGGTATTCGTCCAGTTGCTCGTCGTCCAGCGTCGACAGCAGCGTCCGGCCCAGCGAGTGCGCATAGGCGGGCAGCCTGCTGCCGACCGACAGGTCCAGCTTGAGCAGTCGGGGCGCTTCCTCGCGCGCAAGAAACACCACGTGCTGCCGGTCCAGCACGCCCAGCGAACATGTTTCCCCCACGCTGTGTGCGACCTCCTGCATGGTCGCGCGGGTCAGCTTCGGCAGGCTCAATGACGCGAAATAGGCGTAGCCCAGGTCCATGACCTTGGGGGTGGGCGAGAAATTCCTGCCGTCCTGGCGCACATAACCCAGCTTTTCCAGCGTCAGCAGGATACGGCGCGACGCCGCCCGCGTCACGGACAGGTGTTCCGCCGCTTCCTGGACGGTGACGCTCGCCACGCCGGTGGCGTAGATCTGCAGCAATTGCAGCCCGTTGGCCAGGCTGTCGAGAAACTCCTCTTTCCTTTCTTTCGGTGGCGCCAAGATCGTGTCCATGTGGTCGGCAATCGTGTTTTGGTCAGATCTCGATTGTAGTTTGACATTCGCCGCATTCCCCATAAAATGAGTTTTAGCGAACAATTGTTCGTTAAATAGATGGGTGCGACACGCCCACGAACCTTTGGAGGAATGCCATGCGCAGGAGACTATTGCGCGCCTTTGGCGCGTTCGCATTGGCGTCCGTCGCCGCCGCGGCCGGTCCGGCCGCGGTTGCCGCAGACGCTTTTCCCAGCAAACCCATTCGTTTCGTGGTGCCCGCCGCCGCGGGCGGACCCACCGAAATCGTCACGCGGCTGCTGGCCGAGCGCATGACCCAGAGCATGGGCGTGTCCGTCATCGTCGAGGCCAAGCCGGGCGCCGGCGGCAACATCGGCGCGGACGCGGTCGCCAAGGCCGCGCCGGACGGCTACACCATCCTGATGGGCACGATCGGCACCAACGCGATCAACCAGACGCTCTACAAGAGCATGCCGTTCCAGCCGCAGAAGGACTTCGTGGCGGTGACGCAGGTGGTTTCGTATCCGCTGGTCGTGGTGGTGAACCCCAATCTGCCGGTCCGTTCGGTGGCCGATCTCATCGCCTACGCCAAGGCCAACCCCGGCAAGCTGAACCGCGCCTCGGGCGGAAGCGGCACGTCCATGCACATGTCGGGCGAACTCTTCAACGAGATGGCCGGGGTGAAGATGCAGCACATTCCGTACAAGGGCAGCCTGCCCGCGCTGACGGACGTGATCGGCGGACAGGCGGACGTGGCCTTCGACAGCCTGGTCATCGCCCAACCCCTGATCAAGTCCGGCAAGCTGCGCGCCATCGCGGTCACCGGCCCCGAACGCTCGCCGGCCGCGCCCGACCTCCCCACGGTCGCCGAAACGCTGCCGGGATACGCCATGACGTCGTGGATAGGCGTGTTCGCTCCCGCCGGCACGCCGCGGCCGGTGGTGAACCGCCTGCAGCAGGAAATCGCCAAGGCGCTGGCCGACCCGCGCGTGCGCGAGCAGCTGAAGTCGCAGGCGGCGGAGCCGGTGGCCAGCACGCCGGACGAATTCGCCCGCTTTACCGCCGAGGAAACCAAGAAATGGGCGCCCGTCGTCAAGGCGTCCGGCGCGTCGGTTTCCTGAACCCCAAAACGAGGAGCTATTCATGCAGTCCATCGATTTTTCGGCGCGTCGCAAGCGCGTGGCCCAACATGCGCGCGAACTGGGTTTCGACGCCTACCTGGGTACCCGCCAGGGCGCATTGCACTACCTGAGCGGCGCGTTCATGCCCTGGCGGGGAGCCGTGCTGGTGACCGCCGACGGCCATTGCGAATTCATCTACTGGGCCATGGACGCCTCGCGCGTGCGGGCTGAAGGGCACGAGATGGATATGTATGAGTTCGAGTTTTCGGACTTCCCGCAACTGATCCGCCAGCGCCTGGAGCATCACGGTCTGAGCCGGGCCAAGGTGGCGCTGGACCTGGCACATCCCGGGGCCGCGCAGGTGGCGCCGGGCATGCTCACCGCCGCGGAGTATTTCGATCTGTCCACGCACCTGCCCGACATCCGCTTCGAGAACGGCGTGGACGTGATCGACGACGTCATGCTGATCAAGGACGCCCCGGAGATTGCGCGCCTGCGTCTGGCGGCCGAGGTGTCGGACTATGGATTCGAGCAGGGCATGAACGCGGTGCGCGTAGGCGCCACCGAGAATGAAGTCGCTGGCGAGATCGAGCGCGCGATCCGGCGGCGCGGCAGCACCTGGTCATGGGCGGTGACCGGCGGCACCGAAGTGGGGGCGGGCGAACGCACCGGCTTTCTGCGGGGCGTCACGCAGCAGGCGACCGACCGCCCCATCCAGGCGAACGAGTTCGTGATCCTGGACCTGCACCCGCTGATGGATCTCTACATGGCCGACACCGCCTTGCCCGTTTTCCTGGGCAAGCCCGACGCGGCCCAGGCCAAGCTGATCGACTGCTGGGAAGAAACCGTCCAGACCATGCTGGGCTCGCTGACGCCGGGCAGGCCGATCGCCGAGTGCGCCAGCCGCGGGATCGCCGTGTTCGAAAAGCATGGCCTCGCCGAGTTCGGGCTGCCGCTGTTCGGCCACGGACTGGGAACCTGCGCGCGAACCAGGCCGTTCATCAACCTGCGCAGCCGCGACGTCGTGACGCCGGGCATGGTGGTGGCGCTGGGCACGCACCTGTACCGGCCCGGCGTGGGCGGCATGCGGCTCGAATACCCGGTGCTGGTCGGCGAGCACGGCGCCGAGCCTCTGGTGCAAACCGAGGCGCGCGTGCACCGCCTTTCCTGATGCCTTCCGCTGGAGTTTCATCATGCAAGCAAACCCTCTTAGCGACTTGATCGGCGCCGAAGTGCGGGGCGTGGACCTGGAAACGCTGGACGCCGGCGGCTTCGAGGCCGTCAACGCGCTGTTCCTGCGCCACCAGTTGCTGGTCTTCAAAGACCAGCGCCTCTCGCCCGAAGGCCAGCTGCGATTCAGCCGCCGGCTGGGCGAACTGGATATCCACGTGCTGGCCCAGTACAACCATCCCGACTATCCCGAGATCTTCGTGCTGTCCAACGAAGTGAAAAACGGGGTGCCGGCCGGGATCGCCGACGGCGGTTCCTATTGGCATTCGGACTTCGCCTTCCGGGAGTGTCCGGCCAAGGCCACCATCCTCAATGCCCAGGTGATCCCGCCCGAAGGCGGCAATACCCTGTTCGTCAATATGTACCGGGCCTACGAGGAACTGGACGAGGCGACGAAGTCCCGGCTGGCCGGGTTGCGGGCGATACACCGCTACCGGCGCAGGAACACCAAGGCCGACGAGGGAACCCGCGTCGCCATGGACGCAGGCCAACTGGCGCAGACCCCGGACGTGGAGCATCCCATCGTGCGCACCCATCCCGAGACGGGACGCAAGGCGCTGTTCGTGCATCCTGGCATGACCGCAGAGGTGGCGGGCTGGGGCGAGGCCGAGAGCCAGGAATTGCTGGACAGGCTGTTCGCGCACAGCACGCAGGAACAATACCAGTACGCCCTGCAGTGGGAGCCGGGCGACGTGGTGATGTGGGACAACCGCTGCGTCATGCACAAGGCGACGACGCGCCAGCTTCCTCCCAGCATGCGACGCACGATCTACCGCACGACCGTCATGGGCGAGCGTCCCTTCTAGGAGCGCCCGGTGCCGGAGTATGCGCCGCAGTCCCCGATGGTCGAGGCCGGCACAACCCGATTTCCCGGCTTGCCGCTGGACGGCGGCGCCAGCCTGGCTGCGGTCAGGCTGGCCTGGTCGCGCTTCGGCCCGCCGCCGGATCGGGCGCGCGCCGTGGTGCTGTTGCTGCATGGCATATCCGGCAGCCAGCAGGCCCTGCGCGCGCCGGGCGGGCAGGCGCAGCATCCCGACGCGGGCTGGGCCGCCGCGTGGCTGGGACCCGGCAACGCGCTGGATACGCGTCACATCTGCGTGCTGGCGCCGAATGCGCTGGGCTCCTGCTTCGGCAGCAGCGGCCCCGAGGGGAGCACGGCGCGCGAATTCCCCGACATCTCGATCGCCGACGGCGTGCGCCTGCAGGGCATGTGGCTGCGGGCGATGGGAGTGGAGCGACTGGACGCCGTGGTCGGGTACTCCTATGGCGGGTACCAGGCGTTCCAGTGGGCGGTGCGACCGCCCTTGCCGGTCGGCCGGGCGATCGCGATGGCGTCGGCGCCGCGCGGCGGCGGTAGCGAAGCGGACGTGCAGCGCCTGCGCCGGGTTGCCGCCGCCCTGGATGCCGGCGACCCGCAGGCGTGGAACGAATGGGTCGAACTGCGCTGCGCCACCCTGCGTCGCTACGGCTATGCCCAATGGCTGCGCGATATGGGGGAGTCTGGCATGGAGCAGCGCATCCACGGCGAAGCCGCGGCCTGGGCGGCGCGTTTTTCGCCCTGGTCCATGGCGGTTCTCAGGGCATCGGCCTGCCGCTATGATGCCCGCCCGGCGCTGCGCGATGCGGTCACGCCCGTATATTGGCTGCGCTGCCGGTCGGACGCGCTGTTTCCGCCGGGCGTTGCGGGCCATGAGCCATATCCGGCCCACGTCGTGCAGATCAGCGTAGACGGACGATACGGCCACGCTTCGCCGGTGCTGGAGGGCGAGATATGGCGCGCGCCCCTCGTGCGGGCGATGACGAGTTCTTCGCTGTAAAGAAAAAGCCGGCTTTCGCCGGCTGATGGGTTACGCGCGTTGAGCGGTCGAGTTCTTGCGCAGAATCTCTCGCGCTCCACCCATCCTACTGGATCTTGGCCTTTTCGCGCAGTTCCTTCTGGTAGTCGGCCAGGGTTTGCTGGCGCAGCATTTCTTCCAGTTGGGTGCGCACCTGGTCCAGCGGCGGGAATTCCACCGGGCGGGTGTCGTCGACCATGATGATGTGCCAGCCGAACTGGGTCTGCACCGGCTTGTCGACCAGTTCGCCCTTCTTCAGCTGGGTCACGGCCTGCGCGAACGGCTGGACGTAGTTGGTCGGGGGCGCCCAACCCAGGTCGCCGCCCTTTTCGGCGCTGCCGGGGTCCTTGGAGTTCTTCTTGGCCAGGTCGTTGAACTTGCTCTTGTTGCTCTTGATCTGGGCCAGCAGGTCATTGGCCGTCTTCTCGTCTTCGACGAGGATGTGACGGACCTTGTATTCCATCTTGCCGGCCTGTTCCTTCTTGATCTTCTCGTATTCGGCGTTGACCTTGGCTTCCGAGACCGGATGCTTGGCCAGGTAGTCGGCCATCAGGGCGCGGACCAGGATGCCCTGGCGGGCCAGTTCGATCTCGGTCTGGACGTCGGCCTGCTTGGCGATGCCGCTGGATTCGGCGGCCTGCACGAAGATCTGGCGGTTGATCATTTCCTGCTTGACCTGTTCGCGCAGTTGCGGCGAATCGGTCGCGCCCTGGCTGACCAGCAGCTTGACGAATTGATCCAGGCTCTTTTGCGAAATGGCCTTGCCATTGACGGTGGCCACGTTCTGGGCAATAGCCGGCACGGCGATGACGCAGGCCGCAGCCAGCATGACGATGCGTTTCATGAATATCCTTTGCTTTCTATTTGGGAGCCTGGGCATCTAGCGCAAGCGCATGAATCGGATAAGGGATCAAATCTTGCAAATGATGATACACCAGCCGATGCCGCGCGACCGGCGAGAGCCCCGCGAAGCAAGGCGCTACGATGATCACGCGATAGTGGCCGGCGCCGTTTTTACTGCCTTCGTGTCCGGCGTGCAAATGGGAGTCGTCGATAATTTCCAGGCTGGCGGGTTCCAGGACGGCGAGCCGTTCCCGGATCAGGGCGATGCGGTCGGTGGTGTCTGACATGGCTGAGGAAGAATGGACGCCGGCGCGCGGGGCGCCGGACGGAGCAGGGCGGTTCAGGGCTTGCCGGCCGGAGAGTCGGGGCCGGAGGGCGTCTGTTCGTCGGACTGGATGTGCTTGCCCAGCCAGATCGACTGCCCGATCACGAAGACCACCATCAGGCCCATCAGGCCGAAGGCCTTGAAGCTGACCCACTGCGACTCCGTGAACTGGCCGGAAAACGCCACGTAGAGATTGAGCGCGCCGGCGATCAGGAAGAAGGCGGCCCACACCAGGTTCAGCCGCTCCCAGGCCGCGTCGGGCAGCTGGATCTGCTTTTCCATCAGGCGGCGGATCAGGTTGCGGCCGAAGAACAGGCGCGCAAACAGCAGCGCGCCGCCGAACAGCCAGTACAGCACCGTGGGCTTCCATTTGATGAAGACGTCGCTGTGCAGCCAGATCGTGGCGCCGCCGAACACCAGGATGACCGTGAGGTTGATCCAGTGCATGGCCTCGGTGGCGCGGCCGGTGGCCTTGAGCCAGACAATCTGGACGACCGCGGCGGCCATGGCCACGCCGGTGGCGATGAAGATGTCCGTGTACCGGTAGGCGATGAAGAAAAGGAACAGCGGAAACAGGTCGAACAGGAACTTCTTCATTCAGTCGTCTACGGGTTCGAACGTCATTGACAGGGAATTGATGCAATAGCGCAGGCCGGTGGGCTCGGGGCCGTCGGGAAAGACGTGGCCCAGGTGCGAGTCGCAGACGTTGCACAGCACTTCGGTGCGCACCATGCCGTGGCTGGTGTCGCGCTCTTCGCGCACGTTTGCCGGATCCAGCGGCTGGAAGTAGCTGGGCCAGCCACAGCCGGCGTCGAATTTGGTGTCGGACGCGAACAGCGGCGTGCCACAGCCCACGCAGCGGTAGATGCCGTGCGTGAACGTATTCCAGTAACGCCCCGTGAACGCGCGTTCGGTACCCTTTTCACGGGTGACGACGTATTCTTCCGGGGAAAGCTGGGCGCGCCATTCGGCGTCGGATTTGCGTACTTTGTCCATATGAGCTCTTGGAGTCCCGATGCCCGAAATGGTTCGGGCATAATCCCGCCCCATGTTAATCGAGTTTGACCAGGCGGTTGTTTCCACGCCCCGGGCCGAAGTGCTGCGCGGGGTGAGCGCGACGCTGGCCGAACGCCGCATCGGCATCGTCGGCCCCAACGGCGCCGGCAAGAGCACGCTGGCGCGACTGGTCAACGGGCTGGTGCTGCCCTCGGCGGGCAGCGTGCGGGTGGGCGGGCTGGACACCCGCCACGACCTGAAAGCGGTGCGCCGGCAGGTCGGGTTCGTGTTCCAGAATCCCGAGAATCAGATCGTATTCCCCATCGTGCGCGAGGACCTGGCCTTCGGTCTGAAGCAGCTGGCGCCGGACCGGCGCCAGCGCGAGGCCCGCATCGAGGCCCAGCTGGACAGCCTGGGCGTGGGGCACCTGGCCGACCGGACCAGCCACACCCTGTCCGGCGGCGAGCGCCAGCTGGTGGCGCTGGCGGCGGTGCTGGTCATGGAGCCGGCCCTGATCGTGTTCGACGAGCCCACCACCCAGCTGGACCTGCGCAACCGCAACCGGGTGCGCGACGCCATCGGCGCGCTGCCGCACGACGCCATCGTGGTCAGCCACGATCTGGAGTTGCTGGAGGATTTCGACCGGGTGCTGGTCGTGCGCGACGGCAATATCGCGGCCGACGACGCGCCGGCCGCCGCGCTGCGCTGGTATCGGGAGCACTGCGCATGATGGAGCCGCTGTACGTGCCCGGCGCCACCGCGCTGCACCGGCTGCCGGCCGGGTTCAAGCTGGCGGCGCTGGTGCTTGCGGGGGCGGGGCTGTTCCTGCTGCGCGATCCGCGCTGGCTGGCGCTGGCCTGCCTGGCGGCGGCCGTGCTGGTCTGGTCCACCGGCGTGGCGGCGGCTGCGGTCTGGCGGCAGGTGCGGGGGCTGGTCTGGGTGCTCGCGGCGGTGGGCGGCTTCACCGCGTGGTTCCAGGGCGGGGAGGCGGCGCTGGCGGTGCTGCTGCGCGTGGGCGCGCTGGTGGGCCTGGCGCTGGCCGTCACGCTGGCGACGCGCACGTCGGACCTGATCGCCGTCTGCGAAAAAGCATTGATGCCGCTGCAGCGCGTCGGACTGGTCGACGCCGGCAAGGTCGCGCTGGCGCTGGCGCTGGCCTTGCGCTTCGTGCCCGAGATCTGGCGCAATTTCCAGGAAATCCGCGAAGCCCAGGCCGCGCGCGGCCTGGGCGCCAACCCTGTCGCGCTGATCGTGCCGCTGATCGTGCTGACCCTGAAACGGGCCCAGGAAGTCGCCGAGGCCATCGACGCGCGCAGCGCCTGACCTTATCCACCAGCAAGGAACCACCATGAAATCCAGCAACACCGTGCTGATCGCGCTGTTCGCGGCGCTGATCGTCGTCCTCAGCCTGATCCCGCCCATCCCGCTGCCGGCCATTCCGGTGCCGATCACCTTGCAGACGCTGGGCGCGATGCTGGCCGGCGCGATGCTGGGGCCGTTGCGCGGCGCGCTGGCGTGCCTGCTGTATCTGGCGCTGGCGGCCATCGGCCTGCCGGTGCTGCCGGGCGGGCGCGGCGGGCTGGGCGCGTTCTTCGGGCCGACCGGCGGCTTCCTGGTGGGCCTGGTGGCCGGCGCCTGCGTGACCGGCTGGCTGGCCTGGCGCCTGGCCGCGCGAGCCCGCGGCGCCGCGCAGGCGGCGGCCTACGTGCTGGCCTGCGTGGTCGGCGGCATTCTGGTGGTGTATGCGTTCGGCGTGCCGTGGCTGGCGGTGGTGGCCAAGATGGAACTGGCCAAGGCGGCGCTGGCCGTGGCGGTGTTCCTGCCGGGCGACGTGGCCAAGGCGCTGGTGGCCGGCTGGGTGGCCTGGCGGGTGGAGCGGCTCTGGCCGATGCTGGAGCGCTGAAGCCCGGGCATGGTCCAAGGGAATCCCCCAACTGACGCGCCGCGGGCTTTTCTAGTACAAGTTCGCCATTAACGAATGCGTTTGCTGAAAGCGCTTCTTGTAGCACATCAGGGATTTACCGGATTTGCGCGTAGTCATCTGATACTGTTTTAACCCTATAATATTTTTTTCTGTATAACTTTAACTAGGCTCGCACCAGCCTCGACCGAGGCGCTCGCAAGCCACCACAGGAGACAAAAATATGCGCAAGCACTTCGGCTTGTCCGCGGCGGCTGCCGCTCTCGCCCTGACGCTGCCGCTGCTGGCGAGCGCGCAGGTCAAGGTAGGCGTGACGGTCGCCAGCACCGGCCCGGCCGCGTCGCTGGGCATCCCCGAGCGCAACACCGTGGCGCTCTTGCCCAAGGAAGTGGCCGGCCAGAAGATCGAGTGGATCGTCCTCGACGACGCCACCGACACGACGCAAGCCGTCAAGAACTCGCGCAAGCTGGCTTCCGACGACAAGGTCGACGTGCTGATCGGCACCTCGGTCACGCCGGGCTCGCTGGCCATGGTCGACGTGGCCGCCGAAGCCAAGGTCCCGATGATCAGCGTGGCCGCCAGCGCCAAGATCGTCGAGCCCGTGGACGAGAAGCGCCGCTGGGTCTTCAAGACCCCGCAGAACGACGCGCTGATGGCCGGCGCCCTGGCCGACGCGATGGCCAAGTCCAAGGTCAAGACCCTGGGCTTCATCGGCTTTGCCGACGCCTACGGCGACGGCTGGCTGGACGTGATGCAGAAGGCCGCCAAGGCCAAGGGCATCGAGATCGTCGCCATCGAGAAATACGGCCGCACCGACACCAGCGTCACCGGCCAGGTGCTCAAGCTGGTCAGCGCCAAGCCCGACGCCATCCTGATCGCCGGCGCCGGCACGCCCTCGGCGCTGCCGCAAAAAGAACTGAAGGCCCGCAACTACGGCGGCACCATCTATCAGACCCACGGCGCGGCCAACAACGACGTGCTGCGCGTCTGCGGCAAGGACTGCGACGGCATGCTGCTGCCGGCCGGCCCGCTGCTGGTGGCGGCGCAGCTGCCGGACAGCAACCCGGTCAAGAAGTCGGCCCTGGCCTACGTCGAAGCCTACGAGAAGGCCAACGGCGCCGGTTCCACCAACACCTTCGGCGGCCACATGTGGGACGCCGGCCAGCTGGTGGTGGCGGCCCTGCCGACGGCCCTGAAGTCGGGCGCCAAGCCGGGCACGCCGGAGTTCCGCGCCGCCATGCGCGACGCGCTGGAAGGCGTGAAGGACCTGGCCGCCTCGCAGGGCGTGTTCAACATGTCGCCGACCGACCACGCCGGCTTTGACGAGCGTTCGCGCGTCATCGTCAAGGTGCAGGGCGGCAAGTGGGTGTACCAGCCCGATCTGTAAATCCCTGGATCGCCCGATCCACGGGGGCCGCCCGCGGCCCCCGCGCAATGCCACACACCGGCCTTTCCGGCCGGTGTGTCGTATCGGCGTCCCGGATGCCGCGGAACGCCCAGAACCCAAAGGTAGTTGTTAGATGGATTCCTCAATTGCGCTGATCCTGCTGCAAGACGGAGTGGTCAACGGCGCCATCTATGCCCTGCTGGGCATGGCCCTGGTGCTGGTCTTCGCCGTCACGCGCGTCATTTTCATACCCCAGGGCGAGTTCGTGGCGTTCGGCGCCCTGACCCTGGCCATGCTGGTCGACGGCAAGGTGCCCGGCACCGCGTACCTGCTGCCCCTGCTGGGCGCCGTCTGCCTGGTGCTCGAACTGCTGCGCGCGCTGCGCACCCGCAGCGCCGCCGGCCTGCCCAGGACCGTGGCGACCTGCGTGGTCCTGCCGCTGGCGCTGCTTTGGCTGACGCTGACCTACACCGCCGCCGGCAACTCGCTGTGGCTGAACATGCTGCTGACGCTGCTGCTGGTGATCCCGATGGGCCCGATGGTCTACCGCATCGTCTATCAGCCGCTGGCCGAAGCCACCGTGCTGGTGCTGCTGATCGTTTCCGTGGCCGTGCACTTCGCGCTGACCGGCCTGGCGCTGGTGTTCTTCGGCGCCGAAGGCTGGCGCACCCCGGCCTTCGTCAGCGGGCAGGTCGACCTGGGCTTCGCCACGTGGTCCGCGCAAAGCCTGTTCGTGGTCGCGACCTGCGCGATCCTGATCGTGGGACTGTGGCTGTTCTTCGGCAAGACGCTCTACGGCCGCGCGCTGCGCGCCACGGCGGTCAACCGCCGCGGCGCCCGCCTGGTCGGCATCAGCACCACCATGTCCGGCAGCCTGACCTTCACGCTGGCCGTGGCCATCGGCGCCATGTCCGGCATGCTGATCGCGCCCATCACCACCGTCTATTACGACACGGGCTTCCTGATCGGCCTGAAGGGCTTCGTGGGCGCCATCATCGGCGGCCTCGCCAGCTATCCGGTGGCGGCCGCGGGCTCGCTGCTGGTGGGCGTGCTGGAATCCTTCTCTTCCTTCTGGGCCAGCGCCTACAAGGAAGTGATCGTCTTCACCCTGATTATCCCGGTTCTGGTCTGGCGTTCGTTCAGCACCCATCACGCGGACGAAGAGGAATAAGCGTCATGAACCGTATCCTGCTTGCCGTTTTCATCGTCGTTCTGGCGGGCCTGCCGCTGGTGTCGGCCACGCCCGAATTCTGGGTCACGCAACTGAACTACATCGGGCTGGCCAGCCTGGTGGTGCTGGGGCTGGTGCTGCTGACCGGCGTCGGCGGCCTGACTTCGTTCGGCCAGGCGGCGTTCGTGGGCCTGGGCGCCTACACCACCGCCTACCTGACCACGCAGTACGAGCTGTCGCCGTGGCTGGCGCTGCCGGCCGGGCTGATCCTGACCGCCGTGGTCGCCTATCTGCTGGGCGCCATCACGCTGCGCCTGTCGGGCCACTACCTGCCGCTGGGCACCATCGCCTGGGGCCTGTCGCTGTATTTCCTGTTCGGCAACATCGACTGGCTGGGCAAGCATGACGGCATCGCCGGCATCGAGCCCATCAGCATTTTTGGCATCTCGCTGGCCAGCGGCCGCCATATCTATTACCTGATCTGGATATTCGTGCTGCTGGCGTTGTGGGCTACCCGCAACCTGCTGAACTCGCGCCCGGGCCGCGCCATCCGCGCGCTCAAGAGCGGGGCCGGCATGGCCGAGTCCATGGGCGTCAACACCGCCGCCTACAAGGTCGTGATCTTCGTCTGGGCCGCGCTGCTGGCCTGCGTGTCGGGCTGGCTCTACGCCCACATGCAGCGCGCGGTCAGTCCCAGCCCCTTCGGCATCAACTACGGCATCGAATACCTGTTCATGGCCGTGGTCGGCGGCGCGGGCTACGTCTGGGGCGCGCTGCTGGGCTCCAGCGTCATCCTGGTGCTGAAGGACCAGCTGCAGAACCTCCTGCCCAAGCTGCTGGACACCAACGCCAACTTCGAGATGATCGTCTTCGGCGTGCTGCTGATCCTGATGCTGCAGTACGCGCGCAACGGCCTGTGGCCGATCCTGGCCGGCTGGTGGGACAGCCTCACCGGCGCCGACGGTTCGCGCCGCAACCTGGCGCCGCCGGCGCAGGCGCCGGCCCTGCCGACGCGGGTGCGCCCGCAGGCCGGGCAGGTGGTGCTGGAAGTCGACGCCATCCGCAAGGAGTTCGGCGGCCTGGTCGCGGTCAACGATATTTCGTTCAAGGTCAGCTCCGGCGAGATCATGGGCCTGATCGGCCCGAACGGCGCCGGCAAGAGCACCACGTTCAACCTGATCAGCGGCGTGCTGCCGGTCACGCGCGGCAAGGTCACGTTCATGGGCCAGCGCATCGACAACCGCTCGGCGCGCGAGATCGCCAAGCTGGGCGTGGGCCGGACCTTCCAGCACGTGCAGCTGCTGCCGGGCATGACGGTGCTGGAAAACGTGGCGCTGGGCGCGCACCTGCGCTCCGACGTGGGCGTGCTGGCCGGCGCGCTGCATTCGGACCGCGCGCGCGAAGCCCAGCTGCTGCACGAGGCCGCCGAACAGCTCAAGCGCGTCGGCCTGGGCGAATACCTGTACGAGCAGGCGGGCAACCTGGCGCTGGGCCAGCAACGCATCCTGGAAATCGCGCGCGCCCTGGCCGCCGATCCGGTGCTGCTGCTGCTGGACGAACCCGCCGCCGGCCTGCGCTACAAGGAAAAGCAAGACCTGGCCCGCGTGCTGGAGCAGCTGCGCGCCGAGGGAATGAGCATTCTGCTCGTCGAACACGATATGGATTTTGTGATGCGCCTGACCAACCACCTCGTGGTGATGGATTTCGGCACCAAGCTGGCCGAAGGCGTGCCGGCCGACGTGCAAAAGAACCCTGCGGTGCTGGAAGCCTACCTGGGCGGGATCGACGACGACCTGCCCGAGTCGGACCAGGCCAAGCCCGTGTCGGCAGGAGGCGTGTGATGAGCGCGACGCAATCCCCCGTCCTCGAAGTCAGCCAGCTGTCGGCCCGCTACGGCAAGGTTGGCGCGCTGGTGGGCGCCTCGCTCACGGTGCCGGCCGGCAGCATCGTCACGGTGATCGGCGCCAACGGCGCCGGCAAGTCCACCATGCTCAACGCCATCATGGGCTCGCTGCCCCACACCGGCCATGCGGCCGGCGCGGTGCAGTACGCCGGCGCCGACGTGTCGGGCTGGCAGGTCGAGCGCCGCGTGGCCGCCGGCATGTCGCTGGTGCCCGAGCGCCGCGAGCTGTTCGGCACCATGTCGGTGGAAGACAACCTGCTGCTGGGCGGCTTTCGCCGCTACCGCAGCCGCGAAAGCGGCTGGCGCGATACCTTGAACGAGGTCTTCGACCTGTTCCCGCGGCTGCGCGAGCGGCGCACGCAGCAGGCCGGCACGCTGTCCGGCGGCGAACGCCAGATGCTGGCGGTGGGCCGCGCGCTGATGGCCAAGCCCAATCTGCTGATGCTCGACGAGCCCAGCCTGGGCCTGGCCCCGCGCATCGTGCGCGAGATCTTCCACATCATCGCGCGCCTGCGCGAAACCGGCGTGGCCATCCTGCTGGTCGAGCAGAACGCGCGCGCGGCGCTGCAGGTGGCCGACTACGGCTACGTGCTGGAAACCGGCGAAGTCATCCTGCACGGTCCGGCGCGCGAGCTGGCCGGAGACCCCAAGGTCATCGAGAGCTACCTGGGCCTGGGCAAGGGCGGCGAGGAAGGCTGACGCTTTCCGTTCTCGTCCTGTCGCTCACGAAAGCGCCGGGCCCAGCCCGGCGTTTATCTTCTATTGCGGCAGTTTGCGCGGCAACCACACCCAGGCCGCCAGTCCGACCAGCAGCATCAGCAGGCCCCCCACGCCGACTGCCAGATGCAGCCCCGAGAGGAAGGCTTCCCTGGCCTGCATCGCGGCAGCTTCTGTGATCCCGGGATGGCCCAAGGTCTCGTTCAATGTTCCCGCCACGCCCGGGCCGGACAGCCGGAACACCAGCGCCGCCAATGAACCCAGCAAGGTGATGCCCAAGGCATTGCCGATCTCGTTGCTGGTTTCCGCGATGGAGCCTGCCGCCCCGGCGCGCTCGCTCGGCACCGCCGACACGGCGATTTCGGCGACGAGGCTGAACGACAGGCCATAGCCCACACCCGCAATCACCGTCGAAGCCACGAACGCGATGACTCCGGCCTCGGTCGTGGTGAACAGCAGCAGGAACACGCCCAGGCCATTCAGGAAATGCGTGCCCACCAAGGCGGCCTTGCGCCCGATGCGCTCGACGATGCGGCTGGTTCCCACGCAGGTGGCCGTAAGCACCACCGCGCCCGGCAAGGCCATCAGCGCCGCCGTGAAGACCTCATGGCCCAGCACCGACTGCAGATAGATGCCAGACAGATAGCCTGCCGCCGACCAGACCACCAGCGACAACAGCCCGGTCAGGATGGCGATCGAGAAAATCCTGTCCTTGAACAAGCTCAGGTCCAGCAGCGGAAAAGCGATCTTCGTCTGTCGGCCCAGGAAGGCCGCCAGGGCAAGCAGCCCCGCGATTCCTGCGACGGACTGCACCGGTGTAAAGCCCGCGGCCGCCGCGCTCTTGATCGAGTAGGTGAACAGCAGGATTCCTGCGAAGGACAGCAACAGGCTCGGCACGTCAATGCGGCCGGAGGTGGTGGTGCGCACTTCGCGCAGCAGCGCTGGCGCGACCAGCAGGAAGGCCAGCACCACCGGCACGTTGATCAGGAACACCACGCCCCAGTCGAAGCGTTGCAGCAGCAGCCCGCCGATGATCGGCCCGATGGCAAATCCCGCCGCGAATGTGGCCGCAAAGATTCCGATGGCCTGCGCCCGCTGCCGTGGGTCGGGGAACAAGGCGCTGACGATGGCCAGCCCCGACGGCAGCAGCGTGGCGCCGCCCAGTCCCATCAGCGCGCGAAAGCCGATCATGCTGGCGGGCGTCGTGGAGTGCGCCGCGCCCAGAGATCCCAGCCCGAAGATCACGGCCCCCGTCATCATCAGCTTCAACCGTCCATAGCGGTCGCCGATGTTGCCGAAGGCGATGAGCAGAGAGCCGACAACAAAGCCGTAAATGTCCAGAATCCACAGCGCCTGGTCCGCCGTCGGCAAGATGGCGGCCGTCATGCGCGGCATGGCGAGGTACAGGACGGAGCCGTCCATCGCCACCAGCAACACCAGGGCGAGAACGGTCAAAAGCCCCATCCATGCCTTGCGGCTGGCGGGCTGTGGAAGTGAAAGCGTATTGGAGGTCATGGTCATGGTCCGGTTGTGGACGCCACCCGGTTGCCTGCCGGGCCGCGATCCAATATACTGAAAGTAACTTACGGATGGTAAGTTACCTTTGGTATATAGCGATGTCAAGCCCCCTGAAAAAACCTGCCCCCTCCAAGGACTCCCCCCGTCGCCGTCTGTCCAGGGACGAGCGGCTGCGCCAGCTTCTCGATGTTTCATGGCAGTTGATCCGGGCCGAAGGCACGGATGCCTTGACCCTGGGACGGCTGGCCGATGTTGCGGGTGTCACCAAGCCCGTTGTCTATGACCACTTCGGCACCCGCAATGGACTGCTGGCAGCGCTCTACCAGGATTTCGATGTGCGTCAGACGGCCGTGATCGACGCGGCCATCGCCGCCAGCAAGCCCACGTTGAAGGACAAGGCCAGCGTCATCGCCGGCAGCTACGTCGATTGCGTGCTGACCCAGGGCCGTGAAATTCCGGAGGTGCTGGCCGCCCTCAGCGGCTCGCCGGAACTGGCGGCAGTCAAGCGCCAGTACCAGCAGGCGTTCATCGAGAAGTGCCAGAAAATCCTTGAACCCTTTGCCGGGCCGCGGAGCGTGTCGCCGGCAAGCCTGTGGGCGATGTTGGGCGCGGCGGAGGCGCTGTCTCAGGCGGCGGTGGCCGGAGACCTCAGTGAAGCGCAGGCGCGGGACGAGTTGACGGAAACCATTCTGGCGATGGTCAAGCGCAGCAGGCTCGTCGATAGCCAGTGATCGCGGCGGCGTTGCAGGAAAAACCTGACGACGGACACTTCATGCCGCCGGCGTCCAGCGCAATACCGGCTCGCCGCCCATCGCGGGATCGGAGGTGGAGGGCGCGCCGGTTTCGATGCGCCCGGCCAGCCGTCGGACGTAGGCCGGATCGCTTTCGTCGCGCACCGTCACGTCGTACCAGCCCGCGCTGCGCGCCATGTCCCAGGACAGGCTGATGGCCTCGCCCGCGGCCAGCGCCGTGGCGGCCTGCGCCGGATAACCGTAGGCGTTGGCCTCCACGCGGAACGCGCGGGTTTGCGGGCCGGGGTTGCTCACGGTCAGGCGCAGCGGCGCGCCCGGCCCTGCGTGATCGGCCGTGACCTCCAGCGGCGGCTGGGCCGCCGTGTCCAGGCGTCCGCAGCAATGCCGGTGGAATCCGTTGGGGCCGAGCACCCACAGGTCGTAGCGGGCGCCGTCGACCCAGGCCGGCCATGCGTCCTGCAGGGACTTGCCGGCCTCGACGGTATAGCGGCGCGGACCGCGTTGCAGGTCGAGGCGGTCGTACACATGGAACACGGCGCCGGCCCGGCCGGTGTTCTCGAAGCGCAGCGCGATGCGTCCGTCCCGCGCCTGCGCGTGGACCTGCAGCGCATAGGGCAGGGGGCGCGACGGGCGCGTGCCGGCCGGCTGCCGGGCCACGTCGGGGCGCAGCGGAGCCGCCGGGACGACGGTCTGCGGCAGCGCGCGGGCCAGTCCGGCGCGCTCGGCCGTGGGCGGCAGGCCGCGCAGCAGGTCGGCGTCGTCGGGCGCGGCGAAGTCGAAAATCGAAGTCAAGTCGCCGCAGACCGCGCGCCGCCACGGCGAAATATTGGGCTCGGCCACGCCGAACCGCTGCTCGACGAAGCGCAGCACGGAGGTGTGGTCGAACACCTGCGAATTGACCCAGCCGCCCTTGGTCCAGGGCGACAGCACGTACATGGGCACGCGCGGCCCCAGCCCGTACACCCCATGCAGATGCGCCGCCGTGTCGTCCTTTTCGAGGCCGGTGACGATCTCGTGGTATTCGCCCTTCGTATCGACCGTGGACGCGCCGGCCAGCGCGCCGGCGGCATCGCGCGAGGGCGGCGCGGGCGGCGGCGCATGGTCGAAGAAGCCGTCGTTCTCGTCGAACATCAGCAGCAGGACGGTCTTGCTCCAGACCTCCGGGTTGGCCGTCAGCGCGTCCAGCACGCGGGCGGTGTAGTCCGCGCCCTGCGCCGGGCTGGACGGGCTGGGATGCTCCGAGCCGGCCTTGGTCGCGCAGATCCACGACACCTGCGGCAGCCTGCCGTCCAGCACGTCCTGGCGCAGCAGGTCCAGGCCGCGGGTGGTCAGCGCCTTCTCTTTCAGCGCGGGCTGAGAGCCGGGCGCGCCGTGGTAGGCGTCGCGGTAGGCCTTGAAGCCGGCCATGGGGTTGAGCGAATAGTTGTCCGCCATGTCCTGGTAGATGCGCCAGCTGACGCCGGCGGCCTCCAGCCGTTCGGGATAGGTGGTCCAGGTGTAGCCGCCGGCCGGATCGCCGCCCGACAGCTTGTTGTAGAGATTGCCCAGCGCCGGGCCGTTGCCGCGTCCCAGGCCGTCGTTGGTGCCGGTCCACAGGAACAGCCGGTTGGTGTTGGTGCCGCCGGTGAACGAGCAGTGATAGGCGTCGCACACGGTGAAGGCGCGCGCCATGGCGTACTGGAAGGGCATGTCGTCCTCCGTGAAGTACGCCATCGAATGGTTTTTCTTGGCCGCCGGCCAGTTGCCCATGCGGCCGGCGTCCCAGGCGTCCTGGGCGTTGGACCAGGTATGCGGCGTGCTGGCCACGCGCATGGTCTCGAAGGCCTCGCGGGTATCCAGGTGAAACGGCAGCACGGTGCGCGGCGCGCCTTCCTCGGGCCTGTCGTTGTATTGCGCCCAGACGGTGCGGTGGCGCGCGTCGGGGCTGTCGGGCGCCGGTGCGGGGAAGCGGTCGCCGAACCCGCGCACACCGGCCAGGGCGCCGAAGTAATGGTCGAACGAGCGGTTCTCCTGCATGAAGATCACGATGTGCTCCACGTCGCGGATCGTGCCCGTGCGGCGCGCGGCCGGAATCGCGAGCGCGCGGCGGATGGAGGCGGGCAGCAGGGCCAGCGCGCTGCCGGCGCCGGCCAGCGAGGCGCCGCTGCGGAGAAAATCACGTCGGGTCTGCATGAGGACTCCTGAGAACGACGCTGCCCGCTCGGGGCGGGCAGCTTTGGGGGAGAGGGCGACCTATCTGGCGCGCGTGCTTTCCGCGTAGTCCATGTACAGCTTGTGCGCGCGGCGGGCCATGGGGCCGTATTCCAGCTTGCGGTCTTCGACGCGGTTGACGTGCACCACCTTGCCGTAGTTGCCGGACGAGAACACTTCGTCGGCTTGCTCGATGTCGGCGCGGGTCAGGCTACGTTCCTGGACCTCGACGCCGTCGGCCTGGAGCAGGGCCAGCACGCGGCGGCGCGTGATGCCGTTGAGGAAGGTGCCGTTGTCGACCGGCGTGGACACCACGCCGTCCTTGGCGATCCACAGGTTGCTGGTGGCGAACTCGGCGATGTTGCCCGCGCCGTCGAGCATGATGGCGTTGTCGAAGCCTTTCTCGGCGGCCTCGCGGATGGCGCGCTGGCCGTTCGGGTAGAGGCAAGAGGCCTTGGCGTCGGTGGGCGCCATATTGGGCCAGGAGCGCGCGTAGCTGGAGAAGCAGGCCGAAAAGCCCTGGTCGCCGGGCATGGGCACCTTGAATACGTGCAGCACGAACTGCGTCTTGTCGGCGTCGGGCAGCAGGAAACCGTCGGCGCAATAGAACATCGGCTTGATGTAGAGCTCGGTGCCCTCGGGGAACTTGGCCACGGCCTGCAGGCACAGCGACTGGATCTCTTCCCAGCCGAGCTGCGGCTTCATCAGCATTTTCTCGGCCGAGCGCACCACGCGCTGGCAGTGCAGGTCCAGGTCGGGCGTCAGGCCGCGAAAGGCGCGCGCGCCGTCGAAGACCATGCTGGCCATCCAGAAGGCGTGGTCGGCGGGGCCGAGCAGTTTGGGGTTTTCAGTGGTCCAGCGACCGTCGTGCCAGTACAGGGCGTCCATGGTTGTCTTCCTTCGTTCGTATGGGGTGGCGTGTGGGCCGCGTCGAGGGCGGCCCCGCCGAAACGTCAGGATACATGAGCCCGGGCCGTGCGCCTCATTCCCGCGCCAGCGCCGCCTCCACGCGGGCGGCCGCGTCGGCCGGCATCCACTGCCGCCAGACGGCGCCGTACTGCTTGAGGAAGTAGCGGGCGGCGTCTTCGGGTTCCTTGCCTTCGTTTTCGAGCCAGCCCAGGGTGGCGTCGATGGCGTCGTCCGGCACGGCCAGCCTGGCGAAGAAGGCGGCCAGCTGCGGCGCCTGCCGCGCGAACTCGGCGTTCAGGCCGGTGACCACCGGGTTGGGCTTGAATTCCGTGGCCACGGGGTGTTCGCACTTGGGATCGGTCATGCAGGTATAGGCCTCCTGGTCGAAGGGCGGCAGCTCCAGCTTGACCAGGTCCAGCGCGCCGACCAGCGAGGTCGGGGTCCAGTAGTAGAAGACGATGTCGCGCTTGCGCTTGTAGGCCGAGACGATGGCGGCTTTCTGCGCGGCGCCCGAGCCGGGCGCGAACAGCGAGTAATCCTTTTCCAGGCCGAGGGCGCGCAGCAGGTTGCCGTTGAGCGTGCCGCAGGCCCAGCCCGCCGGGCAGCCGTAGATGCGGCCGCGGCCCGGGTCCTCGGGATCGGCGAAGACCTGCTTGAAGCGAGCCAGATCGGAAGCCGACTTCAGGTCGGGATGGCGCTCCACGGTGTAGCGCGGCACGTACCAGCCCTCGCCGGCGTCGTACACGTGGCCCACGCCGAGCACGCGCCCGCTGGCCAGCGCCTTTTTCCATGCGCCTTCGATCTGCCCCGGCCAGACTTCGGGCGTGACGTCCACGTCGCCGCGCTGCAGCGCGGCCAGCATGGGCAGGGTCTCGCCGATTTCCACCTGGGTCTTGCAGCCGTAGCCGTGCTCCAGCACATAGCGTTCGATGCCGGCCAGCACCAGGTTGGATTCCCAGTTCAGGCCGCTGAAGCGCACGGGACGGTCGACTTCACAGACGGGCGTGGCGGGCGCGGGCTGGGCCGCGCTGGCGGCCGGGGGAACGGCCGCGGCCAACGCCACGGCGAAAAGGGCGGAGGCGACGTGCAAGTTGCGCATGGTCAGGCACCTGTCGAGTGGTTTGTGCCATTGTAAGGCGCACCACCGGCGGGGCCGCCGCGGCCCGAACGACGAAGGGGCCGCTGTCGCGGCCCCTTGCGGCAATCACCGGTCTGGCGTGTCAGGCGCGGGCGGCGCGCCGGCGCTGCATGAAGGCGCCGATCTCGCCCACGATGCCGCGGCGGAACGCCAGCACGCAGATCACGAAGATCAGGCCGATCACGATGGTGACCGATTCGCCCAGGCGCAGGAACCAGTCCATGCCGGTGGCGCGCGCCAGCATCTGGCCGAAGTCGCCCACCTTGTTCTCGAGCAGCACCACGATGAAGGCGCCCAGCACGGGGCCGGTCAGGGTGCCCAGGCCGCCGATCAGCGTCATCAGGATCACCAGGCCCGACATCTGCCAGGTGGCGTCGGACAGCGTGGCGGACACGAACACCAGGGTCTTGGTGGCGCCGGCCAGTCCGGCGATGGCGGCCGACAGCACGAAGGCCAGCAGCTTGAAGCGGTCGACGTCGTAGCCGAGCGAGACCGCGCGCGGCTCGTTCTCGCGCAGGGCCTGCAGCACCTGGCCGAACGGCGAGTGCACGGTGCGCCAGATGATGAAGAAGCCCAGCGCGAACACGCCCATCACCACGTAGTACAGGTTCAGGTCTTCGGACAGGTCCACCAGCCCCAGCAGGGTGCCGCGCGGCACGCCCTGCAGGCCGTCTTCGCCGCCGGTGAAGTGCGCCTGCAGGAAGAAGAAGAACACCATCTGCGCCAGCGCCAGCGTGATCATGGCGAAGTAGATGCCGCTGCGGCGGATCGCCAGCGCGCCCATGGCCAGGCCCAGCAGCGCCGCGACGGCCACGCCGAACAGCAGGCCGATCTCGGTGGGAAAGCCCCACACCTTCAGCGCGTGTCCGGCGGCGTAGGCCGCGCTGCCCAGGAAGGCGGCGTGGCCGAAGGACAGCAGCCCGGTGAAGCCCAGCAGCAGGTTGAACGCGCAGGCGAAGAGGGCGTAGCACATGACCTTCATGGCGAAGATCGGATACACCCCGACGAAGGGAAGAATGGCCACCACGATGGCCACTGCCGCATAGCCCAGGAATTGACGATTCATTTCTCTTTTCCGAACAGCCCGGCCGGGCGGATCAACAGAACAATGGCCATGATGATGAAGACGACCGTGCTGGAGGCTTCGGGCCAGAACACCTTGGTCAGGCCTTCTATGACGCCCAGGCCCAGCCCGGTGACGATGGCGCCCAGGATGGACCCCATGCCTCCGATCACGACGACCGCGAACACGACGATGATGAGGTTGGAGCCCATCAGCGGGGAAATCTGCAGGACCGGCGCGGCCAGCACGCCGGCGAAGCCCGCCAGCGCCACGCCGAAGCCGTAGGTCAGCGTGATCATGCGCGGCACGTTCACGCCGAAGGACTCGACCAGCTTGGGATTCTCGGTGCCGGCGCGCAGCAGCGCGCCCAGGCGGGTGCGTTCGATCACGAACCAGGTGGCCAGGCACACCACGACCGAGGCCGCCACGACCCAGCCGCGGTAGTTCGGCAGGATCATGAAGCCCAGGTTGGTCGCGCCGCGCAGCGCGTCGGGCGTGGGATAGGGCTGGCCCGACACCCCGTAGAAGCTGCGGAACAGGCCCTCGATGAGCAGCGTCAGCCCGAAGGTCAGCAGCAGCCCGTAGAGGTGGTCGAGCTTGTACAGGTGCTTGAGCAGCAGCTTCTCGATGATGATCCCGAACGCGCCCACGATCAGCGGCGCCAGGACCAGCATGATCCAGTAGTTCAGGCCGAAGTAGGACAGGCCCATCCAGGCGACGAACGCGCCCAGCATGTAGAGCGCGCCGTGCGCGAAGTTGATGACGTTCAGCAGCCCGAAAATGACCGCCAGCCCGAGCGAAAGCATGGCGTAGAAGGAGCCGTTGACCAGGCCTAGCAACAACTGGCCGAACAAGGCCTGTATGGGGATGCCGAAAATGTCAGTCATCTTGTAAAAATCCTGCGCTTACGGATAGAGGCGGGCGATTCGGGAAACTGCCCGGCGGGTGGCCGGGCAGCATCGGGACACGGGAGCCGGTTTACTTCTTGACCAGCTTGCAGGTGGACTCGGACAGCTTGGTGTAGACCTCGTCGCCCGGCAGCGTCGCCACGACCTTGTAGTAGTCCCACGGACCCTTGGATTCGGCCGGGGTCTTGACCTGCATCAGGTACATGTCGTGGATCATGCGGCCGTCTTCGCGCACATAGCCGCCCTGGGCGAAGAAGTCGTTGACCTTGTTCGACTTCATCCACTTCATGACGGCGTCGCCGTCGTCGGTGCCGGTGGCCTTGACCGCGTTCAGGTAGAAGCTGAGCGCGGAGTAGTCGCCGGCCTGCAGCATGGAAGGCTTGCGGCCGACCTTGGCCTCGAACTTCTTGGACCAGGCGCGCGAGGCGTCGGATTGATCCCAGTACCAGCCGTCGGTCAGGTACATGCCCTGCGTGGCCTGCAGGCCCAGCGCGTGCACGTCGTTGATGAAGACCAGCAGGCCGGCCATCTTCATGGTCTTGGTCACGCCGAATTCGTTGGCGGCCTTGATCGAGTTGATGGTGTCGCCGCCGGCATTGGCCAGGCCCAGGATCTGCGCCTTGGAGGCCTGCGCCTGCAGCAGGAAGGACGAGAAGTCCGACGCGCCCAGCGGCGCGCGTACCTGGCCCTTGACCTCGCCGCCGGCGGCCTTGACCACGGCAATCGTGTCGCGTTCGAGCGCATGGCCGAAGGCGTAGTCGGCGGTCAGGAAGAACCAGCTCTTGCCGCCGTCCTTCACCACGGCCGAACCGGTGCCGCGCGCCAGCGCCACGGTGTCGTAGGCATAGTGCACGGTGTAGGGCGAGCACTGGGCGTTGGTCAGGTCCGAGGCGCCCGCGCCGATGGCCATGAAGGGCTTTTTCTTTTCGGCGGCCACGCCGGCCATGGCCAGGCTGGTCGACGAGTTGGTGCCGGCGATGATGACGTCCACCTTCTGCTCGTCGAACCATTCGCGCACGCGCGCCGAGGCCACGTCGGCCTTGTTCTGGTGGTCGGCCGACACGACTTCGATCTTCTTGCCGTTGATGGCGCCGCCGGCGTCTTCGATCGCCATGCGCACGGCCTCCAGGCCGGCCTTGCCGTCGATGTCCGAATACACGCCGGACATGTCAGTGATGAAGCCGACGCGGATGACATCGTCGGAGATACCCTGCGCGTGGACGGTAGCCCCGGCAAATCCCAGGCCAGCCATGGCCAGTGCAGCAGTGATGGTGTGCAGCTTCATGGGATGACTCCTCTTTTTTTCCTACGGTGTAGTGTTGCCGGGGGTCCGGCGGATGACAGGTGTGCTTACACGCCCAGCAGTTCGTTGAGCGTGTCCTGTTTTTCTGAAAGTTCGGTGGCTTCGAAGTGTTCGACGATCTGGCCGTGCTCCATGACGTAGAAGCGGTCGGCCAGCGGCGCTGCGAAGCGGAAGTTCTGTTCCACCATGACGATGGTGTAGCCGCGCTGCTTGAGCGCCGTGATCATGCGCGCCAGCGCCTGCACGATGACGGGCGCGAGGCCTTCGGAGATCTCGTCGAGCAGCAGCAGGTTGGCGCCGGTGCGCAGGATGCGCGCGACCGCCAGCATCTGCTGTTCGCCCCCCGACAGCCGGGTGCCGGGCGAGTTGCGGCGTTCCTGGAGGTTGGGGAACATGTCGTAGATTTCGGCTAGCGACATGCCGCCGCCCAGCGAACCGACCACCGGAGGCAGCAGCAGGTTCTCTTCGCACGACAGGCTGGCGAAGATGCCGCGTTCCTCGGGGCAGTAGCCGACGCCGAGATGGGCGATCTTGTAGGTCGGCAGGTCGATGGCCTCGGTGCCGTGGATGCGCACCGAGCCCTTGCGCGAGCCGGTCAGGCCCAGGATGGCGCGCAGCGTGGTGGTGCGGCCGGCGCCGTTGCGTCCCAGCAGCGTGACCACTTCGCCCTGTCCGACGCGCATATCCACGCCGTGCAGGATATGCGATTCCCCGTACCAGGCCTGCAGGCCCGAAATTTCCAGTGCCGGGGTGCTCATGCGTGTGCTCCTTGAAGTTCGCCCTCGGTGGTGCCCATGTAGGCCTGCATCACTGCCGGATGGCGGGAGACTTCGGCGTAGGATCCTTCCGCCAGTACGGAGCCGCGCGCCAGCACGGTGATGGTGTCGGCGATGGAGGACACGACGTTCATGTTGTGCTCCACCATGAGTATGGTGCGGCCGGCGCTGACCCGCTTGATCAGCTGGGTGACGCGGTCCACGTCCTCGTGGCCCATGCCCTGCGTCGGTTCGTCCAGCAGCATCAGCTCGGGTTCCATCGCCAGCGTGGTGGCGATCTCGAGCGCGCGCTTGCGGCCGTACGGCAGGTTCACGGTGGTCTCGTCGGCGAAGGCGGCGAGGTCGACCTGTTCGAGCAGCGCGCGCGCCGGCTCGTTCAGCGAGGCCAGCTGCTTGTCGCTTTTCCAGAAATGAAAAGACAGACCGGTCTTGCGCTGCAATCCGATACGCACGTTTTCCAGCACGGTGAGGTGGGGAAACACCGCCGAGATCTGGAACGAACGGATGATGCCGCGGCGCGCGATCTGCGCGGGGCGTTCGCCGGTGATGTCGATACCGTTGAACTTGATGGTTCCCGACGTGGGAGCCAGGAACTTGGTGAGCAGGTTGAAGCATGTGGTCTTGCCCGCGCCGTTAGGCCCGATCAAGGCATGAATCTCGCCGCGCTTGATACGCAAATCGACCCCATTGACCGCGACGAAACCGCGGAATTCCTTCGTGAGGCCTTTTGTCTCCAGGATCGTGTCGTCCATGTTCGCTGCACCAGCGTTGTATTTATTGGTCTGCACCCGCCGTTATCGCGGCGGGTCCCCGCAGGGTCGGAAGACTGCCGATGTAGCGCAGTTTTCCGGTGAGTTGCCGGCGAGTATGCGCACCTATTTATCAAAATTCCATGAGGGTTTGTCATAGGTTTTGCAGTGCGGAAAGGGCAATTGTCGGCAGGCCGACAATGCATGCGCAGCAGAGGGAGATGACAGTGCTGCAAGGGAAATGCATTGCAGCAAATACGCATTGACGAACGTCAACGCGTCACATTCTTCTGAACGAGGGAAAACCCGGTTTCGCGGCGGCGCGCGCCGCTCAGGCCGGGGTCTTCTGCTTGAATTCGCAGAGGTCGGAAATGCCGCACTGGGGGCATTTGGGCTTGCGCGCCACGCACACGTAGCGGCCCAGCAGAATCAGCCAATGGTGCGCGTCCTGCATGTATTCGCGCGGCACGAATTTTTCGAGTTTGCGCTCGACTTCCAGCACGTTCTTGCCGGGCGCGATGCCGGTGCGGTTGGAGACGCGGAAGATGTGCGTGTCCACGGCCATCGTGGGCTGGCCGAACGCGGTGTTGAGCACCACGTTGGCGGTCTTGCGGCCCACGCCGGGCAAGGCTTCGAGCGCCTCGCGCGTCTGCGGCACTTCGCCGCCGTGCTGCTCCAGCAGGATTCTGCAGGTGGCGATGGCGTTCTTGGCCTTGGTGCGGTAGAGCCCGATGGTCTTGATGTAGTCCGCCAGGCCTTCCTCGCCCAGCGCCAGCACGCCTTCGGGCGTGCCGTGCTCGGGGAAGAACTTGCGCGTCGCGATGTTGACCGACTTGTCGGTGGCCTGCGCCGACAGCAGCACGGCGATCAGCAGCTGGAACGGCGTCTCGTATTCCAGCTCGGTGGTCGGGTGGGGATTGGCGGCCTGCAGGCGCGCGAAGATTTCCTGGCGTTTGGCGGCGTTCATGGCGTGGCGTTGCGGCGGGCGCGGGCGCGTGCCAGCGCGGATTCGATGGCGGAACGCTTGCGCTCCTCGTTGCCGGCGTCGGCGGGGGCGGAGGCGGGCGTTTCAGGGACCTCGGGCGCCATCAGGCGCGCGTTGTCGGCGGCCAGGCGCGCCATGCGCGCCAGATGGCGGCGATGGCGTTCGCGCCCGAGCGCGGCGTCCTCTGCGCTCCACGGCCGGCCGGCCGGCGTCATTTCGATGCAGTCTACAGGACAGGGCGCCACGCACAGGTCGCAGCCGGTGCACCAGTCGGCAAGCACGGTGTGCATCTGCTTGTTGGCGCCCACGATGGCGTCGACCGGACAGGCCTGGATGCACAGCGTACAGCCTATGCAGTGGGCTTCGTCGATGCGGGCCACCAGCAGGGGGCCGGGCTCGCCGCGCGTCGCGTCCAGCGGCAGCACGGGCACGCCGAGCAGGCCGGCCAGCGCGGCGATGCCTTCATCGCCGCCCGGCGGGCAGCGGTTGATCGGGGCGGCGCCGTCGGCGATGGCCTCGGCATACGGCCGACAGCCGTCGTAGCCGCATTTGGTGCATTGCGTCTGAGGCAGCAAGGCATCGATGCGGTCTGCAAGGGAACAACAGGACATGAGGAAGAAAGGACGCGGGATGAATCCGACTGAGGTCGGATTCATCCTGCAATCACGATTGCCGGATGAATTCGGCGATTTTAGGACAGATCATTTCGCGCCAGCGGCGGCCCGAGAAAATCCCGTAGTGGCCGCAGTTCGGCGCGGTGTAATGCATCTTGCGCTCGGCCGGGATGTTCTTGCACAGCTTGATGGCGGCGCGCGTCTGGCCCTGGCCGGAAATGTCGTCCAGTTCGCCCTCGATGGTGAAGAGCGCGACCTTCTTGATGTCGGCGGGGCGCACCGGCTTGCCGTCGACCTCCCAGGTGCCGTTGGGCAGCTGGAATTCCTGGAACACCATGCGGATCGTGTCCAGGTAGAACTCGGCCGGCATGTCCAGCACGGCGTTGTATTCGTCGTAGAAGCGGCGGTGCGCCTCGGCGTCGCTGTCGTCGCCGCGCAGCAGGTCCAGGTAGAAGTCGTAGTGCGACTTCATGTGGCGGTCCGGGTTCATGGCCATGAAGCCCGCGTGCTGCAGGAAGCCGGGGTAGACCTTGCGGCCGGCGCCCGGATAGCGCGGCGGCACCGGATGGATGACCTGGTTCTCGAACCACGAGTAAGGCTTGGTGGTGGCCAGGCGGTTGACCTGCGTGGGCGACTGGCGCGGGTCGATGGGACCGCCCATCATCACCATGCTGCGCGGCTGGCAGGGGTCGTTGGCCGAGGCCATCAGCGAAACGGCGGCCAGCACCGGCACCGTGGGCTGGCACACGGACATGACGTGCACGTCCGGGCCCAGGTGGCGGATGAAGTCCTGCACGTAGCGCACATAGTCGTTCAGGTGGAACGGGCCTGCCGACAGCGGCACCATGCGGGCGTCGATCCAGTCGGTGACGTAGATGTCATGGGCCGGCAGCAGGGCGCGCACGGTGTCGCGCAGCAGCGTGGCGTGGTGGCCCGAGAGCGGGGCCACCAGCAGGATGGTCGGATCGTCCGGGCGCGCGTGGCGGACGTCGCGGTGGAAGTGCACCAGGCGGCAGAACGGCTTGTCCATCGCCACGGATTCGGTGACGCGGACGGTCTTGCCGTCGATCTCGGTGGTGGGCAGGTTCCAGGCCGGTTTCTGGTATTCCTTGCCGATCCGGGTCATCAGCTCGTACCCGGCCGCCATCTGGCGGGAAATCGGGGTGTAGGCGAGAGGGCTGTATGGGCTGGAAAACAGTTGAGAGCCGGCGTCCGTAAATGCAGCAAACGGAGTCAGGAAGGCGCGCTGCATTTCGTGCAATTGATACAGCATTTGAAAAGGTCCTTCTGGGTCGTGCGTGTGCCCCGATTATTGCCCCGGGGATTAACGATATTTCCAGATAGCCTGAAGAAACACCGACAAAAAAAGCAAATATGTTGCTAAAAAACGACCCAATAGCGGTTATGCACCAGTGTAGGGCCGTGCGGGGACGCGGTGGCTGGGCCGTTTGGCGGAGTTATGCACTACGCCCGGGCTTACCAGTAGTTTTCCACCGCCAGGTTGCCGGGGATGCCGCGGCGGCCCGGCTTGAAGCCGCGCTCGCCCAGCAGCTTGCGGGCGTCGGCCAGCATGTCCGGATTGCCGCAGAGCATGATCTTGGCGTTCTCGGGGTCCAGCGGCTGGCCGGCCAGCTGCTCCAGGCGGCCGTCGGCGATCAGCGTGGTGAGGCGCTCCCGGGGCATGCCGGGCAGCGCCTCGCGCGTGGCGATGGGCAGGTAGACGAGCTTGTGCGGGTCCGCCGCGAACATCTCGGCCAGCGCGGGCTGCTTGCGCCAGGACTCGATTTCTTCGCGATAGGCTAGCTCGGCCGCGGTGCGCACGCCGTGGACCAGGATGATGCGGCGATAGGCGCGCCAGGCGGCCGGGTCGCGCAGGATGGACAGATAGGCCGACAGCCCGGTGCCCGAGGCCACCAGCCACAGGTCGCCGCCCGGGGCGAAGCGCTCCAGGGTCAGGAAGCCGTAGGGCGCTTTTTCGACGTACAGCGAATCGCCGGGCTGCAGCCGCGCCATGCGCGGGCTGAACAGCCCTTCGGGCACCACGATGGAATAGAACTCCAGCCAGGGCTCATGCGGCGCCGAGACCATGGAATAAGCGCGCCACAGCGTGGGCGCGCTGTCGGGCGCGTCGGCCTCGGGCAGGCCGACGCGGGCGAACTGGCCGGGCTGGAACGTAAACGCGTCGTCGCGCGTCACGCGTACGGAGAAGAGTTTTTCCGGCACCCAGGTGTGGACGTGGGTGACTGTCTGGCGCGTGTATTTGGAGTCGTCGGTCATCGGGGCATCGCGCGATGCCGGCCGTCAGGCGGCCGGCGCTCGCGGATTCATCTTTCCAGGTATTGCAGCTTGTCCTCTTTGCCGTTCCAGTCGTCGGCGTCGGGCAAGGGCTTCTTGGCACGGCTGATGCTGGCGAACTCGGGAGAGAGCTCGGCATTCAGGGCGATGAAGTTCAGTTGGTCCTGCGGCACGTCTTCTTCGGCGTAGATCGCATTGGCCGGGCACTCGGGGATGCAGACGGCGCAATCGATGCATTCGTCGGGATCGATCACCAGGAAGTTCGGACCCTCGCGAAAACAGTCCACCGGGCAGACGTCTACGCAGTCGGTGTACTTGCACTTGATACAGTTTTCGGTGACAACGTGGGTCATTAAGGAACTCCGGGATTCGGCGGCTTTGTGTCTTGTTGCGTCGATTTTACCCAATGCCGTGCCGGTGTGCCGGTAATACCCGTATTGACATCGTGGCCCATGGGCCCTTGCCCCGCGCGCTCTATGCTATGGTGTCGCGAAACGAAACGCGCAATCATGATAATCACCTCGCTGCTCGACACCGACCTGTATAAATTCAGCATGATGCAGGTGGTTCTGCACCACTTTCCGGCTGCCCAGGTCGAGTACCGTTACAAATGCCGCACGCCAGGGGTCGACCTGCGTCCCTATCTGGACGAAATCCGCGAGGAAGTGCACCAGCTGTGCCAGCTCCGGTTCACCGAAGACGAACTTAAATATCTCGGCGGCTTGCGCTTTATCAAAAGCGACTTCGTTGATTTCCTCGGCCTGTTCCACATGCCCGAGCGCTGCATCTTCATCGGCGAGGGCGAGGCGCCCGGCGAAATCAGCATCGAGGTCAAGGGCCCGTGGCTGCACACCATCCTGTTCGAGATCCCGGTGCTGGCCATCGTCAACGAGGTCTATTTCCGCAACACGCGCAAGAATCCCAACTGGGAAGAGGGCCGCAAGCGCCTGCAGTCCAAGATGCACCTGGTGCTGGACGATCCCGCGCTGGCGGACTTCCGCGTGGCCGAATACGGCACGCGCCGCCGCTTCTCCAAGGTCTGGCACGAGGAAATCGTGTCGACCATGAAGGCGCAGATGGGGCAGCATTTCGCCGGCACCAGCAACGTGCTGCTGGCCAAGCAGCACGAGGTCCTGCCGCTGGGCACCATGGGCCATGAATACCTGCAGGCCTGCCAGGCGCTGGGCCCGCGGCTGCGCGATTCGCAGGTGTTCGCGCTTGAGGTCTGGGCCAAGGAATACCGCGGCGACCTGGGCATCGCGCTGTCCGACGTCTACGGCATGGATGCCTTCCTGCGCGATTTCGACATGTATTTCTGCAAGCTGTTCGACGGCGCGCGCCACGACTCGGGCGACCCCTTCGTCTGGGGCGAGCGCCTGCTCGAACACTACCGCAAGAACCGCGTGGACCCGCGCGCCAAGACGCTGGTGTTCTCGGATTCGCTGACCTTCCCGCGCGCCATCGAGCTGGCCCGCCAGTTCTCGGGCCGCTGCAAGGTGTCCTTCGGAATCGGCACCAACCTGACCAACGACCTGGGCCACGAGCCCCTGCAGATCGTCATGAAGATGGTCCGCTGCAACGGCCAGCCCGTGGCCAAGGTGTCCGACGCGCCGGAAAAGACCATGTGCGACGATCCGGCCTACCTGGCTTATCTGCGGCAGGTGTTCCAGTTGCCTCCCGCCTAGTTTTTTGACCCAACCACTTCCTAGGGGAATATTCATGAGCAGCATCAAGCGCTTCAACGTCGACAAGCGCCTGTCGGACATGGCCGTGTACAACGGCGTCGCGTACCTGGCCGGCCAGGTGCCCGACGATGCGACGCTGGACATCACCGGCCAGACCGCCCAGGTGCTGGCCACCATCGACCGCCTGCTGGCCGAGGCCGGCACCGACAAGACCAAGATCCTGATGGCCCAGATCTACGTGGCCAACATGAAGGAATTCGACGGCATGAACAAGGCCTGGGACGCCTGGGTCGCCGCCGGCAATTCGCCCCCCCGCGCCACGGTCGAAGCCCGCCTGGCCAACCCCGACTACAAGGTCGAGATCGTCGTCACGGCGGCGCTGTAGGCGCCGTAGGATGGGTGCAGCGCGCGGATGCCCGAGCCAAGCGCTCCGCCATCAAGCGCGCGAAACCCATCAGGCGGCGCAAGCCGCCGTTTTTCTTGGCACGAAAAAATGCCGGCTTGCGCCGGCTGATGGGTTACGCGCGTTCGGCGGTTGAGTTTTTGCGCACGCATCCGCGCGCTACACCCATCCTACGTCCAACACCCCCAACACCCCCAACACCCCCAACACCCCCAACACCCCCAACACCCCCCCACTCATAACAACAGCGTCCCCGCCAGCAATCCCCCCAGTTCCTCGCATTTCGCCAGTTCCGCCGGCGCCACCATCTTGGGCGCGAGGATCTGCTGCGCCGTCTGCGCGCCCATGTTGACGATGAGCGGCGGCGCCACGGGGTTGAGCCGCCAGCCGGTGCAGATGCGTTCGGCCTGGCGGGCGGCGCCCGAGCCGTCGCTGCCGGCGCTGATCGCGCAGGCATAGGGCAGCCCCTGTATCCGGTCCAGCACCGCGTAGTAGTTGCGGTCGAAGAACTCCTTCATTTCGCCGCTCAGGCCCGCCAGGTTCTCGGGGGCGCAGAACAGATAGCCGTCGCTGGCCAGCAGCTCGTCGGCCTGCACGTCGGCCGCCCGCCGCAGCGCGACGCGCAGATCGTTCTGCTGCGCCATTTCGGCGGCGGCGGACTGCGCGCCGCGGGCGGCCGCCTCGGCCATCTGCCGGGCCGCGCCGGTGCGCGAATGCCACACGATCAGCAGCTGTTTCATGCGTAGCGTTCCAGTGGGTCCTGCCTATAGTAGGCCTTCAGCAGCGCATACCATTGCGGCAGCGCTTGCTGCATGGGGTAGGGGTCGACGAAGAAATGCTCGGAGCTGACGGCGAAGAATTCGGCCTCGTCGGTGGCGGCATACGGGTCCATCGGCAAGCGGGCGTACCAGGCGTCGGCTTCCTCGCTTTCGGGATCGACGTGCGGCGGGATGGCGGCTTCCACCGCGTCCAGGGCGGCGATGAAGCGGTCCAGGCTGTCCTCCAGCACGCGGCGCCAGGCGCGCGGCTGCAGTTCGGGGTGGGCCGCCAGCGACGGCATGCCGTCGGCGAAACCCGAGCGCAGGTCCAGCTTGTGGGCAAATTCGTGGATGACCACGTTGAAGCCGCCATCCGAGAGCTGCGTGTCTTCCCAGGACAGGACCAGCGGCCCGCCTTCCCAGGCCTCGCCGGCCGCGTCCTCGATGTATTCGTGCACCACGCCGTCCTCGTCCTGGCGCGAGCGGGGAATGCGAAAGCCCGCCGGATACACGATGATCTCGTCCCAGCCTTCGTATAGTTCCGGCGCCAGGTTCAGGATGGGCAGGCTGGCCTGGGCCGCGATCGACAGGCGCATGAAGTCGGACACCTCCAGCCCCTGCGCGCCGTTGATGTTCTTGCTGGCCAGCAGCCACGCCGAGCGCGCCAGCAGCTGGGCCGATTCGTCGGCGTTCAATACCGCCAGGAACGGGTGGGCGTCGAGCACCTCGCGCCATAGATCCGGCGCGATGCGGGCCTGCATTTCGGCGACCGCGGAGGGGCGGGCGCCGCGTCCCTTCAGCCAGCGCAACATGAGTTCGGGTTCCTTCCATATGCCGCGCGCGGCGGCGTTTTCCAGTGTCTGCAAACCCTAGTGTAGAGTGTCGGAATATCAACCTCTATCACCCATGTCCGTCATGTCCGCCCCGCCCGTATCCGACGCGCCTACGCCTTTCGACGCCGCCTGGCGCAAGGAGGCGGGAGCCGGCCTGGACGCCGACGGCCTGGCCCTGCTCGACCGGGCCGTGGCCTGGGCCGAGCCGCGCTTCGAAGGCCAGCACGCGCTGACCGGCGAGCCTCTGGCCGGCCACGGCGCCGGCGTGGTGCGGGTGCTGGCGGCGCTGCAGACCGACGCCGCGACCCGCGCGGCGGCCTTGCTGGCCGCCTTGCCCACGGACCTGATGGCGCCCGCGCCGTCCCTGCGCAACGATCCGATCGCGGCCGCCTTCGGCGCCGAGGTCGCGCGGCTGGTGCAGGGCGCCTGGGCCTTGCTGCGGCTGGGCGTGGTGGCCCGCCAGGCCAGCGACGCGGCGGCCGAGAGCGGCTCGCAGAAAGAGATGCAGCGCAAGATGCTGCTGGCCATGGCGGCCGACCTGCGCATCGTGCTGATGCGGCTGGCCTCCAGGCTGCGTTCGCTGCGCTGGCACGCGGAAAGCAAAACGCCGTGCTCGACCGCGTTCGCGCGTGAAACCCTGGACCTGTACGCGCCGCTGGCCAACCGCCTGGGCATCTGGCAGATCAAGTGGGAAATGGAAGACCTGGCGTTCCGCTTCCTGGAGCCGGAGAAGTACAAGCAGATCGCCCGCCTGCTCGAAGAAAAGCGGGTCGAGCGCGAGGCCTTCATCGCCGGCGCCATCGAGCGCCTGCAGGCGGCGCTGGCCAAGAGCGGCGTGCAGGCCGAGGTCAGCGGCCGGCCCAAGCACATCTACAGCATCTGGAACAAGATGCGCATCAAGCGCCTGGACTTTTCCCAGATGTACGACCTGCGCGCGCTGCGCATCATCGTCGACGACGTGCGCGCCTGTTATACGGCGCTGGGCATGGTGCACGAGATGTGGACGCCGATCTCCGAGGAGTTCGACGACTACATTTCGCGGCCCAAGCCCAACGGCTACCGCTCGCTGCACACGGTGGTGGCCGATGACGACGGCCGTCCGTTCGAGGTGCAGATCCGCACCCGCGAGATGCACCAGTTCGCCGAATACGGCATGGCCGCGCACTGGCGCTACAAAGAAGCCGGCGCCAAGGGCGGCCAGGTGGCGGCCTCCAGCGAATACGACCGCCAGCTGGCGTGGATGCGCCAGCTGCTGGCCTGGAACGCCGACGTCGAGGGCGGCGAGCCGGCCGCGCCGGCGGCCAAGCCCGCCTCGGGCAAGGGCCGCCACGCGGCGGCGGCGCCCGCGCATACCGACGAGCGCATCTATGTGTTGACGCCGCAGGCCCGCGTGATCGAACTGCCCGCCGGCGCCACGCCGGTGGACTTCGCCTATCACCTGCACACCGACCTGGGCCACCGCTGCCGCGGCGCGCGCGTGGACGGGCAGATGGTGCCGCTGCAGACGCGGCTGTCCACCGGCCAGACCGTGGAAATCATTTCCGCCAAGTCCGGCGGCCCGTCGCGCGACTGGCTCAATCCCCAGCTGGGGTTCCTGGCCAGCCCGCGCGCCCGCGCCAAGGTGCGGATGTGGTTCAACGCCATCGAGCTGCAGCAGCGCATCACCCAGGGCCAGGCGCTGGTCGAAAAGGAACTGCAGCGGCTGGGCAAGACCGCCGTCAACCTCGAACAGCTGGCGCAGAACCTGGGCTTCGCCCGCGCCGACGACCTGTACGTGGCGGCTGCCAAGGAAGAGTTCAGCCTGCGCCAGATCGACACGCTGTTCCAGCAGCCTGCGCCCGCGGCCGAGCCGCAGCCCGCCGCATTGCGCCACGCCAGCGCGGGCAGCGCCGAGAAAAGCGGCAAGAGCGGGGTGCTGGTGGTGGGCGTGGGATCGCTGCTGACCCAGCTTGCGCGCTGCTGCCGCCCGGCGCCGCCGGACGCCATCGCCGGCTTCGTCACGCGCGGGCGCGGCGTGTCCATCCACCGCTGCGACTGCCACAGCTACCAGGCCCTGGCCGCGCGCGAGCCCGAGCGCGTCATCGAAGTGGCGTGGGGCGAGACCTCCGACACCTTCTATCCGGTGGACATCAGCGTGCGCGCGCACGACCGTTCCGGCCTGCTGCGCGACCTGTCCGAAGTCTTCGCCCGCCTGCGCCTGAACGTGGTGGGCGTGAACACGCAGAGCCGGCAGTCGCTGGCCCATATGGTGTTCACGGTGGAGGTGCGCGGCGGGGAATCGCTGTCGCGCGCGCTGGACGCGCTGGCCGAAGTGCCCGGGGTGTCCTCGGCCGTGCGCCGCTAGCGGCCCGCGGCGCGCGACGCCGCGGGCTGGCGGGGCCGCTTCAGTGGTCGAGCGCGTCGTGGGCGCGTTCGCGCATGTAGAACGCGGCGACCAGGCCCAGGGCCACGCCGAACATGACGTAGTAGGCCGGCGCCATCGGCGAGCCGGTGGTCTTGATCAGCCAGGTCACGATGAACTGGGCGAAGCCGCCGAAGATCATCACGGCCACGTTATAGGCCAGCGACAGGCCCACCGAACGCACGCGCGCCGGGAACAGCTCGGCCATGACCGTGCTGAACACGCCGAAGAAGGCCGACACGAACAGGCAGACCACCACCTGCACGGTCAGCAGGCGCGCGATCGAGGGCGCGTCCGACAGCCAGTGGTACAGCGGATACAGCACCAGCAGGTAGCCGATCAGCGAGCCGATCACGATGGGACGGCGGCCGACGCGGTCGGACCAGGCGCCCATGAACGGCGTGAGCAGCACCATCAGCGCCGCGCCCGCCATCTGCACCAGGAAGGTCTGGTTCAGCGGCAGTTTCAGGATCTGGGTGGAGTAGGTCACCAGGTAGGTGAAGGTGATGTAGATGGAAACGGTGGCGGTCACCACCAGGCCCACGCCGATCAGGGTTTCGCGGGTATGCGTCTTCAGCATCTGGCCCAGGGTCAGGCGCTGCACGTCGCCGCGCGCGGCGGCCTGGCGCTCTTCTTCCTTGATCTGCTTGAAGGCGTCGGTTTCGTCGACGTTGCGGCGGATATAGATGGCGATCGGCACGATGACCAGGCCGAAGGCGAAGGGCAGGCGCCAGGCCCAGTCGGCGATCTGCTCGGGCGTGAAGAACTCGGTGATGAGCGTGCCGCAGGCCGCGCCGATCAGCAGCGCCAGCATCTGGCCGGCCATCTGCCACGAGCCGTAGAAGCCGCGGCGGCCGTTGGGCGCCATTTCGATCAGCAGCGCCGTCGACGTGCCGAACTCGCCGCCCGCCGAGAAGCCCTGCAGCAGGCGCGCGATCAGGATGAAGATCGGCGCCAGGATGCCGGCGGCATGGTAGGTGGGGGCGACGGTGATCAGCGCGATGGACACGGCCATCAGCGAGGTGACCAGCACCATGGCCGCCTTGCGGCCCTTTTTGTCGCCGTACAGGCCCAGGATGATGCCGCCCACCGGGCGCATGAAGAAACCGACGCCGAAAATGGCCGTGGTCATCAGGATGGCGTTGAGCTCGCTGCCGGGCACGCTCGGGTCGGTGGGGAAAAAGAGCTTCGAGATGATCGGCGTCATGAAGGCGAACACCAGGAAGTCATACCATTCCAGGGCGTTGCCGATTACCGCCGCCACGATGTTGCGCGTGGGAACTGCCTTGTGCTGCACGATGTCTCCTCAGGGGGATGTTTGCTGATTCCGGGCGACATTCTAGTGCCCTGTCCGGCCGGCGCCTCCGGACGGGGGGCCGAGACGCGCGCGCCGGCTGGCTTTACACTTCTCTTTTTCCCCCACGAGAGTAGTGACATGAACGCGCGCACCTGGCTGGAAACGCTGGTCGGTTTCGACACCACCAGCCGCAATTCCAATCTTGCCCTGATCGAAACCGTCCGCGATTGGCTCAAGGGCCAGGGCGTCGACGCGTGGCTGGCGCACAATCCGGAGCGCACCAAGGCCAACCTGTTCGCCACCCTGCCGGCGCAGGACGGCGGCCAGCAGGGCGGCATCGTGCTGTCGGGCCACACCGACGTGGTGCCGGTCGACGGCCAGGACTGGAGCACCGATCCGTTCAAGCTGGTGGAAAAGGACGGCCTGCTGTATGGCCGCGGCGCCTGCGACATGAAGGGCTTCATCGCCGGCTCGCTGGCGCTGGTGCCGGAATTTCTGGCCATGCCGCGCAAGAAGCCGATCCACCTGGCCTTTTCCTATGACGAGGAAGTCGGCTGCGCGGGCGCGCCCTACATGCTGGCCGACCTGCACGACCGCGGCATCCGGCCGGAAGGCTGCGTGGTGGGCGAGCCCACCGGCATGCAGGTGGTGGTGGCGCACAAGGGCATCAACCTGTTTCGCTGCAAGGTGCACGGCAAGGCGGCGCACTCGTCGCTGACCCCGCGCGGCTGTAACGCCATCGAATACGCCGCCCGCCTGATCTGCCGCATCCGCGACCTGGCCGACAGCTTCAAGGCCCAGGGTCCGTACGACCAGTTCTACGACGTGCCGTTCTCCACCATGACCACCAACCAGATCCAGGGCGGCATCGCGGTCAACACCATTCCCGAATCCTGCGAGTTCAGCTATGAATTCCGCAACCTGCCGGGCATGCAGCCGGACGCCATCCAGGCCGAGGTCGAGAAGTACGTGCGCGAGGAACTGCTGCCGCGCATGAAGGCCGAGTTCGAGGGCGCCAGCATCGAGATCGAGACCGGCGCGGCCGCCCCGGCGCTGGAAGCCTCGGAAGAGGCCGCCATCACCCAGCTGGTGCGCGCCCTGACCGAAGACCGCGCCACGCGCAAGGTGGCCTACGGCACCGAGGCCGGCCTGTTCCAGGGCATTGGCATCCCGACGGTGGTCTGCGGCCCCGGCCACATCGAACAGGCCCACAAGCCCGACGAATACGTGGCGCTGGACCAGCTCGCGTCCTGCGAAACCTTCCTGCGCCGCCTCGGGCAGTCGCTCTGACGCCGCCGCGGCGGTTTCCAGGCCCGGGCGCGGCCGCGCCCGGGCGGCTGCCGCGTCAGGTAAAATGCCGGGTTGCAAACTGGATTTGCGGCCGGTAATGGCCTGCCGCGATGCCGGGGGAGATGCTAGTTGAAACCTTACGACTTTCCGGATGCCCAGGGCCATTTCGGCCCCTACGGCGGCGTTTTCGTGGCGGAAACGCTGATGCACGCGCTCGACGAGCTGCGCGCGGCCTACGACCGTTATCGTGTCGACCCCGCCTTCCTGGAAGAGTTCAATTATGAACTCAAGCATTTCGTCGGCCGGCCCAGCCCGGTCTACCATGCCCGCCGCTGGTCCGAACAGCTAGGCGGCGCCCAGATCTGGTTCAAGCGCGAAGACCTGAACCACACCGGCGCCCACAAGGTGAACAACTGCATCGGCCAGGCCCTGCTGGCCAAGCGCATGGGCAAGCCGCGCGTCATCGCCGAGACCGGCGCCGGCCAGCACGGCGTGGCCACCGCCACGGTGGCGGCCCGCTACGGCATGGAATGCGTGGTCTACATGGGCAGCGAAGACGTGCGCCGCCAGGCCTCCAACGTCTACCGCATGAAGCTGCTGGGCGCCACGGTGGTGCCGGTCACGTCGGGCTCGCGCACCCTCAAGGACGCGCTCAACGAAGCCATGCGCGACTGGGTCACCAACATCGAGAACACGTTCTACATCATCGGCACGGTGGCCGGGCCCGACCCGTACCCCCGCATGGTGCGCGATTTCCAGACCGTGATCGGCAACGAATGCCTGACCCAGATGCCCGAAGCCATCGGCCGCCAGCCCGACTACGTCGTGGCGGCGGTGGGCGGCGGCTCCAACGCCATGGGCATCTTCCATCCCTACATCCCGTACGAAAACGTGCGCCTGATCGGCGTCGAGGCGGCGGGCGAGGGCATGGACACCGGGCGCCACGCCGCCTCGCTGGCGGCCGGCCACGTGGGCGTGCTGCACGGCAACCGCACCTACGTCATGCAGGACGCAGACGGCCAGGTACAGGAAACCCATTCCGTCTCGGCCGGCCTGGACTATCCCGGCGTCGGCCCCGAGCATGCCTGGCTGAAGGACTCCGGCCGCGCCGAATACGTGGGCATCACCGACGACGAGGCCCTCAAGGCTTTCCACGACTGCTGCCGGATCGAAGGCATCATGCCGGCGCTGGAGTCCTCGCACGCCATCGCCCAGGCGGTGAAAATGGCGCCCACGCTGGGCCGTGACGCCGTCATCCTGGTCAATTTGTCGGGCCGTGGCGACAAAGACATGCATACCGTCGCCGAGAAGGCCGGTATCGAGCTGTAAGGGTTCCGACCATGGCAACTCGCAACGACCGCATCGCCGCCGCCTTCGCGCGCACCGCCGAATCCGGCCGCGCCGCGGCGCTGATCCCGTACATCGCCGCGGGCGATCCCTCGCCGGCGGCCACGGTGCTCCTGATGCACGCGCTGGTCGAGGCCGGCGCCGACGTCATCGAGCTGGGCGTGCCGTTCTCGGACCCCATGGCCGACGGCCCCGTCATCCAGCGTGCCGCCGACCGCGCCATCGCGCAGGGCGTGGGCCTGGCCCGCGTGCTGGAAATGGTGGCCGAGTTCCGCCAGCGCGACGCCGACACGCCGGTGGTGCTGATGGGCTACGCCAACCCGATCGAACGCATGGGCCAGGACCGCTTCGCGCAGGACGCCGCCCGCGCCGGCGTGGACGGCGTGCTGGTGGTGGACTATCCGCCCGAGGAAGTGGTGGAGTTCGCCGCCACGCTGGGGCAGCAGGGCATCGCGCCGATCTTCCTGCTGGCGCCCACCTCCACCGAGGAACGCATCAAGGCCGTGGCCCAGGTGGCCCGCGGCTACGTCTATTACGTGTCGCTCAAGGGCGTGACCGGCGCCGGCTCGCTCAACACCGATGACGTGGCCGAGCGCGTGGCCCTGATCCGCCGCCACGTGCGCGACATCCCGGTCGGCGTGGGCTTCGGCATCCGCGACGCCGAGAGCGCCCAGCGCGTGGCGCGCGCCGCCGACGCGGTGGTCATCGGCAGCAAACTGATAGAAACCATGGAGCAGGCGGCGGCGGATGCCCCGGCTGCGCAAAAGAACGATGCCGCCGTCGCCGCCGCCAGCGGCTGGCTGCGCACGATCCGGCAGGCGCTGGATCAAGTGAAACGAGCAAACGCGTCGGCCTGACAGCGCGGGCGCGACCTCATACGGGATGAAAAATCAATGAGCTGGATCGAAAAACTCCTGCCTCCTCGCATCAATAAAACCAGCGACAGCGGCGCCCGCCGCGTTCCCGAAGGCCTATGGGTGAAATGCCCGTCGTGCGAGTCGGTGCTGTACAGCGAAGACCTGGCGGCCAACCTGCACGTCTGCCCCAAGTGCGACCATCACATGCGCATCGGGGCCCGCGCCCGCATCGATTCGCTGCTCGACGTGGAAGGCCGGGTCGAGATCGGCCAGACCACGCGTTCGGTCGACTCGCTGAAGTTCAAGGACACGCGCAAGTATCCCGAGCGCCTCCAGGAAGCGGTCAAGCAGACCGGCGAAAGCGACGCGCTGGTGGTCATGAGCGGCTCGATCCGCGGCGTGCCGGCGACGCTGGCCTGCTTCGAATTCGAATTCATGGGCGGCTCGATGGGCTCGGTGGTGGGCGAGCGCTTCGCGCGCGGCGCCCAGGCCGCCCTGGACAACAAGACCTCCTTCATCTGCGTGGCCGCCTCGGGCGGCGCGCGCATGCAGGAAAGCCTGCTGTCGCTGATGCAGATGGCCAAGACCAACGCCATGCTGACCCGCCTGTCGGCGGCCGGGCTGCCCTTCATCAGCGTGCTGACCGACCCCACCATGGGCGGCGTGTCGGCCAGCTTCGCCTTCATGGGCGACGTGGTCATCGCCGAACCCAAGGCGCTGATCGGCTTTGCCGGCCCGCGCGTGATCGAGCAGACCGTGCGCGAAAAACTGCCGGAAGGCTTCCAGCGCGCCGAATTCCTGCTGCAGAAGGGCGCCATCGACATGGTCGTGGACCGCCGCCAGCTGCGCGAGGAAATCGCGCGCCTGCTGGCGCTGCTGACCAACCAGCCGGCCGACGTGGTCACCGCCTGAAGCGCGCGAGCGCTCAAGCCAGATGCCGCCGGCGCCCCAGGGCGCCGGCGGCTTTTTTGCATTCAGGACGGGCACGCCGCTTGCTGAGCGGCTAGCCGTTTTTGCGGAACAGTGTTTTCCATTCGCGATGTTGCCGCCGAGCGACAAAAATTACACGGTTTGGTCTGGTTTTTGCTATGTTGCAACCTAGAGTTGAAATAGACGGAGTTATTCCAATGCAGTCCACCAAGAACAAGATGCTTGCAGGCCTGGCCGGACTGGCCCTGGCGGCCACCGCGACCTTCGCGAATGCTCAATCGTCCGAAGGCACCCAGGGCGGAGTGAGCATGCATTACGGCATTGGAGACCATTACCAGCGCCTGACCCTCAACTACGAAACGCCTTCGGTCTGGACCCACCAGTTCGGCGGCAACTGGGGCCGCCTGGACCTGACGCCGGAATTCGGCGCCTCGTACTGGTGGGCCGACGGTTCGCGCTCGCCGGGCCACGTGTGGCAGTTCAACGCCATCCCGATGTTCCGCTGGTGGACCGGCGAACGCTTCTACATCGAAGCCGGCATCGGCGCCACGCTGTTTTCCAGCACCCGCTTCGCCGACGAGAACATCAGCACGGCCTTCCAGTTCGGCGACCACGTCGGCCTGGGCTTCCTGCTGACGCCGAACAACCGCATCGGCCTGCGCTATTCGCACTTCTCGAACGCCAGCATCAAGCGCCCGAACCCGGGCCTGGACGTGGTGCAGCTGACCTACACCTACCAGTTCTGAGCGGTAAGCGCTTCTCGAAAAATCCACCCGGCCGGGTGGATTTTTTTTGCCTGCGCGCGGCGCTGAAACCATAAAAATATTGTGCTTTGAAGGCGCATCCAGATGCTTGTACCGATGGGGTGCGATGGCCACAATGGCCTGGCATCGCCCGCCTCGACGCGGGCGGCCAACGGAGACAAAACCATGAAAAAACCCTGTACGACCGCGCGCCGGATGGCGCGCGGGCTCGGCGCCGTCGGCCTGGCCGCGGCGCTGCTGGGCGCCTCGGGCGCCGCGCTGGCCGAGGCGTTTCCCAGCAAGCCCTTGCGGATGGTGGTGGGCTTCGCGCCCGGCGGCGGCGCCGACATCGTGGCGCGCCTGATCGGCGCCAAAATGGCCGAGAACCTCGGGCAGCAGGTGGTGGTGGAGAACCGCGCCGGCGCCACCGGCACCATCGCCGCCGACAACGTGGCGCGTTCGCCGGCCGACGGCTATTCGCTGTTCCTGGGTTCGCAGTCCACCATGGTGGTCGCGCCCTCGCTGTTTCCGACGCTGCCGTTCAAGCCCGAGAAAGACTTCGCGCCGGTGTCGCAGGTGGTGACCATGCCCCTGATCCTGGTGGTCAATCCGGCCCTGGCCGACGTCGGCACGGCGCAGGAACTGGCCGACTACATCCGCAAGCGCGGCGACGCGGCGGTCAGCTACGCCTCGTCCGGCCAGGGCGGCCCGCAGCACATCGCCGGCGAGCTGTACGCGCACATGGTGGGCGCCAAGGTGACCCACGTGCCGTACAAGGGCGAATCGGCGGCCATCGCCGACGTGCTGGGCGGGCACGTGCCGTACATGTTCGCCAACCTGCCCGTGGCGCTGCCCCATATCGCCTCGGGCAAGCTGCGCCCGCTGGCCATCACCAGCCTGAAACGCGATCCCAAGGCCCCCGGCATCCCGACGCTGGCCGAGTCCGGCTTCAAGGACTTCGAGGTCTCGACCTGGTACGGCGTGTTCGCGCCGGCCGCCACGCCGCGGCCCGTGGTCGACAGGCTGTCGCAATCCATCCGCGCCGCGCTGGACCAGGGCGACACGCAGGCCCGGCTGAGCGAACAGGGCTTCACCGTGGTGGGCAGCGACGCCGAGGCCTTCAGCCGCTTCGTGGGCGCGGAACTGCCGCGCTGGTCCGTGGTGATCCGCGACATCGGCATCAAGCCGGAATAGCCGCCTGCAACCTTCCTCCATCCGAGACGACGACATGATAGAAATGATTGAAAAGCGCGCCGCGGGGCCGGTGATACGGCTGCACTCCGGCGACAACATCGTGGTGGCGCGCGTGCCCATCGCCATTGGCATGGCCGTGCCCTCCGAGGGCATCGTCAGCCGCAGCCAGATTCCGGCCGGGCACAAGATCGCGGCGCGCGACCTGCGCGCCGGCGAGCCCATTCTCAAGTACAACGTCTGCATCGGCTTCGCCGCGGCCGACATCCCGGCCGGCACCTACGTGCATGCCCACAACATGGCGTTCCAGGAGTTCGACCGCGACTACGCGCACGCGCGCGACTACGTGCCCACACCGGTGCTGCCGGAGTCCGAACAGGCGACCTTCCAGGGCATCGTGCGCGCCAACGGCCAGGTGGCCACGCGCAACTTCATCGGGGTGATGGCGACGGTCAACTGCTCGGCCACGGTGGTGCATCGCATCGCCGAGGCCTTCACGCCCGAGCTGATGGCGGCCTATCCGAACGTGGACGGCGTGGTGGCGCTGAGCCACGGCATGGGCTGCGGCATGGAGATGTCGGGCGAGCCCATGGACCTGCTCAGGCGCACGATGGGCGGCTATGCCTGCCACGCCAACTTCGCGGCCGTGCTGATCGTGGGCCTGGGCTGCGAGCGCAACCAGCTCGACGCGCTGCTCAAGGACCAGGGGCTGGAGGCGGGCGCGCGCCTGAAGACCTTCATCATGCAGGAGACCGGCGGCACCCGCAAAACCATCGAGGCCGGCGTGGCCGCGGTGCGGGCCATGCTGCCCGAGGCCAACGCGGTCGAGCGCCGGCCGGTGCCGGCGCGCCACCTGAAGGTGGGCCTGCAGTGCGGCGGATCGGACGGGTTTTCGTCGATCACCGCCAACCCGGCGCTGGGCGCGGCCATGGACATCCTGGTGCGCCACGGCGGCACCGCCATCCTGTCCGAAACGCCGGAGATCTATGGCGTGGAGCACACGCTGACCTCGCGCGCGCGCAGCCGCGAAGTCGGCGAGAAACTGGTGCAGCGCATCCGCTGGTGGAAGGAGGAATACTCGCCGGGGCGCGACGTGCAGATCAACGGCAAGGTCAGCCCCGGCAACCAGATGGGCGGGCTGGCCAACATCTTCGAGAAATCGCTGGGCTCCTCGATGAAGGGCGGCACCACCGGCCTGATGGAGGTGTACCGCTACGCCGAGCCGGTGCGCGAGCCGGGCATGGTGTTCATGGACACGCCGGGATTCGATCCGGTCTCGGCCACCGGCCAGATCGCGGGCGGGGCCAACATGATCTGCTTCACCACCGGCCGCGGTTCGATGTTCGGCGCCAAGCCCGTACCGTCGATCAAGCTGGCCACCAACACGCCGATGTATGAACGGCTGACCGAAGACATGGACGTCAATTGCGGCGAAATCCTGGACGGCGCGGCCAGCATGCAAGAGATGGGCCAGCGCATCTTCGAGGAGATCCTGCGGGTGGCCTCGGGCGCGCGCAGCAAGAGCGAGCTGCTGGGGCTGGGCGACCACGAGTTCGTGCCCTGGAACATCGGCGTGGTCAGCTGAACGGGCGGGCGATCCGGCGGGAATCGCCCGCGGCCGGCGTTCAGGCGTCGGCCAGCGCGGCGGCGCCCGGCATGTCGAAGCCGTTTTCGTCCAGGGCGGCGCGCAGCGCCGCGGCCTGGCCGGCGTTCAGCTCCACCAGGGGCGGGCGCACCGTGGCCCAGGCGTCATCACCGGATTTCCAGGCGATGGCGGCCTTCATGGCGGGAATCATGGGGAATTGCTGGAACACGTTGCGGGTGGCGTTCAGCCCGGCCTGGCGCGCGTCGGCGTCGGCCTCCTGCCAGCGCTGCTGCAGCGCCACGATGGGGCCGGGATTGACGTTGCCGGTGGCCGTGATGCAGCCCACGCCGCCGGCGCGCAGGGTCTGCAGCAGAAAGGCCTCGCTGCCCGCATAGACCTGGAAGCCGCGCGGCGCGAAGCGCTCGATCATGGCCGCGGTGTTGTTCCAGTCGCCGCCGCTGTCCTTCACGCCGGCGACGATGCCGGGGTAACGCGCCAGCAGGCGGTCGATCAGGTCCAGGCTCAGCGGCACCTGGCTCACGGGCGGGATGTGGTACAGGTACATGCGCAGCCTGTCGTCGCCCACGCCCTCGATCAGCTCGGCGTAATAGCGGAACAGGCCCTCGTCGCTCACGCCCTTGTAGTAGAAGGGCGGCAGCACCAGCACGCCCATGCTGCCGCTGCGCACCGCGTGCCGGGTCAGCTCGACCGCGTCGGGCAGGGCGCAGGCGCCGGTGCCGGGCATCAGGGCCTGCGGCTCCACGCCGGCATCCAGCAGCGCGTCCAGCAGCTCGTGTTTTTCCGCCAGCGACAGCGAGTTCGCCTCCGAATTGGTGCCGAAAATCGCCAGCCCGACCGATTGCTCGCGCAACCAGCGGCAGTGCTTCACATAGCGGCCCAGGGCCGGCCGGTAGCGTTCGTCGAACGGCGTCAGGACCGGAGAGAAAACGCCGGGAATGCGGGCTTGGGTCGTCATGGTCTGTACTCGTAGTCGGGGTTCGGGAAGGGCGCGCCGCGGCGGCGCGCCAGCAACACCTGATTCTGGCACCGATCCGGCCCATGAACATCTGCTGTTTAATTGCTTCAATCCATAAAATTGTTATGGTTTGCCGTAACGCAAACCGGCGGCCGGAAAAAGGGGGAGACCGTGGATACGCGATATGTGCAGAGCTTTGTGACGGTGGTCGAAAGCGGCTCGCTGGCCGAGGCGGCGCGGCGCCTGGACTTGACCCCGGCCGCCATCGCCGCGCGCGTGCGCACGCTGGAGGAGGAGCTGGGCGCGACGCTGATCAAGCGCGTGGGCCGCAGCGTCAAGGCGACCGAGGCGGGCCTGAAGGCGCTGGAGCGGGCCCGCGCCGTGCTGCGCGAGGTGCGCGACCTGCGCGCCAGCGCCGGCGACGACGCGCCGCTGGGCGAATTGCGCCTGGGCGTGTCGGCCTCGGCCCTGACCGGCACCATGCCCATCGTGCTGGCGCGCCTGTACCGGCGCATGCCGAAACTGGCCGTGTTCATGGAGCCGGGCACCTCCAAGCACCTGTACCACCGGGTGGTCAACGGCGACCTGGACGCCGCCTTCATCGTCAAGCCGCAGTTCAACCTGTCCAAGGGCTACGCGTGGCGGCTGGTCACCGAGGAGCCGCTGGTGGTGCTGGCGCCGCCGGACACCGCCAGCGACGACGCCCACGAACTGATGCGGACCCAGCCCTTCATCCGCTACGACCGCAATGTCTGGGGCGGCCGGCTGGCCGACCAGTATCTGCGCCAGCACGGCATCGCCCCGCGCGAGCGCCTGGAGGTCGACGGCCTGATGGGCATCGCCTGCATGGTCTCGGAAGGGCTGGGCGTGTCGCTGGTGCCCGACTGGGCGCCGGACTGGCTCGACAGCCGGCGCGTCAAGCGCGTGCCGCTGCCCGGACGCGCGCCGCTGCGCCGCATGGGCATTCTGTGGGCGCGCCACATGCCGCACTCGGCCCTGGCCGAAGCCTTCGTGGAAGAGGCCGCGCTGGCCCTGAACCTGCCTGACAGCGCGCCAGGGGAAGACTGAGCGGCACGCCAAATGAAAACGCCCCGGAAACTTGAATCTCCGGGGCGTTTGGCTGGGAGCCGGACGGCTTAGTGGCGCGTCTCGACCTGGACCAGCGGTTCGTTGGACACGGGCGCGACCGGCTTGCGCTCGCGGCCCAGGCGGACCGGCTTGTGCGCGGCCGCGATGCGTAGCTGCGTCTGGGCGTGGCGGTCCGGGTCGGTCTCGATCCATTGCAGGCCGGCGGCATTGACCACTTCATGCAGGGCCTGGGCCTTGGCCGACGGCGCCGAGGCCGGCACCACGATGGGCTGCTGCGCGCCGGCTGCCGCCGCCGGGGCGGCTTCGGCCGGGGCCGGGGCTGCCGCGACCACCGGTTCGACGGCGGCGGCTTCCTCGGGCGCGGCGGGCGCCGCGGGCGCGGACACCACGCTGGCGGGCTGTACCGTCACCGGTTGCGTGGCCTGGACCGGTTCCTCGGCTTGCGGGGCGGTTTCGGCGGGCGCGGGGGCGGCGACTTCGGCGGCGACTTCCGTGGTCGCTTCGGCGGTCACTTCCGTGGTCGCTTCAGCGGTTACCTCGGTGCTTACCTCGGCAGCGGCTTCGGCGGCCGGGGCTTGCGCCTGGACCTGCGCCGGAGCCGGCTGGGCGGCCGGTTCGGACTCGGCGGCGGATTCGACGGCGGCGGCTTGCGGCTGTTCGCCGGCTTCCTCGTCGGCGCCTTCTTCGAGCTGCTCGTCGCCGGCGCTCACGCCAGCTTCTTCCTGGCTGCGGCGGCCGCGGCGGCTGCGGCGGCGGCGGCGCTTGCGCTCCGGATCGGCCGCGCCTTCGGCGCCTTCGGCGGCCGGCGCCGCGTCAGCGGCCTGCTCGGCCGTGGCGTCGGCGGCGGCTTCCTCGGCGGCCTGGACGGCCTGGGCCGCGGGCTGGCGGGTGTCGGGCAGGGCGGTGGCGACCGTCTGGGCCAGCGCGGCGACCATGCTTTCCTGTTCGCTCATCGGGGCGTCGGACTGGCCTTCTTCGCGGCGGTTGCGGCCGCGGCCGCGACGGCGGTTGCGGCCGGCGCCGGCGTCTTCACCGGCGGCCTGGTCGGCCTGCTCGGGGCGGCTGGAGGCCAGGGCCGCCTGCGTGGCCTGGGTGTCGCGCTCGGCACGGGCTTCGCTGCGCTGGTGGCGCTCGCCGCGTTCCTGGCGCTCGCCCTCGGCGCGACGGCCGCCGCGCACGTGGTGACGGCCGCCTTCGCCGCCCTCGGCGCCTTCGCCGCGCGCTTCATTGCGGCGGTTGCGGTTGCGGTCCGAACCGTGGCGCTCGCCGCGGCGTTCCTGGCCGTCATGGGCCGAGCGGCCCTTGCCGCGGCCGGAGGCGGCGCGCTTGGCGCTGTCTTCCTGGACGGCGGGGGCGGGCTTGGCGGTTTCGGCGTTGCCGGTCAGCCAGCCGACCAGGCGCTTGAACAGGCCGCCCAGGCCGCCGCCGGCGGGAGCGGGCGCGGCAGCGGCGGGCGCCGGAGCCGGGGTCGAAACGGGAGCGGGCTGCGAGGGCGTGATGCCCTTGACCAGGGCTTCCGGACGCGACTTGACTTCGTGCTCGCGCGGCTGCCAGGGGGCGTCCGTGGCCGGGGCCTCGACCAGCTCGAAGCTGGTCTTGAGCTCTTCCAGGCGCGGATCGTCGTGGCGCAGGCGCTCGATGTGGTGGTGCGGGGTCTCCAGGTGCTTGTTGGGGATCAGCAACAGGTTGACCTTGAGGCGGGCTTCCATCTTGGTGATGTCGGCGCGCTTTTCGTTCAGCAGGTAGGTGGCCACGTCCACCGGCACTTGCGCGTGCACGGCGGCGGTGTTTTCCTTCATGGCCTCTTCCTGCAGCAGGCGCAGCACGTGCAGGGCGCTGGATTCCGCGTCGCGGATCACGCCGGTGCCGTTGCAGCGCGGGCAGGTGATGTGCGAGCCTTCGTTCAGGGCCGGGCGCAGGCGCTGGCGCGACAGTTCCATCAGGCCGAAGCGCGAAATCTTGCCCATCTGGACGCGGGCGCGGTCGAAATGGAGCGCGTCGCGCAGGCGCTGTTCGACGGCGCGCTGGTTCTTGCTGTCCTCCATGTCGATGAAGTCGATGACGATCAGGCCGCCCAGGTCGCGCAGGCGCAGCTGGCGGGCCACTTCGTCGGCCGCTTCCGAGTTGGTGCGCAGCGCGGTTTCCTCGATGTCGGCGCCGCGGGTGGAGCGGGCCGAGTTGACGTCCACCGACACCAGCGCCTCGGTGTGGTCGATGACGATGGCGCCGCCCGAGGGCAGCTGCACCGTGCGCGAGTACGCCGTCTCGATCTGGTGTTCGATCTGGAAGCGCGAGAACAGCGGGATGTCGTCGCGGTAGCGTTTGACGCGCTGGACGTTGTCAGGCATCACCACGCTCATGAAGGCGGTGGCCTGGTCGGCGATCTCGTCGGTATCGATGAGGATTTCGCCGATTTCGGGGGAGAAGTAGTCGCGTATGGCCCGGATGACCAGGCTGGACTCGAGGTAGATCAGGATGGGCGCGGAGTTGTCGCGCGCGGCGCCGTCGATGGCGGTCCAGAGCTGCAACAGGTAGGACAAGTCCCACTGGAGTTCTTCGACGCTGCGGCCGATGCCGGCGGTGCGGGCGATGATGCTCATGCCCTGGGGCAGTTCGAGCTGCTCCATGGTGTCGCGCAGTTCCTGGCGGTCCTCGCCCTCGACGCGGCGCGAAACGCCGCCGCCGCGGGGGTTGTTGGGCATCAGGACCAGGTAGCGGCCGGCCAGCGAGATGAACGTGGTCAGGGCCGCACCCTTGTTGCCGCGCTCTTCCTTCTCGACCTGGACGATCAGTTCCTGGCCTTCGCGCAGGGCGTCCTGGATGCGGGCGCTGCGCACGTCCACGCCTTCCTTGAAGTAGCTGCGGGCCACTTCCTTGAAGGGCAGGAAACCGTGACGGTCTTCACCGTAGTTGACGAAGCAGGCTTCGAGGCCGGGTTCGATCCGGGTAATGACACCTTTGTAGATATTGCCTTTGCGTTGTTCGCGGCCGGCAGTCTCGATGTCGAGGTCGATGAGTTTCTGCCCATCGACGATAGCGACGCGTAATTCTTCCTGGTGCGTCGCATTGAACAGCATGCGCTTCATGAGAGGGGTTCTCCGTTGTCATGACGCGCCGATATCGGCGCGTGACCTCGGGTCACTCGGGCTGCGGACTGAAGCGGGCAAGAAAGAATGCGGACCGTACCTGGGCGGCGCCCAGGCGTATCCGCCGCGGGTCAGGCGGGCACGTCGTGCCGTGGGGCACGGGGTTCTGTCAGCAGGAGGGTCAGCTTCACTGAATGTGGTTTGACGGAAAGATTGCTGTGAACGGCAGTTGCGGCAGGAGTGGTTGCCGGCACGCAACTGGTGCTTTAAATATGCGACGATTCTTGCAGTGCTTCAGAGCCGCTTGCGGCATGCAACGGACCTGCTGGGACAGCGGGCAAAATGAATGCCACACCACTGTTCCGCAGGGCGCGGTTGCGCCGGCGACCAAGAGACCCAGAGGCTGAAATGAGCAGGCAGTACAATGGCGGCCCACGCGCTCGACGGAGTTGCGCACTTTGCATCTCTACGTCAGGCGGCTAGTTCAGCCCCTTCAGGCTGTCCCGATTATATGTCGCTTTCCGCAATGCGCAAAGAAACTTCCTCCCCTGTCTCCCCCTCTAAAGCCGCTCCCGCCGTCCGCATGGTCGAGGTGGGCGCCGAGCATGCCGGCCAGCGCCTGGACAACTACCTGGTGCGGCTGTGCAAGGGCGTGCCCAAGACGCATATCTATAAAGCCATCCGGGGCGGCGAGGTGCGGGTAAACAAGGGACGTATCTCGGCCGATTACCGCGTGGCCGAAGGCGACATGGTCCGCATCCCGCCGCTGCGCCTGCCCGACCCGGGCGCGCCGCGTCCGGTGCCCGGCGCCGAGTTCCCGGTGGTGTTCGAGGACGACTCCCTGCTGGTGGTGGACAAGCCCGCCGGCGTGGCGGTCCACGGCGGCAGCGGCGTGTCCTTCGGCGTGATCGAGCAGCTGCGCGCCGCGCGGCCCGACGCCAAGTTCCTGGAACTGGTGCACCGGCTGGACCGCGAGACCTCCGGGCTGCTCATGGTGGCCAAGAAGCGCAGCGCGCTTTTGGCGCTGCACGCCATGCTGCGCGAAGGAAAAGGGGACAAGCACTACCTGGCCCTGGTCGAGGGCGATTGGGTCAACGACCGCCAGCACATCAAGCTGGGCCTTTCCAAGTGGACCACGCAGTCGGGCGAACGCCGCGTCAAGGTGGACCCGGACGGCCAGTCGGCCCACACCATCGTCACCCTCAAGCGCCGTTTCGGCGATTACAGCCTGGTCGACGCCGAATTGCGCACCGGGCGCACCCACCAGATCCGGGTGCACCTGGCGGCCAGCGGCTTTCCCATCGTGGGCGACGACAAATACGGCCACGACGAAGTGCGGGCGCACTTCGCGCGCCTGGGCTTCGGCCGGATGTTCCTGCACGCCCACCAGCTGACCCTGAACCACCCCGTCACGGGCGAGCCGCTGACGCTGACGGCCGAGCTGCCCCCGGCCTGCCTGAAAATACTGAAACAACTGGAGTCTGCCTGATATGTCGTATTCGCTGGTCGTGTTTGACTGGGATGGCACCCTGATGGATTCCACGCACAGCATCGTGGCCGCCATCCAGGGCGCCTGCCGCGACCTGGAACTGGCGGTGCCGTCGGCTTCCGACGCCAGCTGGGTGATCGGCCTGTCCCTGGAAAGCGCGCTGCGGCGGGCGGTGCCCGAACTGACCCAGGCCATGCTGCCGCGCTTCCTGGAGCGCTACCGCACCCATTACCTGCTGCGCGACCCGGAACTGCGCCTGTTCGACGGCGTGCGCGAACTGCTGACCGAACTGGCCGGGCACAACGTGCGCCTGGCGGTGGCCACCGGCAAGAGCCGCGTCGGCCTGACCCGCGCCCTGGCCGCCACCGGCCTGGGCCCGCTGTTCGACGCCACCCGCACCGCCGACGAAACCTTCAGCAAGCCGCACCCGGCGATGCTGCACGAATTGATGCAGGAGTTGGACGTGGCGCCCGAGCGCGTGGTGATGATCGGCGACACCTCGCACGACCTGCAGATGGCGGCCAACGCCGGCGTGCATGGGCTGGGCGTCACTTATGGCGCGCACACCCTGAAGGAGCTTGAGGGTTGCGGCCCCCAGGCGGTGCTCGACAGCGTGCCCGGCGTGCGCGAGTGGCTGCTGGCCCGTACGGCGGCCGCGCAGTAACGCAGCAATACCGGACGCGGAACGTCCGGGCGGCGCGCGGGTCTATAACCAAATACCGCCAGCGCCGCGGAATATCATGGGGTCCTGTGCCGTCCATGGGTTATGCGAGGCGCCGCCATACGGAGACCATGATGCTGATACGCAAGCCCGACGATATTCTTTCCTCCGAGATCACCCCCGAGGCCGTGTGGCGCTCGCGCCGCGAGCTGATGCTGCGGGCCGGGCTGGTGGCCGCCGCGGCAGGGCTGCCGGGCTGGGCGGCGCGCAGCGCGTTCGCGCAGGATGCCGGCGCGTTGCCGGGCAAGCCCAACCCGGCCTTCAGCGTGATGGACAAGCAGACCCCCTTGTCCGACATCACGTCGTACAACAACTTCTACGAATTCGGCCTGGACAAGAGCGATCCCGCCGCCAACGCCGGCAAACTCCAGACGCGCCCCTGGACCGTCAGCGTCGAGGGCGAGGTTGGCAAGCCGCGCACCTTCTCCATCGAGGAACTGCTCAAGCTGGCGCCCATGGAAGAGCGGGTCTACCGGCTGCGCTGCGTCGAGGGCTGGTCCATGGTCATCCCGTGGATGGGCTATTCGCTGGCCGAGCTGCTCAAGCAGGTCGAGCCCACCGGCAACGCCAAGTACGTGGAGTTCGTGACCGTGGTCCAGCGCGAGAACATGCGCGGCGTGCGCAGCGGGGTGCTGGACTGGCCCTATGTCGAGGGGCTGCGCATCGACGAGGCGATGAATCCGCTGTCCATGCTGGTCTTCGGCGTCTACGGCAAGCTGCTGCCGGGCCAGAACGGCGCGCCGGTCAGGCTGGCGGTGCCGTGGAAATACGGCTTCAAGTCGGCCAAGTCCCTGGTCAAGATCCGCCTGGTCGAAAAACCGCCCGTCTCCTCGTGGATGAAGGCCGCGCCGCAGGAATACGGCTTCTACGCCAACGTGAATCCCAACGTCCCGCACCCGCGCTGGAGCCAGGCGACCGAGCGCCGCATCGGCGAGGACGGCCTGTTCTCGCCCAAGCGCAAGACCCTGATGTTCAACGGCTACGGCGAACAGGTCGCCTCGCTCTACCAGGGCATGGACCTGAAGGCCAATTAAATTACTGAGGCGCGCATGGAAGCAGGCATTTCGCAGGCGCCGCCGCGCAGGACGCAGCTTTCCGCCAAGACCGTCGGGCGCTTCAAGCCCGTGCTGTTCCTGCTGGGGCTGGCGCCGTTCCTGCGCTGGTTCTGGCTGGGCGCCAACGACGGCCTGACCGCCAATCCGGTCGAATTCCTGACCCGCTCTTCCGGCACCTGGACGCTGGTGTGCCTGCTGGTCACGCTGGCCATCACGCCGCTGCGCCGGCTGACCGGCCAGCCGGCCCTGGTGCGGCTGCGGCGCATGTGCGGGCTGTTCGCGTTCTTCTATGGCGCCATGCATTTCATGGCCTGGGTCTGGTGGGACCGCGGCTTCGACCCCGCGGCCATGCTGCGCGACATCGGCGAACGGCCCTTCATCACGGTGGGATTCGCGGCCTTCGTGCTGATGACCGCGCTGGCGGCCACGTCCACCCAATGGGCCATGCGCCGGCTGGGCAAGCGCTGGCAAAGCCTGCATCGCGCCGTCTATGCCATCGGGCTGCTGGCCATCCTGCACTACTGGTGGCACAAAGCGGGCAAGAACGACTTCGAAGCGCCGCTGATCTATGCGGCCGTGCTGGCGCTGCTGCTGGGGTGGCGGGTGGTGGAGCGGTGGCGGCGGAATGCCTGATGGGTTTCGCGCGTTCGATGCTCGTGTTCTTGCCTGGAGAATCTCGCGCTGCACCCATCCTACGACGGTCGGAAACCGTACGGCGGTCGGGCGTCGTACGGCGAGGAATCGTACGGCAATCCGGAATCGTAGGATGGGTGCAGCGCGAGACCCCCTGAACAAAAACTCAGATATCGAACGCGCGAAACCCATCGGGCGGCGAAAGCCGCCTCACAACATCGCCAGCATGATGGCCGCCGTCTCGGCGTCCGGCTGCCCGTCGTAAAGCGCCGGCCGGTAATGCATCTGGAACGCCGCCAGCGTGTTGATGGTGGCCTTGTCCAGCACACCGTCCTGCGGGCAGGCGTAGCCCAGGCGCTGCAGCTGCTGCTGGAACCACGCCACGTCGGGAACGCCCTGCGCCTGCAGCCGGGCCAGGTGCGCGGCCGCGCCGGCCTCGTCGTACCAGCGCCCGATGCCGGCCCCGGCCAGCGCCTTCCATGGAAAGAGCGGTCCCGGATCGACCTTGCGCTGCGGCGCGATGTCGCTATGGCCCACCACGTTCTCGGGCGCGATGCCGTGGCGCTGGATGACGTCGCGCAGCAGCACGGTCAGCGCGCGCAGCTGGCGTTCGCCGTAGGGATGCCATAGCGGCTTGCCGTCCGGGCCGTCGGTCCAGCCGGGATTCACGATCTCGATACCGATCGAGGTGCTGTTCATGGCGATGTTGCCGTACCAGGCGCTGGCGCCGGCGTGCCAGGCCGCCCGGTTTTCATCGACCAGGCGGTAGGTGCGGCCGGACTCGGTCACGAGGTAGTGGGCGCTGACCTTGCCGCGCGACAGCAGCTGCAGCGAGCGGGCGTCGTCGACCGAGGTGTAGTGCAGCACCACGGCGCGCACCCGGCTGGCCTGGCCGACCGCCGTGACGGAGGTGTCCAGTTCCAGGCCGGCGGGGCCGCGCGCGGCGCATCCGGCCAGGGCCGCGGCGGCCAGCAGCGCAAGAGCGGGGCGCAGCATGGCTCAGCGGGCCAGGTAGAGGAACAGGGTGGGCAGCTTGTCCAGCTGCGGCGCCGGCTGCTGTTTCCAGTCGGCCACGCTGCGGGTCTGGATCCATTCGTCGGCGGTGGTGACCGAGCGGGCCACGCACAGCCGGGTATCGCCCTTCAGGCTGGCCAGCAGCGTGGCGAACATGGCGGCGTTGCGGTAGGGCGTCTCGATCAGCAGCTGGGTCTGGTTGTGCCGGGCCGAATGCTGCTCCCAGGCGCGCAGCTGCCTGGCGCGCTCGGCGGGGTCGACCGGCGCGTAGCCGTGGAACGCGAAGCGCTGGCCGTCCAGTCCGCTGGCCATCAGGGCCAGCAGGATGGAGGACGGACCGACCCAGGGCCTGACCGTCAGGCCCTGCCGGTGGGCGGCCTCCACCACCTTGGCGCCCGGGTCCGCCACGGCGGGGCAGCCGGCCTCGGAGACCAGGCCGATCTCGGCGCCGCCGGCGATGGGCGCCAGCCAGGCCTTGATCTGGGCGGCGTCCACCCGGTCGTTCAGCGTGTGGACGGTGATTTCCTGCAGCGGCCGGACCGTGCCGATCAGCTTGAGGAAGGCGCGCGCGGTCTTGGCGTTCTCGGCGATGTAGGTGTCGAGCCGCCCGGCCAGGGCGCGCACTTCGGCGGGCAGCCAGCGCTCGGGCGGGGCCTCGCCCAGGCCCACGGGAATCAGGTGCAGCGCGCCGCTCATGCGGGCGCTCCGGGCGCGTCCAGCGGGTCCAGCCCGAAGCGCGCCAGCATGCCGGTCAGCGCGATCAGCGGCAGGCCGATGATGGCGGTGGGGTCGTCGCTCTGGATGCTTTCCATCAGCGCGATACCCAGGCTTTCCGCCTTGGCGCTGCCTGCGGTATCGTAGGGTTCTTCGGCGCGCAGATAGGCTTCGATCGCCGCGTCGCTTAGCCGGCGGAAGCGGCAGCGCGTGACGATGTCGGCCTTTTCCACCTGGTGGCCGTCGGTGACGGCCAGCGCGCTGTGGAATTCCACCTCCCGGCCCGACAGCGCCTGCAATTGCGCCAGTGCGCGCGGGAAGTCGCCCGGCTTGCCGATGGGCTGTCCGTCCGCGGTGGCCACCTGGTCTGAGCCGATGACGATGCTGCCGGGATGGTTCGCCGCCACCGCCATGGCCTTGGCCACGGACAGGCGCAGGGCCAGCGCCTCGGGCGTTTCGCCGGCGTGTGGCGTTTCGTCCACATCGGGCGAAATGGCGGTGAACGGCAGGCGCAGGCGGGACAACAATTCTTTGCGGTAGCGCGAGCTGGAGGCGAGGATGAGGCTGGGCTTCGAGGGCATGCGATATTTGACGCTGGTACGTAAGTCACAGTATTATCTAACGTTTTGCGGCATTTTTGCAGGAACACCGAGGTGACTGATACTGGCGTGAATGCAAAGCGCATCGACGCGTTTGCTTTTGCCCGTCTGGGCAAGGAAGCGCAAGGCAGCGTGCCGCTGGCGAGGCTTACGCGATTGGTCGACGGGCTGCCCGAGCAGCCCGCTGGCGAGGCGGGCCTGGCGCACTGGTCCGTGCGCGGAGAAGTGAGCAAGTCCGGCCTTCTTGCCGGGCAGCCGCTCTTGCATCTTCACGTGCGGGCGAATCCGCTGGTCGTGTGCCAGCGGTGCAACGCGCCGTTCGCCTACCCGGTCGACAGCGAAGTCGTGCTGCAGCTGGTCAAGTCCGAAGACGAACTCGATGACGGTTCTGGCTCTGGAGAACACTCCGGAGGCTACGCCGGCGAGGACGAGGACGACGAGGACGAAGAAGGAAAAGGTTTTGTGTCCAACCTGCCTGAAAGGGTGGTGGGTTCACATCATTTCGATCTGCTGGCCCAGATCGAAGATGAGCTCATTCTGAGCGTTCCGTATGTGCCCAAGCATGATGTATGCCCGGGCGCGCAGGCCAATGCCGGCGAGGCTGCTCCCGAGGAGCCCGCCGTCAAGCGTCCGTCGCCGTTTGCGGTGCTGGAACAACTGAAGCACAAAGATTGAGATCAACATCGGGCCGCATCGCGTACAATGCGCCCCGTTTCTAGGAGTCATCATGGCCGTTCAACAAAACAAGAAGTCCCCGTCCAAGCGCGGTATGCACCGCTCGCACGATTTTCTGGTGAACCCGCCGACCGCGATCGAGCCCACCACGGGCGAAGCGCATCTGCGTCACCACATCAGCCCCAACGGCTTCTACCGCGGCCGCAAGGTCCTGAAGACCAAGGCCGACGAATAAGGCCCCCGGGCCGAACTCGTACTCGGACCATTTCGGCTGAGCGCTGATACCTGGCACCCGTGATACGCATCGCCATAGACTGTATGGGCGGAGACTTCGGTCTGCCCGTCACGATTCCGGCTGCGATCGAGTTCGCCCGGCAATTTCCGGATACCCGGCTGTTGCTGGTCGGGCTTCCCGACGCTATCGAAGCGGCGCTCTCCGAGCATCGCGGCGTGGCGCGCGATCGTCTTGAGATCGTGGCGGCTTCCGAAGTCGTCACCATGGACGACCCGGTCGAGGTCGCCCTGCGCCGCAAAAAAGACTCCTCCATGCGCCTGGCCGCCCAGTCCGTCAAGGACGGGCGCGCCGACGCCTGCGTCTCCGCAGGCAATACCGGCGCGTGGATGGCCATTTCACGCTACGTGCTCAAAACGCTGGACGGCATAGACCGCCCGGCCATCGCCACGTCCATTCCGAACCAGACGGGCCGCGCCACCACGGTGCTGGACCTGGGCGCGAACGTGGACTGTACGGCCGAGCACCTTCTGCAATTCGCCATCATGGGCGCCGCGCTGTCGCAGGCGGTCGACCATCGCGAGCGGCCTTCGGTGGGCCTGCTCAACATCGGCGAAGAAGTCATCAAGGGCAACGAAGTCGTCAAGGAAGCCGCCGAACTGCTGCGCGGCAGCCCGCTGAACTTCTACGGCAACGTGGAAGGCAACGACATCTTCAAGGGCACGGTCGACGTGGTCGTCTGCGACGGCTTCGTCGGCAACGTCGTGCTCAAGTCCGTCGAAGGCCTGGCCAAGATGCTCTCCAGCGTCATACGCGAAGAGTTCAAACGCAACCTGATCACGCTGCTGGCCGGCGCGGTGGCCAAGCCGGTGCTCAACCGCCTGCGCACCCGCGTCGACAACCGGCGCTACAACGGCGCCGCGCTGCTGGGCCTGCGCGGCGTGGTCATCAAGAGCCACGGCTCCGCCGACGTCTACGCCTACGGATTCGCCTTGCAGCGAGCCCGCGAAGCCGTAGTGAGTAAACTGCTGGAGCGCACCGCCGAGACGGTCGCTCAGATTACCAAGCGCGTTCAATCCGGCGATGCCGCTACGGCGCCGCCGCAAGACGTGGCTGGGGACACCGCTTGATGGATACCGCAATGAAATATTCCGTGATCGCGGGCACCGGCAGCTTCCTGCCGGAACGCGTGGTTTCGAATGACGAGCTGGCTGCGGAACTGGCGACGCGCAACATCGCCACCTCCGACGAATGGATCGTCGAGCGCACTGGCATCCGGCAGCGCCATCTGGCCGAGCGCGGCGTCACCACCAGCCAGCTGGCGACCGAGGCCTCGCGCCGCGCGCTGGCCGACGCGGGCGTGGACGCCTCCGACATCGACCTCATCATCCTGGCCACTTCGACGCCCGACTTCGTGTTCCCGAGCACCGCCTGCATCGTGCAGGCCAACCTCGGCGCCAAAGGCTCGGCGGCGTTCGACGTGCAGGCCGTGTGCAGCGGCTTCGTCTACGCGCTGACCACCGCCGACAGCTTCATCCGCGCCGGCCGCGCGCGCTGCGCGCTGGTCATCGGCGCCGAAGTGTTCTCGCGCATCCTGGACTGGAACGACCGCAGCACCTGCGTGCTTTTCGGCGACGGCGCCGGCGCCGTGGTGCTGAAGGCTTCCGACAAGCCCGGCATCATGGCCGCGCAGCTGCATGCCGACGGCAGCCAGAGCAAGATCCTGAACGCGGCGGGCAACGTGGCCTATGGCGACGTGACCGGCGATCCGTTCCTGCGCATGGACGGCCAGGCCGTGTTCAAGCAGGCCGTCACCGTGCTGGACCGCTCCGCGCGCGACACCTGCGCCGAAGCCGGCGTGGACGTCGCCGACGTGGACTGGATGATCCCGCACCAGGCCAACGTGCGCATCCTGAATTTCCTGGCGCGCAAGCTGTCCGTGCCGGTCGAGAAGGTCGTCATCACCGTCGACAGCCACGCCAACACTTCCGCAGCCAGCGTGCCGCTGGCCCTGGACGCCGCGCGCCGCGACGGCCGCGTCAAGCCGGGCCAGCTGGTCCTGATGCAGGGCGTGGGCGGCGGGTTCACCTGGGGCTCGGTACTGGCCCGCATGTAGGGGCGGGCCGGGCGGCAGGCGGCGCGCGCCGCGGCCGCCGGGCAGGCGCACCCGACATTCCTCACAGACACTGAATCTCATCCTAACGGTCAACCATGAAAATCGCTTTTGTCTTTCCTGGTCAGGGTTCTCAAGCTGTCGGCATGCTGGACGCCTGGTCGGGCGTTTCCGCGGTCGCCGATACGGTGGCGCGCGCGTCGCAGGCCCTGGGCCAGGACCTGGGCGCGCTGATCGCGCAAGGCCCGGCCGAGCAGCTCAACCTCACCACCAACACCCAGCCCGCGATGCTGACCGCCGGCGCCGCGCTGTACGCGGCCTGGTGCGCCGCGGGCGGCCGCAAGCCGGACGTGGTCGCCGGCCATAGCCTGGGCGAGTACGCCGCGCTGACCGCGGCCGGTTCGCTCGCGCTCGAAGACGCCGTGCGCCTGGTGCGCGTGCGCGCCGACGCCATGCAGGCCGCCGTGCCGGTCGGCACCGGCGCCATGGCCGCCATCCTGGGCCTGGACGACGACGCCGTGCGCGCCGCCTGCGCCGCCGCCGCGCAGGGCGAAGTGGTCGAGGCCGTGAACTTCAACGCGCCCGCCCAGGTCGTGATCGCCGGCCACAAGGCCGCCGTCGAACGCGCCTGCGAGCAGGCCAAGGCCGCGGGCGCCAAGCGCGCGCTGCTGCTGCCGGTGTCCGCGCCGTTCCACTCCAGCCTGCTCAAGCCCGCCGCCGAGGTGCTGGCCGGCGCGCTGGCCGGCGTGACGGTGTCGGCCCCGCAGATCCAGGTCATCAACAACGTCGACGTGGCTTCCCCGGCCAATCCTGGGGCTATCCGCGATGCGCTGGTGCGCCAGGCATGGCATCCTGTGCGCTGGGTCGAAACCCTGCGCGCGATGAAGGCGCAAGGCGTCACGCACGTGATCGAATGCGGCCCCGGCAAGGTGCTCGCCGGCCTGACCAAGCGCATCGATCCCGAACTCACGGGCATGGCCATCACCGATCCGGCTTCCCTCGAAGCCGCGCTGGCCGCCGTCAACGGAAACCAATGAACATGGATAACCCCTCGATCGAACTGCAAGGCAAGATCGCGCTGGTGACCGGCGCCACGCGCGGCATCGGCCGCGCCATCGCACTGGAACTGGCCGCGCGCGGCGCCACCGTCGTCGGCACCGCCACCTCCGAATCGGGCGCGGCCGCCATCACCGAAGCGCTGGCCCCCTCGGGCGGACGCGGCGTGGTGCTGGACGTGACCGACGCGGCGGCCTGCGACGCGCTCATCGACGCGCTGGGCAAGGAAGGCGGCGGCCCGCACATCCTCGTCAATAACGCCGGCATCACGCGTGATACGCTGGCGATGCGCATGAAGGACGAAGACTGGTCGGCCGTCATCGACACCAACCTGGCGTCGGTGTTCCGCCTGTCGCGCGCGGTGCTGCGCAGCATGATGAAGGCCCGCTGGGGACGCATCATCAACGTGACCTCGGTGGTCGGCTCCAGCGGCAACCCCGGCCAGGCCAACTACGCGGCCGCCAAGGCCGGCGTGGCCGGCATGTCGCGCGCCCTGGCGCGCGAGCTGGGCAGCCGCAACATCACGGTCAACTGCGTGGCCCCCGGCTTCATCGATACCGACATGACGCGCGCCCTCGGCGAAAATCAGACCGCGGCTTTGCTGCAGCAGATTCCGCTGGGCCGCCTGGGAGCGCCCGAGGACATCGCGCACGCGGTGGCATTTTTGTCCGGGCCGCAGGCGGGTTACATTACCGGCACCACCCTGCACGTCAACGGCGGGATGTACATGCAATAAATCACGAACCGCGCGCAGGCCGCTCCGCACGGGGCGATGCGCGGTTCAACCGGAAACGCCGCACACGGGTTTCCTGCGCCATTCCCGGCGACAGATCAAGTGCGCGGTGTTATTTTTGTCACGGCCAGGCGTCGCAAAACTCCGCGCTTGGCTATAATTCGCGGGATTTTTCCCAATTGGAGATCTGCATGGAAAGCATCGAACAGCGCGTCAAGAAGATCGTCGCTGAACAACTTGGCGTCAACGAAGCCGAGATCAAGAACGAATCCTCCTTCCTTGACGACCTCGGTGCCGATTCGCTCGACATGGTCGAACTGGTCATGGCGCTCGAAGACGAATTCGAGACCGAGATCCCCGACGAAGAGGCCGAAAAGATCACGACCGTGCAACAAGCGATTGACTACATCAATTCGCACGGCAAGCAGTAAGCTGGGCTTACTCCCTTCCGGCGGTCCGAGGACGGACTTCGGGGCCAGCCGGAAAATCGGGGCGGTTTCAGGAGTTGCCTTTGCGGTGCGCATGCGGGAAGGGCGTGAAAACGCCCGACCCGCTTTTGTGTGTACCGCAAGCGCAGCGCATCCCGAAAACCGCCTTTCTTTTGTCTGTTTGAGGAGTCATCCGTGAAGCGACGTGTCGTCATCACCGGCCTGGGTATCGTTTCCCCCGTGGGGAACGACGTGACCACGGCTTGGGACAATATCGTCAACGGACGTTCTGGCATCAGCCGCATCACCCGTTTCGATCCCTCGGCCATCACCACCCATATCGCCGGCGAAGTCAAAGACTTCGACATCAGCGCCTATATCTCGGCCAAGGAAGCCCGCCAGATGGATACCTTCATCCATTACGGCCTGGCTGCCGGGATGCAGGCCTGGCGCGACAGCGGCCTGGAAGTCACCGAAGCCAACGCCGAACGCATCGGCGTGATCGTCGGCTCGGGTATCGGCGGCCTGCCGCGCATCGAAGAAACCCAGGTCGAATACCTGTCCAAGGGCCCGCGCCGCATTTCGCCGTTCTTCGTGCCGGGTTCGCTGATCAACCTGATCTCCGGCCACCTGTCCATCGCCTACGGCATGAAGGGCCCGAGCTACGCCGTCGTGTCGGCCTGCACCACCGGCCTGCACTGCATCGGCGATGCCGCCCGCCTGATCGAGTACGGCGATGCCGACGTCATGCTGGCCGGCGGCGCCGAGTCGACCGTGTCGCCGCTGGGCATCGGCGGTTTCGCCGCCATGCGCGCCCTGTCGACCCGCAACGACGATCCTCAGACGGCTTCGCGTCCCTGGGATCGCGACCGCGACGGATTCGTGCTGGGCGAGGGCGCCGGCGTGCTGGTGCTGGAAGAATACGAACACGCCAAGAAGCGCGGCGCGCGCATCTACGGCGAATTCGTGGGCTACGGCATGAGCTCCGACGCGCACCACATCACGGCGCCGGACAAGGACGGCCCGCGCCGCGGCATCGTCAACGCGCTGCGCAACGGCGGCGTCAACCTCGAAGACGTCCAGTACGTCAACGCGCACGGCACCTCCACGCCGCTGGGCGACAAGAACGAGACCGACGCGCTGAAGCTGGCCTTCGGCGACCACGCCAAGAAGCTGGTGGTCAACTCGACCAAGTCCATGACCGGGCACCTGCTCGGCGCGGCCGGCGGCATCGAGGCGGTGTTCACCACGCTGGCCGTCTACAACCAGGTCTCGCCCCCGACGATCAACATCTTCAATCAGGATCCGGAATGCGATCTGGATTACTGCGCCAACGAAGCGCGGCAGATGAAGATCGACGTGGGCCTGTCCAACTCGTTCGGCTTCGGCGGCACCAACGGCTCGATGGCCGTTCGCCGGGTCTGATTTGGCAGGCCCGGTCGGGGAGCGCTGGTCGTTTCGCGTGCCCGTCGTGCGTCCGGGCAGCGTCCAGGCGGTTTACGGCCTGGCGCTGGCCCTGGCCGCGGGCAGCGCGCTGACGGCCGCCTCCTGGCATGGCCCGGCCGCGCTCGCGGGGGCGGCGCTTGCGCTGCTGCTCGGGCTCGGCGGGCTGTTACACTCGGCACGGAGCGGCCCGTCCCCGGTATCCGCGTTACGTACGGCGGCCGGGGCAGGGCATTGGCAGCTGCGGCTGCCGCAGGGCTGGCGCGACGCAAGTCTGCTGGACCGGCGGCGCGGCCCGCGCTGGCTCACGCTCACCTTGCAGCCTTTGCCCACCGGGAGTACCGCCTTTACCCCTAGCACCATCACCCTCACCGTCTGGCAGCGGACGCTGCGACCCGAGTCCTGGCGGCGCCTGTGCCTGCTGACGGGCACGGCGCGGCGCACGCCGCCGGCGGCCGGCCCCCAGGAGGCGTCATGAGCGAGCGCGAAGTCGACGCCGAGCTTGTCGCGCGCGTCCAGCGGGGCGACAAGAAAGCCTTCGACCTGCTGGTGCTCAAGTACCAGCGCAAGATCCTCCGCCTGCTGGCCCGGATGATCCGCGACCCCGCGGAAATCGAAGACGTGGCCCAGGAAGCCTTCATCAAGGCCTACCGCGCCTTGCCCCAGTTCCGGGGGGAGAGCGCCTTTTACACCTGGCTGTATCGCATCGCGATCAACACCGCGCGCAACTGGCTGGCCTCCCAGGGCCGGCGTCCGAGCGCGCCCAATGCGATAGAAACGGAAGACGGTGAAACTTTTAACGAAACCGACAACCTAACCGATATAAGCACGCCGGAATCCATGGTCGCCAGCCGCGAAATCGCCGAAACGGTGAACGCGGCCATCGAGGAATTGCCTGAAGAGTTGCGCACCGCAATCGTCCTGCGTGAAATCGAAGGTATGAGTTACGAAGACATCGCCCAGAGCATGGACTGCCCGATCGGTACGGTGCGCTCCCGCATTTTTCGTGCGCGTGAAGCCATCGCCACCAAGTTGCGCCCATTGCTAGGCACCGATGACGAGCGTCGCTGGTAAGGAGTGGCAGTCATGCAAACAGCAGCCAAATCCGTCGAGATATCCGAGTCCTCCTGGGAGGAGTCGCTCTCCGCCTGGATGGACGGAGAGGAATCCGACGATATTTTTCCCGGCTTGTTGTCCCGCGAGGGACGCCAGACCTGGGACACCTATCACTTGATCGGTGATTCCCTGCGCAACGCCGACCTGGCGCTGACCCCCAGTTCGGCCTTCCAGGCCCGGCTGGCGCGCGCCCTGGACGCGGAATTGCCCATTGTCGCGGCGCCTCGGCGCCGCTCGCCTTTGCGCGTGGGCCTGTCCGGCCTGGCGGTGGTGGCGGCCGTGGCGACCGTCGCCTGGGTGGCGCAGCCCTACCTGACCGGCGAATCCGGCGGGGAAGTGCGGGTGCTGGCCGACGCCAGCGCGCCGTCGTCGGCCTCGGCCGCGGACGATTCCGGCCTGCGCGACTACCTCGAGGCGCATCGCCAGATGGCCGGCCCCAGCGCCGTGCGGCAGGTGTCGTTCGAGATGGGAGCGGGGCGCTGATGGCGTTGGTGATTCCATCGCGCTGGCCGGTGCTGGGTCTGGGACGAACCGCTACCTTGCAGGCCCATCGCGCCGCCTGGCTTGCCGTAACGCTGTTCACCGTTTTCCTGGCGGCGCAGGAGCCGGCCCGCGCCGCCGACGCCGCGCCGCCCGCCGAGGACGTGGTGCAGCTGCTCACCAGCATCCAGCAGGCGGCCCGCAAGCAGGACTACGCCGGCGTGTTCATGTATCAGCCGGGCGAGACCATGCAGTCCTCGCGCCTGGTGCACGTCCTGGACGGCACCGGCGAGCGCGAGCGCCTCGAGATCCTCGACGGCCAGCCGCGCGAATACCTGCGCCACAACGACGACGTGCAGTGCCTGATCCCCGAGCGCAAGACAGTGCTGCTGGAGCGCCGCCGCGGCGACCGCTTCCCCGGCCTGCTGCTGGGCGAGGCCGCCGGCCTGTCCGAGAACTACACGATCCGCACCGAGCCCAAGCTCTATCGCGTCGCCGGCCGCGAGTGCCGCCTGATCACCATAGAGCCGCTGGACAAGCTGCGCTACGGCTACCGGCTGTGCGCCGACGTCGAGACCAATCTGCTGCTCAAGGCCCAGACCCTGAACGCCGCGCGCGGCGTGGTCGAACAGGTGGCCTTCACCTCGCTGCGCCTGGGCGCCGAGGTCGATCCCCAGCTGCTGACTTCCCGCTGGAGCACGCGCGACTGGAAGGTGATGGAAGCCGCCATGAAGCCGGTGGACCTGGCCGCCCAGGGCTGGCGCATTCCGGCCCCCAAGGGCTTCAAAACCGTCATGCAGGTGACCCGGGCCATGGGCCGCGGCGCCACGGTCAGCCAGATGGTATTGTCTGACGGGTTGGCGGCCATTTCCGTGTTCATCGAGCCCTACGACAGCCAGCGCGGACACCGTCCGCCCCATGGCGCGGCGCAGCGCGGTTCGATTACCGTATATGGCACGCGCATCGCCGATTTCTGGCTGACGGCCGTGGGCGAGGTGCCCGTGGCCACGCTGGAACAGCTGGCCGAGTCCACAGAATACGTGCCCGCCGCCGGGTCCCGCTGATCCGGGGCGGCAAGCAGCAATTTCGGAGAAGTCTATGAATGCAATGACAGTGTCGAACGGGTATTTCCGACGCTTTCTGGCGGCCGCCGCGCTGGGCGTGATGATGTCCGTCGGCCAGGCGCCGGCGGCGCTGGCCCAGGCGCCGACGGTCGCTTTGCCTGATTTCACCAGCATCGTCGAAAAGGCCGACCCCGCGGTCGTGAACATCCGCACCACGGCCACCGTGCCGGTGCGCGGCATGGGACCGGGCGGCGGCAACGACCCCTACGAGCTGTTCCGCTGGTTCTTCGGCCCCGAATTCCAGCCACCGGGCGCGCCGCCGTCGCCGCGCCAGCGTCCCCAGCCCCAGCCCGAAGAGCGCACCGTGCCGCGCGGCGTGGGCTCGGGCTTCTTCATTTCCGAAGACGGCTACATCCTGACCAACAACCACGTGGTCGTGGACGCCACCGACATCTACGTCACCCTGACCGACGGCCGCGAATTCAAGGCCAAGGTCATCGGCACCGACGAGCGCACCGACGTGGCCCTGATCAAGATCGAGGCCAAGGACATGACGCCGCTGGTCATCGGCGATCCCAAGAAGCTCAAGAAGGGCCAGTGGGTGCTGGCGATCGGCTCGCCGTTCGGCCTGGATTCCACCGTGACCTCGGGCATCGTCAGCGCCATCGGCCGCGACACCGGCGAATACCTGCCCTTCATCCAGACGGACGTGGCGGTCAACCCCGGCAACTCGGGCGGCCCGCTGATCAACCTGGAAGGCGAGGTGGTGGGCATCAATTCCCAGATCATTTCGCGCAGCGGCGGCTTCATGGGCATTTCGCTGGCCATCCCGATCGACGAGGCCATGCGCGTCGTCGACCAGCTGCGCACCACCGGCAAGGTCACGCGCGGACGCGTCGGCGTGCAGATCGGCGAAGTCGGCAAGGACGTGGCCGAGGCCATCGGCCTGCCCAAGGCCGAAGGCGCGCTGGTCAGCAGCGTCGAGCCCGAAGGCCCGGCCGAGCAGGCCGGCGTGCAGCCGGGCGACGTGATCCTGAAGTTCAACAACGAACCCATCAAGCGCTGGTCCGACCTGCCGCGCATCGTCGGCGAAACCAAGCCGGGCACCCGCGCCGACATGCAGGTGTGGCGCAAGGGCAAGACCGTGACGCTGACCGTCAAGGTGGGCGAGATCCCGACCGAGAAGAGCCCGGCCGCCGGCAAGCAGGGCGCGGCGCCCGTGCCCGAGGCCACCAACGCGCTGGGCCTGGGCGTGGCCGACGTGCCGGCCGACGTGCAGAAGAAGCTGCGCATCAAGGGCGGCGTCCAGGTCAAGATCGCCGAGGGCGCGGCCGCCAAGGCCGGCCTGCAGGAAGGCGACATCGTGCTGGCCCTGAACGACACCGACGTCACCAGCGCCAAGCAGTTCGGCGAACTGGTCGCCAAGCTCGACAAGGGCAGGGCGGCCGGCCTGCTGGTGCGCCGCGGCGACCAGACCCAATGGGTGGCGGTTCCCGCCAGCAAGTGATGCTTTACGGCGACGCCCCTGAAAAGGGGCGTTTTTTGCCGTCGCGGGCCTGGCGGCAAAAAAATGGTTCAAGACCGGCTAAAATGGCTGGTTGCCGCAAGAGGGGGCGCATGGCGCCCCCTCGTTTTGCCCGGGCTATGCCCACAGGCACCCCTCTCGTCAGCCGTGCGTACTCCGGCGGCGGTGTCTTCCGGCCTTGTGCCGAGTGTTCCGTCCCCTTATAACTTCAAGCATGCAGCATATCCGCAACTTCTCCATCATTGCCCACATCGATCATGGCAAATCGACCCTGGCCGATCGCCTGATCCAGCGCTGCGGCGGATTGGCGGACCGCGAAATGTCGGCGCAGGTGCTCGACTCGATGGAAATCGAGCGCGAGCGCGGCATCACCATCAAGGCGCAGACGGCCGCCCTGCACTACAAGGCGCAGGACGGCAAGGTCTACAACCTGAACCTGATCGATACCCCGGGGCACGTGGACTTCTCCTACGAAGTCAGCCGCTCGCTGTCGGCCTGCGAAGGCGCGCTGCTGGTGGTCGACGCCTCGCAGGGCGTCGAGGCCCAGACCGTGGCCAACTGCTACACCGCCATCGAGCTGGGCGTGGAAGTCGTGCCGGTGCTCAACAAGATGGACCTGCCCCAGGCCGATCCCGAAGGCGCGCGCCAGGAAGTCGAAGACGTGATCGGCATCGACGCCTCGCAGGCCGTGCTGGCCAGCGCCAAGACCGGCATGGGCATCGACGAAATCCTCGAGGCCATCGTCGCCCGCGTGCCGGCGCCCCAGGGCGATCCCGACGCGCCGCTGCAGGCGCTCATCATCGACTCGTGGTTCGACAACTACGTGGGCGTGGTGATGCTGGTGCGCATCATCAACGGCGTGCTCAAGCCCAAGGACAAGATCCTGCTGATGGCCTCCGGCGCCACCCACCTGTGCGAGCAGACCGGCGTGTTCACGCCCAAGTCGCAGCAGCGCCCGCACCTGTCGGCCGGCGAAGTGGGTTTCGTCATCGCCGGCATCAAGCAGCTTGCCGACGCCAAAGTGGGCGACACCATCACGCTGGCCGGCAAGCCGGCCGCCGCGCCGCTGCCGGGCTTCAAGGAAGTCAAGCCGCAGGTGTTCGCCGGCCTGTACCCGGTGGAAAGCTCCGAGTACGACCAGCTGCGCGACTCGCTGGAAAAGCTCAAGCTCAACGACGCGGCGCTCATGTTCGAGCCGGAAGTCTCGCAGGCGCTGGGCTTCGGTTTCCGCTGCGGCTTCCTGGGCCTCCTGCACATGGAAATCGTGCAGGAGCGCCTGGAGCGCGAGTTCGACATGGACATCATCACCACGGCGCCGTCCGTGGTGTACGAGGTCGAGCAGCGCGACGGCTCCATCATCACGGTCGAAAGCCCGTCGCGCATGCCGGAGATCGGCAAGATCGCCGACATCCGCGAGCCCATCGTCAAGGTCACGCTGTTCATGCCGCAGGACTACGTCGGTCCGGTCATGACGCTGTGCAATAACAAGCGCGGCGTGCAGATCAACATGAGCTACCACGGCCGCCAGGTGCACCTGGTCTACGAGATCCCGCTGGCCGAGATCGTGCTGGACTTCTTCGACAAGCTGAAGTCGGTCTCGCGCGGCTACGCCTCGATGGACTACGAGTTCCAGGAATACCGCTCGGCCGACGTGGTGCGCGTGGACCTGCTGATCAACAACGACCGCGTCGACGCGCTGGCCATGATCGTCCACCGCAGCAACGCGCGCCACCGCGGCCGCGACGTGGTGACCCGGATGCGCGGGCTGATCCCGCGCCAGATGTTCGACATCGTGATCCAGGCCGCCATCGGCGCCGAAATCATCGCGCGCGAAAACGTGAAGGCCCTGCGCAAGAACGTGCTGGCCAAGTGCTACGGCGGCGACATTTCGCGCAAGAAGAAACTGCTGGAAAAGCAGAAGGCCGGCAAGAAGCGCATGAAGCAGGTGGGTAGCGTGGAAATCCCGCAGGAGGCGTTCCTCGCCATCCTGCAGGTGGAAGACAAATAGAACCAAAAGAAGGCGGTTAGCTGATGAGTTGGAACTTTGCCCTGATCCTGTTTGTATTGCTGGTGGTGACCGGCATTATCTGGGTGCTCGATCTGGCGGTGCTGCGGCGGGGCCGGGAACGCCGGGCCCAGGCGGCGATGGCGCAATACGACGCGGCCCTGGTCGGAGACGCCCAGGAAGCCGAGCGCCTGCGCCGCGAGGCCGGCGACGCGGCGCGCCGCGTGCCGTGGTGGGTGGAGTACGCGGTCAGCTTCTTCCCCGTGATTCTGTTCGTGTTCCTGCTGCGCTCGTTCGTCGTCGAGCCGTTTCGCATCCCGTCGGGCTCCATGCTGCCCACGCTGCAATCGGGCGACCTGATCCTGGTGAACAAGTTCAGCTATGGCCTGCGGCTGCCGGTCATCGACAAGAAGGTGATCGAGGTGGGCGAGCCCAAGCGCGGCGACGTGTTCGTGTTCCGCTATCCCGTGGACCCGGACGTCGATTACATCAAGCGCGTGGTCGGCCTGCCGGGCGACGAGATCGCCTACCTGGACAAAAAACTGTATATCAACGGCGAACTGGTGCCGCACGTGCGCGACGGGGATTATTTCGAACCCGACCGTGTCTCGTATATTGCGCAATATAAAGAGAAGTTGGGCGAAGTTGAGCACCAGATCCTGCTGGATGAAGGCAAACCGCAGGAATACGGGCCGATGTGGCAATTTCCCAACCGTCAGAACTGCCAATACAGCCGCAATGGGGTACGCTGCAAAGTACCCGAAGGCCAATTTTTCGCTATGGGCGATAATCGGGACAACAGCGCGGACAGCCGGTACTGGGGCTTCGTACCCGAATCCAATATCGTCGGACGCGCGTTCTTCATCTGGATGAATTTCAGCGACCTCAGCCGCATCGGCCGGTTCAACTGATTATGTCGCTAGCCACGCTAGAAAACCGCCTGGAGCACCACTTCGGTGATCCGGCATTGCTCGAACAGGCGCTGACGCATCGCAGTCACGGTTCGCGCCATAACGAGCGCCTGGAATTCCTCGGGGATTCCGTGCTGAACTTCGTCGTCGCCGCGATGCTGTTCGAGCGCTATTCCAAGATCGACGAGGGCGACCTCTCGCGCCTGCGGGCCAACCTGGTCAAGCAGGCCTCGCTGGCCGAGATCGCCCAGCGGCTGGAGCTGTCGCAATACCTGCGCCTGGGCGAGGGCGAACTCAAGAGCGGCGGTTTCCGCCGCCCCTCGATCCTGGCCGACACGGTCGAGGCGCTGTTTGGCGCCGTGTTCCTGGACGCCGGCTTCGACGCCGCGCGCCGCGTGATCGTGCGCCAGTACCAGCCGGTGCTGGCCTCGGTCGATCCCAAGACCCTGGGCAAGGACGCCAAGACGCTGCTGCAGGAATTCCTGCAGGGCCGCAAGCTGGCGCTGCCGCAGTACACGGTGGTGGCCACGCACGGCGCGGCCCACAGCCAGCAGTTCGAGGTCGAATGCGCCATCCCGGCGCTGGAGATCAAGGTCATGGCCGCGGGCGCCAGCCGCCGCGCGGCCGAGCAGTCGGCGGCCAAAGTGGCGCTGGAGGCCGCGTTGGCCGTCAGCCCGGCTTCCAAGGCTGCCCGCAAGTCGGGCAAGGCGCGCAAGACCGCGCAATTGTCGCTGCCGGTGGCAGTGGCTCAAGAGACTAAATGAGCGATACCCCTTTCCGTACCGGCTTCGTTGCCATCGTCGGCCGTCCCAACGTCGGCAAATCCACGCTGACCAACGCCCTGATCGGCTCGAAGATTTCGATCGTCTCGCGCAAGGCGCAGACCACGCGCCACCGCATCCACGGGGTGCTGACGCGCGAGCACGAACAGTTCGTGTTCGTCGACACGCCGGGCTTCCAGACGCGCCACGGCGGCGCCATGAACCGCATGATGAACCGCGTGGTCACGCAGGCGCTGGCCGACGTGGACGTGGTGGTGCACGTGGTCGAGGCGGGCAAGTGGTCCGAGGGCGACGCCAAGCTGCTGCCGCTCTTGCCCGCGCCGGAGCGCACCATCCTGGCCATCTCCAAGATCGACGCGCTCAAGAACCGCGACGATCTGTTCGCCTTCGTCTCAAAGATCATGGCGCTGCATCCGTTCGGCGCGGTCGTGCCGGTCAGCGCCACCAGGAACCAGCAGCTCGACCAGCTGCTGCAGGAAATCGCCGCGCGCCTGCCCGAAGGCGAGCCGATGTTCGAAGAGGACACGCTGACCGACCGGCCCATGCGCTTCATCGCCGCCGAGCTGGTGCGCGAGAAGATCTTCCGCCTGGTGGGCGACGAACTGCCCTACGGCTGTACGGTCGTGATCGAGCAATGGGAAGAGAACGACAAGGGCGCGCGCATCGCCGCCTGTGTGGTGGTCGAGCGCGACAGCCACAAGCCCATCCTGCTGGGCGCGGGCGGCATGCACATGAAGCGCATCGCTACGGAGGCGCGGCAGGACATCGCCAAGCTGCTGGACAAGCCGGTGCACCTGGAGGTCTACATCAAGGTGCGCAAGGGCTGGTCCGACCGCGAGGGTGCGCTGCGCGACCTGGGCTATGAGTAGAAGGGCGCCTCGCGTCCAGGACCGACCCGGCTATATGCTGCACGCCACCGCGTGGCGTGAGACGTCCCTCATCGTTCAGACTTTCTCGCGCGACCACGGCTGTGTGGCCATGGTCGCCAAGGGCGCCAAGCGCCCGTATTCCGTGCTGCGGCCCGTGCTGTCCGCGTTCCAGCCGCTGCTGCTGTCCTGGACCGGCAACGGCGAGGTCAAGACGCTCACACGCGCCGAGATCGCCGGCATCCGGCCGCTGACCGGCACCGCGCTGATGTCGGCCTGGTACATGAACGAGCTGCTGCTGCGGCTGCTGCCGCGCGAAGACGCCCACCCCCTGCTGTTCGACGCCTACGATTTCGCCCTGCAGCAGCTTTCGGGCGGCACGCGCGCGGCCGGCGCGCTGCGCCGCTTCGAATGGACGCTGCTGCGCGAGACCGGCTATGGCGTGGACGAGGCGCCGCCCGATTTCGACGATCCGGCGATCGAGCCGGCCCTGCGCCGCGACCTGCGCGAACGCCTGGCCGAAATCCTCGCCGGCCGGCCTTTGTCCACGCGCCGCGTGCTGCTGGACCTGCAGCGCATCTGAGCGCCATGACCTTCACGCTCAAACAGGTCGAGACCTTCCGCACCGTCTACGAGACGGAAAGCGTGACCGCCGCCGCCCGGCGGCTGGACGTGTCGCCGGCCACCGTCAGCGCGACCCTGGCCGCGCTGGAAGCCAGCATCGAGCTGCGCCTGTTCGAGCGCGTGCGCCAGCGCATGCAGCGCACCCCCGAGGCGACGCTGCTGTACGAGGAAATCCGGCGCCTGAACGTCGGCCTGGAGAGCCTGGGCCGCAAGATCCGCGCGATCCGCGGCGCCGCGCAGCCGCGGCTGCGCGTGGGCTGCATCCACGCCTACAGCGGCGCCATCATCAGCGACACCATCGCGCGCTTTCGCGCCCGCTATCCGGACACCGCGCTGTACCTGCAGATCCGGGATTCCAACACCTTGCGCGACATGGTGGTGTCGGGCGAGCTGGACCTGGCCGCCGTGGCCGACGAGTCCGAACTGGAAGGCCTGCGCGGCCACCGGCTCGCCAGCCTGCGGGCCGTGGCGGTCTTTCCGCGCAGCCATCCGCTGGCGCGCCTGGAGTGCGTGGAGTTCTCGCACCTGGCCGGCGCCGACGTGATCGCGCTCAACGCCGAGGACGGCTCGCGCAAGCGCCTGGACGCCTTGCTGGCGCAGGCCGGGCAGCATCTGAAGGTGGCGATCGAAACGCCGTATTCCAGCACCGTGTGCCAGCTGGCGCTGGCCGGCCACGGCGTGGGCATCGCCAATCCGGCGACCGCGCTCGGCATGGAAGCGGCCGGCCTGGACCATCGGCCGCTGGCCGCGCCCGTGCATTTCGAATGCCACATGATTCTGCACGGCAGCCGCCCCTTGTCGGAGGCGGGGAAGTTCTGGGCCACCTGTTTGCGCGCAGCGCTGGCGCCGCTGGTGGAAAGGTACGGCGTCTAGCCCCTTCGCCCATCCGAAGTCAGCAGCAGCACGACCGACGATTCCGCGTCCAGCAGCCCCGACCGCCGCAGCCGCGACACCGCCGCCAGCGCCGCGGCCGACGACAGTTCGGTGGCCAGCCCGGAGCGCTCCAGGCGCTGCTGCGCCTGCGCCGCGGCGGCGTCGGACACTTCCACGGGCGAGCCGCCCGAGCGCGCCAGCGCTTCCAGCGACTGCAGCGTGCTGGTGCTGCCGGCGATCGAGTACTGGTCCGTCACGCCCTCCCAGTTGCCGCGCGCATCGCCCGTGGCGCGCGCCCGCGACAGCCGGGCATAGGGCTCGACCGCGTGCATGCGGGGCAGGCGGTCGATGCGGCCGCTTTCCCGCAGATGCTGCCAGCCCAGGTAAATGCCCCACAGCAGGTCGCCGCGCGCGGTGGGCACCACGATATCGGTGGGCACGCCGCAGGCTTCGAAGATCTCCAGCGCGATGGGCTTGTAGCCTTCCACGCCATAGGCATGGGTGCCCACCGGCGGATTCAGATAGTTGGTGCCGGCGAACGCGCCGTGGTCGCGGCACAGGTCCGCGACATAGGGCCAGCGGCTCAGGCTGTCGTCGAAGGCGCGCAGGCGCGCGCCGAAGCGCTGCATGGCGTCGCGCTGCAGCGGCGGGCAGTCGCGCGTGATGGCGATGTCGGCCTCCAGGCGCGCCGCGGCGCAATAGGCGGCCAGCGATACGCCGGCGTTGCCGCTGGAGGCCGCCGCCACGCGGGTGGCGCCGGCCAGGCGCGCGCGCGAGACCAGCTGGGCCGCCATGCGGTCCTTGTGGCTGCCGGTGGGATTGGCGCTTTCGCACTTGAGCCACATCCGGCCGACGCCCTCGGCCTGCGCCAGCGCCGGCGCGGCCAGGCAGGGCGTGGCGCCTTCGCCCAGCGTCACCGGGTCCAGCACCGGCAGCGGCATGGCCGCATCCCCGCCGGGCTCGTAGCGGCATTCCAGCGAGGCGGGGTGGCCGGCCTCCAGGCAGCCGGGGCAGCCTTCGGGATAGTCGGCGACGGGCCACAGGCGTTCGCAGCGGATGCAACGCAGGCCGGACAATCTGGGGTTCATCTGCATGGTTCTTCAGTACCTCGAAGGAAGCGTATCCAGGGGAAGGGCGGGCGCGATCTGGAACAGGCAGTCGCCCTCGCCGCTGCGGGCGATGGCGCGCAGGCACACCACGGTGCCGCTTTGCGGGCTGACCAGCGCGCGCGGCGCAAGCTCGGGGCGGGCGGGTTCTATCAGCTGGCCGATGCGCTGGCGCGCCGTGACCGCCTGCCCCAGCTCCACGCCGGGGACGAACACGCCCGCTTCGCGCGCGCGCAGCGTGGCGGCCGACGCGTCCAGGTCGTAGAGCCGGACCTCGGGGTTGCGCGGCAGCGGGCGGCCGGGCAGCAGGCCCAGCTCGGTCAGGCAGCCCAGCAGCCCGTCGCGGCAGCGTTCGACCAGGGCGGCGCTGGTTTCGCGGCCGCCGCCGATCTCCGCGCTCAGGCGCAGCACGCCGTGGCGGCTGGCGGCGGCCGGCATGGACCCGGCTTCGACGCCGCGGAAGAACACGCATTGCGGCAGCCCGAAGGCGCGCGCCAGGCCCGCCAGGCGCGGATCGTAGGCGTCCTCGCCGTACCGGGTGATCACCGACGAAGGCAGGTAGCGCAGCGAGGCGCCGCCGCTGTGCACGTCCACCAGCGCCTGGATGCGCGGCAGCAGCCGGGCCTCCAGCGCGGCGGCCACGCTTTCGGTGTAGCCGCGCGCCGGCGCGCCCAGGAAAGCACGGTTCAGGTTGCCGCCGTCGGAAGGCGAGAGCCGGGTGCCGGCCAGCGAGGCCTCGACGTTGGCCGCCGGCAGCAGGTAGACCGTGCCGCGCTGGAGCATGCCGGGCAGGCTGTGCCACAGGTCCAGGATGGCCGCCTGGCCTTCCCATTCGTCGCCGTGCACGCCGGCCATCAGCGCGACGGCCGGCCCGGGGCCGGCGTCGATCCTGAGCACCGGCACCGTGACCCGGCGGTAGGCCGATTCGTTGGTGGCGGCGGCGCAGGAAAAATCCTCGCGGCTTACCGTGGCCATGCGCGCGCTCCTGCCTGGCTCAATCCAGCGTGGTGCCGGCGGCCTTGATGATGCCTTCCCATTTGGGCAGCTCCTTGCGAATCTGGGTCTGTACGTCCTGCGGCGTGCCGCCCAGCGGTTCCTGGGAGCGGCTGCGCAATTCCTTGCTGACATTGTCCGAGCGTAGCGCCTGGTTCATGGCCTCGTTGAGCCTGGCGATGACGGCGGGCGGCGTGCCGGCCGGCGCGACCAGCGCGCTCCAGGCCGACTGCTCGTAGTCGGGGTAGCCCTGCTCGGCCACGGTGGGCACGTCGGGGTTGGAGGCGGCGCGTCCGCGCGTGGTGACGGCCAGCGCGCGCAGGCGGCCGTCCTTCAGGTTGCCGATCAGCGGCGGCAGGTTTTCCATCATCGAATCCACGTGGCCGCCCAGCAGGTCGGACAGCTGCGCGGCCGTGGCCTTGTACGGAATCTGGCGCACCTCGGCGCCGGTCTGGGCGATGAACAGCTTGACGCCGACCTCGCTGGTGGTGCCGGGGTCGGCCGAGGTCATGGTCAGGCGCTGCGGCTGGGCGCGGCTGGCTTCGATGAAACCCTTCAGGTCGCGATAGGGCGAGGCCGCGTTCACCACGATGACGTTGGGCGTTTCGGCCACCAGGCCGATGGGCGCGATGTCGCGGTCCAGGTCGTACAGCTGCTGCTTGAACAGGTAGCGGTGCAGCACCAGCGTGCCCACGTGGGCGTAGCCGATGGTGTAGCCGTCGGGCGCGGCGCGCACCACGGCCTGGGTGCCGATGCGCCCGCCCGCGCCGACGCGGTTTTCCACCACCACCGGCTGGCCCAGCTGGCGGCTCATTTCCTGCCCGATGAGGCGGGCGGTGATGTCGGCGTTGCCGCCGGCGGCGGCCGGCACGATCAGCGTGATCGCGCGCTCCGGGTAGTCGGCCAGCGCGGCAGGCGCGGCCAGGCAAAGCGACAGGGCGGCAAGACAGGCGATGGCGTTGCGGTTCATGGCGGTTCCCGAGGCATTGAAAGCGCTGCCATTGTGCGGCGGCGGCCCCCGGAATCCGTTTGGGCCAATGATATGCATGTTCAGTAAAACCTAATCGCCGTCGGCGCGCCGCCCCAGCGCGTAACCCACGGCCGCCGCGCCCAGCGCGAAGGCGGCGCCCAGCAGCGCGACCAGGGCCGCGCCGTGGCCCAGCATGTCCACGCCCGCCTTGACCCAGCCGCTGGCCGCGTCGCCGGCGCGGTAGACCACCGTGTCGATCACGTTCTTGGTCTTGTACTTGTCCTCGGGCGGGACCGTGGTGAACAGCATTTCGCGCCCGGGCCGGATGAGCGCGTATTCGCCCACGCGGCGCGCGATCATGACCGCCGCCAGCACGCCGAAGACCGGATACGCCGCCAGGACCAGGAACCCGGCCGCCATCGCCAGCGGCACCGCGGCCAGCAGGAAGCGCAGCCCCAGCCGCGCGGCCACGCGCCCGGTGACGAATACCTGCGACAGCAGCGAAAGCGACTGGACCGCGAAATCCAGCATGCTGAAGACCCGGATGCGCTGCGCCGTGTCGGGAAAGGCGTCGGCCACCAGCCGCGCCTGCTCCATGTAGAGAAAGGTGTTGAGCGTGGCCAGCAGGATCACCAGCAGCGAGATTCCCATCAGGTAGCGCGAGCGGAACACGCCCGACAGGCCAGCCAGGATCGAGCCTTCGATGGGACGCCGCATGTCGTCATTGGCCATTTCCGGGCGGTCGGCGGCGCGCCAGCGCAGCAGCCGGGCCTTGAGCGGCAGCGTCGCCGCCAGCAGCAGCGCCGACAGCAGCAACAGGCCGGCCGGGCCCAGCGCGCCGGCCAGCAGCCCGCCCAGCAGCGGGCCGCACAGCCCGCCCGCGCTGGCGCCGGCGGCGATCAGGGCGAACAGGCGCTTGGCCGATTCCATGCGGAACACGTCGGCCATCAGGCTCCAGGCGATGGAGACCACGAACAGGTTGAACACCGACAGCCACACGTAGAACACGCGCGCGGCCCAGGCGCTGCCGGGCAGCAGGTGCAGCACCACGCCGAAGCCCGCCATGGCCAGGGCGAACACGGCGTAGACCCAGCTCACCAATGTGGCGCGCGGCACCCGCGCCGACAGCCAGCCGAACAGCGGCGCCACCGCCAGCATGGCCACGAAGGTGGCGGTGAACAGCCATTGCAGCTGGTCCACGCCGGCCTGTATGCCCATGGTTTCGCGGATCGGGCGCAGCATGAAATAGCCGCAGAACAGGAAGAAGAAAAAGGCGAAGCCGCAGGCCGCCGGGCCCAGTTCGTCCTCGCGTATGCCCAGCGTCAGCGCCGCTCGGCCCCGCAGGGTGGCTGGGGGCGCCATGCCGTCAGGCCAGCAGGGCGGCGATGCGTTCGCGCAGCGCGGCGTCGGGCTGCTGGCCAAACCCCGCGCGGGCGTTGTCCGCCATGTTGGCCGGCTTGGAGGTGGCGGGGATCACCGCCGTCACGGCGGGATGGCCGATGATGAATTTCAGGAACAGCTGCGCCCAGGAGGTGCAGCCCAGCTCCGCGGCCAGCGGCGGCAGCGCCATGCCGCGCACCTGGCGAAACAGCGCCCCGTCCTGGAACGGCCGGTTCACCAGCACCGCCACGCCCCGCGCCTGGCAGGCCGGCAGCAGGCGCTTTTCGGCGTTGCGCGCGCCCACGGACAGGTTGACCTGTACGAAGTCGGGCCGCTCGCGCTCGACCTGCGCGGTCAGCTCGTCGTGCGCATGGTCGGCGTAATGCGTGATGCCGACGTAGCGGATCACGCCCTGGCGTTTGAGGTCGCGCAGCAGCGCCAGCTGGTTGGCGGTGTCTATCAGGTTGTGCACCTGGACCAGGTCCAGCTTGTCGCTGCCCAGCGCCTTTTGCGACTGGCGCAGCTGGCGCATGGCCGACTCGCGCCCCTGCGTGCTGATCTTGGTGGCCAGGAAGGCCTGCGACCACAGGCCGCCGTTGCGGGCCAGCAGCGCGCCGGTCACGGCTTCGGCGTGGCCGTAGCTCGGGGCCGTGTCGATCAGCGAGCCGCCCGCCTGCAACAGCGTGTCCAGCACCTGGGCCAGCGGCGCCAGGGCGGCGGCGTCGCCGGGCGGAACGTTGAAGGTGTCGGCCGTGCCCAGCCCTATCACCGGCAGCGCCTCGCCGGTGGCGGGGATGGCGCGCGTCAGCATGGGCGCCTGCCGGCTGAGCGCGCGGGCGGTCCAGGACGGGCCGAGCAGGGCGGCGCCGGCGGCGGTCTGGATGAAGCGGCGGCGGTTCGGCATGGCGCGGGCTTCCCGAATGAAAAAAGGGCCTACATGGAAATGTAGGCCCTTTGGACTGGCAGGCGGACGGCGATTACTCGCGGTTACCGCCGAAGATGCCCAGCAGCATCAGCAGGTTGGAGAAGACGTTGTACACGTCCAGGTAGATCGCCAGCGTGGCGGACACGTAGTTGGTTTCGCCGCCGTTGACCACGCGCTGCAGGTCCACCAGCATGAAGGCCGAGAAGATCACGATGGCCAGGACCGAGATGGTCAGCATCAGCGCCGGCAGCTGCAGGAAGATGTTGGCCAGGGCCGCCACCAGGATCACCACCGCGCCGATGAACAGGAACTTCTGCAGCCCCGAGAGATCGCGCTTGATGGTGGTGGCCAGCGTGGCCATGGTGCCGAACACGATGGCCGTGCCGCCGAAGGCCGTCATGACCAGCTGGGCGCCGTTGCCCATACCCAGCACGAAGCCGAGCAGGCGCGACAGCATGATGCCCATGAAGAAGGTGAAGGCCAGCAGCAGGGCGACGCCCAGCGAGTTGTTCTTGTTTTTCTCGATGGCGAACATCATCCCGAACGCGCCCACCAGGAACACGATCGCGGACAGGCCGGGGCTGGCGCCCATGACGGTGTTGATGCCGGTGTACAGGCCCACGGCGGCGCCCAGCACGGTGGGGATGAGCGACAGCGCCAGGAGCCAATAGGTGTTGCGCAGGACCTTGTTGCGCGCGACCTCGCCCGGCGCGCCGGCCAGCGCGCCGGAACGGTTAAAAGGGGACGGACGATATTCGTTCATGGAGAACTCCTGTGTGCGGCGAAATGACGATTGCCTAGAATTAGATGCGAAGGATACCTTACAGTTCCCTGAAGAATCCAGTTTCGTCAGGAATTAGACCAGACGCCGGGCGAAGGTTCCAGGCGGATCAACCCGGGCGCACGTCGCGCAGCACGCGGGCCACGATGACGGGCAGCTCGGCGTCCATGCGGGCCTGGATCTGTTCGACGGCGTCGGCCAGCGCCTGCTGCATGAGCTGTTCCACCTCGGCCTGCAGGCGGGCGCTGAGCACCGCCGGGTCGGGCAGGGGGACGGATCTGGCCGGCGCGGGCTGCGCCACTTCGGTCAGCACCGGAAACGCCTCGTCGGCGTCGTCCGCGCCCGGGTGTAGCGCGGGTTCGGCCCGCTGGGTCAGGGTGGGGATGCCGGGGTCGTAGCGGCGAGAGGGCATGTTGGCTCCCGAAAATCGATGGGGCGGCGCGCGGAGCGCCGGCTGCCGGTTCAGCCGCCGGCGGACTGGCGGCTGAGGTCGTGGCTGTGCGGCGTATGGCCGGCCCCCTGGTAGGCGCGCCAGCGCTGGCGCGCGGCCTGCTTGTCCTCGGGGTCGTCGGAGACGATTTCGAGCAGCCTTTCGAAGGCCTCGAAGCCGGGCGGGCAGTCGTTGTCCAGGTTCAGCAGCCAGGCGGGGGGCGGCTGTTCGCCCTGGCCCGCGGCCGCCGCGGCCTGCTGCGGATCGCCCGCCGTCAGCACCACCGGGGTGTCGGCCGCCAGCGGGTCGTTGGCCAGCACGTGCGGCACGAAAGACGTGTCGTCGAACGCCCACAGCATGCGGTCGAACGCGGCCAGGCGGCTGCCGTCTTTACAGTACACCACCAGCCGCTGGCCTGCCAGGTAGCGCTTGCGCACGACCTGGCAGGCCATGCGCAGGCGGTCCGGCGCGCCGAAGGCGAAATCGATGCGCGTCATGCCGGATACCGTCGCAGGCGCTTCAAGCCTGGTCCAGCAGGTACTGCATCAGCAGCGGCACGGGGCGGCCGGTGGCGCCCTTGTCCTTGCCGCCGCGCCAGGCGGTGCCGGCGATGTCCAGGTGCGCCCACGGATAGGCCGTGGCGAAGCGCGACAGGAAGCAGGCCGCCGTGACCGCGCCGGCCGGGGGGCCGCCGATGTTGGCCAGGTCGGCGAAGTTGGACTTCAGCTGTTCCTGGTAGGCCTCGTCCATGGGCATGCGCCAGGCCGTGTCCAGCGAGGCGCGGCCGGCGGCGGCCAGCGCCTCGGCCAGCGCGTCGTCCTTCGAGAACAGGCCGCTGTTGACGTTGCCCAGGGCGACCACGCAGGCGCCGGTGAGGGTGGCGATGTCGATGACGGCCGAGGGCTTGAAGCGCTCGGCGTAGGTCAGCGCGTCGCACAGCACCAGGCGGCCTTCGGCGTCGGTGTTGAGGATTTCGATGGTCAGGCCGGACATGCTGGTGACCACGTCGCCCGGCTTGTTGGCCTTGCCGCTGGGCAGGTTTTCGCAGGTCGGGATCAGGCCGACCACGTCCAGCGGCAGCTCCAGCTCGGCCAGGGCGCGGAACGAGCCCAGCACGCTGGCGGCGCCGCACATGTCGTACTTCATTTCGTCCATGGTGGCGGCGGGCTTGAGCGAGATGCCGCCGGCGTCGAAGGTGATGCCCTTGCCGACCAGCACGATGGGGCCGGGGGCGTTCTTCGCGGTCTTCTTGGCGGTCTTGCTGCCGGCGTGGCGCAGCACGATGAAGCGCAGCGCCTCGTCGGAGCCGCGCGCCACCGACAGGAACGAGCCCATGCCCAGCGCCTCGACCTGCTTCTTGTCCAGCACTTCGACCTTGAGCGACTTGAATTCGCGCGCCAGGCGCTTGGCGGTTTCGCCCAGGTAGGTGGGGGTGCAGATATTGCCGGGCAGGTTGCCCAGCGTGCGCGTCAGTTCCATGCCGTTGGCGATGGCGGCGCCTTCGCGCAGGCCTTTCTGGGCCTGGGCGGCGTCGGCGCGCTCGACGACCTGCACGATCTTCTTGAGCTTGGGACGGGCGTCGCGGTCGGGCTTGCCGAAGCTCGCGTCGTAATGATAGGTGGCGTTGCCGGCGGCGATGGCGGCGCTGCGCGCGCGGGCCGCGACGGCCACGTCGGCGATGGGGTTGGCGACCAGCGTGGACACGCCTTCGGCGAGCTGGGCGGCCACGCAGGCCGCGGCGAAGGCCTGCTCGGCCGAGGCGTGGGCGCGGGCCGAGTATTCCTCCTGCTTGCCCAGGCCCACCAGCACCACGCGCTGCGCGGTCACGCCGGGCAGGTTGCGCAGCGTCAGGGTCGAGCCGGTGCGGCCGCGGAACTCGGCCTTGACCACCGCGCGCACGGCGCCGTTGGAGGCGCGGTCGATGAGGTCGGCGGCCGGGCTCAGCACGCCTTCCGCATAGACGCCGACGGCCAGGGCGGCGGTTTTCACCTGGTGCAGGGAAGCAGTGGTCTGTGTGCTAAATTCCATGAGGGTTTCCCGTGTACGTCTGTGTATGATGCGGTCGATTATCCCGCATATTCTCCCATGTCTCTATTCAAACGATCGGTCGTCAGCGAGATCACCAGTCACGCTGTCGTTGTCTTCTCCACTCTGCTCGTCGTGTGGCTCAGCGTGTTGCTCGTGCGCCTGCTCGGCGAAGCCGCGGGAGGCAACATCGGGGCCGACGTGGTGCTGGTGCTGGCCGCGCTGTCGACCATCACGGCGCTGCCGACCGTGCTCGCGGTCTCCGTCTTCATCGCGGTCCTGACCACGGTCACGCGCAATTACCGCGAATCCGAAATGGTGGTGTGGTTCGCCAGCGGCCTGTCGCTGGCCGACTGGCTCAAGCCCGTGCTGCGCGTGGCCATTCCGGTGGCGCTGGCGGTGGCCGGGCTGACGCTGGTGGCCGCGCCGTGGGCCTATCGCCAGATCGGCGAATACCACGAACGCTTCGAGCAGCGCTCCGACCTGGCCAAGGTCACGGCCGGCCAGTTCGCCGAATCCTCCGGCGGCAGCCGCGTGTTCTTCGCCGAAGATCCGCTCGACGCCAGCGACGAGCTCGGCACCGTGTTCGCGCGCGAAACCGGTCCCGAATGGCTGAGCGTCCTGACCGCCAGCAGCGCGCACAGCGAAACGCAGCCCAACGGCGACCGCTTCCTGGTGCTGGGCGAAGGCCACCGCTACGATCTCAAGCCGGGCACGCCGGAACTGCGCCTGGTGCACTTCGAGAAATACGGGCTGCGCCTGGAAAGCAAGGCGGGCGCCGATCCGGTGGCCGAGGCCCGCGCCGCAGCCGAGCGCTCGTCCAAGGCGCGCACCACCATGCAGCTCATGGAAGACAACACCGACAGCAGCTGGTCGCAGGTCATGTGGCGCATCTCGCTGCCGCTGGCGGCGCTGAACCTGGCGCTGCTGGCGATTCCCCTCGGGGCGGTCAACCCGCGCCTGGGCCGCTCGGGCGACCTGCTCATCGCGGGCCTGGTGGGCCTGCTCTATATGAACCTGATCAACCTGTCGCGCGCCTGGATCTCGGGCGGCAAGCTCAGCTTCGGCGTGGGCGTGTGGGCCATCCACGGCGTGGTGGCCCTGTTGACGGTGTTCCTGCTGATGCGCCGCCTGCGCGTGAAGGCGCCGCGCAACAACGCCTGAGCCCGGCCGTCACGGCAGGTATTTCATGGTGCCGCGGCGGCCGGCCAGCAGGTCGGCGTTCTTCAATATCGACCTGCGGATGAACTCCCACAAGACCGTCACGCGCTTGAGCTTGCGCAGGTCTTCGTGGCAGTACATCCAGAACGAGCGGGTGATGGCCACCTCGTCCTCCAGCACCGGCTTGAGCCGCGGGTCCTGCGCGGCGATGAAGCAGGGCAGGATCGCCAGCGACTGGCCCTGCAGCGTGGCGTGGTATTGCGCCACCACGCTGGTGCTGCGCAGCACCACCTTGCTGGCCGGCAGCAGGTCTTCCAGATAACGCAGGCGTTCGCTGAACAGCAGCTCGTCCACATAGCCGATGAAGGAATGGCCGGCCAGGTCCGCGCGCGACGTGATCGGCGGGTGCCGGGCCAGGTAGCCCGGCGTGCCATACAGGCGCAGCGTGTAGTCGCACAGCTTGCTGCATACGTAAGGGCCGCGCTGCGGGCGTTCGATGGTGATGGCCAGGTCGGCCTCGCGCTTGGACAGGCTGACGAAGCGCGGCACCGGCAGGATGTCCAGCGTGATGTGCGGATAGCGCCGCTGGAAGTCGGCGGCCAGCGGCGTCAGCACATAGCTGCCGAAGCCCTCGGTGGCGCCGATGCGCAGATGCCCGGACAGCGCCTGGCCGATGCCCGACAGGTTCTCGCGCGCGGAGTGCACCGCGCTTTCCATCTGTTCGGCGTGGACGAAGAGGCGCTGGCCGTCGTCGGTCAGCATGAAGCCGGCGCTGCGCGATTTCTCGAACAGCAGCGTGTCCAGCTCCGCCTCCAGCGCGCGGATGCGCCGCGACACCGTGGTGTGTTCGACCCCGAGCTTGCGCGCGGCCGCGCTGACCCGCTGCGTGCGGGCCACTTCCAGGAAATACCGCAGACTGTCCCAATCAAGCACGATCCGGCGCTCCGCGCCCGCGCCGCCATGGCGGCGGCGGGCATCCATCCTATTGTTCATTCATGCACAAGGAATGTGCATTTCTGGCCTTGCTTGTTGATTTTCACACATCTACACTGGGTTGGCAGGTCCAGGGGGAACCCCCGGGGCCGCAGGCCGCAAAGACGGCGCAACAACGCATAAAACTCAGGAGACAAATCCATGAAATTGCACGCACGCGGGCTGGCCGCAGGGCTGTGTCTGGGCGCCGCCCTGGTCGCCCAGGCCCATGCGGCGGATAAGCCGCCGGTGAAGATCGGGATTCTGACCGATATGTCGGGCACCTACGCCGCCATGGGGGGCGCGGGATCGGTGGCTGCGGCCCAGTTGGCGATCGACGATTGCCTGGCCGCGGAGTGCAAGGGCATGAAGATCGAGCTGGTGTCCGCGGACAACCAGAACAAGGCGGACGTGGGCGCGGCCAAGGCGCGCGAATGGTTCGACCGCGACGGCGTCACCGCCATCGCCGACCTGACCAACTCCGCCGTGGCGCTGGCGGTGCAGGGCATCGCGCGCGAAAAGAACAAGGTCGTGATGTTCTCCGGCCCGGCCACCACGGCCCTGACCAACAAGGAATGCTCGCCGGTCGGCTTCCACTGGATGTTCGACACCTATTCGCAATCGGCCGGCGGCGCCAAGGCCACGGTGCGCGCGGGCGGCAAGTCCTGGTTCTTCATCACCGTGGACTACGCCTTCGGCCACTCGCTGGAAGCCGACACCGCCAAGGCCGTGCAGGCCCTGGGCGGCACGGTCGCCGGCAGCGTGCGGCATCCGCTGAACGCGCCCGACTTCGCTTCCTACCTGCTGCAGGCGCAAAGCTCCAAGGCGCAGGTGGTGGCGCTGGCCAACGGCGGCCAGGACACGGTCAACGCCGTCAAGCAGGCGCGCGAATTCGGCATCGTGGCGGGCGGCCAGCGCCTGGTGTCGCTGCTGATCTTCCTGTCCGACCTGCGGGCGCTGGGCCTGGAGAACGCCCAGGGGCTGTCGTACGTCGACGGCTTCTACTGGGACTACGACGACAACACCCGCCAATGGTCCGGACGCTTCGAAAAGGCCTTCCGCGGCCTCAAGCCCACCATGACCCAGGCCGGCGTGTATTCCAGCGTGCTGCACTACCTGCGCGCGGTGGCGGCTACCGGCAGCACCGACGGCAAGGTGGTGGCCGACAAGATGCGCGAGCTGCCCATCAAGGACCCGATCATGCGCAATGCCTCGATCCGTCCCGATGGCCGCGTGATCCACGATATGTACCTGTACGAAGTGAAGAAGCCCGCGGAATCCAAGGGCGGCTGGGACTATTCCAAGCTGGTGGCCACCATCCCGGCCGCCGAGGCCTTCCAGCCCCTGTCCGATTCCACGTGCCCGCTGGTGAAGAAATAAGGCAATGCGGGCGCCGCCCCCGCGGCGTCCGCTGAATCCATGAACGCGGAGTCCGCTCCGCATCGACTAGGCAGTGTGAGGAGCATCAAATGAGTGAAGTCCCGCGCGTTCCGCTATTGATCGGCGGCAAGCTAGTGCAGTCCAAAACCACCGAATGGCGAGACGTGATCAATCCCGCTACCCAGGAGGTCGTCGCCAAGGTTCCCTTCGCCACCCGCGAGGAACTGGACCTGGCCGTCTCCAACGCCAAGGAGGCCTTCAAGACCTGGCGCAACAGCGGGCAGGGCTTGCGCATGCGCGTCATGCTGAAGTTCCAGGAGCTGCTGCGCGCCAACACCGGCAAGCTGGCCGAGATGATCACCCGCGAGCACGGCAAGACCCTGCCGGACGCCGAGGGCGAAGTCGGCCGCGGCCTGGAAGTGGTCGAACATGCTTGTTCCATCGCCAACCTGCAATTGGGCGAATACGCCGAGAACGCCGCCACCGGCATCGACGTCTACACCCTGATCCAGCCGCTGGGCGTGTGCGCGGGCATCACCGCGTTCAACTTCCCGGTGATGCTGCCGTGCTTCATGTTCCCGATCGCCGTGGCTTGCGGCAACACCTTCGTGCTCAAGCCCTCCGAGCAGGACCCGACGTCCTCGCTGTTCCTGGCCCAGCTGGCGCTGGAAGCCGGCCTGCCGCCGGGCGTGCTCAACGTCGTGCATGGCGGCCCCGACATCGCCAACGGCCTGTGCGAGCATCCCGACATCAAGGCGGTCTCGTTCATCGGCTCGACCCGCGTGGGCACCGAGATCTACAACCGCGCCTCGGCCGCCGGCAAGCGCTGCCAGTCCATGATGGGCGCCAAGAACCACTGCGTGGTGCTGCCCGACGCCGATCCCGAAGTCGCGCTGAACCAGCTGCTGGGCGCCGCCTTCGGCGCGGCCGGCCAGCGCTGCATGGCCTCGTCCGTGGCCGTGCTGGTCGGAGAAGCGCGCAACTGGCTGCCCGACTTCGTCGAACGCGCCAAGAAGCTCAAGGTCAACGCCGGCACCGACCGCGCCGCCGACCTCGGCCCGCTGGTCTCGCCCAACGCCAAGAAGCGCGTCGAAAGCCTGATCCAGAAGGGCGTGGACGAAGGCGCCAAGCTGCTGCTCGACGGCCGCGAACTGAAGGTGGCCGGCTTCGAGCAGGGCAACTTCGTGGGCCCGACCATCTTCGAAGGCGTCACCGAGAACATGACCATCTACACCGAAGAAATCTTCGGCCCGGTCCTGTGCGTGGTGGGCGTCGAAACCCTCGAAGAAGCGGTGGAGTTCATCAACCGCAACCCCAATGGCAACGGCGTGGCGCTGTTCACCCAGGACGGCGGCGCGGCCCGCTACTTCCAGAACAACATCGACGTTGGCCAGGTCGGCATCAACGTGCCGATCCCGGTGCCGGTGGCCTGGTTCAGCTTCACCGGCTCGCGCGCCTCCAAGCTGGGCGACCTGGGTCCCAACGGCAAGCAGGCGGTGCAGTTCTGGACGCAGACCAAGACCGTCACCGCGCGCTGGTCGGCCCATGCCAAGAGTGTGAACACCACGATCACGATGCGCTGAAAGCGGGACGCCTTGCGCCTAAGCATATACAAATAAGTCATATAGCAAGGCGTCCTTATTACTTATAATTGGCCCGTCTAACAGGGGCCAATTCATGAACCTGCAGCAATTTCGTTTCGTGCGGGAAACCATCCGGCGCGACTTCAACCTCACCGAAGCCGCCCGGATGCTCTATACCTCTCAGCCGGGGGTATCCAAGGCGATCATCGAGTTCGAGGACGAACTCGGCATCAAGATCTTCGAACGCCACGGAAAACGCATCAAGGGGCTGACCAAGCCCGGCCTGGCGGTGTCGCAGGTCATCGACCGCATCATGCGGGAAGTGGACAACCTCAAGAAGGTCAGCGACGAGTTCGCGCGCCGCGACGAGGGCGGCCTGGTCATCGCCTGCACCCACACCCAGGCGCGCTACCTGCTGCCCAGGGTCATTCCGGCGTTTCGCAAGCAATTCCCCAAGGTCCACCTGTCGTTGGCCGAAGGCAGCCCCGCCCAGCTGGCGGAAATGGTGCTGCACGAGCAGGCCGACCTGGCGCTGGCCACCGAATCGCTGGCCCTGACGCCCGGCCTGGCCACGCTGCCGGTCTACGCCTGGGAGCACACGGTAGTGGTGCGCCCGGACCATCCCCTGGCCGAACTGACCTCCAGCGCCGCCAAGCGGCTGACGCTGGCGCAGTTGGCCGAATACCCCATCGTCACCTATGACCGCGCCTTCACCGGCCGCACCACCATAGACGAGATCTTCGCCAACCAGGGCATACACCCGGACATCGTCCTGGAAGCCATCGACGCCGACGTGATCAAGACGTACGTCGACGTAGGATTGGGCATAGGCATCATCGCCGGCGTGGCCTACGACCCGCGGCGCGATTCCAACCTGGTCGGGCTGGCCGTGGGCCACCTGTTCGGCACGCATACCACCCGTGTGGGCGTCAAAGCGGGCGTGTTCCTGCGGGACTACGTCTACACGTTCCTGGAAATGCTGGCGCCGTCCCTGACCCGCGCGGTGGTGACCGAAGCCGTGCAGGGAAGCCCCAAGTAGGCTTGGCATGCCTTCGCGGGCCACCCGCACGGCGCCTTCGGGCGCCATTTTTTTTGTCGATCCGGGGATCTCGCTATCCCCGTTCAGGGGCTCATAAAAATAATTAAATAAGAACCGATCTCATTTGGGTTGACTAAAAAATGGGAATCATTATCATTACTACCAGTCTCAACGACCCAGCGAGGTTCATCATGACCGCAGGACTCAGTGCAGTGATAGTGGGCGCCGACCGCCTCGGCAACATTCCCGACCTACTCAAGGGGCACAACATTTCGATCACGCACCACATCAGCGGGCGCGATCCTTCGCACCAGAAAAAAACCTTGCAGCTGCCCTCGGGCACCCAGCTCGTCATCCTGCTGACCGACTTCCTCGGCCACAACGTCATGAAGACCTTCCGCAACGCGGCGCAACGCGGCGGCATCCGGGTCGTCGCTTGTCGCCGCTCGGTATGCAGCATGCAGCAGGCGCTGCAGCAGTGCGGCCTGTGCGCGCACGCGGGCACGGTGCACTAGGCAGGTCCTGCCGCCGGGGCAAGCTGGGTAGACCCGCTGCCGGCAGGCCGCAAGATCAAGGCAAAACGCCGCCGGACTTCGCAGTCCGGCGGCGTTTTGCTTGTGCGTTATCCGGGGGGCGGGCGGATCAGTTGGCCGCGCGGGCCGAGGCGATCAGGCTGTTGTCCAGGCGGCGGGCGCCGTTATAGCGCTTGGCCCAGTAGGTCATGGTCATGTTCTCGACGCGGACCACGCCGCCGGAACTGGGCGAGTGCACGAAACGGTCGTCGCCAAGATAGATGCCGACGTGCGAATAGCGGCGGCCCAGCGTGTTGAAGAAGACCAGGTCGCCGGCCTTCAGTTCGCTCTTGTCGATGACGGTGCCCTGGCGCGCCATTTCGGCGGCGTTGCGCGGCAGTTTCAGGCCCAGCGAGCGTTCGGCCGTGTAGGTGACCAGGCCGCTGCAATCGAAACCGGTGTCGGGAGAACTGCCGCCGAAGCGGTAGCGGATGCCGAGGTAGTTCAGCGCTTCGCTGACCATGGCGTTGTCGCTGTCGACGCCGGTGTGGGGCTTCTGGCGCTCGCGCTTGAATTTCTGCGCCACCAGCATGCCGATGGGGTCGTAGCTGGCGGTCAGCGCGCCGGATTCGTAGGGATCGATTTCCGACGTATAGGCGGTAGACTTTTGACTTGTGCCGGCACAGCCGGCCAGAACCACGCACGCCGCCAGCGCCAGCAATTGCAGACTGCGAGGCAGACCGCGGCTTGCTTGGCCCGGGGATGAATTCAGTCGCGCGCGTGTGGAGTGTCGATGCATTCGCCTGGGGAAGATCCGCTGATGACGGCAGAAAACACGGCGATCACCGTGAATCTGGCCAAGATGTCAGCAAAATCAACATTTTTGTACAACTTCGCGGGGATTCTACCAAACTTTCAAGTCCGGTTTGTGACGTTTGTGTCACTTTAAGGACTTTAATGTCCATGCAGCGTGGACGTCGGGCAGAATGTTTTGACTTGCGGCAAGCCTCGTGCAAGGTTCGCCTACCAAAATGTGGCTGAAAGATTCCAGAAAAAAGCAATCAGCCCAAAGGCGGAAGAAAGATAACAGGAGACATAAATGCAAAAAACCCGGGATTTCCATTACCGCTCGGTACATGACCGCGACGCGTTCTGGCGCGAACAGGCCGACCGCGTGCATTGGGAGACGCCGTTCGAGTCCGTGCTGGACTTTTCGCGCCCGCCGTTCGCCAAGTGGTTCACGGGCGGGCGCACCAATCTCTGCTACAACGCGGTCGACCGCTGGCTGCCGACCCAGGCCGACAAGCCGGCCCTGATCTGGGTCTCCACGGAAGTGGACCGCGAGCGCGTCTATACCCGCCAGGAGGTCTATGACGAGGTCAACGCGGCCGCCGCCATGCTCAAGGAACTGGGCGTGGGGCGGGGCGACCGGGTGCTGCTTTACATGCCGATGGTGCCGGAAGCCGTGTTCACCATGCTGGCCTGTGCCCGTATCGGCGCGGTGCATTCGGTGGTGTTCGGCGGTTTCGCCTCGGTCAACCTGGCGCAGCGCATCGACGATGCGGCGCCCAAGGTGGTGGTCTGCACCGACGGCGGTTCGCGCGCCGGCAAGGTGGTGCCGTACAAGCCGCTGCTGGACCGCGCGCTGGCCCTGGCCAAGTCGCCGCCGGCCTCGGTCGTGGTGTTCGACCGCGGCCTGGCGCCGTTCGAGCCGGTGGCCGGGCGCGACCTGGACTACGCCACGCTGCGCCAGCGCCACCAGGGCGCGCGGGTGCCGGTCGAATGGCTGGAGTCGTCCGAGCCCAGCTATATCCTCTACACCTCCGGCACGACCGGCAGGCCCAAGGGCGTGCAGCGCGACACCGGCGGCTACGCCGTGGCGCTGGCCTCGTCCATGGAATACCTGTTCAACGGCAAGGCCGGCGACACCTTCTTCTGCACCAGCGACATCGGCTGGGTGGTGGGCCATTCCTATATCGTCTACGGCCCGCTGATCGGCGGGCAGGCCACGGTGCTGTACGAAGGCACGCCGGTGCGTCCGGACGGCGCGATCCTGTGGAAGCTGGTCGAGCAGTTCGGCGTCAACACGCTGTTCTCGGCCCCGACCGCGGTGCGCGTGCTCAAGCGCCAGGACCCCGAACTGCTCAAGCGCCACGACCTGTCTTCGCTGCGCGCGGTCTACCTGGCGGGCGAGCCGCTGGACGAGCCTACGGCGCAATGGATCTCCAGCGGCCTGGGCAAGCCCATCATCGACAACTACTGGCAGACGGAGTCGGGCTGGCCCATCCTGTCGGCGCAGCCGGGCGTGGAAAAGGTGCCCACCCGCTATGGCAGCCCGTCGTTCCCGGTGTACGGTTTCGACGCGCGCATCGTCAGCGAATCCACCGGCGAGGACCTCGGGCCCGACCAGAAGGGCGTGGTGGCCATCGTGCCGCCGCTGCCGCCCGGCGCCATGTCCACCATCTGGGGCGACGACGAACGCTTCGTGCAGACCTACTTCACGTCCATCCCGGGTCGCCAGGTGTATTCGACCTTCGACTGGGGCCTGGTCGACGCCGACGGCTACTGGTTCATCCTGGGCCGCACCGACGACGTGATCAACGTGGCCGGCCACCGGCTGGGCACGCGCGAGATCGAGGAATCGGTCAACAGCCACAGCGCCATCGCCGAATGCGCGGTGGTGGGCGTGGCCGACTCGCTCAAGGGGCAGGTGGCGATGGCCTTCGCCGTGCTCAAGAATCCCGCCGGCGCCGAGACGCCGGAGGCGGCAAAGCAGCTGGAAGGCGATATCATGCGGCTGGTGGAAGATCAGCTGGGAGCGGTGGCCCGACCCGCCAGGATCAGGTTCGTGGGCGCGTTGCCCAAGACCCGCTCCGGCAAGGTCCTGCGCCGCGCGATCGTCGCGGTATGCGAAGGACGCGATCCCGGAGATCTGACCACCATAGAAGATCCAACCGCCCTGGAACAGATAAAGGAGTCGCTGCAATGAATACCAAGCCCGTGCTGAGCGCCGAAGACGTCAAGAAGATCCTGGCCGCGGCCGAAGCACACGCCCTGCAGAACAAGTGGGCCGTCACGATCTCCGTGGTCGATGACGGCGGCCACCTGTTGGGCATGCTGCGCCTGGACGGCGCGGCTCCGATCTCGGCGCACATCGCTCCGGCCAAGGCCAAGACCGCGGCGCTCGGCCGCCGCGAGTCGCGCGTCTACGAAGAGATGATCAACAACGGCCGCTACTCGTTCCTGTCGGCCCCCTCGCTCGACGGCCTGCTCGAAGGCGGCGTGCCGGTCGTGGCCGATGGCCACGTGGTCGGCGCGGTCGGCGTGTCCGGCGTGAAATCGAGCGAGGACGTGCTGATCGCTCAGGCAGGCATCGCCGCGCTGGGCCTATGAGCCGCCGGGCCGCCCCAATGGCGAATACCGGAGTGCGCAGCACGAAGGCTGCCCTATGAGCGATGGCATGCCGCCGCAGGCGCCGTCCGGCGCTTGCGCGAAAAACGCCGGGGCAGGCGACGACAGTCCCCTGAACCCCGGCGTGGCCAGGCGCGAAGTCTGGGCCTGGGCCATGTACGACTTCGCCAATTCCGGCTACACCACCGTGATCCTCACGGCGGTGTTCAGCACTTATTTCGTCGGCGTGGTGGGCGGGCGCGCCCCGTGGGCCACGCTGGCTTGGACCGCGGCGCTGTCGCTGTCCTATCTGCTCATCATGCTGACCATGCCCAGCCTGGGCGCCCGCGCCGACGCGCGCGCCGGCAAGCGCCGCCTGCTCTACGCGAGCACGGTGGGCTGCGTCGCGGCCACGCTGATGCTGACCCAGGCGGGTCCGGGCGACGTCTGGCTGGCGCTGGCCGCCATCGTCGTCTCCAACTACTGCTATTGCGTGGGCGAGTCGGTGGTCGCGGCCTTCCTGCCCGAACTCGCCAGGCCCTCGGCGCTGGGGCGGGTCTCGGGCTGGGGCTGGAGCTTCGGCTATTTCGGCGGCATGCTGACGCTGGGCCTGTCGCTGCTGGTCGTGACGCAGGCCGAGGCGCGCGGCGCGGGCGCCGAGCAATTCGTGCCCTGGGTCGTCGTCGTCACCTGTACGGTGTTCGCGCTGGCGGCGCTGCCGTCTTTTTTCATGCTGCGCGAGCGCGCCCGGCCGCAGCCCGGCCAGACGCAGGCGCTGCACATGCTCAAGCGCCTGGCCTACGCCTGGCGCGAGACCGGACAGCACTTTCCCGAGTTCCGCCGGCTGCTGATGTGCATCGCCTGCTACCAGGCCGGCATCTCGGTGGTGATCACGCTGGCGGCCGTCTACGCCTCGGAAGTCATGGGCTTCACCACGCCCCAGATCATGCTGCTGGTGTTCACCGTGAACATCGGCGCGGCGGCGGGCGCGTTCTCGTTCGGCTACGTGCAGGACCGCATCGGCCACAAGCCGGCGCTGGCCATCACGCTGGCCGGCTGGATCGCGATGGTGCTGGTGGCCTACGCCGCCGTGACCGCGCCGGTGTTCTGGGTGGCCGCCACGCTGGCCGGGCTGTGCATGGGCACGACCCAGAGCGCGGGCCGGGCCATGACGGGCGCGCTCGCGCCCGCGGGCCGGCTGGCAGAGTTCTATTCGCTGTGGACCTTCGCGGTGCAGCTCGCCGCCGTGATCGGTCCGCTGACCTATGGCCTGGTGACCTGGGCCACGCACGGCAACCATCGCCTGGCGATCCTGGTGACCGGCCTGTTCTTCGTCGGCGGCCTCATCCTGCTGGCGCGCGTGGACGTGCGCAGCGGCCTGGCGCGGCGGGGCGCCTGACTCGCGAAAGCGCCGCCGCGGCTGCTATCCTTATGGTCTGCCCAGCGGCGCCGCCACCATGCGGCGCCGATGCGCCAATGGCTTGTGCGGGCCGCGAGGCCTATGCCCTGCGATCCCGGCGCTCCAGGCGCCTGCGCACGCGGACTCCGGCCCGCATTTTGCGTAAGGTGCCCGTAAGAGCGTGGCGATACGGTTGCAGGTAGGTCTGAAAAAGCGGCACAAACAACAGAATCACCGATTGGAGACAAAAATCATGTCGAACGCTATTGAGTCCGTCCTGGTGGAAACCCGCGTATTCCCGCCGCCCGAGCGCGCGGCGCAGGGCGCCGCGATTCCCAGCATGGACGCCTACAACGCGCTGTGCGCCCAGGTCGAGAACGATTTCGACGGCTTCTGGGCCGGCCAGGCGCGCGACAACCTGCAATGGACCAAGCCCTTCACGCAGGTCCTCGACGAATCCGACGCGCCGTTCTACCGCTGGTTCGGCGACGGCGAACTCAACGTTTCGGCCAACTGCCTGGACGTGCACCTCACCAACGGCAACGCCGACAAGACCGCCATCATCTTCGAATCCGACGACGGCAAGGTCGACAAGATCACGTACCGCGAACTGCTGGCGCGCGTGTGCCGCTTCGCCAACGGCATCGCCGCGCTGGGCTACAAGAAGGGCGACCGCGCCATCATCTACATGCCGATGTCGATCGAAGCCGTGGTCGCCATGCAGGCCTGCGCGCGCCTGGGCGTGACGCACTCGGTGGTGTTCGGCGGCTTCTCGGCCAAGAGCCTGCAGGAGCGCATCGTGGACGTGGGCGCCACGCTGGTCATCACGGCCGACGAGCAGGTGCGCGGCGGCAAGACCATCCCGCTCAAGCCGGCGGTCGAGGAAGCCTTCGCCATGGGCGGCTGCGAAGCCGTCTCCAAGGTCATCGTGTACCGCCGCACCGGCGGCAAGGTGCAGTGGAACGAAGGCCGCGACCTCTGGATGCATGACGTGGAAGCCGGCCAGGCCGACACCTGCGAACCGGTGCCGGTCAACGCCGAGCACCCGCTGTTCATCCTCTACACCTCCGGCTCCACCGGCAAGCCCAAGGGCGTGCAGCACTCGTCGGCGGGCTACCTGCTGTGGGCGCTGCTGACCGTGAAGTGGACCTTCGACGCGCGCAAGGACGACGTCTACTGGTGCACGGCCGACGTGGGCTGGGTCACCGGCCACACCTACATCACCTACGGCCCGCTGGCCGCCGGCCTGACGCAGGTGGTGTTCGAGGGCGTGCCCACCTACCCGAACGCCGGCCGCTTCTGGGACATGATCGCGCGCCACAAGGTCAACACCTTCTACACCGCGCCCACGGCGATCCGCTCGCTGATCAAGGCGGCCGAGGCCACGCCCGAAGCGCATCCCGGCAACTACGATCTCGACAGCCTGCGCATCATCGGCACGGTGGGCGAGCCCATCAACCCCGAAGCCTGGATGTGGTACCACAAGAACGTGGGCCGCGAGCGTTGTCCCATCGTGGACACCTGGTGGCAGACCGAGACCGGCGGGCACATGATCACCCCGCTGCCCGGCGCCACGCCGACCAAGCCGGGTTCCTGCACCTTGCCCCTGCCGGGCATCGCGGCGGCCATCGTCGACGAGACCGGCGCCGACGTCGAGCAGGGCAACGGCGGCTTCCTGGTGGTCAAGCGTCCGTGGCCGGCCATGATCCGCAACATCTGGGGCGACCCGGAGCGCTTCAAGAAAAGCTATTTCCCGTCCGAGCTTCGCGGCTACTACCTGGCCGGCGACGGCGCGCAGCGCGACGCCGACGGCTATTTCTGGATCATGGGCCGCATCGACGACGTGCTGAACGTCTCCGGCCACCGCCTGGGCACGATGGAAGTCGAATCGGCCCTGGTGGCCCACGAAATGGTGGCCGAGGCCGCGGTGGTGGGCCGTCCGGACGATACGACGGGCGAGGCCGTGGTGGCCTTCGTGGTGCTCAAGCGCGCCCGCCCCGAAGGCGACGAGGCGCAGGCCATCGCCAAGACGCGGCGCGACTGGGTGGCCAGGGAAATCGGCCCCATCGCCAAGCCCAAGGACATCCGCTTCGGCGACAACCTGCCCAAGACGCGTTCGGGCAAGATCATGCGCCGCCTGCTGCGCGTGGTCGCCAAGGGCGAGGAAGTCACGCAGGACGTCTCCACGCTGGAGAACCCCGCCATCCTGGAACAGCTGTCCAAGCCGCTGTGAGCGGGCCCGGCCGGCGCCGTCCGGCCGCGCGCTGCGCGACAGGCGCATAATGTGAGGCGCCCGTGCTCTTTCCGGCACGGGCGCCTTCTTTTTTTCTCGCACCACACGGAGTCGAAGACGTGAGCCGCAGCAGTTTCGATCGCGCAGGGCTGGCCCTGATGCTCAGCACCATCCTGGTCTGGGCGGGTAGCTGGATCGCGATGAAGCTGATCGTGCCCTACATCGGCCCGTTCGATTTCGTCGCGCTGCGCTACGTATCGGGCAGTCTGGTGCTGTTCGCGCTGGCCATCGCGACCCGCCGGCCGCTGGCCATGCCGCCGTGGAAGCTGACACTGCTGATCGGCCTGACCCAGACCGCGGGCTTCCAGGGCTTCGTGCAGACCGCGCTGGTGACGGGCGGGGTCGGCAAGGTCTCGCTCATGGCCTACACCATGCCGTTCTGGGTGATCCTGTTCGCATGGTGGCTGCTGCGCGAACGGCCCACCGCCACGCACGCGCTGGGCATCGGCCTGGCCGCCGTCGGCCTGGTGTGCTTCGTCGAGCCCTGGAATGGCCTGGGCGACATCCGGCCGGTGCTGCTGGGGCTGGGCAGCGGCCTGAGCTGGGGCGTGGGCACCGTGCTGTCCAAGCGCATGTTCGAGCGCCATGCGCCGGACGTGATGACGTTCACCGCGTGGCAGATGCTGTTCGGCGGCCTGGTGATGGTGCCGGTGGCCTGGCTCATGCCGCAGATGCCGGCGCAATGGGGCTGGCAGCTATGGGCCGGCATGGTCTATATCGTGCTGATCGCCACCGCCGCGGGCTGGCTGCTGTGGCTGCAGGTCGTGCGCCGGGTGCCGGCCTCCATCGCCGGCCTGTCCAGCCTGGGCGTGCCGGTGGTGGCCATGCTGCTGGCCTGGCTGCTGCTGTCCGAGCGGCCCACTGCCGTGGAACTGGGCGGCATGGCGCTGATCCTGGCCGGCATCTGGGTGGTGAGCCGCGCCGCGCCGGCCCAGCGCGCCGACTGACCGGACTCCCCATCCCATTTATCGAGGACTAATCATGATCGATCTGCGCAGCGACACCGTCACCCGACCCTCGGCGGCCATGCTGCAGGCCATGGTCGCCGCGCCGCTGGGCGATGACGTGATGGGCGACGATCCCACCGTGATCCGGCTGCAGGAAGCGGTGGCCGCGCGCGCCGGCAAGGAGGCGGGCCTGTTCTTCCCGTCCGGCACGCAGAGCAACCTGGGCGCGCTGATGGCGCATTGCGGGCGCGGCGACGAATACCTGGTGGGCCAGCTGGCCCATACCTACAAGTACGAAGGGGGCGGGGCGGCCGTGCTGGGCAGCATCCAGCCGCAGCCGATCGAGCACGCCGAAGACGGCACGCTGCCGCTGGAAAAACTGGCGGCGGCGCTCAAGCCGGCCGACGACGCGCACTTCGCGCGCACCCGTTTGCTGGCGCTGGAGAACACCTTCCACGGCAAGCTGATCCCGGCCGCCTACGTGCAGGCCGCCACCGACTGGGCGCGCCGCCACGGCCTGGCCACGCATCTGGACGGCGCGCGCGTGTTCAACGCGTCCGTGGCCAGCGGCCTGCCGTTGGCGCAGCTGTGCCAACCCTTCGATACGGTGTCGATCTGTTTTTCCAAGGGCCTGGGCGCGCCGGTGGGCTCGGTCCTGGCGGGCAGCGCCGAACTGATCGCGCGCGCCCACCGCTGGCGCAAGATGCTGGGCGGCGGCCTGCGCCAGGCCGGCGTACTGGCCGCGGCCTGCCTGTACGCGCTGGAACACAACGTCGAGCGCCTGGCCGAAGACCATTCCAATGCGCGCCTGCTGGCCGAGGGCTTGCGCGGCATCGCCGGCGTCAGGGTGCTGAGCCAGGACACCAACATGGTGTTCGCCGAATTCGAGCCCGCGCGCTGCGAGGCGCTGACCGCCGCGCTGGCGGCCGAGGGCATCCTGATGCGCGCCGTCTATGGCGGCCCGACGCGCCTGGTCACGCACCTGGACGTGTCCGCCGACGACGTGCGCCGGGTGGTCCAGGCCGTGGCGCGGCACCTGGCCTGAGGCCGCGGGCGCAGCCTCAGCCGTGCCGTTCGCGGCTGTCGGCCGGGGCCTGTTCGCGCTCGTGCATGCCGTAGTCGCGCAGCACCTGTGCGACCCGCAGCCGGTAGCCGGCGAACACGCCGCCGCGCCCGGCTTCCTGCGCGCGGCGGTGCGATTCCAGCGAGCGCCAGCGCCGCACGGCGTCCTCATCGCGCCAGAACGATAGCGACAGCAGCTTGCCCGGCTGGCTCAGGCTCTGGAAGCGTTCGACGGAAATAAAGCCGTCGACGGCCCGCAGTTCCTCGACCAGTCCCGCGGCGATGGCCAGATAGGGCTCGGGGTTGCCGTCGGCCGGCTCGACTTCGAATATCACGGCGATCATGGGGTGTGGTCCTTGGCAGTGTCGGGATGGCGCCAGTATCCGGCGCGTGCGCGGCCCACGCTTCGGCGCGCGGCGAACTATGCCTGCGGCGGCCGGGCCTCGGCCAGCAGCGCGGCGTAGCCCAGGCGCGAGTCGGGCCACTGCAGCGTGAAGCCGCTGGCGCGCAGGCGGGCGTTGCTGAGTTTCTTGCTGCCGACGTTGGCCGGGGCGGGCGCGGTGCGCGGCGCGGGCGCGCCGGCCAGCCTGGCCAGCTCGGCGTACAGCGTATGCAGGGGCAGCGGCGTGTCGTCGCAGCCGATGTACACCGGCGCGGCCTCGGGCAGCAGCGCCAGATGCGCCACGGCCGCGGCGGCGTCGTCGATATGTATGCGGTTGGCCCAGTGTTCGGGCTGGCGCGGCGCGCCGGCCGCGCCGCTGCGCAGGCGTTCGATCAGCTGCAGCCGGCCCGGGCCGTACAGGCCCGCCAGCCGCAGCGCCGTGGCGGGCAGGCCGCGCGCCGCCAGCGCGGCCTCGGCCTGCAGCAATATGCGGCCGTTCTCGCCCAGGGGAGCAGGGGGCGTGTCTTCGGTGACCCAGTCGCCGTCGTGCTCGCCATAGACGGCGCTGGAGGACACGAACACGATCCGCGCCAGCCGCGAGGCGTCCAGCGCGTCCAGCACCCGCGCCAGGCCGTCGATGAATACGCCGCGATAGGCCGCGGCGTCGCGCGCGCCGGGCGCAGGCAGGTGGATCAGGCGCGTGACGCCTTGCGGCAGCGCGCCGATTCCGCCGGGCGCGGCGATGTCGCCGCGCAGCCAGCGGATGCCCGAAGGGCCGTCGGCCGGCGGATGGCGGCGCAGGGCATGGACCTCGTCGCCGCGCGCCAGGAAGCGCCGGGCGACCCGCAGGCCCAGGTCGCCGCAGCCGATGAGCAGCACGCGTTCGGTCATGGGATTCGCGCCATTGCGCGCCGCCCCGCGGGGCGGCGCCGGTTACATGCCGCTGTAGACCGGACCTTCGCCGCCTTGCGGCGCCACCCAGACGATGTTCTGGGTCGGGTCCTTGATGTCGCAGGTCTTGCAGTGCACACAGTTCTGCGCGTTGATCTGCAAGCGGTCCTCGCCGTGGTCGTCCTTGACGAACTCATAGACGCCCGCGGGACAGTAGCGCGCTTCGGGCCCGCCGTACTTGGCCAGGTTGATCCGCACCGGAACGGTGGGGTCCTTCAGCGTCAGGTGGATGGGCTCGTTCTCTTCGTGGTTGGTGTTCGAGATGAACACCGAACTGAGCTTGTCGAAGGTGAGCTTGCCGTCCGGCTTGGGATAGTCGATGCGCGCGCATTGCGAGGCCGGTTGCAGGCAGGCGTGATCGGGCTTGTTGTGGCGCAGGGTCCAGGGCATCTTGCCCTTGAACACCAGCTGCTCGATGCCGGTCATCAGCGTGGCGATCGTGCGGCCCTTCTTGAACCACTGCTTGAAGTTGCGCGCCTTGTTCAGCTCGGCGTGCAGCCACGAGGCTTCGAAGGCCTGCGGATAGGCGGACAGCTCGTCCTGGCGGCGATCCGCGACCAGGGCGTCGAAGGCCGCTTCGGCGGCCAGCTTGCCGGACTTGATGGCGGCGTGGCTGCCCTTGATGCGCGAGGCGTTGAGGAAGCCCGCTTCGCAGCCGACCAGCACGCCGCCCGGGAAGGTCAGCTTGGGCAGCGCCAGCAGGCCGCCGGCCGTGATGGCGCGCGCGCCGTAGGCGATGCGCTTGCCGCCTTCGAAGGTGCCGCGGATGGCCGGGTGCGTCTTGTAGCGCTGGAATTCGTCGAACGGCGACAGCCACGGGTTGGCGTAGTCCAGGCCCACGATCATGCCGACGGCCACCAGGTTGTTGTCCAGGTGGTAGAGGAACGAGCCGCCGTAGGTGTCGGAATCCAGCGGCCAGCCGGCCGTGTGGATGACCAGGCCCGGCTTGGACTGGGCCGGATCGACTTCCCACATTTCCTTGATGCCGATGCCGTAGGACTGCGGGTTGCGGCCTTCGTCGAGCTTGTAGCGTTCGATCAGCTGGCGGCCGAGCTGGCCGCGCGCGCCTTCGGCGAACACCGTGTAGCGGGCATGCAGTTCCATGCCGGGCTGGTAGTGGTCGGTGTGGCTGCCGTCGCGCGCCACGCCCATGTCGCCCGTGGCCACGCCGCGCACCGCGCCCTTGTCGTCATACAGGACTTCCACCGCGGCGAAGCCGGGGAAGATGTCCACGCCCAGCGCTTCGGCCTGTTCGCCCAGCCATTTCACCACGTCGCCGAGGCGCACGATGTAATTGCCTTCGTTGTGGAAACAGGGCGGCAGCAGCCAGTTGGGGGTCGCGCGCGCGCCGTTCTCCGACAGGAACAGGAACTTGTCCTGCGTGACGGGCACGTTCAGCGGCGCGCCTTTTTCTTTCCAGTCGGGGATCAGCTCGGTCAGCGCCAGCGGGTCCATGACGGCGCCGGACAGGATGTGCGCGCCGAGTTCAGCGCCTTTTTCAAGCACGCAGACGCCGATCTCCTGGTTCTTTTCAGCGGCCAACTGCTTCAGACGGATAGCAGTGGCCAGGCCGGCGGGTCCACCGCCGACCACGACCACGTCATATTCCATCGACTCGCGTTCAGACATTTGCAAAGCTCCCCGTATGTATTCCATATTTGGCTGGAAGTATTATCGGCGATTGTATTGCAGGCGGAGCCATGCCTGCCTTTGTATTTCATTCAGCCATCAGGAGTTATTGGTGAACCCGGACAATCTGTCTGCACGGATTCTTGCGGTGGGCGATACCCACCAGACGGAATTGCCTTTGCGTTGGGGCGATTCCGACGCTTTGAACCATCTCAACAACACGCTGTATTTTCGGCTCATGGAAGAGGCGCGGATGCAGATCCTCTATGGCGCCGGCTTCAAGCTGCCCTCCGAGACGGGCCTGATCCTGGCTCACGCATCCTGCGATTTCCTGCGTTCCTTCACCTATCCCGCGGACGTGCTCGTCAAGCACACGGTCACGCGCATCGGCCGTTCCAGCGCCGAATTCGAGCTGACCCTGGAGAAGGCCGGCGACCCGAGCGGCCCCTATGCGCGCGGGCGCAACGTGCTAGTCTGGATGGACTACGTGGCCAACGTGTCCGCCCCGTGGCCGCAGCAGGTGCTGGCGCAACTGGGCGCCATGTTCACGCCGGCCGCCTGAGGGACGCGCCGCGACTGCGGCAAAATGGCGATGGCGCCGGCCGGTCATGCCGGTAAAATCGAACGCAAAGCACAATAGCAACAGGAAAAACAGGGTCCGTTGCGGCGCGGGACGGGCTCTCTACGGTTTTACCTTAACTAGGAGTTGGAGCGATGGACAAGGTTTATGCAAGCGCGCAGGAGGCGCTGGCAGGCATCGTCAAGGACGGCCAGATGATTGCCGTCGGCGGTTTCGGCCTTTGCGGCATTCCGGAGGCGCTGATCGCCGCGTTGCGCGATTCGGGCGTCAAGGATCTCACCTGCGTGAGCAATAACGCGGGCGTCGACGGCTTCGGCCTCGGCCAGCTGCTCAACACGCGGCAGGTGCGCAAGATGATCGCCTCGTACGTGGGCGAGAACAAGGAATTCGAACGCCAGTACCTGTCGGGCGAGCTCGAACTCGAATTCACGCCGCAGGGCACGCTGGCCGAGAAGCTGCGCGCCGGCGGCGCCGGCATCCCGGCCTTCTTCACCCGCACCGGCGTGGGCACCATCGTCGCCGACGGCAAGGAAATCCGCGAGTTCGACGGCCACCAGTACGTGATGGAGCGTTCGCTGGTGCCGGACGTGTCGCTGGTCAAGGCCTACATCGCCGACCGTAGCGGCAACCTGGTGTTCCGCAAGACCGCGCGCAACTTCAACCCCAACGTCGCCATGGCCGGCAAGCTGACCGTGGTCGAGGTCGAGAAAATCGTTGACACCGGCAGCCTGGACCCCGACCAGATCCATCTGCCCGGCATCTATGTGCAACGGATCGTGCTCAACGCCACGCCCGAAAAGCGCATCGAACAACGCACCACTCGCCCGGCCTAAGGAGAACAGACATGGCATGGTCCCGCGATGAAATGGCGGCTCGCGCCGCGCGCGAACTGCAAGACGGTTTTTACGTGAACCTGGGCATCGGCTTGCCGACCCTGGTGGCCAACCACGTGCCCAAGGGCGTGGAAGTGTGGCTGCAATCCGAGAACGGCCTGCTGGGCATCGGCCCGTTCCCCACCGACGACGAGGTCGACGCCGACCTCATCAACGCCGGCAAGCAGACGGTGACGACGCTGCCGGGCTCTTCGATCTTCTCCTCGGCCGATTCGTTCGCGATGATCCGCGGCGGCAAGATCAACCTGGCCATCCTCGGCGCCATGCAGGTCTCCGAAAAGGGCGACCTGGCGAACTGGATGATCCCGGGCAAGATGGTCAAGGGCATGGGCGGCGCCATGGACCTGGTGGCCGGCGTGGGCCGCGTCGTGGTCCTGATGGAGCACGTGGCCAAGAAGAAGGACGGCACCGAGGACATCAAGCTGCTGCCCGAATGCACGCTGCCCCTGACGGGCGTGGGCGTGGTCGACCTGATCATCACCGACCTGGGCGTGATGGAAGTCACCGAAAACGGCCTGAAGCTGCTGGAACTGGCTCCCGGCGTGACGGCCGACGAAATCCAGTCCAAGACCCAGGCCAGGCTCGACGTGTCCGGCGTGTGATGCCGGGCCGTTGACCGGCCGAGTCTTTCGACGCCCCGCGAGGGGCGTTTTTGTTTTTTGCGGAAAGGACGGGCGGCTGGAGCCGTCCTTCGATCAAGCCCCGCCCGCTTCCAACAACATCCCCACATGCGGGATGCCATCCTCCATATATTCCTCGGTGACCACCACGAATCCGTGTCCGCCGTAGTACCCGCGCAGCCGCGCCTGCGCGCCCAGGTACACCGGCTGGCCGGGCCACAGGCGTTCGACCTCGGCCTTGGCGCGGCGCATCAGTTCGTGGCCCAGGCCGGCGCCGCGCGCGGCCGGCGCGGTGATCACGCGGCCGATGACGGCGCGGCCGTCGTTCAGGGCCGGTTCCAGCAGGCGGCAATAGGCCAGCAGCGCGCCGTCCTGCCAGGCCATCAGGTGTTCGGTCGCGCCGTTCAGGTCCTTGCCGTCCATGTCGAGGAAGACGCAGTTCTGTTCCACCACGAAGATTTCGGAGCGCAGGCGCAGGATGGCGTAGAGCTCGGCGGTGGTCAGGGCGGCGTGCGGTTTGCAGGTCCAGACGGGCATGGGGGCGTGCGGCAGGAGAGGGAGGGGCGGATAGGGTACCGCATGCCGGCGCCGCTTTTCAGGCCGCTCCGTTACATTTTTACGCGGGTATACCCCTAGTATGAAAATCTATTTTCTTATCTAAAATTTGCATGTAAACAGATTTACATAGATCTCCGCTACACATTCCCCCGCTTTCCCGATGACCAAGGCCGCACTCACGATCGCTGATCGGATCGCCCGGGCCCAGCCCGCGTTGAGCCGCACCCAGCACAAGATGGCCGACTACGTGCTGGCGCACCAGTTCCGGGTCGCCACCATGACCATCGACGAATTCGCCGCGGCGGTCGGGGTGTCCGTGGCCACGGCGAACCGTTTCGCGCGCGCCCTGGACCTGCCGGGCTATCCGCAATTCCGCGCCGAACTGGCGCGCGGCTTCGAGGCCGCGCTGGAGCCGGTCGAAAAGCTGCGCACCGAGCTGGCCCATTCGGCCAGCGCCGTGCAGATCTTCGCCGCCACGCTGGAAGAGGACGTGCGCAACGCGCAGCGCAACCTGCAGTCGCTGGACGCGGCCGCCTGCGAGCAGGCGGTGCAGGCCATCCTGGCGGCCGAACGCGTGTTCATCATCGGTTTCGGCGCCAGCGGTTTCCTGGCGGGGCTGCTGCAGCGCGGCCTGTGCATGCACCTGCATTCGGTCGAATCGCTGGCCGGACCCGGCGGCGTTTCGCACGCGGCGCGCCAGATGTCGCGCATGACTTCCCAGGACCTGGTGATCGCCATCGGCTTTCCGCGCTACCTGGCCGACACCGTGACCCTGGCCGGCGCGGCCCGCCAGGCTGGCGTGCCGGTGCTGGTGCTGACCGACAAGCCCACGTCGCCGCTGGCGCCCACGGCATCCGTGGTGTTGTACGCGTATTCCGCGCGCCAGCTCAGTCCCAATTCCGAAACCGCCGCGCTCGGGCTGATCGAAGCCCTGTCGGCGGCGGTGGCCTATCGGGCCAAGAATTCCGTCGCGGCCGCCGCTGGGGTGACCCAGTCCGTCATGCCGTGGCTCATCCATGGAGTAGGTAAACGATGATTCAACCCGTGATCGCGATCCACGGCGGCGCCGGCGCGATGTCCCGCGCGGCCATGTCGCCGGAGAAAGAACAGGAATACCTCGACGCGCTGGAATCCATCCTGGCCGCCGGCCAGGCGGTGCTGGCCCAGGGCGGCAGCGCGCTGGACGCCGTGACCGAAGCGGTCCGCCTGCTGGAAGACTGCCCGCTGTTCAACGCCGGCCACGGCGCCGTGTTCACCAGCGCCGGCACCCATGAGCTGGACGCCGCCATCATGGACGGCGCCACGCTGCGCTCGGGCGCCATCGCCGGCGTGCACCGCGTGCGCAACCCGGTGTTCGCCGCGCGCAAGGTCATGGAAAACAGCAAGCACGTGTTCTTCGTGGGCGAGGGCGCCGAAGCCTACGCCAAGGAAGAGGGCCTGGAGCTGGTCGATCCGTCGTACTTCTCCACCGAAGCCCGCCGCGAGCAGCTGCTGCGCGTGCAGCGCGAGACGCCGGAAGCGGCGGTGCTGGACCACGACGGCCAGGCCCTGGTCGCGCGCGGCCAGCCCGCGCCGGCCGACCCGCTGGACGCCGACAAGAAATTCGGCACGGTGGGCGCGGTGGCGGTGGACGCCCAGGGCAACCTGGCGGCGGCCACGTCCACCGGCGGCATCACCAACAAGCAGGTCGGCCGCGTCGGCGACGCGCCGCTGATCGGCGCCGGCACCTACGCCAGCAACAAGACCTGCGCGGTGTCCACCACGGGCACCGGCGAGATGTTTATCCGCATGGTCGCCGCCTATGACGTGGCGGCGCAGATGGAGTACTGCGGCGCCACGCTGGAAGCGGCGGCGGACCGCGTCGTGCATGAAAAGCTGCCCACCATCGGCGGCAAGGGCGGCCTGGTGGCCGTGGACGCGCAGGGCAACGTGGCCCTGCCGTTCAACACGGAAGGCATGTACCGGGGCTACGCCCGGGTCGGCGAAAAGCCGGTCACCGCGATCTATCGATAAGCGGCGGCAGGTTCATTTTTTCAGTATTTGGGGAATCAAAAAAGATGGTTGATCGCGCAAACAGCCTGGCGCTGCCGGATAACCGCGTGGTCCAGGTCGACGACCTGACGGTGCGCTTCGTGGGTTCCGAGCGCACGGTCGAAGCCGTGCGCAATCTGTCGTTCCATGTGGACCGGGGCGAAACCCTGGCCATCGTGGGCGAATCGGGTTCGGGCAAGTCGGTGACGTCGCTGGCGCTCATGCGGCTGGTCGAGCACGGCGGCGGACGCATCGCCCAGGGCAGCATGGCGCTGCGCCGGCGCAACGGCTCCGTGATCGACCTGGCCGGCTCCAGCCAGCGCGTCATGCGCAATGTGCGCGGCGCGGACATGGCCATGATTTTCCAGGAGCCGATGACCTCGCTGAACCCGGTGTTCACGGCCGGCGACCAGATCGCCGAATCGATCCGCCAGCACCAGGGCAAGGACGCGGCCTCGGCCCGCGCCGAAGCCCTGCGCATGCTGGAGCAGGTGCGCATCCCGGAAGCCAGGTCGGTGCTGGACCGCTACCCGCACCAGCTCTCGGGCGGCATGCGCCAGCGCGTCATGATCGCGATGGCGCTGGCCTGCAAGCCGGCGCTGCTGATCGCCGACGAACCCACCACCGCGCTGGACGTCACCATCCAGGCGCAGATCCTGCAGCTGATCCGCCAGCTCCAGGAAGAAATGCACATGGGCGTGGTGTTCATCACCCACGACATGGGCGTGGTCGCCGAAGTGGCCGACCGCGTGCTGGTCATGTACCGCGGCGACAAGGTCGAGGAAGGCCCGTCCGACCGGGTGTTCGCCGCGCCCCAGCACCGCTATACCAAGGCGCTGCTGTCGGCCGTGCCGAAGCTGGGCGCCATGCAGGGCACCGACCTGCCGGCGCGTTTCCCGCTGCTGCAGGTCGACGGCCAGGCCCAGCCCGAGGAAGCGCCCGCCGTCAGCGCGCCGCAGGCGGGCGAGGCCAAGCGCGAGCCCATCCTGAGCGTGCGCGACCTGGTCACCCGCTTCGACCTGCGCGGCGGCATCCTGAGCCGCGTGCAGCGCCGCGTGCACGCCGTGGAGCGCGTCAGCTTCGACCTGTACCCCGGCGAAACCCTGTCGCTGGTGGGCGAGTCGGGCTGCGGCAAGTCCACCACCGGCCGTTCGCTGCTGCGCCTGGTCGACAGCCAGGGCGGCGAGATCCGCTTTGGCGGGCGCGACATCGTGCGCCTGAAGAACAACGAGCTGCAGTCCCTGCGCCGCGACATCCAGTTCGTGTTCCAGGACCCGTTCGCCTCGCTCGACCCGCGCGTGACCGTGGGCTTCTCCATCATGGAGCCGCTGCTGGTGCATGGCGTGGCAAAGGGCCGCGACGCCGAACGCCGCGTGGCCGAGCTGCTGGAACGCGTCGGCCTGCCGGCCGAGATGGCGCAGCGCTATCCGCACGAATTCTCCGGCGGCCAGCGCCAGCGCATCTGCATCGCGCGCGCCCTGGCCCTGAACCCCAAGGTGGTGATCGCCGACGAATCCGTGTCGGCGCTGGACGTCTCGATCCAGGCGCAGATCGTGAACCTGCTGATCGACCTGCAGCGCGACATGGGCATTTCGTTCCTGTTCATCTCGCACGACATGGCCGTGGTCGAACGCGTCAGCCACCGCGTGGCGGTGATGTACTTGGGCCAGATCGTCGAGATCGGCCCGCGCCGCGCCNGTGAACCTGCTGATCGACCTGCAGCGCGACATGGGCATTTCGTTCCTGTTCATCTCGCACGACATGGCCGTGGTCGAACGCGTCAGCCACCGCGTGGCGGTGATGTACTTGGGCCAGATCGTCGAGATCGGCCCGCGCCGCGCCATTTTCGAGAACCCGCAGCACCCGTACACCAAGAAGCTGATGTCGGCCGTGCCGATCGCCGATCCGGCGCGCCGCCACCTCAAGCGCGCGTTGCTGTCCGATGAAATCCCAAGCCCGATCCGCAAACTGGGCGACGAGCCGGTGGTGCAGCCGCTGGTGCAGGTCGGAACGGATCACTTCGTCGCCCGCCATGCGGTCGGCGGAGCGTATTGAGTCTTTGCCGTACTTGTTTTTCTTCCACCAAACCCCCTAATTCCTCACGGAACCAGGAGTTGCAATGATGAAAGTTCTGCGCCCCACCAAGCTGATGGCCGCCGCCGCCGTGGCCTTCGGCATGCTCAGCGCGCCGCTGGCGCACGCCTCGAAGGACGTGACGTTCGCCGTCCAGATTGCGCTGGAAACGCTCGATCCGTACAACACCAACAGCACGCTGAACCAGGCTGCCGGCAAGGCCTATTACGAGGGCCTGTTCGAGTTCGACAAGGACCTGAAGATCCAGAAAGTGCTGGCCACCGACTACTCGGTCAGCGAAGACGGCCTGGTCTACACCTTCAAGCTGCGTCCCGGCGTGAAGTTCCATGACGGCACCGATTTCAACGCCGAAGCCGTCAAGGTCAACTTCGACCGTCCGTCCAACCCGGACAACCGCCTGTCGCGCTACATCCAGTTCAGCGTCATCGAAAAGACCGAAGTGGTCGATCCGATGACCGTCAAGATCACGCTGAAGAAGCCGTTCTCGGCCTTCATCAACGCGCTGGCCCACCCGGCCGCCATGATGATCTCGCCGGCCGCCCTGGCCAAGTACGGCAAGGAAATCGGCTTCCACCCGGTGGGCACCGGCCCGTTCGAATTCGTCGAATGGAAACCGGCCGAATACCTGAAGGTCAAGAAGTTCGACGGCTACTGGAAGAAGGGCTATCCCAAGATCGACACCCTGACGTTCCGCACTGTCACCGACAACAACACCCGCGCCGCCGTGGTGCAGACGGGCGAGGCGCAGTTCGCCTTCCCGGTGCCCTACGAGCAGGCCGCCGTGCTGAAGAAGAACGACAAGCTGGACGTGGTCGACAACAAGAACTCGATCATGGCCCGCTATATCGCCATGAACACGCAGCAAAAGCCGTTCGACAACGTCAAGGTGCGTGAAGCCATCAACTACGCCATCAACAAGGAAGCCCTGGCCAAGGTCGCTTTCTCGGGCTACGCCAGCGTGGTCGACGGCGTGGTGCCGGCCGGCGTGGACTTCGCCCACAAGACGGGTCCGTGGCCGTACGACATCAAGAAGGCCAAGGCCCTGCTGGCCGAAGCCGGCTACCCCAACGGCTTCGAAAGCACGCTGTGGTCCGCCTATAACGACGGCACCTCGGTGAAGGTCGTGCAGTTCCTGCAGCAGCAGCTGGCCCAGGTCGGCATCAAGGTCTCGGTCGAGGTGCTGGAATCCGGCCAGCGCGTGCAGCGCGTGCAGCAGGTGCAGAAGCCCGAGGACGCCAAGGTCCGCATGTACTACGCCGGCTGGTCGTCCTCGACCGGCGAGGCCGACTGGGGCCTGCGTCCGCTGCTGACCACCGCCGCGTTCCCGCCGGTGCTCAACAACGTGTCGTACTACTCGAACAAGTCGGTCGACGAAGGCATCCAGCAGGCCCTGGCCACGACGGATCGCGCCAAGAAGGCGGAAATCTACAAGAACGTCCAGGAAACCATCTGGAAGGACGCTCCGTGGGCCTTCCTGGTGACCGCCAGCAACCTGTACGTCAAGTCCAAGAACCTGTCGGGCGTGTACGTGGAGCCGGACACCTCGTTCTGGTTCGGCGACATCGACCTGAAGCAGTAACCCTAGCAGCAACCCCCGGGGCCGTCAGGCCCCACAGTAAGGCCGCATACGGCGGGGACGCGGTGTCCCCGCCGATGTCGCAGGAATTTCAATGCTGACCTACATCGTCAAACGTCTTTTGGGCATGATCCCCACGCTGCTACTGGTGGCCGTGGTCGTGTTCCTGTTCGTGCACATGCTTCCGGGCGATCCGGCTCGACTGGCCGCCGGCCAGGACGCCGACCAGGCGACCGTCGAACTCGTGCGCCAGGAGCTCGGGCTGGACCTGCCCCTGCCGCAGCAGTTCGTGCGCTACTTCAGCCACATGCTGCAAGGCGACCTCGGCACCTCGCTGCGCACCAAGCGCCCGGTGTCGACGGAAATCGCGGACCGCTTCATGCCCACACTGTGGCTCACCATCGCCAGCATGGTCTGGTCGGTGGCGTTCGGCATGGTCATCGGGATCGTGTCCGCCGTGTGGCGCAACCGCTGGCCCGACCGCCTCGGCATGACGCTGGCGGTGTCGGGCATCTCGTTCCCCGCGTTCGCGCTGGGCATGATGCTGATGGAGATCTTCTCGGTCAAGCTCGGCTGGCTGCCGACCGTGGGCGCCTCCACCTGGCAACACTACATACTGCCGTCCATCACGCTGGGCGCCGCCGTCGCCGCGGTGATGGCCCGCTTCACCCGCGCCTCCTTCGTGGAAGTCATCCAGGAAGACTTCGTGCGCACCGCCCGCGCCAAGGGCCTGACCGAGAAGCGCGTGGTCATCAAGCATGCGCTGCGCAACGCGCTGATCCCGGTGGTCACCATGATGGGCCTGCAGTTCGGCTTCCTGCTGGGCGGCTCCATCGTGGTCGAGACCGTGTTCAACTGGCCCGGCCTCGGCCGCCTGCTGGTGGACGCCGTGACCCAGCGCGACTATCCGGTGATCCAGGGCCTGGTGCTGCTGTTTTCGCTGGAATTCATCCTCATCAACCTGATTGTCGACGTGCTCTACGGCGTCATCAATCCCAGCATCCGTTACAAGTGAGGCGGCCATGAGCAATACCACCCCCGCCGCGACCCTCGCCGCCGCGCCCAAGAACGACGTGCGCACCCCCGCCACCGAGTTCTGGCGCAAGTTCAAGAAGCAGAAGCTCGCCGTCGGCGCCGGCATCTTCGTCCTGCTGCTGGTCGCCGTCGCGGTCTTCGCGCCGTGGATCGTGCCGTTCGACGCGGAAAACTACTTCGACTACGACGCACTCAACGCCGGGCCCTCGGCCGCGCACTGGATGGGCGTGGACTCGCTGGGCCGCGACATCTTCAGCCGCATCATCATGGGCGCGCGCATTTCGCTGGCCGCCGGCTTCCTGTCGGTCGCCATGGGCGCCGTCGTCGGCACCTTCATGGGCCTGATGGCCGGCTACTACCAGGGCTGGTGGGAGCGCATCACTATGCGCATCTCCGACGTGCTGCTGGCGTTCCCCGGCATGCTGCTGGCCATCGGCGTGGTCGCCATCCTGGGCTCCAGCATGGTCAACGTGATCGTCGCCGTGGCGGTGTTCAGCGTGCCGGCCTTCGCCCGCCTGGTGCGCGGCAACACGCTGTCGATCAAGCAGATGACCTACGTCGAAGCCGTCAAGAGCGTGGGCGCGTCCGACTGGACCATCATCATGCGCCACATCCTGCCCGGCACGATCTCGCCGATCGTGGTGTACGGCACGATGCGCATCGGCACCTCGATCATCACCGCCGCCAGCCTGTCCTTCCTGGGCATGGGCGCGCAGCCGCCCACGCCCGAGTGGGGCGCGATGCTCAACGAGGCCCGCGCCGACATGGTGATCGCGCCGCACGTGGCGATCTTCCCGGCCCTGGCGATCTTCCTGACCGTGCTGGCGTTCAACCTGCTGGGCGACGGCCTGCGCGACGCGCTCGATCCCAAGATCGACCGCAAGTAATCCTTCGCCGCCGTTCTTCGTCGCGCAACGCGCGCGCTGGCGCGCGCCGGCGGCGAAGACCGGCGGTGTTTTGCATTCTGGAGCGTGGCGACACGCAGCAAGCATGGAAAAACAAGTGCTGGAAATTCCCCGCATCGGGCGCCTGCCCGCGGGTCCGCTGGATTCGATCTGCGACGTGGGCGACGTGACCGTCGGCCACTGCACGCTGTCGGAAGGCGCGCTGCAGACCGGCGTGACCGTGGTGCGTGCGCACGGCGGCGATCCCTATCTGGACAAGACGCCCGCGGCCGCGACCGTGCTGAACGGTTTCGGCAAGAGCACGGGCCTGGTCCAGGTGCAGGAACTGGGCGTGCTGGAAACCCCGATCGGCCTGACCAACACCTTCGGCGTGGGCACCGTGGCCAATGCCCAGATCCGCGCCGCCGTGGCCGCCAACCCCGAGATCGGGCGCGGCATGGCCACCGTCAATCCGCTGGTCTTCGAGTGCAACGACGGCTACCTGAACGACATCCAGGCGCTGGCGGTGCAGGAAGCGCACTACGCGCAGGCGCTGGCCGCGGCCGGCAAGCGCTTCGAGCAGGGCGCCGTGGGCGCCGGCCGGGGCATGTCCTGTTTTTCCTTCAAGGGCGGCATCGGTTCGGCGTCGCGAGTGGCCGCCATCGAAGGCGATCCGGCCTATACGGTGGGCGCGCTGGTGCTGGCGAATTTCGGCCGGCTGCCCAACCTGACCGTGGCCGGCCGGCCGTTCGGCCGCCGCCTGGTCCAGCAAGTCGCCGGCGGGCAGGCGGGCGTGGCGGAGAACGCCGCCATCGCGCCGGAGAAAGGCTCCATCATCCTGCTGCTGGCCACCGACGCGCCGCTGGATTCGCGCCAGTTGCGCCGCCTGTCGCTGCGCGCGGGCGCGGGCCTGGCGCGCACCGGCTCGGTGTTCGGCCACGGCAGCGGCGACATCGCGCTGGCGTTTTCCACCGCCTACACCGTGCCGCAGCAGCCCGACCGGCCCATGCCCGCGCTCGCCATGCTGCACGAGGCGCGCATCGATCCGCTGTTCGAGGCGGCCGCCGAGGCCTGCGAGCAGGCCATCATCGCCGCGCTGTGGCGCGCCGAGGCCGTGACCGGCCGCGACGGCCATCGGCGCGCGGCCATCCGCGAGGCCGCGCCGGACTGGCGCCAGTGGCTGGCCGACACGGAATTCTGAACCTCCACCCAAGGCACTCCCCATGAAGATCCTCATCTCCACCGATATCGAAGGCGTCGCCGGCGTCTTCCATTCCGAGCAGGTCCGCGCCGGCAACGGCGAATACGAGCGCGCCCGCGCCTGGATGACCGCCGAGGCCAACGCGGCCGTGCTGGGGGCGATCGCCGGAGGCGCGGAGGAAATCCTGGTCAACGATTCGCATGGCGGGTTCCGCAACCTGCTGCCCGACGGCCTGGACGAGCGCGCCCGCCTGGTGCTGGGCAAGCCGCGCTACCTGGGCATGATGGGCGGGCTGGAAGAGGGCTGCGACGCCGTCGTCATGATCGGCTACCACTCGCGCTCGCAGGGCCGCGGCATCCTGGCCCACACCATCAACAGCTTCGCCTTCGCGCGCGTGTTCATCAACGGCATGGAGCTGGGCGAGGCCGGTCTGTACGGCGCGCTGGCCGGGGAGATGGGCGTGCCGGTGATCCTGGGTTCGGGCGACGACGTGTTCATCGAGGAAACCCGCGATCTCTTTCCCGGCGCCGAATGGGTGCAGACCAAGACGGCGCATGGCCAGGGCAGCGGTGTGACCCTGTCGCCGGCCGCCTCGCGCCGCGCGATCGCCGCGGCCGCCGAGACCGCGGTGCGCAAACTGAAGGCGGGCGGCGCCGGCAAGGCCGTTCCTTTCCGCATTCCCGCCCCTATAGAATGCCGGTTGCAGACGCAAAGCGCCGCCCTGGCCGACCTGTTCTGCATGTGGCCCAGCCTGGAGCGGGTCGATGGCGCGACCCTGCGGTTCACTACCGACAGCATGCAGTCCGCCATCCGCACGCTCAACAGCCTGGCGGCCATGTCCTTCATGTTGCGCTAGGGCCCACAGCCTTCGAGGATTCCATGCCAAGCACCGACGCCCGTATCGCCCAATTGCGGCAGGCCATGAGCCGCCGCGGCCTGTCCGCCTATATCGTCCCGTCTTCGGACCCGCATCTGTCCGAGTATCTTCCGGAGCGCTGGCAGGGGCGGCGCTGGTTGTCCGGTTTCACGGGGTCCGTCGGCACGCTGGTGGTCACCGCCGATTTCGCCGGCCTGTGGGTCGACAGCCGCTACTGGGTGCAGGCCGAGGCGCAGCTGGCCGGGACCTGCGTGCAGCTGATGAAGATCGCGCTGGCGTCCACGCCCGGCCACGTCGACTGGCTGGCCGCCAACACCGGCCCGGGCGACGTGATCGGGGTGGACGGCCAGGTACTGGGGCTGGGCGCGTTCCGCGCGCTGTCGGCGGCCGCGGCGTCTTGCGGCGCCGCGCTGGAGATCCGGCTGGACCTGCTCGACGAGATCTGGCCCGGCCGCGCCGGCCTGCCGACCGCGCCGATCTACGACCACGTGGCGCCCGAGGCCTGCGTCACGCGCGCCGACAAGCTCGCGCAGGTGCGCGAAGCCATGCGCGCACACGGTGCGGACGTGCATTTCCTGTGCACGCTGGACGACATCGCCTGGCTCTTCAACCTGCGCGGCGCGGACGTGGACTACAACCCGGTGTTCGTCGGCCATGCGCTGGTCGGCCTGGACCACGCCACGCTGTTCGTGGCCGACGGCAAGATCGACGCCGCCCTGCGCGCGCTGCTGGCGCGCGACGGCGTGGAGGTGGCCGACTACGCCCAGGCGGCCGATGCGCTGGCCTCGCTGGAACTGGACCAGAAACTCCTGATCGATCCGGCGCGCGTGACCTGCGGCGTGTTCCATGCGATGGACCCGGCCGTGCCGCGGGTCGAGGCCATCAATCCGTCGACGCTGCTGAAATCGCGCAAGACCGACGCCGAACTGGCCCAGGTGCGCCAGGCCATGGCGCAGGACGGCGCGGCGCTGTGCGAATTCTTCGCCTGGTTCGAAGGCGCGCAGGGCCGGCAGACCATCACCGAACTGACCATAGACGAGCAGATCACCGCGGCCCGCGCGCGCCGGCCCGGCTACGTCTGCCCGAGCTTCGCCACCATCGCCGGATTCAACGCCAACGGCGCGATGCCGCATTACCGCGCCACGCCCGAGTCGCACGCCGTGATCGAAGGCGACGGGCTCTTGCTGATCGATTCGGGCGGCCAGTACCTGGGCGGCACCACCGACATCACCCGCGTGGTCGCGGTGGGCGAGCCCAGCGCCGACCAGAAGGTCGATTTCACGCTGGTGCTCAAGGGCATGATCGCGCTGTCGCGCGCCTCGTTTCCGCGCGGCACGCCGTCGCCCATGCTCGACGCCATCGCGCGCGCGCCGATCTGGGAAGGCGGAGCCGAGTACGGCCACGGCACGGGACATGGCGTGGGCTATTTCCTGAACGTGCACGAAGGGCCGCAGGTCATTTCGTACCGCGCCGCGCCGGGTCCGCACACGGCGATGGAGCCGGGCATGATCACCTCCAACGAACCCGGCATCTACCGCCCGGGGCGCTGGGGCGTGCGCATCGAGAACCTGGTGGCCAACCGCGCCTGGCTGACTTCCGAGCTGGGCGAGTTCCTGTGCTTCGAGACGTTGACGCTGTGCCCGATCGACACGCGCTGCATCGAGCCCTCGCTGATGCGCCCCGACGAGATCGCCTGGCTCAACGACTATCACCGCACGGTGTACGACCGCCTGTCGCCGCTGGTCCAGGGCGAGGCGCTGGCCTGGCTGGAACGCCGCACGGCGGCGATCTGAACGGCCGCGGCCCGGCGGCGCGCCGGGTCGCGATAAAACAGGGACGCAGCACGCGCGCGACAGCGCGGGAGTGCTGCCAAATGTTACGCCTGTTCGCTAAGGGAAAACCCAAACAAGTTCCGCCTCCCGGCTATAATCCAAATTTCCCGCACGCGCCCGTTCGTCCCGGGTGCTCATTACGATGACCAAATACGTATTTGTCACCGGCGGTGTGGTGTCTTCCCTGGGCAAGGGCATCGCCGCCGCGTCGCTTGCCGCCATCCTCGAGTCGCGTGGCCTGCAAGTCACCATGCTGAAGCTCGATCCGTACATCAACGTCGACCCGGGCACCATGAGCCCGTTCCAGCATGGCGAGGTTTTCGTCACCGAAGACGGCGCCGAGACCGACCTGGACCTGGGCCACTACGAGCGCTTCATTTCCGCTCGCATGCACAAGGTGAACAACTTCACCACCGGCCAGATCTATGAATCCGTGCTGCGCAAAGAGCGCCGCGGCGACTATCTGGGCAAGACCGTGCAGGTCATTCCCCACATCACCAACGAAATCCAGGACTTCATCGCCCGTGGCGCCGAAGCCGCCTGGAACGGCAACACCGACGTCGCCATCGTCGAGATCGGCGGCACCGTGGGCGACATCGAGTCCCTGCCGTTCCTGGAAGCCGCGCGCCAGATGAGCCTGCGCATGGGCCGCAACAACGCGGCCTTCGTGCACCTGACGCTGGTGCCGTTCATCGCCTCGGCCGGCGAACTCAAGACCAAGCCCACCCAGCATTCGGTGCAGAAGCTGCGCGAAATCGGCATCTACCCGAACGCGCTGCTGTGCCGCGCCGACCGCCGCATCCCGGACGACGAGCGCGCCAAGATCTCGATGTTCTCCAACGTGCCGCTGGACGCGGTGGTGTCGGTGTGGGACGCCGATTCGATCTACAAGATTCCGGCCATGCTGCACAAGCAGGGCGTGGACAACATCGTCTGCGAAGCGCTGGGCCTGACCCCGCCGCCGGCCGACCTGTCCATGTGGGACAACCTGGTCGAAGCGCTGGAAAACCCCCAGCACGAGCTCACCATCGGCATGGTCGGCAAGTACGTCGACCTGACCGAATCGTACAAGTCGCTGACCGAGGCCCTGGTCCACGCCGGCATCCACACGCGCTCGAAGATCAACATCGAGTACATCGATTCCGAAGACATCGAGACCCGCGGCACCGACCAGCTCAAGCACCTGGACGCCATCCTGGTGCCGGGCGGCTTCGGCAAGCGCGGCACCGAGGGCAAGATCGCCGCCATCCGCTACGCCCGTGAAAACGGCGTTCCCTACCTGGGCATCTGCCTGGGCATGCAGCTGGCCGTCATCGAGTTCGCCCGCCACGTCGCCGGCCTGGGCGGCGCCAACAGCACCGAGTTCGATCCGTCCGCCCCGCATCCGGTGGTGGCCCTGATCACCGAATGGATGGACCGCGAAGGCAAGGTCGAAAAGCGCGACCACTCGTCCGACCTGGGCGGCACCATGCGCAAGGGCGCGCAGCGCGTGCCGATCAAGCCGGGCACCCGCGCGCAGGCCATCTACGGCGACGAAGTCAACGAGCGCCACCGCCACCGCTACGAAGTCAACAACGTCTACGTGCCCCGGCTCGAAGAGGCCGGCATGGTGATCAGCGCGCGCACGCCCACCGAGAACCTGCCCGAAATGATGGAACTGCCCAACCACCCGTGGTTCGTGGGCGTGCAGTTCCACCCGGAGTTCACGTCCACGCCGCGCGACGGCCATCCCTTGTTCTCCAGCTATATCCGCGCCGCCATCGAGCAGAAGGCTCGCCGCGGCCAGGAAGCGTAATGCGCGGCTGCGGTCTCGAGTTCCGCGTGCGGATCTCCGGGACCGCGGCCCCGCGTAGCGGCGCCGCCCTGTACGGCGGCGCTGCTTTCGGATACAACCAATTAGCATCGGATATGCGTCGCCAGGCCGCCTTGCGCGACACTGGCGGCGTCGCCGCATCCGGCGTCACACCGAAACCAACGCAACTGTCCTGAAGGAACCCCATGAGTGCTTACCTCATCGCCGACGTCACAGTGACCAAGCCCGCGCAATACGAGGACTACAAGCGTCTGTCCACGCTCGCCATGCGCGCGTACGATGCAAAGGTCCTGGTGCGCGGCGGCGAGTCCAAGCACCTCGAGGGCCGTAAGCCTGGCCGCACCGTCGTCATGGAGTTTCCCTCCCTGGCCGCGGCCCAGGCCTTCTACGACTCCTGGCAGTACCGCCGCGCCCGCAATGCCCGCGAAGGCGCGGCCGTCATGAATATGTTTATCGTTCAGGGAATGTAAAGTCATGAGTGCAATCGTCGACATCATCGGCCGCGAGATTCTGGATTCGCGCGGCAACCCCACCGTGGAATGCGATGTGCTGCTGGAATCCGGCGCCATGGGCCGCGCGGCCGTGCCGTCGGGCGCCTCCACCGGCGCGCGCGAAGCCATCGAACTGCGCGACGGCGACAAGAGCCGCTACCTGGGCAAGGGCGTGCTGCGCGCCGTCGAGAACCTGAATACGGAAATCTCGGAAGCCCTGATGGGCCTGGACGCCCAGGAACAGACCTTCGTCGATCGCACCCTGATCGAGCTGGACGGCACCGAATCCAAGGAACGCCTGGGCGCCAACGCCATCCTGGCCGCTTCCATGGCCGTGGCCCGCGCGGCGGCCGACGAATCCGGCCTGTCGCTGTACCGCTATTTCGGCGGCAGCGGCCCCATGAGCATGCCCGTGCCGATGATGAACGTCATCAACGGCGGCGCGCACGCCAACAACACCCTCGACCTGCAGGAACTGATGATCCTGCCGGTGGGCGCCGGCAGCTTCCGTGAAGCCCTGCGCTGGGGCGCCGAAGTCTTCCACATGCTCAAAAAGCTGATCCACGGCCAGGGCATGTCCACGGCGGTGGGCGACGAGGGCGGTTTCGCGCCCAACGTGGCCAGCCACGAAGCCGCGATCCAGCTGATCCTGAAGGCCATCACCGAAGCCGGCTACGAGCCGGGTTCGCAGATCGCCCTGGGCCTGGACTGCGCCAGCTCCGAGTTCTACCGCGACGGCAAGTACACGCTGGCCGGCGAAGGCGGCATTTCGCTGTCCTCGCAGGAATTCGCCAACCTGCTGGCGACCTGGTGCGACAAATACCCGATCATCTCGATCGAAGACGGCATGGCCGAAAACGACTGGGAAGGCTGGAAGCTGCTGACCGACCAGCTCGGCAAGAAGGTGCAGCTGGTGGGCGACGACCTGTTCGTCACCAACACCAAGATCCTGCGCGAAGGCATCCAGAAGGGCGTGGCCAACTCGATCCTCATCAAGATCAACCAGATCGGCACGCTGACCGAAACCTTCGCCGCCATCGAAATGGCCAAGCGCGCCGGCTACACCGCCGTCGTGTCGCACCGTTCGGGCGAAACCGAGGATTCCACCATCGCCGACATCGCCGTGGCCACCAACGCCATGCAGATCAAGACCGGCTCGCTGTCGCGTTCGGACCGCATGGCCAAGTACAACCAGCTGCTGCGCATCGAGGAAGAACTGGCCGAAGTGGCGTCGTATCCCGGCCTGGAAGCCTTCTACAACCTGCGTTGATGAAAAACGCGGCCCGCAACCCGGGCCGCGCAAACGCCGCGACTGCTGAGGGTTCTCGCGTATGCGCCTGTTGTTCCTGGTGCTGTTCGTGCTGCTAGGCCTGATCCAATACCCGCTGTGGCTGGGCAAGGGAGGCTGGTTCAAGGTCTGGGATCTGCAACGCCAGGTGGCGGAGCAGCGCGAGACCAACGAAGGCCTGCGCGCGCGTAATGCCGCGCTCGAAGCCGAAGTGCGCGACCTGGAGGGCGGCTCCGGCGCCATCGAGGAGCGCGCCCGCGGCGAGCTGGGCATGATGCGCGAGGGCGAGGTCTTCGTGCACATCCTGCCCCAGAACACCCAGCCGCCGGCAGGCGGCGCCTCGCTGGCGGCCGAACCGGCCGCGGCGCCGGCCAAGCCTGCCAAACCCGCCGTCGGCACGCCCGCGCGCGCCAGCGCCCAGGCGCCCAAGCCCGCCAATCCGGCGCCCGCCCGCCACTGAGGGGCCGCCGCAGGCGCGGCGCTCCATTCCCCATTCCCCATTCGCGTTTCCGTTCAGCCGCAGCGCAGCCTGCGGCATTCGCCGTACACGATGCCGGCGGGCGGTGGCGCGCCGCGCGCCCAGTCCGCCGGGTGCGAGTGCATTTCCGTTTCCAGTTCGACCCGGATGGGCAGCAGGCCTGCGCGCAGCGCATTGCCGGCATAGCCGGCGCGGCCGCGGCTCAGCAGCGCCAGCAGGCCGCGCACGGGCGGCAGCAGCGGCCGGTGCAGATAGGTCAGGCGCAGTCGCAGCGTATTGGCCTGGAAGATGCTCTGGCCGCCCGGGCGCGGCGGGCGGCGCGCGTGCTGCAGGTCCTGGTAGTCGTTGTCGATGGCGCGCAGCCCGGGGCCGGCGCGCAGGCCGGGCCGGGCATGTTCGCGAAACGATTGCGCGTCGGGCAGCAGCACTTCGATGCGCCACGGATGCACGCCGGCGATGGCTGCGAGGTCGGCCCGGCCCTGGCGCGGCGGCAGGGCCTGCAGGAAGGCCGCGCGCATGCGCGCCGGATCGCCATGCGCGGTGGCGCCGGCGCGCGCGGCTTCCATCAGCGCCAGGTGGGCCAGCTGGCGCGCGCCCTGCCAGTGGGCGGCCTCGATGGCCAGCAGGCCCAGCAGCAGCACGATGGCCGCCGCCACGGCGAACTCGACGGCGGCGGCGCCGCGCTGCGGGCGGCGGGGCGGGACAATGAAAAAGGCGGTCATGGCAGCGCAGTCTGGCGCCGGCATGACCGCCTGTCGATGCGGACTATCCGAGGGGTGGCTCAGTGCACGGTGGGGGGCGTGTCGCCCGCGGCCGGCTGGTGGGGCGAGAACAGGGCGGCGCAATCGACCGCGTCGAACTTGTAAGGCTTGCCGCAGAAATCGCAGGACACGTCCACCTCGCCGCGTTCGGCCAGGATGTCCTGGATCTCGGCCTCGCCCAGCGAGCGCAGCATGTTGGCCACGCGTTCCCGGGTGCAGGGGCAGTGCCAGCGCACCTCCAGCGGGTCGAAGCCCACCAGGGTCTCTTCCCAGAACAGGCGATGCACCAGGGTATCGATTTCGGTGGCCAGCAGTTCGTCGCGCTTGAGGGTGCCGGCAAGGGCGCAGATGCGGTCCCAGGTTTCGGCGGCGTCCTGGTCGGTCAGGACCGGCGCGTCCGTGCCGCCGTTGTGCGGCAGGCGCTGGATGAGCATGCCCGCGGCGTGTTCGGGGTCGGCCGCCAGCCACAGCCGGGTGTCCAGCTGTTCGGAGGCTTTCATGTAGTGCTGCAGCGCTTCGGCCACGGTCTCGCCTTCCAGCGGCACGACGCCCTGGTAGGCCTGCTGGCCGGGCAGCTTGCGCTGCGGGTCCAGCACCACGATGAAACGGCCGTTGCCGCCGGGATTCAGCAGGCTTTGCATATCGCCTTCGGCGGGAACCTCGTGGCCTTCGCGTATCTTGACGGTGGCGCGCAGGCTCAGGTCGTGGCGGCATTCCACCACCAGCAGGGCGATGGGGCCGTCGCCCTGGATCTGCAGCACCAGGGAGCCGTCGAACTTGATGTTGGCGGCCAGCAGCGTGGACGCGGCCACCAGCTCGCCGAGCAGGTTGGTGATGGCGGGCGGGTAGTCGTGGTTGGCCTGCACGGCCTTCCAGGTCGCTTCCAGGCGCACGGCCTGGATGCGGCCGCTACGGTCTTCGGTAAGGTATTTTTTAAGCTGATCGGTCATGGGGGAATGTTAGCCGATCGGGCCGGCCAAATTCCCCTGTTGCCGGCAGGGGCAGGGGCGCCGCGGGCGGGCCTCAGCCGATCCGCTTCAAGGCCGTCTTGTAGTGTTGGCCCCGCGCCACGTAGTGGGCGGTGTTCTTGTGCAGATTGGCAATTTCCTCGTCGGAGAGCTCGCGCACGATCTTGCCGATCCCGATGATCAGGGAGTTGTCGGGAATGACGCGGTCCTCGGGGATGATGGCGCCGGCGCCGATCAGGCAGTTGCGGCCGATGACCGCGTTGTTCAGCACGATGGCCTGCATGCCGACCAGCGCGCCTTCGTGGATGGTGCAGCCGTGCAGCATGGCCTGGTGGCCCACGGTGACGTTGGGGCCGATGGTCATGGGGCAGCCGGCGTCCACGTGCAGCACGCTGCCTTCCTGGATATTGGTGCCCTGGCGGATCAGAATGGCGTCGTTGTCGCCGCGGATCGAGACGTTCGACCAGATGCTGACGCCGGCCTCCAGGGTCACATTGCCGATGATGTCGGCGCTGTCGGCCACGTAGGCGGCCGCGTCGATGCGCGGAATCAGGTCGTCGAGCTGGTAGATGGGCATGCCTGGGGTCTCCTGTGCGGCCTCAGGCCTTGGAGGCCGGCGGCGCGTCTGTCGTGGCTGCGGCCAGGCGCGCGAGGTCTTCTTCGCGCTGGCGCAGGATGCGACGTTGGATTTTACCGGTGGTGGTCATGGGCAGCTCGTCGACGAACTCGATCTCCTTCGGATATTCGTAGGGGGCCAGGCGCTCGCGCACGTGTTCCTGCAGGCTTTCGACGAGTTCGCCGCGCTCGCGCTGGGCGAATTCCGGGGTCAGGACCACATAGGCCTTCACCAGCGCGCCGCGCTCGGGGTCGGGCTTGGGCACCACCGCCGCGTTGGCCACGGCCGGATGCCCGACCAGGCAGCTTTCGATTTCCCCGGGACCGATGCGGTAGCCGGCGGACTTGAAGACGTCGTCGGCGCGGCCGGCATACCAGAGGTAGCCGTCGGCATCCACGGTGGCCAGGTCGCCGGTCAGGCACCAGTCGCCCTTGAACTTGGCCTGGGTGGCGGCTTCGTTGCGCCAGTAGCCCAGGAACATCACCGGGTCGGGGTAGCCGTGGATGTCGAGCCGGTTGACGGCGATCTCGCCGGTGCCGCCGGGGGCCACCGGCTTGCCTTCGTCGTCCAGCACGGCGACGTTGTGGCCGGGATAGGGGCGGCCCATGCTGCCGGGCTTGGCGGGCCAGCGCTTGTGGCTGTTGCCCACCACGTAGTTCATTTCGGTCTGGCCGAACATCTCGTTGGGCGTCACGCCCAGCGCCGAGCGGCACCATTCGAACACGCTTTCGCCCACGCTTTCGCCGGCGCTCATGACCGAGCGCAGCGCCAGCTGGTAGCGGTTGCGCGGCTCGGGCACGGCCTTCATCATCATCTTGAGGGCGGTGGGGAAGAGAAAGGTGTTGGTGACCTGGTAGCGCTCCATCAGCTCGAACGCGCGCTCGACGGAAAAGCGCCCGCGCGTGCCGACGATGGCGTGGCCGAAGTAGAGCGTGGGCAGCAGCGCGTCCATCATGCCGCCGGTCCAGGCCCAGTCGGCGGGCGACCAGAAGACGTCGCCGGGCTTGGGGAACCAGTCCTGCGAGGCCACGAAGCCCGGCAGGTTGCCGATCAGCACGCTGTGCGGCAATAGCGCGCCCTTGGGCGCGCCGGTGGTGCCGGAGGTATAGAGCAGGATGGCCGGGTCGGAGGAGCGGGTCGGGACGGCCTTGAATTCGCTGGGCTGGCGGGCCAGCAGGCTGCGCCAGGGCAGCACGCGTTCGTCGGCGAAGCCGATGCCGATGATCTGCTGCAGCGCGGGACAGTCGTCGCTGATGGACAGCAGGTTGGCGCTGGAGGCGTAGTCCACGATCGCGACGCGGGCCTCGGCGTCGCGCAGGCGGCTCCCCAGGGCTTCCGGGCCGAACAGGGCGGATAAGGGCAGGACCACGGCGCCGACGCTGTAGATGGCCATGTGCGCCACCACGGTCTCGGGACGTTGCCCCAAAACCACACCGACCCGGTCGCCGCGGCCCACGCCCATCTTGATCAGGCCGTTGGCCAGCTGGTTGGCGGCTTCCGCCAGGCGCGCATAGGTCCAGACCTCGCGGTTGCCGGATTCGTCTTCGTAGTAGATGGCGATGCGCCGCGCATCCGGACTGCTGGATGCCCAGCGGTGGCAGCACGCTTCCGCGATGTTGAACTGGGTGGGTACCAGCCAGCGGAATGTTTGGTAGAGCGCCTGATATTGGTCGTTCATGGCCCTATGTTGTGAGCATGTTGCAGCGTGAACGGGTCAGATCGCCCGTCGCCCCAGGTGCAAGCATGACCTAGAGGGCCGTGAACTGCAACATCCCCGTTGCGTAACGGGGACGCATAAGGGTTATCACGGGTGTTTGCTTTGGCGGCGCAGCGCCGAAGGCAGGGCGGGCAGGGTCAGCGAGCGCTGGCGGGGGCCGGGCTGGGTGCGCCGTTCGGCCTGCATGGCGGCCCAGTCCAGCAGCTGGAGCTGGCCTTCGTGGGTTTCGCCCAGGGCCGACAGGCTTTCGACCCAGTCTCCATCGTTGCAATAGAGTATGCCGTTCACGTCGCGCAGCTCGGCCTTGTGGATGTGGCCGCAGACCACGCCGTCCAGGCCGCGGCGGCGGGCCTCGCCCGCCAGCGCTTCCTCGAAGTCGGTGATGAACGACACGGCGTTCTTGACCTTGTGCTTGAGGTATTGGGACAGTGACCAGTAATGCAGCCCCAGCCGGTGGCGCAGCCGGTTGAAGTGATGGTTGACCCACAGCGCCAGCTGGTAGAGGCCGTCGCCCAGGTGGGCCAGCCAGCGGCTGTGCTGGACCACCCCGTCGAACTGGTCGCCATGCAGCACCAGCAGCTGCAGGCCCTTGGCGGTGACGTGCACGTCCTCGTCGAGGATTTCGATGTCGCCGAAGGCGTAGCCGGCGAATTCGCGCGCGAACTCGTCATGGTTGCCGGGAATGAACACCACCCGGGTGCCGTTGCGCGCCTTGCGCAGGATGCGCTGGATCACGTCGTTGTGGGCGCGCGGCCAGTGCCAGTGCTTGCGCAGCTGCCAGCCGTCGACGATGTCGCCCACCAGGTACAGCGTGTCGGAATCGTTGTGGTCCAGGAAGTCCAGCAGGAACTCCGCCTTGCACCCGGCGGTGCCCAAGTGAATATCGGAGATCCAGAGGGTGCGCCAGTGTGCAGGCTGGATGTCGTTCACGGTCGCGTCCCCAAGGGCTGTGGTTGTTCATGGCAATGAAACCACCCCGCGATGACGGGACCGTGAAACCTTTATGACGCTGTTGTGACGCTAGCGCACCTTTTTGTGCGGCGGCGCGTTGCGCAGCCGCGTGCCCAGGATGCGGTCATGCAGGAACTGGCCGTCGGGATCGAACCACGACCAGATGAAGATGGTGAAGGGCGCGGCCACGATGAACATGTCCATCGACGGCCAGCCGGTGGCCTGGGCGGCCGCCCAGACCAGGCCGGCGCCGGCCAGCACCAGCGGCCAGGCCAGGACGTAGCGCAGGATCAGGCGCGGGGTGGACGGAATGCTGCCGTCCTGCTCGACCAGGCGGATGTTCCAGGTCTTCATGGGCAGCGTCTGGCCGCGGCGGCGCCAGCACAGCACGAAATAGGCGCCGATCGCGACGAACAGCCAGGCCTGGCGGGCGCTGCGCAGGTCCAGCGCGTTCCGGCTCTGGGTCAGCGTGTCCATCAGGTAGCCGGCCAGGAACACCACGCCGAACAGCAGCACGGCTTCGTACATCATGCAGGCGAATCGGCGCAGCCGATTGGGGGTCTGGTCGAGATGGGCGTCGGTCATGGACGCGTATTATGCCCGGAATGCCGGCGCCGGCATTCCGGCCTGTGCGTGGATCCTTTTAGTGTGAACAGGCCCTAGGCGTCGACCGAATCTTCCAGCGTCGACAGCGGCAGGTCGCGGCCGTCCTCGCGCACCCGGGTCTCCAGGCCCATGGCGGCCAGCAGCGACAGGAAGGGGCGGGGCGGCAACTGCTCGATGTTGGCCATGCGGCGCACGTCCCAGGTGCCGTCGGCGATCAGCAGGGCGGCCGCCGCCGCGGGCACGCCCGCCGTATAGGAGATGGCCTGGCTGCCGATCTCGCGATAGCTTTCCTCGTGGTCGCAGACGTTGTAGATGAAGATCTCGTGCGCCTTGCCGTCCTTTTCGCCGCGCACCAGGTTGCCGATGCAGGTCTTGCCGGTATAGGTGGGCGCGAGCGAGGCCGGGTCGGGCAGCACGGCCTTGAGCACCTTCAAGGGCACCACTTCCAGGCCCTCGGCCGTGCGCACCGGCTTCTCGGACAGCATGCCCAGGTTCTTCAGCACGGTGAACACGTTGATGTAGTGCTCGCCGAAGCCCATCCAGAAGCGGATGTCGGGCACGTCCAGGTGCTGCGAGAGCGAATGCAGCTCGTCGTGGCCGGTCAGGTAGGCGGTCTGGCGGCCCACCACCGGCAGGTCCCATTCCTTGCGGTACTGGAACATCTGGGCGGAGGTCCACTGGCCGCCCTGCCAGGACCAGACCGTGCCGGTGAATTCGCGGAAGTTCACCTCGGGATCGAAGTTGGTGGCGAAGTAGCGGCCGTGCCTGCCCGCGTTGATGTCCACGATGTCGATCGACTCGACGCGGTCGAAGTAGTCGTCGCAGGCCAGGCGCGCATAGGCGTTGACCACGCCGGGGTCGAAGCCCGCGCCCAGGATGGCGGTGACGCCGGCGGCCTGGCAGGCCTCGCGCCGCTTCCATTCGTGGTTGGCGTACCAGGGAGGCGCTTCGCAGACCTGGTCGGGCTGCTCGTGGATGGCGGTGTCGAGGTAGGCGGCGCCGGTGCGCAGGCAGGCCTCCAGTACCGACATGTTGAGAAAGGCCGAGCCCACGTTGATGACGATGCGGGCGGCGGTCTTCCTGATCAGCGCTTCGGTGGCGCCGATGTCCATCGCGTCCAGGCGGTGCGCGCGCAGCAGGCCGGGCTGGCGCAGGCTGCCCTTGGCGTGCACGGACTCCAGGATGGCCTGGCATTTTTCCAGGGTGCGCGAGGCGATGTGGATTTCGCCCAGGCGGTCGTTGTGCTGGGCGCACTTGTGCGCGACCACGTGCGCCACGCCGCCGGCGCCGATGATGAGGATATTGGGCTTCATCTGGACAACTCCTTGTTGTGGATGGCCTGGCCGGACGCTCAGGACAGACTGTCGACGTAATCGCGGTAGCCGAACTGGCGCACCACGCGTTCGGTGCCATCCAGGTCGCGCACGACGATGGCGGGCATGGTCAGGCCGTTGAACCAGTTTTTCTTGACCATGGTGTAGCCGGCGGCGTCGCGGATCGACAGCCGCTGTCCCACGGCCAGCGGCTGCGGGAAATCGAATTCGCCGAAGATGTCGCCGGCCAGGCAGGACTTGCCGTAGACCAGGCAGCGGTGCGGCCCGGCATCGGGCTCCACGCGCGCCTGCAGGCGGTAGATCAGCAGGTCCAGCATGTGGGCCTCGATGGAGGCGTCCACCACGGCCAGCTGCTTGCCGTTGTACGAAGTGTCCAGCACCGTCACTTCCAGGCTAGCGCTGTCGGTGATGGCGGCCTCGCCGGGCTCCAGGTAGACCTGCACGCCGTACTTCTCGGAGAAGGCGCGCAGGCGCGCGCAGAAATCGTCCAGCGCATAGCCTTCGCCGGTGAAATGGATGCCGCCGCCCAGGCTCACCCATTGCACCCGCGCCAGCAGCTCGCCGTAGCGCGCCTCGACCTCGCCCAGCAAGGCGTCGAAGCGCGCGAAATCGCGGTTCTCGCAGTTGTTGTGGATCATGAAGCCGCTGACGCGGTCCAGCACGGCCGCGATGCGCGCCGAATCGCTTTCGCCCAGGCGGCTGAACGGGCGCGCCGGGTCGGCCAGGTCGAAGCCCGAACTGCTCACGCCCGGGTTCAGGCGCAGGCCCACCGGCAGCCCGGCCGCGCGCGCGCCGTAGCGTTCCAGCTGGCCCAGGCTGTTGAAAATGATCTTGTCGGCGTACGAGACCACTTCGTCGATTTCATGGTCGGCGTAGGCCACGCTGTAGGCATGGGTCTCGCCGCCGAACTTCTCGCGGCCCAGCCGCACTTCGTACAGCGACGAGGACGTGGTGCCGTCCATGTATTCGCGCATCAGGTCGAATACCGACCAGGTGGCGAAGCATTTGAGGGCGAGCAGCACCTTGGCGCCGGAATGCCGGCGCACGTGGTCGATGCGCCGCATGTTCTCCATGAGGCGCGAGCTGTCGATGAGGTAGTAGGGCGTCTGGATCACGATGTCCCTTGTACGTAAGCGCAGGCCCGGCGGGGCGCGCGCAATGACGGAACCTGTCCGGCTTGCGGCCGGGCGGGCGCGGGGCGGGCAGCAAAAGCGGCCCTCGGTATCCGGGCTAGATGCTCGGGGAGTGCTCGGGATGAGGCCGGCCACGGCCGACGGCCAGGCGAGCGCGGGAATATTCCCGGCTATCTGGGGTTTCCGGGGTTTCCGGGGTTTCCGTTAGGGAGGTGTTCAGACGGACTGAGACGATCCCCAATTGGAACAGGGCGTCTGGCGACATGGCGTCCTCTCCAACCAGCAGATGTGGTTCCGGCGCAGGGCCGGGCGTAACCGATTATTCTAATTCAGTACGTGCGCAAGCACAAAAGCGGCGCGGCGCGATTGGCCGCATTTCGGACCAGATGACCGCATCATGGCCGCAATTCGCGCCATGCGATCGATGCGCAGGCGATCTGGACGGCGCCGCCCGCCAGCATCGCGGCCCGCAGGCCGTCCTGGCCGCCGCCTGCCAGCGAGTACACGCTGCCGAGCGCGGCCACGCCCAGGGTCGCGCCCATCATGCGCGCCACGTTGATGAGCGCGCTGGCCGTGCCCGAGCGCGCCGCCGCCACCGCGCCCACCGCCGCACCCATCAGCGGCCCGGTCGCCAGGCCCATGCCCAGCCCCGTCAGGCCCAGCCCGATTTCGGCCGCCACGATGGCGGCGTGATGCGCGCTGGCGCCGATGGTCAGCAGCCCCGCGCCGATGATGGCCACGCCGCCGGCGGCCATGGGCCTGGCGCCGCAATACCGCGCCAGTGTGCCCGTCGCTGTCGAGACGACGACGAACACCAGCGCCATGGGCAACAGGGCCAGGCCGGTGGCCAGCGCGTCCAGCCTGCCGCTTTCCTGCCACACCAGCGGCAGCAGGAACAGCACGCCGTACATGCCGAAGGTCATGCCGGCGGTGGCGGCCATGGCGCCGCGAAAGACGCGCGAGCCGAACATGTCCAGCGGCACCAGCGCCGCCGCGCTGCGGGATCTTTCGATACGCAGGAACAGCGCGAACGCCAGCATGGCCGCCGCCAGGGCGGCGGCGGCCGTGCGCGGCGCGCCGTGGAACTGGATGGCGGCGTAGACCAGGCCGCCCAGCGCCGCCGCGCCCAGCGCCTGCGCCATGCCGTCGAACGCCCGGCGGCCCGCGTCGCGCGACTCCGCGATGCAGGCCAGGGCCAGCACGCAGGCCGCCGCGCCCAGCGGGACGACCACCAGGAATATGCTGCGCCAGCCGTAGGCGCCGATCAGCAGCCCGCCCAGCGTCGGCCCGATCGCCATGGCCAGCCCGTTGCAGGCCGCCCAGACGCCCAGCACGCGACCGCGCCGGGCGGGATCGACCCAGCTCACGCGGATGATCGCCAGCGAGGCCGGGACCAGAAACGCCGCGCCCACTCCCGTCAGCACCCGTCCGAGCACCAGCACCGCCGCCGAAGGCGCGGCCGCGCACAGCAGCGAGGCCGCGGTGAACACGCCGGTGCCGAACACGAACACCTTGCGCCGCCCATATACGTCGGCCAGCAGGCCGCCTGTCAGCAGCAGTACGGCATAGGCCGCGTTGTAGCCGTCGACGATCCATTGCAGCGCGCCGATGCCGGCGCCCAGGTCCTTGCCGATCGCGCGTACGGCCAGGTTGACGACGGCGGTATCGATCTGCGCCACCAGGACCGCCAGGCACAGCGTCAGCAGCGCGAGTTTGGGCCTGCGAGGCCCGTACGATTCGATTTGCATGAGCCCAGTGTAGGGATGCGCGGCCGCGGCTTGCTTCGATGCGCGTCGAAGCATGCGGGCCGTTGAATGCGGACAATGGGCATCGTCAAACGGCAATACCCGGAGAGGCCCATGTCCCATTTATCCAGTCTCTGGAGCACGGCGTTCCTGATCGCCGACGCGACCCGCGCCGCCATGCTGGCCGCCCTGATGGACGGCAGGGCGTTGCCCGCCGGCGAGCTGGCGCGGGCCGCCGGCATCACGGCGCAGACCGCCAGTTCGCACCTGGCCAAGCTGCTCGAAGGCGGCCTGGTTTCGGTCGAGACGCAGGGGCGGCACCGCTATTACCGGCTGGCCGGCGGACACGTCGCGCAGGCGATCGAATCGCTGGCCGCCATCCGGCCGCGCCCGCCCGCGCCGCCGCGGGCGCTGGGCCCCGAGCAGCGCCGGCTGTGCTGGTGCCGCAGCTGCTACGACCATCTGGCCGGGCGCGTCGGGGTCGCCATCACTCGCGCGCTGCTGGAACAGGGCTGCATAGAGGAAGCGCCGGACAAGCGGTACGTCGTGATGCCGGCCGGCGCCTCGTGGTTCGAACGCATCGGCCTGGACACCGCCGCCATCGCGCCGACCCGCCGCGGCCTGGCGCGGCAGTGCCTGGACTGGACCGAGCGCGCGCATCACATGGCCGGCCCGCTGGGCACCCGCCTCATGGCGGCCTTGTGCGAGCGCGACTGGCTGCGCCGCAGTCCCGCCTCGCGCGTCGTGACGGTCACGCCCAAGGGCTGGATCGAGCTGGAACGTAGCCTGGGCCTGACCGAAGCGTCGGTCGGGCAGGTTCCGCAAGCCCGGCCGCCGCACCGCTACGCCGCCTAGTCCGACACGGCGTGGGCGGCGGCCGCCGGCAGCAAGGCATCCAGGTCGACGGCCTGCGCCATCGCGCGGTTGCCCTCGTCGCCCGGGTGCAGATGGTCCTCGGAATCGAAGGCCGCGCGGATTCGCGCCGGGTGCGCGGGGTCGTGCAAGACGGCGTCGAAGTCCACGACCGCGTCGAACGCGCCGCCATGCCGTATCCAGTCGTTCAATTGCCGGCGCAGGGCGTCTTTTTCCGGCTGGTAATAGTCGTCCAGCGGCGTGCCCGGCAGCGCGCCTTCGAAGGGCGGCAGCGTCGCGCCCGTCACCCGCAGGCCGCGGCTGCGCGCCTGTTCGATCAACTGAAGGTAGCCTGCCTGTAATTGCGCCAGCGTGGGGCGCGGGGCCTGCCGCGCGAACGCGGTGCCGGGCCAGGAAATATCGTTGATGCCGATCGCCACCACGAGGCCGCGCACGCCGGGCTGCGCCAGGACGTCGCGCTCCAGGCGCGCCAGCGCGTTGACACCCATGCCGTCGGACAGCAGGCGCGCGCCGGAGATGCCGGCGTTGACCACGGCCACGCCGCGTGGAGCCAGGCGCTCGGCCAGGAAATCCGGCCAGCGCCGATCCCGGTCCAGGCTGGCCGCCGCGCCGTCGGTGATGGAGTCGCCCAGCACCGCCACGGCCTGCGCCGGCCGCGCGGTTTCGACCTGGATTCCCGTCAGCAGCGGGCGCGCCGTGGTGCTGTCGCCCGGCGCCGCGCGCAACACGGGGGCGCGGGTCTGGTCGCCGGCCACGATCCAGCTGGTCTGGCGGCCGTCCCAGTGAAAGGTCTGCATGGGCGTGGCCGCCGGCAGGAAGACGCTGACCGCCACTTGCGACAGCGCAGCCACCGGCAGCGCCACAGGGTCGCTGACCAGCGACGCGCCGGGCAGGATGGTGGCGTTTTCCTGGCCGCCGAACGTCACGCCGCGCAGGCTGTCCTGGACCACCGCGCCGTCGCCGCCGTCGCGCCGCGGCAGCGCCACCGTGGCCTTGCCCAGCACGATGGCCTGTTTGCCATAAGCGTTGGAAAGCACGATGCGCAGGCGGGCGCCGCCCAGGCTCAGGCGTGCTACCTGACGCACGGTCTGGTCGCGCAGCTCGGGCGCGATATTGGCGGGGAACAGGAAGTCGGCGCCCCAGACCGGCTGCGGGCTGGCCTGCCAGCTCGCCACCCAGCCGGCGGGCGCGGCGGCCATGGCCGGCGAGACTGCGCCGGCCGCGAAGGCCAGGCCCAGCATGGCCGTGGCGGACGCATTGTTAAGAGATCTCATGGCGGGTCACTTATAAGTGAATTCATGGCGTGATCGTGAAAAAATTATGAATTCAAAGCACAGTCTGGAATAGACTGACCAAAGGCACATCATTTATGAACTGAATTCATCAGGAGCGGCCGTGGCCCGCATCGAAGTCAATCGCTCGGGAGAATTGGAGGTATTCGCGCGCGTCGTCGAACTGGGCGGCTTCTCGGCCGCGGCGCGCGCCTGCTGCATGACGCCGTCGGCCGTCAGCAAACTGGTGGCGCGCCTGGAGCAGCGCCTGGGCACGCGGCTGGTCAACCGCTCCACGCGGCGGCTGCAGCTCACGCCCGAGGGCTGCGCGTTCTACGAACGCGGCGTGCGCATTCTGGCCGACCTGGACGAAGCCGAACGCTGCGCCAGCGCGCATGCCGCGCCCAGCGGGCGGTTACGGGTGAACGCCAACGTGCCTTTCGGCCATCACTTCCTGCTGCCGCTGGCGCCGGCATTCCTGGCGCGGCATCCGGAGGTGACGCTGGACATCGTGCTGACCGACGAGGTCGTCGACCTGCTGGAGCAGCGCGCCGAGGTCGCCGTGCGCGCCGGCCCGCTGAAAAGCTCGAACCTGGTCGCCCGCAAGCTGGGGGCCACGCGCATGATGATCGTGGGCGCGCCGGACTACCTGGCGCGCCACGGCGCGCCGTCCACGCCCGAGGAGCTGCTGGCGCACAACCGGCTGGGGGCGAACTACGTGCGTGCGCAGCCAGGCTGGCCGCTGCGCTGGCGCGGCGAGGACATCGTGGTGCCGGTGACCGGCAACGCCCAGGCCAGCGACGGCGCGGCCCTGCACCGGCTGGCCCTGGCCGGGCTGGGACTGGCGCGGGTCGCCGCGTTCCAGGTGCGCGAGGACATCGCCGCCGGCCGCCTGGCGCCGGTACTGGAAGACTGCAATCCGGGCGACGAGGAAGAAATACACGCGGTCTATGTCGGCCAGGGCGGGTACCTGCCGCTGCGCGTGCGGGCGCTGCTGGATTTCCTGGTGGAACACGTGCGCATCGGGTAGCGGGGCCGCGGCGGCGAAAAAAAACCCGCCGGTAAGGGCGGGTCTTAAAAGGGGCTGTGCAGCCCCCAAGGGGAAAATCGTCGGGGCCTTGCGGCCCGGGCCATGCTCAGGCGGCGGAGTGCGCGTCCTTGGCGCTCGTCTTGCCGGCCAGGGCACGGACGCCGTGGGCCAGCTTACGCAGGCCGGCGGCCAGCGCCCGCATCGGGTGCGGACGGAATTGTTCTTCAATAGCCTGGAGCATCAGTTGGCGCTCGAGTTCGTCGGTCAGGCGGATGGTGTTGTTCGGGTTGATCACGTTAGCCTCCACGGGCTTGCACAGTTGTTTCGCTACTAGGGATAACCCGAATTATAGGGGTTAACCCTGAACTTGTGCAAGAGGCTGGTGCATATCGGCAACACCACCGTCCGATGATGCACCAAAACGGCACGGCGCAGCACCATAAGCAAAGATAGATGCACTATGTTGCTGCGCGTTGACAGGCAGGCGAGGGGATTCAGGCGTCGCGATAGCCGGCCGCGACCAGTTCGAAGCCGAACAGTCGGCAGTCCAGCGAGCCGTTGTGCAGGGGCACCCGACGCTTGGGCTTGAGGCGCATCTGGTTGGGCAGGGTCAGGTCGCTGGTGATGGCGTGCAGCTGCCAGCCGGCGAAGTTGCGCTTCAGGCAGGCCGCCCAGTCGCGCCACAGGTCCGGGTCCTGTTCCGTCCCCATGCGTTCGCCGTAGGGCGGGTTAGTGACGATCCAGCCGTGGTCGGCGGGTGCCGTGATGTGGCGGGCGTCGCCGACTTCGAAGCGGATCGAATCCGCCGTCAGCCAGGCGCGCTCGGCGTTGTTGCGGGCGAACTCGATGGCTTGCGGGTCCAGGTCGTAGCCGACCAGCGGCGCTTCCAGTTGCGGCAGGATGCGCGAGCGGGCGTCTTCCTTGAGGTCACGCCAGCGGTAGGGATCGTGGCCGCGCAGGCGCTCGAAGCCGAAGGGGCGCGAGATGCCCGGCGGCACGCCCAGGGCGATCCAGGCGCCCTCGATGAGAATGGTGCCGGAGCCGCAGAACGGGTCGAGCAGCGGCGCGGCCGGGTCCCAGCCCGCCAGCGCCAGCATGCCGGCGGCCAGGTTCTCGCGCAGCGGCGCCTCGCCCTTGTCCAGGCGCCAGCCGCGCTTGAACAGGGATTCGCCGGACGTGTCCAGGTACAGCGTGGCGGTGTGGCCGGTCAGGAACAGGTGCACGCGCGCGTCTGGGCGCACCGTGTCGATGCTCGGACGTTCGCCTTCGCGTTCGCGCAGGCGGTCGCAGATGCCGTCCTTGGCGCGCAGGTTGCAGTATTGCAGGCTTTGCACCGGGCTCTTGATGGCCGAGGTGTCCACGCGCAGCGTCTGCTCCGCGCCGAACCAGCGTTCCCAGGGCGTATCGCGCGCCAGGTCCAGGATGTCGTCCTCGTGCGAGATCTCGGCGTGCGCGACCTGCACCAGGATGCGGGTCGCCAGGCGCGAATACAGGTTGGCGCGCTGCACGCCCGACCAGTCTGCGCTGAACGAGCAGCCGGCCCGGCCGATGCGGGCGTCGTCGAAGCCCAGCGCCTGCATTTCCGCCGTCAGCGCTTCTTCCAGCCCCTGAGGGCAGGGCGCGAAGACCGGGAACACCTCGGCCTGGCGCGGTTCGCGCGGGCGGCGGGGGCGGACTTCGACGGCGGGTTCGTGGCGCTGCGGCGCGTCGTCGGGCTCGGATTGCTCCAGGTAGCCGGGCGGCGGGGCGTCGTCCTCGAACGGGTCGTAAAAGCGCCCGGCCGGCGTGGCCGGGGCGATGTACTGGTCGTCGCGTTCGCGCGGGGCGCGGCGCGGACCGCCGGCGCGCTTGCGTGCCGGGCCGCCGGCCTCGTCCTGCCTGGACCGCGGCGCGGGCGCCGGATTCTTCTGCCGCTCGGCGGCTTCGCGGGCGCGTTCGTTCTGCGCCACCAGCCGGGCGCGGGCGCCGCTGCGGGTGCGCTTGCGGCTGTCTTCGGCGTGCGCGTCGCGCGCGGTTTTCTTGATGGTCAGCGTCTTGCGCGGACGGTCCTGGTCATCTGAGGACATACGAATCCTGGCGAATGCAGAGGTAGGGGGAATCAGAAGGGTTTGACGACGACCAGCGCCACCACCACCAAGAGCAGCAAGACGGGAACTTCGTTGAACCAGCGATAGAACTTGTGCGTACGGGTGTTTTCGCCCCGTTCGAATTTGCGCAGCATCGAGCCACAGGCGTGATGGTAGCCGATCACGAGCAGGACGAAAAAGAGCTTGGCGTGCATCCAGCCGTTGCCGGGCCCCATGCCGATGCCGTAGCCGATGTACAGCCACAGGCCGAGCAGCACGGCGACCACGGCGAGGATGCTGGTGAAGCGGTACAGGCGGCGCGCCATGCCCAGCAGCGTGGCCTGGACGGTGGGGTCCGATTGTTGCGCCAGGTTCACGTAGATGCGCGGCAGGTAGAACAAGCCGGCGAACCAGGAGGCGATGAAGACTATGTGAAAGGTCTTGACCCAAAGCATGGCCATGGCGCGATCCGTCCGAGGAAAGCCGCATTGTAAGCTGCGAGGCCACGGCAGGCCCGCGTTCGCGCGGGCCCGCGGCCAGCCTTCGGATCAAGGTTCAGATCACATACAGATCCACGTACTCGTGCACCGGCATGGCCTCCAGCGCGCCCTGGTCCAGCGAGGCCTGCAGGATGCGCGCCTGCTGGCGCGGCGGGAACATGCGCGCCAGGTTGGTGCGGAATTTTTCCTCCAGCAGCGGGATGCCCTCGGCGCGGCGGCGCTTGTGGCCGATGGGATATTCGCAGACCACTTCGTCCAGGCGGGCGCCGTCATTGAATTCCACCGTCAGCGCGTTGGCGATGGAGCGCTTGTCGGGATCGTGGTAGTCGCGGGTGTAGGCCGGGTCCTCGACGCAGACGATGCGGTCGCGCAGCGCGTCGATGCGCGGATCGCGGGCCACCGAGTCCTCGTAGTCGGCCGCGGTCAGGCGCCCGAACAGGATGGGCACGGCCACCATGTACTGGATGCAGTGGTCGCGGTCGGCCGGATTGGCGAGCGGGCCTTTCTTGTCGATGATGCGGATGCACGCCTCGTGCGTGCGGATCGTGATCTTCGCGATGTCCTCGGGACGCTTGCCCGCCGCGGCGAGCCGGCGGTGGATGTCCATGGCGCATTCGACGGCGGTCTGCGCATGGAATTCGGCCGGGAACGAGATCTTGAACAGCACGTTTTCCATGACGTAGCTGCCGTAGGGGCGCTGGAAGCGCAGCGGCTGGCCCTTGAACAGCACGTCGTAGAAGCCCCAGGTGGGAGCCGTCAGCACCGAGGGATAGCCCATTTCGCCGGTGCGGGCGATCAGGGCCAGGCGCACCGCGCGGCTGGTGGCGTCGCCGGCGGCCCAGCTCTTGCGGCTGCCGGTGTTGGGCGCGTGCCGGTAGGTGCGCAGGCTTTGTCCGTCGACCCAGGCCAGCGAGACGGCGTTGATCACTTCCTCGCGGCTCAGGCCCAGCATCTGCGCCACCATGGCGGTGGAAGCGACCTTCACCAGCACCACGTGGTCCAGGCCGACCTTGTTGAAGGAATTCTCCAGCGCGATGCAGCCCTGGATTTCATGCGCCTTGATCATGCCGGTCAGCACGTCGCGCATGGACAGCGGCGGCTTGCCGGCGGCCACGGCGGTGCGCGAGAGCCAGTCGGCGGTGGCCAGGATGCCGCCCAGGTTGTCGGACGGGTGGCCCCATTCGGCGGCCAGCCAGGTGTCGTTGAAGTCCAGCCAGCGGATCATCGCGCCGATGTTGAACGCGGCCTGGACCGGGTCGAGCTGGAACTGGGTGCCGGGGACCTTGGCGCCGTGGGGAACGGCGGTGCCGGGCACGATCGGGCCCAGCAGCTTTCTGCACGCCGGATATTCCAGCGCTTCCAGGCCGCAGCCCAGGGTGTCGATGAGGCAGTTGCGGGCGGTCTCGTAGGCCAGGCCGCTGTTGATTTCGTAGTTCAGTACGTAGTCGGCGATGTCGACCAGGACCTGGTCGGGATCGGGACGCACGTTGGATATCGGGGCAGACATGTCGGAACCTCTCCTGAGTGAGTACAGGAGGCCCGGGGCCCGCGCGGCGCTGCCGGTTTCATGCGCGGGCCCATGGGTCGCCTTACTTGCGCTTTTCGATCGGCACGAACTTCTGATCTTCCGGACCCACGTAGTTGGCGGTGGGGCGGATGATCTTGTTGTCGATGCGCTGTTCGATGATGTGGGCCGACCAGCCCGCGGTGCGCGCGATGACGAACAGCGGGGTGAACATGGCGGTGGGCACGCCCATCATGTGGTAGCTGACGGCCGAGAACCAGTCCAGGTTGGGGAACATCTTCTTGATGTCCCACATCACGGTTTCCAGGCGCTCGGCGATGTCGAACATCTTGGTGCTGCCGGCCTTCTTGGACAGCTTCTTGGCCACGTCCTTGATGACCTTGTTGCGCGGGTCGGACACGGTGTAGACCGGGTGGCCGAAGCCGATCACGACTTCCTTGGCCTCGACGCGGCGGCGGATGTCGGCCTCGGCCTCGTCCGGGGTCTCGTAGCGCTTCTGCACTTCGAAGGCGACTTCGTTGGCGCCGCCGTGCTTGGGACCGCGCAGCGCGCCGATGGCGCCGGTGATGGCCGAGTACATGTCCGAGCCGGTGCCGGCGATGACGCGCGAGGTGAACGTGGACGCGTTGAACTCATGCTCGGCGTACAGGTTCAGCGAGATGTGCATGGCCTTGACCCAGTCCTCGCTGGGCTTCTCGCCGTGCAGCAGGTGCAGGAAGTGGCCGCCGATGCTGTCGTCGTCGGTCTGCACGTCGATGATGCGGCCGTTGTGGCTGTAGTGGTACCAGTACAGCAGCGCCGAGCCCAGGTTGGCCATCAGGCGGTCGGCGATGTCGCGCGCGCCGGGGATGTTGTGGTCGTCCTTCTCGGGCAGCACGCAGCCCAGCACCGACACGGCGGTGCGCATCACGTCCATGGGGTGGCTGGCGGCGGGCAGGGCTTCCAGCGCGGCTTGCAGCTGGGCGGGCAGGCCGCGCAGGCTGCGCAGCTTTTCCTTGTAGGCCTTCAGTTCGGCCTTGTTGGGCAGCTTGCCGTGCACGAGCAGGTGGGCGACTTCCTCGAACTCGCTGGCGTCGGCCAGGTCCAGGATGTCATAGCCACGGTAGTGCAGGTCGTTGCCGCTTCGGCCGACCGTACACAGCGCGGTGTTGCCGGCGACCACGCCGGACAGCGCCACCGACTTCTTGGGTTTGAAGCCGGCCTTTTCTTCCGGCTTGGCGTCGGTCTTCGCTTCCTGCTTCTTGGGAGCCATGCTCATGTCTCTACTCCTTTCCTTTCGCGGGGGTCGATGCAATGGGTGGGTTTGCATGGCGCCGGGCCGTGGCCGCGGCGCCGGTTATCGTCAGGCCTTGCCCTTCTGGAACAGCGCGTCCAGTTTCGATTCGAATTCGTGGTAGCCGATGCGGTCGTACAGTTCCTCGCGCGTCTGCATCAGGTCGACCACGTTCTTCTGGTGGCCGTCGCGGCGGATGGCGGTGTAGACGGCTTCGGCGGCCTTGTTCATGGCGCGGAAGGCCGACAGCGGGTAGAGCACCATGCCCACGCCCACGCTCTTGAGCTCTTCAACCGAGAACAGCGGGGTCTTGCCGAATTCGGTGATGTTGGCCAGCACCGGCACCTTGACGGCCTTGACGAAGCGGTCGTAGGTGGGCAGGTCGTAGGCGGCCTCGGCGAAGATGGCGTCGGCGCCGGCTTCCACGCAGGCCAGCGCGCGCTCGATCGCGGCGTCCACGCCGTGCGAGGCGATCGCGTCGGTGCGGGCGATGAGGTAGAAGTCGCTGTCGGTGCGGGCGTCGGCCGCGGCCTTGACGCGGTCGGCCATTTCCTCGGTCGAGACGATTTCCTTGCCCGGACGGTGGCCGCAGCGCTTGGCGCCGACCTGGTCCTCGATGTGGCAGGCGGCGGCGCCGAACTTGATCAGGCTCTTGACGGTGCGGGCGATGTTGAACGCCGACGGGCCGAAGCCGGTGTCGATGTCCACCAGCAGCGGCACGTCGCAGACGTCGGTGATGCGGCGCACGTCGGTCAGCACGTCGTCCATCGTGTTGATGCCCAGGTCGGGCAGGCCCAGCGAGCCGGCCGCCACGCCGCCGCCCGACAGGTAGATGGCACGGTAGCCGGCGCGCTTGGCCAGCAGCGCGTGGTTGGCGTTGATGGCGCCGATGATCTGCAGCGGGCTTTCTTCGGCGAGCGCGCGGCGGAAGAGGGCGCCGGCGGATTCGGGTTTGGACATGGGTGGTCTCCGTATGTATGTGAGGCCCGGGTGTTCTTGGAAGCCCCGGATGGCACGATAGGGAAGCGGGCTGCGGGCCCGGAACATAAAGCTGTCCCCTTCGCGCGGGCAAAGGGACAGGTTTATGCCGCGCGTGCGCGGGCAGCTAGGAATTGGGCCCGAAAACGGGCCCAATCCTTTCATCCTGCGCTGCTTACTTCAGCAGGTCCTTGACGCCGTCGCGCTCTTCGAGGAGCTCTTTCAGCGTGAAGTCCAGGCGCTCGCGCGAGAAGGCGTCGATTTCCAGGCCTTCGACGCGCTTGTATTCGCCGTTTTCGGTCGTGACCGGCACGCCGTAGATGATGCCTTCGGGGATGCCGTAGGAGCCGTCCGACGGGATGCCCATCGTGACCCACTTGCCGTTGCTGCCCAGGACCCAGTCACGGACGTGGTCGATGGCGGCGTTGGCGGCCGAGGCGGCCGAGGACAGGCCGCGGGCTTCGATGATGGCGGCGCCGCGCTTGCCCACGGTGGGGATGAACGTGTCGCGGTTCCAGGCGTCGTCGTTGATCAGCTTGGCCAGCGATTCGCCGCCGACGGTGGCGAAGCGGTAGTCGGGGTACATGGTGGGCGAGTGGTTGCCCCACACGACCAGTTTCTCGATGTCGGCCACGGCCTTGCCGGACTTGGCGGCCAGTTGCGACAGGGCGCGGTTGTGGTCCAGGCGCAGCATGGCGGTGAAGTTCTTGGCGGGCAGGTCCGGCGCCGACTTCATGGCGATGTAGGCGTTGGTGTTGGCGGGGTTGCCCACGACCAGCACCTTGACATTGCGGCTGGCCACGTCGTTCAGGGCCTTGCCCTGCGCCGTGAAGATCTGGGCGTTGACCGACAGCAGGTCCTTGCGCTCCATGCCGGGGCCGCGCGGGCGGGCGCCGACCAGCAGGGCCACGTCGGCGTCCTTGAAGGCGGTGCGCGGGTCGCTGTGGGCGGTGACTTCCTGCAGCAGCGGGAAGGCGCAGTCATCCAGTTCCATGATGACGCCCTTCAGGGCCTTTTGCGCCTTCTCGTCGGGGATTTCCAGCAGTTGCAGGATGACGGGTTGATCTTTACCCAGCATTTCGCCCGAGGCGATGCGGAATAGCAGTGCGTAACCGATTTGGCCGGCGGCGCCGGTGACGGCGACACGCAAGGCAGGCTTGGACATGGACGTTCTCCGTAATGGTTTGGCGAGAAAAAAATCTCACCAATCAGTGTAATCGCTGGGCCGTTGAAACCGGCGCGCGCGCAGCGCGCGACCTGGCGCCCGGATAGCGCTGAATCCTAGATTGATTTTACGTATGCGTCAATTGCTCTTCTATCTTATATAAGACATAAGACGTTGGACAGCGCCAGCCGCGATATGCCACAATAGAGCGTTTATTCGAATGCGCCGCAGCCTCGACGGGCCACGCGCCTGTATCGAGCCGGCACGCTGCACCGACAGCGCGCGGCGGCAGCGCATTGCGGATGGGTTCGCGTCCCTTGCGCCGCCTTCCCATTCTCCGGATAAACATGACACAACCAAAAAGATCCATGGCAGAGTCCCGGCCCGAAACCTCCCTACGCAATCGCGCCGCCCGTCCGGCGGGCGAGGGGGCCGCTTTCAGTCCGCTGTACCGCCAGATCAAGGACCTGCTGGTCCAGAGCCTCGAACGCGGCGAATGGAAGCCGGGCGAGCTCATCCCCAGCGAGATCGACCTCGCCGCCCGTTTCCAGGTGAGCCAGGGCACGGTGCGCAAGGCGGTCGACGAACTGGCCGCCGAGCACATGCTGCTGCGCCGCCAGGGCAAGGGCACCTTCGTCGCCACCCACCACGAAGCGCGCGTGCGCTACCGCTTCCTGCGCCTGGCCCCCGACGACGAGACCGAGGCCGGCCGCGCCGAAAGCCGCATCCTCGAATGCCGCCGCCTGCGGGCGCCGGCCGAGATCGCGCGCGCCCTGGACCTGCGCGCCGGCGAAACCGTCGTGATGATCCGCCGCCTGTTGTCCCTGGGGCATGCGCCCACCGTGGTCGACGACATCTGGCTGCCGGGTTCCATTTTCCGCGGACTGACCCTGGAACTGCTGACCGCCAACAAGGCGCCGCTCTATGGTCTGTTCGAATCCGAATTCGGCGTGAGCATGGTGCGCGCGGACGAGAAGCTGCGCGCGGTCGTCGCGCCGGCCGAGGTCTGTGCGCTGCTTAATGTCCCCGCCGGGACGCCGTTGTTGCAGGTGGATCGGGTGTCCTACACCTACGGTGACCGCCCCATGGAAATACGTCGGGGCTTGTACTTGACCGATCGATACCATTACCGCAATAGTTTGAATTGATGAGCTTTTTGACTACGATTTGATACCAACCCTGTCTCTGGGCGAAAATACCGTGATTTCCCGCCAGGGTCCCCGCAAGGGGCTCGAAATGGGCACGGCGTTCTTGCCGTAACGATTCCCTAGTTCCGAAACACCGAGGCCGTCATGTCCGACACCGCTGCCAAGCCACGTCCGCAGTTTCGCAATATTGGCATTGCGCAACTCGCCAGCTATCGCCTGCCCCTGGCCGGCAAACTGTCCATCCTGCACCGCGTCAGCGGCGCGCTGCTGTTCCTCTGTCTTCCCTTGGTCATCCTGCCGCTGTTCGCGGCCAGCGTGGCCGCGCCGCAGACGTTCGCCGCCGTGGCCGTGTACGCCGGCAACCCGATAGTCAAGCTCGTGTTCCTGGTCCTCGTCTGGGGTTATCTGCACCACTTCTGCGCCGGTATCCGCTACCTGCTGCTGGACCTGCATCTCGGCATCGACAAGCTGTCGGCCAAGAAGAGCGCCGGCGTGGTTTTCGGGGTGAGCCTCGCGCTGACCCTCGTGTTCGCCCTCAAACTGTTCGGAGTGCTGTAATGGCCGACGTCAAAAACTACGGACCCAAGCGTCTGGTCGTGGGCGCCCATTACGGCGTCATGGATTTCATCATTCAGCGCGTCACCGCGGTCATCATGGCCGTGTACACGCTGGTGCTGCTCATCGGCATCCTGATGATGCCGGCCTTCACGTACGAACACTGGACCGCGCTGTTCAATTTCTACGTGGGCGTTCTTCCGGTCGGCCAGATCCTGGCCACCCTGGCATTCGTTGCGCTGGCCTGGCACGCCTGGATTGGCGTGCGCGACATCTGGATGGACTACGTCAAGTCGGCGGGCCTGCGCCTGCTGCTGCAAGTGCTGACGATCCTCTGGCTGGTCGGTTCGGTCGTTTACTTTGCGCAAATCCTCTGGAGCATTTAAGCCGTGGTCTCTGTCCTGAAATCCCTGCCGCGCCGCCAGTTTGATGTGGTGGTCGTCGGTGCCGGTGGAGCCGGCATGCGTTGTTCGCTGCAACTGTCCCAAGCGGGCCTGTCCGTTGCGGTGCTGTCCAAAGTGTTCCCCACGCGTTCGCACACGGTTGCCGCCCAGGGCGGCGTGAGCGCCTCGCTGGGCAACATGAGCGAAGACAACTGGTACTGGCACATGTACGACACCGTCAAGGGGTCGGACTGGCTGGGCGACCAGGATGCCATCGAATTCATGTGCCGCGAAGCCCCGAACGCCGTGTACGAGCTCGAGCACTTCGGCATGCCCTTCGACCGCAACCCCGACGGCACGATCTACCAGCGCCCGTTCGGCGGCCACACCGCCAACTTCGGCGAGAAGCCGGTCCAGCGCGCCTGTGCCGCGGCCGACCGCACCGGCCACGCGCTGCTGCACACCCTCTACCAGCGCAACGTCGCCGCGCGCACCCAGTTCTTCGTCGAATGGATGGCGCTGGACCTGCTGCGCAACGAGGCCGGCGACGTCGTGGGCGTGACCGCCCTCGAAATGGAAACGGGCGAAATCTACATCCTGGAAGCCAAGACCACGGTGCTGGCCACCGGCGGCGCCGGCCGCATCTGGGCCGCTTCCACCAACGCCTTCATCAATACCGGTGACGGCCTGGGCATGGCCGCCCGCGCGGGCATCCCGCTGCAGGACATGGAATTCTGGCAATTCCACCCGACCGGCGTGGCCGGCGCCGGCGTGCTGATCACCGAAGGCGTGCGCGGCGAAGGCGGCATCCTGCTGAACAAGGATGGCGAGCGCTTCATGGAGCGCTATGCGCCCACGCTGAAGGACCTGGCCCCGCGCGACTTCGTCTCGCGCTCGATGGACCAGGAAATCAAGGAAGGCCGCGGCTGCGGTCCGGACGGCAGCTACGTGGTCCTGAAGCTCGACCACCTGGGCGCCGACGTGATCAACAAGCGCCTGCCCTCGATCCGCGAAATCGCCATCAAGTTCGGCAACGTCGACCCGATCAAGGAACCGATCCCCGTCGTCCCGACCATCCACTACCAGATGGGCGGCATCCCGGCCAACTACCACGGCCAGGTGCTGACGCGCGAAAACGGCGAGAACAAGATCGTCAACGGCCTGTACGCCATCGGCGAATGCGCCGCGGTGTCGGTGCACGGCGCCAACCGCCTGGGCACCAACTCGCTGCTCGACCTGATCGTGTTCGGCCGCGCCACCGGCAACCACATCGTGAATTCGCACCCCGAGCGCCAGCACTCGCACCAGCCGGTGCCGCAGCAGGCCGTCGAGTTCTCGCTGGACCGCGTCAACCGCCTCGAATCGCGCACCTCGGGCGAGAAGCCCCAGGACATCGGCAACGCCATCCGCTTCTCGATGCAGCGCCACTGCGGCGTGTTCCGCACGCTGGATCTGCTCAACGAAGGCGTCGAGCAGATCGAAGACCTGGCCAAGCAGGCCCAGGACATCTACTTCAAGGACAAGTCCAAGGTGTTCAACACCGCGCGCGTCGAAGCGCTGGAGATCGCCAACATGACCGAAGTGGCCCGCGCCACGATCAAGTCGGCGGCCAACCGCACCGAAAGCCGCGGCGCCCACGCGCTGGATGACCACCCCAACCGCGACGACGAGAACTGGCTCAAGCACACGCTGTGGTACTCCGAAGGCAGCCGCCTGGAGTACAAGCCCGTGCAGATGAAGCCGCTGACGGTCGAGTCCTTCCCGCCCAAGGCACGTACCTTCTAAGTCCGGATAGAGCCTATTATGAGCACCAAGAGAATCGTCAAGTTCGAAATCTACCGCTACGATCCGGACAAGGACGAGCGCCCTTACATGCAGAAGCTGGAAGTCGAACTCCAGCCCACCGACAAGATGCTGCTCGATGCGCTGGTGCGCATCAAGAACGACGTGGATGACAGCCTGGCCCTGCGCCGCTCGTGCCGTGAAGGCGTGTGCGGTTCGGACGCCATGAACATCAACGGCAAGAACGGCCTGGCCTGCATCACCAACCTGCGCGAACTGAAGGAACCCATCGTCCTGCGTCCGCTGCCGGGCCTGCCCGTGATCCGCGACCTGATCGTGGACATGACGCACTTCTTCAACCAGTACCACTCGATCCGCCCGTACCTCATCAACGACACGCCGCCGCCCGAAAAAGAGCGCCTGCAGTCGCCCGAGGCCCGCGAAGAGCTCGACGGCCTGTACGAGTGCATCCTGTGCGCGTGCTGTTCCACTTCCTGCCCGTCGTTCTGGTGGAATCCGGACAAGTTCGTCGGCCCGGCCGGCCTGCTGCAAGCCTACCGCTTCATCGCCGACAGCCGCGACGAAGCCACCGGCTCGCGCCTGGACAACCTGGACGATCCGTACCGCCTGTTCCGCTGCCACACCATCATGAACTGTGTCGACGTCTGCCCCAAGGGCCTGAACCCGACCAAGGCGATCGGCAAGATCAAGGAACTGCTGGTCCGTCGCACGGTCTAGTGTTTACGGTCTGTATGTAATGCCGGGCCATGTCCCCTGTAAAACGGGGACGGCCAGCCTGCCTGACGGGCCCGGCGCAGGACTTTTTATTAAGGTGTAATGATGAGCAGGCTTACTGAACTACAGCGGGCGCGTCTGCGTTGGCGGGCACGCCGTGGTCTGCTCGAAAACGACTTGATCATCACCCGGTATCTCGATGCCCACGAGGCCGAGCTGACCGATGATGACGTAGCCGCATTGACGCAGTTGTTCGAGCTGGGAGACAACGATCTGCTCGACCTGCTGCTGGCCCGCAAAGAGCTGGAAGGCGAGCTGGACACGCCCAGGCTGCGGAGCATTATTGGCCAGATGCGCGCGCTCTGATTAATTGAGAGGAAAAAAGCATGAACCTGTCTGACAAAAAAGCCACGCTATCCTTTTCGGATGGCAGCGCCCCCATCGAGTTCCCTGTGTACAAGGGCACGGTCGGTCCGGATGTGATCGACATCCGCAAGCTTTACGGCCAGACGGGCATGTTCACGTTTGACCCGGGCTTCATGTCCACCGCCGCCTGCGAATCGGGCATCACGTACATCGACGGCGACAAGGGCGAACTGCTGTACCGCGGCTACCCCATCGAACAGCTGGCCGTGAACTGCGACTTCATGGACATCTGCTACCTGATCCTGAACGGCGAACTGCCCAACAAGGACCAGAAGGCCGATTTCGACTCGCAGGTGACCCATCACACGATGGTCAACGAGCAGCTGCATTTCTTCCTGCGCGGCTTCCGCCGCGACGCGCATCCGATGGCCGTCCTGACGGGCCTGGTCGGCGCGCTGTCGGCGTTCTACCACGACTCCACCGACATCACGAACCCGCAGCACCGCCACATCTCGGCCATCCGCCTGATCGCCAAGATGCCGACGCTGGTCGCGATGGCCTACAAGTACTCGCAAGGCCAGCCCTTCATCTACCCGCAGAACGACCTGTCCTACACGGGCAACTTCCTGCGCATGATGTTCGCCACCCCGTGCGAAGAATACAAGGTCAATGAAGTCGTCGAGCGCGCGCTGGACCGCATCTTCATCCTGCACGCCGACCACGAACAGAACGCCTCCACCTCGACCGTGCGCCTGTGCGGTTCGTCGGGCACCAACCCGTTCGCCGCCATCTCGGCCGGCGTGGCCTGCCTGTGGGGTCCGGCCCACGGCGGCGCCAACGAAGCCTGCCTGCAGATGCTGGAAGACCTGCAAGCCAACGGCGGCATCGCCAAGGTCGGCGAGTTCATGGAGAAGGTCAAGGACAAGAACTCGGGCGTGCGCCTGATGGGCTTTGGCCACCGCGTCTACAAGAACTACGACCCGCGCGCCAAGCTGATGCAGGAAACCTGCAAGGAAGTGCTCTCGGCCCTGGGCCTGGAAAACGACCCGCTGTTCAAGCTGGCCATGGAACTGGAACGCATCGCCCTGGAAGATCCGTACTTCGTGCAGCGCAAGCTGTACCCGAACGTCGACTTCTACTCGGGCATCGTGCAGCGCGCCATCGGCATCCCGACCTCGCTGTTCACGGCCATCTTCGCGCTGGCCCGCACGGTGGGCTGGATCGCCCAGTGGAACGAAATGCTGTCCGATCCCGACTACAAGATCGGCCGTCCGCGCCAGCTGTTCACCGGTTCGGTCACGCGCGACGTGCCCCCGATGGACAAGCGTTGATACGCTTTCCGGCTTGAACAATAAACCGCCTTCGGGCGGTTTTTTGTTGCCGGGCCGGCCCGCGCGGCGGGCAGGCGCCCGTAGGCGTATATCATCCTGCCCATGATTCCGATCGCACTGCCTTCCGCCGGCTTCTATATCTTTGTTTCCCTCGGTTTTCTTGCCGGCCTCGTGCTGCTCGGCTGGGCGCTGGTCCTGGTCGCCAGCGCGGGCGCGCGCCGCACGGTGCGCAGGTACTGGAAGACCTCTACCCTGATATTCGCGGTGCTGGCCGTGCCTTTCGCTTTCTATGCCTGGGTCCAGATGGCGATCTGGCAGGTGGAGAAGGAAAGCGCGCGCGCCCAGGCCGCGCGCAAGGTGACCTTGCAGCAAGAGACCACGGTGGGCGGCGTCGCCATGCCGGCCGGCACGCGCCTGGAGCTGCAGGACGAAGCGCAGCTGGAAACCTATCTCGAAGCGCAGTTCCCGCGGCCGGTGGCCATGTATGGCGTTCAGGCCACGAGCGCGCGCCGCTACCTGGATTCCGATTACGACCGCGAGACCTACGCCTTGCTGGGCCGCCATCCGCGCAACGTCATCCTGCGCGGCGAGGGCAGCCAGACGGTGCTGGGCTGGCGATGCGACGCCACCCAGGACATCGAGTTCGACGTGGCGCCCGACGGCGCCATGAAGGCGCTGGATAAGTGCGTGCTGGGTCCGGGCAACCGGGCCGGGGACCTGGCGCTTGCGCCGGGTTCGGTCGTCTATGGCTCGGACGGCTCGGTCTACACCGATGGCTCGCGCGATCCCGACCGCTGGCGCATCGAGGTCAAGAATCCGGTGGCGCTGCGCATTTACGGGCTGCCCCTGAGCGAGCCCACGCTATACCTGGACGAAGCGCGGCGCCTGCTGCGGGTCGACAATGCGGAACTGGCCTGCGCGGCGCGCCTGGGCGAGCTGCGCTACGCCGCCGGCACCCGGGTCAAGACGACGCGGCGCGGCCGCGGCGACCGGCGCGAGCCGTTTCCGGGCGTGCTGGTGTTGAGCCCCTGGAACGGCCAGGCCGCGCAGCGCGATGGCGCGGCCGACGTACCCGAGGGCATGTCGGTGATGCAGACGCTGGCCGGCGAGGTCGTGGAGGTGCTGAAGAACGACGCGGTGGGCGTTTTCCATTTCGCCACCATCACCGTGGGCGACCAGGAGCCGCAGCAGAGCAGGGCGTCCTGCCCCTGAGCGGCGGCGCGCGTCCTACGCGCCGATGCCGCGCGCCATCAGCACGGCGAACAGCGGCAGGAAGATAAACAGGTGCGATTCGATCATGACCCAGCGGCGGGCGCGCTTGATGTCGGCCGCCGCCGGCAGGAATTCCGGCTGCTGGCGCGACTGCCTGGCCCAGCGCAGGAAGGTCATGGTGGGCGGGATCGAACACAGCGCGATGATGACGAACAGCGTGATCTTGGCGTGGAACCAGGGATTGGCCATGTAAAAGGCGGCGCCCTTGATGCCCAGCGTCAGGCGCAGCACGCCGGTGATGAGCACGACCACGGCGCTGGCCAGGTAGAGGCGGTCGTAGATGACCAGGCGCTTGAGGCCGTTGACGGTGAGCTCGGGACGCAGCAGCACCGCTTCGGCCGTCAGGACCACCACGAGCAGGAAAATCGCCAGGTAGTGAAACCAGGCATACAGGGCATCGGCCAGCATGTTGACTCCATAAGCAAGGGCAACACCGGTTTTACCATCAGCACAGGCAGGCGGGCCAGCGCGATGGCCTGGCCGGCTGCAAAGAAAAAGGGCGCCGCCGCGAACGGCGGGCGCCCTTTGCCTTAGCGGCCGTCGGGAATCAACGGCGCTTCTTGGCGGCCTCGGCGGCTTCCTGCTGCGCGTCCACCACGGCCAGCGCCGTCATGTTGACGATGCGGCGCACGGTGGCGCTGGTGGTCAGGATGTGCACCGGGCGCGCCGCGCCCAGCAGGATCGGACCCATGGCGATGCCGTTGCTGCCGGTCATCTTCAGCATGTTGTACGTGATGTTGCCGGTGTCCAGGTTGGGCATGACCAGCAGGTTGGCGCGGCCCTTGAGCGTGCTGTCCGGGTAGGCCAGCATGCGGATCTTCTCCGACAGGGCGGCGTCGGCGTGCATTTCGCCGTCGACTTCCAGGTCGGGGGCGCGGTCGCGCACCAGCTGGTTGGCCTGCGCCATCTTGCGCGAGGAGTCGGTCGCGCGGCTGCCGAAGTTGGAGTGCGACAGCAGCGCGATCTTGGGCACCACACCGAAGCGCACCATCTCGTCGGCGGCCTGGATCGTGATGTTCGCCACTTCTTCGGCCGTCGGGTTTTCGTTGACGTGCGTGTCGGTGACGAACAGCGTCTGGTCGGGCAGCATCAGCACGTTCAGGGCGGCGTAGGTCTGGCCTTCCTTCCGGCCGATGATCTCGTCCACGTACTTGAGCTGGTTGTCGTACTTGCTGGCCACGCCGCACAGCAGCGCGTCGGCGTCGCCGCGGCGCAGCAGCATCGCGCCGATCAGCGTGTTGTGCTTGCGGATCATCGCCTTGGCGATGGCTGGGGTTACGCCTTCGCGGCCCTTGAGCTGGTAGTACGCGTTCCAGGTTTCGTTGAAGCGGCTGTCGTCTTCGGGATCGACGATCTCGAAATCCTTGCCGGCGAGCAGGCGCAGGCCGAACTTCTTGATGCGCATCTCGATGACGGAGGGGCGGCCGACCAGGATCGGGAAGGCCAGCTTCTCGTCGCTGACGGTCTGCACCGCGCGCAGCACGCGCTCGTCTTCGCCGTCGGCGTAGATGACGCGCTTGGGCGCCTTCTTGGCCTGGGCGAACAGCGGACGCATCAGCTGGCCGGAGTGGTAGACGAAGCCCATCAGCTTCTGGCGGTAGGCCTCGATGTCCTCGATGGGACGGGCGGCCACGCCCGAGTCGGCGGCGGCCTGGGCCACGGCCGGCGCGATCTGGACGATCAGGCGCGGGTCGAAGGGCTTGGGAATGATGTAGTCGGGGCCGAACGACAGCTCCTGGCCGGCGTAGGCGCGGGCCACTTCGTCGTTCTGCTCGGCCTGGGCCAGTTCGGCGATGGCCTTGACGCAGGCCAGCTTCATTTCTTCCGTGATGCGCGAGGCGCCGGCGTCCATGGCGCCGCGGAAGATGAAGGGGAAGCACAGCACGTTGTTGACCTGGTTCGGGTAGTCCGAACGGCCGGTGGCGATGATGCAGTCGGGGCGCGCGGCCTTGGCGACTTCCGGACGGATTTCCGGTTCCGGGTTGGCCAGCGCCAGGATCAGCGGGCTGGCGGCCATGGTCTTGACCATGTCGGCGGTCAGCACGCCGGCGGTCGAGCAGCCCAGGAACACGTCGGCGCCGTTGACCACGTCGGCCAGCGTGCGCGCGTCGGTCTTCTGCGCGTAGCGCTTTTTGTTGGCCTCCATGTTCTCGTCGCGGCCTTCCCAGATCACGCCGCGGGAGTCCACCACGTAGATGTTCTCGCGCTTGACGCCCAGGTTGACCAGCAGGTCCAGGCAGGCGATGGCGGCGGCGCCGGCGCCCGAGCAGGCGAGCTTGACCGAGCCGAGATCCTTGCCCACGACCTTCAGGCCGTTGAGGATGGCGGCCGACGAGATGATGGCGGTGCCGTGCTGGTCGTCGTGGAAGACGGGGATCTTCATGCGCTCGCGCAGCTTCTTCTCGATGTAGAAGCACTCGGGCGCCTTGATGTCCTCGAGGTTGACGCCGCCCAGCGTGGGTTCGAGCGCCGCGATGATGTCGACCAGCTTGTCGGGGTCGTTTTCGGCCAGTTCGATGTCGAACACGTCGATGCCGGCGAACTTCTTGAACAGGCAGCCCTTGCCTTCCATGACCGGCTTGGCGGCCAGCGGGCCGATATTGCCCAGGCCCAGCACGGCCGTGCCGTTGGTGATCACGCCCACCAGGTTGCCGCGCGAGGTGTACTTGGACGCGGCGTCGTCGCCCTGGTCGAAGATGGCCATGCACGCGGCCGCCACGCCGGGGGAATAGGCCAGGGACAGGTCGTCCTGGTTGGCCAGCGTCTTGGTCGGGGTGACCGAGATTTTGCCGGGGGTGGGGTAGGCGTGGTAGTCCAGCGCCAGTTTGGTGAGAGTTTCGTCCATGGGTACAAGCCTTAGAGGCGTAAAACGGAAGAGAAAACGGACTGCAAAAAGCGGGCTCGCGGCCCGCCGTATTGGTTTGGCAATGCTTGGGAACACCCGTATTTCAACAGAAAGCGGGGCGACTTGGTTGTTGCGGTGCAGCGAACGTTGACGGCTGGGCGCCTCGTCCGCCCGTCTTGCGGCCGTTACAGCTCCCAGGGCGGGGTCTGGCGGCCCGCCGCGTTCAGCCGGGCGCGCACGGCCTGGGCGTCGTCCTGCCGGCCCAGGCTGTCGAGGGCGTAGAGCACGATCCAGTCGGCGCTGACTTCGAAGAAATCGCGCAGCTGGGCGCGGGTGTCGCTGCGGCCGAAGCCGTCGGTGCCCAGCGTGCGATAGGGCGCGGGCACCCAGGCGCGGATCTGTTCGGGCACGGCGCGCACGTAGTCGGTGGCGGCGACGACCGGCGCGTCGCTGCCGCCCAGGCAGGCTTGCACCCAGTCGGCGGCCGCGCCGGATTCCAGGCCCAGCACGCGGGCGCGCTCGGCCTGGCGGCCGGCGCGGGCCAGTTCGGAAAAGCTGGTCACGCTCCAGACTTCGGCGTCCACTCCGTGGTCGGCCAGCAGCCGCTCGGCGGCCATTTCGGCCTCGCGCAGCATGGGGCCGGCGCCCAGCAGGCGCACCTGGGCCTGGCCGCGGGCCGGACGCAGGCGGTACATGCCGCGCAGAATGCCCTCGCGCGCCTGCGGGTCCGAGGGCATGTCGGGCTGCGCCAGGTTCTCGTTGGTGACGGTCAGGTAGTAGAACTCGTCGTGCTGCTCGTCGAGCATGCGGCGCATGCCGTGCTCGACGATCACGGCGACCTCGTAGGCATAGGCCGGATCGTAGGCGCGGCAGTTGGGCACCGCCGCCGCCATGATGTGGCTGGAGCCGTCCTGGTGCTGCAGGCCTTCGCCGCCCAGCGTGGTGCGCCCCGACGTGGCGCCGACCAGGAAGCCGCGCGTGCGCTGGTCGGCGGCCGCCCAGATCAGGTCGCCGATGCGCTGGAAGCCGAACATCGAGTAGTAGATATAGAACGGCAGCATCGGCAGGCCGTTGACCGAGTAGCTGGTGCCGGCGGCGGTCCAGGAGGAAATCGCGCCGGCCTCGGTAATGCCTTCTTCCAGGATCTGGCCGTCGCGGGCCTCGCGGTAGTACAGCACCGACCCGATGTCCTCGGGCTCGTACAGCTGGCCCTGCGCCGAATAGATGCCGATCTGCCGGAACAGGTTGGCCATGCCGAAGGTGCGGGCCTCGTCGGCGACGATGGGCACGATGCGCGGGCCCACGGTGGCGTCCTTGAGCAGCGCGGTCAGCATGCGCACGATGGCCATGGTGGAAGACATTTCCTTGCCGTCGGCGGCCAGCGCGAAGCGCGCCCATTGCTCGGCGGCCGGCGGCGCCAGGCGCGGCGCCTGCGTGCCGCGCCGCGGCAGGTGCCCGCCCAGCGCCTCGCGGCGCGCCTGCAGGTGGCGCAGTTCGGCGCTGTCCTCGGCGGGGCGGTAGAACTTCAGCGCCAGGCAGTCGGCGTCGGAGATCGGCAGCGCGAAGCGGTCGCGGAAGGCCAGCAGGGCCTCGTCGTCCAGCTTCTTCTGCTGGTGGGTGGTCATCTTGCCCTGGCCGGCCGCGCCCATGCCGAAGCCCTTCTTGGTCTGCGCCAGGATGACGGTGGGCTGGCCGCGGTGGTTCGCCGCGCGGTGATAGGCGGCGTAGATCTTCACCATGTCGTGGCCGCCGCGGTGCAGGCGGTCGATGGCTTCGTCGGTCCAGTCGGCCACCAGCGCGGCCAGCTCGGGATTCTGGTTGAAGAAATGGGCGCGGTTGAAAGCGCCGTCGTTGGCGGCGAAGGTCTGGAACTGACCGTCCACGGTATTGGAGAACGCGCGCGCCAGCGCGCCGCCGGTGTCGCGGCGCAGCAGCGCGTCCCAGTCGCTGCCCCAGACCAGCTTGATGACGTTCCAGCCGGCGCCGGCGTACAGCGTTTCCAGCTCGTCGATGATGCGGCCGTTGCCGCGCACCGGGCCATCGAGGCGCTGCAGGTTGCAATTGACCACGAACACCAGGTTGTCGAGCTTTTCGCGCGCGGCCAGCGTCAGCGCGGCGATGGATTCGGGCTCGTCCATTTCGCCGTCGCCGAAAATGCCCCAGACCTTGCGGTCGCCGCCGGGCATCAGCGAGCGGTGTTCGAGATAGCGCATGAAGCGCGCCTGGTAGATCGCGTTGATCGGGCCGATCCCCATCGAGCCGGTGGGAAACTGCCAGAAATCCGGCATCAGCCACGGGTGCGGGTAGGAAGACAGGCCGCGCAGGCCGCGTCCGGTGGCGGTGATTTCCTGGCGGAAATGCGCCAGGTCGTCCTCGCTCAGAAAACCTTCCAGGTAGGCGCGGGCGTACACGCCGGGCGCCGAGTGCGGCTGCATGTAGACCAGGTCGCCCGGCCCCTGCAGCGTGCGCGCGCGGAAGAAATGATTGAAGCCCACCTCGAACAGGTCGGCGGCCGAGGCGTAGCTGGCGATGTGCCCGCCCAGCTCGCCGTGCGCCTGGTTGGCGCGCACCACCATCGCCAGCGCGTTCCAGCGGTTGATGCGGGCGATGCGCTCTTCGACGGCCAGATTGCCCGGAAACGCCGGTTCCTGGTCGGCCGGGATGGTGTTCAGGTAGGCCGTGCGCGTCTGGCGCCGGGCGCGCAGGCCCAGCGTGGCGGCATGGCCCAGCAGATTGTCCAGCACGTAGGCCGCGCGCACGGGTCCTTCGGCCTGCGCCAGCGACTGCAGGGCGTCGCGCCATTCGGCGGTTTCGTCGGGGTCGATATCGTGGTCCGGGTCCTGCCCCGAACGCAGGGAACTGGCGTCGCGCATGGTGGTGTTGTCTCCTGGTTTAATGTTCATGCTAGACCCCAACCCCTGGCATGGGTGATTGAAATTCCGACGCAATTCCCGCGGTTTCAGCATAATCTTTTGCAGGGTGGGCTCCCTGCAGCAGCTTATGCCGCAGATTCGCCCGATCGCCACCTTCCCGGACCGATGCCTGCGAGGCGCTAGAATTCGCGGCTAGAAATTAAGGAAGATTTCCATGACCCAACCCAACAGCGTCCCCGCAGAGGTCACGCTGCCGGAGCTGACGTTCCGCGGCATCCTGCTGGGCGCCCTGATCACCATCATTTTTACCGCCTCCAACGTGTTTCTGGGGCTGAAGGTGGGCCTGACGTTCTCGTCGGCCATCCCGGCGGCGGTGATTTCGATGTCCGTGCTGCGCCTGTTCAAGGACGCCAACATCCTCGAGAACAACATGGTGCAGACCCAGGCCTCGGCGGCCGGCACCCTGTCCTCGATCATCTTCATCCTGCCGGCGCTCGTCATGATGGGCCACTGGCAGGGCTTTCCGTTCTGGCAGACGCTGGGCATCTGCGCCGCCGGCGGGATGCTGGGCGTCATGTTCACGATTCCGCTGCGCCACGTGATGGTGGTGCAGAGCGACCTGCCGTACCCCGAAGGCGTGGCGGCGGCCGAGATCCTGCGCGTGGGCAGCGCCGAGCGCAGCCAGGACGAGGCGGCCGACGCCGGGCAGGCGCCGGCCAGGACCGCCACCGGCATGGGCGACATCGTGGCCGGCGGCCTGACCGCCGCCGCGGTCAGCTTCGCGGCCAGCGGCCTGCGGGTGCTGGGCGACAGCGTCAGCGGCTGGTTCTCGCTGGGCGGGGCGGTGTTCCGCCTGCCCATGGGCTTTTCGCTGGCGCTGCTGGGCGCCGGCTACCTCATCGGCATCGTCGCGGGCCTGGCCATGCTGACCGGGCTGGTCATTTCGTGGGGCATCGCGGTGCCGATCCTGAGCGCGATGGGCGACATGCCCGCCGGCCAGACGATCGCGCAATACGCCAACGGCCTGTGGGCCACGCAGGTGCGCTTCATCGGCGCCGGCGTGATCGGCGTGGGCGCCATCTGGACGCTGGCCACGCTGTTCATGCCGATGGCGCGCGGCGTGAAAGCCTCGTTCGCTGCCCTGACCAAGGCCGGCGCGGCCCGCGCCGGCCGCGCCCCGCGCACCGAGCGCGACCTGTCGGCGGGCTGGATCTCGGTGGTGACGCTGGCGCTGGTGGTGGTGCTGGTCGTGACCTTCCAGGTGTTCCTGTCGGGCGCGCCGCTGTCGGCCGGCGCGATCTGGAAGCTGGTGGCCTACGCCGTGCTGTTCGCCTTCGTGTTCGGCTTCCTGGTGGCGGCCGCCTGCGGCTATATGGCCGGCCTGGTGGGGTCGTCGACCAGCCCGATCTCGGGCGTGGGCATCGTGGCGATCGTGCTGGTGTCGCTGCTGATGCTGACCTTGGGCGGCGAACTGCTGGGCGCGGAGAACGGCGTGCAGATGGCGATCGCGCTGTCGATCTTCAGCACCTCGGCGGTGGTGGCCGTGGCCTCGATCTCCAACGACAACCTGCAGGACCTGAAGACCGGCTGGCTGGTGGGCGCGACCCCGTGGCGCCAGCAGGTGGCCCTGCTGATCGGCTGCGTGGCCGGCGCGGCGGTGATTTCGCCGGTGCTGGAGCTGCTGTACAACGCCTACGGTTTCGCCGATTCCATGCCGCGCGAAGGCATGGACCCGGCGCAGGCCCTGTCGGCGCCCCAGGCCACGCTGATGCTGGCCATCGCCCGCGGCATCTTCACGCACCAGCTCAACTGGACCATGATCGTCATCGGCATGCTGGTCGGCCTGGGCCTGATCCTGGTGGACCAGGTGCTCAAGCGCACCTGCCGCGTGGCCCGCATGCCGGTGCTGGCGGTCGGCATCGGCATCTACCTGCCGCCGACCGTGGCCGCGCCCATCGTGGCCGGCGCGGTCCTCGCCTGGCTGCTCGAACGCGCGCTGCGCCGCCGCGCCGCCGCGGCCGGCCAGCCCTACGAGCAGTTCGCCGACGCGGCCAACCGCCGTGGCGTGCTGATCGCCTCCGGCCTGATCGTGGGCGAAAGCCTGGTCGGTGTGCTGATGGCCGCCGTCATCGGCGCGGCCGGCACCGAGGCCCCGCTGGCGATTGCCGGCGCGGGCTTCGAGCACATCGCGTCCTATCTGGGACTGGCGGTGTTCGTGCTGGTGGCGGTGTTGTTCTGGCGCAGGGTGCTGAGGTTGGCGTAGGCGCCGACCGATGGGTTCCGCGCGGTCGGCGGTGGCGTTTTTGCCGAGGGTTTGCCGCGCTGCACCCATCCTACGGCATGGTGTCGTAGGATGGGTGCAGCGCGAGATGCCTTAAAACAAGAAAACGAATATCAAGCGCGCGGAACCCATCACTCTCCCAGCAAATCGCACAGCGTGCGCGCGATCACCTTGGTGGCGCGCCGCAGATCCTCCAGCGCGACGCGCTCGTCGTTGCGCTTGGCGTGCGATTCCAGCACGGTTCTCGGCCCCGCGCCGTAGATCACGCCGGGGACGCCGGCTTCGGCATACAGGCGCACGTCGGTGTAGAGCGGCGTGCCCATGGCCGGTATCGGTTCGCCGAACAGTTCCTGCCCGTGTTTCTGGATGGCCTGCACCAGCGGCTGATTGCCGGGCAGGGGGCGCATGGCGTTGGCCAGCAGCAGGCGCCGGATCTCCACCGTGATGCCGGGCTGGGCGGCGGCGGCCTCGGCGATGATGCGGCGGATGTCGGCCTCGACTTCGGCGGCGTTTTCCTCGGGGATCATGCGCCGGTCCAGCTTGAACACCACCTTGCCGGGCACCACGTTGGTGTTGGTGCCGCCTTCGATGCGGCCGATGTTCAGGTAGGGGTGGGTGATGCCGGGCACCTGCGAGCGGATCTCGCGGTAGCGCGCATTCTGCGCGTATAGCGCGCCCAGTATCGCGACGGCGGCCTGCAGCGCGTCCACGCCGGTGGCGGGAACGGCGGCGTGGGCCATCTTGCCGTGCACGGTCACTTCCATCTGCAAACAGCCGTTGTGCGCGGTCACGACCTCGTAGCTGAAGCCCGCCGCGATCAGCAGGTCGGGCCGGGTCAGCCCCTGCGACAGCAGCCAGCCGGGTCCCAGCAGGCCGCCGAATTCCTCGTCGTAGGTGAAGTGCAGTTCGACCGCGCCGCGGCCGGGACGGGCCACGGCCTCGAGCGCGCGCAGCGCGAAGGTGTAGCTGGCGAAGTCGCTCTTGCTGACGGCGGCGGCGCGGCCGTAGAGGCAGCCGTCCTCGATTTCGCCGCCGTAGGGATCGTGGCGCCAGCCCTCGCCGGGCGGCACCACGTCGCCGTGGGCGTTGAGCGCGATGCGCGGCCCGCCGGCGCCGTATTCGCGGCGCACGATCAGGTTGGTGATGGATTGCAGGCCGTAGTCGCGGACCTGCGCGGCCGGCACCGGATGGGCCTCGGCCTGCAGGCCGAAGCCTTGCAGCAGTTCGGCGGTGCGCTCGGCGTGCGGGGCGTTGTTGCCGGGCGGCGTGTCGGTGGGCACGCGCACCAGCTCCTGCAGGAAGCGGACCTCTTCGTCGAAGTGGGCGTCGATCCAGGCGTCGAGTCGGGTGTAGTCGGTCATGGCGGTCATGGTGTTTCGTGGGCGAGGTTGTCGAGCAGGTTGAGCATGGCCTGCGCGGCGAGCTGGATGTCGTCGCTGGTGGTGGATTCGCGCGGGTTGTGGCTGATGCCGGCATTCTGGCCGCGCACGAACAGCATGGCCTGCGGCATGATTTCGTGCAGTTTCATGGCGTCGTGGCCGGCGCCGCTGGGCATGCGGTGCACCGGCAGCCCGAGCGCGTCCACGGCCCGTTCCCAGCGCTGCTGCCAGGCGGGATCGCTGGGGGCGGCGGCGGCGCGCATGGTTTCCTCCAGCGCGTAGCGCAGGCCGCGGCGGCGGCACACGGCTTCCAGCTCGGCCAGCACGTCGCGGGCCAGCGCATCGCGCTGCGCGTCGCTGGGCGCGCGCAGGTCGAGGCTGAAGCGGCACTCGCCGGGCACCACGTTGATCGAGCCGCCGGGCACTTCCAGCATGCCCACGGTGCCGACCGAATCGCCGTCGAGCGCGGCGCGCCGCTCCACGTACAGCACCATCTCGGCGGCCGCGGCGGCGGCGTCGCGGCGCCGGTCCATCGGCGTGGTGCCGGCGTGGCAGGCCAGGCCCGAAACCTGGACCTGGTAGCGCAGGCAGCCGTTGATGGACGTGACCACGGCCAGCGGCAGCCCCATCTCGTAGAGCACGGGACCCTGTTCGATATGGATTTCGACAAAGCCCAGGTAGCGCGCCGGATCGCGGCGCAGCGCCGGGATGTCCTCGGGGCGCAGGCCGGCGCGCGCCATGGCCTCGCGCATGCTGACGCCGTCGGCGTCCTGCTGCGCCAGCCATTCCTCGCGAAAACCGCCGATCAGCGCGCCCGAGCCCAGGAAGGTGGCGCGGTAGCGCTGGCCTTCCTCTTCGGCGAAACCGATCACTTCCAGGTGATAGGGCAGGCGCCGGCCGGCGCGGCTCAGTTCGCGCACGCAGGCCATGGGCACGAAGATGCCCAGGCGGCCGTCGTACTTGCCGGCGTTGCGCACCGTGTCGTAGTGGCTGCCGGTCATCAGCGTGGGCGCGTCGGCGCGGTCGGCCAGGTAGCGGCCCACCACGTTGCCGACGGCGTCGATGCCGACCTCGTCGAAGCCGCAGTCGCGCATCCATTGCGACAGCAGCCCGGCGCAGGCGCGGTGCGCGTCGGTCAGGTAGGTGACGGTCAACTGGCCTTTTTCCGCATAGCCCGGATCGCTGTGCGCGGCGAGCCGTTCGCCCCAGTCCCAGATGTCGTTGCCGATGGCCGGCGCCTCGCCGAAGCGGTCCTGCAGGCGGATCTCGGCGATGCGGTGCAACTGGTGCAGCGCCTCCTGCAGCTCGACCTCGGGCGGGTTGTCCTGGCGGCGCGCGAATTCGTCGGCGATTTCCTGGCGCGTCAGATCCGTGCCGCGCGGGCCCTGCGGGGCCAGCACGAAGGGAAAGCCGAAGCCCTCGCGATAGGCGGCGCCGGGTTCGGGCAGGTGCGCAGGCTCGGGATGGGCGCGCACCAGCGCCAGGCGCGTTTCGGCGTCGGCCTCGTCGACCGCCTGTCGCATGCGCTGGCGCAGCTCGGCCAGCGAGCGGAACGGACGCGAGCGCAGCGCGCTTTCGGCGATCCAGGGGGCTTGTTCGTAGAGGCCCTCGAGCATCGCGGCGGCGGCCGCGGGCGGGGCTGAATTGAGTTGGGCTAGGGTGTGTGCCATGGCCGTCCTGTTCAGGGCTGAGGGGTGTAGGGATGCGCCGCTCTCCAGTGGCGCGCGATGTCGATCCGGCGGCAGACCCAGACGCGGTCGTGGCGGGCGATGTGGTCCAGGAAGCGCTGCAGCGCGACGATGCGTCCGGGGCGGCCCAGCAGCCGGCAGTGCATGCCTATGCTCATCATCCTGGGCGTCTCGTCGCCTTCGGCGTAGAGCGCGTCGAAACTGTCTTTCAGGTATAGCAGGAACGGGTCGGCGTGCGAAAAGCCCTGCGGCAGCGCGAAGCGCATGTCGTTGCAGTCCAGCGTATAGGGCACGATGAGCTGCGGCGCGCTGCCGCCGTCGGTCTTGCGCACCAGCATCCAGAAGGGCAGGTCGTCGCCGTAGTAGTCGCTGTCGTACTCGAAGCCGCCGTAGTCGGCCACCAGCCTGCGGGTGCGCGGGCTGTCGCGGCCGGTGTACCAGCCCAGCGGGCGCGTGTCGGTCAGCTGCGTGATGGCCTGCATGCCCAGGCGCATGTGTTCGCGCTCGGTGGCTTCGTCCACGTCCTGGTAATGGATCCAGCGCCAGCCGTGGCAGGCGATCTCATGGCCCAGCTCGACGCAGGCGCTGGCCACCTCGGGGTGGCGCTGCAAGGCCATGCCGACGCCGAACACGGTCAGCGGCAACTGCCGCTTTTCGAATTCGCGCAGGATGCGCCACACCCCGACCCGCGAGCCGTACTCGTAGATGCTTTCCATGCTGAGGTGGCGCTCGGGATAGCTCGCGGGATTGAACATCTCGGACAGGAACTGTTCCGAACCGGCGTCGCCGTGCAGCACGCTGTTCTCGCCGCCTTCCTCGTAATTCAGCACGAACTGCACGGCGATGCGCGCCTGTCCCGGCCAGCCGGCATGCGGCGGGTTGCGGCCGTAGCCGATCAGGTCGCGTGGGTAGGGGCGGGTGGCGTCGTAAGTCATGGCGGGCGAAGAGTGGGAGTGCGAACCGGCGATGACCGGCACCATAGCCGGAAATCGCGGTTTTGTATACAAATTATGTACATCATCTGGACGGTCAAGCCGGCGCCGGATACAGAACGCCCCGCTCGGGGACACTCCCGGCGGGGCGCGGGCCCATGGCCATCATGGGCGCGGAAGGGGCGGGCTGGCAAGTCCGGGCGGGCCCGGCGTTCAGCGCAGGTCGCCGCAAGGCCAGCCCAGCGGGCCGTAGGCGCTCTTATCCGTTGCGGTACAGAAAGCTGTAGGCGTTGATCGCCGGCACCCCTCCCAGGTGCGCATACAGTACGCGGGAGCCGGCGGGGATGTCGCCGCGGCGCACCAGGTCCATCATGCCCTGCATCGATTTGCCCTCGTACACCGGGTCGGTCATCATGCCTTCGAGCCGGGCGCACAGGCGGATGGCCTCGTTGGTCTCGGCCGAGGGCAGGCCGTAGGCGGGGTAGGCGTAGCGCGTGTCCAGCACCACGTCGCGGTCTTCGATGGCCCGGCCCAGCCCCACCATGTCGGCGGTGCGCCGCGCGATGCGCAGGATCTGCGCGCGGGTCTGGTCCGGCGTGGCCGAGGCGTCGATGCCGATGACGCGGTCCGCGCGCCCGTCGGCGGCGAAGCCCACGACCATGCCGGCCTGCGTGCTGCCGGTGACGGCGCAGACCACGATGTAGTCGAACTTGAAGCCCAGCTCGGCCTCCTGGCGCCGCACTTCCTCGGCAAAGCCCACATAACCCAGGCCGCCCAGTTCGTGATCGGAGGCACCGGCCGGAATGGCGTAGGGCTTGCCGCCGCGCCGCCGCACCTCTTCCAGCGCTTCCTCCCAGCTCGGGCGCAGGCCGATGTCGAAGCCCTGGTCCACCAGGCGCACGTCGGCGCCCATCAGGCGGCTCATCATGATGTTGCCGACGCGGTCATACACCGCATCCGAATAATCCACCCAGTTCTCCTGCACCAGCACGCAGCCCAGTCCCAGCTTGGCCGCGACCGCGGCGACCATGCGGGTGTGGTTGGACTGGATGCCGCCTATCGTGACCAGCGTGTCGCAGCCCTGTTCCAGGGCCTGCGGAATGAGGTACTCCAGCTTGCGCAGCTTGTTGCCGCCGAAGGCCAGGCCGCTGTTGCAGTCCTCGCGCTTGGCGTAGATCTCGACCTTGCCGCCCAGGTGCGCGGACAGGCGGTCGAGCTTTTCGATCGGGGTATCGCCGAAGGTCAGGCGATGACGGGGAAAGCGTTGCAGATCCATGCGGGCTCCTGTGGGGTCTGGACGTGTCGGCCGGGATGGCTCGCACGGAAAAATCATAGGAATCGCACGAATATTTGGTCAATTGCGTATTTTTTTGATTTATCGTTTTTTAAAACAGGTAATTATCCAGATATGGATTTATTATTTGGCAGATAAAAATCCTGGCGAAATTTAATTTTTAGGGACGTATTAATGGCAGCCATTTCCGGCCTGGACCGCATCGACCGCCAGATCCTGCGCGTGCTGCAGGACGACGCCCAGATCACCAACCTGGAACTGAGCGCGCGCGTGCACCTCAGCCCGGCCGCCTGTCTGCGCCGGGTCGAAAAGCTCAAGGCCGAGGGCATCATCCGCAAGACCGTCGCGCTGCTCGAACCGGCCGAGGTCGACATGGCCACGCTGGTCATCGTGGGGGTGGTGCTGGACCGCTCCACGCCCGAATCCTTCACCGACTTCGAAGCCGCCGCGCGCGGCATCAGCGGCTGCCTGGAATGCCACCTGGTGGCCGGCGAGTTCGACTACTTCCTGATGCTGCGCATCCGCGACCTGGAACGGTTCAACAAACTGCACGCCGGCGAGATCATCAAACTGCCCGGCGTGCGCCAGATCCGCACGTTTTTCGTGCTCAAAGAGATCCTGTCCACCACCGAGTTGCCGGTCTGATCGCGGCGAACACGCAACACTCGCCTTGCGTCCGATCAAAAATGACGCGCCGCCGCATTTTGGAATGACGGTTTTTGAGGGCGCGTAGACGGCTCGATAGAAGGGGTTCGCCGGACATTCCAATACTGCATGCAGCCATTCCCCATGCGCTTTTGCGGCACGCAATCGCAGGCAGACGCCCGTAAACTCAAAGGGTTATACTTTCGGGCATACGGCTTTCAAGGCTTGTACGCGCCTTCTGCCCCTGCTATCCGCTAACCGGGAAGCCCGTGTCGCGGAAGGTTTTCCTGCATCGTGTCGAGTGAAGCACTCGTAAAGGTGAAGCGATATGTCTTCGGAATTGGAATCTCTATCCACGTCTTATCTATTCGGGGGTAATGCCCCGTATGTCGAGGAGCTTTACGAAGCCTACCTCGATAACCCCGGTTCGGTGCCCGACAACTGGCGCGAATATTTCGACCAGCTGCAGCACGCTCCCGCCACCGACGGCCAGGAGTCCACCCGCGATCAGGCCCACGCGCCCATCGTCGAATCGTTCGCTCAACGCGCCCGCGCCAACGCCTTCGTGCAGCGCTCGGCCGAGCCCGACCTCAGCGTCGCCAGCAAGCAGGTTTCCGTTCAGTCGCTGATCGCCGCCTACCGCTCCCTGGGTTCGCGCTGGGCCGACCTGGACCCGCTCAAGCGCCAGGAACGTCCGCCCATCCCCGAGCTCGATCCCGCCTTCTACGGCCTGACCGAAGCCGACCTCGACCAGACCTACTCGGCCACCAACACCTACTTCACGACCGCCAGCACCATGACGCTGCGCGACATCCTGAAGGCGCTGCGCGACACCTACTGCCGCAGCATCGGTGCCGAATTCACGCACATCTCCGACCCCGCCGCCAAGCGCTGGATCCAGGAACGCCTGGAAGCCACGCTGGGCGCGCCCACCTACACGGCCGAAGAAAAGCGCCACATCCTGCAGCAGCTGACCGAGTCCGAAGGCCTCGAGCGCTTCCTGCACACCAAGTACGTCGGCCAGAAGCGCTTCTCGCTGGAAGGCGGCGAAAGCTTCATCGCCTCGATGGACGAAGTGGTGAACCACGCCGGTGAAAACGGCGTCCAGGAAATCGTGGTCGGCATGGCCCACCGCGGCCGCCTGAACCTGCTCGTGAACATCATGGGCAAGATGCCCGGCGACCTGTTCGCCGAATTCGAGGGCAAGCACGCCGAAGGCCTGACCGACGGCGACGTGAAGTACCACAACGGTTTCTCGAGCGACCTGTCCACCCGCGGCGGCCCGGTCCACCTGTCGCTGGCCTTCAACCCCTCCCACCTGGAAATCGTCAACCCGGTGGTCGAGGGCAGCGCCCGCGCCCGCCAGGAACGCCGCGGCGACGCCGAAGGCAAGCAAGTGCTGCCGGTGCTGGTGCACGGCGACGCGGCATTCGCCGGCCAGGGCGTGGTCATGGAAACGCTGAACCTGGCGCAGACCCGCGGCTACGGCACGGGCGGCACGCTGCACATCGTCATCAACAACCAGATCGGCTTCACCACCTCCGACCCGCGCGACTCGCGTTCGACGCTGTATTGCACGGACGTGGTCAAGATGATCGAAGCCCCGGTCTTCCACGTCAACGGCGACGATCCCGAAGCCGTGGTGTTCGTCACCAAGCTGGCGCTGGACTACCGCCTGCAGTTCCGCCACGACGTGGTCGTGGACATCGTCTGCTTCCGCAAGCTGGGCCACAACGAGCAGGACACCCCCTCGCTGACGCAGCCCCTGATGTACAAGCGCATCGGCCATCACCCCGGCACGCGCAAGCTGTACGCCGACAAGCTGACCACGCAGGGCGTGCTGGCCGAAGGCGAAGCCGACCAGCTGGTCAAGGACTACCGCCAGCTGATGGAAGACGGCCAGCGCACCATCGAGCCGGTGCTGACCGACTACAAGAGCAAGTACGCCATCGACTGGTCGCCGTTCCTGGGCGCCAAGTGGACCGACCAGGCCGACACCGCCGTGCCGCTGGCCGAGCTCAAGCGCATCGGCGAACGCATCACCACGGTGCCGGAAGGCTTCACCGTGCACCCGCTGGTCGCCAAGCTGCTGAACGACCGCCGCACCATGGCCAAGGGCGAAATGAACCTGGACTGGGGCATGGGCGAGCACCTGGCCTTCGCCACGCTGGTGGCTTCGGGCTACGCCATCCGCATCACCGGCCAGGACTCGGGCCGCGGCACGTTCACGCACCGCCACGCCGTGCTGCACGACCAGAACCGCGAACGCTGGAACGACGGCACCTACATTCCGCTGCAGAACGTCTCGGAAGGCCAGGCTCCGTTCACCGTGATCGACTCGGTGCTGTCCGAAGAGGCGGTGCTGGGCTTTGAATACGGCTACTCCAGCGCCGAGCCCAACACGCTGACCATCTGGGAAGGCCAGTTCGGCGACTTCGTCAACGGCGCCCAGGTCGTGATCGACCAGTTCATCAGCTCCGGCGAAGCCAAGTGGGGCCGCCAGTCGGGCCTGACCCTGATGCTGCCGCACGGCTACGAAGGCCAGGGCCCCGAGCACTCGTCGGGCCGCATCGAGCGCTTCCTGCAGCTTTGCGCCGACAACAACATGCAGGTGATCCAGCCGACCTCCGCGTCGCAGATCTTCCACGTGCTGCGTCGTCAGATGATCCGCCCGTTCCGCAAGCCGCTGGTGCTGTTCACGCCCAAGTCGCTGCTGCGCAACAAGGACGCCGGCTCGCCCCTGACCGAACTGGCCGGCGGCAGCTTCCGCCCGGTCATCGGCGAGGTCGACGAGGCCATCGACGCCGCCAAGGTCAAGCGCGTGCTGGCCTGCTCGGGCAAGGTCTACTACGACCTGGTCAACGCCCGCCGCGAGCGTGGCGCCGACAACGTCGCCATCATCCGCGTCGAGCAGCTGTACCCGTTCGCGCACAAGTCCTTCGAGGCCGAACTGCGCAAGTACCCGAAGGCCACCGAAGTCATCTGGGTCCAGGACGAGCCCCAGAATCAGGGCCCGTGGTTCTACATCCAACATCACGTGTACGAGAATATGGCCGAAGGCCAGAAGCTGGGTTACGCGGGCCGCGCCGCGTCGGCATCGCCGGCCGTGGGCTACCTGGCCAAGCACCAGGAGCAGCAGAAGGCGCTGATCGAAGCGGCTTTCGCTCCCAAGTTCAAGGTCATGTTGACGAAGTAACCATCGCTAGCTGCGCGCGTGGCGCGCGGCAGGTTTGCTGAAAGCCTGCCGCGCCTCGCGGTCAGAACTCAAACCTCTACGGAATAAACAAAATGGCTATCACCGACGTCGTCGTCCCCCAACTTTCCGAATCCGTCTCCGAAGCGACGCTGCTGACCTGGAAGAAGCAGCCGGGCGCTGCCGTCGAAGCGGACGAAATCCTGATCGAAGTCGAAACCGACAAGGTCGTCCTGGAAGTGCCGGCTCCCGCCTCGGGCGTGCTGGCTGAAATCGTCAAGGGCGACGGCAGCACCGTCACCTCCGGCGAAGTGCTGGCCCGCATCGACACCGCCGGCAAGGCCGCCGCCGCCGCGACCGCCCCGGC
>NZ_POQS01000005.1:472618-521188 GCF_002885955.2 Achromobacter pulmonis
GCCGCCGCCGCCGCCGCGCCGGCCGCCGCCGCCCCGGCCTCGACCTCGGCCGCCGGCGTGGCTTCGCCCGCCGCCTCCAAGATCCTCGCCGAGAAGGGCGTGGACGCCGCCAGCGTCGCCGGCACCGGCCGCGACGGCCGCGTGACCAAGGGCGACGCCCTGGCCGCCAGCGCGCCCGCCAAGGCCGCTGCCGCCGCCGCCCCGGCCCCGACCACGCTGTCGCTGGACGGCCGTCCGGAACAGCGCGTGCCTATGAGCCGCCTGCGCGCCCGCATCGCCGAGCGCCTGCTGCAGTCGCAGCAGGAAAACGCCATCCTGACCACCTTCAACGAAGTGAACATGCAGGCCGTCATCGACCTGCGCGCCAAGTACAAGGACAAGTTCGAGAAAGAGCACGGCATCAAGCTGGGCTTCATGTCGTTCTTCGTCAAGGCCGCCGTCGCCGCGCTGAAGAAGTTCCCGCTGATCAACGCCTCGATCGACGGCAAGGACATCATCTACCACGGCTACTTCGACATCGGCATCGCCGTGGGCAGCCCGCGCGGCCTGGTCGTGCCGATCCTGCGCAACGCCGACCAGCTGTCGATCGCCGACATCGAAAAGGCCATCGCCGACTTCGGCCGCCGCGCCGCCGACGGCAAGCTGGGCATCGAAGAGATGACCGGCGGCACGTTCTCGATCTCCAACGGCGGCGTGTTCGGCTCGATGCTGTCCACCCCCATCATCAACCCGCCGCAATCGGCCATCCTGGGCGTGCACGCCACCAAGGAACGCCCGGTGGTGGAAAACGGCCAGATCGTCATCCGCCCGATGAACTACCTGGCGCTGTCCTACGACCACCGCATCATCGACGGCCGCGAAGCCGTGCTGGGCCTGGTCGCCATGAAGGACGCCCTGGAAGATCCGCAGCGTCTGTTGCTGGACCTGTAATCTCGACGCCCCGGCCCGGCGCCCGCGCGGCGCCCGGGCCCGGCTTGCAGCCGGCCCGCAGGGCGGGGCGTGTTTCACTCCCTTCCTCACCGCGAGAACACTATGTCCCAACAATTTGACGTCGTCGTGATCGGCGCCGGCCCCGGCGGCTACATCGCCGCCATCCGCGCGGCCCAACTCGGCATGTCGGTGGCCTGCATCGACGCCTGGCAGAACGGCCAGGGCGGCCCGGCTCCCGGCGGCACCTGCACCAACGTCGGCTGCATCCCCTCCAAGGCGCTGCTGCAGTCGTCCGAGCACTTCGAACAGGCCAACCACCACTTCGCCGAACACGGCATCGAGCTCAAGGGCGTCAGCCTCAAGCTCGACACGCTGATCGGCCGCAAGAACACGGTGGTCAAGCAGAACAACGACGGCATCCTGTACCTGTTCAAGAAGAACAAGGTCACCTTCTTCCACGGCAAGGGCGCCTTCGCCGGCCAGGTCGACGGCGGCTGGTCGATCAAGGTCACCGGCACCACCGAGGCCGACCTGGTCGCCAAGCACGTCGTGGTCGCCACCGGCTCCTCGGCGCGCGAGCTGCCGGGCCTGCCGTTCGACGAAAAGGTCGTGCTGTCCAACGACGGCGCGCTGGCCATCGGTGCCGTGCCCAAGACGCTGGGCGTGATCGGCGCCGGCGTGATCGGCCTCGAAATGGGCAGCGTGTGGCGCCGCCTGGGCTCCGAAGTCACCATCCTGGAAGCGATGCCGGAATTCCTGGCCGCCGCCGACCAGCAAGTGGCCAAGGAAGCCCTCAAGGCCTTCACCAAGCAGGGCCTGAACATCCAGATGGGCGTCAAGATCGGCGAGATCAAGGCCACCGCCAAGTCGGTGACCGTGCCCTACGTCGACGCCAAGGGCGCCGAGCAGAAGCTGGTGGTTGACAAGCTGATCGTCTCGATCGGCCGCGTGCCGTACACCGGCGGCCTGAACGCCGAAGCCGTGGGCCTGAAGCTCGACGAGCGCGGCTTCGTCGCCGTCGACGGCGACTGCAAGACCAACCTGCCCAACGTCTGGGCGGTGGGCGACGTGGTGCGCGGCCCGATGCTGGCGCACAAGGCCGAAGAAGAAGGCGTGGCGGTTGCCGAGCGCATCGCCGGCCAGCACGGCCACGTCAACTTCGACACCGTGCCGTGGGTGATCTACACCTCGCCGGAAATCGCCTGGGTCGGCAAGACCGAGCAGCAGCTCAAGAAGGAAGGCCGCGAGTACAAGGCCGGCAGCTTCCCGTTCCTGGCCAACGGCCGCGCCCGCGCGCTGGGCGACACCACCGGCTTCGCCAAGGTGATCGCCGACGCCAAGACCGATGAGGTCCTGGGCGTGCACATCGTCGGCCCGATGGCCTCGGAACTGATCTCGGAAGCCGTGACCATCATGGAATTCCGCGGCGCCGCCGAAGACATCGCGCGCATCTGCCACGCGCACCCGACGCTGTCGGAAGCCGTCAAGGAAGCCGCCCTGGCGGTGGACAAGCGCGCGCTGAACTTCTGATCGGCGCGCAGCCGATGCAAGACGAGGGCGGGTTCTCGGATCCGCCCTTTTTTCATGTTGCTTCTTAACCGCTTTCCCACANCAGGAGCAGCAGAAGGCGCTGATCGAAGCGGCTTTCGCTCCCAAGTTCAAGGTCATGTTGACGAAGTAACCATCGCTAGCTGCGCGCGTGGCGCGCGGCAGGTTTGCTGAAAGCCTGCCGCGCCTCGCGGTCAGAACTCAAACCTCTACGGAATAAACAAAATGGCTATCACCGACGTCGTCGTCCCCCAACTTTCCGAATCCGTCTCCGAAGCGACGCTGCTGACCTGGAAGAAGCAGCCGGGCGCTGCCGTCGAAGCGGACGAAATCCTGATCGAAGTCGAAACCGACAAGGTCGTCCTGGAAGTGCCGGCTCCCGCCTCGGGCGTGCTGGCTGAAATCGTCAAGGGCGACGGCAGCACCGTCACCTCCGGCGAAGTGCTGGCCCGCATCGACACCGCCGGCAAGGCCGCCGCCGCCGCGACCGCCCCGGCCGAAGCGCCCAAGGCCGCCGAGCAGGCCGCCGCCGCCGCCGCGCCGGCCGCCGCCGCCCCGGCCTCGACCTCGGCCGCCGGCGTGGCTTCGCCCGCCGCCTCCAAGATCCTCGCCGAGAAGGGCGTGGACGCCGCCAGCGTCGCCGGCACCGGCCGCGACGGCCGCGTGACCAAGGGCGACGCCCTGGCCGCCAGCGCGCCCGCCAAGGCCGCTGCCGCCGCCGCCCCGGCCCCGACCACGCTGTCGCTGGACGGCCGTCCGGAACAGCGCGTGCCTATGAGCCGCCTGCGCGCCCGCATCGCCGAGCGCCTGCTGCAGTCGCAGCAGGAAAACGCCATCCTGACCACCTTCAACGAAGTGAACATGCAGGCCGTCATCGACCTGCGCGCCAAGTACAAGGACAAGTTCGAGAAAGAGCACGGCATCAAGCTGGGCTTCATGTCGTTCTTCGTCAAGGCCGCCGTCGCCGCGCTGAAGAAGTTCCCGCTGATCAACGCCTCGATCGACGGCAAGGACATCATCTACCACGGCTACTTCGACATCGGCATCGCCGTGGGCAGCCCGCGCGGCCTGGTCGTGCCGATCCTGCGCAACGCCGACCAGCTGTCGATCGCCGACATCGAAAAGGCCATCGCCGACTTCGGCCGCCGCGCCGCCGACGGCAAGCTGGGCATCGAAGAGATGACCGGCGGCACGTTCTCGATCTCCAACGGCGGCGTGTTCGGCTCGATGCTGTCCACCCCCATCATCAACCCGCCGCAATCGGCCATCCTGGGCGTGCACGCCACCAAGGAACGCCCGGTGGTGGAAAACGGCCAGATCGTCATCCGCCCGATGAACTACCTGGCGCTGTCCTACGACCACCGCATCATCGACGGCCGCGAAGCCGTGCTGGGCCTGGTCGCCATGAAGGACGCCCTGGAAGATCCGCAGCGTCTGTTGCTGGACCTGTAATCTCGACGCCCCGGCCCGGCGCCCGCGCGGCGCCCGGGCCCGGCTTGCAGCCGGCCCGCAGGGCGGGGCGTGTTTCACTCCCTTCCTCACCGCGAGAACACTATGTCCCAACAATTTGACGTCGTCGTGATCGGCGCCGGCCCCGGCGGCTACATCGCCGCCATCCGCGCGGCCCAACTCGGCATGTCGGTGGCCTGCATCGACGCCTGGCAGAACGGCCAGGGCGGCCCGGCTCCCGGCGGCACCTGCACCAACGTCGGCTGCATCCCCTCCAAGGCGCTGCTGCAGTCGTCCGAGCACTTCGAACAGGCCAACCACCACTTCGCCGAACACGGCATCGAGCTCAAGGGCGTCAGCCTCAAGCTCGACACGCTGATCGGCCGCAAGAACACGGTGGTCAAGCAGAACAACGACGGCATCCTGTACCTGTTCAAGAAGAACAAGGTCACCTTCTTCCACGGCAAGGGCGCCTTCGCCGGCCAGGTCGACGGCGGCTGGTCGATCAAGGTCACCGGCACCACCGAGGCCGACCTGGTCGCCAAGCACGTCGTGGTCGCCACCGGCTCCTCGGCGCGCGAGCTGCCGGGCCTGCCGTTCGACGAAAAGGTCGTGCTGTCCAACGACGGCGCGCTGGCCATCGGTGCCGTGCCCAAGACGCTGGGCGTGATCGGCGCCGGCGTGATCGGCCTCGAAATGGGCAGCGTGTGGCGCCGCCTGGGCTCCGAAGTCACCATCCTGGAAGCGATGCCGGAATTCCTGGCCGCCGCCGACCAGCAAGTGGCCAAGGAAGCCCTCAAGGCCTTCACCAAGCAGGGCCTGAACATCCAGATGGGCGTCAAGATCGGCGAGATCAAGGCCACCGCCAAGTCGGTGACCGTGCCCTACGTCGACGCCAAGGGCGCCGAGCAGAAGCTGGTGGTTGACAAGCTGATCGTCTCGATCGGCCGCGTGCCGTACACCGGCGGCCTGAACGCCGAAGCCGTGGGCCTGAAGCTCGACGAGCGCGGCTTCGTCGCCGTCGACGGCGACTGCAAGACCAACCTGCCCAACGTCTGGGCGGTGGGCGACGTGGTGCGCGGCCCGATGCTGGCGCACAAGGCCGAAGAAGAAGGCGTGGCGGTTGCCGAGCGCATCGCCGGCCAGCACGGCCACGTCAACTTCGACACCGTGCCGTGGGTGATCTACACCTCGCCGGAAATCGCCTGGGTCGGCAAGACCGAGCAGCAGCTCAAGAAGGAAGGCCGCGAGTACAAGGCCGGCAGCTTCCCGTTCCTGGCCAACGGCCGCGCCCGCGCGCTGGGCGACACCACCGGCTTCGCCAAGGTGATCGCCGACGCCAAGACCGATGAGGTCCTGGGCGTGCACATCGTCGGCCCGATGGCCTCGGAACTGATCTCGGAAGCCGTGACCATCATGGAATTCCGCGGCGCCGCCGAAGACATCGCGCGCATCTGCCACGCGCACCCGACGCTGTCGGAAGCCGTCAAGGAAGCCGCCCTGGCGGTGGACAAGCGCGCGCTGAACTTCTGATCGGCGCGCAGCCGATGCAAGACGAGGGCGGGTTCTCGGATCCGCCCTTTTTTCATGTTGCTTCTTAACCGCTTTCCCACATGAACGTCAGCGAATACTACGAACACGCCCTGGCCGAACGCGGCTACAAGCCCGACGCCGCCCAGAAGAAGGCGATCGACCGGCTGCAGCGCTATTACGACGACTGGGTCAGGTTCAAGTCGATGCGCTCGAACGCGCTGAAGAAACTGCTGAACCGGCCGGACGTGCCGCGCGGCGTCTACCTGTGGGGCGGAGTGGGGCGGGGCAAGAGCTTCCTGATGGACGCCTTCTACGCCACCGTTCCGGTGGTGCGCAAGACCCGCCTGCACTTCCACGAATTCATGCGCGGCGTGCACCGCGAGCTGGAAGAAGTCAAAGGCATGCAGGACCCGCTCGACGAAGTGGCCCGCCGCCTGGCCAAGCGCTACCGCCTCATCTGCTTCGACGAGTTCCACGTCTCCGACGTGGCCGACGCGATGATCCTGTACCGCCTGCTGCTCAAGCTGTTCGAGTACGGCACCTCGTTCGTGATGACCTCCAACTACGAACCGTCCACGCTGTACCCCGACGGCCTGCATCGCGACCGCATACTGCCCGCCATCGCGCTGATCGAATCGCGCATGGACGTGCTGAACGTGGACGCCGGCATCGACTACCGCCGCCGTTCGCTGGAGCAGGTGCAGTGCTACCACACGCCGCTGGACGAACACGCCCGGCAGGCGCTGCAAAAGGCCTTCGACACGCTGGCCGACACGCCGCCGCAGGAACCGGTGCTGCACATCGAGCACCGCGAGATCCGCGCGCTGGCGCTGGCCGGCACCGTGGTGTGGTTCGACTTCGCCACGCTCTGCGGCGGCCCGCGCTCGCAGAACGACTACCTCGAACTGGCCAACCGCTTCCACGCGGTGATCCTGTCCGGCGTGCCCAAGATGGGGCCGCGCCAGGCCTCCGAGGCGCGCCGCTTCACCTGGCTGATCGACGTGTTCTATGACCACCGGGTCAAGCTCATTATGTCCGCCGAATGCGAGCCCGAGGAGATCTACACCGAAGGCGCGCTGGCCAACGAATTCCATCGCACGGTCTCGCGCATCCTCGAAATGCAGTCGCGCGAATATCTGGAATCGGAGCGCCGGTTGACGGTGTCGCTCTAGGGGAGGGCGGGGGGCGCCGCCTGACGGGTTTCCCAACGCCACATCGTAGTGAGAATGGTTATAATTCACGGCTCTGATTGAGCAAACCCGGCCTGGCCGGTCGTGAATCAAACCCATCTTGGCGTCCATACCCCAGTGAAAGCTCCCGCTGCCGGCGCAGGCATGATGCGCTACCGATTTGCCGTATTGTCCCGGGCCGCGGCCGCCATCCTGGGCGGTTATCTGCTGGCCTCGGCCGCGGCGGCCTGCCTGGCCGTGTGGCTGCCGCTGCAGCGCGCCGACGCCGTGGTCACGGCCCAGATGCTGTCTTTCGTGTTCTACACCTGCGGCGTGATCTGGGTTTTCGCCACGCGCAATGCGTGGCGCGCCTGGGCGGGCCTGCTGGCGCCGGCCGCGCTGCTCGGCGCGCTATTCCTGGCCGGGCGCGCGATGGGGGCGGCATGAAGGCGGCCAAGGCGCCGGGCCAGGAGGGCCTGCGCCAGGCCATGTCGTGGCTGCACACCTGGTCGGGGCTGATCTTCGGCTGGGCGCTGTTCGCGATGTTCCTGACCGGCACCCTGGCGTTCTTCCGCCCCGAGATCACGCGCTGGATGCAGCCCGAGATCGACGCGCAGCCGGTGCCGGCGGTCCAGGCGGTGGCCCTGGGGCAGCGCTACCTCGAGCAGCACGCGCCCGACGCCACGCGCTGGTTCATCACGCCGCCGTCGCGGCGCGAGCCGACGGTCCAGCTGCTGTACCAGCAGCCCAAGCCCAAGCCGGGCACGCGCGGTTTCGTGCGCGTCAAGCTCGACCCGGCCACCGGGCAGGCGGTGAGCGCGCGCGAGACGCGCGGCGGGGATTTCTTCTACCGCTTTCATTTCGAACTCGAAATGGCGTTTCCGTGGGGGCGCTGGCTGGCCAGCATCGCCGGCATGTTCATGCTGGTGGCCATCATCAGCGGCATCATCACCCACAAGAAGATCTTCGCCGATTTCTTCACCTTCCGGCCGCGCAAGGGCGGCCAGCGCGCCTGGATGGACGGGCACAACGCGCTGTCGGTGCTGGGGCTGCCGTTTCACCTGATGATTACCTTCAGCGGCCTGGTGCTGTTCATGACCATGCTGATGCCGGCCGGCATCCAGGCCGTCTACGAAAACCCGCGCCAGTACACTGACGAAGTCTTCAAGTCGTTCAAGATCACGCCGGCGCGCAATGCGCCCGCGCCGCTGGCCGAACTGGCGCCGCTGGTCGAGCAGGCCCAGCGCCATTGGCAGGGCCGGGTCGGCCGCGTGATCGTCAATCACCCCGGCGACGCCGGCGCGACCATCACGCTGGTGCGCGACGCCGCCGACGGCGTGTCGTTCGGCCGGCTGGCGCCCTATGTGCGGCTCGACGGCGTGAGCGGCCAGCGGCTCGAAGGCGAGGACGACCTCAGCGCCGCGGTGCGCACCGCGGGCGTGGTGACCGGCCTGCACCTGGGCCTTTTCGCCGAGCCTCTGCTGCGCTGGCTTTACTTCCTGGTCAGCCTGGCCGGCACCGGCATGGTCGGTTCGGGCCTGGTGCTGTGGATCGCCAAGCGCCGCCAGAAGGCGCGTCCCGGCGCGCGCGAGGCGTTTTCGCTGCGGCTGGTGGACGCGCTCAACGCCGGCACCGTCGCCGGCCTGTTCCTGGCGGTCGCGGCCTTCTTCTGGGCCAACCGCCTGCTGCCCGCCGACCTGCCCGGCCGCCAGCTCTGGGAAGTGCGCGCCTTCTTCGCCGGCTGGGGCCTGTCGCTGGCCTATGCCTTCCTGCTGCCGCGGCGCAAGTGGCGCGACCTGCTGGCCGCCGCCGCCACCGCGCTGGCGCTGGTGCCGGTGCTCAACGCGCTGACGACCTCGCGCCACCTGGGCGCGTCGCTGCCCGCCGGCGACTGGGTCATGGCGGGTTTCGACCTGACCTGCCTGGCCGCAGCCCTGCTGCTGGCCTGGATGGCCCGCAGAGCGGCACGCGCCGGCGCGGCGCAGTCCGCCAGGCGCGCTCCGGCGCCGGCCGCTCCGACCCAACAGGCGCCGGCCCTCGGCGCCTACGAAGCAAGAGGTGATACGCCATGACGCTAGCCGCCTTCTGCCTGGCCTACGCCGGATTCTCCGCCTTGTGCCTGGGCATGGACCGCCACTACGAAGACCTCTTCAACCGCGCGCTGACGCGGCGCCATCGCGTGCCGCTGCGGCTGTTCGGCTGGGCCGCGCTGGCCCTGTCGCTGTGCGCGTCTGCGGCGGTCTGGGGCTGGAGCTACGGTACGGTCGAATGGATAGGCATACTCAGCATCGCCGGCCTGCTGCTGATCTGGTTCCTCACCTTCCGCCCGCGCGCCGCGCTGACCGCCGGCGGCCTGTGCGCGCTGGCCGCGCCGGTGCTGGCCGTACTGTAGCGGCGGCGGGCGCGGCGCCCGTCCGGCACGTTACACTGGGCGTTTTCCCCCAACGCCTTTTCGCCTCATGAATACCCGCGTCCTCACCGGCATCACCACCTCTGGAACTCCCCACCTCGGCAATTACGCGGGCGCGATCCGTCCCGCCGTCCAGGCCAGCACCCAGCCCGGCGTGGACGCATTCTTCTTCATGGCGGACTACCACGCGCTGATCAAATGCGACGATCCCGTCCGCGTGGCGCGTTCGCGCCTGGAGATCGCCGCCACCTGGCTGGCGGTGGGGCTGGACCACGAGCGCGTGACCTTCTACCGCCAGTCCGACATCCCCGAGATTCCCGAGCTGACCTGGATGCTCAACTGCGTCACGGCCAAGGGCCTGATGAACCGGGCGCACGCCTACAAGGCCGCGGTGGACCAGAACGAGGCCAAGGGCGTGGAGCCGGATGACGGCGTCACGATGGGGCTGTTCTCGTATCCGGTGCTGATGGCCGCGGACATCGTCATGTTCAACGCCAACAAGGTGCCGGTGGGCCGCGACCAGATCCAGCACCTGGAGATGGCGCGCGACATCGCGCAGCGCTTCAACCATCTGTACGGCCGCGATTACTTCACGCTGCCGGAAGTGGTGATCGAGGAAGAAGTGGCGACGCTGCCGGGCCTGGACGGCCGCAAGATGTCCAAGAGCTACAACAACACCATTCCGCTGTTCGAGGGCGGCGCCAGCGCGCTGCGCGCCTCGGTGATGCGCATCGTGACCGATTCGCGCCAGCCCGGCGAGCCCAAGGACGCCGAGAACTCGCACCTCTACACCATCTACCGCGCCTTCGCCACGCCGCAGCAGTCCGCCGCCTTCCGCAAGCAGCTCGAAGAAGGAATGGGCTGGGGCGACGCCAAGCAGGCGCTCTACGACCATCTGGAGAACCTGCTCGCGCCCATGCGCGAGAAGTACTTCGACCTGATGGCCAACCCCGGCCGCATCGAAGACATCCTGCAGGCCGGCGCCGCCAAGGCGCGCAAGCTGTCCACGCCGTTCATGCAGGAACTGCGCCAGGCCGTGGGCCTGCGCAACCTGCAGGTGGCGAGCGCCGCGCAGGGCGCGCCGGCCAAGAAGGAAAAGGGCAAGGGCGCGCGCTTCGTCAGCTTCCGCGACGAGGACGGCGGCTTCCGCTTCCGCCTGCTGGCCGCCGACGGCGAGGAACTGCTGCTGTCGCAGCGCTTCGCCGATCCGAAGGAAGCCGGCGCCTTGATGCGCCGCCTGCAATCGGAGCCGGCCGACGCGGTGCTGCAGGCCGACGGGCAGGGCTATGCCGCCGTGATCGACGGCGTGGCCGTGGCGGCCGCGCCGGCCGGCGCGCAGGCCGAAGCGCTCGAGCGCGCACGCGCGGCGCTGGCTTCGATGGCCCAGGAATAGGCGATGGCCGGCAGGTCCGGCCCACGAATAAAAAATCGGCGCGATTGCGCCGATTTTTTTTGCAGGCCGGGAACGGGACTCAGCGTTTGAGCTTGGCGAAGGCGTCGGCCATGGCGCTGTTCATCATGCCGCCGCCGGCGCCGCCACGACCGCCATCGCCTTGCGGACGGCGGCCGGCGCCGGCGCCCTTGGGCGCATCGCCGCTGCGGCGGGCAGGGGCCGCGGTGTCGTTCAGGCGCATCGTCAGCGCGACCCGCTTGCGCGCCACGTCCACTTCCAGCACCTTAACGCTGACCGTCTGGCCCACGCGCACCACGTCGCGCGGGTCCTTCACGAACTTCTCGGCCAGGGCCGAGATGTGGACCAGGCCGTCCTGATGCACGCCGATGTCGACGAAGGCGCCGAAGTTGGCGACGTTGGTCACCACGCCTTCCAGGATCATGCCCGGATACAGGTCGTTCAGGGTCTCCACGCCTTCCTTGAACTGCGCGGTCTTGAACTCGGGACGCGGGTCGCGGCCGGGCTTTTCCAGTTCGGCGAAGATGTCGCGCACCGTCGGCAGGCCGAAGCGCTCGTCGGTGAAGTCCGAAGGCGACACGCCCTTGAGCGCGTCGCGCTGGCCGATGATCTGTTTGACCTCGGCCTTGATCTTGGCGACGATGCGCTCGACCACCGGATAGGCTTCCGGGTGCACCGACGAGGCGTCCAGCGGGTTCTCGCCGTTGGGGATGCGCAGGAAGCCGGCGGCCTGCTCGAATGCCTTGTCGCCGAAGCGCGGCACCTTGCGCAGCACTTCGCGGGTGGGGAAGGCGCCGTTCTCGTTGCGCCAGGCCACGATGTTCTTGGCCAGCAGCGAGTTCAGCCCGGACACGCGCGCCAGCAGCGCGGCCGACGCGGTGTTCACGTCCACGCCTACGGCGTTCACGCAGTCCTCGACCACGGCGTCCAGCGAGCGCGCCAGCTCGCGCTGGTTGACGTCGTGCTGGTACTGGCCCACGCCGATGGCCTTGGGATCGATCTTGACCAGCTCGGCCAGCGGGTCCTGCAGGCGGCGCGCGATCGACACGGCGCCGCGCAGCGTCACGTCGAGGTCGGGGAATTCCTGCGCCGCGGTTTCCGAGGCGGAATAGACCGACGCGCCGGCCTCGGAGACCACCACGCGGGTGACCTTGAGGTCGGGGAAGCGTTCCATCATGTCGCCGACCAGCTTTTCGCTCTCGCGCGAGGCAGTGCCGTTGCCGATGGCGATCAGGTCGACCTTGTGGCGCGCGACCAGCGCGGCCAGCGTGTTGATGGTGCCGTCGCGGTCGCGGCGCGGCTCGAACGGGTAGACGGTGGTGGTGTCCACGACCTTGCCGGTGACGTCGATGACCGCGACCTTGCAGCCGGTGCGGATGCCGGGGTCCAGGCCCAGCACGGCCTTGGGGCCGGCCGGCGCGGCCAGCAGCAGGTCCTTGAGGTTGGCGGCGAACACGCGGATGGCCTCGGCTTCGGCGCTTTCGCGCAGGCGGCCGATCAGCTCGCTTTCGAACGCCGTCAGCAGCTTGACGCGCCAGGTCCAGCGGCAGACTTCGCCCAGCCAGCGCGCGCGCGGCGAGGCGTCCAGCGCGAACAGGCCGTTGCCCAGCTTGAGAAAGCCGGCGATGCGGGCCACGCAGGGATGCGGCAGCTGCGCTTCGAGTTCGGCTTCCAGGCCCAGGCGCAGTTCCAGCACGCCTTGCTGGCGGCCGCGCAGCAGCGCCAGGATGCGGTGCGAGGGCAGGGTGCGCAGCGGTTCGCTGAAGTCGAACCAGTCGCGGAAATTGGCGCCCTCGGCTTCCTTGCCTTCGACCATCTTGGAATAGAGCAGGCCGGTGGACCACAGGTGTTCGCGCAGGTCGGCCAGCAGGTCGGCGTTTTCCGCGTAGCGCTCGGCCAGGATGTCGCGCGCGCCGTCGAGCGCGGCCTTGGCGTCGTTGATCGAGGCCTCGGGGTTCAGGTATTGGGCGGCCAGCGCGGCGGGATCGCAGGCCGGATCGGCCAGGATGGCGTCGGCCAGCGGTTCCAGGCCGGCTTCGCGCGCGATCTGGGCGCGGGTGCGGCGCTTGGGCTTGTACGGCGCGTACAGGTCTTCCAGGCGCTGCTTGGTGTCGGCGGCGCTGATTTCCTGCTGCAGTTCGGGCGTGAGCTTGCCCTGCTGCGAAATCGATTCGAGGATCGCGCCGCGGCGCTCTTCGAGTTCGCGCAGATATCCCAGGCGGACTTCCAGGTTGCGCAGCACGGTATCGTCCAGGCCGCCGGTGGCTTCCTTGCGGTAGCGGGCGATGAAGGGCACGGTGGCGCCGTCGTCCAGCAATTCCACCGCCGCGGCGATCTGGGAGGCGCGCGCGCCGAGTTCGGTGGCGAGTTGCGCGACGATGCGGGCGTTGTCGACGCCGGCGGCGACGTTCGTGATAGTGGAAGTTTCAGACATCTCTATACGACGACAAAAAGGGAAAACAAGGGGCGGATTGTGCCATAAGCCGCTGTTACAAAACGTGCCAGAGCGGACCGATATGTCCCTCTTGCGGCGCGCCGAAGTCCGGAAGCGGATGCGGCAGCGGGTATCATTTGGTCCTTTCCCACATAAAGTTGTCTGGCGCCCGAACCGCAACCGGCACCGGCGAGACTGTTCTGATGCTGGACCTGGATATTTCCGAATTCTTCGACGAGGACGGCCCTCTGGCCACGGCCTTGCCCGGCTACAAGCCGCGCCCCGCGCAAGTGGAGCTGTCCCAGGCCATCGGCCAGGCCATCCAGGACCGCGCCACGCTGGTGGCCGAGGCCGGCACCGGCATCGGCAAGACCTGGGCCTACCTTGTACCCGCCTTCATCCAGGGCGGCAAGGTGCTGATCTCCACCGGTACCCGCACCCTGCAGGACCAGCTTTTCTCGCGCGACCTGCCGCGTGTGCGCGCCGCGCTGGCCGCGCCGGTGACGGCCGCGCTGCTCAAGGGCCGCGGCAACTACGTCTGCCATTACCACCTCGACCGCCTGCAGGGCGACGAGCGCGCGCTCAAGTCGCGCAGCGAAATCCAGCAGCTGCGCCAGATTCAGGTGTTCGCCGGCATCTCCAAGACCGGCGATCGCAGCGACCTGGCGCAGGTGCCCGAAGACGCCGACATCTGGCAGCGCGTCACCTCCACGCGCGAGAACTGCCTGGGCCAGGAATGCCCGCGCATCCGCGACTGCTTCGTGGTCAAGGCCCGCCGCCAGGCGCAGGAAGCCGACGTCGTGGTCGTCAACCACGCGCTGTTCATGGCCGACCTGGTGCTGCGCGAAGAGGGCGTGACCGACCTGCTGCCCGAAGCCGACACCGTCATCTTCGACGAAGCGCATCAGTTGCCCGACACCGCCACGCGTTTTCTGGGCAGCAGCGTGTCCACTCACCAGCTGATGGACTTCGGCCGCGCCATGGAGGCCGCGGGCCTGGCCTACGCGCGCGAAGCGGCCAAATGGAGCGACGTCAGCCGCCACCTGGAGACGGCCGCGCGCGAGCTGCGCCTGGTCTGCGCGCCGCTGGACCGCATGCCCGGGCGCAAGGCCACCTTCGAGGCCATTCCCAATGCCGACGAGTTCGACGCCGCGCTGCACGTGCTGCGTGAGGCCGTCGACGGCGCGGCGCAGGCCCTGGCCGCGGTGTCCGAAAAACATCCCGACCTGATGGCCGCGGCCCGCAGCGGCGCCGAGATTTCCGCGCGCCTCAAGCGCTGGGCCACGCCCGGCCGCACGGGCGCGGAGCCGGCCGACGAAGGCTGGGGCCGCGACGACCAGGCGCCCGAACCGGTGGCGCAATCCGTGGCCGGAGACGGCCTGCCCACGCCGGCCGCCATCCTGGCCGGGGCCGCGGCCGCCGCGCAGCAATGGACCGGCCCGGCCGTGCGCTGGGTCGAGCACGGGCAGCACCACGTGCGCCTGCATTCCGCGCCCTTGTCGGTGGCGCAGGCCTTCTCCAAGTACCGCAAGCCCGGCCAGGCCTGGATCATGACGTCGGCCACCTTGTCGGTGAACGGCGAGTTCACGCACTTCACCAGCCAGCTGGGCCTGGACCAGGCGCGCACCGGCAAATGGGAATCGCCGTTCAACTATCCCGAGCAGGCCTTGCTGTTCGTGCCCCGCGGCATGCCCGAGCCGCAGTCCCCGCAGTTCCTGGACCGTTTCGTGCAGACGCTGATGCCGCTTCTGGAGGCCAGCCCGGGCGGCACGCTGGTGCTGTGCACGACGCTGCGCGCGGTGGACAAGGTCGCGAACCTGCTGGCCGATGAATTCGACGACGCCGGCCACGACTGGCCCCTGCTCAAGCAGGGCGACGGCACGCGCCGCGACCTGCTGGACCGCTTCTGCCGGCTCCAGCATCCGGTGCTGGTGGGCAGCGCCAGCTTCTGGGAAGGCATCGACCTGCCCGGCGACGTGCTGACCCTGGTGGCGATCGACAAGCTGCCGTTCGCCCCGCCCGACGATCCGGTGATCGAGGCGCGGCTGCGCGCCTGCCGCGCGCAGGGCGGCAATCCGTTCTCGGAATACCAGTTGCCCGAGGCCGCGATCTCGCTCAAGCAGGGCGCGGGCCGGCTGATCCGTACCGAATCGGATTGGGGGGTGTTGATGGTGGGCGACGGCCGTCTGGTCGAAAAACCCTACGGCAAGCGTCTGTGGCGCGGGTTGCCGCCGTTTGCGCGGACCCGGGAATTGGAAGAGGTGCTGGCGTTTTATCGGCGCAAGGCCGAGGGCGGGTAGCGCGCGGCCCATCGGCCGCGCGCGGAAATCAGATCAATCGAACGGATTCCACCAGCTCCGGTCCGCCTTCAGGCCCTTGGTGCGGAACTCGCTGTTGGGGAAGTTCTTTTCGTAGACGCGCTGCGAGTCGTTCTTCAGTTCGGTCATGCCGAGCTTGTCGTAGGACTCGACCATCAGGTAGAGCGCTTCCTCGGTGGCCGGCACGCCTTCGAAGTCGGTGATGACGGTCTGTGCGCGGTTGGCCGCGGCCACGTAGGCGCCGCGCTCGTAGTAGTAGCGCGCGACGTGCACTTCGTTCATGGCGATGGTGTTGACCAGCCAGGCCACGCGCTTTTCCGCGTCCACCGTGTACTTGCTGTCCGGATAGCGCTTGATCAGTTCGTTGAAGGCGTCATAGGACGCGCGCAGGCCCTTGGGGTCGCGCTCGGACGGGTCCTGGCCGGTGATGTTGCTCATGAAGGCGCTGGCCGGCGTGAAGTTGATCAGGCCTTTCAGGTACAGCGCGTAGTCGGTGCCCGGATGGTTGGGATAGAGCTGCTGGAAGCGGTCGATGGCGGCCAGGGCCTGTTCGTTTTCGCCGTCCTTCCAGTTGACGTAGGCCAGCTCCAGCAGGGCCTGCTGGGCATAGACGCCGAAGGGGTAGCGGCTTTCGATGGCGGTCAGGCGTTCGCGGGCTTCTTTCCAGCCGCCCGAGGACATTTCGGCCTTGGCGTCGGCGTAGAGCTGCTCGGCGCTCCAGTTTGCGGTCTTGTCGTACTTGCTGTTGGACGAGCCGCAACCGGCGATCGCGATGACGGCAACCAGCGCGATGACCACGCGCAAGATCGGCCCGCTGCGGGAGGCGGGGTTCGAGGGAGCTGCGGAGTGGTGAATCACGAGAATCCTATCCTTGGTGTTAGCATGGCAGGCTGATTATATGATTTGTCTCCATGTCTGATACAGCCGCCGGCGCCGATCTCGTTTCCGACGATGACTTCCTGGGTATTCCGGACGGAAATCCGGAGCAGAATCCCAGGGGAGAACCGCAACTTGTAACCGTGCCTGACGGCACGCGGGCCGACCGGCTCGACAAGGTGCTGGCGGGGCTGATGCCCGATCATTCCCGCAGCCGGCTGCAGGGCTGGATCGAAGCCGGCAACGTCCACGTCAACGGCGCGCCCGGCAAGGTCCGGCAGACGGTCGGCCCGGGCGACGAGATCGCCGTGTGGCCGCAGCCCGCGCCCGAGGCGCTGGCCTTCTCGCCCGAACCGGTGGAATTCGGCGTGGTCGCCGAAAGCCCGGACTGGATCGTGGTGAACAAGCCCGCGGGGCTGGTCACGCATCCCGGCGCGGGCAACTGGAGCGGCACCCTGCTCAACGGCCTGCTGCACCGCTATCCCGAACTGGCCCAGGTGGCGCGCGCCGGCATCGTGCACCGGCTGGACAAGGACACCTCCGGCCTGATGGTCGTGGCCCGCAACGAAACCGCGCAAACCCATCTGGTGCGCCAGCTGCAGGCGCGCAGCATGGGCCGCGAATACGTGGCGCTGGCGCATGGCTGGCTGGCCGCGGCCGGCAAGGTCGATCGCCCGATCGGGCGCGATGCGCGCGTGCCGGTGCGCATGAGCGTGGAGCGGCCGGTGGCGCCCAAGCCCGCCGTGACCCATTATGCGCCGGCGCGCCGCGGGCAGGTCGAGCCCGGCGGGCGCGTCACCGAAGTGGTGTGCCGCCTGGAAACCGGCCGCACCCACCAGATCCGGGTGCACCTGGCCAGCCTGGGGCACCCGCTGCTGGCCGATACCATTTACGGCGGCAAGCTCATCGCGGGCGCGCAGCGGCAGATGCTGCATGCGCGCGCGCTGCATTTCGAAGATCCGGGCGGCCGCGGCGAAGTCGAATTCACCGCCGCGGCGCCCGCCGACATGACCCAGGTACAGGAAAGCATCGCATGGAACGCGTAGTGGCAGGCCTGCCGGTGGTGACCGGCCCGCAGTGGGCGGGCGTGAACTATTTCTGCACGACGCGCGCCGGCGGCGCCGGCGTCGCGCCGCACGACACGCTGAACCTGGGCCGGCGCGCCGGCGACGATCCCGACACCGTCGCGGAGAACCGGCGCCGGGTGCGCGCGGCCGTGCCGGACGAGCCGCTGTGGCTGCGCCAGGTCCACGGCAGCGAGGTGGTGGATGCGGATCGCGCCGACCTGCCCGAGGAGCCGGCGGTCGACGCCAGCGTCACCGCGCGTCCCGGCCGGGTGCTGGCCGTCATGGTGGCCGACTGCCTGCCCGTGGTGATCGCCGACGCGCAGGGCACGGTGCTGGGCGCGGCGCATGCCGGCTGGCGCGGCCTGTCGGGCGGTGTGCTCGAAAACACGCTGGCGGCCATGCGCGCCAAGGCGCCGCAGGCCGCCGGCTGGCGCGCCTGGGTGGGGCCGGGCATCGGCCCGCAGGCGTTCGAAGTGGGCCAGGACGTGCTGGACGCCTTCGTCGCGCAGGCCGAGGACGCGCGGCGCTACTTCACGCCGCGGCCCGAGCGGCCGGGAAAATGGCTGGCTGACCTCGCCGGTCTGGCCGATTTCCGCCTGCGCCGCGCCGGTGTAGAAGAAGTGCACCTGAGCGGCCTGTGCACCGTGGCTCAAGCGGACCGGTTCTTTTCCTACCGGCGCGATGGAGAAACCGGCAGAATGGCCTTGCTGGCCTGGCTCCAGCGGAATTCTTGATCTTTCGCAAGAAGACCGTTTGGGTTTGCGGTCTGCGCGGCAGCTCTCCTTGTATACCCGCATTGACAGGCCCTGACCCGGAATGCAACATCAATCGCGTAGTTTCGATAACAAGGTGTCGAAGTGAATGCCAATCTCTCCGCCGCAGGGCCCATTCCGGTGAGCGTGGCACCGGAAGCACTGGCCGACATACAGGCCGAATTCTCTCGCGAATGGCAACGCCTTTGCGATGATGCACGCCGCGGCGCGCTCGCCCCGCCGCCGGACCGCCGTTTCGCGGGCCAGGCCTGGGCCGCCAATCACTCGCACCTGCTGCTGGCGCACACCTATCTGTTGTCGGCTCGCGCCATGTCGCGCATGGTCGACGCCGCGCAGGTCAGCGAACCCTTGCGCGAGCGGCTGCGCTTTTCCATCATGCAGTGGGTCGACGCGCTGTCGCCGTCGAACTTCCTGGCGCTGAATCCGGACGCGCAGCAATCCATCGTCGAAAGCGCCGGCCGCGCGCTGAATGAAGGCCTGGCCAATCTGCTGGGCGACGTCAAGAAAGGCCGCATCACGCAGACCGACGAGACCAAGTTCGAGATCGGCCGCAACGTGGCAGTGACGCCCGGCGAGGTCGTGTACGAGAATCCGCTCTTCCAGCTGATCCAGTACGCGCCGTCCACCGCCACCGTGCACGAGCGCCCGCTGGTCATCGTGCCGCCCAACATCAACAAGTTCTATATCCTCGACCTGCAGCCCGAGAACTCCTTCGTGCGGCATGCGGTGGAGCAGGGTTTCACGGTCTTCCTGATCTCGTGGCGCAATCCGGTCGCCAGCGACACCGACGGCGTGGACCGCGCCACCTGGTCCGACTACCTGGACAACGCGGTGCTGCAGGCGCTGCGGGTGGCCAGCGACATCACCGGCCAGCCGCAGGTCAACGCACTGGGTTTCTGCGTGGGCGGCACGATGCTGGCCTCGGCGCTGGCGCTGGCCGAAGCGCGCGGCGAGCATCCGGTGGCCTCGCTGACGCTGCTGACGTCGCTGCTGGACTTCCACAACACGGGCGTGCTGAACGTGTTCGTCGACGAGGCCCACGCGCTTTTGCGCGACCATCAGCTGGGCAAGGGCGGGCTGATGCCGGGGCGCGAGCTGGCCACCACCTTCTCGTTCCTGCGGCCCAACGAACTGGTCTGGAACTACGTGGTCGGCAACTATCTGAAGGGCCAGACGCCGCCTGCCTTCGACCTGTTGTTCTGGAACGGCGACAGCACCAATCTGCCCGGTCCCTTCTTCTCCTGGTACTTCCGCAACACCTACCTCGAAAACAATCTGAAGGTGCCCGGCGGCGCGCAGGCCGCGGGCCTGCCGCTGGACCTGACGCGCCTGCAGATGCCGGCATACATCTTCGGCTCGCGCGAGGACCACATCGTGCCCTGGGTCTCGGCCTATGCGTCCACCCAGGTGCTGCGCGGTCCGCAGCGTTTCGTGCTGGGGGCTTCCGGGCATATCGCCGGCGTGGTCAATCCGCCGGCCAAGAAACGCCGCAGCTACTGGGTGGCGGACGAACTCGAACAATCGGGCCATTACCTGCCCGGCGATCCCAACGCCTGGCTGGCGCAGGCGGTGGAGCAGCCCGGCAGCTGGTGGCCGGACTGGACCCATTGGCTGGCCGGCCATTCCGGCAAGCAGGTCAAGGCGCGAACCAAGTTGGGCAACGCCAGGCACCGGCCGATCGAACCGGCGCCTGGCAGGTATGTGAAGGTCCGGGCAGCCTGAAACCGCGGATTGCGGTAGGCCCGGGGCAGTAAATCAATCAACGAGGCGTCCGTCGCACACAGGAGGAAATCCAATGAGCGGAAAACTGGCTTACGTTACAGGCGGGATGGGCGGGATCGGCACCTCAATTTGCCAGCGCCTGGCCAAAGATGGCTTTCGCGTGGTGGCAGGCTGCGGCCCCAGCCGCAATTACCAGCAGTGGCTGGACGAACAGGCCGCGCAGGGCTATACGTTCTACGCGTCCGTGGGCAATGTGTCCGACTGGGACTCCACGGTGGAGGCCTTCGAGCGGGTCAAGCGCGACCTCGGTCCGGTCGACGTGCTGGTCAACAACGCCGGCATCACGCGCGACGGCTTGTTCCGCAAGATGAGCGCCGACGACTGGCGCGCCGTCATCGACACCAACCTCAACAGTCTTTTCAACGTGACCAAGCAGGTGATCGACGACATGGTCGAGCGCCAGTGGGGCCGTATCGTCAACATCAGCTCGGTCAACGGCCAGAAGGGGCAGTTCGGCCAGACCAACTATTCCACGGCCAAGGCCGGCATCCACGGCTTCACCATGGCGCTGGCGCAGGAAGTGGCCAGCAAGGGCGTCACGGTGAACACCGTGTCGCCCGGCTACATCGGCACCGACATGGTCCGCGCCATCCGTCCCGACGTGCTGGAAAAGATCGTCGCCACCATTCCGGTGCGCCGCCTCGGCACCCCGGAGGAAATCGCGTCGATCACGTCGTGGCTGGCCTCGGATGAGTCGGGCTTCTCGACCGGAGCGGACTTCTCGCTCAACGGCGGCCTGCACATGGGCTGACGCACACCGGCCGCCGGCAGGCGGCCCCCTGGCGCCGGACGGTCTCGGGGAGAGGGCCGTCCGGCATTACACTAACCTTATTCTAAGTCTTAGAGATCGCCCGATCCGGGGACAACCATGACGCAAGCACAAACCGGCGCCAGCCTGCGCCTGATTAAAAAGTACCCCAACCGTCGCCTGTACGACACCCGGACCAGCACCTACATCACGCTCGCCGATGTCAAGCAACTGGTCCTGGCCAACGAGGAGTTCCAGGTCGTCGACGCCAAGAGCAGCGAAGACCTGACCCGCTCCATCCTGCTGCAGATCATTCTCGAAGAGGAAAGCGGCGGCATGCCCATGTTCTCCTCGAACATGCTGTCGCAGATCATCCGTTTCTACGGCCACGCCATGCAGGGCATCATGGGTTCGTACCTGGAGAAGAACATCCAGGCCTTCATGGAAATCCAGCAGCGCATGGCCGAGCAGTCCAAGGGCCTGTACGGCAGCCAGTTCGGACCCGAGGCCTGGGCCCAGTTCATGAACGTGCAGACGCCCATGCTGCAGAACATGATGAACAACTACATCGACCAGAGCAAAAACCTGTTCGTGCAAATGCAGGACCAGATGCAGGACCAGACGCGCGCAATGTTCTCGACCTTCCCGTTCACGCCGGGCGGCACGCAGGGCCCGGGCCGCAAGTAGCCGCGCCGTCGCGCCACACCTTGAATGTGCACGCCCCTGCGGGGGCGTTTTGTTTTGCCGGCCGCCGCGCCGGGCCGCGAAGCGCGCTTGACCAAACGCAACGATCTCGGAATTTTCCCAGGCGCAGGTTCAGGGATATGTCAGTTGTTTTGGTTACATTAATGAAAACGGTTCTTGTTTATGTTTTTGAGCCGCCACTTCATTCGTGTCTCGAGGATTATGCACATGTTCAAGAAAGCCTTGGCCCTGGCCATCGTCGCGCTGAGTGCTTCCGCCGCGCATGCGGCCGAATACCCCATCGGCAAGCCGGTGGAGAAGGGCGGCATGGAAATCGGCGCCGTGTACCTGCAGCCGATCGAAATGGACCCGCCCGGAATGATGCGTCCGGCGAAGGATTCGGACGTCCACCTCGAGGCCGACATCCACGCCACCGCCGGCAACAAGACCGGTTTTCCCGAGGGCGAGTGGGTGCCTTACCTGGTCGTGAAGTACGAGATCCAGAAGGTCGGCAGCGACAAGATCCAGAAGGGCACCTTCATGCCCATGGTCGCCAACGACGGCCCGCACTATGGCGAAAACATCAAGCTGGAAGGTCCGGGCAAGTACAAGCTGAAGTACTCTATCCTGCCGCCGACGGCAGACAAGATGAGCCACTTCGGCCGCCACATCGACAAGGAAACCGGCGTGGGTCCGTGGTTCGAGCCGTTCGACCTGGAATATGAATTCGTCTTTGCCGGCACCGGCAAGAAGGGCGGCTACTGATCGTGAAACGCCTGCTCCGCGTCGCCGCCGCATTGCTGATCGGCCTGGCCGGCCTGGCCGGCACGGCGCCCGCGCGGGCGGCCGACCTGCCCACCTTCACCCTGAAGTTCAAGCCCGACGGCACGTTCGAGCCCGCCACGCTGGAAGTGCCGGCGGGCCGTTTCAAGATCGAACTCATCAACGAAAGCAACGAGCCGGTGGAATTCGAAAGCATTCCGCTGCGCAAGGAAAAAGTCCTGGGCCCGGGGGTGAAATCCTTCGTGGTGATCACCATTTCGCGCCCGGGCGAATATCCGTTCTTTGACGACTTTCACCAGAGCGTGAAAGGCACCCTGGTCGTCAAACCCAAGGAATAACGCGGTACCTATACATGGAACAGGTTCTATTCATCGTCTGGCGTGAAAGCGTCGAAGCCATGCTGGTGGTGGGCATTCTGTACACCTGGCTGCGCTCCACGCCGGAAGGCAAGCGCGGGCTGAACTACCTGTGGGGCGGCGTGGCCGGCGGCCTGGCCCTGGCCGTGGCGCTGGCGCTGGTGCTGCTGGGCGTGTCGTCCTGGCTCAGCGACGAAGGCCAGGAATGGTTCCAGGCCATCATGTCGCTGGCCGCCTGCGCGCTGGTGGTGCAGATGGTGGTGTGGATGAAGAAGCACGGCCGCACGCTCAAGGGCGAACTCGAAGGCGGCGCGCGGGCGTCCATCGCCAACGACAACTGGTGGGGCCTGTTCGTGCTGGTGGCCATCGCCGTGGCCCGCGAAGGCAGCGAAACCGTGGTGTTCCTGTACGGCACCGTGTCGGCCGGCAGCGACGGCAGCAGCATGCTGATGCTGGCGCTGGCCGGCGTCGCCGGCTTCGCGATGGCGTTGCTGACCTTCTGGCTGCTGCAGCTGGGCGGCAAGCTCATCACCTGGCGCCGCTTTTTCCGCGTGACCGAAATCCTGCTGCTGCTGCTGGCCGGCTCGCTGCTGGTCGGCGGCCTGGACCACCTGATTTCCCTGGACGTGCTGCCCACGCTGGTCGATCCGGTCTGGGACAGCTCCTGGCTGCTGGACGACAGCACCGGCCTGGGCAAGGTGCTGGCCGACTTCGCCGGCTACCGCGCCTATCCCGCCCTGATCTCGGTGCTGTTGTGGGCGGCGTACTGGCTCGCCGTCTGGGCGCTGCTGCGCTGGGCCGATGCAAAGCCCGGCCGGGCGGCGTCGGCGGCCCGCAGCGCGTCCTGACCCGGAGCCGCACCGGACCGAACACTCGAAGGCTAGACCATGGCTGCTGCACTCGGGAGGGCGACCTCCCGTATCGCCGATTTCCTCCGCGACCATGCCCCGCTGCTGCGCAAGCTGCAGTGGGGCATCGTCGCGATATACGCATTCCTGCTGATCGTGCCCGTGCTGCTGCCGCTGCCGGACAACGCGTCATCGGTGTTCAACAACCTGACCATCGTCGCGCAGTTCGCGTTCTGGGGCGTGTGGTGGCCGTTCGTGCTCATCTCCATGCCGATCCTCGGCCGCGCCTGGTGCGGCTGGCTGTGCCCCGAGGGCATGCTGACCGAATGGGCCAGCGAACGCGGCAAGGGGCTGGCGATTCCCAAATGGATACGCTGGGGCGGCTGGCCGTTCGTGGCGTTCGCGCTGACCACCATCTACGGCCAGCTCGTCAGCGTGTACCAGTATCCGCTGGCGGTGCTGGCGGTGCTGGGCGGTTCCACGGCGGCCGCCATGGTGGTCGGCTGGCGCTATGGCCGCAGCAAGCGGGTCTGGTGCAAATACCTGTGCCCGGTCAACGGCGTGTTCAACCTGCTGGCCAAGCTGGCGCCGTGGCACTTCAAGGTCGATGAAGAAAAATGGCGCCATCCCGTCATCCGCATCGAACCCATCAACTGCGCGCCGCTGGTGCCGCTGCGCCACATGAAGGGCGCGGGCGATTGCCACGTCTGTGGACGCTGCAGCGGCTACCGCGGCGCGATCCAGCTGACCCCGCGTTCGCCCGAAGAGGAAATCGTCCGCGTCGCCTCGGGCGATCCCTGGCAGACGGCGCTGCTGTGCTTCGGCATGATGGGCATCGCCATGGGCGCCTTCCTCTGGACCGCCAGCCCCTGGTACGTGACCGCCAAGCAATGGGCGGCCACGTGGCTGGTCGAGCACGACATCATGTGGCCGCTGCTGGACAACGCGCCCTGGTTCATCCTGACCCATTACCCCGAAGTCAACGACAGCTTTTCGTGGCTGGACGGCGCGGGCATCTTGCTGTTCGTCTTCGGCGCCGCGATCAGCGTCGGCGGCGCGGCCTTCCTGTCGCTGTGGATCGCCGACCGCCTGGCCCCGGCCGCGCCCGAGCCGGGCGAAACCGCGGGGCGCTGGGGCCGTCCGGGCCTGCACAAGCTGGCCCAGGCCCTGATCCCGTCGGCCGGCATCGGCGTGTTCCTGGGCCTGTCGGCCACCACCATCAACCTGCTCAAGCACGAGGGCGTGGAGGCTGCGTGGGCCGCGCCGGTGCGCTTCACGCTGTTGAGCCTGGCGGTGCTGTGGACGCTGCGCCTGTATGCGCGCCTGCTCAAGCCGCGCGCGGCCAGCGCCTGGCGCAAGGGCCTGGCCTGGCTGACGCTGGCGGCCGGGCTGGCGCCGTTCTGCATCGCCTGGGTGCTGTTCTTCGCGATCTGGTAGCCGGCCCCGGGGGGCTGCGATAAAGTGGAGGGCCGCTTCCACGACATCGCCTGCTCCCATGGCTTCATACGCTTTCCGCCTGCTCAATGTTTTTGCCGCCACCACGTTCGGCGGCAACCAGTTGTGCGTCTTCGAAGACGCGCGCGGCATGGACGACGCCACCATGCTCAATCTGGCGGCGCAATTCAACCTGTCCGAAACCACGTTCATCCTGCCGTCGCAGCGCGCCGACGCGCGCGTGCGCATCTTCACGCCGGGCTACGAAATGAAATTCGCCGGCCATCCCACCATCGGCACTTCGCAAGTGGTGCGCGACCTGTTCAAGACCGGCGATGCGCTGACACTGGAATTCACGGCCGGCGTCGTGCCGGTGACCGCGCAAGGCGACGCCTGGACCTTCACCGCGCCCTGTCCCGACGGCGTGCGCACCGCGCCGCCGACGCTGGGCCGGGCAGAGATCGCCGGCCTGGCCGGGCTGGACGAGTCGGACCTGCTGGACGACCCGATCTGGGTGGACACCGGCGCGGACCAGCTGCTGGCGCCGCTGGCCAGCGTGGACGCGGTGCGCCGCGCCGCGCCCGACGTTTCGCGGCTCGAGCGCTGGCAGGCCAACAGCCTGGATCGCAAGATCCTGTACGTGTTCGCCTTCGACGGAGACCGCAGGCAGGACGGCCGGCAGGTCGTGGTGGCCCGCTACTTCTACGCCAAGCCCGGCGGCGGCGTGAACGAGGACGCCGGCACCGGCTCGGCCTGCGCCAACCTGGGCGGCTGGCTGCGCCATCGCGGCCATGCCTTGCCCGCCAGCATCCTGGTGGAGCAGGGCGACCAGATGGGCCGCCCATGCCGGCTGCTGCTGGACGTCCAGGCCGACGGCCGCATCCAGGTGGGCGGGCGCGCGCTGGAGATCGGGCGGGGTGTCGTGGATATCTGATCGCGCGGTTGTCTTCCAGCGCCGGTTGCACTACCGTGGAACCAGACCATGTAGGGAGACCGCCCGATGAAACCGTCTGAAGCCCTGGACTCGAACCGCATCGTGATCCGGCGTGTGGTCGAATCCCATCGAGCCCGCAATGCCAGGGTTTTCGGTTCCGTGCTGTACGGCCTGGATACCGAAGGCAGTGATTTGGACATACTCGTCGACCCGACAGCGGAAACGACGCTGATGGACGTGGCCGCCATTCAAGTGGAATTGCAACGTCTGCTCGGCGTGTCGGTCGACGTGCTGACTCCCAAGGCTTTGCCCGATGCGTTTCGCAACCGGATTCTCTCCGAAGCCGTGCCGGTATGACGCAAGCGCAGCGCATCCCCGACTACCTCGCGCATATTCTGGAGGCGATCGATCGCATCCATCGTTATACGTCCGACATGGATGAAGCCTCGTTCCTGGCCAATGAGCTGGTGCAGGACGCTGTCATTCGCAATATTGAGAGATTCAGAGCGACTTACCCGCCTTGCGCAAGCAGATCCATGGCGTGCAGGCCGATATCGCTCCCAACCCAGGCATGAAGTCCTGACGAAGCATTCACTGATCCGGGGCCCAAAGGCTTTGGGTCCGCGCATGGAACCGCAAAGAAAACGGCGCCCGCATATCGATGCAGGCGCCGTTTGCCGCTTCGGGCGCAGCCCGAAGCCATCTTGCCTTAACGCTTGTTCTTGGCAGGGTCGACCTTGACGTTGTTCATCACCTGCTTGACGCCTTCGACTCCGCGCGTGACGGTGGCGGCGTGATCGGCTTCGGCGGCGGTGCCGACGGTGCCGGTCAGGGTGACGACGCCGTTATTCGTTTCCACGGCGATGTCGAGCGCGCTCAGCTGCTTGTCGGCCACGAAGGCTGCCTTGACCTTGGTGGTCACGGTGGCGTCGGACGCATATTCACCCACGGACTGTTTCGGCTTGCCGTCGTCGGCGGCAAAGGCGATGGAAGTGAAGGCGGCGCCCGTGCCCAGTGCGGCGGCGGCGATCAGCTTGCGTAGTTCCATAGTCGTGCTCCTTGTTGATATGGTTGGGCGCGTTCGAGGCGCAACAGTGGTCGGAATGCCTTGGGTACGGGTTCTATTTCTTGCGGAATGCGCCGCCCAGGATGGACAGCAGCGCCAGTACCAGGAAGACGAAGAACAGGATCTTGGCGATGCCCGCGGCGCCGGCGGCGATGCCGCCGAAACCCAGGACAGCCGCGATGATGGCGATGACGAAGAAAACGACGGCGTAGTGCAACATGTCAGCTTCTCCTGGTGGGGTGAGGGATCAGGGATTGCGGTCGAAGAAGTCGCGGACTTCCTTCTCGGCTTCTTCCCGGGTCTTGCCGTAGCGTTCCTGGATCAGGCCCGCCAGGCGTTCGGCGTTGCCTTCGGTGCGGGTCAGCTCGTCATCGGTGAGTTCGCCCCAGGCCGCTTTCGCCTTGCCCGTCAGTTGTTTCCATTTGCCCGCGATGATGTCGTTATTCATGGTGACCTCTCCGTTTGCATGCGGCGGCGGGGTTTGCGGCCTACAAACCTTGCCCCCGCGGTTGAGTGGGACACTGATCAGTCGGCCTGTCTGGCGGATGCCGCCGGCGCAGGCCATGTATTCAACGTACGGGGCGCCGGCAAGCGCTGTCAAACGCGGCTGTGGGCAAATGTAACGGCGCCGCGAGGGCGGCTTCGCGGAATTTCCGGCGGCAGGGGTTGCAGGCGCACTAGGGGCGTACGTTACATTCTGGCAACGTCTTGTCCGCTTTTGTGGGGAGGCTGGTAACGGGATCTACGGGCGGAGCCGGGCGCCGCGGCAGGGTATAGTCGTGGCGGAATCCGCGCGGGCGGAATGAAAGAGGAGCAGGGATGACGCAACGACTTTGCAGTGCGATCTTGTTGGCGCTGGCCGCGATGGCGGCGACGGGATGCGCGCAGGTGACGGACCGCTACCAGGCCAATGCGCCAGCGGCGGCCGCCGCCGGCTGAGCCGGGCCGCAAGCGGCCATGCATGAAAAAGGGGCGCCCGCGGGCGCCCCGTTGCATTGCGCCGACGCGCCGCTTCAGGCTTGCGCGATGCGGCCGGCGATATGCGCCAGCGCCTCTTCCACCTGGTCCACCAGGATCAGGCACAGGTCGCCCGGCGTCAGGCGCGCGAGCGCGGTGTCGATAGCCAGGAACTCGCCGTAGATCTCATCGACGCGCTTGCTGCGCGTGGCGTTGGCCAGGCCCTGCTGCAGCAGGGCCAGCACCTCGCCGTCGGCGCGGCCGCGCTGGCACTGGTCCTGATAGAGCACCACCTCGTCGAAGGCCTCGCCCAGGATCTCGGTCTGCATGCGGATGTCTTCGTCGCGCCGGTCGCCGGCGCCGCTGATGACGACCGAGCGGCGCTTGGCCGGCATGGCGTCCACCGCGCGCACCAGCGCCAGGATGGCGTCGGGGTTGTGGCCGTAGTCCGCGATCACCGTGGCGCCGCGGTAGTCGAACACGTTGAAGCGTCCGGGCGCGGTCTGGGCGTCGTTGACGAAGCTGGCCAGGCCGCGGCGGATCACGTCCTCGCTCAGGCCCAGCGCCCAGGCCGCGGCGACCGAGGCCATGGCGTTCTCGACCTGGAAGCTGATCGTGCCGTTGCGCGTGAGAGGAATCGCCGCCAGCGGATAGCGCGTCTCCGCCGCGCCCTGCGCGGCCACGATCGCGTCGCCGTCGCGGTACACGGCGCGCAGGCCCTGCGCGCGGTGCGTGGCCATCACCGGATGGTTGCGGTCCTCGGCGAAGTAGGTGATGGAGCCCGGGCAGCTCGCGGCCATTTCGGCCACGATGGGGTCGGCCGCGTTCAGCACGGCGGTGCCGTCGGGATGCACGTGCTGCACGATCACGCGCTTGACCACGGCCAGGTCCTCGACGGTGCTGATGTAGCCCAGGCCCAGGTGGTCGCCCATGCCGATGTTGGTGACCACGGCGACGTTGCAGCGGTCGAAGGCCAGGCCTTCGCGCAGGATGCCGCCGCGCGCGGTCTCGAACACGGCCGCGTCCACGTCGGGATGCATCAGCACGCTGCGGGCGCTGCGCGGGCCGCTGCAGTCGCCGGTGTCGATGCGCAGATTGTCCACGTAGACGCCGTCGGAATTGGTCATGCCGACCCGGTTGCCGGCCACGCCCAGGATGTGCGCGGTCAGGCGCACCGTGGTGGTCTTGCCGTTGGTGCCGGCCACCGCCACCACCGGGATGCGGCCGTCGTCGCCGTCGGCGTACATGTTCGCGATGATGGCCTCGCCCACCGCGCGGCCCTTGCCGAACGAGGGGTTCAGGTGCATGCGCAGGCCGGGCGCGGCGTTGACTTCGACCACGCCGCCGTGCTGGTCCTCGAGCGGATACAGCACGCTTTCGGCCACCACGTCCACGCCGCAGATGTCCAGCCCGATCATGCGGGCCGCGGACACCGCGCGCGCCGCCATCTCGGGATGCACTTCGTCGGTCACGTCCGTGGCCGTGCCGCCGGTGCTCAGGTTGGCGTTGTTGCGCAGCAGGATCAGGGTGCCGGCCGGCGGCACGGAATCGGCCTCGAAGCCCTGCTTCTTCAGCGTGGCCAGGGCGATGTCGTCGAAGCGGATCTTGGTCAGCGAGGTCGCGTGGCCGTCGCCGCGCAGCGGGTCGGCGTTGACCTGGTCGACCAGCTGGCGAATGGTGTGCTGGCCGTCGCCGGTGACCTGCGGCGGGTCGCGGCGCGAGGCCGCCACCAGCGAGCCGCCCACCACCAGCAGGCGGAAGTCATGGCCCGGGATGTAGCGTTCGACGATGACCTCGGCGCTGATCTCCTCGGCTGCCTCGAACGCCTGGATCACGCGCTCGCGGGTCTCGATATTGACCGCCACGCCGCGTCCCTGGCTGCCGTCGCGCGGCTTGACCACGACCGGGCCGCCCAGTTCCTGCGCCGCGGCCCAGGCGTCTTCGGCGGTGGTGACCGAGCGTCCCATCGGCACCGGCACGCCGGCGGCGTCCAGCAGCATCTTGGTCAGGTCCTTGTCCTGCGCGATGGATTCGGAGATGGCGCTGGTCCTGTCGGTCTCCGCGGCCTGGATGCGGCGCTGCTTGCTGCCCCAGCCGAACTGCACCATGCTGCCCTGCGTCAGACGGCGGTAGGGAATATTGCGCGCGACCGCGGCGTTGACGATGGAGCCGGTGCTGGGGCCCAGGCGCACGTCTTCGTCCAGCTCGCGCAGGCGCTTGAGGGCGTCGGCCAGGTCGAACGGCGCGTCGTCCAGCGCGGCGCGCACCAGCGTCTGCGCCAGCTCCATGGCCAGCCGGCCGACTTCCTCCTCGCTGTATTCCACCACCACCTGGAACACGCCGGGCTCGATGGTGGAGGCGACGCGGCCGAACGTGACCGGGCAGCCGGCGTGGGCCTGCAGCGTCAGCGCGACGATCTGCAGCACGTGGGCGATGGACACCGCGCCCTGGTGGCCTTCGGGGCGCAGCACCCCGGTCTGCGGCAGCCGCGCGCGCAGGCGCGCTTCGAACTCGGGCAGGTTGTCGATGGAGCACTCGGCGTCGGCGCAGGAGACGATGGCCTCGATCGCCGTGTTCTTGCTCCACAGATTGGGACCGCGCAAGGCTCGGATACGGGAAACTTCCATGGCAGGTATTCCTGTCTAGCTCGCGCGCGCCCGCGCGATGCGCAGGGCGCGCGCGGATATTGTCAGTATTGCTGAATCCAGCGGCGGACCAGGTCGATGGTGGGGCCGGAGAACGCCTCGTCCGATTGCAGCAGGATGAAGTCGCCCGCGACGATGCCCTTGAGCAGGCTGTCGATCGCCTTGCCGTGGTCGGGCTCGTCCAGCACTTCCTGCACCCGCGAACCCTGCGCCAGGCCCTGGCGCAGCAGCGCGCGCGCCTGGCCCGGCGGGCGCTTGCTCCGCACCGTGAGGTCGTCGTAGAGCACCACGCGGTCGAAGGCGTCGCCCAGCAGCCTGCCTTGTTCGATCAGGTCCTGGTCGCGCCGGTCGGCGCCGGCCGAATAGGCGGCGGCGCGGCGCGCCGACGGGAACTGGTCGATGGCGGCGATCAGCGGGCGCAGGGCCGAGGCGTTGTGCACGTCGTCGACCACCACGGTGCTGCCGTTGCGTTCGAACAGCGTGAACTGCCAGGGCGCGTCGGCCTGGTCGATGTCGAAGGTCTCGATGCCGGCGCGGATCAGTTCGACCGGAATGTCCAGCGCCCAGGCCGCGCCGACCGCGGCCAGCACGTTCTCGACCTGAAAGGCCACGCGCCCGCCGTGGGTCAGCGGAATGGCGGCCACGGCGGCCAGCTTTTCCTCGCGCGCGCCTTGCGCCAGCACGATGGCGCCGTCGCGCACGAACACGGCGCGGCCATCCTGGGCCAGGTGCGCGGCGATGGCGGGCAGGGCGGGGTCGATGCCGAAGAAGATCACCGCGCCGTCGCACAGCTCGGCCATCTCCACCACTTGCGGATCGCGCGCGTTGAGCACCGCCGCGCCGCCGGGCAGCACCACGTCGACCTGGGTGCGGAACACATTGAACATGCGCTCCGTGTCGTTGATGTCGAAGTCGCCCAGGTGGTCGGCGTCGTCGATATTGGTGACCACGCCGACCTGGCAGCGGTCGTAGGAAAGGCCCTGGCCCAGGATCACGCCGCTGTCGTTCTCGATGACGGCGGCGTCCAGGTCGCGGTTCATCAGCAGGCGCGTGCCGGAATCGAAATCGGCGCGGTCGCCTTTCTGCACCAGGCGGCGGTCGAGGTACAGGCCCTCGCTGCAGGCCAGGCCGGTGCGCTTGCCCGACAGGTGCAGCAGTCGCGCCACCAGGCGCGCCACCACGGTCTTGCCGTTGGTGCCGGTCACGCCCACGATGGGGATGCGGCCGCTGTCGCCCTCGGGGAACAGGTGGTCGACGATGGCGCGGCCCACCGGACGCGGCGCGCCGTCGGCCGGCTTCAGGTGCATCAGCAGGCCGGGGCCGGCATTGACCTCGACGATGGCGCCGCGCTGCTCGTCCAGCGGGCGCGAGATGTCTTCGGCCACCAGGTCCACGCCGGCGATGTCCAGGCCGACGATGCGCGCGGCCAGGGTCACGGTGGCGGCGACGCTGGGATGCACGCGGTCGGTCACGTCGAAGGCGACGTTGCCGCTGCGCTGCACCAGCACGCGCTGGCCTTCGGCCGGCACGCCGTCCTCGGACAGGCCCTGGCGCGCGATCTCCAGGCGCGCCGCCGAATCCAGGCGCACCGGATTCAGCGGGTGGTTTTCGGTGCGGCCGCGGCGCGGGTCGGTATTGATCTGGCTGTCGATCAGCTCGGCGATGGTGGACTTGCCGTCGCCCGTCACCCAGGCCGGCTCGCCGGCGGCGGCGGCCACCATGCGGTCGCCGACCACCAGCAGGCGGTGCTCGTTGCCCAGCACGAAGCGTTCGACGATCACGCCGCTGCCTTCGTCCACCGCCACGCGGTAGGCCGATTCCACTTCCTCGCGCGTGACCAGGTTGGTGAATACGCCGCGGCCGTGGTTGCCGTCATAGGGTTTCACGACCACCGGCAGGCCGATGTCCTCGGCCGCCGCCCAGGCGTCTTCCGCGCTGTCGACCAGGCGGCCTTCGGGCACCGGCACGCCGCAGGTGGACAGCAGCTCCTTGGTCAGGTCCTTGTCGCGCGAGATGCCTTCGGCGATGGCGCCGGTGCGGTCGGTCTCGGCCGTCCAGATGCGGCGCTGCGCCGAGCCGTAGCCGAACTGCACCAGGTTGCCCTCGAACAGGCGGATGTACGGGATGTCGCGGTCGTCGGCGGCGTCCACGATACAGGCGGTGCTGGGACCCAGGCAGTGCTGGTCGATCAGGCCGCGCAGCTTGGAGACGGCGGCGGGCACGTCGTAGGGGCGGTCTTCGATGGCGGCCATGACCAGGTCGCGCGCCTCTTGCAGCGCGGCGCGGGTGACCTGTTCCTGCCAGGCGCGCACGACCACCTTGTAGACGCCGCGGGTGGAGGTTTCGCGGGCCTTGCCGAAGCCGCCGCGCAGCCCCGCGAGGTTCTGCAGCTCCAGCGTGACGTGCTCCAGGATGTGGCCCGGCCAGGTGCCTTCGCGCACGCGGGACAGGAACCCGCCCCGCACGCCCGGGCTGCAGCGGTGCTCGATCAGCGTGGGCAGCCATGCGGTCAGGCGTTCGTAGAAGCCGGGAATCGTGTTGGAGGGATAGTCCTCCAACTCTCCGATATCCACCCATGCTTCCAGAACCGGGCGATACGTCCAAATGTTCGGGCCGCGCAAAGCCACGACATCGAGAAATTCAATGTCTTTCTTTTTCATGTTTTAATTTGCTGAAGAAGCAGGTTGGCACGCGCGGACGCCCCTATGCTAGACCGCGAATTTATTGGGGTTGCGCCTTTAGAATAATGCCAACGAGTCGGGGGATCCCAGATATTCCTAATTAGAAAAATCGGCTGATACTATACGACGCCTTCAGGGCGTTAACTCGTTGTGTTGTAAGGAAGGGACACGTTTCCCGCCCCTCCCGGTGGCGAACCGGTGGCCTCGTAGGGCAGAGTCCTGGCCCGGTATGCGCTTCAATGAAAAAAACACACCTGTTTTCCGGCTTGGCCGCTGCCGTTCCTGCCCGCTGGCAGGATGAAATCCGCGCCGAACTGGCCGATGGCGAGAGCCTGCTCGCCTGGGTCGAGACCGATCTGGACGCCCGTCTGCAATTCCGGCCCGGCCTGGTCGCCGCCACCGACCGACGCCTGCTGGCCCGTCGCGCCGACGACGCCGGCTGGGAATCCTGGGCCTATGGCCCCGGGCTGAAGCTGGGCCTGAGCGACCACGCCGGCGCCGCGCTGCTGGAGCTGCACGACGACGCCGCCCGCCTGGGCGCGTGGCGCTTCACCCTGGCCCGCAACCCGGCCGCGCTGCGCCTGCTGGCGCAGTTCGAGGCCCAGCAGGCCATCCGCCTGTCCGGCCGCCCCGCCGAGGAGCCGGCCGAACGCACCTGTACGATCTGCAACAACGCCATTCCCGCGGGGGCGCAGGAGTGCCCCACGTGCAAGCAGGAACAGGCGGCGCCGTCCTCCACCTGGGCGCTGCTGCGCCTGTGGCGTTTCGCGCGGCCCTACCGCGGCCCGCTGCTGGCCGGTTTCCTGCTGACGCTGATGGGTACGGCGGCCACCCTGGTGCCGCCGTACCTGACCATGCCGCTGATGGACGACGTGCTGATCCCGTTCCAGAACGGCGCGCCCATCGACTACGCCAAGGTCCGCCTGTACCTGGGCGGCCTGCTGGCGTCGGCCTTCCTGGCCTGGGGGCTGGGCTGGGCCCGCACCTACATCCTGGCCTGGGTCAGCGAGCGCATCGGCGCCGACCTGCGCACCACCACCTACGAACACCTGCAGCAGCTTTCGCTGGAATACTTCGGCGGCAAGCGCACTGGCGACCTGATCTCGCGCATCGGCAGCGAGACCGACCGGATCTGCGTGTTCCTGTCGCTGCACCTGCTGGACTTCGCCACCGACATCCTGATGATCGTCATGACGGCGGTGATCCTGGTGTCGATCAATCCCTGGCTGGCGCTGGTCACGCTGGTGCCGCTGCCCTTCATCATCTGGATGATCCACGCGGTGCGCGACCGGCTGCGCCACGGCTTCGAGAAGGTCGACCGCATCTGGTCGGAAATCACCAACGTGCTGGCCGACACCATACCCGGCATCCGCGTGGTCAAGGCCTTCGCCCAGGAAAAGCGCGAGGTCGCGCGTTTCCGCGAGGCCAACAACCGCAACCTGGAAGTCAACGACCGGGTCAACACCACCTGGTCGCTGTTCTCGCCCACGGTCACGCTGCTGACCGAAGTCGGCCTGCTGGTGGTGTGGATCTTCGGCATCTGGCAGGTGTCGCAAAAGCAGATCACCGTCGGCGTGCTGGCCGCGTTCCTCGCGTACATCGGCCGCTTCTACACGCGCCTGGATTCGATGAGCCGCATCGTGTCGGTCACGCAGAAGGCGGCCGCCGGCGCCAAGCGCATCTTCGACATCCTGGACCACGTCTCCAGCGTTCCGGAGCCGCAGAATCCGGCCAGGCTGCCGCACATCGACGGCCGCATCGAACTGCGCGATGTGGGCTTTCGCTACGGCAACCGCCAGGTCATCCGCGGCCTGAACCTGAACATCGAGCCGGGCGAGATGATAGGCCTGGTCGGCCACAGCGGTTCGGGCAAGAGCACGCTGATCAACCTGATCTGCCGCTTCTACGACGTGTCGGAAGGCGCGGTGCTGGTCGACGGCGCCGACATCCGTTCGGTGCGCGTGGCCGACTACCGGCGCAACATCGGCCTGGTGCTGCAGGAGCCTTTCCTGTTCTTCGGCACCATCGCCGAGAACATCGCCTACGGCAAGCCCGAGGCCACGCGCGACGAGATCGTGGCCGCGGCGCGCGCCGCGCACGCGCACGAGTTCATCCTGCGGCTGCCGCACGGCTACGACTCGCTGGTGGGCGAGCGCGGCCAGGCGCTGTCGGGCGGCGAGCGCCAGCGCATCTCGATCGCGCGCGCGCTGCTGATCGACCCGCGCATCCTGATTCTGGACGAGGCCACCTCGTCGGTCGACACCACCACCGAAAAGGAAATCCAGAAGGCGCTCGACAACCTGGTGCGCGGACGCACCACGATCGCCATCGCCCACCGCCTGAGCACGCTGCGCAAGGCCGACCGGCTGGTGGTGCTGGACCGCGGCCAGATCGTGGAGCAGGGGCCGCACGAGGAACTCATGGCGCGCGAGGGCGCCTACTACCGGCTCTATCAGGCGCAGGCGCGCCAGGCCGAGGCCGACGCCCAGGCGTCGGGCAGTGAAGACATGGCCGCCGTGGCCTGACGCCAACCGGAATGACCGCCATGACCCTGCCGCCGTTTCAATTGCGCCGCAACGCCTTCGGGCGCCTGGAGTTCCAGTCCGCCGAGGGCGAGGTCCACGAGGGCGTCATCCCGGTGCGCGCCTTCCCGATCAGCGAGGCCGGCCGCGGCCTGTCGCTGGTGACCGGCGAAGGCCGCGAACTGCTCTGGATCGAACAGCTGTCCGACCTGCCCGCCTCCGCGCGCGCGTTGGTCGAAGAAGAGTTGCAGCGCCGGGAATTCATGCCCGAGATCCGCAAGCTGGCCAGCGTGTCCAGCTTCGCCACGCCCAGCGTCTGGAAGGTCGAAACCGACCGCGGGCCGACCTCGTTCACGCTGCGAGGCGAAGAGGACATCCGGCGCCTGAGCCCGCAGACCCTGCTGATCGCCGACAGCCACGGCATCTTCTATCTGGTGCGCGACATCCAGTCGCTGGACAAGCACAGCCGCAAGCTGCTGGACCGGTNCTCGAAGCGTCCATCCGCTGGGCCGGACTGCTGCGATACGAGCAGGTGATTCTGGCTTCGGTCTCGTCGCCGATGAATCTGCCGCAGTCGCTGGACTGCCCACGTTTGGGCGAACTGCGGCTGTACACCGACCGCATCTATGACGGCATCCTCAACGGGGAACTGCCCTTCGGGCAGCACGGCATCACGACGCGCGACACCACGTTGATCGAATCGCCTGATCTGACGGTGCGCCATGTCGATCTGAAGTGCTGGATGCGCCAGCACTACCCCGAGCAGCGGCCCGGCTTTCTCTTCTCCCGCAGCGAGCGCATCACCCATCCCTTCATCTCTCTGGAAACAGGGCAAGCCATGCTGGTCGAACGCCAGGCTTTGAAATCCGTCCTGGAACAGACCAAACGTCAGCTTCGCGAGTTGCAGGACAAGCATGACGCGCTGCTCAAGCAGCCCACGGTGATTCCGGCATGCGCGCAGTGTCCGATCAGTGATCGAGCCGAGGCCACCTACCTGAACATCGTTGGCGGCCTGTTGGAGCTGATGCTCGGCCAGTCGCCATCGGGCACGCCGTACTCCAGCTTCAAGACGCAGGAGGCCGTGGTCAGCGCGCTGGTTGCCCATCACAGCGGCGCCATGGGCATCGCGGAGCGGACATTGAACGGTAAGTTTGCCACCGCCAGGCGCCGGCTGCGTAGCGCCTCCCGCTGAGATTTGCCAGCTTGTATGTGCAGTCGCGGAGATTGCANGAGCAAGAACTCCAACATCCAACGCGCGAAACCCATCAGGCGGCGCATGGTCTGCCCCCTGAAAAGTGGTCCTCCCTGAAGTAGGCTATTGAGCCGTAGGAGGACGTTGGAATGCCCCAGAAGAAGCACAAACCCGAAGAGATCGTGGCGAAGCTGCGCCAAGTCGATGTTCTGTTGTCGCAAGGTCGTTCTGTCGGAGAAGCGGTCCGTTTGATCGGCGTGACGCAGTTTACGTATTACCGGTGGCGCAAGGAGTTCGGTGGCCTGAAGGGTGACCAGGTGAAGCGGCTGAAGGAGCTCGAGAAAGAGAATGACCGGCTGCGCAAGGCGGTCTCGGACCTGACACTCGAGAAGCTGATCCTGAAAGAGGCTGCTTCGGGAAACTTCTGAGCCCCGCTCGCCGTCGCCGTTGCGTCGATCGTGTCATGGCGAAGTTCTCCGTCTCGGAGCGGTTTGCCTGCAAGGTTCTCGGCCAGCATCGTTCGACCCAGCGCAAAAAGCCGCAAGGCCGGCCCGATGAAGAGGCGTTGACCNCCGCTGAGATTTGCCAGCTTGTATGTGCAGTCGCGGAGATTGCATTTGCAATGTCTTTTCGCAGCCGTGTCTATTGAATAGAGGTCACGCCAACAAACGCCGCTGAGCGTTCAGGAGTGACTGCCATGTCGCAAACATCTGTACTGCAGCCAAACGAGCGCCGCATCCTGCGCCTGGAAGAAGTCGAAGCGAAATCCGGTTTCAAGCGCGCCCACATCTACAACCTGATGAAGAAACGCCAGTTCCCGCAGGCCCTGCGTCTGGGCGTGCGCGCCGTGGGCTGGGACTCCATCGAAATCGATCAGTGGATCGACGAGCGCGTCAACAACCGGGCCTGACCCGTTCTCCCGCGGACTTTCCATCTTGACACGGAGAACGCCATGCAGGTCGTATCCATCATTTCAACCAAAGGTGGGGTCGGCAAGACCACCACCGCTGCGAACCTCGGCGGTCTCGCTGCGGACGCCGGACTGCGCGTGCTGCTGCTCGACCTCGATGTGCAGCCCACCTTGTCCTCATACTATGAGCTGGCTCACCGCGCGCCGGGCGGTATCTATGAATTGCTGGCCTTCAACGAGCGCGACCTCGACCAGCTTGTGTCCCGCACGATCATCGCGGGCCTGGACTTGGTGCTCTCCAACGACCACCGAGGCGAACTGAACACCTTGCTGCTGCACGCGCCAGACGGGCGACTGCGGCTGCGACACCTACTGCCGATACTGAACCCCCTCTACGACCTGGTGCTGATCGACACCCAGGGCGCGCGCTCGGTGCTGCTGGAGATGGCGGTGCTGGCCTCCGACCTCGCGCTGTCGCCCGTGACCCCGGAAATCCTCGCCGCCCGCGAACTGCGGCGCGGCACCATGCAGTTGCTGGCGGACATTGCGCCGTACCGGCACCTGGGCATCGAGCCGCCGCCGTTGCACCTGCTCATCAACCGCGTCCATCCGGTGTCCGCCAACGCACGGCTGATCCAGCAGGCGCTGCGCGATCTGTTCCAGGGCCACACCGGCATTCGGGTTCTGGCTACCGACGTGCCGGCCATTGAGGCTTATCCGCGGGCCGCGACGCGCGGCCTGCCGGTGCATCGGGTCGAGTACCGCCAGCCAGTGGGCAGAGTCGCTCCCGCCGCGCTCACCACCATGCGCGATCTTGCCGACGAGTTGTTCCCGCAGTGGCAGGATCGATTGGCCGCAGTGTCCGGCCGTCCGCCACAGCCTCTTGATATCAGGAGGCCCCATGGCGAACGCACATGAACTGGCCCGAGGCCACAATCGGCTGCGCGCCCTGATCGAGTTCGCCGTCGGCGAAGGCTGGCACGTCAAGCGCACGGCGGGCGGTCACCTCAAGTTCACCAAGGCAGGCTGCGCCGCGATCTACACCAGTTCGACGGCCAGCGATCACCGGGCAGCCCTCAACGCCCGTGCGCAGATCCGTCGTGCCGAGCGCGAGACCCGATCCCAAGCGCAGGGGGGCGGCCATGACTGAGATCACCTCCCAGCAGATGGCCGGCNAGACGGGCGACTGCGGCTGCGACACCTACTGCCGATACTGAACCCCCTCTACGACCTGGTGCTGATCGACACCCAGGGCGCGCGCTCGGTGCTGCTGGAGATGGCGGTGCTGGCCTCCGACCTCGCGCTGTCGCCCGTGACCCCGGAAATCCTCGCCGCCCGCGAACTGCGGCGCGGCACCATGCAGTTGCTGGCGGACATTGCGCCGTACCGGCACCTGGGCATCGAGCCGCCGCCGTTGCACCTGCTCATCAACCGCGTCCATCCGGTGTCCGCCAACGCACGGCTGATCCAGCAGGCGCTGCGCGATCTGTTCCAGGGCCACACCGGCATTCGGGTTCTGGCTACCGACGTGCCGGCCATTGAGGCTTATCCGCGGGCCGCGACGCGCGGCCTGCCGGTGCATCGGGTCGAGTACCGCCAGCCAGTGGGCAGAGTCGCTCCCGCCGCGCTCACCACCATGCGCGATCTTGCCGACGAGTTGTTCCCGCAGTGGCAGGATCGATTGGCCGCAGTGTCCGGCCGTCCGCCACAGCCTCTTGATATCAGGAGGCCCCATGGCGAACGCACATGAACTGGCCCGAGGCCACAATCGGCTGCGCGCCCTGATCGAGTTCGCCGTCGGCGAAGGCTGGCACGTCAAGCGCACGGCGGGCGGTCACCTCAAGTTCACCAAGGCAGGCTGCGCCGCGATCTACACCAGTTCGACGGCCAGCGATCACCGGGCAGCCCTCAACGCCCGTGCGCAGATCCGTCGTGCCGAGCGCGAGACCCGATCCCAAGCGCAGGGGGGCGGCCATGACTGAGATCACCTCCCAGCAGATGGCCGGCAAACTGCTTGCGTCCGGGTTCGAGCGCAGCGGCCCGTCAGCAACGACCTTGAGCGACCCGATCGNGGCCTCCGACCTCGCGCTGTCGCCCGTGACCCCGGAAATCCTCGCCGCCCGCGAACTGCGGCGCGGCACCATGCAGTTGCTGGCGGACATTGCGCCGTACCGGCACCTGGGCATCGAGCCGCCGCCGTTGCACCTGCTCATCAACCGCGTCCATCCGGTGTCCGCCAACGCACGGCTGATCCAGCAGGCGCTGCGCGATCTGTTCCAGGGCCACACCGGCATTCGGGTTCTGGCTACCGACGTGCCGGCCATTGAGGCTTATCCGCGGGCCGCGACGCGCGGCCTGCCGGTGCATCGGGTCGAGTACCGCCAGCCAGTGGGCAGAGTCGCTCCCGCCGCGCTCACCACCATGCGCGATCTTGCCGACGAGTTGTTCCCGCAGTGGCAGGATCGATTGGCCGCAGTGTCCGGCCGTCCGCCACAGCCTCTTGATATCAGGAGGCCCCATGGCGAACGCACATGAACTGGCCCGAGGCCACAATCGGCTGCGCGCCCTGATCGAGTTCGCCGTCGGCGAAGGCTGGCACGTCAAGCGCACGGCGGGCGGTCACCTCAAGTTCACCAAGGCAGGCTGCGCCGCGATCTACACCAGTTCGACGGCCAGCGATCACCGGGCAGCCCTCAACGCCCGTGCGCAGATCCGTCGTGCCGAGCGCGAGACCCGATCCCAAGCGCAGGGGGGCGGCCATGACTGAGATCACCTCCCAGCAGATGGCCGGCAAACTGCTTGCGTCCGGGTTCGAGCGCAGCGGCCCGTCAGCAACGACCTTGAGCGACCCGATCGCCGACACGCCCATGGTCGTGACGCTCGACCAGTTGCGCCCCTACGACCACGACCCGCGCAAGAAGCGCAATCCGGTGTACGAGGAAATCAAGGCNTGCGCCCCTACGACCACGACCCGCGCAAGAAGCGCAATCCGGTGTACGAGGAAATCAAGGCATCCATCCGCGAGCGTGGCCTGGACGCGGCTCCGGCCATCACCCGGCGGCCCGGCGACGATCACTACATCATCCGCAATGGCGGCAACACGCGACTGGCAATCCTGCGCGAACTCTGGTCGGAGACCAGGGACGAACGTTTTTTTCGGATCTCATGCCTGTTCCGCCCATGGCCCGAGCGTGGCGAGATCGTCGCGCTCACCGGACATCTTGCGGAAAACGAACTGCGCGGTGGCCTCACCTTCATCGAGCGCGCTTTGGGCGTCGAGAAAGCGCGCGAGTTCTACGAACTGGAAATCCGCTCCACCCTGAGCCAGTCCGAGCTGGCCCGCCGCCTGGCCGCGGACGGATACCCCGTGCAGCAGTCGCACATCAGCCGGATGGCCGACGCCGTACGCTACCTGCTGCCCGCAATCCCGACCGTGCTCTACGCCGGCCTGGGGCGTCACCAGGTCGAGCGGTTGTCGGTCATGCGCAAGGCCTGCGAGCGCACCTGGGAGCACTACGCCAAAGGCCGCTCACTGGTTCAGGACTTCGACGAGTTCTTTCAGGATGTGCTGTCGCAATTCGATGTCCAGGCCGACGAGTTCTCTGCGCAGCGCGTACAGGACGAGCTGATCGGCCAGATGACCGAATTGCTGGACGTCGATTACGACGTGCTCGCTTTGGACATGACCGAATCCGAGAGCCGCCAGCGGGCCTTGGTCAGCGAGCCGACGCCGCCCTCGACGCCGCCTGCCTTGCCAGAGCCAGAAGCCATCGCGCGCCCACCGGCCGATACTGCGCCACCTGCTGCGAGGCCGACGGCAACGCCCTCGACGGGCGAGAGCGACGCGGACGCCAGTCATTCTGGCGCAGCCAGTCCGGCGGTAGATGACGACGTGCTTCGGGAGCACATCGTCTCGCCAGCGCCGACGACCGAACGGCTTGAGTCCATCCAGCGCATGGTCGCCGACCAGTTGGGCGATCCACTGCCGCACGACTTCTCGGCGAATGTCTTGCAGTCCATCCCGGTGCAGGCCGGCGGGCTCTATCCGATCTCGGATGTCTGGTACATCGCCCCCGGCCTGGACACACCCGAGCACCTGCGCATCCACGTCGCGCAGTTTGCCCGCGAGATTGCGGTCGAGGCAGACCTGGGCGAGTGCATCGATGACCGCCCAGACGGCATCGGCTTCGCCTGCCGTGCTCGCACCACAAACCCAGCGCCGCTGGGCCGTGCCGTCCATACGCTGTTGGCTTGCCTGGCCGGTCAGCAGCCCGCCGATGTCGGTCTGGACAACGGGCAACTCGTCATCGACCTGCCGGCGCTGCTGCACGGCCAGGGCGACGTAACCCGACGATTGAGCGACACCGCGCTGGTCAAGCTGTTCCGCCTGCTGCGACTGGCCCGCCGCCTGCTCGATCTCGAAGCCGGCGCTGCGGACTCTGGAACCTAAGCGAGGGAGGCCAGCATGTCCACAGCACACCCACTCAACCAGGCTGTCATCGCCCAGGCCCTCTATGACCTGCGCAATGGGCAACTGCGCCGCTGCAAACTGATGGGGTTTGGCGAGGCAGAGCTGGACGCCCTCAAGCATCCCGCGCTGATCAGCGTGCTGGCCAACGCCAACGTCTCCTGGTGCTCAGTGACGGTCAACCGCGAAGTGCTGCGGCGGCTGCTCCAGCAGGCGCAGGACGTGGAGAAGGAAATCGCCACAGTCGATCGCATGCTCAGGCTGGGCGCGAGCACGGAGATGGTCAGCAAGTTCTATGGCTTGACGCATCAGGAAGTAGCGCTTCGCCGTGAAATCCTCGGTCTGCCCAAGCGCAAGGGCCGACATCCCGTGCTGGACGAGGAGCAGGACACGGAGCTGTGGCGGCAATGGAAGGCCGTGACCAACAGCAGGACGGTCGATCTCGAAGACGAAACCTCCATTCTCGATGCCGCCATGGACTTGGCCGAAGGCATGTCGCTGCCTCTGTCGGTGGTCTGGGCCTCGATCAAGGGCTGGGTCGATCAGGGATTGGCTTGAGTCATGGCCGTGGACGACACCGCACCACGAGTCCGACGCCAAGGCCCCATCGCACTCGCAGAGCTGTTCGATGCTGCGCTGAAAGACCTTGCGCCCAAGCCCGCCCCCAGCGCACCTGCGCCTACACCGGCACAGTCGCCCACGCCTACCTCCGGCGATGCTTTCCTCTTCAGTGGCAACCGGCACGAGACGGTGCCACGCAAGTTGTTCCTCGACCGCCGCCTGACGCCGCTGGAACGAAACGCCTGGCAAGTGTTCCGGCTGATGCTCAACGACGATGGTGTGACCGCATTTCCCACCTACGAGCAGTTGCGGCCCTGGCTGGCGTCCATGCCCTGCGCAGGCCAGGCCTCGCATGAAACCGTGGCACGGGCGCTGACACTGATGCGCCTGACCCGCTGGCTGAGCCTGGTTCGGCGACGGCGTGACCCCAAGACTGGCCGCATCCTCGGCAATCTGTACGTGCTGCACGACGAACCTCTGACACCGTTCGAGGCCATGCAGCTCGACCCGGACTACCTGCAACTCGTCAGCCAGGCGCTCGGCCATTCTGCCAAGGCCGTGCAGATCGTGGGCCTGCACACGCTCAAGGAAATCGGTGAAGACCCATTGCTGGCCGGACGCACCCTCCCGTCACGGTTGCAGGTGATGGCCGAACGCCTCGCCAACCAGGACCTTACGGCCAGCGATAGTTATCCACAGGAAGACGCCATTCACGATTCCGAAGAAGGGGCTCCGAGCCTTCTTCGGAATGGCGAACGCCCCACTACGGATTCCGAAGCAGGGCCGAAACCCGCGCCAGACGTCTCTCTTCGGAATCCGAAGCAGGCCCGTACAGTACGTAGTAGTTGTATTAATGAAATACGTACTACTGCGCAGGCGCGCGCACTGGACGATCTGCAATGGCCCAAGCGCTTTGCGCAACTGAAGGCGGAACAGCAGGCGGGTGCCAAGGTGGCATTGCAGCAGGTTGATGCCTCGCTGAGGCAGGACGTGCTGGACGAATGGGCCGCGCGTTGTAGCAACCACGGCATCCGCAATCCCGCAGGGTATCTGTTCGGCATCATCCAGCGGGCCATCCACGGTGAGTTCAATGCCTGGGCAAAGAAAGACCCGCCACCGGCACCCACTCAACCAAACGAACGGCCACCACCCGCACCGCCGGCCCAAACGCAGGGTAAGCCGGTGCCACCAGAAGTCGCCAGGCAGCACATCGAGCGGCTGCGAGACCTGCTCGCCAGCAAGTGAGCCGGCTGACAAGGCCGTGAAGTGGACGCCCATGGATGCCAATAGAGCTATCCCCTGGGGATAGTTCCACCGTTGGGGCGGATGCCGTGCAGTCGCAAGCCTGGCCTCGAACATCTGCAGCAGCATCGGCGTTGCCCACCCTGATCCCGACGTGCAGCGTTCGTTGGCGCTCCATGGAGCTATCCCCTGGGGATAGCTCGCGCCGCAGGCGGCCATCACGCGCTGAACCGGGGTCTGGCAGGTTTCGGTTTGTTGACTGACTGCCTTCCGCTTCCTGCCGAAGCTGACCGCTCCTTTTCACACAACGAGCGGACACCATGGCAACCAATGAACCTCTGCAACTGAATCTCGGCTCCCTGCGCAGCGCGATGTCGCTGACGCTTCACACGCACCACGCTTCGCGCATCTGGCATGGCCGTGCCGCCGCCGAGGGGCGACCGGGTATCGTCGGCCTGAACGGCTACATCGCGCAGATGAACAAGATGCGGAGGGGCTCGGAGCAGGACGACCCGTACTCGGACTGGTGGATGCTGCGCATCGAGGTAAAGCTCGACCAGACCAAGACCACGCTGCAATCGCTGCGCGAGCAGGTGGATCAGGCGCTGGCGAGCGTGCCTCCGGCACTCAGCCTGGGCGAGAACCTCAACGTGCAGCCCGTCAAGTTGCCGCTGTTCGTCAATGCGCAGCTCGGCTTTGCCGCCGTCTATCTGCTGGCCGATTACGACGACATCGCCCGCAAGCTGATCCTCGCCCACCACACGGCGCTCATCGACCGCAGCACCTTGGAGCGCTGGCTCAACGAGGGCGCCCATGCACTGCGCAGCCTGTTCTCGCTGGCCCAGCAATACCGCTATTCGGGCTGTACGCGCGACGACTTCGTGTCGAAGAACGCCGCAGCACGGGTGGCGCTGGAGAAATTCGGCGAACTGCCGCAGGACGTGCTGGAAGGCACGCACCGCTCGAAGTTCGCGCCGCCCATCGTGCGCCGTGGCCTGCAACAGCGTGCTGAGAGTCCTGCTGCAGCGCCTGCCCCCAACGACGCGGCCACCACCGACGAGCCCGCCATTGACGCAGCACCCGAGGTCAGCGCCGGCGAGGTCGAGGACGAGGACGAGCAGGCATGAGCGATCCGAACCGCGAACCCCGCTACTTCCAGGGCCTGCAACAGGCTGCCTTCATGAAGCTGGAACACGCTGCCTCTCTAAAAGGCCTTTTAAAGCCTTTTAAGGGTAAGGGGGATCTTGAGGGCTGGGCCAGCCAGTGCTTCGCCATGCGCGACGAGTTGATTGGCTTGGCGCAGCGGCAGGTGCTGCAACAGGCAGTCGGGCATCCCTTCCACCTGCTGCCCGTGGAGTTGGCCCAGCAAACCACTGGCGCAGGCACGGCGTTTTTGCGCTGGCGCAAGCACGACCGCTCAGCCATGGGCGTAGCCCTGTGGCAGGAATTGATGGCGAACATCGGCACGCCGGTCAACCTGTTGGCCGAGCTGCACGCGATTGAGCTTCAGCGCATCACGCTGAACATGCAGATCAGCCTGTTGCACACCTTGGGCAGGCAGGCCCAGGAGTGCGCCAGCAAGGCCGCCAAGGCGGAAGACGCCTACCTGCGCAGGCTCAAGTCCATCCCACCTGGAATGCGTGATCGGTGATGACACCGGACACCCCAGTACGCGCCCGACGCCGACGCGGCTCGGGTATTTCAATCACCATGGAGATTGCAACATGAGCACGCATTTTTGGGGCGAAGGCAACATTGGCTCCCCGCCCGAGTACCGGGAGTTCCCCAACGGCAACGACGAGCCGCGGCGCTTGCTGCGGCTGAACGTGTATTTCGACAACCCCGTTCCCACCAAAGGCGGCGACTTCGAGGATCGCGGCGGCTTTTGGGCGCCAGTGGAAATCTGGCACCGTGACACCGCGCACTGGAAAAACCTCTACCAGAAAGGCATGCGCGTGCTGGTCGTCGGCCGCATGGAGCGCGAGCCCTGGACGGACAACGAAGATCAGCCACGCGAGACCTGGCAGATCAACGCGCGCAGCGTCGGCATCCTGCCGTTCCGCATCGAGTCCGTGACCCTCAGCCCGAAGCCGCAGGATGCGGAGGCAAAGTCCCAGGCAGTCCAGGAACCGGCTGCGCCAAAAGAGCCGCGGCGTAGGAAGTGACCCGGCATGGGCCGGCCACTGTTCGCCGTTCCATGCTCTCGCGAGCTATCCCCAGGGGATAGCTCCATCAACGTCCACCGGCTTCCATGCGCTCCCGAAAATCGCGGCTCCCGGCCCGCACACCCCGGCTGCACGCCATCTCCGCCCCAGCCATTCCATCCTGTGAAAGTGGTCGCCACCGCTTGCGACTTGTTTGCTGCTGCCCCTGGCGGTGCCCGGCATCCTCGATTCCAGCAACTCAATGAACCACGGAAATCGGATGGACGGACATGCGGCTGTTCTTGTGCGAGAAGCCCTCCCAGGGCAAGGATATTGGCCGGATTCTCGGCGCGACGCGGCGCGGTGAAGGCTGCCTCAACGGCTCCGGCATCACCATCACCTGGTGCATCGGCCATCTCGTAGAAGCGGCAGCACCCGAGGTCTATGACGCGGCGCTCAAGCGCTGGTCGCTGGAACAGTTGCCCATCATTCCCCAGCAGTGGCGGGTCGAGGTCAAACCGAAGGCCGCCACGCAATTCAAGGTCGTCAAGGCGCTTCTGGCGAAGGCGACCCATCTCGTCATCGCCACCGATGCCGACCGCGAGGGCGAACTGATCGCCCGAGAGATCATCGACCTGTGCGGCTACCGTGGCCCCATCGAACGCTTGTGGCTGTCGGCGCTCAACGATGCGTCGNGCTTCCATGCGCTCCCGAAAATCGCGGCTCCCGGCCCGCACACCCCGGCTGCACGCCATCTCCGCCCCAGCCATTCCATCCTGTGAAAGTGGTCGCCACCGCTTGCGACTTGTTTGCTGCTGCCCCTGGCGGTGCCCGGCATCCTCGATTCCAGCAACTCAATGAACCACGGAAATCGGATGGACGGACATGCGGCTGTTCTTGTGCGAGAAGCCCTCCCAGGGCAAGGATATTGGCCGGATTCTCGGCGCGACGCGGCGCGGTGAAGGCTGCCTCAACGGCTCCGGCATCACCATCACCTGGTGCATCGGCCATCTCGTAGAAGCGGCAGCACCCGAGGTCTATGACGCGGCGCTCAAGCGCTGGTCGCTGGAACAGTTGCCCATCATTCCCCAGCAGTGGCGGGTCGAGGTCAAACCGAAGGCCGCCACGCAATTCAAGGTCGTCAAGGCGCTTCTGGCGAAGGCGACCCATCTCGTCATCGCCACCGATGCCGACCGCGAGGGCGAACTGATCGCCCGAGAGATCATCGACCTGTGCGGCTACCGTGGCCCCATCGAACGCTTGTGGCTGTCGGCGCTCAACGATGCGTCGATCCGCACCGCGCTCGGCAAGCTACGGCCGTCGTCCGATACGCTGCCGATGTATTACTCGGCGCTGGCGCGTTCGCGGGCAGACTGGCTCGTCGGCATGAACCTCAGCCGTCTGTTCACGGTGCTCGGGCGGCAGGCGGGCTACGACGGCGTGCTGTCGGTCGGACGTGTCCAGACCCCGACCCTGAAGCTGGTCGTGGATCGCGACCGCGAAATCGCGGCTTTCAAGTCGGTGCCGTTCTGGGCCATCGACGTGTCTTTGTCCGCAGAGGGTCAGGCTTTCTCCGCGCAGTGGGTTGCGCCCGATGGCTGCACCGACGACGCCGGTCGTTGTCTGCAACAGCCGGTCGCCCAGCAGGCGGCGCAGCAGATTCGTGCTGCGGGCAGCGCCCAGGTGGTGTCGGTCGAGACCGAGCGCGTGCGCGAAGGCCCGCCGCTGCTGTTCGACCTGGGGACGCTTCAGGAGGTCTGTTCCAGGCAGCTCGGGCTGGACGTGCAGGAGACATTGCAGATCGCCCAGGCCCTGTACGAGACGCACAAGGCCACGACCTACCCGCGCTCGGACTCTGGCTACCTGCCCGAAAGCATGTTCGCCGAGGTGCCCGCCGTCCTGGACAGCCTGCTCAAAACCGACCCGTCGCTGCGACCGATCATGAGTCAGCTCGACCGCTCCCAGCGTTCGCGTGCATGGAACGACGGCAAGGTTACGGCGCACCACGGCATCATTCCGACGCTCGAACCCGCGAACCTCTCTGCTCTGAGCGAGAAGGAGCTGGCGGTGTACCGGCTGATTCGGGCGCATTACCTGGCGCAGTTCCTCCCGCACCACGAGTTCGACCGTTCCGTGGCTGAGTTTTCCTGCGGCCAGCAGACGCTGGTGGCCACCGGTAAACAGGTGGTCATCAAGGGCTGGCGTCTGGTGCTGGCCGAACCGCAAGCGGACGAGGACGGCGACGACGCGGCACGCAGCCAGGTGCTTCCCCCACTGCGTGAGGGCCTGGCGTGTCAGGTGGCCGAGGCCGAGATCAAGGCGCTCAAGACGATGCCGCCCAAGCCCTACACCCAGGGTGAATTGGTCAAATCAATGAAGGGCATTGCGCGCTTCGTAACCGACCCGCGCCTGAAGCAGAAGCTGAAGGACACGACGGGCATCGGCACCGAGGCGACGCGGGCCAACATCATCAGCGTGCTAATCGCCCGTGGCTACATCGTGAAGAAGGGTCGCTCCATTCGCGCATCGGATGCGGCGTTCACGCTGATCGACGCCGTGCCCGCAGCGATTGCAGACCCCGGCACAACGGCGGTGTGGGAGCAGGCGCTCGACATGATCGAGGCCGGACAGCTCACCCTGGACGTATTCCTCAGCAAGCAGGCCGCCTGGATTTCGCAGTTGATCGCGCAGTACG
>NZ_POQS01000005.1:522763-550120 GCF_002885955.2 Achromobacter pulmonis
CTGGTGGCCACCGGTAAACAGGTGGTCATCAAGGGCTGGCGTCTGGTGCTGGCCGAACCGCAAGCGGACGAGGACGGCGACGACGCGGCACGCAGCCAGGTGCTTCCCCCACTGCGTGAGGGCCTGGCGTGTCAGGTGGCCGAGGCCGAGATCAAGGCGCTCAAGACGATGCCGCCCAAGCCCTACACCCAGGGTGAATTGGTCAAATCAATGAAGGGCATTGCGCGCTTCGTAACCGACCCGCGCCTGAAGCAGAAGCTGAAGGACACGACGGGCATCGGCACCGAGGCGACGCGGGCCAACATCATCAGCGTGCTAATCGCCCGTGGCTACATCGTGAAGAAGGGTCGCTCCATTCGCGCATCGGATGCGGCGTTCACGCTGATCGACGCCGTGCCCGCAGCGATTGCAGACCCCGGCACAACGGCGGTGTGGGAGCAGGCGCTCGACATGATCGAGGCCGGACAGCTCACCCTGGACGTATTCCTCAGCAAGCAGGCCGCCTGGATTTCGCAGTTGATCGCGCAGTACGGCAGCATGTCCCTGTCCATCAAGCTTCCCCATGGGCCAGCATGTCCGCAGTGCGGCGCAGCGACGCGCCAGCGCACCGGCAAGAGCGGCCCATTCTGGTCGTGCAGTCGCTACCCCGACTGCAAAGGCACGCTGCCGGTCGAATCCGGTACGCCCAAGCGTGGCGCTTCGCGCTCGCGTAGCAGCGGCCGCAAAGGCGCCTGACTGACTCCGTTTCCCGTGGGCCGCGCCCTGTTTCAAAGGCGTGGCCCGTGTCCCGCACGCCCCTGCGGGTCGCCCAGCGCGCAACGCCTTCTTGTCCGTGTGCGCGTCCCGTCCAGCCGTCCCCGGCTGCGGGACTTGAAGGTAGCTTTTCCGCGAACCGTCTCCCGCGTGTTCTGCTGGTCTGTGTTTCTCCCGCCCACTGCGAAGGGCCCCCCGATGGCTTGCCTGGCAGCGCGAGCCACCCGGAGACCCTTTGTGGTCAGCGGTATTCGGTGCCGGTGCCCACCGGCGCAAAAACGGGCTCCCTTTGTGCGCGGATGTGCGCCAGACGATGCCGGCCCCAGCCACGACATGGGCCGGGTGTGATTGCTGATGAGCAGACGGTTCTAGCGACGACCGGGCCTGCAACAGCCCACGGGTGGTTATTTCCTCCCGAGCCGAAGGTCAGCGAGCCTTCGGCGCCTTTATCTCGCCGATCAACGTTCCGAGCCAATGGCCGGCCACAGCAACAGGAAACCGACGTATGCAACAACCGGAGAAAGTACGAGCCGCGTTCGAGCGCGACCTTGGCAACAAGGTGCTGTTCATCAAGGGCGGCAAACTGCTATTCATCGATGGCATCAATCTCAAGGCCATCGCCGACCGTAAGGCGTATTTCGCTTCGCTGCGTGCGCGGCAGGCGCAACCCATTGTGGTCCTGGCCGAACTGGGACGGGACGAGGCATTCGCCCTGTGGAAGCAGCATGTCCTGGGCGACACGCCCGAGTGAGCCAACNCTGTCTGGCGAATTATCCACCCGAGCCAGCAACACCTGTCCGACCAGGAACTGATTTCATCCTCTTGCATCGTCACCAGCGATTTCGCGGTGGTCACGAACGGCTCTGAACCTGTGAGTGCCGAGGTACTGGCCGAATGCGATGCCGATGAAGGCGTTAACGGCGAAGGCGTGATCGGTGCCGTGGTCTATGCCATTCATGGCGAGGACTTCGACGGTCGCCTGATCCACGTTGGTGACAGCTATTCGGTCGAAGCCGCGCGGGAAGTCGTGCATCGCCTGAGTTTCGAGACCGGCTACTACAGCCGACCTGATTAGTCATGAACCTCAGCCCGTGCCCTGATCTGCCGCTCAGGAATAGGCTCGCCCGTGGCTGCCTGTCCGAGCAGGGTCGAGAGCATGGCCCTGAGGTTGAAACGCGAGTTGAAGCGGTAGGCGAAGGCCCCGAGGTACTGGCGAGCGTACTTGCCGAAGTCGAACGCCTTGTAGCCGCCGCAGATCATCGTCTTGAGGTTGCCCAGCACGGTGTTGATCCATGCGAACTGCGGCAACTCGCGGGGCTTTCGCCGACCCACGACGATGTAGGAGTGCGCACAATCGGCATCGATGACGCCGGCAAAGCACCCCAGGCCATCGCTGAGCACGTCACTGCCGGGGGTAAGGTTCGCCCGCGCCCACTGCGCAACAGCTTCGCGCGAGAAGACCGCCAACGGACTGAGCTTGACTCGCAGCGGACGGCCATCATCGCTCAGGGCGACCGCAGCCACGATGGGCACCTTGTTCGGCGAGCCGCGGCCACCGACGCCAGCGTGCTCGCCGCCCAGATAGGCATCGTCAAGCTGCACGGCCCCCGACAACGGCGTCTGCGCATCACGTCGTGCCATCTCGCCCATGATCTTGTGGTGAACGAGCCAGGCCGTGCGATAGCTGGTTCCGAGGTGCCGCATCAGCGCCAGGGAAGACAGGCCGGTCTTGTCCTGGCTCACCAGGTAGATCGCGAGGAACCAGGTTCGAAGAGGCAGCTTCGTGCTGTCCATCAAGGTGCCCGCGGTCAGCGACGTCTGGTGGCGGCACGCGCGGCACTGGAACAGCTTTCGCACGCCATGCCCGACCACGTAGTGGGCACTGCCTGCACAGCGCGGACACGCGAATCCGTCGGGCCATCGCAGTGCTGCCAGCGCCGCAGCGCACTGCGCCTCGGTGCCGTAGCGCTCGAAGAACTCCGTCAGGCTCATGCCCTGCTGGAACTGAATGCGGTTCATCGACATCAAGGCTCTCCAGGTATCCTCGGGAGCCAGAATATGGGTCCGGAAGCTCACCAGATGAGCCAGGCTGAGGTTCATGACGAATCAGGACAGCCGATGCTGGGAGATCAGCAGCGCGCACATCAGCCCGGAAACCGGCCAGTACCTCGCCAATCTGGCGGACCTTGCCACGCCGGAGGCCTTTTTGTTTATCGCCTTTCGGGTTCCGTACAGTCCGGCGATCGGCGTCAAGCTGATCTCCACGCCCTGGACGGACAAGAACCTGGAGCACGCCGAGGGCATCACCGCCGAGCAGCTTCGGCAGGAGCACCGCAGCAAGGGCATGCCAGACGACCTGGCGAACATCCTGGAACTGGCTGGCCAGGCCGATGTGCGCATCCTCATCCTCGACGCTGACGCGCCCGTGTTGCTGGGCCTGCCGCTGGCCGAGTCCTAGCAAACACACCACGCGCCCACCTTCCTCTTTGTCCTCCATGCCAGCCCGTCTCCTTTCTGGGAGCCGGGCTGGTCCAATTCCATAGGAGCACTTTATGTTCCCCGACCTCATCTCGCCCGCACGCGACTTCGAGCATCAGCTTGGAGCCTGCGTCAACGCCATGGGCCAGGACGACGCCATCGGCCAGATCCTGGTATTCGAGCGCTTGAGCGGCATGCTGCACATGCGCCATATCGCCAGCGCCGATCTGGCCGACACCGACATTGATGCCTACGAAATGGTCGTCTTCGACGGTGGCAACACCGGCGGCGACACGTGGAAGCACGTGTTCTTTCCACGTCAGCGCGAACACTACTTCGTGTACCAAGCCTGACCACCCAGCCCCTTTCGAGGGGCCTTTTCTTGTTTCACGATGACTCCAGCACCGCAATTCGTTGGGCTACGCTAAGACTCGATACAGCAGGTTTATCAATCACTTAGGCGAGTTCAACATTGGTGGCAAAGGACTGGGAGAAATTGGCTTTGGCGGCGACGCCAAGCAAGCGCTGCAACAGCGCGCCGACTTCCTCGAAGAACAGGGGTTGGCCCAGCGGCGCGGACAGCGCGTGATCCTCGCCCGGAACCTGCTGGGGACGCTGCGCAATCGGGAGCTGGCGCAGGCCGCAAAGGACATTGCCGCCGAAACCGGCTTGGAGCACCGCCCCACGGCTGACGGGCAGCGCGTGGCCGGCATCTACCGGCGCTCGGTCATGCTCGCCAGCGGGCGCTNGGACAAGAACCTGGAGCACGCCGAGGGCATCACCGCCGAGCAGCTTCGGCAGGAGCACCGCAGCAAGGGCATGCCAGACGACCTGGCGAACATCCTGGAACTGGCTGGCCAGGCCGATGTGCGCATCCTCATCCTCGACGCTGACGCGCCCGTGTTGCTGGGCCTGCCGCTGGCCGAGTCCTAGCAAACACACCACGCGCCCACCTTCCTCTTTGTCCTCCATGCCAGCCCGTCTCCTTTCTGGGAGCCGGGCTGGTCCAATTCCATAGGAGCACTTTATGTTCCCCGACCTCATCTCGCCCGCACGCGACTTCGAGCATCAGCTTGGAGCCTGCGTCAACGCCATGGGCCAGGACGACGCCATCGGCCAGATCCTGGTATTCGAGCGCTTGAGCGGCATGCTGCACATGCGCCATATCGCCAGCGCCGATCTGGCCGACACCGACATTGATGCCTACGAAATGGTCGTCTTCGACGGTGGCAACACCGGCGGCGACACGTGGAAGCACGTGTTCTTTCCACGTCAGCGCGAACACTACTTCGTGTACCAAGCCTGACCACCCAGCCCCTTTCGAGGGGCCTTTTCTTGTTTCACGATGACTCCAGCACCGCAATTCGTTGGGCTACGCTAAGACTCGATACAGCAGGTTTATCAATCACTTAGGCGAGTTCAACATTGGTGGCAAAGGACTGGGAGAAATTGGCTTTGGCGGCGACGCCAAGCAAGCGCTGCAACAGCGCGCCGACTTCCTCGAAGAACAGGGGTTGGCCCAGCGGCGCGGACAGCGCGTGATCCTCGCCCGGAACCTGCTGGGGACGCTGCGCAATCGGGAGCTGGCGCAGGCCGCAAAGGACATTGCCGCCGAAACCGGCTTGGAGCACCGCCCCACGGCTGACGGGCAGCGCGTGGNTCTGGCGGACCTTGCCACGCCGGAGGCCTTTTTGTTTATCGCCTTTCGGGTTCCGTACAGTCCGGCGATCGGCGTCAAGCTGATCTCCACGCCCTGGACGGACAAGAACCTGGAGCACGCCGAGGGCATCACCGCCGAGCAGCTTCGGCAGGAGCACCGCAGCAAGGGCATGCCAGACGACCTGGCGAACATCCTGGAACTGGCTGGCCAGGCCGATGTGCGCATCCTCATCCTCGACGCTGACGCGCCCGTGTTGCTGGGCCTGCCGCTGGCCGAGTCCTAGCANAACATGCTGCGGCTCAACGACGCCCTCGGTGTCCTGAGCAGCGGACAACGCATGTTTTTGTCCGCCATGGTCAGCTTCTACAACGCGCGCGAGGGCGGTGCCATGCTCAAACGCTGCCACTTCCACGGGCTGTCGGACTTCGACGGTCTCGACCTGGAGCGCCGCAAGGTCATCGCCGACTTGATGGTGAACTACAGCGGCTGGTGAGCCCGTTTCCGGCACACCCCCGTCTTTTCGTTCCCCACGAGGGACATGCGCCCACACAGCCATGTCCCTCGATTTCCTTTCCGTTGCCCAGCGTAAAGCGGCTGAATCAAAGCCAACGATCAGCGCCGACTGACGCATTTTCCCCTTTCAACCCACCGGGTCCAATTCCCGGTGGCGGGAATTGGCTCCATTATTCAATCTGGAGCGTTCCCATGTCTCAGAATCCCAATCCCTTTGTTCGCGGCTACTGGAATTTGAAAATCGTCCGCACGCTGTCCATCAGCTACGAGGACGGAAGCCCGCCTGTCTGGCGAATTATCCACCCGAGCCAGCAACACCTGTCCGACCAGGAACTGATTTCATCCTCTTGCATCGTCACCAGCGATTTCGCGGTGGTCACGAACGGCTCTGAACCTGTGAGTGCCGAGGTACTGGCCGAATGCGATGCCGATGAAGGCGTTAACGGCGAAGGCGTGATCGGTGCCGTGGTCTATGCCATTCATGGCGAGGACTTCGACGGTCGCCTGATCCACGTTGGTGACAGCTATTCGGTCGAAGCCGCGCGGGAAGTCGTGCATCGCCTGAGTTTCGAGACCGGCTACTACAGCCGACCTGATTAGTCATGAACCTCAGCCCGTGCCCTGATCTGCCGCTCAGGAATAGGCTCGCCCGTGGCTGCCTGTCCGAGCAGGGTCGAGAGCATGGCCCTGAGGTTGAAACGCGAGTTGAAGCGGTAGGCGAAGGCCCCGAGGTACTGGCGAGCGTACTTGCCGAAGTCGAACGCCTTGTAGCCGCCGCAGATCATCGTCTTGAGGTTGCCCAGCACGGTGTTGATCCATGCGAACTGCGGCAACTCGCGGGGCTTTCGCCGACCCACGACGATGTAGGAGTGCGCACAATCGGCATCGATGACGCCGGCAAAGCACCCCAGGCCATCGCTGAGCACGTCACTGCCGGGGGTAAGGTTCGCCCGCGCCCACTGCGCAACAGCTTCGCGCGAGAAGACCGCCAACGGACTGAGCTTGACTCGCAGCGGACGGCCATCATCGCTCAGGGCGACCGCAGCCACGATGGGCACCTTGTTCGGCGAGCCGCGGCCACCGACGCCAGCGTGCTCGCCGCCCAGATAGGCATCGTCAAGCTGCACGGCCCCCGACAACGGCGTCTGCGCATCACGTCGTGCCATCTCGCCCATGATCTTGTGGTGAACGAGCCAGGCCGTGCGATAGCTGGTTCCGAGGTGCCGCATCAGCGCCAGGGAAGACAGGCCGGTCTTGTCCTGGCTCACCAGGTAGATCGCGAGGAACCAGGTTCGAAGAGGCAGCTTCGTGCTGTCCATCAAGGTGCCCGCGGTCAGCGACGTCTGGTGGCGGCACGCGCGGCACTGGAACAGCTTTCGCACGCCATGCCCGACCACGTAGTGGGCACTGCCTGCACAGCGCGGACACGCGAATCCGTCGGGCCATCGCAGTGCTGCCAGCGCCGCAGCGCACTGCGCCTCGGTGCCGTAGCGCTCGAAGAACTCCGTCAGGCTCATGCCCTGCTGGAACTGAATGCGGTTCATCGACATCAAGGCTCTCCAGGTATCCTCGGGAGCCAGAATATGGGTCCGGAAGCTCACCAGATGAGCCAGGCTGAGGTTCATGACGAATCAGGACAGCCGATGCTGGGAGATCAGCAGCGCGCACATCAGCCCGGAAACCGGCCAGTACCTCGCCAATCTGGCGGACCTTGCCACGCCGGAGGCCTTTTTGTTTATCGCCTTTCGGGTTCCGTACAGTCCGGCGATCGGCGTCAAGCTGATCTCCACGCCCTGGACGGACAAGAACCTGGAGCACGCCGAGGGCATCACCGCCGAGCAGCTTCGGCAGGAGCACCGCAGCAAGGGCATGCCAGACGACCTGGCGAACATCCTGGAACTGGCTGGCCAGGCCGATGTGCGCATCCTCATCCTCGACGCTGACGCGCCCGTGTTGCTGGGCCTGCCGCTGGCCGAGTCCTAGCAAACACACCACGCGCCCACCTTCCTCTTTGTCCTCCATGCCAGCCCGTCTCCTTTCTGGGAGCCGGGCTGGTCCAATTCCATAGGAGCACTTTATGTTCCCCGACCTCATCTCGCCCGCACGCGACTTCGAGCATCAGCTTGGAGCCTGCGTCAACGCCATGGGCCAGGACGACGCCATCGGCCAGATCCTGGTATTCGAGCGCTTGAGCGGCATGCTGCACATGCGCCATATCGCCAGCGCCGATCTGGCCGACACCGACATTGATGCCTACGAAATGGTCGTCTTCGACGGTGGCAACACCGGCGGCGACACGTGGAAGCACGTGTTCTTTCCACGTCAGCGCGAACACTACTTCGTGTACCAAGCCTGACCACCCAGCCCCTTTCGAGGGGCCTTTTCTTGTTTCACGATGACTCCAGCACCGCAATTCGTTGGGCTACGCTAAGACTCGATACAGCAGGTTTATCAATCACTTAGGCGAGTTCAACATTGGTGGCAAAGGACTGGGAGAAATTGGCTTTGGCGGCGACGCCAAGCAAGCGCTGCAACAGCGCGCCGACTTCCTCGAAGAACAGGGGTTGGCCCAGCGGCGCGGACAGCGCGTGATCCTCGCCCGGAACCTGCTGGGGACGCTGCGCAATCGGGAGCTGGCGCAGGCCGCAAAGGACATTGCCGCCGAAACCGGCTTGGAGCACCGCCCCACGGCTGACGGGCAGCGCGTGGCCGGCATCTACCGGCGCTCGGTCATGCTCGCCAGCGGGCGCTACGCGATGCTGGATGACGGCATGGGCTTCATGCTTGGTGCCATGGAAGCCGGTGATCGAGAAGAAGCTGGGGCAGCAGATCGCCGCGACGATGCGTGGCGGGGGCGTGTCGTGGGAGATTGGGAGGCAACGTAGCCCTTCCGTTTGACATTTCCTTGTAATTAGCTCTTTTCGGCCTCGGCGAACAGCCACTCCCGAAACGCCACCAATCGCGGAAGGTTGGCGCATTCGGGCCGGTAAACGACGTAATAGGCCACTTCCAATGCAAAACTGATTTCGGGGAATAGCCGCACCAGACGACCCGCCGTCAAGTCATCACGCGCCATGACGCTGCGCGCGAGTGCGATGCCGTGTCCCTCAGCTGCCGCTTGCAGCACCGCCGCCGAGTTGTTGATCCTCATGCCGCGTGCGGTAGTCACGCCGGAAGCGCCCGCCTTATCCAGCCAGACGTCCCAGGTCGGGAAGCCCGCATGTCCGTCCATCGACAGGTCATGGATCAGGGTTTCGCGAACCAGATCACGTGGCTTTCGCAGGCGCCTGTGCTGGCCCGACAGTTCGGGGGAGCACACAGGAAAAACTTCTTCATCCATGAGCTTGTCGGCCTTCAAGCCAGGCCAGCTTCCCATGCCATAGCGCACGCCAATGTCCACTTGTTGGGCCACGAAGTCCACCGACTTGTGGTTGGTATCCAGGCGTACATCGGTGTCCGGGCAGGCGGTCTGGAACCGGTCGATACGTGGCAACAGCCATTTGGCGGCAAACGCAGGGCTGACCGTTACGGTGAGTACCCTGCTGGTTGAACCCTTCTGCAGCCGTTCCATTCCCAGCGTCAATCGGTCGAAGCCGGCACGAATGTCCGGTAGTGCGTGCTCGGCCGTCTCGGTCGGAACCAATCGTGCCTTTCCGCTGTTGCTCCGCACGAACAGTGGCGTACCCAGCCAGTCCTCCAGCGTGCGCACAAGCTGACCGACGGCTGCCGGCGTCACGTTCAGTTCGGCTGCTGCTGCGGAAAAGCTCTGATGGCGGGCGCTGGCCTCAAATGCCCGCAGGGCGTTCAGATGATTAGGTGACTTCATGGCGATAAAGTTTTTCTTTCAATAAGGCGAAGTTTATCTCAGTTGTCCAGACAGGAGAATCAAGGTTCAAATACAGCTTGAACCGGTGCGATCCGAGACGTTGATGGCGGCGGATGGCCGGACGTCAGATTGAACGGCCCGCAGCCCTGCAATGAGTCGATCACCATTCCTATCGGAGAACGTCATGACGAAGAAATCCACGTTGGCCACAACGGCAACCATCGCGCTGCTCTCAAGTTTCGCGATAATGATTCTGTTACATACCTACGGTCCCGGACGTGCATTCATGATGCAGTCAGCGTTTGACACGATGCACCCGATGTCAGGCATATGGCATGGCATGGGGTGGATGATGGTGTTTGGCCCCCTTGCGATGATTCTCTTTTTTGGCGGCGTCGTGACCCTGGCCGTCCTGTTTGTGCGGTTCTTAACCGGGCGGTCCTGACGGCACGATGCTCGTAAATTCAGACTTCTCGCTCCGATCTGTCGTTACGCTCTACCCGCATCTGAGCGGCGTAGATAAGGAGTGTTCTCAATTTTGGAGGCGGTAGCCTATGACACTCACACGTCGTTCGTTTTTAACTGGAGCCGTGCTGGCGGGCGGTTCGCTGTGGGCGGCCTCATCCCTTTGGCGGCCATCCTTTGCCGCCGAGGCGAGGCAACTGCGGATTCCCGAATTGATCGATGCCCGTGATCAGGGCCAATCGATAGCGCTTACTGCACAGGTTGGTAAAACCTCCTTTTTCCCTGGGCGCGAAAGCGTGACGCTAGGGTTTAACGGGAGCTATCTTGGCCCGACACTGCGTGTTCACCGTGGCGACGAGGTCGAAGTGGCGGTGAGAAACGCTTTGGGCGAGGACACGACGGTCCATTGGCACGGCCTGCTTATTCCGGGAGAGCTTGATGGCGGCCCCCACCAAACCATCCGTCCGGGATCCACATGGCGACCGGTGCTCCCGATTCGTCAGCCTGCGGCGACGCTCTGGTACCACTCGCATATGCATGGTCGTACTGGGGAGCAAGTCTATGCCGGACTGGCAGGCCTTCTGATCGTTAGCGATGACGATGAGCGGGCGCTTGGGTTGCCGTCGGAGTACGGGGTCGATGACCTGCCCTTGATCTTGCAGGATCGGCAATTCGAGAACGGCACCCTCATATTGCCTCAAGGCATGATGTCGACCATGCACGGGCGTCGAGGCGACACCCTGATGGTCAATGGGACCGTCAATCCGGTGGCTCGTGTTCCACGCGGGCTGGTTCGCCTGCGCTTGGTGAATGGCTCCAATGCCAGAGAGTACGATCTCGCGTTCGCGGATGATCGCCCCTTTCACTGGATAGCGTCTGAAGGCGGCTTGCTCGAAAAGCCGGTCGAGCTTCGCTCCCTGCGGCTTGCACCGGGAGAACGAGCGGAAATCCTGGCTGACTTTTCGGACGGCCGTCCAGCCACGCTCGAAACCGGGCCGGATGGCAATCTTTCAATGATGATGGGAATGATGAGGGGGGCGGCAAACCTGCTTGGCGGGAATGGGCGCGAGGCGGTCATTCAGTTTGAACCCCAGGGAAAGGCTGCGCTTGATTCCAAAGTGCCGGAAAGACTGCTTGCTCATGAGCGTCCGGACGTTTCGAAGGCGGTACGGCGGCGGCGGTTTGTCATGAACATGGGCATGGGAAACATGATGCGCGGCGGAATGGGGATGCTCAGCATCAATGGCCGCGCTTTCGACATGGGGAGGGTTGACGAACAGATCCGCCTTGGCGACACAGAAATTTGGGAGGTCACCGGAGAGATGATGGCGCATCCTTTCCATATCCACGGTGTCCATTTCGAAGTTTTGAGTCGTAACGGTGCGGCTCCCGGCATTCGTGACCAGGGGCTTAGGGATACGGTTGTCGCCCAGGAGCCGGTCGAGCTTTTGGTGAAGTTCACACAGACGGCCGTGGCATCACCTTTCATGTACCACTGCCATATCCTTGAACATGAAGACAACGGGATGATGGGGCAGTTTGTTGTCAGTTGATGCCTGTGGATTTGCTTATCCCAGTATCGACGTGGTTCACACGCTTTTTTAGTCAAGATTCTGTCTATTGTCAGATGAGGGAATTTCAGATGAGCAATCAATTCAAGGGCAAGAAGCTGCTGGTCGTCGGCGGCACGAGCGGCATGGGCATGCAAACTGCCCGGATGGTGCTGGCCCAGGGCGGCAGTGCGGTGATCGTGGGCAAGCGCCCGGAGAAGACCGATGCAGCGCGCAAGGAGCTGTCGGCCCTGGGGGCCGTCGCGGCGCTGACGGCCGATCTGTCCAGCGACGAAGGACTGGCCGGGATGCTTCAGGCCATCGATGAGGAGCATGCGGACATCGACCTGCTGGTCAACGCCGCCGGCATGTTCATTCCCAAGCCTTTTCTGGAGCACTCGGGCGCTGACTACGACCAGTACATGAAGCTGAACAAGGCGTTCTTCTTCATCACGCAGAAGGTCGCCGCCAACCTGGTCGCCAAGGATCGCCCCGGCGCCATCGTCAACATCGGCTCGATGTGGGCCAAACAGGCCATCGCCGCTACCCCATCATCTGCCTACTCAATGGCCAAGGCGGGCCTGCACTCGCTAACCCAGCACCTGGCGATGGAGCTGGCACCCAAGCACATCCGCGTCAATGCCGTGTCCCCCGCCGTGGTGGAGACGCCGATCTATGAAGGCTTCATCCCGAAGGCCGAAGTGCATGGCGCGCTGCAAGGGTTCAACAGTCTCCACCCCATCGGTCGCATTGGCACTGCGCAGGACGTTGCCGAAGTTGCCACCTTCCTGCTGTCGGACAAGGCGGCCTGGGTCACCGGCGCGATCTGGGACGTCGATGGCGGTGTGATGGCCGGTCGCAACTGATGCCGAAGGCGCTGGGGCTCTGAGCGGCTTCGTGAACTGAAGATATTCATATTGAATTAATTTTGAAGGAACTCATGATGGACAAGATGACATTTGCAGTAAGTGCCAAATGCGAAGGGACGGTAACGACCGCAACCTCTAGTGAACACAAACTTGTGATCGATGCCGACGCTGAGATGGGCGGCAAGGGAATGGGGCCTAATCCAATGGAAACCGTGTTATCGGCATTGGCTGCTTGCGAAAATATCACTGCCCGCCTTATTGCCCAGGAAATGGAATTTGATCTGCAAGGTATTGATTTTGAAATTACGGCAGAACTGGATCCGCAGGGGGTTATGGGCGATTTGAATATTCGTACCTACTTTGAGAAAGTGGAAGTAAAGGCCGTCTTGCAGACGACGGAGTCTGACGATCGAATCCAGGCACTGAAGCAAGCCGTCGAACGGCGTTGCCCGGCGTATGGCATGGTCAAGGCAGCGAATGTTGAAATGATTGATCTCTGGGTTAAGGCTTGAACAAAGGAGAAATGCAAATGGTTTACTTGCAAATCACCCTCCAGGTCGCTGAAGCCAACCGTCCCGCCGCTGTGGGCGTGTACCAGAAGTACAAGGCGCCGTTCCTCGACACCATCGCCGGTGCCAAGTCCAAGGAACTGCTGGTGCGCGATGAAGACGTGCAGGTGCTGCACGGTTTCGATACCAAGGAAAACGCCGAAGCCTATCTGCAAAGCGAGCTGTTCACTGCCGATGTGGTTGGCGGTCTCAAGCCGCTGCTCGATGCTGCGCCCGACGTTCGCATCTACCAAGTCGCCTGATCGGCTGACAACACATGCCGGGCGCACGCGTTGCGCCCGGCATTCCTTTTTCAATGCGAATTCTGGATGGCTTCCCTCATGCGCCTCAACGCTGATTTCTCGCTTCGCGTCGAGGTCACCCCTGACGACTATCACTGGGTGGCTTCGCCCCAGGCAGGGGTCGAGCGAGTGATGCTCGATCGCATCGGCGCCGAGAAGGCCCGTGCCACCAGCCTGGTGCGCTATGCACCGGAGTCGTGTTTCCCGCGCCATCCGCATCCCGGTGGCGAGGAGATCCTGGTGCTGTCGGGCACGTTCTCCGAAGACGATCAGGACTACCCCGCAGGCTGGTACATGCGCAACCCGCCCGGTTCCAGCCATGCGCCGGCCAGCCGCGAAGGCGCGCTCATCTTCGTCAAGCTGTGGCAGATGCTGCCCGACGAGCAGCCCAGCGTGCGCATCGATACCAACGATCCAGCCAACTGGCAGCAGCAGAACGGTCGCGCAGTGTGCCCGCTGTTCTCGGGCGAGGCCGAACAGGTCTGCCTGCTGCGCCTGGCGGCGCACGAGAGGGTGTTCTCTGGTCAGGTGGACGGTGCCGAACTGCTGGTACTCGCAGGCAGCCTGAATGAAGCAGGCAAAACCTATCCGTCTGGAAGCTGGTTGCGTTTGCCTGCAGTCGCGGCGTCACAGCTTGGTGCTGGCGCGCAGGGCGTCACGGTCTATCTCAAAACCGGCCACCTGCTGGACGTGGTGGGAGTGTGAGCATGCAGCACGCACGCATTGCCATCGTCGGCGCGGGGTTGAGCGGCCTGTATGCCACCTGGTTGTTACAGCGCCAAGGCATCGACGATGTCGTCATTCTGGAAGCGCGTGATGTATTGGGCGGCCGTATCGCCTCCTTCGACGCTGGCACCTCATCGCTCGACCGTTTCGATCTGGGGCCGACCTGGTTCTGGCCGGACTATCAGCGCGAGCTGGATCAACTGATTCACGAACTCGGCTTGGCGCGCTTCGCGCAGCATGAGGCTGGGGATATGGTGGTCGAGCGCACGGCAGGCGCACCACCTCAGCGCATGCGTGGCTATGCCAATGTGCCGACCTCAATGCGCCTGCTGGGCGGCATGGGCGCGCTGATCGACGCCATACGCGGACAACTGCCGACTGAGCGCATCGTCACCGGGCAGAGCGTGTGCCGTCTGCGCCGCATGGCGCATGGCATCGAGCTGGACAGCGAGGATGCCAACGGCCACGCCAGCACCTGGCACGCTCAGCACGTCCTACTGGCGTTGCCGCCGCGTCTGGTCACGCAGGGCATGACGTTCTCGCCTGCCTTGCCTGAAAGGCTCGCGGCCCAATGGCAGGAGACTGCGACCTGGATGGCACCGCACGCCAAATACATCGCGGTCTACGAGCAGCCGTTCTGGCGCGAGCAAGGCCTCTCCGGCGAGGCACGCAGCATGATCGGCCCGCTGGGTGAAATCCACGATTCCTCCATGCCGGGTGGCCGGGCCGCGCTGTTCGGCTTTTTCGGTCTGCCGGTGTCGGTGCGTCAGCAGGTGCCCGAAGACGTGCTGCGCCAGCATTGCCGGGCGCAGTTCGCACGCCTGTTCGGGCCGAAGGCGGCCACGCCGATCGCCGATGCGGTCAAGGACTGGGCAGTTGATCCGTTCACCGCCGTGGCCGATGACCAGCACAGCGGCGGCCAGCACCCCCATGCGCCGGTCGCCACTGTTGCCTCCGGCCCTTGGCAAGACGTGCTGATCGGCATCGCCAGTGAGTGGTCGCCGCAGTTTCCGGGCTACGTCGCGGGTGCCATCGAGGCGGCACGCCTGGGCGTACAGGCGTTGCCTGCGCCCGAGGCGGGCTTGGCCTGTTCAACACCGACTTGAAACAAAGAGCAGACATGTACGATTTTGATGTGGTCATCGACCGGCGCCATACAAACTCCATGAAGTGGGAGCATGGTCGCCAGTTCCTCACGCCTGAGCAGCGAGCGGCTGACCCGTTGCCGATGTGGGTGGCGGACATGGACTTTCGTGTCGCGCAGCCCATTTTGGATGCGCTGCGTCAGCAGACCGAGCTGGGGGTGCTGGGCTATGGCGGTACACCGGACTCCTACCGCGAGGCGGCTGCCTCATGGCAGTCGCGGCACTTTGGTTGGCAGGCGCAGCCCGAATGGCTGGTGCAATCGCCAGGCGTCATCAGCGCGCTGAACATGGCCATCCAGGTCTTCTCCCAGCCAGGTGACCATGTGCTGGTGCAGACGCCCGTGTATTTCCACTTCCTGCATGATGTAGTCGCCAATGGTCGTCGGCTGGCCCTGGCTCCGCTGACTCTGGAAGCGGGCCGTTACCGTTTTGACCCAGCGGTGTTCGAGGCTGCCATCCAGCCGAACACCCGGCTGTTCATCCTGAGTAATCCGCACAATCCGACGGGCAATGTCTGGACGCGCGAAGAACTGCTTTCCATGGCAGAAATCTGCGCGCGCCACGGGATCTTGATCGTGTCGGACGAAGTGCATCAGGATCTGGTGTTTGGTGAGGGGCAGCGGCATGTGCCGATGGCGATGCTGGACGAGACCATCGCGCAGAACACCATTGTCTGCACCGCACCCAGCAAAACATTCAATATCGCGGGCCTGTCCTGCGCCAACATCTTCATCCCCAACCCGCGCCACCGGCAGACGTTCTGGACGCAGTGTGAGCGTAATGGCGTATTCCTGGTCAACACCATGGGCACCGCCGCCTGCGAGGCAGCTTACCGCGAGGGCGAGCCGTGGATGAACGCGATGCTGGCCTATGTGGGCGAAAACCAGCGTCACTTCGCCGCTCGCGTTGCCGAACTCGGACTGCCGATCTCTGTCACGCCGACCGATGCGCTGTATCTGGCCTGGCTGGATTTCCGCCAACTCGACATGCCTGCTGCCGCACTACACGACTTCCTGCTTCGACAAGCGCAACTGTGGCTCGATCCTGGCCACAAGTTCGGCCTTGCTGGCGAAGGTTTCATGCGCATCAATCTGGCGTGTCCACGCGCCTTGGTGGATGACGCGCTGAACCGGTTGGCAATGGCTTTGTTGCGTTGATCCGTCACCCGATTTTCCCAGGAGATCAGAAAACGCCAGCCACTTATCGCGCCATGCAGGTCACAACGCCCGGTTCCCTAGAGATGGTCGAGCGTCCCATTCCCGAACCGGGCGCAGGCGAAGTGCTGATCGCTGTCGAGGCCTGCGGCATTTGCGGCGCGGATGCGTCCGACATCGAGGGCGCAGACCCGGCGCTGCAGCCTCACCGCGTACCGGGTCATGAGGTGGTCGGTCGCATTGTCGAGCTGGGCGCAGGTGTGCCCGCCCGCTGGACGATTGGCCAGCGGGTTGGCGTAGGTCGGCTGGGCGGTCATTGCAACGAGTGTGAGCAGTGCCGTCAGGGACTGTTCCAACTGTGCCGCAATCAGCCCTTCGTCGGCGCGTCCTGCGATGGCGGCTATGCCGAACGGATGGTCGCGCGCCATACCGGGCTGGTGTCCATTCCCGACGAACTAAACGCGGAAGATGCTGCACCGATCCTGTGTGCGGGCCTGGCGACCTTCAATGCACTCAAGAAATGCGGCGCGCAAGCCGGTGACTTGATTGCCATTCTCGGCATCGGCGGCTTGGGCCACATGGCGCTGCAGTACGCCCGTTGCATGGGCTTCAAGGTCGTTGCCATCGGACGTGGGCAGGACATTGCCGAAGATGCGCTGGCGCTGGGTGCTCACATCTATATCGACACCCATCAAGAAGACGCCGCCAGCGCGCTCAAGCGCCTGGGCGGGGCGATGGCGATCATCACCATGATCAGTGATCCGGCAGCGATCACGGCGTCCCTGGCCGGGCTGGCGCCGCAAGGCCGCCTGGTGGTGCTTGGGGCAGGCAAAGATCCGCTGCCTGTGTCGGCAGGCTTCCTGGTCAGTGGCGAGCGCAGCGTGCTGGGCTCGATCACCGGCTCACCTTACGAAAACGAGAAAACGCTGAATTTCAGCGTGCTGACGGGAGTCAGGCCGTTGATCGAGACCTTACCGCTGGAGCGCGCCAACGAGGCGTATCAGCGCATGCGCTCGGGCGACGTGAAGTTTCGCATGGTGCTGACGATGGACAAGCAGCGCTGACAGTCACATCCATCTCAATGGCTATCCCGGTAGCCCCAACCTTATAAGAACAGAGTTCTCCCTTGCCAAATACTGAAACGGCATCACTGCCACAAACTCCAGCCTCCCTGTCGGAACGCGATCAGCGCGGCAACATCATTCGCCTCACTTTGGCGCAAGCGCTGGCTGGAGCGAACTCTGTGGTGGTCTACGCCACGGGGGCAATCATTGGCCACATGCTGGCCCCGAACAAGACGCTGGCAACGCTGCCCATTTCCATCTTCGTGGTGGGCATGGCCGCCTGCATCCTGCCAGCAGGTGCCATTGCCCGGCGCCACGGTCGGCGTGCTGCATTCCTGGCGGGTACTGCGTGCGGCGTACTGACTGGGTTGCTGGCAGCCGTCGCGGTGGTGTTGGGTTCGTTCTGGCTGTTCTGCCTGGCGACTTTCTTCGGCGGTGCCTATGCCGCCGTGGTGTTGTCTTTCCGTTTTGCGGCGGCGGATGGTGTCGATCCAGCCAAGCGCGCCCGTGCCCTGTCCTTCGTCATGGGCGGTGGTGTGCTGGCCGGTGTCGTCGGGCCGCAATTGGTGACGTACACCATGTACCTGTGGCCGGCATATATGTTCGCCGCCACCTTTGTGGCGCAGGCCATCGTGGCTGCGCTGTCGGCCCTGGTGTTGCTGGGTGTGCGCTTGCCGATGCCCAGCGCGGCGGAAGTGGCGGGAGGCAGGCCGTTGGGCCTGATTGCGCGCCAGCCGCTGTTCATCACCGCCGTGATTTGCGGCGCGGTGTCGTACATGCTGATGAACTTCCTCATGACTGCGGCTCCGCTGGCGATGCAGATGTGTGGGCATTCGCAGGAGAGTTCCAACCTGGGCCTGCAATGGCATGTGATTGCCATGTACGCGCCGAGCTTCTTCACCGGCCACTTGATCACACGCTTTGGTGCTGGGCGTGTCGTGATCGTTGGTTTGCTGCTGACGGGCCTGTCTGCTGCGGTAGGGCTGATGGGTATTGATGTCGCCCACTTCTGGCTGACCCTGATCCTGCTCGGCGTGGGCTGGAACTTCGGCTTCATCGGCGCTTCCGCCCTGGTGCTCGAATGCCATCGGCCGGAAGAAAAAACCCGCGTGCAGTCGCTCAATGACTTCATCGTCTTCGGCACGATGGCAGTCGGCTCGTTCGCCTCGGGCGGGCTGCTGGCAGCCTATGACTGGAACACGGTGCTATGGGTGTCGTTCGTGCCGCTGGGGCTGGCCGTGGTGGCATTGGCGCTGGCTCGTCCGAAGAAGCCATCCGCGGATACGGTGAGCAACCCATAACGGAGGAATGGATAGAGGCTGACGGTAGTTGGCCTCGCTAACCGTGTGGCTGCACCGTCCTATAGCGAAAGACCGGCTGCACGCCATTCCAGCACGCCACCAGCCAGTGGCCTAGCCTGTACCCCGTGGGCCTGCAGGAAGGTGGTCGCAGCCAGCGAAGACGCCATCGTCGTCAAGCTCAAGCCCAGCGAGTTCGCGGTACTCGATCCCAACCTGGTGACCAGCATTCCCAGCGAGGGCACCAAGGTGCATGTCCAACCCTATGCCCGTCGTCGTTTCGACGGTCTGCGTGCGGATACGCCAGAAGAGCGCACCGAGATGATGTCCGACGGCACTCCCTACACCGTCAAGACACACATCCTCGGCTCCGCGCCGGCCAAGCTGCCCATTCCCGAGCCGCAGTGCATGGAACTGGGTCAGCTCATCGAGCAGTTGGAGGAAATGCCGGCGCCCGACGGGTTCCGGCGCATCACCCACATGCTGGTCGATGCGGGCGCCCACGACTTCACCTGGGTCGATCCGAAGCCGTCCAGGATCATCGAAACGCCTCCGGCGATCAGTTTCACGGTTTCGACCGCGAAGTTCACCGGACAGGTGACGATCCTTTACCAGCGCGGCAGCGATACCTATGCGGTGGAGCTGTGCCGCGACGACGAGTTGGTCGATCGGCACGACGAGGTGTATTTCGACATGCTCGGCGAAGTGCTGGAGCGACTCATAGACGACGGGCGCTGGCGCCTGATCGACGTGAGCGTGATCGGCGCGGAGACGTCCCGACGGCGCCGCGCTGTACCGGCGTAACACCACGAAAAGAACCAGGCGACATGCCCCCCACAGGCTCTCCCTCCATTCGGAAGGAGGGCCTTTTTTCTGCCTGGGAGATTTCATCAAAGGGAATCGCCGGGATACCGATTGATGGCTGCCTCGCGCGCGAGGCCCGGCCATGCTGAGCCCATGCTTGCTGACGTTGTCAGCGACATGCCAGGCAACCATCGGTCTTCGAGGTTGCGGCGCAGTTCCCACTGCGTGACCGAGCCAGCTCGCACCGCATCCATCCGCGAGCGGCCACCAGTCTCTGGTGGTGGATGCTTTCGCCTTATCAACCCATCGCGGGGTTACGCACCTTTCCCCGCAGCGTGGGGCCGGTGTGTCTCCGCTTCATCCCTATGGAGATTCACCATGAGCACCACGTCCAACGAGAAATCGTATTTCGACCTCCACTCCTCGGGCATCGGTTACATCCAGCGTGCCCGTGAAGTGCCTGTTCGGGGCGGCCGCCGTGCGCAGCCCTTCCTGGCATGCACCATCGCCGCGCTGGTCGGTTCCGCAAAGGACCCCAGCTATCGCTATTTCGACGTCAAGGTCTCGGGTGCCGAGGCCAAGAAGCTGGTCGAGCGCTACATCGGCGTTGACGATCCCAAGCAGCGCCCACTGGTGCGCTTCCGCCTCGGCGACCTGTGGGGCGATGCGTATATCCGCGACAAGGGTGAGCAGAAAGGCCAAGCCGCCGCGTCCCTCAAGGCGCGACTGCTCAAGGCCGAGCCGCTTGACCGGGCCGAACTGGCTTCGATCAGGCAGCACGAGCTNGGATCATCGAAACGCCTCCGGCGATCAGTTTCACGGTTTCGACCGCGAAGTTCACCGGACAGGTGACGATCCTTTACCAGCGCGGCAGCGATACCTATGCGGTGGAGCTGTGCCGCGACGACGAGTTGGTCGATCGGCACGACGAGGTGTATTTCGACATGCTCGGCGAAGTGCTGGAGCGACTCATAGACGACGGGCGCTGGCGCCTGATCGACGTGAGCGTGATCGGCGCGGAGACGTCCCGACGGCGCCGCGCTGTACCGGCGTAACACCACGAAAAGAACCAGGCGACATGCCCCCCACAGGCTCTCCCTCCATTCGGAAGGAGGGCCTTTTTTCTGCCTGGGAGATTTCATCAAAGGGAATCGCCGGGATACCGATTGATGGCTGCCTCGCGCGCGAGGCCCGGCCATGCTGAGCCCATGCTTGCTGACGTTGTCAGCGACATGCCAGGCAACCATCGGTCTTCGAGGTTGCGGCGCAGTTCCCACTGCGTGACCGAGCCAGCTCGCACCGCATCCATCCGCGAGCGGCCACCAGTCTCTGGTGGTGGATGCTTTCGCCTTATCAACCCATCGCGGGGTTACGCACCTTTCCCCGCAGCGTGGGGCCGGTGTGTCTCCGCTTCATCCCTATGGAGATTCACCATGAGCACCACGTCCAACGAGAAATCGTATTTCGACCTCCACTCCTCGGGCATCGGTTACATCCAGCGTGCCCGTGAAGTGCCTGTTCGGGGCGGCCGCCGTGCGCAGCCCTTCCTGGCATGCACCATCGCCGCGCTGGTCGGTTCCGCAAAGGACCCCAGCTATCGCTATTTCGACGTCAAGGTCTCGGGTGCCGAGGCCAAGAAGCTGGTCGAGCGCTACATCGGCGTTGACGATCCCAAGCAGCGCCCACTGGTGCGCTTCCGCCTCGGCGACCTGTGGGGCGATGCGTATATCCGCGACAAGGGTGAGCAGAAAGGCCAAGCCGCCGCGTCCCTCAAGGCGCGACTGCTCAAGGCCGAGCCGCTTGACCGGGCCGAACTGGCTTCGATCAGGCAGCACGAGCTGATCACCCGCGGCATCGGCTACCTCAGCCGTCCGAAGGACGTCACGCCCAAAGATGGCGATCCGTTCCTCTCTTGCACCGTCGCCGCTCTGGCCGGGCCTGTCGATGAACCGGAGTATCGGTACTTCGACACCATCGTCACCACCCCTGAAGCCGAGCATCTGGTTCGCCGGTGCGTGCAGGCCATCGAAGGGGACTGCAAGGTGCTGATCGCCTTCCGTCTCAACGACATGAAGATCGATCCGTACATCCGCACCAAGGGTGAGCGCGCTGGGGAACCGGCCGCGAGCCTGGATTCGACACTGATCCACATCGGCCTGATCANGCGTGGGGCCGGTGTGTCTCCGCTTCATCCCTATGGAGATTCACCATGAGCACCACGTCCAACGAGAAATCGTATTTCGACCTCCACTCCTCGGGCATCGGTTACATCCAGCGTGCCCGTGAAGTGCCTGTTCGGGGCGGCCGCCGTGCGCAGCCCTTCCTGGCATGCACCATCGCCGCGCTGGTCGGTTCCGCAAAGGACCCCAGCTATCGCTATTTCGACGTCAAGGTCTCGGGTGCCGAGGCCAAGAAGCTGGTCGAGCGCTACATCGGCGTTGACGATCCCAAGCAGCGCCCACTGGTGCGCTTCCGCCTCGGCGACCTGTGGGGCGATGCGTATATCCGCGACAAGGGTGAGCAGAAAGGCCAAGCCGCCGCGTCCCTCAAGGCGCGACTGCTCAAGGCCGAGCCGCTTGACCGGGCCGAACTGGCTTCGATCAGGCAGCACGAGCTGATCACCCGCGGCATCGGCTACCTCAGCCGTCCGAAGGACGTCACGCCCAAAGATGGCGATCCGTTCCTCTCTTGCACCGTCGCCGCTCTGGCCGGGCCTGTCGATGAACCGGAGTATCGGTACTTCGACACCATCGTCACCACCCCTGAAGCCGAGCATCTGGTTCGCCGGTGCGTGCAGGCCATCGAAGGGGACTGCAAGGTGCTGATCGCCTTCCGTCTCAACGACATGAAGATCGATCCGTACATCCGCACCAAGGGTGAGCGCGCTGGGGAACCGGCCGCGAGCCTGGATTCGACACTGATCCACATCGGCCTGATCAAGATCGACGGCACCAAGGTCTACCCGACGAGCCCCGCGCAAGCCGAGACGCCGCCGGCCCAGGACGCTCCCGCGCCCGAAGCCGAGGACGCCGCCCCCGCTGCAGATCAGCCTGCCGAGCCCGCCGAGTGCGAGCCCGAAGGTGAAGTCGAGGAGCAGGAGCCGGCATTGGCTGCTTCGTTCTGATCCGGCATGGCCCCTCATGGGGCCTTGCCGCTTCTCCTTGCTGCATCTGCAGCGTCCTCCATCCGCATAGCGCGCTCGCGCATTTCTTCCCCCGAGTTCCGCGTGGTCAGACGGCCGCGCGGTTGTCGCATTTTTCACAGGAGAACAGCCATGTCTCTGGCATCCCGTTTTGCTCCGCAGTCCCCGATCCTGCGCTCAGATCGCCCGCTCTCGGACGACCGCATTCGCGCCATTGCTCCATCAATCTTCGCCGACGCTCCTCATGGGAGCCGATCCGAGCGGTATGCCTACATACCGACCTCGACCGTGCTCGCCAAGCTGCGCCAGGAGGGCTTCGAGCCCTTCATGGTGTGCCAGACGCGCGTGCGCAACGAGGATCGGCGCGAGCACACCAAGCATCTCATCCGGCTTCGCCATGCCAGCCAGATCAACGGCGACGAGGCGAACGAGATCATCCTGCTCAACAGCCACGACGGCACGAGCAGTTACCAGATGCTGGCAGGCATGTTCAGATTCGTCTGCCACAACGGCCTGGTCTGCGGCGATACCACCGCCGACATCCGTGTCCCGCACAAGGGGGATGTGGCCAGCCAGGTGATCGAAGGCGCCTACGAAGTCCTTGAAGGCTTCGAGCGCGTGAAGGACTCGCGCGATGCGATGCGCACCATCACCCTCGATGAGGGCGAATCAGAAATCTTCGCGCACTCAGCGCTGGCACTCAAGTACGACGATCCTGCCAAGCCGACGCCTGTCACGGAGCGTCAACTGCTCGCGCCCAGGCGCTGGGACGACCGCAGGGATGACCTGTGGGCCGTCTTCAACCGTGTCCAAGAGAACCTCGTCAAGGGGGGCCTGAATGGACGCTCGGCCAATGGCCGCAATCAGCGCACCCGCCCGGTGCAAGGCATCGACCAGAACCTGCGCCTGAACCGGGCGTTGTGGCTCCTGGCCGAAGGCATGCGCCAGCTCAAGGCGTGATGCCAAGTGGACCTTGCCCACCTCGGGCGAGGTTCATTTCCTCTCATCCACCGGCTGCCACCAGCCGTCCGTCATTCATCATCAGGAGTACCACCATGACAGCCAAATCGGCACCCGAGCAATCGGTTTCGCCCATCATCGTCCCCGGCCAGCTCACGCTGCGTACCATCCGCGGCAAGAACGGCCCCTTCACGGTCGGACGCCTCGCCACGCACCTTGGTACGTTCGAGGTCAAGGACCCGGAGCTGGAGCAATACCCCGAAGGCAAGTACGACGGGGAGTTCATCATCAGGTACATCTTCCCGAAGTCCTACCCGGTCGGTGGCGGCATGCGCTTCGAGATCCGCGCCAGCCTGGACGGAATGACGCTCTACGACATCGACAAGCTGAGCCGTGACGAGGCACGCAGCTTCGCCACCCAGGACCTCGATCCACTTGATGAAGAGCTGGGCGCACAGCCTGCAACAACACCGGCAACACCGGCCAAGCCCAGCAAAACTTCCAGGCCCGCCAAGCCAGCACCCGTGCAGGCATCCACGGACCCGCTGGTCGATACCACGCCCTTCGGCGTGGATGCGCCGACGCCCGCTGCGGCAACTGCTCCCGGCAGTACCGAAGATGGCGACGCCGCGCTGTTCAGCTTGCTCTGGCCGCTGGGCGAGTCCGTGAAACTGGATTCGACCATCGACCGCCGCACCCTGCGCACGCAGATCGCCCGCCTGGGCGAACTGGGCTACGCGCTGGACTTCAAGACGCAGGAGTGGAGCCGCCAGGCCGAACTGCAACCTGCGTAGTACTGGGCACCGCATCTGCGGTGTGCTTCATCCACCCGCTGGGGGTCTTCCCCACCGGGGAGGCTTCTGGCTCAATTTTTCCAGGAGGCCTCTCATGGGCTGGTATTTCTCACCCCAATCGCGGTCTGAACTGATCGCGGAGTTGATCGCACCGCAAGAGACCGAACGCGCCAGCGTGAAGGTCATCGCCCACGCGCTGCGTGGCAACGTCCTCTGGTCTGTTGTGCAAGTGACGGCCAAGGCCGAAGGCGTACACCGTGATCTCGCATCGGGCCAGTCCCTGTGCACCATCCGCTGCGATCTGCTGGAACGCAGCGGCGGCCAGTGGGGCTACAAGCCGCTGGACGAGTCCATGCACCCGTACTACTACTCGTGTCCGCTGTCTTATCTAGACCTCGCACCGGAGCAGTCCGCCGACTGGCGTGCAGGCGTTCGCGCCTACCACGCTCGGCGGCGCACATCCAAGGAGGCCACAGCCCAAGCTACGGCGCTGATGGCCTGAACCTAAGCTTTTTACTTCCACCCCAAGGGGCAGTACTTGCCCCTGCGGGCGGTGCTGTTCCCGTTCATCCGAGGACACCACCATGCCCGCAAACACTTCTTCCACCACGCTGTACCGCATCGACGAATGCCCGGACGTGATGGCCGACGCTTGCGTCGGCGATGACCAGGGCAACCTGATCTTCCTGTCGATCTGGGCGCGGGACACCGCCGTCCAGCAGTTCCTGGCTCGCCTGACCCTCGGGCGCGACGAGCAGGGGCTGGAGCAGTTCCACGTCGTCACCGATCAGGGCGGCAGCGTCCCGGTGTTCGTCGGCAACGTCGATCGCCTGGAAAAGCGCATGACCCGCGCCTACCGGCGAACGCTGTTCGGTTCGCTGTCCAACGTGTGGCTGTTCGATCGGCGCTGCGTCAAGCCCGACAAGGCCAACGCCAGCGCACTGGCATTGCTGCCCCGCGATAGCGACCACCGGTTTGACCGCCTGTGGACGTTGGTGCAGGACACCTGCCCACTGCCATTGCTCGACCACTGGCGCGAAACCGTGCTGGAACTGCTGCAAAGCCGCGAGATGCTGACCCGTCTGCCATTCGCCCTCGGGCCTTTGGTGGGCCATCAGCTCGCCATCGACGTGCCGGCGCTGACCCAGGCGCTCGGCTCGCTGATCCGCAGTGACGTGCTCACCGCCTACCCATACCCGGCCAAGATTTGGACGCCGGAAACGGTAGCGGCTTGAACCACCTGCGCAGGCACGCCAAGGCCCGCCTGCGCCATTCATCCCCGCCAACCAGGAGACTTCCATGGCTCTCATGTTCCCGCGGCTCGCCCGCAATTTTGTGAAGAACGGGTACTTCCCGACCGACGAACCAACGCTCGAAAGAGCCCTCAATGCACTGATGCCCAGTGCGCCTGAATCCAATGGGCCGATGTGCATCCTCGATCCCTGCGCCGGCGAAGGCGTGGCAATCGCTGAAGCGGCTCATGCCCTGGGGCGCGAGCATGCCAAGGCGTTCGCCGTCGAGTTCGACGCAGAGCGGGCGCGCCATGCCCGTGGTCTGGTCGATCACTGTCTGCACGCGGACCTGATGGACACGATGATCTCCAAGCAGTCCTTCGGTCTGCTCTGGCTCAATCCGCCGTATGGCGACCTGTCCAAGGACGTCAACGGCAACATTGGCTATCAAGGTCAGGGCCGAGCCCGCCTCGAAAAGCTGTTCTACCAGCGCACGCTGCCCCTGTTGCAGTACGGCGGCGTGCTGGTCTTCATCGTCCCCGGCTACGTGCTCGATGCCGAGCTGGTCGGCTGGCTGACACGCCACTACACCGACCTGCGGATCTATCGAGCGGTGGAAACGCAGTTTAAGCAGGTGGTGATCTTCGGGCGACGGGTGCGTCAGCGTGAGCAGACACCCGATGCCGTCAAGGCCGTGCGCAGTCTGTTGCTGCAGATTGGGCTTGGCGAAATCGAAGCCGAGGAGCTGCCGAGCGAATGGCCGTTCCTGCCGTACATCGTCCCCGCCAGCCCGGCGGAGCCGGGGCATTTCTTCCGCGTGACGATGGAGCCGGAGCAGTTCGCCGATGAGGTTGGCAGACTGCAAGGCCTCTGGCCGTCGCGGGATACGCAGTTGGGGGCCGCGCAGCAGACGCTACGTCCACCGGCGCGGGCCTTGTCCCACTGGCATCTCGCCCTGGCTCTGGCCGCAGGCGCGATCTCGGGAGTCGTGCAATCCAAGACGGGGCGCGTGCTCGTCGTCAAAGGTGACACCCACAAGGACAAGACGCTCCAGCGGGAATTCACCGAGCGCGAAGACGGCTCGATCGCCGAGACGCGCATCCTCACCGACAAGTTTGTTCCCGTCATCCGCGCGTGGGACATGACGCCTGATTCCCCGACACGGGGCGAGGTGTTGACCATTCGCTGATTGTTTTTCACCGCCGACGGTTCGCCGTCGATTTTTCCACCTACCGGGGTCCAGTCGCCCCGATGGGGTGCCGTGGCCCCTCCATATCCAGGAGCCTTCCATGGCAGCCCAAGCACTTTCCATCAGCCAAACACCGAGCCTGCGCTTCTCGCCAGGCCAGGTGGTCATGACCTGCGGCGTCGATGACCTGGTCCGACAGGGCCGGCTCAACCCGACTCCCTACCTGCGTCGCCACCTCGGCGGCGATTGGGGCGACCTCGACGACAGCGACAGGCGGCAGAACGATGCCGCGCTGAAGTCCGGCGAGGATCGTCTGTTTTCTTCTTACGAGGTCACACCCGGCCTGAAGATTTGGATCATCACCGAATGGGATCGCAGCGTCACCACGCTGTTGCTGCCCAACGAGTACTGACCGCGAGTTGTCACCGCAGGCCAAGGAGTGCCTGTACTGTCCAACCACCGACGGTTCGCCGTCTCTCTTCCCACCACGGGGCATGTCATCGCCCCGCTGGGGTGGTGCATGCCCCATTCTTTTTATGGAGCATCACCATGCCCGTTGATCTCGACACCACCGCCAGCAATGCAGCGCCCGTACCGGGCGAACTGCTCGAAGCGGAATCATCCCCTCTGACCCTGAGCCTTCAGGATTTTGTCGGCGAGTTCGGCGACGAACTGCTTGATTCTCTCAACCGCGCCAACCCGCCGGTCTATACCGGCCAAGCGCAAGCACAGCGGCAACTCGTCGTTGCCAGCCTCAAGCGCAAGCTGTTCCAGGCCCAGGCCGACGTTGTCCATGCTGCCGCCGAGCTGCTGGTCGATCAAGGCGAACGCGCTGCGATCGTCAATGGCGAAATGGGCTGCGGCAAAGTGCGCCGTATCGGCGCT
>NZ_POQS01000050.1 GCF_002885955.2 Achromobacter pulmonis
AGCTATGAAACCCAAACAACTCCACTTGACATACATCCCCCGATACGCTAGACTAGGGGTGGGAACGGCGGGATACTCCCCCTCACACCCCAGTGAGGGGGTCGGGGGGAGTACCGCTTCCCGTCCAGTCCAGTCAGATGGGTTGACAAGTAAGTACATAGAGTGTAAACTCTGTGCGAGCTACTACTCCAACTGGCTCAAGGCAATGTCCATCAGTCGGATGAAGCTCCTCAGAGCCATCCACGAAGGGAATCACCCTCACCATGACGATGCAGCGCAGAACCGTCGTTAGGACTCCCAAGCGTCGCAAGATGTGGTGTGTCCGTAGCACCTTCCTTGATGTGACGACCAACTCTCAGTGGGCTGACGACATTCTCGACCCTGCGTTCACAGCGCTCGGGCTATCGAACATGGGCGGTCTCACCGTCATGCGCATACTCGGGACGTTGCAGCTCGTTGCAGGGACCACGCCGCAGACGACTAGCACCACCTGGTCCGAGATCGATCTGGGCATCTGCTGGATCAACTCATCAGTAAACATCAGCGGTGGCTCTGGAAGCATCCCACAGCCGTGGCAGAACGGCCTTCTCGAAGCGGTATGGCTCCAGCAATGGGAACTCGGCGCCTTTGAACAGAACGCCGTCAATGAGACCCTGTCCCCACTGGAACCGATCGAGACGTCACTGCTGAAGTTCGACATCACACAGATGCGTAAGCAACCCACAGCCGACTCCAAGCTCATTCTGGCCGGCAATGGTGGCTCTGCGTGGACTCAGGATGCAGTCTCCCTCAAGGTCTCCATTCAAACGCTGGTAGCTCTCCCATAATAGACTCCGTCGAGGTTTGTGATGTGTATCACAATCCGAGCGGAGGGCACTGAGCTATGAAACCCAA
>NZ_POQS01000051.1 GCF_002885955.2 Achromobacter pulmonis
GCCAGAAACTTCTTAGAACAGACCAGAGGAAGCCGTCGCGACCACTCCCCCAATCTGCGCAAATCCAAATTGGTCTCGGCTTCGCCGCGTTAAAGCTGGCGAGGCATCGTTTCCGCTCAACGTTTCGTATTGATTTATGCTGTTCTTTCTTTGGCAAATAGTATTCGATACGTTTGAGAGCCGTCGCAGCAATAGATGACTTTTCACCCACAGATGCAGCCAAATCAACCGGCTTTTGAATAATCGTTCCCGCCGAGCCAGCACTACTGAAAGTCGCAATGGTTTCGGCCATATGCTGCCGATACGGCGGCACGAGGTCGAAATCTTCAGCGTTTGCGATCAGAGCATAGTCGGACGAGCGGGCTCGTCTGGGCCAAATATTCAGTTCAGCCTTCGAGCCGTTCTGCGTGATTGACCCAACGGCATAACCGTGCAGTCGAACATTTTCGTTTGCTATTCGCTCTATCCCAAATAATGATGCAGCCTGGGATATTCTGCGGCCCGCCCCTCCACCGACAATCGTGGTTTGAACCTTTGCTTCATGCACATGACCGAAAAAATGAATATCAAATCGACCGGGGCGGGAGATTTCGCTATTAAAGTGATGCAACGCGTCTGGAGAGAGCCAGTTGGGGGGATGGTGCGTAAGCAGAAAATTAAAGTCGTGTTGATCGAACCACTTGCCCGGCTCATTTGAGGTCACCGCGTTAATCTGGCGGATGTCCATCACCAACCTTTCCCGACAATTGCTGTTATCTAATTGCAGAAAAGTTGAGTTTAGCCCTACCAGCCCCACGGACAGATCATTCACAGAAAACGTTGCTGAAAAGTCGCCAGGAACTATTCCATTAGGGAAGGTCTGAAGAAC
>NZ_POQS01000052.1 GCF_002885955.2 Achromobacter pulmonis
GTAGCTGTTCAGGCGTTCGACATCACCGGCGATCGCCAAGGCCGCGAGATGACGAAGGGGCATCTCACCTTTAGCGTCAGTCGGCAAATTTCTATAGGCCGACAATCCAGCACCTAGGCCCTGGGATTGAGCCCAGGATATGGCTCCGTCGGAAAGTCGCTGCACGTCCTCTGCAGAAATTCTCGTAAGCCAAAAACCTTCGGCAACAACCACCCGTTAATTTGATTTATCGGCGGCTATGCTCGAAATTTCTCATTGACCATAAAGTTTTCTTCTCCGGCCTGTTCAACTTTCTGGTTTCTTGGAGTCTAGGTGCTCGAAAAAATTGAGCACATGTTCAGTCAATCCAGCCATATCCCGATATGCAATAGCTCCAAACTCTGGTTCATACCTCGTCATGTACTTTCTTGGAGAAATCTCTAGATCCTGCGCCTTCTGCTCAACCTCCAAAAGGCGACGGGGCATTATTACCCAGTTCGAACGCCTCCCGGACCCACGATCGAAGTCCTGCAGAACCCAACTCACTATCCCTCTATAACTTAAAATAGCCCGCCGGAGCAGGGATATGACTTCTGGCTTATCCTGTTCGAACCGAAACAATATTTCCGGAGGGCATTCAATTTGACTTCCAATCTCCCACCCCACGGCTGACCGAATAACATACTCACTCGCCGTCGATTTTCGCCATTCAGTTGGACCCAGCAATTCTATAAAATCCACAAGCTGACGGCATTCATCTTTTGGAATTGGAAGTATCATTTCACAACTCGCAGCTCGAAACTCAAGGCGGGATGAAGTAGTTTTTCGACTACTTTGCGTATTTTTGAGCGATCAGGATCGCTCGATCGA
>NZ_POQS01000053.1:0-288 GCF_002885955.2 Achromobacter pulmonis
CGGTACTGGTTCACTATCGGTCGATCACGAGTATTTAGCCTTGGAGGATGGTCCCCCCATCTTCAAACAGGATTTCACGTGTCCCGCCCTACTTTTCTTACGCTTAGTTCCACACTCAGAATTTCGTCTACAGGGCTATCACCTGCTATGGCCGGGCTTTCCATCCCGTTCGACTATCCTGAATGCTAAAACGTAAAGGCTTTTCCGATTTCGCTCGCCACTACTTTCGGAATCTCGGTTGATTTCTTTTCCTCGAGCTACTGAGATGTTTCAGTTCACCCGGTTCGC
>NZ_POQS01000053.1:462-835 GCF_002885955.2 Achromobacter pulmonis
GAGCACATTTCGTTGTGCTTCTTCCAGATTGTTAAAGAACGAATATAGCTGTTGGGTAAAACCCAACTCATAACATCGTGGAGCACGACACTATGAGTTGGCCTCTACGCTGCACCCAGGATCCTAAGAACCGGTGGTGGAGGTGAACGGGATCGAACCGATGACATCCTGCTTGCAAAGCAGGCGCTCTCCCAGCTGAGCTACACCCCCATATCCTGCCTGGCAGAATACTTGGTGGGTCTGGTTGGATTCGAACCAACGACCCCCGCCTTATCAAGACGGTGCTCTAACCGACTGAGCTACAGACCCAAAACCTTTTCGGATCAGCAGTCAGGTGGCTGAAGACCCAGGGAAGATTCCCTCGACCCAAGCC
>NZ_POQS01000054.1 GCF_002885955.2 Achromobacter pulmonis
CCACCGAGACCACCGACTATCTGATGCCCGCCGGCATACTGCGCCGCGCCGACATCGCCGACGTGGAAATGCTGGCGAGCGCGGCCGGTCCGGTAAAGCTGTATCCCGCGCTCGCGGTACAGCCCGACGCCACGCTCGCCAGTTTCGACGCGCGCCATCCGGCCGGGGCCGACTACGTCATCGTGCCCGCCATGAGCCGCGACGACGATCCCGCCATCCTGGCCTGGCTGCTTGCACAGTCCCGCAAGGGCGCGACCATACTCGGCGTGTGCGCCGGGGCCAAGGTCGTTGCCGCCGCCGGCCTGCTCGACGGCAAGCGCGGCACCACCCATTGGTACTACCTGAACGACCTGCTGCGCGCGCATCCGTCGATCTCCTACGTCGCGGACCGGCGCGTCGTGACGGACCGGGGCGTGGCGACCAGCACCGGAATCTCCGCCTCCATGCCCATGATGCTCATGCTGATCGAGGCCATCGCCGGGCGGCAAAAGGCCGAGGCCGTGGCCGGCGACCTCGGCCTGCCCGCCTGGGACGCTCGCCACGCCAGCCGCAACTATGCGCTGACCCGGCCCTTCGTCACGACGGTGTTGGGCAACTCGCTGGCGTTCTGGAACCGCGAACGGATCGGCGTGGCGCTTGCGCCCGGCATGGACGAAGTCTCGCTTGCGCTGGTGGCCGACGCCTGGTCGCGCACCTACCGTTCCAGAGCCGCGTCGTACGCGGATTCGCCGCAACCGGTACAGACCCGCAACGGCATACGCATCGTTCCCGACGCGGCCGCGGCCGACTGGCCGGC
>NZ_POQS01000055.1 GCF_002885955.2 Achromobacter pulmonis
TGGCCAGCAGCGGACGGTTGCGGTCGCGGCAGGTGCGGCGGAACAGTTCGTCCACGCTGGCCCGCAGATAGACCACGATGCCGCGCTCGTGCAGGCGCTGGCGGTTTTCCGCCGCCAGGATGGCGCCGCCGCCGGTGGCGAGAATAATGTTGCGCCGTTGGGTACACTCTTCCAAGGCGGCAGCTTCCCGGCGACGGAAACCGGCTTCGCCTTCGATTTCGAAGATTACCGGCACCCGCACGCCGCAACGCGCCTCGAGCTCATGATCCAGATCCACAAACTCGCGCCCCAGCGCACGCGCCAGGCCACGGCCGATGGTGGTCTTGCCCGCGCCCATCATGCCCACCAGGAAGACGGGCAGATCGTGCGGCAGCGACGCGGTCGCGCCTGCGCACTCCGCGGCACAAGGCGGATTTTCGGGCGTCTCGCCGGGGGACGCCGGGTCCGGGGCAGCCTCCGGACATGAGATAGCGGAAACGTTCATGCCGGCATTATCACATTGCCCGCAAGTTGCCCGCGCACCACACTGCACAATCTTGTTACAGAAACCGGTCCCCCGCGCTAAGCCCCGACCGGAGATACCCGTAAAATCGCCGCGATGAGCAAGCCCCAGAATTCCTCCAAGAAAGACAAGCCCTCCAAGAGCGGCTCCCCGATACTGCGATTCTTCGTCAAGACCGGCATCTTCTGTGCCGGCCTGTTCCTGTGCGGCGTGCTGCTGGCGGGAATGGCGCTGGCGCTGGCCTGGCCCAACCTGCCCGACCTGCACGCCAT
>NZ_POQS01000057.1 GCF_002885955.2 Achromobacter pulmonis
GCGCGTTAAGCGCGAGAACACCTCATAAAAATGGATTTCGCTGAATATGCCAGTGACGCGCTCAGCTCACAAATTAGCTCTCACGCTACTGCTGCTGCGCTCGGAGCCAGTGCTTACATTGCGAAGAAAATCATGCCGTACAAAAAATACAACGCACCTGTCACCTCGACCACCACACTTGCAAAAAAGAATGCATACAAACTCAACAAAATCTACAAGCAAGTCAAACTAAACACACCGGAGAAACATTTATATCAATATTCTACTCAATTAAGTTTACCTACTCTTACTGCTTCTTCAGTGGAAATTACTGGAATTGCAACAGGTGATGATTTTAATCAGAGATCTGGCAGATCCATTCGTTTACTTGGACTACAAACTAGATTACATCGATCTTCTACTTTCATTGATTGTTATCTTATTTTAGCTCCTCATGGCACGGTTGCTCCTGTTTACACAGATTTCGTGGCATTTCAAGGAGGTTATACCTTAACTACTTTAAAAGACGACTTTAAAGAACTTCATTACTATGGTAATACAAATGCATCTACTGCATTTTATTTAAAACATGATAGAAAACTTAACATGGTAACCAAATATAATGGTTCTGGTTCCACTACTGGTGTACAAAATAGGTTATATCTTGTTTTTGTTAACAGGAGTGGTAGCACACACACTTGTGATGTCAACTTTAAACTTTGGTTTCACGCCGACTAGGTGAGTATATAGATTAAAAAATATTATAGTGAAAT
>NZ_POQS01000059.1 GCF_002885955.2 Achromobacter pulmonis
GTAACGGCCCGGCCAGCACCGTGTTGCGTTAAATCCGAATCTGCATCAGCCGCTCGTTGACCTCTTGAAGGTCGAAGGCAGCTGGATCGAATGGGCCGCCATGCCATTGCATCATCTGTTCGTGTTCAGGATGCGCGGGATTGGCCATGGCCTCCAAGAACTCCATATAGCCCGGCTCCCCACCCACATCTTCGGGCGGGCAGGCATTGGCGCCGTCCAGGCACCAAGGGGAATCCAGCGGGCCGCTAAAGGGCGTCGCCTCGATCAGCCGAATCCGATGGGCCCAGTTATCCCCGTAGTCGTAGATGTAATCGAGTTGACGCCGTACGCCCAGCGCCTTGTCCAGGCGCACGCGCTTCTCGCTTCTCAGATCAGGCTCGGGGTAATCGGGGTCAAGCTCACCGTAATGCGTATCGTCGATGATGAACTCGTGCAGATGGCCGCCGAGCCAGCCCATGGCTTGCTGGATGGTGACGTGCAGCTTGGGCAGGGTGATGCGACTGGGAACCACAATGGTGCGGTAGACCGTCGGCTGAACGTAGCGCAGTTCGATACGCAATACCATCGCTTGCCCTTGCAGCGCGACAACCTTGGCGACCATTATGCCGCTCTATCCAGCGACAGCGCGTGCTTGCCAACGTTCCACGGCAACAGTTCATCAATCCGGTTTACCGGATGATCGGCAATCACGGTCAAGACA
>NZ_POQS01000006.1:0-268036 GCF_002885955.2 Achromobacter pulmonis
GTCCGAACTGCGAAGGAGCGAAACTATAGCACAAGTTTCGAACCCGTGTGGCAAGCCCTCGCCCGACGCAGGGATTGCGTTTGCTCCCCTATATATAGGCATGCGGAACCAGGTTCCATTTCGAGCTTGCCTGGGAAATAGGTACGTTTACTATTCGCCATGTACGCTGCATCCAAAATTGGAGACGATTCCCCCATGCCCCCCGCCATCGCCATGAGCGAAGATATCCTGATCAATGTCACGCCTTTCGAGACCCGCGTTGCGCTGGTGGAACAAGGGTCGGTGCAGGAACTCCATGTGGAACGCAGCATCCAGCGCGGCCACGTGGGCAATATCTATCTGGGGCGGGTGGTCCGGGTGTTGCCGGGTATGCAGAGCGCGTTCGTCGATATCGGGCTGGAGCGCGCCGCCTTCATCCATATCGCGGATCTGCGCGAAAACCGCGGCGAACGCAGCCAGGGCCTGACGCCCACGCCCATCGAGAAGCTGCTGTTCGAGGGACAGACCATCATGGTGCAGGTGGTCAAGGACCCCTTGGGCACCAAGGGCGCGCGCCTGTCGACCCAGATCAGCATGGCGGGCCGGATGCTGGTGTATCTGCCCCATGACCCGCACATCGGCATTTCCCAGAAGATCGATGACGAATCCGAACGCATCCAGCTGCGCGAACGGCTGCAGGCCCTGATGCCCGCCGACGAGAAAGGCGGATTCATCGTGCGCACCCAGGCCGAAGGCGCCAACGACGACGAACTGACGGCGGACCTGGAGTACCTGCGCAAGCTCTGGACCAGCGTGCAGGCCGCCGCCCGCAGCCAGCCCGCCCCCGCCCTGCTGCACCAGGACCTCACGCTGGCGCAGCGGGTGCTGCGCGATATGGTGGGGCCGGCGACCGGTTCCATCCTGGTCGATTCCCGCACCACCAGCGCCGCCATGCTCGAATGGGCGCGCATCTACACGCCTTCGGTGGTCGGCCGCATCCAGCACTACAGCGGCGAGCGGCCGCTGTTCGACACGGCCAACGTGGACGAGGAGATCGCCCGCGCGCTGTCGCGCCGGGTCGACCTGAAATCGGGCGGCTATCTCATCATCGACCAGACCGAGGCGCTGACCACCGTGGACGTCAATACCGGCGGCTTCGTGGGCGGGCGCAATTTCGACGACACCATCTTCAAGACCAACCTGGAAGCCGCGCAGGCGATTGCGCGGCAGTTGCGCCTGCGCAACCTGGGCGGCATCGTGATCCTGGACTTCATCGATATGGAAGATCAGGACCATCGCGACACCGTGCTGGCCGAACTGAAGAAGGCGCTGTCGCGCGACCGCACGCGCATGACGGTCAATGGCTTCACGCAATTGGGCCTGGTGGAGATGACCCGCAAACGCACCCGCGATTCGCTGGCGCACCAGCTGTGCGAGCCCTGCCCCATGTGCGAGGCGCGCGGCAACGTGCGCACGCCGCGCACCGTGTGCTACGAAATCCTGCGCGAAATCCTGCGCGAGGCGCGGCAGTTCAACCCCAAGGAATTCCGCATCCTGGCCTCGCAGGACGTGATAGACCTGTTTCTGGAAGAAGAAAGCCAGCACCTGGCGATGCTGGGCGATTTCGTGGGCAAGCGCGTGTCGCTGGAAGTGGAAAGCCGCTACACGCAGGAGCAGTACGACATCATTCTGGTCTAGACCGTTAACAGGTTAGCCGCAGGAATTCACGTCATTGTGTATGAATTATGTTTCTTAAGGCTTCTTTTGAAATGAAGTTTGAAACCAATGGCGACGAAAACCTCCAGCCGATAAGCTGCGGGCGCTTTGCGGGGCAGAACCCGCCTCGCGCCCTTTCTTTTGCTTTCGGAGGTCTATTCGATGAAGTCCCTATTCCGTCCGTTCCTGGTGCTGGCCGCCGCGCTGCCGCTGGTGTTGGCCGCCTGCGGCGACAAGGAGCCTGAACAGCGTGCCGCGTTCACGCAGTTCCTGCAGACTCGCATCGTGGACAAGCCCGGCGTGCGCGTGCCGCAGCTGACGGACGAGGAGAAGAAGTCCTTTGGCGATTACGCCGCCCACTACGCCGTCATCACCGACTTCAACGCCGGCATGGACGCCTCGGTCAAGCCGCTGTCGGGCATCATGCAGAAGGGCTCGGTGCGCTCGCTCAACGATATCGTGGCGCGCCGCGACGACCTGAAGTCAGTGCAGGCCTCGCTCAACGACATGGGCACGGCGCTGCAGGCGGAACAGGCCAAGGCCGACGCCGCGCATGCGAAGCTCAAGCAGCCCGAGGACCTGAAGGCCGTCTACGACAAGGCCTATGAGAAGACCGTGAGCCTGCCGGCCGACACCTTCCGCGACACGCTGCCGCAGCTGAACGCGACCTTCGACGCCAGCCTGAAGATCGCCGACTACGTGGCCGCGCACGCCAAGCAGATCGATATGTCCGGCCCGGTGGTCAAGGTGCAGGACCCCGCCGTGCAGGCCGAGCTGAACAAGCTGCTGCAGGACCTGAACGCGCAGGCCAAGAACGTGCAGCAGGCGCAGACGCGCATGCAGGCCGTGATGATCGGCCGCTAAGCGGCTTCGCCCGCCACCGCCACGCGATTGCGGCCCGCGTGCTTGGCCTGGTAGAGGGCGGCGTCGGCCGCCGCCGCCAGGCCGGCCGCCGATTCGTCCGCCCGCGGGATGGCGGTGGCCACTCCCACGCTGACCGTGACGATGCCGGCCTCGCTCGCCTCGTGCGGCACGCGCAGCCCGGCGATGGTCTGCCGGATGCTTTCGGCGACGGCCGCGGCGCGCTCGCGGCCGGTGTCGGGCAGCAGCACCACGAATTCCTCGCCGCCGTAACGCGCCGCCAGATCGCGCGGCCGCCGCGCTTTCTGCTTGAGCGCCAGCGCCATCACCTTCAGCAGTTCATCGCCTTCCGGATGGCCATAGCGGTCGTTGTAGCGCTTGAAGTGGTCCGCATCCAGGAACAGCAGCGACAGCGGCGTCTGCTCGCGGCGCGCGTCGCGCCATTCGCGCGCCAGGGCCTCGTCGAAGGCGCGGCGGTTGGGCATGCCGGTCAATCCGTCCGTCTGCGCCTGCGCCGCCAGCTGCGCCTCGACCGCCTGCCGCAGGCGCATCTCGCGGCGAAACAGCACGATCAACGCCATCACCGACAGGAACAGCGCGGCGGTGACCGCCACCACCAGCACGGCGCGGCGCGTCCAGGGCTCGAATACTTCGTCCACGTCCATGGCCACGTCGAGGATCAGCGGCGTGTCCTCGATGGCATCGAAGGTATAGAGGCGATTGATGCCGTCCGGCGACAGCACCCCCACGAACGAGCCTTCGCGGCGGACCAGGAACTGCTGGAAATCCGGCGACATGCCGATATTGCTGCCCAGGTCGGACAGGGAATAGGGATTGCGCAGCAGCACCACGCCGTCGTTGCGGAAGATGGTGATCTCGTCGCCCTCGCCGATCGACAGCGCCGCCAGCCGGTCGCGGAAATAGGCCAGGCGCAGCGAACCGCCCACGATGCCGGCGAAGCTGCCGTCCGGATTGGACAGGCGCCGGCTGATGGTGATGCTTTCGTCGCCTTCGCGCAGGCGGCTGTGATAGGGCTTGCTGACATAGAGACCGACGTCGCCGGCGTCGCGATGCACCTGGAAGAAGTCCCGGTCCGCGAAGTTCAGCGTCGGCGGCTCGAGGGAACCGGAGTGGTAGCGGATATTGCCGTCCTTGTCGGTCACCACGATGGCGCCCAGGTACTCGGCCGTGGACGAGCGGTCGAACAGGAAGCGTTGGCGCGTGGCCCGCGCAAGGTTCTCCAGGCCGGGTTCGGCCAGGCGCTCCATCACGCCTTGCAGCGACAGGTCGTAGAACTGCACCGTGCGGCTGATGTCGGCCGACAGCACGCCGGTGATGTTGCGCGCCGACACGCGCGCGGCCTCCCAGGTGTCGCGCCGGTCGATCCAGAGCAGCGCCACGGACGCGGCGCAGATTCCGGCCGCGAGCAGCACCGCCAGGGCGTACAGCGCGCGATGTAGAAACCTGCGTGACTTCAAATACGGCGCTCCTACGCAAGGGAGGTCGGGATGTCGCAGCTCATGCGCACGGGCGACTCACGCCGCCGATGATGCCGACACCCGGCCCGGGACGCAAGATCCCGGCCGTAAAAAAGGGACGCAGCACATGCAATCGTCAGGACGCCGCCGGCGCGCCGATGCGGAACGGAAATGCCTTGGCGCCCCGCGCCCTGTCGGTCTCGCGGTGCGCGCCGATCGACCACGCGGGCCCGGCGCCGCCGGTCTGCGACAGCAGACGGCGCATGGATCCGGCGGAAAACCCGCAATGCAAGGCCAGCGCCTGGCGGCGCGCCAGTTCTACGCCGACGGCGTGCGGCGTCGTGGAAATCCGATCCGATTGCAGCATGGCATTCCCCTGGCAAACGCGCTTCATGATCGAAGCGTCTGTGCGGATTAATCTACCGCACTCGCCCGCGCTTGCGCATGAAATGATGCGTAACGTAACGCATATAAAAGGAAATAGTGATTCATGCCGTGGGCGTGGACGGGGCGGCGCCGGTTTCGCGGTCGGGTTTGTCGTTGCGGCCGTCGGCCGGCGCGCTCATGTTGCCGTACAGCAGCGAGCGGCCGGCGAACAGGCCGCCGGCCACTTCCAGCTCGAAGCGGTCGGTGTCGCGCCTGCGCACGTCCTGGACCACCTCGGCGGCCTCGTCGGGCGGCACCCCGACCGCCCGCAGCGCGGCCTCGCCGAAGACCAGCGCCGATTCCAGGGTCTCGCGCACCTGGTAATCCACCCCCTCCTTGGCCAGCGCCAGCGAATGGATACGGTCGTAGGCGCGCACCACCACCTTCACCAGCGGGAATTCCGCCTTGACCAGCTTGACCATGTGGCTGATCGAGACCGGGTTGTCGATGCAGATCAGGATGACCTGGGCGTTCTCCGCGCCCGCGGTGCGCAGCATGTCGACCCGGGTGCCGTCGCCGTAGTACACCTTGACGCCCCATTTGGCGGCCGCCCGGATGGCGTCGGTGTCGGTGTCCAGGATGGACACCTTGAGGCCGCGCGCCAGCATGGCCTGGGTCACGATCTGGCCGAAGCGCCCGAAACCCACGATCAGCACGCAGCCGTCCAGGTCCTTGGCCACGTCCACGCCTTCCATGGACGGCGCCGGCTTGGGCAGCAGCCAGCGCAGCGCCAGCACGCACAAGGGCGTCAAGGCCATGGAGATGATGACGACCGCCGTCAGCACGGCGCCGGTATGCGCGTCGAAGATGCCGGCCGCGGCCGCCGCCCCGTACAGCACGAAGGCGAATTCGCCGCCCTGGGCCAGCAGGGCGCTGCGGGTGACCGCCTCGGCGTGGCTGGCGCGCAGGGCCCGCGCCACCGCGTACACGCCCAGCGACTTCACCAGCATGAAGACCGCCACCGCCGCCAAGATCAGGGGCCATTCGCGCGCCACGGCGGCCAGGTCCAGCGACATGCCCACGCCCAGGAAGAACAGCCCCAGCAGGATGCCGCGGAACGGCTCGATCTCGGCCTCGAGCTGGTGGCGGAAGGTGGATTCCGAGAGCAGCACCCCGGCCAGGAAGGCGCCCATGGCCATGGACAGCCCGCCCAGTTCCATGAGCAGCGCCGCCCCCAGCACCACCAGGAGCGCGGCCGCGGTCATGACTTCGCGCGCGTGCGCGGCCGCCAGCAGGCGGAACAGCGGATTGAGCAGCCAGCGGCCCGCCGCCAGCAGCGCCAGGATGCAGCCCATGGCGATGGCCGCCTGCAGCCACGGGTCGCCCTGCTCGGCGCCGCCGGCCGGCGCCAGCAGGCTGGCCAGGGCCAGCAGCGGCACGATGGCCAGGTCTTCGAGCAGCAGGATGGACACGATGCGCTGGCCCTGCGCGCTGGCGGTCTCGCCGCGCTCGCCCAGGATCTGCATGACGATGGCGGTGGACGACAGCACGAAGCCCATCGCCGCCATGAAGGCGGCCGGCCCGGACAGCCCGGCCAGCAGGCCGACGCCGGTCAGCAGCGCGCCGCAGGCCAGCACCTGCGCCACGCCCAGGCCGAAGATTTCGCCGCGCAGCTTCCACAGGCGCGAGGGCTGCATTTCCAGCCCGATGATGAAGAGGAACATGACCACGCCGAGTTCGGCGACGTGGAGGATGGATTTGGGATCGGAGAAAAAGCCCAGCCCGAACGGGCCGATCACCAGGCCGGCGGCCAGGTAGCCCAGGACGGAGCCCAGGCCCAGCCGCTTGAACAAGGGAACCGCCACCACGGCAGCCCCCAACAGGACGACGACGTTGACGAGCTGATTGCCGTCGGAAGGCAGGGACATGGAGCGCTCCTGGGTGTACCTAGCGGCAATTTTCCGGCTATCCCGCGGATTGGCAATCCGGAAATGCGACAGGAAGCGAACGCCCCCTGCCGCTTCAGTCTTCCCGGAACTGCATCTTGTAGAGCGAGGCGTACAGGCCGTTGGCCGCCAGCAGCTCGGCGTGCGCGCCCTGCTCCACGATCTTGCCGGCGTCCAGCACGATGATGCGGTCGGCGTTCTGCACCGTCGACAGGCGGTGGGCGATGACCAGCGTGGTGCGGCCCTTCATGAGGCGCTCCAGCGAAGCCTGGACCTGGCGCTCGGATTCGTTGTCGAGGGCGGAGGTGGCCTCGTCCAGGATCAGGATGGGCGCGTTCTTGATCAGCGCCCGGGCGATCGCCAGGCGCTGGCGCTGGCCGCCCGACAGGCGCGCGGCGTTCTCGCCCACCGGCGTGTTCAGGCCCTGCGGCAGGCCTTCGACGAACTCCAGCAGGTTGGCGGCCGCGAGGGCGTCGCGCACCTTCTGTTCGCTGGAGTTGCCCAGCGCGCCGTAGCCGACGTTGGCGGCGATGGAGTCGTCGAACAGCACCACGTCCTGGCTGACCAGCGACAGGTGCGAACGCAGGCTGCGCAGCGTCAGCTCGCCGATGGGCACGTCGTCGACCAGGATCTGGCCGCTGTCGGCCAGCACGAAGCGCGGCAGCATGTTGACCAGCGTGGTCTTGCCGCTGCCCGAGCGCCCCACCAGGGCCACGGTCTGGCCGGGTTCGACCACGAAGGACACGTCGTTGACGGTGTCGCGGTCGGCATCCGGGAAGCGGTGCGACACGGCGCGGAACTCGACCTTGCCGCGCACCGGCTCGGCCAGGGTGCGGGTGCCGGTATCGCCTTCGGGCGTCTGGTCGATCAGGGTGAACACGCTTTCGGCCGACACCAGCATCTTCTGCATGCGCGCGGCCACGTTGGTCAGGCGCTTGATGGGGTCGAAGATCTGGGCCAGCGCGGCCATGAACGAGGCGAAGCTGCCGACGGTGAGCGCGCCGCTGTTGGCCTGGCTCAGCGCCACCGCGATGACCGCGCCGACCGAGATCGAAATGCAGACCTGGGTCAGCGGCGTCAGCGCGGCGTCGGCCGTGGCGGTGCGCATGGCGAAGCGGCGCAGGCGGCGGTTGACGAAGTCGAAGCGTCCGCGCTCGACCTCGTAGCCGTCGAACAGCTTGATGACGCGCTGGCCGTCGATGCCCTCGCCGACCACGCGGGTCAGCTCGGCGTTCATGTTGACGGTTTCGCGGTTGATGCGGCGCAGGCGCTGGATGAAGAAGCGCGAGATCAGCACCGAGACGGGCAGCATGATCAGGATGATGAGCGTCAGCACCCAGGACATGTACAGCAGCACGCAGATCAGCGCGACCACCACCAGGGTCTCGCGCACCAGCACCGTGATGACGTCGGTGGCGTAGCCGGTGACGTTGCCGGCGTCGATGGTGAAGCGGTTGAGCAGGCGGCCGGTGTCGCCCTGCTTGAAATCGGCGTCCGGCAGGCCCAGCAGGCGCTCGAACATGTCGCGCCGCATGCCCAGCAGCACGTTGTTGGCGACCCACGCCAGCAGGTAGTCGCTGAAGAAGTTGCAGATGCCGCGCAGCAGGATCAGGCCGATCACCGCCAGCGGCAGCGCCCAGACGTAGTAGGGCTTGGCCCCCGAAAAGCCGCCGTCGAGCAAGGGCTTCATGATGACGGCCAGGACGGGCTGGGTGGCGGCCGCGCCCGCCATCAGCAGGATGGCCAGCAGCAAGCCCTTCCAGTAAGAGCCCACGCGGCTGTAGATCCGCCTCCAGAGTTCGGCTTTGACAGGCTGGGAGCCCGCGGGCGCATGGCGTGCGGCAGAATTCAAAGGGATCACTCGCTTTTATACAATTGTGGCGAGAATTGTACCGGCTGCGCGCACACGCGCCGCCGGTTGCGCCCCGCTTAGCCCTAACGCGCCCTGTGCGCCCCTCCATGTCCGATATCAGTTGTTTGTACGTCCGGCTGCCCAATTGGGTGGGCGATGTCTGCATGAGCCTGCCCAGCCTGCGCGCCCTGCACGCCAGCGGGCTGCCCCTGGTGATCTGCGCCCGCCCGTGGGCGCGCGACCTGCTCGACGGGGTGGCCAAGCAGGATTTCATCCCGATGCGGGGCAAGGTCGGCCCCGACCGCGCCGCCGTCAGCGCCCACCGGCGCGCCCTGGGCGCCCAGGGCCGGCATGCCCGCGGCCTGCTGCTGCCGGATTCGCTGTCCAGCGCCCTGGTGTTCCGGCTGGCCGGCCTGCCCTCGGCGGGCTACCGCGACGACGGCCGCAGCTTCCTGCTGCGCTGGCCGGTGACCAAGCCCGACGACTCCCTGCACGCGGTCCAGTCCTGGCATTACCTGACCCGCGAGGCCCTGAAGCGCTGGGGCCTGCCCGCCGGCCCGGCCGATCCCGGCCCGACCCTGGACCTGCCCCTGACCGCCGCGCACCGCGAGGCCGCCGCCCAGGCCCTGGAAGCCGCCGGGCTGGCCGGCCGCCGCTTCGTCCTGATCGCGCCCACCGCCACCGGCCTGCACAAGGGCAGGATCAAGGTCTGGCCGGGATTCGATACACTTACCCGCGCCCTCCAGGCCGAGGGCCATACCGTGGTAATGTGCCCCCCTCCGGCCGAAACCGAGGAGGCCCGGCGCAATGCCCCGACGGCGCAATTGCTGCCGCCGCTTTCCCTGGGCGCCTTCGCGGCGCTGACGGCCAGCGCGGCGTTGGTGATTTGCAACGATTCGGGCGTGTCCCACGTCGCCGCGGCCGCCGCCGCGCGGGAGCTGACCCTGTTCGGCGTGACCCGGCCGGGACGCACCGGCCCGTGGTCGCCGCGGGCGGTCTGCCTCGGCACGGACAACGCCTGGCCGTCGGTCGAGCAAGCCGTGCAGCAAGCCACAAGCCTGCTGCACGAGACGTAGTAATCAGGACTGTAAATGCCTCTTTCGAGTTATCTCGCGAATCTGATCATCCCCGCCAACCTGTGCATGGCCCTGGTCGCCGTGGGCCTGGTGCTGGGCCTGTTCCGGCTGCGCAAGACCGGCGGCGCGCTGATCGCGGCCGGCCTGCTGTGGGCGCTGGCCTGGTCGCTGCCGGCGACCTCGCTATGGCTGGGCGGCGCGCTGGAATCCCGCTACCCGCACCTGCCGCCCGAGCAATCCCCCACCGCCGACGCCATCGTGGTGCTGGGCGGCAACACCGCCAACGGCCGCGCCAACTGGTTCCTGCCCTACGACAAAAGCACGGCCATCGTGCGCATCGACACGGCCGCCGAACTCTATCTGGCCGGCCGCGCGCCCAAGGTGCTGCTGTCCGGCGGCGCGCTCGAGGGCGACGTGAGCGAAGCCCGCGGCATGGCCCACAACATCCGCCAGCAGGGCGTGCCGGAATCGGCGCTGATCCTGGAGAACTCCAGCCGCACCACCTACGAGAACGCCGCGCTCACCGAAGACAAGCTCAAGGCCCGCGGCATCGGCAAGATCCTGCTGGTGACCTCGGCGCTGCACATGCCGCGCGCCATGGCGGCCTTCTCCAAGCAGGGCGTGCAGGCCATCGCCGCCCCCACCCCGCCGCAGATCGTGGCGCCGGCCGACGGCTCGCTGCCGCTGTGGCTGCCCGACCAGCGCACCTTCGACGCCAGCCGCTCCATCATCAAGGAATACGCGGGCCTGTTCGTCTACTGGCTGCGCGGATGGGTCTGAGCGCGGCCCCGCTGGACTGCCGGCCCGGCTGCGGCGCCTGCTGCATCGCGCCGTCCATCACCCGCCCGATTCCCGGCATGCCCCAGGGCAAGCCGGCCGGCGTGCCCTGCGTCCAGCTGCTGCCGGACATGCGCTGCGCCATCTTCGGCCAGCCGTCGCGCCCGGATTTCTGCGGCGGCCTGCAGCCCCAGGCGGAGATGTGCGGCGCCGATCGAGAGCATGCGATCCGTTGGCTGGGGGAGTTGGAGCGGGCGACCCGGCCGGGGGGGTGATGGGTTTCGCGCGCTGAACAGTGGGTTCTTGTTCAGGAAATCTCGCGCTGCACCCAGCCTACGGTTCCTCCGTTTCCGCGTCCCGGGACGCTCGCGTGCGGAGTTTCTTCCAGAGCGTGGTTCTGGATATTCCCAGCCGTTTCGCCGCCAGGCCCATATGCCCGCCCGACTCGGAGATGGCCTGCTGGATGGCGCGCTGTTCGGCGTCCAGGCGGGTGACGGCCAGCACCGGGCTCTCGTCATTGAGTTTTCTTTCGGGAAACAGGTCGCTGGCCGACAGCGTGCGGCGGTCGGCCATGACGATGGCGCGGGCGATACGGTTGCGCATTTCGCGGATGTTGCCGGGCCAGTCGTGGGCGGCCAGGGCGGCGAGCGCGTCGTCGGCGAGCCGGACGTCGGCGGCGTTCTGTTCGCCCAGGATGGCCTGGGCCAGCGCGGCGAGCGCGCCCGGACGGTTTCTCAGCGGCGGCAGCGCGACGCGAGCGACGGCCAGCCGGTAGAACAGGTCGGCGCGCATGGCGCCCTGCGCCAGCGCCGCGTCGAGATCGCCGCAGGTGCTGGCCAGGATGCGGCAGTCGGCCCGGCGGCTGCCGGATTCGCCCAGCGGCCGGTATTCCCCGTTTTCCAGCACCCGCAGCAGGACGGCCTGCGCCTTGGGGCTGAGTTCGGCGATCTCGTCCAGATACAGCGTGCCGCCCGAGGCCTGCGAAAACAGGCCCTCGCGGGCCGCGCTGGCGCCGCTGAACGCGCCTCTGGCATGGCCGAACAGCTCGCTTTCGACCAGGTCGGAGGCCAGGGCGGCGCAATTGACGGCGACGAACGGCCCCGCGGCCTGCGCGGAGCGCCAGTGGCAATAGCGGGCCGCGCGGTCCTTGCCGGCGCCGGTTTCGCCTTCGAACAGTATCGGCAGCGCGCTCGGGGCCAGGCGTTCGAGTTCCTGCGCCAGCGCCGCGGTCGAATGGTCCAGGGCGAACGGGTTCTCCAATACCTGCGCGCCGGCGCTGTCGGGCTGCGCGGCCAGCACCGCGCGGATGCGCGCGATCAGCGTGTCGGCGTCGTACGGCTTGGTCAGGTAATCGTTGGCGCCGGCCGCGACCAGGCGCACGGCCTGGGCGATATCGCCATAGGCGGTCGCGAACACCACGGTGGTCTGCGCCAGGTACGGAATCAGGCGGCGGTACAGGTCCTCGCCCGAGCCGTCCGGCAGGCGGATGTCGGCCAGCACGAACGCCGGCCGGATGCGCGTGCGGCGGAAAATCTCCACGGCCTGCGCGCAGCTCTGCACCCACTGGGCGGCGATGCCTTCGAGCCGCAGGCGCTGCAGCAAGGCGCCGCCCAGCACCATGTCGTCCTCGATCAGCAGAACCTGGATGTCATTCACCACGGGCCTCCGGCGGTAGAAAGGGAAGGCGCACCGAAATGCGCGTGCCGGCGCGATGCCGCGTCACGCGCAGGCGCGCCTGCATGGTTTTGATGAGATCGGCGGACACCCGAAGGCCGATGCCGTCGCCGCCGGCCTGGCCGCCCCGCAAGGCCTGCATGGCGCAGGCGGGCAGGCCGGCGCCGCCGTCGCAAACGTGCAGCGCGAGCGCCTGGCCGCGCGCCCGCGCGCAGACCCGCACCTGCGCACCCGCGGGCGAGGCCGCGATGGCGTTCAGCACCAGGTTGAGCAGCAGCTGGCGCACGGTCGCGGCGGGCAGCGGCAAGGTCGCCGCCGCGTCCATCCCGTCGCAATGCAGCGCGACGCCGACGCCGCGATTGTCCGCCTGCGCGCTGACCAGCAGGCGTATGTCGGCGATGTCCTCGGCGCGCAGCAGCGCTTCGCCGGGGCGGAAGGTGCGCAGGCTCGCGTCGACCACGGCCTGCAGGGCCTGCACGCCGCGCTCGATGAAATCCAGCGACTCGTCGCGCACCTCGCGGCGTTCGCCGAACTGCCTGAGCGTCTGGACCGCGGTGCGCAGGCCGCCCAGCGGATTGCGCACTTCGTGCGCCAGCGCCGCCGACATGCGGCCAAGCACGGCTTCGCGTTCCAGGCGCGCCTGCCTTTGCGCCAGCGCTTCGCGCTCGCGCGCGCTCTGCGCCATCCAGTTGTAGGCCGCGATGAGTTCGGCCAGCTCCGGGTCCGTGGTGCGCAAGGCCATGGTCTGCGGCCGGTCCGCGCGCGCGGCGCGCAGCGCCTGGGTCAGCGAGGTGATGGGCCGCTGCAGGCGCCGCGCCATGCCGTAGCAGACCAGCGCGCCGAGCAGGCTGACGACCAGGCCGACCAGCACCAGCTCCAGGGCCAGCTCGGCGCGCTGCCGCTGGAAGTCGCCGACGTCCAGGTTGGCGACGAGGCTGCCGAGCTGCGGCCGTTCGGCGTCGAGCAGCCGCCAGGTCCACACGCCATTGGCGCCGGCGCCGAGCAAGGCGCCCGCGGGCTGCGCGATCGAGGCCAGCGGCACCGGCTCGACTTCCGGATAGCGGGCGACGTGGGCAAGCACGCGCTGGCCGGGGGCCACGACGGCGAGCGTCCTGTCGACCACGCCCAGGTGCGTGTCCAGCGCGCGGTTGAGCACCTCCACCATCTGGTCCGCGTCATTGGCCAGCACCGCCGGCAGGACCGCCGCCGAGAGTCCGTCCAGATACACCTGGCCGAGATTGTCGATCTGGCGGTCGAACTGGCGCGACAGGCCATGCAGGGCCAGCGAGATGAGCGCGGCCGAGATCACGAGAAAAAGCAGCGAGACCGCGAGCGGAATTCTGGTGGTGAGCGGCAGGCGAAGCATGGCGGGCGGCGGCGAACGACGAAACAGGGATTATGCCGCGCCCGCAATGGCCCTTGGACATGCAAGTTTTGGCAAGCGGGACGGCGCCCGGCAAATCCCGTGCCAGCAGCGGCGCCGGCCCGTGCGCGGGCCGTGCTTGTTCACTTTCGCGAACATCGCGATGTTCACGATGTTCACGGGCGGCAACACGGCGTCGCGCCCCGCTTTCCCATTCATGGTTATCCCGGATTTTTCCGTCTGTTTGCTGAAAGCGAATTGGAAGCCGGTCTTCCTAAAGTGCCGACTACTCGGGCATGCACGGCTGCACGCCGGAGCATGTCGTCAACAAAAAAGGGGAGCACGCCGTGGGCAGCACCATATTTTCCAGAAAGCGCGATCTGTGGGGAGGCGCGTTCATCGCGCTCTGCGGCGCGCTGACCATACTCGAAGCCACTTCATACAGCATCGGCGAACTGGCCCGCATGGGGCCGGGATACTTTCCATTCCTGGTGGGATGTTTCCTGGTCGCGCTGGGCTTGCTGATTCCGCTCGCGCCCGATCCCGACGAGCTCCAGGAAGACCTGGTCAACGACCATCTGCCGCAGCCGGCGCGGCGCGACCGTATCCGCGGCATGGCATGCATCGCCGCCGGCATCGCGCTGTTCATCGTGCTGGGCAGCTACCTGGGCTTTCTGCCGGCCACGTTCGCGCTGGTGTTCGTCTCGGCGATGGGAGACACGTCGAACTCGGTCAAATCGGCCGCCATACTGGCCACGGCGATGACGGTCTTCGGCGCCATCGTGTTTTCCTGGGGGCTGCAGCTGCAGTTCCCGATGCTGCGCTGGGGTTGAGCCATGGATCTATTCGACAACGTATTGCAAGGGTTTTCCGTCGCCTTTCAGTGGAACAACCTGCTGTGGTCCCTGTTCGGCGTGTTCATGGGCAACATGATCGGCGTGCTGCCGGGCATGGGCGTGCTCGCCGCCATTTCCATCCTGCTGCCGCTCACTTACGCCATGACGCCGGTCGCGGCGCTCATGATGCTGGCCGGCATCTATTACGGCGCGCAGTACGGCGGCGGCATCACCTGCATACTGCTGAACCTGCCGGGCACGCCTTCGCACGCCGTCACCTGTCTGGACGGCAACCCGCTGGCGCGCAAGGGCAAATCGGGATCGGCCCTGTTCATGCTGGTCATGGCTTCCTTCGTCGGCGCCAGCGCCGGCATCATGGTCATGATCCTGTTCTCGCCGCTGCTGGTCGAAGTGGCTTTCAAGTTCGGGCCGGCCGAGTATTTCTCGATGATGATGCTGGGCCTGTTCGCCGGCGCGACGCTGGCCAAGGGGTCCGCGGTCAAGGGCGTGGCCATGGTGTTCCTGGGCCTGCTGCTGGGCGTGGTGGGCACCGACGTCAACACCGGCACCATCCGCTACGCTTTCAACGTGATCGAACTGAGCGACGGCATACAGCTGGTGGCGCTGGCGATGGGGCTGTTCGGCCTGGCGGACTTCTTCGCCAACGTCAACCGCATCGGCAAGGCGACCACCGTGGGCACCCAGGTCAAGATGTCGGTGCGGCCCGAACCGGGCGACATCCGGCAATCGGCCATGCCGGTGGTGCGCGGCAGCGCCATCGGCGCCGTGCTGGGCATACTTCCCGGCACCGGCGCGACCATCGCCTCGTTCATGTCCTACGCCATCGAGAAGCGCGTGTCCAAGACGCCGCAGCGCTTCGGCAACGGCGCCATCGAAGGGATCGCGGGACCGGAAGCGGCGAACAACTCGGCCGCGCAGACCAGCTTCATTCCCACCATGAGCCTGGGGATTCCGGGCGACTCCGTCATGGCGCTGATGCTGGGCGCGCTGATCATCCACGGCATACAGCCCGGCCCGCAGATGGTGACCGAGCACGCCGACCTGTTCTGGGGCCTGATCGCCAGCTTCTGGATCGGCAACGTGCTGCTGGTGGTCATGAACCTGCCGCTGATCGGCATGTGGGCGCGCCTGTTGAAGGTGCCGTACAAGTACCTGTTTCCGTCGGCGCTGTTCTTCGTGTGCGTCGGGGTGTACAGCACCAACAACGCGCTCTTCGACGTGGGCATGGTGCTTGCCCTGGGCCTGGTCGGCTATCTGTTCCTCAAGCTGCGCTTCTCCCCTGCCCCCCTGCTGCTGGGCTTCGTGCTCGGGCCGATGGTCGAGGAGAATTTCCGCCGGGCGCTGCTGCTGTCGCGCGGGGACATGGCCATTTTCGTGGACCGCCCCATCAGCGCGGGCTTCATCTATGCCATCGGCGCGCTCGCGGTCTGGCTGATCTTTTCGGCCGTGCGCGACAAGAAGCGGGTGCGCGCGCTGGAGGCGGCGCAGGCCCGCTAGCCTCGGCAGGCCGGCGCGCAAGGGCCTGCCCGGCGCTTGCGCGCCTTGTTCTCGGGAGAAAGTCGTGGGGATTTCCGCCATCGCAAGGCCGCGCGAACAGGTCCTGATGCGCAGATTGCCATTCATCGAGTTCATGGAGCTGCTCGAATTCAGCCATCTGCGCTTCGAGCCGCCCGAGCCCGCCGCGGGCGCCGCGCTGCTCGGCACGCTGGAATGGCGCAACGGTCCGCAGCACGACGCCGGCGACGCCTCCGGCATCTATGTCTGCAGCACGCTGGAGGCCCTGCGCGATGCGGTGCTGAGCCCTGAGGCCGCGGAAATCCATATCGACAGCCCGGCGCGCGGCCGCATCCGCCTGCGCGCGATCGCCCGGCATCGTTCCGCCGCCGCCAGGCCGCCCTGCATACGCGTGGACCTGAGCGCCCTGATCCGCCGCGTGCTGGTCCCGGCCGCCGCGCCCGCGCATCTGTACGACCTGGTGCGCCACGTCGTCATGACGCGGCTGTGGATCGAAGTGGCCCGGGTGTAGCCGGGCCGGCCCGTTCACCCGCGCTCGACCAGCACTTTCCGATACAGCGCCTCGTAGCGCGCCGCCACCGCTTCCCAGCTCTGCTCGCAGGCGATCGCCAGGCCGCGTTCGGCCAGCGCGGCGCGCAGCTCGGGTTCGGAACCCAGGCGCTCCAGCGCCTGCGCCAGTTGCGCGCCGTCGCGCGGGTCCTGCAGGATGAGCGCGTCCTTGCCGGCCGACAGGTACTGCGCGAAGCCGCAGTAGGCCGGCGAACTGACCACCACGGGCAGGCCGTGCGACATGGCTTCCAGCGGCGCCATGCCGTAGCTGTCGTTCAGCGTGGGATGGGCGTAGATGTCGGCCGCGCTGAAATAGCGCGCCACGTCGGGCGTGGGATCGATGAGCGTGACGCGGCCTGCGATGGCGCCGGCGGCGCGCACGCGGTCGCGGGTGGGCTGGTCGGCGCCCACCACCAGCAGCCGGTAGCGCGGCGGCAGCTGGCCCAGCGCGTCGAGCAGCGCCGGCAGCCCCTTGCGCAGCGGATTGCGCGCCACCAGCAGGCAGCCGATGGTGTCGGCGTCCCAGCCCAGGCTGGCGCGGGTGTCGTCGCGCCCCTGCTTTTGCTCGGCCGTGGGCAGCTTGACGCCCGGCGCGATGATGTCCACTGGCAGCTGCGGACCGTAGCTGCGGTGCAGCTGCTCCATGATGAGGCCGGACACCGCGACCACGCGGCGCGCCGGCGCCCTGCGCACGCGCAGTTTTTCCAGCAGCAGATAGGTGGCCAGGCGCGGGCTGAGCCAGGCGGCCACGCGCTGCAGCGGCCGGGCGCGGGTCAGGCGGTTGTAGCGCACCGGCGTGACGTGCATGACCTGGATCTCGCCCGCCCAGCCGTTCATATGCGAATGCACGATGTCGTAGCGCCCGCGGGTCAGCCGGTCGGCGCGCCAGGCGAAATACAGCACCCGCATCCAGCTGGGCAGCCAGACCGGAAAGCGCACCGGCAGGAAGGAAAACGGCAGGTCGCTATCGAAGTCGCGCGCCACCACGGAGACGTCGTGGCGCTGGCCGAGCACCCGCATCAGCTCCACGCCATAGGCTTCCGCGCCTCCGAAGCGATTGCCGAAGCGGTCGACCAGCAGCGCGATGCGTAGCCGCCGCTCAGCGGCGCCGGCGGGTGTCTTCATACCGGGTCAGACACTTCTGCAGGAATCGAACGATGTTGGTGGACCGCGCCACCGTCACCCGCGGCAGGCCGTAGGGATCGTCGCTGGCCGCCGCCAGGCCGCGCTGCGTGAGCGTGGCGTTGTCGTAGCCGGCCTCGCGCACCATGGCCCGGTGTTCCGGGCCGTGATCGCCGTAGGGATAGCAGAAGGCGGTGACCGGCGCGCCCAGCGCCTGTTCCAGTTCTTCCTTGGACTGGACGATCTGGCGCCGCGCCTCGTCGGGCGACATTTCGGGCAGATGCACGTGGTCCAGCGTGTGCGAGCCGACCTCGTTGCCGGCCTGCGCCCATTCCCGCATTTCGTTGACGGTCATGAGGGCCGAAAACGGAATGCCTTTTTGCAGGTCCCATACGTTGCCGCCGTCGAACTGGTGCGCCACGAAATAGTTGGTGGCGGTAAAGCCCAGCTCGCTCAGCACCGGCATCGCGTTGTGATGCACGTTGCGGTAGCCGTCGTCGAAGGTGATGCCGAATACCTTGCCCTGGCGCTCGCCGCGCACGTAGGGCATGACGTCCCGCATCGACAGGCCGCGATAGCCCAGCCGGCGCATCCAGCGCATCTGGCGGGCGAAGCTGGCGGGGTGTACCGTCAGCCCGCGATACGGCGTGCCCTTGGGGTTGGGCTCGCCGATCTGGTGGTACATGAGTATGGGGATAGACATAGCCCGGAATTATACGGGGACACCACGGGAAAGAGGACGGGGCAGCGCCGGCTGCCTGGTCCTGTTTTACCCCAAGGCGCGCCGGTAAACATCCAGTGTTGCGTCGGCGAAACGCGCCAGGTTGAAATCGCGCACGGCGGTCTCGCGCGCCCGGGCGCCCATGGCGCGCACGGCTTGCGGGTTGTCCAGCATGAAGCGCAGGCGCGCGGTCATGGCCGGGACGTCGCGCACCGGCACGATCCAGCCGTCCTCGCCGTCGGTGACGTTCTCGGGCAGGCCGCCGACGTCGCTGATCAGGGCCGGCAGACCCAGGCCCATGATTTCGCGGCAGGCGAAGGACAGCGCCTCGCGGTAGGACAGCACGAAGCCGGCGTCGCAGGCCGCCAGCGCCGGCCGCACGTCGTCGAGCAGGCCCGGAAAGCGGACCTGGTCGATCATGCCCAGCTCCCGCACCCGCGCGAGCTTGGCCTCGGAGGGCGGATCGCCGGCCACCATCAGCAGCACCCGCGCGCGGTCGGCCGGCGGCAGCGCCGCGGCCGCAGCCACCAGGTCCAGCCAGCCCTTGTCGTAATCGGTGCCGCCGGAACTGCCCAGCAGCAGCTTGCCCTGCCAGCCCGGCCCGAAGATGCGGTCGCGCAGTTCGTCCAGGCCGGCCGGCTCGGGCGGGGCGAAATAGTCGGTGTCGATGCCGTGGCGGATCGTGGTGATGGGATGCCTGCGGTAGGGCGAGCGCGACATCAGGCCGTGCACGTAGTCGCTGACCGCGATGCTGTGGTCGGTGGCCAGGCGGGCGCGCAGCCAGTTGCCCAGGCTGGTCACCGGGTGGTCGTTGTGCTTGGTGAAGACGATGCGCGGGCGCCGCGGCAGGGCCAGCGTGGCGAACATGACCTGCTTGTGGTCGGCCGAGCCGTTGCAGTGGATGAGGTCGAAACCGCCTTCGCGGATCAGGCGCCGCAGCTGCGCGCGCTCGCCGAAGAGCGCGGCCGGACGGGACGTATATTGCATCGGCACCGCCGTCACGCCGGCGATGGCGCGGGCCTGGCGGTAGAGCCGACTGCCCTCGGGCGTGGCGATCGTGATCTGGTGGCTGCCCGCCAGCGCGCGGGCCAAGTTGATGATGTAGGTCACGTGGCCGCCGCCGTTGCGGCCGTGGAAGTTGGTGTAGAGGATCTTCACTTTTGCTTTTCGGCCAGGAACATCAGCTTCGAATAGCGGAAGAAGCTGCCCGCGGCCGCGGTGACGGCCAGCACCAGGCCGTGCTTGCCGTCGAGAAACCCGCGCCGGATCAGGTAGATCCGCACGAAGGTCCAGAAGCCGTGCCCCAGCGCGCCGAAGACCGACGTGCGCTTGCCCTTGGCGTACATCATGGCGGCGGCGTCCGACGAGTAGCGGTTGACCTTGGTGATGAGGGCCTCCAGGTTGTCGTACGGATAGTGCTGGAAATAGCCGCGCATCCGCAGGGGCTGGCCCTGAGCCGGCACTACCCGCTCGTGGACGGCGGCGTCCGTGAAGCGCGCCGTGCCGCGCTTGAACAGCCGCAGCACGTAGTCGGGCCACCAGCCGCTGTGGCGGATGTCGCGGCCGCAGAAATTCGACAGGCGCGCGATCTCGTAGGCGTCGGCCCGCGGAGCGCGCAGCGCTTCCTGGATTTCCCGGGCCAGCTCCGGCGTCACGCGTTCGTCGGCGTCGATGGACAGTATCCAATCGCCCGTCGCCAGGTCCAGCGCGCGGTTCTTCTGGGGCCCAAAACCCGGCCAGTCCGACGTGATTTCCACGCGCGCGCCCAGCGCCTGCGCCAGTTCCACGGTGCCGTCGGTGCTGCCCGAGTCGACCACGATGAACTCGTCGGCGAAGGCCACGGACTTGAGGCAGGCGGCGATATTGGCCGCTTCGTTCTTGGTGATGATGATGACGGATAGCTTCATCGGCGATTCCTAAGACGCTTTTTCCAGGCCTTCCAGGCATGGAAGCGCGGCCCCCAGAAAGGGTCGCGCGACAGCCAGATGCGCCGGTTCAGCCAGCTTCCGCCCTGGTTGCGCACCGCGAAACGGTAGATGTGCTCGGGGTCTGCGCCAGGCGCGTTCTGGCCGAAAGGGTCGGTAGTGTACAGGTGGCGGAATCCGGCCTGGCGGGCCGCGGCCACGTAGTCGTCGTCGAAATAGCCTTGCGGCCAGCAGAGGTGGTCGCTGACCGAGCCCAGCCGGCGCATCAGCGTGTCGCGCGAGTCCTGCAGTTCCTGGGCGATGCGCGCGCGCTTGGCCTCGATGTCCGCGCCGCAGACCTTGTCCCAGCGGGTGTGGGTGTGGGTATGCGAATGGAATTCGAAGGTGCCGGCGGTCTGCATGGCCTCGATCTCGCTCCAGCGCAGCATGGCCTCGTCGGCCCGCCCCGCCGCCACCAGCTGCTTGCAGGCGTCGTGATCCGGGGTGGCGGGCAAGGGGCCGCCCTGCCCGGCGTGCGGGCGCACCGGGCCGTCGCCGATCCAGCCCGTGATGGTGAAGAGCAGCGCGCGCATGCCGTGGCGCGCCAGCACCGGATGCGCATGCACCCAGTTGTTCAGGTAGCCGTCGTCGAAGGTGATGAGCACCGACCGCTCGGGCGCCTCGCCGCCGGCCAGGTAGGCCGCGAACTGCGCGGCCGACAGCGACTGGTAGCCGGCGCGCGCCAGGCGCGCGATCTGCGCCTCGAATACGTCGGGCGTCGCCGCGATCATGCCGCCGGCCGGCGTGACGTGGTGGTACATCAGCACCGGAACGTTGGGCGCGTTCATCCGGCGCGCTCCGCCAGCCATCGGGTGTAGACGGCCTCGGTGGTTTCGGCCAGGCGCGCGGGCGAGAACACGCCCTCGTCCCAGACCATTCTGCGTCCGGCCTCGCCCATGCGGCGGCGCAGGCCGGCGTCGTCGATCAGGCGCACCAGCGCGGCGCTCAGGGCCTCGGGGTCCTTGGGCGGCACCAGGATGCCGGTCTCGCCGTCGCGGAACATCTCGGACACGCCGCCGACGTCGGTGCCGATGACGGGCAGGCCGCTGGCCTGCGCCTCGACGTACACCGTGCCTGACGCTTCCTGCTGGGTGGCCAGCGCGAACAGGTCGAAGCCGGCCAGCAGGTTGGGCACGTCGCGCCGCATGCCCATTAGGTGGATGCGGTCCTGCAGCCCCAGTTCCACCACATAGGCCTGGGTCTGCTCGAACACGGGCGAGCCGCCGCCGACGAACACCAGGTGCAGCTTGGGGCGGCTGGCCATCAGCGGCGCGATCGCGTCGATCAGGTCCTTGTGGCCCTTGGTGGCGCGCATCACGGCCACACAGCCGACCACGATGTCGTCATCGGCCAGGCCCAGCTCCTCGCGCAGCGTGGAACGCTCGACCGGCGGCGGCAGCACGATGGGCGAATAGACCGTGGCCACTTTCTCGGCAGGCACGCCGCGCTCGATGAGGTGCTGGCGCACGTGGTCGCTGACCGTGGTGACGCGGTGCGGCAGGCGGGTATAGGACCACAGCGAGCCGACCTTGTTGGACAGGTGGCGGGTGCGCACGATGAGCGGGGTGCCGGCCAGCCGGGCCGCGGCCGCGGCGATCACCGTGTCGCGCCGGCTGTGCGTGTTGAGCACGTCGAACCGGCCCTCGCGCAGGATGCCGCGGATGGTGGCCACGCCCTTGATGTAGTTGGCCACGCCGTCCATTTCCAGCGTGTGCACGGCGAAGCCCGCTTCCGACAGGCGTTCGGCCAGCAGCGCCTGGGGCTGGCAGATGGCCTCCATGTGGTGGCCGCGCGCGCGCATGGCGGTCATTTCCTTGAAGATCCGCCCTTCCTGGCCGCCGAAGCTGGTGGCGGCCTCCGAGTGAACAATACGCAGGGGCATCAGTAGGTCACCTCCACCCCGTCGGGCTTGGTCCATTCGTTGAGGTTCGCCAGCAAGGTGTCGGCCATGCGGACGCGCCATTCTTCGCCCAGCCGGACCGTGCACAGGAAATTGTTCTTGGAGTAGACGATGTCCACCGGCACGCCGGGAATGCCGTTCTCGGGCTCGGCGCGGAACGGGTTCAGCATCTGGCGCAGGCGCGCGGCGTCGGCGCTGCCGTTGAGCTTGACGCGCAGCGACTTGGCGCGGGCCTCGCGGGCCAGCTGCAGGTCGTAGAGCTGCTCGGCAACGATGCGCATGCCGCCGGAGTAATCGTCGTTGCTGACCTTGCCCTGCACGATGACGAGCTGGTCTTCGCGCAGGCGGTTGCGGTGCTTTTCGTAGAGTTCGTTGAAGACCGAGATCTCGACCTGCGCGGTGCCGTCGTCGAGCACGGCGAACACCATCTTGCCGCGCCGCGTCATCATGACGCGCACGCTGGCCAGCACGCCGCACATCCATTGCAGGTCGCGCTGCGGCTCGACGCGGGCCAGCTGCATCGGCACGATGCGGCGCACTTCGTCGCGCCAGTGGTCGAACAGGTGGCCGCTGTAGTAGTAGCCCAGCGCGGTCTTTTCCTCGGTGAGCTTTTTGTGCAGGTCCCAGGGCGCGACCTTGGCCAGTTCGCCGGCCACCACGTCGCTGCTGTCGTCGCCGAAGAGCGAGGCCTGGTTGGCGCTGCGCGCGGCCTGCTCGGCCGCTTCCATGGCGGTGGGCACCGAGGCCAGCATGGCCGCGCGGTTGGGCTCGATGGTGTCGAACGCGCCGGCCTTGATCAGCGCTTCGATGGTGCGCCGGTTGACCGCGTGCTTGCTGACGCGGCGGCAGAAATCGAACAGGTTCTGGAACGGGCCGCCTTCCTTGCGCGCGCGCAGGATGTCCTCGACCGCGCCCTGCCCGGTGCCCTTGACCGCCCCCAGGCCGTAGCGCATGGTGCGCGGCGGCTTGCCGTTCTTGGTGTGCTTGTCGGCCACCGGCTCGAAGCGGTAGCCCGAGAAATTGACGTCCGGCGGCAGCACTTCGACGCCGTTTTCCTGGGCGTCGCGGCAGAAGGTCTGGACCTTGTCGGTGTCGTCCATGTCGGAGGACATGGTGGCGGCCAGGAACTCGGTGGGATGGTAGGCCTTGAGCCAGGCCGTCTGGTAGGAAATCAGCGCGTACGCGGCCGAGTGCGACTTGTTGAAGCCGTAGCCCGCGAACTTTTCCATCAGGTCGAACAGCTTGACCGCCAGGTCCGGATCGTGGCCTTTTTCCTTGGCGCCTTTCTCGAACAGTTCGCGGTGCTTGGCCATTTCCTCGGGCTTTTTCTTGCCCATGGCGCGGCGCAGCAGGTCGGCGCCGCCCAGCGAATAGCCGCCGATGATCTGCGAGATCAGCATCACCTGTTCCTGGTAGACGATGACCCCGTAGGTGCTCTTGAGGGTCGCTTCCAGGTCCGGGTGGAAATAGTCCACGGCCGCGCGGCCGTGCTTGCGGTTGACGAAGTCGTCCACCATGCCGGATTCGAGCGGCCCCGGACGGTACAGGGCCAGCATGGCGATGATGTCTTCGAAGGTGTTGGGCCGCAGCTTCTTGAGCAGCTCCTTCATGCCGCGCGATTCCAGCTGGAACACGGCGGTGGTGTTGGCGTCGCACAGGATCTTGTAGGCCGCCGGATCGTCCAGCGCCAGCGCCATCACGTCGAAGTCGCGCTTGTCCTCGTTGAACTGGCGCACGTAGCGCACGGCCCAGTCCAGGATGGTCAGGTTGCGCAGGCCCAGGAAGTCGAACTTCACCAGGCCGGCGGCCTCGACGTCGTCCTTGTCGAACTGCGAGACGGCGCTGTTCTCCTGGCCCGGCTGGCAGTACAGCGGGCAGAAGTCGGTGAGCTTGCCGGGCGCGATCAGCACGCCGCCGGCGTGCATGCCGATGTTGCGGGTCAGGCCTTCGAGCGGCTGGGCCAGGTCGACCAGCGCGCGCACTTCCTCTTCCTGGTCGTAGCGGTCCTTGAAGGCGGGCTCTTCCTTCAGGGTGCGTTCGAGCGACCAGGGGTCCATCGGGTTGAACGGGATCAGCTTGGACAGACCGTCGCAGAACATATAGGGCATGTCCAGCACGCGGCCCGCGTCGCGCACCACGGCCTTGGCGCCCAGCGTGCCGAACGTGGCGATCTGGCTGACGGCGGCGCGGCCGTATTTTTCCTTGACGTAGTCGATGACCCGTTCGCGGTTGTCCTGGCAGAAGTCGATATCGAAGTCGGGCATGGAGACCCGCTCGGGATTCAGGAAGCGCTCGAACAGCAGGTCATAGCGGATCGGGTCCAGGTCGGTGATGCCCAGCGCGTAGGCCACCAGCGAGCCGGCGCCCGAGCCCCGCCCCGGCCCCACCGGCACGCCGTTGTTCTTGCCCCAGTTGATGAAGTCCTGCACGATCAGGAAGTAGCCGGGAAAGCCCATCTGGATGATGGTCTTGCACTCCCAGCGCAGGCGTTCGTAGTACTGCTCGCGCTTGGACTCGCGTTCGGCGTCGTCGGGGAACAGGAAGCGCAGGCGCTTTTCCAGGCCCTCTTCCGACAACTGCACCAGGTAGTCGTCCAGCGACACGCCTTCGGGCGTGGGGAAGTTGGGCAGGCGCGGCTTGCCCAGCACCAGGCTGAGGTTGCAGCGCTTGGCGATTTCCACCGTGTTGGCCAGCGCCGAGGGCACGTCGGCGAAGCGCCGCGCCATTTCCTCGGAGCTGAGCAGGTACTGCTCTTTGCTGAAGCGGCGCACGCGGCGCGGATTGGCCAGGATCTCGCCTTCGGCGATACAGACCCGGGCCTCGTGCGCCTGGAATTCGGATGCATCCAGGAACTGCACCGGATGCGTGGCCACCACCGGCAGGCCGGCCTCGGAGGCAAGCCGCATCGCGGCCTGGGTATAGGCCTCGTCGCCGTCCATGCCGGCGCGCTGCAGTTCGATGTAATAGCTGCCCGGGAACAGGTGCGCCCACTGGCGCGCCAGCGCCAGCGCCGAGACCGCGTTGCCGGCCTCCAGCGCCTGGCCCACGTCGCCCGCGCGCCCGCCCGACAGGGCGATCAGCCCTTCCTGGCCCTGCAGCCATTCGCGCCGGATTTCCGCGCGGCCCTTGCCCTGGTTGGTCAGGAAGGCCTTGGTGAGCAGTTCGCAGAGGTTGAGATACCCCTTGTGGTTGCGCACCAGCAGCAGCAGGCGGAAAGGCTTGGCGGGATCGTCGTCGTTGGACAGCCACACGTCGCAGCCCGCAATGGGCTTGACGCCCGCGCCGCGCGCGCCCTTGTAGAACTTGATCAGGCCGAACAGGTTCGACAGGTCGGTCAGGGCGACGGCGGGCTGGCCCAGCTTGGCCACGCGCTTGATGAGGTCGGGGATGCGCACGATGCCGTCCACGACCGAGAACTCGGAGTGAACGCGCAGATGAACAAATGGGGACGGGTTTGTTACGGCTTCGGACATAGGCGGAATTGTACCGGTCAAAGCCCCTGCGCCGGGCGCCGCGTAACGGGGCGTCGGCGGCCGCCTGTGTAACAATAGCCCCTGTCCCCGCTCCACCGATTGCTGCACGAGATTCACGTATGAAATGGCTAATTCCCGGGATATGGCTGGCCGCCATCCTGTTTGCGCACTTCCGCGGCCGCGTCAGGCTGCCGCTGGGCCGGCAGATGCTCGATCACTCCGTCCTGCTGGCCCCGGTCAACGCCTTCATGGTGCTGGCCTCGCGCGTGCCGCCCACCCCCTACCTGACCACCAGCGAGATCGCCGAGCTCAAGGTGCTGGACGACAACTGGGAGACCATCCGCGAGGAAGCGATGCAGATGGCCGAGCTGCGCCGCATCAAGGCCGCCGACGCGCACAACGACATCGGCTTCAATTCCTTCTTCAAATACGGCTGGAAGCGCTTCTACCTGAAGTGGTATGACGCGCGCCACCCCTCGGCCGAGGAGCTCTGCCCCAAGACGGTCGCCATTCTGAAGACCCTGCCCAAGGTCAAGGCCGCCATGTTCGCGGAACTGCCGCCCGGCGGCCAGCTCAACCGCCACCGCGACCCGTTCGCCGGCTCGTTGCGCTACCACCTGGGCCTGGTCACGCCCAACGACGACCGCTGCCACATCATCGTCGACGGCGAGCCCTACAGCTGGCGCGACGGCGAAAGCGTGGTGTTCGACGAAACCTATGTGCACGAGGCCTACAACCGCAGCGAACAGAGCCGCATCATCCTGTTCTGCGACGTGGAGCGTCCGCTGAAGTGGCGCTGGGCCGAAGCCTTCAACCGCTGGTTCGGCCGGGTCGTGATGTCGGCGGCCAGCTCGCCCAACGACGGCGGCGACCAGACCGGCGCAATCAACAAGCTGACGCACGCGCACTGGGTCATCGACCAGAAGCGCAAGGCCTTCAAGGCCTGGAACCGCACGGTCTACAAGGCCACCAAGTTCGGCTTGATCGCCCTGGTCATCGTGGGCTTCCTGGCGCTGTAGTAATCGCCCGCGGGCGCCGGAACTCCCCGGCGCCCGCGGCCGGCGCTAGCGCTGCAACGATTCCCAGCTCTTCATCAGCCGTTTCACCGAAACCGGCATCGGCGTGCGCAGCTCCTGCGCGTACAGCGCCACCCTCAACTCCTCCAGCAGCCAGCGGAACTCGTCCAGGCGCGGATCGGGCGCGCCCTTGAGCGCCGCCCGCGCGCGCTGGTATTGCGTCAGCAGCGGCGCCATCTCGCCCACCAGCCTGGCGTCGCGCGCCGGGTCGGCGCGCAGCTTGTCGATACGCGCCTGCACCGCCTTCAGGTAGCGCGGGAAGTGCGCCAGCTGCGCATAGGGCGTGTCGCGGATGAACCATTTCGGCATCAGCGCGCCCAGCTGCGCCTGCAGGTCGGCGTAGGCGGCGGCGTGCGGCTTGGCCTGGGGCAGCTTGCGCAGCACCGCGGCGTACTCGGTCAGCACCGCCCCCGCCAGCCGCGCCACTTCCTGGGCCAGCAGGCCGAGCCGGCCCTTGCCCTCGGCGCGGCGCGCCTCGAACTGCTGCGCGTCGACCGGCCAGGGTTCGGCCAGGCAGGCCTGCCCCAGCGCGCAGTCGATGATCTGGTCGCGCAGCTCTTCCTGCGTGCCCAGCGTCATGTAGAGCATGCTGATGCGGGTCAGGTCGGTCAGGTTCTTTTCCAGGAACTTGACCTGTTCGCGCAGGCCCAGCCGGAACAGCCTGAGCAGGCCGGCGCGATGGTGCTTGCGGGCCTCGTCCGGATCGTCGAACACGTCCAGGTCGCAGTGCGCGCCGCGATCGACCAGCGCCGGATAGCCGATGACCGACTGGCCGCGCCGCTTGATCTCCATGATCTCCGGCAGCGGGCCGAAGGACCAGGAGGTCAGGTTCTCGTGCGCCAGCGCCTGCGCGACCTGGGTGTCGCTGGCCGCCAGCTGCTGGAAGGTGGCCTGCGCCTGCTTGCCGAACTCGGCGCGCAGCTGCGCCAGGTTGCGGCCGGCGGCCAGCATGCGGCCGTGCTCGTCGACCACGCGGAAGTTCATGAACAGGTGCGCCGGCAGGGTTTCCAGCTTGAAATCCCCCACCGCCGGACGGACCTGCACCTGGTCCCACATGTCGGCGATGATGGCCTCCACCAGCCCCTGCTGCGGATCGCCCAGGCGCTCGAACCAGCGCTCGTAGAACCCGGCGGCGTAATCCGGCAGCGGCACGCAATGGCGGCGCAGCTTCTGCGGCAGCGACTTCAGCAGCAGATGCACCTTTTCCTTGAGCATGCCGGGCACCAGCCATTCGCAGCGCGCCGGGTCGATCTGGTTGAGCGCGAACAGCGGCACCGACAGCGTCACGCCGTCGCGCGGCGAGCCGGGCTCGAAGTGGTAGTCCAGGGCCATGGACACGCCCTGCCATTCCACCTTCTTGGGAAACACCTCGGTGGTGACGCCGGCCGCTTCGTGCCGCATCAGCTCGTCGCGCGTCAGCAGCAGCTTGGCGGCCGTTTCCTTGTCCAGGCCCGCCACCCACTTCTCCAGCGTGGCGGTCTGCGAAATGCCTTCGGGCAGCTGGCGGTCGTAGAAGGCGTAGATCAGCTCGTCGTCGACCAGGATGTCGGGACGGCGGGTCTGGTGCTCCAGCTTCTCGATGCCGGCGATCAGCTTGCGGTTGTGCGCCACGAAAGGCAGGCGCGTGTCGATCTCGCCCGGCACCAGGGCCTGGCGGATGAACAGTTCGCGCGCGTGCGCCGGATTGACGCGGCCGTAATGGATGCGCCGGCCCGAATAGACCACCAGCCCGTACAGCGTGGCGCGTTCGTTGGCCACGACCTGGCCGGCCTTTTTCTCCCAGCGCGGGTCCGACCAGTTCCGGCGGATCAGGTGCGCGGCGACCTTCTCCAGCCAGGCCGGATCGATGCGCGCCACGCAGCGGGCATACAGCCGGGTGGTCTCCACCAGTTCGGCGGCGACGATCCAGCGCCCCGCCTTCTTCACCAGCCGCGAACCCGGATGGATGTGGAAGCGGATCTCGCGCGCGCCCTGGTAGTGGCCGCCCTCGTCGCTCTTGAAGCCGATATTGCCCAGCAAGCCCGACAGCAGCGCCAGGTGCAGCTGTTCGTACGTGGCTTCGGTCTGGTTGACGCGCCAGCCCTGCTCGCCCACCAGGGCGGCAAGCTGGGTGTGCACGTCGTGCCATTCGCGCAGCCGGATGGGCGACAGGAAATTCTGGCGCAGCAGGGCCACCAGCTTGCGCTGCGAGGCCTTGTGTTGCACCTGTTCGCCGTACCAGCGCCACAGCTTCAGGAAGGAGATGAACTCCGACTTGTCGTCGGCGAACTTGGCGTGCGCGGCCTCGGCCGCCTCGCGCTCCTGCATGGGGCGGTCGCGCGGGTCCTGCACCGACAGGGCCGAGGCGATGATCAGCATTTCCGCCAGGCACTGGTGTTCGCGCGCGGCCAGGATCATGCGGCCGATGCGCGGGTCCACGGGCAGCTTGGCCAGTTCGTGGCCGGTGCGGGTCAGGGCGAAGGCCGCGCCGGTGCGCGCGCCGTCGGCGTCCTCGTTCGCGGCGGCGGCCAGTTCGATGGCGCCCAGCTCCTGCAGCAGGTGGTAGCCGTCGGCCACCGCGCGCCCCGGTGGCGCCTCCACGAACGGGAACTGCTCGATATCGTCCAGCTTCAGCGACTTCATCCGCAGGATGACCGAGGCCAGCGACGAGCGCAGCACTTCCGGATCGGTGAACGCGGCGCGGTTATTGAAGTCCTGCTCGTCGTAGAGGCGGATGCAGACGCCCGGCCCCACCCGGCCGCAACGGCCGGCGCGCTGGTTGGCCGAGGCGCGGCTGACCGGCTCGATGCGCAGCTGCTCGACCTTGTTGCGCCACGAATAGCGCTTGACGCGCGCCAGCCCGCTGTCGACCACGAAGCGGATGCCGGGCACGGTCAGCGAGGTTTCCGCCACGTTGGTGGCCAGCACGATGCGCCGCGCATTGGTGCGCGGATGGAAGATCTGCTCCTGCTCGGCCTGCGACAGCCGGGCGTACAGCGGCAGCACCTCGGTGCCGGCCGGATGGCGCTTGCGCAGCGCCTCGGCCGATTCGCGGATTTCGCGCTCGCCGGGCAGGAACACCAGCACGTCGCCCGGGCCGTGGCGCGCGCATTCGTCCACGGCGTCCACGATGGCGTCGATCAGGTCGCGCTCCTCGTCGCCCGACATGCGCTCGCGCCCGGGCTTGCCGGCGGCCGGCGCCTCGCCTTCGGCCGGCTCTTCACGCACCGGACGGTAGCGGACCTCGACCGGATACAGGCGGCCGGAGACTTCGATGACCGGCGCCGGCCGGTCTTCGGACGCCGCGAAGTGGCGGGCGAAGCGCTCGGCGTCGATGGTGGCCGAGGTGATGATGAGCTTCAGGTCCGGGCGGCGCGGCAGCAGCTGCTTGAGGTAGCCCAGCAGGAAATCGATGTTCAGGCTGCGTTCGTGCGCCTCGTCGATGATGATGGTGTCGTAGCGGCGCAAGAGCGGGTCGCGCTGCGACTCCGCCAGCAGGATGCCGTCGGTCATCAGCTTGATGAACGCGTTCGGGCCGGTGCGGTCGTTGAAGCGCACCTGGTAGCCCACCACCTCGCCCATGGGCGTATTCAGCTCCTCGGCGATGCGCTTGGCCACCGAGGTCGCCGCCAGGCGGCGCGGCTGGGTATGGCCGATCATCTTCTGGCGGCCGCGGCCGAGTTCCAGGCAGATCTTGGGCAGCTGCGTGGTCTTGCCCGAGCCGGTCTCGCCGCTGACGATCACGACCTGGTGGCCGGCGATGGCGCGCGCGATCTCCTGGCGCCGCGCGCTGACGGGCAGGTCTTCGGGATAGGTCACCGCGGGGATGGGCCGCTCGGGACGCGGCGCCCGGGGCGCGTTTGCCACGGCGGCCCTGGGCGCCCGCGGGCTGGAGGATTCAGGCATGTACGATAGTCCGGTTAGCCCGCCATTATAAATTTTCGCGCGCCCGCCTGCCCCCGGCCGGCCGCGGCGCGTCGCGGATCGGGCCTGCGGGACAGGCCCCGGCGGTCATATAATTTCGCCACGCCGTCCGCGCGACGGTGCCATGACGCGGCATGAGGCCGCGTTCTCGACGACTCTCAGGAATCCCTCCCACCATCATGCCCGACCTGGAACCAGACACCGTTTCCGCCCTCGAAGCCCCAGAATTCGCGCCCGCCCAGTTCGTCCGATGGTTCCGCGACGTGGCGCCGCACGTGCATGCGTTCCGAGGCAAGACGTTCGTGGTGGCGTTCGGCGGCGAGCTGGTGCAGGCCGGCGCGCTCAACGCGCTGGTGCAGGACCTGTCGCTGCTGTCCTCGCTGGGCATCCGCCTGGTGCTGGTGCACGGCTCGCGTCCGCAGGTCAATGAGCAGCTGCGCCTGAAGGGGTTCACCCAGCAGTTCGACCGCGGCATGTCGCCCACCGACGCCGCCGCGCTGGAATGCGCCAAGGAAGCCGCCGGCGAAATCCGCCTGGACATCGAGGCCGCCTTCAGCCAGGGGCTGCCGAACACGCCCATGTCGCATTCGCACATCCGCGTGATCTCCGGCAATTTCGTCACCGCGCGCCCGGCCGGCGTGATCGACGGCGTCGACTACAAGCACACCGGCCAGGTCCGCAAGATCGACATCGACGCGCTCAAGTTCGCCATCGAGAAAGCCTCGTCCGTGGTGCTGCTGTCGCCGCTGGGCTTCTCGCCCACGGGCGACGCCTTCAACCTGGCGATGGAAGACCTGGCCACCAGCGTGGCGGTGGCGCTGCGCGCCGAGAAGCTCATCTTCCTGTCCGGCTCGCCGGGCGTGATGAACGACGACGGCACGCTGGACACCGAACTGGCGCGCGTGGACGCCGACGCGCTGCTGGCCGCCGGCACGCTGGACGAGGAAACCCACGCCTTCCTGCAATGCGCCTCCCTGGCGGTCAAGCGCGGCGTGGCCCGCGCGCACCTGCTGCCCTTCACGCTGGACGGCAGCGTGCTGCTGGAGATCTTCACCCACGACGGCGTGGGCACCATGGTGGTCGAGGACACGCTGGACGATCTGCGCCCGGCCACCATCGACGACGTGGGCGCCATCCTCAGCCTGATCGAGCCGCTGGAGGCCGACGGCACGCTGGTGCCGCGCCCGCGCAGCGTGGTCGAGCGCGACGTGGAGAACTTCACGGTGCTGGAGCACGACGCCGTCATCTACGGCTGCGCCACCCTGCACAACTTCCCCGAGGAACAGATGGCGGAAATGGCCTGCCTGATCGTGCACCCGGAATGGCAGGGCTCCGGCGAAGGCGAGATCCTGCTGCGCCACATGGAATCGCGCGCGCGCGCCGCGGGCGCCAAGCGGCTCTTCGTGCTGACCACCCGGACCTCGCACTGGTTCATGAAGCGCGGCTTCGTGCAGGGCGGCATCGCCGACCTGCCGCGCGAAAAGCAGAACAACTACAACCGTTCGCGCAACAGCCTGGTCTTCATCAAGAAACTGTAGGCGGCGCGGTCCCTGACCGCAGAGCCCGAAGGGGCTTGGCGGCCGCCGGCCGCCAAGCCCGCTAAAATGAGGCCTTATTTATTTTTCCGGCAGCGTAATCATGGCTCGTATCATCAACTGTGTGAAATTGAAGCGTGAAGCCGAAGGGCTGGATTTCCCGCCCTACCCCGGCGAACTCGGCACCCGCATCTGGCAAAGCATCTCCAAGGAAGCCTGGGAAGAATGGAAAGCCATCCAGACGCGCCTGGTCAATGAAAACCGCCTGAACCTGGCCGACGCCCGGGCGCGCAAATACCTGCAGCAGCAGATGGAGCGCTTCCTGTTCGAAGACGGCAACGTCGAAGCCCAGGGCTACGTTCCGCCTTCGGCCTGAATCCGGCCCACCGGCCCGCGGCGCCCGCCAGGCAGGCGCCGCCCCCGAAGCCCCTCGCAGCGCGAGGGGCTTCGCGCTTTCGGCCCCGGCCGCGCCGCAGCTTAAGATAGCCTTATCGTCCGCCGCTCCCATGGAAAACACCTTGTCCGCCACCGCCGCCACGTTTGCCTCGATCGCACGCGCCCTGGAAATCGCCCCCGACCGCCGCAGCGGCACGCTGCGGGACGTGCGCCACGTGGTGATCCTGATGCAGGAGAACCGCTCGTTCGACCATTATTTCGGCGCCCTGCCCGGGGTGCGCGGCTTTGCCGATCCGCTGCCCGCGCCCACGGCCGCGGGCGACGTGCTGACGCAAGCCGACGGCGCGGCGCGCGTGCGGCCCTATGCGCTGCGCGCGCAGTACGCGGCCGACACGCCGGTGGGCTACATCACGCCGCATACCTGGGACGACGCCCAGCGCGCCTGGAACGACGGCCGCATGGACCAGTGGCTGCCGGCCAAGAGCCGGCTGGGCATGGGCGCCTACGAGGCCGCCGACGTGCCCTTCCAGACCGCGCTGGCCGAGGCCTTCACGCTGTGCGACGCCTATCACTGCTCGATACACGCCGGCACCAATCCGAACCGGCTGTTCCTGTGGACCGGCACCAACGACCCGGCCGGGCTGGCCGGCGGTCCGGCGCTGGTCAACACCTTCGACCGGCTGGGGCCGGCCGGCGAAGGCTATGCCTGGACCACCTACCCCGAGCGCCTGCAGGCCGCGGGGGTGGACTGGCGCATTTACCAGGACATGGCGGACAACTATCACGACAACCCGCTGGCGGGCTTCAGACAGTACCGCCGCGAACACGAGAGCGGCGCGGCCGAGGCGCCGCTGCGCGAACGCGGGCTGACGACCCGCACGCTCGACGACCTGGCCCGCGACGTGGCCCGGGGCACGCTGCCGCAGGTGTCGTGGATCATCGCGCCCACGGCCGATTCCGAGCACCCGGAAGTGTCGTCGCCGCGCCGGGGCGGCGCGTATACGGAGCGCGTGCTGGACATCCTGACCCGCAACCCCGAGGTCTGGAGCGGCTGCGTGTTCTTCGTCACGTACGACGAAAACGATTGCTTCTTCGACCACATGCCGCCGCCGGCGCCGCCGGCGCGCACCCTCGACGGTTCGTCGGGCGGCCTGTCCACGGTGGAGCTGGACGGGGAGTACCACGACGCGCGGGTCGGCCCCAGCGCGGGCACGCCGGACGACCCACCAGGATTGCACGGACGCGGGTTCGGGCTGGGGCCGCGGGTGCCGATGCTGGCGATTTCACCGTGGAGCCGCGGCGGCTGGGTCGATTCGCAGGTGTACGACCATACTTCGGTGATCCGTTTCCTGGAGGCCAGGTTCGGGGTGGCCGAGCCCAACATCAGCGCCTGGCGACGGGCGGTGACGGGGGACCTGACGGCGGCTTTCGATTTCGCCGGGGACCGCGGACAGGTGACTGCCGGCGGCGGACGCCGTTCATGCCCGCTGCCGTATGCGCTGGAGGTCGAGGGAACGATGGCCGGCGACGGCAGGCATTACCGGCTGACCTTGCGCAATGCGGGGACGGCAGCCGCCGTGCTGCATGTGTATGACCGGCTGGCGCTGGACCGGGCGCCACGGCGGTACACGCTGGGCGCGGGAGCGCGCCTGGAGGACGGCTGGGCGGTGGATGCGGACGGAGCCTACGATTTGTGGGTGCTGGGGCCGGATGGGTTTCATCGGCGGTTCCGCGGGAATTCGGCGCTTCTGGAGGCTCGGCCGGTTCGCGGGGATGCCGGCGGCATACGGGTCCGGCTGGCGAATCGCGGGGAAGCGGCGATGGAGGTGGAGCTCGCTTCGCGGATGGGCGATGGATGGAAAACCGCGGTTCGCTTGCCTGGCGCGGGCGAGGTGGCGCTTGATTGCCCCCACGTATCGGGCTGGTATGACGTGGAGATTGCTGCGCCGGCGCTGCCGGGGTTCGGACGGCGGATGGCCGGGCGAGTGGATGGGCGCCGAGCCGGGGTGGCCGATCCCCGGCTTTCGGCTGCAACGGTGTTGGCGCTTGGGTGACCCGGCCTACTCGGGCTTTTGGTCTTCGGGCGTGTCTTCGTCGCCGCGGGCCAGGCGTTCGGTGTTCTTGACGCCGGTGTGGCGTACGTCGGCGCCCTTGACCATGTAGATGACGCGTTCGGACATGTTCTTGGCGTGATCGCCGATGCGCTCCAGCGCGCGGGCGACGAAGATCATGTCGATGGCGCGCGAGATGGTGCGCGGGTCTTCGATCATGTAGGTGATCAGGTGGCGCAGCGCGCCCTTCCATTCCTTGTCCACTTCCTTGTCGCTGCGCACGACGGCGGCGGCCTGGATGGGGTCGAGGCGGGCGAAGGCATCCAGGGCCTGGTGCAGCATGGTGCGCACGGCGGCGGCCATGTGGCGCAGTTCGATGACGGGGATGTGGCGCATCTCGCCCTCGTGGATGCGGCGGGCGACGGTGGCGACTTTTTCGGCTTCGTCGCCGGAGCGTTCCATGTCGGTCAGCATCTTGGACACGGCCATCAGCATGCGCAGGTCGATGGCGGTGGGCTGGTGGCGGGCGAGGATGCGGCTGATGCTTTCGTCGATCTCCACTTCGTGGCGATTGACTTCCTTTTCACGCTCGCGGACTTTTTCGACGAGCGACAGGTCGCCGCTGGCCAGCGCGTCGATGGCCTCCTGGATCATGGCTTCCACCAAGCCGCCCATTTGCAAGAACTGCGAACGGACGCTTTCCAGATCCGCGTCGAACTGTTTGTTAGTGTGCTCCGACATCCGGGCTCCCTGCGTGGTTGATCTCATTGCACTGCCCCGACATTGAAAGGTGTTATGAGCTGGGCTTGCACAGCCGGCAAGGTTATGACCCAAGTGTGACAGGATTATGAATCGCCCCCGGACCGCCCGCAAGGCGTGGCGGTCCGGGGTTTGCGGCGCCCGGACGGGCGGCGGCTCAGGCCTTGCGGTCCAGGCGGCGGATGCCGGTCTGGGTGGCCAGCAGCGCCACGTCGGCGCCGGCCAGCGCGAACAGGCCGCAGGTGACCACGCCGGGCAGGTTGTTCAGGCGGGCTTCGAGGCCCGGGGCGTCGGTGATGGACAGGCCGGCGACGTCGAGGATGATGTTGCCGTTGTCGGTGACGAAGCCTTCGCGCAGCCTGGGCTGGCCGCCCAGGGCCGCCAGGGCGCGGGCCACGGATTCGCGGGCCATGGGGATGACTTCGACGGGCAGCGGGAACTTGCCCATGGTCTGCACCAGCTTGGATTCGTCGGCGATACAGATGTAGCGGTCGGCCACCGAGGCCACGATTTTCTCGCGCGTCAGGGCCCCGCCGCCACCCTTGATCATGTGCAGGTTGGCGTCGATCTCGTCGGCGCCGTCCACGTAGATCGGCATGCCGGCGACGTCGTTCAGATCCAGCACTTTCAGGCCGTGGCCGGCGAGCCGGGCGGCGCTGCGCTCCGAGCTGGCCACCGTGCCGCCGATGCGGTCCTTGAAGCGGGCCAGGCCGTCGATGAACAGGTCGGCGGTGGAGCCGGTGCCCACGCCGATGACGACGTCCGGGCCGGCGACTTGTTCAACGAGTTCCAGGGCCGCGTCGGCGGCTTGCTGCTTGAGTTCTTGCTGGGTGAGCATGGCGAAAAAATGCGCAAAGGGTTGTCGAGCCGGGAAATTTAGCACGCGGCGGCGGGCCAGGCGCGCGCCAGGATCGCCCGGGTATCCGTCCCCGCGTCGAGTTCGCCGAAGATGCCGCCATCGGGACGCAAGCGGCTGGCGGCGAAGGCCTGGGCGACGGCGTCCGGGGCGTGCTGGATCAGCAAGGCGGCCTGCCACAGGCGCGCCAGGCCGGCGGCGATGCGCCGCGCCTGGAACGGCGCCTGAGCCGGATCGGCCAAGAGCGCGCGCCAGCGCGCCAGGGCTTCGTCGAAGTCCCGGTTCTGCCCCCGCGCCGCGGCCAGTTCGCGCTCCAGCGCCGGCAGCGCCTCTTCCTCGCGCTGCAGGGCGCGCAACACGTCCAGCGCCATCACGTTGGCCGAGCCCTCCCAGATGGAATTGACCGGCGTTTCGCGGTAAAGCCTGGGCATGGGGCCGTCTTCGACATAGCCGTTGCCGCCCCAGACTTCCATGCATTCGGCCACCGCGGCGACGGCGCGCTTGCAGACCCAGAGCTTGGCGGCGGGCGTGCCCACGCGGACCAGGGCGCGGGCCCCGGCGTCGGCGCGTTCATCCACGGCGCGCGCCAGCCGCAAGGCCAGCGCCGTGGCGGCCTCGCTTTCCAGCGCCAGGTCGGCCAGCACATTACGCATCAGCGGCTGTTCGAGCAGGGGCTTGCCGAAGGCGTGGCGGTGGCGCGCATGATGGACGCCCTGCACCAGCGCCTGCCGCAGCAGCGCGCTGCTGCCCAGCACGCAGTCCAGCCGCGTGGTGGCGGCCATTTCGAGCAGCGCGACCAGGCCCCGGCCCGGTTCGCCCAGCAGCACGCCCCAGGCGTCTTCGAACTCGACCTCGGCGCTGGCGCTGCTGCAATTGCCCAGCTTGTCCTTCAGGCGCCGCACGCGCACGGCGTTGCGCGGGCCGTCGGGTATCCAGCGCGGCACGAAAAAGCAGCCCAGCCCTTCGTCGGTCTGCGCAAGCACCAGATGCGCGTCGGCCTGCGGCACCGAGAAAAACCATTTGTGCCCCACCAGCCGGTAGGGGCTGCCGCGGCCCGGCGCGCCCAGCGGCGCGGCGCGCGTGGTCACGGCGCGCAGGTCGGAGCCGCCCTGCTTCTCGGTCAGGCCCATGCCGATCAGGGCGCTGCGCTTGGCCGCCAGCGGCGCGTCGGCGCCGTCGAATTCGCGCGCGTACAGGGCGTTGAGCCACAGGCCGCCGAAGTCCACGGCGCCGGCCGGCTCGCGCTGCAGCAGCGGAACCGCGGCGAAGGTCATGGTGGTGGGGCACAGCGTGCCGGCCTCGACCTGGCCCTGCATCAGGTAGGCCGCCGCGCGCGCCACCTGCGCGCCCGGCTCGGGATGCTGCCAGGCCCGGCTGTGCAGGCCGCGCGCCATGATGCCGCTCATCAGCAGGTTCCATGACGGATGGAATTCGATGTGGTCGATGCGGTGGCCGCTGCGGTCGTAGCTGTGCAGTTGCGGCTTATGGCGGTTGGCCTGCGCGCCGGCTTCCAGCGTCTGCGCGCGGCCCAGCCAGGCGCCGTGCTCGGCCAGCTCGCCGGCCCAGGCCTGCGCGCCCTCGCGGCTTACCGCTGCGCGCAGCGCCGGGTCGGTCTCGTACAGCGAATAGTCCTCCAGGGGCGGGACCTGGTTGAACACGATGTGCGTCTCGAACGATGGCATGGGCGAGCCTCCGTGTGTCTTGCCGCGGGTCCGCGCGGCGCGCCGGCCTCAGCGGGCCATGGGCGCCACCAGGGCCCAGGGCCGCAGCGCCTCGACCTGCGCGGCCAGCTCCAGCAGCAGGGCCTCGCTGCCCAGCGGCCCCATCAGCTGGATGCCGATGGGCAGGCCGTCGGACGACATGCCGTAGGGAATGGAGATGGCGGGCATGCCGGTCAGGTTGGCCAGCGGCGCAAACGGCGAATAGCCGATCACGCCCTTCTTGCCCAGACGGTAGGCCAGATAGTCGGCGTTGTCCATGGCATAGCGGCCGATGGGCGCCGGCGGCTGCGCCAGCACCGGGCTGAGGAACAGGTCGTAGCCCTGCGCGCCTTCGCGCGCCAGGAAGCGCCCGACCCGGCGGGTGATCTCGTGGCAGGTGTCCACGCAGGCCACGTATTGCGCGCCGGAGATGGCGCGCGCGTATTCGCGCGCGCCCAGCGTGGTGGGCTGCAGCTCGTCGGCGGCCAGCCGCTTGCCGCGCGCGCCGACGAAAGCGTCGATGGCGTTGGCCGCCGCGCTGGCGATCAGGGGCAGCATGGGCGAGAGCACCTCTTCGGAGCCGACCGGCGGCGCGGCCGGCGCCAGCTCATGGCCCAGCCCGGCGAAGAAACGGGCGGCCTCGTCCACCACGGCCGCGACTTCGGGATGGATGGCCTCGCCTTCGTAGGTGGTGGTGACGAACGCGATGCGGCGGCGCGCGGCCGCGTACGGATCGGCCGCCACCCGCGCCACGACCGTGCGATAGGACTCGGGCGGCTGGGCCGGTGCGGCGTACGGCGCGCCCACGTCGGCGCCGGCGCTGATGTCCAGCGCGGCGGCGCAGTCGCGCACCGACAGCGTCATCATGTGTTCGGTGGCCAGGCCGCCCCAGCCCTCGCCCTTGAGCGGACCCAGCGGCATCAGCCCGCGCGAGGGCTTCAGGCCCAGTACGCCGCAGCACGAGGACGGGATGCGGATCGAGCCGCCGCCGTCGCTGCCGTGCGCGATGCGCACCATGCCGCTGGCCAGCGCCGCGCCCGCGCCGCCGCTGGAGCCGCCGGCGCTGTGGCCGGCCTTCCAGGGATTCTGCGTGGCCGGGCCGTAGACGGGCGATTCGGTGGTGGGGCTCAGGCCCAGTTCCGCGCTGGTGCTGCGGCCGAAGGGGATCAGGCCGGCGCGGCGGTAGCGCTTGACGAGTTCGGCGTCGACGTTCCATTCGACCTGGCCGTACAGCACCGAGCCCATGGCGCTGGGCAGGCCCAGCGCGGCGGTGCCGAGATCCTTGAGCAAGGTGGGCACGCCCAGGAACGGACGCCGCTGCAATTGCGCCTGCCGCTGGCCGGCGGGCATCGCGGCCAGTTCGTCGTCCAGCAGTTTCGCCAGGTGCAGGCCGGTCTCGGCCTGCACGCCGCAGGCCGCGTTGATCGCGGGGTTGCGGGCCGCCACCCGGTCCAGCGCCTGCTGCATGGCGGCTTGCGCGGTCGTGACCCCCAGCGCGATGTCGGCGCCCAGCGCCGTCGCGTCGAGGGGGGAGGAATCATGGCGTTCGGCGGTGCTCATGCTGCGATGCTCCTGGTATCGACGGCGAATTGCCGTAGCCCCCAGGATATCGGCACAAGCAGCGGGCAACAAGGGCATGCCCGCCAGCCCCGGACCGAGGGCTCAGCGCGGCCCGGGTTCGTCCGGCTCCGGCTCGTCGCCGGCTTCGCCCAGCAGCAGCCGCGCGTCGGCCTCGGGCAGCGCCTCCACGTCTTTCAGGTTGCGCAGCATGGCGCGCGTGCGCACCTCGGTCTGGCCGATCTTGTTGCTGGCGGTGTCCAGCGTTTTCTTCACGCTGGCCAGCGCGTCGCCGAACTTGCCGAATTCGGTCTTGACCGCGCGCAGCACCTGCCAGACTTCGGACGAACGCTGTTCGATCGCCAGCGTGCGGAACCCCATTTGCAGGCTGTTGAGCAGCGCCGCCAGATTGCTGGGGCCGGCCACGTTGACCCGCAGGTCGTGCAGCCGGTCGAGCAGGCCCGGACGGCGCAGCACTTCGGCATACAGGCTTTCCGTGGGCAGGAACATGATGGCGAAGTCGGTGGTGTGCGGCGGCGCCACGTATTTGGCGGCGATGGCGCGCGCCTGCAGCTCGACCGCGCGGCCCAGCGCGGCGCCGGCGGTCTTCACGCCTTCGGCGTCGGCGGCGTCCTGCGCGTCCATGAGGCGCTCGTATTCTTCCTTGGGGAATTTGGCGTCGATGGGCAGCCAGACCGGACCCGCGCCCTCGCCCCGGCCCGGCAGGCGGATGGCGAATTCCACCACCGCGTCGCTGCCCGGCACGGGCTTGATGTTGCTGGCGTACTGGTCCGGCGTCATGTTGTCTTCGATCAGCCGGGCGAGCTGCACTTCGCCCCAGGTGCCGCGCGACTTGACGTTGGTCAGCACGCGCTTGAGGTCGCCCACGCCGGCGGCCAGGGCCTGCATTTCGCCCAATCCCTTGTGGACCGCTTCAAGCCGGTCCGACACCAGCTTGAAGGATTCGCCCAGGCGCTGCTCCAGCGTGGCGTGCAGCTTCTCGTCCACGGTGCGGCGCATTTCCTCGAGCTTGGCGCTGTTGTCGGTTTGCAACGCCTGCAGGCGCTGGTCGACGGTGGCGCGCACTTCCATCAGGCGGCGCTCGTTGATCTGGATGAGGCCTTGCAGCTGTTCCGAGAAGCCCGTGGCGAAGCGCGCCAGCGATTGCGCCGACTCGGCGCGGGCGGCCTGGGCGTCGCGCGCCAGGCCCGCGCGCAGTTCGTCCTGAGACTGGGCGGCTTCGGCGCGCAGCGCGCGCTGGCCTTCGGCGAATTCGCTGCGCAGCCCGCGCTGGCCTTCCGCGATCTCGGCGCGCAGCGCGCGCTCGGTCCGTTCCAGCCCGTCGAGCAGCGCGTCCAGGCGCGCGTCCCGGGCGGGCGGCCGCAGCCAGGCCAGCAAGGCCGCCAGAAAAGCCAGCACCGCGCCGCCGGCGGCGACCCAAAGCAGAATATCGTTCAAAGCATGCGTCTCCAAAGCCAGGATTGTAGGGCCGTCGCCGCCCGATCCGGAGTTGCCCGACTGCTTTTGGCCGCCAACGGGATTACACTCAGGACCAACCAAACAGGTCTCAGCCTTGAATCCCGCCGATCCTTTCTCCTGTATGTCCGCGGCTTCGTTCCAGTCGGTTTTCGGCCCGCTGGATCTGGACGCCGCAACGCCGCTCGCCACCGGTCACGACCGGCATATCTTCCAGCATCCGCACATGCCGTCCCTGCTCGTCAAGGTCATGGACATGCGCGCCCGCGCCGTGTACCTGGAGACGCGCCCGTTCAAGCGCTGGTACAAGCAGTACCAGCGCGAAAGCGCCTACCGCGTCTACCTGAACGAGATCTCCGAATACGTCACCACCACCACCCGGCCTTCGGGCGTGTGGCAGGTGCCCATGGCCCGCATCCTGGGCGTGGCCCAGACCACGCTCGGCCTGGGCCTGCTCGTCGAGAAGATCTGCGACGCCGAGGGCAACATCGCCCCCACCGTCGCCGACCTGGCCTACCAGGGCAAGCTGGACGCGGCGCTGAACGCGCAGCTCGACGAGTTCTTCGAAGACCTGGCCGACGCCCACGTGGTGCTGCACGACATTTCCGCCAGCAACATCGCCTGCGGCCTGAACGCCGACGGCAAGCCCGGCCTGTACCTGATCGACGGCTTCGGCGGGCTGCCGCTGATCCCGGTATACGCCTGGAGCAAGCGCCTGAACCGCCGCCGCATCGAGCGCAAGTCCACGTCCATGCGCGCGCGCCTGCAGGCGCGCCTGGGTTAGGGGCGGATTGGGACGCCCGATGGGTTCCGCGCGTTGGGCATCCGATTTTTTTGGCGGGGCTTGCCGCGCTGCACCCATCCTACGACCACCCGCGACATGCCGTAGGATGGGTGCAGCGCGAGATGCCATCCGCAAGAACGAAACCGTCAAACGCGCGGAACCCATCGGCCGGCGAAAGCCGGCATTCCCCCATCAAACCGCGTCAGGCGCCCGCTCCAGCACGACGCCCTGGCGGTCCACCCACACATAGTCGTGGCCGGCGCGCTGGCCGCGCCGCAGCGGATTGCGGGTGCAGAAGGCGGCATAAGCCGGGTCCACGAAACGGTAGCTCAGGTGTTCGTCGCGGCCTTGCGGTATGCCCAGCCGCGTGGTGCAGATCAGCGCCGCCGGCGCCTCGCCGACGTCTTCCACGTAAAGGCCGCGAGCGTCGAAGCGGCGCGCGTCCCAGTCCGGCACCTTCAGCCCCAGCGCCCGGCACAGCAGCGTCTGGCCGGCGCACAGGCGTCCCGGCGGCCGCGGCCGGCCCTGCGCGTCCGGGTTCAGTTCCTGCATGCGGGCCAGCGAACGCGGACCGGACAGCGCGTCGGTATAGGGATAGCCGGACTTGATCAGCACGGCGTTGCCGGGACCGCCCGCGCTGAAGTTCAGCGAATCCCCGCCGCGGGCGTAATACATGTAGACCGTGCCGCCGTCCATGAAGAGCGCGCGGCGCTTGTGGGTGTAGCCGAGCGAGGCGTGGCTGCCCTTCTCTTCCAGGTAGTAGGCCTCGGTCTCGATGATGCGCGCCGCCAGCCACAGGTCGCCGACGCGATGCCGGATCACCTTGCCCAGCAGCTCGCGCGCCAGCTGCGCCGCGTCGCGGTCGAAGAACGCGTCGGGCAGCTTGCGCGCGCCCACGCCTGAGCCGGCCGCCTCAGGCGAAGCGTTCGCCGTAGCGCTTTTCGCTGAAGCCAACGCTGACCTCGCCGTCCGGCGTGACCGTGACCGGCCGGCGCACCAGCGCCGGGAAGTCCGCGATCAGTTCGCTCCATTGCGCGTCGGTGTGCGCCGTCTTGCGCGCTTCGGGCAGGTTGCGCCAGGTCATGGAAGCGCGGTTGACCAGCTTTTCCCATCCGCCGACCTTGCCGGCCCAGGCCTTGAGGGTGGCGGCGGGCACGGGATGGTCGCGGTAGTCCACGAATTCGTGTTCTACGCCATGTTCGGTCAGCCAGTCGCGCGCCTTGACGCAGGTGCTGCACTTGGTCAGGCCATACAGGGTGGTTTGCTTCATTTGGGTTCGGACTCCTTGCGCCATTGCATGCGGTTGGCCAGGATCACGCAGGTGCCCACCGCCAGGATGAACAGGGTGGCCAGCGCGTTGATCTCGGGCTTGAGGCCCAGGCGCACCCGCGAAAAGACTTCCATGGGCAGCGTGCTGGAGCTGGGGCCGGACAGGAACGAAGCCAGCACCACGTCGTCCAGCGACAAGGTGAAGGACAGCAGCCAGGCCGAGGCCAGCGCCGGCGCGATCAGCGGCAGCGTGATCCGGAAGAACACGGTGATGGGCGTGGCGCCCAGGTCCAGCGCGGCTTCTTCGAGCGAACGGTCCAGGTCGCGGATGCGGGTCTGGATGATGACCGCCACGAAGGCCATGCACAGGGTCACGTGGCCCACCCAGATCGTGAACATGCCGTTCTCGGCCGGCCAGCCCAGCGTGCCGCGCAGCTCCACGAACATCAGCAAGAGCGAAATGCCCAGCACCACTTCGGGGATGACGAGCGGCGCGCTCAGCATGCCCACGTACAGCGCGAAACCGCGGAAACGCCCCATGCGCCCGAGCACGTAGCCGGCCCAGGTGCCGATGATGACGGCGGCGGTGGCGGTCAGGGCGGCGATGCGAAACGACAGCCAGGCCGCGCGCAAGAGCGCGTCGTCGTTAAAGAGCGACTCATACCAGCGGAACGACAGCCCGGTCCAGGACGTGACGGTGGGCGACTCGTTGAACGAGAACACCATCAGGCTGATGATGGGCACGTACAGGAAGAAGTACCCCAGCCCCAGCACGACGCCGCGCAAAGTCTTGTTGGGTCCGTTCATTTGCGGCCTCCGGCGGCCTGCTCCTGCTGCCTGACCTGGTTGTACTGGAAGACCACCAGCGGCACGAGCAGCAGCAGCACCATCACGCAGGTCACGGCCGAGGCCATGGGCCAGTCGGCGTTGTTGAAGAACTCGTTCCACATGACCCGGCCCATCATCAGCGTGTTGGCCCCGCCCAGCATTTCCGGGATCACGTATTCGCCGACGGACGGGATGAACACCAGCATGGCGCCGGCGATCACGCCCTGGCGCGACAGCGGCACGGTGATCTGCCAGAACGCCTGCCAGGGCCTGGCGCCCAGGTCGTAGGCCGCTTCCAGCAGGCGCAGGTCCATCTTCACCAGCGTGGCGTACAGCGGCAGGATGAAGAACGGCAGATAGGCGTAGACCATGCCGATATAGACCGCGACGTCGGTGCGGTAGATTTCGAGCGGGCTGGAGATGATGCCCAGGCCCTGCAGCAGGTTGTTGAGCAGGCCGTCGTTGCGCAGGATGCCCACCCAGGCGTAGACGCGCAGCAGCAGCGAGGTCCAGAACGGCAGGATCACGCCCAGCAGCAGCAGGTTGCGCACCGACGGCGAGGAGCGCGCGATGTAGTACGCGATGGGATAGCCGATCAGCACGCAGATGAGCGTGGTGACGGCGGCGATCTTGACCGAGTTCAGGTAGGTGGCGAAGTACAGGCTGTCGGTGAACAGCAGGATGTAGCCGCGCAGGTGCAGGCTGAACTGCACCGCCTCGTCCTTGAATTCCGCCAGCGAGGTATAGGGCGGAATGCCGAACTTCAGCTCGGCGAAGCTGATCTTGAAGACCAGCAGGAACGGCACCAGCAGGAACAGCACCAGCCAGGCGTACGGCGGCACCACCGCCAGCGCGCGGCCCGAGGGCAGCCAGTCGCGGGGCGAGAAGCGCATCATGACGCCAGCACCGTCGCGCTGTCGGCGTCCCAGCTGACGAAGATTTCTTCGTCGATGCCGGGCGCGTCCATCTGGGCGAGCAGCTGGCTGGGCACGCTGGCCTCGACCGTCTTGCCCGAATCGAGGCGGATTTGATAGAGCGCGTAGCTGCCCATCCAGGCCATGTGGCTGACCATGCCGTGGGCCCAGTTGTATTCGCCTTCGGGCTGCTCGCGCGAGACCACCAGGCGCTCGGGGCGGATGGAGACGTGGACCTCCATGCCCAGCGGTTCGCTCACGCCGTGGTTGACGAAGAGCGGACGGGTCAGCTCGCCGCACTCGATGGCGACGTGGTCGGGTTCGTCGACCACGATGGTGCCGGTGAACATATTGGTCGAGCCGATGAAGCTGGCCACGAAGCGCGAGTTCGGAAACGCGTAGACGTCCTGGGGCGAGCCGCACTGGACGATCTGGCCTTCGGTCATGACGGCCAGGCGGTGGGCCATGGTCATGGCCTCTTCCTGGTCGTGGGTGACCATGATGCAGGTCACGCCGACCTGCTCCAGGATCTTGACCAGCTCGATCTGGGTCTTCTGGCGGATCTGCTTGTCCAGCGCCGACATGGGCTCGTCGAGCAGCAGCAGCTTGGGACGCTTGACCAGGCTGCGCGCCAAGGCCACGCGCTGCTGCTGGCCGCCCGAAAGCTGGCTGGGCTTGCGGCGCGAATAGCCGGCCATCTGCACCAGGTCCAGGGCCTCGAACACGCGGTCATGGATCTCGGCGCGGTCCACGCCTTCCTGCTTCAGGCCGAAGGCCACGTTGGCCTCGACCGTCATGTGCGGGAACAGCGCGTAGGACTGGAACATCATGTTCACGGGCCGTCGGTACGGCGGCACGTGGGTGATGTCCTCGCCGTCGAGCAGGATCTGGCCCGAGGTGGCTTCCTCGAAGCCCGCCAGCATGCGCAGCAGCGTGGACTTGCCGCTGCCCGAGCTGCCCAGCAGGGCGAAGATCTCGTTGCGCTTGACCGACAGGTTGACGGAACGGACGGCGACCACGTCGCCGAAAATCTTTACGACATCGGAGATCCGGACGAACTCGTCCGGATCGGTCGAGTGCTGCGCCGAGTAACGGCTTTCGCTCATGATGACTTATCTTCCCGACTTCAGCTCGGACCACATCCGGTTTTGCAGGCGCTGGATGTTCAAGGGCAGCGCCTTGATCACGTAGAGGGTCTTGGAGACCTCGGCCGGCGGGTAGATCATGGGGTTCTCGGCCACGTCCTTGACCACGTACTGCCGCGCCTCTTTGTTGGCGTTCGGGTAGAACATGGTGTTGGTGATGGCGGCGTGGACCTTGGGCGTTTCGATGTAGTTGATGAACGCGTGGGCTTCCTCGGGATGCGGGGCGTCCTTGGGGATGACCATCAGGTCGAACCACGCCGGCGCGCCGCCCTTGGGAATGAAGTAGTTCACTTCGTAGGGCTTCTTGGCCTCCTGGGCGCGCTTGCGGGCGATCATCACGTCGCCGGAAAAGCCGTAGACCATGCACAGGTCGCCCACGGCGAGCTCGTCGATGTAGCCCGAGGAGCTGAACTGGCGGATGTACGGGCGGATCTTCATCAGCACGTCCAGCGCGGCCTTGTAGTCGTCGGCGCTGGTGCTGTTGGGGTCCTTGCCCAGGTACTTGAGCACGGCGGGGAACACCTGGGCGGCCTCGTCCAGCATGGAGATGCCGCATTCCTTCAGCTTGGCGGCGTTCTCGGGCTTGAAGATCATGTCCCAGCTGGCCAGGTCGACGCCGTCGCCCATGATCTGCTTGACCTTGGTGACGTTGTAGCCCAGGCCGTTGGTGCCGTAGCCCCACGGAATGGCGTACTCGTTGCCCGGATCGACCGAGGCGACCAGCGCCATGACCTCGGGGTCGAGGTTCTTCCAGTTGGGGATCTTGGACTTGTCCAGCTTCTGGAACAGGCCGGCCTCGATCTGGCGCGAGGCGTAGTGCGTGGACGGGACAACGACGTCATAGCCCGATTTGCCGGCCAGCAGCTTGGCCTGCAGGGTGTCGTTGCTGTCGTAGACGTCATAGCGGACCTTGATGCCGGTTTCCTTCTCGAAACCCGGAATCGTGTCCGGCGCCGTGTATTCGGCCCAGTTGTAGACGTTGACGACCTTGTTCTGCGCGACCGCCGCCGATGTCGCCGCGGCAGCCAACATCGTTCCCAGCGCCCAGCGCATGCCCGCCCGTAGTTTCATTACCAGCCCCTTGCGTTATGCCGTGTATGTGACAGGAGTCCTAAAAGGCGAAATGATAAAGCTTTTTAGCGATCGCCTGCCCAACTTTGCCGGGGGATCGGCCCGGCGGCCTCAGGGCTGGATGCCCACGCCCCAAGCGGTCCAGTAGCTGTCGCGCAGGCGCAGCCAGAAGCGTTCGCCGTCCTCGCCCGCGACTTTGCGCAGCGAGCGGCGCAGGCGCTCCAGGTTGCCCTGGCGCTGCCGCTCCGACAGCGTGCCCTGCGTGCCGCGATCGAAATCGATCAGCCAGACCTGGCCGTCACTGCCCACCAGGATGTTGAAGGCGTTGAGATCGGCGTGCCAGACGCCGGCCCGGTGCATGCGCACGATGGCCTCGGCCGCCGGCTGCCACAGGGGTTCGGCCAGCGCCTGGGCCAGCGGCCGCACGCCGGGTATGCGCTCGACCACGATGGCGGCGCGGTAGACCGGGCCCTGCCGCCAATACGCGGCGGCCAGCGGCGCCGGCACCGCCAGGCCCTGGGCGCGCATGGCGGCCAGCAGGCGGAATTCGCGGAAACTGCGGGTGCGGTCCTCGCCGTTCCACAGATAGGCGTCGCGGCTGATGCGGGCGATCATGCCGCCGCGGCGGTAGCGCCGCAGCACGCCCTGCCAGCCCTGGCCCTGGACGAACCAAGCCGCCTGGCGTCCGCCGGCGTCGACCGGGCGGGCCTGTTCGCCGTAATGGCCGGGGTTGAACAGCTCCGGACCGGCGTCCGGCAGGCGCGCGGCGTCGGACAGCATGGCGCCGGCCAGCGGGCCGGGCCAGGACTGGCGGCGGGCGGCGGCCTCAGCCTTCACGGTTGCGCATCCAGTCGGCCACGCCGTAGAACGACTGCAGCAGCCGGTCCACCAGGGCGGGCTCGATGTCGCGGTCCTGCATGGCGCGGCCGATGCAGGTCACCCACTGATCGCGCTCGGCCTCGCCGATCGAGAACGGCAGGTGGCGGGCGCGCAGCCGCGGATGGCCGAAGCGCTCGATGTAGTGGTCCGGGCCGCCGAAGTAGCCGCAAAGAAACCAGAACAGTTTGTCGCGCGCGCTGTCCAGGCTGGGGCCGTGAGCGGCGCGCAGTTCCTTCAGGTCGGGTTCCATGTCCATCAGGTCATAGAAACGATCGACGAGGGCGCGCACGCCGGCCTCGCCGCCTAGCAGGTCGAAAATGCTGTGGGAAGAGTTTTCCACGGGTTCGGTAATGGATTGGACGGAAGACGTCATCAGGTTTCTCGGAGGGTGACCAGGGGCGGCGTGCGCAGGACGCCGCGCAGGGCAAGCGCGCCGCCCGCCCAGGCGCCGAGCATGCCCGCGACGATGCCCGCCAGCCACGGCCAGAGGCTAAGCGTAATCGTGAAATCGAATACCTGGGTTGACAAAGCCCAAGCGATGGCCGTGGCGCCGGCGGCCGCCAGCAGGCCGGCCAGGCCGCCCACGGCCCACAATTCGATGCGCTGCGAGCGCGCCAGCTGGCTGCGGGTGGCGCCCAGCGCGCGCAGCACCGCGGCCTCGCGCATGCGCTCGTCGCGCGTGGCGGTCAGCGCCGCCGACAGCACCAGCACGCCCGCGGCCAGCGTGAACAGGAACAGCAGCTGCACCGCGCGGCCCACTTCGTTCAGCACGGACTGCAATTGCTGCAGGATGGCGCCCACGTCGAACACCGTCAGGTTGGGGAATTCCTTCACCAGCTCGGGCAGCACCGAGGCCTTTTCGGGCGGCAGGTAGAAAGAAGTGATCCAGCTTTGGGGCATGTCGGCCAGCGCGGCGGGGGTCAGGATGGCGAAGAAATTCACCCGCATCGTATCCCAGTCCACCCGGCGGATGCTGGAGACGTCCACTTCGACCTGCTGGCCGGCCACGTCGAAGGTCATCTTGTCGCCCAGCGCGATGCCCAGCGTCCTGGCCAGCCCGGATTCGAGCGAGACCTCGGCCGAGCCGGGCGCCAGCCAGCGGCCGGCCTCGATCCGGTTGGACGCGGGCAGCGTCTCGCCATAGGAAAGATTGAACTCGCGGTCCACCAGCCGCTTGGCGCGCGGTTCCTCGTAGTCGTCCGGACCGACCGGCTTGCCGTTGATGGCGATGAGCCGGCCGCGCACCATGGGCGCCAGCGCGATGCGGCCCAGCCCCGCGCGCGTGAGCGCGTCCGTCACGGCCTGGCGCTGGTCGGGTTGCACGTTGATCAGGAAGCGGTTGGGCGCGTCGGGCGGCAGGGTCCGCTGCCAGCCCTGGATCAGGTCGGTGCGCGTCATGGTCAGGAGCAGGAGCGCCATCAGGCCCACCGCCAGCGCGCACACCTGGGTGATGGTGGCGGCGCGCCGCCGCACCACCCCGGCCAGCGCGAAACGCAGCGCCGGCAGGCCGGCGGCCAGCCGGCGCACCCGCGCCAGGCCCAGGATGCAGAGCCAGGCCACCAGCGCGAACACCGCGAACGCGCCCAGAAAGCCTCCGGCCACCACCGCGCCCAGCTTGGCGTCGCCGGCGAACCACCAGATCAGCAGCGCGAAGCCGGCGGCGCCGAGCACGTAGCCCAGGGCGCTGCGCGCGCTGAGCGCGTCGGCGTCGCGCCGCAGCACGCGGGCCGGCGGCACGTGGCGCAACTGGGCCAGCGCGGGCAAGGCGAAGCCCAGCAACAGCAGCAGGCCGGTCAACAGCCCCTGCAGCGCCGGAATCGCCGAGGGCGCCGGCAAGGCCGTGTCGATCAGCGATCCCAGCAGCACGACCAGCACCTGGTGCACCGCGAAGCCCAGCAGACAGCCCGCCGCCGACGAGAACAGGCCCACCAGGGTGAACTCCAGCGTCAGCATGCGCGCGACCTGCGACTGCTGCGCGCCCAGGCAGCGCATCACCGCCACGCCGTCGCGATGGCGCGCCATGTAGCGCCCGGCCGCCAGCGCCACGGCCACCGCCGAGATCAGCACCGCCAGGAGCGCCACCAGCGACAGGAAGCGCTGCGCCCGGTCCAGCGTGCGGCGCACTTCCGGACGGCCGGATTCCAGCGTGGCCAGCTTCTGGCCGCGCTTGAGGTTCTGCTTGAGCCAGGCCGAATAGCCGGCCACGGCGTCGGGCTGGCCGGCGACCAGCAAGGCATAGCCGATGCGGCTGCCCGGCGCGATCAGGCCGGTGGCCGGCAGGTCGCTGGCCCGCAGCAGCACCCGCGGCGCCACGTTCACGAACTGCATGCCGCGGTCGGGTTCATAGGTGATCACGCGGTCCACGCGCAGCCGGGCGTCGCCCACGTTCAGGCTGTCGCCCACTTTCAGGTCCAGCAGGGCCAGCAGCTGCGCGTCGACCCACACCGAGCCTTCGGGCGGGATCTCGCGCGTGGTCGCGTCGGGCGCGAACGGCGCATCGGCCACCCGCAGCGCCCCGCGCAGCGGATAGCCCGGCTCGACCGCCTTGAGCGCGGCCAGCTGCGCGCCGTCGCCGGCGCCCACCATGGACGGGAACTGCCAGGTGCTGGAGACCGCCAGGCCGCGCCCGCGGGCCTCCTCCAGGAAGGCGGGCGGCACCGGCTCGTCGGCGTCCAGCACCAGGTCGGCGCCCAGCATCTGTCCCGCGTCGCGCTCCAGCGCGCGGCCGACCCGGTCTGCCAGGAAGCCCACGCTGGTCACCGCGGCCACCGCCACGACCAGCGCCAGCACCAGCAGGCGCAGCTCGCCGGCCCGGGCGTCGCGCATCATCATGCGGGCGCCCAGGCGCAGGGTGGACCAGAAACCCGGGCGCCCGGCCCGCGACATATCAGGGAAATCCATCATTCCGCAATGTTAACCAACGGCCAAGATCGGGGCCGAATCCCGATATCATCCCGGGGCGGGAGGCTGTGCCGCCCCCAAAATACAAAGATCAAAGTCTCACCCCTGGAGAAGATTATGCGTAAATCCTGGCTTGCCGCCACGATTCTGGCCGCCTGCGCGGCCGCCACCTCCCTGCCCTCCGTGGCCCAGACCACCCTGAAGATGGCCTATGCGCTGTCCACGTCGTCGCACTACGGCGCCGGCGCCGACGCCATGGCCAAGTCCATCGAGGCGTCCACCAACGGCAAGTTCAAGGTGCAGCAGTTCGCCAACAGCGCGCTGGGCGGCGAACGCGAAGTCATCGAAGGCCTGCAGATCGGCACGATCGACCTGGCCATCGTTTCGACGGGGGCCACCCTGAATTTCGTGCCCGAAACCGGGGTCTTCGACATTCCCTTCCTGCTGCGCGACCTGGACCACGCCCGTAAAGTGCTCGACAGCAAGATAGGCCAGGACATGCTGGCAAAGTTCCCCGGCCGCGGCATCATCGCCCTGGCCTGGGGCGAGCAGGGCTTTCGCCACCTGACCAACAACGTGCGCCCGGTCAAGACCCCGGCCGACGCCAAGGGTCTGAAGATCCGCACCACCGAGAACCCGATCCACATCACGGCCTTCCGCCAGATCGGCATCCTGCCCACGCCCATGGCCTGGCCCGAAGTGGCCACCGCCCTGCAGCAGGGCACCATCGACGGCCAGGAGAACCCGCTGTCGGTGATCACCTCGGCCAAGCTGTCGCAGATGCAGAAGTACCTGTCGCTGACCGGCCACGTGTACGGCCCGGCCCTGGTGCTGATGTCGGCCAACGTCTATGAAGGCCTGTCGGCCGCCGACAAGGCCAATTTCGACAAGGCGGGCAAGGAATCGGCCCAGGCCATGCGCGCCTACGTCGACAACATCGAGAAGACCGGCGTGGAGCAGCTGAAGAAGGAAGGCATGCAGGTCAGCGAGGTCGACCGCGCCGCCTTCGCCGCCGCCGTCGAGCCGGCCTACCCCGAGTACTACAAGAAGTTCGACAAGAAGCTGATCGAAGCGATCCGCGACACCAAGTAATCAGTAGGAAGATCGGGACCCGCCCCTACCCGGGGCGTTTCGTCCCAGGCGGCGGGATCGCGGTCCCGCCGTTTTTCGTCCCCCACCCTTCGCGTACCTCGCCAACGGGATACATCATGCGTTTGCTTCGCGCTCTCGACCGCGGCCTGTTCAAGCTGGTCTCGGTCTTCGCCCAACTTCTGCTGGTGGCCGCCGCGGCCGCCGCCTTCTATCAAGTGATCGCCCGCTTCGTGCTGCAATCGCCCGCCGACTGGAGCGAGGTGCTGACCCGCGCCCTCCTGATCTGGACCGTGCTGCTGGGCGTGGCGCTGGCCTTCCGCCACGGCGCCATGATCAGCGTGGAACTGCTGCGCAACATGCTGGGCGGCGCCCGCCGCCGCGCGCTCGAAGCGGTCATCGGCCTGATCTGCGCCGGCTTCCTGGGCTTTCTGGCCTGGATCGGCGGCAACATGACCTACCGCGTGCGCTTCCAGACCGTACCCAGCCTGGACATTTCGATCTCCTGGATCTACCTGGCCATTCCGGTGGGCGCGACGCTCGCCGCCATCGCCGTGCTCGCCCGCTGGTGCGCCGGCGAGGAAGACGACGTGCCGGTGCGCAACGACGCCCAAGGCTGAGCCCTCCATAGAACACAAGCGCAGATATCGTTATGTCCCAACTCATGATTGTCTCGATGCTGATTTTCTTCGGGCTGTCCGTGCCGGTCGCCGTGTCGATCGGCCTGGCCAGCCTGGCGGGAGTCGGCGCCGCCAACCTGCCCTGGCTGGTGGTGGCCCAGCAATTGTTCGCCGCGCTGGACAAGTACCCGCTCGTCGCGATCCCCTTCTTCATCCTGGCCGGCAACCTGATGGAAGCCGGCGGCATTTCCGAACGCATGGTGGAGTTCGCCAAGAGCGTGGTGGGCGGCATCCAGGGCGGGCTGGCCTGCACCTGCGTGCTGACCTGCATGATCTTCGCCGCCGTGGCCGGCTCCAGCGTGGCCACCACCTTCGCCGTCGGCGCGATCCTGATTCCGGCCATGATCCGGCACGGCTATCCCGCGCCCTTCGCCGCGTCGCTGCAGGCCAGCGCGGCCGAGCTGGGCGTGATCATTCCACCGTCGATTCCGATGATTCTGTTCGCGGTGTCCACCGACACCTCGACCGGCGAGCTGTTCATCGCTGGCGTGATGCCGGGCGTGCTGATCGGCGCGGCGCTGATGCTCTACGTGTGGCTCTACGCCAAGCGCAACGGCCTGGGCAAGCGCGACGGCGAAGGCCGCCTGCCGCTGTGGCCGGCGTTCAAGAACGCGTGGCTGGCGCTGCTGATGCCGGTCATCATCCTGGGCGGCATCTACGGCGGGATCTTCACGCCGACGGAGGCGTCGGTGGTGGCGGTGATGTACGCGGTGGTGGTGGGCAAGTTCATCTACCGCCGGCTGACTTTCAGGCAGTTGTCGCAGACGCTGCACAAGTCGGTGGTGTCGACGGCGGTGATCATGTTCGTGATCGCCAATGCGGGTGTCTTCAGCTTCCTGCTGAATCGCGCCGGGATCCCGGACGCGCTGGGCGTGTGGCTGGCGCAGATCTTCGACACCAAGTTCACGTTCCTGATGGGCATGAATGCGGCGCTGTTCCTGATCGGCATGTTCATCGAGACCTCGGCGTCCATCGTGGTGCTGGCGCCGCTCTTGCTGCCGGTGGCGCTGAAGTTCGGGGTGGAGCCGGTGCACTTCGGGGTGATCATGGTGGTGAACCTGGCGCTGGGGATGATTACCCCGCCGTTCGGGGTGAATCTGTTCGCGGCGTGCGCGGTGGCCAAGCTGCCTCTCGAACGGTTGATCAAGCCGTTGATTCCGTTCGTGGGGGTGGTGGTGGTCTGCCTGCTCGTGATTACTTACTGGCCGGGGCTGTCGCTGGGATTACGGGATCTGGTGTACGCCAAGTGATGGCTTTAATCACACTCGTGATTTCATGAATCGCTAAAGTGATTTTCTGGCCGGCCTTGTTTTTTAGGGCCGGCCTTTTTGTCTACGGCGCCTTGGCTAGCGCCTGGCCGTCTCGGGCGACGATTTGGCCGCGCTTTACGACCAGTTTGCGTTGTGGGCGGGCGACGATGGCTTCGGGTACGGTTTCGGCGTCCACCAGCACGAAATCGGCGTGGCAGCCCGGGGCCAGGCCGTAGTCTTTCAGCCCCATCACGCGGGCGTTGCCGTAGGTGGCGGTGTGCAGGGCCAGTTCGAGTTCGTCGTCGCGGCGGAAGTTGTTGCGCAGGCCCACGAGCATGGCGCGTTCCAGCATGTCGGGCTTGCCGTAGGGGCCCCAGGTGTCGCGCATGCCGTCGTTGCCGGTGCCTACCGTGACGCCGGCGGCGTGCAGGCGGGCGACGCTGGGGACGGGGCGCGAGGCCGAGCCGGTGGTGACGATGCGGATGCCGGCTTCCAGCAGGCCGTTGGCCAGGGCCTGCACGGCCTGGGTGTCGGGCATGCCCAGGCAGAAGGCGTGCGACAGCGTGACCTTGCCTTGCATGCCCAGCGCCAGCACGCGGTCTATGGTCAGTTGCATGGTGAAGGCGCCGAGTTCGGCGGCTTCGTGCAGGTGGATGTCTATGGGTTTGCCGTGCCTTTCGGCCAGGCCGAAGAGCGCATCCAGATGGCCCTTGGGGTCGCGGTCCATGCCTGCGGGGTCCAGCCCGCCCACCACCTCGGCGCCCATGCGCAGCGCCTCGTCCATGAGCTCCAGCGTGCCGGGGCGGATCAGCAGGCCGCTTTGCGGGAAGGCGACGATTTCCACGTCGATGGCGTCGCGGTACTGCTCGCGGGCGCGCATCACGCCTTCGATGGCGGCCAGCCCGAGGTCGGTGTCCACGTCCACGTGCGAGCGGATGTGGCTGGTGCCGTCGGCGATCGACATCACGATCTGGCGGGCGGCCTGGCGGCAGGGGTCCAGGCCCAGTTCGCGCCTTGCGGCGCGTTCGTTTTCGATGCGGTCGATCAGGCGCGGGCCCACCTCGTTGCGGTACCAGGGCATGCCGTACAGGGTCTTGTCCAGGTGCGCGTGGGCGTCGATCAGGCCGGGCAGCAGCAGCGCGCCGCCGCCATCGACGACGGGCACGCCCTGCGGGGCGGGGCCGCCCAGGGCGTGGATGCGGCCGTCGCGCACCAGCACGGAAGTCATCTCGCCGCCGGCGGGGCGAACGCGGGTAAACAGGGTGGCGTTCTGCATGGTTCTACTTCCGTTCCAGGGACGCCAGGGCCAGCGCCTGCGCCAGCGCGGCGCGGTAGGAGTCGATGATGGGGACTTGCGGCTGGCGCGGCAGGCCGGGCAGGTAGCCGGCCAGCGCGGCGCCGGCCACGATGACCACGTCGGCGCCCTGCTCCACCGCGGCGTCCAGCGCCTGGCTGACCCGCTGCGCCGACTGCGGCGTGCGCGACGCGTAATCCAGGGCATGGCCCGGCAGGGCCAGGATGCCCGCGCAGCGCGCCTCCACGCCCAGCTGGCGGATCTGTTCGCGCAGCATGGCGGGCCAGCGCTGGCCCACCGTCACGATGGCGTAGCGATCGCCGCGCTGCATGGCGCTCATGATGGAGGCCTCGGCCATGCCCACCACGGGCACGTCCACGCGCTCGCGCACCGCGCCGATGCCGGGTTCGCCGAAACAGGCGAGCACGCAGGCATGGAACGGCTGCGCGGCCTGGGCGAACTGGCGTTCCACGGTTTCGAGCACGGCGTGGGCGGAGATGGCCGCCTCGGCCCGGCTGGCGATGTAGGCGGGGCCGAATCCGACCGTGACGGCGTGGACCTGGGCGGCCTCGCCCAGGAAGGCGCGGGCCTGGCCGGCCAGGCTGGCGGTGAGGTCGGCGGTGGTGTTGCCGTTGACCACCAGCAGCCGGCGGGGCGCGGCGGCTGGCGGGGTGGCGGTATCGGGGGCTGCGGACATGATCGGGCCTGAGTTTTTGTATAAATAAATGTATACGATTTTTGGACGGCGATGTATAGCCTGGCACTGCCGCAGCCAGCTATCGCTAACCCTGATCCGCCGTTGTAGTATTCTTTCCGGGCCGGCCCGCGTTGCCGGCCCAGGAGCCGACCCCACCATGACCTCCCCCGCGCCGGCAGACGCCCCCGCCAATCGCAACGAAATCGTATACAAAAATTTGCGCCGGGCCATTATCGAGCAGGCGCTGCTGCCGGGCGACAAGCTGCCCGAGGACATCATCGGCGAACGTTACGGCGTCAGCCGGACCATCGTGCGCAGCGTGCTGACGCGCCTGTTCAGCGAAGGGCTGGTGGACCTGCGCCCCAACCGCGGGGCCGCGGTGGCGCGCCCCAGCCTGGAAGAGGCGCACGACATCTTCGAGGCGCGCCGCTGCCTGGAGCGCGACGTCGCCCGCCGGCTGCTGCAACACATCGACGAGGCCGGCCTGGCGCGGCTGGAGCGCCACCTGGCGCTGGAAGAAGCAGCCCGCGGGCGCAGCGTCAACGAATCGATCCGCCTCTCGGGCGAATTCCACATCCTGATGGCCGAGCTGTCGGGCAATGCCGTATTTGCGCGCTACGTCAACGAGACCGTGTCGCGCTGCTCGCTGATCCTGGCCCTCTACGGCCGGCCGCATTCGAGCGAATGCGCGGTGAGCGAGCACCGCGAAATCGTGGCCGGCCTGCGCGCGCGCGACGAACGGCGGGTGCTGCGCCTGCTGGAGCACCACCTGGAGGCCGTCACCGCCCGCGCGCTGCTGAGCGCGGCCCCGGAAGAGCGCGATATCCGCAAGATCCTCGACCGCTACGGCGCCTGAACGCGGGCGGCCCAATGAAAAAGCGCCCGGTCTGGGGCGCTTTTTTGGTGTGGGGACCTAGATTTCGCGTTCTTCGGTCTTGAGCTTGTTGTCGTGGGCGAAATCCACCACGAACTTGTACGCCAGCGGCTCCAGGTCGCGCAGCCGCTGGTCGACCACGATCCCGCGCACGCCGTCGATCACGACCGGCAGCACATAGGGCGAATAAGTGAGGTGGTTACCGGCACAGCCGGCGGGGCGGAATTGTGCCATTACGCCGGCGAGCCGTTCCGCCCAGTCGCTGGGGCGGAAGCGGCTACCGCTTTCGGTAACGCCATGAATTACGAATTGTCTGACGCGAGTTGCCATGAGTTCTTCACTACAGCGCGCCCTTCACGAAAGCCGGATCTTCGGCGTGATCAAACATGCGCCCTGCGCCGCGAATTGTATATGATTGATCCTTTGCCCTCCTTAAAACGCCGATTTCCCAGGAGAAAGGCGGGTTTTGGAAGGCCGGCCGCAAGCCCGGTCGCGAGTCGACCCCGACTTGCGCCCACCTGCCCCTCGAATCGCCCCGCCTTACCCAGGAGGATCCGCAATGACCTCGCCTCTGGCCAACATCTATGCCCGGCTGCCGGTATCGTTCACGCACGGCCAGGGCGTCTGGCTGTGGGACGCCGAGGGTCGCAAGTACCTGGATGCGCTGGCCGGGATCGGCGTGTCCTGCCTGGGCCATGCCCACCCCGCGCTGGTGGCCGCGATCGCCGGGCAGGCCGCCCGCCTCATCCATACCTCGAATATCTACGAAATCCCGCAGCAGACCGCGCTGGCGGCCCGCCTGGCCGAACTGTCCGGCATGCAGGAAGTGGCCTTCAACAACAGCGGCTCCGAGGCCAACGAGGCCGCGATCAAGCTGGCCCGCTACTACGCCTACCAGCGCGGCAACTCGCATGCCCACATCATCACCATGGACTCGTCCTGGCACGGGCGCACGCTGGGCACGCTGGCGGCCACCGGCAGCGACAAGGCGCGCAAGGGTTTCGGCCCCCTGCCCGAAGGCTTCATCCAGGTGCCGTACAACCAGCTCGACGCGGTGCGCGCCGCCGGCGACGCCGAACCGCGCACGGTGGCGGTGCTGCTGGAGGTGCTGCAGGGCGAAGGCGGCATCCGCCCGTCCGACATCGCCTACCTGCAGGCATTGCGCCGCCTGTGCACGGAGCGCGGCTGGCTGCTGATGATCGACGAAGTCCAGTCCGGCATCGGCCGCACCGGCAAGTGGTTCGCCCACCAGTGGGCCGACATCCGGCCCGACGTGATGACCCTGGCCAAGGGCCTGGCCGGCGGGGTGCCCATCGGCGCCATGCTGGCCGCCGGACCCGCCGCCGGCGTGCTCACCCCGGGCACCCACGGCACCACTTTCGGCGGCGGCCCGCTGGTGTGCGCGGCCGGGCTGGCGGTGCTGGACGCCCTGGAATCCGAAAATCTGCTGGAAAACGCCCACACCGTGGGCGCCCACCTGAAAGACGCCCTGGCCCGCGAGCTTGCCGGCACACCCGGCGTCACCGAAATCCGCGGCCGCGGCCTGATGCTGGGCATCGAACTGGCCCGCCCCTGTGGCGTGCTGGCCATGCGCGCCATGCAGGCCGGGCTGCTCATCAACGTCACGCGCGACCGCGTCATCCGCATGCTGCCGCCGCTGATCCTCAACCAGGACGAGGCCGACCGCATCGTCGCCATCCTGGTTCCCCTCATCCGGGATTTCCTGGCCGAACAATCATAATCAACGCCCCGCCCGGGCCTTGCCCGGCCGGGCCCAATGACCTGCGACATCACCATGACTCCTCCCACGACCCAAAACGGCCCCCTGCGGCACTTCCTGCAGTTCAAGGACTTCTCGTCCGCCGAAATCGCCTACGTGCTGGAACGCGCGCGGCTGATCAAGGACAAGTTCAAGCGCTACGAACCCCACATGCCGCTGCACGACCGCACGCTGGCCATGGTGTTCGAAAAGGCCAGCACGCGCACCCGCGTGTCCTTCGAGGCCGGCATGTACCAGATGGGCGGCTCGGTCATCAACCTGACCTCCAACGACTCGCAGCTGGGCCGCTCCGAGCCCATCGAGGACACCGCGCGCGTGATTTCGCGCATGGTCGACATCGTCATGATCCGCACGTTCGAGCAGACCCGCATCGAGCGCTTCGCCTCGCACTCGCGCGTGCCCGTGATCAACGGCCTGACCAACGAATTCCATCCCTGCCAGATCCTGGCCGACATCTTCACCTACATCGAGCACCGCGGCTCGATCGCCGGCAAGACCGTGGCCTGGGTGGGCGACGCCAACAACATGGCCTACACCTGGCTGCAGGCCGCCGAAATGCTGGGCTTCACGCTGCACGTGTCCACGCCGGCCGGCTACGAGCTCGAAGCCGCCCGCATCGGCACGCCGCCGGCCACGGTGCTGCGCCAGTTCAAGGACCCCATGGAAGCCTGCAAGGGCGCCCACCTCGTCACCACCGACGTGTGGACCAGCATGGGCTATGAAGCCGAAAACGAAGAGCGCCGCGCCGCCTTCGCCGACTGGTGCGTGGACACCGACATGATGGCGGTGGCCGATCCCCAGGCCGTGTTCATGCACTGCCTGCCCGCCCACCGCGGCGAGGAAGTCACCGGCGAAGTCATCGACGGCCCGCAAAGCGTGGTCTGGGACGAAGCGGAAAACCGCATGCACGTGCAGAAGGCGCTGATGGAGTTCCTGCTGCTGGGGCAGGTGGAGTAATCGGGCGCCGGCTCGCGCCGGCCGATGGGTTACGCGCGCGGGGAACTTGAGTTCTTGCCCAGGAACTGCCGCGCTGCACCCATCCTACAAAATCCTGCGGAACATCGTGCGGCGCGTGTTGATGAACGACGGCCGCACGCGGCTGCTCCAGTCGCTGGCGCGCACGGCCAGCCACGGCGGGCTGCCGAAGGTCTCGCGCGTGTGCAGGTCGTAGCAGGCCAGATAGCGCGGGGGCTGGTCGCGGCATTCGTAGCGCACCGCGCGCACGGTGCCCGGCACCGCCGCCAGGCCCGGCAGATGCTCCTGGTCGTACCAGGCGTTCAGGTCCGCTTCGGCCTCGGGCCGCACGTCGGTCTCGACGATGTAGTGCCACGGGGCGTCCTGCCCCGCCGACGCCCCGGCCAATTCCAGCGTCCGATTCAGCACGCGGACGCGCAACGCCGGGAAATGTTCGGCCAGCCGGGCGCGGACCTCGGTCAGCACGGCGGCCGGCCCGCGCAGATAGATGTAGGTCTCGTCCTCTTCCACGGCGGCATAGCCGCGGGCGTGCACGCCTGCCAGGCCCCGCGTCAGCGTGCGCATGAATTCGCGGGCGCGCGGCTCGTCGCTGCGCGCGCCCAGCGAGACCAGAATCACCTGTTCCTGCACCTTGCTCTCCTTTTCAATGTCCGACGTGTAGCGCCACCAGAAAGCGCGACACCATGTTGTAGGCGGCGACGGTCGCCGTCAGCTCGACCAGCTGCGTATCGTCGCAGCGCGCGCGCAGCGGCGCGAACACGGCGTCCGGCACTTCGATATCGCGGGTCATGGCGTCGGTCAGCGCCAGCACCTCGGCCTCGCCCGGCTCCAGGCCGCGCAGTCCGGCCGGCGCGGGCCCCTCGCGCAATGCGTCGATCAGGGCCTGGGGCATGCCCGCGGCCAGCGCGTGCGGCACGTGCGCCTCGAACTCGTAGGGCGCGCCGTTCAGGGTCGCCACGCGCAGGATGATCAGCTCACGCAGCCGCGGCGGCAGCGCGGTCTTCTGGCGGATGGCCGTCAGCATGGCCTCCCAGCCCTCGACCACGGCGGGGCTGTTCAGCAGCACCTGGTACAGCGGCGAAATGCGGCCGCGCGCGGCGGCGATGCGCGCCTCCAGCGCGGCCAGTTCGGGACGGGCGCCCGGCGCCACGGGCGCGACTCGGCTTGCGCTCATGGCTTCACTCCGGACGGATGTTCTTGCGCTGGATCAGCGCGGTCCATTTCTCGCGGTCGGACGCGATCAGCGCGGCCAGTTCCTGGGGAGTGCCGGGCGCGGGCTGGGCGCCGAACTTCTCCAGCCGGGCGCGCACGCTCTCCGTCGCCAGCGCGGCGCGCACGGCCTGGTTCAGCCGCTCGATGACGGCCGGCGGCGTGGCGGCCGGCGCGACCAGGCCATACCAGTTGTTGGACTCCACCCCGGCGATGCCCTGCTCGGCCAGCGTCCTGACCTGCGGCAGCAGTGGATGGCGCGTCGGCGCCGCGATTCCCAGCGCCTTGAGCTTGCCGCCCTGGATATGCCCGATCAGGCCGGGCACGTCGCCGAAGAAGCCCGCCACCTGGTTGCCCATCACGTCGTTGATGACCGGCGCGGCGCCTTTGTACGGCACGTGCAGGACGTTTGCGCGGCTGGCGTCGGCGAACATCTCCAGCGTCAGGTGCGGAATGCTGCCGATGCCCGAGGAGCCGATCGCCACGGCCTGCGTCGCGGCCTGCGACCGCTTGACGAAATCGGCCGCGTCGGCCGCCGGATTGGACGGGTTCGCCACGAACACCGTGGCGTTGTTGACCACCTTGGACACCGGCGCGAAATCGCGCGCCGGGTCGTACGGCAGGTCCTTGTAGAGCGCCGGGCTGATGGCGACCGCGCCCACGCTGGTCAGGAACAGCACCGAGCCGTCGGCCGGCGCCTTGGCCACATAGGCCGCCGCGATATTGCCGTTGGCGCCGGCGCGGTTTTCCACGATGACCGGCTGGCCCAGCTCCTTGCCCAGCTGCTCGGCCAGCACCCGGCCCACCAGATCGACCGGCCCGCCCGGCGGAAACGCGACGACCAGGCGCACCGGCCCCTCGGCCCGGGCCGCGCCCAGCGCCGCCAGGCCCAGCAGGCCCGCGCACAGTATTTTCTTGAACATGATGTCTCCTTGAATCGAATTTTCTTATCGTTCGCGCGGCGGCTCGAATCCGTACAGCCGCGCCGGGTTGTCCACCAGGATGCGCCGGCGCAAGGCCGCGTCGGGGCAGGCCTGGAACAGCAGGTCCACCAGCTCGCCGTCGTCGGGCATGTCGCCGGCCACGTTGGGATGCGGCCAGTCGGTGCCCCACAGGCAGCGATCGGGCAAGGCCTCGGCCAGCGCGCGCACGAAGGGCAGGCCCTCGGCGTACGGCCGCCGGCCCGAGGCGATGCGGTCTATGCCCGACACCTTGACCCAGGCCTGCGGCACCTCGGCCAGCGCCAGCATGGCCCGCATCGCCGGCGACGCCAGTCCGTCGGCCGCCTTCAGCCGGCCCATGTGGTCGATCACGAAGGGCAGCGGCAGCGCGGTCAGGCGCGGCAGCAGGCCGGGCAACATGGCCCCGTCCAGATGCAGGCAGAGATGCCAGCCCAACGGCGCGATCAGCTTCACGACATGGTCGAAGACGGCAGGGTCGGGCGCGCCGCCCAGGTGCGGCACGAAGTTGAAGCGGGCGGCGCGCACGCCCGCCGCGTGCAGGCGCGCCACCTCCTCGCCGGTGGCGTGCGCGCCCAGCAGCGCGACGCCGCGATAGCGTCCGCCGCTGCGGGCCAGCGCGTCCAGCAGCGCGCCGTGGTCCGCGCCGTGGCAATTGGCCTGCACCAGCACCGCCCGCTCCACGCCCAGGCGCGCATGCAGCGCCGCCATCGCCTCGTAAGGCGCGTCCGGCGGCGTATAGGAACGGCCCTCGGCATACGGAAACACCGCGGCCGGCCCGAACACGTGGCAATGCGCGTCGCAGGCCCCCGGCGGCAGCGCATGGCTTGGGCGGGACGGCGAGGCGAGCGGAGGACGGCAATCGGGCACGGCGGCTTCCTGTGTGGGAAAGCCTCATGGTGGTGAATTGCCGGCCGCCAAACAATGCTATATCTTTGATTTCAGATATAGATTTTTGGCATATCCATGGATCTCAAGCAGATCGAGTACTTTCTGCGCGTGGCCGAAAGGCGCAGCTTCTCGCGCGCGGCCGAAATGCTGGACGTGGCGCAGCCAACGCTCAGCCGCCAGGTCCGCCTGCTGGAACTGGAGCTGGGCCAGCATCTGCTGTATCGCAACGGCCGCGGCGCCGAGCCCACCGAGGCCGGGCTGCGCTTCCTGGAACACGCCCGCGCCCTGCTGACCCTGGCCGAACGCGCCAAGGAAGACCTGCAAAGCCTGCGCGAAACGCCCACCGGCAAGGTGGTGGTGGGCCTGCCGCCGCGCATCGCGCGGGTGCTGACGCCGCCGCTGGTGCAGGCCTTCCGCCGCGATTTTCCCGACGCCTCCATCGCCGTGGCCGAAGGCCTGAGCGCCCAGGTGCGCGAATGGCTGCTGGCCGGGCGGGTCGACCTGGCCCTGCTCTACGATCCGGCCGCCTCGCCCCAGCTGGGCTACGAATCGCTGTTTCGCGAAGACCTGGTGCTGGTGGCCGCGGCCGGCCACCGCCCGCCCCTGCCGGCGCGCGTGGCCGTGGCGCGGCTGGGCGACTATCCGCTGGTGGTGCCCAGCCTGCCCAACGCCATCCGCACGCTGGTCGAGAGCGTGTGCCGCGCCCAGGGCGTGCGCCTGACGATCGCCGTCGAGGTCGACGCCGTGCAGACCATCGTCGAGCTGGCCGCTCAGGGCGACGCCTACGCCATCCTGCCGCGTTCGGCCGCAAGCGGCCCGGCCGCCGAGCATGCGCTGTCGCTGTGCGACATCCACAGTCCCACGATCACCAACGACCTGGTGCTGGCCAGCGCCCGCCACCGGCCGGCCACGCGCCTGGCCGCCGCCACCGCGCAGCTGATCCGCCAGCTCGGGGTGGCGGCGCTGTTCGCGCCGCGCGCGCCAGGCCAAAAGAGTTAAAAGAGTTAAACTAGCCGCCAGATTCTTCTGTCTGGCGGCCGGCTGCGGCCCAAGCCTGTCCAAGTCCTGTTGGCGTCTCATCTCGAACAATGACTACTATCCTCCCGAACCTTCCGACCGGCCAGAAGGTCGGCATCGCCTTTTCCGGCGGCCTCGACACCAGCGCAGCGCTCCTGTGGATGCGCAACAACGGCGTCGTTCCCTACGCCTACACGGCGAACCTGGGCCAGCCCGATGAGTCCGACTACGATGAAATCCCGCGCAAGGCCATGGCCTACGGCGCCGAAAAGGCCCGCCTGATCGACTGCCGCGCGCAGCTGGTGGCCGAAGGCATCGCCGCCCTGCAATCGGGCGCGTTCCACATCTCGACGGCCGGCATCACCTACTTCAACACCACGCCCATCGGCCGCGCCGTCACCGGCACCATGCTGGTGGCCGCCATGAAGGAAGACGACGTCAACATCTGGGGCGACGGCAGCACCTTCAAGGGCAACGACATCGAGCGCTTCTACCGCTACGGCCTGCTGACCAACCCCGACCTCAAGATCTACAAGCCCTGGCTCGACCAGCGCTTCATCGACGAGCTCGGCGGCCGTTCGGAAATGTCGGAGTACATGCGCCAGGCCGGTTTCGACTACAAGATGTCGGCCGAGAAAGCCTATTCCACCGACTCCAACCTGCTGGGCGCGACCCACGAAGCCAAGGACCTGGAGCATCTGAACTCCGGCATCCGCATCGTCAAGCCCATCATGGGCGTGGCCTTCTGGCGCGACGACGTGGCCGTCAAGGCCGAGGAAGTCACGGTGCGCTTCGAGGAAGGCCAGCCCGTCGCCCTCAATGGCGTGGAGTACGCCGACCCGGTCGAGCTGATGCTCGAAGCCAACCGCATCGGCGGGCGCCACGGCCTGGGCATGAGCGACCAGATCGAAAACCGCATCATCGAGGCCAAGAGCCGCGGCATCTACGAGGCCCCGGGCCTGGCCCTGCTCTTCATCGCCTACGAGCGCCTGGTCACCGGCATCCACAACGAAGACACCATCGAGCAGTACCGCGAAAGCGGCCGCAAGCTGGGCCGCCTGCTGTACCAGGGCCGCTGGTTCGACCCGCAAGCCATCATGCTGCGCGAAACCGCCCAACGCTGGGTGGCGCGCGCCATCACCGGCGAAGTCACCATCGAACTGCGCCGCGGCAACGACTACTCGCTGCTGAACACGGAATCGCCCAACCTGACCTACGCGCCCGAGCGCCTGTCCATGGAGAAGGTGGAAAACGCCCCCTTCACCCCGGCCGACCGCATCGGCCAGCTCACCATGCGCAACCTCGACATCGTCGACACGCGCGAGAAGCTGTTCACCTACGTGAAGACCGGCCTGCTGGCCTCGTCGGGCACCTCCCTGCCCCAGCTGAAGGACGCCAAGAAGAAGTAATCGGCGCCAGCCGGCAAAACAAAAAACCCTCCGAACTTTTCGGAGGGTTTTTTTTTGGTCCGGCGGCGGCGGGCGGGTTCCGCGCGCATCCCGGCCTACAACTCCACCTGCATCCCCATCTCCACCACGCGGTTGGCGGGGATCTTGAAGAACTTGGTGCTGCGCGTGGAATTGCGCGCCATGAAGGAGAACACCGCACGGCGCCAGCGCCACAGGGCCGGCTTCTTGGCCGCCACCACGGTCTGGCGCGACAGGAAGAACGAGGTGCGCATCGGCTCCAGGTCGATCTCCGGATAGGCCTCGGCCACCAGCCGCAGCCCTTCCGGCACGTCGGGATCTTCCTTGAAGCCGTAGGTGATGGTGGCCTGCCAGCTGGAGGCGCTGATCTTCTGCACGCTCAGGCGCTCTTCCTGCGACACGTAGGGCACGTCGGCCACCAGGATGGTCAGGAACAGCACGTGGTCGTGCAGCACCTTGTTGTGCTTGAGGTTGTGCAAGAGCGCCGGCGGCACGTTGCCGGAATTCATGGTCATGAAAATCGCGGTGCCGGGCACGCGCGACGGCGGGTATTCCTCGAGCTGGGCCATGAACTCCTTGAGCGGCTGGCGGTCGCGCTGCTGCATGTCCGCCAGCAGCCGGCGGCCGCGGCGCCAGGTCATCATCAGCGTGAACACCACGATGGCCACCACCAGCGGCAGCCAGCCGCCCTCGTGGATCTTGAACACGTTGGCCGAGAACAGCAGCACGTCGAACAGCAGCAGCAGGCCCAGCACCGTGAACCACAGCATGCGCTTGAGCCCCGTGCTGCCGCGCGGCAGCACCGCGAAGGCCAGCACCGACGTGGTCAGCATGGTGCCGGTCACCGCAAAGCCGTAGGCCGCGGCCAGGTTGTCGGAGTTCTGGAACAGCAGCACCAGCACCAGCACCGCGCACAGCAGCAGCGCGTTGACCTGCGGCAGGTAGATCTGGCCTTTCTCGACCGCCGAGGTGTGCAGGATCTGCATGCGCGGCCAGAAGCCGAGCTGCACCGCCTGGCGGGTCACGGAATAGGCGCCGGAGATCACCGCCTGCGAGGCGACGATGGTGGCGACCGTCGCCAGCGCCACCAGCGGCGCCAGGCCCCAGTCCGGCGCCATCATGAAGAACGGATTGCGGATGGCGCTGGGATCGCGCAGCAGCAGCGCCCCCTGGCCGAAATAGCACAGCGTCAGCGCGGGCAGCACCATGCTGAACCAGGCGCGGCGAATCGCCGGGCGGCCGAAATGGCCCATGTCGGCGTACAGCGCCTCGGCGCCGGTCAGCGCCAGCACCACCGCGCCCAGCAGCACGAAGCTGATCCAGGGGAATTCGACGATGAAGCGCAGGCCCCACATGGGGTTGAGCGCGGCCAGCACCTCGGGCGTCTGCCACACCTGCCAGCCGCCCAGCGCGGCCAGCGTGCCGAACCACAGCAGCATCACCGGCCCGAACAGCTTGCCCATCGCGCCGGTGCCGTGCGACTGGATCACGAACAGCGCCACCAGCACCACCAGCGCCAGCGGCACGACCCAGTCGTCGAGCTGGTGCGACACGATGCCGATGCCCTCCAGCGCCGACAGCACCGAGATGGCGGGCGTGATCATGCTGTCGCCGTAGAACAGCGCGGCGCCGAAGATCCCCAGCACGATCAGCACCCAGCGCAGCTTGCCCTCGCGCGCCCGCACCGCCAGCTCCAGCAGCGCCAGCGTGCCGCCCTCGCCGCGGTTGTCGGCGCGCAGCACCAGCGTCACGTACTTGAACGACACCACCACCATCAGCATCCAGAACAGGATGGACAGCACGCCCAGCAGGTGCGCCGGCTCCAGGTCGGTATGCACGCTCAGCCCCGTGAGACAGGCGCGCAGCGTGTACAGCGGGCTGGTGCCGATGTCGCCGTACACCACGCCCAGCGCCCCCAGGATCAGCGCGGCCCGCGACGATGGCGCATGCGCGCCGCCGGGATGTGCGCCATTGGGAGCGGTTGCGCCGACGGAATCCTGGCTCATGATGTAGGTTCTTGACGAGTGAGTTGGGCCCCTTTGCGGGGGCCGGGAAACACGACGGACAGCCGCGTGCCGGAAAAATCGGGGCGGCTGGTGAGCTTCCACCAGGCGCCGTGCGCGTGCGCGATCTCGCGCACGATGGCCAGACCCAGGCCGGAGCCGCCGGCCGTGGCGGTCGGCGAGCGGTAGAAGGCCTCGAACACGCGGTCGCGCTCCTCAGGCGGTATGCCCGGGCCGTCGTCCTCGACGGTCAGCGACGGCGGGTTGGCGCCGACGATCAGCGTGATGCGGCCGGAGGCGTTGCCGTAGCGCAGGGCGTTGTCGATCAGGTTGCCCAGCAGTTCGGCCAGCAGCAAGGGATCGGCGTCGATCCAGATGGGCGCGTCGGGCGCCACCAGGTCCAGCTCATAGTGCGCCTCGCGCACCCGCGGAAACCATTCGGCGCCGTGCGCCCGCACCCATTCGCACAGGTCGATGCGCACGAAGCTGTCCTGCGGGCGGGCATTGGGGTCGGCGCGGGCCAGCACCAGCAACTGCTGGCCCAGCCGGATCATGCGGTCGCTGACGGCCTTGATGCGCTCGGCGCGGGCGCGCACGTCGTCGGGCAGCGGCCGCGCCAGCATCAGTTCGGATTCCAGCCGCAGGCCGGACAAGGGGGTGCGCAGCTGGTGCGCGGCATGGCCGATGAAGCGCCGCTGCGCCGCCAGCGAGGCGTCCAGGCGCAGCAGCAGGTCGTTGGTATGGGTGACCAGCGGTTCGATCTCCACCGGCACGCCGCCCACTTCCAGCGGCTGCATATCGTCGATGGAGCGCTGCCGGATTTCTTCGGACAGGTGGTTCACCGAGCGCAGCCCCGACCGCACGCCCTGCACCACCACCCAGGTGAACAGGGCGATCAGCGCGATCTGCCCCACCACCATCAGCCAGAAGAAATCTTCCAGCATCCATAGCGACATGTCGATCTTGTGGGTGATGACCCAGGTCGCCGCCAGGTCCAGCAGCACCAGCAGCAGGATCGGCGGCATCAGCCGGATGACCAGATGCCGCGCCAGCGAACGCGAGGGAAGCAAGGGGCGTGGGGGCGGGGCGGCGTTGGGAGGACGTTCCTGCGTCATGCGCGGTGCCTTTGCTCAGGCGGCGGAATGCGCTCGGCCGGCATGCCGGGCCGCGGGGCCTTCAGACCGTTTCGACATCCAGCATGTAGCCAAAGCCGCGCACCGTCTGGATGCTGGCGCCGGTGCCTTCGAGGCGCTTGCGCAGGCGGTACACATAGACTTCGACGGCGTTCTCGCTGAAATCGGCGTCCCAGGCGGAAAGCGAATTCACGATCTGGCGCTTGGTCACGACGCGGCCGACGCGGGCCATGAGCATTTCCAGCACCGAGAGTTCGCGCACCGACAGCGACAGGCGCTGGCCGTTGGCGCGGACTTCGCGCCCGACGGTGTCGAACACCAGCGGGCCGACCTCGATCAGCGGCTGCGCCTGCCCGGCGCGGCGCCGGCCGAAGGCGCGCACGCGCGCGGCCAGCTCGGGCAGTTCGAAAGGCTTGGTAACGTAATCGTCAGCGCCGGCGTCCAGGCCGGCGACGCGGTCGTCGAGGCCGTCGCGGGCGGTGAGGATCAGCACGGGAACCTGGTTGCCGTCCTGGCGCAGCTGGCGCAGCACGTCCAGCCCGCTCATGCCCGGGAGATTGAGGTCGAGCAGCAGGAGGTCATACGGCTGGCCCGCCAGGGCGCCCAGGACACGGTCGCCATCGGTCAGCCAGTCGACCGCATATCCCTGGTCGGCCAGAAATTCCTGGAGCGCGTGGCCCAGGGTGGTGTCGTCTTCGATTACCAGAACTCGCATGCCGCGATTCTAGCGCGATCCCGGCGCGAAGGGGGCGCCGGCTGCGCCCCCGGGCCGGAATGCGTTCAGGGCGCGGACGGCGCCGGAGCGCCCTCGGCCGCGGCCGGCGCCGCGCCGCCCGACGGCGGAGTGGTGACGAACCCGATGCGCGACATGCCCGAACGGCGCGCCGAAGCCATGACCTTGGCCAGGACTTCGTAGCGCGTGTTCTGGTCGGCGCGGATGCGGATCTCGGGTTGCGGCTTGGTGCCGGCGATCGCCTTGAAGCGGTTGGGCAGGTCGTCGATGTTGACCGGCTTTTCATCCCAGAACAGCGCGCCGCCGGCGTCGATGGCCAGGTCCACGGTCTTGGGCTCCTCTTCGATCTGCTCGGCGGCCACCTGGGGCATGTTGATCTTGATCGAGTGCGCCAGCAGCGGCGCGGTGATGATGAAGATCACCAGCAGCACCAGCATGACGTCGATCAGGGGCACCATGTTGATCTCGGAAACCGTGTGGCTTCCGGACCCTTTGCCCTCGAAGCTGCCAAAGGCCATTATTCGCTCCCGCGTTGGGCGCCGCCGCTCTGGCGGCGCAGGGCGCGCACCTTGCCGTCGGACAGCTCGACTTGCTGGCCGGTGGTGAGGAACGCGAACAGGTCATGCGCAAAGGCGTCCAGGCGCGACAGGAACACGCGGTTGTTGCGCACGAAGGTGTTGTACGCCAGCACCGCGGGAATCGCAACGGCCAGGCCCAGGCCGGTCATGATGAGCGCCTCGCCCACCGGACCGGCGATGCGGTTGATGGTCACGCCGTCGGACAGGCCGATGCCGACCAGCGCGTGGTACACGCCCCAGACGGTGCCGAACAGGCCGACGAAAGGCGCCGTCGAGCCCACCGAGGCCAGCACGGTCAGGCCGTTTTCCAGCTTGGCGGTTTCCTCGTCGATCACCTTGCGCATGGTGCGGGTGACGAAGTCGGAGTTGCTGCCGGATTCTTCCAGCTTGGTCGCGCCGAACTTGTTGTGGTGCGCCTGCGCATGCATGGCGTGGCTGGCCAGGTGCGAGAACGGATCGCGCGCGCCGTGCGTGACGATTTCGTTTTCGACCTGCTCCAGCGAGCTGGCGTTCCAGAACTTGTTCAGGAAGTCGGCCGCGCGCTTGCGCATGGCGACGTTGCTGGCCGCCTTGACCAGGATCAGGTACCAGGTCACCAGCGACATCAGGATCAGGATGATGAACAGGCTCTTGCCGACGAAGTCGCTTTGCGCGACGAAGTGCAGAAAGCCCATGTCGGGCGTGGCGATCGGCGCCGGCGGGGTGGGCAGCGCGGCCGCGGCGCCGTGCAGCGCGTCGGCCGACTGCTGGAGCGCGCCGGCGGCCTGCTGGACCGCTTCGCCGACGGCCGGAGCGGCCTGGGGAGCCGCGGCGGCGGCGGGCGCGGCGGCAGCCGGCGCTGCAGCCGGGCTGGTGGTCGCCTGAGCCACCAGCGTGGCGCTATGCAGTGCGTTGGACATCTCAGTTCCTCATGACGAAATCGTACGGAATCTTGGCTTTGGCGGGATAGGCCACGCCATTGCGGGTATAAGGCTTGAAACGCTCCTTGCGGGCGGCTGCCAGCGCCGACTCGTCCAGGCGCGGATGGCCCGAAGACTTGTCGAGGCTGACGCGCTCGACCAGGCCCTGGGTATTGATCTCCACCAGCACCACCGCCCGCCCCTCTTCGCGCATGCGGCGCGACATCATGGGGTAGTTGGGGATCTGGCGCGAGCCCCGGAATTCGATGCTGGAAACCAGCACCGGCTGATCCGGCGGAGGCCCTTGCTGCGGCCCCTGCGGCGCCTGGGTGCCTTCCGGCAGGCCGCTGGGCGGCGTCTGCTGCGGCGGGGTTTCCGGCTTGGGCTGCTGCTTGACCTCGGGCTTGACCTCTTGCTTGGGCTTGGGCTTCGGTTTGGGTTTGGGCTTGGGTTTGGGCGCCGGGACGACCGGCTTTTCGACCACCGGCTCGGGCTCCGGTTCGGGCTCCGGTTCGGGTTCCGGCTCGGGCTTGAGCTCGGGTTCAGGCTCGGGCTCGGGTTCGACCTCGGGCTCCGGTTCGGGGGGCGTTTCGACCACCGGTTGCGGCACCTCGGGCACCGGCTCGGCCTTGGCCATCTGCGGAACGGGCGCTTCCACCACGCTCACCATGATCGCCTCAGACTCCTCCAGTTTGGGAGCGTCCTCGGGCATCAGGAAGATGGCGCCGACGACCGCTGCATGAAGCGCAAGAACGGCCAGGCCGGCGCCCGTGCGTATACCGTATGAAGGCCGGGAAGATGAATTCCAACCGCGTTGAAGACTAGGCATGAATCAGCCGGGGTGCATGAGCCAGATGGCATTGACTTCTCCGGCCCGCCAGAAACGACACGCACACTTAAGCGGCGCCGGCAGGCCGGTACAAGCCCATAATAATATCTTAAATGCGAATGATTCGCACGTCCTATTTCGTCTGGACCTGCGCCGCGCAATGATTGCGCGCAAACAATCCGCACAAAACAACCACCGCAAAAACGAACCACCGCAAAAACAAAAAAGTGCCGGTGTCAAGTCTTTCGTGTAAATCACGAAGGGCTTGAAACCGTATGTGGGGCAGTAGGTTAGCTCTTTTCGGGGCCGCTTTGCAGCACTGCGGCTTCGTGGGCTAGGAGCCACATAAGAGCGTCGGGAGGGGAAGCCGCATCGCACTGTGTCGTGCTTGATTGCCGAGGAACGGCGGGCCTGCCGCATCATCATAGCCCAAGAGGCTTGGCGGCATCCAGAACGAAGAACGCGCAGCCTTGGGGCTGCGCGTTCGATGGATGCGGCGGGCGATGTACGACACCATCATGCCGGCTTCGATGGCGCGCTCCGCGTGGCCGTGCCCTTCCTGAATCCCCTGTCTCCCGCCATGAAGGCTTCCAGCATGTGCGGGATCAGCGTCATGGCATCTACCGCCTCGCCATACGCCTGCGCGTGCAGCGCGGCGTAGCGATCGAGGTCGGCTTTCAGGCTGGCCGGACAGGCGAAGGTCAGCTTGACGCTTTCGGTCTTGGGCAGCGGCCCGAGCCGCAGCTTCTTGGTCGTGCTCATTGCGAAGCCCCCCGGTTGAAGAACAGCGGCTGGTACGGCCGCAGCACAAGATCCCGGTTGACGATGATCCGCACCGGCAGGCCGGGCCGGCTGGTCAGCGTGGGTTGGATGTTCATGTTGCGCCGGGTCATCTCCTGGCCGACCTGATTGATGCTGTCCTGTGCGCTGTCGCGTCCGGCGATGACGATGCGGTTGCCGTCCTGGCGGTTCTCCGGCGCGGCCAGCTCGGCGCCAACGCCCAGCAGCGTCGTCAGCACAGCACCGGCGACGATGCGATCCCAATGCCAGTCCACGTCGTCTTCCAGGCCGGCGTAGCCGGCCGGGTCGGTGCCCACGAGGTTGTCGAGCGTCAGCGAGGACGTATCGGGCAGGATGATCCGGTTCCACACCACCTGCACGCGGCTCTGCCCGTAGCTGACCTGGCTGTTGTAGCGCCCGAGGATGCGCGATCCCTGCGGGATCAGCAGGAACTTGCCCGTGGCCGTGTCATAGACCGGCTCTGTCACCGTGGCGATCACGTCGCCCGGCAAGTCCGACTTGATACCTGTCACCAGCGCGCCGGCGATCACCGTGCTCGCCATCACCTGATAAGGCGATGCCGGCAGCGCCAGGTTGCCGGAATTGCGGGTTTCCGTAGAGCCGCCTTTCAGGAATGCCTCTTTCTGGTCTTGCCGGTTCTGCACGGCGGTCGGATCGGCTGGCTGTGCAGCCACAGAGGCCGGCCCGGCAGCGAGTGGGTCGAAGGCCGCGAGCGCGCTGGCAGCGCCAGGCACCCCCGGCGCCGCCTGCGCCACCGTGGCGGCGGCCTGGCCTTGGCCGCCCGAGCGGAAGAACACCGACGAAGCCGCCGCCGCATCAGCTTCCTTGCGCAAGGCATCCTCGGGATCGTGACCCGGAGGCGTATAGGCCGGTGTCACCGGCTGCTGCGAGTTCACGATGGCCGGGCCAAGATCGCCCGGTAGTGGCGGCCCCAGTTCGGGTGCGGCGGGCGGCAAGGCCGGCAGCTTCGAGTAATCGGTTGGCAGCGCGTCCAGCCCTTCGGACTTCGACACGCGATCGACGTTGTAAAGCTCGGCCTGCTCGCTGGCTCCGCGCCGCTGCGGCTGCAATGACCAGATCGTGGCCCCGAACACGGCGACCGACAGGCCGCCGGCAAGGATGGCCAGCGTGCGCCGATTCAGGCGCGTGACCGGGCGCGGCTGGGCGCGCAGCGCCACCGCCTCGGGCGCTACCTTGCCCGCCTGCGGCGTGGCAAGGTCAGGGGCGTCGTCTTGGCTCATGGTCAGTTCCTCCGCGCAACGCCGTCCGTGCGCTCGATTCGCACCACGTCGCCCTTGTCACTGCCCAGGCGCAGTTCGGCCGCGCCGAACAGCCGATCCACGATGTAGTACGGCGAGCGGAAGCGGTAGTTCACCAGTTGTCCATCGCCCTGCGCGCCGATGACGAACAGCGGTGGCAGCTCGCCTTGCGCGATGCCCGGCGGAAACTGGATATAGACCTTCTCGCCGTCATCGAAGGCGCGCAGCGGCTTCCACGGCGGATTGCTGCCGCTGATCGCGTAGCGGAACCGCAGCTTCTCCAGCGACAGTCCGGTATCGACCGGGGCGGCGGCACTGGCCGCCTGCGCCTGGCGCTGCAATGCCAGCATCCGGTCGCGCGGGTACTCCCATGACGCCGACGCCATCCACGTCTTTTCCGTCGAGGTCAGCTCAAGCAAATAGGTGCGGCGGCTGGTAGTGATGACGAGGTTGGTCTTGAGGCTCGAGCGAATCGGCTTGACCAGCACGTTCACGCGCAACTCGGCGCCGCTGCCGCTGGACGTGTCACCCACGATCCAGCGCACGGTATCGCCGGCGGCTACCGTCACCAGTTCTTCGCCCGGCTGGAGCGAAATCACGGTCACGCGACCCACGGCGGCATAGACCTGATACAGCGCGCCATCGGTGAAGGGCCAGACTTGAATCGCGTTGACGTAGCCCTCGCGCGTGGGTGCGACGCGGGCCTCGGCATTGGCGCGCGAGACGCGCACCTTCTCGTCGGCCGGTTCCGGCGTGGGTTTGGCGTCTTCTGCTTCGGGCGCTGGCTTCAACTGCGCCGGCATCGGCAACACCTCGGGTACGGCCACCACCTCCACCGGCGCGGGCGGCTCGGGCAGCGGCTGAGCCTGCACCGGCTCATCGAGCGAAATCACCGGCGGCGGTTTGCCCTGCGTGGCGCAGCCCGCCAGGGCCGCAAGCATCAGCACGGAAACGTAAATACGGAAAGACAGGTTCATGGCTTGGCTCCTTCGGAAGAATCCAGTTCTCGGCTCCACGACAAGCCGTTGACGTAGATGCCCAGGGGGTTCTTGCGCAGGCGTTCTTCGGTGCGCGGCGGCTGGAGCACGATGGACACCACGGCCGTCCACCGCTCTAGGCCAGCCGCGGCGCCGTTGACGTAGCGGCGTTCCGTCCAGCGCACGTTGAAAGACGTGTCGCTGGCGCGCACGACGCTGGCGATCTGCACTGTCACCGACTCCCTGCCGATGCGTGCGAATGGGTCGTTGACCCGCGCGTAGTCGTTGAGCACGGCTGCGCCCTTGTCGGTCGTATAGTCGTAGGCGTCCAGCCAGTTTTGGCGGACGACGATGGGGTCGATGGACAGCGAGCGCACCAGCGTCACGAAGCGCGCAATGTGGTGCGCGGTCTGCGCATCGTTGGGCCGGTAAGGCGTGGCGGCTTCGCCGACGGCGCGCACCTGGCCCGCGCTGTCCACCTCCACCACGTAGGGCGTCACGATGGACTGCGCCGAGCGCCACACCAGGCCGCCAGCCATCAGCAGCGCGAGTGTCAGGCAACCGAAGGCCATCAGCCGCCAGTTCTTCGCCTGCACGCGCGGCGAGCCGATACGCTCGTCCCATACCTGGCCGGCAGCTTGGTACGGCGTGGCAGGCTGCGGCGTGTCGGCATAGCGCACCTGCGGTTTCTTGAATCGCATTGTCAGTTCTCCTTATGAATCGGAATCGCGCAGGCTCGGCCCCTGGCCGGAGCCGCCGCCGTCGCCGCCGCGCAGCGCATGGGCGGTGGTGGTCGCGGCATGGGTGAGTTGCTGGCGGCGATGCAGCCGCTTGGCCCAAGCGGGCTGTGTATTGGCTGCGCCGGACGTGGCCTCGCCTGCGGCGGCCTGGCCGGATGCTCCGGCTGCCGAGTCGCCGTCAGCCGCCTGGCCGTTCCAACCAGAGCGGAAGGGAGCTGCCATGCGTTGCCCAGCAGCGGAAGCACGGGATGCGATGCCGCGCCCGGCGGACTGCGCGCCGGTCTTGGCGACGTTGCCCAAGCCGGCCATCGCGCCCTTCGCGCCACCGCCTGCGGCGGCGGAACCGGCCTGAAACGCCGAGCGTGCGCTGCTGGCCGTCGAGGCGGCAGCACGCGCGCCGCTGCCAGCGAGCTTGGCGGCGGCAGGCGCCATGCGCGCCCCGGCCATGACGGCGCCGCCTACGCCCGTCGCGGCAGCGCCGACGGCAACGGCCGTGCCGGCGGCGCCGACAGCGGCCCCGGCCATCGCGCCCGCGCCGAGTTGCGGCGCACCGGACACCAGGCCCGTGGCGATACCGGGGCCGAAGATCCCGAGCGCCAGCAAGGTGAGCGAGGCCAGCATGATGACCAGCGCATGGTCGATGGAAGGCTCGGCGGGATGGACTTGGAACTCCGCGAACACGCCCGAACCGATGCCGACGATGACAGCCAGCACCAAGACCTTGACGCCAGACGACACCACGTTGCCAAGCACCTTTTCCGCCAAGAAGCTCGTCTTATTCCAGAGCGCGAAAGGCACCAGCACGAAGCCTGCGAGCGTGGTCAGCTTGAACTCGATCAACGTGATGAATAGCTGGATCGCCAGCACGAAGAAGCTCAAGACCACAATCAGCCAGGCGAGGAACATCACCGTGATGGCGTCAAGATTGACGAACACCTCGGGGAAGCCGGCCATCTCGCCGACTTGCTCCAGAATCGGCGCTCCTGCGTCGATGCCGGTTTTCGCCAGCCGGCCCGGCTGCAAGAAGTTCTCCATCGTGATGGCCGAGCCGGTGGCGGTGATGCCCAGCCCGGCGAAGGAGCGGAACACGATGCCGGCCAGCCAGTTGAAGTTGCCGATGATGTAGGCGAAGGCACCGACGTAGAGCACCTTGCGCAGCAGCTTGGCGATGACGTCCTCGCCCTGGCCGGTGGCGTGGCTCATCGCCCAATACAGTCCGGCGATCGTCATGTCGATGACGATCAGCGTTGCGGTGAGGAAGGCCACTTCGCCCTGCAACAGCCCGAAACCCGAGTCGATGTAGGCGGCGAAGATACTGAGGAAGCGGTCGATGATGGTCACGTCATTCATGGCGCGTCCTCTTGATCGGATGCGGCCGGCGATTCGCTGCCGTCGTCCGATTCGGCCGGTGCATCGAAACTTGGCGGGATCGGCGGCAGGTCGGCCAGCGTCTGGTACTCATCCGGCCCGGCCTGGCCGGAGAAGAAGCGCCGCCGGAAGGCTTCGGCGGCGGCGCGGCAAGCGTCCTCGCCCGTGGCCTGCCGGTCGGCCGCGCATTGCGCGCGCAATGCCTTGAGCCGCACGGGATCGGCGGTCAGGGCATCGGCAAGGTTGTCGGTCGGCTGCTCGCTGCAAGCGGCCAGCAGCGCCACAAGCAGCGAAACCGACAGGGCGAGGACGCATCGCATGGCGGCCTCCGTCAGTTGCCGTAGAAGTCCACGCGCTGCGGCGTGTACGGCGTGCCTTCACCCAGGAAGCGCCGCCGCACCTCGCGGGCGCGTTCGGTGGCCGCCGCCTGCCGCGCCAGCTCCAGCGAGGCGGCCCGGTCTTGCGTGATCTGGAGCCGCTGCGACTGGATCGACTGCTTGGCCTGCAAAGCCAGCAACTGGTTCATGGCCTGCATCGCCTGCAACGCGCCTTCGGCCGACTGGCTCTTGCCCACGAGGTCGGCCAGCACGCTTTCGTCTTCGCCCAGGTTCTGCGATACCTGCGCTTGCATCTGCATGGTGGTCTGCAAGCCGTGGAGCGTGTTCCTCCAACGCTCCTGCGCGTCGCGGTACATCTGGTCGCCGCTGACGGTGGCGGCGTACTGCTCGGGATACAGGCGCGCGAACTCCCGATCCAGATTCGTCACGTCGTAGGCCAGGCCGCGCGCCTGGGCGATTAGCCGCTCGGTCGTCGCCAAATTGGCGCGCAACTGGTTCACCACGCTGGACGGCAGGCTGGCGAGGTTGCGCGCCTGGTTCATCAACATCTGCGCTTCGTTCTGAAGCTGCTGGATCTGGTTGTTGATCTGTTGCAACGTGCGGATCGCGGTCAGCGTGTTCTGCACGAGGTTCGTGGGATCGACCACGACCCATTGCGCATGGGCGGTGGCGGTGCAAAGCATGGCCGCGATGGCGGCGGCGATAAGGCGCTTATTCATGGCAGGTTCTCCAGAGGTTGGTCAGCGAGGGAACCCGGCGCGAGGCCGGGGAACGAGGGCAGCAGGTCGGCCGCCCAATCGAGGCCGCGATGGCGCAGCCAGGCGCCCGCGAAGCCGGGCACGCCGGCGTCCAGCAGCACGCGGTCTATGTCGCGCTGGTCTTGCGGCGTGGAAGCGCCCGCAAACGCCAGAGCCGCCGGCCCCAGGTCGAGTTCGAACAGGCGGTTGCCGAGGCGGGATTGGTAGTAGTAGTCGCGCTTGGGCTGCGCGGTGGCGACGATCTCGATCTGCCGCCTGTTGAGGCCGAAGCCCTCGTAGATCGTGCGAATCTGCGGCTCGGTGGCCTGCGGGTTGGGCAAGAAAATCCGACTCGCGCAGCTCTCGATGATCGCGGGCGCGATGCTCGAATCCTTGATGTCGGCGAGGCTCTGCGTGGCGAAGATGACGCTGACGTTCTTCTTGCGCAGTGTCTTGAGCCACTGGCGGATACGCGCGGCAAACACCGGGTCATCGAGGAACAGCCACGCTTCATCAAGGATCAGCAGCGTGGGCGCCCCGTCGAAGCGTTCATCGAAACGCGCAAAGAGGTAATGCAGCACGGCCATGACGGCGGCCTTGCTGTGCATCAGCTCCTCCATCTCGAAGCACTGCACGTCGGCCATGCCCAGCCGGTCGTGGTCGGCGTCCAGCAGCTTGCCGTGGGCGCCACCCAGCACATAGGGCGACAGCGCTTGTCGCAGCGTGTTCGATTGCAGCAGCACGGAAAGTCCCGTCATCGTGCGCTGCTCCACCGGCGCACCGGCGAGACTTCCCAGCGCCGACCAGATAGCCGCCTTCTCGTCGGGGCCGATCGCCACGCCTTCGTGCAGCAAGCGGCCTTCGATCCATTCGGCGGCCCAGGTGCGGTAGCCCTCACGGTCGATGCGCGCGAGTGGCTGGAAGGCGATTTCGCCATCCGTGCCCAGGTCGTAGTGTTCGCCGCCCAGGCCGAGGATGGCGGCCCGCATGGAGCGGCCCATGTCGAAGGCGAAGATGCGCGAGCCGCGATAGCGGCGAAATTGCATCGCCAGCGTGGCGAGCAAGACCGACTTGCCCATGCCGGTCGGCCCCGCGACCAGCGTATGGCCCACGTCGCCGATGTGCGTCACCAGCCGGAACGGCGTGGCGCCGTCGGTGCGTGTCACGATCAGCGGGGGGCCGTCGAGGTGTTCGTTCTTCTCCGGCCCGGCCCATACCGCCGACACCGGCATCATGTGCGCCAGATTCAGCGTCGAGACGATGGGCTGGCGCACGTTGGCGTAAGCATTGCCGGGGAGCGAGGACAGCCAGGCATCCACGGCATTGAGCGTTTCAGGGATGGTGACGAAGCCCCGACCCTGGATGACGCGCTCCACCATGCGCAGCTTCTCGTCTGCGACGGCGGCGTCCTCGTCCATGACGGTGACGGTCGCCGTCAGATAGCCGAAGGCGACTTGATCGCTGCCCAACTCCTGCAAGGCGGCGTCGGCATCGGCGGCCTTGTTGTTGGCGTCGGTATCGACCAGCGGGCTTTCCTGCTGGAAGATCGTTTCGCGCAGCAGCGCGATGACGTTCTTGCGCTTGGCGAACCACTGGCGGCGCAGGCGGGAAAGTTCTTTTTCCGCCTCGGCTTTGTCGAGGCAGAGAAAGCGCGTGCTCCAGCGGTACGCAAAACCGAGGCGGTTGAGGTCGTCCAGAATCCCCGGCCAGGTCGAGGTCGGGAAGCCCCGCACCGACACCAGCCGCAGGTGCTGATCGCCTAGCATGGGCGCCAGGCCGCCGATCAGTGCGGAATCGGTGAGCAGCGCGTCGATGTGGAACGGCACTTCGGGCACGCCGACGCGGTAGCGCCGCGTCGAGATGGTCGCGTGCAGGTAGGTCAGCGTCTGCGCGTCATCGAGCCAGTCAATTTCCGGCATCACGCCGTCGAGCAGGTCAAAGACGCGATCCGTTTCCGCGACGAAGGCTTGCAGCCGCTCGCGCCAGTCCACGCCATTTGTCGGCGTGTTCTCGTAGAGCATCTTGGCTGCACGAGCACGGGATTCCTCCGGCGGCAGGTACACCAGCGTCAGGTGATAGCCGCTCTCGAAGTGATGGCCGGATTCCTCAAACGCGGCCCGGCGTTCTTCCTCCACCAGCCACGAAAGCGGCTCGGGAAACTCCGAGCGCGGATAGTCGGCGGCCGCATGGCGCTCGGCTTCGATGAATAGCGCCCAGCCCGATCCCATGCGGCGCAGCGCGTTGTTCAGTCGCGCCGACGTGGCGATCAGTTCGCCTTGCGTCGCGCTGTCGAGGTCAGGCCCGCGAAACCGGGCCGTGCGCTGGAAACTGCCGTCCTTGTTCAAGACGACGCCCGGCGCGACCAGTCCGGCCCAGGGCAGCCAGTCGGCCAGCAAGGCCGGGCGCTGGCGGTATTCGGCGAGATTCAGCATCGCGGCGTCCTCCCCTCAAACATCCAGCAGCGGCTTGTGTTTGATGTGGCGGGCGAACACGGCCATGAACTGCGGATCAAGGCGCGCGCCCCAGACCGCCAGCGAATGGCCGACGATCCAGAGCACCACGCCCGGTATCCACAATTGCAGGCCCAGCCCGACAGCGGCGGCCAGCGTGCCGTTGGCGATCGCCACGGTGCGCGGCGCACCGCCCAGCAGAATCGGCTCGGTCAGCGAGCGATGCAGCGGCACCTCGAAGCCGGCGGCGAAGGTGTCCGGGGCACTCATACGACGGCCCCGCCGGAGAAGCTGAAGAACGACAGGAAGAAGCTCGAAGCGGCGAACGCGATGGACAGGCCGAAGACGATCTGGATCAGCTTGCGGAATCCGCCCGACGTATCGCCGAAGGCGAGCGCGAGGCCCGTGGCGATGATGATGATGACGGCCACGATGCGCGCCACCGGCCCCTGGATGGATTCGAGGATGGATTGCAGCGGGCCTTCCCACGGCATCGAGGAACCGGCGGCCTGCGCGGTTCCGGCCAGGAACAACAGCAGCGCGGCCAGCAGCAGCCCTTGTCCCGCAGGACGGGCCAGGCAGCGCAGCCGCGCAAGACGCAAAGCCGGATTTGCAGAAAAACGGAAAGCAGGAATGGTCATCTGCGTCATGGCAGTTCTCCAAGTGAGTCAGGGGGTGGGGAAGTCGCCGCAGCGGGTGCGGCATCGGGAAGTGGCTGAAGCTCGGGAAACGGCGTTTCCAGCGCGTCCGCCAGTTGGTAGCCCACTGCGTCGAAGCCGACGACACGGGCGATGCTCTCGATGCGGCGCTTGCGCCCGCGTCCGGCGATGTGGATCACCACGTTGACCGCCTCGGCGATCAGCGCACGGGGCGGATTCACCGCCACTTCGAGAATCAGTTGCTCCAGGCGCAGCAGCGCGCCGAGCGCGGAGCCGGCATGGATCGTGGCGATGCCGCCGGGGTGGCCCGTGCCCCATACCTTGATGAGATCCAGCGCCTCGGCGCCGCGCACTTCGCCAACGACGACGCGATCAGGCCGCAGGCGCATGGACGAGCGAACCAGCTCGGTCATCGACACCACGCCTGCGCGCGTGCGCAGGGGAACGTGGTCACGGGCCGCGCATTGCAGCTCCACCGTGTCTTCGAGCACCAGCACGCGGTCGCCCGTGGCGGCAATCTCGGCCAGCAGCGCATTGGCCAGGGTCGTCTTGCCGCTGCTGGTAGCGCCGGCGATCAAGACGTTCTGCCGCTCGCGCACGGCGCGAACGAGAAAGCCCGCTTGCGCGCTGGTCATCATCCCGTCGATGACGTACCGCTCCAGCGGAATGACGCCGATGGCGCGCTTGCGCAGCGCGAAGGCTGGCCCCGGCGCGGCAGGCGGCAAGATGCCCTCGAAGCGTTCTCCCGTTTCCGGCAACTCGGCCGACAGCAGCGGTTGGCCGCGATGCACCTCCGCTCCGACATGGGCTGCCACGAGGCGGATGATTCGCTCACCGTCCGCTTCGGACAGTTCCACGCCCATCGGCGCCCGACCACTGGAAAGCCGATCCACCCAGAGGGTGCGATCGGGATTCAGCATCACCTCCACCACGTCCGGGTCTTCGAGTGCCGCGGCGATCAGCGGCCCCATCGCCGTGCGCAGCATCTGGAAGCGGCGGTCGAGCGACGTGGCGCTCATGGACTGCGGAACGGCGCTCATGACGCACGCTCCTGCGCTTGCGCGGCTGCCGCCGCGTCTTCCATCCGCATCGGGTCGGGATGCAGTTCTTCCACCACGTCGCGCACCAGGCTGCGCCCGCGCAGCAGGTGCCGGCCCAACTGTTCAACGAACTGCTCGAAGCGCGCTTTGCCTTGGGCGCGGGCGGCCTCTTGGTGTGCCTCGGGGACTGGCGTGCTGACCGTGAGGTAGTAGCGAATGAACAGCGCCAGCGTCTCGATCTGGATGTTCTGGTCGCGCTCCAGGCGTTCGGTTTGGCGCGACAGGCGATCCAACCGCTTGGCGATGGCCGCCTCGCGCTGGTCGGCGGCATCGGGCGACAGCCAGGACGCCAAGGCAGCGGCGACGATGGACGACTTGGACACGCCTTTCATGGCGGCCAGCTCGTCCAGGCGCTTGGCGTGCTCTGGCTGGATGAATAGGTTGAGGCGGTAGTGGCTCATAGCTCGATTCCGTCGTTGGGGTCGAGGGAAGCCAGCCGCGCCGTGCGCTGCATGACCGGGTCAAGCTGGCGAGGAAGGGGAAGCGGCAGGTCGTCGTCGTCATCGAGCAGCGCGAGGTCGGCAGTCGGCACGGCCAGCTCGGGGGCGTAGGTGACGGTTTCGGAGAGTTCGGGTTGGCGGCGCGGGCCGCCGTCATCCGTGGAACCCAGGCCATCGGCGGATGCCGTGGCCGGTGCGGCGGGCACGGCGGGAACCGCCAACCCGCTCCAGTCGTCGGGCCGCGATGGCGGCGCGTCTGCGTACTGCCCGCCCGCCAGTACGGGCGGCGACAGCACGCGACGCTTGAAATTGCCGTCCGCGTAGTAGCGCAGCTTCTTCGCCTTGATTGGCGCGACGCTGGACACCATCACCACCGCCTCGTCGGGCGGAAGCTGCATCACTTCGCCCGGCGTCAGCAGCGGGCGCGCGGTTTCCTGGCGCGACACCATCAGGTGGCCCAGCCACGGCGCGAGCCGATGGCCCGCGTAGTTGCGCTGGGCGCGCAGCTCGGTGGCCGTGCCCAGCGTCTCGGAGATCCGTTTGGCGGTGCGCTCGTCGTTCGTGGCGAACGTCACGCGCACATGGCAGTTGTCGAGGATGGAGTGGTTTTGCCCATACGCCTTGTCGATCTGGTTGAGCGACTGCGCGATGAGGAAGCTGCGGATGCCGTAGCCCGCCATGAAGGCCAGCGCCGTCTCGAAGAAGTCCAGGCGCCCCAGCGCAGGGAACTCATCGAGCATCAGCAGCAGCTTGTGGCGGCGCTCGATGCCATCGGAGCCATCGAGCGATTCGGTGAGGCGCCGTCCGATCTGGTTGAGGATCAGGCGAATGAGCGGCTTCGTCCGCGAAATGTCCGAAGGCGGCACCACGAGGTACAGCGATACCGGATGCTCGACCGCGATCAGGTCGGCGATGCGCCAATCGCAGCGCGAGGTGACTTCGGCCACCGTCGGGTCGCGGTACAGGCCGAGGAACGACATGGCGGTGCTCAACACGCCGGAACGCTCGTTGTCCGACTTGTTGAGCACTTCGCGCGCCGCCGAAGCGACGACAGGATGCGGCCCATCGCCCAGGTGGGGCGTGGTCATCATCCGGTGCAAGGTCAGCTCGAACGGGCTGGCCGGGTCGGAGAGGAAGTTGGCGACGCCGCGCAGCGTCTTGTCTTCGCCGGCGTAGAGCACATGCAAGATCGCACCGACCAACAGCGCGTGGCTGGTTTTCTCCCAATGGTTCCGGCGCTCCAATGCACCTTCGGGATCGACCAAAATGTCTGCGATGTTCTGAACGTCGCGCACCTCATGCGCGCCTCGCCGCACCTCCAGCAGCGGGTTGTAGGCCGCCGACTTCGCATCGGTCGGGTTGAACAGCAGGCAATGCGAGAAACGCGAGCGCCAGCCTGCGGTGATCTGCCAGTTCTCGCCTTTGATGTCGTGGATGACGGCGGATGCGGGCCAGGAAAGCAGCGTCGGCACCACGAGGCCAACGCCCTTGCCCGAGCGCGTAGGCGCGAAGGTCAGGACGTGTTCCGGGCCTTCATGCCGCAGGTACTGGCGGTCGTGCTGGCCGAGGAACACGCCGGCCGGTTGCGTGAGGCCCGCCTTGCGAATGTCCTGCGCGCTAGCCCAGCGCGCAGAGCCGTAGGTGGTAACGAGGCGAGCTTGGCGCGAGCGCCAGACCGACATGGCGATGGCAACGCCCACGGCGACCATGCCGCTGGTGCCGGCGATGGTGCCGCCGGTGTCGAATACTTCCGGTGCATAGGCCCCGAAGAAGAACCACCACTCAAACAGTTTCCAAGGGTGGTAGATCGACGTGCCAAGGAAGTCGAACCAGGGCGAGCCAAGGCGTACTTGATAGCCAAGGGCGGCTGCTGTCCATTGTGTGGCGCCCCACACGCCGGCGATCACGATGCCGAATACGACGGCGATCTGACCGAACAGCACGTTCGTCCCTTGCATGACCTGGCCTCCGATTTCTCCTGAGCTGATTCCTCATGGAAAGAGCGGCACAAAGGCGTGCCGCAGGCGTCAGGATCGGTGCCGGGTCAGTGCCGGTCAAAGACCGTTTTCAGCAGAAAGGTCGAGCAAAAAGACAGAATGAGTGTGACGGCGAGCCAAAGAAAAACGCCGCAAGCGAAGGCGCATTGCGGCGTGTCGAACAGAAAAATGAAGGCGATGCGGCGAATCGCCAACGATCAGAACTTGGGCGGTTCCTTCGGCGGCGTGTACGGCGTTTCGACGTCGCCATAGAACCGCTTGCGTGTGGCCTCGGCCACTCGGTTGCACAGCAAGTCGCCGAGCTTGGGGCGATCGGTCTTGCATTGCTGGCGCAACTCTTTGAGCCGTTCGGGGTTGGCCGCCAGTTCTTCCACTGTCGGGATATTCGCTTCCGACGTGTTGGCCTTCTGAGGCGTCTCGGACTGGCCGCAGGCAGTCAATGCGGCCACCAACAAGAATGGGACGGTCTTCTTCATGGCGGAGGCTCCTCTAGGAAATCGGAATGACGACCCGCCTTGGGCCTTGCGGGTTCCGGTGACTCGATGGCCTGCACGCGCTCAACGAACCGCGCCAGCACCTCGGACGGCTCGCCGTCGGGGTACAGCAGGTAGGTTGTCAGCGGCGGCACGCGCAATGCCAGCGGCCGGGCCACCACGCCTGAATCGGGATTGGCGGCAATGCGCGCGGCGCCAGTAAACCCAAGCGCGAGGCCGGCCGATACCAAGGCCATCATCAGATCGCACGTAGCGACACGCTCTGCGACCAGCGGCTCAATGTCGGCTCGGCGCAGCACCCGATCGACGAATTTGGCATGGCCTTCGCACACTTGTGGATCGCACAGAACCAGCGGATAGCGCAGCAGTTCCTCCAGAGGGATGCGCTTGTGTGCCAGCAGCGGATGCCGCGCTGGCACCGTCACGATGAGCGTGTCATTCCAGGCCGGCATGGTGGCGATGCCATCGCCCACGTCATCGGACTGTGCAAACCCCACGTCGTACATATCTTCATGCAGCCCCTTGATCTGCTGAGACAATGGCACCTCGAAGAATCGCAGTTCAACCTCGGGTTCTTCTTGGCGGCACAACGCCAGCAAAGCTGGCAGGCGCGATGGCGTGATGCCATCGGACAAGGCCACACGCAACTGCCCATGAAAGCCATTCGCCGCTGCTTTCACACTGTCGCGCGCTTGTTCCAAGGCGGAGAACACGCGGCGCACATGCACTATGAAGAGTTTGCCAGCACGAGTCAGCCGCGTACTGCGTGTGGTACGGGCGAGTAACACAACGCCCAATTCTTCTTCCAACTCCTTGATGGCTCGGGACAGGGGCGATTGCTCGATGTGCAGCTTCTCTGCGGCACGTGCGAAGTGAAGTTCCTCCGCTACAGCGAGAAAATATCTCAGGTGTCTCAATTCCATCGAATACTCACTCCCTGCGAACCAAGAAAGAAGCCGCTCCTTAACCATTGCCGGAACCTCGACTTGTTCATCCGGGCCAGCGCCGATGCAGCGTGTCGATGACAAACGGATGTGCGTGCGGCGCTACGCCATACGACCGAAGATGCGCATGGTCATCTGGAAGATCGCCATGCTCATGCACAAGAACTGATTGGTCGTCTCGCGGCCAGCTCCGAACTGCGGCAAGCATCCCAACGACCGCAAGGCAACTCAGAGCAGCCAAGGCAACGCCAAGACCGAACTTGAGGCCGACCCAGCCTGCCAATGGGTACGCCAGCAGCCAACAGATATGCGAGAAGGAGAATTGCGCGGCGAACACCGCTGGTAGATCCTCCTCGTGTGCCGACCGCCGTATCAAGCGCCCTCCAGGCGTCACCAATCCGGCATAGGCAACGCCCAACACGCCCCATGCCGGCAGCAGCAACGCCCAATCTCGCCAAGATGGCAATGCGATCCAGGCGGCAGCAGTGGCCAGCAGCGCAAGCACCATCATCGTCGCGGCGGACAACATCACGCAGCGATCAGAGATTCGGTCAAGCACCTTGGGCAATAGCAGCGCGGCCAACGTGGAACCGCCTCCGAAGGTCGCAAGCGCCAGTGCAACCTGCTGTTCGCTGCCATCCAAGAAGTTCCGAACGATCACGATGGTGTTGACGAACACCATCGCCCCACCGGCCGCCGCGCAAAGATGCAATGCCAGCAGACCGCGCAACCGTGGCGTTTGGAGGTAGATGCGTGTTCCGCGAAGGAGTCTTTCGCCGAATCCACCGTTGCGCCTACTAGCGACGACGACTGCCGGAAGCGCCGCCGCCTTAATCAGTCCGGCCGAGAACAGAAAGCCGAAAGCCGTACCTACTAAGCCAGCAAGGTGGATGCTCATGTGACCCTCCGCCTCAGAAAAAAATGTTGTAGAGTATTATTCTACATTGAGATAATATCTACAACATGAAGATGATCACCCTGATTCTGTCTTTGCCCACCGAGAACGCCACAGCCCGGCAACGGGTCTGGCGTGCCCTCAAGGCATCCGGCGCCGCCGTCCTGCGCGACGGTGTCTACCTGATGCCGGAACACGAAGATTGCCGCACCACCCTGGAAGGGCTGGCGGCCGAAGTGCGCGAGGGAGGAGGGAGCGCCCATGTGCTGCACATCGAGGAGCCGGAGGGAGAGAGCTTCGTCGCCCTGTTCGATCGCGGCGCTGAATTCACCGCCCTGTCAGCCGAAGTGGCACAGGTGCGGGAAACGCTGACCCCCGAGACCGTTCAAGACGCGCTCAAGCAAGTGCGCAAGCTGCGCAGGGCCTTCACCAATCTAATCGAAATCGACTTCTTCCCCGGCGAAGCGCAACGGCAGACGGATGCCGCCCTGTGTGAACTGGAACTGGCCTGTGCGCGGGCCTTGTCCCCGGACGAACCGCAGGCGATGAACGGCGTGATTGAGCGCCTGGGCCTGTCCGACTATCAGGGCCGTACCTGGGCGACGCGGCGCCGGCCCTGGGTGGACCGGCTGGCCAGCGCCTGGCTAATCCGCCGTTTCATCGACCCGCAGGCGCGGATTCTGTGGCTGGACAGTCCTGACGACTGCCCGCCCGACGCGCTGGGCTTCGATTTCGATGGTGCCACCTTCAGCCACATCGGTGGTCGCGTCACCTTCGAGGTGCTGGCTGTGAGTTTCGGGCTGGAACAGGCTGCCATCGCACGGCTTGGCCTACTGGTGCATTACCTCGATGTCGGTGGCATCCAGCCGCCCGAGGCGGTCGGCATCGAGAGCGTACTCGCCGGGCTGCGCGAAACCCTTACCCAAGACGATTCGCTGCTGGCCGCCGCATCTGCTGTCTTCGACGGCTTGCTCGCCAGCTTTGACAACAAAGGAGCAACCATAACGTGACAAATAACGTGACAGAAAGTTTGACGGAGGACGTTGTAGTGGCGGCTCCGCCGCCGGTCGGTTTTTGGGAGGCTTTTCGTCTCTGGCTAAAACTCGGTTTCATCGGCTTCGGCGGCCCCGCCGGACAGATCGCCCTCATGCACCGGGAACTGGTCGAACAGCGCCGCTGGATCAGTGAACGCCGTTTCCTGCACGCGCTCAACTACTGCATGCTGCTGCCGGGTCCGGAAGGGCAGCAGTTGGCCACCTACATGGGCTGGCTCATGCACCGTACCTGGGGAGGCATTGTGGCGGGCACCCTGTTTCTGCTGCCGGGGCTGGGCTTCCTGATCCTGTTGTCGTGGCTCTACATCGCCTACGGCGACACGGCCCTGGTGGCGGGACTGTTCTACGGCATCAAGCCCGCCATCACGGCGGTCGTGGTGCAGGCCGTGCATCGCATCGGCTCGCGGGCACTCAAGAACAGCGTGATGTGGGCCATTGCCGCCGCCGCTTTCGTGGCCATCTTCGCGCTGAACGTGCCCTTCCCCTACATCGTTGCCGGCGCCGCACTGACCGGCTACATCGGCGGGCGCATTGCACCGCACAGGTTCAAGACGGGTGGTGGTCATGCCGCAGCGGACAAGTCCTACGGCCCGGCACTGATTGATGACGACACACCAACGCCCGAACATGCCCGATTCCGCTGGTCCGGCCTGTTGCGCGTGGCCGTCGCCGGCTTTCTCCTGTGGTTGATTCCCATGGCGCTGCTCACGGCAGGCTACGGCTGGGATCACAGCCTGACGCAGATGGGATGGTTCTTCACCAAGGCGGCCCTGCTGACCTTCGGCGGCGCCTATGCGGTACTGCCCTACATCTACCAAGGCGCGGTTGGCCATTACGCCTGGCTCACCCCGACGCAGATGATTGACGGCCTGGCCCTCGGCGAAGCGAATCCGGGGCCACTGATCATGGTGGTGGCTTTCGTCGCCTTCGTGGGCGCCTATGTGCAGGCGCTGTTCGGTCCCGACCTTCTGTTCGTCGCCGGTGCCGTCGCGGCGGCGCTGGTGACCTGGTTCACCTTCCTGCCTTCCTTCATTTTTATTCTCGCCGGCGGACCGCTCGTCGAATCGACCCACGGCAATCTTCGCTTCACGGCGCCCTTGACCGCCATCACCGCAGCCGTCGTCGGTGTGATCCTGAACCTGGCCGTGTTCTTCGCCTATCACGTGCTATGGCCCGAGGGCCTGGCCGGGCGCTTCGACTGGATATCGGCGCTGATGGCGCTGGGAGCGGCTGTAGCCCTGTTCCGCTTCAAGCGCAGCGTCATCCAAGTCATTGCCGCCAGCGCTGTCGTGGGCCTGGTGTTGAAAACCCTGATTCTGTGAGGAACGAAGCCATGTCACTTGAAATACGCGCCTTGCCAATTGATCCAACCAGTCTCAGGGGTCTATCGGAACGACTGATTGTCAGCCACCATGAAAACAACTATTCAGGCGCGGTCAAAAGACTCAATGCCATTCGCAGAAAGCTCGCAGAACTTGATTACTTGAATGAGGCTGGATTTCTGATCAATGGCCTCAAGCGAGAAGAACTGGTGGCCTACAACTCGATGGTGCTGCATGAAGTGTACTTTGCGGCGCTGGGCGGTGATGGCCAGTTGCCGCCCGGCGACTTACGGGACGCCATTGAGCGCGACTTCGGAAGTCTGGCTCGCTGGCAAACCGAGTTCTCTGCAATGGGCAAAGCATTGGCGGGGGGTTCTGGCTGGGTGCTGTTGGTCTGGTCACCGCGTGATGGTCGGCTCAGCAATCAATGGGGATCTGATCACTGTCACGCCATGGCAGGGGGAACGCCCATACTGGCCCTGGATATGTATGAACACGCCTACCACATCGACTACGGCGCGAAGGCAGCAGCCTATGTAGATGCATTTATGGAAAATATCCTGTGGGATGAAGTGGCCAACCGATATATCCAGTGCGCCCGGACAGCCTGATCAGCATCTGCGCTTTGATGAAGGGTTCGATCAAGTCAGCCGAGTCACGAAGGAGGCAATGATGAAGTGGATTACACGTGAACGTCCCAAAATCGACCGTATCGCTTGTCCCTGGCTAATTCTGCGCTTCATCGACCATGATGCCGAGTTCCTTTACGTACCCGCATCAGAGGTTCTAGCCATTGCAGAGAAAACGGGTGCGATACCCTATGACATCCCAGGAGTAGAGTTTAGCCACGTCGGGGAGCAATGCAGCTTCGATGCCTTCTTGGCAAAGTACCAGCTAACCGAACCAGCACTCGTGCAGTTGGCCAACATCGTGCGCGGTGCCGACACTTCACGCCTCGAACTCACACCACAATCGGCGGGCCTCTACGCGATCTCGCTCGGCCTATCGCGCATGTTCGTGGACGACCACGAGATGCTGCGCCACGGCCTGGTGATGTATGACGCCCTCTATGCTTGGAACCGAGAGGGTCAAGACGAAACCCATAACTGGCCGCCTGCCTGAATGAACCCAAGCCCTTGGGATCAACAACCCCCAGGCGGCCTGGCAACACATTGAATCAGGAAGTGCCCTTTCGAATAGGCTGGCACTCCACTTCCGATGTCAGCTAGCAACGCACGACGTTCGTGAGGCTGCGATAGGAATATTCTGCGTATGCCAGACAGATTTCTATAACCAAGCTCTTTATGACAAGACCTGCGGTTTCATGTTGACGCTGGATGGATCTATATCAGGAGATCAGCCAACGGCAGGCCCACGCTGCCGTCCTATCTCCCAGGACACCCCGCCGCCGCGCACCGTAGCGGCAAGCTGCTGGCCCAGCCGCTGCTCGACCACCGGCCGCCACGGCACCAGACTGAACCCCTTGCCGTCATCGAGCATGGCGTAGCGCCCGCTGGCGAGCATGACGCTGCGCCGGTAGATACCGGCCACGCGCTGACCGTCACCCGCAGGCCGATATTCCAGGCCGGTTTCGGCCGCAATGTCCCTGGCGGCCTGCGCCAGCTCCCGATTGCGCAGCGTGCCCAGCAGATTGCGCGCCAGGATCACGCGCTGCCCACGCCGCTCTGCCAGCCCCTGTTCGGCCAGGAAGTCGGCACGGTGCTGCATCGCCTGTTTGGCCTCGCTGCCAAAACCCAGGTCACCCAGCCCCGACCCGCCACCGATCAACTGCTGGTCGAGCCAAGTGGCACCGATCACGCGGGCCTGCCGCTCGATGGGCAGGTGCGATTTCAGTTCCACCGCCACGCCGCCCAGGCGCTGCGCGTCATAGCGGCGGCCCTGTTCGGCCAGGTCGTTCGGCACCTTCCATAGCCCCTCGGCCACGCGCTCCACGATGCCGGCGCGGCGCAGGGCTTCCAGCCGGCGGACGTGGGCCGCGACGACTTCGTGCGAATCGCGGCCCGGCACGGCCTGACCCTGCGCGACGGCCAGGTGGTGGTCAGTGCGGTACAGGCCATCGCTCGCCAGCGCGGCGATGTTCTTGTCGGCCGCGCGCACGTCGGCCGACCCCTTCACCTCCACCACGGCGCCAGTCGGGTAGTTCGCCAGCTCGTCGCGGGCATTGAGCGCGACGTAGTGGGCCTTGCCGTCCACGCCGTCGATGACCAGATAGCCCCGGTCGCGCAGCTCGTCGGCCAGTCCCTTCGCGGCCACGCGGCCGAGGATGGTTCGGCCCTCGTCGCCCGGCTCGAACACCGCCAGTTCGCGCGGCTCGCCGCGCATCGCCCGCTGCATGGTGCGGATGATGTCGCCACGTTCGCCCAGGGCGCGCAGGGTCTTTTCCGCGTCGGCATGGACGGCCCAGGTGCCCGGCTGCATCTCGTCGGCCAGGCCCAGGCGCTGCAAGCGTTGCAGCCGGCCGATCAGCAGCAGGCGCTGGCGTTGCAGCCCAGGTTCGTTGAACCGTTCGATCTGCACCCGACCATCCTCGCCGGCCTCTCGTTGCAGGGTACGGTCGAGGCTCGTCCACCGTTCCTGCTCCACCTCGCGTTGCAAGGTCTGCTGGATCTCCAGCTCGGTGCGCGGCCCCAGCCATTCGGTCGCCAGTTCGGCGGCGCGATGGCGGAAGCCATCGGCGATGTAGTCGCCCGCGATGATGAGGTCTTTGCCGGTGTCGTCGCGTCCGCGCACGACGATGTGCGTGTGCGGGTTGTCGGTGTTCCAGTGGTTGACGGCTACCCAATCGAGGCCCATGCCCAGGTCGGCCTCCATGCGGCCCATGAGGTGCCGCGTGTAGGTGCGCAGGTCTTCCAGCTCGGCGCCGTCCTCGGGCGAGAGGATGAAGCGGAAGTGATGCCGGTCGTCGGCGCAGCGTTCCTTGAAGGCGTCGAGGTCGGCGGCATCGGTCTGCGGCCCGTAGGCTTGGCCCGGCTCGCCATCGCGGCCTACGCCATCGCGCTCGATGTAGCGCAGGTGCTTGGCGAGCGACTGCGGGCTGGCCTGGCGCTGGTTGACCAGCAGCGTCTTGATGGTCACGCGCCGCGACATGGGCGTCAGCTTCGCCCCGGCGAAGCGCGCCGCCGTGTGGCCGCGACCCAGGCGCGAGCCGGGCCGCTGGCCCGTGCCCCTCCCGGAGCCGCCGGCAGCACCAGGACGACGCACCGACGACTTGCCGCTGCTGGCCTTGCCTGCCTGCTTGAGCACCTTGGAGACGAAGCCCTGGCCCCGGTTCTTCGGGGCGCTGGGGCGGATGCGGAAATCATCGTCGCGGCGGTCGGTCATGGCTGCGCCCCCTGCAAGCTCTGGCGTGTCCGGTCGTGCGAAGCACGCGGACACGCCCGCATCGGCGCGGGCTTCGCGCCCCACGCGGCACGGCGGCGAAGCCGCTCCGTGCCGCGCAACCCCCATGTGCAGACTGGCTTTCGACGCGGCCCGGTGCCGCGTCCTTTTGTCTTGCCTTCCGCCTTTGCCCCTCGCTGTCGCTCCGGGCGTCGGCGGCCCGGCGGCGCTGCGCTGCTTGCAGCCAGCCCGCCGGCGAACGCGCCAATGGCCGCAGGCCGGGCGCGTTCGAGGCAAGACACCTGCACGCTGGACGGCTGCGCCGGATGTTGCGCGAGGCGCGGCGCGAATGCGCCCGCGCTGCACGCGCGACGACACGGCGGCAGCCACTGGAACGACATGCTCGATGGCACGACGAGAGGCACGGCAACGTGCAGCGAATCGACGGCCATCATGGGCGTGTCTCCAGCCAGACCGGGTGCGCGACGCCGATCACGGCGGATGCGCTGACCGGGCCGAAATAGCGGCTGTCGAACGATGCCGGATTGGTCACGCTCAACAGGAACAGCTCGCCCGGTTCGAGGCGGCGGCAAAGCTGCAAGGATGGCAGCGGCCGGCCCAGCCGGTCGGCAGGCAGCGAGGCGGCCGCAGGCACGCCGTCGATGCGTACCTGCCCGGCGACCATGCAAACGTGTTGCGGCGCGACCGCGCCCACACGTTTGAGCAGCGGAACGCGGGTCGGCAGGTAGCCGCGCTGCGCAGCCAGCATGGCGGCCCTGTCGGGCAGCGGCACCAGCACGATGCTGTCCACGGACAACGGACGTGGCAGCGAGGCGGTGCGCGGGTCGAACGGTTCGATGCGATACCAGCCGACCGCCACGCTGTCGGACGGGTTGTAGGTCAGACGCGGCAGCGGCGACACGAAAGCCGCCCAGGCCAGCGCAGCGAGGCCGACGGCAGCGAAGCCCGCCAGCACGATGCGAACGCGCAGGCGCGAGCGAGGATGCGGCGCGGCTTCGTGCGTGCATGTGGTGTTGGATTGGGTCGTCATGGCAGCGCCTTTCCGGCCAGCCAGGCGGCGTGCCGCTCGGCGGTGTATTCGGGCAGCGCCAGGCGGGCCGCCAGACGGTTGCCCAGCGTGCGCCAGTACGCGGGCGACACGTCGATGGCGGCGATGCCTTGCCCTTCGATGCCGTCGATGCGTTCCAGCACGGCAGGCACCGCGTTTTCGCCTTCGGCGTGCAGCAGCAGGCGTGCGCCCGGCCGCACGCCGGGGATGCGCTGCATGTCGTCCAGCGGCGTTGCGGCTTGCATCACCATGAGTTGCCAGCGGATCGTGCCGTAGTCGTTTGCTTCCCAGCGCACGCGGCAGAACATTGCACGCGGCAGGAACACCGCGCAGCGCCGCCAGCGGTCGAGCCGCAGCGTGCGCGCCGGCTCGCCGAAGCGCAGGTAGAGCTTGAAGCGCGGTTCGATGTAGGCGAGCGATACGCGAGTCAGCGGCACGCTGCCAGCTTGGTCGGCGAGCGTCGAAAGCGAAGGCGGCGGCGCAGCAGCCGGTGCAGCCGTCGCCGCATGAGCGGCAGGCAAGGCGGATCCGTTCATGGCAGGTTCTCCGGGCGCTTGTCGGGAAACTCCCGCTCCAGCAGGCCGCGCAGCAGTTCGGCCACGGTCACGCCCTGGCCGAAGGCGGCGATCTTGATGCGCGCGCGCAGCGCAGGCGTCACGTCGAGCGTCAGGCGTGCGGTGTAGAGGTCGCCTTTGTTGAGTGCATCGGCATCGCCCTGGCGAATCCACGCCTCGGCGTGCGGATTCGCGGGCGGACGTGCGCCGATGCCGACGCGCTTGCTGCGCGGGCTGCTCATGTCGGCCACCGCAGCAGTTCATCGGTGAGCACGGCAATCTCGCGTGCGGCGGCGCTGTCGGGCGCGGTTTCGCGGGCGAGCCGGCCAGCGGCCACGCTGTCGGCGAAGACGATGCGCTGGCGCACTTCGCTGTGCAGCGCCGGCAGCGGCTGTTCGGCCAGCGATTGCCGTGCTTCCCTGCCGATGATGGTGGTACTGACGCGCCGATTGATGACGAAGGCCGCGCGCAGCGCAGGCCGGAACACCTGTGCCTCGCGGATCAGCGCCACCATCTCGGCGCTGGCCCAAAGGTCATACGGGCTGGGCTGCACGGGAATCAGCACGCGCTCGGCCGCCAGCAGCGCGGAACGCGCCAGGGCGGCGATGCGCGGCGGGCCGTCGATGATGATGTGATCGGCGCGGCGGGCCAGCTCCGGCGCTTCCTGATGCAGCGTTTCGCGGGCGAGGCCCACGGCGCTGAACAGCCGTGGCAAGCCCTGCTGGCTTCTGCGCTGCGTCCAGTCCAGCGAAGAACCCTGCGGGTCGGCGTCCAGCAGGATGACGTGCAGCCCGCGCATCGCCAGCTCGCCCGCGATGTGGGTAGCGAGTGTGGTCTTGCCGACGCCGCCTTTCTGGTTGAGAAACGCGAAGATCATGGCGCGGCCCTCCCTGCTGGAAAGCCGGCCTGGCCGTGCCGTTTCGTGGTTGTCCACCGAAACGACGCGTTTCTACTAAAAGTTAGAGATTTATAGTTAGGTAAGTTAGAGGGGTCGCAAACCCGCGCCGTTACTGGCTTTGCGGCGTTTTCGTACTCCTGATAGCACGATAGGCGTACTCCCGATAGCACGATACCCGGCACTCCTGATAGCACGAGGCCGTCCACAGCTTTTCCCGCAGTTATCCCCGTGCCGTGAACGGCACGGGCCGGAAGGTCAGCAGTTCCAGCTTCTCGTCCGGCATCGACTCGATGCCCAGGACGTAGCCGGGCAGCGACTGCCGCGCGACCAGCACGCGCAGGTCGTAGGCGAAGTCCGAGAAGCGCGCCGCGCTGCCGGACTTGCGGTGCAGATGCCGGAAGTCGAATTGCCAGCCGTGTTCCTGCCGCCCGCCGTGCTTGCGCACCAGGCGATACAGCCAGCGTTCGATGCCACCTTTCAAGCGGAAATAGGCCGGGTCGATGGTCAACACCAGGGCGGCATCGAGCACGCCGGCATAGAACCAGTCCGGCAGGATCAGCTCGATGCCCAGCGGCGTGCCGCTGGCGTCGGCCAGCTCGCGCCATTCGTTCACCCACGAAAAGCGGTGCAAGCGCCTCCCGGTGGTTTCGCGGATGGAAGTCGCCACGCTGGTCGATTGCAGCCGGTCGAGCGCGGCTTTCAGGCGCTGGTAGTCGTTCAAGGACGTGCCGCGCCCGATGAAGCGCAGGATTTCGTAGGGCGTGGCGTGTATCCAGCGCGACGGGCGAATGCCTGCGTCGCGCGCCTCCACGATCTGCGAGGCCGCCCAAATCAACACGTCGGCATCCCATATCGTGGCGATGCCGTGCTCGGCCGTGCCTTCCACGCGGATGGTGATGTTCCCGCTGCGGAAGTCGATCGGCGCCGTGCGCCGCGACTTCGCCAGCGAGAAGAACGGAAAGGCCATCAAGTCCTGGCTGTCGCGCGGCGCCATGCCGTCGCCCGGCAGCGCGCGGAACAGGTCGAGCTGTTCCCGCTGCTGCGATCGCTGCCCCGACGGCAGCGATGGGCTGGACATGACGATGGCCACCGGCGAGCCGACGATCAGCGGCCATCACGGTAGTCGCCCGCGTGACGCTCGGCATATTCCGGGTCGGACGTGGCCTCGTAGCTGCGCTGGTCGGCCCAGGCATCGAGGTCGGCCACCGCGTACATGACGCGGCGGCCGAACTTGCGGAACTTCGGGCCGCCGCCGATCACGCGCTGTTTCTCCAGCGTGCGCGGCGACAGACGCAGGTATTCGGCGGCTTCGTCGTTGGTCAGGTAGCGTTGGGGCTGCACGGGCGCAGCGACAGCAGCGGCGGCAGGCCGCAAGGGAGCGGGTCGCATGGGATGTACCTCCATCAAGCCCGGCCACACCACGCGGCCGGATAGAGGCACTTTCAAGAAAGCAAGGCTTCCTGCTCAGGGACGTTTTGCAGGGGATGCAGCGCGTCCCTGTGCAACGGGCGGAAGCTGTGCCAGGCGGCGATAGCCGCCGCGCATCAGCGCATCGCCCCGGTGCACCAGTCGCCGCACGCGGGCGCGCAAGGCGCTATCGGCGTACCAGTCGGCGGCGACAGCATCGACGCCGAACAGCCCTTCGGCCACGTCGCGCAGGGACGCGCCCGCGAGGGTGCCGTCGAGCGCCTGGAGCGTGTTCAACTCCAGCAGCGCAGCGGGTGCCGGCCGCGACCGTGCCGTTCCCGCTGGCGCTGCATCGCCAGCGGCGGCCAGCTTGTCCAGTTCGGCCGCCAGCGCCTGATAGCGTCCGCAGGATGCGGCGCAGGCGCGAATGGCATAGGCGTAAGCCATGCCGTCGGCCAGGCCGGGAGCGATCACCAGCCGCAGGCAGCAGCCCAGCCAGCGTGTCAGCAGCACCAGGCGCTTGCCGTCGTGGATCAGGTGCTTCTGGCCGGGAAGGCACCAGAACGCGAAAGCCACCGCGTCGGGCGGCGGGTCGGCGTCCGGGTAGAGCTGCACTACCGCATCGTGATCGGGGAACCAGGCCGGGTGCGCGTCGCGCGCATCCAGGGCGGGATCTTCCAGCAGGCGCAGTCCCCAGCGCGCGGCGGCCTCTGGCCGGCGGCGGCGGCGCAGCCAGTCGCGGCGGTAGTCGGGGTGGCGACGCAGGTATTCCCACGCCAGCGCGGGGCCGTCGAGGTGCAGCATGTAGAGATACGCGGCGGTCGGATACCAGTGTTCGGCGCTCGGGTCAGCCATGACGCAGCCTCCTGTCATTCAGCAGGAACGTCGCCACGGATTCCGCTGTGCGGGAGCTATCGAGTCGCCATCAAGTCGTCATCGAAATCGGGGTACTCTGTAACTGCGGTGTCAAGACCGATTGGCTCCAGGGCATTGCGGAAATCGTCTGAATGCGACGGTTGCGCGCCACAAAAATGGTGCGCAGCATGGAGCACCGTGCAGCAGCCCGCGCCATAGATCATGACTGTTTGCATCAGAAGCGCACCGCTTCGGTGCAAGAGTGCGGATTCAGACCAATCAGGTCTTGGGTAAGACTGAAATAGTCAGAATGCGCCGTCGTTGGCTGGGACTGCTCAGTCGGTGATCGAACCGTTTTCCTCGGCCAGCCGCAGGTACTCCGACAGCCGCCGCACGGGCTGGAAGTAGCGATCGCGCATCACAGGTTGCTTGTGCGGCCCGACGATGGACGCCAGATCGGACAGCTTCACATGGCCCAGGCCGGGCATGCCTATTCCCAGGTCGATCAGCCCCCATGCCGTATCGCCATCGGCCGGGTCGAGCGCGGCCAGCAGCCAGGTGGCGTGCGCGTCGGGGGTGAACAGTCGCACCGCCGGCATTGGGTCGATGCTTCGGCCAGCGGCGCGTGCCGCGCCGACGGCGAGCAGTTGCGCCCGCTGTTCAGCGGTGACGAGCGGCTGGGTCATGGCCCGAATCCCCACGCATCCGAGGATGCACGGATACGATTTTCCACCGAAGCGCGGAACCGCCGAAGCGGATGCGTGCTTTGGCGGGAAAGCACGAAGGCGCAAGCCATCGAATCCGTACATGCACGGAAACGCGGAAGCGGAATTGCGCAGGCCAGGAAAGACACAGATGCGGTTCCCAGATTCTGTCGGAATCCGCCCATGCGGATTTCTGCAAAGGCACGAATACGGAAATCAACGACACCAAATGCGCACTATAGTTTGTAGCCCTATAGTGCGCAATCGGCTGTCATCTTGGTTTTCTAAGGAAAACCATAGGTGGCGGCGAAAGACTCATTGGCGACAGCAATACGGACGGTCAGGAAAGCGCGCGGCTTGAGCCAGGAAGCGTTCTCCGACGTGTCCAGCCGTACCTACCTGAGTTTGCTGGAGCGCGACCTGAAGAGCCCGACCATGCACAAGCTGACCGAGCTGTGCGAGGTCATGGACGTGCATCCGCTCACGTTGCTGACGCTGGCCTATGCCGGCGACAGCACGCGCAGGGCCGATCAGCTTCTGGCGCAGGTGCGCCAGGAGCTGGAGGCGGTGTTGAAGGAACGCGACACGCCGTAGGCGCGTGCGTGACGTGCTGCGCCAGCAGCACGGCGCCCCGCCGCAATGGACGGGGCGCGGTGGGCGGCCGTCAGGCTGCCTTGGGCTTGCTGCGCGACCAGATCAGGTCGTGCGTGCCGTCCTCGTTCTCGATCAGGCGGGCATAGACCGTCGCCGGGAACGAAGGGTCGTCGATGCTCACGGACAGGTACTCGCGCCCGGCCTCACTGGTCTTCTTCCACGCCGCGCCGATCTCGTGGCCGGCCGCCTGAAGGTGGAAGTCGGGGGCGTTCTCGCTGTCGCCCTTGTCGTTGGGAACCAGCTTGACCTTGACGTTCAGGGTCAGGGTGCGGAGCTGGCCGGTGAAGCCGTCTTTCTCTGCGGTGAAGGTGCCGATGTTAGCCATGATGTTTCTCCTTTCGGGTTGAACAAGGTCGCGCCAGTGCGTCCTTGTTGTGATCCGGCCGGCGGGGGATGGGCTGGCCGCACCGCGCAGCGGTCGCAACACCGTGGAGAACCTGGAAGCGAAAAGAATTTGCCGCGCGAGGAAGCCGCGCAGCGGCGGGGAAATTGTTTTCGCTGGAAGGTTGCGGCCATGAAGCCCAAGGCGTAGCCGTTCCCTCGCCAGGATTCACGACAAGCCAAGGACGCACGGGCCGCCCGCCCCCGAAAGGAGACATGGCCGACTCGGCATCCCCGCGTGACGGCTGCACCGGCTTGCGCCCTGACGCGAACCAGGTCAAAGCCCCGACGACAAGGCCAGAGCGCCCCTGCCGCAGCGCGCGACCACATGCTTGAGGCGTGGTGTGGATGCTCCATAGCGAGGCCGGGTGGCGTGTCGGTGAATCGCCCTTCGTGACGTACAGGCGCGAATCGCCAGCGTCGGGGACGGCACGCTATCGCACAACCTGCCGCAGCAAGCCGGGGCGTAGCCCTACAAGCCCCGCCCATTGCGGCGGGGCGCCATCGAAACCTTGCCCGCGCCAGCGGGCACCGATGGACGTGTCGCGTGCAAGGCACTTGCACGTCCGCCCCGTTGCCGCCTGGACGAAGGCGGCAACGGGGCGATTTTGACTTCGACGTTGGAACCGGGCGCGGCCACCGACGCCCCGGATTTTTGACCACCGGCCCCAAGGCGGAACGGCTTGGGGCCGGTGCTGCTCGTTATTCCTTGGTTTCGACAATCCACCACGCGGCACGCGGCAAGGTGTGGCCGGTAATGGGATGTAGGTCGGTCAGGTCGGCGCGGGCCGTCCAGCCACGCGGCGGACGGTAGCCGCGCACGTCGCCATCGCCGTGCCAGCGGCGGGCGCGTACCGTACCGGGGGCATAGATCGCCGCCATGCGCGGGCGGTCCGTGGTGTTGCGGCTCATGATAGGAATCCTTGGCGTGAAGCGCCCCGGCCGGAACCGGGGCGCTATCTGCGGTGCAGGATCACGCGGCCAGTGCCTCGGCCTGCGGCAGCTCATCCGCCACGGCGGCGACTTCCTCCGGCGCTTCGGCGCCCGCATCCACTGCCACGGCCTGCGCGTCCTGTTGCGGGCTTTCGGTGCGGAAGATGGCGGGCATCCAGCCCGTACCATCGGCCAGCCGTTCCGCTTCGCTGGCAATGTCGGCCTTCTTCAACTTCGCCAGCCGTGCAGCGTGCGACGGTGCGAACTCGCCCACGGCTTCCAGAATCGCGGCCTTCGGCACATGCTGGAAATACCCGTCTGCGGTGGGCTGCCACCATGCGGCCATGTCCAGCCCCACAGCCTGCGCCAGTTCCGCGCCCGGCTGGTGCGCAGTGGCGCGAGGCGTCACCACGTCCACGGTCGCCGCTACGCATACCGCCAGCAGCCGCACCAGTTCGCCTTGCTCCATCGCCAGCAGCGCGACGAACAGTTCGGCGCTGTCCTGCGGCAGCGCTTCGCCCGCGACCTGCTGCAACTCGCGCTGGGCGACGGCGGCGGGCGACTCGGGCCAGTCGGGGGCCATGCCTTCCAGCCGGTCTTGCACTTTCAGGCTCACGCCCAGCGGCAAGTCGTGGCCGTAGTGGTTGTCCTGCAAGACGCTCTGCACCATGCCATGCACCAGCGCGGCCAGCGCGACTTGCGGATGCCGGGCGACTTCGATTTGCAGCGCGGCGGTGCGGTGCGCGCTCAACCGCTGCGCCAGCCGGTCGGACAGGCTCGCGGCCTTGGGCTGCTCGGTGTCCTCGCCTTCGTCGTCGTTCCCGGCCTCGCCTTCCGCGCTGCCGAAACCCTGCCGCAAGCGTTCCAGCGTGCGCAGCGCCTTGGCTTCTGCCTCGCGCAGCAGCCCGCGATGAATCACGGCTTCGCCGCTGCGGTCGAGGGTGACGATGGCGCCGGCCACGGCGCGCACATCCGGGGCGTAGCCCTGCAAGGCTTCCTCCACGGCTTGCAGTTCCCCGGCAACCTGTTCGCGGCGCGGTTCCAGCGCTTCGGTCTTGTCCTCGTCCTCGGCGTCGTAGGCTTCTTCCAGTTCGGTGTCGATCTTGTCGAGGCGGGTTTGCAGCGAGGCGATGCGGCGGGCTTCGCGGGCGCTCGGTTCGCGGCGCTGGCGCGGTGCGTTCTGGAACGCCTGCCGCTCGGCGTAGCTCATGTGCGGCACGGCTTCGACCCACGCCCAACCCTCGGCGCGCACGTCCCCAGCCAGCGCATCCAGCTTGCCGCGCACCAGCGTTTCCAGCAGCGTGGCGTCGGTCAGGTAGGTTCCGGCATCGCCTTCCGCGAACAGGTCGCGGCGGATGCCGCCGCCCGCCGCCGTGTAGGCGTCCAGCCCGGCGAAGCGCACCAGCGGATGCGTGGCGTCGATTTCGCGTTCGGTCAGGCGTTCGCGCAGCGCGGACGCGCCACGCTGCCATTCTGGCGCACCGTAGAACGCGCTTTCCTGCGCGGCGTGGTCGTCGGTGATGGTCAGGGCCATCAACTGTTCCAGGGTGACGGCTCCGGCGCGGTAGTCGGCCAGCAGGCGCGGCGAGACGTTGGCGAGTTTGAGACGGCGCTGCACCACCAGCGGGGTCACGCCGAAGTCGGCGGCAATGTCTTCGATGGGGCGGCCTTCCTTGACCAGTGCGGCGAACGCCTCGAACTGGTCGGCCGGGTGCATCTGCTCGCGCAGCAGGTTTTCCGCGAGGCTGACGGTACGGGCCGAAGCATCGGGCACCAGCAGGCACGCCACTTCGTAGTCGGCAGGGATGCGCTTCTTCTTCGCCAGCAGCTTCAACGCGGTCAGTCGGCGGTCGCCGGCCACCACTTCGTACTGCTCGCCATCGGCGGCGAGGATGACGACGAGATTTTGCAGCAGGCCGATGCGGGCGATGCTCGCGGCCAGTTCGGGAATGGACAGGCGCGGGGTCTTGCGTGCGTTGCGCTTGGAGCGGCGCGGCAGCAACTGCGAGAGTGGAACCAAAATCAGGTTCTTGCTCGGGTCGGCCACTTCCAGCGGCGCGGCAGTTTCGATGGCGCGGGTTTCGGTTTGGGTAACGGCGTTCATGGTGATAACTCCTTGCGGTTAGGGATGCAGCAGCGAGAGAAGCGGCAAGGGCTGCTGCCTGCCCCTGCCGCGTGGGGGTTCAGGCTTTCAACTGGCGCATGCCATCGGCCAGCAGCCAAAGCGCACGGTTGAGGCGGATGTTCTGGTCGATGCCCTGTACCGGGCGGGTTTGCTGGCGGCGTCCGTTGGCGCTGCGCCCGCGCAGGCCGCCTTGGGTCAGGTTCTCTTGCGTGCGGTTGAACACGCTCCACAAGTCCGGGCGGCGGTCATCAAAGCGGCGCGGCATCAGGATTTGCGATTCCGTGATGGGCGCGGGCTTGTCGGGGTCGTCGTACTTGAGGGCCAGCGCGGCGCGGGCGAACACTTCGGATTCGCCATCGTTCAAGGTGATGGCGCGCATGGAATCGCGGGATTCCTGCACGCGGTCGAAGCCGCGCAAGACTTCGTAAGCGCCTTCGATGACGGAACCGGCCACGTCGCCTTTGTGGGGCACGCGCACGTCCGCCACCGTGTCGCCGCAGACAAGGCCATTGCTGCACACGAACCGGAACATTCCGGCCAGCATCTGATAGCTGCTCGTGCCGTCATGCGAGTTCAGCAGCACGATTTCGTTAGCCTCCGCGCCGTTGATCTGGCTGGCGTGGCGCAGGCGCAGCATGTGTTTGGTGTAGTCGCGGCGGTCGTCGTGGCGCACGCGGGTTTGCGCTGCCATGAAGGGTTCAAACCCTTCCTTGCGTAGTTCCGCCAGCACGGCGGCGGTGGGGATATAGGCGTACCGTTCGGAACGGCTTTCGTGCGGCGCGTCCGCGAAGATGGACGGGGCCACACGGCGGATTTGGTCATCGGACAGCGGGTAATCGCTGCGCAGCGACGGGGAACGGGAAGCGAATCGGGATGCGAGTTGCATTGCATTTCTCCTGACGAAAAGGGTTTGCTGTTCAAACCGCACACCGGATTCCTAGATTCGGAGCCCAGCCTTTCGGCTGTTCGGTGCGGTCGGCACGAGGAACCCGGTTGGCCCTGTTGCCACCGTCTTTCCTGAGTTCATCGCCCGCGGCCAAAGGAGCGCGCGGACGGGGGCCGTCAAGGAGACAAGCGCAGGGTTGGTGCGGCCCGCAGGCGCAGCCGAGGACACGGCCCTGCGCGCCTTGACGGCACACGGGAGCGGGCTACGGTCGCGGGTAAGGTGATGAAGTCAGGGGAGACGGCTGGACAAGGCAACGGCCATCCCTTTGTGCTGACCGCACGCAAGCGAAGCGCGCAGGCCCGAAGCTGGAAGCCGGGCCGGAGGCGTCAGGGATGTGGAAGGCTGGCGAATGCCAGTCCCGTCAGGGATGAGCGAATAGCGAACCTGGAGCAGCGCGGTCCGCGAAGCGGAGACGCAGGCGCACACTTTCAGCTATCATTTGTAAGGAAATTTACAAGAAAGTATTTCAAGCCAGCGATTAATTACGACTTCAGTTAAATAACTATCGCAATCCTCAATTCGAGATTTGCTTCATCGAAGCACCAACGACAAATGGAGATAAGTCATGGCGAATAAATGCTTTCTGAGCTTTCACTATAAACAGGATAGTTGGCGCGTGTCGCAAGTTCGGCAAATCGGAGCTATCGAAAAACAGCCTCTACTGGATTCGAACAAATGGGAAGAAATCAAGAAAGCAGGCGATGATGCCATCAAAAAATGGATCGCCGACAACATGAAAGGCAAAGAATGCCTTGTCGTACTTGTGGGCGAGAAGACTGCCAGCCGCCGCTGGGTCAAACACGAGATAAAGAAAGCCTGGAAGGACGGGCTGGGTGTACTCGCCATCCATGTCCACAATCTGAAAGACTCAGACGGAAATCAGTCGTCGAAAGGATCTAAGGAACCTCTGAACAAGTCCAACGAACCTGTCAGAATATAAGTTATTGAAAACAGTCCGATCCGAGTGAACCCGATGAGCCAGTTGAGTTTTTCCGAAGCCGAGTACGTTGGCAAACGCAAGAAAACGCGCCGTGAGAAGTTTCTGGCCAAGATGGAGCGTGCGGTGCCGTGGAAGCTCTTTGCCGATCTGGTCGATCCGCATTACCCCAAACCGGGCATCGGTCGTCCACCGTATCCGCTGGAAACGATGCTGCGCATCTACTTCATGCAACTGTGGTTTTCGCTGTCGGACCCGGCCATGGAAGAGACGCTGTACGACAGCTTTTCGATGCGCCAGTTTGCCAAACTGCCTGGAGGTCGTGTGCCGGACGAGACCACCATTTTGAACTTCCGTCATCTGCTCGAGCAGCACAACATTGCCGACCAAGCGCTTGAGGCGGTCAACCTGCTGTTGCAGGATCAAGGCATTCAGGTGCGCAAAGGCACCATTGTGGACGCCACAATTATCGATGCACCCAGCTCGACCAAGAACGCCAGCGGCACGCGGGACCCCGAGATGCATCAGACCAAAAAGGGAAACCAGTGGCACTTTGGGATGAAGGCCCACATTGGGGTTGATCTTCACAGCGGGCTGGTCCACACGGTGGTGGGCACCGCTGCCAATGAGCATGATGTTACTCAGGCGGCTGCGTTGCTGCATGGTGAAGAAACGTTGGCTTTTGGCGATGCCGGTTATCAAGGCGTAGACAAACGACCCGAGCACCAAGGGCGTGACGTAACCTGGCACATTGCCATGCGCCCCGGCAAACGGCGCGCCTTGGGTAACAGCGCAATTGATCGTTTGACGCAAAACATTGAGCGGGCCAAATCCAGTCTTCGAGCCAAGGTTGAGCATCCGTTTCGTGTCATCAAATGCCAATTCGGGTTTCGTAAAGTCAGATTCCGTGGACTGGCCAAGAACACTGCGCATTTGAAAATGTTGTTTACGCTGTCCAATATCTGGATGGCACGCCGCCCGTTGACGGCGGTGGCAGGGTAAGTGCGCCCAAAAAGCGCCAACAGGCCCGAAAACGGGCCTGATCGGGGTGCAAACAACCCGAAAGTGGCGATGATTTGAGCAGTTTTTAACCATTTTTGAATACTTTGGTCATGAGGTCGATTTTTGGATGTTTGAAATCGAGTTCTTCAGACCTTCCCTAATCCGTTTACAGGCCTCACCGTTGATGGAGAAGCTGTCACGGGTAAAGTCTACGATCCGCCATACACCACCAGCACCAATGTGTATGACTACATCAAGTCGAATATTGAAACTTGGGTCAGCGACGCTATAAAGGCACGATGAACCGGCAATATCTGAATTGCATCCTGCGAGGTGTCGTTTGCTGTGGAGGATGCGGGTCACCTACATCCAAATTTGCCTGGGTTTAGTGTAATAGATGGAGTCAAAATGCCACGCAGAACATTCTTTTCTTTTCACTATGAGCCTGATGTATGGCGCGCCTGGAATGTCCGCAACAGTTGGGTTGTGAAGGAATCCGATGAGGAAAGCCGGGGCTTCTTTGACAGCAGCGTGTTTGAGGCATCGAAAAAAGAGAGTGACGATGCACTAAAGACTTTTCTCCGCAAGGGGTTGGAGAATACTTCGGTAACTTGTGTCCTTGCTGGAACCCATACATGGTCACGGCGATGGGTGCGCTACGAAATTGCTCGCAGTGTTATCAAGGGAAACGGCTTGCTAACCGTTTTCATTCACGGTGTCCAGAATAAAGACAAAGCGACATCTACAAAGGGTGCTGATCCATTGGCGCAGATGGGACTTTATAGAACCGATCGCGGCATATATCTCGCCGAGTGGAAGGACGGAAAGTGGGTGGCCTACGCAGATTACACGCTTGCGATTCCTGAGGGTGATCTGTGGTTCACAGCACCAAAAACGAATAGCGTAGTCCAACTGTCAAATCACTGCCTGAGTTACGATTTCATAGGCCAGGATGGCAGGAAAAATATTGGCGGATGGATTGAAACTGCTGCGGGAATGGCTGGCCGATGAGCGAGAACTCAAGCATGAGATCACCCTACCAGCTTATCCTGCTGGGTGCGGTCCATGGGCATGACACTCGCCTCCGCCGTAGCGTTGATCTGGCGCTTCAGGGGCTCGGGATTCCGAGCAACGCAATTACGTTTCTCAGCGATGCCAACGCCTCTAACCGCAGCTTAAAATCGCCGGTGATGGCAGTATTTTTCGGCTCGTCGGAAAGCACTGCCGATACCGCACTTGTGACGGAGTTGATTGATGACTCGATCGTTATCGCTCCGGTCGTTTCGGATTTGTCCCAGGTTCATGCAGAAATTCCGCCGCAGCTCAGACATGTCAATGCTATTGTATTGGGCACCAACGATGAAGGCATCACCCGCCTCGTTACGCTAGTCCTTGAGACATTTAGGCTGTTGCGACGTGAGCGACGACTTTTCATCAGTTACAAACGAACAGGGTCTCAGCCGCTGGCCGATCGGTTGTACGATGCGCTCGATGCTCGTGGCTTTGACGTTTTCATCGACGTGAGGTCAGTGCCTCCAGCCGCAGATTTCCAATCACAACTCTGGCACAGGATGTCGGATTCCGATGTCGTGGTGCTGATCGACACACCTGGCTTCAGAGAAGGTCGTTGGACGGCTGAAGAATTGGCGCGCGCAAACGCGACCAATGTGCAAATCTTGCACCTACTATGGCCGGGGCAAAAGGAAGACCCTGCATCGTCCTTCAGCCACTTCATGAAGCTTAGGCGTCGGGACTTCTTTGGATTTATTCCAATGCGGGGGCGTTGGGCCACGAAGGGATTGGTGACGAGAATTTGCGACGAGGTCGAACGGCTACGCGCACCAGCAATTGCCGCCCGCCACCGATATTTGGTCGATAACTTTTGCGACGCCGCCCGCGACGAGGGACTTGATCCAAGTGTTCAGATTGAAGGCTGGATTTCTCTCAAAACCGAGTCCAATCGAACGCTGGCGATCGTACCGGCAGTGGGAATACCAACCGCTGATCGCATCAACGAAGTGTTCGAAGCCATTACCAACCCCACTGTTGAGACGAGAGAAATATGGGTGATTTACGACAATAGAGGTGTACTGAGAACGTGGCTCTCTCACCTAGATTGGCTTGACTCGTATTTGCCGATCCGGGCCGTGCAAATGTCGAAGGCGCCACAACTTCTGAAGGAGCTCACCGCATGATAGATATATTTCTATCTGCCAGCGTGCCTTTGCCTGATCGCAATCGGGTATTTTTCGACACCGCCGATGTTCTTGCTATACGGGAAGCAATCAAGGCTTTGGTTGAAGTAGTGTTGCCGATTGGACGAATCACGTGCGGCGGCCATCCGGCGATAACGCCGCTATTGGCTCTCTTTTCCCGCGAGGCAAACCTTGACCGCAACAGGGTGGCGATTTACCAAAGTAAGCTTTTTGAGGGTCGATTGCCTCCTGAGCTAGCGTGGTCTGCCCCCTGAAAAGTGGTCCTCCCTGAAGTAGGCTATTGAGCCGTAGGAGGACGTTGGAATGCCCCAGAAGAAGCACAAACCCGAAGAGATCGTGGCGAAGCTGCGCCAAGTCGATGTTCTGTTGTCGCAAGGTCGTTCTGTCGGAGAAGCGGTCCGTTTGATCGGCGTGACGCAGTTTACGTATTACCGGTGGCGCAAGGAGTTCGGTGGCCTGAAGGGTGACCAGGTGAAGCGGCTGAAGGAGCTCGAGAAAGAGAATGACCGGCTGCGCAAGGCGGTCTCGGACCTGACACTCGAGAAGCTGATCCTGAAAGAGGCTGCTTCGGGAAACTTCTGAGCCCCGCTCGCCGTCGCCGTTGCGTCGATCGTGTCATGGCGAAGTTCTCCGTCTCGGAGCGGTTTGCCTGCAAGGTTCTCGGCCAGCATCGTTCGACCCAGCGCAAAAAGCCGCAAGGCCGGCCCGATGAAGAGGCGTTGACCTCCGACATCATCCGGCTCGCTTCCCGCTATGGCCGTTATGGCTATCGCAGGATCACGGCGATGCTGCGGTCTGAAGGCTGGACGGTGAACGCCAAGCGTGTCGAACGGATCTGGCGGCGGGAGGGGCTGAAGGTTCCCCAGAAGCAACCGAAGAAGGGGCGGCTCTGGTTGAATGACGGATCGTGCATCCGGCTTCGACCCGAGCATCCAAACCATGTCTGGTCCTATGACTTCGTCGAGGGTCGGACCCACGATGGCAGGAGATTCCGCATGCTCAACATCATCGACGAGTTCACCAGGGAATGCCTTGCAATCCGCATCGATCGCAAGCTCAACTCGACCGACGTCATCGACGCCCTGTCGGACCTGTTCATCCTGCGTGGTGTGCCCGGCCATGTCCGTTCCGACAACGGCCCGGAGTTCATCGCCAAGGCTGTACGGGAGTGGATCGTAGCCGTCGGCGCAAAGACAGCGTTCATCGAACCTGGAAGCCCTTGGGAGAACGGCTACTGCGAGAGCTTCAACTCGAAGCTCCGCGACGAACTGCTCGACGGTGAGATCTTCTACAGCCTCGCCGAGGCCAAGATCATCATCGAAGCCTGGCGGCGGTACTACAACACCGAGAGGCCACACTCGTCGCTTGGATACAAGCCACCGGCACCCGAGGCCATCATCTGGCCTGCGCCAGCAAGCGGAGCAGCACCGTCATCTGCCCAGGCAATAGCCCCAAGGCCGATCATGAACTAAGATTGAAACCGGACCACCCTATGGGGTCAGGCCACGTCGACGTGCATATGGTGCCAGCGGTTGATGGCAACAGAGAAGCCAGTTTGACGGCCATGAGGCAAGCAATGATCGAAAGCCGCCGTTTCAGCGCAGCGGTGTTCGTCGGCGGCATGGAGGGGATCTATGAGGAGCATAAATTGTTCGTCGAACACCATCCCAAAGCTACAGTGCTCCCGCTTTCAACAACAGGGGCCGCCGCCAAAATAATTTATCAACAGGGAGAATATGATCCAATTTTTTCACGCGACCGAACCTATTCCAGCTTATTTCGTCGAAAGCTTCTGCCTGTGGATTAGCCGGGAAATTTTGCAGTAACTGCGTTCAGTAAGCTTGATGGAGCGAATAAAAAAATGGGGCCGCCTGTGCAGCCCCCTCGGTTCACAATAGCCCTCGCTCTGCAAATGAAGTTGTTTCCTGCCCGGCCACAACGACGTGATCCAGTGTGCGCACCTCCACCAGCGTCAGAGCCTCTTTCAGTCGCTGCATCAGTGAAAACCTGGCGAGTTGGATAGAAGGGGCGGTATCCGCTCGCTAAAATGCTGGAGCAATTCGTCAGAACAGCGATCCAGTCTTCATTGGATGTCCATACAGTTCAGAGATTTGCCCTTGAAACTGCGTCTGTCCGCCATAGCTCGGATGCCTCACGCAGATAACAGGCACGCTATCCGTGATTCGATGAGCGGCTGCGGCAGCATCGTTGCCGATGGCGACGATGCGCGAGGGACGAAGCAGAACGATGAGCTGTTGTAGTAGCTCTTCGCCGGCTCGCCTTTCACGGGCGTTGTGTTGCCGGTTGGTGAACGGATCCCCTGATTCATGAGGGTGAAGTGGGAAAACATTCCAGAGAAAGATGCGAGCATCAATGTGCTCTAGCATTCCCCATATAACCGCAGCGGTTCGCTCGGCTACGGCATTGCCGACTGTGGGCCGTTCTGGAGCCAGATCGACATTCCAACGTTTGGCATGTTGGCTCATGTGAACATCGTCAGTCAGGGCCAACCCAGTTCGGCGGCCTCCGCGATACCCCAAATCTCGACCGATCCAAATCGCATCTACAGGCTCCTCTGAAGCGCGACGCAATAATGCGGAAAGTGCGGCGGCGCGGCGGCGGGGCGCGTCTCGACGATCATGAACTTCACAGCGATCAGAATAAGGATTGAAGCAGTCCTCAAATTGCAGCGAGGAAACTGATTCAACAAAGGGGTGGATTTTCATTCTTAAGACTCAAGCGGCATATATTGTAGGGTGCGTTCTTTTCGGTTGCCGATGATCCAGCCGCCTTGATTTTTCTTGATTTGACGGAATACGGAATATCCGTCCATGATGGCTTTTTCCCAAAGCTTTAGCGGGCACTTCTCAACCTCATAGCCACTCACAAACTCTTCAATGGTTTTGAGAATCCCAAGGGAAACCTTTTCTTGATTCTCAAAATAGTTTAATTCCTTGGCTCTAGAGAAAATCCATGCCGTAAGCCCTTCCTCAACGACGATTGCCCGGCCGCTGTCTTGCTCTTCATCATATTTGGACTGGCTCTTTCGCTTGTGCTTGATCAATGCCCGTATTACAGGTGACCAATGCAAGATGGCTGCATATGCAAAATGGAAAACATCATGAAATCGGTAGCCATCTCGGTCAGCGATGTTGTCGGTCAGGGGATCACCTATGAATACGCCATTCCATTGGAGATAGCTTTTGCCGCTACCGCGTTGATTGACTCGGATCTTGAACTCTCTAGGGAGCTGCTCTTCTATTCCAAACTCGCTATCGAAATCAAGGCCAATCAGGTCAACCGCCTGTGGCTCCAAGAATGCACCCCTAGCTTTCCGGAGGTTCCCCCGCGCTACGTCCGAGAACGCCAACTCTGCGGCATGGATTGCATCGAGATAGGCTCGCGCGAAGGTGACCACGTCATTGCGCGCAGGCCCACTTCCCAGCAGAGCTGCGGCCGCCTGCCCCAAGCGTACCAAGGTAATGTCCAACGACGCAGGGGCCGCCACAGGCATGGCGATGTAAGCGAATGCACCTTCGGCTATGTCGCTTGCTGCCCCTATGTTCTTGAAGTTCCCGTGATTCGCCGCCTCGGCAAAGATATCTTCAAGTGGAGCTTGCATGCGCCGGCAGATCGCAGCCAAATACCAAAGCGTATCACCGAATTCTTCTTCCGCCGCCCTTCTGAAACCAGGGTACGCAGATTTTTCCCGGACATGTTTTTTGACAGTAGACATTATTCCACCGACTTCCCCATAAAGCCCTTGAAGGACAGGATTGAAATCGGTTGGACTGAGTACATCCGTAGCTGCAATTTCCGAAGCGTAGTCCGAAAGCAGCAGAGAACCTTCCTTGTGCATCGGTTACCTCCGAAGCGTCAGCCATTCGAATGGAGCGCCCTGATATCCATTCAGCCCAAAGCTACGAACCCATTGCTCTAGGTTCGCAATCAGTTTTGGATCGTCAAAAGTAGTTAGACCTATTCCTGTTTTGCATAGAGACCGGCCTTGCTGGTCTTTTAGCTCTTCCGGGAACTCCGGCCCCTCTCCTCCGAAGTACACGAAGTCATTGCTGATGAGAACCCTGTTTACACCCGTGTCGCGAGTGACGTGATCAGGATTAAGTGAACCATCGGGGCGAGAGTGAAAGGAATCTCGTTGCTGCCAGACGGCCGCTGGTGCGGCTCTGAAGTAGATATTGTCCCCGCAACTTTGCTTCCGACTACCGTTGCGATAGGGCTTTTTAGATTCAAACCGTGGATCTGCCCCATATTCATCAAATGTCATCGTTTCGGTGACTTGCATCGCATAAACCAGATACCCGCCTCGCCGAACACTTCGATCATTGCTGCCACTGCCTACCACCCAATCACCGATGTCAGCGCCCTTGCGGATATTTGGCTTGCAGGTTGCAAGCGTGCAGTATTCGTAAAAGGGATTGGGTGCGAAACCACTGTCGTACCGCACCACGTAGGAGTGGACACGTGCCATCAGCAGGGATGCCTTTTCAGAGGAACCGGATCACAGGCGCCACCGTCGGGTTTTTCCCATGTATCTTTTCCGTTGATCGCATCAATGATTGAGTCACCATTCCAGCCGACCAAGGCATCGGCGTATTCTTTCAGTGCCTCAGGAATGTCGCATTCCTTCTCACCATGCTCCCAGATGCCAACAATACGTTTGCCTTGCTTGGCTGCATATTCGATTTCCCAGGTCACCCAGTCGCTATCTTTCGTCTGGGGTGAGACGTAGCAAATAAATACGCCCGCCCAGTTTATCGCTGGGGCCAGAATCTGCGTCTTGATGTAATGCTCATCCGTGGCGTTGTTGAACTTTCCTGTATGGATGGAGGAGTCCCTTACATCCATCCCTTTCGGAGCCAGCAGATCTTTGAGCTTTTGGAGCCCATGATCGTCCTTATGGACATGGCTGATAAACACGTTCCTTTTCTCTGCCATCTGTCACCTCCATCGACGTTTTGATAGCGTAAAAGATCGTAACTGAAATTAGGTGGTTATGGCAGAAAACGCAGATCAATCAAAGGATCGCCCGGAGCCCCTTGTCGGCGATGATGTTGAGCAGCTTCAGCGCCGGGCCAGCGGGTCGGGTTTCACCTTGCTCCCACTTGCGCACGGTCGAGGCCGAGGTGTGCAGGTGATGCGCGAACACCGGCTGGCTGAATTTCAGCGTCTCCCGTAGGCGCCTAATGTCCTCGGCGCCAAACTCCCGCACTGGCGGCGGGCAGATCGCGTCGAACTCGCGCATCGTCACCTTGCTGATCGCACCCACTTCATGAAGCGTGGCCAGGTCGTCACGCAGGGATTCAATGATCTTGCTCACAATGCACCTCCAATAACACGCCCGACTGCAACGCCTTCGATAACGTTTCCCCGGACAGTTGCAAGAACGCTTTGCCGGCGAATTGCAGCGCCTTCTTCTCGTCCTGCGTGATGTTCGCCTTGTCGTTCTTCGGGAACCCATGCAGGAACACGTAGCGGCTGCCGATCCTGGCCGATACCAGTGTGCGGTAGCCGCCGCTTTTACCACCACCGGGGCGGGCCACCCGCTTCTTGTAGAGGGAGCCGCCCAAGTCCGCGTCGATCAGACCGCTTTCCATCTCCTGAACCGCCTTGCACAACGCGGCATCGGACAGCTTCTCGCCCGACTGCCAGCGTGCAAAGTCCTTGCGCTTGAGGATGACCGTCATTTCGACCTCCAAACTATACCCGAAACGGGCATACTTTTCCAGTCTCCGGTGTAGCACCTAGATAGAAGGGATGGCCCGCCCGATTGTCGTGACGCCGGCACGACAATCGGAGCCGACTGGACGGGATGCCGGCCACCGATCCGCGGGCATCCTTGACCGAAATCAGCAGCGCATAGGCCGACCACGGCAGCGTGAAGACCTTGGCCAGCTCGGCGAGGCCGAATTTCCCAGACACTGTCTCGGAAATTGCGGAACGGGGATAGTCGGCCGCCAAGGCAGCGGGGGGCGCCACCGAAAGCGTCCTCTTGCTCATGCCGTGGCCTCCGCAGGGCGCCGCGCGCCCGTGATGGCCTGCCGCCGACTCGCCACCAGTTCGGCAGCATCCCGCACCGGCTTGTCCTCGGTGTGGACGTAGTGCATGAACATCGCCACGGTCTTGTGGCCCGTCAGCTTCATGCCTACCTTGGTCGGCACTCCCGAATTGGCAATGTCGGTCGTGGAGCGGTGGCGGATGCCGTGCGTGCCGACGTGTGGGACGCCGGCTGCCTTGAGCACCCGGCACCATCCGCCATAGTGCTCGCCAAAGGTCAGGTGCTTGGTCGGGTCGTTGGGCGAAGGCAGGACGTAGGGGCAACCTTCTCGGCGCGGTGCCGTCGAGAACAGTCGATAGGCTTCCGCGCTCATGGGCTTGGAGAGGCCGCCGGTCTTGCTGTCGGGCCAGACCACGCGCCGGTTCTCCAGATCGACCCAATCCCATTCAAGCATGCAGATTTCGGAGCGGCGGCCGGCGAACTCGAATTGCAGGCGAATCGCCAGCGGGATGACGTAGTTCTCCAGTCCTTCCGCCTCCAGCTTCTCCAACTGGCGGAAGATCAGCGCCAGTTCGTCGTCCACGATGAGCCGGGTTTCCTCGCCGGGCGGGTACATCGGGACGTGGCGGCACGGGTTCGTGCCGTCCGGGCGGTAGCCCCACACTTCGGCCAGGTTGAACATCTTGCGCAGCACGCCGAAGGCGTTGTTCGCCTCGGCGGGCTTGTAGGCCAGTTTCTCCATCAGCCCGGCAATGTCGGGCCGCTTCACGTCCTGCACCTTCTTGCGGCCGATCAGCGGGACGATGCAGCGGTCGATGACGGCCTGATAGCCGCGCTGCGTGCTCGGCTTGTTGCGCTTCTTGGAGTAGTCCTCCATGAACTTCTTGCACAGCGCTTCGACCGTGGGCGCCTTGCGCGCCTCGGCCTTGGCGCCGCCGGGGTCGCCGCCTCGGCGAACCTCGGCCAGCCAGTCCTGCGCCATGACGCGGGCCTGCTCCACGGTCAGTTCCCCGAACAGGCCCAGCGAGGGCTTGCGGGGCTGCCCGGAGTTCGTGCGGTACTGGAGCATGAACACCCGACGGCCCTTCGGGGTAATCTTGCAGAGGAAACCCGGCACCACGGTATCCCGTAGTTCGATGTCCTTGGCCTGGGGTTGCGCCGACTCTACGGCGGTCTTGGTGAGCTTGATCTTCGCCATGATGACTCCTTGGAACGACCCGAATTCCAAGAGCCAGATAGGAGCGGCGCGAGGGAAAACCGGGTCAAGTTTCAGAAAGCACCGGCATATGATGGACGCGCGTAAGTCCTTGATAAACCTGCTTCATCGAGCTACGGCGCAGTCCAGCGAAGTACCGGGCTGGAGTCATCGTCAAACAAAAAACCCGCCACGGCGATGTGTGCGGGTTTTCTATGGTTACTGCAATCCGGATTTGCGGGATTTGCAGCGACGCGGTTTGCTTTCGGTGGTGGGTGCTACAGGGGTCGAACCTGTGACCTACGCCTTGTAAGGGGGTAATCCTACATTGCAAATCAAAGACTTAGGGTAAAAACCAACCAAAAATACCAACCACACCCGAAATTCCGCATTTCTTGCGTTCGCGCCACACCTCCATATTAAAGGAAGCCGGCGTTCAGTCCGAGATTGCCGCTTGAGCCGCATCCGAGCGGCCACAATGGGTTAGCGTGTCCGACATGGAACCTTGGCCATTCGACACAATCACCCCCGAGCAATTTAGCCTGCTGACTGAACAGGAGAAGGAGCGCCTAGAGGTCGCGCTACTGATCTACCTTGACGAGGTGCGCCTACAACGCCTCAAGGGTGAGGTTCCTGTGCAGGACTGATCCTATACTGGCCCTTCCCCTTCTTCCTGGAGGTGCCTATGTGCGGTCGCATTGTCCAGAAGTCAGGCCCTATGGATTACGTCGAGCGCCTGTTCCCCAATCCGCGCCTGATCTTTGCCGATTCCGCAGGACCGCGCTACAACATCCCGCCCGGCACGCATCCGATGGCAATGCATCGCCTGGCCGACGACTTCGAGCTGGAGCGCCTACACTGGGGCTGGCGCCCGCACAATTCGAAGTACTTCATGTCAAGCGCGCGGCTGGACAAGATCCTCGCCGGCGCCTGGCCCTGGAAGATGCTCACCGCGCGCGGCCGCATCCTGGTGCCGGCGGACTGCTGGTATGAATGGAAGCCCCTGGCCGATGGGCCGAAGCCGCCCAAGCAGCCCTACTACATCCACGCGACCGACAATGCACCGCTGTTCTTCGCAGCCCTTAGCAACTGGCGCCCCGGCGCCGACAAGGACGAAGCCCACGGCTTTGCTCTCGTCACCAATGACTCTCCCTGGGCGGCATGATCGACGTTCACGACCGGCGGCCGGTAGCGCTGCCGGCCGACCTCGCCATCCACTGGGTGGACCCGGAGGTTCCCACTGCCCAGGCGCTTGCGCTGCTGGAGCATGGCCTGCCGGAAACGGCGTTCACCTGGCACCCGGTGCGCAAAGAAGTGGGCAATTCCAAGTACCAGCTCGCCAACGCAATCGACCCCATTTAAAGCGGAATATACTGGATATACAACCAGTGTTTTCCGCTATGCCGTTCAAAGAGCCCCTGACCGCCGACCAGCTACGCACCATCCGCCTGCGTCAGCCGTGGAACCCCGATGTGATCGCCCTGCTGTGGGAGATCAAGCGGCTACGCTCGGTCCTGCTACGCCTGCACCAGGTCTCCGGCGATCTGAAGCGGCCCGCAAGCCTCATGGGCGAGATCTACGACGACCTGATGGAGGGCTTGGCCGCCGAACCCTGTGTGATTGAGCGCGACCAGATGACGGCCGAGCTGCTGGAGCAACCGCGCAAGCTGCGCAAGGGTATGGCGCTGCGGTCACGCAGCAGGTAATCAATTCATGCCCTCATTTGAGGGTGATGGAGATGTGCGACTCGAAAACTTTATAGAGCGCAAAAGCGCCACCGATCAAAGCTCCGCCAACCACAAAAAGAGCTTTCACCCAGCGGATCGACTTTTCGACGTCCGAGACTTTACCTTCCACTTTTTCGAGAGAACTGGCCACACGTCCTTGCTTTTCGTCCATGCGCCCGTGGCGCTCGGCCAACTCGCCTAACCGGGTGTCAATAGAATCCAACTTTTGCCAGATGAATTGCGAGTAATCACCTCGCATTATTCCTGGGTCCGAGACGACGTTAGATGATGAGTCGTCTGCTGTATCAATCATTCGCGAGGCGTCCGACCTCCGGCGTTCTGATGCGCCCTTTACCGCCATGATCACTCCATCCGAAGTCGCAACCATTCCCACAAATCGGTAGGTGCCCGTCCGCTGTAGCTAGAGACGGGCAAGACTAGTCCACTTGAAATAAAGGGATCACCCCGCATGCCAAGCTTTTCGGCTAGTTCTCGAGAGATGCCATCATAGACAACGAACCACTTATCGTTCGCCAACTTGTAGATCATGCCTTCATCAGGGATGACCTCCGGCAATCGTTCGGCAACGGCGCTTGGCTTCGACAGCGCTGTAACAAAGTAGACTTGGTGGGCCATTATCAAAGTTCCGTGATCAGCTCAATTCGGCGATCGAGGGGGAATATAGCATGTCCCCTTTTTACCCTATCGCCAAGATAGCGCTAGAAAAGTGGCTTGCTCTCTGGATCGCCGAGCTTCCGTTCTACCACAGCAACGTGCATGCCTACATCACGCACATGGGGGTTGGTTCGCGAAATCCCAAGCACCCCACTCGCTTTACCGCGCATCACGCAGACTATGAATGTACCCTTGCAGGCCGTTCACTTGGTCAGCCCATCCTGCACCATCTTTTCCCACCTCGCCAAGTCGGCGTCCAAGGCGTTGAGCTCGGTCAAGACACTCTCCAAATAGGCCGATCCAGTCGGGACTGGCGCCATCAGGTCCGCCGCCGGCGTAGGATGCCTCGGCGTCCCGGGCGGCAAGCTGCTTGCGCAGCCTCCCAACGCGAGCAAAAGCGGCGTCACGATCACGCTCAGCCTTGGCCAACTTGGATTCGGTTTGCTGCCGCGCCAGGACGGCGCCGCGGAACTGGGCATCAGCACGGTCTTTTTCCTCCTGCCAGGCGCGCTCGATAGCAGCCTGGCGCTTCTCGATTTCTGCCTGGCGCGCGTCACCGCCGGCCTGGTATTGGCTGGAGCCGTACCAGCGCACACAGAGTGCGGCGCCCACCACCAGGGCGACGACGATCAGATAGGGAAGCGCGGCACGCACCAGCGGTTTCATCGGGTCACCTCGGCCAGGGCCTGGGCATAGTTGCGGCCCCACTTGGCGCGAAGCTCCGCGCGCTGGGCGGGCGTGCCGCGGTCGTAAGCACCGGGCCGCCAGGTGCGCAGATACAACCGCCAGGCGCCCTCTTCGTCACCCACAAGCGGCAGCCGGCCCGGGTCGCTCCACAGCAGCAGACGAGCCAGGCCTGCCGCCAGCACGTCGTCATGCTCGATGGCATCCCAGATTGCGGCATCGCGCGCGGGCACACCTCGGACCTGGTAGAGGTGCGCCGCCGCGGCGCTCGTAGCCGCGTGCAGCCGAACGCCATGTACCATGCCGCCTCCCCGCTCCGCCTGCCAGAAGCTCTTGGCAGGGCCAGTCGGTCGCGGCGGGCTGCCGACCAGTTGGCGGCGGTCCACCAAGCGACTTTCTTGCAGACCGGTAGCTAGCAGCTGGACGCGCGCCGAAGGCGTGTCCATCTTGGCCGGAAGCAGCGCCAGCGCGGGGTTGATAGCCCCTGCGATAATCTCTTTCAGCGTCATGAATTGATCCTCACAATGCACGCCACGTTCCCCTGGGCGCGATAGACCAACACGGCGATCAGCACCGCCACAACCGCCTGCCAGACCGTCACCGGCTCGTGCCGCAGAAGAACATCCAGGGCTTGCCCGCCCGTGCCCACAATGAGCAGGTAGGCCAGCCAGGACATCCCGCGGCGAAACCGGGCGCCCTTCCGGCGATACAGCAGCAGCCGCGCCGCCGACGCGAAATTCGCCACCACAAACAAAAGGGCCACCAGATGCTGGTGGCCCATGCTGATCATTTCGGCAGGTTGCATATCAGCCCCCTTTCTTGAAGACCGCGGTGAAATCGAACGTCTTGATGCGCTCGATTGCCGCCAGAGCGATAGTCACGACCAGCGCCGCCGCACCGAAGGCCGCGATGGCGGTTTCCTTGATCGGCGTCAGCGCCACCACGTCCGGCGCGGCCAGGTAGCCGATCACGAAAGAGATAGCCCAGTAGATGCCGCGCGACAGCAAGCCACCCTCCTTGCGCGACACGACGAAAAGCGACGCCCCGGCAAACGCCCCGATGAGAGCATTGCCATCTATCCCAGGCAGCAGGCCGGCGAGCGTCACGCCCGCGGCTGCTGCCGCCACAACACCTGTGCTTGCAGGTTCTGCCATCTATCTAAACTCCAAGAAATATGCCCGCGCGACGTGGGCGAGATCGACGGCGGCCTTAGAGCCAACCGGTCACGTCAATGAACGAGACGGGGCACGCCCCGGCGTAGCTGGTGAAAACGTTCGCGAAGAGCGGTGCCCAGCCGAAGAACCGCATTCCATACTCGGGAAATGCAACGTGAAGGCCGTTGGATCTAGCGTAGATGTGCTCCAGGCAGAGAAAACATGACCAGCCGCCACCTGCCTGCGGCATGCAGTCGTACCCCTGTCGAGTGAACGACACGTTGTACGCATACTTCGACGCCGGCAGCCCCGCGTAGTCCCATCCATCCCGATACGCCTGGCGATAGGCATCGAAGTAGTTGGGCAGGTCGATGGTTTGCAGCACGTCCATGGGCCTTGCCGTGCTCATGAAAATGTGCGTCCCGTCTTGTGCCCAGATATCAATCGGCCCCCCGGTCTGCCAAGGCCGATCAAATACGTAGTACTCGCATTGGCCGCGAAATCGATAGAGCACTTCGTTCCCGTTGCGGGCCATGGCGACGACGCCGCCAAACTCGGATACGGGACGAAAGAAGAGAACGGGGTCAATGCAATTCACAAAGATATTGTTGTAGCGGTCCGCACCGGTGACCCCAGAGTACCGAAGGAACATGTTCACGTTCCGGCTATCAACGATCAGATTTCCAGCTTCGTTGTACAAAACTACAGCTGCATCAGCCATTAACGAACTCCGTAAAGGATCTTGGCATTAACGCGCCCGTTGGGCTGGCCCGGGACGAACCGCCAGGAGATCGTGCCCCCTGAGCGAGCGATCATTGGGGCGTTCCCGGACCCGTAATCGCCCAGCGCCTGAACCGCGATCCAGCCATCGGGACCGGCAAGCTCGGGGACGTAGATGCTGCCGTCGCTGGTCCCGGTCCAGACTGCGCCGAGCTGGCGGGCAATGCGGGTGCTGAAGTTGATCAGCATTCGCCCTTGGTCGTCCCAGACTTGGAGAGGAGCGATTGCCATCAGTCGCCTCCAAATCGTGCGCCCAGCACGCCATTGGGGTAGTAGTACCTCATCCCCTTGTTGTTGATCTCCGTGCGCGAACCGTCAGCCCCCTGCCCGTTGAACTCGGCCGATCCAGTCCGAAAATTCAAGCGCAGAAGCGGCCGCCCTCCAAACCCCGTGGCGTCGGAATCCAGGTAATCCGTAAACTTGGCGGCACCGATCGAGGCATTACGGACAAGCAGGTCGTTGATGAAAACCTGGCCGCCGACGATGGCGAAGGGCAACGCAACCTGATCGCCGTTGGGGTGAAGCACCGCGAAACGGTCCGCAGCAACAATTACCTGCGACTCCCTTACGCCACCGCTGTTCTCGACGCCCACGCCGATACCCGCAATCCAGTTCTTTCCCCCAGATGAGGTCTGAACCTTGATGCTCCACATGGCCGCCAATTTCCCGTCGGTCTGCGCGATGGCCTGGCTGGTTTCCTCCACCCCAGCGAATGCTTGATTGGCTCTATCAAGCGCGCCGCCAGCCTTGTCGAGTGCGCCATCAGCCCGCACGGACACGTCATCAACAGACGCCTGTACAGAGGTGACGCGCTTCCCCAACGAGCCCACCTCATCTGCTCGGGTCAGCGCCTCCTCCTTAATCAACGCCGTGTTTTCGCCGACCTTTGCACTTACCGTGGCAATGGTCTGCGCCATCTCAGCGTTTTGCTCTTTCCTGGTGATCTCCTCCTGCTCAATGCGTGTTTCCAATACAGGCACTTTCTGAATAGGGGCTAAAACATTCTGAGCCAGTTCAGTTTCGGTAATCTTGCCCTTGAGGTACTCCAGAATTTCCCAGGCATCCGAGCTTGCCTGCCCGACCGCCCCGTTTCCGGCCGGATACCGCACACCGGCGACGCCGTTGCGATCACGCAGGATCGCCCAGAAGTAAAGGCGAGCGCCCGCGGACAGTCCCATCAACGTGGCACTGTCTTGCGGAAACGCATAGTCTCCAAGCTTCTGCGCCGCCTCGAAAGACGGCGACGTTCCGTACCAAATCTCGGTCCGCTCGATGATCGAAGGCCCGGCCGGAAAGCCCCACTTCAACTGGATAGCGAAGACGAGCGATTTAGCCGTCAAGCTGGTGACCGTCGGCGGTGGCGCAAGAATGCCATCCAGCTGCGTCTGGGCCGAGGAAGCCCAAATAGACGTTACGTCTAGGGCGTTCACAGCTCTCACGCGGCAAATGAATGCGCCCGCGTATATGTTGGGCACCTCGATGCTGGTGGAGCCTGTTCGGGGAAGATTCACCCACTCCGAATTGTCGCGACGCCACTGCACCTCGTACGCCACCGCGCTGTCGGCCCGCTCCCAGGTGAACACCGCCGTATGGCTGGCGAAACCCTGGCTGATCACCGGATAGGAGGTAATCGTCACGCCCGTCGGAGGGGGCTGCACGCCGGGTGGAATGACACTGACGGGCGGCGGGTCCAGTCTCGTGCCAAAGTCGACGTTGTTGAATTTTCCGGGTTCGTGCTGGATGGCAGCGATTTCCGCTATCAGGCCATCAGTCTGCCTTACGCGCTGGACCCGGAAGCGTTGGGCCGAAAGCGCCTCGGACTCCAAGGTCCATACGCACTCGGCCTCCGGAACCTCCGAGTAGGGGGCAGTCACCGTCAAAATGAGAACAGTGCCGGGCAAGCCCACCATATCCGCAGTGAGCTCCGTGGAATCCACCGTGAATGTGGTCATGTCCGCCGTCACGCCCTGGCCGACAGCAGTACTGATAATCCGAGTCTCAGAAACGCCGCTAGGCAAATTAATGGTCAGCCGATCGCCAGGACGGACGCCCAATTCCGCATCGACGGTTATTTGCGCAGCAGTGGCCGACCGAACGCGACCGCCGATGCGGCGGCCCGCGAGATTGGGGTCCGCCACGCGGATAATGCTTCCAGGTCGCACGCGGCACGAATCCAGACCCACGGAGAACGACACCGAACGCGTTTCCATCCGCGATGTGAGCAGCAACCACTTACCCACCCGGTTGGCTTGGCCACGAGAGGTGCACCCGAATGCGCTGACCTCGACCTTCTTCAGGCCGTAGCGGGCCAGCGCTTCGCGGTCTTCGACGTACTCAACCTTCTGGCGCCCCATGTCGGAAAGGTCATTCCACGAAACGAGCGCGACTGTGTGACGCGTATTCAGCGCCGATCCAACATAGGTGAACCGGCCGTCAATGACGTTGCCTGCGGTAAAGGTGTAGACGGGATCACCCGGCATATCAGCCACCGCCACCACCGAACCGCTGGCCCAGTACGCCATGCCGCGGAATACCGACGCCAGATCTTGCATCACGCGGAAGGCGTCGGCGGCCGACTGGAGATAGCAGTTGCAGGTAAAACGCGGCTCCTGACCACCAAAACCGTCAGGGACCAGTTCATCGCAGTAGCGGCCGATCTGATAGAGACTCCACTTGTCCAGCCACCCCGCAGGGATTCGGCTGCCCAGCCCGTATCTGTCGTTGGAGATCAGGTCGAAAAATATCCATGCCGGGTTGTCCGTCCAGGCCAGCTTGAACGTGCCGTCCCAGGTGCCCACATAGACACGCGAATTGGGGTCGTAATTGGAAGGGACGCGAATGATGCGGCCCTTCCAGTCATACGCTCGGGTCGGTATCCGCTGGTATCGCGACGCGTCAATCTTGAGGCCGACAACTGCCGACATCGGATATCGCAGCTTCGCGTCAATCACCTCCGAATACGAATCCACAAGCGTACGATCTGCGATCGTGTTGCTATTGGCGTTCGGGGTCAGCCGGGCGACTCGCACAGACCATCCCTGCCGAGCTCTCGGCAGGTCGACCCGATGCGACCGCGGGTAGCGCTGCGTCGTCTTCCCGTCCGCCGCGCTAGAAAGCACAACCTGATAGGCGCCTCCATCCGTGCTGAGTTCAATCTGATACTCAACGCGATAACCGCCAATGCCCTTGCTTTCACTGGCCTCAGATAGCCCTTCGAATGCGAGATTCACCCGCACCGCCGACAACTGCAGATTGCTCAGCGTCTGCACCCAGGGTGTGCCAAACCGCAGCTCGAGATTGACCGAAGTGGTGCTTTCCGCCGCGGGAAACCCCGGAAGCGGATCTTGAGTTTGCGTGCCGGGCCGGAAATCAATCTCGATGTCTGGAACATTCAGCGTTCCGTCGGCATTCGCCACGGGCGTGCCGTCCAAGTAAACGTCGCGCAACGCCTCATTCAAGCCATGGGCCGGCCCAAAGACCTCTCCTTCTGAGATCAGGTCGATCACCCGCGCATAGGAAGTTCCATGGAGACTGTCGGGTGCTTCCTTAGGGCTTCGGCCTCCACCACCGCCTTTCCCGCCTCCGTAGCCGACGACCGAAACGCGCGGTCGCTGAGTGCCTCCGGAAACAAAAAGGGCGCCCGAAGGCGCCCCAGTGGCTGGAATGTGCTGCAACCTCATACCTGATCCTCTGCGTAGATTCCCGCCGAAATCACCGCGCTACCAACGATCATCCGGCCATACAAAAGCGGCACAGGATTGCCTTGTGCCATCGTGTTGACCGGTCCGTTGAAGTTGTACGAAGCGCCGTTATCCGGCCCGTCCTTTGCGCTTAATCCGCGCTGCTGTGCCGATAACATTTGCGATACCCCGCCCAGCCCAAGAGATACCCCGAGCGAGAACGCCAGGGTGCCAGCGGTCAAGTTTGAGGTAATCGCCAAACCTGCAAAGGGTGCGTAGAACGACACCGCGACTAGAGCCGCTCCCAAGATCGTTTGGAACAGACCGCCTCGTTTGGCCCCGGCCGGAACCGGAGCGATACGGATCACATCCGCACCAGTCGGCGATCGAAGTTCTTCTTCGGAAATGTTGCGCTTTCCGACCAAACACGCATATCGCACCCCTTTCGCTTCGCTATCGGCCAGCGCCCTCTCAAAACCAGGCAGCACGACACACAATGCCCGAATTGCTTCTGCAGTGCTGCCGACGGCCAATTGATGGAACCGGCCAAACTGAGTGCCGAGCCATCCGTAAAGTCGAATGTTTCGCAGCCTTTCGCTCATCGCTTACCCCTGATAACGCAGCACCAGCCGCGTCGCCTCTTGCCAATAGCCCCCGTACACGACCCGTTCGGAATCACGCCCATACAGGTGGTGCAGCATTGCGTTGGGGACGGGGAACAAGTCCTGCGCTTCTTGCAAAGCTTTATCACCCATGAAAAATCCGGCGTGGTTGACTCGGTCGGATCGAATCTGCATCAGCACCACGTCTCCGAACCGGATACCCTCGCCGATGGCCAACGGACGAAACCCAGCCTCTGCAAAGTGGTCCATGTATAGGTTCCCCGTTCGACCCGGCTCCCACCAACCGTCCTCCCGCGGAAAGTCAGGCAACACAATGCCGAGCTCCCGCGAGAATGCGTCCCGAATCAAGCTGTAGCAGTCCAGCACGCCATGTGCGAAAGGACGACCGAGCAGCGGCGCCACATACCCCTCCGGCGCAAATCCCAACACTTCCTCGGCCGCCGGCGCGCCGCTGGCGTCTTGGGTCACCGCAACTATGAACCAGGGCAAGCCTGTGGCCTCGCATGCCACCCGATCAGCCTCGCTGGGCGTGGCAGGCATATCCGGGTGGGAATGGACAATCGCAGTGATGCGCCCAGCCTCTTCGGCGTCGGCGTAGTCCGCTGGGTCCATCACGAAATGATCCGAACCCGTTGCCAGGTTCTTACAGCGACGATAGGTTTCAATATCGCCAATTTGCACCACCAGGCCGCAGCACTCGCGTGGGTACTCAGCCACCGCGTGCGCCCGGATGGCTGCCAATGTTCTCTTACGCATGATTAGCCCCTGATGCGATCCGCCGAAGGAAAGCCACCGAAATTGACCGTTTCGTATTCGCCGAAACGCTTCTTGCAGTCAGAAAGCAAACCCGAGCAGCGATCCAAGGCAGGATCGGAAACCGGATTTCCTTCTATGTCGAACATGCGCGCCCCTGTATAGCCGCAGTACGTTCCACGGTAGCCACCGATACTCAGCCAACCGCAAACGCCGGCAATAATCTGGCGGGCCGGCAACATCTGCCCGGTAAAGTCCAGTGCGCTTGATAGCTCGAACTCGACAGTTTCTTTGGTTTCACCCGTCTTCTGTTGCACGATCCAGATATCGTCCTGGAAATGCTCATCGGGCGACGCCGTTGGATTACCCTCTGGAAAGTTCCGCGCGTCCAGGTACTTTCCCAAGGTACGACGCACCACCACCCGAGCCCCAACCAAATCGTCAAGAGCAAGGCACAGCGCCGAAATCACCCCACCCAATGGCGTTCCATCTTCTTGCATTCCGACGTTTCCAACCCTCAGCTTAGGCGTTGGCTGCTCACCCTCTCCGGTAAGCTCGAGCCCTTCTGCCTCGATCGCCCAGGGGTCATACCGATTCCCCTGCCACCAGATAGGACCGGCTTGGGCGTAACCGTGAAAGCGCAAGGTCGCCCCGCCGATGTTGCTCGCATCCAGTTCGAAAAGTCGAACGACTGCCCCTACCTCAAGTTTCTGGACGTCTGCGTTGATTCCCATCCTCGAATCCTTTAGGCCGCAATACCAGCGGCCAAGATGAATAGACTGTCCAGGTCCTGCGCCGTCAGCCCCAGGGTGGCGGCGATGGCGATCAGCATTTCGCTGTCGCGGCGGAACCCCTGCAGGTCTGCCCAGGCCCGGCGATACATCGCCGGCGTCGCTGGGTCGTTGATGACCGCCTCGGCGGCCTCGAAGAGCGACATGTCGCCGTGGGGCGTCTGCCACATCGCCTCGCGGCCCTGGAATCGCGAGACGGCCTCCGGCACCGGTGCCGGAGGCTCCGGCGGTCCACCGGCCATAGCGATAAGCGATGCAGGCAGGCCGGCCAAGGGTGCGCCCGTGATGTCGTAGAACGCCAAGCCGCCCTCGGTTTCCTCGACGCGCACGTCGTCCTGTAGGCCCCAGTACTGGCCGGTTTCACTGTCTTGAAAGTACTTCACGGTCAATCCTCAAAATGGTCGGTGTAGCCACGCGCCCACAGGGTGACGTTGCCGTTGCCGCCGTTCACTCGGAACTGCAAAGTAGGCACGCTCGGATTGGCGTATATCGGTACAGACCGGTCGGAAATCTGGTTCCAACCCACACCGGATGCCATGAAGTAGACGAACTCGGAACGTCCGCCGCCTCTGGTCGGATGGTTCAGCTCCACCGACAAGTTTGGCTGCCCGGCGGCTGTGGTGGCCCATCCGGACAGATGAACGGTGTGGGAAATCGGCCCCGGCGTGCCCGTGCCCGGCGCGTAGGTCGTGCCCGCCACCACAGCGTCGAAGGTGTAGATTCGTACGACGTTGTCGAACCAGAACTCGTTGCCGATCTGCGTAAACGCCATCAGGTTGTTACTGGCATCGGTGCGCACGGTTCCGATGCGGCGATAGTGGCTGTAGCCGGCGGGGCGATTGGCGGCTACGACCGACGTGTCGAAAGCCACCGCGACAAGGCCATCAGAATCCCGACGCAGCAGGAACACGTAGTACCACCAGCCGGCCTGACGGGTGCCCGACAGCAGGCCGTTGCCGCTTGCGCCGTGCACGTACGCCCCAGACGTCTGTACCGTGCGCGTGTTGTTGGCGGTCAGCTCCAGCAGCACATCGCCGCTCGTCGATGCGCAGCGGCCGGGCTTGACCAAGATCGACGTCGCGTTCACCCACTCGGTGCCCAGGCCCTCGCGCTGCGTCGGAGTGACCGGCGCGAGCGCATACTTCGACAGGCCCGCGTTCCAACGGTGCCATCCGACCCCATCCACATAGAGATCCCCGTAGTCCGCCGTAGGTGCGTATGAAGAAAACGAAGTGGGCGACCAGGGACCGGCCACACGCCACGAGTACCAAGTCCCGCCGACACTGCCGTATCGCTCGAACACAATAGGATGAACGTTGGAGGCCAGGGTGCAGACGAAGCGCTGGTAGATTTGGCTCGAACTCATGGCCACGACGTCCACGAATCCTCGGGCCATCAAGCCCGACAAGGAAGGCCAATTGGTCCCGCTATTGACGACCGCACCATTAGTCCAGATGTAGCGCGTATTGGGTGTGGTCAGCGTGTTGGCATCAGCAGCACTGCTCAGGGTCGTCTGCGTAATGGCAGTCGCCATGTCAGCGTATTCTTTCCAAGCGGTCCACGTGCCGTTCGCATAGGTCCTCGTGAACATCTGGTTGCTATTGCCGGATGTGTAGCGCTGCACCACATACCCGGCAGGCGTACCTCCCGTGGAAACTTGCGCGAACACTTCCAAATTACCGGCCTGACCGATCGGAAAATTGGAGCCGCTGTTAGCAGCGGCGGCAGTCGGGATTGTCCAGACGCCTCGATTCAAGTAGGTATTCAGGTCCTGCCCGGCCGCCATCAATCCCATGTAAGGGAGCGAAACGTTGACGTAGGCGCCACCGATCCATGAGTGCATGCCGACGCCGTCCACGTACACATCGCCGCAGTTTGCGGTCGGCAGGTCGGAAGCGATGGAGATCGGCTGCGTGACGCGCCAGTCGCCCCAGGTGGTGGAACCGTTGCCGATGCGCTGGAACACGATGGGACGTCGCGTGGACGATGGCGTCATCGAGCAGGTCTGGATCATCCACGAACCCGTGATGACCACCACCGATAGGGAACCCGACGAATTCGCAGCTGAGGGCGGAAAATTGACGCCGCCGCTCTGCACCGCGCTGGAATTCCACGTGTAATACGTGTTGTCGGCGGTCAGCTTGTTCATATCCACACCCGAACCGGTCAGGTAGGTGTGCGTCATCGCCTGATCGAAGCGCGCCAACTCGAACCAGGGCCCCCAGGTTTTCGAGGTGCCGAAACGGATGCGCAGGAACATGCGCGGATTGGACGTCGGGTTCGTGACGTAGAGCTGCGTGACCTGCAGGTTGCCGCCCGTCGCCGCCTCGACCATTAGCATGCCGGCCAGCACGACCGGATAATTCAGCTCCGGCAGCGCCGTGGCGTTGCTGTTCATGTAGTAGGTGCCGGGCGTATCGAAATCGTTGAGGTTGTCGGCCACCCCCAACGACTTGCCGAGCACGCCGGGAATCTGGTCTTGCGGGACTTTCTTGTTGGCGTCCAGTGTGGCCACGCCGTTCGCCGCGCCCAGCAACGACGTGCGCACCGCCTCTTCCCAATCCCTCCATACGTTCGACACCAGCGTGCGGAAGAACATGCGATTGGAGTTCGCCGCCACGTACACCTGAACGATGCCCGTGGTGCCGGCGGCCTGTCCCGGGTGGATGCCTGACAGCACAAGCAGGACACCAGAATTGCCGATTGGGAAATTGGTGCCGTTGGCGGCGGCGCTGGAAGATCCTACGATCCAGATCCCGCGCTGGGTGTAGTCGTTCAGGTTCGGCGCTGGAGAATCCGGCATGTTGCCCATATACCCGAACACGCCCGCGAAGTTCGGGATCTCGGTCCAGTCCACCCAGCTGCCTGCCGTTCCCGTCTGCGTGCGCACAAAGACACGCGTGCCGGCGGCCGACGACGCCCTGGCGGTGAATCGCTGCATGACCACGACGGACGACGCCGTGTTGTCCGGGATCACCTCCAGCCACCCCTGGCTGGGGATCGGGTAGTTGGCCCCAGCGCTGACCCCGGCCGACGTCGCCTGCACGTAGACGCCAGGCGCCGTGTAGGTGTTCAGGTCGTGCGCAGTATTGGGCAGGCGCTGCGAGTACGGCGCATACCCGATCGGGAGCCGGCCGTTCGCATCCAGCGGGGCAATGCCGTTGGCCGCGCCCTTGCTATCCCAAACGCTCTTCAGCTCGAGATTGAGCCTCGAGAAGTTCGTGTTGACCTTCTGCATCGCGTTGCGCAGCGGGTCGCCCTTCCGGTCGTTGGCGGCCTGGCCGATATTGATTTCTTCGAGAGTCGCCATAGCTATCAGGGTTTGAATTTCTGCTTGAAGGTGACGGTCAACGTGAACCAGCCGCCACCGATGGGAACAGGGCTGTACCCCTGCTCCATGAGAAAGACCGCCTGCTGGCCCATGGGCGGGGTCCAGAGGAATCCCTTCCAAGTGCCATGGCGGTCGAGAAAAGCCTTGATCGGCAAAATTTCAGATTCCGTTCCGAAAAACTCCAGCGGCCATGTTTCGGACCGAGAATTGATGCCGTCTTCGGCGTCCTGGGAGTAGCCGTCGCCAAACTGCGCTTTCAACGCGCGAAAGCGAACGTCGCCTCGCGGGTTCTTACGCGGGCACCACGAAAAAATTTCCACTACGGTCACCTACCATTCAGTCGGTTCCATGACGCCCCGCCGGCCTTATACGAACGCGCAATCAGCCGCTGACAGCGCTGGTCAACGAATTCGCCGATCTCCTTTCCAAACTGCTCCAAGCCCGCCGGCGCGTCGGTACGCACACCGCGCCCTTCCTGTAGGTAGATCGACACTTGCACGGGAGGACCTGCCCGGTAGCCGCCGTCAGCTCCAGGTCCGCTGGGCCAATTGGGAATCTGAGCTCTAACCCCCAAACTTCCGTCCGAGGCGCGCTGCAGCGGCATGATTGCCTCGGGCCCGGCTTCAGCGAAAACGCCCGCACCCTTCGCAAATGCAAATACCTGCGGGGTGTCGTAGACGCCGTTGGAGTACGTGGAGAGGCTGGGCGACGTGTAGACATTGCCCTTGGCGTTCGCGACCCATCCATTCGACGCGATGAGCGACCCGATGCCGTCACCCCCGGCAGCCTGAACGCTGCTGGCCATCGCTTCCGTCCCAGCAGCCGCTCCGGAGCCGAGGCCGAAAAGGCTTCCAGTAATTCCCGTAACGAGGCCCACCATGGCCTGGCGCGCCGCGATCTTCGAAATGTCGGCCAAGACGCTGCGGGTGAAGTCGGAGAAGTGCGTCTTTCCCGTCGTGGCGAACGACGCCACGACGTTCTCCATCCCGGAGAACAACGAGGAAAACACCTGCTGGGACTGGCCCATCAGGTTGGCCGCGCCGTCGACCCACTCGTTGACGGCCAGCAGCGCGCCGTTCTTCCAGTCGGCCTGAAGCGCGACGCGCTGCTGCATGTAGCCGCGCTCGCGTTCGACCTGAGCCAACATGGCAGCGTCGATTTCGGCAATGCCCTGCTGGTACTGCTCCGAATCTAATGCGCGTGCCCCGCCCTCCCGCAGAACCTTGTCCGTGAAGCCGTCTCGGATTCGCCGAAACCGATCCTGCGCCTGGTTGATCGAATCAACCAAGGCACGGTCGTTCGCGCCCAGGGTCATCGCGTTGATCTGGCGACTGACCTGCTGGTCGCGCGTGCCGACGTAGTTCTTGATATCGAGTTCAGTGGCCCGGATAGCTCCTCGGATCTTCTCCTGGTACTTCTCAATATCCGTGGCCTCTTGCGCGTGCGAACGCACGATCTGGGCCTCGAGCTCCTTTACCCGACCAAGGTAGCGCTCCCGCTCCGCCAACTGCTTCTTGCCGCCGGCGATCTCCGCCTGCCTACGCACGACCTCCAGCTCATCCTGCAGGGCGGCGCGCTGAGCCTCCGCGCGCTTGTGGATGAACTGCTCTTCCGACAGCAGGCCGCGGGCACGCTCGCCTTCTAGGCGCGTGTTCTCTTGCCGTAACGCCTCTTCCCGCAGCCGCGCCTGCGCCTGCATCGCAGCCAACTGGGCAGAAATGCCGTTCTGGCCGGCCGAGGTGGCGTCCTTGTCCTCATACTGCTTCCGGAGATAAGCCTTTAGCGCCTCAATTCTCTTGGGCTCGATATCTGGATCATTGGGACTTACTATCTTGGTATCAGTGACCCAGGAATCTAGCTGCTTCAGCGCCTCCTTAAGCTGTTTTCCCTTATCGGCAGCCAGATCAAGCTTCAAGAGCTCTTTCTTGGCCTCGATTGCAGCCTTCTCCGCCGCTGCGTTCAGACCCTTGATCTGTTCTGTTGCATCTTCGATGCCTTTCTGATCCTGCAGCGAAGAAAGCTCGGCGCGGTCGGACGCCAAGTTCATCTCGGTGCGGCGACGATTCACATCAGACAGTGCCCCCCGCTCCAGCCGCTGCTCGCGCTGTCGAATCCGCCCCTGAACCTTTTTGATCTCCTCATCCAGCGTGGTGTCACGGCCAATGGACTTCAACACCTCCCAATAACCCTCGGCCTCCTGCTTGGCGCCCTTCCATGCGCGCTCGAGGAAACCCAGTTTCTGAGGCGCCTCTGTACCTAGGTAGTCATGCAGGGCCCGTGACGTTGCCTGCATCGCAGCTTCGCGGTTCCCGGTCTCCTCCAGCGTGCGGATGTAGTCCCACTGGGCAAGCGACATGAAGTTCATGGAGCGGTTGTGCTCTTCCGCCCACTTCGTGACGCCCTCCGGCATCCGCGCGAAGTCCTTGGATATATCATCCATCGACTGACCGGACACACGCCGCAGCTCCACCATCGTGGCGCTCAAGCTGGAGATCGTGTCCTTCGAGATCTGGCCGGTGGCGACCAGCGACTCCACGGCCTGACGCGCCTTGCCGAGCCCACCGCCGCCAAGCTGAGCGGCAGCCGCGGACATCTCGCGAATGCTGCCCGCCGTAACGCCGGCGTAGTTTCCCGTCAGCCTGATCGTGCGATTGAACCGTTCGGATTCGGCATGGCCCTGGTATGCAGCGACCCCGAACGCCACCGCCGCTCCGGCCAGTAGCGTGTACGGGTTCACCAGGCCCATCAGAGTTGAGCCCAGCGCGCGCGCCGCAGGCACGATCCCGCCGAACATGTCCTTCAACTGTCCGCCCTGCTGCAGCATGACGGTCATCGGCTGTTGGCCGCTTTGCAGCGACACCACGATGTCCGTAATCTGTGCAGGAACACCACGCATGGCCGCGGCTGTCTGCGCGGCGGACATGCCGTGCTTATTCAGAGCGGTTGACCCAGCGTTGAGCGCGGCTTCCTGGGCCTTCAATCGACTGATCAGAGGTGCGGCCTGGCCGGCGACGCCCAGTTCAGCAGCCCGGAGCTCCAGCAGTTCCGAGCGGGTCTTCCCAATCGCCTGCGCCTGGCGCTCCAGGCTTTGCAGAAAGCGATCCCCGGCGGTTGCGTATGCTTGGGCGCCAGCAGAGGCCGCGTTTACCGCGACCGACATCTGGGAGGAAGACGCCCCCATCCGCTGAGCGGCTGCAGAAGCGCGACCTAGGGTGGTTTCCGTCGCCGCGGCAAACTGCGCCGACGCGGCACTGCCAGCACTAAACGCGCGCAACAGGTCGGATTCGTCGCCGGTGAGCCGAACGCCAAGAGTCTTTTCCGTCATTTTGATTTCCGGCGTTGCGCCTATCCCTTGTTCTCAAAGACCTCAATGGCGGCCTGTTCCATCGCCCTGAGCTCCATGAACATCTCGCGGCGCGCGCGCCGCTTCACCCGCAGCAAGCGCAGCGTGGACTCGATTTCTGCCGATGCGATGCCAACCCGAACCGGATCGCCCATTGCGGGTGCGACCCAGGTCCAGCACCGCCCAAGCGCCAGAAACGCTTCGAACGTCGCCCAGTTCTCTGGCCAGATCTCGAAGACCTGCGCTTGGGACTCGCCAGCCGGCCGGGCCGCTTCGATGACTTCCGGCGACGCGCCGGCCGCCCTCAGTGCCGCCAGCACCTGATCGTCGGCATCGAATTCATCGCCCGATGAGCGAGCCCCGCCGGCCCAGTACCTGGCGGCCTCGATTAGTTTTTTTTCTTGGCCCCTTCATGGGCGGCGAAGAATCCGTTGTGCAGGGGGATGACCAGTTCCGGCCAATCTTCCAGCACCTGACCCAGCGATCCCGCGCTGAAGGGAACCGAATCGCCGGAGGCGTCTTTGACGCCGAGCCAGCCGGCCATCTTTTCCTTGATGAAATCGATATCGCTGGCATAGGAGTAGGCCGGGACGGTGCCATCTTCGCGAACGATGGGACCCAAGCCCTGGGCCGCACGGGCCTTGTTCACCATGCCGTCCCGCAAATCGGCCAACTGCTCCGGCGAATGGCGGTGATATTGCGCGACGAAATTGATTGCGACGGGCTTGCCATCCGCTCCGTGGACGCTAACGTCCACTTCGATGGCAGCAATGGGGCGACGCGTAACGACGAAAGACATGAATGCTCTCCAGAATGAGAAACGCCCGGCATAGGCCGGGCGCAATGGGATAAGTGAGGAATGGATGCCGAAGCGGCGAGCTGCTACTTGACGACGATTTCCAGCTCGTCGTTGCCGACGGCGCCGGGGTTGATGTTCATATCCAGGTTGAGCATCGCCACGCCATCCTGGTCGGAGTACGTCGGATTGGTCAGTTGGGCGGCATTCGCATTGATCTGCACGATGTGGCCCACGGCCACGCCATGGGTAACCGAGAGCGGGGAACCCGCACCGGACAGCACCATGGTCGGCCAGTTCAAATCGGCGATGCGCGGCAGCTCCAGGACCAGCTTGCCGGTCGGTTTGCGGTCCGTGATCTCGGCCCCCTCGCACCCGATGAGCGTGCGCCATACCAGTTGGTTCGCGATATCGCACGACATGGACTGCAGGCAGCCCGTGTAGGCACCGAGGGACCAAGCCGGAGTATTCGCTTTGTTGACCGCCTTCGGGATCTGGAAGGCGCTGAAATTCACCCCTGCCGGCATCGCGCCGTCGGTGATGGGCAGGTATGCCCCCATGAAGCGATAGCGCAACACCGGGATGCTCTTGGCGGTCAGGTCGAACGCCACGGTCCCGCGGGCATCCACGATCTTGTGGAACACCCCGTCCAGGAAGTAGTGCAGCGTAATCAGTTCGAAGTCGTCGGAGATCGGCAGATAGCGAACGTCCGTATCTTCGGTGATGGTTTCCGCGAAGCCGCTGGCACGCAAGAGCGGGCCCCACGCAGGCGGAGTGCCGGGCGTGCCCGAACCTGCCAGTTCGACTTCGAATTCCAGTTGTGCGTACTGGGTGACGGCGACCTGGCCGGAATTGCCCATGTAAGGCCGCAACAGTTCGCGCTCGACGAACTCGGCCGACAAGGGCGTCGCGGTCAGATTTCGCACCAGCACAGCGTCGGTGGCGCCTGCCGGTTGGGCGTCGGTTCCGCCAGAGGCCTGCAGCTTCGCCAGCACGACGGACTTTCGGGTTTTCTTAGCCATCATGGGCTCCAAAGAATGACGGCCCCGGCGGGGCCTGTTTGTGAAGCGCCAGCCCTACCGGGCCTGGCAATTGGCGCAGGGCGCAGTCCGCTGGACCAGGACACGTTCGCCGGTGACCGGATCGCGCAGATAGGTGCCGCCGCGGCCGTGGTGTTCGTCGGGGGGAGCGGACTCGGGCGCCGGCGCAGCCGATGCGCTCTCGGTGGGCGCGCCCTTGCCAGCGGTGGTCACCGCCTTGGTCTTGCTCATGGTTTCTCCAGGAAGTCACCGGTCCAGCGCATGCTCGTCGGTCTGATAGGTGATCCGGTATCGCTTGTTCACAACCTGCCGCCGCAGGTCGCCATTGACGTACTTGGGCTCATCGGTGCCGAACTCGGCAACCTCGACCACATTGGGGCCGGCGTATGCCATGACGACCGGGTGGGCCTGCTCGAACACCATCTCGGCCAGGGCCTGATGGTCATCGCCTGCGGTGTGAACAAGGAGGTGGATCTCGCGTACGCGGGTGGCCCGTGGCGGGTGAACGCTCTCCACGGACTCCCCACCCAACTGCACGGATATCACCATCGGTGCCTCCCTGGAGATTGCACGTACAGGCGATGGCTCAACCTCGGCGGGAAATCCTGGCGCCTCCTCTAGGGCGGCACGCAGGTCCTCGACGTATTGCATTGCCAGGGTGGTCATGCCAGCAGCTCCAGCATCGCGCGCGACCAGAAGCCGTCGCCTACAGCGGTTGGCTCCTGACGGACTCGGTAACGGTCGCCCCCGATTTCCACCTGGCTGCGGTACGCCAGGTCGGGCACGTCAGCAGTGGTGTATTCGATCTCGTAGTCGGTCGAATGCACCAGCTCCCCCTCGTCGATGACCTGCGGGCGCTCGAACCGGACTTTGAATGGAACGGGAGGCTCCGTGTCCAGCAGCCACGCCGGCTCGCGCAGCCCCACCGCATCGAACGCTTCGTCGAACACGGAGTTATCCCATTCCATGGCTTTAGGTGCCCATCTTCAGCTTGATGATGGCCTTGGGCCGCGTCGGCAGGTGCAGCGGATTGGACTGGCTTTCGATCTCGAGCCCCTTCCCGAACGGCAGCGGCTCGACCCGCGTGTAATACGGCAGGCCGTCGGTGTTGACGGTTTCCATATAGTCGGCCGGCGCGAAGCGCGTGATGAAAAAATCGGACACGCCGTCGGGAAAGGCGTACGCCTCCTCGTCGCCGATGAAGGGAGCCCCCCCCAGCTTGCCGCGGTAGCGTTCGTAGGTAATGCCACCGATCTCGAAGGAATCGGCCGGCTTGCCCCGCAGCTCGGCTGCTTGCGCGGTATTGAGGTACGTCTCGCGTACGCTCTTGTGGTTGATCAGCGTCTTCCAGAAGTCCTTGCCGCACAGCGCGCGAACGCCGCTGGCCGGGGTGGCGCCCAGGGCATCCTCGACCAGATCCACGACATCGTCCGACTTCTGACGAACGAGGGTGGTTGCGCTCGTGAGCTCCATCGGGAATTCCTGCTGGACAATGCCGAAGGAATGGTAAACATCGAGCAACACCGAAGTGCCGTCGGCATCCAGGATCTGCCCCTTGATGCCGCCCACGCGCTGATATTCGTGCGTCAGATCGAGTTGCTGGCGGTGTTTCTTCTGGTACTTGGCAACCCGCGCCTCGGCCGATTCCAGCTCCGATTGGCTCCCGAACGCACGGATGCCCTGGATTTCGTCGGCCAGCATCGTGGAACGTTGCGGCAAATGCACGGTGTTGAACGGAATCAGCTTGCGGCCGGTCAGGACGACCGATTGACCGACACCGCCACGGGGCTTGGCGGACACCAGGCCCAGCGTCTGGCCGTCGTATTCGATTTGCACCACGGTGGAGGAAACGCCCTCTTCCGAGTAAAGGCCGAGCTTGCCGATGCGGCCCGGGACGCTCTCCAGCTCGTTGATGGCGGCGGTCAAGGCGGAAACCGTGAATTTCTCGTCTTGGAAGATATTGATATCGGCCATGTCAGGCTCCAGAAATAGAAACGGCCGCCCGAAGGCGGTCGCGAATGTTGGGAAGGTGGATTTGTGTTGGTAGGGATCAGCGAACGATGATGCCGGCCGCCTCCAGAGCTACGCGCGCCGGCGCATCCAGGCCGACGAGCAGATCGCCGACCAGCTCCGCTTCACGTGCGATGACGACGACCTGCTGATCCTCGTCGGACGCCGGGACATTGCCGTACAGCACGGCGTCGGCAGTGATCGGCTCGTCGGGGTCCGCCCCCGGGCCGGCGTAGGCGACGTACTTGCCGTCGTCACCCAGCGTGAGCAATTGCCCGGCAGCCAGGGGGACAAGGGTGGCAGCCAAGATCGCGTTTTCGCGCGAGCGCTGGCCGTTGGCTTCGGAGAGGATGAAATCGGCCGTTCGGGCCTGTTGATGGATGAAAGGCATGGTGCTGACTCCTAGTGGGCAGAGAGGGCTTTTCGTTTGGCGTAGATCGCCTGGGGATTCGGCCCGCTCTGCTTCGGGGCCGATGAATTGGTGGGAGGTCGGTTATTGATAGGGTCGCCCGCATCGGCCACGACATGCTCGAACAGGCGCGCACGCGCCTGGTCTACCGTGAGGCCCGCAGACACGAAAGCGGCAGCCTTCTCAGGCAGCTTTGCTGCCAAGCAGATGCCGGCGATCTCTTTGGCTTGCGTGACCCGTTGATCCGCCAGTTCAAGACTATCCAGCGCACCGCTGAGCAGCACACCTTCCGCAAGATCCGCGATCCCCTCTTGCCGGCAAGACGCATAGACACGGGCGGCCAGCGCAGATGCCGTCGGCGCATCCGCCGGAGGAGCCGGGACCGGCTCGGGCTCGGGCTCGGGCTTCGGATCCGGCGCGGGCTCGGGGTCGCCCTCTTCCAGGGACTTGAGCATAGCTTTCACGTCGTCAGGCAGATTCTTGTGCTTTTGCAGCACAGCAGCCGCACTATCCGACATCTGCAGGCGCACGGGCTCCTCGATCAGGTCGCAAAATCCCAACGCCTGCGCTTCGAGCGCGGACATCCACGTGGTCGCGTCCATCATTTCGATGATCTTGTCACTGTCCAACCCACTCTTACGGGAGTAGGCTGCCACCACGCCGTCTCGGATCCGATCCATCATTTCTGCGGTGGTGCGCAGATCCTCGGCCGTACCACCAGTGATGATCCAAGCGTTGTGGATCATCATCTGCGTATTCTCGGGCATGATCGTTGGCTTGCCGGCCATCGCGATCAATGAGGCCGCGGAGGCGGCGACGCCATCCACCCGCGTGGTTACCCGACCGGCGTACCGACGAAGCGCGTTGTAGATTGCAAAGGCGTCGAAAACGTCGCCCCCTGGGCTGTTCAGCGACACCAAGATGTCGGCACCACCTGCCGCTGCAGCGTCCAGTTCTGCGACGAACGCTTCGGCCGTAGTTCCCCAGAATCCAATTTCGCCATAAATGCGAATCTCGACCACGGGCTTATCCGCCTGCGCATTGACGGTGATCGAATACCAAGCCTTCTTTGCCATATTGGCTCCATTCATTGATTGAGAGGGTCGGGGCTGCCGCCCCCGTCAGATCTCGTCGCCTTGCCGGCGCTGGTCGTGTACCGAGGATCGCTATCGAACACAAAGCCCTCGGCGTCGGCCGTGTCGTTGTCGGCACGAATCTCCGCCGCAATGTGGTCCGGATCGTCGCCCTTCTTGAGGATGATTGACGACCGGCTGGAAAAGCCGCTTCGCACCGATTCCTTGTCGGCCTGCGCGTCCTGCACGGGGTTGAAGTACGGCCAGCCCTGGGGCACCCACAGCACGCGCAACCATTCACGGCGGCGGCGGTGGAAATCTGGCATGGGGAACGTGCCGGAAAGCGCCAGGGCGTCGATCCAGGCATTCCAGACGGGGCGGCAGAGCTGATGGATCACGCAGTGCCATTGGTATTGCTCGATGAGCCGATGAAACTCGTTGACCACCACCCGCAGCGTCCGATCGCTGATGCCGCGCAGGTCGCCAGTTGCGATCTCGTAAGGCACGCCGACAGAAGCAAACGCCCCCATCAACTGTTGCCGCATGAACCCTTCGTAGTTGTCGCCGGCATCTGGCGGGCTGGAGAATGTCACTGCTTCGCCGGGTGCCAATTCCTGCATGGTGCCGGGCTCCATGGAGACGAGCGGCGTGCCATCGTCATCAATCTCATAGCCGTCAGACTCCCCCGTAAGCGGGTTATTCGGGTCGGCGTCAGGGTCGGGCTTCGTGATGAAACCAGCAAAGAGGTTTGACACCTCCTGCCGATACATGACAGCGTCGTCCAAGTTGTCGATGGATTTCAGACGGAGCAAGACGGTAGCCAGAGCGGTTACCCCCCGCACCTGTCCAGGCCGCAGCATCGGATACGCGTGGATAACCTGGTCGGCTGGCACCCTGACGATGTCCTGGCCTGCCGCACTGCGGCCAAATTCGCCAGGATGACGACGCCACAGGTGATAGGCAGTACGCCGTCCGATGGCATCGAATTCCACGCCATTGACGATCTCGCCGCCGTGCGGCAAGGTAGACGACCGCTCGACCGGCAGTTGGTCGCCTTCCATCTGCTGCAATTGCAGTGGTACGGATAACCCGTCCTGCGGCCGCCGTGGACGCAAACGGAACAGAGTTTCACCATCCTGGAAGATGCTGCGCACGGCCAGCGCCTGCATCCCGTAAAAATCCAGTCGACCGTCGGCGTCGGCCTCCTGCACCCAGTCGGCCCACAGCTCCTTCAGCGCCCGCCGGATGTCGGGGTCCGGGTGCTTGGGGTACGGCTGGATCCCCGTGCCGATCACGTTGGATACCCAGCGTGTGGTCGCAGTCAACGCCCATGGGTCATTGCGCACGGCGTCGCGCGCCCGACGACGCTGCAGGCCCAGGTTTTGCGTCGCCGCGGCGTTCGGCCCAGCCCCCGAGGGATTCCAGTTCCGCGCCCGGCTGCCCGTGGCGCTGCCGCTTTCGTAGCTACTGCTCATCTGCGCGCTAAGGCGACGAGGCACAAGCAGACTGGAACCACGATGTTTCAGATAGCTCATCGGATCCCCTTGCCAGCGTTGCGCAGCCTGAACTGCCGCGGGCGCCCCTTTCCTTTGCTCAGTTCCCGCTCCACATGGGCGCGGGCGCGCATCAATTCGTCCGTACTGCGAAAGCGCACGCGCTTGCCGTCGTACTGGACCTCCAGTTGGCTGTTCGCTATCGCGCGATCCAGCCTTTCCAGGTCCGCCTGGGTGTATGCCATGACCTTGCCCTATTGGTTTCTGTTCTGCGGCCTACCTGCGCCCCCTGAGGTAGCTGGAAGCCGCAACTCGCCGGCGCGCCGGTTTGACAGCCGGCACGGCACGCGCCGCTGGCGCCGCAGGCGCGGTCTTCGCCGAGGTGGCTGGCCGTGTGGTTGATTGCGGCGGCGGGTCTGCCTCTTCGTCCCGCGGTGGCGGTAATGCATCGAGCTTTGCCGCCATGGCGTCCCACCAGGCTTCCGTCTTGCGAGACAGGCTCAGATGCTCTGCCACCCATAGCGCATACACCGCGCAGTCCAGTGCTTCGACGCGCTTGCGTAGCGCCGTCCACAGCGTTCGAACACCCGTAGCAGTCTTCCGAGATACTCGCGCCTCGCCTGAGAACTGGCGGAACCACTCGTCCGACATATCCTCGGAAAGGTGGACATAGCCTGGGCCTGGCGTTTCGATAGCGAGACGGCTGTGCAGCAGATCCTTGGCTAGGTTCGTGCCGACGTGCCACAGGATCACGCCCTTCTTGATCCGCTTCCCTCGCCAGTCGATATCCACCTGGCCGGCTCCATCCTTGATGGCCTTCTCGCCGAAGGGGCGACCGCGGACGGCAAAGACCCGGCGCGCCTTGTTTCGGCGCGCGAAGTCGTAAACCGCATTCGAATGGTGCCCGCCGCTGTCGATGGCCGTGGCGTAGATGCTCATCTGTTGGCCGCCTTCATGCTGGAAGCGACGCTCGAACAGATACGCCGCCACGTTCGACCAGACCTCGTCCTCCGCCGGGTTGCCGTGGAATATCTGGTGATCGACGGTCCACATTTCACCGCCACGACCAAATCCCCAGACGCCAACCTCCACCCGATTTCCCTGCGTGTCGCAACCCGCAAGCAGCAACACGCAGCCCATCGGAACAAGGTTCTCGGCCAAGCCGGGAAGCCTGTAGGCTTCGATCTCGGCCCGGCGCTTCAGCTCGTCCGCTTCGATCTTCTCGACTTCGCCCTCCCAGGCCTGGCCCAGGGTGGTATTCCAGAAGGTCTTCAGCGGTTCGTCGTCACCCAGCTTCGCCTTGGCGTAGGCCTCCTGGAATTCGCGCACAAGCTTGGCCCAACTGACCATGGGGCTGTACGCGGTCCACACATGGAACGCGACGCGGCGATGCGCCGGTATGACTTCGCCAGCGGCGTTGCGAAATACGCCGTCGCGGTCGATGGTGGTGCCGTCTGAGCCGTACCAGAACCCGGCTTCCGATGCCTCCAGGTACTCGCTCTGCGTGATAAGGCAGCCGCAGTGCGGGCATAGGTGCTTCACCGATTCCGGATCACCATCGACCCACTTGAACCCATGCGGTTCGTCCTTGCCCCCCCAGGTCAGCGCATGATGCTCGTCGCAGTGGGGGCAGGTGATGTGATAGTCGTATCGCGCATCGGCGCCGGCTGCACGCTTATCCATCAGGCAGGTCTCTTTCAGCTTCGGCGTGGATCCGACCACCATCTTGGGGAACGTTGCGCCCTCGAGGCGCTTGGCTGCCAACTGGCCGGGGTCGCCTTCGCCGTCGATGTTCGAATCGAACGAGCTGAATTCGTCCAGGTACGCAACGCCGATGGATAGTCGCCGGTAGTTGTCGCCCGACCGCCCCCCGCGAAGATGCAGCACACTGCCGCGAAACTTCTTTACCAGCAGCGTGTTGTCTTTATGCCGAGCCAGCCGTGTCGGGAAGATCGGATGCATGACCGTCACGTCCCGCAGCATCGGCTCCAGCTCGGTCTTGACGAACTCGTCGCGCGCGCTGTCTGTCGGCTGCCACAGCGCCTGATTGCGCCGCTTGTGTTCAGCGAAATAGCCAACAGCCGCCAGCAGGATCTTGGTGTACCCGACGCGGGCCGACTTGATTACGTCGACCTCGTGCACGTCGTCGCTGCCGACGCAGGCGAGGATGGCCCGCTGAAACGGCCAGGCCTCCCAGCGCTGCTCGACATATGACGATTCCGCCGATAGATAGAAATGGCGCTCGGCCCATTCGCGCAGCGTCATGGGCTCCGGAGCGGCGAAGGATGCAAGCCCGCGTCTCAGCGCGCGCGCGACCGCGGCGCGATTGGACTCTACGAGCATTACTCACCCTCGTTCTCTTCGTCAGCCTCCAGGTCTTCCAGCGACAGGGATGCAACCGCATTGCGGGCCTTGGCAAGCTCGCGCCGCACGATGGTCAGATCCGCATCAGTCAGATTCGGCAGCCGGCGCTTCAACGCCGTCGGAATCGCATCCATAGCGGCGCTGACCTTTGTTCCAGCCCGCGTCAGCACATCCTCCAGCACACTGACTGGGGCAAGTTCGCCGCGCGCAACCGCGTTCTCCATCTCGATTTTGTCCGCCTGCGCTGCATACAGCCGCGCCTTCTCCTCGGCAGGATCGAGCGTTCTGGTTTCCTCGCCAGCGTGGCGTCCGGCTGCTACGTCTCGAATGTGCCCGCAGTAGGACAGCAGCCAGTTGCCCAACGTGTCGCCCGCGACCATGACGCCACGCATGAGCAAACCGCTTACGGCAGGCTGCGTGATGCCGACCAGTTGCCCGAACCGGGCCTGGGTCGTCTTCTTGTCAAGGTCGATCATCTTGCGGTGGACAGGGCCAGGTCTAAGGCGGTGGAAAACTCAGCGTCGTAGCGTTCGCCGTAGACCGCCTCGGCCGTCTCGTAGAAGGGGAAACGTTGCGTATATGACGGCTGGGCCACTGCCAACAGAACCGGCTTCACATCGGCGCCATGCGTGCCCGTCTTCTGCCACACGCCGGCGGCCAGCCGCTGCTCGCGGTTGCCAGACATAGACCCCTTGCCGCGCGAAACGAAGTACTGCACGCCGTTGATGCGCTTGTAGCCTTCGGCCGTCCTTCCCACCTTCGCCGTTCGAGCGCGGCTGCGGGGCGTAGAGTTCGCCCGGTAGCCCTGCTCGCCGAAGGCCTGGAGGTATGAGAGCAATCGCACGATCTGGCCGCGCGACATGTTGCCGTAGGCGTCGATCTCGGCGGCCGCCGCCGGCACCGTATAGGCGCCGGCAGGCAATCCGACCCGAGAAAGCGCCCGCTCGGAACGCTTGAATCGGCGGCCGCCGCCCAGCACCTGGGGCGGCAAGTACTTGTCAGCAGAAAGGCCCTTGCCGGCGCCGTCGCGGTAGTCGACGGTGGCCACCAGGTTGTCCTTGGTGGCCCGGGTCAACCGCAAGGCGCGCATCGTGTATGGCGTCGGCCGGTCGAATACTTCGCCGGTAACGCGAGCCAGCGCGTCCAGGATGTGCTGCCCAACCCGGTTCAACGCCAGCGACGTGGCGTATGGCAACTGACGCTGGGCCTGGCCGAAGAAATCCACGCCCTCCCTCATCGACGAGTGATGGCGCAGCTTCATAAAGCCCTCAGATATAAGCCCGCCGCCGAGGGAAATTCTCGGAGGGACACATTCAACGGCGGCCGGAAGCCCGCATGAATCGCGGCTTGGAGGCCGAAATTATTATTACCCCCCCTTAGCGCGCCCGTGACTAGCGAGCGTTCGGGGTTCGAATTACCCTTACCGGACCGATTTTCGGAGGGGCCCCCGGGTTTTCCCTATAAAGCCATCCCCTTTTATTGAAGGCCCGGGCCGCCTCGCTGCCCTTGCCGGTCAATCAGGAGATTCGCAGCGGGACGTGACCGCTCCTCAGAGCAGCCACATTTATGTTGTGTATTCGTGTGTATTGTGTATAATTACACACATGAACAGCGCAGACCTCATCAAGCAACTGAAAGCCGACGGCTGGTATCACGTGCACACCGTGGGTTCACACCACCAGTTCAAGCACCCCACCAAGCCCGGCAAGGTCACCGTGCCGCATCCCAAGAAGGACTTGCCGATAGCGACACAGCGCAGCATCCTCAAGCAAGCCGGCCTGCGATAAGCAGGCCATTACAGGAGAAACCGAATGCTCTACCCGATCCACGTAGATAAGGACGAAGGCAGCGCCTACGGGGCGTCCTTCCCCGACTTCCCCGGCTGCTTTGCAGCGGCCGACGAACTCCAAGATCTTCCGCGCGCAGCGCAGGAAGCTGTTGAAGCTCACTTCTTCGGTGAGACCGAAGGCATCCCGGCCCCGTCTACTCCCGAAGCCTGGGCCAACCACGAAGATTTCCAAGGTGGCTACTGGATGATGGTCGATATCGACCTGTCCAAGATCAGTACCAAGGCCGTGCGGCTCAACATCAGCCTGCCCGAAAACCTTGTTCACCGCATCGACGAGATGGCAAAGTCGCGCCACCTTTCGCGCTCGGCATTCCTGGCTATGGCGGCCGAACACGAAATGGTCTCCATGGCCACAGAACGCTCTATGGCGCACGCGTAGCCCGCTATAGCCGCAATACACAAAGCCCCGACCGGACTATCCGTATCGGGGCTTTCGATTATCTGGAGCGGACAGAGGGAATCGAACCCTCGCTGCGCGGCTTGGAAGGCCGGCGGCTCACCATGAGCATGCCCGCGGGTTGCGCGGCTGGGATTCGAACCCAGGGACTCCCCAGTATTGGGTGCGCGCCCCACTGGAGAGCCTGTAGCGGCATCACCCTTCGTCCAGACCTTTCGGCATCTCGGGCACCGCGCAAGAACGCAGAACCCGCCACTGGCGCAGCGGCGGGCCTCGAAATGGCCAGAAACTGGCCTCACTATGTAAAGCTGATTCGCACGCCGCTCAGTCGGAGATGCCGTCGACGGTCTTTTTCACAAAGTCCAGGGAGGGCTTCTGCGTTCCGGCAACGCGAAGCGTGATCGACTTATCGCCGCTACGCCAACGCACCATAGTCATTTCCTCCTTGTCCTCCGGACGAACGAGGCGCGTAGCGATTGCACCTCGCTCGATACCGCCAGCCGAAATTCGCACGTTCACATCGTCCGCGGATGTGAGGTTGACCATGCCGCCCTTGCTCAGCAGTTCTTCCGACAGGATGACCGGTCCCACATCCGCGCAACTGAACACCCGAATTTGGCCCGTTAGCTTGCCATCCACTTCGACACCACTGGGGGTGCTCTGCAGCAAACCGCATTGGCCCAACAGCCCCCTCGATATGTCGGCGGGAATGACCCAGGACGAATTCAGATTCTCGGGAAGGGTGCCGCGGGCCTTGGCGAGTTGGTCGATACGTTCCTGCATGGGTTTGAATGAACGCTCGACAACAGGCAACGAATCGAGATCCGAGACGATGCTCGACTTGAGAGTACGGCTTGCAGCTTTGGCCGAGTCCGCCTGGTGCTTATCCCAAACTGCTCTTGCATCGCTTGGCATGTTGGCGGGCGGCTTGATCTCGCTCCGCGCGGGAAACTCGGTCGGCACCGCAGCCGCCGCATATGCAACTGCTCCGGCCGACTGCAGTATTCCAGCGACGAGAGCGAAAACAACTACTTTGAAACTATTGCGCATCTGACTTCCCTTAAAAGCTGCAGTTGTCGGCGAACGTATGCACGCAATCTTCGAGATCGTCCGTCGCTCCGCCAAAACTGTTCGGGCAATGCATGGCGATTAGGGCCCACCCCTCATCCTCATCGGTCCTCGGAGCCGGCTGAATTTGATGGAAGCCTTCAACCTGCCAAAAACCTTCTCCCGCAGCGAACCATGATACCGCAGCGGATCGCCACGTCACGGCAGGACCAGCGCTCACAAAGACCTGGTTGAAGTCGTCCAGATTCACCTGGTATGACTGCGTGTACAGATTCCAGTACGAAGCTCCGCCAGTGTCCCAGGATATGGATTCGTTGTTGATGCAGTTGGCCCGGGAGAACATGCTCATGTTCCACACGGGGATTTCCTTGTTCGGATCTGCCGCAGTAGCGGCGCCCACCAATCCCAAGCCGAGCAGGCACCCGATAATCAGACTGCGAAACTTCATTTGCAACCTCCAAAAAAAACGTCCCTGACTTTTGGCCGGGGACGAAATAGAACCGAACAGGATTGTTCCTCACTAGGGTTGGACGTTGCGGACAAACGGCCATCTAGCTGGAGAATGCAAAAAGCCCGCCGGCTTTCACGCGGCGGGCTTCTTATTTGCATTTCGTACAGGCGCACCTGTGGACGGACAAATTGTCCCAGATCACGTCCCACTTTGCGAGAACTTCATGTCCCACTTTTCCAGCGATAGCACAACGAATTGCGCACACCGCTTCGGGTTGGGCGCCGCAGGATATGGCCTGCTTCCGCCAACTGCGCCAATACGCGGGTAATGGCCTTGCGATCACGCTCACGCTCGCGTGGGGCCAGTTCCCGCGCCCCCGTTGCATGCCGCACCAGTTCGACCATCCTGAAATCCCGCCCCGGGTAGGCCGCCATCAACCCGATAATTTCCTTAGCAAACTTCACGTTTCACCTTGTCTTTGAAGAGTCCCAAATACAGCTTGTATTCAGTTGCCGATACGGCATTGCCCGTCACCTGCGCAATCCAGCGCAGGGCTGCCGTGCGCCGCTCATGCGATTCCAGGCCCGCAAACCTTTCATGGCGTTGCGGATACTCCGCGATGATGATCATGCGTTCGGCGAGAGGCAGCGCCCGGTGCAGACGTTCAACCGCCAGCGCGTGGCTCACCTCGATGGGGTGATAGTCCTCCGTCTCGGGCACGTACCACGTCATGTTCCCGACGGGCCCGCCGGCCCAGCACCAGCGCGCCCAGTTCCAGAGCACAGCATCCGCGTTCATTCGATCAGCCATCGCGCCCCCGGGCACCTAGCCCAGCCCCTTGAGCAGCGTCGCGATCTGGCGGACGGTAGCGACCTCCTCCGTCAGCTTCTGCGCCCGTTCCGCCATGACAATCGCCCCCGCGTCCAGCTCGTCCGCGATCCTTAGCAGCGCTTTCGCTTCGGAGCGAAGCTTGGCCGCGATGCCGCCGATGACATCCATAGGCTCCCCCTTCACCACCGGCTCCGCGCCAGCGGGCGCAACGGACTCCAGCGACATGCCAGTCGCTATCGGGCCGGGCCGCAGCTTCACCGTTGTCATGCGTTGTTCGCTCATGCTCTCCTTCTCCTTGACTTCAACGCGCCGGAACGACCCCGGCACGATTTCTTTCACCAAGCCCGCGTCCTTGAGCCGGCCCAGGCAACCGCGCATGGTGTGAATATCCGGGGATGCGCCCGTGCTTTCTTTCAATGCCTTGGCAATCTCCAAAGGCGTGAACGATCCGGACGCCCTCGCGGGCAGCACCGCATAGACCTTCTGGGCCACCGACGTTTGCCCATCAAGCAGGGCAGCTCTTCTCTCTGGCGTCATCAAATAATCCCCGGGGAATAAGTCACTTTCGCGGGCAGCATTTCCCGCAACCATTGCATTGCCGCTTCCCAGCCGAGCGTGACGGTATGCCGCCCCCGGACAGGAAAAATCCTTGGGTTCACATGGTGCGCATCCACCATCACCGATTCGCCGCGCGCCCCCGTCTGCCTGTAGATCAGGACCGGCACGCCGCTTTCGCCGGCCTGGTCCTGGGCCTGACGCCACCAAGCCGGCAAGGCCAGCGTGTTCTTGTGCTTGCATTCGATGCTGATCCGGGCGAAGGCCGGCTCATCCGCCACGACATCGCTATCGCCCGCCTGATTTCGCACGCGGCGGCGCCAGGTCGTTCCCGTCGCCTCCGTCAGCAGACCGGCCACCTTGCGCTCGTAGGCTGCACCCTTGTTGCGGGACATCGCACCGCTCATACCCGCGCCCCCCGGTGGCTGTCCCAATCGAAAACCACCATGCGGCCACCGCCCTCCCGCATCCGGTCGATCACGCGGTCGCCCAGTTCTTGCACCAGCGCTTCCTTCGCTAGGTTGCTCAGCAAGATCGTGGGCTTCATGGCGTTGTATCGAGTGTTGATCACGCTGGACAGGATGATGCGTTCCGCGTCCGTGCCGTACTGATTGCCGATTTCGTCCAGCACCAGCAGGTCCGGCGCCGTCAGCTTCTCGATGACGGCCGCCTCAGTCGTGGCCGCGTCCTTGCGGTAGGTGCCCTTGACCGCCTGCATGGCATCCAGCACCACCGCGAAGCGCGCCGAGTAGCCCGCCGCCAGCACGCGGTGCATGATCCCGACCGCCAAGTGCGTTTTGCCAGTGCCCGGGCGCCCGCAGAAGATCAGCCCCCGGCCAGCGGCGCGTACGTCGGCAAAGGAATCGGCGTATTCGTTGGCAACCGCAAGCGCGACAGCCGGTCGGCCACCGCCGGCCGCGTCGTACGTTTCCAAGGTCTTGCCGTGGTAACGCAGCGGCACGTCCGCCTGGCGCATGAGACTGGCCCGGCTGGCCTCCGCCTCCAGACGGAACCGCTCCGCCTGCTGGCGCTTCGCATTGCACACCGTGCAGTCGGACCAGCCGACCGGCGTTTTCATGGCCGTGTACTCGCCATGTTCCGGGCAGCGCCGCGTCTCGGTTTCGAAGTTAAAACCGGCCATCGTCATCAACACCGCTGCGGTAGTCCTGGCGGTCGAAGTTTCCATGCTGTCTCTGTCCTTTGCCGGCAGGCTTTGCAACGGCGTTTCGGTGGCCGGGGACGGACGCGTCCCGCTGCGCGCCCCCGAGCCAGTTCACGATGAATTTGTTGATCCCGCGGCGCGTCTTGCGCTTGGCGGGGTTGGCCTTCAGCCACACAGCCATCTGCCGCGTTGCGTCGGGCACGTTGACCAGGGGAAACGCCGCGCTCCACTCCGCGACCTCCTGGGCTGTCGGCAGATGCTCGGAGCCGTCAGCCAGCAGCAGCGGCTGGCAAACGGGAGGCGGAGCATCGGTTTCTTCGGGGGCGGTCAGCGCAAGCTGGCCGTCGCCAGAAGGAACTGCGTCAGCAGTTACTTCCTTTTGTTGGTTGTCTTTTGGAAGGTTGTCTTTTGTGTGTCCCGATTCGGGACTAGCGACCTGTCCCGATTCGGGACTACCTGCGTCACCGATTCGGGACACCTGTCCCGATTCAGGACATGTCCCGTTTTGGGACAGGTGTCCCGATTCAGGACTCCCCCCCTGTCCCGATTCGGGACTAGCAGCCGGCGCCGTCGGCACGCTGGGCAACCATTCCGCATAGTTCTTGTTCACGCCCACGACCGAGCCGTAGCGGCCTGGGCGCTTGTGAATGACCTTCATCGCCGCCAGTTCATTGAGCGCGGTGCTGACGTGCTGGCGCGGGGTCTTCGCAAGAATGGACGCCAACTGCGATGCAGACAGGTCGTCCTCCTTCTTTCCGAACCCGTAGGTCTTGCGCATGACAGCCCGCAGCACCTTATGCTGGCGGTCCGTCAATGGGTGCGCCAAGATGGCGTCCTCCAATTCGTTGGAGATCCGCATAAAGCCGTTCTCAAGCTGGGGCGATTTCGGCGTCATAGGCAGTACCACGGCGCTCATGCCGCCTCCCCGTACAACTGCTGATACCCGCGCTCCGCCTCCGCCGGCCATTTGCCCATGGCGATGATGCGCAAGCGCGTCAGGTGCAGGCCGGGGACGAAATAGCTCAGCTTCATCGCCCGGGGGGCGGTCGATTGATCCAGGAAGTGGTGGCACCCGCCGCAGCCGAAGGCGATGGCCCAGTCGTGCGCCTTGATGCCCTTGCCCTTCCCGTCTCGGGTCTGGTTCGAATGGCAGGCGACCGTGGTGTCCGTGCCGCCCCAGCAATACTTCGGGACGCGCAGCAGGCACTCCTCGCCCTTGGCCAGCGCCAGCAGGCCAGGATTGCGATACACGGTCTTCGGCGGCTTTTTGCCCTTCTTGCGCGCCTGCATGGCAGCGCGGGGCGGCGGCATAGGCTTGGCCCGTATCATCGGGGCCTTCGCCTTCAACGGCGCACCACGTTTCATCGGCGTCTTCTGCCGGAGCGGCGTCTTGCGTTGCAATGTCATGCCGCCCCCGGGGACTTTCGAACCCGATACCAGGCGGGAAGCTGCCAGGCGTTCACACGCCGCTTCACCAGGCCGGCGCGTACCGCATCAAATAGGAAAGCGCTGACGGCACAGCGGGCTGCTTCGTCCCGCGAGGTGCTAGGCCAAGGATCGACCGGCACCAACGCGGGCTCAACGATTTCCCGCAGCGCCCGCACATCAACCCGGCGCGCCGTGTCGATAATGGCCTGGCGGACCGCCTCCACCGTCTCCAGCGGCACACGGTAGCCCCTGAACATGTGTAGGCAGTCAGCCATAGATGCCGCTCCACGCCAGAAACGGCCTGCGGATGGCCGTATGGAACAGCCCTGCCGCCGTGGCGTTGTGGTCCAGTTCCGCGCGGCTGGCGATTCCGCACATGTCGCGCACGTACTGCGCTGCGTGCTGGCTGGGCGACACGCCCTCAGGGGCGGCCCCGATGCGGGAAACAACCCACCGCTGGAACTTCGCACCGTTGCACATCATTGCAGCCGCGCGCGACAGCGCCGCCCCCTTGCGCCCTGCGGACGCAACACGCGCCCGCACAGGTACACCCGATGTTCCGCGTGTCAGCATCGCACCCTCGACACATTGCGGGCGCCACGAAACGCGAGGACGGCCAACTCCATGAACAGCGTGTAAAGCGCGCTACGCTCATCGGGGTCGATATACCCATCGGCCATCGCGTCGAGGGTCGACGAGTTCAGACCGCCGACCTTCGCCCCGACCTGCAGCACCTTTTCATGAATGGCCTTCAATTCGTCGGGCCAGCCACCAGCGGGCGGCGCCGGCACGTCCAGGCAGGTCAAACCATGCTCCACCATCGCGTAGGTCTGCGCCCAGCGATGCGCAAACCCCGCCGAGGCCGCGTACTGCAACATCCACTCGGTAAGCAAATCGGCAATCTCGAACGTCATCGACTCACCTTCCTGCCCGTTCAGCTTGGCGCGCAGGGATTCGTAGTGGATCCGCTTGCCACGTCGCTCCGTCAGGAACGACGCAGCCTCCTTCACGCCACCAGGCGTACTGCGGACATCGTTGTAGAGAACATCAAGCCAGTTGTGGGAGGGATGGCGGCAGGTCATTGGGTCTTACCTTGGAATCTAGAAAAAACAGGGTTTCGCTCTCGCGCCGCCATCCCTAAGATGCGCAGCATGGAAAAAACGAATTGCGCCCTACACGTCGAGCGGTCCGATCTGGACCTTTTCATCCGGCTTCTCCAGCGGGCGGTCCGCGGCTTCGCGGGACACATCCGGTATGCCGTTGAAAAACCAATCGGGCACCGTCACCACCCAACCGGCAGTGGCGCGGATTTCGACAATCAGGGGGATGGCTGCACGGGTAGGCCGGTCCGTCGCGCCCTCCTCGCTCTCCAACGGGCGCAACTCGCCGATGGCGCTCCTTTGCCAGACCGTCGTTTCTTCCAAGCTACGCATGGCAAGGCTCCTTAAAACGGGCGGCCGGCCCTTTAGAATGATTGCTCTCACACAACACACTCGCCCCCACAGGAGAGGACCGACCATGACCGAGAATCCGTTTGGCGACGACGACGCCGCCTCTACTTCCGAAAAGCGGCAATTTCTGGTTCTGCTGTCTGCTGGCAAGGACAGCCTTTCCATGACGCAGGCCATCGTGCAGAACATCAAAAAGGACGTGGATCCGAAATCCAATCCCTTGTGGATCGACTCCAAGGGCATCGGCATCCTTGTAGAAACCGAACTTGTGGCCGCGTCGATATGGAATCGTGCTATCGCAGGGCTTGACCATGAGCGCAGCGAAGCGCTCAAGGACATGTTGATCCTGGAGGTTGGTCAAGACTGGATGGCACGGAAAGATGCGCCCGCCACACACTGGCTTACTACGCATGTCGGTTCCCCCCGACTTGTGCCGCGTGATCAGCTAAGGCGTCGTTGAGGTCCAGCTTGCCAACCAAATGGGCCCACCCTATGGAAACGCCGACGCTGCGGGCCATGCAAAGCCGGCACGTCCGGACAGCAAGGCGACTTCCGCGCTTCTCGGCCCAGCCCCAAACCCACATCTGGCTGCAGAACCAGTTGGCGAAGCGATCAAGGATGGCGGAGCTACGCATGGGCGGGCTCCTTGCCGGCAGGCCGCGCGAGTTCCGGCCACACGATCCAGTAATCGAGTGGCCGGAGCTCCTGGCGCCGCACGAGGCCGCCGGACGCCAACTCCAGTCCCATGCAATTTTTGGGAGACGGCTTACGGCCCTTGCACCGACCGCGCCACTGTCGAATCTGCGCATCGTTCTTAACGACATATCCGAGCTCAGCCATACGGGCACGAAGTTGCGCCACTGTCAGGGCGCCGGGGGATGACAGGTATGAATTCAGGTCCATACCGAATACTAGTAGCGTTTGCTACGTTTCCGCAAGTAGCAAATGCACCCGTAGCACATGCTACTTTCCGGCCATGAACGAAATTGAGCTAAACGAGTTCCGCATTGCCCGCTTGGTCGCGGCCGTGGAGCACGTATCAAAAGGGAACAAAACCGACTTTGGACGCCGGCTCGGCTACAAAGACGGCGCATTCGTTCGTCAGATGCTTTCCGGCATCCGCCCTGTGACTGAGAAGACGATTTGGGCAATCGAAGCGATGCCCGGAATGAAGGGCTGGTTTGAGCTCAGCGATGATTCGTCGTCTGTCGTAAAGGTTCAGGCTCTGCCTGATTGGCCGTTCCCCGATATTCCAGAGGAGCAAGTGCGCGGACTTCCGTCCGCTCAACTAAATGCGCTCCAGGGCGCAATGGCTCTAGCCATCGCGCAATTGAACCTCGGCATCACGGTTTCGAAGCCTCCGCCCCCAGCAAGCTCGCCGAAGGCCCCGGGCTCGCTCGTAGACTTGGATGCCGCAGATGATCCATTCCCCATGCGCATCGAAGGCTTGCCTGCTGCCCCTTGGGAAGGTGGCAAGACAACCAAGCAGATGGAGGACACGGCTGAAGGCGTGTTGATCAGCCACGCAGTGGATGTTGGGCACGTGCCTGATTCCGGCTACTCGGCCAACGATCACGAATTCATCCCCATCCCGGAACTGGATGTGCGTCTGGCCGCGGGCACCCTCGGCATCGAAAACTACCAAGAAACGGAGATTGGCCAGATCCTGCTTCGCCGCTCCTTCTTGGAGTCGTTCGGTCTGCCCATCGAGCGGATGCGGATCGTCTATTCACATGGGGACAGCATGGAACCCGCAATCCGCAACCGCAACCCGATGCTTCTATTTATAGAGCGCATCAACGACATGCTGAAGATCAACCGGAGGATCGTCTACGCCATCAATCAAGGTGGATCCATGCTGGTGAAATGCATCTCGCGGACACGAGACGGAATCTGGCTGGCAAAGTCGTTGAACCCCGCCTATAAGCCCATCCCCCTGACGAGAGACGATGGCCGCGACGTCAACATCGTGGGCCGCATTCTTTGGTCACCCAATGACCTGAGGAACGGGGTAGACGAGCGGTTATTGCGCTCCTAGCGCCAGGCTGCGGGATGATGAGGCGGGGCAGTGGGTAAGGTCATAGCATCCTGTGGCCCTAGAATCCGGGCGAACAAGTGACGCAGTGAAGGCCCCTGCTACGATGTTGGGTTGAAGATGTTTGCCTGTTAAGACAACGTGAATTCTATGAAATTCGAAGAATTTAGAGCTGGCGCGCCAAAGCAGCAGTACCAATACATGAGCTTTGAGCCAGAACTGGTAAATCATCAATGGAGTTGGGATGACCCAGCCATTACCACGCTGCTTGAGAAGGCGACGCAAGCGTTGGGAGAGCTCAACGCATTTTCATTGATCGTGCCTGAGATCGATCTGTTCATTCGGATGCACGTCATTAAGGAAGCTCAAAAATCCAGCCGTATTGAGGGGACTCAGACTGGCATGGACGAAGCGTTGATGTCTGAAGATCAGATCCAGCCCGAGAAGCGAGATGATTGGCGCGAGGTTCGGAATTACATTGACGCCTTGAATGGTGCCATTGCTGATCTGGCAAACCTACCCTTGTCGAACAGAATGCTTCGCGACGCGCATAGAATTCTCATGCAAGGTGTTCGGGGAGAACACAAGCAGCCAGGGGAATTCCGCATAAGCCAAAACTGGATCGGTGGTTCTAACCTGACCGACGCAGTTTTCATTCCAGCACACCCGACTAGTGTGCCTGACTTGATGGGTGATCTAGAGCTCTTTTGGCACAACGAAGAGATTCATGTCCCCCATTTGATAAGAGCGGCTATTAGCCACTACCAATTCGAAACGATCCACCCATTCCTGGATGGGAACGGTCGGATTGGGCGCTTACTCATCACTTTGTATTTGGTGAGCCACGGGATTCTGTCAAAGCCGTCCCTATACTTGTCTGATTTTTTCGAGCGAAACCGCGCAGCGTATTACGATGCTCTCATGCGGGTTCGGGCATCTAAGGAAGGTCTGAAGAACTCGATTTCAAACATCCAAAAATCGACCTCATGACCAAAGTATTCAAAAATGGTTAAAAACTGCTCAAATCATCGCCACTTTCGGGTTGTTTGCACCCCGATCAGGCCCGTTTTCGGGCCTGTTGGCGCTTTTTGGGCGCACTTACCCTGCCACCGCCGTCAACGGGCGGCGTGCCATCCAGATATTGGACAGCGTAAACAACATTTTCAAATGCGCAGTGTTCTTGGCCAGTCCACGGAATCTGACTTTACGAAACCCGAATTGGCATTTGATGACACGAAACGGATGCTCAACCTTGGCTCGAAGACTGGATTTGGCCCGCTCAATGTTTTGCGTCAAACGATCAATTGCGCTGTTACCCAAGGCGCGCCGTTTGCCGGGGCGCATGGCAATGTGCCAGGTTACGTCACGCCCTTGGTGCTCGGGTCGTTTGTCTACGCCTTGATAACCGGCATCGCCAAAAGCCAACGTTTCTTCACCATGCAGCAACGCAGCCGCCTGAGTAACATCATGCTCATTGGCAGCGGTGCCCACCACCGTGTGGACCAGCCCGCTGTGAAGATCAACCCCAATGTGGGCCTTCATCCCAAAGTGCCACTGGTTTCCCTTTTTGGTCTGATGCATCTCGGGGTCCCGCGTGCCGCTGGCGTTCTTGGTCGAGCTGGGTGCATCGATAATTGTGGCGTCCACAATGGTGCCTTTGCGCACCTGAATGCCTTGATCCTGCAACAGCAGGTTGACCGCCTCAAGCGCTTGGTCGGCAATGTTGTGCTGCTCGAGCAGATGACGGAAGTTCAAAATGGTGGTCTCGTCCGGCACACGACCTCCAGGCAGTTTGGCAAACTGGCGCATCGAAAAGCTGTCGTACAGCGTCTCTTCCATGGCCGGGTCCGACAGCGAAAACCACAGTTGCATGAAGTAGATGCGCAGCATCGTTTCCAGCGGATACGGTGGACGACCGATGCCCGGTTTGGGGTAATGCGGATCGACCAGATCGGCAAAGAGCTTCCACGGCACCGCACGCTCCATCTTGGCCAGAAACTTCTCACGGCGCGTTTTCTTGCGTTTGCCAACGTACTCGGCTTCGGAAAAACTCAACTGGCTCATCGGGTTCACTCGGATCGGACTGTTTTCAATAACTTATATTCTGACAGGTTCGTTGGACTTGTTCAGAGGTTCCCTAACGATTTGTCGCATTGGGTGAAGTTCTTTTTGAACGGAGTGGCCGAAACCGCCACGAAGGGCCGGGATACCTTCCAGAAGATCCTTGTCCTCCGAAACGAAGCGGAAAGTGCTGTGATGACGCTGGGCCGGCGCAGTGCAAATGCGCGAGAGGCGCTACATGTACTGTACAGACGACCAGTAATTACTGCTCCAGATCTACAGGAAGAGATCGGTGTGTCAGCGCCGACCGTGAACGCCGTGATTGGAGACCTGATCCGACTCGATATCCTGATAGAGATCAGCGGACGACAGCGCAGCCGACTCTACTCTTTCAATCGTTACTTTAAGCTCTTCCTCGAATAGCAATGCTTAATTTAGCCGGTACGTTAGTAAAGCCTAACAGCACAACCTTTACTTGTACATGTAACAACTAAAGCTCAAGGTTGGCCACCTACGGGGGGCTTTGTTGTTGCTACGCCTGTGCCATCAGCTTGCCGCACGATAGCCGGCCCGAGCCAGGCGCAACGTCTCGGGCGACAGCCGGTCCAACAGTACGGATTGGCCGACAATGCCGGTCCGGGTCCGATAGGTCAGCCGCGCATACTCGATCTCGGTGCCGAACCTCGTCTGCATCGTCTGGATTGAGGCCTTGATCAGTTCCATAGTGGACTCCTTGTGGATTGCCGGGCGGCCAGGGACGACCCGCCCTCTTTGCATTCCAGCCCTTCTGGTGCGCAGTGTTCTGCGTTTTTCGGTCAGTATGCGCGTCACGGAGGGCGTCGTACGCTTACAAGTGACCCGCCGCCCCTTTCGCTTTTTCATCCTGCTCTCTTAGGAGGGCATCGAAGCGCTCCTTCCGCAGGATCTGCAGCATGGACCCGCCCTCCTCCTCCGGGTCGATTTCCGACAGCCACAGTACCAGCTTTGAGCCAATCCAAAGGGCATCGCGCGACACTTCCACGCCGCTTTCAAACGAAAAATCAACAAGGGTTGTTTCGATACTGCTGGGCTCATCAAAGCGCCTCGTCAGCAGATTTCGCATTACCGGTAGCTTTGCGCGCCGGAAACTTAGCAACATCTCGGCCGCGTTCCCATGCTCAGTGAGCACCGTCACCTTGTACGGAAATCCTAGGTCCGGTTCGTTCCGCATTTCAAAGTAATTGGCTCCATTCGGGCGAACGCAGCGCACCGTCGTTTCTGGCTCGCAGATTTCCGTTACACCCGGGAATTCGGCGCCAAAGGTAATTCCTAGAAAACTGTTGGCCTGGCCGATAGGACCGGCTGCCACCGCATCGGCCATTGCAAGCCCCAAGGCGACGAAACATACCCCCACAGCCCGACGCCAAGCGGCCCAAGGCCCCGCGACCTCACCCTTGCCATTGACGTTTCTACAGCGCGAGGCGCCCAGCCGTGCGCCCATGTGGCTACGTTGAACCATCGTATTCCCTGTCAGTAACAAATAGATTCGCGCATCGTACCGATGTCATGCGTAGCTTTTGCTATTGATTAAATGCGTAGCGTTTGCTACTATCAATTCAACGCTGCAAACGCGGCGCCAGAAACACCCCCACGGACCCGCAGCCAGCAGTCAGGGCATCGCCTCAAGCGGGAGACGTCACCGCCACAAAGTCGGAATGGGGAAGGCGAGCACCGCTCCTTAACAACTTGCCGCCGATGTTGCTCACCTCGCCTGTGGGGTGTTCGTCCGGCTCAATCGCACCTGCGGGCATGGCCGCAGCTCTGCGCGGTGTCCCTGCCGTATCCAGCCCGCCATAGCGCGGTCCACGGGTCAATAGGGTGAGGCGTAGACGGCCAAGAACAGAAACGGTCACGCCGGTTGGAATCCCGGCACCCGAACCGCTGAAAAGCGGGTTTCGGCCAGCGCTGCGAGTCAGCGCTTACCGAAGCCAACCACCTCACCACTCGGTGAGCAACAGGGAGAACAGCATGGCAACCAAGACGTTCGCAGCGCTGACTAATGGGCAGACCTTCCGGTTCCCCGGTCAACGGCGCTTTTTCGTGAAGATGGCCGGAGGCTTTAAGAACATCGACGGTGGCGCGCTACACGAATGCTCCGCGGATACGGTGGTGCTGGCATGAAGGTTAAGTACCACGCTGATCGCAACGACAACGATGCGTCGGTTTATGACGACGACGGTAAATGTCTCGCTTACTGGTGGCGCTTCTCCGATGACCGTAGGAAGTGGATGACAACCGAATCCTTGGGTCTCCAGGTCATGGACGATTTTGGAGACTTGGTAGAAATCGACTGACCGGGCGTAAACGGTCCATCTGCCTGCACCGTGACAGTACGCAGACAAATGAATAACGCCCCAGTGGGGGCAGAACTGAGGAAATGACCATGGACCTACAACTTATGGCACGCCGATATACGCGCTACTGCGAATGGTGCCGCCGCAGCGGTTACGCGGCGCTGGATTGGGCCGAATACAAGGAACTGCGCGCTCCGCACTACTCACGCTGACAGCCCCGGCTCATGCCCCGCGTGCGGGGTATCGGCAGGCGCTGTGCCTGGTCACAAAGGAGATTTCCCATGTTTGGCGGTGATGATGCCGAAAACACCATCTTCAATCTGAAGCGCAAGCGGGGCCTCGGCCCCAGCTAGGCCGCCTCGGCTTAATCCCTGAGTAAACGGGCGCAGAGAGCCGGGCGATATCGGCATGGGTCCAAAGTTGCCCGATGGCTGGAGGAGAACCCACCCTCTATACGCCAGAAGACGGCTCCATACGCTGAATGGTCTTACCTAACCTGCGCCGGGTAAGCGCGCAGGGCCATCATCGAAGCGGCGGCGTGGATGGATACGCCTTTGCCGAAAGCGACCCCTATGAAGCAACGGCACGCGGTTGGGGTAAGCCGGTATCAAGCCCGGCCCGCTTCGATGATGGTGAAGCGCCTTCGGGCGCTCGTTCTTAGGAGCGCGGCGACGGCCGGCCCATCAACCAATTCGCCCGAAGCTTCGGCATGAGGGGTAGACCGCCGAGAAATCCAGGCGGGCAGTCCGGTGGAAACCCGGCATTTCCTATCGCCGCTCAGGCCGGCGCATCCCCTCGGCAGATCGCCGAACAGGGGTCCAACTTTGTGCGAAAGGCGCGCCCCTGGCGATGGGGTGCGCCGCCCTGAACGGCCTTTTCCCTTCACCTCTCCGAAGGACTCCCCATGTTCGCAATGCTCACGCACTCGATGCGCCAGTTCGGCGCGGCCCTGTTCAACGTCCTCAACGTGATCGCCAAAGCGAATCACTGGTAGGCCACTTTCCGCAACCCCGCGACGCCCGGTCGGCGTCAATCACCACAGAGGAACCCATGCCCGAAATCACCGTCGGCCAGACCTATCAACTGAAGCCCACCAGCCCGCGCGGCAAACCCGTCACGGCGAACGTCACCGCCATCACGCGCCGCGGCCTGGGTCACACCGTCGCCTACAAGGTCGACAACAAAGTCCATCATTGCTCGATGGGCAACTTCAAGAACCGCCTGGTCAGCTAATCCTCCACCCCGCTGCTTCTTGCGCGGGGCTTCGGAGAGCAGGCCGGCGCCGTTATGTCACCGGCGCAAAAGTGACTTTCCATCGTGAAGAGATGTTCGGGCCTCCCGGCCTGCTCCCCGAAGCCAACCACCGCGCACCCGCGCAAGTCCCCATGCCCTCAACTATCCCCGCCATCTGGTGGGGCCTGGCGCTGCTCGCCCTGGTGGCCGTGGTGCTGGTCCCCATCGGCGATTACCTTACCCGCCGCCACGCCGCGGCTGATTCCTGGAGCCCCACATGAACACCATCAGCGCAAGCGCGCCCCCGGCTCGCATCCGCCCCCTGGCCCTGGGCGCCAAGGTCTGCCGCAAAGTGGGCGGCCTGATCGCCCCTCGCGACCACGCGGGCAAGGGCAACTGGGACAACAACGCAGATATCCCGCCCCTGGTGGCGTGGTGCGCCGGCATTGGCCTGGCGGCGTTCCTTCTCTTCGGCCAGCAGGTGCTGGGCTGGATACTCCGCCTCGCCCTATGAACGGTATCGACTTCATCTTGCGCGACCGCGCTGGCTGGATACCGCCTATTCCCCTGCCGCGACGCCGGCTTCGCTGGGTCGGCGCAAAGGCCGAGGCGATCAAGCCCGAGGAAATCGAATTTATCCGAGCGGCCCGAGGCCGGCTCAGCACCTACGAACTGGCCGCGTGCTACGGCGTGTCGCCGCAGACCATAAGCAATATCTGGGCCGGGCGCTGTTCCGGCGGCCTCTCCCCGCGCCCAGCGCGCCCCCGAGCCAAAAGGAAACAGCAATGAGTGCATTTTGCGTATTCGGCATGACTGAGCCTATAGCGCGCAAGGCCGCCGCGAAGGCCTGGGACAAGCACCTCGCCACGATGACCAAGGAAGTCCGCGCCTGCCTTACGGATAAGGACGAAGCCGACTGGATAGCCGTCAAGACGGAATACCTCCTTGCGAAGGCCAAGCCGGTACAGGTCTCCGGCGCGTTCGATGCCCCCCCAGTTCGCCTTCGACTATATCGCGCTCACCGAGCGCATGCACCGAGCTTCCCGCCTGTCCGTAATGGTGCGCGGCGAGAAGTGTGACGCCAAGGGCACGCCGATCATCAGCAAGGCGACGAAGAAGCCTGTCATCGGCTGGATTCCGTATTAATTCAAAGAGAAGGATTTCCCCATGTGGTTCAAGAACCTGAAGATTTACCGCCTGTCCGCCGCCTGGTCGCTGTTCGGCGATGACCTGGAAGATGCGCTGGCCCGCCAGGCATTCCATCCAGGCAACAACCTGGAAATGCAGTCCATCGGCTGGGTTCCCCCGCGTGAAGGTGGCGGACTGGCCCATGTTGTCGGCGGACAGATCCTGCTGACGCTGCGCGCCGAAAAGAAGCTCCTGCCTGCAACGGTCATTAACCAGGTGGCGAAGTTCCGTGCCCAGGAAATCGAAGAGCAGCAGGGCTACAAGCCCGGCCGCAAGCAGATGAAGGAAATCAAGGAGCGCGTCACGGACGAACTCCTGCCGCGCGCCTTCAGCGTCTACCGCGATACCCGCGTATGGATTGATCCGCTCAACCGCTGGCTGGTGATCGATGCCGCCGCGTCCGCCAGGGCGGATGAGGTGATCGGCATTCTGGCGAAGTGCGTGGACCCCTTCCCTCTGCAAAACCTCTACGTCACGCAGTCCCCCGCGTCAGCCATGACCGGCTGGCTGGCCGAAGACGAAGCGCCCGCCAACTTCTCCATCGACCAGGACACCGAACTGCGCTCGTCCGGCGAAAGCGGCGCAGCTATCCGCTACATCAAGCATTCCATCGACGCCGCTGACGTGGGCCGGCACATCCAGTCCGGCAAGCAGTGCACCCGCCTCGCCATGACCTGGGCTGATCGTATTTCCTTCGTCCTGACCGAAGGCCTGGACGTCAAGCGTGTCGCGCCCCTGGACGTGCTGAAAGAAGGCAACGACACCGTCACCGCCAACGATGACGAGAAATTCGATTCGGACATGACGCTGATGACCGGCGAACTGGCGAAGCTGCTCGCCGAGCTCGTGGACGCGCTGGGCGGCGAAAAGAGAATCTGAGGACTACGACATGGCAAAGAACAGCATCGACGTGTACGGATCGACCGGAAAAACGAACATCCTGACGTTCCTTCCCGAGCAACTGCACCTCGTCACCGACCCGGAACACCCCCTGTTCGATGAGCGGGTCTTTCTGCCCCTGGATGAAGCCATGGTGCTGAACATCAAGGAGTTCGGAGTCCTGCAATCCATTCTTGTGTGGAAGGACCCTGAATCGGGCAAGACGCTGGTTGTCGCCGGGCGGCAGCGGGTCAAGCACACACAGGAAGCCAACAGGCGCTTGGCCGCCGAGGGCAAGCCGCCGCTTCTGGTGCCGGCAGTACCGCGACGAGGCCGGACCGCCCACCAGGTCGCCGCCGGCATGGTCAGCGAAAACGAACTGCGTCAGCCAGACACCCCGCTCGGCCGGGCCAATAAGATGGCCTTCATGCTCAATCAGGGCCGCTCCGAAAGCGAACTGGCGCTGATCTTCGGTTGCGGACCGGCCACCGTGCGCGACACCCTGGCAATTCTGGACTGCACCGCCGTCGTCAAGAATGCACTCGAAGCGGGCGATATCACGCTGACCCACGTCAAAACGCTGGTCAAGATGCAGCCCGACGAGCAGCGCGCCAAGGTGGCCGAGTTGGTCGAGGCCGGCAAGGGTGCCACGCCGCACGAACGCAGCCGCAAGCAGGCCGCCGTCATGGGCGAGCGCCCCCGCGTGAAATCTCGCAAGCAGATCTTGGCCGCCCTGGCCCAGGCCCAGGGCGAGTACGCCGCCGCCCTTCGCTGGGTGCTGGGCGAAGAACAAGGAACATCCGCATGCTGACACCGCAACTAATGCTCGGCATCACCGCAAAGCTGGTCGTTGACATCTTCGCCGGCGGCGGCGGCTGGTCGACGGCATATGAGCAGGCGACCGGCCAGCACGTGCATATCGCGATCAACCACAATCCCGATGCGCTGAGCATGCATGAGGTGAACCACCCGCAAGCCCGGCACTACATCGCAGACGTATGGGAGGTTTGCCCGCGCCAGGCCACCGACGGCATGCCAGTCGGCTGGCTCCACCTGTCCCCCGACTGCACCGACCACAGCCAGGCCAAGGGCGGCCAGCCGCGCCGCAAGAACATTCGGGCGCTGGCCTGGGTCACGGTGCGCTGGGCCGGCACAGTCAAGCCGGACATCATCAGCCTGGAAAACGTGGTCCAGATCCTGAAATGGGGCCGCCTGATCGCCAAGCGCGATCCGGCCACCGGCCGCGTGGTCAAACTCGACGGCTCTGTGGCAGCACCGGGCGAGCGCGTGCCGGTGCAGCAGCAATACCTTGTGCCGGACCCGAAGCAGCAGGGTAAGCACTGGCTCCGTCTCGTGGCGATCCTGCAGGGCATGGGCTACATCGTTGATTGGCGTGAGCTCAATGCTGCCGACTATGGCGCAGGCACGACGCGGACCCGCCTGTTCATGATGGCCCGCCGCGATGGCATGCCAATCGTATGGCCCCAGGCCACCCACTTCAAGACCCCAACCAAAGGCCAGAAGCGATGGCGCGCGGCCGCAGACGGAATCGACTGGAGAATCGAGGGGCGGAGCATCTTCAACCGCCCGCGTCCCCTGGCGGACGCCACCATGCGGCGCATCGCCCGCGGCATGAAGCGCTACGTACTGGACAGCGCAGACCCGTTCATCGTCCCTATCGCCAACTGGAGCCGCGACGGATCGCATTCAGCCAGCCAGCCGATCAGCACCGTTACAGCAAAGCCTCGTGGTGGTTCCCATGCCGTTGTCGCCCCCGTGCTTGCCGGCGTTGGTGGCCGCGCGGGGCAAAGCCAACCTCGGTCCGCCGACGAGCCCCATTACACAATCACCCGCAAGGGTGACAGCGCCGTCATGGCGCCGGTGCTGGTGCAGGCCGGCTACGGCGAGCGCGAAGGCCAGGCTCCGCGATGCCTCGATCACCAACAGCCACTTGGCACCGTAACGGCTGGCGGGATCAAGCACGCGGTTGCCTCCGGCTATCTGGTCCAGGCGGGCCACGGCGAAGGCAAAGCCGGCGCGCGCCGATGGAGCTACGGCTGCAACGATCCGAAGGCCCCGGTTGGCACTATGACCGCCAGCAATGGCGGGTTCTCGGCAGCATCAGCGTTCATGGTCCAGGCCAACGGCGGCTACAACACCACGCCGGCCCATGACTTGCGCCGGGCGGCGTCCACCATTACGAACAGCGGCAGCCAGCAGCAGCTGATCACGGCCCATCTGGTGACCAACACCAGCGGCCACGCTGGCCGACGAATGGATGACGCCGTGCCGACCATCGCCACCGGCGGCCATCACGGAGTCGTGGCGGCCCACCTGACGGCCATGAGCCAGAACGTGATCGGCTCTGACCTGCGCGATCCGGCGCAGACGGTCCTCGCTGGGGCCGCTCGATACGGACTCGTGGAATACGACCTGTCGCCAGACGACGAGGCCGGCGCCCTCCAGGTCGCAGCATTTCTGATGCGCTACTACGGCGAGGGCGGCCAATGGGGCGATCTGCGCGACCCAGCCAGCACCCTCACCACCCGGGATCGCCTGGCGCTGGTCACCGTGCACATCCAGGGCACGCCGTAAGTCGTCGTCGATATCCGGCTGCGGATGCTGACGCCGGCAGAGCTGTACGACCTCCAGGGGTTCCCCCCGGAATACATCATCACCCGCGGGCACGATGGCCGCGTGTTCACCAAGTCCCAGCAGGTGCATATGGTCGGCAACAGCGTCAGCCCGCCCCCGGCGGTGGCGCTGATCGCAGCCAATGCTCCGCGCGAACTCTTATTGAGGATGGCCGCATGAGCGACACCACCAAGACCAAAGCGTTACAGCTCCTCGGCTGGTATCGCGAAGGATCTTTCCCCGCCCTCTTCACCGATTCCGTGTCCGTGGTCAAGCAATGGATGGAACAGGGGCACAAGGTATCCGGCGTGATCCGTCACGACGGCCTGGCCGTGGAAGCCGCCCCCGGCCCTTCCACCACCGCAACACCCCAGGAGCGGGATTGGAAGGCAATCGACGCAGCCATCGACGAGTATCTGGATGGCTATGAGCTGCGCCTCGATGAAGGGTGCCATACACCCACCGAGTTCGAACGGTTCCTGCTGAGCGATGCCATAGACGGCCTGTTCGCCGAGCGTGAATTCCTTGCTCTCTTGACGCCCGCCCCCGCTGCTGGCAATGCGCCGACGCTGCCCGCGTTGAATGCTGACCTCATCGAAATACTTGGCCGTCCAAGTTTCACTTGCGCGCTTCTGGCGCAGGTTCTGCGCAACGGCGGGCGCACCATCAAGATGAAGGCCGAGCACGAACAAGCGGCGGTGATCCACTTCATGTTGTGCCAGTACCTGGCGCATGGCTCTAAGTGGCGTGAAGCGGCCACATCCGCCTTTCAGGCGATTGCCGCCGAGCAGGGAAAAGGGTAGGAGGCATGAGGTTCTATGCGCGTGTTTGGCCGCAATCCGGCCCGGAACGCCGCACTTTGGCGCCGGAGTTCGTTCAACGCTCGTCTGCCGAGGACATCGACGAGGAGGAAGCCGAGGCGTGCGCCGAAGACTACTTCCACAACCATGACGGATTCGAGGCCAACTGGCCGCTGACGTTCGCCATATTCGACGGCTTTACCGGCCCCGAGATTGGGCGATGGGAAGTCGAGCTCGAATACGAGCCGTCGTTTAGCGCCGCCCAGGTCCCGCAGCAGGGAGAGGCGTGATGACGGTCTACGTCGATGACATGCGCGCGCCTTACGGCCGGATGGTCATGTGTCACATGCTGGCCGACACCGATGACGAACTGCACGCCATGGCGGACCACATCGGGGTTGCCCGCCGTTGGCACCAGAAGGCCGGCACGCCCCACAGCCACTACGACATTTGCCTGAAAAAGCGCGCCCATGCCGTGGCAGCGGGCGCGGTTGAAATCGGACGGCAGGAGCTGGCTGCGCTGATTCAACGCAAGCGCGCCACCCAGCCCACCACGAGGGAAGGGACATGACCACCACTACCACCGCCGCGCAGCCAGTCGGACCGGAAGCCGCCGAGCAGATGGCCGTTCGCATGGTCCGCGACTACCTGAACGCCTGCTGCATGACGGACCGCAACCAGATCGGCAATTACCTGATGAAGCTGGCCAGCGTCGGCGCCGTCGTGATGGCCCAGGCCGAAGGGTCTGAATCCGCTGCCCAGCGCCTGGAGGCGACCGCAGCCTGGGTGCGCAGAACGATGCCGGCCGAGCCGGCAAAAATGGAGCCGATGCAATGACCAACCAGAACAACGCCGCCCAGCCCGTGCTGACGGATTTAGAACTCTTGGATGTGGGCGCAAAATACGGCCGCCCCAGTGTGGCCCTGCTGCCGATGTGGCGGGCCGTCGAATCAGCCGTGCTGTCCAAGCTGTGCGCCCCTATAGCCATGCAGGGCGCCCTGCGCTGGACTGCTGGAGCGCTCCAGGCGCTGAAGATCGAGGCCGACAGGATCAAGCTCGATGGTGTGACTCGCACGATTGGCGAAATCCTCGACGACGCTGATGCGGCCCTGGCAAGCGCCCCCATGATCGGCTTTCGCTGGTCGGCTGATGATCTTCAGTCCAACGAAACGCGCGCCAAGGAGGAGACGTGGCCGACAACCGCGCAAATCGATGCGTTGGCCGAGTTCATTTACCAAGATATGGGATGCCCAAGCAACTGGTTGGGCTTTGACAAAGAGGCTGCGCGCCGGCTCCTGTCCAAGCCTGTCGAGATCCAAGCCATCCCTGCGTCCGCGGACGCGCAGCAGGTGGTAGCGTGGGTGCACGAGGAGGACGCTAACCGCGTTATCTCTGCGCGGCAAAAGGCACAAGCCGAGCGCGATGGCGGCGCATATGCCTCGTCACTCCGGCCCTACTCCATCCCCTTGGCCCGCATTGCAGCACCGTAAGGCTAGCGACGAACTTTTAAGTAATCCTGAACAGTTCGATCCGACGGCCGCCCGCAAGGCGGAGCCCGAGAAAGCTTCGGTGAACGCCGAGGACAGCTATCACGGGTCCAAGGCAGTTATCCGCATTCAAGCTGGAAAGTTCCGCCGCCCCCCCGAAGAGGTGCTCGACGCAGTCCAAAAGGCGCGCCCGACGGCTCCTTCGATCACCGAGTCCTACCCTCCAGTTGATTGATCAGCTGTTCGGCGACCGCGGCCCCAGCCTGCCGTGCTTCCTCGTACGATTGAAACGCCTGATCGTCAAGCGAGCGCATAGGAAGCACCAGCTCCTTTTCGCGGAAAACCTCTACATAAACCGTCCACGGCTGCTCGCCCACACCATGCCGCTGGCAATGAACAGCATAGTGATGGGCGCCATGGTCGTTCATATAAATCGGGTTCTCAGTACTCATCGCTGCTCCTAATCGATAGCCAACAATCGTACTGTACTTTTATCGGACTCTATCCATGACCAACCAGAACGCCCCTCTTTCGGCGCCCGAAATCGACGCTCACCTGGACGCCATCCTGCGCGCGTCCGGTTCGGCGCTGCGCAATTACTCACTGCCGGGATACCTAGAAAGCATGCGCGCCGCTGTTCGCGCTGTCGCCAGCGATGCCGTGTCCAAGCTGCATGCCCCTGTAGCCAGGCCCCCGGTGTGCGCACCCACCTGGGAGGAAGTCAAGGAGGCGAATAGCGTCCTGGCATCCTATAGCTGGAACAGCAACGGAGAGGGCGGCGGCGTCACCGCGACCGAACGAAAGCTGGCCGCGGCGCTGCTGCGGGTCGCCGGTGTGGATTGGAACCCGAACGGCGACCCGGTCTACGCGCTGCGCACCCCTGTAGCCTCGATTCAGACGCTGGTCGACGAAAAAGTTGATCCCAAATATTGGGCCGAGTCGCTGCGGTTGCGCGCCCTGGAAAGCACCCCTGGTGCGGGTGGGGCTGCTTCGGGGATGGTCCACACCTTCACCGGGAAAACCGATTTCGTCATTGCCGAGGCAACCATGACGCGGTTTTGTCCGGGGTGTGGCCACGTGGGCGATGTTGCTGATGGCCATCTTGATTGCTGCCCGGATGGCTCATCGGCCAGGATGGTGCCAAAGTCCATTGCCGAGAAATGCCGCGCCGCGTTCCTCTTGGCGATCAAGCCACTACGCGAGAATGCCAGCGCCCCTGTAGCCGGGGAGGCGCAGCAACCGGCAAAGATTACCTTTGTGAACGGTAATCCGGCGTCGTGCGGTTGCACCATTCGATTCAGCGACGGTGGCGGCGAATACTCCGACGTCCACTACGTGAGCCTCTGCGGCACGCACAGCGGGGCCCACCTGCTTTCCAAGGTCATCAAAACCGGCGAGCTTACGCGCGCGCAACACGAAGATCTGGAAGGGGAGATTTGCGCCGCACTCGATCCCGCCGGTTCCCAGGCTACGAATGCCGCGCCGCAGTCCAGCGAGGCGGCGCGCGATACCTCGGATATGGACGACTTGCGCAGCCGCGTTTTGGCGGCAATCCATGACTGCGCTGCCCTGACGCCTGAAGATGATGAAAGCTGGGACGAGTGGTACTGCGCGGCGTTCGACCTGTTGGGGTCGCGAGTCGGCGAAATTTTTCGCGTCGCCCTGTCCGCGCAACCGGCAAACAAACCGGCAATTTCCTCGCCATCATCGGCCGGCAACCCTTGCCCGGCACCGGTCCCAGCCTATCCGGAAACCGGCAACTCCCACACCGACGGCGGCGCTGTATACGGATGACTCATAAAACGCGCACAGACGATGTTTGTGCATCATTAACGAATCACATATGGACCTGAAACGACTTATCCAATTGCTGGAAGAGGTGCCTCCGGATCTCGTTTTCCCGGAAGGCTTCGGCCGTGCGGGGTGCTGGGAGGGCGATTGGTACGAAATCGCCTTCGAACCGGCCACCAACACCACGGCGGGCGAAATGCTCGCGCACGCCAAGAACGCGAATGGCGCCACGCTGTTTCGCCACAGACGGGGCGGCTCGATGGAAATGGATCTCGAAAGCCAGGTCCACATTGCCCGCCCCGGCGAGTGTGACCGCGATGAGGACCCGCTGTCTATCTGGCGATGGCGGTGGATGCTCAAGGCGGCCGAAGAAGCAGCGAAATGACCGACACAATCCAGCGCTTGCTGGACACCACGAAGAATGCTTGGATGCCCGCCTTGCGCGGGCTTTTTATTGGAGCGAAGCATGTCCAGCCCGACACCCATCACCCCGACTAAACGCACCAAAGGCTCTGCCACGCAGTTCGGCGCCAGCTCGCCCACTACCGGCGTGGAAGGAGCCGCCGAACTGCTGAATGTGCATCCGAAGACCGTCCTAGAATTGATTGACGATTGCGCCATTCCCGCCGCAAAGGTGGGTCGCGCATACACGATGCTGGTTCGCGATGTGCTGAGCTACCTGGAGAAGCTCATTATTTCGCAAACCAGCGCCCGCATGCGCTCCACTACCAAAGCCGCGCCGCGAGGTCGGACCCGCGCAAGTTCGCGTAGCGCATCATCGTCCGGTGGCTCTTGTGCCCGGTGATCTTCATGATCTGCGTTTCGGTCAGCTGGGTGCGCTCAAACAATCGGCTCGTCGCTTCGTGTCGCAGATCATGAAATCGGAGGCCCACACAACCCGCCTGGTCTGCGATGTTTGCAAATAGCTTCGACAGGTAGTCGCTCATCAAGACCAAAGCATGCTTGTCGCTATTGCCATCCCACCACGGGAATAGCAAATCCTCGGGCTTGAGCCCCCGCTCCGATATGTAAGTTTCCAGCATTTCCCGAGCTACGCTCGTCATCGGCACCTGCCGCTTGTCCCCGTTCTTGGTCTTGTCCAGGAAGATCGTTCGGCGTGCCAGGTCCACCTGGTGTACATACAGGGTGTACATCTCGCGCAGCCGCATTGCGGACTCTACCGCCAGCAGATACAGAAGCCTCATGGCTCCCTTATCCGGGATTTGGAAAGCCTTGCGCTTGCGGGTCAGCTCCCCGCCGTCGATGACCTCTAGAATGGCCTCGTTCTCCCCCCGCTCTAATCTGCGGTCGCGCTCTTCATCAACGCGCTTCACTCCGGCCTGGGCCACATCCTCGGGTGTGTATTGCGCATATCCTTTGGCCAGTGAACGAAAAGGATGGTCCGGCATCGTCAAGTAGCGCAGCCGCATGCCCCAGTCCGTACATCGCGCCAGCGCCCCCACCCGCGCCCTAATGCTGGCCGGCGCCAGGTTCTCGATGCGCTTCATGCTGTTGATCCAATCATCGACCCACGCCGCCGAAATGGCGCTCAGCGGCGTTTTACCTTCCATACGCTCGATAACGGTCAGCGCCGCGATATCCTTGTCCGAAGGATGCGCGTTGCGCAGATACTCTCTGTGCAAATCTGAAATCGTTAGAACTCGGCTGTCGGCCCTGTGCTCGGCCGGAACGATGCCGTTGTCCAAGAGCTTTTCCAGACGATCCGCATACGCGTCGCCCTCTTCCTCAGACGGGAACGTCATGTAGATGGGCTTTTCCAGCACGCCCACGCGTTTAAAGACGTATTCCCAGGTCCCGTTCGCTCGCTGCCTCTTGCCCGCCACTTTCGCCCCCTACTACTAACTCCAACAAAGGTGGCCAATGTAAGGGCGTAGTGTGGTTGGTAGCAAGCTCTTTACGGTTGGTTGAGACTCCCCCAGACTCCCCATTTAGGTGGCAAAAAGGCAACAAAAAAGGCACTTGGCTAAGCCTAAGTGCCTGATTTATATATGCTTTCGGTGGTGGGTGCTACAGGGGTCGAACCTGTGACCTACGCCTTGTAAGGGCGCCGCTCTACCAACTGAGCTAAGCACCCTTTTCTGATGCAGCCTCAAGACGAAATTCGCGAAAAATCCGTACAAGCAACTGCCAACCGGGGCACTCAAAAGCATTACGCGGGCCGGAGTATACCGGACCGCGCACATGTCGGCAAATCGCATGGCGCCAGGCCTTGCGACCGCCGGCCGTCCATTAGTTGACGGCGTCCTTCAGGGCCTTGCCCGGACGGAACTTCGGCACCTTGGCCTTCTTGATCTTGATGGTTTCGCCCGTGCGCGGGTTACGGCCGGTGCGGGCGGCGCGCGCCGACACGGCGAACGTGCCAAAGCCAACCAACGTAACCGTACCGCCCTTCTTCAGGGTGGTCTTGACGGCACCGATCAGGGCGTCGAGCGAACGGCCGGCAGCAGCCTTGGAGATGTCGGCCTTGCTGGCGATATGATCGATGAGTTCGGTTTTGTTCATGCAGGTGTACCCCTCACAAGGTGTGGAGTCTGCCGGAGGTGCAGTCCCTGGCCGTCATGATTGGACGCCACGAAAGACGCAAGACCCGACAAACGACGAACAGACAGTGGATAAACTTTTTCTTGCGCTGCAAAGCACAACTTTTAAAGTGCTGCGCCGCTTAGGATTCAATGGCAATGGCCTTCGAACCGTCAGCGACGCAGACGTGTATTAGGCCTTGGCGTAGGGCGGCTGTCAAGCGAAAACCTCACCACAACCCGCGCCAATACTAGCTTTTAGCCCTTTTCGCAATAAACAGAAACACGCAAATTTGCGTTTGCGCGACACTGCGCCGCGAGCGCTTGCCCGGGCTTCAAACGTCTGCCCAACGACGCAGCAGGTTGTGGTAAATGCCGGTCAGCTGCACGATGGAAGGATGCCCCGCCGCGTCCTGGTTCAGGCGCTGGATCGCCACGTCCATGTCCAGCAGCAAGGCGCGCTGGCTGTCTTCGCGCACCAGGCTCTGCATCCAGAAGAACGAGGACACGCGCGCGCCGCGCGTGACCGGGTTGACCTTGTGCAGGCTGGTGCCGGGATACAGCACCATGTGCCCGGCGGGCAGCTTGACCGCGCGCGGGCCGTAGGTGTCGTCGATGACGAGTTCGCCGCCATCGTAGGAATCGGGCTCGGAGAAGAACAGCGTGGCCGACAGGTCCGTGCGCACGCGCTCGGCGGTGCCGGCGATGCCGCGCACGGCGTTGTCCACGTGATAGCCGAAAGCCTCGCCGCCCTCGTAGCGGTTGAAGAGCGGCGGAAAGATCTTGCGCGGCAGCGCCGCCGACATGAACAGGTTGTTGGCCGCCAGGCGCTGCAGGATCAGGCTGCCCAGTTCCTGCGCCAGCGGATGCTGCTCGGGCAGCTGGCGGTTGTGTTTGACTTCGGCGGACTGGTAGCCCGCCGTCACCTTGCCGTCGACCCAGTCGGCCGCGTCCAGGCGCCGCCGGATCTCGGCGGCTTCTTCGGGCGTGAAAATTTCTGCTATCTGTATGAGCATGGGCCTTGCCCCGTTTGCGTACTCGGGCGCGCGGCCGCAACGGCGCGCGCTCGCCGCATTATCCCTTCAGGCAGGCGTTGAGCGCCTGATCGAAATCAAACAGCAGATCGGCCTCGTCCTCGATGCCCACGGACACGCGGATCAGGCTGTCGGCGATGCCCATCTGCTTGCGGCGCTCGGCGCCCATCTCGTAATAGATGGTGTGCGCGGCCGGCAGCGCCAGGCTGCGCGTGTCGCCCAGGTGGGTCGCCATCAGCACCACGCGCAGGCGATTCAGGAAGTCGAAGCAGTCCACGCCGTCGGCCAGCTCCACGCCCAGCAGGCCGCCGAAACGCGAACCGAACAGCGCGGCCGCGCGCGCGTGCTGCGGGTGGCTGGCCAGGCCGGGGTAATGCACCTTGGCCACGCCGGGATGCTCTTCCAGGAAGCGCGCCAGCGCCAGCGCGTTGGAGCAGTGCTTGGCCATGCGCAGGGCCAGGGTCTCGGCGCCCACGGCGATGCGGTGCGCCGGTTCGGCGGCCAGCGTGCCGCCCATGTCGCGCAGGCCCTTCTTCTTGATCTGGGTCAGGCCCCAGCCGGTGGCCGGCCCCTTGCGGTAGGCCTCGTAGATGTTCGCGTAGTTCGACCAGTCATACAGGCCGGTGTCGGTCACCGCGCCGCCCAGCGCGTTGCCGTGGCCGCCGATGTACTTGGACAGCGAGTTCATCACCAGCGACGCGCCCACACTGGACGGGCGGAACATCCACGGCGAACTCAGCGTGTTGTCGACCACGTAGACCAGGCCATGCTCGCGGCAGATCTCGCCGATCACGGCCAGGTCGGCGACCTGCGTGCCCGGATTGGCGATGGTCTCGGTGAAGACCATGCGCGTCTCGGGCCGGATGGCGGCGCGCACTTGCGAGGAGTCGGTCGCGTCCACGAACGTGATGTCGACGCCGAGTTCCTGCAGCGTGCCGAACAGGCTGTTGGTGTTGCCGAACACGAACTGGCTGGACACCAGATGATCGCCACGGCGCAGCAGCGTGGTGAAGATGGCGGCCAGCGCGGCCATGCCGGTGGCGAAGCTGACCGTGCCCTTGCCCGCTTCCATCTGGCTGACCTTGGCTTCCAGCGCGGTGGTGGTGGGCGTGCCCTGGCGCGCGTAGGTGAAGCCGGCCTTGCCCTGGAACACCGCGGCGAGTTCGCGTGCGTCGTCGTAGGCGAACTCCGAGGACGGGTGCATCGGCTTGTGCACGGCGCCGTGCTCGGCGGACTGCTTGCGGTCGGAATGGAGGATCGTGGTGGTAAAGCCGTTCTCGTGCATGATGGCGTGACGCGATAGAAAAGGGATCGACTGCGTAAGCGGCGGGCGGATCAGGACCGGCGCTGGCGCACGGTTTCGTAAAGGCAGACGGCGCTGGCGACGCTGACGTTCAGGCTTTCGACCGAACCCAGCATCGGGATGTTGACCAGCTGGTCGCAGGTTTCGCGGGTCAGGCGGCGCATGCCCTCGCCTTCGGCGCCCATGACCCAGGCCATCGGCTGGCGGGCGTCGACCTGGTGCATGCTGTCGGCGGCCTGATCGTCGGTGCCGACCAGCCAGACGCCGCGGTCCTTCAGGCTGCGCATGGTGCGCGCCAGGTTGGTGACCATCAGGTAAGGCACGGTGTCGGCCGCGCCGCAGGCCACGCGCTGCACCGTGGCGTTCAGGCCCACGGCGCGGTCGCGCGGCGCGATCACCGCGTGCACGCCCGCCGCATCGGCGGTGCGCAGGCAGGCGCCCAGGTTGTGCGGGTCGGTCACGCCGTCCAGGATCAGCAGCAGCGGCGGGCCTTCGATCACGTCCAGCACTTCGTCCACGTCCACCGCCAGCTGGCGCTCGTCGGCCAGCGCCACCACGCCCTGGTGCCGCGTGCCGCGGGCCAGGCCGTCCAGGCGCTCCATCGGCACCGGATGCAGGCGGCGGCCCGCTTTCTCGGCCTGCTCGATGAAAGCCTGCATGCGCTTGTCGCGGCGCGACGCCTCTACATAGATTTCCCTGATCGAATCGGGCGCGTGGCGCAGCCGCGCGACCACCGCGTGAAACCCGGCCAGAACTTGGGTCGACGCCATAAATGCAATACCTTTAGATAAACGGACACCCGCCCCAGAGCGGGGCGGGCCGCCGGAAGAACCGGCCATAGACGCAATGTTACCCCTTATGGCGCGCGCCATGGCCGGCGCGCACCGGCCCGGGAACCGGCGTCAATGGCGCTTGTGCGTCGCCTTCTTGGCGGGCGCGGCGCGTTTGGACGCCTTGGACGGCTTGCCGGCCTTCTTGGCCTCGGCGCGACGTTCCTTGGCGGTCTGGCCCTTCAGCGCGGCCGGCTTGGGCGCGGCCGCCTTCTTCACGCGGCGCGATGGCTCGTCCGGCCCGCGGGCGGCCGCCTTGCGCAGCGCGTCGAAGCTGGTGCCCTGCACCAGCCGGAACTCGATGCGGCGGGCTTCGAGGTCCACGCGCGAAACCTGCACCTGGACCTTGTCGGTCAGGCGGTAGCGCATGCCGGTGCGTTCGCCGCGCAGCTCATGCAGCGCGTCGTTGAACTGGAAGTACTCGCCGCCCAGCTCCGAGACGTGAACCAGGCCTTCGACGTGCAAGGTGTCCAGCGTGACGAAGATGCCGAAGCTGGCCACGCCGGTGACCGTGCCGCTGAAATCCTCGCCCACGCGTTCCTTGACGAACCAGCACTTGAGCCAGGCCTCGACGTCGCGCGAGGCCTCGTCGGCGCGGCGCTCGCTGGCCGACAGCACCAGCCCCAGCTTTTCCCAGATGGCGTGTTCGTGCTCGCGCTGGGTGCGGCCGATGACGACCGGCTGGTCGTCCAGGCTGGGCACGTAGCGCTGCCCGGCCAGCAGGGCCTTGATCACCCGGTGCGTGAGCAGGTCGGGATAGCGGCGGATCGGCGAGGTGAAGTGGCTGTAGCCCGGATAGGCCAGGCCGAAGTGGCCCATGTTGTCCGGGCTGTAGACGGCCTGCTGCATGGAGCGCAGGCACATGGTCTGCAGCAGCTGGTAGTCGGGGCGGCCGCGCACCAGGTCCAGGAAGTCGCCGTAGTCCTTGGCGGTGGGCGTTTCGCCGCCGCCCAGCGTCAGGCCCATGGTGCGCAGGAATTCGCGCAGCGATTGCAGGCGCTCCGGCGTGGGCCCTTCGTGGATGCGGTACAGGCCCGGATGCTTGCTGCGGGTCATGAAGTCGGCCGCGCAGGTGTTGGCGGCCAGCATGCATTCTTCGATCAGCTTGTGCGCGTCGTTGCGCACCGAGGGCACGATCTGCTCGATGCGGCCCAGTTCATTGCAGACGATCTTGGTCTCGACGGTGTCGAAGTCGATCGCGCCGCGCTTCTTGCGCCCTTGCGACAGCAGCTGGAACAGCTCGTACAGGTGCTGGACCTGCGGCATGACGCTGCGCATGGCGTGCGCGGCCGGGCCGCCGGGCTGCTGCAGGGCCGCCCATATATTGGTATAGGTGGTGCGCGCATGCGAATGCATGACGGCGTTGTAGAACTGGTAGGCGGTGACCGTGCCGGCCTTGGCGCCGCTGGCCGGAATGACCATGTCGCAGACCAGCACCAGGCGGTCGACCTCCGGGTTCAGCGAACACAGGCCGTTGGACAGCGACTCCGGCAGCATCGGGATGACCCGGCGCGGGAAATACACGCTGGTGCCGCGGTCGAGCGCGTCTTCGTCGAGCGCGTCGCCCGGGCGCACGTAATGGCTCACGTCGGCGATGGCGACCAGCAGGCGCCAGCCCGGACGCTTGCGCTGGCCCGAGCCCAGTTCCACCGGTTCGCAATAGACTGCGTCGTCGAAGTCGCGCGCGTCCTCGCCGTCGATGGTGATGAGCGGCACGTCGCGCAGATCCACGCGGTCCTTGAGGTCGGCCTTGCGGACCACGTCCGGCAGGCGCGCGGCCTGCTTGCGGGCGGCCTCCGAGAATTCGACGGGCACGTCGAACTTGCGCACCGCGATCTCGATTTCCATGCCCGGATCGTCGATCTCGCCCAGCACCTCGGCCACGCGGCCCAGCGGCTGCGTGTGGCGGGTGGGCTGCGCCATGATCTCGACCGCGACCACCTGCCCGTGCTGGGCGCCGTTGGTGTCGCTGGGCGGGATCAGGATGTCGTGCTTGATGCGCTGATCCTCGGGGACCACGATGGACAGCCCGTGCTCGTGCAGGAAGCGTCCGACCAGCTTGTTGGTGCGGCGCTCGATGACTTCGACGATGGTGCCTTCCGGCTTGCCGCGGTATTCGCCCGTGGGCTTGACCAGCACGCGGTCGCCGTGCAGCACCTTGAGCATTTCGCGCGGCGACAGGAACAGGTCCGGCCCGCCGTCGTCGCGCAGCAGGAAGCCGAAGCCGTCGCGATGGCCCAGCACCTTGCCGGCGATGAAATCCAGTTTGGTGGCCAGCAGCAGCACGCCCTTGCGATTGGGCATCAGCTGGCCGTCGCGCTCCATGGCGCCCAGGCGGCGTTCAAACCCCACCATGGTCGCGGCGCGCTCGATGCCCATGCGCTCGGCCAGCTCCACCGGAGACAGCGGCGAGCCCGCGGCGCGCAACGCTTTCAGGATGGCTTCACGAGACGGAACATCGGGATCGAAGTCCGGCGGCGCTTCGGGCAAGGGTGTTGATCTGTTGTTATTCGATTCGTTATTCGATCGTTTTGCCAAAGCTAAATTTTCCGTATATAATGCGCAGCTTCTGTGGTTCGCCCAAGGCTGAACACTGAAGCAGAAAGGTCAGAGGGCGGGATGAATAATCCAAAGCCCGATTGTAAAACCAACTACGACCTGCTGCACTTCTGAATGCGGATTTAGTTGATTAATAGTTAACTAACTCTTGTACCAGATGCGCAACAGGCCGCAGCGTAGCACAACAATCTGACAGTATCTCTCAGTGCCCAGGTGGCGGAATTGGTAGACGCGCATGGTTCAGGTCCATGTGCCGCAAGGTGTGGAGGTTCGAGTCCTCTCCTGGGCACCACGGAATTCCAGTCGGAACCTCGATCGAGGTCTCGACAGCAAGAGCTGAAAAGCCCCGAAAATCGCAAGGTTTTCGGGGCTTTTGCTTTGTGCCCGGCCTGCCCCGCCATCCCGCCCTCAGCGCCAGGGCACTTTTCGGTTCAGGTGATGCTTCGCGTAGAGGTCGGCGCCCATGCCGGCGATCTGCCCGTCGATCAAGGCTTCGAACGGCCGCAGCAAGGCGTCGAAATTGCGCGGCGCCTCGATGGCGTTCAAGGCATGGGTCACGGCCTCGATGGTGGACAGCGCGCCCGGCATGTCGGCATGGCGCACGCGATAGCGCGTCGACAGCCCGGCGGGCAGCATCACGCGCGGCAGCGCCGCCAGCCGCGGATTGATGTGCAGCAGCTTGCGCGCATGGCCCCAGGTGCCGTCGGGCACGATCAACTGTACGGGCATGCCCAGCTCGCGGCCGTAGCCCGGCGTCAGCACCTCGGCGCCCTCGCCCGGAAACAGCAGGCGCGGCGCGTAGCCGGGCTGCGTCCAGTCCTGTTCCGAGAAATATTCGCCCACCACGCGGCGCGCGCCGGCCAAGCCGAGCACGGCCAGCCGCGCCGTGTTCAATGCATGGCGCGCCTCGCTCGGATGCTGCAGCACCACCAGGCGCGTGCGGCATTCAAGCGAGGGAATCAGCGCGCACAGGCAGTGCGACAAGGGGCGCAGGCAGCGCGTGCAAAGTGGGCGTGGCATGGGGCGACACTATATCTAAAGTTGCAGCCGCCCAACGCGCCAAAAAAATTCCACGAAAAAGTGAAAAAAAGCCGGCACGACTTGCACACTTCTAAAAAAACATGCATAATTCTTTTCTCTGCTGCTGAACACGAAACAACGCGAGAGCGAAGTGAAATGTGAAGCGACAGCGCCCAGGTGGCGGAATTGGTAGACGCGCATGGTTCAGGTCCATGTGCCGCAAGGTGTGGAGGTTCGAGTCCTCTCCTGGGCACCAATTATTACATCACGAGGTACCTGCGTGATGCGCCAAAAAAACCCCGAACGCGTAAGCGTCCGGGGTTTTTTATTTGCTTGTCTTCTTCTTTGCCCCTTCGATATTCGGCGGCTCCGACGGAGCCGCCGGGCCGCCCTACTTCAACGTGCGCGTCATGACGACGTGCGGAATGCCGGCCTCGACGAACTCCTCGCCTTCGATGCGGAACCCGTGCGCTTCGTAGAAGCCGGCGGCATGCGTCTGCGCGTGCAGCACCAGCATGCGGTGGCCGTCGCCGTGGCCCTGTTCGATCAGGGCGTCGAGCAACTGGCCGCCCACACCCATGCCGCGGGCCCGCTTGTGGACCGCCATGCGGCCGATATGGCCGTCGGGCAACAGCCGCCCGGTGCCCATCGGCGTGCCGTCCGGCCCGTAGGCCACGGCATGCACCGAGACCGCGTCGTCGTCGTCCATTTCGACTTCGGGCGGCACTTTCTGTTCGACCACGAAAACCTCGTGGCGCACAGAATAAGCGTCCTCGCGCAAGCGGTCCCAGGTTCCCAGCGCAATGCGCACCGTAGCTTTTTTATTGGTCGACATGTCCATCCCTCGCGTGCTGCCTATGAATAAAAGAATCCTACGCCGATTCTCTCAGGGATGAAGATTCCCCAAAAGGGGTACGATCGCAGCTTGCTCCCGCCTCCGCGCCCCGACATGCCGCCTGCCGCTCCCCCCGCCTGGCTGAAAGCCGCGCCCGCGCTTTTCCTGCTCCTGTGGTCCAGCGGCTTCGTCGTGCTCAAGGTCGGGCTGGCCTACGCCGATCCCATGACGTTCCTGGCGCTGCGCTACGCCTGCGTGGTGCTGATCCTGGCCCCCTTCCTGCTGTTCGCGCGCCCGCCGCTGCCGCGCGCGGCGGCGGCCTGGGGCCATCTGGCGATGGTCGGCCTGCTGCTGCAGGCGGGCTATTTCTGCTTCACCTACCTGTCGCTCAAGCAAGGCATGTCGGCCGGCGGGCTGGCGCTGATCGCTTCGCTGCAGCCCATCCTGATCGGCCTGCTGGCCCCGGCCATCGCGCACGAGCGCGTCGACGCGCGGCGCTGGGCCGGCCTGGGCCTGGGCGTGTCGGGCGCAGCGCTGGTGATCGTGGCCAAGGCCTCGGTCGACGTGCTCTCGCCGCTGGGCCTGCTGTTCGCCATCGGCGCCCTGCTGTCCATCACCGGCGGCACGCTGTATGAAAAACGCTACGGCGCCGAGACCCATCCGGCCGTCTCGAATATGGTGCAGTACGCGGTCGGCCTGGCCGTGACCGCGCCGCTGGCCTTCTGGCTGGAGCCGATGCGCATCGAGTGGACCGGCGCGCTGTGGGCCTCGCTGGTCTATCTGGTGCTGTGCAATTCGCTGGTGGCCATCACCCTGCTGCTGACCATGATCCGGCATGGCGAGGCCTCGCGCGTGTCGGCGCTGTTCTTCCTGGTCCCGCCGTGCACCGCGCTCATCGCGCTGGCGGTGCTGGACGAAGCCATCCCGGCGCTGGCCTGGCCCGGCATGGCCCTGGCCGCGCTGGGCATCCTGCTGGTGACGCGCGCCCGCAAGGNACGGCCAGCCGCGCCGTGTTCAATGCATGGCGCGCCTCGCTCGGATGCTGCAGCACCACCAGGCGCGTGCGGCATTCAAGCGAGGGAATCAGCGCGCACAGGCAGTGCGACAAGGGGCGCAGGCAGCGCGTGCAAAGTGGGCGTGGCATGGGGCGACACTATATCTAAAGTTGCAGCCGCCCAACGCGCCAAAAAAATTCCACGAAAAAGTGAAAAAAAGCCGGCACGACTTGCACACTTCTAAAAAAACATGCATAATTCTTTTCTCTGCTGCTGAACACGAAACAACGCGAGAGCGAAGTGAAATGTGAAGCGACAGCGCCCAGGTGGCGGAATTGGTAGACGCGCATGGTTCAGGTCCATGTGCCGCAAGGTGTGGAGGTTCGAGTCCTCTCCTGGGCACCAATTATTACATCACGAGGTACCTGCGTGATGCGCCAAAAAAACCCCGAACGCGTAAGCGTCCGGGGTTTTTTATTTGCTTGTCTTCTTCTTTGCCCCTTCGATATTCGGCGGCTCCGACGGAGCCGCCGGGCCGCCCTACTTCAACGTGCGCGTCATGACGACGTGCGGAATGCCGGCCTCGACGAACTCCTCGCCTTCGATGCGGAACCCGTGCGCTTCGTAGAAGCCGGCGGCATGCGTCTGCGCGTGCAGCACCAGCATGCGGTGGCCGTCGCCGTGGCCCTGTTCGATCAGGGCGTCGAGCAACTGGCCGCCCACACCCATGCCGCGGGCCCGCTTGTGGACCGCCATGCGGCCGATATGGCCGTCGGGCAACAGCCGCCCGGTGCCCATCGGCGTGCCGTCCGGCCCGTAGGCCACGGCATGCACCGAGACCGCGTCGTCGTCGTCCATTTCGACTTCGGGCGGCACTTTCTGTTCGACCACGAAAACCTCGTGGCGCACAGAATAAGCGTCCTCGCGCAAGCGGTCCCAGGTTCCCAGCGCAATGCGCACCGTAGCTTTTTTATTGGTCGACATGTCCATCCCTCGCGTGCTGCCTATGAATAAAAGAATCCTACGCCGATTCTCTCAGGGATGAAGATTCCCCAAAAGGGGTACGATCGCAGCTTGCTCCCGCCTCCGCGCCCCGACATGCCGCCTGCCGCTCCCCCCGCCTGGCTGAAAGCCGCGCCCGCGCTTTTCCTGCTCCTGTGGTCCAGCGGCTTCGTCGTGCTCAAGGTCGGGCTGGCCTACGCCGATCCCATGACGTTCCTGGCGCTGCGCTACGCCTGCGTGGTGCTGATCCTGGCCCCCTTCCTGCTGTTCGCGCGCCCGCCGCTGCCGCGCGCGGCGGCGGCCTGGGGCCATCTGGCGATGGTCGGCCTGCTGCTGCAGGCGGGCTATTTCTGCTTCACCTACCTGTCGCTCAAGCAAGGCATGTCGGCCGGCGGGCTGGCGCTGATCGCTTCGCTGCAGCCCATCCTGATCGGCCTGCTGGCCCCGGCCATCGCGCACGAGCGCGTCGACGCGCGGCGCTGGGCCGGCCTGGGCCTGGGCGTGTCGGGCGCAGCGCTGGTGATCGTGGCCAAGGCCTCGGTCGACGTGCTCTCGCCGCTGGGCCTGCTGTTCGCCATCGGCGCCCTGCTGTCCATCACCGGCGGCACGCTGTATGAAAAACGCTACGGCGCCGAGACCCATCCGGCCGTCTCGAATATGGTGCAGTACGCGGTCGGCCTGGCCGTGACCGCGCCGCTGGCCTTCTGGCTGGAGCCGATGCGCATCGAGTGGACCGGCGCGCTGTGGGCCTCGCTGGTCTATCTGGTGCTGTGCAATTCGCTGGTGGCCATCACCCTGCTGCTGACCATGATCCGGCATGGCGAGGCCTCGCGCGTGTCGGCGCTGTTCTTCCTGGTCCCGCCGTGCACCGCGCTCATCGCGCTGGCGGTGCTGGACGAAGCCATCCCGGCGCTGGCCTGGCCCGGCATGGCCCTGGCCGCGCTGGGCATCCTGCTGGTGACGCGCGCCCGCAAGGCGGGTCCGCGCTAGAATGAGCGCCCTCCCGCTAGCCTGCTCATGAACGCCGTCATTACCGCCGCCCTGCCGGTTTTCGCCCTGATCCTGACCGGCTGGCTGGCCGCCCGCTGGCGCATCCTGGGTCCGGCCGCCACCGACGCGCTGAACCGCTACGTCGTCTACCTGTCGCTGCCGGCGCTGCTGTTTCGCGCCATGACGCAGGTGAACCTGGCCCAGGCCGCGCACTGGGATTTCGCCGCCGCCTTCGCCGGCGGCATCGCCGTCACCTTCCTCGCTTCGTTCCTGGGCGCGCGCCGCAGCCAGCCCGCGCTGACCGACCGCAGCATCCAGGGCCTGGCCGCCTCCTACGCCAACGCCGGCTACATGGGCATACCGCTATGCCTGGCGCTGTTCGGCGCCGAGAGCCTGGCGCCCGCCACCTTCACCACGCTGCTCACCGCCAGCGTGCTGTTCGGCTTCGCCATCGCGCTGATCGAGTTCGACCGCCAGCAGGCTCCCGGCATAGGCGCCACGCTGCTGAAGGTCGGGCGCGCGCTGATGCGCAACCCGCTGCTGGCCGCGCCGATGCTGGGCCTGGCCTGGGCCTATACCGGCCAGCCGCTGCCCGAAGGCCTGGACCGCTACGTCGCGCTGCTGGGCGCCTCGGCCAGCCCCTGCGCGCTGGTCACAATAGGCCTGTTCCTGGCGCAGACCGAGACCGCCAGTTCCGGCCCCGGCGTGCTGCGCCTGGTCTGCGGCAAGCTGCTGCTGCAGCCCGCCGTGACCGCGCTGCTGGCGTTCTACGTGTTCACCATGCCGCCCATGTGGGCCTGGACCGCCGTGCTGATGAGCGCCCTGCCCATCGGCACCGGCCCTTTCATGCTGGCCGCCATGTACGGCCGCGACGCGCGCGTGACCTCGCGCGCCATCCTGGTCAGCACCGTCGCCTCGGTGCTGACCGTCAGCCTGCTGGTCGCCTGGATCAGCGCCCATCCCTTACTGTGACGTCCGACCCTTCGATGCTTGCCGCCGCCGCGATCTTCATCCTCACCATCACGCTCGTCATCTGGCAGCCCCGGGGCCTGTCCATCGGCTGGAGCGCATTGCTGGGCGCGGCGCTGGCGCTGGCCACCGGCGTGGTCCAGTTCGCCGACATCGGCGAAGTCTGGCGCATCGTCTGGAACGCCACCGCGACCTTCATCGCCATCATCGTCACCAGCCTGATCCTGGACGAGGCCGGCTTCTTCGAATGGTCGGCACTGCACGTGGCGCGCTGGGGCGGCGGCCGCGGCCGGCTGCTGTTCGTGCTCATCGTGCTGCTCGGCGCGGCCGTCTCGGCGCTGTTCGCCAACGACGGCGCGGCCCTGATCCTCACCCCCATCGTCATGGAAATGCTGCTGGCGCTGGGCTTCGGCCCCGGCGCCTCGCTGGCCTTCGTGATGGCCGCGGGCTTCATCGCCGACACCGGCAGCATCGCGCTGATCGTGTCCAACCTGGTCAATATCGTGTCGGCCGATTTCTTCGGCATCGGCTTCGGCCAGTACGCCTCGGTGATGCTGCCGGTCAACCTGATGGCGGTGGCCTCGACCCTGGCCGTGCTGCTGCTGTACTTCCGCAAAAGCATTCCGCCGCGTTACGACGTGGCCCAGCTGCCGGCGCCTGCCAGCGCCATCCGCGACCTGACCACGTTCCGCGCCGGCTGGGTGGTGCTGGGGCTGCTGCTGACGGGCTTTTTCGTGCTGGAGCCCATGGGCATCCCGGTCAGCGCCATCGCCGCCGCGGGCGCGCTGGGACTGCTGCTGATCGCGGGCCGCCAGCATATCGTGGGCACGCGGCGCATCATGCGCGAAGCGCCCTGGCACATCGTGGTCTTTTCGCTGGGCATGTACCTGGTGGTCTACGGGCTGCGCAACGCCGGCCTGACCGACTACCTGGCGCAGGTGCTGGAGCGCTGCGCCCAGCATGGCCTGTGGGGCGCGGCGCTGGGCACCGGCCTCATCACGGCCTTTCTGTCGTCCATCATGAACAACCTGCCCACGGTGCTGGTGGGCGCGCTGTCGATCGCCGACACCAGCGCCACCGGCCCGGTGCGCGACGCCATGATCTACGCCAACATCATCGGCAGCGACCTGGGCCCCAAGATCACGCCCATCGGCAGCCTGGCGACGCTGCTATGGCTGCACGTGCTGGCGCGCAAGGGCCTGCGCATCACCTGGGGCTATTACTTCCGCGTCGGCATCGTGCTGACCGTGCCGGTGCTGCTGCTGACGCTGGCCGCGCTGGTCTGGCGGCTGCAATAGGCCCCGCCCGCTTTATTATTTTTAGTTATTTGGAACGCATTAATTGATGATTTGAGATATTAATGCGCCCCCTTAGACTTTCAACCATCTCACGGGTGCGTCCACGCGCCCGTTTGCATTTCTACGTTTATCCCGGGACTCGCCCATGAGCAGCAACGCCTCGACCCTACCCCTGCCCCCAGCGGCCCTGCCGCCGATCCGCATCAACCGCAAGCCGCTGTGGATCGCCCTGCTGCTGGTGCTGGCCGGCGCCCTGTACCTGAACCAGACCGTGAGCTGGCGCCAGGGCGCGCTGTGGATCGTCGGCGCCCTGCTGGGCGTGACCCTGTACCACGCCTCCTTCGGTTTCACCCAGGCCTGGCGCGTCTTCGTCTCGGACCGCCGCGGCGCCGGGCTGCGCGCGCAGATGCTGATGCTGGCCGCGGGCGTGCTGCTGTTCTTCCCGTTCCTGGCCGCGGGTTCGCTGTTCGGCCAGCCGGTCAGCGGCTTCGTCTCGCCGCCGGGCGTGTCGGTGGTGCTGGGCGCTTTCCTGTTCGGCATCGGCATGCAGCTGGGCGGCGGCTGCGCCTCGGGCACGCTGTTCGCCGTCGGCGGCGGCAATACCCGCATGCTGGTCACGCTGCTGTTCTTCATCGTCGGTTCGGTCATCGCGACCGCCCACTTCGGCTGGTGGTCCAATCTGCCCGCGCTGGCGCCCACCTCGCTGATCAAGACCTGGGGGCTGGCCCCGGCGCTCCTGGCCAACCTGGCCGTGTTCGCGCTGATCGCCTGGGCCGTCACGGCGCTGGAAAAGCGCCGCCACGGCCACGTCATTTCCTTCGCCGCGCGCACCGCCCGTCCGGGCTCGCTGCTGCAGGGGCCGTGGCCGCTGATCTGGGGCGGCGTGGCCCTGGTGGCGCTGAACTTCGCCACGCTGGCGCTGGCCGGCCGCCCCTGGGGCATCACCTCGGCCTTCGCGCTGTGGGGCGCCAAGGCCCTGGACGCCGCCGGCGGCGACGTGGCCACCTGGGCCTACTGGGCCAAGCAGCCGTCGCTGGGCGCGCCGCTGCGCCAGGACGTCACCACGGTCATGGACATCGGCCTGATGCTGGGCGCGCTGGCCGCGGCCAGCGCCGCCGGCAAGTTCGCGCCCGTCTGGAAGGTGCCGGCCCGTTCGCTGGCCGGCGCGGTGATCGGCGGCCTGCTGCTGGGCTACGGCGCGCGCCTGGCCTTCGGCTGCAACATCGGCGCCTACTTCAGCGGCATCCTGTCGGGCAGCCTGCACGCCTGGCTGTGGCTGCCCGCCGCCTTCGCCGGCAGCGCCCTGGGCGTGCGGCTGCGCCCGGCCTTCGGCCTGGCCGTGGAAAAGACGCCGTCGGCATCCAGCTGCTGAGAAACAGTATTCCGGTTTTCGCCCGCTAGGGGCGCCGAGGCTGGTGTATGGTTGCTCCATCCCGAAATACGGAGATGGACATGAGCTGGATTTTCGGCCGCTACACGGCTTTTCTGTTGACCCTGGCGGGCGCGGCGGTCACCGCCGCGCTGGCCTACGCGAGCTCGGCCTGGTGGCTGTGGATCGCCGTGCCGCTGGCGCTGCTGGGCGCGCTCGGCGTCTATGACCTGATCCAGACCCGCCACGCCATCCGGCGCAACTATCCGGTGCTGGGCAATCTGCGCTTCCTGTTCGAATTCATCCGGCCGGAAATCCGCCAGTACTTCCTCGAAGACGACACCCAGGCCGCGCCGTTCTCGCGGGCGCAGCGCTCCATCGTCTACCAGCGCGCCAAGCGCGAGATCGACAAGCGTCCCTTCGGCACCCAGCAGGACGTCTACGGCGACCAGTACGAATGGATCAACCATTCCATGTCGCCCTCGCGCATCGACGACACCGACTTCCGCGTCACCGTGGGCGGCCCGGAATGCAAGCAGCCCTATTCCATGTCGGTGTTCAACATCTCGGCCATGAGCTTCGGCGCGCTGTCGGCCAACGCCGTGCTGGCGCTGAACGAAGGCGCGCGCCAGGGCGACTTCGCGCACGACACCGGCGAAGGCGGCATCAGCCGCTACCACCGCCAGCCCGGCGGCAGCCTGGTGTGGAACATCGGCTCGGGCTACTTCGGCTGCCGCGACGCGCAGGGCGCGTTCTCGGAAGAAGCCTTCGTCAAGAACGCCTGTACGCCGCAGGTCAAGATGATCGAGATCAAGCTGTCGCAGGGCGCCAAGCCCGGCCACGGCGGCATCCTGCCGGCGGGCAAGGTCACGCCCGAGATCGCCGAGGCCCGCGGCGTGGCGCCGTGGCAGGACTGCAATTCGCCGGCCACCCACTCGGCCTTCGACTCGCCCATCGGCCTGATGAAATTCGTGGCGCGCCTGCGCGAGCTGTCCGGCGGCAAGCCGGTGGGCTTCAAGTTCTGCGTGGGCCATCCCTGGGAATGGTTCGCCATCGTCAAGGCCATGCTGGAGACCGGCATCACGCCCGACTTCATCGTGGTCGACGGCGCCGAAGGCGGCACCGGCGCGGCGCCCGTCGAATTCGTGGACCATGTCGGCACGCCGCTGCGCGAAGCGCTGCGCCTGGTGCACAACACCCTGATCGGCGTGAACCTGCGCGACCGCATCAAGCTGGGCGCCTCGGGCAAGATCATCACCGCCTTCGACATGGCGCGCGTCATGGCGATGGGCGCCGACTGGTGCAACGCCGCGCGCGGCTTCATGTTCGCCGTCGGCTGCATCCAGGCCCAGGCCTGCCATACCGGCAAATGCCCCACCGGCGTCACCACCCAGGACCCGCTGCGCCAGCGCGCGCTAGTGGTGCCCGACAAGGCGCAGCGCGTGGCCAACTTCCATCGCAACACGCTGCATGCGCTGGCGGAGCTGCTGGCCGCGGCCGGCCTGACGCATCCGGGCCAGCTGCGCCCCCACCACATCGCGCGGCGCATTTCGTCCAGCGAGATCCGGCTGCTGTCGGCGCTGTTTCCCGAGCTGACCCCGGGCGAGCTGCTGCGCGGCGAATTCCGCCACCAGGTGTTTCGCGCCGGCTGGGCCATGGCGCAGGCCCATTCGTTCCAGCCGACCCACGACATCCCCACGGCCCTGGAACTGGCGCGCGCGATGCAGGCGGCGCCGGCCCCCGGCCGCGCCTGAGCCGCTAGAGCCAGCGCTCGAACATGCGCGAGAAAAACTCCATGGAACGGTCTTTCACGCCCCGGGCCTGCCAGGCCTCGGGCGTGATGCGCACCGAATCGGCGACGTCGCGCTGGAACAGCGCCTCCATTTCGCCGGCGAAGTCAGGCCCCAGCACCACCGCGTTGATTTCGTAGTTCAGCGCGAAACTGCGCCAGTCCATATTGCTGGACCCCACGGTGGACCAGACCCCGTCGACCACCGCGGTCTTGGCGTGCAGCAAGGCGTCGCGCCGTTCATAGAGCTTGACGCCGGCCTCCAGCAGGTCGGCGTAATGCGAGCGCCCGGCATGGAACACCAGTGACGAATCGCTGAAGCCCGGCAGCACCAGCACCACGTCGACCCCGCGCCGCGCGGCCGCCGTCAGCACGTCGATGAAGGCCGGGTCCGGCACGAAGTACGCCATCGTGATGTGTATGTATTTCTGCGCGCTTTCGAACGCCGACATCAGCGTCAGGTACACCGTGTAGCCATCGCTGCGGTCCGGCTGGTTGGCCAGTATCCGCACGCTGGTGTCGCCCGCGGCCGGCGCGACGTAGGCGTCGCCGCCTTTCAGCGGTTCCTTGGTCTGCGACTCCCAGCCGGTCCGGATGACGGCCTCCAGCTCGGCCACCGCCGGCCCCTCGATGCGCAGATGCGTGTCGCGCCAGGGCGCGGTCCGCGCGTCGCCGGCCGCGGCGGCGTCGGACTTGCCCGATCCCGAACTCGACCCCGGCGAGGACTCGTACACGCTGCTGACGTTCAGCCCGCCCAGATAGCCCACCTTGCCGTCGACCACCAGCACCTTGCGGTGATTGCGCTGGTTCGGCGACCAGCCGGCGCGCGCCAGCGCCGGATTGACCGGATTGAAGACCGCCACCTGCACGCCCGCATCGCGCAGGCGGTCGAACAGCGCGTCGGGCGTCTTGATCGTCCCGATCGCATCGACCATCAGCGACACCTCGGCGCCGCGCGCGCGCGCCGCGATCAGCGCATCGGCGAAGCGCGAACCCTCGGTGTCGTCATCGAAGATGTAGGTCTCCATGTGCACGTAGCGGCGCGCCTGGCCGATGGATTGCAGCATGGCCCGATAGGTGCTGGGCCCGTCGGCCAGCAGCCGGACACGATTGCCCGGCACCAGCGGCGCGCCGCTGACCGCCTGTTCGACGGCGAGGTGGCGCGCCAGGAAATCGTCCTTGGGCGTGCGCGGGTCGGCGCTGATGCCCTGGCTGCGGCGATAGCTGTCGAGCGCCGCGTCGGCCGACTGGCTGGCCTGCGCGGCGCGCGCCTCGCGCTCGGCGGAATCCGGCACGCTGGCGCAGCCGGCCAGCAGCATGGCGCAGGCCAGCGCCAGGGCGCGCGCCCACGGCCGGGCGCAGGCCGCAGACGGCCTCATGATGGAGAAACGGGACTAGCGCCGGCCGCTCGCCAGCAGGCAGCCCAGCAAGGCGCCGACCAGCGCGGCCACGCCCACCGATTTCCAGGCGTGCTCGTGCACGTACTCGTCGGCATAGACGGAGGCCTGCCGCGCGCGTTCGCGCGCCGCGCCCTCCCACTGGCCGGCGGATTCGCGCGCATCGGCCAGCTGGCGGCGCAGGCGCGCCCGCGCCGCCTCGATCTCGGAGCCCGTATACGAAGCCGTCGAACGCAGCAGGTCTTCGGTGCCCGCCAGCAGTTCATGGAAGCTGTCGCTCACCCGTTCGCGGTGCAAAGCCATTTCGGCGCGTTGGTGCTTTCGGTTCATGGTCGCTCCTTGTGATTATTTGAAGGGAGTCGGGCCTGCCTGCGCCCACCGCGGCGGGCTGCGTCAGGCCATGGTGCCTATTGTGACGCCCGCCGGGGCGCGGCGCCCGAGCTTTGGCAACCAGCCGTAATTCGATATTTCAGCCGCCGCAGGCCGGCTCACGGTCCCGGCTTCGATTTGGTAAAAGTCCATTGCATTCAGCGGCTTAGGCTTGACACCCCGACCCCCATCCCCACGACAATAGACCTTTGCAATGCGCTTCAAGCTCTCAAAAAGGAACTGAACGCATGGTTTCTCCCTCCACCCTGTTCGCCCCCGCCGCCACCGAATTCATCGACCGGCACCCGCAGCAGCCCAGTCCGGAGCAGGTCGAATTGCGCGACGGGCTGCTGGACCAGCCGGCTCACGTCGATCCCAAGTTCCTGTACGACGCGCTCGGCTCGGCGCTGTTCACCGCCATCACCCAGCTGCCGGAGTACTACCCCACGCGCTGCGAGGCGGAGATCTTCCAGCGCCACGGCGCAGCCATCGCCCGCCATGTCGGCCCGGTGCAAGCCATGATAGACCTGGGCGCGGGCGACTGCGTCAAGGCGGAGCGCCTGTTCGCCAGCCTGCGCCCGCGCCATTACGTGCCCATCGACATCTCCGCCGACTACCTGCAATCGGCGGTGCGGCGGCTGCGGCTCTCGTATCCCGAACTGCAGATCACCGCGCTGGGGCAGGACTACACCCACGCGCTGGCGCTGCCGGCCGACATCCCCGCTGCCCAGCGGCTGTTCTTCTATCCCGGCTCCAGCATCGGCAACCTCAGCCCCGAAGACGCGCTCGCCATGCTGCGGCGTATCCGCGGCCAGTGCGAAGGCGGCGGCCTGCTGGTCGGCGTGGACCGCGTCAAGCCGGCGCAGGTGCTCGAGCCCGCCTACGACGACGCGCTGCACCTGACCGCGGCCTTCAACCTGAACCTGCTGCGGCACGTGAACCGCCTGCTGGACGCCGATTTCGACGTGGCCGACTGGCGCCATGTGGCGCGCTTCGACAGCGCGCGCTCGCGCATCGAGATGCACCTGGAGGCGCTGCGCGCCGTGCGGGTCGCCTGGCCCGGCGGCCAGCGCGAATTCGGCGCTGGCGAACGCATCCACACCGAGAACTCCTACAAATTCACCCCGCAGTCCTTTGCCGCCCTGCTCGGCAGCGCCGGCTATCGCGACGTCGCGCACTGGTCGGATTCCCGCGGCTGGTTTTCGGTTTTCAGCGCCCGCGCCTGATGCCGGGCAAGACACTAAACGCCACTGGAGGATCGCCATGGAACCCGCGTGCCTGCTGACCCACCCCGCCACCGGACCGTACGCGGCCGGCCAGGCCGGCCAGCATGACCGCTACGACGCGGTGCGCCTGACGACGGCGGCCCTCGCCGCGCCGCTCAGCCCGGAGGATTGCCAGGTCCAGTCCATGCCGGACTGCAGCCCCGTCAAATGGCACCTCGCGCACACCACCTGGTTCTTCGAGACCTTTCTGCTGGGCCGCTTTCACCCGTCCTACGCGGTATTCCACCCGCAGTACCGCATGCTCTTCAATTCCTACTACAACGCCATCGGCGCCAAGCATCCGCGCCCGCAGCGCGGCCTGCTGTCGCGCCCCTCGCTGGGCGAAGTGCAGCAATACCGCCAGCACGTGGACGGCGCCATGCACGAACTGATCTCGCGCCTGGGCGGCAACGACGCGGAGTTCGACGCCCTGCTGGAACTGGGCCTGAACCATGAGCAGCAGCACCAGGAACTGATCCTCACCGACCTGAAGCACATGCTCTCGGCCAATCCGCTGCGCCCGGCCTACGTGGCGCCCGGCGCGACCGCCCTGCCCCCGGCCACGCCCGCCGGCTGGACCCGCTACGCCGGCGGCATCACGCGCATCGGCCACGACGGACGCGGCTTCGGCTTCGACAACGAAGGCCCGGCGCACGACGTGCTGCTGCCCCCCTTCCACCTCGCCGACCGCCTCGTGACCCAGCACGAATACCTGGCTTTCATCCAGGACGGCGGCTACAAGCGGCCCGAGCTGTGGCTGTCCCTGGGCTGGGACCAGGTCTGCGCACAAGGCTGGCAGGCGCCGCTCTACTGGGAACGGCAGCGCGACGGCTGGCGCCTGTTCACGCTGCGCGGCATGCAGGAGCTGGAACTGCAGGCCCCGGTCACGCACGTCAGCTACTTCGAGGCCGACGCCTACGCCCGTTGGGCCCGCGTGCGCCTGCCGCGCGAAGCCGAATGGGAACACGCCGCCCGCCAGTTGCCCGAGGGCGCCCTGTCGGGCCGCGCCAACATGCTGGAAAACGGCCACCTCGACCCGCGCCCCGCCCCCGCCCGCAACGGTTCGGGCGGGCCGGTGCAGCTCTTCGGCGACGCCTGGGAGTGGACCTGTAGCGCCTACGACGCCTACCCCGGCTTCCGCCCCGACGCCGGCGCCGTCGGCGAATACAACGGCAAATTCATGTGCAGCCAGTACGTGCTGCGCGGCGGCTCCTGCGCCACCCCCAGGGACCACATCCGCCCGAGCTACCGCAACTTCTTCCCGCCCGACGCCCGCTGGCAGTTCTCCGGCATCCGCCTGGCGCGAGACGCCTGAAAAAATGATGGCCGACTGCTTGCGCATGGAAAAAATTCTGTGCTAGAATTTCGTTCTTCGTTGATCGCTACTAGTAATTAACGAAGACGTGGCGCATTAGCTCAGCCGGTTAGAGCGACGGAATCATAATCCGCAGGTCCCCTGTTCGAATCAGGGATGCGCCACCAAAGAATTCAAAAAGCGCCCACCTAAGTGGGCGCTTTTTTTGTTGATGCGCATTTGTCGCTTGAAGCTTTCACGTGGCTCTTGCCCGCTCCTCGGCCTCGCGCTCCTGGTCTGCCGGTTGCTCACGCTGCGCCATGAAATCGGGGGTCACCCCCTCGCTATCGAACCAGCCATCCCACGATTCGCCCACTGGTGTAATGATCCTGGTCCGACCATGCACCACGACATCAACCAGTTTCACGCCCTCAGGAAACGCGACGGCCCTGGGCAGTCTTATGGCCTGACTACGGTTGCTTTGAAAAACGGCACCTTGTTCCACAGCACACCTCCTGGGCTATGACGAACACTCGCAATCCTCGACGCCCGGCATAGCCAGGGCATCAGCAATGTTGCGCCGCGGTTTCGTCAGCCGACGGTATTCCTCGATGCTCAACAGCACATGTGTCGGCTTGCCGTGATCTGTGATGAATACAGGGCCGATACCGGCCGCCTTCTTCGCACGCGCCACATGCAGCCTGAATTCGCTGCTGGAAAAGATCGCGATGGTCATACCGGCACCTCCGGCTCAAGAGCACCCGCAACTACGGGCCATTGTTTTCGCTAGAACGGATACACCACCACCCTGTCGCCCCCCGCTTTCTTGGCCGCGTACAGCGCCTGGTCGGCGGATTTCACGACTTCACAGACGTCTTCGTTGTCGTGGGGCCAGCGGGCCACGCCGATGGAGATGGTGATGCAGCCCACGCCGTCAGGCATATGGGTGTTGGCGACGGCTGCGCGGATGCGTGCGGCCACCAGTTGCGCGACCCGGGGGTTGCCTGCCGGCATCAGCACCAGGAATTCCTCGCCGCCGATGCGGCACGGCAGGTCGCCCGCGCGGATAACGGCGCGCAGCAGGTCGGCCAGCGTCATCAGCACCTTGTCGCCGGCGGCATGGCCGTAGGTGTCGTTGACGCGCTTGAAGCGGTCGATGTCCAGGGCCAGCACCGAGAACGGCTGATGCGAGGCCATCAGCCGTTCGATCGCGCCTTCCATGCCGCGCCGATTCATGAGGCGGGTCATGGGATCGGTGTGCGTTTCGGTGTTGAGCTGGGTGATCCGGCGCCGGTGCTGCGCCAGCGTCACGCATACGGCTTCGCGCAGCTGCTGCGCCTCGTAGTACCACGGCCGCAGGCCGCGCAAGGGCTTTTCGTCCCTGCCGCCGTCGTCGCGCCGCATGGCCTGGGCCAATTGGGACAGCGGGTGCGCGATGCCGCGGGCCAGCACGTAGATCAGCAGCAGCGTCAGCGCCGCGGCCGGCACGGAATACAGCAGCGCGCGGCGCAGCAGGTCGCGCTGCGGTTCCAGCGTGACCGCTTCCGGGGTCTGCACCACCACGCCCCACTTGCCGCTGCGCATGGGCGCGTAGCCGGCGAAGTAACGCTTGCCGCGCGTGCCGGTGACGGCCACCGCGCCGGCCTCGCCCCGCCCGAGCGCATCGACCACCACGTTGCCGCTTTCGTTCGTTCCAATCCGGGACTTGTCCTGGTGCACCAGGACCTTGCCGCCGGAATCGACCACATAGACGTTGGAACCGTCGTGGTGGAAATGGACGCTGACCAGGCGGTCGAGTTCGTTGTCCTGCTGCAGGAAGATCACCGCGCCGAGCAGGCCCAGATAGCTGCCGGCGGCGTCGCGAATCGGTTGTGAAAATAGGACTATCGGAAAGCCGTCGGCGGACAAATAGACGGCCGAGACATGGCCGGCGACTTCGCGCTGGTCGATTTCGACGCGGCTCAGCATCGCCGGCTTCTGGGTGAGTTCGGGCGCCAGCGATTCGAATGCGATGACTCTGTTGTCGCGGTCGGCGACGAAAGCCGCGACCACGCCGTCGGACTGCCGGGCGACCCTGGCGGCCTCGGCGGCCAGGGCTTGGGGCGAGGACAGCAGCGCCGGCAGACGGCTGGCGCTGACCTCCAGCTGCCGCTGCACGGACCCGATGTACAGGTCCACGGTGGCGGCGAGCTTGGCGGCATACGCCCGGTTGGCCTCCAGGGACCGGGCGATCAATTGCTCCTTCTGAACGATCTGGGCCGCGGCCAGGGCGTTGACGAACGCGATCATCGCCGTCAGCACCCCCAGCGCGACGATAAGCAGTAGCAGCGTGATTCTCGGCTTTCTCAACCAATCCCCCCTTCGCCTGCGCTTGCGGATACGAATCCGATTTCTACCATCTCGCGGCGAAATGCACATCGGGCCGAAATTGGCGGCCACGGGCCTGCCCGGCCCGCGGCATACGCTGTTTGAGCGGCGAGAAAAACCAGACTAAGGCAGGTCCCGGCGCCGTCCGCCCCAGGTCGCCGCCAGGCTTGCCACGAAAGCGCCGATCAGCATCGAGGCGAAGCCCCACAGCGCCAATGCGGCGGCCGCCTTGCGCGCGGCGTCCGCGGCCTCCTTGGCCTTCTGCTTGGCTTCGTCGGCCGTTTTACGGGCATCCTGGATCGCCTGTTCGACGCGGCGCTGCGCCGCGTCCGGCTCGATGCCGGCCTGCGCCGCCACCACTTTCGCCACGTAGTCGCGGTCCGCCGGCGTTATGTCGCCGCGCGCCAGGCTGACGGCCACGATGCGCCCGACTTCGGCGCGCGCGCTGGCGCGGTCGCCTGTGGCGTCGGGCCGTTCGGCGCGCAGCAGCAGGTCGGCCAGGTAATCGCCGGTCTGCGCCATGCCGCCCGAGCCCGCGCCCGATGCCGCGGCGCCGCCCGCCGCGGACGCGGCGACCGTGGCGCCGGCGCCCGCCATCGAGGCGCCGGTCTTGGCCACGCCCGTGGCCAGCGAGACGATGGAGGCTCCCACCAGCGCGGCGCTGACGACGGCGCTCAGCGCCCACACCAGAAAGCCGTGCGCGGTGTCGCGGAAGTAGATCTCATCGGTGTGCACGTCGGCCCATTTAGTGCGCAAGCGGCCGGTGACATAGCCGGCGATGCCGTAGGCGACGATCTGCGTGAACAGCATCCAGGCGATGACGCCGATGCCGGCCGCGGGCGCCGAGAGGCCCTCGTCTCCCCATGGGGAAACCGAGAGAAAGCCCAGGCCGGCGCCGCCGGCGAACAGGGCCAGCGACAGCGCGGCCGCGATGACCGCGCCGGCGAACACGGCCGCCCACGAGACCGCGGAGGCCGCGGATTCCCGTGGCAGCGCGCCGCCGGTATAGGGTTGGTTCAACATCGATGCGTTTTCCATGGACTATTCCTCGTTCATTGCGGGTAGGCTGCGGCGTAGGTCAATGCCAGAAAAGCGCGAGCAGGATGATGATGGGGATGGGCACGCCCAGCAGCCACAACAGGATCGATCGCATGAGTAAGCCTCCTTGCTTGGATTGCGCATAGCGCGGGATGCGGCGCTCAGGCCAGGTCTATCGTGCGCGGGTCGCTGGGGTCGGGCCGGCGCGGGTCCGGCGGGACTTCCTCGCCGGGGTCGTCGGGCGGCGGCACGGAGCCATCGGGCGGCAGGCTGCCGGGTATCGTGGGATCGTCCGGCGGCAGATCGTCGGGCTGGCCGGGTTCTCTATGCATGGACTGGGACATGGCGGAATCTCCTCGATCGGCGCAGGGTGCGCACGCGCCCTCCAGCAATCCGCGTGCCCGCGCGGGCAGCAAAAAGCCCTCTGGCGAGGGCTTGGAAAAGAAGAAGAATGAGGCGGGCCGGTTCAGGACCTGGAGCGGCCGTCCTTGCCCGGCTCGGGGGTTTGCGGATCGCTGCCCAGGAATTCCACCACCGCGGCCTTGCCCGCCGCCGACGCCTCGTCCTGGCTGCCGTAGCGCTTTTCGGAATAATTGGTGCTGCGCACATTGCCGCTTTCCGGGTCGAACAAGGTGATGATCCAGGCGAATTCGCCCGGCATCAGTTGCCTGACCTGCAATGTGGCGCGCGTGCCCGGACGCAATTTCTGCGGCATGTGGCGGCCTCTTGATGGGATTCGATGCCGTCATCGTAGCGCAAACCGGCGGCGCATCGCCGCTTTGAAGGCCGTCCCGAATGCTGCATGCGCACATGGATTTCATGCTGCAGGGTGCGCGGCTAATACGCCACAAACCGCGCGCGCCGTCAGGAAAACCCTAGGGCCCGCCGCCCGAATACAGGCGCACAATCAATACAAACATCTAGACCGCTCAGCGGCGCCGAATCCCTTTAATCAGGCGAGGACGGAGACAACATGACTCACGTAGCAGTGGTTATCAGCTGTTTGATGGTTATGGGTATCGTCGCGTTGGTGATTCAAACGATTCAAACCGCAGGGCCCGAGCCCTTGCTGAAAATATCGGCGGCGATCGTCAGTTCCCTGTTCGCTTCGCTGCTGCTGATCCCGCTGGGATACGCGGTCGCGCAATCCGTGCTCTGACCGAGCGATTCTTCTTCGACATGACGGCCCGGCCTGGGGCTACACGCCCCGGGCCGGCCTGTTGCGCGTCGCCGCCCAGCAGATCAGCGACCCGGCGGTGACCATGGCCACCCCTTGCCAGAACGGCGCGCCCAGGCGCGTCGACAGCCACACGGCGGCGAAAAAGGTGGAGAACACCGGCGTGAAATACGAGGCGGTGGCGAGCAAGGTCAGGTTGCCCTTGAGTATGCCCACGTTCCACAGCGCGTAGCCGGCCGCCATGGCCCCGCCGGTCACGCCAAGCTCCAGCGTGGCGGGCCAGGTGAACGCCAGCGCGGGCTCCGCGCCCAGCAGGTATTTGGTCCACAGGGCCGCCGCGGTCAGCATGAAAAACAGCGCGACGCCGTTCTTACCGTCGGCGTAGCGGCGCGTCACGTTGCAATACAAGGCCCAGATGACGGCGCCGCTGAACGCCAGCCCGTAGCTCAGGGGATTGCTGGAGACGTTGGCCACGGTGCGTTCCCAGGACAGCCCGCCCGAGCCGCCGACGACCCAGACAATGCCGCCCAGCGACAGCAGGATGCCGGGCGCCACCCAGGCGCTGGCGCGCTGGCCGTTGATGAGCATGGCCAGCACCACCGTGAAGCAGGGCCACAGGTAGTTGACGATGCCCAGTTCGATCGCCTGCGCGCGGTCGGCGGCGTAGCCCAGCGAGAGCGAAAGGCAGATCTCGTAGGCGACGAAGAGCAGGCTGCCGACGATGAGATAGGAACGGGGGAACGCGCGCAGCCTGGGAAAGCCCAGCAAAAGCACCAGGAAAATGGAGCCCGCCGTATAGATCAGCGCCGCCCCGCCGACGGGGCCGAAGTTTTCGCTGACGCTGCGGATCAGGCCGACGACCGTGCCCCACAGCAGCACCGCCAGCAAACCCGAAGTCGTGGCCATGTTCCGGCCGATGGTGAATTGCATTTCCGCTTCCGATGGTGCGCCGCGTCGCGCGCGGCGTCGAACCGCGCAGTGTAGCGAAAACGCCGGGCGGGCAACGCCCGGTTGGCGTCAGCCATCCAGCACCACCCGCCGCTTGCCCAGCCCCTTGGCCTTGTAGAGCGCCACGTCGGCGCGCTCCATGAGCTGCTGCAGCTCCATGCCGGACTGCGGGAACATGGCCACGCCCACGCTGGCCGACACGGTCGGCTGGATGTCCGGGTAAGGCTGCGACAGGCGCTCAACCAGCGCTTCGGCGACCAGCCGCGCGTTGTCCCCGGTGACCCCCAGCAGCAGCACCGCGAATTCGTCGCCGCCAAGGCGGGCCGCCACGTCCGAGACCCGCACCGCCTCGACCATGCGCTCGGCCACGTCCCGCAGGACCTCGTCGCCGGCGGCGTGGCCGTGCATGTCGTTGACGGCCTTGAAGCCATCCAGGTCGATCGCCAGGATGGCGAAGGAGTCGCCGCTGCGCTGCGCCACCGCCAGTTCGCGCTGCACCAGTTCGCTGAACAGGACCCGGTTGCACAGGCCGGTCAGCGGATCGTAGTGCGCCAGGCGCTGCGCGTGCGCCAGCATGCGCGAGGCCTGCAGCATGGCGCCGCCCACCTCCGCCACTTCCTTGACGCGCGTGCCCGGCAGCTCCACCGCGCGGCCGGTGCCCAGCGCCAGCGCCGGCGCGACCAGGCCCTGCACCGAAGAGGTCAGCCGGTTGGCCAGCCGCAACGCCAGCCACAGGCCCAGGCCGAAGGCGGCCAGGGTGCCCAGGGCGATCCAGGCGATGGAACGGTACAGGTCGGTCGTGACCAGGGACATGGGCGCGCCGGCGGCGACGGTCCAGCCCGACAGCGACGAGCGGCTGAAGGCCGTATAGACGGGCACGCCCTCTCTCGTGACCGTTTCCAGCGAGCCCTCGCTTTCCTGCAGGGCGGCGCGGGTCAGCGTGGGCACGGCCTTCTGGCCGACGAGCCTGGCCGAGTCGCGCGTGCGCGCGACGATGGTGCCCGAGCCGTCCAGCACCACCGCGATCCAGCCGTCCGGCAAGGCGCGCCGGCTCAGCACCTGGCCGATGCGCTCGGGTGGAATGCCCGCGCTCAGGGTGTAGACCACCTGCCCGCCGCGCATCACCGGCGCGCCCAGCGCGATGGACGGAGCGCGGCTGACGCCGCCGGTGAACAGTCCCGTGAGCACCGGCGCGCCGGTCTGGAACACGCGCGCCAGTTCCGGGGAGGTACTGGACGTGGGCAGCGCCTCGCCGTAAGGCACCAGGGTGTTGATGAGCTGGCGGCCGTCGCGGTCCGACAGCACGTAGTGTTCGGCGATATGGAAGCCCACCGCTTCGCGGGCGCGCTCGTAGAGGCCCTGCAGATTGCCCGCCACCGCGTCGGGGGACGACGCCAGCATGCGCAGCCCGGCTTCGACGCCGGTCAATTCACGGTCGAGAATGGCGGTGAGATTGCGCGCCAGGAATATGGTGTCGCGGAAAATCCGTTCTTTCTGGATGACGTAGCTTTCGTAGACGGCGATCGACGCCACGATCAGCGCCGGCGAAATACAGGCCACGACCAGCGCCAGCAAGCCGGTCCGCATGGAGTAGCGGCGCGGCTTGCGCTGCTGCGATTGCACCGACACCATTGCACTCATGCGCCTCCCGAGGGATCCGCCAGCTGCCACACAATTCGCAACAAAATACGCGGCGATAGTGTGGCTAAAACTTTCGTGTCCCCAATTTACCCCGAAAGCGCTCGCCGGACCACGGGAGGCAACCGCCCGGCGCTACGGCTCTTCCAGGTCGGGTGTGCCGGCGAACTGGCTCTTGAGCAGGGTCAAGGCGCCCTTTTCCGCCAGCGCCTCGTTGGGAAACACGTGCTTGGTGTCTTCCAGCGTGGGAAAGCCGAAGACGCGCACGCGGGTGCGAAAGCCCTCCGGCACCTCGGCGAATTCAATATCGAAGTTGCGCTCTTCGATCCAGCCGGACCGATGCAGTTTCCATTCCATATGCAACACGCTCCTGATAGGCGAAGTCCACACGAAATGCCCGCCCCCCTGGAGGCCGGGCGCCACTACACCATACACCGCGCGCCTATTTCCTGGCGGGCGGGCGTTGGTCGGCGATGCCGGGCGCGCTCTCGGGCAAGGGCGCGAACAGGTCCCAGCTGGCCATGAACAGGGCCGCGATCAGCGGGCCGATCACGAAGCCGTTCAAGCCGAACAAGGCCATGCCGCCCAGCGTGGAGATCAGCACCACGTAGTCCGGCATCTTGGTGTCCTTGCCCACCAGGATGGGACGCAGCACGTTGTCCACCATGCCGATGACCAGCACGCCGAACAGGATCAGCGCGACGCCCTTGAGCGTGGCGCCGGTCAGCAGGAAGTACAGCGCCACCGGTGCCCAGATCAGGCCGGCGCCCACCGCCGGCAGCAGCGACAGAAATCCCATGATGACGCCCCAGAGCAGCGCGCCCTGGATCGACAGGATCGAGAAGATGATGCCGCCCAGCGCTCCCTGCGCGGCCGCCACCGCGACGTTGCCCTTGACGGTGGCGCGCACGACGGTGGTGAACTTGCGGAACAGGTGCTGCTTGTGCGTGTCGCTCAGCGGCATGGCGCGCTTGAGCCGCGCCGAGAGCTGCGGGCCGTCGCGCAGCAGGAAGAACAGCAGGTACAGCATGATGCCGAAGCTGATCACGAACTGGAACGTGTCCTGTCCGATGCTCAGCGCCTGCGTGGCCAGGAACTGGCTGGCCTGCATCGCGCCGGCGCTCAGTTTTTCCTGCAGGCTCGGAATGTCGGCCAGGTCGAAGCGCGCCAGCAAATCGTGCACCGACGGCGGCAGCGCCGCCATGGCCTGCTGGAAGTAGGCGCCGAAATTGATCTGCCCCGACTTGATGCTTTGATAGAGATTCGCGCCTTCGCGCACCAGCGATCCGCTGATGACGACCAGCGGCAGGATCACCAGCAGCAGCACCAGCAACAGCGTGATCAGCGCGGCGAGGTTGCGCCGGCCTCCGATGCGCGGCACCAGGCGGCGCTGCAGGGGAGCAAAAATGATGGCGAGGATGGTGCCCCAGAAAACGGCCCCGTAGAAAGGCCACAACAACCACCCGAACGCGATGGAAACCGCTACCAGCAGGAGCAGAAAGGTTCGGTAGTGCACGCTGGAAGATTGACTCATGTTCCGTCCCAGGCACGGCAAGCGCCGCGAGACCCGCATTGTACAAAGCGCCTGTTTCAGCGCTCTCCGCGCGCCAGGCCCGCCGCCTGCGCCAGGGTGGCGCGGGCCCGCTCCAGGCCCTCGGACTGCGCGTTCAGTCCCTGCAGGCGCAGGTTCAGCTCCTGCTGCAGGGTCGGCGCCGTGACCAGGGTCTGGCCGTCCACGAACTGGAATTCGTCCTCGTGCGCGGCCACGAAGTCGGCCACGCCCAGCGCGTCGCGCGCGACCGCGTCCATCTTCGACGCCGCCTCGATCAGCTCGGCGGCCGGGGCGCTGACCGCTTCGTCGTAGACGCCGTCGTAGATGGGCGCGAGATCGGGCGGCAGCGCCAGGGCCGCGCGCGCCTTGTCGGCCTCGGCCCGCGCCTGCCCCAGCTTGGCGGCCTGCTCGGCCAGCGTCTTGCGCGCGGCCTCGAAGCGCGGCCTGCGCTCGACGATCTCGCCCACCGAGCGCAGGGTTTCCAGCGCCAGCACGTCGCGCATGGGCGCGGCGGCGCGGGCCATGGCCTGCTGGAATTCGCCCATCACCTCATAGGCGTCGGCGTAGTCGCCCACCGCCTCCTGCTCCGGTTCGCTGAGCACGGGCAGCGGCAGCAGCGCGGCGCTGTCGATGCGGGATTGCAGCAGTTGGATGAACGCCGCACGTTCCTGCGGCTCTTTGTTGACGCAGGCCGCGAGCGGCAGCAGCGATGCCGTCGCCAGTCCCAGCAGGCAAGCTCGCAGCCATGCCATGCGCATCCTCCTTGCATGCGGTTGTGCGGTGGCGGAGCGGCCCGGCCACAGGGCCGCCGCTCCCCGCCAGATTATCCCGAAGCGCCGGGCCGGCGCCGCCGGCAGGCGGATTTTGTTGCCATCGAAGCGTGTTGACACAGGGCGGCCCGCAAGCATCATGCCGCCGCCGGGCAGGCCATCGCGCAGCGCCGCGCCGGATCGAAGCCGGCCTGCGCTTCCAGCCGCAGGCGCGCCGCGAGCGGCGCGGGCAATTGCCCGGGCGCCAGCTCGGAAAAACCGTTGCGGCGATAGAAAGGCGCGTTCCAGGACAGCTCGCGGTCGGTGGTCAGCAGCACCGAGCGATAGCCGGCGGCGCACGCATGGGCGCGCACCGCCTGCAGCAGCGCCCTGCCCAGCCCGCGGCCCTGGCTGGGCAGCGCCACGGCCATTTCGGCCAGGTAGAGATCGCGGTCCATGGGCCGCGTCAGCGCGAATCCGGCGGGCTGGCCGTCCTGCCCTTCGGCGATCCACAGCAGGCCGGCGGCGCAGGCCTGCTCCAGCTCGGCCAGCGGCACCGGATCGTCGTCGGCGGCCCAGGCCATGGCGGTGCCCAAAAAGCGCTGGCCGGCGGAATGTTCTATGGCGGCCAGGCCGGCCAGGTCGGAAGGTCGTGCGAGTCTGATCATAGGCCTCGCAGTATGCCGCAAGCCGGGCTCCTCTAAAATGGCGTTTTCGGCCCGGACGGGCCGCCCGTAACGCAGACTTGCCATATGACTCAAAACGCCTGGGGCTTCGCCCATCCCGACTGCCGCGGCGCGGCCGCGCTGCTGTTTTTCATGGACGACCTCGCGCGCGTGGTCAACCAATACCTGGGCCACGGGCAGCTGTCCGGAGAGGCCCTGGCCGATGCGCAGAAGGCGGTCGATGCACTGCTCGCGCGCTACGTGGAAATCAAGGCGGCTCCCGAGGCCTTCGACAACGAAAGCATCGGGCTGGCGCTGGAAACCGCGACCGGGCCGGACGGCCAGGTCGGCGCACAGGTGGCGCTGCGCATGTCGCCGCGGCTGGAAGGGCTGATCATCGAGGCGCAGCGCCAGGCCCATTCCTCGGCGCATTGAAGCGCTTGCACAAAAAGCTTGCAAAATCGGCCAACTTCGATTAATATTCTTTGTTGGCCGCCAGACACGCGAAGTATAAACACTACATAGTCTTGGCGGCTTGAAATACCGGCGGCCTGAAATACCCCCGACGAACACGACTGTGCCACGTCGGGCGATGCTTACCCAACATGGCATCGGTATGGAGCCTGAAATAGGCCCCAGCATAGACAACCGGCAACGCGGCGGCGCTCTCGCCATCCACGCCACTTCATTTGAAAACAAACGGCGTGCGGCCTGAGCAAGACTGGCAGTAGCTCGCCCCCTTGGGCACCTGCACATCCAGCAGCATTCCTGCAACCAGGCGCGCCCTGGCGCCGGAACACGCTTGCGCACGCACGCCGCAAACCGGCGCGCGTATGAGAATGCGCAAGAAACCTGCAGCAATTGTGCGGTAGTGTCATGACTGGCCTACGGGCCATGAAGCTGCCGGCTTTCCCCATAACTAGAAACCAAGAAGAGAACAGACACCATGAACACTCACTTCACCACCACGGACCTGATCCGTCGTCCCGCCCACACCAAGCTGGACAACATGCCGATCCACATCGGCGACATCGTTTACCTGCAACCGGTCGACGGCCCCGCCATCCGCGCGGAAGTCATTTTCAACGCGCCGATCGACGGCATGACCACCTACACGACCGAAGTCGTGCCCTGCGGCGCGGCGGCGCAAAAGGCCCCGGGCCAGCGCATCCGCTTCCGCCACGAGCACGTGCATCGCATCGAGCCGGTGCGCCGCGCCGCCCGCTGAACCCATGCGCCTCGCCCTGCCCGCCCGGCCGGGCGGATGGCGCGTGATAAAGTTTCCGGCAATCAGGTCTTTGCAATCCCGACATGCAGAACAACCGCCAAGCGATCCACATCTGGGACCTCCCTACCCGCCTGTTCCACTGGGCGCTCGTCGTCTGTATCGTCGGCGCCTTCGTCAGCGTCAAGCTGGGCGGGCTGTACATGGACTGGCACGTCCGCTTCGGCTGTACCGCCCTGGGCCTGATCCTGTTCCGCCTGCTGTGGGGCTTCTTCGGCCCGCGCTACGCCCGGTTTTCGCAGTTCCTGCGCGGCCCCGCGGCCGTGGCCCGCTACCTCAAGGGCGCCGCCGCGCCGGCCGGCCACAATCCGCTGGGCGCGCTGTCGGTCATGGCGCTGCTGCTGGTCATCGGTTTCCAGGCCGTCAGCGGCCTGTTCGCCACCGACGACATCATGACGCAGGGGCCGCTGTTCGGCCACGTCAGCGAAGGCCTCTCCGGCGCCATGACGTCCTGGCACAAGCTCAACGAGTGGGTCATCATCGCCCTGGTGGCGCTGCACCTGCTGGCCGTGGCCTGGTACGCGGTGGTGCGCCGCAAGCGCCTGGTGCGCGCCATCATCACGGGCAAGGTCGACGCCAAGGACGTGCCCGCCGGCACGCCGCCCGCGCAGGACGGCTTCGCCGTCTGGCTGCGCGCCCTGGTGCTGGGCGCCTGCGTGACCGGCCTGGTGCTGTGGATACGCTCGCTGGAGGTGGCCGCGGACATGTCTTTTTCCTGATCCGCGCACGAACGAAAAAACGAAAAAGCCTGGCATTGCCAGGCTTTTTTTTCGTCGGACCGTCCGAGGACGGCCAAAGGCTTATTTCTTCTTGCGGTACGAATCGTGGCAGGCCTTGCAGCTGGCGCCCACGTCGCCGAACGCCGCGCGCAGCTTGTCCAGGTCGCCGGCGTCGGCCGCCGCCGACAGCTTGACGATGTTGTCCTGGAACGCCTGCTGCTTCTGCTTGAAGCCGGCGGCATCGCTCCAGACTTTCGGCAGCGCGTCGCCGCCTTCGGTGCCCGGACCGAACGCCGCCCAGGGCAGCGCCGACAGCGTCTTCAGCACTTCGACGTTGGCCTTGATCTGGGCCGCGTCATAGGGCGCCTGGCCCTTGACCACCGGCGCCATGCGGCCGAAGTGCGAAGCCATCAGCGTCAGGGCCGACTGGCGGTACTTGACCGCGTCCTCGGGCTTGGCGAACTGGGCGGAGGCGTTCGTCGCCAACAACGGCCCAACCGTGATACAGGCCATTGCGACGAGCGTGGACAACTTCTTCATTGCTATCTCCGGTGAGGTCAAACAAGAGGCCGCGCGCCCCGGCGCGCGGCAAGACGATTAGACCGCCCGGGCCAAGGCCGCGGCCAACCCGATGTAGGAGCGCGGCGTCATCGCCAGCAGGCGGGCCTTGGGTTCGGCAGGCAGCTCCAGGCCCTGGATGAATTCTCGCAGACCTTCCTCGGTGATGCCCTTGCCCCGCGTCAAGGCCTTGAGCTGCTCGTAGGGCTGCGGCAGGCCATAGCGGCGCATGACGGTCTGCACCGGCTCGGCCAGCACTTCCCAGCACGCGTCGATGTCGGCGTCGATGGCGGCGGCATTGACCTCGAGCTTGCCCAGGCCGCGCATGCAGGCGTCCCACGCCACCAGGCAGTAGCCCAGGCCCACGCCCAGGTTGCGCAGCACGGTCGAGTCGGTCAGGTCGCGCTGCCAGCGCGAGACCGGCAGCTTGTCGGCGAGATGGCGCAGCACGGCGTTGGCCAGGCCCAGGTTGCCTTCGGAGTTCTCGAAGTCGATCGGGTTGACCTTGTGCGGCATGGTGGACGAGCCGACCTCGCCTTCCTTCAGGCGCTGCTTGAAGTAGCCCAGCGCCACGTAGCCCCAGATGTCGCGGTCCAGGTCCAGCACGATGATGTTGGCGCGCGTGACGGCGTCGAACAGCGCCGCCATCCAGTCGTGCGGTTCGATCTGGATGGTGTGGCGGTTCTGGGTCAGGCCCAGGCCGGCCAGCACGCGCTGGCTGAACGCGGGCCAGTCGATCTCGGGGTAGGCCGACAGGTGGGCGTTGTAGTTGCCGGTGGCGCCGTTGAGCTTGGCCAGCGGCTCGACCGCCTCGATGGCGGCGATGGCGCGGTTCAGGCGCGCGGCCACGTTGGCGAACTCCTTGCCCAGCGTGGTCGGGCTGGCGGGCTGGCCGTGCGTGCGCGACAGCATGGGCTGGTCGGCATGGGCGATGGCCATCTCGTTCAGCTTGGCGGCCAGCTCGCGCAGGCGCGGCACCACCACCTCGTTGCGCGCGCGGGTCAGCATCAGCGCATGCGAGGTGTTGTTGATGTCTTCGGAAGTGCAGGCGAAATGGATGAACTCGGCGGCGCGGGCCAGTTCGGCGTCGTCGGCCACTTTTTCCTTCAGCCAGTATTCGACCGCCTTGACGTCATGGTTGGTGACGCGTTCGATGTCCTTGATCCGGGCGGCGTCCGATTCGGAGAAATCGCGCACCAGTTGCTGCAGGCGCGCACGCGCCGATTCCGAGAAGGCCGGCAGTTCCGGCAGGCCGGCGTCGGACAGCGCGATCAGCCAGGCCACCTCGACTTCGACGCGGTGCGCCATGAAGCCCGCCTCCGACAGCAGGCCGCGCAGCGCATCGCCCCGCGTAGCGTAGCGGCCATCCAGTGGCGAAAGGGCGTTGAGTTGGCTGAGCTGGTCGGCGATTTGCATGGTCTGAGGGAGGAAAAAAACAGGGAATGAGCGAATCGGCCGATTTTATCATCCGGTAGCCTGCAACATTGTGGCAAACTGGCGAAGATTCCGCCCCGCGGACGGCACCCCCGTCATGCGGCCTGCTATACTTCGGCCGCTTTCCGACTCCGCTTGTGACTCCATGAAACTGATCGGCTCGCTTACCAGTCCTTACGTGCGCAAAGTGCGTATCGTCATGGCCGAGAAAAAGCTGGACTACCGGCTTGAACTCGAAAACGTCTGGTCCGCCGACACGCAGATCCAAACGTACAATCCGCTGGGCAAGGTTCCCTGCCTGGTCATGGAAGACGGCGGCGCCCTGTTCGATTCGCGCGTCATCGTCGAATACCTGGACACCCTGTCTCCCGTCGCCCGCCTGATCCCGCAGCCGGGACGCGACCGCGCCGCCGTGAAGTGCTGGGAAGCCATCGCCGACGGCCTGCTCGACGCCTGCGTGACCATCGTCAAGGAAAACCAGCGTCCCGAGGCCCAGCGCAGCCCCGAGTGGATCCAGCGCCAGTACTCCAAGATCCACGCCAGCCTGGACGCGATGAACAAGAGCCTGGGCGACAACGCCCACTGCATGGGCATCAATTACAGCCTGGCCGACATCGCCGTCGGCTGTGCGCTGGGCTACCTGGACCTGCGCTTCGCCGATCTCGACTGGCGCACGAGCCAGCCCAACCTGGCCCGGCTGTACGAGAAGCTGTCGCAGCGCCAATCCTTCATCGACACCGTACCGGTGGTCTAATCCCCCCCGAGGCGCTACCGCGCCTTCCCCCCCAAGGGGGCGCGGCTGCGGACCGGCGGAGCCGGATCCGCGCCGCCCCGCTCGTCGTGTCTTCGTGGCGGCGCCCGTGCGGCGTGCTCCGCCGCTTCTCTGCGCTAGGCGCTGAAAGTCTGCCAGGCCTTGAAGAGCATGTAGGCGGCCAGGGCGAACAGCAGGGCGGCGAATACGCGCTTCAGGGTCTGGACGGGCAGGCGGTGCGCCATGCGCGCGCCCAGGGGGGCCGTGAGCACGCTGGTGCAGACCAGGGCCAGCAGCGCGGGCCAGTAGATGTAGCCCAGCATGCCGGGGCGCGAGGCGCCTTCATTCAGGCCGGACACGACGTAGCCCACGCTGTTGGCCAGCGCTATCGGGAAGCCGAGCGCGGCCGAGGTCGAGACGGCGTTGTGCAGGGCCACGTTGCACCAGACCATGAACGGCACCGACAGGAAGCCGCCGCCCGCGCCCACCAGGCCTGACAGAAAGCCGATGCCGGCCCCGGCCGCGCTGGTGCCGACCACGCCCGGCATCTGGCGGCTGGGCTTGGGCTTTTTATTGCGCAGCATGCTCCAGCCGGAGTAGCCGACGAACAGCGCGAAGAACAGCGACAGCCACAGGGTGCTGAGCGCGGCGAACACGGCGCCGCCCGACAGCAGGCCGCCGATGATGATGCCGGGCGCCATGGCCCAGACGATGTTCCATTTGATCGTCTTGCGCTGCTGGTGGGCGCGCACGCTGGATATCGACGTGAACAGGATGGAGGTCATGGACGTGGCGATCGCCGCGTGCACCACCAGGTCGGCGGGCATGCCCTTCCAGGTGAACAGCATGGTCAGGAACGGCACCAGCAGCATGCCGCCGCCGATGCCCAGCAGGCCCGCGGCAAAGCCCACCACCGCACCGAGCGCCAGCAGGCAAATCAACATCGTTACATCCACAACGGTCTCCTCTTTTTCTTGGTCATGAACAAGGCCCCTGGAGCTTCAGCCCCAGGGGCCCTCGAAACTGGCGTTCCGGCGCGACGCCTACACGATGATGCCGCCGCCCAGGCAAACCTCGCCATCGTAAAGCACGGCGGACTGCCCGGGCGTCACCGCCCATTGCGGCTCGGTGAAATCGAGCGCGAAAGTATCCTGCGCCGCGGCGTCCAGCCGGCAGGCCGCGTCGGCCTGCCGGTAGCGCGTCTTGGCGCCGTAGGCGCCCGCTTGCGGCGCACGGCCGGCGATCCAGCTGGCGTCCTGCGCCCGCAGCCCTTGCGAGAGCAGCCAGGGATGGTCGTGCCCCTGCACCACGTAGAGCACGTTGCGCTCCAGGTCCTTGCGCGCCACGTACCAGGCCTCGGCGGTGCCGTCCTCGCGCTGGCGGCCTTTCACGCCGCCCACGCCCAGGCCCTTGCGCTGGCCCAGCGTATAGAACGACAGGCCCTCGTGGCGGCCCACCGTCTGCCCTTCCGGCGTCTTGATGGGGCCGGGTTCGGTGGGCAGGTAGCGGTTCAGGAACTCCCGGAACGGCCGCTCGCCGATGAAGCAGATGCCGGTGGAATCCTTTTTGGCGGCGTTGTGCAGCCCGATCTCGTGGGCGATGCGGCGCACCTCGGTCTTGTGGATCTCGCCCAGCGGAAACAGGGTGCGCGACAGCTGCGCCTGGTTCAGGCGGTGCAGGAAGTAGCTCTGGTCCTTGGAGCCGTCCAGCGCCTTGAGCAGCTGGAATTCGGTGCCCCCGCCCTGCGCCGGCACTTCGCGCACGCGCGCGTAATGGCCGGTGGCGATGCGCTCGGCGCCCAGCGCCATGGCGTGGTCGAGAAACGCCTTGAACTTGATCTCGGCGTTGCACAGCACGTCGGGATTGGGCGTGCGGCCCGCGGAGTATTCGCGCAGGAACTCCGCGAACACGCGGTCCTTGTATTCGGCGGCGAAATTGACGAACTCGAATTCCACGCCGACCCGGTCGGCGACGCTGGCTGCGTCCAGCAGGTCCTGGCGCGTGGAGCAGTATTCGGAATCGTCATCGTCTTCCCAGTTCTTCATGAACAGGCCGACGACCTCGTAGCCCTGCTGCTTGAGCAGCCAGGCGGTGACCGAAGAGTCGACTCCGCCGGACATACCGACGACGACGCGGCCCTTCTTGGTGTGTGTTTGACTCATGATGACGCTATTTTAGATCGGACTGGGCCGCGTCCTCGGGCTGCGGCTCGGCGGCGCGCGAGACCTCCATCAGCCAGGTGCGGAAGGCCTGCAGCGTGGGCAGGTTGGCCTTCTGTTCCGGATAGCACAGGTAGTAGCCCATGCGCGCCCGGATGGGCAGCTGGATGGCCACGGCCAGCTTGCCGTCGCGCAGTTCGTCCTCGATCAGGCAGCGCGGGATCAGGGCCACGCCGAAGCCGGCCGCCGCGGCCTGCGACAACAGCGCGTACTGGTCGAAGCGCGCCCCCTCCAGGCTGCGGCGGGTGTCGCAGCCGGCCTGCTCGAACCAGTCGCGCCAGCCGTCCAGCGCCGAGGTGTGATGCAGAAGCGGGTACGCCAGCAGGTCCGCCGGCGAGCTACAGCCGCCCGGGATCAGGCGCGGGCTGCACACCGGCAGGATTTCGCGGCCGACGATGTAGTCGGCCCCACTGCCCGGCCACAGGCCTTCGCCGAAGCGCACGGCGGCGTCCAGCTCGGGCGTGGAAAAATCGTAGCCCTGGCGGTGCGGCAGGAATTCCACGTGGATGTCCGGCCGCAGGCGCATGAAGGCGGTCAGGCGCGGGATCAGCCAGCGCGCGCCGAAGGTCGGCATACAGGTCAGGTTGAGCGTGCCGCCCTGCCCCTGGTGGGCGATCAGTTCGACGGTTGCCGCCTCGATCTGGCCCAGGCCGGCCTGGACCTTGGCCAGATAGCTGCGCCCAGCCTCGGTCAGGACCAGGCCTTGCCTGATCCGCAGGAATAGTTCGACCCCGACGAATTCCTCCAGGTGCTTGACCTGCTTGCTGACCGCGCCCTGCGTGACGCACAGCTCCTGGGCCGCGCGCGTGAAGCTGCTGTGCCGCGCGGCCACCTCGAACGCCTGGAGGTCGGTCAAAGAGGGACAGAAACGCCGCATTGCTTTCGCTTCCCCGGCTGCCGCCAAAATGAGGTATGAAAAAAAGTCATAGCTTACGGAGAAACTTTCGTTTGCGCAAACGGGGCTGGCGGGAAAGAATCGTTGCGTTTGCGTCTGCCTTTGCGCATCCGCTTTCCATTCAATAGGGGAATCCATGCAACGCCGTAAAGTTGTCCTGGGCCTGTGCGTCGCCGCCGCGACCCTGGCCACGCCGCTCGCCTCGGGTATCGCGCACGCAGAAGACGCGTATCCGTCCAAGCCCATCCGCCTGATCGTTCCGTTCCCGCCCGGAGGCACGACCGACATCGTCGGCCGCCTGTTCGCCGACAAGCTGAGCAAGGAATTGGGCCAGACCGTGGTGGTCGAAAACCGCGGCGGCGCCGGCGGTTCGATCGGCAGCGCCTTCGTCGCCAGCAGCGCGCCCGACGGCTACGTCCTGGGCATCGCCACCGTCAGCACGCACGGCATCAACCCGGCCATCTACCCGAACCTGCCGTTCGACGGCGAGAAGGACTTCACGCCCATCTCGAACCTGGCCGCCGTGCCGAACATCATGACCGTCAACCCCAAGGTTGCGGCCAAGAACATCGCCGACCTGATCAAGCTGGCCAAGAGCGAACCGGGCAAGCTGACCTACGCGTCGGCCGGCAACGGCTCGGTCTCGCACATGATGGGCGAGCTGTTCAAGATGTCCTCGGGCACCAACCTGATGCACGTGCCGTACCGCGGCGTGGGCCCGGCGCTGAACGACGCGCTGGCCGGCCAGGTCGACGTCATGTATGACAACCTGCCCTCGTCGCTGCCGCACGTGCAGTCGGGCCGCCTGGTCGCCATGGCCGTGGCCGCGCCCAAGCGCGTCGCCGCCCTGCCCGACGTGCCGACCTTCGCCGAAGCCGGCCTGCCCGCCGTGAACGACGCCTCCTGGTTCGGCCTGGTGGCCCCGGCCAAGCTGCCGGCGCCGGTCCTGGCCAAGCTCAACGCCGCGGTCCAGAAGGTCAGCGCCGAAGCCGACGTCAAGTCGCGCCTGGAAGCGCTGGGCGCCGCGCCCGCGGCCAACACCCCGGCTGAATTCAGTGCGCAGATCGCGGCGGAAATCGCCAAGAACAAGCGCATCGCCAAAGAAGCCAACGTGAAGATCGACTGATCGATCTTCGGCCTGCCGCCCCCGCCGCGGGGCGCGCAGGCCTCCGATAGACGAACGCACCACCCCCCTATGCGAATCACCCAACCCCTGTCTTACCGGCTCGACCTTCCGCAGCAATATCCGGACTCGGACTCCTCGGCCCCGCTCGTGCTGGACTCCCCGCACAGCGGCACCGCCTACCCTCCCGATTTCGCCGCCGCGGTGGACTATGGCGCACTGCGCACCGCCGAGGACACCTGGGTTGACGACCTGTGGGGCGACGCCATCGACATGGGCGTGCCCATGATCGCGGCCGCTTTCCCGCGCGCCTACATCGACGCCAACCGCGCGCCCGACGAGATCGACGAACTGCTGCTGGACCAGCCCTGGCCCGACGCGCTGAACGCCTCGCCCAAGGTCAAGCTGGGCAAGGGCCTGATCTGGCGCATGCTCGACGACGGCACGCCGCTGTACGACCGCAAGCTGACGGTCGCCGAAGTCCGCCACCGCATCGACGCCTGCTGGAAGCCCTACCACGAGGCCCTGGCCCGCGTGCTGGACGACGCCCACCGCAGGTTCGGCAAGGTCTGGCACATCAACTGCCACTCCATGCCCAGCGTGGCCGGCGCCTTCGCCACCGACCGCCCCGGCCTGGTGCACCCGGACTTCGTGCTGGGCGACCGCGACGGCAGCACCAGCGACCCGGCCTTCCGCGAATTCGTCGCGGCCTGGCTGCGCGAGCGCGGCTACGACGTCAGCGTGAACGATCCCTACAAGGGCGTGGAGCTGGTGCGCGCCTTCGGCCGTCCCGACGAAGGACGCCACAGCCTGCAGATCGAAATCAACCGCAAGCTCTACATGGACGAGGTCACTCTGCGCCCGTCCGAGAACTATGCCCGCCTCAAAGCCGACCTGCGCGACCTCACCGCCGCGCTGATCGCATGGACTCGCGCGCAAACGGCTTGACGCCGGACGTTTGCGCGCAGTGGCGGCCGGCGGGGCGACCCGTCCGGCCGCAAACCGGGTTGCAAAACCCCTGCCCCATGGTTCGCCATGGGGCTTTTTTTCGGCCGCGCGGCCGCCCCCTCCTTTACGGAGGGGCGCGTACGTACCCCCATTCCGTGTATAACTACGGCGAACCTTCTGAGGAGAGGCGTAGATGCACATCGGGATACCAAAAGAAACCCGAGACGGGGAAACCCGTGTCGCAGCAACACCAGAGACCGTCAAGAAGTACGTAGGCGGCAAGCACACCGTCGTCGTGGAGCGCGGGGCCGGCAGCGCCGCCCGCTATCCGGATGACGCCTATGAAGCCGCCGGCGCCACGCTGGGCACCGCCCAGGATGCGCTGGGCGCCGGACTCGTCATGAAGGTTCGCGCGCCGGACGCCGCCGAACTGGCGCACATGAAAGCGGGCACGGTCGTGGTCGGCATGCTCGACCCCTTCGACGCCGAAGGCCTGCAGCGGATGGCGGCGGCCGGACTGGTCGGATTCGCCCTGGAGGCCGCGCCGCGCATCACGCGCGCGCAAAGCCTGGACGTGCTGTCCTCGCAGGCCAACCTCGCCGGCTACAAGGCCGTGCTGCTGGCCGCGCACCACTACGGCCGCCTGATTCCCATGATGATGACCGCCGCGGGCACGCTCAAGGCCGCCCGCGTCGTGGTGCTGGGCACCGGCGTGGCCGGCCTGCAGGCCATCGCCACCGCCAAGCGGCTGGGCGCCGTGGTCGAGGCCTCGGACGTGCGGCCCGCGGCGCGCGAACAGGTGGAGTCCCTGGGCGCCAAGTTCATCGACGTGCCCTTCGAGACCGACGAAGAACGCGAGATCGCGCAGGGCAGGGGCGGCTACGCCCGCCCCATGCCGCCGGCATGGATGGCGCGCCAGGCCGTGCTGGTGGCCGAGCGCTGCAAGCAGGCGGACATCGTCATCACGACCGCGCTGATTCCCGGCCGCCCCGCGCCCACGCTGGTCTCGGCCGAAACCATCGCGGCCATGAAGCCCGGCTCGGTGCTGGTGGACCTGGCCGTCGAGCGCGGCGGCAACTGCCCGCTGTCCGAAAAAGGGCAGATCGTGGAAAAGCATGGCGTGACCCTCATCGGGCTGACCAACCTGCCCGGCCTGGTGGCGACCGACGCGTCGGCGCTGTACGCCCGCAACATCCTGGATTTCCTGAAACTCATCACCGATGCCGAAGGCGCGCTGGCGATCCGGCGCGACGACGAAATCGTGGCGGCCTGCCTGGTGTGCGAAGGCGGCAACGTGACGCGGAGGACCTGAACATGGAAGCGATCAACCCCACCCTGATGAACCTCATCATCTTCGTGCTCGCCGTCTATGTCGGCTACCACGTGGTCTGGAACGTCACCCCTGCCCTGCACACGCCGCTGATGGCCGTGACCAACGCCATTTCCGCCATCATCATCGTCGGCGCCATGCTGGCCGCGGCGCTGACAGAAGGCGGGCTGGCGCGCGGCATGGGCGTGTTCGCCGTGGCGCTGGCCGCGGTCAACGTGTTCGGCGGCTTCCTCGTCACCCGGCGCATGCTGGAGATGTTCAAGAAGAAGGACAGGAAGCCGGGCAAGGAGGGCGCGCAATGATCTCGCTGAACCTGGTCACGCTGCTGTACCTGGTGGCTTCCGTCTGCTTCATCCAAGCGCTCAAGGGCCTGTCGCATCCCACCACCTCGCGCCTGGGCAACGTGTTCGGCATGGCCGGCATGGCCATCGCCGTGCTCACCACGGCCGCGCTCATCATCGGCCTGGCGCGCGACGGCGGCGCCACCATCGGGCTGGGATGGGTGGTGCTGGGCCTGCTGGTCGGCGGCTCCATCGGCACCCTGATGGCCAAGCGCGTCGAAATGACCAAGATGCCCGAGCTGGTCGCCTTCATGCACAGCATGATCGGCCTGGCCGCGGTGGCCATCGCCGTGGCCGTGGTGGCCGAGCCGCATGCCTTCGGCATCGCGCCGGCCGGCATGCCCATTCCCACCGGCAACCGCTTCGAGCTCTTCATCGGCACCTTCGTGGGCGCGATCACCTTCTCGGGCTCGGTCATCGCCTTCGGCAAGCTGTCGGGCAAGTACAAGTTCCGGCTGTTCCAGGGCGCGCCGGTGGTGTTCGCCGGCCAGCACCTGCTGAACCTGGCGCTGGCGCTGCTGATGCTGGCCTGCGGCATCTGGTTCATGCTGACGCAGGAATGGACGCCCTTCGTCATCATGACCGCCATCGCCTTCGTGCTGGGCGTGCTCATCATCATCCCGATCGGCGGCGCCGACATGCCGGTAGTGGTGTCCATGCTGAACAGCTACTCGGGCTGGGCCGCGGCCGGCATCGGCTTCTCGCTGAACAATCCGATGCTGATCATCGCCGGCTCGCTGGTGGGCTCGTCGGGCGCCATCCTGTCCTACATCATGTGCAAGGCGATGAACCGCTCGTTCTTCAACGTCATCCTGGGCGGCTTCGGCGGCCAGGCCGGCGGCGGCGCGGCGGCCGGCGAGGCCCAGCAGCGCAGCGTCAAGTCGGGCAGCCCGGACGACGCCGCCTTCCTGATGACCAACGCCGAGAGCGTGACCATCGTGCCCGGCTACGGCCTGGCGGTGGCGCGCGCGCAGCACGCGCTGAAGGAACTGGCGGAAAAGCTCACCGAGCGCGGCGTGACCGTGAAGTACGCCATCCACCCGGTGGCCGGACGCATGCCGGGCCACATGAACGTGCTGCTGGCCGAGGCCGAGGTACCGTACGACCAGGTCTTCGAAATGGAAGACATCAACAGCGAGTTCGGCCAGACCGACGTGGTGCTGGTGCTGGGCGCCAACGACGTGGTCAACCCGGCGGCCAAGAACGATCCCAAGTCGCCCATCGCCGGCATGCCCATCCTGGAAGCCTACAAGGCGCGCACCGTGATCGTGAACAAGCGCTCGATGGCCTCCGGCTACGCCGGCCTGGACAACGAGCTGTTCTACATGGACCGCACCATGATGGTCTTCGGCGACGCGAAGAAGGTGCTGGAAGACATGGTCAAGGCGGTGGAGTAAACCGCCTGCGCGGGCGCCGCCGGTCTCAGGCCGGCGCGCCCGCCTGGCGGCGCAGCTGTTCGTCCACCACCTCGACCCAGTGCCGCACCGGCGTGTCGGTGCCGCTTTGCAGGTGGCCGATGCAGCCGATGTTGGCCGACAGGATCACGTCCGGGCCGCCGGCCGCAATCGCGCCCAGCTTGCGGTCGCGCAGCGCCAGCGCGATCTCCGGATTGAGCACCGAGTAGGCCCCCGCCGAGCCGCAGCACAGGTGCTTGTCGGCGAACGGCAGCAATTCGAAACCCAGATCGGCAAGCAATTGCTCGGACAGCGGCCGCAGGCCCTGCCAGTGCTGCAGCGTGCATGGCGGATGGAACGCCGCGCGCGTGCCCGCCGGCAGGCGCGCGCGCAGCTGCGCGGCGTGCGGCGCCACGATCTCGGCCACGTCCTTGACCAGCGCCACGATGTCGGCGGCCTTTTGCGCATAGGCCGGATCGTGCCGCAGATGATGGGCGTATTCCTTCACCATCGCGCCGCAGCCCGAGGCGTTCATGACAATGGCCTCGGCCTTGCCGTCCTGCACCAGCGGCCACCAGGCGTCGATGTTGGCGCGCATCTGCGCCAGCGCGGCTTCCTGCGCGTCCAGGTGGAAACTGGCCGCGCCGCAACAGCCGGCGCCCGGCGCGATGCGCGCGCCGATGCCCACGGCGTCCAGCACCCGGATGGTGGCCGCGTCTATGGTCGGCATCATGGCGGGCTGCACACAGCCGGCCAGCATCAGCACCTGGCGCGCGTGCCCGGCCACCTGCGGCAGCGCGCCCGCGGCGCGGCGCTCCGGCACCTTGCGCCGGATCGATTCGGGCAGCAGCCCGCGCACGGCCTGTCCCAGCCGCATCGCGGGGCCGAACAAGGGCGACATCATGGCCTTGCGCAGCACGGTGCGCTTGGTCCTGTCGCCCCAGGAGCGCGGCACGCGTTCCTCGACGATCTTGCGGCCGATGTCCACCAGGTGCCCGTACTCCACGCCCGAGGGGCAGGTGGTTTCGCAATTGCGGCAGGTCAGGCAGCGGTCCAGATGCTGCTGCGTGGACTGCGTGGGCTCGGCGCCTTCGAGCACCTGCTTGATCAGGTAGATGCGGCCGCGCGGGCTGTCGAGCTCGTCGCCCAGCACCTGATAGGTCGGGCAGGTCGCCGTGCAGAAGCCGCAATGGACGCAACGCCGCAGGATGGCGTCGGCCTCGTTGCCCAGATCGGTGTCGCGGGCCCAGGATGCCAGCTTGGTTTGCATGATGCCTTATAGCTCCAGGACCAGGCGGCCGGGGTTGAACAAGCCGGCCGGATCGAGCTCTTGTTTGAGCCGGCGCGTGATCGCCGCGATTCCCGGCGCCAGCGGATGGAAGACGCCGTCGGCCGGCGGCTTGGCGTGACCGGCGCGAAACAGCGTCGCATGGCCGCCCAGCCGGGCCGCGGTTTCGCTCAACATGGCCGCGTCGTGCGCGCCGGACAGCCAGCGCTGGCCCCCGCCCCACTCGATCAGGGTCGGCCCCAACCCGAGCGCGGCGGCCGTGGGCGGCAGCGCCAGGCGCCACAACGGCTGGCCCGGCGCGAAAAACGGATGCGTCTGCTCGCGCAGCGACTGCCACCAGCCCGCCGCCGCGTCGGGCGCCATCGGCTCGCCGCCGATCTGCTGGCGCGCGCTGGCGATCGCCGGCGGCGCGCCGGACAGGCGCACGCGCATCGCGCCTTCGGCCCGGTCGTCGTCGCCGCTCCAGCTGGTGGCCGAGATCGGCAGGGGCTTGCCGCGCCACAGCGCGAAACTGGACAGCGCCTGCGCCTGCGTGGCCGGCAGCACCAGCGTGAGTTCTTCCATCGGCCGCGGCGCGACCTTCAGCGACACTTCCAGTATCGCGCCGAAGATGCCGTGCGAGCCGGCCAGCAGGCGCGACACGTCGTAGCCCGCCACGTTCTTCATGACCTCGCCGCCGAACGACAGGATGCGCCCTTCCGAATCCAGCAGCTGCGTGCCCAGCACGAAATCCTTCAGCGCGCCGGCGCTCATGCGGCGCGGCCCCGACAGGCCCGCCGCCACGCAGCCGCCCACCGTGGCCGACGGCGAATAATGCGGCGGCTCGAACGCCAGCATCTGCCCGTGCTCGGCCAGCGCGGCTTCCAGTTCCGCAAGCGGCGTGCCCGCGCGCACGGTCACAACCAGTTCAGAGGGGTGATAGCTGACGATGCCGCGATAAGGCGTCATGTCCAGCAGGCAATGCCCGTCCTGCGGCGTCACCGGACGGTAGTTGCCATAGAACGCCTTGCTGCCGCCGCCCATCACGAACAAAGGCTTGTGGCCGGCGCGGGCCGTCATGACCTGGTCGCACAATTCCGACAGGACGAAATCCATAGGGGATGCGTCCTAGAAACGGGCGAGATCGGGGAAGCGCAATTCGCCCGCATGGACGTGCATCTTGCCGTATTCGGCGCAGCGGGCCAGCGTGGGGATGACTTTTTCGGGATTGAGCAGGCAAGGCGGATCGAAAGCCCGCTTCACCGCCAGGAAGGCGTCGAGTTCTTCGCGAGAGAATTGCACGCACATTTGATTTATCTTCTCCATTCCCACCCCGTGCTCTCCGGTCACGGTGCCTCCTACCTGCACGCACAGCTCCAGTATGGCGGCGCCGAATTTCTCGGCGCGCTCCACTTCGTCCGGCTTGTTCGAATCGAACAGGATCAACGGATGCAGATTGCCGTCTCCCGCGTGAAATACGTTGGCGCAGCGCAGCCCGAACTCGTCTTCCATCTGTTCGATGGCGCCCAGCACGCGCGCCAGATGGCGGCGCGGTATCGTGCCGTCCATGCAGTAATAGTCGGGCGACACGCGCCCGGCGGCCGGAAACGCGTTCTTGCGCCCGGCCCAGAACTTGAGGCGTTCGGCCTCGGACGTCGACACCTGGCAGCGCGTGGAGCCGGCAAGGCGGAACACCGTTTCCATGCGCTCGATCTCGTGCGCCACCTCTTCGGGCGTGCCGTCGGACTCGCACAGCAGGATGGCCTGCGCGTCCAGGTCGTAGCCGGCGCGCACGAAGGGCTCGACCATGTGCGTGGCGCGCCGGTCCATCATCTCCAGGCCGGCGGGTATCATGCCCGCGGCAATGACCTGGGTGACCGCGTTGCCGGCCGCCTCGACGCTGGAAAAACTGGCCATCACGACCTGCGCGCAGGCCGGCTTGGGAATCAGCTTGACGGTGACCTCGGTGACCACGCCCAGCATGCCTTCGGAGCCGATGAAGACCGACAGCAGATCCAGGCCGGGCGCGTCCGGCGCCTCCGAGCCCAGCTCCACGATGTCGCCGTCTATGGTCACCACGCGCACGCGCAGCACGTTGTGCACGGTCAGGCCGTACTTCAGGCAGTGCACGCCGCCCGAGTTCTCGGCCACGTTGCCGCCGATGGAGCAGGCGATCTGGCTGGACGGATCGGGCGCGTAGTACAGCCCATACGGCGCAGCCGCTTCCGAGATGGCGAGGTTGCGCACGCCGGGCTGGACCACGGCGGTCGCGCTGGCCAGGTCGATGTGCTTGATGCGGTTGAACTTGGACAGCCCCAGCAGCACGCCGCGGCTGTGCGGCATGGCGCCGCCGGACAGGCCGGTGCCGGCGCCGCGCGCCACCAGCGGCGCGTTCAGGCGCTTGCAGATGCGCATGACCGCCTGCACCTGCTCCTCGGTTTCGGGCAGGGCCACGACCGCCGGCAGCGCGCGATAAAGGGATAGGCCGTCGCACTCGTAAGGGCGGGTGTCCTCTTCGCGGAACAACACGCAGTGCGCGGGCAACGCCGCCGACAGGGCCTCGATGAGCTGCTGCAAAGAGTAAGGCGCCTGCACTTGTGCCAGGCCGGTTTCGACCAATGAATTCATGAGCGCAACAATAGCGCGAGCGCCGGCCATAAGCAGGCCGGGATTTACCCGCATCCGGCGGTCTTCCGCGGGCTCAGAAGTAACCAGCCGTAAAGGCGCGACCGCCGGAACTGCGTTTCCTCAGCCCTGCCAGGAAACGATTTTGCCCGGATTCAGGATGTTGTTCGGGTCGAACGCATGCTTGAGGCTGCGCATCAGCGCCAGCGCGTCTTCGCCATGCTCCTCGGCCATGAACTGCATCTTGTGCAGGCCCACGCCATGCTCGCCGGTGCAGGTGCCGTCAGCGGCGATCGCGCGGCGCACCAGGTTGTGGTTGATGGCCTCGGACTCCTGCCATTCTTCGGCGCTGTCGGCGTCCAGCAGCATCAGCACGTGGAAGTTGCCGTCGCCGACGTGGCCCACGATGGTGTACGGGAAGCTGGCGCGGTCCAGTTCCTCGACAGTGTCGCGCACGCAATCGGCCAGGCGCGAAATCGGCACGCAGACGTCGGTGGTGCTGGCGCGGCAGCCGGGACGCAGCTGCAGGCCGGCGAAATAGGCGTTGTGGCGCGCGGTCCAGAGGCGGCTGCGGTCTTCGGGACGCTCGGCCCATTCGAAGTCCATGCCGCCGTGCTCGGCGGTGATGGCCTGCACGGTCTCGGCCTGCTCCTGCACGCCGGCCGGACTGCCGTGGAACTCGAACACCAGCAGCGGAGTTTCGCGCAGGCTCAGCTTGCTGTGCAGGTTGACGGCGCGCACGCTGGCCGCGTCCATGAATTCGACGCGGGCGACCGGCACGCCCATCTGGATGATCTCGATCACGCTCTGCACGGCGGCGTCCAGCGTGGGGAAGTTGCAGACCGCGGCGGACACCGCCTCGGGCTGCGGATACAGGCGCACCGTGACTTCGGTGATGATGCCCAGCGTGCCTTCGCTGCCGACGAAGATGCGCGTCAGGTCGTAGCCGGCCGAGGACTTGCGGGCGCGCCCGGCCGTGCGCACGATGCGCCCGTCGGCCGTCACCACGGTCAGCGACATGACGTTCTCGCGCATGGTGCCGTAGCGCACGGCGTTGGTGCCGGAGGCGCGCGTGGCGGCCATGCCGCCCAGGCTGGCGTCGGCGCCGGGGTCGATCGGAAAGAACAGGCCGGTGTCGCGGATCTCTTCGTTGAGCTGCTTGCGCAGCACGCCGGCCTGCACCGTGGCGGTCAGGTCTTCGGCGTTGACCGCCAGCACCTTGTTCATCTGCGACAGGTCGAGGCAGACGCCGCCCTGGATCGCCAGGATGTGGCCTTCCAGCGAGGAGCCGGCGCCATACGGAATTAGCGGCACGCGGTGCTCGTTGCACAGCCTGGCGACCTCGGCCACTTCCTCGGTGGTGTGCGCGAACACCACCGCATCCGGCGGCATGGCCGCATAAGGGGATTCGTCGCGGCCGTGGTGCTCGCGCACCGCGGCGGACTCGGAGAAGCGATCGCCGAAGCGCGCGCGCAGGGCGTCCAGACAGGCGGCCGGCACCGGACGGCGCAATGTTTCAGCGGGCAGGGAAGCGTTCATGGTCAGCGTGGATTCGGGTTCGATAATCCGAATATTCTACGCCGCCGCGCGTGCTGCGCCGCACACCGCCGCTGGCGGGCGGCGCGCGGCGCGGGTTGCGTATTTACTTGCCCGAGGTCAGCGCGACGCGGCGGCGTTCACGCACGGCATGGGCCAGGCGTTCGAGCACCGCGACCGAGGCGTCCCAGTCGATGCAGCCGTCGGTGATGCTCTGGCCGTAGACCAGCGGCGTGCCCGGCACCATGTCCTGGCGTCCGCCCAGCAGATGGCTTTCCACCATCACGCCCACCAGGCGCGCATCGCCCGCTTCCATCTGGCGCGCCACGTCTTCGATGACGAGCGGCTGGTTCTCGGGCTTCTTGCTGCTGTTGGCGTGGCTGGCGTCGACCATCACGCGCTGCGCCAGGCCGGCCTTGGCCATGTCCGCGCAGGCCGCATCCACGCTTTGCGCGTCGTAGTTCGGCGTCTTGCCACCGCGCAGGATGACGTGGCAGTCCTCGTTGCCGGCGGTCGACACGATGGCCGAATGCCCGCCCTTGGTCACCGACAGGAAGTGATGCGGCTGCGACGCGGCCTTGATGGCGTCGACCGCGATCTTCACATTGCCGTCCGTGCCGTTCTTGAATCCCACCGGACACGACAGTCCGGAAGCCAGTTCGCGGTGCACCTGGCTTTCCGTCGTGCGCGCCCCGATCGCCCCCCAGGAGACCAGATCCGCGATGTACTGCGGCGTAATCATGTCCAGGAACTCGCAGCCCGCCGGCAGCCCCAGGCTGTTGATGTCCAGCAGCAGTTCGCGCGCCACGCGCACGCCCTTGTTGATGTCGAAGCTGCCGTCCAGGTCGGGATCGTTGATCAGGCCCTTCCAGCCCACCGTCGTGCGCGGCTTCTCGAAATACACCCGCATCACGATTTCCAGGTCGGCGCTCAGGCGGTCGCGCACCGGTTTCAGGCGTTTCGCATACTCGATGGCCGCGCGCGTATCGTGAATCGAGCAGGGACCGATCACGACGATCATGCGGTCGTCCATGCCGTGCAGGATGCGGTGCATCGCCTGGCGGGCGGCGAACACGGTGTCCGACGCCTCCTTGGTGCAGGCGAACTCACGCATGACGTGCGCGGGCGGGTTCAGCTCTTTGATTTCTCGAATGCGAAGGTCATCGGTATTGTGTGACACGGTACTGCTCCTGGGTTGCCCGCCGCGGGGAAGGTTCCCGAGGCTCCCGGAGACTCCTCCGGGGGTTCCTCAACCGGCGGCGCAAAAAAAGCCGCCAGTTCGCTGGCGGCTTTTTTGGGGGGATTCTTTCCAAACTTCAGATTGAGCGCGTCCCTTCCTCCGCCAGCGGCTTCAGAAAACCATAAAAGTAAAAGTAAAAAGCGGGGGACGCGAATTTCATGGGGAATGACTCTAGCACAGATTTCTGTGGCCGTCAGATTTTTTCGCCGCTTCCATCTGGCCTACGACACAGACCTTTGCAAGAATAGCCGTCCCGCCGCCGGGCCGCCCCAAGGCGGGACAGCCCCCTCGGGGGGCAGCAAGCACGCGTAGCGTGCGCGGCGTGGGGGCAACACTAAGCGGTGCCGCCTACGGTGAGGCCCTCCATGCGCACCGTCGGCATGCCGACGCCGACCGGCACGCTCTGGCCGTCCTTGCCGCAGGTGCCCACGCCGGAATCCAGCTGCAGGTCGTTGCCGATCATGGTGACGCGGTTCATGGCGTCCGGGCCGTTGCCGATGAGGGTGGCGCCCTTGACCGGGTAGGTCACCTTGCCGTTTTCGATCATGTAGGCCTCGGAGGCCGAGAACACGAACTTGCCGTTGGTGATGTCGACCTGGCCGCCGCCGAAATTGACCGCGTACAGGCCGCGCTTGACCGAGGAGATGATTTCCTCGGCCGGCTTGTCGCCGGCCAGCATGTAGGTGTTGGTCATGCGCGGCATCGGCAGGTGGGCGAAGGATTCGCGGCGGCCGTTGCCGGTGGCGGCGGTTTTCATGAGGCGCGCGTTGAGCGTGTCCTGCATGTAGCCGCGCAGGATGCCGTCTTCGATCAGCACGTTGCGCTGGGTGGCGTTGCCCTCGTCGTCGATGTTGAGCGAGCCACGGCGGTCCGGGATCGTGCCGTCGTCGACCACCGTCACGCCCTTGGAAGCCACGCGCTCGCCGATGCGGCCCGAGAACACGCTGGAGCCCTTGCGGTTGAAGTCGCCTTCCAGGCCGTGGCCGACCGCCTCGTGCAGCAGGATGCCGGGCCAGCCCGAACCCAGCACCACGGTCATTTCGCCGGCCGGCGCCGGTCGCGCCTCGAGGTTGACCAGGGCTTCGTGCACGGCGCGCTCGACGTAGCCCTGCAGCATGTCGTCGGTGAAATAAGCCAGGCCCAGGCGCCCGCCGCCGCCGGCATGGCCCATTTCGCGGCGGCCGTTGCGCTCGGCGATCACGGTCAGGGACAGGCGCACCAGCGGGCGCACGTCGGCGGCCAGGCGGCCGTCGCTGCCGGCCACCAGCACCACGTCGTATTCGGCGCCCAGGCCGGCCATGACCTGGATCACGTGCGGGTCGCGCGCACGCGCCATGCGCTCGACGCGTTCGAGCAGGGCGACTTTCTCGGGCGCGCTGAGCGAGGCGACGGGGTCGATGTCGGAATACAGGCTGCGGCCGGTTTCGGCTTCGACCTGGGCCGCCACTTTCACCTTGCCCGCGCCGCGCCGCGCGATGCCGCGCACGGCCTGCGCCGACGACAGCAGCGCTTCGGGCGAGAGCGAATCGGAATAGGCGAAAGCGGTTTTCTCGCCGCTCACGGCGCGCACGCCGACGCCCTGGCTGATCGAGAAACTGCCGGTCTTGACGATGCCCTCTTCCAGGCTCCAGCCCTCGCTGCGCGTGTATTGGAAATACAGGTCGGCGTAGTCGACCTTGTGGGTGAAGATTTCACCCAGCGCGCGCGCCATATCGGCCTCGGTCAGCCCCCAGGGGTCGAGCAGCAGCGATTTGGCGGTGGCGAGGGAAGCAATGGCGGGATCGATGATTTTCATGGGACTCTGTTCAGGGACGGCGGCGTGGAGACGCGCGCCTGCAATGGCGCTCAAGACCGTATCGTACCGCCGACTCGGCCCCGGCGTCGCGGCCGCCGCAAGGATTATCCGCCCATCCCATATGGGGGCGGGACATTAACTATCAAGTTAAGCAAATTTGTGGCTTTGGATGGATTACGCCAGCTCATCGTACAACTTGACATGAAAATGAAATCGCCGTGCGCGACGCCATTATGCCCGGCGCGCGCCCCAGCGGATTCACCCTCGCCGGCGATTAAACGGTAACTATCATGACAAGTCATCTGACTACTTGTGCAAATATGTGGCGTCATTCAGTGTCCACGTAGTGGAACTCCATATGTTTCAAGTTGTCCCATATCTGCGAATATTCATTCCCGCCGGCGTCCGCCGCGGCGATATGGATAAGTTTAAAGATCGCCCGACCCTTTTGATACAAAGTAATTAGTCCTAAAACAAGGAAATCAGGACGTAATTTATGTATTATGCGAGGCACAACAATTACACATAACTTCGCCGGCGATTAAAAGCAGTTCCATAATCAGGAATAAACCATGGCCCGAGAAACCTACGCAGCACTGCAAGCAAAGATCGAAAAAGAGATCAACAAGCTCCAGAAGAAGGCTGAAATCCTCCAAACCAAACGTCGCAAGCCCGTGATCAACTCGATCATCACCTCGATGCGCGAGTACGACATCACGCCCGAGGAGATCATTGCAGCCTATGGCGCCGCCAAGCCCGGCCGCGCCGCCGGCGGCCGCCGCAAGGCTGGCGCCGCTGCGCGCCCCGCCACCGCCGCCAAGCGCGCCGTCGCGCCCAAGTACCGCCATCCGCAAACCGGCGAAACCTGGAGCGGCCGCGGCAAGGCGCCGCGCTGGCTGGCCGCCGAAGAAGCCGCCGGCGCCACCCGCGATAGTTTTCTTATCAAAGAATAAAACCTATCCGGCAGTAAGAAATAAAATCGGCGCACCATTATGGTGCGCCGATTTTATTTATGCTCGGAGCGCGACTCATTGCGCGGGAAATTTGATCTCGCGCTCGGCGCCATTATTTCCAGGGAAATTATCAAATATTGCACGCACCAGATACGGCATGGTGCGCGTGAAATCCTCGCGCTCGCTCAATATGTATGCGGTCGAACGGTATACCTCGGCGCCACCGCGCTGGGTATCGTAGATCTGCAGCGTGAGCGAATTGCGCTGGACCACCATCGGCACGTCCACCCAGTCGGGGCCCCAGAAGCCCGGGCCCCAGGGGCCGGGGCCGTAGAAACCGCCGTAGCCGCCATAGCCGTAGCCGCCGTAGAAATACGGGTCATACGCACGCCGCACCATTACCTGGGTCTGCGTGGTTCCGTAACGGAACGAGACATCGAAACGGCTCTTGGCGCCGTGCTGCGCCTCGACCAGGCCGGTTGCGCCGATGCCGGCGCGCACCATGTCCTGGTACGACTGATATTCGAGATTATTGTTTTGCGAGGCATCGGCCGGCACGAAGCGGTAGGTCTGCCCTTCCACGCCCGCGGGCCATTGTTGAAATGACGTCACCCGCGCCGATACCGTGGGAGCGGCGCAGCCCGTCAACGCAAGCGCCCCCGCCACGGCGAGCACGCCGGCCCAGCGGCCCGCATTGAACATGGATGACTTGGACATTCTGCTACTCCTTCCGCACGGCGGCGCCATTTACTGCGGTTTGACCGGTCCGCACCTGAAAAGTTTACGGTAATCCATAAGGTTCAGGCGGCCCGGCGGGTCCAGCCACTACAATAGGGCCCTCGTTCATAACAGGACTGAAATCCCATGCGCACCGACACGCCCGTAACCGTTTATCGCAAGGATTACCAGCCCTACCCCTACGATATTCCCGAAGTCGCGCTCGCCTTCGACCTCGCGCCCGACGCGACCGAAGTGCGCTGCGCCATGCAGGTGCGCCGCAAGCCCGACGCCGGCGCCGACGCGGCGCTGGTCCTCGACGGCGAAGAGCTGGAACTCGTCTCGGTAGCGGTGGATGGCGCGGCGTTGCCGGCCGAACGCTACCGCCTTTCCGAGCGCCGCCTCGAACTGCTGGGGCTGCCTGCCAGCGCCACGGTGGAAATCGTCAGCCGCTGCAAGCCTTCGGCCAATTCCACGCTGATGGGCCTGTACGTGTCCGGCGGCAATTTCTTCACGCAGTGCGAGGCCGAGGGATTCCGCCGCATCACCTGGTTCGCCGACCGGCCCGACGTGATGTCGCGCTACCGCGTCACCCTGCGCGCCCTGCCCGACTATCCGGTGCTGCTGTCCAACGGCAACCTGGTCGCCTCGCGCCAGCTGCCCGACGGGCGCAACGAAGTCGAATGGGAAGACCCGTTCCCCAAGCCCTGCTATCTGTTCGCCCTGGTGGCAGGCAAGCTCACGCATCGCGAAACCACGGTCAAGACCGCCAGCGGCCGCGACGTGCTGCTGCAGGTCTACAGCGATCCCGGCTCCGAGACCAAGACCGAATGGGCGCTGGACTCGCTGGTGCGCGCGCTGCGCTGGGACGAAAACCGTTTCGGCCTGGAGCTGGACCTGGACCGCTTCATGGTCGTGGCCGTCCATGATTTCAATATGGGCGCGATGGAAAACAAGGGCTTGAACATTTTCAACGCCGCCTACGTGCTGGCCGACGCCGACACCGCCACCGACGCCAATTACGAAGGCATCGAATCCGTCATCGGCCATGAATACTTCCACAACTGGACCGGCAACCGCGTGACCTGCCGCGACTGGTTCCAGCTGAGCCTGAAAGAAGGCCTGACCGTCCTCCGCGACCAGGAATTCAGCGCCGACATGATGGCCGACGGCATGGAGGCCGCGGCCGCCGCCAGCGCCCGCGCCGTCAAGCGCATCGACGACGTGGTGGCGCTGCGCGCCGCGCAGTTCCCGGAAGACGCCGGGCCCATGGCCCACCCGATCCGCCCGGAAAGCTACCAGGAGATCGGCAATTTCTACACCGCCACCGTGTACGAGAAAGGCGCCGAGGTCATCCGCATGCAGCACACGCTGCTGGGCGAGGCGGGCTTTCGCGCCGGCATGGACGAATACTTCCGCCGCCACGACGGCCAGGCCGTGACCTGCGACGACTTCGTCGCCGCGATGGAGTCCGTGTACGTGCGCCAGCACCCGGGGCGCGACCTGTCCGTATTCCGCCGCTGGTATCGCCAGGCCGGCACGCCGCGCGTGACGGTCAAGCTCGACCACGACGCCGCCGCGCGCCGCTGCACCGTGACGCTGACCCAGGCGTGCCCGCCGGTGGGCGTCGAGAAGAAAGCCGGCGCCGACTACGTCAAGGCGCCCTTCCACATTCCGTTCGCCATCGGCCTGCTGGACCGTCAGGGCCGCGCCCTGCCGCTGCGCCACGAAGGCAACACCACCGAAACCGCCCTGCTGGAACTGACCGAGCAAAGCCAGCAATGGGTCTTCGAAGACATCGCCGAACGTCCGGTGCCGTCGCTGCTGCGCGACTTCTCGGCCCCGGTGATCGTGGAATACGGCTGGACCAACGAAGAGCTGGCCCTGCTGTCGGCGCATGACGGCAATCCGTTCGCGCGCTGGGAAGCGGGCCAGGAGTTCGCCACGCGCCAGATCCTGGCCCTGGCCGAGGCCCGCCAGGCCGGCCGCACGCTGCAGGCCGACCCGGCCTTCATCGACACCTGGCGCGCGCTGCTGACCGATCCGGCGCTCGACGCCGCCTACCGCGCCCGCGCCCTGGCCCTGCCCTCCGAAAAGACGCTGGCCGAACGCATGCGCCAGGTGGACCCGCCGGCTCTGGCCGTGGCCCGCGACTTCCTGCGCGCCGAACTGGGCCGCCAGCTGGCCGCCGAATTCCGGCAGGCCTTCGAGGCCAACCAGACGCCGGGCGAGTACAGCCCGGCCCCGGTTCCGGCCGGGCGGCGCGCGCTGAAGAATCTGGCGCTCAGCCACCTCATGGCCGCCGGCGAGACCGACGCCCAGCGCCTGGCCGAACAGCTCTATGGCCAGGCCGGCAACATGACCGACAGCATGGCCGCGCTGTCGGCCCTGATCAATTTCGGCCAGGGCGAGTTTCCGCAGCAGGCGCTGGCCGCCTTCTACGACAAATGGCGCGACAACCCGCTGGTGGTGGACAAATGGTTCGCGCTGCAGGCCAGCGCGCGTTCGACTACCGTGCAGACGGCGCGCGAGCTGATGCAGCATCCCGCGTTCACGCTGCGCAACCCGAACCGCGCCCGCGCGCTGATTTTCCAGTTCTGCCTGAACAACGCCCGCGGCATGCACCATCCGGACGGTTCGGGCTACGCGTTCTGGGCCGAGCAGGTGCTGGCGCTGGACGCGCTCAACCCGGAGATCGCCGCCCGGCTGGCCCGCGCGCTGGACAACTGGTCGCGCTTCGTGCCCGCCCTGCGCGCGCCCATGCAGGCCGCGCTGCAGCGCGTGCGGGCGCATGAGGGCCTGTCGCGCAACGTGCAGGAAATCGTATCGAAGGCGTTAGAATTCGCCGCATAGGGAGATTCTTTTGAAACGTAAAACACTGACCCAATACCTGGTGGAGCAGCAACGCTCCGCCCAAGCCCTGGCGCCGGAAGTGCGGCTGCTCATCGAAGTCGTGGCGCGCGCCTGCAAGGCCATCAGCCATGCCGTCAGCAAGGGCGCGCTCGGCGGCGTGCTCGGCAGCCTGGAAAGCGAGAACGTCCAGGGCGAAGTGCAGAAGAAGCTGGACGTGCTGTCCAACGAAATCCTGCTCGAAGCCAATGAATGGGGCGGCCACCTCGCGGCCATGGCCTCGGAGGAAATGGAAACCATCCATCTGATCCCGAACCGCTATCCCAAGGGCGAATACCTGTTGCTGTTCGATCCGCTGGACGGCTCGTCGAACATCGACGTCAACGTTTCCATCGGCACCATCTTCTCGGTGCTGCACGCGCCCCACAACGTCTCCGGCGCGCCGGTGTGCGAGCAGGATTTCCTGCAGCCCGGCAACAAGCAGGTCGTGGCGGGCTACGCGGTGTACGGTCCCCAGACCATGCTGGTGCTGACCATCGGCAACGGCGTGGTGGGCTTTACGCTGGACCGCGAAATGGGCTCGTGGGTGCTGACCCACGAGGACATCCGCGTGCCCGAGGACACCAAGGAATTCGCCATCAACATGTCCAACATGCGCCACTGGGCTCCCCCGGTCAAGCGCTACATCGACGACTGTCTGGCCGGTTCCACCGGCCCGCTGGGCAAGGACTACAACATGCGCTGGATCGCCTCGATGGTGGCCGACGTGCATCGCATCCTGACCCGCGGCGGCATTTTCATGTACCCCTGGGACGCGCGCGAGCCCGGCAAGGCCGGCAAGCTGCGCCTGATGTACGAAGCCAATCCGATGAGCTTCCTGGTCGAACAGGCCGGCGGCGCGGCGATCAACGGCGTGCAGCGCATCATGGACATCCAGCCCGAAAAGCTGCACCAGCGCGTCAGCGTGATCCTGGGTTCGAAGAACGAAGTCGAGCGCGTGGGCCGCTACCACGCCGAGGACGCGGCGGGCTGATTCCTGCCCCCCCATGACAAAGCCCCGGCCTGTCATCAGGCCGGGGCTTTGTCTTTACCGCGGACGGCGGAAGATCACTTCACCTGTTCGATCGACTTCACGTCATCCTTGTTGATCTGGACCTTCTTGCCGTCCTTGTCGTATTCGTACATGCCGGTATCTTTGTCGTAGCTGGGCTCGTCGGGGGTCACGGTCGAGCTGCCGTCCCGCTGCTGAATGACCGAGGGAGACGAGCATCCGGCCAATACTCCAAATCCGCTCACAGCCAGGGCCAGCGTCATGGTCTTCAGATTCATGGGCGTGTTCTCCGAGTATGAATGTGGATTTACTGTATCTGACGCCCCGGCCGCATACGTGACGGGTTGTGGTCCAAATGCATGAGAAAGTAATCCACCCGGCCCCGATTTCATTTCCCGCTGCGCCCTGGGCGATCGCCGCCGCGCAAACGAAAAACCCCTCGCCGGCCGGGCCAGCGAGGGGTTGCACACTCACACAAGCGGCAAGCGGCCTTTACACCTTGGCGTGGGCCTCGATATAGCGGCGCACCTCGGCCGGGTCGCAGTCCATGACGGCCACGCGCTGCGGCAGCGATTCCAGGTCGGCCAGATTGCCCGGCGGCGTGGCCGGGCGGCCCAGCGCCGCTTCGATGGTTTCCGAGAACTTCGCCGGCAGCGCGGTTTCCAGCACGAGCATGGGCACGCCCGGCTCGACGAAGTCGCGCGCGACCTTGACGCCGTCGGCCGTGTGCGGATCGACCAGCACGCCGGTGGCGTCGTAGACCGAGCGGATCGTGGCCAGCCGGTCCTCGTGGGTGCTGGCGCCCGACACGAAGCCATAGCGCGACTCGAACTGCGGCAGCAGGTCGGAGAGGTCGAACGAGCCGTCGCGCGCCAGCGCCTGCCACAAGGCCTGGACGCGGCCGGCGTCGCGGCCGACCAGGTCGAACACGAAGCGCTCGAAATTCGAGGCGCGCGAGATGTCCATTGAGGGGCTGGACGTGGCGTAGGTCTGTTCCGCGGGCCGCGGGCGGTACACGCCGGTGCGGAAGAACTCCTCCAGCACGTTGTTCTCGTTGGTGGCCAGCACCAGGCGGCGGATCGGCAGGCCCATGCCGCGCGCGATGTGGCCCGACAGGATGTTGCCGAAGTTGCCCGAGGGCACGGCGAACGAGACCTGCTGGCCGGGCTTATCAGAAGCGCGCAGCCAGCCGTGGAAGTAGTACACCACCTGGGCCGCGATGCGCGCCCAGTTGATGGAATTGACCGCGCCCAGGCGGTACTTGGTCTTGAACGCCAGGTCGCCGGCCAGCGACTTGACGATGTCCTGGGCCTCGTCGAACACGCCGCGCACCGCGATGTTGTGGATGTTCTCGTCCTGCAGCGAATACATCTGCGCGCGCTGGAAGGCGCTCATACGGCCGTGCGGCGACAGCATGAACACCGCCACGCCGCGCTTGCCGCGCAGCGCGTACTCGGCCGCCGAGCCGGTGTCGCCCGAGGTGGCGCCCACGATGTTCAGCGTGGTGCCGCGCTTGTCCAGCACGTATTCGAACACCTGGCCCAGGAACTGCATGGCCATGTCCTTGAAGGCCAGCGTCGGCCCTTCGGACAGGCCCAGCAGCGACAGGCCGCCGTCGAGCGGGCGCAGCGGGACGATGTCTTCGCTGTTGAAGATCTCCTGCGTGTACGCGGCGCGGGTCAGGCGGCGCAGATCGTCGGCGGGAATGTCGGTGGCGAAGCGCGACAGCACTTCATACGCCAGGTCCGCGTACGACAGGCCGCGCCAGGATTCCAGCGTCTCGGCCGAAACCTGGGGCAGCTGCTCGGGCACCGCCAGGCCGCCGTCGGGCGCCAGACCTTCGAGCAGGATGTCGGAGAATTCCAGCGGCTTCATGCCGCCGCGGGTGGAGATGTATTTCATACGAGGTGTTCCACGCGCAGGCGCGTAACTTTGGAGCGCACGAACGGCAGCGCCTCGATGCGTTCGATCGCCTGGTTGACATTGCCTTCGACCGCTTCGTGCGTCAGGAAAATGATATCCGCGCCGCCGATGTGCGAGGGCTGCTGGATCATCGACCCGATCGAAATGGAACGGTCGGCCAGGATGCGCGCGATGTCGGCCAGCACGCCAGGCTGGTCGTCCACGCGCAGGCGCAGGTAGTACGAAGTGCTGACCTGCTCGATGGGCAGGATCGGCGTGTCCGACATGGCGTCCGGCTGGAACGCCAGGTGCGGCACGCGGTTGCCGGGGTCGGCGGTGTGCAGGCGGGTCACGTCGACCAGGTCGGCCACGACCGCCGAGGCGGTGGGCTCTTCGCCCGCGCCCTGGCCGTAGTACAGCGTGGGGCCGACGGCGTCGCCCTTGACCAGCACGGCGTTCATGGCGCCCTCGACGTTGGCCAGCAGGCGCTCGGACGGCACCAGCGCCGGATGCACGCGCAGCTCGATGCCGTCGGGGCGGCGCTTGGTCACGCCCAGCAGCTTGATGCGGTAGCCCAGGCGCTCGGCATGCTCGATGTCCTCGGCGGCCAGCTGCGAGATGCCTTCGATGTAGGCGCGGTCGAACTGCACCGGCACGCCGAAGGCCAGCGAGGCCAGCAGCGTCAGCTTGTGCGCGGCGTCCACGCCTTCCACGTCGAAAGTGGGATCGGCCTCGGCGTAGCCCAGGCGCTGCGCCTCGGCCAGCACGTCGGCGAACGGCAGGCCGCGCGAGCGCATTTCCGACAGGATGAAATTGGTGGTGCCGTTGATGATGCCGGCCACCCACTGGATGCGGTTGGCGGTCAGGCCCTCGCGGATCGCCTTGATGATGGGAATGCCGCCGGCCACGGCGGCTTCGAACGTCACCATCACGCCGCGCTCGTGCGCCGCGGCGAAGATCTCGTTGCCATGCTTGGCCAGCAGCGCCTTGTTGGCCGTCACGACGTGCTTGCCGTTGGCGATGGCTTCGAGCACCAGCTCGCGCGCCAGCGTGTCGCCGCCGATGAGTTCGACCACGATGTCGATTTCCGGATCGCGCACCAGCGCGTGCACGTCGGTATCGACCAGCAGCGCGTCGCCCACGCGCGTGCGCGCCTTGGCCACGTCGCGCACGGCGGCGCGCGTCACTTCGATCCGCCGGCCCGCGCGGCGCGCGATTTCTTCAGCGTTGCGCGACAGCACGGACCACGTGCCGCCGCCCACCACGCCCAGGCCCAGCAGGCCGACTTTCATCGGATTCATCGCCGCGCCCTCAGCAGGCGGACGTTGAGGGGAATTCATCTTCAGTTCTCCATAATGCGGAACGGGTGCCCCCCGAAATCGGGATGCCGCGGATCCGGCTCCGCCGGTCCGCAGGCATGCCCCCTAGAGGGGGAAGCGCCGCAGGCGCTTCGGGGGTGGGCCTACAGCCCTCCGTCCTTGCGGAACATATCCTTGATGCCGCGCACCGCCTGGCGGGTGCGCTGCTCGTTTTCGATCAGGGCGAAGCGCACGTATTCGTCGCCGTACTCGCCGAAGCCGATCCCGGGGGACACGGCCACTTTCGCGTCCGACAGGACGCGCTTGGCGAATTCCAAAGAGCCCATCGCCCTGTAGGGTTCGGGGATTTGCGCCCAGATGTACATGGACGCCTTCGGAATCTCCACATTCCAACCTGCTTCATGCAGGCCGCGCGCGAGCACGTCGCGGCGGCTCTGGTACTGCGCCACGATCTCGTTCACGCAATCCTGCGGACCGTCCAGCGCGGCGATGGAAGCCACCTGGATCGGCGTGAACGTACCGTAGTCGTGATAACTCTTGATGCGCGCCAGCGCATTGACCAGCTCGCGGTTGCCGACCATGTAGCCGATGCGCCAGCCGGCCATGTTGTAGCTCTTGCTCATCGTGAAGAACTCGACGGCGACGTCGCGCGCGCCGGGCACTTGCATGATGGACGGCGCCACGTAGCCGTCGAAGGTGATGTCGGCGTAGGCCAGGTCGTGCACGACCAGGATGTCGTGCTCCTTGGCCAGCGCGACCACGCGTTCGAAGAACGACAGGTCCACGCATTGCGCGGTCGGGTTGCTGGGAAAGCCCAGCACCATCATCTTGGGCTTCGGGATCGATTCGCGCACGGCGCGTTCCAGTTCCTCGAAGAAGTCCACGCCCGGCGTCATGCGCACGGAACGGATGTTGGCGCCGGCGATGACCGCGCCGTAGATGTGGATCGGGTAGCTGGGATTGGGCACCAGCACGGTGTCGCCGCGGTCCAGCGTGGCCAGCATCAGGTGGGCCAGGCCTTCCTTGGAGCCGATGGTGACGATGGCCTCGGAATCCGGATCGAATTCGACCGCGTAGCGGCGCTGGTACCAGTCACAGATGGCCTTGCGCAGGCGCGGGATGCCCTTGGACACCGAATAGCCGTGCGTGGTCGGGCGCGTGGTGGCCTCGACCATCTTGTCGACGATGTGCTTGGGGGTCGCGCCGTCCGGGTTGCCCATCGACATGTCGATGATGTCTTCGCCGCGCCTACGCGCCGCCATCTTGAGCTCGCCGGTAATGTTGAAAACGTACGGGGGCAGACGCTCGATGCGGGAGAACTTCCTCATGATGGGAATCCTTAGGGGCGGAAAAAGGGCAAAAAAAACCAGGGCGCGGTCGCGCGTGGGGGAAAAGGGCCAGAATGCCGCGCCGCCCATGGAATTTGCAGCGCAGCAAAACCCTGTAATCTAGCGCAAGGAAGCGTAGGCGGCAAATTGGAAAAAAACGGGGCCGGCCCGAGGCGAAACCCTTGCCGGCGGAAGGCGCGCAAGCGCGGCGGGGGCCGTGCGCTTTCTACAACATGGTTGAATGCGCATGCGCTATTATCAGGCACATAAAGCTGGAGTTTTTATTGAAGCTGCATACCGATCCTGCGACGGCCGCTCTGAACACCGTCACCGCCTACGGTGATGGCTATATCGAGGTCAACCAGGTACGTTTTTCCTCGTCGGTCGCGTTCGGCCCCGAGGGCGAAGTGTCCCAATGGCCCGTCGAGTCCCCGGCCGACATCACCTCCACCCTCTTGTTCCAGGCGGCTGGCCTGTCCCAGCCCGTGCGCGACCCCATGGCGTTCCTGGACGAGCCCGAAGCCCAGTCCGCGCCCGGACGCCCCGCCAACGCGCCCGAAGTGCTGCTGGTGGGCACCGGCGCCCGGCAGCAGTTCCTGCGCCCCGACGTGCTGCGCCCGCTGCTGGCGATGGGCATCGGGGTCGAGACCATGGACACCCACGCCGCCTCGCGCACCTACAACATCCTGATGGCGGAGGGCCGGCGTGTCGTCGTGGCCCTCATCCCTCCCAACGGAGAATCCCAGTAATGACGCCGACCATAGGCAAGCCCGCCCCGCTGTTCACCGCTGAAAGCACCATCGGTCCCATCAGCCTCGAACAATGCCAGGGCCGCGCCGTGATCCTGTATTTCTATCCCAAGGACAATACGCCCGGCTGCACCACCGAAAGCCAGGACTTCCGCGACCTGCACGCCGAGTTCCTGTCGGCCAGCGCCGTGGTCATCGGCATCTCGCGCGATTCGCTGAAGTCGCACGAGAACTTCAAGAACAAGTACGAACTTCCTTTCCCGCTCATCTCCGACGCCGACGAAACCGTCTGCAACCTGTACGGCGTCATCAAGCAGAAGAACATGTATGGCAAGCAGGTGCGCGGCATCGAGCGCAGCACCTTCTTGATCGATGCCTATGGCGTGCTGGTGCAGGAGTGGCGCGGGGTGAAGGTCCCGGGCCACGCCAAGGAAGTCCTGCAGGCCGCCAAGAGCATCGGCTAGCCGCAAGCACAGATAGATCCGTCAGGCGCTATTGCCGGCCCACACAGGAGAGTGACACATATGCCGCTTCCGAAGTTGCCCACCCGCCCCGCAGCCATCCTGACCTTCCCCTCGGGCGAGCCCGCCCGGGCGCAGGCCCGCAGCACCAAGACCGCCGCTGCGCGGTCCAACGCCCAGCCAGCCCTCGACGAAACCGACGACGAGGCCCTGGCCGTCCAACCGCAACTCGAAGGCATGGCTGCCCCCGCGCGCAAGGCGCAGGCTCCCGCGCCCGCTCGCCAGACGCCTCCTCCGGCGGCGCCTGCCGTGCGCGCGCAGCGCCAGACCAAGCCCGCGGCCACGCCCGCCAAGCGCGCCAAGCCGCGCGCCCAGAACGAGCCGCGCAAGCTGTTCGTGCTGGACACGAACGTGCTGCTGCACGATCCCAGCTCGCTGTTCCGCTTCGAAGAGCACGACATCTTCCTGCCGATGATGACGCTCGAAGAGCTGGACCACCAGAAGAAGGGCATGTCGGAAGTGGCGCGCAACGCGCGCCAGGTCAGCCGTTCACTGGACGCGCTGGTGCAGGACGCCACCCAGCTCGACGAGGGCCTGGAGCTGGCCAAGCTGGGCAACAAGGACGCCACCGGGCGCCTGATGTTCCAGACCACCGCGATCCACAGCACCCTGCCCTCGGACCTGCCCATGGGCAAGGCCGACAACCAGATCCTGGGCGTGGTCCGCGCGCTGCAGGAAAAGTACCCGCAGCGCGAAGTCGTGCTGGTGTCCAAGGACATCAACATGCGCCTGAAGGCGCGCGCGCTGGGCATGGACGCCGAGGACTACTTCAACGACCACGTCCTGGAAGACTCGGACCTGATGTATTCGGGCGTCATGCAGCTGCCCGAGGACTTCTGGAACAAGCACGGCAAGGACGTGGAATCGTGGCAGCAGGGCGGCACCACCTTCTACCGCATCCACGGGCCGCTGTGTTCGCAGTTCGTGGTCAACCAGTTCGTCTACTTCGAAGGCCAGATGCCGCTGTACGCGCAGGTGCGCGAGGTCAGCGGCAAGATGGCGGTGCTGGCCACGCTGCGCGACTACACCCACGGCAAGAACAACGTCTGGGGCATTACCGCGCGCAACCGCGAACAGAACTTCGCCATGAACCTGCTGATGAATCCCGAATGCGACTTCGTGTCGCTGCTGGGCCAGGCGGGCACCGGCAAGACCCTGCTTGCGCTGGCGGCCGGCATCACGCAGGTGCTGGAGACCAAGCGCTACACCGAAATCATCATGACCCGCGTCACGGTGCCGGTCGGTGAAGACATCGGTTTCCTGCCCGGCACCGAGGAAGAAAAGATGCTGCCCTGGATGGGCGCGCTGGAAGACAACCTCGACGTGCTCAACATGGGCGACGGCGAAGGCAACGGCGACTGGGGCCGCGCGGCCACCATGGACCTGATCCGCTCGCGCATCAAGGTCAAGTCGCTGAACTTCATGCGCGGGCGCACCTTCCTGAACAAGTACCTCATCATCGACGAGGCGCAGAACCTCACGCCCAAGCAGATGAAGACGCTGGTCACGCGCGCGGGTCCGGGCACCAAGGTGATCTGCCTGGGCAACATCGCCCAGATCGACACGCCCTACCTGACCGAGGGCAGCTCGGGCCTGACCTTCGTGGTCGACCGCTTCAAGGGCTGGCCCCACTCCGGCCACGTCACCCTGCAACGCGGCGAGCGTTCGCGCCTGGCCGATTATGCGGGGGATGTGCTGTAGAACGGCGCAATCCCTCTCCCGCCGACAAAAAGAAAGCGCCTGGCTTGCGATAAGCCAGGCGCTTTTTTCCTGCTTCCGCCGATTACTTGTCGGCGGCGTTGGTGATGGCGTTGCCGGCCCTGGACATGTCCTTGCCCATGCCCGCGACGGTGTTGCAACCGGCGAGGACAAAGCCGAACACGACAAAGGCAGTCAGCACGATCTTGCTGCGCATGCTGGCGCTCCTATGGTGGTGAAACGGTTTCGGACCGTAATTTAGACGATTTCGACGCGCAGTTCGCCCAGGCCTTCGACGCCGCCGGTGATGACGTCGCCTTGCAGCACGGCGCCCACGCCCTCGGGCGTGCCGGTGAAGATCAGGTCGCCGGGCTGCAGTTCGAACAGGCCGGACAGGTACGAGATGCTTTCAGGGATGTTCCACAGCATCTGCGAGATGTCGCTGGACTGCTTGCGCTGGCCGTTGACGTCCAGCCAGATGGCGCCCTTGTCCAGGGTGCCCACGACGCTGCGCGGATGGATGGGGCCCAGCGGCGCGGACAGGTCGAACGCCTTGCCTACTTCCCAGGGACGCCCCTGCTTCTTCATTTCGCCCTGCAGGTCGCGGCGGGTCATGTCCAGGCCCAGCGCGTAGCCCCACACGCATTCGTTGGCCTGCTCGACCGGAATGTCGCGCCCGCCCTTGCCCAGCACCACGACGAGTTCCATCTCGTAGTGCAGGTTGGAGGTCTTGGGCGGGTACGGCATCTTGGCGGTTTCGCCGTCGGCCACGCTCAGCACCGCGTCGGCGGGCTTGCAGAAGAAGAACGGATCTTCACGGCCGGTGAAGCCCATTTCCTTGGCGTGTTCGGCGTAGTTGCGGCCGACGCAATAGACGCGGCGCACCGGAAACAACGCGGCGCTGCCGGCAACGGGAACCGCGACAGGCGGCTGGGGGGGCAATACGTAGTCCATGTCCAATCAACCTATGATGAATACGTGGCCGGAAACCGGCGCAGGCGCGGGCCGCCGCGGCGGCGGCCCGGAAACCGGTCAGCCCTTGGCGTAGCGCTCGGCGCTGCGGACGATTTCCTCGTGCGCGGCGTCCAGGCCCTTCCAGCCCTTGACCTTGACCCACTTGCCCTTCTCCAGGTCTTTGTAGTGCTCGAAGAAGTGCTGGATGCGGGCGATGTCCTCGGCCGGCAGGTCTTCGTAGGTCTTGATGTTGCGGTACGGGGGGTACAGCTTTTCGATCGGCACGGCCAGCAGCTTGGCGTCGCCGCCCGACTCGTCGTCCATTTCCAGCACGCCGATGGCGCGGCAGCGCACGACGGCGCCGATCTGGATCGGGAACGGCGTCAGCACCAGCACGTCGGCGGGGTCGCCGTCTTCGGACAGGGTCTGCGGGATGTAGCCATAGTTGCACGGGTAGTGCATGGCGGTCAGCATGAAGCGGTCAACGAAAATCGCGCCCGAGTCCTTGTCGACCTCGTACTTGACCGGGTCGGCGTTCATGGGGATTTCGATGATGACGTTGAAGTCTTCCGGCAGCTTCTTGCCGGGGGAGACGCGATCGAGGCTCATGGTTCAACCTTGTTGTGTGTCTGAAGGAATATTCAAACCGAGCCGTCGTCCTTGAACGGCGGCTTGGTCGCCGGCACGCCGGCGGGGGCCGGCGCGGGCTTGGGTTTGGGCGCGGCGGGCGTGGCCGGCGCGTAGGTGGGCACGGGCTCGTCGAAAGCGGCCGCCGGGATCGGGGCGCTGTCGAAGTACTCGTCGATGTCGGAGGTGTTGCCGCCTGCCAGCGGCGCATCTTCCGGCGCGAGCGCGCGCTCGCGCTGTTCCTTGTTGACGCGGGCGTCGGGGTCCAGCACGTAGTCGGAGGCGGAGGCCGCCACCGCCGGCGGCAGCGCGGGATAGTCGCCGCCGACGTCGGCGTCGCCGTCGGCATCGGACAGGCCCACCGCATAGCCGCCTTCGGCGTCCACGCGGTACGGGTCCGAGCCGGTGTCCGCGGCCGGCAACGCGGCGTCCGAGGCCAGCACCGGCAGCGCCATGCTGGCGGCGGTCGCCAGGCGCCAGTGGCGCACGGCGTCGGCGGGACGGTCGAGGCGGTCGTACAGGCTGCCCAGCAGCGCGTGGGTCTGCGCGTCGCTGCGGCGGCTGATGGCGCGCAGCAGATAGCGCTCGGCCTGGCCCCACAGCTGGCCGTTCAGGCACAGCATGCCCAGCGCCGTGAGCAGGTCGGGATCGGTGGGACGCTGCTGCAGCCAGGTTTCGGCGCGCGCCAGGCGGCGCGACACCTGTTCGGCCTCGCAGCGGGCGTAGGCCGCCACCAGGGCGGGATTGAACTTCACGGCGATGGCGGCTTCGAGCACGCGGGCCGCCTCGTTGGCCTCGCCGGCGGCCTCGAAGCCCGCCGCGCCGGCCAGCGCGATTTCGGGCAGCAGGCGCTCTTCGGCCTTCAGGTCCTTCCAGATGGCGCGCCAGCTCTCGGTGCCCGCGGCGGCGCGCAGGCGCGCCGAGCCGGAGGCGTCGATCAGGTGGTCGGCCTCGGGGCGGGCCATGGCGTTGCGGCGCACCAGGCCGCGGGCCAGCGAGAAGACCTCTTCGTCGTGATGCAGCGCGGCGTGGGCGCGCAGCAGCAGGCGCATCGTGTGCAGGTGGCGCGCGCCGCCGTCGGCCAGCGGTTCGAGCACGGCCAGCGCGCGCTCGGCGCGGCCCTGGTCGAGCAGCATGTCGGCCGAGACCGTGGCGGTGGCCTCGATCAGGCCCGGCTCGGCGCCGGCCTGTTCCTGCGCGGTCGCCAGCAGGCGGTCGCGGCGGTCGAACTCGCCCAGGCCATGCGCGGCGCGGGCGGCCGACAGGGCGGCGAGCACGCGGCGGGTGCGGACCTTGGTCTGGTCCAGCAGCTTGGTGAGGTCTTTTTCGGCGGTGGTGTAGCGGCCTTCGAGCAGGCCGATCCAGCCGCGCTCCAGCAATTCGTGGTCGCGCGCCTGCGCGCGCTTGCCGCGCCAGGCCCGCACGCGGTCGGGGATGGCCAGCAGCCAGGCCAGCAGGCGCAGGCCCACGTACAGCACGATGAAGGCCGCCACGATCAGCAGCACGGCCAGCGTCAGCGACATCTCGATGCGCCACGGCCAGATCAGCAACAGCACGTTGCCGGAATGCGAGCGCAGCACCACCGCCAGGGCGACGGCGACTACGGCCAGCAGCAGGGTCCAGAACCAGGTACGCATAGGCCGCCTCAGTCCTGCTCGCCGGTCTTGAAGCCGGCCGCGCGCAGCGCGGCCACGGCGGCCTGGCTGTCGGCCACGTCGGGCAGGCGCACGGCGATGTCGGTCTGGGCCAGTTCGCGGGCCAGCGCCTGGGCGGCGACGGTGTCGGGCGAACGGGAGTCGAAGTACTTGGCCAGCGTGGTGCCGACGTTGTCGAGTTCGCTCTTCCAGACCGAGGGCTGGCGCATCAGCATGGCGAGCTGGGCGGTCAGCAGGCGCTGGCGCAGCGAGCCGCGTACGAGGTCGGCCTGTTCGGGCGACAGCAGCAGGGCCGCGGGCTCGTCGACGCGCTGGATCGTGATCAGGCCGCCGAGTTCATGCGCCAGCGCGGAACCGGCGCGGCCGGGCCAAGAGGCCATCTCGGCGCGCCAGCGCTGCCACCAGGGCGCGTCGGCCGGCAGGCCGGCCTGCGGGTCTACCGAGGGCGCCGCCACGGCCGGGCGGGCCTCGCCGGCGGGCGCGACGCCCGGGGCGGCGGCGTCGGGCACCAGCAGCGGCGCCTTGCCGATCAGCGCCACCAGGCGCTCGATGCGGGCCGACTGGGCGGGAATATCCACGGTGGACACGGCGCGCAGCCGGTCCAGGTCGCCGTTGATGGATTGCTGCAGCGTGGAGAAGCGCGGACGGTCGGCGCGCGCCAGGCGCGACTGCGCGGTCTCGAGCGCGACGATGGCGTTGGAGACGTTGCCGGCCAGGCGCAGCTGCTGGTTGGCGATAGTCAGCAGGCGCTCGATGTCGTTGGCCAGCAGTTCGTCGCTGGCGCTGTCGTTGAAGTTCTGCCAGGCCAGCTGCAGCGCGTTGTACTGGCTTTGCGTTTCGCGCACGGTGGCTTCGAGCTCGGCCACGCGGCCGGCCTGGGCCTGCGCCAGGGCCAGGGCCTCGCGGGTGTCCTTGCGGGCCTGGGCAGCGTCGGCGGCCAGGGTGTCGAGCCGCGATGCGACCTCGCGCCCGGCGGAGACGAACTGCGTGCGCTGCTTCCACAGGGCATAGCCCAGGCCGGCAGCCAGCAGGATGACGATGACCAGGGCAGTGACCAGGGAGCCACTGCCGCGTTTGGCCGGACGGGCCTTGACGGGATCGGCCGGGGCCGATGCGGGCGCGCTTGCGCCCGGGGCGGCCGTCGGAACGACCGGATCGGTAGCGGGAGTCTTGTCTGTCATGACGCGATTGTATTCGGTGTCGGTCCGAAGCAACGAATCAAGCAGCAACAAAGGCCTGGAATATCGACTCGTCGTTGGGCAAGCAGATTTTTACCATTGACCGGTCCGCGGCGTCTTGCGCGGCCGGCGGCACGCGCCGCGCCAGCGAGGGATGCGTCAGCACGAAACCGCAACGCGCCCACCAGGGCGCCAGGCCGGCCTCGTCCAGGCGCGCGCGCACCGCGTCGGCGCCCTCCCCGCTGGTGATCAGCCAGGTGGCCCGCAGGCCCTGCGCGGCCCATTGCCGCAGCTGGGAGAGCCGATCGGCGTCCCAGCGGGCCGGGCGGCGCAGGTAGGCCGCAAAGCGCGTCACGGCCGCGCCGTGCGCCTGCAGCCTGTCGGCCAGCCAGTCCCTGCCCTGCGTGCCACGCACGAGCAGCACGCGGCGAGGCAGCGCGGGCAGCCCCTGCAGGACCTCCCAGAGGGCCTCGGAATCATGGCTGGGCGCGTTTTCGGATGGATGCAAAACTGTTGTATTCGCGCCAAAAGCGGGCGACCCGCGCAGCGCCCGGGCGCTGGCCGGACCGACCGTGGCGGCGATCACGCCGGCCGGCCAGGCCGACGCGCCGTCGGCTTCGAACCACTGCTCCAGGTACAGCCGGGCGGCGTTGCCGCTGCCGAACACGACCATGTCGTAATCCGACGGGCGCGGCAGCGCGCCGGGCTCGGCCGGCAGCGCCTCGATTTCCAGCGCGGGCAGGATGCAGGGCGTCCAGCCCGCGGCGCGCAGGCGCTCGGCGAGCGTCTCGTTGCGGCCCGCGGGCCGCGTCAGCACGGCGATGCGCGGGGCGCTCGTCATGGCCATCAGTCCGGCCGGGCGTCGTCTTGCAGCAGTTCGCGCAGAATGTCCTGCGCGCCCGCGTCGAGCAATTCCTGCGCCGCCGCCTCGCCGATGGACTGCGCATCGGCCACCGGGCCGCTGCGCACGGCGCGAACCATGCGCGTGCCGTCGGGCGAGGCCACCAGCGCGCGCAGCGACAGGGTGCCCGCCTCGATCTCGGCGTAGGCCGCCAGCGGCACCTGACAGGAGCCGCCCAGCTTGCGCGACACGGCGCGCTCGGCCACCACGCAGGCGGTGGTGTCGGCGCTGGCCAGCGGCGCCAGCCAGGCGCGCATGTCGTCGCGGTCGTCGCGGATTTCGATGCCCAGCGCGCCCTGCCCGGCCGCCGGCAGGCTGTCGGCCGGTTCGAGCAGGCCGCGGATGCGCGAGGCCAGGCCCAGGCGCTCCAGCCCGGCGGCGGCCAGCACGATGGCGTCGTACTCGCCGCGGTCGAGCTTGCCCAGGCGCGTGTCGAGGTTGCCGCGCAGCGGCTTGACCGTCAGCGCCGGATGGCGCGCGCGGATCTGCGATTCGCGCCGCAGGCTGGAGGTGCCCACCACCGCGCCCGCCGGCAGGTCGGCCAGCGAGGCGTAGCGGTTGGAGACGAAGGCGTCGCGCGGATCGGCGCGATCGAGGACGGCGCAGAGCTCGAACGGGGCCTGCAAATCCACCGGCACGTCCTTCAGGGAGTGGACGGCGAGATCGGCGCGCCCGTCGAGCAGCGCGTTTTCGAGCTCCTTGACGAACAGACCCTTGCCGCCCACCTTGGACAGGGTGCGGTCGAGGATCTGGTCGCCTCGGGTCGTCAGGGTGAGAAGTTCAACCGCGCACGCCGGGTACAGCGTGCGCAGCCGGTCGCGCACATGCTCGGCCTGCCACAGGGCAAGCCGGCTGGCGCGGGTCGCGATGACCAGGCGTTGCGGTAGAGACACGAGGCGTCATCAAACGAAGTTGGAGACGACGACCGTCGCAATGACACCGAGTATGGCCAGCACGAACAGGCCTTGAAGCAGGCTCAGGCCCGATTCGGATTGCTGGGGATCGGTGGATCTACGCAGACTCATGTGCTGATTCCTTGGAGGCGTTTTTGCGGCTTGCCAGCCACCGTCCAATGACAACAACGAGCAAGGCGCCAATGATTTCTGCGCCGATTTTAACCGCAGCCGGCTGAACGCCGAATTGACGCTCGACAACAACGTCGGTGACCAGCATGCCGCCCGCGATCCAGCCCAGCAGCGCGGCGCCGAAGGTGACGACCAGCGGATAGCGGTCGATCAGCTTGAGCACCAGGGTGCTGCCCCAGATGATGATGGGCACGCTGACGATCAGGCCGAAGGCGACCAGGCCGATCTGGTGGTCGGCGTGGGCGTTCTGGGCCGCGCCGGCGATGGCGATCACGTTGTCCAGGCTCATCACGAAGTCAGCGATGATGATGGTCTTGATGGCGGCGGCAATGGAGGTGCCGCCCTTCACGTTGCCGTGCGCATCCTCTTCGGGGATCAGGAGCTTGATGCCGATCCACAGCAGCAGGATGCCGCCGACGACCTTCAGGAACGGAATCGACAGGAGCGTGAGGGCAAAGGCGATCAGCACGACGCGCAACAGGATGGCGCCGGCGGTGCCCCACAGAATGCCTTGCATGCGCTGCTTGGGCGCGAGGTTGCGGCAGGCAAGCGCGATCACGACCGCATTGTCGCCGCCGAGCAGGATATCGATGAGGATGATCTGGAATACCGCTGCCCAACTCAGCGTCTGGAAAAACTCAAGCACTATGAACCCCCGGAGAGCATTATGAAAAGAATGGCCGGTCCCGAGCCGGCCAGCCCGCCGCGCCAGGCGCGGCGGGGTTATTCAGTACAACAAACTATTATAATTCAGCTTTCAGTCAGCTTTCTGGCGCATCAGCAAAACTTTGCCGATCGCCAATACCAGCAGCGCGCCCAGCGCGCCGGTCATCAGCGCGAAGTTGTGCTGCGTCATGCCCAGCGCCGCGTCGATGCGCGCCACCGGTTCCTGCAGCGCCGGGTCGCCCACCAGCAGTTCGCCGGCGATGAAGCCCAACAGCGCCGCGCCCACCCAGACGATAACCGGGAAGCGCTCGATGACCTTGAGCAGCAGCGTGCTGCCGAAAATGACCAGCGGAATACTAATGGCCAGGCCCACGACCAGCAAGGTCGTATCGCCCATCGCGGCGGCGGCCACGGCCACCACGTTGTCCAGGCTCATGACCAGGTCGGCGATCATGATGGTGCGGATGGCGGTCAGCAGATTGCCGTGATTCTTGCCCGCGCCGTCTTCCTCGCCTTCCGGCAGCAGCAGCGTGACGCCGATATAGACCAGGAGCAGCGCGCCGATGAGCTTGAGCCAGGGCAGCAGCAGCAGCTTGGCCGCGACCAGCGTCAGCACGATACGCATGATGATCGCAGCGGCCGAGCCGATCACGATCGCTTTCTTTTGTTGGGTCGGCGGTAGCGAGCGCGCCGCCAGCGCAATGACCACGGCGTTGTCGCCGGATAGCAGTATGTTGACCCAAATGATCTGGAGCAATGCGATCCAGAATGCCGCTGAACTGAGTTCCATGCCTCTCTTTCCTAGGTGTGATCCCCCTAGGACGAACCAAATGAATGGGTGAATTTAAAGTTGAAACGTACTGACCGCCTGGTTGCGAGCTCGACGGCATTCTTGCTTGGTACGCGCTGGATTTTCTTTCATTATAGTTTCGTTCAGCTTTCCGTATGGTTGCCCGGCCGTGACGTGGACACGGGATTTCCCTAAGACCACGAAAAAAAAGCGCCCCGAGGGGCGCTTTTTTTGTGCGTGGCCGAAAGGCTTACAGCACCGACTTGAGCAGCTTGCCCATTTCGGAGGGGTTGCGCGTGGTGCGGATGCCGCAAGCTTCCATGACTTCCAGCTTGGCGTCGGCGGTGTCGGCGCCGCCGGAGATCAGCGCGCCGGCGTGGCCCATGCGCTTTCCGGGAGGGGCGGTGACGCCGGCGATGAAGCCGACCACCGGCTTCTTCATGTTGTCCTTGGCCCACTGCGCGGCGTTGACTTCGTCCGGACCGCCGATTTCGCCGATCATGATGACGGCGTCGGTGTCGGGATCGTCATTGAACATCTTCAGCACGTCGACGTGCTTCAGGCCGTTGATCGGGTCGCCGCCGATGCCGACGGCGCTGGATTGACCCAGGCCCAGCTCGGTGACTTGCGCCACGGCTTCGTACGTCAGGGTGCCCGAGCGGCTGACGATGCCGATGCGGCCCTTGCGGTGGATGTGGCCCGGCATGATGCCGATCTTGATTTCGTCGGGGGTGATCAGGCCGGGGCAGTTCGGGCCCAGCAACAGGGTCTTGCTGCCCTTGGCCTTCATGCGGTTCTTGACGTCCAGCATGTCGCGGACGGGAATGCCTTCGGTGATGCAGATGACCAGGTCCAGCTCGGCTTCGACGGCTTCCCAGATGGCCGCGGCGGCGCCAGCCAGCGGCACGTAGATGACGGAGACGGTCGCGCCGGTGTCAGCCTTGGCTTCCTTGACCGAAGCGAAGATGGGCACGCCTTCGAAGTCCTCGCCGGCCTTCTTGGGGTTCACGCCGGCCACGAAGGCGGCTTTGCCGTTGGCGTACTCACGGCACATGCGGGTGTGGAACTGGCCCGTCTTGCCCGTGATGCCCTGGGTGATGACCTTGGTGTCCTTGTTGATCAGAATCGACATTTGTGAATCCTTGGATTTTCTTTGTACCGCCGGGCCGCCCCAAGGTGCAGGACGCCCCCTTGGGGGGCAGCAAGCCGAAGGGCGCGGCGTGGGGGCATATTTACTTGACGGCGGCTACGACGCGGGTGGCGGCTTCAGCCATCGTGTCGGCGCTGATGATCGGCAGACCGGAGTCGGCCAGCATCTTCTTGCCGAGTTCTTCGTTGGTTCCCTTCATGCGGACGACCAGCGGAACGTTCAGGTTGACAGCCTTACATGCGGCGATCACGCCTTCGGCGATGACGTCGCAGCGCATGATGCCGCCGAAGATGTTGACCAGGATGGCCTTCACGCCCTTGTTCTTGAGCATGATCTTGAAGGCTTCGGTGACCTTTTCGGCGGTGGCGCCGCCGCCCACGTCCAAGAAGTTGGCCGGCTCGCCGCCGAACAGCTTGATGGTGTCCATGGTGGCCATGGCCAGGCCGGCGCCGTTGACCAGGCAGCCGATGTTGCCGTCGAGCTGGATGTAGGCCAGGTCGAACTTGCTGGCTTCGATTTCAGCGGGATCTTCTTCGTCCAGGTCGCGGTAGGCGACGATTTCCGGGTGGCGGAACAGGGCGTTGGAGTCGAAGTTGAACTTGGCGTCCAGGGCGATGATGTTGCCCTTGCTGTCGCGGTTCAGGGGGTTGATCTCGACCAGCGAGGCGTCGGTGTCCATGTAGCACTGGTACAGCTTCTGGAACACGTCCACGGCCTGGGCGGTGGAGTCGGCGGGCAGGCCGATCGCGTTGGCGATCTTGGTGGCCTGTTCGGCCGACAGGCCGGTCAGCGGATCGATGTATTCGGTGATGATCTTCTCGGGGGTGGAGTGGGCCACTTCCTCGATGTCCATGCCGCCTTCGCTGGAGGCGATGAAGGCGACCTTCTGGGTGGCGCGGTCGGTGACCAGCGACACGTAGTATTCCTTCTGGATGTCCGCGCCTTCTTCGATGTACAGGCGGCGGACCTTCTGGCCTTCCGGACCGGTCTGGTGCGTGACCAGCTGCATGCCCAGGATTTCGGAGGCCAGCTTGCGCACGTCCTCGATCGAGCGGGCCAGCTTCACGCCGCCGCCCTTGCCGCGGCCGCCCGCGTGAATTTGCGCCTTGACGACCCACACCGGTCCACCCAGCTTTTCAGCGGCAGCCACGGCCTCGTCGACGGAAAGAGCGGGGATCCCGCGCGGCACCGGGACGCCAAATTGCTTCAGCAGTTCCTTGCCTTGATACTCGTGGATTTTCATGTGTTACCTGTCAGGACGTATGAGTAAGAGAGGGTGAATCGGTAGCCGAATCGGCCGATGCCTCAGCGCTACCCCCGGTGTACCACTTGGGATAGTGCTCAGCCACGACCGGGCCGCCGGTGCTGAGCGCATGGCAGCCGTCCAGTTGGAATGGACGCCGGTTCGGGTTGTTTTCCTGCCGCCGGCGGTTGGCCATGGTCTGGACCGCCGCGGTGGGAAGCACCTGCGACAGCTCGGTCATGTGAGTACAGCCCTCCACGTGCCCGAACCGCTCCTTGACCTGCCGGCGAAACCCCTTGAGCAGGTTCATGCCGACCAGATCAGTGTAAGCCGGTTCGATGGCCATGCAATGCGCGCCGTAAGGCGCGGCGTCATAGACGGCCTGCGCGGCCACGATCTCGAAATTCGCGTCGATGGTGATGCGCAGGTGCATGTGGTGGATGGGCTGCCCGGCCTTGAACATCTCGCCGTCGCGCTTGGGGAAATCGTACGCCTTGACGTCGATCAGTTCGGCTTCCAGATCCCACAGACCGTCGTCGCGCGCGTACGACTGCACGCGTATGGAACGCGTGTGCAGGGGCTGGCGAGGGTAATCCGGCGGTGGCAAGGGCATGCTGGGGCCTGCGAGGCAAAAATGGCCTGCGCATGGTGCGCGGCAACAAAACCTTGAAAGTATAGCGCAGGCGGCTAGGACTCCCCCAGAAACCAGCCGCCCGGCAGGGTTGCCCCCGCCGGGCGGTCCGACGCTCCCGAAAATAGGGGACGCTGGTGCGGTCAGGCCGCCTGGCGCAGCGCGCGCGCGGCCTGCACCATGCCGATGAGCGCGGCCTCGGTTTCGGGCCAGGCGCGCGTCTTCAGGCCGCAGTCCGGATTGACCCACAGGCGTTCCTTGGGCAGGCGCGCCGCGGCCTTCTCCATCAGGCCGACCATCCAGTCCACCTCGGGCACGTTGGGCGAATGGATGTCGTACACGCCCGGGCCGATGTCGTTCGGATAGCGGAAGTCCTCGAAGGCCTTGAGCAGTTCCATGTTGGAGCGCGAGGTCTCGATGGTGATGACGTCGGCGTCCATCGCCGCGATGGATTCGATGATGTCGTTGAACTCCGAATAGCACATGTGGGTGTGGATCTGGGTTTCGTCGCGCACGCCGGCGGTGGACAGGCGGAAGCAGTCCACCGCCCAGTCCAGGTAGGCCTGCCAGTCGGCGCGGCGCAGCGGCAGGCCTTCACGGATGGCGGGCTCGTCGATCTGGATCACGCTGATGCCGGCGGCCTCCAGGTCCACCACTTCGTCGCGCAGCGCCAGCGCCAGCTGGCGGCAGGTCTGCTCGCGCGGCTGGTCGTCGCGCACGAAGGACCATTGCAGGATGGTGACCGGGCCGGTCAGCATGCCCTTGACCGGCTTGTCGGTCAGCGACTGCGCGTACGACGACCAGCCCACGGTCATGGGCGCCGGGCGGGCCACGTCGCCGAAGATGATAGGCGGCTTGACGCAGCGCGAGCCGTAGCTTTGGACCCAGCCGTTCCTGGTGAACGCGAAGCCGGCCAGCAGTTCGCCGAAGTATTCCACCATGTCGTTGCGCTCGGGCTCGCCGTGCACCAGCACGTCCAGGCCCACTTTTTCCTGGAAGCGGATGACTTCCTCGATCTCCTTGCGGATGGCGTTTTCGTAGGCCGAGTCGGTCAGCGCGCCGGCCTTCCAGTCGCGCCGCAGGGCGCGGATTTCGGCGGTCTGCGGGAACGAGCCGATGGTCGTGGTCGGATAGGCCGGCAGGCCCAGTTGTTCCTGCTGGCGGGCGATGCGGCCGGCGAACGGCGCGCGCTCGCGCGACACCTCGGCGGCGGCGGCCATGCGCCGGGCGACCGCCGGGTTGTGGATGCGGGCCGAGGCGCGGCGCGCGGCCAGCGCGGCGCGCTGGCTGGCCAGGGCTTCCTGCACGGCCGCGGCTTCGCCGCCGTCCAGCGCACGGCCCAGCAGGCTCAGCTCGTCCAGTTTCTGGGCGGCGAAGGACAGCCAGCTCTTGAGTTCGGCGTCCAGGTCGGTTTCGTGCGCCAGATCCACCGGCACGTGCAGCAGCGAGCACGACGGCGCCAGCCACAGCCGTTCGCCCAGCTGCTGCCTGACCGGCGCCAGCGCGGCGATGGCGGCGTCCAGGTCGGTGCGCCAGATGTTGCGGCCGTTGATGACGCCGGCCGAGAGCACCTGGTCGCCGCGCAGGCCGGCGGCCACTTGCGCCAGCTGTTCGGGCGCGCGCACCAGGTCCACGTGCAGGCCGGCCACGGGCAAGCCCAGCGCGGTGGCGAGATTGTCTTTCAGACCGTCGAAATAGGTGGCGGCGAGCAGCTTGACCGGGCTGGCCGACAGCGCCGCGTAGGCCGCGCCGAAAGCGTCGCGCCAGGCTTGCGGCAGGTCCAGCGCCAGGATGGGCTCGTCGATCTGCACCCATTGCACGCCCAGCCGGGCGAAGCGCGCCAGCACCTCCTGGTAGACGGGCAGCAGCGCGGCCAGCAGCTGCAGCTTGCGCTCGTCGGCCGCGCCTTCGGCGTAGGCGTCGCCCTTGCCCAGGTACAGCCAGGTCAGCGGGCCCGGGATCACCGGCTTGACGGCATGGCCCAGCGCCTGGGCTTCCTGGATCTGCTCGAACAGCGATTCGCGGGCGATGCGGAAGGTCTGGCCGGGGACCAGTTCCGGCACGATGTAGTGATAGTTGGTGTCGAACCACTTGGTCATTTCGCAGGCGGCGGCGGGCTTGCCCGACGGCGCGCGTCCGCGGCCCATGCGGAACAGCGTGTCCAGCGAAACCGGTTCACCGTCCTTCTGGCCGAAGCGCGCGGGCACGGCGCCCAGCAGCGCGGTCCATTCCAGGATCTGGTCGTACCAGGCGAAATCGCCCACGGGCAGGAAGGCCAGGCCGCTGTCGGCCTGCAGCTGCCAGTGGCGGGCGCGCAGCTCGCGGCCGGTCTGTTCGAGTTCGGCGGCGCTTTGCTTGCCCGCCCAATAGGCCTCGACGGCGCGTTTGAGTTCGCGCTGGGCGCCGATGCGGGGGAACCCCAGATTATGAATGATAGTCATGGCAATACCGTCGGATAACAAATTTTGTTCAAGTGACGGTTATTCTGAGGCCAAACCAATATGAGTCAAAATCAATCTCTACATTCATAACATGAGGAAATCTCATAGAATACGCGCTTGTTCCATTTGCCTGTATTCCCATGCTCGAAATCCGCCACCTGGAAACGCTGACGGCCATCCGCGAAGGCGGCAGCCTGCAAGAGGCCGCCGAACGCCTGCACCTGACCCAATCGGCCCTGTCGCACCAGTTGCGCGACCTCGAAACCCGACTGGGCACGCCGCTGTTGAACCGCCGCACCCGGCCGGCCCGGCTGACCACGGCCGGGCTGCAGGTGCTGGCGCTGGCCGACGAGGTGCTGCCCCGCATCCGCGCCACCGAGCGCGAGCTGCAGCGGCTGGCGGCCGGCCGCAGCGGGCGGCTGCACCTGGCCATCGACTGCCATTCCTGCTTTCAGTGGCTGATGCCGGCGCTGGACGCGTTCCGCGTGCAGTGGCCGGACGTGGCGCTGGACCTGTCGGCCGCGTTTTCGTTCGCGCCGCTGCCCGCGCTGGTGCGCGGCGACCTCGACCTGGTCATCACCTCGGACCCGCAGCCGCTGGAAGCCGTGCAATACCTGCCGCTGTTCAAGTACGAGCTGGTGCTGGCGGTCTCGGACTCCAATCCGTTGTCGGGCAGCAAGTTCGTGCTGCCCGAGCAGCTGGCCGACCAGACCCTCATCACCTATCCGGTGGACCGGCAACGCCTGGACGTCTTCACGGCCTTTCTCGACCCGGCCGACGTGGAACCCGCGGCCGTGCGCAAGGCGGAGCTGACGCCCATCATCGCGCAACTGGTGGCCAGCAACCGCGGCGTGGCCGCCCTGCCCAACTGGGCGCTGACGGAATACATGAACCAGGGGTGGCTGCGCCTGTGCCGGCTGGGGCCGCAAGGCGTATGGCGCACGCTCTACGCCACGGTGCGCAGCGAGGACACGGACGCGTCGTACATCGATGAATTCCTGACCATCACGCGCGACGTGTGCTTCAGGACGCTGTCCGGGATCAAGTCGGCGAAATAGCCGGCCGGCTCAGTCCTCGTCGCCTTCGCCGAGGATGCGGCGGATCACGTCGTGCGCGAAGCCGCGGCTGGCCAGGAAACGCGCCTGCTTGGCGTAGGCCGCGCGGTCTTGCGGCCGGGCCTGGAAACGCTTTTTCCAGACTTCCAGCGCGCGCTCGTATTCGGTGGCGCGCAGCTGGTCGCGCAGTTCGGCGACCTGGTTGTCGTCCACCCCATGCTGGCGCAGTTCCTGGACGATGCGCGCCGTGCCCTGGCGCGCCGCGCGCCGGTGGACCAGGCCCTGCGCAAAGCGTTCGTTGGACAGCCAGCCTTCTTTTTCGAGGGAGTCGAGCACGGCCTCGACCTCGGCCGGGTCCTCGGCATGGGCGGCCAGCTTGCGGGCCAGTTCGCCGCGCGCGTGCTCGCGCCGCGACAGATAGCCCACGGCGCGCATCTTCAGCGACGGCCCCTTGCGGGCGGCGGGCTTGGCGTCGTCTTCGGCATCCTGCGCCTGCTCCCGCCGGGCGTCCGAAGTCCGGCGCAGGCCCTCGGGCCTGGCGACGGTTTCGAATTCGTCATCGAGCCTGGCGCGTAGGCGGTCGGCTAAGGCGGGCGGCGGTTTCCAGCTCATGCGTTTCCTGCTTGCCATGAATGACGGCAGGCCCGTGCTGGCGCCTGCCGCGAATCTGTGGGCCGGATCGGCGGCGGGCAGGACCCGCCGGCCGACGGCTTACTCGGCCGTGTCTTCGGCCGTGGGCACGAATTCGGCCGCGCGGCTCACGATGCCCTGGTTCTCGCGCACGCGGTTCTCGATCTCGATGGCCAGTTCCTTGTGCTCTTTCAGGTATTCGCGGACGTTGTCCTTGCCCTGGCCGATGCGGTTGCCGTTGTAGCTGTACCAGGCGCCGGACTTGTCCACCACGTTGGCGGCCACGCCCAGGTCGATGATTTCGCCCTCGCGCGAGATGCCCGCGCCGTACATGATGTCGAACTCGGCCTGCTTGAACGGCGGCGCGACCTTGTTCTTGACGACCTTGACGCGGGTTTCGTTGCCGACGACTTCGTCGCCCTTCTTGATCGAGCCGATGCGGCGGATGTCCAGGCGCACCGAGGAGTAGAACTTGAGCGCGTTGCCGCCGGTGGTGGTTTCGGGGTTGCCGAACATCACGCCGATCTTCATGCGGATCTGGTTGATGAAGATGACCATGCAGTTGGTCTTCTTGATGGTGGCGGTCAGCTTGCGCAGCGCCTGGCTCATCAGGCGCGCCTGCAGGCCGGGCAGCGAATCGCCCATTTCGCCTTCGATTTCGGCCTTGGGCACCAGGGCCGCCACCGAGTCGACGACGATGAGGTCGACCGAACCCGAGCGCACCAGCGCGTCGGTGATTTCCAGCGCCTGTTCGCCGGTGTCCGGCTGCGAGATCAGCAGGTCGGACAGGTTCACGCCCAGCTTGGCGGCGTACTGCACGTCGAGCGCGTGTTCGGCGTCGACGAAGGCGCAGGTGCCGCCGAGCTTCTGCATTTCAGCCACGACCTGCAACGTCAGCGTGGTCTTGCCGGAGGATTCCGGACCGTAGATCTCGACCACGCGCCCGCGCGGCAGGCCGCCGACGCCCAGCGCGATGTCCAGCCCGAGCGACCCCGTGGAAACCACCTGGATGTCGTGCGATACCTCGTTGTCGCCGTAGCGCATGATCGAGCCCTTGCCGAACTGCTTTTCGATCTGCGAAAGCGCGGCGGCAAGCGCCTTGGCCTTTTCCGAAGCGGCGGCCTTGGTGGTTTTGTCGTCCATGTAAAGTCCTGTCTGTAGTCCCGTCTGTGACGTGGTCTGTAACGTATGTTGTAGCGGGGTGATGCTGGTTCGGCGGGATTGCGGGTTTTGCCGCGGAGCTAGATTATGGCATCGGATTGTACTGTACAAAAAAACAGTGTGCCACTGTTTTGCACGTATACCCTGAGTGGCAAGCCGCAAGCCATATGCCAGAATCCCAGGCGAGCCCGGCGTTTCGTCCCCGCAGCGCCGGACCGTGTTTCTTCTACTGTAGCCCATGCGTATCCTGATCGCCGAAGACGACAGCATCCTGGCCGACGGCCTGTCCCGCTCGCTGCGCCACAACGGCTACGCCGTGGATGCCGTGCGCGACGGGCTGGCGGCCGATTCGGCGCTGGCGGCCCAGGCTTTCGACCTGCTCATCCTGGATCTCGGCCTGCCGCAGCTGGCCGGGCTGGAAGTGCTGCGCCGGCTGCGCGCCCGCAACTCCGCCCTGCCCGTGCTCATCCTGACCGCCGCCGACAGCATCGAGCAGCGCGTCAAGGGCCTGGACCTGGGCGCCGACGACTACATGGCCAAGCCCTTCGCGCTGTCCGAGCTCGAGGCCCGCGTGCGCGCGCTGACCCGCCGCGGCGCCGGCGGCGGCGCCACGCTGCTCAAGCACGGCCGGCTGGTGTTCGACCAGACCGGCCGCGTGGCCATGGTGGACGACCAGACGCTGGACCTGTCGGCGCGCGAAGTCAGCCTGCTCGAAATCCTGCTGACCCGCAGCGGCCGCATGGTCAGCAAGACCCAGCTCGTCGACCATCTCTGCGAATGGGGCGAAGAAGTCAGCACCAACGCCATCGAGGTCTATGTGCACCGCCTGCGCAAGAAGCTCGAGCCCAGCGGCGTGAAGATCGTGACCGTGCGCGGGCTGGGCTATTGTCTTGAGCGGGACCAGGGTGCGGCCTACCTCGCAAGCTGATCCCGCGCATCCGGAAGCGCTCAATCAGGAAGCACTGGATGTCATGCAGGCCGGGTCCAAGGGCCCGAGCTTCGCGCCGCCCCAGCGCTCGCTGCTGGGCGAGATCCTGGACTGGATGCTGGCGCCGCTCTTCCTGCTGTGGCCGATGAGCGTGGCGATCACCTACGTGGTGGCGCAGAACATCGCCAACGTGCCCTACGACCGCGCGCTGGCCAACAATCTCTACGTGCTGACCCGGCAGGTCCATGCGCAGGACGGGCGCGCCGTGCTGCGCATGTCGGACGCCGCGCGCGAAGTGCTGCACGCCGACGAGACCGAAAGCGTGTTCTGGCTGGCCCTGGGCAGCCGCGGCGAATACCTGGGCGGCGACCGCGCCCTGCCCCTGCCGTCCAGCGTGGGCCAGCCCCAGCCCGGCCAGGTGCAGTACGAGGACGCCACCCTGCGCGGCTTCGGCATCCGGCTGGCGTTCACCTGGGTGGACCTGCATCTGCCGAATACGCAGCCGGCGCTGCTGATCGCCGCCGAGACCGTCGAAAAGCGCACCCAGCTGGCCAACGACATCATCAAGGGCGTGATCATTCCGCAGTTCGTGGTGCTGCCGGTGGCGGTGCTGCTGGTGTGGTTCGGGCTGTCGCGCGGCGTGGCCCCGCTGAACGCGCTGCAGCAGCGGCTGCGCGCGCGCCGGCCGGACGATCTTTCCCCCATCGACGAGCGCGCCGCGCCGTCCGAGATCGCGCCCCTGGTGGCGGCCATGAACGACCTGCTGGACCGGCTCTCGTCCAACGTGCAGGCGCAGCGCCGCTTCGTCGCCGACGCCGCGCACCAGTTGAAGACGCCGCTGGCCGGCCTGCGCACGCAGGCGGAACTGGCCCTGCGCGACGCCAGCCCGGAAGAAATGCAGTCCAGCCTGCGCCAGCTGGTGACCGGTTCGGAACGCGCCACCCGCCTGGTGAACCAGTTGCTGCTGCTGGCCCGCGCCGAGAATCCCAGCGCCATCGGCATGGCGCGCACCGACCTCAACGCCATCGCCTACGAGCAGGCCATGCACTGGGTGCCGCAGGCGCTGTCGCTCAGCACCGACCTGGGTTTCGAAGGCGCCGACGCGCCGGTCGAAATCAACGGCAATCCCCTGCTGCTGGCCGAGCTGCTCAACAACCTGGTGGACAACGCGCTGCGCTACACGCCGCGCGGGGGCCACATCACGGTGCGGGTGCAGTCGCTGCGCGGCCATGCCGTGCTGGAGGTGGAGGACTCCGGCCCCGGCATCCCGCCCGAGGAACGCGAGCGCGTGTTCGACCGCTTCTACCGCGTGCTGGGCACCCTGTCCGACGGCAGCGGCCTGGGCCTGGCCATCGTGCGCGAGATCGCGCAGAAGCACCAGGCCAGCGTCGAGATCCATGACCATCCGACGGCGCATTCCTCCCTGCCCGGCATGCGCGTGCGCGTGATTTTCCCGTCCTATGACGACTCGCCGGAGCCGCTGGACAGCTAGGAATATCCCTAGCGCCCCCCGCGGCAGAATCATTTTGTTTCAATTTTAAGATCCAAGTAAGGGTTCCGTCAGAACCCCGTCAGCCTCGCCCCCCAATGTTGCACATAGCTCTCGATGTCGGTGCCGCCGGCGGAGGGCAATGCACGGCGGACCACCGCCGGCAACAAAAACGAGGAGACATCATGAGCACAACAACCATGGCAGGCCGCGGCCCTTCCGCGGGTCCGCGCCCAATGACCAAGGATGAGCGCCGCGTCATCTTTGCGTCGTCGCTGGGCACGGTTTTCGAGTGGTACGACTTCTACCTGTACGGCTCGCTGGCGGCCATCATCGCGCAGCACTTCTTCTCCGGCGTGAACCCCACCGCGGGCTTCATCTTCGCGCTGCTGGCCTTCGCGGCGGGTTTCGCCGTGCGGCCTTTCGGCGCGCTGGTGTTCGGCCGCCTGGGCGACCTGGTCGGACGTAAATACACCTTTCTGGTCACCATCGTGATCATGGGCCTGTCGACCTTCCTGGTCGGCGTGTTGCCCAGCTACGCCAGCATCGGCATCGCCGCCCCGGCCATCCTGATCGGCCTGCGCCTGCTGCAAGGCCTGGCGCTGGGCGGCGAGTACGGCGGCGCGGCGACCTATGTCGCCGAACACGCGCCGCACGGCCGCCGCGGTTTCTACACCTCGTGGATCCAGACCACCGCGACGCTGGGCCTGTTCCTGTCGCTGCTGGTCATCCTGGGCATCCGCACGTTCATGGGCGAAGACGATTTCAAGGCCTGGGGCTGGCGCATTCCGTTCCTGATCTCGGTGATCCTGCTGGGCATCTCGGTGTGGATCCGCCTGCAGCTCAACGAATCGCCGACCTTCAAGCGCATGAAGGAAGAAGGCAAGGGCTCCAAGGCGCCGATCGCCGAATCGTTCGGCCAATGGAAGAACCTGAAGGTCGTGATCCTGGCGCTGCTCGGCCTGACCGCCGGCCAGGCCGTGGTCTGGTACACCGGCCAGTTCTACGCCCTGTTCTTCCTGACGCAGACCCTGAAGATCGACGCCAACACGGCCAACATCATGATCGCGATCGCGCTGCTGATCGCCACGCCGTTCTTCGTGATCTTCGGCGCGCTGTCGGACAGGATCGGCCGCAAGCCCATCATCATGGCCGGCTGCCTGATCGCCGCCGTCACCTACTTCCCGATCTTCCAGGGCCTGACCCACTTCGCCAACCCCGCGCTGGAAAAGGCCCAGGCCTCGGCCCCGGTCACCGTGATCGCCGATCCGGCCACGTGCTCGTTCCAGTTCAACCCGGTGGGCACTTCGTCCTTCACCAGCTCGTGCGACGTGGTCAAGTCGTTCATGGCCCGCAACTCCGTGAACTACGAGAACCAGTCCGCGCCGGCCGGCTCGGTCGCCAAGGTCAAGATCGGCAATGACGAGTTTGCCTCGTTCGACGGCAAGTCCCTGCCGCCGGCCGAATTCAAGGCCAAGGTCGCCGAACTCGACAAGGCGCTGACCACCGCGATCCGCGACCACGGCTATCCGGCCAAGGCCGATCCCGCCCAGACCAACAAGGTCATGGTCGTGGTGCTGCTGACCATCCTGGTGATCTACGTGACCATGGTGTACGGCCCGATCGCCGCGATGCTGGTGGAGATGTTCCCGACCCGCATCCGCTACACCTCGATGAGCCTGCCCTACCACATCGGCAACGGCTGGTTCGGCGGCTTCCTGCCCCCGGTGGCCTTCGCGGTGGTCGCGGCGACCGGCAACATCTATGACGGCCTGTGGTACCCGATCATCATCGCCGTCATGACACTGGTCATCGGCACCCTGTTCATCCGCGAAACCAAGGATAACGACATCAACGCCTGAACCTTCCATCCCCCGCCGGACGGGACTGCTGCGCCCGCCCGGCCTTTAGAAGCTCCTCCTTAACAGGGAGCTTTTTTTTTGGCCGCAGATTCAGGACCATGTCAGACCCGCGCCATTAGACTGGGCGCTCAGATTACGGTCTTGCGCAAGATCGACCGACGATTGATCCCCCTGTCGGGCGATTGCAGGGCCAGTGTTCTGACACCGATGCCGCGTTCCCCGCGAGCCTTTTATGACGCGGCATCGTGTGCTCCCGTACCGGCCCGGCCTTTATTGAGCCGGGCCGCTTTTTTTTGTTCCGGGCGTACGCAAGCGACAATGGCGGCCCGCAAGGGGCCGCCATTTCGAGGCCGGCATGCCGGCCGCCCGCGCCTGCCGGAATCAGCGGCGCATGCCCACGCCGAGCGCCACCACGCCCGCCACGATGGCGGCGATGCCGGCCCAGGCGGGAATCGGCACCGACTTCTCGGTCTCGGCCGTGGCCTTGACCGATCCGATCTGCAGCACGGTCTCTTCGGATTTGTAATTGAAGCCCTTGTAAGCCAGGGCGGCGATGCCCAGAGCGATCAGAATGACGCCAACGATCTTCATTTGTTATCTCCAGTGCGACGTTGCTGCCGCGGACATTAGCGCATAGGCCGGCGGCTGTCAGTGACAGAAGGTGTCGCATCGCGCTTCCGTATTGCAGCGCTTCGGCAAAGCCTGCGCGTCGTATAGAATCACCCCTTTTGGCCGACGCTCATGTGGTTCAAGAATCTCAAGATTTATCGCCTCTCCTCGCCGTGGACGCTGATCGGCGAGCCGCTTGAAGAAACGCTGGCGCGGCACGCCTACCAGAGCGGCAACAACCTGGAAATGCAAAGCCTGGGCTGGGTGCCACCGCGTGAAAACGGCGGCCTGGCCCACGTGGTCAACGGCCAGATCCTGCTCAGCCTGCGCGCCGAAAAGAAGCTGCTGCCCGGCACTGTGGTCAACCAGGTCGCCAAGGCCCGCGCCCAGGAAATCGAAGAGCAGCAAGGCTACAAGCCGGGCCGCAAGCAGATGAAGGAAATCAAGGAGCGCGTCACCGACGAGCTTCTGCCGCGCGCCTTCAGCGTGTACCGCGACACCCGCGTGTGGATCGACACGCAGAACCATTGGCTGGTGATCGACGCCGCGGCCTCGGCCAAGGCCGACGAAGTCATCGGCCTGCTCGCCAAGACCGTCGATCCGTTCCCGCTGGAGAACCTGTACGTGGCCCAGTCGCCCGCCTCTGCCATGACCGGCTGGCTGGCCGAAGACGAAGCCCCCGTCAATTTCTCCATCGACCAGGACACCGAACTGCGCTCCTCGGGCGAAAGCGGCGCGGCCATCCGCTACGTCAAGCACTCCATCGACGCCGACGACGTGCGCCGCCACATCCAGTCCGGCAAGCAGTGCACCCGTCTGGCCATGACCTGGGCCGACCGCATTTCCTTCGTGCTGACCGAAGGCCTGGACATCAAGCGCGTCGCGCCGCTGGACGTGCTGAAGGAAGGCAACGAAGGCATGGCCGCCAACGACGACGAGAAGTTCGATTCCGACATGATGCTGATGACGGGCGAACTGGCCAAGATGATGGCCGAGCTGGTCGACGCGCTGGGCGGCGAAAAGAAGGTCTGAAACGCGCGCCGGCCCGGGCCGGCGCCCATCCTACGCAGCCTCGCTGCGGTCCCGCCCGGCCTGCTTGGCCCGGTACAGCGCCTTGTCGGCGCGATCGATCAGATACGCGTAATCGGGGTGGCCATCGAACGTGGCCACGCCGATGCTGGCCGTGATCCGCAGCGGGCCGGCCTCGGCCACGCTGAATTCCTGGCGGCGGACCTCCGCGCCCAGTTTCTGCGCCGTGGCCAGCGCGGCTTCGCGCCCCGCGTCCACCAGCACGATGAGGAATTCCTCGCCGCCATAGCGGAACACGAAATCGCTGGAGCGGCACGACTGGTGCAGCACCTGGGCGAACTGGCGCAGCACCTGGTCGCCCCCGGCGTGGCCGTGCTGGTCGTTGATGGCCTTGAAATGGTCGATGTCCAAAAGCAGCACCGAGAACTCGGTGCGCTGGCGCTGCGCGATCGAGATTTCGCGGCTGACCACCGAAGGCAGGAAACGCCGGTTCAGCACGTTGGTCAGCGGGTCGCTGCCGCTCTCGATCTCGGCCACCATGTCGAACAGGCCGTTGAGCAGGTGCTTGATGCGCGCCACCAGTTCCTGCAGTTCACGCACGTGGTCCGTCATCGACGCGGCCGCGCCGTCCATCAGCCGCGGCAGCACGTCGCGATCCAGTTGCGCGACGGCCTCGGTGATCTGCTGCAGGGCCGGCGCGCTTTCGAACATCGCCGCGCCCTTGTGCTGCAGCCACAGCCCGAATTCGGAGGCGGCCAGGCGCGGCAGCGCCTGGCCCGGCGCGCGATAGTGCAGGCCGATCAGCACGGCCTGGCTCCATTCCAGCAGCGCGGCGCGCTGGCGTTCGCGTTCGGTGGAAATGTTCTGCCCCAGCGCGAACAGCCGGTAGGCTTCGTCGTTGCGCGCGCCGCGGCTGACGTCGCGCATGAACGCGCGGCTCATCTGCTCGACCGCCAGGTCGAACAGATTGCATACGTATTGCGTGGCCACGGAGGCCGCCAGGCCGTCCAGGTCGCTGGCGCGCAGGCGCTGCGCGATCTCGTTCTTGAGGATGCGCGCGCCCACCATCACCAGGTGCATGGGAATGTGGACGCGGGCGTGCACCTCGCCCACCTTCTTCTGGGTGGCCATCAGGGCGCCGATGTCGCCCTGCCCGCGCACGCACAGCAGGCCCTTGAGCCAGTGCGTCATGCCGCTGTGCAGGCGCGTGGCCACGATGTCATGGGACAGGCGCGGGCCGGCTTCGGCGTCGGCCAGCAGCACGGAATAGAAGGTATCGACCAGTTGCGGCAGGCTGTCGCCCACCACCGCGGCGACCTGGCCACGGGTATAGGCGTCGACCGACTGGTAGACCGCCACCCAGGCCGCTTCGTGCGACGCGCTGAGGTAGCAGGCCTGGGCAGGCATGGCCTCGGATCGATCCGGAGAAGACGGAATGCCGAAGCTGCTGATAGACATGAATAATCCCCCCGAGGGCTAAGGCGTGCCCCGGGAGCAGAATGCGACACGCGGCAGACAAAAACCAGCGCGGATTATGCTTCAAATCGCGGCGGCCCGGCCGACTGCCCGACCGTGCCGCAGGACTATTTCACCGGTCGGGGATCAATCCAGGCCGTGGAAAGCCGAATCGTCCGGCCCGACATGCGAGGGATGGCGCCACGTCACGTCGCGCATCGAGTGCTGCACCAGGCCTTCCACGCCCAGCAGCACCGCGAAGATCGCCATGCGGATGGGAATGCCGTTGTCGGTCTGGCGGAAGATCGCCAGGCGCGGATCGTGGTTGAGGTCCACGCTCAGGTCGTTGGCGCCCGGGCGGCTGTCGCGCGGCAGCGGGTGCATGACGATGGTCTCGGGGCTGCAATAGGCGTCGATGATGGCGCGGTTGATCTGGAAGTCGGGCGTGTAGCCTTCGTTCTCTTCGTTGGCGAAGCGCTCTTTCTGCACGCGCGTCGCGTAGATCACGTCGGCGCCGGCCAGGCCTTCGGCCAGCGAGCTCTTCTGCTCGATCATGTTGCCGTTGCGGCTGGCCTGCTCGATGATGTAGGCCGGCATTTCCAGGCCCTTGGGCGAGATCAGCGAGAACTTCACGTTCTTGTACAGCGCCATCAGCTTGATCAGCGAATGCACGGTGCGGCCGTACTTCAGGTCGCCGACCATCGCGATGTGGGCGCCGTCGAGCAGCTTGCCCAGGCGCGAGAACTCGGTGAGGATCGTGTACAGGTCGAGCAGGGCCTGGCTGGGGTGTTCGCCCGGGCCGTCGCCGCCGTTGACCACCGGAATATTGGTGGCGCGCGCGAACTCGGCGACCGAGCCCTGCTCCGGATGGCGGATGACCATCGCGTCGACGTAGCCGCTCATGACGCGGCTGGTGTCGTAAATGGATTCGCCCTTGGCCATGGACGAGAAGGTGAAGCCGGTGGTGTCGCACACCGAGCCGCCCAGGCGGCAGAACGCCGAACCGAAGCTGACGCGGGTGCGCGTGCTGGCCTCGAAGAACAGGTTGCCCAGCACGGCGCCCTCGAGCACGCGCGAGACTTTCTGGCGACGCGCGATGGGCTGCATCATGTCGGCCACGCGGAACAGGTCCTCGACCGATTCGCGGGTGAACTGGTCCACCGACAGCAGCTGGTGCTTGCCTTCCACCGCGATACGGTCACGCAGAGGCCCTTCTTGTACGCTTTGCGTATATTTTTCCAGCAAAACGCCGTTCTGCACGATTTCCGTGACGAAGCGCTGCACCACTTCCGGCATGGCGCGGAATTCCTGCGAGCCCTCGGGCAGCAGCCAGGTATCCAGGGCGCGGCGCTTGACGCCGATGCGGGTGGCGAAAACGTCGCGCGTGAGGTTCAGGCGCCGCATGGCGTCACGCAGGAAGGCTTGCTGGGAAATGGTCATGACGGGCCCCGAGACAGAGGATTTATATACGCAACGCGCATATTATTCTCAACACAAACTCAAGTCCAACACTTTTGCGCACACGGGTAAACCCCGAGGCAGTCGGCTCAGCGCGGGCTCAGCGCCGCCGTCATCTGCGGAGGGTCCACCACCGCCTGCGCGGCCGCCACCCAGCACGCGGCGCAGAAGGCCAGCGCGCTGAGCAGGTAGCAGAACATGGCCAGAAGCTGCGCGGGCAGATGAGCCCGCGTCAGATGTCCGGTGTAGCCTTGGCGCAACAGGCTGACCTGCGCGAGGTAGGCGAACAACAGGCCCAGGCAACTGGCCAGCAGGCCGCCGAGCAGCAGTTCCAGCGGCAGCTGCAGGTCGGGCGCGGCGACCTCGCCGCCCACGATGCCCAGCAGAAAGGCCGTCACCACCAGCGCCGCCCCGCCGTTGAGCCAGCCCAGGAAGCGGAACGCCCCCGCCAGCAGGGAGAACGACATGGCGCTTGCGCGGATCTGCTGGGAACGGGCGTCCATGGTCGCTCAGCGTTGGCGGCAGACGGGCGTCGCGCTCTGGATCGAGGCCTTGGCGGCGGCAAGCTCCGCCTGGTCCCAGCGGTCCTCGCCCAGCACGGTGACGGTCACCTTGGAGGTGGAAGGCGTGTCGGTCTCGGCGGTGATCAGCTCCAGCACCTTGGCAGGCTCCGTCACCTTATAGAGCTGCACCTCGTCCGGCGCGCCCTTTTCGCCCTTCACGCTGCGCCAGGCATAGGCGACGTTGTAGGCGTGCTGCACCTGGACGTGGCAGACGCGCACGTATTCGCCGGCGCGGCGAAACGCCGCCTCGTAGTTGGTATTGACGACGAAGGTCTCCTTCAATACGGCATCGGACTCGTAGACCCCCCTGCTTGCGCAGCCGGCCAACAAGGCCGCGACCGCCACTCCCACCCACACAGACTTGCGCATGACACTTCCCGCTCAGAGATAGATTCGGATTGCAAGATTATGCCCCAGCCATTCCCGCTTCCAGGGCCCGCCCGGCGGCGAAAAAAAACCGCGCGTGAAATGCTGGGCATTTCACGCACGGCCTCTGGCCAAAGCGCGGCTGACGCTGGCGGCGCTACTTGGTAGCGGCGCCTTCGATCTTTTCGCCGCCGCGCTGGATGTCCTTGCCAGCGCCCGCGACCGTGTTGCAGCCCGCCGATAGCGCGGCGATCGAAAGCAGCATGACGAGAAAGACTTTGTTTTTCATGAACATCTCCTGTCGGGCTTGGAAGGCGAAATCAGCATACCGCAAAGTCCCCAATTTGCGCATCACCTTGTGGACGGGCCGCTTTGCGCGGGCGCAACGCCGCGCCTGTCGCGAAATTGCCGGCAATGGATTAGCATTCGCAAATGATCAAGAAACATGTATCGCAGCGTCCCGGTTCCTCCCCGCAAGGCTGGGGCTGGGAACAGCCCGAATGCCGTGGACAGGCGGCTTTGGCGCTGTTCATCGACGATCTGCACCGGATCCTGCAGGCTCACGCCGCCGGCAAGCTCGCTTCCAGCGGCACGCTGGACGACGCCCAGCGCGACGTGGACGAACTGCTGGTCCGGTACAACGAAATCGGCGCGGCGCCGGATATTTTTCTCGGACAGACTGTCGAACTCAAGGAAGGCGTGGACCGCAACGGGGTATCCCATACGGTACCTATTTTTTCGGCACGCCTGAAACAATCATTGGTATCCATGCTGGGACAGGCGGGATGAACGCCCGCACGCCGGTCCAGGCAGGCTCAGAATCAAAACAGCCGTAGCAGGCAGGAGACGCAGAATGAACACGGACAATGTCGTAGAGTTTCTCCGGCTGCTGTCGCTGGATGTGACGCTGGGCGCCGCCGCCCAGCACGCCGCCAGCCAGGCCGACGCCCCCCAGGCGCTGGCCCGCCTGGCCACTGCGCATGGCCTGCCGTGCAGCGCGGAAGACTGGTCCTGTTTTGCTCGCAACTGCCTGGGCGTTCCGCAACACGACGATGCCGAATCCGAGAGCGACGACGCCGCCATCTGGCAACTGGTGCAGGACCCTGCCCAGGGCAGCCGCATTCAGACCCAGTCCGTCACCCGGGTGATCGGCATCATCACGCAGCCCGAGGGCGGCCCGCCCGTGGTGGGCCACGTGGTCGGCGACCTCGCGCCGCGCGCGCCGGCCGGCATGGCGTCCTCGCCCTCCCGGTCCTGATCCTCAGCCGGCCGCGGGCCGGGTTTCCTCCAGATACGCCACGACGCCGTCCGCCGCGACGGCGCCGCTGGCCATGCACGCCGTCAGCAGATAGCCGCCGGTGGGCGCTTCCCAATCCAGCATCTCGCCCGCGCAGAACACCCCGGGCGCCGCCCGCAGCATCAGCGCGGGCGTCAGCGCCTCGAACGCCACGCCGCCGGCGGTGCTGATGGCCTCGTCGATGGGACGGGCGCGCGCCAGCCGCAGCGGCAAGGCCTTGATGCGCAGGGCGAGCCGGGCCGGATCGCGGAAGTCCTCGGCCGCCGCGCATTCGCGCAGCAGGCCCGCCTTGACGCCCTTGAGCCCGAGCCGGCTTTGCAGGTGGCTGGACATGGACCGCGCGCCGCGCGGATGCGTCACCGCGGCCGTCACTTTTTCCTGCGGCCAGTCGGGCAGCAGGTCGAGGATGGCGCGGGCCTCGCCCCCGGCCTCGATACGGTCCCGCAGGGGCGCCGACAAGGCGTAGACCAGGCTGCCTTCGACGCCGGTCTCGGAAATGACGAATTCGCCCTGCCGGAACGGGCCGCGGCCGGTCGCCGTCTCGCAGGCCATGGCCACGGATTTGACGGGCTGCCCGGCGTTGCGCTCGCGGAAGTGATCCGACCACGCCACGTCGAAGCCGCAGTTGGCCGGCCGCAGCGGCGCGGTCTGCACGCCGTGGGCCTGCAGCCCCGCCATCCACGCGCCGTCCGATCCCAGCCTGGCCCAGCTGCCGCCGCCCAGCGCCAGCACTACGGCGTCGGCGGCATAGGCCTGCTCGCCGGCGGGCGTATCGAAGCGCAGCGCGCCGGCCGACGGCGACGCGCCCGGCGGCCAGCCCAGCCAGCGGTGCCGCATGTGCAGCCGCACCCCGCTGGCGCGCAGCCGCGCGAGCCAGGCCCGCAGCAGCGGCGCCGCTTTCATTTCCTCTGGAAAAACACGGCCCGACGAACCCACGAAAGTCTGGATGCCGAGCCCGAGGGCCCAGTCGCGCAGGCCGTCGGCGTCCAGCGCCGCCAGCCACGGCGCCACCTGTTGCGCGCGCGCGCCGTAGCGGGCCAGGAACGGGCCGGCCGCCTCGCTATGGGTCAGGTTCAGGCCGCCGCGCCCGGCCATCAGGAACTTGCGCCCGACCGAGGGCATCGCGTCGAACACGTCCACCTGCACCGCGTGCGCGCTCAAGCGTTCGGCGGCCATCAGGCCCGCCGGACCGCCGCCGATGACGGCGACGCGCCGGGCGGCCGGCGCCGCCGGATCGTCCGTGTGCGGCGCGCTCATGGCGCAAGCGCCTTCAGGCCGGCGAAACGGACGGGCATGGCACGGTGCATGGGAGAGAAACCGGAAGAGAATGCGGCGCGCGCCGCGGGCCAGGATTGTCGCACAGCCCTGCCCGACGCAATAAACGCCCCTCAGGGCGTTTATTGAGCGCAAGCGCCAAGTCGTTGTAATGGCAGGGAAAAGCCGACATGCACAAGGGCTATCCCAAGGCTTGTCCACAATCATTGTGGGCAACTTCGCCGCCCTGCCCTGCCAAGAGCTAGTTGCGGACGGCCGCCAGCATCGGCCCCGGCCAGGGTTCGGCGTCGAGCTGGAAGCGCAGCTCCTGGTACTCGCCGTCCACCGAGACCGACGGCAGCAGCCCGGCGTCCAGCGCCTGGCCCAGCGCACGCCGGCACAGGGTTTCGGGATCGTCCGGCAGCGACTGGAACACGCCGTCCGGGATGCGCAGCCGCAGCAGCGCCTGGGGATCGCCGCTTTCCGCCGGACGGCCGATATGGATATGGGCGGGATAGCCGTGGGGGCACCAGATTCCCACGTGGTACTTGCCTTCGGCGCCGGTGTCGGCGACGTAGCCGGGATGATCGTATTTCGCGGTTCCCATGGACCCTCCTCGAATGCGGCAACCTAGCACGCGTGACCCATCGTAGCGCAGGGCCGCCCCGGTGTGCGGCCCCGGCGCATCCGGGAAAGCCCGGGCCGGCGCAAACCTTGACGCCGGACAAGTCCGCGGGCCGGACCTACAGCGCCACCCTGGGATCGAATCTGCCGGCGAAGCCGAGGTCCACGCAGAAGGTCGCGCCCGCCTCGGGCGAGGCCCGCAGCTGCGCATCGTCCAGCCCGGCGCGGGCGCTGGTGACCAGCATCCTGCGCGCGTCGGCGCCGATGAAGGCGGGGCAGCTGACCTGGGCCGCGCCCAGCTCGATGCTGCCCACCGGCCGGCCGTCGGGCGCGAAGCCGGCGACCCGGCCGGCGCCCCACAGGGCGATCCAGATGGCGCCGGCGGCGTCGGTCACGGCGCCGTCTGGGCCGCCGTCCAGCCCGCTCAGAAACGGTTCCGCCGCGCCCTGCGGCAGGCCGGTGGCGGGATCGGTCGCGACCCGGAAGACGACGCCGCGCGCGGTGTCGGCGAAATAGGCGATGCGCCCGTCCGGCGCAAAGCAGATGGCGTTGGGGATCGTTACCCCGTCGCGCAGCCGTTGCAGCCGCCCCCGGTAGTAGTGGTAGATGCTGCCGGCGCCGGGTTCCGCCTGCCAGCCCATGGTGCTGATCCAGAAGGCCCCGCAGGGGTGCACGCGCGCGTCGTTCGAGCGGGTGGCGGGGTTGTCGGCCTCAAGCGGCCGATGCAGGTCCAGCGCGCCGGAAACCGGATCGCGCAGGTACAGCCCGTTCTCGGCCAGCAGCAGCTGGCGGGCGCCGTCCTCGGTGATGGCCATGGCGCTGGCCGCCAGCGGCAGTCCGGCCACCTGCGTGGCGCCGCCGCAGCCCCGGCCGGCCTCAGCGCGCGTATACAGCCTGCGGCCCACGATGTCGAACCACCAGGCCAGCCCGCTGGCCGGGTCGTAGCCCGGCCCTTCGCCCAGTTCCAGGCGGTAGTCGTCCAGTACGGTCATTGCGCCTCCTGCCTGCTCCTATTTCGGACCGATTGCTTTGACACTGCAAGCCCTGCTGCCTCTAATGAATCGCAGTCTGTTCATCATGTCTATTGCCTTGATTTATATGATGAATCCACCCGGTTTTCATACAGGACGGCCCGCGAGCAGTCCAGCACGGAAGGAGAAAAATCATGCGTTTCCTGAAGCAGGCGCTGCTGGTCGCCGCGCTGGCGCTCGTTCCCCTGGCGGGAGTCGGCGCGGCCCAGGCCGGCAATGTGAAGATCGGATTCATCGTCAAGCAGCCCGAGGAACCGTGGTTCCAGGACGAATGGAAATTCGCCGACCAGGCGGCCGCCGAAAAAGGCTTCGAACTGGTCAAGATCGGCGCCGCCGACGGCGAGAAGCTCATGGCCGCGATCGACAACCTCGGCGCGCAGGGCGTGCAGGGCTTCATCGTCTGCACCCCGGACGTGAAGCTGGGCCCGGGCCTGGTCGCCAAGGCGCGGGCCAACGAGATGAAGATGATGACGGTCGATGACCGACTGGTCGACGCCGCGGGCGCGCCGCTCGCATCGGTGCCGCACATGGGTATCTCGGCCACCCGGATCGGCGAGACGGTCGGCCACGCGATCATGGCCGAGATCAAGCGGCGCGGCTGGAACATCGCCCAGGCCGGCGCCATCCGCGTGTCCTACGACCAGCTGCCCACCGCCACCGACCGCGTCGAGGGCGCCATCTCGATCCTGAAGGCCGGCGGCTTCCCCCAGGCGTCCATCTTCGATGCGCCGCAGGCCAAGACCGACACCGAAGCGGCGCTCAACGCCGCCACCACGGTGCTCAACGCCCATCCTGGCATCAAGCGCTGGGTCGCCTTCGGCCTGAACGACGAGGCCGCGCTGGGCGCCGTGCGCGCCACCGAAAGCGTGGGCATCCCGCCGGAAAACGTCATCGCCGTGGGCATCGGCGGCGCGGAATCGGCGATCAACGAATTCAAAAAGCCCAAGCCCACCGGCTTCGCCGGCACGGTCATCATCTCGCCGCGGCGCCACGGCTACGAAACGGCGCTGAACATGTACGAATGGATCGCCAGCGGCGCCGCCCCCGAGCCGCTGATCCTGACCTCGGGCACGCTGGCGGCCCGCAACGATTACCAGCAGGTCCGCAAGAACCTGGGGATCGAATGATCCTGCCGGCCGGGGCGGTGAGCCGGCATCGCCCGCATCCGGGAGCAGCCATGGCCTATCTCGAATTCACCGGCGTCAGCAAAAGCTATCCGGGCGTCAAGGCGCTGTCGGACGTGAGCTTCGGCGTCGAAAAAGGCGCGGTGCACGGCCTGATGGGCGAGAACGGGGCCGGCAAGTCCACGCTCATCAAGATCCTGTCGGGCGATCTGCAGGCTGACGCGGGCGGCATCGCCATCGACGGGAAAGCGCAGCAATACGCCTCGACCGGCGACGCCTTCGACAACGGCGTGATCGTCATCCACCAGGAACTGCAGCTGGTTCCCGAACTGACCGTGGCCGAGAACCTCATGCTGGGACGGTTTCCGGCAAGGGCTGGCGTGATCTCGCGGCGGCGCATGATCGACACGGTCGCGGCCCGGCTCGACTCCGCCGGCATCGACATCGATCCGCGCCGCCGGATCAAGCAGCTGTCCATCGGCGAGCGCCAGATGGTCGAGATCGCCAAGGCGGTCATGCTGGACGCCCGCGTGATCGCGCTGGACGAACCCACTTCCTCGCTGTCCTCGCGCGAAAGCGAGGTGCTGTTCGCGATGATCGAGAGCCTGCGCGCGCAGGGCAAGGTGATTCTCTATGTCTCGCACCGGATGGACGAGATCTTCCGGCTGTGCAGCAGCATGACCGTGCTGCGCGACGGCCGGCTCGCCGCCCACCATCCCGACATGGAAGGGCTGACGCGCGAGCGGATCGTGGCCGAAATGGTGGGACGCGAGATCAGCGACATCTGGGGCTACCGGCCGCGCGCCCAGGGCGCCGTCCGGCTGCGGGTGCAGGGCCTGTCGGGCGAGCGGCTCAAGGCGCCGGCCAGCTTCGAGGTGCGCGCCGGCGAAATCCTCGGCTTCTTCGGCCTGATCGGCGCCGGCCGCTCCGAACTCATGCGCCTGATCTACGGCGCCGATGCGCGCCACGGCGGCAGCATCGCGCTGGACGGGACGCCGGTCGAGGCCGATAAGCCGCACGGCATGATCCGCGCCGGCCTGGCGCTGTGCACCGAGGACCGCAAGCATGACGGCATCATCCAGGGCCGTTCGATCGCCGAGAACATCAACATCTCGTCGCGGCGGCACAGCGCGCGCTTCGGCGTGCTCGACCGCGCCAGGGAGATCGCGGCCGCCGAAACCCATATCCGCAAGCTGCGCGTGCGCACGCCTTCGCGCCACCAGGACATCGTCAACCTGTCGGGCGGCAACCAGCAGAAGGTCATCCTGGGGCGCTGGCTGTCGGAACAGGGCATCCGCGTGCTCATCATCGACGAACCCACGCGCGGCATAGACGTGGGCGCCAAATCCGAAATCTACGAACTGCTCTACCAACTGGCCGAGGATGGCATGGCGATCGTCGTCGTCTCGTCGGAACTGCCCGAGGTGATGGGCATCTGCGACCGGCTGATGGTGATGTGCGAAGGCCGCATCGACGCCGAGCTGACGCGCGGCGATTTCCTCGAGCGCCGGATTCTTGCCGCGGCCCTGCCCGACCGGGCCGGGCCGCCGCTTCCTACTCGTGGCGAACTCCCCCGATGAAAAAACTGCTGTTGGGCGAACAGGGCTTGCTGGTCATCTTCGTATTGGCTTTCGTCCTGGTGGCGATTTTCGTGCCGAACTTCCTGACCGGGCGCAACATGCTCGGGTTGTTGCAATCGGTGGTGACGGTGGGCATCGTCGCCTGCACCATGATGCTGTGCCTGGCGGCTCGGGACTTCGACCTGTCGGTGGGCTCCATCGTGGCGTTCACCGGCATGGTCGCGGTAATGGTCTCGAACGGCAGCGGCTCCATCCTGCTGGGCGCGGCGGCCGCGCTCGCCTGCGGCGCCATTGTCGGCTGGCTCAACGGCCTGGTGATCGCGAAGTTCCACATCAATGCGCTCATCACGACGCTGGCGACCATGCAGATCGTGCGCGGCCTGGCGCTGATCGCTTCGGAAGGCCGGGCGGTGGGCATCAACGACCCGGCCTTCTTCAACATCGCGCTGTCCAAGTTCCTGACCATCCCGACCCCGATCTGGGCGATGGCGGCGCTGTTCGCGATCTTCGGCTTCGTACTGAATCGCAGCGTGTTCGGCAAGAACGTGCTCGCCATCGGCGGCAACCCGGAAGCGTCGCGGCTGGCCGGCGTCAGGGTCGATCGCAGCCGCATCTGCATCTTCGCGCTGCAGGGGCTGGTCTGCGCCATCGCCGGCATCCTGCTGGCGTCGCGCATCACCTCGGGGCAGCCCAACGCCGCGGTGGGGCTGGAGCTGGCGGTGATTTCGGCCTGCGTGCTGGGCGGCGTCTCGCTGGCCGGCGGCCGGGCGACGATGACCGGGGTGATCGTGGGGGTGATGATCATGGGCATCGCCGAAAACGCGATGAACCTGCTGAACATCCCGGCCTTCTACCAGTACATCGTGCGCGGCGTGATATTGCTGCTGGCGGTGTTCCTGGACAATCTGCGCTCGCGCGCGCTGGGGCGGCGCTGAAGCGGGCGCAAAAACAAAAAAGCCGCGACTCTTTCGAGTGCGGCTTTTTTGTTGAAACTGGTTGCGGGGGCAGGATTTGAACCTACGACCTTCGGGTTATGAGCCCGACGAGCTGCCAGACTGCTCCACCCCGCGTCTGATGTGTGAATCATACATCATTTTGAAATCTTGTGCAGCGCACCCAGCGAATTTTTTTGCTTTTGCGCCATCCGCGACCCCAAAAACGCGCTCGCCAGTCGCCATAGCCGGGCCGCCAGGCCGGGGCGATCCAGGCAGATCACTTCGGCCGCATCGATGGCGGTGATGCGCGCCACGCCGCCATAGGCCAGGCCGTGGCCCTCGCCGGCGTGGAGCCTGGCCGACATGGCCAGAGGCAGGCCGTCCGGGGCCTGCGGGCCGGTGACCGGCTCGTCCACGCGCACGCTGCCGCTTACGCAAACCACGGTGGCGCAGGCGCGCAGCACCACCTGGCGGCTCGCGCCGGCGGCCAGCGACCAGCGGCTGGCCTGGATATCCGCAACGGAATTCGGGGTCATGGGCATCTCCTGTGACACCATGACAGGCTACGCGCCCGCTGCTATGCGCAACAGCCACACATCCCGGGTTTCTGTATCGAAGCAGATCCTCGATTTTGCCGCTGTTATGGTGTACTTTTGGCGAATCTGTGCCTACCTACCATCCGACCTCGGGGAGCATGATCGGCGCATGGACCCGCAACCGCTCTATCTACGCCTGGCCGACCACTACCGGCGCGCCATCCAGACCGGCGTACTGGCCCCGGCGCAGCGCATGCCCTCGGTGCGCACGCTGGTGCGCACCCATCACGTCAGCCTTTCCACCGCGCTGCAGGCCTGCCGCCAGCTGGAGGACGACGGCCTGATCGAGGCCCGGCCGCGTTCCGGCTATTTCGTGCTGAAGCCGCGGCGCGCGAGCATGCCGCCGGTGGACGAGCC
>NZ_POQS01000006.1:268204-333122 GCF_002885955.2 Achromobacter pulmonis
GAAGCGTCGCGGCTGGCCGGCGTCAGGGTCGATCGCAGCCGCATCTGCATCTTCGCGCTGCAGGGGCTGGTCTGCGCCATCGCCGGCATCCTGCTGGCGTCGCGCATCACCTCGGGGCAGCCCAACGCCGCGGTGGGGCTGGAGCTGGCGGTGATTTCGGCCTGCGTGCTGGGCGGCGTCTCGCTGGCCGGCGGCCGGGCGACGATGACCGGGGTGATCGTGGGGGTGATGATCATGGGCATCGCCGAAAACGCGATGAACCTGCTGAACATCCCGGCCTTCTACCAGTACATCGTGCGCGGCGTGATATTGCTGCTGGCGGTGTTCCTGGACAATCTGCGCTCGCGCGCGCTGGGGCGGCGCTGAAGCGGGCGCAAAAACAAAAAAGCCGCGACTCTTTCGAGTGCGGCTTTTTTGTTGAAACTGGTTGCGGGGGCAGGATTTGAACCTACGACCTTCGGGTTATGAGCCCGACGAGCTGCCAGACTGCTCCACCCCGCGTCTGATGTGTGAATCATACATCATTTTGAAATCTTGTGCAGCGCACCCAGCGAATTTTTTTGCTTTTGCGCCATCCGCGACCCCAAAAACGCGCTCGCCAGTCGCCATAGCCGGGCCGCCAGGCCGGGGCGATCCAGGCAGATCACTTCGGCCGCATCGATGGCGGTGATGCGCGCCACGCCGCCATAGGCCAGGCCGTGGCCCTCGCCGGCGTGGAGCCTGGCCGACATGGCCAGAGGCAGGCCGTCCGGGGCCTGCGGGCCGGTGACCGGCTCGTCCACGCGCACGCTGCCGCTTACGCAAACCACGGTGGCGCAGGCGCGCAGCACCACCTGGCGGCTCGCGCCGGCGGCCAGCGACCAGCGGCTGGCCTGGATATCCGCAACGGAATTCGGGGTCATGGGCATCTCCTGTGACACCATGACAGGCTACGCGCCCGCTGCTATGCGCAACAGCCACACATCCCGGGTTTCTGTATCGAAGCAGATCCTCGATTTTGCCGCTGTTATGGTGTACTTTTGGCGAATCTGTGCCTACCTACCATCCGACCTCGGGGAGCATGATCGGCGCATGGACCCGCAACCGCTCTATCTACGCCTGGCCGACCACTACCGGCGCGCCATCCAGACCGGCGTACTGGCCCCGGCGCAGCGCATGCCCTCGGTGCGCACGCTGGTGCGCACCCATCACGTCAGCCTTTCCACCGCGCTGCAGGCCTGCCGCCAGCTGGAGGACGACGGCCTGATCGAGGCCCGGCCGCGTTCCGGCTATTTCGTGCTGAAGCCGCGGCGCGCGAGCATGCCGCCGGTGGACGAGCCGGATATCCGCCAGACGCTGGGAACCGCGCAATACGTGGGCATCCACGACCGCGTCTCGGACTTCGTCGCCAAGTGCGAGGCCCACCCGGTCAGCGCCAATTTCGCGCTGGCCGCGGCGGTGCCCGAGGCCTATCCCATGGAAGCCTTGAAGCAGGCCATGATGCGCGCGCTGCGCCAGTCGCCGCGCGCGCTGGTCGATCCGGTCCCGCCGCAGGGACATCCGGCGCTGCGCGCGGTGCTGGNNNAATGGCATCAATGCGACGCCCGACGACGTCATCGTCACGCATGGCTGCATCGAGGCCCTGAACCTGGCGCTGCGCGCCGTGGCCAGGCCGGGCGACACCATCGCGGTCGAATCGCCGGCCTACTTCGGCCTGCTGCAGGTGCTGGAGAGCCTGGGCATGCGGGCGCTGGAGATCCCCACCAGCCCGCAGCACGGCCTGTCCATCGAGGCGCTGGACCTGGCCTTCCAGACGCACGGCAACATCCGCGCGGTGGTGGTGGTGCCGAATTTCCAGAACCCGCTGGGCTGCGTCATGCCCGAGGCCGAGAAAGCCCGGCTGGTGGCGCTGTGCGAGCGCCAGCAGGTGCCGCTGATCGAGGACGACACCTACGGCGCGCTGACCGACGACGACACGCCGCTGCCGGCGGCCAAGTCCTGGGACGCGACCGGCAACGTCATCTATTGCTCGTCCATGCACAAGACGCTGGCGNTGTGTGAATCATACATCATTTTGAAATCTTGTGCAGCGCACCCAGCGAATTTTTTTGCTTTTGCGCCATCCGCGACCCCAAAAACGCGCTCGCCAGTCGCCATAGCCGGGCCGCCAGGCCGGGGCGATCCAGGCAGATCACTTCGGCCGCATCGATGGCGGTGATGCGCGCCACGCCGCCATAGGCCAGGCCGTGGCCCTCGCCGGCGTGGAGCCTGGCCGACATGGCCAGAGGCAGGCCGTCCGGGGCCTGCGGGCCGGTGACCGGCTCGTCCACGCGCACGCTGCCGCTTACGCAAACCACGGTGGCGCAGGCGCGCAGCACCACCTGGCGGCTCGCGCCGGCGGCCAGCGACCAGCGGCTGGCCTGGATATCCGCAACGGAATTCGGGGTCATGGGCATCTCCTGTGACACCATGACAGGCTACGCGCCCGCTGCTATGCGCAACAGCCACACATCCCGGGTTTCTGTATCGAAGCAGATCCTCGATTTTGCCGCTGTTATGGTGTACTTTTGGCGAATCTGTGCCTACCTACCATCCGACCTCGGGGAGCATGATCGGCGCATGGACCCGCAACCGCTCTATCTACGCCTGGCCGACCACTACCGGCGCGCCATCCAGACCGGCGTACTGGCCCCGGCGCAGCGCATGCCCTCGGTGCGCACGCTGGTGCGCACCCATCACGTCAGCCTTTCCACCGCGCTGCAGGCCTGCCGCCAGCTGGAGGACGACGGCCTGATCGAGGCCCGGCCGCGTTCCGGCTATTTCGTGCTGAAGCCGCGGCGCGCGAGCATGCCGCCGGTGGACGAGCCGGATATCCGCCAGACGCTGGGAACCGCGCAATACGTGGGCATCCACGACCGCGTCTCGGACTTCGTCGCCAAGTGCGAGGCCCACCCGGTCAGCGCCAATTTCGCGCTGGCCGCGGCGGTGCCCGAGGCCTATCCCATGGAAGCCTTGAAGCAGGCCATGATGCGCGCGCTGCGCCAGTCGCCGCGCGCGCTGGTCGATCCGGTCCCGCCGCAGGGACATCCGGCGCTGCGCGCGGTGCTGGCGCGGCGGGCGCTGGCCAATGGCATCAATGCGACGCCCGACGACGTCATCGTCACGCATGGCTGCATCGAGGCCCTGAACCTGGCGCTGCGCGCCGTGGCCAGGCCGGGCGACACCATCGCGGTCGAATCGCCGGCCTACTTCGGCCTGCTGCAGGTGCTGGAGAGCCTGGGCATGCGGGCGCTGGAGATCCCCACCAGCCCGCAGCACGGCCTGTCCATCGAGGCGCTGGACCTGGCCTTCCAGACGCACGGCAACATCCGCGCGGTGGTGGTGGTGCCGAATTTCCAGAACCCGCTGGGCTGCGTCATGCCCGAGGCCGAGAAAGCCCGGCTGGTGGCGCTGTGCGAGCGCCAGCAGGTGCCGCTGATCGAGGACGACACCTACGGCGCGCTGACCGACGACGACACGCCGCTGCCGGCGGCCAAGTCCTGGGACGCGACCGGCAACGTCATCTATTGCTCGTCCATGCACAAGACGCTGGCGCCGGGCATGCGCCTGGGCTGGCTGATCGGCGGGCGCTGGAAGGCCCGCATCGCCATGCTCAAGTTCGCGCAGAGCCGCCCCAACGAGCCGCTGGCGCAGATGGCCGCGGCCGAGTTCATGGGCTCGCGCGCCTACGACCGCCACCTGTCCAGGCTGCGCCGGCATCTCAAGGCCCAGCGCGACCAGACCGCCGAGACCATCGCCGCGCACTTCCCGGCCGGCACCCGCCTGAGCATGCCGCGCGGCGGCATGCTGCTGTGGGTCGAGATGCCGGACGGGCGCAGCGGCATGGAGGTTTTCGAAAGCGCGCTGCGCCAGGGCATACGGGTCGCGCCCGGCGCCATGTTCTCCAACAGCACGCGCTACGAGCATTTCCTGCGCATCAGTTGCGGGCAGCGCACCACGCCCGAGATCACGCGCGCGCTGCAGACCCTGGCGCGCATCGTGGCCGAGCGGCCGCGCAAATGAACCCGACGCTGCATCAGCTCATCGCCGACTACGGCCTGTGGGCGGTGCTGGCCGGCACCTTTCTGGAAGGCGAGAGCGTGGTGGTGCTGGCGGGCTTTCTGGCGCACCAGCGCCTGCTGCGCCTGCCCGACGTGATGCTGTGCGCGTTCGCCGGCTCGTTCGCCGCCGACCAGCTGCTGTTCTATCTGGGACGGCGCTACCGGGAGCACCGCTACGTGGCGCGGGTCCGCGCGCAGCCGGCCTTCGGCAAGGCGCTGGACCTGGTCGAGCGTTATCCCCACGGCTTCATCCTGACGCTGCGCTTTCTGTATGGCCTGCGCACGGTGGGACCGGTGGCGCTGGGCGTGTCGCAGGTGCCGGCGCTGCGGTTCCTGGTGCTCAACGCGGTGGCCGCCGCGATCTGGGCGCTGTGCTTCAGCGTGCTGGGCTATGCGTTCGGGCAGACCATCGAGTCGATGCTGGGGCGGCTGCACGGCGCCGAGACCAAGCTGGCGGTGGCCCTCGCCATCGGCGCGCTGATCGCGCTGGCCTACCACCTGTACGCCAGGCGGCGGCGCAAGTAGCGCGGCGCGCGGCTCAGAACACCAGTTGGCCGCTGGCGCGCAGCACGTGGCGGCGGCGCGCCTTGCGATACCAGGCGCCCACCAGCGGCAGGCGCGCCAGGCGGCGCAGGATGGGATGGCGCTGGTCGAAGTCGTGCCAGGCCTTGAAGCCATGCCCCATGCGTTCCCAGCTCTCGCGCGCTTCGGGCGAGAGTTTGCCGGGGTCGAACGCCGCCAGTTTTGCCGCTTCCGAGACGCGTTGCGCAATGGCCGCGCTCCGGCGTTCCGATGAATACTGATTCCGCATGGGGGCGCATATTACCCGGCTTGGACGATCGCCGCGTTGCGGCGCCGCCACGCGGCTGGAGCGGCTTTTGACCGCTGCGGGCAAGCCCTTGTAATCAAAGGAATTTGCGCAGCTATGCGCGCGCTATCCCAAGGCTTGTCCACAGAAGTTGTGGGTAACTGCGCCGGCGCGCGGCCCTTACTTGAGGGCGGCGTTGACCATGTCGCGCACGCTCTCGAAGCCGGCCACGTATTGCGGGTTCTCGGAACGGGCCAGCAGGCTGGAATAGTTCTGCTCCAGCTGCGCCTCGATGGCTTCGCGCAGGCCGGGCGAAGCCTTGGCCAGGTGCAGCATCGACATCAGGGTCGCGTTCAGCGCGTCGATGCGGCCGCCCTGGTGCGAGATGGTGTGGACGATAACGGCGATTTGTTCCTGGACATCCATGGGTAAGCCTCCTGGCGAAAAAAGTCGGCGCAAATCCTAGCATGGCCCCTCGCGCCCTGGCGCTAGGCAAGCCAGGCGCGGCACGCTAGCATGAAGCGTAGTCCCAATCGGCGCAGGCCGCGCGTGCGCGGCGCCTGGAGCAAAACGGAGCGCGCTCATGAAGACCATTCAGAACTACGTTCCCCCGCCGGCCCAGTCCCTGCAGCGCCTGCAGGACAGGCTGGGATACAGCGACGCGCGCATGACCGAACTGGCCGGCCTGGATGCGGCCGCGCCCTGGTCCAGCTATGTCGGCGGGCCCGAGCCGCGTGCGCTGGGCCGCCAGCGGCTGTTCTTCGTGGCCGCGCGCCTGGCCCTGGACGAAGCGGCCTGGCAGCGCGTGCTGGATTGCATGGCCGAGCTGGGCGCGGGCTTCGACTACGCCGAACCCGCCGGCGCCGCGCAGCCGGCCCCCGAACCGGTGGCCGACGAGGAACGCAAGTTCGGCATGCTGCTGGTCAGCCGCAACGGCGCCTTCCACGAAATGGAGCAGCTGCGCGAGTTCGCGCATTTCGCGCACGAACTCGGCGTCAGCCGCCACGTGCACTCCGCCTTCTATGACAGCGACATCGACCTCTGCCGTTTCAGCTTCGCCGACCACGACGACCTGGACGCCGCCAGCCGCGACCGCATTTTCGACGCGGCGCGCAAGACCATCACGCGCTTCGAATTCGACGGGCGCATCTATCAGGGCGGCATTCCTCCGGAGTCGGACGGTTAGGCCATGAACCAGAGACTGGATGACATCGACCGCAAACTGCTGAGCCTGCTGCAAGCCAACGCGCGCGAACCCGCGGCGATCCTGGCGCGCAAGCTGGGGCTGGCCCGCACCACGGTGGTGGCGCGCATCGCAAGGCTGGAGCGCGAGCACATCGTGAGCGGCTACGGCGTGCGCCTGGGACGCCTACTGGAAGAGGCCGCGGTGCGCGCCTACTGCTTCATCAGCGTGCTGCCCAAGACCCCTGCCGCCGTGATCCGCGAACTCGAGAAAATGCCCGAGGTCGAGGAAGTCTCCTCCGTCAGCGGCCCCTACGACTACCTGATTTTTTTGCGCTGCGAAACCCATGAGCAGCTGGATGAGCTGCTGGACCGCATCGGCCTGATCGACGGCGTCAAGCAGACGCAGACTTCCATCGTCCTGAGCCGCAAGCTGGACCGGCGCAGCGCCGTCGCCGCGCCCTGAAATAATGGTGTAATGACGATTGCTCCGACGATTGCCCCGATTTCAGGATTTTCCATGCTCGTACGCCTAGTCCCCGCCGCCGCCCTGCTCGCCGTCCTGGCAGCCTGCTCCAGCATGAGCGAGGTCAAGCAGGTCGACAAGGACACCTACAGCGTCACCTACAGCTCCGGCAGCCAGCTGCTGACCTGGGTGGAGCTGAAGAACCAGGCGCTGCAGCGCGCCGAGCAGCATTGCGAATCCATGGGACGCAAGCTGCTCAAGCCGGAGATCACCTCCAACCACGCCACCGGCCTGGGCTCCAAGCGCGCCACGGTCACCTTCGAATGCGGCGTCATCGAACCGCCGAAAAACGGCAAGCAGTAAGCCCGGCCGCGCCCGCGAACGGGTGTAGCATTATCCGCAACGCAATCCCATTCCCAGCACCGTGAACCCCTCCCTGCCCGTGGGCATCACCATGGGCGATGCCGCCGGCATCGGCCCCGAAATCGTCGTCAAGGCCTGCGCGCAAGGCCTGGGCGCGCCCTGCGTGGTGTATGGCGACGCGGCCCAGTTGCGCCGCGCCGCGGCCCAGCTGGGCGCCAGGCTGACGATCAAGGAAATCGCCGAGGTCGGCCAGGCCAGCGCCGCGGCAGGACACATCGACGTCATCGCATGCAGCCCCGCCCTGCCCGCCGACCTGCCGCTGGGCCAGGTCCATGCGGCCGCCGGGCGCGGCGCCTACGACTACGTCTGCGCGGCCATCGACGATGCGCAGGCCGGCCGCATCCGCGCCATCGTCACCGCGCCGCTGAACAAGAAATCCATGCACGCCGCCGGCATCGACTATCCGGGCCACACGGAGATCCTGGCCGACCGCTCGGCCACGCGCGACTTCGCGATGATGCTGGCCAACGACGAGCTGCGCGTGCTGCTGGTGACCATACACGTGGCGCTGGCCGACGTGATCGCGCGCATCACGCCGCAAGCGGAGCTGCGGGCCATGCGCCTGGCCGACCGGGCCTGCCGGCAGATGGGCATCGCCCATCCGCGGGTGGCGGTCGCGGGCCTGAACCCGCATGCCGGCGAAGGCGGCAAGTTCGGCCGCGAGGACGTCGACATCATCGAGCCGGCGATCGCCGCCGCGCGCGCCGAAGGCATAGACGCCAGCGGCCCCTGGCCCGGCGACACGATATTCATGCGCGCGCGCCGCGGCGAGTTCGACATCGTGGTGGCGCAATACCACGACCAGGGCCTGATCCCGGTGAAGTACCTGGGGCTGGACCACGGCGTCAACGTGACGGTGGGCCTGCCCTTCGTGCGCACCAGCGTGGACCACGGCACGGCCTTCGACATCGCCGGCAAGGGCGTGGCCGACCAGGCCTCGCTGGTGGCGGCATTCGACCTGGCGCTGGCGATGACGCCCTGAGGCGCGCCGGGCCGACACCTGGCTGTCAGGAAAGCCGGACGGCCCGGGACTACAATACGCCCCGTTTCCAGCGCCCCCGCGGCGCTTTTCGTCCGTCTTCCCATCCCCCTCATGTCACGCCTCGCACGCCTGTTTCCCGACCGCTTCACGCTCTACCTGATCTGCACCGTCATCATCGCCAGCATCGCGCCCGCCCACGGCCAGGGCGTGGCCGTGTTCGGCTGGATCACGAATATCGCGGTGGGCCTGCTGTTTTTCCTGCACGGCGCGCGCCTGTCGCGCGAGGCCGTCATCGCGGGGCTGACGCACTGGAAGCTGCACCTGACCATCTTTTCGGCGACCTTCCTGATGTTTCCGCTGCTAGGCCTGGCGCTCAAGCCGGTGCTGGAGCCGCTGGTCACGCCCGAGCTGTACCTCGGCATCCTGTTCCTGTGCTGCCTGCCGGCCACGGTGCAGTCGGCCATCGCCTTCACCTCGATGGCGCGCGGCAACGTGCCGGCCGCGGTGTGCAGCGCCTCGGCCTCCAGCCTGCTGGGCATCTTCCTGACGCCGCTGCTGGTGGGCGCGGTGGTGGCCAACGCCGGCAGCGCGCCGATTTCGTTCGACGCGGTCGGCAAGATCATGCTGCAGCTGCTGCTGCCCTTCGTGCTGGGCCAGTTCGCGCGCCGCTGGATCGGCGCCTGGGTCCACAAGCGCAAGGCCATGCTGAAGTTCGTCGACCAGGGCTCGATCCTGCTGGTGGTCTATACGGCCTTCTCCGAGGCCATCAACGAAGGCCTGTGGAGCGCCACGCCGATTCCGGCCCTGCTCGGCCTGCTGGTGTGCTGCGCGGTGATCCTGGCCCTGGCGCTGGGCCTGTCGGCCCTGGCCGGCAAGGTGCTGGGCTTCAACGTCGAGGACCGCATCACGCTGCTGTTCTGCGGCTCCAAGAAAAGCCTGGCCAGCGGCATCCCGATGGCGCAGGTGCTGTTCGCCGGCCACGCCGTGGGCGCGATCGTGCTGCCGCTGATGCTGTTCCACCAGATCCAGCTGATGGTCTGCGGCGTGCTGGCCGCGCGCTTCGGCAAGCGGCCCGAAGGCAAGGACTGAACGCCGCGGCAGCCCAACAAAAACGCGCCCGAGGCGCGTTTTTTGTTGGTGCGGAGGATCAGTACATGTCGCGCGGCTGCGCGCCGGAGAAGTTCAAGAAGCGCGTGCTCGATCCCTGGAAGGTCAGGCGCACCGTGCCGATGGGGCCGTTACGCTGCTTGCCGATGATGATCTCGGCCGTGCCCTTGTCCGGCGAATCGGGGTTGTAGACCTCGTCGCGGTAGATGAACAGGATCACGTCCGCGTCCTGTTCGATGGCGCCGGATTCGCGCAGGTCGCTCATCACGGGACGCTTGTTGGGACGCTGTTCCAGGCTGCGGTTCAACTGCGACAGCGCGATCAGCGGACAGTTGAGCTCCTTGGCCAGGCCCTTGAGCGAACGGCTGATTTCCGACACTTCGGTGGCCCGGTTCTCGCCCGAGCCGTTGCCCGACATGAGCTGCAGGTAGTCGATGATGATGAGGCCGAGCTGGCCGCACTGGCGCGCCAGGCGGCGCGCGCGCGCCCGCACTTCCATGGGGCTGAGCGCGGGGGACTCGTCGATGTAGACCTGGGCGTCCTGCATGAGCTGGACCGCGTGGGTCACGCGCGGCCAGTCCTCGGCGATGAGCTTGCCGGTACGCATGCGGTGCTGGTCGAGCAGGCCGACCGAACCCAGCATACGCATCGCCAGCTGCACCGCGCCCATTTCCATGGAGAACACCGCCACCGGCAGCCCTTCCTCGATGGCCACGTGCTCGCCGATGTTCATGGAGAACGAGGTCTTGCCCATGGACGGGCGGCCGGCCACGATGATGAGGTCGCCGCCCTGCATGCCCGAGGTCATCTTGTCCAGGTCGGTGAAGCCGGTGGGCACGCCGGTCACGTCGGACGTGCTTTCGCGGTGGTAGAGCTCGTCGATGCGCTCGACCACCTGGGTCAGCAGCGGCTGGATCTCCTGGAAGCCGGCGGCGCCGCGCGCGCCTTCCTGGGCGATCTGGAATACCTTGGACTCGGCCTCGTCCAGCAGCTGGCGCGCTTCCTTGCCCTGCGGGTTCATGGCGGCCGAGGAGATTTCGTCGGCGATCGACACCAGCTTGCGCAGCATGGCGCGCTCGCGCACGATTTCGCCGTAGCGGCGGATGTTGGCGGCCGACGGCGTGTTGTGCGCCAGCGCGTTCAGGTAGGCCAGGCCGCCGGCGTCCTCGGCCTTGCCGGCGCTGACCAGCGACTCGTGCACGGTGATGACGTCGGCCGGGCGCGCCAGCCCGATCAGGCGGGCGATGTGGTGCCAGATCAGCCGGTGGTCGTGGCGGTAGAAGTCTTCTTCGACCAGCACGTCGGCGATGCGGTCCCAGGCCGCGTTGTCCAGCAGCAGGCCGCCCAGGACCGATTGTTCCGCCTCGATGGAATGGGGAGGAACGCGCAGGTATTCGAGCTGGGAATCGGCGGGTGTGTTCATGGCTTCAATAGTAACGGCTGCAGGATGTCCGCGACGCGGAAGAACCCTTGTACATCGCGCGAGGGCAGGCGCGCCAGCACGGTGCGCAGGGGCGCGGCGATGCTGCACAGAAGCCGCGCCAGCCGCGTCAGGCGGGCCCTGACTTCGGGGTCCGGATTGTGTTCGAAGTAGACCTGGAGCGCCAGTTTACCCAGCGTGCGGGCGTCGTCGTCCGGCAGCTTGCGCAGCGACGCCAGCGAGGCCAGCATCTGGAACAGATCATAGGCCTGGGCCAGCGGGCGCGACAGGGTCGAGCCTATGTTTTCTTCGAAATCGATGCGCCACAGCTCGCCGTCGCGCAACGTCACGTTGCGGATCTGCGCGCCGCCGTGCCACATGCCGCGCACATGGAACGCGGCCAGGTCGGCCGCCGCCGCGCGCGCCAGCCACAGCCGCGCGGTCGAATCCTCGTTGCGGATCAGGTCGGCCAGGTCCTCGCCCACGTATTCCAGCACGAGCAGATCCTGCTCCTGCCACCACACTTCGGGCACCCGGCAGCCGGCCTGCAGCAGCTGCGCAAGGCGCTGCGACTCGTGCGCCAGGCCATTGCGCAGCAGCACGCCGGGGCGCGGAAACTCCCCCAGGAACAGCTTGCAGCCCACACCCAGGAACAGGGCGCGGACATAGCGCGCCACGTAGCCCAGGCCCCGGCCCAGGCTGGGGTGGCGGCGCTTGATGATGCAGCGCACGCCGTCTATGGTCACGTCCCGCACCGACGGTTCACGCGATGCATCCACGCTGTCGAGCCAGGCTCGCAGGCCGGCAGGGGCGTTCTGGTGAACGGGTGGCTGGGTCAAAAAAGGCCTCTGAGGAAAGGTTCGCGCCGGGAAAAAAAAAGCCGGCGCGCGGGCCGGCTTTTTGTCACTGCGGTACCGGCTTAGGACAGTTCGCCTTCGACCAGAACCGTCACGTCGACCAGCACGTCGGCGTGCAGGGCGATCTGGGCCGGGAACTCGCCGACCGACTTCAGCTGGCCGTTGGGCATGCGGACCTGGGCCTTTTCGACGGCGTCGAAGCCAGCCTTGCGCAGGCCGTCGGCGACGTCGGCGTTGGTGACCGAGCCGAACAGGCGGCCGTCGACGCCGGCCTTCTGGACGACCTTCAGCTGGAAGCCGGACAGGCGCTCGCCCAGGGCTTGAGCGGCGGCCAGCTTTTCAGCCTGGGCCTTTTCCAGCTCGGCGCGGCGGGCTTCGAATTCCTTCATGGCGGCGTCGGTTGCGCGACGGGCCTTCTTCTGGGGGATCAGGAAGTTACGGGCGTAGCCATCGCGCACGCGCACGACTTCGCCGAGGTTACCCAGGTTGACGACTTTTTCGAGCAGAATAACTTGCATTTCAGTGCCCCGGATTAGTTGTGGTTATCGGTGTAAGGCAACAGGGCCAGGAAGCGCGCGCGCTTGATGGCGGTGTCCAGCTGGCGCTGGTAGATTGCCTTGGTGCCGGTCAGGCGAGCCGGGATGATCTTGCCGTTTTCTTGCACGAAGTCGCGCAGGGTGTCCAGATCCTTGTAGTCGATCTCTTCCACGCCGGCGGCGGTGAAGCGGCAGAACTTGCGGCGCTTGAAGAGCGGGTTCTGCTGCGTGAATTTGCGTTTTTCCTTGCGTTTTCCGAAGAAAGCCATGATATGTGCCTTTTTGTTTGAGGGGCCGGGCCTTGCCCGCATCCCCATAACCTATCCGTTTTCAGAAGGCGCTCATCGCGCCCCTTGCTCATTCCCTTCAGGCCACCAGCGGGTCGCGCCCTGCGCTGCCGGCTATCCTGCGCGCCTGCTGCAGATGCAGCTTGAGTTTCACCGAGTCCTTGCGCACGGGGGCCAGAAACCCCTGCACCAGCAATTCGGACCCTAAGGCGGTGTCCTTCAACAGCAGCGCCAGATCGCCCAACGCCACGGCCGCGATCGTCAGTTCCACACGGCGCGCAAGGCCGGCTTCGATGACTTCGGACTCGTGCGCCAGCAGCATTTCCAGCGCTGGCAATCCGGCGGGAGTGTGGCGCAAAGGCTCGCATTCGAGAACGCGGGCGCTGAGTTCCAGTTTGTTCATCCTGCCAGGCACCGGGGGGACCAGATGGAACGAGCTCTGCGTGAGCCCTGCTTACTCGGCCTGAGCCGCGGCCGCTTCCGCCGAAGCCTTGCGGGCTTCTTCGCGCTCGACCGACTTCATCATGATCGAGGGAGCGGTCTGGGCCTTCTTGGTCTTGATGACCAGGTGGCGCAGCACGGCGTCGTTGTAGCGGAACGAGTGTTCCAGCTCATCCAGCGTGGCTTGGCCGCACTCGATGTTCAGGCAGACATAGTGAGCCTTGACGAGCTTCTGGATCGGGTAGGCCAGTTGACGGCGACCCCAGTCTTCCAGGCGGTGGACGGTGCCGCCTTGACCCGTGACCAGCGTTTGGTAACGCTCGACCATGGCGGGCACTTGCTCGCTCTGGTCGGGGTGAACGATAAACACTACTTCGTAGTGACGCATGAGTAAAACTCCTTGAGGATGTCTCGCTGGCCGGTAACCCCCACTTCCGCACCTCCGCGCTTTCCACCACGAAGGCTTTTTTTCTTTCAAAAAAAGGGATATGCCGGCCCGCAAGGGGCAGCCCGCTGCCAGGGGGTTTTTTAAAACCAACCCAGCGGTCGAGCAAGAAAGCTCTCGATTATCGCCGATTGGGCGGCTGGAATCAAGCCGCCCTGCTGTGAACAATCAGGGACGGGCCATTTCACCGACAGCGGCGGCGGCCGGACCGGCGTCGGCCGCCTCGATTTCCCGCGGCCGGTTGACCACGCTGACCATCACGTAGCTGATGATCATGAGCAGAAACCACGAGCCCAGCTTGGCGATGGACACCCACTCCCAGCCGGCCGCCTGGTTCGGGTAGCGCCAGGCATGGGCGAAGGTGCCGATGTTCTCGGCGAGCCAGATGAACAGCGCCACCAGCGTGAATCCCAGCAGCAGCGGCATGCGGCGGTAGTCGCGCCAGATCCGGAAGTACACCCAGCAGCGGGCGAACAGCACCGCCGTCAGCGCGAACAGCAGCAGCCTGAAGTCGGCGATGAAATGGTGGGCGAAGAAGTTCACGTAGATCAGCGTCGACAGCGCCAGCGTGGCCGGCAGCGGCGGATGCGCCCGGAAGCGGAAGTCGAACAGGCGCCAGACCCGCGCCAGATAGCTGCCGACGGCCGCGTACATGAAGCCCGTGAACAGCGGCACGCCGCCGATGCGCAGCACGCTGGCCTCGGGATAGATCCAGGAGCCGGCCGCGGTCTTGAACAGTTCCATCGCCGTGCCCACCACATGGAACATCAGGATCACGCGGGCCTCGCTCCAGGTTTCCAGGCGCAGCGCGAGCAGCGCCGCCTGGATGCCCAGCGCGGCCAGGGTCAGGAAGTCGTAGCGGGCCAGCCAGACGTCCTTGGGGTACCACCAGTAGGTCGCCAGGAGCAGCGCGCACATCAGGCCGCCGAACAGGCAGGCCCAGGCCTGTTTCACGCCGAAGCGGAAGAACTCGTAGAGCGCGACGCCGAAACGGCCGCGGCCGGCCAGGTTGCCGGCCAGCCGCGATTCCCAGCCCTGCAGCCGCGCAATGAGCGGCCAGTCGTGGGCCGCCGGATGGCGCACGGCAGGCTCAGCCTTCGACGACGGCGTAGGCCGAGTGGTTGTGGATCGATTCGAAGTTCTCGGCCTCGACGCGGTAGCGCGCGATGCCGGGATGGGCGTTCAGGCGGGCCGCCACGTCGCGCACCAGGTCCTCGACGAACTTGGGATTGTCGTAGGCGCGTTCGGTGACGAACTTCTCGTCGGGGCGCTTGAGCAGGCCCCACAGTTCGCACGAGCCCTCTTCTTCGATCAGGCGGATGACGCTGTCCATGCTCAGGTCGCCGTCCAGGATGGCCGAGACGGTGACGTGTGAGCGCTGGTTGTGCGCGCCGTATTCGGAAATGGCCTTGGAGCACGGACAGAGGCTGGTGACGGGCACCTGCACGACCAGTTCGAACTCGACCTCCGCGCCCTGGGCGCGGGCGATCCACTGGACTTCGTAGTCCAACAGGCTCTGCACGCCGGAAATCGGGGCGGACTTGTTGATGAAGTACGGGAAGGCCGCCGTGATGTCGCCGCGCTCGGCGTGCAGCAGCGGCAGCATGTCGGCCGCCATGGCGCGGAACAGGGCCGGCGTCATGGGGGTGCTGCGGTATTTTTCCAGCAGCGCCACGAAGCGGGACATGTGCGTCCCCTTTTCTTCGGCGGGCAGCGCCACGGTCAGGGTCCAGTTGGCCACGGTGCCCTGGGGCGCGCCATCGCCGCCCTGGATCAGCATGGGGTGGCGCACGCCACGGATACCCACGCGCTGGATCGGGATGTGCCGGGTGTCCGCCGAGCTCTGGACGTCGGGCATCACGATGGCGGGGTCGATCGGAGAATTCATTTCGGCTTACCTGTCCAGGCGTACAGCCGTCAATATGCTGGGAGCCTGGGAATCTAGATGAAGGGGGCCATTATCGCCCATAAGGCCGCATTCGCCAGTGAAAACCCTTTGCCGGGTAGGTTGACGGGGCCGGAACAGAGTGTTTCATCCGCGGACCCGGGCATGCCGCCCCGGTCCGCGGGCCGGGCTTCAGCCCAGCAGGTCGGCGTAGCGCGCGCGGATCGAGCGTTCGATGCCGGCCGCGTCCAGGCCGATGCCGGCCAGCAGCGCCGACTGCTCGCCGTGGTCGATGAATTCGTCGGGCAGGCCCAGCTGCAGCACCGGAATCTGCACCCCGGCGGCGCTCAGCGTTTCCAGCACCGCGCTGCCGGCCCCGCCCATGACGGAGGCGTCCTCGATCGTGACCAATGCATCGTGGCGAGCCGCCAGGTCCAGCACCAGGTCGCGGTCGATGGGCTTGACGAAGCGCATGTCGGCGACGGTCGCGTCCAGTTTCTCGGCCGCGCCCAGCGCGGCCTGCACCAGCGTGCCGAAACCCAGGATGGCGATGCGGGCGCCCTCGCGGCGCACCACGCCGCGGCCCAGCTCGACGGTGTCCAGGCCGGGCGCGGGCTCGGCGCCGCAGCCCGCGCCGCGCGGATAGCGCACCGATGCTGGGCCGGGATACTGGTAACAGGTCGACAGCAGCAGGCGCGTTTCGTTTTCGTCCGAAGGCGTGGCCACCACCATGTTCGGCACGCAGCGCAGGAACGCGATGTCGTAGTTGCCGGCATGGGTGGCGCCGTCGGCGCCGACGATGCCGGCGCGGTCCAGCGCGAAGGTGACGTCCAGGTTCTGCAGGGCGACGTCGTGGATGAACTGGTCGTAGCCGCGCTGCAGGAAGGTGGAGTAGATCGCGACCACCGGCTTCTGGCCTTCACAGGCGATGCCGGCGGCGAAGGTCACGGCGTGCTGCTCGGCGATGCCGACGTCGAAATAGCGCTGCGGGAAGCGCTTTTCGAATTCCACCAGCCCGCTGCCTTCGCGCATGGCCGGCGTGATGGCGACCAGGCGGGTGTCCTGCTCGGCCATGTCGCACAGCCACTGGCCGAACACCTGGGTGAAGGTGCGCTTGCCGGGCGCCTTGGACTGCTGGATGCCGACGGCCGGGTCGAACTTGCCCGGGCCGTGATACAGCACCGGGTCGGCCTCGGCCAGCTTGTAGCCCTGCCCCTTGCGCGTCACCACGTGCAGGAACTGCAGGCCTTGCAGGGCCTTGAGGTTCTGCAGGGTCGGCACCAGCGCGTCCAGGTCGTGGCCGTCGATGGGGCCGACGTAGTTGAAGCCGAATTCCTCGAACAGCGTGGCCGGCGTGACCATGCCCTTGGCGTGCTCCTCGAAGCGGCGCGCCAGCTCAAGAACCGGCGGCACGTGCTGCAGCACCGCGCGGCCGACGTTCTTGGCCGCCGCGTAGAAGCGGCCCGACATCAGGCGGGCCAGGTAGCGGTTCAGCGCCCCGACCGGCGGCGAGATCGACATGTCGTTGTCGTTCAGGATCACCAGCAGGTTGATGTTGGGCGTGACGCCGGCGTTGTTCATGGCTTCGAAGGCCATGCCGGCCGACATCGCGCCGTCGCCGATGACGGCGATGTGCTGGCGCTGCACGCCGGCGTTGCGCGAGGCCACCGCCATGCCCAGCGCAGCCGAGATGGAGGTCGACGAGTGCGCGGTGCCGAAGGCGTCGTACTCGGACTCGCTGCGCTTGGGGAAGCCCGAGATGCCGCCCTGCTGGCGCAGGCGGGCCATGCCGGCGCGGCGGCCGGTCAGGATCTTGTGGGGATAGGACTGGTGGCCCACGTCCCAGACGATGCGGTCATGGGGCGTGTCGAACACCTGATGCAGCGCCAGCGTGAGCTCGACGGTGCCCAGGTTGGACGACAGGTGTCCGCCCGTTTTGGATACCGATTCCAGCACGAAGCCCCGCAGCTCCTCGGCAAGCTTTTTCAGCTCGCGGCGATCCAGGCGCTTGAGGTCTGCCGGGGATTGAATGCGGTCCAGTAAATCTGTCGTCATGCTTTTATTCGGTTCGTTGGCCCGGACTGCCTGCCGTCCGGGCTAGTCTCGGCTCAGCGGTCCCGAAGGACGATGAAGTCGGCCAGCTCGGCCAGGCGCTTGCCTCCCTCGCCCAGCGGCGCCAGCGCGGCCAGCGCGTCCTCGCGCAATGCTTCAGCAAATGCCCGCGCCTCGTCAAGCCCGAGCAGCGATACGTAGGTGGGCTTGTTCTCGGCCGCGTCCTTGCCCGGCGTCTTGCCCAGGCTGGCGCTGTCGGCGGTGACGTCGAGGATGTCGTCGACCACCTNTTGCCTCCCTCGCCCAGCGGCGCCAGCGCGGCCAGCGCGTCCTCGCGCAATGCTTCAGCAAATGCCCGCGCCTCGTCAAGCCCGAGCAGCGATACGTAGGTGGGCTTGTTCTCGGCCGCGTCCTTGCCCGGCGTCTTGCCCAGGCTGGCGCTGTCGGCGGTGACGTCGAGGATGTCGTCGACCACCTGGAACGCCAGGCCCACGGCCTGCGCATAGGCGTCCAGCGCCTGGCGCGTGGCCGAACTGGCGCCCGCCACGATGCCGCCCAGCGCCACACTGCACGCGAGCATGGCGCCCGTCTTCATGCTGTGCATGGTCTGGAGCTCGTCGCGCGACAGCGCGCGCCCGACGCTGAACAGGTCGATGGCCTGGCCGCCCGCCATGCCCTGGCTGCCGGCGGCGCGCGCCAGCGACTGGGTCGCCTGCACGATGAGCGCCGGCGCGATCGGCATGGAAGCCAGCAGGTCGAACGCCAGCGGCTGCAGCGCGTCGCCGGCCAGCATGGCGGTGGCCTCGTCGAACTGCACGTGGGTGGTGGGCCGGCCGCGGCGCAGCGTGTCGTCGTCCATGCAGGGCAGGTCGTCGTGCACCAGCGAATAGGCGTGGATCAGTTCGACCGCCGCGGCGGCGCGGTCCAGCGAAGCCTCAATGGCGAGGACGCTGCCGCTGACCGGGCAGGCCTGCCCCGCCGCATAGACCAGCGCGGCCCGCACCCGCTTGCCGCCGCCGAGGACGGCGTAGCGCATGGCTTCGTGCAGGCGCGCCGGCAGCGCGTCCGCGGGCGGCAGCAGATCGTCCAGCACGTCTTCGACGTGCCGCACGCGCCCCTGCAGCCACTCCGGGAAGGGGAGTTGTATTTGCTTCATCGGTTCTTATTCGTCATCCAGCGCCGCCGGGTCCAGCGGGCGCAGCAGGTCGCCCTCCAGGACCTTCACCTGCTGCTCGGCCTGCGCCAGACGCTCCTGGCAGACCCGCGTGAGCGCCACGCCGCGCTTGTAGGCGGCCAGCGATTGCTCGAGCGGCAACGACCCGTCTTCCATGGCCGCGACCAGCGCTTCGAGTTCGGCCAGCGCCGTTTCGAAATCCTGGGGCAAGGAGGAGTCATCGACCTGCGGGTCGGCTTGTGGGGAGTGGGCCAAACGGGTCTCCGAGGACGCTAGGGGTGGATCAATCCGTGAATTGTACGAGATACCCAAACCCTGTCGCGGCACGCATTTCAGGCGGGGGTTCCGGCCAGCCCCGCGACGGCGGCGCGCAGCAGGGGCGCCACCTGCGTGCGCAGCTGCGCCTCGGGCAGCAGGCCGGCCGGGCCGCCGCAGCTCATGACGAACACGCCCTCGCCCGTGACCGAGGCGAACGGCACCGCGGCCGCGTGGATGCCCGATTGCCACTCGCCGATGGCGTAGCAGCAGCCCGACTCGCGCAGTTCCGCGCGGGCGCGCTCGATGGCGGCGGCCGGCGGCGCGGCCTCGCCCAGCCGCGCCAGCGCTTCGTCGCAGGCCGGCGCCGGCAGGCTGGCCAGGTAGGCCCGCCCCATGGCGCTGTCCAGGCTGGCCCGGTAGCCGACCGGCAGGCGCAGATAGAGCGCGGACGAGCCGTGGATGGCCTCGACGTAGGTCATGGCGTCGCCGTCGAAGGCGCCCAGGGCGACGGCCGCGCCCGTGGCGCGGGCCAGCTCCGTCATGGAGGCCTTGGCCAGTTCGCGCACCTCCAGGCCGGCCAGCAGGCCGAAGCCCAGCGCCAGCACGCCGTAGCCGGGCGAGTACTTGCCCGTGTCGGGGTGATAGCGCAGATAGCCCAGCTCGGTCAGCGTGTAGGTGATGCGGCTGATGGTGGGCTTGGGCAGGCCGGTCAGCCGCGCCAGGTCCAGGTTGCCCAGCGCGGTCACGCCGTGGCGGAAGCAGCGCAGCACCTCCAGCCCGCGCGCCAGGGCGGTGATGAAGTCCGGCGAATTGGCGCCCTCTCCTGCGCCGGCGGCGCGCTTGCGGCGCGCGGGCAGGCTGAGCTCGACCTTGCCGTCGGGTTTGGCGGCGGGATGCGCGATACGCCTGGCGTCAGAAAAAGATTGCATTTCTATTCGCTTCGTTTTTATAGTTTATTTCGAATAACAAAATAAAATTCCATAGTTCGGAATTTAAAGCATGCCGGCCCGGATGACAAGCGGGCCCGCGGCCGGCCATCCACACCCGTACGCGAACCAAGGGGAAACACATGATGCGCACGAGCTTCAAATTGCTGGCTACCCTGGTCCTCGGCGCCGCCGCACTGAGCGCCCAGGCCGACACCTATCCGTCCCGCCCCATCAAGGTCATCTCGCCCTTCCCGGCCGGCGGCGCCACCGACGTGCTGACCCGGGTGCTGGCCGAGCGCATGGCCAAGACGCTGGGCCAGCCCATGATCGTCGAGAACAAGGCCGGCGCCGGCACCTCCATCGGCGCGGCGTTCGTGGCGCGCGAGGCGCCCGACGGCTACACCATCCTGATGGCCACCAACTCCACGCTGGTGACCAACCGCTACCTGTACAAGGACCTGCCCTACGATCCCGACAGCTTCGCCCGCATCGGCATGGTGGGCGTGGGGCCGCTGGTGCTGCTGTCCAGCCCCAAGCGGCCCTTCGCCGGCACGCAGGACGTGGTGGCCTACGCCAAGCAGCACCCGGGCAAGCTGACCTTCGCCACGTTCGGGCCCGGCACCTCGTCGCACCTGGCCGGCGAGCTGTTCAAGAAGCGCGCCGGCATCGACATCCTGCACGTGCCCTTCAAGGGCGCCACCCAGGCCCTGCCGGCGCTCATCAGCGGCGAAGTGGACCTGTTCTTCGACATGGTGGCCACCGGCATGCCGCAGGCCGACGCGGGCAAGGTCAAGGTCTTCGCCATCACCAGCCCCACGCGCCTGCCCACCCAGCCCAAACTGGCCACCATGGCCGAACAGGGCTATCCGGATTTCGACCTGACCGCCTGGTTCAGCTTCGTGGCGCCCAAGGGCACGCCCGCCCCCGCCATGGACAAGCTGCGCCAGGCCCTGGCCGAGACGCTGCAGGACGAGGCGATCAAAAAGCGCATGCTTGAAATGGGCATAGACCCGCGCTCGGGCACGCCGGCCGAACTGGACCGCCAGATCGCGAGCGAACAGCCCATCGTCGCGCAGCTGGTCAAACAGGCCAACATGGCGCCGCAGTAAATACACGGGGCGGACCCTTGTTGTCAGCCCCTGTTACCAGGCCCTAACGCCTGGATACACCGGCCCCGCCGGCCCGGCTGCTATGGTGAAACAAACCCCATAGCGAATGCCCGATGCCGTACCTCGAAGAAAGATATGCACGGCTGGACGCTGCGCGCTGGCTGGCGGCCCTGGCCGTCGTCCTGCTGCACAGCGCAGCCATGATCGTCAGCAATCCCGCCGCCTATGGCGGCGGCGCGTGGCTGGCCGCCAACCTGTACGATTCGGCGGCGCGCTGGTGCGTGCCCGTCTTCGTCATGGTCAGCGGCGCCCTGCTGCTGGACCCCGACAAGCCCCAGGACGCGCGCCAGTTCTACAGCCGGCGCATGGCGCGGATCTGCGCGCCGCTGCTGTTCTGGACGCTGTTCTACCTGGCCTGGCGCACCGGGCTGGACTGGTGGGACGACGGCCGCATCGATTTTTCGTTCTGGCCGCGCAAGGTCGCCCAGGGCGAGCCCTATTACCACCTGTGGTACCTGTACATGATCGTGGGGCTGTACCTGTTCGCGCCCCTGATCCGCCTGCTGTATGCGCGCAGCACGCCGCGGGCGCGCGCGCTGTGGGTGGTCGGCATCCTGGGCGTGGCGATCCTGGACTCCCTGTACCGCCGCGCGCTGGGCGCGCCCGCCGGCTTCTTCCTGACCTGGTTCCTGCCGTATCTGGGCTATTTCGTGGCCGGCCGCCTGATCTTCGACGGCCAGATGCGGGTGCCGCGTCCGCGCCTGATGCTGGCGGCCAGCGTGGCCGCGACCGCGCTGGGCGTGTATGCCATGTCCAACAGCCGCACGCTGGACACGTATTTCTATGACTATTTCAGTCTGACCGTCCCGTTCATGTCGCTGGCTGCCTTCCAGTGCATCGTGTCGTCGCCGCGCCTGCCGCGGCTGGCCTCGCTGGCCCCGCTGACCTTCGGGGTCTACCTGATCCATCCGCTGTTCCTGGACGTGGCGCGCCGGGCCGGCGCGATCACGGGCGCGCGCAGCGACGCGTGGGCGGTGCCGCTGCTGGCGGCCGCCGTATTCGCATTGTCGGCGGCCAGCAGCTGGCTGCTGAGGAGGCATCCAGCCACCCGCAGACTGGTCTGAATTCTGCGGCGCCAGGACTTCGTCCGTGCTTGCGTATCATCGCGGGCGCGGGTCTGGCCCTTGGGGTACAATTCACGGCTTATTTGATCGGCCAGACACCGATTTTTCTTCGCGCCAGAACGGAATTCACCCAGCGGATTTCACTTGGCGGACTTGCCCAGCGGAATTCAGGCGGCGGATTTGGCCAGGCCATCAGGCCCGGCCGGACGAGATTGCCGCGCACGCCGGGCGAGCCACCAGGCAAAGCTGCTCGGCGACAGCTCAACCGTCCTGGCTTTTTTATCCGAGCGGAGGGAATCATGACCGACATCGGTCGGATGGCACATGTAGTGCCAGCTCGCACCCAGCTACCCGTCAGCGCATATTTTGACGAAGCCCTCTTTGCCCGCGAGCAAGAACTCATTTTCAAGCAATCCTCGCAATACGTCGGCCACCAGAAATTGGTGCCCGAGGTCGGGGACTGGCGCACGCTGGTCCAGGAAAACGGAGGTCGCCTGCTGGTCCGCAACCAGCAAGGCGTCGAACTCATCTCAAATGTCTGCCGCCACCGGCAGGCATTGATGCTTGGCGGCGAAGCCGGCAACGTGGCCGGCAACTGCAATACCAAGGGCAACCTGAAGGCGACCGGCGGCAACATCGTGTGCCCGCTGCACCGTTGGACGTACAACAACAAGGGCGAGTTGTTGGGCGCGCCCCAGTTCGACACCACGCCCTGCATGAACCTGCAGAAGTTCCGCCTGCGCGACTGCCACGGCCTGCTGTTCGAAGGCCCGCGCGACCCGGCCGCCGACATGGCGCCGCTGTTCGCGCGGCCCGAGTTCGACTTCGGCGACTACGTGCTGGACCACGTCGAGGTGCACCAGTGCAACTACAACTGGAAGACCTTCATCGAGGTCTACCTCGAGGACTACCACGTCGGTCCGTTCCACCCCGGCCTGGGCCGCTTCGTCACCTGCGACGACCTGAGCTGGGAGTTCAACGACTGGTACAGCCTGCAGCGCGTCGGCGTGCACAACGCGCTGGCGCAGCCGGGCTCGGAGGTCTACAAGCAGTGGCATGACCGCCTGCTGGCGTTCCGCGAAGGCGACGCGCCCGATTTCGGCGCGGTCTGGGTCACGTATTTCCCGACCCACATGATCGAACTGTATCCGCACGTGCTGGTGCTCTCCACGCTGTATCCCAAGAGCCCGCAGGAAACCGTGAACGTGGTCGAGTTCTACTACCCTGAGGAAATCGCCGCCTTCGAGCGCGAATTCGTCGAGGCGCAGCGCGCCGCCTACATGGAGACGGCCATCGAGGACGACGAGATCGCCGAACGCATGGACGCCGGCCGCAAGGCCCTGATGCAGCGCGGCGTCAACGAAACCGGCCCCTACCAGTCGCCCATGGAAGACGGCATGCAGCACTTCCACGAATGGTATCGCCGCATCATGCAGGACCGGGTCTGAGGCCCTGCCGTGCAAACAAAAAAGCCTTGCTTGCCCGCAAGGCTTTTTTTTGGCCGGTGGGCCGGGCTGCGCGGATCAGCGGCCGAGCGTCCCGGCCACGGCGCGCTCGCCGATGGCCAGCCCCACCGTCATGCCCACGCCCGAGTGCATCACCGCCACGGTCGTGGCCGCATCCACGGCCATCACCGAGAACGGCGCCGGGCCGTGCGCGCCGTACACGCCCTGCCAGCGCTCCAGCACCCGCAGCCGCGCGGCCAGGGCCTGCGACGCCAGGTCCAGCATCGCGTCGTCCACGGCCTCGTCGTTGAACGGCGGGGCATCCTGGCCGTAGCGGTGCGAATCGCCGATGATCAGTTCGCCGTAGGGCGTGGGGCTGATCAGCAGGTGGATGCCGTTTTCCAGCAGCATGGGCGTGCGCGCCTGGATCACTTCGCGCAGCGCCAGCGCCGACGGCAGGTCGGAGAACGCGCCGTAATGCACGCAGGACAGGCCGGTGAGCAGCGGCCGGTCGAGCGCGATGGGATCGGCCTCGAACGCGGCGCGCAGCATCTGCAGGCGCGTGACCTCCAGGTTCAGCGGCGCGAACAGTTCCGGCAGCAGGGTCAGGTAATCGTGGCCGGGGCAGACGAACACGTGCCCGCCCTGGAATTCGCCGGCCGACGTGCAGACCCGGCCGCCTTCGACGGCGCGCGCCAGCGTGCCGGTGATGAAGGTGACGCCCAGCGACTCGGCCAGGTAGCGCGTGATCGCCGGCAGCGCCTCGCGCGAATAGATCTGCAGGTCGTCATGGCCTTGCAGCGCGGCGCAGTGATGCGCCAACCGCCCGCCGTACAGGCGCGCGACCTCGCGGCCCGACAGCAGTTCGGCGCGATAGCCTTCCTGCCGCATGCGGGTTTCGGCGAATTCCTGCAGCACGTCCGCCTCGTCGGCGTTGCGCGCCAGCACCAGCGCGCCGTTGGCCCGCACGTGGAAACCCGCCTTGCCCGCCAGGTCCAGCCACAGCTCGCGCGCCTGCTGGGCGTGCGACAGCATCGTGCCCGGCGCCTGGCCGGTCACGATCACCTGGCCGAAATTGCGGACCGTGGCGCCATGCGCCTGGCGGCTGCGCTCGATCACGGCCACCGACAGGCCGCGCTTGGCGGCCGCCCAGGCGTGGGCGATGCCCAGCATGCCCGCGCCCACCACGATTACGTCAAAGTTCTTCATTTCTGGACCACTGGAAAGAATTGGGGACCACCCTTGCGGCGGCCCCGATAACGCTGCTTACTTCTTCTTCGGCTCGGACTTGCCGTCGTAGCGCTTGGTCCATTCCGCGATGATGCGTTCGCGGTTCGTGGCGGCCCACACGAAGTCGTTCTTGATCATGCGCTTGGTCAGGTCGGACGGCAGGTTGGGGTTGACGGTCGCCACCGAGGGAATCGCCAGCACCGCGAAGTTGGCCTTGTACAGCTCGTTGGCTTCGCGGCTGGCCGAGAAGTCGGCCAGCTTGCGGGCGGCCTCGAGGTGCTTGGTGCCCTTGACGATGGCGGTGGCCTCGACTTCCCAGCCCAGGCCTTCCGACGGGAACACGGCCTCGACCGGCGCGCCGTCGGCCTTCAGCTTGGCGGCGCGGTAGTCGAACGACACACCGATCGGGAATTCGCCGGCGGCGGCCAGGTTGCAAGGCTTGGAGCCGGAATGCGTGTACGAACCGATGTTCTTGTGCAGCGCGTCCATATAGGCCCAGCCCTTTTCTTCACCGAAGATCTGCAGCCAGGCGCTCACGTCCAGGAAACCCGTGCCCGAGGAGGCCGGGTTGGGCATCACGATCTTGCCGGCGTAGACCGGCTTGGTCAGGTCCTGCCACGAGGTGGGCTTGGGCAGCTTCTGCTTTTCGGCTTCGATGGTGTTGAAGCAGATGGCGGCGGCGTAGCCGTCCATGCCGACCCACGAGGGCTCGGCCTTGGCGTCGCGCATGTTGGGCGCGATCTGGTCCAGGCCCTTGGGCGCGTACGGCAGCAGCATGCCTTCCTTGTCCATCAGGCCCAGGGCCGTACCGGCCAGGCCCCAGATCACGTCGGCCTTGGGATTGCTTTTCTCGGCCAGCAGCTTGGCGGCGATGATGCCGGTGGAATCGCGCACCCACTGGATCTTGATGTCGGGATGGGCCTTTTCGAAGGCGGCCTGGTAGGCCTTGATCTGGTCGGCTTCCAGCGCCGTGTAGACGGTCAGGGTGGTCTCGGCGGAAGCGGTGCCCATCACGCCCGTCAGGGCGGCGGCCAGTGCAAGCAGCTTGTAGCGATTCATGGAGTACTCCGTTGGTAGGCGGAAAAAGGCTGCAAAACCCCGCGGGGCCGGCGCAAGCCGGTCCCGTGTGCAGCGAACGCGGGGCGGTGAAGGGTCAGGGACGCTTGCCTGCCGACAAGCGGGATTCGATATCGGCGATCACGCCGGGCAGGTCGGCGACGGTGTCGATCAGGTAGTGCGGCGCGGCCGGGGAAAGCTCGGCGCTGGCCCTGGCCCGCACCTGCTGGCGCCCGGCCTCGTCCAGGCTCAGGTACTGCTCCAGGGTCAGGCCGGCGGCATTGCCGGAAAGCAGCAGGCCCACGGTCCACATGCCGGCGCGGCGGCCCTCTTCGATGCCGGGCGCGGTGTCGTCGACCTTGATGCAGGCGGCCACGTCCGACAGGCCCAGCTCGACCACGTTCTTCAGCGCCATGGCGGGCGCCGGACGGGCGCGCGGCACGTCGTCGCTGGCCACGATGCAATCGGGTTCCAGGCCCTCGGCGGCGGCGCGCTCGACCACGCGGCGCATGACGCTGTCGGGGTAGCCCGAGCACGAACCGATCTTCAGGCCGCGCTGGCGCAGCGCGCGCAGCAGTTCGGCCGCGCCGGGTATGGCCGCGGAATACTGGGCGACCTTCTCCAGCTGCATGGGCAGGAAGCGCTCGTAGATGGCGGTCACGTCGTCGTCGGTGGGCAGGCGGCCGAAGCGTTCGTGGTACTGGCTGGCGATGGCAGGCTCGTTGCACAGCGTGCGGATGTGGTCCCACTTGCCCATGCCCATGGGGCCGCGGGCCTGCTCCAGCGACACGTCCATGCCGAACTGGGAGAACGCATCGACGAAAACCTTGGTGGGCGCGAAGGAACCGAAATCGACCAGCGTTCCGGCCCAGTCGAAGATCACCGCTTCCAGGCGGACGGGCAAAGGGGAAACTGTCATGGGGGTCATCCTTGAGAACAATCGGTCAATGGGCCGCCGGGCGGCGCCAGGCCTGGCTGCGCGCCACCAGCGCGCGGCTCGCCAGATGCAGGGCCAGGGCCGCCACGGCCGAGCTGGCCATGATCACGGTGCACATGGCGGCGGCCGGGCCGATGAAGCCGGCGTCGTCCATGTTCAGCACGGCCACCGCGGCCAGCACCGTGGAGGGGCTGTACAGGAACACCACGGCGGACACCGTCGTCATGGCGGAAACGAACAGGTAGCGGGCCACGTCCAGGGCGGCCGGCAGGCACATCGGCAGCGTCACGCGCAGGAAGGTGGTCAGGCGCGGCACCTTCAGCGACGCGGAAGCGGCTTCGAACTCCGGGTCCAGCGCATTGAGCGCCGTGGCCGCCGTCAGGTGCGCGCTGGTGTAGAAGTGCACCACCGTGCACAGCACCAGCAGCGGCATGGTGCCGTACAGCACGTTCAGCGGATTGAGCGGGCTGTTGAAGAAGAAGATGTAGCCCAGGCCCAGCACCAGGCCCGGCACCGCCATCGGCACCAGCGCCAGCATGCCCACCATGCCGCGCAGGCCACGGGCCAGCGCGCCGCGGGCCGGCACTTTTTCGACCATCCAGGCGCCGGTGAAGACCACGGCGGTGCCGGCCACGGCGGTGCAGAACGCCAGCTGCAGGCTGTTGCGCCAGGCCAGCCAGCCGCCGCCGTCCATGTTGTCGAAGTCGTAGGAACGCAGCGACAGCGACAGGTTGTACGGCCACATCTTGACGAACGAGGCCCATACCGCCACGCCGATGATGAGCAGCAGGAACGCGGCCACCGCGCCCGCCAGCGCCAGGAACGCGGCGTCGCGGCGAGGGTCGGGGCCGGCGGCGTAGGGCTGGGCCCGGCCGCTCATCTGGGCGCCCTGGCGGGCGCGCAGCCGCCGGTCCAGCGCGAAGGTCAGGACCGCGGGCAGGAGCAGCAGGATGCCGATGGCCGCCCCCTTGGGGAAGTTCTGCTGCCCCACCACGGCCTTGTAGGCCTCCATCGCCAGCACGTTGTAGTCGCCGCCCACGACCTTGGGCACGCCGAAATCGGTGACGGTCAGGGTGAACACCACGCAGCACGCCGAGAACACGGCGTAGCGGGTGCCCGGCAGGGTGACGGTGAGGAAGGTGCGCCAGGGGCCGGCGCCCATGGCGCGGGCGGCGTCGTAGAGACGGCCGTCGGCCAGCGTCAGGCCGGTCAGCAGGATCATCAGGGCGTGCGGGAAGGTATAGAACGCCTCGCCCGCCACGATGCCCCAGAAGCCGTAGATGGTGGCGCCGCCGAACAGGTCCTTGAGCAGGCCCTGGTTGCCCAGCAGGTACACCAGCGCGATGCCGGGCAGCAGCGACGGCGCCAGCAGCGGCAGCAGCGCGACGGTGCGCAGCAGCCCCTTGCCCGGCAGGCGCGTGCGCGTCAGGCCGTAGGCGAATCCGTAGGCGCAGGGCACGACCAGCAGCATGGTCACCGCGCCGACCGCCAGGCTGCGCCCGACCATGCCCAGGAAGCCTTCGCCGCCGATGATGCCGGCGACCACCGACAGCCCGGCCCAGGCGCCGTCGCCGTCGGTCACGGACTTGACCAGGATCGCCGCCAGCGGCAGCGCCAGGAACAAGAGCAGGCACAGCGCCAGCGCGCCCTGCCCGCCGGCCAGGCCGGCGGCGCCGACCCAGGCGGGCAAGGGACGCCGGCCCAGGGACGGCGCGGGCGCGGCGCAGACCGCCGGCGCGGGGGAAGCGGAACGGGTCATCGCCGGATCAAGCGTAGGCGCGTATCGCATGGCGCGGCAGCTCCACCCAGCAGCGGCTGGCGGCGTGAGGGCCCAGCAGGGCGTCTCCGATTTCGGGGGATACGACGGAATGCACGGTGGCGCCGGGCACGCCTTCGAGGCGCAGGGCCAGGCGGTAGCCGCGGCCCAGGAACACGCCGTCGAGCACGTCGGCCAGCATGGCGTTGGGCTGCTCCGGGCGGGCGGTGCTCACGCGCACCGCCTCCGGACGCACGAAGAGCCGGCCGCTGGCGGCGTCCAGCGCCTCGTCCACGGCCAGTTCCTGGCGGCCGACGCGGGCGCGGTGGGCGTCCAGGCGCTCGAACGGCAGCCAGTTCGCCTCGCCCACGAAGTCGGCGATGAAGGCCGAGCGGGGCTGGCGGTAGAGCTCGGTGGGGGTGCCGTACTGTTCGATGACGCCGCCGTTCATGACGGCGATGCGGTCGGCCATCACCATGGCCTCTTCCTGGTCGTGCGTCACCATCAGCGTGGTGATGGACAGGCGCTTTTGCAGCGCGCGCAGTTCGATGCGCAGGTGTTCGCGCACGCGGGCGTCCAGCGCGGACATGGGTTCGTCCAGCAGCAGCAGCGACGGCGAAGGCGCCAGCGCGCGCGCCAGGGCCACGCGCTGCTGCTGGCCGCCGGAGATCTGCCCGGGGTATTTGTCGGCCGCGCCCGCCAGGCCCACCAGCGTGAGCATTTCCTCGACGCGGTTGGCGACGTGGTTGCGGTGGGCGCGCTTGCCGCTCAGCCCGTAGGCCACGTTCTGGGCCACGGTCAGGTTGGGAAACAGGGCGTAGGACTGGAACAGGATGCCGTAGTCGCGCGCCTGCGGCTCGGCGTGGGAGATGTCGCGGCCGGACAGCACGATGGCGCCGCTGTCCTGGCGCTCCAAGCCCGCGATGGCGCGCAGCAGGGTGGTCTTGCCGCAGCCCGACGGGCCCAGCAGGCACACCAGCTCTCCGGCGCGGATGTCCAGCGAGACGTCCGACAGCGCGGTGTGGCTGCCGAAGCGCTTCACGAGATGCCTGACAGAGAGAAATGCGTTGTCGCGTTCGGCCATGGGGCCTCCGGTATGGGAACGCTCGCAGTATGGAAGGCGCGTATTGAGTGTTTATGACACTTCGCGCAAATGCAGTAATAAAAACATCAAATTATTTTGGTGTACTGGCGGTCTCGTGCATTGGGCCCCTGCCGCGCCCAGTGCCGCCCCCATTTACCGCCCCCCCTTGCCCCGTGCTCGTCGCCGAACTCAAATCCTTCTATGCCGTCGCCCGCTGCGGCACCGTCACCAAGGCCGCCGCCCAACTGGGCGTCAGCCAGCCCACGGTCACGGGGCAACTGCGCCAGCTGGAATCGCGTTACGGCGTCGAACTGTTCCACCGCCAGGGCCGCGGCATGCGGCTGTCGGACGCCGGCCACAGCCTGATGCCCATGGTCGAGAAACTGGTCCAGCAGGAAACCGAGATCGACTTCCGCCTGCGCGACGCCAGCGACCTGCGCGAAGGCAATCTGCGCATCGGCGCCACCGGCCCCTACTACATCATGGACACGGTGCGCACCTACAACCAGCGCTATCCCGGCATCGACCTGACCCTCACCATCGGCAATTCGCAAAGCATGCTGCAGGCGCTGCACGATTACCGCATCGAGATTGCCACATCGTCCTTGCTGATGGATGACAAGCACCTGTACCGGCGCATGATCGCCGCCGACCCCATCCGGGTGGTCACGCATCGCGACCACCCGCTGGCCCGCCGCAGCGAGGTGCGCCTGGCCGAGCTGGCCGACCACGCGCTGCTGGTGCGCGAGCCCGGCTCCATGACGCGCCAGCTAACCGAAGACGCGCTGCAGCAGGCCGGCGTGACCGTGCGGCGCACGCTGGAGATCGGCAGCCGGGAATCGATCCGCCAGGCCATTCTGTGCGGGCTGGGGGTCAGCCTGATTCCCTCGCGCGAGATCCCGTCGCACCCGGACCTGGCGGCGCTGAATATCCAGGGCGCCGACATCCTGATGCACGAATACCTGTACTGCCTGCGCGAGCGCCAACCGGTGCAGCTCATCGCGCGCTTCCTGGAGATGGCGCCGGCCGCCGGCTGACCGCCCGCAGCCCCGCTGCGCCCCCTCCCCCTTGCGGCCAATCCGGAGACAACCATGGCCTTGACCCTGCAAGACATCGAACAGATCTTCCTGGAGCGCGGACACCGCTCCTATGACGGCGAGTCCGTCAGCCACCTGCGGCACGCGCTGCAGACCGCGGCGCTGGCCGAGCGCAACGGCGCCGGCCCGCACCTGATCACAGCCTGCCTGCTGCACGACCTGGGCCACCTCATCGCCGACCGGCCCGGCACGCCGACCCTGCGCGGCATCGACGACAAGCACCAGTACTTCGTGCTGCCCTTTCTGCGCGGCCTGTTCGGCCCGCCCGTGCTGGAGCCGATCCGGCTGCACGTCGAGGCCAAGCGCTACCTCTGCTATGTGGAACCGCACTATGAAGCGTCGCTGTCGGAGGATTCCAGACGCAGCCTGGCGCTACAGGGCGGTAGCTTCGATGCGGGCCAGGCGGTGGATTTCGCCAGCCTGCGGGGCGCGCCGGACGCGATCCGCCTGAGGCGCTGGGACGACCAGGCCAAGGTGCCGGGGCTGGCGACGCCGCCCCTGGATCACTTCCTGGAAATCGCCGAGGCCGCCTCGGAACGGGTCAAGCTGACGGCCGCGTGGTAGGGCTGGCTGGCAAGCCATGCCCGACTGGCGGGGACGCCTAGGCGCCCTTGGCCACCGGACGCGACGGGTCGCTGCACCACTCGCTCCAGGACCCCGGATACAGGCGCGAGCCCGACAGGCCGGCGATCTCCATGGCCAGGAGGTTGTGGCAGGCGGTGATGCCCGAGCCGCACTGGTGCACGATGGCGGCGGGATCGCGGCCGGCCAGCAGGCCGGCGAATTCCTCGCGCAGCTGCGCGGCCGGCTTGAAGCGGCCGTCGGCCTGCAGGTTCTCGCCGTTGGGGCGGTTCAGGGCGCCCGGAATGTGGCCGGCCACCGGGTCCATGGGCTCGACCTCGCCGCGGTAGCGGTTGGCCGCGCGCGCGTCGATCACAGTGAATGCGGGGCGGGAGATATTGTCCAGCACCGTCCGGGCGTCCACCGTGGCGGCCAGCGACGGCCCCGGTTCCACCGGCTGGCCGGCCTGCACGGCGGGGGCCGCCTCGGTCGTGGTCGGCAGCCCGGCCGCGGTCCAGGCCTGCCAGCCGCCGTCCAATACCGCCACCTGGTCGTGGCCCAGCCAGCGCAGCATCCACCACAGGTGGGCGGCATACATGCCGCCGCTGGCGTCGTAGGCCACCACCAGGGTCTGCGGCGTGACGCCGTGGGCCGCCATCAGCGCGCCGAAGTCCGCGCGCGAAGGCAGCGGATGGCGCCCGTTGGCGCCGGTGCGCGGCGCCGCCAGTTCGGTTTCGTGGTCCAGGTAGCGGGCGCCGGGGATGTGGCCGGCCTCGTAGGCCTGGCGGCCGGCCGCATGGTTGGTCAGGTCGTGGCGCACGTCGAATACGCGGACGTCGGGCGAATCGAGGCGCTTGGCCAGGTCGGCGGCGGAAATCAGTGTCATCGTCATGCGCTGTGCTCCTGTAAGAGATAGAGACGGCCCGCCGGACTCATGCCGCCTTGGGGTCGCGCATGGTGCGCCACACCGACAGCAGGCCGGCGAATATGATCAGGCCCATGCCGGCCCAGGCCAGGGCGTCGAGCCGGTCGCCCCACAGGCCCATGCCCAGGAGCGCCGCGAAAATAATGGTGCTGTACTGCAGCGCCGCCGTCAGCAGCGCCGAACCCACGCCGAACGCGCGCGTCATGGCCAATTGGCCGAACAGGCCCGCCACGCCCACGCCGACCAGTGAAAGATAACCGCTCCAGTCGGCCTGGCCCCAGCCTTCATACGCAATTCCGCCGATACTCGACAGACACACCCCCACCGAGAAAAACAGCACGGTGCGCCATTCCGGTTCGCCGATGCGGCCCAGCTGGCGGATCTGCAGCATGGCGATGGCCGACATGGCGCCCGCCCCCATGCCCAGCAGGGCGGCCAGCCACTGGTCCTCGTTGATGCTGGGGCGCAGCACGGCGATCACCCCCAGAAAGCCCAGCGCCACCGCAATAATGCGCACGGCGTCGCGCTGCGCGCCGCCCCAGCCCAGCATCCAACAGGCGATGAACAGCGGGGCCGTGTAGTTCAGGCTGGTGGCGGTGGCCAGCGGCAGGTGGGAAATGGCGAAAAAACCCAGCCACATCGAGGTGACGCCCGACAGGTTGCGCCACAGGTGCAGCTTCCAGCTACTCGGGACGATGGACTGGCGTCCGGCGCGCGCCCAGATCAGCAGCAGGATTACGGAGGGCAGCCCGCGAAACAGCACGACCTGCGGCAGCGATGCGCCATGCTCGGTGGCCAGCTTCACGAACGATCCCATGGCGGCGAACATGGCGGACGCCACTAACATCCAGAGAGCCTGCATGGGGATCTGCGCTAAGGGAAAGGTGAGTAGGACTAAGGGAAAGCGATACTATACTCTTCGTCACCGCGGAGGCGCCGCCGGCTCGGGGAACTGGCGGGCCGCCGCCGGGTCGAATTCGGGCAATTCCCGCTCGCAGAGGAAACAAAAAAACATGAAACGCATCATCCTATTCGTCGTCACCAACCTGGCCGTCATGCTGGTGCTGTCGGCCACGCTGCGCATCCTGGGCGTAGACCGCTACATCACCGCCAATGGCCTGAACCTGAACGCCCTGCTGATCTTCTCGCTGGTGGTCGGCTTCACCGGCGCCATCATTTCGCTGCTGATCAGCAAGCCCATGGCCAAGTGGAGCACCGGCGCCCACGTGCTGGACCCGAATTCGCCGCGCAACCAGCGCGAGGCCTGGCTGGTCGACACCGTGCACCAGCTGGCCGACCGCGCCGGCATCGGCCGCCCCGAGGTCGCCATCTACGAAGGCGCGCCCAACGCCTTCGCCACCGGCGCGTTCAAGAACGATTCGCTGGTGGCCGTCTCGACCGGCCTGCTGGAAAGCATGAGCGAAGAGGAAGTCGCCGCCGTGCTGGCCCACGAAGTGGCCCACATCGCCAACGGCGACATGGTCACGCTGACCCTGATCCAGGGCGTGGTCAACACCTTCGTGGTGTTCCTGGCCCGGGTCGTCGGCTACTTCATCGACCGCGCGGTGTTCAAGAACGAACGCGGCGTGGGGCCCGGCTACTACATCACGGTGCTGGTCTGTGAAATCATCTTCGGCGTGCTGGCCTCGATCATCGTGGCCTGGTTCTCGCGCCAGCGCGAGTACCGCGCCGACGCCGGCTCCGCCCACCTGATGGGCGCGCGCGAGCCGATGATCCGCGCCCTGGCCCGCCTGGGCGGGCTGGAGCCCGGCGACCTGCCCAAGTCCTTCGAGGCCTCGGGCATCACCGGCCGCGGCGGCATCGCGGCCATGTTCGCCTCGCACCCGCCGATTCCGGCCCGCATCGCCGCGCTGCAGAACGCCCGCGTGATCTGACGCCGCCGAAGGCAGCAAAAAGCCGCCAGGCCCGCAGGGGCCTGGCGGCTTTTTTCATTGCGCGCTCAGCATTCGACGATGTTGACCGCCAGGCCGCCGCGCGCCGTTTCCTTGTACTTGGTCTTCATGTCGGCGCCGGTCTCGCGCATGGTCTTGATGACCGAATCCAGCGACACGTAGTGCTGGCCGTCGCCGCGCAGCGCCATGCGCGCCGCGTTCACGGCCTTGATCGAGGCCATCGCGTTGCGCTCGATACAGGGGATCTGCACCAGGCCGCCGACCGGGTCGCAGGTCAGGCCCAGGTTGTGCTCCATGCCGATCTCGGCGGCGTTTTCGACCTGCTCCACCGTGCCGCCCAGCGCCGCGGCCAGGCCGCCGGCGGCCATCGAGCAGGCCACGCCGACTTCGCCCTGGCAGCCGACCTCGGCGCCCGAGAGCGAGGCGTTGTACTTGTAGAGCAGGCCCACGGCCGCCGCCGTCAGCAGGAAATCGCGCACGCCGTCGCGGTTGGAGCCGGGCACGAAACGGTCGTAATAGTGCAGCACGGCCGGGATAATGCCTGCCGCACCGTTGGTCGGCGCCGTGACCACCCGGCCGCCGGCGGCGTTTTCCTCGTTGACCGCCATGGCGTACAGGTTGACCCAGTCCATCACGGACAGCGGGTCGGATAGCGTGCGCTCGGCGCGCTGCGTCAGGTTGCGGTACATCTCGGGCGCGCGGCGGCGCACGCGCAAGGGGCCGGGCAGCTCGCCGTCGGCCTCGGGGTAGTTGATGCCGCAGCCGCGCGAAACGCAGTCCTGCATGACCTGCCAGATGCGGTCCAGCCCGGCGTGCACCTCGGCCTCGTCGCGCCAGGTCAGCTCGTTCTTCATCATGAGCTGGGCCACCGACAGGCCGCTGTCGCGGCACATGGACAGCAGCTCGCGGCCCATGCGGAAAGGATACGGCAGCTGGTCATGCGCGGCGATGACCTGGCTGTTGGAGGCCCCCGCGGTCACGACGAAACCGCCGCCGACCGACAGGTAGCGCGCTTCGCGCAGCCGCTCGCCCTCGGCGTCGAAGGCGTGGAATTTCATGCCGTTGGGATGTTCGGCCATGGCTTCGCGGCGGTAGAACAGCATGTGTTCCTTTTCCACGAAGGCCACCGGGTAGCGCCCCAGCAGGGGCAGCTGGCGGCTGGCCCGCACCGAGGCGATCATGCCGGCGATGGCCGCGGGATCCACGGTGTCGGGGGCCTCGCCCATCAGGCCCAGCAGCACGCCCTTGTCGGTGCCGTGGCCCTTGCCGGTGGCGCCCAGCGATCCGTACAGTTCGGCGCGCACGGACGCCACGCGCGGCATCAGCCCGTCGCGCTCCAGCCCCTGGGCGAACAGCAGCGCCGCCCGCATGGGTCCCACGGTGTGGGAACTGGACGGGCCTATGCCTATCTTGAACAGATCGAAAACGGAAACCGCCACGCAAAACTCCAGTGCATCTGACGAATGGTGAGGCAATGATACGCGCTGCCCCCGCGGCGCGCAGCAAAGGCCCCGACAGGCGTATGCTGTATTGTGGGGACAGGCTCCCCAGCCTGGCCCGCGCATGCGATCATTACAGAATTATTTCTTGTCATAAAAAGAATGGAAACACCCCAGGATGTCCGGACTCATCACGCTGCTTGATTTTGCGGGCTACGTCGCCCTCCTCCTGTGGGGCGTGCACATGGTCCAGACCGGCGTGCAACGCGCCTTCGGCGCGGCCCTGGGCGCGGCGCTGGGCCGCGCTCTCGGAACCCGGCTGCGGGCCTTCGCCGCCGGCCTGGGCATCACCGCCGCGCTGCAGAGCAGCACCGCCACCGGCCTGATGATCACCGGCTTCGCCGCTGGCGGGGTCGTGAGCCTGGCGCCGGCCCTGGCCGCCATGCTGGGCGCCAACGTCGGCACCACCCTCATCGTCCAGCTGCTGTCGTTCGACCTGACCTCGCTCGCCCCCATCCTGATCCTGGCCGGGGTCTGGATGTTCCGCCGCTACCCGCCGGGCCGCACCCGCGACCTGGGCCGCGTCTTCATCGGCCTGGGGCTGCTGCTGCTGTCGCTGCACCAGCTGGTGCAGCTGTTCCAGCCGTTCCAGACCGCGCCCATGCTGGGCCTGATCCTGGACGCGCTGGCGACCCAGCCGGTGGCCGCCGTGCTGCTGTCGGCCGCCTTCACCTGGGCGGCGCATTCCAGCGTGGCCGTGGTGGTGCTGGTGATGTCGCTGGCCACGCACCACATGGTGGCGCCGCACGTGGCGTTCGCGCTGGTGCTGGGCGCCAACCTGGGCACCGCCATCAATCCCATGATCGAGGGCGTGACCGGCGACGACCCCGCCGCGCGCCGCCTGCCGCTGGGCAATCTGCTGACCCGCGTGATCGGCGTGCTGGCCGGGCTGATGCTGCTGCCTTACCTGCAGCCGATGATGAGCGAGCTGGCCGACGACCCGGCCCGCGCCGTGGCCAACTTCCACACGCTGTTCAACGCCGTCATCGCCGTGGTGTTCCTGCCGCTGCTGACGCCCTACGCCGCCCTGCTCACCCGCTGGCTGCCCAAGCGCGCCGACCCGAACGACCCGTCGCGTCCCCAGTACCTGGACGAATGGGCCCACGACGTGCCGGCCGTGGCGCTGGGCAACGCCGCGCGCGAAGGCCTGCGCATGGCCGACATGCTGCAGACGCTGCTGCTGTACGCGCGCGCCGGCTTCAAGCGCGACAACCGCCACCGCATGGTGCAGGCGCGCCAGCTCGACAGCGCGCTGGACAAGCTGGAGAACGCCATCACCACCTACCTGGCCACGCTGGACCAGGAGAACATGACGCGCGAAGACCTGCAGCGCCTGGACGACATCCTGGCCTTCATCAGCAATGTCGGTCATGCCGGCGACATCGCCCACCACGGCCTGCTCGGCCACATCGCCAAGCTGCGCAAGCAGGGCTGGACCTTCTCGCCGGAACAGCGCGCCAGCCTGGACGAGACGCTGGGCCAGCTGATCGCCAACCAGCGCACCGCCGCCGCCCTGTTCGTCAACGACGACCTGCGCCAGGCGCGTTCGCTGGCGGAGGAAAAGGCGCGCTTTCGCACCATAGAGACCGCCGCCGCGGACACGCACCTGCAGAAGATCAAGGCCGGCCAGGTCGACGCGGCCGAAGTCGGCGCGCTCTACCTGGATATCCTGCGCGACATGAAGGGCATCAATTCGCACCTGGTGGGCGCCGCCGCCTACCCGCTGCTGGCGCGGCACGGGGAGCTGCTGCCGAGCCGGCTGCGGGAAGCGGGGAATTGAACGGATGGCGGGTGGTGGCGCCTGATGGGTTTCGCGCGCTCGCGATCGGTGTTCTTGCTTAAGGGCTCTCGCGCTGCACCCATCCTACGGCATTCGTCGCGTCCCGTAGGATGGGTGCAGCGCGAGCGCGCGAAACCCATCACCCGCAAAAAACCTCACAAATACCGCTTGAACCAATCCAGCATCCGCCCCCAGCCGTCCTTGGCCGCCTCGGCCTGGTAGCTGGCGCGGTAGTCCGCCATGAAAGCGTGGTCGGCCTGCGGGTACACCACGAACTCGGAACGCCGGGCGTTTTCGTTGCCGGAGGCGGCCAGCTTGCCCTTCATGGTTTCGACGTCGGCCAGGGGGATGCTGGCGTCCTTGCCGCCGTACAGGCCCAGCACCGGCGCGTGCAGTTCGTCCACCACGTCGAAGGCCACGCGCTTGATCAGCGGGCCGTGGCCCACGCTGAGCTTGCCGTACCAGGCCACCGCGGCCTTGACGTCCGGGTTGTGCGCCGCGTACATCCAGGTCAGGCGGCCGCCCCAGCAGAATCCGGTGACCGCGACCCGCCTGGCGTCGCCGCCGTGCGCCGCGGCCCAGGCCACGCTGGCGTCCAGGTCGGCGTAGACCTGTTCGTCCGGCACCTTGCTGACCAGTTCCGAAATGAGCTTGGGAATGTCGGTATAGGCGGAGGCGTCGCCCTGGCGTTCGTACAGGTTGGCGGCCACGGCCAGGTAGCCGGCCTTGGCGACGCGGCGACACAGGTCCTTGATGTGTTCGTGCACGCCGAAGATTTCCTGCACCACCAGCACGATGGGCAAGTCGCGCGCGCCCTCGGGCGCGGCGTAGTAGGCGTCGATCGAGCCGTCGGCCACCGGCAGCTTGAAATCGCCGTGGGCCAGCCCCTGCGCGTCGGTATGGATCACCGTGGGAGCGACGTTGCCGGCTGCTGCGGAAAAACTCATGGGAACCTCCTGTGTAGGGTCGACGAAGCCTGGGTTCCCGGCGGCCCGCCTAGTGGCGGTGGACGTGTTCGACCTGCGGCGCGCCATGGCCGGCTTCGGCGCCATGGTCGTGCCCGTGGTGCATCAGCGAGGTCACGCTGTAGATCAGCGCCACGCCCACCCCGACCAGCAGCAACTGCGGGACGGCGTCGGCCAGGGATACCCTTTCGTGCATTTGCGGCATCAGATCGGCCACCGAGATGTAGAGGAAGCTGCTGGCCGCCACCACCAGAATATACGGCACCCAGCCCTGCGCCTGCTGCAGCACGAAGAACCCTATTATGCCGCCCACGGCTGAACACAAGCTGGTGAACAGGATCAGCGCGAACGCGCGCCGGCGCGCCAGCCCGGCGTTGAGCAGCACCACGAAATCGCCGAGCTTGTGCGGCACTTCGTGGATGATGATGGACGCGGCGGTCAGCACGCCCAGCAGCGGATCGGTCAGGAAGGCCGCCGCCACCAGCACGCCGTCGGCCAGGTTGTGCAGCGAGCTGCCGATCAGGATCAGCACGCCGCCGCGGCCGGCCTCGTGGCGGTCATGGCCCTTGTGGTGGTGATGGCCGTCGCCCTCGTGATGATGGCTGTGGCGCAGGAGCGCGATCTTCTCCAGCACGAAAAATCCGATCAGCGAGGCCAGCATCAGCGCGAACAGCACATGGGCGTCGGCCACGCCGGCCTCGAAGGCTTCGGGCAGCAGGTGCAGCAGCGCCACCGACAGCAGCACCCCCACCGACAGGCTCACCATGTGGTGCAGGTATTTGGCGAAGACCTTGTAGGCCAGCCAGCTCGCGATGAGTACCGCGATGAGCCCGCCGGTGATGGTGGCGAGCAGAACCCAGAGCAGTAGCATGTTGGGGAGAGTGTAGTAGGTGGGCGGGAAGGCGCAACATTATATCGTTGCAAGCCCAAAACGGGAAATGGGCCGGCCCGTTTGGGCTGGCCCGTTAGGGCCAGCCCCGTCCTAGTGCGCCTGTTCCCAGTTCCTGCCGACGCCGACCTCGGCCACCAGCGGCACCCGCAGGCTGGCCACGTCGCACATCAGGCCGGGCAGCGTGCTGCGCACCAGCTCCAGCTCGGCGTCGGGCGCTTCCAGCACGAGTTCGTCGTGCACCTGCATGATCATGCGCGTCTGCAGCTTTTCGGCGTCCAGCCAGTCCTGCACCGCCACCATGGCCATCTTGATCAGGTCGGCCGCCGTGCCCTGCATGGGCGCGTTGATGGCCGCGCGTTCGGCGGCCTGGCGGCGCGGACCGGAGCCGCCGCGGATCTCCGGCAGCTGCAGGCGGCGGCCGAAGACGGTTTCCACATAGCCCTGCTCGCGCGCGCGGCGGCGGGTGTCGTCCATGTACATGGCCACGCCGGGATAGCGGGCGAAGTAGCGGTCGATGTAGGCCTGCGCGGCGTCGCGCGTGATGCCCAGGTTGGACGCCAGGCCGAACACCCCCATGCCGTAGATCAGGCCGAAGTTGATGGCCTTGGCGGCGCGGCGCTGCTCCGAGGACACCTCGGCCAGCGGCACGCCGAACACCTCCGAGGCCGTGGCGCGGTGGATGTCCTCGCCCGCGGCGAAGGCGCGCTGCAGGTTGGCGTCGTCCGAGACGTGGGCCATGATGCGCAGCTCGATCTGCGAATAGTCGGCCGACAGCAGCATGCCCTGCTCGGCCACGAAGGCTTCGCGCACACGGCGGCCCGCCTCGGTGCGCACCGGGATGTTCTGCAGGTTGGGATCGGACGAGGCCAGCCGGCCGGTGATCACCGCGGCCTGCGAGTAGTGCGTATGCACCCGTCCGGTGTCCGGATTGATCATGCGCGGCAGCTTGTCGGTGTAGGTGGACTTCAGCTTGGACAGGCCGCGGTATTCCAGCAGCACCTGCGGCAGCGGATAGTCCTGCGCCAGCTTGCTCAGCACTTCCTCGTCGGTCGAAGGCGCGCCGCTGGCGGTCTTGCGCACCACCGGCAGCTCCATGCGGCCGAACAGGATCTCGCCCAGCTGCTTGGGGGAATTCAGGTTGAACGGCTGGCCCGCCAGTTCATAGGCCTTCTGCTCCAGCTGCAGCATTTCCTGGCCCAGCTTGTGGCTTTGCCGGCCGAGCTCGGCGGCGTCGACCTTGACGCCGTTGCGCTCGATCGTGGTCAGCACCGCCGACACCTGCATCTCCAGCCGGTAGATGCGCTCCAGGCCGGCATCGGCGGCCACCATCGGACGCAGCACCCGGTGCAGCTGCAAGGTGAAGTCGGCGTCCTCGGCGGCATAGTGGCCGGCCTTGTCGACCGCCACTTCGTCAAATCCGATCTGCTTGGCGCCCTTGCCGCACAGGTCTTCGTAGGACACGCCGCTGCGGCCCAGGTAGCGCTGGGCCAGGTCGTTCAGGCCCACGCCGCGGTGCGACTCCAGCACATAGGCCTGCAGCATGGTGTCTTCGGCCACGCCGCCCAGGCGGATGCCTTCGTTGGCGAACACGTGCGTGTCGTACTTGGCGTGATGCAGCAGCTTGGCGCGCGATGCGTCCTCCAGCCACGGCTTCAGGCGCGCCAACACCTCGTCCTTGGGCAGCTGGGCCGCGCCGTCCGGGCCGCGGTGCGCCACCGGGATGTAGCAGGCCACGCCGGGCGCCACCGACAGCGACAGGCCCACCAGGCGGGCCTGCATTTCGTCCAGCGAGGTGGTCTCGGTGTCCAGCGCGACCAGCTGCGCGCCGTCCATCAGCGTCATCCAGTCGTCGAAGGCGGCCCAATCGGAAATGATGCGGTAATCCAGCTCGGTGGGCGCGGCCGGCGCGTCGTGGGCGATGCGCGCATCGCCCGTGGGCACGCGCTCGGCGTCGCCGGTCAGCTCGCGCAGCCAGGTGCGGAAACCGTAGCGTTCGTAGAGTTCGGTCAGGGCCTCGATATCGCGCGGGCGCGGCGTCAGGTCGTCGATGTGGTCGACGTGGCCGGCCAGGTCGCAGTCGTACTTCACGGTCAGCAGCTGGCGCGTGAGCGGGAAGCGCGGAATCGCGTCGCGCAGGTTATTGCCCGCCACGCCCTTGATGCCTTCGGCGCCTGCTATCAGCTTTTCGATGGAGCCGAATTCCGTAATCCATTTGGCTGCCGTCTTCGGGCCGACCTTGGTCACGCCCGGGACGTTGTCGACGGTATCGCCCACCAACATCAGGTAATCGACGATACGGTCCGGCGGCACGCCGAACTTGTTCAGCACGCCGGTCTCGTCCAGGGTTTCGCCGCTCATGGTGTTGACCAGCGTGACATGGCTGTTGACCAGTTGCGCCAGGTCCTTGTCGCCGGTGGACACGATGGTGTGCACGTCGAGTTCGGCGGCGCGCCTGGCCAGGGTGCCGATCACGTCGTCGGCTTCCACCCCTTCGATGGCCAGCACCGGCCAGCCCAGCGCGCGCACGGCGCGGTGGATGGGCTCGATCTGCGCGGCCAGGTCTTCGGGCATGGGCGGGCGGTGCGACTTGTATTCCGGGTAGATGTCATCCCGGAACGTCTTACCCCGGGCGTCGAAAATACATGCGGCATACTCTGCCTTATGATCAGATACCAGTTTGCGCAGCATATTCACCACGCCGTAGAGCGCACCCGTAGGTTCGCCTTGCGCATTGCGCAAATCAGGCATAGCGTGGAAAGCGCGGTACAAGTAACTTGAACCGTCGACCAGTAATAAGGTTTTTTTCATGGTTACAAAGGCAGATATGGCAATCGCTGCGGAAACACCCGCCAACAAACAAATTCCGCTGATTATGTCAGAGATACGGACGGCGGCAGACAAGCTCGCGCACATCGGGCCCGCCGTCAGCGTCTTCGGCAGTGCTCGGGTCAGCCGCAATTCCCCTCACTATGAGACCACCGTCGCGATCGCGGCCGCTCTGGCCGACGCAGGTTTCGCAGTCATCGCCGGCGGCGGTCCCGGCATCATGGAGGCAGCCAACAAGGGCGCATTCGAAGCCGGCGGCACCAGCATCGGGCTGAACATCAGCCTGCCGCACGAAGCGCACAACAACGAATACCAGACCATCAGCCTGTCGTTCGAGTATTTTTTCTCGCGCAAGGCCACGTTTTTCATGCACAGCTTCGCCTACGTGGCGATGCCCGGCGGTTTCGGCACGCTGGACGAGCTCTTCGAAGCGCTGACGCTCATCCAGACGGGCAAAGTGCCGCCCGCTCCCATCGTCCTGGTGGGCAGCGAATACTGGTCCGGCCTGGTGGAATGGCTGGGCGACCAGGTGCTGGGCAATGGCATGATAGGCGCACACGACCTGGATCTCTTCATCATCGAAGACGATCCCGTCAAGGTCGTGCGCAAGGTGGTGGAATTCCACGCCAAGGTCAATTCCGACGCGCAATACGCGCCGTCCCTGCCCGCCTGATCCCGCACCGGGCAGGCGCGGCGTGGGGAGTTCTTATCCTCGCATGAACGAGGGCAGCACGTCGGCCGGGATCGGGCAGACATAAGGCTGCCCGCGCCGCGCCTGCAGCAGTTCCTCCCTGGCGCGCGCCAGCGCCTCGGGCTGGACATACAGATCGGCGGCGGTCGCCGCGATGATCTTGGCGGCGTGCACCATGCCCTTGTGCGCCATGGACATCTTGCCCTGGGCCACCATCTGCCACGAATGGAACGGCGTGCCGTAGGCATAGCAGGCGCCCCAGCATTGCGCGGTCGGGGCGACCCAGCTCACGTCGCCCACGTCGGTCGAGCCGTAGGTGAGCTCGGTCTTGTCCGGATCGTACGGCGCCACGCCGGCAAAGAGCGGCGTGGGATTGCGCAGCACCGCGCCCAGGTTCTTGCCGGCGTTGTCGATATCGTCTTCGGAGATCGCGTCCCACATGCGGCGCGCGGCCTGCTGTTCGCCCTCGGTATAGGCTGGCCCCTGCAAGGCCTGCATATTGGCGTACATGATGCGGTTGAGCACGCTGTTGGGGATGTAGTTCGAGCAGGCCTTGTCGAATACGATTTCCAGCTCGCAGCCCGTCATCAGCGCGGCGCCGCGCGCCACGTTCTGCACGCGCTCGTACAGTTCCGCCGCCTGCGAGTTGATGGGCGCGCGCACCAGGTAAAGCACTTCGGCGCGGGCCTGCACCACGTTGGGCGAAATGCCGCCGCTGTTGGTCACGGCGTAATGCACGCGCGCGTCCGGCACCATGTGCTCGCGCAGATAGTTCACGCCCACGTTCATCAGTTCCACCGCGTCCAGCGCGCTGCGACCCAGGTGCGGCGAGTTCGCCGCATGCGCCGCGATGCCGCGGAAGCGGAAATAGGCCTGGATGTTGGCCAGCGACGACTGGTGGAAGATGCCGGTATGCGAGGCCGGATGCCAGGTCAGCGCCGCGTCCAGGTCGTCGAACAGGCCGGCGCGCGCCATGAAGGTCTTGCCCGAGCCGCCCTCTTCCGCGGGACAGCCGTAGAAGCGGATGGTGCCGGGCAGCCCGTTGGCTTCCAGGAACTCCTTGACCGCCACCGCCGCGAAGTGCGCGGCCGTGCCCAGCAGATGGTGGCCGCAGCCGTGGCCGTTGCCGTTGGGCGTTTCCGGCGAGGGCTGGCAGGCGTAGGCGCCGCTTTCCTGGCTCAGGCCGGACAGCGCGTCGTACTCGCCCAGGATGCCGATCACCGGGCCGCCGTTGCCGGCCTCGGCCACGAACGCGGTCGGAATGCCAGCGGCGTCGCGCGTGACGCGAAACCCCGCCTGCTCCAGCATGGCGATATGCAGTTCGGCCGACTTGTGCTCGTCGTAGCGCAGTTCGGCCAGGCTCCAGATGCGGTCGCTCAGCTCCGCGTAGCGCTCGCTGCGCGCGTCGATGAACGGCACGAGTTTGTCGATGGCACCCATAGTGTCTCCAGTGGCGGGAATGGCCTGTGAACCGGTCACGTCACTCGTCGAGCTTGATCCCGGCAGTTTCGATGATTTTCCGGTTGGCGGCCAGCGTGCCCGCGATGCGCTCGGCGAACGCCTGCGGGCTGCCGGTGTCGGGCTGCGCGCCCAGCGTGGCCAGGCGCTGCACCAGCCCCGGGTCGGCCAGCGCCCGCGCCACCGCCTGGTTCAGTTGCTGCACCACGGCGTCCGGCGTCCCGGCCGGCGCAACCAGTCCGAACCAGGTCTGGCCCAGCGCATTGAGCTGCGGATAGCCCAGCTCCTGCATGGTCGGCAGCTCCGGCATGCCGGCCAGCCGCGCGGGCGCCGACACGGCGATGGCGCGCAGCTTGCCGGCCTTGATGAGCGATTGCGCCGAGGCGTACTGGTCCTGCTGCACCTGCACCTCGCCGCCCACCGCGGCGGTCAGCGCCGGCCCCATGCCGCGGTACGGCACGTGCAGCACCTCCACTTTCAGGCTGGCGTTCATGGCCGCCAGGTTCAGGTGCCCCAGCGAGCCCACGCCCGGCGAACCGTAGGAATACTTGCCCGGGTTGGCGCGCAGCTCGGCCAGGAACTGCGCAAAGTCCTGGGCCGGGAAGGACGGGTTCACCATCCACACGACCGGCACCGTCGCCACCTGCGCCACCGGCTTCAGCTGGGTCGCCGGGTCCACGCGCCTGGTGCCGTACAGCAAGGGATTGACGGCCATGGTGCTGACCGTGGCCATGCCCAGCGTATAGCCGTCGGGCTCGGCCCGCGCCACTGCCTCGGTGCCGAGCAGCCCGCCGGCGCCCGCGCGGTTTTCCACTACCACGCTCTGGCCCAGCTCCTTGCGCATGCCCTCGGCCACCGCGCGCGCCAGCACGTCGGTGGAGCCGCCGGGCGCGAACGGCACGATCAGGCGCACGGGCTGGGACGGATATGCGCCTTGCGCGGCCGCGCAGGCGGAAGCGCCGACGGCGGCGGCGCAGACGAGGGCATGCAGCAAGCGGAACTTCATGGACCAGCCACTCCTGACGGAAGCGATGAACGGAATCGCTGCATTGTGGCCAGGGCATATCCTTATTTCAAATACATTAATGCCTGGATATATTCGAATTTTGAATACCTGGAACGCCCATGGACGTCGCGCCCGCCACCCTGCTGTCGCGCCTGCTGGCCAAGGGCCGGCTGCGCCACCTGCAGCTGCTGGCCAACATCGCCGACCTCGGCAGCATCCAGCAGGCGGCCAGCCAGATCGGCCTGAGCCAGCCCGCCGCCACCCACGCGCTGGCCGACATCGAAACGCTGCTGGGAGTGCGGCTGTTCGAGCGCCATGCGCGCGGCATGCGCACCACCCGCAGCGGCCAGCTCATGGCCGAATGCGCCCGCGCCATGCTGACCACGCTGCGCGCCACCACCGACTCGGTCGCCGCGCTGCGCCAGGGCGCCACCGGCAGCCTGCGCCTGGGCGCCATCCCGGCGGCCAGCGGCGGCCTGCTGGCCGAGCGCCTGCCCGCCTACATGCAGGCGCATCCCGGCCTGCAGGTGGAGGTGCTGGAAGGCAGCCGCGAGCAGCTGCTGCCGCAGGCGGCCGGCGGCAGCCTGGACATGCTGCTGTGCCGGCGCCCGGAAGCGGTGCCGGCCGGCCTGGAATTCGTGCCGCTGCAGCAGGACGCGGCCCTGATCGTGGCCGCGGCCGGCCATCCCCTGCTCGCCGCCGGCGCCGCGCCCACGCTAGCCCAGGTGGCCGCCCAGCGCTGGATCGAGCCGCGCCCCGAGCTGGCCATCCACGCCGTGTTCCGCGCGTTCTTCGAGCGCGCCGGCGTGGTGCCCCGGGTCTGCCGGCTGGCCAGCGCCGCGCCGCCCATGCCGCTGCTGATCGCCATCATGCAGGCCCAGCAGGCCCTGGCGATGGTGCCGCAGACACTGGCCAGCTGGTACCTGCAGCACGGGCATTTCGAACGGGTGCGGATCGAGGCGGCGGGCTCGTTCCAGCCCATCGGCGCCATCGTCCGCGGCGATGGCCCGGGCCGGGAGTTCCTGGACTGGCTGCTGGCGGCCGGACCGGCGCGGTCATAACGTCCTGCCGTGGACGACGCCGGGCAAGATTAGGACGCGCTCCAATGCGCGCGCGATGCTTTGTTTAGTACCTTGCCTTCGACAGGATCGAACAATGGCGACACTGCCATCGACGGCCATTTCGGATTTCGCCCGGCCGGCAAAGGAGTTCCCATGGAAATGCGCCAGCTCCGGTACTTTCTCAGCGTGGCCGAGACAGAACATCTGACCCGTTCGGCGGATGCGCTGCACGTCACGCAATCCACGCTGTCGCACGGGCTGCGCCAGCTGGAGGACGAGCTGGGCATGCCGCTGTTCGACCGCATCGGCCGCGGACTGCGGCTGTCGCAGGCCGGCCGCGTGCTGCGCGGCCACGCCAGCCGGGCGCTGCAGGAAGTCGAGGCCGGGAAAATGGCGCTGGCGGACCTGGCCGGCCTGCAATCGGGCTCGCTGACCCTGGGCGTCATCCCTACCTTCCTGACCCATTTCGTGCCCGACGCGGTGGCCGAATTCAGCCTGGCCTTTCCCCGGGTCCAGGTGCACGTGCGCGACTTGCGCGCCGGCCCCATCGAAGACCTGCTGATCGCCGGAAGGCTGGATTTCGGCATTTCCTTCCATCCGCCGGCGCGCGGGGAAATCGAGGCCCAGCCCCTGTTCGAGGAACGCCTGCACGTGGTGGTGGGCGAGCAGCACCCGCTGGCCGCGCGGCGCCATCTGCGCGTGCGCGACCTGGCCGGCGTGCCGCTGGCGCTCTTGCCGCGCAGCTTCGCCACCCGCCGGATGATAGACGCGGCCTGCGCCGCGGCCAGGCTGAGGCCGGCCGTGCGGGTCGAAATGGAATCGGTGGACGCGCTGATCCACCTGTGCCGGCCTGGCGAACTGGCCACCATCGCCGCCGAGCACGCGGCCCGGCAGGCCGCCGGCGCGCCGGGGTCCGGCCTGGCGAGCATCGCGCTCACCGACCCCGCCACCGTCCGGCGCGCCGCCATCCTGTGGCGCAAGGACGCCTCGCGCAGCCGCGCAGCCCAGGAATTCGCCGCCAGGCTGCTGGACGCGGTCAGGCGCCGCGCCGGAGGCTGTTAAGGCGCGCTCATTCCTTTGCCTTCAACGTCACGAGCCAAAGCGACGGCATCCCGCAAGTTCATTTCCAGCATGGCCTGGCCGCCGACGTAGCCAACCAGGGCGTCGGTCGCGCGACGCTCGATCTCGTCGGCGCTCGTCAGGCCCAGGCGCACCAGGGCCGCGATGTCCTCTTTGTCGTTGTCGGCGAACCGGGCGATCTTGCTCACGGCAAGATCGACGGGCGAAAGAACATACACACGAATCTGATCCACACCAAGATCCACTGGAATGGCGTCGTCCAGATAGTCCTCATGCATCAGGGCAAAGGTCGAGTTGTAGTTGGTGTCGAGATAGACGATCTGCTCGGTGCCGTCTTCCAGCGTCACCTCGACCATCAAATCGTTCGGCAGGTAGACACGTGCCCCGAACTCCGCGTCCACGTCCGTCGTGACACGGCTGGCCGTGTAGAGATGAACGGCCATTCCCCCTGCCAGGTAGACGTTCAACGGGCTGCGCAGCGAAAGCCGTTTCTCGAGCTGCTTGAACAGTTCCCGCAAGCCTTCGGCCAGCGCGGTGCGGGTATGGAACGCCTGGTTCGCCGCCATTGATTCAGGTACCGCAGAGCCGGTGGCTCAGCATGTCGCGCAGGCGAGGCAGACTCGATACCCAGCCTTTCCTGACCACCTCAGCCGGCGCCAGTTTTTCGTCCGGATGCGAGGCGAAGTATTGATCGCTTGCCTGCATCAAACACATCGACTCGCGGGGGAATCGGGAGCGGACGACCATCGCGGCCAGGCGGAACACATTGGCTTCGCGCTGGTCCTGGGCCGATTGCACGGCCTCCCGGGCGACGACGGAGCATCTGGCAAGCAGCGCTGATTCAGCATCTCTGGCAGTCATGGAACCAAACTCCGTCACGACAGGGAATTGCCGGTTTCGATGCAATAACTCTACATCCTATCGATGATCGCGACAACGCGGGCTGTGCTTCCACTCATCAAAAACAAAACCGCGCGCCCGAAGGCGCGCGGCTTGGTCCTGCATGCAAGGGCTTCGAGCCCCCGCCGCGCTTTACATCGCGGCTTCGCGGGCAGCGCGCTTGCGCTCGTTTTCCAGCAGGTGGCGCTTGCGCAGGCGGATCGACTTGGGGGTGATTTCCACCAGCTCGTCGTCGTCGATGAATTCCACGGCGTATTCCAGCGACATCTGGATCGGCGGAACCAGGCGCACGGCTTCGTCGGTGCCCGAGGCGCGCACGTTGGTCAGCTGCTTGCCCTTGATCGGGTTCACGACCAGGTCGTTGTCGCGGCTGTGGATGCCGATGATCATGCCTTCGTACAGCGCTTCGCCGGGGCTGACGAACATGCGGCCGCGGTCCTGCAGCTTCCACAGGGCGTAGGCCACGGCGTCGCCGTTGTCCTGGCTGATCAGCACGCCGTTGCGGCGCTCGCCGATGGAGCCTTCCTTGACGGGCGCGTATTCATGGAAGATGTGGCTCATCAGGCCGGTGCCGCGCGTCAGCGTCAGGAACTCGTTCTGGAAGCCGATCAGGCCGCGGGCCGGGATCAGGTATTCCAGGCGGGTGCGGCCGCGGCCGTCCGGCTGCATGTCCTGCAGGTCGCCCTTGCGGCGGCCCAGCTCTTCCATCACGCCGCCCTGGTGGGCGTCTTCGACGTCGATGGTCAGCGATTCGAACGGCTCGCACTTCACGCCGTCGATTTCCTTGAACACCACGCGCGGACGCGACACGGCCAGCTCGTAGCCTTCGCGGCGCATCGTTTCCAGCAGGATGGTCAGGTGCAGTTCGCCGCGGCCCGACACTTCGAACACGGTGTCGTCGCCCGTGTCGCGCACGCGCAGCGCCACGTTGGACTTCAGTTCGCGGTCCAGGCGGTCGCGCAGCTGGCGGCTGGTGACGAACTTGCCTTCGCGGCCGGCCAGCGGCGAGGTGTTGACCATGAAGTTCATGGTCAGCGTGGGCTCGTCGATGCGCAGCATGGGCAGCGCTTCCTGCGTGACCGGGTCGGTCACGGTGCAGCCGATGCCCAGGTCTTCGATTCCGTTGATCAGCACGATGTCGCCGGCTTCGGCTTCATCGACCACGATGCGCTCCAGGCCGTGGAACTTCAGCACCTGATTGATGCGGCCGCGGCCGCCCTGGCCGTCGGGGCCGAACTTGTAGGCCACTTCCATGCCGGGACGCATGCGGCCGCGGTTGATGCGGCCCACGCCGATCTTGCCGACGTAGCTGTTGTAGTCCAGCGAGATGATCTGCATCTGCAGCGGGCCGTTGGGGTCGTCGTCGCGCTGCGGCACGTGTTCGAGAATGGCTTCGAACAGCGGGCGCATGTCGCCTTCGCGCACGTCGGGCTCCAGGCCGGCGTAGCCCGACAGGCCGGAGGCGTACACCACCGGGAAGTCGAGCTGCTCGTCGGTGGCGCCCAGCTTGTCGAACAGGTCGAAAGTGGCGTTGATGACGTAGTCGGTGCGCGCGCCCGGGCGGTCCACCTTGTTGACCACGACGATGGGCTTCAGGCCCAGGGCCAGCGCCTTGCGGGTCACGAAGATGGTCTGGGGCATCGGGCCTTCGACCGCGTCGACCAGCAGCAGCACGCCGTCGACCATGGACAGCACGCGCTCGACTTCGCCGCCGAAGTCCGCGTGTCCCGGGGTGTCGATGATGTTGATGTGCGTGCCCTGGTATTCGACGGCACAGTTCTTGGCCAGAATGGTGATGCCGCGTTCCTTTTCCAGGTCGTTCGAGTCCATGACCCGTTCGGTCAGCGCCTGGTTTTCGCGGAAGGTGCCGGATTGGCGCAGCAGCTGGTCGACCAGCGTGGTTTTACCGTGGTCGACGTGGGCGATGATGGCGACGTTGCGCAAGGCGCGAGTCATAGCGAGTCCTTTATGGTGGTGGCGGGCAGCAAGCCCGCCGGCAATTCGTTCAGTGCAAGCAATGCCTGCTTGGGATCTGGCATGGCCTGCAAGGCTTCCAGCGCGACGGCGCGTTCCAGCGAAAACGGCCCGACGTGCGTGCGCCGCAACGCCGTCAGGTGGGCATAACAGCCCAGCACGCGCCCGATGTCCTGGGCCAGCGTCCGGATGTATGTGCCTTTACTGCAAGCCACATCGATTTCTGCCTGCGTCCCGTTCAGGGACAGCAGCTCGATGCGGTAAATCGTGACCTGGCGCGGCGGGCGCTCCAGTTCGATGCCGGCGCGCGCGTACTCGTACAGCGGCTTGCCGTCGCGCTTGAGCGCCGAATACATGGGCGGAATCTGCTCGATCGTGCCCGAGAAACGTGACAGCGCTGCGCGCAGCGCCGCCTCGTCCACCGCGTAGCCCGGTTCGGCCGTGGCCACCACGTTGCCGGTCAGGTCGCCCGAGTCGGTTTCCGACCCAAATTGCAGCGTAGCGCGATATGCCTTGTCGGCGTCGAGCATGGCGCCGGAAATTTTTGTTGCCCGCCCCATGCAGCACACCAGCAGGCCGGTGGCGAAGGGGTCGAGGGTGCCGGTATGGCCGGCTTTCGCCGCGTCCATGGCACGTTTGGCCCGCTGCAGGGCGTGGTTGCTGGACAAACCCACGGGTTTGTCGAGCAACAGCACACCGTCGAGCGCAAGCCCGCGTCGTTTAGCCATCGTCGGAATCCGGTTTAAAGCAGTGACGACAGCCCGATCAGGACTGGTCTTCAGGTTCGTCGGGCACGCCCGAGTGCGGGCCGGGCCGGTTTGCGCGGTCGATCAGGATCGACATTTCGATGCCACGGGCAATCTGCTCGTCGTGGATGAAACGCAAAGTGGGGACAGTATGAATGTGCAGCAGCTTGTAAAGCTGGGAGTGCAGCCAGCCGGCCTTCTCGTTCAGCAAGGCGGTCGCGGCCTCGGGCTCGGCGCCCAGGACCGTGAAATACACCTTGGCATGCGCGTAGTCGGTCGACAGCTCCACGCCGGACAGCGTGATCAAGCCAGCGCGGGTCGTGTCGATCTCGCGCTGGATGATCCCGGCCAGATCCTTCTGGATCTGGTCGGCCAGCCGCAGATTGCGGCCGGGGATGGCTTTGGACTTGTGACGGCTCATTGGAAGCAATGCCTGGCGTGCGCTTTACAGCGTACGCGCGATTTCCTTGATTTCAAAGACTTCCAGCTGGTCGCCCACCTGGATGTCGTTGTTGCCGCGCAGCGTAAGGCCGCAGTCGAAGCCCGACTTGACTTCCTTGACGTCGTCCTTGAAGCGGCGCAGCGAATCGAGCTGGCCGGTCCAGTGGACCACGTTGTTGCGCAGCAGGCGGACCTGCGAATCGCGACGCACGATGCCGTCGAGCACCATGCAGCCGGCGATGTTGCCGATGCGCGAGATGCTGTAGACCTCGCGGATCTCGACCAGGCCGATGACCTCTTCTTTCTTCTCGGGCGCCAGCATGCCCGACATGGCCGCCTTCACCTCGTCCACGGCGTCGTAGATGATGTTGTAGTAGCGCACGTCGATGCCGTTGGTCTCGGCCAGCTTCTTGGCGCTGGCTTCGGCGCGGACGTTGAAGCCGATGACCACGGCGTTGGAGGCGATCGCCAGGTTGATGTCGCTTTCCGAGATGCCGCCCACGGCCGCGTGCACGACCTGCACGCGCACTTCGTCGGTCGACAGCTTGACCAGCGACTGCACCAGCGCTTCCTGCGAACCCTGCACGTCGGTCTTGACGATGAGCGCCAGGGTCTGGGTGCCTTCGCCCAGGTTGTCGAACATGGACTCCAGCTTGGCGGCCTGCTGGCGGGCCAGCTTGACGTCGCGGAACTTGCCCTGGCGGAACAGCGCGATTTCGCGCGCCTTGCGCTCGTCGGCCAGCACCATCAGCTCGTCGCCGGCGGCCGGCACTTCGGTCAGGCCCTGGATCTCGACGGGGATGGACGGGCCGGCTTCCTGGATGGGCTTGCCGTTCTCGTCCAGCATGGCGCGCACGCGGCCGAAGCTCGCGCCGGCCAGCACCACGTCGCCGCGATGCAGGGTGCCGCTTTGCACCAGGATGGTGGCGACCGGGCCGCGGCCCTTGTCCAGGCGGGCTTCGATCACGATGCCCTTGGCGGGCGCGTCGACCGGGGCCTTAAGCTCCAGCACTTCGGCCTGCAGCAGCACGTTTTCGAGCAGGTCGTCGATGCCCTCGCCGGTCTTGGCCGACACGGACACGAACGGCACGTCGCCGCCGTATTCTTCCGGCACCACTTCCTCGGCGACCAGCTCCTGCTTGACGCGGTCGGGGTTGGCGGTGGGCTTGTCGATCTTGGTCATGGCCACGACCATCGGAACGCCGGCGGCCTTCGCGTGGTGGATGGCTTCGCGGGTCTGCGGCATCACGCCGTCGTCGGCCGCGCAGACCAGGATGACGATGTCGGTGGCCTTGGCGCCGCGCGCACGCATGGCGGTGAACGCCTCGTGGCCCGGGGTGTCCAGGAACGTGACCATGCCGCGCTCGGTCTGGACGTGGTAGGCGCCGATGTGCTGCGTAATGCCGCCGGCTTCGCCCGCGGCGACCTTGGCGCGGCGGATGTAATCCAGCAGCGAGGTCTTGCCGTGGTCGACGTGGCCCATGACGGTCACGACCGGGGCGCGCGGCAGCATTTCCGCTTCGGTGCCGGCGGCCGATTCGTCCAGGAACGCTTCCGGATCGTCCAGCTTGGCGGCGATGGCGACGTGGCCCAGTTCCTCGACCACGATCATGGCGGTTTCCTGATCCAGCACCTGGTTGATGGTGACCATCTGGCCCAGCTTCATCAATTGCTTGATGACCTCGGCGGCCTTGACGGACATCTTGTGGGCCAGGTCGGCCACGCTGATGGTCTCCGGCACGTGGACTTCACGCGCGATGAATTCCTGCGGCGCCGGCTCGTTGCGGCGATCGTTCTGCTGGTTGCGGCCGCCACGGCCGCCGCCCTTGCCGCCCTTGCCGCCGGCGCGCCAGCCGTCGCGGCTGGCCGGCGCGGCCGCCTTGTCGGCAGGCTTCTTGCGCGAGGCGTCCTCGGACCAGGTCGAAGCGACTTCGGCCGTCTTGATGGTCTTCTTGTTGCCGGGCGCGGCGGGCTTGGCGTCCTTCTTGGCGCCGGGCGCGGCGCCGGGCTTGCCGGCCGGCTTGTGCAGCGTGCCCGAAATCGGCGCGGCGGCGGGCGCCTCCGGCTCGGGGGCGCGCAGCACCTTGCGCGGACGGTTCAGCATTTCACGCAGGGCGGCGGCTTCGGCCTCGGCGGCGCGGCGGGCTTCGTCGCGGGCCGTCGAGGAAGCGGAAGCGGCCAGCGGCGGCGCGGCGCGGCGGTTGCCGGCCTTGGCGGCGGGCTGGGACGCGGCCGGCAGCGGCGCGGCGGCCTTGGCGGGTTCGGACTTCGCGGCAGGCTGGGCCTGGGCGGCAGGCATCGAGGCCTGGGAGGAAGATGGTTCGGACTTATTAGCTAGCACAACGGGTTCCGGCTTGGCTTCTTCAGCCTTGGGCTCGGTGGATTCAGTCTTGACTTCGGGCTTGGCCTCTTGGGCCACGGGCTCGGCAGGAGCAGGCGCCGGCGTCGGTTCGGGCTCAGGCTGGGCCGGGACTTCGGCGGGCTTCGCCTCGACGGGGGCGGGCGCTTCGGCCGCGACGGGTTCAACGGGCGCGGGCGCTTGTTCCGGCGCGGGCGCTTCTACGGCGGCGGGCTCTTCCGCCTTCTTGGCCGGGGCCTCGGCCTCGGCCTCGGCCTGCACGGGAGCCGCCTCGCGGGGCGCGGCCACGGCCGGCGCCTCGGGAGCCGCCGGCGCGGACACCTGCTGCGCCTCTTCGGCGGCGGTTTCCTCTTCGGCGCGTGCGGCAGCCGCCTGCTCCAGGGCGATTTCGGAGGGATCACGCTTGACGAACACGCGCTTCTTGCGCACTTCGACCTGGATCGTGCGCGACCGGCCGGTGGCGTCTGCCTGGCGGATCTCGGACGTCTGGCGTCGCGTCAGGGTGATCTTCTTGCCTTCGGTCGCGCCGTGGGCGCGGCGCAGCGATTCGAGCAATTTCGCCTTGTCGCTGTCGGTGACGGCATCGTCCACCGATTTGAGGTCAACGCCGGCCGAGCGCAGCTGTTCCAGCAGCACATTGGCAGGCATTTTCAGCTCGGTAGCGAACTGGGCGACGGTGTTACTCGACATTAGGCTCTCTCTTCCCTATATGCAGCTATTACAAACAACGTGAACTTGCGGCGGGGACGGATGGCGTCCATCCGCCGCAGACCCGTGTCCTTTTGGTTATTCTTCGTCGAACCAATGGGCGCGGGCACGCATGATGAGGTCGCTGGATTCCTGTTCGGACAGGCCGGAAATCTCCGCCAGTTCGTCCGTGGCCAGTTCAGCCAGATCGTCACGCGTATGCACTTGACGCTCGGCCAGCTTGGCGGCCAGTTCGGGCGTCATGCCTTCGAGTTCAAGCAAATCCTGCGCGGTCTCAAGGCGCTCTTCCTGGGCGATCGCCTCGGTCAGCAGCGCATTGCGGGCGCGGGCACGCAATTCATTGATGGTGTCTTCGTCAAACGCCTCGATCTCCAGCAGCTCCTGCAGCGGAACGTAGGCGATTTCCTCGATACCGGTGAAACCTTCGTCGATCAGGATGTCGGCCACCTCTTCGTCGACGTCCAGCTTGCTCATGAACGTGCTGCGCAGGCCCGAACGCTCGACTTCCTGGCGGTTCAGGCTTTCTTCCGGCGTCATGATGTTGATCTGCCAGCCGGTCAGCTCGGAAGCCAGGCGGACGTTCTGGCCCTTGGCGCCGATGGCCTTGGGCAGGTTTTCCTCGTCCACCACGACGTCCATGGCGTGCTTGTCTTCGTCCACGACGATGGATTCGACGTTGGCCGGCGCCAGCGCGCCGATGACGAACTGCGCCGGATCTTCCGACCACAGCACGATGTCGACCTGCTCGCCGCCCAGCTCGTTGCGCACCGCGGTCACGCGCGAACCGCGCATGCCCACGCACGTACCGATCGGATCGATACGCTTATCGTATGCCACCACGGCGATCTTCGCACTCACGCCGGCGTCGCGGGCCGCGGCCTTGATCTCGAGCAGGCCCTGCTCGATCTCGGGCACTTCATTCTCGAACAGCTGGCGGATGAACTCCGGCGAGGTGCGCGACAGGATCACCTGCTGGCCGCGCGCGGCGTGGTCGACGCGCAACACAAAGGCGCGGACGCGGTCGGCCACGCGCAGGTTTTCCTTCGGGATCATCTCGGAGCGCGGCAGGCGCGCCTCGATCTTGCCGGTCTCGATGATGGCGTCGCCCTTGTCCATGCGCTTGATCGTGCCGGACACGATGGTCTCGCCGCGCTCAAGGAAGTCGTTCAGCACCTGTTCGCGCTCGGCGTCGCGGATCTTCTGCAGGATGGCCTGCTTGGCGGCCTGCGCACCGATGCGGCCGAACTCGATGGGTTCGAGCGGCTCTTCGATGTATTCGCCTTCCTTGATGCCGGGGACGATTTCCTGCGCGTCCGACAGCATTTCCTGCTTGTCGGGTTCCTGCAGGCCCGCCTCGTCGGGCACGACCAGCCAGCGGCGGAAGCCTTCGTGATCGCCGGTTTCCCGATCGATGGCGACACGGATGTGCGCATCATCTTTGAAGCGCTTTTTCATTGCCGAGGCCAGCGCGCTTTCGAGCGCGCCGAACACGACGTCGCGCGTGACGTTCTTTTCACGCGCCAAGGCATCGACCAACAGAAGAATTTCGCGACTCATCGCTTTTTGCCCTTGAAATCCAGAACAGGATCCAGTTTTGCACGTTCGATATCTTCGACCGTGAAATTCAACACCTGGACTTCGTTCTTTTTTGCCTCAAATTCGAGACCGAACACGGTCTTTTGCACTCCAGCAGCCGCATCCGAGGCCGCGGCGTCTTCTTCGGGCACGGTCAACGTGCCGGAAAAGACCTTGCGTCCGTCCAATGCCTCGCGCAGCTTGATTTCGATGCGCTCGCCTGCGAACCGGCGGAAATCGGCCTCGTTGCGCAGCGGGCGGTCCACGCCCGGCGAACCGACTTCCAGCCGCTTGTAGTCGATGTTCTCGACTTCAAACACCCGCGACAGCTGGCGGGATACCTGCTCGCAGTCTTCGATGCGCACACCGCCGACCCGGTCGATCGTGACGCGCAAAAGGCCCAGGGCGGCACGCTCGACGTCCACGAGTTCGACGTCCATGCCGGCCAGAGCCTCTTTGGTCAATGCGAATAAATCAGCCATATACTCAAAAAAAATGGGCTGCACGCCCAGCCCACCGTATTGCACAGCGCCCAGCCGCTACCCTACTGCACGTAAGGAGCAATGCCGGGCGGTGCCCTATATTGCGACCTAATATTTGGCTTGGCGCCGGGCGCCCCGGACCCGTAATCGCTTTCTATGCTGCCGTTATTGCCGGCGCCGCTCAAGCGTGGTTGCAATAGTGCTTACAACACCAGGTTTGCAACACAGCACCGAACGCGTCCCGGCAAAACATCCAGGCAAAAGCAAAGACGCGAAGCCATGAAAACCATTGATTTTACCAGATAAACTGAAAAAACGCCTGATTCGTCACGGGCTTACGTCCAGACCCACGTTTATCTGGGACATATCTCACCCGGCGGCGTAGCCAGCGCGCCGGGTCGCGGCCATCAACGGCCCCGGTGGCTGCGCCCGCCCATCATGCCCAGGCGGGATTCGTGCGCCGAAGCGCCACGGGGTTGCCAGTCGTCGCCGCGCGGCGCGGCGTTGCGCGCCGCGCGCGGCTTGCCGCCAGCGCCCGGGCCCTTGTTGCCGCCGGAACGCGCGCCCTCGGTCTTGTTGCCGCCCCGGCCGCCGGCCGCCGGCTTACCGCCGCGCGCAGCATTGCCGCCGCGCGCGCCTGCCGGCTTGCCGCCACCCGGTTTGCCGGACTTGCGGCCGGCGCCGGCCGGCGCCTCGGCCACATTGCCGGCTGCGACGTTGCCCGGCTGGCCGCCGGCCGCCGCGGCGCGCACGCCACGGCCCTTGTTGCCGCCCGGCTTGCCGGACTTGGAACCCGGCTTGCCGCCGCCCTTGCCGCCCGCAGCCGCGCCACGCCCGCCGCCGGACTTGCCGCCCTTGCGGTTGCCCGTGTCGCCGCCCAGCGGATGGCCGTTGGCGTAGCCGCCGGCGAACATCAGACCGGTGCCGAACGGATCGGACGGACAAGCCAGCGTCTGGCCGGCGCTGCCCTTGCCGCCGCCCTGCAGCTTGCCGCGGCGGCCGATGCGCGCGCCGTTCATGCCGTTGCGATCCATGGTGCCGAATCCCGGCGGCAAGGCGCTGTCGTGCGATTGCGGCTGCTTGGAGCGGCGGCGATTGCCGCCCGCGTCGTCGTCCTCGCGCAACAGGCCCAGCTGGACCATCAGCGCGGTGACCAGCGAGGAATCCAGCTCGTCCCAGCGGCCGCGGCGCAGCGTGCGCGGCAGCACGATGTCGCCGAAGCGCGTGCGGATCAGGCGGCTGACGGTGACGCCCACCGCCTCGAACATGCGGCGCACTTCGCGGTTGCGGCCTTCCTGCAGCGTGACGCGATACCAGCGGTTGCTGCCGTCGCCGCCCAGGTAGTCCAGCGAACCGAACGCGGCCAGGCCGTCGTCGAGTTCGATGCCGTCGACCAGGGACTGGCGCTGCGCCTCGTCCATCTCGCCCAGCACGCGCACCGCGTACTCGCGCTCCGTGCCGTAGCGCGGATGCATGATGCGGTTGGCCATGTCGCCGGAGGTCGTGAAGATCAGCAGGCCTTCGGTGTTCAGGTCCAGGCGGCCGACCGACAGCCACTTGCCGGTGCGCAGCTTGGGCAGGCGCGCGAAAACGCTGGCGCGGCCGCCCGGGTCGTCATGGCTGACGATCTCGCCGGCGGGCTTGTGGTAGAGAATGACGCGCGGCGGCTTCTTGGTGTTGGCGCGCACGATGGGCTTGCCGTTGACGCGCACCTGGTCGTTGGGGGCCACGCGCTGGCCGATGTGCGCCGGCTCGCCGTTGACCGACACGCGGCCGGCCACGATGAGTTCTTCCATTTCGCGGCGCGAGCCGATGCCCGCGTCCGCCAGCACCTTGTGCAGCTTGGGCATGACCGCTTCGCTGTTGAGGTACTTGCCGAGACGCTGCTCCATGCGGTCGGCCGTCTCCAGGTAGGCCAGCGCCTGCTCGGCTTCCTGCTCGGCGCCGCGGGAGTCCGCGGACTCGACCGGGGCGGCGGCCTCGGCCGCTGCGGGCTGGGCTTCGCCGGCGGCGGCCGGTTCGGCCGACGCGTCGCCGCGGCGGCGGCGGAACGGCGTCCTCAGCTTGCGGCCGCGGCCGCGCGCGCCGGCTTCGCCCTCGGCCGCCGGCTCGCGCGCCGTGGCGGCTTCCGACTGGCCGCCGGTAACGGCGTCATCTGAACGGGGATTGTCATCCTGCATTGTTGTATTCGTTGTCACTGGGACAGCTCCGAATTTCAAACTTGGGTAGGCCTGCCGGGGGCAGGCTCGTCATCATCTGGGGACACCGGCTCTTGGTCGGCCTCGGGCCGCCGGAGATCTGCCTCGTCCGATTCCGGCGAGGCGGCGTCCGGGCCAGGCCGAACAGGATCGGCAAGACCGGAAGCGGGCTCATGCCCGGCAGCGGCTGGCGCCGCGTGATCGGTCTCGTCAATCGGGTCGGTCGGTTCCGCGTGTTTTGCGTTCTCGACGCTTTCCTTTGCAGCACCGGCCTCAGGGGCGTCGGCGGCCATATCGGAAATGTCGCTGCCAGCCTCGCTCCCGGGAAAACCGGGCATGGCTGGCGTATCGGACAAGCCTTCGGCTTGCTCCCGGACGGTGGATTCGTCGGCGGGTTCCGCGCTTTCTTCTGTGCGCGAAAGCGGGAATTCTACGCTATCGACCGGCCCTATGGGTACATCCTGTTCCGAAACAGACAATTCCGCAACCGGGATAACCGCGGCGGCGTCGGCGGCGGCTTCGGAATCTTCTTGTTTTTCTTCCTGGGCGCCGTCTTCCGGGCCGCCCTCGCCCATCACCTGCTGCACTTCGCCCAGGTCCAGGCCGGCCAGCGCGGCTGCGGCCTGGGCCGATTCCAGCGCCGGCAGTTCGTCCAGCGCGCGCAGGCCGAGGTCGTCGAGAAACTGCCGCGTGGTGCCGAACAGCGCCGGGCGTCCGGGCGCGTCGCGATGGCCGATGACCTCGATCCATCCGCGGTCCTCCAGGGCCTTCACGATCTGGGAAGACACGGTCACGCCGCGTATGTCCTCGATGTCGCCCCGGGTCACCGGCTGGCGCCAGGCCACGATGGCCAGCGTTTCCATCACGGCGCGGGAGTACTTGGGTGGCTTCTCGGGATTGAGCCTTTCCAGGTAGCGCTGCATGCTGGGACGGCTCTGGAAGCGCCACCCGCTCGCCAGCTGCACCAGCTCCAGGCCGCCGTCGGCCCAGTTGTTCTGCAGTGTCTCCAGCAGCCCGCGCAACGCGCTGTTGTCGAATTGCTCATCGTCCCCGAACAGCTTGCGCATTTNCTCACCCGGCGGCGTAGCCAGCGCGCCGGGTCGCGGCCATCAACGGCCCCGGTGGCTGCGCCCGCCCATCATGCCCAGGCGGGATTCGTGCGCCGAAGCGCCACGGGGTTGCCAGTCGTCGCCGCGCGGCGCGGCGTTGCGCGCCGCGCGCGGCTTGCCGCCAGCGCCCGGGCCCTTGTTGCCGCCGGAACGCGCGCCCTCGGTCTTGTTGCCGCCCCGGCCGCCGGCCGCCGGCTTACCGCCGCGCGCAGCATTGCCGCCGCGCGCGCCTGCCGGCTTGCCGCCACCCGGTTTGCCGGACTTGCGGCCGGCGCCGGCCGGCGCCTCGGCCACATTGCCGGCTGCGACGTTGCCCGGCTGGCCGCCGGCCGCCGCGGCGCGCACGCCACGGCCCTTGTTGCCGCCCGGCTTGCCGGACTTGGAACCCGGCTTGCCGCCGCCCTTGCCGCCCGCAGCCGCGCCACGCCCGCCGCCGGACTTGCCGCCCTTGCGGTTGCCCGTGTCGCCGCCCAGCGGATGGCCGTTGGCGTAGCCGCCGGCGAACATCAGACCGGTGCCGAACGGATCGGACGGACAAGCCAGCGTCTGGCCGGCGCTGCCCTTGCCGCCGCCCTGCAGCTTGCCGCGGCGGCCGATGCGCGCGCCGTTCATGCCGTTGCGATCCATGGTGCCGAATCCCGGCGGCAAGGCGCTGTCGTGCGATTGCGGCTGCTTGGAGCGGCGGCGATTGCCGCCCGCGTCGTCGTCCTCGCGCAACAGGCCCAGCTGGACCATCAGCGCGGTGACCAGCGAGGAATCCAGCTCGTCCCAGCGGCCGCGGCGCAGCGTGCGCGGCAGCACGATGTCGCCGAAGCGCGTGCGGATCAGGCGGCTGACGGTGACGCCCACCGCCTCGAACATGCGGCGCACTTCGCGGTTGCGGCCTTCCTGCAGCGTGACGCGATACCAGCGGTTGCTGCCGTCGCCGCCCAGGTAGTCCAGCGAACCGAACGCGGCCAGGCCGTCGTCGAGTTCGATGCCGTCGACCAGGGACTGGCGCTGCGCCTCGTCCATCTCGCCCAGCANCGGCCTCGGGCCGCCGGAGATCTGCCTCGTCCGATTCCGGCGAGGCGGCGTCCGGGCCAGGCCGAACAGGATCGGCAAGACCGGAAGCGGGCTCATGCCCGGCAGCGGCTGGCGCCGCGTGATCGGTCTCGTCAATCGGGTCGGTCGGTTCCGCGTGTTTTGCGTTCTCGACGCTTTCCTTTGCAGCACCGGCCTCAGGGGCGTCGGCGGCCATATCGGAAATGTCGCTGCCAGCCTCGCTCCCGGGAAAACCGGGCATGGCTGGCGTATCGGACAAGCCTTCGGCTTGCTCCCGGACGGTGGATTCGTCGGCGGGTTCCGCGCTTTCTTCTGTGCGCGAAAGCGGGAATTCTACGCTATCGACCGGCCCTATGGGTACATCCTGTTCCGAAACAGACAATTCCGCAACCGGGATAACCGCGGCGGCGTCGGCGGCGGCTTCGGAATCTTCTTGTTTTTCTTCCTGGGCGCCGTCTTCCGGGCCGCCCTCGCCCATCACCTGCTGCACTTCGCCCAGGTCCAGGCCGGCCAGCGCGGCTGCGGCCTGGGCCGATTCCAGCGCCGGCAGTTCGTCCAGCGCGCGCAGGCCGAGGTCGTCGAGAAACTGCCGCGTGGTGCCGAACAGCGCCGGGCGTCCGGGCGCGTCGCGATGGCCGATGACCTCGATCCATCCGCGGTCCTCCAGGGCCTTCACGATCTGGGAAGACACGGTCACGCCGCGTATGTCCTCGATGTCGCCCCGGGTCACCGGCTGGCGCCAGGCCACGATGGCCAGCGTTTCCATCACGGCGCGGGAGTACTTGGGTGGCTTCTCGGGATTGAGCCTTTCCAGGTAGCGCTGCATGCTGGGACGGCTCTGGAAGCGCCACCCGCTCGCCAGCTGCACCAGCTCCAGGCCGCCGTCGGCCCAGTTGTTCTGCAGTGTCTCCAGCAGCCCGCGCAACGCGCTGTTGTCGAATTGCTCATCGTCCCCGAACAGCTTGCGCATTTCGGACAGTTGCATGGGCTGCGCCGCGCACAAGAGCGCGGTTTCCAGCACGACTATTGCCTCGCTATCGTTCATCGACATTCAAATTCAAAAAGGCTCGAAACTTGCGCCAGGTTAAAAATAAGGCTATGATTCATTTCTCAGACGCGGGGTGGAGCAGTCTGGCAGCTCGTCGGGCTCATAACCCGAAGGTCGTAGGTTCAAATCCTGCCCCCGCAACCAATTGATCAAGGCCTGGCGCATTTGCCGGGCCTTTTTCTTTGGTTTTTCGGTATGGCCGGCTGCAGACAGCATGGGTTTGCGTAGTTTTCACTGGATTCCTGTATTTACGCCGCGTCCGCCACTGACCGCATGGGCAGACCAAACGATCGCGCCTGTCGGGCCTGGCAGAACGCCCGCCGCGGCTCTGCGCGGCAAACACTAAGCAATTTCTGGATAAGCCGGCATAAATCGCCGGCTGGGCTGCGGAAACACGACCACAAAGCACGCCGGCCACCCGGCGCCGCCATTTTCCGCGGCAATCGATATCAAGACCTGAATCGCCAGGCATCGAACTTCGCGGCGCGACGGCTGGACCGCCAGCTTCCGCAAGGCCGATATGCCCCCTTTTTATGCGCCCGGAAATCCATTCCGTGGCGCTGCGGCACTTCCCCGAGCCGAACTACGATTCTTAGATATTTTTCCAAGACCACATATATGGCGGCTTGCACTGCCCGCCGCACCAGGCGCCAGGGCGTTCAAGCCGTCGCCAAATTATACCGTCAACTCCCCTGCCCTCAAGCGGCCGGCTTGTCCCAAGGCGTGGATTCCAGCCGCTCGACCAGAAAATCCAGCATCGAGCGCAGAATCAAGGGCATCTGGCGGCGTGACGCGTAAATGCCGTAAATGCCCAGCTCTTGCGGTTTGCAATGGGTCAGAATGGCGCGCAGGCGGCCATCGGCCAGATATTCGGACGCATAGTAGGTCGGCAGCATGGCGATGCCCGCGCCTTCCAGCGCCGCCTGGGCCAGCACCGACACCTCGTTGGCGCTGATATTGCCGCTGACCGGAACGTCCACCGGCTCGCCGTCGCGCTCGAAACGCCACAGGCTCTTGCCGAAATACGAATGGGTCAGGCAATTGCGCAAGGAAAGGTCCTCGATGCGCGCCGGCACGCCCTCCTGCTGCAGGTATTGCGGCGAGGCGCAGACCACCGAGCGGCACACCGCGAGCTTGCGGGCGATCAGGTTGGGGTCCAGGTCATTGGTGATCCGCACGGCCAGATCGACACGCTCCTCCACCAGATTGACGGCGCGGTCGACCAGCATCAGGTCGACCGAGGCGCCCGGATGCCGCTTGACGTATTCGGTCACCGCGCTGGCCAGGTGGCGCGACCCGAAAGACATGCTGGTGGTCACGCGCAACAGGCCGCGCGGCGTATCGTCCGGAGTCGCGACCGCATGGTGCAGGTCGCCCACCATATCCAGCATCTGCCGGCAGCGCGGCAAGGTCTCGGCGCCCGCGGGCGTGAGGCTGAGGCGGCGCGTCGTGCGATGCAGCAGGCGCACGCCCACCCATTGCTCCATTTCCGCCAGATAGCGCGACACCATCGCGCGCGACATGTCCAGATGCACGGCCGCCGCCGACAGGCTGCCCCGGTCGGCGACTTCCACGAACACCTGCATGGCCTTCAGACGATCCATGATTGTCTCGGTTTCTGCATCAGACTTGACGGTTATACCGTACTCCGTCCGACACAAAAACCCGCGCCGGCCAGGTTCAGGCCGACGGCTGGCCCAGGGCCTGCGCCACGGCGTCGCGCAGCTCGCCGCCGTCCAGGCCGCGCGCGATACAAACCAGCCGCGAACGGCGGTCGTCGTCCGGCCACCCATCCAGCCGGCGCAGCGGATACAGCTCGCCATGCACCCCGTGCACTTCGCTGGGCGCAGGCTCCCCGTCGAAACAGACCAACCCCTTCAGGCGCAGGATGCCCTCGCCATAGCGCTCCTGGACCCGCGAGATCCCGGCAAGAAAAGCCGCGCGGGTCACCGGCGCCGACAGGATCAGCGCGACACTGGCGATCTGGCCATGCCCGCCCGCGACCGCCCCGGAGAACGGCCTCAACCAGTTCGCCAGCGCGACGCCGTCGCGCCCGGCATGCGCCAGCGGCCCATGCCGCAGCACCTCGGCCAGCGGCGCGTCGGGCCGCTGCACGCAGCGCTGCGCGCCCGGATTGACCGTCGCCACCGCCTGCTCGGTACGGCGCAGCTGCGCCGCGTCCGCCAGATCCGCCTTGCTCAGCACCACGGCGTCGGCCAGCGCGAGCTGGCGCGCGGCCTCTGGCTGCCCGGCCAGCTGTTGCGCGCCGTGCAGCGCGTCCACCAGCACGATGGCGCCCTGATAGGCATAGCGTTCCGCGAGAAACCTGTCGTGTTTGAGCGTGAAGAGTATGGGCGCCGGATCGGCCAGGCCGCTGGTTTCGATCAGCACGCGGCGAAACGGCTTGATGCGCCGGCCCAGCGCCATCATGAACAGATCGCGCAAGGCGTCGACCACCGCGCCGCTGACCGCGCAGCACAGGCACCCGCCCTCGACCAGGACCACATTGTCGCGAGCCTGGCGCACCAGATGATGGTCCACGCCCACTTCACCGTATTCATTGACGATGACGACCGCGTCCGCATAGGCCGGGTCGCGCAGCAGGCGATTGAGCAGCGTGGTCTTGCCGCTGCCGAGAAAGCCCGAAATCACCGTAACGCCGATGCGGCTGTCGCTGTTTTCCACACCGCCTCCACCAGGCTGGGGACCAAAAGCCAAAAGGGCCATTCACTTGCGTGAATGACCCTGAATTCCTTGGCTCCCCGAGCTGGGCTCGAACCAGCGACCTGCGGATTAACAGTCCGTCGCTCTACCGACTGAGCTATCGGGGAACTGCTAAGAAGAGAGATTATGACCGAAAATTCCGGCGTGTGCAAGTCGGCGCTTTTTTTGCCTTTTTCGCCCGCCCGGTTTCCCACCGGCCAGAATCTCTGATATTATCTCGGTCTTTCCAGATCCGGCCCTTTCAAGGGGCAGGCGCTGGAAGTGGTTTAGCCGGCATAGCTCAGTTGGTAGAGCAGCGCATTCGTAATGCGAAGGTCGTAGGTTCGACTCCTATTGCCGGCACCAGAATTCAAACGCCCGCCTGGTCCTCGACCCGGCGGGCGTTTTCATTTTGGCGCAATACGGCGCCAGCATATGACTTCGGCGGTCATGCGGCGATCGCGCCGGCCAGCTCGGGCACGACCTGGAACAGGTCGCCGACCAGGCCGTAATCGGCCACACCGAAAATCGGCGCTTCCGGGTCCTTGTTGATGGCCACGATGACCTTGGAGTCCTTCATGCCGGCCAGGTGCTGGATGGCGCCCGAGATGCCCACCGCCACGTACAGCTGCGGGGCCACGATCTTGCCGGTCTGGCCGACCTGCCAGTCGTTGGGCGCATAGCCGGCGTCGACCGCCGCGCGCGACGCGCCCAGCGCCGCGCCCAGCTTGTCGGCCAGCGGGTCCAGGATCTTGAAGTTCTCGGCGCTGCCCAGGCCGCGGCCGCCCGACACCACCACGCGCGC
>NZ_POQS01000006.1:333643-503512 GCF_002885955.2 Achromobacter pulmonis
TGACAGGCACCAGCACTTTCATCGAACCACCTCCCATTACATAACCCCATCACCGCCAATGCCCACGCATCAGCGGACCACGCCTGCCGCGCGCAGGCGCGCCACGCCGTCTTCGTCATAGCCCGCCGCGCGCAGGACTTCGCCCGTGTGCTCGCCCAGCAGCGGCGCGCGCCGGCGCACCGCGCCCGGCGACTCGCTCAGCTTGATCGGAACGCCCACGATCTGCACGGCGGCGCAAGCGCCGGGCTGCTCCACCTCCACCAGCATTTGCCGTCGCGCATAGTGTTCATCCTGGAAAATCTCCGCGGCCGTGTAGACCGGACCGAACGGCACTCTGCCGCCCAGCACCGCGGCGATCTCGTCCTTGGTGCGCACCGACGTGAACGCCTCCACCGCGTCGATGACCTGCTGCTGGCGCTGCACGCGCGCCGCATTGGTGGCGAATGCCGGGTCCCGCGCCATGTCGGGACGCCCGATGAAACCCGCCAGCGCTTCCCAGAACGCATCAGTCGCGCAGGCGATGGACACGTGGCCGTCGCGCGCCCGGAACAGCCCGAACGGACACAGCAAGGGATGCCGGTTGCCCTGCGCCTGCGGCGCCTGGCCGGTATACGAATACTGGTAGACGATGCGCTCGCACAAGGCCAGCACGGCGTCGGTCATGGCCACATCGACAAATTGCCCGCGTCCGGTCCGGTGCATGTGATGCACGGCCGCCAGCACGCCCACGCACAGCATCAGCGCCGGCACCGTATCGCCCACGCCCGGACCCACCTTGGTGGGCGTCTGCGCATCCGGTCCGGTGATGCCCATCATGCCGCCCATCGCCTGCGACACGACATCGTAGGCGGGCCAGTCGGCGTACGGACTGACCCCGCTGCGCGGATCGCCGAAGCCGCGCACGGCGCCATAGATGAGCCTGGGATTGGTCTGCCGCAGCGTCTCGTACGAAAGCCCCAGCCGCTCCATCACGCCGGCGCGGAAATTCTCGATGACGATATCCGCCCCGTCGATCAGCCTGCGCAGGACGCCCCGCCCCTCCTCGCGCTTCAGATCGATGACGATGGAGCGCTTGTTGCGGTTGATGCTCTGAAAATAGCCGCCGTAGTCCCTGGCCTGGTCCTCGGACAGGAACGGCCCGGTCACCCGGGTGCCGTCGCCGGCCATCGTCTCGACCTTGATGACGTCCGCGCCATGATCGGCCAGGATCTGGGTGCAGAACGGGCCCGCCAGCATCTGGGTGAGGTCGATGACCCGCAATCCGGCGAGCGAGCCCGCCCGGTCCGCGGCCGCTGCGCCGCCATTGTCTTGCCGGATCGAATCGCTCACGTCGGCACCTTTCCCAATAGCGCGTCGGAGATGATGCGCATCTGGATCTCGGACGTGCCTTCGAAGATTTTCGTCAGGCGCGCATCGCGCCAGTAGCGTTCGGCGGCGAAATGCGTGGTGTAGCCGGCGCCGCCATGGATCTGCAGGCCTTCGCTCGTCACGCGTTCGCTCATTTCGCTGGCCAGCAGCTTCACCATCGAGGCCTCGGTGTCGGCGCGCACGCCGCTGTCGATCTTTTCGCACACGGAATAAAGCAAGGCTCGCGCGGCCTCGATCTGCGTCGCCATGTCCGCGATCTTGAACCGGATGGCCTGGAAATTCGCGATCGGCGCGCCGAACTGCGCGCGCTCCCTGGCATATTGGATGGAATCCTCCAGGCTCCCCTGCGCCAGGCCGATGGAGCGCGCCGCGGTATGCGCGCGCGCCGTCTCCAGGCCGGCGCAGGCCAGGTAGAAAGCCTTGCCCTCTTCGCCGACCAGGGACGAATGCGGCACGCGGCAGCCGTCGAACGCAAGCTCCCAGGTGGTCCAGCCGTGATAGCCGATCTTGGGAATGACGCTGCCCTTGACGCCCGGCGGCAGCTCGCCGCGCGGCTTCTCGATCATGAAGGCGGAAAGCCCCTTGTGACGCGCCTTCGGGTCCACGACCGGGTCGCTGCGGCAGATCACGAGGATGAAGTCCGCATCGTCGGCGAAGGTGCACCAGTACTTGCTGCCGGTGATGAGCCAGCCGTCGCCATCGCGCACGGCACGGCAGGAAATATTGGCCACGTCCGATCCGGCATTGGGTTCGGAAAGGGAGAACGCGCCCAGGAATTCGCCGCGCGCCATGCGCGGCAGGTAATGCGCCTTCTGCTGCGGCGTCAGGCCCTTGAGCGCGCCGATCAGGCCGTTGCCGCGCGCAATCAGACTGCCCACGCTCATCCATCCGCGCGAAAGCTGCTCGGCCACCAGGCAGTACTCGTAGGCGCCCAGCCCCAATCCGCCGTACTCCTCGGGGATCAGGATGCCGAAGAAACCGAGCTCGGCCATTTCCTCGATCAGTTCGCGGGGAATCTTGCCTTTGTCGGGGTCCAGCCGGTTGGCCACGGGCAGCACGCGCTCCATCGTGAACTGCCGCGCCGCCTCCTGGATCATGCGTCGCTCTTCGCTTTGTCCCTGCATGCTTTCCTCGCATCTAGAACTTTCAATGTACGTACATAATAGAACTGAAAATTCCGAAAGCACAAGTGGATATCGGAAAATTTACGCTTGAAACGGCCGATTTTTTTTTCGACCGACTATTTGACATAGGCGAATTTGATATGCACTATGTACGAACATTAAGGCGCACAGGAGAGCCAAAATGGGATTGAGCAGAGACCGCAAGGGCAACTATTTCGAGGACTTCCGGCTGGGCATGAAGCTGCGGCATGCCACGCCGCGCACCCTCACCGACGCCGACCGCAGCCTCTACATCGGCCTGACCGGCAGCCGCAGCGCGTTGTTCACGGCCCGCAGCAATGCGGAGCTGCTGGGCTGCGACGGCTGGCCTCTGGAGGACCTGCTGGTGTTCAACACCGCCTTCGGCAAGACGGTGCCGGACATCTCGCTGAACGCGGTCGCCAACCTGGGCTATGCCGAGCTGCGCTTCATCGCGCCCATGTACCCCGGCGACACGCTTGCGGTCGAGTCCGAAGTAATCGGCCTGAAAGAGAACTCCAGCCGCAGGACCGGCGTCGTCTACGTGCGCTCCACCGCCCGCAACCAGCGCCAGGAAGAGATCCTGCAATGGGTGCGCTGGGTCATGGTGCATAAGCGCGACCCGCAGGCGGTCTGCGCCGAAAGCCTGGCGCCGTCGACGCTGCCGGCCATCGAGGCCGCGCAACTGGCCCGCCACGGATACAAGCCCTCGGTACGGCGCATCACCGAAGTGACGGGCGCCGACGAGCTATGGGAAGACTACGCCGAGGGCCAGCGCATCGATCACCCCGGCGCCATGACCGTCAACGACAGCGACCACAGCATCGCGACACGCCTGTACCAGAACACCGCCCGCGCGCATTTCGATGGCCGCGCCATGGCGGCGCAAGGCAGCCAGCGGCTGGTCTATGGCGGGCACGTCATCTCGCTGTGCCGCGCCCTGGCCTACGACGGCCTGGAGAACAGCCTTTCGATCCTGGCCATCAACGGCGGCAGCCACGTCAATCCCACCCATGCCGGCGACACCATCGCCTGCGCCACGCAAGTGCTGCAACGCATCGACCTGGGACCGTCGCAAGTCGGCGCGCTGCGCCTGCGCACCATAGGAGTCAAGAACGCCGACGCGACGTCCATCGTCTTTCCCGATACCGGCGCAGGCCGCGCAGCACATCCCGCGCAGGTCGTGCTGGACCTGGACTACACCATCGCCATGCCGCGGCGCCAGGCCTGACGCCGCCCCGTTTCTTCACTTCATTCCACGAGCCCCCACATGACCACCGCCTCCCATCCCCGCGACGCGCTTTTCAGCGGCGAAAAGCCCTTCCCCATCCTGCCGGCCTGCGAACATTTCGCCGGCAGCGAGAAGCTGATCGGCAAGGCCATGGACCTGCAGGCCGACTACGGCCCCATCTTCGACATCACCTGCGACTGCGAGGACGGCGCGGCGGCGGGCCAGGAACGCGGCCACGCCGAAATGGTGGCGCGCATGATCGACTCGGCGCGCAACCGCCACGACCGCGCCGGCGCGCGCATCCACGATCCATCCCATCCGGCCTGGCGCCAGGACGTGGACATCATCGTGGGCCAGGCCGGCCGCCGCCTGGCGTACATCACCATTCCCAAGGCCACCAGTTGGCAGCAGGCCGCCGAAGTCATCGCCTATATCGGCGAGGCCGCGGACAAGGCCGGACTGGACAGGCAGATACCGGCGCACGTGCTGGTGGAGACCCACGGCGCGCTGCGCGACGCGTTCGCGATCGCCGCCCTGCCCGGCGTCGAGGTGCTGGATTTCGGCCTCATGGATTTCGTCAGCGGCCACCACGGCGCCATCGCGGCCAGCGCCATGCGCAGCCCGGGCCAGTTCGAACACGCGCTGCTGGTGCGGGCCAAGGCCGAGGTGGCGGCCGCGGCGCTGGCCCATGGCGTCGTTCCGTCCCACAACGTCTGCCTCAATCTGAAGGACGCCGCCATCATCGCCGACGACGCCGGCCGCGCGCGCCGGGAGTTCGGCTTTCTGCGCATGTGGAGCATCTATCCGGCGCAGATCCAGCCCATCGTGCAGGCCATGCAGCCCGATTTCGACGAAGTCGAGGACGCCGCCAATATCCTGCTGGCCGCGCAGGACAAAGACTGGGGGCCCATCCAATACCGCGGCGAACTCCACGACCGCGCAACCTACCGCTACTTCTGGGAAGTCCTGCAAAAAGCGAAGATCACCGGCATGCCGCTGCCGGACGAGGCGCGGCGCCGATTCTTCGCCGACTGAACCGCGCGGCCGGACGGGCCGCCTTACAATACGCCGCAAGTCCATGCCCCCCGTCCGACATGTCCATGACAGCCATCCGCAAGAAGTCCCCGCAGGAATCCGCCGGCGCGCAACCGCGATACGTGGAGCTGGCCAACACGCTGGTGCGGGACATCCAGGAAGGCCGTCACGTGGTGGGCAGCCTGCTGCCCACCGAGCATGAACTGGCCGAGCAGTACGGCGTCAGCCGGCATACGGTGCGCGCCTCCCTGAAGAAGCTGGAAGACCTGGGCTATATCTCGCGCAAGAAGGCGGTGGGCACGCTGGTCGAAAGCGCCAATCCGGATACCGCGTTCGTGCAGTCCTTCGGCACGCCCGAAGACCTGGTCCGCGTCGCGGCCACCGAGGTGCGCGCCATCGAAGCCGTGCGCCACGTCACGCTGGACCGGAACAAGGCGCGGCGGCTGGAGGCGCCGGTGGGCAGCGCGTGGGTCCTGCTGAGCGGCACGCGCGAGGACGCCAGGAAGGCCGGCACGCCCGTGGCGCAGGCCGACATCTATATCGACGCCTCGCTTGCCGGACTGGTCGACACCATCCGCCGCCAGCCGCAGACCCTGATCAGCTCGCTGATCGAACGCGAATATGCCGTCGCCATCGACGAAATCCGCCAGATGGTCACGGCTACCCTGATCGATGCGCCGCTGGCCGAACGCCTGGGCGTGCAGGCGGGCAGCGCCGGCCTGCGGCTCATCCGGCACTACAAGGACGCCACCGGCAGAATCCTGGAAATCACCGACACGACCTATCCGGCCGACCGGGTGACCGTGGCCTTCCAGCTCAAGCGCGGCCTCAAACCCGGCCTGTCCTCCTAGCCGGCTCGGGCGACCGGCCCGCGCCCGCGCAGGCCGAGCAGCAGCAGCGCGATCAGCGGCAGCGCGGCCAGCGCGCCATAGGCCGCGCCCAGGCTGGCGTGCTCGGCCAGATAGCCGAACGCAGGCGGGCCGAGCACCACGCCGATATAAGTAAAGAACATCGCGCCGCCGGTCACCGACGCCACCTTGCCGGCGGGCGCCAGCCGCGCCAGCTCGCCCAGAAAAACGCCGTTCCAGCCTATCGCGGTCGCGCCCAGCACAGCCGCCAGCACTGCCAGCACGACCGGATCGGGATGCGCCGGCAGCAAGGCCAGCCCCAGGGCTGCAAGCGCCATCAGCACGCCGATCAGCATCATCACGCCGCGCGGAGCGCGCGTGCGGTCGGCGATCCGCCCCCAGACGATGCGTCCCAGCACGCCCGCCGCCTGGGACACGGCGTAGATCAGCGCGGCGCGCGCCGCGCCCATCTGGAGTTCGCGCAACAGGAACACCATCAGGTAGCCGCTGACCGAAAGCTGGCAAGCCGAGAACAGCAGGGAGACGGCCGCCATGGCGCGCAGCTGCGCGTTGCGCCATACCTCGACGACGGGCTGCCGCCATTGCCCCATCCCGGCCGTGCGCGGCGCCGCGGGCTCGTCCAGCTGCGCGCGCAGCCAGCCGCTGGCCAGCGCGACCGCCAGCGCCAGCCCGGCCAGCAGAAGCAGGGCCGTGCGCCACGACGACCACGCCGCCAGCACCGGCAGCATGGCCCCGCCCAGCATGCCGCCCAGCGGCACGCCGGTCTGCTTGAGCGAGAACACGGTGTACATCCGCTGCGGCGCGGTCGTGCGCGCGAGAATATGGGAGCTGGCCGGCGTGATGGTGCCGTAGCCCAGGCCGCACAGCAGCGCGGCGCCGGTCTGCGCGAGTCCGGCGTCGGCCGTCAGCAGCGCCAGGCCCGCGCCCTGGAGCAGCAGCGCCGCCTGCGACACGCGCACCGCGCCCAGCCGTCCGATCAAGGCGCTGCTGAGCGCGCTGCCCACCATCGCCCCGCCATAGACCAGGGCCAGGAACAGGCCCACCTCGGCGGTGCGCGCGCCGGGGATCAGCGGCGCCAGCACGGCGAACGCCAGCGTGGCGGCCGTGCCGACGGCCTGGATCGCCAGCGTGCAGACCAGTATCGCCGCCTGCCGGCGGCGCGGCCCGGACGACCTCATTCCGCTTTCGCGTTGGCCGCTTTCACCGCCTCGCCCCAGCGCTCGACCTCGGCGCCGATGAAGGCGCCGAATTGCGCCGGCTCCATCACCTGGGGAATCGCGCCCAGCTCCGCCATCCGCCTGGTCCATTGCGGCTTGCGGGCGATGCGTACGATCTCCCCGGCCAGCTTGTCGACGACGGGCTGCGGCAGATCCTTCGGGCCCACCACGCCTATCCAGGGGTCGCCGCGGAATCCGGCGTACCCCGACTCGGCGATGGTCGGCACGTTCGCCAGCGTCGCCACGCGATGCTCGCTGGCCACGGCCAGCGCCCTGAGCTTGCCGCTGCGCACCAGCGGCTCGGCGATCGAGGCGACTTCGAACATCACGTCCACCTGCCCGCCCACCACGTCGGTCATGGCCGCCACGCCGCCCTTGTACGGAATATGGTTGAGCTTCACGCCGGCGCGCTGCTGGAACATTTCCATCACCAGGTGATTGGTCACGCCATTGCCGCCAGAGGCATAGTTGACCGCCCCCGGATGCTGCCTGGCGTACTCGACCAGGTCGGCCACGCTATTGAAGCGGGAGGCCGGGTTGACGACCAGCACCAGCGGAAAGATGCCTATCATCGCCAGCGGCTGGAAGTCCGACCGGCTGTCGTAGCGCAGGTTCTTGTAGATCCAGCCGTTGACCGCCAGCGGGCCGCTCGAAGTGGCCAGCAGCGTATAGCCGTCGGGCCGCGACCGCGCCACTTCCTCGGCCGCCAGGCCCGCGCCCACCCCGGGTTTGTTCTCGACGAAAAAAGTCTGCCCCAGGTCGCTCGTCAATTCCTGCGCCAGCATGCGCGCGATCACGTCGGTGGTCTGTCCGGCGGGAAACCCCACCAGCATGCGCACCGCTTTCTCCGGGTATTGGGCGCCCGCCGCGCCCGCCCACAGCGCGCATGCCGCCAGCAGCAGGCGCGACGCCAGTCCAGCAAAGTCCATGTTGTCACCTCCGTATCGGCGCATCTGGCGCCTGGTTTTTTCGTGCATCCCAGCTTTATTTGAAACTAGGTACGTACATAGTACGCGAAAACCTGCCAGAAAAACCAAATCATTCGGCAATCATGGCCAATTCTGTTGATATTTCGGAGCAACAACAAGAATCAGGCGGCTCATTATGTACGAACATTAAACCGAACGACACCACCAAGCCACGCCACGAAGGGAACTCCCGCCCTCCCCGCCGCGTCCAACTTTTCGGACCATAACCGCGGACACCGCCATGCGCATCCTGCTAGTCGAAGACGACCTCATGATCGGCGAGAGCGTGCTGGACTTCCTGCGCGCCGAGCGCTATGCCGTCGACTGGGTCAAGGACGGCAATGCCGCCGACCTGGCGCTGCACACCGACAGCTACGACCTGATCCTGCTGGACCTGGGCCTGCCCAAGCGCGACGGGCTGGCGCTGCTGCGCGAGCTGCGCGCGCGCAAGGACCGCACGCCGGTGCTGATCGCCACCGCCCGCGACGCGGTCAGCGACCGCATCGCCGGGCTGGACGCCGGCGCCGACGACTACATCGTCAAGCCCTATGACGTGGACGAACTGCTGGCCCGCATGCGCGCGCTGATCCGGCGCAGCGCGGGCCGGGCCGAGCCGGTTTTCGAGCACGAAGGCGTGACCATCGATCCGCAATCCCATGCCGCCATGGTCGACGGCGCGCCGGTGGCGCTGACGGCGCGCGAATGGGCGGTGCTCGAGCCGCTGATCGCGCGTCCCGGCATGATCTTCTCGCGCGCCCAGCTCGAAGAAAAACTCTACAGCTGGAAAGACAGCATCAGCAGCAACGCGGTTGAGGTTTATATTCATGGCCTGCGCAAGAAACTGGGCTCCAACCTGATCCAGAACGTCCGAGGCGTCGGCTATGTCATCCCCAAAACATGAGCATTCCGCTTAGCTATTCGCTGCGGGCCCGTCTGCTGTTTTTCCTGCTGGCCGCGATCGTGATCGGCGCGCTGGTGCAGGGCGCGATCGCCTATCGCAGCACGCTGGCGCAGGCCGACGACATCTTCGATTCGCTGTTGCAGCGCACCGCCCTGTCGCTGGGCACCGGCGACGGACTGCTCAGCACCGGCCCGCACCAGGCGCGCGGCGCGGCGTCGCCCATGGCCGACGATCTCATCATCCAGATCTGGACGCCCGACGGCGTGCGGGTCTTCAATTCGCGCTCGCGCCGTCCGCTGCCCGACCAGATCGTGCTGGGCTTTTCCGACGCCCGCATGGAAGGCAGCACCTATCGCGTGTATTCGCTGGCCACGCCGTTCCAGGTCATCCAGGTCGCGCAGGACATGGAAGTGCGCCGGGACATGGCGCGGGCGCTGGCGCTGCGCACGGTGGCGCCGATCGCGGCGGCCGCGCCGCTGCTGATGCTGATCGTATGGTGCGTGGTGAGCTGGTCGCTGCGGCCGGTCAAGCGCGCGCGGGCCCAGGTGGCGGCGCGCCAGCCGGAGGATCTCTCGGCGGTCAGCGTGCAGGGCCTGCCCGACGAGATCCGGCCGCTGGTGCAGGAGCTGAACCTGCTGCTGGAACGCATGCGCGGCGCCTTCGCGCAGCAGAAGCAGTTCGTGGGCGACGCCGCGCACGAGCTGCGCTCGCCGCTGGCGGCGCTGCGCCTGCAGCTGCAGGCCTTGCAGCGCGCCGGCGACGCGGACGCCCGCCGGCTGGCCGAGCAGCGCCTGGCCGCCGGCATCGACCGCGCCACGCGCCTGGTGGAACAGCTGCTGTCGATGGCGCGGCACGAGGGCGCGGCCGAGCAGGCGCCGGCCGAGGCCGTGGACCTGGCCGACGTGCTGCGCCAAGCCTTGTCCGAAACCTTGCCGCTGGCCAATGCGAAGTCGATCGACGTGGAGCTGGACGGCGCGCCGCAGCTCTGGGTGCAGGGCCACCGGGATGCGCTGGCGCTGCTGGCGCGCAACCTGCTGGACAACGCGGTCAAGTACACGCCGGCCGGCAAGCGCGTGCGCCTGCGGCTGGAGCAGGCGCCCGGCCAGGCCATACTGCTGATCGACGACGAGGGGCCGGGCATCGCGCCGGCCGAATGCGAGCGCGTGTTCGACCGCTTCTACCGCGTGGAAGGCAACGCCGAACCCGGCAGCGGCCTGGGACTGGCCATCGCGCGCGCCATCGCCGCCCGCCACGGCGCCACGATCGCGCTGCAGGACGCGCCTTCCGGCCAGGGCCTGCGCGTGAAGGTGGTGTTCCCGGCCTGATGCGCCGCGGATAGCCGGATTTAAGATTCCCCTAAGTGTCGGGCCCGAAGATAGCGCCATGTCCTTCAACATGAACGCAGGAGCCGACATGAAGACCTCCCAAATGAAGCCCTCGCGCCTGGTGATGGCGCTGCTGGCCGCAGGCGCCATCGGCGGCGCCGGCGCCACCGCCGTCATCGGCGGCGTTTCGATGGCGGCCGGCGCGCCGGCCGTATCCGCCCCCTTGCAGGCGATCAATCCGTCCACCCCGCCCAACTTCGCGCAGATCACGCGCGACTACGGGCCGGCCGTGGTCAACATCAGCGTCAGCGGCACCCGCAAGGTGTCCCTGGGCGACGGCGACCCGTTCGCCCAGTTCTTCGGCCAGTTCCCCGGCGCGCGCGGCCAGATGCCGTCGCGCGAGGTGCCCATGCGCGGCGAGGGTTCCGGTTTCATCGTCAGCGCCGACGGCATCATCCTGACCAATGCGCACGTGGTTCAGGACGCCAAGGAAGTCACGGTGAAGCTGACCGACCGGCGCGAATACAAGGCCAAGGTGCTGGGCTCGGACCCGCAGACCGACGTGGCGGTGCTGAAGATCGACGCCAGGCACCTGCCTACCGTCAAGGTGGGCGACGTCAATCAGCTGCAGGTCGGCGAATGGGTGCTGGCCATCGGCTCGCCCTACGGCCTGGAGAACACCGCCACCGCGGGCATCGTCAGCGCCAAGGGCCGCTCGCTGCCCGACGACACCTCGGTGCCGTTCATCCAGACCGACGTGGCCGTCAACCCGGGCAACTCCGGCGGCCCGCTGTTCAACGACCGCGGCGAAGTGGTGGGCATCAACTCCCAGATCTACAGCCGCACCGGCGGCTTCCAGGGCCTGTCGTTCTCGATCCCGATCGACGTGGCCTACAAGATCAAGGATCAGATCCTGGAGCACGGCAAGGTGCAGCACGCCAGGCTCGGCGTGACGGTGCAGGAAGTGAATCAGGACCTGGCCGATTCCTTCAAGCTGGATACGCCCTCGGGCGCGCTGGTGTCCAGCGTGGAGAAAGGCAGCGCCGCGGCCAAGGCGGGTCTGCAGCCCGGCGACGTGGTGCGCGAGATCGACGGCAAGACCATCCTGTCGTCGGGCGACCTGGCCTCGACCATCACGCTGGCCTCGCCGGGAGAGAAAATCAAGCTGGACATCTGGCGCAACGGCGCGCACAAGCAGCTGACCGCCACGCTGGGCAGCGTTCCGACCGACAAGACCCAGGCGTCGGCGGGCGACCAGGACGTACAGCGCGGCCAGCTCGGCCTGGCGCTGCGGCCGCTGAGCCCGCAGGAACAGCAGGCGGCGGGCGCCGAGGGCCTGCTGATCGAGCGTTCGGTGGGGCCGGCCGCGCGCGCCGGCATCGAGCCCGGCGATGTGCTGCTGTCCTTGAACGGCGTGCCCGTGCACAGCGTCGGGCAGGTGCGGGAAGCCTTGTCCAAGGCCGGCAAGACGGTCGCGCTGCTGGTGCAGCGCGGCGAGGACAAGATCTTCGTGCCGGTGCAGGTCGGCTGACGGGCGCGTGCCCGCGGCCGGATTACTCCGCGTCGGGCTGCTTGCCCGGCGCGGCCGCGTCGAAGGCCGGCAGTTCGCGGCAGGCGGCGTCGATGCGCAGCACGTTCGGCATGGCCGACAGGTCGCAGCCGAAGCGCTGCGCATTGAAGACCTGGGGCACCAGGCACAGGTCGGCGATGGTCGGCGTGTCGCCGTGGCAGAAGCGGCCGGTGGCGCTGGACGCCGCCAGCTGCGCCTCCAGGGCGCCCAGGCCCTGCTGCACCCAGTGGCGGTACCAGGCGTTCTTGGCGTCCTCGTCCACGCCCAGCGTGTGCTTCAGATACTTCAGCACGCGCAGGTTGTTCAGCGGATGGGTGTCGCAGGCGATGCCCAACGCCAGGTCCCGCACGCGCGCGCGGCCCAGCGCGTCGGCCGGCAGCAGCGGCGGCTCGGGATGCGTTTCGTCGAGGTACTCGATGATGGCCAGGGACTGGCCGATGACGGCGTCGCCGTCGACCAGCGTGGGCACCAGCGCCGTGGGATTCACCTTGCGGTATTCGGGCGTCAGCTGCTGGCCGCCGTCCTTGAGCATGTGCACCGGCAGGTACTCGTAGGACAGGCCCTTCAGATTCAGGGCGATGCGTACGCGGTAGGCGGCCGAACTGCGAAAGTAGCTGTACAACTGCATGAAGTCTCCTTGGTTTTCTTGTCCGGGCCTATTCCAGCGATTCCGTCTGCGCCGACTTGCGCGACAGGCCCTTGGGCAGCGGGAACGCCACGTTTTCTTCCAGCCCCGCCATGGTGCGCACCGACACCGCGCCCAGTTCCTTGACGCGCTCGATCACTTGCTGCACCAGGATCTCGGGCGCCGAGGCGCCGGCGGTCACGCCCACCCGGGTGCGCCCGGCCAGCCAGGCCGGGTCGATGGACTGCGCTCCGTCGATCAGGTAGGAGGCCACGCCCTTGCGTTCGGCCACCTCGCGCAGGCGGTTCGAGTTGGAGCTGTTGGGGCTGCCCACCACCAGCACCAGGTCGCATTCCGGCGCCATCACCTTGACCGCGTCCTGGCGGTTCTGGGTGGCGTAGCAGATATCGCTTTTCTTGGGTTCGGCGATGTTGGGAAAGCGCGCCTTCAGGGCCTGCGACACCGCCGCGGCGTCGTCGACCGACAGCGTGGTCTGGGTGACGTAGGCCAGGTTCTCGGGGTCCTGCACCTGCAGGCCGGCGACGTCTTCCACGGTCTCGACCAGGTACATGCCGCCCTGGGCCTGGCCCAGCGTGCCCTCGACCTCCGGGTGGCCCTTGTGGCCGATCATGATGATCTCGCGGCCGGCCGCGCGCATGCGCGCCACTTCGATGTGGACCTTGGTGACCAGCGGGCAGGTAGCGTCGAAGACCTGCAGACCGCGTTCCTGCGCCTCCGCGCGGACCGCCTTGGACACGCCGTGGGCGGAAAACACCACGATGGAGCCGGCGGGCGCGTCCTCCAGTTCGTCGATGAAGACCGCGCCCTTGGCGCGCAGGTCTTCCACCACGTAGCGGTTGTGGACGATTTCGTGGCGCACGTAAATGGGCGCGCCATGCAGTTCGAGCGCGCGTTCGACGATGTCGATGGCGCGGTCCACGCCGGCACAGAAGCCGCGCGGCTGCGCCAGCAGGACCTCGGCGCCGGGAGCGGTGACGGCCTGGCTCATCAGAGTATCCCCAGCAGCGCCACGTCGACCCGCAGGCTGACGCCGGCGAGCGGGTGGTTGAAATCGAACAGCGCGGTTTCGTCGTTGATTTCCTTGAGGATGCCCGAGTAGCGCGCGCCGTTGGGCGCGGAGAACTCGACCAGGTCGCCCGGCTCGAACGTGGCGTCGGCGCCGGCGTGCTCGGCCAGCATCGCGCGCGTGACGCGCTGGATCAGTTCGGGGTTGCGTTCGCCGTAGGCGTCGGCCGGCGCGACCGTGACGCTGAAGCGCTCGCCTTCGGCGTGGCCGACCAGCGCCGCCTCCAGGCCGGGCGCCCATTGGCCGCTGCCCATCTGCAGGGTGCCGGGGCGGCCGTCGAAGGTATCGGCGAACACCGAATCCTTGCCCGGGCCGGACGCCAGCGTAATCCGGTAGTGCAGCGTCAGGTAGGAATCCGGACGGACCAAAACGTTCACTTCATTAGAGGCGGTACTCACGATCTGCCACCGTATAGGCAATTGAATCAACCTTGATTTTAGAGCCTCTTATGAAATTGTCCGTCCAGATGCCCAAACACGAGCGCCCCCGCGAGCGCCTGCTGCGCCACGGCGCCTGCGCGCTGCAGGACGCGGAACTGCTCGCCATCGCCCTGCGCACGGGCCTGCCCGGGGTGCACGTCACGACCCTGGGCAACCGCCTGTTGCAGCAATTCGGCGGCCTGCGGGGCCTGCTGGGCGCCGCGCCCGAGGAGCTGATGGCGGTCCCCGGCCTGGGCTCGGCCAAGGCCTGCATGCTGGCCGCCCTGCTGGAGCTGGCGCGCCGCGCCGTCGAAGAAGGCCTGCCCCAGGCCGACAACCTGAACCGTCCCCTGCAAGTGAAACAATATTGCAAGCTGGCGCTGAGCCATCGCCGGGTGGAGCACTGCATCGCGCTCTACCTGGACAACCAGCTGCGCCTGATCGCCACCGGCGAGCTGGCGCGCGGCACGCTGTCGCAGGCTTCCGTCTACCCGCGCGAAGTCGTGCGCGAGGCCCTGCGCCACCATGCGGCCGCCCTCATCGTCGCCCACAACCACCCTTCCGGCATGGCCGAGCCCAGCGCCGCCGACCAGGGCTTCACCCGCCACCTGAAGCAGGCGCTGGCGCTGGTCGACATCAAGCTGGTCGACCACCTGATCGTGGCCGGCGACACGGTGGTTTCCCTGGCGGAACGGGGCTGCCTCTGAGCGCTGCGCGGCGCGCCGGAATTCGTTAGACTACCGCCCGCGATTGCTTTAGGCTTAACGTAATTCCAGTCTCTACGCCCGACATGAAGCGCCTGTGGGATATTTCCCCGCCCGTCTCCGCCGCTTCGCCGGTCTTTCCCGGCGACACGCCCTACCGCCAGCAATGGAAGTGGTCGCTTGCGCCCGGCTGTCCGGTCAATGTCAGCGAGATCACGCTGTCGCCGCACATCGGCGCCCATGCCGACGCGCCGCTGCATTACCAGAATGACGCCGCCGCCATCGGCGCCGTCCCGCTGGAACCCTTCCTGGGCCCGTGCCGCGTCATCCACGCCATCGACTGCGGGCCGCTGATCACGGTCGAGCACATCGCCCACGCCGCGCTGAACCTGCCGCCGCGCGTGCTGGTGCGCACCGCCAAGCATGCCGCGCAAGACTGGTGGACCGACGATTTCTCCGCCTACGCGCCCCAGACCATCGAATGGCTGGCCGAGCGCGGCGTCATGCTGATCGGGCTGGACACGGCCAGCATCGACCCCGCCTCCAGCAAGACCCTGGACAGCCACCACGCGATCTTGCGGCACGACATGCGGGTATTGGAAAACCTGGTGCTCGATGCCGTGCCGGAAGGCGATTACGAGCTGATCGCGCTGCCGTTGGCGCTGGTCCAGGCTGACGCCAGCCCGGTCCGCGCGGTCCTGCGCGAACTGTAGGCCCTGCCGCCAGGGCCCGGGCCGGTCCGAACTTCAGGGCGGCGGGACGCCATCCCGCCGCCGCGATTCAGGAAGCCCCCATGACCGACACCCAACGCCCCGAAGACATCGTCCGCGAGGAAAAAGCGCAGCTGGACTTCGCGCGCGACATGACCTACGGCGACTACCTGCACCTGGACGCCCTGCTGGGCGCGCAGCACCCGCTGTCGCCCGAGCACAATGAGATGCTTTTCATCATCCAGCACCAGACCAGCGAGCTGTGGATGAAGCTGATGCTGCACGAGCTGCGCGGCGCCATCGCCAACGTGGCGGCCGACCGCCTGCCGCCGGCCTTCAAGATGCTGGCCCGGGTCAGCAAGATCATGGAACAGCTGGTCCACGCCTGGGACGTGCTGGCGACCATGACCCCGCCCGAGTATTCCGCCCTGCGCCCCTACCTGGCCCGCTCCAGCGGATTCCAGAGCTACCAGTACCGGCAGATCGAATTCCTGCTGGGCAACAAGAACGCCGCCATGCTCAAGCCGCACGAACACCGCGCCGACCTGCTGGCCCAGGTGCAGAGCGCCTACGAGGCCCCCTCGCTGTACGACGAAGCCCTGCGGCTGCTGGCGCGCCAGGGCCTGGACGTGCCGGCCGACCATCTCGAACGCGACTGGACCCAGCCCTACCAGGCCTCGGCCGGAGTCGAGGCGGCCTGGCTGGAGGTCTACCGCCAGCCCGAGCGCTACTGGGACCTGTATCAGCTGGGCGAAAAGCTCACCGACCTGGAAGACGCCTTCCGGCTGTGGCGATTCCGCCACGTCACCACGGTCGAGCGCGTCATCGGCTTCAAGCGCGGAACCGGCGGCACCTCGGGCGTGGCCTATCTGCGGCGCATGCTGGAAGTGGTGCTGTTCCCGGAAATCTGGAAGCTGCGCACCGATCTCTGACGGCGATCCGGCCCCGCCTTGCCTTCGCCCCTTGGCCGGGCCGGAATCTCCATGCTAGAATTCAGGGTTACTTTTTGGATACGTTGCTGGGTAAGGAAGAGGATACATGCCTCTATGGCCCCCGGCTGGCGACCCTAACAACCGAGAGAGGCTCGAACGAGCCCTAGGAAAGCACCATGAAAGAAGGCATTCACCCCGAATACCGCGAAGTCGTCTTCGCCGACCTGCAAACGGGCAGCAAGTTCATCACCCGTTCGACCGTGCAAACGCGCGAAACCATCGAGCTCGACGGCAAGACGTACCCGCTCTTCAAGTGCGACGTGACCTCCGAATCGCACCCGTTCTACACGGGCGCCCAGACCCGCATCGTCGAAACCGGCCGCGTGGAAAAGTTCCGCGCCCGCTTCGCCCGTACGGCCGGCACGGTCAAGTCCGCTTCCTGATCCTGTCGCTCCCGCAGGAGCCACAGCAAAAAGGCAGCCTTCGGGCTGCTTTTTTTTCCTCCCTAGCGACCTATTCTTCTGCTGGGGGGCTAGCGCAACCCGACCACTCGGTTACATTAACGCCCGTGTCCCCAATCTCCCTTTCCACCCCGGCCCGGCTGACGTCCGTGGCCACCGCGAAACTGCCCCGCCTGATCCTGCTGGGGCTGCTGCTGGCCTATATCGTGGCCGGCCTGTTCATGCGCGACCCCTGGAAAACGGACGATGCGGTCGGACTGGCGACCATGATCACGGCGATCCGCGAGGGCGGGCTGACCTGGCTGCTGCCGCAGGTGGGGCTGCTGGCCCACGCCGAGGAAGGTCCGCTGATCACCTGGGTGGGCGCGATCTGCATCTGGCTGTTCGGCCCGTTCATCGGCGACATCACGGCCGGCCGCCTGCCCAACCTGCTGTGGTTCGCCATCACCACCACCAGCGTGTGGTACGGCACCTATCTGCTGGGCCGGCGCGCCGAAGCCCAGCCGCTGGCGCTGCCCTTCGGCGGCGAACCCGAGCCGCGCGACTACGGCCGCATGCTGGCCGACGCCGCCCTGCTGCTGTTGCTGGCCACGGTGGGCATTCTGCAGCGCACCCACGAAACCACCGTGGTGCCGGCCATCATGGCCTGGCAGGCGCTGGCCTTCTATTCGCTGGCGCGCAGCGTGGACCGCCCTTTCACCGGCTGCACCACGCTGGGCTTCGCGCTGGCCGCCAGCTTCCTGACCCGCGGCTGGGTGGGCGCGGTCCCCATCATGATCGGCGCGCTGCTGGCCTTCTACCCGCGCAGCCTGTTGTGGCAAAGCCGGCGCTGGCTGCCCTGGGCGGCGCTGGTGACCGCCGTGCTGATCCTGGCCTGGTGGATTCCGGCCAGCCAGGGCAGCGAGTACTGGATCCGCAACTGGAAGACCTGGAACCTGGCGTCCTTCGCGCCGCCGTCCTGGCACGACATCGGCCGCACGCTGCGCGACCTGCCCTGGTATCTGTGGCCGACCTGGCCGCTGGCCCTGGTGGCGATCTGGCGCTGGCGTTCGTGGATCTACGCGCCGCACATCTGGCTGCCGCTGACGCTGCTGGCCTGCGCGACGCTGGTGCTGTTCGGCCTGGAAGAGGCCACCGACTCCGAATACGTGCTGCTCGCCGTCCCCTGCGCGGTGCTGGGCGCGTTTTCGCTGCCGACGCTGCGCCGCGGCGTGGTCAACACGCTGGACTGGTTCGCCGTGATGTGCTTTTCGCTGACCGCGGCCACCGTCTGGCTGGGCTGGGTCGCCCTGCACTTCCACTGGCCCGCGCAGATCTCGCGCAACATCGCCCGCCAGACCACCGGCTACGAGCCGGTCATCTCCTGGATCGCCTTCGCGCTGGGCGTGGCGTTCACGCTGGCCTGGATCGCGCTGGTGGTGTGGCGCCTGCGCGTCAAGCCGCAGGCGCTGTGGCGCGGCACCGTGCTGTCGGCCGGCGGGCTCACCGTGACCTGGATCCTGCTGGTGCTGCTGTGGCAGCCGGCGGTGGACTACGCGCGCAGCTACCGCACCGTCTCCGGCCAGCTGGCCCAGGCGCTGGAGCAGAACCTGCGCCCCGGCGAATGCGTGCGCGGGCTGAGCCTGGGCAGCGGCCAGCGCGCCTCGTTCCTGATCTTCAACAACCTCACCTTCACTTTCGACGCCAAGTGCACGGTGATCCTGCAGCAGACCAACAACCAGAGCCTGCGGGACAACACCGCCGCCTATAGCGAGGGCGCCGACGTGCTGTGGCAGGGCGGCCGGCGCGCGGACCGCCAGGAGGTGTTCCGCCTGCTGCGCATCGGTTCGAACCGATGACGCCGCCGACCGCCGCGCCGATGACTTTCGGCGCCACCCTGCGCGGCATCGCCAGGCAGGCCTGGCCGGTGCTGGTCAGCCAATGGGCCGGCATCTCCTTCGGGGTGCTGGACACGGCCATGACGGGCCATTCCAGCGCCAGCGACCTGGCGGCCATGGCCTTGTCCGCGTCCATCTACATCACCATCTTCGTCGGGCTGATGGGCGTCGTGCATGCGCTCATCCCCATCCTGGCGCAGCATTTCGGCGCCGGCCAGAACGCCGAAGTCGGCCGCAGCTGGGGCCAGGGCGTGTGGCTGGCGCTGGGCCTGTCCGTGGCCGGCGCCGCGCTGATGCTGTTCCCGGACATGTGGCTATCCCTGTCGGGCGACGTCGATCCGGCGGTGCGCGAGCGCATCGCCGCCTATCTCCGGGCGCTGGTATTGGCCCTGCCCGCCGCGCTGGTGTTCCGCACGATCTACGCGCTGGGCACGGCGGTCTCGCGCCCCAAGCTGGTCATGGCGATCAACCTGACCGCCATCGGCTTCAAGGCCTTTTTCAACTGGCTGCTGATCTACGGCAACCTGGGGCTGCCGGCCATGGGCGCGGCCGGGGCCGGGCTGGCGACGGCGCTGGTTTCCTGGATCAGCCTGGGCCTGGGGCTGTGGGTCATCACCCACGACCGCTATTACCGGCGCTTCCAGCTGCGCGTGGGCAGGCCCGACTGGAAGACGCTCAAGGAGCTGCTGCGCCTGGGCCTGCCGATGGGCGGGTCGTATCTGGTCGAGGTCTCGGCCTTCACCTTCATGGCCCTGCTGGTGGCGCGCGAAGGCACTTTCGTGACCGGCGGCCACCAGATCATGTCGAACCTGGCCGCGCTGTGCTACATGATGCCCATGGCGCTGGGCGTGGCCACCGCCGCGCTGACGGCCCAGGCCATCGGCGCCGGCAATCTGGAGCACGCGCACCGCACCGGCATGGCCGGCCTGGCGCTGGGCCTGCTGGGCGCGCTGCTGACCGCCGCCGTGCTGCTGGCCGGTCGTCCGCTGATCCTGGCGGCCTACACCGACAATGCCGGCGTGGCCGCCGTCGCCACCACCCTGCTTGCCGTGCTGCCGCTATTCCACCTGTTCGACTCGATGCAATGCATCAACTCCTACCTGCTGCGCGCCTACAAGGTGGCGGTGGTGCCGCTGATTCTGCAGACGGTCGCGCTGGCCGGCGTGGGCCTGGCCGGCGGCTGGTGGTTCGGTTTCGGTCCGGGCCGCGGCGGCCTGGACGGCATCCGCGCCGTGCTGGTGCCCGGTTCGCCCCAGGGCGCCGGCAGCATGTGGCTCATGGCCATGGCCGGCCTGGGGCTGTCGGCGGCGCTGCTGCACTTCTGGTATCGGCGGATCGTGCGGCAGGTGCGGGGGTAGGATGGGTGCAGCGCGAGAGTTCTTGGGCAAGAACTCAACCATCGAGCGCGCGTAACCCATCGGCCGGCGACAGCCGGCGTTTGTCTCGTGCCACGAAAGGCGGCGGCTGGCGCCGCCTGATGGGTTTCGCGCGTTGGGTATTCGTGTTCTTGCTTAAAGACTCTCGCGCTCCACCCATCCTACTTCGGGCGTTTGTCGATGACGCGGCGGGCCTTGCCGGTCAGGGTGCGTTCCACGTGGCCGGCGTCCGACACCTGGATGCGCGCGCTGACCCCGATGTGGGTCTTGACGGCGTGCTGCAGCTGCTTGCCCAGGTTGGCGCGCTCGGCGTCGGACAGGGTCGAGAACTCGGCCCGCAGTTCGGTCAGGATCTCGAGCTCGTCCAGGTTGCCGGTGCGCGACAGCACCAGCTGGTAGTGCGGCGCCAGCTGGGCGATCTTGAGCACCAGTTCCTCGACCTGCGTGGGGAACATGTTCACGCCGCGCACGATCAGCATGTCGTCGCTGCGGCCGGTGATCTTGCCGATGCGGCGCATGCTGCGCGCCGTCGGCGGCAGCAGGCGGGTGAGATCGCGCGTGCGGTAGCGGATGATGGGCATCGCTTCCTTGGTGAGCGAGGTGAACACCAGTTCGCCCGGCTCGCCGTCGGCCACGGGCTCGCCCGTATCCGGATTGATGATCTCGGCGTAGAAATGGTCTTCCCAGACCACGGGGCCATCCTTGGTCTCGACGCATTCGCTCGCCACGCCGGGGCCCATCACTTCGGACAGGCCGTAGATGTCCACCGCGTCGATGCCGGCCTCGGTTTCGATGTCGGCGCGCATCTGGCCGGTCCAGGGCTCGGCGCCGAAGATGCCGATGCGCAGCGAGCTCTGGCGCGGGTCGATGCCCTGGCGGCGCTGCTCTTCGAGGATATTGCAGAAGTACGAGGGCGTGACCATGATGATGTCCGGACGGAAATCATTGATCAGCTGCACCTGCTTTTCGGTCTGGCCGCCGGACATCGGGATGACGGTGCAGCCCAGGCGTTCGGCGCCATAGTGCGCGCCCAGGCCGCCGGTGAACAGGCCATAGCCGTAGGCCACGTGCACGGTGTCGCCGGGCTTGCCGCCGGCGGCGCGGATCGAGCGCGCCACCAGGTTGGCCCAGTTGTCCAGGTCGCCCTTGGTGTAGCCCACCACCGTCGGCTTGCCGGTGGTGCCGCTGGAAGCGTGGATGCGCGAGACGCGCTCGCGCGGCACGGCGAACATGCCGAAGGGATAGTTCTCGCGCAGTTCCTTCTTGGTGGTGAAGGGGAACTTGGAAATATCGGACAGCTGCTTGAGGTCGTCCGGATGCACGCCGGCCTCGTCGAAGGCCTTCTTGTAGTGCGGCACGTTCTCGTAGGCGTGCTTGAGCGACCACTTCAGCCGCTGCAGCTGCAAGGCGCGCAGCTCGTCCTCGCTGGCATGTTCGATGGGGTCCAGTCCCGGCTTGCTCATGGTGTTGGACATGGTTATCTCTCTCCTGAAATTCTCACTACGCCGGCCCGGCCGCATGCGCGCGGATACGCAAGCGCGCGTGCGGCCGGGCCGGCGGCCTCGTCTTTGGTTGGATGACGGCCTCAGGCGTCCGCGGGAGCGCCGACGATCTGGCCTTTGATTCGATAAGAGCGGCCGCGGAACAAGGCCACGTTGCGTCCCTCCTGGTTGGTGACGGTCACGTCATAGACGCCGGTGCGCCCTGCCAGCGAGCGCTCCTGCGCCACCGCGGTCAGCAGGTCGCCTTCGAAACCCGGGGCCAGGTAGTCGATGGTGCAGCCCGAGGCTACGGTGCTGACGTTGCGCGAATTGCAGGAGAACGCGAAGGCGCTGTCGGCCAGGGCGAAGATGAAGCCGCCGTGGCAGGTCTTGTGCCCGTTGAGCATGTCGGCGCGCACCCGCATGCTCAGCCGCGCGTAACCCGGCGCCATTTCTTCGACCTTCATGTCCAGGCCCTGCGAGGCGGCGTCGCCGGCGTACATCACGGCGCCGACGGCCTGCGCAAGCTCCTGCGGATCGGTGGGCGCCTCGACGGCGGGTACGTGTGCGTTCATCATTGCCCCTTGAATTGCGGTTCGCGCTTGTTCAGGAAGGCGTCCACGCCCTCCGCGTAATCGGCGCTGCGCCCGAGTTCGCGCATCAGGTCGCGCTCCAGGTCCAGCTGGGTCGAAAGATCGTTGGCCAGGCTGGCCTGGATGGCCCGCTTGGTGTATGCCAGCCCCTTGGTCGGGGCCTTGGAAAAGTGCTGCGCCAGGCGTTCCAGCGCGGCGTCGAATTCCTCGTCCGGCACGCATTGCCAGATCAGGCCCCAGTCCTGCGCCTGCTGCGCGCTGAGCTTGTCGCCCAGCATGGCCAGCCCCATGGCGCGGGCGCGGCCGACCAGGCGCGGCAGCACGAAGGTGCCGCCGGTGTCCGGGATCAGGCCCAGGCGGCAGAACGACTGGATGAAACTGGCCGAGGCCTTGGCGATGACGATGTCGCCGGCGAAAGCCAGGTTCGCGCCCGCCCCCGCCGCCACGCCGTTCACGCCCACCACCACCGGCATGGGCAGGGCATTGATGCGGCGCACCAGCGGCGCGTAGTACTTGTCGACGGTCTCGCCCAGGTCGGGCGGCGTGCCGTCGGCGGCGGGCCGGCGTTCGCTCAGGTCCTGCCCGGCGCAAAAGCCGCGGCCGGCGCCGGTCAGCACCAGCACGCGCGCGCCTTCCGCTTCCACGCGCGCCAGCGCGTCGGCCACTTCGCCGTGCATGTTGGCGGTGAAGCTGTTGAGTTTGTCGGGACGGTTCAGCGTCAGGCGCGCGATGCCGCCTGACAGGTCGAACTGGATATCTTGGTAGCTCATGTCGGTATCCATGGCGCGCACGCCAATAAACGAATAACGCTGCGCCCCGTGGGGGGCGCAGCGCTGGGCAGAGTTAGATGTGTTTTCTCGTCTGCACGACCCGGAAGCGATTCGACACGAAAGCCGTATCGGACAGCGCCGCATTGGCCGCCGGGTTGGCGCCGGTGCCATGGAAGTCGCTGAACGCGGCCGTCTGGTTCACGAACACCGCGCCCGTCAGGTTCAGCGACAGCGACACGCCCGAGACCTCGGCCGCGTCCTGCACCTGCTCGGCGACGGCGTCGCTGGTGGTGTAGGCCGACAGCGACAGCGCGCCGTGCTGGATGACGCTGTCACGCGCCAGCTGGATGCTGTGGGCGGTGGAATCGGTGGCCACCACGAAGGCGATCGGGCCGAACCATTCCTGACTGATGGCGGCGTTGCCGGCTTCCGTGCGCAGCAGCAGCGGCGTGCGCACGCGGGCGTTCTCGAACTGCGGGTGCGTCAGCGCCTTGCTGTCGGCCACCACGGGCAGGCCCAGCGCGCGCGCCTTTTCGATGCGTTCGACGATGCCTTCGTTCTGGATCGCGCCGGTCAGCTCGACGGCCTTGGCCGGGTCGGCGCCCAGCTTCTCGACCGCGGCGCCCAGGGCGGCCGCGACGTCGTCGAAGCTGACGCGGCCTTCCGGCGTCTGGATGCCGTCGCGCGGCACGTAGATGTTCTGCGGCGCGGTGCACATCTGGCCCGAATACAGGGCCAGCGAGAACGCCAGGTTGCGGGCCACGCCCTTGAGGTCGTCGGTGGAGTCGATGATGACCTGGTTGACGCCGGCCTTCTCGGTGTAGACCAGCGCCTGGCGGGCGTTGTTCTCGAGCCAGTCGCCGTTGGCGGTGCTGCCGGTGAAGTCCACGATCTTGACGGCCGGGTCCAGCGCCAGCTTCTGCGCGGTGTCGTCGCCGGCTTCATGCGCGGCCAGTTGCACCACGTCGGGATCGAAGCCCGCTTCCTGCAGCACTTCGCGCGCCACCTTGACGGTGATGGCCAGCGGCAGGATCGCGCCGGGGTGCGGCTTGACGATCACAGTGTTGCCGGTGGCCAGGCTGGCGAACATGCCGGGGTAGCCGTTCCAGGTCGGGAAGGTGGAGCAGCCGATCACCAGCGCGACACCGCGCGGCACCACGGTGAACTGCTTTTCCATGCGGATCGGTTCGTTCTTGCCCTGCGGCTTTTCCCAGACGGCCACGCCGGGGATGCGCGACATTTCCTGCCAGGCGTAGGTCACGGCTTCGAAGCCGCGGTCCTGCGCGTGCGGGCCGCCGGCCTGGAAGGCCATCATGAAGCCCTGGCCGGTGGTGTGCTGGACCGCGTAGGCGATCTGGAAGCTGAGCTTGTTCAGGCGAGCCAGAATTTCCAGCGACACGCCGACCCAGGCGCGCGGGCCGGCGCGGCGCCAGTCCTCGAGCGCGCGCTTGGAGGCGGCGATGAGCTTGTCGGCGGGCACGCGCGGATAGGTGATGCCCAGGTCGAAGCCGTAAGGCGATTTTTCGCCGCCCACGACGCCGTCGGCGTCATGCAGGTTCAGCGGGAAAGGCTTGCCCTGCAACGCTTCGAAGGCGGCGCGGCCCTCGTCGTTGGCGGTCTCGCCATAGTTGCGGGGGCTGGGCGACTCGGCAAACGGGCTCCAGTAGCCGCGCAGCGCGGCCGCGGCCAGTGCCTGTTCCAGCAGGGGCTGATGGCGTTCGAAGAATTGTTGGGACACTGCGTCTCTCCAGATAAGTAGGTTTTTCTGCCTGGCGCGGGCCGGGTCAGGTTTCCTGGTCGAAGTCGATCACCAGGCGGTCGCTGACCGGAAAGCTCTGGCAGCTCAGGATGAAGCCGCGCGCCACTTCGTAGTCTTCCAGGGCGAAGTTGGCGTCCATGTCGACCTCGCCTTCGATCACCTTGCAGCGGCAGGTGGAACACACCCCGCCCTTGCACGAATACGGCAGCTCGATGCCCTGCGCCAGCGCCGAATCCAGCACGCTGTCTTTGTTCTTGTCGATGACGAACATGCGGCTGTGGCCGTCCTGCACCACCGTCACCTCGCACTGCCCCTTGCCCGGCGCCTGGCGGGCGTCGTGGCCGGTGCGCAGCGCGCGCGGCCCCTTGGGCGCGCCGAACAGTTCGAACTTGATGTTCGACTTCGGAATGCCGCGGGCCTGCAGCCGCTCGACCACGCTTTCGGTCATGGTCTGCGGACCGCACACAAAAGCGTAATCGATATCCTCGGGGCTCATCCAGGCCGACATCAGCTGGTCGACCTTGTCGCCGTCCAGGCGGCCGTTGAAGAGCTCGATGTCCTGGGTTTCGCGGCTCATGATGTAGACCAGCGAGAAGCGCTCCATATAGAGGTTCTTCAGGTCTTCGATCTCTTCGCGAAACAGCACCGCCGACGAGGCGCGGTTGCCGAAGAACAGCGTGAACTTGCTGTGGGGCTCGGTCGACAGCGCGGTCTTGACCAGCGAAAACACCGGCGTGATGCCGCTGCCCACGGCGAAGGCCACATAGTGGCGGCGGTTTTCGGGCGCGAAGTCGACGGTGAAGTTGCCGGCCGGGGCCATCACGTCCAGGGTCTGGCCGGGCTGCAGTTCGTGGTTGGCCCAACTGGAAAATACGCCCTCGTCCACCTTTTTGATCGCCACGCGCAGCAGCTTGTCGTGCGGGGCCGAACAGATGGAATAGGAGCGGCGCTGTTCCTCGCCGTTGAGCTGCGTGCGCAGGGTCAGGTACTGGCCCGGCAGGAAGGCGAATTCGTCCGCCAGCGCCTCGGGCAGGTCGAAGGTCACGACGACCGCGTCGCGCGTGTTGCGCGCCACCGACGCCACCTTCAGGGAATGGAATTGATTCTGGCTCATTTCGAAACCGCTCTTAGTGAGTCTTGAAATAATCGAAGGGCTCGCGGCAGGAGACGCAGCGATACAGCGCCTTGCACGACGTGGAGCCGAAATTGCTCACCAGGCGCGTATCGCGCGACCCGCAGCGCGGGCAGGCGATCGCCGGGCCGGCCGCGCGGCGGCTGATGCCGGAGATGTCGACGGCGCGTTCGGCCGGCGCGGCGATGCCGTAGCCCTTGAGCGCCTGGCGCCCCTTCTCGCTCATCCAGTCGGTGGTCCAGGCCGGCGCCAGGCGGGTCTGCACCCGCACCTCGGCGATGCCGTGGCGCGCCAGCGTCCGTTCGATGTCCTGGGTGATCTCGCGCATGGCCGGACAGCCGGAATACGTGGGCGTGATGACCACGACACAGGCGTCGCCGTCCCAGGACACCTCGCGCACCACGCCCAGATCCACCACGGACAGCACGGGGATCTCCGGATCGGGGACCTCCTGCAGCCAGGCGTAGACCTGGTCGGCGGAAACGGGCGCCAGCGCGTTCACCACTTGGCTCCCGGATAGGCGCGCGGCAGGAACTGCATTTCGGCCAGCACGTAGCCCAGTTCCTCGGTGTGCTTGCCCTGGCGTCCGCCGCGGTGCGCCGGATGGCCGGCGGCGGCTTCGTCGGGCACGGTCAGGGTGGCTTCTTCCAGCACTTCGCGCACGTGCGCCAGCCAGGGCTGGCGCAGCGAGGCCAGCTCACAGCCGATGCCGCGGGCCGCCACGTCCTGGTCGACGGCGTCGTCGGTGAACAGCTCGCCGGTGAAACGCCAGGCGTCGTCGATGGCCGCCTGCATCTTGGCATGGCTTTCCGCCGTGCCGTCGCCCAGGCGCACCACCATGTCCGACGAGCGGCGCACGTGGTAGGTAACTTCCTTGATGGACTTGGCCGCGATGCCGGCGACGCGCTCGTCGCTCGACTGCTCCAGGCGCTGCAGCAGGAAGTAGTGCCAGACGTCGAACAGGAACTGGCGCGCCATGGTGTCGGCGTAATTGCCGTTGGGGCGCTCCACCAGCAGCACGTTGTGGAACTGGTGGGCGTCGCGCAGGTAGGCCAGCGCGTCTTCGTCGCGCCCGGCGCCTTCGACCTCGCCGGCCAGCGTCAGCCACATGCGGGCCTGGCCCAGCAGGTCCAGCGCGGTATTGGTCAGCGCCAGGTCTTCTTCCAGGATCGGGCCGTGGCCGGTCCAGGCGCCCAGGCGCTGCGACAGGATGAGCGAGGAATCGCCCAGCCGCAGCAGGTATTCAAACAGCGTCTTGTCCATGTCTGCCCCGCCGCCTTACATGTGCTTGATTTCTTCGGGCATCGGGAAGAACGTGGGATGCCGGTAGACCTTGCTGTTGGCCGGTTCGAACAAGGGGTCCTTGTCGCCCGGGCTGCTGGCCGAGATGTCGCTGGCGCGCACCACCCAGATGCTCAGCCCTTCGTTGCGGCGGGTGTAAACGTCGCGGGCGTGGTTGATCGCCATTTCGGCGTCGGGCGCGTGCAGGCTGCCGACGTGCTTGTGCGCCAGGCCGTGCTGGCTGCGGATGAACACTTCCCACAAAGGCCAGTCTTTGCTCATGATGGATATCCTCGAATGCCGGGCGCGCCCCGCGCGCACCGGTCTGCAATGATGGTGAGAGAGTCGCGGCCGCGAGACGGCCTAGGCGGCCTTGCGCTCGGCCTGCTTGTCGGCGTAGGCAACCAGGGCTTCGCGCACCCAGGCGCCGTCCTCGTGCGCCTTGACGCGCGCGGCCAGGCGTTCGCGGTTGCACGGGCCGTTGCCCTTGAGCACCGCGTAGAACTCGGCCCAGTCGATTTCGCCGAAGTCGTAGTGGCCGCGCTCGGCGTTCCACTTCAGCTCGGGATCGGGGATGGTCAGGCCCAGGTACTCGGCCTGCGGCACGGTCTGGTCCACCATCTTCTGGCGCAGCTCGTCGTTGGAGAAGAGCTTGATCTTCCAGGCCATGGACTGGGCGCTGTTGGGAGAGTCGGCATCAGAAGGGCCGAACATCATCAGCGCCGGCCACCACCAGCGGTTGAGCGAATCCTGCACCATCGCCTTCTGTTCCGGCGTGCCGTGCAGGCACATCTGCATCAGCAGGTCGTAGCCCTGGCGCTGGTGGAAGGATTCCTCCTTGCAGACGCGCACCATGGCGCGCGCGTACGGGCCGTAGGAACAGCGGCACAGCGGGATCTGGTTGATGATGGCCGAGCCGTCGACCAGCCAGCCGATCATGCCGATGTCGGCCCAGCTGAGCGTGGGGTAGTTGAAGATGCTGGAGTACTTGGCGCGGCCGGCGTGCAGGTCGTCGACCAGGTCGTCGCGCGACACGCCCAGGGTTTCGGCGGCGCTGTACAGATAGAGGCCGTGGCCGGCTTCGTCCTGGACCTTGGCCAGCAGGATGGCCTTGCGCTTGAGCGAAGGCGCGCGGGTGATCCAGTTGCCTTCGGGCAGCATGCCCACGATTTCGGAATGCGCGTGCTGGGAAATCTGGCGCACCAGGGTCTTGCGGTAGGCCTCGGGCATCCAGTCCTTGGCCTCGATGCGGATGCCGTCGTCGATGCGGCGCTGGAACGCCTGTTCCTGGCCTTCGAGCTGGTCCGCGGTCTTGACCTGCTTGACGCCGGTTTCGACGAGTTGTGCGTACATGTTTGTCTCCTTGAGGCAGTTTGCGAAAACGCAAAGCAAACGTTGCGCAATGCCGTCATGTCATAGGCGGATTATTTAATACAAAAAATCCATTGTCAAACTCAAATCTGTATCACATTGGATTTATGTATCATATTGCGGATACCGATATCGGCCGCCCGCGGCCCCCTCTAATGGCAAACCCTCAGTCGTCCCTGGAGCGCTTTCTTTCCCGTCTGATCAAGAACGATCCGCCGCGCGCGAAATCGCTCTGCGTCAGCCTGCTGGGAGACGCCCTGGCCCCGCACGGCGGCGCCATCTGGCTGGGCGACCTGATCGAACTGCTGGCGCCCCTGGGCATCAACGAGCGCCTGCTGCGCACCAGCGTGTTCCGGCTGGTCGCGCAGAACTGGCTGCAATCCGAACGCCACGGCCGGCGCAGCCTGTACCTGATTTCCGAACAGGGCCTGCGCCACACCGCGCACGCCTCCCAGCGCATCTACGAAGGCGCGCCGCAGGAATGGAACGGGGAATGGACGCTGGTGGCGCTGCCGCGCACCGGCAACGGCCTGGCCGAGCGCGCGGAACTGCGCCGCGAACTGGTCTGGGAAGGGTTCGGCATGATCGCGCCGGGCCTCTTCGCCCATCCGCACACCGAGGCGAGCGCGGCGCACGACATCCTGGAAAAGCTGGGCATCCCCGACCGCGCGCTGGTGCTGTCGGCGCGCGACCTGGCCGGCGCCGGCGGCCTGCCCATAGCCAGCCTGGCCTCGCTCTGCTGGAACCTGGAAGACCTGGCCGAACAGTACCGGCAGTTCACCCGCAATTTCGGGCCGCTGGAAAAGCTGCTCGACGCCCCGCCCTCGCCCGCCGAGGCCTTCATCATCCGCGTCATGCTGCTGCACAATTGGCGCCGGATCGTGCTGCACGACCCCCAGCTGCCGGGCCCCATGCTGCCCGACGACTGGCCCGGCCACGCCGCCCGCGAGATCTGCGGACGCATCTACTGGCAGGTGTTCGACGCCTCGGAAGCGCACCTGGACGCCCTGGCCGGGCGCGACAACGAACGCTATACGCCGCTGACCGGCGAGGTCGAATCGCGCTTCGGCGGCCGTCCCGCCTGAGGCCGCCCGATCAGCCGCCGCCGGCAGGCGGCAGCGTCACGCCCAGCGTGTCCAGGTGGATTTCGCCGGCGGCGTCGGCGCCGGCGCCCTGCGCCAGCCCGCGCGCACGCGCAATGAAACACAGGGTCCAGCGCGCCCGCACCGGCCGGCCCAGCGCCGCGCCGGTATCGGCATCTATGCCGCTGGGCACGTCCAGCGCCAGCACCGGCACGCCCCAGGCATTGGCCTGGTCCGCCAGCGCCTGCCAGTCCGCGCCCAGCGGACGGTTCAGCCCGATGCCGAACAGGCCGTCGATGACCAGTCCCGGCGTGAAGCCCGATTCAAGGGCGGACCAGGTCTGACCGCCCGCCGCCAGCCAGCCGGCATGGGCGCGGGCGGCGTCGGCAGGCAGGTTGCGCGCGCCCGACGGCAGCAGCACGCGCACGTCGTGGCCCATGGCCCGCAGCAAGGTCGCCGCCTCCAGGGCGTCGCCGCCGTTGTTGCCGGGACCGGCCAGGGCCAGCAGCGCCGTGCCCGGCGGCACGCGCGCGGCGACGAAACGCGCCGCGGCCGCCCCCGCCAGCGGCATCAGCCGCCGGCCCTCGGCCAGCGCCCGGCGTTCGGCGTCACGGATCCGGGCTACGGGCAGGAAAGTCGGCATGGCGATAGCCTCCTATGCGTGAATTTCACGCATTGCGTGAAATTCCACCAACAAATTGGAAGATGCCGCCCCGGACTCCCAGCAAACACGCGGGGCGCGGGGCGTCGGCCGATTGGCATGCATTTTGCGTTGTAGTCATCGCCGGGACGAGCCGGACCGGACGACCCAACTGAAAGAGACTACACCAATGCGTTCCATGAGCATCATCTGCCCGAACGGGCATTTAGGATTCGCCCCCCTGCGCACCGAGAGCTTCCAGCTCGGCGTCGCCGCCAGGCCGGACTTCATCGCCGCCGATTCGGGCAGCGACGACGTGGGTCCCGTGCCGCTGGGCTCCGACACCTCCACCAGCCCGCAAGCCTGGCAGCGCCACGACCTGGAGCAGATGCTGCTGGCCGCGCGCAAGCTGGGCGTGCCCATGATCATCGGATCGGCCGGCGACACCGGCGCGAACAGCCGCGTGGACCTGTACGTGAGCCTCATCAAGGAAATCGCCGCACAGCACAAGCTGGCGCCGTTCAAGCTGGGCTATTTCTATTCGGAAGTCGACAAGGAACGCGTGCGCCGCGCGCTGCGCGACGGCCAGCAGGTGGCCGGCCTGGACGGCTACGCCGACCTGACCGAAGCCGAGCTGGACGCCAGCGACCGCATCGTCGCGGTGGCCGGCGTGCACCCCTACATCAAGCTACTGGAAGCGGGCGCGGACGTGATCATCGGCGGGCGCAGCTCCGACGCCGCCGTATTCGCCGCCCCGGCCCTGCACAAAGGCTATGACGCGGACAAGGCCTATTACCTGGGCAAGGTGCTGGAGTGCGCCTCGTTCTGCGCCGAACCCTATGGCGGCAAGGAAACGGTGATGGGCGAAATCTCGAAGGAAGACGTGCGCGTCACCGCCATGCATCCGGACCAGCGCTGCACCATCGCCTCGGTGGCCGGCCACGCCATGTACGAGCGCTCCAACCCCTACGAAGAATTCTTCGCCGGCGGGCGGCTCGACATGTCCGAATGCCGCTACGAACAGCTCAGCGAGAAAACCACCCGCATCACCGGCTCGCGCTTCGAACCCGCCGCCCAGGTGCGCGTGAAGCTGGAGGGCTCGGGCAAGGTCGGCGAGCGCTACATGGGGCTTTGCGGCATACGCGACCCCTACACCATCGAAAACGTGGACCGCGTCATCGCCTGGGCGCGCGACAAGGTGCGCGAGCGTTTCGGCGACACGGGCTACGAGCTGCACTACAAGGTGTACGGGCGCGACGGCGTCATGGGCGAGCTGGAGCCGCTGCGCGACCAGCCCGGCCATGAACTCTGTGTAATGGTCCAGGGCGTCGCGCCCACGGCCGAGATGGCCGAGGAACTGACGCTCACGGGCCTGCGCCAGATGTTCTACGCCCGCCTGCCCGACGTGAAGGGCACGGCGGGCTCGGTGTCTTTCCCGCTGGACGAGGTGGTGCGCACCAGCGCCGCCTACCGCTGGACCCTGAACCACACGCTGCCGGTGCAGGACGCCGGCGAACTCTTCCCGATCCACCTCACCGAGGCCGGCGCCTGAGCCGGCAAGACCATGAGCACCCAGAAACTCAGCAGCCTGGCCAAGACCATCCGCAGCAAGAACGCGGGCGTGAACAAGATCACCTTCGACATCATCTTCCGCGAGCCGGCGACCTACGAGGCGGTCAAGCGCTCCGGCGCGTTGACGCGCGCCAGCGTGGCGGCCCTGTACCGGATCGACGACGCCCGCATCTCCGACTTCGTGCATTACGATCCCGGCCTGGCCATCAAGTTCACGATCTACCGGCTGGTTCCCAGCGGGTCGGCGGGCGACGGCGACATCTTCGGCGCGCAGCAGTACGCGCCGCTGCTGGACGTCGCCGTCCCCATGCCGGACTGAACGCCGCGGGCGCCGGGTCCGGCGCCCGCCATCCCCTCCGCCCTCCTGGAGAATCGAGCATGAATGCGCTAATGCAAACAACGTTGTTCCTGGCGGCGTCCCTGCTGGCCGGCGCGGCCGCCGCCCAGCCGGAAGTGCCCAAGCAGATCAAGATCGTGGTGCCGTTCACCGCCGGGGCCAGCAACGACGCGATCGCCCGCGTGATCGCGCCGCAGCTGGCCGCCCGCTTCGGCAATACGGTGATCGTCGAAAACCGCGGCGGCGCGGCCGGCGCGATCGGTTCCGAGTACGTCGCGCGTTCGGCCAAGGACGGTTCGGTGCTGCTGCTGACCTCGTCGACCTTCCTCACCACCGCCGCCACCCAGCCCCACCTGCCCTACGACGCCCTCAAGCAGTTCGCGCCGGTGGCAATGATCGGCCAGGGCCCGCTGGTCATCGCCGCCTCGGCGCAAACGCCGTACGGCTCGCTCAAAGAGCTGCTGGACGCCGCGCGCGCCAGGCCGGGCGCCCTGAACTACGGCAGCGCCGGCATCGGCTCGCTGGCCCACCTGGCCACGGTCATGCTGGACGACGCCGCGGGCACCCGGATGACGCACGTGCCCTACAAGGGCGCGGCCAACGCCGCCTCCGACCTGGCGGGCGGCCTGATCGACGTCATGCTGTCCAACTACAGCACGCTGGCGCCCGTGGTGCAGGGCAAGAAGGTCAAGCTGCTGGCCACCACCGCGCAGGCGGCCTCGCCGGCCTTCCCCGGCCTGTCGCCGGCGGCGCAGTCGCTGCCCGGCTACTCGGTGCAGATCTGGGTGGGCGTGTTCGCGCCGGCGGGCACGCCGCAGCCTTATATAGACAAGGTCAACGCCGCGCTCAATGAAATCTCCGCCTCTTCCGAGATGCGCGCTCTGCTGGACCTGGACGGCACCGTGCCGGCCCGCATGGACAGCGCCGCGTTCGGCGCGCGCGTGCGCGAGGACCTGGCGCTATGGCAGGGAATCGCGCGCAAGCACAACATCAGCGCGCAATAGTGCGCGCCCGGGGCCGCGTCAGCCGTCCAGCCCCAGCTTGAGCATCTGGTGGCGCAGGGCGTGGCGCGTCAGGCCCAGGGAATCGGCGGCGCGGCCCAGGTTGCCGCCCTGGGCCTGCAGCGCCGCGCGGATCAGGCCGCGCTGGAACTGCGCGGTCTGTTCAGCATAGCTGCCCCCTCCCGGGGACGGCGCCGCGGGCGCGGGCTTGCCCGCTTCGCGCAGGATGCGCTGCGGCAGATGGCGCGCCAGCACGGTGTCGCCATCCTCCAGGATGCAGATCCGCTCCAGCAGATTGCCCAGTTCGCGCACGTTGCCCGGCCAGGCGTAGGCCTTGAAGATGCGCCGCACTTCCGGATCGATGGCGGTGAAGCGGCTGCCGTGGGTGGCGTTATAGCGTTCCAGGAAGCGCTGCGCCAGCACGATGACGTCGTCGCCCCGCTCGCGCAAAGGCGGCAGGTTGATGGATACGACCTGCAGCCGGTAATAGAGATCGTCGCGGAACCGCCCGGCCTGCACTTCGCCCAGCAGGATCTTGTTGGTGGCGGCGATGAAGCGGGCGTCGACCGAGACCTCCTGCACCGAGCCGATGCGCCTGAAGCGGCGGCTGTCCAGCAAGGTCAGGATCTTGGCCTGCATGACCGGGTCCAGTTCGCGGATCTCGTCCAGGAACACGCTGCCGCCGTTGGCGGCTTCCAGCAGTCCGGCCTTGCGCGCCACGGCGCCGGTGAAGGCGCCGCGTTCGTGGCCGAACAGCTCGGATTCGAGCAGATTGCCCGGGATGGCGGCGCAGTTGATCTCGGTATAGCCCTTGGCCGCGCGCGCCGATTGCGCGTGCAAGTTGCGCGCGACCAGCCCCTTGCCGGTGCCGGTTTCCCCGTAGATGAGGACGATGCTGGCCTTGCTGCGCGCGACCCGGCCGACCAGGTCGCGCAAGGCCGCCATCGATGGGTGGTCCCCGATGAGCGGCTCGCAGGCGGACGGGGCGGCGGGCATGGGGACTTACCCCTTACACTTTCAGGAAATGCTCGCGGTAATACTTGAGCTCGTCGATCGACTCGTAGATGTCCGCCAGCGCCTCGTGGCGGCTTTTCTTCTCGAAGCCCTTGTAGACCGCCGGCGCCCAGCGGCGCGCCAGCTCCTTCAAGGTGCTGACGTCCAGGTTGCGGTAGTGGAAGAACTGCTCCAGGCGCGGCATGTAGGCGAACATGAAGCGGCGGTCCTGGCTGATGGTGTTGCCGCACAGCGGCGACTTGCCGGCCGGCACGTGCTGCGCAAGAAATGCCAACAGCGTATCCTCTGCCTGGGCCTCGGAAATGGTGGACGCGCGGACCTTGTCGATCAGGCCGCTCTTGCCGTGCGTGGACTTGTTCCAGTTGTCCATGGCGTCGAGCAGGCTGTCGGGCTGATGCACCACCAGCACGGGGCCTTCGGCCACGACCGTCAGGTCGGCCTCGGTCACCACCACGGCCACCTCGATGATGCGTTCTTTTTCAGGGTCCAGGCCGGTCATTTCCATGTCCAGCCAGACCAGGCGGTTTTCGTTCACAGCCATATAATTTGCCTATAAGAGAATGCCCCCGCGCAGCGCCTTCGGCAAACGGGGCGGTTTTTTACCTCGGGACGGCCCGCCGGTAAAAACACGCGATTTTCTCACATACATTTCTGAGTCCACCGCAATATCCATGTTCACTCTGCTGTTCGTTGCCTTCCTGCTGACCGATATCGCCGTGCGCCTGTGGCTGGCGTCGCGGCAGATCCGTCACGTCGCGCGCAACCGCGACCAGGTGCCGTCCGAGTTCTCCCACCGGATCGGGCTGGCTAGCCACCAGCGCGCGGCCGACTACACCGTGGCGCGGGTCAAGCTGGGCATGCTGGAACGCACTTACGACGCCATCCTGCTGGTGTGCCTGACCCTGATGGGCGGGCTGCAGTTCATCGACCTGGCGATGGCCCAGCTTACCAGCAACGACTTCGTCAGGCAGATGCTGCTGTTGGTTGCGGTTGCCCTGCTGCTGGGCCTGCTGGGGCTGCCCTTCACCCTGTGGCGGCAGTTCCGGCTGGAGGCCCGCTTCGGCTTCAATCGCATGACGCCGCGGCTGTTCGCGGCCGACGCCATCAAGGGGCTGGCCGTGGCCGCGGTGCTGGGCCTGCCGCTGGCGGCCGCGGTGCTGTGGCTGATGGGCAGCGCGGGCGCGTACTGGTGGATCTGGGCCTGGGCGCTCTGGACGGCGTTCAACCTGGCGCTGCTGGTCATCTACCCGATGTTCATCGCTCCGCTCTTCAACAAATTCACCCCGCTGTCCGATCCGGAGCTGGCCGGGCGCATCCAGCGCCTGGCGCAGCGCTGCGGCTTCGCCCTCAACGGGCTGTTCGTGATGGACGGCTCGCGCCGCTCGGCCCATGGCAACGCCTATTTCACGGGCTTCGGGCGCTCGCGCCGCATCGTGTTCTTCGACACCCTGCTGGCGCGCCTGAACGGCGACGAAATCGAGGCCGTGCTGGCCCACGAGCTGGGCCATTTCGCCAAGCGCCACATCATCAAGCGCGTGCTGTTCAGTTTCGCCGCGGCGCTGGTGTTCTTCGCCATCCTGGGCAGGGTCTCCCAGCAGCCCTGGTTCTACGTCGGGCTGGGCGTGCTGCCGCAGCTGGGCGGACGCAACGACGCGATGGCGCTGCTGCTGTTTTTCCTGGTGATCCCCGTGTTCACCTTCATGCTTACCCCGCTGGCCAGCTGGTACTCGCGGCGCGACGAATTCGAGGCGGACCGCTACGCGGCTGAACAGAGTTCGGCCGAACGCCTGGTCTCCGCGCTGGTCAAACTCTACGACGACAACGCCGCCACCCTGACGCCCGATCCCGTGCATTCCGCCTTCTACGACAGCCATCCCCCCGCCGCCGTGCGCATCCGCCACCTGACGGCGGCCGCTGCATGAGCGGCCCGGGCCGCCCCAAGGGCGTAAACCACGCAGAGCCGGCCCCCGGGCCGAACGAAGGCCGCATCATCGCGGCCCACGGCCGCCACTACACGGTCGAGCTGGCCGACGGCACGCTGCGCAAATGCTTTCCGCGCGGCAAGAAGGCCGGCGCCGCCGTCGGCGACCGCGTGCGCATCACGCCCCAGGGCAAGGACGAAGGCGCGATCGACGCCATCCTGCCGCGGCGCAATCTGCTCTACCGGTCCGACGAGATGCGCTCCAAGCAGTTCGCCTCCAACGTGGACCAGCTGCTGATCGTGGTCGCGGTGCAGCCCACGTTCTCGGACGACCTGACCGGCCGCGCCCTGGCCGGGGCCTGGAGCGCCGGCATCGCCCCCATCATCGTGCTGAACAAGACCGATCTGGCCGACGAACTGCCGGCGGCGCGCGCGCGCCTGGCGCCGATCGCGGCGCTGGGGGTGGACATCATCGAACTGAGCGCGCTGGAACCCGACAAGGTGCACACCCTGCTCGCGCCGCGCCTGGCCGGGCACACCAGCCTGCTGCTGGGGCAAAGCGGCATGGGCAAATCGACGCTGCTGAACGCGCTGGTGCCGGACGCGGCCGCGCCCACCCGCGAACACTCCACCGCGCTGGACATGGGCAAGCACACCACCACCAGCACGCGGCTCTACCACCTGCCCGCGCCGGGCGGCGACCTGATAGATTCGCCGGGATTCCAGGCCTTCGGCCTGCAGCACCTGAGCCGCGAGGACATCATCCGCGGGTTCCCGGAATTCACCGGTCCCATCGAGCAGTGCCGCTTCTACAACTGCACCCACCGGCACGAGCCGGGCTGCGGCGTGGTCGCCGCCTTGCAGGCCGGCGCCATCGATCCCTCGCGCTACGCCCTGTACCAGCGCATCCTCGAAGAAAACCTGGCGGGCCAGCAGCGCTATTAGCCTTGCCGGCGCCCCGGCGTCCCGTCAGCGCGGCTCGAAGCCGTGGCGCACCAGGTGATACAGGTTGCGCAGCATGCCGGCGGTGGCGCCCCAGATGAAATGCTTGCCGTAGGGCATGCCGTAGTACTGGCGCACCCGGCCGTCGTCCAGCCGGGCCTGGTACAGGCGGTGGTTGGCCGGGTCCATCAGGAACGGCAGCGGCACTTCGAACACCTCGGCCACCTCGAAGGCGTCGGGCGCCAGATCGAAGCCCGGGCGCACCAGCGACACCACGGGAATGATGGAAAAACCGGTGGCCGTCAGATAAGGCGGCATGCTGCCCAGCACTTCCACGTGGCTGGCCGGCAGGCCGGTTTCTTCTTCGGCCTCGCGCAGCGCGGCGGCCTGCGGCGTGGCGTCACTGAGTTCGATGCGCCCGCCCGGAAAACTGATCTGGCCGGCATGGTCGTGCAGGTGGGCGGCGCGCTGCGTGAGCATGATGGACACGCCGTTGTCGCGGGCCACCAGCGGAATCAGCACCGCGGCCGGCACCGGCACGCCTTCGCGGCCCGGATAGCGCAGGTCGGTATCGCGCGACAGTTCCAGCGTCCAGGTCGACGGCTGGCTGAGCGTGCCGCGCAAGCGGTCGGGCGTCAGCAGACTGGCGGGCACGGCGGGCAGGGCCTCGTTGGCCGTCACCCACGGTTGCGTCGCCGGATCGAAGCCGGGACGCGCCAACGGCCGGCGTGGCCGCGGAGAAGACGAGGAATCAGACATACGGCTTTTTGAAAAGAAAAAGGCACCCTCGCAGGTGCCTTTTTAACCCGGAAACCCGTGCCGGACGAAAACGCGGGAGGGCGTGAGCGTCCGACACTGGTAGGGCCGTGTGCCGATAAGCGATCAAGCCGCCGAGGCTTGCTTGCTGACCAGCTTTTCCTTGATACGCGCCGACTTGCCCGAGCGGTTGCGCAGGTAGTACAGCTTGGCGCGGCGCACGTCGCCGCGGCGCTTGACTTCGATGCCGGCGATTTGCGGCGAGTACAGCTGGAACGTACGTTCCACGGCTTCACCCGACGAAATCTTGCGCACGGTGAACGCGGAGTTCAGGCCGCGGTTGCGCTTGGCGATGACGACGCCTTCGAAGGCCTGCACGCGCTTGCGGGTGCCTTCAACGACGTTCACGCTCACGATGACGGTGTCACCGGGAGCAAATTCAGGCTTGGCCACACCGCCGGTCAGGCGGGCGATTTCTTCCTGTTCCAGGATAGCGATAAGGTTCATGAGAACTCCTAGATCATCGTGTCATTGCGGACTGAATTTGCCGTCCGATATTGTTTGCGCGCGGGCTCCTGACGATGCAAAAAAGACGCTCGAAAGAAGCCGCGTGCCTGTGAGCCCGGGCCTGTGGCCCCGCCCCACTCTTGCCGCAAGCAGAGGATGAGATTTGGCAAACCAATGATTCTACACCAAAAATCCCAAAACACGCTGGGTAGAATATGCGTGCGCCGCAGCTTTGCTGTACGCTTCCACTCTCTGTAACAAACACGTCACACGGCGCGGCTCCCTACATGTCGTACTCGTCCCTGCTTTTGGTCGTCCTGGCGGCGATGGCCCACGCAACGTGGAATCTGCTCGCCAAGCGCGCGGCCATGGTGGGCGCGCCCTTCGTTTTCGCCTACGGGCTGTGCGCTTCGGTGCTGTACGCGCCGTGGGTGGCCTGGGTGCTGATGCACGACGGCATGACCTGGACCTGGCCCGTGGTGGGCGCCATCCTGACTTCGAGCCTGTTGCACCTGGGCTACAGCCTGTGCCTGCAGCGCGGCTATCAGGTGGCGGACCTGTCGGTGGTGTATCCGATCGCCCGGGGCACCGGCCCGCTGCTGTCGACCACCGGCGCCTTCCTGCTGCTGGGCGAACCCGCCACCGGCACCGGCATCGCCGGCATGCTGTGCGTGGTGATCGGCGTGCTGCTGATCGCCACCCAGGGCCGGCTGGCCATCTTCAAGCAGGCCCAGGCCTGGATCGGCGTGCGCTGGGGCATGGTGATCGGCCTTTTCATCGCGGCCTATACCGTGGTGGACGCCTACGGCGTAAAGGTGCTGCTGATCAGCCCGGTGCTGTTCGACTGGTTCACCTGCGTGACCCGCACGGCCATGATGACGCCCCACATGCTGAGCCGCCGGGCCCAGGCCTGGGATTCCATGCGCGGCCATTGGCACCTGGCGCTGGCGGTGGGCCTGCTGTCGCCGCTGGGCTACATCCTGGTGCTGTACGCCTTGCGCAACGGCGCGCCGCTGAGCCTGGTGGCGCCTGCGCGGGAAATGTCCATGATGCTGGGCACCCTGGCGGGCATGTTCCTGCTGCGCGAAAAAGTCGGGCCGGGCCGCCTGGCCGGCTGTTTGTCCATACTGGTGGGCGTGGTGCTGCTGGGTTCCACCTGAGCCGCCGGGCCGGTCAGAAGCCGGCGGCCGCGCCCAGCCACATCAGCCCGGGAATGATGGCGCCCCAGGCCAGCACCATGATCACGTCCACCACCATCTGCTTGCGGGTGACCCGCGCCGTGACGGGCTCGACCGTGGCGTTGCCCAGGCTGTGATCGCGCGCGGCCGGGGCTGCGGCGGGACGGCCGACGGGCGTGGGGGCCGCGGCAGGCGCGGCCGGCGGCGTCTGCACGCCCGCTTCGGCCGGCGCCGGCGGGAACGGCCAGCGGGCCGGCATGGAACCGGGGCGCGCACGCCGGCGCGCGCCGCCTTCCGACAGGGACGCGTCCCAGGGCGAGGCCAGGCCCGCCAGCCGGGCGCAGACCATGCGGGCGCGCTGCGCGCCACGGCGCAGCGGATTCAGCGAGACGGCAAGCTCGTCCGGCAGGACGGAAATATCGGCGGTGTTCATGTGAACTCCTTGAAAAGACGATCCAGCGCCTGGGCAGGCGCCCGGGCAACCCTCCGCGGCGACAGCCCGCGGTCAATCGAACAATGACAACTGGCCTGCGGCCGCGGGCGATACGTGACGGGGCGAACCGCGACGGGGCGATACGTGGGAAACGGGGACCCCTGAAGACGCTTGCGCGCCAGCCGGGGATAGAGGGAAATCCGCGCCCGCCTGCGCGCCGGCCGGGCGCAGGAAGCGACTGCAATCCAGGGCCAGCCGGTGCCGGTTCAGGCCCAGCTTGCGCGTGGCGACGGCGAAACGCTGGCGCAGCAGGTCGGCCCAGACGCCGGTTCCGCGCATGCGCGAACCGAAATTGGGATCGTTGCGGCGGCCGTTGCGCAGGTCTTCGACGCGGTGCAGCACACGCTGGGCGCGGTCGGGAAAATGGACGTTGAGCCAGTCCTCGAACAGGGTCTTGACCTCCCACGGCAGGCGCAGGACGGTGTAGCTGGCGTAATGGGCGCCGGCCGCCTTGGACTCCTGGAGGATGTGCTCCATGGATTCGTCGTTGATGAACGGGATGACCGGCGCCACCAGCACCCCCACGGGCACGCCGGCGTCGGTCAGGCTGCGCACGGCCTCCAGGCGGCGCCAGGGCGCGGCGGCGCGGGGCTCCAGCGTGCGGGCCATGGCGGCGTCCAGCGTGGTGATGCTCATGTAGACCACCACCAGTTTTTGTTCGGCCAGGGCCGCCAGCAGGTCCAGGTCGCGGGCGACCAGGCCGTTCTTGGTGACGATGGTGAGTGGATGCCGGGTTTCCAGCATGAGTTCGAGCAGGCCGCGCGTCAGGCGCCACTCGCGCTCGATGGGCTGGTACGGATCGGTGGCCGACCCGATATTGATGGGCGACGGCTTGTAACCGGGGCGGCTGAGTTCGGCGCGCAGGGCCTGGACCGCATTGGCCTTGGCCACCAGCCGGGTTTCGAAATCCAGCCCGGGCGAATAGCCCAGGTAGGAATGCGTGGGCCGGGCGTAGCAATACACGCAGCCGTGCTCGCAGCCGCGGTAGGGGTTGATCGCGGCGTCGAAGGGAATGTCGGGCGAATCGTTGCACGACAGCATCTTGCGGGCCTGTTCCGCCGTGACCGTGGTCTTGGGCGCGGCCGGCGCATGGCGCGTGTCGGGCAGGATGGGAATGAACCGGGAAGGTGCTTCCGTGGAGGCTGCGTCGGAATAATTATCGGGGACAGTGTCTACGAAATCGGCCGGCAATCCGGAGGCGGACCAGCCGTCGTCGACCTGCACGCGGTCATCGCGCTGAAAGCGATGCCGAACATTAGTAACCGCACCCCGACCGCGCAAGGCGGCGGGGGCGGCAGCCGGGGACCCAGAACCGGCGGGAAAAGAATGATCGGTGAGTGCCATGAAAACTACTGTACAAAAACACAGTGGTTTTGACAAGCACCAAAAGCCTTTTCGTAAGACAACCCCACTTTACCGCAAGACGCCCGCGCCGGGAGGACAAATCGATTTCATCAGGCGATATCGCCCGCAAACCCGTGCCAATGCTAGGTTTAGCGCAAAAACAACAGCGCGGATCGGGACCGTGGGGCCGCCGCCGGGCGGCCGCGCCCGCCGCTTAACGCAGCATGCCGGCGGCGGCGGTCTGGTGCGTGGCTTCGTCGATCAGGATGAACGCCCCGGTCGCCGGCACGTCGGCATAACGGTCGACCGCCAGCGCGTCGCGCGTGGTGAAGCTGACCCTGCCGATATCGTTCATGCGCAGCGTGCCTTCGGTGTTCTCCACTTCCTGCAGCTCATGGATATCGCGATGCGACAGCACCGCGCGGATCTTCGCCGACGTCAGCCGCGTGCCCGACTTCAGCAGATACTTGCGCGCCGGGTTCAAGGCCTGCGCGTCGAGCCAGCACAGCTCGGCCTCGAACTCGCGCGCAACCGTGGCGGGCGCCGCGGCGTGCACGATGACGTCGCCGCGCGACACGTCCACGTCACGGTCCAGCACCAGCGTGATCGAATCGCCGGCCACCGCCTCGTCAAGCAGGCGGTCGAAGGCGCGCAGCTCGCGCACCCTGGCGGTCACGCCCGAAGGCTGCACCGCGATCTCGTCTCCCGGGCGCAGCACGCCGCTGGCCACGCGGCCGGCGTAGCCGCGGAAGTCTTCCTTGCGGTCGCCGTCATGGCGCGCGACCCATTGCACCGGCAGGCGCAGCGGCGCGGCGCGCCCGTCGGCCGCCAGGTCCAGCGATTCCAGCAGCGCCAGCAGGGGCTGCCCTTCGTACCATGGCGTGTTGGCAGACAGCGTGACCACGTTGTCGCCGTTGAGCGCCGACAGCGGCAGCGCGTCGAAATGCGCGATGCCCAGCTTGGCGGCCAGCGCCGCATAGGCATCGCGGATGCGTTCGAACACGGCGCGATCCCAGTCCACCAGGTCCATCTTGTTGACCGCCACCACGATGTGACGGATGCCCAGCAGGCGCGCGATGGTGCTGTGGCGCTTGGTCTGCGGCAGCAGGTAGCCGTCGGCCGCGCGGGTGGCGTCGATCAGGATCACGGCCACGTCCGCCGTCGACGCCCCGGTCACCATGTTGCGCGTGTACTGCTCGTGGCCCGGCGCGTCGGCGATGATGAATTTGCGGGTCGGCGTGGAGAAATAGCGGTAGGCCACGTCGATGGTGATGCCCTGCTCGCGCTCGGCCTCCAGGCCGTCGGTCAGCAGCGAGAAGTCGATGCCGTCGCCCGCCACGCGCTTGTGCTTGGCGCGCGAGATCGCGTCGAGCTGGTCGGCGAACACGCCCTTGCTGTCGTACAGCAGGCGGCCGATCAGGGTGGACTTGCCGTCGTCCACCGACCCGGCGGTGATCAGGCGCAGCACGCCCGCGTCGGCGCCAAAAAGAAAGGATTCGTTCAGTGCGTTCATGTGCGTCCTTTGCGATCAGAAATAGCCTTCCTTCTTGCGGCGCTCCATCGAGGCCTCGGAAGTCTGGTCGTCCATGCGGGTGGCGCCGCGCTCGGTGATGTCGGTCACCGCGGTCTCGGCGATGATGGCCAGCGGGTCGGCGGCCTCGGAAGCCACCGGGCAGGTGCAGGAGATATCGCCCACGGTGCGAAAGCGCACCGGCAGGCGCTCGACCTGCTCGCCTTCCTGCGGCGGCGTCAGCCGCGTGACCGGCACCAAGAGGCCCTTGCGGCGCACCACTTCGCGCTCGTGGCTGTAGTAGATGGAAGGCAGCGCCAGCCGTTCGCGCTGGATGTACTGCCAGACGTCCAGCTCGGTCCAGTTCGAGATCGGGAACACGCGCATGTTCTCGCCGCGGTGCACGCGGGTGTTGAACAGGTTCCACAGCTCGGGACGCTGGGCCTTGGGGTCCCATTGGCCGAATTCGTCGCGGAACGAAAAAATGCGTTCCTTGGCGCGCGCCTTCTCCTCGTCGCGCCGCGCCCCGCCGATGCAGGCGTCGAAGCCGAATTCCTCGATCGCCTCCAGCAGCGTCACGGCCTGCGCCGCGTTGCGCGAATCGGTCTCGCGGCGCAGGACCACGCTGCCGCGCGCGATCGAGTCCTCCACGCTGCGCACGATCAGGGTCTCGCCCAGCTCGGCCGCGCGCGCGTCGCGGAAAGCGATCACCTCGTCGAAGTTGTGTCCGGTGTCGATATGCATCAGGGGAAACGGAAAGCGGCCGGGCCGGAAGGCCTTTTCCGCCAGGCGCAGCAGCACCACGGAATCCTTGCCGCCCGAAAACAGCAGCACCGGCTTTTCGCTTTCCGCGGCGACCTCGCGCAGGATGAATATCGCTTCCGATTCCAGCCAATCCAGGTGGCTGCGTTGGATGACGGCAGACATGACTACTCCACTAAAACAGATTTCGAATTCAGGGGCGGCGTCATTCGGCGCGCGCCACGACGGAGATGACCCGGTTGCCCGCATGCAGGCCGCATTCCTTGGAGTCCGATGACTCCCACCACCAGCGTCCGGCGCGCAGGTCCTCGCCCGGCCGCACGGCGCGCGTACAGGGCTCGCAGCCGATGGACGGGTAGCCCTGGTCGTGCAGCGGGTTATAGGGAATGCCGAAAGCGCGGATGAGGGACCAGACCTCCTCCTCGCTCCACTCGGCCAGCGGGTTGAACTTGTAGAGGCCGAAGGTCTCGTCGCGCTCTTCCAGCGGCAGTTCGCCGCGGGTGGTGGACTGCGCGCGCCGCTGCCCCGTGATCCAGGCGCCGCGCCCGGCCAGCGCGCGCTTGAGCGGTTCGACCTTGCGGATGCCGCAACAGGCTTTGCGCAGTTCCACGCTCTCGTAGAACGCATAGGCGCCGTGCTCGGCCACGTGCCGCGCCACGGCCTCGGCGTCGGGACGGTACACGGTCACCTCGCGTCCGTAGCGCTCGCGCACCGCGTCCAGCACGCCCAGCGTTTCGGCATGCAGCCGGCCCGTGTCCAGCGTAAAGACTTCCAGGTCCGAGCCGGCGGCGTACAGCGCGTGCGTCAGCACCATGTCCTCGGCGGCCAGCGACGAGGCCAGCGCCGCATCGGGGTAGCGGCGCCGGATGTCGGCCAGGGTCAGGTTCAGTTCGCGCCAGCGCGCGGCCAGCCCGTCTTCCAGTTGGGGAAAAAATTCAGTCGTCATGCCGGCACCGCAAAAATGCGCGCCCGCCGCGGACGCGCCAGAAGGATTTCGCCGTCGCGCAGGCCCAGCTCGCGGTATCGCGACTCGGGCACCTCGGCCTCGATCAGCGCCGCCGAGTCCTCGCGCGCCAGTTCCAGGTAGGCGCTGGGCCCGGCCAGATAGGCGTGCGACAGGCGCACCGCGATGCCCTCGGCGCCGGCGCGGTAGCGTTCGATGTCGAATTCGTGCGGCCGCACGTAGGCGGTGGCGCGCTGGCTCTCGGCCTGGGCCAGTTCGGGCGCGGGCAGCGACAGGCCAGCGCCGCTCCAGACCCCGCGCGTGGCCACGCCCTGCAGCGAATTCACGTCTCCCAGAAAGCCATACACGAACGGCGTGGCCGGCGCTTCCCAGACCTCGCGCGGCGTGCCCACCTGTTCGATGCGGCCGGCGTTCATCAGCACCACGCGGTCGGACACCTCCAGCGCTTCTTCCTGGTCATGGGTCACGAACACGCTGGCCACGTGCAGCTCGTCGTGCAGCCGCCGCAGCCAGCGCCGCAGTTCCTTGCGCACCTTGGCGTCCAGCGCGCCGAAAGGTTCGTCCAGCAGCAGCACCCTGGGCTCCACGGCCAGCGCGCGGGCCAGCGCGATGCGCTGGCGCTGGCCGCCGGACAGCTGCGCCGGATAGCGGTCGGCCAGCCAGTCCAGCTGCACCAGGCCCAGCAGGTCGTGCACCTTGCGCCGGATCTGGTCCTCGGGCGGACGCTGCGACCGGTGCTTGACGCGCAGCCCGAAAGCCACGTTCTCGAACACCGTCATGTGCTTGAAGAGCGCGTAGTGCTGGAACACGAAACCGACCTGGCGGCGGCGCACGTCCACCGCCGTGGCATCCTCGCCCGCGAACAGCACGCTGCCGGCGTCGGCCGACTCCAGCCCCGCGATGATGCGCAGCAGCGTCGTCTTGCCGCAGCCCGAAGGCCCCAGCAGCGCCACCAGCTCGCCCGTCTCGATGTGCAGCGATACGTCGTTCAAGGCGCGGAATTCGCCGAAGCGCTTGGACAGGTTGCGGACTTCGATACTCATTCTGGTCTCCGTGTGGGCCGCCAGTCTCAGGCGGCGGCCGGCTGGATGGGGGCCGTCTGGCCGGGATGCTCGGCCGGCTGGCCGGCGGGCTGCAGCAGGCGCGCATTGCGCCACTCGACCAGGTTCTTGGCCACCAGCGTCACCAGCGCCAGCAAGGCCAGCAGCGAGGCCACCGCGAACGCCGCCGCGTACTGGTATTCGTTGTACAGAATCTCGACGTGCAGGGTCATGGTGTTGGTCAGCCCCCGGATCTGCCCGGACACCACCGAGACCGCGCCGAACTCGCCCATGGCGCGCGCGTTGCACAGGATGGCGCCATACAGCAGGCCCCATTTGATGTTCGGCAGCGTCACGCGCCAGAAGATCTGCCAGCCGCTGGCGCCCAGCGTCAGCGCGGCCTGTTCCTCCTCGCTGCCCTGCGCCTGCATCAGCGGTATCAGCTCGCGCGCGACGAACGGAAAGGTCACGAACAGCGAGGCCAGGACGATGCCGGGCACGGCGTAGACGATCTTGATGTCATGCGCCTGCAGCCAGCCGCCGAACCAGCCCTGCGAGCCGAACAGCAGCACGAACACCAGGCCGGCCACCACCGGCGACACCGAAAACGGCAGATCGATCAGGGTGATCAGGAACTGCTTGCCCCGGAACTGGAACTTGGTGACCGCCCACGCCGCCGCGACCCCGAACACCAGGTTCAGCGGCAGCGCGATCGCCGCCACCAGCAGCGTCAGGCGGATCGCGGCCAGCGCGTCCGGCTCGACGATGGCGGCCAGGTACAGCTCCCAGCCCTTCTTGAAGGCCTCGGCGAACACCGCCGCCAAGGGCACGATCAGGAACAGCGCCAGGAACGCCAGCGCGACGGTCAGCAGCAGGCCGCGCGCCCAGCGCGGCTCGGTCAGGTGGGCGGGACGGTCCGATGCGCTCATGCCAGCCTCCCCAGATTGCGGCGCGACTGCCAGCCTTGCAGCAGGTTGATCACCAGCAGCAGCGCGAACGACAGCAGCAGCATCACGGTCGCGATGGCGGCCGCGCCTGCGTAGTCGAACTCCTCCAGCTTGGCGATGATGAGCAGCGGCGTGATCTCCGACACCATGGGCATGTTGCCGGCGATGAACACCACCGATCCGTACTCCCCGATGGCGCGCGCGAAGGCCAGCGCGAAACCCGTCATCAGGGCGGGCAGCAGGATCGGAAACAACACCCGGCGGATGGTCTGCCAGCGGCTCGCGCCCAGGCTGGCGGCGGCTTCCTCGATCTCGCGCTCCACGTCCTCCAGCACCGGCTGCACCGTGCGCACCACGAACGGCACGCCGATGAAAATCAGCGCCACCACGATGCCCAGCGGCGTGAACGCCACTTTCCAGCCGAACCATTCGGCCAGCGGCGCGCCCAGCCAGCCCTTCTCGGAATACAGCGCGGTCAGCGCGATGCCGGCCACCGCCGTGGGCAGCGCGAACGGCAGGTCCACCAGCGCGTCCAGGATCTTCTTGCCCGGAAAACGGTAGCGCACCAGCACCCAGGCCACGATGGTGCCGAACACCAGGTTCACCAGCGCCGCGACCAGCGAAGCCCCGAACGTCAGCTGGTACGAGGCCACCACCCGCGGCGCGGCCACCGTGTCCCAGAACCCCTGCCAGCCCAGCGCCGCGCTGCGGATGGGCAGCGCCGCCAGCGGGATGAGCACCAGCACGCTGAGGTACAGCACGGCATAGCCCATCGAGATGCCGAAGCCGGGCAGCACGCCCGGGCTGCGCCGGCGCGCGGCGAACAAGGCCGGCGCAGCGCTGGCCGTATGAGTGGCGGCAGAAGTCATGGCCATGGTCCGGTCGATGCGCCTATTTCTTCTGCGGCAGGTAAATCTGGTCGAACGTGCCGCCGTCGCTGAAGTGGTCCTTCTGCGCCTTGCGCCAGCCGCCGAAGATCTTGTCGTCGATGTTCACGAGCTTGACCTTGGGAAACTTGTCCGCGTATTTCGCCGCCACGGCCGGATCGATGGGCCGGTAGTAATTCTTCGCGATGATTTCCTGGGCCGCCGGCGTATAGAGGAACTCCAGATAGGCCTGGGCCGCCTTGCGCGTGCCCTTCCTGTCCACCACCTTGTCGACCACGGCGACCGGCGGCTCGGCCAGGATCGACAGGGACGGCACCACGATGTCGAACTTGTCCGGCCCCAGCTCCTCGAGCGCCAGAAAAGCCTCGTTCTCCCACGCCAGCAGCACGTCGCCCACGCCGCGCTCCACGAAGGTGGTGGTGGCGCCGCGCGCGCCGGTATCGAGCACCGGCACGTGCCGCAGCAGATCGCCGACGAAAGCCCGGGCGCGCTCCTCGCTGCCGCCGTTCTTTTCCAGCGCATAGGCCCAGGCCGCCAGATAATTCCAGCGCGCCCCGCCCGAGGTCTTGGGATTGGGCGTAATCACCTGCACCCCGTCCTTGACCAGGTCGTCCCAGTCCTTGATCTGCTTGGGATTGCCCTTGCGCACCAGGAACACGATGGTCGAGGTATAGGGGGAACTGTTCTGCGGCAGGCGCGCCTGCCAGTCGGCGGGCAGCAGCCCGCGGTCCGCGATGGCGTCGATGTCATAGGCCAGGGCCAGCGTCACCACGTCGGCCTCCAGCCCGTCGATGACCGAGCGCGCCTGGCGGCCCGAGCCGCCGTGCGACTGGCGTATGGTCAGCTCGACGCCGGCCTGTTCCTTGTACCGATCGGCGAACGCGGTATCGATGGCGCGATACAGCTCGCGGGTCGGGTCATACGAGACATTGAGCAGCGTCTGCTTCTGCTGCGCCTGGACGGGCGCGATGGCGGCGAACGACAACGTAACGGCGGCCACGGCGGCCAGCCAACCGGCTTTCCTGAAAGACATCCCTGCTCCCTGTGTCTAGCAACGTGGAAGCAAGTTTGCGGGCTAGCCGATCTGAACGGAACGAATCATTATTTGGTTGCTCATCGCTTTGAGGCATATAGGATGGGCCGGCGAGACGGACTGGCCGGCGACGCACCCGCCACGCCGGCTACACCTTTCCCTTGCAACGTTCCAGGGCCAGACGAAGCGCTGCGCCGACCGCATCGGGATAACTGTTATAGGCAAGCGTGACGTGGTGTTCCTTCGTTATCCCCTTGCTGGTCCACGCTCCCCTTTTGTCGCGGTGGCTGGGATATATGGTCAGGACGCCCTCCACGACGTCCACGAAGCAGAATTTCATCCGATCAAAGAGATCCGACTTTCTTTTATAGGAAAACCTTGCCATCGTCGCGGCCACCCACTCGTTGTATTTTTCCGTGGCACGGCCTTTGACATCGAAAAACCCTGGCTCGTCCTCCGGGTCGATCATTCGGCTTGCAGCCAGGGCCTGCAGCAGGCTCGCTCCCAATTCATTATCGGGGGATACGCGCGACAGAAAGAAACTCCTTCCCTTGGGATCGGGAAGCGCAATGACATGTCCCGATAGGGTCTGCACGAAAATGAAATCCCTATTCGCCTTGACCTCCGCCCACAGCTTTTGAATGGTCCCGTTCATTTCAAGAATTGATTCAAGAAGGGTTAGGCATCGATATGAATGCCTTCAGAATAGCCCTACCCTCTTGGCGAATCGTCGGGAATAAGACCGAATTTCTGAACGAGATCTCTGCTTGGGATCGAATTACCGTCGTTTGCTTGCGGGAATTTCTGAGTGATGTGCGGACCGATCATGAGCGTTGGCAACCCGCCTTTGCATCCGCTAAGCCATCCGTCTCGCACCGCCTTTTTGGCTTATCCGCTTGACTGCCACAGTCTCACGCAGGAGTTAGATTGAATTCTGGCTATTTTTCGATGACTTCACGTTTTTTTTGAACGATCAGGATCGCTCGATCGATCATGTCTACAGTGATGTAGGGCACGGATCCGAGTCTGTCGCCCTTTTCAAAACTGTTCTTGTAGCTGTTCAGGCGTTCGACATCACCGGCGATCGCCAAGGCCGCGAGATGACGAAGGGGCATCTCACCTTTAGCGTCAGTCGGCAAATTTCTATAGGCCGACAATCCAGCACCTAGGCCCTGGGATTGAGCCCAGGATATGGCTCCGTCGGAAAGTCGCTGCACGTCCTCTGCAGAAATTCTCGTAAGCCAAAAACCTTCGGCAACAACCACCCGTTAATTTGATTTATCGGCGGCTATGCTCGAAATTTCTCATTGACCATAAAGTTTTCTTCTCCGGCCTGTTCAACTTTCTGGTTTCTTGGAGTCTAGGTGCTCGAAAAAATTGAGCACATGTTCAGTCAATCCAGCCATATCCCGATATGCAATAGCTCCAAACTCTGGTTCATACCTCGTCATGTACTTTCTTGGAGAAATCTCTAGATCCTGCGCCTTCTGCTCAACCTCCAAAAGGCGACGGGGCATTATTACCCAGTTCGAACGCCTCCCGGACCCACGATCGAAGTCCTGCAGAACCCAACTCACTATCCCTCTATAACTTAAAATAGCCCGCCGGAGCAGGGATATGACTTCTGGCTTATCCTGTTCGAACCGAAACAATATTTCCGGAGGGCATTCAATTTGACTTCCAATCTCCCACCCCACGGCTGACCGAATAACATACTCACTCGCCGTCGATTTTCGCCATTCAGTTGGACCCAGCAATTCTATAAAATCCACAAGCTGACGGCATTCATCTTTTGGAATTGGAAGTATCATTTCACAACTCGCAGCTCGAAACTCAAGGCGGGATGAAGTAGTTTTTCGACTACTTTGCGTATTTTTGAGCGATCAGGATCGCTCGATCGATGATGTCTACAGTGATGTAGGGCACGAATCCGAGTCTGCCGCCCTTTTCAAAACTGTTCTTGTAGCTGTTCAGGCGTTCGACGTCAGCGGCGATCGTCCCTACTTTTGTTATCCCTTTGCTGATCCACGAATCCCTTATGCCACGATGGCTGGGTTATATGACCATAACGCCACCCACGACATCCATAAAGCAGATTTCATTCTCTCAATGAGCTCCGACTTACTTTTTTAGGTTGCGTACTCATTATATTTTTCCTCGGCACGGCCTTTGACATTAAGGAACGCTGGCGCGGTCGCCGGACCGATCATTCGACTTGCAGCTAGGGCCTCCTGCCGGCTCATCCCCAATTCATTATCAGTATCGCTCATGCATCAGAAACAATCTTTTCTCGTAGCGGTTCATCTTCGGTCAGGAAAAATCCGGCTCGGAACAACTTCTTAAGTTCGGCACGTCGCCTTGAAAATTGCCAAAAATCGGCAACTACGTCATTAATACTATCCGTAACTCTGACTAGGTATCCGTTGCCGACATTTTCAATAGCAAATCCCGCCTCAACAATGCGTCGGACATTCACCTCCTGAGCGAATTCATCACCATAAACCATTGCCCAGCCGATATTCGGCACCTCAGGTTTCAAGAGCGCGTTAAACGAGCCAATCTGGAAACTATCGTATTTTGCCGACGGAGCCAGCTCAGGTCCTGCGAAAGCATGAAGCATTCCCAGTTGAGGCGGAAAAATTTCGCACCAGGTTTTGAAAATTCTATGCCAATTCACTTTGTCACTAAACGCAGCATAGAAAGAAATGGACCCTGGTACCACTTGATCTCGGATGTTTTTGAACGTATGGCTCACATCGCCTTTTGACACAATTGATCGCCTTCTTTTCCATGCAAAATCCTGGAAAAAGTCTGACGAAAATCCATCATCAGTGCGCAGTAGAATTTTCGAAGCCCAAACTTCTTTGCAAAGCGCTTTCCCCACGAACGGATCTCTAAACCTGTCTACGTTATGCGAAATCAATTCCGGAATCAGCAGACCGTCCTCCAAACCCAATGAATCAATGAACTTTTCGCCGACAGCCCAGTCGATTGTTTCTATTTTCGTTCTAAGGAACCTCTGAACAAGTCCAACGAACCTGTCAGAATATAAGTTATTGAAAACAGTCCGATCCGAGTGAACCCGATGAGCCAGTTGAGTTTTTCCGAAGCCGAGTACGTTGGCAAACGCAAGAAAACGCGCCGTGAGAAGTTTCTGGCCAAGATGGAGCGTGCGGTGCCGTGGAAGCTCTTTGCCGATCTGGTCGATCCGCATTACCCCAAACCGGGCATCGGTCGTCCACCGTATCCGCTGGAAACGATGCTGCGCATCTACTTCATGCAACTGTGGTTTTCGCTGTCGGACCCGGCCATGGAAGAGACGCTGTACGACAGCTTTTCGATGCGCCAGTTTGCCAAACTGCCTGGAGGTCGTGTGCCGGACGAGACCACCATTTTGAACTTCCGTCATCTGCTCGAGCAGCACAACATTGCCGACCAAGCGCTTGAGGCGGTCAACCTGCTGTTGCAGGATCAAGGCATTCAGGTGCGCAAAGGCACCATTGTGGACGCCACAATTATCGATGCACCCAGCTCGACCAAGAACGCCAGCGGCACGCGGGACCCCGAGATGCATCAGACCAAAAAGGGAAACCAGTGGCACTTTGGGATGAAGGCCCACATTGGGGTTGATCTTCACAGCGGGCTGGTCCACACGGTGGTGGGCACCGCTGCCAATGAGCATGATGTTACTCAGGCGGCTGCGTTGCTGCATGGTGAAGAAACGTTGGCTTTTGGCGATGCCGGTTATCAAGGCGTAGACAAACGACCCGAGCACCAAGGGCGTGACGTAACCTGGCACATTGCCATGCGCCCCGGCAAACGGCGCGCCTTGGGTAACAGCGCAATTGATCGTTTGACGCAAAACATTGAGCGGGCCAAATCCAGTCTTCGAGCCAAGGTTGAGCATCCGTTTCGTGTCATCAAATGCCAATTCGGGTTTCGTAAAGTCAGATTCCGTGGACTGGCCAAGAACACTGCGCATTTGAAAATGTTGTTTACGCTGTCCAATATCTGGATGGCACGCCGCCCGTTGACGGCGGTGGCAGGGTAAGTGCGCCCAAAAAGCGCCAACAGGCCCGAAAACGGGCCTGATCGGGGTGCAAACAACCCGAAAGTGGCGATGATTTGAGCAGTTTTTAACCATTTTTGAATACTTTGGTCATGAGGTCGATTTTTGGATGTTTGAAATCGAGTTCTTCAGACCTTCCCTAATAGAAATTTTTATGTAAGGTTTCATAGCTTTTAGAATTTCGTTATTTCCCCTAAAGCGGGATCGTACCTAAAAACATCGCCACCCGTCTCTCTTATTTTTTCAATCAGATTTCGCGAGACACTATTCGTCCTGGGACTCACAACAAGATTTAAAGGCTGACCGTTATCAAGGGCCAACTTAATCTGAGCCCGCAGTTGATTGGAAATTGAAAGATCTACGACATTCTTAACCTCCAATACCCCTCCAACCGCTTTCCCCCACAAATCGGGAATGGTTGTCACGATTGCACCATTCGCAAGCGGAACCGTTATCGCCTGGGTATTCTTCGTCGCACCGACATGAGCCAACGCCTCGACAACTTGACGCTCAAAAGCAAGACCATTCAGACGATTGAGAGTGACTTGCGGTAAATCACGCGCTGCCTTTGCGCTGGAACTGCCCGCTTTGCCAACCTTACCAACATCGATTGCCTGATCCGCCGCTGCGAAGAGCTGCGGCGCTTTCGCGCCCTTTTTCAGCACACCGCCGACGACCGGCACGATTCCCATTGCCGCGAAGTACCGATTGGCTTCGTCACCCGTGGCGGTCTCGCCCGTCACCAGTTCATACAGCGCACTGATGTTGGAAACCCCTGGAGCAAGGTCCAACACGCCTTGCGCCAGCATGTCGGCCATCTCTCGGGTCATCGGCGGGTAATGGCGCAACGTCAGCGTGACGTCATATGCCGCCGCCATTCGGTCGGCTCGCTGAAAGCCTGACTCGTAGCAGGCGTTGTCGCTGCCGCAGCGCTGCTCCAACTGCTGATACAACTGCGCCTTCATGCGCGCGACCTTGTCGCGATTTTGGTAAAGCGCGTTGTTTTCGCTTTCTATGCGCGAAGCCACGGAAGCCGAGCTTGCCGCCCGAGGATCGATCTGTGCGGCGATGCCGGCAATGATGCTGTTCGCCAGATTGAGGCGCGCATCCTTTTCCCCCGCGCTCAGCTTCTTGGTTTCGGCGTCGGTGGTGCCTTCGAGCAGCTGGTTCAGCACCACACCGGAGAGCGCGCCCGCACCGCCTCCCGCGCATGAGCCCTGTTGCGCGGCCGCACCCGCGCAGCCCAGTACGGCATGCAAGGCGGCATGGCCGGCCGATCCCTCGCCGCCAAGGTGGCGACTGAGTTCCTTGATCTTGGCCGCGCTCAGGCTTTGCAGGTAATTGACGGCCGCTGCCCGAACGAACTCGCTTGCGCCGCCTGTTACGTTGCCGCTGGCGGCGCCCAGAATCGCGGTGCTCAGCTGACGATACGTACCGTTGACGCCCCACTGCGTCTCCAAGTCGGCATAGGCTTTGGCCGCCTGGATGCGTTCGGCCGGTGATAGCGACGTATCTTGCGAACGCCGCTCCAGCGCGTCTATCTCGGCCGCCCGATTCGCCAGCAACTGCCCCACCTGCCGGCTGGCTTCCGAGGCGATCTCGAAGCCCGCCTCGATCTTTTCCTTGTCGAAGATCGGCTGCAGCGCGTTGTGCGCGCCGGCCGTGTCGCGGTTCAGCGACGCGATCGTCTGCGACGGCGTCATGCCGGTCAGGTCCTGCTGCGCGGCCGCGTCGCGGATGACGATGCGGCCGGCGCCGATCGCGCTTTGCGTGGTCGAGCTGGCGCTGCCTTGGGCACCCAGCGCCACCGGCGCATTGATGCCGGCCTTGCCGTCGCCCAGGGCGACGCCTCCTCCTAGCGCGACCTGGCTGGCGTTGTAGTCGGCGCGGTTCTCCAGGTCCTGCGCGACCAGCGTGCCGGTGTTCAGCTGGTTCAGCGCGTCGGCCACGGCCTGGTCGCCGCTGGCGATGACGCTGCCGATCAGCGTGGCGCCGCGCTTGACCACGATCTGGAAGCCGCCGTCGCCGGCCCGCAGCCCCGTCTGCTCGGAGACGGCCTGGAAGTCGCTTTGCATCCGGCCCGCGCCGGCGTTGGCGCTGATGCTGCTGACGCAGGTTCCGGTCAGGCAGATCGAGGCGCCGATGCCCGCGCTCCGGTTCTGCGCCTGGTACTGGCTGCTGTCCTGCGGGCTTTGCAGCAGCAGCTCGTCGCCGGCCGAGACGACGATGCGTTGCGCGGCGCCGGATGCGCCGTGCAGCGTGGTGTCGCCGCCGGATTGCAGCGCCAGCGTGTCGCCGGCGGTGACGCGGCTGGGGGTGGCGCGCTGGCCGCGTCCATCGGCGCGGCCCCGGCTCGCGGAAGCGCCCAGCTCCAGCGTGACGCCGCTGTTGACGGCGCCCAGGCCCAGCCCCAGACCGATGCTGGCGCTGCTGCTGCGGCTGTCGGTCTTCTGTTCGACGGTGTTGCTCGCGGCCTGCAGCAGGACGTCGCCTTCGGCCTGGAGCATGGCGTTGCCGCCGGCCGACAGGGTCGAGCCGGTGACCGTGATGTCGGCGTCACGGCCCGCGCCTTGCGCGATGACGCGCACGTCCCGGTCGGCCTCGATGCGCGAGCCGGCCGCGCGGGTCGTGGTGCGGTCGGTGGTGCTGCGGCTTTGGCTCGTGCCCAGGCTCAGCTGGATGCTCACGCCGCCGGCCTGCTGCAGCGCGCTGGCGTCGGGCGCGCCGCGCGCCTGTTGCAGGGCGTCGTAGGCATTGACGGCGGCCAGGCCCGTGGTGGCGCCGGCCAGGCCCTGCATCACCGGGTTGTCGACCTTGCCGGCGGCCTCCGTCATGCGCCGGCCGGTCTGCACCGCGCCGATCACGGGGTTGCTGGCCGTGATGGACAGGCCCGACTGCTTGATCTCATGGACCTCGCGTTCGCGGGACGTGTCCAGCGCGGCGCCGATATTTACCTGTTTGCCGCTCAGGCTGACGCTGCCCTGGGGCGCCAGCACCTTGCTGGCGACGATGTCGAGCCGGTCGCCGGCGGCGATCCGGGTGTCGCCTTCGACGCTGCCCACGGTGCTGGCGGCCGACAAGGCCGTCTTGCTGTCGATGGCGTCGGTCTGCCTGCGCGTGCCGATGCTCAGGCCGCCCAGCGCGCCGAAGCCGGACTTCTTGACCATCCTGTAGTCGTAGTCGTCCTGGGTGTTGCGGGCCGCGGCGATGTCGACGTCGCGCCCGCCGAACAGGAGCAGGTCCTGCTGCGCGCCGGCGTTGGCGCCGGCGAGCTTCAGGTCGCGGCCGGCCAGCAGCGAGGCGGTTTCGCCCGTGAAGGTCGTGCCCTGGGCGCGGGTCCAGTCGGTCGACTGGATGGTGTGCGTGGTCTTGGACGAGAAGAAGCCGCTGGTCTTGTAGTAGCTTTCGTCGCGCGCGGAGCCCGCCTGTTCGCCCGCGCGCAGGTTGATGTCGCGCTGCGCGCCCACGCCCAGATGCTTGCCGGCGGTGACGTCGGCGGCGCGGGCGTCGATGTCGCGACCGGCGACCGCCGTCAGGTTGCCGCCGGCAGCCAGTGTCGTGCCGACCTCCTTGCGGGTGTCGAGGTCGTGGCGGTTGCGCCTGTCGGCGACGATGCGTTCGCCGTGGCGCTCGGTGAGCGTGTCGAACCGGATGTCGCGCCCGGCCTCCAGGCGCGCGTCGTCCTGCACGCGCACCTGCGCGGCGGTCAGGCTCAGGTCGCGCCCGGCCTGCATGGCCAGGCGGTCGGCGTCCACCCGCGCCACGCCGCTGACATGCGTGCCCCAGATGTTGCCGTGCTGCTCGGATTCTGCCGTCGAAGTCAGGGCGAGGTCGCGCCCGGCGCGAAGCGTCGCCGTGCCGGCCTGGATGCGCGCGGCCACGTTGCTCAGGTCCGTGCGCGCGTCGAGGTCGACGCGGCGGCCCTGTATCGTGCCGCCGGCCTGGTTGACGATGCGGCCGGCGCCGATGACGGTGGCCTCGCGCGCGGCGAGCGTGCCGCTGTTGGCGACCTCGCCGTCCGCGGCGATACGGACCGTACGGCCCGCCATGAGCGTGCCGTCGCCCTTGAGGTCGCCCTCGCGCACCAGCAGGTAGACCTTTGGCGCCAGCACCGTGCGGGTGGTGCCGTCGGGCAGTGTCACGGTCTGTTCGACCAGCCAGACCAGGTCGGTCGTCAACTGGCGCTGCTGCGCCTCGGTCAGCGCGACGCCGAGCCTGAGTCCGTGTTCGCGCCCGAACCGGGCGCCGGCGGCAAGCAGGGCCTTGTACTGCGCGTCCTGGCTGCCGTAGTTCTCCAGGAAGCGCTGGCCGGTGGTGGCCAGGATCTGGTCGGACACGGCCTGCTGTTCATGCAGGCCGTCGCCCAGGCGCCGCGGCTGGCCCGAGGGCGTGAGGAAGCGCGCGTCCGGCCCCGCTGCGCCGGCCCCGCGCAGCAGCTCCAGCAGATAGTCGCTGGACACGGCCGGGTCCCGGCCCGCGAATCGCTTGTCGGTGGCCACGGGGTAAGGCGCGTCGGGGCGGCCGTCCACGGTGAACAGCTGGCTGTCGGGGATGCCGGCCGAGCCCGAGACGCTGCGCACCTCGCTGCCGCCGGGCAGGCCCACGCCGACCACCTCGACCGGCGCGGGCGCACGGCCGCGCAGATCGACCTGGGCGTGGCCGCCGACCGTGCCCACCGGCACCTCCGCGGAATCGCTGGCCAGGGTGGCGACATAGGGGACCGTGGTTTCCCGGCGGTGGCTCCGGCGCGCCTGGGTATAGGTGGCGGTGCCCTCGCGGGTGACGACCCGCTGGCCGCTGGCGCCGATGTTGCGGACCGCCGGTCCTTCCACCGCCAGATCGCCGCCGGCGGCGATCCGGCTTTTATCGTTGATGACCTCGCCGTTCAGCCGCATCGCGCCGCCGGCCAGTATCCGGGCCGGATCGGACGAGGTGGTGCGCGTTTCGGTGACGGTCTCGGTGACCCGGTAGTAGGTGAAGTGAGGAACCAGCCGCCGGGCGTAGTCGCGGTTGAAGGCCCAGATGTGCTTGTCCAGCTCCAGGTGCCGGGTCTTGTATTCGATGTAGGCGGCCTCGTACCCGGGTTCGTACCATTTGGGCAGCGGGTCGGGCGGCGTCACCCCGAATATGCCCCAGATGCGGTCGTCCCTGGCATAACGGTACTGTTTGGGGCGCGGCCAGCAACTCGCCTCGTCTTCATCGGGGCAACCTTCGTCGCCCGTGATTTGGGACAGCCAGATCGGCACGTTCCGACGTGACTTGTCCTTCATCCCCTCCTCGTGGAAAAAGGGCGGGCCGTAGCGGTCGGCGGGATACCGCTCGGACGGCAGCAGGAACTGGCGTCCGGGATCGTCGTTGAGCCAGACCGGGTCTCTGCCGCACATGGGTGTGACGTCGTCGCACAGCCAGTGGTCCTGCGCGTCGTACATGTCGGTCGTGCCGGCCGGCGAGTAATACACCTTGGGCGTAGACGACACGGTCACCGTCTCGCTGGCGTAGCGGTCGTTGCGGTTGCGCAGCAGCACGGACGAGATATCGGCGTCGCGCGCCGCCTCGATGGTGGCCGAGGCGTTCAGCAGCGATTGCGCCTGGCCCGTGGCGCGGCCCTTGGCGTCGCGCGCGCCGCCGATGCGCAGGTCCCTGGCCGCGTAGATCAGCGCGTGCTCGCGATTGGTCAGCTCGGTGACGCCCAGGTCCAGGTCGGTGCGCGAGGCGATGACGGCCGTGGCGTCGTTGAGCAGGCTCTTCGCGCCGATCGACACGGCGTCGCCGTAGATGCGGCCGCGGTTGATGAGCCCTGGCGCCGTGATGTCCGTTACGGCGCCGTCGATCAGGCCGTCGTTGGCCAGCGCGCCGGAAACGTCGAGGCTGTTGTTGCGGCCGGCCAGCAGTTCGCCGTCGGCCCGGTTGTCGAGCTTGCGGACCCGCAGCTTCAGGTCCTGGGCGGCGTGGATGAGGCCGCCCCGGTTGTCGACCACGTCGGCCTGGATCTCGACCGCCTTGCCCTGCAGACCGCGCGCCGGCGCGTCGGTGGCAGGCGGTGCGGCGCGATTGATCAGCTTGGCCGCCGACACGGCCAGCTTGCCGCCGGCCTCGATCAGGCCGCCGGCGTTGTCCAGTTCGTCGTCCACTTCAACGCTGGCGTCGCCGGTGGCGCTGAGTTCGCCCGCCAGCTTCAGCGCCTTGGCAGCCACCTTCACGTCCTTGCCGGCCAGCGTGACGCCGGCATGCGCGATGGTCTGCGCCGATAGCGTCACGCTGCCCGGCCGGCTCAGCTTGCCCTTGGCGTCCACGCCGGCGACCAGGCGGCCGGCGTTGTCCAGTGCCTGCCCTGCACGGGCGTCGAGATCGCCGCCGGCCATCGCCGTGCCGGTATTGGTCAGCGTGGCGCCGGCGTTCAGGACCGCGCGGCCGTTGGAAGCGAGCAGGCCGTTGTTGACGAGCGCCTTGCCCGCATCCAGCCCTAGCGATTCGCCCGCCAGCATGCGCCCTTGGCCGCCGACCGTGATGCCGCGGGCCGTCAGCATCAAGGCCGCATCGCTGGCCGCCGTACCGTCCACGCGCGCATTGCGCGCCGCGGCCAGCATCAGCGCCTTGATCGAGGTCACCGTGCCGGCAACGGCCAGGTCGCGGCCGGCGACTAGATCCATCGTGTCCGCGGCCTGCACCTGCGCGTCCTGCCTGACGCGCAGATCCCGCCCGCTGGAGGCGGCCAGCTTGCCGGGGCCGCGCTTGCCGAGCGCGGCGACGGTGCCGCCCAGCCGCAGGTCGCGGCCGGCCGCCAGCGTCATGGCGGCGCCCGCGGCCAGCGTGCCGCCGGTTTCGATGTCATTGCCGGCGCGCGCGACGAGCGCGCCATCGGCCCAGACGTGGCTGCGTTCGCCCAGCTTCAGGTCCTGGCCGGCCGCGAGGTTCAGCGTTCCCTGCGCCGAGCCGATCAGGCCCTGCACGCGCAGCGCGCCGCCCGCATTGACGTCGGCGCCACCATTGGCGCGCAGCTGACCGGCGACGGTCACGTCGCCATCGGCGCGCAGGCGGGCCGTGTCCATCGCGTCGAGCGCGCCCGCCGCGCCGATGCGCGCGTCGCCTCCCGCGGAGATGTCGAGCCTGCCGGCCGCGCCGATGCTGCCGTCGGCGCTCAGGCCGCGGCCGGCGGTGGCCTGGACGCCGCGCCCCCAGACCCGGCTGCCTTCAGCCAGCCACAGGTCGCCGCCGCTGGCCAGGCGCAAGGCGCCGCCGTCGGCCAGCGCGCTGCCGTCCAGACGGAGGTCGCCCGCGACCTGGATGTCCAGGTCCGCATCGCTCCAGGCCTCGCCCGATACCGAGGCCTTGCCGCCTGCACGCAGCGTCGCCGACGCCTTGGCCTGCGCGCGGCCTTCGACCGACAGGTCGCCCGCGGCCGTCACACGCAGCTCGCGCGCGGACTGCAGCGTGCCGCCGGATGCGATCGTTACGTCGCCGGCCGCGTTCAGTTCCAGCGGGCCCGTGAGCGCCACCAGATTGCCGCCCACGTTCACGCCCACGCCGGCCTCGGTGCCGATCAGCCGGATGCTGTTGGCGTACATGCCGCCCAGCGCCGCCGTGTCCACCGCCAGGGCCGGCGCGGGGCCCTCGCCCGGACGCGCCGTGACCGCGCCCGTGCCGTAGTCCACGCGCGCCGCGCCCGCCGTGACGTTCAGCTGCCCGGCCCAGATGCCGGCGCGGACCTCCAGCGACCGCGCCATCAGGTCGAGCTGTTTCAGGTTGGACCCGAGCAGGCCCTCGCCTTCGACGCGCAGCGTGCCGGACGCCACGTCCAGGCCGATGCCGCCGTCCGGGCCGACCGTCGGCCTGCCGGTGGCCAGCGTGGCGCGCCCGGCGTTCAGAAAGCCGCAGCCCTTGCAGGTGATGCCGGCCGGGTTGGCGACAATGACATTGGCGCGCCGGCCGGCGACTTCCAGCGTGCCCAGCAGTTGCGAGGGATTGGGCGCGGTGACCTGGTTCAGGATGGTGGCCGCGTGGCGGTTGCCCAGCATGGGGTTGCCGCCGATCTGCCCGGCCAATTGCGTGCTGCTGGCGCCGCCGCTGTTGTTCAGCACGGCGCCGGAGGCGCCGACGTTGAACTGCGTGTAGCGGTTGTCCGATACGCCGCCTGCGGACGGCGGCGCGATCTGCACCACCGGTACGCCCCGGCTGACGCCGATCACGGGGCGCGGACCCGGCGCGCCGCGGTCCACGGCGATGGGCAGGGCCTGCGCCAGCACGGGCGTCCAGACCTGCGTGTAGAGGATCAGCCAGACGATGGCGCGACGGAGCTTGGACATGTTGCGGCGACTCCCGATGATCGATGCAACCCCACGGCCGGCGCGGCCTCGCCCTGTGCTAGAACTCCAGCATCAGCGAGGCCGCCAGCACGGTGCGGCGCGTCTTGAGGTTTGCGGGCTTCTTCAGCGGCCAGCCCGCCGACAGGTCGTAGCTGGCTTTCAGGTAAGGCATGGCGAAGCGTCCGCGCAGGCCGGCGACGGCGCCTACCAGGGTGCGGCCGGACAGGGACGCGGCGGACGGGCCGCCCACGCGGCCGGCGTCCAGGCCGGCGTACAGCTGCGGCCAGGCGCCGCCGGGCTGCAGCGAAAGGTCATTGCGCAGGCTCCAGCCATCTTCGGCGGCCAGCGTCGACTCGCCGTCGAAGCCGCGCACGGCATAGCGGTTGCCGATGGTGAAATAGTCGGCGGGGACCAGCGCCGTCCTGGCATGCTGGATCTGCCAGTTGAGCTGGTAGACCCACTGCCGGCCCGCCGCGTCGAACGGCAGATACAGGCCGGCGCTGGCGCTGAGAACGGCGCTGCGGCCGGTCCAGGCGGGATCGCCGTAGACCTGGCCGGGCTGCCTGGAAAATCGGGGCAGCGTGCCGCGCACGCCGGCGCCCACGTCGAGCACGGCGCGGCCCAGGTACTGGCGGTGTCCGTAGCTGAACTCGTAGCCCGTGACGTCGCGGCGTTGCACCGCGATGTCGACGTCGTTGACGCGGCTGCCGACCCGTTTGCGCAGCAGCTTCAGCGCCGCGGTGCCCTTGTAGCGGCTGCTGCGATAGGCAACCACCGACACGCCGAAGTCCAGCCGTTGGGTGCTGCCGCCGTAGACGATGGGTGCGTCGAAACCCGCCACGGTCTGGCGATAGCGCGAGCGGCTGGCCGCGATGGAGAAGGCCCAGTAGCCGAAAGGCACGCTGTAGTCGATGGAGGCCGCGCGCGTCAGCGCGTCGTCGCGGCGCAGGCCTGCGTTGCCGTTCCATGAGACGGACAGGCGGTCGTACAGGAACAGCGGCGAATCCAGCGTCAGGCCGGCGTTGATCTGGTTCTTGCCGGTGGATTCCATGCCGGCGTTGTCGCCGCCCAGGTAGGCGTGCCAGCGCTTGCCGCTGCCCGGTTTGATGAGGACGTCGGAATCGCCCGGCTCGGCGCCGGGCGCCACGTCGATGACGGCGTCGGCCTGGCCCTGCAGGCGCCGGATGTTCTCCAGCGCCTGGTCCAGGTCGCGCTGGTTGAACGACCCGCCGGGTCCGGTGGGCATGGCGGTGCGCCACCAGCCCACGGCGCCCTCGCTGCGGACCGCGGCGATGCGCCCGCGCAGGTAGCGCAGGGTCAGCGTGCCGCCAGCCAGCGATTGTTCGGGCAGCAGCACCCGGGCCGTGACCAGGCCTTGTTCGACGAGGCGCGCATGCAGGTGCTCTTGCAGCGCCTTCAGGCCCTGCCCGCCCACGCAGGCGCCGATGACGGCGGCGGCCAGCCGGCGCAGTTGCGACGGCGGCTCGGGGCCGTCCCAGGCGACCTGGCGCAACAGGAAGCAGGGAGTCTCGCGCGGCAATACCAGCGGCTGCGCGCGCCCTTCCCCGGGCGCCGAGAGCACGTCGGGACGCTGCTGCGCGCGGGCGCGCTGGACATCCAGCTCCTGTTGCTGGCGGCGCTGGATGTCGGTGGCGTCGATGCCGGCCCCGGCCAGGGCTTGCTGCGCGGCCGCGGAGGAAACGCACAGCGCCGTCAGTGCCGCCGACAGCGCCTTGCGCCAACCCTCGTGCCGGACGCGCGTCCGCTTCGGATTATTGGTGCGCACGGATGCCCTTGATTGAAAAGCGCTTCGATGAATCTCTGCGAAGAAACGCTAGTTCGTTTTGCTGGCACCGTCGTCTTTATTGCGTCCTATATGTCTGCGCGCATGCGGCGTGCATAGAAAAAAACGCCGCCTTCCACAAGGAGAAGGCGGCGGTTCGCGCCGGGCATGAAACCCGGAATTACTTGTCCGGCTGGGGCGTGATGCGCAGGTAGGGACGCACGGCCTTGTAGCCCTTGGGGAATTTCTGCTTGATCACGGCCTCGTCCTGCAGCGACGGCACGATGATCACGTCGTCGCCGTTTTCCCAGTTCACCGGCGTGGCCACGCTGTGGCTGTCGGTCAGCTGCAGCGAATCGATGACACGCAGGATCTCATTGAAGTTGCGGCCGGTGCTGGCCGGATACGTGATGATCAGGCGCACCTTCTTGTTGGGGTCGATGATGAACACCGAACGCACGGTCAGGGTGGCGTTGGCGTTCGGGTGGATCATGTCATAGAGCTCGGATACCTTGCGGTCCTTGTCCGACAGGATCGGGAAGTTGACCGTGGTGGACTGGGTATCGTTGATGTCTTCGATCCAGCGCGTGTGCGAGTCGGTGTCGTCCACCGACAGGGCCAGCACTTTGACGTTGCGCTTGGCGAATTCATCGGCCAGCTTGGCGGTGTAGCCCAGCTCGGTGGTGCAGACCGGCGTGAAGTCGGCCGGATGCGAAAACAGGACGCCCCAGCTGTTGCCCAGATACTCATGGAAGCGGATCGGGCCGACCGAGGATTCCTGTTCGAAATCGGGGGCGGTATCGCCCAGGCGTAATTGACTCATGATATCTCCTGTATGCGGATTCAGTGGGGGCTGGCCGCCCGCCGAAACGGGCGGCGCAGGCTGATCGTCTCCCGGAAGACGATTCTTCCATCAAACCCGCAGTCGGGGAAATACGCAAGACATATAACCTTATGCAATATTCAGGCTGGCGCCACAGGCGTCGGCCACGACCCCGGCGCGCACCGCCGCCGACAATGCCAGCGCGCGCGGCAGGATATGCGCGCCGTAGAACAGGCCGGTGGCGATTTTCGAGGCATGGAACGGGTCGGTGGAGCCGCCGGCCAGATGCCGGCGGCAGGCCAGCACGGCGCGCGCCATCTGCCATCCGCCGTGCGTGACGCCGGCCAGCATCAGGTAGGGCACGCTGCTGGAATAGGCCGCCCGCACATTGGCCGCGGACTGCTCCAGGATGTAGGCGACGCCGGCCTCGTACGCCTGGATCGCGGCGTCGAAGTTATCGCGCAGCAGGCCCAGGCCGGCGCGGTCCTGCGCCGCGGCCGACGCGGCCTCGGCGCTGAGCGCGCGCAACGTCTCGCGCATCGCCGCGATGGCGGCATGCGCGGCGGCGCCGCCGTCGCGCTGCGTCTTGCGTCCGACCAGGTCGTTGGCCTGGATCGCGGTCGTGCCCTCGTAGATCGGCAGGATGCGCGCGTCCCGGTAGAACTGCGCGGCCCCGGTCTCTTCGATGTAGCCCATGCCGCCATGCACCTGGATGCCCAGCGACGCGATCTCGACCGCGTTCTCGGTGGAGAAGCCCTTGACGATGGGAACCAGGTATTCGTAGAAGGCGCGGTTGCGCGCGCGCTGCTCCGGGTCGGGATGATGCGTGCCCTTGTCGTGCGCCGCCGCGGCCACGTAAGAGATGGCGCGGGCCGCCTCGGTCAGCGCCTTCATGGTCATCAGCATGCGCTGCACGTCGGGATGGCGCACGATGGCGACCGGACCGGGCGAGCCTTCGACGGCGCGGCCCTGCACGCGCTCGCGCGCATAGGCCAGGGCGTGCTGGTAGGCGCGCTCGGACACGCCGATGCCCTGCTGCCCCACCGAATAGCGGGCGGCATTCATCATGATGAACATGTATTCCAGGCCGCGGTTGGGCTCGCCGACCAGGTAGCCGATGGCGCCCTCGCCCACGTCGCCCTTGCCCGAGCCGTACAGCAGCACGGCGGTGGGGCTGCCGTGGATGCCGAGCTTGTGCTCCAGCGAGGCGCACCACACGTCGTTGCGCTTGCCGGGCGAGCCGTCGGGCTCGACCAGGAACTTGGGCACGATGAAGAGCGAAATGCCCTTCACCCCGGCCGGCGCGTCCGGCATGCGCGCCAGCACCAGGTGGATGATGTTCTCGGCCAGATCGTGCTCGCCGTAGGTGATGAAGATCTTCTGGCCGCTGAGCCGGTAGCTGCCGTCCTGCTGCGGCACCGCACGGGTGGCGACCTGGGCCAGGTCCGAGCCGGCCTGCGGCTCGGTCAGGTTCATGGTGCCGGTCCACTTGCCGCCGATCAGGTTGGGCACGTACTGCTGGCGCTGCGCCTCCGAACCCACGGTCAGCAGGGCTTCGATGACGCCGTCGGTCAGCATCGGACACAGCGAGAACGCCAGGCTGGCCGCCTGGATGTTCTCGCCCGGCGCCGCCGCCACCAGCTTGGGCAGCCCCTGCCCGCCCCAGGCCGCCGGATGCTGCAGACCCTGCCAGCCGCCGGCCGCGTAATCCTTGAAGCCCTGCGCATAGCCCGGCGTGGCGGCGACGTGGCCGTCCTGCCAGACCGGCGGGCGGGTGTCGCCCGGCACGTTCAGCGGCGCGATCGCCTGTTCCACGAAGCGGCCGTTCTCTTCGAGGATGGCGTCGACCAGATCGGGCGTGACCTCTTCGAAGCCGGGAAGTTTCAGGACCTCTTCAAGTCCGGCCAGTTCGCGCAGGGCGAAACGGAAGTCCTGCAATGGGGTTGCGTAGGGCATGGTGTCTCCATCAATTGGCGCTGTCCAAGCTTTGTTTGGCCAATCTTAAACCCTTGCTTCCCTCCTTGCGGGCGAAGGCGCCGAAGGCTTCCAGCGAGGCCGACGGCGTGACTTCCTCGTAGCCGGCCGCCATGCCCTGCTGCACCTCGGCCAGCGCCAGCACTTCGTTGCTGGCCTTGAACAGCGTTTCCAGGACTTGCGGCGGCGTGCCCTTGGGCGCGAACACGCCCCACCAGTTGGACAGCTCGTAACCGGGCACGGTCGCGGCGATCGGCGGATAGGGCAGCAGGCGCGAGGGCTGGCCCGACGTCACCGCCAGCGCCACCACCTTGCCGCTGTCGATCACGGCCTTGGCCGAGGGCGCCGTGGCGAAGGAGACGTCGGTGTCGCCCGCGGCCACCGACTGCGCCGCGGCCGCGCCGCCTTTGAACGGAATGTGCATCAGCTTCACGCCCGTCAGCGACATGAATTCGACCGCGGCCAGATGGGTGATGACGCCGTTGCCGGACGAGGCCACGTTGATGGTTCCCGGCTTGCTCTTGGCGCGGTCGATCAGGTCCTGCACGCTCTTGAAGCCCAGCTTGGCGTTGGCGATCAGCACCATGGGGCCGGTGGTCAGCTGCGCCACGGGCACGAAGTCGTCGGGCGTGTAATCCACCTTGTACAGCGCGCTGTCGCTGCCCATGACGCTGGAATTGCCCAGGTACAGGGTATAGCCGTCGGCGGCGGCGCGCGCGGCCAGGCTGGCGCCGATGGTCGAGCCGGCGCCCGGACGGTTTTCGATGACGACGGGCTGCTTGAGCTGGCGGGCCAGCGCGTTCGCGTAGACGCGCCCCACCTGGTCGGCCCCGCCGCCGGGCGGGAATCCGATCACCAGGGTCAGCGGCTTGGACGGATACGGCGCGGCGGCCTGCGCGGCCTGCGGCATGGCGGACAACGAAACAACGGCGGCAAGCAAGGCGCCGCAGGCGGTGATGGCGGGTTTCATCGAAGTCTCCTTTGTGGATGTCGGAGCCGCTTGTCTTGCGGCCCTCTGTTGATGCGCCGGCCGCTTCAGCGGCCGGTGAAGCGCGGCTTGCGCTTTTCGCGCCAGGCCAGCGCGCCTTCGGCCAGGTCGCGCGAACGCTCGGACTGCAGCACCGCCTCCTCGATGGCGGCCACGTCGATCTCGCCGCGCGCGATCCGGTTGAGCTGGGCTTTGACGCCGAACAGCGGTATCGGCGCCATCTCGGCGATCTGCGCGCTCAGCGCGTCCAGGCGCTGCTGCAGGCGGTCCTCGTCGACCAGCTCGGTCAGAAAGCCGATGCGCAGCATTTCGTCGGCCTGGATGCGCTCGGCGGTCAGGAACAGGCGCTTGGCCTGGTCCAGGCCCAGGCGCGTGACGTAGCGCGACATGCCGCCGGGATAGAAATGCAGGCCCAGCCGCGTGGCCGGCATGAACATATCGGCCTGCGGCGTGCCGATGCGGAAATCGCAGGCCAGGCACAGGTCGGTGCCGCCGCCATACGCCCCGCCCTGCACCGCGGCGATGGTGACGGGCCGGGCCGCTTCGATCAGGTCCATGGTCTGCCCGAAGTACAGCGAGCTGGGCGCGCTGTCCGAGGCCAGGGAAGCAATGTCGTAGCCGCTGCAGAAGTACTTGCCGTCGGACTGGATGCGCAGCACGCGGACGGCGTCGTCGGCGTTCACGGTCGCCAGATGGTCTCTCAGCACCTCCAGGTCGCGCGGGGACAGCCGGTTGGCGTGGCCGGGCCGGCGCAGGCGCAGCGTGGCGACGTGCCCGTCCACCGACAGGCTGGGCGTCTCGCCGGGCGCGTTCATGCCGCCTCCGCCTGGTAGGCCACGCCATCGGCCAGCAGCCTGTCGATTTCGGCGCCGTCCATGCCATAGCGCGCGAACACGTCGCGCGTGTGCTGGCCGAACACGGGCGGCGCGCGGTCGGCGGCGGCCTGCGCGCCGCCCAGCTCCAGCGGCAGGCCCACCTGCCGCAGTTCGCCCAGCACCGGATGCGCCAGCGTGCGCACCAATCCGCAAGCCTGCACCTGCGGGTCCGCGAACACGTCCTCCAGGGTATTGATCGGGCCGGCCGGAATGCCGGCGTCTATCATCAGCGCGGTCCATTCCATGCGCGTCTTGCGCTTGAGCCCGGCCTCCAGCTCCAGCTTCAGCTCATAGCGGTGCTGCATGCGTTCGGCGTTGGTGAGAAAGCGCGGGTCGGACGTCAGGTGGGACAGGTCCAGGATGGCGCAGAGCTTGACCCACATGGCCTGGGTGGCCGGCGCCAGGTTGAGCGGACCGTCGGCGGTCTCGAAAGTGCCGTAGGGCGCGATGACGGGATGCACGTTGCCGCAGGGCTGCGGCACCTCCTCCTTGCTGAGATAACGCTGGCCCTGCACGCTGAGCAGCGCCATCAGCCCCGCCAGTAGCGAGGTTTGGACGTGCTGTCCGCGCCCGGTGGCGGCGCGCTGCGCCACGGCCGACAGGATGCCGATGACCAGCCACATGCCCGCGGTCAGGTCGCCGATGGCGACGCCGACCCGCATCGGGCCGGACTCGGGCGTGCCGGTCAGGCTCATGAAGCCGGAATAGCCCTGCGCCACCTGGTCGAAACCGGCCCAGTCGCGCGCCGGGCCCTTGCTGCCGAAGCCGGAGATCGACGCCATGATCAGGCCGGGATGCTCCTCGGCCAGCGCGTCATAGCCCAGGCCCATCGCGTCCATGGTGCCAACCTTGAAGTTTTCGACCACGATGTCGGAGGCCAGGGCCAGCTTGCGCAGCAGCGCCAGCCCCTCGGGCTTGCGGAAGTCCACGCCTATCCCTTGCTTGCTGCGGTTGGCGCTAAGATAATAAACGCTTATGTCATCATCGAAAGGCCCCCACTGGCGCGCCATCTCGCCCGCCGGCATGGGTTCCACCTTGATGACCTCGGCGCCCAGGTCTCCAAGAATCATTGTGCAGAAAGGCCCGGAAAGCGCCCGGGTCAGATCCAGCACCTTCAGCCCGGTCAATGGCAGACTCATGTCGGTCGTCCTCCTCTGATGTGAGGCCCATTCTAGGCAGCGCCGCAGAGGCATAGAAAATACTATTTTCTGATCCATCCATAAGTTTTTCTTATTCCATGAATCTGCGTCAGCTGAAGTATTTCGTCCGCGTGGTGGAACTGCAGAACATGACGCGGGCCGCCGAAAGCCTGCACGTGGCGCAGCCCGCGCTAAGCCAGCAGATGTCGCTGCTCGAAGAGAACCTGGGCGTGGCGCTGCTGGTGCGCGGCGCCAAGGGCGTGCAGCCCACGGCCGAAGGCCTGCTGCTGTACCGCCACGCGCAGATCATCCTGCGCCAGGTCGACAGCACGCGCAGCCTGCTGTCGCGGACCGCCGACCAGATCACCGGCACGGTCTCGATCGGGCTGGCCTCCAGCACGGCGCGCATGCTGGCCCTGCCGCTGATGCGCCGGGTCAAGGCGGAGCTGCCCTCGGTGGTGCTGGAGATCGTCGACGTGCCCAGCGCCGACCTGACCAAGCTGGTGCTGCAAGGACGCATCGACTTTTCGCTGTCGCCGGACCAGCAGCCCATGCAGGGCCTCCTGCGCACGCCGCTATTGCGCGAACGCCTGTTCCTGCTGGCGCACGCCAGCGTGGCGCTGCCGCGCCGCACCCTGGCCATCGAGGACTTCGCCGCGCTGCCGCTGGTGCTGCCCAGCCTGCCCAACACGCTGCGCGCGCGGCTGGACCACGCCTTCCTGACCGCCGGCCTGACCTGCAACCTGTTCGCCGAGGCCAGCACCTCGGCCATCCTGATCCCCGCCGTGCGCGAGGCGATGGCGGCCACCATCCTGCCCAGCTCGGCCGCGCAGCCCGAGATCGCGGAAGGCTCCATCGTCGCGCACGCGCTCGACCCGGCGCTGTCGCGCGAACTGGTGCTGTGCGCCAGCGCAAGCCTGCCGCCCTCGCCCGCGGTCAACCGGGTCATCGAGCTGTGCCAGGACGAAATAAAACGCCTGATCGAGGATCAGGCGTGGCAGGGCTGCACCTTGCTGCGGTAACGGCTAGCCCAGGTGGTGGGCCAGCGACACGATGATGGGCCCCAGCACCGGCAGCAGCACGTTGGCGATGGCGTAAGTCACGGTGTAGCCCAGGAGCGGCACCGCGCTGCCGCTGGAATTCAGGATGGCGCTGATGGCCGGCGTGCTGACGTGCTGGCCGGCGATGGCCCCCACCAGCAGCGGCCCTTCTATCTTCAGGATCTTGTGGCCCACCCACAGCGACAGGCATGCCGGTCCCAGCGACACCAGGAGACCGATCACGGGCAGCACCGCGCCGTGCTCGCGGATCAGCTTCACCGCCTCCGGCCCGGCCGACAGGCCGACGCAGGCCACGAAGATCGCCAGTCCCAGGTCCTTGAGCAATTGCACCGCGTGGTCCGGCATGTGGCCCAGCGCCGGCCGCTTGGCGTTGATCCAGCCGCAGACCAGGCCGCTGACCAGCGCCCCGCCGCCGCTGCCCAGCGATACCGGAATGCCCCACAGGTTTGCGCTGAGGCTGCCGATCAGCAGGCCCGCGAGTATGCCGAAAGCCAGGAACACCAGATCGGTCACGCCGCTGCGGCGCAGCTCGTTGCCCAGCGCCGCGCCGGCCGCCGACAGTTCGGGTTCGGCGCCCACCAGCGTGATCAGGTCGCCGTACTGCACCACGGTGGACGGCGTGATCGGCAGGGAATGGCCGGAGCGCACGATGGACTGCAGGAACACGCCGCGCGCCCGCTGCGCGCGCGGCCGCCGGGCCAGCTCGCCCACGGTGTGTCCGTTCACCGCCTTCTTGTTGACGATGACCGCCAGTTCGCTGAGCTGCAGGTCGTCGGCATGCGCCTCGGGCAGCTGGATCTCGGGGCCGATCACGCCGCCGGCGCCCAGCACGAAGCGCCGCATGCCCAGCACCACCACGATGTCGCCCACCGCCAGCACGTCCTCGGGCGAGGCGTCCACCGCCGCCCCGTCGCGCAGGATGCGGCTGACGGCGGTGCGCCCGCCCAGCCTGGCCTCCACCTCGGCCACGCTCATGCCGCCGGCGTCCTTGACCACGTGCGCGCGGCCCACCAGCCGCGGCAGCGTGGGCATGTTGGCGTCCTCGCCGTCGCCGGCGGCCACGCCCAGTTTTTCCTCCATCGCCTTGGACGCTTCGCGCAGGTTGATGCGCAGCAGCGCCGGCGCGACCTGGCTGGTGAAGAACACGATGCTGATGAGGCCCACCAGATAGGTCAGCGTGTAGGCGGTGGCGATGTTGGCTTCCATGCGCTGGACCTCGGCGTCGGCCAGGCCCAGGTGCTTGAGCGCCTCGGCGGCCGTGCCGACCACGGCCGATTCGGTGGCCGCGCCGGCCGCCAGCCCGGCCGCCGTGCCGGCGTCCAGGCCGAACAGCGGCACCGCCGCCAGCACGATGGTCAGCACCAGCACGGCCTCGATGAGCGGCAGCGCGATGAAGCGCAGGCTGGAGCGGTTCAGGTTGGCGAAGAACTGCGGACCGCCCGAGTACCCCATGGCGAAGATGAACAGCGCGAACGCGACTTCCTTCAGGTCGCCGCGGATCTGGCAGCCGGTCTGCCCGATCAGCAGGGCGACGATGAGCGTTCCGCACACCCCGCCCAGCTGGATCGGGCCGATCCGGAGCTTGCCGATCAGGTATCCCAAACCCACCGTCACGAACAGCACTGCGATGGGGACGCTATTGAAAAACCCGACGCTGCAAGTCATATGTTCATATCACCCTGGGGTTGCCGTGGCCGCCTATTTGCCGGCGCCCTTCCTGGCCGACTTGGCCGCCGTATCCGCGCGCTGCACCGCCTGCTTGACCGCCTTGCGCGCCACGGCCGCGCCGGCCTTCTTGCCGGCCGCGGCCTTGACCTTCTGGCCCTTGCCCGCGGTCGGACCCGAACGCACCAGCTCGGAGGCCTTCCACGCGTCGACGTATTCGGTCGCGGCCGCCACCATGTGCTTGCCGATCTTGGCGTAGTCGCCGTCGTCGAGGTTGGCCAGGGAGATCCGGATCGACCAGGGCGGGCCGCCGAAACCGCCGCCGTCCATCAGCACCACGCCGGTCTTCTCGGCCAGGCGGAACAGGAAGTCCACCGGCTCGTAATTGTTGACCATGTACTTGCAGAAGCCGTCGCCGTACATCACCTTGGCCCAGACCATGAAGTCCAGTTCCACGTAATACCAGGCGCGCGTCGGATCTTCCGGCGGCATGGGAATGCCCAGGCCCTGCCACAGCGCGTCGCGCCGCTTGCGCACGATTTCCATCGTCAGGTGCTTGTAGGCGTCCTTCAGGTCGAGCAGGTGGGACAGCGCGAAAAAGCCCATCTGGACCTGCTGCGGCAGGGACAGGCCGGCCGTGTGGTTCAGCGCCACGTTGCGGCTGTCGGCGACCATGCGGTCGATGAACTTGAGCTTTTCCGGCTCCATCGTCATGGCGCTGTAGCGCTTGTGCAGGCGCTTTTTCCACGACGCCGGCAGTTCGGCGATGCGGCGGTCCATGATGTTGGTTTCGTGGGTCGCGATCACGCCCAGGCGCCAGCCGGTGCAGCCGAAGTTCTTGGAAAACGAATACACGCAGATCGTGTTGTGCGGCACCTCGGCCATCAGCGAGCGGAAGTTCGGCACGAAGGTGCCGTACACGTCGTCGGTGACCAGCACCAGGTCGGGGTTCTTGCGGATCAGGCGCACGATCTGCTTCATTTCGACCGGGCTGAAGGCCACCGACGGCGGGTTGCTGGGATTGACCGTGACCGCCAGCTTGATCTTGGGGTTCTCCAGCTTGGCGATTTCCTCGGGCGGGTAATGCCAGTCATGCGTGCCGTCGGCCCGCATGCTGCTGGCGTTGATGGGCACGATCTTGAACTGGAAGCGCTCCAGGTGCGCGATTTCGATATAGGGCGTGAACGTGGGCAGGAACAGCGCGATGGTGTCGCCCTGCTTGAGCAGCCCGTTCTGCAGCAGCGAATCGAAGATATAGCACATCGCCGCCGTGCCGCCCTCGACCGGGAACAGGTCGAACTTGCCCTTGGGCGGGCGGCCGTCGCACATTTCCTTGATCAGGTAGTCGTGCACGATCTGCTCGATGTGCACCAGCGCGCGCGGCGGCACCGGGTAGTGGTCGCCGATGATGCTGTCGGTGAGCTCGTGGACCCATTCGTCCGCATCGAAGCCCTTGACCTTCACGCCGTATTCCAGCACGCCCGCCAGGAAGTCGCGGCCGTCCTCGCCCTTGTGCTTGGACAGGAACTTGCGCAGCCGGCCGGCGCAGCCCTGCTTGTCCGGCATGCCCGCCAGGATGCCTTCGTCGCGCACCCGGCGCGCCTCTTTCATCGCGAACCGGCCCAGCAGGAAGAAGGCGTCGCGCGGCTCGGTGGCGATCCAGTTCGGATTGCCGCGGCCGGCGTTCAGCATGGTCGCCGCCGACAGCTGCTGGCTGTCCTTGGCCAGCGTGATCAGGTAGTCCTTCAGTTCGAACGGCGAAAGCTGTTCGAGGTCGCGCTGGTGCGAGCGGGTGGTTTTCAGTGCCGAGGCCAGACTGACGGTGAGAGGCGCGGTGGAAGCCATGGTTCAGTACTCCTGGTTTGCGTGGTGACGGGCGTTGGCTGCGTGGCGGGCCGTTGCGCCCGCCAGCCTTGGGCAGCGGTCCGCGGGCCTGGCGGCCCGCGGACGAGCCGCTAGGTCATGAGCATGACGATGACGATCCCCCAGATGATCAGCAGCGTGTTGCCGATCGCGTAGGGCACCGTATAGCCGAGGGCGGGCACCTGGCTCTTGGCCGTTTCGGTGATCTGCCCGATAGCAGCCGTCGTGGTCCGGGCGCCGGCGCAGACGCCCAGCGCGATGGCCGGGTGGAACTTGAAGATGTAGCGGGCAATGAGCACGCCCAGGATCATGGGCACGCTGGTGGCGATCACGCCGGCGACGAAGAGCTTGGCGCCCAGTTGCTGGAAGCCCAGGACGAAGCCCGGTCCGGACGAGATGCCGACCACCGCCACGAAGGTCGTCAACCCCACGGAGGTAAGGAACCAGTGCACCGGTTCCGGCACCCGGCCGAAGGTCGGATGCACCGAGCGCAGGTAGCCGAAGACCAGGCCGGCGATCAGCGAGCCGCCGGAAGTCGACAGCGTGATGGGTATCCCCTTGACGGTCAGCACCAGCGAGCCGAACAGGCCGCCCAGCAGAATGCCGAAGCCCACGAACACCATGTCGGTCTGGTCGGTGGCGCGATCGACGTAGCCGACCTTGCCGACCACGCGTTCGACGTCGCGCTTGGCGCCCAGCAGGAACAGCCGGTCGCCGCGGTCCAGCTTCAGGCCCCAGTTGACCGGCATCTCGTGGCCGCCGCGCACCACCTTGCGCAGGAACACGCCGCGTCCCAGTTCGCGCACGGCGTCGTGCTCGGCGATTTCCTGCACCGTCTTGCCGGCCAGGTTCTTGTTGGTCAGCACCACCTCGACGATCTCGGCGGGCAGGTTGATCACGTCCCGGTCCTCGACCTCGCCGCCGATGATGCCCGGCGCCTGCTGCACCAGCGCATCATGCCTGCCGGTCACGCCGAGCACGTCGCCGGCCTGCAGCACGGTCTTGGAATCGCAATCCAGGATCTGGTCGCCGCGGCGGATGCGCTCGACGAAGACGCGCGCATCGACGAAGCGCGACTCCAGCTCGCCCACCGTCTTGCCCACGCAATCCTCGCGCTCCAGCCTGTAGGCGCGCGCCGTGAACTTGCGGTAGCCCGACAGCTCCATGGAATCGGCGCCGCCGGACATCTTGGCCTCGTACTCCTTGCATTCTTTCACGATGTCCACGCGCATCAGCTTGGGGCCCAGCGAGGCCAGTATCCAGGCGCTGCCCACGGTGCCGAAGATGTAGCAGACCGCGTAGGCCACGGGGATGCTGTCGATCCATTGCTTCTTGGTCGCGGCGTCCACGTTCAGGCCGTTGATGGTGTCGGTGGCCACGCCCATGACCGCCGAGATCGTCTGCGCGCCCGACAGCAGGCCCGCGCCGGTGCCGGCGTCAAAACCGAAAGCCACCGCGGTGCCCCAGGTGACCAGCAGGCACACGACGCAAATGACGACCGCGAATATGACCTGGGGCAGGCCATCGCTTTTCATGCCGCGGAAGAATTGCGGGCCGACGCCATAGCCCAGCCCGAAAAGAAAAAGCAGGAAGAAAACCTGCTTGACGATGGGAGCGATAGTGATATCGAGCTGCCCGACCAGCACGCCCACCAGCAGCGTTCCGGTGACCGCGCCGAGATTAAACCCGAATATCTTCTTGGCGCCTATCCAGTAACCCAGGCCCAAGGTCAGGAATATCGCGAGCTCCGGATATTTCCGCAAAGTGTCAAAAAACCATTCCATCCCGAATCTCCTTCGTTCTGTACAGGCCAAGCACTTGCGCGAATCTTGCTGCGCGTCGGAAACATTATCAGAATCTTGCAATAAAGCAAAAGATTTATAGCGTTCCGATTAAATAGCGGTGAACGGGTGTCTCCAAAAACAGAAAACCCACCGGCGCGCACGCCGGCGGGTTTTGGATAACGCGGGATTAAACCGGATTCAAACCGGATGCACACCGGTTTCAAACCCGGATCTAAACCATTACAGCGCGCTGGTCAGTTCGGGCACGACCTGGAACAGGTCGCCGACCAGGCCGTAATCGGCCACGCCGAAAATCGGCGCTTCCGGGTCCTTGTTGATGGCCACGATGACCTTGGAGTCCTTCATGCCGGCCAGGTGCTGAATGGCGCCCGAGATGCCCACCGCCACGTACAGCTGCGGGGCCACGATCTTGCCGGTCTGGCCGACCTGCCAGTCGTTGGGCGCATAGCCGGCGTCGACCGCCGCGCGCGACGCGCCCAGCGCCGCGCCCAGCTTGTCGGCCAGCGGGTCCAGTATCTTGAAGTTCTCGGCGCTGCCCAGGCCGCGGCCGCCCGACACCACCACGCGCGCGCCAGCCAGTTCCGGACGGTCGCTCTTGGCCACTTCGCGGCCCACGAAGCTCGACAGGCCCGAATCGGCCACCGCCGCCACCTCTTCGATCGCGGCCGAACCGCCTTGCGCGGCGACGGCGTCAAAGCCGGTCGTGCGCACCGTGATCACCTTGACCGCGTCGCCCGACTGCACCGTGGCGATCGCGTTGCCCGCGTAGATCGGGCGCTGGAACGTATCGGCCGATTCCACGCCGATGATGTCGGAGATCTGCGCCACGTCCAGCTTGGCCGCCACGCGCGGAGCCACGTTCTTGCCCGAGGCCGTCGCCGGGAACAGGATGTGGCTGTAGCCCGAGGCCACCGCCAGCACCTGCGCGGCCAGGTTCTCGGCCAGCCCGTCGGCCAGCTGCGCGGCGTCGGCCAGCAGCACCTTGGACACGCCGGCGGCGGCAGCGGCCTGCTCGGCCACGGCGCGCGCGTTGGCGCCGGCCACCAGCACATGCACGTCGCCGCCGATCTTGGCGGCCGCGGCGATGGTGTTCAGGGTTGCGCCCTTCAGCTGGGCGTTATCGTGTTCTGCAATAACCAGCGTCGTCATGTTCAAACCACCTTCGCTTCGTTCTTGAGTTTGTCCACCAGGGCCGCAACGTCGGCCACCTTGATGCCGGCCTTGCGCGCGGGCGGCTCGCTGACCTTCAGCGTCTTCAACCGCGGCGCCGGGTCCACGCCCAGCTCTTCAGGCGTGACCGTGTCCAGCTGCTTCTTCTTGGCCTTCATGATGTTGGGCAGCGTCACGTAACGCGGCTCGTTCAGGCGCAGGTCCGTCGTGATGATGGCCGGCAGCTTCAGCGTCACCGTCTCCAGCCCGCCGTCGACTTCGCGCGTCACCGTCGCCTTGCCGTCGGCCAGCTCCACCTTGCTGGCGAACGTGGCCTGCGGCCAGTCCAGCAGCGCGGCCAGCATCTGGCCAGTCTGGTTGGCGTCGTCGTCGATGGCCTGCTTGCCCAGGATCACCAGCTGCGGCTGCTCCTTGTCGACCAGCGCGCGCAGCAGCTTGGCCACCGCCAGCGGCTGCAGCTCCGCGTCGGTCTGCACCAGCACGCCGCGGTCGGCGCCGATGGCCATGGCCGTGCGCAGCGTCTCCTGGCATTGCGCAACGCCGCAAGACACCGCCACCACCTCGGCCGCCGCGCCCTTTTCCTTCAGGCGCGTCGCTTCCTCGACGGCGATCTCATCGAACGGATTCATGGACATCTTCACGTTGGCGATGTCCACGCCGGTTTGATCAGACTTGACGCGCACCTTGACGTTGTAGTCAACCACGCGCTTGACAGGTACCAATACCTTCATCCCGCTGTCTCCAAAATGAAAATGAAATACTTGCCCCGGCTTGCGCCGGGATTGCAGTGCACAATTTTTTCCTGATTCTACAGCTTAGCCAGGGCTCGTATGTGCGCGACGACGCTGCGCCCCAAAGCTGACAAGTTGTAACCGCCTTCCAGCGTGCTGACGATCCGCCCCTGGCAGTGGCGCTCGGCCACTTCGACCAGCCTGTCGGTGATCCACGCGTAGTCGGCTTCGACCAGGCCCATCTGGCCCATGTCGTCCTCGCGGTGCGCATCGAAGCCGGCCGACACCAGGATCAGTTCGGGCCGGTGCGCCTCCAGCCTGGGCAGCCAGGAGTCGCTGACGATGGCCCGCACGGCGGCGCCCGCCGTGTACGCGGGCACGGGCACGTTCAGCATGTTCGCGGCCGGGTGTTCCGCGCCGCTGTTCGGAAAGAACGGATGCTGGAAGAAACTGCACATCAGGACGCGCTCGTCGCCGGCAAAGACTTCTTCGGTGCCGTTGCCGTGGTGGACGTCGAAATCGACGATGGCCACGCGCGCCAGGCCGTGGAATTCCAGCGCATGCTGCGCCGCAATGGCGACGTTGTTGAGAAAGCAGAATCCCATGGCCTGCGAACGGCAGGCATGGTGGCCGGGCGGCCTGACCGCGCAGAACGCCGTGCGGGCTTCGCCGCCCATCACCGCATCCACCGCCGCCACCCCGGCGCCCGCGGCGTAAAGCGCGGCCTCGTAGGTGTGCGGATTCATCAGCGTGTCGGGATCTATCGGGAAATACCCTTGTTCGGGCGTGTTTTCGCGCAGACTGTTCAGGTACTGGACGGTATGCACGCGCAGCACGTCGTGACGCGACGCCTGCGGGGCCTGGCGGTCGTCCAGATAAGGCATCAATCCGCTCGCAAGCAGCTGGTCGGAAATGGCGTCCAGCCTCTGCGGGCTTTCGGGATGCCAACTGCCCATTTCATGCAAGCGGCATGCCGGGTGGGTAAGATACATGGTCTCCATAAGGAAGATTATGTTCATCTGTCGGCGAATACTGCAACTCGGAACCCTTTGCGCCTTGCTGGCGGGCTGTACCACCACCGCCCCCACCGCTACCGCCCCGGCCTCGCCATCCGCCGCGGCCTCGTCCTCTCCCGCTCCCATCCGCATCGGACCCAGTGCGCCGACTCCAGGCTCCGGACTGGCCGACGACGGCCCCGCCGCCCTCGGCGCCAACGGCGCGCTGCGCCCGGAAGTCCGTTCATTCGTGGAAAGCCTGGCCGCCGAGCGCCAGCTGCCGCTGGCGCCCATGGTCGCCGCGCTGGAGGGCTCGCGCTATAACGCCACGGTGGCGCGCCTGATTGCGCCGTCGCCCCCGGGCAAGAAAATCTGGCGCAGCTGGCTGACGTACCGCTCGCGCTTCGTGGAACCCAAGCGCATCGGCTGGGGCGTGGACTTCTATAACGAAAACCGCGACCTGCTCAACCAGGCCGCGCAGCGCTTCGGCGTACCTGCGCCCATCATCGCATCCATCATCGGCGTGGAAACGCTGTACGGGCGCAATATGGGCAATTTCCGCGTGCTGGACGCCCTGACCACGCTGGCTTTCGATTATCCCGATCCGGCCAAGCCCGAACGCGCCACCATGTTCCGCGGGCAGCTGGCCGACTTCCTCACGCTGGCCATGCAGGACAAGCTCGATCTGGAAACCCGCGGCTCGTACGCGGGCGCCATCGGCATGCCGCAGTTCATGCCCACCAGCGTGATGCATTACGCCGTGGACGGCGACGACAACGGCCATATCGACCTGAGCAACAACACCCGCGACGCGATCATGTCGGTGGGCAGCTTCCTGTCCCAGCACGGCTGGCAGCGCGGCCTGCCGGTGTTCGCTCCCGTGATCCTGCCGGTCGATCCCGCGCCGCTGGTCGACGGCGGCCTCGAACCCAAGCAAAGCTGGAACTCGCTGACCGCCGCCGGCGCGCGCCTGCGCCCCGGCGCCTCCGCCGACGGCTGGACCAGCCAGCCGCTGGGCGTCGTCGACCTGGTGGAAGAAGCCCGCGGCACCGCGCAGTACCGCGTGGGCACGCCCAACTTCTTCGCGCTGACCAAGTACAACCGCAGCTATTTCTACGCCACCTCGGTGGCCGACCTGGCCGACGAGATCGAGGCGCGCGTGGGGCGGTGATGAGGGGGCTTTGTGGTGGCCGTAGGATGGGTGGAGCGCGAGAGTCCTTGAGCAAGAACTCAAATATCCAGCGCGCGTAACCCATCTGGCGGCGAGCCAAAATGCCGGCTTGGGCCGGCTGATGGGTTACGCGCGTTGGGCGGTGGGGTTCTGGGTCAGGGCGTCTCGCGCTGCACCCATCCTACGCCGTCCACGCCATCCACCATCTACACCATCAACGGTCAGTTGAAAACGCCGGTGGACAGGTAGCGGTCGCCGCGGTCGCAGACGATGAACACGATGGTGGCGTCGTTGACGCGCTCGGCCACGCGCAGCGCGGCGACCAGGGCGCCGGCCGACGAGATGCCGCCGAAGATGCCTTCTTCGGCGGCCAGGCGGCGGGCCATGACCTCGGCTTCCGTTTGCGCGATGGATTCGTAGGCGTCCACCCGGCTGCGATCGAAGATCTTCGGCAGGTAGGCCTCGGGCCATTTGCGGATACCGGGAATGGACGAGCCTTCGGCCGGCTGGGCGCCCACGACCTGCACGGCGGGATTGCGCGACTTGAGGTAGGTGGACACGCCCATGATGGTGCCGGTGGTGCCCATGGCGCTGACGAAATGCGTGACCCGGCCTTCGGTCTGGTTCCAGATTTCGGGGCCGGTGGTTTCGATGTGGGCGCGGGGGTTGTCCGGATTGGCGAACTGGTCCAGGACCAGGCCGCGGCCGTCGGCCTGCATTTCGGTGGCCAGGTCGCGGGCGTATTCCATGCCGCCCTTGTCGGCCGGCGTCAGGATCAGCTCTGCGCCATAGGCGGTCATCGCCGCGCGGCGCTCCAACGACAGGTTGTCCGGCATGATGAGGATCATGCGGTAGCCGCGCATGGCGGCCGCCATGGCCAGCGCGATGCCGGTATTGCCGCTGGTGGCTTCGATAAGGGTGTCGCCCGGCTTGATGTCGCCGCGCTCTTCCGCGTGCTTGATCATGGACAGCGCGGGACGGTCCTTGACGGAACCGGCGGGGTTGTTGCCTTCCAGCTTGGCCAGGATGACGTTGCCCCGCGCGGCGCCCGCGGCTCCGGGGATGCGCTGCAGGCGCACCAGCGGCGTGTTGCCGACGGTTTGCTCGATAGTGGGATAGGTAGTAGTCATGCGGATGATGATAACTCCGCCCGGCGGCGCGCGGCGGCTAAATCCGCGCTGCCGCCAGGGCCACCGGCGCGGACGCCGGCGTCAGGGTTTGGCGCGGGCCGGCGCCGGCCTTGCGGCGGCGGGCTTCGGCGCCGCGGCCGCCTTGCCCACCTGCAGGCCCGCGGCCTCCAGGGCCTGCGCCTTTTTCGCGCCGATGCCGCGCACGCGTTCGGCCAGGTCGTCGAGCGATTCGAACTTGCCGCCGCGCTCGCGTTCCTGGACGATGATTTCGGCGGTGCGCGGGCCGATGCCGCGCACGCCTTCGAGCTGCTGCACGCTGGCCTGGTTCACGTCCACCGCCTGCGCCGGCGAGGCCGCCAGGCCCAGCCCCGCGGTCAGCAGCAGCGCGCCCAGCGCCTGCCGCAACGGGCGCGGCTGCGCGGCGCACGGCTGGCCGCCGGCCTGGCGCTGGCGCCCGGGCCGGGCGGCGCTGCGCCATTGCGTGGACGGCGACGGCCGCGCCGTGACGGAATGTAGGAACGGGTTCATGCGAGTCTCCTGAAGGACCGGGCGCGACGGTTGTCGAGCCACGCAGCGATCATGCCGCGCGGCCCGTCGCCAGGAGTTCGCCGTGAATGAAAACATCCACCCCGGAAACCCGCGGGTGGATGTGGTCTGCGTGGGGCGATGCCCCGCGCGCGGGCGCTAGCGCGTCAGGTTGCGCCAGTACCGCACGTACTCCGACACGCCGGTGCGCACGTCGCGCATGGGCGCCTGGAAACCGGCCGCGCGCAGGCGCGAGACGTCGGCCTGGGTGTAGCTCTGGTAGCGGCCCTTGAGGTCGTCGGGGAACGGGATGTAGCGGATCAGGCCCTGCTCGACCAGCTGCGCCAGCGGCAGTTCGGCCTCGCCGCGTTCGGCGCGCAGCGCGTTGACCACGCCGGCGGCCACGTCGTTGAACGGTTGCGCCCGGCCGGTGCCGCAGTTGAAGATGCCCGACTGCTCCGGATGGTCCAGGAAGTGCAGGTTCACCGCCACCACGTCCTCGACGGAAATGAAGTCGCGGCTCTGGCCGCCGTCGGGGTAGCCGTCCCAGCCCGCGAACAGGCGCACGTGGCCGTGTTCCAGGAACTGGTTCATGTTGTGGAAGGCCACCGAGGCCATGCGGCCCTTGTGCTGCTCGTGCGGGCCGTAGACGTTGAAGTAGCGCAGGCCCACCACCTGGGCCGTCAGGCTGTCCATGCGCCGGCGCAGGACCTGGTCGAACAGCAGCTTGGAATAGCCGTAGACGTTCAGCGGGCCTTCGTTGGCGGGGTCTTCCACGTAGACCGAAGAGCCGCCATAGACCGCGGCCGACGAGGCGTACAGGAAGGGAATGCGGCGCGCCTGGCAGAACTCGAACAGTTCCAGCGTGACGCGGTAGTTGTTGTCCAGCATGTAGCGGCCATTGCGCTCGGTGGTGTCCGAGCAGGCGCCCTGGTGCAGGACCGCGCGGACCTCGCCGATGCTGCCGTCGGCCACGCGGCGGCGGAAGTCGTCCTTGTCCAGGTAGTCGGCGATCTTGCAGTCGACCAGGTTGACGAACTTGTCGCCTTCGGTGAGGTCGTCGACGGCGATGATGTCTTCGATGCCGCGGCGGTTGAGCCCGCGCACCAGGTTGCTGCCTATGAAGCCCGCGGCTCCGGTAACGACGATCATGAGGATTCTCCAGCCAGTTCGGCGGCGGTGACGACGGACGTGCCCAGCTTGCCCACGGCGATGCCGCCGGCGCGGTTGGCCCAGCCCATGGCATCGGCCCACGGCAGGCCGATGGCGCGCGACACGGCCAGCGTGGCCAGCACGGTGTCGCCCGCGCCGGACACGTCGAACACCTCGTGCGCCTGCGCGTCGATGTGGTCGCGTCCCGCATCGGTAAACAAAGTCATGCCCTGCTCGGAGCGCGTCACGAGCAGGGCTTCCAGATCCAGATCGGCGCGCAGCCGCTGCGCGCGATCGGTGAGTTCGGCCTCGGAATTCCAGCGGCCCACGGCCTGCTGCATTTCCGAGCGGTTGGGCGTGACCAGGGTGGCGCCGCGATAGCGGCTGTAGTCGTCGCCCTTGGGGTCCACCAGCACCGGGATGCCCGCGGCCCGCGCCAGCGCGATGAGCGACTCGACCCGGGTGAGCACGCCCTTGGCGTAGTCGGACAGCACGATGATGTCGTGGTTGGCCAGGTGCCGGGCCAGCGCGGCGTCCACGCTGTCGAGCGCGGCCTGTTCGGGGTGCTGTTCGAAGTCCACCCGCAGCAGCTGCTGCTGGCGGCCCAGCACGCGCATCTTCAAGGTGGTGTGCAGCGACGGGTCGGCGATCAGGTCGGCCTGGATGCCGGCCTCGGTCGACAGGCGGCGCACGCTGTCGCCAGCTTCGTCGGCGCCCAGCACGCCCACCAGGGTCACGTGGCCGCCCAGCGCCGCGACGTTGCGCGCGACGTTGGCGGCGCCGCCCAGGCGGTCTTCGCGGCGCGCCACGCGCACCACCGGCACCGGCGCTTCCGGCGAGATGCGTTCGACCTCGCCGAACCAGTACCGGTCCAGCATCACGTCGCCCACCACGAGCACGCGGCTGTGCGAGATGGCTTCGGCGGGAAAAGATTTCATTCGAGTTCTTCCAGGCGGCGCGGCGCGTAGGTCTCCCAGGCGTTGCAGCCGGGACATTGCCAGTAAAAACGACGCGCCTGAAAACCGCAACTGCGGCATGCGTAGCGGTCGAGCCGCTGCGTATGCTTGTGGATCAGGCTGCGCAGCAGCGTCAGGTCGGCGCCCGGCACCGGGCCGTGGTCGGCGTCGCCCTCGCCATTGGCCAGTTCGGCCTCGAGCAGGCGGTCCAGGCCCAGCAGGGACGGATGGCTGCGCAGCGCGCCGCGCGCGAACGTCCAGGCCGGCGCGGCCCCCTGCTGCACGCGCAGCTCGCGGAACAGTACGTTGAACAGGTCCAGCGAGGCATGGCGCGCGTACTGCTTGAGCAGCACGTCCAGCCCGGCCTGTTCCTGGTGGGCGGCGCGGTAGTTGGCCAGCACCTGCTCGGCGACCAGGCCCGCGTATTCGGGGGCGTCGTTCATGACCGATTCCAGGTACAGGCGCTCGCGCTTGGGGTCCTGTTCGGTCAGGGCCAGGCGCGCGCGCAGCATCGCGGTGCGCACCATGGCGCCGCGGCTGGAGGCGGCGTCTATGCCCGACAGCGCATGGTCGGCCGCGTCCAGCGCCTTGTGGGCGGCGTCGATGTCGGCCGGCTTGGCCGCCAGCGCGGACTGCGCCTGCTCGCAGTAGTAGTGCACGATCTGCGGCACCGGCTCGTCGACCAGGCCTTGCAGCGTCTTGACGGCCTCGATGGCGCGCGGCCAGTCGTGCTCGGATTCGTAGATGCGGATCAGCGAGCGCAGCGCCGGCAAGGCGTAGCGGGTGTCCTTGAGCAGCTCGAAACCGCTTTCGGCGCGATCCAGCATGCCGGCCTTGAGGAAATCCTGCGCCAGTTCGTGCTGGGCGTGTTCGCGCTCGGCGGCCGGCAGGTCGGAGCGGTTGAGCAGGCTCTGGTGCACGCGGATGGCGCGTTCCATCTCGCCGCGGCGGCGGAACAGGCTGCCCAGCGCGAAGTGCAGCTCGGTGGTTTCGGGGTCGAGCTTGGCGACTTCGACGAAGGCGTCGATGGCGCGGTCCGGCTCTTCATTGAGCAGGAAGTTCAAGCCGCGGAAATAGGAGTCGGGCAGGCTGCGGGTTTCCCGCAGCATTTGCCGGATGTCGAAGCGCGCGGCCAGCCAGCCCAGCGCGAACAGCACCGGCACGAAAATCAACCACCAAGGTTCAAAATCCACTGTTCAGGCCCTTGCGGCAGGTCGGTACGGAAAACGAGATGGGCAACGGCATTACAGCGGCGACATCGGCGCGACGGCTTCGGGCGGCACGGCCGGCGTGGTGCCGTTGACGGCGGCCTGGACGCGGTCGAGCTCGCGGCGCAGACGCATGGCCTCGCGGCGGCGGCGCACGGCGGCGGGCACGGTCAGCAGCAGGCCGAACAAGGCGCCCAGCACGAAAACCACCAGCATCACGACGATGAGCGGGACGTCCTGCACCACGTAGTCGGCGTAGAACTTCACGGCGACCGGATCGGTGTTTTTCAAGGCGAACATCAATACCGCAACGAACACGAGCAATCGCAGGGCCCAGACGAGGTAGCGCATGGCGCATGCTCCTTAGAAATCGAGACTTTCAATTGTAAGCGACGTCTCCCGCCCGCCGCGAGAAAAAACCCGGCCCGCAAAAACAAAGCCCCTTGATTGCTCAAGGGGCCTGGTTCGCGGTCCGATCCGCCCGAAGGCAGCCTTTCAGCCGTGCCGTCAATGCATGGCGTGCAGACTCACCATCGACGGCATCGGTTCACTCGATCCGGAGGATTGAGCGTCCTCATCGTTGCCGCCGGCCAAGTCCACCCGCTCGCGCAATTCCTTGCCCGCCTTGAAGTGCGGCACCTGTTTGCCAGGCACCAGCACCTGTTCGCCGGATTTCGGGTTGCGCCCGATTCGGGGAGACCGCTGCGACAGCGAGAAGCTGCCAAAACCGCGGATCTCAATGCGCTGGCCCGAGGCCAGGGCCTGGGTCATCGCATCGAGCACGGTCTTGACCGCGTAATCGGTGTCGCGGGCGGCCAGCTGAGGATAGCGGGCCGCCAAGGCGGCGATCAGCTCCGACTTGGTCACGAATTAACCGTCGTTGCGCTGTTGGTCCAGCTTGGCCTTCAGCAGCGCGCCGAGGTTGGTGGTGCCGGACGAGGCGCTGGCATCGGACATACGCTGGATCGTTTCGGCGGTCTCGGCGTTGTCGCGGGCCTTGATCGACAGCTGGATCGAACGCGTCTTGCGGTCGATGTTGACGATCATGGCTTCGATGTTTTCGCCGACGCTCAGGACGGTGGTGGCATCTTCGACGCGGCCCGAGGAGATCTCGGAAGCGCGCAGGTAGCCTTCGACGTCCACGGACAGCGTCACGACGGCGCCCTTGGCTTCGACCGACTTGATGGTGCCCGGAACCACGGCGCCCTTGTCGAAAGTGGCGACGAAGTTGTTGAACGGGTCGCCTTCCAGCTGCTTGATGCCCAGCGAGATGCGTTCCTTGTCGGTGTCGATGCCCAGGACCACGGCTTCGATCTCGTCGCCCTTCTTGAAGTTGCGCACGGCTTCTTCGCCAGCTTCCGTCCACGACAGGTCGGACAGGTGGACCAGGCCGTCGATGCCGCCGGGCAGGCCGACGAACACGCCGAAGTCGGTGATCGACTTGATGGCGCCGCGGACCTTGTCACCACGCTTGAAGTTGGTGGCGAACTCTTCCCACGGGTTCTGGCGGCACTGCTTCATGCCCAGCGAAATGCGGCGACGGTCTTCGTCGATTTCCAGGACCATGACTTCGACTTCTTCGCCCAGGGTCACGACCTTGCGCGGATCGACGTTCTTGTTGGTCCAGTCCATTTCGGAGACGTGCACCAGGCCTTCGATGCCGGCTTCGACTTCAACGAACGCGCCGTAGTCGGTCAGGTTGGTGACCTTGCCGAACAGGCGGGTGCCTTGCGGGTAGCGGCGAGCGAGGCCGACCCACGGATCTTCGCCCAGCTGCTTGACGCCCAGCGAGACGCGGCTCTTTTCCTGGTCGAACTTGAGGACCTTGGCTTCGACTTCCTGACCCACTTGCAGGACTTCGGACGGGTGACGCACACGGCGCCAGGCCATGTCGGTGATGTGCAGCAGGCCGTCGATGCCGCCCAGGTCCACGAACGCGCCGTAGTCGGTGATGTTCTTGACCACGCCCTTGACCACGGCACCTTCGTGCAGGGTTTCGAGCAGCTTCTGGCGCTCTTCGCCCATGCTGGCTTCCAGCACCTGGCGACGCGACAGCACGACGTTGTTGCGCTTGCGGTCGAGCTTGATGACCTTGAATTCGAGGGTCTTGCCTTCGTACGGGGTGGTGTCCTTGACCGGGCGCAGATCCACCAGCGAACCCGGCAGGAACGCGCGGATGCCGTTGGTCATGACGGTCAGGCCGCCCTTCACCTTGCCGGTGATGGTGCCGGTGACCAGTTCGCCGTTCTCCAGGGCCTTTTCCAGTTGCAGCCAGGCCGACAGGCGCTTGGCGCGGTCACGCGACAGGATGGTGTCGCCGTAGCCGTTTTCCAGGGAATCGATGGCCACCGAGACGAAATCGCCGGGCTGCACTTCGAGTTCGCCCTGGTCGTTCAGGAACTCTTCCAGGGGGATCAGCGCTTCGGACTTCAGGCCGGCGTTGACGACGACGAAGTTGTGGTCGACGCGCACGACTTCGGCGCTGATGACCTCGCCGGACTTCATGTCCTGGCTCTTGAGGCTTTGTGCGAAAAGGTCGGCGAAGCTTTCGCCGCCGGTGGCGGTAGTGGAAACGGAAGACATGGGGTTGAAATCCATTGGGCCGCAATGGCCGTTAAAAACACACCGCAGCGGATTGCCCGCCACAGTGGAGTCAAAATACCTGCCTGCTGGCTTACCCTTGCGGGGTGGCCCGTGGGGGTGTCGCCTGGCTTGAGCAGGGCCTAAAAAACAAATCTATTCAGATCCGGACGCCGTGGCGCCCCAGAAATCCAGTATTGCCTGCACCGTTTCCGCAATCGTCAGATTCGACGAATCCAGTACGTGTGCATCCGCTGCGGGAGCCAATGGCGCGGCCGCCCGCCCGGTATCCCGTGCGTCGCGCTCGCGCATATCCCGCAAAAGGTCGTCTAGATTAGCAGAAATTCCCTTTTCGATCAACTGCTTACAGCGCCTCTGCGCCCGCGCGACCACGTCGGCGACCAGGAACACTTTCAGCGGCGCGTCGGGAAACACCACCGTGCCCATGTCGCGCCCGTCGGCCACCAGGCCGGGCGCCCGGCGAAAGGCGCGCTGGCGCTCGAGCAGCGCCTGGCGCACGCCGGGGAACGCCGCCACGCGCGAAGCGAAATTGCCGACTTCCTCGCGGCGGATGTCGTGGCCGACCTCCCTGCCCTCCAGGTAGATATGGGGGCCGTCGAAACGCACGTCCAGCGTCTCGGCCGCGCGCGCCACGGCGGGCTCGTCGTCGGCCGACAGGCCGCGCTCGATCGCGGCCAGGGCGGTCAGGCGATACAGCGCGCCGCTGTCCAGCACTTCCCAGCCCAGGGCCTTGGCGACCCGGTGGGCCACGGTGCCCTTGCCGGACGCGGTGGGGCCGTCGATCGTGATGACGGGAACGGCGGTGGAGAGTTCGGAGGAAGTCGAAGTCATGGAGTAATTGTCGCTAGGCCGCAACCAGGCCCGCGTAGACATCAAAGTAACCCGGGAAGGTCTTGCTGACGCAGCCGGGGTCGAGAATACGTACGGCCGCGGGGCCGAACGCCGCCAGCGAGAAGCACATCGCCATGCGGTGGTCGTCCCAGGTGCCGATGTGCGCGTCGCGCCAGCCGTCGGCGGCCGGCGGCGTGACCCGCAGCCAATCCGGCCCCGATTCCACCTGCGCGCCCAGCTTGGCCAGCTCGGTCTGCATGGCGTGGATGCGGTCGGTTTCCTTGACGCGCCAGCTGCCGATGTTGCGCAGCCGGCACGGGCCGTCGGCGTACAGCGCCAGCGCGGCCGCGGTCATGGCGGCGTCGGGGATCAGGTTGAAATCGGTGTCGAAGGCCTTCAGGCGCTCGCCCTGGGCCACGCGCGCGCCAGACACTTCGATCCAGCCGGGGCCGTAGCTGACCTGGGCGCCCATCCCGGCCAGGGTGTCGGCGAACGCGACGTCGCCCTGGATGCTGTCGGCGCCCACGCCGGTCACGCGCAGCGGACCGCCGCCGATCGCGCCCAGCGCCATGAAGTAGGACGCCGTGGACGCGTCGCCCTCGACCGCGATCTGCCCGGGGCTGCGGTAGGACGCGCCGGCCTCGATAACGAAGCGGCTCCAGCCCTCGCGCCGCACCTGCACGCCGAAGCGCGCCATCAGGTTCAGCGTGATTTCGATATAGGGCTTGGAGATCAGCTCGCCGATGACCTCGATCGCCACCGGCTTGCCGCTGGCGCGCGCCTGCAGCGGCGCGGCCATCAGCAGCGCCGTCAGGAACTGGCTGGAGACCGACCCCTGCACCCGCGCCACCGCGTCGCCGGCGATTTCGCCGCGGCCGATGCGCAGCGGCGGATAGCCCGGCTGGCCCAGGTAATCGATGCGCGCGCCCAGCGCGTTCAAGGCGTCGACCAGGTCGCCGATGGGACGCTCGTGCATGCGCGGCACGCCCGAGAGCCGGTAGTCGCCGCCCATCAGCGCCAGCGCCGCGGTCAGCGGACGGATGGCGGTGCCGGCGTTGCCCATGAAAAGGTCGGCGCTTTCGACCGGAAAGCGCGGCACGCCCTGCACCGTGACGCGGCCGGCGTCCAGGTCCGAGACCTGCACGCCCAGCTGGCGCAGGGCGGCCAGCATCACGCGGGTGTCGTCCGAATCCAGCAGCCCGGTGATGGCCGTGCCGCCTTCGGCGATCGCGGCCAGCAGCAGCACGCGGTTGGAAATGCTCTTGGAGCCCGGCAGGGCCACTTCGCCCCGCGCCTGGCGCACCCGGGGCAGATCCAGATAAGGCAAAGCGCCCATGTCAGCTACTCCTTGCGCCAGTTGCGGCGCGCCCGCGCTGCCGTCTCCAGCAGCGTCGACAAGGCCGCGCCGTCGCCCGCGGCGATGGCGTGCTCGGCCCGGTCCAGCACCGCGCGGACCTCGGCCAGCTCGGCCAGCATCGCGTCGCGGTTGGACAGGAAAATATCGCGCCACATCTCCGGCGAACCCGCCGCGATGCGCGTGAAATCGCGAAAGCCGCTGCCCGCCAGATCCAGGCGGGTGGCGGCGTCGGCGGCCGTGGCCACCTGGTTCATGTAGACCGCCGACAACAGGTGCGGCAGATGGCTGACCGAGGCCAGCAGCCTGTCGTGTGCATCGGCGTCCATGTCGATCACTTGCGAGCCGCAGGCCAGCCAGGCGCGGCGCACCAGATCGACGCTGGCCGCGGAATTCCCGGGCAGCGGCGTCAGGATGACGATGCGATCGCGATAGAGGTCGGCCTGCGCGGCTTCCGGTCCGGTGCGTTCGGCGCCGGCGATCGGATGGCCGGGCACGAACTGCGCGGCCCGCTCGCCCAGCGCGGCGCGCGCCGCGGCGGCCACCTCGGCCTTGGTGCTGCCGGCGTCGGTGAGCACGGCGCCGGCGCGCAGGTGCGCGCGCATGCGCGACAAGGCGTCGGCCAGGCCGCCCACCGGCGTGGCCAGCAGGATCAGGTCGGCGCGCGCGGCCGCCTCTTCGAGCGACACGACCTCGTCGATCAGGCCCAGTTCGCGCGCGCGCGCCAGCGACTGCGGATTGCGTCCCGCCCCCAGCACCACGCCGACCTGCCCGGCGCTGCGCAGCGCCGCGGCGAACGAACCGCCGATCAGGCCCACGCCGACGACGGCCAATACAGGAATCAGGGGGCCAGCGGCCCCCTGATCGGAAGACAGTGCAGCGTCGTTCATGCTGACAGGATGGCGCCCAGCGCGTCGATGAAACGCTGGTTCTCTTCGGGCAGGCCGATGGACACGCGCAGCCACTCGGGCAGGCCGTCTCCGGCCACCGGGCGCACGATCACGCCGCGCTTGAGCAGTTCGAGGTTGATGCGCGGCGCATCGCCCACGTGCACCAGCACGAAGTTGCCGTAGCTGGGCACGTAGCGCAGCTTCAGGGCCTCGAACGCGGCGCACAGCTGCGCCTTGCCGGCCTTGTTCAGGGAGTAGGCCTGCTGCAGATAGGCGGCGTCGCCCAGCGCGGCCACGGCGGCGGCCTGCGCCAGCGTGTTGACGTTGAACGGCTGGCGCACGCGGTTGAGCAGGTCGGTCAGGGCCGGCTGCGCCACCGCGAAGCCCACGCGCAGGCCGGCCAGGCCGTAGGCCTTGGAGAAGGTGCGCGAGACGATCAGGTTGGGATAGCCGCGCACCAGCTCGGTGCTGTCGAAACGGAACTCGGGATCGAGGTATTCGTTATAGGCCTCGTCCAGCACCACCGTGACGCGCTCGCCGTGGGCGGCGTGCACGCGTTCGAGGAAGGCCGCGACCTGCTCGCCCGGCACGAAGGTGCCGGTGGGGTTGTTCGGGTTGGCGATGAACACCAGGCGGGTGTCGTCGGCGATGGCGTCGAACATCGCGTCCAGGTCGTGGCCGTAGTCCCTGGCCGGCACCACGATGTGGCGCGCGCCGCGCGCCTGCGTGGCTAGGCGGTACACCGCGAACGAGTGCTGCGCGTACACGGCGGAAGCGCCCGGCTCCAGCAGCGCCAGCGCGGCGATTTCCAGGATGTCATTGGAGCCGTTGCCCAGCGTGATCCAGTTCATCGGCACGCCGTAGCGCTCGGCCAGCGCGGCCTTCAGGTCGAAGCCGTTGGGATCGGGGTAGCGCGCCAGCGATTCGGCCGCGGCCAGCATGGCCTCGCGCGCCGAGCCGGGCATGCCCAGCGGGTTTTCGTTGGACGCCAGCTTGACGATGCCAGCCGGATCCAGCCCGAACTCGCGGGCCAGTTCTTCGATGGGCTTGCCCGCCTGGTAGGGGGCGATGGCGCTGACGTGCGCCGGGGCGGCGAGGGGCTTGGATGCGGTGGTCATGTTGTGGAGGCTCACGACGCCGGGTAGGAACCCAGCACTTTCAGGTAGGCGACCTGCGCCTGCAGGGCGGCAAGCGCGCGTTCGACGTTCGGATCGTTGCGGTGGCCCAGCACGTCGACGTAGAAATAGTATTCCCACTGGCCGGTGCGGGCCGGACGCGATTCGAAACGCGTCATCGACACGCCGTTGGCCGCCAGCGGGGCCAGCATTTCGTAGACCGCGCCGGCGCGGTTGGGCACGGCCAGGATCAGGCTGGTCTTGTCGCGGCCGCTGACCAGCGGCTCGATATTGCCGATGGCCAGGAACCGGGTGCGGTTCTGCGGGTCGTCCTGGATGCCGGCGGCGGCGATCTTCAGGTTCCAGGCGGGCGCGGCCACCTCGCCCGCGATCGCGGCGATGGAGGGGTCGGACGCGGCCGCGCGCGCGGCCTCGGAATTGCTGGACGCGGCCACGCGGGGTACGCCGGGATAGTGGCGCGTCAGCCAGCCCTGGCACTGGGCCAGCGCCTGCGGATGCGCGGAAATGGTCTTGATGCCGTCCATACTGCCGGACTGCGACATCAGGCAATGGCGGATCACCAGCGAACGCTCGCCCAGGATCTTGAGCGGCGTGTTCAACAGCAGGTCCAGGCTGCGGTTGACGGCGCCTTCGGTGGAGTTCTCCACCGGCACCATGCCCACGTCGGCCTGGCCGGCCTCGACGGCGCGGAACACTTCATCGAAGGACGCGCACGGCAGCTGCTGCACGGCATGGCCGAAATGCTCCATCGCCGCCTGTTCGGAAAACGAGCCCTGCGGTCCCAGGAAGGCGACCGTCATGCCGCGTTCCAGGCCGCGGCAGGCCGAGATGATCTCGGTCCACACGGCCGCCACGCCCGCGTTCGGGAACGGGCCGGGGTTGGTCTGCTGCAGGCGCCGGATGACGTCGGCTTCGCGCTCGGGGCGCAGCACCGGGCCGTCGGCGTGCGCGGCGTGCTTGGCCTCGCCCACTTCGAGCGCGGCGCGCGCGCGCTGCGTCAGCAATTCGAGGATCTGCGCGTCCAGCGCGTCGATGCGTTGGCGCAGCGGGAGCAGCTTGCTTTGCAGTTCATCATCCATAGCGGCGCTCGAATTCCTTCAGATACTCGACCAGCGCCTGCACGGCGGCCAGGGGCACGGCGTTGTAGATGGAGGCGCGCATCCCGCCCACGCTCTTGTGGCCCTTCAGCTGCGTCAGGCCGGCGGCGTCCGCGCCTTGCAGGAAGGCCTCGTTGAGCGATTCGTCGCGCAGCACGAACGGCACGTTCATGCGCGAACGCACCGGCGCGTGTACAGGATTGCGGTAGAACGAGGTGCTGTCCAGGTAGCCGTACAGCAGGTCGGCCTTGGCCTTGTTGGCGGCTTCCATGCCGGCCACGCCGCCGTTGGCCTTGACCCACTTGAACACCAGGCCCGCGACGTAGATCGCGAAAGTGGGCGGCGTGTTGTAGCGCGAATGCTCGGCGGCCACGTTGGCGTAGTCGAACGCGGACGGACAGATCGGCAGGGCATGGCCGATCAGGTCGCGGCGCGCGATGACGACGGTCACGCCCGCCGGGCCGGCGTTCTTCTGCGCGCCCGCATACAGCAGGCCGCAGCGCGTCACGTCCATGGGACGCGACAGGAAATGCGAAGAGGCGTCCACCACCAGCGGCACGTCGGGCGCGCCCAGCGCGGCGGTGTCCGGCCAGTCCATGAATTCGACGCCGCCGATGGTCTCGTTGCTGCACAGGTGCAGATAGGCGGAATCCTTGCGCACCTGCCAGGTCTCGACCGGCGGCACCCAGGTCAGCGGGGCCTGCTCGCGGCCGTCGAGCTCGACGGCCTGCTCGCTGCTGGCCGCAAGCTGCGTGCTGCCGTAGCGGCCGGCTTCCTTGTAGGAACGCTTGGACCAGTGGCCCGTGACCACGAAGTCGGCCGCCGGCGTGCCGCGGCGCCCCATGAGGTTCATGGGCACGATGGCGTTTTCCCCGGAACCCCCGCCCTGCATGAACATGACGGCGTAGTCCGCCGGCAGTTGCAGCAGGTCGCGCAGGTCCGATTCGGCTTCATCGCAGATCTGCACGAAGTGCTTGCCGCGATGGCTCATTTCCATCACGGACATGCCGCTGCCGTGCCAGTCCAGCATTTCCGCAGCGGCTTGCTGCAGCACCACCTCGGGCAAGGCCGAGGGGCCTGCCGAGAAGTTCCAGGGGCGGGCCATTATTGCTCCGTAGGTTCGGTCGAATCCGTCGTGTCGGCTGCGCCGTTGCCGTCGCCGCCATCCGTGCCCTGGCCGTCCTCGTCGAGGTCGCCGTCATCGTCCGCGTCGCTTTCCACGACCCGGCGCACGCCCGACAGCGAGCTGCCGTCGTCGACGTTGATGAGGGTGACGCCCTGCGTGGCGCGGCCCATTTCACGGATTTCCGAGACGCGCGTGCGCACCAGCACGCCGCCGGTCGTGATCAGCATGATCTCGTCCGAAGGCATGACCAGCACCGCACCCACCACCTTGCCGTTGCGCGAGCTGGTCTGGATGGCGATCATGCCCTTGGTGCCGCGGCCGTGGCGCGTGTACTCGGTGATCGGGGTGCGCTTGCCGTAGCCGTTCTCGGTGGCGGTCAGCACGCTCTGGGTTTCGTCGCCCGCGACCAGCAGCGCGATCACGGTCTGGGTGTCTTCCAGCATCATGCCGCGCACGCCGCGGGCGTTGCGGCCCATCGGGCGCACGTCGTTCTCGTCGAAGCGCACGGCCTTGCCGGCGTCGGAGAACAGCATGACGTCGTGCTTGCCGTCGGTCAGGTCGGCGCCGATCAGGTAGTCGCCGTCGTCCAGGTCCACGGCGATGATGCCGGCCTTGCGCGGATTGGAGAAGTCCGACAGCGGCGTCTTCTTGACCGTGCCGCGCGAGGTCGCCATGAACACGTAGTGGTCTTCGCTGAATTCCTTGACCGGCAGCACCACCGTGATCTTCTCGCCGTCGGCCAGCGGGAACATGTTGACGATGGGCTTGCCGCGCGAATTGCGCGTGCCCTGCGGCACTTCCCAGACCTTCAGCCAGTACACCCGGCCGCGGTTGGAGAAGCACAGCAGGAAGTCGTGCGTGTTGGCGATGAAGAGCTGGTCGATCCAGTCGTTTTCCTTCATGGCCGTGGCCTGCTTGCCGCGTCCGCCGCGTTTTTGCGAGCGGTATTCGGACAGCGGCTGGCTCTTGATGTAGCCGCCGTGCGACAGGGTCACGACCATGTCGGTCGGCGTGATCAGGTCTTCGGTGTCGAGTTCGGTTGCGTTGAGCTCGATTTCCGAGCGGCGCGAGTCCTTGGCGCCGGTCGAGAACTCGGCCTTGATGGCCTGCAGTTCCTCGCCGATGATGGTGGTGATGCGCTCGGGGCGCGCCAGGATGTCGAGCAGGTCGGCGATGGTGGACATGATGTCCTTGTATTCGCCGACGATCTTGTCCTGCTCCAGCCCGGTCAGGCGCTGCAGGCGCATGTTCAGGATTTCCTGGGCCTGCGTATCGCTCAGGCGGTACAGGCCGTCGCCCTGCAGGCCGAATTCGGCGCCCAGGTCGTCCGGGCGGAAGGCCGCGCGGCCTCCCGGCGTGTCGCCGTCGGCGCGCGACAGCATCTCGCGCACCAGCGACGAATCCCAGGAACGCGCCATCAGTTCCTGGCGCGCGACCGGCGGGGTCGGCGCAGCCTTGATGATGGCGATGAAGTCGTCGATGTTGGCCAGCGCCACGGCCAGGCCTTCCAGCACGTGGCCGCGTTCGCGGGCCTTGCGCAGCTGGAACACCGTGCGGCGCGTGACCACTTCCCGGCGGTGCTGCAGGAAGTAGTCGATCATCTGCTTCAGGTTGAGCAGGCGCGGCTGGCCGTCGACCAGCGCCACCAGGTTCATCCCGAAGGTGTCCTGCAGCTGCGTGTTCTTGTAGAGGTTGTTCAGGACGACCTCGGGAACCTCGCCGCGCTTGAGCTCGATGACCAGGCGCATGCCGTCCTTGTCGGACTCGTCGCGGATGTCGGAGATGCCTTCGATCTTCTTGTCGTTGACCAGCTCGGCGATGCGCTCCTGCAGCGTCTTCTTGTTGACCTGGTAGGGAATCGCGTCGACCACGATGGCCTGGCGGTTGCCCTTCTCCATGTCCTCGAAGTGGGTCTTGGCGCGCATGACCACGCGGCCGCGGCCGGTGCGGTAGCCTTCGCGCACGCCCGACATGCCGTAGATGACGCCGCCGGTGGGGAAATCGGGCGCCGGGATGAGCTCCATGAGCTCGTCGACCGAACACGCCGGATTGCGCAGGCAGTACAGGCAGCCGTCGACCACTTCCTGCAGGTTGTGGGGCGGAATGTTGGTGGCCATGCCCACCGCGATGCCCGAACTGCCGTTGACCAGCAGGTTGGGCAGGCGCGACGGCAGCAGCAGCGGTTCCTGTTCGCTGCCGTCGTAGTTGGGGCCGAAGTCCACCGTTTCCTGGTCGATGTCGGCCAGCAGCTCGTGGGCGATCTTGGCCAGGCGGATTTCGGTGTAACGCATCGCCGCGGCGTTGTCGCCGTCGATCGAGCCGAAGTTGCCCTGGCCGTCCACCAGCATGTAGCGCATGGAGAAATCCTGCGCCATGCGGACGATGGTGTCGTAGACGGACTGGTCGCCGTGGGGGTGGTACTTACCGATGACGTCCCCGACGATACGCGCCGACTTCTTATAGGCGCGGTTCCAGTCGTTGTTCAGTTCGTGCATCGCGTAGAGCACGCGCCGGTGGACGGGCTTGAGGCCGTCCCGCACATCCGGTAGCGCCCGACCCACGATCACGCTCATCGCGTAATCGAGGTAACTGCGGCGCATCTCTTCTTCCAGCGATACCGGAAGCGTCTCCTTGGCAAAGGAATCCATATATATAACGACAGAATCGTGTAAGGAGGAACCCGGGCCGGGTAAACAGGAAATTCTATCATTCGATTCACCGAGCGGTCAGAAGGAGCGCCCCGGGACGCTCGCCGGCGGGCCCGGCCGGACGACATCCAGACCCGGCCGCCGGCGCGTCCGCCCGCGCCCTGCGGGCCTGTTGTCAAAAACCAACATGGAAAACCGATGGAGCGCCGAAAACGTCATATCCAGCGTCAATGCGCCTGTCCAGGGAAGCCAAAGCCCCCCAAATGCCTTAAGATTGTTTCCAGCACGCAGGAAACCCAGTAGCTATTCCTTTGAACCAGCTCTTGGCGTTGCTATACTGGCCCCGTTTTCCTGATATGCGGCGGGGGTTCGCTGCGAGTCACTTATCCAGCTTCAAGCTCAACGAGGAGAAACATGAACAAACCCTCCAAATTCGCTCTGGCGCTCGCCTTCGCCGCCGTCACGGCCTCGGGTGTAGCCTCGGCCCAGACCTATCCCGACACGGTGGACAACTGGCGCAATCCGTTCGGTGACGTTTGGAAGAACGGCACGAACGAACTGTGCTGGCGCGATGCGTTCTGGACCCCGGCCACCGGCATCCCCGGCTGCGACGGCGTTCCGGTTGCGCAACAGAAGCCGAAGCCCGCCCCGATGGCGGCCAAGGTCGTGTTCAACGCCGACACGTTCTTCGACTTCGACAAGTCGACCCTGAAGCCCGAAGGCCGCCAGCTGCTGGACCAAGTCGCCCAGCAAGCCAACGGCATCGACCTCGAAACCATCATCGCTGTGGGCCACACCGACTCGATCGGCACCGAAGCCTACAACCAGAAGCTGTCCGAGCGTCGTGCCGCTTCGGTCAAGAGCTACCTGGTCAGCAAGGGTATCGACCCCAACCGTATCTACACGGAAGGCAAGGGCGAGCTGAACCCGATCGCTTCCAACAAGACGAAGGAAGGCCGCGCCCAGAACCGTCGCGTTGAGATCGAAATCGTGGGTAGCCGCAAGTAATTGCCGGACTAGCTACAATAAAGGGGCCTCGCATAGCGAGGCCTTTTTTTCGTCGCCTGCGCACCCTTTTGGTGCAGTGGTGCGGCGCCCCTCCTCGCCAGGCGCGCAGGAGCCCCTCTATATATAGCGTCGCCTTACGCTGGACTGCCCATGACCACGCAAACCCACGACACCGCCCGCCCCGCCGTCAACGCCGACCAGGCCGAACTGGACAAGTTCGGCGCCCTGGCCAGCCGCTGGTGGGACCCTGAAAGCGAGTTCAAGCCGCTGCACGCCATCAATCCGCTGCGGCTCGAATGGATCCAGGAGTGCGCGGGCAGCCTGGCCGGCAAGACCGTGCTGGACGTGGGCTGCGGCGGCGGCATCCTGTCCGAGTCCATGGCCAAAAGCGGCGCGGCGGTCACCGGCATCGACCTGGCCGACAAATCCCTGAAGGTGGCGCGCCTGCACGGCCTGGAATCCGGCGTGCAAGTGGAATACCGCAAGGTCCCGGTCGAAGAGCTGGCGGCCGAACGGCCCGGCCACTACGACGTGGTCACCTGCATGGAAATGCTGGAACACGTGCCGGACCCGGCCTCCATCGTGCGCGCGTGCTCGACCCTGGTCAAACCGGGCGGCTGGGTGTTCTTCTCCACCCTGAACCGCAACCCCAAATCCTTCCTGTTCGCCATCGTGGGCGCGGAATACGTGCTGCGCCTGCTGCCGCGCGGCACCCACAGCTACGAGCAGTTCATCAAGCCCAGCGAGCTGTCGGCGGCGGCGCGCGGCGCCGGCCTGGAGCCGGTCGGCATGCGCGGCATGGAATACAACCCGATCACCCAGATCTACTCCCTGTCATCCGATACTTCGGTCAACTACCTGATGGCTACCCGCAAATGAGCGCCCTGATCCTGTTCGACTTCGACGGCACGCTGGCCGACACCGCCCCCGACCTCGCCGCCGCGGCCAACCGCCAACGCACCCGCAAGGGCCTGGAACCGATGGCCTACGAACTGCTGCGTCCGGTGGCCTCGCAGGGCGCGCGCGGCCTGCTGCGCGTGGCGCTGGGCCTCAAGCCCGGAGATCCCGACTACGAGCCCACCCGCCTGCAGTTCCTGGAAGACTACGCGGCCGGCTCCACCGTCCACAGCAAGCTGTTCCCCGGCATCGGCGAGCTGCTGGCCGATATCCGCCGCCGCGGCCTGTCCTGGGGCATCGTCACCAACAAGGTCACCTACCTGACTCTGCCCATCGTCGAACACCTGGACCTGACGCGCGACAGCGCCGTGCTGGTCTGCGGCGATACCACGGCGCACGCCAAGCCCCATCCCCTGCCGCTGCAGCACGCCGCGCGCGAGGCCGGCTTTGCCGTGGACCGCTGCGTCTACGTCGGCGACGACCTGCGCGACATCCAGGCCGCGCACGCCGCCGGCATGCCCGCCGTCGCCGCGGCCTATGGCTACGTCGGCGAAGACGACAACATCACGACCTGGGAAGCCGAGACCTGCGCCCACTCCCCCGCGGAGCTGTGGCCGGCCATCGAGCCCCTGCTGCCCAGCGACCTGCGCTAGAGCCGCCCGATGGGACGGGCCGCGCCCGTCCCGGTCCCGGCGCCGGTCAGGCGAATTAGTCTGATAGACGGAATAATCTTTCCGCGATCGCCATCTTTATCCTGATAGCCCGGTCACTTAAAGTGTGACCCATGCACGGCATCAGGGTCTACCCGAAGCCTTCGCCGCAATCTCCGCCGCGGCGGCGCCCTCCCTTCACCATCGCCTGTCCGCGCGCCGCGGTGCGTCGCGCCCGAGAACGCCCATGCTATTGCCCATCCTGCTGCTTTCCGCCGCCGGCTTCACCATCCTGACGACGGAATTCCTGATCGTCGGACTGCTGCCGGGACTGGCCCGCGACCTGGACGTCACCGTGTCCCAGGCCGGCCTGCTGGTCTCGCTGTTCGCCTTCACCGTGGCCGCGACCGGGCCGCTGCTGACCGCGCTCATGGCCAACATCGAGCGCAAGCGGCTGTTCATCGGCGTGCTGCTGCTTTTCGGCCTGTCCAACGCGCTGGCGGCGGTCGCCCCCAACATCTGGGTCATGGCCGTCGCCCGCTTCGTCCCGGCGCTGGCCCTGCCCGTGTTCTGGTCCCTGGCCAGCGCCACGGCGGTCGAGCTGGTCGGCCCGGCCCGCGCCGGCCGCGCCATTTCCACGGTGGCCTTCGGCATCGTGGCCGCCACGGTGTTCGGCATTCCCATCGGCGTGCTCATCTCCGACGCCTTCGGCTGGCGCGCCGCCTTCGCCGTGCTGTCGGCCGTCGCCTTCGCCAAGGCCGTGCTGCTGCTTTTCGCCTTCCCCAGCATCCGGGTGCACGGCGACGGCGTCCGGCTCATTACGCAGCTGCGCATCCTGCGCCGCCCCATCGTGGTCGGCCACGTGCTGCTTTCGCTGCTGGTCTTCACCGGCATGTTCACCGCCTACACCTACCTGGCCGATATGTTGGAGCGGCTGGCCGGTTTCAACGGCCAGATCGTGGGCTGGACCATGATGGCGTTCGGCGCGGTCGGCCTGGTCGGCAACACCCTGGGCGGCCGCCTGGTAGACCGCAGCCCGCTGGGCGCCACCGCCCTCTTCTCCAGCCTGATGGCCGCCGGCCTGGCCGCGCTGGCGCCGGTCATGGCCTCGCACGGCCTGCTGGCCGTGGCGCTGGGCGTCTGGGGCATCGCGCAGGCGGCGCTCTTCATCGTGTGCCACGTGCGGCTGATGAAATCCGCCCCCGAAGCGCCGGCGTTTGCCGCGTCCCTGAATATCTCGGGCGCCAACATCGGCATCGGCCTGGGCGCCGTGGTCGGCGGCCACGTCATCGACCAGTACGGCCTGGGCGCCCTGGGCTGGGCCGCCGCCGCCATCGTCGGCCTTTCGGTCGGTCTGGCTTTGCTGCTGATGGCCGCCTCCCGCGCCCGCCCGGCGGCCAAGGCCGCCTGCCCGAACCCGGCCTGACCGGCGCTGTCTCCCCCGGGCCACGCCTGCACGGGAAACCGTGCAGGCTATGGGATTTCCCAGTACAATAGGTCTTACTTGGGGCCGATCCGGATTCGACGTGGGTCGCGAAACAACTCAGGGCATGCCGAGCACCAGTTCGCTCGTTAATCCACTGGAACACTACAAACGCCAACGACGAGCGTTTCGCTCTCGCCGCTTAAGCGGTGAGCCGCTGCACTGATCTGTCCTTGGGTCAGGCGGAGGAAGGCAACTTCCTAGGGGGGCAACCCTCGAACCGCAGCAGCGACATTCACAAGGAATCGGTTTGAACTGGGGTCACACGGTTCAAATTTAAATTACGTGAATCGCTCTGGTCCGGCCTGTCGGTTGGCTAAGTCCAGGGTTAAAACTAAATAGATCGACTACGCATGTAGAACTGGTTGCGGAGGGCTTGCGGACGGGGGTTCAATTCCCCCCGGCTCCACCAAATTCCGCTTTATTATCAAGCACTTAGAAAAGGCCAACTCAAAAAGTTGGCCTTTTTTTTGGGCTGTTTTGGGCTGCGTGGTCAGCTTTTTGGTCAGCATTTATTCGGGCTTTGCGCTGTATGTCCATCCAGCCTTCCGCAGGCCCGAATGCCGGAAAGTTCGCCCTGGGCTTCCTTGCTTCTATACTGGTTCTCCGCTGGTCAGGAGTGCGCTATGTGCGGTCGCATTGTCCAGAAGTCAGGCCCTATGGATTACGTCGAGCGCCTGTTCCCCAACCTGCGCCGGATCTTTGCCGATTCCGCAGGACCGCGCTACAACATCCCGCCAGGCACAAGGCCGCTGACCATGCACCGCTTCGCCGGCGACTTTGAGCTGGAGCGCCTACACTGGGGCTGGCGCCCGCACAATTCGAAGTACTTCATGTCAAGCGCGCGGCTGGACAAGATCCTCGCCGGCGCCTGGCCCTGGAAGATGCTCACCGCGCGCGGCCGCATCCTGGTGCCGGCGGACTGCTGGTATGAATGGAAGCCCCTGGCCGATGGGCCGAAGCCGCCCAAGCAGCCCTACTACATCCACGCGACCGACAATGCACCGCTGTTCTTCGCAGCCCTTAGTAACTGGCGCCCCGGCGCCGACAAAGACGAAGCCCACGGCTTTGCACTCGTCACCAATGACTCCCTGGGCGGCATGATCGACGTTCACGACCGGCGGCCGGTAGCGCTACCGGCCGACCTCGCCATCCACTGGGTGGACCCGGAGTTTCCCACCGCCCAGGCGCTTGCGCTGCTGGAGCATGGCCTACCGGAAACGGCGTTCACCTGGCACCCGGTGCGCAAAGAAGTGGGCAATTCCAAATACCAGCTCGCCGACGCAATCGACCCCATTTAAAGCGGAATATACTGGATATACAACCAGTGTTTTCCGCTATGCCGTTCAAAGAGCCCCTGACCGCCGACCAGCTACGCGCAATCCGAGAGCGCCAGCCCTGGAACCCAGATGTAATGGCACTGCTCTGGGAAGTGAAGCGCTTGCGCGCGGCCTTGCTGCGCCTACACCAAGTGTCATTCGAACTGAAACGCCCCACCGGCTTGATGGGAGGCATCTACGATGACTTGATCCAGCAGTTGGCGACAGAGCCATGCGTGAAAGAAAAGGACCAGCTTGTGCAGGAACTGCTAGAGCCTGCCTCCAAAGTACGCAAGGGAATGGCGCCGCGCTAACGGCACCACGCGCGCGTCGGCGCACGATGGGCAACGGCTAGTGGATACGCTCCATGCGCCAGTCTGTTGTGATGCCGTTCCCGGTCATCCCGACTCGATACTCGTAAGTAGCTCCCGCCTGGACGTTGACCTCTTGGTACTGTATTGGCTCGGTGACGTTGTTTGTCTGGAGCCCCAGCCTCCTAGCCCCGGGCGCAACATGCAGATCTAGCACACGATTTGCATCGACGTTGGCAACATGGCGCCCGTCCACATAGATGAGCACGGAAATTCCCGAACCAAAAACACCGCGGTCCCTGATGATCCGAATGGTGCCCTTGTCCGCGCTCTCATTTAGCAGGGCGGGGTCAAGCACAGAAGAGGCCTTGGCCCGTGGAGCCGTCTTTACGTCGGCTGGCGTTGAGGCGCATCCCGACATGGCCGCCAGCAGCAAAATCGCGACTTGCTTACGCATCTACTTTCCCTCTTCTATAGATCTGCGCGCCAACTATACCCCACGCCCTAGGGGTCGCAGAGCGCGCGCCAGGTTTCATTCCCTTCCAGCACTTGGCGCCGCACCGGCCCCGGGGTCTGGTCCACTTGCGCGGCAGAATCGAAGTAGACCGGCCGCGCGTGGTCGCAGTACTCAACGCCGACCCTGGCGGGGGCCGCGCACCCAGTCAGACTTAAGCCTATCAGCAACAGCATCATCATCCCGGCGGGCCACGCTCTCCTGCACATTTCGCACCTCCTGGCGAGCCTGCGCCGCCTGTTCGTTGATCTGGTCCTGCCTCTCCTGTCGCTCTTCCTGGCGCCCTGTGGCGCGCCCCCGGTAGAAGACGCTGGCCAGCGCGGCCAGCGCCAAGCCGGCCAGCAGAAGCCAGCCTTTGAATCGTTCAAGCCACGACAGCATTTCCACCTCCCACCTCTGCGACTGCCTGGGCGTATAGCCCGCCCCAGGTCTGCGGGTGAGGCTTCCCGGGCCGCCATGTACGGATGTACATGTCCCACGCCCCCCGCACGTCGCCCACGGCGGGCAGGCGCCAGGCGTCCGTCCACATGAGCAGGCGCGCGAAGACTGCCGCCAGCACGTCGTCAGTCTCCAGCGCCGGATGAACAGCAGCTGCGACCGGCTCCACGCCATGCAGGCCGCAGATCCTATACGCGTGTTCGCGGCTGGCCGGATGGGTCAGTACCCCTCGCACGCCGCCCCCACGTTCGAACTGCCATAGCCCCCGGGCCGGACCGTTGCCCAGCTGCCGCCGATGCAGAAAGCGACTTTCTTGCAGACCGATGGCCAGCAACTGGACACGCGCCGCAGGCGTGTCCATCTTGATCGGCAGAAGCGCCAGGGCGGGATTGATCGCCGTCTGTATGATCGTTTGGAGAACCACGATCAGCCCTCCCCGCCGGACCTGCGCCAAGGCAGGCGCGCCAGCACCTCGTCAAGCCACGGCAGCACCCCCTGCTCGCGCATGCGCGACATCCAGCGCATATATGCGCCGAGAACCCACCAAGCCGGGAGGCCGGCAAGCAGCATGCACGGCCCCAACACGTAAAACATCGCCAGCAGGCTATCCTCGCCCGTTCCGCTGCGCTGGGCCATCCAGTGGGCGGCGTCGATCAGCGACGGCCGCCAAGAGATAACCGCAATCGCAAGCATCGGCCCGAACACGAAGGAACTGACCACCGTACAAACAGTTCGGCCGATGAATTCCCGCGGCGAACGCGGCGGCATGACGAGCATGCCAATGATCGCGGCCAGCGCCGCCGGCACCCCGAAGGCCAAGGCGAGTTTTACGGCCGCCCAGCCGCCGAATCCGGTGGAACTCGGTTCCATTGAAACGCTCCTTTGGGTTCGCATTTCTGCCCTCCCGTATGTGTGGACGAAAAAAAACCCGCTTTAGGCGGGTGGGTTACTGTCAGGTTGCTTGGGATATCGGCGCTTCACCTCCAGGCATTTGTCGACCCATTCGCAAACCTCGGTCGGAAGCTCGGCGCCCTGCTGGCGCAAGTGGTTCGCCAGCTTCATGATGGCGTCGACCTGATCCCCGATCTTCGGGTACTCGCGTTCGCGGCGCTTGTCATACTCCATATCAAAGCTCAGGACTTGCATAAACTCCTCGAAAAGTCTTGTACGGGTGTTTCTCCACTGAGATGTGCAGGACCTTGCCGGGCGGGGCCTCCAACTTGATAGTGGAATCCGTCACGGCGTAGTAGGCACCATTCACGCATAGAGCTGCATCCAGCGGAACCCCGCTAAGGATTCCGCCGGCCAGCTCAATCCCCATATCAGGGCGCTCCACAAACGTCATGGCGATTGGATCAACCATGAAGTCCTGGGCCTCCATCGGGCCGCTAATACCGATGAACGGCACGCCGTCCTTTTGGTATCCCCGCGCCACCATGAAGCCCTGGCAGTTGACCCAACCGGTCATCAGGAGCGTATCCGGATCGAAGTAGCCGACGTATCCGGATTTGGTCCTGAATGGGTGCCCGAGATGCACGTCTTCGTAGTTCTTGTAGTTGACGCCTTCAAAGCTCATGTTTACCTCTGGAATCCAAGAAGCGCAGCGGAAACGCTGTACGTGGCCGTTCCGTTAGCTGGCCGGTACACGTCCATGAATAGCGTGTAAGCGCCAGGACCGACCGGTCCGTATACATATGAAAACCCATCAACGATGGTATTCATGTCCCCGCCGTTAGGATTCTTCCAGCCGGATGGGGTCGCATTCAGGATGAGCGGGTTTCCGTTGATACTGGCAATCAAAGTGGGGAACCTGCCGAGGGGAGATCCAGGTTGACCCCATGCACCACCAGCCGTTTTCGCCTGGATGAAAACTAGCAGCGTCCCGCCATAGGGGAGATACAGCGGCACGTTTCCGATTGGAACCTGCTGGTTTCCAGACGACCCAAACTCGGTATTCCACCCTCCCGAAGCTCCGCCCACCACCGAGCCGTTGGCAATGCGCAGTGTGTCAACCTGCGCAACGCCAATCTTAGCCGTCGAGATAACGGCATCAACAAGGTGCGCATTGCCGATCATCGCATTGGCAATATGCCCGCTCCAGATCTGCGCGTTCCCGATCTTGGCGCCGGTGATCTGCCCGTCCCCAATCTTGGCCGTGGTGATCGATGCGTTCCGGATGAATGCATCGTTGATGAACGTCTGTCCGTTGACCACCGAGAAAGGCGACGACAGGGTGCCGTTCACCGAAGTGAGCAGCACCAGCTGGTCCGCGACCATGGTGATGTACGAATCCACCGTACCGCCGTTGCCATCGGACTGGATGCCCACGCCGATGCCGGCCAGGTACTTGCGGCCGGCATTGTTGGCCTGAACGCGAACCGTCCAATTACTGGAAACCCGGCCATCCAACGTCGCGAGGGTATTGGCCTGCGTTGCAACGGAGGTTTCCACCGTTCCTACGCGAGACGTTACCGTATCGATCCGCTGGCCCAGCGCCGTATCCGCGTTGACGCGCGCGGTCTGCTCGGTGCGAATGTCCGCGGCGTTGCTGGCCTCGGACACGGACTGCAGCTGCATACGCGTGGCGAACAGCCCCATGTTGGTGACGCGGAAGTCACCGCCCTGCGGCCCGTAGATGAACCGATACCGGAACCTGAACGATGCCGCCGCGCCCGGCGCCGTAAAGGTCGCAGACCAGGGCCAGACACCTTGCGCGGACAGGTCTGCTGTCGCCAGAATGGGATCGGAAACCTGATCGCCGTTTGCGTCGAAAAACTGGCATCGAACTTGAACGACGCCCACAGAATCGTTGTTGTTGAGCGCGATCTTGCCGCTGAACGTGTACGTTTTCCCTCCCTCAATGGGTTGCCCAGCAAACACGCCAGGATTCTCCGACGCATCGCGCCGGGTTATGAGGTCGCCAACGAAAGCATTTGCCGCGCCGCCGCTCGCGGTGATCGAGGCAACGAAGGGATATCCGTTGCCGTCATTCTGGTTGTTGAGCGGCAGCGTCCGTTTGCTGAACCTGTTGGCAAGCGACCCAGACCAGTGAATCTGAGGCGCATCCCAATACGGGTCGCGAATCAGGTTCTCACCGTTGGCCTGCACGTTGTACTCGGCCTTGAGCTGCGTGATGCGCTGGGCCTGCGCATCGACGGCCGAGGTACGCGCCTGCGCCTCGGACTTGACGGCCGCATCCAGCCGCGCATCCTCGGCTTCGGTGGCGGTGCGCAGCGTGTCAACAGTCTGCGCCAGGGCACCATCAGCATCGGCCCGCGCACGTGCCTCCTGCTGGAGAAGAGCATGCGATAGCGGAGCGCCGTAACGTCCAACCGCTACGAAGTCGATATCAAAAGGTCCGTTTTGAGAATCCCGCGTATCGCCAATGACAATACGCGAAATATTCGTCGCGGTAGGCACACCACCCGGAAACTCGTTCAAATCGAAATCTACGATCTGCCAATCGGTACTTTCACTATTGATCGGCACATTTAAGAATTGAGTCCCGGGCGACGCGGCGTTGTTGATGGCAACGTAGCAAATCAAATGCTGCCGAACGCTTTTATTTCGAAACCGAATTCGAACCCGAATAATGTTATTCAGTTTCCCGTCGAATCTCTCCGAAATAGGCAAATAGCCACTGTCGGCGCGTCCGAGTAGCGACGGAGCATTGGGTTTCTGCGTATTTCGAATGTAGTACGGACTTTCGCCAACCCAGGTCAGATCGTTACCGGGATTCGTTCCGTAAGGGACCCATCCTTCAGTGCTGGTGTCGAAGTTCCATGCGCGCTCGGTATCGAAGCTTTCCAGCTGCCCGGCCTCCATCCGGGTAATGCGTTGGGAAAGCGCGGCGTCCTCAGTCGCGCGCGCCTGCTCCTCCTGGGCAATGCGCGCCGTATTCTGACCGACTGCCGTGTTGGTCTGGTTGATGCGCAGCGTTAGAGCGTCATCGGCGCTGACCCTTGCCTGCTCTTCTGCACGAATCGCGGCCGTGTTCTGGCCGACAGTCGTGGACATGGAATTGCTCTGCTGAGCCAGGCCGTCGGTGGTGGTCTTTAGCGAGGAAATCTCGCTAGCATTCCCGTTAACATCCGTTCGCAGCGTGTTGATCTGCGTGGCCTGGTTCGCCTGGGTCTGCTGAATGGCGGTGATACTGCTCGCCTGTTCGCCTTGGGTGGATTCCAGGGAGCTGGTGCGGCTAGCCAGGTCAGCGGTGGTGGTCTCCAGATTCTGGATCCTGCTGGCATCCTGCCCCTGCTTGGTTTCCAAGCTGGTCATGCGCAGTGCCTGACTCTCCTGTATGTCCTCGATCGTTTCGATCTTGGACGCCTGATCGCCTTGATTTGCCTCCAGAGTGGTGATCCGCTGGGCTTGGCCCGCTTGGGTGGTTTGCAGCGTACTGATGCTGCTCTCCTGCCCGTCCACCTTTGTGCTGAGCGTATCGAAGCGGCTGGCCATGTCGGCCGTCACGGTTTGCAGCGTGCTGATGGCGCTCTGCATATCGCCTTGCTGCACAACCACGTTTTGCAAGGTCCGAGCCGTATCAGCCGTCACGGTTTCCAGGCTGTGGATCTTGCTCGCCTGCTCCCCCTGTTCGGACTCGATGGTAGCCATGCGCGTGGCGTGGCCAGCCTGGACCTGCTGCACGTCCGTAATGGCGGCGGCCTGCTCGCCCTGCACGACCTCCAGTTGGCTGATCTTCTGGACATTGCCGGCCGTCACAACCTCCACGGCGGCCATGCGTCCGGTCAGGTCGCCCACAGCTTCGGCGAGAGAGTCGTAGTTGCCGATCTTGTCCCAGTATCCGGTGTCGCCAGGCGCCACCCCAGGCGGCACTTCCTGCTTGGCGCGGTATAGGCCACCCTGCCAGGAAACAACGACCCCTGCGGGGTATGCCTTGCCGTCCTCCCAGGCCGGAGTGCCGACCAGGCTTGCAACCTCCGCTTGCAATGCGTCGACCCGAGCGCCCAACGCGGCTGCGTTAGCGTCAGCCTGCAGCTTGCGTTCAGTCGCTTCAGCGCTGATTGCCGCAGCGTTCGCCTGATCGCCCTGTGAACGCGCAACGGCCTCAAGCCGCAGCTCCTCGGTCAGGTCGATCAGCTTGCGGGCCTGCTCGCTCATTGTCTGGCCTTGAGTGGTCAGTTCGGCATCTATCTCCGCGATGGACTGATTGAGGTTTTCAATGTCGGCCAGCAGCTGGCGTCCGACTTCCGACGACAGCACTTCGTCCTTGATAGCCTCCAGGTACTCGGTGGGATCGGTGATCGTGATCCCGTGAACGCCGTCGCCAGAAATGGGGAAAAAGTCGCCCTTTTCGCCGAGCGAATCCACCAAGCGCCCCCAAAACCAAAATTCAGTTCCGGCCTTGAGGCCCGGCAGCTCCAGTTGCGAAGTCGGAAACGAGACCTCCGATAGCAGCGTGGCTTGCGAGAAGTCCGGCGCCGGCGACCAGTAGATTTCGGTCCGACGCAGCGGGCTAATGGTTTCCGGGAACCCCCATTCCAACCCGATTCCATAAAGGCGGGACGCCGTGCGCAGATACGCCAGGACTGGCGGCGGCTCCAGCGTACCTTGCAGTGCAGTGAACTCGGAAACACCCCAGCCAGAATGCACGTCGAGCGCGCTGATGGCCTGAACGCGAGCCTGGTACGTGCCGGCACGGATTCCCGGAACCTCCGCGGACTCCAACGACGTATCCGGCAAAGCGATCCAATCCGAGTTATCCCGACGCCACTGGACAGCATAGGCGCGGGCGTCCTTCGACCCATCCCACTCGATACGCATGGTATGGGACGCCGCCCCCTGATCGACACTGGTGTTGCTCACCAGGCGAACGTTGGCGGGAACGGCCATTTCTCTGCCGGGAATTACGGTAGTCGGCAGCGGGTCCAGCTTCGTTCCGTAGTCCACTGCTTCATGCTTGCCCACGGCCTCTTGCTGCGCCGTAATCTCGACCTCCATCGGGCCGATATGCGACACGCTCACCACACGAAATGGCGCGGGCTTCAGATCGTCCGCGGATACGCTCCAACCCGCCTCAGCCTGGGGCATCTCACTGAACTGGGAGGTTTGCACCCGCACCAGATTTTCGAGGAACTCCACGCCTACCACAGATTGCGACTCGCACATCCCGCTGGGCATGTTGATCGTCAACACGTCGCCAGGCTTGACGCGGGCGCGCCTATCCAAAACCACCAACGTGCGGGACTCAGCCGCGGCCAGCCGTCCGCCGATCATGGCGCCGGCCAAGACGTTATCGGCAATCTCGATGACAGACCCCGGAAGAACGACCGCGTAGTCCATAGCCACGCGGAACTTCACGGCATTTGTCTGTTCCTGCGAAGTCAGCAGGGTCCATGCGCCGAGACGATGCGCCTGTCCACGGCTAACGCACATGAAGGCCGTCATGCTCGATTCGATAACGCCGTACCGTGCCAGCCCCTTATGGTTCTCCACCGGCTCGACCTTCTGCCGGCCGAAGTCATCCATGTTGCTGTAGGACACCTGCGCCACGGTGTACCGCGTGCTCCGACGACTTCCCGCGTACTGGAACTTACCGCGAATGTTCGCCCGGCTGTAGGTGTACACGGGCTGGGCGGGCATGTCCGCAGTGACAACAACCGTACCGTTCGCTGCGAATGCGGCGCCACGGAACACAGTTGCCAGATCCTGCAGAAGCTTTGCCGCGTCCTCTCGCGAGGCGATTTGCCCCACGGCGCGAAATCGGGGTTCCATCCCGCCCAAGCCATCCGGCACCAGTTCATCGCAGTAGCGAGCGATGGTGTACAGGCGCCAGCGGTCGACCATGCCCAGTTTGATCTGCTGTCCGAGCCCGAAAATGTCGGACACGATAATGTCGAGCAAGACCCAGGCGGGATTCGAAGACACTGCCAGTTTAAAACTGCCGTCCCACGTTCCCGAGTACGTGCGCGTGGCCGGGTTGTAATTGCTCGGAACTCGGATAATCCGCCCCTTCGCCCGCACCGCCCGCGTGGGAACGCTGGAAAAGAGCTCCGCCGGAATCTTGTAGCCGACAAGTGCAATGTTCGGATAGCGCATGCGCTGATCCGTGACCGTGCCGTAGGTGTCCACAAACAGGCTGCTGGCGATATGCGAGCCAGTGGAATCAGGCGACGTACGGCGAACACGGATAGACCACGGGCCAGAGCGCAGCGGCAGATTGATACGGTGCGTTCGCGTATAGCGCGCCGTGGTTTTGCCGCGCATCGAAGCCGTCAACACGGTTTCCCACTGGCCACCCGAGACCTGCAGATCGATGGCATAGTCGATGTAGTAGCCGTTCAGGTCGCCGTTCTTGGTATTTTGCTCGGTCAGGCGGTCGGTGGCGAGCGTGATACGCACCGCATCGTGCTCGCTTCCCGTGATGAGCTGGGTCCAGGGAGAGCCCATCTTGACCTGGTAGCCGACCGCATAGGTCGCTTCCGCGCCGGGAAAACCAGGAATAGGGTCTTGCGTCTGGGTACCGGTGCGGAAATGCACTTCCACGCCGGGCCAGTTGATCGTTCCGTCCTCGTTCTGTATGGGCGTGCCATTGAGGAAGAAGTCACGCATGGCCATCTCTTCGGGGCTGTACAAGCCGCCGGTCGGACCAACGTTGATCGCGTCAAGGATCTGCGCAAACTGTGTGCTGTGCAGGCTATCCGGGGCTTCCTTGGCCACTCGGCCGCCACCGCCCCCTTTTCCGCCGAACCCAATGATGTCTGGCCGGCGTTCAAGCGTCTCGGTCATTACTGCGTATCCTCGGAATAAATGCCTTTCGACAGCTCAACGCTGCCAGCCCAGAAGTAACCGTCATAATCGGAATAGCCGACTGGAAACGGGTTGCCCTGGGCTACCGTGTTGACTGGACCGTTGAAGGCGTACGAAGCCTTGTTATTCGGCGGGTCGCCTCCGGAAAGGCCGCCGGGAACGGGCGACAGCGCTTGGGCGAATCCTCCGAGCATCATTGCCGCGCCAGTCCACGCGGCCGCGCCAACAATGCCGCTCGCGGAGAACGCTGCAGCGAACCCACCCGCCGAAACAACCGCCGCGGCGATCATGACTGCACCAAGAACGATCTGGAACAAGCCGCCACGCTTGCTACCCTTGATGATTGCCGCAACCCTGATTGGCTCCTCGGGATCAAGCCATTCCTGCAACCTTTCCGGACCAAGCCGGCGCGTGCCATGTAAGCAAGCGAATTCGCGCTTCTCGGCAGCAGCGCGAGTCATATACGCCTTGAAGCCCGGAATGAGCTCGCCCAAGGCGCAGATGACTTCCCCTACGCTGGTGACAACTAAGCGATGCTCACGCCCGAACAGCCGGCCCAGCTCGCCGTACAGGCGCACGATTCGAATGGGCTCGTCGTCGAGCACCATGTTTTCCGTAGCGTCCATTGCTATTTCTCCAGCGACTGGTGCCGGGCGATAGCCACGGTGCAGTGCTTGTACATGCCGCCATACATGGTCCTTTCGGACGGGCGGCCATAGAGGTGATGAATCATTGCCTCGCTCATCGGATGGAGCGCCGGCCCCTCCTCCAGCTGCTCGACCCCGAGGTACAGGGCAGCGTGATTGGCGACATCAGCGCCGATCTGCATCAGAATCATGTCGCCCGTCTGCAGCGGCTCATCCTCGGCCAACACTCGCCAGCCATCGGAGGCGAGGTTGTCCATGTAGAGGTTCTGTCCTTTTTCCCACCATAGGTCGTCGCGCTTGTGGTTGGGGAGCTCGACGCCGCGGCATCGCCCGAACCAATCACGGATAATGGCGTAGCAGTCCAATACGCCGTGAACGAATGGCCGGCCCATCAACGGAATGGGCTTTCCGGTGGGCGCGATGCCAAAGACGTTGCCCGCCTTCGGCACGCCCTCGTCGTCCTTGTAGACCGCCACGATGTACCAGGGGACGTCCTCTTGATTGCAGTAGGCTCTGTCAGCGTCGGTGGCAGCATCCGGCCCCTCGGGGTGGGAATGCACCACTGCCAGCACGCGGCCGGCTTCCTCGGCGCGGATCAAGTCCTCGGCGGCGATGACGAAGTACTCTTCCGGCCGGTCCGCCCGATTAAGAAGCGGCCAGTACTCGTCACGCCCCTCGGCATCCTGCACGATGAGGCCACAAGCCTCTTTCGGATACTCCTGCTCGGCGTGGACCTTAACGGCCCGGATCGTTTCCTTAGAAATCATGCACGTAACCTGTCCGCTGCTGGCGCGGCGAGAATGTTGATGCACTGATCCGGGAAGCCGGCTTGACGCAGCCTGCAGGACGAGAGGCGGCCCGCGCAGCGGTCCTTGGCGGGATCAGTGGTGGGGTTGTCGTCCTCGTCAAACATGGCGGCCCCGGTGTATCCGCAGTACGGACCGCGATAGCCCCCCTTTCGCAGCCACGCGCAAACGCTCACCATTACGACCAGGTCGGGGATCTTCTGGCCGCCGGTGTCCAGCACGCTACCCAGCTCGAAGCTGACAACCTCATCATCTGAACTGAGCCGTGCCTCGATCCGCCACCGCTGCGGGGGAAACTGCTGCGTCGGATCAGCGTCAGGGTTTCCATCCGGGAAATTGACAGCATCCAGGTACTTTCCAAGCGTCCGCCGCATAATGACAGGCGCTCCAACCATGTCTTGAAACTGGATACACAGCGCCGAAACCAAACCGGGAACCGGATCGCCGTTCACGTCGCTGCCGATGTTAGAAACAGTCAGGGTGGGCTGCGGCTGCACACCTTCTGACCGTTGTTCAATGCCCTCGATAGCAATCGGCCAGGCGGTGTACTCTTGCCCGTCGAAAACGATGTTTCCGACCTGCATGTACCCGTGGAAAAGCAAGCGCTCGCCACCAAACTCTGTCAGGTCGATCTCGTAGAGATCTACCTGATCGCCGATATCGAGCCGCTGCACGTCGGCGTAAATTCCCATCTACATGCGCTCCTGAAAGTAGGAGATGTATTCGATTTCTGCGGGCATATCACGCTCCAGGAGGGAGCTGGCCGGCGTACTTGAATTCACCGGATACGGTCCACATCGGACCACCTTGCGGGTTCGACTCCCACACAACGCAGCGCCACAACCGGCGTTCGCCAGTGAATGGATCGCGCCAGATAAACCGGCGGCCCATGTTGCGCTCAAGGAACCTATGCACCTCCAGCACCTCGGCCTTGGAGCCGGGCACTACGAAGGGCCAGGAGGTACGAAGCGCCTGCATGCGCGGTCCGTTGACCGCGACTGCTTCATACCCATCATTGAATTGCGCCGTGAGGAGCGATGGGACGTACCTTGCTGCGGTGCGGTCCGTAACCCGCCACGTAAAGGTTTCAAACGACACGCTCACCTCCCTTGCATCGCGCGCGACGAGTTGTAGGAAATGCCCCCTTGTCGCCACGACTTCGCGATCTGGTCGCGGACCGTCGCAGCAATGGCTTCACCCAGAGCCTTGCCGACCTGCTCATTGCTTGAAACATTGGATTCCTGACCATCTCGCGAAACCGTGACGCTCACGTTGATAATCGGCGGCGCCGCAGCCGTACTTCCCAGTTCTCCTGCGCCCGCTTTGAGAGGCGTGACATAGCCCCCGTTTTTGCCACTCATCAGGTAGGTGTTCCCCCCCTCCGAATACAACTCGGGGCCGAGTTCGTTCACGCGGTACAGCGAATTGGCCGCCGTAGGACCTCCGGACGCTCGCGCGCCAGCAATCGAAGTCCAGCCGGAAGCCGTCATCCCTTCGGTGCTGCCTACCGCGGGCATGCCGCTACCCTGGTAGCTCGCGCCTGCTGAGACCCCAGCGGACGTGGCGGCGCCAGCGAGAGAGCCGACGATGCTGCCGACCATGCCTACAATCGCCTGACGCGCCGCAATTCGCGCCAAGTCTGCGATTACGGAGGTCGCGAAATCCTTGAAGGAGAGCTTTCCCGTCGTCGCGAAGCGGACAATCGCATCCTCCATGCCCTGGAAGGCATTGGAGAACAAGATCTTCGTCTGCCCGGCCACGTTCGCGGCAGAGTCCAGATAGTTGGCCAGCGCTGAAGTTGCGCCATTCTTCCAGTTGCCCTGCGCCTCCCGGACCTGGTCGAAATACTGCTGCTGCATCGACAGACGCAGATTCAGGTGTTCCTGCAAGAGCGCCGTCTGGCTCTGATAGGCCTCTGGCGTCATCTGCCCTGACGCCATCGACCGGTCGAACTGCGCCTGCTGGCGCTGGTAGTCCCGCAAGATCGCCTGGCGTGCGCGAAGCTCCTCCTGCGCGCGGTCGCCCAGGCCCACACCAGCTATCTGGTCGGCATACTGTTGCTGCTCCAGATCTCGCGTGGAGGCCAAGCTGACACGCAGCGCGTCGACCTTGGCGGTTTCCTGCCTCGTGCGCAGTTCCCTTTCTGCCGCAACGTTCAGGTCAAGCTGGCGGCGCAGCAGGTCTTCCTGCGCCAGTAGGCTCTTCTGGTCGGCCGTCAGGACCTTCTTGGCCTTCAGGTCCGCGATCTGCTGTTCGAACTCCGCGCGCTTCTGCCCCCAGGTGGTCAGCTTGCCTTCGCTGGTGATCTGAGCCTGAAGAGAGGCCTCCGCCTCGCGATACTGCTGCAAGAGCTTGGTTGCGGCATCGTCCGTGTGAACCTTCTTTGTGCCCCTATCCGCAAACTGTCGCTCGATGGCAGCACGCGCCGCCTTGATGTCGGAAGCGGCCAGCGTCGTACCGTCTTTCTGCGCCTTGACGATGCGGTCGTCTAGGTCTTTCAGTGCCTTGCTGCGCTGCTCTGCCTTTGACGCGCCCTCTTCAATCAGCTTGGAGATTTCCTGCCGCGCCTGGATCGCATCACGGTTGATCTTGAGCTGTTCCGCCTGCGCTTTCGCCGCGTCTTCGGCCTCCTTCTTCTGAGACTTCAGCGAATCAACGAGGGTCTGGGCATTTCGCAGACCCGCCTTCTCCTTGTCGCTGATCGATGCCCCTCCCTCAGCAGCGATTCGGATGATCTCGGCCCGTTGACGAACCTCGCGTTCTGCGCTCCTGATCTTTTCATCGACCGACTCTTCCCGGCCGATGTCCAACATCTTGCCCCAAGCCCACGACGCAGCTGCACCCAGCTTGTTCCAAGCCGATTCAAGCGATCCCAGGTTCTCCTTTTGCGCGGATGTGCGCCCAGTGAGCTCCACCGCCGCCTGCCGGGCGACCAGTTCCACCGCCTCCTGCGCTCGCCCCTGCTCCTTCAAAGCCAGAACCTGCGCGTATACGGAGCCGGTCAATATTCCGTAGCGCTCGTTCAGGTCAACAACCGCCGCCACGGGGTCCTTTCCGAGCTTTGCGAAAATCTCGACTGTGCCCTCAATCTCCGCGCCAGCCGCGCGCTGCATTTCAGCGGCGATGAGAGCCACGTCCGCCAGAGCGGTACCGGAAAGCTTCCCGGAGGCCGCCACGGCGTTCAGGGCTTGAACTGCGCGCGAATGACTTCCGGTAATCTGGCCCAGGCCGTGCGCCATCGCGACGAGATTGCTCGCCGTTACGCCCGCGGCATTGCCGGTCAGAATTAGTGACTCACGGAAGTTCTCCGCTTCGGAAGAACCTTTTACCCAAGCCACAGCCACCGCTGCGGCCGCCCCAGCCGCCAGGGTGTACGGATTGATGAGGGCCAACAGCGCCCCGCCCAGCGCCCGCGCCGCCGGCACGATGCCGCCGAACATGTCCTTCAACTGCCCGCCCTGCTGAAGCAACACGGTCAGCGGTTGCTGCCCGCCCTGCAACGAAACCACGATGTCAGTGATTTGGGCCGGGACTCCCCTAAGCGCGGCCGCCTGCTGCGCAGCGCTAATCCCATATTGGTTCAGCTGCTTCGTGGCGTTGGCCGCCGCCGCGCCCGCGCCCGCCAGCTTGGCCTTCAGTTCGTCCAGAAGCGAAGTCGGCACACCACGGAGGGCAGCGTTGTAAAGGATCTGCTCCTTTCGGGTCATGCTGATGGTGTTGGCCTGGTTCACCAGGGCGTCAACACGGCGGCGCTCCGCAGCCGTCAGCTTCGCATAGTCGGCCTGCGCGGCCTGAGACATGTCGCTGGTTCGGCGCTTGGCCGACGTAATCGCGGCGTCAAACTGCGAGGTGTCGACAACGATGTCTAGCCGCGCAGTGCCAATGCTTTCCTGTGCCATGTTCAACTCTTACGGAAGATTTCCAAGGCCGCCCGCTCGATGATCCGAAGAACGTCCATGATTTCCTGCTGCTCCGCCTTGGGAAGCTCTTGACGGTCCAGATCGTGATACAGGACCCCGTAGTCCAGCCCTATCGGCCCCCCAGCCCCTACACGCCACTGTGTGTAGTTGCGCGTGAAAAGGTTGAACGCCAGCACGTGGTCAGGCCAGAGTTCGACGCAAGGCCGAGGAAAGTCACTGAGCTTTAGCCCGGCCATTGCTAACGTTGCGGCTGATGGCGGCTCCCACAGGAACGCCGCCACAGCCTCCATCAGTTTTTTTTGCGATCAACCCGGATGGCATCGTTGAAGGCGCTGGCAATCGCCAAATCAGCGCCAGGCTGATGCTCGCAAAGCAATTCGATCGATTCCTTGCTTACGCGCATGTCCGCGTCCCAATCCGCGATCAGGAGAAGCAGCAGGTCGGCGGTCGTAATCTCGCCGGCCGCCAACTGCTTCATCAACGCTTCGTACTCTTTGCCGGTCTTGTGGCGATACGTGATGTTCAGTTGCTGCTCGCGCCCCTGGCCGACGATGGTGATGCAGGCGTCGATAGTCGGATTGGATTTGATCTTGAACGTCATTACGCGGCCTCGTAGCGGATGGGATCGGCGACCAGGGAAAAAACGGCAGTGTTCTGCAGGTTCTCGTTCACTTGGCCGACGGGGACCTTGTTGAACGAGGGATAGGCGTAGTAATAGAGCGTCGAGCCGCTGGGCAGCACGCCGCGCACGACCACGGGTTCGCGCAGGCGGTCAGCCTCGATCAGGGCCGCATACCAAGGCTTGTCCGGGTCATAGTCCAGCGACACCGTCATGGTCATTGCGTTCTTGAACGTCGGCTTCTGGCGCTGGCGGCTGGTAGGATCTTCGACGTACTGATAACTGAAGAACTGCTGCTCGCCGCCGGCCATCACCACGTCGCGCACCTGGTCCAGGTCTACCCAGGAACTGACCTCTTGATAGGAGCCCGCGCCCCCGCCGGCCGGGAACAGGACGGTGCTCGTGGTGTCCACGCCTTCCAGCTCGAAACTGTCGGCGTCTGCATTGGCGCTGCGCGCCACGGTCTCGTTCAGATTGGTCCACGCCGATTTCAGAACCAGGATGGAGCCGTCTTGCGGCGGGGCGGCTGCGGAGGCAACCGCCGGATTCGCATTGGAGAGGGCCGAGATGGCGGCGGCCGCGGCGAGCTTCGTCGAGATGGAATATCGCGTGCCGTTGATGAAGATGGAAGACATTTGTGTTCCTCAAATGAAAAAGCCCGGCGCGTGGCCGGGTTCGATGTAGAAGCGGGGGAAGGTCAGGAGGGAAGGAACCAGATACCGAAGTCCTGGCGGGTGCCGTACTTCTTGATCGCCTCTTCGTAGAGGCTGGTGGGTGCGCCGTAGGGCTCTACGGCAGGAAAGCCACTTTCACAGAGAGCAGTTCCGATCAGATCTGCGATACCGGATGCCTCCAGGCGCGTGGTGGCCCAAACGTAGACCTGGACGCGTTGGTGACGCTTCTTTCGGCGCTTACCCTCGACGTACCACTGCTCCGTGCCGCCGACGCCTTGGTAGACGATCAGCGGAAAAACCGGTTTGTCCGGCGTCACATCCGGGTAGATCCGGCCCGCGACCAGCGGACCCAGCAGCACCTTGAGATCTGCATCAAGGCTCATCTCGCCCCCCCTGTCCAGCCAGCAATTCAGGGAGCCGTTCTCGCCCGCGCTGGATCATGGCCGTCCGCGCCCTCGCCGAGGCGGCCTCATACGCCGGCCGCAGGAATGGATAGGCGGGCACCCACTTCGGCGTCGCCAGCTTGCGGCGCTTGTCTGTGACATAGCTCCCGTCTGGTTTTCGGACCACCGCATAGATCTGCCAGTGCCCGAACTCGACCAGGTGGCCGTGCGGCGCCTTGCGCTTGTTCCAGGTGACGGCATACTGGATCTCCCGATCAGTGGAATACCGTTCCCGAAAGGCAAGGTAGATCGCTGCGCCGAGCACGCCGTTGTGCGTGTTTACGCGTGCCTTCGCCTCGTCCCGCAGAACCTCGCCGCCGGCGACGGCCATGGAGCGCGCCATGCTGATCCGTGCGGGCCCCAGCAACCGATCCAGGCCAGCCGACCAGCCGGAGGTGTCGAAAGACGCCTGAAGCCCTTTAGCCATCGTTGCCTCCCAGTTCGCAGATGAGGAATGCGCTCCTTCGGTCCTTGAAGTCGCGGGTAATGCCCTTGACCTCGAAAACATCCCCGTCATGGATGATCCGCATTCCCTCGTCAATACCCAGCGCCCTGGCGGCCTCGAAGCTCACCAGAAAGCTATAACGCGCAATGGACGCTGACACGTTGCCTTGCAGGCTTGATCGAATCGCCCCCAACCCCGTCTCGTTCGCGATGCCGGCCCAAAGGGGACCGACATTCATCCATTCGTCCAGTGGTTGACCCGCATCGTCCACTGAACCGGAGCGGCGCTGTACCAGGATGCGGCGATTCCGCGCTCGGGCCGTCATGGCAGCACCCGCGTATAAGGAAAGACCAAGCGGGCGAAGCCGGGGTTCTGGTGCAAGACCTTTTCGCCCGCAGCCTCCGGATTCTCGATCATGTCGCCCACCAGCATGATGATGGCCAGCTTCAGCGGCTCCGGCACCGGGCCTGGCTTGCTCGTGAACAGGATCGGAAGTACGCCCGCCTCGCTGGTTGTTTCGCCAGGCCAGATGGGCAGGGGGGATACCCTGCCGCCAACCGGCGTCCACTCATACGATGCCTCGGCAAGTGCAAAGCCCGTCCTGCGCTCGACCAGTTCGCGCGCCGCGGTAATGACGCCCGGAATATCCTCGTCCAGCGCGTCGTGGTCGATATGCAGTAGCCGCTTTACCTGCTCCACCGTCACCGGCTCCTGTGTCGCGGCAGCGATCAGGCGCAGCATGTCTACCCTCCCGCGAAGGCAACGGCATTGGGATGCGGGTCAATGTATCCCGCGTCCTTTAGCGCCGCGACCAGTGCAGCGTCGAAGTCGCGGACTTCGCCGCACTTGCCGTAGATGCTGTCGTGCAACACCAGCGCGCGAACCGATCCGCCCTCGCTCGGAGGCGCATCGGCGGCGGCGAGCGCGCCTTCCTCCGGCGGCGCCGCCGGCGTAGCCCCGGGGTCGCCCCCCTCCGAAACATTGATACTCACGCCGCCGTCGTTCTGGCCAGCCGGAACATCGCTGCCCGGTGTCGCTTGGCCGCCGCCCCCCTCCGTGGGCACCAACGCCGCAGGAGCGTTCGATTCGTCGCCGGCCGGGGCCGGCTGTGCCGCTTTTCGTGCCATGGTTTCGTCCTTGCTAAATTGCGCCGGGGGCACTCGCCCTCCGGCGCAGGGTGACTACTTGGCCGCTTAGGCGGCGGCCCCGTGCTGGAACAGCTTGACCGCGCCGCCAACGTCGATCAGGTTGCCCCCGGAGCGCATCCACGCCAGGAAGCCAACCTGGCCCTTCTTGACATAGGCCGAGTCGTTGAAGCGGAACAGGGTGATCGACATGACATCGCGGATCTTGTACAGGCTGAAGTCTCCGAAGGCGATGGACTTCGCCGCGGCGGCCGGCACCGGCATATGCTGGTTGATCTGGATATCGCGGTTCAGCAGGCGATCCGGAGCGCCCCCGGGGTTGCCCTGCTCGTAGCCGGGAACGAAGATCGGGCGACCCTGATCGTCCTTGATCTTGCGCACCATCTTGAGCATGTCATCGTGGAACATCCACTTGGCGCCCAGGCGATAGGCCGGGTCCACGCTGTGTTCCAGATCCACCAGATCGTCGTAGGTGATGACGGGCGTTGCCGACACCGCGCCGATCTTGCCCGTCACCGCGGCAGTGACAACCCCGGTCGGGCCGGCAGTGCCGGGGCCAACGGTGTAATGGCGGTTGGTGACGCGGCCGAGGCGCGTTTGCAGGCGCTGACGAATGAAGCCCTCGATGTCCGAGGAGCTGTCCTGCAGAAGTTCCCAGGGGACGGTCACCACCTTGGAACTGAACTTGTACACCGACAGGCCCTTCGTGCCGAACGACACGTCCTGGTCGCTGGCCGACTGATTCTCGGCGACGATTTCGCCTTCTTCGTTGGTGCCGTCGCTGGTCGGATACTGCATGGGCTCGCCGCCGCCGGTCGTGAAGACGTTCGCGACTGCGCGCATCCCGCCGAACGCCTTGAGCGCGTCCAGAATCGAAGTGGCGACAGTTGTCGGAACGGTATAGCCGCCCTGCTCGGGATTGACCGAGGGGTTGCCGCTCATGGCGTTGCGCACATGCGTCCAGTCCTCCGCAGTCAGTGCGTTGTCGCCCCCACGGCACCACTTGTCGAACAACGCCACATCAGCGGGGCGGCCCTTGTTGGCGCCGGGGCGCACGTCGTGCTCACGCACGCCGGCGTTCTGCAGGTCGTTTTCGGCAGTCAGATCCATCATCTTCTGATGGCGCGCGATGGCGGCGTCGATGCGCTCGATTTCCGCCGTGTTGTCGTCGTATTTCTTCTGGTGGTCAGCGTTCCAGTTGGCGCCGGGGTTGTTGTCCAGCAGGGCGCGGGTTTCCTTGGCCAGCGCGTTGCGGCGCTCCCGCTCGGCTTGCAGATTGAAAGCCATAGTGTGGTTTCCTTCAGTCGAAAAAAAACCGCCCGAGGGCGGTGGGGTTGTCCTGCGAGCGGGAGCCGCTTAAGCAGGTGTTGCCTCGATCAGCGAAAACCGCCGCTCAAGATCGTTTCTGAGAGCCTGCACCTTGGCGTCATCGACGGCCGGCGATTGCGGCTCGGTCAGGGCCTTGGGCGCGTTCTGGTAAGCGCCGAGGTTCCAGGTGTTCGATGCCGTCGCCTTCTTTCCGGCCGCCTCGACAATTCGATCCACAAAGCCATGCTCCAGCGCCTCTTCGGCGCTGAACCAGGTTTCGGCATCCATCCACGCCTTCACTTGGTCCGCTTTCTGCCCGGTTCGCGCCTGGTAGTCGGCAGTGATCGCGCCGTCGACCTTTTCCAGTAGGTCCGCCGTTTCGCGCATGTCGGCCTTGTTGCCAATGGCGACCGTCCACGCGTTGTGGATCATGAAGAAGGCGCCCTTGGTGATTTCCACCTCGTCGCAAGCCATGCAGACATCGGTCGCCGCAGAGGCGGCCAGCCCGTCGACATGGCCGATGACCTTGGCCGAGTGCTGGCGAATCGCGGTCATCATGGCGCGGGCGTCGAAAACGTCACCGCCCGGTGAATTGATCCGCAAGTGAATGGTTTCCGCCTTGATGGCGTTGAGCGTCTTGGCGAACTCGGTCGCGTCAATGTCGCCCCACCATCCGCCGATAACGCCGTGAAGGTAGATGGTGGCCTCGCCCTCGCCGGCTTCGGCGCGCAACGGCTTCGCCCCCGAGGCGTTGTCACGCGCCAGCTGAAGCAGTTTCGGAATTTTCATCTTGGATTTCCCTGTCTTGATCGTCTTGTTGCTGCGCCGGACCCTGCGCAGCGCCAGCAAGGGTTGGCCGGTCAAACGCACCGCCCAGCGGCTGGAGGTTCTTCAATCGGCGCACTTCGTCCACCGACATCCAACCCTGAGTGCCTGGCCCGCCCAGCGCCTTAGAGAAGTACTCGCCCTGAGCCTTGGAATCGCCGGCCATCAATCCGTCCACGTTGTGTTCCGTGAAGTAGCGGGCGGTCCGGAACAGTTTCCGGTTCAGTTCGGCCTTGATGCGCTTCAGGTGCGGGGCAAGCGTGTATTTCACGAAACCGATACCCATCTGCTCGATTCCGCTACCCCAACTGCTCGCCTTCGTCATTTCCCCGATCATGTGCGGGGGGACGCCAAAGGCCCGCGCGATGTCAATAACCTGCCATTGCCGCGATTCCAGGAGCTGCTGGTCCACGGCCGACATAGTCAGTTCCTTGATGTCCAGCCCTTCGGTCAGAATCAGCGGGATTCGGCGGTTTCCCTGAATGCCGCCATATTTCGCTACCCAGGCGGCCCGGAAGTCCTCCTGCATATCGGGAGACATCGCCGCTGGGGCCTTGATGGCGACCTCCGGCTTTCCTCCTTCACTGAAAAACTTTCCGGCATGTTCGTCGCCCTGAATTGCAATGCCAATGCCGTTGCGCGCCCCCCACTGAATCACCGACATAGAACTCACGCCGTTGAAGCCGAAGCCGGGAAGGTGGATGACGTCGTCCTGGTCGACGGTGAAGTACCCCTTGTCATCGTGAAAGGTGTATTGCAGCCGCCTCGGGTCGCGGGGGCTATCCCTCGCCTGCTCGCGAATATCCACTCGGTCGCGTGGCCACGGGATCATGCCCGTCATGGCGCCGGCGCGGTTGCGGGTGATGTAGCCGACGCCATCGCCACGCAGCAGCATCTGGGTCACCAGAAACTCCCAGCCTGCGGACGCCACCCAGTTCGGGCAGAACTCTTCATTCAGCGTCCACCAATAGCTGTGATCGACCTGCTGCCGTGATCCCCTGATCCGCTCGAAGATCGGCAGCGGCAGCTGGGCGATAGATCCGGCGATCAGCGACACGCAAGCGTACACCGCTGAAACACGCATCGCCGTCCTTTCATTCACCACGGCGCCCGAGGCGGTCCGAGGGTCGCCGAATACCTCGAAAATCCGGATATCAGACGACGAAACGGTTTCCCCGTCAGCAAGGCTGGCGAATCCTGGTTCCTTCCGTTCCGCCTGCGGCGGCTGTTCGGCGCTGCCGCCACCCAAGAGTTTGGAAAGTAGTCCCATCACATCACCACGAATCCTTGTTGAATTTTCTTGACGCCGGCCGCAGGGTTCAGCGCCATGAGCTGCGCGGCGTCGAACAACGCCATGAGCGGGTCAATCTTCGCCGTTCCACTCGCCTGCTTGGTGATCAAGATGCCATTGGCGCGTTGCTCGATACGCGCATTTCCCACCGACCAGGCCAGCAATGCCTGATCGCCATGCAGAAACGTCCCTTCGGCCAGTTTTCGCTCGACCGTCTTGATGATTCCGCCAAGCTTCCAGCCCTGGGACACACCGACGATAAGATCCTCGGGGATTTCTGCCTCTACCAGCGCGTCGTTGAAGGTCACCCCGTTCTGGTCGGCCCCGATTGCGTTTTTCTCTGGGAATAGCCCCGCGTCGTAAACTTGGCGCACCAGGGCGGCCAGTTCGGCGGTGTCGTCGCCGATATGCTTCACGACGACCAGCTCGCCGGCACGCTCGAAATCTCGCAATCTGGGTTCAATCTCTTTCCGACGTTCCAACGCCGAAGGATGAGCCCAGGCGCGCCCCCAATGGAGCCAGTTGCCTGTGCCGCGCTCTCGCCCGATAAATGCCAGCCCGAGCAGGTCATCGAGGCCACCGCCGTCAATGCCTGCCGTGACCACTTCGGAGCGCTCTAGCAAGGCGTGCAGCGTCAATGTGCGCTGCCCGCGCGGCAGCCAATGGTCCGCGCCCGCCCAGCGGTCGGAACGCAGGTTCAGCCCGATTTCGACATTCAGGTGCTTGGCCAGGAATTGCTGGAATGCTCCGTCCGTTCTGGCCTGCAGCAGCCTAAGCTGATCGCCTAGCCATTCGGCACTGACCGAACGGCCTAGGTTGGGGTTGGTGATATAGAAGTTGGCCGGATCGAGATAGGCCTTTGCCTCGATCATGTCGTCCGGAAATTCATACAAGATTCCCAGCGTCTTCGGGTCTATCACCTTCCCGTCTCGCACATCCCGCCAGTAAGAGAGCTTTTCTCTGAATACACCCGCCGGCGGCTCGTCGCTTTGTGTGGTGAGGTAGATGACCCAGCCCTCGTCCCGCGATATCTGGCCGCCCAGAGCCTCAAGGAACATCGCCACGGCGTTTGCACGCTTGCCGAACAGCCAAAGTTCATCAACGAGGATACGGCCCGACTTCTTCCCCGACACCGTGTCGGTGTCGGCCGCAACAACCTTCAAACTGTTGCGCGTCGTGCGATGCGTGATGGTGCGTACATGATCCTGGACATGGAACATGTCGGATAGTTCTTCGTCCGCCCGCACCATCGCCGCAGCTGGCTTGAAGCTGTTGTCGGCCACCTCCTTCGTGGGCGCCAGGATCAGGTGTTCCTCTTCCTGGCGCCAGCAGATGATGACCGCGGTCAGCATGATGCCGGCGGCAATAGTCGATTTCGTATTCTTCTTGCTGATGAGCAACCCGTATTCACGGATCAGCTGCTTTCCCGTGTCCTCTTCATAGCCGCCAAAGATGGCGCGGACGAAATCGAACACCCATTCCTCGGAACATTCGCCAAACGTCTGATGCCGGTATTCGCCGATGGCATCGTCATAGACCTGCGGGAGGTCAACTACCTTCAACTGCTTGAAGATGCCCAACGCATACTCGGCCTGGTCCGGAAAGATCGGCGGGGGGATTATCGACTGTCGCGCCCGCAGTCGATCCGCCCAGTCTGGGCACGCGGTGGTCCAGGCCATGCCTTACCCCTTACCGACAACACGCAGGTGCGGGGGCCGCGGCGGGGCGCCGAACTTGCCACCTGCCACGGCCTCGCTGGCCGCCTTCTTCTTGGCGTCCTTTTTTCCTTGCTCGCCGATCTTGCCGTGGACATAGGGAACCCACGCCTTTGCGGCATCGACTCGCAGCTTCATGTCCTGCGCGGGGTCGTTTGCGACGGCCTTTAGAAACTCCAGCGGATCCGAATAGAGCTTGCCCAGGTCGGGCAGCGAAACTATCTTTCCAGCGGCGGCGGCCTCTTCCTTCAGTTTGTTAACCTGATTAACACGGCCCAGGGCTTCCTGGACGTCCTTGTCTTTCATCAGCCGGGACGCTGCAACGGCCGCCCCTTTTTCGCTGTAACCCGCATGGATAGCGGCTTTCGCACCGGACAGGCCCGACTGCAACGCCTGCACAAAGCGGCGCTTTTTGTCGGTTAATGCCATTAACAACCTCGGTTAACAAATCCGGTTAAGGGGAAATTTTCCGCGCGTGAGGGAACGGGTGGTTTCCGTGCGGCGACCCCGCCAGACTTTGACCCCCCCCCTTGGCCCAACCAAGCCGGCACATCATGCCCGCTGGCGATAGCCCATGTCTTCCCGCGTCTTGGCGTCATGGCAGCCGACCTTGCGCCCGTGCGCATCGCGCGAGACGCAAAGCACCTGCGTGTTCTCGTCCGTGTCCGCGCCTCCATCGTTCAGGCTGACCTTATGGTCCAGCTCGAAGCCGTAGGGGTACACGGTTAGCTTGCCGCAATGGGCACAGTGCGGGTCAGCCGACCATACGCGCAGCCGCCGCTCTTGCAGCCTGCGGCCTGTCAGACGCGTGGCGCTGGGTGTGGGCGCAGTGGCCAGTCTGGAGCCCGCCATTGCAATACGCGGCTTGAGTGTCTTGAGCTTCATATCGCTCCCTTCTGTGATCTTGCCGGGTGCTACCTACTGCACACCGCCCGGCGCGATGCCCCAATCCCACACGCCATGCCCAGCGTGCGGTCCTCGGTAGCGGGAGGGTGGAGTTACTTCAGATTTGTGGGGAGCCGGTCTAGTCGTCAGCAGGCCAGCTGCGAATGAGCAGCTCGGCCCGAGGAACGCCGGCGCCCCCGCCGACCGTGTACCGGATATCCAGCACCTGCATTGGGAAACCCGCAAACACCTCCCGCATCTTCGGGTGGTCGTTCACGCTTACGAGCGCGCGCCCCTTCATGGTCCGCATGGACTCGGCCATCGATACGTACTCGTTCAGTCCGAACTCCACGCCGTAGCCGGCCGTGTCCCAGTACGGCGGGTCCATGTAGAAAAGCGTGTGCGGCCGGTCATAGCGCTTCACGCAGTCCCGCCAGGGCAGATGCTCGACGTAGATACGTGCCAACCGCAGATGCGCCGCAGACAGCGTCTCCTCCAGCCGCAGCAGGTTGAGGCCCGGCGGTGCGGTCGTAGCCGTGCCGAACGTCATACCCTCCAGCTTGCCGCTGAAGCAGTTCTGCATCAGGTAATAGAAGCGCGCCGCCCGCTGAATGTCGGTCAACGTCTCCGGGCGGGTTTCCTTCTGCCACTTGAACATCTGCCTGCTGGTCAGCGCCCACTTGAACTGGCGGACGAATTCTTCCAGGTGGTGCTGCACCACGCGGTACAGGTTGACCAGGTCGCCGTTGATGTCGTTCAACACCTCCACCTTGGCCGGCTCCGGCCTGGCGAAGAGAAGCGCAGCGCCCCCGGCGAAGGGTTCGACGTAGCAGGAATGCTTGGGAAAATGGGGAAGTATCTTGTCGGCCAGGCGGCGCTTGCCACCCAGCCAGGGAATGATCGGTTTTGCCACTTGTGAGCGTCCATGTAAACTGGCCGCCGCCTGTACAGGTGGGGCGGCCTTGGGTCGTTCACGGGCCACGTCCGTGTTTCGGCTGTCAGCTGGGGAACTCGCGATTCCACAGCTGTCGCCGCCTTCTTTGGTTGCGGCGGCAGGAATCGAACCTGCGCCATCCGGGTTATGAACCCGGCGCTCTACCACTGAGCTACGCCGCGAAATGGGAAAGCCCCGACCGGCATATCCGTAGCGGGGCTTTCGTTTGTATGGAGCGGGTGATGGGAATCACCCAAAGCAGCCAACCCATTGATTAATAAAGATTTTTTCTGGTTATTAAAACCAGAAGTGGCCTCTGAATGTACCACATCACCCCTCTTGGCGAAAGGCATAAATCCACCGCCCTCTGCTGGCAGCTACCGACAGCCACTGCGATCAGGAAGGGAGCGCTTTTGCGATCTGCAGTGCCCTGCGCTCGAACCGTTCGGAAACAGGGTTCGCTTGCCCCTGGGGCCTATGCAGGTGCGTCACGATTTCGTAGGGGCCGTCGTCCAGTGGTCGCATGCTGACTCCCCATCCAGGGGCGTGCTTGATACGCGATTGTGCGGATACCCCGACACCGTAGCCGGCAGAAACCCATAGCGCCATCATCTCGAAGGAAGTCACGTACTGAAGGTTCTGCGGGTCAGCAGGCAGACGCGCGAGCAGCCGACGATCCAGCGAAGAACAGGTCTCAGCCTCCCAGCGAAAGATCGGATAGTTCTGGAGGTCGGCGATGGTGAGCGATGCCTGCTCAAGCAAGGGAAGCCTCAGCGGTATCGCAACGGCCATGTGCTCAATCCACAAGGGCTGGGTTTCCAGGGCCGGATCGCTCGCTCCTTGAAGCGACATTCCCACGTCGTAGCGGCCTTCACGAAGCCCATCAAGCAGCTCGTCACCTGCCACTTCAAAGAACGTGATGCTGACCTCGGGTTCTTCCGCTCGTTGCAGCGCGAGCAGCGCCGAGAGCTGAGATGACGATACGCCTGGCGCAATCGCAAGCCTGAGGTGGGCGGGTTGGCTGGTGATGTTGTCCACGGAGAACCTACAGAAGCGACGAAGCAGGTCAAGGGCAAACCAGCATCATAGTAAAGAGAGAAGTTTAACGTCTATATGTTTAACGTGGTTAATTTAAGAGGATTGTTTGACGCTTCTGTTGATGCAGAAGCTTACTATTCAGCCAGGTCGTCCACCTGGCACACCCACATATGAATCCGAACCAGCATTAGCTTTCGGGCGGGCCGTGCGTGCCGCTCGCGTCGCGCAGGGGGTCGCTCAAGACGATTTTGCGTATCAGGCGGGAATATCGCGTTCGCACATGGGCAAGATCGAACGCGGGGAGCATGTGCCGACGCTGCCTTTGATACTGAAAATCGCTGCCGCACTCGGGATAAGCGCCAGCGAATTGATGGCCGCGACTGAAAAGAACCTCAGCGCGGGCAGTGAGCCGCAAGATTCGGCATAGCGGTCGTAAGTGTCTTTTCGGATATTGGCAGCGCAAGCTGTCGCAGCCAACGGCGCCGGGCGGGTGCTTAGCCCGACAGCGGAACACTGGAATGCCTCTTACGTATCGACAACCACAACATTAGCCACAGGGATTTTCTGGGAAATAGCAGCGTAAAGATCAACGTCCGTCTGCTGGGTCTGAATGGATACCACCAAGCTATATCGCGCCGGCAGGCCATAACGTTCCAGCGCAGGCCGTGTCCGCCACCACCCAGCCGAAGGATACACAGCAATGAAGCCACGGCTGGCCAAGTCAGCCGCCGTACCTTTCCAGACATCCTGATGCAGCGAACCACGATGCCGCTGCCGTTCGCCCAACAGCCAATTGGGATCTGAGGGGTTCACAGGGTCACCCTCATCCTCGCGCTGCGCTGCCGCATTCACCCGTGCGACAAAATTCTCGGTGGATGCATCAAGCGGACGCTGCACATCAAATCGCAGGCGATGCGAAGGGTAGTGATACTTTGATGCAACACCACGCGCTGATGGATTGGGTTCGATGAAGTAGGAGAGCGTGATGCGCATCTCGACGGGCGTGTCCTGCAACGCCTCCAACTCATCCTTCGGCCAAGGCAAGGAGTGCAGATTCATGTCGCGCGTCACGATGCCCTTGCCCTGAACCTTCGCATAAGGATGCACCACGTCTTCAACCAGTAGGGTCAGCGAGTCTCCCGCACTCCAGAGCGCGCGGTTCAAGTCCGGGGTTCCCCAGCCGCAATGGCGAATCAGGTGAACGTAGTCGTCCTTGTTGGGCGCTGCGGGCAAGAACATCCCCCGCATGGCCTCGCTCCATTGCGCCGAATGTACCAGCAACGCACGCACGGTTTCAGGTCGGAGGTGCGGATAGGCCGCCATGATCTGCGCCGCCATTCCCGCGCACAATGCCGATGCGGCACTGGTGGCATTGCTGGTAGTGAACAAGCGATCCAACGGCTGGTTATGGGTCGTCAACAAGTTCAGGCTGGCCATGCCTACCGCCCCCAGCTCATCCTTGGCTGCATTGCCTCCTTCCAGCACCACTTCGGGTTTCAAGGGCCATGCGCGATCCCACGTCCTGGTTGTTGTCGTGAAAGGGCTGAGGCCGCCGGCTTCGGCAACGGGCTTCAAGGAAGGATGACCTTCCGTGTCGATCTTGTCGGTAAAAGCGCCCACCGTGATCGCGTTCCATGCCTGGCCAGGGTCATGCACGAGATTGGTGGAAAGGCTATCTGGATACCCCGCCCATGCATTGGGGTCGCGCGTGTTGCCGGCGGACAGCACGAACAGACGCGGGCTTTCACCGACCCCATCGGTATCCGCAGCAAGGCTATCGACGGCAGCAGACCACGAGGAAGGACGACCACGATCACGGTAGTCCGAGGCTGTCACCGCCGAAGCGAACACGCGCGACCGATTCGGAGCGGAGATTTCAGGCCGCGCAACGCCTTCCATGAAAAGGTAAGCATGGTGGCGCGCATCGCCTTCATTCGCACCTTCCGCCGGTATCAGCTTGACCGACTCCAGCCGATGAGGGACGTTGATCGAATCCGCAGACGCCAGGGCGTCTGTAAGATCGCCATAGGCAGCCAAGCCCGCCAAGCCAGTGCCATGATTGGCCTCATCATCCACGCCCCAGGCTGGCTCCACGGTATGCAAATCGCTCGCATCCATCAACGGCTCCAAGAGCGGATGCGCGCGCGTCACGCCGGAATCCAATAAGCAGACTCGCGGAGCGGTGTCGCCTGATGGCCTCAACTGGGCGCGACGCAGCAAGTCGTCCGCCCACTCCCGTTGTTCACTGATGCCCATGCCGTCGAAGAACTCGGCCGTCTCCTTGGCGTAGCGAAGTTCAGCGACACAGTTCAGCGTCATCACCGACCGCGAGAACTGCTGCTGCGACCCATACATCAACAACACCGTGCGTTCGGGAAAATTGACCTGCTTGTCACTGACGACACATTCCGCCAATCGAGCAAGCTTCTTGAAGTCTTCTACAACGACTTGCCGCTGCCCCGCCCCTCGAACCGGAAGCCATACCTCCCACCAGAAGGCGGTCGCAAGATCGTCAGGCAGCAGTTCGGGAGCGTCAGTCCACAGAGCCCTGATTTCTGCAGTTCGGATGGATTCGATGGCATCCAACAACTTCCGGTGATCGCGTGCTTGACCGCGACTGTCCTTCTTCTCCTCCAGATAGTCGGATATGTATTTCTCGAAGTGCGCCAGCTTTCCATCAGGAACGAAGACATTGGCGAAGGTCTGGTTGCCTTCGCGGCGAACACTGAGAAGTTCAATGTTCCTGGTTTCGTTCGCCAAGCTCTCGAATGCCAACTCGACATCAGGTTGGCTGGAAAACTGGATTTGCAAGCCCAACCCGCTTTCCAGTTGCAGGTCTCGCTGACCTTGCACCGCCTCTGCTGCAGCGGGCTTCAAGTTTTCAACCTGGTCGCGAAGGGATGCACCGTGCTGCTGCCGGGGCAACGTCGGCACGCTGCGTGTCGATCCACCGCCAGCAGAGTGCGCTTTGAACTCGACGGCTTGAGATGTGTCTCGAAGAATGAAATGTGGGCGCTTAGCTTGTAGTTGATCCGGCATTGCTCGGTGCGACCTTCTTGTTGTTCATTCTGAGGTTCAATTTGCGGCGCTCATCGAAAGCACGTGTCAGCACATCTGCTTTTACGCGCTCCTCGTCGTGCATCACGGCTTCCTTGATGGATTCATCTACGGCACGTCTGATCTCCGCGTAGCTCAAGCCTTCTGCCTTGGCTGTGATGGCCTTGAGCGGAAAGGGCTTGGGCGCGAACTTCCCAAGCCGCGACTGGATCAGCTTGGTGGCCTGCGGCGCGCTCGGGAGCCGATACTCGATCACGTCATCAAATCGGCGAAAAAGCGCGTAGTCAAGGATCTCAACATGGTTCGTTGCTGCAACGATCAAGCTATGGGATTGGTCGCTCTCGATCATTTGCAGAAAACTGTTCAGTACCCGCCGAATCTCACCCACGTCATTGGCCAGCCCTCTTTGTGAGCCGATGGCGTCGAACTCGTCAAAGAAGTAGACGCCTCGCACATCATTGATGGCATCGAATATTTGGCGCAGCTTGGCGGCGGTCTCCCCCATGAACTTGGTGATCAGTGCATCCAGTCGAACGGAGAACAGCGGAATGCCAAGTTCACCGGCCAACACAGAGGCGGTCATCGTCTTGCCGGTGCCCGGTGGCCCGACCAGCAGCAGTTTGCGTCTTGGCGACAGGCCATGCTCGCGGATGCGCAAATGATGCCTCTGCTCTTTCATGATGCGACCAAGTTGTTCGGCCATCTCCGCATCGAGCACCATGTCCGACAGACGATTCTTCGGATAGGAAACCGTCAGCAAGTTTGCCAACTCACCGCGAGGACGGGCCAACGGCACCAGTTTGCCCTCGGGGCCGCCCGGCGAGACACGGGCTTTTGCCGCGTCGATCATGTCGCGGAGTTCTTCGGCAAGCTTGCCGTGACCTACCTTCGCTTCACGGGCCGCGACCTGCATGGCAACAGAATAGAAATGCTGGTCATCCCGCTCGATATGGGATTTCACCAACGCCTTGAGTTGTTCGGCATTAGCCATAGTGGCCTCCCACCTGCGCTGTCATGTTGGCCGATGCTCCCAGTGATGCCAGCGCAGACTGCATTAACTGATCGGCGACGTGCTCGTCTATCGCACCCAGTTCGCTTTGGTCGGCAGCCAGAACGAACAGCAGGCCGACAGGCACATGCAATGCCTCGGCAATTCTTGTAACCGTCGAAAGTGTCGGGTCGCGCTTATTGTTCTCAAGCATCGACAAGTACGACACGGAGCAATTGGCTCGGTTCGCAATGGTGCTTTGAGAGACGCCCCGTTGCGTTCGGCACAGTCGAATGGCTTGTCCAACATTCATGGCGCTTGCTTTCTCACGGGTTGCGACGAGCGTAAGTACCCTGGAATTTTACCACCAGTGAACATTATTGACGAGACTTCTCCTCCGGATACCGCACTGGCAGGCTTCAGGCAGCCAGTCCTGGCCGCTGCGGATCAATCGTCCGAGTGCGCGCGCAGGCGCGCGATGAATCGCTCCACCGACACCGGCGAGTCCTCGCCGGCGGGCCGTAGCAAGTAGGTCGTGATGACTGCGGAATCCATGGCCAGAGGGCGGATCACCACGTCGGGGCGCAGGCTCGCCGCGATCCTGGTTTCGGTGATGAAGCCTACCCCGTAGCCGGCACCGACCAGGGTGAGCATCATGTCCAATGACGACACGTGCTCGGCGACGTCGGGTGGACGCTCCAAAGGCCGCAGCAGCCGCGCCAGTTCACGATGGTAGCCTTCGCATGCCTGCGGGTCACATAAGACCAGTGGGTAGATCGCAAGCTGATGCAGCGGAACAGCCTTGTGTGAAAGTAAAGGATGCCGGGCGGGCACGGCTACCACCAGCGGATCGTGCCAGAGTGGCTCGGTAACGATGTCGTCGCCGACTTCCGCCGTGTGCGCAAACCCGATCGAGAAGTCACCTGAGCGCAAACCACGCAACTGATCGGCCAACGGCACTTCGGACAGGCGAATCTCGATCTCCGGCTCTTCCTCGCGGCAGCGGGCCAGGAGGGCCGACAGCCTGGGATCGATTGCGCCGTCGGACACGGCGATGCGAAGGCTTCCGCTCAAGCCCGCAGCGACCGCCCGGACGTTCTCCTGAGCCTGTTTGAGGACGGCGAACACCCTGCGCACATCTTGCAGGAACGTTGCACCCGCTTCGGTCAGTACCGTGCCTCGGCGGTTGCGCTCGAAGAGCACCACGCCCAGGTCATCCTCAAGCTCTTTGATGGCGCGGGACAAGGGTGGCTGTTCGATATGCAGGCGCTCTGCGGCCCGTGTGAAGTGCAGCTCTTCTGCGAGAGCCACAAAGCAGCGAAGGTGTCGCAGTTCCATGGGCCGTGCTCCTGTTCCGTATCAGCGATCTATTCGCACCAGCTCTCGTCCGCAGTGACCTGCTGGATGCACGTCCAGTCCACGTCACTCCTGGCGCGCTGCGCTGGACTGAAGCGCCTGCCAGTCCACGCAGGATCACTCATTTGCATCTCAAAAATGGTTATCATAATGCAGCTAACTAGTGAATCAACTTAGATTTATAGACGTCTTTCCACGCAGACCATATACTTTTTGCAGAAATTTACACGAGCATTCGCTAACCCGAACGAGCCAGTCAGGATGCCCCACCAACAGCTTGCCGATCTCACCCAGCCACAGCGTGACCGTCTCGCGTTCGTGGAATTGCGTCTGCGCTTCATTGGGGAGATGCGCCGCCAGGACTTGGTCGCGCGTTTTGGTATCCAGTCCGCTGCCGCGTCCAGGGATCTGGCGCTGTACAAGGACTTGGCTCCGGGCAATATCGACTACGACGGCAAAGGCAAGTTCTACGTCCTGGGTTCGAGCTTCCAGCCGATCTTCGATTTCCCACCCGAGCGGGTGTTGTCGTGGCTAACCCAGGGGTTTGGTGACGGTGAACCGATGCACATCAAGGCGTGGGTGGCCAGCGAGAGCCCGTCCCGGCTCACTCACCCTGACCTGGCAATCCTGGCGAGCGTCACTCGGGCAATCCATTACGAGTGCCCGCTAGGTATCGAATACCACTCTATCTCCAGCGGTCGCACCGCGCGGGATATCGTCCCGTTCGCGCTGATCGACAACGGCCTGCGCTGGCACGTGCGCGCCTTCGACCGCAAATCGCAGGAGTTCCGCGATTTCGTCCTCACCCGGATCAAGCGCCCTGTGGTGCGCAAGGGGCAGCCCGTAGAGTCCCACGAGATGAGCGATCAAGACATCCAGTGGACCCGGATTGTCGAGCTGGAGCTGGTTCCTCATCCCGACCAGCCTCGGCCAGAAATCACCGAAATGGACTACGGCATGCAGGGTGGTGCGCTGCACATGAAGCTGCGCGCCGCCACCGCCGGCTACATCCTGCGCAAATGGAGTGTGGACTGTTCCCCCGACCATCGCCTGCGCGGCCCGGAGTACCGGCTTTGGTTGAAAGACCATCTGGCGATCTACGGCGTGCGCAATGCGGTGCTGGCGCCGGGCTACCGCTCCCCTGATCAACAATGGCTCGAAGCCGAGTCGGACTGAGGGGATCAGCATGCTCGCAAAACTCGAACGACTCATCAGCGAAATCGGCGACCTCAACAGCAAGTTGATCTTGCTGGTCGGTCCCAGCCGCAGCGGCAAGACCCAACTGCTGCGCCAGCTCAGCGCCAGGCTCAACATCGAGCCGCTCAACGTTGGCCTGGAACTGGGGCGCCGATTGGCCGCCACGCCGAACAACAAGCGCGGCTTCTCCGCAGGCGAACTGCTACGTGAGATTGCGCTGCTTGAAGCATTCGGGGAACGAGGCGAAGCCCCGCTGCTGCTCGACAATCTTGAGTTGCTGTTCGAGCCCAGCTTGCAGATCAACCCGCTTGACCTCGTCAGGCGGCTGGCTCACTCCAGGCGCGTCGTGGCCGTTTGGCCTGGCGAGCTGCGCGGTGATCGGCTGATTTATGCCGACATGAGCCATCCAGAACATCGTGACTACAGCCAGGACGGCGTGGTCGTACTCGAAATTTGACCGATTTACGAAAGCTGTGGGAAGAGAAAAGCATATGGGCACGAACATGAAATACGGAGATCTGATCCAGTTCGAGCAAATCGAATCAGTGATCCAACTGCTCGATGCCGGGCGCCCGGACGAGGCCAAGAAGCTCGTCGCGACCTATGTCATCTCCGATGACATGGCTGAGCGAATCTCCAAGCTCATGGTTCCCCAGCTCAGTTTCGAGGATTCGGTCGATCACAAAGGCGTGCTGGTCGTCGGCAACTACGGCACAGGTAAGTCGCACTTGATGTCGGTGCTGTCGCTGGTGGCAGAAGACGCCGCTTATGCGCCGATGATTCGCCACCCCAAGGTCGCCAAAGCAGTGGCCTCCATCGCCGGAAAGTTCAAGGTATTGCGCATCGAGGTAGGCGGTCTGGAAATGCCGCTACGCCAGGTCATCACCCAGCAGCTTGAGCGCTTCCTCAACAAGCTGGGCGTCAGCTACAGCTTCCCGGCGGCAGATCAGGAACTCAACAACAAAGAGTCTCTTGAAGAAATGATGGCCGCCTTCCATGAGGTCTACCCGGACCAAGGCCTGTTGCTGGTGGTTGACGAGTTCCTGGAATACCTGCAGTCGCGCAAGGACAACGAGCTGATTCGTGACTTGGCCATCCTGCGGCAGATCGGCGAGATCACCAAACATCTGAAGTTCCGCTTTGTCGCCGGTGTGCAGGAAGCCATCTTCGACAGCGTGCGCTTCCAACACGTGGCCGACAGCATGCGCCGGGTCAACGAGCGTTTCACCCAAATCCTGATCGACCGCCAGGATGTCAGCTTCGTCGTCTCCGCGCGTTTGCTCAAAAAGACTGCCGACCAACAGAACAAGATCCGCGAATACCTCACGCCGTTCGCCAAGTTCTACGGCTCCATGAACGAGCGGATGGACGAGTACGTGCGGCTGTTCCCCGTTCACCCGGATTACCTGAGGACCTTCGAGCAGATCCACTTCACCGAGAAGCGTGGCGCGCTCAAGACCATTGAGGCCGCCATGCTGGCCATCCTCGATCAGGAAGTGCCCGCCGACAAGCCGCTGTTCATCAGCTACGAGAGCTTCTGGAACACCATCAAGGCCAACTCGGTCTTGCGCGCCGACCCCAACATCAAAGAAGTGATGCGCGTCTCCGAAGTGCTGGAATCGCGCGTGCAGCAGGCCTTCACCCGCCCGGCCTACAAGCCGATGGCGCTGCGTGTCATCAATGCGCTGGCTGTGCACCGCTTGACCACCGGCGGCGACATCCACATTCCGATCGGTCCCACCGCCGCCGAGCTGCGCGACGCCCTGTGTCTGTTCCAGCCGGGCGTGGAGGACATGCCGGGCGACCCCGCCGAGAACCTGCTGTCGATGGTGCAAACCGTGATGCGGGAAGTGCTGAAGACCGTCAACGGCCAGTTCATCTCCAAGGCCCCCGACACCGAGCAGTACTACCTCGACCTCAAGAAAGACATCGACTACGACGCGCAGATCGAAAAGCGCGCCGAAGCTCTGTCCGACGATGCGCTGGACCGTGCTTACTACAGCGCCGTCAAAGCGCTGATGGAGTGCAGCGACGACCTGCGTTACCCCGGCTTCCAGATCTGGCAGTACCAGCTCGAATGGCAAGAACGCCGTGTCGAGCGCATGGGCTACCTGTTCTTTGGCGCGCCGAATGATCGGCCCACGGCCCAGCCGGAACGCGATTTCTACGTTTACTTCATCCAGCCTTTCGACAAACCGAAGTTCAGCGACGCCAACCTGTCGGATGAGGTCTTCTTCCGCCTCACCGGGTTGGACGACGATCTCAAGCGGCACCTGTCGTCCTACGCAGCGGCGCTCGATCTGGCCTCCACCGCCAGCGGCGGCGCCAAGGCCATCTACCTGTCCAAGGCGCAGGACTTTCTGCGTGCCATGAGCAAGTGGCTGCAGGAAAAGCAGATGACCGCCTTTGAGGTCACCTACCAGGGCAAGAAAAAGAACCTGCAGGACTGGGCCAAAGGCGTGTCGCTGCGTGACCGGGCGCGCCTCGGTGCGGACGAGCGCATCAACTTCCGCGACGTGGTGAACGTTATTTCGGGCCTGGTGCTGGGCCAGCGTTTCGGCGATCTCGCGCCGGAATACCCCAGCTTTTCCGTGCTGGTCACCGAGACCAACCGCAAGCAACTGATCGGCAACGCACTGCGCACTCTGGCCGGCGGTACGCGCACCAAGGATGCCGCAGCCATTCTCGATGCGCTGGAACTGCTCGATGGCGACCGCGTCGATCCGGCCAACTCCCGCTACGCGCAGGAAGTGCTGAACCGGCTCAAAGCCAAGGGCCACGGCCAGGTGCTCAACCGCAACGAACTGCTGTCAGGCTCGTCCGACATTGAGTATTTCGCACCGATCAAGTACCGGCTGGAACCCGACCTACTGGTCACCGTGTTGGGCGGGCTGGTCTATTCCGGTGACATCGTGCTGTCGATCACCGGCGACAAGATCGACTCCGGCAAGCTGAGCCAACTGGCAGAACGCTCACTGGAGGAACTCAAAGCTTTCAAACACATCGAGGCGCCCAAGGAGATCAACCTCGCCGTGCTGCGCGCCTTGTTCGAGTTGTTCGACCTGCCGTCCGGCCTGGCGCAGAAGGCCAGCCAGGGCGACATTGAACCGGTCATCAAGCTGCAGGAGAAAGTCAGCGCCCTGGTGCCGCGCGTGCTCAAGGCCGGCTCCGACCTGCAGCAAGGCAAGCTCGGTTTCTGGGGCCAGAACCTGCTGCGTGAGGAAGAAGCCAAGGACTGGTACGCCCGGCTCGATTCGCTGAAGAAGTTCACCGAGTCGCTGACACCCTACAACACTGTCGGCAAGCTCAAGAACCTGCGCGTCACCGAGGAAGACCTGGACGGCCAGAAAAAGAACCTGGAAATCCTGGCTGCCGTCGAGCGTCTGCTCGAACTGGTGGCGGAGCTGGGCAGCACGGCGTCCTACCTCTCGCAGGCCGAGATGGTGCTGCCCGCCGAGCACCCGTGGCTGAAACAGGCTGAGGCGGCCCGCAAGGCCATCTTCGAGAAGATCAGCCAGGACCGCAGCGCCGAGCACGCCGCCCTGATCTTGGGTAATGGCCGGCAGACGCTGGCCCAGCTCAAGAAGGACTACATCACCGCCTACATCGCCAGCCACAGCAAGGCGCGCCTCGGCGTGGCCGAGGACAAGACCCGCAACGCTCTGCGCAAGGACGACCGCCTGCAGGCGCTGCGCGTGCTGGCCGGCGTATCGCTGATGCCCACCAGCCAGCTCACCGCCTTCGAGGAATCCCTCAACGGCCTGAAGAGCTGCTCATCGCTGGATGAGCCGACGCTGGTCACGACCGCCGTCTGCCCGCACTGCCAGTTCCGCCCGGCTGCCGAACAACTGGAGCTGCTGCCCGCCGCCAACCGCCTGCACAAGCTGGATGATGACCTGGATGAGTTGCTGGCCAACTGGCAGCAGACCCTGCTGGAAAATCTGGAAGACCCGTTCACCCAGGACAGCCTCGGCCTGTTGCCCGCAGCAAGCAAGAAACTGATCGACGCCTTCCTGACCTCACGCAAGCTGCCGGAGCCCTTGACTCAAGAGTTCGCCAACGCCGTGCAAGAGGCCCTGTCGGGGCTGGAGAAGATCGCTGTCAAGGGTGACGAGATCAAGCAGGCACTGCTGCAAGGCGGCTCGCCGGCCATGCCGGATGAGCTGCGCAAGCGCTTCGATGCCTTTATGAACGAACGCTGCAAGGGCAAGGATGCCACCAAGCTGCGCTTCGTGATCGAGTGATGCCATGACTCTGCAAACGAACAGGAAACTGCTGCCATGAGCAACACACTGAAAGTCAGGGACGACCACGCCCCTATCTGCTTCGAAGCAAGCGCCGAGGATGCCGGCAAGTTCAAGCTTTGCGAAGGCGCAGAAGCCTCCTGGCTAACTCAGAGCCAAAATTTCGACATCAAGGTGTTGCGAAGCCGTGTCGAGCCTTGGCTGACCGCCTTATTTCAGTCGGAGCATCTTTCGCTGCTTGCTGGCTCAGGATTGACCCATGCCGTGCACCATCTGGCGACAGGCAAGCCAGCGGCTGGAATGAACCAAGTAACCCTGACCATCTACGAGGATGCAATCAGGAAAGCAGCGAAAGAAGCCGCCCAAAGATCAGGCCGGGAAACGGGTAATCTGGAAGACCAGCTTCGCGCCGCCAACGAATTGCTGCGAGGGCTAGAGATACTGGGCAACTCAGCAGAAGCCGAAACTTTGCTGACTGAGCTGACCAGCACGCTGGAAGACTTCTCCAAGTCCATCCTCGACAGCGAAGCCGGGATTGCCAGGGCAGATGAAGACAAACGTGAGCAAGCGCTCAATGTGCTGGTCACCTTCCTGATGAGCTTCGCCAGCCGCACCGGCGTGCGCGACCGGCTGAACATCTTCACCACCAACTACGACCGACTTATCGAAGCTGGGGCCGAACTGGCCGGGCTGCATCTGCTGGACCGCTTCCTCGGCAACCTCATGCCGATCTTTCGTTCATCGCGGCTGGATCTGGACATGCACTACAACCCACCAGGCATACGCGGTGAACCGCGCTATCTGGAGGGGGTCGCTCGCTTTACCAAGCTGCACGGCTCGGTGGATTGGTTGCAGGTCGATAGGGATATCCGCCGCGTCGGGCTGCCCTTCGGCGCCGATGATGTCGCGCCCTATCTGCAAGCGCCCGGGCTCAAAGGTGCCAGTGCTCACAAGCTGATGATCTACCCCAATGCCGCCAAGGACCGGGAGACTTCGGATCACCCCTATGTGGAACTGTTCCGAGACCTCGCCGCCGCCGTGTGCCGCCCTAACAGCACGTTGATTACCTATGGCTACAGCTTTGGTGACGAGCACATCAACCGTGTCATTCGCGACATGCTCACAGTGCCGTCCACCCATCTGGTGATCATTGCCTATAACGATCCGCTTGGCCGCATCATGCAGACCTATCGAGAGTTGGGACGTCCCTCGCAGATCAGCTTGCTGATCGGCCCCGCTCTGGCTGATTTGCAAATCCTGACCGAAAGCTTCCTGCCCAAGGCCGCTATCGACAAAACCACCTTCCGCATGAGCGAACTGCTCAAGCAGCGTTACGGCACCGAAGCCCATCCAGGCCCGGCAGCAGCGAAACCTGGTAGCGATTTTGACGGGGCAGACCTGGTATGAGCTTCTCGCCCCTGGCCTACGCCGACTCACTGCGTATCGGCAGCATCGATTTTGTCTCGCCTGACGAAATCAAGGTTCTGCTGGACATCGAAGCACCCGACAACCTCGCTCTGAACACAGGTACTCCACGGCCGTTCCCGCGGATCAATGGTTATGTCCTCGTGCCTAGTGAGACAGGCTATCTGGTCGCACAGGTGGAGTGGATCACCATCGAGCGGTCTCAATACCCCAAGCGCAAGGGCATGCAGGATTTCGGCCTGGTTGATTTGCCTTATCCGCTGCGCAAGATGAGCCTCAACCCGCTGGGTGGTCTGGCTTACGAGGGTCAGATCGATGGAAAGGAACGCTATTCCTTCCGGCGCGGTGTGGAAGCCTACCCGACGGTAGGCGACCCCGTACTGCTACCCACCCAAACCCAGCTACGCGCCATCGTCGAATCCGGCGACAACCGCCGGGTGAAAATCGGCGTCAGTCCGCTAGCCGCCAATGCAGAGGTCAAGATCGACCCTGATCGCCTGTTCGGTCGTCATCTGGCCGTGCTGGGGAACACCGGCAGTGGCAAATCCTGCTCGGTAGCCGGTTTGATCCGCTGGTCGATGGAAGAAGCCAGCAAGGCACGCGGCGGAGCTGACCCCAATGCCCGTTTCATCGTGCTCGACCCCAACGGCGAGTACGCCAAGGCATTTGATGGTTTGGGGAAAGTGCGCGTATTCGCTGTCGAGCCGAAGCCTGACGGTGGCATTGAGCAGCTACAGGTGCCGCTCTGGTTTTGGAACAGCGCTGAGTGGAGTGCGTTTACCCAAGCCAGCGCCAAGGCGCAACGGCCGACATTGATCCAGGCACTGCGCGCCGTGCGCGACGGTGCGGTGGAAGTCACCGTCACACCAAGCCACGACATGCGTCGTTTTCTGCGCACACTGGTTAGCGTGATTCAGATCGAGCGCGCTGCCGGACGCCCCTGGGCTAATTTTCCGCACCCCAAGAACTTCTTTGAAAAGACCAGGAGGTGGCAGGAAGGCTTGGGGAACGATGCTTCATTCACTGCGGATGAAAATGCGGCGCTGGGCGCAATACGAGACAAGATTACCGCCTTCGCCAACGCGCGTTCAGGCCAGTACCCAAACTACGATTTCACTGCACCAGAGATCGACGAATTTTTGGGCATGGCTAAGGCCGCCCATGCGGCCTTCGGCGGCAGCGACACCGACATCTTGCCGATCGATGCGGACGTACCCCGCGCCTTTACTGGCGACCAACTGCTGCGCAGTGTTGAAGCCAATGCAGAACTGCTAGGCGTCTCGGAATACGTCGAAACAATGCTCATGCGCATTCGAACGATTCTGTCCGATAGCCGCATGAAAACCATCACAGGCAATGCCGATGGTGTGACGTTGCATGACTGGCTGGCCAACACCATCGGCGACAACCAAGCATCCAACGGAACGGTAACCGTCATCGACCTATCGTTGGTGCCCGCTGAGGTGGTGCACATCGTCACCGCCGTTATTGCTCGTATGACGCTGGAAGCCATGCAGCGCTACCGCAAGCTCAACCACGGCAAAACGCTGCCTACCGTTCTGGTGATGGAAGAAGCGCATACATTTATCAAACGCTACCAGGACGATGCTGAGAACCAGAACTCAGCCGCCATTTGTTGTCAGGTATTCGAGAAAATTGCCCGCGAAGGCCGCAAGTTCGGATTGGGTTTGGTGCTGTCATCCCAGCGCCCCAGCGAGTTGTCGCCTACAGTGCTGTCTCAATGCAACAGCTACCTGCTGCACCGCATCAGCAATGACCGTGACCAGGAATTGGTGCACAAGCTGGTTCCTGACAACCTGCGTGGCCTGCTGCGCGATCTTCCTTCGCTACCTTCGCGCCACGCCATCCTGCTGGGCTGGGCCTCTGAGTTGCCCGTGCTGGTGCAGATGAATGCCTTGCCTGAAGGCCAACGGCCAAAATCCGATGACCCGGACTTCTGGGCGGTATGGTCGGGCAAGAAGGAGAACGAAACAGGCGAGATCGAAGCTGTCGAGCGCACCGTGGATTGGACAGCGATTGCAGAGGACTGGCAACAAATAGCACCTGCTCCAGACAAGGAAGCATCGGATGAAGGCGGAGCTTCCTAGATGGCCAAGGCAAGCGGCTTCGCCGTATCCCTCTCGAAGGATCGGATGGACACATTCCTTGAATGTGTAGCCGAGGAGCACGCGTTTGCTGAGCCTGTCGCTGACTTTCAGCACAGCCGAACCGCGCCACTGGTTTGCTTTGTTGTCAACGCGGGGAAGTTGACGCATATCGGCCTGGGGCGTCGTGGCGTGCGCGCTGGTACGGGGTTGAGTCGCTTGAATATCGACAAAGTCGAAGAACTCGCCGAACCGCTGTCTGTGCGGAAACTGCTGAATCGTCTGCCCAAGCGCAATGCCGCATCCGTGCGCAAGCGGTTTCAATCAGGTGGCTTGTTGACCGACAAAGGCTTCACCGCCGTCGTTGAAACCATTCGCCAGATCGCCCCCCAAGCCAGCACCCTGCTGGATCGGTTCAGTCAGGCACGAACAGAACGCATCCGGCGGTTGTCGGAGCGGGCACGAGACAACTTGGCGCAGCAAAAAGAAGCACTGCTTACGGCACTGTCGATAGCCGGCCTGAGCCGCGACCCTGTTCAGGAATGGGCGCCATCGGACGAAACGCCGGTGTCTTTTCTCGACGGCCTGCCCAGCGTTCGGCTGCGCGAAGACCCGATGGTGGTCAATGACCTGCAAAATCTGCCCGGCTTCGAAGTGGTCAGAACCTACCCCTACGGTGCAGTGGTATTTGAATCCGAGGGAACCTCGGAACGCCTCACGGTCATCCTTGCCAACCGCCTGCCGCTTGAAGAGCAAACCGGCACCGACCTCATCTACTTCAACGAAACCTACCAAAGTTTTGTCATGGTTCAGTACAAAGCAATGGAGCGTGAGGATCGGCGCGTTGGGCCAGCCGAAGCGGTCTATCGCTTGCCCAACGCGCAGTTGAAAGAAGAAATCGACCGCATGGATACCGTGCTCAGCGCACTGAAGGCCTGTGCGCCCAACACCGGCATTGGCGGATTCCGCCTGACCGAGAACCCGTTCTTCCTCAAGCTCTGCTCCAGATTGGTATTCAACCCGGATGACGTGGGCCTTGTGCCCGGCATGTACCTGCCGCTGGACTACTGGAAGCTGTTGGAACGCGACCCCGGCATCCAGGGGCCGAAAGGTGGCCTGCGGATCACCTATGACAACGCGCAGCGCCATTTCGACAACACCGCGTTCACCACCGTAGTGTCCAAGGCGTGGGTGGGTACCACGCCCAGCCAGTCGCGGGTGCTTCAGGATGTGATCCGTGCAACTCTGGCAACAGGTAAGGCCGTTGCCATTGCCATCAAACCGAAGACATCCATCGAACCCCGAGACGATGATCAAGAAGTAGAAGAGGAAGCACTCAATGAATGATGTCGCCTCATTGATGATGCCGGCGAACTTGCCGGAATGGCTGACGCTGGCCAACGTCCTGTTGACCGCGATGTTCGCCGGACTCACGTTTTTCATCTTGCGTGCCAACCGTGCCGCAGTGGGTGCAATGCGTGAGCAGATGGCTGATCAGAATCGCCCGTTTGTCGCAGTGACTGTGCAGGTTCGGATGGGCACACCTGTCATCCAATTGCTGATCAGGAATGTGGGCCGCTCGCCTGCGCAGAATCTCCGGCTACGCCTTGATCGGGATTTCTTTCAGTTTGGCGAGCAAGCCGAGAGTCGCAACCTCGCCAAGCAATCAGCCTTTTCGCAGTCTATCGACTGCCTACCACCTATGTCGGAGTTGCTTTTCGACCTCGGGATGGGCTTTGAGATATTTGCAAGCGGAGCTGATCCGACGATTTGTCCGCATACATTCGAAGTGTCGGCCGAATACGAGTATGGGAAAAACAAGTATAGCGAGAAGACCCACGTGGATCTGCAGCCCTATATGGGCACCAGCGTTCCGCGCCATCCTGTCGTAGAGGAGTTGGAGCGGGTCAGAAAATCCATCGATAACCTGAGCGGCGTGGTCAAGCAGTCTGCGAACGCGGCAATCAAGGCCCAAAGCGCCGAGGAAAAAAATGACTGATTTATTTATCCCTACACAACAAACTTCTGGCCCGGTGGAATGCCTCGGGCAAACGTTCCCGAGCGATGAGGCGCGTCGCGAGCACTACCTGAAGCTGCTTGCCGAGAAGCTCAAAGATCCTGAGTTCCGGAAAATCGAAGGTTTTCCTATCGGATCGGACGACGCCATCTTGGAGCTTTCCGATCCGCCGTACTACACCGCATGCCCAAATCCGTTTGTTGAAGATTTTATTCAGCACTACGGAAAATCTTACGATTCCTCAGTCCCGTATATCAAAGAGCCATTCTTTGCAGATGTAAGTGAGGGGAAATACGACCCGCTATATAAGCTACACCCGTATCACACCAAAGTTCCGCATAGAGCAATCATGCGCTACATTCTGCAGTACACCGAGCCGGGCGATTTAGTCCAGGACGCGTTTGCGGGAAGTGGTGCAACGGGAATCGCTGCTCAACTTTGCGGAAATAAGGAAGTTGTTGAGTCTCTTGGGTACAAAGTCGACTCGAATGACGTTATTTATAAAGAAGAAATTATAAGCGGAAAAGAGTCACTGGTTCCGTTTTCAAAATTAGGGGCAAGAAAAGCCATATTGAGCGACCTATCTCCAGTCGCAGGCTTTATTTCATATATTTACAACACCCCGTCTGAACCAATTTCATTTCAGCACGATGCAAAAAGGTTGCTTCGTGAAACTGAGAAAAAGTATGGATGGATGTTTCAAACGGCTCACGCCCCCACTAATGATCAAATCCAGCTTGCCGTAGAGGAAATCAACTCCAATGAGATCCCCGATCTAGGGAAGGTCTGAAGAACTCGATTTCAAACATCCAAAAATCGACCTCATGACCAAAGTATTCAAAAATGGTTAAAAACTGCTCAAATCATCGCCACTTTCGGGTTGTTTGCACCCCGATCAGGCCCGTTTTCGGGCCTGTTGGCGCTTTTTGGGCGCACTTACCCTGCCACCGCCGTCAACGGGCGGCGTGCCATCCAGATATTGGACAGCGTAAACAACATTTTCAAATGCGCAGTGTTCTTGGCCAGTCCACGGAATCTGACTTTACGAAACCCGAATTGGCATTTGATGACACGAAACGGATGCTCAACCTTGGCTCGAAGACTGGATTTGGCCCGCTCAATGTTTTGCGTCAAACGATCAATTGCGCTGTTACCCAAGGCGCGCCGTTTGCCGGGGCGCATGGCAATGTGCCAGGTTACGTCACGCCCTTGGTGCTCGGGTCGTTTGTCTACGCCTTGATAACCGGCATCGCCAAAAGCCAACGTTTCTTCACCATGCAGCAACGCAGCCGCCTGAGTAACATCATGCTCATTGGCAGCGGTGCCCACCACCGTGTGGACCAGCCCGCTGTGAAGATCAACCCCAATGTGGGCCTTCATCCCAAAGTGCCACTGGTTTCCCTTTTTGGTCTGATGCATCTCGGGGTCCCGCGTGCCGCTGGCGTTCTTGGTCGAGCTGGGTGCATCGATAATTGTGGCGTCCACAATGGTGCCTTTGCGCACCTGAATGCCTTGATCCTGCAACAGCAGGTTGACCGCCTCAAGCGCTTGGTCGGCAATGTTGTGCTGCTCGAGCAGATGACGGAAGTTCAAAATGGTGGTCTCGTCCGGCACACGACCTCCAGGCAGTTTGGCAAACTGGCGCATCGAAAAGCTGTCGTACAGCGTCTCTTCCATGGCCGGGTCCGACAGCGAAAACCACAGTTGCATGAAGTAGATGCGCAGCATCGTTTCCAGCGGATACGGTGGACGACCGATGCCCGGTTTGGGGTAATGCGGATCGACCAGATCGGCAAAGAGCTTCCACGGCACCGCACGCTCCATCTTGGCCAGAAACTTCTCACGGCGCGTTTTCTTGCGTTTGCCAACGTACTCGGCTTCGGAAAAACTCAACTGGCTCATCGGGTTCACTCGGATCGGACTGTTTTCAATAACTTATATTCTGACAGGTTCGTTGGACTTGTTCAGAGGTTCCCTAGGGAAATTTTGTGCGGTCGGCAGAGTCAATTACACGGTATGGTCTGATGTTTTTACATGTCCAGAATGTGCTAGTGATGTTGTGTTTTGGAATACTGCTGTTGATATTGAAGGAGGGAAAGTCAACGATCAATTTAGTTGCCCTTCATGCGCCGCTTTGGTCTGCCCCCTGAAAAGTGGTCCTCCCTGAAGTAGGCTATTGAGCCGTAGGAGGACGTTGGAATGCCCCAGAAGAAGCACAAACCCGAAGAGATCGTGGCGAAGCTGCGCCAAGTCGATGTTCTGTTGTCGCAAGGTCGTTCTGTCGGAGAAGCGGTCCGTTTGATCGGCGTGACGCAGTTTACGTATTACCGGTGGCGCAAGGAGTTCGGTGGCCTGAAGGGTGACCAGGTGAAGCGGCTGAAGGAGCTCGAGAAAGAGAATGACCGGCTGCGCAAGGCGGTCTCGGACCTGACACTCGAGAAGCTGATCCTGAAAGAGGCTGCTTCGGGAAACTTCTGAGCCCCGCTCGCCGTCGCCGTTGCGTCGATCGTGTCATGGCGAAGTTCTCCGTCTCGGAGCGGTTTGCCTGCAAGGTTCTCGGCCAGCATCGTTCGACCCAGCGCAAAAAGCCGCAAGGCCGGCCCGATGAAGAGGCGTTGACCTCCGACATCATCCGGCTCGCTTCCCGCTATGGCCGTTATGGCTATCGCAGGATCACGGCGATGCTGCGGTCTGAAGGCTGGACGGTGAACGCCAAGCGTGTCGAACGGATCTGGCGGCGGGAGGGGCTGAAGGTTCCCCAGAAGCAACCGAAGAAGGGGCGGCTCTGGTTGAATGACGGATCGTGCATCCGGCTTCGACCCGAGCATCCAAACCATGTCTGGTCCTATGACTTCGTCGAGGGTCGGACCCACGATGGCAGGAGATTCCGCATGCTCAACATCATCGACGAGTTCACCAGGGAATGCCTTGCAATCCGCATCGATCGCAAGCTCAACTCGACCGACGTCATCGACGCCCTGTCGGACCTGTTCATCCTGCGTGGTGTGCCCGGCCATGTCCGTTCCGACAACGGCCCGGAGTTCATCGCCAAGGCTGTACGGGAGTGGATCGTAGCCGTCGGCGCAAAGACAGCGTTCATCGAACCTGGAAGCCCTTGGGAGAACGGCTACTGCGAGAGCTTCAACTCGAAGCTCCGCGACGAACTGCTCGACGGTGAGATCTTCTACAGCCTCGCCGAGGCCAAGATCATCATCGAAGCCTGGCGGCGGTACTACAACACCGAGAGGCCACACTCGTCGCTTGGATACAAGCCACCGGCACCCGAGGCCATCATCTGGCCTGCGCCAGCAAGCGGAGCAGCACCGTCATCTGCCCAGGCAATAGCCCCAAGGCCGATCATGAACTAAGATTGAAACCGGACCACCCTATGGGGTCAGGCCAGCTTCACTGACGAAGCGCTCAATGGAAAGAAAGTGGCAAAAACTGATGGATCCGTACCTTGGACATATAGTTGAGCAGGCAGTTCAAGTGCCTGTAATGATCAACTACAAGGTCGGAAAAAAAAGATTCCAAAAGATCCCCGACCAAGCTGATATTGCCCTAATTCTGAAAACCGAGTCGGTTCGAGCAAGTGAATGGTGCCCAACCTTCCAGTTGCCGGTTGGTTTTAATACCCGACAACCAATTGAGTCGCATGGATTGACTCATATTCATCATTTCTATACGGGAAGAAATCGCATCGCATTGGCTGCATTTAATTCCTTGTGCGAACACCCTCTGCTAAAGTCATTGGTGACAACCGTCGCTTTTCGCATAACGAAAAGGTATGGATTGACCTATCAGGCAGGCACTTGGGGGGCCGGGGGTGGGCCGACTAATGGCACTCTCTATATTCCCTCTCTCGTAAAAGAGCTGAATATGTTTGAGATGCTCGACAACGCAATCTCAAAAAATGAATCAAAGGCGGAAATTAAAGAGCTGAATGCAATATTGTCCACGCAATCAACGCAGGGGCTAAAACTTCCATCCAATTCAATTGATTATGCGTTCATAGACCCACCTTTTGGCGCCAACATCATGTACTCAGAGCTAAATGCGCTTTGGGAGGGTTGGCTTGGCGCACTGACTGATGCCAAAGCGGAAGCAATCGAAAGTAAAGCACAGTCAAAATCGCTGAACGATTATCGAAGAATGATGACTGACGGATTAAGAAACGTCTATGAGGCACTCAAGCCAGGCCGTTGGGTCACCATCGAATTTTCAAATACACAAGCAAGTGTTTGGAATGCAATTCAAACGTCGCTGCAGGAAGCGGGGTTCGTTGTTGCCAACGTCGCAGCTCTTGATAAGCAGAAAGGGAGCTTTAAGGCCATTACAACAACAACTGCAGTAAAGCAGGATTTGGTGATTTCCGCGTACAAGCCAAATGGTGGCTTGGAAGACAGATTCGTGGAATCGGGCGGTACCGAAGACTCGGTCTGGGATTTCGTCAGAACCCATCTTGGATACCTGCCGCGAGTGAAAGTTAAGGGCAGCGAGCTGGAGTTTATTGCCGAGCGCGATCCTCGGATCATCTTTGACCGCATGGTCGCATGGTTCGTCCGTCATAACGCGCCTGTGCCTATGTCCACTCATGAGTTTCAAGCGGGTTTGGTGCAGCGTTTCGTTGAGCGGGATGGAATGGTCTTTTTGCCGGATCAGGTCGCCGAGTACGACAAGAAGCGTATGCAGGTTGCCATTGCGCCTCAGATGGAAATGTTTGTTTCCGATGAGCGCAGCGCGATTGACTGGTTGACCGATTTCTTGAAGCGTCGCCCGTCAACCTATCAAGAGGTTCACACCGACTTCATCAGCCAGCTCGGGGCAGGTTGGAAAAAGCACGAAGAGAAACCGGAACTTGCTGCGCTGCTTGAAGACAACTTTATTCAGTACGACGGCACAGGCGAGGTTCCGAGCCAGATCCACAGCTACCTTTCGACCAATCACAAGGATTTGCGCGGGCTGGAGAAGAACAGCCCAGCCCTTGTGGCCAAGGCCAAAGATCGCTGGTACGTGCCCGACCCCAACAAGGCGCAAGACCTGGAGAAGAAGCGCGAGAAGGCGCTGCTCAAGGAGTTCGACCAGTACCGGGCATTCACGGGGCGGCGTCTGAAGGAGTTCCGCTTGGAGGCGCTGCGCGCTGGTTTCAGAACGGCATGGGGCAGTAAGGACTATCAGACGATCATCGACATCGCCGCCAAAGTGCCCGACGCAGCGTTGCAAGAGGACGAAAAGCTGCTGACGCTGTACGACCTCGCCTTGACCCGTACCGAGGACGGGATTTGATGAGCCCGCCCATGCAGCACTTGCGCCAAACCCTGGGGGCGAATTTGGCGCCGGAACAGGCGGATGCGCAGGCCAGGGAGCAAGTCGGGGCCAAGTTGGGACCAGGTCGGAACCAAGTCACCCCCGAAGCTACCCCCGAAGTCACCCCCGAAGTGCGGCGGATGTTGGCCGCTATAGCGGGTGAGGTGAGCCGTGGCGAAATCATGGCCAAGCTGGGGCTGAAGGACGAATGCGCTTTCGAGAGCACTTACCGCAGCGAGGAACAGTAAATGGCCAAACACCCGACCCAAAGCGAACAGGCGGTATCGCTGCTGCCCGTCCCTGAAGGCTACGCGCTGTGGCTGGACGAACTGAAAAGCCGTATCCATGGCGCGCAGCAGCGCGCGGCACTGGCGGTCAATCGGGAGTTGGTGCAACTCTACTGGCAGATTGGCCGTGACATCCTGCAGCGGCAGGCCGCGCAAGGCTGGGGCAGCAAGGTGATCGAGCGGCTGGCGCACGATTTGCGGGTGGCGTTTCCGGGCATGAAGGGGTTCTCGCGCGCCAACCTGATGTATATGCGGGCGTTTGCCGAGGCCTGGCCGGAGGCTGAAATTGTCCAACAGGCTGTTGGACAATTGCCTTGGGGCCACAATCTGGTGCTGTTAGCCAAGCTGAAGGCGCCGGATATGCGCCTGGCCTACGCGCAGGCCGCCATCGAGCACGGCTGGTCGCGCAATGTGCTGAACATCCATATCGAAACCCGGCGGCTGGAGCGCAGCGGCCAGGCCATCACCAATTTCGTCGAGCGCTTGCCTGCGCCGGGCAGCGATCTGGCGCAGCAGTCGCTCAAAGACCCTTACCTGTTCGATTTTCTCGATGTGGGCAGCGAGGCCGACGAGCGCGAGATCGAATCGGCACTGGTCAAACACATCACCCAGTTTCTGCTGGAGCTGGGCGCAGGCTTTGCCTTTGTCGGGCAGCAGGTGCACCTGGAAGTGGGCGGCGATGACTTCTTCATCGACCTGCTGTTCTACCACCTCAAGCTACGCTGTTATGTGGTCATCGAGCTGAAGGCCGAGAAGTTCAAGCCCGAGCACCTGGGGCAGCTGAGTTTTTACATCACGGCAGTGGATCGGCAGATCAAAGCCGAGCAGGATGCGCCCACCATCGGCCTGCTGCTGTGCAAAAGCAAGAACGAAGTGGTGGCCGAATACGCCTTGGGCGACAAAACCCAGCCCATGGGCGTGGCCGAATACAAGCTGCTGGAATCCTTGCCCAAGGAACTGCAAACCAATCTGCCCAGCATCGAGCAGATCGAACGCGAGTTGGGTGGACAGTGAGCAACGGAACCAAATTCACCATCGGCGACTGGTGCTGGTTCACCCGGCAGGCATCGCCGTGCCGGGTGATCGAGCGGCAGAATGTGTGGGGCGAGGTGGCCTACCGCGTCTGGCTACCCGCCAAGGACGCGGTGGTACGTGCACGGGCGCTTGATCTGGCCGCGCTGGAAAGCGTGCGCCCCAATGTGGAGCAGATTCTGCACACCACGGCGGCAGCCAAGCTGCTGGATGCGCTGGAGGACAACCTGCTGTTGGCGCCGATCCAGTCCAGCGTGGTGCCGCTGCCGCACCAGCTCTACGCACTGAACCGCGCCATCAGCCGCGACCGTATCCGCTACCTGCTGGCCGATGAGGTGGGCCTGGGCAAGACCATCGAGGCCGGTCTGGTGCTGCGCGAGTTGAAATTGCGTGGCCGGGTGAAGCGCATCCTGGTGGTGGCGCCCAAGGGGCTGGTACGCCAGTGGCAGGCGGAAATGCGCCTGCACTTTGGCGAGACGCTTCAGTTCATCGAGCCGTCCGAGTTGTCGGCCTTCCGGCAGTGGCGCAGCGGTGGCGCGGGCGAGGAAGATAACCTGTGGCGCATGCACGACCAGGTAATTTGCTCGCTGGACTCCGTGAAGCCCATGGAAAGTCGGCGCGGCTGGAGCCTGGAGCAACTCAACACCTACAACCGCGAGCGCTTCGAGGACCTGATCTCGGCGTCGTGGGATCTGGTCATCATCGACGAAGCCCACCGCATGGGCGGCAGTACCGAGCAGGTCGCCCGCTACAAGTTGGGCGCTGCGCTAGCCGAGGCATCGCCCTATCTCTTGCTGCTGTCGGCCACGCCGCACCAGGGCAAAACTGACCAGTTCATGCGGCTGATGCAGTTGCTGGATCGGGAAGCCTTCCCGGATGAGGGCAGCGTCAACCGTGAGCGGGTGCGGCCTTTCGTGATTCGCACCGAGAAGCGCGCATCGATCAACGCCGAAGGCCAGCCGCTGTTCAAGCCGCGCGTGACCCGGCTAAAGGCAGTGGCTTGGCAGGCACGCCACGGCGCGCAACAGCGCCTGTATGAGGCGGTGACCGACTATGTGCGCCACGGCTACAACCAGGCCATGGCGGCCAAGCAGCGCCACATCGGCTTTTTGATGATCCTGATGCAGCGGCTGGTGACATCCAGCACAGCGGCCATCCGCACCACGCTGGAAAAGCGCCAGGCCCTGCTCGATGCGCCGCAGCCCCAGGCCAACCTGTTTGAGCACACCAGCACCGACGAATGGGCAGACCTCGACGGCCAGTCTCAGGTGGATCTGGCTATGCAGTCCAGTGGCTGGGAGCTGGAGAAGTCCGAAGTCGAGATGCTGCTGGAACTGGCCCGCGAAACCGAGGCCGCCGGCACCGACGCCAAGGCTGAAGCGCTGCTGGAGCTGATCTACAAGCTGCAGCAAGAAGAAGGCGATCCGGCGCTGAAGGTGCTGATCTTCACCGAGTTCGTGCCCACCCAAGCCATGCTGGCCGACTTCCTGGAAAGCCGTGGTTTCTCGGTGACGACGCTCAACGGCAGCATGGATCTGGAAGCGCGCACCCGTGCGCAGCAGGCGTTCTCCAAGGATGTGCGCGTGCTGATCTCGACGGATGCCGGTGGTGAAGGTCTGAACCTGCAGTTCTGCCATGTCATCGTCAACTTCGACATGCCGTGGAACCCAATGCGGATCGAGCAGCGCATTGGCCGGGTGGACCGTATCGGCCAGAAACATGTGGTGCGTGCCATCAACTTCGTGCTTGAAGACACGGTAGAGCACCGCGTGCGCCAAGTGCTGGAAGAAAAACTGGAGGTCATCGCGCAGGAGTTCGGCGTCGATAAGGCGGCCGACGTGATGGACTCGGTCGAAGCTGACCCGATCTTCGACGAGCTGTTCGTTCACGGCCTGCAGAACCCGGAAGCCATCGAGCAGGAGTGCGACGCGGTGGTGTCCCAACTACGATCCACCCTGTCAGAGTCCCAGAACAACAGCGATCTGCTCACCACCGAGCACGATCTGGACGCCGAGGATGCCCGCAAGTGGCGTGATCACCCGGCGCAGTTCTGGCTGGAGCGCGCCATCATCAACGGGCTGGCTGCGCGCGGCGGTTCGGCAACGAAGGCTGGCAAAGCGTGGCGGGTGAAGTGGGCGGACGGCAGCGAGTCGGCCCAGGCCTGTTTTGACGCGCGCACGGCGGATGAGAACCCGGAGTTGGAATGGGTCACCATGGAAGACCCCCGCGCTCGGGCTGTGATCAGCGAGCTGCCGCGCTTTGTCGCCGGGCAGCCGCTGCCGGTGATCCGCGTGACGGGTTTGCCGGATTCGGTGCGCGGCATCTGGTCGCTATGGGAAATCAGCCTGGCTGCTGAAGGTTTAAGCCGCAAGCGCTTCCTTCCAGTGTTCATCAACGAAGAAGGCCGCCCCTTCGTGCCGACCGCCAAGCGCGTCTGGGATCTGCTGCTGACTGAATCTGTAGACGTGCATGCCGTGACCAGTGCCGAGGCGTCGGCGAAGTTGTTTGAAGCATCCCACGCCGCGGCCAGTACCCAGGGTGAGCGGATCTTCACCGAGCTGCTGACCGAACACCGCGCCCGGTTGAAGGAAGAACGCGAACGGGCGCTGTATGCCTTCGAGGCCCGGAGCCAGGCCATTGGACGAATCGGCCTGCCCGCCGTGCGCGAGCACCGCCGCAAGCGGCTGCAACAGGAACACGATGCACGCATGGCCGCCCTGGACGACATGGATGCCAGCGTGCCGGATTTGAACGCCGTGATGATGGTGCGCGTCGGAGGTGAGGCATGAGCCTTTGGACGGAACGCATCCTGAGTCACTTCACGGTCGATCTCACCCGACTGTGGGTGGCCTGCGACCCCGACGATGTGCTGCTGGACGAAAAGCTGCTAACCGAACTGCGCAGCCGAGGCTTCGAGCTGATGCTGTACGAAGACCCATTTGCCTTCCGTGCGGAGTACGAGGAACGCTACCGCGCAGCATGGGATAGTGGTGAGCAAGGGCCAGCGCCTTCGTTGGTTCTGCATTTGCGCAGAGCCGATGCGAATGCCTTGCCGTGGGACATCGTGCATCACGGGCGTGTGGTTCGGCTCAGTCTTGCTGAGATTTTCCCCAGGCTGGCATACAGCGCGGTGCAGCAAGTCGAGCCGGAGCATTTTGCCGGGCTGTTTCATGCCCACCAGACCGAATTGCAGTCTGCGCGGGGCGAGAGCGAATCGAAGGACTTCATCCTCGAACACGTCTACCAGCTTGCGCCCAGGTCTATCCGTACCCCGGTGGACTTCTGGCGCGAGCTGCTGCGGATGCACTTTGCCAACCGCTCGTTGCCACCGCTGTTCGCCCAGCACGCGGCAAGCATCATCCAGGGCAAGGGATTATTCGCAGACCTGCCCGTCGCCACCTGGCTGACTTCCAAGAGTGCGTTGCTGCGCGTGGTGCAGGATGCGTGGTATCGCTACCTGACGACCCTGGGCCTTGATGGCACGCGTACAGGGGAGCCACCACCACCCGCTTATGTTGAGAAAGACGGCGTCGCCAGGATCGAAATTCCGTTCGACCACTCCGATGTGCAGGTGCTGGTCGATTCCATGTTTCTCGACGGCAGCTTGCATCCGCTGGCAGTGCACAGCGTTCCGGCAGGGATGCCGAGCTGGATCAAGGCCGGCATTGTTCAGGACCCGGCGGCGCTGCAGGCTTTGGTGCTCAAAGGCATCGATGGCCTGATCGAGACGACGCCAACGGCGGCCTCTTCGCACAAGGACTGGAGCGAGTTCGCCAAGCGTTACGGTGAAATCCTGGCCCGCACGCAGGGCCTGCCGGGCACCGAAGGCAGCGCGAGCCTGCCGACCATGTCTCAACAGATCGGGGAGCGGATCAAGACCTTGCAGGCGCAATCAGACGAACATCTGCAAGCCTGGGTCGCGGCCAAGCATTACGCCGACCTGATCCTGCAGCCGGTGACCAAAGGCCCGGTGATGGTGCACCACGTGCCGCGCTTCTTGCGCCATCGGCGATCCGCAGGGGAAACCAAGCTCGCTTTGCTGGTCTTCGACGGGCTGGCCTTCGACCAGTGGGTGCAGATACGCGAGCGGCTGATTGCCACCACAAAACGCTTCGCATTTGACGAGGGAACCGCGTTCGCATGGCTGCCGACCGTGACATCAGTGTCGCGCCAGGCACTGTTCTCCGGCCTGAAGCCGCGCGAGTTCGAGGACTCCATCGACCGCACGGACAAGGAGGAATCCTTGTGGAAGACGTTTTGGCAGAACGAAGGCGTCAACTCGAATGAGGTGATGTATCGGCGCGCACTGCGCCAAGTCGGTCAGCTCGATGCACTGGAAGCCGATTTGATCGACCGGCGGCCGAAGGTCGTGGGCCTGGTCATCGATGAGGTGGATGAGCGGCTCCACAAGGAACGGTCCAAGAAAGACGTGGCGATGTGGATCGGCAACTGGCTGACGACCGGTTTCGTTGACCGGCTGTTTTCGATGCTGCTGGACAAGGGATTTCACATCTACCTCACGGCGGACCACGGCAACGTGGAGTCCACCGGCGTCGGCAGACCTAACCAGGGCGTGATTGCCGAGACGCGCGGCGAGCGCGTGCGGGTGTATCGGAGTGAGCCATTGCTGGCCGACTCCGCAGCGGCCTATCCCAACACGGTCAGGCTGGACGTCGCAGGCCTTCCCGCGAATTTCATGCCCCTGTTCGCAGGCGGACGAACCGCCTTCGTGCCGGAGGGCGACCAGGTGGTGGTCCACGGCGGGGTGTCGGTCGAAGAACTGATCGTGCCCTTTGTGAAAGTCAGTTATGTGATAGGTACCGAATGAATTCATCAGCCCCAAAAATAGGCTTTGATCGGTTCATTCAGCTTGATTGGGCGGCTGCGGCACTGAATATACGTGCAGACGTGGCTGGGCTAGATGATCTGAATGCACTGCTCGATGCAGCCGAGCTTGGCGTGGAAGCCAAGAAGAAAACGCGCACCGTGCTGAATCGGCTGTGGCTGGAGCCGCGCGCCGAACTGGTCGATTACGCCGATCGCGGCGTGGCCATCCACAAGACGCAGCCGGACATTCCCGTCTCAGCACTGTGCTGGGGCATGTCCGTGGCGACGTACCCGTTCTTTGGCAAGGTGGCCGAGCTGGTGGGCCGCCTGTCCGCCATCCAGGGCGACTGCGCCGCCGCCGAAGTGCATCGGCGCATGAGTGAAACCTATGGGGAACGCGAAGGCACTCGGCGCATGACCAACATGGTAATTCAGAGCCAGGCGAGCTGGGGCGCCGTGGAACGGGTCGAGAAAGGCAAGCGGGTCATTCGCCTGCCACAGACGAGCATCGACAACGATGCGCTTACGGCTTGGCTGATCGAAGCTGCCGTGCGCTACGCTGGCAAGCCGGTTTCAGTGACCAGTCTGCAGTCGCTGCCCGTGCTGTTCCCGTTCAGCTTGACGCGGCCTTTGGCTTATTTGGTGGCGAACAGCCCGAGCCTCACCCTCCGGTCGGAAGGACCGAGTAACCAGTTTGTCGCGTTGCGAGGCACGATTTGATGTGAGCGGCTTGCAGCTGAGACTCTGCGTGCCAGACCACGCGATGAAGACGGGCACATGAAAGAACATGGACAGAATCGAAATCGACACTTGGGCAAGCATCAGCGCGGAAAGTTGGAGCTCCCTCCTTCTGGGCAACGGCGCCAGCATCGCCATCCACAAGGAGTTTGCATATCCAACACTTCACAGCGTTGCCGACGCAAAAGGGTTGCTCGCAACCACTGCGCCAATATTCGCCAAGCTCGGGACGACTGACTTTGAGCATGTGTTGCTCGCATGCTGGTATGCGGAGCACGTCAACGCCGCCCTGGGATCACCGTCTGCCGACATCTCTGCGGCTTATGCGGAAGTGCGCACGGCATTGGTCGAAGCTGTGCACAGTGTGCATCCGATACATGCCGATGTCGCCGCCGACCTACAACGGATGGGTGCGTTTGCCAGCGTTTTTCCGACCGTCGTTAGCCTGAACTACGATCTCACCCTGTACTGGGCCATGCTGCTGTTCAATGCGGCAAATGGCAGCTGGTTCAAGGATGCGTTCCACGGCGGCGAGTTCCAGACAGACTGGGAATATCTGCGGCGGCCCTATGGGCCTGCTGGAGGAGCAACATTGGTTTTCTATCCTCACGGCAGTCTTGCGGTTGCGCGTAACTACCTTGGTGATGAGACAAAGCTCGCAGTTGGGGCAGGATCTGCAGGTGACTTGCTTGACACGATCACCCGCAGGTGGGCGTCCGGGCACTATGTGCCGGTGTTCGTTAGCGAGGGAACCAGTCAGCAGAAGGTCGCTGCGATCCGCCGGAGTCACTATCTGACGAATGTGTATGAGGAGGTGCTGCCGGCGCTCGGGGAGGGTCTGGTCGTCTATGGCTGGAGCTTTGACGAACGAGACCAACATGTGCTTGATGCCATCGCGGCGAATAAGCCAAAGCGAATGGCCGTCTCGGTTTTCACTGGTCAGCCAGATGGAGATCAGCAAGCGTTCTGCCACCAAGTTCTGAAGGCTGCTGGCCGATCCTTGCCTGCCACAGATGTGACGTTCTTCGATTCGCGAAGCCCAGGTTGCTGGAACAATCCATGACCTGCTTAGCGATGAGCCTCAGCCGAGCGAATCTCGCGCAGGGGCCGGTGTGCAGATGGCGGCAGCCACGAGCAATTGCACAGGAAGTTCGCGTAAATTATGCCAGCTTCAAGAATGGGTTATTTGCAGGCGCATCACTGAATATCGAGCTGGGTTCGAGAAGCAGGTAGCCATGTAGCTTCCGTGATTTTCTGGGGCCAGTGACTTCGCATGTCCAGATGTTCAACCCGCTGGATTGCTTGCGATGCAATTGCAGCCGCTCGAAGCGCTTCTGCACCCACTGCCAATCCTGCAGGCTCTCCTGCCTGGCCAGTTTGCCTACCTGCGGATGTTCCTGCGCATAGCGCTGAAATACGCCCGGGCTGACCAGGTAGGCGGTGTCGCTCACGGTATGCACTAGCGCTTTCGCATCGTTGATGATGAGTCGCCGCGTGGCGATGCCCTGTTTCAGCCACGCCATGAAGTGCTCGCCGGATGGCTGTGCCGTCGAGGACGTGAAGGCCGGCCGCGAAGGCGCAGCGGCGGCCAAGGTCGGTAGGGGCGTATCGGAAAGAACGATGGGTGTTTCGTCCGGGGCGGTTTCCACATCTTGATCGGTGGTTGGCGAATTTCCCGTTCCCGCCATCGCCAGTATGTCCTCCATGACGTCGGGGCTGGCCGGGGCCTTGGATGGAGGGGCCGATGCGATGCCACTACCTTCCGCTGGCGGAGCGTTTTGGTTCTCCAAAGCGGACGTCGCGCCGTCCGCAGAAAGGATGGCCGCTACCTCGGCATCTTCACCTGCGGGGGGCGTGTCGATCGTCACCGTCCCGGCAAAGAGCACCGGTCGCTCACCAGATTCCCAGATCAGCGCGGGTGCCAGCCGTAGCAACGTAAACGAGTGGATCCAGCCGGTGGAACTGGTCACGGTAGCACGCCAGATCGCCTTGCCGTCTGCTGTGGGCTGCAACATGCCGTGATCCTGCAGCACGTTGAACACGGCGGTGTTGTTCGCAGGAATACCGTCAATGCCCTGGGATAGCAGATGCGCCCGAAGCTTGTCCGAGACCGTCTTGCTGACCANATCCTGCAGCACGTTGAACACGGCGGTGTTGTTCGCAGGAATACCGTCAATGCCCTGGGATAGCAGATGCGCCCGAAGCTTGTCCGAGACCGTCTTGCTGACCAGCCACAAACCATCCTCGGTGAGCCAGCCATCGGAGGCTTCGGGCTGGTTCAGCTTCAACTCCTCCTTGAGCAGGTAACGCAGTCCGTCGAGCAGCTTGCGTTGCAGCGCGTGCTTGGGCGCGGCCATCGCGCGTGTGGGGTCGCCGCCCAGTTCCTGGGCCACGGAAGCACGGTCGGCCTGCACCACCAATTCGCCCAGCACCCCGGCGTGCTCGTACTGCCCGGCCAGAACGTAGAGCAGTGACGCCCACAGCGACGGATAGCAGCTGAGCCAGTCCAGGACTTCGAGGTCAAGCAGTTGCCGGTAGAGCAAGCCTGTCGCGGCGCTGTGGAGCCGGTACTCGCGATCGTCACGATAGCGGAAGCGGTATGGCTGGTGCAGCGGGCCGTGCCACGGGTGCCAAGTGCTGCCGTCGGCTTGTTCGACGTGCAGATCGACGGCGATCTTGCCGATGTCGTGCAGCAGTGCGGCGTAGGCGACGGCAGCGGTCCAGGCTTCGGCTTGCGCGGCCTGATCCTCGGGGTTGGCGCCGATGGGCAGCAGATGAGACTGGCGCAGCTTCAGGCTGTAGGCGACGATTTCCAGGCCGTGGTCGAGCATGCCGCCTGGGTAAGCGTGGTGATGCGCTTCGGAGGCAGGGAAAGCCTGAACCAGCTCGGCATAACGTTCCAGCGGCGCGCGGTACAGCGCGGCGAACTGCTTGCGCGAGAGCGAGGTGCGCTGCCAGATGTGTTCCAGCAGCTTCTGTCGGCGCGGTGTCGCCAGCAGCGATGCGGCCGATTCCGGTTGCAGCAGCCCTTTCGGAAGATCGGTGACGGGTGCTGGCGACGGAGCGGCAGCGCCCGAGGCCCGTTTTCGCTGGAACAGAGAGAGCATGTGGGTGTCCTGGTGGCGGGCCAAGCGGGAGACCTTTTCGCCTTTTCGGGTAGGGCCTTTCCCCTTGCACCCCATTCCCTTGCCATTTCGGCCCTTTGGCCTTTAGAAGCCTTTGGATATAGAGCGGTGGGCATTGGTCGTCCACCGTCAATGTGGGGGTGGTGAGGCCGGATTGATGCGGGAAGGCTGGCTGTTCCCACCCTACGATGAGATTCATTGTTGAATGCTGGAGAACCCCGGTGAGAGCTATCATTGACGAGGTAAGGATATTTCCTTACAATGTGGGTATTGCGTTCAGGAGTGCCGCCATGCCTGCCATTCACGAAGTTGCCACACTGACCTCCAAAGGCCAGATCACGCTGCCCAAGTCCATCCGCCAAGCCCTGGGCGTGGACACCGGCGGTAAGGTTGCGTTCGACCTGCGTGGCGGCGAAGTCGTCGTGACGCGCGCCGACGTCGAGCACGAGGACCCTGCCATTGCCGCGTTCCTGACCCTGCTGGCGCGCGACATTGAAGCGGGCCGAAATGTGCGCGGCCTGCCCGAGGATCTGGCTCGCACCATGCTGGAGCACGCGGGACACAAGGTGGACCTGGGCGATGACTTCGATGAGGACGTGGAAATCTGATGCAACAGCATGGCTGGACACTGCTGTTCCACGACAACCTGATCGAGCAGATGATGAAGCTGCGTGCGGCCGTGCTGCGCGCCCAAGAGAACGACCCGGAAGGGTTCGGATCGAACGCCAACGTCAAGTTCTTCCGGGCCTTGGTCCAGTTGATACAAGACGTGGTGCCGAGTGATCCGGCGCGCGACGAATACCGCCAGGGCAACACCATGGGGCCGGCCTATCGCCACTGGCGGCGGGCCAAGCTCGGAAGACGGTATAGGCTGTTCTTCCGCTACGACTCGAAGGCGAAGGTCATCGTGTACGCCTGGGTCAACGATGAACAGACCCTGCGGTCTTCGGGAAGCAAATCAGACCCGTATGCCGTGTTCGAGAAGATGCTCGGGCGCGGGAATCCGCCGGACGAATGGAGCGCATTGGTACAGGCAAGCAAGCAGGATTGGAGCAAACTGAAATAGGTATCCCTCAGCAGCAGGAGACAACCATGAGCACCACGACCCGCATCAGCACAGCAGAACGCCTCGGCCGTAGCTTTGGTCGTGGATGGCGCGCCTATGTGCGTGGCGAACGGCGGGCGTCGAACTGGTTGGTATCCAAGGGTGTGCCGGTAGCTGGTGCCACCGTGCTGTTGTGGTTGGTCAAGCTGGTCGTGCTCGGTGTACTGCTCTATTCCGCGTTCTGGCTGGCACTGCTGTTGGTTTGTGTCGTGGCTGTGGGATGGGCAGCAAATCAGAGCCATTCAGACGAAGAGTTCCATTTGCAGTTTCCTACCACCTTGGAAGAACTTCGAGAGACACCGGGTTATGACCCGAATCTCTACAACGACACATCTCATGAGATGTACAAGGATGATGACTGACACTCGGCTTGAGTGTGCGTCACTTCAACTTCCTTGACATTGCGCCAGCTCCTTTTCCACCGGCAGCGCCTGCATCCCTCGTACCTGCTGAGAAACTGTTTGCGATCGTTCCAGCGCGGATTCCGGCCCAGGTCAGCGCACCGATCCAAAAGGTGGGCAGCACGATGAACATCGTCCCCATAACGAAGTTCAACAACAGGTCGCCAAAAGCGTTGTTCAGCCCCACCAGTGGATCGAAGTTGCTGTGTGGCCGGTTCCAGCCGAAGCCCCAGCCATAAAGCGCATCGAGGATGGTGCTGTCGATCCAGCGTGCGAGCTGGAACCAGAAATCGACGAAGAACAGCGCGAACTGCACGACGCTCACGGTAACGACGGTCTTCAGGTCATAGGTGCCCACAACCAGCACCAGCGGGATGCAGATGATCAGCGCCATCTTGAGCAAGGCGAGCACCATAGGCAGCGCCTGGCGCACCACGTCCATGGCGGGAAACGCGGCCATCGCGCCGACAGCCATGCCGACGTCGCCCGTGGCCCGCGTCACGATGTTCGGCAGGGTCTTGTCGATCTGGCCGCCGTAGTCCGTATAGACGCTGCCCTGGTTCAGTTTCTGCTGCCTCGGCGAGGCGATGGTGCGGATCACCGAGTCGTCCACCTCGGCTCGGCTCAGAAAGCCGGCCCAGCCCGCCAAGCGATTCAGCAGGCTTGGGTCTACCTGCCCCAGCAGGCGTGCGCGCAGGCCATTGCTGCCATCGGCCCACCACTGCCTGCAGGACGGATAACCGCCACCGCTGGCCACCTGCGCAAGCCCCGCGTCGCGGGTGCTGTCGTAGGGCCAGTCATCGCGTGGTGTACTGGAGCGGTAGCTGTCGTAGTAGCCGCCCGTATCCGTGAAGAAGCGCGAGCCGATCCAGGTCACGTCGTGCATCTGCGCCTCATCGAGGTTCGGGCGCTGCATGAAGAGCTTGGCGCGCGCCGATCCGTAGCAGTCGCGCGAGAAATCCGCCACTTCCTGAGCCAATACCGGGTCGTCGATGCGCGTCGCGTCGATCTCCATGCGCATCTGCCGCAAGTCGGTGCCGCAGGGAATCGCTGCCACAGAGGCACCGGTCACTGCTCGCGAGAGTGTGTGCATAAAGGCCCACCAGACGGGCACCTTCGCCGATTGGTTGTTGATAGTGCTGAAGGACTGTGACCAGCCGGTATCCGTGGGTTGCGGCACGCTGACCTGGCATTGGGCCGAGCGTGCGCTGTCGTAGCGGATGGTGTTGAGGTCCACGTCGATGAATGGAATACCGGCGAACATCACCACCATGATGGCAACGAACACCCGGTTCTCGATGCGCGCAGCCGAGAGCACGCCCTTGTTGCCTTCGTCGGCACCCTCCGCACGGGCCTTCAGCCATTCCTGCACGATGATGGCAATNNNATGGAATACCGGCGAACATCACCACCATGATGGCAACGAACACCCGGTTCTCGATGCGCGCAGCCGAGAGCACGCCCTTGTTGCCTTCGTCGGCACCCTCCGCACGGGCCTTCAGCCATTCCTGCACGATGATGGCAATGAAAGGCAGCGCGAAGACACCGCTCGCCACCAGCACGGCCCATATGCCGTTATGGACGATCCACGACACCAGCGTGAGGTAGTACTCCAGGTAGTCGGTGGTGAAAAGCGTCATGTCCTCGCCCCCTCAAGCGGCCTGCATCAACAGGCTGGCTTCCAACGCCACAATGGCGGCGACGCCGGCGATCTCGCTGCGCACCAGGCGACGCCGCGCCTGTCTATCCGCCCCGCGTTGGGCCTCACGCGCCAGCAGCCGGCGGCGCATCCAGACCCAGCCGTAGGCGGTCGCACCGTACAGGCACAGTCGCCACGCCATGAAGTAACCCGCCGTAGCCGTCAACCATCGCTCCCAGCTGGCGACGCTGCCGACGAGGTAAATGCCGACGACGTTGGCGCCCACCGCAGCGGCGACGAGCACCACTGCCCACAGCAACGCCTTCGTCGTGCGCCGGTTGAGCAGCCAGCTGGCATGCGACGGGTTCATGGGTTGCCTCCCGGATTGCCCTTCTGGAGCTGGTCGAGGCGGTCGGGAATGGGATCGCCTTCGTAAATGCCACGCGAGCCAGCCGCGCGTGTGCCATGGCGCTGGATGATGGCCATCGGCGAGTTGTTCGCCAGCTCGCGTCGCAGCTCCAGCTCGGTCTTCAGGTTGCGGATCTCGCGGTCGAGCGTGTCACTCTCGTTGTTCACGGCCTCGACCGCCAACTGGTTCGCCGCGACGTTGGGCTCTTTCTTGCCGGTGAGCAGCGTGCGCTGGAGCAGCAGCGCCTTCTCCAGCACCGACGACAGCGCCACCTCCGAGGCCAGGCGCCGCGCCAGCAGGTCCTGGTCTGGTTCGTCGCGCAGCGCCTCGATGACGCCGCGCGTGATCGGCAGCGAGGTGCTACCAGCTGCGCGCAGGTTCTCGAATGTGGTGTTGCGCGTTCCCGAGACCAGTTCCTGCAAGGCTTCCAGCTTTGCCTCGTACTCATCCTGGATCAGCGGCGTCAGCCCGACGCCGGGCACCGTTTCGGTCTTGGTGCAGGAATCGCAGGTGCGCTGCACCTGTTCCCCAAGAACCCTTGTGGCCCATTCAGTCGCTTGTTGTGGCGATGTCCAAGTCTGGCAGGACAGGCTCGCGCAACTGGCGGAAGCGATGGACGACGTGTCGGTCACGCTGCGGCCGTTGACCAGGTTGTAGCCCGCACGGGTGACGTCGCCGACCACCCGGATGGCGGACTGGCCCGCGCCCCCCGCATTACTGCCGCCTACCCAGGGCACGCCGTCGTTGCCCCGGCGCGTCTCCGCCTGCTCAATCGCCGACACGGCATCCGTGCTCGATACTGCGTCGCGCAGCGCCATGCCTTCGGCCATCTGGCTCCAGCCAAGCTGTCCGCCCGCCGTGTCGGCCATCTTCTCGGCCATGGCGCGGCAGGTCAGCTTGGAACGGTCGAAATCCAGCCGCGCCTGCAGCACGCCGTTGGTCAGCAGGTTGTACAGGCCGGGATCGGCGCGCTGGATGATCAGCGCAGGCAGCGATGCCACCGCGCTGGTGGCGCTCTGGATCACGTTGCTCATGATCTGCTGAAAGCCGTTGGTGACGCCGTTGAGCTGGTTGCGCAGCGTGGTCTGGATGCTCATGTCGCCGCAGATCAGATTGCTGTTCCAGCCCACGCCGACGCCGATCGAGCGCATGCCGGCCGCACGCCCCATGGATACTGCGCTGCCGCCGCCAATCGAATACATCACCTCGTCGCCGATCACGGAGCCGCCGGTTTGAAAGCCGGTCTGCGCCCACGCCAGGCCGCCGCCAAGAACGAGCGCGCCAGACAGCACCCCAGTCAATACCGTGGGACGCAGCAGGCGGCACGCCTTGGTGGAGAGGTTTGTCAGTNAGGCCAAGGGTTCGCCAGCCGGATGCGAAGCAGAGTAAAGATGCTGGCATGTCGCGTGCCCTTGAAGTTGATCAGAGCCATAGTCGAACGCGAACCCGCTGCCGCCCCAACAAACAATGCGCATCGCGGGCACCCCGCATACCTGGTTGTGCAGCCGCATGGAGAAAGCGGAGGCCGAAGCCCCCGCTGTGATTACAGAAGACCAGACTCGGCGAACGAGTACGGTGCGCCCTGACCAATCACGAAATGGTCGAGTACCCGCACGTCGATGAGCGCCAATGCCGTCTTCAACTGCTCGGTCAACACGCGATCCGCATTGGATGGCTCGGTGGTGCCCGAGGGGTGCTGATGGGCGAAGATGACCGCAGCGGCGTTCAGTTGCAACGCTCGCTGCAGCACGACACGTGGATAAACCGAGGTCGCATTTATCGTTCCATGGAACATCGGCTCCACGGCCAGCACGTCGTGCATGCTGTTCATGAACACGACGACGAATATCTCATTGGGCTCGGCGACCAGCTTCAAGCGAAGGTAGTCCCTGACCGCAGCGGGCCGTTCAAGACGCGGCCCTGCTTTGAAAACCCGTCGTTCCAGCAACACGATGGCTTGCTGGACGATCCAGTCCTCGTTCTGAATAGAAATATCGGAAAGCGACTCCAGGCAGGAGTCATTGATGACGACAGACATGGCGAACCTCCAGACAGGGAAATCGGAGGGCGCACATGCCCCAGGAGGGCAGGCCCTCCAGGGAATGGAACAAGGGAACAAGGTGCATCCATCACCGCTGCTGCGGTGATCGTTCGCGGCCAGGATGCGAGGCGAACGGGTAGCGGTCAGCGCAGCGTGCTGCACCGTAGCCTCAATGACCGCGGGCTACCTGGGCATGTCGCCGACGACGTCGGCAGGCATTTCGGTGGTGGGTGGAGTGGCGGCATCCTCAACCGCCAGCATGTCCATGGCCGACAGCAGTGCATCGCCTTCGATCGGCCCCTGCAGCAGGATCGCCTGGCCGGTCTGGCGATCGTGCAGACGAATCGAAGGCGTCGCTGTCACACCGCCCTTCATGGCGTCCTCGGCCTGAGCGCGAATCAACGCTTCGGGTCGCTCGCTGGCCAAACACTGCTCGACGGCTGGGTTGAGGCCGGGATAACGCAGACCCTCTGGCAAGCCCAGGCCGTCGCTGCGCGTGTGCGCATAGACCCATTCGATGGCCTGCCAGAAGGCCGCATGCCCACCTGTTTCGGCGGCGCACTCGGCCAGGCGTGCCTCGGCGGAGGCAGCCGGTTCGTGCGCGGCCAGCGGCTGGTGCTGCCATTGCAGGGCCACGTCGGTGTTGCTGCCGACCCAGCGCTTGAGTTGCGGAAAGTACGCTCGGCAGAACGGGCATTCGAGGTCGGCATAGAGCGTCAGCGTGAATCGGCCCTCGGGGTTGCCCATCTGCCAGGGCGGGCCGGCTACCTGCGCCGTGCTGATCGGCGCGTGAGCTTGCGATACTGATTCGCTGGGTGAACGGGACACCAGCCAGATCAGCAGCAGTGTGATCAATCCTGCGGCCAGGAACCAGGGCCAGCGCTTGAGCGAGCACCGATGGCGAAACGCCTGCACCGGCATAGGAACGGAAGGACGTTTCGGTTTCACGGCAGTCTCCGACGGCTATTGCGGCAGGCCCAAGGCTGGCGACTCGATGCCGCGCGCCTGGTCGATCTTCTCAGCCACCTTGAAGGCCGCGTCGAGTTCACTGATGCCGTGCTGCTGCATGAGTTGGTAACGCTCGGCTTTCTCCTCGGGTTCGGTCTGCGCGAGCGCGAGATAGAGGCTCGGCGGCACGGCCCGGAACAGCACTTCCAGGCTCTTGGAGAGGATGACGCCCTCGGTGAACTTCCCGGCTTCCTTGCGCGCGGAAAGCATCAATGCTTTCTGCGCAGGCGAGAGTTCGCGGAACCGCGCGATCTTCTCCACCTCATCGGGCGGCATCGACAGGCAGATCCACCACTCGATCATGTTGAGCATGGGCTCTGCGGCGCGCGGAAGATCGTCGATATTTTGTGTGGCAAGCCAGAACCAGGCCCCCAGCTTGCGCCACATCTTGGTGATCTTCACCACGTAGGGGGCGAGCAGCGGGTTCTTGGTGATGATGTGTCCTTCGTCGGTGACGTTGATGATCGGGCGGCCCAGGTACTGATCGCGCTCGGCAATGTTGTTCACCGTGCTGATCAGGCTGATGTAGGCAATGGAGAGCTGCGCGTTGTAGCCCTCGCGGGCATAGGTCGCCAGATCGACCAGGGTGATGTCGGCTTCGGGCCAGGGCGAGCCGTCGCGGTCGAACATCTCGCCGTCCGTGCCCTGGCAGAACATGTCCATGGCGTCGGCCATCTCCAGCAGTCGCACACGCCGCAGCTCCGGCAGCGTCGGGTCCTGACTGCGCGTTCGCAGTGCGTTGCGCACATCGCGCGTGAGCACGGTGCGCTTTTCGCCATCCTTTCTGTGGCAGTGCTCTGCGGCGTCAAGGATGCACTGACGGATCAGCGAGCGGTCGGCCCGTGTCATCCGGGCTTCTTCCTTGTCTTCGCCGCCGGTGATCATCAGCCGCGCGGTGATCTCCAATTCGCCCAGCACGTCGCGCTGCTCATCCGCCTCCATGGCCACAGCATCGGGTGGAAGGTCTTCGTCCAGCGCATCGGCGTCGAGCGTCTGCACGCCGCTGGGCGTCTCGATCAGCCGCCGCGCATCCGCGAACGGCGCGAGCGTCACACCCGAGCCTGGGGCCAGTTTGACCCGGTTCACGGTCAGACCCAGGCGCCGGGCAAAATCGCTGAACAGGCCGAAGCTGTTGCCGGCCTCGACAATGAACAGCCGTGGCCGGTAGATCGCCGTGACCTGATTCAAGAGGTTATTGAGGGTCGCTGACTTGCCCGAACCTGTCGGGCCGAACAGAAACAGGTGGGCATTCATCTGCCGGTCAAGGCGGTTGAGCGGGTCGAAGGTGATCGGCCCGCCGCCGCGGTTGAACATCGTGATGCCGGGATGCCCCGTGCCCTGGCTGCGCCCCCACACCGGCGAGAGGTTCGCCGCGTGCTGGGCGAACATCAGTTGCGTGTACCACTTCTTGCGATCCTGGCTGGGGTTGTAGCAGCACGGTAGCCAGCGCAGGTAACTGTTGAGCGGCGCTACTTCGTCGTCCTCGCGCACCGGCTGCAAGCCAGCGTTGAGCATGACGTTCGCCAGGTCCAGGCCGCGTCGGTCCAGTTCCGCCTCATCGCGCCCGCGCAGGTAGAACGCCAGCGTGCCGCGATAGAGCTTGTGCGCGCTGCCGATCAGGGAGCGGGCTTCATGCACGTCCTTGAGCGTCTGCTCCGACGCCAGCGTCTCGCCCACGGCCTTCTTCGCCAGGTGGTTGAGATCCGCTTCCAGAACATCCTGGGGCGTGGCGACCATCGTCAGGCAAAGGGTGGTGTCCTCGGGCATCTGGTCGAACAGCGTGTTGATCGCATCGCCCTTGCGGGTCTCGCCGGTCAGGTGCCCCGTGCCCGGCGGCATGCGCAGGCGGTCGGTGATCAGCACGCGGTGCGGCAGGCCGTCGAAGTACCAGGTGCCATGCGCCACGTCGGAGCGCGGCTGGCCGAAGAACAGCCGCTGGCTGAAATCCCGCCCGCTCGCCAATTCGATCTCGCCGTCTTCGCCGGCCTCCGTACTTTCGGGGTAGCGCGCCAGCGCATAGAAGCGCTCCCGGTCTTCGGCCCCAGGCCCAAGCAACGTGGGACGCGGGTTGAACCAGCGCAGCAGCCAGTCGTGAACATCCGCAGCCACCATGCGCCTGGCCTGAATGCCGGCGTTCGCCAGTCCGCCGCACAGGCGGTCGCAGACGATATTGAGCATCTGCTCGGGCGTCTGGCCGCGGCGGCTGTTTTGCCCTTGGCCGGTCACGCGGCGATAGACCACCATGCGCACGCGCCGGGTCTGGCCGCGCCAGCGCAGCCGTGTGACCACCGTGTCCTCGAACAGACCGCCCGGCTTGGCCACCGCGCGCAGGTGGTGGCCGAAGAAGCGCAGGTAGAACTCGCTGAACGCCGTATCACGGGCGCGCGGCTGCACATAGTCGCGCAGGGTCTGCATGTACTGGTCGAAACTGGGCTCGTCCTGAGCGTAGAGCTGCAGCACCCAGGGGTTCTCGTCCAGTTCATCGAAACTGTCCTGCAGCGCGTTCTCCAAGGCATCGCGGGCCTGCGCGAGCCAGCCAGGTTCCCGGCCTTCGGTGCCCAGCGGCACCAGCTCGTAGAACGCCGCCACCGATTGCCCGTCCTCCAGCAACATGGCCTTCGACTGCGGCAGGAACTCCACCCAGGGCAGCAGTTCCACGAACGACGGCGCGACCTCGTACAGCGCCTGCTCGTCTGCCAGGGTCGCCGACCTGCGAGCTTGCACCGCCGTGCCGGGTTCGAGGATGCCGGCCTGACGCAGTGCCTCGACGTGGCGCTGCCAGCCGTCCGGCTGCTCGTCATCGCCAGCGCCGGACGCGTCCAGCTTCGGTGCGGCCAGCTTCGGCCAGGAGAGTTTCCAGCGCATCAGTAGTCCTCCACGCGCTCGCCTGGCATGGCGTACTGCACGCGCTGGTACAGCGGGAACACGGTCGTATAGCCCGGAATCGGCACCGGGTCGGTGCCCGCCAAATGGGGATACACGTACATGACCAGATCGGGGTTGGGCAGGCGCTGGAACTGGCGATAGACCTCGTTGCGCGCCGTGCGCGTATAGCGCATCTGCTCGACGGGCGCGGCTTGCACATCCATCTCGGTCAGCGGACGGCGAAGGCTCTGGCGCGCATCGAGCAACTGCCTACGCGCTACCTGGCCGCCGCCACCGCCGCCGTCACCGGCGTTCTGCTGCCAGATGTCCATCATCGTGCTGTCGCCATGAGGCAGCAGCTTTTCCTTGCTGGTGGCGCAGCTGCCGAGCAGCGCGACGGTCAAGGCCAGCGCCAGGCCCTGAGCCCAGCTATTCAAGTTCGAGAGCATGGCTTTCTCCTGCGCGGTGATCGACCTTGCGGCCTTCGGGATCGAAGTCGATGGCGAGCGGCTTTTCGAGGTGGACGGCGACCTTGGCGCCGGGCTGCACATAAACGGCAGCGAAGGCCTGGCCGTAGAGCTTGTTGACCCAGCTCGACATGTCCTGAACGCCACTGGCGAGAATCCGGCCCACGGCTTCCTGGCCGCTGATGCCCACGCTGCCGATGGAGCCGTCGGCGCCGACATAGGACGCCCTGCCGCTGTCGGATTCGATCAGTGAGGCCACGCCAGCGCCTGCCGCCGTGATCAGCGCCTGGGTGCCGAGGTACTGCTGCGCATTGCTGCGCCGCTCGCCGCTGACACAGGGAATGCCGTGCGGATCGCTGATCCAGCCCAGGCCGTCGCGTTGTTGGTTGTTTTGCTGGTTGCCCTCGCGATCCTCGGGAATGGTGCGGATGGTCCCGTCATGGAACACGAAGGTGATGCTGCGCACCTGGCCGCGCACACACGAAAGCGTCCAGTCGCCCGATGCGGTGCCGGAGAACACGGCTCCGGCCACATCGGGAATGTCGATGCCGTTCGCGGTCAAATTGTCAGGCCCGACCAAGACCTTGAAGGGGTATGGATCGTTCACCGTGCCGTCGATCGGCACGCGGCCAATCAGCGCCGTCATTGCCACCGACCCCATCAGGGTCGAGTTGGTCGGCACGGTATAGACGGGCGTCGCGCTCTTGACGCCAGCGGCGCGTGCACCCGCGTTCGCCACGGTTTGCGCTGTGGTTTCCAGCGTGCTCTGTGCGGAACCGAAGCTGGTGGGGAAGCTTATGCCGCCATTCGACCTGCCGCGCCCGTCGCTTTGTTTCGCGTCATCAGGCTCCACCCAGCGCATACCGCCTTCCATGCCAGCCTCGTCGCCGTCACGTAGGCCCAGCCCCACCGGCAAATCGGCATGGCCACCGCCACGTCCGCCGATGCTGTCCAGGCGCTGCTGCAGGTCGGCGAGCAGCCCCTCGGTCTGCTGGCGCGTGCTGGCCGCCTGCTGCTGGTCACGGCGCAGGTCGGAGCGCTCGGATTCGAGGGCCGAACTGATGCGCTGGTCGATGGCGCTCTCGCGCTGGCGCAGTCGCTGATTCTCCTCGCGCTGCGACCTGTTGTCGGACAGCGCGGTCTGAAGCTCGGTGCGCAACTGCTTCACCTGGGCAACCAGCGTCGCCACGGTGTCGCGCGGGGTATCGCCCTCGATGCCCAGCGCCTTCATTTCCTCCGGCGTGAGCCTGCCGCCGCCATCCGCGACAGGCGGTGCCGACGCACCGCCACCGGAAAACAGCCGGATGGCGACAAACAGCACCAGCAGGGCCACGGGGATTAGTAGCCACTTCAGGAGTCCGTTACTGCGCATGGCGAGCCTCCCTGTCGTCGCTGGCTGCTGCTCTGGGCTGCGGGAGATGCACGGCGGGGTCGAAGCGATGGATCGCCGGCAGCAACGACTGCGCGAGGCCGTGCCCGCGCGTCACCAGGTACAGGACGGTCGTGTCCTCTGGGGTTCCGCGCGGGCCAAGCGCCTCGTGCTGGAAGGTGGCGGTGAGGAAATTACCTTGCAGCACGCGCGGGTCGAGGCTGATCCAGTCGCTGCTGTTATTGGTCAGGCGCACAGCAGTGACCCACTGGTCTTCCAGGCGCCACGAGGCGAGCGCGACCACGCGTGCCGGCAAGGTCGGCATCAGCGTGCCGAGGTCGAGGTGGCGGCGCAGGTTGACCCGCATGACGCCTGGCAAGGGTTCCACGGTGCGCAGCGGCGCGTAGAGGTTCTGCGCAGCAAAACGTGTCAGCACGACGGGGACTGGCGTTTCGCGCCGCGCCGTCCGGGGGGCCGCCTCATCCTGGGCGCGCGCCTGGGGCGCATCGGCACCGTCAGGCTGATCGCCATAGCGCGCTGGTGTGCTGTTGCCCTCGACGATGCGCACCGGC
>NZ_POQS01000061.1 GCF_002885955.2 Achromobacter pulmonis
TCTCGCGCTTAACGCGCTCGATTGGCCGTGCTGCGCACGGCCGGTCTGGTATTAAAATACGTATGTAGATTGCCCAACCAGAAATTTACGTATGTAGTTTTTGTACCAAAACGCTACGCGTGGTCATTTGGTCAGGGGTGAGGGTAATAATGGGTTTCCTCACCTCTGACCACGTTCACACTTAAGAAAAAAAATTTTTAAGAAAATTCTCAATTTAGATAACCTAAATTTCACTATAGTTTTATTTAATCTATTTTTATATACTTACCTTAGTCTGCATGAAACCAAAGCTTAAAGTTGTGATCAACTGTCTGTGTACTTCCACTTCTATTTACAAACACAAGGTATAACCTATTTTGTACTCCTGTTGTAGAACCAGAACCATTGTATTTTGTCACCAAATTTAGTTTTCTATTGTGTGACAAATAAAAAGCAGTAGATGCATTTTCATTACTATAGTAATGGAGTTCTTTAAAGTCATCTTTCAAAGTAGTTAAGGTATAACCTCCTTGATATGCCACGAAATCTGTATAAACAGGTGCCACTGTTCCATGTGGAGCCAATATTAAATAACAATCAACAAATGTTGAAGCACGGTGTAATCGAGTTTGTAACCCAATTAACCT
>NZ_POQS01000062.1 GCF_002885955.2 Achromobacter pulmonis
TGATCAGCACGCGGTGCGGCAGGCCGTCGAAGTACCAGGTGCCATGCGCCACGTCGGAGCGCGGCTGGCCGAAGAACAGCCGCTGGCTGAAATCCCGCCCGCTCGCCAATTCGATCTCGCCGTCTTCGCCGGCCTCCGTACTTTCGGGGTAGCGCGCCAGCGCATAGAAGCGCTCCCGGTCTTCGGCCCCAGGCCCAAGCAACGTGGGACGCGGGTTGAACCAGCGCAGCAGCCAGTCGTGAACATCCGCAGCCACCATGCGCCTGGCCTGAATGCCGGCGTTCGCCAGTCCGCCGCACAGGCGGTCGCAGACGATATTGAGCATCTGCTCGGGCGTCTGGCCGCGGCGGCTGTTTTGCCCTTGGCCGGTCACGCGGCGATAGACCACCATGCGCACGCGCCGGGTCTGGCCGCGCCAGCGCAGCCGTGTGACCACCGTGTCCTCGAACAGACCGCCCGGCTTGGCCACCGCGCGCAGGTGGTGGCCGAAGAAGCGCAGGTAGAACTCGCTGAACGCCGTATCACGGGCGCGCGGCTGCACATAGTCGCGCAGGGTCTGCATGTACTGGTCGAAACTGGGCTCGTCCTGAGCGTAGAGCTGCAGCACCCAGGGGTTCTCGTCC
>NZ_POQS01000063.1 GCF_002885955.2 Achromobacter pulmonis
CACGCCGAACCACACCGGGTCGTAGCCCAGTGCAATGACGATGGGCACGGTGAGCGGGGCGGTGGTGACCAGCATGGCCAGCGTGTCCATGAAGCAGCCGAGCAGGATGTAGAACAGGATGATGGCCAGCATCATGCCCAGCATCATGCCCAGCGGCGGCAGGTCCAGGCTGGTCACGGCGTTCACCAGCAGAGTGGTGAGACCGATCGAGGACAGCACAAAGTTCAGGAAGAACGCGGCCAGGGTGATCAGGATGATCATGCCGGTGGTGCGCAGTGTGGCTTCGGAGGCGCGGCCCAGCATTTCCCACGTCAACACGCGCTTGTAGGCGCACAGCAGGGTGGCGGCCACCACGCCGAGCGCGGCCGATTCGCTGGCGGTGGCGACGCCGCCGTAGATAACGCCAATCACCAGCGCGAAGATCGCCAGCGGCGGCACCAGGTGCGGCAGGGCCGCGATGCGTTAGGCCCAGCTCACTGTGGGGCGTTTGCCGGCCAGGCCCGGGCGCCACAGACACAGGCCCACGATCAGCGCGATGAAGAGCCCGGTGAGCAGGATGCCCGGCAGCGTGGCGGCCAGGTAGAGCTTGGGCACTGGCTTCTTGTGGTGGGCTCCAGATAA
>NZ_POQS01000064.1 GCF_002885955.2 Achromobacter pulmonis
CGAGTCCTCTCCTGGGCACCACGGAATTCCAGTCGGAACCTCGATCGAGGTCTCGACAGCAAGAGCTGAAAAGCCCCGAAAATCGCAAGGTTTTCGGGGCTTTTGCTTTGTGCCCGGCCTGCCCCGCCATCCCGCCCTCAGCGCCAGGGCACTTTTCGGTTCAGGTGATGCTTCGCGTAGAGGTCGGCGCCCATGCCGGCGATCTGCCCGTCGATCAAGGCTTCGAACGGCCGCAGCAAGGCGTCGAAATTGCGCGGCGCCTCGATGGCGTTCAAGGCATGGGTCACGGCCTCGATGGTGGACAGCGCGCCCGGCATGTCGGCATGGCGCACGCGATAGCGCGTCGACAGCCCGGCGGGCAGCATCACGCGCGGCAGCGCCGCCAGCCGCGGATTGATGTGCAGCAGCTTGCGCGCATGGCCCCAGGTGCCGTCGGGCACGATCAACTGTACGGGCATGCCCAGCTCGCGGCCGTAGCCCGGCGTCAGCACCTCGGCGCCCTCGCCCGGAAACAGCAGGCGCGGCGCGTAGCCGGGCTGCGTCCAGTCCTGTTCCGAGAAATATTCGCCCACCACGCGGCGCGCGCCGGCCAAGCCGAGC
>NZ_POQS01000065.1 GCF_002885955.2 Achromobacter pulmonis
TACACCCGCCAGATGGGCGACCTTAAGCAGGTGGTGTCCGGCATTGGGACGGAAGTTATCGGGCAATTGCTGCCTGGCATTAACGAGTGGATAAAGGGTACGGGTGCGCTGGCGCGGGAAAACCGCAAGGCCATCGCCACCGAGATTGTCAACGGCTTAAAGGACTTATGGCGTGTCATGAAATCGATCGGCGCTGCTGTGTCGTGGGCTGCTGACCAGGTGGGCGGATTCGGCAACTTGCTGGGCGGCGTTGCCGCGATCTTGGCTACCCGTCTGATCGCGGCAATCCTGCTCACGGCGGCATCCTTGGTGAGGCTAGGATATTCCGCTGCTGTTTTTGGCGCTCGGCTGACAGCATCGCTGTTGGGCGGACTTCTGTCCGTGTCTCGTGGCCTGGTCGGCCTGGCCGCCCGCGCGATACCGGCGGCCATCGCGGGAATCCGCGCGCTATCGCTGGCCTTCCTGACCACGCCGGTGGGCTGGATCGTGACGGGCATCGCGGCCGTGGCCGGCGCGGTGTACCTGATCTATCGCAACTGGGACAGCATCGCCGCGTGGTTCGGGCAGCTATGGCAGGGCATCAAGGCGTTTTTCAGCCG
>NZ_POQS01000066.1 GCF_002885955.2 Achromobacter pulmonis
CCTCTCTGCAACTCGCAACTCCCAGCCTGTAAACCTATCGTTTGTAGGGGGTCTCAGGTATCGAAATCATATATTGATGCTGAGCAGCGCCACCAGCGTTCCAGTATCTTAGATACTTGCTGTATGGTGCCGCGCGCGGGGGCTTTGTCTGCGTGCATGCAATAAGATGCCAACGTGAGATCACGCTAGCAGGTCTTGTAGGTTTTTTGCCACATGATCGCCGACGACCTATAAGGAGACACTATCAGCTCGGTTTGGTTACGACCTTAGAGGCGTTCAGGCATAATCCAACGAACGTAGCGTTATACCAAAGTCCGGTCGAACTAGTATTGAGCCATTGGTTCGAAGCTGTGGTTCCTCTCGTACTGCACAGCATTTCCGTTAAGATAGCGTTCGTGTTCGTTCG
>NZ_POQS01000067.1 GCF_002885955.2 Achromobacter pulmonis
CTTGTTACGACTTTTACTTCCTCTAAATCATCAAGTTCGGTCAACTTCAGCGATTCAAATGTAATCCCGAGGGACTAGCAAATGTTCACCTTCAAAGACCTCACTAAATAATCCATCGGTAGTAGCGACGGGCGGTGTGTACAAAGGGCAGGGACGTAATCAACGCTAGCTAATGACCAGCACTTACTGGGAATTCCAGGTTCATATGGACCATTTCAATCCATAATCCCGACTAAATGCGCATTTAAGCGATTTCCCGGCCCTTTCGGGCAAGGATACGCGTTGCTGCGCACATTGTAGCGCGCGTGCAGCCCAGAACATCTAAGGGCATCACGGACCTGTTATCGCTCAATCTCATTTTGCTGAACACAAATTGTCCTATTAAGCAGAAGTCAACCACGATGGGTTGACGTATTATCAGGTCACACTACACCGCCGGCCGAGCGCGAGCCGCGAGCGACCGTTGCCCGAACCGTCGGTATCAAACATCTGACTGCTGATAGCGTTCTATTTAATTTGATTGAGTCACGTTCGTTATCGGAATTAACC
>NZ_POQS01000068.1 GCF_002885955.2 Achromobacter pulmonis
GAGTTGTCGGCTGCACGACGAACACCAGTAGTGAGCTAACCCGTTGATGAACGTCCACTTGCACGGTCCGCCGCACTCCGGGCAGGTCGTCAGCGAAACGCGCTGCAACGCCACTGCCTACTCCTTGAACAAGCAGCGGATGAAGCCCGACATGGTCGTGTCCGCGGTCGTGGTGAGGAACCGGACTCCCTTGATCGCGAGAACGATTTCGCAATCGGGTTGGACGACACGCNCGGACTCCCTTGATCGCGAGAACGATTTCGCAATCGGGTTGGACGACACGCATCACCCTGGAGTCCCAGGTCCAGTAAGCACGCCGGTGCTCAGCGTCAGCCCATCGCTTATTAGACGCTCCGGTGAACCCGTTGATGTCGTCCGTGGAAACGCTCCAGACCTTGAAGTGCCCCATCTGGAGCCACGGATACTCGAGGTTCACCTTGGGATCCGGGGTCGTGACAAGATCCCGCTCGCACGTCAACCCGCAGAAGCCCTCGAAGCCCTCATGGGTGGACTGGTCGGTCGCGTTGAGACGGAACACCAGATG
>NZ_POQS01000007.1:0-81996 GCF_002885955.2 Achromobacter pulmonis
CCGCCCAGCGGGGCCGCGCCGGACGGGTGCGTCGGCGCCGGCTGCGCGGCCCGCACGGGCGCGACCGGCATGCGCGGCGCGGCGCCCTGGGTCGGCAGCTCGAACAGAACCTGCACCGGCCGCTCGAACCACTCCGCGGCCAACGCTTCGATCTGGTGGGAAAAGTTCTTCCGCACCCAATCCAGCTTGAAGCGGTTGGGCGCGGCCACGCGCAGCACCGCCTGCGTCTCGTCATACGCAAGCGGGACCAGCGGTCGTATCCACGCGCTGATTTGTTGGGGGGGAAGTTCCTGCTCAAGACGACTGACGCAGGTCTGCCAGAATTCTTTCATGTCGCTCTTATTCAAACCTCGATTCTACCTTGCCTGGGCTGGGGTTATCCACAGGGCGCGCCATAAGTGTGCGCAGGGCGCACGCTTAACTGTTTGACAAGACAGGGAAAACTTGCTGAAATGGTGGGCTTTTCCGAATTCTGTCTGTCAGAAGGTTTCACAGCGAGCGTGACCGTTTGCAGGAAAGGACAGGGCTTGCGCGGGTTTGAGACTTGCGCTTTGGCCGGGCCATTGGCCTATCCACCTGGCTTTTCAGCACGGCAGCCGCTAATAGGTCGCCTGGGAATTTTCCCGGTCAGAGCCCCGTCTGCAGGTTGTTTTTTGCCGATGTTGCAAAAATGCCCGCCAGATACCCGCTACCTGAATACGCGACCAGGAACCCTCCGGGCAGGTCCCTTCTGACTTTTGTTCTTTTTGTGGATCGTCCATGAAACGTACCTACCAACCTTCCGTTACCCGTCGCAAGCGCACCCATGGTTTCCGCGTGCGTATGAAGACCCGCGCTGGCCGCGCCATCCTGAGCGCTCGCCGCGCCAAGGGCCGCAAGCGTCTGGCCGTCTAAGTCCGTGTCTTCCGGTCCTGCCGGAAACCTGACGCCCGATCCGCAGTCCATGCCGCGCGCCACGCTTCCCCCGGAGGCGCGGCTGCATCGCCCCTCCGAGTTCGCCGCCGCCCTCAAAGGCCGGCGTCTTGCCCGAGGGGCTTTCTTCATTGTGAGCGCCGCTCCCAATGAGCTGCCCGCCGGCCAGGAAGCCTGCGCCCGCCTGGGCCTGGTGATCGCCAAGCGCTTTGCCGCGCACGCCAGCACCCGCAACGCCTTGAAGCGGGTCATCCGCGAGGCGTTCCGCCATCGGCGCCTGGAGCTGCCCGCGCGCGACTACGTCGTGCGGCTGCACAGCAAGGTCGCGCCCGCCACGCTCACCGCGCTGAAACGCAGTGCGCGAGCCGAAGTGGACGCTCACTTTGGACGCATCGCGCGATGACCGGGCGCAGCCGCAGGCTGGGGGCCGCTTTACTCATTGCCCCGATCCGGTTCTACAGGTTCTTCCTGAGTCCCTGGATCGGACGGCAGTGCCGCTTTACCCCGACCTGCTCGGCCTATGCGATCGAGGCGATCGAGCGCCACGGCGCCGGCCGCGGCTTCTGGCTCGCGCTGCGGCGCATCGGCCGCTGCCACCCGTGGTCGCCGGGCGGCCTGGACCCGGTTCCGCCGGCCAAGGGAACCAATGGCGCCCCGCGCTGTTCCCACAGCCACCGCATCGAGCATGATTGACGCTAAACTGGCGGGCTTTGCTGGCCCGTATTCACTTCAGTAGGCACCATGGATATCCGACGAACCGTCCTCTGGATGATTTTTTCCTTCTCGCTGTTGCTCCTATGGAACAACTGGCAGATCCATAACGGCAAGCCGTCGCTGTTCGGGGGCCCCACGCCCACGGCCAGCACGAGCGACCCGCAGGCTGCGGCCAACAACCAGGCTTCGAACGCCACGCCCTCGGTGCCCAGCGCGCCCGCGGCGGCTCCCGCCTCGGCCGTTCCCGGCGCCACCGCCCCCGCGGCCGCCGCGCGCTCGGAAGAAGTCGTCATCACCACCGACGTGCTGCGCCTGACGTTCGACACCATGGGCGCCCAGCTGGTGCGCGCCGAGCTGCTGAAGTACCCGGCCACCGGCCAGCCCGACAAGCCCACGGTGCTGCTGGACCGCTCCGCCGGCCTGAACTACGTGGTGCAGACCGGCGTGGTCGGCGCACCCAACGGCCAGAGCTTCCCCACCCACCAGACGCCGTTCCGCGTCGTATCGTCCGAGCGCCAGCTGACCGGCGACAGCCTGGTCGTCGCCTTCGAGGGCGAGTCCGGCGGCGTGAAGGTCACCAAGACCTTCACGCTGCACCGCGGCCGCTACGACATCGACGTGCGCCACGATCTGGCCAACACCGGCTCCGCCGCCGTGACGCCCTCGCTGTACCTGCAGCTCGAGCGCGACGGCAACGACCCGGCCGACACCTCCAGCTTCTATCACACCTTCACCGGCTTCGCGGTCTATTCCGAGCAGGACAAGTTCCAGAAAGCCACCTTCAGCGACATCGAGAAGAAGAAGGCCAGCTACATCAAGCAGGCGGACAACGGCTGGATCGCCGTGGTGCAGCACTATTTCGCCACCGCCTGGGTGCCGCCGCAGGGCAAGCCGCGCACCAACGAACTGCTGGAAGTGCAGAAGAACCTGTACGCCGCCCGCAGCATCGAAGCCGTCGGCGAAGTCGCCCCGGGCGCTTCCGCGCGCGTCGATTCGCACCTGTGGGTCGGCCCGCAGGACCAGAAGGCCATGGCGGCGCTCGCCCCCGGCCTGGAACTGGTGGTCGACTACGGCTGGCTGACCATCATCGCCAAGCCGCTGTTCAAGCTGATGACCTGGCTGCACTCCATCCTGGGCAACTGGGGCTGGACCATCGTGGCGCTGACCGTGCTGATCAAGGCCGTGTTCTACCCGCTGGCCGCCGCCAGCTACCGCTCCATGGCCCGCATGAAGCAGGTGGCTCCGCGCCTGCAGGCGCTGAAGGAAAAGTACGGCGACGACAAGCAGAAGCTCAACGCCGCCATGATGGAGATGTACCGCACCGAGAAGATCAACCCGCTGGGCGGGTGCCTGCCGATGGTGGTGCAGATCCCGGTGTTCATCTCGCTGTACTGGGTGCTGCTGGCCAGCGTGGAAATGCGCGGCGCGCCGTGGATTCTGTGGGTCCACGACCTGTCGATCCGCGACCCGTTCTTCATTCTGCCCGCCATCATGATGGCCACCATGTTCCTGCAGATCAAGCTGAACCCCACGCCGCCGGACCCCGTGCAGGCCAAGGTCATGATGATCATGCCGCTGGTGTTCGGCGGAATGATGTTCTTCTTCCCGGCCGGCCTGGTGCTGTACTGGTGCGTCAACAACATCCTGTCGATCGCGCAGCAGTGGTCCATCACCCGCGCCATCCAGCGCAAGGCGGAAGCGGCGGCGAACCGCTGATCGCCCCGCTGCAAGCGAAAAACCGGCCCCGTCATCGGGGCCGGTTTTTTTTCGTCCGCGCTGGCCCCTGTGCGATAGTTATTTTTTATCAAGCCAGCTATTGCAATCAACTTCACAACGTCATGCAGGCCACCTATGATGGGCAGGCGTCGGGTCCCGGCCGGCCCGTGCATCAACTCAAGGAGCGTGCAATGAACGACAAGAAGCATCTGACCACCGCCTCCGGGGCGCCCGTGGCGGACAACAACAACACCATGACGGCGGGCCCCCGCGGCCCGGCGCTGTTGCAGGACTTCTGGCTGATCGAAAAGCTCGCCCACTTCGACCGCGAGCGCATCCCTGAACGGGTGGTGCACGCCAAGGGCTCGGGTGCCTACGGCACCTTTACCGTCACCCACGACATCACGCGCTACACCCGCGCCAGCCTCTTTTCCCAGGTCGGCAAGCAGACGCCCCTGTTCCTGCGCTTTTCCACGGTGGCCGGCGAACGCGGCGCGGCCGACGCCGAACGCGACGTGCGCGGCTTCGCCATCAAGTTCTACACCGACGAAGGCAACTGGGACCTGGTGGGCAACAACACCCCCGTGTTCTTCATCCGCGACCCGCTGAAATTCCCCGATTTCATCCACACGCAGAAACGCGACCCCAAGACCAACCTGCGCAGCGCCACGGCCGCCTGGGATTTCTGGTCGCTCAATCCCGAATCGCTGCACCAGGTCACCACCCTGATGAGCGACCGCGGCATTCCGGCCAACCTGCGCCAGCAGCACGGTTTCGGCTCGCACACGTTCAGCTTCATCAACAAGGACGGCGAACGCTTCTACGTGAAATTCCACTTCAAGTCGCAGCAGGGCATCGCCTGTCTGACCGACGAAGAAGCGGCCCAGGTCGTGGCCCACGACCGCGAAAGCTCGCAGCGCGACCTGTTCGACAACATCGAGCAGGGCAACTTCCCGAAGTGGACGCTGAAGGTGCAGATCATGCCCGAGGCCGAAGCCGCGACCTACCACATCAACCCCTTCGACCTGACCAAGGTCTGGCCGCACGGCGACTACCCGCTGATCGAGGTCGGGGTGCTGGAACTGAACAGGAACCCGGAAAACTACTTCGCCGAAGTGGAGCAGGCCGCCTTCACGCCGGCCAACGTGGTGCCCGGCATCGGCTTCTCGCCGGACAAGATGCTGCAGGGCCGGCTGTTCTCGTATGGCGACACGCACCGCTACCGCCTGGGCATCAACCATCACCAGATTCCGGTGAACGCGCCGCGCTGCCCCTTCCACAGCTTCCACCGCGACGGCGCCGGACGCGTGGACGGCAACGCCGGCGGCACCCTGAACTACGAGCCCAACAGCTTCGGCGAATGGAAGGAAACCCCGTCCGCCGCCGAGCCGCCGCTGCCGCTGGACGGCCAGGCCGCGGCGCGCTGGAACCACCGCGTGGACGATGACTACTATTCGCAGCCGGGCGCGCTGTTCCGCCTGATGACGCCGGCCCAGCAGGAACTGCTCTTCGGCAACATCGGCCGCCACATGGCCGGCGTGCCCGAGGAAATCCAGCGCCGCCAGCTGGAGCACTTCCGCAAGGCCGATCCGGCCTACGCGGCCGGCGTGGCCAAGGCGCTGGGACTGAAGCTGTAATTCCCTGCGCCGGCAGCAAAGGCGGCCCTTGCGGGCCGCCTTTTTTCATTGCCGCTCGCGACCGTTCAGCGCTGCATGCCCCAGCGCCTGACCGTCAGGCGCTCCAGCGTGTCGAATCCCAGGTTTTCCACAAGCAGGCCGATGATGACGACGGCCGCCAGCCCGGCGAACACGCGGTCTGTGTACAACTCGTTGCGGTTCTGGAAGATGTACCAGCCCAGGCCGCCCTTGCCGCTGGACGCGCCGAACACCAGCTCGGCCGCGATCAGGGTGCGCCAGGCGAAGGCCCAGCCGATGCGCAGCCCCGCCAGGATGGCGGGCAGCGCCGCCGGCACCAGGATCTGCAGCACGTAGCGCAGGCCGCCCAGGCCGTAGTTGCGCCCCGCCATGCGCAGCGTCTCGGACACGCCCAGAAAGCCCGCATACATGTTCAGGGCCAGCGCCCACAGCACGGAATGGATCAGCACGAACACCAGGCTGCCCGTCCCCAGGCCGAACCACAGCAGCGCCAGCGGCAGGAGCGCGATGGCCGGCAGCGGATTGAACATGGCGGTCAGGGTCGACAGCAGGTCGCGCCCGAAGCGCGTCGAGACGGCCAGCGTGGTCAGCACGAAAGCCAGGGCCACGCCGGCCGCGTAGCCCTGCACCAGCACCTGCAACGACTGCGCGGCGCGGGCCGGCAGTTCGCCGCCGGCCAGGCCCTGCGCGAAGGCCTGCGCCGTCTGCAGGGCGCCGGGCAGCAGCAGTTCGTTGTCGGTATAGCGCGCGGCCAGCTCCCAGATGCCGGCCAGCAGCGCCAGGATGGCCAGCTTGCGCAGGCCGGCATGCTGCCACAGGCGTTCATGCCAGGGCAGCGGCGTTTCCGCGGCCTGCGCCGGCAGCGGCGGCAACGCGTATTCGATCTCGGGCCGGATCGGGACCGGCCCGGCATGGACGTGATTCATGCTTGCTCCTCAGGCCGCGGCCCGCTGGGCCGGCTGCGGCGCCGGCTCGAACAACAGGTCGTGGATGCGCCGGGCGGCCGCCTGGAAGGCCGCCGATCCCTGGCTGTGCAGGCCGAAGGCATGCGCGTTCAGCTCGGCCCGCACCCGGCCCGGATGCGGCGACAGCAGCAGTATGCGGCTGCCCAGCACCAGGGCCTCTTCGATGGAATGGGTGACGAACAGCAGCGTGAACCGCACCTCTTCCCACAGCGCCATCAGCTCTTCCTGCATGCGCCGGCGCGTGAGCGCGTCCAGCGCGGCGAAGGGTTCGTCCATCAGCAGCACGCGCGGCTGCATGGCCAGGGCGCGGGCGATGGCCACGCGCTGCTTCATGCCGCCCGACAGCGTGTGCGGATAGGCGTCGGCGAAGGCGGACAGGCCCACTTTCTCCAGATAATGCATGGCGCGTTCGTCGGCTTCGCGCCGCCCCAGCCTGCGCGCGGCCAGCAACGGGAACGCGACGTTCTGGCGCAGGGTCTTCCAGGGCGGCAGCTGGTCGAATTCCTGGAACACCACGATGCGGTCCGGCCCCGGGCCGCGCACGGCCTGGCCGTCGATCTCGATGCGCCCTTCGGTGGGCGGGATGAACCCCGCGATGGCCTTGAGCAGGGTCGACTTGCCGCAGCCCGACGCCCCTAGCAGGATCGTGCGCTCGCCCTCGTGCACCGAGAAACTGGCCTGGTGCGTGGCGCGCACCCGCCGGTCGCGCGTCTTGTATTCGATCGACACCTTATCCACAAGCAGCAGGGGCGCGGGCTTGTCAGGCTTATCCACAGGCGTGGCGGCGGTCAGGCCCATATCAGCTGCCTTGCGCCGTGAGCGGATCGTCGAAGAAATAATCCTGCCAGCTCGCCGGCGCGTTCTTGATCGCGCCCACCTTGTGCATGAACTCGGCCAGCGCATAGGTGTTCTGCGGCGCCAGCTTGAACTGCACGTCCGGATTCTTGATGACCCCGATCAGAAAGCCGCGGTCCAGCTTGGCGCCGGTGACGCGCAGGTAGGTATCGGCGGCCTGTTCCGGATGGGCGGCGGCGAAGGCGGCCGCTTCCTGCAAGGCGGCCTGGAACGCCTTGTAGGTCTTGGGATTTTCCTTGCGGAATTTTTCCGTCGCGAACAGCACGGTGGAGGAGCTGGGTCCGCCCAGTACGTCGTACGATTTGAGGACGATGCGCGCCTTGGGGTTTTCGGCCAGCTCCTGTTCCTGGAACGGCGGATTGCCGAAATGCGCCGTGATCTCGGTGCCGCCGGCGATGATGGCGGCCGCGGCGTCCGGATGCGGCAGGGCCACCGACAGCTTGTCCAGCTTGTTGTACTGCGCATCGCCCCACAGCTTGGCCGAGGCCAGCTGCAGCACGCGCGACTGCACCGAGACGCCCACCGAGGGCACGGCGATGCGGTCCTTGTCGGTGAAATCCGCGATCGTCTTCACGTCCGGATTGTTGCTGACCAGGTAATAGGGAAAGTTGCCCAGCGAGGCCACGCCCTTGACGTTCTGCTTGCCGCGCGTGCGGTCCCAGATCGTCAAAAGCGGCCCGACGCCGGCCCCCGCGATATCCACAGCCCCCGACAGCAGCGCGTCATTGACCGCCGAGCCGCCGGACAGCTTGGCCCATTCGACCGAGATGTCCAGGCCTTCGGCCTTGCCGTGCTTCTCGATCAGTTGCTGGTCGCGGGCCACGTTGAGCAGCAGGTACACGATGCCGTACTGCTCGGCGATGCGGATGCGGCCTTCGGCCAGCGCCGGCGTCGGCGAGGCGAGCGCCAGCACGGCCAGCGCCAGCGCAAGACCCGCGCCGGTGGCGGCGCGGATGAAGCGGTCCCTCAGGTTGGAAGAAAAATGCATGGCGTTCCTTGTGGATAAATCGTGGGGCGGGCGCGGGCGCCGGTTTTCAGAACGGCATATCGCCTTCGATGGTGGTGCGGTACAGCTTGCGGCGCAGGTGGTCCGGCGTGCCGGCGGCCAGGTGGATCAGCGAGCGGTTGTCCCAGAACACCAGGTCGTGGGGCTGCCATTGGTGGCGGTAGATGTGTTCGGGCCGGATGCTGTGGGCGAACAGCTCGTCCAGGATCTGGCGGCTCTCGTCCTCGGGCAGGCCTTCGATGCGGGTGGTGAAGCCTTCGCTGACGAACAGCGCGCGGCGGCCCGATTCGGGATGCGTGCGCACCACGGGATGAACGACTTCCTGCACCTGCGCCAGCTGCTGCGCGCTCAGGTCGGGACGCCAGGCGCCTTCCTTCTGCAGCTGCCCGTACTTGGCCAGGTAGGAATGCACGGCGCGCCTGCCTTGCACGGCATCGCGCAGCGCGGCGGGCAGCGTGTCGTAGGCCAGGTGCATGTTGGCGAAAAGCGTGTCGCCGCCCTGCGCCGGCAGTTCCTGCGCATGCAGCAGCGAGCCCAGGCTGGGCAGCGCCTTGTACGAGATGTCCGAATGCCAGTACTTGCCGGCGTCGCCCAGGCCCACCGGCTTGCCGTTTTCCACGATGTTGGACACGACCAGGATCTCCGGATGTCCGGGCAGGTGGAATTGATGCAGCACGTGGATCATCAGGCGGCCGAAGCGGCGGCTGAAATCGATGTGCTGCTGCGGCGTGATGCGCTGGTCGCGGAACACCAGCAGATGGTGGTCCAGATGGGCCCGGTGGACCCGGGCGAAATCGGCCGCGTCGAGTTCCTGCGACAGGTCGATGCCGACGATTTCGGCGCCCATCGCGCGCGCCAGCGGGCGGATTTCGAAATCCTGGGGGGCGGGGGCGCCGGCGTAACGCGGCGCGGTGTGCGCTTCGGGCAGGCGCAGCGCGTTGCTCTGGGACATGGATCGCTCCTTGCGGTTGGGCCGCCGGCCGGGCCGGCATTGGAGCGATCCATTATGAAAAGCCGGCAGCCCGGCACCAACGAATTATTCGGCCTTTGTTCAAGCCGCTCCGGCATAAAGGGGACTGTGCCGGCCTGTGGATAAACCTATGGATAAGCCTGGAGACAAGCCCGGGAAAAGCGGTGAATAGCCGGTGGATACCCAGGGGATATCCCGGTGGATAGCCGGTGGAAAGCCAGTGGACAGGCGGTGCACAACCCGGCCCGCGCATGGAAAAAGGCGCGGACCCCGACGGTTCCGCGCCTTTTAAATCAATGACTTGCGTATATCAGGGGGCGGCCAGGAAGGTCTGAGCCAGTTTCACCCAGTAAGTCGCGCCCACCGGCAGCAGGGCGTCGTTGAAGTCGTAATTCGGGTTGTGCAGCTGGCACGGCCCCATGCCGTGATAGGTTTCCAGCCGGTGCCCGCCGTCGCCGTTGCCCAGGAACAGGTAGGCGCCCGGCACCGCCTCCAGGAAGAAGGAAAAGTCCTCGGCGCCCATGAAGGGCGGCATGTCCCGCAGCACCTGGTCGGCGCCGAACACGTCTTCGGCCACCTGGGCGGCGAAGGCCGTTTCCTTTTCCCAGTTCACCAGCGGCGGATAGGCCCGCACGAAGTCCAGTTCGCCCGTGCCGCCGTATACCTGGGGCAGCGTGGTGGCGATGCGGCGCATGTCGGATTCGATCTTGTCCAGCGCCTCCACCGTATAGGTGCGCACGGTGCCGCGCAGCACGGCCTCGCCGGGAATCACGTTGTAGGCGTCGCCGGCGTGGATCTGCGTGATCGACAGCACCGCCTGGTCCAGCGGATTCTTGCTGCGCGAGATCACCGTCTGCAGCGCATGCACCATGTCGGCCGCCACCACGATGGGATCGACCGAGGCGTGCGGCTGCGCCGCGTGGCCGCCCACGCCCTTGATGACGATGTCCCAGCGGTTGCTGGAAGCCATGGTCGGCCCGGCGCGGAACCCGAACTGGTTGACCGGCATGCCCGGCATGTTGTGGATGCCGAACACCGCGTCGCACGGAAAGCGGTCGAACAGGCCATCCTCCATCATGGCGCGCGCGCCGGCGTTGCCGCCTTCCTCGGCCGGCTGGAAGATGAACACGATGGTGCCGTCGAAGTCGCGATGCCTGGCCAGATACTGCGCCGCGCCCAGCAGCATGGTGGTGTGGCCGTCATGGCCGCAGCCGTGCATGCGCCCGCTGATCGTGGACTTGTGCGCGAAGCGGTTGTGCTCGGGCATGGGCAGGGCGTCCATGTCGGCGCGCAGCCCGATGGTTTTCTTGCCGCTGCCGGCGCGCAGCACGCCCACCACGCCGGTTTTCCCCAGCCCGGTGTGGACTTCCAGCCCCCACTCCCGCAGGCGTTCGGCCACCAGCGTGGAGGTGCGCGTTTCCTGGAAGGCGAGTTCGGGATGGGCGTGGATATCGCGGCGCAGCGCGGTCAGCTCGCCGTGCACGCGTTCGATTTCGGCTATGGTTTTCATGGCTGTGGATAAACGGTAGGAGTGTGGATAGGCGTTTTTTCTAGGCCGCGTCGTTCAAATGGCAGGCGCTGAGCTGGCCCGGCGCGACTTCCTTCAGCAGCGGCCGCTCGGCGGTGCAGCGCGGCATGGCGTGCGGACAGCGCGGATGGAAGGCGCAGCCGCTCGGCGGGTCCAGCGGCGAAGGCAGTTCGCCCTTGATCGGCTGGTACGTGCGCCGCCCCGGCTGCAGCGTCGGCAGTTCTTTCAGCAGGGCCTGGGTGTACGGATGGTTGGCGCGCCGGAAAACGGTGTCGGTGGGCGCCAGCTCCACCACGCGGCCCAGGTACATGATAGCCACGCGGTCTGAAATATGGCTGACCACGCTCAGGTTGTGGCTGATGAAAAGATAGGTCAGGTCCAGGTCGGCGCGCAATTGTTCGAACAGATTAAGCACCTGGGCCTGGATCGATACGTCCAGCGCGGCGACCGCCTCGTCGCACANAGCCACGCGGTCTGAAATATGGCTGACCACGCTCAGGTTGTGGCTGATGAAAAGATAGGTCAGGTCCAGGTCGGCGCGCAATTGTTCGAACAGATTAAGCACCTGGGCCTGGATCGATACGTCCAGCGCGGCGACCGCCTCGTCGCACACGATGACCGAAGGCTTGAGCGCCAGCGCCCGCGCAATACCTATGCGCTGCCTCTGGCCGCCCGAGAATTGATGGGGATAACGCTGTGCAAAACTCGCGTCCAGGCCCACCTGGCGCATCAGCCCCGCCACGTACTCGGCCTTGTCGCGCGAGCGCACCAGGCCGTGCGCCACCGGCGCCTCGCCGATGATCTCGCGCACCCGCATGCGCGGATTCAGCGAGGCGTAGGGGTCCTGGAAAATCATCTGCACGCCCAGTTCGTACGCCTTGCGCGCCGGGCCCGCCAGGTCCTGCACCGGCTTGCCCAGGTAATGCACCTCGCCGGCCGTCGGCGGCAGGATGCCGCAGACCACGCGGCCCAGCGTGGATTTTCCACAGCCCGACTCGCCCACGATGCCGATCACCTCGCCGGGCATCACGTCCAGGTCTACGCCGGCCACCGCGTGCACCACCTGCGTCTTCAGGCCCGCGCCCAGCAGATTGGCGATGCGGCCGGCCAGGTCCACGCGCTGCACGAAGCGCAGCTCGACCTGGCGCAGGGACAGGATGGGGCGGGAATCGGCGGCGTTCATTGGATGTCGGGGCCTCCTGCATGCCAGCAGCGCACCCATTGCGCCGGACGGACTTCCACGGGCTGCGGCTCGGCCAGACAGGCGTCGGTGGCGCGCGGGCAGCGCCCCCGGAACGCGCAGCCCGCCGGCAGGTTGAGCAGCGACGGCGTCATGCCGGGAATCGGCACCAGCGGCTTGCCGCGAGATTGCGGCGTGGGAATCGAGGCGATCAGGCCATGCGTGTAGGGATGCATGGGATGGCTGATCACGGCCTCGGTGCTGCCGGTTTCGACCACGCGGCCCGCGTACATCACGGCCACGCGGTCGGCCAGCCCGGCCACCACCGCCAGGTCATGCGTGATCCAGATCAGGCCGGTGCCGGTCTCGCGGCACAGCTTCTGCACTTCGAACAGGATCTGCCCCTGTATGGTCACGTCCAGCGCCGTGGTCGGCTCGTCGGCGATGATCAGGCGCGGCGAATTCAGCAGCGCGATCGCGATCGCCACGCGCTGGCGCATGCCGCCGGACAACTGGTGCGGATAGCTGCGCAGCCGCTCCTGCGGAGACGGAATGCCGACCATCGCCAGCGTTTGCAGGGCGCGCTGGCGCGCCTGTTCGCGCGTGGCCGGGCCGTGCGCCTGCACCGCCTCTATCATCTGCGTGTCCACGCGCAGCACCGGGTTCAGCGTCATCATCGGGTCCTGGAAGATCATCGCGATCTCCTGGCCGCGCAGCTGCCGCCAGCGCGCCGGCGTGGCGCCGCGCAGGTCTTCCCCGTTCAGCCGCAGCTCTCCGTCGACGATGCGGCCCGGCGGGTCCAGCAGCCCCATCAGCGAAAAGCCGGTAATGCTCTTGCCGGAGCCGGACTCGCCCACCAGCCCCAGGATCTCGCCTTCGGCCAGATGCAGGTCCACGCCGTCGACCGCCTTCACCACGCCGGCGCGCGTGAAGAAATGCGTCTTCAGCCCGCGCACTTCCAGGATGGAGCGCGGCGCGGCGGACGGGTTTTCCACAGGCTGGGTCTGCATCGCGGCGCCCCTCAATTCGCGTGGCGCGGGTTGAGCACGTCGCGCAGGTGATCGCCCACCAGATTGATGGCGATGATGGCCAGCGCCAGCGCGATGCCGGGAAAGAACGAGATCCAGTACTGGCCCGACAGCAGGTATTCGAAGCCGTTGTAGATCAGCATGCCCAGCGACGGCTCGGTCACCGGCACCCCCACGCCCAGGAACGACAGCGTGGCTTCCAGCGCGATGGCGTGCGCCAGGTCTATGGTGGCGATCACGATCAAGGGCGGCATGCAATTGGGCAGCACGTGGCGAAACAGCACCCGCCCCCATGACAAGGACATGCAGCGCGCCGCCTCCACGTATTCCTTGCCGCGCTCGACCAGCGCCGCGCCGCGCGCCGCGCGCGCGAAATACGCCCACTGCACCACGATGAGCGCGATGATCACCTTGTCCACACCCTTGCCCAGGATCGCCAGCAGCATCAGCGCCACCAGGATGGCCGGAAACGACAACTGGATATCCACAATGCGCATCAGCAAGGCGTCGATGCGGCCGCCGAAATAGGCCGCCACCAGGCCCACGGTGGCGCCGATGCCGAAGGCGGCCAGCACCGACACCGTGGCCACCAGCAGGCTGGTGCGCATGCCGTACAGGATCGCCGACAGCAGGTCGCGCGCCTGGCCGTCGGTGCCCAGCCAGTAGCGCATGCTGGCGTCGCCGCTTTCGCTGCCCGGCGGGAGCTTGGAATCCATGATGTCCAGCATCGCCAGGTCGTACGGATTCTGCGGCGCGATCCACGGCGCCAGCAGCGCGGCGCCCACGATCAGCACCAGCATCGCCAGGCCCAGCGTGGCCAGCTTGCTGGCGAAGAAATCGCCCAGGAAGCGGCGCCAGGGCGTCTGTTCCCGGACCGGTTGCGCGGTCGCGGCGGCGGGGGCGGAAACGGGCGTGGTCATCGGCGGCTATCCAGTCGTACGCGGGGGTCCAGCACCGTATAGATGATGTCCACCACCAGGTTCAGCATGACCAGGAAAAACACGATCAGCAGCAAGTAGGCCACCACCACCGGACGGTCCAGGTTGATGATGGAATCGATCAGCAGCTTGCCCATGCCGGGCCAGGAAAACACCGTCTCGGTCACCACCGCGAACGCCATCACCTGCCCGAACTCCAGGCCCGCGACCGTCACCACCGGAATCAGGATGTTCTTGAGCAGATGCACGCCCAGCACACGCTTTTCCGACAGCCCCTTGGCGCGCGCGAACTTGATGTAGTCCATCGGCAGCGCCTCGCGCGTGGCCGCGCGCGTCACGCGGATGATCATGGCGCACTTGGCGAACGCAATGGTGGCGGCCGGCAGCGCCAGGCTGAGCCAGCCGTCGAAAGTCAGCACGCTGAGCTGCAGGGCGCCGATGCTGACGGTCTGCCCGCGCCCGCCGGCCGGCAGCCAGCCCAGCATGACGGCGAACACCATGATGAGCATCAGCCCCACCCAGAAGTTGGGCAGCGAAAAACCCAGCACCGAGCCCGTCATGATGGCCCGCGATCCGGGCGCCTCCGGCTTGAGGCCGGCGCGTATGCCCAGCGGCACGCCGATCAGCACCGACATCAGCATGGCCACACAGGCCAGCTCCACCGTGGCCGGCATGCGCTCCAGGATCAGCCGCATGGCCGGCTCGCCGGTCAGGAAACTGTTGCCGAAGTCGCCGCGCACCGCCTGGCCCATGAAGATCAGGTACTGCCGCCACAACGGCAGGTCCAGGCCCAGCGAGGCGCGCACCGCGGCGCGCTGCGCCTCGGTGGCTTCCGGGCTGGCCAGCATCGAGACCGGGTCGCCCACCATGTATATGCCGGCGAAGACCAGCGCCGACATGACGAACATGACGACGATGGTCTGCAGCAGCCTTCTTACGATCGTGGCCAGCACGTGGCGTTATCCGCGGGCGCGCTACTTCTTCAGGGTCGCGTATTGCGCCAGCGTGACCTGGTCCGGCCGGCCCTGGTAGCGGATGTCGTTCTTCATGGCCCACACCGACAGCTCGAAATGGATGGGCAGCATGGCGTAGTCATCCATGGCGATGTTGCCGGCCTCGGACAGCAGCTGCGCGCGCTTGGCGTCGTCCATGGTGGACGAGGCCTCCTTGACCAGCGCGTCCATCTTCGGATTGGAATAGCGGCTGCGGTTGGTGGTGCCCAGGCCCGCTTCCGGGTTGCGCGTCACCAGCAGCGACGTCAGCGCGTTGGACATTTCGCCGCTGGTCACCGACCAGCCCGCCAGGTAGGCCGAGAACTTGTAGCTGTCGCGGCTCTTGAAGAACACCGGGGGCGTCAGCGCGTCCACGCTGGTCTTGACGCCGATGCGCGTCCACATCGAGGCGATCGCCTGCGCCACCTTGGAGTCGTTCACATAACGCCCCGAAGGCGAGCCCAGCGTGATCGAGAAACCGTCGGGATAGCCCGCTTCCTTGAGCAGCGCCTTGGCTTTCTCGACGTCGGCCTTGGGCGCCTTGGAATGCTCCTTGCTCGATCCGAACATGGGATAGGGCAACAGGTTGCCGGCCGGCAGCGCCACCCCGCCCATCACGCGTTCGACCAGCGCCTGGCGGTTGATGGCCAGCGACAGCGCCTCGCGCACGCGCTTGTCCTTCATGGGGTTCTTGTCGGTGCCCTGCACCCCGAGCGACGGCTCGGCGTACTGGTCCAGCGCGACGTACACCACGCGCACCGACGGCGTTTCCTCGACGTAGAGCTTCTTGTCGGCCTTCAACTTGGGCAGGTCGTCGGTCGGGGGGTCCTCGATCATGTCCACGTCGCCGGCCAGCAGCGCCGCCACGCGCGCGGCCGCATTGCTGATCGGGCGGTAGACCACGCGATCCCATTCGGGCTTCTTGCCCCAGTAATTGTCGTTGCGCGCCAGCACGAACTCGGCGCCGCGTTTCCACGACACGAACTTGTACGGGCCGGTGCCGATCAGGCCGTCGCCGCTATTGAGTTCGGTGGTGGTCTTGCCCTCCGGCGCCGGCCCCGAGGCCGCCTTCTTGGACATGATGGGCAGCTGCGCCAGGTTGACCAGCAGGTTCGGCGCCACTTCCTTGGTGGTGATGCGCACGGTATGCGGATCGACCGCCTCGGTCTTTTCCACCGCGCCCAGGTACAGCGTGAAGGGCGACGGGCTGTTGGGCACCTTGGGCACGCGCGCATAGGTGAAGACCACGTCTTCGGCGGTGAACGGCGTGCCGTCGGAGAACTTCACGCCGGGCCGCAGCTTGAAGGTCCACACCTTGCCGTCCACGGTCCAGGACTCGGCCAGCGCGGGGCGCGGCTTGAGCTGCGCGTCGGTCGCCACCAGCGTGTCGAAAATGGTCTGGGAGATCTGCGTATTCGGCGTGAGCGCGTGATACTGCGGGTCCATGGAGGACGGTTCGGTCTTCAGGGCGATCACCAGATCGCGGGCCATGGCCGAACCGAGAGCGCCCAACGCCAGAACCGCCGCGGCCGCGCCGCAGGTCAAGACACGCGAAAACCGAGACGCCATAGTGATCTCCCAGAGTAGTTTCGGGTTTTGAACCTCCGGGCCACATTAACCAGCAAACAAGCCGCCGCGCAACAGTTATATTCCCTTATTGTCCTTGCCCCGCCCCGCCTGAAATATGTCCGTCCACGCCCCCATCGCCGCCATCGCCACCGCCCCCGGAAGAGGCGGCATCGGCGTCGTACGGGTCTCGGGCGCGGACCTCTCGGGCTTGGCGCGCCGTCTGTTCCAGCGCGACCTGACCCCGCGCCACGCCCACTACCTGCCCTTCAAAACCGAATCCGGCGAACTGCTGGACGAAGGCATCGCCATTTATTTCCGGGCGCCGCACTCTTACACCGGCGAGGACGTGCTGGAACTGCAAGGCCACGGCGGGCCCGCCGTGCTGCGCCGCGTGCTCGACAGCTGCCTGGCCGCCGGCCGCGACCTGGGCCTGAGGCTGGCCGAGCCCGGCGAATTCACGCGCCGCGCCTTTCTCAACGACCGCATGGACCTGGCCCAGGCCGAGGCCGTGGCCGACCTGATCGACGCCTCGTCGGTGGCCGCCGCGCGCGGCGCCATGGCCTCCCTGTCGGGCGAATTCTCGGCGCGCGTGAACGACCTGTCCGACCGCATCGTGCATCTGCGCATGCTGGTCGAGGCCACGCTGGACTTCCCCGAAGAGGAAATCGACTTCCTCGAAAAATACCAGGCGCGCCCGACGCTGGAAGCCCTGGCCGCCGACCTGGCCGCGCTGATCGCCCAGGCACGCCAGGGCGTCATCCTGCGCGAAGGCCTGCACGTGGTGTTCGCCGGCCAGCCCAACGTCGGCAAATCCAGCCTGCTCAACGCGCTGGCCGGCGACGACATCGCCATCGTGACCCCCATCGCCGGCACCACCCGCGACAAGGTCGTGCAGGAAATCCATATCGACGGCGTGCCGCTGCACATCGTCGACACCGCCGGCCTGCGCGAAACCGAAGACACCGTCGAAAGCATAGGCATCGCCCGTACCTGGCAGGAAATCGAACGCGCCGACGTCATCCTGCACCTGCAGGACGCCACCCAGCCCGGCGACCAGCTCGACGCCCAGATCACCGCGCGCCTGCCGCCGCGCACGCCGGTGCTCAAGGTCTACAACAAGATCGACCTGCTGGCCGCCCCCTTCGCCGCCGGTCCCGGCGAACTCGGCATCTCGGCCAAGCGCGGCATCGGCCTGGACGCGCTGCGCGCCGAACTGCTGCGGATCGCCGGCTGGAACCCGGGGGCGGAATCCCCTTGGCTCGCGCGCGAACGCCATCTGCACGCGCTGCAGGCGGCCGCCGAACACCTGGCGCTGGCCGGCGAACACGCGCAACAGGACGACCGCGTGCTGGACCTGTTCGCCGAAGAACTGCGCCTGGCGCACGACAGCCTTTCCAGCATCACCGGAAAATTCACCAGCGACGATCTGCTGGGGGAGATTTTTTCGAGTTTTTGTATTGGGAAGTGAGGCCAGCTTCAGGGCCGGCAAAATGCTTGCTCGACCATTTTGCGCAAGTCCGCAAAATGGTCCGCCACTGATTCGTAGATCAGGCTGCAGCTTTCTAAGGCAATCCGGACCGCGATACCGGCAACCCGCAATCACTGCTACGGCTTGCGCGCCGCCTCCACCAGGCATTCCGACAGCCGGTCGAAATGCTTGAGCGCCGCCTGGCTGAGTTCGACCTGCTTGCGGCGGGCATCCTCGGTGTCGACCAGTTGCACCCAGCCTTTCTCGCGCATGGATTTCAGGCGCGCGTGCAGGGTCGCGGGCGAGCCTATGCTGTCGACGGCCATGACGTCGCGCACCGACAGGCGGCGCTCTTCCTGAGAGGCGCGCGCCACCAGCGTGAGGATGCGTTCTTCCACCGGGTCCAGAGTGGGCAGCGAGGGCAGGCCTCGCAGCGCGTCGGCCAGGTGCAGAAAGCGCAGGTAGATGTCGGCGGGCCTCTTTCTTTGTTTCATGGATAATGACGCGGCGACCGAGGGCGGGCAACGAAAAGTGGGCAAAGATACTTAGGTTATGGGCGACATTCTAAGGCAGGGAAAATGGGTGCTGGCCACGACCTTCCTGTTCCTCGCCAGTCTGGCAATCAACGAGTGGGTGTTCACCAATCTGGAATTCATGCGCGGCGTGAACTGGGTCTACCTGCCCGCCGGCGTGCGGCTGGTTGCCACGCTGCTGTTCGGGCTGGCGGGGGCGATGGGCGTGCTGATCGGTTCCTGGACCGCCTACTTTTTCTACCATTTCCCGAACGACGTCGTGCAATCGGTGGCCGGTGGCATCATGGAAGCCGCGGCGCCCTATCTGGCCTATCTCTGGGCCCGGAGCGCGCTGCGGCTGCGGCCGGACCTGGGCAATCTGACCACCGGACGCCTGCTGGCCTGCGCGGTCAGCTACGCGCTGGTGAATTCCGCCATCCACCACGCCTGGTTTTTCCTGCATGGCGCGCGCGAAACGCTGGCCACCGGGTTCGTGGCGATGTTCATCGGAGACCTGACGGGCGCCCTGTTCGTGCTGTATGCGCTCAAGGCGGCCACGGCCGTGCTGCGCCGGCTTGCGGCCGGCGCACGCACTGACCGATAGCGGTATCAGCCTGCCAGCACCGCCGGGTCCCGTTCGGGCGTTTCGCTGTCCAGGGCCGGCGCGACGGTTTGCTGGTTGCAGCCGGCCAGCGCGCGGTCCAGGCGCGCCGCGAGCTGGCGCATGTCGCGGGCGCGCTTGCCATGCAGCACGCGGCCCAGCGCGCCCAGGTTGAGCGCCATGATTCTCAGTTCCGCGCACTCGTTTTGCGCCAGCGGAATATGCGGGTCCGCGCACTGCTCGATGCGGTCCAGAACGGCGACGCACGCCTCGTGGAATCTGGCGTACTGCTGCCAGAGATTGGGCGCGTCGCTACCTGCCGTGGCAGACTTGCCGGGTGCCATGGATGCTCCTGTGGGTACTGCTGATCATTCTTCTTGTGACTGCGCGCCCTCATGGGGCGCGCAGCGGTTTAGTTATAAATTCTATAACTAAATTGCCGGCAATGCCGGCCGCCGCCTGCAAGGCCGCGGCCGGACTCGTATTTTTCGCCCGGCCAGAATACGAGTATTTACTCGCAATCAAGCGGCAGGCTTGCTTTCGGCCCTTTCTCCAGGGACCGCGAGCCGCGCCCGCCGGTTGTTGGCCAGCGACTTGGCGTACACCGAATCCGGCCTGATCCGGTGCGCGATCACGTAGGCCGTGACGCAGGCCAGCATGAGCGGCAGCATGACTTCGTAGCTCAACGTCATCTCGAAGATCATCAGGATGGACATCAAGGGCGCATAGGTGGTGGCCGCCAGCAGCGCGCCCATGCCGACGATGGCGTAGCTGGACACGGCCGAAAGATCGCCCGCGGGAAACAGGGCTTGCAGGCCGGTGCCATACAAGGCGCCGAGCGCCGCCCCCACGAACAGGGTCGGGGTGAACACGCCGCCCACCGCGCCCGACCCCACGCTGGCGGCGGTGGCCAGCGTTTTCAGCAGCAGGATGGCGGCGACCGCCTGCCATGCCCATTGCGTGTGCAGCATGCTGTTGACCACGCTGTAGCCATTGCCCCAGACCTCGGGGTTGACCACCGAAAGCGCGCCCACGATCAGCCCGCCCGCGGCCATCCTGGCCCACAAGGGCCAGGGCAGCCGGCCGAAGGCGCGCCGCGCCACGTCCAGGAAGCGCAGGAATTGCGGCGCCGCCAGGCCGGCGATCAGGCCCAGGCCCAGATAATTGATGACTTCCCAGCCCGACACGAAATCGAAGCGCGGCATATGGAACACCGCGTCGTAGTGCAGGATCTGGCGCGTCACGATGTTGGCCACCACCGACGAGACCACCAGCGGCACCAGCGTGGCCGAGGAAATCGCGCCGTAGACGATTTCGGAAATGAACAACGCGCCGGCGATCGGCGCGTTATAGGCGGAGGTGATGCCCGCGGTGGCGCCGCAGGCCACCAACAGCCGCAGATGCCGGGGCGGCAGCACCAGGTAGCGCCCGCTCAGCGAGGACAGCATGGCCGCCAGCTGCACCATGGGGCCTTCGCGGCCGATCGAGGCGCCCGAACTGATGGAAAAGATCGACGACAGGCTGCGCGCGATGGTCTGGCGGAAACCGATGACGCCGCGGCCCACCGAGATCGCTTCCATATAGTCGGCCGCGCCGCGCTTGGGCAGGCGGCTCGCGGCCAGCTGCAGGATGACGCCGGCCACCGCGCCGCCGGCGGCGGGCAGCAGAAACCGCTGCCAGGGGTCCAGCCCCCGCGCCAGCGACACCATGCCGTGGGGCGCGTCGCCCCCGCCGAGCAATACCTGCGTCCAGCCCAGCAGTTCCCGGAACACCACGGTGGCCAGCGCCCCCAGCAGGCCCATCAAGGCGGCCGCGCAGACGGTGGCGGGCAGGTTATCGGCCAGCAGACGGCCTCGCAGCCAGGTCGCCCAGCCCGAATGCTTGATTCTGATTTCTTTCGCCATGGCTCGGATTTTACGGCGAAAGCTGCTCACTTTTTGTTCAGTCCCTTGTAATGAAAGCGGGCATTCCAGGCCCCGAATCCCGGTTTCCGATAGGCGCTCAGCGGGCCTTTAAACGCGTCTGAAAGGCCGAAAAAGCGGGGATGCACAAGCCGGTTTTTCGGGGTAAAAGTGCCCATTTCCCGGTCCGCACCCAGGAACAGGGCTGTGGATAACTCCTAGGGCGGCCGGTTGTGCACATTTTGTGGAGGCAAGTTGAACAAGCAGGGGTTTCGGACCGGGTCCAAAATCTTGTCCAACTTCAGCTTTTTTCCCACACAGAGTTCTTGCACAGCCAAAAACGGCCGCAAGGCTATGAAAAAAAAGAGGTTTTCAGGGTTAAGGTAGTTATCCACAGCCCTTATTAATCATTAGTCTTTATATAAAGAGAAATAAAGGAAAAGCCAAACATGTCTTCCCATTCCGCCCAGCCATCCCCCCGCGGACTCCGTCCATGCGCATCCTGCTGATAGAAGACGAAGCCGAACTTGCCCGCTGGCTTTCACGAAGCCTGGCCCGCCATGCCGGCTTCGTCGTCGAGTGGGCCGATGACGGACTGGTTGCCGAACGACGCCTGGCGGTCGAGGAATTCGACGCCGTCATCCTGGACCTGGGACTTCCCGGCATGGATGGCCATACTTTGCTGGCCAAGATCCGCGCGCGGGACGACCGTACGCCGGTGCTGGTCCTGACCGCGCGCGATTCGCTGGCCGAAAAAATCGGGACACTCCACCAGGGCGCGGACGATTTCCTGCCGAAACCCTTTGTCGTGGAAGAATTGGAAGCGCGCCTGATTGCGCTGATCCGGCGCAGCCGCGGGCGCGAACATCCGCGGCTGACTCTGGGAAACCTGGTTTTCGAGACTGCCGCGCAAAAATTCACGGTCCACGGACAGGCCCTGCAGTTATCCCCACGTGAACACGCGGTGCTGCGCGTGCTGATCCAGAAAAGCGGAGAACCCATCAACAAGCAGCAGATCCTGGACCGCATCCTGACCGACGACGCGGACATCAACCTGGAGGCCATCGAGGTCCTGGTGCACCGGCTGCGCAAAAAATTGGCGGATACCGGCGTGCAGATCGTGACCATGCGGGGCATGGGCTACTGCCTGGAGAACGCTGTTGACAACCCGTAGTTCGAAAAAAACCGGGCAGAAACGCAACCGCACCCTGAAGACCCAGTTGCTCTGGTGGCTGATTCCGACCCTGGTCCTGGTGATGGTGGGCGCGCTCTGGATGTCCAACCAGCAGCTGCGCAACCAGGTCGATACGGCCTACGACCGATCCCTTGCCGGAGCGCTGCGCGCCATCGACCACAACATATCCACAGCCAGCGGTGGATTAGCCATGGAGCAGCCATACCTGATGCTGGAATTTTTCGAGCTGACGGCCAATGGCAGCGTGTTCTACCGCGTGGCCACCGAGGACGGGCTGGCCGAAATCGGCTATCCCGACCTGCCGATGCCGGCCGAGCCGCTGGTTTCGGGCGAGCCGCGCTTTTTCTACGCCACCTACCAGGGCACGCCGGTGCGGGTGGCGGTGCTGGCCCGCCCCATGGACCCGCCGCTGTACGACAACAAAGGGGGACGGGTAGTAGTGCAGGTCGCGGAGGGGCTGGGCACGCGCCAGGCCTTCCTGCACCGGGCCCTGGTGCGCTCCGTGGAGCGGGACCTGGCCGTCATCCTGATCAGCGTCCTGGTGATCATCGTGGGCGTTTTCATGGCCTTGCGGCCCCTGGCCCGGCTGCGGCAGGAGGTCGAAGGGCGTTCTGCGGACGATTTAAGCCCCGTCAGCGCGTCCGACATGCCGGGGGAGGTCCTACCCCTGGTGGCGGCCGTAAACCTCCACATGGCCCGTTTTGCGGCCCAGGCGAGGGTCCAGAGCCAGTTCCTGGACGACGCATCGCACCAGTTGCGCACGCCGCTGTCGGTTTTGCGGACCCAGATGGCCTATGCTCTGCGCGAGACAGACCCCCAGGAGGTCCGTACAGCCCTTCTGGCGATGCAGGAGGGGCTGGACAGGGCCGTACGCACCACCAACCAGATGCTGGCCCTGGCGCGCGCAAAAGACGCCTCCCTGGCCGAAGGGGGATTTGTCCCCGAATCGGTGGACCTGGTGGACCTGGCCGACGGCGTCATCCGCGGCCTGCTGCCCACCGCCCGCCTGCGCCAGCTGGACATCGGCCTGGAGGCCGAGCAGCGGCCCGTCATGGTGCGCGGCGCCGACTGGCTGCTGCGCGAAGCGGTCAGCAACCTGGTGGACAACGCCATCCGCTACACCTCGCCGGCCGGGGAGGTCACGGTGCGGATACAGGCCGACGCCGTCCAGGCCCGCCTGCTGGTCGAGGACAGCGGCCCGGGCATGTCCGCCGACGACATCGCGCGGGCCTGCGTGCGCTTTCGCCGCGGCGCGGCCGGCAAGAACAAGCCCGGCGCCGGCCTGGGCCTGGCCATCGTCGGCACCATCGCCGAAATCCTGGGCGCGCGATTGGTGCTGGAGAACCGCGCGCCGCTGCCCGGACTGCGGGCGGCATTGGTGTTTACCCTTGGATCGGCGTCGGATGCTGCGCCGCGGCAAGAAATCGGTCCAGTTTGAAAGGTGTTGGAAAGGTTCGATTTTGTACGGTTGCGTTCACTGGGGCAGCCACCGTGCAGAATCGGCGGCGCGGCTTCCAGACACACCTAGACCTATAAATCTCGGAGACGCAAAAATGCAGACGAGTCTGAAGCTGCGCCTGGCCGCCTTTGCGGCGCTTGGCGCGATCACCCTGTCCCTGGGAGCCGCGCAGGCGGCCGAAGAGCCCCGCCGTCCGGAATGCATCGCCCCGGCCCAGCCCGGCGGCGGCTTCGACCTGACCTGCCGCCTGGCCACCGAAGGCCTGAAGCAGAGCGGCGCGCTCAAGAGCGCCATGCGCATCGTCTACATGCCCGGCGGCATCGGTGCGGTGGCCTACAACAACATCGTGGCCCAGCATCCCAACGAGCCGGGCACCATCGTGGCCTTCTCCGGCGGTTCGCTCCTGAACCTGGCGCAGGGCAAGTTCGGCAAGTACAACGTCAACGACGTGCGCTGGCTGGCCGGCATCGGCACCGACTACGGCGTGGCGGTGGTCCGCAACGATTCGCCGTACACCGATCTCAAGAGCCTGATGGAAGCGTTCAAGCAGGACCCGACCAAGATCGTGCTGGGCGCCGGCGGCACCGTGGGCAGCCAGGACTGGATGAAGGCCGCGCTGACCGCCAAGGCGGCGGGCGTGGACTTCAAGAAGATGCGTTTCGTGGCCTTCGAGGGCGGCGGCGAAGCCGTCACCGCGCTGCGCGGCGGCCATATCCAGGCCTACATGGGCGACGCGGCCGAAGCCTTCACCATGCTGGAAGGCGGCGCTCCGATCCGCGTGCTGGCGGTGTTCAACGACGAACGCCTGCCGGGCAAGCTGGGCACCGTGCCCACCGCCAAGGAACAGGGCTATGACATCGTGTGGCCGATCATCCGCGGCTTCTACGTGGGCCCGAAGGTGTCCGACGCCGACTACCAGTTCTGGGTCGACGCCTTCAACAAGGCGACCAACTCGCCCGAGTTCGCGAAACTGCGCGAGCAGCAGGGCCTGTTCCCGTTCAACAAGACCGGCGCCGAGCTGGACGCCTACGTGAAAGAGCGTGTCCGGCACTACGGCGAGCTGGCCGATTCCTTCGGCCTGATCAAGAAGTAAGCCAGGCCTTACTCCCCCGTTCGCGCCCGTCAGGGCTCCTTTCCGCCGCGGTCCGGCCGCGGCGGCGGGAGGCGCTGCGCCGCGTGATGCGACTACATCGGAAAAGTGATCATGAACGATCGAATACTGGGATTGGCGGCGCTCGGGCTCGCCGTCTTCCTGACCGCCGCGGGCTGGGGCATCGAAGCCCCGTTCGCCTATGAGCCCGTCGGCCCGCGCGCCTTTCCGCTGCTGCTGGCGCTGATCATCGGCCTGTGCGGCCTGTGGCTGGTCTACAAGGGCGGCCACCAGGTGGAGGCGAATCCGCCGGGCGCCAACGGCCGCATCGCGCTGATGGTGGTGTTCGCCACGGCCTATGCGTTCCTGTTCCAGTGGCTGGGCTTCGTGATCGCCACCACCCTCATGACGGTGTTCGTCGGCCGCCTGTTCGGCGGCGGCTGGATCAAGTGCGCCATCGGCGGCGTGGTCATGAGCATTTTCTTTTTCGTGCTGTTCGACAAGGTGCTGGACGTGGTCCTGCCGGCCGGACTGCTGGAGAACCTGATATGAGCGCCATTCTTGATCATCTGTCGATCGGCTTCGGCGTCGCCTTCTCGGCGACCAACCTGCTGGTGGCCGCCATCGGCTCGTTCTTCGGGACGATGGTGGGCGTGCTGCCCGGGCTGGGGCCGATCAACGGCGTGGCGATGCTGATACCGATCGCCTTCGCCATGAACCTGCCGCCCGAGACCGCGCTGATCCTGCTGGCGGCGGTGTACGTGGGCGCGGAGTACGGCGGGCGCATCACGTCCATCCTGCTGAACGTGCCGGGCGAGGCCAGCGCCATCATGACGACGCTGGACGGCTATCCGCTGGCGCGCCAGGGCCTGGCCAGCGTGGCCTTGTCGCTGTCGGCGTGGTCGGCGTTCTTCGGCGCCATCGTGTCGGTGGTCGGCATCATCCTGCTGGCGCCGCTGCTGGCCAAATGGGCGCTGGCCTTCGGCCCGGCCGAGTACTTCGTGCTGATGGTGTTCGCGTTCTGCTGCCTGACCAGCCTGCTGGGCAAGCAGCCGGTCAAGGGCGTGCTGGCCGCGATGATCGGCCTGGCGATTTCGGTGGTGGGCGTGGACGCCAACTCCGGCGTCTACCGCTATACGTTCGAGTCGGTGCACCTGGCCGACGGCATCGACTTCGTGGTGGTCGTGATCGCGCTGTTCGCGGTGGCCGAAATGCTGGAGATGCTGGAGAAAGTCATGGCCGGCCACAGCGTCGAAGTCAAGCCCAGCGGCCGCAAGATCTTCAATCTGAAAGAGCTGGTCTTCACGTGGTGGAGCGTGGTGCGCAGCGCTTTCGTGGGCTTCGGCGTGGGCGTGCTGCCGGGCGCCGGCGCCAGCGTGGCCGCCGCCGTGGCGTACTCGCAGGAAAAACGCATCATCGAAGCCAAGGACCCGAACGCCAAGTTCGGCAAGGGCGACATGCGCGGCCTGGTGGCGCCCGAGGCCGCCGCCACGGCCTCGGCCATCGGCTCCTTCGTGCCCATGCTGACGCTGGGCGTGCCCGGCTCGGGCACCACGGCGGTGATGATGGGCGCGCTGACCCTCTACAACATCACGCCGGGCCCGGTGCTGTTCGATTCCAAGCCGGATCTGGTGTGGGGTCTGATCGCTTCGCTGTTCGTCGCTAACGTGCTGCTCTTCATCATGAACGTGCCGCTGGTGCGCCTGTTCTCCAAGGTGCTGTCGGTGCCGGGTTGGCTGATGGTGCCGGGCATCCTGTGCATCAGCTATATCGGCGTGTACGCGATCAACGCGGGCACCTTCGACCTGCTGCTGGTGGCCGGCATCGGGACGCTGGGCTACTTCCTGCGCAAATTCGGCGTGCCGATGGCGCCGCTGGTGCTGGGCGTGGTGCTGGGAGACATGATGGAGCAGAACCTGCGCCGCGCGCTGTCGATCACCGACGGCGACGTGGGCGTGCTGTTCGCCAGCCCGGTCTCGATCGGCCTGTGGGCGGGCGCTGCCGCCGTCGTGATCGTGCCGCAAATCATGCGCAAGCTGCGCGCAGCAAGAAAGGTTGCCGCCGACCCGGCCTGATGCGAAGCCGGCGCGGATGCGCCGGGGCATCGCCGGAACTGCATGGGGCGCCTCGCGGCGCCCCTTTTTTATCCATCGAAACCGGCAAAATATGAATATGAGCTTTTACTCATATTCGGTCGAAGTTGCCGTCAGACCCGGGCCAGCCGCTGCAGCGCGGAGTCCAGGGTTTCGTCCTTTTTCGCGAAACAGAAACGCACGATGCGATGGTTCGATTCGGGCGCGTCGGGATGGCGGTAGAACGCCGAAACCGGGATCACGGTGACGCCGTGATTGACGGTCAGGTCGCGCGCGAAGTCGGCCTCGTTCTGGCGCGAAATCTCGCTGTAATCGGCCAGCAGGAAGAACGTGCCGGGGCTGGGCAGCGGGCGGAAACGGGTCTTTTCCAGTCCTTGCGCCAGGCGGTCGCGCTTGGCCTGGTAGAAGGCCGGCAGATCCAGGTAGGGCTTGGGGTCGCGCATGTATTCGGCCAGCGCGAACTGCATGGGCGAGGGCACCGTGAACACCATGAACTGGTGCACCTTGCGCAGTTCGGCGCTGAGCTGGCGCGGCGCGCAGCAGTAGCCTATCTTCCAGCCGGTGGTGTGATAGGTCTTGCCGAAGGACGAGATCACGAAGGCGTGCTCGGCCAGCAGCGGGCGGCGCGCCACGCTGGCATGCGGCCTGCCGTCGAACACGATGTGTTCGTAGACCTCGTCGGAAACCAGCAGCACGCCGGTGTCGCGCACGATGGATTCGAGCGCGTCGAGGTCGCTGTCGTCCAGCACGGCGCCGGTGGGGTTGTGCGGGAAGTTCAGCATCAGCAGGCGCGTCTTGGACGTGATGGCGTCGCGCACCCGCTGCCAGTCGATGCGGTAGTAGGGATCGTCTGCGGTCGGCGCGCGCAGCGGCACCGGCACCGCGGTGCCGCCGGCCAGGCGGATCGCCGGCAGATAGGAGTCGTAGCAGGGCTCGATGACCACGACTTCGTCGCCGCTGCCCACGGCGGCGAGCACCGTGGCCATCAAGGCCTCGGTGGCGCCGCTGGTCACCGTGATCTCGGTTTCGGGATCGTACGCGTGGCCATAGCATGCGAGCGTCTTGGCGGCGATGGCGTCGCGCAGCGGCGCGACGCCGGGCATGTAGGGGTACTGGTTGTGGCCCTCGGCCATGGCCTTGGAGACCAGCTCGCACAAGGCGGGATCGGGATCGAAGTCTGGGAAGCCCTGGCCCAGATTGATGGCCTTGTGTTCGATGGCAAGGCGGCTCATCACGGTGAAGATGGTGGTGCCGACGTCAGGAAGTTTGGATCGGATCATGGTGGACGAGGAAGTGGACGCTACCAGCGCAGAGAGTTTTCGTAAGTATCCCACTAACTCATAATTCGTTTTCTCGAAACGCAGCGATATGGAAGGGGGCGTGGTGCAGAGTATGTCGGGTAGGGTGCTGGGCGGTTTCGTGATCGCGCTGGCCGGAGCGTTGCTGGCCGTGTGGGCGCATATTCCGCTGCCCTGGATGCTGGGCGCGCTGCTATTGACGGCCGCGACGCGGATCGCCGGATTGGGCACGGCCTGCCCCAGGCCCGCGCGCAACGGCGGGCAGTGGGTGATCGGCACCTCGCTGGGCCTGTACTTCACGCCGCAGGTGATCGGGCATATCGGCAACAACGCCGGCCCCATCGTCGTGGGCATGCTGTTCGCGCTGGGGCTGGCGTTTCTGGGCACGGCGATCCTGCGCCGCTACACCGACGTGGATTTCAAGACGGCCTGGTTCTCGGCGGCCATCGGCGGCGCCAGCGAGATGGCCAACCTGGCCGAGCGCCACGGCGCGCGCATCGACCGCGTGGCGACGGCGCACAGCGTGCGCGTGCTGCTGGTGGTGGTGACCGTGCCGTTCATTTTCCAGTGGTGGGGCGTGGCCGGGCTGGACCCCACCGTGCCCGGGCCGCGCGAGGTGCATGGCGCCGGCCTGGCCTTGCTGGTGGCGCTCACCTGCGTCGCCGGCGCCATCTTCATGAAGCTGCGCCTGCCCAATCCCTGGGTGCTGGGGCCGATGCTGGTGGCAATGATCCTGACGGCCTCCAGCATCGAGCTGTCGGCGCTGCCCGACTATGTGCCGAAGATCGGGCAGCTGTTCATAGGCTGGTCGCTGGGAGACCGCTACCGGCCCGATTTCTTCCGCGCCGCGCCGCGCTTCATCGCGGCGATGGCCGGCTTCACCATTCTGGCGCTAGCCCTGGCCTTCGGCCTCGGCGCCCTGTTGTCGCTATGGTCGGCGGCCCCGATCCCGACCCTTATTCTGGGCACCACGCCGGGCGGCATCGCCGAAATGGCCATTACCGCCAAGGTGCTGCAGCTGGGCGTGCCGGTGGTCACCGCGTTTCACGTGACGCGGATGGTGTTCGTGGTGCTGGTGACGGGGCCGCTATACCACCTGCTGGCGCCGCGTCAGGCGCGCTCCGCCTGAGCCGGATTGCTTCAAGTCTGAAAAATACGACATTGGGGAAAACAACTATATGAGTCTGTAATGTCCGGTGAGTATGCTGGTCAGGCAGTTGATTCAAGCAGCGCGCGGACTCGTTCTGCAGCCTGGCGGCAGGCGGGAACGCAGCAGCAACGCAGGTGTCACAACCGGTCGTTCAGTTCTCACGGCGTCCTTGATTCATTGCATTTCGAGTTAATTACAGGACGCTAGAAAAAATGGCTCAGAAGGGCAAAGTTAAGTGGTTCAACGCTGACAAGGGTTACGGTTTCATCACTCCGGACGTCGGCGGCACCGATGTTTTCGCACACTTTTCCGCCATCCAGGGCCGCGGCTATCGCAGCCTGAACGAAGGGCAGGAAGTCGAATTCGAAGTCAAGGATGGTCCGAAAGGACCTCAAGCGGCCGAAATTCGCCCGCTCTAAATCGGGAAATCCCAATTTCCCGTCTGCCAGGCTTGGCCTGGCTACAACGCCCCAAGACCTCAGGTCTGGGGCGTTGTTTCATTTGGGCGGCGTCGTCCAATGCGGGCGCCGCCGATTTTCGGTTTTGGGTTTTCAGCCATTTGTTAGTAGCTACTAACATATTCTCGGGCCGTGGATAAGTTTGTGGATAATTATTTTCGGGCATGAGTACTTTCATGCGCAGTAATGAAGCATTTCATTGCTCCCACGCAAGGATTTGCAGAGTTATCCCAAATTCCGTACCGCATTCCTGGTCTTGCCCAGGCAATGGCGCAAGGACCGCTACGGTGGTCTGACTGTCCTCAATACGCGCATTTTCCCCAGTAAATACGCAGGTTTGGGCGGATTTTCCCGCTCCAGCGGGGCACAGGCCTCTATATTCTTCCGGCGCCCCAAGGCCGATTTCTGGCCCGCCGGCGGGCGGTTGTTCACAAAGATATCCCCATCTCGGTTATGCACAGAATTAGGCCTTTGGTAGCCCGATTCGGGTGTTCGCGCCTGTGGATATAAATGGGGATAGCAGGAGCTCGCTAAGACTTTCGGATGGCATGGATGCCCAATGGCAGATGGCCCACGCCAGGCCGCTAGCCGTCGTGCGCGGTTAATTTTTTTGTCTTGAATCGTGCAGGCGAGTTTTCCACAACGCGCAGGGGATAATCCGGCACTCACCCAAAAGGATGATGGCGCGGCGAGCCGGGCAGGAGCAAGATACTTGCTTCATCAAAGATTCCCGATGACGGCGCTCTATGGATGCGATAGATCCGGAATATGGCTGCGGCATGGGATAACACTGGGGATAAGCCAAGGCGATGAACTTGGCAGGCGATTCCAGTTCGGAAATCAAATCTTGTTGGCCGGCGATGTCAGCCCGGCGGTGAGTTTTTCGGCGCGGCCGTTCGGCGGCGCCATCTTATCCACAAAGTTTTCCACGGTTATGCAGGGCGCTATGCGGCTTTTCGGCGCTGCGCTTTTTGCTGCTTTCTTGCTTTCATTTCCGAGTACTGCACGCGCCGCTTTCATAGGGGGCAGCTTGCGTATTTGTGCATTTTCATGGATTTGGCCTGGCGATTCCGGTGCGCGGCGAATAGGCGTGGGAACGCCCCTTGCGGCTGTCCGTATTCGACTTATCCCCAAAGTTGTTCCACGTGAAACGCGGGCACGCAGTAATTCAACGACAGCTGGATTTGTTGATAACTTTGTTATGAACTCGAAGCCGGTTTTATTGGGTCAATTTTGCTGATCTCGGCCAGCATGGAACTTTGCCGGAATGTTTTTCATAACGTGTAGCGGAGCGATCGTGGACAACAGTTCACGAATGCGTCGTCTGCCTTTGCTTGATTATGTGGTGAATACTTCGGAAAAATTGATTTTTCAGGGGTAGGGGTAGGGTAGGGGTGGAAATATCAGTTTTTCTTCGTTTCATCGGAACTTCGTGGTCTCACGTGAAACAACGATGAGGGACTGACGTTTTCATCTGCCGTATGTTTCACGTGAAACACGAAAAACGCTGTGGAGACGATGTTTCACGTGAAACATCGAGATCGGCGTCTTATGTGTCGAACCTGGAAATGACTATCCGGCTAAATGGGACTCCAAGGTAGTGTTTCACGTGAAACATCGCAGCACCGCGGGCCTTCCTTTAGACATCTGAATCCCGATGTTCCACGTGGAACACGCATTCGAAACACCGGCAGGTGCCGACATATTGTGCGGGTCTCCATGCCTGTCGTTGTCAATTGCCGACGCCTGAAGGGAGCTGCGACGCTTCGTTGCTGCAGCGAAACATGTTTCACGTGAAACATGGAAGCCCTGCCTCTATAATGAGCACCGAACGCTCTCTTACCTCCCCATCATGGACTATCCCCGCGCATTCGATGTCATCGTTGTCGGTGGCGGCCACGCCGGCACCGAGGCGGCTTTGGTTGCCGCGCGCACCGGCGCACAGACGCTGCTGCTGACGCATAACATCGAAACCCTAGGTCAAATGTCTTGCAATCCCTCCATCGGTGGGATCGGCAAGGGACACCTTGTCAAAGAAGTCGACGCCCTGGGCGGCGCAATGGCTTTGGCGACCGATGAGTCGGGGATTCAGTTCCGCATCCTGAACAGCTCCAAGGGGCCGGCCGTGCGAGCCACTCGCGCCCAGGCCGACCGCGTGCTGTACCGCAAGGCTATCCGTGGCCGTCTGGAGAACCAGCCCAATCTGTGGCTGTTCCAGCAGGCCGTGGAAGACTTGATGGTGGAGGGCGACCGTGTGGTCGGCGCGGTGACGCAGGTAGGCCTGAAGTTCCGGGCCAAGACCGTGGTGCTGACTGCCGGCACGTTCCTCAACGGCCTGATTCACGTGGGCCTGCAGAACTACTCGGGCGGCCGGGCGGGAGATCCTCCCGCTATTTCGCTGGGGCAGCGCCTGAAGGAGCTCAAGCTTCCGCAGGGCCGGCTCAAGACGGGCACGCCGCCGCGCATCGACGGACGCTCGATCAACTACGGCATCCTGGAAGAGCAGCCTGGCGACCTGGACCCGATCCCGGTGTTCTCGTACCTGGGCAATGTGGCGATGCATCCGCGGCAGCTGCCTTGCTGGATCACGCACACCAATGCTCGCACGCACGACATCATCCGCGGCGGCCTGGACCGTTCGCCCATGTATAGCGGCGTGATCGAAGGCGTGGGCCCGCGCTATTGCCCGTCCATCGAGGACAAAATCCACCGTTTCGCCGACAAGCAGTCGCACCAGGTGTTCCTGGAGCCCGAGGGCCTGGACACGCACGAGGTGTATCCGAACGGAGTGTCGACCAGCCTGCCGTTCGACGTGCAGCTGGAACTGATTCACTCGCTGCCCGGGCTGGAGAACGCGCACATCCTGCGCCCCGGCTACGCCATCGAATACGATTACTTCGATCCACGTGGATTGAAGAGCACGCTGGAGACCAAGGCCATCGCCGGCCTGTTCTTCGCCGGGCAGATCAACGGCACCACCGGCTATGAAGAAGCTGCGGCCCAGGGCCTGCTGGCCGGCACCAATGCCGCGCTGCTGTCGCTGGAGCGCGAGCAATGGACGCCGCGCCGCGACGAAGCCTACCTGGGCGTGCTGGTGGACGACCTGGTCACGCGCGGCGTGACCGAGCCCTACCGCATGTTCACGTCGCGGGCGGAATACCGTCTGAGCCTGCGTGAAGACAACGCCGACCTGCGCCTGACGGAAATCGGCCGCCGCCTCGGCATCGTCGACGATGCGCGCTGGGACGCCTTCAACCGCAAGCGCGACGCGGTGGCCGCCGAAGTCGAACGCCTCAAGTCCTCGTGGGTCAATCCGCGCGTGCTGCCGGCCGAGGTCGCCGAGCCGCTGCTGGGCAAGGCGATTGAACGTGAGTACTCACTTGCAGACCTGCTGAAACGCCCCGGCGTTTCCTACGAAGCGCTGATGGCCGCCCGCAATACCGACGGCACGCTGCTCGCCGGTCCTGGGGTGGTCGCCGACGAGGTGCTGGCCGAGCAGGTCGAGATCCAGGTCAAGTACGCCGGCTACATCGCGCGCCAGCAGGACGAGGTCCAGAAGCACATCGCGCACGAGCAGCAGCCCATTCCCGCCGACGTGGACTACGACGCCGTGACCAGCCTGTCGTTCGAAGTCCGCCAGAAGCTCAAGACGCACCGTCCCGAGACCATCGGCCAGGCCGCGCGGATCTCGGGCGTCACGCCCGCCGCCATCTCGCTGCTCCTCATCCACTTGAAGCGCCTGCACTACGGCTCGCGCAAGCAAGCGGCATGAGCCCCGTGGGGCGCCCCAAGGGCGAGTACCGCAGCGTACATGAAAGCCATTCCGTGACCGGCCGCGCAGACCAGCCCGCCGACATGGCCGGCCGGCTCGCGCGCGCGTGCGAACAGCTGGGGCTGGACGCCGACGCGTCCGCCCGGGCCAGGCTGCTCGACTACCTGGCGCAGATGCAGCGCTGGAACCGGACCTACAACCTCACCGCGATCCGCGATCCGCAGCAGATGCTGGTGCAGCACCTGTTCGACAGCCTGGCCGCCGTGGCGCCCTTCAGCGAGGCGCTGGGCGGTCCGGACGCGCCGGCCAAGGTCTACGACGTCGGCTCGGGCGGAGGCCTGCCTGGCGTCGTCCTGGCCATCATGCGGCCGCACTGGTCCGTGACCTGCGTGGACGCCGTCGAAAAGAAAACCGCATTCGTGCGCCAGATGAGCGGCGCGCTGGCCCTGCCCAACCTGCAGGCGCGCCACGCCCGCATCGAAACGCTGGAGCCGGCCGAGTGCAACATTGTCACGTCGCGCGCCTTCGCATCGCTGGACGATTTTGCGCAGCTCGCAGGTCGGCACGTGCGCAACGATGGTACCCTCGTCGCCATGAAGGGCAAGCACCCCGAGGATGAAATCCAGGCGTTGCATGCGCGCGGGCAATGGCAAGTCGATCACATACAGCCGCTGTCCGTGCCGGAACTGCAAGCGGAACGCTGCCTGGTCTGGATGCGCCGCAGTCAAGGAACCCTATGAAGAACATACCCCCCAGCACGACCGCCCGCGTATTCTGCATTGCCAACCAGAAGGGCGGTGTGGGCAAGACGACCACCGCCATCAACCTGGCGGCCGGCCTTGCCACGCACAAGCAACGCGTGCTGCTGGTGGACCTGGACCCTCAGGGCAACGCCACGATGGGCAGCGGCATCGACAAGAACTCGCTCGAATCGAACCTGTACCAGGTGCTGATCGGCGAAGCCGGCATCGAACAGGCGCGCGTGCGCTCCGAATCGGGCGGCTACGACGTGCTGCCGGCCAACCGCGAACTCTCCGGCGCCGAGATCGACCTGGTGCAGATGGAACAGCGCGAGCGCCAGCTCAAGGCCGCCATCGACACCGTCTCCAGCCAGTACGACTTCGTGCTGATCGACTGCCCGCCCACGCTCTCGCTGCTGACCCTGAACGGCCTGGCCGCCGCCCACGGCGTCATCATTCCGATGCAGTGCGAATACTTCGCGCTCGAAGGCCTGTCCGACCTGGTCAACACCATCAAGCGCGTGCATCGCAACATCAACGACGACCTGCGCGTCATCGGCCTGCTGCGCGTGATGTTCGACCCGCGCATGACGCTGCAACAGCAAGTGTCCGCGCAACTCGAGGCGCATTTCGGCGACAAGGTCTTCAAGACGGTCGTGCCGCGCAACGTGCGCCTGGCCGAAGCACCCAGTTACGGCATGCCCGGCGTGATCTATGACCGCGCGTCACGCGGCGCGCAGGCCTACATTGCATTTGGTGCCGAAATGATCGAGCGCGTAAAACGGGATTTGAAGTAATCCATATCCATGTCGGCCTCCGCGCGCATCGCTCCGCTTCCGTCGATCGCCCGCCGCGTGCCTTGCGCCGGCGAGCGCGACAGCCTGCGCGTGCGTCTCGAAGAGGCCGCGCTGAACGCGACGGCGGTCGGCGCGCAGGTGCTTTATGATGGCTGGCTGGTGCGTTTCGCGCAGTCGCCGGCCAAGCGCATGCGCAGCGTGAATGTGCTGGGGTTATCCACACGTACGCTGGATGAGCGGCTGGCGTATTGTTCATCGTTGTACGCGCGCCATGGCCTGCCTATGGTGCTGCGCCTGACCTCCATCGGCCCCGACTTTTCCCTCGATGCCGACCTGGAGGCCCGCGGTTATGTTTACACCGGCGAGACCCGGGTCATGAGCATGCCGCTCGCGCCCGGGCACGGCGCCACGGGCGGGCTGCGGTTCCAGACGATCGCCGCAGACCGTTTCGCGCAGGCGGTCGGCGCCATGCGCGGCGCCTTGCCCGAGCACGTCGACGAACACCGCAGGCGCCTGCAGGGCCTGGCTGTGGATATCCTGCCGGTGCTTGCCACGGACGCGGCGGGGCGCGGCGTCGCCGCCGGCCTGGCCGTGCGCGACGGCGATCTGCTCGGCCTGTTCGACATCGTCACCGACCCCGCAGAGCGGCGCAAAGGCCATGCCGGCGCCCTGGTGGAACACTTATTGGCTCTGGGCGCTGCCGGCGGCGCCACGACAGCCTATCTGCAGGTCGAGCCGGAAAATTCAGCCGCGCGCGCCTTGTACGGCCGCTACGGTTTCAAAGACTGTTACGCGTATTGGTATCGCGTGCCCGCCGAGCACGCGGACACCTGAGCCTGGCTCGGGATACAAAAACAGAAGGAAAGAGGATTTAACTATGGCCACCAAGAAACCCAAGGGATTGGGCCGCGGACTGGACGCCTTGCTCGGCGCGGACGCGCCCGCCATCGAGAACATCGGCAAGGCCGCGGCCAAGCCCGAGGGTCCGCCGTCCACCTTGCCCGTCTCCAAGATGCGCGCCGGCAAATACCAGCCGCGCACGCGCATGGACGAGGGCGCCCTGGGCGAACTGGCCGAATCGATCCGCACACAAGGCATCATGCAACCCATACTTGTGCGCGCGCTGGGCGAGGCCGCGCCCGGCCAGTACGAAATCATCGCGGGCGAGCGCCGTTTTCGCGCCGCCCAGATCGCCGGCCTGAAGGAAGTGCCGGTGCTGGTGCGCGAAGTGGCCGACGAGAACGCGGCCGTCATGGCGCTGATCGAAAACATCCAGCGCGAAGACCTGAACCCGCTCGAAGAGGCGCAGGGCGTGCGCCGCCTGCTGGACGAATTCGGCCTCACGCACGAACAGGCCGCACAGGCCATCGGCCGCTCGCGTTCGGCCACCAGCAACCTGCTGCGCCTGCTCAACCTGGCCGCCCCGGTGCAGACCATGCTGCTGGCCGGCGACGTGGACATGGGCCACGCGCGCGCGCTGCTGGCCGTGGACGCGGCCACGCAGATCCAGCTGGCCAATCTAATCATTGCGCGCCGCCTGTCGGTGCGCGAAGCCGAAAAACTGGTCGCCAAGACCGCCAAGGACGCCGACGCGTCGGCCGCGCCGCGCAAGAAAACCAACGGCGCCTCGCGCGACCTGACGCGCCTGGAGGAAGCCCTGTCCGACCACCTGGGCACGCGCGTCGCGCTCAAGGTGGGCGCCAAGGAAAAAGGGCAGATCGTCATCGACTTCCACGGCTGGGAGCACCTGAATTCGCTGCTGGAACGCCAGGGCCTGTCCGGAGTGGTGGATGCCTGAGCGCGCGCTGCCTGTCATCGCCGTACTGGCGACGGGCGGCACCATCGCCGGCGCCCAGCCCGACGCCACCGCCGCCGGCTACAAGGCGGGCTCGGTCGGCGTGGGCGAGCTGCTGGCCGCCGTGCCGCAGCTGGCCGCCATCGCCGACATTCGCGCCGAACAGGTCGCCAACGTCGGCAGCCAGAACATGACGCACGAGGTCTGGCGCGCGCTGGCGCTGCGCGTGGACGCGCTGTGCCAGGACCCATCGGTGGCCGGCATCGTCATCACGCACGGCACGGACACGCTGGAGGAAACCGCGTATTTCCTAAGCCTGGTGATCCGCCACGACAAGCCCATCGTGCTGGTGGGCGCCATGCGTCCGGCCACCGCGCTGGGCGCCGAGGGCCCGGCCAATCTGTATAACGCCGTGGCGCTGGCGCGCCATCCCGACGCCCGCGGCCGCGGACCGCTGGTGGTCATGAACGAGGACCTGCACTACGCCCGCGAGATCCAGAAGACCGCGGCCGCCGGCCTGTGCGCGTTCGCGTCGCCGAACCGCGGCCGCGCCGGCGTCATGCACGGCGGCGCGCCGCAGTTCTATTCGCGCAACACCACCGCGCACACCACAGAAAGCGAGTTTTCACTCGCATTGCTGGAGCGGGCCGGCTGGCCGCGCGTGGCCATCGTCTACGCCCACGCCGACCTGCAGGACGACCTGATCGATTTCCTGGCCGGCGCGGCCGACGGCATCGTGCTGGCCGGCGTCGGCGACGGCAACGCCACCGACCTGGCCATCGACGGCCTGCTGCGGGCCGCCGCCAGCGGCGTCGCGGTGGTGCGCGCCAGCCGCACCGGCAGCGGCCTGGTGGCGCGCGACGTGGAACTGGACGACGCCGCCCTGGGCTTCGTCGCCGCGCGCGACCTGAACCCGCAGAAGGCGCGCATCCTGCTGATGCTGGGCCTGTGCGTCACGCGCGACCCGCAGGCGCTGCAGCGCTTCTTCGACCGCTACTGAACGCCTGAATCGGCCGCCTGGAGTCCGCGGCCCAGGCCGAGCTGGGTCTTGAGCATGTCGTAGACCTGGCGCGTCAGCGGATTGATCAGATCGCGTCTTATCCACAGGAAGTAGGTCACGTCCGGCAGCGGCGGCAGCCCTTCCTTCTCGCCCAGCACCCGCATCTCCGGCCCCAGCAGTTCCACGCTGCGCGCCGTCACGCCCAGGCGCGCGCGCAGCGCGGCCTTGATCCCCACCAGGTTCGGCGCCACGTAGTTGGTGTGCCAGCGCACCTGCGCCTGTTCCAGCGCATTGAGCGCCAGCCGGCGGAAGATGCTGGGCTCGTCGGCCAGCACCAGCGGCACCGGGGCGTGCATATCGTGCACATAGTCGGCGCAGGCCAGCCACACCGTGGGCGAACTGCGCAGCGCCACGCCTTCGAACTCCTGGTCGAAGCGGGTCGAGATCGTCAGGTCCAGCTCGCCGGCGCGCAGCGCGTCCATCAGGAACGGGCTGCGATCGGTGCGGATCTCCAGTTTCACGCGCGGCGCCGAGCGCGCGATGTGCATCAGCAGGGTGGGCAATATGGTGTCGGCCACGTCCAGCGGCGCGCCCAGGCGCAGGTCGCCTTCCAGCGGCCCGTCCTGCAGGGCGCGCAGCGCCTCGTCGTTGATGGCCAGTATGTGGCGCGCGTAGGCCACCAGGCGCCGGCCATGCGAGGACAGCACCTTGTTGCGGCCCTGCTTTTCGAACAGCGGCTGGCCGATGACCGATTCCAGCCGCTGCATCTGCTGGGTCACGGCCGACTGGGTCTTGTGCAGCCGGGTGGCGGCCTGCGAGAAGGTCTCGTATTGGGCGATGGCGGTCAGGGTGCGGAGCAGGTCCAGGTCCAGATTGCGCATGGCAGGCTAAAAGTATTAGGAACGCTAATGGAATATTAAGGCAATTTAAATTGTTTACGCCGGGCGCGGGGGATACATTGGCTTTGATAACGACCGACAACAGGGAAAATCAAAGTGAGCACTCCGCATCCCCATCAGGCCGGCATAGACGGCGCCATCGGAAATATTAAGAAAACTGTAGGAAATAAGGGGCTGAACCGCGACAGCCTCAAGCTGGTGCTGGACGAGCTGATCGGCCTGGCCGGCCACACCGACTGGTGGGCGGCCGACCGCTATCCCGCGCCCGAGGACGGCGAGCGCCAGGCGCGCTACCTGATCGCCGAAGACCCCGACAAAAGCTACGCGCTCTATCTGAACGTGATGCGTCCGGGCAAGCAGATCGTTCCCCACAACCACACGACCTGGGCCTGTATCGCGGCCGTGGAAGGCGTGGAACACAACTACGTGTACGACCGCCTGGACGACGGCGCGACGCCCGGCGTGGGCCGCCTGAAGCAGACCGGCACCGTGGTGGTGGGGCCGGGCGCCGGCATCGCGCTGATGCCGGATGACATCCACGCCGTGGAAATCCAGGGCGACAGCGTCATCCGCCACCTGCACATGTACGGCCGCGCGCTGGAGACCCTGAACGAACGCCTGGCGTTCGACCTGGAAGCGGGCACCTGCAAAGTCATGCCGATCGGCGTGCAGACGCGGCGCTGAGCATGGACAAGCCGCTGCGGCCCGCGACGCGCCTGCTGCGCGCAGGGCGTCCCCACCGGGGCTGGGTCAATACGCCGGTCACGCGCGCCAGCACCTATGTCTTCGACAGCGTGCAGGCCTGGCGCGATACGCGCGCCCGGCGCGAACAGGAACGCCTGCCGTCCTATGGCGCGCGCGGCACCGACAGCACCCACGCGCTCGAGGATGCGCTGGTCGAGCTGGAGGGCGGCCACCGCGCCAATCTGTATCCGACCGGCCAGGCCGCCATCGCCACCGTGCTGCTCGCCTATCTGCGCGCCGGCGACCACGTGCTGCTCACCGATGCGGTGTACGAGCCGGTGCGCCGCTTCTGCGCCGAGCACCTGTCGCGGCTGGGCGTCGAATACACGTACTACCGGCCGGACGGCGCCGGCATCGCGGCGCTCATCCGCCCCAACACGCGGATGATCTATGCCGAGTCGCCCGGTTCGCTGACCTACGAGATGCCGGACCTGCCCGCGCTCGCCGAACTGGCGCGCCGGCATGACTGCTGGCTGGCTGTGGACAACACCTGGGCCTCCGGCCTGCTGTGCCAGCCGCTGGCGCTGGGCGCCGACATCTCCATTCTCGCGGCCACCAAATACCTGGGCGGACATGCCGACGTGATGATGGGCGCGGTCGTGACCAATGCGCGCGCCTGGCGCGCCCTGGAGCGCGCCACCATCGATTTCGGCCAGACGGTGGGCGCCGACGACGCGTACCTGGTGCTGCGTGGCATGCGTTCGCTGCCCCTGCGCATGGCCCAGCATGCGCGCAGCGCGCTGCGCGTGGCGGACTGGCTGCTGGGCCGCCCCGAAGTGGCGCGCGTGCTCTGTCCGGCGCTGCCCGGCGATCCCTCGCACGCCATCTGGAAGCGCGACTGCAGCGGCGCCAACGGCTTGCTGACGGTGGAGTTCTCGGCCGGGTTCGGCGAGGCGGACGTCGAACGCCTGCTCGACGGGCTGCGGCTTTTCGGCATCGGCGCGTCGTGGGGCGGATTCGAAAGCCTGGCGATCCCGGTGCGGCTGGATAGCTGCCGTTCGCTGCCCGACACCGAAAAGCGCGGTGTCATGGCGCGCCTGCACATCGGCCTGGAAGACCCCGAAGACCTCATCGCCGATCTCGAACATGCGCTGTCCGCGCTTTCCTCCGTTTCCCGTTCCCTCTGAATCCGATGATGCATCCCACCCCTGACCATTCCGTCGCCGACGTCGATACGCACACGCTCAAGCAATGGCTGCATGACGGCGGCGAAATCGCGTTGCTGGACGTGCGCGAACACGGCCAGTACGGCGAGTCCCACCTGTTCTACGCCGTGCCGCTGCCCTACAGCCGGCTCGAAGTGGACGTCGTGCGCCTGGCGCCGCGACGCGACGTGCGGATGGCGATCTACGACGAGGGCGGCGACGACGCCACCGCCTTGCGCGCCGCGCGCGCGCTGGCCGCGCTGGGCTATACCAATGTGCACCGCCTGGCCGGCGGCATCGCGCAGTGGCGCGAAGACGGCTACGCCGCCTTCGCCGGCGTCAACGTGCCCAGCAAGACCTTCGGCGAACTGGCCGAAGAAGTTTTCCACACCCCGCGCATCGGCGCGCGCGAACTGGCCGAGCGCCAGCGCCGCGGCGACGACCTGATCGTGCTGGACGGCAGGCCCTATTCCGAATACCAGAAGATGAGCATCCCGGGCGGCGTCTGCTGCCCCAACGGCGAGCTGGCGCTGCGCGCCCACACGCTGGCCAAAAGCCCGCAGACCACCNNNGCTATACCAATGTGCACCGCCTGGCCGGCGGCATCGCGCAGTGGCGCGAAGACGGCTACGCCGCCTTCGCCGGCGTCAACGTGCCCAGCAAGACCTTCGGCGAACTGGCCGAAGAAGTTTTCCACACCCCGCGCATCGGCGCGCGCGAACTGGCCGAGCGCCAGCGCCGCGGCGACGACCTGATCGTGCTGGACGGCAGGCCCTATTCCGAATACCAGAAGATGAGCATCCCGGGCGGCGTCTGCTGCCCCAACGGCGAGCTGGCGCTGCGCGCCCACACGCTGGCCAAAAGCCCGCAGACCACCATCGTGGTCAATTGCGCCGGCCGCACGCGCAGCATCATCGGCGCCCAGACGCTGATCAATCTGGGCGTGCCCAATCCCGTGTACGCGCTGGAAAACGGCACGCAGGGCTGGTATCTCGAAGACCTGCAGCTGGAACACGGCGCGCTGCGCCGCTACGGCGACGACATCGCGCCGCAGGACCTGCCGGCGCTGGCGCAGCGTTCCGCCGCGCTGGCCGAGCGCCACGGCGTGCCCATGGTGTCCGCCGGCGACGTGCAGGCCTGGCTGGACGACGCGGCGCGCAGCACCTTTCTGTGCGACGTGCGCAGCGCCGAGGAATACGCCCAGGGCTCTTTGCCCGGCGCGCAGCACACGCCCGGCGGCCAGCTGATCCAGGCCACCGACCAGTACGTGGCCGTGCGCGGCGCGCGCATCGTCGTGTTCGACGCCGAAGGCGTGCGCGCGCCGGTCATCGCCAGCTGGCTGCGGCAGATGGGCTGGGACGCCAGCGTGCTGAAAGAGGGCGTGCGCGCCCGTCTGGCGTTGCGTGTGGACAGGACGCCCGCGCCGCAGGTCCGCGTGCTGGACGACGCCGCGCTGGCCGAGGCGATGGCGCAGGGCGCGCAGCTGCTGGATATCCGCCCGGGCATGCGCTATCGCGCCCGGCATATCGACGGCGCGCGCTGGGCCATCCGCCCGCGCCTGGACCGCCTGCGCCTGGACGCCTCGCGCCCGGTGGTGCTGCTGGCCGAAGACGCCGCGCTGGCCGCCTGGGCCGCGCAGGACTTGAAGGCGCTGGGCGTCGACGACGTCAGCGCCAATACCGGCACGCCGGCCGGCTGGTCCGCCCAGGGCATCGCGCTGGCGTCCACGCCTGACGAGCCCGCCGACGCGGACTGTATCGACTACCTGTTTTTCGTGCATGACCGTCACGACGGCAACAAGGCCGCGGCGCGCCAGTACCTGGCCTGGGAAACCAATCTGGTCAGGCAGATCGACGATCGAGAACGCGCGGCCTACCGCTTTCCGGCCGGCTGACCTATCGCGCCGCGAGGCGCGGCAAATGCATCCAGACAGTACGCCCCGCGGCTGACGCCGCCGGGGTGCGGGCGGTTCATTGCGAACCGAAATGCAACGGACGGCCGAGCATCCGGCCGCCAATACCAGGGGAAATCCAAATGAAGCAGATCGCATCGTACTTTTGCGCAACCGCGGCCGTGGCCGGCCTGCTGTGCGCCGGCGCCGCCCATGCCCAGGCGCCCGCGCCGCTGGCCGACTATCCCAAGCAGGCCATCACCATCGTCTCGCCGTTCCCGCCGGGCGGCGGCAACGACAACGTGGCGCGCCTGATCGCGCAGGAGCTGGGGGCCATCACGGGCCAGAGCGTGGTGGTGGAAAACCGCTCCGGCGCGGGCGGCAACGTCGGCACCGCGCAGGTCTCGCGCGCCAAGCCCGACGGCTACACCCTGGTGATGTCGCAGACCAGCGTGATGGCGGTCAATCCGCGCGTCTACAAGAACGTGGGCTTCGACCCGATCAAGGACTTCGTGCCCATTTCCCAGATCACCTCGGCGCCGCTGGTGCTGGTGACGCGCACCGAAAGCCCGTACCAGTCCCTGAAAGACTATCTGGAGGCCGCGCGCAAGCAGCCCGGCGTGGTCACCTACGCGACGCCCGGCAACGGCACCATGAGCCACCTGATGGGCGCGCTGGTGTCGAAGAAGGCCGACGTCCAGCTGGTGCACGTGCCGTACCGCGGCGCCGCGCCCGCCATCACCGACCTGATGGGCGGCACGGTGGACATGCTGATCACGTCTCCGGCGTCGGCCGAGCCCATGGTGGCCGCGGGCAAGCTGCGCGTGCTGGCGATGAGCCACGAGACCAGCATCGGCCGCTTCAAGGGCGCGCCCACGCTCAAGCAGTCCGGCATGGAGGGCATCACGGCCGATGACTGGTACGGGCTGTTCGCGCCGGCCGGCACCCCCCCCGAGCGCATCGCCTATCTGGCGCAGGCGGTGGGCCAGGCGATGAAGTCGCCCGAGGTGGTCGCGAAGATCAACGGCGGCGGCAGCAATGCGGTGGGCAGCCAGCCCGAGGCCTTCAAGACGCGCCTGGCGCAAGACACGGCCTATTGGGCCGGCATGGTCAAGACCGCCGGCGTGTCGCTGGACTGAAGCCGGCGCGGCGGCGCCCTATACGGCCAGGACGTCGCCGACCGCCGCCTTCAGCGCGGCGTAGGCCGGTTTTTTCTGCGCGCTGGTGTTGGTGACCAGGTGGTCGATGCGGTCCACGCCGCAATAGGACACGCGGCTGCACAGGCCGATCTTGCTGAAGTCGGCCAGCAGCACCAGCCGCTTGGCGTTGGCGGTCATGGCGCGCGCCACTTCGGCTTCGCGCAGATCGTAGTTGGTGGCGCCGAACTCCGCGTCCACGCCCACCGGCGACAGCAGCGCCAGGTCGGCGCGGTAGCGGTGGATTTCCGCGATCGTGATGTCGCCGGCGGTGGCGCAGACCGGGCCGCTGACCGAGCCGCCCAGCATGATGAGCTGGTTGGCGCCGCTGCCGGCGGTGCCGACCTTGAGGGCCACGTCGAACGAGTTGGTGATGATGGTCAGGCCCGACAGCTTGGCCAGTTCGTCGGCCAGCACGCTGGTGGTGCTGCCCGCGTCCAGGAACAGGGTCTGGCCGCTGGAGACCAGGCCGGCCGCCGCCCGCGCGATGGCGCGCTTGTACTTGACGCGGGTGTGCACGCGTTCGGCGATGGGCGGCTCGCTGTGCACCGGCACCGCGCCGCCATGCACCCGGCGCAGTTCGCCCATCGATTCCAGCTCCAGCAGGTCGCGCCTGACGGTCTCCCGCGATACCCCCAATTCGCCGACGATGCGGTCGGTCGATACCTGCTGCAATGAAGACAGCAGGGCGCGGATTCTCTGATACCGCTCTTCTTGCCACATATCCGATGTTTCCTAGTTCTCTATCCCTATGCCCGCCGCCGCGCGGCCCACGCAATCAGCGCGCGCAGGGCCAGCAGGGAACCTCCAACGACCAGCATGATAAGCGTTGAATAGGCCGCCGCCCGCGAGACGAATCCGGCTTCGTCCAGGCGCAGCACCGAAACCGGGGCCACGCTGACCGAAGGCGTGACCAGGAAGATCACCGCCGACAGCGTGACCATGGAGCGCATGAACAGGAAAAAGAAGACGCCCAGCACCGTCGGACCGATCAGCGGCAGCACCGCGTCGCGCAGCACCCGCAGGGTGCCGCCGCCCAGGCAGCTGACCGCTTCCTCCAGGGCCTGCGGCACGGCCCGCATGCCGGTCATCATCGTCAGGAACCCCTGCGTATGGTAGTGGTAGAAGTTGCACAGCGCGATCAGCGCCGCGCTGCCGTACAGCGCGTACAGCGGCGTGCCGGGCGCGTTGAACGCGAAGATGTAGGACAGGCCCAGCACCAGGCCCGGCACCCCCACCGGCAGCACCGACAGCATGTACACCGGCTTGGCCCAGGCGCGCGGGATGCGGCAGACGCCGAAGCTCAGGAAGAACAGCAGCAGCACCCCGCCGCCGGCGGCGGCCAGCGACAGGTACAGCGAGGTCCACAGCGGCGCGTAGCCGCCGCTGACCGTGATGTCATAGTGCTTCAGCGTCCATTCCATGCGGTAGGGCCACAGCCGCATGAAACTGGCGAACACCACCGTGGCCACCGTGACGATGATGGCGCCGGCGGCCAGCAGCACGGCGGCGCCGAAGGCGGCGTCGCGCGCCCGCGCCGGCTGCGGCGCGACCCTCAGGCCGCCGGGCGAGGCCGAGCCGAACTGGCGCTGCGAGGCCACGCGCTCTATCTGCACCGATATCAGCGAAGGCAGCAGCAGCAGGATGCCCACCACCGACCCCAGGCCGAAGTTCATCTGGCCGGACACCTGGCTGTAGATCTCGGTGGCCAGCACGCGGTAGTTGCCGCCGATCACCGCGGCGTTGCCGAAATCGGTGATGGTGATGACGAACACCACGAAGGCCGCGCTCAGCAGGCCGAACTTGCAGTTGGGCAGGGTGATGTCGAAGAACTGGCGCGCGCTGGAGGCGCCCATGACTTCGGCCGCGTCGTAGTAGCGCGCATCCATGTTGCGCAGCGCCGCCTGCAGGATCAGCACGGCCTGGGGCAGGGCATAGAACACGTTGGAGATCAGCAGCCCCCAGAAGCCGTAGATGTCGATGTCCCAGCCGGTCCAGCGGTGCACCAGGCCGTTGCGCCCCAGCAGGAAGATCAGGCCCAGGCCCTGCACCAGCGACGGGGCCAGCAGCGGCAGCACCAGCGCCACCCGCACGATGGCCTTGCCGCGCATGCAGCTGCGGTCCAGCCCATAGGCGATGGCGAAGCCCAGCACGATGCTGACCGCCGTGGTGGCGAAGCTCATGACCAGGCTGTTGAGCGTGGCGGTCAGGATGCCGCGCGTGGCGAAGACTTCGGCGTAGTTGCCCAGGCCGATGGAGCCGTCTTTCTCGACCAGGCTGTTCCAGGCCACGGTCGCCAGCGGATAGAGGAAGAACAGCGCCAGGCCCGCCATCGGTATGCCGACGCAGGTCCAGAGCAGCAGGCGGTCGGCCGTCCAGGGCGCGCGGCCGGCGGGGGCGGCCAGCGCGGCGCCGGCGTGTGCGGCGCTCATCGGAGCGCCCTCATACGCTGACCCAGGCGCACTGGCCCGGCTCCGCGTCCAGGCGCACGGGGGCGCCGCGCGCCAGCCCGGCCGCGCCATGCTGCTCCACCACCAGTTCGCGTCCGCGCCACGCGATGCGCAGGCGGGTCAGGTTGCCCATGAACGTCATGTCCTGCACGCGGCCGGCGCCGCGCTCGTCGGCCGCCACCCGCAGGTTCTCGGGCCGCAGGCAGGCTTCATAGCGCTCGCTGGCGCCTTCGGGGCGGCTCGCCAGCAGCTCGGGCATGGCTTCGCGCACCCAGTCGGTGGGCAGCAGGTTGCTCAGGCCGACGAAGTTGGCCACGAAACGCGTGCGCGGGCGCAGATAGAGGTCGGCCGGCGAGCCGACCTGCTCGATGCGCCCGTCGTTCATGCAGACGATCTTGTCGGCCAGCGTCAAGGCTTCTTCCTGGTCGTGGGTGACCATGATGGTCGGGATTTTCAGGCGCCGCTGCACGTCGTGGATCTCGGCGCGCATATCGGTGCGCACGCGCGCGTCCAGCGCCGACAGCGGTTCGTCCAGCAGGATCAGCGCCGGGTCCACGGCCAGCGCGCGCGCCAGCGCCACGCGCTGCTGCTGGCCGCCGGAGAGCTGGTGCGGGTAGCGTTCGGCGTGCTCGGGCAGCTTGATCAGCGCCAGCAGTTCGCGCACCCGCGACGCGATGCGCTCGCGGCTTTCGCCGCGGATGCGCAGGCCGTAGCCCACGTTCTCGGCCACGGTCATGTTGGGAAACAGCGAGTACGACTGGAACACGATGCCGAAGCCGCGCTTGCGCGCCGGCAGCGCGCTCAGGTCGTGCCCGCCCAGCGTGATGGCGCCGCGGTCGAACGGCAGCAGCCCGGCCACGATGCGCAGCAGCGTGGTCTTGCCGCAGCCGCTGGGCCCGAGCAGGCAGACGAATTCATGCTCGCCCACCGACAGGTCGATGTCCTGCAGCGCGACCGAGCCGTCGAAAGTCTTGCGTATCCCGCGCAATTCCAGGTACATGGGCGTCTCCAGGACGGGACGCGGCCGGCGGCGGCCGGCCGCGCCGCCGTCAACGCTTGATGGTTTCCTGCCAGGTCTTGATGATGGCGTCCCGCTCGGCCGCCGACTTCTGGAAGTCCACGGGGTACAGCACCGTGCCCAGGTCCTTGGGCAGGCCCGCGGCCTCGGCGGCCTTGTTGGGGGCGGCGCCGGGGATGGTGACGAGTTCCTTGTACTTGCTGTAGAGGCCGCCGGCCTGCTGCGACAGGGTCCAGTCCAGGAAGCGCTTGGCGTCCGCGGGATTCTTGGCCGTTTTCATCAGGCCCGAAGCCTCCAGCTCGTAGCCCACCCATTTGGACGGGATCACCATCTTGATGGGATAGCCCTCTTCGATGGACTGCATGGCCGGAAAGGCGAAGGACACGCCGATCGCGTACTCGCCGGCGCGCGCCATCTTGCAGGGACGCGAACCGGAAGGCGTGTACTGCGCCACGTTCTTGTCCAGGTCCTTGAGCAGGGCCCAGCCCTTTTCCTTGCCCAGGCCCTGCAGCAGGGCGGCGATCTGCAGATAGCCGGTGCCGGAGGCGGCCGGGCTGGGGATCACGATCTCGCCCTTGTAGGCGGGCTTGGTCAGGTCTTCCCATGACGTGGGCATGGGCAGGTTCTTGGACTTCAGCCTGTCGGTGTTGACACAGAACGCCGCCACGTAGCCGGTGGCGGCGAACCACTTGTTGTCGGCGCCCTTGTAGCGGGCGGGCAGGGCGTCCATGCCCTTGACCGCATAGGGTTCCAGCAGGTTCTGCAGGCGCGGGTCGAGCATATTGCTGACCGCGAAGCCCCAGATCACGTCCTGCTGCGGGTTGGAGGCCTCGGCGATCAGGCGCGCGCCCAGGTCGCCGGTGGACAGGCGGAGCACGTTGACTTTCAGGTCGGGCATGGCGGCGTTGGCCGCCTTGAGGTAGGCCGCGATCTCGTCTTCCTCGAGCGCGGTGTAGACGGTGATGGCGCCGGCATGGGCCTGCGAGCCGATGGCACCTAGGGAAATTACTGCAACCACAAGGCTGAGCTTCTTCATACATTGCATGATGGGACTCCGGTTGGAATACACGGCAACGGTGCGAGCTACATATGCGGACTGCGGGGCTGCAAGACAGGTGCGAGTTGCAGTTTTAAGTATATTTGCAAATTTGTGGCAACGTGTCTAGACTGGAAAAACCTCGTATGCACGGTTTTTTTTGGCCTGGGCCCGATCCCGCGGCCGGTCTGGAGGCATCACCGATGCAAACCTCATTGCCGCTATCCGCGCCGCAGCTGGCCGCCTATCGCGCGTTCGCCCAGACGCTGGCCGACCGCGTGCGGCCGCTGTCGCGCAAGTGGTTCCGCCATCCGCTGGCGGTCGACACCAAGGCCGACGCCAGCCCCGTCACCCAAGCCGACCGCGAAGTCGAGACGGCCCTGCGCGCGGCCATCGCGGAGCAATACCCGGAGCACGGCATCCTGGGCGAGGAGTTCGGCGTATCGCACATGGAGGCCGAGCTGGTCTGGTCGCTCGATCCCATAGACGGCACCCGCGCCTTTATTTCCGGCAACCCGCTGTGGGGCACGCTGCTGGCGCTGCTGCACCGCGGCAGGCCGGTGCTGGGCCTGATCGACATTCCCGCGCTGGACGAACGCTGGATCGGCGCGGCCGGCCAGCCCGCCAGCCTGAACGGCCACGCCTGTCGCGTCAGCGGCTGCACCGAACTGGGCGAGGCCATCCTCTACGCGACCTCGCCGGACATCTTCGCCGGCGCCGAGCTGGCCGCCTTCGACGCGCTGGCGCAGGCCGCGCGCATGCGCCGCTACGGCGGCGACTGCTACAGCTACGGGCTGCTGGCCAGCGGCCACGTCGACCTGGTGGTCGAGTCCGGCCTGCAGCCATACGACTATCTGGCGCTGATGCCCGTGATCGAAGGGGCAGGCGGCGTCATTACCGACTGGTCCGGGCAGCCGCTCGGCCTCCAGTCGCAGGGCCGCGTGATCGCGGCCGCCACGCCGCAGCTGCATCGCCAGGCGATGCGGCTGCTGGGGGCGGCCGCGACCTGAACGCCGCGCCGCCCGCCCGACAGGTCAACGCAACGCTACAGTCACAGCAAGGTGGACAAGCATGCATGCACTAGGGGTAGCAACGGTGGAAGACGCGGAGCGGTTGGTGCAGGCCAGCGCGCTCTCGCACATCAAGGTCGGCCTGTCCGACGTCGACGGCGTCATGCTGGGCAAGTACCTGCGCCGCGATAAATTCCTGGGGGCGCTGCGCTCCGGGCTCGCATTTTGCGACGTGGTGTTCGGCTGGGATCTCGACGACCAGCTCTACGACAACACCAAGTACACCGGCTGGCATACCGCCTATCCCGACGCCAAGCTGCGGATCGTCCCGCAAAGCGCCCGCAGGCTGCCGCTGGAGCAGGGGCCGGGCGGCGAGGACATGCTGTTGTTCCTGGCGGAATTCGAAGGCGAGGCCGGCGCCATCTGCCCGCGGCGCCTGCTGCACCGGGTCATCGACCGGGCCGCCGACATGGGCTTCGACGCCTACGCCGCGCTGGAATACGAGTTCTTCATGTTCCGCGAGACCCCGCACTCGGTGCGCGCGAAGCACTACCGCAACCTCGAGAACTGGACGCCCGGGAATTTCGGCTACTCGGTGCTGCGCAGCACGGTGGAGGGCGATTTCTACCGCAAGCTGCTGGACATGTGCGAACGCATGGACATGCCCATCGAAGGCCTGCATACCGAGACCGGGCCGGGCGTGCTGGAAGCCGCGCTCGCGGTCGACCAGGCCGCGGCCGCCGGCGACAAGGCATTCCTGTTCAAGACCTTCACCAAGGCGCTGGCGCAGCAGAATGGCCTGATGGCGACCTTCATGGCGAAGTGGTCGCACGAGCATCCCGGCCAGAGCGGCCACATCCACCTGTCGCTGCGCGACCGCAAGACCGGGCGCTCGGCGTTCCACGACGAGTCGCGGCCGCACTGCATGAGCGCGACGCAGGCTTCCTTCATGGCCGGCGTGCAGCGCTACCTGCCGGAATTCATGGCCCTGTACGCGCAGACCGTCAACAGCTACTCGCGCCTGGTGCCCGGCTACTGGGCGCCGCTGGACGCCACCTGGGGCATGGAGAACCGCACCACCGCGCTGCGGCTGATTCCCGGCAGCGACAAGTCGCAGCGCGTCGAAGTGCGCATCGGCTCGGCCGACGCCAATCCCTACCTGGCGCTGTCGGCCGCGCTGGCCTCGGGCCTGTACGGCATCGAACAGGGGCTCGAACCCGAGCCCATGGTGCAGGGCAACGCCTATACCCAGCAGTTTCCCGCGCATCTGCGCCTGCCGAGCACGCTGTGGGACGCGGCCCAGCGGCTGGGCGAATCCGAGGCCGCGCGCCGGCTGTTCGGCGACGCCTTCGTCGAGCACTACGTGGCCGCGCGCGAATGGGAAGAAAGGCAGTTCCGGCGCCACGTGACCGACTGGGAACTGGCGCGCTACTTCGAAATCATCTGACCATCGACCACACCGTTTGCATAGGGCAGCCATGACGCAGGAACTCATCACCATCAGTCCGATCGACGGGCGCGAGGTCGTCCGCCGTCCCTATGCCAGCGAGGCGCAGATCGCGCGTGCGCTGGCCGACGCCCAGGGCGCGCAGCCGGGCTGGGCGGCGCTGGGCGTGCAGGAGCGGGGGCGCATCGTGTCGGCCGCCGTGGACCGCTTCGTCGCGGCCAGGGACGAAATCGCGCGCGCCATCACCGTGCAAATGGGCCGGCCCCTGCGCTACACGCCGGGCGAAGTGGCCGGCTTCGAGTCGCGCGCGCGTCACATGATCGCCATCGCCGCCGAGGCGCTGGCCCCGATCCGGGTTCCCGAGCAGCCCGGGTTCACGCGCTTCATCAGCCGCGAGCCCATCGGCGTGGCGCTGACGATCGCGCCGTGGAATTATCCGCTGCTGACCGCCGTCAACAGCATCGTGCCGGCGCTGATGGCCGGCAACGCCGTCATCCTCAAGCACTCGGATCAGACGCCGCTGTGCGCCGAATTCATCGAGCGCGCGTTCCGCGAGGCCGGCGCGCCCGCGGGCGTGTTCCAGTACCTGCACGCCAGCCACGAGATCGCGCAGCGACTGATCCGCGCGCCGGAAATCGGCTATGTGTCCTTCACCGGCTCCGTGCGCGGCGGACACAGCGTGGAAGAAGGCGCGGCGGGGCGCTTCATCGGCGTCGGCCTGGAGCTGGGCGGCAACGACCCGGCCTATGTGCGCAACGACGCCGACATCGGCCACGCGGTCGAGACGCTGGTCGACGGCGCGTACTTCAATTCCGGCCAGTCCTGCTGCGGCATCCAGCGCATCTACGTGGCGCGGCCGCGCTACGATGAGTTCGTCGAGCGCGCCGTGGCGCTGACCGAGCAATACGTGCTGGGCGATCCGCTGCAGGACGGGACCACGCTCGGGCCGGTGGTGCGCAAGCGCGCCGCCGACGAGATCCGCGAGATCGTCGGCGCCGCGGTCGCGGCCGGCGCCAGAAACCTGATAGATCCATCGCGTTTTAAAAATGCGAATAAAAACTCGCCTTACGTCGCGCCGGCGCTGCTGACGCAGGTGGACCACGGCATGCACGTCATGAACGACGAATGCTTCGGCCCCGTCGTCGGCATCATGCCGGTAGACAGCGATGAGCAGGCCATCGCGCTCATGAACGACAGCCCCTACGGCCTGACGGCCGCGGCGTTCACGCAGGACCAGGAGGCCGCGCTGCGCATCGGCCGCCAGGTCCGCACGGGCACGTTCTTCATGAACCGCTGCGACTACCTGGACCCCGCGCTGGCCTGGACCGGCGTGAAGAACTCGGGCCGCGGCGTATCGCTGTCCGTGGTCGGATACGAGCAGCTCACGCAGGCCAAATCCTTCCATCTGCGCAGCCTCTAACCAGATATCCACAGGAAGCCGACCATGAGCGTGCCTAGCGTCAACTGGAATTACCCCACCGCCATCAAGGCCGGTCCCGGCCGCATCAGCGAACTGCCGCAGGCATGCCGCGAACTGGGCATGGCGCGCCCGCTGCTGGTGACCGACCCCGGCCTGGCGGCGCTGCCGATGGTGGCCGCGGCGCAGGCCGCGTGCCGCGAAGCCGGCCTGCAATGCGGCCTGTTCCACGATATCAAGGGCAACCCCACGGGCCGCAACGTCGACGACGGCGTGGCGGCGTACCGGCAGGGCGGCCATGACGGCGTGATCGCGATGGGCGGCGGGTCGGCGCTGGACGCGGCCAAGGCCATCGCGCTGATGGCGGGCCAGCAGCGGCCCCTGTGGGACTTCGAGGACGTGGGCGACAACTACCTGCGGGTGAACGTGGCCGGCATGGCGCCGGTGGTGGCGGTGCCCACCACCGCGGGCACCGGCTCGGAAGTGGGACGCGCCTCGGTCATCACCGACGAGGCGGCCGAGGTCAAGCGCATCATCTTCCATGCGCGCATGCTGCCGGCCATCGTCATCCTGGACCCCGAACTCACCGTCGGCCTGCCGCCGAAGATCACGGCCGCCACTGGCATGGACGCGCTGTCGCACAACCTGGAGGCCTATTGTTCGCCGGTGTTCCATCCGATGGCCACGGGCATCGCGCTCGAAGGCATGCGCATGGTCAAGGAATACCTGCCGCAGGCGGTGGCCGACGGCGCCGACCTGCAGGCGCGCCAGCAGATGCTGGTGGCCTCCAGCATGGGCGCCACCGCGTTCCAGCGCGGGCTGGGCGCCATGCACGCGCTGGCGCATCCGCTGGGCGCGCTCTACGACGCGCACCACGGCCTGCTCAACGCCATCCTCATGCCCTACGTGCTGAAAGCCAACCAGCACGCCGTGGCCCCGCGCCTGGAAGCGCTGGCGCGCTACCTGGACCTGCCGGCCCGGCCGGGCGCGGTGCTGGACTGGGTGCTGGCGCTGCGCGAGGCCATCGGCATTGCGCACACGCTGGCCGAGATCGGCATCGATGACGCCCAGGCCGAGCGCGTCGGGCGCATGGCGGCCGCCGACCCTTCGGCCGGCACGAATCCGGTGGACTACTCGGCCGCGCAATACACCGAACTTTTCCGTGCAGCGGTTCACGGAAATCTGTAAGATTGCCCCCCTCTGCGTGCAAACGCGGGGTGACTGAACCGGAGTTCTGAATATTTTTCGTCCGAATCGTTTGACAGCGATTTAGAAAGTGTTCATAATCTCGAATTCTCCTCTGGAGGAGTGCCCGAGTGGTTAAAGGGGGCAGACTGTAAATCTGTTGGCCTTGCGCCTACGTTGGTTCGAATCCAACCTCCTCCACCAGAGACCCGTACCTCGTGTAGTAGTACACAGGAATCCAGGCGCAGTTGGCCTGGATTTACAATGTGAGGTTCTGGATGCTTGGCCGCCTTTGCAAGAAAGGCGGCACGGTTTTCCAGGCTTTGTATTGAAAGAGGTTCGGGAAGAGAGAAGGTGAAAGGATAGCCGCGGGTGTAGCTCAATGGTAGAGCAGAAGCCTTCCAAGCTTACGACGAGGGTTCGATTCCCTTCACCCGCTCCAGCTTTATATGCCCATGTGGCTCAGTGGTAGAGCACTCCCTTGGTAAGGGAGAGGTCGCGCGTTCGATCCGCGCCATGGGCACCACTAATTCCCTAAGTTCTTTTCTTCAGTCGCAGCTTTAGTCAAAAGCGCAATCCAGGTCAGGAGTCAGCCATGGCAAAAGGCAAGTTTGAACGTACCAAGCCGCACGTGAACGTGGGTACGATTGGTCACGTTGACCACGGCAAAACGACGTTGACGGCGGCCATCACGACCGTTCTGTCGACCAAGTTCGGCGGCGAAGCCCGCGGCTACGACCAGATCGACGCGGCTCCTGAAGAAAAGGCTCGCGGCATCACCATCAACACCGCCCACGTCGAGTACGAAACNTGACGGGCACGATCGACCTGCCGGCCGACAAGGAAATGGTTCTGCCGGGCGACAACGTGACGATGACCGTCAAGCTGCTGGCCCCGATCGCCATGGAAGAAGGCCTGCGTTTCGCCATCCGTGAAGGCGGCCGTACCGTCGGCGCCGGCGTGGTCGCCAAGATCATCGCCTAAGCAGTCTCCAGAGTGGATAGAGCGGATTTTTCAATCCCTCTATCCATTCTTGCAGTAAAAGTAGTATGATGTATGGTTCCGCGAGCTGATATGGCGCGGAAAGCAGCGGTGAAGAGCGGCTGCGAACTAATGCAAGTGTTTTAGGGGCATAGCTCAATTGGCAGAGCGTCGGTCTCCAAAACCGAAGGTTGTAGGTTCGATTCCTACTGCCCCTGCCACCGCCAGGATAAACCCGCGGGAGATCATCGCGAGTTACGCATTCACGGCGGCTCGCGTCGCAAAATGTCTAATACCAGCGTAGAAACCGTAACCAGTACCGCCGACCGGGTCAAGCTCGGGCTGGCGGTTCTTGTCGTTATTGCTGGCATCGTCGGGTTCTCCGTGCTCAGCGCGCAGCCGATGCCTGCTCGTATCGGCGTGTTCGTCGCCGGCCTCGTGATCGCCGCCGTGATCGCGTGGTTCAGCGAGCCGGGCCGCCGCACCCTGAGCTTCGCGAGCGAATCCTACAACGAAGTCAAGCGTGTCTCGTGGCCCACGCGCAAGGAAACGACCCAGATGACGGGCATCGTTTTCGCGTTCGTGGCGATCATGGGCATTTTCATGTGGGTGCTCGACAAGGGCATCGAATGGATTCTCTACGGCCTGTTGTTGGGCTGGAAATAAGGACGGCGAATGAGTAAGCGTTGGTATGTCGTCCATGTGTACTCCGGCATGGAAAAAAGCGTACACAAGGCCCTGAACGAGCGCATCGAGCGCGCAGGCCTGCAAACGTCGTTTGGCCGCATTCTTGTGCCCTCCGAGGAAGTCGTCGAGGTCAAGGGCGGTCAGAAGTCGATCACCGAGCGCCGCATTTTCCCCGGTTATGTCCTGGTTGAAATGGACCTGACCGACGAAACGTGGCACCTGGTCAAGAACACCAACCGCGTCACCGGCTTTCTGGGTGGCTCGGGCAATCGTCCGACCCCGATTTCCGAAAAGGAAGTCGAAAAGATCCTCTCCCAGATGGAAGAGGGCGTCGAGAAACCCCGCCCCAAGATCCTGTTCGAAGTGGGCGAGATGGTTCGGGTCAAGGAAGGTCCGTTTGCGGACTTCAACGGCAACGTCGAAGAAGTCAACTACGAAAAGAGCAAGGTGCGTGTGTCGGTCACCATTTTTGGTCGCGCCACCCCCGTCGAGCTCGATTTCAGCCAGGTCGAAAAGACCTGATTTCAACCCCCGGGGAGCTTCGGGCCTGAACGGCGCGAAGCGATATAACCCGCAAGGAGCAAAGCATGGCGAAGAAGATCGTCGGCTTTATCAAGCTGCAAGTGCCGGCTGGTAAGGCTAACCCCTCCCCCCCGATCGGTCCGGCGCTGGGTCAGCGCGGCCTGAACATCATGGAATTCTGCAAGGCGTTCAACGCCAAGACGCAGGGCATGGAGCCCGGTCTGCCGATTCCGGTGGTGATCACCGCCTTCGCGGACAAGAGCTTCACCTTCATCATGAAGACCCCGCCCGCGACGGTCCTCATCAAGAAGGCCGCTGGCGTGCAAAAGGGTTCGGCCAAGCCGCATACCGACAAGGTCGGCACGCTGACCCGCGCTCAAGCCGAAGAAATCGCCAAGACCAAGAGTCCGGACCTGACGGCTGCCGACATGGAAGCCGCCGTCCGCACCATCGCTGGCAGCGCCCGCAGCATGGGCATCACGGTTGAGGGGATCTAATCATGGCAAAACTGTCCAAGCGCGCCGCCGCCATTGCGCAGAAGATCGACCGCACCAAGCTGTACCCGGTCGCTGAAGCCCTGACCCTGGTCAAGGAAACCGCCGTCGCCAAGTTCGACGAATCCATCGACGTGGCCGTGCAACTCGGCATCGACCCGAAGAAGTCGGACCAGCTGGTCCGCGGTTCGGTCGTGCTGCCCGCCGGCACCGGCAAGTCGGTCCGCGTGGCCGTGTTCGCCCAGGGCGACAAGGCTGAAGCCGCCAAGGCCGCCGGCGCCGACATCGTCGGCCTGGACGACCTGGCCGAGCAGATCAAGGCCGGTCAGATGGACTTCGACGTGGTCATCGCCTCGCCCGACACGATGCGTGTCGTGGGCGCCCTGGGTCAGATCCTGGGCCCCCGTGGCCTGATGCCGAACCCGAAGGTCGGCACCGTGACCCCCGACGTCGCCACCGCCGTCAAGAACGCCAAGGCCGGTCAGGTTCAGTACCGCACCGACAAGGCCGGCATCATCCACGCCACGATCGGCCGCGCGTCGTTCGGCGTGGAACAGCTGCAAACCAACCTGGCCGCTCTGGTCGACGCCCTGCAAAAGGCTCGTCCCGCTGCTGCCAAGGGCATTTACCTGCGCAAGCTGGCCGTCTCGTCCACGATGGGCGGCGGTGCGCGCGTGGAAATCGCCTCGCTGTCGGCCTGAGTCCGACAGTAGTAAACGTACTTTGGGCCGCATCCGGAGTTCTCCGGATGCTGCTGTCAAAGACCGCTGGAGCAGGGTGGTTCAAGCCGTACCGGGCCACCCCGCTTAATCCCGAAGCTCACATAGTTCGGATCCAGCGTAGACGGCGTCCCCAGGAAGATTTCTTTACCCGAAGAACTCGACCAGGCGCCGCATTCGGTTGACGCGCAAGGCATTCGCCCCAGGCGTCTTTTGATGGAGTGTTCAAACCGTGAGTCTCAATCGTCAAGAGAAAGCGGTGGTGATCGAGGAAGTCTCGGCTGAAGTTGCCAAGGCTCAATCGATCGTTATCGCCGAGTACCGTGGTCTGGACGTCGCCTCTGTCACCGTACTGCGCAAAACTGCGCGTGAATCGGGCGTGTATCTGCGTGTTCTGAAGAACTCGCTGGCCCGTCGTGCCGTTGCCGGCACGGCTTTCGAGCCGTTGGCCGAGCAACTCACCGGTCCGCTGATCTACGGTATCAGCGCCGATCCGGTCGCGGCGGCCAAGGTCCTCGCAGGTTTCGCGAAAAGCAATGACAAGCTGGTCATCAAGGCGGGCTCGCTGCCCAACAGCCTGTTGAACCAAGAAGGCGTGAAGGCCCTGGCCACCATGCCCTCGCGCGAAGAGTTGCTGTCGAAACTGCTGGGCACCATGCAAGCCCCCATCGCGCAATTCGTGCGTACGCTCAACGAAGTTCCGACCAAGTTCGCCCGTGGCCTCGCCGCCGTGCGCGACCAGAAGGCTGCGGCTTAATCCCCGCCCTTCCCGGAATTCGCTGAACGACCGAGCGACACCCAAACCCTGGCATTACCAAAATATTTGGAGTTCTTAAAAATGGCACTTAACAAAGCTGAAATCCTTGACGCCATCGCTGGCATGACCGTGCTCGAACTGTCCGAGCTGATCAAGGAAATGGAAGAGAAGTTCGGCGTGTCGGCTGCTGCCGCCGCTGTCGCTGTCGCTGCTCCCGCCGCTGGTGGCGCCGCCGCCGCTGCTGAAGAGCAGACCGAGTTCACCGTTGTCCTGGCTGAAGCCGGCGCCAACAAGGTTTCCGTCATCAAGGCCGTGCGCGAGCTGACCGGTCTGGGCCTGAAGGAAGCCAAGGACCTGGTCGACGGCGCTCCGAAGCCCGTCAAGGAAGGCGTTGCCAAGGCTGACGCCGAAGCCGCCAAGAAGAAGCTGGAAGAAGCTGGCGCCAAGGTCGAAGTCAAGTAAGACCTGCGTCAACTTGCCCGGGGACAGCGCAGTTTGCAGTCCCCGGGCTTTTGCGTTTCCAGGAAACCCCTACTGGGGGAATGCCCTTTTCAGGGGGGTTTCCTGGAGTCGTATCACCTGGGGCCGTGGTTGACGGCCCATGCAACCTCGAGTCGGAGTGCTCATGCCTTACTCGTACACCGAAAAAAAGCGCATCCGCAAAAGCTTCGCCAAGCGTGAAGACGTTCAAAACGTTCCCTTCCTGCTGGCGACTCAGCTTCAATCCTACCTAACTTTCCTGCAGGCGGATACCGCCCCGTCCGAACGCGTAGCCGACGGTTTGCAGGCGGCGTTCTCGTCGATTTTCCCGATCGTTAGTCACAACGGTATGGCGCGCTTGGAGTTCGTGAGCTATGTGCTCGGCGAACCGGTGTTCGATGTCAAGGAATGTCAGCAACGTGGCCTGACCTATGCCTCGCCCCTGCGAGCCAAGGTCCGCCTGGTGCTGCTTGACCGCGAAGTCAGCAAGCCCACCGTCAAGGAAGTGAAGGAACAGGAAGTCTACATGGGCGAGATTCCGCTCATGACCAGCACCGGTTCCTTCGTCATCAACGGTACCGAGCGCGTCATCGTGTCGCAGCTGCACCGCTCGCCCGGCGTGTTCTTCGAGCACGACCGCGGCAAGACCCACAGCTCCGGCAAGCTGCTGTTCTCGGCCCGCGTGATTCCCTACCGCGGCTCGTGGCTGGACTTCGAGTTCGACCCCAAGGACATCCTGTTCTTCCGCGTCGACCGCCGCCGCAAGATGCCCGTCACGATCCTGTGCAAGGCCATCGGCATGACGCCGGAATCGATCCTGGCCAACTTCTTCGACTTCGACAACTTCGAACTGAAGAGCGAAGGCGCGATGATGGAATTCGTGCCCGAGCGCTGGAAGGGCGAAATGGCCCGCTTCGACATCTCGGACCGCTCCGGCAAGGTCATCGTCGAGAAGGACAAGCGCATCAACGCCAAGCACCTGCGCGACCTGGCTGCCGGCGGCATCCAGCGCATCTCCGTGCCGGAAGACTTCCTGTACGGCCGCGTGCTGGCCAAGAACATCGTTGATCCGGACACCGGCGAAGTCATCGCCAACGCCAACGACGAGATCACCGAAAGCGTGCTGGGCGCGCTGCGCGCCGCCAACGTCCACGACATCCAGACGCTCTACACGAACGACCTGGACCGCGGTCCCTACATCTCGCAGACCCTGCGCACCGACGAGACCGCCGACCAGATGGCCGCGCGCGTCGCCATCTACCGCATGATGCGTCCCGGCGAGCCGCCCACCGAAGAAGCGGTGGAGGCCCTGTTCCAGCGCCTGTTCTACAGCGAAGAAACCTACGACCTGTCGCGTGTGGGCCGCATGAAGGTCAACAGCCGTCTGGGCCGTGGCGAAGACACCAGCGGTCCGATGACGCTGACCAACGAGGACATCCTCGAAACCATCAAGGTGCTGGTCGAGCTGCGTAACGGCCGTGGCCAGATCGACGACATCGATCACCTGGGCAACCGCCGCGTGCGCTGTGTGGGCGAACTGGCCGAGAACCAGTTCCGCGCCGGCCTGGTGCGCGTCGAGCGCGCCGTCAAGGAACGTCTGGGCCAGGCCGAGACGGAAAACCTGATGCCGCACGACCTGATCAACTCCAAGCCGATCTCGGCCGCCATCAAGGAGTTCTTCGGTTCGAGCCAGCTGTCGCAGTTCATGGACCAGACCAACCCGCTGTCGGAAATCACGCACAAGCGCCGTGTTTCCGCACTGGGCCCGGGCGGTCTGACCCGCGAGCGCGCCGGCTTCGAAGTCCGCGACGTGCACCCGACCCACTACGGCCGCGTCTGCCCGATCGAAACGCCGGAAGGCCCGAACATCGGCCTGATCAACTCCATGGCGCTGTACGCCCGCCTGAACGAGTACGGCTTCCTGGAAACGCCTTACCGCAAGATCATCGACGGCAAGGTCAGCGACCAGATCGATTACCTGTCGGCCATCGAGGAAAGCCACTACGTCATCGCGCAGGCCAACGCCGCGCTCGACGACGAAGGCCGCTTCGTGGACGACCTGGTTGCCTGCCGTGAAGCCGGCGAAACCATGCTGACCGCGCCGGCCAACGTGCACTACATGGACGTGGCGCCGTCGCAGATCGTGTCGGTCGCCGCCTCGCTGATTCCGTTCCTGGAGCACGACGACGCGAACCGCGCGCTGATGGGCGCCAACATGCAGCGTCAGGCCGTGCCTTGCCTGCGTCCGGAAAAGCCGGTCGTGGGTACGGGCATCGAGCGCACCGTGGCCGTCGACTCGGGCACCACCGTGCAGGCGCTGCGCGGCGGCCTGGTCGACCACGTCGACGCCGAGCGTGTCGTGATCCGCGTGAACGATGAAGAAAACGTCGCCGGCGAAGTCGGCGTCGACATCTACAACCTGATCAAGTACACCCGTTCCAACCAGAACACCAACATCAACCAGCGTCCCATCGTCAAGCGCGGCGACCCGGTCGCCAAGGGTGACGTGCTGGCCGACGGCGCATCGACCGACCTGGGCGAACTCGCCCTGGGTCAGAACATGCTGATCGCGTTCATGCCCTGGAACGGCTACAACTTCGAAGACTCGATCCTGATCTCGGAAAAGGTCGTGGCCGATGACCGCTACACCTCGGTGCACATCGAGGAACTGACGGTCGTGGCCCGCGACACCAAGCTCGGACCTGAGGAAATCACGCGCGACATCAGCAACCTGGCGGAAACCCAGCTGAACCGCCTGGACGATTCCGGCATCTGCTACATCGGCGCCGAAGTGAGCGCCGACGACGTGCTGGTCGGCAAGGTCACGCCCAAGGGCGAGACCCAGCTGACGCCGGAAGAAAAGCTGCTGCGCGCCATCTTCGGCGAGAAGGCCTCCGACGTTAAGGACACCTCGCTGCGCGTGCCCTCGGGCATGACCGGCACCGTGATCGACGTGCAGGTGTTCACCCGCGAAGGCATCGTGCGCGACAAGCGCGCCCAGTCCATCATCGACGATGAACTGCGCCGCTATCGCCAGGACCTGAACGACCAGCTGCGCATCGTCGAGAACGACCAGTTCGACCGTATCGAGAAGATGCTGGTCGGCAAGACCGTCAACGGCGGCCCGCGCAAGCTGGCCAAGGGCGCCACGATCACCAAGGCCTACCTGGCCGACCTGGACCGCTGGCAGTGGTTCGACATCCGCCTGGCCGACGAGCCCCACGCCGTGGTGCTGGAGCAGGCCAAGGAATCGCTCGAGCAGAAGCGCCACCAGTTCGACCTGGCCTTCGAAGAGAAGCGCAAGAAGCTGACGCAGGGCGACGAGCTGCCCCCGGGCGTGCTGAAGATGATCAAGGTCTACCTGGCCGTCAAGCGTCGTCTGCAGCCCGGCGACAAGATGGCCGGCCGCCACGGCAACAAGGGCGTGGTCTCGCGCATCACCCCGGTGGAAGACATGCCGCACATGGCTGACGGCACGCCGGCCGACATCGTTCTGAACCCGCTGGGCGTGCCCTCGCGGATGAACGTCGGCCAGGTGCTGGAAGTCCATCTGGGCTGGGCCGCCAAGGGCGTGGGCCATCGCATCGCCGACATGCTGCGCGACGAGCGCACCGCGCAGGTCAAGAACGTCCGCGCCTACCTGGACAAGGTCTACAACACGACCGGCACCGGCGCGCGCATCGACGAGCTGACCGACGACGAAGTCATGGAAATGGCCCAGAACCTCAAGAACGGCGTGCCGTTCGCGACGCCCGTCTTCGACGGCGCGACCGAAGAGGAAATCACCAAGATGCTGGAACTGGCCTATCCGGACGACGTCGCCAAGCGCATGGCGCTGACGCCGTCGCGCACGCAGGCGTGGCTGTTCGACGGCCGCACCGGCGAGCAGTTCGAGCGTCCCGTGACCGTCGGCTACATGCACTACCTGAAGCTGCACCACCTGGTCGACGACAAGATGCACGCGCGTTCGACCGGCCCGTACTCCTTGGTTACCCAGCAGCCGCTGGGCGGCAAGGCGCAGTTCGGCGGCCAGCGTTTCGGGGAAATGGAAGTGTGGGCGCTGGAAGCATACGGCGCCGCCTACACCCTGCAGGAAATGCTGACGGTGAAGTCCGACGACATCACCGGCCGCACCAAGGTATACGAAAACATCGTCAAGGGCGATCACGTCATCGACGCCGGCATGCCGGAATCGTTCAACGTGCTGGTCAAGGAAATCCGCTCGTTGGCCCTGGACATGGATTTGGAGCGTAACTAATGAAAGCGCTACTCGACCTCTTTAAGCAAGTCTCGCAAGACGAGCAGTTCGATGCCATCAAGATCGGCATCGCCTCGCCCGAGAAGATCCGTTCGTGGTCTTACGGCGAAGTTCGCAAGCCCGAGACCATCAACTACCGTACGTTCAAGCCCGAGCGCGACGGCCTGTTCTGCTCCAAGATCTTCGGCCCGATCAAGGACTACGAGTGCCTGTGCGGCAAGTACAAGCGCCTGAAGCACCGCGGCGTGATCTGCGAGAAGTGCGGCGTGGAAGTCACCGTCGCCAAGGTCCGCCGTGAACGCATGGGCCACATCGAGCTGGCCAGCCCGGTCGCGCACATCTGGTTCCTGAAGAGCCTGCCCTCGCGTCTGGGCATGGTGCTCGACATGACCCTGCGCGACATCGAACGCGTGCTGTACTTCGAAGCCTGGTGCGTGATCGAACCCGGCATGACGCCGCTCAAGCGCGGCCAGATCATGTCGGACGACGATTTCCTCGCCAAGACCGAAGAGTACGGCGACGACTTCCGTGCCCTGATGGGCGCGGAGGCCGTGCGCGAACTGCTGCGCACCATCGACATCGACCGCGAAGTGGAAACGCTGCGCGGCGAACTGAAGGCCACCAGCTCGGAAGCCAAGATCAAGAAGATCTCCAAGCGCCTGAAAGTGCTGGAAGGCTTCCAGAAGTCCGGCATCAAGGCCGAGTGGATGGTCATGGAAGTGCTGCCCGTGCTGCCGCCGGACCTGCGTCCGCTGGTGCCGCTGGACGGCGGCCGCTTCGCGACCTCCGACCTGAACGACCTGTACCGCCGCGTCATCAACCGCAACAACCGTCTGAAGCGTCTGCTGGAGCTGAAGGCGCCGGAAATCATCCTGCGCAACGAAAAGCGCATGCTGCAGGAAGCCGTCGACTCGCTGCTGGACAACGGCCGCCGCGGCAAGGCCATGACCGGCGCCAACAAGCGCCAGCTCAAGTCGCTGGCCGACATGATCAAGGGCAAGAGCGGCCGCTTCCGTCAGAACCTGCTGGGCAAGCGCGTCGACTACTCGGGCCGTTCGGTCATCGTGGTGGGTCCGCAGCTCAAGCTGCACCAGTGCGGCCTGCCCAAGCTGATGGCCCTGGAACTGTTCAAGCCGTTCATCTTCAACCGCCTGGAGATGATGGGCCTGGCCACGACCATCAAGGCCGCCAAGAAGCTGGTGGAAAGCCAGGAACCGGTGGTCTGGGACATCCTGGAAGAAGTCATCCGCGAACACCCGGTCATGCTCAACCGTGCGCCCACGCTGCACCGTCTGGGCATCCAGGCGTTCGAGCCGGTGCTGATCGAAGGCAAGGCCATCCAGCTGCACCCGCTGGTCTGCGCGGCGTTCAACGCCGACTTCGACGGCGACCAGATGGCCGTCCACGTGCCGCTGTCGCTGGAAGCCCAGCTCGAAGCCCGCACCCTGATGCTGGCCTCGAACAACGTGCTGTTCCCGGCCAACGGCGAACCGTCGATCGTGCCGTCGCAGGACATCGTGCTGGGTCTGTACTACACGACCCGCGAGCGCATCAACGGCAAGGGCGAAGGCATCTTCTTCATGGACGTCGCTGAAGTCCAGCGCGCCTATGACAACGGCGAAGTCGAGCTGCAGTCGCGCATCACCGTGCGCCTGAAGGAGCACGAGCGCGACGAGAACGGTGAATGGCAGCCGGTGATCCGCCGCCACGAAACCACGGTCGGCCGCGCGCTGCTGTCGGAAATCCTGCCCAAGGGCCTGCCCTTCACCGTCCTGAACAAGGCGCTGAAGAAGAAGGAAATCTCGCGCCTGATCAACCAGTCGTTCCGCCGCTGCGGCCTGCGCGACACGGTGATCTTCGCCGACAAGCTGATGCAGTCGGGCTTCCGCCTGGCCACGCGCGGCGGTATCTCCATCGCCATGGGCGACATGCTGATCCCGACCGCCAAGGAAGGCATCCTGGCCGAAGCCAGCCGCGAAGTGAAGGAAATCGACAAGCAGTACTCGTCGGGTCTGGTCACGTCCCAGGAACGCTACAACAACGTGGTGGACATCTGGGGCAAGGCCGGCGACAAGGTCGGCAAGGCGATGATGGAACAACTGGCCACCGAGCCCGTGATCAACCGTCACGGCGAAGAAGTGCGCCAGGAATCGTTCAACTCCATCTACATGATGGCTGACTCGGGCGCCCGCGGTTCGGCCGCCCAGATCCGCCAGCTCGCCGGCATGCGCGGCCTGATGGCCAAGCCGGACGGCTCGATTATCGAAACGCCGATTACCGCGAACTTCCGTGAAGGCCTGAACGTGCTTCAGTACTTCATCTCGACTCACGGTGCGCGTAAGGGTCTGGCCGACACGGCGCTGAAGACCGCGAACTCGGGTTACCTGACCCGCCGTCTGGTCGACGTGACGCAGGACCTGGTGATCACCGAGGACGATTGCGGCACGTCGCAGGGCTACAACATGAAGGCCCTGGTCGAAGGCGGCGAAGTCATCGAACCGCTGCGCGACCGTATCCTGGGCCGCGTCGCGGCCGTGGACATCGTCAACCCGGACACGCAGGAAACGGCCATCGTCGCCGGCACCCTGCTGGACGAAGATATGGTCGACACCATCGACCGCATCGGCGTGGACGAAGTCAAGGTCCGCACCCCGCTGACCTGCGAAACGCGCCACGGCCTGTGCGCGCACTGCTACGGCCGCGACCTCGGCCGCGGCACCTCGGTCAACCAGGGCGAAGCGGTCGGCGTCATCGCCGCCCAGTCCATCGGCGAACCGGGCACGCAGCTCACGATGCGTACGTTCCACATCGGTGGCGCGGCTTCGCGTTCGGCCCTGGCCAGCGCGGTCGAAACCAAGTCCAGCGGCACCGTCGGCTTTGCCAGCACGATGCGCTACGTCACCAACGCCAAGGGTGAACGCGTGGCCATCTCGCGTTCCGGCGAACTGGCGATCTTCGACGACAACGGCCGCGAACGCGAACGCCACAAGATCCCGTACGGCGCGACCGTGCTGGTGGGCGATGGCGAGGCCGTCAAGGCCGGCGCCCGCCTGGCGACGTGGGACCCGCTGACCCGTCCGATCGTGTCGGAATACGGCGGCGCCGTGCGCTTCGAGAACATCGAAGAAGGCGTGACCGTGGCCAAGCAGGTCGACGAAGTCACCGGCCTGTCCACGCTGGTCGTGATCACGCCCAAGACCCGTGGCGGCAAGATCGTCATGCGTCCGCAGATCAAGCTGGTCAACGAGAACGGCGAAGACGTCAAGATCGCCGGCACCGATCACTCGGTGAACATCTCGTTCCCGGTGGGCGCGCTGATCACGGTGCGCGACGGCCAGCAGGTTGCCGTGGGTGAAGTCCTGGCGCGTATTCCGCAGGAATCGCAAAAGACCCGCGACATTACCGGCGGTCTGCCGCGCGTGGCCGAGCTGTTCGAAGCCCGTTCGCCCAAGGACGCCGGCATGCTGGCCGACGTCACCGGCACGGTCTCGTTCGGCAAGGACACCAAGGGCAAGCAGCGCCTGGTCATCACCGACCTGGAAGGCGTCAGCCACGAGTTCCTGATTCCGAAGGAAAAGCAGGTGCTGGTGCACGACGGCCAGGTGGTGAACAAGGGCGAAATGATCGTGGACGGCCCGGCCGATCCCCACGACATCCTGCGCCTGCAAGGCATCGAGAAGCTGGCGACCTACATCGTCGACGAAGTGCAGGACGTCTACCGTCTGCAGGGCGTGAAGATCAACGACAAGCACATCGAAGTGATCGTGCGCCAGATGCTGCGCCGCGTGAACATCGTGGACGCCGGCGATACCGAGTTCATCCCGGGCGAGCAGGTCGAGCGCTCCGAGCTGCTCAACGAGAACGATCGCGTCACGGCCCAGGACCTGCGTCCTGCCACGTACGAGAACGTGCTGCTGGGTATCACCAAGGCGTCGCTGTCGACCGACTCGTTCATCTCGGCCGCTTCGTTCCAGGAAACCACCCGCGTCCTGACCGAAGCCGCCATCATGGGCAAGCGCGACGACCTGCGCGGCTTGAAGGAAAACGTCATCGTCGGCCGCCTGATCCCGGCCGGCACCGGCCTGGCCTACCACCATGCCCGCAAGGACAAGGAAGCGCTGGAGGCCGCGGAACGCGAAGCCGCCCGCCAGCTGGCCAACCCGTTCGAAGACTCGCCGGTCACGGTGGGCTCGGATACGGAAACGCCGGCTTCCGACCTGGGCACGGACGACGCCGAGCAGTAAACCGGTACTGGCGGGACCTCCCGCCAGCAAAAAGGCCGCTGATTGTTATCAGCGGCCTTTTTTTGCCTTGAAGAAGCGGGGCCAGGCCTACTTCGCGGCCTGCGCCTGGGCGCGCTGGAATGCCGGGCCCCAGACCGGGTGGCCGGCCTCGTTGGGCGCCAGCACGAAAGCGGGGTCGAGCGCGAGAATGCGCGAGAAGCTGTCCTGGCAGAGCTGCGGATAGCGGCTGACGCAATAGCTGAACGCCTGCAGCTTGTACGCTTCGATGCGCACGGCCTTGGTGGAAGTCGCCAGGGTGTCCGAGGTGGCCACGGTGCGGATCACGTCGCCGTAGCGACCCGCGCTGTATTTCTCGCGCACTTGTTGCAATTGATCCAGCGCTTCGGCGGTCGGCGGACCTTCCGGCTGCATGGAAGTAAGACCGGCACAGCCCGTCAGGAGGGCGGATAAGCCAAGCAGACTACTCAAAACGCGAATTTTCATGGGCTTCCAAAGAGGTAGGGAGTTGATGCCATACGCTATCGTGCCACAGCCTGATGCGCTCGGACATTTTCGGCAATGTCCTTGTGTGGCGGATTGGATAATATTCGCCCTATCCACTTTTGATACCGTATTCGCGCCGTGGCGCAGCTCTCGATCATGTCTCCTACCGCCGGCCTGCCGATGCCGCGTGGCCCGTTTTCCGGCGCCGCGCCGCTCGCGCTGCGCCCCTTGAGCGCCATCGCCGCCAGCACCGCGGGCGGCGTGCCCCAGGCGCGCATCAAACGGCTCCTGTCCGACCTCCTGCCGTCCCTGATCGCCCTGCACGGGCAGGGCGAAATCTGCGGCGACATCTCGCTGGAAACGGTGGGGATGGACGAAAACGCGCGGGCCCACCTGGTGCCCGAACTCATCGTGGCCCGTTCGCGCCGCGTCACCCGCAGTCCGTCGGCCGGCTTCGCGCCGTTCGAGCTCTATACCGATTCAATGGAATGGCCGCGCGGCCCCTGGAGCGACATCTACGCGCTGTGCGCCGTCATGCACGCGCTGGTCACCGGCCGCCGGCCGCCGCCGGCGCCCGAGCGCCGGGCGGAAGACACCTACCAGCCGCTGGTCTCCCTCGATCTGCCCAAGTACAGCCAGGATTTCCTGTCGGTGATCGACGCCGGCCTGTCGATGGCCCCGGCCGACCGCCCGCAGACGCTGGACGAACTGGCCGAGATGCTGGGCGTGGCCGCGCAGCCCGAGGCCGCGCCCGCGCCGGCCGAAGCGAACGAGGCGGCCGCGGCCCAGGCGCTGCCCGCTGCGGCCGCCGCCACCTCGCAGCGTCCCGCGCGCGGTCGCCGCGTGCTGTTGTGGCTGCTGCTCATCGCGGCCCTGATCGGCGCCGGCGTCTACGCGTGGCAGCAGTACGGCCCCGGCGCGCAGAACGCGCTGATCACCCGTTCCGAACTGGTGCAGCCGAATCCGCCCGCGGTCCATCCCTTGCCGCAGGCCGCGCCCGAGCCGGCGCCCGCGCCGGTCGTCCCGCCGGGCCCTGCGCCCGCGCCCCAGCCGTCCGAACCGCCCGCGCCGGCCGGCGCCAATGCCGCGGCCGCGGAAAATCCGGCGCCGGCCGACACGCCCGCGCCGCCGGCGGCGGCGCCCGAGGCCGCGCAGCCCGAAGCGCCGGCGGCGGCCGCCGCCGAAGAGGCTCCCAAGCCCAAGCCCGTGCCCGTGCTGGTGCGGCTCGACATACGTCCGTGGGGCGAGGTGTGGATCAATGGGGTGGCGCGCGGCGTCAGCCCGCCGGTCAAGGAGCTGCGGCTGATTCCGGGCAAGTACCAGGTGGTGCTGCGCAATGCCGGCCTGCCGCCGTACCGCATGACCCTGGAGGTCAAGGCCGGCCGCCCGGCGCTGATCTCCCACACCTTCCAGTAGGCGCTACGCCATCGGCAGGCGCAGCGTGAAGACCGAGCCGGCGCCCGGCTCGCTGCTGACTTCCACCGAGCCGCCGTGGCGTTCGGCCACGGTGCGCACGAACGCCAGCCCCAGGCCCGCGCCGCCCACGTCGCCGCGGGTGTCGACGCCGACGCGCGAGAACGGCTCGAACAGCCGGGCCAGGTCCTCGGCCGCGATGCCCTGGCCCTGGTCGCGGATGGCGGCGCGCCAGAAGCCCGGCTCTTCGTCTATGCCGCACTCGATGCGGGTCTGCGCGGGGCTGTACTTGATCGCGTTGTCGATCAGGTTGCACAGCGCGCGCATCAGCAGGGTCTGGTCGCCGCGCACATAGGCCGCGGGCAAGGGCAGGCGCAACTCCAGCGCGATGCCGCGCTTTTGCGCCGAGGCCCAGAATTCGTCCGCGGCGTCCTGCAGCAGGCTGGCCAGGTCCAGTTCCACGGCGCTGATGACCATGGACTCGGCGCGCGTCAGGTGCACGAAGTCGTCGACCAGGTGCAGCGTGCGCCGCGCCAGCATGGCGATGCGGTCCAGCGTGGCGCCGTGGTCGCCCTGCGCCGCGCCTTCCTGCTTCATTTCCACCAGCGCCAGGATGGAGCTCTGCGGCGCGCGCATGTCGTGCGAGATGAAGCGCAGCGTCTCTTCGCGCTGGCGTTCGGCCTGGCGGATGCGGGAGATGTCGGTCAGCGTGGCGACGGTGCCGGCGAAGTTGCCCTCGGCGGTATGGATGGGCGCGCATTTCAGGATCAGATCGCGTCCCGCGTGGTCGCGCAGTTCCAGGTCCGCGCTCCACGGCGAGCCGGCGGCGGCCGGCCCCTGGCCGCTCAGCGCTTCGGCCACGCGCTGGCGCGTGGCGGGATCGGAGATGGTCTTTTCCAGCAGGTGGATGGCCGGGCGGCCCACGCGCGGCGGCCGCATGCCCAGGCGCTGGAAGTACATGACGGCGGCCCGGTTGCGGAATTGCATGCGCCCGTCCTGGTCGAACACCAGCGTGGCGTCGGGCATGCCGTCCAGGCCGTCGGCCAGGAAGCGCCGCAGGTTGCGCACGCGCGCCAGCGCGCGGCGCAGTTCGCCGACGCGGCTTTCGAGCGAAGCGCTGGGCCCCGCGGCCTGGGCGCGCGCCTCGTTCATCACCGGCGGGTACTCGCGCTGCAGGCGGCGCAATTCATTGTCCATGTAGCGCAGCGCCGCTTCCTGGCTGCGCCAGCTCCACAAGGGATAGCACAGCGCCACCCCCAGCAGCGCCGCCGAGGGCGCGAACCAGAAGCGGCCATAGGCCAGAAACAGCAGCGCCGCCAGCAGGATGCCGGCCAGCAGCCCGACACAGACCAGCAGCGCGCGCTTGGGCGACAGCCGCCACAAGGCCAGGCAGGCCAGCATCACCGGCAGCGCCGAGAACAGCGCGCTCCACCAGGCCGGCGGCTGCACGTACGCGATGTCCTCGCGCGCCGCGTGCAGCAGGTTGGCGATGATCTCCACTCCCGACATGCCGCTGACGTCATGCGAGACGGGCGTCGGATAGGCGTCGCCCAGGCCGGTGGCCCAGGCGCCCACCAGCACGTACTTGCCGCGCAGTTCATCGGGCGGGATATCGCCGCGCAGCACCGACAGGTACGACACCGTGCGCACATGCGCGGTGGGGCCGGCGTAGGGAATCAGGATGCTGCCGTCCGGCGCGGCGCGCCGCAGCAGCCGCTGCGCCTGTTGCGCCTGGCCGCCGACTTCCAGCATCGACAGGGCCAGGTGCTGCCAGCGTCGGCCGTTCACGTGCGCGGCCAGCGTGGCCGCGCGCACCACGCCGTCGGAATCGATGCGGGCATTGATGAAGCCCAGGCCGGCGGCGGCCTGCGCCAGCGGCGCGATGGGAGCGTTGACGGCGGAGGGATGGTCCAGCCGGTTCAGCACGACCGGCAGCACCGTGCGGCCGTTGCGCCGGATGCTGTCGGCCAGGAAGCGGTCGTCGTCCGAATAGACCCCGTCCGCTTCGCCGAAGATCAGGTCCAGCCCCACGGCGCGGGCGCCATGCAGCCGGTCCAGCAGCGCCGCGTGGACCGCGCGCCGCCAGGGCCAGCGGCCCAGCGCGTCGATGCTGGCGTCGTCGATCGCCACGATCAGGATGTCGGGATCGGCGCCGCGGCCCGTCACCGAGACGGCGCGGTCGTAGAGGATCTGGTCGACCCGGCCGAGTCCGTTGAACCAGCCCAGGACCGCGGCCAGCAGCGCCAGCGCCAACGTCAGCCATAGCCCTGAGCGCGAGGTCCGGTCCTGCGGATCGGCGGCGGCCATGAGGGTCCTTGCGGCGCTAGTACTCGGTGAGCGTGATGAAGCCGCCCGTGCCGCTGGCCACGCCCAGCCCGTAGGCGGTCATGAGCTGGTTGGCGCCTTCGAAGGTCGCCACCGCGTCCTTGCCGCTCAGGCCCAGATCGTCCACGGCCCGCACCGATACGTAATACGTGCCCGGCCCGGGCGCGGAGAAGCGGATGTCCTGGTTGTCGGGAAAGTCGGCCGACGATACCGGCAGGGCGCCTTCGGCGTCGCGCGAGACCCGCACCAGATAGCTGCGGGCGCCGGCCACGGGCGAGACCGGGGCGGTCCATACGCCGCCGCCGGCGCGCGCGGGTTCGCCCAGCTGCGGCGCGGGGAGGAGGGCCCGCATGCCGGCGACCGTGCCGTCGGCGCCGACCGCCGCGCCATAACCCTTGGCCACGGCCACCGGCCTGGCCGGGCGCGCGCCCGGGGCGTGGGGCTGCAGGCGGACGCTGCCGTCCAGCACCTCGCTGTGCACGCCCTGCGCGCTGCTCTGCACGCGGAAACGCGTGCCGCGCACCCCGGTCACCGCCACCGGCGTGCGGACCTCGAAGCGGCCCACGCCTTCGCCGGCGGGCGCCACCGAAGACTCGACGCCGCCACGGCGCACCTCGACGATGGAATCGGTCAGCGCCGTGCCTTCGAACTGGCGCAGGCGGGTCAGTTCGACCGCGCCGCCGGCCGGCAGGGTGAGCTTGGAGCCATCGGCCAGTTCCAGCGTGACGAAGCCGTTGGCGGCGGTGGACACGGTGCTGCCTTCGGCCACCGCGTCGCCGGCGCGCAGCGATTTGCCGTCGAGCTCGGCCTGGCCGCTGACGTGCACCACGCGCGCGCTGGCCGGGCGCACGGGAATCATGGAAAGCGGAATGTGCAGTTCCAGGCCGATGGGCAGCAATTCCGGCGTCACCACGCGGTTCAGGCTCTGCAGCGGGCCCCAGTTGGCCTGGTTGCGCGTGTAGCGGGTGGCCAGGTCGATGAGGGTGTCGCCCTGGCGCACGCGATAGATGAAATCGTCGCCGAGCGCGCCCGCCGGCTGGCTGTGCGCCGGCGCCAGGATGCTCAGGCAGGAAATCAGGGCAAGCAAAGAAAGCGCGCGGCAGCGGCTCATGACTAGCGGTTCTCCAGGGGTGCGCGCGGGGGCGCTTACAGTGGATGGGCGGGCGCGTCTTCGGCCGGGCTGGTCAGTTCCAGCCGGTAGCCCAGCGCGTAGGAAGAAGACAGGCGCACGCCGTGCTCGGGGCGCAGCTGGAGCTTTTGCCGGATGTTCGACAAATGGGTGTCCAGCGTGCGCGAGGTGGCCGGGATCTCCCGGTTCCAGACGCACTCGGCCAGCACGTCGCGCGACATGAGGCGGCCGATATTGCGGAAAAACAGCAGCGCCAGATCGAATTCCTTGGGGGCCAGCGCGACCGGCGCGCCGTCCAGGGAAATCGTGCGCGCGCCCGGCTCGATGCGGTAGCGGGCGACCTCGAAGCCCTCGCGGGCGGGCTCGGAGATCTGGCTGCGGCGCAGCAGCGCGGCCACGCGCGCCAGCAGTTCCTGGGGGCGCAGCGGTTTGACGATGTAATCGTCGGCGCCCGCGCGCAGGCCCTCGACCAGATCGTCCTCGCTGGAGCGGTTGGTCAGGAAGATAACGGGAATGCGCGCGCCGATATTGGCGCGCAGCCAGCGCACTACGTCGTCGCCGTCGATATCGGGCAGGTGCCAGTCCAGCAATACCAGGTCGAAATGCTCCGTGCGCAGTGCGGCCAGGAGATCCCGGCTTTGCTGGTAGCTGGCGCAGGAGTATCCGGCGGTGGTCAAGACTTGCTGGATGCGGCGGGCTTGGTCCAGGTCATCTTCCAGCGACGCGATTTTCATCAGACGTGTTCTCGCGAAGGTTTGCTACGCAAGCGCGCGCTATGGCGCCCTACTGCAAGAGGGTAAGGGAATTCGTGTAAACGAATGATAACTCGGGCTGTGTCCCCGCTGGCTACGTTATGCCAAGAACTGTCAAACATTGCAAAGTTGACGAATCTTGACTGGAGTTGTTGCGCAACACCGCGCCACACTGTCTCAAACATCCCACTACCAGAGGCACTGGAGGGAATCGACCGTATTGCTGAGTGGAACAAACATGAATCAATTGTGCGTACTTATGATGTCGCCGGACGAAGCGGCCCGCGGGGCGGCCGTGTCCGCGCTGCTGCAGGCCGGCATATCGGCGCGCGGCTGTTCGACGTCCCTGGAGCTGTTCGGGTTGCTCAACGGCGGCGCCTATGACGTCGTGATCCTGGACGTGGGCGCGCTGGGCGAGATCGGCTACGCCCTGGTGGCGCGGCTGCATGGCTCCTCGTCCCTGGGCATCGTGGTGACGGGCGCCGACCTGTCGGTGGACGGCCGCCTGCGCTGCCTGCAAAGCGGCGCCGACGCCTGCCTGCCCGAGCCGCAGGACCCGCGCGAGCTGGCCTGCATCCTGCTGGCGCTGGCGCGCCGCCTGCCGCCCGGCCGCGCGGGAGCCGGGGCGGAAGCGCCCGGCAACGGCCAATGGGAGCTGCGCGACCAGGGCTGGACCCTGGCCTCGCCCAGCGGTACCACCATTTCGCTGTCGGCCAACGAGCGTCTGGTCGTGCGTTCGCTGCTGGAAGTGGCGGGCAGGGCGGTCGGGCGCACCGAGCTGGGCGAAGGCCTGCAGGTCGAAGGCGGCAGCGCGCGCGCCAGCGGTTCGCGCAGCATCGACGTGATCGTCAGCCGCCTGCGGCGCAAGGCCGAGCTGGCCGGCGTGATTTTGCCGATCCGCACCGTCTACGGCAGCGGCTACCTGTTCGCCGACCAGTAAAAAACCGGCGCAAACCCGCGCGCGGGGCTACACTGATCGCTGCCGCCGCATACGTGGAAACCCGGACCGGGCGGCGCGGCCCGCGACCCGGATCTGCGGTTTATGCGGCCCCAATTTTCATGACCGGCGCTTAACTGGCCGTCTTCTGCCGGCAACATGCCGTCTGGCAGGGTTTACAAATTTCTTTGACAGTGCGCCCGAATCTCAGTTATGCTAAAGGGCTAACTGCTTTATCTCGCGCGCAAAATCGGTACGCGGTAGGGTTTGGAAGTTCGGGTCATGGGCGAAGGTGCGTCACGAGCCATTCAAGCATGATCCGCCAGGCGGGGGGCTGGTACTCCCGCGGCGACTTCCCTGCCGCATCCGGTTTTGTGCGTTTTGTCACAGTTTGTTGGCAAGCCCGCTCTTTTACGTATTCGAACGTTTGAGGCGGTTTTGCGCGAACTGCCTGCTCCGGAGGCTCTCCGCCTCGGGACACTAGTACGAAAGTACTTACCAGTGGTACGTAAAAGGGATTTCAAAGGTCATGCCTACCATTAGCCAACTCGTGCGCAAGCCGCGCGAAGTCAGCATCATCAAAAGCAAGAGCCCCGCGCTCGAAAACTGCCCGCAACGCCGCGGCGTGTGCACTCGCGTGTACACCACCACCCCCAAGAAGCCGAACTCCGCTCTGCGTAAGGTTGCCAAAGTGCGTCTGACCAACGGTTACGAAGTCATTTCGTACATCGGCGGCGAAGGCCACAACCTGCAAGAGCACTCGGTGGTTCTGGTGCGTGGCGGTCGTGTGAAGGACTTGCCCGGTGTGCGTTATCACATCGTGCGCGGTTCCCTCGACCTGCAAGGCGTCAAGGATCGTAAGCAAGCCCGCTCGAAGTACGGCGCCAAGCGCCCGAAGAAGGCCTGATAACGAATCGGTAGTACCCCGAAGTGGCGGAAGTCCGTCACCAGGGAAGTGCAACCGCGCCATCCGCATACAGGAAGGTGCGCGGCACGTAAGGGGTCGTCCCATTGGGCGGCCATGGCCGTGTAATGAAGCACGGTTCAACTGAACAGACACAAGGAAGCAACAATGCCCCGTCGTCGCGAAGTACCCAAGCGCGAGATTCTGCCCGATCCCAAGTTCGGCAGCGTCGAGCTCGCCAAGTTCATGAACGTCGTCATGCTGGACGGCAAGAAGGCCGTCGCCGAGCGCATCGTCTATGGCGCCCTCGAGCAAGTCGCCACCAAGACCGGCAAGGAGCCGATCGAGGTGTTCAGCCTGGCGATCAACAACATCAAGCCGATCGTCGAAGTCAAGAGCCGCCGCGTGGGCGGTGCCAACTACCAAGTGCCGGTTGAAGTGCGCCCCGTGCGCCGCCTGGCCCTGGCTATGCGTTGGCTCCGTGAAGCCGCCAAGAAGCGTGGCGAAAAGTCGATGGATCTGCGCCTTGCTGGCGAACTGATCGACGCATCCGAAGGACGTGGCGCCGCGATGAAGAAGCGCGAAGACACGCACAAGATGGCCGAGGCCAACAAGGCCTTCAGCCATTTCCGCTGGTAATTTAAGGACTAACCCACCATGGCCCGCAAAACCCCGATCGAGCGCTATCGCAACATTGGTATCTCTGCGCACATCGATGCAGGGAAAACCACCACGACCGAACGTATCCTGTTCTACACCGGCGTCAATCACAAGATTGGCGAAGTGCATGATGGCGCAGCCACCATGGACTGGATGGAGCAAGAACAAGAGCGTGGCATCACCATTACGTCGGCTGCTACGACGGCGTTTTGGCGTGGCATGGCTAAGAACTACCCCGAGCACCGCATCAACATCATCGACACCCCGGGGCACGTGGACTTCACCATCGAGGTGGAGCGTTCCATGCGCGTCCTGGACGGCGCCTGCATGGTGTACTGCGCGGTGGGCGGCGTTCAGCCGCAGTCCGAAACCGTGTGGCGTCAGGCCAACAAGTACGGCGTGCCGCGTCTGGCCTTCGTCAACAAGATGGACCGCACCGGCGCCAACTTCTTCAAGGTCTATGACCAGCTGAAGACGCGCCTGCGCGCCAACCCCGTGCCCGTGGTGATCCCCATCGGCGCCGAAGACACCTTCAAGGGCGTCATCGACCTCGTCAAGATGAAAGCGATCATCTGGGACGAAGCCAGCCAGGGCATCAAGTTCGAGTACGAAGACATCCCGGCCGAGCTGCAGAGCACCGCTGAAGAGTGGCGCGAAAAGCTGGTCGAGGCTGCCGCCGAATCGTCCGAGGAACTGATGAACAAGTACCTCGAGACCGGCGCGCTGGAAGAAGCCGAGATCAACCTGGCCATCCGCCAGCGCACCATCGCCGGCGAAATCCAGCCGATGCTGTGCGGCACCGCCTTCAAGAACAAGGGCGTGCAGCGCATGCTCGACGCCGTCATCGACTACCTGCCCTCGCCCGTGGACATCCCGCCGGTCGAAGGCACCGATGACGCCGGCAACGAAGTCAAGCGCCAAGCCGACGACGGCGAGAAGTTCTCGGCCCTGGCGTTCAAGCTGATGACGGACCCGTTCGTCGGTCAGCTGACCTTCGTGCGTGTGTACTCGGGCGTCCTGAAGTCGGGCGACACCGTGTACAACCCGGTCAAGGGCAAGAAGGAACGTATCGGCCGCATCCTGCAGATGCACGCGAACAACCGCGAGGAAATCAAGGAAGTTCTGGCTGGCGACATCGCCGCCGTCGTGGGCCTGAAGGACGTGACCACCGGCGAAACGCTGTGCGACGTCGACTCGCACGTGACGCTGGAGCGCATGGAGTTCCCCGAGCCCGTGATTTCGCAGGCCGTGGAACCCAAGTCCAAGGCCGACCAGGAAAAGATGGGCCTGGCGCTGTCGCGCCTGGCGCAGGAAGACCCGTCGTTCCGCGTGCGCAGCGACGAAGAATCCGGCCAGACCATCATTTCCGGCATGGGCGAGCTGCACCTGGAAATTCTGGTCGACCGCATGAAGCGCGAATTCGGCGTGGAAGCGAACGTCGGCAAGCCCCAGGTGGCCTACCGCGAAACCATCCGCAAGACCTGCGAGGAAGTCGAAGGCAAGTTCGTCAAGCAGTCGGGCGGTCGCGGCCAGTACGGTCACGTGGTCCTGAAGGTCGAACCGCTGGAGCCGGGCGGCGGCTACGAGTTCGTGGACGCCATCAAGGGCGGCGTGGTGCCGCGCGAGTTCATCCCCGCGGTGGACAAGGGCATCCAGGAAACGCTGCCTTCGGGCATCCTGGCCGGCTACCCGGTCGTGGACGTCAAGGTCACGCTGTTCTTCGGTTCGTACCACGACGTGGACTCGAACGAAAACGCGTTCAAGATGGCCGGCTCGATGGCGTTCAAGGAAGGCATGCGCAAGGCCAGCCCTGTGCTGCTGGAACCGATGATGGCCGTTGAAGTCGAAACGCCTGAAGACTACGCCGGCACCGTGATGGGCGACCTGTCCTCGCGTCGCGGCATGGTCCAGGGCATGGACGACATGGTTGGCGGCGGCAAGACCATCAAGGCCGAAGTTCCGCTGGCCGAGATGTTCGGTTACGCCACGAACCTGCGTTCGCTGACGCAAGGTCGTGCCACGTACACGATGGAATTCAAGCATTACTCCGAGGCCCCCAAGAACGTCGCTGACGAAGTCATCGCCGCTCGGGCCAAGTAAATAACCCTCGCCGCGTCCGCCCACAAGGCGGCGCGGCAAATATCGAAATTTCCTTGAAAGTCAAAGGATAGAGATCATGGCAAAAGGCAAGTTTGAACGCACCAAGCCGCACGTGAACGTCGGCACCATCGGTCACGTCGACCACGGCAAGACCACCCTGACGGCGGCCATCACGACCGTTCTGTCGACCAAGTTCGGCGGCGAAGCCCGCGGCTACGACCAGATCGACGCGGCTCCTGAAGAAAAGGCTCGCGGCATCACCATCAACACCGCCCACGTCGAGTACGAAACGGAAACGCGTCACTACGCGCACGTTGACTGCCCGGGCCACGCCGACTACGTGAAGAACATGATCACGGGCGCGGCGCAGATGGACGGCGCGATCCTGGTGGTGTCGGCCGCTGACGGCCCGATGCCGCAGACCCGCGAACACATCCTGCTGTCGCGTCAGGTGGGCGTGCCCTACATCATCGTCTTCCTGAACAAGGCTGACATGGTCGACGACGCCGAGCTGCTCGAGCTGGTCGAAATGGAAGTGCGCGAACTGCTGTCGAAGTACGACTTCCCGGGCGACGACACCCCGATCATCAAGGGTTCGGCCAAGCTGGCGCTGGAAGGCGACAAGGGCGAACTGGGCGAACAGGCCATCCTGTCGCTGGCCCAGGCGCTGGATTCGTACATCCCGACGCCGGAGCGCGCGGTTGACGGCTCGTTCCTGATGCCGGTCGAAGACGTGTTCTCGATCTCGGGTCGCGGCACCGTGGTGACCGGCCGTATCGAACGCGGCGTGATCAAGGTCGGCGAAGAAATCGAAATCGTGGGCATCACCCCGACGGTCAAGACGACCTGCACGGGCGTGGAAATGTTCCGCAAGCTGCTGGACCAGGGCCAGGCTGGCGACAACGTCGGCATCCTGCTGCGCGGCACCAAGCGTGAAGACGTCCAGCGCGGCCAGGTTCTGGCCAAGCCGGGCTCGATCACCCCGCACACGGAATTCACCTCCGAGGTGTACATCCTGTCCAAGGAAGAAGGCGGCCGCCACACCCCGTTCTTCAACGGCTACCGTCCCCAGTTCTACTTCCGCACGACGGACGTGACGGGCACGATCGACCTGCCGGCCGACAAGGAAATGGTTCTGCCGGGCGACAACGTGACGATGACCGTCAAGCTGCTGGCCCCGATCGCCATGGAAGAAGGCCTGCGTTTCGCCATCCGTGAAGGCGGCCGTACCGTCGGCGCCGGCGTGGTCGCCAAGATCATCGCCTAAGCAGTCTCCAGAGTGGATAGAGCGGATTTTTCAATCCCTCTATCCATTCTTGCAGTAAAAGTAGTATGATGTATGGTTCCGCGAGCTGATATGGCGCGGAAAGCAGCGGTGAAGAGCGGCTGCGAACTAATGCAAGTGTTTTAGGGGCATAGCTCAATTGGCAGAGCGTCGGTCTCCAAAACCGAAGGTTGTAGGTTCGATTCCTACTGCCCCTGCCACCGCCAGGATAAACCCGCGGGAGATCATCGCGAGTTACGCATTCACGGCGGCTCGCGTCGCAAAATGTCTANGATCATCGCCTAAGTAGCACCCATCAGCGAAGGCGGCTCAGTCCTCCCCGGCCGCCTTCGTCTTTCGTTCTTTAGGAAACGCCATGAAAAACCAAAAGATCCGCATCCGTCTGAAGGCTTTCGATTACAAGCTGATCGACCAGTCCGCTGCGGAAATCGTCGATACCGCCAAGCGTACCGGCGCCGTTGTCCGTGGCCCCGTGCCGCTGCCCACGCGCATCCGCCGCTACGACGTCCTGCGTTCGCCGCACGTGAACAAGACGTCGCGCGACCAGTTCGAGATCCGTACCCATCAGCGCCTGATGGACATCGTGGATCCCACCGACAAGACCGTTGACGCCCTGATGCGTCTGGACCTGCCGGCCGGCGTCGACGTCGAAATCGCGCTGCAGTAAGACCGCAAGACCTTCGAGCCTGCTACCTTCGCCGGCAGGCCCGGAAAAAGAAAAGCCGCATTCCCCGGAATGCGGCTTTTTTGTTTGTGGCGCGCAACGGTCAATCGCGCTAAGTGCTTGTGCTGCCTGAAAAAAACGTGCTAATATGCGAAGCTTGCCATTTTGTGGCAAGAGCAGCTATGGAAAAAAGGCAGGCGGGTTCGATTTTCAGAGCCATCGTGCCTTTGACCAGGTTGAACATAGTCGTAGGGCAGAGGCCGTTACCCTTTGCCTGATTAGCCCCGACCAATCGCAGTCGGGAATGGAGAAAACGATGTCGAATTCGACACCCACGCCCGCCGCTCACCGGCTGGGGCTGGTGGGTCGCAAGGTCGGCATGACCCGCATTTTCACCGAGGATGGCGAATCCATTCCGGTGACCGTGCTGGACGTGTCGAACAACCGCGTGACCCAAGTTAAGTCGCTGGAAACCGACGGCTACGCCGCGATCCAGGTGGCTTATGGCACTCGTCGTGCCTCGCGCGTGGCTCAGCCGCAAACGGGCCACTACGCCAAGGCCGGCGCTGAAGCCGGCAGCATCCTGAAAGAATTCCGCCTTGATCCCGCCCGCGCCGCCGAATTCGCGGCTGGTGCCGTGATCGCCGTGGAATCGGTGTTCGAAGCCGGCCAACAGGTCGACGTCACGGGCACCACCATCGGTAAAGGCTTCGCCGGTACCATCAAGCGCCACAACTTCGGTTCGCAGCGCGCGTCGCACGGTAACTCCCGTTCGCACCGCGTCCCGGGCTCGATTGGTCAAGCTCAAGATCCGGGCCGTATCTTCCCGGGTAAGCGCATGGCCGGTCACCTGGGTGATGTCACCCGCACCGTTCAAAACCTCGACGTCGTTCGCGTTGACGCTGAGCGCGGCCTGCTGCTGGTCAAGGGCGCCGTCCCCGGCCACGCTGGCGCCGACATCGTCGTGCGTCCGGCCATCAAGGCCCCGGCCAAGAAGGGAGCGTAAGTAAATGGATCTCAAGCTCCTGAACGACCAAGGTCAGGCCGCCGCGACTTTCAGCGCGCCCGACACGATCTTCGGCCGCGACTTCAACGAAGCCCTGATTCATCAGATCGTGGTGGCCTTCCAGGCCAACGCCCGTTCCGGCAACCGCGCTCAGAAGGATCGTGCCGAAGTCAAGCACACCACCAAGAAGCCCTGGCGCCAGAAGGGTACCGGCCGCGCTCGCGCCGGTATGACCTCGTCGCCGCTGTGGCGTGGGGGTGGTCGGACTTTCCCGAACTCGCCCGAAGAGAACTTCAGCCAGAAGGTCAACAAGAAGATGTACCGCGCCGGGATCCGCTCGATCCTGTCGCAGCTGGCTCGCGAAGACCGCATCGCCGTCGTCGAATCGTTCGATCTGGAATCGCCCAAGACCAAGGCCGCCGCTGCAAAGCTGAAGAGCCTGGGCCTGGACTCGGTCCTGATCATCACCGACAGCGTCGATGAAAATGTTTACCTCGCCACCCGCAACCTGCCGCACGTTGCCGTTGTCGAGCCCCGTTATGCCGATCCGTTGTCGCTGGTCCACTACAAGAAAGTGCTGATCACCAAGCCGGCCATCGCTCAACTCGAGGAGATGCTGGGATGAACGCTGAACGCTTGATGCAAGTCATTCTGGCGCCGATCNCGACATGGTTGGCGGCGGCAAGACCATCAAGGCCGAAGTTCCGCTGGCCGAGATGTTCGGTTACGCCACGAACCTGCGTTCGCTGACGCAAGGTCGTGCCACGTACACGATGGAATTCAAGCATTACTCCGAGGCCCCCAAGAACGTCGCTGACGAAGTCATCGCCGCTCGGGCCAAGTAAATAACCCTCGCCGCGTCCGCCCACAAGGCGGCGCGGCAAATATCGAAATTTCCTTGAAAGTCAAAGGATAGAGATCATGGCAAAAGGCAAGTTTGAACGCACCAAGCCGCACGTGAACGTCGGCACCATCGGTCACGTCGACCACGGCAAGACCACCCTGACGGCGGCCATCACGACCGTTCTGTCGACCAAGTTCGGCGGCGAAGCCCGCGGCTACGACCAGATCGACGCGGCTCCTGAAGAAAAGGCTCGCGGCATCACCATCAACACCGCCCACGTCGAGTACGAAACGGAAACGCGTCACTACGCGCACGTTGACTGCCCGGGCCACGCCGACTACGTGAAGAACATGATCACGGGCGCGGCGCAGATGGACGGCGCGATCCTGGTGGTGTCGGCCGCTGACGGCCCGATGCCGCAGACCCGCGAACACATCCTGCTGTCGCGTCAGGTGGGCGTGCCCTACATCATCGTCTTCCTGAACAAGGCTGACATGGTCGACGACGCCGAGCTGCTCGAGCTGGTCGAAATGGAAGTGCGCGAACTGCTGTCGAAGTACGACTTCCCGGGCGACGACACCCCGATCATCAAGGGTTCGGCCAAGCTGGCGCTGGAAGGCGACAAGGGCGAACTGGGCGAACAGGCCATCCTGTCGCTGGCCCAGGCGCTGGATTCGTACATCCCGACGCCGGAGCGCGCGGTTGACGGCTCGTTCCTGATGCCGGTCGAAGACGTGTTCTCGATCTCGGGTCGCGGCACCGTGGTGACCGGCCGTATCGAACGCGGCGTGATCAAGGTCGGCGAAGAAATCGAAATCGTGGGCATCACCCCGACGGTCAAGACGACCTGCACGGGCGTGGAAATGTTCCGCAAGCTGCTGGACCAGGGCCAGGCTGGCGACAACGTCGGCATCCTGCTGCGCGGCACCAAGCGTGAAGACGTCCAGCGCGGCCAGGTTCTGGCCAAGCCGGGCTCGATCACCCCGCACACGGAATTCACCTCCGAGGTGTACATCCTGTCCAAGGAAGAAGGCGGCCGCCACACCCCGTTCTTCAACGGCTACCGTCCCCAGTTCTACTTCCGCACGACGGACGTGACGGGCACGATCGACCTGCCGGCCGACAAGGAAATGGTTCTGCCGGGCGACAACGTGACGATGACCGTCAAGCTGCTGGCCCCGATCGCCATGGAAGAAGGCCTGCGTTTCGCCATCCGTGAAGGCGGCCGTACCGTCGGCGCCGGCGTGGTCGCCAAGATCATCGCCTAAGCAGTCTCCAGAGTGGATAGAGCGGATTTTTCAATCCCTCTATCCATTCTTGCAGTAAAAGTAGTATGATGTATGGTTCCGCGAGCTGATATGGCGCGGAAAGCAGCGGTGAAGAGCGGCTGCGAACTAATGCAAGTGTTTTAGGGGCATAGCTCAATTGGCAGAGCGTCGGTCTCCAAAACCGAAGGTTGTAGGTTCGATTCCTACTGCCCCTGCCACCGCCAGGATAAACCCGCGGGAGATCATCGCGAGTTACGCATTCACGGCGGCTCGCGTCGCAAAATGTCTA
>NZ_POQS01000007.1:82188-134493 GCF_002885955.2 Achromobacter pulmonis
CCTGCCGGCCGGCGTCGACGTCGAAATCGCGCTGCAGTAAGACCGCAAGACCTTCGAGCCTGCTACCTTCGCCGGCAGGCCCGGAAAAAGAAAAGCCGCATTCCCCGGAATGCGGCTTTTTTGTTTGTGGCGCGCAACGGTCAATCGCGCTAAGTGCTTGTGCTGCCTGAAAAAAACGTGCTAATATGCGAAGCTTGCCATTTTGTGGCAAGAGCAGCTATGGAAAAAAGGCAGGCGGGTTCGATTTTCAGAGCCATCGTGCCTTTGACCAGGTTGAACATAGTCGTAGGGCAGAGGCCGTTACCCTTTGCCTGATTAGCCCCGACCAATCGCAGTCGGGAATGGAGAAAACGATGTCGAATTCGACACCCACGCCCGCCGCTCACCGGCTGGGGCTGGTGGGTCGCAAGGTCGGCATGACCCGCATTTTCACCGAGGATGGCGAATCCATTCCGGTGACCGTGCTGGACGTGTCGAACAACCGCGTGACCCAAGTTAAGTCGCTGGAAACCGACGGCTACGCCGCGATCCAGGTGGCTTATGGCACTCGTCGTGCCTCGCGCGTGGCTCAGCCGCAAACGGGCCACTACGCCAAGGCCGGCGCTGAAGCCGGCAGCATCCTGAAAGAATTCCGCCTTGATCCCGCCCGCGCCGCCGAATTCGCGGCTGGTGCCGTGATCGCCGTGGAATCGGTGTTCGAAGCCGGCCAACAGGTCGACGTCACGGGCACCACCATCGGTAAAGGCTTCGCCGGTACCATCAAGCGCCACAACTTCGGTTCGCAGCGCGCGTCGCACGGTAACTCCCGTTCGCACCGCGTCCCGGGCTCGATTGGTCAAGCTCAAGATCCGGGCCGTATCTTCCCGGGTAAGCGCATGGCCGGTCACCTGGGTGATGTCACCCGCACCGTTCAAAACCTCGACGTCGTTCGCGTTGACGCTGAGCGCGGCCTGCTGCTGGTCAAGGGCGCCGTCCCCGGCCACGCTGGCGCCGACATCGTCGTGCGTCCGGCCATCAAGGCCCCGGCCAAGAAGGGAGCGTAAGTAAATGGATCTCAAGCTCCTGAACGACCAAGGTCAGGCCGCCGCGACTTTCAGCGCGCCCGACACGATCTTCGGCCGCGACTTCAACGAAGCCCTGATTCATCAGATCGTGGTGGCCTTCCAGGCCAACGCCCGTTCCGGCAACCGCGCTCAGAAGGATCGTGCCGAAGTCAAGCACACCACCAAGAAGCCCTGGCGCCAGAAGGGTACCGGCCGCGCTCGCGCCGGTATGACCTCGTCGCCGCTGTGGCGTGGGGGTGGTCGGACTTTCCCGAACTCGCCCGAAGAGAACTTCAGCCAGAAGGTCAACAAGAAGATGTACCGCGCCGGGATCCGCTCGATCCTGTCGCAGCTGGCTCGCGAAGACCGCATCGCCGTCGTCGAATCGTTCGATCTGGAATCGCCCAAGACCAAGGCCGCCGCTGCAAAGCTGAAGAGCCTGGGCCTGGACTCGGTCCTGATCATCACCGACAGCGTCGATGAAAATGTTTACCTCGCCACCCGCAACCTGCCGCACGTTGCCGTTGTCGAGCCCCGTTATGCCGATCCGTTGTCGCTGGTCCACTACAAGAAAGTGCTGATCACCAAGCCGGCCATCGCTCAACTCGAGGAGATGCTGGGATGAACGCTGAACGCTTGATGCAAGTCATTCTGGCGCCGATCGTGACCGAAAAGGCCACCTTCGTTGCCGAGAAGAATCAGCAAGTCGCTTTCCGTGTCGTGGCTGACGCTACCAAGCCGGAAATCAAGGCTGCCGTCGAACTGCTCTTCAAGGTGCAGGTCGAGTCCGTGCAGGTCCTCAACCGTAAGGGCAAAGTCAAGCGCTTTGGCCGATTCGTTGGCCGCCGCCGCAATGAGCGCAAGGCCTACGTCTCGCTCAAGGACGGCCAGGAAATCGACTTTGCGGAGGTGAAGTAAATGGCCCTCGTAAAAGTTAAGCCGACTTCGGCTGGCCGCCGTGGCATGGTGAAGGTCGTCAGCCCGAACCTGCACAAGGGCGAGCCCTACGCGCCGCTGCTGGAAAAGAAGACCCGTGGCTCGGGCCGTAACAACAACGGCCACATCACGGTCCGCCATCGTGGCGGCGGTCACAAGCAACACTACCGTGTCGTCGACTTCCGTCGCGACAAGGATGGCATTCCGGCCAAGGTCGAGCGTCTGGAATACGACCCCAACCGTACGGCGCACATCGCTCTGCTGTGCTACGCCGACGGCGAACGTCGCTACATCATCGCTCCGCGCGGCCTGGAAGTGGGCGCCACGCTGGTCTCGGGCATCGAAGCCCCGATCCGCGCCGGCAACACCCTGCCGATCCGCAACATCCCGGTGGGTACGACCATTCACTGCGTCGAAATGATCCCTGGCAAGGGTGCCCAGATGGTCCGCTCGGCCGGCGCTTCCGCCGTCCTGCTGGCCCGTGAAGGCGTCTACGCTCAGGTCCGTCTGCGCTCGGGTGAAGTCCGCCGTGTGCACATCGAGTGCCGCGCCACCATCGGTGAAGTCGGTAACGAAGAACACAGCCTGCGCCAGATCGGCAAGGCCGGTGCAATGCGTTGGCGCGGTGTCCGCCCGACGGTCCGTGGCGTCGCCATGAACCCGGTGGATCACCCGCACGGTGGCGGTGAAGGCCGTACCGGTGAAGCACGCGAACCGGTCAGCCCGTGGGGCACTCCGGCGAAGGGTTACAAGACCCGTCGCAACAAGCGGACGAACAATATGATCGTCCAACGGCGCAAGCGCAAGTAAGAGGCGAACACTATGTCACGTTCGATCAAGAAAGGCCCGTTTGTCGATGCTCACCTGATCAAGAAGGTGGACACGGCCGTCGCGGGCAAAGACAAGAAGCCGATCAAGACCTGGTCGCGTCGCTCGACGATCCTGCCCGAGTTCATCGGTCTGACGATCGCTGTGCACAACGGCAAGCAACATGTTCCCGTGTACATCAACGAGAACATGGTCGGTCACAAGCTGGGCGAGTTCGCGCTGACCCGCACGTTCAAGGGTCACGCCGCGGACAAGAAGGCGAAGAGGTAAGCGATGGAAACTACTGCCATTATCCGTGGGGTTCACATCTCCGCTCAAAAGACGCGCCTGGTTGCGGATCTGATCCGCGGCAAGTCCGTCGCGCAAGCGTTGAACATCCTCACCTTCTCGCCGAAGAAGGCCGCCGCCATCCTGAAGAAGGCTGTCGAGTCCGCCATCGCCAACGCCGAGCACAACGACGGCGCCGATATCGACGAACTGAAGGTCACCACGATTTTCGTGGACAAGGCCCAGTCGATGAAGCGCTTCTCCGCTCGCGCCAAGGGCCGCGGCAACCGTATCGAGAAGCAGACCTGCCACATCACGGTCAAGGTCGGAGCTTAAGGAGTCACGATGGGTCAGAAAATTCACCCCACTGGGTTCCGTCTCGCGGTCACCCGTAATTGGTCCTCGCGTTGGTTCGCCGACGACAAGGCCTTCGGCTCGATGCTGGCCGAAGACATCCGCGTGCGCGAGTACCTGAAGAAGAAGCTCAAGAGCGCCTCCGTCGGTCGCGTGATCATCGAGCGTCCCGCCAAGAATGCCCGCATCACCGTCTACTCGGCTCGTCCGGGCGTGGTGATCGGCAAGCGCGGCGAAGACATCGAAAGCCTGAAGGCTGATCTGCAGCGCCTGATGGGCGTGCCCGTGCACGTCAACATCGAAGAAATCCGCAAGCCGGAAACCGATGCTCAACTGATCGCCGACTCGATCTCGCAACAGCTCGAGAAGCGCATCATGTTCCGCCGCGCCATGAAGCGCGCGATGCAGAACGCCATGCGTCTGGGTGCCCAAGGCATCAAGATCATGAGCTCGGGCCGTCTGAACGGTATCGAAATTGCCCGCACCGAGTGGTATCGCGAAGGCCGTGTGCCGCTGCACACGCTCAAGGCCAACATCGACTACGGCACCTCCGAAGCCCACACCACGTACGGCGTGATCGGCATCAAGGTCTGGGTCTACAAGGGCGACATGCTGGCCAACGGCGAACTGCCGCCGGAAACCGCCGCCCCGCGTGAAGAAGAACGTCGTCCGCGCCGCGCTCCGCGTGGTGATCGTCCGGACGGTGCTCGCACCGGTCGTCCGGGTGGTCGTGGCCGTGGTCCCCGCAAGGCGGACGCTGCTCCGGCGCCTGAAGGAGAATAACCATGCTGCAACCCTCTCGCAGAAAGTATCGCAAAGAGCAGAAGGGCCGCAACACCGGTCTGGCGACCCGCGGCACCAACGTGTCGTTCGGCGAATTCGGTCTGAAGGCCACCGGCCGCGGCCGTCTGACCGCCCGTCAGATCGAAGCCGCTCGTCGTGCCATCAATCGTCACATCAAGCGTGGCGGCCGTATCTGGATTCGTATCTTCCCGGATAAGCCCATCTCGCAGAAGCCTGCCGAAGTCCGTATGGGTAACGGTAAGGGCAACCCGGAGTACTGGGTCGCCGAAATCCAGCCCGGCAAGGTGCTCTACGAAATGGAAGGGGTTAGCGAAGAGCTCGCGCGTGAAGCTTTCCGCCTGGCCGCTGCCAAGCTGCCGATTTCGACCACGTTCGTCGCGCGTCATATCGGTGCTTAAGGAGTACTAAGATGAAAGCCAGCGAACTCCGTTCGAAAGACGCCGCCGAGCTCGGCAAAGAGCTCGAAAGCCTGCTGAAGGCACAATTCGGTCTGCGTATGCAGAAGGCCACGCAGCAGCTTGCCAACACCAGCCAGCTGCGCAACGTGCGCCGCGACATCGCGCGCGTGCGTACCTTGCTGACCGAGAAGGCAGGGAAATAAAGATGAGCGAAACTCAAAACACCCAAGTGGCCAAGCGCCAGCGTACGCTGGTCGGCAAGGTCGTCAGCAACAAGATGGACAAGACTGTCGTCGTGCTCGTCGAGCGCCGCGTCAAGCACCCCATCTTCGGCAAGATCATCATGCGTTCCGCGAAGTACAAGGCGCACGATGAATCGAACCAGTACAACGAAGGCGATACGGTTGAAATCGCTGAAGGCCGTCCCATCTCGCGCTCGAAGTCGTGGCGCGTGGTGCGTCTGGTTGAAGCCGCACGTATCATCTAAGTGAAAGCAGTTTGTCGGAACGGTTCGCCGTTCCGATAATGAAACGGCAAGGGATCAAACCCTTGCCGTTTTTTTTGCGCCGTGCGGAAGTGTGGCGGGGCTTGTTTTCAGCGGTGGGCCATCTCGCGCAGCCGGCCCGCGATGCCGGTGGGAAAGTAATACACCGACACCACGAACAGGATGCCCAGCCACAGCAGCCAGCGGTCGGGTTCGAACAGCAGGGCCAGCGGCGCGACGCCGGAGACCAGGCCGTGCACGTGGTGCAGGCCGTCCTGCAGATAGCTCTGGGCGAATACGAACAGGCTGGCGCCCACCACCGCGCCGTACATGGTGCCCATGCCGCCGATCACCAGCATCAGCAGGATATTGAGCATGATCTCGAACGACAGCGAGGCGTCGGGGCCGTTGTAGCGCAGCCAGAGCGCGTACATGGCGCCGGCCAGCGTGGCGAAGGCGGCCGCCAGGAGATTGGACAGGCTGCGGTACAGCACGGTGCGGTAGCCGATGGCTTCGGCGCGGAAGGGGTTCTCGCGGATCGCCTGCAGCACGCGGCCGAAGGGCGAGTTCACGATGCGCAGCAGCAGCAGGAACAGCACCAGGCAGACCGCGGCGATCAGGTAGTAGGTGATGATGCGGCCGTCCACGTTCACGCCGAACAGCGGCTCGGAGAACGGCCGGAAGGCCGGGCGCAGCATCTGCGGCACCTTGAAGCTCAGGCCGTCCTCGCCGCCGGTCAGGTGCGACAGCTGCGACACCAGGGTCTGGAACGCGGCGGCCACCGCCAGCGTGATCATGGCGTAGAAGATGGCGCGCACCCGCAGGCTGGCCAGGCCGATCAAGAGCGCGAAGGCCAGCGACACCGCCAGGCCGGCGGCCGTGCCGGCCAGTATCGCGGTCCAGCCGGGCTCCATGCGCACGCTGGCGATGGCCACGCCATAGGCGCCGATGCCGAAGAACATGGTGTGCGCGAAACTGACGATGCCGGTGTAGCCCAGCAGCAGGTCGTAGCTGGCCACCAGGATCACGAACACCAGGATCTTGGCGGCCACGGCCAGCGACTTCGGGCCGGGAAACAGAAAGGGCGCGGCCGCCAGCGCGGCCACGATCGCGATCAGCAGCAACGTCAGCACGGCGCTGCGGGGAGGGTCGCCGGAAAGCAGGCGTACGGACATGTCGGTTCCTAGCGGTTCGTGACCGGATACACGCCCTGCGGGCGCCACAGCAGGATGGCGACCATCAGCGCGATGTTCGAGAACAGGGCGGCCTTGGGCATCAGAAAGCCCGTGTAGTTGGCCATCAGGCCCACCAGCAGCGCGCCGATCAGGCAGCCCACGGTCGAGCCGAGGCCGCCGATCATGATGACGATGAAGATCAGCACGTTGACCTGCGCGCCCAGCTGCGGCACCACCGACTGCTGGTACATGCCCCACAGCACCCCGCCCAGCCCCGCCAGCATCGAGCCGGCGACGAACACGCCCACGAACAGGTGGCGGATGCGGTAGCCCAGGCTTTCCACCATCTCGCGGTCTTCCACCCCGGCGCGGATCAGCAGGCCGAGCTTGGTGCGGTTGAGCAGCCACAGCATGCCGCCCAGCACCAGCAGTCCGGCCACCAGCGCCACGATGCGGAACTTCTCGATGGCGGCGTCACCCAGCAGGAACGCGCCGCGCATGGCCTCGGGCAGCGGCAGCGAAATCGTCTGCGGGCCCCACAGCATCTTGATGATCTCTTCGCCGATGATCATGCCGCCCATCGTGATCAGGATCTGCTTGAGATGCTGCCCGTACACCGGGCGCACGATGACGCGTTCGAACGCCAGGCCGACGGCGCCGGCCACCAGCATGCCGACGATCATGGCCGGCAGCACCGCGGCCAGGTTCACCCACAGGCTGCCGGACTGGGTCCAGTCGGCCATGGCGCCCAGCACCGTGGCCGCCATGTACGCGCCGATGGCGATGAACAGGCCGTGGCCGAAGTTCAGCACGTCCATCAGCCCGAAGACCAGCGTCATGCCGGAGGCCACGATGAAGATGATCATGCCCATCGCCAGGCCGGCCAGGGTCAGCGTGACCCAGGTCGACAGCGAGCCCACCAGCGGCAGCGCGATCGCCGCCAGGGCCAGCACCAGCAGCGCCGGGCGCAGGTCCGCGCGCACGCGCGGCAAGGGGGTATCGAGTTCCAGCGTGCTCATTGGTGGCTTCCCAGCGACAGGCCCAGCAGGCGCGTCTGTAATGCGTCGTCCTCGGCCAGCTGCGCCATGCTGCCGGCATGGACCACGCGGCCGTTGTCCATCACGGCGACGTGATCGCCCACGAGGCGGGCGAAATTGAAGTTCTGCTCGACCAGCAGGATGGTGGTGGAGGCCTGCTTCAGTTCGATGAAGGCGTCGATCATGTTCCGCACGATGGCGGGCGCCAGGCCCTTGCTGGGCTCGTCGACCAGCAGCAGCCGGCGCGGCTCGATGATGGCGCGCGCCACCGCCAGCATCTGCTTCTGGCCGCCCGACAGCTTGCCGGCCGGGTGCAGCCAGAATTTCTTCAGCGCCGGGAAGAAACCGAAGATCCATTCCAGCCGGGCGCTGTCGAGCTGGCTGGCGTTGCGCGCCTGGCGCGCCGCCAGCAGGATGTTCTCCTTGACCGACAGGTCGGCGAAGATGCCCATGTTCTCGGGCACGTAGGCCATGCCCAGGCGCGCCATGTCGGGCGGCGAGGTGCGCGTGCCGGGCCCGCCCACCGGCGCGCCGTCGAAGCGCACCTGGCCTTGCGAGGCGCGCCACAGTCCCATGATCGTGCGCAGCGTGGTGGTCTTGCCCGCGCCGTTGCGTCCCAGCAGCATGGTCACGCCGGCGGCGGGCACCGCCAGGTCGACGCCGTGCAGGATGTGGTAGGCGCCGATGTGCGTGTGCACGTCCTTCAATTCCAGCAGTGCTTGCGTCATGCCGCCTTCTCCGTGGGGCTCACGCCCAGATAGGCCTGCTGCACGATGGGCGAGGCGATGACTTCGGCCGGCTCGCCGTCGGCCATCAGGCGGCCGTTGTGCAGCACCACGATGCGGTCGGCCAGTTCGCGCACCACGTCCATCTTGTGCTCCACCAGCAGGATGGTCTTGCTTGCGTCGTTCTTGATTTCGCGGATCAGCTCCAGCACCACCGGCACGTCGTCCACGCTCATGCCGGCCGTGGGCTCGTCGAACATGAACACCTGCGGATCGAGCGCGACCAGCATCGCGATCTCCAGCTTGCGCTGGTCGCCGTGCGGCAGGTCGGCGGCCGGCTGGTCGCGGCGCGCCGACAGGCGGGTGCGCGCCAGCAGCGCGTCGGCGCGTTCGATCAGGGCGCGGTCGTCGCTCCAGGTGCGCCAGAAACGGATCTGGCGCCAGCCCAAGCCTTGCTGGCGCGACTGCAGCGCCAGCCGCACGTTCTCGTGCACGCTCAGGCGCGGAAACAGCTGGGTCAGCTGGAACGCCCGGCCCAGGCCCGCGTGCATGCGCGCCGGCGCGCCCAGCGCGGTGAGGTCGCGTCCGTTCAGGCGCACCGTGCCGGCGCTGGCGCGCAGCTGGCCGGAGATCAGATTGAAGTAAGTGGTCTTGCCCGCGCCGTTGGGGCCGACGATGGCCGTCAGCGTGCCGGGCGCGTAACTGCAGCTGACTTCGTCGACGGCCACGTGCCCGCCGAAACGGATGGTGAGCGATTGGGTCTCCAGCATGGACGGATGCGGGCTCAGCGCTTGTTCTGGATGGGCACCGACATCTGGTCGGGCGTGATTTCCCTGACCAGGTCCTGCACCGCCCACGGCACCGAGGGATCGTTCTTGATGCGGAAGTGGTACATGGACTGCATGGCCTGGTGGTCCTCGGGGCGGAATGTCATCTTGCCCTTGGGCGTGTCGAAGCTCATGCCTTCCATGGCCTTGATCAGCGCGTCGGTGTCGGAGTCGCCCTTGGTCCTGGCCAGCGCCGTCGCGATCGCGATGCCCGAGGCCATGCCGCCGGCGGTGAAGAAGTCCGGCGGCTGCCCGTAGCGCTTCTGGTGTTCGGCCACCAGCCAGTCGTTGATCGGGTTCTTGGGTATGCCGTAGTAGTAATAGGTGGCGCCTTCCATGCCGACCAGCGATTTCAGCGGCGTCATGGCCGCCAGCGTGTTGCCGCCGGTGGCGATCTCGATGCCGAAGCGCTGCGGGTCGAGGTCGGCGATCTTGAACGGGTTGCCGGCGCCGGCCCACAGGATGAAGATGATCTTGCGCCCGGGCTGGTCCTTCAGCGCATCGAACAGGCGCTGCGCGCCGGCGGTGAAATCGGTGGCGTTGGCCGGCAGATATTCCTCGTGCACGATCTTGGCGTTCTTCAGGGCGCTCTTGAACGCCTTGACGCCGTCGCGGCCGAAGGCGTAGTCCTGCGCGAGCATGGCGATGGAGGTGCCGGCCTGGTCGAAGGCGACCGCGTTGGCGATGGCGTCCTGCGAGGAATTGCGGCCGGTGCGGAAGATGTACCGGTTCCACTTGTCGCCGGTGATGGAGTCCGCCACGGCGGGCTCGACCAGCAGGATCTTCTCGTACTCTTCGGCGATCGGCAGCATGGCCAGCGCCACGCCGGACGACGTGGGGCCCACGGCGATGTCGGCATTGTCGTCGGCATAGGCCGAGGCCAGCTGGGCGCGCGCCACGTCGGGCTTGCCCTGGTTGTCCTTCTCGATGACGCGGATCTTGCGCCCGGCCACCGTCATGCTGCCCTGGGTCGCGTACTCCAGGCCCAGCATCAGGCCGGCCTGGGTCTGCTTGGCGTAGGCCTCCAGCGGGCCGGTCTTGTCGTAGACGTGGGCCACGACGAAATCCTTCGCCGCGGCCGCGGAACTCATGCACAGGCCGGCGAGCGCGGCGAGCAGTAGGCGTTTCATAGGGGACTCCTGTTTATCAGTGACGTGCGGCGAGGAATTGGCGGACGGCTTCGATCTGCGGGGCGACGTTGAGCGCGGGGGCGTGGCCGCAATCGGGGAAATCGATGCGCTGCGCGCGCGGGCCGCGCCGCGTCATGGCCTCGGCCACTTCCGGCAGCAGCAGATCAGACTCGGCCCCGCGCAGCAGCAGCAGCGGCATGCGCAGCGAGTCATAGCCGCTCCAGCGGTCGTAGTCGTCGGGATGATGGCTGAACTGGCCGACGATGGCCGGGTCGTAGTGCGCGGTCACGCGCCCGTCCGGCAGGCGGCGCATCGAGGTCTCGGCCATGCGGCGCCATTGCTCGTCGCTCTGCCAGCCATAGGGCTTGTAGGCGGCGCGCAGCCAGGTCTCCAGTTCGGTGACCGTGTCGAAGGCCGGCGGATCGCCGGCGTAGTCCAGGATGCGCCGGATGGCGGGGCGCGGCAGTTCCGGCCCGATGTCGTTGACCACCAGGCGCGAGATGCGGTCGCGCAGGGTGGTGGCCGCGGCATGCATGCCGATGGCGCCGCCCATGGACGTGCCGACCCAGCGCACGCTGGCAAGCGCCAGCCCGTCGAGCAGGGCGCGCGCCAGCCGCGCGTAGAAGTCCAGCCGGTATTCGGCCACCGGGTCCGGGCTCCATTGCGACAGGCCGCGGCCGATCGTGTCCGGGCAGATGATGCGGTAGTCGGGCGCCAGCGCCTGCGCCAGCTCGTCGAAGTCGCGCCCGGTGCGCGCCAGGCCATGCCACATGACCAGCGGCGGCGCGTCGGGGGCGCCCCATTCGGTGTAATGCAGTTCGCGGCCTTCGCAGCGCAGATAGCGCGAGGCCGGCGCGGGCGCGGTCGCCATGAGTCTCCTCCCGGTGGGTCCAGGTCGTTCTGTGCGGTTGTTGTACGCTTATGCGGGTGAATATAGACTTGCGCCAGGCGCGCGCACAATGCGCCGCCCGCCCTGCTGCAGGCTGAGTCAAGAACTTGTAGACGCAAGATCAATTTGCGCTTCGCATCCCAGGAGACCGCGCCATGTCGGAGACGGAATTCGCCATTTCGGCCGGCGCCGGCGCGGACCGGCGCGATCAATGGCGCGCGGCGCTGGCCGACGCCTTCGGCCCCTTCGAGGTCCACGGCGGCAAGCCCGGCCATTTCGCCGGGCGCCTGCGCTACGCGCGCCGCGCCAGCCTGCAGTTCAACGACCTGCACTACCAGGGCCAGCAGCTCGAACGCACGGCCGGCAATGTCTCGCGGCTGGACCAGGAGTTCTATACCTTCGGCCTGCCGCTGGCCGGGCCGCTGGCGGTGCGCCAGCAGGGGCGGGAATTCCAGGTCGAGCCGGGCTGCGTGTACCTGATGAACCAGAGCCTGCCGTACCAGGCCACGGCGCTGGGCGCCGGCGGCTACCGCAGCCTGAGCATCTCGTTTCCGCGCAGCGCGCTGTCGCAGCGCGATTCGCGCGTCGGCGCCTTCCACAAACTGCGCATCGATGACGGCTCGCCGCGGGGCGCCATGCTGGCCAGCTACATGGAACACATGTTCAAGGGCATGGACGGCTGGTCCGACGCCGAGGTCGCCGAACTGGGCGAGCGCCTGATCGACCTGATCGTGCTGTTCCTGGTGCAGCCGGGGCAGGGCCATGCGTCGGAGTCGGACAGCAGCGTGACGGTGGCGCACCGCCAGCGCGTGCTGGCCTACATCCGGCAGCACCTGGCCGATCCCGAACTGTCGCCGGCGCGCGTGGCCGAAGGCTGCGGCATCTCCGTGGCCTACCTGCACCGCATCCTGCGCGCCGGCGGGCTGTCGGCGGAGTCCTTCATCTTCGACCAGCGGCTGGAACGCTGCCACGCGCTGCTGCTGGACCCGCGCCATCGCCATCGCGCGATTTCCGAACTCGCCTACCAGGTCGGGTTCTCGCATCCGGCGCATTTCAGCCGCCTGTTCAAGCGGCGCTTCGGCATGTCGGCGCGCGAACTGCGCGCCCGTTCCTAGGACGCGGCCGCCGCCAGCGCCGCGTCCAGGTCGCCGATGATGTCGGCGTGGCTCTCGAAGCCCACGCCGAGCCGGATCAGTCCCGGCGGCAACCCCGATTCCGCCAGCTGCTGCGGCGTCATCATGCCCGCCCACATGGCCGCCGGATGCACCACCAGGGTCGAGAACGAGCCGAAGCTGGCCGAGCGATGCGCCAGCGTGAGCGCGCCCACGACGCGCTCGGCCTGCGCCATGCGGCCCGGCACCTCGAAACTCAGCACGCCGCCGTATCCGCTCATCTGCGCGCGCGCCAGCGCGTGCTGCGGATGGCTTTCCAGGCCGGGATAGTGCACCGCCGACACCGCCGGGTGCGCGGCCAGGTGCCGGGCGACGGCCAGCGCGGTTTCGTTCTGGCGCGCCACGCGCATGGGCAGGGTGCGCAGGCCGCGCAGCACCAGCCAGGCGGCGAAGGGGTCCAGCGTCGCGCCCAGCAGATAGGCCTTTTCCCACACGGCCTTGATGCGCTGCTCGTCGCCCACCAGCACGCCGGCCGAGGCGTCGCCGTGGCCGCACAGGTACTTGGTGGCGCTGTGCATCACCAGGTCCATGCCTAGCGCCAGCGGCTGCTGGTTGATGGGCGAGGCGATGGTGTTGTCGACCAGCGTGGTGATGCCGCGGGCGCGCGCGATGTCCGACATGCGCGCCAGGTCCGTCAGGCGCAGCATCGGATTGGACGGGCTTTCCAGCACGAAGAGGCGGGTCTCGGGGCGCGCGGCGGCGGCGAAGCCGTCGGCGTCGGCCTGGTCCACGAAGCTCACGTCGATGCCGAGCTGCGGCGCGATGTTCTGCAGCAGGCCGGTGGTGCCGCCGTACAGCACGCGCTGCGCCACCACGTGGTCGCCGCGGCCGGCGAAGGCCAGCAGCGCCGCCGTGATGGCGCCCATGCCGGAGGCGGTGGCCAGCGCGCATTCGCCGCCTTCCAGCCCGGCCACGGCGGACTCGAACGCGCGCGTCGTGGGGTTGCCGTAACGTGTATAGAATCCCGGATGCAGGGGCCGCGTCGCCATGTCCAGGAACACGCCGGCCTCGTCCGTGGCGAAGCTGGCCGTCTGGTACAGCGGCGGGGCCACGGGATACGAGCTTTCCGGCAGCAGTACGGCCGCCTGCGCCAGGCGGGTATGGGGATCGGAATGGGAAGACATCGTCTATGACCTCATCGAATGATTTCAGGTCCTACGATCTTATGGATGGCGGCGAGGCTGTCTTGTCTGATCCTGCTGTCGCCGCCCACGGCCTCTACGGCGGCCTGCGCGACGGCGTGCGGGTGTGGCGGCAGGGCGCCTGCGGCGCCATGGCGACCGCGGCGCGCTTCGTGCGCCACCGCTTCCGGCCGCATACCCACGACACCTTCATGTTCGGCCTCATCGAAAGCGGGGCCAAGGAATTCCAGCGGGGGCGCGCCACCTATCTCGCCGCGCCGCAATCGGTATCGGTGGTCAATCCGGGCGACCTGCACACCGGCCGCCGGGCCGCGGGAGCAGAGCTGCGCTATCGCGCGCTGTACGTCCCGGCCGACGCCATGTCGCAGGCGCTGGGCGCGGCCGCGGCCGTGGGCTTCCAGTCGGGCGTGGTCCAGGACCCCGCGGTGTTCCGCGCCATGCTGCGCGCCCACGACGCCCTGGTCGAAGGCGATTCGCGCCTGGCCTGCGACGGCCTGATGCTGGCGGCCCTGGGCCTGCTCGCCTCGCGCCATGGCGGCGCGGCGGCCGCCGGCCCGGCGCGGGAGGCCCGGCCCGAGATCCGGCGGGCCCGCGCGCTCATCGAGGATTGCCACGCACAGGCCTTGTCGGTGGCCGAGATCGCGCGGGAGGTGGCGCTGAGCCCCTACCACCTGATGCGGCAGTTCCGCAGCCAGGTCGGCATGCCCATGCACGCCTACCAGCTGCAGGTGCGGGTCGAGCGCGCCAGGCGGCTGCTGGCCGCGGGCCAGGCGCCGGCCGACGTTGCCCTGAGCGTGGGCTTCGCGGACCAGGCCCATTTTTCCAAGCGCTTCAAGAGCCTGGTGGGGGCCTCGCCCGCCTCGTATCAGCGCGACCTGCGCCGCTGATGCGCCGGCGGCCCGGACGAAAAAACGGGCTCCCGCGGGAGCCCGTCAGTACATCCTGGCCGCGGAGCGGTCAGATGTGGGTGATGAACTTGGTCACCAGGTAGCCGTCGAACGTTTCCAGGCCGCCTTCGCTGCCGATGCCGCTGTCCTTGATGCCGCCGAAGGGCGTCTCGGCCAGGGCGCTGCCGAAATGGTTGATGTTGACCATGCCGGCTTCCAGGCCGTTGGAGACCTTGGTGGCCGTCTTCAGCGAGTTGGTGAACACGTAGGACGACAGGCCGAAGGGCAGGCTGTTGGCGCGGCGCAGCACTTCATCGGTGTCGGTGAAGCGGACCACGGGCGCGACCGGGCCGAAGGGCTCTTCGGTCATGAGCATGGAATCGTCGGGCAGCTCGGTCACGACCGTGGGGGCGAAGAAGAAGCCCTTGCGGTCCAGCGGGCCGCCGCCGACCACCACCTTGCCGCCGTGCTTCTTGGCGTCGTCGATGAAGGCGGTCATGGCGGGGACGCGGCGCTCGTGCGCCAGCGGGCCCATGTCGGTGCCGGTTTCAAGGCCGTCGCCGACCTTGATGTTCTTCAGCACTTCGGAGAAGCGCGCCAGGAACTGCTCGTAGGCGCCGTTCTGCACGTAGAAGCGGGTCGGCGATACGCAGACCTGGCCGGCGTTGCGGATCTTGAACTTGGCCAGCATGGTGGCGGCGCGGTCGATGTCGGCGTCGTCGAACACCAGCACCGGCGAGTGGCCGCCCAGTTCCATGGTGACGCGCTTCATGTGCGCGCCGGCCAGCGCGGCGAGCTGCTTGCCCACCGGCACCGAGCCGGTGAACGACACCTTGCGCACGATGGGCGAGCGGATCAGGTAGTCCGAGATCTTGGCGGGTTCGCCCCACACGATGTTCAGGCAGCCCTTGGGCAGGCCGGCGTCGTGGAACATGCGGGCGATCGCCATGACGGCGCTGGGGGAATCCTCGGGACCTTTCAGCACCACCGTGCAGCCGGCGCCGATGGCGGCGGCGATCTTGCGGATGGCCTGGTTGTACGGGAAGTTCCAGGGCGTGAACGCGGCGCAGACGCCGATGGGTTCGCGCACGACGATCTGGCGCACGTCGGGGTTGCGCGGCGGCACCACGCGGCCGTAGATGCGGCGGCATTCCTCGGCGTGCCAGTCGGCGTGCTCGGCGCAGGAGGTGACTTCGCCCACGGCCTCGGCCAGCGGCTTGCCCTGGTCCAGCGTCATGTTGCGGCCGATCTCGTTGGCGCGTTCGCGCGACAGCGTCGCGACCTTGCGCAGGATGGCCGAGCGGTCCATGGGCGAGGATTTCTTCCACGACTCGAACGCGCGCTGGGCGGCGGCTAGCGCCCGGTCCAGGTCCGCTTCGGTGGCGTGGGGCAACTGGCCGAGAACTTCCAGCGTGGCCGGGTTGATGACGTCCTGGGTGCGCCTGCCCTCTCCGGCGACGAATTCTCCGTCGATATACAGCGCCAACTGTTCATACATGCCTGTCTTCCCTTGCTAAATAGGAGTGGATAGCGATCACTGTCGCCCGCTCCAGTCTAAACCAGCTTGTGGATGGCGGGGAGGGCCAATGGCGGACGGGGCCGTGGAGCCAATCGGACCGCAAACCTTGCACGCGCGCCCGGGCATGGCCAAAATGGGGCATCTTTGGCCGCCTACCCGATTCCCTATTGTGCAACCCGTCGATGCGCGTCCGTCCGGCAAGCCCAGCCTCTATTCCCGGGTGTTCTTCCGTTTCATCGACTGGCTGCGCCAGCGCATCGCCCAGGCGTCGCTGGTGGGGGACCGGCCCATCTTCCGAAACGACCAGTTCCCCTGGCTGGCCGCGCTGGAGGCCCAGGCGCCGGCCATCCGCGATGAACTGAACGGGCTGCTGTCCGAACGCCAGCAGCTGCCGTCCTTCCACGAGCTGTCCCCCGACGTGGGCATGATCACGTCCGACGACCAATGGAAGACCTTCGTCTTCATGGGCTACGGCCTGCGTTCCGAGCGCAACCTGGCGCGCTGCCCGGCGACGGCGCGCGCCCTGCAGGGCATTCCGGGCCTGCGCACCGCCTTTTTCTCCATACTCGAGCCCGGCAAGCGGATTCCGCCGCATACCGGACCCTATAACGGCGTGCTGCGCCTGCACCTGGGACTGGTCGTGCCCGAGCCGGCCGAACGCTGCTGGATCGAGGTGGGCGGCGAGCGCTACCACTGGAAGGAAGGCGAGGCCGTGGTGTTCGACGACCTCTACCTGCACCAGGTGCACAACGACACCGAGGGCCTGCGCGCCGTGCTGTTCGTGGATTTCGAGCGGCCCTGCCGGGCGCCGGTGCGCTGGCTCAACCGCCTGGTGCTGGCGGCGGCGCCGTTCACCGACGAGATCCGCCGCGGCAAGGCCAACCACGACGCCTGGGAACGCAACTATTACGGCGGCAAGCGCGCCGGAAATAAAACGGGGGCGGATTGATTCGGGGCAGAAACGGCCTGCGGCCCGGAGTTGTCCACAGGCGTTGTCGTGTATTTGCTCTCTATGTCAACAAAGGGCTTGCGCTCAAAATATAAGCAGGCTAGAATTATCAGCTTTCCCAGATTGTCTGTTGGCTTAGAGGTCTAAGCCCAGGTGATTGGGGGAATTACCCGCAGGATTTCAACCCAGGGTCGTTGCGTTGCCACCAGTTGCTGGTCTTTGGAGCGGAAAAGCTCGAGGCGCCAGCCAACAAAAGCAGGGCGGCTGACCTGACGGGACCAAAACTGGCAGGAATTGCAGTGTTCCTAAGGGGGAGAGCCCCGGGGGAAAACCGTATTTCCAGTTAAGTTGGAACAGGAAAAATCATGATCCAAATGCAGACCACGCTGGATGTGGCCGATAACACTGGTGCGCGTCATGTCATGTGCATTAAGGTGCTCGGTGGCTCCAAGCGCCGTTATGCCGGTATCGGCGACATCATCAAGGTGAGCGTCAAAGATGCGGCTCCGCGCGGACGCGTCAAGAAAGGCGAAATTTACAATGCCGTGGTGGTTCGTACCGCCAAGGGCGTGCGCCGTAAGGACGGTTCGCTGATTCGTTTCGGTGGCAATGCCGCCGTGTTGCTCAACGCCAAGCTGGAGCCCATCGGCACCCGCATCTTCGGACCCGTGACGCGTGAACTGCGTACCGAGAAGTTCATGAAGATCGTGTCGCTGGCCCCGGAAGTGCTGTAAGGAGCCCTACGATGAACAACATTCGTAAAGGCGACGAAGTCATCGTCCTGACCGGTCGCGACAAGAAGCGTCGCGGTACCGTGCTGGCTCGCGTTGGCGCCGACCACGTGCTGGTCGAAGGCGTCAATGTCGTCAAGAAACACGTGAAAGCCAACCCGATGGCCAACAACCCGGGCGGAATCGTCGAAAAGACCATGCCGATCCACATCTCGAATGTGGCGCTCTTCAACCCCGCGACCGGTCGTGGCGACCGCGTCGGCGTGCAGGAAGTCGAAGGTCGCAAGGTCCGCGTGTTCCGTTCCAATGGTGCCGTTGTCGGCGCCAAGGCGTAAGGGGCGATAGACATGTCTCGTTTGCAAGATCTGTACAAGAGCAAGGTCGCTGCCGACCTGCAGGCCAAGTTTGGCTACAAGAGCGCGATGGAAGTGCCGCGCATCACCAAGATCACCCTGAACATGGGTGTCTCGGAAGCCGTCGCTGACAAGAAGGTCATCGAGCACGCCGTCTCGGACCTGACCAAGATCGCCGGCCAGAAGCCCGTCGTGACGAAGACCAAGAAGGCTATCGCCGGGTTCAAGATCCGCGAAAACTACCCGATCGGTTGCATGGTCACGCTGCGTGGTCAGCGTATGTACGAATTCCTGGATCGCCTGGTGGCGGTTGCGCTGCCCCGCGTGCGCGACTTCCGCGGCATCTCGGGTCGTGCTTTCGACGGCCGTGGCAACTACAACATCGGGGTGAAAGAGCAGATCATTTTCCCCGAAATCGAGTACGACAAGATCGACGCGCTGCGTGGGCTGAACATCAGCATCACCACCACCGCCAAGACCGACGAAGAAGCCAAGGCGCTGCTGACCGCCTTCAGCTTCCCGTTCCGTAACTAAGGGGCTGATGACGTGGCTAAACTTTCCCTCATCAATCGCGACATCAAGCGCGCCAAGCTGGCTGACAAGTTCGCCGCCAAGCGCGCTGAGTTGAAGGCGATCATCGACGACCAGTCGAAGACCGACGAAGAACGTTACCAAGCTCGGCTCAAGCTGCAACAGCTGCCGCGCAATGCCAACCCGACGCGTCAACGTAACCGTTGCGTGGTCACCGGTCGTCCGCGCGGCGTGTTCCGCAAGTTCGGCCTGACGCGCCACAAACTGCGTGAAATGGCGATGAAGGGTGAAATCCCCGGCATCACCAAGGCCAGCTGGTAGGAGAAACAATATGAGCATGAGCGATCCCATCGCCGATATGCTGACCCGCATTCGCAATGCGCAGCAAGTGGACAAAGTTACGGTGAGCATGCCCTCCTCGAAGCTGAAGGCGGCCATTGCCGCCGTGCTGAAGGACGAAGGCTACATCGACAGCTTTGAAGTCAAGGGCACCCAGGCCAAGCCTGAGCTCGAGATCACCCTGAAGTACTACGCCGGCCGTCCGGTCATCGAACGCATCGAGCGCGTTTCGCGCCCGGGCCTGCGTATCTACAAGGGCCGTACCAGCATTCCTCAGGTCATGAACGGCCTGGGCGTGGCCATCGTTTCGACCTCGCGCGGCGTCATGACCGACCGTAAGGCTCGCGCCAACGGCGTCGGCGGCGAAGTGCTTTGCTACGTGGCCTAAGGAGAGTCGAATGTCACGTATCGCTAAGTATCCGGTCGAACTGCCCAAGGGTGTTGAAGCCAACATCCAGCAGGATCAGATCATCGTCAAGGGCCCGCTGGGTTCCCTGACCCAAGCCCTGACCGGCGACGTCACGATCGCGTTGGACGAAGGCAAGCTCACGTTTGCCGCCGCCAACGAGACCCGTCACGCCAACGCCATGTCGGGCACCGTGCGCGCGCTGGTGGCCAATATGGTCAACGGCGTGAGCAAGGGATTCGAGCGCAGGCTGAACCTGGTTGGCGTGGGTTACCGCGCTTCGGTTCAAGGCGACGCCGTTAAGCTGCAGCTCGGTTTCTCGCACGACGTCGTGCATCAGTTGCCGGCCGGTATCAAGGCCGAATGCCCCACCCAGACGGAAATCGTCATCAAGGGCGCCAACAAGCAAGTCGTCGGTCAGGTGGCCGCTGAAATCCGCGCGTACCGCGAACCCGAACCCTACAAGGGCAAGGGCGTGCGTTACTCGGACGAACGCGTCGTCATCAAAGAAACCAAGAAGAAATAACGGCGCACGCAAGGACGAATCATGGACAAAAAAGTTTCCCGTTTGCGTCGTGCGGTTCCGACCCGCCGGAAGATCAGCGAGCTGCGCGTTCATCGCCTCTCGATTTTCCGCTCGAACCAGCACATCTACGCCAACATCATTTCGCCGGAAGGCGATCGCGTTCTGGTCAGCGCCTCGACGGTCGAAGCCGAAGTGCGCGCGCAACTGGCCGGCCAAACCGGTCAGGGCGGCAACAAGGCCGCTGCGTCGCTGGTCGGCAAGCGCGTGGCCGAAAAGGCCAAGGCTGCCGGTATCGAACTGGTTGCTTTCGATCGCTCGGGCTTTCGTTACCATGGCCGCGTGAAGGCGCTGGCCGATGCCGCGCGTGAAGCCGGCCTGAAGTTCTAAGCGAGGATCTGTCAAATGGCTAAAGTACAAGGCAAGAACGCCGCGGAAAAAGAGAACGATGACGGCCTCCGCGAAAAAATGATCGCGGTCAACCGCGTGAGCAAAGTCGTCAAGGGTGGTCGCACCATGAGCTTTGCCGCGCTGACCGTGGTCGGCGATGGCGACGGCCGCATCGGCATGGGCAAGGGCAAGGCGCGCGAAGTGCCGGTGTCCGTTCAGAAGGCTATGGAACAGGCCCGTCGCGGCATGTTCAAGGTGGCCCTGAAGAACGGCACGCTGCACCACTCCGTGGTCGGCAAGCATGGCGCCGCCACCGTGCTGATTTCGCCCGCTGCTGAAGGTACCGGCGTTATCGCCGGCGGCCCGATGCGCGCTATTTTCGAAGTGATGGGTGTGCGTAACGTGGTTGCCAAGAGCCTGGGCTCGAGCAACCCCTACAACATGGTTCGCGCCACGTTGAACGGCCTGCGCGCCTCCCTGACCCCGGCGGATGTTGCTGCCAAGCGCGGCAAGACCGTCGAAGAAATCCTGGGGTAAATCATGGCTCAGAAGCAGATCAAAGTGACCCTCGTGCGCTCGGTGATCGGTACCAAGCAATCGCACCGTGATACGGTTCGCGGTTTGGGCTTGGGCCGTATCAACAGCAGCCGCGTGCTGGTCGATACGCCCGAGGTGCGTGGGATGATCCGTAAGGTGGATTATCTCGTTTCCGTCTCGGAAGCCTAAGGAATCACCATGTCGGATATGCAACTCAATACGCTGAAGCCCGCCGAGGGCAGCAAGCACGCCAAGCGCCGCGTCGGCCGTGGCATCGGTTCGGGTCTGGGCAAGACCGCCGGCCGTGGCCACAAGGGTCAGAAGTCGCGCTCGGGCGGTTTCCATAAGGTTGGCTTCGAAGGCGGTCAAATGCCGCTGCAGCGTCGTCTGCCCAAGCGCGGTTTCACCCCGCTCGGCCAGCACCTGTACGCCGAAGTCCGTCTGTCGGACCTGCAAGCCGTGCCCGTCGACGAAATCGACGTGCAAGTGCTGAAGGCCGCTGGCGTGGTCGGTCAGGCGGTTCGCTACGCCAAGGTCATCAAGTCGGGTGAACTCTCGCGCAAGGTCGTGCTCAAGGGCATTACCGCGACGGCCGGCGCTCGCGCCGCCATCGAAGCCGCGGGCGGCTCGCTTGCCTGATCACGAGGTGACGAGTGGCTAACGCGCAGGCATTGGGCAAAACCGGAGGACGTTACGGCGATCTGAAGCGCCGTCTCGTTTTCCTGGTGCTCGCCCTGGTGGTTTACCGGTTGGGTACACACATCCCGGTACCGGGCATCAACCCGGATGCGCTGGCGGACCTGTTCCGCCAGAACCAGGGCGGGATCCTCGGCCTGTTCAACATGTTCTCGGGCGGGGCGCTTTCGCGCTTCTCGATTTTTGCCCTGGGGATCATGCCGTACATTTCGGCATCCATCATCATGCAGCTGATGTCTGTGGTGGTGCCGTCGCTGGAAGCCCTCAAGAAAGAGGGCGAATCCGGCCGTCGGAAGATCACCCAATACACCCGCTACGGCACCGTGGTGCTGGCGCTGGTGCAGGCTGTGGGCATTTCGGTTGCGCTGGAGTCCCAACCGGGGCTGGTGATCGATCCGGGCATGCTGTTCCGCTTCACGACCGTCGTGACCCTGGTCACCGGCACCATGTTCGTCATGTGGCTGGGTGAACAGATCACGGAACGCGGTCTGGGCAACGGGATTTCCATCCTGATCTTCGCAGGTATCGTTGCGGGTCTGCCCGCGGCGCTGGCTGCATTGCTGGACCTGGTCCGCACCAACTCGATGTCCGTGCTGTCGGCGCTGTTCATCGTGGCTCTGGTGGTGCTGGTTACCGCTTTTGTGGTGTTCGTCGAACGCGGACAGCGCAAGATCACGGTGAACTACGCCAAGCGTCAGGTCGGCAACAAGATCTACGGTGGCCAAAGCTCGCATTTGCCGCTGAAGCTGAACATGGCAGGGGTGATTCCGCCGATCTTCGCATCGTCGATCATTCTGTTCCCGGCCACGATCACGAGCTGGTTTTCCAGCAGCGAGAACATGCGCTGGCTTAGCGACCTGGCTGCGGCCCTGTCGCCTCGTCAACCGCTCTACATCACGCTGTATTCGGCCGCGATCATTTTCTTCTGCTTTTTCTACACGGCTCTGGTGTTCAACAGCCGCGAAACGGCGGACAACCTGAAGAAGAGTGGTGCGTTCGTTCCGGGCATCCGTCCGGGCGAACAAACGGCGCGCTACATCGACAAGATCCTGATGCGTTTGACGCTCGCAGGTGCCATCTACATCACGTTGGTGTGCCTGTTGCCGGAATTCTTGGTGATGCGCTGGAACGTTCCGTTCTACTTCGGTGGTACGTCTCTGTTGATTATTGTGGTGGTGACGATGGATTTCATGGCGCAGGTCCAGGCCTACATGATGTCTCACCAGTACGACTCGTTGCTCAAGAAGGCTAACTTCAAGGGCCCGGGTTTGCCGATGCGGTAAGCAAGAGAATGTCCAAGGACGACGTCATTCAGATGCAAGGCGAGGTTCTGGAGAACCTCCCGAACGCGACATTTCGCGTCAAGCTCGAAAACGGCCACGTGGTGTTGGGCCATATTTCCGGCAAGATGCGTATGCATTACATCCGGATCCTGCCGGGTGACAAGGTCACAGTGGAGCTCACGCCCTATGACCTGACGCGAGCCAGGATTGTTTTCCGCTCCAAGTGAGCGGAACCGGATTACGGAAAATTAGGAGTCAACCATGAAAGTAATGGCATCGGTTAAGCGGATCTGCCGCAACTGCAAAGTTATCAAACGTCACGGCGTGGTGCGCGTTATCTGCACCGACCCGCGTCACAAGCAGCGTCAAGGCTAACCCGGGTTAGCGACTACGCAACGGATTTATTCAAGGAACAGTCATGGCCCGTATTGCTGGCATTAACATTCCGCCGCATCAGCACGCCGAGATCGGCCTGACCGCCATTTTTGGCATCGGTCGCACGCGCGCTCGCAAGATTTGCGAAGCGGCAAACGTCCCGTTTGACAAAAAGGTCAAGGATCTGAGCGACGCTGAACTGGAACGCGTTCGCGAACACGTTGGCGTGTTCACGGTCGAAGGCGACCTGCGTCGTGAAGTGCAGCTCTCGATCAAGCGTTTGATCGACCTGGGAACCTACCGAGGCATGCGCCACAAGCGCGGCCTGCCCGTGCGCGGCCAGCGCACTCGCACCAACGCCCGCACCCGCAAGGGCCCGCGTCGTGCTGCTGCGTCCCTGAAGAAATAATCGAGGAACTGGATTATGGCGAAAGCTTCCACCAGCGGCGCTTCGCGCGTGCGCAAAAAGGTCAAGAAGAACGTCTCGGACGGCATCGCGCACGTTCACGCTTCGTTCAACAACACCATCATCACCATCACCGACCGTCAGGGCAACGCGCTGTCGTGGGCCACGTCGGGCGGTGCTGGCTTCAAGGGTTCGCGCAAGTCGACCCCGTTCGCTGCGCAGGTCGCCGCTGAAACGGCCGGCCGCGTCGCGCTGGAGTACGGCATCAAGACGCTGGAAGTGCGTATCAAGGGCCCCGGCCCCGGCCGCGAATCGTCGGTCCGCGCTCTGAACGCGCTGGGCATCAAGATTTCGAGCATCGCCGACATCACGCCCGTTCCGCACAACGGCTGCCGTCCGCCGAAGCGTCGTCGTATCTAAAGGGAATCCACATGGCACGTTATACTGGACCCAAATGCAAGCTCTCGCGCCGCGAGGGTACTGACCTGTTCCTGAAGAGCGCCCGTCGCTCGCTGGATTCCAAGTGCAAGCTGGATTCCAAGCCTGGCCAACACGGCCGCACTTCGGGCGCCCGCACTTCCGACTACGGCCTGCAGCTGCGCGAAAAGCAAAAGCTCAAGCGCATGTACGGCGTGCTGGAGAAGCAATTCCGCAAGTACTTCGCCGAAGCCGAGCGTCGTCGCGGCAACACCGGCGAAACGCTGATCCAGCTGCTCGAATCGCGCCTGGACAACGTCGTCTACCGCATGGGCTTTGGCTCGACCCGCGCCGAAGCTCGCCAGCTGGTGAGCCACCGCGCGATCGAACTGAACGGCCACACCGCCGACATCGCCTCGATGCTGGTCAAGGCCGGTGACGTCGTCTCGGTCCGCGAAAAGGCCAAGAAGCAAGGCCGCATCAAGGAATCGCTCGACCTGGCCGCCAGCATCGGCATGCCCCAGTGGGTCGAAGTCGACGCCAACAAGATGACCGGCACGTTCAAGTCGGCTCCCGATCGCGCTGACGTCGCTCGCGACATCAACGAATCGATGGTCGTCGAACTGTACTCGCGTTAATCAGGCCTGCCGGCGCTACCTTCGCAATGCGCCGGCGAACTGGTCCCGCGACCCGTTTGCAAGTCCCGCAGCAGCCCGCTTTCCGCTTTTCGGCGGAGCGGGCTTTGCGGTAAGTATCGGCCCGCGCTTCGCGCCGGCCCTGTTTCACGTTTCACCCTGTCCATCAGCCTTATCGGTGTAACGAGCCGAGGGTATTGAAAAGGAACACAGTAAATGTCCACTCAAGGTTTCCTGAAGCCGCGCTCCATTGAAGTCGAACCGGTCGGCACGCACCATGCCAAGATCGTGATGGAGCCGTTCGAGCGTGGCTACGGTCACACGCTGGGCAACGCCCTGCGCCGCATCCTGCTGTCTTCGATGACCGGCTACGCGCCGACCGAAGTGCAGATGACCGGCGTGGTGCACGAATATTCGACCATCCCGGGCGTTCGCGAAGACGTCGTCGACATCCTGCTGAACCTGAAGGGCGTGGTCTTCAAGCTGCACAACCGTGACGAAGTCACCCTGGTCCTGCGCAAGACCGGCGCCGGCACCGTGCTGGCCAGCGACATCGAGCTGCCGCACGACGTCGAGATCATCAACCCCGGCCACGCCATCTGCAACCTGACCGACGCCGGCAAGCTGGAAATGCAGATCAAGGTCGAAAAGGGCCGCGGCTACGTGCCGGGCAACGTGCGCGCGCTGTCGGAAGACCGCACCCACACCATCGGCCGCATCGTGCTGGACGCTTCGTTCAGCCCGGTCCGCCGCGTCAGCTACGCGGTCGAAAGCGCCCGTGTGGAACAGCGCACCGACCTGGACAAGCTGGTCCTGGACATCGAAACCAACGGCGTGATCTCGCCCGAGGAAGCGGTGCGCCAGTCGGCCCGCATCCTGATGGACCAGATCTCGGTCTTCGCCGCCCTGGAAGGCGCCGGCGACTCGTACGAAGCCCCGGTCCGCGGCACGCCGCAGATCGACCCGGTGCTGCTGCGCCCGGTCGACGACCTGGAGCTGACGGTGCGTTCGGCCAACTGCCTGAAGGCCGAAAACATCTACTACATCGGCGACCTGATCCAGCGCACCGAGAACGAGCTGCTCAAGACCCCGAACCTGGGCCGCAAGTCGCTCAACGAAATCAAGGAAGTGCTGGCCGCACGCGGCCTGACGCTGGGCATGAAGCTCGAAAACTGGCCCCCGCTGGGCCTGGAGCGCCCCTAAGTCCTGAAAGGGAGTCCGCCCTCGCAAGGGGCGGCCCCTGCAGGCGGGCCGGGGAAATCCCGGCCGGTTTGCGAAACCGTCGTAAAATGCACCGTTTTCTACCGGACCGCAGCCTGATCGCAGGTTGATAGAAGAGCCGGCAACCCGATGGCGGAAACGCCGTCTTTAGATTCAAAGGAAACTTATCATGCGTCACGGTAATGGCTTGCGTAAGCTCAACCGCACCAGCAGTCACCGTCTTGCCATGTTCCGCAACATGGCCGTTTCGTTGATCACCCACGAAGCCATCAAGACCACGCTGCCGAAGGCGAAAGAATTGCGCCGCGTCATCGAACCCCTGATCACGCTGGGTAAAGAACCCACCCTCGCGAACAAGCGTCTGGCTTTCGCCCGTCTGCGCGACCGCGATGCCGTGGTGAAGCTGTTCGCCGAAATCGGCCCGCGCTACGCGGCCCGCAACGGCGGCTACACCCGCGTGCTGAAGATGGGCTTCCGTCAAGGCGACAACGCTCCCATGGCTTTCATGGAGCTGGTCGACCGTCCGGAAGTCGATGAAGCCGCTGAGGACAGCGCCGAGTAAATCCGGCTGCTCGATAAGCGACAAGGGCGGGTCTTCGGACCCGCCCTTGTTTTTTGCGCGCCGCCTCAGGAGGCGTGCAGTTCGGCGCGCAGCTGCTCGGCGGTCGCGGCCAGCGCGTCCGGCGCGGCCTGCGGCGGCATCCGAAAGGTCAGGTCCTGCTGCTCGATGTACTGCGTGGACGTGACGTCCTGCGGATGGTGCATCGGGATGACGTGCGCGTGCGCATGCGCGACGTGGATGCCGGTGAAGGCGAAGCCCACGCGGTCCACGCCGTACAGGCGCTTCATGTGGCGGCCGAGCTTCTGCCCCAGGTTGAGGATGTTGCCCGCCAGGTCGGCCGGCATGTCCTCGTAATAGGGGTAATGCTGCTTGGGGATGATGAGCGTGTGCCCGGGGCGCACCGGCTGGATGTCGAGAAAGGCCAGCACGCGGTCGTCTTCGTGCACGATGTGGGCGGGGATCTCGCGGCGGGCGATGCGGCAGAACAGACAGTTGTCGGACATGCGTGCCTCGGTGGTAGCGGGTTGCATGGCGGCGCGGCGGGCGTGGGTAGCCGGGCGTTGGCCGCAATACCGATAAAATACCCTGAGTTACGCCCCATACGGGCTTTCCAAGGAGACATCATGTTGCGCGATGACGACGTTGTGCTGGTCATCAGCAATGCGCCCGACCTGCTCCTGGCCAAGCGGATCGCGCACGTCCTGGTCGAAGACGGCCTGGCCGCCTGCGTGAACCTTGGCGCGCCGGGCCTGTCCATCTACATGTGGAACGGAGAAGTCGAAGGGGCTGAAGAGATCCCCATCCACATCAAGACCACCTATGCGCGCCACCAGGCCGTTGTGCAGGCCCTGGCGCAGATGCATCCGTACGACGTGCCCGAAATCATCGTGCTGCCGGTCATCGGCGGCGCCGCGCCTTATCTGGACTGGGTGCGCGAGCAGACGGCCGTCACGCCGAACAAGAGAGACTGATGTTGCAACATGCCGGTATGGTCGGCGCGCCCCGGCGCGACTTTCGCGCGGTCCGCGCTTTCTTCGGGCGCTGCCTCGCCCTGTTGGCGACGGCGCTGCTGTTGCTGGGCTGGCAGGCCGCGGCGCGCGCCGAGGCCGAGTTCCTGGACCCTGAAAAAGCCTTCGTGTTCAGCGCCGCCATGGCCGCGCCCGACACGCTGGAGATGCGCTACCGGGTCGCGCCCGGCTACTACATGTACCGCGAGCGCTTCGGCATCACCATCAGCCCCATCGGCGCGGCCACCCTGGGCGAGGCCGTCTATCCGAAGGGCGAGGTCAAGTACGACCCGACCTTCGAGAAGGACATGGAGGTCTTCCATGAAGACGTGGTCATCCGCGTGCCCATCGCGGCCGGCGGGCAGCCGTTCACGCTGACCCTGACCGGCCAGGGCTGCGCCGACGCGGGCCTGTGCTATCCGCCCATGGACAGCAGCGTCAAGCTCACGCCGGTGGCCGGCGGCTATGCGCTGGCCGGGCCGGCGGGCGCGCCGGCCGCCGCTTCGTCCGCGGCGTCGGGCGGCCTGGGCGCGCTGGTCAACGCCGGCGATACCGGGCTGGCCGACGCGCTGGGCGGCCTGGGCTGGGCCAAGACCGCGGGCGTGTTCCTGGTGCTGGGCCTGCTGCTGGCGTTCACGCCCTGCGTGCTGCCCATGATTCCCATCCTGTCCTCCATCGTGGTGGGCGGCTCGGCCCAGGCCAGGCCCAGCCGCAAGCGCGGGCTGGCGCTGGCGGCCACCTACGTGCTGGGCATGTCGGTCGTGTACACCGCGCTGGGCGTGGCGGCGGGCCTGAGCGGCGCGGGCCTGGCGGCCTGGCTGCAGACCCCGTGGATACTGAGCCTCTTCGCGATCCTGCTGGCGGTGCTGGCGCTGGCCATGTTCGACGCGTTCACCTTCCAGATGCCTTCGGGCATCCAGGCGCGGCTGTCCGAGCGCGCCTCGCGCATTCCCGGCGGCCGCTACACCGGCGCGCTGCTGATGGGCGCCTTGTCGGCGCTCATCGTCGGGCCCTGCGTGGCCGCGCCGCTGGCCGGCGCGCTGCTGTATATCTCGCAGACCGGCGACGTGGTGCTGGGCGGATCGGCGCTGTTCGCGATGGCCTGGGGCATGGGCGTGCCGCTGCTGATCGTGGGCGCGTCCTCGGGCGCGCTGCTGCCCAAGGCCGGTCCGTGGATGGACGGCGTGAAACGGCTGTTCGGCATGCTGCTGCTGGCGACCGCGTGGTGGATGCTGATCCCGGTGGTGCCCACCTGGGTGCAGATGACGGGCTGGGCCTTCCTGGCGGCGGTTTCCGCCGTGATGCTGCGCGCCTTCGACGCCCTGCCCGCGGGCGCGGGCGCGGCGCGCATGTTCGGCAAGGGCGTGGGCCTGCTGCTGGCGCTGGCCGCGGCCGCGTGGCTGGTGGGCGCGGCCAGCGGCGGGCGCGACGTGCTGCAGCCGCTGTCGCACCTGGCGGCGCGCGCCGACGGGGCCGTCGCCACGGCGAACGCCGGCGGCGAAGTGCGCTTCACCCGCGTGCGCAACAACGCCGAACTGGATGCCGTGCTGGCGCAGAGCCGCCAGCCGGTCATGCTGGATTTCTACGCGGACTGGTGCGTGTCCTGCCGCGAAATGGAGCGCTTCACCTTCACCGATCCGGGCGTCGCGCAGCGCATGGCCGGCATGGTGCTGGTGCAGGCCGACGTCACGGCCAACAACGCCGACGACCGCGCCTTGCTCAAGCGCTTCCGCCTGTTCGGCCCGCCCGGCATCATGTTCTTCGAGCCCGGCGGCAAGGAGCTGCCCGAGGCCCGCGTCGTGGGCTTCCAGGACGCCAGGCGCTTCACCGAATCGCTGGACAAGGTGCTGATGCGCTAAGCGCCTAGCCCAGGCGCGAGGCGCGCGCGTCGCGGTTCTGCCAGCCCAGTTCGGCCGAGATGGCGTCGGCGCACTGCCTGATCTCGGCCACCAGCGGGCTGCTCCAGCGCGCGTCGAACACCCCGGCCGCGCCGATCGCGGTGATGACGAGCACCACGTTGCCGTTGGAATCGAACACCGGCGCGCTCAGCCCGTTGATGCCGGGTATCGGGTCGCCGACCGCGCGCGCCACGCCGCGCTGGCGCACTTCTTTCAAGGTCTGCTCGAACTTCTCGCTCCTGGCCCGCGACGGCACCGCGCCCAGGCGCAGGAAGTCCTCGTGCAGCAGGCTTTCTATCTTCTTGGGCGGCAGCAGCGCCGCGAACACCTTGCCGGTGGCGGTGTTGGTCAGCGACATCACGGTGCCGGTGCGCATGTTGACGTGGATCGGGTAGTTGGACTCGTGCAGGTGCACGATCACCGGACCCAGGTTGCCCAGCACCGCGATGGCGATGGTCTGGCCGGTTTTTTCGGCGAGCTCGCGCGTCATGGGCACGGCGATCTTGATGGGATCGAGCCGGTGCAGCGCGGCCAGCCCGAGCTGCAGCGCCAGCGGGCCCAGCTCGTATTCGCCGGTGCTGGCGTCCTGCCGGACCAGGCCCAGGTTGCCGTAGCTCACCAGGTAGGCGTGGGCGTTGGCGCCCGACATCCCTGCGGCCTTGGCCAGGGCGCCCAGCGGCAGCGAGGACGAGTGCTCCAGCAGCGCAAGCAGCAGCTTGCCGCCGACTTCGATGGATTGGATGCCGCGCCTGCGCGGCGATTTGACGGAGGGTTGGGCGGCGCTGCGCGCGCCGGCGGTGGTGTGGGCAGTCATTTTTCTTTATCGAACGTGATCGCCTATGTTAGTACTTTCGCAACTAGCGAATCCTATTGACAGTATCAAATCACTTATCTACAGTCGCTACAAGAACAAAGCCATCCCGGCCCCGAGGGCGGGACAAGGCCACCCAGTGGGTATGGAGACAACGTGGAAGATACTCGTCAATACGACTGCGACGTGCTGGTCGTCGGGTCGGGCGCGTCCGGTATGTCGGCGGCGATCACCGCGGCCACGGCGGGCCTGAAGGTCCTTATCGTTGAAAAAGAGCCGCGCTTCGGCGGCTCCACCGCGCGTTCGGGCGGCTGGCTCTGGATTCCGGGCACGTCCCTGGCCAAGGCGCAGGGCATGCACGAAACCCCCGACGAAGCGCGCGCCTACCTGCGCCACGAGGCCGGCGACAGCTACAACGCCGAGCGCGTGGACGCATTCCTGGAGCACGGGCCGCGGGCCGTGGACTTCTTCACCTCGCAGACCGAGGTGCAGTTCGACATGCCGCTGGTGTTTCCCGACTATCACGCCGAAGCGCCGGGCGGCAAACAGGGCGGCCGCTCGATGGTGGCGCGGCCCTACGACGGCCGCAGGCTCGGCGCCCACGTCCGCGACCTGGCGCCGGCGCTGCCCGAGCTGACCGTGTTCGGCATGATGCTGGGTTCGGGCAAGGAGATCGTGCACTTCATGCGCGCGACGCGCTCGCCGGCCTCGGCCTGGTACGTGGCCAGGCGCCTGTCCAGGCATTTCCTGGACGTGGCCAAACATGGGCGCGGCATGACGCTGACCAACGGCAACGCGCTCGCGGGCCGGCTGGCCGCCAGCGCGTTCAAGCTGGGCATTGCGTTGTGGCTGCGCGCCCCGGCCCGCTCGCTCATCATCGAAGACGGGGCCGTGCGCGGCGCGGTGGTGCAGCGCGACGGCGCCACGGTGCAGGTGCGCGCCGCGCGCGCGGTGGTGCTGGCCGCCGGCGGCTTTCCGTACGACATCGAGCGGCGCAAGCGGCTGTACGCGCATGCGCCCACGGGCACGGAGCATTATTCGCCGTCGCCCGCCGGCAATACCGGCGACGGCCTGCGCCTGGCCGAGAGCGCGGGCGCCTGCGTCAACACGGCGCTGCCCAACGCTGCCGCCTGGGTGCCGGTGTCCGTGGTCACGCGCAAGGACGGCAGCCCCGGCTACATGCCGCATTTCATCGACCGCGCCAAGCCGGGCGTCATCGCCGTGACGCGCCAGGGCAGGCGCTTCGTCAACGAGGGCAGCTCGTACCATGACTTCGTGCAGCAGATGGTGCGCGCCTGCCAGGGGCAGGACGAGATCTGCGCCTGGCTGATCTGCGACCACCGGACGCTGCGCAAGTACGGCCTGGGCAGCGTCGCGCCGTTTCCGCTGCCCATCAAGCGCTATCTGGAAACCGGCTACCTGACGCGGGCCGCGACGGTGGCCGAACTGGCGCAGAAGACCGGCATCGACGCCGGCAGCCTGCGCCAGACTGTCGAGGCCTTCAACCGCGAGGCCGCGCTGGGGCGCGATCCCGAATTCGGCAAGGGCAGCATGGCCTACAACCGCTACCAGGGCGATGCGCTGCACGGCCCCAATCCCTGCGTGGCGCCGCTAGTGAAAGCGCCGTTCTACGCGATCAAGGTCATGATCGGCGACATCGGAACCTTCGCCGGCCTGAAGGTCGACGGCGAGGGCCGCGCGCTGAACGCGCAGGGCGAGGTCATCGCCGGCCTGTACGCGGTGGGCAACGACGCGTGCAGCATCATGGGCGGCAATTATCCCGGCGCGGGCATCACGCTGGGGCCGGCCCTGACCTTCGGCTACATCGCCGGACAGAGCATCGCCGCCGCCGGCAAGGCCGCGGCGGCCACACCTGCGCAGGCCACGGCATGAGCGCGGCGCGGCAAGGCGGTTCGGCGAGCGCCGCGCCAGCAGGCCTGCTGCAAGGCAGGCTCGCGCTGGTCACCGGAGCGGGGCAGGGCAACGGACGCGCATTGGCGCTGGGCCTGGCGGCCGCGGGCGCGCGCGTGGTGGCGACCGACCTGCGGGCCGACAGCGCCGCGCAGACGGCCGAGGACATCGCCGCCGCCGGCGGCCAGGCCTGGAGCCATGCGCTGGACGTGACGGACCTGGAAGCCTGCGCGGCCGCTGCGGCGCGGGTCCGGCGCGAAGCGGGCCCGATCGACGTGCTGGTCAACAACGCCGGCATCCTGATCCGCGAGGGCATGGACAGCCCGCGCGCGGCCGAGAACTGGCGGCGCGTGCTGGACGTGAACCTGAACGGCAGCTTCAACATGATCCACGCCTTCCTGGAAGCGCTGCGCGCGACCCGCGGCGTCATCATCAATGTCGGCTCGATCGCGTCGTTCGCCGGCGTGGGCGCGACGCTGGGGTACTCGCCGTCCAAGGGCGGCGTGAAGATGATGACGCAGGCGATGGCGCGCGATCTCGCGCCCGACGGCATCCGCGTCAACGCCATCGCGCCCGGCGTCATCGAGACGCCGATGACGCAGTACACGCGTGACGATCCCGCCCGCCTGGCCGGCTTCATGCAGCGCATACCGCTGGGACGGCTGGGCCAGCCCGAGGACCTGGTCGGTCCCGTCGTGTTCCTGGCCTCGCCGATGGCGCAGTACGTGACGGGCGTGTCCCTGCCGGTGGACGGAGGCTATCTGGCGGTATAGCGGGGACGGGAACAAGCATCATCGAAGTGCGGCACATCCGAAAAAAACACAGGAGACAACGATGAAGGCAACAGGCATTTTCTCCACCTTGTCCAAGGCGGCCATGATGTGCGCGCTGGCCATCGGCGCGCAGGCCCAGGCCCAGGACATCAAGATCGGCTTCAACGGCGACCTGTCGGCCTCGCCCTCGGCGCAGAGCGGGCAGGCCGCGGTGCTGGGGCTGCGCACCGCCATCGACGACATCAACGCGGCCGGCGGCCTGCTGGGGCGCAAGGTGGTGCTGGTGGTGCGCGACGACCTGTCGCAGCCGCCCAAGTCGATCCAGAACATGACCGACCTGATCGACAACGAGAAAGTGGCGGCGATCGTCGGCCCCACCAACTCGGGCAATGCGCTGGCCTGGAAGCACATTCCGAACCAGAAGAAGATTCCGGTCATGGGCGCCATCGGGTCGGGCACCGACATCACCAAGCCGGTGCGCGCGGGCGCCGACAACTACATGTTCCGCGTCGGCATGGTGGACCGCGAGCAGGTCGAGGGCGTGATCGGCTACCTGAAGAAGAATCCCAAGGTCAAGAACGTGGGCTTCATGATCGAGACCACCGGCTATGGCCAGAGCGCGCTCAAGGACCTGGAGGCGGTCGGCGCGGCGCAGGGCATCAAGGCGGCGGCGGTGGAGAAGTTCGGCGTGGCCGACACCGACATGACTTCGCAGCTCAACAAGCTCAAGGCCGCGGGCGTGGACACCGTGGTGATCTGGGCGCAGAGCACGCCGATCGCGCACGTGTTCCGCAGCATGGAGAAGATCAACTGGTTCCCGCTGACGCTGACGTCCTGGGCGGCCGACAACATCGCGTTCTACGACACGGCCGGCAAGACGCTGTCGGAAAAGCCCTTCTTCCTGCGCACCATCACCGACAACCGCACGCCCGCGCAGCAGAAGCTGTATGACCGGGTTTCGGCCAAGATGACTTCGCCCACCGCCTTCGGCTTCCTGGCGCATGCCTACGACGGCATGAACCTGCTCGCCATGGCGATCAAGCAGGCCGGCACGACCGACGGCGACAAGGTGCGCCTGGCGCTGGAGAACCTGCAGGGCACTTACGAGGGCGCCATGAAGACCTACGAGAAGCCGTTCTCGGCCACCGTGCACGACGCGCTGCTGGTGGGCGACTACAAGTGGGCGCACTGGCAGGACGGCAAGCTGGTGCCGTATGCCGACGACGTGACGGCGATGGCCGCGAAGTAGCTGCGAGGCCCTCATGTTGGCGACATTGCTGCAGGCGCTCGTCAGCGGGCTGGCCGTGGGAGGCGCGTATGCGCTGGTGGCGCTGGGTTTCAGCATCACCTACACCACGACCCGCACGCTGAATTTCGGGCATGGAGAGTTCGTGTCGGTGGGCGCGTTCGTGGGCGTGGGCGCGCTGTTCCTGCTGGCCGGCAAGCCGGCCACCACGGCGGCGTTCACCGGGCTGGACCTGAGCGGCTGGCAGTACCTGCTGGCCGGGCTGGCCGCGGTGGCGGCGATGGGGCAGCTGGGCATGCTGCTGTACGTGTTCGGCGTCAAGCTGTTCGCCGCGCGCCCGGGAATGGCCTGGGTCATGAGCACGCTGGGCTTCGGCATCCTGCTGCAGAGCGCGGCCTTCGCGGTCTGGGGGCCGGCGCCGGTCACCGTGCCCGCGCCGTTCGGCGACGAGGTGATCCGCGTGTTCGGCGCCGGCGTGCGCAGCCAGGAACTGCTGCTGCTGGCGGTGGCCGTCATCGTCATGCTGCTGTTCGACCGCGTCATGAACCGCACCGTGCTGGGCAAGGCGATGCGGGCGGTGGCGGCGAACCCGGCGGTGGCCAACCTGATGGGCATCAACGTCAACGCGATCATGACCGGCGCCTTCTTCGCCAGTTCGGCGCTGGCCGGGCTGGCGGGTTTCCTGGTCGCGCCCATCACGTCGGCGTCGATCTTCATGGGCCTGGCCATCGGCCTGAAGGGGTTTTCCGGCGCCATGATAGGGGGGCTGTCCAACCCGCGCGGCTGCGTGCTGGGCGGTTTCGTGCTGGGCATCCTGGAGTCGTACGTGAACCTGTGGCAGTCGCAGTGGCGCGAGGTCGCGGTGTTCGCGCTGGTGATCCTGGTGCTCGCGGTCAGGCCCACCGGCCTGTTCGGCAAGCGGCTGGTGGAGAAGGTATGAAGCGGCACGGCCAAACCCTGATCGCGGTGGCGCTGGCGGCGGCGCTCGCGGCGTTCGCCGCGCTGGTGGACAACGATTACTACCTGCGCATCGTCTTCATGGCCTGCGTGTACTACCTGTGCGCGGCCGGCGTGAACGTGCTGGTGGGCTATGCCGGCCAGAAGTCGCTGGGCCAGGCGGGCCTGTTCGCCGCGGGCGCCTACACGGCCGCGCTGCTGACCTCGCGCTGGCAGCTCGATCCGTGGCTGGCGCTGGCGGCCGCGCCCGTGGTGGCCGGCGTCTTCGGCGTGCTGATCGCGCTGCCGTCGCTGCGCGTGAAAGGCCCATACCTGGCCATGGTGACGCTGGCGTTCGGCATCGTGGTGGAGAAGATCGTCACCGAGTGGGTCGACGTGTTCGGCGGACCGTCGGGCCTGTTCGGCATCATGCCGCTGACCTGGGGCGGCGAGGCGTTCACCAACCAGCAATGGGTGTGGTTCGCGCTGGCGCTGTGCGTGGTTACGCAGCTGCTGCTGCGCAACGTGCTGGACGGACGCTTCGGGCGCGCGCTGCTTTCGGTGCAGGCCGACGAGATCGCCTCGTCCTCGGTCGGGGTCAGGGTGTACCGCGCCAAGGTCATCGCCTTCGTGGTGGCGGCCGTGACCTGCGGCATCGCGGGGGCGCTGGTGGCCCAGCAGAACCAGTACATCAATTCCGACTTCATCACCTTCAACCTGTCCATCTTCATCCTGCTGCTGGTGCTGTTCGGCGGCGCCGGCTCGAAGGCCGGGCCGGCGGTCGGCGCGATCGCGCTGACCGTGATCGACGCGCTGCTGGCGCGCTGGCCGTCGGTGCAGCACTTCTTCTACGGCGCGCTGCTGCTGTTCGCGCTGTACTTCATGCCCGGCGGCGTCATGGGGCTGTTCGCGCCGCGCGCGCGGCGCGTGGCGGACGCGCAGCCGCGGCAGGAGGGAGAGCCGGCGCCCGCGCAGCGCACGCCCGCCGGGGGCCAGGACGAGCTGCTGCTGGTGGTCGAGAACCTGTGCAAGGCCTATGGCGGCGTGAAGCCGGCGCAGGATATTTCCTTCTGCCTGCGCCGCGGCCACGTGCATGCGCTGATCGGCCCCAACGGCGCGGGCAAGAGCACCCTCATCAACATGCTCAGCGGCGTGGTGCAGCCCGACGCGGGCGTGGTGCGCTTTCGCGGCGCCGACATCGCCGGCGAGCGCCCGCACGCCATCTGCGCGCTGGGCATCGGCCGCAGCTTCCAGAACCTGCGCCTGTTCGGCGAACTGTCGGTGCTGGACAACGTGCTGCTGGGCCGCCACAGCCGCATGAAGAACGGTTTCTGGGCGTCGCTGCTGGGCCTGCCCGGGGCGCGCGCCGAAGAGCGCCGCGCGCGCGAGCACGCCGGGCGGCTGGTGCGCATGGTGGGCCTGGCGCATCTGGCCGACACGCCCGCGGGCAGCCTGCCTTACGGCCTGCAGCGGCGCGTGGCGCTGGCGCGCGCGCTGGCCACCGAGCCGGCGCTGCTGCTGCTGGACGAACCGGCCGCGGGCCTGAATCCCCAGGAGACGGCGGAACTGGGCGAACTGCTGCTGCGCGTCGGCGCCTCCTGCGGCATCACCCTGCTGATGGTCGAGCACCACATGGACCTGGTGATGGCGATATCGGACCACGTGATCGTGCTGGACTACGGCATCAAGATCGCCGAAGGCGTGCCGGCGCAGNNATCGAGGCTTACCTCGGGACCGGCATGGCCTGAGCCCGGACTCACATTCATCGACAGGCCGCAAGACGATGCTGAAACTAGAATCCGTGCAGATTTCGTATGGCGCCATCCAGGCCGTGCGCGACGTATCGCTGGAGATACGCGCCGGCGAGATCGTGACCATCATCGGCGCCAACGGCGCGGGCAAGAGCACGCTGCTCAAGGGCGTGGCCGGGCTGGAGCCGCTGCAGGGCGGCCGGGTCACGTTCGACGGGCGCGACATCACGCCGGTGCCGGCGCATCGGCGCGTCGGCCTGGGCCTGGCGCTGTCGCCGGAAGGGCGGGGCGTGTTCGCCGACCAGACGGTCTACGACAACCTGGCGCTGGGCGCCTACCTGCGGCGCCGCGATCCGGCCGCGGTGGCCGAGGGCGTGGAGCGCGGCTACCGGCTGTTCCCGCGCCTGCGCGAACGCCGCGACCAGCTCGCCGGCACGCTGTCCGGCGGCGAGCAGCAGATGCTGGCGATGGCGCGCGCGCTGATGAGCGAGCCCCGCCTGCTGTGCCTGGACGAACCCTCGCTGGGGCTGGCGCCGCTGATCGTGCAGGACATCTTCGCCGCCATCCGCAAGCTGCGCGACGACGGCCTGACCATCGTGCTGGTCGAACAGATGGCCAACCAGGCGCTGGGCGTGGCCGACCGCGCCTATGTGCTGGAAACCGGGCGCATCACGTTGAGCGGCAGCGGCGCCGAGCTGCTGCGCGACCCCGGCGTGCGCGCGGCCTATCTTGGCGCGCATTGAGTCCGCGCGCCGGGCGCGATACCATGTCCGCTGCGCCGCGTGGGCGGCGCCCTCATCCCCTTCAGGCCGGCGCCGTGACGTCCCCTACAGTTGATGCAAGCCAGGACCGCACCGGTCTTATCTATCTTCAATTGATGTTCGTCATGGCCACGTGGGGCCTGAACATCGTCTCCATCAAATACCTGACGCAGCACATGGACGTGCAGGCGCTGGCGGCCGTGCGCATCGTGATCGCCTTCGCCGCCGTCACCTTCATCATCAAGGCGCGCCGCGGCCGCATTCCCAGGCTGGGCCGCGCCGAACTGGTCTGGGTCGCGCTGGCCGGATTCCTGGTGGTGTACGCGCACCAGGTGGCGCTGGTCTCGGGGCTGCGCCTGTCCTCGGCGGCCAACGGCACGCTCATCATGGCCACCAGCCCGCTGCTGTCGGCGCTGCTGGCCGCGCTGTTCTACCGCGAGCGGCTGACGCCGTCGCGCATCGCCGGCGCGCTGCTGGGGCTGCTGGGCGTGGGCATGGTGGTGGCCGGCAGCGGCGGGCGCTTCGGGCTGACCGGCTGGGGCGACGCCATCGTGTTCGTGGCGGTGCTGGTGTTCGTCTGCGGCGGGCTGGTGATCCAGCGCATGTCGCGCATGATGGACCCGCTGGGCATGCTCTGGTACATGTACCTCGCCGGCGGCCTCATGCTGGTCGCGCATGCGCTGCTGACGCCGGCCTCCTATGACGCGGGGATGTGGCTGATGTCGTGGTGGCCGTGGGTGGTGCTGCTGTACTCGGCGGTCATCGCCTCGGGGGTCAGCAACATCGTGTGGAACGCCGGCATCGCGCGGCTGGGCATCAGCCGCGCGGCGCTGTTCGTGAACTGGCTGCCGATCTTCGGGCTGCTGTTCGCGGCGCTGTTCCTGGACGAGGCCGTCACGCCCACGCACGTGGCCGGGCTGGCCTGCGTGCTGGGCGGAACTTGGCTGGGCCTGCGGCGCGTCAGCGCGCGTTCTTAAGCAGGCGCGCGGCTTCGATCGCGAAGTAGGTGAGGATGCCGTCGGCGCCGGCGCGCTTGAACGCCAGCAGCGCTTCCATCATGACCTTGTCGTGGTCGAGCCAGCCGTTGGCCGAGGCGGCCTTGATCATGGCGTATTCGCCGCTGACCTGATAGGCGAAGGTCGGCACCCGGAAGGCGTCCTTCACGCGCCGCAGCACGTCCAGGTAGGGCATGCCGGGCTTGACCATGACCATGTCGGCGCCTTCCTGCAGGTCGGCGGCCACTTCGCGCAGCGCTTCGTCCAGGTTGCCCGGGTCCATCTGGTAGGCCATTTTGTTGGACTTGCCCAGGTTGCTGGCCGAGCCCACCGCGTCGCGGAACGGGCCGTAGAAGGCGCTGGCGTACTTGGCCGAGTAGGCCATGATCTGCGTGTGGATGTGGCCGTTGGCTTCGAGCGCGCGGCGCACGGCGCCGATGCGGCCGTCCATCATGTCGCTGGGGGCGACCATGTCGACGCCGGCGTCGGCCTGGGCCAGCGCCTGCTTGACCAGGATCTCGACGGTAGGCTCGTTCAGCACGTAGCCGTTTTCGTCGATGACCCCGTCCTGGCCGTGGCTGGTGTACGGGTCCAGCGCCACGTCGCACAGCACGCCCAGCTCGGGGAAGCGGCGCTTGAGCTCGCGCACCACGGTCGGGATCAGGCCGTCGGGATTGATGGCTTCGATGCCGTCGGGCGTCTTGAGCGAGGGCTCGATGGCGGGAAACAGCGCCAGCACCGGAATGCCCAGCGCCACGCATTCCTCGGCCACCGGCAGCAGCGTGTCCAGCGAATAGCGGACCACGCCGGGCAGCGAAGGCACCGCCTGCTGCAGGCCCGAGCCTTCGGCCACGAACACGGGATAGATCAGATCGTTGACCGTCAGCGCGTTCTCGCGGACCAGGCGGCGCGTGAAATCGTCGCGGCGCAGGCGGCGCGGACGGGAGACCGGGAATTCGGGGGAGATGATCTGCGGGTTCATGGTACGACCTTCGGTGAAATCCAGTTTTCGATGTGCGCGCCGGCCTCTTCCAGCCCGATGCGCTCGGGCGCCGAGAAGGGAACGGTGTGCAGGGCGCCGATATCGGCCAGATCCTTGCGCACCGCGAACACGGTGCGCATGCGCTGGCCGTAGGGCAGCTTGTCGGCCTTGGTCAGCAGCGCCAGCACCGGGCGGCCGGTGGGGGCGATGAAATTGGCCAGGCGCCGGTCCAGTTCGGTGACGCCGCGGCGGATGTCGATCAGCAGCACGATGCCGACCAGCGATTCGCGGTCGCGCAGATAGCCGCCCAGGATGTCCGCCCATTTTTCCTTTTCGTCGCGGGCCACCGACGCATAGCCGTAGCCGGGCAGGTCGACGAGAAAGCCGATCTGGCCTTCGGGGTCCAGCGGGTCGGGCAGGCCGAACATATTGATCAGGCGCGTGCGGCCCGGCGTCTTGCTGGAGAACGCGAGACGGCGCTGGTTGCACAGCACGTTGATGGCCGTGGACTTGCCGGCGTTGGAGCGGCCGACGAAGCAGACCTCGGGGGCGCCGGCGGCCGGCAGCTGGTCGAGGCGAGCCGCGGAAGTGAAGAAGGAGGCGCGATGTAGGAGGGACACGGATGGCTTCGGATGCGGTTGGTTTCAAGCCCTATTGTATAATCCGGCGTTTGCAACAGTGGTCCCCGTGCGCGGAGCCGTCTTTTTTGGCTCGATACGGTATATCCGGGTGTGCGGGTAGGCGTGGGCGCCTTTTTGCGCCTTGATCGATGCGATTCGTCGAGGTCTTCATGAAGCGTGTGCTGTCCCGGATGTTGGTTGCGAGCGGGCTGTTGCTCGGCGCCTCCGCCTTATCTACTACGAGTTTCGCCGCCGAAGGCGCTGCGGGCCCGGCCAAACCAGATGCCGCCAAGGGCGGGCAGCTGTTCGAGCAGGGGGACGCCGCCAGAGGCATCATTTCCTGCGCGTCCTGTCATGGCGCGGCCGGCAACAGCACCATCCCGGCGAACCCCAACCTGGCCGCGCAGCCGCACGAATACCTCGCCAAGCAACTGGCCGACTTCCAGGTCAAGTCCGGCGCCAAGGTGCCCACGCGCAACGGCCCCGAGGGCAATCCCACCCCGATGACGGCCATGGCGCAGAACCTGACGCCGGCCGACATGCAGAACATCGCGCTCTACCTGGCGCAGCAGCCGCTCAAGGAGCCGGCCACCGCCGGTCATGAGAACCTGGTTGATCTGGGTCAAAGAATCTGGCGCGGCGGTTTGCCCGAACGCAACGTTCCGGCGTGCGCGGCGTGCCATTCTGCCAATGGTGCGGGCATGCCCGCCCAATACCCCCGTCTGTCGGGCCAGTTCCCGATGTATATCGAAGCGCAGCTGAAGCTGTTCCGCAGCGGCGATCGCAAGAACGACATCATGTTCGCCATTGCCGATCGCATGTCGGATGCCGATATCAAGGCGGTCTCGGACTACGCAGCCGGTCTGCGATAGGCGCTTGCCCGCAACGCGCGCGGCTGGTCCGCGCCCTGCAACCGAGCGTGACGGAACCTGAGTCCGCCGCGCGCTGTCTATGAGGGGGGTAGCCGATAGCGCGGCCCCCCTTTTTTCATGAATTCAGCCCGTACACATACCCGTCCCTCCCTGCGCACCCTGCCCGGCGATTTCTTCGAATTGCTGGGCTCGATGCGTTTTGCCGTCAGCCTGCTGATGTTCATCTGCGTGGCGAGCCTGGTGGGAACGGTGCTGCAGCAGAACCGCGCGTCCAGCAATTACATCGACCAGTTCGGCCCGTTCTGGTTCGAAGTGTTCGACAAGTTCTCGATCTGGCACGTCTACAACAGCTGGTGGTTCCTGCTGATCATGGCGTTCCTGGTCGTGTCGACCTCGGTCTGCCTGATCCGCAACGCGCCCAAGATGCTGCGCGATGCGCGTTCGTTTCGCGAGCACGTGCGCGTCGGCAGCCTGCGCGCCTTCCCCCACCGGGTGGAAACGGACGCCGCCACCGACGTGCCGCAGACCGCGGCCGGCCTGAAGAAGCTGCTGGGCGGGCTGGGATACGCGGTGCGCGAACGCCAGGACCAGGACGGCGTGCTGCTGGCGGCCAAGAAGGGCAGCGCCAACCGGCTGGGCTATGTGTTCGCGCACTCGGCGCTGGTCATCATCTGCATCGGCGGGCTGCTCGACAGCGAACTGCCGGTGCGGCTGCAGGTCATGTTCGGCGGCAAAAAGCCCATCGTCGAGAACATGCTGATCTCCGAGGTGCCCGAAAGCGGGCGCCTGTCGGTGAATAACCCGAGCTTTCGCGCCAGCGTGCTGGTGCCCGAGGGCAGCCAGGCCAGCACCGCGGTCGTGATGGTGGGCGACGGCGCCCTGGTGCAGCCCATGCCGTTCTCGCTCAGGCTCAAGAAGTTCGTGGTCGATTACTACTCGACCGGCATGCCCAGCCGCTTCGCGAGCGAGGTGGAGGTGACCGATCCCGACACCGGCAAGACCTTCGATTCCACCATCGAGGTCAATGAGCCGCTGCGTTTCAAGGGCATGACGGTCTACCAGTCCAGCTTCGACGACGGCGGCAGCACGGTGGTGCTGAAGGGCTACCCGCTGGTCGGTGCCGAGGCCACGCCTTTCGCGGTGGACGGCACCGTGGGCAAGAAATCCGAAGTAACCGCTCACACAGCGTCCGGCCCGCGCAGCATGGGCATCGAGATCACGGCCCTGCGGCCGATCAACGTCGAGGACCTGACCGGCGGCACGCCCAAGGGCGCGAACCAGAGCTTCGCCGAGCATGTGGCTTCGGTCTCGGGCAGCGCCGCCGGCAAGAAGAACGAAAACCTGCGCAACGTCGGTCCCAGCGTCGAATACAAGCTGATCGACGACGCCGGCCAGGCCCACGAATTCCAGAATTACATGCTGCCGGTCGAACTGGACGGCGCTTCGGTGTTCCTGGCCGGGGTGCGCAACAACGCCTCCGAGCCGTTCCGCTACCTGCGCATCCCCGCCGACGCCGACAGTTCCATCGGCGAATTCATGCGCCTGCGCGCCACGCTGGCCGATCCGGCCGCCCGCAAGGAGGCGGCGCGCCGCTTCGCCGAGCGCAACAGCCCGTCGGGCACGGATCGCCAGCCGCTGCAGACGGCCGCCGAACGCGCGCTGGACACCTTCGCCTCGGGCGGCCTGCAGGCCGTGGCGGCGTTCCTGCAGGCCAACACGCCGGCCCAGGACCTGGAGCGGGCCGCCGACGTGGTGATACGGCTGATCGGCGCCAGCATGAACGAGCTGCGCGCCGTCGAGCGCGAGCGCGCCGGCCTGCCGCCGGTGGCGGCTTCCGGCCCTGACGCCGAACAGGCCGCGGTCTGGTCGCGCCTGGCGGTGGCGGCGCTGTCGGACCTGACTGTTTATCCGGCGCCGGTGTTCCTGTCGCTGGCGGACTTCCAGCACGTGCAGGCCAGCGTGTTCCAGGTCAGCCGCACCCCCGGCAAGAACACGGTGTACCTGGGCAGCCTGCTGCTGGTGCTGGGCGTGTTCGCGATGTTCTATATTCGTGATCGCCGCATCTGGATCTGGATCAAGCCGCAAGACGGCGGCAGCAGCGTGCTGGCGGCCATGACGTCCCAGAAGCGTACACTGGACTTCAACCAGGAGTTCGAACGCTTCAAGCAGGCGCTGTTGCGCCACAAGAGGTCTTAAGGTTCCCTATGTCCACGACGACCACCACCCATTCCACGCCGCCGGACCTGCTCTGGCAGGACCAGCTGTCCGAAACCGGCGACAGCCGCGCGCGGCGCGGCCGGCCCGACTGGACCGACATCGTCTTCTTCCTGCTGCTGTCGGCGGGGGCGGCCTTCGCGCTGACCCGCTACAGCGGCGCGATGGACTACTACGAGAAGATCATCCTGTGCGGCACGGTGCCGGTGCTGGCCTGGATGGGCTGGCTGTGGCGTCCGCTGCGCCGGCTGATGGTGGCCTGTGCCATCGCCGCCGGGCTGGCCCTGATGCTGTACGGCAACGACCTGGCCCGCGCCGAGCAGGTGTTCTTCCTGAAATACCTGTTCTCTTCGCAATCCGCCATTCTGTGGATGTGCGCGCTGTTCGCGCTGGCCACGGTGTGCTACTGGATCGGGGTGTTCAGCCCTACCGCCGCCTGGCTCGGCACGGCCCTGACCTGGGGCGCGGTGTTCGCCGGCGTGACCGGCCTGCTGGTGCGCTGGCGCGAGGGTCACCTGATGGGCCCGGACCTGGGCCACATCCCGGTCAGCAACCTGTACGAAGTCTTCGTGCTGTTCGCGCTGATCACGGCGCTGTTCTACCTGTATTACGAACGCAAGTACGCCACGCGCGCGCTGGGCGGGTTCGTGCTGCTGGTGGTGACCTCGGCCGCCGTGTTCCTGCTGTGGTATTCGTTCACGCGCGACGCCGGGCAGATCCAGCCGCTGGTGCCGGCCTTGAAGAGCTGGTGGATGAAGCTGCACGTGCCGGCCAACTTCATCGGCTACGGCACGTTCTCGCTGGCCGCCATGGTGGGCTTCGCCTACCTGGTCAAGCAGCACGGGCAGACCACGTCCTGGGCCAAGCTGGCGCCGCTGTTCGTGCTGGGCGTGCTGCTGGCGGCCGAGCCCATGGTGTTCCGCACCGATGGCCTGTCGGCCACCTGGATGCTGTATTTCGGCGTGGGCGCGGTGATCGTGGGCGCCATCCTGCTGGGCCGCCGCCGCATCGCCGCGGTGCTGCCGTCGCTGGAGGTGCTGGACGACATCATGTATCGCGCCATCGCCATCGGCTTCGCGTTCTTCACCGTCGCCACCATCCTGGGCGCGCTGTGGGCGGCCGACGCCTGGGGCGCATACTGGCAGTGGGACCCCAAGGAGACCTGGGCGCTGATCGTCTGGCTCAACTACGCTGCCTGGCTGCACATGCGCCTGATCAAGGGCCTGCGCGGCACCATGGCGGCCTACTGGGCGCTGATGGGGCTGCTGATCACCGGGTTCGCGTTCCTGGGGGTGAACATGTTCCTGTCGGGGCTGCACTCGTACGGGGAGCTTTGACGGGTGCCGGCATTTGCGCCTGCCACGAAAATCGGCGGCTTGCGCCGCCTGATGGGTTCCGCGCGGTGAACGTTGGGGTTCTTGCTTAAGGACTCTGGCGCTGCACCCATCCTACAGCGTCGATTCTCCGCGTAGCAGGTCGTCCAGCGTTTCGCGCCGGCGCACCACGTAGTACTGGTCGCCGTCGACCATGACCTCGGCCGCGCGCGGGCGGGTGTTGTAGTTGCTGGCCATGGCCATGCTGTAGGCGCCGGCGGATTCCACGGCCAGCAGGTCGCCGGCCTCGATCGCGAGCTTGCGCTGCCTGGCCAGCCAGTCGGCGCTTTCGCAGACCGGGCCCACGATGTCGTAGAGGGTTGCTTCGCCGGCGCGCGGATGCACCGGGCGCACGCCGTGGAAGGCGTCGTACAGCGCCGGACGCAGCAGGTCGTTCATGGCGGCGTCGACGATGGCGAAATTGCGCGCCTCGGCATGCTTCAGGTATTGCACCGTCGTCAGCAGCACGCCGGCGTTGCCGACCAGCGAGCGGCCGGGCTCCAGCACCAGGTGCAGATGGCCCAGGCCGCGGGCCTGCAGGCGTTCGAAGACGGGGTCGAGCAGGGCGCGCGGCGAGGGCGGGGTTTCATCCGCGTAGCGGATGCCCAGCCCGCCGCCCAGGTCCAGGTGCCGGATCGCGATGCCGGCCTGCGCCAGCCGGTCGATCAGGTCCAGCAGCTTGTCCAGCGCGTCCAGGTAGGGGCCGATCTCGGTCAGCTGCGAGCCGATATGGCAGTCCACGCCCACGATTTCCAGCGCGGGCAGCGCCTGCGCGCTGCGATACACCGCCAGCGCCGATTCGATGGCGATGCCGAACTTGTTTTCTTTCAGGCCGGTGGAGATGTACGGGTGGGTCTGCGCGTCCACGTCGGGATTGACCCGCAGCGAAACCGGCGCGCGCGCGCCCATGTCCTGGGCGACCTGCGACAGCAGGCGCAGCTCGGCCTCGGATTCGACATTGAAGCACTTGACCCCGGCCGCCAGCGCGTCGCGCATCTCCCAGGCCTGCTTGCCCACGCCCGAAAACACGATGCGGGCCGGATCGGCGCCGACCGCCAGGGCGCGCTTGAGCTCGCCGCCCGAGACGATGTCGAAGCCCGCGCCCAGGCGCGCGAATTCCTTGAGCACGGCCAGGTTGGAATTGGCCTTCATGCCGTAGCAGACCAGCACCGGGCGCTGCCCGACGGCACTGTGGTAGGCCTGCCAGGCGGCCTTGAGCGCGGCGCGCGAATAAACGTACAACGGGGTGCCCAGCCGCTCGGCCAGGTGGTCCAGCGGCACGTCCTCGGCATAGAGGACGTTGTTGCGGAACTGGAAGTACGGATGGCCCGCCAGTTCCGGCTGCGCTGGAAACCGGGCGGTCATAGCACGGGGGGCGCCGGCGGGATTGGCACCGAGGGTTGCGGCTGGGAGTCGCGCGGCGGCTTGCCGTCGGGAGTCGGCATGTACAACGGCCCCTTGTACCCGCAGGCCGCCAGCATGCCGGTCGTCACGAGCGTGGCTACAATGCGAAGAGCCATGCGGCTGAATGCCAATTGGAACACTGGGAACTCCGTAATTCTTGCAGGCTCGATTATGACCGAAACCGAATTTCTTGCGTTGATCGACCAGGTGCTGGACAGCATCGAAAGCCAGGCCGATGACTGGGCGGCTTCGCTCGACGTCGATGTCGAAACCAGCCGCAGCGGCAATGTGCTGACCATGGTTTTCGAGGACAACACCCACGTCGTGGTGAACAGCCAGGCCGCCATGCAGGAGCTGTGGGTCGCCGCGCGCAGCGGCGGCTTCCACTACCGTTACGACGGCCTGCACTGGAACGATACCCGAGGCGGGCCGCAATTGCCGGATGCTTTGTCGCAAATCTGTTCCGCGGCTGCCGGCGTGCCGGTGACGATACGGCTGTAGGCGGGTAATCCCTGCGCGGCGGGGGCGGCTGGCGCCGCCCGATGGGTTCCGCGCGTTCGACGGTCGAGTTTTTGCGTAGACGGTCTCGCGCTGCACCCATCCTACGGGCACAGATCTTGTGGTCCATCCTTTAAAAAAAAACCGGCCCCTCGGGCCGGTTTTTGCATTTGCGCGATCAGAACTGGATCTGTTGCGACCAGGGGGCGGGCTTCTGGGAGCCGACGCCCGGCGCGACCTTGATGCGGGTGTCCTCGTTGGTGCTGCCGTTCAGGCCGTTGAGGAACTCGCCCAGCGTGTCGGCCTCGGGCAGGCCCAGGCGCGCGACGGCCTGGCCCGGCGGGAATTCGGAGAAATAGAACTCGCCGTTTTCCACCAGCAGGCCATCGGGGCGGGGGCGCGGCTTCTCTTCGGGCACGCCCTTGAGCACGTCCTGCATGTAGTCGACCCAGATCGGCATGGCCACGCCGCCGCCGGTTTCGCGCGAGCCCAGCGACTTGGGCTGGTCGAAGCCCAGCCACGCGGTGGCGACCAGCGAGGGGGTGTAGCCCGAGAACCAGGCGTCCACGGATTCGTTGGTGGTGCCGGTCTTGCCGGCGATGTCGCTGCGCTTGAGCAGCGCGCGGGCGCGGGCGGCGGTGCCGTAGGTGGCCACGCCGCGCAGGATGTCGTCCATGACCCAGGCGGTGCGCGGGTCGATGGCGCGGGCCTGCTCGTCGCCAGCCACGACCGGCTTGGCCTGCATGATGACCTTGCCGCTGCTGTCGGTGACGCGGTCGATCAGGTAGGGCGTGACGCGGTAGCCGCCGTTGGCGAACACCGAGAACGCGCCGGCCAGCTGCAGCGGCGTGACCGAGCCCGCGCCCAGGGCCAGGGGCAGCACGGCCGGCTGGCGGGCCTTGTCGAAGCCGAAGCGGGTCAGGTAGTCCTGCGCGTATTGCGGGCCGATGGCCTGCAGGATACGGATCGACACCATGTTCTTGGATTTGTACAGGCCCTGGCGCAGGGTCAGCATGGGCTCGTACTGGTTGCCGTAGTTCTTCGGGTTCCAGGCCTTGGAGCCGGTCTGCTCGGCGGTCAGCATGAAGGGCTGGTCGGAGATCTGCGTGCCCGGGGTCAGGCCGCGCTCCAGCGAGGCGGCGTAGATGAACGGCTTGATGTTCGAGCCGGGCTGGCGCCAGGCCTGGGTCACGCGGTTGAAGTTCCCGCGATAGAAATCGAAGCCGCCCACCATGGCGCGGATGGCGCCGTCCTGCGGCGCCAGCGCCACGAAGGCCGCCTGCACCGAAGGCAGGTTGATGATTTCCCAGTTGTCGCCGAACTTGCGGATATAAACCACCGAGCCGCGCTTGATACGCTGCTCGGGCTTGGCCTTGTCGTTGAGCGCGCGCGCCACCACGCCCAGCACCTTCTTGTCGGTGACCGTGATGATCTCGCGCGAGCTGCGCGCCAGTTTCACTTCGGTGGGGCTGGCCGACAGCACCACCGCGGTCANCCATGGCCATGCTGTAGGCGCCGGCGGATTCCACGGCCAGCAGGTCGCCGGCCTCGATCGCGAGCTTGCGCTGCCTGGCCAGCCAGTCGGCGCTTTCGCAGACCGGGCCCACGATGTCGTAGAGGGTTGCTTCGCCGGCGCGCGGATGCACCGGGCGCACGCCGTGGAAGGCGTCGTACAGCGCCGGACGCAGCAGGTCGTTCATGGCGGCGTCGACGATGGCGAAATTGCGCGCCTCGGCATGCTTCAGGTATTGCACCGTCGTCAGCAGCACGCCGGCGTTGCCGACCAGCGAGCGGCCGGGCTCCAGCACCAGGTGCAGATGGCCCAGGCCGCGGGCCTGCAGGCGTTCGAAGACGGGGTCGAGCAGGGCGCGCGGCGAGGGCGGGGTTTCATCCGCGTAGCGGATGCCCAGCCCGCCGCCCAGGTCCAGGTGCCGGATCGCGATGCCGGCCTGCGCCAGCCGGTCGATCAGGTCCAGCAGCTTGTCCAGCGCGTCCAGGTAGGGGCCGATCTCGGTCAGCTGCGAGCCGATATGGCAGTCCACGCCCACGATTTCCAGCGCGGGCAGCGCCTGCGCGCTGCGATACACCGCCAGCGCCGATTCGATGGCGATGCCGAACTTGTTTTCTTTCAGGCCGGTGGAGATGTACGGGTGGGTCTGCGCGTCCACGTCGGGATTGACCCGCAGCGAAACCGGCGCGCGCGCGCCCATGTCCTGGGCGACCTGCGACAGCAGGCGCAGCTCGGCCTCGGATTCGACATTGAAGCACTTGACCCCGGCCGCCAGCGCGTCGCGCATCTCCCAGGCCTGCTTGCCCACGCCCGAAAACACGATGCGGGCCGGATCGGCGCCGACCGCCAGGGCGCGCTTGAGCTCGCCGCCCGAGACGATGTCGAAGCCCGCGCCCAGGCGCGCGAATTCCTTGAGCACGGCCAGGTTGGAATTGGCCTTCATGCCGTAGCAGACCAGCACCGGGCGCTGCCCGACGGCACTGTGGTAGGCCTGCCAGGCGGCCTTGAGCGCGGCGCGCGAATAAACGTACAACGGGGTGCCCAGCCGCTCGGCCAGGTGGTCCAGCGGCACGTCCTCGGCATAGAGGACGTTGTTGCGGAACTGGAAGTACGGATGGCCCGCCAGTTCCGGCTGCGCTGGAAACCGGGCGGTCATAGCACGGGGGGCGCCGGCGGGATTGGCACCGAGGGTTGCGGCTGGGAGTCGCGCGGCGGCTTGCCGTCGGGAGTCGGCATGTACAACGGCCCCTTGTACCCGCAGGCCGCCAGCATGCCGGTCGTCACGAGCGTGGCTACAATGCGAAGAGCCATGCGGCTGAATGCCAATTGGAACACTGGGAACTCCGTAATTCTTGCAGGCTCGATTATGACCGAAACCGAATTTCTTGCGTTGATCGACCAGGTGCTGGACAGCATCGAAAGCCAGGCCGATGACTGGGCGGCTTCGCTCGACGTCGATGTCGAAACCAGCCGCAGCGGCAATGTGCTGACCATGGTTTTCGAGGACAACACCCACGTCGTGGTGAACAGCCAGGCCGCCATGCAGGAGCTGTGGGTCGCCGCGCGCAGCGGCGGCTTCCACTACCGTTACGACGGCCTGCACTGGAACGATACCCGAGGCGGGCCGCAATTGCCGGATGCTTTGTCGCAAATCTGTTCCGCGGCTGCCGGCGTGCCGGTGACGATACGGCTGTAGGCGGGTAATCCCTGCGCGGCGGGGGCGGCTGGCGCCGCCCGATGGGTTCCGCGCGTTCGACGGTCGAGTTTTTGCGTAGACGGTCTCGCGCTGCACCCATCCTACGGGCACAGATCTTGTGGTCCATCCTTTAAAAAAAAACCGGCCCCTCGGGCCGGTTTTTGCATTTGCGCGATCAGAACTGGATCTGTTGCGACCAGGGGGCGGGCTTCTGGGAGCCGACGCCCGGCGCGACCTTGATGCGGGTGTCCTCGTTGGTGCTGCCGTTCAGGCCGTTGAGGAACTCGCCCAGCGTGTCGGCCTCGGGCAGGCCCAGGCGCGCGACGGCCTGGCCCGGCGGGAATTCGGAGAAATAGAACTCGCCGTTTTCCACCAGCAGGCCATCGGGGCGGGGGCGCGGCTTCTCTTCGGGCACGCCCTTGAGCACGTCCTGCATGTAGTCGACCCAGATCGGCATGGCCACGCCGCCGCCGGTTTCGCGCGAGCCCAGCGACTTGGGCTGGTCGAAGCCCAGCCACGCGGTGGCGACCAGCGAGGGGGTGTAGCCCGAGAACCAGGCGTCCACGGATTCGTTGGTGGTGCCGGTCTTGCCGGCGATGTCGCTGCGCTTGAGCAGCGCGCGGGCGCGGGCGGCGGTGCCGTAGGTGGCCACGCCGCGCAGGATGTCGTCCATGACCCAGGCGGTGCGCGGGTCGATGGCGCGGGCCTGCTCGTCGCCAGCCACGACCGGCTTGGCCTGCATGATGACCTTGCCGCTGCTGTCGGTGACGCGGTCGATCAGGTAGGGCGTGACGCGGTAGCCGCCGTTGGCGAACACCGAGAACGCGCCGGCCAGCTGCAGCGGCGTGACCGAGCCCGCGCCCAGGGCCAGGGGCAGCACGGCCGGCTGGCGGGCCTTGTCGAAGCCGAAGCGGGTCAGGTAGTCCTGCGCGTATTGCGGGCCGATGGCCTGCAGGATACGGATCGACACCATGTTCTTGGATTTGTACAGGCCCTGGCGCAGGGTCAGCATGGGCTCGTACTGGTTGCCGTAGTTCTTCGGGTTCCAGGCCTTGGAGCCGGTCTGCTCGGCGGTCAGCATGAAGGGCTGGTCGGAGATCTGCGTGCCCGGGGTCAGGCCGCGCTCCAGCGAGGCGGCGTAGATGAACGGCTTGATGTTCGAGCCGGGCTGGCGCCAGGCCTGGGTCACGCGGTTGAAGTTCCCGCGATAGAAATCGAAGCCGCCCACCATGGCGCGGATGGCGCCGTCCTGCGGCGCCAGCGCCACGAAGGCCGCCTGCACCGAAGGCAGGTTGATGATTTCCCAGTTGTCGCCGAACTTGCGGATATAAACCACCGAGCCGCGCTTGATACGCTGCTCGGGCTTGGCCTTGTCGTTGAGCGCGCGCGCCACCACGCCCAGCACCTTCTTGTCGGTGACCGTGATGATCTCGCGCGAGCTGCGCGCCAGTTTCACTTCGGTGGGGCTGGCCGACAGCACCACCGCGGTCAGCAGGTCGCCGCTGTCGCTGAACTTGTCGAACACGCCGTCCAGGAAATCGTCCAGCGCCTGCGGGTTGTTTTCGACGCCGGCCGGCAGTTCGAGCTGCTCTTCGGGACCGGGGTAGGGTGCGCGGCGGGTGTATTGCAGCACGCCTTCGCGCACGGCGCGGTAGGCGGCTTCCTGGTCCTTGGAGTGCACCGTGGTGTAGATATTGATGCCGCGCGAATAGACGTTGTCCTGGTACACGTTGTACAGCAGCTGGCGCGCCAGCTCGGCCACGTATTCGCCGTGGATGGAATAGCCGCCGGCCGGCGTGCCTTCGGCCGACTTCATGACGATGGGCTGGGCCAGGGCCTGCTTGTATTCAGGCTCGGTGAGGTAGCCCAGCGAATGCATGCGGCTCAGCACGTAGCGCTGGCGCAGTTCGGCGCGGGGGCGGTTGGCGATCGGGTTGAAGCGCGAGGGCGCCTTGGGGATGCCGGCCAGCATGGCGGCCTCGGCCGGGGTCACCTCGGACAGGGGCTTGCCGAAATAGGTGCGCGAGGCGGCGGCGAAGCCGTAGGCGCGGTGGCCCAGGTAGATCTGGTTCATGTAGAGCTCCAGGATCTGGTCCTTGCTGAGCTCGGATTCGATCTTGAAGGTCAGCAGCAGCTCGTAGAACTTGCGCGAGTAGGTCTTTTCCGACGTCAGGTAGAAGTTGCGCGCCACCTGCATGGTGATGGTGCTGGCGCCCTGCGTCTTCGACATGTTGATCAGGTTGGTCAGGCCCGCGCGCACCACGCCGGCCCAGTCGATGCCGCCGTGCTGGTAGAAGCGGTCGTCCTCGGCGGCCAGCACCGCGGATTTCATGACGTCGGGAATCTCGTTGAAGCGCAGCACGTTGCGGCGCTCTTCGCCGAATTCGCCGATCAGCACCTTGTCCGCCGTGTAGACGCGCAGCGGCACCCGCGGGCGATAGTCCGTCATGGCGTGCAGGTCGGGCAGGTTGGGCCAGGCCAGCGCCAGCGCCATTCCCGCCAGCAGCACGCCGCACAGGAACAGGCCGGCACAGAAGATGCCGGTCTTGACGAAGAATCGCAGTATCGGGGAGCCGCTCTTGGAGGGCTTGTCTTTCTTGGAGGAATTCTGGGGCTTGCTCATCGCGGCGATTTTACGGGTATCTCCGGTCGGGGCTTAGCGCGGGGGACCGGTTTCTGTAACAAGATTGTGCAGTGTGGTGCGCGGGCAACTTGCGGGCAATGTGATAATGCCGGCATGAACGTTTCCGCTATCTCATGTCCGGAGGCTGCCCCGGACCCGGCGTCCCCCGGCGAGACGCCCGAAAATCCGCCTTGTGCCGCGGAGTGCGCAGGCGCGACCGCGTCGCTGCCGCACGATCTGCCCGTCTTCCTGGTGGGCATGATGGGCGCGGGCAAGACCACCATCGGCCGTGGCCTGGCGCGTGCGCTGGGGCGCGAGTTTGTGGATCTGGATCATGAGCTCGAGGCGCGTTGCGGCGTGCGGGTGCCGGTAATCTTCGAAATCGAAGGCGAAGCCGGTTTCCGTCGCCGGGAAGCTGCCGCCTTGGAAGAGTGTACCCAACGGCGCAACATT
>NZ_POQS01000007.1:135933-147718 GCF_002885955.2 Achromobacter pulmonis
GCGCCTGCACGAGCGCGGCATCGTGGTCTATCTGCGGGCCAGCGTGGACGAACTGTTCCGCCGCACCTGCCGCGACCGCAACCGTCCGCTGCTGGCCACCGCCGACCCGCGCGGCACCCTGCGCGAGCTGATGACGCTGCGCGAACCCCTTTACAAAGAAGTGGCCGACATGGTCGTGGAAACCGGCACCATGCCCGTCCACACCCTGGTCAAGGCCCTGCTGCCCCAACTGCAAGCCTTCGAGAAGCGCATATGAACGTAGTCGACGTCGAAACCCCGGGCGGGAGCTATCCCATCCATATCGGCCCGGGCCGCCTGGACGCCCTGGACCAGTGCATTCCGGCCGACGCCACCGCCATCGCCGTGGTGACCAATCCCACCGTGGCCGCCCTGTACGGCGAGCGCGCCGAAGCCGCGCTGGCCCGCAGCGGCAAGCGGGTGCTGCGCATCGAGCTGCCCGACGGCGAGGCCTACAAGGACTGGCAGTCGCTGAACCTGATCTTCGACGCGCTGCTGGCGCAGCGCCTGGACCGGCGCTGCGTGCTGGTGGCGCTGGGCGGCGGCGTGATCGGCGACATGACCGGCTTTGCCGCCGCGGTCTACATGCGCGGCGTGCGCTTCCTGCAGGTGCCCACGACGCTGCTGGCCCAGGTGGACTCCTCGGTCGGCGGCAAGACCGCCGTCAACCACCCGCTGGGCAAGAACATGATCGGCGCCTTCTACCAGCCGATCGCCGTCGAGATCGACACCGACGTGCTGGGCACGCTGCCGGCGCGCGAGGTATCGGCGGGCCTGGCCGAAGTCATCAAGTACGGGCTGATCCTGGACGCCGGCTTCTGGGCCTGGTGCGAGGAAAACGTGCAGAAGCTGCGCGCGCTGGACCCGGACGCCATCGCCTACGCCATCCGCCGCTCCTGCGAGCTGAAGGCGCAGGTGGTGGGCAAGGACGAACGCGAATCCGGGCTGCGCGCCATCCTGAACCTGGGCCACACCTTCGGCCACGCCATCGAATCGGGGCTGGGCTACGGCGCCTGGCTGCACGGCGAGGCGGTGGGCTGCGGCATGGTGCAGGCCGCCGAGCTTTCCGCCGACGTGGCCGGATTCGACCGCGACGACGTGGCCCGCGTGCGCGCCCTGGTGGCCGCCATCGGCTGCCCGGCCGTGGCGCCGGACCTGGGCGCGGACCGGTGGCTGGAACTCATGCAGGTGGACAAGAAAACCGAGGGCGGCTCGATCCGCTACGTGCTCATGAACCGCATCGGCGCGGCCGTCATCCAGGCGGCGCCCGACGATGCCGTGCGCGCCGTGCTGGCCCGCACCACCCAATAACCGCGAGGAGGGCGGTGTTGCAGATGAAAGAACTGGCTTCCTATGCATCCCACCCGTCTCAATCGCGCGGACGGACCTATGCCGAACCGCCGCCGGAAAACCGAACCGAATTCCAGCGCGACCGCGACCGCATCGTGCATTCGGGCGCTTTCCGGCGCCTGGAGTACAAGACCCAGGTCTTCGTCAACCACGAAGGCGACCTGTTCCGCACCCGGCTGACGCACAGCCTGGAAGTCGCGCAGATCGCGCGCACCCTGGCCCGCAGCCTGGGCCTGTCGGAAGACCTGACCGAAGCCATCTCGCTGGCCCACGACCTGGGCCATACGCCTTTCGGCCATGCCGGCCAGGACGAGCTGAACGCCTGCATGCGCGAACTGGCGCCCGAGGCCGGCGGCTTCGAGCACAACCTGCAGAGCCTGCGCGTGGTGGACGAGCTGGAGGAACGCTATGCGGACTTCAACGGCCTGAACCTGTGCTTCGAAACGCGCGAGGGCATCCTGAAGCATTGCTCGGCGGCCCACGCGCGCCAGCTGGGCGAAGTGGGCGAGCGCTTCCTCAACCGCACCCAGCCCTCGCTGGAGGCGCAGCTGGCCAATCTGGCCGACGAGATCGCCTACAACAACCACGACATCGACGACGGCCTGCGTTCCGGCCTGATCACGCTGGAGCAGCTGCAGGAGGTGTCGATCTTCGAGCGCCACCACGCCCACGTGCTGCTGCGCTATCCCGGCCTGGCGCCGCGCCGCGCGGTGGCCGAAACCATACGGCGGATGATCAACACGCTGATCGTCGACCTGACGCGCACCTCGCTGGCGCGCATCCGCGAATACGCGCCGGCCAGCGCCGACGATGTGCGCCGCGCCCCGCCGCTGGCGAGCTTTTCCGAAGAAATCCGGCGCGAGGCCGACCAGTTGAAGAAATTCCTGTTCGACAACCTGTACCGCCACTACCGCGTGCTGCGCATGACCACCAAGGCGCGCCGCATCGTGCGCGAACTGTTCGTCGCCTTCCTGGAAGATCCGCGCCTGCTGCCGCCCGACTACCGCCGCCCGGCGCCGGACCAGCAGCCCCGCGCCATCGCCGACTACATCGCCGGCATGACGGATCGCTACGCGATCCGGGAGCACCGGCGCCTGTTCGAGATGTCGTGACGGCGTATCACCGGTGCTTGCGGTACGGCTCGTCCTCGGGCACGAAGGTGGCTTCGGCGCGGGCTTCCTGCATCCACGACTGCATGGCGGGCAGGGCCAGCACGGCGTCCATGTAGTCGCGCACCGGGCCGGCGGCTGCGATGCCGTAGGTGGTGAAGCGCGACACCACGGGCGCGAAAAAGGCGTCGGCGATGGAGAACGCGCCGAACAGGAACGGCCCGCCGCGGCCGAATTCGGCGCGGGTGTCCTGCCAGAGGGCCTGCATGCGGGCGATGTCCTGGCGCGCGGCCTCGGGCAGGTCGATGCCGGGCAGATGGGCTTCGATGTTCATCGGCAGCGCCTGGCGCAGCGCGCCGAAGCCGCTGTGCATCTGGGCGGACAGCGAGCGCGCCCGCGCGCGGGCGCGCGCGTCCTGCGGCCACAGCTGCGCCTCGGGATGGCGTTCCGCCGCGTACTCGCAGATGGCCAGCGAATCCCAGACCGCGAAGTCGCCGTCCAGCAGCACGGGCACCAGGCCCGCCGGCGTGAGCGCGCCCAGGCGTTGCGCGAACGCCTCGGAGAACAAGGCGAGCTTCTGCTCTTCGAAGGGGATGCCGGCGGCGCGCAGCGCGATCCACGGCCGCATGGACCAGGAAGAGTAGTTCTTGTTGGCGATGATCAGGGTGTACATGCCGCGGGTCCCCTTATGGGTTGAGAGTGGTCACGATTGTTGCGCGGTGCGGCGCAGCAGCTTGCCCAGGTACTGGCCGGTGTGGCTGGCCTCGGTGGCGGCGACCTCCTCGGGCGTGCCCTGGGCGACCACGCGGCCGCCGCCGTCGCCGCCCTCGGGGCCCATGTCGACGATCCAGTCGGCCGTCTTGATGACGTCCAGGTTGTGCTCGATGATGAGCACCGTGTTGCCGCTGTCGACCAGCTGGTTCAGCACCTGCAAAAGTAGCTCGATATCGCGGAAATGCAAGCCCGTGGTGGGCTCGTCCAGGATGTACAGCGTGCGCCCGGTGCTGCGGCGCGACAGTTCCTGCGACAGCTTCACGCGCTGCGCCTCGCCGCCGGACAGGGTGGTGGCGCTCTGGCCCAGCCGGATGTAGGACAGGCCCACGTCGATCAGCGTGTGCAGCTTGCGCGCGATGGCCGGCACGGACTCGAAGTATTCGAGCGCCTGCTCCACCGTCAGGTCCAGCACCTCGCTGATGTTGCGGCCGCGGTAGCGGATCTCCAGCGTCTCGCGGTTGTAGCGCTTGCCGTGGCAGACGTCGCAGGGCACGTACATGTCCGGCAGGAAGTGCATCTCCACCTTGACCACGCCGTCGCCCTGGCAGGCCTCGCAGCGCCCGCCCTTGACGTTGAAGCTGAAGCGCCCCGGATCGTAGCCGCGGGTGCGCGCCTCGGGCACGCCGGCGAAAAGCTCGCGGATGGGCGTGAACAGGCCCGTGTAGGTGGCCGGGTTGCTGCGCGGCGTGCGCCCGATGGGGCTCTGGTCCACGCTGATGATCTTGTCGAAATTCTCCAGCCCCTGCATCGAGGCGTAGGGGGCGGGCTCGCTTTGCGCGTGGTGCAGCTGGCGCGACACGGCGACGGCCAGCGTGTCGTTGACCAGGGTGGACTTGCCCGATCCGGAAACCCCGGTCACGCAGACCAGGCGGCCCGCCGGGATGCGCAGGTCCACGTTCTTCAGGTTGTTGCCGGTGGCGCCCGACAGCACCAGCCAGGGCTGGTCGTCGCCGACCGGGCGGCGCTCGGGAATCGCGATGGCGCGCGCGCCGCTGAGGTACTGGCCGGTCAGCGAGGCCGGGTCGCGCTGCACCGTGTCGGGGTCGCCCTGGGCCACCACTTCGCCGCCGTGCTCGCCGGCGCCCGGGCCCATGTCCACGACCCAGTCGGCCATGCGGATCATGTCTTCGTCGTGCTCGACCACGATGACGCTGTTGCCCAGGTCGCGCAGGTGCTGCAGGGTGCCGATGAGGCGGTCGTTGTCGCGCTGGTGCAGGCCGATGGAGGGCTCGTCCAGCACGTACATCACGCCGGTCAGGCCCGAGCCGATCTGGCTGGCCAGACGGATGCGCTGCGCTTCGCCGCCCGAGATGGTGTCGGCGCTGCGGTCCAGCGACAGGTAGTTCAGGCCCACGTTGTTCAGAAAGCTCAGGCGCGCCTCGATCTCGCGCACGATGCGCTGCGCGATCTCCTGCTTGGCGCCGGTCAGGCTGAGCGCGCGGAACCACGCCAGGCAGGTCGACAGCGGCATGGCCTCGACCTCGTAGATGGCCTGGCCGTGGCGCTCGCCGCCGCGCGGGTCCTGGCCGATCAGCACGTTGCGCGCCTCGGGGCGCAGGCGCGAGCCGGCGCAGTCCGGGCAGGTCTTGATGTTGCGGTACTTGCCCAGCTCCTCGCGCACGGTGGCCGAATCGGTCTCGCGCCAGCGGCGTTCCAGGTTCGGGATTACGCCCTCGAACGTGTGGCGCTTGACCGTGCTGCGGCCTTTCTCGTTGAGGTAGAGAAACGAGATTTCCTCGTCGCCCGAGCCGTACAGCACCTTGTCGCGCAGCGCCTCGGGCAGCTCCTCGAAGGGCGTTTCGATGTCGAATTCGTAGTGCGCCGCCAGGCTGGTCAGAAGCGAGTGCGTGAACGCGTTGCGGCGGTCCCAGCCGCGGATGGCGCCGGCGGCCAGGCTCAGTTCGGGGAAGGCGACCACGCGCTTGGGGTCGAAGAAGCCGACCTGGCCGATGCCGTCGCAACTGGGGCAGGCGCCCATGGGATTGTTGAAGCTGAACAGGCGCGGCTCCAGCTCGGGCAGGCTGTGGCTGCAAACCGGGCAGGCGTAGCGGCTGGAGAAGACCTGTTCGCGCCCGCCGTCCATGTCCAGCGCCAGCGCGCGGCCGTCGGCCAGCTGCAGGGCGGTCTCGAAGCTCTCGGCCAGGCGCTGCTTGCTTTCGGGCCGGATGCGCAGGCGGTCGATGACGACGTCGATATCGTGCTTCTCGGTCTTCTTCAACGGCGCCATGCCGTCGATTTCCATCATCTGGCCGTCGACGCGCAGGCGCACATAGCCCTGCGCCTGCAGGCTGGCGCATTCGTCCTCGAAACTGCCTTTCTTGCCGCGTGCGATCGGCGCCAGCACCGCCAGCCGGGTCTCGGGCGCCCAGGCCAGCGCCGCGTCCACCATCTGGCTGACGCTTTGCGCCTGCAGCGGCAGGCCGTGGTCCGGGCAATAGGGCGTGCCGACCCGCGCGTACAGCAGGCGCAGGTAGTCGTGGATTTCGGTGATGGTGCCGACGGTGGAGCGGGGGTTGTGCCCGGCGGCCTTCTGCTCGATCGAGATGGCCGGCGACAACCCCTCGATCAGGTCCACGTCCGGCTTGTCCATCAGCTGCAGGAACTGGCGGGCGTAGGCGGACAGGCTCTCCACGTAGCGCCGCTGGCCCTCGGCGTACAGGGTGTCGAACGCCAGGGAAGACTTGCCCGAGCCGGACAAGCCGGTCACGACCACCAGTTTGTGGCGCGGCAGGTCCAGCGAGACGTTCTTGAGATTGTGGGTGCGGGCACCCCGAATGCGTATCGCGTCCATCGGGCTCTTAAGCGGTTTCAAAGGCCAACTTGGTACTATAGCGCGCCGGCCCCCCTCGCGTTCCGGGCAGTCCTCCAGCCCTCGCAGGCCCCGGGGCCGGCGCCGCACCGCCAAATCAGACCGTGAGCGTATGACTCCCACGCGCGCGCATAGCCCCAGTCATTGTTGAAATTTCCGCATGCCGGCAGATAAAAAACTGAAATTGACCCCGTCCGAGCGCCGCGCCAGCGTGGCGCTGGCGGGCCTGTTCGCCGCGCGGATGCTGGGCTTGTTCCTGTTGCTGCCCGTGTTCGCCGTGGCCGCCAGCGGCATGCCGGGCGGCGACGACCCGGCCCGCGTCGGCCTGGCGCTGGGCATGTACGGCCTGACCCAGGCGTTCATGCAGATCCCGTTCGGCCTGGCGTCCGACCGCTGGGGGCGGCGTCCGGTGGTCCTGTTCGGCCTGCTGCTGTTCGTGATCGGCAGCGTCGTCTGCGCGCAGGCCCCGGACGTCTACTGGATCACCATCGGCCGCGCCATCCAGGGCGCCGGCGCGATCTCCGCGGCGGTCACCGCCTGGCTGGCGGACGCCACCCGCGACGAGGTGCGCACGCGCGCCATGGCCATGGTGGGCGGGTCGATCGGCCTGTCCTTCGCCGTGTCGCTGGTGCTCTCGCCCGTGCTGGTGGGCTGGTGGGGCCTGTCGGGCCTGTTCTGGACCATCGCCTGCCTGGGCGTCGTCTGTGTGGCCGTGGCGCGCTTCGTCGTGCCGGTGGTGCCGCGCACGCAGGCCCGCAGCATGCAGGCGGCCAGGCCGCGCGAGGTCCTGACCCACCGCGACCTGCTGCGCCTGAACTTCGGCGTGTTCGTGCTGCACCTGATCCAGGTGTCGCTGTTCGTGGTGGTGCCGGCGCTGCTGGCGCAGGCCGGCGGCCTGGACGCGCGCGACCTGTGGAAGGTCTATCTGCCGGTGATCCTGGTGTCCTTCGTGCTGATGGTGCCGGTGGTGTTCGTCGCCGAAAAACGCCGCGCCCACCGCGGCGCGCTGCGCGCGTCGGTGGCGGGGCTGATCGTGGTGTGCGCGCTGCTGCCGGCCGCCAGCCACGGCTTCTATACCCTGGCGATCGCGCTGACGGGCTTTTTCGTGGCGTTCAACGTGCTGGAGGCCCTGCAGCCCTCGCTGGTGTCGCGCGTGGCGCCGCAGGCCTACAAGGGCCTGGCGCTGGGCTTCTACAACACCGCCCAGGCCGCGGGCCTGTTCGCCGGCGGCGCGCTGGGCGGCTGGCTGGCCGCGCATTCCGGGGCCAGCGCGGTGTTCATCGCCGCGGCCGTGCTGTCGGCGCTGTGGCTGGCGGTCACCTGGGCGCTGCGGCCCCTGGCGTAAACCCTGGTGGGCGGCAAAGTCACGGATCTCGCGCCGAACGGCGTCCAACAGCGGGCAAATCCCGAAGCAACGGGGACGGTTTTGTCACTATTTCCGTTTGGCGCGCCGGACTCTTTTCGTCGATAATACATACCAATCCAAGGGCTTCACCCGGCGTCGCCGGTCATCGTAATGATGACCGGCGTGTTTCATGAAGCCGGTCTTCAACATCGCTTTTATGTTGTTGCCGGCGCGTCCGCGGCAACGCACAGGCGCAGGCTGTCAACAACAGAGGGACAACGGCATGGCATCGGTTAACAAAGTCATACTCGTGGGCAATCTGGGACGCGACCCGGAAGTCCGCTACAGCCCCGACGGGGCGGCAATCTGCAATATGTCCATTGCCACCACCTCCACCTGGAAAGACAAGGCTTCCGGCGAGCGCCGCGAAGAAACGGAATGGCACCGCGTGGTCATGTACAACCGCCTGGCCGAAATCGCCGGCGAATACCTGAAAAAAGGCCGCTCGGTCTACATCGAAGGCCGCCTCAAGACCCGCAAGTGGCAGGACAAGGAAACCGGCGCTGACCGCTACAGCACCGAAATCGTCGCCGACCAGATGCAGATGCTGGGCGGACGCGACGACAGCAGCGGCGGCGGCGCCAGCTACGGCGGTGGCGGCGGCTTCGACGAGGCCCCGCGCCAGCAGCGCGCCCCGGCGCAACGCCCGGCGCCCCAGCAGCGCCCGGCCCCCGCGGCGGCCCCGGCCAGCAGCGGCGCCAACCTGGCGGACATGGACGACGATATTCCGTTCTAAGCCGGGTGAGTTCACGGCGGGTACAGGCCCGCGTCCCCTTGGGGGCGCGGGCTTTTTGTTTGTTGGCGGGGGTGTGAAATATTCAGTTTCACAAAACCGCTGGCGCTATCTACCTAGTAGTAGATAAGATTCATCCATCGACGCAGCACACCAACCGAATCCGCCGCCGTCGAAACCAGAAATACAGTAGTCCGTCTTTTTTATTTACCCAGTTATCTACCTATAAGTAGATAGTTTGTTTGAACAGCAACACCATCCTTATCCGGAGATTGACCATGAAGACCCTCGTATCCGCCCTGATCCTGTCCGCTTCCTTCATCGGCGCCGCCCAGGCCGGCGAACTGGACTATCCGCCCGCCCTGAACACGGAAAGCACGCTGACGCGCGCCCAGGTGCAGCAGGAGCTGGCCGCCGCCCGCGCCAATGGCGAGCTCGCGTTCGGCGAAGAAGGCTATGCCGCCACGACTTACGCCGCCCGCGCNNNAATGGCGAGCTCGCGTTCGGCGAAGAAGGCTATGCCGCCACGACTTACGCCGCCCGCGCCGACAAGACCCGCGCCCAGGTGCAGCAGGAACTGGCCGCCGCCCGCGCGCAAGGCCTGACCGACAGCGCCGAACTGGCCTACCCGCCGGTGCAGGGCTGAGTTTTTTTCCCCAGTCATCTATCTATACATAGATAGCGTCATCCACACCGCTATCGCCGTACCGATCCATTAGGAGCCCGACCATGAAGACCCTCGTATCCGCCCTGATCCTGTCCGCTTCCTTCATCGGCGCCGCCCACGCCGGCGAGCTGGACTATCCCCCGCCGCTGAACACCGAAAGCACGCTGACGCGCGCCCAGGTGCAGCAGGAATTGGCCGCCGCCCGCGCCGCCGGCCAGCTGGAGTTCGGCGAAGAAGGCTATGCCGCCACGACTTACGCCGCCAGCGCCGACAAGACCCGCGCCCAGGTGCAGCAGGAACTGGCTGCCGCCCGCGCCCATGGCCTGACCGACAGCGGCGAGCTGGACTATCCGCCCGTGCAAGGCTGAGCGTGATGCCGACGCATGCGGGCCCCGGGAAGCGGGAATCTTCCCGCCGGGGCCCGCGCGGCGTTACCGCGGCGTAATCCGCCGCATCGATGACGAATTGACCTATTAGTAGGTAATATTCAGCCATGGACACTCCGACCCCCAGCACCACTCGCGAACTGCTACTGGCCCACGCCGAGAAGCTGATTCGCACGCGCGGATGCAACGGCTTCAGTTACCGCGACCTGGCCGAGCACGTGGGCGTGAAGACGTCCAGCATCCACTATTACTTTCCGGGCAAGGACGACCTGTTGTACGAAGCCGTCGAAGCCTACAGCGCGCGCGCGCTCGGCGCCGTGCGCAGCATCGACACCGCGCAGCCCGCGCGGGCGCAGCTCGACCAATACCTGTCGCTGATGGAATCGCGTTCCTGCGGTTCGGGCGAACTGTGCCTGGGCGGCATGCTGGCCGCCGAGGTCAATTCCCTGCCGGAACGGGTGCGCGGCGCCCTGCAGGGTTTCTTCCGGGCGCACGAAGCCTGGCTGGCGCGCGTGCTGGCCGAAGGCGCGGCGCAAGGCACGATGAAGTTTTCCGGCACCCCCGAGGCGGCCGGCCGCGCGGTATTCGCGACGGTGCAGGGCTGCATCCTGGTGTCGCGCCTGTTCCAGCAGCCCGCCGCCCTATGCGAGGCGATCGGCGCGTTGTATGTGCAATGCGAGGGCGCGGTCTAGCTACCAAAAGGAGGCCCCCCGGCTCTGCCGGGGAGGCAGTAGAAGTTTGACTTTTCAGGAGGTTGTCCACCGTAGAGACTTTCAATCGTGAGCCGCCAAGCAAACGAAAGGAAGAAACACGATGGACAAGTATGAAAGTTTGAGTCACACGGCCTGGGATTGCAAATATCACGTGGTCTTCATCCCCAAGTGTCGAAGGCGAACGCTGTACAAGCAGCTACGCGAACACCTGGGTGAGGTATTCAGAAAGTTGGCCGCGCAAAAGGAATGCAGGGTTGAAGAGGGGCATCTGATGCCCGATCACGTGCACATGATGCTGTCGATCCCACCGAAGTACTCGGTGTCGCAGGTGGTGGGCTTTATCAAAGGCAAGAGCGCAATCCACCTTGCGCGGGTGTACGGAGAGCGAAAGCGCAACTTCGTGGGTCAGCACTTCTGGGCGCGAGGGTACTTCGTCTCGACGGTGGGACGCGACGAAGCGGTGATACGGGAGTACATCCGAAACCAGGAGAAGGAAGACGAGAGGTTGGACCAACTCGGTCTATGGAGGTGAGTAGCCACCGATAGGTGGCCCCAAGAATGAGGGGCCGCGTTAGCGACCCCTTACAGCCGCTTTGAGCGGCTCACATCCCGAATGCCCCCGGCTTTGCCGGGGGATGGTTACTTTGTGGCGCCCGATGGGTTGCGCGCGCTTGCCGGTTGGTTTCTCATTCCGAATGTCTCGCGCTACACCCATCCTACGGTGGTGAGACCGTAGGATGGGTGTAGCGCGAGATTTTCTGAGCAAAAACTCATATTTCGAACGCGCGCAACCCATCGGGCGCCGCCCACCCCCTACTCCACAAGCAGGGCGCGCGCCATGTCGACGCTGGTGCGCTGCTGCACGCCCAGGTCCCGCATGCGCTGCTGGAACGCCGCCTGCGCGTCGGCGAAGCCGGCCACGGGGCTCATGCAGTCGGTCAACAGCACCAGCCGCGACAGCTCGCGGCCAGGCAGGTGCTCGGCCAGGTGTTCGACGGTGGCCTTGACGCAGTGGCTGCCGGCTTCGCCGGCGACGAGGATGATCTCGGCGCGGTCCAGCGCNCGAGGTCAATTCCCTGCCGGAACGGGTGCGCGGCGCCCTGCAGGGTTTCTTCCGGGCGCACGAAGCCTGGCTGGCGCGCGTGCTGGCCGAAGGCGCGGCGCAAGGCACGATGAAGTTTTCCGGCACCCCCGAGGCGGCCGGCCGCGCGGTATTCGCGACGGTGCAGGGCTGCATCCTGGTGTCGCGCCTGTTCCAGCAGCCCGCCGCCCTATGCGAGGCGATCGGCGCGTTGTATGTGCAATGCGAGGGCGCGGTCTAGCTACCAAAAGGAGGCCCCCCGGCTCTGCCGGGGAGGCAGTAGAAGTTTGACTTTTCAGGAGGTTGTCCACCGTAGAGACTTTCAATCGTGAGCCGCCAAGCAAACGAAAGGAAGAAACACGATGGACAAGTATGAAAGTTTGAGTCACACGGCCTGGGATTGCAAATATCACGTGGTCTTCATCCCCAAGTGTCGAAGGCGAACGCTGTACAAGCAGCTACGCGAACACCTGGGTGAGGTATTCAGAAAGTTGGCCGCGCAAAAGGAATGCAGGGTTGAAGAGGGGCATCTGATGCCCGATCACGTGCACATGATGCTGTCGATCCCACCGAAGTACTCGGTGTCGCAGGTGGTGGGCTTTATCAAAGGCAAGAGCGCAATCCACCTTGCGCGGGTGTACGGAGAGCGAAAGCGCAACTTCGTGGGTCAGCACTTCTGGGCGCGAGGGTACTTCGTCTCGACGGTGGGACGCGACGAAGCGGTGATACGGGAGTACATC
>NZ_POQS01000007.1:149022-175498 GCF_002885955.2 Achromobacter pulmonis
CAGCTACGCGAACACCTGGGTGAGGTATTCAGAAAGTTGGCCGCGCAAAAGGAATGCAGGGTTGAAGAGGGGCATCTGATGCCCGATCACGTGCACATGATGCTGTCGATCCCACCGAAGTACTCGGTGTCGCAGGTGGTGGGCTTTATCAAAGGCAAGAGCGCAATCCACCTTGCGCGGGTGTACGGAGAGCGAAAGCGCAACTTCGTGGGTCAGCACTTCTGGGCGCGAGGGTACTTCGTCTCGACGGTGGGACGCGACGAAGCGGTGATACGGGAGTACATCCGAAACCAGGAGAAGGAAGACGAGAGGTTGGACCAACTCGGTCTATGGAGGTGAGTAGCCACCGATAGGTGGCCCCAAGAATGAGGGGCCGCGTTAGCGACCCCTTACAGCCGCTTTGAGCGGCTCACATCCCGAATGCCCCCGGCTTTGCCGGGGGATGGTTACTTTGTGGCGCCCGATGGGTTGCGCGCGCTTGCCGGTTGGTTTCTCATTCCGAATGTCTCGCGCTACACCCATCCTACGGTGGTGAGACCGTAGGATGGGTGTAGCGCGAGATTTTCTGAGCAAAAACTCATATTTCGAACGCGCGCAACCCATCGGGCGCCGCCCACCCCCTACTCCACAAGCAGGGCGCGCGCCATGTCGACGCTGGTGCGCTGCTGCACGCCCAGGTCCCGCATGCGCTGCTGGAACGCCGCCTGCGCGTCGGCGAAGCCGGCCACGGGGCTCATGCAGTCGGTCAACAGCACCAGCCGCGACAGCTCGCGGCCAGGCAGGTGCTCGGCCAGGTGTTCGACGGTGGCCTTGACGCAGTGGCTGCCGGCTTCGCCGGCGACGAGGATGATCTCGGCGCGGTCCAGCGCGTCGAGCAGGCCGCGGTTGAGCTGGCTGCGGGGATCGTCGGCGTCGGGCACTTCGGCCATCAGCGCACTGTAGTGCTCGGTCCAGGGATTCACGCCCTTGGGGACCTTGCGCACGATGAACTGGCGCTCGTCTTCCCAGCGGCTGTAGGCGGCGCGCACGTCCGCATGCACGTTGTGGCCCCACGTGCCAATCTCGCAGTGCACGGGCCAGACCATCAGCGTGTAGCGGCCGCGCGCCTCCAGTTCGTCCAGGTAGGACAGGGTGCGCGGCAGGTCGTCGGCATGGCGCGGGCGGAACGCGCCGGCGCGCACCTGGGCCGCGGTGATCGGCGTGAACGGCGCCACCGGCTGGCCGTCGCCGGTGCACCAGAACGTCGGGTGGGCGATATCGAGCCGGTGGTGGGAATCCAGCGTGACGGTGATGGCGGTCAGGGCGGGGGCGGCGGCGTCGATGAAGCGCGCCAGCCGCAGCATGTCCTGGTGCGCGCCGGCCACCGGCAGGGCCGGCGCAAGCGCGGCGCCCGTCAGCGGATCGGTGGGCAGGTAGGCGGGAGGCAGGTCGCAGAAGTCGTTCTGCGGGTCGATGATCAATAGATGGCAGGAGCGCGGCATGACGACGTTCGGTAGGGGCGAACCGAAAATATAGAACGGGACGGCCATGGCAATCTAGAAAAGTACCAGATGCTCGGGGCGGTCGGGCAGTTGCCGCAGCAGGGCGCGCCATAGCAGCCAGAGACGCAGGCCGGCGGCCAGCGCGATGAGGGCGATCAATATCCACATGTAAGGCTCCCGAGTGTTTCGCACGACCGTGCGAAATTGAGCGTAAGCAAAGCGCCGCGCCGGTGTGTCCGGGCGGCGCTATCCGATGTACTTGAAGCTGCGGTAGGTGGAAATCAGGCGTTCATAGGCGGCCCGCACGCGGTCGTGGGCCTTGGGGTCGCGCAGGAAGCGCGCGTCGTGCATCAGGCCGATCATCAGGCTGTAGACCTCGAACACCAGCTGTTCGGGGTCGGTATCCGGGCGCAGGTGGCCGGCTTCCAGCGCCTGGTTCACGGTGCGGACCATGGCCGCGCGCCAGCGCCGCAGATTGTGCTCCAGCACGCTGCGCAGCGGCGATTCGACGTCGTCGTACTCGAAGGCCCCGGCCACGTAGATGCAGCCGGTCAGCATTTCGACGTTGCTGGCGCGGTCTATCCACAGCGACACCAGGGCGTTGAGCCGCGGCAGGCCGCGGGCGTAGGCCATCGCGGGGGTGAAGACCGCGGCCACGAAGCGCCGGTCGTACTCGTCCAGCACCGCCTGCTGCAGGGCCTCGAGCGAGCCCACGCGCGAGAACACGCCGCTCTTGCTGATGCCCAGGCGCCGGGCGACCTGACCCAGCGACAGGCTTTCCAGGCCTTGCGCGGCGGCCATGTCCAGCGCGGCGTCGACGATGGCCGCGAAGGTCAGTTCGCTTTTCTCGGTTTTGGCGGTCATGAGGCGAATTTAGCACGACCGTGCGAAAAAGGCGCCGATTTTTTTCCGGCAGACAAAAAAAGCCCCCACGCCGCGCACGCTACGCGTGCTTGCTGCCCCCCGGCGACAAAAAAGGCCGGACAGCGGCGCTGTCCGGCCCGTTGGCATCGCGGCGCTCAGGCCTGGGCGGCCTTGAACTCCAGGCGGTACTTGTGCAGCAGCGGCTCGGTGTAGCCGTTGGGCTGCGTCAGGCCTTCGAACACCAGCGCGCAGGCCGCCTTGAAGGCCAGCGAGGTGTCGAAGTGGCCGGCCATGGGGCGGTAGAGCGGATCGCCGGCGTTCTGGCCGTCGACCACCTTGGCCATGCGCTTGAAGGTTTCCATGACCTGGTCGCGGTTGGTGATGCCGTGGCGCAGCCAGTTGGCGATGTGCTGGCTGGAGATGCGCAGCGTGGCGCGGTCTTCCATCAGGCCGACGTTATGGATGTCGGGCACCTTGGAGCAGCCCACGCCCTGGTCGATCCAGCGCACCACGTAGCCCAGGATACCCTGCACGTTGTTGTCCAGCTCCTGCTGGATGTCGGCGGCCGACCATTTGGACGGGTCGCCCACCGGCACGGTCAGCAGGCCCTGCAGCAGTTCGTCGCGCACGCTGTCCAGGCTGGTGCGTTCCAGTTCCTGCTGCACCGCCTGCACGTCGACCTGGTGGTAGTGCAGTGCGTGCAGCGTGGCGGCCGTGGGCGAGGGCACCCAGGCGGTGTTGGCGCCGGCCTTGGGATGCGCGATCTTCTGTTCCAGCATGGCGGCCATCATGTCCGGCATGGCCCACATGCCCTTGCCGATCTGGGCGCGGCCGCGCAGGCCGGCGTCCAGGCCGACCAGCACGTTGTTGCGTTCGTAGGCGGCGATCCAGGCGGTGGACTTCATGTCGCCCTTGCGCATCATCGGGCCGGCTTCCATGCTGGAGTGCATTTCGTCGCCGGTGCGGTCCAGGAAGCCGGTGTTGATGAAGGCCACGCGGCTGGCGGCGGCCTCGATGCAGGCCTTGAGGTTGATGCTGGTGCGGCGCTCCTCGTCCATGATGCCCATTTTCAGGGTGTTGCGCGGCAGCTTCAGCAGGTCTTCGACGCGGTCGAACAGCTCGCTGGCGAACGCGGCCTCGGCCGGGCCGTGCATCTTGGGCTTGACGATGTAGACCGAGCCGGTGCGCGAGTTCAGCTTGCGCTCGCGGTCGGCCAGGGCGGCCAGGCTGGTGACCACCGCGTCCAGGATGCCTTCGGGGATTTCCTGGCCGTCGCGGTCCAGGATGGCCGGGTTGGTCATCAGGTGGCCGACGTTGCGCACGAACATGAGCGAGCGGCCGTGCAGGGTCAGCGGCGAGCCGTCGGGGCGGGTGTACTGGCGGTCCGGGTTCAGCTTGCGGGTGAAGGTCTTGCCGCCCTTGGTGACTTCCTCGGTGAGGTCGCCCTTCATCAGGCCGAGCCAGTTGCGGTAGATCTGCACCTTGTCGTCCGCGTCGACGGCGGCGACCGAGTCCTCGCAGTCCATGATGGTGGTCAGCGCGGCCTCGACCACCACGTCCTTCACGCCGGCGGCGTCGGTGCTGCCGATGGCGTGGGCGCGGTCGATCTGGATCTCGAAATGCAGGCCGTTGTTGACCAGCAGGATGGCCGTGGGGGCGGAGGCCGGGCCCTGGTAGCCGGCGAACTGGGCGGGCGACTTCAGGCCGGTGGCGCCGTCGGCCAGCGCCACGCGCAGCTGGCCGCCTTCGACGCTGTAGCCGCGCGCGTCGGCGTGCGAGCCCTGGGCCAGCGGGGCGGCGCCGTCCAGGAAGGCGCGGGCGCGCGCGATGACGGCCGCGCCGCGCTGCGGGTTGTAGCCGCCGCCGGTGTCGCCCGGCGTGGCGGGGATGGCGTCGGTGCCGTAGAGGGCGTCGTACAGGCTGCCCCAGCGCGCGTTGGCGGCGTTCAGCGCATAGCGCGGGTTGGACATGGGCACCACCAGCTGCGGGCCGGCCTGCTGCGAGATCTCGGTGTCGACGCGGTCGGTGCTGGCGCGCACGCTGGCCGGCTGCGGCAGCAGGTAGCCGATGCCTTCGAGGAATTTGCGGTAGGCGGCCGGGTCGGCGATGGGGCCCGGATGGGCGCGGTGCCAGGCGTCGAGCTCGGCCTGCAGGCGGTCGCGCTCGGCCAGCAGCTTGCGGTTCTTGGGGGCCAGGTCTTGCACCAGGGCGGCGAAACCCTGCCAGAACGCATCGGCATCCAGGCCGGTGCCGGGCAGCGCTTCCTGTTCGATGAATTGGCTGAGATTGGCCGCCACTTGCAGGCCGTGGTGCTGGATGCGTTGAGTCATGCGGTTCTCTGACGGTAAGTGAGGCTGGCCGGCGCCGCGCGCCGGGCGGTTCTTCGCGACATCATCGTCCGCGCCAGCGGCGATGTCCATATCAAAACCCGCTGGTCATACCAGTTTATTTTGGTCGCCCTGGGCAGACCTTGATTTTTTATGGTTTTATATCAGCTACTTACAGAGGCCTGATCGGCCGGTTCCCATGGGGGGCGGGCTTGGTCATACCACTGGTACGGAGAGCGCATGTACGCGGAAACAGAAGCAAAACCCCGCCAGGTGGCGGACGAGGTGGCCGAGCGCATCGAGCGCCTGATCCTGGACGGCGTGCTCAAGGCCGGCCAGGCGCTGCCCTCGGAACGCCGCCTGACCGAAAAGCTGGGCGTGTCGCGCACGGCCCTGCGCGAAGGGCTGAAGCTGCTGCGCGCGCGCGAGATCATCCATACCTCGCAGGGCAAGGGATCGTTCGTGGCGCAGATCTCCAAGGTGGACGCCGGGCCGCTGATGCACCTGTTCAATTCGCAGCCGCGCACGCTCTACGACCTGCTGGAGGTGCGCTCGCTGCTGGAGGCGGAGTCGGCGCGCCTGGCGGCCATACGCGGCACCGAGGCGGATTTCATCATGATCCGCCGGCGCTACGACGAAATGGTGGCGGCGCAGGACGCGGCCACCGACATGACGACGCACGCGCACCTGGACCACGCCTTCCACCTCGCTATCTGCGAGGCCTCGCACAACCCGGTGCTGGTGCATACGCTGCAATCCCTGACGGACCTGCTGCTGGGTTCGGTATTCGCCTGCGTGAACAACCTGTATCACCGAGAGCCGGAAAAGCGCCAGATCGACCGCCAGCATGCGCGGCTGTTCAACGCCGTCACCGGGCGCCAGCCCGAGCAGGCGCGCAAGGCGGCCGCCGACCACGTGGACAGCGTGCGCCGCAGCCTGTCGGATATCGAGCAGGAAGAACAGCGCCTGGTGCGCGCCACGCTGCGCCTGGAAGGCTGGGCCTAGGGTCTAGCGCCCCAGCATCGACAGCGCGATGCCGAGCACCGATTTCCTGAAGGCGCGAGGCCGTTGCGGCAGCGATGAAAAGCGGCCCAGCAGGTGGCTGTACGACACCGTCTTGGTGATGCCATTGAGCAGCATCATCGACATGACCATGGGATCGTGGCGCGCCATCTCGCCGGCGTCCATCGCCGCGGCCAGCAGCGGCGTGAGCACGCGGTAGTACGGCCGCATCACGCGCTCGACCAGCAGGTCGAGCCGCTCCCCGTCTTCCAGCGCCGCCGTGGAAAAGAACAGGCCGAGGTCCGGTTCGCCGATGACCCGGTCGACGAAAAGCGCCAGCGCCCGCTCGACCCGTTCCCGTGGGGCCATCGGCTCGCCGGCCAGCTTGCGCGTGGCCTCGACCATGGGCTCGGCCCGTTGGGCGATCCGGTCGATGATGGCCGTCCACAGTTCCTGCTTGGAGCCGAAGCGATGCGCGATCAATGCCGCGTCGACGCCGGCCGTGCGTGCGATCTCGCGCACGCTGGCCGCTTCGTAGCCGTGGCGCGCAAATACCTGCTGCGCCGTATGGAGCAGCGTGTCCGGGTCCACGGTCTCCCTGACGGCCGGCCGTCCGCGCGCGCGCTTCGTTCCATCGCAGGAATCTGGAAAAGACAATTTCATCGCTCGCCTGTCGTTGATTAATTCATCAGGCGATGAATATACTGGATTCAGGGCTTTCCGCGGCATCGCCGGATCATCGGCATTTTTCAAAGGAGTTCATCATGAACAATCTGAATGGCAAGGTTGCCGTCGTCACGGGCGCGGCCAGCGGCATCGGCAAGGAAATCGCCATGACGCTGGCGCGGGCCGGCTGCGCGGTCGCGATCGCAGACCTGAACGTGGACGGCGCGAATGCGGCCGCGCAGGCGATCCGCAGCGCCGGCGGCAAAGCCGTGGGCGTGGCGATGGACGTCACCGATGAAGCCGCGGTCAACCGGGGCATCGATCAGGTGGCCAAGGAATTCGGCTCGATCGATATCCTGGTTTCGAACGCCGGCATCCAGATCGTCAATCCGATCCAGGACTACGCTTTCGCCGACTGGAAGAAGATGCAGGCGATCCACGTCGACGGCGCGTTCCTGACGACGAAGGCCGCGCTCAAGCACATGTACAAGGACGACCGGGGCGGCATCGTGATCTATATGGGCTCGGTGCATTCGCACGAGGCCTCGCCCCTGAAATCGGCCTACGTCGCGGCCAAGCACGCGCTGCTGGGCCTGGCCAGGGTGCTGGCGAAGGAAGGCGCGCCGCACAACGTGCGCTCGCACGTCATATGCCCCGGTTTCGTCAAGACGCCGCTGGTCGACAAGCAGATTCCCGAGCAGGCGAAGGAACTCGGCATTTCCGAGGAGGAGGTGGTGCGCGACGTCATGCTGGGCGGCACCGTCGATGGCGTTTTCACCACCGTCGAGGACGTCGCGCAGACGGTGCTGTTTCTTTCCACGTTCCCGAGCGCCGCGTTCACCGGCCAGTCATTCGTCGTGAGCCACGGCTGGTTCATGCAGTAAGCCGCGCTCAGAGGGCGACCCCGGCCAGCGCCAGGGGCTTGCCTGCATACACCCGGCCGTAGCGGTTGTGCACAAAGGTCTCCAGGTCGATCGCTTCCTGGCCCACGAAACCGCGCTGCGGCAGCACGCCCTGGGCCACCAGGTCGAGCGCCGCGCAGATGCCCGCCGCCGTGGACAGCTGGATCGCGCTCAGGCGGTGGCCTTCCACGTCCGCGCCGAAGATGCGCACCGGGTAGGACTCTTCTTCCAGCCGGCCGTCGCGCCGGCCCGAGGCCGAAGCCTGGATCACGATCACGTCCTGGCCGGTGGTGGGGATGGCCGCTTCGAAGATCTCCTTGAGCAGGTCGCGGCGGTCGCGCAGGCGCAGATCGTTGAGCAGCAGCTTCATGATGGCGCAGTGTCCGGGGTAGCGCACGGACTTGTAGTCCACGTTGCGGGCGCGGCCCAGCAGGGTGGCGGGCAGGGTGCCCAGGCCGCCCGAGGTGTTGAAGGCTTCGTACTCCACGCCGTCGAGCGCGAAGGTTTCGTAGCCTTCCAGCGCGGGCACGCTGGTGAGCTGGCCGTCGACGATGGCCTCGCACGGGTTGCAGTATTCGTTGATCAGCCCTTCGGTGCTCCAGGTCAGGTTGTAGCGCAGGCCGTTCGAGGGATAGCGCGGCAGGGCGCCGACGCGCATGCGCAGGTCCAGCAGGGTGTCGAAGCGGCGCGCCAGCGCGTTGCCGACGATGCCGATGAAGCCCGGGGCCAGGCCGCATTGCGGCATCAGCACGCCGCGGGACTCGGCGGCCAGCGACTGGATGGCGTGCGTGCTGGCGACGTCCTCGGTCAGGTCGAAATAGTGCACGCCCGCTTTGGCGCACAGGCCGGCCACCGCGATGGCGCGATGGAAGGGCAGTGCGTTGACGACGGCGTAGCGGCCTTCGATGCAGCGCGCCACGGAGTCGTCATCCGAAATCTGCCGGGTTTCGCAACCGAGTTCGGCCACGGCCCGCAGCCGCGCGGGGTCCTGGTCGGCGACCAGCACGCGATAATCGCCGCTGCGTTCGAGCATCAAGGCGATGGCGAAGCCGATCTTTCCGGCGCCCAGGAGCAGGATGGGACGGGGCGATGATGCGAGGGACATGGCGCGGACTCCTGTGGATAGGGGAAGGCAGTGGCCTCATGCTATGCCCGCGCGCTGTCGATGTGTAGAGAGCAGAAAGTCGAATCGGCTTACAAAATAGTCGATTCGACATTAATAAACGTCGAATCGGCAAAAAACAAAGCCCCCCGGCGGGGCCGGAGGGCTTTGGGGCGCTGTTCGCGGCCGCGGGGGGAAGCGGCCGTGGGAGGGGATCAGCTGCCCAGGGGCGGGTAGTCCAGGTTGCCGAAGGTGACCAGGCCTTCCGCCTTGGCTTGCGCCAGTTCGGTCTGGACCTGGGCGCGGCTCAGCGTGGTGGTCTTTTCGGCGGCGGCGACGGGCGGATAGTCCAGGTTGCCGAAAGTCACTTCGCCGGCGTTCTTGGCCTGGGCCAGTTCGGCCTGGACCTGTTGCGAGGTCAGGCTGGACGTCTGGGCGATGGGGGCGGGATAGCCTTCTTCGCCGAACGTGTACTGGCCGGATGCCTTGGCTTGTTGCAGTTCGGCCTGGACCTGGGCGCGCGTGACGCCTTGGTCGGCTTCGGCGGCTTGGGCGCCGGCGGCCAGAACGGACATGGACAGCATCAAAGCGGTAGCAAGGGTTTTCATGGCAGACCTCCGTTGATCTTGAGCTTGGGAGCCGAACCGCCGGCCTGATTGCCTGGGGGTTCGCTTGCTGTGTCCCGATGAGTTGCATTCTGTGCGCAATCACCCCTGGGATAAACCCTTATTACCTGAAAACATTTTTCCAAAATCTTGGCTAATCGGGTGCTATTTCACCAAATAACCCCATCAATGGTGATGTTTCCATTTGATGACGCAATAGGAGGCCGCGCCCCTTGCGGCGGGGGCGGGAAGTGGGACGAACGGGATCAGCGGTTCAGTTCCGCCAGGGCGGCGTCGTATTCGGCGCGGGCCTCGTCCAGCTTGCGCTGGGCCTTGTCGATCTTGTCCTGCTTGCCCTTGGCGCGGGCCGCCTTGAGTTCGCTTTCGCGCTCGGCCACTTCGGCCTGCTTGTCGCGGACCTTGGCTTCGCGGCTGTCCTGCAGCCGGCTGTCGGTGCAGCTTGCGCGGGCTTCGGCCAGGGCCTTGCGCAACCCGGCTTCGCGCCGCGTGTTGTTCTGCGCCTGGGCCGCGGCGATGTCGTTTTCGATATGGCAGAACTTGGCGGCGCAGCCGCGCGCCGCGGAGCAGTCGGCGGCCTGGGCCGGCAGGGCGCCGAGCGCGGCGGCGGCCGCAGCGGCCAGGACCAGGGGTTTGAGCAAAGCGGGCATGCGGATCTCCGTCAAGGGGGAATGGCGGCCGTCTGCGCCCGAACCGGCGCGTTTCAGCGGATCAGGGTGCCCGCCAGCGCGGCGGCCACCAGCAACGCGCCCAGCCAGAGGTTGGCGCGAAACAGCATGAAATTGCGGTCGGGACGCTGGATGTCGAACACCTTGAGCTGCCAGGCCAGGTGCACCGCCACCGCCGCCATGCCGACCTGATAGGCCCACGACAGGCCGATGGCGTAGCCGCCCCAGGCCCACAGCGCCACGGTGGCCGCGTAGAAGCCGCCGATCCAGAGCTTGCCCTGGTCGCCGAAGCGCATGGCGGTGGAGTGCAGGCCCAGGCTGCGGTCATCGCGCACGTCCACGTAGGCGTAGATGCTGTCGTAGCCCACCTGCCACAGCACGGCGCCCGCCCACATCGCGATGGCGGCCAGCGGCACATGGTTCTGCGTGTCGGACCAGGCCATCAGCATGCCCCAGTTGAAGCAGATGCCCAGCACCACCTGCGGCCAGTACGTGACGCGCTTGCACAGCGGATAGATGAAGACGAAGGGCAGCACGGCCAGGGCCAGCCAGCGGCTCATTTCGTTCAGGAAAAACAGCAGCGAGCCGCAGACCAGCAACTGCCCGAGCAGGAACCAGACGGCGTTCTTCATCGTGAGCTGGCCGCTGGTCAGCGGCCGGAAGCGCGTGCGCTCGACGTGCTTGTCGAAGTTGCGGTCGCACATGTCGTTGACCGTGCAGCCGATGCCGCGCATCAGCAGCGCGCCCAGCGAAAACACGATCAGGCGCTGCAGATCGGGCAGCCCGCCCGCGGCCTGCACCAGCGCGGCGACGGCGGGCAGCAGGGTCAGCCAGGTGCCGATGGGCCGGTCCAGCCGGCAAAGCCGGGCATAGGGCCGCCACGATTTCGGCAGCCAGCGTTCAACCCAGTCGGTAAAGACGATGTCGGAGAGGTCGACGGGAGATTGTTGGGGGGCGCTCACTGTCACGGCGAAACGGAGGAAGGAAAACCGACAGCATAAAACAACCGCGCCTCACCTTCCTGTCCGGACAGGGTCCGCCTCATGCGAGGCACCCTCACCGCACGCCCCCAGCGCCCCACAAGCGGGGCCGCACGGATCCGGCTCCGCCGGTCCGTAGCGGCGCCCCCCTGGGGGGGGAAGCGCCAAGGGCGCTTCGGGGGGGAAACTTACAGCGCTTTCAGCAGCTTGCCGAGGATCGCGATGCCGGTGCGGATCTTGTCTTCCGGCACCGTGGCGAAGCTCAGGCGCAGCGTGTTGGATTTGCCGGCGCCGCAATAGAACGGCGCGCCCGGCACGAAGGCCACGTTCTGCGCGATGGCCTTTTGCAGCAGCGCGGTGGTGTCGATGTGCTCGGGCAGCGTCAGCCAGATGAACATGCCGCCTTCCGGCTTGGTCCAGGTGACGGTGGACGGGAACTCGCGCGCGATGGCGTCCAGCATGCAGCGGCCCTGCACGCGGTAGATCTCGCGCACGTTGGGCAGGTGCTCTTCCAGGAAGCCGTCCTTGACGATCTCGTACACGGCCATCTGGGTCAGCGTGGGCGTGTGCAGGTCGGTGGCCTGCTTGGCCTGCACCAGCTTGTCGATGAGCGGGCGCGCGGCGGCGATGTAGCCCAGGCGCAGGCCGGGGGCCAGCACCTTGGAGAACGTGCCCAGGCGCACGACGTTGGCGCCGTATTCGGCGGCCAGCGCGATCAGGCCGGGTTGCGGCTCGCCGGCGTAGCGCAGTTCGCCGTAGGGATCGTCCTCGACGATGGTGAGGTTCAGTTCCGCGGCGCGCTTGACCAGCGCGATGCGGCGCTCCAGGCTCAGCGTGCGGCCGGTGGGGTTCTGGAAATTGGGCAGGGCGTACAGAAAGCGCGCGCCGGCGGCCAATTCAGGGGTGATGGCTTCCGGGATCAGGCCGCCTTCGTCGGTGGGCACCGGCACGAACTTGGGCTGGTACAGGCTGAACGACTGCAGCGCGCCCAGGTAGCTGGGGTCTTCGACCAGCACCTTGCTGCCCGGGTCGATCAGCACCTTGCCCAGCAGGTCCAGCGCCTGCTGCGAGCCCGACACGATCAGGGTCTGGTCGGGCGTGACGTTGGCGCCGGCCTTGTTCAGGTCGTCGGCGACCCATTGGCGCAGCGGCGCGTAGCCTTCGGTGGGGCCGTACTGCAGGGCGGCGCGGCCGTTGGTGGACAGTACCTTGTCGAATGCCGCGCGAACTACCTCTACCGGAAAGCCGCCGGGCGCCGGCAGGCCGCCGGCGAACGAAATGACTTCGGGACGCTCGGTTACCTTGAGAATCTCGCGGATGGCGGAGCTGGTGAGTTGCTGGGCGCGTTCCGAAAAGGAAAACGCAGGTTCGAGAGGCTTGTCCATGGAGTGCTTCTTGATCAAGAAGGGTAGGAAGGTTCGGGCATTTTTTTCCCTTGGGGAGGCCCGGTTGAGAAATTTGCGAAAAGCATTGTCCCACATGGCGGCAGCCCGGCCCCCATAATGGCGGCTGGCCCTAAAATCACCTGCATCGATAATCGCCTGTACAGTTACATTTCCGCCATGTTCGAAGCCGCCCCGATCCAAGCCGATTCCAAGGCCGCCCTGTACGCCGGGCTGGCCGCCCAGGCCCGCGCCCTGCTCGAGGGCGAACACGACCGCATCGCCAATGCGGCCAACCTGAGCGCGCTGGCCTACCAGGCCCTGCCGGACCTGAACTGGGCGGGCTTTTATTTCTATGACGGCGCCGAGCTGGTGCTGGGGCCGTTCCAGGGCAAGCCGGCCTGCGTGCGCATCCCGCTGAACCGCGGCGTCTGCGGCGCGGCCGCCAGCCAGCGCCGGACGCAGGTGGTGCCGGACGTGCATGCGTTTCCCGGGCACATCGCCTGCGACGCGGCCTCGCGTTCCGAAGTCGTCGTGCCGCTGGTGCACCGCGGCGAACTGATCGGCGTGTGGGACGTGGACAGCCCGCTGCCGGGCCGTTTCGACGAAGACGACCGCCAGGGCATGGAAGCCCTGTGCGCGGTATTCCTGGCCAGCCTGGCGTGATCCGCGGCGCCGCCGCCGTTGACAGGGCGGCGGGCTGCCGGTAGATTTGCCGTCTTTCGCGCTCGCCGCGCACCGATTTCCCGATTCATGATTCCTCAGGCCAACCAATCCGCTTTCCCGCTTCGCGCCCTGTGCGCGATGCTGGCTTGCGCCGGCCTGAAATCCAAAAAACAGCCGCTCATCTGACCGGAGCATGCTGTTCCGTCAGATGGGCGACGGAACAGCGGCCTCCTGGCGGCGCATGGCGCCGTCCGCGCATCCCCTCTGATATCCCGAGCACTTCTGTACGGTCCAACCACGGTCCGTTTCACACCGAAGGAGTGTTCATATGCAATCTCATCAATCTCCGATCCAGGGCGTCTGGGTGCCGCTGGTCACGCCGTTTTCCGGCGGCGCCGTCGACGGCGGGGCCTTGCGCCGCCTGGTGCGCCACTATGCCGCCGCGGGCGTGGACGGGCTGGTCGTCTGCGGCAGCACGGGCGAGGCCGCGGCGCTCGACGACGCCGAGCAGCTGGCGGTGCTGGACGCCGTGCTGACCGAGGCGGGCAGGCTGCCCGTCATCATGGGCCTGGCCGGCAACCACCAGGGCCACGTGCTGCAGCGCCTGGCGGCCTTCGGCACCCGGCCGCTGGCCGGCATCCTGGCGCCGGCGCCGTACTACGTGCGGCCGGGGCAGGAGGGCGCGGCCGCCTATTTCCGCTGCCTGGCCGATGCCTCGCGCTTTCCCCTGGTGCTGTACGACATACCCTATCGCACCGGCGCGACGCTGGAGACCTCGACCCTGCTGGGGCTGGCGGCGCATCCCAACATCGCCGCGATCAAGGATTGCGGCGGCTCGCTGGAAAAGACGGTGGCGCTGATCGCCGACGGCAATATGGCCGTGCTGGCGGGCGAAGACCTGCATGCCCTGTCCGTGCTGTGCCTGGGCGGGGCCGGCATGATCGCGGCGGCGGCCCACATCCGGCCGGACCTGTTCGTGGCCATGTACCGCGCCGTGCGCACGCAGCAGCTCGACCAGGCCAGAAAGCTCTTCCATGCGCTGGCGCCGGTGATCCGGCTGGCGTTCGCCGAGCCCAATCCCGGCCCGGTGAAGGCGCAGCTCGAACGCCTCGGGCTGCTCAACGCGGAGGTGCGCCAGCCCATGCCGCGCGCAAGCGCGGAACTGGCGGCCCGCATGGAGGGCGCGGTCGCCGGACTGAACCGCCTGTACCCGGCCTAGGGCGGCCCGCGAGCTTTGTGGCGCCTGGATTCATTTTGTAATAAATATCCTGCCTGGAAGCTGACGGATTGCTTATGATGCGGCCATTCCTCGGGTGAAACAAAACGTTCATGGCCCTGGCTTTCGAATCGCTGTCCGCCTGGCAAGTCATGCTGGCGGGCTTGCTGTTCTTCGGCGGCATCTATCTGGTTTTCGGCGCGGCCACCTGGCTGTTGACGCATTATCTGCTGCCCGCGCTGGGCATCGGGCGCCCGCTGGACCCGCGTCCGCTCGGCCCGGGCCAGCTGCGCCGCGAGTTCGCGCAGTCCGGCCTGTCCATCCTGCTGTTCGGCACCGGCATGATTTTCCCGTGGGGCCTGGTGCAGCTGGGCTGGGCGCGGCTGGACCCGGACGCCGGCTGGCGCCAGATCATGGTCGAGATCCTGGTGCTGGTGGTGTGGAACGACGTGCATTTCTGGATCAATCACCGCCTGCTGCACACGCGGCTGCTGCGCCGCTTCCACCTGCCGCATCACCGCTCGGTCGTGACCACGCCGTTCTCCACCTACAGCTTCCATCCGGTCGAAGCGCTGATGCTGGGCAACGTGATCCTGCTGCCCATGGTGCTGTACGATTTCAGTTTCTGGTCGCTGGCCTCGGTGCCGCTGTTCAGCCTGTTCTTCAATTGCATCGGGCACGCCAACTACGACTTTTTTCCGCGGGTGTCGTATGCGCACTGGTTCGCCGCCAGCCGCCGCCATCATCTGCACCACGCCTGCTACAACGGCAATTACGGCTTCCAGTTCACCTTCATGGACCGCCTGTTCCGCACCCGGCTCAAGGCCGAGGCGGCCGCGCCCCAGCTGGACGCCTTCCGGCAGCGAGAATCGCTTGGCGGGCGCGCTTAAGCGGCGGCGCCGGCTGCCGGCGCTGCGCAACCGGCGCGACTGGCAAAGCCTGGCCTACCTGGCCGCGCTGCCTGCGCTGGCCGCCTGGCAATGGGCGTACGGATTCTGGTGGCCGCTGTACGGGCTGATGCTGTTCCTGACGCTGGGCATCGGCGTCATCCACCACAACCATACGCACCTGCGCATGTGGCGCGGACGCCGGGCCAACCGCGCCACCGATTTCTGGATCACGCTGCTGCAGGGCCATCCCACCTTCGTGTTCTATCCCGCCCACGTCGCCAACCACCACCGCTACCGCCACGGCGCGCGCGACGTGGCGCGCACCTACCGCTTCGGCGGCGACACCAACCATCTGTGGGGCTACCTCATCCACCCGCTGCAGGCCGTGTGGGTGCTGTATCCGCTGTTTTTCGCGTGGCTGGGCCGCCTGCGCCGACATAGCCCGGGGGCGTGGCGCTACTGCATGGCGCAGTACGGCGCCTGGCTGGGGCTGTGGGGCGGCCTGCTGGCCGTCAACCCCATGAAGGCGCTGCTGTTCGTCATCGTTCCGCAGCTGCACGGCCTGCACTGGCTGCTGGCCACCAACTACCTGCAGCACGCGCATGCCGACGGCGGCCCGCGCGCCGTCGCCGGCCTGAACTACGCGCGCAACTTCGAGGGGCTGGTCAATCCGCTGCTGTTCAACATCGGCCTGCACACCGCCCACCACGAACATTCACGCGCGCACTGGTCCGAACTGGGCCGGCTGCATCGCGACCATTACCGCGACCGCGTGAACCCGGCGCTGAACGAGCGCGGGCTTGCGCCCTACATGCTGCGCGTATTCGTACTGGCCGTCTTCGTGCCGCGGCTGCGCAGCCGTTCGCACATGGCGCCCGAGCACATACGCTAGCGCCGCCACCGATATTTCTCACTAGAGACCTGCCATGCCCATCGCGTTTCATCGTGTCTATCTGGAGAGCGCCGGCTATTTCATGCCGGGCGAGCCCGTGTCCAACGAGGACATGGACCGCTACATTGCGCCGCTGAACCGCATGTCCGGCCGCATCAAGAGCCGCATCCTGGCCGAGAACGGCATCAAGCAGCGCCACTACGCGATCGACCCCGAAGGCGCCACGGTGTTCACCAACGCGCAACTGGCGGCCAACGCCATCCGCGACTGCCTGCGGCGGCACGACAGCGACCTGTCCGCCGTGTCGCTGCTGGCCAGCGGCTCGTCCGGCGGCGACGCGCTGATGCCGGGCTTCGCCAACATGATCCAGGGCGAACTGGCCGCGCATCCGATGGAGACGCTGTCGGTGCACGGCATCTGCGCGGCGGGCGTGTCGGCCATCCAGACGGCCGCCCAGGGCGTGGAGCTGGGCGGACATGCCAGCGCCCTGGCCGTGGCCAGCGAGCTGCCGTCGCGGCTCTTCAAGCGCTCGCGCTTCGCCGCGCGCGGCTACGACGCCGACTTCGACGCGCACTTCCTGCGCTGGATGCTGTCGGACGGCGCGGGCGCGGTGCTGCTGGGCAATGGCGGGCGGCCCTTGCCGGGCGCTTCGCAAGGCGTGCGCCTGCGCCTGAAGTGGGTGCACCAGCGTTCGTTCTCGGGCGACTACCCGGTGTGCATGCAGCTCGGCCTGTCGGCCGACCGCGCCCGCGGCCACCTGGACTATCCCTCATGGAACGAGGCCGAGGCCGACGGCGCGCTGTCGCTGCGCCAGGACATCCGCCTGCTGCCGCACCTGTTCGACATCGGCATCCACGAGTACGCCAAGCTGGTGCGCGACGGCTGGGTGGACCCCGACCAGGTGGACCACTTCCTGTGCCACTACTCGTCGGAGAAGTTCATCCCGGTGGTGGAAGACCTGATGGAGAAGGCCGGTCTGGTGATCCCGCGCGAACGCTGGTTCAGCAACCTGGCGTGGCGCGGCAACACGGGCGCGGCGTCCATCCTCATCATGCTGGCCGAGTTCCTGGAAACGCGCGAGATCAAGCCCGGCGAGCAGATCTTCTGCTACATCCCGGAGTCGGGCCGCTTCATGGCCGCCTACATGCTGCTGGAGGCCGAAGCCGTGCATGCCCCGAGCGTGGCCGCCGGCGCGCCCGCGGCCGCGCCGCGCGAAGACGCGCTCAGCGACGACGCCGCCGCGATCGCGCCGCCGCACGATCCGGACGGGGCGCCGCAAGGCCTGGGCCAGCTGCTGACCGAACTGGCCGCGATCTGGCACGACTACCGTTCGCGCGTGTGGCGCACGCCCGTGGTGCGGCGCCTGCGCGAGCGCCGGTTCCGGACGGCCGACTACCTGAACTGGATGGAAAACTGGATTCCTCAGGTGCGCGAGGGCAGCAAGTGGATGCGCGAAGGCGCGGCCTCGCTTTCCGGACAGTACGCGCCCCTGGCCGCGCTGATCGACACGCACGCCGGCGAGGAACAGAACGACTTCCAGATCCTGTTCAACGACTACCGCAAGGCCGGCGGCGCCATCGAGGACATCGACGCGCTGCGCCGCAATCCGGGCGGCGAGGCGCTCAACGCCTACCTGCACGGCCTGGCCGCCACGCGCGACCCCATCGGGCTGCTGGGCGCGATCTACATCATCGAAGGCACGGGCCAGCGCATCGTGCCGGCGCTGCTGCCGCTGCTCAAGGCCAGCCTGGCGCTGCCGCCGGACGCCTTCCGCTTCCTGGAATACCACGGCCACAACGACGAACACCACCTGGCGCGCTGGCTGTCGGCGGTGGAGCTGGCGCTGGACTGCGACGAGGACGGCCGCGCCGGGCAGCGCATCGTCGACACGGCGCGCCGCACGGCCGCGCTGTACCTGATGCAGTTCCACCACGTGATGGAAGACGACGCGTCATGAGCAAAGAACCCGAATTCCTGTCCAGGCCGCACGATCCGGCCGACCCCAGCCCGTGGCTGGCGCTGTACCTGGACCGCAGCACGCCCCTGCCGGACAAGGTGAAGAAGGCCTGGCTCACGGATTCGAGCTGCGCCTCGCGCCAGTACCTGCTGCCGTTCCTGCGGCCGCTGGCGCGCGCCTGCATCATCCTGATCCAGGTGATCAAGACCTTCCTGCCGCGCCGCTGGTCGCATTCGAAGCTGCTGCACCGCATCCTGGCATGGGGCCTGAAGCGCTTCGTGTCGCCCGAGGCCAACTGGCTGATCCTGCGCCATTTCCACCTGGGCGCGCAGATCCTGTCGTTCATCGCCGCCAATTCGCCCGTGCCCATCACGACCACGCCGCTGGAGCCGCGCAATATCGACGACCTGAAGGACGAGCTCTTCGTCAAGCATGACCTGAACCTGTTCAACTTCGTCATCCGCCTGAACCAGGCGCTGCGCGAGGCCGGCGTGGAGATGCATGCGCCGCAGCGGGTGGATTTCTCGATGATCGACGATCCCGGGCTGCTGCTCGAAGACATGCCGCAAGGCCGGCTGAATTTCCTGGACCTGCAAAGCGCCATCGAGCTCTTCACGCCGCTGTATCAGCTGATGCTGACCGACAACGACTTCTGGCGCGCGGCCAATTCGCTGCAGCTGGACGAGACCATCGGCATCTACGCGGCCAAGCTGCTGGGCGCGCCGCAGCACCTGATCCTGGTCAACAACAACCATCCGCTGGTGCCGATGTCGACGCTGCGCGCGGGCTACCGGCTGGTGCTGCACGGGCTGTCCACCGAGATGCTGCACAGCCTGCTGATGGAAATGAAGGCGGCGCAGCAGGGCGCGGAACCGCCCGCGCCCATCGCCTGACGCCTCAGGGCTTGTCGGCGTACACGCCGAAGCGCTGCAGCTGGGCCTCGCTGTTGGCGATTTCGCGCAGGCTTTCCTTGCCGCTGTGCGCGACCAGCATGGCGGCCAGCGTCTGCGCGATGGACAGGGCCGGCACCACTGAAGGAAACAGCGAGGGCGTGTCGTTGGCCACCAGCAGCAGCGCCTTGGCGCCCGGGGCGATGGGCGAGACCGCACTGTCGGTGACCGCCACTACGCCGGCGCCGCGCTCGCGCGCGAATTCCACCGCCGCGACCGCCGCCCGGGCATAGGGCGCCTGGCTGAACGCGATCAGCGCGTCGCGCGGGCCGATGCGGCGCAATTCGTCGGCCAGCGTGCCGCCCACGCCGGTGAGCAGCGTGACGCGGTCCAGGAACATGCCGCAGACGTAGCTGAAGTGATAGGCGGCCGGATACAGGCTGCGCAGGCCGATGACGTAGATGCGGCGCGCGCCGGCCAGCGCGCCGTGCGCGGCCTTGAGCGCGGGCAGGGCGGCGGGGCCGAGGCTGCTGCCCAGGTTGCGCACTTCCGCCTCCAGGATGTCGGCCACCAGGCCGGCGTCGGCGTCGCGCTGCGGACGCTTGCGCAGCGCGGTGGCGCGGCCCGAGAAGCTGGCGCCGCCGGCGGACAGCCAGTCGCGGTATGGCTGGCGGAAGGCCTCGTAGGTGTCGAAACCCAACTGGCGCGCCAGGCGCAGCATGACGCCGGCCTGCACGCCGGCATGCCCGGCCGCGGCGCGCATCGACTCCAGCGCGATGTCCTTGGGATGATCGATCGCGTAGCGGGCCGCCTGCCGCAGCCTGGGCGGCAGGGCGGAAAACTGGGCTTCGATCAGTTTGTCGATGGCGGCTTTATCCATCTGCGCTCCGGGTAAGGTGCCGCGTATTATGGCGTATCGTCGGCCAGCGCCTGATCGATCGCGCGGGCCAGCGCGTCCACCGCGAAGGCCAGCTCGTCGGCGGTGCTGATGTAGGGCGGGGCCAGCAGCACATGGTCGCCATGCGTGCCGTCTATGGTGCCCGCGCCCGGATAGCACAGCAGGCCGAACTCGCGCGCCTGCGTCTTGATGCGTGCGTGCAGGCGGCGCTGCGGCGCGTAGGGACGCAGGCTCGCGCGGTCCTCGGCCAGCTCCACGCTCCAGAACATGCCGCGGCCGCGGATGTCGGCCACGTGCGGATGGCCGCCCAGGCGCGCGCCCAGCATGGCGCCGAACTGCGCGCCGAGTTCGCCCACGCGCTGCACCAGGCCGTCGCGCAACACGATGCGCTGCACCGCCAGCGCGGCGGCGCAGGCCACCGGATGGCCGACATAGGTATGGCCGTGCTGGAACGCGCCCGTGCCCGCGTTGATGGCTCCGATGACGCGGTCGTGCGCCAGCACGGCGCCGATGGGCAGATACCCGCCGCCCAGGCCCTTGGCCAGCGTCAACAGGTCCGGCGTCACGTCTTCCTGCTCGAAGGCGTGGTAGCTGCCGGTGCGCCCCAGCCCGCACATCACCTCGTCCAGGATCAGCAGCACGCCGTGGCGGTCGCACACCTGGCGGATCTTGCGGAAGTAGCCGGGCACCGGCGCGACCGTGCCGGCGGTGGCGCCCACCACGGTTTCGGCGATGAAGGCGGACACCGTGTCCGGGCCCAGCCGCAGGATCTCGGCCTCCAGTTCGGCGGCCAGGCGGTCGCCGTACTGCTCGTCGGTTTCGTCGGCCTCGCGGTAGTGCAGCGGGAAGCAGGGCGAGACATGGTGGCTCTCGATCAGCACGGGCTGGTAGAGCGCGCGCCGGCCGGCGTTGCCGCCCACCGACAGGGCCGCCAGCGTGTTGCCGTGATAGCTCTGGCGCCGGGCGATGTAGCGGTAGCGCCCCGGCTCGCCGCGCTCGACGTGGTATTGGCGCGCCATCTTCAAGGCGGTCTCGACCGCTTCCGACCCGCCCGACACGAAATAGGCGTTGCCCAGGCCGGCCGGGCTGTTGGCCGCCAGCAGCTCGGCCAGCTCCTCGGCCGCCGGCGTGGTGAAGAAGCTGGTGTGCGCATACTCCAGCGCGTCCAGCTGCGCGACGGCCGCGGCCCGCACTTCGGCATGCGCATGTCCCAGGCACGAGACCGCCGCGCCGCCGGAGGCGTCGAAATAGCGGCGGCCGGTCTGGTCGACGATGAAACAGCCCGCGCCCTTGACGGCGACGGGCAGGGGGCTGGCGTTGCGATGGATGATGCGGCTCATGGTGTAGGCGAGAGGGTTTGTCAAATAAAACACATGGTATATTTGTTGGAAAAATAAACCAAACGGTTTTATTGCCGTATCGGCGGATTCGCTCAAGGGGGCGTCATGAACTTTTCCAGTCTGTTGCGTGTTTGGACTTTGGGGATCGCGGCGGCCGCCGCCTTGGGCGCGGCGGGGCCGGCCCAGGCCTGGCCGGACCAGCCGCTGCGGCTGGTGGTGCCGTTCGCCGCCGGCGGCACCACCGACCTGCTCGGCCGCCTGATGGCCGAGGGCCTGGGCGCCGAACTCGGGCAGTCCGTGGTGGTGGTCAACAAGGCGGGCGCGGGCGGCAGCCTGGGCGCCGCCGAGGTGGCGCGCGCGCCGGCCGATGGCTACACCCTGCTGCTGGGCACGCCCGGCACGCAGATCATCAACGCCTACGTCTACAAGCAGATCGGCTACGACCCCGCCAGGGATTTCGCGCCGGTCGCCTACGTGGCGCAGGTGCCCAACGTGGTGCTGACGCATCCGGGTTCCGGCCTGAAGAACATGGACGACCTGCTGCGCTCCGCGCGCGCCGAGCCCGGCCGCCTGAACTGGGGTTCGCCGGGCGTGGGCAGCTCGGGCCATCTGGCGCTGGAGATGGTCAAGCGCATGGGCAAGGCGGACATCCGCCACGTGCCGTACAAGGGCGCAAGCCAGGCCAACAACGACCTGCTGGGCGGGCAGATCGACCTGTCGGCCGACAACCTGCCCACCGCCCTGCCGCTGATCAAGGCCGGCAAGCTGGTGGCCCTGGGCGTGACCTCGGCCCGGCCGGTGCCCGCGGCGCCGGAGGTGGCGGCCATCGCGCAGGCCCTGCCGGGCTTCGACCTGACCTCATGGTTCGTCATCATGGCGCCCGCCGGCACGCCGCAGCCGGTCGTCGACAAGCTCAACGCCGCCGCCCAGCGGGTGCTGGACGCGCCCGCCACGCGCCAACGGCTGGCCGCGCTGGCCGCGCAGCCGATGGGCGGCCCGCCGCAGGCGCTGGCCCGGCACCTGGAGGCCGAACGCGAGAAATACCGCGTGCTGATCGAGGGTACGGGCATCCGTCCGGAATAGGCAGGGCAGGGGACACGCATGGGCAAGGGCACGAAAAAACGGCTGGCGGTGGCGCGTTTCTGGTACGAAGGCAACGCCTTCTGTCCGGTTCCCTGCGTCATGGCGGACTTTGAACGGCGCGAGTGGCGCAAGGGCGGCGACGCGCTGGCCGCGGCCGCCGGCACGGCCACCGAATTGGGCGAAGTGGCGGAATTCGCCCGCGCGCATCCCGACTGGGAGGTCGTCGTCCTGCGCTGCGCTTCCGCCTTGCCCGGCGGACCCATCGAGGACGCCGTGCACCGCGCCTTCATGGACGACGTGCTGGCCGACCTGGCGGCGGGCGAGGGCTGGGACGCGGTGTACCTGTCGCTGCATGGCGCGGCCATCACCGACCGGCGGCAGGCGCCCGACCTGGACTTCGTGCGCGCGGTGCGCGCCCTGCTGCCCGGCGTGCCCCTGGGCGCGAGCTTCGACCTGCACGCCAACCTGTCTCCCGCCCTGGGCGGCCTGCTGGATTGCGCCAGCGGATACAAGACCTATCCCCATATCGACATGCGCGAGGCTGCAGGGCGCGTGCTGGACATGCTGGTCCGCACGCAGGCCGGCGCGCTGTCGCCGCGCGTGCTGCTGGCCAGGCCGGACCTGCTGCTGTCCAGCTTCAACATGCGCACCGATGCCGGTCCGATGCGCGAACTGCAGGATCTCGCCGCCGCGCAGGCGCAGGGCGGCGTGGCCGAGGTCGCGGTGTTCGGCGGCTTTCCCTACGCCGACACGGTCGACACCGGCGCCTCGGTGCTGGTGGTGGCGGACAGGGCCCGCGATGCCGATGGCGCGCAGGCCGAGGCCGCGGCCGCAACCCTGATGGCGGCCATGCGGCGCCTGGCGCCGCAATTCGCGGTCAGCCTGCCCACGCCGCAACAGGGGCTGGCGCAGGCCGTGGCCCTGGCGCGCGCCGGCGGCGGCCTGGTGGCCGTCACCGATCCGGGCGACAACCCGCTGTCGGGAGGCGTGTGCGACACGCCGGAACTGTTTCGCGCGCTGCTCGACGCGCGGATCGAGCTGCCTTGCGTATTCGCCAGCTTCGCCGACCCCGACGCGGTGCGGCGCGCGCACGAAGCGGGCCTGGGCGGGCTGTGCGAACTGGCGCTGGGCGGGCGCGTGAGCGCCGATTTCGGTCCGCCGGTGCGCGCCGCGTTCCGGGTCGAGCGCTACACGGATGGCGAATTCAGCAACATCGGACCGATGGAGACCGGCGTGCGCACGAGCTGCGGACGCACCGCGCTGCTGTCGCTGCGCGACCGGCCGAACCTGCGGGTCATCGTCACCGAGTCGGTGGCGCCGGCCAACGATCCGGGTTTCTTCGCGCTGCACGGCATCGCGCTCGATCAGGTGCGCCTGCTTTGCGTGAAGGCCAAGAACCATTTCCGCGCGGCCTTCCAGCCGCTGTGCGCGGCCATCATCGACGTGGACGCGCCCGGCCCCGCGGCGCTGGACCTGCGGCTGCTGCCGTTCCGGCATGCGCGCGCGCCTCGGCCTCGGTGTTGACCCGGCGTTACAGGGCGGGGGGCCTTGTGCTATATTGCGACCCTTGTGCGCAAGTCCCGCCGGGCGGGGCGCACGCGCGTTGAACCCTCTTACCCGGAAGCCGCTTTATGCCCCAGACACTTGAAGTCATCGCCACCCTGTTGTTTGCCGTGGCGGTTCTTCATACTTTCTCGGTCCCCGTCTTCGCGCGCCTGGCGCACCGCGGCGGGCCGCATGCGGGCATCTGGCATCTGTTCGCCGAGGTCGAGGCCGTCTTCGGCGTCTGGGCCTTCGTGCTGATCGTGGCGATGGCGGCGCTGGCCGGGCCGACGCACGCCATCGAGTACATGGACACGCGCAATTTCACCGAGCCGCTGTTCGTGTTCGTCATCATGGTGGTGGCGGCCAGCCGGCCCATCCTGGAACTGGTGGGGCTGCTGGTGCGCCTGGTGGCGCGCGTGCTGCCGCTGCCGCGCGAGCTGGCCACGTTCTTCGTGGTCATGTCGCTGGTGCCGCTGGGCGGTTCGTTCATCACCGAGCCGGCCGCCATGACGCTGGCCGCCATCCTGCTGCGCGACGCCTATTTCCGCACCAGCGGGCGCGCCGGCTTCAAGTACCTGACCCTGGGCGTGCTGTTCGTCAACGTGTCCATCGGCGGCGTGCTGACCTCCTACGCCGCGCCGCCGGTGCTGATGGTGGCCTCCACCTTCGGCTGGGATTCCAGCTTCATGATGCAGCATTTCGGCTGGCGCGCCGCGATCGCCGTGTGCCTGAACGCCGCCCTGCTCACGATGCTGTGCCGCAAGGCGCTGCTGGAACGCTCGGTCGGCACGGGCGGCGGCGTGGACGGTCCGGAAGGCGCGGACAAGCGTCCGCCGGTGCCCGTGGTGGTCATGCTGGTGCACGTCGCGTTCCTCGTCGCCGTGGTGCTCAGCGCCCACCATCCGGCCATCTTCCTGGGCCTGCTGATGATGTTCATCGGCTTTGCCGAAGCCTACAAGCGCCACCAGAGCCGCCTGATGATCAAGGAAGGCCTGATGGTGGGCTTCTTCCTGGCCGGGCTGGTGGTGCTGGGCGGCCTGCAGAAATGGTGGCTGCAGGACCTGCTGGGCGGGCTGGAGCCTTTCGTCCTGTTCTGGGGCGCCACCGCGCTCACGGCCATCACCGACAATGCGGCGCTGACCTACCTGGGCTCGCTGGTCGAGGGCACCGGCGAGGCCTGGCGCTACATGCTGGTGGCCGGGGCGGTCACCGGCGGCGGCCTGACCGTCATCGCCAACGCGCCCAATCCGGCCGGCTTCGCCATCCTGAAAAACCACTTCCCGGACGGCAGCATTTCGTCCGGCCGGCTGTTCCTGTCGGCCCTGGCGCCGACCCTGGTGGCGGCCGTGATGTTCCTGCTTCCGGTCTGAGACGGCGCTTCGGGAAGGCCCGCCGGCACGTGCCGGCGGGGACGGACACCGGCGGTTCAAGAAAAACCGCTAAAATTCAAGACTTTCCCCGTTTTTTCCGGCCTCGCCCACCCGCCGCTTTGGCCCGGATCAGGTTTTCCACCCGGTCCGAACCCGGACCTTGCGTCCGGCGCCAGGCGGTTTTTGATTTGCCGGGCCCGCGCCTGGGAGCCCCTTGATGCCCATCTACGCTTACAAATGCAGCGCCTGCGGCCATGCCAAAGACGTCTTGCAGAAGATTTCCGATGCGCCGCTTTCGGTTTGCCCCGAGTGCGGCCAGAGCACGTTTTCCAAGCAGGTGACCGCGGCTGGATTCCAGCTCAAGGGCTCCGGCTGGTATGTCACGGACTTCCGCGGCAACGGCAGCGCGCCGGCCGGCGCGCCGGCTCCGGCCGCGGGCGCCGCGCCGGCGGCAGCCGCCCCGGCCGCGCCCGCGCCCGCCGCGCCCGCCGCCGGCAGTCCCGCCTCCTAGAGCGCGCGCGATGCGTATGCGCGTCATCAAGAAGTACTTCATCACCGGCCTGCTGATCTGGGTTCCCCTGGTCATCACGGTGTGGGTGCTGGGGCTGCTGGTCGCCACCCTCGAAGGGTTCGTGCCCGGCTTCCTGTCGTCCGAATCCCTGTTCGGCATCGACATCCCCGGCTTCCGCTTCGTCCTGGTCGTGGTGGTGGTGCTGCTGACGGGCATATTCGCGGCCAACCTGATCGGCCGCACCATGGTGGACCAGTGGGAAAGCCTGCTGGGCCGCATACCGTTGGTGCGGTCCATCTACAACTCGGTCAAGCAGGTCAGCGATACCGTGCTTGCGCCGAACGGGCAGGCGTTTCGCCGCGCGGTGCTGGTGCAGTATCCCCGGGTCGGCAGCTGGACCATCGCCTTCGTCACCGGCACGCCGGGCGGCGAAGTCGCCGACAACCTGCCCGGAGATCACATCAGCGTCTACGTGCCCACGACGCCGAACCCGACCTCGGGCTTTTTCCTGATGATGCCGCGCGCCGATACCATCGACCTGCAGATGAGCGTGGACGCGGCCCTGAAGTACATCGTTTCCATGGGCGTGGTCGCCCCGGTCCAGGCCTCCGGGCCTGCGGGCCGGCCGGCCGCGCCCGTCCCGGCGCCCGGCGAATCCGATCCGCCCCGCGCCGATTCGTAACCCTTACGCTACTACCAAGCACATAAACGGAGTCATCCCGCATGCGTACCTGCTACACCGGCCAGGTTTGCCGTGACCATCTCGGCCAGACTGTCACCCTGTACGGCTGGGTGAACCGCCGCCGCGACCACGGCGGGGTCATCTTCATCGACCTGCGCGACCGCGCCGGCCTGGCCCAGATCGTGTTCGATCCGGACAACGCCGCCTTCGCCACCGCCGAGCGCCTGCGCAACGAATTCTGCATCCGCGTCACCGGCCTGGTGCGCGAGCGTCCGGCGGGCACCGCCAACGCCGAGCTGGCCTCGGGCGAAATCGAAGTGCTCTGCAAGGAAGTCGAAATCCTGAACGCCTCGGTCACGCCGCCGTTCCAGCTCGACGACGACAACCTGTCGGAAACCACCCGCCTGACGCACCGCGTGCTGGACCTGCGCCGCCCGCAGATGCAGCGCAACCTGATGCTGCGCTACCGCGTCTCCATCGAAGTGCGCAAGTTCCTGGACCAGCTCGGCTTCATCGACATCGAAACCCCGATGCTGACC
>NZ_POQS01000007.1:175722-190058 GCF_002885955.2 Achromobacter pulmonis
CACCGCGCTCACGGCCATCACCGACAATGCGGCGCTGACCTACCTGGGCTCGCTGGTCGAGGGCACCGGCGAGGCCTGGCGCTACATGCTGGTGGCCGGGGCGGTCACCGGCGGCGGCCTGACCGTCATCGCCAACGCGCCCAATCCGGCCGGCTTCGCCATCCTGAAAAACCACTTCCCGGACGGCAGCATTTCGTCCGGCCGGCTGTTCCTGTCGGCCCTGGCGCCGACCCTGGTGGCGGCCGTGATGTTCCTGCTTCCGGTCTGAGACGGCGCTTCGGGAAGGCCCGCCGGCACGTGCCGGCGGGGACGGACACCGGCGGTTCAAGAAAAACCGCTAAAATTCAAGACTTTCCCCGTTTTTTCCGGCCTCGCCCACCCGCCGCTTTGGCCCGGATCAGGTTTTCCACCCGGTCCGAACCCGGACCTTGCGTCCGGCGCCAGGCGGTTTTTGATTTGCCGGGCCCGCGCCTGGGAGCCCCTTGATGCCCATCTACGCTTACAAATGCAGCGCCTGCGGCCATGCCAAAGACGTCTTGCAGAAGATTTCCGATGCGCCGCTTTCGGTTTGCCCCGAGTGCGGCCAGAGCACGTTTTCCAAGCAGGTGACCGCGGCTGGATTCCAGCTCAAGGGCTCCGGCTGGTATGTCACGGACTTCCGCGGCAACGGCAGCGCGCCGGCCGGCGCGCCGGCTCCGGCCGCGGGCGCCGCGCCGGCGGCAGCCGCCCCGGCCGCGCCCGCGCCCGCCGCGCCCGCCGCCGGCAGTCCCGCCTCCTAGAGCGCGCGCGATGCGTATGCGCGTCATCAAGAAGTACTTCATCACCGGCCTGCTGATCTGGGTTCCCCTGGTCATCACGGTGTGGGTGCTGGGGCTGCTGGTCGCCACCCTCGAAGGGTTCGTGCCCGGCTTCCTGTCGTCCGAATCCCTGTTCGGCATCGACATCCCCGGCTTCCGCTTCGTCCTGGTCGTGGNGACGGACACCGGCGGTTCAAGAAAAACCGCTAAAATTCAAGACTTTCCCCGTTTTTTCCGGCCTCGCCCACCCGCCGCTTTGGCCCGGATCAGGTTTTCCACCCGGTCCGAACCCGGACCTTGCGTCCGGCGCCAGGCGGTTTTTGATTTGCCGGGCCCGCGCCTGGGAGCCCCTTGATGCCCATCTACGCTTACAAATGCAGCGCCTGCGGCCATGCCAAAGACGTCTTGCAGAAGATTTCCGATGCGCCGCTTTCGGTTTGCCCCGAGTGCGGCCAGAGCACGTTTTCCAAGCAGGTGACCGCGGCTGGATTCCAGCTCAAGGGCTCCGGCTGGTATGTCACGGACTTCCGCGGCAACGGCAGCGCGCCGGCCGGCGCGCCGGCTCCGGCCGCGGGCGCCGCGCCGGCGGCAGCCGCCCCGGCCGCGCCCGCGCCCGCCGCGCCCGCCGCCGGCAGTCCCGCCTCCTAGAGCGCGCGCGATGCGTATGCGCGTCATCAAGAAGTACTTCATCACCGGCCTGCTGATCTGGGTTCCCCTGGTCATCACGGTGTGGGTGCTGGGGCTGCTGGTCGCCACCCTCGAAGGGTTCGTGCCCGGCTTCCTGTCGTCCGAATCCCTGTTCGGCATCGACATCCCCGGCTTCCGCTTCGTCCTGGTCGTGGTGGTGGTGCTGCTGACGGGCATATTCGCGGCCAACCTGATCGGCCGCACCATGGTGGACCAGTGGGAAAGCCTGCTGGGCCGCATACCGTTGGTGCGGTCCATCTACAACTCGGTCAAGCAGGTCAGCGATACCGTGCTTGCGCCGAACGGGCAGGCGTTTCGCCGCGCGGTGCTGGTGCAGTATCCCCGGGTCGGCAGCTGGACCATCGCCTTCGTCACCGGCACGCCGGGCGGCGAAGTCGCCGACAACCTGCCCGGAGATCACATCAGCGTCTACGTGCCCACGACGCCGAACCCGACCTCGGGCTTTTTCCTGATGATGCCGCGCGCCGATACCATCGACCTGCAGATGAGCGTGGACGCGGCCCTGAAGTACATCGTTTCCATGGGCGTGGTCGCCCCGGTCCAGGCCTCCGGGCCTGCGGGCCGGCCGGCCGCGCCCGTCCCGGCGCCCGGCGAATCCGATCCGCCCCGCGCCGATTCGTAACCCTTACGCTACTACCAAGCACATAAACGGAGTCATCCCGCATGCGTACCTGCTACACCGGCCAGGTTTGCCGTGACCATCTCGGCCAGACTGTCACCCTGTACGGCTGGGTGAACCGCCGCCGCGACCACGGCGGGGTCATCTTCATCGACCTGCGCGACCGCGCCGGCCTGGCCCAGATCGTGTTCGATCCGGACAACGCCGCCTTCGCCACCGCCGAGCGCCTGCGCAACGAATTCTGCATCCGCGTCACCGGCCTGGTGCGCGAGCGTCCGGCGGGCACCGCCAACGCCGAGCTGGCCTCGGGCGAAATCGAAGTGCTCTGCAAGGAAGTCGAAATCCTGAACGCCTCGGTCACGCCGCCGTTCCAGCTCGACGACGACAACCTGTCGGAAACCACCCGCCTGACGCACCGCGTGCTGGACCTGCGCCGCCCGCAGATGCAGCGCAACCTGATGCTGCGCTACCGCGTCTCCATCGAAGTGCGCAAGTTCCTGGACCAGCTCGGCTTCATCGACATCGAAACCCCGATGCTGACCAAGAGCACGCCCGAAGGCGCGCGCGACTACCTGGTGCCCTCGCGCGTGAACGCCGGCCACTTCTTCGCGCTGCCGCAGTCGCCGCAGCTGTTCAAGCAGATGCTGATGGTCTCGGGCTTCGACCGCTACTACCAGATCACTAAGTGCTTCCGCGACGAAGACCTGCGCGCCGACCGCCAGCCCGAATTCACCCAGATCGACTGCGAAACCTCGTTCCTGAACGAAGTCGAGATCCGTGAAATCTTCGAAAGCATGATCCGCCACGTGTTCAAGGTGGTGCAGGACGTGGACCTGCCCACCCCGTTCCCGATCATGCCCTGGACCGAAGCCATGCGCCGCTACGGCTCGGACAAGCCGGACCTGCGCGTGAATCTGGAATTCACCGACATGACCGACGTCATGCGCGACGTGGACTTCAAGGTCTTCGCCGCCGCCGCGGCCGCGCCGGGCAGCCGCGTGGTCGCCCTGCGCGTGCCGGGCGGCGCCGAAATGTCGCGCAGCGAAATCGACGGCTACACCCAGTTCGTCGGCATCTACGGCGCCAAGGGCCTGGCCTACATCAAGGTCAACGACGTGGCCAAGGGCCGCGACGGCATGCAGTCGCCCATCGTCAAGAACCTGCACGACGCTGCGTTGGCCGAACTGGTCAAGCGCACCGGCGCGCAGGACGGCGACATCATCTTCTTCGGCGCCGACCGCGAGAAGATCGTCAACGACGCCATCGGCGCGCTGCGCGTGAAGATCGGCCACAGCGAATTCGGCAAGAAGGCCGGCCTGTCCACCGGCGGCTGGAAGCCGCTGTGGGTGGTCGACTTCCCGATGTTCGAATACGACGAGGAAGACGGCCGCTACACCGCCGCCCACCATCCCTTCACCAGCCCCAAGGACGGCCACGAGGACTTCCTCGAATCCGATCCCAGCAAGGCCTACGCCAAGGCCTACGACATGGTGCTCAACGGTTGGGAAATCGGCGGCGGCTCGGTCCGTATCCACCGCGAGGAAGTGCAGAGCAAGGTGTTCCGCGCGCTCAAGATCGGCCCGGAAGAAGCCCGCGAGAAGTTCGGCTTCCTGCTGGACGCGCTGCAGTACGGCGCGCCGCCGCACGGCGGCATCGCCTTCGGCCTGGACCGCATCGTCACCATGATGACCGGCGCCGAATCGATCCGCGACGTGATCGCCTTCCCCAAGACCCAGCGCGCGCAGTGCCTGCTGACGCAGGCGCCCTCGGAGGTCGACGAGAAGCAGTTGCGCGAACTGCATATCCGCTTGAGGTGACCCCCCCCGGAGCGCCTGCGGCGCTTCCCCCCCAGGGGGGCGCCGCGCGGGACCGGCAAAGCCNTCCACCGCGAGGAAGTGCAGAGCAAGGTGTTCCGCGCGCTCAAGATCGGCCCGGAAGAAGCCCGCGAGAAGTTCGGCTTCCTGCTGGACGCGCTGCAGTACGGCGCGCCGCCGCACGGCGGCATCGCCTTCGGCCTGGACCGCATCGTCACCATGATGACCGGCGCCGAATCGATCCGCGACGTGATCGCCTTCCCCAAGACCCAGCGCGCGCAGTGCCTGCTGACGCAGGCGCCCTCGGAGGTCGACGAGAAGCAGTTGCGCGAACTGCATATCCGCTTGAGGTGACCCCCCCCGGAGCGCCTGCGGCGCTTCCCCCCCAGGGGGGCGCCGCGCGGGACCGGCAAAGCCGGCTCCCGGCGGCCCCGCTTGAGTGGCATTGCGTGCTTGCGCAGGGCGGGTCTTGAAGGCGCAGGTTTTTGACGTTTGCATCGGTTTGAATTGGAGTAATCTGGCAGACGCCGTCTGAGTCGGCGGTTTTTCTGTTTTGAAAGGCGCCATCGCTTCCATGTCGCTCATCCGTGTCGTCAGCTACAACATCCACAAGGGCCGCTCGGCGCTGGGCCGGCGCGACTCGCTGAATGAACTGCGCCTGGGTCTCTACGGCCTGCGTCCCGATCTGGTTTTCCTGCAGGAAGTCCAGGGCCGCAACGAACAGAAATCGCTGCTCGACGCGCAGCACGAATCGCTGGCCGCGGCCTTGCGGCTGGACGTGGCCTACGGGCGCAACGCCGTCCGCCACGAGACCGACCACGGCAACGCGCTGTTGTCGCGCTTTCCCATCCTCGACCACGAGAACCAGGACATCTCGGACCATCGGCTCGAACAGCGCGGCCTGCTGCATGCGCGCATCGAGCTCGACGGGCGCGCGGTGCATTGCTTCGTCGTGCACCTGGGCCTGTTCGCCGGCAGCCGCAGCCGCCAGATCCTGGCGCTGACCGAGCGCATCCGGCGCATGGTGCCGGACGGCGAACCCATCCTGATCGCGGGCGATTTCAATGATTGGGGCGATCGCCTGGCGCCCCTGTTCGTGCAGCAGCTGGGCCTGTACGAAGTGTTCTCGCATGCCCCGCGCAGCCACGGCGGCGAACTGCCGCGCCTGCGCGATTCGGTCAAGCGCCTGAGCAACGCGCTGCGCGGCCTGCCCAACGGCGGCATCTCCGTCATGGAGCGCACCAACCAGCTGGGCATGGACGGCAGCTCGCGCCTGCTGCTGCCGCCGCCGCGCACGTTTCCCGCCGTGTTCCCGTGGTTCCGCCTGGACCGCATCTACCAGCGCGGATTCGCCGTGCGCAGCGCACGCGTGCTGCGCGGCCGGGAGTGGGCGCGCCTTTCCGACCATTCCCCCCTGCTGGCGGAGCTAGAGCTGCCGTGAGGGCCGAGCAGTCCCAGCTGGACTGGACGCTGGGCAACGACATCCGGTTGCTGCAGAACGGTTCCGACTTTTTCCCGGCGCTGTGCGCGGCCATCGACGCGGCCCAGATCAGCGTGCACCTGGAAACCTACATCTTCATGCCCGACCGCACCGGCGCGCGCGTGCTGGACTGTCTGGAGGCGGCGGCCCGGCGCGGCGTCAAGGTGCGCGTCGTGCTCGACGGCTTCGGCAGCGCCGAGAACGTCGACCTGCTGCGCACCCGGCTGACCAACGCCGGCGCGCAATGCCGCATCTTCCGCCCCGAGCCGCGCTGGTTCGCGCGCTACATCCCGTCGCGCAGCCGGCTGCGGCGCCTGCATCGCAAGGTCACCGTGGTCGACGGGCAGATCGCCTTCATCGGCGGCATCAACATCATCGACGACTACGACGACAGGGACCCCACCGACGGCCTCACCGGCCCGCGCTACGATTTCGCGGTGCAGGTGCAGGGGCCGCTGGTGACCGCTGCCGCCTATGCGCAGGAACTGCTGTGGGTCAGGCTGAACTGGGCGCGGCTGCGCCGCCATCCGCGCGACTGGAACCGCATGCGGCTGCTCAAGCCGCGCCACGCGTCGGCCGCGCCGCGCGGCCATCTGCGCGCCGCGCTGGTGCTGCGCGACAACCTGCGCTTTCGCCAGACCTTCGAGCGTGCCTACCTGTACGGCATCTCGCAGGCGCGCCGCGACATCCTGATCGCCAACGCATACTTCTTTCCGGGACGCCAGTTCCGGCGCGCGCTGGCCAAGGCCGCCGCCCGCGGCGTGCGCGTGCGCCTGCTGCTGCAGGGCAAGATCGAATACCGCATGCAATACCACGCCACGCGCTCGCTGTACGACCAGCTGCTGCGCGATGGCATCGAGATCTACGAGTACATGCCCAGCTACCTGCACGCCAAGGTCGCCGTCATCGACAACGTGGCCACCGTGGGCTCGTCCAACCTGGATCCCTTCAGCCTGCTGCTGGCGCGCGAGGCCAACGTGGTGGTCGACGACCAGCCGTTCGCCTGGGACCTGCAGGAACGGCTCGAAGCCGCCATCCGCGAAGGCGGGCGCTTCATCCGGCCGCTGGACTACCAGCGCCGCGGCTGGCTGCGGCGCTGGGTCGACGCGGTTTCCTACACGCTGCTGCGCATCGGCGTGGCGTTGACAGGCACGTCCGACAAATACTGAGCCGGCGCGTTCAGCGGCGCCGCTTGAACAGGTCCAGCGCCAGCGCGGTGCCGACCAGGATGATCGCCGCGCCGGCGGCGATCGATGGCGTGATGCGCTCGTCCAGCAGCCAGGCGCCCCACACCACGCCGAACACCGGCACCAGGAACGTGACGCTCACCGCGCCGGTCGGGCCGACGTTGGCGATCAGGCGGAAGAAGATGATGTAGGCCGCGCCGGTGCAGACCACCGCCAGCAGGATCGTGGAGATCCACGCCTGCGGCGAAGCCGGGGCCGAAGGCCAGAACGCGATCGCCAGCGGCAGCAGCGCCAGCGACGCGCCCACCATGCTGCCGGTCGCGTTGGCCAGCGGGTCCACGCCGCTCAGGAAACGCTTGGTCCAGTTGGCCGCGATGCCGTAGAACACCGGCGCCGACACGGCGGCCAGCACGGCGGGGCCGGTGCCGCCCTGGCCGAAGTCCAGCTTGTCCCACACCAGCACCACGATGCCGGCCACGCCTATCATCAGGCCGAGCGAACGGGTCCAGGCCAGCCTGTCCTTCAGCCACAGCCAGCCGATGACCGCGCCCCAGACCGGCGTCACCGCGTTGGCGACGGACAGGAAACCCGCGCCCAGCGACTGGGCGGCGTAGGCATACAGCAGGAACGGCACGGCGGCGTTCAGGATGCCCACCATCAGCAGCGCCTTCCAGTGCCGCGCGATCACCGCCAGCTTGCCGCGCCACATGGCCGCCGGCAGCAGCACCAGCGCGGCCAGTCCCACCCGCAGCTCGATCAGCGCCACCGGCCCGAAGTCGGCGACGGCCACGCGCATGAACAGAAAGGAGCCGCCCCAGACGGCGGCCAGCAGCAGCAGGTCCAGCAGATCGCGTTGACGCATGTTCGGTTCCGGGCGGGTTGACCGCCGCGTTTCACTTCCGGTTGGAGGCCAGGTTCTTCATCTTGACCCGGTGCGCCAGCAAGGCGCAGGTCAGCGACAGCACGATACACAGGACCAGCCCGGCGCGCACTCCGTTTAGTACCGTGCTGTGCGAAATAATGATCCCCACCACCGCCGTGCCCAGCGCGCTGCCGATGGCGCGCGTGGTCTGCACCAGCGCCGAGGCCACGCCGACGTCGCGCCGCTCGCTCAGCATCTGCATGAACAGGGTCAGGTTCGGAAGCAGGAACCCCAGGGCGCAGCCGTTGACGAAAAACGCCGCCAGGATCCACCAGGCCGAGGTGCCCGGCGAGATCATCAGCACCATCAGCGAACCGGCCGCCAGCAGGCCGCCGCCGAACACCATCAGGCGCTGCGGCTCCGACTGCTTGGGAAAAAGCCGCCCGTTGATGATGCTGCCGACCGAAATCGCGGCCACCAGCGGCGTCAGCAGCAGCCCGGCCTGGCTGGGCGTGTAGCTCAGCACCTGCTGCAGCAGCAGCGGGCTGTAGAAAATCAGCACGAACATCACCGCGCCCACCATCATCGCCGCCACGTTCAGCAGGCGCGACTGGCTCGCGGCCAGCACGCGCAGCGGAAAAATCGGCGAGCGCACGCGGCGCTCGATGGGGATGAGTATGGCGATGGCCGCCGCGCCCGCCAGGGCCAGCGCCACGCCCAGCATGGGCTGAGCATGGTCCCCGCTGGCGAACGCAAGCTCCAGCGCCGCCAGCGGCGCGCCCACGGCGATGCAGAGCAGGATCGCGCCCAGCCAGTCGATCTTGCGGCTGGCGTCGTGCACGGGCCGGATCCGGGGAAAGTAGCGCGCCACCAGGAAAAAAGCGCCCGCGGCGGCGATCGGCGCAATGAAGAAGGCCGCCCGCCAGCCCAGCGCCTGCGTCGCGGCCCCGCCCAGCACCGGACCGATGCCGCTGGCCATGGCGAAAGCCGCCGACACCAGCGCCATCCAGCGCACCCGCTGCTTGGCGTCGGGAAACAGGTCGGCCGGCGCGGCGAAGGCCGTGGCGATCATCATCCCCCCGCCTATGCCCTGCAGCGAGCGGAACACGATCAGCTGCATCATGTTCTGCGCCAGGCCACAGGCGATCGAGCCCAGCGCGATGATGAGCACCGACAGCAGCATCAGGGGCTTGCGCCCGAACATATCGCCCAGGCGCCCGAAGACCAGGATCGAGGCCGCCGTGGTCAGCAGATAACCCGTGCCCACCCAGGCATAGAGCGCCATGCCGTCGAGCGCCTCCGCCACGCGCGGCAGGGTGGTGCTGATGATGGTGGAATCCAGCGCGGCCAGGACGACGGTGGCGGACACCCCCGCCATCCCCATCAAGAGATCGCGTCGCGTATGGGCGGGGGGAGCAGGGGGTGTATCGGGCGGCATCGTCATGCCGCAGAGCATATCACCGGCGCGTCAGGGTTTTTACTTGTAGAACGTGTGGTAGCCCAGGAACACCGCAATGACCAGCAGCACCATGATCCACGACCAGCGCGAATTCGACAGCCCGCGCGGTTCCGGCTCGGGCGGCGGGGGCGGCGGCGCGAGCCGGGGCTGGCTCGCCATATGGTCGATGAAGGCGGCGAAGAACTTCTGGATGATCTTGTCGCAGCCTTTGAGCAGCACGCTCTCGCCGCACTCGGCCAGCTTGCCGCCGGCCATGCAGGCCACGGTATAGGCCAGCCGCGTGCCGTGGTCCTTGGCGCTGAGATTGATCTGCGCGGTCCCGATGGCCAGGCAGGCGGCGCGGCCTTTGCCCTCGAAAGCCAGGGTACAGCTGTTGTGCGGGTCCACGTCGGACATCAGGATCTCGCCGTCGTAATCGGTGTCGATCCCCGCGACCTTGGCGCGCAGCTTGAACGCATACTCGGTCGGGCTGAGCCGGACCACCTCCACGCAGCCGGGTATGCATTTCTGCAACACGACCGGGTCCGTCAACGCATCCCAGGTCTGGTGCTGGGTAGAAGGAATCCACTGGGCATCTGCAATGCGCATGGTGTTCTCCTTGGAAGGGCCATGTATGCATTCTCACCCCAGTTTGGCAATTTGACCATAGATCGCCCCGCACGCTGGGTTATCGCCGGCCGGATTGCGCCGGCCCCTGTGCTTCTGATTCCGAACGGCACAGCGCCAGGAACCAGGCTAACAAGGTGACGTAAAGCGAGACGTTCTGCATGGAACGGAACATCAATTCAGTGAGGCCGAAGACTGCGAAACCCAGGGCCAGTGCCGCGCCCATCGTCGCGGCAGCTCGCAGCGGCGCTGGATTGGGAGCGGCGAGCCGGCGCAGAAAGAAGCCGGCGGGGACGCAGTAGAGCAATGCCAGTCCCAGACCTCCGAGCAGACCGTAACTGCTTAGCATCTGCAGCATGTCATTGTGGGGTTCACCGAAATCCTGCGCCACGAACGGTGAGACCACACCGCGGGCCACTCGTGCCTGCAGTTCCGGAATGAAGCGGGCCGGGGTGCCAAGTCCGACCAGGGGCTCCGCCTCGATCATTTCGACGCTCGCCCGCCACAACTGCAACCGAATGCAGACGGAGGTGTCCGCCGTCGCCTTTGCGCCATGGCATTCCTGCAACTCGTGGACGCCCTGCGCCACGCGAGTGCGCAGGGCCTGACTGGTTGAGCCCAATGCGACGAGGATGGCGAGGCTGGCGGCCAGCACACCTAGCGCGCGCCACGGCCGCTGCATGTGGCCAAATAACCACATTCCCAGAAACAGAAACAAGGGGATTGCCATCCATGCTGTGCGGGTTTGCGTCAGGATGACGCCGGCGAAGCCACAGGCGACCGTCAGCAACTTGAAGCACTGTTCGAGCCGAGGGCGCTTCAAGAGGGGCCAATGCATGCCATACAGGGTAATGAACAGCCAAAGCATCATCAGGTTGGCATATCCCACGGCGTTGTACTGCGGCGTATCTGGACGGTTCCATGCGGGCAGCGACAGCCACAGAACCGTTGCGGTGGATGTCCACAACGCGGCTGCTATACCCCAGAACGCATGACGCAGGCGTGCTGTTTCGATGCTGAGCAATGCTCCCAGAATGACTGGTAGCCCGATACTGATTCTCAGGCCGCGCTCGAGCGAGGGGCCGTGGAACAGGCCATGCGCATACTGGCTGAGCGCGATAGCGCACAAGGGCACGGACATCGCGACGATCACGATACGGTAGGAACGCAGGCTGTGCAGCGTTTCGCGCCAGCCTCCGGGGCGACTCAAACAACGCAGCGAACAAAGTAGCGCCATTGCGTAGAAAAGGGCGCTGCCGCCGCCGACGGTCATGGCGGCGACAGGCATGGCGCACAACAGCGCCGTAAGAATCAGCGGCAAAGAGACCATCGGGAAATCCGGCCAAGACCGCAGTCGTCACACGATGTGGAACCGCCGATGAAAATAGCGAAGGCGCATCGATTTGGCATCTTCAATAGATCTTTTGGGATAGTTGTAACGACAAGAGAGTTACACCGTTACGGCTTTGTCGCAATCGTACTGCTGGAGGACTCGGCCGGAAGCATTAGGAGGCGTGCTCCCACTTTTTATCGATATGAATTCTCATTACTGCTGCGAGACCTTCATACTGGAGGCCGCGACGACAGCGGCACTCGGACATCTGGCGCGGAAACCGTTAAACGGATCAACCGTAGTGGTGAGCGCGTCATCGGTCCCCAAATTTCTTGAAGGATTTCTTGGCAAGTGCCTACTCCTTATTACGCCCCTGCCTAACGGCGAAAGTGCGATAATTGCGCCATTGTTGCGCCTGGGTGATGGCCAGGACGTAGCGGGTAGGCTTGTAGACGCAAGAGCCGCCAGCAGGTAGAACCTATTTTTCTGCCGGCGCCGCAAAGAAACGGTGAAGAGGTTGATGTACGCAGTCCCTCGTTAAGCGTGGTTAAAGGTCAAGCCGCTGATGCGACTGAGATATTCGGACGGCGTGCCTAACATTCGAAATTCATCATATAACGGCGCTTAAATAGAATATGCTTTATTTGCTTGTGGCGTTCATTGTCTCTTTGGTTTCTACGTTGTTGGTATTGCGATTTAATGCAGTTCATGGAAGATTTACCGCCGACCACGATACCAAGGGGGTGCAAAAGTACCACGACAAGCCAGTGCCGCGGGTGGGAGGGGTGTCCCTCGTATTTGCGATGTTATGTATTTTCATACTGGCCACGATACGCGAATCCTCTTTGACCTACGAGCCCTTGACGTTGCTGGCAGTGGCTATGCCGGCCTTTCTCGGCGGCCTCGCGGAAGACATAACCAAGCGTGTGAGGGCGGTGCAAAGGCTGTTGCTGGCGATGATCTCCGGCATGGCGGCCTATTATTTCCTGGGTGCCACGCTGACCCGGCTGGATATCTATGGGGTCGATTGGCTCTTGCAGTTCGGGCCGATTTCCTTTGTGGTCACGGCATTCGCCATTGCTGGTGCGGCAAACGCCATAAATATTATCGATGGTTACAACGGGCTGGCCGCGGTCGTGTCGGCGATGATATTCGCGGGATTTTCGTATGTTGCCTACTATCTGGGCGATCGCCTGCTACTGGTCACTTCGGTCGGAATGATCGGCGCTATCCTCGGGTTTTAGCTCTGGAACTACCCGCGCGGCCTGATCTTTCTCGGCGATGGCGGAGCCTATTTCATCGGCTTCATGATCGGCACGGTTTCGGTGCTGATGCTGGCACGTCACCCCTATGTTTCGGCGTGGTTTCCGCTGCTGCTCTGTATTTATCCGGTTTTCGAAACCCTGTTTTCCTTCTATCGTAAGAAATGGCTGCGGGGCGTATCTCCTGGAGCGCCCGATGGTGTCCACCTGCATATGCTCATCTACAAGCGGGTGGTGCGCTGGGCGGTCGGTTCCAGGGAATCGCGCCATCGCAACCAGCGCAATTCGATGACCTCGCCGTACCTGTGGCTGTTGTCGTCCATGGCGGTAATTCCCGCCGTGCTGTTCTGGCAAATGCCCTATGTGCTGATGGCCTGTGCGGCGGCCTTTTCCGTCACCTACATTCTGTTGTATCGCAAGCTGGTGTTGTTCCGCATGCCGCGATGGATGATTATCAAGAAGCGCAGTCGCCACGGCTCGAGTCGCTCACTGCGCAAATGATATTTTTTGTCCGTTCCTATATCGCCGACTTCGATGCCCGTTTGGGGAAGTACTTCGCCGCCCTGGCCGAGGCCGGGATCGGCTTTGGTTTCATCGGCTGGAAAAAGGACGAACAGCAGGCCCAGGAGCGTGCTGGTTTTCATTATTTTTCCAGGCGTGCCCGGCTGGGCGGAGGATGGAAAAATGCCGTCGCACTGCTGCATTGGAATTTATACGTATTCTGGCGGTTGGTGAAAGAGCGTCGCAGGATCTGCGCTGTGCATGCAGTCGACCTCGATGCCGGTCTATCGAGCTGGTTGTTCTGCCTGCTGTTCAGGCGGCCGTTGGTGTTGGATCTGTATGATAAATACACCGCCGTGCGCAATATCAAAGGACCGGTAGGACAGATTCTGGACCTCCTGGAAAAGCTCATTGCCCACGCTGCCGCTCTGACGATCATCGCAAGTCCGGAGCGTTATATTCAGCACGGCCTCCGGCCCGGAGATTCCAGGGTCTTGGTTCTGGAAAACGTTCCGAACGCAGCCGTCGAACCTGTTTCGCCCTGGCAGGCGAGCAAGCCGTGGAACATCGGCTACTTCGGCGTTCTAGAGGAGCGCCATCGCGGTCTGGAAGCGTTGCTGGCCGTCTGCAAGGGGCGCGCCGACGTACAGTTGCACGTCGCTGGTTACGGCCGCCTGGCGCCGCAGTTCGCCGCGGCCGCCGAAACCGAGGCGAATGTGCATTATTACGGAGCCATGGACAGCCAGGCGGGCCTTGACCTGATGGCGAGAATGGATGTTGTCGTAGGCATGTATTACCTGTCCGTTCCCAATCACCGGTACGCCTCTCCGAACAAGTACTATGAACATCTGATGCTGGGCCGGCCCTTGCTGACGTCCGCCGGAACACCGCCGGGAGCGCGTGTCGAGCAGGATATTTCGGGCTGGGCCGTTGCCGAAGGCGAGCCGCCGCTGGAACAGTGGCTCGACGGGTTGGACGCCGCCGCGATCATGGCGCGCGGCGGCCGGGCGGTTCGGATTTGGAACGAGCGCTATGCTACGTACTACCGGTCGCACTATTGCGGCCAGTACGTCACGCGGATAAGGCGGCTGTGCGATGGTGGGCGGCGCAATGGCTAATGAGAAACACCCGATTGTTTCTGTGGTGATGCCTGCATACAATGCGCGGCGGTTCATCGGCGAGGCCGTTCAGTCCGTGCTTGACCAGACATACGGGGCCTGGCAGCTGATCGTGGTCGACGACGCCTCCACCGACAATACGGCGGAGATCGTTGAGTCTTACCGGCGGGATGACGAACGGATCTTGTACGTGCGCAATCCCGGCAACATGGGAGTGGTGCATAGCCGGAACCGGGCGCTCGACCTGGCCAGCGGAAAGTATGTCGCGTTCCTGGACGCGGACGATGTCTGGAAACCCGCGAAACTGGCGACCCAGGTTTCGTTCATGGAAGAAACCGGAACATCGGTCTCCTATGGCAGCTATCTTCGAATCGATGGCGACGGGCGGCCGGTCGGCACAGTCCTGGCGCCGGACGGGTTGAGCTACGACGATATGCTGAAGTCCAATTTCATCGGCAATCTGACCGGCATATTTCGCCGAGCGGATCTGGGCGATCTGAGATTCGAGGACATCAGGCATGAGGATTACGTAGTCGATGCTGATTTATTCATTTTGACCGAAAACGGTCATTCAAGACGCAGCGTCACGC
>NZ_POQS01000007.1:190302-483052 GCF_002885955.2 Achromobacter pulmonis
CCATGTTGGGGTTTCACCCCAACGCTCAACCACGCCCTCATCCGATTCGTTGAACGCATGCTTCAGATACAGCAGCGAAATCATGATCCGAAGCGGCACACGTGGACGGCCGGCATTGCTGCGCGAGGTCTGACGCTGCGCCTTCTCGCCAAACAAGTCCAGATCCGGCATCGCCACCCCTTCGTGCGCTTTACGAACGAACAAATGTGCCACCCGAGCCTCAAGTTCTTGCCATGGCATGCGCGAGGACAGCACCGCCAACGGGTGAAGCAGGTCAATCATCTGATCAATGCGAGAACGGAAAAAATCATCGGTGGCAGGACAGGCAAACATCGAAACAAAACTCCCAGAAAACAGCCTCTATTGAACAACAAACTGGGAGTTCCGGGTATCGGAAATTGCCCCAATTATCAGTGTTCATGCGGGTTGAGGGGATATTTCAGGGCCGACTACGTATTCTGGTTGAGGGCGCTGGACAGGGTGGGCTCGGCCCGCGCCACGCCGTCGAGCGAGCCATTGGCGGGCTACCGGGTAAGCGCCGGCTCGCTGTCGGCCAATAAGTTCAAGGCCGCCAGATGGCAGTGGGCGATTTACCGCTCGGTGCTGGGCCTATCCGTTCTTCGCAGTACGTCGTGTTTCATCTGGTATGCATGGTTTGCAGTGATGAAGCGTGGTGTATGGCGAAAATCAATCAATAAAGTCAACCTGTAGGAACTATTGCGCGTGTCTCAAAAGTCAAAACACCGTGCATCTCCACTGTCGCTGCTGAGAAGTCTGGTCAGAAACCGTCAGCTTATCTGGAGTCTCGTCAGGCGTGAGGTTATCGGCCGCTATCGTGGTTCGGCACTTGGGCTGTTGTGGTCATTCTTCAACCCGGTGTTTATGCTTCTGGTCTATACGTTCGTATTCAGCGTGGTCTTCAAGGCGAGGTGGCCCGGCGGCACCGAATCAAAAACCGAATTTGCTTTGGTGCTGTTCGCCGGCCTGATGCTGTTCAATTTCTTCGCGGAATGCATCAACCGCGCGCCGTCGCTGATTCTGGCCAATGTCAACTATGTGAAGAAGGTGGTGTTTCCCCTGGAGATCCTGCCTTGCGTCGCATTGGGCTCGGCGTTCTTCCACCTGTTGATAAGCCTTTCCGTCTGGATGGTGTTTTATGTCGTTTTCTATGGTGTGCCACACCTAACGGTGCTGCTGTTCCCCGTGGTCGTTTTTCCGTTGGTTGTCGTGGTACTGGGTCTGAGCTGGTTCCTGTCGTCGCTGGGCGTATTCCTGCGTGATGTTTCGCAGTTCATCGGCATCCTCACAACGGTGCTGATGTTCATGTCGCCCATTTTCTATTCGGCATCCATCCTGCCCGCAGAATATCAGGGCTTTCTGCACCTGAGCCCGCTTACCGTAGTGGTGGAGCAGGCGCGCAATGTGCTTTTTTGGGGGCGGGGGATCGATTGGGGCATATGGTCGATGTATACAGTGGCCGCTTTCCTGATCGCAGCATTGGGTTATGCATGGTTTCAACGTACCCGAAAAGGCTTCGCCGATGTCCTCTGATAATTTGGCAATCGCAGTCCGGAATCTGAGCAAGTGCTTTCATCTCTATGACAAGCCGCGCGATCGCCTATTGCAAATGGTCTCCTTCGGCCGTAAGCAGTATTATCGTGATTTCTGGGCGCTGCGCGATCTGTCGTTCGAAGTGCAGCGCGGCGAAACCATAGGCGTTATCGGTCGTAATGGGTCGGGTAAATCGACCTTATTGCAGATGATATGTGGAACGCTCACGCCGACTACAGGCGAGATCTGGACGCGAGGCCGCATTGCCGCGCTTCTGGAGCTCGGGGCGGGCTTTAACCCGGAGTTTACGGGCCGTGAGAACGTATACCTAAACGCTTCTATCCTCGGGCTTACGAATCGCGAGACTGACGAGCGCTTTGACGATATTGCGGCCTTCGCGGATATCGGGAGCTTCATAGATCAGCCGGTAAAGATGTATTCGAGCGGAATGTATGTCCGTTTGGCCTTTGCCGTTGCGATCAATTCAACTCCCGACGTTCTGATCGTGGATGAGGCGCTGGCCGTTGGCGATACCCGCTTCCAGTACAAGTGCATGCGGCGTATCAAGGAGATACAGGGCTCGGGTGCTGCGGTCTTGTTCGTCAGCCATGACGTCGGTTCGGTGCGCACGCTTTGTCAACGGGCGGTGTGGCTCGATAAAGGCGGGCTGCGCATGATAGGCCAAGTCGCGAACGTGACGAGCCGGTACGCCGAATTCATGTATCACGACGAAAATGGCACGGAGCCGCCGGCCGAGGTTGCGGCAGGGCAAGAGGAACCGGTCGCGGCCGTCGACGAGGTTACACAGCCGGCGACCGCGACCATGCCTGAGGCGGTGTCGCAGGAGTCCGACGCGTTGCATCTGGACGCGAAGCCTGCCTCGCACTGGGGCAAGCAGACGGGGCTGATCAGCCACGCCGCGGTCCACAGGGCGACGGGGGAGCGCAGAGACGTATTCGAATGGGGTGAAAGCCTCTGCGTGAGGGTCATTTTCCGCCCACCGGTTGGGGTGGATATCGACAAGGTGGGCGTGGCCTTCTCCATCAAAAACGAGAAAGGCATGGATCTGCTCGTGACCAGCACGCAAGAGGACGCAGCTTTTGCGGTGCCCGGTGACCGCTCTTCGGTTCAAGTGGAGTTTCGATTTGACAATTATCTGGTGCCAGGCAAGTACATGCTGGTGGCAGCGCTGGAGGACGCCAGTTTGGGGGATAGATCCTATTTCGAGTACGTGGAAGGCGCACATTATTTCTCCGTCACGGCTCCCACCAGATTCATGGGCGTGTTCCGCCCGGAAGTGACCACAACATGTATTGGAGGGGCTGTATGACCTCGACGGATATCAATAGCCACGAATATTGGAACGGCCGGTTCGACAAAGACTGGGAATCCAATCTCGGAAAGGAACAATCCCGTTTCTTCGCCAGCGTAGCGCTGGCCAACATGCCTCAATGGTTGAGGCCGGTGGCCAACCAGGAAAACTGGACGGTGTGTGACTGGGGATGCGCGCAGGGCGACGGAACCGACGTCCTGGCGAGTCACTTCGTTCGGGAACGAGTGACTGGAGTGGATTTCGCCGAGTCGGCGGTCGAGAAGGCTCGTGCCGCTTATCCCGGCCTGCGCTTCGAGGCGGAGGACTGGATCGCGGAGGACGGCGTCGGCGGAAAATTCGATATCGTATTCTCGTCCAATACCCTGGAGCATTTCTTCGATCCATTCAGTGTATTGTCGAAATTGTTCGAGCATGCCGAGCATTGTGTGATACTTGCTCTGCCTTACCGTGAGCTTGACCGGATATCGGAGCATTTTTTCACGTTCACTGCCGAGAACATCCCGCTGGTTGCCGATTCCGATTGGCTATTGGTTCATTCTGCAGTGGCTAACTGCCGAGTAATGGAGCCGACCTATTGGCAGGGTGATCAGATCATTCTGGTATATGCCAACCGCGTATGGGCGCAACAGAAGAAAATCGCTCTGGCGGATGGCGCGTTGGCTTCTGACGCGGTGGAGATACCTGTCGATATCATGCCCGAGCAGATGAGCGCCCTGCGCCAGGAGAACGAGCGCCTGGCCAGCGGCATTTTGGAGATCAAGGAGTTGCTGCATCAACAATCGCAGCAGCTGGAGCAATCCGCGCAATCCGCAGCGCAATCAGCAGCACAGTCCGCAGCGCAATCGGCCGCCCAGTCGGCAGCGCAATCCGCTGCCCTGTCCGCCGAGCATGAAGCAGAGATCCAACGCCTGGAAGGGGAACGGCAACGCCTCGAAGGGGAGCGGCAACGCTTGGAGATCGATCGGGACCAGATGGCGGGAATGCTGGAGCAGATGAAATGCAGCATGTCGTGGCGTGTGACCGGACCTTTCAGAGCCGTGTCGGCAAGCCTGCGAAAGCTGTTCAAAGGCTGAGTCGACCCAGGCACCGGATGCTCCCATTAATGCAGCCGATAAATAGCGCGGCTGCGGTATGGCTGAGTCGGCATCAGAACGACGGATGGCTGCAAACGACTCAAACGGTTCATCGATAAATCGATCTTCGCCATCCGGAATTTTGGCGACATATTTCGAAAATTGCTGGATGCGTTCAAAATATATGGCGGAGCATTTTTAATTTGTGGATTGATTTCAAGTATTAACCGATTTACAAATTTTGTTTTGTCGTGATGATCAGTAATTTTTCCGATCGCTTTTCAGGACCAGTGAAAATAGAGTATCGTGCGGCTAGCCAGGCTGGGAATGCACGGCAATAGATAAGATGCCAACTATATGAATAACCTCAACGGATTCGCAGTTTCTTGGTTTTTTGCACCCTACGTCGGGTCTGCAGATACCGACTTTTTCAAGCGCATAAAAGATACGAGGATATCGTATCTGGTCGCACAGGTGGCTCGTGATACTCGCGATGATTCCATGCTGCGCTATGCGTCCACCGACATCGAACGAGTCGAGATCGAACTGGATCACCAGAATCCGCGTAATATTTCCGTACGTGCGCGTTTCTGTGAAGAGGTTTTAAGGATCTTCAAGGAGTCGAAACGAAAATTCGACTTCCTGATTTCTCATTCCAATGAGCTGGTAAGCCACGAGGCAGTTGGAAAAATAAAGAAACTGCGCCCCGACTTGCCGTGGGTTGCCTATTTCGGCGATCTTTTCGTGCGCAATCCGTATATCCGTCATATGCCAGGCTATCCTCTGGTGGCGGAAGATAGCGCGATCGAGCGGGAGACGCTGCGTGATGCCGACCTGATCATCCTGAATAACGAATATCAGCGCGACCTGATGTTCACGGGAAATCTGGCCACGTTCAAGCATAAGGCCGTGATCATTCCGCATTGCTATGACCCGGCGATGTACCCGGCTGACGTCGTGCCAAAGAACGATAAGTTCGTCTTTTCGCATCTGGGGACGCTGTATTACGTCAAGCGCACCGCCGAGCCGGTGCTTCGTGCGGTCGATCGTCTGCTCGAAATCTATCCGGAATACCGCGGGAAGTTCGAGCTGCGTTTTTACGGCGCCAGCCCTTGCGATAGCGATCGGGCATGTCATGAGGCGATGCGCAATCCCAGCCATGTACGTTTTCTCGGGCCGGTCTCTTACTCCGAAAGCCTGCGCCTGATGGCCGAGTCCGATGCGCTGCTCCTGATAGACGGCCTGTTTTCCGAGGCGGACGACGGTCTGGACTGCAATCCGTTCTTCCCTGGGAAATTGACGGACTACATGGGGGCGCGCCGACCGATAGCGTCGATTACGATGGCCAAGGGGCCCACCGCGGATATTATGACCGAATCAGGAAACCTGATTGCGGACAGCCGCCTGGATCGCGTCGCGTATGTCTTGAAGAGATATATCGACCGAAAAATCCAGCCCAAGTATGACGTATACGATAATTATTCCGTCGGCAAAGTAGCGGGACTGATGGAAGACGCGATCAAATCTATATTGAAGGTGTGAGATGAAGCACTACGACGTAATTATAGTTGGAACGGGTTTTGCGGGCTCCATACTTGCCGAGCGCCTGGCCTCTCAAATGGATCGCAAAGTGCTGCTTATCGAGCAGCGCGACCATATTGCCGGCAATATGTACGATTATAAGGATGAACACGGGGTACTGGTGCATAAGTATGGGCCGCACCTGTTCCGCACGAATAGCCCGCGAGTCCTGTCATATATTTCGCAGTTTACCGACTGGGAGCCATATCAGCACCGAGTCCTGGCGCACGTGCAGGGACAGCTCGTGCCGGTGCCGTTTAATCTGACATCCTTGGAAAAGCTGCTGCCTGAACAGGCCGAGGAACTGAAGTCCATTCTGATCGCCGAGTTCGGCATGGACGTCAAGGTTCCGGTTTCTGTGCTGCGCAAGCACGCAGATGTCCGGGTGCGTGAGCTGGGCGAGTTCATTTTCCAGAACATCTATCTCAACTACACGACCAAGCAGTGGGGCGACAAGCCCGAGAACCTGGATTTTGAGACCATCACCGCGCGCGTGCCGGTGCACTTGTCCTACGACGACAGATATTTCCAGGAAAGTCATCAGGCCTTGCCCAAGCAGGGATATACAGCCATGTTCGAAAGAATGCTGGCCCATCCGAATATCGAGGTTCGCCTGAATACCAAGGCTTCGGAATTGTTGGAGTTCGACTCCAGCAGCGGCAAGGTGCTGTTTGAAGGTCAGCCTTTCGAAGGCGATTTGATCTATACGGGTCCGGTAGATGAACTATTTGGATATGTATACGGCGAGCTGCCGTACCGTTCGCTGCGTTTCGATCTGGAAACACACGACATGGAGTACTACCAGCCCACGACTACGGTGAACTACCCGAACACCGAACGTTTCACGCGCATCACGGAATACAAGCACTTGATGGGCGATAAGCCGGAAAAGACCACCATCATGAAGGAGTATCCGCAGGAGTACGACCGGAATGTGCCCGCTCAGAGCATTCCGTACTACCCGATACCGAAGGACGCCAGCGCGGCGTTGTATGCGCGCTATGTCGACCTGACGCGCAAGTTCCAGAATCTCAAATTGGTGGGACGGCTGGCCGAATATCGTTACTACGATATGAACAACATCATCGAACACGCGCTCGATGTGTTCGAAAACGACTTCCAGCGGAGCGCGCAGGAATGAGACCCAAGGTAAGCGTAGTGGTTCCGGTCTACAACCTCGAGTTCTATATCGAGCGTTGTCTGGCGTCGCTGGCCAACCAGACTTGCAAGGATATTGAGGTGTTGGTCATCAACGATGGCGGCACCGATGATAGCCAGTTGATCATCGAGGAATTCGTCGCGCAGTATCCCGGAATGTTCCGGTCGTTCGTCAAGCCGAACGGCGGCCATGGCGCCGCCTGCAACTACGGAATCGACAGGGCTAATGGGGAATACATCATCATCGTGGATGGCGATGATTTCCTCGACGAAGATGCGATCGAGTTCATGTACGACAAGGCGCAGAAGACCGGCGCGGACCTGCTCATCGGCAACCTGCGCTATTACTTTACCGATCACACCGCCCAGTTCAAGCCGATTCCGCTCGATTCGGAACGTGAATTGAATGATGCGGATCGCGATCTGCTTTACCGCAACTGGGCCACGCCTTGCGGTCGGATTTACCACCGCTCGATCTTCGAGGATCCTGATGTGCGCCTGCTGCCAGGCATCCTGTTCGCTGACGCGAATTTCGTGCCCAAGAGCTATCTGGTGGCCAAGAAGATCTACTACGTCGACAAGGAACTGTACAACTACGACAATACGCGGCCGACCCAGTCGATGAAGCAGACGGACAAGCGTATTCTGAATATTGTCCCGGCGCTCAATGATATGTTGGCCTTCTACAGGAAGAAGGGCGCTTTCGAAACCAAGCGCAAGCAGCTGATGTGGTATGTCGGCATGCACTGCGTGGCGTGGATCCGGAGGGTGCAGACGCTAGTCGGCTATCCGAAGCTGAAGGCACTGCGCGAGATCTTTGCCGTGGCTGACGGAAACTTTGGCTCTGATTGGCTCAAGACGGGCATCATCTGGGACGTGTTTGGCGTCAACGTGCATCGTGCCATCAAGATTGCACGCATGTTCCAATACGCACCCATTACTCTTTGCTGGCGCTTTGTCGGCGTATGCCGGCGGGTCGACGGCCGAATCGAGCGAGTGCTTGGCTTGCCGTTGCGTGGGTATAAGTGGTTCAAGCGCGGGCTGCGATCACGCCTTGGAGCCTTGCCATGAGTACGACCGGTAAACCCGGGCATATGCGCCGCGTGCTGGTGGCTGGAGGGGCGGGCTTCATTGGCACACATACGCTGGTCAGCCTGGTGGAGAATGGTTATCAGCCGATTGTGCTGGACAATTTTTCCAACAGCTCTCCCGAGGCCTTGGCACGGGTATGCCAGATCACCGGGGTCGAGGTATCGGCCGTGAATGGCGACATTCGCGATCGGACAGCGTTGGACCAATTGTTCCAACGCTGCGCCGATGAAGGCCGCCCGATCGAATGTGTGCTGCATCTTGCCGCGCTCAAGGCTGTGGGGGAGTCTTCGGTCAAGCCGTTGGAATACTACGACAACAATGTGACCGGGACATTGCGCCTGCTCGAGGCAATGCTCGCGGCCGGGGTCATGCGCCTGGTGTTCAGTTCATCCGCGACCGTATACGGCGAACCCGAGTCGCTGCCGTTCCAGGAACAACACCGTATTGCGCCGACCAATCCTTACGGTCAGACCAAGGCCATGGTCGAACAGATCTTGCGCGACCTTTGCGCGGCTCAACCGGACTTCGCGGCCGTCTGCCTGCGTTACTTCAATCCCATCGGTGCGCATGAAAGTGGACTGATTGGAGAGGATCCGCGCGGCGAACCCAATAACCTGTTTCCTTACATCATGCGGACGGCTGTTGGAAAGGCGCCGTTTCTGAGAGTCTTCGGTGATGATTACCAGACGGTCGACGGCACCGGCGTCAGGGACTATCTGCACGTTTCGGATCTGGCGGACGGCCATTCGAAGGCGATCGACTACATCTGCACCGGGAAAGCGGGGGCGAACTTTTCGGCTTTCAATCTCGGTACGGGGCGCGGCACCTCGGTGTTGGAACTGGTCGCGGCGTTCGAACGCGAGAGTGGCGTTCGCGTGCCGTACCTGGTCACGGCACGCCGGCCGGGCGATATCGCCGAAGCTTGGGCTGACCCCTCGCAGGCCAACCAGGTGCTGGGATGGGCTGCCCGGAGAACCGTGGACCAGATGTGTCGCGACGGCTGGAACTGGCAGAAAAACAATCCGGATGGATATCCGGAATAGCATGCGGCTTTTCAACCGCATGGGCACGGAGAACAAATGAGCAGTTTGAAATCCATGACGCAGAGCCTGTTCGGCCCTGTGTACCGCGCTTTGCCGCAAGGTGCGCGCGACCTGCTGGCGCCGTTGAAACGCGCCATCCTGGGGGCGGCGGCTCCGCGCACGGAGCCGGTGGCCGAAACAGCGCCGGTCGCACGCACGCCGAAGCAGTTGCACGATATCGATTGGCCGACCTTTCGCGATACCGTGCTGTCCCGACGGCATGAATACAAAGGCGTGTTCATCCAGAACCGTACCATCGATTGGGATGTACCGCTGTTCCAGCGGCCACAGCATATCTGTATCGCTTTTGGCAAGCTGGGATATTTGGTGATCTATCGGACGATCAACGGCGAGTTCGATGACGTGATCGGTTTCCGTCACATGGGCGGAAACGTCTGGCTGACCAACAGCCCCGAAATCGATTCGATCGAGGGAGCTGTGCGATCCATCTACAGTACCGTGGATCCGACTCCGCCCGAGGCCCTGGCGGATTTCCGCAAGAAGGGAAAAATTGTCTACGAATACATCGATCATATCGACGAGGCGGTGTCCGGAGCCACGCGGTTGAAGATGCTGGCCGATGCGCGCGATCATGCATTCGAGAGCGGCGTGGATGTTGTGGTGGCTTCGGCCCGCATGCTGGAGAACGAGGCGCTGGCCAAGCGCCCCAGGGATGAAGTCATTTACGTGCCCAACGGTGTGGATTGTTCCCATTACCGAAAGGATTGGTCTCACATTCCATTGCCGCAGGAATATCGAGACTTCCTGGCGCGCCACGACAAGATCGTCGGCTATTTCGGCGCGCTGGCTCCCTGGCTCTGGTATGACCTGATCCGGGATATTGCAGCGGCACGGCCGGATTATGGCTTCGTGTTTATCGGGCCAGACTATTTTGGCGGGTCCGATAACTTGCCGAAGGCGGACAATTTCATATGGCTGGGGCCGGTCGATTACCGCATATTGCCGGCCTATGCGAAGGAGTTCGATGTCGCCATCATTCCGTTCGCGCATAGCGATGTCGCCCGTACGACGTCGCCCTTGAAACTTTTCGAGTATTTCGCGATGGAGGTGCCAGTCGTGGTGACCTCCTCCATGGACGAATGTTGTGCCTATGACGTTGTTTTGTCTGCGGAAAATGCGCAGGAATACGTGCAGGCTATCGACAAGGCATTTGAGTTGCGCGACGACTCCGGCTATCGGCGTTCGATGGCGGCGCTCGCCGATCAAAACGACTGGATCGTTCGAGCGCAATCGATGGAAGCGGTCTTCAAGCGCCTTTGATCGCCGCAGCGCGCCCGGACCAGTCCGTGAGGACCGGTCCGGATGCGTCGATCAGGATTGGACTTGCTTCAGGCTTTCCACGATGCGGGCACTCGCAGCGCCATCGCCATATGGATTATGGGCGAAGCTCATGGCTTCGTACGTCGCCTGATCTGTCAGCAGCAGGGCCAACTGACCGGTGATGGCATCCACATCGGTTCCCACCAGCTTGACCGTGCCGGCGGCGACCGCTTCCGGACGCTCGGTGGTGTCGCGCATGACCAGCACAGGTTTGCCCAGTGAGGGCGCCTCCTCTTGAATGCCCCCTGAATCCGTCAGGATAACGTGGGAGCGATCCATCAGGTAGACGAAGGGCAGGTAGTCGAGCGGTTCCACCAGGAACACGTTGTCCAGCCCGGTAAGCAGTCGGTTCACCGGCGCACGAACATTAGGGTTCAAATGCACCGGGTAGATGAAATCGTGGTCGGGAAATTGCTTGGCCGAGGCCGCGATGGCCTGGCAAATGCGTTCGAAGCCTGCGCCGAAACTTTCACGGCGGTGGCCCGTGATCAGCACGACACGGCGTCCTTCACGCAGGAACGGAAGCTGCGCCGCGACATGGGCGCGCAGCGCTTCGTCTTGCTGGAGCTTGTTTTGCACCCAGAGCAGCGCGTCGATGACGGTATTGCCGGTGATGACGATGGAAGCAGGCGAAACGCCTTCACGCACGAGATTGTCATGCGAGGTCTGGGTGGGTGCGAAATGCAGGTTGGCTAACGCGCCGGTGAGCTTGCGGTTGGCTTCTTCCGGCCACGGCGAGTAAATAGTCGGCCCTGAAATATCCCCTCAACCCGCATGAACACTGATAATTGGGGCAATTTCCGATACCCGGAACTCCCAGTTTGTTGTTCAATAGAGGCTGTTTTCTGGGAGTTTTGTTTCGATGTTTGCCTGTCCTGCCACCGATGATTTTTTCCGTTCTCGCATTGATCAGATGATTGACCTGCTTCACCCGTTGGCGGTGCTGTCCTCGCGCATGCCATGGCAAGAACTTGAGGCTCGGGTGGCACATTTGTTCGTTCGTAAAGCGCACGAAGGGGTGGCGATGCCGGATCTGGACTTGTTTGGCGAGAAGGCGCAGCGTCAGACCTCGCGCAGCAATGCCGGCCGTCCACGTGTGCCGCTTCGGATCATGATTTCGCTGCTGTATCTGAAGCATGCGTTCAACGAATCGGATGAGGGCGTGGTTGAGCGTTGGGGTGAAACCCCAACATGGNTGTAGACCTGGGTTACCGGGGCGTGGATGCCGACAATCCGCAGGTGCGCATTGTGCATCGTGGCAAGCCAAAACGGCTGACGGCGTTGGAGCGAAAGCAACTGAAACGACGCCAAGCCATTGAACCGATCATTGGTCATTTGAAAGCGGATCACCGGATGGATCGCTGTCACCTTAAAGGTGAAGAAGGCGACCGGCTGCATGCGGTGTTGTGCGCGGCGGGCTATAACCTCAAGTGGTTGCTGCGTATGATTGCCAAGAAGGGGGTGCCCTTCATGCAGATCCTTTTTTTGCGCCTGAAAAAAGGCACCGCCGTGAGGACGATTCTGACGGCATTGGCGTGGTTGGGGGATGCTGACCGGTTAAACCGTCATCATAGCGTCATGCAAAGACCCGTGTTGGCGGCGTGACGCTGCGTCTTGAATGACCGTTTTCGGTCAAAATGAATAAATCAGCATCGACTAAATATTGCCCGTGCGCAGGCCGGCTTCGACGTGGCCAACGGGAATGCGCTGGTAGTAAGCCGCCAGCGAAGCGGCGAACGTCGTGGCTGTATCGCCGTGGACCAGGATATAGTCCGGGCGGTAGTTTTGCAGCACGTTGCGCATGCCGAGCAGAATGGCGCTGGTTACGTCTGTAATGTCCTGGCCCGCCTTCATGATATCGAGGTCGAAATCCGGCCGGATCTCGAACAGGGACAAGACCTGGTCCAACATTTCGCGGTGCTGGGCGGTCACGCATACGCGTGCCTCTATGGTCGGATCGTGCGCCAGTGCATGTACGAGAGGCGCCATTTTGATGGCTTCGGGGCGAGTGCCGAACACGGTCAGGATTTTCATGAATCGGATCTGGGCTGAAGTTGTTGCAGTGGGCGACGCTGCGCGGCGCTGGCAATTGGGTTTGTAGCCGATTCTACTCCGGGGGCGTCCGGACGCTTCTCCCTGTGTTTCCCCGGGATTTTGTGTTGTACATTCCATCTTTCATCGTATTGCCCAATTCTTGATGCCCACCCGCATTCTCATCGTCCGCACTTCGTCCCTGGGCGACCTCGTCCACATGCTGCCGGCTATCACCGATATAGCCCGGCACGTTCCTGACGCCGAGATCGATTGGGTAGCGGAGGAAGCCTTCGCGGAGATTCCCGCCTGGCATCCGGCGGTCAATGAGGTCATCAAGGTGGCGCACCGGCGCTGGCGCAAGGCCTGGTGGTCGCCCCAGGTGCGGGCCGAGCGGCACGCCCTGAAAGAGCGGCTGCGGGCCAAGCAGTACGACGTGGTGCTGGACATGCAGGCGCTGCTGAAATCGGCCTGGCTGGTGCGCCAGACCCGCGGGGTGCGCCACGGGCTGGACTGGCGTTCGGCGCGCGAGCCGCTGGCGTCGCTGTTCTATAACGTGCGCCATCGGGTGGAATTCTGGCAGCCGGCGGTCATCCGCCAGCGCAAGCTGGCCTCGCTGACGTTCGGCTACCAGTACGCCGGCCAGCCCGATTTCGGGCTGCAGGCGTTTTCGCGCCAGGCCGCCCAGGCCCGCGAGGACGAGGCGGGGGCGGACCAGGGCCAGGCCGAGCCGCCGCGCCTGCATCACGTGGATACGGATCACGGCTACGCGGTCATCATGCCGTCGGCCAGCCGCGACGACAAACTCTGGCCCGAGGACGATTGGCGCGCGGTGTTCCGCCGCCTGCGCGACGCGGGCTGCACGCTGCGCCTGCTCTGCGGCAACGAGCAGGAGGCCGAACGCGCCAGGCTGCTGATCGCCGGCATGGACGGGGCGGAAGTGCTGCCGCGCATGGATCTGACCTCGGTGGCCCGGCTGCTGGCCGGCTCGCGCCTGATGGTGGGCCTGGACAGCGGCCTGACCCATCTGTCGGCCGCGCTGGGCCGTCCCACCATCGGCATCTACCGGGCTTCGACCCCGGTGCGCACGCCGCTGGTCGGGTCGAACTACACCGCCAGCCTGGGCGACCGCGGCGCGTCGCCGTCGCGCGAGGCCGTGATGGCGTCGGTGGAGCAGGCGCTGGCGGCCCAGTGACATGAACCGCGGCGTCTACACACTGGCGCTTCGGGCCCTGTCGCCGCTGATCTGGCTGTGGATGGGCCATCGCGCCCGGCGCGCCGGCGGCCAGTGGGAAATCTTTTCGCCGCAGCGGTTCGGCCGGCTGCCGGCCGCTTCCTCTTCCGATTCCCAGGCGGCGCCGGTGTGGGTGCACGCCGTGAGCCTGGGCGAGACCCGGGCCGCGCAGCCGCTGTTGCAGGCGCTGCTGGACCGCGGCCTGCCGGTGCTGCTGACCCACGTGACGGCCACCGGACGGGCCGAGGGCGCGCGGCTGTTCCAGGACGCCATCGGCCGCGGGCAGTTGCGCCAGGCGTGGCTGCCGTACGATTTTCCGGGGGCGACCCGCCGTTTCATGGCGGCCAGCAGGCCGCGCTGCGGCCTGCTGATAGAGCGCGAGGTGTGGCCCAATCTGCTGGCCGCGGCGCGCGCGGCGGGCGTGCCGATGGGGCTGGTCAGCGCGCGGTTCTCGGCTTCTTCGTTGCGCCAGGCGGGCCGGATGGGCGGCGTGATGCGCGAGGCCCTGGCCGGGCTGGACGCGGTGCTGGCCCAGACCGCCGAGGACGCCGCGCGGCTGGCGCAGGCCGGCGCCCGGCAGCCCGTGGTGACCGGCAACCTGAAGTTCGACCTGGCGCTGCCGCCGACGCAGGTGCAGGCCGGCCAGGCCTGGCGCCAGCGCCTGGGCCGGCCCGTGGTGGCCGTGGCCAGCACGCGCGAGGGCGAGGACGGCGCCTTCATCGAGGCCATCAAACGCCATGCCAAAGTATCAGGGACGCATAATGCGCCCCTGTTTCTGCTGATTCCGCGCCATCCCCAGCGTTTCGACGAGGCCGCGCGCCTGCTGGAGGAGGCCGGCCTGGCGTATGCACGGCGTTCGGCGGGCGCGGAGCCCGGCGCGGACACCACGGTGCTGCTGGGCGATACGCTGGGCGAAATGGCTTTCTACTACGCGGCCTCGGACGTCGCGATCGTGGCGGGCAGCTTCGCGCCGCTGGGCGGGCAGAACCTGATCGAGGCCTGCGCGGCCGGGGTGCCGGTCATCGTCGGGCCGCATACGTTCAATTTCAAGCAGGCGGCCGAGGACGCCATCGAGGCGGGCGCGGCGCAGCGCGCGCCGGATGCGGCGCAGGCGGTGGACGCCGCGATGGCGCTGCTGGCCGACGAGGCGCGGCGGCGGCGCGGCGGCGAGGCGGCGCGGGCCTGGTTCGGCGCGCACGCGGGCGCGACCGGGCGCACGCTGGACGCCTTGGCGTCCTGGCTGGACTAGGACCCGCTGCGGGGAACCAGCTTGACCGCGCCGGGGTTCAGTTCCTGGCTGAAACGGCGGGTGTCGCGTCCTTCGTCCTCGGGGCGCATGCCCAGCCAGCCCTGGCCGAGCGCGTAGACGCCCAGGTTCGCCAGCAGGATGAGTACGAAAAGCACGCGCATGCAGGCCTCTCAGTCGGCGGCCGGCGGGTTGGCGCGCGCGATCGCGGCCAGCCCGTCCAGCACGGGATGATCCAGGTAGACCGGCACGGGCGTCGCGCCGAATGCGCCGCCCGCGTCGGCCAGCAGGCGTTCGATTTCCTGGTGGACTTCGGGCCAGCCGCCGCCGGCGGCAAAGATCTGCGGCGTCTGGCCGTAGCGCTGGCGTCCGGCCAGCCATTGGCGCACGACCGCGCCGGCCTGCGCCGCGGCGATGCCCGAGGCGATGGCTTCGTGCGTGTCGGCGGGGTAGGCCACGACCTGACCGTTGGCCACCGGCAGGTTGGCGGTGCCGTGCGCCAGGGCGTTGCGCATCATGGCGGGGCCGGGCAGGATCAGGCCGCCGGCGAAGACGTTGTCGGGGCCCACGGTGTCGATGGTGGTGGCGGTGCCGAAGCTGGCCAGCACGAAAGGCGGGTGGTCTTGCGGCAGGCGCGACAGCACGCCCAGCAGCGACGCCCAGCGGTCGGCGCCCAGCTGCGTGGGCTTGCGGTAGCCGTTGACCAGTCCCAGCGTCGCGGCCTGGGAGGGCGACCAGGTCATGCCGCAGCCGTGTTTTTCGAGGATGGCGGCGATGGCCTTGCCGCGGGCCTCGCCGGCGACGTTCACGCCTATCGCCCGCTGCGGGCGGCGCGGAAGCGCGGCCAGCCAGCGATCCAGGGCGTCCAGGTCCACGCCCTCGAAGGCGACCGCCGCCGGTTCGCGCGGCGCGTCGGCGTTGGCGGCGTCCAGCCAGCCTACCTTGAGACGGCTGTTGCCGGAGTCGATGAGAATAATCATGCTTGGCGTCGGATCGAGATTTCGCCGACCAGGATCGGCTGGGCGCCCTCGGGCGTTTGCACCAGCAGGCGGCCGTGGTCGTCCACGCCGCAGGCGGTGCCGCTAAGAAGGATAGCGCCCTTGTCCAGGACGTTGACCTTGCGGCCGGCCAAAGCGTCCACCTGGCCGAAACGCTGCCTGAATGCGCCGAAGCCCGCGCGCTGCAGCTCCCGGACCGCTTCGTGCCACGCCGTGGCGCTGGCGCAGACCAGGTCGGCGGCGCTGGCGGCGCGCCCCTGCACCTGGCTCCAGTCGGCGACGTCGCGCCCGAGTTCGGCCGACAGGCGCTCCGCGTCGCGCAGGTTCACCCCCATGCCGATGACCACGGTGTAGCCGGCGTCCGGCCCGCCCGGGTTGCGGGTGGTCTCGACCAGCACGCCGGCGAGCTTGGCGTCATGCCACTGCACGTCGTTGGGCCATTTCATGCACAGTCCCGCCGATTCCGGGCCGGCCACGGCGCGCAGGGCCTCGCACGCGGCCACGCCGGCCAGCGGCGACAGCGCGGGCAGTTGCGCGGCGGGCAGGTGCACGTCGAAGGCGCAGGAGAACATGAGATTGGCGCCCGAGCGGTTCTGCCAGGGGCGGCCTGCGCGGCCGCGTCCGGTCTCCTGCAGGTGCGTGCCCAGCAGCCAGGGCTTGCCGCCCGCGCCCGCGCGGGCGCGGGCCAGCAGGTCGGCGTTGGTCGATCCGGTGCTGCCGGTCCAGGAGACGTCTTGAAACGCGGGCAGGCGCGTGGCCAGTTCCCGGGCCAGGTCATCGGGCGCGGGCAGATCGATGGTTCGGGCTTGAGCGGACATGGCGGCGATTGTAGGGCACGCAAGCCCGCGCTCGCGGTCGGCACGCGCCTGCGTATATCATTAACGATACATTTTGCATTGGTAAGCTCCCTGCATGCCGCATTCCGTTTCGTCCGCACCCGTCGCCACGCCCCTGCGCCATGAAGGGGGCGTCTGCCATGTGGCCGGCGACTGGAGCGTGCTGGCGCTCGCAGAACCCGGCGAGGTGGAGCGCCGCCGCCAGGCCCTGGCGCAGGCGGCCCGCGATGGCGCGCGCTGGGACCTGCACCGCATCAGCCGGCTGGACACCATCGGCGCGCTGCTGATCTGGCAGGCCTGGGGCGAAAAGCTGCCCGAGCGCGTGCGCTGGTCGCCGGGGCCGCAGGACGTGTTCAACGCGCTGGCCATGAACAAGGGCGGCACGCCGCAGGCCGCGCCCAAGGGCGATCCCTGGGCCTGGCTGCGCGCGGTGGGCGACGCGGTATTCAAGGCGGCCGCCAACGGCCGCGCGCTGCTGACCATGCTGGGGCAGCTGGTGCTGGACCTGGGCGGGCTGCTGCGCCGCCCGCGGCTCGGGCCCTGGCGCGAGATCTCGGCGCAGATCTACCGGACCGGCGCGCAGGCGCTGGGCATCACGGCGCTGGTTGGCTTTCTGATCGGCGTGGTCCTGTCCTATCTGTCGGCGCAGCAGCTGCAGATGATCGGGGCCGACCGCTTCATCGTGCGCCTGCTGGGCGTGTCCATCGTGCGCGAGCTCGGGCCGGTGCTGGCCGCCATCCTGGTCGCGGGCCGGTCGGGCTCGGCGATCACGGCGCAGATCGGCGTCATGCGGGTGACGCAGGAGCTCGACGCGATGCTGGTCATGGGCATTTCGCACGGGCAGCGCCTGATCCTGCCGCGCGTGATCGCGCTGGCCGTGACCATGCCGCTGCTGGTGCTGTGGACCGACGCGATGGCCATCCTGGGCGGCATGCTGGCCGCGCAGGTGCAGCTGGGCGTGTCGGCGCAATGGTTCCTGCAGTCGCTGCCGGACGCCATTTCGCTGACCAATTACTGGATCGGCATCATGAAGGGCGTGACCTTCGGCATGCTGATCGCGCTGATCGCATGCCACTTCGGGCTGTGCATCCAGCCCAACACGGAAAGCCTGGGGCGCGGCACCACCACTTCGGTGGTCACGTCCATCACCGGCGTGATCCTGCTGGACGCGCTGTACGCCGTGGCCTTCAGTTCGGTGGGCATCTGATGGACAGCGTCGCCCAGCACCGGCTGTTCGCGCAAGACGACGTCACCGTCGAGCCCGTCATCACGGTGCGCGGCCTGCGCACCGCCTTCGGCGACCACGTGGTGCACGACAACCTGGACCTCACGGTGTTTCCCGGCGAGATCCAGGTGCTGGTGGGCGGATCGGGCACCGGCAAGACCGTGCTGCTGCGCCAGATCATCGGGCTGGAGCAGCCGGCGGCCGGTTCGATCAAGGTGCTGGGGCACTCGCTGTCCGAGCTGAGTCCGGCCGAGCGCCGCAGCCTGTCGTACCGCTGGGGCATGCTGTTCCAGGCCGGGGCGCTGTTCTCCGCGCTGTCCGTATACGACAACATCGCCTTGCCGCTGCGCGAGCTGCGCACGGTGCCCGAAGACCTGGTGCGCGACGTCGTCATGTGCCGGCTGGCGATGGTGGGCCTGTCCTCGCGCGATGCCGACAAGCGGCCCTCCGACCTGTCCGGCGGCATGGTCAAGCGCGTGGCGCTGGCGCGCGCGCTGTCCCTGGACCCGGAATTGCTGTTCCTGGACGAGCCCACGGCCGGCCTGGACCCGCTGCGTTCCGACGAGTTCGTGGACCTGGTGCGCAACCTGCACCGGCAGCTGGGCTTTACCGTGGTCATGGTGACGCACGACCTGGATACGCTGCTGGCCCTGGCCACGCGCGTGGCCGTGCTCGCCGACAAGCGGGTGATCGTGAACGACACCGTGCAGGAAGTCCTGAAGGTCGATCACCCGTTCATTCATACGTTCTTCCTGGGCGAGCGCGGCCTGCGCGCGCTGGGAGACATGGCGCCGAAGGGATTGCATCATGGAAAACCGTAGTCATGCGCTCATGGCCGGTATCTTTACGCTGGTCTTGCTGGCCGCCGCTGCGCTGGCGGCCATCTGGATCGGCCGCGACCGGACCCAGCTGCAACCATACGAAATCATCTCCGCCACCGCCGTCAGCGGCCTGAATCCGCAGTCCACCGTGCGCTACCAGGGCGTGCCCGTGGGCAAGGTGCAGTCGCTGGCGCTGAACCCGGACAAGCCGGGGCAGGTGCGCATCCGCATCGGCATCGCGCCGAACACGCCGATCACCGAATCGACCTGGGCCGAACTGGGCGTGCAGGGCGTGACCGGCATGTCCAACATCGAGCTGCGCGACGACGGCACTTCGAGCAAGCGGCTGGAATCCTCGGCGCTGCATCCGGCCGCCATCCCGCTGCGGCCGGGCTTTCTCGAGCGCCTCGGGCAGCGCGGAGACCAGCTCATCTCGAACGTGGAGCAGGTCTCCGAGCAGATGCGCCGCATCCTGAGCGAACAGAACGTGCAGGCGCTGACCGCCAGCCTGCAGAACGTCACCGACCTCACGCAATCGCTGAAAGAGGCCAGCAGCGGCCTCGGCCCGGCGATGGCCAAGCTGGGGCCGCTCATGGAATCGCTGAACGCCACCTCGCGCCAGGCCGATCACGCCGCGCGCGAAGTCGGCGGCCTGGCGCTGCAGGCGCGCCAGTCGCTGGCGCGCCTGACGGCGCCCGGCGGCGCCTTGTCGGTCGCCACCAGCAGCCTCAACGACATCGCCCTGGCCGCCGCGCGGCTGGACGGCGAAACCCTGCCGGCCATCACCGGCATGGCGGCCAGCGTCAACGAGGCCGCGCGCGGCGCGGCCATGACCCTGCGCCGTGTGGACAACACGCCGCAGTCCTTATTGTTCGGCCCGGCGCCCCGCGAGCCCGGACCCGGCGAGGCTGGCTTTGCCGGTTTCGGGAGATAGCCCATGATCAAGATGCGTAGCGCCGTTTTCATCCTGACCCTGGTCCTGGCGGGCTGTGGCTTTGGCCGCGTGCCGGCGCCGCCCACGGTGTTCGACCTGGGCCTGGACGCCGCGCCGGTGCCGGCGCTGCCGTCGCGCGAGCCGATCGCGATGACGTTCCAGGCCGTGCCCAGCCTGTCCGATACCAGCGTGATCTGGCGCGTGGGCGACAGCGCCGCGCCCAAGGCCTATGCCACCTACCGCTGGGCCTCGTCGCCCACCGAGCTGCTGCGCCAGCGCATCGCCGAGCGCCTGTCGCGCCAGGGGCCGGTGCTCAACGAACGCGTCAGCCTGCAGACGCCGCAGCTGCAGGTGTTCCTGTCGCAGTTCGAGCAGGTGTTCGCGGCCGACGGCAGCGCCAGCGAGGGGCGCATCCTGCTGCAGGCCGTGCTGGTGCAGGGCCGGACGGTGCTGGGCCAGAAGCGCATCGTGGCGCGGGCCGACGCGCCCACGCAGGACGCCGCCGGCGGCGTGGCCGCCTTGCGCCAGGCCAGCAATGACGCCGCCGACCAGCTGGCGCAATGGCTGGCTGCGACCCTGAAGCCCGCGCCCAAGGCGGGCGGTTAACATCCTCCTCTTCTTTCCGCTTTACGAGTTTCGCCATGTCCGCACGCACTGAAACCCACGCATTCAACGGCCCCGCAGGCCGCATCGATTGCGCCGTAGACTGGCCCGCCGGCGCGCCGCGCGGCTGGGCGCTGGTGCTGCATCCGCATCCGCTGCAGGGCGGAGCGCGCGAGAACAAGGTCGTCACGACCGTGTCGCGCGCCTGCGTGCAGCACGGCCTGGTGGCGGTGCGCCCGAATTTCCGCGGCGTCGGGCTGTCCGAGGGCGAGTTCGACAAGTCCGTCGGCGAGACCCAGGACATGCTGGCCGTGGTCGCGCAGATGCGCGAACTGCATCCGGAGCTGGCGCAGGCGCCGTGGGTGCTGGCCGGCTTTTCGTTCGGCACCGCCGTCGCCGCGCAGACCTATGCCGCGCTGGCCGAGCAGGGCGACGCGGTGCTGCCGTCGGCGCTGATGCTGATGGGGCCCGCGGTCAACCGCTTCCAGTCGCACGAGGTGCAGGTGCCGGACGACACGCTGATGGTGCATGGCGAAGAGGACGAAGTCGTGCCGCTGTCCGAGGCCATGGACTGGGCGCGCCCGCGCTCCATTCCGGTGGTCGTGGTGCCGGGCGCCTCGCATTTCTTCCACGGAAAATTGCTGGTGCTGCGCCAACTGGTGCAAGCGCGACTGAAGGTCTCCCTGGACTGAACGGGTTGCATCAAGTTGCATGTTTTCGCGGCGGCGGGAACCCTGCCCGGGCTGAAGGGGTCTTAGCGTCTGCCTATAATTGTCAGCCACCTGACCCGCGCCGGCGGGCGTCAATCCTGGACCCACGTTGCCGATGAAGAATTTGCCCCACCCCGTTCACTCCCCCGCAGTCTTTACCCGCCGCCTGCTTAGCGGCGCGGTGTTGTCGGCGATGCTCGCGGCCTCGATGCCGGCCTGGTCGCAGCAACAGCAGGCGCCCGCCGCCGCGGCGCCGGCCACAGGCGCGGCCGCTCCCGCGCCCTCGGCTTCGGGCGTGGTGCCGGTGGGCGAAGTGTCGGCGGTGCCGGCGCCCACGATCGCGGCCAAGGCCTGGATCGTGATGGACGTGAACAGCGGCCAGACTCTGGCGGCCTCCAACCCGGACATGAAGGTCGAGCCGGCCTCGCTGACCAAGATCATGACGGCCTACGTCGTCTTCAACGCGCTCGAGGAAAAGCGCCTGACGCTGGAGCAGACCGTGCCGGTTTCCGAGCACGCGTGGCGCACCGGCGGTTCGCGCATGTTCATCGAGCCGCGCAAGCCGGTCACCGTGGATGAACTGAACCAGGGCATGATCGTGCAGTCCGGCAACGACGCCTCGGTGGCCCTGGCCGAAGCGGTCGGCGGCAGCGAAGGCGCGTTCGCCTCGCTCATGAACCAGGAGGCCGAGCGCCTGGGCATGCGCAACACGCACTTCATGAACGCCACCGGCCTGCCCGATCCGCAGCACATGACCTCGGCGCGCGACCTGGCGATCCTGTCGTCGCGCCTGATCACCGATCACCCGGACTACTTCCACTACTACAAGCAGAAAAGCTTCACCTACAACAAGATCACCCAGCCCAACCGCAACCGCCTGCTGTGGGCCGATCCGTCGGTGGACGGCATGAAGACCGGCCATACCGAATCGGCCGGCTACTGCCTGGTGTCGACCGCGATGCGCGGCGACCGCCGCATCCTGGTGGTGGTGGTGGGCACCGACAGCGAAGCCACGCGCGCCGAGGAAAGCCTGAAGCTGCTGAACTGGAGCTTCCAGAATTTCGACACCGTGAAGCTGTTCGACAAGAGCCAGCCGGGCATCGACGCGCGCGTCTGGGAAGGCGTGGCCGAGAACGTCAAGCTGGGTCCGCCCAACCCGGTGTCGATCGCGGTGCCGCGCGGCAAGGCCGGCGAGCTCAAGCCGGTGGCGCAGCGCACCGACCCGCTGATCGCCCCGCTGGCCAAGGGCCAGCAGGTCGGCACCCTGCAGTTCACGCTGGACGGCAAGGTGCTGCGCAGCGAGCCGCTGGTGGTGCAGGACGCGGTCGAACGCGCGGGCTTCTTCGGCCGCATGGTCGATACGGTCAAGCGCTGGTTCGAATAACAGAACGGCCGGGGGCGCGGCCGCGCGCCCCGTGGGTGTAAGCTAGCGACGGGCGTTTCGTGATGAAACGCCCGTCTTCATTCCCGGGGCGGACCTGCCGGTGCGCCCCTATCCTTCGATTCTCAGGAGTGCGTCATGATTCCGGGCGTGCCGGGCGATAGCCAGGTGTATCTCAACGGTGAGTTCCTGCGGGTGGACGAGGCCAAGATCTCCGTCCTCGACCGCGGCTTTATTTTCGGCGACGGCATCTACGAAGTCGTGCCCGTGTACCAGGGCAATGCGTTCCGCATGGCCGAGCATCTCGACCGCCTGGACCGCAGCCTGGCGGCGCTGCGCATCGCCCAGCCCTTCGACCGCGCCGGCTGGATCGACCTGATCCAGCAACTGCTGGCGCGCACCGAGCTGGAAACCTGCATCGTCTATCTGCAGGTGACGCGCGGCGTGGCCAAGCGGGACCACCAGTTCCCGTCGGTTCCCGTGACGCCCACCGTCTTCGGCATGGTGTCGGCCTGGTCGCCGCCGGCCGCCGCGCAGCGCGTCCAGGGCCTGTCCGCCATCAGCATCCCCGACGAGCGCTGGCTGCACTGCGAGATCAAGTCGGTCTCGCTCCTGGGCAACGTGCTGGCCAAGCAGCAGGCGGTCGACGCGCAGGTCGACGAGGTGCTGCAGTTCCGCGACGGCTACCTGACCGAAGGCTCGTCCACCAACATCTGGGTGGTTTCCGGCGGCAAGCTGCTGGCCCCGCCCAAGAACAACCTGATCCTGGAAGGCATCCGCTACGGCCTGATGGGCGAGCTGGCGGCGGAGGCGGGCATCCCGTTCGAATCGCGCCGCATCTCGCGCCAGGAGGTCGAGCAGGCCGACGAACTGATGCTGTCTTCGGCCACCAAGGAAGTGCTGGCCATCGTCTCGCTGGACGGCAAACCGGTGGGCGCGGGTAAGCCCGGCCCCGTTTTTGAGCAACTACGCGCGGGTTATGATGCCCGCATCGCCGCGCTCTAGGCTTCAAGGCCTTCGGGCCTGCGGCATCGGGCGGCCCCGGCGGGGCCGCGCCGGCGGCCTTGCCGGCGCGCTGCCCGGCTCAAGGTTAAAAGGTAGATCATGCATATCCCGCCCGAAGAGTCCCTCATCGAATATCCCAGCGACTTTCCCATCAAGGTGATGGGCAAGCAGCATCCCGATTTCGCGCAGACGCTGACCGAAGTCGTCCTGCAGTTCGACCCCGGCTTCGACGCCGCGACGGTGGAAATGCGGCCCAGCAAGGGCGGCAACTACATGGGGCTGACCTTCACCGTGCGCGCGACCTCGCGCGAGCAGCTGGACGCGCTCTACCGCGCCCTGCACGGCCATCCCATGGTGTCCATCGTTCTCTGAAGCAAGGCGTGTCGTGATCAAGTGGCTCGCGCGGCCGGCGGATTACCTGTCGACCTGGCAGGAGATGCAGGCCTATACCAACCTGCGCGGCGCCGATACGCCCGATGAGATCTGGCTGTGCGAACACGCGCCGGTCTACACCCTGGGCCAGGCCGGGCTGCCGCAGCATGTGCTCAACCCCGGCAACATCCCCGTCGTGCGCTGCGACCGCGGCGGGCAGGTCACCTACCACGGCCCCGGCCAGGTGATGGCGTACGCGCTGTTCGACCTGCGCCGCGCCGACATGTACGTCAAGGAATACGTGAACCTGCTGGAAGGCGCGATCATCGACACGCTGTCCGATCTGGGCGTGGCGCACGCCTGTCGCAAGCCGGGCGCCCCGGGGGTATATGTGCCCGACCCGGACGGCGGCGGCGAGCTGGCCAAGATCGCCGCGCTCGGCATCAAGATCCGCAACGGCCGCGCCTATCACGGCGTGTCGCTCAACGTCGCAATGGACCTGGCGCCTTTCCTGGGCATCAATCCCTGCGGCTACCAGGGCCTGCGCACCGTCGACATGGCCAGCTGCGGCGTGCGCTGCGCGCCCACCGAGGCCGGCGACGCGCTGGCGCGCAATCTGCAGCAGGCCTGGCGGCGCGCGAGGGAAACGGCATGAAGACCTACAGCGCGGCCGACGTCGCCGCCACCACGCCCGAGCAACTGGCCCGCCTGCGCGAACAGGGCCCGCCCGAGGAGTACGCCGCCTGGATCGGCGCGGCCGCCGAGCTGGGCCTGGCCGAGGCCCAGGCCATCTACGGGCAGATGCTGCTCGACGGCGCCGGCGTCGAACGCGACCAGGCGGCCGGCCTGGCGTGGTTCAAGCGCGCCGCCAACGCCGACCACCCCATGGCCATCAACATGGTCGGGCGCTGCTACGAGAACGGCTGGGGCGTGGCGCCGGACGATACCGTGGCGGCCTACTGGTTCCGGCTGGCCGCCGATCGCGGGCTGGACTGGGGCATGTACAACTACGCCCACATGCTGCGCAGCGGCCGCGGCGGCGTGGCGCAGAATTCCGCCGCCGCGCTGGCGCTGTACCAGCAGGCGGCGCAGGCCGGCCACGTCAAATCCATCGGTATGGTCGGGCGCTACTACGAAGCGGGCGACGTGATCGCCCAGGACATGGAACGCGCCTTCGACTGCTACCAGCGCTGCGCCGAAGGCGGCGATTTCCGCGGCATGTTCCACCTGGGACGCCTGCTGCTGTTGCGCGGACGCAAGGAAGAGGCCGTGCAATGGCTGGTCCGCGTGCCCGAAACCGCCACCCCCGCCTTTCTGCGGGAAGCCAACGCCATGCTGCAGGCCAGCGGATTCCCGGCGTTGTACGAGGGCGTGTAGCCCCGTTACGTGCTCAACCGCTCCTCGAATACGGCCTCGATCGTTTCCCGTTCGCCGGCGGCGCGTTCGCCCTGCAGGCGGTCGAGCAGGAACCGGGCGGCGCGCCGGCCCAGGTCGGCGGCGTCCACGGCCAGGGTGGTCAGGCCTTGCGCCCATTGGGCCGCGCTGCCGTCGTCGCTGAAGCCCAGCACCGCCAGGTCCTGCGGCACGTGCAGGTCGCGGTTATGCGCTTCCGATACGGCGGCCGCGGCCAGTAGGTCGGAGCTGCAGAACACCGCGTCGAAGATGGTGTTGGTGGCCAGCAGGCGCAGAAAGGCCATGCGGCCGTCGTTCAGGTGCTGCACCTCGGGCTGCACGATGTCGGCCACCAGTTCCAGCCCCAGCGCGGCGGCGCTGCCGATGAAGCCGGCGCGCCGCGCGCGTTCCCAGGGGCAGTCGGCGCTGACGCAGGCCACCCGCGCGTAGCGTTTGGCCGCGAAGTGCCGCGCGGCCCGGCGTCCCGCTTCCTCGTTGTCCACCACGACAGCGCCGTCGGGCGGCTGCGCCGAGGCGCTCCAGGTCTCGACCAGCGGGATCTCCAGCGCGGCCACCGCGGCCCGCAGGCCGGGGTCGTCCAGCGGGCCGATGACCAGCGCGGCCGCCGGGCGCAGCGCGTCCAGCATGGCCAGCGCCGCCGGGTCCTGCCAGGGCGCGGCCGCCAGGTAATAGCCGGCGGGCGCCAGCGCTTCGGCGCAGGCCTGCATGGCGCGGGCGGCCGGGGCGGCGTCCAGGCGCGGTGCGATCAGGGCGATGGGGCGGGGCGGGAGCAGGCTGGCCATGGGGAAAACCGGGATTCGTCAGGCGTGACGATAACCCAGGCGGGCCGGCCGCGAGGCGGGCCGTCCGTCCTGGGATCGGTCCGCTTCGGGGGCGTTTCCGGCCGCCAGGGGTAAAATGCCATTTTTGTCCCAAAGCCGGCCCGTTCGCGCGCCGGCCGTGAAGGTGTCCAATGTCCACGCTCGCCGAGTCTCCTGTGCCCTCGAACGAATCCGCCGCCACGCCCGCGGACGCGGCCTACGATCCGACGCAAAAGCAGAAATCGCAGGCCAAGACGGCGCGCATTCCCATCAAGATCGTTCCGGCCGAACGCCTGAAGAAGCCCGAGTGGATCCGCGTGAAGGCCGCCGCGCCCGGTTCGCGTTTCTACGACATCAAGCGCATCCTGCGCGAACACAACCTGCACACGGTCTGCGAGGAAGCCTCCTGCCCCAACATCGGCGAGTGTTTCGGCAAGGGCACGGCCACCTTCATGATCATGGGCGACAAGTGCACGCGCCGCTGCCCGTTCTGTGACGTGGGCCACGGCCGTCCGGACCCGCTGGACACCAAGGAACCCGAAAACCTCGCGCGCACCATCGCCGCGATGAAGCTGAACTATGTCGTGATCACCTCGGTCGACCGCGACGACCTGCGCGACGGCGGCGCCGGCCACTTCGTCGACTGCATCACCCACATCCGCGAACTGTCGCCCACCACCCGCATCGAGGTGCTGGTGCCGGATTTCCGCGGCCGCCTGGACCGCGCGCTCACCATTCTCAACGCCGGCCCGCCGGACGTGATGAACCACAACCTGGAAACCGTGCCGCGCCTGTACAAGCAGGCGCGTCCGGGCTCGGACTACATGCACTCGCTGAAGCTGCTGGCCGAGTTCAAGAAGCTGCATCCCGAAGTCCCGACCAAATCCGGCCTGATGCTGGGCCTGGGCGAGACCGACGAGGAAATCCTGCAGGTGATGCGCGACATGCGCGCGCACGGCGTGGACATGCTGACCATCGGCCAGTACCTGCAGCCGTCCGAACACCACCTGCCGGTGCTGCGCTACGCGCATCCCGACACCTTCGCCATGTTCGAGCGCGAAGCCTACGCGATGGGGTTCTCCCACGCGGCGGTGGGCGCGATGGTGCGTTCTTCGTACCATGCCGACGAGCAGGCGCATGCGGCCGGGGTGAACTGATTCAGTAGAGCGGCGCGTCGCCGAGCAACGCGCCGGCGCGGTCCTTGTCGGACAGTCGCGGCGCCTGTTCGCAGGGCCAGTCTATCGCCAGCGTCGGATCGTCCCAGCGGATGCAGCGCTCGTGCTGCGCCGCGTAATAGTCCGTGGCCTTGTACAGCACCTCGGCCACGTCGGACAGCACCAGAAAGCCGTGGGCGAAGCCCTCGGGTATCCATAGCTGGCGCTTGTTATCGGCGCTCAGCACGGCGCCCACCCATTTTCCGAAGGTGGGCGAGGCGCGCCGCAGGTCCACCGCCACGTCGAAGATTTCACCGGCGCAGACGCGCACCAGCTTGCCCTGCGCCTGGGCGACCTGGTAGTGCAGGCCGCGCAGCACGCCCCTGGCCGAGCGCGAGTGGTTGTCCTGCACGAAGCTGCGTTGCAGGCCGGTGGATCGTTCGAAATCGCGCTGGTTGAAGCTCTCGAAAAAAAAGCCGCGCTCGTCCGCCAGGACGCGGGGCTCCAGGATCATCACGTCCGGAATGGCTTGCGGGATGGCTTGCATCAGAACACCTTGTCGACCAGGATGCGCATCAGGTATTGGCCATAGCCGCTCCTGGCCAGCGGGCGTGCCAGCTGTTCGAGCTGGTCGGCGCCGATCCAGCCCTGGCGGAAGGCGATTTCCTCGGGGCAGGCCACCTTCAGCCCCTGGCGGTGTTCCAGCGTGGCGATGAACTGGCTGGCTTCGAGCAGCGATTCATGCGTGCCGGTGTCCAGCCAGGCGTAGCCCCGGCCCATGATTTCCACCGCAAGCCGGCCCTGTTCGAGATAACGCTGGTTGACGTCGGTGATTTCGAGTTCGCCACGGGCCGAAGGCCGGATGCCGCGGGCGATTTCGATGACGTCGTTGTCGTAGAAATACAGGCCGGTCACCGCGTAGCCCGAGCGCGGCTGGGCGGGTTTTTCCTCGATGGACAGCACCTTGCCGCCCGCATCGAATTCGGCCACGCCGTAGCGTTCGGGGTCCTGGACGTGATAGGCGAAGACGGTGGCGCCGTCCGGGCGGGCATGGGCGCGCTGCAGCAGCCTGGGCAGTTCGTGGCCGTAGAAAATATTGTCGCCCAGCACCAGCGCGCAGGACTCGCCGCCGATGAAGGGCGCGCCGATCAGGAAGGCCTGCGCCAGGCCGTCGGGCGTAGGCTGCACGGCGTATTCGAGGTTCAGCCCCCATTGCGATCCGTCTCCCAGGAGCTGGCAAAAGCGCGGTGTGTCCTGCGGCGTCGAGATGATGAGGATCTCGCGTATGCCCGCCAGCATCAGCGTGGCGAGCGGGTAGTAGATCATCGGCTTGTCGAATACCGGCAGCAGCTGCTTGCTGATGGCCAGGGTGGCCGGGTGCAGGCGGGCGCCCGAGCCGCCCGCCAGAACTATGCCTTTGCGCGCCATGCGGAATCTCCGGGTTCGATGAGCTGGTCGAGCACGCGGTCGACGTGCTCGGTCCATGCGGGCAGCGTCAGGTCCAGCGCGCGCGACAGCAGGGTGGTGTCCAGCCGTGAGTTGAGGGGCCGCCGCGCGGCGGCGGGATAGTCGCGCGTGGCGACCGGACGGATGCGTTCGGGGGCCAGCGCCAGGGCCGCGCCGCGCGCCGCGGCGCCCGCCACGATGTATTGCGCGTAGCCGTGCCAGGTGGTCGAGCCGCCGGCGGCCAGATGGTAGGTGCCGGCTGGCAGCCGGGCGTCCAGGCGCCGGCGGATGGCCAGCGCCGTGATGTCGGCGACCAGCGCCGCCGAGGTCGGCGCGCCATGCTGGTCGGCCACCACGTCCAGGCAGTCGCGGCTGCGGGCCAGATGCAGAATCGTCTTCAGGAAGTTGCCGCCGTGCGCGGAATGGATCCAGCTGGTCCGGAACACCAGGGCGTCGCAGCCCGCGTCCCGGATGGCCTGTTCGCCGGCGAGCTTGGTCGCGCCGTACACGTTGATCGGGTTGGGGGCGTCGGTTTCCACATAGGGGCGGGCGGCCGCGCCGTCGAATACGTAATCGGTCGAATAGTGCACCAGCAGGGCGCGCGTGGCCACGGCATGGCGGGCAAGCACGCCAACCGCTTCGGCATTGACGCGGGCCGCGGCCGCGCGGTCGGTTTCGGCCCGGTCCACCGCGGTGTAGGCCGCGGCGTTGACGATCACGCCGGGCCGGCGCGCCGACAGGACCGCGCCCAGGCCGTCGAGGTCGCACAGGTCCGCCTCGGCGCGCCCCAGCGCCGCCAGCTCTCCCACAGGAGCCAGCGCGCGGCACAGCTCGCGGCCCACCTGGCCGTTCTTGCCCAACAGTAGGATTTTCACGCCGCCCTTGCTATGTCTCGTACTGTTCTTTCGCCCAGTCGCGATAGGCGCCACTGGTGACGTTCGCCACCCACTGGGGATGGCCCAGATACCAGAGTACCGTTTTTCTGAGGCCGGTTTCGAAGGTTTCGGCCGGCATCCAGCCCAGCGTGCGCTGCAGGTGGCCCGCGTCGACCGCATAGCGGCGGTCATGGCCGGGGCGGTCGGCGACGTGGACGATCTGGTCCGCGTACGGGCGCCCGTCCGGCCGCGGGCTGAGCTCGTCGAGCAGGGCGCACAGCTGGCGCACGACGTCGAGATTGGTCTTTTCGTTCCAGCCGCCCACGTTGTAGGTCTCGCCGGGCTTGCCGGCCTCCAGGATCTTGCGGATCGCGTCGCAGTGGTCGCTGACATAGAGCCAGTCCCGGATCTGCCGGCCGTCGCCATACAGCGGCAGCGGCTTGCCGGCCAGCGCGTTGTGGATGACCAGCGGGATGAGCTTTTCGGGGAACTGGTAGGGGCCGTAGTTGTTGGAGCAGTTGGAGGTCAGCACCGGCAGGCCGTAGGTGGTGTGGAAGGCCCGCACCAGGTGGTCGCTGGCCGCCTTGCTGGCGGAATAGGGGCTGTTCGGCGCGTATCGCGCGGTCTCGGTGAACGGCGGGGCGCCCGCGTCCAGCGAGCCGTAGACCTCGTCGGTGGACACGTGCACGAACCGGAAGCCGGCCCTGGCCTGCGGCTCCAGTCCGCTCCAGTAGTCGCGCACGACGTCCAGCAGGCGCGAGGTGCCGACGATGTTCGCCTGGACGAAGGCCTCGGGGTCGGCGATGGAGCGGTCGACGTGGGTCTCGGCGGCGAAGTTGATCACCGCGCGCGGCGCGCGCTTGCGCAGCAGGCGCGAGACGGCCGCGGCGTCGCCGATGTCGCCGCGCACCAGGGCATGGCGTGCGTCGCCGCGCAGGCTGGCCAGGTTGTCGGCGTTGCCGGCGTAGGTGAACTTGTCCAGCGTGACGACAGGTTCGTCGCGATGGGCCAGCCAATCCAGTACGAAATTGGAACCGATGAAGCCGGCTCCGCCGGTGACGACTATGCTCATGTTCTTGGAGCGGGGCTAGCGGCGCGCCTGGGCGCCCGCCCAGTACGTGTCTTTCTGGCCCGCATGCAGGTTGATACAACGCGCCAGTACGAACATCAGGTCCGACAGGCGGTTCAGGTATTGCCGGACCGGCGGCTTGACCGGCTCGGTCGCGGCCAGCGTCACGACCGCGCGTTCGGCGCGGCGGCAGACGGTGCGGGCCACGTGCGCCTGCGCGGCGCCGCGCGATCCCCCGGGCAGGATGAATTCGCGCAGCGGCGGCAAGCTGGCATTGTAGTGGGCCAGGCGGGCGTCCAGGCGGGCGATATGGGCCTCGGACAGCGCTGTGTGGCCGGGTATGCACAGCTCCGCGCCCATGTCGAAGAGGTCGTGCTGGATCGCCAGCAGGTCGGCGGAAATTTCCGGCGGCGGCGATTCGGCCAGCAGCAGCCCGATGACGCTGTTCAGCTCATCCACGTCGCCCAGCGCGGCGATGCGCGGCGCGTCCTTGGGCAGCCGCGACCCGTCTCCCAGTCCGGTGGTGCCGTCGTCCCCCGTGCGGGTGGCTATGACTGATAAACGGTTGGCCATGCGTGCGTCCTGGAAGGGCTAAAGGAGAATGCGGTTTGCGTCCGGCGGTAAGCCTATGCCCCGGCTCGCGGGGCGGCGCGCAATCATCGGTCAGGATTGTTGCGTTCTGCCGCAGGAACTGTTTCATATCGGCGGTATCCTAGCACTGTGGAAAGCGGCGGGGGCGCCCCGCGCTTTCGCTGTTCAATGGAGGACGCCTAATGGCTTTTGACCGCAAATATGCAACACCCATGGCCGTGGCCACCGCCATGGCCGTCGTTTCGCTGGCCACGCCGCTGGCATTCGCCCAGCAGGCCGACGCCAGCGGCGAAGTGCGGCGCGTGGACCCGGCCGCGGGCAAGGTCACCATCAAGCACGACGCCATCAAGGAACTGGACCTGCCCGCGATGACGCTGGTCTACGAGGCCGATCCGGCGCTGCTGGCCAAGATCAAGGCGGGCGACAAGGTGCGTTTCACCGCCACGCGCCAGGGCGGCAAGTACGTCGTCACGGCGATCACCAACTAGTATCCATGTAAAAACGCCGCCCGCCGCGGCAGCGGTGGACGGCGTTTTGCTGCCGGACAGGGCAGGGCTTACAGCACGTAGCGGGCCAGATCCTGGCTGCTGGCGGCTTCGGCCAGTTGCGCGTTGACGTAGGCGGCGTCGATCTTGACGTGCTTGTCCTGGCTGGACGTGGCGTCGAACGACAGTTCCTCGAGCAGCTTCTCCATCACCGTGTACAGGCGGCGGGCGCCGATGTTTTCGGTGGTTTCGTTGACCTCGAAGGCCAGTTCCGCCAGGCGGCGCACGCCGTCTTCGGTGAACTCCAGCTCCAGGTCCTCGGTGGCCATGAGGGCCTTGTACTGCTTGGTCAGCGAGGCGTCCGTGTCGGACAGGATGCGCACGAAGTCTTCGGCGGTCAGCGATTCCAGTTCGACGCGGATCGGGAAGCGGCCCTGCAGCTCGGGGATCAGGTCGGACGGGCGCGACAGGTGGAACGCGCCGGAGGCGATGAACAGGATGTGGTCGGTGCGCACCATGCCGTAGCGCGTGTTGACCGTGGTGCCTTCGACCAGCGGCAGCAGGTCGCGCTGCACGCCCTGGCGCGACACGTCGGCGCCGCCGGATTCCTGGCGCGCGGCGATCTTGTCGATTTCGTCCAGGAAGACGATGCCGTTCTGTTCGACGTTGTTGATCGCCACGGTGCGCAGGTCTTCCTCGTTGACGCGCTTGGCGGCTTCTTCGTCGACGATCAGCTTGAAGGCTTCGCGCACCTTCATTTTCTTGGGCTTTTTCTTGTCGCGGGCCATGCCGGCGAACATGCCGCGCAGCTGCTCGGCCATTTCTTCCATGCCGGGAGGCGTCATGACGTCCATCTGCGGCACGGCCTGGGCCACTTCGATCTCGATTTCGAGATCGTCGATCTTGCCTTCGCGCAGGCGCTTCCTGAAGGTCTGGCGGGCGCTGTTGTCCTCGCCGCGCTCGGGTTCGCCGGAGGCGCCGCGCGCCGGCGGCACCAGGGCGTCGAGGATGCGGTCTTCGGCGGCGTCCTCGGCCTGGGTGCGCACGCGGCGCATTTCCAGTTCGCGGGTCTGCTTGATCGAGTATTCGGTGAGGTCGCGGATGATGGTGTCGACGTCGCGGCCCACGTAGCCCACTTCGGTGAACTTGGTGGCTTCGATCTTGATGAAGGGCGCGTTGGCCAGCTTGGCCAGGCGGCGCGCGATTTCGGTCTTGCCCACGCCGGTGGGGCCGATCATGAGGATGTTCTTGGGGTGGATTTCATGGCGCAGGGGTTCGGCGACCTGCTGGCGGCGCCAGCGGTTGCGCAGCGCCACGGCCACGGCGCGCTTGGCGCGGTTCTGGCCGACGATGTACTTGTCGAGTTCGGAGACGATCTCTCCGGGCGTCATGTTGGATGCGGACATGAGGGCGAATCCTTGATGCGAGAGCAGGCTGGGCGGCGGCGCGGCGCCGCGGGTTACTCGCCCAGCGTTTCGATGACGTGGTTCTGGTTGGTGTAGATGCAGAGGTCGCCGGCGATTTCCAGCGACTGCTTGACGATGGTCTCGGGCGGCAGCTCGGTGTTGCGCAGCAGGGCCAGCGCCGCCGATTGAGCGTAGGCGCCGCCGGAACCGATGGCGGCCAGGCCGTGTTCGGGTTCGAGCACGTCGCCGTTGCCGGTCAGCACCAGGGTGTGCTCGGCGTCGGCCACGATCAGCATGGCTTCGAGCCGGCGCAGCACGCGGTCGGTGCGCCAGTCGCGGGTCAGTTCGACCGCGGCGCGCATCAGGTTGCCCTGGTGTTTTTCGAGCTTGGCCTCGAAGCGTTCCTGCAGCGTGAATGCGTCGGCCGTGGCGCCGGCGAAACCGGCAAGAATCTTGTCGTGGTACAGGCGGCGGATCTTGCGGGCCGTGCCCTTGATGACGATGTTGCCCAGGGTGACCTGGCCATCGCCGCCCAGTGCGACGCGGTTGCCGCGGCGCACGCACACGATGGTGGTGGCGTGAAATTGTTCCATGCGTTCCTTCCTATGAAGGGATTAGCTGGGGGCGGCCGCGTAAAAATCAAGACGAGAAAAAAGGCCATGCCGGAAAACCAGCATAGCCTTTTCGGGACGGGGCGAATACGGGACGGATCAGTCGCCGTACAGCTTCTGGCGCATTTCGCGGCGCTCCTGGGCTTCCAGCGACAGGGTGGCCGTGGGGCGGGCCAGCAGGCGCGGAATGCCGATGGGTTCGCCGGTTTCTTCACACCAGCCGTATTCGCCGCTGTCGATGCGGGCGATGGACTGTTGCACCTTCTTCAGCAGCTTGCGCTCGCGGTCGCGGGTGCGCAGCTCGAGGGCGTGTTCTTCTTCGATCGTGGCGCGGTCGGCGGGGTCGGGCACGAACTGCGTTTCACGCAGGTGCTCGGTGGTTTCGCCGGCGTTGGCCAGGATGTCCTGTTCGAGTTGTTTGAGCCGTTCCTTGAAGAACGCCAGCTGGCGGTCGTTCATATAGTCGGACTCGGGCATGGCCAGCAATTCTTTTTCGCTGGGCAGATCAATCGCCGTATCGCTCGTCGACTTGCTTGGTTTCTTGGTTGCTGCCTTGGTAGCCATGAAAACACTCCACTATGAATCGATCCTGGCGCGGGCGTCCATTCCCCGTCCGTTACTTGTTGCCTACGCTATTCGTACCTCACAGTACTGCCTTCGTCGCATCGCGTCACGTCAGGAAGGGGGATTACCCCGCCAGGCACTGCTCCAAGCCCCGGGTAAAAATCTCCTGGGGCAGCTTGCGTCCGATGAACACCATCTTGGTGGACGGTTTCTCGGCCGCGGTCCACGGCTTGCCGGGTTCGGCGCCCATCATCATGTGCACACCCTGGAACAACATGCGGCGGTTGATGCCCTTCATGTACAGGATGCCCTTGTAGCGCATCAGGTCGGGACCATAGACCTGCACCACGCCACCCAGGAATTCCTCGAGCCGGGCGGGATCGAACGGCTTGTTGGAGCGGAACACGAACGCGCCGATTTCATCGTCGTGCTGGTGGTGGTGGTGATGGTGGGCATGATTGCAGTGCGCCCCGCATTCGCCTTCGTGGTCATGATCGTGATCGTGGCCATGATCGTGGCCGTGGTCGTGATCGTGCCCATGGGAATGGGCGGCGTCGGGGTGCTCATCGGCCAGGAATTCCGGGTCGATGTCCAGAATGGAATTCAGGTTGAAGCCGCTGATGTCGATGATGGACTTCAGGTCGGCGTCGCCGAAGTTGACGGGGGTGATCGGCGCGCGCGGGTTCATGTGAACCAGGCGGTGGCGCAGCGCTTCGTAGTCGACTTCGTTGACCAGGTCTTTCTTGGAGACCAGGATGCGGTCGGCGAAACCGACCTGCTTCTGGGCCTCGGGCTGTTCGTTGAGGGTGGCCATGCCGTGCTTGGCGTCGACCACGGTGATCACCGCGTCCAGGCGGTAGTACTCGGCGATGTCGTCATCCATGAAGAACGTCTGGCAGACGGGGCCGGGATTGGCCATGCCGGTCGTTTCGATGATGACGCGTTCGAAATTCAGTTCGCCGGCTTCGCGCTTGGCGCGCAGTTCGCCCAGCGTGCGCATCAGGTCGCCGCGCACCGTGCAGCAGACGCAGCCGTTGGACAGCTCGATGATTTCCTCGTTGCTGTCCTGCACCAGCAGGTCGTTGTCGATGCTTTCCGGCCCGAATTCGTTTTCGATGACCGCGACGCGGCGGCCATGATATTCGGTCAGGATGCGTTTGAGCAGGGTGGTCTTGCCCGCACCGAGAAAGCCGGTGAGGATGGTGACGGGAACCATTTTGTCCAAACTGCGCGGGGTATTCATGGCGAAGCTGCTAGCGTGAAGTCAAGGCGTTAAACGGAACTCTCGGCGCCGGGACTGCAATTCCGGAAGGTGTGATTCCGGCGATTGCCCTGCCCTGTGGACCGGAGTTTCCGATCCTGGCCGAAAGGCGTGTTTGCCACGGGCTGCAAAGGCCGCCGACAGCGGCCGGACGCAGGATTACAGCACAGTCGGGGGCAGGGGGCAAACCCAGGGTCAACCCTTGGCCCGCGGCCTCCCGGATCGCGGCCGTACGCCGTCGCGTGCCCGGCGATAACCCTATTTTGGGACGGTTTTCCGGATTTCAAGAGCGGATCCGTCCGCATGGCCGGGCAGGCCGGCGCGGCGCTACGCCAAAAGCATGAGACCGCAGGGATGAAGCGAGGCGCGGCGGCGCGATTCAGTGCTGGTGGTGATGGTGGCCGGCGGCCTCGGCGGGCTGCTTTTTCTGGCATTGCGGACACAGCGCGCGGATTTCGGTTTCGTGCGTGGCCAGGGCATAGCCGGTCTGGGCGACGCGTTCGGCCAGCTGCCGGCTCATGGCCGGGTCGGACACTTCGGCGACCGCGCCGCAGCCGGTACAGACCACCAGCAGGTCGTGCGGGGCGCCGCCGGCGTCATGGCAGGCGCTCCAGGCGTTGACCGCGTCCAGGCGGTGGATCAGGCCCTCGTCCATCAGGAAGTCGAGCGCGCGGTAGACCGTGGGCGGCGCGGCGCCGGGGTGCACCGCGCGCATGGCGTCCAGCAATTCGTAGGCCTTCAGGCTGCGGCCATGGCGCAGCAGCAGCTCCAGCACCTTGCGGCGGATGGGGGTGAGGCGGCGTCCGCGCTGCTCGCACAGCGTCTCGGCGACGCCGAGCTGGGCGTCCACGGTGTCGCTGCGGGGAGAGCGGGGCGTTGCGGGCATGGCTGGCTTCATGTGTATGGCTGACGCGCGCGATGCGCGCGAGATGCCTGGAAGGTAGCAGAAAACACCCAGATGCGGGCGAAACCCGGTCAATCAAGATTTTAGTTATGATATAACATAATAAAATCTTCGATCCCATTGCCCGATCTCCGATGTCGCATTTCACGCTGTTGCCCGCGCGGCCGGGCGCCGCGCCGCCCGCGCGCTCCGCTTTTCTCGTCTCCGCCTGGCGCCGCATGGCGATCGCGCTGGCCGTGGCCGCGGTCTTGTGGGCCCTGACCGGCTGGGCGCTGGACTGGTGGCCGCGATGAGCGCGCCCATCGCCATCGAGCTCGACAACGCCTCTTTCGGCTGGCATGGCCATGCCGCGCTGAAGTCGGTGTCGGGACGTTTCGCGGCCGGCGGCATGACCGCCGTGGTGGGGCCCAACGGCGCCGGCAAGTCCACGCTGATCAAAGGCATCATGGGCGTGCTGCGCCCCATGAGTGGCAGCGTGCGCGTGACCGGCGCCGGCCGCGCCGGGCTGGCGTGGCTGCCGCAGGCCGCCGAGCTGGACCGCTCGTTTCCCGCCACGGTGCTGGAACTGGCAGCCATGGGCGCGTGGCGCCGCGTGGGCGGATGGCGCCGCGTCGCGGGCGAGGAACTGGAGCGCTGCATGGCCGCGCTGGAAACGGTGGGCCTGGCCGACGCGGCCGGGCGCGCCGTGGGCGCGCTGTCCGGCGGCCAGATGCAGCGCGCGCTGTTTGCGCGCATGCTGGTGCAGGACGCGCCGGTACTGCTGCTGGACGAGCCCTTCGCCGCCGTCGACAGCCATACGGCCGACGAACTGATGGCCTTGCTTTGCGGCCTGCACGGCCAGGGCCGGACCGTGATCGCGGTGCTGCACGACCTGGACCTGGTGCGCGATCACTTTCCCGAATGCCTGCTGCTTTCCGGCTCGGTGGTGGCCTGGGGCGATACCGCCGGCGCGCTCGACGACGCGCATCTGCGGGCGGCGCGCGCCTGGCGCGCGGAGTTCGCGGCATGAGCCTGGCGCAATGGGTGGTGTCGCCCTTCCTGGACTACGGCTTCATGCGGCGGGCGCTGGCCGGCGCCTGCGCGCTGTCGCTGGGCGCGGCGCCGCTCGGCGTGTTCCTGGTGCTGCGGCGCATGAGCCTGATGGGCGATGCGATGTCGCACGCCATCCTGCCCGGCGTGGCGGCGGGCTTTCTGCTGTCGGGCCTGTCGCTGGGCGCGATGATGCTGGGCGGCATCGCCACGGGCCTGGCCGTGGCCCTGCTGGCGGGCCTGGTGGCCAGGCTCACGCCGCTGCGCGAGGACGCCAGCTTCGCCGCGTTCTACCTGATCTCGCTGGGGCTGGGCGTGCTGCTGGTGTCGCTGCGCGGCTCCAACATGGATCTGCTGCACGTGCTGTTCGGCACGCTGCTGGGCCTGGACGACGCGGCGCTGCTGCTGGTGACGGCGGTGGCCAGCGCGACCCTGCTGGCGCTGGCCGCGATCTACCGGCTGCTGGTGGCCGAATGCCTGGACCCGGGCTTCCTGCGCGCCGCCGGCGGCGCGGGCAGCCGCGTCCACATGGGCTTTCTGGTGCTGGTGGTGGTGAACCTGGTGGCGGGGTTCCAGGTGCTGGGCACCTTGATGGTGGTCGGGATCATGATGTTGCCCGCCGCCGCGGCGCGGTTCTGGGTCCGTTCCGCAGCCGGCCAGATCGGGCTGGCCGCGGGCCTGGGCGTGGCGGCGTCGGTGGCCGGGCTGCTCGTGTCGTACCACTTCGACGTGCCGGCCTCGCCTGCCATCATCCTGGCCGCCGGCGCCGGTTATCTGTTTTCCGTCGTGGGCGGCCCGCAAGGCGGGCTGCTGCGCACCCCGCGCCGCATGCGGCCGGCCTGATTCAAAAGGAGATTCGACATGGGTTCCGTTTTCCGCGCGCTGCTGGCCGCGGCCGGTTTCTCTCTTGCGGCTGCGTCCGGCGCCGCGCCCGCCGATGCGCCGCTGCGGGCGGTGGCCAGTTTTTCCATCCTGGGCGACATCGTGCGCGAGGTGGGCGGCGACGACGTCAGCGTGGCCACGCTGGTCGGCCCCGATGGCGACGCGCACGAGTACGAGCCCACGCCCAGCGATGCGAAGCAGCTGTCCGCCGCCCGCGTGCTGTTCGTCAACGGCCTGGATTTCGAGACCTGGATGCCGCGCCTGGCGAAGTCCGCGGGCTTTTCCGGCCTGACCGTGGTGGCCTCGCAGGGCGTGGCCCCGCGCAAGTTCGCCGGGCCGCGGGAGGAACACGATCACGACCACGACCACGGCCACGATCATGACGACGACGCCGGCCACGATCATGGCCACCATCACGGCGACCTGGACCCGCACGCCTGGCAGGACCTGTCCAACGGCGTGATCTACGCCCGTAACGTGGCCGAAGGCCTGGCCGCCGCCGACCCGGCGCGCGCCCCGGCCTACCGCCAGCGCGCGCAGGCCTACATCGCGCGCCTGCAGGCGCTGGACGCCGAGACCCGCAAGACCTTCGCCGCGATCCCGGCCGAGCGCCGCAAGGTCGTGACCTCGCACGACGCCTTCGGCTATTTCGGCGACGCCTACGGGGTGGACTTCATTGCCGCGATGGGCGTGTCCACCGACGCCGAGCCGTCGGCGGCCGAGGTGGCGCGCATCATCGGGCAGGTCAGGCGCGAGCGCGTGCCGGCGGTGTTCGTGGAAAATATCAGCAGCCCCAGGCTGGTCGAGCAGATCGCGCGCGAAACCGGCGCCAGGGTGGGCGGCACGCTGTATTCCGATGCGCTGTCCAAGGCCGGCCAGCCCGGCGCTACTTATCTGGAGATGTTCGAATGGAACGCACGCCAGCTCGCCGCGGCCTTGCGGCCCTGAGCGCCGCCGCGTCCTTGCTGGCCGCCGGCGACGCCGGCGCGCATCCGCATATGTGGATAGACGCCCGCGCGGCCGTCGAGATCGACGCCGGGCGGCGCATCACGGCGCTGCGGCAGGTATGGCTGTTCGACGAGATGTTCGGGGCCTACGCCACGCAAGGCCTAAAGAAGGACCGCAACGGCGCGCTGGCGCCGGATGTCCTGCGGGGCATGGCGCAGGATTGGATGAAGGCGCTGGGCGAACCCGTCACGCACTACTTCACCCGCGTCACGGTGGATGGCAAGAGCCTGGCCTTCGGCGCGCCGCAGGACGCGCGCGTCGACTGGAACCCCAAGACCGGGCGGCTGAGCCTGTCCTTCACGCTGCCCCTGGCCGAGCCGGCGGCGCCGGGCGCGGCAGGCGCGCAAGTGGACATCTACGACCCGACCTACTTTGTCGCCTACGCCTTCGACGCCAAGGACGCGGTCGCGCTTGGCGGCCCGCAAGGCGCGTCCTGTACGTCGGCGTACCGCAAGCCCAAGGAACTGGATTGGAAAACCCTGCAGCAACTGGCCGCGATACCGGCCGACCCGGACGCGTTGCCCGACGAACTCTTCGCCATCACCAAGGGGCTCACGCATCGCATCGAGGTGCGCTGCCTGTAGCTGCGGCCGCGCTGCTGCTGTGGCTGGGATGGAGCGCGGCGGCGGCGCAGGGCGCGCATCCGTTCGGCGTGCCGGAAAGTGGCGGCGCGGGCGGGCCGGGCTGGCTGTCGGGCGTCTTCGGCCAGGTCGCCGTCTGGCAATCGCATTTCTATCGCCAGCTGACGGGCGCGGTGCGCGCCTGGCAGCAGGACGGCGGCGCGGCCTGGGCCCTGGTCGGGCTGTCGTTCGCCTACGGCGTGTTCCACGCGCTGGGGCCGGGGCATGGCAAGGCGGTGATCTCCTCCTATGTGCTGGCGAACCGCCAGACCGCCCGCAACGGCGCGCTGCTGGCGCTGGTGTCCGCGCTGGTGCAGGCGCTGGTGGCGATCGCGATGGTGGCGGTGCTGGCGCTGGCGTTCAACGCCACCGCCGCGCTGATGAACGCGGCTACGCGCTGGCTGGAACTGGCCTCGTATGCGCTGGTGACGGCGCTGGGCGCCTGGCTGGTCTGGGCCAGGGCGATCCGTCCGCTGCGCGCGCGCGCCGCCACTTCCGCGCACGTCCACGCGCACGCACACGATTGCGGCTGCGGGCACGCGCATGCGCCCGAGGCGGCAAGCGTGGCCGGCCCGCTGGACCGCCGGCGCGCCGTGTCGGCGGTGCTGGCCGTGGGCCTGCGGCCCTGCAGCGGCGCGCTGATCGTGCTGGTGTTCGCCTTGTCTCAGGGCTTTTTCCTGGCCGGCGTGGCCTCGGCGCTGGCGATGGGCGCGGGCACGGGCCTGACCGTCGCGGCGCTGGCCATGCTGGCCGTGGCGGCCGGCGGCGCGGCCGACCGCCTGGGGCGCCGGCTTTCGGGCGCGAGCGCGGCGCGCCTGCGCTACGGCGTGCAGGCGCTGGCGGCGCTTGCCGTGCTGTTGCTGGGGGTGATGCTGCTGGGCGGCGCGCTGGCCGCGGGCGGCTAGGTCAGGACTTGCGGCCGGCGCGCGGATGGGCCTGGTCGTAGGCGCGGGCCAGATGCTGGAAGTCCAGCCGGGTGTAGACCTGGGTGGTGGAGATGTTGGCGTGGCCCAGCATTTCCTGCACGGCGCGCAGGTCCTGCGCGGATTGCAGCACGTGGCTGGCGAAGCTGTGGCGCAGCACGTGCGGATGCACGTGGGTGGGCACGCCGGCCGCTTGCGCCACGCGCGCCAGCTGCAGCTGCACCACGCGCGGCGAGATGCGGCGTCCGCGCGCGCCCAGGAACAGCGCGGCGGCGTCGGCCGGCGGCGCGCTGAAGGGCGCGAGCTGCGGGCGCGCGGCGATCCATTTGCGCAAGGCTTCCAGGGCCGCGTGGCCGACCGGCACGGAGCGGCGCTTGCCGCCCTTGCCCAGCACCACGACCTCGGCTTCGTCCAGGTTCAGCCAGCCGCGCGATTCATAGCCGTCGGCGCGCTCGTAGCGCAGGTCCAGCCCGACCAGCTCGGACAGCCGCAGGCCGCTGGAATAAAGCAGTTCGAACATGGCCTGGTCGCGCAGCGCGGCGGGCTCGGTCGCCACCTGCGCGGGGGCGCGGTCCAGCAGCGCCTGGGTCTGTTCCACCGACAAGGCCTTGGGCAGGCCGCGCGGGGCCTTGGGCGCGCGCACGCCCGCCACCGGATTGCCGGCCAGCCCGGCCGCCGGCGCCCACCATTGATAGAAGCCGCGCCAGGCCGCCAGCGTGCGCGCCAGGCTGCGCGGGCCGCGGCCCTCGGCGTGCAGGCGCGCCACGAACTGGCGGATGTGGCCGTTGCCGACCTGCTCCAGCGGCAGCCCGGCCTTGTCGACCAGGGCGCGCAGGAAGTGCAGTTCGCGGCGGTAGCCGTCCAGCGTATGGGGCGAATAGCGGCGGTTGGCCGCCAGATACTGCAGCCAGGCGCCCATCGCGTCGGGCAGGGGCGCCGGGGCGGTGTCGTGGGCGGCCTCTGCCATGCTAGGCCTTGGGGCTGGCCGGATTCAGGCGGTGCAGCGCGGCCGAGGCCAGCTGGGCGATGGACTCCAGGAAGGTGGTGCCCATTTCCGGCGTGAAGCGGGCGGGGTCGTCCGAGCCCAGCACCAGCAGGCCGACGGCCGGGCCGTCGGCTTCCAGGCGCAGCGGCACCAGCGCCAGCGACTGGGGCTTGGCGTCCAGCCAGCCGGCGGCTTCGAAGCCGGTGTCGTTGCCGCAGTACGGCGTCTTGAGGCTGTCGGTGAAGGTGCGCACGTCCTGCGAGACGGGCTCGCCATAGCCGGTCGGGGGCAGCTCCGACAGGTCCCACAGGCGCAGCGCCACGTGGTTCAGGTCGAACTGCTCGGCCAGGCCCAGCGCGATCTCGCCCGGCACGCGCTGCGGGTCGCATTCGGACAGCATGCGGCTGCACCACTTGGCCACGTGCGTGCCGATGGTTTCGTTGGCGGTGGCGTTGCGCACCAGCTCGTTGAGGCGCCATTCCAGTTCGCGGTTGCGCTCGCGCAGCGTCATGATCTGGCGTTCGCCCAGCGAAATCGCGCGCGAGCCGTGCGGATGGGGCACTTGCAGCGTGGCGAAGACGTCGGCGTGTTCGTCGAAAAAGCCCGGGTTGTCCTGCAGGAAGACGGCGATGTCCTGGGCGGTGAGAGCGGTATCAGTCATGGCTTATCGGTTCAGCCCCATGGAGAAAACGAGCTTGTCGATGTCGACCTGCCCCGTGTAGACGGATTGCGCCGGGCCGGTCATGCGCAGCTGTTCGCCGTTCCAGGCGACGGTCAGCGTGCCGCCGCGCGTCTGCACGCGCACCGGGGAATCGAGCAGGCCGCGGCGGATGCCGGCGGCGACGGCGGCGCAGGCGCCGGTGCCGCAGGCCAGGGTTTCGCCCGCGCCGCGTTCGAACACGCGCAGGCGGATATTGCCGCGGTCCAGCACCTGCATGAAGCCGGCGTTGACGCGGCGCGCAAAGCGCGGATGGGTCTCGATCAGCGGGCCGAGGATGGCGACGGGCGCGGTGTCCACGTTTTCCACGACCTGCACGGCGTGCGGGTTGGAGATCGCCACCGCCGAAAGCCAGACGCTGCGCGGCAGGCCGGCCGGCGCGTCGAGTTCCAGCTGCCACAGCGTGTCCTCGCCCTCGGGGCGCGAGGCCAGGCCGGCGGTGTCGAAGGGTAGGGCGGCCGGGTCGAAGCGGGTGCTGCCCATGTCGACCGTGACCTGCTCGTCGTCGCCTTCGTCCAGGACCAGGATGCCGGTGGCGATTTCGGCGCGCAGCGGATTGCGGTCGGACAGGCCCTGCTCGTGCACGAAACGCACGAAGCAGCGCGCGCCGTTGCCGCAGTGTTCGACTTCGCTGCCGTCGGAATTGAAAATCCGGTAGCGGAAATCGGCGTCGGGCCGGGTGGCCGGCTCGACCAGCAGGATCTGGTCGGCGCCGATGCCGAAATGCCGGTCGCCCAGGGCGCGCGCGCGCTCCGGCGTCATTTCGATGGTTTGGCGCACGCCGTCGAGCACGACGAAATCGTTGCCCGCGCCATGCATTTTGGTGAAGTTCCAGTTCATCACCGGATTATCGCCCATTATCGGGGCGCGGGCCGCGCGGCCGGGCTCAGTAGAGCTTGGGCTCGCCCGGCGGGCGCGTCTTGAAACGGCGGTGGACCCAGTAGTACTGGCTGGGGCAGCGGCGCACCCACGATTCGAGTTCGCGGTTCAGGCGGGCGGTGGCCTCCTCCAGCGAGTCCTCGCCCGGGAAGTCGGCCAGCGGCGGCAGCACGTCGATGTGATAGCGGCCGGTTTGCGGATTCCAGAAGCCCACGATGGGCATGACCGCGGCGTTCCACTTCTTGGCCAGTTGCGCGGTGGCCAGCAGGGTGGCGGCCGGCACGCCGAAAAACGGCACGAACACCGAGCCCTGGCGGCCGAAGTCCATGTCGGGCAGGTAGTAGACCGGGCGCGGCGCGCGCAGGTGGCGCAGCAGCTCGCGCACGCCGTCCTTGCGGCTGACCAGAAAGACCTCGTTGAAGCGGGCGCGGCCCGCGGCCACCACCGCGTCGATGTGCGGATCGCTTTGCGGGGTGTACATGGTGGCGCCGCTGGGCACCTCCATGGTGAGCCGGGTGGCGGCGGCGTCGAGCGCGATGAAGTGCGGGGCCAGCAGGATGACCGAGCGGCCTTCGGCCGTCAGGGCGTTGATGCGCTCGCTGCCGGTTTCCGTCACCATTTCCTTGATGGCCTCCGGCGTGCCGTACCAGAGCACGCCGCGGTCGACGATGGATTGCGCCAGCGCGCGGAAGTGTTCGGCCAGCCAGCGCTCGCGCACCGCTTCGGGCTGGTCGGGAAAGCACAGTTCCAGATTGCGCCGGACGATGCGCGCGCGCGACTTGGCCAGGCGCGGCGCCAGCCAGCCCAGGCAGGCGCCGATACGCAGCCGGGTCGACGGTTTGGCGCGGCCGAACCATTTCATCAGGGAGACCAGCGCGCGCGTTTTGAAATCAGTCATAAGTATCAGCAGGGAAACGGGCGGGGGGCGCGGCGGGATTCAACCCGCCGTGGAGTCCGGCGCCGGCGGCGCCCCGCGCGGCGTCTTGTAGCGGTTGTAGCTCCAGAGGTATTGCTCGGGGCAGCGGCGGATCAGCGTTTCCATGGCGGCGTTGAGCAGCGCGGCCTGGGCCTGGGGATCGGCCGGCAGCGGTTCGGGCACGCGCACGTAGTGGATGCGCCAGCCCCGGCCCTTGGGCAGCCGTTCGCCAGCGGTCAGGATGATGGAAACGCCGGTCTGCGTGGCCAGCTTGCCGGGCAGCGTCATGGTGTAGGCCATGCGCCCGAAGAACGGCGCCCACACGCCGTCGCCCACGCTGGGCGCCTGGTCGGGCAGCATGCCCACGGACTCCCCGCGGCGCAGCGCGCGCACGAACTCGCGCACGCCCTGCATGGTGGCCGGCACCGCGTTGACGGCCGAGCTGTTGCGCGCGGTTTCCAGCAAGGGAGCCAGGATGTCCTTGCGCGGCGGGCGGAACATGACCGTCATGGGCATCTGGCGCGCCAGGTAGCGGGAGGTGATCTCGAAGCAGCCCAGGTGCGGCGTCAGGAAGAGGATGCCGCGGTTCTCGGCGCGGGCCGCGTCGACCACCGCGTTGTCGTCCGACACCACCTTGGCGAGGCTGTCCTCGTTGCGGAACCAGACCCGCGGGCTTTCCAGGATCATGGCGCCGATTTCGCCGGCGGCGCGGCGCGCGAAGGCCGGCGAGGGATAGCCGGCCTGGGCCGCGTTGGCCTGCAGCCGGCGTCGGTACTTCCCGGGCCAGGCGTAGATCGCGCGTCCGGCCAGGCGCCCCAGCGCGTGCGCAACGGGAAGAGGAAGGGCGGCGAATAGTCTGAACAGGAAGAGCAGCATGCGGCAATGGGATGGAGCGGGCAGGGGCGCGCCCGGGGCCGGAGCACGGGCGGGCGCCCCGGCGCGAGCAGCAGAACGGCATTTTCGCTTAAAATAGCGCAGTCGCCGAGTTAACCGACAACTTGCGGGGCGACGGCAGGGGGCAGCGCATGCGCGAGTCCTTTGCCAAATCCGCTAAAGCGTCGCGCCCAGATCAGTCATGCATGCCCCCAGGCATGCGATCCGGGGTGCTACGCGCCTCGTGAACCTATGCGCCGGCCAGGCCGGACACGTAAGGACGCATCTGTGGCCAACAACGACTTTCTCTTTACCTCCGAATCCGTCTCTGAAGGGCATCCCGACAAGGTTGCCGACCAGATCTCCGACTCGATTCTCGACGCCATCTTCACGCAGGACCCCAACGCGCGCGTCGCAGCCGAAACGCTGTGCAATACGGGCCTGGTGGTGCTGGCCGGCGAGATCACCACGACCGCCAACGTCGACTACATCCAGGTCGCGCGCGACACGATCCGCCGCATCGGCTACGACAACACCGACTACGGCATCGACTACAAGGGCTGCGCGGTGCTGGTCGCCTACGACAAGCAATCGCCCGACATCGCCCAGGGCGTGGACCGCAGCTCCGAGGACTACCTGAACCAGGGCGCCGGCGACCAGGGCCTGATGTTCGGCTACGCGTGCGACGAAACGCCCGACCTGATGCCGGCCCCGATCTGGTACGCGCACCGCCTGGTGCAGCGCCAGAGCGAACTGCGCAAGGACGGCCGCCTGCCGTGGCTGCGCCCGGACGCCAAGTCGCAGGTCACGTTCCGCTATATCGACGGCCGCCCGGCCGAAGTCGATACCGTGGTGCTGTCGACCCAGCACGCGCCCGAAGTCTCGCAGGAAACCATCCGCGAGGCCGTGATCGAAGACATCATCAAGCCCAGCTTCCCCGAAGGCCTGATCACGCCCAAGACCAAGTTCCTGGTCAACCCGACCGGCCGCTTCGTCATCGGCGGCCCGCAAGGCGATTGCGGCCTGACCGGCCGCAAGATCATCGTCGACACCTACGGCGGCGCGTGCCCGCACGGCGGCGGCGCGTTCTCGGGCAAGGACCCGTCCAAGGTCGACCGCTCGGCTGCCTACGCCGCGCGCTACGTGGCCAAGAACATCGTGGCCGCCGGCTTGGCGCGCCAGTGCCAGGTGCAGGTCAGCTACGCCATCGGCGTGGCCGAGCCCATCAACATCACCGTCTACACCGACGGCACCGGCGTCATCCCCGACGACCAGATCGCTAAGCTGGTGCGCGAGCACTTCGACCTGCGTCCGAAGGGTATCGTCAACATGCTGGACCTGCTGCGCCCGATCTACGCCAAGACCGCCGCCTACGGCCACTTCGGCCGTTCCGAACCGGAATTCTCGTGGGAAGCCACGGACAAGGTGCCGGAACTGAAGAAGGCGATGTAAGCCTTCCAGGCCAGGTGAACGCCCTCGCGCTGCGAGGGCGTTTTCATTTCAGCCCGGGCTCAATGCCACGGCAGCGGCAGGTCCAGGCCGCGGGCGACGCTTTCCAGCTCGCGCGCCACGGCTTCGGGAATGCGCAGGCCGTCGGCAAGCGCGGCCTGCTCGCAGGCCGCGGCGCGGGCGCCCGGCAGGCGGGCCTGCGCGCCGCCGCGCTGCTGAAAGCCCGCGGCCCATTCACGCATGTAGTCGGCAAAGGTAGACGAACCGGCGCGCTGCGGATTCACCAGCCAGATCAGGGTGCTTTGCGCGCCGGCGGCGCCGCTGCGCGGTGCGTGCCGCACTTTCTGGCGCGACTCGGGTTCGCCGCCGGCCAGCGCGCCGGCCAGGCATTCGGCCATGATGGCCAGCCCCATGCCCTTGTGGTCGGCCATCGGCAGCAGCGAGCCTTCCAGCGCGGCCTCGGCGTCGGTGGTGGGGCGGCCTGCGCCGTCCAGCGCCCAGCCGGGCGGAATCCCGCGGCCTTCGCGCGCGGCCAGCAGAATATGGCCGCGCGCGGCCACGCTGCACGCCATGTCGAACACCAGCGGCGGCCCGTCCGGGACCGGGCAGCCGAAGGCGATCGGATTGTTGCCGACCGCGCGCCCCGCGTAGCCCGGCAGGGCCATGAGCGGCGGCGTGCGCTGGACCACCAGCGCGATGTGGCCGCGCTCGGCCGCCAGCAGGGCGTAAAGCCCCAGCGCGCCCAGGTGCCCGCAATCGCGGATGCGGCATATGACGGAGACCTCGGTCTCCAGCATCGCCAGGCCTTCCTCGATGGCGGTCAGGGCGGCCACCTGGCCCAGGGCGCCGTCGGCGTCCACGGTGCAGATGCCGGGGCTGCGCTGCACGCGGATGCGGGGCGCGGGATTCACTTCGCCGGATTGCAGCTTTTCCAGATAGGAGGCCAGGCGCGTCAGGCCGTGGGTGGCGACGCCGCGCAGCTCGGTGCGCACCATGGCGCCGGCGGCCAGCGCCGCATGCGCGGCGCCGACGCCGGCGCGCCGCAGCACGGCTTCGACCCAGCCGGTCATCAGGGGCGCGGCAACGATGCGGGCGCTCATGGCTGCAGCTCCGGCGCGTGTTCGCGCAGGTGGCGCATGAAGCCCAGTTCGATGCGCGAGATGGAGATCTCCGTGTCGCCCAGCACTTCGCTTTGCGTCATGCGGCCCGCGGCCACGCGCAGCATGGCCTCGCGCAGCGTGGCGGCGGCCTGCTCCAGCGTCTGCCCGCCCGTCAGGATGCCGCTGACGTCCACGTCGATATTGTCGGCAAAGCGCTGCGCGGTGGCCGGGTTGCCGGTGATCTTGACGGTGGGCGACAGCGGATGGCCCACCGGATTGCCCACCCCGGTATTGAACAGGATCAGGTGCGCGCCGCCGGCGGCCAGCGCGGCGATGTTCTCGACGCCCGGCGCCGGCGCATCCATGAACACCAGTCCCTTGCGGCTGGGTTTCTCGCCATAGCCGACCACCTCCTGCAACGGCGAAGTGCCGCCCTTGCGCACCGCGCCCAGCGACTTCTCCTCGACCGTGGTCAGGCCGCCGGCGATATTGTCTTCGCCCAGCGGCCACAGCTGCAGCCCCTGGAACGCGGACAAGGCCTCCAGGCGCGCCACCGCGGCCAGCAGCCGCGCGGCCACTTCCGGGTTGGCGGCGCGCGCCGCGAGGCTGGCCTCGGCGCCCACGATTTCGTCGGTCTCCGACAGGATCACGACCCCGCCGGCCTGCACCAGCCAGTCCGCCACCAGCCCGGTGGTGGCGTTGGCGGTCAGGCCCGAGGTGGCGTCCGAGGCGCCGCATTCGACGCCGATCACCAGTTCGCTCAGCGGCATGGGCGCGCGCTCGATGTCCGAGCTTGCGACCACCAGCGCGGCGGCGGCGCGTATCCCCTGGGCGACCGCCTCGACGGTGCCGCCGGCGCTTTGCACGTCCAGCACCCGCACCGGGCGGCCGGCGGCCGCCACCGCGTCGGCCAGCCGCTGCGACGTTACCGGTTCCAGGCCCACGATGAGCACGGCGGCCACATTGGGATGGGTGGCGTAGTTCAGCAGCACGCGATCGTGCCGCGCCAGATCCTCGCCGAACTGGCCGCGCCCGTAGGCCACGCAGACCGGCACCGTGCCCTTGACCGATTCGCAGATCCGGCGCGCCACCGGATTGACGTTGTCCATCGCCGCGATGACGGCGACATGGTTGCGGATGCCGAAGCTGCCGTCGCCGCGCGGATATCCCCAGATGGTTGCGGTCATGAACGGTCCCCCCTGCCGCGCAGGCTTTCCAGATTGTGCAGATGGATGTGCGCGCCCGCGGGAATGGCGCACAGGGCGCGCCCGATGCAAGCGCCGTATTTGCGCACTTCGCCGCCCGCGGCGATGTCGGTGACGGCGAACTTGTGCCCCGACGGGATGGCGTCGCGCAGGATGATCCGGTAGGCGGCGGGGCCGGCCTGCACCGCGATGGCGTCGCCGGCGGCCAGCGCCGCGAAGGCCGTGGCGACGTGGTCGCCGGGGTCGATCAACAGGGCGAGATTGGCTTTCATCATTGAACCTTGTAGCGAAGAATAGCGTTGCGGTAATAAGCGGATTCGGCCTGGAGCGCCTGCGAGAACGCGGCCTGCTGCAGCCCCGTGACCTGCACGCCCAGCGCCTGCAGCCGGGCGCGCACCGGTTCCCGGCCTAGCAGCCGTTCGAATGCGGCGGAGATCCGGTCCACTTCGTCGCGGTCCGCCTTGCCCGGCATGAAGAAGCCATACCAGACCTGCGGCAGGTCCTGCTGCTTGAGGTCCTGCTCGCCGATCGCCGGCACCTGCGGCAGCAGCGCGGACCGCTGTTGCGCCAGCACCGCCACGGGGACCAGGCTGCCCGCGTCGAGCAGGGGCTTGGCCGCCGAATAGCCGACCGCGCCGTATTGCGTGGAGTCCGACATCACGCCGGCCAGCACGTCCGGCGCGCCCTTGTACGGCACGGCCAGGAACTGCCCGCCGATCTGGTGCGCCACGTCTTCCAGCGCGACGTGCATGGGCGTTGCGCGGCCGGGGATGCCGATGGACAGGTCTTGCCGTTTTTTCAGGCCCTGCAGCAGGACGGCCGGGCTGGCGTCGGCGCCCGCCTTGGCCACCACCACCGACGGCACCACGCCGACCTGCAGCACTGGCGTCAGGGTTTGCAGCGGCCGGTAGCCGGGGTCCTTCAGCAGGTGCGGCGCGATCGTGATTTCCTGGTTGCCGCCGGCCAGCAGGGTGGTCTGGCCGGCGGGCGCGTTCATGACCGTGCGGGCGGCGATGGTGCCGCTGCCGCCCGGGCGGTTTTCCACCACTACGGTGCGTTGCAGCTCCGTGCCCAGCTGCTGGCCCAGATAGCGCGCCACCGCGTCCACGCCGCCGCCGGCCGGCAGCGAGACGACGATGCGGATGGCCGGATCCTGGGCCTGCACGGAGCCGGCCAGCAGCGCCGCGCCCAGCGCCGCCAGGACCGCGCGCCGCCGCTTGTGCGTTTCAGACATCGTGTTCTCCTTTCAGCGCTCGGCGTACGGCCGGGCCGCGCTCGAAAAAAAGCGGGATTCGCGGCGTAGTTCCTCCGCGAACGGCTGCGGCGCCAGGGGCCGCGCCTCCAGCCCCGCGCGTTGCAGCGCCTGCCCGACTTCCGCTTCCTGCACGACCTGCTCCAGTTCCGCCGCCAGCCTGGCGCGCACTGCCGCGGGCGTATGCGCCGGCGCGAACCAGCCGAACCATACCGATGGCAGATGAGGAACCTGGACCCCGCCGGCTTCCTGCACCGTGGGTACGTCGGGCACCAGCGGGCTGCGCTCGTCCTGCAAGACCGCCAGCGCGCGCAGGCGTCCCGTCTGGATTTGGCCGATCACCGTCGACAAGGTGATGGCCAGCATGTCTATCTGTCCGCCCATCAGGTCGGACATGGCCCGGGCGCCGCCGTTGTAGGGAATATGGTGCACGCGCACGCCGGAGGCCGTGAAGATGCTGTCCATCATCAGGTGCATGGGTGTTCCTATCCCCGGTGTGGCGTACGAGAGCGTGTCCGGGGCCTGTTTGGCCGCGTCCAGCAATTGCCGCAGGCTGGCGCTTTGCGCGCCCTGTTCGCGCACGACCAGCACGATGGGGGCGGTCGCCGTGCGCAGCAAGGGGACGAGATCGGCGTCCGGGTCGTACGACAGCGAGGGCCGCAGATGGCGCACGATCGTGAGTTCCGGGTTGGTGGCCGCCAGCAGGGTGTAGCCGTCGGGCGCGGCCCGGGCGACGAAATTGGCGCCGATGGTGCCGACGGCGCCCGGATGGTTTTCCACCACCACGGACTGTCCCAGGCGCACGGCCAGGCGCTGCGCGGTAATGCGTGTGGCCACGTCGGCCGCGCCGGCCGGCGGATAAGGCACCACCACGCGCAGCGGCTGCCCTGGCCAGGGGCGCTGTTGGGCCATCGCCGCGGGCAGCGCGACGGCGGCGCACAGCATGGCCGCCGCGGCGCGCCGCATCCATGCCGCGCGGCCGGCGCCGCTGGGCTTGATTCGGTGCATGTTGTCTCCAGTGTTATCGGTCTATGCGCCGCGCACGCTCGTCATCTGCCTACAGGGTGTCGAATACCGGCCGCACCGTGCGGTGGCGCAGCAGCCATTGCCCGTTCTCCAGGCATAGCTGGTCGCGGTACTCCGCGATGGTTTCCGGCGGCCGCGCGGATACCGGCAGCGCCGGCGGCACCGGTTCCTGGCCCAGGTGCCGGTAGACCGAGACATAGCTGAAGGCCGCAATCCGGCCGGGGCCGGCGGGCTCCAGCAGCACGTTGCTGATGACGTGGCGCGTCAGGCGCTGGACCGGGCGCGTCTTGAAGGACGAGAGCAGCGCCTGGCGGCCTTCGATGCGCTCATTGGGGCGCTGCAGCACGCCATCGACGGCGAACAGCTGCGCGGCCTCTTCATACCTAGCGGCGTCCACCAGCATCGCGAAGCGTTGAATGGCGGCCACGCAGGCCACGTGGTCCTGCGGTGTGATCGATTGCGGATTCATGGTGCGGGCGTCTCCTTTGGCGCTGGCCTTATTTTTGCCGCGTTTTTTCTAAACTTGTCGCCATTGGTCGTTAGAATTTCTAATGTGACCAATCGAATTGCTTAATCTGCACCCGACGATGAGCCGCAAACTTCCTCCCTTGAAAGCACTGCAGGCGTTCGAGGCCGCCGCCCGCCTGCGCAGCTTTGCCCAGGCTGCGCAGGACCTGCACGTCACCCCTGCGGCCGTCAGCCAGCAGATCAAGAGCCTGGAGGAATGGCTGGGCTTCGCGGTGTTCCGCCGCTCGCGCGCGGGGCTGGAGCTGACCGAGCGCGGCGAGACCCTGGCGCCTTCGCTCAAGAGCGCATTCGACCTGATCCAGACCGCGACCGAGGACGTGACCGGCGCCGAGGCGGCCGCCACGCTGACCCTGAGCGTGCTGCCCAATTTCGCGATGCGCTGGCTGATTCCCCGGCTGCCCGATTTCACGCGGCGCCATCCCGGAATCCAGATCAGGCTGCTGTCCGTGACCCATGCGCTGACCGACCTCTACGACACCTGCGACCTGGCCATCCGCGCCTACGAGCACGATCTGCAGTTCTGCTTCGAGCCGCTGGTCAGCCCCGACATGGTGCCCATGCTGTCGCCGCAGCTGTACCGCCGCGGCGCGCTGCGCCAGCCCGATGAACTGCTGCGCTTTCCCCTGTTGCACATCACCACCTCGCCGGAGGACTGGCCGCGCTGGTTCCGCGAGACGCGGCAAGACGGCGAGCGCCAGCCCGATCCCGCGTTGCTCGCCAAGGGGCACCAGTTCGATTCCTACGTGGTGGCGGTCGAGGCCGCGATCGCCGGCCTGGGCGTGGTGCTGGGCCGGCCCTCGTTCGCGGCCGCGATACTGCGGCGCAAGGAACTGCTGATCCCGTTCGAGCGCCGCATCGCCAGCAACAAGAGCTGGTACCTGGTGTATCCACGCGCCGAGCTGCCGCGCAAATGCCGGGCGTTCCGCGACTGGCTGCTGGAGGCCTGCGTAGCCGGGGCAGGGCTGCCCGAAGGGTGATGGGCGCGGACCGGGGGCGGCGTCACCACACCGCGCCGTCCGAGCTCGGCGCCCGCAGGTGGCGGGCGAAGCGCTGCGCCAGGAATTCGACGAAGGCCAGGGTCTTGGCCGGCAGGTTCAGGCGTTCCGGATACAAGGCGTGGATGTCGGCCGGCGGCGTGCGCCAGTCGGGCAGCACCACGCGCAGGCGGCCGGCGCGCAGGTGCGCGGCCGTCTCCCACTCGGAGCGCATCACGATGCCGTGCCCGTCCAGCGCCCATTCCAGGGCGCTCTGGCCGTCGTTGGAGCTGACCGGGCCGCGCACCTTGACGGTCTCCGCGCGCAGGCCCGATTCCAGCCGCCAGGTGCCGTAGGCCACGTCGTTTTCGCGCACCACGATGCAGCGGTGGCGCTGCAGGTCGCCCGGGGCGCGCGGTTCGCCATAGGTCTCCAGATAGCGCGGCGAGGCGCAGAGCAGGCGCCGGTTCGAGGCGATCTTGCGCGCGGTCAGGCGCGCGTCCGGCAGGTCGCCGAAACGCACCGCCACGTCGAAGCCTTCCTCGATCAGGTTCAGCGGCCTGTCGGTCAGGCGCATCTGCACTTCCACCTCGGGGTACTGGCGCGCGAAGTCGGACACGGCCGGCACGATGTGGGCGCGTCCGAAGCCGAAGGTGGCGTTCAGCCGCAGCAGGCCCTGGGGCTGCGCGCGGGCGCTGGACACCGAGCGTTCCAGGGCTTCGAGGTCGGCCAGGATGCGTCCGCCCTCGGCCAGGTACAGCTCGCCTTCCTGGGTGACGCTGACGCGGCGCGTGGTGCGGTTCAGCAGCCGCACGCCCAGGCGCTGTTCCAGCTTGGCCAGCCGCGTGCTGACCGCCGGCGGCGTCAGGCCCAGTTCGCGCGCGGCCGCGGACAGGTTGCCGTGCTTGACCACCAGCGAGAAAAAAGCGAGGTCCGATAAGGCGTCCATGGGCTTATTTATAAATCATATTTAATAAAGCTTTATTCGGATTATTAATTATAAGAATCCAACAGGCCTATACACTGGACTCGCCCATACAGAGCCGCCTATCGCGGCCACACGAGGAGACCAGGAATGAAGATCAACACCGCGGCCGGCGCCTTGTGCGCGGCCCTTGCCGTCGCATCCTGTTGGACCCAGGCGGCGGCCGCCGCCGGCGCGTTTCCCGAACGCGCCGTCACGCTCATCGTGCCGTTCGCGCCGGGCGGCAGCGTGGACATCGCCGCCCGCCTGATCTCCGACGCCTGGGGCCGCGCGCTGGGGCAGAGCGTGGTGGTGGAAAACCGCGCCGGCGCTTCCGGCAATATCGGCATGGCCGCCGTGGCGCGGGCCCAGCCCGACGGCTACACGCTGGCGATCAACACCATGTCGCTGGCCATCAACCCGGCGCTGTTCCAGAGCATGCCGTTCGACACGAAGAAAGACCTGCGCTCGGTGGGCACGGTGGGAACCTCCCAGCACGTGCTGACGGTGACCAACGGCCTGCCGGTGGCCACCGTCGGCGAGCTGCTGTCCTACGTGCGGGCGCGGCCGGCCAACGATCTGAGCTTCGGTTCCGCGGGCACCGGCAGCACCTTCCACATGGCCGCGGAACTGTTCAAGTCCGTCTCGCAGACGCAGATCCTGCACGTGCCGTACAAGGGCGGCGGTCCGGCCATGCTCGACACCATCAGCGGCCAGGTGCAGATGAGTTTCCCGGTGCTGTCCGCGGCCAAGCCGCAAGTCGACGGCAAGAAGCTGCGCGCGCTGGGCGTGACCGGCACGCGGCGCTCGCCGCTGTTGCCGGACGTGCCCACCATCGNGGCGGTCCGGCCATGCTCGACACCATCAGCGGCCAGGTGCAGATGAGTTTCCCGGTGCTGTCCGCGGCCAAGCCGCAAGTCGACGGCAAGAAGCTGCGCGCGCTGGGCGTGACCGGCACGCGGCGCTCGCCGCTGTTGCCGGACGTGCCCACCATCGCGGAATCGGGCCTGCCCGGCTACGAATTCAATACCTGGTTCGTCATCAGCGCGCCCGCCAATACGCCGCAGGCGGTAATAGACACGCTCAACGCCAAGCTGGAGCAGGCGCTGCGTTCGCCCGAGCTGGCGCAGCGCATGGGCAAGGAAGGCTTCGATCCGCTGATCTCCACGCCCGCCAGGACGGACGCGATGGTGGACGAAGAAATGACGCGCTGGGCCGGCATCGTCAAGCAAGCCGGCATCAAGGCCAACTGATTCAAGGATGCAAGACATGCCCGGCATGACGCTGTACGACAAACTGGTGGCCAGCCATGAGGTGGCCCAGATCGACGACGAGCACGTGCTGCTGTACGTCGATCTGCACATCATGAACGAATACACCAGCCCGCAGGCCTTCAGCGGCCTGGCCGCGCGCGGGCGCGCGGTGCTGCGCCCCGGGCAGCAGATGGCGGTGGTGGACCACGTCATCCCCACCCATCCGGTCGCGCCGGCGCTGCGCGTCATCGCCGACGAGGCGTCCTCGCGCCAGGCGGGCAACCTCAAGCGCAATTGCGATGCGCAGCAGATCGCGCTGTTCGACACCACCGATCCGCTGCAGGGCATCGAGCACGTGATCGCGCCCGAGCACGGCATGGTGCTGCCGGGCATGGTGGTGCTGTGCGGCGACAGCCACACCACCACCTACGGCGCGCTGGGCGCGCTGGGCTTCGGCATCGGAACCTCGGAAGTCGAGCACATCCTGGCCACCCAGACGCTGGTGTACCGAGTGGCGCGCAACATGCGCATCCGCATCGACGGCACGCTGGGCCGCGGCGTCACGGCCAAGGACCTGGTCATCTGCGTGGTGCATCGCATCGGCGCGCAGGGCGCGCGCGGCCATGCCGTGGAGTTCTGCGGCGAGGCGATAGACGCGCTGTCGGCCGAGGCCCGCATGACCCTGTGCAACATGACGGTCGAGGCCGGCGCGCGCGCCGCGCTGATCGCGCCGGACGCCACCACCGACGCCTATGTCGCCGCGCACGCGCCGCAGCTGCGGGGCGACATTTTGGCGCAGGCGCGCGCCAGCTGGGCCGGATTGCGATCGGACGCCGACGCCGTCTTCGACGTGGAGCACGTGCTCGACGCCGCAACCATCGCGCCCTTCGTCACCTGGGGCACCAGCCCGGACCAGGCCGTGCCGATCGATGGCGTCGTGCCCGACCCGCAAGCCGAGCCCGACGCGCTCGCCCGCCTGGCGCTGGAGAAGGCCATGGACTACATCGGCCTGACGCCGGGCGCGCCCATCGCGGGCCTGCCGATAGACCGGGTGTTCATCGGCTCCTGCACCAACGGCCGCATCGAGGATCTGCGCGCCGCGGCCAGCGTGGTGCGCGGGCGCAAGGTCGCGGCCGGCGTGCGGGCCATGGTGGTGCCGGGCTCGGGCGCGGTGCGCGCCCAGGCCGAGGCCGAGGGCGTGGCCGCGCAATTGATCGAGGCGGGCTTCGAGTGGCGCCAGCCGGGCTGCTCCATGTGCCTGGCCATGAACGACGACGTGCTGAGCCCGGGCGAGCGCTGCGCCTCCACCACCAACCGGAATTTCGAAGGCAGGCAGGGCCGGGCGGGGCGCACCCACCTGATGAGCCCGGCCATGGCCGCCGCCGCCGCGCTGGCCGGCCGCATCGTCGACGTGCGCGAATGGGAGAAATGAATGAACCCGATGATCGAAGGCGTGGCCGCGCCCCTGCCTTTTTCCAATCTGGACACCGACCAGATCATGCCCAAGCAGTTCCTGCGCATCATCGACAAGTCGGGCCTGGAGCGGGGGCTGCTGTATGACCTGCGCTTCGACGCCGACGGCGCGCCGCGGCCCGGTTTCGTGCTGAACCAGCCGGCCTACGCCGGCGCGCGCATTCTGGTGGCGGGGCCGAACTTCGGCTGCGGCTCCAGCCGCGAGCATGCCGTGTGGGGCCTGCAGCAGTTCGGCATCCGCGCGGTGATTGCGCCCAGCTTCGGCGAAATTTTCTACTTCAACGCGGTCAACAACGGCTTGCTGCTGGTCAGCCTGGCGCCAGCCGAGGTCGATGCGCTGCTGGCCCGGGCATCCGATACGGCCGCCAACCGCGTGAGCATCGACGTGGCGGCCGGCCGCGTCAGCGCCGCCGACGGCTGGACCGCCGGTTTCACGCTGCCCGAACGCCATCGCCGGATGTACGCTCAGGGCCTGGACATGGTGGGCGCCTCGCTGCAGCGGCTGGACGAAGTGCAGCGTTTCGAGGCCGGACATTGGGCGCGCCATCCATGGATGAAAGACGTGGCGCGCCGGGTGCGCGACCGCCTGGACGCCGGCCGCGCAGACTGAGGCAGACCCATGACCGATTTCTTCGACCTACCCATCCGCCGCATCGCCGTCGACGGCGTGCGCATCGCCGCGCGCATCGACGGCTCGGGGCCGCCGCTGCTGCTGCTTCACGGCCATCCGCAGACCCATGCCATCTGGCACCGCGTGTGGCCCGAGCTGACGCGGCACCGCACCTGCGTGGCGGCGGACCTGCGCGGCTATGGCGACAGCGACAAGCCGCCCGCCAGCGCCGGCCACGCCGCGCATTCCAAGCGCGCAATGGCGGCCGACATGGCGGGGCTGATGCAGGCGCTGGGCCATGCGCGCTTCGAGGTGCTGGCGCACGATCGCGGCGCGCGCGTGGCGCACCGGCTGGCGCTGGACCATGCCGCGGCGGTCCAGCGCATGATGCTGCTGGACATCGCGCCGACCCTGGACATGTACGAAGGCACGACGCGCGCCTTCGCCCAGGCCTATTTCCACTGGTTCTGGCTGATCCAGCCGGCGCCGCTGCCGGAAACCATGATCGAGCGCGACCCCGTTTTCTACCTGCGTTCGGTCATGGGCGGGCGGCCCGGCGGGCTGGCGCATTTCTCCAAGGAGGCGATGGCCGAGTACGAGCGCGCCGCGCGGCTGCCGGGCTGGGCCACCGGCATCTGCGAGGACTACCGGGCCTCGGCCACCCTGGACCTGGAGCATGACCGCGCCGGCCGCAAGGCCGGCGAGCGCTTGACCCAGCCGCTGCGGGTGCTGTGGGGCGAGCGCGGCGCGGTGGGCAGGAATTTCGACGTGCTGGGCCTGTGGCGCGCGGTGGCCGACGACGTGTCGGGCGGCCCGCTGCCGGGAGCGCACTACCTGGCGGAGGAGTGCCCCGAGGCGCTGATGGCGCAGGTGCGGGCGTTCTTCGGATGGGACGGCGATCCGGCCCCTTAGCCCACGGGGGCAAGCCTGGACGCGGAGTAGGGCCATCCAAAAAGGGACGCACCGTGGATGTTAACCTTCGGCCCATGAATCGCTACACCGTCGACCTCTCCGAGCTGCCCGCCGCCGAAGACGCGCAACGCGCCTTCAAAGCCACCGATTCGCCCTGCGTGGCGGTGTGCTCCACGCTGTTCGACGAAATCTGCCGCGGCTGCGGCCGCACGGCCATGGAAGTCGCCAACTGGGTCTTCATGACCGAGGAAGAAAAACGCGAGGTCTGGGTGCGCATCAAGGCGCAGGGCTATCCGCGCCGCAACAACTAGTGTGCTGTCCCGTAGATACGCCCGCACGAAATTCCCCCCTTGACGCCAGGGCGTCGTTGCAAATCCTCGCGATACCTACGGGTATCGCTGCGGTTTGCGCCTAGCCCTGACGCCAAGAGGAGAAATTTCGTCATGCGGACGCATCTACGGGACAGCACACTAGCCGGGCGTTGCGCGGCCGCAAAGGCCGTCTTGGGCGTGTCACATGGAGCGGGCTAAATCGCGCTTGTCATCCATTTCCGGCCCCCGCCACCGGCTCCATCATGCGCATCGTCCTGGTCACGGATGCCTGGCATCCGCAAGTCAATGGCGTCGTCCGCACCTGGACGACCATGCAGCAGATCCTGAGCGAATGGGGCCACGAGCTGATCGTGGTGAATCCCCAGGGCAGCCGCACGGTGCCCGCGCCGTCCGAGCCGGACCTGCGCCTGTGCCTGCAACCCGGCCGGCAGCTGCGCCGCATCCTGGGCGAGACCGTGCCCGACGCGCTGCACATCGCCACCGAAGGGCCGCTGGGCCTGGCGGCGCGCCGGCTGGCGCTGGCGCGGGGCTGGCGCTTCACCACCTCCTTCCACACCATGTTCCCCGACTATCTGCAGGCGCGCATGGGCATTCCGGCGGCCTTGCCGTGGCGCTACCTGCGCTGGTTCCACCGGCCCTCGCAGCGCGTGCTGGTGCCCACGCCCACGGTGCGCGACGTGCTGGCGCGGCGGGGGCTGGCCAATCTGCGGATCTGGTCGCGCGGGGTGGACCCGCGCAAGTTCCGGCCTGGCGCCGGCGCGGCGTTCGAAGGCCTGCCCCGGCCCGTGTTCCTGAGCGTCGGGCGCGTGGCGCGCGAGAAGAATCTGGACGCCTTCCTGGAGCTGGACCTGCCGGGCAGCAAGGTGGTGGTCGGCGCCGGTCCGGACGAGGCGCGCCTGAAAAAGCGCTTTCCCGGCGCGGTCTTCATGGGCATGCAGCAGGACCCCGCGCTGCCGGCGCTGTATGGCGGCGCCGACGTGTTCGTGTTTCCCAGCCTGACCGACACCTTCGGCCTGGTCATGCTGGAGGCCATGGCCTGCGGCACGCCGGTGGCCGCGTTTCGCAGCGAGGCGCCGCTGGCGGTGGTGGCGCAGGGGGTGACCGGCGTGCTCGACGAGGACCTCGGCCACGCCTGCCGCGCGGCGCTGTCGCTGGACCGCCACGCGGTGCGCGAGCACGCGCTGACCCGCAGCTGGGACGCGGTGGCCTCGGACCTGCTGGCCGCGCTGGTGCCGCTGGACGGCACCGCCCGCGGCGCGCACCTGTTCAGCATGCCGGAGAACGCCGGCCGGCCGGCGCGGCAATAAGCGTCCGTGGCCCCGCGCCTGCTGCCCGCGGCACGGTTCCCGGGTACAATGCTCGGCAATCCTGAGGAGCGTTGCGACGACCCAGCGGTCGCCAGGCTCAGGAATCCTTGTTCAAGCGGCGCGCCCTCGGCGCGGCGCTGCAGCAACGGCGCTCACCTTTGTCGCATATGGCGGAAAAGGCGGGCACTCGACTGTCGTGGTGTATTCGCGTTGTCCGGCCATCTTGCGCGCCGTTCGTATTTCACGTGGAGCCTACACACCATGAACGCTGTGACTGACAAATCCTTCTCCGACTACATCGTCGCCGACCTGTCGCTGGCCGGCTGGGGCCGCCGCGAGCTGGCCATCGCCGAGACCGAAATGCCCGGCCTGATGGCCATCCGCGAGGAATTCGCGGCCCAGCAGCCGCTCAAGGGCGCCCGCATCGCCGGCAGCCTGCACATGACCATCCAGACCGGCGTGCTGATCGAAACGCTGGTGGCCCTGGGCGCCGAAGTGCGCTGGGCCTCGTGCAACATCTTCTCCACGCAGGACCACGCCGCCGCCGCCATCGCGGCCTCGGGCACGCCGGTCTTCGCCGTCAAGGGCGAGACGCTGGAAGAGTACTGGCAGTACACCCACAAGATCTTCGAATGGCCCAACGACCAGCACGCCAACATGATCCTGGACGACGGCGGCGACGCCACCTTGATGCTGCACCTGGGCACCAAGGCCGAGAAGGACATCTCGGTGCTGGCCAACCCGGGCAGCGACGAAGAGCGCATCCTGTTCGCCGCCATCAAGGAAACGCTGCAACGCGATCCCAAGTGGTATTCGACGCGCCTGGCCCAGATCAAGGGCGTGACCGAGGAAACCACCACCGGCGTGCACCGCCTCTACCAGATGTCGCAGAAGGGCGAACTGGCCTTCGCCGCCATCAACGTCAACGACTCGGTCACCAAGTCCAAGTTCGACAACCTGTACGGCTGCCGCGAATCGCTGGTCGACGGCATCAAGCGCGCCACCGACGTGATGGTCGCGGGCAAGATCGCGGTGGTGGCCGGCTACGGCGACGTGGGCAAGGGCTGCGCCCAGGCGCTGGCCGCGCTGCGCGCCCAGGTCTGGGTCACCGAGATCGACCCGATCTGCGCCCTGCAGGCCGCCATGGAAGGCTTCAAGGTCGTGACCATGGAAGAGGCCGCCGCGCACGGCGACATCTTCGTCACCGCCACGGGCAACTACCACGTCATCACGCGCGAGCACATGAACGCCATGAAGGACCAGGCCATCGTGTGCAACATCGGCCACTTCGACAACGAAATCGACGTCGCCAGCCTGGCCGACTGCAAGTGGGAAGAGATCAAGCCGCAGGTCGACCACGTCATCTTCCCGGACGGCAAGCGCATCATCCTGCTGGCCCAGGGTCGCCTGGTGAACCTGGGTTGCGCCACCGGCCACCCGTCGTTCGTGATGTCCTCGTCGTTCGCCAACCAGACGATCGCCCAGATCGAGCTGTACACGCGCAACGAGGCCTACAAGTCGGGCGAAGTCTACGTGCTGCCCAAGCACCTGGACGAGAAGGTCGCGCGCCTGCACCTGAAGAAGCTGGGCGTGAAGCTCACCACCCTGCGCCAGGAACAGGCCGACTACATCAGCGTGCCGGTCGAAGGCCCGTACAAGCCCAACCACTACCGTTATTGAGGGTTGTAGCAAAATAGGGGAAGTACCGCGCCATGTCGGCGCGGGCTTACCGGTCCGCAGCTCCCTCTCGCGACCGCATTGCGGCCGCGAGGCCGGCGGACCCAACACAGGAGGTCGAACATGGCATTGATACTCGTCTGGATCCTGAACGCGGTGGCCCTGCTGGCGGTTGCCTATCTGCTGCCCGGCATCACCGTGGCCAGCTTCGGTTCTGCACTCATCGCCGCGCTGGTGCTGGGCCTGGTCAACATGCTGGTCAAGCCGGTGCTGGTGCTGCTGACGCTGCCCATCACGATCGTCACGCTGGGCCTCTTCCTCATCGTCATCAACGCCTTGTTGTTCTGGTTCGTCGGCTCCGTGCTGAAGGGCTTCCAGGTCAACGGGTTCTGGTGGGCCGTGGGCGGTGCGATCCTGTACAGCATCATCTCGGGCCTGCTCACCAAGCTGATCCCCTAGAGTCGATCCCACCCCCGAGCGCTGCGCGCTCCCCCTCAAGGGGGCATGCCGGCGGACCGGCGAAGCCGGCTCCGCGGCATCCCGGTGGGGCGCACCCGGTTCATGCGGGACGCGTAGTGCTTATAGATAACTGCTGATATGTCCGATTCGATTTCTCCTGCTTTCAGTCTGGAATTTTTCCCCCCGCGCGACCTGGCCGGCCAAGAACGGCTGGTGCGCGCGGCCAAGCAGATGCTGGCCATCCAGCCCAAGTACGTCAGCGTGACGTTCGGCGCGGGCGGCTCCACGCGTGCGGGCACGGCGGACGCCGTGCGCACGCTGCGCAACCTGGGCTGCGATGCGGCGCCGCACCTGTCGTGCGTCGGCGCCTCGCGCCAGGACCTGCGGGACATCCTCCAGGCCTACAAGAGCGAAGGCGTGCGGCGCGTGGTCGCCCTGCGCGGCGACCTGCCCTCGGGCATGGGCGGCGATGCGGGCGAGCTGCGCTACGCCAACGAACTGGTGACGTTCATCCGCGAGGAGACCGGCGACTGGTTCCACATCGAAGTGGCGGCCTATCCCGAAATGCATCCGCAGGCGGCCAACCCCTCGGCCGACCTGGACCATTTCGTGCGCAAGGTGCGGGCCGGCGCCAATGCCGCCATCACGCAGTACTTCTTCAACGCCGACGCCTACTTCGACTTCGTCGACCGGGCCCAGGCCAAGGGCGTGGACGTGCCCATCGTGCCGGGCATCATGCCCATCACGAACCACACGCAGCTGCTGCGCTTCTCGGAAATGTGCGGCGCGGAAGTGCCGCGCTGGATCCGCCTGCGCCTGGCGGAGTTCGGCGACGACAAGGCCTCCATCCGCGCCTTCGGCGTGGACGTGGTGACCGAGCTGTGCCAGACGCTGCTGGACAACGGCGCGCCGGGCCTGCATTTCTACACCCTGAACCACGCCGAAGCGCCGATGGCGGTGTGGCGGGAATTGTCGCTGCAGGGATGAGGGCGGGGGCTTTGGGCGCCTGATGGGTTCCGCGCGCTCGAGCCTTGATTTCTTGTGTCGAATATCTCGCGCTGCACCCATCCTACGGCCTCACCACCGTAGGATGGGCGCAGCGCGAGAACGCCTGGGCAAGAACACGAATATCGAACGCGCGTAGCCCATCGGCCCCCCGGGCCGCCTATTCCGGCTGAATCCCCGCCTGGCGGATCTGCTCGCCCCAGGCTTCATACTGCGACCGGACGAATTGCTGCAAAGGCTCGCCGACCGCCAGGTCCGGCTCCATGCCCATCGCGCGCAGCCGTTCCTGGACGGCGGCATCGCGCATCGTCGCGCTCAACTGGTCGGCCCACCACTTGGCCGCCTCGGGCGCCAGGCCGGCCGGGCCGGCCACGCCGATCCAGCCGGTCAGGTCCAGGCTGCCCATGCCCAGCTCGCCGGCCGTGGGCACCGCGGGCAGAATGGTCGAGCGCTTGCTGGAGACCAGCGCCACGGCGTTCAGGTTCTGCGCGCGGATCTGCGGCAGCACCGCGCCCAGGTCGGCCGCCACGAAATCGATGCGCCCGCCCAGCAGGTCGGTCACGGCGGCGGGCTGGCCCTTGTAGGGCACGCCCAGCACCTCGGCGCCGGCGGCGCGGCTGAAGGCGGCCGCGACCACCTGGCCGGTGCCCGAGCCGTAGCCGCTGGTCACCGACTGCGGCTTCTGCCTGGCCGCCGCCACCAGCTGGCGCGCGTCGCCGTACGAGCCGCTGGCGCGCGTGACGATCACCACGTCGAACCGGACCACCCGGCCCACCTGGGTGAAGTCCTTGATCGCGTCATAGCGCTGGAACGCCTTGGACAGGTAGGGGCCCGAGGAACTGGTGGCGCTGGAGCTGGGCATCATGGTGTAGCCGTCGGGCGCGGCCCGGGCCACGGCGTCCACGCCCAGCACGCCCAGGGCGCCCGGCTTGTTCTCGACGACGATCTGCGCGCCGGTGCGGGCGCGGATGTCGTCGACCACCACGCGCGAGACGTTGTCGATGGTGCTGCCGGCCGGAAAACCGACGATGAAGCGTATGGGCTTGTCGGCCTGCGGGTAGCCGCCGGCGGCGGCCAGCGCGGGCACGCAGAGCGCGGCCGCCGCCAGGGCGGCTCGGATCGGGTTGTGCATGGTTGTCTCCTCTGTTTCTTTGTGCGGGTCAGCGAGCTTGGCCGGCGCGCGCCAGCGCCAGGATCTCGTCGGTGTGTTCGCCCAGCCCCGGCGGATGCCGGCGGATCTCGCCCGGCGTGCGGCTGAATCTGACGGGCAGGCCGGCCTGGATCAGGCGTCCTTCTGTGGGATGCTCCGATTCGTGCCAGAAGCCGGTGGCCTTGAGATGGGGGTCGGCCAGCAGCTCCTCGAAGCCGTTGACCGGCGCGAAGGGGATGTCGGCGCTGGCCAGCAGTTCGGTCCATTGCGCGGTGCTGCGTTCGGCCAGCACCGTCTCCACGTAGCGGTACAGCTCCGGGAAATGGCGGCTGCGGCTGTTGAGGGTCTGGTAGCGCGGGTCCTGCGCCATCTCGGGATGGCCGGTCAGGTCGAAAAAGCGCTGCCATTGCGGGGTGGTGTAGGGCACCACGCTCATGTAGCCGTCGCGCGTGCGGAACGGGCGGCGGTATTCGTTGAGCAGGCGCGTGTAGCCCGCCGGGCCCTCGGGCGGCACGAAGGTCAGGCCGGCCAGATGTTCCGGCGCCAGGAAGGCCACCATGCATTCGAACATCGGCACCTCGACCGCCTGGCCGCCGGCGCCGCGTTCGCGCGCCAGCAGCGCGCTGGTCACGGCGTTGGCCACGTACAGGGCCACCACCTTGTCGGCGACCACCGAATTGACGTAGCAGGGCGCGCCGGCGCCCGCGCCGCCTTGCAGCCAGGCCATGCCCGAGGCCGCCTGGATGGTGTCGTCGATGGCGGCTCGTCCGGCGTACGGGCCGGCTTCCGAATAGCCGTAGCAGGCGCAATACACCAGCTCGGGAAAGCGCGCCGCCAGCGTCGCGTAGTCCAGGCCCAGGCGGCGCATGGCGGGCGCGCGCATGTTGGAGATGAACACGTCGGCCCCGCCGATCAGCGCGTCCAGCTGCGCGCGGCCTTCGGCGGTCTTGACGTCGATCACCGCGCTGCGCTTGTTGCGGTTGAGGTTGAGGTGGGTGTGGCTCATGGCGGCATGGCGCTGCGGCGTGACGTGGCGGAACACGTCGCCTTCGGCGGACTCGATCTTGATCACGTCCGCGCCCATGTCGCCGAGCATCTGGGTGGCCATGGGCCCCATGCCCACGCTGGTCATGTCGATGACGCGTATGCCGTGCAGCGGTCCGGGCATGCTCAGTCCTCCCCCAGCAGGCGGCGCGCCAGGCGCAGGTGCGGCCGGTCGATCATCTTGCCGTCCAGCCGCAGCGTGCCCGCGCCGGGATGCTGCGCGAACGCATCGATCACGGCCCGCGCCCATTGCAGCTGCTGCGCGTCGGGCGTCAGCGCGGCGTTGACGGCGTCGACGTGGCGCGGATGGATCGCCATCTTGCCGACGAAGCCGTCGCGGAAAGCCTCGCGGGACTCGTCGGCCAGCACGTCAGGCGCGTCCAGGTCCACGCAGACCGTGTCGATGGCGCGCACGCCGGCGGCCGCCGCGGCCATCAGGCACAGCGAGCGCGCCAGCCGGAACGGTTCGGTATAGCGGCCGGCATCGCGGTTGCGCAGCGCGCCCACGTCGGCGGCCAGGTCTTCCCCGCCCCAGGACAGGCCCCACAGGCGGGCGGTGGCGTCGCGGTAATCGTGCAGCCCGAACAGCGACTGCGCGGTTTCGGTGACGATGGCCAGGATGCGGGTCGCGCCGGCGGCGGCGCCCGCGGCCGCCTCGAACGCGTCCAGGTAGTGCGCAAGCTGGCGCATGTCTTCGCGGCTGCGGCACTTGGGCAGCACGATGCCGCAGGGAGCGGCCGGCATCACGGCCGCCAGGTCGGCCAGCGCCGCGCCGCTGTCCAGCGCGTTGATCCGCACCCACAGGGACTTGCCGGCCGCGCCGCGTTCCAGCATGGCGCGCACCTGGGCGCGGGCTTCGGCTTTCTGGTCCGGCGCGACGGAATCCTCCAGGTCCAGGATCAGCGCGTCGGCCGCGCTGGCGGCGGCATGCTCGAATTTGCGCGCGGAATCGCCGGGCACGAAGAGCAGGGATCGGGTCATGGCGAGCCTCCTAGGGCTGCTTGCGCATCAGGGCCGAGCGCTTGCAGGTGGCGACCACTTCGTCGCGGTGGTTCAGGGCGGTGTGCTCGAACTCGACGATGCCCGCGTCCGGGCGCGAGCGGCTCTCGCGCATGGAGAGCACGCGGGTGCGCACATGCAGCGTGTCGCCGGCGAAGACCGGCTTGGGGAAATTCACGTCGGTCATGCCGAGGTTGGCCACCGTGGTGCCCAGCGTGGTGTCGTTGACCGTCATGCCGATCAGCAGGCCCAGCGTGAACAGGCTGTTGACCAGCGGCTTGCCGAATTCGGTCTTCGCGGCGAAATGCGCGTCCAGGTGCAGCGGCTGCACATTCATCGTCAGCGAGCTGAACAGCACGTTGTCCATCTCGGTCAGGGTGCGGGTCCAGGCATGATCGAAAGCCTGTCCGACGGAAAACTGTTCGTAATAGAGGCCAGCCATGTTTCTTCCTTCTGGGGGAGAGCGCCGGGCGCCAGCCCGGTTCCGGAGTCGCCGCAACAGAGGGGATTCCGGCGGCGTTCTTACTCTTGAACAAAAGTTTATAGTCATGAACTCGTGTCGGCAACGCCCGGGCCTAGGCGTAAACCCGCATGGCGTCGCCGCGGGCCTGGCGGGCGGCCGCGGGAATCCGGGGAAGGGAAGGGGGAAACCGCGCCCCGGGAACCGGGCGCGGGCAGCGGCAGGGGAAAAGCCCTACCGGGCGAGCGGGGCGGGGGTGTCGATGCGCTGGGCCAGCTGGCGGCTGGCGGCCAGCAGGGTCTGGCCGATGGCGTCGGCCTTGGCCGCCGACCGGTCCAGCGGCGCGCCCACGACCAGCGCCAGCACCGTGCCGTACAGCACCAGGGAGGCGGCGACCGACAGCGTGTCGGCCTGGTGTTCCGCCAGGTTCACGTGCCAGCCGCGCTCGGCCTCGGACGCGATCAGGCGCAGCAGCTGCTTGTGGGTCTTGACGGTCTGGCTGGTGTAGCGGTCCAGGCTCAGGCGCGCAGCCAGCGCCTCGCGCTCGGCGGGCGCCATGGCGCCCAGCAGGGCGCGTCCGGAGGCCGAGGCGTGCAGCGGCTTGCGCTGGCCGGCCTTGGCCGTGAACCGCACGATGCGTTCGGGTTCGACGACGTCCAGGTAGACCACGTGGTCGCCGGCGCGCTGCGCCAGGATCAGCGTCTCGCCCAGCTCGTCGCGCAGCGCTTCCAGCGTGGGCCGGATGCGCGTGGTCAGCTGGTCATGTTCGGCCACCGTGCTGGCTTCGTTCAGCCAGCGCCGGGTCAGGTAATAGCGCCCCGCGGTCTGGTGCGCATAGCCATCGCCTTCCAGCGTGTCGAGCAGGGCCAGGCAGCTGGATTTGGGTATGCCCAGCCCCGCCGAAATCTGCGACAGGGTGGCGGGCGCCTGGGTGGCGGCGAAGAACTGCAGGATGTCCAGCACCCGCCGGGCGCTTTTTACGTCGTTCGTACTCATGCACGGCAATATATATTCATGAACAGGCACCGGCAACCGCCGCTGCCCGCCGTGCTTCAGTCGGCGTATACCCCCGCCTTGCGGATCACGCCGCCCCACTTGTCGACCTCGCTCTTGAGCCAGGTCTGCAGGCCTTCGGGCGTCTGCTTGGATTCCGGCACGATCTCGGCGCCCAGCTCGGCCATCTTCTGCGTGAAGGCGGGGTCCTTGAGCGCGGCGCGCAGGGCCGCGTTGAACTTGGCGATGGCCTCGGGCGGCGTGCCCTTGGGCGCGTAGACGCCATGCCACACCTTGACCTCAAAGCCCTTCAGGCCGCTTTCCTGCAAGGTCGGCGCATCGGGCAGCGTCTTGATGCGTTCCAGCGTGGTGACGCCGTACAGCTTCACGCGGTCGGCCTTGATTTGCGGAATGGTCTGCGTGGTCTGGTCGCACAGCACGTCGACCTGGCCGCCCAGCAGCGCGGTCATCGCCGGCGCGGTGCCGGCGTAGGGCACGGTGGTGAACTGCACGCCCAGCGATTCCTGCAGCAGCATGCCGCAAAGCTGCGACACGGCGCCCAGGCCGGCATTGGCCAGGTTGATCTTGTTGCCGTTTTCGCGCGCGTACTTGATGAAGGCCGGCATGCCGTCGGCCGGCAGGTCCTTGCGGCCCAGCAGCGTCATGGGCACGTCGGCCACTTGGCCGACATAGGCGAAGTCGGTCAGCGGATTGAACGACAGCTTGCGGTACAGCGCCGGCGCGGTGGCCATGCCGTTGTGATGGATCAGGAAGGTGTAGCCGTCGGGCGCGGCGCGCGCCACGTGCTGCGAGGCCAGCGTGCCGCCGGCGCCCGTGCGGTTCTCGATGACGATGCTCTGGCCCAGCGTCTTGGCCATGGATGCGCCCAGGCTGCGCGCGACTACGTCGGTGGGTCCGCCCGCGGCGAAGGGCACGACCAGCGAAATCGGATGGTTGGGATAGGCGCCTTGCGCGGCCGCATTGCCGGCCGCCAGGCACGAAAGGGCCAGGACCGGCCAGGCGGCGCGTCGGGCCGCGCGCATGAAAATAGGGGGCATGTCTCGCTCCTCGTGGTTTTATCGGGGGCCCCCAGGGCAAAGCATGACGGGCCATGGCCAGTGTGGCCCACCCGCGCCCGGATGAGAATTCGCGGTTCTGCAAGCCGGGTTTCGGTAGCTGGAAAGGAGGGTTTATACGGAAGGCTGGCTACCTGCGGGCATCGCCGGCCGTTCGCATCGTTCCAGGCCGCTGCAGGGCAGCGCGACCGCCTGCAGCCGAGCGTGAAAGTAGCGGTGGAATATCTCCCAGTCCCGGTACTGGCTGGACGCCGCCTCATACGCGCACAGGCGGCCCACCAGACCGCAGATCCAGTCCGCGCACTGCAGCGTCTGGAAAAGATGGCTCTCGCCTTGGATCAGCGGCTCGATCAGGGTTCTGCATCGGTGGGCGGCATCTTCGAACATTGCCAGCGTGCAGACCTCCACGTTCATTTCGCGCCAACTGCCGCCGGCTTGTTGCTCGTCGACCAGGAGCATGAAGGTGGCCTGCCGCGCCGAGAAGAAGCGGTCCGCACGTCGGACAATGCGTAGCAGCTGGTGTTTGAAGCGTTCTGCGGACTGGTGCCGCGAGGTGCTGGCCGTCTTGCGTTCGCCGCTGTAGACCACGTGCCCGCCGATCTGCCGGATATGGTTGAGCAATCGGCCCGTGGCGGTCCGCAGTTGGCTGTATCGCTGCACATTCCTGACGGTATAGCGCAGTGTATTGCGCGGGAGCCGGTTGTTTACCCTTCAGTGCATGGAAATGTCACGCATGGAGCGGCCCGGACCAAAACACGAAAGCCCGCCGCAATTCATTGCGGCGGGCCTCGGAAGGTGGGCACATGACGGGCATATGCGTTGACGAAAATGTAGTCCCCTGCGCGCTCCGGTGCAAGAAGCCGGGCGCCTCGACACCCCTGTATCGGACTGAATCCCGGCAACGAGGGCGAGCGGCCGGATTCGATGGCCCGCCGCTAGCCCGCCTGCTTCTTGCCCGGGTCTTCGGCGAGCGACTGCGGTGCCGGGTGGCTTGCGCCCGTTTCGCCGGCCGGTTCGGCGCGCAGCGGCTGGTGCACGCGGCTGGGCGGCACCAGCGAGGTCGGGGCCTCGGGGCTGGTCCACAGCGGAGCGGGGATTTCGGCGAAGACCTGGCGCAGGCGCTCGCCCCAGCTGCCGCGGATCATGCGGAAGTATTCATTGTTCTCGTCGATGCAGGCGAAATGCGTGACCCGCAGCGTATCGGCGCCGTAGACCAGCAGATCCAGCGGCAGGCCGACCGAGATGTTGGAGCGCAGCGTGGAGTCCATGGAGATCAGCGCGCACTTGGCGGCTTCGTCCAGCGAGGTGTCGGGGCGCAGCACCCGGTCCAGGATGGGCTTGCCATACTTGGCCTCGCCGATCTGGAAGTACGGACATTCCTGGCCGGCCTCGATGAAGTTGCCGGCCGAGTACACCTGGAACAGCCGGCAGCGCTCGGCGCCGATCTGGCCGCCGAAGATCAGGCTGACGTTGAAGTCGACATGCTGCTCGTGCAGGGCGGCGGCTTCGTGGCGGTAGACCTCGCGCACCGCCGCGCCGACCACGCAGGCGGCCTCGAACATGTCGGGCGCGCTCCAGAGCGTTTCGCAGCCTTCGGGGCGAGGGCGCGTGAGCGCGTTCAGCACGGCCTGGCTGACCGCCAGGTTGCCCGAAGTCATCAGCGTCATGACGCGGTCGCCGGCGCGCTCGAAAACCGTCATCTTGCGAAAGACGCTGATCTGGTCGACGCCCGCATTGGTGCGGGAGTCGGAAAGGAACACCAGGCCGGAATCGAGACGGGCCGCGACGCAATAGGTCATGATCGGAACCGGGAAAAGCCATGCCGCATTCATTGTATTGCGGGGCGTTCCGGCGCGCGTTACGGTTTGCACCGTTTTGGTGCAAACCGCAGGCTGTCGCAGCGGCGTCAGCTCAGGCGGTAGCTGTGCAGCGTGGTGCCGCCGGCGCCGCCTTGCTCCAGCGGCGCGGCGGGCACCCAGCCGTCCTCGGTCAGGACCGCGTCCAGCGGGAAGTCATGCGCGGCCGGCGCGTAGCCGGCGTCCAGCGCGCCGCAGCTCCAGGCGATGCCGATGGCGATGAACGGGTGGCCGCGGTCGCGCAGCGCGGCCAGGCTGCGGTCGTAGTAGCCGCCGCCGTAGCCCAGGCGGTCGCCTTGGGCGGTGTAGCCCAGGGTGGGCACCAGCACCACGTCGGGCAGCAGTTCGGCGCCGTGCACCGGTTCCTGGATGCCGTAGGGGCCCGCGCGCAGTTCGGCCTCGGGCGTCCAGGGCAGGAAGGCGAGCGGCGCATTGCGTTCGCGCACCACCGGCAGCGCCACGGCCACGCCGCCGTCGGCCCATTGCTGCAGCAGGGGGCGCAGGTCGGGCTCGTCGGCCATGGGCCAGAACGCGGCCACGGTGGCGGGCGCGGCGCGGCCGGCGCGGACCGCTTCGTCGCGCGCCGCGTTCAGCCAGGTGAACAGCCGCGCGCGCATCAGCAGGGCGCCGCGGCCGCGCTGGTTTTCAGGCAGTTCGGCGCGCATTTTCCGCAATCGCGCGCGTAGCTGGACTGCGGTATTCTCTGGAATATTTTGCGTACTCATGCGGTGGTAGTGACAGGAATGGACAAAGATGGCGGAAGTGGCGGCGGCTTTGGCGGTCGAATGAGGGACGGCGCATGACACAAACTCTCCAAACCGGACGGTATCAGAAATCCGCGCACAAGGCCGCGGGCCCCGTCGCCGGAGCCGGGCTGCGCCGCTGGCTGCCGCTCCTGGCGCTGTTCACCGCGGCCTGTGCGCCGGTGGACGCGCAGCAGCGCAACGCGTCCATCAATGCCCAGCCGCAGGCCGCCGCCCAGGCCGCGCAGCCTGTCATTTCCGTGCCGCCCGCCGTGCTGGCGGGCCTGCCGCCCACCAACGATACGCCCGCGCTGGCCGCCGTGGTGGCCGCGCGCGAGGCCATGCAGCGCAAGCAGTGGTCCATCCTGGGCGCGCTGGTGCCGCAGGCCAAGTCCGACCCGCTGGGCATGTATCCCGAATACTGGCTGCTGCGCTATCAGCTGTGGACGCCGCCGGCCAGCGGCCGGCCCACCGCCGCGCTGCAGCAGTTCGTCAGCAGCAATCCGGATTCCTATCTGGCCGACCGGCTGCGCGGCGACTGGCTGCTTGCGGCCGCGCGCAGCGGCGACTTCGAAACCGTGCGCAAGCTGGCGCCGGTGAAAAACAGCAACGCCCAGATCGAATGCGCCATCCTGGACGCCCAGCACATGACCGGCAAGCGCGTCACCGCCGCGCAGGCCACCAGCGCCTTCGCGCCGGGCTCGGCCTGCTGGGCGCTGTATGACCAACTGGTGGCCGACGGCGTGCTCGGCTGGCAGGAGATCGAGCCGCAGCTGCGCGACGCCATCGAGGCCAACAAGACGACCGATGCGCGCAAGTTCGTGCAATACATCTTCGAGCCCGGCGACCTGAAAGCCTACGATCAGCTCATGAAGGATCCGATGCGGTGGCTGACGCGCCAGGACCGCCTGCCCGTGGGCCGCAACGAAAAAGAGCTGGTGACCATCGCGCTGGCCCGCCTGGCGCGCTCTGATGTCAGCGTGGCCGATTCCTACCTGCGCCGCGAATGGTCCAAGTCCGGGGAGTGGTCCAAGGCGATGGCCAAGTCGAACCTGGCCTGGGTCCGCAGCCAGTACGCGCTGACCGCCGCGCTCAAGCTCGACAGCCGCGCCGACGACTGGTATCGCGAGGCCGGCCATATCCGCATGACGGAATACAACGCCGCCTGGAAGGTGCGCGCGGCCCTGCGCCAGCCCAAGATCGACTGGAAGTGGGTCATCGAATCCATCGACCAGATGCCGGCGGCGCAGCAGGCGGACCCTTCGTGGGTGTACTGGAAGGCGCGCGGCCAGGCCGCGCTGGGCAACAAGGAACAGGCCGCGGCCGCCTACGCCAGCATCGCGGACCGCTTCGACTTCTACGGCCAGCTGGCGGCCGAGGAGCTGGGCCGGCGCATCAACGTGCCGCCGCGTCCGGCGCCCGTGACCGACCAGGAAATCGCCGAGGCCCGCGCCAACCCGGGCCTGCGCCGCGCGGTCCAGCTGTTCCGCCTGGGCTGGCGCGCCGAGGCGGTGCCGGAATGGAATTACAGCCTGCGCGGCATGAGCGACCGCCAGCTGCTGGCCGCCGCCGAACTGGCCCGGGCCGAGAACATCTACGACCGGGTGGTCAACACGTCCGACCGCACCGAGAAGGAATTCGATTTCAGCCAGCGCTTCATCGCGCCCTTCGAGGGCCGTGTCACCGCCAAGGCCAACGCCATCGCGCTGGACCCGGCCTGGGTCTACGGCCTGATCCGCCAGGAATCGCGCTTCATCATGGACGCGCGTTCGCACGTGGGCGCCTCCGGCCTGATGCAGCTGATGCCGGCCACCGCCAAGTGGGTGGCGGGCAAGATCGGCATGAGCGACTTCACGCCCGACAGCGTCAACGATTTCGACACCAACACCGTGCTGGGCACCAACTACCTGAACATGGTGCTGCGCGACCTGGACGGCTCGCAGATGCTGGCCAGCGCCGGCTACAACGCCGGTCCGCGCCGCCCGCACAACTGGCGCTCGACCTTCACCCATCCGGTCGAGGGCGCAATCTTCGCCGAGACCATCCCCTTCACAGAAACGCGCACCTACGTCAAGAACGTGATGTCCAACGCGGTCTATTACGCCGCCATGTTCAGCGGCCAGCCCCAGTCCCTGAAAGAACGCCTGGGCAGCGTCGTGCCGCTGGGCGCCGAAACTACCGCGCTGCCATGAGCCGCGATCCCGCCATCGCGGGCCTGCGGGTCTATATCGTGGGCGGCGCGGTGCGCGACGCGCTGCTCGGCCTGCCGCCCGGCGACCACGACTGGGTCGTGGTGGGCGCCACGCCGGAAGACATGGCGCGGCGCGGCTTCATACCGGTGGGCGGCGATTTTCCCGTGTTCCTGCATCCCCGCAGCAAAGAGGAATATGCGCTGGCGCGCACCGAGCGCAAATCGGGCCGCGGCTACAAGGGCTTCACCTTCTATACCGGCTCCGACGTCACGCTGGAGGAAGACCTGCGCCGGCGCGACCTGACGGTCAATGCCATTGCCCAGACGCCCGAGGGCGAGCTGGTCGACCCGCTGGGCGGCGTGGCCGACGTGCGCGCCCGCGTGCTGCGCCACGTGGGCGAGGCCTTCGAGGAAGATCCGGTGCGCATCCTGCGCCTGGGCCGCTTTGCCGCGCGCTTCGGCGATTTCACCATCGCGCCCGAGACCCTGGAGCTGTGCCGGCGCATGGTCCAGGCCGGCGAGGCCGACGCGCTGGTGCCCGAACGCGTCTGGAAGGAACTGTCGCGCGGGCTCATGGCGTCCACGCCGTCGCGCATGCTGGGCGTGCTGCGCGATTGCGGCGCGCTGGCCCGGGTGATGCCGGAGCTGCAGGAGGTGGACGTCACGGCCGCCGACGTGGACCGCGCGGCCGGACTGGGCCTGCCGCTGCCCGGCCGCTACGCGCTGCTGTGCCGCCTGACGCCGGAACGCGAGGCGCTGGGCCGCCGGCTGCGCGTGCCCACCGAGTGCAACGACTACGCGCGCCTGCTGCCCGAGGTGCTGGCCGGGCTGGACGCGGCGCATCAGGCGGCCGACGCCGCCGACGCGCAGCTGGCCTTGATGGAACGCGCCGACGCGCTGCGCAAGCCGCAGCGTTTCGCCGATCTGCTGGAGACGGCGGCGGTGCTGCGTCCGGTGGACCGGCAGGCGTGGCGCGCGCGCGTGGAAGCGGTGCGTGGCGTGGATGCGGGCGCGATCGCGCGGGCCAGCGCCGGCGATCCGGCGCGCATCAAGGAAGGGGTGCGCGCCGCGCGCCTGCAGCAGCTGCGCGCGGGCGCCGCGCCGCTATAGCTTGCCCAGCCGGTCGCCGCGCGCGAAGCCGGCCAGCGGCTGCGCGATGCCGCGCCCCACCGCCAGCACCTTGAACAGTTCGCCCATCTCCGCTTCGGACAGCAGCTTCTGCACGGGCGCGACGGTCTTGGCGTAGTTCTGCACGTCGGCCGGATCGAGCTGCGCGAGCAGCTCCATCAGCCCGGCGTTCATGAGGAAGCGGGCCTGCGAGGTATAGCCCAGGACCTGCAGGCCGGCGGCCTGCGCCGCGTCGGCCATCGCGGTGAAATCGACGTGCGCGGTGATGTCCTGCAGGCCGGGGGCGGTAAAGGGATCGCCGTGCGCGTGATGGCGCAGATGGCACATGAGCGTGCCGCCGGCGCGTTGCGGGTGGTAGTACTCGCCTTGCGGAAAACCGTAGTCCACCAGCAGCGCCGCGCCGCGTTCGAGCCAGCGGCCCATCGCGGCGATCCAGGCTTCGGCCTGCAGATTGATCTCGGAAACGTAGCCCGGCAGCGGCGGCATGCGGTCGGCCACGGCGGCAGCCAGCGCCGGCGGCGCCGGCCGGTCTTCCCAGACGAAGCCCTGCGCATCGTCGACCGCCACGCCGCGTTCCAGCACGGCGGCGCCGTCGTCGCTCCAGCGAAAGAGCGAGACCGGCATCGCGTCCAGCACTTCGTTGGCCAGCACGCAGCCGGCAAAGGCCTCGGGCAGCGCGTCCAGCCACTGCACGCGGTCGCCGAACGGCGCCAGTCTTTCGGCCTGGCGCGCGCGCAGGTCGGCCGACACTTCCAGGATCAGGTAGCGGGTCTGCGCCAGCCCCAGCGCATCCAGCTCGCGCAGCACGCCTTCGGCCAGCGCGCCGGTGCCGGCGCCGAACTCCAGCACGGCGTCGGCGCCGGTCTGGCGCAGCACCTCGGCGGCCTGGCGCGCCAGCGTGCGGGCGAACAGCGGCGTCAGCTGCGGGGCCGTGACGAAGTCGCCCGCCGGTGTGGCGGCAGAGGCATCCGCCTCGGCCAGCTTGACGTTGCCTGCCGCGTAATAGCCCAGCCCGGGCGCGTACAGCGCCTGCGCCATCCAGCGGTCGAACGGCAGCCAGCCGCCATGGGCCGCGATGGCATCGCGCAGATGGGCGGCCGCGGCCTCGGAATGTTCGAGGGCGGCGGGCGACAGGGTGGGGAGATTGGCGGGGGCGGAGCGTTGCATGATCGGATGAGGCGGTGGCAGGCCGCCATTTTAAGAAAACCCCGCGTCCGTTACCGGAGCGCGGGGTTTGCGTGGCTCAGGCCGTCGGATCAGCCGCGGCGGTCGAAGCGCTTGGGGCCGCCGGGGCGCTTGTCGAACGAGGGCTTGCCGCGGAAACCGCCTTCCGGACGGTCGCCGCCGCGGAAGCCGCCTTCGCGTTGCGGGCGGTCGCCGAAGCTGGCGCGGTCGTTGTAGCTGTGGCGCGAATCGCGGTNGCGCTTGTCGAACGAGGGCTTGCCGCGGAAACCGCCTTCCGGACGGTCGCCGCCGCGGAAGCCGCCTTCGCGTTGCGGGCGGTCGCCGAAGCTGGCGCGGTCGTTGTAGCTGTGGCGCGAATCGCGGTCGCCGCCGCGGAAACCGCCTTCGCGCGGGCCGCGCTCGCTGAACGGACGCGGATCGCGCTGCGGACGGTCGCCGTAGCTGGGACGATCGTTGTAGCCGCGCGCCTCGCGCTCGCCGCCGCGGAAACCGCCCTCGCGCTGGGGACGGTCGCCCCAGGAGCGGTTGCCCTGGTAGCCGCCGTCGCGCTGCGGACGGTCGCCGAAGCTGGGGCGGTCGCCGAAGGAACGCGCCGGACGGTCGCCGAACGGACGATTGCCCTGGTAGCCGCCTTCGCGCGGGGCGCTGTCGCGGTGGCCTTGGTAGCCGCCTTCACGCGGCTTGAACTCGCCGCGCGGGCCGCCGAAGGAACGGCCTTCGCGATGGCCCTGATAGCCGCCGCCGGGACGCTTGCCGAACGGTTTGCCGCCGCGCGGGCCGCCGGTGGACGGACGCGGGGTGCGCTTGGGTTCCAGGCCGGCGATCACTTCGGGCGTGATCGACTGGCCGATGTAGTGCTCGATGCGGCGGACCTTGTGGCGCTCGGAATGCGTGGCCAGCGTGAACGCCAGGCCGTTGCGGCCGGCGCGGCCGGTGCGGCCGATGCGGTGCACGTAGTCCTCGGCCTGCATCGGCAGGTCGAAGTTGACGGCGTGGCTGATGCCCTGCACGTCGATGCCGCGGGCGGCCACGTCGGTGGCCACCAGGATGCGCAGCTGGCCGCGCTGCAGCTGCGACAGGGTGCGGGTGCGCTGGCGCTGGTTCATGTCGCCGTGCAGGGCGGCGGCGGCGAAGCCCTGGTCGGCCAGGTGGTCGGCCAGATCGTCGGCGCCGCGCTTGGTCGAGGTGAAGACGATGGCCTGGTCCAGCGAGGCGTCGCGCAGCACGTGGTCCAGCAACTGCATCTTGTGGCTGGCGTCGTCGGCGTACAGCAGGCTTTGCGTGATGTTGGTGTGCTTTTCCTTGTGGCCGGCGATCTCGATGCGTTGCGGCTCGCGCATCATGCGCGCGGCCAGCTTGGCGACGGTGCCGTCCAGCGTGGCCGAGAACAGCAGCGTCTGGCGGCCTTCGGGCAGGCGGCCGACGATGGTCTCGATGTCTTCGATGAAGCCCATGTCCAGCATGCGGTCGGCTTCGTCCAGCACCAGCGTGTGCACGGTGTTCAGCTTGACGCGGCCCGAGTTCAGGTGGTCGATCAGGCGGCCCGGGGTGGCGACCAGCACGTCCACGCGGCGCGACAGCGCCTTCAGCTGCGCGCCGTAGGGCATGCCGCCGACGACGGTGGCGGTGCGCAGGTCGGCCAGCTTGCGGCCGTAGGTGGCGGTGGCGTCGGTGACCTGCAGGGCCAGCTCGCGGGTCGGGGTCAGCACCAGCACCTGCACGCCCACGCCCTTGTTGGCGGGGTGCTGGGCGATGCGGTGCAGGGCCGGCAGCATGAAGGCGGCGGTCTTGCCGCTGCCCGTCTGCGAGGACACCATCAGGTCGTGGCCGGCCAGCGCCTGCGGAATGGCGGCGGCCTGGACGGCGGTGGGGGTGGTGAAGCCAGCTTCTTGGACGGCCGACAACAGGGCGGGAGCGAGACCCAGGTTTTCGAAAGACATTACTTTCCCTTGCCGCAATCAATGCGACGCAATGCTTGGTCGGGCCAGGGGATTAGGCGGCCGGATCCAGGCGACGGTTGATGGAGCATCGTGCCGACCGGATCAACCATGCGCGTGGCGCGTTCTCTTGTACTGACTGGAACGCAGGGCGAAAGGAAAGGGGTCAGGAATCGATGATAGTTCGGCATGGGGCCGGGGCGGTTGCCCGGCGAACTGCGAAAACTTCCGCTAAATCAAGGCGGTAAATGCCGAACTCGTTTTGTGCAGTGCGGCGATCATAACCCGAATTCGCCTTGCAAGGGAATTATTTTTTTGTCCAGCTCCCAATCAATAGGGTTTTTCCCTTGGTTGGCCAGCCATTCGTTGGTTTTCAGGAAATGGCCGCAGCCCAGGAAGGGCACGGGCGGCCTTCTGGCCGACAGCGGCGAGGGGTGGTTGGCCATCAGGACCAGGTGGCCGCTGTCGGCCGGCAGCAGGGCCTGCTTGGCCTGGGCGTGGGCGCCCCACAACATGAAAACCTTGGGGGACGGATCGCGCGCGACCAGGGCGATCAGCGCGTCGGTCACGGTTTCCCAGCCGCGCCGGGCGTGGGAGGCGGGCTGGCCGTCCTCCACGGTCAGCGCCGTGTTCAGCAGCAGCACGCCCTGTTCGGCCCAGCAGCTCAGGTCGTTGCCGGCCGGCACGCGGGAGCCCGGGTACTCCAGCGCGATTTCGTTGAAGATGTTGCGCAGGCTGGGCGGGCGCTTGCAGTCGTCCGGCACCGAGAAGGCCAGGCCCTGGGCCTGGCCGGGGCCGTGGTAGGGGTCCTGGCCCAGGATCACCACGCGCACGTCCGAGGGCGCCAGGCCGTGCAGGGCGCGAAACGGCGTGGCGGGATAGACGGTGGCGCCTTCGGCCAGACGTTTTTCCACGTGGGCGGTCACCGCGGCCAGCGCGTCGGCCACCGGCCGGTCGGAAAAGGCGGCCAGCCAGGCGGCGGGAAGTTGCGCCGTCTGGGCGGCGAGGGCGGCGGGAATCAGGCGGTTGTCGGTCGGCATGGGCGCGATTTTGGCACACGGCGCGGCCGCGCCTCAGACCGGCCAGCCGGCCTGGCGATAGGCCGAGTCCCAGAACATCCATTCCAGCTGGGCCGCGTGCGTGTAGGCCTGGTGCATCGCCGCCAGCGTCTGCGCCGAGGCCGATTCCGCGGCGCGATCCACCGAGGCGATCACGGCCCGCACCAGCGCATGGAATTCGTCACCCGCGTAGGTGTCGATCCAGGCGGCGTAGGGATTGGGCCGGGTGGCGCGCGCGTGGATCTCGCGGCCGATCTCGGCGTAGATCCAGAAGCACGGCAGCAGGGCGGCCAGCGCCACCGGGTACGGCGCGCTCCAGGCGGTGGCGATCAGGAAGCTGGTGTAGTGGTGGCTGGCCGGCGTCAGCGGCGTGGCTTCGAAGGTGGCGGCGTCGATGCCGTACTGCTTCATGAAACCTTCGTGCAGCGAGCGTTCGGCGACCACCGCGCCGCGGGCGGCTTCGGCGAACTGCACCACGCCGTCGGCGTCGTCGGCCTTGGCGGCGGCGATGGCCAGCGCGCGTCCGAACGCCACCAGATAGTGCGCGTCCTGGATCATGTAGTGCTTGAACGCGCTCTCGTCGAGCTGGCCGCTGGCCAGTTCGCGGTTGAACGGCATGTCGCGCGTTTTTTCGTAAAGCGCGGCGTTGCGCGCCCAGGCGTCGGAGCTGAAAGACATGGGGATTCCTCGAGGCGGGTGGGCAGGCTGCCCGGCCAAAGGAGGCTAGGGTACCAAAGACCGGCGCGCCCCGAGGCGGGCCTCAGGCGTGGCGCTTGCCGTGCCGTTGGGCGTAATCCAGCAGCGCGTCGCGCAGCACCACGGCCTGGTTGTGCTCGGCGTCGTGGGCGCCATAGAGCAAGGTCAGCGGCCGCTTGCCGGCGGCCTGCAGCAGGGCTTCCAGGCGGGCCTGCTGCTCGGGCGTGGCCAGCTCGGCCAGGTATTTGCGGCGGAACTCGTCCCAGCGTTCCTCGACGTGGTTGAACCACTTGCGCAGTTCGGTGGTGGGCGCGAGGTCGCGGGCCCATTCGTCCAGCCCCAGGTCGTCGCGGCGCAGCCCGCGCGGCCACACGCGGTCCACCAGCGCGCGGTAGCTGCCTTGCGGTCCGGTGCCTTCGTAGACGCGTTGCAGGGTGATGGCGGGCGGTTTCATGGCGGCTCCTCGGGGCGTGGCGGCTGACCCCGTCTACCGTCTACTTTAGCGCCGCCCGCCCGTCGTCATGGCGTTTCGGCGCGGCCGCCGGCGCGCAGCAGCACGAACCCCACGATGGCCGAGGCCAGCGAGCCCGTCAGCACGCCGATCTTGGTGGCGTCCACGGCGGCCGGGTCGGTGAAGGCCAGGGCGCCGATGAACAGGCTCATGGTGAAGCCAATGCCGCAGAGCAGCGCGACGCCGTAGAGCTGGGTGTAGGTGGCGTGGCGCGGCAGGGTGGCGAGGCCGCTCTTGATGGCCAGCCAGGCAAAGCCGAACACGCCCAGCTGCTTGCCCAGGAACAGGCCCAGCGCCACGCCCAGCGGCACCGGCTGCGCCAGCGTGGCCAGCCCCAGGCCGGCGAAGGAGACGCCCGCGTTGGCGAAGCCGAACACCGGCACGATGAGCAGGGCCACCGGCTTGTGCAGCGCGTGTTCCAGCGCATGCAGCGGGGAATATTCGCCGGTATCGCCCTGGTTCTGCGGGCGCAGCGGGATGGCCAGGGCCAGCGCCACGCCGGCCAGCGTGGCGTGCACGCCGGATTTCAGGACGAAGTACCACAGCATCGCGCCGATCAGCAGATAAGGCGCCAGGCGCAGCACGCCCATGCGGTTCATGCAGAACAGCACGACCAGCAGGGCGCCCGCCATGCCCAGCGCGAAGGTATTGAGCGTGGACGTATAGAAGAGCGCGATGATGACGATGGCGCCCAGGTCGTCAAGAATGGCCAGCGCGGTCAGGAAGACCTTCAGCGAGGTCGGCACCCGGCTGCCCAGCAGCGCCAGGATGCCCAGCGCGAAGGCGATGTCCGTGGCTGCCGGGATGGCCCAGCCGCGCAGCGTCTCGGGGCTGCCGGCGTTGATCAGCACGTAAATCAGCGCAGGCAGCACCATGCCGCCCACCGCCGCGATGCCCGGCAGCACGATGCGGGCCGCGCCGCGCAACTGGCCGTCCAGCACCTCGCGCTTGATTTCAAGGCCGACCAGCAGGAAGAACACCGCCATCAGGCCGTCGTTGATCCAGTGCAGCACGCTTTCCTTGAGCACGACCGGGCCGGCCTGGAAGCCGAACTTGGTTTCGAGCGCGCCGAAGTAGTACGGCGCGGCCGGACTGTTGGCGACGATCAGCGCGACCAGCGCGGCCAGCATCAGGACATAGCCGCCGAGCGCTTCGGACTGCAGGAAGGCCTGGAAGAGGGAGGGGGATTTGGGGGTGGACGAAGCCGGTCGATTCACTTTTTACGGCCTTGATTACATTTTGATAATATACGCGGCGAGAACCTGAATTTTACCTGAATACATGAACGATGGCGCTCTATTTCGGATATCTTCGCTGATTTTCAGCAAAAAACGGGCGATTCGCATTCAATCTTTATTCCGCGGTCTCGGACCGATTCCCCTGCCGTATCCGAAAATCCTCTACTAGAGTCTGGCCCAGGCGCATGACCGCGCGATAACCATCCGCCGATTCCCGCAATCGGCCTTTCCCGACATTCCGATCCGCCCCTCGGTCGAGCCGTCCCGGCAACGCCGGCCAGTACATGCCTTTATCTCCTCTCACGGTATTGACCTACACCCCCGCCCGGCCCGGCGCCGCCAGCCGCCTGGTAGATGTCGGCGACGCCCTCGTCGCGCCGGCCGGCCCCATCGCCCACGGCGTTTACCGAACCCACAGGCTCGCGCCCAGCGCGCGCCTGCTGGCCTGGGCCCGTGCCGGGGCGCGTTTCGACCTCTCCCGCACGGGCGCGGCGCGCGTCTGGGCGGACGGCAGCCTGCAGGCCTCCGAGTGCCCGCATGAATGTTGCGCCACGGGTGCCGCCGCGCTGGACCCCGAAGACATCGCCTACCTGGGCGCGTACCTGATGCACCAGGGCCGCCGCTGGAGCGATACGGACGACGCCTCCCCATCATGCTGAACGCCGCCGAAACGCCGCGCCGGCCCGCCGCGGGCCTGCGCATCCTGCATACCGAAGCCGCCACTTCGTTCGGCGGGCAGGAGTTCTGCATCTACAAGGAAATGATCGCCATGCGCGAGCGCGGCCACCATCTCGAGGCGCTGTGCCAGCCCGAGGCGGAACTGGGCCGCCGCCTGCGCATGGCGGGGTTCACGGTGCACCTGATGCCCATGGACGGCCCGCACAATTTCCTGCGGGGCGTGGCGTCGGTGCGGCGCCTGCTGCGGCGCGGGGGCTTCGACGTGGTCAATACGCACAGCCGGCGCGACACCGTGCTGGCCGCGATCGCGGCGCGCCTGGCCGGCACGCCGCTGATCGTGCGCACGCGGCATCTGGCCAAGCCCATCAATTCGCTCTATGCCTACACCTGGCTGGCGCATCGCGTCATCGCGGTCAGCGCCTATGTGCGCAAGCAGCTGCTCGACGGCGGCGCGCGGCCCGCGTCCATCGCCACCATCTATTCGCCGGTGGCGCTGCCGCAGGCGCGCCAGGGCGTCTGCGTCCGGCGCGAACTGGGCCTGGCCGCGGACGACCTGGTCATCGGCTGCGTGGCCGTGATGCGGGCGGACAAGGGCCACGCCGACCTGATCGAGGCCTTCCACCGCATTTCCGGCGCGTTCCCGCAGGCCCGGCTGGTGCTGGCGGGCGACGGCATGCCGCTGTTCGAGCGCCTGCAGGCGCAGGCGGCTTCGCTGGGGCTGGCGCCGCGCGTGCATTTCCTGGGCCGGCGCGACGACATCGGCGACGTGATGGCGGCCTTCGACGTGTTCGCGCTGCCCACACAGCGCGAGGCGCTGGGCACCGTCTTTATCGAGGCCGCGGCTATGGGCGTGCCGGTCATCGGCGGCAACGTGGGCGGGGTGCCGGAAACCATGCAGGCGGACGTGACCGGCCTGCTGGTGCCGCCGCGCGATCCGGCCGCGCTGGCGGCGGCGCTGGAGCGCCTGCTGGCCGACCCCGGGCTGCGCCGGAGCATGGGCCGGGCAGGCAGAGACTGGATACGCGGGCAGGGGTTGTTCTCGGCGGAAACCGCCGCCAGCCAGGTCGAGCAGGCCTACTCGCGCTGGCTGGCCGAACTGGGCGCGCGCTAGTGCGCTAGTGCCAGAGCAGGGCGTTCATCGCCTCGACCAGCCGGTTGCGGTAGCGCGGCAGCAGGGCCTGCAGTTCCGCGCGCCGCGCCTTCCATTCCTCGGATTCCGCGCCCTGCGCCACGCGCGGCGGCGCCCAGATCGCGTCGGGGAAGTGGCGGTCGCCGCGCCAGCGCGGGATCACATGCCAATGCAGGTGCGGCACCATATTGCCCAGCGAGGCCAGGTTGACCTTGTCGGGCGACAGTATCGATTGCTGCGTTTCCTCCACCACGTACACGGCCCGCATCAGCAGGTCGCGTCCATGCGTGGACAGGCTGGTCATTTCGGCCAGGTGGCCGTTCCAGACCACCCGCGTGAAGCCGGGATAATCCGGATCGGCGACTTCGATGATGCGCAGGTGCGGGCCGCGCCACAGCAGCGCGCCGCCGTCTTCCTGGCACAGCGGACAGTTGGGATCACGTGCGCTCATGTCAGCGTTTTCCGGTATTGAATGAAGCCGGAGCGGTCGGCGATGCGGTCGTACAACTGGATGGCGGTGGCGTTGGTTTCATGGGTCAGCCAGTATACGCGCGCGCAATTGGCCGCGGCCGCCTGCGCGTAGACGTGTTCGATCAGCTTGCGGCCCGCGCCGGCGCCGCGCACGTCCGGGGCCACGTACAGGTCCTGCAGATAACAGTAGTCGCCGGCGGTCCAGGTCGAGCGGTGGAAGATCCAGTGCACCAGTCCGATGGCGCGGCCGCTGTCGTAGGCCAGCGCGGCGTGCATGGGCTGCGCGCCGTCCAGCAGGCGCGCCCAGGTGTTGCGCGTGACGGCGTCGTCGATGTCGACGCGGTAGAAGTCCTGGTAGCCCTTCCACAGCGGCAGCCAGGCGTCGAAGTCGGCGGCGACGATGGGTCGGATCTCTACGGTACTCATGGCGGGGCCCTCCGGCGGGATTTCAGAGCTGGGTTTCCAGGGCTTCGACGATGTGCCGCAGCACCTGCACGCGAGCGTAGCGCTTGTCGTTGGCCGAGACCACATGCCAGGGCGCGCGGGCCACGTCGGTGCGGGCCAGCATTTCGTTGGCCGCGGCCGCGTAGTCCTGCCATTTGTCGCGGTTGCGCCAGTCCTCGGCGGTGATCTTGAAATTCTTGAACGGCGATTTCTCGCGTTCCTTGAATCGTTCCAGCTGCACGTCCGGCGTGATCGCCAGCCAGAACTTCAGCACCAGCGCGCCGCTGGCGGCCAGCTGCCCTTCGAAGTCGTTGATCTCGGCGTAGGCCCGGCGCCATTGGGCCGGCGGGGTCAGTTTCTCGACGCGTTCGACCAGCACGCGGCCGTACCAGGACCGGTCGAAGATGGCGATGCGCCCATGGCGCGGCACCTGGCGCCAGAACCGCCACAGATAGGGGCGGGCCAGCGCTTCGCTGCCTGGCGCGGCGATGGGCGTGATGTCGAACTGGCGGGCGTCCAGCGCATGCGTCACGCGCCGGATGGCGCCGCCCTTGCCGGCGGCGTCCTGCCCCTCGAACACCAGCACCAGCGAACGCTCCTGGAACTTGCGCGAGCGCGCCGCGCGCGCCAGCCGGCCCTGCAGCAATCCGAGTTCGGACTCGTAGTCGCTCTTGTCGAGGCGCGCGTCATAGTCCAGCTGGCCCAGCCGGTCCGCCACGCGCGTCGGCCGCGAGTGGGGCACGAAGCTGGCCGGAATGCGCGGCACGCCGCGCTGGCGCATGGCGGCCAGCACCGCCTCGGCCGTGCGCGCCGTGCGCATCTGCTCGTCGGCGCTGGGGATCACGACCCAGGGCGCATGGCCGCTGTCGGTATGGTTCAGCACCGTCTGCCCGGCGTTGCGGATGCGGTCGTACTTCTTGTAGACCTTGAGGTCGACCGGGCTGACCTGCCACGAGGTCTCGGGGCTGGCCAGCAGGCGCTTGGCGCGCGCCTTCTGGGCCTGGGCCGACAGGTGGAACCAGAGTTTCACGATCTGCACGCCTTCGGCGGCCAGCATCGCCTCGAAGCGCCGGATCGCGACGGCCTGCGCCTCGATGCTGTCCTGGTCGGGCCGCTTGCGCATGGCCTCCAGGATCATCGGCGCGTACCAGGAGCCGAACACGATGCCGGTGCTGCCCTTGGGCGGCAGATCGTTCCAGTAGCGCCACAGCGGCGGACGTTCCAGTTCCTCGCCGACGCGCGGGCCGTAGGCCAGCGTCTTGATGTGGCGCGGGTCCATCCATTCGTTGAGCAGGTTGATGGTGGCGCCCTTGCCGGCGCCGTCGATGCCGGCCACCACCACCAGCAGCGTCTTGTCGGCCTTGGCCAGACGCTGGTATTGCGCATTCAGCAGGGCGACGCGCAGCCGCGCCTCCATCGGCTTGAATGCCTCTTTCGAGAGGCTGGGGTCGGCTTCGGCTTCGGCAAACATGGACGGTCCGTCGGTCGGCATTTCTGCGATCGGCCGATCTTGCGGGATAAGTCCGGGGCACGCAAGCCCGGGGCGCAAGCCCGCGCCGTTCAGAGCGCGTCGACGGGTATCTTCAGGTAGCGCACGCCGTTGTCTTCGGCCGGCGGGAAGTGGCCGGCGCGGATGTTGACCTGGATGGCCGGCAGGATCAGGGTGGGCATGGAAAGCGTGGCGTCGCGCCGCGTGCGCATGGCCACGAACTCGTCCTCGCCGATGCCGTCGCGCACATGGATGTTGGCGCGGCGCTGTTCGGCCACTGTGGTCTGCCAGGCGGCTTCGCGGCCGGCGGGCGGGTAGTCGTGGCACATGTACAGCTTGGTCTCGGCGGGCAGGCTCAGCAGGCGCTGGATGGAGCGGTACAGCTGATGGGCGTCGCCGCCGGGGAAGTCGCAGCGCGCGGTGCCCACGTCGGGCATGAACAGCGTGTCGCCCACGAAGGCGGCGTCGCCGATCAGGTAGGCCATGTCGGCCGGCGTATGCCCCGGTACGTGGATGGCCTGCGCCGTCAGCGCGCCGATGCGGAAGGCCTCGCCGTCGGCGAACAGGTGGCCGAACTGCGAGCCGTCGAGCTGGAACGCCGGCTCCAGGTTGAAGATCTTCTTGAACACGCCCTGCACGGTCTGGATGCTTTGCCCGATGGCGATGACGCCGCCGAGCTGCCGCTGCAGATAGGGCGCGGCCGAAAGATGGTCGGCGTGGGCGTGGGTTTCCAGCAGCCATTCGGTCTTCAGGCCGTGCTGGCGCACGTAGTCGGCCACGCGGTCGGCGCTGCCGGTGCTGGTGCGGCCCGACTTGGGATCGTAGTCGAGCACGGAGTCGATGATGGCGCAGGCGCCGCCCGGGGCCGTTTCATGGACCACGTAGGTGATGGTGGCGGTGACGGGGTCGAAAAAGCCTTGGATATGAGAGGGCATGGACGCTCGCCTGGCAGCGCATTGCTGCGTGCATAAAACAATATATGTTTTTCAATAATATTGTTGAATATTCTATCGGTCAATATAATGATCAACATCCTCCAGGCAGATTGATGCTCATCAAATGAACGAAGTGCTGACCGAATGCGAGGTCGCCGTCCTGCGCGAATCCGCATCCCAGGCCTGCGCGCTGCTCAAGGCGCTGGCCAACGAAGACCGTCTGCTGCTGCTGTGCCAGCTGGTGCAGAACGAACGCAACGTCGGCGAACTCGAGGCGCTGACCGGCATCCGTCAGCCCACGCTGTCGCAGCAGCTGGGCGTGCTGCGCGACGAAGGGCTGGTGGCGACGCGGCGCGTCGGCAAGTATGTGTACTACCAGATGGCCAGCTTCGAGGTCAGCCAGGTCATGAAGACCCTGTCCAGCCTGTATTGCGGCCGCGCCATGGAGTCGCTCAAGTGACGCTGGACTGGCCGGCCTTCACCCCTGTTGCCTCCGCCCTGGGCGGCCTGCTGATCGGCGCGGCCGCGGTGCTGATGATGGGCGGCGCGGGCCGCATCGCCGGCATCAGCGGCATCCTGGGCGGACTGCTGGGGCCCGCGGGCGCGGGCCGGGGCTGGCGGCTGGCCTTTCTGGCGGGCCTGTTCGCCGCGCCCTGGCTGTACCGGCTGGGCGCGGCGCTGCCCGCCATCGCCGTCGAAGCCGGCACGGCCAGGCTGATCGCCGCCGGCCTGCTGGTGGGCCTGGGCACGCGCTATGCGTCGGGCTGCACCAGCGGCCACGGCGTCTGCGGCATATCTCGCGGCTCGCCGCGTTCGCTGGCGGCGACCGCGCTGTTCATGGCGGCGGGCTTCGTCACCGTCTACGCCTTGCGCCACCTGGGAGGCAGCTGACATGGCCGCCTTGTTCGCATTCGCATCGGGCCTGGTGTTCGGCCTGGGACTGATCGTCTCGGGCATGGCCAACCCCGCCAAGGTGCTGGGTTTTCTGGACCTCGCCGGCGCCTGGGACCCGTCGCTGGCCTTCGTGATGGGCGGCGCGGTGCTGGTGACGGCGGCCGGCTTCGCCGTGCTGCGGCGCCGTCGCGCCAGCCTTTCGGGCGAACTGCTGCACTGGCCGACCGCCGCTCGCATCGACAGGCGCCTGGCGCTGGGCAGCCTGACGTTCGGCGCGGGCTGGGGCCTGGCCGGCTTCTGTCCGGGCCCCGCGCTGGTGGCGGCGTCGGCCGGCGTGCGCGAGGCGCTGGTGTTCGTGGCCGCCATGCTTGCCGGCATGGCGGTATTTTCAATCCTTGAAAGAATCAAAAGCCGGTAGACCGGCATGGAGACAAGCATGCCCATGACGCAAAGCCAACGAGATTTCGACGTGCTTGTGGTGGGCGGGGGCGCGGCAGGCATAGGCGTGACCGCCAGCCTGCTGCGCCGGCGTCCGGACCTGCGCATCGGGGTCATCGAGCCCAGCGACAAGCACTATTACCAGCCCGCCTGGACCCTGGTGGGCGGCGGCGCTTTCGACGTGGCCAAGACCGTGCGCGCGACCCGCGACGTGATGCCGGCGCGCGCCACCTGGCTGCAGGCCGCCGCGGCCGGCTTCGAACCCGAGGCCGACCGCGTGCTGCTGGCCGACGGCCGCGCCGTGACCTACCAGCAGCTCATCGTCTGCCCCGGCCTGCGCCTGGCCTGGGAACAGGTGGACGGCCTGACCGAGACGCTGGGGCGGCAGGGCGTCACGTCCAACTACCGCTACGACCTGGCGCCCTACACCTGGGAACTGGTGCGCGGCCTGAAGGGCGGGCAGGCGCTTTTCACGCAGCCGGCCATGCCCATCAAATGCGCCGGCGCGCCGCAAAAAGCGATGTACCTGGCGTGCGACCACTGGCGGCGCAGCGGCGTGCTGGACCGCATCGAGGTCGAGTTCGACCTGGCAGGCGCCGCGCTTTTCGGCGTGCCGACCTTCGTGCCGCCGCTGATGCGTTACGTGGAAAGCTACGGCATCGCGCTGGCCTTCAATTCGGCGCTGGTGGCCGTGGACGGCGCCGCCCGCAAGGCCTGGTTCGACGTAAAGGGCGAAGACGGCGCGGTGGCGCGCGTGGAGAAGTCTTTCGACATGCTGCACGCCGTGCCGCCGCAGACGCCGCATGCCTTCATGAAGAACAGCCCGCTGGCCGACGCCGCCGGCTGGTGCGAGGTCGACCCGGCCACGCTGCGCCACGTCCGCCATGCCAACGTGTTCGGGCTGGGCGACGGCATCTGCACGACCAACGCCAAGACCGCGGCGGCCGCGCGCAAGCAGATCGTCACGGTCGCCGAAAACCTGCTGGCGCTGCGCGAAGGCCACGCCATGCCGGTGGCCTACGACGGCTACGGCTCCTGCCCGCTGACGGTGGAGCGCGGCCGCGTCGTGCTGGCGGAATTCGGCTACGGCGGCAAGCTGCTGCCGACCTTCCCGCTGGACCCGACCGTGCCGCGCAAGAGCGCCTGGTTCCTCAAGGCCAGTATGCTGCCGTGGATCTACTGGAACGGCATGTTGAAGGGCCGTGAATGGCTCGCCCGGCCGTTCGGCAACTGAGCGCGCGTCCATGATCGCGACAGTCTGGGCGGCCAGCGCGGCGCTGGGCGGCTGCGTGGGCCTGATACTCGGGCTGACCGGCGCGGGCGGGGCCATCATGGCCGTGCCCCTGCTGGTCTTCGGCCTGCATCTGCAACTGGCGCAGGCCGCGCCCATCGCCCTGCTGGCCGTGGGCCTGTCGGCCGCGCTCGGCGCCGTGCTGGGCCTGCGCAAGGGCCAGGTGCGCTACCGGGCGGCGGGCTTCATGGCGCTGACCGGCATCATCGTGTCGCCGCTGGGGCTTTGGGCCGCGCGGCGCCTGCCGAACGCGCCGCTGTCCATTGTTTTCGCAGGCGTGCTGGGCCTGGTGGCGTGGCGCATGTGGCGCCAGGGCGCCGGCGCCGCGGCGGCGGCCGTGCAGGCGACGCGCGTGCCGCCGTGCCAGCTCAACGCCGGCACCGGCCGGCTGCGCTGGACCGCGCCCTGCGCGCGCGCCTTGACCGGCACGGGCGTGATCGCCGGTTTCCTGTCGGGGCTGCTGGGCGTGGGCGGGGGCTTCGTGATCGTGCCGGCGCTGCGCCGCGCGACCGATCTGCCGATGCAGGCCATCGTGGCCACCTCGCTGGGCGTGATCGCGCTGGTGTCGGCCAGCGGCGTGGTGGCCGCGACGGCGGGCGGTCACCTGGACTGGGCGATCGCGGCGCCGTTCACGGCGGCCGCGGTGCTGGGCATGCTGGCCGGGCGCGCGGTCGCCGACCGCTTCGCGCCGCGCCGCCTGCAGCAGGGCTTCGCGCTGTTCGCCGCCGTGGTGGCCGCGGCGATGCTGGCCAAGGGCGTGATGGCGCTGGCCGCCTATTCGTAGGTGCGCACGTCGTCGATGACCTTGCCGTCGTTCGGCAGGCTGCCGACGTCCACCCATTGCACGTCGCTGCGCAGCTTGGTGACGTCGCGCACCGATTCCGCGATGCGCTGGCCGAGTTCCTCGCTGCGGTCCTGCGATTCCACCTTGAGCACCATGCGGTCGGACCCGGTGTTGCCGCTGATCACCAGCCGCGCGCGCAGGATTTCCGGATGGCGGCGCGCCACGTCGGCCACCTGCGACGGATGCACGAACATGCCGCGCACCTTGGTGGTCTGGTCGGCGCGGCCCATCCAGCCCTTGATGCGGGTATTGGTGCGCCCGCAGGGCGACAGGCCCGCCATGACGGCCGACAGGTCGCCGGTGCCGAAGCGCACCAGCGGGTAGTCGGGATTGAGCGTGGTGACCACGACCTCGCCGACTTCGCCGTCGGGCACCGGCTCACCGGTGCCGGGGCGCACGATCTCGACGATGATGTCCTCGCCCAGCACCAGGCCTTCGCGCGCCGGCGTCTCGAAGGCCACCATGCCCAGGTCGGCGCTGCCGTAGGCCTGGTAGCCCTCGATGCCGCGCGCCGCCAGCCAGTCGCGCAGCGACGGCGGGAAGGCCTCGCCCGAGACCAGCGCGCGGCGCAGCGAATCCAGCTTCACGCCGAGTTCGTCGGCCTTCTCCAGGATGATCTTGAGAAAGCTGGGCGTGCCGGTGTAGCCGGTGGGCGCGAGATCCTGGATCGCGCGCACCTGCTGTTCGGTCTGCCCGGTGCCGCCGGGAAACACGCTGCAGCCGACGGCGTGCGCCGCGGTTTCCATCATGGAGCCGGCGGGGGTGAAGTGATAGGAGAAACAGTTGTAGGCCAGCTCGCCGGCGCGGAATCCCGCCGCGTGCAGGGCGCGCGCGAAGCGCCAGTAGTCGGCGCGCGCGCTTTCCGGTTCGTAGATGGGGCCGGGCGAAGCGAACACGCGCAGCGCCTCGCCCCAGCCGATCGCGGAGAAGCCGCCGAAGGCCTTGCGCGGCCCGGCGGGCGCGGCCGCGTCGCCGCGGCTGTGCTGCTGGCGTTCCAGCAGCTCGTGCTTGCGCAGCACCGGCAGGCGCGCCAGCGCGGCGCGCGAGGTGATGGTGGCGGGGTCGACGCCGCGCAATTGCTCGGCGATGGCCGGCGCCCGGGCCATGGCCCGGGCGATCGCGCCGGGCAGGGCGGCCATCAGATCGCGCTCGCGCTGCTCGGGCTGGCGGGTTTCCAGAACATCGAAAAACTCGGACATGGGATCGCACCCTCTCGTGTGCCGTACTGCGGTGTCGTTGCCGGCGGCGGGCCGGGCCGCGCCGGCTTCGCCGCGTCAGGAATCAGGCCAGCCAGCGTTTGCGGCGGCGGTAGAACTTGTTGTCCCGGAAACTCTTGCGCTCGCCGCTGGAGATGCCCAGGTAGAACTCTTTGACGTCCTCGTTCTCGGCCAGGTCGGAGGCGGCGCCGTCCATCATCACGCGGCCGTTTTCGAGGATGTAGCCGTAGTCGGCGTAGCGCAGCGCGATGTTGGTGTTCTGCTCGGCCAGCAGGAAGCTGACGCGCTCGCGCTGGTTCAGGTCGCGCACGATCTCGAAGATCTCTTCCACGATCTGCGGCGCCAGTCCCATGGACGGCTCGTCCAGCAGGATCATGTTGGGATTGGCCATCAGCGCGCGGCCGATGGCGGTCATCTGCTGCTCGCCGCCCGAGGTGTAGCCGGCCTGGCTGGCGCGGCGCTGCTTCAGGCGCGGAAAATACTGGTAGACCCGGTCCAGCGCCGCCGCGGTGTCGCCGCGCCCCATGTTGCGCGTATAGGCGCCGGTCAGCAGGTTCTCTTCGATGGTCAGGTGCGCGAAGCAGTGGCGGCCTTCCATCACCTGGACCACGCCGCGCTTGACCAGCTCGGCCGGAGACAGCTTTTCGATGCGCTGGTCGCGGTACTGGATATAGCCCTTGGTCACGTCGCCGCGCTCGCCCTTGAGCAGGTTCGAGATCGCCCGCAGCGTGGTGGTCTTGCCCGCGCCGTTGGCGCCCAGCAGCGCCACGATCCGGCCTTCCGGCACCTGCAGGGACACGCCCTTGAGCACCAGGATGACGTGGTTGTAGATCACCTCGATGCCGTTGACGTCGAGCAGCACCTTGGGGGCGTCAGCGGCGGCGATATTGGTGGCGTTCATGATCGTTCCTGCTACGTGATGACGTCCGGTCCTGTGCGGGCCGGCCGCCGGTTCATACGAAGCTGCAGACTGCTAGTTCAATACTCCCTACGCCGCATGCAAGTGGCGCTCCCGAGGCGGGGCCGCGCGGATCCGGCTCTGCCGGTCCGCAGCGGCGCCCCCCTGGGGGGGAAGCGCCGCCGGCGCTTCGGGGGGGGTCTACTTGCACTCGCGGGGCGTGATGTTCTTTTCCTTGGCGTACTTCGCGGCGCCTTCCTTCACCATCGGGTCCAGGATGGACTTGTCGGACTGGTACCAGTCGGAGACGACCTTGAACTTCGCGCCGTCCCACTGCACGATGCGGGCCCAGTCGTCGCCCATGTGGTTGCCGCAAGAGGTCTTGACCGGGCGCATGATCTTGCCGAAGCCCAGCTTGTCGAGCTTCTCCTGCGTCAGGTCGAGGTTCTCGAAGCCCCAGCGCACCTGTTCCGGCGTGAGCGCCTTGCCCTTGCCGTACTTTTCCTGCGCGGCGCGGATCGCCTCGACCTGCAGCATCGAGATCATCATGCCGCGCGTGTGCGCGATGGTGCCCAGCGTGGTGTTGCCCGACTTGTCCGAGCCCTGGCCCTTGTCGTAGACGTACTTCTTCAGGTCGTCGTAGACCTTGTCGTGGTCGGCGCCGCTGTTGTGGATGGTGATGGCGTTGTAGCCCTTGGCGACGTCGCCGAGGTCTTTCACGTCGCCTTCGGAGCCGGCCCACCAGATCGCGTACATCTTGTCGCGCGGATAGCCGCTGGCCTGGGCTTCGCGGATGGCGGTGGGCGTCATGATGCCGGCGCTCCACAGCAGCACGTAGGCCGGACGCGCCTGGCGGATCTGCAGCCAGGTGGACTTCTGTTCCACGCCGGGGGCGGTCACGGGATAGAGCAGCAGCTCGAAGCCTTCCTTGGCCGCGCGCTTCTGCAGCAGCGGGATCGGCTCCTTGCCGTAGGGCGAATCGTGATAGACCAGGGCGATCTTCTTGCCCTTGAGCTTGGCCATGCCGCCTTCTTTCTTGGCGATGTCCTGGATCATCACGTCGGCCGCGGTCCAGTACGTGCCCAGCAGCGGGAAGTTCCATTCGAACACGCTGCCGTCGACCGACTGCGACAGGCCGTAGCCCATGGTCTCGACCGGCACCTTGTCGACCATGGCCTTGTCGCTGACGGCGAAGGTGATGCCGGTGGACTGGGTATCGAAGCCCGAGGCGCCGGTGCCCTTGCCCTTGAGGCGTTCATAGCACTCCACGCCGCGGTCGGTGGCGTAGGCGGTTTCGCACTCTTCGTACGTGATCTTGACGCCGTTGACGCCGCCGTCGCGTTCGTTGACCAGCTTCAGGTAGTCCAGCTTGCCGTCCGCCCAGGGAATGCCCAGCGGGGCGAAGGATCCGGTGCGATACACCAGCAGCGGAACGAACTGCTCTTCTGCCGCCATCGCCGGCGTGGCCACGGCGCCTACGGCGCCGGCTGCGGCCACCAGGGCTGCCGCCAACTTCAGGTTAAGACGCTTCATCTCCATTTACCTCCTGCGTGGTGTTGGGTCCATGAACCCTGGGACACCGGGGTTGGCCCGGTCTTGAGCCGGGTATTCAGTACAGCAATGTGCTAGTGGGGGAAGGGCCAGATGCGGAGTTTTTCCTTGCCGATGCTCCACAGGCGGGCCAGTCCATGCGGTTCCGCGATCAGGAAGAACACGATCAGCGCGCCGAACACCATGTGCTCGACGTGCGCCGCGGTGTCCACCGACAGCGACAGGCCCAGCATGTGCGGCACGTTGGTCAGCGCCACCGGCACCAGCACGATGAACGCGGCGCCGAAGAAACTGCCGATGATCGAGCCCAGCCCGCCGATGATGACCATGAACAGCAGCTGGAACGAACGCCCCAGGTCGAAGGCCAGCGGTTCCCACGAACCCAGGTGGATGTAGCCCCACAGCGCGCCGGCCACGCCGACGATGAACGAACTGACCGCGAACGCCGTGAGCTTGGCGTACATGGGGCGGATGCCGATGACCGAGGCCGCCACGTCCATGTCGCGGATCGCCATCCACTGGCGGCCGATGGCGCCGCGCACCAGGTTCTTGGCCAGCAGGCTGAATACCACCACCAGCGCCAGCACGAAGAGATACTTCTCCAGCGCGCTCTGCACCGGCAGGCCGAAGAAGTGCAGCGGCGGCACCGACACGTTGCCGGACGAGGAGTAGTTGGTGAAGAACGGGATGCGCAGGAACGCCCAGTCCACGAAGAACTGCGCCGCCAGCGTCGCCACCGCCAGGTACAGGCCGCGGATGCGCAGGCTGGGTATGCCGAAGACCACGCCGACGATGGTGGCGAAGAAGCCCCCCAGCAGGATCTGCACGATCAGCGGGATCTCGGGAAAGCGCACGCCGAAGTTCCACGCCGCATAGGCGCCGACGGCCATGAAGGCGCCGGTGCCCAGCGAGATCTGGCCGCAATAGCCCACCAGGATGTTCAGGCCCACGGCGGCCAGCGCCAGGATCAGGAACGGGATCAGGATGGCGCGCAGCAGGTAGTCGCTGGCCAGCGCCGGCACGGCGATGAAGGCCGCCGCCAGCAGCAGCCAGATGAAGATGCGGTCCTGGCGGATCGGGAAGATCTGCTGGTCGCTGCGATAGCTGGTCTTGAATTGGCCGTTTTCGCGATAGAACATGTTTTATTCCTCAGACCCGGTCGATGATCTTCTCGCCGAACAGCCCTTGCGGACGGAACAGCAGGAACACCAGCGCAAGCACATAGGCGAACCAGATTTCGATGCCGCCGCCCACGAGCGACCCCAGGTAGACCTCCGACAGTTTTTCTCCGACGCCGATGATCAGGCCGCCCAGGATGGCGCCCGGCACCGAGGTCAGCCCGCCCAGGATCACCACCGGCAGCGCGCGCAGCGCCGCGGTCGAGAGGGTGAACTGCACGCCGAACTTCGAGCCCCAGATCACGCCGGCCACCAGCGCCACCAGGCCCGCCACGCTCCAGACGATGACCCAGATGCGGTTCAGCGGAATGCCGATGGATTGCGCCGCCTGGTGATCGTCGGCGACCGCGCGCAGGGCGCGGCCGGTCGAGGTGTACTGGAAGAACAGCGCCAGCGCCGCCACCAGCAGGGCGGCGATCACGGCCGCGGTCAGGTCTTCCAGGTTGATCAGCAGGCCGCCCTCGAACACGGAGTCCAGGATCAGCAGCGGGTCCTTGGGCATGCCGACGTTGATGGAATACACCGAGCTGCCGAAGGTGATCTGGCCCAGGCCGTCCAGGAAGTAGCTGATGCCCAGCGTGGCCATGAGCAGGGTGGTGGCCTCCTGGTTGACCAGGTGGCGCAGCACGTAGCGTTCGATGGCCACGGCCAGCAGGAACATCACGCCGGCGCTGACGATGAAGGCCAGCACGTTGGCCAGGATCATGTTGTCGAAGCCCAGCCATTGCGGCAGCCACTCCGAGAAACGCGCCATGGACAGCGCGGCCACCAGCACCATCGCGCCCTGCGCGAAGTTGAAGACGCCGGAAGCCTTGAAGATCAGCACGAAGCCCAGGCCGATCAGCGCGTACAGCATGCCGCTCATCAGGCCGCCGAATAAGGTCTCTAGAAAAAATCCCATGTCTGTCCGCCTCAGTGCGACACGCCTAGATAGGCCTTGACCACTTCTTCGTTTGCCCGGACCTCGTCCGGCTTGCCGTCGCCGATCTTCTTGCCGTAGTCCAGCACCACCACGCGGTCGGAGATGTCCATGACCACGCCCATGTCGTGCTCGATCAGCACGATGGTGGTGCCGAATTCGTCGTTCACGTCGAGGATGAAGCGGCTCATGTCCTGCTTTTCTTCGATGTTCATGCCGGCCATGGGCTCGTCCAGCAGCAGCAGGCGCGGCTCCATCGCCAGCGCGCGGCCCAGGTCCACGCGCTTTTGCAGGCCGTAGGGCAGCCGGCCCACCGGGGTCTTGCGGTAAGCCTGGATCTCCAGGAAGTCGATGATGTTCTCGACGAACTCGCGGTGCTGGATTTCCTCGCGCTCGGCGCGGCCCAGGCGGAAGGCCTGCGCCAGCAGCCCGCACTTCATGCGCAGGTTGCGGCCGGTCATGATGTTGTCCAGCACGCTCATGCCCTTGAACAGCGCCAGGTTCTGAAAGGTGCGCGCGATGCCCATTTCGGCGGCGCGGCGCGGATTCATGCGCGAGAAGTGCTCGCCGCGGAAGGCGATGGCGCCTTCCTGCGGCGTATAGACGCCGTTGATGACGTTGAGCATCGAGCTCTTGCCGGCGCCGTTGGGGCCGATGATGGCGCGGATCTCGTGTTCGCGCACGTTGAAGGAAATGTCGGTCAGCGCCTTGACGCCGCCGAACGACAGGGAAATGTTCTGCATGTCCAGCATGACGTCGCCGATACGCTGGTCGCGGTCGTTGTGGCTCATGGTCTACGCGGCTCGGGCGGTGATGGCGGGAAACGTCTTTACCGGGCGGATCTTCAGGTCCGCCGAAATCTTGCCGGTGCGTCCGTCTTCGAATTTCACTTCGGTCTCGATGAACTGCGACTGCTTGCCGCCGTACAGCGCGTCGATCAGCACGCCGTACTTCTGCGCGATGAAGGCGCGGCGCACCTTGCGCGTGCGGGTCAGTTCGTCGTCGTCGGGATCGAGCTCCTTGTGCAGGATCAGGAAGCGGCTGATCTGCGAGGCCGACAGCTTGGGATCGGTGGCGAGATCCGCGTTGACCTGCTCCACGCAGTCGGCGATGAGCTGGTAGACCTCGTCCTTGGAGGCCAGGTCGGTATAGCCCGCGTAGGGCATGCCGCGGCGCTCGGCCCAGTTGCCCACGGCCTCCAGGTCGATGTTGATGAAGGCGCAGACGTCGTCGCGGTTGGCGCCGAAGGCCACGGCCTCTTTGATGTGCTGGAAGAACTTGAGCTTGTTCTCGATGTACTTGGGCGCGAACAGGCTGCCGTCGGCCAGCTTGCCCACGTCCTTGGCGCGGTCGATGATCTTGAGCTGGCCGTCGGTGTCCAGATAGCCGGCGTCGCCGGTATGGAACCAGCCGTCGGCGCTGCGGGCCTCGGCCGTCGCTTCCGGGTTGCGGTAGTACTCCTTGAAGAGGCCGGGGCTCTTGACCAGGATCTCGCCGTTCTCGGCCACGCGGATCTCCACGCCGTCGACCGGCGGGCCGACGGTGTCGTCGCGCACGTGGCCGTCGGGCTGCACGCAGACGAACACCGAGGTCTCGGTGGAACCATACAGCTGCTTCAGGTTGATGCCGATCGAGCGGTAGAACACGAACAGGTCGGGGCCGATGGCCTCGCCCGCCGTGTACGCCACGCGCACGCGGCTCATGCCCAGCGCGTTGCGCAGCGGGCCGTAGATCAGCACATTGCCCAGCGCGTAGCGCAGGCGGTCCCACGCGCCGACGGATTCGCCGTCCAGGATGCGGGTGCCGACGCGGCGCGCCAGCTTCATGCAGCTGGCGAACAGCTTGCGCTTGATGAGGCCGGCGTCTTCCATGCGGATCATCACATGGGTCAGCAGGCCTTCGAGCACGCGCGGCGGCGCGAAGTAATAGGTGGGGCCGATGTCGCGCATGTCGATGGACACGGTGTCGGGCGACTCGGGATGGTTGACGGTGAAGCCGGTGACCAGCAGCTGCGTGTACGAGAACATGTTCTGGCCGATCCAGGCCGGCGGCAGATAGGCCAGCACGTCTTCCTGGTCGGTCAGTTTTTCCAGTTCGGAGACGGCGCGCGCGCGGTCGATCAGCGCATGGTGGGTCAACACCACGCCCTTGGGCTTGCCGGTCGTGCCCGAGGTGTAGAACATGGCGGCGGGGTCCTGCGGCTGCACCGCGGCGATGGCGGCGTCCAGAAAGCCGGGGTGCCTGGCCGCGTATTCGTCGCCCAGCGCTTCCAGCTTTTCATACGACATCAGCATGTCGTCGGCGTAGTGGCGCAGGCCGCGCGGATCGTCGAACACCACGCGCCCGAGCGCGGGGCACTGTTCGCGGATCTCCAGCATCTTGTCGACCTGTTCCTGGTCCTCGACCACGGCGACGCTGATCTCGGCGTCCTGCAGCACGTAGACCATTTCCTGGGCCACGGCGTCCTGGTAGAGCGGCACCGGGATCGCGCCCAGCGACTGCGTGGCCATCATGGCCATGTACAGGCGCGGCCGGTTCTCGCCGACCACGGCCACGTGCATGCCGGGCCGGATGCCCAGGGCGGCCAGGCCATTGGCGACGCGCCGTACGTGCTCGGCCACTTCCGACCACGTAAGGGTTTGCCAGATCCCCAGATCTTTTTCGCGTATCGCGGGCCGCGACCCGCGCACCTTGGCATGCGTGAACAGCAGCGCCGGAAAAGTATCCGACGCCGCCGGCATCCGGGCGGATGCGGGCGGTGTATGTGCCACGTTGTCTCCTCCGGTTTGGGCGCTACGGGCCGGGGCCGCGCGGGGCGGCGCTGGCGATGGGCGCTTGACCAGTTGGTTTTAGATTTACGGCAGGACTTAAGGTATAAGGTTGGGTTGCTACCAACTGTCACCATCGCGACATTCAAGGACCTTTTAGGGTATTCCCGATGCAGCTAGCCGACTCCCTGCAACTCGCCGCGGCCTGGTTTCGCGTGCTCGACCGCGACCAGCAATCGCGGGTCGAGCGGGACCTGACCGTGCAGCAGGCCGCCGCCGGCTCGATCATAGAGCGCAAAGGGGAACTCGCACAGGCTTGGATCGGCGTGCTGGCGGGGCTGGTCAAGGTGTCGGTGGGCAATGCCGAAGGCAAGGTCGCATCGCTGACCGGCGTGCCGGCCGGCGGCTGGATCGGCGAAGGTTCGCTGCTCAAGCGCGAGATCCGCAAATACGACATCGTCGCGCTGCGCGACTCGGTGGTCGCGCGCCTGCCGGCGGCCACCTTCGACTGGCTGCTCGACACCAGCATTCCCTTCAACCGTTATCTGCTGCATCAGTTGAACGAGCGCGTCGCGCAGTTCATCGGCAAGGCCGAATACGACCGCCTGCTGGACCCGGACGCGCGCGTGGCGCGTTGCCTGGCCGAGCTGTTCAACCCCTTGCTGTATCCCGGCATGGGGATGCGATTGACGATTACGCAGGAAGAGGTCGGCTATCTGGCCCGGGTATCGCGCCAGCGCGCCAACCAGGCCCTGCGCAAGCTGGAAGAAGCCGGCCTGCTGAATGTGGAGTACGGGGCGGTGCGGGTGCTGGACCTGGACGGGCTGAAAGGGTATGGGTCGGATCGTGGGGCGGAGGATGGGACGGGCGGCGCCTGATGGGTTGCGCGCGTTCGGCCGCGGGTTTCTTATGTTGAATGTCTCGCGCTACACCCATCCTACGGACATCGAACGCGCGCAACCCATCTGCCGCCCTCCCTAATGCGACCCCCCCAGATACGCCGCCACCACCGCCGGATCGTGCTTGAGCTTGTCGGCGCTGCCGTGCACCGAAATCCGCCCGTTCTCCAGCACGTAGCCATAGTCGGCGACGTTCAGCGCGGCGGCGGCGAATTGCTCCACCAGCAGCATCGTCACGCCCTCGCTCTTGAGCCGCTCGATGATCCTGAATACTTCTTCCACCAGGATCGGCGCCAGCCCCATCGACGGTTCGTCCAGCAGCACCACTTCGGGGTTGAGCATCACGGCGCGGGCCATGGCCAGCATCTGCTGCTCGCCGCCGGACAGCGTGCCGGCGAGCTGGGTGCGGCGTTCCTTCAGGCGCGGGAACAGGTCCATGGCGCGGCCCAGGTCGGCCTGGACGTCGCCTTTGGGGCGGCTGCCGCTCAGGCGCGGAAAGGCGCCCAGCAGCAGGTTGTCGGTCACCGACAGGGTGGGGAACACGCGCCGGCCCTCGGGCGAGTGCGCCAGCCCCAGCCGCGCGATGCGGTGGGACTCCAGCCCGTCGATGCGCCTGCCGCCCAGCGTGACCTCGCCCGCGGCGGGGCGGATCATGCCCGAGAGCGCGCGCATGGTGGTCGTCTTGCCGGCGCCGTTGGAGCCGATCAGCGTCACCACCTTGGCCTTGGGCACCTCCATGCTGATGCCGTGCAGCACCTTCACCTTGCCGTAGCCCGCTTCCAGATTCTTGATCGATAGCATGTTGTCGTCTCCCTGGCGTCAGGCGGGCGCGCCGCCCAGATACGCCTCGATGACCTTGGCGTCGCTTTGCACTTCGTTGGGCAGCCCCTCGGCGATCTTCTGCCCGAAGTCCAGGACCGACACGGTGTCGCAGACCCCCATCACCACGTCCATGTGATGTTCGATGAGGATCAGCGTGAGGCCGTGGTCGCGCACCTTGCGGATGATGGCGAGCAGTTCGACGATGTCGGGCGCGGTCAGGCCGGCCGCGGGCTCGTCGAGCAGCAGCAGCTGCGGGTCCAGCGCCAGCGCGCGCGCGATCTCCAGCAGGCGCTGCTTGCCGTAGGGCAGGTTGCGGGCTTCTTCGCCGGCCAGGGACTGCAGGCCGACGAATTCCAGCAGCGCCATGGCGCGCGCGCGGGCGCGCCGTTCCTCGTCCTTCCATCGGGACGTGCGCAGCGCGATGCCGGCCAGTCCGGTGGTAAAGGTGTGGTGCAGGCCGACCAGCACGTTCTCCAGCGCGGTCATTTCGCCGAACAGCTGCACGTTCTGGAAGGTCCGCGCGATGCCCGCCTCGGCGATGTCCGCCGGCGCCAGGCCCACCAGCGACTTGCCGGCGAATTCCACCGCACCGGCCGTCGGCACGTAGATGCCCGTCAGCACGTTCATCATGGTGCTCTTGCCCGAGCCGTTCGGTCCGATCAGGCCGTGGATGGTGCCGCGCCTGACGGTCAGGTCGACCTGGTTCAGCGCCTTCAGGCCGCCGAACTGCATCAGCACGCCTTTGGCCGCCAGCAGGGTTTCGTTCTTGCCGCGGGCCGCGTCGGGCACGGCGTCCTGGGTCCTGACCAGCTCCGATTCGACCGCCAGCGCGCTGCGGCGTCCCGAGAAGAACAGATTGCGCACGAAACCCACGATGCCGTCCGGCAGGTAGTACACGACGAACAGGATCATGGCGCCGAAGATCGTCAGGCGCCAGTCGGTCACGGCATCGAGCCAGTACGCGAAAATTGCCAGCACGATGGTGCCGGCCACCGGCACGGCCACCCGGCGCGGTTCGGCGCGGCCCTTGGAGACGGCCACCGCGCTGCCGATGGCGACCACGATCGCCACGCCCAGCGCGATCAGGCGGAAGGTGGCGATGTCGTCCAGCATCTTGGGCAGCAGCACGATGATGGCGGCGCCCAGCAGCGCGCCCGTGCGGCTCTTGCGCCCGCCCATGATGATGGCCAGCAGGAACAGGATGGTGAGCTCGAAGTTGTAGGTGTTGGGCGAAATGTACTGTTCCGAGTACGAGTACAGCGCGCCCGCCAGCCCGGCGAAGCCGGCGCTGATGACGAAGGCGAACACCTTGTGCCGGTACACCGACACGCCCATGCAGTCCGAGGCGATCGGGCTGTCGCGCAGGGCCTCGAACGAGCGGCCCAGGTGCGATTTCAGGATGCGGTGCACCACGATCAGCGACAGCACCAGCAACGCGGCCACCAGCCAGAAGTACTCGCTCTTGGTCAGGATGTGCCCGGCGATCGACGGTTTCGGGATCTTGATGCCCAGCGGGCCTTCGGTCAGGAAGGTCATCTCGTTGATCAGGATCTGGATGATGGTGCCGAACGCCAGCGTGACCATGGCCAGGTATGGTCCCGTGACCCGCAGCGCGGGCAGCGCCAGCACCGCGCCGAAGGCCGCCGCGATCAGGATGGCCGCCGGAAGCGTGGCCCAGATCGGCAGCTGCAGATGGAAAAACAGCGCGCCGGCCACGTACGAGCCGATGCCGAACAGGCCGGCATGGCCGAGCGAGACCTGGCCGGTATAGCCCACCACGATGTCGAGCCCGAACAGCAGGATCGCGTAGATCATGATGGTTTCGATCAGGTGCAGGTAGTACGTGTTGGTGACGCCCAGGGGCACGGCGGCCAGGCAGGCCACGGCCACGATGGAAAGCAGGAGGTGCAGGGGTTTCATCGTCACACCTTCTTGATCGCGGTCTTGCCGAACAGGCCGGCGGGTTTGAACGTCAGCACGAGCAGAAGCAGCACCAGTCCGGGCACGTCCTTGTACCCCGTCGACAGATAGAAGCCGGTGGTCGTCTCGGCGATGCCCAGAATGAGTCCGCCCACCACCACGCCCATGCCGCTGGACAGGCCGCCGATGATGGCGACCGCGAAGGCCTTCAGGCCCAGCACCGCGCCCATGGTGGCGCCGGTCAGCGTCAGCGGCGCCACCAGCACGCCGGCGAATGCGGCGGTCAGCGAAGACAGCGCGTACGAGAACGTGATGACCATGCCGGTGTTGATGCCCATCAGGCCGGCGGCGTCGCGGTCGTTCGAGGTGGCGACGAAGGCCTTGCCGTAGATGGACTTGCGGTTGAACAGCTCCACCAGCAGCATCATGGCGAGCGCGCCGAACACCACCAGCAGCTCCATCGGCAGGACGTTGGCGCCCAGCACCTGTATCGGCGCCTCCGGCAGGGGCGAAGGGAAACGCAGGTCGTCGCGGCCCCAGATGTTCTCGGCCACGTTCTTGAAGATGATGCCCAGCGCGATGGTGGCCATGATCCAGCCGAACTCGGAGCGGGTCTTGATGGCGGGCCGCACGCCCACGCGTTCGACCAGCGCGCCCTGCGCGAAGCCGAAGATGCAGACGATGGGAATCATCACCCAGTAGTTCACGCCCAGTCCGACCAGCGTGAGGCCGACGAGCGCGCCCAGCATGAGGGCTTCGCCCTGGCCGAAGTTCAGGGTGCCCGAGGTGGCGAAGGTGAGCTGGTATCCGAACGCGATGACGGCATAGATCATGCCCAGCGCGATACCGCTGTAGACAAGCTGTAGAAGAATCATGGTGTCAGTGTGGTGTAGCGGGGCGGAACGCGGCTTGCGGGCGGCACGAGGCCCGCGCCCCGGCGGCCGGGGCGCGGATGGCGGCGCGGCCGCCGCGATGCGTTGCTAGTTGGCTTTGACGACGCGGCCGCTCTTGACCTCGCCGATGACCACTTCCTTGGCGGTGATCGCGTCGTGGTTGTCGTGGCTGAACGGCTTGTTGTAGGTCATCACCACGCCTTCGACCGGCGTCTGCAGGTTCTCCAGCGCTTCGCGGACCTTGGGGCCGTCGGTGGAATTGGCCTGCTTGATCGCGGCCGCCAGCAGGAAGATCGAGTCATAGCCCTGGGCCGCCGACACCGGGGAATCGATGCGGTCGTTCTTGGGCTTGAACTTGGCCAGATAGGCGTCGATGAAGGCCTTGCGCTTGGGCGTGTCCGGGTCCTGGATGAAGGTCTGCGGCATGCGCGCGCCTTCCCCGTTGGCGCCCGAGTTATCGATATAGTTGGCCATCGACAGGGTCCAGCTGCCGATCATCGGCACCTTCCAGCCCAGCTTGGTCATGCCGTTGGCGATCTGGGCCAGCTCGGGTCCGATGCCATAGGTCAGCACGGCTTCGGCGCCGGCGGACTTGGCCTTCAGCAGCTGGGCCGTCATGTCGACGTCCTTGATGTTGAACTTCTCCACGGCCACCGGCTTGATGCCCTTGCTGGCCAGCGCCTTCTCCAGGTCTTCGCGGCCGAGCTGGCCGTAGTTGGTGGAATCGGCCAGGATCGCGACCTTCTTGTAGCCGCGGCGGGTGATCGCCTCTTCGACGATCATGGGCGCCTGGATGCTGTCGTGCGCCGCGTTGCGGAACACGTAGTTGTCCGGGTATTCGGGCGCCTGGAACTGATGCGTGATGACGCTGCCGGTGGCCACGTTGTTGAACACCGGGATCTTGGCGTCCTGGTAGAAGCGCTGCGAGGCCAGCGCCACGCCGGTATTGATGTAGCCGACGGTGGCGGTCACCTGTTCCTTGTTGATCAGCTCCTGCGCGATCTGCACGCCGCGTTCATTCTTGGCTTCGTCGTCGCGTTCCACCGCGACCAGCTGCCGACCCAGCACTCCGCCGTTCTTGTTGATTTCTTCGATGGCCAGGCGCACACCGTCGCGCATGCTCACGCCCATGGAGGACGACCCGCCGGTGTAGGGACCGGCGACGCCGATCTTGATGGGGTCGGCGGCGTGGCTGACGGCCGTTGCGGCAAATGCGAGGGTTCCTGCAAGCAGCTTCAAACGAAAATCCATGGATGTCTCCGTTGTAATTGGTAGGACTGCGTGGAAAACCGAATGCCGGCGCGTAGGTGCTGCGGCGCGCTCTATGTTGCAAGGGTGTGACTGTCTGCCCTATCACTTACGCGAATCTGACGCGATGGGGCTTGTGCGCGTAAATACCTACGCGTGGACGAGGACGCCGGAAACGGCGCCGCGCGCGCCTGGCCAGGGCGGCGGCGCCTTAGGCGGAATATCGTTCCGCCTCTTGCTGGAAATTTATTCCTGACTGGTCCGCGCGCCGCGCGGCCATTGCGATACCCGCTGGCATACGTCGTGCAGCCAGTCGGAGAACGCCTGGCGCGCGCGGGTCAGCGGACGCGAGGCTTCGGTGCAGAGGTAGTACTGGGATTCGCCGGGGATCTCGATGTCGAAGACGCGCACCAGCCTGCCTTCGTCCAGCCACTGCGCGGCCAGGGTGCGGCGCGTAAGCGCGATGCCCTGGCCGGCGCGCGCGGCTTCCAGCGTCATGCCCAGATCCACCAGCCACACGCCGCGCGACGGCTCGGGCCAGTCCAGCCCGGCCGCGTCCAGCCAGGGGCGCCAGGGCTCCATCGGACTGCGCAGCAGCTGCGCCCGCGCCAGGTCCGCGGGCTGTCTGAAGGGACCGTGGGCGTCGAGATAGCCGGGCGTGCAGACCGCGAACACCGGGTCGGCGGTGAGTTGGCGCGTGTGCAGCCCCGGATACTTGCTGCTGCCGAAGCGGACCCAGACATCCGCGTTCGGCGGCATGATTTCCAGGTAGGGGATGGAGAGCATGATCTCCAGTTCCACGTCGGGATGCGCGGCGGTGAACTCGGCCAGGCTGGGGATCAGGACCTGGCGCGCGAAGGTCGGCGTGGACACCACGCGCAGCGTTTCGGGCTTGGGCTCGCCGCGCTTGTGCAGCGAGGCGTCCGACAACAGGTCCAGCGCGGTGCGGACCTGTTCCAGGTATTCCTGTCCGGCCGAACTCAGCGTCGCCCCGCGGCGGCTGCGTATGAAGAGCGAGACGTCCAGCAGCGCTTCGAGCATGGCGATGCGCTTGCCGATGGCGCTGGCCGTGACGAAGAGTTCTTCGCTGGCGCGCTCGAAGGAGCCGAGCCGCGCGGCCGCTTCGAACGCCTGGATGGCGGCCAGCGGCGGCAGGCGCACGTCTTTGGAGGAGGGTCCGCGCATGATCGTCTGGCGGGCCGGCGCTGCGCCCGACGCAAGATTGGCAAGGGGCCGATTATAAGGACGGCGCCCTTGCCGGGCTGCGCGTCATACGCCCTTGAGGGCCAGGCTCACCGCCAGCGCCGCCATCACCACCGCGATGATGCCGTCCAGCACGCGCCAGGCCGAGGCGCTGGCGAAGAACGGGGCGAACAGGCGCGAGCCGATGCTGAGCACGGCCAGCCACAGCAGGCTGGCGGTGAGCGCGCCGGCGGCGAACGCCATGCGGGCGTCCTCGAAGCCGTGCGCCAGCGAACCGACCACCACCATGTCCAGCCAGAAGTGCGGATTGAGCAGCGAAAAGCCCAGCGCGCCCAGCATGGCGGCGCGGCGCGACGGCACCACGTCGCGGGCGGCGGCCAGCCCGCCGTTGGCGGTCCAGGCGCGGCGCGCCGATTGCAGGGCGTACCAGGACAGGAAGGCGACGCCGAACCACAGCACGGCGGTCGTCAGCCACGGAAACCAGGTGGTCAGGGCCTGCAGCCCGGAGACGCTGGCGAAGATGAAGACGGCGTCGATCAGCGCGCAGATCGCGACCACGCTCAGCAGGTGCGCCCGCATCAGCCCCTGGCGCAGGATGAACGCGCTTTGCGCGCCCACGACGGCGAACAGGCCCAGCCCGGTGGCCGTTCCGCTGGCCCAGGCAGTGAAGAAGAGGGGGGAAGACAACGTGGCGAACATGACGCAAACACCTTATGACTGCTACGCCTGTGGCGGCGCTTGATTTGGCGCCGGCAGCGGCGGGGCGTGCCGGCAATGCGTCATTTTCCCTTGCCGGATAGATGAAATAAAGCTAATTTTCCTTCACTATCTTAAGCAAAGCTAATGATATGAAACTCGATCACGGCAACCTCAGGGCCCTGGCGGCGGTGGTGCGCGAAGGCAGCTTCGAGCGCGCCGCGCTGTCGCTGAACGTCACCCCGTCGGCGGTGTCGCAGCGGATCAAGGCGCTGGAGGATCGCATGGGCCGCCTGCTGGTGCAGCGCACGGTGCCGGCGGCGGCCACCGCCGACGGCCAGGTGCTGGTGCGGCTGGCCGAGCAGACTGCGCTCCTGGAGCACGACGCGCTCAGCCGGCTGGGCGTGGCCGACGACGACGTGCCCTATGCCAGCATCCCCGTGGCGGTGAACCACGACAGCCTGGAAACCTGGTTCGTCGACGCGGCGGTGCAGTTCTCGGCGCGTACCCGCGCCACGCTGGACATGCAGTCCGAAGACCAGGACCACACCGCCGCCTTGCTGCGCAACGGCTCGGTGCTGGGCGCGGTGACCGCGCTGGCCGAGCCGGTGCAGGGCTGCCGCATTCATGCGCTGGGCAGCATGCGCTACGTCGCGACCTGCACGCCGGCATTCCACAAGCGCTATTTCTCGCAAGGGGTCAACGCGCAGACGCTGGCGCAGGCGCCGGTGCTGGTGTTCAACCGCAAGGACGCCCTGCAGGCCCGCTTCGCCCACAAGATCGCGGATCCGGCGCCGTGGCAGCCGCCGGTCTGGTGGGTGCCGTCGACGCGCGCCTTCGTGCAGGCCACGCTGGGCGGGCTGGGCTGGACCATGAATCCGCTGCCGCTGGTGCAGGAGCACCTTGACGCAGGTCAGCTGATGCTGCTGCGCGGGCGCGCCTGGGAGGATGTGCCGCTGTATTGGCAGCATTGGCGGGTAAACTCCGAAGCCATGGAAGCCCTGACCGATTCGGTTCTGTCAGCCGCCCGCAGCCTGGTCAGGAGGCGTTGACCCGCGGCGTTAACCCTTAGGAGTACTAGTCATGAACATCCGCAAGTTCGCTGTGATCGCCGCCCTGGGCCTGTGCACGGCCGGCACGGCCTGGGCGAAGGACTACAAGGTCGGCCAGATCGAGATCGACGACCTGTGGGTGCGCGCCTCGGCGCCGGGCCAGTCCAACGGCGCGGGCTATATGGACATCGACAACGACGCCAAGACCGAGGACCGCCTGCTGTCGATCACGTCCGACGCCGCCGAACGCGTCGAGCTGCACACGGTGCAAACCGAAAACGGCGTGTCCAAGATGCGCCAGGTCGAAGGCGGCATCGCCTTGCCCGCCGACACCGAGGTCAAACTCAGCCCGGGCGGCTACCACGTCATGTTCATCAAGCTGAAAGCGCCGTTCGCCGAAGGCGCAACCGTGCCCGCCACCCTCAAGTTCGAAAAGGCCGGTGAAGTCGCGGTCCAATTCAAAGTCAAACCCGCCACCCACAACCCCGGCATGAACATGAACCACGGCACGATGAAGCATTAAGGAGCACTAAGGCGCGCGCCGCGCGCCTTCGCCCCACGGGGCAAACCCTCCCCAAGAGCGCGGGGCCGCACGGATCCGGCTCCGCCGGTCCGTAGCGGCGCCCCCCTGGGGGGGAAGCGCCAAAGGCGCTTCGGGGGGGGCCTAATACAAGCCTTGCTGCCGCATAGCGTCAGCCACCTTCACGAAACCGGCGATGTTCGCGCCGTCCAGGTAGTTGACGTACTCGCGCTCGGTGTGGCCGTGGCGCACGCAGTTTTCATGGATGTCGCGCATGATGGCGTGCAGGCGGGTGTCGACTTCCTCGCGCGTCCAGGACAGGCGGGCCGAGTTCTGGGCCATTTCCAGGCCCGATACCGCCACGCCGCCGGCGTTGCTGGCCTTGCCCGGGGCGTACAGCACGCGGGCCGCGACGAAGGCCTTGGCGGCCTCCAGGGTGGCCGGCATGTTGGCGCCTTCGGCCACGCACAGCACGCCGTTCTTGATCAGCGTCTTGGCGTCGTCCAGCTCCAGCTCGTTCTGGGTGGCGCAGGGCAGGGCCACGTCGACCGGCACGTGCCACGGACGCTTGCCGGCTTCGTATTGCAGGCCGAATTCGCGCGCGTAGGTGTCCAGGCGGCCGCGCAGGTCGTTCTTGATGTGCATCAGCGCGACCAGCTTTTCATGGGTGAAGCCGGCTTCGTCGACCACGGTGCCGTTGGAGTCGGAGACGGTGACCACCTTGGCGCCCAGCGCCATGGCCTTCTCGATGGCGTACTGGGCGACGTTGCCCGAGCCCGACACCGAGACGCGCAGGCCGTCGAACGAACGGCCGACGCGCTTGAGCATTTCTTCGGCGAAATAGACCGTGCCGTAGCCGGTGGCTTCGGGGCGGATCAGGCTGCCGCCGAAGGTCAGGCCCTTGCCGGTGAACACGCTGGCGGTCGAGTTCGACAGCTTTTTCATCATGCCGGCCATGAAGCCGACTTCGCGCGCGCCCACGCCGATGTCGCCGGCCGGCACGTCGGTGTCCGGACCCAGGTGGCGGTACAGCTCGATCATCAGGGCCTGGCAGAAACGCATGACTTCGGCGTCGGACTTGCCCTTGGGGTCGAAGTCCGAACCGCCCTTGCCGCCGCCCATGGGCAGCGTGGTCAGCGAGTTCTTCAGGGTCTGTTCGAAAGCCAGGAACTTCAGGATCGACAGGTTCACCGAGGGGTGGAAGCGCATGCCGCCCTTGAACGGGCCGATGGCCGAGTTGTGCTGAATGCGGAAAGCGCGGTTGACCCGGGCCTGGCCGCGGTCATCGGTCCAGCACACGCGGAACTGGATCACGCGTTCCGGCTCCACCAGGCGCTCGAGCAGGGCGTGCTCGGCGTAGTGCGGGTGCTTCTCGATGAAAGGCCACAGACTCAGCATCACCTCCTGGACGGCTTGCATGAATTCAGGTTGTTGCGGGTCGCGCGCGGCAACGCCACGCAGGAAGTCGTCCAGACTCTGCACTTTCAACATGTTCTCCTCGGGGGTGCTTCGAATAGGTGCGGGGTGGCCCCGGATTGGGGCGCGATAGACACGGGTTTGGTGCAAGTTCGCACCCGTATGGTGCGGAATTGTAGGGCTAAATTATTGCCCTGCGCAAAGCCGTGAAATGCTGCATCACATTGATATCAAAGCGATTTTTTGCGACCCGGTAATTGGGGTCGCATAATGTCGAAATGGGCGGCTCACGTCTGGAAAATTCCCTGGTCCGGTGGAATTCCGTTGAATTTCCTGGGGAAAACAATATGTCCCCAAATAATTGCACAGGGAGAAATCGGCGCCGGGCAGGCCGGGCCGCACGTAAATCGGACCATTAGCCATGCCTGGAAGCCTCATCAGGCGGACAGTCCGATTTAATGCGTCCCCATTATTAATTTGAGAAAAGTCACACGCAGGCAACAGTTCAGACCTGCGCGACCGCCAGCGCGCCGCCCAGGGCCATCAGCACGGCCCCCACCACCCGGTCCGCGGTGCGCTGATGGTCCAGCAGCGCGCGGCGCAGCACGGGCGAGGAAACCGACCATGCCACGACGCTGAACCACGCCCAGTGCGCGAACGACATGAACAGCCCGTAGCCGAATTGCCGGGTCAGCGGCGTGCCCGGCGAAACCAGCTGGGTGTAGGTGCTGACCACGAACAGCGTGGTCTTGGGATTGAGGGCGTTGGTCAGAAAGCCGTCGTAAAGCGCCCGCCAGGCCGAGATGACCGGGCGCGCCGACAGGTCGCGGTCGACCGGCGTGCGGTTGAAAAACGTCTTCCAGCCCATGTAGATCAGATAACAGGCGCCGGCCAGCTTGATGCCCTGCAGCACGGGCCGGGCGTAATGGGCCAGCAGGCTGACGCCGAACATGGTGTAGAACACGTGCACCTGCACGGCCAACGCAATGCCGGCGGCGCAGGTCAGGCCGGTGCGCCGGCCATACAGATAGCTGTAGCGGGTCACCATCGCGAAGTCCGGCCCGGGGCTGATGACGGCAAGAACGGTGATCAGGGCGACGGCTATCAGTTCGGTCATGGAAGGGAAGCGCAAGCAAGAGGGAGCCGGTATTGTCCGGCGCTGGCGCACGCCCGAAAAACGATTTTTAATGCCGGATATACGTCAGAAAAACTCACCGATAGCCATGAAACTCCCGCCGCTCAACGCGCTGCGCGTCTTCGACGCCGCCGCCCGCCACCAGGCCTTCGGCAAGGCCGCAGAAGAGCTGAACGTGACCCACGGCGCGGTCAGCCGGCAGATCCGGCTGCTGGAGGACAGCCTGGGAATGCGCTTGTTCGAGCGGCGCAACCGGGGTGTTTTCCTGACTGATCGAGGCGGGCAGCTGCACGAGCTGACCCGCGCGCTTTTCGAGCAGCTCGCCACGGGCCTGGCCAGGCTGCGCCAGCCGGCGCCGGACGCGCCCCTGGTGCTGTCCTGCGAGCCCACGATCGCCATGATGTGGCTGATTCCGCGCCTGCCGGATTTCCAGCGCCTGCATCCGGCCGTGCAGGTGCACCTGTATGCGGCCGGCGGTCCGCTGGATTTCGCGGCCCAGGGCGTGGACGTGGCGCTGCGGCGCAATGATTTCGAATGGGACGCCGCGCTGCATGCCGAGCGGGTGTGCGAGGAATGGACCGGGCCGGTATGCCGGCCGGGCCTGCTGGGTCCCGCCGGCGAGGGCTGGGACGGCGCGCCGGCGCTGGGCAGCGCGACGCGGCCGCAAGCCTGGCGGCAGTGGTCCCAGGCCGCGGGCGGCAGGCCGCCCAGGCGCGCCGGGCCCGCCTATGAGCATTTCTACCTGAGCCTGCAGGCCGCCGCCGCGGGGCTGGGCGTGGCCATCGGGTCAGCCCTGATGGCCTGCGACGCCGTGCGCGACCGCCGCCTGGAGGCGCCGCGCGGCTTCGTGCGCGACGGCTCCGCCTATTTCCTGCTGTCGCCCCGGCCGTATGCCGAGGATCCGCGGGCGCGGGTCTTCCTGCAATGGCTGCGCCGGGAGGCCGCCGAGTCGCTGCGGCAATCCGGCGCCGGGGCCGGCCATCAGAGCGTGGCGTCGTAGTCGATCGTCAGCGGCGCGTGGTCCGAGAAGCGTTCGTCCTTGTAGATGGCGACGCTGCGGGCGCGGGCGGCGATGCCCGGCGTGGCGATCTGGTAGTCGATGCGCCACCCGACGTTCTTGGCCCAGGCCTGGCCGCGGTTGCTCCACCAGGTGTACTGGTCGGGCCGGTCGTCGATGGTGCGGAACACGTCCACGAAGCCGCGCTTGTCGAACACGTCGGTCAGCCAGGCCCGCTCTTCGGGCAGGAAGCCCGAATTCTTCATGTTGCCCTTCCAGTTCTTCAGGTCGATTTCCTTGTGGGCGATGTTCCAGTCGCCGCAGATGATGAACTCGCGGCCAGTGGTCCGGTGCTCGTGCATCAGGGCGTCGATCCAGGGGCCGAACCGGTCCAGGAACCGGTACTTGGCCTGTTGCCGCTCGTCGCCGCTGGAGCCGGACGGCAGGTAGGCGCTGATGACGGACAGGTTCTTCCAGTCGGCGCGGATGATGCGGCCCTCGGGGTCGAATTCCTCGCATCCCAGGCCGGTGTGCACGCGTTCGGCGGCATTGCGCAGATAGATGCCGACGCCGCTATAGCCTTTCTTCACGGCATGGTGGAAGTGGCCGGTATAGCCGGGCGGGTGGCGCAGGTCTTCGGTCAGGTCGTCGTGGGAAATCTTGATCTCCTGCAGGCACAGCACGTCCGCGGCGTGCTTTTCCATCCAGGGTTGCAGGCCCTTGCGAAAGGCGGACCGGATTCCGTTGAGGTTGATCGAGGTAATGCGCAACAAAGCGAAACTCCTATAGGCGGGGCGCGAGGCCCGGGCGATGCCAGGAATTTAACCGACTCGGCGCTCAGGCCAGGGAAAAGCCCCGACAACGGATAAAATGCCGGGGTTTGCCATCTACCGGATCCCTCGCATGACCGCCGCCCAATCCTCCGCCACCGCTCTCGACTTCGTCCGCTTCGCCTTGAACGAGGGCGTGCTGCGCTTTGGCAGCTTCAAGGTCAAGTCGGGTCGTATCAGTCCGTATTTCTTTAACGCGGGGTTGTTCAACAACGGCGGTTCGGTCGGCAAGCTGGCGCAGTTCTACGCGCAGGCGCTGCTGGATTCGGGCGTGGCCTTCGACATGCTGTTCGGCCCGGCCTACAAGGGCATTCCGCTGGCCACCGCCACCGCCGTCGCGCTGGCCGGCCACCCCGACATGCAGGGCAAGAGCGGCGTGCCCTTCGCCTACAACCGCAAGGAAGCCAAGGACCACGGCGAAGGCGGCACCCTGGTGGGCGCGCCGCTTGCGGGCAAGGTCGTCATCATCGACGACGTGATCACCGCGGGCACTTCGGTGCGCGAGTCGGTGGAAATCATCCGCGCCGCGGGCGCCGAGCCGGCGGCCGTGCTGATCGCCATGGACCGCATGGAACGCGCCGGCCCGGACGACGCCCTGTCGGCGCACTCGGCCGTGCAGGACGTGTCCAAGACCTACGGCATCCCGGTGGTGGCCATCGCCTCGCTGGCCGACATCCTGGCGCTGCTGCAGGACGACGCATCGTTTTCCGAACACCGCGACGCGGTGCTGGCCTACCGGACGAAGTACGGGGTGTAGCCGGTGCGCAGGGCGCTGCAACCGATTTCGACGTAATCGGTTGCCGGCGGGATGCCATAGTGAGCAGTGGGCTCCTCGAGCTTGTCGGCTAGCGTCGTCTCGAGGGATACGCCGCAGGTGCCGGCAGCCTGCGCCAGCCGCTTGTCAAAGGTGGCAAGTGGCGCGCCGTGGAACATGGCGAGTTCCAGATAAGTGGCGTCATAAACCGTGATCCGGTGTTCTCTTGCGATCGACACGCTGCTGGCGAGCCAGGCTTGCGTGGGGCGCGACTCGATGATGACCGGCGCGCTTTGCACCAAGTCCGAGAACCTGGCCAGTGCGCTTTCCGTCACCGCCTTGGATCGTTCCACGCGCAACGCCCCGTGAGCGACTTCCAGCGGCCATATCATCGGCACGTACGCGGGATTTTTGTGCAGGAGGCTCAGGATGGTCATGGCTTCCGAACTGAAAGGCTGGGTTGGCAGTTGCAGCCAGCTCAGGGCCACTGAGGCGTCGAGCACGAGTTTCATTCGGGCGCCCCTTTGATGATATGCCACCAGGTCGCTTCGTCCATCTCGATCTTGGGGAAACGCTTGAGTTCTTCAATCGCGTTGTGCGCCTCTTCGGTCAGCAGCGGATTGACTTGGCAGATCTGCGCATGAGCCTGGCCGTTGCGGGTGATGACGACGCGCGCGCCGTCTCGCGCAGCCTGAATCATGTCGTCCAGGCAACTGGCTAGCTCTTCCTGCGGGATGGCGACGTAAGGAATGGCCATGAAGGCGTCTCCGGTCTGGGGCGATCCGGAAATTCTTCGCCAAACAAAAGGCCGCAGCAAGATGCTGCGGCCCTTCGTTTCGTCTGGTACGGGCGCTTGCGCGGCCCGTGATCCATCAGCTGTCCAGCTTCTGCTTGAGCAGTTCGTTGACCTGCTGCGGGTTGGCCTTGCCGCGCGCGGCTTTCATGATCTGGCCGACCAGCGAGTTGAAGGCCTTCTGCTTGCCGGCCCGGTACTCTTCCACGATGGCGGGGTTGGCCGCCAGCACCTCGTCGATCATGGCGCCGATGGCGCCGGTGTCGCTGATCTGCTTCAGGCCGCGGGCCTCGATGATGGCGTCGGGCTGGCCGCCGTTTTCGCCGGCCCACATGGCGCCGAACACCTCGCGGGCCATCTTGTTGGAGATGGTGCCGTCGATGATGCGGCCGATCAGGGCGGCCAGGGCCGGGGCCTGCACGGGCGAGTCGGCGATGTCCTTTTCTTCCTTGTTCAGCGTCGCGGCCACTTCGCCCATGATCCAGTTGGCCGCCAGCTTGGCCTGGCCGGCCGGCAGGGCCTGCGCCACCGCCTCGAAGTAGGCGGCCAGGCCGCGGCTGGCGGTGAGCTGGGCCGCGTCGTAGGCGCTCAGGCCGTAGTCGGACTCGAAGCGGGCGCGCAGCGCGGCCGGCAGTTCGGGCATGGCGGCGCGCACTTCGTCGACCCAGGCGCTGGAGATCACCAGCGGGGGCAGGTCGGGGTCGGGAAAGTAGCGGTAGTCGTGCGCGTCTTCCTTGCTGCGCATGCTGCGCGTCTCGTCGCGGTCGGCGTCGTACAGGCGGGTTTCCTGCACGACCGTGCCGCCGTCCTCGATCAGCTCGATCTGGCGGCGCGCTTCATAGGTGATGGCGCGTTCCAGGAAGCGGAACGAGTTGACGTTCTTGATCTCGGTGCGGGTGCCGAATTCCTTCTGGCCCACCGGGCGCACCGACACGTTGGCGTCGCAGCGGAACGAGCCTTCCTGCATGTTGCCGTCGGAGATGCCCAGCCACACGACCAGGCTGTGCAGGGCGCGGGCATAGGCCACGGCCTCGGCGGCCGAGCGCATTTCGGGTTCCGTCACGATTTCCAGCAGCGGCGTGCCGGCGCGGTTCAGGTCGATGCCGCTGCCGGGCGAGCCGTCGGCCAGGCGGAAGTCGTCATGCAGCGATTTGCCGGCGTCTTCTTCCAGGTGCGCGCGGGTCAGGTTGACGGTTTTTTCTTCCTCGCCGACGAAGAAGGACAGCGAACCGCCCACGACCACGGGCAGTTCGTACTGGCTGATCTGGTAGCCCTTGGGCAGGTCGGGGTAGAAGTAGTTCTTGCGCGCGAACACCGAGCGCGGCGCGATGGTGGCGCCCACCGCCAGGCCGAAGCGGATGGCGCGTTCGGCCGCGCCGCGGTTCATGACCGGCAGGCTGCCCGGCAGCGCCAGGTCGACTTCGTTGGCGTGGGTATTGGGCGCGGCGCCGAATTGGGTGCTGCTGCCCGAAAAAATCTTGGAGTCGGTGGAAAGCTGGGTGTGCGTTTCCAGGCCGATGACGATTTCCCAGTTCATATTAGGCGTCCTGCTGAGCGGGCGTTTCTTTGTGCCAGCCGGTGACTTGTTGGTAGCGGTCGGCGATGGCCAGGAGGCGGCCTTCGTCGAAGTAGTTGCCGATGATCTGCAGGCCGACCGGACGGCGCTGGTCCTGCCCCCCGAAGCCGCAGGGCACGGACATGGCGGGCAGGCCGGCCAGGCTGACGCCCAGCGTGTAGACGTCGGCCAGCCAGTCGGCGGTGGGATCGTCGCGGTTGTCGCCGATGTTCTTGGCCACGGTGGGCGTGACCGGGCCCATGATGACGTCGCACTGGCCGGCGAAGGCGCGCTGGAAGTCCTGCGCGATCATGCGGCGCAGGCGCTGGGCCTGCAGGTAGTAGGCGTCGTAGTAGCCGTGGGACAGCACGTAGGTGCCGATCAGGATGCGGCGCTTGACCTCGTCGCCGAAGCCTTCGGCGCGCGAGCGGCTGATCATTTCGTTCAGGTCGCCGTACTGGGCGGCGCGATGGCCGTAGCGCACGCCGTCGTAGCGGGCCAGGTTGCTGGAGGCTTCGGCCGGCGCGATCACGTAGTAGGCGGGGATGGCCAGCTCGGTGCGCGGCAGCGACACCGGCACGCGCACGGCGCCGAGTTCTTCGTAGCGGGCCAGCGCGGCCTCGACCGCGGCGGCCACGTCCGGCGCCAGGCCGGCGCCGAAGTATTCCTCGGGCACGCCGATGCGCAGGCCCTTGAGCGGCTGGCTGCCGGCGGCGTCGAAGCGGGCCTGGGCGGCGTCGAAATCGCGCCGCACCCGGCCGGGCTCGTTGGCCGCGCCGTCGCACTGCTGCAGGCTGGTGGCGTCGCGCGGGTCGAAGCCGCTGATGACGTCCAGCAGTTCGAGCAGGTCGCGGGCGCTTTCGGCCAGGGGGCCGGCCTGGTCCAGGCTGGAGCCGAAGGCCACCATGCCGTAGCGCGAGACCGTGCCGTAGGTGGGCTTGATGCCGCTGACGCCGCACAGGGCGGCGGGCTGGCGCACCGAGCCGCCGGTGTCGGTGCCGGTGGCCGCGGCCACCAGGCGGGCCGCCACGGCGGCGGCCGAGCCGCCCGAGGAGCCGCCGGGCACGGCGGCGTGGTCCCAGGGGTTCCTGACCGCGCCGTAGGCGGAGTTCTCGTTGCCCGAGCCCATGGCGAATTCGTCGCAGTTCAGCTTGCCCAGCGACACGGCGCCGGCCTGGGCCAGGCGTTCCACGACGGTGGCGTCGAAGGGGCTGACATAGCCTTCGAGCATCTTGCTGCCGGCGGTGGTGCGCCAGCCGCGGGTGACGAACGCGTCCTTGTGGGCGATGGGGATGCCGGCCAGCGGGCCGGCCGAGCCGGCGGCCAGCGCGGCGTCGGCGGCGCGGGCCTGTGCCAGCGTCAATTCGGCGTCAATATGTAAAAAGCTATTCAGGCCGCTGGCCGCTTCGGCCGCCGCCAGGGCGCTTTGGGCCAGCTCGACGGCGCTGACCTGGCGTTGCGCGAGGGCCTCGCGCAGGCCGGCGATGCCCTTGAATTGGGTGTGCAGTGCGGGTTTCGTCATGTCTCAGTCCAGGACCTTGGGGACCAGGAACAGGCCGTCCTGGGCGTCGGGCGCGTTGGCCAGCAGTTCCTGGCGGCGGGCTTCCGAGCTGGTTTCGGTCACGGCGTCTTCACGCAGGCGCAGCACGATGTCCTCATGGGCGGACAGGGGGTGGGCCAGCGGCTCGACGCCCTGGGTGTCGACCGACTGGAGCCGTTCGATCAGGTGGAGGATGCCGTTGAGCTCGGCTTGCGCGAGGGTGCGCTGGTCGGGAGTCAGTTCGATTCTGGCCAGCCGGGCAATGCGGGCCACATCTGTGTCATTGAGCGCCATGGGGAGTGCAAAATCGATAAGCGAAGGCCGAAGGGCGGGACGGGCCAGTATGCATATGCCGAACCCGTTACAAAGCTTGAATAGCCTGCATTTATGCGCTATTTCCGCGGAAATTATAAGTTATGATTCACGGTTTAATCGTCGCGAAGACAGGCGGACCCGTCCCCATCCGGGCCCTACGCCCCGCGGCATGTACCCAATTCCCCCCCAGAGTTAGCTGAGCTCCCATGTTCGGATTCCTGCGCAGTTATTTTTCCAGCGATATGGCGATCGACCTCGGTACCGCCAATACGCTGATCTACGTCCGCGGCAAGGGCATCGTGCTCGACGAGCCGTCCGTGGTCGCGATCCGTCATGAAGGCGGCCCGCACGGCAAGAAGATCATCCAGGCCGTCGGCCACGAAGCCAAGCAGATGCTCGGCCGCGTTCCCGGCAACATCGAAGCCATCCGGCCCATGAAAGACGGCGTGATCGCCGACTTCACGGTCACCGAGCAGATGCTCAAGCAGTTCATCCGCATGGTGCATCCCCGCAACATGCTGGCTCCCAGCCCCCGGATCATCGTCTGCGTGCCCTGCGGTTCGACCCAGGTCGAGCGCCGCGCCATCCGCGAATCGGCGCTGGGCGCGGGCGCCTCGCACGTGTTCCTGATCGAGGAACCCATGGCCGCGGCCATCGGCGCCGGCCTGGCCGTCTCCGACGCCAGCGGCTCGATGGTGGTCGACATCGGCGGCGGCACCACCGAAGTGGCGGTCATCTCGCTGGGCGGCATGGTCTACAAGGGTTCGGTGCGCGTCGGCGGCGACAAGTTCGACGAGGCCATCGTCAACTACATCCGCCGCAACTACGGCATGCTGATCGGCGAGCCCACCGCCGAACTCATCAAGAAGGAAATCGGCTCGGCCTTCCCCGGCTCCGAAGTCCGCGAAATCGAGGTCAAGGGCCGCAACCTGGCCGAAGGCGTGCCGCGCAGCTTCACGGTCTCGTCCAACGAGATCCTGGAATCGCTGACCGACCCGCTCAACCAGATCGTTTCGGCCGTGAAGATCGCGCTGGAACAGACGCCTCCCGAACTGGGCGCCGACATCACCGACAAGGGCATCGCCCTGACCGGCGGCGGCGCGCTGCTGCGCGACCTGGACCGCCTGCTGCAGGAAGAAACCGGCCTGCCCGTGGTGGTGGCCGACGATCCGCTCACCTGCGTCGTGCGCGGTTGCGGCGAGGCGCTGGAACATCTTGAAAAGCTGGGCGCCATTTTCATCAACGACTAATTCCGCGCGCCAGCCCGGAGCCCCGCAGGTTCGCGGCTCCGGCCGCTGCCGCAGCGATGGGCGCGGGCGTCCGGGCTGAAATTCATGCAACGACAAGGGACTCCCCCCCTATTCAGGCGCGGCCCTCCTGCGGAGGTGCGGCTGGTCGTCCTGGTCTTGCTTGCCCTGGCCCTGATCGTCATGGATTCGCAGTGGCGCATGCTGGAACCGGCGCGCCGGGCGGTGTCCGTGGCGCTGTATCCCTTCCAGCGCGCCGTCATGGCGCCGCGCGACCTGGTCGAACAGGTCAACGAATGGGTCAACGCGGCCAATCTCATCCGCAGTGAAAACGAAGCCCTGCAGCGCCAGCGCATCGAACTGGCCCAGGTGGCCACGCACGCGGCCCAGCTGGCCGCCGAGAACGCGCAGCTGCGCCGCCTGCTGGGCGTGACCGATACCGTGGCGCAGGCCGCCGTGGTGGTCGAGGTCATGTACGAACCCACCAACGCCTTCACCCAGCGCCTGGTCTTCAACAAGGGCAGCAAGGCCGGCCTGGCGCCGGGCATGCCGGTGATCGACGAAGGCGGCGTAGTCGGCCAGATCGTGCGCGTCACGCCGATGACGGCCGAGGCCGCGCTGGTCACCGACGAGCAGGTCTCCATTCCCGTGCAGCTGCTGCGCAACGGCCTGCGGCTGATCGCCTTCGGCGGCAACTCGCCGGGCAAGATCGAAGTCCGCTACCTGGCGGCCAATGCCGACATCAAGGAAGGCGATACCATAGTCACCAGCGGCGTGGGCGGCCTGTTTCCGGCCGGCCTGCCGGTGGCCAAGGTGACCTCGGTCGAGCGCGATACGGCCTCGGGCTTCGCGCGCGCCGTGGGCGAACCGCTGGCCCATCCCGAACGCTATCGCCACTTCCTGGTGCTGCAGGTGGACGTGGCCCGCGCCGAATCCAACCGTCAGGAGGTCGATTCCGGTGGATCGGACTAATCAATCCGCGGCCCGGCCCCGCCGCCTGGGCACGCCCAGCAACGTGGAGCCCGACCGCCTGTCCGGTCCGGCGCACGGCCTGTTCGTCTGGGGCACGGTGCTGCTGGTGTGGCTGGTGTCGCTGCTGCCGTGGCGGCTGTGGCAGGGCGCGCCCGACGTGCTGCTGCTGATCATCGGCTTCTGGTGCGTGCACGAGCCGCGCCGGGTGGGCCTGTTCACCGCCTTCTTCTTCGGCCTGCTGATGGACGTGCACGACGCCGGCCTGCTGGGCGAGCACGCGCTGTCCTACACGCTGGTGGCCTACGGCGCGGTGGTGCTGCACCGCCGGCTGCAGCGCTTCGACCTGTGGAGCCAGGCGATGCACATGCTGCCGGTGTTCTTCCTGGCGCGCCTGCTGACGCAGATCATCCACGCCTGGCTGGCCGGCAAATGGCCGGGCTGGGACTGGGGCGTCAGCGTGCTGCTGACCGCGGCCCTGTGGCCCCTGGCGGGCTGGGTTCTGCACCTGCCGCAGCGCGCCGCCGACGACGCCGAATCGTCCTCCGCCTGAGGGCGGCGCCGCGTCATGTTCGAATTCAAGAAAACCGGTCAGCAGCAGAAGCAGCGGTTTCGCCTGCGCGCCTGGGTCGGCGGGCTGTTCGCGCTGGCGTGTTTCGGGGTGCTGGTCGGGCGCTTCTGGTATCTGCAGGTGGACCGCTACGAGGGCCTGTCCGAGCGCGCCGACCGCAACCGCATCGCGGTCGTGCCGATTCCGCCGCGCCGCGGTGAAATCCTGGACCGCAACGGCGAAGTGCTGGCGCGCAATTACCGCACCTATACGCTGGAAGTGGTGCCGGCGCAGGCCGGCAACCTGAACGAGCTGTTCGAGCGGCTGACCGAGGTCGTGTACATCAGCCCGGCCGACCAGCGGCGCTTCAGGCGCCGCGCCGCCGAGTCCAGCCGCTACGCCAGCCTGCAGCTGCGCAACAATCTCAACGACACCGAGGCCGCCTGGTTCGCCGCGCATTCCTTCCAGTTCCCGGGCGTGGAACTGCGCGCGCGCTGGGTGCGCGAGTATCCGCAAGGCGTGTCGGCGGCCCACGTGGTGGGCTATATCGGCCGCATCGCCGAGGGCGACATCGAAGAGCTGGACCGCACCGGCCAGATGGGCAATTACCGCGGCACCGACGTCATCGGCAAAAAGGGCATCGAGAAGACCTGGGAAGAACAGCTGCACGGCAAGACCGGGCTGGAAGAGGTCGAGGTGACCGCCGGCGGGCGTCCCATGCGCACGCTGCGCCGCATCGACCCGGTGCCCGGCTCCGACATCATGCTGTCGATCGACCTGGGCCTGCAGAAAGTGGCCGAACAGGCGTTCGAAGGGCAGCGCGGCGCGCTGGTCGCGCTCGATCCCGACACCGGCGAGGTGCTGGCCTTCGTGTCGCAGCCGTCCTTCGATCCCAATCTGTTCGTCGACGGCATCGACGTGGACAACTGGCGCATGCTGAACGAATCGCCGGACCACCCGCTGATCAACCGGCCGCTGTACGGCACCTATCCCATCGGCTCGACCTACAAGCCCTTCGTCGGCCTGGCGGCGCTGGAGCTGGGCAAGCGCCGCGCCACCGACCGCATCTCCGATCCGGGCTACTTCGAGTTCGGCGGCCAGAAGTTCCGCAACGCCGGCGGCGCGGCCTACGGCATGACCGACATGCACCGCGCCATCGTGGTGTCGTCCGACACCTACTTCTATTCGCTGGGCCCCGAGATCGGGGTGAACGCGCTGCACGATTTCACCAAGCAGTTCGGTTTCGGCCAGATCACCGGCATCGACCTGGAAGGCGAGAAGCGCGGCGTGCTGCCCTCGACCGACTGGAAGCGCTCGGCCTACAAGGACAAGGAGCGCCAGCGCTGGTACGCGGGCGAGACGATTTCGGTGGCGGTCGGCCAGGGCTACAACGCCTTCACGCTGCTGCAGCTGGCGCAGGGCACCTCCACGCTGGCCAACAACGGCCTGTACCGCCGTCCGCACCTGGTGCACGCGGTGCGCGATCCGCGCAGCGGCGTGGCCAAGCCGACCGAATCGACGCCCGACTACCGGATTCCCCTGAAGCAGGCCAACGTCGACGTCATCAAGAACGCGATGGCCGACGTGGTGCGCGTGGGCACGGCGCGGCGCGCCTTCGCCAACACGCCTTACCAGGCGGCAGGCAAGACCGGCACCGCGCAGGTGTTCAGCCTGCGCGGCGGCCATTACCGCGCCAGCGCGATCGACGAGCGCCTGCGCGACCACGCCCTGTTCATGGGCTTCGCGCCGCTGGAGCACCCCCGCATCGCGGTGGCGCTGATCGTGGAGAACGCCGGCTGGGGCGCCAGCGTGGCCGCGCCGGTCGCGCGCAAAGTGTTCGATTACTGGCTGGCCAAGGAGCGCCAGGACCAGGTCGCGCAGCCGCGGCCGCAGCCGCAGCCCGCCGATCCCCTGGCTTCGGTCGAAGCCATAGCCTCCGACGTGGTGCGCCAACGATGAAACGCCTGGGTCTCATTCTGCTGCGGGTGTTCACCGCCTTCGACTGGCCGCTGCTGGCGATCCTGCTGATGTTCGCGGCGCTGGGCCTGACCGTCATGCATTCGGCGGTGGGCGGCACCGACTGGCGCTTCGCCGAGCAGTCGCGCAATTTCGTCATCGCGTTTTTCGCGATGTGGACCATGGCCCTGATTCCGCCGAAGTGGCTGATGAAGCTGGCCCTGCCGTTTTATGTGGTGGGGGTGGTGCTGCTATTGGGAGTGGAGTTTTTCGGCGAGACCAGCAAGGGGGCGACCCGCTGGCTGAACCTGGGCGTGACCCGCATCCAGCCGTCGGAGATGATGAAGATCGCGGTGCCGATGATGCTGGCCTGGTATTTCCAGCGCCATGAGGGCGCGGTGCGTATCCGCGACTTCCTGGCCGCGGCGGCGATGCTGGCCGCGCCGTTCGGCCTGATCGTGCTGCAGCCCGACCTGGGCACGGCGCTGCTGGTGTTCGGCGCGGGCTTTTTCGTGATCTATTTCGCGGGCCTGTCGTTCAAGCTGCTGGTGCCGGTGATGCTGGCCGGCATCCTGGCCATCGGCACGCTGGTCTATTACGAGGACCAGCTGTGCGAGCCGGACGTGGACTGGGTGGTGCTGCACGACTACCAGAAGCACCGGGTCTGCACGCTGCTCAATCCCAGTTCCGATCCGCTGGGCAAGGGGTTCCACACGATCCAGTCGATGATCGCGGTGGGCTCGGGCGGGGTGTACGGCAAGGGCTACATGAAGGGCACGCAGACACATCTGGATTTCATCCCGGAACGGACGACGGACTTCATTTTCGCGGTGTACGCGGAGGAGTTCGGGTTGTACGGGGGGATTGCGCTGCTGGTGCTGTACGGCTTGATGATGGCGCGCGGGTTGACGATCGCGGCGCGGGCGTCGTCTCAGTTCGGGCGGCTGCTGGCGGGGGCGTTGACGATGATGCTGTTCATCTACGTATTCGTGAACGTGGGGATGGTGACGGGGATTCTGCCTGTGGTGGGAGTGCCGTTGCCGTTCATGAGCTATGGGGGGACGGCTTTGTTCACCATGGGGATTGCGTTCGGCATCATGATGAGTATCAGTCGGCATCGGTCGGCTAAGACCTAGCCGCATTTTGTGCGCTTGCGCGAATGCGCTGGGGGGTGATGGGTGGCGCAGGCGCCACCCATCCGGCGGTGGACGGTTGCTCAGCCTTCGTGCGGCAGGGCTTCCGGGACGCCCAGGTCCACGGCCAGTTTGGTCAGGCCTTCCCAGATGCGGGTGTCGAATTCCACGGTGTCCGCGTTGATGGCGCGGTTGCGGGCTTCGTATTCGCCGGGGTATTGCACCGATTCGACGCCGGGTTGGGGCTTGCAGGCGTGCAGGTAGTCGATGAAGGCGCCGACTTCCAGGGAGCGCCAGTCGGTGTTGAAGTCCACCTGCGGGTCCAGCAGGAGCGCGAACATGTTGTTCGTGGCCACGCCGTTGCGGGGGTGTTCCGGCTGGATCGTGCCGCCGCCGGACAGGACGCCGGCCAGCAGTTCGGCCACCAGGCCCAGGGCGTAGCCCTTGTGGCCGCCGAAGGGCAGCAGGGCGCCGGGCGGGTCGGTGAAGAGCGCGCCGGGGTCGGTGGTGGGGTTGCCCTGGGCGTCGATCAGCGCGCCTTCGGGGGCGGGTTCGCCCTTGGCGGCCAGCACGCGGGCCTTGTTGACGGCGATGGAGCTGGTGGCCATGTCCACGATGAAGGGCGGGCGGCCTCCGGGCAGGGGGCCGGCGAAGCACAGCGGGTTGGTGGTCAGGCAGGCCTGCGCGCCGCCGAAGGGGGCCACGGTGGGGGCGCGGTTGATCACGTTGGTGAAGGCCAGCAGGATCAGGCCCTTGGCCGCCACCATTTCGCCGAAGTGGCCCATGCGGCCCAGGTGGTGGCTGTGGCGCAGGGTCAGGATGCACTGGCCGTGCTCCTGGGTGCGCTCGATGGCTTTTTCGATGACCACCTTGCCGACGTACTGGCCCAGGCCGTTGTGGCCGTCGTAGGCCAGCATGGCGCCGCGGTCGTTGACCAGTTCGGGGCGGCCGTCGGGGCGGGCCAGGCCCTCGGACAGCACGCGGCGGTAGTTCGTCAGGATGGACAGGCCGTGGCTGGCGTAGCCCACGCGGTCGGATTCGACCAGGTGTTCGGCCACGTCGCGGGCGATGTCCTCGGGCACGCCTTGCGCCATCAGCACGCGGCGGCCGTATTCATAGGCTTGGGCGATGGAGAGCTTTTTCATGATGCGCGCTCCTTACAGCCAGCCCAGCCAGCGCCAGTAGGTCGCGCCCATCAGCATCATCAGCGCGTAGCCGATGATGGTGACCAGGATGCCGACCTTGGCGAACTGCTTGGCGTTGAAGGTTTCCGTGCCCAGGCACACCATGTTCTGCGGCGCGTTGATGGGCAGGATGAAGCCGTAGCTCACCACGAAGCCCAGCAGCATGGTCATGCCCAGGCGGCTGAAGTCGCCCGGCAGCGTGGCCAGCACCGAGATCAGGATGGGCAGCATCGCCGAGGTCAGCGCGGTGGCGCTGGCGAAGCCCAGGTGGATGATGATCAGGAAGGCCGACAGGATGGCGAAGATGGCCAGCGGTCCCAGGTGGTCCAGGCCGGTGTGGGCCACGACCTGGTTGCCCAGCCATTGGCCGGCCTGGGTGGTCAGCAGGGCGGTGCCCAGGCTGATGCCGACGCCGAACACGATCACGGTGCCCCATGGGATGCGCGATTGCACGTCTTTCCAGGTCATCACGCCGAAGCGCGGCAGCAAGAGGAGCACCAGGCCGAAGTAGGTGGTGGAGGTGGTGTCGAAGCGGTGCAGCTTGCCTTCGGTCGACCAGAACAGCAGCAGCAGGATGGACACGGCCATCAGGCGTTTTTGCGCGCCGGTCATGGGGCCGAGTTCGAGCAGCGATTTCTCGACGGCTTCCTTGCCTCCCGCGATGCTGTCGCTTTCCGGCGGCAGCAGCTTGAGCACGATGATGATGAGCACGGCCGACATGATCAGCGACCAGGGGGCGCCGGCGATCAGCCAGTCCGACCAGGCCACGCGCTGGCCCAGCATTTTTTCCATGAAGCCGACGGTCAGCAGGTTCTGCGCGGCGGCGGTCTGGATGCCGACGTTCCAGATGCTGGTGGCCTGAGCCACGATGATCATGATGCCGGCGGCGATGTTGGAGCGCTTGTCCACGCCGAAGGCCGCGATCACGCCCATCATGATGGGCACCACGGCCGCGCTGCGCGCGGTGGCGCTGGGCACGACCAGGCTGAGCACGATGGTCACGGCGATGCAGCCGATCAGGATGCGGCGCGTGCTGGTGCCGACCCGGGACAGGGTCACCAGCGCGATGCGGCGGTCCAGCCCGGTGAAGGTCATCGCCGCGGCGATGAACAGCGCGCCCGTGACCAGCGCGAGCGCCGAGTTGGAAAAGCCGTTGAGCGCCATGCTGATCGCGGCCGAGGTGCCGTACATCACCTGGGGGTCCTTGATCGTCGGAGCCGTTCCCAGCAGGAAAGCCATCAGCGTGGTGATCATGATCGCGCTGGCTTCGTAGGAAACGGCTTCGGTGATCCAGACCACGACGGCGAACGCGAGGATGGCGAGCATCCGGTGGCCCGCGACCGGCAGGTCGGCCGGCAGAGGCAGCATCAGCACGCCTATCAGCGCGATGATGCCGGCGATCAATCCGATGGGGATTTTGGTTTTCTTTGGCGCCTGTGTGGCAGGCGCGGCGGCTTGCGCGGTCATATCCATCTCCGGTTGAGGTCAAACTGACGACATGCCGCCCCGCGAGCTCGGGCCCTGTTCAATTCGGCATGTCGATGCTACAGAATGATCGTGACGGCATTAAGGAAAACCCGTATTGATGGAGATCAATCGAACTACGAATCACGCTTGTGGAAAACTTGCCTCGCGCATTATGCTCATCGGCCCCCGCCGGCGGCAAGGCGTCTACCCCAGCGCCAGGCGCAACTGTTCATCCAGGTGCAGCGTGGGCGCAACACGCCAGCCGCTCTGCGCATAGCGCAGCCAGCGGCCCAGCACCAGGTGCGTCAGCAGGCTGGCGTGCGCCGACACATTGGCCTGCGGCGGCAGGCCGCCGTCGCTGACCGCAATGCGCAGCGACTGCTTGAGCGAAGCCTCGATGCGGTCGTTGATGTGGTTGATGCGTTCCTGCAGGCGGTTGTCTTCGGTCACCAGGGCGTCGCCCGTAAGCACCCGCGTCATGCCTTTGTTGCGCTCGGAGAAGGTCAGCAGCATGGCGACCGTCTGGTGCGCCTGGGCCAGGCCCTGCGGCTCGGCCGCGGCGATCTGGTTGACCAGCGTGAAGATGCTGGTCTCGATGAATTCGATCAGCCCTTCGAACATCTGGGCCTTGCTGGCGAAGTGCCGGTACAGCGCGGCCTCCGAGACTTCCAGGCGCGCGGCCAGGGCGGCCGTGGTGATGCGGGAGGCGTGCGGCTGCTCCAGCATCTCGGCCAGGGTCTGCAGAATCTGGGTCTTGCGCTCGCCGGGTTTGCTCGCCATGGAAGTGTCTGCTCTCGCGCAGGCTGACGGTGGAGGGGAGGGAGGAGCGCGCCGCTACCGCAGGGGGCGTCGGCGTAACAGCAAATCACTGACGCAGTTTACCCGCAAGTCCACGTAGGCCGGACGCTGCGAGCGGCCGCGGGAGAACGGCGTGCCCGGGTGATACACATGGACGGTGCGCAGGCCGGCGCTGCGTGCGCCGCGCAGGTTGGCCAGGGTGTCCTCCACCAGCACCGCGCGGCGCGCCGGCACGCCTTCGCGCGCCAGCACGTAGCGCAGCAGGGCGGGCGAGGGCTTGGGCCGGAACTCGCCGTGCAGCCGCATGTGCTCGATGGCCCACAGGCTGTCGAACTGGCGCAGGATGCCCAGCCGCGCCAGCACCGCGCGGGCGTAGTGCAGCGGCGCGTTGGTCAGCAGCACCTTGCGCCCCGGCAGCCGGCGCAGCTTGTACGCCAGCGCCTTTTCCGCCCGCACCAGCGGATTGACGTCGAAGTCATGGCTGCGGTGCAGGAACTCGTGCGCGTTCACGCCGTGGTGCCGCACCATGCCGATCATGGTGGCGCCATAGCGTTTCCAGTACAGCGACCGCACCCGGTTGGCGGTATCGACGTCCACGCTCAGCGCCTCGGCCACCGCCATGGTCATGCCATGGTCGATCTTCGGAAAAATCGCGTGCGAAGTATCGTGCAGCGTATTGTCCAGATCGAACAGCCACAGCCGCTCGGACGCATCCGCGCCCGTGCGCCGCGACCGGCGCACCCGCACCCCCGGCCGCAGCAACTGACGATGAACCCGCATCAAACCCTCCGAAAAACGACAGCGCCCCGAATCCGGCGTCAAAAACGCAAGTGCCCCGAATCAGGCAACTCCTCCACGATCCAGGCCGCGCGGATCCGGCTCCGCCGGTCCGCAGCGGCGCCCCCCTGGGGGGGAAGCGCCCCCGGCGCTTCGGGGGGGGAAACTCAATGCGAGCTGATCATCGTGCCCACGCCCTGATCCGTCAGGATCTCCAGCAGCAGGCAGTGCGGCACGCGGCCGTCGACGATGTGCACGGAATTCACGCCGTTCTTGGCGGCGTCCAGCGCCGACGAGATCTTGGGCAGCATGCCGCCGGAAATCGTGCCGTCGGCGAACAGTTCGTCGATGGTCTGGGCCGACAGGCTGCGCAGCAGCTTGCCTCCCTTGTCCAGCACGCCCGGGGTGTTGGTCAGCATCAGCAGCTTTTCGGCGCCCAGCACCTCGGCCATCTTGCCGGCGACGACGTCGGCATTGATGTTGTAGGCCGTGCCGTCCTCGCCATAGCCGATGGGCGAGATGACGGGGATGAACTGGTCGTCCTGCAGGGCCTTGACCACGGCCGGCTCGACCGTGGTGATGTCGCCGACGAAGCCGATGTCGATGGGTTCGGACGGGTTGTCCTTGTTGTCCATCAGCTTCTTGCGGGCCTGGATCAGGCCGCCGTCCTTGCCGGTCAGGCCCACGGCCTTGCCGCCGACCTCGTTGATCATCATGACGATGTCCTGCTGGACCTGGCCGCCCAGCACCCATTCCACGACTTCCATGGTTTCGGCGTCGGTGACGCGCATGCCCTGGATGAAGGTGCCCTGCTTGCCGATGCGGCGCAGCGCGTCGTCGATCTGCGGACCGCCGCCGTGGACCACCACCGGGTTCAGGCCCACCAGCTTCAGCAGCACGACGTCGTGCGCGAAGCTGCGCTGCAATCGCTCTTCCGTCATGGCGTTGCCGCCGTACTTGACCACGATGGTCTTGCCGTGGAATCGTCGGATGTACGGCAGCGCTTCGGACAGTACGGCAGCTTTGACGGCAGGAGACGAAACGGCAGCAGGGTCGGGGGTGTCGGTCATGGCAGCTAAGTCGGCAAAATAAATATATGAAAGATTAGAAAAAATGCCTGCACAAAAACGCGTTCGGAACGCGGTAGCGCAAGCATACGACGGATTGTAGTACCCACAGGTTTCTTATGCTTTAAACCCATGTTCATATGCCCGACAAATAACCGCCATTCAGGTAAATTGTGGCGCTCAGGCCCACGGGCTATGTTGGCCGGACAAATTGTCCCCAATTTTTAATTCCTACATAAGAGGCAACACATGCGTTTGAATCTTGTCCGCTCGGCCCTGCTGGCCTCGGCCTTCCTGGTGGCGGCCAACGCGGCCCACGCCGAAAAAGTGGTGGTGGGCGCAACCCAGGTGCCGCACGCCGAGATCCTCGAAGTCGTGAAACCCAGGCTCGCCAAGGAAGGCGTGGAGCTCGACATCAAGGTCTTCAGCGACTACGTGCAGCCCAATCTGCAGCTGGCCGACAAGCAGCTCGACGCCAACTTCTTCCAGCACAAGCCCTACCTGGACTCGTTCAACAAGGACCGCAAGGCCAATCTGGTGCCGGTGGCCCTGGTGCACGTCGAGCCTTTCGGCGGCTACTCCAAGAAGGTCAAGAGCCTGGCCGAACTGAAGGACGGCGCCAGCGTCGCCATCCCGAACGACCCGTCCAACGGCGGGCGCGCGCTGGTGCTGCTGCAAAAGCAGGGCCTGATCAAGCTGAAGGACCCGGCCAATATCCTCGCGACCGCGGCCGACGTGGTCGAAAATCCCAAGAAGCTGAAGTTCCGCGAACTGGAAGCGGCGATGCTGCCGCGCTCGCTGGATGACGTGGACCTGGCGCTGATCAACACCAATTACGCGCTGGAAGCCGGCCTGGTGCCGACCAAGGACGCGCTGTTCATCGAGGGTTCCGATTCGCCCTACGCCAATATCCTGGTGACCCGCGAGGACAACAAGAACGCGCCGGGCATCAAGAAGCTGGTCGACGCCCTGCACACGCCTGAAGTCAAGACGTTCATCCAGGACAAGTACAAGGGCGCGGTGGTGCCGGCCTTCTGAGGCCGCCAGCGCGGCGGGCGGGCTCAGCCCGCCAGCGCCTTTTCCACCGTGGCGTGGAATTCGGCGACGTCGTATTCGCCCAGGTAGCGCTTGATGATGTTGCCCTTCTTGTCGATCAGGAAGGCGGTGGGCGTGAGGCGGATGTCGCCGAAGGCGCGGGCGATGTCGCCCTTGGTGTCCAGCGCCACCGGGAACGGCAGCTTGCGCGTCTCGGCGAAATTCAGCACGAAGTTGGGCGGATCGTAGTCCATGGCGACGGCGACCGCCTCATAGCCCTGGTCTGCGTACTGCTTGTAGGCCGCGATGGTCTCGGGCATCTGCTTCACGCAGGTCACGCAGCTGGTGGCCCAGAATTTGACCAGCACGACCTTGCCGCGCAGGTCCTGCATGGAGAAGGTCTTGCCTTCCAGGGTCGTGAAGGTGACGTCGGGCGCGGTCTGGGTGGGCCGCAGCACGAACCAGGCGCCGATGCCGACCGCCACCAGGACGGCGAGCGCTACGATGGCTTTTTTCATTTGATGGGCATGACCTCAACGCCGCCGCCCGTGCCGCCCGCGTTGCCGCTGGGCGCGCCGGAGCCGCTTTCGATGGGCGCTTTGGATTCCGTGGTGGGGTTGGACGAGGAACCGCTGTTCGACAGCCGGATCGCTTCCTCGCGGCTGATCGTTTCAAACAGTTTAACCACCTTGGCCACGCCGCCGACGTCGGCGGCGGCATTGGCTGCGTACTCACCTTCGGTCTGGGTCAGCTTGCCCATCAGGTAGACGACGCTGTGGTCGGTGGTGACGGCGATGGTGCCCGACGGCACGTACTTGGTGTTGAGCAGGGCGGTCTTGACCTTGGAGGTCAGCCAGGTGTCGTTGGAGCGCACGCTGAACGAGGCGATGGGGCCGACCGTCAGCTGGTTGACGACCTGTTTGACGTTTTCCACGCCCTGGGCGATGGCGGTGGCCTGGCTCTTGGCCTCTTCGGAGGGCACGTCGCCGGTCAGCAGCAGGTGGCCGCCGTAGGCCATGGCGTTGACGCGGGCGGTTTCGCCCAGCTTCTGCGAGATCTGGCTTTGCGCCTTGAAGGCGATGTTCTGGTCCTCGAGCTGGACGCCGGAGGTCCGGCGGTCGGTCACGACGACCGCCGTGGTGGCGGCGGCGCCGCCCACGATCAGCGGCGCGCAGGCCGTCAGCGACAGGGCGGCGGTGGACAGCGCCGCGGCGAGCATCAGCGGACGGGCAGCGGTACGGACGTCAGAAATCATTCGGTGTCTCCAAGCAGAAGAGCGTCTATGCCGTCGCACAGCGCGTGCAGCAGCAGAATATGGACTTCCTGGATGCGCATCGTGCGATCGCTGGGAACACATAGATGGACGTCCATGGGCGTGATGAGTTCCCCCATGACGCCGCCGCCCTTGCCGGTCAGGGCGAGCACGTGCATTTCACGGGCGCTGGCGGCCTCCATGGCGCGCACCACATTGGGAGAGTTGCCGCTGGTGGAGATCGCCACCAGCACGTCGCCGGCCTGGCCGAAGGCGTTGACCTGGCGCTCGAACACCTCGTCGAAGCCGTAGTCGTTGCCGACCGCGGTCAGGATGGAGGTGTCGGTATTGAGCGCGATGCCGGCCAGGGGCAGGCGCTCGCGCTCGAAGCGGCCCACCAGTTCGGCGATGAAGTGCTGCGCGTCGGCGGCCGAGCCGCCATTGCCGCAAGCCAGAATCTTGCCGTTGTTCGCCAGGGCGCCGAACAGCACGTCCACCGCTATCGCCAGCGGTTCGGCCAGCACGTTCATGCTTTGTTCGTAGGCAGCCATGGCGTCGCGAAAGTGCGACGTCATTCGAGAGGTCATGTCCATGGCCGCGATTATCTCACGGTGCCGTACCGCCGTTCTGTCCAGGCGTAACCGTGGCGGGCGCGGCGTTACGGCCCGGACTCAGTCCAGCGCGAAGGCCGCGCGCAGCCATTCGGCGCGGCCGGCCTCGAAGACCACGGCGTCGAAGCGGGCCGGCGGCAGCCGGCCGTGCCAGTGGCGGCGCGCCAGTTCGGGCAGCCAGTGGGCGGCGGCGCGTGCCAGCCGGGCCTGTTTTTCGGCCCCGATGCTGGCCGCGGCGCCGCCGTAGCGGCCGGCCCGGCGCGCGCGGACTTCGACGAACACCAGCGTGTCGCCATCGCGCATGGCCAGGTCGATCTCGCCGGCTGGGGTGCGCAGGTTGCGCGCCAGCAGCGTCAGGCCGCGGGCCAGCAGCAGGCGCAGGGCGGCGGCCTCGTGGCGGTCGCCGCTGCGCTGGGTGGGCGAGCGTTGCGGACAAGGGCGCGGGGCCGGCGTGCTTGGCGCGCGCCGGCGGCGTTTGGCGGCGCGGCGGCGCGCGGCCAGGGCCAGTTCGCAGGCCAGGCGCAAGGTCTCGTCGTTCATGGGAGGCTCCGGGGGCATGGGCGGCTGCGGCTACACTGACATGGTTTTCCGTGTCAGTAGGCAGCAATGAATTCAAATGTCTCACCCGCGTCCGCCGGCGATGCCTGGTCGCGCGTCGCCGAGCGCGTGACCGAGCAGCATTGGCCGGCCGCGACGCTGTACGTCGTGGCCACGCCGATCGGCAATCTGGGCGACCTGGGCCTGCGCGCCTGGCATGCCTTGCAGCGCGCCGACGTGAGCGCCGCCGAGGACACGCGCGCCAGCCGCACGCTGCTGGACGCCTGGGGCGTGGCCACGCCGCTCATGGCGGCCCACCGCCACAACGAGGCCGCGGCGGCCCAGGCCATATGCGAGCGGCTGCAGCAGGGCCAGCGCGTGGCCCTGGTGTCCGACGCCGGCGCGCCGGCGGTCAGCGATCCGGGCGCGCGCATCGTGCGCGCCGTGCGCGAGGCCGGCTTCAAGGTGGTGCCGGTGCCGGGGCCCAGCGCCGTGATCGCCGCGCTCATGGGCAGCGGCGTCACCACGGACGAAAACCCGGCCTACGCCTTCGCGGGATTCGCGCCGTCCAAGGCGGCGGCGCGCCAGCGCTGGCTGCGCACCTGGTGCGCCCTGCCGGCGCCGGTGGTGATGTTCGAGTCGCCGCACCGCCTCGCGGCGACGCTGGCCGACCTGCTGGAAGTCTGCGGGCCGCAGCGCCGCCTGACCGTGGCGCGCGAACTGACCAAGCGCTTCGAGGAAATCGCCACCTTCGCGCTGGAAGCGGGCGCGGCCTGGCTGGCCGCCGACGCCCATCGCGAGCAGGGCGAATTCGTGCTGATCGTGCACGCCGACGAAACACAGCCCGAGCAGGACGAGGCCGACCCGCGCACCGACGTGCTGCTCGACGCCCTGCTGGAATCGCTGTCGCTGCGCGACGCCGCCCGCGTCGCGGCCAAGGTCTCGGGCCTGCCGCGCGACGTGCTGTACAACCGGGCGCTGGCCCGCAAGAAATCATCGGAATAAGCCATGACGTACCCGACCGTGGTGTCCAGGCCCGCCGATTCCGGCGAACGGCTCACCTACCGCGACATCCCCACGCCGCTGGGCGACATGCGCCTGGTCGCCAGCGCCAAGGGCCTGCGCGGCGCCTGGTTCACCGACCAGGACCTGCTGCCTTCGGCCGAGGGCTGGCTGTTGACGCATTCCGATCCCATCCTGGAGCAGGCCCGCCGCGAACTGGACGAGTGGTTCGCCAGCCGCCGCCGCGGATTCGAGGTGCCGCTGGACCCCGTGGGCACGGCTTTCCAGCACCAGGTCTGGCAGGCCCTGTGCGATCTGGAGTTCGGCGTGCTGGCCAGCTACGGCGAACTGGCGCGCCGGGTCGGCCGGCCCAAGGGGGCGCAGGCGGTGGGCGGGGCGGTCGGGCGCAATCCGGTCAGCATCATCATTCCGTGCCACCGCGTGATCGGGGCGGATACCTCGCTGACAGGCTTCGGCGGCGGCTTGCCGCGCAAGCAGGCGCTGCTGGCGCACGAGGGCAACCTGTACCGCAGCCGCAATGCGCGCGCGCGCCGCGTCTGCGACGGGCAGGCGGAACTGCCCTGGTAGCGCTGCGGCCGGGTTATTGCGCGGCGATGCTGGGCAGGATGCCGATGCGCTCGGACACCAGCTGCACGGCGTCCAGCGCGCTCTGGCGGTCGGGGTAGGGCCCGATCTTGACCCGATAGAGATTGTTCGACTGTTCCATCAGGGCCGGCGGCGCGCCGGCCGTGCCCAGCTGCGTGTTGATGCGGCTGACCAGCGATTGGGCGTTGGCCGGCTGGCTGAACGCGCCCACCTGCAGATAGACATTGCCCAGGCCCGCGGCCGGCGCCTGGCGCACCGGCGCGGAGCCGGGCGCGGGCGCCGTCAGCGGCTGGGCCGTGAGCGGCGCGGGGGCGGCGGCGATGGGCGAGGGCACCGGCATCGAGCCGGTGGCGGATTCGGGTTCCGGGGCGGCGGCCGGCGCGCCCTGCGAGGCCAGGCGCCGGATCTCGTCGGGCGGGATGGCCTCGACGACCACCTGCCCGCTGCCGGGGCCGACGATGCCCAGCTTGTGCGCGGCGGCGTAGGACAGGTCCATGATGCGGTCGCTATGGAACGGGCCGCGGTCATTGACGCGGACCACGACGGTCTTACCGTTGACCATGCTGGTCACGCGCGCGTAGCTGGGCAGCGGCAGCGTGGTGTGGGCGGCGGTCATGGCGTACATGTCGTAGGTTTCGCCGATGGACGTGGAATTGCCGTGGAACTTCTTGCCGTACCACGAGGCGATGCCGCGCTTTTTATAGGGCTGGCCGCTGGTGTCCGGCACGTAGCGCTGGCCGAACACCACGTAGGGCCGGTTCGCGCCGCTGGCGTAGGGTTCGATTTTGGGCACCGCGTCGGGGATCTGGTCCAGGTTCGAGGGCGGATTCGCGTCCGGCCCGTCGTCCTTGTAGTAGCCGCCCTTCTTGCGTCCGCCGGTGGAGGAACAGGCGGCCACGGCGAAGGCCAGCAACAGCGTCAGGATCAGGCGCAGCGGTCGGGACAGGGTCATGCGGATTCGTCGGGCAGTTGGGTGCGGTGGCGCACCAGCAGCGGGTCGTGATCGGCGAAGCGCAGCGCCAGCTGCTCGACCACATAGACCGAACGGTGCTGGCCGCCGGTGCAGCCGATGGCGACGGTGAGGTAGTTGCGGGTGTCCTGCGTGTATTGCGGCAGCCAGCGGTTCAGGAAACCGGCGATGTCGTCGATCATCTGCCCGACCTGGTCGAAGCCTGCCAGCCACGCGGCCACGGGTTCGTCGCGGCCGGTCAGGGGGCGCAGGTTGCGGTCGTAATAGGGATTGGGCAGGCAGCGCACGTCGAACACCAGGTCGGCGTCGCGCGGCACGCCGCGCTTGTAGGCGAAGGATTCGAACGTCAGCACCAGCGGCGCGCGGTCGGCGTGGATCAGGTCGCGGATCCAGACCCGCAGCTGCCCCGGCGTCAGGTCCGAGGTGTCGATGACGTGTTCCTGTTCGCGCAGCGGGGCCAGCAGTTCGCGCTCCAGCGCGATGCAGTCGGTCAGCGAGGGCGCGGTGCCGCCGCGCTGCAGGCGGTCGGTGAGCGGATGGCGGCGGCGGGATTCGGAATAGCGCTGCACCAGCGTGGCGGTGCTGGCGTCCAGGAAGACCACGCGCAGGCTGGTGCCCATGGCGCGCAGCGCGGTGACCACGTCCGGCAGCTCGGCCAGTTCGCCGGGCGAGCGCACGTCGATGGCGACGGCCACGCGCTCCAGGCCCTCGTCGCGGGCGTTGGCGATGAACTCGGTCAGGAACCGCACCGGCAGGTTGTCGACGCAGGTATAGCTGGCATCCTCGAGCATGCGCAGGGCGACGGACTTGCCGGAGCCTGAGATGCCGGTGACTAGGACGACTTTCAACATGGACATGATTGTGGCACGCTTTTCCAGGGCGATGCGGCAAGGCGGCATCTGATATGGCCGTAAACTCGAAATCTGATCTGTACCTTTTTTGCGCCGGTGGCGTAAAGTTGGCCGGCATCAGACAGACTTCATCGACAGATTTCACATACGCGCCCCGCCGTCATGCGCTTCGGGGGGATTGGAATTCGACATAGATGTTAGCCTTCATTTCCTTTCGTAGTGTTTCACTGCCGCGGTTTTGGGCAATTCCGATCCTCGCCGCCGCTTTTGCGGCCACGCCAGCCCAGGCCCAGGAGACCCTGCGCCCGGACACCATGGCGGCGCGCGTGGCGGCCTGTACGGCCTGCCACGGCGAGCAGGGCCGCGCCGGCGCCGACGGCTACTATCCGCGCCTGGCCGGCAAGCCCCAGGACTATCTGTACCACCAGCTGCTGAATTTCCGCGACGACCGGCGCCAGTATCGGCCCATGACGCACCTGCTCACCGGGTTGCCGGACGAATACCTGCGTGAAATGGCGGCGTATTTCGCCGGGCAGCACGTGCCGTATCCGCCGCCGGCCCGCCCCGAGGTGTCCGCCGCCACGCTGGAGGCCGGCCGCAAGCTGGCGCTCGACGGCGACGCGGCGCGCGGGCTGCCCGCCTGCGCGGCCTGTCACGGCGCCGCGCTGGGCGGCGTGCTGCCGGCCATCCCGGGCCTGCTCGGCCTGCCGCGCGACTACATCGGCTCTCAGATCGGCGGCTGGAAGAACGGCCTGCGCCGCGCCGCCGAGCCGGACTGCATGGCCGACGTCGCCGCCAAGCTCACCCCCGCCGACATCGGCGCGCTGGCCGCGTGGCTGTCGTCGCGGCCCGTGGTCGAACCTTATGCTCCCGAGCCCGCGGGCTCGCTGCGCCTGCCGGCCGAATGCGGCAGCCAGGCGCAACGCTAGGGAGCCGCGATGAAACTCATGAAGAAGGTCCTGTGGGTCCTGTTGCTGGCGCTGGTCGTGGCGGCCGGCGGCCTTTACTGGGCGGGCACGCGCGACGACGCCAGCACCGGCCCGGCGGCCGCCGCGCAGGACGCGGCCACGCTGGTCGAGCGCGGCCGCTACCTGGCGCAGGCCGGCAACTGCATGGCCTGCCACACCAGCCGCGGCGGCCAGCCGCTGGCTGGCGGCACGCCCATCCCGACGCCGTTCGGCACGGTGTACGGCCCCAACATCACGCCCGACGAACAGACCGGCATCGGCGCCTGGACGGCCGACGATTTCTGGCAGGCGCTGCACAACGGCAAATCGCGCGACGGCACGCTGCTCTATCCCGCGTTCCCGTACACCGAGTACACGCGCATCACGCGCGCGGACGCCGACGCGTTGTACGCCTACCTGCGCAGCGTGCCGCCGGTCAGCCGCGCGAACCGGCCGCCCGAGCTCGAATTCCCGTACGACCAGCGCGCCCTGCTGGCCGCCTGGCGCGCGCTGTACTTCAAGCCCGGGGTGATGGAGCCCGACGCCGGCCAGTCGCTGCAATGGAACCGCGGCCGCTATCTGGTCGAAGGGCTGGGGCATTGCGCCGCCTGCCATACGCCGCGCAACAGCATGGGCGCGCTGCGTTCGGAGCAGCCGCTGGGCGGCGGCGTGATTCCGGTGCTGGACTGGTACGCGCCGCCGCTCACGAATGACATGCAGACCGGCATGGGGCGCTGGTCGGCCGAGGACATCGCCATGCTGCTCAAGACCGGCGTGTCGCGGCATTCCAGCGTCAGCGGGCCGATGGCCGAGGTGGTGCTGGGCAGCACGCAGCACCTGAGCGACGACGACGCGCTGGCCATCGGCGTCTACCTCAAGTCGCTGCCGGCCGCGCCGGCCGCGGCGCAGCCGCCCAAGGCGCCGGTGTCGCCGGCGGCGATGGAACTGGGCGGCAAGCTCTACCAGCAGCAATGCGTGCAATGCCACCAGGCCGAAGGCCAGGGCAGCGGCACGGCCTGGCCGGCGCTGGCCGGCAATCCCACGGTGACCGCGCCGTCGCCCGTCAACGCGATCCGCATGGTGCTGGACGGCGGCTACGCGCCCGCCACGGCGGCCAACCCGCGGCCCCACGGCATGCCGCCGTTCGGGCAATTGCTGAACGACAGCGATGTCGCCATGCTGGTGTCGTACATCCGCAATAGCTGGGGCAACGAGGCCGGGGGCGTGACGCCGCTGGAGGTCAAGCGGGCGCGCGCGGCGTCTACGCGGAATTAGGGGGTGGCGTTGCCTGATGGGTTTCGCGCGTCCGGCGCTTGATTTCTTATGTCGAATATCTCGCGCGGCACCCATCCTACGAGTTGCATCGCAGGATGGGTGCAGCGCNGTCCGGCGCTTGATTTCTTATGTCGAATATCTCGCGCGGCACCCATCCTACGAGTTGCATCGCAGGATGGGTGCAGCGCGAGAATCTTTGGACAAGAACGCCAACATCGAGCGCGCGAAACCCATCACGCTATTTACTGCTCTGCAGAATCGCCATCGCCTGGCGTTCCATGAATTCGCCCAGCGTGTCGATGCCGCGCAGCTTGAGGATGGTGTTGCGCACGGCGGCCTCGACCAGCACCGCCAGATTGCGGCCCGCGGCGACCTGCAGCATCACCTTGCGCACCGGCAGGCCCAGCATGTCCTGGGTGATGTCCTGCAGCGGCAGGCGTTCGAACTTGTCCTGCGCGGTGGCGCGCACCAGGTGCACGATGAGCTTGAGGCGCATCTTGCGGCGCACGGAGGTCTCGCCGAAGATGGTGCGGATGTCCAGCAGGCCCAGGCCGCGTACTTCCAGCAGGTTCTGCAGCAGCTGCGGGCAGTGGCCTTCGATCATGTTGGGCGCGGTGCGCGAGAACTCCACCGCGTCGTCGGCCACCAGGCCGTGGCCGCGCGAGATCAGTTCCAGCGCCAGTTCGCTCTTGCCCAGGCCGGATTCGCCGGTGATCAGCACGCCCAGGCCGAGCACGTCCAGGAACACGCCGTGGACCGTGGTGGTGGGCGCCAGCTTCTTGCCGAGGTAGATGCGCAGCAGGTCGATGAGCTGCGCGGCCGCGACCGGTGTGGACAGCAGCGGCACCTGGTGCTGGTCGCACTGGTCGATCAGGTCCTGCGGCGGGCTCAGGCCGTCGGCCAGCAGAATGGCCGGAACGCCGCCGATCAGCAGCTCGTCCATGTGGTGCATGCGCCGGCGCAGGTCGAAGCGGGTGTAGTACGCCAGTTCTTCCTGGCCGAAGACCTGGATGCGCGACGGGTGGATCAGGTTCAGGTGGCCGACCAGGTCGGCGGCCGACATGCCGTCGTCGGGAATCGCGCGGTCCGCCGCGCCCTGGCCCGAAATCCAGTTAAAGGGGATTTTGTCGGCGTTGTCGTCGACGAGTTCCTGCACCGTGAGCATGGCAGCGTGTCCGCGAGTGGATCAGAGTTGCCCGGTCGTCAGCATCTTGTGGACGACGGCCGGATCGGCTTCGGTGGCCAGGGCCTCGCGCAATGCCTTGTTGGACATGAGCTGGGCCAGTTCGGCCAGGATGTCCAGGTGCTGCTGCGTGGCCGCTTCGGGCACCAGCAGGCAGAGCAGCATCGAGACCGGCTGGCCGTCGGGCGCATCGAAGGCGATGGGCTGGGCCAGCCTGATGAAGGCCGCCAGCGCCTGCTCCAGGCCCTTCACGCGGCCGTGCGGCACCGCCACGCCCTGGCCCAGCGCGGTGGACCCCAGGCGTTCGCGGGCGAACAGGCTGTCGAAGACGAGCGCGCGCGCCAGGCCGTGGTTGTTTTCGAAGAGTAGGCCGGCTTGTTCGAACGCACGTTTCTTGCTCGTGGCGAGCATATCGAGCACGACGTTGCCGGCGGGAAGGATGCGCGACAAATGATTCATCGGATCATTATATGGTTATATGACGCAGTGCAATAATCGGCCTCTGGACGCGTCCCCTGCGAAGGCGCGCCGTGGGACGGCAAGAGCGACAGCATAGACCGTAAGCGCCGGATTGTGGGCGTTCTTGCGCCGTGCGCCACGGCGTGGACGGGGAATTCGGGGGGCGGGCGGGAAAACGGGTGCGCCGGGCGGGCCGGTACCGGGGAAAACGCTGGGGGGAGGGGGGGAAGCCGGGAGGGGGAAGTTTGCCGATGCCCCGGCTGGACGCGTGGTCTAGCGGGACACCGGGACTCAGGCAGGATTCGAGAATCGCTGTTTCGTTAGCCGCACATGGCGAGCTGTCGTGAGGCGCGTTACTACTGGGTTGGCGAGAGGTTCGCCGCTTGCCGCTTCACTGACTCGGCCGTGTGGCTTCGTACCTTGTCCTTGTGCTTGATGACCTGACGGTCGACCTTGTCTGCCAGAAGATCTATGGCCGCATAGAGATTTTCATCGGTAGCTTCACAATGAATGTCCTTACCGCTCAGACGCATGGTGATTTCGGCTCTATGCCGCAGGGGCTCTACCGAGAGCATGACCTGGGTATCGATGACGTGATCGAAATGCCGCAGCACTCGCGCCAGTTTGTTCATGACATATTCCCGGATGGCCGGGGTGACGTCGAGGTGACGACCGCAGATGCTCAGGTTCATAGTGTGCTCTCCTTCTAAAAGAGGGAAAAAAATTGCGCAGAAATGCGCGGCTTGTGCGTTAGGCGTTCTCCTTGAATTCAGCGGTTTCGGTTAGTACTAGTGTATAGACTCGGGCCGATAAAACAAGCTGAGCTAGCGCAATAACATGTCATTTTTATGGCTGAGTCTCTAGGATGTACCGGCGGCCCGCCTAGGGTCTTCCCGGACCCGCCGGTTACATGCGGAAGTGTTCGCCCAGATAGACGCGGCGCACCGCGGGATCGCCCACGATTTCCTCGGGATGGCCGTCGGTCAGCACCTTGCCCTCGCTGATGATGTAGGCGCGGTCGCAGATGCCCAGCGTCTCGCGCACGTTGTGGTCGGTGATCAGCACGCCGATGCCGCGCCCCTTCAGGAAGCGCACGATGCGCTGGATCTCGATCACGGCGATGGGGTCGACGCCGGCGAAGGGCTCGTCCAGCAGGATGAAGCGCGGGCTGGTGGCCAGCGCGCGCGCGATCTCGACGCGGCGGCGTTCGCCGCCCGACAGCGAAATGGCCGCATTGCTGCGGATATGGCCGATCTGCAGTTCTTCGAGCAGGGATTCCATCTGCTCGTTGATCTTGGCCGTGGACAGCGCGCGCCCATCCGGCCCCGTTTGAAGCTCGAGCACCGCGCGGATGTTCTGCTCCACCGTCAGGCGGCGGAACACCGAAGCATCCTGCGGCAGGTACGACAGCCCCATGCGCGCGCGCTTGTGGATGGGCATGGCCGTGATGGCGGCGCCGTCGATCTCGATGCGGCCGGCGTCGGCGGGCACCAGGCCCACGATCATGTAGAAGCTGGTGGTCTTGCCGGCGCCGTTGGGGCCGAGCAGGCCGACGACTTCGCCGCTGACGACGGACAGGGAGACGTCCTGCACCACCGTGCGGCCGTTATAGGTTTTGCGCAAGCCGGTTGCGCGCAGGCTGCCCTGCTTGACGCCCGTCGGGGCGGAGGTCACGGGAGTCTGCACTGTGGGTTGGTTCATCGTGGCTGCGTATGGTGTGGCTGGGAGGCGCTTCAACGCCCTTTCTTGGCGGCCTGCTGCTTGCGGCATTCCGCGATGGCGGCGTCGGACTTGGCGCGCGGCTCGGCGACCGAACGCACCCGCCCGCCGGGGGCCGACGAGTTGGGGCCGCCCTGGGCTTCGTAGGTGCCGGTCTTTTCGTTGTAGCGCACCCGTTCGCCGCGGATGGTGTCGAAGGGTTTGCCACAGACGTAGCGGATCACGACCGCCTGGCCGATCAGGTCGAACGTGCTCTTGGAGCCGTCGTACTCGGCGCGCAGGCCCTTGCCTTCGATGAGCTCGAAGGTCTCGGGGCGCTCCTGGCGGATGGTCACGACCTTGCCCTTGTTGGCGGTGGCCGTGCCGAACTGGTTGCCCTTCGCGTCCTCGTTGACCTCCAGCACGTCCGAGGTCAGCGTCATGAGCCCGCGCGTCAGGCTGACGTTGCCCGTGAAGACGCTTTTCTTCTTCACGTCGTCGTAGTGCAGGGTCTCCGACAGGATCAGCGTGCTGGGCTCTTCGGCCGCAGGCGCCGATTTGGAACCCTGTTCCGCGGCGTGGACCGGCGCCAGCGCCGCGGCCGCCAGCAGGGCGGCGCCGATCAGGCGGGTCGTCGGGGCAAGGAGAATCCGGAGGTCGGTCATGGTTTTTTCTGGTCAGTGTTGTTGGCGGGAACGCCGTTCCGGGGCTGCTGCTTGCCTTCGGAACCGGCGATTTCCACATCGGTCGATGCCGAAACCTGCAGCTGGCGCGTTTTGTTGTTGTAGCGCATGCCCTTGCCGTTCATGCGCGAACGGCCCTTGAGGACCTCCGCCGGCAGGTCGGTATAGACCACGTCCTCGTCGGGCAGGATGATCAGTTGCTGGCTGCGCACGTCCAGCATGTCGTTGTTGGCGTCGGGCTGGCGGTGCACGTGCGCGTCGCCGTTCATGACGATGCGCTTGCCGCCTTGCTCCATCACGGCCGTCTTGGAGACGGCCACCGTGATGGGGTTGGTCTCGCGCTGGCCCACCGCGCGCGGCGCGGTGATGTGATAGGAGTCGTCGTCGGGGAAGTGTTCCGCGTACTGGCCTTCGAGCCGGTTGATGGGCCGGCCGCTGGGATCGGTGCGCAGCATGACGAAATCGCGCGACCAGGCGTCCATCTCGTGGGTGACGCGGCGCGGCGGGTCCACCGGGATGGCCCGCTGCGCGTAATCGGCCGCCCACCAGGAGCTGGTGACCAGCACCACCAGCAGGAACAGGGCGATCAGAGAGGGAAAACGTTCTTTCATCGGGTTCGCCGCAAGGGCGTGTCGGTTGTCGCGGCGGTCATTGGATGGCGCCCGGACCCAGCAGGCCCGGCGCCGCCAGGAATGCGCCCAGGCGTCCCTGGGACGCCAGCAGCAGGTCGCAGCATTCGCGCACCGCGCCGTTGCCGCCGGCCTGCGTGGACACCCAGTGGGCGGCCTGGCTGACGTAGCCCGGGGCGTTCGGCACGCTGGCGGCGAAGCCCGCGCGCTGCATGGCCGGCAGGTCGATGATGTCATCGCCCATATAGCCGGTCTGGTTCAGTTGGACACCGCAGCGTTGCGCAAGTTCAGCCAGCGCGCCGCCCTTGTCGCGCACGCCCTGGACCACCTCGGCGATGCCCAGTTCGGCGGCGCGGCGCGCCACGATCGGGCCCGAGCGGCCGGTCATCAGCGCCACCGTCAGCCCGCCTTCCATCAGCAGGCGCAGCCCGTGGCCGTCCAGCGCGTTGAAGCGCTTCTGCAGTTCGCCGCTTTCGCCGTAATAGAGGCTGCCGTCCGTCAGCACGCCGTCCACGTCGAACACCATCAGGCGCACGGTGGCGGCGCGTTCGCGCACGGCGGCGGGGATGCGGGCGAGGACCAGCGCGTCGGCCGGGTGAGTCACGGAAGCAGGAAGAGTCATAGTCATACCACTTTAGCGGCCATCAGATCATGCATGTGCAGGGCGCCGAGCAGGGCGCCGTCGGCATCCAGCACCAGCATGTGGTTGAGCCGTTGTTCGTCCATTTGCTGCGCGGCCTCGACGGCCAGCGCGTCGGGATTGATGCTGCGCGGCGAGCGCGTCATGCCGGATTCCACGGTCAGGCTGCGGATGTCGCCGTGCCGCGCGATCAGGCGGCGCAGGTCGCCGTCGGTGAAGATACCCAGGGGGCGGTGCTGCGCGTCGGTCACGACCGTCATGCCCATGCCTTTGGCGGACATGACCTCGAGCGCCTGCGATACCGGCGTGCCGGCCAGCACGATGGGCAGGGCGTTGCCCTGGCGCATCACGTCGCGCACGTGCGTCAGCAGGCGGCGGCCCAGCGCGCCGCCGGGGTGCGAGCGCGCGAAATCCTGCGGGCCGAAGCCGCGCGCCTCCAGGCAGGCCACGGCCAGCGCGTCGCCCAGGGCCAGCGCGGCGGTGGTGCTGGCCGTGGGCGCGAGGTTCAGCGGACACGCCTCCTGGGCCACGCTGGCGTCCAGGTGCACGTCGGCCAGCTCGGCCAGTTCCGAACGCGGATTGCCCGTGATCGCGACCAGGCGCGCGCCCATGCGGCGGGCCACCGGCAGGATGGTCAGCAATTCCTGGCCGCTGCCCGAATACGAAATCGCGATGATCACGTCGTCGCGGGTGATCATGCCGAGATCGCCGTGCACGGCCTCGGCCGCGTGCAGGAAAAAGGCCGGCGTGCCGGTCGAGGCCAGCGTCGCCGCGATCTTGCGGGCGATATGGCCGGTCTTGCCGATGCCGCTCACCACCACGCGGCCGCGACAGGCCAGCAGCATGGCGACCGCCTGGGCAAAGCTGTCGTCCAGCCGGGCCGACAGGTCCAGCAGCCCCTGGCTTTCGATTTGCAGCGTTCTGCGCGCGGATGCCAGCGCGGTCTCGGACGTAGTGGTGGGATGGTCAGTCATGGGCGGATTTTAATATCAGTATGCGGGTTTGCCCCGAGCAGGGGGGTATGGCATCCTGGCGGCTCTTTTCAACGGCTTCCAAACTCTCCTGCAGGTTCGTCCATGTCCAGCCTTCCCAGCCCCGTTCTAGGCACGCCTTTGTCTCCCCTGGCCACCCGCGTCATGCTGCTCGGGGCGGGCGAGCTGGGCAAAGAGGTCATCATCGCCCTGCAGCGGCTGGGCGTGGAGGTCATCGCGGTGGATCGGTATGCCGACGCCCCGGGCCATCAGGTGGCGCACCGGGCGCATGTGGTCTCGATGACCGACCCGCAGGCCTTGCGCAAAGTCATCGAACAGGAGCGGCCGCACGTTATTGTCCCCGAAATCGAGGCCATTGCCACCAATTTGCTGGTCGACCTGGAAGCGGCCGGCGTGGCCCGGGTGACGCCGACCGCCCGCGCCGCCCAGCTCACCATGAACCGCGAGGGCATCCGCCGCCTGGCGGCCGAAACCCTGGGCCTGCCGACCTCGCCCTACCGCTTCGTCGACACCGAGGCCGAGCTTCGCCAGGCCATCGACGGCGGCATCGGCTATCCCTGCGTCATCAAGCCGGTCATGTCGTCCTCGGGCAAGGGCCAGTCCCTGATCAAGAGCGCCGACGACATCGCCGACGCCTGGCGCTACGCCCAGGAGGGCGGCCGGGTAGGGGGCGGGCGCGCCATCGTCGAGGGCTTCATCCGCTTCGACTACGAAATCACCCTGCTCACCGTGCGCGCCCGCGGCGCCGACGGCCAGATCGAGACCCGCTACTGCGAGCCCATCGGCCACAAGCAGGTCGACGGCGACTACGTGGAAAGCTGGCAGCCGCACCCGATGTCGCCCGCGGCGCTGGAGCGCGCGCGCGAGATCGCGCTGGCCGTCACGTCCAACCTGGGCGGTTTGGGCATCTTCGGGGTGGAACTGTTCGTCGCCGGCGACCAGATCTGGTTCTCGGAAGTCAGCCCGCGCCCGCATGACACCGGCCTGGTCACCCTGATCACCCAGGTCCAGAGCGAGTTCGAACTGCACGCCCGCGCGCTGCTGGGGCTGCCGGTGGACACCAGCCTGCGCCAGCCGGGCGCCAGCAGCGTCATCTACGGCGGCGTCGACGCCGCGGCCGTGTCGTTCCACGGCGTGGCCGAGGCGCTGGCCGAGCCCGGCACCGATATCCGCCTCTTCGGCAAGCCCGAATCCTTCGTCAAGCGCCGCATGGGCGTGGGCCTGGCCGTGGCCGACGACGTCGCGGCCGCGCGCGCCAAGGCCAAGCGGGTGGCCGCCGCCGTGTCGGTCCAGGCCGGCTAGCCGCTTTTTCCCCGGTTTTCACCAGCAGCCCCCGCCCAGGCGGGGGCTGCTTGCGTTCGTCCGCCGTCGATGGCCGGGCCGCTTGCGCGCATCCCCATGCCGCCGGTGTGGTTTGCGCTTTCTCAGGGTTTGTTCGATAATTTCAGAAATTTCTGAAAGTGACGTAACTGGATTTGTCTGGTTCACCGCTTCCGTACCGCTGGCGCAGGATCGATCATGGCTCTCACCCCGCAAAACGAACGCTTCATCCTGCATTTCGGGGAAATGGGCAGCCGCTGGGGCGTGAACCGCACGGTCGGCCAGATCTACGCCCTGCTGTTCCTCTCCCCCAAGCCCCTGAACGCCGACGACATCGCCGACGCGCTGGGCTTTTCGCGCTCCAACGTCAGCCTCGGCCTGAAAGAGCTGCAGTCCTGGCGCCTGGTCAAGCTCATCCACCAGGTGGGCGATCGCCGCGACTACTTCGAAACCCCCAAGGATGTCTGGGAGATCTTCCGCACCCTGATGGAAGAAAAGCGCAAGCGCGAGATCGATCCCACGCTCTCGCTGCTGCGGGACACCCTGCTGGAGCCGCCATCCGGGCCGGATGAGGCTTACGCGCAACAGCGCATGACCGAGATGCTGGAGCTCATCGAGCTCTCCACCGGATGGTTCGACGAGGTCCAGCGCCTGCCTCCCGAAACCCTGCAGAACCTGATGAAACTGGGTTCCAAGGTGCAGAAGGTGCTGGGCTTCGCCGGCAAATTGCGCGGCAAGGAATGAAAGTGATCTGTCCTGAATTTATGGATAACCCCTATGAAGTTGTATCCAACGCCCTTACCATTGGGCGCAGACGGCCTGGGAACCATGCCGGTTGCCGTGGCATCTCTTTGGGAGCGCCCCGATGATTGATCTCGACGTCGTGAACCTGTCGCGATTCCAGTTTGCCGCGACCGTCCTCTACCACTTCCTGTTCGTTCCCCTCACGCTCGGCCTGTCTTTCATCCTGGCCATCATGGAAAGCGTGTACGTCATGACCGGCCGCCCCATCTGGCGAAAGATGACCATGTTCTGGGGCACGCTGTTCGGCATCAACTTCGCGCTGGGCGTGGCCACGGGCGTCGTGATGGAATTCCAGTTCGGCATGAACTGGTCCTACTACAGCCACTACGTGGGCGACATCTTCGGCGCGCCGCTGGCCCTCGAGGGGCTGATGGCCTTCTTCCTCGAAGCCACCTTCGTCGGCCTGTTCTTCTTCGGCTGGAACCGCATGTCCAAGGTCAGCCACCTGGTGGTGACCTGGCTGGTGGCGTTCGGCACCAACTTCTCGGCGCTGTGGATCCTGATCGCCAACGGCTGGATGCAGAACCCGGTGGGCGCGGTCTTCAATCCCGACACCATGCGCATGGAGATGACCGACTTCGCCGCGGTGATCCTCAACCCGGTGGCCCAGGCCAAGTTCGTGCACACGGTCAGCGCGGGCTACGTCGCCGGCGCCATGTTCGTCATGTCGATCAGCGCGTGGTACCTGCTGAAGGGTCGCCACATCGACCTGGCCAAGCGCTCGATGGCGGTCGCGGCCAGCTTCGGCCTGGCCTCGGCGCTGTCGGTCGTGGTGCTGGGCGACGAAAGCGGCTACCTCACCACCGAACACCAGAAGATGAAGATCGCGGCCATCGAGTCCATGTGGCACACCGAGCCGGCGCCCGCGTCCTTCAACCTGGTGGCCTGGCCCAACCAGGAAGAGCGCAAGAACGACTTCGCCATCGAGATCCCGTACGTCATGGGCATCATCGGCACGCGCTCGCTGACCACGCCGCTGCTGGGCATCGACGACCTGATCCTGCGCGCCGAGAACCGCATCCGCGACGGCATCGTGGCGTACGACGCGCTGCAGAAGATCCGCGCCAATCCCAAGGACGTGGACGCGCGCATGGTGTTCGACCGGACCTGGCCCGATCTGGGCTACGCGCTGCTGGTCAAGCGCTACCAGCCCGACATGAGCAAGGTCACCGAGGCCGACATCAAGCAGGCCGCGGTGGACACGGTGCCCACGGTGGCGCCGCTGTTCTGGACCTTCCGCATCATGGTGGCGGTGGGCATGTACCTGATCGTGTTCTTCGCCGTGGCCTTCTGGCTGGCCTCGCGCGGCCGCCTGGACAGCCGCCGCGGCCTGCTCAAGGTGGCGCTGTGGAGCCTGCCGCTGCCCTGGATCGCCATCGAAAGCGGCTGGTTCGTGGCCGAGTACGGACGCCAGCCCTGGGTGATCGAAGGCGTGCTGCCGACCTACTACGCGGCCTCGGGCCTGACCGTCATGGACCTGGTCATCTCCCTGGCGATCTACCTGGTGCTGTACACGGTGCTGGCCATCATCGGCGTCAAGGTGATGCTGCACGCCATCAAGGCCGGACCGAAGTCCGATCAGCCGGCGCCCGACAGCGCCGCCGATCCCGTCCACGCCGCCGTGCGCGCCTGAGGAAAGCATCATGGAAAATCTGATTCCCTTCGACTACGGCACCCTGCGCGTGGTGTGGTGGGTGCTGATGGGCGCGCTGCTCATCGGCTTCGCCGTGATGGACGGCTTCGACCTCGGCGTGGCCGCGCTGCTGCCGGTGGTCGCCAAGACCGACGTGGAGCGCCGGGTGGTGATCAACGTGGTCGGCCCCGTCTGGGAAGGCAACCAGGTGTGGCTCATCACCGCGGGCGGCGCCATCTTCGCCGCGTGGCCGCTGCTGTACGCGGCCTCGTTCTCCGGGTTCTACCTGGCGATGATGCTGGTGCTGATCGCGCTGATCCTGCGGCCCGTGGGCTTCAAGTACCGCAGCAAGATGGAAGACACCCGCTGGCGCAGCCGCTGGGACGCCGTGCTGTGCTTTTCGGGCGTGCTGGCCTCGCTGGTGTTCGGCGTGGCCATGGGCAACATCATCCTGGGCGTGCCGTTCACGTTCGACCCCGTCACGCTGCGTCCCATCTACGAAGGCCACTTCTACCAGCTGTTCATGCCGTTCGCCTTGCTGGCCGGCGTGCTGAGCGTGGTGATGCTGGCCATGCACGGCGCCGTGCTGCTGGCCTGGCGCACCGAGGGCGCGGTGGCCGAGCGCGCCCGCAACTGGGGCCGGCTGTGCGCGTTGCTGACCGCCGCGCTTTTCATCGTCGGCGGCTTCTGGGTGGCCGGTGGCATCGGCGGCCACGTGATCACCAGCGCCATCGACGTGGCGGCCCCTTCCAATCCCATGCAGAAGACCGTGTCGGTGCAGGACGGGGCATGGATGGCCAATTACGCCAAGTGGCCGCTGATGTGGATCGCGCCCGCGCTGGGCGTGGCCGGGGCGGTGCTGGCGGCGCTGCTGCTGAGCGTGCGCGCCAACATGCTGGCGTTCCTGGCCTCGGCTACGTCCATCACCGGCGTGATCCTGACGGCGGGCTTTTCGCTGTTCCCGTTCATCATGCCCTCGTCGACCAGACCGCAGGCCGGGCTTACGGTCTGGGACGGCTCGTCCAGCCACTTGACGCTGTGGATCATGGTCATCGCGGTCGCCGTCTTCCTGCCGATCGTCACCGTCTACACCGCCTGGGTCTACCGCGTCATGCGCGGCAAGGTCACCGAGGAATCGGTCGGCGGCACGCCCAACTCATACTGACTTAGGAGCCTCCACCATGTGGTATTTCTCGTGGATACTCGGCCTGGGCCTGGCGTGCGCGTTCGCCATCCTCAACGCGATGTGGTTCGAACTGCGCGAAGGCCATGCGCATGACCCGCGCGCCGGCCGCGACGACGAGTGAGGGGCGACACCAGCGCCCTCGAGCACGATCCCTCCGCAACGCTGGGCAAACCGCCGCGTGAACAGTCGCGGTGGCTGGCGGCGCTTGCCAGGGCCGCCCGGCTGCCGCTGATACTGGCGGGCGCCGCGCCGCTCGTCGGCGGCATCCTGATGGTGGCGCAGGCCTGGCTGCTGGCCAGCGTGCTGGACGCGGCCATCGTCGGGCAGGCGCCCCGGCACGAACTGATCGGCGGCATTCTCGGCATCGCCGCGCTCATGCTGGTCCGCGCGGCCATCGCCTGGGCGGGCGAGCGCGCCGGCGCCGAGGCCGCGGAACGCATCAAGCTGCACGTGCGGCTGTCGCTGTTCCGGCGCCTGCTGCGCCTCGGGCCGCACTGGAGCCGGGGCCGCGCCGCGGGCGAACTGGCCAGCGCGGTGGTGGACCAGGTCGAGGCGCTCGACGGCTATTTCGCCAAGTACCTGCCGGCCATGGCGGCGGCGGCCATGCTGCCGGTGGCGTTCTCCGTGGTGCTGCTGCCGGTGGACGTGATCGCCGGGCTGCTGCTGCTGGTCACCGCGCCGCTGATTCCGCTTTTCATGGCCCTGGTGGGCTGGGGCGCCCAGGGCGCCAGCCGCCGCCACCTGCGCGCGTTCGCGCGGCTGTCGGGTTTTTTCGCCGACCGCCTGCGCGGCCTGTCGACCCTGAAGCTGTATGGCCGGGCCGAGGCCGAAGCCGCCTCGGTGGCCGCGGCCAGCGACGCCCTGCGCCAACGCACCATGTCGGTATTGCGCATCGCCTTCCTGTCGTCGGCGGTGCTGGAGTTCTTCGCCGCGCTGGGCGTGGCGGGCGTGGCCGTCTATATCGGCCTGACCTATCTGGGCTTTCTGGACGTGCGCTGGACGCCGCTGACCCTGCAGGCGGGCCTGTTCTGTCTGCTGATGGCGCCGGAGGTCTATGCGCCGCTGCGCCAGTTCGCGGCGCACTACCACGACCGCGCCACGGCGCTGGCGGCGGTCACGCAGATCGCCGCCTTGTTCGACGGCCTGCCGCAGGACGACGGAACCGGCGATCGCGTCGAAACCGGCGCCCGTGCCGCGCCCGCATCGCGCGGCGCGGGCGCGGCGGTGGCCGTGGCGGGCCTGGGCGTGCAGGCGCCGGGGCGCAGCCGCCCGGTGCTGTCCGGCGCCGCGCTGGCGCTGGCCCCGGGCGAGCATGTGGCGCTGATGGGGCCCAGCGGCATCGGCAAGTCCACGCTGCTGGAGGCGCTTGCGCGCCTGCGCCCGGCCGAAGGGGACATCCGCATCGACGGCCTGCCGCTGGCCGAATGGCGCGAAGCGGACCTGCGCGAACGCGTGGTGCTGATCGGGCAGAAGCCGCAGCTGCTGGCGGGCTCCATCGCCGACAACATCCGCCTGGGCCGGCCCGACGCCAGCGACGCCGAGCTGCGCGAAGCCGCCAGGCGCGCCTGCGTGCTGGAATTCGCCGAGGCGCTGCCGCAAGGGCTGCAGACGCGGCTGGGCGGGCGCGGCCACGGGCTGTCCGGCGGGCAGGCGCAGCGCGTGGCGCTGGCGCGCCTGTTCCTGCGCGATCCGGGCCTGATCCTGCTCGACGAGCCCACGGCGCACCTGGACGAGGATACGCAGGCGCGCGTGCTGGACGAGATTCTGGCCTTTTCGGCCGGCCGCAGCCTGTTGCTGGCGACGCATGCGCCGGCCGTGGCGGCGCGGCTGGGCCGGACCTTGCGCGTGGCCGACGCGAAAGTGGAAGACGCATGAAGAACCTGTTGCTGCTGCTGCCGCTGTATGCCCGCCGAAAAAGCGGGTTTTTGCTCGCATTATTCTGCGCGCTGGCCACGGTGGCGGCGGGCGTGGGCCTGCTGGGCGTGTCGGGATGGTTCCTGACCGGGGCCGCGCTGGCCGGCGCGGGCGCCGCGTTCAATCTGTTCGCGCCGTCGGCGCTGGTGCGCGCGCTGTCGTTCCTGCGCATCGTGGCGCGCTACGCCGACCGCGTCGTCGGCCATGCCGCCACGCTGCGCCTGCTGGCGGACCTGCGCGCCGTGGTGTTCGCGGCGCTCACGCGGCTGACGCCGCGGCAACTGGCGCGCTACCGCGACGGCGACCTGGTGGCGCGCATGACGGGCGACGTGGACGCGCTGGACACGGTATTCCTGTTCGTGCTGGCGCCGCTGGCCACCGCGCTGCTGGGCGGCGCCATCCTGACCGCGGTGCTGGGGCGCTGGGTGCCCGCCGCCGCGCTGGCGTTCGCGCTGGCGCTGTTGACGGCCTGCGTGCTGGTGCCCCTGTGGCTGTTGCGGGCCGCGCGCCGGCCGGGCGCGGCGGCGCAGGAAAGCGCGGCCGGACTGCGCGCGGCCACGCTGGACGCGGTGGACGGCCATGCCGACATGGTGGCGCTGCACGCGCAGGCGCAGACCACGGCGCACTTCGAGCAGCTGTGCCAGGCCAGCGCGGCCGCGCGCGGCGGCCAGGCGCGGGTCGCGGCCCGGGGCCAGTTCTTCCTGCAGTTCGCCGCCGGCGCGGCGGTGCTGGCCTGGCTCTGGTTCGGCCTGGACACGCTGGCCACCGGACGGATCAGCGGTCCGGTGCTGGCCGGCCTGCTGCTGGCGGTCATCGGCATCTTCGAAGTGGCCGGTCCCATCATGCGCGGCGTCTCGCGCATGGGCTCGGCGATGTCGGCGGCGGCGCGCATCCGCGAGGTGACGCAAAGCCAGCCCGACATGCTCGATCCCGATGCGCCGCAGGCCCTGCCCGAGACTGGCGCGCTGGAACTGGACGGCGTGCGCTTCGCCTATCCCGCCGCGCCCGGGGAGCCGGCGCCGGCGGTGCTGGAAGACGTGAGCCTGCGCGTGGCGCCGGGCGAAAGCGTGGCCATCCTGGGGGCGAGCGGCGCCGGCAAATCGACCCTGCTGCATCTGCTGCTGCGCCTGGAAGATCCGCAGGCCGGGCAGGTGCGTTTCGGCGGCGTGGACGCGCGCGCCTGCGCGCAGGCCGACTGGCACCGCCGCGTCGCCTTGCTGTCGCAGGAGGCGCCGGTGTTCCTGGGCACGCTGCGCACCAATCTGCTCATCGGCGATCCGCAGGCCGACGACGCCGCGCTGTGGCGCGCGCTGGACGCGGCGCGCCTGGGCGATTTCGTACGCGGCCTGCCCGAAGGGCTGGACACCTGGGCGGGCGAAACCGGTTCGCGGCTGTCGGCAGGCCAGGCGCGCCGCCTGTGCCTGGCGCGCGCGCTGCTGTCGCCGGCCGCGGTCATCGTGCTGGACGAGCCCACCGCCGGCCTGGACGCCGCCGCCGAAACCGCGTTCTTCCAGGACCTGCGAGCCGCGGTGCGCGGGCGCGCCGTGGTGCTCGCCACCCACGCGGCCTTGCCGCCGGGGGCGGTCGACCGAAGCTACCGATTACGCGCCGGCCGCCTGCATGAACATGGTCGGAACGCCGTCCTGGCTTAAGCGCGGCCGCGAGGTTATAGTTCGCCTTGCTTCAATTCTTCAGGGCCGTCTTCCATGCAGACCGACTACGCCGAGTACATCCGGCGCACCATCCGCAGCGTTCCAGACTGGCCCCAACCCGGTGTCGTTTTTCGCGATATCACGCCGGTGCTGCAGGATCCGCGCGCATTCCGGGTGCTGATCGATCTCTTCGTCTACCGTTACATGCGCCAGCGCCTGGACCTGGTGGCGGGGATCGACGCGCGCGGGTTCATCGTGGGCAGCGTGCTGGCCTATGAACTGAACCTGGGCTTCGTGCCCGTGCGCAAGAAGGGCAAGCTGCCGTTTCGCACGGTGGCCGAGGAATACTCGCTGGAGTACGGCAACGCGTCCGTCGAAATGCACACGGACGCGGTGCGCACCGGCCAGCGCGTCCTGCTGGTGGATGACCTGATCGCCACCGGCGGCACCATGCTGGCCGCCATCAACCTGCTGCAGCGCCTGGGCGCCAACGTGGTCGAGGCCGCGGCCATCATCGACCTGCCCGGCCTGGGCGGTTCGGCCAAGGTCGCCGCCACCGGCACGCCGCTTTTCACGGTCTGTCAGTACGGGGACGATTGATCACGCATCCAGCAACCGCGGCTGGATGAAGTCCAGGAACGCCTTGGTCTTGGCCGGCAGCATGCGCGAGGGCAGCAGCGCGAACAGCGGCAGCGGCGTCAGGCTCCAGTCGGGCAGCACGCGCACCAGGCTGGATTGCTGGATGGCGCGCTCCATGGCATCGAACACCAGCAGCGGCGTGATGCCCAGGCCCTGGCTGGCCAGGCGGGCGAGCATGCCGACGTTGTTGGCCGACAGCCGCCCCGACACCTGCACGCGTTCCACCTTGTCGCCCGAATGCAGCATCCAGAAGGATGAGTCCTCGCGCATGGTGGGCCGCAGGCATTCGTGGTGGGCGAGATCGGCCGGCGTGCGCGGTTCGCCGTGGCGGGCCAGGTAGTCGGGCGAGGCGTACAGCTGGTGCGCCATCAGCACGATCTTGCGCGATATCAGGCTGGAGTCCGGCTGCTGGCCGAAGCGCAGCACCAGGTCGAACGGATTGCTGATGGGATCGATCGGCCGCATGCTCAGATCGAAATCGCATTCGATGTCCGGATGCTGTTCGCGGAATTCGCGGATCACGGCGGGCAGGAATAGCTGCGCCAGGCTGGTGAGCAGGGAAATGCGCAGCCGGCCCTTGGGCTGCACCGCCATGTCCAGCAGCTGGTCGTGCGCGATGCGCGCCTCTTCCACGATGTGGCGGCAGCGCTCGAAATAGACGGCGCCGGCTTCGGTCAGGTCGATCTTGCGGGTGCTGCGGTTGAGCAGCCGCATTCCGATGCTGCGTTCCAGTTCGCTGACCCGGCGCGAGAGGGTGGAGGTTGGAATATTCAAGGCTTCGGCCGCGTGGCTGAAGTTCTTGCGCTTGGCGACTTCGACGAACAGGGCGATGTCGTTAAGCTGTATATCCATAGATCCTCGTCATTCAAAATTCCATTTCTGGCAGATTCATATCATAAATGTAATTATTGTCCCGCCAGCAGGAATGTCTATTCAGCGCGGGATAAAAGTCCGGGGCGCGCATGGCGTAATCCGGCGCCGTTACGTAGCTTGCGCGTGGCTGAATGCCGGACAGGCTTGCGGCACAACGGTTTTCCCAAATCTTGTGCAAAAATTGATCGGGTTTGGCCGGCGATAGCCAGGAATTATCCCGTTCATGAAAATATGTTCGCCAAATTAAGGGTTTTTACTAGGTCGCAATCGCCAGATACTTCGTCCCAGCAATCAAATTGTCATATCGCGGCGCCAGCCTGGCGCCTGCGGTGTGCAAGGTTTAGGATGGAGTCGTCTCAATGAAAGCCCTAGCTACCGCCCTTATGGTTACCGCCACGCTGGTAGGCATGTCCGCCGCTCACGCCGATGGCAAGACGCGTGAACAAGTCCAACAGGAACTGCAGGCCGCCAAGGCCGCCGGCCAGGTCACGTTCGGTGAACTGGATTACCCGCCTGTCGCCGCCGAGCGCAGCGGCATGTCGCGCGAGCAGGTCCAACAGGAACTGCAAGCCGCCCAGGCCGCCGGCCAGGTGACCTCGGCCGAGCTGGACTACCCGCCCAAGGCCGCCGTGTCGCAATCGGCCGGCAAGACCCGCGAGCAGGTCCGCCAGGAACTGGCCGAGGCCAAGGCGCGCGGCGAATACACCTTCGGCGAACTGGATTACCCGCCCCAAGGCAAGTAAGCCGCTCGCGCCGCAAGGCCGTCGAGAACCCCTCGCGCATGCAGGCCGAGGGGTTTTTCTTTGGCGCGCGCGGATCGATAGTGTTGCGCGCGCGCATCGGAATTGGACGGCGGCCGCGACAACTGTTGTGGGTCGGCCTGGGCGCGCCAACAATGTCCAGGACGGTCGTCTTCCGAATGCGTGCAATGATTCACATTTGATATCAGTGCGTTAGCGGCGGTTTCCAGAAATCGCCTGACCGGCGGCGCCGGCCATTATTCCAACCATGGAAAGTTGTTCTTCGAAATCCGGGTTACTTCGAATTGGCGCAGGCAGGACACTAGCTTCAGTGCATGCGCCGCGGCGTGCCGCGGCACGCAAATTCCGGCCCGCTTGCGTGGTGGGTTTGCGATTTGCCTTTATCTCGCCATATTGGGGACTTATATGAAGAAGACGTTATTGGCCGCAACGCTGCTGGCCGGCTTTGCCGGCGCAGCGCAGGCCGCCGACTCCGTGACGCTGTACGGCTTGATCGACGCCGGCGTCGGCTACGAAAGAGTGAAGTTCGACGGCCATGCGCAAAGCCGCTTCGGCGGCGTGCAGGGCGTGAGCAGCGGCTCGCGTTTCGGCCTGCGCGGCACGGAAGACCTGGGCGACGGCCTGCGCGCCGTCTTCACGCTGGAAGGCGGCTTCGGCCCGATGAACGGCAACTCGCTGCAGAACGGCCGCCTCTGGGGCCGCCAGGCCACCGTCGGCCTGGACAGCGATAGCTGGGGCCGTCTGGAATTCGGCCGCCAGACCAACCTGGCGTCCAAGTATTTCGGTTCGATCGACCCGTTCTCGATCAGCTACAACACCGCCAACATGGGCACCACGTTCGGCAGCGCCAACACGATGCGCCTGGACAACATGGTGCTGTACCAGACCCCCAGCATGGGCGGCTTCAAGGTTGGCGTGGGCTACTCGTTCAGCGCCGATGACACGGTCACGGACAGCAAGCAGACCGGCTTCGAAAGCGGCAACAACAACCGCGTGCTGACCGCCGGCATCCAGTACGTCAACGGCCCGCTGAACCTGGCCGCCGCGTACGACCGCTTCAACCCGTCCAACGACAGCGCCGGCGGCAAGTCGTCCGCGCGCATCCAGGAATACATCGTCGGCGGTTCGTACGACTTCGAAGTCGTGAAGCTGGCCGCCGCGTTCGGCCAGACCCGCGACGGCTGGTTCGTGGGCCAGAACATGGGCACCACGCCGGACGGCATGGAGAAGCTGGGCACGTTCAAGCTGGCCGATGGCTTTCGCGCCAACTCGTACATGATCGGCGCGACCGTGCCGCTGGGCCGCCACGCCGTGTTCGGCTCGTGGCAGCGCGCGACCCCCAGCAACGACAGGCTGACCGGCGACGACGCGACCTTCAACGTCTACAGCCTGGGCTACACCTACGACCTCTCCAAGCGCACCAACCTGTACGCGTACGCCTCCTACGGCGACAACTACGCGTTCCAGCGCGATGCGACCGACACCGCTGTTGCGGTGGGCGTGCGCCACCGTTTCTGAGCGACAGTACGTCCGGCCGATACCTTGCTGAATGCGCGGCCCGTCTCCGCGGGCCGCCGAGTGACAGCGAACCCCCCTCCCAGGTTGGGGCCGGACGTATCTGGAGCAGGAAAGGGAAGGGCCTCCGCAAGGAGGCCCTCTCGTTTTTTCGCGGCCGCGCCGAGGCGCGCGCCGCCCGCTACAGGAACAGCTTGTAGGCCGGGTTGTCGGTCTCGTTCCAGTGCGGATAGCCGAGTTCGGCCACGAAGCTGCGGAACTGCTTCTTGTCGGCCGGCGGCACCTGGATGCCGATCAGGATGCGGCCGTAGTCGGCGCCCTGGTTGCGGTAATGGAACAGGCTGATGTTCCAGTCCGGATTCATCGCGTTCAGAAAGCGCATCAGCGCGCCCGGGCGTTCCGGGAACTCGAAGCGGTACAGCAGTTCGTTGCGCGCCAGCGCCGAACGTCCGCCCACCATGTGGCGCAGGTGGGTCTTGGCCATTTCGTCATGCGTCAGGTCCAGCGTATCGAAGCCGTGGCGGCGGAAGTTGGCCGCGATCTTGTCCGGCTCGGCCGCCGACGACACCTGGATGCCGACGAAGACGTGCGCGCGGTCCGAATCCGAGATGCGGTAGTTGAACTCGGTGACGCTGCGCTCGCCCACCAGTTCGCAGAAGCGGCGGAAGCTGCCGCGCTGCTCGGGCATGGTGACGGCGAAGATGGCTTCGCGCATTTCGCCCACTTCGGCGCGTTCGGACACGAAGCGCAGGCGGTCGAAATTCATGTTGGCCCCGCAGGCGATGGCCACCAGGGTCTTGCCCTTCAGGTTCTGCTCGGCCGCGTATTGCTTGGCGCCGGCCACCGCCATTGCGCCAGCCGGCTCGAGCACGCTGCGCGTGTCCTGGAACACGTCCTTGATGGCTGCGCAGATCGCGTCGGTATTGACCACAACGAAGTCGTCGACGTACTGGCGCGTGAGCTTGAAGGTTTCCGCGCCCACCATCTTCACCGCCGTGCCGTCGGAAAACAGCCCCACGTCGTTCAACTGCACCCGCCGGCCCGCGCGCACGCTGCGCAGCATGGCGTCGGAGTCTTCGGTCTGCACGCCGATGATCTTGATTTCCGGGCGCAGCTGCTTGATGTAGGCCGCCACGCCCGCGATCAGGCCGCCGCCGCCGATGGCCACGAAGATGGCGTCGATCGGGCCGGGATGCTGGCGCAGGATCTCCATGCCCACCGTGCCCTGGCCGGCGATGACATCGGGATCGTCGAAGGGATGGACGAAGGTCAGCTTTTCCTTCTTTTCCAGCACCTGCGCGTGCGCGTAGGCGTCGGAGAAGCTCTCGCCGGCCAGCACCACCTCGCCGCCCAGCCGGCGCACCGCGTCGATCTTCACCTGCGGGCTGGTGGTGGGCATGACGATGACGGCCCGGCAGCCCAGCCGGCTGGCCGCCAGCGCCACGCCTTGCGCGTGGTTGCCGGCGGAAGCGGCGATCACGCCGCGGCTGCGCGCCGCCGGGCTCAGGTTGGCCATCTTGTTGTACGCCCCGCGCAGCTTGAAGCTGAACACCGCCTGGGTATCTTCGCGTTTGAGCAGGACCGTGTTCGAAATCCGCTGCGACAGCAGCGGGGCCGCCTCCAGCGGGGATTCGACCGCGACGTCGTAAACCTTGGAAGTCAGGATGCGTTTCAGGTAATCGGTGGACATGGAGCGTGCAGAGTAGGGAAGTGGGGGAGATTATTGCAGACGGCCGGGCGCGGCTACACTCGCCCCACTATGGAAGAAAGTCTGTTGTCCGCCGTTCACTGGATGCTGGGGGTGCTGGCGCTGCCCTCGGTCGGCCTGTCCGCGATCTTCACGGTTTCGCTGGTGTCGGCGACCCTGCTGCCGATGGGCTCCGAGCCGGCCGTGTTCGGCTATATCAAGCTCGCGCCCGACATGTTCTGGCCGGCCGTGCTGGTGGCCACGCTGGGCAACACCATAGGCGGGGCCATCAGCTACGCGATGGGGCTGGGCGCCGAGCGCGCCGTGCAGCGCTGGAAGGAAAAACACCCCCATCCGCACCCCGACGCCACCGAAAGCGGACGCATGCGCGGGCGCTGGAACGAGCGGGCCCACGACTGGATCCACCGCATGGGCCCGCCGGCCCTGCTGCTGTCCTGGCTGCCCGCGGTGGGCGATCCGCTGTGCGCGGTGGCGGGATGGCTGCGGCTGCCCTTCTGGCCCTGCGTGCTCTACATGGCCATCGGCAAGTTCCTGCGCTACCTGGTCATGACGGCCAGCCTGCTGTGGTTTTTCCCGGGGCAGATCTAGCGCCGGCGTCCCGATAAATAGGGGACGCATAATTTCGGATTTTCCACGGTTCCATGCCCGTTCCTGGGGGTATTCAGGGACAGACATGAACGATGGCATAAAATGTTTTTTTACGGGCCCCTCTTGCAGCCATGAACGCCCCACTCGCTAGCCACATCTTGAACGGGGCGATGCCGCCCGCAGCACCCGCGCGCTTGCGCGAAATCCCCTACAACTACACCTCGTTCTCCGACCGCGAGATCGTCGGCCGGTTGCTGGGCGACGATGCCTGGAGCCTGTTGACCGACCTGCGCGGCGAACGCCGCACCGGGCGCTCGGCCCGCATGCTGTACGAGGTGCTGGGCGACATCTGGGTGGTGCGCCGCAATCCCTATCTGCAGGACGACCTGCTCGACAACCCCAAGCGCCGCAAGCAGCTCATCGAGGCCTTGCATCACCGCCTGGCCGAGATCGACCGCCGCCGCGAGCCCGACGTGCCCGCCGAGGCCGGTCACGACCCGCACCGCGACGAGAAGGTCGTCGGCCTGCTGGCGCGGGCCCGTTCGGCCATCGCCGCCTTCGAGGGCGAGTTCGACCAGACCGCCATGATGCGCAAGCAGGCGCAGAAGGCGCTGGGCCGCATCACCGCGCGCGACAACATCAAGTTCGACGGCCTGTCGCGGGTCTCGCACGTCACCGACGCCACCGACTGGCGCGTGGAGTATCCCTTCGTGGTGCTGACGCCGGACTCGGAAGACGAAGTCGCGGCGCTGGTCACGGCCTGTATCGAGCTGGGCCTGACCATCATCCCGCGCGGCGGCGGCACCGGCTATACCGGCGGCGCGATTCCGCTGACCTGGAAGTCGGCGGTCATCAACACCGAGAAATTCGACAAGCTGGGCCAGGTCGAGTCCTGTATCCTGCCCGGGCTCACCGAGCCCGTGGCGGTCATCCATGCCGGCGCCGGCGTGGTGACCAAGCGGGTCTCCGAGGCCGCCGAGGCGGCGGGCTTCGTCTTCGCTGTCGACCCGACCTCGGCCGAGGCCTCGTGCGTGGGCGGCAACATCGCCATGAACGCCGGCGGCAAGAAAGCCGTGCTGTGGGGCACCGCGCTGGACAACCTGGCCTGGTGGCGCATGGTCGACCCCAACGGCAACTGGCTCGAAGTCAGCCGCCTCGACCACAACATGGGCAAGATCCACGACGTGGACGTGGCCCGCTTCGAACTCAAGTGGTTCGACGGCCGCGGCAAGCCGGGCGAGCGCCTGCTCAAGACCGAGACGCTGGAGATCCAGGGCCGCGTGTTCCGCAAGGAAGGCCTGGGCAAGGACGTCACCGACAAGTTCCTGGCCGGCCTGCCGGGCATCCAGAAAGAAGGCTGCGACGGCCTGATCACGTCGGCGCGCTGGGTGCTGCACCGCATGCCGCGCCACACGCGCACGGTCTGCATGGAATTCTTCGGCCAGGCGCGCGACGCGATCCCGTCGATCGTCGAGGTCAAGGGCTACCTGGACGGCGAGGGCCGCGCGCGCGGCGCCATCCTGGCCGGCCTGGAGCACCTGGACGAACGCTACCTGCGCGCCGTGGGCTACGCCACCAAGAGCAAGCGCGGCGTGCTGCCCAAGATGGTCCTGATCGGCGACATCGTCGGCGATGACGAGGACGCGGTGGCCGCGGCGGCCAGCGAGGTCGTGCGCCTGGCCAACACCCGCCACGGCGAGGGCTTCGTGGCCGTCAGCCCCGAAGCGCGCAAGAAGTTCTGGCTGGACCGCTCGCGCACCGCCGCCATCGCGCGCCACACCAACGCCTTCAAGATCAACGAAGACGTGGTGATCCCGCTGCCGCGCATGGGCGAATACACCGATCACATCGAGCGCATCAACATCGAGCTCTCGACCCGCAACAAGCTCAAGCTGCTGGGCGCGCTGGAGGCCTATCTGCGCACGCCGCTGCCGGTGGGCAAGGCCGACGACAGCGAGACCGACATCGCGGACACCCGCGCCGAGGCGCTGGCCGAGCGCACCCGCCAGGCGCTGGAGCTGCTGGCCGGCGCGCGCCGCCGCTGGCAGTGGCTGCTGGACAACCTGGACATGCCGCTGGCGCAGGCCTTGCCCGAGCTGCATGGCCTGGGCATGGGCGAACTGCAGGCCACGCTGTCGGACCGCGTGGCGGCCCAGCCCGGCGCGCGCCTGTTCGACGTGGTGCAGGACCGCAGCATCCGCGTGTCCTGGAAGGCCGAAGTGCTGGCCGGGCTGCAGCGCACCTACTCGGGCGCGGCCTACAAGAAGATCGTCGACGAGCTGATCGCCATCCACGGCCGCGTGCTCAAGAGCCGCGTGTTCGTCGCGCTGCACATGCACGCCGGCGACGGCAACGTGCACACCAACATCCCCGTCAACTCGGACGACTACGAGATGCTGCAGGAGGCCCATCAGGCCGTCGAGCGCATCATGCAGATCGCCCGCGACCTGGACGGCGTGATCTCCGGCGAGCACGGCATCGGCCTGACCAAGTACGAATTCCTGACCGACGCCGAACTGGCGCCATTCCAGGAATACAAGCGCCGCGTGGACCCCAACGGCCACTTCAACGCCGGCAAGCTCATGCCCGGCGCCGACCTGCGCCACGCCTGGACGCCCAGCTTCAACCTGATGGGCCACGAGTCGCTCATCATGCAGCAAAGCGACATCGGCGCGATCTCGGAATCCATCAAGGACTGCCTGCGCTGCGGCAAGTGCAAGCCGGTGTGCGCCACGCACGTGCCGCGCGCCAACCTGCTTTATTCGCCGCGCAACAAGATCCTGGCGACCTCGCTGCTGGTGGAGGCTTTCCTGTACGAAGAGCAGACCCGCCGCGGCGTGAGCCTGAAGCACTGGGAAGAATTCGAGGACGTGGCCGACCACTGCACGGTCTGCCACAAGTGCTACAACCCCTGTCCGGTCGACATCGACTTCGGCGACGTGTCCATGAACATGCGCGCCGTGCTGCGGCGCATGGGCCGCAAGTCCTTCAATCCCGGCACGGCCAGCGCCATGTTCTTCCTGAACGCCAAGGACCCGGCCACCATCAATGCCACCCGCAAGGCGATGGTGGGCGTGGGCTACAAGGTGCAGCGCGCCGCGCACGACCTGCTCTCGGGCCTGGTCAAGAAGCAGACGTCGGCGCCGCCGGCCACGGTCGGCAAGCCGCCGCTGCGCGAGCAGGTGGTGCACTTCGTCAACAAGAAGATGCCGGGCGGGCTGCCCAAGCAGGCCGCGCGCAAGCTGCTGGACATCGAAGACGCCAACTACGTGCCCATCATCCGCGACCCCAAGGCCACCACGGCCGACACGGAAGCGGTGTTCTACTTCCCGGGCTGCGGCTCGGAGCGCCTGTTCTCGCAGGTCGGCCTGGCCACCCAGGCCATGCTGTGGCATGCGGGCGTGCAGACCGTGCTGCCGCCGGGCTACCTGTGCTGCGGCTATCCCCAGCGCGGCAACGGCATGACCGACAAGGCCGAGCAGATCATCACCGATAATCGGGTGCTGTTCCACCGCGTCGCCAACACGCTGAACTACCTGGACATCAAGACCGTGGTGGTCAGCTGCGGCACCTGCTACGACCAGCTGGCCGGCTACGAGTTCGACAAGATCTTCCCCGGCTGCCGCCTGATCGACATCCACGAATACCTGCTGGAAAAAGGCATCAGGCTCGAAGGCGCCAAGGGCGTGCGCTACATGTACCACGACCCCTGCCACACGCCCATGAAGCTGCAGGAGCCGATGAAGACCGTGCGCGCGCTGGTGGGCGAGGGCGCGGTCAAGAGCGACCGCTGCTGCGGCGAATCCGGCACGCTGGCAGTCACCCGGCCGGACATCTCCACGCAGGTGCGCTTCCGCAAGCAGGAGGAACTGCTCAAGGGCGACGCCGCGCTGCGCAGCGACGGTTTCACGGGCGACGTGAAGGTGCTGACCTCGTGCCCGTCGTGCCTGCAGGGCCTGTCGCGCTATCAGGGCGACACCGGCATGGACGCCGACTACATCGTGGTCGAGATGGCGCGCCACATCCTGGGCGAAAGCTGGATGGAGGACTACGTCCGCCGCGCCAACGCGGGCGGCATCGAGCGCGTGCTGGTGTAAGTCGGACACACGCGCCCGGCGGCATTGCGCCGGGCGCGTTCATTGACGGGGCGCAATGCGGCGCGGCCCGGCTTCATGTTGAGATTCGTTTTTAAATAAAATCGATTCTCATTATTGAGTCCGGACACCCGTATTGCGCCATGCCCGCTTCTTCCAGAACCACCATCCTCGCCGCCGCCCTGGCGGCCGCGGCCAGCCTGCCTGCCGGCGCCGCCCTGCAGCCCATGTCCGAAGCGCCGCTGGCCGGGGAGGCCGAACTCCAGTGCCGCTTCGGCGAGGACAACAGCACCGAGTGCGTCAGCACCTACCGGTACACCATTCTGACGCCGGCCGGGCGCGACGTGGTCTCGCGCATCGACCGCAGCTATCCGGAGACCGACAGCCTGGAAGTCTTGCGCGCGGAGCTGATCCAGCCGGGCGAGCCGCCGGCGCCGCTGGCCGACGAACAGATCGACACCCGCATGGCGCCCAATCCGGACCAGGGCTTTCTGCGGTTCAAGCAGACCTCGCTGGCCTTTCGCAATCTGCGGGTGGGCAGCACCATCGTCTTCACGCTGCGGGAACGTTCCGCCGGCATCGCGCAGGCCACGCAATTCCATTACCGGCTCAATCTGACGCCGGCGCAGGTGCGCCAGGACCGCTTCCGGGCCGAGTTCAGCGCCGGCCGTCCGATGGTCTGGCGCGCCGAAGCCATGGACGACTATCGCATCGAGGCCTCGCCCGACGCCAGGCGCATCACCGTGGCGCTGAAAACCACGCCGTACTACCACGCCTACGTCAATGAATCCGACAACGGCTATCTGCGCCGGCCCCCGCGCCTGGAGATCGGCAGCGCCGCCGGGCTGCAGGATTATTTCGGCCCGTTCGCCGCGCGCTACAACGAGATCCTGTCGGCGCCGCTGCCGCCGGCCGCCGCCCAGGCCGTCCAGGCGCAGCGCGGCAAGACGCCGCAGCAGGCCGTGGCCGGCCTGATGCGCCACATCCACGAACGCTACCGCTACCTGGCCGACTGGCGCGGCAGCGAACGCGGGTTCATTCCGTTCACGCTGGACGAGATCGAGCGCCGCGGCTACGGCGACTGCAAAGACCTGACCGTGCTGCTGACCGCCATGCTGCGCGCGGCCGGCATCGCGGCCGAGCCCGCCCTGGTGGTGCGCGGCGCCGTGGCCCCGAGCGTGCTGCTGCCGGGCATGGCGGCGCCCAACCACTCGGTCGTGCGGGCCCGCGTGCAGGGCAAGACCTGGTGGCTGGACCCGACCAATCCGGTCTTCGTGCCCGACTTCATCATGCCCGACATCCAGCAGCGTTGGGCCTTCGTCATGGACGCTCAGGGCCGCATGCGGCGCGAGGACATTCCGCTGGAGCGGCCGATGCCCAGCTTCGCCGCCACCCGCCGCGAGCGCTTCCTCCAGGACGGGCAGGCCGAGGTCCGCGCCTCGGTGGATCTGGCCGGCATGGCGGCGGTGCAATTGAGCCTGGGCGACCGGCAAGCGGGCACGACGGCGATGGACCAGGTCCTGTGCCGCAGCTTTGCCCCCGAAAACCGCGATTGCAGCCTGCACCGTCCGGCCAGCGGCTTCGTGATGCCGCCCGTCTATCGCATCGACGCCACGCTGGTGGACCTGCAGGCGCTGGAACGGGCCGGCGCCCGGTACGTGCGCACGCAGTCCGCGCTGGCCGAGGACTGGGAATTCTTCGCGCGCTATCGCCGCACGGGCCAGCTGGCGGACATCTATCTCGGCGCGCCGGAGGTCCTGTCCCATGACGTGACGCTGACCGGCGCCACAATCGATGCGCCGGCGCTGCACTGCCGCGTGCGTTCGCCCTGGATCGACGTGGACCTGGAAGGCGCGCCGGCCGGATCGGACTATCGCTACCGCTACCGCAGCCTCAGGAAGGTGGGCTGGTTCAGCCACGCCGACATCACATCGGAGGCCTTCGGCCAGGCCATCGAACAGGGCAGGAAGTGCGTGGCGTCGCTGCGCATGACGGTCGCGCCGCCGGACCGGTGAGCGCGCCCGCGCCCAAGTAAAAAAACGCGGCCGCAAGGGCCGCGTTTTCATTGCCTGCGAAAAGCCGGCTTATTCGAGCTTGATGCCCGCCTTCTTGATCACGTCCGCCCAGGCGCTGCGCTCCTGCTCGGCGTAGGCCTTGAATTCCTGGGCCGACAGCGGCATGGGGATGACGCCCATGTCCAGCATCTTCTGGGACACGGCCGGGCTCTTGAGCGTGGCGTCCAGGTCGGCCGAGAGCTTCTTGACCACGTCGGCCGGCAGGCCGTCCGGGCCCACCAGGCCTTGCCAGGCGTACGCGACGAAATTGGCCACGCCCTGCTCGGCCATGGTCGGCGTGTCGGGCAGCACCGGCAGGCGCTCCGGCGTGGCGGCCGCCAGTACGCGCAGCTTGCCGGCCTTGACGTTGGGCAGGCCGGCGGCCAGGTCGATGAACATCAGGTCCACCTGGCCGCCCAGCAGGTCCTGGATGGCCGGGGCCGCACCCTTGTAGGGCACGTGCAGCACGTCGGCGCCGGTGCGCTGCTTGAACAGCTCCAGCGCCAGGTGGTGGGGCGAGCCCGCGCCGGCCGACGCCGCCGTCAGCTTGCCCGGTTCCTTCTTGGCGGCCGCCAGCACCTCGTCCACCGTCTTGTACGGGGAATTGACGTTCACCGCCAGCAGCAGCGGGAACTTGGCGATGCCGCCGATATAGGTGAACTTGGCCGGATCGTAGGACAGCTTGGCGTACAGCGACGAGTTGAAGGCCAGGGTGCCGGAGTCGGCGGTGCCGACCACGTAGCCCGACGGTTCGGCCTGGGCGATGGCGGTGGCGCCGATGATGGTGGCGGCGCCCGGGCGGTTCTCGACCACGATGGTCTGGCCCAGCGTCTTTTCCAGGCTGCTGGCGACGGTGCGGGCCACGACGTCGGTGCCGCCGCCGGCCGGGTAGGGCACGATCCAGCGCACGGGCTGGGTGGGCCAGGGTTGGGCGCTGGCCGCGCCGGCGGCCAGGGTCAGGGCGGCGAGCGCCAGCAGGCGCTTCATGGGCTTGTGCATGGGGTGTCTCCTTGTGCGGAAGGGCTAAAGCGCGGCGGTCGCAGCCTTGGTCGCCGTCGAATTCACGCCGCTTTTTCTTGCGCCGCCATTATGCCTTGCGCTTGCGCAAACAAACCGGAAAAAAACCCGTGCCCGGCGCGGATCACTGCGGATCGGGGTAGGTCCGGGCGCCGAACACGGCCGTGCCGATGCGCACCTCGGTCGAGCCTTCCTCGATCGCCAGCTCGAAATCCCCGCTCATCCCCATCGACAGCCGGTCCAGGCCGACGCCGGGGATAGGGTCCTGGCGCAAGCGGTCGCGCAACTCGCGCAGGGCGCGGAAACAGGCCCGCACCTCGGCCGGGTCCGGCGAGTTCACGGCCAGCGTCATCAGCCCCTGCACGCGCAGGGTGGGGAAGTCGGCCGCGATCCGCCGCAGAAAGGCCGGCACGTCGGCCGGCGCCATGCCGTACTTGCTGGGCTCGGAGGACGTCTTGACCTGCACCAGCACGTCCAGGACCCGGCCCTCGTTCTGCAGGCGCCGGTGCAGGGCCTCGGCCAGTTCCACGCGGTCCAGCGACTGCACCTCGGCCGCGTCGCGCGCGGCGTCGCGCGCCTTGTTGGTCTGCAGATGGCCGATCAGCACCCATTGCAGGCCCTCGCCGGCCAGCGCGGCGGCTTTTTGCCGGATCTCCTGCGTCTTGTTTTCGCCGAAGCGCGTCAGCCCCAGCGCCATGGCCTCGCGGATGGCTTCCACGCCGAAAGTCTTGCTGACGGGCAGCAGCGTCACGCTTTCCGGCGGGCGGCCGGCGCGCGCGCAGGCCTCGGCGATGCGTTGCTGGATACGGGCCAGGCGCCCGGCCATGGTGTCTACGGCGGTCATGCAGCTCTCTTGCGGAAACGGAAACGCCTCATAGTGTAGGACCGCGCGCGAGGCTTGCGCCACGGGGCCGGCCGCGCCGTTGACCCTGCGTAATCGGCAGGCTTAGAATTTGCAGATATTTGTTTATATTTCAATCTTTTATGCCCTCCGGCGCCGCTTGCGGCACGGCCCCTCAGCCCTTTCCCCGTCCCTCCGCCATGTCCAGCGCAGCGCCCGAATACGCTTTTGCCCAGCCATTTTGCAACCCGCCGGCCTCGCCGATCCGTTCGCTGATGCCATACGCCATGCGGCCCGGCACCATTTCACTGGCGGGCGGCTATCCGGCCCAGGAACTGTTCGACATCGAGGGTCTTACCATCGCCTCGACCCAGGTCATGGCGCGCCTGGGCGCCTGCCTGCAGTATTCCAACATCGACGGGCAGGCCAGCCTGCGCCATGAACTGGCGCGCCTGTCGGCCGAACGCGGCCTGGTCTGCGACGCCGACACCGAGCTGGCCGTGACCGGCGGCTCGCAGCAGGCGCTGGCGCTGCTGAGCCGCGTCATGCTGCAACCGGGCGACCACGCCATCATCGAATCGCCCGCCTTCCCCAATTCCGTCCAGGCGCTGCGCTACACCGGCGCCACCGTGCACACCGTGCCGTCCGGGCCCGAAGGCATCGACGTGGACGCGCTGGACGCGCTGGCCGCGCAGGTCAAGCCCAAGATCGTCTGCGTCGTCGCGTCGTTCTCCAATCCCTGCGGCGCCACGCTGACGCGCCAGCGCCGCCTGCGGCTGCTGGAGCTGGCGGTCAAGCACCGCTTCCTGATCGTCGAGGACGATCCCTACAGCGAACTGCGTTTCGCCGGCGAGGCGGTGCCGCCCATCGCGGCCCTGGCCGAAGGCGAGGCGCGCCACTGGGCGGTGTACCTGGCCAGCATGTCCAAGACCATGGCGCCGGCGCTGCGCATCGGCTGGCTGGTCGCGCCGGCCGAGGTCCGCCGCCGCTGCGTCGGCGCCAAGGCCGCCGACGACATGGCTTCCTCGGCCTGGATACAGGAAGTCGTGGCCCAGTACCTGGCCAACGGCCGCTATGCCGAGCACGTGCCGCGCATCCGCGCCGCCTACGGCCAGCGCTGCGACGCCATGGCCGAATCCCTGGCCCGAGAACTGGACGGCCGGATCACGTTCAGCAAGCCCGAGGGCGGCATGTTCTTCTGGGCGCGTTTGACCGGCGAGGTCGACGCCACCCGGCTGCTGCCCTACGCCATCGAACACGAAGTGGTGTACGTGCCGGGCAAGGCGTTCTATGCCGATCCCGCCCAGGCCGACCTGCACGCCATGCGCATGTCGTTCGCCACCATGAACGAAACCCAGATCGCGCAGGGCATGCAGCGGCTGGGCCGCGCGCTTCAGGCCTGCGAGGCCAACGAGCCGGTTTCGATCTCGCTGGCGGCCTGAGGGAGCGCCGGCGCATACCCAAATAAGCGCCGGTTGTTTGGCGCGCGCGCTTCATGTCTATAAGATTGTTGGCTTCGGCGCGCTCCCGCGCCCTGAAGCACAACAGGAAACAGGTCATGAAGATTGCAAAAGGCTTGATGGGCGCGGCGCTCCTGATGGCGGCCACGCAAGGCGCGCAGGCGGCCACGCTGGACGTGGTGCGCCAGCGCGGCGTGGTGGCTTGCGGCACGACGACCGGCTTCGCCGGGTTTTCCGCGCCCGACGCGCAGGGCAAGTGGCAGGGGCTGGACGTGGACCTGTGCCGCGCCATCGCCGCGGCCGTATTCGGCGACGCCAACAAGATCAAGGTCGTGCCGCTGAACTCGCAGCAGCGCTTCACCGCGCTGCAGTCCGGCGAGGTCGACGTGCTCACCCGCAACACCACCGTGACGCAGCAGCGCGACACCGCGCTGGGCATCATCCACGCCGGCATCAACTTCTACGACGGCCAGGGTTTTCTGGTGCCCAAGTCGCTGGGCGTGAAAAGCGCCAAGGAAATCAACGGCGCCACGGTCTGTCTGCAGACCGGCACCTCGAACGAGAACACGCTGGCCGACTGGGCGCGCGCCAATAACGTGAGCTACAAGCCGGTCGTGATCGAAACCTTCAACGAGGTGGTCAACGCCTTCGCGGCGGGCCGCTGCGACGTCTTCAGCACCGACGCCTCGGGCCTGGCCTCGATCCGCATCTCCAAGCTGCAGAATCCCGACGACTACGTCGTGCTGCCCGAGATCATCTCGAAAGAGCCGCTGGGCCCGTTCGTGCGCCAGGGCGACGATGCCTGGCTGAACGTGGTGCGCTGGTCGCTGTCGGCCATGATCGAGGCCGAGGAATACGGCGTGACGTCCGCGAACGTGGACGAGCAGGCCAAGAGCGCCAACCCCAACATCAAGCGCATCCTCGGCGTGACCCCCGGCAGCGGCGCGAACCTGGGCCTGGACGAGAAGTGGGCATACAACATCATCAAGCAGGTGGGCAACTACGGCGAGAGCTTCGAGCGCAACGTCGGCCAGGGCAGCCCCCTGAAGATCCAGCGCGGCCTGAACGCGCAATGGACGCAGGGCGGGCTGATGTACGCCCTGCCGATACGCTGACGCGGCGCCTTCAGGCGCCGGGATGGCGGTAGAGTTCGGCGATCTTCATGAAGGCGGCGCGCAGTTCGCGCGTGCCGCCCTGGAAGATCATCGGCCGCCCGCGATGCGTGAACACCACCAGGCGCTTGGAGAACACCATGGGCACGAAGCGCGCGTAGCGCACGTCTTCCCAGGCCACTTCGCGGCGCGTGAACCAGGTCTGGCGCAGGCCGCGTTCGTCTATGGTGGTGATCGAGGTCTGCATGTGCCAGGACACGAACAGCAGCCCCAGGAAGCACAGCGCCACCACCACCATCAGCAGCGTGTCGTAGGGCTGCGAAGGCGCGCGGATGGCGGTGGTCACCACCTGCACGCCCAGCACGGCCAGGATCACCCAGGTCAGGATGCGCACCCAGTCCGGCCATGCCTGCCCCGACAGCGGCAGCGGGCCGATCGCGCGCAGCAGCGCCGCGCGGTCTTCGGGGGCGGGTGTGCCGGTCGAAGCGCTCATGCCGCCCGTTTCGCGGCAATGGCGTTGCCGGCCCGGCTGGAGCCCTTGCGGTTCAGGTGGGCCGACATCCATTGCCCGATATCGACCACGGCGTCGAAGTCCACGCCGGTGTCGATGTCCAGGCCGCGCAGCATGTACAGCACGTCCTCGGTGGCCACGTTGCCGGTGGCGCCCTTGGCGTAGGGGCAGCCTCCCAGGCCGGCCACCGACGTGTGGAAGATGGAAATGCCGGTCTCCAGCGCCGCCAGGATGTTGGCCAGCGCCTGGCCGTAGGTGTCGTGGAAATGGCCGGAGACGCGCGCCGGATCGGCCACCCGCGTCACGGCGGCCATCACCTCGCGCACGCGCTTGGGCGTGCCCACGCCGATGGTGTCGGCCACGTCGATCTCGTCGACCTGCATGGCCAGGTAGCGCTGCACCACGTCCACCACGGCCTCGACCGGGACCTCGCCCTGGTACGGGCAGCCCAGCGCGCAGCTGATGCTGCCGCGCACGCGGATGCCGGCTTCGCGCGCGGCCTGCACCACGGGTTCGAAACGGGCGATGGATTCGGCAATGGAACAGTTGATGTTCTTTTGCGAAAAGGCCTCGCTGGCCGCGCCGAAGATCACGATTTCATCCGCGCCGGCGGCGCGCGCGCCCTCGAAACCCTTCATGTTGGGCGTGAGCACCGAATAGATGGTGCCGGGGCGGCGCTGGATGCGGGCCATCACGTCGGCGCCGTCGGCCATCTGCGGCACCCACTTGGGCGACACGAAGGACGCGGCTTCCACATTCGGAAAGCCGGCGGCGCTGAGCCGGTCGACCAGTTCCACCTTGATGTCGGTCGGCACGAATTCCTTTTCGTTCTGCAGGCCGTCGCGGGGCGACACCTCGACGATCTTTACGCGGGAGGGCAAAGCCATGTGTGTTCCTGTTCCGGGGTGCAATGGGCGCCGTGTGGCGGCGCGACCGTTCAATATTAGCGCCTACTTCAGGCGCTGGTATCGGCCGTCGTCCAGCCTGGCGATCCGTCCCTGGAGTTCCAGTTCCAGCAGTTGCGCCTGCAGCTCGCCGGTGGACAGCGCGCAGCGGGCCTGTATGGCGTCCAGGTGCAGCGGATCGAAGCCCAGCGCGTCCAGCACGGGATGGTCCGGCAGCGCGGCGGGCGCGGCCTGCGTGCCGCGCGCCGCGGGCATGGGGCCGCCGCCGAGTTCGTCGGTGATGTCGCTGGCGGTTTCGACCAGCTTGGCGCCCTGGCGGATCAGCGCATGGCAGCCGCGCGACAGCGGCGAATGGATCGAACCGGGGATGGCGAACACCTCGCGCCCGCTTTCGCCGGCCAGCCGCGCGGTGATCAGCGAGCCGCTCTGCCTGGCCGCCTCGACCACCAGCACGCCGCGCGCCAGCCCCGCCACGATGCGGTTGCGCTTGGGAAAGTGCTGCGGCTGCGCGCCGGTGCCCAGCGGCAGCTCGGACACCAGCGCGCCGTGCGCCGCGATGCGGTGCGCCAGCTCGCGGTGGCGCGCGGGATAAATGCGGTCGATGCCGGTGCCCATCACGGCCACCGTGCCGGCGCCGTCCGGGCCGGCCTCCAGCGCGCCCTCATGGGCCGCGCCGTCGATGCCCAGCGCCAGCCCGCTGACCACGCGCCAGCCGTGCGCGGCCAGGTGGCGCGCGAAGGCGCGCGCATTGTCGCAGCCGCCCGGCGTGGCGTTGCGCGCGCCCACCACCGCCAGCGAAGGCCCTTGCAGAAACGCCGGGTCGCCGGCCACGTACAGCAGGATGGGCGGGTCGGCGATGGTGAGCAGGCTTTGCGGATAGGTCGGGTCCGCCAGCGTCACCAGGTAGCGGCCGGGGGCGGCGGCCCATTCCAGCGCCTGCTCGACCTGCGCGGCCATCCCGGCCGGCATCGGCGCGGCCAGCTGGCGCGCCAGCGCCTCGGGCAGATGACGCGCCAGCGCCGTGGCGCGCTGCGCGTAGATCTGCTCGGGCAGGCCCAGCGCGCTGAGCAGCGTGCAGGCGGTGGCGGAACCGACGCCCGGCTCCAGGGACAGCCGCAGCCAGGCGGCGAGTTCGGAAGAAGATTGCGTGAGCGGCATGTCGCGGGCGCGTGCAGGATGATTCGGTGCGTGAGTGTCGCATGCGGTGTCGCATGGGCGCGCGCGCCGGCCGCGCCGGGTGGACGGAATTGCGCGCCGGCGGGGCGCCGGCAACCGGGGACGCGGCAATCCCGCCAATCCTGAAATTAGGCGAAAACTATTAGAAATCAAGACTCTAATGAATTAAACTCTTACTCAGCATCATTACCAGGCTCCCCCTTTTCAATGGCTTTACTTCCTATTCTTCGCTACCCGGACCCGCGCCTGCACAAAAAGGCCAAGCCGGTCGCCGAGGTCGATGACCGCATCCGCCAGCTCGTGCGCGACATGGCCGAAACCATGTACGACGCGCCGGGGGTGGGCCTGGCCGCAACCCAGGTCGACGTGCACGAGCGCGTCGTGGTGATCGACGTATCCGAGGAAAGCAACCAGCTGCTGGTCCTGATCAACCCCGAGATCACCTGGCGCAGCGACGACTACAAGGTCTACGAAGAGGGCTGCCTGTCGGTGCCCGGCATCTACGATGAAGTCGAGCGCGCCTCGCGCATCCGCTGCAAGGCTCTGGACATCGACGGCAAGCCCTTCGAGTTCGAAGCCGACGGCCTGCTGGCCGTCTGCGTGCAGCACGAACTCGACCACCTGGAAGGCAAGGTGTTCGTCGAATACCTGTCTAACCTCAAGCAGAACCGCATCAAGACGAAGCTGAAAAAGGCCGAGCGCGAAGCGCTGAGAGCCTAACGGATAGGCCCACCCCCTACCCGCTGCGCGGGCCCCCTCAAGGGGGCGGCGCTGGCGGACCGGCGAAGCCGGCTCCGCGGCGCCCCGGATCGGGCAGGGCATCTGCATGCGCGGAAGCGCTATTCTTTGAGCCCCTGTTTCATTCTTTTCCAATTCCCATGCGCCTAGTCTTTGCCGGCACGCCGGAATTCGCCCGCATCGCCTTCGACGCCTTGCGGGCCGCCGGCCACGAAATTCCCCTGGTCATGACCCAGCCCGACCGTCCGGCCGGACGCGGGCTGAAGCTCACGCCCAGTCCCGTCAAGCAGGCGGCGCTGGACGCCGGCATCGAGGTGGCGCAGCCGCGCAGCCTGCGCCTGGACGGCCGCTATCCCGACGAGGCCGCGCAGGCGCGCGCGCTGTTGCAGGAAGTGGCGCCCGACGTGATGGTGGTGGCGGCCTATGGCCTGATCCTGCCGCAGTGGGTGCTGGACCTGCCGCGCCTGGGCTGCCTGAACATCCACGCCAGCCTGCTGCCGCGCTGGCGCGGGGCCGCGCCCATCCAGCGCGCCATCGAAGCGGGCGACGCGCAGACCGGCGTGACCATCATGCAGATGGACCAGGGCCTGGACACCGGCGACATGCTGCTCGAGCGCGTGGTGCCGATCACGGCCGACACCAATGCGGCGCAGCTGCACGACGCGCTGGCCCAGGCCGGCGGCGAGGCCATCGTCGACGCGCTCGCGGCGCTGGCGCGGGGCGCACTGACTCCGCGCAGGCAGCCCGATGAAGGCGTCACCTACGCGGCCAAGCTCGACAAGGCCGAGGCCGCGCTGGACTGCGCCCAGCCGGCAGAACTGCTGGCGCGCCGGGTGCGCGCCTTCAACCCGGTGCCGGGCGCCAGCATCCGCCTGCCCGGCCTGGCCGATCCGGTGAAAGTGTGGCGCGCCCAGGCGCTGGACGAGACGTGCCCGGCCGAACCCGGCAGCGTGCTGCGCGCGGACGCCGCCGGCGTCGACATCGCCACCGGCCGCGGCGTGCTGCGTCTGCTCGAATTGCAGAAGGCGGGCGGCAAGCGCCAGCCCGTGGACGTGTTCGTGCGGGGCTGGCAGCCCGCCTGAATCCGCGGCCGGCCGTCAGGGCTGGCCGGCCAGCAGATCCAGATAGGCGCCGGACACCAGATGCTCGGGCGCCACGCCCAGCGCCTGCATCAGGCTGCGGGCCTCCTGCATGCCGGCCTCCACCGTTTCGCCGTCGCGCAGCACCACTTCCAGTTCCAGGAATTCGCCCAGGCCTTCGACCCGGTCCAGGTGGATGCGGGTGCGTCCGGTGATGTACAGCAGGCGCTGCTTGCGCACGCGGCCGATCGCGCCGTAGGCCAGCGCCAGCGTTTCGCGCAGCGCGTCGGGCGCTGCGGTCGGCGTGATGATGTAGAAGCTTTCCTTGGGCCCGGTTTCGTCGTTGCGGCGGTAGAAAATCAGTTCGCCCGAGCCGTCGGCAAAGGCGCGCAGCTTCAGCCGGCCCCGGGCGCAGGCAAAGAAGGTGTCGTCCTGCGCGATATGCGTGGGCTCCTGGCCCGACAGCGCCGCCGCCAGCGGTTCGATGGCCGCGAGGCCGGGCACCCGGGCCTTGATCTCGACATTGCGCGCCATGCGGAGCCTGCCGGGTTTCAGTACAGGGTGCTGGCCGCCCGCGCGGGCAGCTCGCGGTCGTAGGCCACGCCGTCGATGGTGCCGGACGACAGGTCGGCCAGGATGCGGCCGGTGCTGGGCAGCGCGCTGCGCGGCACCTGCGTCTGCGGGTCCCACAGCTTCGAGCGCAGCAGTGCGCGCGAGCACTGGAAGAACACGGTCTGCACGTCGATGACCAGCACCGAGCGCGGCAGCTTGCCGTCCATCTCGAAGCGCGCGAGCAGGGCTGGCTCCACGCTGATGCGCGCGGTGCCGTTGACCCTCAGCGTCTCGCCCACGCCCGGCACCAGGAACAGCAGGGCGATGCGCGGATCGGCCAGCACGTTGCGCAGCGTGTCGATGCGGTTGTTGCCGCGGCGGTCCGGCAGCAACAGCGTCTTTTCGTCCTCCACCACCACGAAGCCGGCCGGGTCGCCGCGCGGCGAGGCGTCCAGCCCGCCGGGGCCGGCCGTCGCCACCATGGCGAAGGGCGCGGCTTCGATGAAGGCGCGGTAGTGCGGATGCACGTGATCCACTTCCTTCTTGATCGAGGCCTCGCCGGGCTCGCCGTACAGGTCCTTCAGGGCGGCGGCGTCGGAAATCAGGTGGGCGGGATCGAGATGCATGGCGATGGGCTCCGGTTCAGGCCAGGGTGGCGGGCAGGTCGGCGACAGTCAGGAACAGCTCGTCGGGGCTGCGCTCGCGCAGCGCCTCGACGTGGTTATAACCCCAGGCGACGGAGCCGACGCGCACGCCCGCCTTGCGGGCGGCGTCGATGTCGCGCATTTCGTCGCCCACCAGCAGGAAGCGTTCCGGCGCGGTGCCGTGCTGCCTGAGCAGGCGGTCGATCTTGGCGGACTTGCCGAACAGGTCGGTGCCGCATTCGAAATCGTCGAACAGCGCAGCGGTCTGCTCGCCCAGCACGCGCCGCACGTTCTCGATGGAATTCGAGCTGACCACGGCCAGGCGCAGCCCGGCCGCCTTCAGCCGCGCCAGCGCGTCCGGGATGCCGTCGAACAGCTGCACGCTGGGGTCGATCTCCTGCATCAGCGTGCGCACGTGGGCCATGATGGCCGGCAGCTTCCACAGCGGAATGCCGAGGTACTTCAGGATCTCGGCGGCCTCGCGGTGGCGCAGCTGGTCGCGCTCGGCGGCGTCGATCTTGCGAAAGCCGTATTTGTCGGCCACCGTGTTGAGGATGGAATTGAACCAGGGCATGGTGTCGGCCAGGGTTCCGTCGAAGTCGAAAGCGGCGAGGTCGTATTTCAAGTGCAGGGTCCAGTGCGCGTCCGGCGCCGGCGTCAGACGCCGTCGGGGTGGAGGAGGTAGTGCACGACCGGCGCCAGGGCTTCCAGCGGCGGGGCGCCGGCCACGACGCGGGCCGCGTCGGTCCACGGATAGTCCAGCGCCAGCAGCCAGCCGAAGACCGCGTCGGCGTCGGCGGCGGGCAGCGTCACCATGGTCTCGATGGTGATGACCAGGCTGGAGGCGCGGTAGGGCTGCGGCTGGAATTCCCAGTCATAGCGGCCACAGCCCACGCGCACGTTGCCGCTGGCCTTTTCGGTCATGCCGACGATCCAGTCGCAGCGGTAGCCCGGCAGCTGCGCGCCGGCCTCGGGCCGCGACAGATAGAAGGTGTAGACGTTCTCGTAGGTCTGGCCGAACTTGCGCACCAGCGTGTCGGCGATGGCCGCCAGGCCGTGCGATTCCGGCGGAAAGGCGATGGCCTGCGTGCGCAGCGCCATCTTCAGCACCGCGTCCGGCGCGAACGCGCGCGCCATGTAGTGCGGGCGGTTCTCGTCCTTGGCGTGGAAATAGTCGCGCAAGACGGATTCGGTGCTGGCGGGGGGCAATGTAGCGGGGGACATCGCAAGAGCTTCCATGAATGGGGGCGTCAGGCCTTGACCGGGTCGAACCACTTCGAGACGTTGGGCGGCTCGTAGATGGCGTAGCGGTCCAGCAGCAGGGCGGGGTCGGATTCCACCACCAGCATGTCGCGATGCTGGGGGCGGATGAATTCCTCGTCGACGGCGTGGTCCACGAACCGGACCAGCGCGTCGTAATAGCCCGCCGTGTTCAGCAGGCCGCAGGGCTTTTGGTGCATGTTCAGCTGCGCCCAGGTCCAGACCTCGAAGAATTCTTCCAGCGTGCCGGCGCCGCCGGGCAGCGCGATGAATCCATCGGCCTTCTCCATCATCATGGCCTTGCGCTCGTGCATGCTCTGCACCAGGTGCAGCTCGGTCAGGCCGCGGTGCGCCTGTTCCTTTTTCTGCAGCAGTTCCGGGATCACGCCGATCACGCGGCCGCCGCCGGCCAGCACTTCATTGGCCACCACGCCCATGATGCCGACCACCGATCCGCCGTACACCAGCCCTAGATCGCGCTTGACCAGCTCCCGGGCCAGCACGCGGGCCTGCTCGATGTAGTCCGGCCGCGATCCGGGGTTGGAGCCGCAATACACGCAAATGTTCTTCAGAGTCATAGGGTTCGGGCGACGCTGTCCCGTTACAGATTGCGTCACGGGTTTTCGGGAAGCCCATAGTTTACGCAAGGTTCCCGAAGCATCCCGGCCGCCGCCGTATTCGGGGCCAGGGGCAATGTTTCGACACAGCATGTTCCGCCACGATCGGTAGACTGGGAGCTACGGATCGACTGGAAGCCCCAGGTCGCAGCGCTTTCACTTAACCCAAGAGGAGCCACGATATGGAACAAGCAACCCGTACCCGCCCGTTCGACATGGACGTCAAGGCCATACGCGCCAAGGCCCGCCAGGACATCGAATCCGGCGCCGTCACCGACACCTACCGCGCCGACCGGCAGACCGTGCTCAAGCTGCTCAACGAGGCGCTGGCCACCGAAATCGTCTGTGTGCTGCGCTACAAGCGCCACTACTTCATGGCGCGCGGCCTGAACGCCGAACCCGTCGCCGCCGAATTCGCCGAACACGCCACGCAGGAACAGGAACACGCCGACCGGCTGTGCGAACGCATCGTGCAGCTGGGCGGCGAGCCCAACCTGTCGCCCAAGGGCCTGCTCGACCGCAGCCATTCCGAGTACGTCGAAGGCACTACGCTGGTGGACATGATCAAGGAGAACCTGATCGCCGAACGTATCGCCATCGACAGCTATCGCCAGATGATCGAGTACATCGGCGAGCAGGACTCCACCACGCGCCGCCTTCTTGAAGAGATCCTGGCCGTGGAAGAGGAGCATGCCGACGACATGTCGGACTTCCTGGCCAAGCGTTGAACGGCGGCGCGCGCCGTCAGAGGGCGTCGGCCCAGAGGTCGTATTCGTCCGAATCGGTGACGCGCGCGCGCACCATGTCGCCCGCCTTCAGCGGGCGCTCGGCGCTCACGTAGACGCAGCCGTCGATCTCCGGCGCGTCGCCGGCGCTGCGGCCCACGGCGCCGTCCTCGTCCACTTCGTCGATCAGCACGTCGATCTCGCGGCCCACCTTGCGTTTCAGGCGGGCGGCCGAGATGGACTGCTGCAGCTCCATGAAGCGCTCCCAGCGCTCCTGCTTGACCTCGTCGGGCACCGGGTCGGCCAGCTGGTTGGCGGGCGCGCCTTCCACCGGTGAATACTGGAAGCAGCCCACGCGGTCCAGCTGCGCTTCCTGCATCCAGTCCAGCAGATACTGGAAGTCCTCTTCGGTTTCCCCGGGGAAACCGACGATGAAGGTCGAACGGATCGTCAGGTCCGGGCAGATCTCGCGCCAGCGCTTGATGCGCGCCAGCGTCTTGTCTTCGAAGGCCGGGCGCTTCATGGCCTTGAGGATGCGCGGGCTGGCGTGCTGGAACGGGATGTCCAGGTACGGCAGGATCTTGCCTTCGGCCATCAGCGGAATCACCTCGTCCACGTGCGGATACGGATAGACGTAGTGCAGGCGCGTCCACACGCCCATCTCGGACAAGGCCGTACAGAGTTCGGTCATGCGCGTCTTCACCGGCCGGCCGTTCCAGAAGCCGCTGCGGTACTTCACGTCCACGCCGTAGGCACTGGTGTCCTGCGAAATCACCAGCAGTTCCTTCACGCCGGCCTTGACCAGGCGCTCGGCCTCGTTGAGCACGTCGCCCACCGGCCGGCTGACCAGGTCGCCGCGCATCGACGGAATGATGCAGAAACTGCAGCGGTGGTTGCAGCCTTCCGAAATCTTCAGATAGGCGTAGTGGCGCGGCGTGAGCTTCACGCCCTGCGGCGGCACCAGGTCCAGGTAGGGGTTGTGGTCCTTCCTGGGCGGCGCGGCCTCGTGCACGGCGCGCACGACCTCTTCGTACTGTTGCGGCCCGGTCACCGCCAGCACGCTGGGGTGCACGTCGCGGATCACCGATTCCTCCACGCCCATGCAGCCGGTCACGATGACCTTGCCGTTCTCGGCCAGCGCCTCGCCGATCGCTTCCAGCGACTCCGCCTTGGCGCTGTCGATGAACCCGCAGGTATTGACCACCACCACGTCGGCGTCATCGTAGTCGGGCGTGACCTGGTAGCCTTCGGTGCGCAGCTGGGTCAGGATGCGTTCGGAATCGACCAGCGCTTTCGGGCAGCCAAGGCTAATAAACCCCACTTTTGGTGATTGGGTTTTGTATGTCATTGATATCATTGAGTGTTATTTGGGGACGAGGCTTGGGGCCTCAAAGGTGTGCAAAAGTTGCCCTAGGCGACACATAGACTACGAAATTCTAACTGTTCAACGCGACCGACATCCGATCAGGCAAATATGCCGTAAATTTCCTTCCGGGCGGATGTATCCACGTCGGCATTAAAGGTGTCCGTAGGTGCATCCGAGTGGCCGCGGGCTTTTGCCAGCATAAATTCAGGGACGTAACGACGCCGGTCACAGCTAGGGCAGAGACCGTGCGCCGCCGTTAGTGACCGGCAGCTGCCGACCCAAAGCAGTCATTGAGCCTAGAGGTCTGGCTCTGACACTACCCGCGGATGCCATGCCATCCGATCATCCCCACGTAAATGCCCACAGCGATGATCAGCAGGCTTGAGAGATAAGGCGCCCGCTGGGCCACCGCGCTAAACCATGGAGCGCGCTTGTTGACCTGACGCACGCTGAGCGCCGCGACGGCTCCAACCGTCACCAGCGTGATGGCCAGCCCGATCGAGAAGCACAGCACCAGCACGGCGCCCAGCGTGAACTCCTTCAACTGGAGGCACAACAAGAGCACCGTAATCGCCGCCGGGCACGGAATCAGCCCGCCGGTCAAGCCGAACAAGGCGATCTGCCAGTTGGTCACGTTCCGGTTCGTGAAACGCCGTCGGATGTCATTGGCATGCGCTAACTCGTGCGCATCTTGGTATCCCTCGCCCGCCACATCCAGCCCTCGCAGCTCGTCATGGAGGTGGTCATGCTGCTGCTCGTCCGGCTCCATGAAAGCGATGTCATAGCTGTGGACGTGCCCGCCATGGCCCAGGGCCAGGCGCGCCATGAACTCGTGTGGTTCGGGAATTTCCTCGAGCGACTCCAGATAGCCGTCCTTCTGCACGAAACGGAATTCATGGCGCGTCCCGTCGACCCTTTCCGTCGTCACGGAAACGTCCTGCGCCAGCCAGTTCCTGCCCCGCAGGCTGGCCAGCCTCCAGCGCGGCGCAAGTCCGCCCTCGAACACCTCCAGCGCGACTACACCGTGTCCGGTATTGATCTCGTGGCGCTCCGCGCCGTGGGAGTGGCCGTCATACCCGTGGCTGTGGCCGTGATCGTGGTCATGGCTCGCGCCATGCTGATCCCGCCAGGTCCGCCAGAACATCCACGCCGCGATCAGCACGATGATGATCCCGGACGCCAGCTGGAAATAGGGCTCCAGTTCCTCCGCTGCGACCCCGCGCCAGAGATACATGCCGCCCAGGCCGATCCCCCACACGATCAAAGTATGCGAAATGGTCGCGGTGATGCCCAGCAGCACCGCCTGCCCCACCGAGCCCCGGATCGCGACGATGAACGCAGCCATCATCGTCTTGGAATGGCCGGGCTCCAGCCCGTGCAGCGCGCCCAGCAGAATGGCGCTTGGAATAAACAGCCAGGCGTGCGACGCACCCTGGGCGATCAGTTCGGAAAACGACAACATGGATAGCGTTCTTAGAGGTACTTGGTGATTTCTTTGAACTCGTCGATCGCCCGCTGCCTGTCCTCGTCCAGTTCGCCCACCGCATCCTGGAGGCAGTGGTCGATATGGTCTTGAATGAGGGTCTTCTTGGCTTGGGAAATTGCACGCTCGACGGCATGCAACTGCTGGGCCAGCTCAAGACAGGGACGGTGTTCTTCCATCATCGACAGAATGCTGCGCAAATGTCCTTCCGCCCGCTTTAGACGTTTGGCTACGGCGTCGTGATGATGATGAGGGTCGGGTTTGTTCATGTTGCAATCATATCCCCCCCGGGGGGATATGATCCAAGAAACCACGCTGACATTCGGGGAAAACCAGAAGACTGCTGTAGTGATCTCTACATGATTGCAGAGATCGCAACGCTTTCTTATTCTGCTCCCCATGGACACCCCACTCGCATCCTCCTGGTTGCTGCTTATCGTCAGCCTACCCACCGGCGGCGCTACGGCCCGCATGCGCATTTGGCGCAAGCTCAAGGCCCTGGGCTGCGCCGCCTTGCGCGACGGCGCCTATCTGCTGCCTGCGCACGCCGAGCAGGCCTCCCAGCTTGCCTACCTGGCTACCGAAACAAGCGAGGAAGGCGGCCAGGCCTGGCTGCTGCGGGTCCAGGCCCAGGACAACGACGAGTCCGCCTCGTTTCAGGCCCTGTTCGACCGCTCGGCCGACTACGATGTCTGGCTGGCGGAACTGGCCCAGGCGCGCCAGACACTGGCCGCTTTGAGCCCGGCGGAACTGAACCGCCTGTTGCGCCGTTACGATCGCAGCTACCAGGAGTTGCGCCGGATCGATTTCTTCCCGGCTGAAACCTCGTTGCGCGCGCAGGCGCAGCAGCGCGATTTCGCCAATGCCATCGAAGCCCTCCTGTCGCCCGGCGAGCCCCACGCAGCCCAGGGAGGCATCGCACGCCGCGACGCCATGCATCACCGGGGACGGCTCTGGGCGACCCGGCGCCATATCTGGGTGGACCGCGTTGCGTGCGCGTGGCTGATCCAGCGCTTCATTGACCCGTCCGCGCGCTTTCTATGGCTAGAGACCCCGACGGAGTGTCCCGCCGATGCCCTGGGCTTCGATTTCGACGGCGCCACCTTCACGCACGTGGGCGACAAGGTGTCGTTCGAGGTCCTGCTCACCAGCTTCGGCTTGGACGAGAACCGTGGCCTCACGCGCCTCGGCGCAATGGTGCATGCGCTCGACGTAGGCGGCGCCCCTGCGCCGGAGGCTGCCGGCTTCGAGGCCATGCTGGCCGGCGCGCGCAAACGCCTGCCCGATGACGACGCATTGCTGGCCGAAGTCGGCACTGTGCTGGACTCCCTGTACGCCCACTTCTCCAGTCGGCGTAAGGCCTGATCTCTTTTCCGTTCAAGTGCGCAACCATGAACCCCACTCAAGAATCCGCCAGTGATAGCGCGGCGCCACTCGTCTCGCAACCAGCCTATACCATCTGGCAACTCGTCTGGTATTTCATCCGACTGGGGACGCTGGGCTTCGGTGGCCCGGTTGCCCTGGCCGGGTATATGCATCGCGATCTGGTGGACAGGCGAAGCTGGATTACCGACGGCGACTATAAGGAAGGCTTGGCGCTCGCCCAACTCGCGCCTGGCCCTCTGGCCGCGCAGCTCGCTATCTACCTCGGTTACGTGCATTACCGTATTCTCGGCGCCACGCTCGTGGGAATCGCCTTCGTGCTGCCATCGTTCTTCATGGTCGTGGCCCTGGGATGGGCATACGTGCGTTTCGGCGGCCTGACGTGGATGCAAGCGGTGTTCTACGGTGTGAGTGCCGCCGTGATCGGCATCATTGCCATCAGCGGCTACAAGCTCACCACCAAGAGCGTGGGCAAGGACAAACTGTTGTGGGCCATCTATCTAGCGCTGGCCGTCGTCACTGTCATCACCGAATCTGAAATCGCTTGGCTTTTTCTCGCGGCCGGCCTGATTGTCTGGTTTTGGCGCGCGCCACCCAAGTGGCTGAAGTCCGGGCATCTGTCGGCCGCCGCAGCGGTTTCCGTGCCAGCCGGGGCTACGCTGAGCATGCTGGACTGGCCACTGCTCTGGCAGATCGGCGTGTTCTTCGTCAAGGCTGGGGCTTTCGTCTTCGGCTCAGGGCTGGCCATCGTGCCATTTTTATATGGCGGCGTGGTCACCGACTTCCAGTGGCTCAACGACAAGCAGTTCGTCGATGCTGTGGCGGTAGCCATGATCACGCCCGGACCCGTGGTCATCACCGTGGGCTTCATCGGCTACTTGGTCGCCGGATTTCCCGGGGCCTGTGTGGCGGCCTTGGCCACCTTTTTGCCTTGTTATCTGTTCACCATCATTCCAGCGCCATACTTCAAGAAGTACGGAAAGCTGCCCAGTATTCTCGCATTCGTTGATGGCGTGACGGCCGCAGCGATCGGCGCCATCGTGGGCGCGGTCATCGTTATCGCCCGACGCACGATCATCGATGTGCCGACATTGATGTTGGCAATAGGAGCAGTGCTGTTGCTGTTGCGATTCAAGAAACTGTCCGAGCCGATGATCGTTGCTGGCGCGGCGTTGATTGGCTTGGCGGTTTATCCGCTGGTGCACTAACTTCTTTTCCCAGGAGCCCATCATGCAATGGATCACTCGTGAACGGCCCAAGATCGACCGCATCGCCTGCCCGTGGCTAATCGCCCGTTTTATCGACGAAACGCCAGAGTTTCTCTACGTGCCGGCAGGCGACGTTCTACGCATTGCCAAGGAAGCTGCCGCGATTCCCTACGACATCCCAGGCGTGGAACTATCGCATGTCGGAGAACTGTGCAGTTTCGACGCCTTTCTCGATAAGTACCGGTTAGCAGATAACCCGGCGTTGCAGCAACTGGCCGGCATCGTGCGCGGCGCCGACACTTCGCGCTTGGATCTGACCCCGCAGTCAGGCGGACTGTACGCACTGTCGCTGGGCTTGTCGCACCTTTACACCGACGACCACGTCATGCTCGGCCATGGCATGGTCATGTACGACGCCCTGTACGCATGGTGTCAGTCGTGCCAAGGAGAAACGCATCGATGGCCACCGGCGATGCCGACGGCATAAGGCGCGATCCCAGGCTGAGCAACAACATCTTTGGGAGATCCTCATGCAAAGCATATCTGTTCCCGAACTTGCGCTCTGGCGTAATGCCGAATTTCCCCATACGTTAATAGATGTGCGCCGCAAGCTCAGGCGCAAGGAGGATGGCGTGGCGATTGCCAATGGCCAATGGCTCGATCCCGCTTTGTGGCTGGAATGGAAGGACACCGTACCGGCTACGCAGCCCGTCATCATCTATTGCGCCCACGGTCACGAGCTAAGCCAGGGGCTGGCTGCCACCCTTTGTGCAATGGGCATCGACGCTAGGTATTTGCTCGGAGGAATAGAGGCCTGGCGTTCGACTGGGCAGAGTGTGGAATCAATCAAAGTTCACGACCAACCAGCCGGCATTCCGTGACCATCGTCCCAATCGGCGTTGCCTAAGATGTCTGGGGGGAATCCATAACGACTGCTACTGGCCGGAAGCGGTATCTGCTCGATGCCAGGATTCGACCCAAAGTCGTCACTGGAAGGGTGCGCAAAAATAGCAGGTGAGGCAATAACTCTTATCCTCTCGGATCGTTCGATATGAGACTTCGACATCCATCCTAGCAACGCGCTGAGTCCCGGAAGCCCGCTTCACTTTTGTCGAGTGCCGCGCTAACGGTTTAGTTGGGCTCGCCTACGGGCAGCCGAGCGACACGAACCCCACGCGCGGCACGCGGCCGTCTGCGGCGGCCGCGGCGATCGCGTCGCCCAGTTGCTTGCCGGTTTCGTTCGCGGGCGCCTTGACGTCAGCGTTGACGGAGCCTTTGCCGGCCCGGGATTTTTCCTGAATTTCCAATCTAGTTCACCGTAGTGTTCGTGTCGTCCGCATGCCAGGGCGGCAGGTCGCGCAGTGTTTCCGGGTGCAGGATGGCGACGCGCAACAGGGTCTTGGCCGCGCCCGAAGGGTTGCGGCGGCCCTGTTCCCAGTCCTGCAGGGTACGCACGCTGACGCCCAGCAGTTCCGCGAAATCCGCCTGGGGCAGGCCGACGCGGCTGCGTGCTTCGCTGATGCGCGACGGCTGCCACCGGGCGGCATGTGCCGGTGGGGCTGCTTTTTTCATGACTCGTTCGAAGGTCGGGCGGCGCCTGGCTGCGGCCGCCCAGGGATACAGACCGTCGTGCCGGGGAAGGCGACGAGGGGTAGGGCGTGATTATACGGCATTGCCGTAGGCGCGCATTTGAGGGGCGCGCAACGGCGCCGCCGATCGGCCCGTGCGCGCGAGCGGGCGTCTGCCCTGGGCAGAAGCGGCCGCTGGCAAGCCTAAAGATACCTATAGGTACCTTTGTGATAGCGTCCATTTATTCTTATAAATACCTATTTATTAAGGGTAATTTCCTAGGGTATGCCCTCGCATTGACTTATATAGATACTGCATAGTATGTTCTACCCAGAAAGTGACCACGCAGGAGACAGGCGCGCGTAGGGTTCACTCACCGGCTCACCAACCCATGGCAAGGATGTCTGGAAATATGGATACCCCACGTTGGAAGCAGCGTCCGGAGGGGTCGAATTGGGGCGATTTCGGCCCCGACGACCAAATCGGCCGCATGAATCTGCTGACCCCGCAAACCCGCTTGCACGCATTTCGCGAGGTTCAGGAAGGCTTGGCCTTCTGCCTCAGCCTGCCGCTCGACTATCCCGGCGGGAACACCTTGTTCCAGCATCGCCGCGAACCGCAGTTCTCTTACGACAGGCGCGGCGATGGCTATAACTACAACTACCGCCTGTCGCAGGTCTGTCCCTGCTTCAACGACGTCGTCTCCGACGATGCGGTGCTGATGTTCCTGCAGTACTCGACCCAATGGGACGGACTGGGCCATGTCGGGCAGATGTTCGACGCCAATGGCGACGGCCTTCCCGAAAAGGTCTATTACAACGGCTACCGGGGCGGCCTGGAGGTGGTCGGTCCGGACGACGCCAAGAGCGGCCTGGGGGCCAAGGCCATCGGCATCGAGCGCATGGCGACCGCCGGCGTGCAGGGGCGGGGGGTGATGGTCGATCTGGAACGCCGCTACGGGCGCGAGCGCGCCCTGGTCGGCTATGACGAGCTCATGGCGGCCCTGGAGGGCGTCACGGTGTTGCCGGGCGACTTTCTTTGTCTTTATACGGGTTTCGCCGACCTGGTCCTCGAAATGAACAAGCAGCCCGACGGGGAAGTCCTGGCGCGCTCCTGCGCCGTGCTCGACGGCCGGGATGAGCGGTTGCTGCAATGGATTACCGATTCCGGCATCGTGGCGATCTGCGCCGACAACTTTGCGGTAGAGGCGTATCCGGCCACGCCGGGCAAGGGCGAGCACTACCCGGGCCTGCCCTTGCATGCGCACTGCCTGTTCAAGCTGGGGCTGCATCTGGGTGAGCTCTGGTACTTCGCCGAGCTGGCGCAATGGCTGCGCGAGCATGGGCGCAGCACTTTCCTGTTGACCGCGCCGCCCCTGCGCCTGCCCGGCGCGGTGGGTTCGCCCGTCACGCCAGTCGCCACCGTCTGACTCCGCCGGGCGGGATGCCCGGCTTTCAATTGCTTTTATTCGGAGACCGCAATGCTCGCTCGCATTCCGGCCTGGACCCTCGCGGTCCTGGCCAGCCTCGCGCCGCTGGCGCACGCCGCCCCGGGTTATCCCGACAAACCGGTAACGCTCGTCATCCCTTTCCCGCCCGGGGGCACCAGCGATGTGGTGGGCCGGCAGCTCGCCATGCAGCTGGGCGAGGAACTGGGCGGAACGTTCGTCGTGAACAACAAGGCCGGCGCGTCCAGCATGATCGGCGCCACCTTCGTGGCCCGCGCGCCCAAGGACGGCTACACCTTGCTGCTGTCGTCCGGCAGCACCTTCACCGTCACGCCGCACCTGATGACGCAGATGTCGTACACGCTGGACGACTTCGCGCCGGTCTCGGCCGTTGCAACGGTGCCGTTCGCCTTCGTGGTGAAGAAGGACTTTCCGGCCCGGACCGTGGCCGATTACGCCGCCTACGCCAAGGCCCATCCCGGCAAGATCAACAATGCCACCAATGGGCTGGGCAGCATGGTGCACCTGCTGGGCGAGCTGGCCGCAACCGGCATGGGCGTGGAGGTGACCCAGGTGCACTACAAGGGCGCCGCCCCGGCGACCGTGGACATGATCGGCGGCGTGGTCGATTCCAACGTGGAGGCGCTCACCAGCGCGGTGCCGAACGTGCGGGCGGGGCAGTATCGGGCGCTCGCCGTGTTGAGTCCGCAGCGCCAGCCGTTGTTGCCCGACGTGCCCACGTTCGCCGAACTGGGCTATCCGGAGATCGTCGGGGAAACCTGGTACGCGGTGTTTGCGCCGGCCGGCACGCCGCCCGCGGTGGTGGAAAAGCTGAACGGCGCATTGCGCAAGATCACGGCATCGCCGCAATTCGTCAAGACCATGCAGCAGATCGGCAATCAGCCGCGCAGCAGCAGTCCGGAAGAGCTGCGGGAGATCACCCTGCGCGAAAGCCGGCGTTGGGGCGATCTCATCGAGAAACTGAATATCCCGCCCGTGCAGTAGGCGCAGGGACGGGGCGCCCCGGCGGCGCCCCGTTCAGCGCGGCAGATAACCCAGCGCCTGCATTGCGCGCAGATGATCGAGCACCGCCTCCTCGCTATCGATGCAGTCGCCGAAACCCGCCTGGCGCAGCTTGATGGTCGATACGAGCGGGGGCAGCGGCAGCGGATGTTGCGCCGACCATGTCGCATCGGCGTACTGCCACGACAGCCCGATAAGGTCCGAAAGTTCCTCCACCCGCAGCCGTTCGCGCCGCGCGATCCCGCGCCACGCCCGGGCTTCGCCCGGCATGGCTTCGCGCATGCGGGTGCGCACCGGCTCTCCCAGCGGCATGTCGAAGAACTCCGCCAGGCGTTCGAACAGCTGGCGCCAGACGATCACGTCGCCATTGGCGATATTGAACGCTTCGCCCGAGGCCTGCGGCGCGTCCCAGGCCCATTCGACCGCCCGGGCGATCAGGCGCGCGTCAGTACACTCCGTCAGCAGCTCCGGATGTCCCGGGTAGGCCAGCGGCTGCCCGGCCTCGCGCAACAGCGCCGCGTACGCTCCCAGCGTGGCGACCGGATTCATGGCGCTGCCCAGGGCAACCCCAAGCACGATCTGGGGGCGGAAGATCGTCCAGCCGAATCCCCGCCGCCGCGCCAGTTCGGCCACCAGGTCCTGCTGGTCGAAATAGAAGTTCGCGTGGTCGCGCACGGCGTCCTGCTCGCGCGCCGGAACGTGCCTCATCTGGCCGTTATGCACGCCGTATGCCTTGGTCCCCTGCAACAGGGTTACGTGCGCGAGGGGCGCGCCGTCCAGCGCCGACAGCGTGTTGGCCAGCATCCGCGTGTTGAGGGCGACATTGTCCGGGTCCCGCCAGCCTTTGAGCAGGTCAGCCTGCTCATTCAGGGCGGCGTAGACCAGGTGGGTCGTGTCGCGGTGGCCGGCCAGGGCCCGCCGCGTCGCGTCGGCGTCCCGGAGGTCCGCCGAAATCCAGGTCGCTTCCGGCGCGAAGTCGGCCGTGCGGCGCGACAGCCCCGCGCACTGTATGCCCGGCCTGCCCCCCATATGCTCCATGACGGCCCGGCCCACCACCCCGAGGGCGCCCACCACCAGCACTTTTCTCGCTGTCATTGGCCTGCTCCGAATTCCAATGCGCCGTTATCGATGGCTATCGCGTCGCGTTCGGCCACCACGGCGCAAAAGCGCGCCCGCCCGGGTTCGTCCTGCCACACGTCCAGCCGCAGCGTCTCGCCGGGATAGACCGGCGCGCGAAACCGGCCGCTCATGGCGCGTAACCGTTCCGGCGCGCCGCCGCAGCACAGGCGCACCAGGCCATGCCCGGCCACGCCGAAACTTGCCATGCCGTGCAGGATGGGACGGTCGAATCCAGCCGCGCGCGCGGCCGCGGGATCGATGTGCAGCGGGTTCAGGTCGGCCGAAAGGCGGTAGATGAGCGCTGCCTGCGGCGAGGTCGGGCATTCGGTGCGCTGATCGGGCTCGCGCTCGGGCAAGGGCGCAGGCGCCGGGCGCACCGATGGCGCGCCGCCGAAGCCGCCATCGCCGCGGCAGAACACGGTCTGCTGCATGGTGGCCACCAACGCGCCATCCTCCATGTCGAATAGATCGCGCTCGGCGTACAGCAAGGCGCCTTTGCCTGGCCCCTTGTCGGCCAGGTCGACGATGCGCGTCGCGCTCCTGACCCGCCCCTGGGCGGCGAGCGGCCGGTGCAGCCGGATGGACTGCTCGCCATGCACCGTGCGCCGCCAATCCAGGCCCAGCGGCAGGTCGCGCAGCCAGAAGCCGGGATCGGCCAGCACATTGACCAGGGTGGGCTGGACCTTCAGGCGGGTTTCGTCGACGAAGGCGAGATCCGCCTCGTCGGCCGGATGCATGCCGGCGCCGAGCGCGAGCGCATAGAGCACGCAGTCGCGCCAGCCGTACTGCTGAACGGAGTCGGGGATGCGCGCGGCCAGCAGCGCTTCTGGATCGATGGGCATGCGGGCCTCACAAGGTGTCGGCGGTGCCGAGGATGGCCGTGGCCTGGCTGGACAGCACGCCGCCGTTGGCATGCGCCAGCGAGACGCGGGCATCCGGCACTTGCCGTTCGCCCGCCTCGCCGCGCAGTTGCTGCACCGACTCCAGCAGGGTGAACAAGCCATACATGCCGGGATGATTGCAGGAGAGGCCGCCGCCATTGGTATTCACCGCCAGCCTGCCCCCGGGCGCGATCGCGCCGCCGGCGACGAAGCTTCCGCCTTCGCCCTTGGCGCAGAAGCCCAGATCCTCCAGGAACAGAATGGTATTGATGGTGAAGGCGTCATAGAGCATCACGTGGTCGATATCGCGCGCCGACAGCCCGGCCATGGCGTACGCACGCTGTCCGGACTCGACCGCGCAGGTGGTGGACAGATCCGGCATCGCCGAGATCTGGCGGTGGCTGACCGCCACGCCCGTTCCCAGTATGTAAACGGGCGGCCGGCGCAGATCGCGCGCCCGTTCCGCGCTGACCAGCACCACGGCCGCGCCGCCGTCGGTTACCAGGCAACAGTCCGCCTTGCTGAGCGGGTCGCTGATCATGCGCGAGGCCAGCACGTCGTCGCGTGTGAGCGCGCCGCGCGCGTAGGCGTCGGGATTGCGCTGCGCCCACAGGCGGGCCGCCACCGCCACGTCGGCCAGCTGTTCGCGGGTAGTTCCGTATTGGTGCATGTGCCGGGCGGCCGCGAGCGCATAGCTGGAAATCGGATAGCGCGGCGAGAACGGCGTTTCGTAGGGCTGCGGATCGGGCATGGAGGCCAGCTTGCCGCCGGCCGTCAGCTGATTCGAGCCGTAGCAGATCAATGCCACGTCGCAAAGGCCTGTCTCCAGCGCGGCCATGGCCGATTGGAGGTGGAAAAGGAACGATGCGCCGCCCACCATGGTGCCGTCGGCCTGGCGCGGGCGGATGCCCAGGCGCTCGGCCACGTTGAGCACGGGCAGCCCGGACGTGGACATGGCGCAGTAAAGGCCGTCGACGTCGCGCAGTCCCAGTCCGCAATCCTCCAGCGCCAGGACCGCCGCTTCCTGCAGTTGGTCGAAGGGCGAACGATCGGGGGAATTCCAGCGTCGGGTGTTGCCGATCCCCGCGATCGCGCAGCGGCCACGCAGGCGGGCGCTCATGGGCGTTCTCCTGCGGCGTCGAACACGACGTAGGCGCCGTCATCGCCGGAAACGATGCGGGCGCGGACAGGCAGGCCGATCGCGGGCGAGGAAGCGCCTTCGATGCGCGTCATCATGCGGGCACCGCCTTCCACTTCGACCAGCGTCACGTTGTAATCGCCGGCGCGGTCGCGTACGGTCGTCGTCGAATACACCACGCCCAGTCCGGGCGATTCCCGCCACGTCAATCGCGGACTGCCGCAAGCCCGGCACACCAGGGCAGGCGGAAACCGCACGCTGGCGCAGTCGTCGCAGTGCTGCAACAGAATCCGGCCTTCCAGCAGGCCCGCCTGATGATGGGCGTCAGGTCCCGGCCCATCGAAACGCGCGTCGCTTGCCATGTCCTACCTCCCTTGCCAGATGGGGGCGCGCTTCTCGGCGAACGCTGCCGAACCTTCGCGCGCGTCGGCCGAGGTGAAGACGTGCTCGGTCAGTTCGGTCTGGCGTTGCCAGATTTCATCCGCCGGCCAGCCCTGCGACTCCACGATGACGCGCTTGCTTGCCGCCACCGCCAAGGGCCCGTTGGCCACGATGCGGCGCGCCAGCTCGCGGGCGCGCTGGAGCGCTTCGCCAGGGGCGCTGACCTGATTGATCAGGCCATAGCCCAACGCCCGCGTTGCGGGGAACATGTCGCCGGTGAGCGCCAGTTCCAGGGCCACCCGATAAGGCAGTTGCCGTGGCAGGCGCACGAGGCCGCCCGCGGTGGCGGCCAGGCCGCGTTTGACCTCGGGCACGCCGAACTGGGCATTTTCGGCGGCAACCACCAGATCGCAGGCCAGCACCAGCTCGAAACCGCCCGCCAGCGCGTAGCCTTCTACGGCGGCGATGAGCGGCTTTTTCGGCGGACGCATGGTCAGGCCGCCGAATCCGCGACCCTCGATGCTGGGACGCTCGCCGCGCAGGAAACCTTTCAGGTCCATCCCGGCGCAGAACGATCCGCCGGCGCCCGTCAGGATACCGATGCGCAGATCGTCGCGGGCATCCAGTTCGTCCACGGCCGCCGCGATCGCGCGCGCCACGGCCAGCGTCACGGCGTTGCGGGCCTGGGGCCGGTTGATGGTGATCGTCAATATGCCTTCGCTGCTTTCCAGCAATACTTCGTCCTGCTCCATGGCGGTCTCCTGTTCGTGTCAACGCGGGGCCATGCGCAGGGCTCCGTCCAGACGGATGGTTTCGCCGTTGAGCATGGGATTGGCAATGATGTGTTCGGCCAGCAGCGCATATTCCGCCGGCGTCCCCAGGCGCGCCGGATGAGGCACCGATGCGGAAAGGGTCTTGCGGGCGTCTTCGGATACGCGGGCCAGCATGGGGGTGTCGAAGATGCCGGGCGCGATCGTGCACACGCGAATGGCCTTGCTGGCCAGGTCGCGGGCCGCCACGATGGTCATCCCCACGACCCCGGCCTTGGACGAGGCGTAGCCGATCTGGCCGATCTGGCCTTCATAGGCCGCCACCGACGCCGTCAGGATGCAGACGCCGCGCTCGCCTTCGGCGTCCGGCGCATTGCGGGCCATGTGCGCGGCCGCGATCCGCAGCGTGTTGAATGTTCCGATCAGGTTGATGCGGACGATGTCCGTATAGGTCTCCAGCGATCCTGGATTTCCCTCTTTGTCGACCAGCCGCACCGGTCCGCCCCGGCCCGCGCAGTGCACCAGCACACGCAAGGGGCCGAGCGTGGCCGCCAATTCGCAGGCCGCCTGTACGTCCGCTTCGACGGTGACGTCGGCGGGCGCGAACCGCGCTCCGATCTCGCCGGCCACGCGCTCGCCGTCGGACCCCGGCAGGTCCGCGATCACCACCTTTACACCCTGGGCGGCAAGGCGCCGCGCCGTTGCCAGGCCTAGCCCGGACGCGCCGCCCGTCACGAGCGCGCTACTGCCTTCTGTCTTCATGCCATCGACTCCTTGCCAAAAAGGGAGAACCCATAATACATACCATGCGGTATCTTTTCAACGAAGAAGTTAAGTCGATATTTTTACTAGGGAAAATGCCTATGAATAAACTAAAAGGCGGAGATTGACCTTTAAAGATACCGAATGGTATGTTTGCGTCGAGACGCGATTCCAACCAGGCGCAGCCCGGAAAACAGTCGCCGTCGACCGTTGCACCACGCAGTCCCCCTTCACGCAGCACGGGCGGCCTCGGCCGCCGCAGCGCCGGCGCAGACCGGCGATACAAGACGAGGAGACAGGCATGAAGCGGTTACAACAGTTGTTGCAGATGGCGCTCCCGCTGGCGCTGGCAGCCACGATGGCGGTTCCTGCCGGAGCCGCTCCGGCGCCCATCAAGGTGGGAGTCATCTTCCCGTTATCGGGCGGCGCGGGTCCGCAGGGCCAGCACGTCACGCAGGCCATCCAGGCCATGGCGGCGGTGATCAACGAAGACGGCGGCGTGCTCGGCCGTCCGATCGAGATCGTGTCGCGCGACGACGAATCCACGCCGGCCGTCGGCGTGTCGCGAGCCACGGAACTGGTCAGCGCGGGGGTGTCGGTCATCATCGAGGGCTGGAACAGCCCCGTGACGCTGGCGATGCAGCCGGTGATCGCCCGCGCCGGCGTCCTGGACATCACCGCGATATCCAAGGCGGACCCGATACTCTCCGGCGAAGGCAATCCCCTGGCCATCCGGCTGAACAGCTCCAACGCCCAGGACGGAGCGATCATTGCCGATTACATCGCCAGGACGGCGGGCGCCAAGCGCGTCGCTTTTCTGACCGAGAACGATGCCTATGGCAATGGCGCGCAGGAATCCATCGAAAAAGCCCTGAAGGCGCTCGGCCACCCCTACGAGAAAGTGGCCGAGGAGAAATTTCCTTTCACGCAGGCCGATTTCCGGGTGGCCATGACCAACGTGCGCGCGGCCAAGCCGGACGTTACCGTCGCCATCAACGCGAACGAAGGGCTGGGCATGCCCGCCATCATCCGCCAGGCCCGTCAATCGCGGCTGCCGGGCCAGCTTGTGAGCGCGGTGGGCACCGTGGCGCCCAGCGTCATCAACGTGGCCGGCGATGCGTCGGACGGCCTGATCGGCGCCGACATCTATTTTCCCGACGTGGAGCCCTTCGCGTCGAATCCCGCCAACAAGCGGTTCGTAACGAAGACCCAGCAAATGTTCAAGCTCACGCCCGACAAGTTCATGGCGCTGGGCGCGACCTCGCTGCAGGTATGGGCCCTGGCGGCCAACGAGCTCAAGACGCTGGACCGCGAGCCTGTGGCCAAACGCATCCGCGGCGGCAGCTTCAAGGGCACGCTCATGGGCGACATCACCTTCGACCCCAATGGCCAGCTGCAGTCGCACTACTACCTGTTCACGGTCAAGAACCGCAAGATCGTGGTCAAGCCATGACATCGCCGGCCATGACCGCCGCCTTGCGCGTGCAGGGCCTGGGCGTGTGCTACGGCGCCCTGGTCGCCCTGGAGGACGTCAGCTGGGAAGTCAGCCGGGGCGAGCTGCTGGGCATCATCGGCCCCAACGGCGCCGGCAAGAGCTCCTGCTACGACGCGGTGTCGGCGCTGATTCCCCGGCGTGGCAGCGTTTATCTGCATGGACGCGATATCAGCCGCGTGCCGGCGCACGGCCTGGCGCGTCTGGGCATCAAGCGGGCGTTTCAGCAGAACGCCTTCTTCGACCAGCTGACGGTGCGCGACAACATGGTGGCGGCGCTTGGCGGCACGGCCAGCCTCGGAAACAGCATCTTGCGTCCGCTGGCGGCGGGCCGCCACGCGCAGGCGCTGCGCGAGCAGGCCGGCGATTGCCTGGAGCGGTTCGGCCTGCCGCGGGAAAGCCATGGCCTGCGGCCCCACGAGATCTCGTACGGCATGCAGCGCATGCTGTCGATCGCGCTCGCCTACGGCGCGGGCGCCGAGGTGCTGCTGCTGGACGAACCGGCGGCCGGGCTGGGCGGCACCGACATGACCGCGCTGACCGCCTTGCTGCATTCGCTCAAGGCCGAGGGCGTGGCCCTGGTGGTCATCGAACATCACATGGATCTGATCATGTCGGTCGCCGACCGGATCTGCGTGCTCAACCTGGGCCGGCCGCTGGCCTGCGGGACGCCGGCAGAGATCCAGCGCGATCCGCGCGTGCTGCAGGCCTACCTCGGAGGCGAGCAATGACTTCCTCAACCCCTGTATTGAGCGCGCGCCGGCTGGAAGTCTCGTACGCCGGCAACCGGGTGCTCCAGCTCGACCAGCTGGATATCCGTGCCGGCGAGATCGTCGGCGTTATCGGCGCCAATGGCGCGGGCAAATCGACGCTCATCAACGCGATGCTGGGCTGGTCGCGCGGCCGTCCCGCCGTGAGCGGCGAGGTCTCGCTGTCGGGCAGGCCGGTAGGCCGGCTGCCGACGCACGAGCGCGTGCGCGCCGGCCTGCTGCTGGTGCCGGAATCGCGGCTGGTGTTTTCGCAGATGACCGTCCAGGAGAATCTCACTCCCGCCGTCGCGCCGGTGGAGGAGCCGGGGCGCCGCTACTACCGCCGCGACGACGTCTATGCGCTTTTTCCGCGCTTGCAAGAGCGCCGCCACCATCTCGGCGGACAGCTGTCGGGAGGCGAACGGCAGATGCTGGGCATCGGCCGATCGCTCATGATGGGGCCGCGCGCGTTGTTGCTGGATGAACCTTCCATCGGACTGGCGCCCATGCTGGTGACGCAGGTGCTGCAAAGCCTGCGCGCCCTGGCCAGCGCCGGCCTGGCCGTCCTGCTGGTCGAACAGAACGTGCGCGCCGCCTTGCAGGTGGTCGACCGCCTGCTGCTGCTCGAGCGCGGCAGGCTCGTGCTGCAGGGGCCCGCCGCCGAAGTCGGCGCGGACCCGCGCATCGCGCAGGCCTATCTGGGAGCACATACGGCATGAGCCTGCTACAACAACTGATCAATGGCCTGGTCCTCGGCCATGCCTATGCCCTCATAGCCATCGGCTGGACCCTGTTGCTGGGCGTGGCCCGGCTGGTCAACTTCGGCCACGGCCAGATGTACATGCTGGGCGCCTTCGTCACCTGGTGGGCCACCACCACCGCCGGCCTGCCGTATCTGCTGGCCTTGCCGCTGGCCATGGCCGCCGGCGCGCTGATCGGACTTTTCATGCAGCGCATCATGCTGCGCGCCACCTTCGAACAGAACCTGGTGTCGATCATGATCATGACGCTGGGCTTCGGCTACGTGATGCACGGGGCCGCGTCGCTGGCCTTCGGATCGACCGGCCAGATCCTGGACACCGCATGGTCCCGGCACGATATCGAATTCGGCGAGCTGTGGCTGACGTGGCAGGACGCGGCCATCGTGGCGGCCGCCATCCTGCTGTTCCTGCTGCTCAAGCGCGCGCTCGATGGCAGCCGCGCAGGCCGCCTGGTCCGCATGGTGGCCGAGGATCCCAAGCTCGCACAGCTGGCGGGCATCAACGTGCGCCGGGTCTATTACGGCGTGTTCGCGTTCGAAGGCGCGGCGGTCGCGCTGGCGGCCGGCCTGGTGGCGCCGCGCACTCCCATCCTGACCTCCATGGGTTTCGAGGAGGTGATCATCACCTTCGTGGTGGTGGTGCTGGGAGGCATCGGGAGCGTGACCGGCAGCTATGTCGCCGGGGTCGCGCTCGGCGTTTTCACCGCGCTGTTCAGCGCGTTGATCTCGCCCGCCTATGCGACGGCCGCCGCGTTCGCCGTGCTGATCGCGGTCCTGGTGCTACGCCCCGGTGGCCTGAGCGCCGGCGCCATGAAAGGAGTCCATTGATGGCCACGTTATCCGTCTCCCGCCTCGCGCTGCTGCCGGGCGCCGCCGTCGTGTTCTTCCTGCCCGCCTGGCTGGGCGGCAGCCAGGCCCTTTATAGCGCCGCCGTGCTGATCGCGATCATGGCCGTCATGGCCTATGGCCTGGACGTCATCGTCTCCGACCTGGGCGAGGTCAGCCTCGGCCACACCGTCTTCTTCGCCGCGGGCGCGTATGTGACGGCCTTGCTCGCCACCCGCACCGGAGCGGGCGCCTGGCTGACGCTGGCCGCGTCCATCGCAGTGGCGCTCGGCCTGGCCGCCCTTGTCGGCCTGGTCACGCTGCGCCTGCGCGAATTCGTCTTTTCGCTGGTGACGTACGCCGTCTCGGTGGTGGCGGTGACCTTGGCCGCGAACTGGGCATTCCTGGGAGGCTCGGACGGCATCCGCGGCCTGCCGACGCTGGATCTGTCGATCGGCCCCTGGCCACTGACCGCGGGCAATGACGAGGCGCTCTGGCCCTATGCGTTCGCGCTGCTGGCGGTCACGCTCTATCTGGTGGACCGCTTTCGCCATTCCCGCCTGGGACAGGCCGCGCTCATGGTGCACCTGAATCCGCGCCTGGCCACCATGAACGGCATCGATCCGCTCAAGGTACGCCTGCAGGTATTCCTGTTCTCCGCGCCGATCACGGCCTGCGCGGGCTGGCTCTATGCCTACCAGCGCGCCTACGTGAGCGCCGACATCCTGGAGACCTATTTCCTCATCCTGATGCTGACCGCGGTCGTGCTTGTCGGCCGCCGCCAGCTGCTCGGACCGTTGCTCGCCACGGCGCTGGTGCTGATCCAGGAGAAGTTTTTTTCATTCGGCGGCTATGTCGACAAGATCGTGCTCGGCAGCCTGCTGATCCTTGTTCTGGCCTTTTTCCCGCAAGGGCTCATGGGCCTGCTGACGACGCGTCGCAAGCAGCCCCGAGCCATGGCGACCACACTGGAGAACTCGAAGTGACCGTGATCTGGAATCCGACGCTGGACGATACCGCCACCCGCTGGCAAACCCTGGCCCATCGATTGGGCGCCGAACGCTTCGCGCCGCTGGCGCCCGAGCTGGACCGCGAGCAGCGCTACCCCTGGGAGACCATCTCGGCGCTGGTCGAGCACAAGTTCGCGGGCCTGTTCCTGCCCACCCAATGGGGCGGGCAGGGCGCCGACCTCGTCACCACGGTGGCGGCGGTGGAGGCGCTGGGCACGCACTGCGCGTCGACGGCGGCCATCATGTGCGCCTACCAGCTGGGCGCCTTCCCGCTGCTGCTGGCCGGCACGGACGAGCAAAAGTCCTTCTACCTGCGCGAAATGGCCGAGGGCCGCGCCACCAGCTTCGCCCTTTCCGAGCGGATCGCGGGCTCAGACGCCGCGGCCATCGAAGCCACGGCCGTGCGCGAAGGCGACGGCTGGCGGCTGCGCGGCGAGAAATACTGGATCGGCAATGGCGGCGCCTCGCGCTACTACGTCGTTTTCGCCAAGACCGATCCCGCGGCCGGCGGGCGCGGGATCAGCGCCTTCATGGTCGACAAGGAGCAGGAGGGCGCCGTCATCGACGAACTGTCGGACAAGATGGGCATCCGCGGCACCCAGACTTCGAACCTCAAGCTCGATCTCGTGGTGCCGGAAAGCGCCCGGGTGGGCGAACTCAACCGCGCGCTGCGCCTGGCGCTCCAGACGCTGAACGTCGGCCGCATCATGGTTGCCGCCCAGTCGCTGGGCGTGGCGCTCGCCGGCTACCGCGAGGCGGCCGCCCGCGCGGTCGAGCGGCGGACCTTTGGCCAGCCCATCGGCGAAAACCAGGCCATCGGCTTTCGCCTGGCCGACATGGCGACCGAGATCTCCGCCGCCCGCATGATGCTCTACCAGGCTGCGCAAGCCTATGACCGGGGGGACGACGTGTCCAACCTGGGCGCGATGACCAAACTGTTCGCTTCGGAGGTTTCGCACCGGGTGGTGGACAATACCGTCCAGATCTGGGGCGGGCTGGGCTACTGCAAGCCAACGGTGGCAGAGCGGCTGTACCGCGACCAGCGCATACTTGAAATCTACGAGGGTTCTTCCGAAATCCAGCGGCTGGTGCTGTCGCGAGCGGTTCGCAAGGAGGCGGAAGAGCTGACTAATTGACCCGAATCCGACACGAGGTAGTAATGGTGAGTGCACAACAGAACCCGGCAGAGATGAGCGGCGGCGAGTCGCGAGAGGAAATTCTGCAGGCGGCCGCCGAACTCTTCATGGAGTTCGGCTACGCCGCCACCTCCATCGATGCGGTCGCCCAGCGCCTGGGCGCCACCAAGGGCCGCATCTATCACCATTACCGGAGCAAGGCCGACCTGTTTTTTGACGTGCAGGTGGCGGCGATGACGCGCCTGACCGACCAGATCGAGCCCATCGCCCGCAGCGGCGGCGATGCGGTCGAACGGCTGTCGGCCATGGCGCTGCGCCATACCCAGATCCTGCTCAAGGAACTTCCGATGCAGAAGGTCGCGGTCCAGGGGCTGGAGCGCCATCTGCTCGAAGCGTCCGCGGCGGCCAAGCGGCTGCGGTCCGTGGTGAAGATGCGCGATGACTACGAGCAGATGTTCGTCGAGGTGATCGACGACGGCATCCGCGCCGGTTCGTTCGTGGATCTTCCCGCCAGGCTGTTGAGTAAACCTTTCTTCGGCGCGCTGAACTGGGCCACGGTGTGGTACAGCCAGCGGCGCCTGCAGAGCGAAGAGGCGATCGACGATATCGCGCACACCCTCGCGGCCTATGCGCTGCGGGGTCTACTCAAGGACTCCAACGATGAAGCAGCAAGAGCAACCCCCTTATTCCAATACCATTTGGGATGAGGTCGAAACCTGGTCGCGGGACCGCATCGAAAGCTTCCAGCTCGATGCCCTGCGCAGGCAATTGCGGCGCGTGGCCGACAGCAGCGCGCATTACAGAAAGGTCTTCGCGGACATGGGCTTCGTGCCCGAAGACCTCAAGACCCTGGCGGACCTGAGGCGCCTGCCTTTCACCCACAAACGCGACTATCTCGACGGCCTGCGCGCCGATCCGCCATTCGGCACGCTGGCCGCCGTCCGGCCCGGCGAGGCCGTCCGGGTGCACTTTTCCTCGGGAACCACGGCCCAGCCCGCGCCCGTGCTCTGGACCCAGCATGACGTGGACCGCTGGGCCGAACTCTACGCAAGATATCTCTATGGCCAGGGCCTGCGGCGCGGCGATGTCTTCCAATGCATGTTCAATTACGCCTGGTTCGTGGGCGGCCTGGGGGCGACGCTGGCCGCGCAACGGGTCGGCGCGCTCGTGATCCCGGCTTCATCGGGAGACACGCAGCGCCAGGTGGAAACCATCTTCGAATATGGCACGGACTGCGTCATCGGCACGCCGTCTTTCATGGCCCATATGGCCGAAACGGCCCAATCCATGGGCCGCGACCTGCGCGAAGCGCGGGTGCGCATGGTCTGCGTCGGCGGCGAGCCCGGCGCTAGCGTCGCCGGCACGCGGGAACGCATCGAACGCCTCTGGGGCGCAAAGATGTTCGATTGCTACGGCGCGCTGGAATGCCAGCCCATCGGCTGGGATACCGCGGCGCAGCTCGGTCCCACGCTGGCCGAAGATTTCATCTACGTCGAGGTCCTGCACCCGGACACGCACGAGCCGGTGGCCGACGGCGAACGCGGCGTGCTGGTGCTCACCCATCTCGACAAACAGGCATGTCCGCTGGTGCGCTGGTGGACCGGCGACATCGTGGTGCGCGACAGCCGCCCCGCGCCGGACGGGCGCACCCACGCCCGCCTGCCGGGAGGCGTGCTGGGCCGCGCCGACGACATGCTGATCGTGCGCGGCGTGAACCTCTTTCCGTCCGCCATCGAAGACGTGGTGCGCAGCTTCGCCGGCGTCAGCAACGAGTACGTCATCATCATCGATGACAGCGTGAAAGACCCTAAAACCGGGTTCCTCACCGGCGTGAAGCTGCGGGTCGAACGCGAACCCGGCGCGGGCGCCGATTTGAGCGAGCAGCTGGCGCGGCTGTTGCGCGACCGCCTGAAGGTGCGCTTCCACGTCGAAGTGGTCGAGAACGGCACGCTGCCGCGCACGATCCACAAGGCGAAGCGGGTGCTCCATGTCTGAGCCCGCGACCCCCAGGCCGCTGGCTGGCAAGCGCATCGTCGAGCTCTCGCAATTCATCGCCGGCCCCACTGCGGCTCAGTATCTCGCCGACTTCGGCGCCGACGTGCTGAAGATCGAGTCGCCGCGCGGCGATGGCGTGCGGACTTTGCCGGGCAACGATTTCGGCAGCTTCTATGCGCGCAGCTTCAACACCGGAAAGCGCAGCGAGGTGCTGGACCTGGCCTCGCCCGAAGGGCGCCAGGCCCTGGAAGCGCTGCTGGCGCATGCCGATGCGTTCATCTGCAATCTCGCTCCGGGCTCGCTGGCCCGTCTCGGTCTCCAGGGCGAGGCGCTGCGCGCCCGGCATCCGGGCCTGACCGTCGTGCTCATATCCGGCTACGGCCAGCACGACGACCGCATCTGCATGGACACCATTGCGCAGTGCGAGTCGGGGTTCGCGCTGCTCAACGGCGACGAGGACGGTTCGCCGCGCCTGTCCACCGGCTGGCCGGTGGATATGTTCAGCGGCATGTACGCGGGACTGGCTTGCGCGATGGCGGTGCTGGAAGGCCGCGGACGGCTGATAGACCTTTCCATGATGGAGGTGGCCTCGGCGATGCTGCTGGGGCCGGCGGCGCTGGCGCTGAGCGAAGGCGAGACGCTGGACCCGCCCATGGGCAACCGCGACCGCGCCTCCGCGCCGTCCAGCATTTACCGCTGCGCCGACGGCCACGTCTACATCCTGGGCGGACTCGACAGCTATTGGGCGCGTCTGCGCCCGCTGGTCGGCGCCGACGATGCCCCCATCAAGGAACGCATACGCCGGGCGGCGCATTTCGATGCTCAGGTGGAGGCCTGGACCCTGCCGCAGACCCGCGAAGCGGTGCTCAGGCAGATGCGCGAGCTGCAGATTCCGGCCGGCAACGTCCGGCCGCCCGCCGAAGCGCTGGCGCTCATCCGCGCAATGCGGCCGGGTGCGGTATCGCACGTGCTCGCCAGCGGCGAGCACGTGCCGGCTTTCCCCGCCCTGTTCGACGGCCAACGCATCCCCCGCAGCCCCACGCCTGCCATCGGCGGCGCGCTGCGGCCCCTCTCTTGAATTGAACCCCTGCTTTCAGGTGAGCACGATGAATACTTCCACTTGTACGGATTCGACCCAGGTCATGCGGCCGGGGGTGTTGACAGGCCGCAGCGCGCTGGTGACCGGCGCGGGCTCCGGCATCGGCCGCGGCATCGCCCTGCGTTTGCTGGAACTGGGCATGGACGTGTTTGGCGTCGGGCGGCGCGAAGAGCCGCTGGCCGAAACGGCGGCGATGGCTGAGCGCCTGCCCGGCAGCTTCGGCTACGCCACCGCCAACATCCGCGACACCGCGGCCATCGAGGCGCTGATCGCCGAGGTGGGGGAGCGGCAGGGCATCGATCTGCTGGTCAACAACGCCGGCGGCCAGTTTTTCGCTCCGGCCACGCAGATCAGCCGCAAGGGCTGGGATGCGGTGATCGACACCAACCTGAACTCGGTCTTCGTCGTCACCAAGGCGGCCTACCCGTATCTCAGAAAGCGCAAGGGAGCGGTCGTCAATATTTCATTGTCGGGCGTGGAGCGCGGCTCCATGGGTATCGCCCATTCGATCGCCGCGCGCGCCGGCGTGCTGGGCCTGACGCGCACCCTGGCCCTGGAATGGGCCGCCGACGATATCGCGCTGAACTGCATCGGCCCGGGAGCGGTGATCACGGAAGGGCTGGCGGGCGAGGCCGCGCAGGTCATGCTGGACCGCCTGATCGCCGCCACGCCGATGGGCCGTGCCACTCCCGTCGAAGATGTCGCCGAACTGGTTGCCTTTCTCGCCACGCCGGCCGGCCACCTGATGACCGGCCAGCTATTGCAGATCGACGGAGCCGCCCATCTGGGCAGCGGCTTGCACATGCTGGCCGCATAGCCGGGGGAAGCGATTTATCTGTCCCTAATTTTGATCCGGAGGGACCTCAGGGACCGCTGCGCCGATACAGCGCCAGCGTCCCCGCCAGCCCGATCAGCAGCCCGCCGCAGATGCGATTCAGCCAGTGCAGGCCGGTGCCGCGCAGGGCGCGCACCATCTGCGCGCCGAGGACGGCGTAGGCCAGCATCACTGCGATGTTCATGAGCGCCATGACGCCGGCCAGGATGGCGTATTGGGCGAACAGGGGCGCGGCGGGGTTGATGAATTGCGGCAGGAAGGCGGACATGAAGAGCAGCGCCTTGGGGTTGGTCAGGGCCACCGCGAAGCTGCGCAAGCCCAGGGCCAGGCCGCCGGGGTGGGCGGCGTCGGCCTGAGCGGACGGCATGATGGGGGCGGCGTCGGTGCGCAGCATTTTCCATCCCAGCCAGGCCAGGTAGGCCGCGCCCGCCCATTTGATGAACTGGAACGCGACTTCGGACGCGGCCAGCACCACGCCCAGGCCCGAGGCCACGGTCCCGATCAGGACCAGGTCGGCCAGCACCGCGCCGCCCATGCCCCAGCAGGCCGCGCGCACGCCGTGGCGCGAGCCGTTGCTCATGGCGAGCAGCACGGTGGGGCCGGGGGTGACGATGATGGCGGCCGAGGCCACGATGAAGAGCAGCAGGGTGGCTAGGGTCATGGCGGGGCTCCGGAACTGGAAACAGTTTGCCGCCGCGGCGGCGATCCGTCCAGGTCCGGCTACCATAGCGGTCTTGTCTTCTGAATCTGCATTATGTCCACGCGTCCCGACTTCCCCAATCTGGCCCCCCCGCTTTCCGCCGTCCTGCTTTCCAGCGCGGAGGTGGTCGAGAGCGTGCTGGACGGCCGCTCGCTGACGGACGCGCTGGCCGATGTGGAATCGTCGCTGCGCCCGGCCGTGCAGGCGGTGTCGTTCCATGCGATGCGTTATCTGGGCTGGGCCGACGCCGTGGGGCGCGAACTGGTGCAGCGCTATCCCAGCGTGCTGTTCGAATCGCTGCTGCTGGTGTCGCTGACCCTGCTGAAGGAAGAGGGCGAGGCGGCCGCGGCCTTGCCGGGCATGCCGGTCTACGCGCCCCATACGGTGGTGGACCAGGCGGTGACCGCCGCCGCGCGCAAGCGCGCGCTGGCCTCGTACAAGGGCATGCTCAACGCCTGCCTGCGCCGCTTCCTGCGCGAACGCGCCGCGCTCCAGGCCGCGGTGGCCGACAGCCCCGAGGCCGAATGGAACCATCCGGGCTGGTGGGTGAAGCAGCTGCGCGTGGCCTATCCGCAGCAATGGCAGGAGATCCTGGCCAGCGCCAACGTGCCGGCGCCTCTCACCCTGCGCGTGAACCGCCGCCGGGCCAGCCGCGAGCAGGTGCTGGCCGCCTTCGAGGCGGCGGGCCTGCAGGCCGAGCCGGTGGGCCAGTCCGGCCTGGCGCTGTCCACGCCGCGGCCCGTGGCCCAACTGCCCGGATTCGCCGAGGGCTGGTGGTCGGTGCAGGACGCCGGCGCGCAGCTGGCGGCCGAACTGCTGGCGCCGGCCGACGGCATGCGGGTGCTGGACGCCTGCTCGGCGCCGGGCGGCAAGACCGCGCACCTGCTGGAGCTGGCCGACATCGACCTTCTGGCGCTGGACGCCGACGCCGGGCGACTGGCCCGCGTGCAGCAGAACCTGGACCGTCTCGGCCTGGCCGGCGGCCACGTGCGGCTGAAGGCGGCCGACGCCGCCGACCTGGACAGCTGGTGGGACGGCAAGCCGTTCGAGGCGGTGCTGGCGGACGTGCCGTGCACGGCCTCGGGCATCGTGCGCCGCCATCCCGACATCCGCTGGCTGCGGCGCGAGAACGACGTGCGCCGCACGGCCGTGCTGCAGGCCAGGATCCTGGACGCCCTGTGGCGCACCGTGGCGCCCGGCGGCCGGTTGCTCTATGTAACGTGTTCGGTGTTCCCGCTGGAGGGCGTGCGCCAGGCGCTGGAGTTCGCGCAGCGCCATCCCGAGGCGATCCGGCTCGATGCGCCCGGCCAGCTGCTGCCAGTTGCGCTCGATGCAACACCCGCGGCGCAGCGCGACGGTTTTTTCTATGCCTTGTTTGCCAAGCAGTCCTGAATCGCCAAGAATAGGGGCATGACGTAGTCTCGGTGTCGTATGTCCATTATCTCGCGCGTATTTCTTGGGTTGTTGCTGGCATCTGCCTTGCTTTCGCTCGTGCCGGGCGGAGCGGCCCATGGGGCCGAACCCAAGGTCACACAGGTGCGCCCGATGGTGCGCGACGGCAAGCTCGAGATCGACGCGGACATCGAATTCGGACTGAACGACCAGTTGCGCGACGCCGCCCAGCGCGGCGTGCCGCTGTATTTCACGGCCGATCTCACCATCACGCGCGAGCGCTGGTGGTGGTTCGACAAGTCCCTGGTGGACACCTCCCGGACCTGGCGCATCGTGTATAACGCGCTGACCCGGCAGTGGCGCGCCGGCGTGGGCGAACTATCGTTCCCGGTGGCCTCGCTGGACGAGGCCATGAGCGTGGTCCGGCACGTGCGCAACTGGCCGGTGGCCGACGCCGCCGAGTTCGACGCCGACGTGCTCTACGGCGGCCAGCTGCGCCTGCGCCTGGACACCTCCATGCTGCCGCGGCCGTTCCAGGTCAATGCGCTAAATAGCAGTTCCTGGGTGCAGACCACGCCCTGGACCGACTTCTCGTTCGTGCTGAGCGACAAGGAGAAAAACCCCTCATGAGGCTGTTGCTTCGGCTGGCCCTGATGATCGGCGCGGTGAGCGGCCTGGCCCTGCTGGGTCTGCTGGCCTGGTCTACCGGCAATGCCTCGCGCTTCGCGCGCTATTACGACACGCTGCTGGTGCTGAACGGGATTTTCGCGCTGGCGCTCTTCGTCTGGGTGGTGGCGCTGACCGTGCGGCTGGCCCGGCAGATCCGCCGGCGCCAGTTCGGCGCGCGGCTGACGGCGCGCTTCGCCCTGGCGTTCGCCCTGATCGGCGTGGTGCCCGGCGCCCTGATCTACACCGTGTCGGTGCAGTTCATGTCGCGCTCCATCGAATCCTGGTTCAACGTGCGCGTGGACACCGCGCTGGAGGCGGGCCTGAACCTGGGCCGGGCGGCGCTGGATTCGCTGCTGGCCGACCTGGATGCGCGCGCCCGCTCCATGGCGATGGAGCTCAACCGCAGCAGCGACAGCGCGGTGGCGCTGACCCTGACCCGGCTGCGCGAGGCCAACGGCGTGCAGGAAGCGATGGTGTTCACCGGCAGCGGGCGCATGGTGGCGTTTTCCACCAGCCAGTACGGCCAGCTGCTGCCGGCCATGCCGCCGTCCACCGTCATGAACCAGCTGCGGCTGGCGCGCGGCTACTCCGCGGCCGAGGCCGACGATCCCATGACGCCCGGCGCCGAAGGCGGGCTGCACCTGCGCGTGGTGATCCCGCTGACCGGCCCGGACCGCTACGACAACCTGCTGGGCACGGCTTCCGAACCGCGCTGGCTGCAGCTGCTGCAGCCCGTGCCCGAGCAGATCGCGCACAACGCCAACCAGGTGCAGCAGGGCTTTCGCGACTACCAGGAACTGGCGCTGTCGCGGCTGGGCCTGCGCAAGCTGTACGGCATCACGCTGACCCTGGCGCTGCTGCTGGCGGCGTTTGGCGCCATCGCGGTGGCGCTGTCGCTGTCCAAGCGGCTGGTGCGCCCGCTGCTCAGCCTGGCCGGCGGCACGCAGGCGGTGGGGGTGGGCGACTACCGTCCGCTGCCCGAGCCGCCGGAGCGCGACGAAGTGGGCCAGCTGACCCGTTCCTTCAACGCCATGACGCGCCAGCTCGACGAGGCGCGCCGCATGGTCGAGAGCAACCGCCAGCAGCTCGAACGCTCCAACGTCTACCTGGAAAGCGTGCTGTCGAACCTGTCCTCCGGGGTGCTGGTGTTCGACGAATCGTTCCGGGTCACCACCGTCAACCAGGGCGCCCAGACCATCCTGGGCGCCGACCTGCGCTCGGTCATCGGCCGCCCGCTGGAGACGGCCGACGGCATGCTGGAATTCGCCAATATCGTGCGCCAGGCGTTTTCCGCGCATGCGGCGGTGGGCTCCGAGCGCCAGCACTGGCAGCAGCAGTTCGAGATCAGCCCGGTGCAGGGCGGCGCGTCGGCCGCGCCGCAGCCCCTGACCCTGCTGGCGCGCGGCACCCACCTGAAGGTGGACGGGCGCGGCAACGGCTACCTGGTGGTGTTCGACGACATCACCGAAGTGATATCGGCCAACCGCACGGTGGCCTGGGGCGAGGTGGCGCGGCGGCTGGCGCACGAGATCAAGAACCCGCTGACCCCGATCCAGCTGTCGGCCGAGCGCCTGGCCATGAAACTCGAAGGCAAGCTGCCCCCGGCCGAGGCCCAGATCGTCGAGCGCTCCACCAACACCATCGTCAACCAGGTGGCCTCGCTCAAGCAGATGGTGGACGACTTCCGCGAATACGCCCGCACGCCGCCGGCCGTGATGCAGCGGATCGATTTCAACGCGCTGGTGGCCGATGTGCTGTCGCTGTACGGCTGGGAGCCCGACGGCGGCTCGCCGCGGCATGGCGAAAAGGCGCTGAACCTGGACGTGACGCTGGGGGCCGACCTGCCGGCCATCGAGGGCGATCCGACCCAGCTGCGCCAGGTGATCCACAACCTGCTGTCCAACGCCCGCGACGCCATCGCCGAGCAGGGCGGGCAGGGGCGGGTCAGCGTCACCACGCAGCTGATGCGCAGCGAACAGCCCGATCGGGCCGACCAGAAGGCGCTCCGGTTCACCGTGGCCGACACCGGGCCGGGCTTCCCGCCCCAGGTGATGCAGCGCGCGTTCGAGCCGTACGTCACCACCAAGTCCCACGGGACTGGGTTAGGATTGGCCATCGTGCGCAAGATCGTGGAAGAACACGGCGGGCGCATCGACCTTGCCAACCGCAAGGACGGGGGCGCGCGGATCTCCATATTGTTGACCCGGCTGGCTTCCGAGGCCGATACTATGGACGCGACCGCGCAAGAAAAGGATAATGCGGCTACGCAATAGGTGGATGCTTTATGGCCAGAATTCTGGTGGTTGACGACGAAGTCGGTATTCGCGAGCTTTTGTCGGAGATCCTTTACGACGAAGGACACACGGTCGAGCTGGCTGAAAACGCCGCGCAGGCGCGCGCGGCAAGGCTGCGCATGCGTCCCGACCTGGTGCTGCTGGACATCTGGATGCCCGACACCGACGGCGTCAGCCTGCTCAAGGAATGGGGCTCGCAAGGCCTGCTGGACATGCCCGTCATCATGATGAGCGGCCATGCCACCATCGACACGGCGGTCGAGGCCACGCGCATCGGCGCCATGGATTTCCTCGAAAAACCCATCACGCTGCAGCGCCTGCTGAAAACCGTGGCCGCCGGCCTGGCGCGCGGACGCGCGCCGCATCCGGCGCCCGTGGCCGCGCATCCGGCGGCCGCCAGCCCCGCCGTGGCGCTCGAAGACGAACTCGATCCCCCCGCCCTGGCCGCCGCCGCGCCGGCCAACGAGATCCCGGCCACCTCCAACGGCCAGCTGGGCAGCATCTCGCTGGACCAGCCGCTGCGTGAGGCGCGCGACGAATTCGAGCGCATCTACTTCGAATACCACCTGGTCCGCGAAAGCCACAGCATGACCCGGGTGTCGGAGCGCACCGGCCTGGAGCGCACCCACCTCTACCGCAAGCTCAAGCAATTGGGCATCGAGTCCGCCCGCAAGCGGAGCACATGAAGATCCTGATCATGGGCGCTGGCCGCGTGGGAACCAGCGTGGCCGAGAACCTGGTGTCCGAAGAGAACGACATCACGGTCGTCGATTCCGATCCCGCCCAGCTTCAGTACCTGCAAGAACACTTCGACCTGCGCGTGGTCCATGGCGACGGCTCGCAGGTGTCGGTGCTGGAAGCCGCCGGCGCCGCCGACACCGACCTGCTGATCGCCTGTGCGGCCTCCGACACGGCCAATATGGTGGCCTGCAAGATCGCGCGCCAGCTGTTCAACATCCCCCGCCGCATCGCCCGGATCCGCTCGGTGGAGTTCGCCGAGCATCCCGAGCTCATGAGCGAAGAGGGCTTCTGTATCGACGCGCTCATCAGTCCCGAGCGCAGCGTCACCACCTACCTGCACAGCCTGATCGAGTTCCCCGAAGCCCTGCAGGTGGTGGAATTCGCCGAAGGCCGCGTCAGCGTCGTGACGGTGCGGGTCGGGCACGGCAGCCCGATGGCGCATTCGCCGGTGGATCGGCTGCGCGACGTCTGGCCCGACGTGAAGGCCCGCGTCATCGACGTGCTGCGCGGCGGACGGCCGCTGCGCGCCGGCAGCGGCACCGTCATCGCCCCGGGCGACGAAGTGGTGCTGGTGGTGGACTCGCGCGACGCGCGCCGGGCGGTGCGCCAGCTGCGCGAAGCCGAGCGCGACGTGCGCCGGGTGATGATCGCCGGCGGCGGCAATATCGGCCTGCGCCTGGCGCGCGAGCTGGCCGAGGAGCAATACAGCGTGCGCATCATCGAGCGCGACCTCAAGCGCTGCGAGTACCTGGCCACGCAGCTGCCCGACAGCGTGCTGGTCCTGCACGGCAGCGGCACCGACGAGGCCCTGCTGGAACGCGAAAGCATCGAGGACATGGACACCTGGCTGGCGCTCACCAGCGACGACGAGGACAACATCATGTCCTCGCTGCTGGCCAAGCGCCTGGGCGCGCGCAAGGTGATCGCGCTGATCAACCGCCAGGCCTATGGCGAACTGATGCAGGGCAGCCATATCGACATCGCGGTATCGCCGTCCCAGGCCACCATGAGCGAGCTGCTGCGCCACGTGCGCCGCGGCGACGTGGCCGCGGTGCACCGCCTGCGCCAGGGCGTGGCCGAGGCGCTGGAAGCCATCGCCCACGGCGACCGCTCCAATTCCAAGGTGGTCGGGCGCAAGGTGGGTCAGATCAGCCTGCCCAAGGGCGCCAGCATCGGCGCGCTGGTGCGCGGCGACGAGATCATCCTGCCCGATGCGGATACCGAAATCGAATCGGACGACCACGTCATCGTCTTCGTGCCCTCGCGCCGGCAGATGCCGCGCGTCGAAAAGCTGTTCCAAGTCTCGGCGTCGTTCTTCTGATCCATGAAGCGCGTCCTGGCGACCCTCTACATCCTGGGCCTGACGATGGTGATGTTCGCGCTCACCATGCTGATCCCGCTGGGCGTGGCCTATGTGGGCGGCGACGCGGCGCGCGACGCTTTCCTGGACGGATTCCTGATCTCGGTGGGCATCGGCGGCGGCCTGGCGGTGCTGACCCGCCGCGCCCGCTGCGAGCTGCGCGCGCGCGACGGCTTCGTGCTGGTGTCGGCGGTCTGGGCCGGCCTGCCGCTGCTGGCGGCCATTCCGCTGCTGCTCTACTTTCATGGGGCGGGGCTGCCGCTGTCGTTCACCGGCGCCTATTTCGAGGCCATGTCGGGCCTGACCACCACCGGCGCCACGGTCCTGTCCAACCTGGATGCGCTGCCGGCCTCCATCAACCTGTGGCGCGCCACCCTGATCTGGGTGGGCGGCATGGGCATCCTGGTGCTGGCCGTGGCCATTCTGCCGCTGCTCGGCGTGGGCGGCCACCAGGTGGTGCGGGCCGAAACGCCGGGGCCGATGAAGGACGAACGGCTGACGCCGCGCATCGCCAGCACGGCCAAGGCGCTGTACGCCGTGTATTTCGCCTTCTCCATTCTGTGCTTCCTGGCCTACCGCGCGGTCGGCCTGTCGTGGTTCGAGGCCTGGTGCCACATGGCCACGACCATGGGGCTGGGCGGCTTCTCCACCTGGGACGACGGCTTCGCCCATTTCGATTCGGTGGCCGTGGAAATGGTGGCGATGGTGTTCATGCTGATCGCCGGCATCAACTTCGCCACCCATTTCAACGCCTTGCGCCAGCGCAGCCTGCGGGCCTATGTGATCTGCCCCCAGGCGATTCCGTACCTGGTCCTGGTGCTGGGGACGGGGCTGGTCATCTCCGTTTTCATTTTCTGGAAAGGCGTCTATGCCGATCCGCTGCAGGCGCTGCGCTACGGGATGTTCAACACCATCTCCATGGCCACCACGACCGGCTACGCCAACACCGATTTCGCGCAGTGGCCGCTGTTCGCGCCGCTGACGATGCTGCTGCTGTCGGGCGTGGCCACCTCGGCCGGGTCCACCGGGGGCGGCATCAAGATCATCCGCGCCATCCTGCTGGTCAAGCAGGCCCGCAACGAACTGGTGACCATGCTGCACCCGCACGCGGTCAGCCCGGTGCGGATCAACGGCAGGGCGGTCGAAGCCCGCACCATGTCCTCGGTGCTGGCCTTCATGCTGTTCTACGGCCTGTCCATCGCCGTGTTCACCAGCCTCCTGCTGCTGTCAGGCCTGGACCCGATCACGGCGTTCTCGGCCGTGTTCGCCAGCATCAACAACACCGGTCCCGGCCTGGGCCCGGTCGGCCCCATGGGCAATTTCGCGGTGCTGTCCGACTTCCAGATCTGGGTCTGCACCTTCGCCATGCTGATCGGCCGCCTCGAGCTGCTGACCGTGCTGGTGCTGTTCACGCCGATCTTCTGGCGCAAGTAGCCCGGCAGGCCTCAAATTTATTGGGGATAACCCTATATAGGGTTATCCCTCTCATCCTCCGAAGCCCCGTCCAGACTGGCCTGGCGAGCGCCGCAGGCCGGAAACCCGCGCCATTTCTATGCGGTAAGCGCTCGCTCACTTTCTCTCGCAGGGAAAAACCGAAGGTTTCCTGATGTTGCACATAAATGTCACGATTTTCCTTCGTTTTGCCACAAAGTAGCGGCTATCATGCAAGCACAAGCTGCCGTCTAGTGCCCCCCGGGAAGTTGCCGGGCTTCAAGGTCGAACGGCGCACTCCCTCATCAAACATTCAAAGGAGTCCGAGATGGAACAGATTCCGTTCATTTCGTCGGCCCCCAACACCCTGGGCATCGAGCTCGAGCTGCAACTGATCGACCCCCGCAGTTTTGACCTTACCGCAGCCTCTGACGAGCTGCTGGCCCAGATGGCCAACCACCCCATCGCCGACCGCGTCAAACCGGAAATCACGCGCTCGATGATCGAATTGAATTCGTCGGTGCACGAGCACCCGATGGGCCTGCTGGCCGAGATGCGCGAGATGCGCGATGCGCTTGTCGAGGCGGCCGACGCCGTCGGTGTGTCCGTTGCGGGCGGCGGCGCCCATCCCTTCATGCGCTGGCAGGAGCGCTCCATTTCCGACACGCCGCGCTTCCAGTACCTGGCCGAAATGTATGGTTACCTGGCGCGTCAATTTACTGTCTTCGGCCAGCACATCCACCTGGGCGTCCGAAACGGCGACGACTCCATCAAGCTGCTGCGCCGCCTGTCGCCCTACGTGCCGCACTTCATCGCGCTGTCGGCCTCGTCGCCGTACTGCGAGGGCGTGGACACGCTGTTCGCCTGCTCGCGCCTGAACGCGGTCAACAGCTTCCCGCTGGCCGGCCACATGCCGCCCGAGGTCAAGGACTGGTATCAGTTCGAGGCCCATCTGGCGCAGCTGCGCGCCTACGGCCTGGCCGAGAGCATCAAGGACCTGTACTGGGACATCCGCCCCAAGCCGGAGTTCGGCACGGTCGAGATCCGCGTCTGCGATACCCCGCTGACGGTCGAGCGCGCCTGCCAGATCGCTGCCTTCGCCCAGGCCCTGGCGGTGCTGCTGATGCGCGAGGACGATCCCAGCGACAACGCCTGGCTGTCCTACCGCAGCAACCACTTCCAGGCCTGCCGTTTCGGCCTGCAGGGCAGCTACGTCACGCCGGACGGCCAGCGCCTGCGCCTGATGGACCATCTGCGGGTGCTGTTCCAGCGCCTGATGCCGGTGGCCGAAGAGCTGGGCACGGGCGACATGATCGCCACGTTGCGCGACGAGTCCATGCGCAGCGGCAACGATTCGCGCTGGCTGCGCAGCCAGTTCCACCGCCTGCGCGACCTGCCGCTGCTGGTCGAGGCCATGTCCAACGCCTGGCGCGGCGTGGCCGCCGGCGCCCAGGCGCCGGCCGAGCCCACCGCGGTGCTGCGCCGCCGTATCCGGGCCACGTCCGAGCCCATGCAGGCCCTGCCGGCCTCCGAGCCCGGGGTCAGCGTGCCCATGCCGGACCGTCTGCACTAGCCTGCCGCGCAACCCCGCTTCAGGGGTTGCCGCGCTGGCGCCCGCCGATCGCGCTGACCGACAGGCGGGTCTCGCCCGCCGTCGTGCGGTGCGCGGCGGCGCGCCAGGCGTGGCCATAGGCCACTTCGATGCTTAGCGCGATCACGCCGTCCGGGCGCCGTTGCGCCTCCAGCGCGGCGCACAGCCGGTCGCGCCAGTCCCGGCCCACCAGCCCGCCGCGCCGGCCTTCGGCGGGGTTGCCGCCCAGCGCGCGCACGTCCTGCAGCAGCTTTTCGGGACTGCGGTAGGTCAGGGTCAGGATCTCCTGGTCCATCACCGGGTCGGCAAAGCCGTTTTCCACCAGCAGATCGCCGAAATCGTGCATGTCCACGAAGGACGGCGTGGCCGTGCGCAGCCCGGCGTCGTCCAGCGCCTGGCGCAGCTCCCGCAGCGTGGCCGGTCCCAGACAGGAAAACATGGCCAGCCCGCCCACCTTCAGGATGCGCCGCCATTCCGCCAGCACGGCGTGCGGCGCGCGGTGCCAGTGCATGGCCAGGTTGGACCACACCAGCTCCAGCGATTCGGGCGCCAGCCCCGTGGCCGCCAGGTCGGCCTGCACGAAGGCCGGGGCGGGCGGGCCGCGGCGCGCCAGCTTGCCGATCCAGGCCGACAGGCCGGCCGGCGCGTGGCGCCTGCGGGCCTCGTCCAGCAGCGGGCCGCAATTGTCCAGCCCGGTGTAGGCGGCCTCGGGATAGCGTTCGCGCAGCAGGGGCAGGTTGTCGCCGGCGCCGCAGCCCGCGTCCAGCATGGCCTGCGGCTGCAGGCGGATGTATTGCAGGCGGCCGAGCATGCGGCGGGCGATTTCGCCGTACAGGAACTGGGCCTCGGCAAGATCGCCGCGGCGGGCGAACTGCCTGGGCACGTCGGCGCTGACGATGGGCAGGGTGGGTAGCGTTGCGGGTTCGGGCAGGGACATTTCGGTCGCGCCTGCGCCCTGCGGGCGCGGCGGATCATGGTTTCATGAGGAATGGCATCCATTATTACGCATCCTGGCCGCGGGCCCCGATTGTCCCTACGCGGCATGGGGCGGCGCCTGCTGTCCCGGATCGGCTGCGACTGCCCGCTGTGCGGCGCGCGGGTGGCCGGGGCCAGACTTTGCGCCGGCTGCGAGGCCGACATCCTCTACGTGGCGCCGGACGCGCCGCCGCGCTGCCCGCGTTGCGCGCTGCGGCTACGGCCTGGCGCGCCCTGCTGCGCCGCCTGCCTGGGCACGCCCCGGGCCTTCGCGCGCACCGTGGCGGCCTTCGACTACGAGCCGCCCGCCGACGCCCTGGTCCGGATGCTCAAGGTCCAGCTCCGGCTCAGCATGGCGCCGGTGCTGGCGCGGCTGATCGCCGCCGCCGTCGCGCGCGACGGCCGCCTGCCGGCCGGCGCCCTGCTATTGCCGGTGCCGGCGGGACGGGCCTCGCTCCTGCGGCGCGGCATGAATCCCGCCGCCGAGATCGCCCGCGGGCTGGCCGCGGAACTGGACCTGCCCCTGGCGCACGGCGTATTGCTGCGGCGGCGCGAAACGCCGCGCCAGACCGGCAGGAGCCGCCAGGCCCGGCGTCGCGGCGCGGTGGGCGTGTTCGCCTGCGCAGGCGGCGTGCAAGGCCGGCACGTGGCCGTGGTGGACGACGTCATGACCACGGGCAGCACGGCCGACGCCGCGGCCGCCGCGCTGCTGGCCGCCGGCGCGGCCGAGGTGACGCTGCTGGTGGCGGCGCGCACGCCGTAGCGTCCGGGGGGCCGGCAAATCGGCGACAATGCCGGCATCCCGGCCATCCGCTTCATCCGCCATGTTTCACGTCATCCTGGTCTGCCCCGAGATCCCGCCCAATACCGGCAACGCCATCCGCCTGTGCGCCAATACCGGCGCGCAGCTGCACCTGGTGCGCCCGCTGGGCTTCGAACTGGATGACGCCCGCATGCGCCGCGCGGGGCTGGATTACCACGAATGGCAGCCGGTCCGGGTGCATGACAGCCTGGAAGAGGCCCTGGCCGACACCGGCGCCGCCCCGTCCAGCATCTACGCGCTGACCACGCATGCGCAGCGCAGCGTGGCCGACGTCGGCTTCAAGCCGGGCGATGTGTTCGTGTTCGGCCGCGAAACCGCCGGCCTTTCGGAAGCGCACAAGGCGCTGTTCCCGCCCCAGCAGCGCCTGCGCCTGCCCATGCGCGCCGGCCAGCGCAGCCTCAACCTGTCCAACGCCGTGGCCGTCACGGTGTTCGAGGCCTGGCGCCAGCAGGGGTATGAAGGGGGGGTGTAGGATGGGTGCAGCGCGAGAGCCCTCAAGCAAGAACTCAAATATCGAACGCGCGTAACCCATCAGGCGGCGCCAGCCGCCGTTTTTCGTGGCAAGAGACAAAGCCGGCTCTCGCCGGCCGATGGGTTACGCGCGCTGGCCAACCAGATCCTTGCCCAGAAAGCCGCGCGCTGCACTCATCCTACGATCCGCGCGTCCCCGCCATCCGCTCAAGCCAGCGACAGCTTCAGCTTTTCGATGACCTGGTCCCACCGCGCCTTTTCATTCTTGATCCGCGCGGTCAGGGCTTCGGGGGTGGACGGCGCCGGCGTGAAGTACTGCAGCGCCAGTTGCTTGCGCACGGCTTCGCTGTCGATGATGCGGGCCAGTTCGCTGTTGAGCCGTTCGATGATCGGGGTGGGCGTGCCGGCCGGGACCAGCACGGCGTTCCACGAAATCGCCTCGAAATCCGGATAGCCCTGGGACGCCATGGTCGGCACGCCCGGCAGCGCGTCGCTGGGCTGCAGGCTGGTCACGGCCAGCAGCTTGACCTTGCCGTCGCGCGCCTGGGGCACGGCGATGGCGGGCACCATGAAGCCGGCCTGCACGTCGCCGCCGATGATGGCGGTGATGACCTGCGGAAAGCCCGAATAGGGGATGTGCGCCAGGTCGACGCCGGCGCTTTCCTTGAACATCTCCATCGCCAGGTGGGCCGAGCTGCCCGGACCCACGGAGCCGTAGTTCAGCGAATTGCCGCGCTGCTTGACCAGCGCGACGAAGTCCTTGACGTTGTCGACCTGCAGGCCGGCGGGCACGACCAGCACGTTGGGGCTGGTGCCCACCAGGGACACCGGCGCCAGGTCGCGCAGCGGGTCGTAGCCCAGGGTTTTCTTGTAGAGCGTGGGCGCAGTGACCAGCGGGCCGTTGATCGTGTAGAGCAGCGTGTAGCCGTCGGGCTTGGACTGGGCCACCACGCGGGTGCCGATGTTGCCGCCGGCGCCCGGCTTGTTGTCGATCACGATGGGCTGGCCCAGGGCCTGGGACAGCGGCTCGGAAATCGTGCGCGCCAGCAGGTCGGGCGAGGACCCGGGCGGGAACGGCACGACCATATGGATGGGGCGGTCGGGCCAGTCGGCGTGGGCGGCGGCCGGCAGGATGGCGGCCAGGCTCAGGCACAGGCCGCGTAGCAGCTGGCCGACCCGGAACTTGCGGGTTTGCGTCATGTAGCGTGTCTCCTCGGTGTATGGGATGTCGGGTCGTGGGTCAGCTGGGCGATTCGTCCGGCAGGCCCGCGCCGCTTTCGTAGCGGGCGTCGCGGGCGAGCAGGGCGGAGACCGCCGTCATGGGGGCCACGCCGTCGAACAGCACGGCGCAGACGGCCTCGGTGATCGGAAGTTCGACCTGGATGGCGCGCGCCCGCTCCAGGGCCGCGCGCGCGCAGCGCACGCCTTCGGCGGTGATGCCGCTGGCCAGGATGTCGGCCAGCTTGCGGCCGGCGCCGATTTCCAGGCCGACGCGGCGGTTGCGCGAGAGTTCGCCGGTGGCGGTCAGCACCAGGTCGCCCAGGCCGGTCAGGCCGGCGAAGGTCTCGGCCTGCGCGCCCAGCGCGACGCCGAAGCGGGTCATCTCGGCCAGGCCGCGGGTGATCAGCGCGGCGCGCGCATTGGTGCCCAGGGCCAGGCCGTCGCAGATGCCGCAGGCCACGGCGATGACGTTCTTCAGCGCCCCGCCCACTTCCACGCCGACCAGGTCGGTGCTGGCGTAGACGCGCAGCGCCGCGCCGTGGAAGGCGGCGATGGTGGCCGCGCGCAGCGCCGGGCTGTCGCTGGCGACGGTGAGCGCCACGGGCAGGCCCTGCGCGACTTCGCGCGCGAACGAGGGGCCGGACAGGGCGCCGCCGACGGCGCCGGGCAGGGCCTCGCGCATGATTTCGTGGGGCAGCCTGGCCGTGTCGGCTTCGAAGCCCTTGCACGTCCAGACGATGGGGGTGTCCTGCAATCCCAGCGCGGGCAGCCGGCGCGACAGCTCGCCGCACAGCGCGGTCAGCCCGGCCACGGGCACGCCCAGCACGATGAGGGCTTGCGCGCCGTCGTCCTGCAGGCTGCGCAGGGTGGCGTCGAGATCGGAGGAAATAGTCAGGGCCTGGGGCAGGGGAACGCCAGGCAGGTAGCGCGCATTTTCATGCGTGGCGGCCATGTCGGCCGCCTGGGCGGCGTCGCGCGCCCAGAGCACGGTGGCGTGGCGGCGGCTGGCGGCCGCCGCCAGCGCGGTGCCCCAGCTTCCCGCACCCAGGACGGCGACGCGCAGGCGCGGGGTGGGCTTCATGGGGCGGCTTGCTTACTGGCGGGTCGCGCCGGGGGGCAGGATGATGCCCGAGTCGCCGCCGTTGCCATTGCCGTTGGCCGCGTTCTGCTGTTGCTGCAGTTCGGCCAGGCGCTGCTCGTACAGGGCCTGGAAGTTGACTTCGGTCAGGTGCAGCGGCGGCATCGAGGTGCGGGTGATCGCGTCGGCGATGTTGGCGCGCAGGTACGGGTACAGCATGGTCGGGCAGACGATGCCCAGCAGCGGGTCGAGCTGCTCTTCGGGGATGTTGGCGGCCTCGAAGATGCCGGCCTGCGTGCCTTCGACCAGGTACACGACCTTTTCGTTGACGCGGGTGGTGACGGTCACGGTGACCGTGGTCTCGAACACGGTCTCGGCCAGGCGCTGCCCGCCCACGGTGATGCTCACTTCGACCTGGGGCGCTTCTTGCTCCAGGAAGACGTGAGGCGCGTTCGGCATTTCCAGCGAAAGGTCTTTCAGGTAGACGCGCTGCAGATTGAACGAGGGCGCGTCGTTGCTGCCTTCTTGCTGGGTGTTTTGGTCTTGATCAGCCATGAGTGTTTCCGTTGGTGGGAGGGGCAAAAAGGGAGCGGGTTCAGCCGGCCAGCAGAGGAGCCAGGCCGCCTGCGCGGTCCAGCGCCATCAGGTCGTCGCAACCGCCGACATGGGTATCGCCGATGAAAATCTGCGGCACGGTGCGCCGGCCGGTGCGCTGGATCATGACGTCGCGCTGGGCCGGGTCACGGTCGATCTGGATCAGTTCCAGGTCGGTCACGCCACGTTGTTCCAGCAGCGACTTGGCGCGCGCGCAAAACGGGCAATAGTCCTTGCTGTACATGACGACTTTTTTCATGGGCGCTCCTGTGCTGTGGATACAAGTATGGGCAGATGGGGGCGCAGCCCTGGGATTCAACCCTTGCGGGTGACGGGCAGGCTGGCGGCGGCCCAGGCGCGCATGCCGCCTTCCAGCGGCACCACGTCGGTGTAGCCCTGCGCGCGCAGCTTGGCGGCGGCGCGGGCCGAATCCCGGCCGTTGTCGCAAACTACCACCAGAGGCTTGTTCTTGGGTAGAGAGGCTGCCTTCTGCTCCAGCTCGGCGGCCGGCACATTCCGTGCCTGGGCGATGTGGCCGGCCTGGAACTGCTCGGCGGGGCGCACGTCGACCCACACGGCCTGGCGCTGGTTGACCATCTGGATGGCTTCGCCCGTGCTGACGGCCGAGCCGGCGCGGCCGCGGCGCAGGGCCGGAATGACCAGCATCACGCCGGAAACCACGGCGACGGCGACAATGAAGATGTTGTTTTTATCGAGCAAGAATTGCAGAAGGTCCACGGGGCATCCTGAAGAGCGGCGGCTAGCCTGGTATTGGCGAACCCTGGGCGAGCCGGACCGAAATCGGGGTGCGCCAGGGCCGAATCAAGGGCAAAATCACTCAATTATAAAATGAGCGCATTCCCAGACCATTTCCTAACTTTAACCCGCGATAAACGCGCGCCTAACCATGCATAAACTTGTCCTGATGCGCCACGGCGAAAGCCAGTGGAACCTGGAAAACCGCTTCACCGGCTGGACCGACGTGGACCTGACCGATACCGGCCGCGAGCAGGCCCGCAAGGCCGGCGAGCTCCTCAAGAAAGAGGGCTACACCTTCGACCTGGCCTACACCTCGGTGCTCAAGCGCGCCATCCGCACCCTGTGGATCGCCCTGGACGCCATGGACGCCATGTACACCCCCGTGGGCGTGAACTGGCGCCTGAACGAACGCCACTACGGCGCGCTGCAGGGCCTGAACAAGTCCGAAACCGCGGCCAAGTACGGCGACGAGCAAGTGCTGATCTGGCGCCGCGCCTACGCCATCGCCCCGGAACCGCTGTCGCTGGACGACGAACGCCACCCGCGCTTCGACAGCCGCTACGCGCGCATCCCGGCCGACCAGCTGCCGGCCACCGAGTGCCTGAAGGACACCGTGGCCCGCGTGCTGCCGTTCTGGAACGAATCCATCGCCCCGGCCATCCGCGCCGGCCGCAAGGTGCTCATCGCCGCCCACGGCAACAGCCTGCGCGCCCTGATCAAGCATCTGGACAATGTGTCGGACGACGACATCGTCAACCTCAACATCCCCACCGGGCAGCCGCTGGTGTATGAATTGGATGATGACCTGAAGCCCATCCGCCACTATTATCTGGGCGATGCGGCCGAGATCGAGGCTGCCATGGCGGCCGTGGCCGCCCAGGGCAAGGCCAAGAAGGGCTGATATCCACAGAAGGACTGATATTTCCATGTGTCGCGCGGCGGGGTTGTTGTTGGCGGTCATGCTGGCCGGAGGGGCGTTGCCGGCCGGCGCCGCAACCGACGACCTTGCCGGCCGTCAGTCCGATGCCGAAAGGCAGCAGGCCGCCCTGCGCGACCGCATCGAAAACCTGCAGAAGGAAATCGACGACCGCGAGGCCGCCCGCAAGGAAGCGGCCGACGCGCTCAAGCAGTCCGAGTCGGCCATTTCCCGGATCAACCTGCGCCTGCGTGAACTGGCCGAGGCCAACCGCCAGGCCCAGTCCGACCTGGCCGGCCTGGAACAGCAGATCGACGCCCAGCAGGCCGTGCTGGCCAAGCGCCGCACCGAACTGGCCGAGCAGCTGCGCACGCAGTACACCAGCGGCCTGTCGCCCTGGACCGCGCTGCTGTCCGGCGACGATCCCCAGGTGCTGGGACGCAACCTGGGCTACCTGGATTACGTCTCGCGCGCCCGCGCCGCCGCGGTGCAGGCCCTGAGGGCCGACATCGACCGCCTGGCCGCGCTGCAGGGGCGCGCCGACGCCCGGCGCGCCGAGATCGAAAAGGTCGTGGCCGAGACCTCCGAACAGAAAACCGCGCTGGTCGCGCAGCAGAAAGAGCGCGCCACGCTGCTGGCGCAGCTGGAAGGCCAGATCGCCGCCCAGCGCGCCGAGGCCAACAAGCTGGGCCGCGACGACCAGCGCCTGTCGCGCCTGATTACCGACCTGGACGCGGCCATCGCCCGCCAGATCGAAGAGGCGCGCAAGGCCGAAGAAGCCCGCAGAAAGGCCGAAGAGGCCCGCCGGGCCGAGGAAGCGCGCCGCGCGGCCGCCGAAGCCGCCCGCAAGCAGGCCGAGGCCGAACAGGCCCGCAAGAAAGCCGAGGCGGACCGCCTGGCCGCCGCCGACAAGGCGCGGCGCGAACGCGACGCCCGCGACGCCCGTGAAGCGGCCCAGGCCCGCGAGCAGGTCGAGGCGGCCTCGCGCCAGAACCGCGGCCCGGTGGCCCTGGCCGATCCGGACGCCGCCGGCCTGCGTCCGGCCGAACAGCGCGAATCCCGCGTGATCGTGCCGCCGGCACCGCCCGTGGAAAAACCCGAGCCGGCGCCGCAGAAAGCGGAACCCGCGCCCGAGAAACCCGCTCCAACCCGCAGCGAGTCTGCGCAGCAGACGGCGCGCGCCGCGCCGCTGGGCGGCGGCAACGGCCTGCGCCGCGGCCTGGCCATGCCGGTGCGCGGCCAGGTGCAGGGCCGCTTCGGGGTCGACCGCCCCGACGGCGGCGTCTGGCGCGGCGTGGTGCTGCGCGCGCCCGAGGGCACGCCGGTCAAGGTGGTGGCGCCCGGCACCGTGGTCTACGCCGATTGGCTGCGCGGTTTCGGCAACCTCATCATTGTGGATCATGGGCAGCAGTACCTGACCGTCTATGCTTACAACCAAAGCCTGCTCAAGCGGGTGGGAGATTCGGTGACGGGTGGCGACACGATCGCCACGGTCGGCGCAACCGGCGGCCAAGTGGAATCCGGCCTATACTTTGAAATTCGCCATCGCGGCGCGCCTGTCGATCCAGCCCAGTGGCTGGCGCAGTAAGCGCCGTCGGCAAATGCGTGTCGTTGGCAATTATGTGTCGTTGGTAGAAAACCGTTGGTAAATTCCAAACCCTACCAAACCCCAACCCATCGGCGAAAACACAATTCGGGAAGTGTGCATGGGCACTCGTAAGTTTCGCGGTTTCGGTCTGATTGCCATCGGTGCGGTGGCTGGTGTGTTGCTCAGCGTGGGCGTGACGGCAGTCGCGCAGCGCGGCAGTCCCCTGCCTCTGGACGAGCTCAGGCAACTGAGCAACGTATTTGCCGCCATCAAGAACAACTACGTCGAGGCCGTCGACGACAAGACCCTGATCGACAATGCCATCTCCGGCATGGTGTCGAACCTGGACCCCCACTCCGCCTACCTGGATGCCGACGCGTTCCGCGAAATGCAGACGGCCACGCAGGGCGAGTTCGGCGGGCTGGGCATCGAGGTCGGCGCCGAGGACGGCTTCGTCAAGGTGATCTCGCCCATCGAGGACACGCCCGCCGCGCGCGCCGGCGTAATGGCCGGCGACCTCATCATCAAGATCGACGACACGCCCACCAAGGGCATGACGCTCAACGACGCGGTCAAGCTGATGCGCGGCGCGCCCAAGTCGCCGATCACGCTGACCATCATGCGCGCCGACCGTCCGCAGCCCATCGTGCTGAAAATCGTGCGCGACATCATCAAGGTGCGCAGCGTGCGCAGCAAGATGCTGGACAACGGCGTGGGCTACGTGCGCATCGCCCAGTTCCAGGAAAAGACCGGCGCGGACCTGGCCAAGCAGCTCAAGGACCTGGGCGCCAAGGAAGCTCCCAAGGGCCTGGTGCTGGACCTGCGCAACGACCCGGGCGGCCTGCTGACCAGCGCCATCGGCGTGGCCGGCGCCTTCCTGCCGCCCGATGCGCTGGTGGTGTCCACCGACGGCCGCACGCCCGACGCGCGCCACAAGTACCTGGCCACCCCGTCCGAGTACGCCCGCGGCGAAAGCAACTACCTGGCCGGCCTGCCGGCCTGGACCAAGAAGGTGCCGATGGTGGTGCTGGTCAACGTCGGTTCGGCCTCGGCTTCCGAGATCGTGGCCGGCGCGCTGCAGGACCACAAGCGCGCCAAGGTCCTGGGCAACCGCAGCTTCGGCAAGGGCTCGGTGCAGGTGATCCTGCCGCTGTCGGAAACCACCGCGGTCAAGCTCACCACCTCGCGCTACTTCACGCCCAGCGGCCGCTCGATCCAGGCCACCGGCATCGAGCCCGACTACGTCGTGGCCGACACCGCCGACGGCGACCTGTTCCGCCTGCCGCGCGAAGCCGACCTGCAGCGCCACCTGTCGAACCAGCAGACGGCCAACGAAGTGAAATCCAACGCCGACCAGGACAACGTCGACGTGCCGGCCAAGGTGTTCGAATTCGGCGGCAAGGACGACTTCCAGCTGCAGCAGGCGCTGAACCTGCTGGCCGGCAAGCCGGTGCAGAAGGGTTCGGCCCGCGCCCAGGCCAAGGCCGATTCCAAGCCCGGCGTGGGCGCCGCCCAGCGCATGACGATCACGCCGACCGGAGTCGAGCCCGTCAAGACCAAATGAACGACGAGCAACTGCTGCGCTACGCCCGCCACATCCTGCTCGACGAGCTGGGCATAGAAGGGCAGGAAAAACTGCTGGCGGCGCGTGTGCTCATCGTGGGGGCGGGTGGACTGGGTTCGCCTGCCGCGCTCTACCTGGCCACCGCCGGCGTGGGCGACATCACCCTGGCCGACGACGACGTCGTCGAGCTCAGCAACCTGCAGCGCCAGATCCTGCACACCAACGCCAGCGTCGGCCGCCGCAAGGCCGAGTCCGGGCGCGACATGCTGGCGGCCTTCAATCCGCAGACGCGGGTCCACGCCCGCGTCGAGCGGCTCGCGGGCCAGGCCCTGTCGGACGCGGTCGCGCAGGCCGACCTGGTGCTGGACTGCACCGACAACTTCACCACCCGCCACGCCATCAACCGCGCCTGCGTCCAGCACCGCAAGCCGCTGGTGTCCGGGGCCGCGATCCGCTTCGACGGCCAGGTCAGCGTCTACGACCTGCGCGACGACGACGCGCCCTGCTACCACTGCCTGTTTCCCGAAGCCGACGACGTCGAAGAGGCCAATTGCGCCACCATGGGCGTGTTCGCGCCGGTGGTGGGCATCATCGGCAGCATGCAGGCCGCGGAGGCCCTCAAGCTGCTGTCCGGCGTGGGCGAGAGCCTGTCGGGGCGGCTGCTGTGGCTGGACGTGCGCACCATGCAATGGCGCAGCGTCAACGTGCAGCGCGATCCGGAGTGCGCCGTCTGCGGCCATCGCGGGCGATGAACCGGCCCGGGTATTGAACCCGCGGACAATACTAAAGGCGTCACAGACCTGCTATAACGCCAGCCTGCCCATCTGAAACCGGATGGACGTGGCCAGGGACGTGACAGCGTGGATACTGCACTGAAGTTCAGCTTGCCCAGATGGCGCCTGACGCGCTGGCTCACGCATTCCGGGCACGATACGCCGGCGGACATCCGCGCGGCGCTGATCGCCAGCCTGTTCGGCACGCTGCCGATCTTCGCCGGCGGCGTCATCAACACCCTGATGATCTCGGGCGTGGTCGCCTGGCGGCGTCCCGAGCCGCTGTACCTGTCCTGGCTGGCGATGGAAGTCCTGCTGGCCGTGGTCCGGGTGACCGTGCTGCGCTCCGCGCTGAAGGCCGCGCCCCGCGGCGGCAACACCCATACCGACATCTACATCCTGCTGGCCCTGCTGTGGGCCTTCAGCGTGGGCTACGGCGTCTTCGTCACCTTCCTCAACGGCGACTGGCTGGCCGCCACGCTGGCCGGGGTGTCCTGCGGCGCCATGGCCGGCGGCATCTGCTTTCGCAACTACGGCGCGCCGCGGCTGGTCGGCGCCATGATCTTCCTCAGCCTGGGGCCGATGTGCCTGGGCGCGCTGTTCACGGGCGAATACGTCACCGCCATCGTGTTCATCCAGATCCCGTTCTACCTGGTCAGCATGAGCATCGCGTCGCACCGGCTCAACCGCATCCTGGTGTCGACCATGCTGGCCGAGCGCGACAGCGAACGCCGCGCCAGCCAGGACGCGCTGACCGGCCTGGCCAACCGCGCCGGCCTGCAGGCCGCGCTCGAACGCGTCTGCGCCAGCGCGCGCAGCCAGGACAGCTCGGCGGCGCTGCTGTACATGGACATGGACGACTTCAAGCTCATCAACGACACCTACGGCCATGCCGCGGGCGACCAGGTGCTCATGACCATCGGCCAGCGCATGCGCGCCATGCTGCGGGTCGACGACATGGCCGCGCGCATCGGCGGCGACGAATTCATCGTGCTGGTGACCGGCATCGACGCCACCTCCGCACTGCGCCTGGGCGAGCACCTGCTGCACGACGTCTCGCAGCCGATCACGCTGGCCGACGGCACCCGCGTCAGCGTGGGCCTGTCCATCGGCATCTCCATCGTGTCGGGGGCCAACCGCAGCCCGCAGGCGGCGCTGGATTCCGCCGACGCCGCGCTGTATCGCGCCAAGGCGCGCGGCGGACGCTGCTGCGCGGTGGCCGGCGGCGGCGAGCCGGGCGCGGCCGATGGCGGCGTGCTGCCGGACGGCGCGCGCGCGGTGGCCTGAAACGCCGCACCGGTATGCGGGCATCGTTTTCAATAAAGTTATCAGATAACCTGAAAAGTCTGTCTATAATCGCTCCATGCTGAGCAAGAGCCTGACCCTGACCGAACAGGTCGCCCGCCGGATCGCGGGCGACATCGCCGAGGGCGCCCATCCCGTGGGCGCCAAGCTGCCGCCCGGGCGCGTCCTGGCGCAGCAGTACGGCGTCAGCGCCGCCGTCATCCGCGAGGCCACCGAGCGCCTGCGCGCCCAGGGCCTGATCCAGAGCCGCCAGGGCTCGGGCAGCGTGGTGGTGTCGCGCACCGGCGCGCAGGGCTTTCAGGTGTCGGCTGGCATCGCCGACCGCGAACAATTGGCCAGCGTGTACGAACTGCGCATGGAACTGGAAGGCGGCGCGGCCGCGCTGGCGGCGCTGCGCCGCAACGCCGCGGACCTGGCGGCCATGGGGCAGGCCCTGGCCGCGCTGCAGCAGCATCTGGACGATCCGGAGCAGGGCGTGGAGCACGACATCGCGTTCCACGTCGCGATCGCCGCGGCCACCCACAACCGCTACTACCAGGATCTGCTGCAGTACCTCAACCTGCAGCTGCGCCTTGCCGTCAGCACCGCGCGCAGCAACAGCCGCCGCCAGGCCGGCCTGACCGCGGCCGTGCACCAGGAGCACGTGGCCGTGTTCGAGGCCATCAGCGCCGGCGACGCCGAGCGCGCCCGGCTGGCGGCCACCCGGCATTTGCAGCAGGCGGCCAGCCGCCTGAACCTCGAACTCTTCTTTCCGGCCGCAAGGCAGACATCATGAGCGCAACCGACTTCACGCAACGCCTGGTCCAGGCCCTGGGCCCCGACACCGTTCTCACCGCCGAGGCCGACATCGCGCCCTGGCTTTCCGACTGGCGCGGCCTTTACAAGGGCCAGGCCCAGGCCGTGGTGCGCCCGCGCAGGACCGAAGAAGTCGCGACCTGCCTGGCGCTGTGCCAGCAGGCCGGCGTGCCGGTGGTGCCGCGCGGCGGCAACACCGGGCTGTGCGGCGGCGCCACGCCGGACGCGGGCGCGGCCAACGTGGTGCTCAGCCTGGACCGCATGAACGCCGTGCGCGCCATCGACACCGTGGCCAACACGATGGTGGCGGAAGCCGGCGCCATCCTCGGCAACCTGCGCCGCGCGGCCCAGGAAGCCGGCCGCCTGCTGCCGCTCAGCCTGGCGGCGGAGGATTCCAGCCAGATCGGCGGCAACGTGGCCACCAACGCCGGCGGCGTGAACGTGGTGCGCTACGGCATGGCGCGCGAACTGGTGCTGGGCCTGGAAGCGGTGCTGCCCACCGGCGAAATCTTCCACGGCCTGCGCACGCTGCGCAAGGACAATACCGGCTACGACCTCAAGCAGCTGCTGATCGGCTCGGAAGGCACGCTGGGCGTGATCACGGCGGTGGCGCTGCGCCTGTTCCCGCGCACCGACGTGCGCTCGGTGGTGCTGGCCGCGGTGGAGTCGCCGGCGCAGGCCCTGCAGCTGTTCGAGATCCTGTTCGAGCAGTGCGGCGCGCGCCTGCAGGCCTTCGAGTACTTTTCGGGCGATTGCCTGGACCTGGTGCTGGCGCACGCCGAAGGCGTGCAGGAGCCTTTCGCGCAGCGCTACCCGGGCTATGTGCTGGTGGAACTGGCCGATACCGCCGACGAGGCGGCCCTGACGAATCTGCTGGAGAACGTGATCGGCGCCGCGCTGGAGCGCGGGCTGTGCCTGGACGCGGCGGTGTCGGCGTCGCTGGCGCAACTGCAGGCGCTGTGGAAGCTGCGCGAAGAGATCTCAGAAGCGCAGCGCGCCGACGGTCCGCACCTCAAGCACGATGTGTCGCTGCCCATCGAACGCATCCCGGAATTCATGGAATCGGCCGAGGCGCGGGTGCGGGCGCTGTTCCCGGACATCCGTCCGTTCATCTTCGGCCATTTCGGCGACGGCAACCTGCACTACAACCTGTCGCGGCCGGCCGGCGCCGACCGCGACTGGGTGGCGGTGCATGGAGAGGCGATCACGGACGCCGTGCTGGACGAGGTGAACCGCTACGGCGGGAGTATTTCGGCGGAGCACGGGATCGGGCAGCTCAAGCGGGCGCATTTCCTGCACAGCAAGGACCCGCTGGAGCTGCGCTTGATGCGCCAGATCAAGGCGGTGCTGGACCCGGCCGGGATCATGAATCCCGGGAAGCTTCTGTAGGATGGGTGCAGCGCGAGAGCATCCGGGCAAGGAACCGGATGCTCATCGCGCGTAACCCATCGGCCGGCGGGAGCCGGCTTTGTCTCTTGCCACGAAAAACGGCGGCTGGCGCCGCCTGATGGGTTACGCGCGTTGGATATTTGAGTTCTTGCTTAAGGACTCTCGCGCTGCACCCATCCTACGACGCGACGCGCCGCCTGTCACTGCCGGTGATAAACCTCGGCTCCCTTCTTCACGAACTCCACCGACTTCTCCTGCATCCCCTTCTGCAGCGCGTCCTTCTCGCTCACGCCCTGCGCCGCGGCGTAATCGCGCACGTCCTGCGTGATCTTCATGCTGCAGAAGTGCGGGCCGCACATGGAGCAGAAGTGCGCGACTTTCATCGAGTCCTTGGGCAGGGTCTCGTCGTGGAACTCCTTGGCGGTGTCGGGGTCCAGGCCCAGGTTGAACTGATCGTCCCAGCGGAACTCGAAGCGCGCCTTGGACAGGGCGTTGTCGCGGATCGCGGCGCCGGGGTGGCCCTTGGCCAGGTCGGCGGCATGGGCGGCGATTTTGTAGGTGATGATGCCGTCCTTCACGTCCTTCTTGTTCGGCAGGCCCAGGTGCTCCTTCGGCGTGACGTAACAGAGCATCGCCGTGCCGTACCAGCCGATCAGCGCCGCGCCGATGCCGGAGGTGATGTGGTCGTAGCCCGGGGCGATGTCGGTGGTCAGGGGGCCCAGCGTGTAGAACGGCGCCTCGTGGCAGTGCTCCAGCTGCAGCTCCATGTTTTCCTTGATCATCTGCATCGGCACGTGGCCGGGGCCTTCGATCATGACCTGCACGTCGTGCTTCCAGGCCACCTGGGTCAGCTCGCCCAGGGTCTTGAGTTCGGCGAATTGCGCTTCGTCGTTGGCGTCGTAGCCCGAGCCGGGACGCAGGCCGTCGCCCAGCGAGAAGCTGACGTCGTAGGCCTTCATGATTTCGCAGATTTCCTCGAAGCGCTCGTAGAGGAAGCTTTCCTTGTGGTGGGCCAGGCACCACTTCGCCATGATGGAGCCGCCGCGCGAGACGATGCCGGTCATGCGGTCGGCGGTCATGGGGATGAACGGCAGGCGCACGCCGGCGTGGATGGTGAAGTAGTCCACGCCTTGCTCGGCCTGTTCGATCAGGGTGTCGCGGAAGATTTCCCAGGTCAGTTCCTCCGCCTTGCCGTCGACCTTCTCCAGCGCCTGGTAGATCGGCACGGTGCCGATGGGCACGGGCGAGTTGCGGATGATCCATTCGCGCGTTTCGTGGATGTGCTTGCCGGTGGACAGGTCCATGACCGTGTCGCCGCCCCAGCGGATCGCCCAGGTCATTTTCTCGACTTCCTCGCCGATGCCGGAGCTGACCGCGGAGTTGCCGATGTTGGCGTTGATCTTCACCAGGAAATTGCGGCCGATGGCCATCGGCTCGATTTCGGGGTGGTTGATGTTGGCCGGGATGATGGCGCGGCCGCGCGCGATCTCGTCGCGCACGAATTCGGGCGTGATGGCCGCGGGAATCGAGGCGCCGAACGATTGGCCGGGATGCTGGCGCAGCAGGCGCTTGACCATCTTCTCGCCGTCGGGGCCGCTGTCGCGCAGCGACTGCAGGTATTGCTCGCGGCGCAGGCTTTCGCGGATCGCCACGTATTCCATTTCCGGCGTGACGATGCCGCGGCGCGCATAGTGCATCTGGGTCACGTTGGCGCCGGCCTTGGCGCGGCGCGGCGGGCGCTGCAGGTCGAAGCGCATGGCCGTCAGCTTGGGATCGGCCAGGCGCGCCTTGCCGTAGTCGCTGGTGGGGCCGGCCAGCACCTCGGTGTCGCCGCGTTCCTCGATCCAGGCGCGGCGCACTTCGGGCAGGCCGCGGCGGATGTCGATGCGCACGTTCGGGTCGGTATAGGGGCCGCTGCAGTCATAGACCGTGAGCGGCGGGTTCTTCTCGCCGCCGAACATGGTCGGCGTGTCGGCCTGTTCGATCTCGCGAAACGGCACGCGGATGTCGGGCCGCGAACCGGTTTCGTACACCTTGCGCGATTTGGGCAGCGGCGCGACGGCGGCCGCGTCCACTTCTGCGGTGGCGGCCAGGAATTTGGGATTTGCGTTCATGGAAAGCTCCAAGCGAGTGGTTGGAGCCGATCGGGAAGGAATTTCCGCCGCGCGCGGGCGGACGGAAATACGGCTCCCAGCATCGGCATTATCCGTACTGGTACGAAGGGACTCTCTCAACACGTCGCGGCGTTTAAGCCGCGGCGAGTACCCCTGCACGAAAGCGGAGTATAGATGCTGGCGGGCGATTCCGACGAATCGCGGCGTGCGCGGCCGGCGAGCAGGCTGGTATTACCGCTTTACAATTGGAATCAGACTGCGGCGACACGCCGATTCAGGTTCGGTACACTTTTCAGACGTGCCGGGCGCGCGCCGCGACCTGGTCTTAGTCCACTTGAGAAGGAATCGAGCATGCAACTTACCTTACGCAAATTGGCGCCCGCCCTGGTTGTCGTGACGTTGGCGCTAGCGGGTTGCAAGACCGCCCCGACCAAGACCTCCGACACCGGCGCCACCGCGCCCGCGGCCGGCCAGCAATCGACCACGCCCGCCACCGCCGCCAGCGTGGACTTCTACCTGGCCCACAAGCAGCCCGGCGCGGGCCTGCGTGAAATCAGCCTGCCCGACGGCAAGCTCTACATGCAGGAAGTGCCCGTGCTCACGCGCGCCGACCTGACCGACGCCGCCGCGCTGGTCGACCGCCAGGGCCAGAACTTCGTGGGCCTGCGCTTCTCCGAAGCCGGCGCGCGCAAGCTCAACGACGTCAGCTCCAAGAACGTCGGCAACATGCTGGCGCTGGTGATCGACCGCGAACTGGTCGCCGCTCCGCTGATCGGCGAACCGCTGAACCGCGGCGTGCTGGCCTTCGGCGTGCCCTCGGCCAAGGCCGCTTCGGAAATCGCCGCCAAGATCCGCGGCGACGCCGCGGTGCCCGCCACCAGCACGACGCCGGCCGCCAAGCCCTGATCGGCTCGCGCACGAAAGCCCGCTACGGCGGGCTTTTTTTCGTTTGAAATAGGACCACGATACGGCCCCGATCGTCAGCCGCTCTTGCGGCCGCGCGGCTTGGCGTTGCGGCGGATGCGCAGGACCTGTTCGATATAGGTCTGCGCAATGGCTTCCAGTCCGATGCGTTCGTCGGATGTGAGCGATTCCACCTGGGCTGGCGATATATTGAAGAACGGCCAGGGCGCATGCGGACGATGCCGGCCGCTGGCGCGCGGCGGACCTTCCGCCACGCCGGTGACCGGTAGCGTGTCGCTCAGGTCGTACCCGTCCATGGGCAGTTCCATCGGGCCCTTGCCGGTCTCCAGCCATTCGGCTTCGACCTTCAGCACCTGCGCCAGCTTGCGCGAAGAACGGCTGGAATGCCGCAGTCCGCTCTCATAGCTGCCGATGGCGCTTTGCGAAAGGCGCGCCATACGGGCGAGCGTTTTCTGCGTGTGGCCACGCAAAAGACGCGCATGCTTCAGCCGGTCCGAGAATGTCTTCACAAAGCGATTGAAGCGTGGCGTTAGTTTACGTTGGTAGTTATAAATATTACCTAAGTGATAAACGTATTGATGGGCAGGAGGACGGCATGCAGCAACGAGGCAGCGTTTTCGTACTCGCAAGCGATGGTGCAGCTCGCGATCTGGTCGCAATGTTGCGCACGTTCCATTGGACGGTTTGCGCGTTTGATTCCCTGGCGGCGCTACTGGACGGCCTGCAGGCCCAGATGGTCGATGTGCTGGTGTTGCAGGGCAGTTGGCCGGACGTGGCCGAGCGCGTGGTTTCGCTGGGCCGCGCGGTGCCGGCGGCGGCGCTGGTCTGGCGGGTGCGCGGCGGCGTCACGGTCGAGCGGCGCATCGCGGCGCTGGATGCCGGCGTGGACGTCTGCGTCGAAGCCGGCATGCCCGGGCCGGAATGGGATGCCTTGCTGCGCAGCCTGTGCCGGCGCGGGCGCCGGGGCGGCTCGCCGTGGCGCGTCGACCTGCAGGCCGGCGCGCTGGCCGGGCCTGCCGGCCAGCGCGTGCCCCTGACTGCGGCTGAATGTGCGTTTCTCGTCCGCCTGCTGAACGCGCCCGGCCACAGGCTGCCGCGCGAAGCGCTGCTGCCCGAGGAAGTGCGCGGCTCGCAGGTCGGCATGCGGCGGGTGGACGTGCTGGTGTCGCGGCTGCGCGCCAAGGCGCGCCGCCTCAATGTGGAATTTCCGGTGCTCGCGGTGCGCGGCTGGGGCTATATGCTGCTGCCCGACGGCAGTTAGCGCCTTGCCGCTACAGCACCACCAGGTTGTCCCGGTGCATGAGTTCCGGTTCGGTCATGCTGCCCAGAATGCGCGCAATCTGAGACGAAGGCTGGCGCAGGATGCGCCGCGTATCGGCCGACGAATAATTGATCAGCCCGCGTGCGCATTCATGTCCCTGGCTATCCACGCAGGCCACCACGTCGCCGCGGCCGAACTCGCCTTCCACGTCGGTCACGCCGATGGGCAGCAGGCTCTTGCCTTCGCGCAGCAGCGCCCGCACGGCGCCGTCGTCCAGCACCACGCGGCCGCGCAGGCGCAGGTGGTCGGCCAGCCATTGCTTGCGCGCCGACCACACCGGCAGCACGGCGCGCAGTTCGCTGCCTATGCATTCGCCTTCGGCCAGCCGCGTGAGCACGTTACGCTCGCGGCCGGACGCAATCACCGTGTGCGCGCCGCTGTGGGCGGCGCGCTTGGCCGCCAGCACCTTGGTCAGCATGCCGCCGGTGCCGATGCCGCTGCCGGCGCCGCCGGCCATGGCTTCCAGCGCCGGATCGCCGGCCTGGGCGTGCGCCATGAACTTGGCGTCGGGATTCTTGCGGGGGTCGGAATCGTACAGGCCGCGCTGGTCCGTCAGGATGATCAGCGTGTCGGCTTCGATCAGGTTGGTGACCAGCGCGCCCAGCGTGTCGTTGTCGCCCAGCCGGATTTCATCGGTGACCACCGTGTCGTTTTCGTTCACGATGGGCACCACGCCCAGGCGCAGCAGCGCGAACAGCGTGCTGCGCGCGTTCAGGTAGCGGTGGCGGTCGGCCAGGTCTTCGTGGGTCAGCAGGATCTGCGCGGTGCGCAGGCCGAATTCGGCGAACGCGGCCTCGTAGGCCTGGCATAGGCCCATCTGGCCCACGGCGGCGGCGGCCTGCAGCTCATGCATCACCGACGGGCGCTTGCGCCAGCCCAGGCGCGCCATGCCTTCAGCGATGGCGCCGCTGGAGACCAGCACGACCTGCTTGCCCTGCTTGTGCAGGGCGGCGATCTGCGCGGCCCAGTGGGCCACGGCGGCGCGGTCCAGGCCGCGGCCTTCGTTGGTGACCAGCGACGAGCCGACTTTGGCGACGAGGCGCTGAGCTTGTGAGACGACGGAAACTGCGGGTGATTCGGCAGACATGATGGCGGCGGGCTGCGGCGCGGAAAAAAGGCGTAATCGTAAGGACTGCGATTATGGCTTATTCGTCGCCGCTGCGCGGCGTGGAACGCGGGTCGGCGTCCGAGCGCTTGTCGTCGAAGCGGGGGTCCGGCGCCACGTAGCTGCCATCGGCCTGGTCCTGCGCCAGCTGTTCCTTTTCACGCTCGGCGTCCAGGTAATCCTGCAGCGCGTAGATCAGGTCCTGCGTGCCCTCGCCGGACAGGCCGGAGATGCCGAACACCGGGCCCTTCCAGCCGTACAGCTCCAGGAAGCGGCGCTTGGTGTCCTCGGGGTCGGCCACCATGTCCAGCTTGTTCAGCACCAGCCAGCGCGGCTTGGCGGCCAGCTCGGGATCGTAGCGGCGCAGCTCCTCGACGATGGCGCGGGCATCGGTGACGGCCTGTTCGACCGGGTCCGCATCGGGATCGGGCGTGGACACGTCCACCAGGTGCAGCAGCACACGGGTGCGCGCCAGGTGGCGCAGGAACAGGTGGCCCAGGCCGGCGCCCTCGGAGGCGCCTTCGATCAGGCCGGGAATGTCGGCCACGACGAAACTGCGCGACGGCGAGGTGCGCACCACGCCCAGGTTGGGATGCAGCGTGGTGAACGGGTAGTCCGCGATCTTCGGCTTGGCGTTGGAGATGCGGGTGATCAGGGTGGACTTGCCGGCGTTGGGCAGGCCGAGCAGGCCCACGTCGGCCAGCACCTTCAGCTCCATGCGCAGGTAGCGGTGCTCGCCTTCCTTGCCCGGCGTCCACTGGCGCGGCGCGCGGTTCACGCTGGACTTGAAATGGATGTTGCCCATGCCGCCCTGGCCGCCGGCGGCCAGCACCACCTTCTGGTCGTGCTGGTTCAGGTCGAACAGGACTTCGCCGGTTTCCGCGTCATGGATGACGGTGCCGACCGGCACGCGCAGCGTGATGTCGGGCGCGGCCGCGCCGTACTGGTCCGAGCCGCGGCCGTTTTCGCCGTTCTTGGCGCGGTGCAGGCGGGCGTAGCGGAAATCGATCAGCGTATTGATGTTGCGGTCGGCCACCGCGTAGATGGAGCCGCCGCGACCGCCGTCGCCGCCGTCCGGGCCGCCCTTGGGGATGAACTTTTCGCGGCGAAAGCTCGCCACGCCATTGCCGCCTTTGCCGGCGACGACCTCGATGGTGGCTTCGTCTACGAATTTCATGGTGTCCGTGCGTATGAAAAGTGAGGGCAGGGCGGGACGTCCCGGCCGCTGCCTTGAAACAAAAAAGCCCTGCCGCATGCGACAGGGCTTTGCCGAACGCGGCGGACCGCGTTGCTGACCGTGCTCTTGCCGATTACTCGGCGGCGACGATCGAAACGGTCTGCTTGTTCAACGCGCCCTTGAAGCCGAATTGAACCTTGCCGTCGACCAGCGCGAACAGGGTGTGGTCCTTGCCCATGCCGACGTTCACGCCAGCGTGGAAACGGGTGCCGCGCTGACGCACGATGATCGAACCGGCGGGGATCAATTCACCGCCGAATGCCTTGACGCCCAGACGCTTCGATTCTGAGTCGCGTCCGTTTCGCGTAGAGCCGCCGCCCTTTTTCTGTGCCATGTTTAGCTCCTGCTAAGTGGTACCGAGTCGCTACTTAAGCCGTGATGGCTTCGATGCGGATTTCGGTGTAGTTCTGACGGTGGCCCTGACGCTTCTGATAGTGCTTGCGACGGCGCATCTTGAAGATCTTGACCTTGTCGTGGCGGCCTTGCGCAAGAACCGTTGCCTTGACCACGGCGCCGGAGACGAGGGGCGTGCCAACTTTCAGCTGGTCGCCTTCGCCCACGGACAGCACTTGGTCCAGGGTGATTTCTTGCCCAATGTCAGCCGGTATCTGTTCTATCTTGAGTTTTTCGCCAGCGGCAACGCGATACTGCTTGCCACCGGTTTTTACGACCGCGTACATGGGGTGTTCCTTAAATAGGTAAAAAGGTCCATTTGCCTGGCCGGCCCTGCTGGGCGGGCTGCGCGCTGTGCCTGCCTGCCGTGCTCCGGATTGCAGGAGCACCACGTGCATCTGGCACAAATCACTCGGCATAAATGAAACCGACGTAATTCGGCCATTGCTGACCGAATCGAGGATATTAGCCCGAGATGCGCGGAAAGTCAAAAAGCGCTTGTAGGGTAAGGGCTTAGGTGTGGCGTACAGGCTTCATGCGGCATCGCCAGGCCTTGCGCCTTCGGTCCCAGAGTTCCGCCGGGCCGGCCGGCGGCGGCCCGGCGCGCGCCCGCGCACGTTACTCCCCGTATAATCGCTGGTCGAATCCCCCGGCCTGGTCCGGCGGTCCAGCGGTAAGAGCCGTCACGCGTACACCCTACGGCTCGTTTCACACTCCGGATACGTCTTGAATCTCCCCGCGCTCATTGCCCCCATTGCTGACGATATGAAAGCCGTCGATGCGGTTATCCGCGAGCGGCTGAACTCCGACGTGGTCCTGATCCGCACCATCGGCGACTACATCATCGGCGCCGGCGGCAAGCGCATGCGGCCGGCCATGGTGCTGATGGTGGCCCGCGCGCTGGGCTATGAAGGGACGCATCACCAGCTGCTGGCCGCGGTGGTGGAATTCATCCATACCGCCACCTTGCTGCACGACGACGTGGTCGACGAATCCGACCTGCGCCGCGGCCGCGAAACCGCCAACGCGGTGTTCGGCAACGCCGCCAGCGTGCTGGTGGGCGACTACCTGTATTCCCGTTCCTTCGAAATGATGGTCGAGGCCGACTCGATGCGCGTCATGAGCATCCTGTCCGAGGCCACCACCGTCATCGCCGAAGGCGAGGTGCTGCAGCTGCTCAACGTGCACGACCCCGACGTCTCGCAGGAGCGCTATCTGCAGGTCGTGCGCTACAAGACCGCCAAGCTGTTCGAGGCCGCCGCCCAGGTCGGCGCCGTGCTGGCCGGCGCCACGCCCGAGCAGGAAGCCGCCGCGGCGGCCTACGGCCGTCATGTCGGCACCGCCTTCCAGCTGGTCGACGACGTGCTGGACTACAGCGGCGACGCCGCCGCGCTGGGCAAGAACGTGGGCGACGACCTGCGCGAGGGCAAGCCCACGCTGCCGCTGATCCGCGTAATGGAAGTGGGCACGCCCGAACAGCAGCAACTGATCCGCGACGCCATCAAGACCGGTGACGCCGACTTCGCCGCCGTGGCCGCCGCCATCCAGGCGACCGACGCCCTGGAACACGCCCGCCAGGCCGCAATCGCCGAGGCCGAACTGGCCAAAAAAGCACTTTCCGACTATCCCATTTCCCCTTTTCAAAAATCTCTGTTAGAATTCTGCGCTTTCGCGGTAAACAGAGATCGCTGAACAAATTCAGCGGTATCGGGACCGAGAGAAAGGCAGGACAGCCCAGCCGTACTGAGCACGGCGAAGCTGAAAGTAGTAGGTAGTAAATCGGGGCGTAGCTCAGCCTGGTAGAGTACTGCGTTCGGGACGCAGGAGTCGGAGGTTCGAATCCTCTCGCCCCGACCACTCAATGTGGTCGAATTCATGAAGGTGTTTCCCGACGCCTCAAGCTGAAAGCCGGTATCGCACAAGCGCTGCCGGCTTTTTTGCGTTCGCTCGCTCAAAGACCGTTTACATGCGGGCGTGGGGAGGTCGGACGCTATGCGCTCGGCTGTTCTATGGCGCTGCGCGCATTCTTCGCGGTCATAAAAAGCTTCAACGGATCCACGTCCCGAAGGGCGATAAAACCATACTTGCGATAAAACGCTGCCGCTTCGTCATCCTTTGCGTCAACCAGCACCACTGTCACCGCGAGTGGACCCGAGATTGCCAGTTCAAGCGCCTCGATCAGGAGCGCGCCGCCCAGGCCCTGGCCTGCGGCAGGCGTGTCAATTCCACCGCGCCAGCCGAAAGCGTGAAGAATCCCGCCACCATGTCGTCGCTCAGAAGCAGATGCGCACGCGCGGAATTTCGTTCCTCATCTTGTCCCAGCCGTTCAACAAAATACCTATCGAGTTCCGGGTTGCCGCAGCAAAACCCCCTACGGTCAATCGACTTCGAGAAGGGCGCGAATTGGAACGCCATGCCGTGTCAGCCCTTATTGGCCTTCGACTTGACGCAGGATCTTTTTCCGCGTCGTCGCCGCGCGTTTGAGCGCGGCCGTCGGTTCGGATGGTTCGGCGTCAATCGCTGCGGCGATTGTTTCGGAGTCCCGTTTGGACAGCCGCAAAATCACCTGATGCTCGATCTGGCGCAGTGCGGCCTGGTGGGCCGCGTGCACCACGAAGTCGGAGAGCGAGCGGCCGGAAATATCGGCTGCGCGTTGAATGACAGCGCGTTCTTTCGCGGTCAATCTGGCGTCCAGGCGAGCGGTTCGGGGCTCGTCCACGCGCTCAAGTTCCTGGCCGATGAGCTCGCGTAGACAGGCGATGACGTCGCTCGGCACCTGCTCTGTGATTCGCGTTTCCTGGGACGGGTTGTGTTCCGGGCCGGGGTGTTTGCGCTTGGGCTTTTGCTTGAGCGCCGCAATGATGCTTTCTTCGTGCTGTGTGGTCATGGCGCATCCTTCATGTACGGAAAATCACGTACAAAAATGTAGTGTACGGAAAAATTCGTACCTGCTCAACGCCCAACTGCCTCCCCGTCCGGCGCGACGCTCGCCACCGCTTGCAGGCATTCGATCAGCCCCCGCATGTGCGGAGACAGGTCCAGGCTGCAATGGCGGACCAGGCCGATGGGGCCGAAGACGGGCGGCAGGTCGATGTCGAGGATGGCCAGGCCCTGGCCGCGGGCCAGGTGGCGGGCCACGCAGCGCGGCATGAGCGACAGGGTGTCGCTGCTGTTCATCAGGATGGTGTTGTTCAGCGCGGACGCCGATTCGATCCGGGCGTAGGGATAGACGCCATGGCGTTGCAGCAGCATGTCCAGGCCGATGCGCACCGGGCTGCCGCGCGGCGGCATGATCCATGGGTAGGCGGCCAGCCGTTGCCACGGCACGCCCGGTTCGCCGGCCAGCGGGTGGCCGGCGCGCGCGCAGACGCACATCGGCTCTTCATACAGCACCTGGCTGGCGAGGTCGGGTTTGCGCACGGCCTCGCCCAGCCTGGCGACCAGCAGGTCGAGCTTGCGGGTGTACAGCTCCGGGGCCAGCGCTTCGAGCGAGCCTTCGCGCACCAGCACGTTGACGTTGGCGGCCTGCTGCTTGAACCGCAGCAGCGCGCGCGGCACGAGGAAGGCGGCGGCGGTGGAGTTGACGCCGATGCTGATGGTCTCGACGTCCAGGTCCGGCGCGCCGGACCATTCGCCGCTCATGCGTTCCAGGTCGCCCAGCACCCAGCGCGCATGGCGGATCAGCGATTCGCCGTGGCGCGTGGGGAAGGTGCCTTTGGGCGTGCGGTCGAACAGGCGCGCGCCGAGCATGTCTTCGAGTTCGGCGATCATGCGCGATACGGCCGGCTGGGTGGTGGCCAGGCGCCGGGCCGCCAGGCCGACGTTGTGGACTTCGTCCAGCACCCGCATCAGGTGCAGGTGGCGCAGCCGCAGCCGCCCGCGCAGATACCAGCCGGGCGGCAGGGCGGGGGAGTCGTCGGCGGGCTGCATCTACATATCAACATTGATATGGAAAGGCCAAAATATATCATTGGACCGGAATGTGCCGCTGTTCCATGATCGTCATGACCAGCGCGCCCGCCGACGAGGCGCGCGGCGGGAAGGAGACGATCATGCTGAATTTCATACGCGCGCCGCTGGCCATGCTGTGCCTGGCGATTCCGCTGGCCGCCGCCGCGGCCTACCCCGACCGGCCGATCACGCTCATCGTGCCCTCCGTGCCCGGCGGCGGCGCGGACGTGGCGGGCCGGCTGGTGGCCGCGGAGCTGGCCAGGCGGCTGGAGGTGCCGGTGATCGTCGAGAACCGGGCCGGGGTCGCGGGCATCATCGGCTCGCAGGCCGTGGCGCGGGCCAGGCCCGACGGTTATACGCTGCTGCTGGGCCTGGACGCTTCGTTTACCGCGGCGCCTTATCTGATGGAGGAGGCGCCGTACCGGACGGAGGATTTCGCGCCCATCGCCACGCTGGCCACCTTGCAGTACGTGCTGGTGGCCTCGCCCTCGGCGCCGTTCGGCTCGCTGCGCGAGCTGCTGGACCAGGCGCGGGCGCGCCCGGACACGATCACCTACGCCAGCGGCGGGCTGGGCTCGACGCATCATCTGGCCATGGCGCTGTTCGAGCACGATGCCGGCATATCGCTCAAGCACGTGCCGTACAAGGCCGCGCCGCAGGGCTTCGTGGGGGTGATGGGCAGCCAGGTCGATCTGATGTTCATCGTGGCCAGCACGGCGTTGCCGCAGGTCCGGGCGGGCAAGGTGCGCGGGCTGGCCAACGCCGGCACGGCGCCCATCGCGGGCGCGCCCGATCTGCCGATGATCAAGGAGGCCGTGCCCGGCTACACCTTCTATAGCTGGTTCGGCCTGTTCGCGCCGGCCAGGACGCCGGCGCCGGTGGTCGAGGCGCTGGGCAAGGCGGTGGCCGCCGCGCTCAAGAGCCCCGAGCTGCGCGACAAGATGCAGGCCCAGGGCATGATCGTGGGCGACGAAGGCGCCGAGGGCCTGCGCCAGCGCATCGCCCGCGACACCCGTGTTTTCGCTCCCATGCTCGCCGACATCAAGACCGCAGCCGCCAGACAGCCATGAAACCAGCCATGAAACGTCCCAATATCCTGCTCATCACCACCGACCAGCATCGCGGCGACTGCCTGGGCTACGCCGGACGGCGGGTCAAGACGCCGCACATCGACCTGCTGGCGCGCAACGGCACGCACTTCTCGGCCTGCATCACGCCCAACGTGGTCTGCCAGCCGTCGCGCGCGTCCATGCTGACGGGCCTGCTGCCGCTGACGCACGGGGTGTGCGACAACGGCATCGACCTGGACCTGCGCACCGGCGAGGCCGGCTTTGCCGGCAGCCTGGCCGCCGCGGGCTACGACACGGGCTTCATCGGCAAGGCGCACTTCTCCACTCACCACACCTTCGAGGCCACGGGGCGTCCGGAGTGCCAGTACAGCGAGGCGGCCCTGGGGCCGGGCTGGAACGGCCCGTACATGGGTTTCGAGCACGTGGAGCTGGTGGTCGAGGGCCACAACTACTGGCTGCCCACGCCGCTGCCGGGCGGCCTGCACCATTCGCGCTGGCACTACGGCGACGGGCAGGGGGAACTGCGCAACCAGCTCTACCAGAAGGACCTGGGGCCGCCCAGCGGCGCGCCACAGACCTTCAATTCGGCGCTGCCGGCGGCCTGGCACAACTCGGCCTGGATCGGCGACCGGACCATCGAATACCTGCGCCGGCATGGCCAGGAGCGGCCGTTCTGCCTGTGGGCCTCGTTTCCCGATCCGCACCATCCCTTCGATTGCCCCGAGCCCTGGTCGCGCCTGCATCATCCCGACGAGGTCGATCTGCCGCGCCATCGCAGCACCGACTACGACCGCCGGCCGTGGTGGCACCGGGCCAGCATGGAAAGCAAGCCCATGGGCAATGCCGAGGTGCAGGCGCTGCGCCAGAACTTCTCGCGCATGCCGACGCCGTCCGAAGCGGCGCTGCGGCGCATCACCGCCAACTACTACGGCATGATTTCGCTGGTGGACCACCAGGTCGGGCGCGTCATGAAAGCGCTGGCCGAGTACGGGCTGGACCGGGACACCATCGTGATCTTCACGTCCGACCACGGCGAGTGGCTGGGCGACCACGGGCTGATGCTGAAAGGGCCGATGCCGTACGAGGGCCTGCTGCGCGTGGCCATGGTGGCCAGCGGTCCGGGCATCGAGGCCGGCCGGCAGGTGGCCGATCCGGTGTCGACGCTGGACCTGGCCGCCACCCTGTACGACTACGGCGGCGCCTCGGCCCTGGGGCCGGTGCACGGGCGCAGCCTGCGTCCGCTGCTCGAAGGCCGGGATGCCGGCCGCGCGTTCGCGCTCAGCGAATGGGACGTGGCGGCCTCGCGCTGCGGGGTCGAACTGAAGCTGCGCACGGCTCGCACCCGCGACTGGAAGCTGACGCTGGAACTGGATAGCGGCGCGGGCGAGATGTACTGCCTGGCCGAAGATCCGGACGAGATGGACAACCTGTTCGACGATCCCGGCTACGCGGCCCGGCGGCGCGAACTGACCGACATGATCAGGAGCCGTCCCGCCGATCAGCTGCCGGCGCGCCTGCCGGCTTCGGGCATCGCCTGAAGGCGCGCGCCGGCATTTGCTTTATATTCCCTGCGAATACCAACTTCCAGGGATACCCGGCCGGCTGCGACTGCGTCATAGTTCGGCGTGGGCAATGCCGCCCGCGCCTTTCTCATGACCGTCGCCATGCTTGCTTCCGAGTCGACCCTGCCTGCCCCGGTGCTGCTGGTGGAGGACGAACCCCTGATCTGCCGCCGGCTCGAAGGCCTGCTGCTGCAGCTCGGGTATGCGCCCGAGGCGCTGGTGTTCGCCGCCACGCTGGCCGAGGCGCGCGCCTGCCTGGCCACGCAGCCCGTGGCCCTGGCGCTGGTGGACCTGGGCCTGCCCGACGGCAACGGCACCGAACTGATCACGGAAATGCACGCGGCCGATCCGGGGCTGGCGATACTGGTCATTTCGGCCTGGAGCACCGAGGACGCGATCCTGGCGGCGCTGCGGGCCGGTGCCACCGGCTATGTGCTCAAGGAGCGCGACGACCTGGAGGTGTCGCTGTCGATCCGCAGCGTGCTGCGCGGCGGCGCGCCCATCGACCCCTTCGTCGCGCGCCGCATCATCGAGGAATTGCGCCCCAGGCCGGCGGAGCCGGCAGGCGCGGCCGCCGGCGAGACGCTCAGTCCTCGCGAAAACCAGATTCTTCGCCTAGTATCCGAGGGGCTGGGAAACCGCGAAATCGCCGAGGAACTGCACCTGTCGCGCTACACCGTCGAATGCCACGTCAAGCACATCTACCGCAAGCTCGCTGTTTCCTCGCGCACCCGGGCGATCCACGCCGCGCGGTCGCGGGGGCTGCTCGATTGAGGCTGGCGATCCGGCTGGCGGTCTTGTGGCTGGCGCTGGCTTTTTCCCCGGTATGGGCGCAGGCGGAATGCACGGCCCAGGTGCTGTCGATCCAATCGGCGCAGGGCGATGCCGAGGGCGGCCGTCCCGGGCCGGACGCATGGCGGCCGGTGACGCTGCCCGATGACTGGACCGCGCGCTGGCCCGACTACAGCGGTACGGCCTGGTATCGCATCGACTGGCGGGCGCAGTGCCCGGACGGGCGCGCCGGGCCGGTGGCGCTGGTGCTCGAATCGGTGGTCATGGCTGGCGAGGTCTACGTCAACGATGCGCGCATCTGGAGCGATCCTCAGCTGAGCGAGCCCCTGTCGCGCAGCTGGAACATGCCGCGCTACTGGCTCATCCCCGAGGCCCTGATGCGCGATGGCGTGAACACGCTGTGGCTGCGGGTGGTGGGCGTGGCCGAGCAGACGCCCGGCCTGGGGCCGGTCTACCTCGGAGAGCCCGGCCCGCTGCTGCGGCGCTACGAGGACCTGCGGTGGCGCAACCGCACGCTGTTCATGCTCAACCTGATCGTGTCGGCCGTCCTGGGCGGGCTGTGCTTCTGCATCTGGCTGATGCGCCGCGAGCAGCGCGCCTTTGGCTGGTATGCGCTGATGGCGCTGTTCTGGGTGCTGTTCATCGCCAACGTGCTGGTCACCAGCCCCTGGCCATTTGCCGACAGCATCGGGGCGGCGCGCGCCAACGCCATGGTGCTGGTGCTGTACGTGGCGTGCTTCTGCATTTTCACGTGGCGCTTCGGCGAGCAATCGCTGCCGCGCACCGAAAAGGCCTTGTGGATACTGTCCGCGGCGCTGCTGGCGGCGGTGGCCCTGGCGCCGCGGGCGCAGCTGCCCGAGGTCCGGCTGGCCGCGGTGCTGACCGCGTCCGCCATTTTTTTCGCGAACTGCCTGCAGTTCCCGTTCCACGCCTGGCGCACCCGGCGGCCCGAAAACCTCATGCTGGCGGCCTGCCTGCTGGTGTTCCTGGCCGTCAGCGTCCATGACCTGCTGCGCATCCTCAAGCTCATCTCCAGCGACACCGCGTATACGCCGTTCACCAGCGTGGTGGTCACGCTGTGCATATCGGCCGTGCTGGGGCTGCGCCACGCGCGCAACGTGCGCCGCATCGAACGCTTCAGCCAGGATCTGGCCGTGGGCATCGCGCAGGCGCGCACCGAGCTGGCCACGACGCTGGAGCGCGAGCACGCGCTGGCGCTGGCCAATGCGCGCCTGCAGGACCGCCTGCAGATCGCCCACGACCTGCACGACGGCCTGGGCGGTTCGCTGGTGCGCATGATGGCCGCGGTGGAGCAGGCCAGCCAGCCGGTGCAGAGCCAGCAGTTCCTGTCCATGCTCAAGCTGTTGCGCGACGACCTGCGCCAGACCATAGACAGCGGATCGAGCGCGGGCGTGAAGGTGCCAGCCACCCCGCGCGAGTGGATCGCGCCGCTGCGCCACCGTTTCATGCAGCTTTTCGACGAACTGGAGATCCGCGCGAGCTGGGCGGTCCCGGCGCAGTGGCGCACGCCGCCCAGCGCCTTGCAGTGCATGGCGCTGACCCGGCTGGTCGAGGAATCGCTGGTGAACGTGCTCAAGCACAGCCGCGCCCGCCGCGTCGAGCTGGCGCTGCGCCAGCCCGAATCCGACAGCCTGGAGCTGCTGATCGAGGACGACGGCGCCGGTTTCGATGTGGCGGCGGTGCTGCGGGCCGGTATCAGCGTGGGCATGCGCAGCATGCACACCCGCATCGAGCGGGTGGGCGGCAGGCTGGAGGTGGCGTCCCGCCCGGGACGGACCGCGCTGACCGCCACGCTGGCGCTGCGCGCGTCCCAGCCCTGAGGCGCGCCGCTACCGGTTTTCGTCGCCTATCGTCAGCCCGCCGGCCTTCATGATGCGTTGGGCGATCTCTTCGGCGGACTTGCCTTCGAAGCCATGTTCGCCCGCGACGATGCGCAGGTTGTCGCTTTCCAGCGGGGCCATGAGGGTGGCCGACGACAGCACCACGCCGTCGGCGCGCAGCTGAATGCGCTGGCCGACGCGCGCGCGGGTGAAGTCGGCCAGCGCCTTGGCGCTTTCCGGCTTCAGCGTGATTTCCACCGTGCGGGCCGAGGTGGCCGGATCGGCGCTCGCCGTCGCCTGCTGCGCCTGCAGCATGACCGTCTCGGCCTGCGCCGCGCAGGGCAAAAGCTCGGCCAGCAGGGCGGCGCGCAGCAAATGGCGGATGGGCGGCATGGAACTCTCCTTCCGGGCAACGGCCCGCGTTTTCGCATCCTAGCCTATCCCCTGGTGTTGTTAATCGGCCAGAAAATTCGACAAAAATGACGAATTTCTGAATAAAGCCTGACAAATAGTTGAATGCAATAATGGTAATGAATATCATTGGCCTTCTTATAAAACCAAGAGCGCATCCATAGCGCACCCGCCGCGGGGCGGTTTCCGAAAGAGTCCAATGAGCAAAGCAGAGAGTTTGACGGCCGGCGCCAAGGCCGGCGGCAGCATTTCGTCTACGAATTCCACGATCTACGCCGCGGTCTGCGGCGCCCTGATGTCGCCGGGCCTGGTCCTGGCGCAGGGCAGCCTGGCGCCGGGAGCGGTGCCGGAACTGTCGCCCGTGCAGGTGCAGGGCCAGGCGGTCAGCGACGGCTACGAGGCGAACGTCGCCTCGTCTCCCAAGATGACGGCGCCCCTGCTGGACACGCCGCGCTCGGTGACCGTGATCACCGAGCAGCTGATGCGGGACCGCGCCGCCTCGTCGCTGATGGACGTGCTGCGCACCGCGCCCGGCATCACTTTCGGCGCGGGCGAGGGCGGCACGCCCGCCGGCGACCGGCCCTTCGTGCGCGGCTACGAGGCCAGCACCGACATGATGGTCGACGGCATGCGCGACCTGGGCCGCTTCTCGCACGAGACCTTCAACCTGGAATCGGTCGAGATCCTGAAGGGCCCCAGCTCGGCCTACACCGGGCGCGGTTCGACCGGCGGCAGCATCAACCTGGTCAGCAAGACGCCCAAGCTGGAAGACTTCGTCGAAGGCACGGTCGGCGTCGGCACCGACAAGAACTGGCGCCTGACCGGCGACGCCAACTGGGGGCTGGGCGAGAGTTCGGCGTTCCGCCTGAACTTCATGAAGCAGGGCGGCGACATCCCGGGCCGCGACCACGTCGAGACCGACCGCTGGGGCGTGGCGCCGTCGTTCACCTGGGGCCTGGGCACGCCGACCCAGGTCACGCTCAGCTACTACCATCTGCAGAACGACGACACGCCCGACCTGGGCATCCCGTTCAAGAACGAATCGCGCCCCGGGCGCGTGACGCCGCCCGACGTGGACCGCGACAACTACTACGGGCTGGTCGGGCGCGACTACCGCAAGAACCAGGCCGACATGGGCACCCTGATGGTGGAGCACAAGTTCAGCGACAGCCTGAAGCTGCGCAACGGCACGCGCTACACCCAGTCCAGCAACGAATACGCCATGACGCGCCCCTCGTTCGACAACTGCGCGGCGCGCACGGGCGGGCGGCCCAATCCGGCCTATGGCGTGGCGCCGTGCTCCACCGAGGCGCCGGGCGTGCAGATGACCAAGGCGCTGCGCACGCTGAACCAGACCAACCGGTCCTTCATCAACCAGACCGACCTGTTCGGCGAATTCCTCGCCGGCGGCGTGCGCCACAGCTATGCGGCCGGCCTGGAATACAGCAACGAGAAGATCATCAAGCGCGACGGCGTGCCCCGCGGCGGCTTCGACAAGGCCCTGATCGACGATCTCTACCACCCGAACCCGCACCAGGCCTATACCGGCAGCCTGAGCTGGGGCCCCAGGTACGACGCCGCCGAAACCATCACCCGCGCGGCCTACCTGTTCGACACGATGAAGTTCAGCGAGCAATGGGAGGCCAACGTCGGCCTGCGCTATGACAACTACCGCGTCACCAGCGGCGATGCGCAGCGCACCGACAATATGTGGAACTACCAGTTGGGCCTGGTCTACAAGCCCGCGCCCAATGGCAGCATCTACGTGTCCTACGGCACTTCGTCCAACCCGTCCGGCGAAACCGCGGCCCAGTCGGGCGGCGCCGACGGCGCGGCCGGCGGCCGCCTGACCGCGGACACGGCGCAATTGGCGCCGGAAAAGAGCCGCAGCATCGAAGTGGGCACCAAGTGGGACGTGTTCGACGAGCGCCTGTCGCTGACGGCGGCGGTGTTCGAGACCCGCAAGACCGACGCGCGCAGCGCCGACCCGATCACCGGCGACGTGACGCTGTCGGGCAGCAACCGCGTGCGCGGCATCGAACTGGGCGCGGCCGGCGCCATCACGCCGAAATGGCAGGTGTGGGCGGGTTACAGCTACATGGACCCCAAGGTCACCAGCTACCAGAGCGGCGGCACGGACTACAGCGGCAACCAGATGAAGTTCATTGCGCGCCAGAGCGCCAGCCTGTGGAGCACCTACCGCCTCATGCCCGAGCTGACGGTGGGCGCCGGCGCCACCTATACCGGCAAGCGCTACGTGGACGACGCCAACGTCTACCAGCTGCCCTCGTACTGGCGCTACGACGCGATGGCGTCCTACCAGTTCAACCGCAACTTCAGCCTGCAGCTCAACCTGAACAACCTGACCGACGAGACCATATACGAAGCCTCGCACGTGGGCCTGTTCAGCTACGTGGCGCCGGGCCGCTCGGCCATGCTGACCGCCACCTTCCGCTACGACTGAGGCGCGAAGCCGGCCCAGCCGCGGGGCCGGCCATGATTGCGCGCCGGTCCGCCATGGTCAAGAATGTTGCTCACCGAGTGTCGGCAACATCAAAGGAGCAACCATGGCAGACATCAAATCCGAAACCCAGGCCCTGTTCGACCAGGGCCTGGAACTGCGCCGCGAGGTGCTGGGCAGCGAATACGTGGACGGCTCGATGGCCCGGGCCAACGAGTTCATGATGGCGTTCCAGCACATCACCACCGAGTGGTGCTGGGGCTACACCTGGGGCCGGCCCGGCCTGGAGAAAAAGACTCGCAGCATGCTGAACCTGGCCATGCTGACGGCGCTGAACCGTCCGGCCGAAATCAAGCTGCACGTCAAGGGCGCGCTCAACAACGGCGTGACGGTCGAGGAGATCAAGGAGATCCTGCTGCAGGCCACCGTGTACTGCGGCATTCCGGCGGGCCTGGACGCCTTCAAGGCCGCCAATCAGGTGCTGGAGGAAGAGGGCGCCTTCAAGGCTGACGCGTCGTAAGCCGGCGCCGCCCGCTGCGGCGGGCATGAGTCTGATAAAGCGCGGCGGCGTCCCGGGCGCCGTGCTTTCGCTGGCATAGTCTGCGGCACTTCAACGGACGGATTCCGTCGCGCCAGCCGCATGACCCTACCACCGCAGTCCTTCCCGCGGGCGCTTCCATGAGCGCCGTCATCACGCTACTGCGTCCGCAGCAATGGCTGAAGAACGGCTTCGTGCTGATCGGCCTGATCTTCAGCAACGGCTGGGCCGATCCCCGCCTGGTGTTCGCCGTGTGCGTGGGCTTCGTGGCGTTCTGCCTGGCGTCCAGCGCGGCCTACGTGCTGAACGACTACCACGACCGCGGCGCCGACGCCGCGCATCCCGTAAAGCGCCATCGTCCCATCCCGGCCGGCCGGGTCGGGCTGCGCGAGGCGCGCGCGCTGATGCTGCTGCTGGCCTGGGGCGCCCTGGCCATTCCGCTGGGCACGGGGCAGTGGGCGGTGGCGCTGGCCGTGGCGGTTTATCTGCTGCTCAACGTCGCCTACAGCCTGAGCCTGAAGCATCACGTGCTGGTGGACGTGTTCTGTATTTCCGCCGGCTTCATGCTGCGGCTGGCCTGCGGTACGTATGCGGTAGGCATCGCGCCCTCGCGCTGGATGCTGCTGTGCAGTTTCATGCTGACCCTGTTCCTGGGGTTCGCCAAACGCCGCGCCGAAATCGCCGTGCGGTCCGAAGGCGCGCGCAGCGTGCTGCAAGACTACAGCGCGCAGCTGCTGGATGCGCTGGTCGCCATCACCGCCTGCGCCAGCCTGCTGGCCTACGGGCTGTACACCGTGGACCCGGAGGTCGCGGCGCTGCACGGCACCGACCATCTCATCGCCACCCTGCCCATCGTCACCTTCGGGGTGTTCCGTTACCTGTACCTGCTGTACCGGGAAGGCGCGGGCCAGGAGCCGGGCCGCGATCTGCTGGCCGACGGCCAGATCCGCCTGGCGGTGCTGGCCTGGGCGGCGGCGGCCATTCTGTTGCTGGGAGCATGAACATGACTGCGCTGGCGCGAATGTTCGCCTTCGAGCGTCCGGGCTTGCGCCGGTTCCTGCTGTGCTGCGCCTATGTGGTGGTCGCGGCCGCGGCGTTCAACGGCTTCTACACCAAGTGGCGGCTCAATGACGGCAATCCGGCCCTGAGCCTGGCGCACATGGTGGAGGGCACGGCCCACCGTCCCTATGTGTACCGGCAATTCGTGCCCGCGCTGGCCAACGGCATCCAGGCGCTGCTGCCGCCGGCGATGGTAGCGCGCATCTCCGCGCGTCTGGCGCGGCCGGAGCGGGTCGACAGCCGCTGGGGACTGGCGATGCGCTATCCGGCCTCGGAATCGCTGATCCCCGCGGTCGCGCTGCGCTATCACCTCGTCTATTACCTGGCCTTTCTCGCGCTGGTGGCCGCGCTTTTCGTCATGCGGCGCGTATGTCTGCGGGCCGGCGCCGACCGGATGGGCGCGACCCTGGCGCCGGCCGCCGTCGCGCTGCTGCTGCCGTTCTTCCTGACCGGGGGCGGCTATTTCTACGACTTCTTCGAACTGCTGTTCATGATGGGCGCGGTGCTGCTGGCGCTGGGCGCGGATCGCCGCCGGCCGCTGCGCATGCTCGGGCTGCTGGTATTGACCGGCGTGGCGGCCTGGAACAAGGAAGCCTTTTTCTTTTTCGCGCTCTCGCTCTATCCGCTGTTGCGCCGCGGGCTGCCGCGCTGGCAGGCCGGCGCGCTGGTGATGGGCATGCTGGCGATAAGCGGCTGCGTATACCTGGCGCTGCGCTTGCGTTATGCCGGCAATCCGGGGGGAACCGTCAGTTATCAGCTGTTGCATACCCTGCGCTTTTACGTCAATCCGGGCAACTGGCTGCTGACGGAAAGCACCTACGGCGTGCTGCTGCCGCGCGGCTTCGGCATCGTGAGCGCGCTGGCGCTGGCCGGCGTGGCGGCCGCCGGCTGGGAGCGTCTGCCGCCGGCGCTGCGCCGGCACGCGCGCCTGGCCCTGTGGATCAATCTGCCGCTCTTCCTGCTGTTCTGCTCGCCGGCGGAAATGCGCAACCTGAGCATGCTGTACCCCACGCTGACATGCCTGATGGCCCTGGCGCTGGATCGGTGGGCGCGGGAACGGCCGCCGCCAACGGGTTAGCCCTAGGTGTGGGGAATCGTCAAAGTTGTATGATGACCCGATTACTTCCAGCGCTGTTTCCCATGTCCGAAGAAGCCCGCATCCGCGAAGAAATCTGCACGGTAGGCGCCAGCCTGTACGACCGCGGCTACACGGTCGGGGCGGCCGGCAACATCAGCGCGCGGCTCGACGACGGCTGGCTGATCACGCCCACCGACGCCTGCCTGGGCCGGCTGGACCCGGCGCAGCTGGCCAAGGTGGACGCGGCCGGCAACTGGGTGTCGGGCGCCAAGCCTTCCAAGACCCTGGCGCTGCACCAGGGCATTTACCGCACCAGCCCGCAGTCGCGCGGCGTGGTCCATACGCATTCCACCCACCTGGTGGCCCTGACCCTGGCCGGCGTGTGGCGGACCGACGAAGTGCTGCCGCCCATCACGCCTTACCAGGTCATGAAGGTGGGGCGGATTCCGCTGATCGGCTATCGCCGTCCGGGCGATGCGCAGGCCGCGGCCGAGGTCGCGGCCGTGGCGGCGCAGGTGCGCGGGGCCTTGTTCGAGCGGCTGGGGCCGGTGGTGTGGGAGCGCTCCGTGTCGCACGCCTCTCATGCGCTGGAAGAACTGGAAGAAACGGCCAGGCTGTGGCTGATGAGCGATCCGCGCCCGCAGCCGCTGAGCGCCGAGGCCATCGAAGAACTGCGCGCCGTCTTCGGCGCGCGCTACTAGGAGCCGCCATGCCGCGCCTGGCCGCTAACCTGAGCATGATGTATGCCGAGCACCCGTTCCTGGACCGCTTCAAGGCGGCGGCGGACGATGGATTTGCCGGCGTGGAGTTCCTGTTTCCCTACGAATTCGCGGCGGCCGACCTCAAGGCGCGGCTGGCCGATCACGGCCTGACGCAGGCCTTGTTCAATGCGCCGCCCGGCGATTGGGAAGCCGGCGAGCGGGGCATCGCCTCGCTGCCCGGCCGCGAGGACGAATTCCGCCGCGGCCTGGACCGGGCGCTGGAATATGCGGCCGCGCTGGGCTGCCGCCGGCTGCACGTGATGGCCGGCCTGATCCGCCCGGACCAGGACCGCGAGGCGCATCGCCAGGCCTATCTGGAGAACCTGGCGCGGGCCGCGCTGGCGGCGGCGCCGGCAGGCATCACCGTGGTGATAGAACCCATCAACCCGCGCGACATGCCGGGCTTTTTCCTCAACCGCCAGGACGAGGCCCAGGCCATCTGCGCCGAAGTCGGCGCCGACAACCTCAAGGTGCAGTTCGATATCTACCACTGCCAGATCGTGGAAGGCGACATCGCCATGAAGCTGCAGCGCGACATGGCGGGCATCGGCCACATCCAGATCGCGGGCGTGCCGGACCGCCACGAGCCCGACCTGGGCGAGCTGAACTACCCCTATCTGTTCGAGCGCATCGACGCGCTGGGCTACGCCGGCTGGATCGGCTGCGAATACCGCCCCAAGGCCGGCACCTCCGCCGGCCTGCGCTGGGCGCGACCCTATCTTTGCGGCACTGGGCACTCATCATGAAAATACTGATTACTGGCGGCGCGGGCTTTCTGGGCCAGCGGCTGGCGCGCAAACTGCTGGAACGGGGCGCGCTGGCGCTGGATGGCGGCGCGCCCCAGCCCATCGGCCGGATCGATCTGCTGGACGTGGCCGAGGCGGGCGCCTGCGCCGATCCGCGCATGCGGTCGCTGGTCGGCGACATCGCCGATCCGGCCGTGCTGCGCCAGGCCATCGACGCCGATACCCGCGTCATCTTCCACCTGGCCGCCATCGTCAGCGGCCAGGCCGAGACCGACTTCGACCTGGGGATGCGGATCAACCTGGACGCCTCGCGCGCGCTGCTCGAAACCTGCCGCCAGCTCGGCCATCGCCCGCGCGTGATCTTCACCAGTTCGGTGGCGGTGTACGGCGGCGACTTGCCCGAGACGGTGCGCGACGACACCGCGCTCAATCCCCAGTCGTCCTACGGCACGCAAAAGGCGATTGCCGAGTTGCTGCTGGCCGACTACACGCGGCGCGGCTACGTCGATGGCCGCGTGCTGCGCCTGCCGACCATCAGTGTGCGCCCGGGCCGTCCGAACGCGGCGGCCTCGTCGTTCGCCAGCGGCATGATCCGCGAACCGCTCAACGGCGAGGCGGCGGTCTGTCCGGTCGGCCCCGATACCCGGCTGTGGCTGCTGTCGCCGCGCGGCGCGATCCAGGCGCTGATCGCCGGCTGCGAGCTGCCGGCCGCGGCAGTGGCCGACCGCCGGCCGATCAACCTGCCGGGCGTGTCCGTCACCGCCGGCGACATGCAGCAGGCGCTGCGCGAGGTGGCCGGCGACGAGGTCGCCGACCGCATCGCCTGGCAGGCGGACGAACGGGTCGAGCGCATCGTCGGCAGCTGGCCCGGACGCTGGGACACGACGCGCGCGGCCGCGCTGGGGCTGCAGGGCGAGCGCGATTTCGCCGAAATCATCCGCGCCTACCTGGCCGACGACCTGCCGCGCTGAACGCCGGGCTTTCTGGATCTCCATACCATGAACCATCCGCAGACTACTCCGCGCCGCGTCGGCGTGATCGGCCTGGGCGCCATGGGCGCGGGCATCGCGCAAAGCCTGCGCCGCGCCGGCCACGAGGTGCATGCCTACGACATCCGGCCCGGCGTGGCCGAGGCCTACGCGGCCGAGGGCGGCGTGGCCTGCGCCTCGCTGGCCGAGATGGCGCAGGCCTGCGACATCGTGATCAGCGTGGTCGTCAACGCACAGCAGACCGAGGCGGTGCTGTACGGCGACGGCGGCATCGCCGCCGCGCTGCGCCCGGGCGCCGTGTTCGTGATGTGCTCCACCGTGGACCCGAACTGGTCGGTCGCGCAGGAGGCGCGCCTGGCCGGGCTGGGCGTGCTGTACGTGGACGCGCCCATCTCCGGCGGCGCGGCCCGTGCCGCCGCGGGCGAAATGACCATGATGACCGCCGCCCGGCCGGCCGCCTACGAGGCCTGCGGCGGCGTGCTGGAATCGATGGCCGGCAAGGTGTATCGCCTGGGCGACCGGGCGGGGGCGGGCAGCAAGGTCAAGATCATCAACCAGCTGCTGGCCGGCGTGCATATCGCGGTCGCCGCGGAGGCCATGGCGCTGGGCCTGCGCGAAGGGGTGGACGCCGACGCGCTGTACGAAGTCATCACCCACAGCGCCGGCAACAGCTGGATGTTCGAGAACCGCATGGCCCACGTCCTGGCCGGCGACTACGCGCCGCTGTCGGCGGTGGACATCTTCGTGAAGGACCTGGGCCTGGTGCTGGACACCGCGCGCCACAGCAAGTTTCCGCTGCCGCTGGCGGCGACCGCGCACCAGATGTTCATGCAGGCCTCGTCGGCCGGGCATGGCCGCGAGGACGACAGCGCCGTGATCAAGATTTTTCCGGGAATCCTCCTGCCGGAGCCGAAATGAGCCTCAAACTGGGTTGCATCGCCGACGATTTCACGGGGGCCACGGACCTGGCCAACAATCTGGTGCGCGCCGGCATGCGCGCGGTGCAGACCATCGGCGTGCCGGGCGCGCCGCTGCGCGGCGACGCCGACGCAGTGGTGGTGGCGCTGAAAACCCGCACCCTGCCCGCCGACGAGGCCGTGGCGCAGTCGCTGGCGGCGCTGGACTGGCTGCAGGCGCAGGGCGCCGAGCAGATCTATTTCAAGTACTGCTCCACCTTCGACAGCACGCCGCGGGGCAATATCGGTCCGGTCATCGATGCCCTCATGGCGCGCCTGGGCACGGATTTCACCATCGCCACGCCGGCCTTTCCGGACAACGGGCGCACGGTGTTCAAGGGCTATCTGTTCGCCGGCGACGTGCTGCTGAACGAATCGGGCATGCAGCATCATCCGCTCACGCCCATGACCGATCCCAACCTGGTGCGCGTGCTGTCGGCGCAGACCTCACGCAAGGTCGGGCTGATCGACTATGCCGTGGTGGCGCGCGGCAGCGACGCGATCGGCGCGCGCATGCGCGAGCTGGCATCCGAGGGCGTCGGGATCGCCATCGTCGATGCGGTCGGCAACGCCGACCTGCTGGCCCTGGGCCCGGCGCTGCGCGGCATGCCGCTGGTGACCGCCGGCTCGGGCGTGGCGATCGGCCTGCCGGCCAACTGGGGTTTGGCGCCCGGCGGGCGCGCCGCACTGGCGCGCGTGCCGGGGCCGCAGGCGGTGCTGGCCGGCAGCTGCTCGGCCGCCACCAACGGGCAGGTCGCGGCCTTCATCGAAAGCGGGCGGCCGGCGCTGGCGCTGGACCCGCTGCGGCTGGCGGCCGGCGACGACGTGGCCGGCGAGGCGCTGGCCTGGGCCGCGCCGCGGCTGGCCGACGGACCGGTGCTGATCTATTCCACCGCGCAGCCCGAGCAGGTGCGCCAGGCCCAGGGCGCGCTGGGCGCCGAACGCGCCGGCGCGCTGGTCGAGGCGGCGCTGGCGCGCATCGCGGCCGGGCTGGTCGAACGCGGCGTGCGACAGCTGATCGTGGCCGGCGGCGAGACCTCGGGCGCGGTGGTGCAGGCGCTGGGCCTGGAGCAGATCGCCATCGGCGAACAGATCGACCCGGGCGTGCCGTGGTGCGCGGGCTATGCGCCCGCCGCGCAAGGGGACATCAGCATTGCGCTGAAGTCGGGGAACTTCGGTACACGGGATTTTTTCATCAAGGCATTCGCCAAGGCGTTTGCCTAACGATGCGCCTGCCGCAGCCGCCTGGCTGCGTTCACCATATGGATGCGGGCCGCTTCGCGCGCGCCGTCGACATCCTTGTTGCGTATGGCTTCGACGATGGCGGCGTGTTCCTGCAGTACGTCGCGCATGAGGTTGGCGTGGCGCGCCTCGTTGCCGCGCGTGACGCGGGTGGCGGCTTCGAGGAACTGGCTGACGAAGGCCAGCGTGGTCAGGAAGTACGGGTTGCCGGTGGCGCGCGCGATGCTGCGGTGAAACGCCACGTCTTCTTTCACGCCGTCGCCGCCGTCCGCGACCGCCTGCGAGATCGCGGCCAGCGCCGCGTCGATGTCGGCCATGTCCTGCTTCTTGCGCATGGCGGCGGCCTGCGCGGCGATTTCGGTTTCCAGCGCGCGGCGCAGGTCCACGATATGCAGCACCGCCTCGATCGAGGACAGCTCGGCCGCGTCGATGCGCAGGGGGCGGTTGCCGGTGGCGGCGGTGACGTACACGCCGCTGCCCTGGCGCGCCTCGACCACGCCGTCCTGGCGCAGCCGGGACACGGCTTCGCGGATGACGGTGCGGCTGACGCCGAACTGCTGCGCCAGCGTGGTCTCGGGCGGCAGTTTGGCGCCGGGCGGCAGGCGGCCCGTGTCGATCTCGGCGCGCAGCTGCTTGGCGACCGTATCGGTCAGCGTGGGCGGGGAGGGAAGTCGGGGAAACGACATGGATGCGCAGCGCCTGGGAATGAGCCGCACACGAGTCGGCGGGGCAGCGTCGATGATAACCGCTAGGCGCGCGCCGCGCGGCTCAGGGTTGCGCGGGCAGGCAGCCCTGGCTTTCCAGGTACTGTAGGAAACGCTGGTCGGCGGGGCTGAGGCCGGCCTGTTCGTGGCGGGCCAGGTAGACCGGCAGGACGATGGGCGGCAGCGGCAGTTCGGCCATGCCGGGGTCCTGCGCGGCATAGCGCCTGGGCAGCGCGCCGATGCCGGCGCCGGCGCGCACCAGCGCGGCCAGCGATTCGCAGTCCGGCGCCTCGGCCACGGTGGGGCCTTCCAGGCCGGCGCGTATGCGGTGCACGGACAGCGCGGCCAGCGGCGAGCCGGTCTGCTCGTCCTCGAAGCCGATCACCGGCGCGGCGTGCGGATCATCGGCGCCGTGGACCGCGCCGTGGCCCATATAGTGGCCCATTTCCTGGTCGAACAGCTTGCGCTGCACCAGCACCGGGCGCGCGTCGCGCGCCGACACCACGCCCAGCGTGGCGTGCTTCTGGGCGAGCTGGCCGAGGATGTCGGCGCAGGTTCCGCGCTTGACGCGAAAGCGCACCAGCGGATATTGCTGGCGGTAGCCGGCGATCAGGGCCGGCAGTTCCGGCCAATGGATATGTCCGCTCAGGTGCAGCGTGACGATGCCCTGCACCACGCCGTGGGCGGCGTCCAGCGCCTTGGGCAGCGCCGTGACGATGCCGTAGATATCGGCGCAGTGCCGGTACAGCACCTCGCCGGCAGCGGTGGGCTGGAAGGCGGCGGCGCCGCCGCGTTCGATCAGGCGACGTTCCAGGCGCTCCTCCAGCCGGCGCAGCGCGGCGCTGACTGAAGGCTGGGTCACCGACAGGCGGTGCGCGGCCAGCGTGATGCTGCGCTCCTGCACGATCACCATGAAGGTGCGCAGCAGGTTCCAGTCCAGCTGATTGGCGAATTTGTCCAGGAGAGCGGTCATGCCGGGCGACTCGTATCAGCGTGCAGTTTTACCATTCCCGGTCCGGCTTCGGTGTCAGGGCGCCGGCGCATACAGGTGGCAGCGCGCCTCGTGCGCCGCCCCGGTGGCGTACAGGCCGGGTTGCGCGGCGTCGCAGCGGCCCGCGATGGCCTTGCCGCAGCGGGAAGCGAAGGCGCAGCCGCGCGGCAGGTCGATGGGCGAGGGAATGTCGCCCTGCAGCGTGATGCGCCGCTCGGGCTGGCGGCCCTCCGGCACGGGGATGGCGTCGATCAGCGCCTCGGCATAGGGATGGCGGGGCTGGACGAACACTTCTTCGGTGGGGCCTTGTTCGACGATGCGGCCCAGGTACATGACCGCCACGCGCGGGCACAGGGCGCGGATCACGGCCAGATTGTGCGAGATGAACAGATAGGAAAGGTTGAAGCGCGCCTGCAGCTCTTTCAGGAAGCTCAGGATCTGCGCCTGCACCGATACGTCGAGCGCCGAAGTGGGTTCGTCCAGCACCAGCAGCCTGGGCTTGAGCGCGATGGCGCGCGCGATGCAGACGCGCTGCTTCTGGCCGCCGGACAGCTCGTGCGGATAGCGGCTCAGGAACTGGGCCGGCAGGCCGACCATCTCCATCAGTTCGGCCGCCTGCGCGCGCAGGCGCGCGCCGCGCAGGTCGGTGTGCAGGATCAGCGGCTCGGACACGCTGCGCAGAATCGTCATGCGCGGATTCAGCGCGGAATGCGGGTCCTGGAAAATGAACTGCACCGAGCGGCGCAGCGCGCGCAGGTCGCGCGGGCTCAGCCGGGTCACGTCGCGGCCGTCGAAGTGCACGCTGCCGCTGGTGGGGTCCAGCGCCCGCGCGCACAGGCGGCCCAGCGTGGACTTGCCGCAGCCGGACTCGCCCACCAGCCCCAGCGCCTGGCCGGGTTCGATGCCGAAGCTCACGTCGCTGACGGCGTGCAGGCTGCGGCCGTCGTTCATGCGGAATTCTCGGGAGACGGAGCGCAGTTCAAGCAGCATGGGCATCGGGCTCGTGGGCCGGGCGCCGGGCCAGCAGCAGGCAGGCGGCGCTGTGTTGAGGGGCTAGGGAAACCGTGGCCGGCCGCTGTTGGCTACAGGCGGGCACGGCCGCGCTGCAGCGCGCCTGGAAACGGCAGCCGGCCGGCGGATGCAGCAGGTTGGGCACGGTGCCGGGGATGCCGGCCAGCATCTGCGCCGGCTTGCGCGGATGCGGCACGGACGCCAGCAGGCCGCGGGTGTAGGGATGGCGCGGATCGTCGAACAGGCTGGCGACCGGCGCGGTTTCGACCACGGTGCCGGCATACATCACCGCGACGCGGTCGCACACGCGCGAGATCACGCCCAGGTCGTGGGAGATCAGCAGGATGGCCAGGCCCAGGTCGCGCCGCAGTTCGTCCAGCAGGTCCAGGATCTGCGCCTGGATGGTGACGTCCAGCGCCGTGGTGGGCTCGTCGGCGATCAGCAGCGACGGCGAGCCGGACAGCGCCATGGCGATCAGCACCCGCTGACGCTGGCCGCCGGACAGCTGGTGCGGATAGCGGGCCAGCTGCGTGTCCGGATTGGGCAGGTGCACGCGCGCCAGCATGTCCGCGGCCAGTTGCCGGCGCTGGCGCGCGCTGCGGCGTTGCGCGCGCGGCTTGGCGGCGTCGTGCGCGGCGATCACGGCCGACATCTGGTCGCCGATGGTGAACAGCGGATTCAGGTACGTCATGGGGTCCTGGAAGATCATCGCGATCTCCACGCCGCGTATCCTGCGCATGGCGGCTTCGTCCAGGCCCAGCAGGCTCTGCCCGCGGTAGCGCAGGTCGCCGCCGGCCACGCGCGCCGGCGGGCTGGGAACCAGCCCCAGCACGCTTTTGGCGGTGACCGACTTGCCGCAGCCGGTTTCGCCCACGATGCCCAGGCTTTCGCCCGGGGCGATGCTGAGCGTGACGCCGTCGAGCGCCTGGTAGCAGCCGTCGAAGGTGTCGAAATGCAGGCGGAAGTCGTCGAATTCCAGCAGGGGAGCCGTCATGGTGTCAGCTCCGCTGCTTGGGATCGAGCACGTCGCGCAGGCCGTCGCCGATCAGGTTGAAGCCCAGCACCGTGAGGTAGATGGCCAGGCCAGGAAAGGCCGAATACCACCACCATTGCGGCAAATAGTTGCGTCCCACGGAAATCATCGCGCCCCACTCCGGCGAGGGCGGCTGCGCGCCCAGGCCCAGAAAGCCCAGGCTGGCCGCGCTGAGAATCGCCATGCCCATGTCCATGGACGCCTTGATGACGATGGGCGAGACGCAGTTGGGCAGGATGTGCACGAACACGATGCGCAGCGGCCCGGCGCCCATCATGCGGGCGGCGTCGATGTAAACCTCGCCCTTGAGCGACAGCGTCTTGGCCTGGACCAGCCGCACATAGCCCGGCCACCACACCAGCGACAGCGCGATCATGGCGTTCAGGATGCCCGGCCCCAGCGCGCCCACGATGGCGATGGCCAGCACCAGCCCCGGCACCGACAGGAAGATGTCGGTGACGCGCATGATCAGCTCCTGCACGCGGCCGCCGAAATAGCCGGCGATCACGCCCAGCGGCACGCCGATCAGCACGGCGATGCCGGTGATGGTCAGCCCGATCTGCAGCGAAGTGCGCGCGCCCAGCAGCACGCGCGACAGGATGTCGTTGCCCATTTCGTCGGTGCCGAACCAGTGCGCCGGGCTGGGCGGCAGCAGCTTCTGCGCCAGCTTGACGGAGCCGGCCGCGTCTTCCGGATAGGGCGCCAGCCAGGGCGCGAACAGCGCCACCAGCAGGAAGCCGACGACGATGGCCAGCCCCAGCATCGCGGACTTGTTGCGCGCGAAGGTGGCGGCGTACAGCCGCAGCTGGCGCGACAGCCCGTGGCGGGCCGGTTGCGGCTGCGGCGGGGAAATGGCGGTGGTGGTGGACATGAGGCTCAGCCCTGATGGCGGACGCGCGGGTCCAGCGCGCCGTAGACGATGTCGATGACGAAGTTGATCAGCATGAAGCTCGCGCCCAGCACCAGCGTGACGCCCATGATGGGCTGGAAGTCCGAGTTCATCGTGGCCTGCACCGCGTACAGCCCGATGCCGGGCCAGTCGAACACCGATTCGATCAGCACGGTGCCGCCCAGCATCCAGCCGAAGCGCAGGCCTATCATGGCCAGGGTCGGCAGCATGGCGTTGCGCAGGGCGTACTTGGCGATCACGCGCCACGGCGCCACGCCGTGCGCGCGCGCCGCCACGATGTAGTCCTGGCGCAGCACTTCCAGCATCTCGGCGCGGTTGACGCGGATGATGGACGCCAGCGCCGGAAACGCCAGCGCCAGCGCCGGCAGGATCATGTAGCCCAGGGCCGAGGCGAAGGTCTCGACGTCGCCATGCAGCAGGCTGTCCACGGTGTAGAAGCCGGTGATGGTGTCGGGCGGAAAGGCCAGCATGTCCAGCCTGCCGCCCAGCGGCAGCCATTCCAGGTGCTGCGCGAACACGTATTTCAGCAGCAGCCCCAGCGAGAACATCGGAAAGGCCACGCCCGAGGTCGACAGCAGGCGGATGAGGTGGTCGGGCCAGCGGTTCTGCGTGGCCGCGGCCACGGTGCCCAGCAGCACGCCGCCCACGATGGCCAGCAGGATGGAGAAGCACACCAGTTCCAGCGTGGCCGGGAAAAAGCGCAGCAGGTCCTGGAACACCGGCCGGGTGGTGGTGATGGAGCGCCCCAGGTCGCCCTGCACCACGCCGCCCAGGTAGGTGGCGAACTGCGCCAGCACCGGGCGGTCCATGCCGTATTCCTCCCGGATGGTCTGCACCATGGCCTCGGTGGCGTTGGGGCCGGCCGCCAGGCGCGCCGGGTCGCCCGGCGCGACATGCGAGATGGTGAAGGTGATGGCCAGCAGGCCGGCCAGCATCAACAGCATGAACGCCGAGCGTTTGACGATGAAGCGCAGCATGCTAGCGGCCGATGTACAGCGGATACAGGTCGAATTCGCTGGCCATGCGGATCGGCGAGTCCACCAGGCCCTGCACATAATCGCGCGAGGCCGTGGTGCGGTCGCGGATCATGCCGAAGATCTCGGGCTGGGCGGCCACGATGCGGCGCTGGATGTCTTCGTACAGGGGCTTGCGCTCGGACCAGGCGGACAGCGTGCGGGCGCGTTCGATCAGCGCGAACAGCTCCGGATCGTTCAGGAAGTGCGTGCCGTAGTACTGGCCCCAGGAACCCTTGTGGTACATGTAGGCGACCGAATCGGGATCGATCGACATGACCGAGGTGAACGAGGCGAAGATGTCGGGCGAGGTCTCGGCCTTGGCGCCGCGCGCCACCATGTTGGGCCAGGTCAGCGGCACCATGCGCACGCCGATGCCCAGCGGCTTGAGGTTGTCGATCAGCAGCAGGCCCATCTGGCGTTCTTCCTCCAGGCCCTGCACGTACACGTATTCCAGTTCGATGCCGCCCTGCGGCCATTTCGATTTGGCCAGGTACTGGCGCGCGCGCTCCATGTCGCGGCGCGGCATCTCCGGCATCGCCATGTATCCCTGCACCGACGGCGAGAACGGGCTTTCCATCAGGCGCGCCTTGCCGTTGTAGATCTTCAGCAGCGATTCGTAGTCGAACGCGTAGGCCAGCGCGCGGCGCAGGTTCAGGTCCGACATGTACTTGCCCTGGGTGTTGAACTTCAGGCCGAATCCGCCCATGCCGGGCTTGCGTCCGATCTTCACGCCCTTGACCGAAGAGAGCTGGTCGATGTCCTCGGGCGAGAGGCTGGCGGCGATGTCGATCTCGCCGCGCGCCAGCGCCGCGCGGCGGCTGGAGTTCTCGGTGATGACGCGGTAGATGATGCCGCCCAGGCGCGCCTTCTCGGGCTGCGACCAGCCCTTCCAGTAGTCGTTCCAGGTTTCCAGCTCGTACAGGGAGTTCGGCTCCACGCGCTTGACGCGGAACGGGCCGGAGCCGGCCGTGTGTTCGGTCAGCCATTGCTGGCCGTAGTCGCCGTTCTGTTCGTGTTCCATCGCCTGCTTGACGTTGACGATGTACCACCACGGCATCAGGCCCAGGAACGCGGCGTAGGGGCGCGTGAGCTTGAATCGGATGGTCTGCGGGTCGTCCACCACGATGTTCTCGGGCTTGAGGAAGTCCGCGTACATCCAGGCCGGTCCCTTGTTCAGCTTGAGCGTGCGTTCGAACGAGGCCTTCACGGCGGCGGCGTCGACGGGGTCGCCGTTCTGGAAGCGGGCGCGCGGGTCGAGCTTGAAGGTCCATTCCGAGGCGTCGGCGTTGGACGACCACGAGGTCGCGAGCCAGGGCTTGAGTTCGGGCGGATCGCCTTCGTACTTGAGCAGCGCGTCGTAGGTGGCCTGCTGGATGGTGCGGATGGACAGGTCGTATTTCTGCGCCGGGTCCATCACGGAGACGGCCTGCTGGCCTCCGATGACGAGGATGCGCTTGCCGTTGGAGGTTTCGAACGCATGCGAGGCCATCGGCGCGCAGGCGATGGTCGCTGCCAGAAGAAAGGTGCTGAGGCGTTGCCGCATTGGTGTTTCCCCTTGTATATCGCTTGCCGGTCGGTGCCGGAGGCCGTGGCCCGATATTTGCAGATGCATCAGGCCACGGCAAATAAATACGAAGAATGCGGCACATAGGTTCAACACATGCAGGCGCATGATTTGGGTCTATGCGAGACATGCGCATATTCAATTTGCCCGCCGTATTCGCAGCGAAGTAAGGTTTGTTTCCCATTCCGGCTCACTTCTGACTTCATCGAACCATGCTATCTGTAGCCGCAAGCACGAACACCGGAACGCGCGTCGTTTCCGCCGAAGAGATGGAAGCCCTGGCCGTGGGCGCCTGGATTCTGGGCACCGGCGGCGGCGGCGATCCCTACCAGAAACTGTTGAACATGCGCCAGCTGTACAAGAAGGGCTACAGCGTTTCGCTGCTGGACCCCATGTACCTGGAAGACGAAGACCGCGTGGCGGTGGTGTCGGGCATGGGCGCGCCGCTGGTCGGTCAGGAACGCCTGGCCGATCCGCATTTCGCGGTCAAGCCGGTGCGCATGATGGAGGAGTATTGCGGCGCGCGCTTTCGCGCCGTGATGGCCCTGGAGATCGGCGGCGGCAATGGCCTGCAGCCCTTCATGGTGGCGGCCCTGACCGGCCTGCCGGTGGTCGACGCCGACAGCATGGGCCGGGCCTATCCCGAAGCCCAGATGACGAGCTTCGCCGCCAACGACCTGCCCATGTATCCGCTGGCGGTGGCCGACATCCGCGACAACGAAGTCATCGTCACCCGCGCGGCCTCGGCCACCTGGGTCGAGCGCCTGAGCCGCAAGGTGGTGGTCGAAATGGGTTCCACGGCGGCGACCTGCAAGACGCCGCGCCGCGGCAGCGAGGTCAAGGACCACGGCATTCTCTACACCGTCAGCAAGGCCATCCGCCTGGGCGAAGTGGTGCTGCGCGCGCGCCGCCAGCATGCCGACGTGATCGGCGCCGTGCTGCAGGAGACGGCCGGCAAGCGCATGTTCAGCGGCAAGGTCATCGACGTGGAGCGCCGCACCACGGCCGGCTTTCTGCGCGGCCGCGCGGTGCTGGAAGGGCTGGGCGAGGACCGCGGTTCGCGCTACACGCTGCACTTCCAGAACGAATTCTCGGTGGGCGAGCGCGACGGCGTGCCCGAGGTCATGACGCCCGACCTGATCTGCGTGCTGGACTCGGTCAGCGGCGACGGCATCGGCACCGACGTGCTGCGCTTCGGCCAGCGCGTGAGCGTGCTGGCGCTGCCCGCGCCTGCCGTTTTCACCACGCCGCGCGGCCTGGAGCTGGTCGGTCCGCGCGCCTTCGGTTTCGACTTCGACTATCGCTCGGTCTTCGCATAGAGCCCTCACATGAAACACATAGGCATAGACGTAGGCGGCACCAACACGGACGCCGTATTCGTGCAGGACAACAAGGTGCTGGGCGCGGTCAAGTCGCCCACCACCGCTGACGTCACCAGCGGCGTGCGGCGCGCGCTGGCCGCGCTGATCCAGGCCTGCCCGCAGGCCGGCGAGCCCGACGCGGTGATGATAGGCACCACCCATTTCACCAACGCCGTGGTGCAGCGGCGCGACCTGGAGCCGGCCGCCGCGCTGCGCGTGTGCCTGCCGGCCGCTGCCTCGCTGCTGCCGTTCTGCGACTGGCCGGAGGACCTGGCGCAGAAGGTCAACGGCGGCACCTATCTGGTGCAGGGCGGCCATGAATTCGACGGCCGCGAACTGATGCCGCTGGACGAACGCGCGGTGCGCGACGCCGCGCGCGCCATCCGCGCCTCGGGCATTTCCACGGTGGCGGTCAGCGGCGTGTTCTCGCCGCTGATCGGCGCGGCCGAACTGCGCGCCGGCGAGATCCTGCTGCAGGAGCATCCCGATTGCCGCATTACCTATTCGCACCAGCTGGGCCGCATCGGCCTGCTGGGCCGCGAGAACGTGGCGCTGTTGAACGCCACGCTGATCGACCTGGCGCACAAGACCACCGACGCCTTCGTGCAGGCGCTTGCCGACAGCGGCATCCGCGCGCCGCTCTTTCTGACGCAGAACGACGGCACGGTCACGCTGGCCGAGAACGCGCGCGATTTTCCCGTGCATTCCTTCGCGTCCGGCCCCACCAACTCCATGCGCGGGGCCGTGTTCCTGGCCTCGATCAACGACGCCGTGGTCTGCGACGTGGGCGGCACCACGGCCGACGTGGGTTATGTGCACAACGGCTTTCCGCGCCAGGCCAACAACATGGTGGAAGTGGGCGGGGTGCGCACCGCGTTCCGCATGCCCGACCTGCTGTCCATCGGCGTGGGCGGCGGTACGCTGGTGGACCCGCAGACGCTGCAGGTCGGCCCGGTCAGCGTCGGCCACCGCCTGCTCGAAGAGGCGCTGGTGTTCGGCGGCACGCAGCTCACCTGCACCGACATCGCGGTTGCCGCGGGCCTGGCGGACATCGGCGACCGTTCCCGCGTGGCGCATCTGGACCCGGCGATGGTGCGCGGCGCGCTGGCGCGCATGCACGACGCCATTTCCGAAGCCTGCGACCGCATGAAAAGCGACGCGCGCGAGGTGCCGCTGATCGCGGTGGGCGGCGGCTCGGTGCTGATCCCGGATCGGGTCGCGGGCTTTTCCGAAGTGGTGCGCGTCGAGAACCACGCCGTGGCCAACGCAGTGGGCGCGGCCATCGCGCAGGTCTCGGGCGAGGTCGACCAGATCTTCACCAACCTGGGCCGCGAGGAACTGCTGGAGCGCGCGCGCGGCATCGCGGTCGAGCGCGCCGTGGCCGCCGGCGCGGACCCCGCCACGATCAGCGTGATCGAACAGGAAGACATTCCGCTGGCCTACCTGCCGGGCAACGCCGTCCGGGCGCGGGTCCGCGTGGTGGGCGAGATCGCCGGCCGCGCGCACTAGGCACGGGAACCTGGGTTGCACCTGCCGCCGCCATTTCCGGCGTCGGGTTGCACCCGCGCGCGGCGGGCGCGCCGCCGCGCGCATGCAAGAGGCTCGCAATAATGGGTTATCCCTAGTTGAGCCGCGCAGCAACCCGTCGATATGCTCTGGTTAACCGTAGATACCGCAGGTTTCTACCCAGGATACTAGCCGGCTGCTGCTGACAAGGAACCAGGGATTTGCATAACGCGCCTCCTTTGAACTCGGCCGCCACGGCCGTCCGGGACCGGACCCTGCGGGTGATTCCGTGGGCGACGTGGTTGCATCGCGTCTTCGTCGTGCTCATGTACGCGTTCATGCTCAGCCCCATCGTGCTGGTGGTCTGGCTGAGCTTCTTCAAGGACGCCATTCTCTACTTCCCGCCGTCGGGCTATACGCTGTCCTGGTACGTGAAGGCCTGGGAAAACCCGGCTTTCGCCAACGGCTTCATCTTCAGCCTGCAGGTCTCGCTGGTGGCGGCCGCCATCGGCGTGGCCCTGGGCGTGCTGGCCGCGGTCGGCATCGCGCGCTACCGCTTCAGCGGCAGCAAGAGCATCAACACCCTGCTGCTGTCGCCGCTGCTGATTCCCGGCATCGTGGCCGGCGTGGGCATCTACCTGTTCTATCTGCGCGCCGAAGAAGCGCTGGACCAGGACATCATCGGCACCTTCGGCGGGCTGGTGATCGCGCACATCTGCCTCACCATTCCGTGGACGGTCCGGCTGGTCACGGCCGGCATGGCGGGCCTGGACGGCTCCATCGAAGAGGCCGCGCGCAACCTGGGCGCCAGCGCGCCGGTCGCGTTCATGCGGATCACGCTGCCCATGCTGCGCCCGTCCATCGTGGCCGCGGCGCTGTTCAGCTTCGTGGTGTCGTTCGAGAACCTGGAGCTGTCGCTGTCGCTGGTCGGCCCCGGCCGCACCACCTTGCCGATCGCGATCATGCAGTACCTCGAATTCAACCTGGACCCGACCATCGCCGCGGTGGCCTCGGTGCAGATTCTGCTGTTGGGCATCATCATGCTAGTGACCGACCGCTACGTGAAACTCAGTCAGGTGGTATAGAAGATGGCGAAGGTCTCTATCGAAAACATCCGCAAGCAGTTCGGACAGGCGGTGGCGGTATCCGATTTCTCGCTGGAGATCGGCGACGGCGAACTGGTGGCGTTCCTGGGCCCCAGCGGCTGCGGCAAGACCACCACGCTGCGCATGATCGCCGGCTTCATCGCGCCCACGGCTGGACGCATCCGCATCGGCGACACCGACGTGACGCGCCTGCCGGTGCACAAGCGCGACACGGGCATGGTGTTCCAGCGCTATGCGCTGTTTCCGCACATGACGGTGGCCGAGAACGTGGCCTTCGGGCTGGAGATGCACAAGGTTCCCAAGGCCGACCGCGACGCCAGGATCAGGCGCGTGCTGGACATGGTGCGCATGAGCGAGCTGCGCGAGCGTTATCCGCGCCAGCTCTCCGGCGGGCAGCAGCAGCGCGTCGCGATCGCGCGCGCGCTGGCCATCGAGCCCAAGGTGTTCCTGCTCGACGAGCCCTTGTCCAACCTGGACGCCAAGCTGCGCGTGGAAGTGCGCGAGGAGATCCGCGCGCTGCAGCAGCGCCTGGGCCTGACCACGGTATTCGTCACGCACGACCAGGAAGAGGCGCTGGCGATCGCCGACCGCATGGCCATCATGCACGACGGCATCGTGCAGCAGGTCGGCTCGCCGGACGCGCTGTACGAGCGGCCGGCCAATCTGTTCGTGGCCGATTTCCTGGGCAAGATGAATGTGTTCAAGGGGCGCGGCGAAGCCGGCAACGTCTTCCAGACCGACGCCGGCCAGCGCATCGCGGCTCCCGGCGGCGCCGGCGCCACGCACCTGGGCGTGCGCCCCGAGCGCGTGAGCCTGCGCGCGCAGCCGGCCGGCGGCAACGCGCTGGCGGGCGTGGTCGAGTCCTCGCTGTACCTGGGTTCGGTGCTGGAGGTGCGGGTGCAGCTGGAAGGCGGCGAGCGCATGCTCAGCCAGGTCGTCAACGCCGGCGCGCGCCAGGCGCAGCCGGCGGCCGGCGAGCGCGTCTACGCGTGCTTCGAACCGGACGACTGCGTGGCGTTCACGCAATAGGAGCCGCCATGACGACCGCGACGCAGAACGGGCCCCGCCGGGGCTGGCTGGGGCCGGGGCTGGCGTTTCCGGCCTCGCTGGTGGTGCTGGCCATCATCATGGTGCCCATCCTGCAGCTGGCGCGCTACAGCTTCAACCGTTTCGATCCCGCGGAGCTGATGCAGTCCGCCTTCACCTTCGACAACTACGCCAAGTTCTTCGGCGACCCCTACTACCGCGACGTATTCCTGACGACGCTGGGCATCGCCGGGCTGTGCACTGTGCTGGCGCTGGTGCTGGGCTTTCCGGTGGCGTATTTCCTGGCGCGCACGCAAAGCCGCTACAAGAGCCTGTTCGTGATCCTGCTGGTGTTTCCGCTGATGGTGGGCAACGTGGTGCGCGCCGCCGGCTGGATGGTGGCGCTGGGCAACGCCGGGGTGGTGAACGCCGTGCTGCAGGCAATGGGCCTGATCGACGGGCCGCTGACCATGATGTACACGCCCACGGCCGTGGTGATCGGCACCACCGCCGTGGTCATGCCGTACCTGATCCTGACGCTGCAAAGCGTGCTCGAAGGCATGGACCTGTCGGTGGAAGAGGCCGCGCGCAACGTGGGCGCCAGCTTTTTCACCACGCTGCGCCGCATCGTGCTGCCGATCGCCGCGCCCGGCGTGGCGGCCGGCACCATGCTGGTGTTCATCCTGTGCATGAACGCCTATGCCACGCCGGTGCTGCTGGGCGGCTCCGGCCTGACCATGATGGCGCCGGCGCTGTACGACCAGATCACCAAGGCCTCGAACTGGCCGTTCGGCGCCGCGCTGGCCGTGGTGCTGGTCTGCGGCACCCTCGTCATCGCCCTGATTTCCAACTGGCTGATCCATCGCCGCTACCTCAAGACCATGGCGTCCTGAGTCCGGCGCCACACAAGGAATTCCTCATGGCTTCTGTACTGTTCAAGAACGCGAACCTGCTCGATCCCTTGCAGGCGGAATTGCTGGAAGGCCAGCACGTGCTGGTCGAGGACAGCGTCATCAAGGAAGTCTCCGACCGGCCGATCGCGACGGCGTCGGCGCGCGTGATCGACGCCGCCGGCCGCACGCTCATGCCAGGGCTGATCGACCTGCACGCGCACGTGATGGCCACGCAGCTCAACCTCAGCGCCCAGGGCGTGCTGCCCGACGCGCTGGTGATGATGCGCGCCGTGCCCATCATGGCCGCGATGCTGCGCCGCGGCTTCACCACCGTGCGCGACGCGGGCGGCGCGGGCTGGGGCCTGAAGTGCGCCGTCAACGAAGGCACGGTCCAGGGGCCGCGCCTGTTCATCTCGGGCCGCGCCATCAGCCAGACCGGCGGCCACGGCGACCCGCGGCCGCGCTCCGACCATCTGCGCCCCATGAGCTTCTGCGGCTGCTGCTTCCGCGCCGGCGACATCGGCCGCGTGGCCGACGGCATCGACGACGTGCGCAAGGCGGTGCGCCAGGAACTGCAGATGGGCGCCGACCAGATCAAGATGATGGCCTCCGGCGGCGTGGCCTCGCCGACCGACCCGATCGCGTCCTACGGCTATTCGGAAGATGAAATCCGCGTGATCGTCGAGGAGGCGGCCGGCCGCCAGACCTATGTGATGGCGCACTCGTACACGGCCGACGCCATCGAGCGCGCCGTGCGCAACGGCGTGCGCACCATCGAGCACGGCAACCTGGTCGACGAACGGGTGGCGCGCTACATGGCCGAGCGCGGCGCCTTCGTCGTGCCCACGCTGGTCACCTACGAAGCGCTGGCCAACGAGGGCGCCGACTACGGCCTGCCGCCGGACTCGGTGGCCAAGATCGCCACCGTGCGCACCGCGGGCCTGCATTCGCTGGAAATCTACAAGAAGGCCGGCGTGAAAATCGGCTTCGGCTCGGACCTGCTGGGGCCGTCGCAGCGCCTGCAGAGCGACGAGTTCCGCATCCGCGCCGAGGTGCTGACGCCGCAGGAAGTGATCCAGTCCGCCACCACCACCGCCGCCGAGGTGCTCAACCAGGTGGGGCAGCTGGGGCGCATCCAGGCCGGCGCGCTGGCCGACGTGCTGCTGGTCGACGGCAATCCGTACCGCGACCTTTCCTGCCTGCTGGGCCAGGGCGAACACCTCGCGCTCATCATGAAGGGCGGCGTCATCGAACACGACGGACTGGGGGCATAGGCGCCATGAGCGATCCCACGCAACTGCAATCCGAAGTCGGCGAAGAGTCGCGCGACGTCAACGCCGCCAAGGGCTGGCATCCGCCTTCGGCGCCGGCGCCGCGCGACCGCGGGCTGGGCCCGTTTCCGCGCCTGATCCTGCGCGGCGCCACCGTGATCGACGGCACCGGCGCGCCGCCCTGGGGCCCGGTGGACATCGTGATCGAGAACGAGCGGATCACGGCGCTGGTCAACGTGGGCACGCCGCACAAACCCATCGACCCCAAGCGGCGTCCCGGCCCGGGCGACCACGAGATCGACTGCCACGGCAAGTTCGTCACGCCGGGTTTCGTGGACGCGCACGCGCACATCGGCACGCCGTACCACGCCATGAGCGGCATCGTGCCGCCGGCCGACTACATCTACCGGCTGTGGCTGGCGCACGGCGTGACCACGGTGCGGGAAATGGGCGCCATGGGCGGGCTGGGCTGGACGCTGGAGCAGCGCGAGCTGTCGGCGGCCAACAAGATCGCCGCGCCGCGCATGATCGTGCATTCGGTGTTCCCCGCGGTCAACGACCGGGTCAAGACCATCCACACGCCTGAGCAGGGGCGCGAGTGGGTGCGCAAGCTGGCCGCGCGCGGCGCCGACGGCATCAAGTTCTTCGGCGCGCCGCCGGCCATCATGCAGGCCGCGCTGGACGAGGCGGCGCAGCTGGGCCTGCGCTCGGGCTGCCACCATGCGCAGATGGCCGTCACCCGCGTCAACGCGCTGAAGTCGGCGCGCTGGGGCCTGACCAGTTCCGAGCACTACTACGGCCTGCCCGAGGCCTTGTTCGAGGACCGCGTGGTGCAGTCGTTTCCCACCGACTACAACTACAGCGATGAGTACTACCGCTTCGCCGCCGCCGGGCAGACCTTCATGCAGGCCGCCCAGCCGGGTTCGGCAAAATGGCGCCAGGTCATGGACAGTTTCCTGGAACTGGGCCACACCTTCGTGCCCACCTTCAACATCTACGACGCCAACCGCGACCTGATGCGCGCGCGCCGCGCCGACTGGCACGACCAGTACACCTGGAAGGCGGTGTGGAAATACTTCCAGCCGCAGCGCGGCGGGCACGGCGCCTACTGGTACCGCTGGAGCACCACCAACGAGATCGAGTGGAAGCAGAACTACCGCCTGTGGATGCAGTTCATCAACGAGTACAAGAACCAGGGCGGGCGCGTGTGCGCCGGCAGCGACTCGGGCTTCATCTACCAGATCTACGGCTTCGGCTTCATCCGCGAACTGGAACTGCTGCAGGAAGCGGGCTTTCATCCCATCGAAGTGCTGCGCGCCGCCACCTCGCAGAGCGCGGCGCTGCTGGGCATCGACGACGACACCGGCTCCATCGACGTGCAGAAGCGCGCCGACCTGCTGATCCACAACCAGAATCCGCTGACCGACTTCAAGCTGCTGTTCGGCACCGGCGCCATGCGCCTGAACGACGAGACCGCGCAGGTCGAATGGCAGCGCTGCCTGGAGACCACGATCAAGTCCGGCGTGGTGTACGACACGGCAGAACTGCTGGCCGACGTGCGCAACATGGTGCGCGACAGCTGGGCGGGCGATCCGGACGGCGAACGTCCGCCTTTGGGCGGCTCGCCCGCCGGTTCGCCGTGCGACGACGGACAGGCGGCGCCCTGACATGGCGGTCGATCTGTTCCTGCTTTGCGGGTTCCTGGGCAGCGGCAAGACCACGCTGCTGGTGGACTACCTGCGCACCGGCGCGGCCGATACCGGCGTGATCGTCAACGAGGCGGGCGAGGTCGGCGTGGACGGGGCCATCGTCGCCAACGACAGCGACAGCGTGCCGATGACCCTGCTGGCCAACGGCTGCGTCTGCTGCTCGCTCCGCAGCGACCTGGTCCATACGCTGAGCGCGCTGCTGGACGCGCCGCGCCCGTCCGGCGCCGCGCCGCTCAAGCGCGTCATCCTGGAGTGCAGCGGCCTGTCGCGCCCCGGGCCGGTGATCGCGTCGCTGGCCGATCCGGAGCTGGCCAGGCGCGGCCTGCGGCTGACGGTGGTCTGCACCGACGACTGCGGACGCGATCCCGATGCGCTGGCCGAAATGGACGAGGCCATGGCGCAGTTCGGCGCGGCCCATCGCATCGTGCTGACCAAGACCGATCTGCTGCCCGCGGCGGCCCTTGCCCAACGCGCGGCGCGCGCCGCCGCGCTCAATCCGCTGGCCGCGGTCATCGCCGAGCCGGACCGCGAGCGCGCCGTGGCGGCGGCGTTCGCGCCCGCGCAGGGCACGGCCGATCTGGCCGCGCTGGCCGCGCACATGCTGGCCGCCGGCGGCGCGGCGGCGGCGCATCCGCGCATCCGAGTCATGGCGGCGCGCGCCCGCGCCGGCATCAGCTGGACGGACTTTTCGGAATGGCTGGACGACCTGGCCGGCTTTTGCGGCGAGCGCCTGCTGCGCGTCAAGGCCGTGGTGCGGGTCAGCGACTGCGCCGAGCCCATCCTGATCCAGTCGGTCGGCGCCACCTTCAGCGCGCCGCAGCGCCTGACGCGCCAACCCGACGCGCGCGACGCCATCATCGTCATCGCCCGCGACATCGACGCCGAGGCGATCCGGGCCTGGGCGCCCGCCGCGCCGGTGGAGATGCTTGCCTGATTTTTCGCAGTAAACCGTCAGTTCTCTTCGATACGAGGTCGTTATGCAAGACAAAAACCTGACTCGCCGTGGCTTCATCAAGACGGCCTCCGGCCTGGCGCTGGCTCCCGCCCTGGGCTGGGTGCCGGGCATGGCGCAAGCCGCGGGCAAGGAAATCGTCGTGGGGACCTGGGGCGGCGACTACCAGAACCTGCTGCAGCAAATCATCAATCCCATCGTCGGCAAGGACGGCGTGAACGTGGTGTACGACACCGGCAACGCCGTGGGCCGCGTGACCAAGCTGCGCGCCGAAAAGAATTCGCGCCGCGGCAGCATGGACGTGGCGCTGCTGGGCGAAGTGGACATGTACGACGCCGAGCGTTCGGGCGCGCTGGCGCCGCTGGACACCGCCAAGCTGCCCAACCTGGCGCACGCCATCGGCGCGTTGAAGACGCCGTATTCCATCCCGCACATCTTCAGCGCGATGACGCTGGTCTACAACACCGAAAAATTCCCTACTCCGCCGGATTCGCTGGAGGTGCTGCTGGACCCGAAATGGAAGGGGCAGGTGGGCTTCTCGGACATCCTGTACCTGTACAACGCCGTGTTCGTCGGCCTGGGTGCGGGCGGCGACACCAAGAGCTTCGAAGGCGGCAAGCGCTTCCTGGCCAAGCTCAAGCCCAACGCGCCGCGGATCTATCCGTCCAACGAGGCGGTGGCGGCGGCCTTCAAGTCGGGCGAGATTGCGATTGCCTGCATGTGGAAGGCGCGCGCGCTGCAATGGCGCGACAGCGGCCTGCCGCTGGGCTTCGTGATCCCGAAGGAAGGTTCGGTGCCGGTGGCGTTCGAGGCCGCCGTGGCCAAGAACAGCCGCAACAAGGACGCGGCCTGGGCATACCTGAACGCCATGCTCGATCCGCAAGGCCAGATCGCGTTCGCCGAGAAGATGGGCTATGCGCCCACCGTCACCAACGCCACGCTGCCCGAGCCGCTCAAGCGCGTGGGCTTCTCGGACGCCGAGGTCAAGCTGCTGCACGCCTACGACCTGAAGGGCCTGACCGAAAAGAAGGCCGACATCCTGGAATTCTGGAACAAGGAATTCAAGGCGGGCTGAGCGCGCCGGCTTGCCGCAAAAGGGCGTCCCGCAAGGCCGGGGGCGCCTTTTTTTGTCCATAGTGATTGAGATGTTATATCATTCGCTTCTCATTTGTAATGATATAACATTTAGAGGATCATCATGCGTGGCAAGAAGCAAGGGCGGGAACATGGACGGGAGTTTCGCGGCAGGCTGGCGCCGCTGGCCTGCGCGCTGATGCTGGCCGCGCCGGCGGCCCAGGCGCAGGAAGAGGGCGCGGCGACGCTGGCGCCCATTACGGTGTCGGCCAATCCGCTGGGCCTGGACCTGAACAGCACCACGCTGCCGGCCTCGGTGCTGGAAGGCGGCGAGCTGACCGAGCAGCGCACCGGGACGCTGGGCGAGACCCTGAAAAACCTGCCCGGGGTCAATAGCGACACGTTCGGGGCCGGCGCCAGCCGTCCGGTGATCCGCGGCCAGACCGCGCCGCGCGTGAAGGTCCTGTCCGACGGTTCCGAAGTGATGGACGCGTCCAGTATCTCTCCCGACCACGCCGTGACGGTCGAGCCGCTGCTGGCCGAGCGCATCGAAGTGCTGCGCGGCCCGGCCACGCTGCTGTATGGCGGCGGCGCCATCGGCGGGGTGGTCAACGTGGTGGACAAGAAGGTCCCCACCGCGGTGCCCGAGCGCGGCGTCGAAGCCGAAGCCGAGCTGCGCGGCGCCACCGGCACGCGCGAACGGTCGGGCGCGGTCGGCATCACGGTCGGGGCCGACAATTTCGCCGTGCGGGTCGAGGGCCTGAAGCGGCGCAGCAGTGACTACGACGTGCCGGACTGGCCCGGCGGCAAGCTGGAAGGCTCGTACAGCGAATCCTCGCAGGGCTCGATCGGCATGTCGTGGATCACGCCGCGCGGCTATGTCGGCCTGGCTTTCACGCACCTGGAAAGCAAGTATGGGCTGCCCGGGCACAACCACGAATACGAAGGCTGCCACCCGCATGGCACGCACCTGCATTGCGGCGGCCATGATCACGGCGAGGAGGAGGACGGCCACGACCACGATCACGAGCATGAGCACGGCGACGTGCCCTACGTGAAGCTGCGCAGCAACCGCCTGGACCTGCGCGCCGAATACCAGGACCCGTTCGCGGGCTTTGAAAAAATCCGCCTGCGCGGCGGCCTGACCGACTACCAGCACGACGAGATCGAAGGCGGCGAGGTCGGCACCCGCTTCAAGAACAAGGGCTACGACCTGCGCCTGGAACTGCAGCACAAGCCGGTGGCGGGCTGGCGCGGCGTGGTCGGGTTGCAGAACGCCTACAGCGATTTCAGCGCCGACGGCGAAGAAGCGTTCCTGCCGCGCAGCACGACCCGTTCCTACGGCCTGTTCGTGCTGGAGGAATACCAGTTGAACGACTGGCGTTTCGAGCTGGGCGCGCGCCAGGACTGGCAGCGCATTTCGCCGGCGGACGGCAACCCCCGCAGCAGCCTGTCGGGCACGTCGTTCTCGGCCGCGGCCATCTGGGACTTCGCGCCGCAGTACTCGCTGGCGCTGTCGCTGTCGCGCTCGCAGCGCCTGCCCAGCGCGCAGGAGCTTTATGCCGACGGCGTGCACCTGGCCACCAACACCTATGAACTGGGCAACCCGGACCTGGGCCGCGAGACCTCGCACAACATCGACCTGACCCTGCGCAAGCACGCCGGCGACACCACGTTCTCGGCCAGCGTGTTCCACAACCGGGTGAAGAACTACATCTATGCCGACACGCTGGACCGCTACGAGGACTTCCGTCTGATCGAGTACGCCCAGCGCGACGCCGAATTCACCGGCGTGGAAGGCGAGCTGCGCCACCAGTTCACCCCGGTGTTCTCGGCCGCCGTGTTCGGCGACTACGTGCGCGGCAAGCTGACCGGCGGCGAGGGCAACCTGCCGCGGATTCCGGCGGCCCGCGCCGGCGTGCGCGGCAACGTCAAATGGGGGCCGTGGTCGGGCGGCGTGGAGTACGCGCGCGTGTTCGCGCAGAAGGACATCGCGGCCTATGAAGACAGCACGCCTGGCTACAACATGGTCAATGCGGTGGTGGCCTACCGCGGCCAGTACGGCGGCGCGGGTTACGAGGTCTACCTGCGCGGCACCAATCTGCTGAACCGCCTGGCCTATAACCATGCGTCCTTCATTTCCTCGGTGGCGCCGCTGCCCGGACGCAGCGTGCTGCTGGGCGTGCGGATGACATACTGAGGCAGCCGTTGTGCTATTTTCCAGCCATGCCGCCCGGTCCGGAGTCCGCCATGCTGAAGTTCGCCGCCAATCTCTCGATGCTGTATCCGGAACTCGCGTTCCTGGACCGCTATGAGGCCGCCGCGGCCGACGGCTTCGCGGGGGTGGAATGCATGTTCCCGTACGAGGCGCCGGCCGCGCTGGTGCGCGAACGCATCGACGCGGCCGGCGTCGCCCAGGTGCTGTTCAACGCGCCGCCGGGCGTGGCCGGGCGCGGCGAGCGCGGCCTGGCCGCCTTGCCCGGACGCCGGGACGAGTTCCAGGCCGGGATCGAGCTGGCCCTGTCCTACGCCACGATGCTGGCCTGCCCCAACGTGCACGTGATGGCGGGCCTGGCGCCGCAGGGCGCATCGCGCGAGGCCATGCTGGACTGCTATCGGGAGAACCTGGACTGGGCCGCGCGCCAGGCGCGTTCGGCCGGCGTCAACGTGCTGATCGAACCCATCAACACGCGCGACATCCCCGGCTATTTCCTGAACCGCCAGGAAGACGCGCACGCCGTGGTCCAGGCCGTCAACGCGACCAACCTGAAAGTGCAGATGGACCTCTACCACTGCCAGATCGCCGAAGGCGACGTCACCGCCCGGCTGCGCCAGTACCTGCCCACCGGGCGGGTCGGCCATCTGCAGATCGCCGGCGTGCCGCTGCGCCAGGAGCCGGACCGCGGCGAACTGGACTACGGCTGGGTGTTCGGGGTGCTGCGCGAGCTGGGCTACGACGGCTGGATCGGCTGCGAATACCGCCCGGCCGGCGCCACGTCCGCCGGCCTGCGCTGGCTGGCGGCCGCGCGCGCCTGACGCGCGCGGCGCGGCATGCGTAACAGGCGGCGCAAGGTGTAACGGCGGCGTGCGCGCCGGCGGCGCAAGCGTACGATGAAGCCATGTCGATCCTGCCCGGCGCGCCCGGGCGAGGAGCCTATCATGTCTCTGATCGTAGCTGCCCGCTTCGAGGGCTTCGAAGCGGCCCAGGCCGCGGCCGCGCGCCTGTCCGCCAACGGTTTCCCAGACTGGGACGTCAACATCTTCTACGTCAATCCGGCCGGCGAGCATGGCCGCTATCCGCTGGGCGGCGACCGCCGTTCGGACCCGGACGCGGGCCGCGCCGACATGGGCGCCTTTCTGGGCGCCGGCGGCATGGGGGCGGGGTTCGCGGTGTTCGGCGGCTTCGTGATGTCGGAGCTGAGCGACTCCACGCCGCTGATCCTGGCGGCCGCGGGCGTGGGCGCCTATCTCGGCTCGCTTTTCGGCGCGCTGTGGGTGACCGGCCACGGCAGCACCCAGCACGGCTATTTCAATCCCGATGCGCACGCCGAGATTCGCCAGGCCGGCGTCATGGTGGCGGTGCGCGCGCGCCCGCAACGTGAGCTGCTGGCCTGCCGCGTGCTGCGCGACGCCGGCGGCGCCGACGTCGAACACGCCAACGGCCGCTGGCGCAATAACCATTGGGAAGACTTCGACCCGCTGCGGCCGCCCCAGCGGGAAGTGGGTTTCGGCTAAGACCCGGTTTGGCGCCGGCGCGCGTTCTGGCGGCGGGCCGTGGCCGCGCAGCCGGCCGAGGCCACGATGATGCCGCCGATGGCCAGCCATTGCGTCTTGTCCAGGTGCTCGTTGAGCACCACCACGCCGGCCAGCGCGCCCATGGCCGGCTCCATGCTGAGCAGCACGCCGAAGGTCTTTTGCGGCAGGCGCTTGAGCGCCACCATTTCCAGCGAATAGGGCAGGGCGCTGGAGAGGATGCCGACGGCGATGCCGGCCAGGATCAGCTTGGGGTCGAGCAAGGCCGCGCCGGCATGCGCGGCGCCGATGGGCAGCGCCACCAGCGCGGCCGCCGTCAGGCCCAGCGAGGTCGCCTGCCCGCCGTGCACGTTGCCGGCCATCTTGCCGAAGATGATGTACAGCGCCCAGCACACCGCCGCGCCCAGCGCGTAGGCGATGCCGACGGGGTCCAGGTCGTGCACCGACTGGCCCGTGGGAATCAGCAGCACCAGGCCGGCGGCCGCGCAGGCGATCCAGACGAAGTCGATGGCGCGCCGCGACAGCGCCACGGCCAGGGTCAGCGGCCCGGTGAATTCGATGGCGATCGCCACGCCCAGCGGCAGCGTGCGCAGCGCCATGTAGAACAGCAGGTTCAGGCAGGCCAGCGTCACGCCGTACAGCGCGATCTTGCCGGCGTCGCGGCGCGTGAGCGGAAAGCGCCACGGCCGCCAGAACGCCAGCAGGATCAGCGCGCCGATGGCGATCCGGTAGGCGGTGGTGCCCTGCGCGCCCACCAGGGGGAAAAGCGACTTGGCGAAGGACGTGCCGATGCACAGCGACGCCATCGCGCCGATCAGCGAGAGGGTGGGCAACAGGGTGGACGGGGAGGCGTTGCGGCCGGTGTTCAAGGTTGCGGTGGTCATGGAAAAAGGCGGCGCGGGCGGATCAGGGCAGGGTTGCGGTGGTGGAATACAGCACGTACAGCGCCAGGGCCAGCATGATGGCTCCCAGCAGGCCTTGCTGCGTGCGCAGGAACCACGGATTGCGGCCGACCCAGCCGCGGATGCGCGAGGCGCCGTAGGCGAAGCCGCTGCCATAGGGCAGGCTGAGCGCCTTCATGGTGATGCCCAGCACCAGCATCTGTATCCAGACCGGCCCGTTTTCCGGACTGGTGAACTGCGGCAGGAAGGCGATCATGAAAAGCAGCACCTTGGGGTTCAGCAGATTGGTCATGAAGCCCTGCCAGAACGCGTCGCGCGCATCGCCCGGGCGCGCCGCCAGCGACACCTCGGCCGAGCGGGCGCAGCGCACGATGGCCTTGACGCCCAGATAGCCCAGGTACAGGCCGCCGGCGGCCTTGATCCCGACGAACAGGGAAGGAAAGGCCCGCAGCACCGAAGCCAGCCCCAGCACCACCGCCGGCACCTGGATGAACCCGGCGGCGACGTTGCCCAGCACGCTGTGGAAGGCGGGCCGGAACCCCTGCGTCATCCCCCGCGTGAGGGTCAGCGCCATGTCGGGGCCGGGCGTGAGCTTGAGCGCCGCGTCGGCGGCGAGAAATAGCAGGAAAAGCTGGAGTGACGGCATGATACGAGGGAGCGGCCCGCCCGCGGCGCGGACGGAGGGCTCCAAGTGTAAGCAAGCCGGCTGATTAATTCCTGCATCCGGAGGTGTCGCAATGAGGTTTCCCGTCGAAATGGGGGCGGATTGCGGCGCGGCTCGGCTTAGAATCGACGGCGGGCCCGTCCCGCCCGCTTTCAACACGTTCCGAGACCTTTATGGAACTAGACGATTTCGATCTCCAGATCCTGCAAAGCCTGCAGGAAGACAACCAGCGCACCAGCCAGGAGGTCGCGCAGCGCGTGAACCTGTCGCCGGCGTCCTGCCTGCGCCGGATGAAGCGGCTGCGCGAGACCGGCGTGGTCATGGGCGACGTGTCCGTGGTCGACCCGGCCGCCGTCGGACGCGGAATCATGATGGTGGTGCTGGTCACGCTGGAGAGCGAGCGCGCCGACAAGCTGGACCATTTCAAGCGCGCCATGCTGGGGGCGCCGGAAATCATGCAATGCCTGTCGGTCACCGGGGACGTCGATTTCGTGCTCACCCTCACCATGCGCGACATGGACGAATACGAGGCCTTCGCCCAGCGCCATTTCTGGGGCAACCCCAACGTCAAGCGCTTCTCCACCCTGGTGGTGATGAACCGGGCCAAATACGGGATGACGGTCCCGATCGGCTGAGGCCGGAACGCGGCGCTCGCTCGCGACATCCAACCCCATATGCAAGCGCGTTTCGCGCCATTCCGGCGCGCCGCCACGCCTGCATCCATCGTCTTGGGGGGTGAAATGAAAGCGATTCAGACTACATGGTTCTGTGCCCTGGTCCTGGCCGGCGCCAGCGCGTTCGCGCACGGCAACGGCCCGACCGACCCGCAGATCGCGGCCATCGTCGTGGTGGCCAACCAGGTGGACGTGGACGCCGGTAAGCTGGCGCAGCAGAAATCCGACGCCAAGGAAGTCCGCGAGTTCGCCGCGCTGATGGTCACCGACCATACGGCGGTGAACAAGTCGGCCGGCGAACTGGTGCAGAAGCTCAAGGTCACGCCCGAGGCCAACCCCACCAGCGCCAGCCTGCAGAAAGGCGGCGACGAGAACCTGGCCAAGCTCAAGGGCCTGAAGGGCGCGGCGTTCGATAAGGCCTACGTCGACCACGAAGTGGCCTATCACGAGGCGGTCATCCAGGCCCTGGACGGCACCCTGATCCCGGGCGCGCACAACGCCGAGCTCAAGGCCCTGCTGGTCCAGGTGCGGCCCGCGTTCATCGCGCACCTGGAGCATGCCCGCCAGTTGCAGAAGAGGCTCGCCGGTGGCTAGGGCGAACCTGCCCGCAGTGTGGCGGCGCGCCGGCGCCGCCGCGCTCTGCGCGGGCCTGCTGCTGGCCGGCGCGCCGGCGCGCGCCGCGGACGGGTCGGCGGCCGAACACGTCGTGACCATGGAAGGCATGCGGTTCGTCCCGGCCACGCTGGCGGTGCGGCGCGGAGACCGGGTGACCTGGGTCAACAAGGACCTGGTGCCGCACACCGCCACCGCGCAGTCGAAGGCCTTCGATTCGGGGGCCATCGCCGCCGGCGCGTCCTGGACCTACACTGTCGACGAGACGGGCAGCATCGCCTATGTCTGCCTGTTCCATCCGACCATGCAGGCGACCCTGGTCGTGCAATGACGAGGCGGAGGTTGAACGCATGAACACCGTGGCGGAGCCGGCCGCAGTGCTGGCCGAAGAGAACGACCTGGCGCTCGCGCGCCGCATCGCGGCGGGCGAGGCCGCCGCGTTCGAACTGATGATGCGTCGCCACAACCGGCGGCTGTACCGCCTGGCGCGCGCCACCCTGCGCAACGACGCCGACGCCGAAGAGGCCTTGCAGGAAGCGTACCTGGCCGCGTACCGCTCGATCGCGCGGTTCCGCGGCGACGCCTCGCTTTTCACCTGGCTGTCGCGGCTGGTTCTGAACGAGTGCTATGGCCGCCTGCGCAAGCGCGGACGCCGCGAGGCGCTGTGCCCCATGGCCGACGACATCGACGACGAGGCTGACGCGATGACGATCAACGACTTCGATCCGCCCTATCACGCGGCGGCGCGCGCGCAACTGCGCGCCTTGCTGGAGGCGCGCCTGGACGCGCTGCCGGTCGCGTACCGGACCGTGTTCGTGCTGCGCGCCGTCGAGGAACTGTCCGTGGAGGAAACGGCGCGCAGCCTGGGCATTCCCGAGGCCACCGTGCGCAGCCGCCACTTCCGCGCCAACGCGCTGCTGCGCGAAGCGCTGTCGCACGATATCGACGCCACCGAAAAAAGCCTGTTCGAGTTCGACGGCGACGACTGCGACCGGCTGGTGGCGGCCACGCTGGCGCGCTTGCGCGCGTAAGCGGCGGCCGTTTTTTACCTGGCGCCGCGCAGCCGCAGCGCGTTGAAGATCACCGAGGCCGAACTCAGGCTCATGGCCAGCGCCGCGATCATCGGCGACAGCAGCCATCCCGTGAACGGGTAGAGCAGGCCCGCCGCTATCGGCACGCCGATGCCGTTGTAGACGAAGGCGAACATCAGGTTCTGCCGCATGTTGCGCACGGTGTCGATGGAAATCTGGCGCGACACCGCGATGCCGCGCAGATCGCCCTTGATCAGCGTGACCTGGCCGCTGTTCATGGCCACGTCGGTGCCCGTGCCCATGGCCACGCCGACGTCGGCGCGCGCCAGCGCCGGGGCGTCGTTGATGCCGTCGCCGGCCATCGCCACCACGTGGCCGTCCTGCTGCAGCTTTTCCACCAGGGCCAGCTTGTCCGACGGCTTGACCTCGCCATGCACCTCGTCGATGCCTAGCGCCGCGCCGACCGCCTGTGCGGTGGTCAGCCCGTCGCCGGTGGCCATCACGATGCGCAGGCCGCTGTCGTGCAGGCTCTGGATGGCCTCATGGGTGCTGGGCTTGATCGGGTCGGTCACGGCCAGGATGCCGGCGAAGCGTCCGTCCACCGCCAAGTGCATGATGCTGGCCCCTTCGCCGCGCAGGCGTTCGCCGTCGGCCTGGAGCGCGGCCACCGGCACGCCTTCCTGTTCCATCAGCGCCGTGTTGCCCAGCGCCAGGCGCCTGCCTTGCACCGTGCCGCGCACGCCGATGCCGCTGGCGGAGTCGAAATCCGCCGCCGGGACCAGCGCCAGGCCCTGCTCGCGCGCCGCGCTGACGATGGCGTCGGCCAGCGGGTGTTCGCTGCCCTGGTCCAGGCTGGCCGCCAGCCGCAGCACCTCCTCCGGCGTATAGCCCTGCGCCGCGATCGCGACATCGAAAGCCGGCCGGCCTTCGGTCAGCGTGCCGGTCTTGTCCACGATCAGCGTGTCCACCTCGCGCATCTTCTCGATCGCACCGGCATCGCGAAACAGCACGCCCTGCGTGGCCGCGCGCCCGGTGGCCACCATCACCGACATGGGCGTGGCCAGCCCCAGCGCGCAAGGGCAGGCGATGATCAGCACCGCCACGGCGTTGATCAGGCCGAACACCCAGCTCGGCTCCGGCCCGAACAGGCCCCAGGCCAGCAGCGTGGCCAGCGCCACCAGCACCACCAGCACCACGAACTTGCCGGCCACCACGTCGGCCATGCGCTGCATAGGCGCCTTGGAGCGCTGGGCGGACGCGACCATCTGCACGATCTGGGCCAGCATGGTGGCCGAACCCACTTTCTCCGAGCGCATCACCAGCGTGCCGCTGGTGTTCAGCGTGGCCCCGATCAGCGCGTCGCCGGCGCGCTTGCTGACCGGAATCGGCTCGCCGGTCAGCATGGACTCGTCCACCGCGCTGCCGCCCTCGGTGACGACGCCGTCCACCGGAATCTTCTCGCCCGGACGCACCCGCAGCAGGTCGCCCACGTGCACGTGCGCAAGAGGCACGTCCTCTTCGCTGCCGTCGGCGTTGATGCGCCGCGCCGTCTTGGGCGCCAGGCCCAGCAGCGACTTGATCGCCGCCGAGGTCTGCGAACGGGCCTTCAGTTCCAGGATCTGCCCCAGCATGGTCAGCGAAATAATCACCACCGCGGCCTCGAAATACACCGCCACCCGGCCCATGGACATGAACGAATCGGGGAAAACGCCGGGCGCCAGCGTGGCGACGACGCTATAGACAAAGGCCGCCGCCGTGCCCAGGCCGATCAGCGTCCACATATTCGGGCTGCGCCGCGCGATCGACTGCCAGGCCCGCACGAAGAACGGCCAGCCCGTCCACAGCACTACCGGCAAGGAGAGCACCAGTTCCAGCCAGGACTGCGTCGCCATGTCGAACCAGCCCAGCCGGTGGCCGAACATCGCCAGCACCGTGACCGCCACCGTCAGCGGCAGCGTCCACCAGAAGCGCCGCTGGAAATCCCGCAGCTCGCCATCGTCCTTCGCCTCCAGCGGAATCAGCGGCTCCAGCGACATGCCGCACTTGGGACAGTTGCCCGGATGGTCCTGGCGGATCTCCGGATGCATGGGACAGGTGTAGATCGNAATCCGCCTCAGGCGGGGCCGGGCGGCTGTTCGGGTCCGGAAGCGGGATGGCGGGCCTGGGCCAGCGTGGCGCCGGCGGCCTCGGAGATGCTGCGCAGGTGCAGGTCGGTCTGGGGGTAGGGGATCTCGATGCCGGCCTGGGTCAGCGCGGCGTACATGCGCGACAGCAGGTCGCTGCGCACCACCAGGGAACGGTCGAAGTCGGGCGTCCAGGCGCGCAGGCTGAAGTCCAGGGTGCTCTGGCCGAAGCCCATGAAGAGCGCCAGCGGCGCCGGCTGCACCGAGACGCCGGGCGTGGCGCGGGCGGCCTCGGTGAGCANACTTGATCGCCGCCGAGGTCTGCGAACGGGCCTTCAGTTCCAGGATCTGCCCCAGCATGGTCAGCGAAATAATCACCACCGCGGCCTCGAAATACACCGCCACCCGGCCCATGGACATGAACGAATCGGGGAAAACGCCGGGCGCCAGCGTGGCGACGACGCTATAGACAAAGGCCGCCGCCGTGCCCAGGCCGATCAGCGTCCACATATTCGGGCTGCGCCGCGCGATCGACTGCCAGGCCCGCACGAAGAACGGCCAGCCCGTCCACAGCACTACCGGCAAGGAGAGCACCAGTTCCAGCCAGGACTGCGTCGCCATGTCGAACCAGCCCAGCCGGTGGCCGAACATCGCCAGCACCGTGACCGCCACCGTCAGCGGCAGCGTCCACCAGAAGCGCCGCTGGAAATCCCGCAGCTCGCCATCGTCCTTCGCCTCCAGCGGAATCAGCGGCTCCAGCGACATGCCGCACTTGGGACAGTTGCCCGGATGGTCCTGGCGGATCTCCGGATGCATGGGACAGGTGTAGATCGTGCCGGGCGGCGTCTCGGCCGGCGCCGGCGCTGGAGGCGTCGCCTGGTGGTGCGCGCTGTGCTGGGGGGAGTGCTGCGAATGATGCCGATGGTCCATGCCTGTCCCTCGAGTCCCGGAGNGTGGTGCGCGCTGTGCTGGGGGGAGTGCTGCGAATGATGCCGATGGTCCATGCCTGTCCCTCGAGTCCCGGAGCGGTGCCGCTCCCTGATTACGCAGAATTTCCAGTGTGACGGCGCGATGATGGCGCGAGGGTTACGTGGGGATTACTTTTTTGTAATCTTTTCCTAGGGATAGCGCTTGCATAAAATCGCTTCATCGGCGATATTCGCAATTCGCGAATAGCGAATATTGCTCTGTAATGGAACTAAAACCCCAGGATCTGCTCGTGTTGCTGAAGGTGGCCGCCCATCCGCCGCAGCGCTGGACCTATGCCGCGCTGGGCGCTGCGCTGTCCATGAGCGCCTCGGAAACCCACGCGAGTGTGCAGCGCGCCGTGGCGTCGGGCCTGGCCGTGGCGCCGGCACGCGGCCAATGGTCACCGATACGGGCCAACCTTCTGGAGTTTGTCCTGCATGGCGTGCGCTACGTATGGCCCGCCATACCTGGGCCGGTCAAGCGTGGAGTACCGACGGCCTTCGGCGCCGACCCTCTGGCCAGCCAGTTGACGGCGGCGCCAGGCGAGGCTCCCGTCTGGGCACACCCCAAGGGCACATCCAAAGGCCCCACGCTTTCGCCGCTCTACCGCACAGCACCGCAGGCTGCGCTTGCGGATCCGGCCCTGCACCGCCTGCTGGCGTTGTTGGATGCCTTGCGCACGGGGCGCGCCCGCGAGCGTGCACTTGCGGCCAAACTGATGCAGGCCGAACTGATGCGTCTTGACGCAGGAGATGTCGATGCGAGCAGATGATCCTAACCTGCCCCACTTGCGCAGCATTGCCGAAGCGCTGGGCGACCTGCGCGAGCAAGTCGTATTCGTCGGAGGCGCCGTAGCAGGCTTGCTGATCACGGACCCATTGGCCGATCCCGTACGCGCCACGCGAGACGTGGACGCGGTGCTGCAGGCTGATCGCGCCATGTTCCATCGCTTCGAAGAGTCCGTGGCGGCGCGCGGATTTGCACGCGATGTGAGCAGCGACGTCATTTGCCGATGGGTACACAAGGATTCTGGCGTGCTTTTCGACCTTATGCCCGTTCAGCCCGAGATTCTGGGTTTTTCCAATCGCTGGTACCCCTACGCGGTCGAGACCGCCGTCGCCACGGACCTGGGACGGGGCGTCACGATCCGGCTGATAAGCGCCGTGGCCTTTGTCGCCACCAAGCTGGAAGCTTTCGCTGGTCGAGGAGGCGGCGACCTCATGAATAGCCATGATCTGGAAGATGTGTTGAACATCATCGATGGGCGTGAGGAGCTGGCCGCAGAAATGGCCGCCGCGCCCGCCGAGTTGCGCCAGGCCGTGGGCGCCGCATTCGCGCGGCTGCTCAAGAATCCCGACTTTGCCAATGTTTTGCCAGGCCTTATTGCCGAGCCGGAGCGCGCCGGCCTCATCATGGAGCGGCTGAATACCCTGAGCCAGTAAGTTTGCGTCACGAGCAGCGGCGCATTCCGTGTCCCGGCGCACCGTCAGAAACCCGACAGGCCAAAGCAAAAATCCCCGCGCAAGGCGGGGATTCTGGAATTCTGGTGGCCTGGGGCGGAATCGAACCACCGACACAAGGATTTTCAATCCTCTGCTCTACCGACTGAGCTACCAGGCCAACGAAGTCCGCAACTATACACAAAATCCGCCTCAGGCGGGGCCGGGCGGCTGTTCGGGTCCGGAAGCGGGATGGCGGGCCTGGGCCAGCGTGGCGCCGGCGGCCTCGGAGATGCTGCGCAGGTGCAGGTCGGTCTGGGGGTAGGGGATCTCGATGCCGGCCTGGGTCAGCGCGGCGTACATGCGCGACAGCAGGTCGCTGCGCACCACCAGGGAACGGTCGAAGTCGGGCGTCCAGGCGCGCAGGCTGAAGTCCAGGGTGCTCTGGCCGAAGCCCATGAAGAGCGCCAGCGGCGCCGGCTGCACCGAGACGCCGGGCGTGGCGCGGGCGGCCTCGGTGAGCAGTTCGAGGGCGCGGGCGGGGTCCGTGCCGTAGGCCAGGCCCAGGTTGATGTCGATGCGGCGGTTGCGGTCCAGCATGGTCCAGTTGGTCAGCTTTTCCGAGAGCAGGGTGCCGTTGGGCACCACCACGTCGGCGCCGTCGAAGGTCCGGATGCGGGTGGCGCGCATGCCGATGTCGCGCACTTCGCCCGAGGTGCCGCCGATGTCCACGGCGTCGCCCGGCTGGATGGGGCGTTCGAACATCAGGATCAGGCCCGAGACGAAGTTGTTGACCACGTTCTGCAGGCCGAAGCCGATGCCCACGCCCAGGGCGCCGAGCACGATGGCGAGCTGGCTGGCCTTGACGCCGGCCGCCGACAGCGCCACCGCCAGGCCCAGCAGCAGCACCGAGTAATAGCTCAGCGAGGCCACGCTGTTGCCCACCCCGCGCGGCAGCGGCATGCGGTTGAGCAGTTCGTCGTGCAGCAGCAGGCGCACCGTGCGCGCGGCCCAGAACGCGATCAGCACCGAGACGACGAACACCAGGATATTGCCCAGGCTGATCGTGATGTTGCCGACCGCCAGCGTGTACGACAGCGTTTGCGTCACGATGCCGTAGACCGCGCGCAGGATGCGGAAGCGGTCCATCGTGTAGACAGCCCAGCCGATGACCGCGCCGACCGTCACCAGCCGGATCAGGAGCTGCACCAGGGGCGGGGCGTGCTCGCGCGCGATCCGGAAGCGCGACACGCCTGGGCGGGCCAGCAGCAATTGCAGCAGCGTGACGATGATGGTGACGCCGGCATACAGCATCAGGCCGAAATAGCCGCTGCTGACCACCGCGCTGGTCAGCATCTCGGCCAGCGACAGGTTGCCGACGATGTTGGCGATCGCGGAAATGGCCAGCAGCGCCGTGGCGCCCCAGGCGATGGCGTGCAAGGCCTTGCGCAGGCGGCCCGAGGCCTGGGCGTCGGGGGCGCGGCGCGCGCGCGCCAGCAGCCAGAGCGAGGCCGCCAGCGCCAGCAGGGTCAGCACCAGGCTGTGGAGCCGATACCAGGTCTCGCTGACCAGGAACAGCACGCCCAGCCGTTCGATCAGATACAGGCCGGTAATGGCGTAGGGCCACAGGCCGAGCTGCTGGCGCGTGGCCGGCGGGAGCAGCCGCAGCACCGGCACCACCGCCAGCAGCAGCGCCACCTGCTGGACGATGAGCGGCGCGTCCGCCTCCAGCAGCAGCACGCCCATCATGGCCAGCAGCAGCCATGCGGACAGCGGGCGGCCCAGCACCCGGGCGGCCGTTACGCTCATCTCCTGCGCGCGGATCGCGGCGCGGCTGCGCCACGCCAGCCAGAGCAGCAACGGCAGCAGCACGGCCTGCAGCACATGCAGGGCGAGCTGGTTGCTGGTGTCGGCCGCGGCGTACTCGCGCGCGAAGCGCAGCTCCAGTTCCAGGCCGGTGCGCAGCAGCGCCAGCGCCTGGCCGGGGGCCACGGGCTGGTCGGCGACGCGCCATAGCGGCGCGGCGTCGAGCTGCAGCAGGCGCGCGTCGATATCGTCGATGGCGCTGGCGACTTCGCGCTGTCCCGCCATGATCCGGCTTTCGACGGCGGCGCCGCGCTGGCTCAGCGCGATCTGGCGGGCCAGCGGGCCGGACAGCGCGGCTTCGGCCTGCGCCAGTTGCGCGATGACCGCGTCCACGCTGCTCATCAGCGCCGGCGGCAGGCGCGCCGCGCCGGGCGAATTGCGGATGGCCTGCCAGGCGTCGCTGCGCCGCGCCAGCTCGGCGGCCTCGGCCGCGTATGCCGCGGTCGCGCGCTGCATGTCGGCCTGCCAGCGATCGAAGCGGCGGGCATCGAACATCCAGTGCCGTTCCAGGCTTTCCAGCCGCATCACGGGCAGGGTGCGCAGCTGGGCGGGCTGGAACTGGTGGAGTTTCTCGTCGCTGGAGCGGGCGATCGCCTCGAGCCGGGGCGCGAGCCTGTCGGCGGGATCGCTGGCCGTGACGTTTTCGATCACGCCTTCGGCATAGCGGTGATCGGTATCGGCGCGCAAGGGAATGTCCGCCACCTGGATCGCCGCGGCGGAAGCGGGCGCCGGCTGGGCGGCCGGCGCGGGCTTGTCCTGCCCGTAAGCGCAGCCCAGGGCCGCCATCCACAATGCGATCAGGCTGAAAAGCGTCTTGGCATAGGCGCGCATGTCGCGGTTCCGGCGGATGAGAGCGGTCGAGGAGAACGGCGGGGCCGCGCAAGGCGCAGGCGCCTCTTACGATATCCCGGAAGCGTCAATAAGGGGAGGGGGGCTGCTATTCAGATCTGGTCGCCCAAGTCCAGACCTTGCTGGCCGTCCAGCCGGAAAGCGCCGGGGTCGTAGCCAGCCGACAACAGGATGGTGCGTACCTGGCAAGCTCCGGTATCGCGTAGCCGCTTGCAATACTTATGCAGGGACGAGGCGTCCTCCGTCAGGAGGAACGGGATGCGTTCGTGGCAGGCTTGGGCGATCAGTTTTATGTCGTCGCGCGCTACGGGGCGGGTAGTCTTGTCGTCGCGTGGACCCAGCGCGTTCCATAGTTGGGCGGCACGTTGCCCATGTGGGATGTTGAACGGCAAGTGGCGGAACTTTGGCAGGGGCAAGTCGGTGATCGGCTGCTTGACGCCGAACTCCGCGGCAACGATGGCAGAAAAGTACATCGGCATCGATTCGTCGAGCATCTGCCGGAAGTACTTGGTGGCGGTCTGATGGTTGGGTCGTCTGGCGTCGACCAGGGATATCAGGTAGCTGGTGTCCAGCAGCACTTCCACCGTCATACGCCCTCGCCGCGCAGCGACTCGACCCATTGGGCCGCATCGGGTACGTCGGCCCATGCCGCAGTGCCTTTACGCACCATCTGCTGGAATTCGTCCTCGTCATAGGCCGGGTGGTGCGCCTCGAACGAGCGCAGATTCAGGTTGCGCAGCTCGCCGGTACGCAGGTTTTCTTCCGCTGTCACGTGCAGTAACGCTGGTCGGTAGAGGCGATTTTCGCTTTCCTGGGCCAGGAGTTGCTGGGTGGCGGCCACCACCAGGGATTTGCCGTCTTCCAGCACCAGGTGGACGTTTGCCTTGGTCTTGCCGCCCCAGTCGACGACTTTGCCGTGCAGATATTTTTCGACCGTAACCCAGGTGTCGACCGGCCGTCTGAAGTTTGATCGGGCGTTGACCGTCGCCAGGGGGCGGCTGGCCGCATCTTCAAGTCGGTAAATCCGCTGTGGGTTGGTGCGAGCCTGGATTTGCCAGCGCTCGACGACCGCCGCCCGCTTGGGATCGATCGCCTCCTGCGAGGTGGGGTCGGACAATCGGGCCACGTCGGACCATAGCGTCGAGGCGCCCAGTAGTCCGGTCGCCACCAGGACCAGCGATCCTTCGTCTACGGATGCCAGCACCTCGGCAGGGTTGACGTCCCGGGACGAGCCTTGCAAAAAATCGCTGACGTCCTTCTGGAATTCGCCCAGAAGGCTCAGAGGGACGTGCTTCGGCCCCACATCAACGCCATTGATGCGGTCGCGCAGAGCGAAACGGAGCGTATTGGCGGGTCCCATAACTGGGATTGTAGAGCCAGTGCCTGGCTAGAGGGGAGTGCCTGCCCCGGTGCGGTGGTCGTAGATGCCAGTTTGGATACCAATCTGGATGCCACCCGAAAAATGCGAAGGGCCAGAAAACGGCGCAAATCGAAAAGGCATAAAAAATCCCCGCTCAAGGCGGGGATTCTGGAATTCTGGTGGCCTGGGGCGGAACCTCATTGGCAGCTTCTACGCCTTTGTTCATGCGGGTTTGAAAATCTCAGAACTGCGTGGGGGTACAAACTGGGGTACAAGTCGGGCGGCGATGTATAAAAGCCACAAAATAATATGTCCCCGTCCAATGTTGCTGTTCCTCTTTCGGACGGGGGGGCTTTGATGCGCTGGCTTTAACTTGCCAGCGCCCTGTTTCGTTCAATCAGCGCATGGACACTCGCCGCAGTGATGCCGCTGGAACGCTTCCCGATTTTTATGAGCACCAGCTCCCCTTCGTTGACGAGTCGGTAGATCGTTGAGCGCGACACGCCAAGTTTCGCTTGCGCCGTGTGTACACGGTACAGAAGTGCCTCGTCGGATTGTTTCGGGGTTTTCCTGCTGGGTGACGGGTAGCCAAAGATGCTGTTTGGCATTGCCTGCTCCTTCATATACTCCTCCGTTAGACCTTGGGAAGCACCCTGGGCATCAGGATGCTTTCCAAAGCCGGCGCTGCCTGCGCCGTCGCGTTCAGCCCGCCAAGATGCCGCGATGGGGGCCGGGTGCTTTGATCGTTCCCAGCAGCGCCCGCCGCTGGCTCCGCTGCTGCGGTTCGTCGGGATGCTGGGAACTGCGGTCTTTGCCGCTGTCATCGACGGATTACGCGCCATCCATCGAATGTGGCCTGCCTTCGGCAGTGCCGGCGTCCGTGTGAACGGATCGTCACTCACGCCTTCCAGTTCGCACCAGTCGCTACCGGCCCGGAAGAGGAATGGTTTTTCACCTGCTTTACTCCTACCCAGGTGCATGTCGCCCCGCATGAAGCTGACGATACGGGTAGCCGCGCACTCGCACCGTTCACGGGGAACAGGGCGCGGTATTTATCGGTGTTTTGTTGTTAAAGAGCAGGGTTGGTGTAATCATTACGTATGTATTGCATAGAGTCAATACGCAAGTAATAATTAAAAGTCATATAAGTCATAGAAATTATTGGCGATATCGATCATGGTTATGTGAAATGAGACGACAAGAAGCATTCTGGCCCGTTGAGCGAGAATGCTAGATAGCACAAAATTTTTGTTGTTTTCCTGTCCCGAGATGGACAGAGGGTGCAGGCTTCAGGCTTCCGTGTCAGGATCGTTGCCTGTCCTCTCCCGGTGCTTGGAGACTTTCATTTGTATATAGTCGCCAATGTCTTCGAGCACGTGTGGGGGTAGCGTGGCTACCTCGCTCATTGGGATGGTCCATGGCCACCGAACCTCGAACATTTCTCCTTGGCCTGTCAAAAGCCATTCGATCCGCAGCCCGAGCACGAGAGCCAACCAGATGATATGGCGCGACGTTTCGCTACGACCGTTCTCTATATGGGCAATGGTGCCTTGAGTCAGGGGCGGGTCGAGCAAGTTGGCAAGTGCCTCTTGCGTGAGTCCACGTTGAATACGCGCAGTACGGAGGCGTTCGCCTATGCTGCCCATGGTGTGCCGGAGTCCAGAGGTTTTTCAGTAGCTAGATACATTTTGACAGAGATGTGGTGCCAAGTATGACAGTAAATAATAATACTTAACTAATGTTTTTGAGGCATAAACAGACAGATGTGCTCCATTGTGGCAGGTGTTGAGACGTGGTGGAACGCATGTTTACCGTAAGCGGTACATCTACCCCATTATTCCGAGGCAGCCAGATTCATGGCTAAATCCTGGTCATGGGTATTCCACGGCAACAAGGCCTCAATTTCATCGACTGTTTTTGCCAGCGGCAGGCGTTCCAGCACGAAGCGCAGCCACGCGTAGGGTTCGCGATCATTGGCCTTTGCCGTCTGCAGCAACGAGTACAACACCGCACTGGCATGCGCCCCGGCGGGGGTGTCACTGAACAGCCACCCCTTTCGTCCGATCACAAACGGCTTGATCGCCCCGCCTTCCAGAAGGTTGTTGTCGATGGGCAGGTCGCCGCGTTCGGTGTAACGGATCAGGCGCGGCCACACTTTGCACAAATACCCCAGCGCCTCACCCAGCTTGCTCCTGGGGGTGACCAGCGGCAAGGTCTCATCCAGCCAGGCGCGCAATTTCTGCAGGATCGGCAAGCTGTGCGTCTGGCGCGCCTCGAAGCGCTGCGCATCGCTCGCGTCTTTCACCTTGGCCTCGATACGGTAAAGCCGGGCAAACAGATCCAGCGCGTAGTCGGCGCGGGCGCTCTTGCCGTTGGGGCTGGAGCGTTTGGCCTCGACGAACTTTCGCCGCGCGTGCGCCGCACATGCCAGGTGCTCCACACCGGGCAAGCGGGCCACCGGCGCATAGCCTTCGTAGCCGTCCGTCATCAGGTAGCCCTGCCAGCCCTCCAGCAGACGCAACGGTACCTTCCCCGAACGGCTCGTGTCGTAATCGAACAGCACCGCCGTACGCCCCGGCGGCCCCCCGCGCTGCACCCACATATAACTTTTTGCCGTCGGACTTCGCCCCGGTTCTTTCAAGACCTGCACCGTGGTTTCGTCCATGTAGATGACCGGCGCCTCCAACAAGGTGTCGCGCGCCAGATTGTGCAGCGGCTGCAAGGCCTGGGCAAGCTTGATCATGGCTCGCGCCATGCTCTGGCGAGGAATGTCCACATGGTGGCGGGCCAGCACCTTCTCGAAGCGCGCCAGCGGCAGGCCATCGACATACTTCACCACCGCCATCATCGCCAGGAAGCCGGCGCTGAAGTTGCTGCGCGGCAGGATCTGCGCCGGTGCCGGTGGCTGCACCGGAGCCTGGTCGCCCTTGGGGCAGGCATAGCGCGGCCTCACCGTGCGGATGACACGGATCTGCATCGGCACGATGTCCAGTTGTTCGCTCACGTCTTCACCGATGCGCACCATGGGCGTGCCGCAGACGCATTGCCGTTCTTCTTCCGGCACATCGATCTCGATCTGTACGCGCGGCAGTTCCGGGGGCAATGCACGGCGGTGGCCGCGTTTGGGGCGGGCCTTGTCTTGTACAGGCGCTGGCTCCCCTTCGTGCTCGTCTTCAGTGCCGGCGGCCTGGTCAGCCAGGGCTTCGACTTCGTTGAACAGTTCGCCTTGATGTGACTCGCTACTGGGGCCGAACATCCGGTGGCGGCTCAGGCGCCACTGCTCAAGGATTTCCTGAACCTTTTGTGCAACGCCAGCGGCGACCCGTTGATCGAAGCTCGCCTCAAGGGCCTGGCGATGCGCTTCGACTTGTGCGGCCACGGTGCGTTCGATTTGTGCCGTGACGTGTTCGGTGATTTCGCGCTCAAGCGTAGGCCGCAGTTCAGCCAACACCTTTTCGCGTTCGGCCTGTAAGGCCACGTGGAAGGCCTCGATGGTGATCGGCAATTCCCCCGGTTGGGGCGCCGTTTCGACGTTCGATAGGAGGGGAATCGCATGGCGTTCAGACATGCGACATTATACCTCAAAAGATTACATAACTGATTGATATTTCAGCGTTTTGTGAGGATAATTTGCCCATAGATCGAAGCCCTCCAGCAGCCACTCCAGCTCCTTGGGCGTGAGCGTTACAGTGGGGCCAGAGCCCGGCGCCGGCCACGCAAAACGTGCTTTCTCCAGCCGCTTTTGCCATAGGCAAAAGCCGTTTCGATGCCAGTAAAGAATCTTCATCCGGCTGCGTTGCCGATTGGCGAACACGAACAGCGCATCGCCAAACAGGTTCAGCTCCAGCTCGCTTTCCACCAGCGCCGCCAAGCCGCCGATCTGCTTTCTGAAGTCCACGGGCAGGCAGCACAGGTAGACTTGCCCGATTGAAGCGCCCGGGTGCATCAGCGCGCCTGCCCTTGCAGCGCCTGACTGACCTGGGCCAGCCACTGTGGGCTGGGCAGCCCGGGTAGCTCCAGGCGCAGGTCGCAGCCCAGCGACAGGATATAGCGGTTGACCGGGACGCTGCCGGCGTCCATGCTCACAGGCACGAACAACCGTGCGGCCGTGGCATTCGCGCTCTGGGTCGGCAACTGCGGCCCATGGCACTGAGCCTTCAGACGTCGGCGCCAATAATACAGGCTGGAGACGGCAATACCCTCACGTTGGGCGTAAGCCTTGGTGCCGATCCCTTCGCGGGTGATCGACTCCAGATGAGATTCCCAGTAAGCCTGATCCCTTTCCTTTCCATCTGACATTCTCGATTCTCCGGTACTTGTTCAACACCGATACGATGCCGGAAGGCCCGAGAGCGAACAATTATGGGTAACGGCCCGGCCAGCACCGTGTTGCGTTAAATCCGAATCTGCATCAGCCGCTCGTTGACCTCTTGAAGGTCGAAGGCAGCTGGATCGAATGGGCCGCCATGCCATTGCATCATCTGTTCGTGTTCAGGATGCGCGGGATTGGCCATGGCCTCCAAGAACTCCATATAGCCCGGCTCCCCACCCACATCTTCGGGCGGGCAGGCATTGGCGCCGTCCAGGCACCAAGGGGAATCCAGCGGGCCGCTAAAGGGCGTCGCCTCGATCAGCCGAATCCGATGGGCCCAGTTATCCCCGTAGTCGTAGATGTAATCGAGTTGACGCCGTACGCCCAGCGCCTTGTCCAGGCGCACGCGCTTCTCGCTTCTCAGATCAGGCTCGGGGTAATCGGGGTCAAGCTCACCGTAATGCGTATCGTCGATGATGAACTCGTGCAGATGGCCGCCGAGCCAGCCCATGGCTTGCTGGATGGTGACGTGCAGCTTGGGCAGGGTGATGCGACTGGGAACCACAATGGTGCGGTAGACCGTCGGCTGAACGTAGCGCAGTTCGATACGCAATACCATCGCTTGCCCTTGCAGCGCGACAACCTTGGCGACCATTATGCCGCTCTATCCAGCGACAGCGCGTGCTTGCCAACGTTCCACGGCAACAGTTCATCAATCCGGTTTACCGGATGATCGGCAATCACGGTCAAGACATGGCGCAGGTACGCCTGCGGATTGATGTCGTTTAATTTGGCGGTGCCCAACAGGCTATACATGGTGGCCGCACGTTCGCCCCCCGCATCCGAACCAAGGAACAGGTAGTTTTTCCTGCCTAGGGCCACACCGCGCAGCGCCCGCTCGGCCGCATTGTTGTCGATCTCAATGCGGCCATCGTCCAGGTAGCGCGTCAGGGCCTGCCACTGGTTCATGGCATAGGTGATCGCGTCAGCCGTTTTCGATTTGCGCGAGACGGTCGGCAACTGTTCACGCAACCAGGCATACAACGCGGTGACGATGGGTTTGGCATGCTCTTGACGCGCGCCTTGGCGCACATCGGGTGGACTGCCGCGGATACTGGATTCGATCTTGTAGAGCTCGGCAATACGCTCAAGCACATAGGTCGTAATGGGCGTGGCGTCTTTAACGTGAACGTCGTAGAACTTGCGTCGGGCGTGCGCCCAGCAACCCGCTTCGACTACACGGCCTGATTCGTAAACCTTGTTGTACCCGGCGAAGGCATCGGCTTGCAGGATACCCATATAGTCCTTCAGGTGGGTCTGTGGATGGATACCGCGCCGATCGGGCGAGTAACGCATCCACATGGCCGGTGCCGTGGTGTCGCCACTGGGCCGATCATCGCGGGCATAGACCCAGAGGCGCGCTTCGCGTGTCCTGCCGGTACCCGGCGCCAACACCTTGATCGGGGTGTCATCGGTATGCAGTTTATCGGCCGTAAAGACATGACGGCGCAGCGCATCGATCAAGGGGCGCAGCAACTCGTGCACACCGCCGACCCAGTCGCCCACCGTGCTCTGGGCCAAGTTCACGTGCTCGCGCTCGTAGATTTGACACTGGCGGTACAGCGGTTGATGATCTAGATATTTACTGACCATCACGTGGCTAAGCAACCCGGGGCCAGCGAGGCTGCGGGCAATCGGCCGACTGGGCGCGCTCGCCTGTGCCATTCGGTCACAACAGCGGCACGCCAGGCGTGGGCGTACATGACGAACGATTCGGAAGCTGGCCGGGATGTGCTCCAACACCTCGCTGACGTCTTCGCCCAAGCGTTGCCACGCACCCCCGCAATCAGGGCAGGCAGATTCCTTGGGAAGGTGCTCATGCACTTCACGCGGCAGATGCTCGGGTAGCGGCCGACGTGGCGGAGCCGCACGCGCGGCAGACGCTTGCGTCGATTCGATTTTTTCGGCGCGCCCACCCTGATTGATGTGTAGCTCTTCCAGTTCAAGCTGCAATTGATCGATCTGGGCAACGAGCCGCTCGGACTTCTGGCCGAACAACATGCGGCGCAGTTTATCGAGCAGCAGGCCCAGGCGTGCGATCTCTTGCTTATCGTCGTGTGTGCCTTGGCGCAGCGTTTCGCGCTCCACCACCCACTGTGCACGCTCTTGCCCGAAGGCATCGATCTGAGCAGATTGGGCCGATAACAATGCCTTGAGGGC
>NZ_POQS01000069.1:0-217 GCF_002885955.2 Achromobacter pulmonis
GAGAAGGACATGGGGACTCAGACTTTTCTGTTCAATAAAGTATTTTCTGGTGAAGATACTAATGGTGATCAGATTGTCATGGATGTAAGTCTATACGGAATGAAATCACAGAATACAGCGCATAATGATTTATTCACAATGCAAGGTTCATTTAATACTGGTAATCCTACTGCTGTTGCAGGTGAAACCGTCGATGAAACTACTAAATTGATGTATC
>NZ_POQS01000069.1:320-542 GCF_002885955.2 Achromobacter pulmonis
TCCGTACTGGTTCTTCTACTGACCAGGTTCATGGTATTGTTAATTTATTTAGTGAAATGGCAATTGACAGTAAGAATATTAACGGAACTGGTACTGGTATAACACTACCTTCAAGAGGAGCAACTCCTTTTGATTTACCAAATGCCCTTGCTCAAGGAAAAATAAAGATACTGCGTAAAACGAAGTATCAACTTGGAGTCGGTCAAACATTTACCTATCAAA
>NZ_POQS01000070.1 GCF_002885955.2 Achromobacter pulmonis
CCGAAAACCAGAAATGAAACACCGCGATATTACACTCTCCAACTCTGCCCTTGCAGATGCAGCAATCAGTCTCACGGAATTAACTGCTATCGCTCAAGGTGATGGCGTTGCAGACCGTGAAGGTGCTTCAATTCGAGTTCATCGAATTGAGGTGTGTGGTTCAACTAATAGAGATGCTACTGATCTCTACTTTGTTTCTCCTAAAATGAACAATGCTCCAACTTATGGTGATTTTCTGTCTGTAACAGGGGGCTTTGTCAATAGGGATGCGTTTATCTTATGGTGGAAACAGATTACCTCTACTACCGGCGGAAACTCTACGGATGCTGCTTACAGCTTCCGATTTCCTATGAAGATCCATTACTCAGGATCATCTTCAACTTCCGGACAGCGTAACAGAATTTGGTTCGTTGTCAAAAATGATACCGGCGGAGCAATCTCTTTTGAGTATGCCTTACGCATATGGTATACTGATACTTAGAAGTATAGCTTAAGTAACTTATTATTTAGAAAAAAAAAATAAAAAAATC
>NZ_POQS01000071.1 GCF_002885955.2 Achromobacter pulmonis
GCGCGAGTACGCCCTGATCCCACCCAAAACCCTGGCCAAGGTCATCATGGCCATTCGCCCGGGTGGGTATGACGATCCGAGCCAAGGCTGGACTGGCGGTTACGCGACCCGTTCCGACAAGACCGGTGCGATCTATCTCAACGCTAAGTTCACCATTCTGGAAGGACCGTTTGCCAAACGCGTGGTGTTCGGGCTGATTGGCCTGTCCAGTCCCAAGGGCCCGGAGTGGACCCATATCGGGCGAAGCTTCCTCCGCGCCATTCTGAACTCGGCGCGAGGCATCCATCCGGCAGACAACTCGCCACAGGCGCAGAGTGCGCGCCGCATCAAGGGCTTTGCCGATCTGGATGGTGTGGAGTTTGTCGCCCGCATTGATGTCGAGAAGGATCAGAACGGCGACGACAAGAACGTGATCAAGGCCGCCATTCAGCCGGATCACAAAGAGTATGCCGTGCTGATGGGGCAGCCGATGCGCACCCCAAGCCAAGCGCCTTCGGCTCCCACCGG
>NZ_POQS01000072.1 GCF_002885955.2 Achromobacter pulmonis
GGCCGGTGAATTGCTGCCGCGCGTGGCGTCTGAGCCGAGTTTCTACGAGTGCAAGTACTGCGCTTGGGCGCGTCGGTGTTGGCGCGAGCAGGGTGTGAGCGCATCGGGGGTGCAGTCATGAATGCGCGTCTTCCTCAACCCGTCATCGACGCATTGACGGTGACCGCCCGTCGCCAGAAACCCTTGATCGGTGCATCCCTGCTGGAGCGTCTGCTACTTCGCCATGTCGCTGTCGTGTGTCCGGAGTCGCGACTGGTCGTGGCTGTCATCAAACAGGCGTTCATTGACCTGTGCTCGCCCTCTAAACATCTGCGCTCTGAGGCCAGACGTTTCTTTCGAGACGGGCGCCTGGAGCTGTGGTGCGACCAGGTCGGTCTGTCCCCCAACTTCATGCGAGAGATCGCGACCAAGGCTGGCTACTTGAATCCGGCAGACACCGATGAAGGAGGTGTCCATGCTTGATTTCAACGACCAAGAACCCGCAGCTCCATCACC
>NZ_POQS01000073.1 GCF_002885955.2 Achromobacter pulmonis
CGCTGCGAAAATTTTTATTGATGGTGAAAATACTGACTCCGGGCGTCAGTATTTTGGCGTTTACGTTAGCGATACAAATGCCCCTGCCACTGATTTTCGTGAAATCATTGAAAACGGCAAGGGTAATTACACTATTTTAAATGCAGTCGACAAAGAAAACGACACCTGCGCCCTGGAATGTGGTGTTAATATTGCTAAGTACACTGGTATGCCTGGTCTTACTGATCTACAAATGCGTGGAACGGTTACAACAAACCCCAGCAACCAGATTTCATTTATGGTGTGGGGTTGTCCTGACACCGCTCGTGACTCTCTTCCTATTAACTTTCAGGTTCGCATAGAGTACCTTGTTGTACTTACAGAACCCAGACCTGCACCTATCTCATAAAAATTATTTCACCAAACAAACAACAATTTTTAAAAGCGGGGTCGCGTGAGCGACCCCAAGACACGTGCGTTAAAAAAAAAAAAA
>NZ_POQS01000074.1 GCF_002885955.2 Achromobacter pulmonis
GGCGATGCTGCCGGCCACCGGGAACACCTTGATGCCACGGCGCAGCTTCTTGCCGCTGGCGGTGGCGTCTACCGCTGTGGGCGTGCCGATCAGCGCTGCACCTCCAGCAATGCCCTTGATCGGCATGAGCCGCGCATCGCGCACGCTGCGTACAAAGGCGTAGGCCTCCTGGGTGGCGTAGCCGGTGTCCAAGGCCAGGCGCGCTAGACTCAAATGGCAGCCCGAACTGTGGGTCCAGGTCTCTCCCATGAGCTTGGCGAGAGCCGACCAAACTTCGGTTCGCGCCGTGTCGCCCATCAGGATCCGGTGCTCCACCAGCCATGCGGCTTTGCCCCGCCCGAAGGCCCAGATCGAGACTTCGATGCGGTCCTTCTGCACGTCGGCACCGGCAGTCAGCAGCAGACCGCCAGCGGGCACGGTGCCGATGCGGTAGTCCTCGCGACGTTCCAGCAATCGTTGCCAGTCCGGCGC
>NZ_POQS01000075.1 GCF_002885955.2 Achromobacter pulmonis
CCACCCGGTCAAGACCATGGGTGGCGAGCGGTTGATCGAGTTGGATGAAGGCCCGCGCATCGAAGCCGAGCTTTCCGCACAGCTGCCCGCCGATCCTGAGCAGGCCACGGCCATCGTCAAGCGCCGCCTGAACAACGGCGGTGCCGACCTCCAGCGCCGCATTGCGTCGGCATACCAGGGCGTTGCCGACGCCTGGAGCCTGAGCGTCACCAGCATTCCGGCGGTCGTGGTGGATCAGCGTTACGTGGTCTATGGCGAGCCGGACGTAGCCCGTGCCGTCGCGCGCATTGCGCAACACCGGAGGCCGCAGCCATGACCCGACCCTTCGAGCGGATGCGCCGTCTGCGTGCTGGCGTGGCCTCGGTGCTGCTGCTCAGCGCTACCGGCAGCTACGCCCTCAACACCGCAACCATCGTTGGCTCAGTGGCATCACCAGACTGCCTCGAATACCGCGTCGTCGGCATC
>NZ_POQS01000076.1 GCF_002885955.2 Achromobacter pulmonis
ATAGACCTCGACCTTCGGCAATTGCCGGGTCAGCAATTCAGCGGTAACCGTCTCGCGCACGCGCAGCATGAACAGGTTGTTGAAGTTGCCGATCACCTGACCGGCCTTCGCCCGGTTGCCGATGCGGGCTTCGATGTCCGAGAGGGTCTGCGTGTACGCGGTGACTTGCAGTCCAGCGCCACCGCCCTTGTTGATGAGCGGAATGAACTCGTCACCCATCAATTCATTGAACTCGTCCGCATGCNGGTCTGCGTGTACGCGGTGACTTGCAGTCCAGCGCCACCGCCCTTGTTGATGAGCGGAATGAACTCGTCACCCATCAATTCATTGAACTCGTCCGCATGCACGTTGATCGGCACGCGCGCACCAGCCGATGCACCCGGCAGTCCATCGTCGATCCCGTGCTTGTAGATGTGGCCTGCGACCGAAACCAGGTCGGAGAACATCGAATTGCCG
>NZ_POQS01000077.1 GCF_002885955.2 Achromobacter pulmonis
CCGGTTACAATTCCGGAGCCTGTTGGGTATACGTTTGCATTGGCGTCCCATACCGGCAACGGTAGCGCCTTTGTAATCATGGCAACATGAATCCTTTTCTTCGAGAAGCCAACAAGAGATATCGGAAGAGTTCTCTTTTCTGTTTTACAGTCACACTAGCCATGGAAGTCTTTCATAGAGAGATATGGTTGGACAGGCTGGTAGAGCATGGTATTAAATTGCTGTGTCGATATTCTCTTCTTGGACCTTGAAAATCGAAGACTGGGGCACGCAAACTCCCAACAGCTTGTACCGAATCCGCAGCAGGTCTCCAAGGTTTAGAGTCTCTAGTCGATAGATTAATGTAGGTAAGGGAAGTCGGCAAATTAGATCCGTAACTTCGGGATAAGGATTGGCTCTGAAGACTGGGATGACTCGGGCTATA
>NZ_POQS01000078.1 GCF_002885955.2 Achromobacter pulmonis
CCACGGCCGAACAGGCCGCCGCGCTGGAAGCCGCCGCCGGCGCGCTGCCGCGCACGCCGTGGCAGCGCGCGGAACTCCCCTCCGGCACCTGGATCGCCGCGCCCTCGGCCGACGCGCGGCTGCGCTGGTGGTGGATCGCCTCTGACGAGCAGCTGCAGCAGTCGGGCGCGCTGGCCGAGGTCCTCGGACTGGCGCCGGCCGCGCAATGGCATGCCGCCGACCTGGCCGCGGGCATCCCGTGGATCACCGCCGCCACGCAGGACGTTTTCATTCCGCAGACGGTCAACCTGGACCTGATCGAAGGCGTCAGCTTCACCAAGGGCTGTTATCCCGGCCAGGAAGTGGTGGCGCGCAGCCATTACCGCGGCACGGTCAAGCGGCGCATGGCGTACGGCACCGTCGCCGGCGCCGAGGGCGCGTCG
>NZ_POQS01000008.1:0-529 GCF_002885955.2 Achromobacter pulmonis
GTGGGGTTTTGTTTTTTATGAGAGCCCTCCGCGGGCGCTTGTCGAGCAAGTCTCCAGGCGCGCGCCGGCAGGGCGTAACGGCCCGGCCAGCACCGTGTTGCGTTAAATCCGAATCTGCATCAGCCGCTCGTTGACCTCTTGAAGGTCGAAGGCAGCTGGATCGAATGGGCCGCCATGCCATTGCATCATCTGTTCGTGTTCAGGATGCGCGGGATTGGCCATGGCCTCCAAGAACTCCATATAGCCCGGCTCCCCACCCACATCTTCGGGCGGGCAGGCATTGGCGCCGTCCAGGCACCAAGGGGAATCCAGCGGGCCGCTAAAGGGCGTCGCCTCGATCAGCCGAATCCGATGGGCCCAGTTATCCCCGTAGTCGTAGATGTAATCGAGTTGACGCCGTACGCCCAGCGCCTTGTCCAGGCGCACGCGCTTCTCGCTTCTCAGATCAGGCTCGGGGTAATCGGGGTCAAGCTCACCGTAATGCGTATCGTCGATGATGAACTCGTGCAGATGGCCGCCGAGCCAGCCC
>NZ_POQS01000008.1:1868-298936 GCF_002885955.2 Achromobacter pulmonis
ACCACACGCGGGTTCCGGTCGGTAAACCAATCATGGGCGCAGCGCTTCGATGACGTAGCGTAACGTGGCCGGGTCGGGCGCCCCGTGAAGCAGGACACGTGCGCCGCTAAAGATTAGTTCAATATCCCCCGCCCCGATGCTGCCTTGCCCGTCAACTATCTTGGCCGGTTGCTGCTGTGGTGTGTTCGAAGTCGCTTTAATCTGCACCGGCAGCAACACCGGCCCTTGGTTGATTGGCCCGAAGTCGCCACGCCGATATTGCCAGCGCCAGTTATGCAATTGGTTGGCATTGACGCCGTGTGTCAGCGCGACCCGTGCTATTGAGGCTCCCGCCACCATCGATTCTTGCACCACTTGCCGCTTGTACTCGACCGGATAGCGGCGCCGAGAGCCTTGAGAGGTCGCCACCAAAGAAAGAGAATCGCTCATCGAAATACGTGTCCATCTCAAAAAATACATGGACACGTATCTTGATGAGATTTAACCCAAATTTCTAGGCGGTACAGGGCGGGCCGTTACGGCAGGGCCGGCTCCAGAATCGGAGCGTTTGCCAGCATGGGCAGGCGTTCGAACAGCTATGCCTGACAACCATAGCGAGGTGGTCCCACTCCTTCCCATCCCGAACAGGACAGTGAAACGCCTTTGCGCCGATGATAGTGGACGGACGTCCGTGAAAGTAGGTCATTGTCAGGCGCCAATCCCGAAACCCCACAGCTCGCGCTGTGGGGTTTTTCTTTGTCTTGCGCAAACCTGCGATCAGGCTGCAAGCCGCGCCAGCATTGAATGTGCCGAAATAACAACGGCCGTGGGCGGGTCGACTTTGTGCGGTAAGATTGACCGAGTCAATTCGTTGGAGCGTTATCGTGAGTGATCCCCAGACCCCCGTGCCCGGTACGACTTTAGATCTGCGCACGCTGACCCACGTGGCCTACGGCCTGTACGCGCTGGGCTTTCTGACGAGTGGATTTCTGGGCATCGCCACGCTGGCCGCCGTCGTGCTGATGTACGTCAAGCGCTCCGACGCCGCGGGCACCGTGTACGCCTCCCACTTCGACTGGCTGCTGCGCACCTTCTGGTGGGCCTTGCTGTGGCTGGCCATCAGCGCGATCGCCACGCTTATTTTCATCGGCTGGATCGGCCTGGCCGCCACCGTGGTGTGGGTGCTGTATCGCCTCATCAAGGGCTGGCTGGCGCTGCTGGAAGGCTCTGCGCCCACCACGTACGCCTGATTCGCGCAGACCCACGCAAAGGCCGGCATATGCCGGCCTTTTCCATTGGACGGCCGCAAGCAGCGCTCAGGCGCGAAGGCTTGGAGAGGAAGTGCGGAGGTAGGGGAGTCGCTGCGCTGCCGGCATGGCTGCCGCAGGCGGAGGAAGGCGCCAGGCGTAGGTCGGGAGGCTCGCCCGGCACTGGAGCCAGGGCGTCGAGGCGAGCTGGAGGCAGGGACGTACGGGGTACGCCCTTTGCCTGCTTACTTCAGATGTGCGTTGACCAGTTTGGTCAGTTCGAACATCGTGACCTGATCCTTGCCGAAGATCGGGCGCAGCTTGGCATCGGCGTTGATGTTGCGCTTGTTGCTGGCATCTTGCAGGTTGTGCTTCTTGATGTATTCCCAGATCTTCTTGGTGACCTCGGTACGCGGCACGGCTTCCGAGCCGATGACAGCAGCCAATTCGGCGCTGGGGGTCAGGGGCTTCATGAATGCAGCGTTCGGCTTGCGCGCGGTCGCGGGTTTGGAGGTTGTGGCCATAATGCGGCGCTCCTTCTCTGGCTGTTGGAAAAATTGTCCTGCGGCCGGAGCATAACGTGTCTCTACCCTAAAGACAAAGGCATTTATCCTCTGTAGCAACTAAAATGCACAGATTCTTCCTACTCTATCGTCTTTCTGTAACCTCCTATGTACGCACGTTCTCCGTTGGAATCGATTCGGCTGTTTCATGACGAATTGACGGCGCTGCGGCGCGATTTGCACGCGCATCCCGAGCTGGGTTTCGAGGAAGTGCGGACGTCCGGGATTGTCGCGGGCGCGCTGGAGGCGCTGGGGATCGAGGTGCACCGTGGCATCGGCAAGACCGGCGTGGTGGGCGTGATCCGCGGCAAGCGCTGCGACAGCGGGCGCATGATAGGGCTGCGCGCCGACATGGACGCGCTGCCGATGACGGAAGACAACGACTTCGGCCACAAGTCGACCAAGCCCGGCCTGATGCACGGCTGTGGCCACGACGGCCACACGGCCATCCTGATCGGCGCGGCCAAGTATCTGGCGCAGACGCGCAATTTCGACGGCACCGCGGTGCTGATTTTCCAGCCTGCGGAAGAAGGGCGCGGCGGCGCGCGCGCCATGCTGGAAGACGGCCTGTTCGATACCTTTCCGTGCGACGCGATCTACGCGCTGCACAACTGGCCCGGCCTCAAGCCGGGCACGGTGGGCATCAATCCCGGACCGATGATGGCCGCGGCCGACCGCTTCGAGATCCAGATAACCGGACGCGGCGGCCACGGCGCGCATCCGTATCAGACCATCGACCCCGTCACCATCGCGGGACAGATCATCACGGCCTTGCAAACCATCGTGTCGCGCAACGTGAATCCGCTGGATTCGGCGGTGGTGTCCATCGGCTCGCTGCAGGCCGGCCATCCCGGCGCGATGAGCGTGATTCCGCGCGAAGCGAAGATGGTGGGCACCGTGCGCACGTTCCGCAAGTCGGTGCAGGAAATGGTGGAGACGCGCATGCGCGAGCTGGTCTCGGCCATCGCCGGCGCGTTCGGCGGCACGGCCGAAGTGATCTACGAACGGATCTATCCCGCCACCTTGAACACGCCGCAGCACGCGAACCTGGTGGCCGACATCGCTACCGAAATGATAGGCAAGGAGAACGTGGTGCGCGACCTGGTGCCGTCCATGGGCTCCGAGGATTTCTCTTTCATGTTGCAGAGCAAGCCGGGCGCCTATTTCCGGCTGGGGCAGGGCGGAGCCGATTCCGGCTGCGTGCTGCACAACTCGCATTTCGATTTCAACGACGCCGTCATTCCCCTGGGCAGCGCGATGTTCTGCGCGCTGGCCGAACGGGGCATGCCGCTGGCAGACTAAGAAGCTTTCCATGTCCACGCAAAACACGACCCAGCTTACCATCACCCGGCCGGACGACTGGCACCTGCACCTGCGCGACGGCGCGGCGCTGGAGGCGGTGGTGGCCGACACCGCGCGGCAGTTCGCGCGCGCCATCATCATGCCGAACCTACGTCCGCCGGTGACCAACACCGAACAGGCGCTGGCCTATCGCGGCCGCATCCTGGAGGCGCTGGCCAAGGCGGGCGGCAATCCCGCCGCGTTCACGCCGCTGATGACGCTCTACCTGACCGACAACACCTCGGCCGAGGAGATCTTCCGCGCGCACGAGTCGGGCCAGGTCTATGCGGTCAAGCTGTACCCCGCCGGCGCCACGACCAACTCGGACGCGGGCGTGACCGATCTGCTGGGCAAATGCACCAAGGCGCTCGAGGCGCTGGAAAAATGCGGCATGCCGCTGCTGGTGCATGGCGAAGTGACGGACCCGTCGATCGACGTGTTCGACCGCGAGGCGGTGTTCGTCGAGCGCGTGATGCTGCCGCTGCGCCGCGCCTTCCCGGCGCTGAAGGTCGTGTTCGAGCACATCACCACCAAAGAGGGCGCGCATTACGTGCGCGACGCCGAAGGGCCGATCGCCGCGACCATCACGCCGCAGCACATGCTGTACAACCGCAACGCGATCTTCCAGGGCGGCGTGCGTCCGCACTGGTACTGCCTGCCGATCCTCAAGCGCGAAACGCATCGCCAGGCGCTGGTCGAGGCCGCCACCAGCGGCAGCCCGCGCTTTTTCCTGGGCACCGACAGCGCGCCGCATGCACGCGGCCTGAAGGAACATGCCTGCGGCTGCGCCGGCTGCTACACGGCGCTGCACGCGATGGAGCTGTACGCGACCGCGTTCGACGCGGCCGGCAAGCTGGACAAGCTGGAAGGCTTCGCCAGCTTCCACGGCCCGGACTTCTACGGCCTGCCGCGCAACACCGGCACGCTGACGCTGGTGCGCGAAGCCTACACGGTGCCCGAGGACCTGCCTTTCGGCGACACCACGCTGGTGCCGCTGGCCGCGGGCGAGGCGCTGGCCTGGCGCGCCCACGTCTGAGACGGAAAAAGGGCTGCCTCGCGGGCAGCCCTTCGCAGGTGCGCTATATAGATATGGCGCGTCGGATCACAACGAGCTTTCGCGCCGCGCTTCCAGCAGTTCCCAGCGCGCGAAGCGTTCTTCGAGCTCGCTTTCCAGCTTGGCCAATTCGCTGTTGATGCGTTCGACCTCGGCCGGCGCGTCGCGGTACAGGCTGCCGTCGGCCAGCTTGCCGGCCAGTTCGGCCTGCTGCGCTTCCAGCGCCGCGATGGCGTCGGGCAGGCCTTCCAGTTCACGCAGTTCCCACGAGTTCATCTTGGCGGCGCGCGCCGGCTTGGGACGCGCGGCCTTGGCGCGCGCCGCGCCGTCGTCGGCCGGCCTGGCGGCGGGCGCGGCCTCCTCGGCGGGCGCGGCCGGCGCGGGCCGCTGCGCGAGCCATTCGTCGTAGCCGCCGACGTAGTCGCGCCAGCGGCCATGGCCTTCGTAGGCGATGGTCTGGGTGACCACGTTGTTCAGGAAGGCGCGGTCGTGGCTGACCAGCAGCACGGTGCCTGCGTATTCCTGCAGCAGCTCTTCGAGCAGCTCCAGCGTTTCGATGTCGAGATCGTTGGTGGGCTCGTCCAGCACCAGCACGTTGGCGGGCCGCGCGAACAGGCGGGCCAGCAGCAGCCGCGCGCGTTCGCCGCCCGACAGGCTGCGCACCGGCGAGCCGGCGCGTGCCGGCGAGAACAGGAAATCGCCCAGGTAGCTCATGACGTGCTTGCGGGCGCCGCCGATTTCGACCCATTCGCTGCCCGGGCTGATGATGTCGACCAGCGTGGCGTTCTCGTCCAGCTGCGCGCGCATCTGGTCGAAGTAGGCGACCGAGACGTTGGTGCCCATGCGGGTGGCGCCGCTGTCGGGCTGCATTTCGCCCAGGATCAGCTTGAGCAGCGTGGTCTTGCCGGCGCCGTTGGGGCCGATGATGCCGATGCGGTCGCCGCGCAGGATGGTGGTGGAGTAATCGTCCACCACGATTTTTTCGCCGAAGGCCTTGCTGACGTGCTCGAGTTCGGCGACCAGCTTGCCGGAACGCTGGCCCTCGGCCAGCGCCAGCGATACGTTGCCCACGCGCTCGCGGCGTTCGGCGCGTTCGACGCGCAGGCGCTCCAGGCGGCGCACGCGGCCTTCGTTGCGGGTGCGGCGCGCCTCCACGCCCTTGCGTATCCAGACTTCCTCCTGGGCCAGCAGCTTGTCGAAGCGGGCCTGCTCCAGCCGTTCGGATTCCAGCCACTGGGCCTTGCGTTCCTGCCATTGCGAGAAATTGCCGGGAAAGCTCAGCAGCCGGCCGCGGTCCAGTTCGACGATGCGGGTGGCGATGGCGTCCAGGAAGCGGCGGTCGTGGGTGATGATGACCGCGGCGCCCTTCCAGCCGCGCAGCATGTCTTCCAGCCAGGCGATGCCGTCGAAGTCGAGATGGTTGGTGGGTTCGTCGAGCAGCAGCAGATCGGGTTCGTCGACCAGCGCGCGGGCCAGCGCGACGCGCTTGCGCGTGCCGCCGGACAGGCCGGCGATCTGCGCGTCGGCGGGCAGGCCGAGCTTTTCGATCACGGCGCGCACGCGCGAAGGGCGCTGCCAGTCTTCGTGGTCGCCTTCCACATTGCAGACCACGTCGAAGACCGTGGCGTTCTCGTCGAGCTCGGGCTCCTGCTCGACGGTGGCCACGCGCAGGCCCGAGCTGCGGGCGATGTCGCCGTCGTCGGGCAGGGTGCGGCCGTCCAGCAGCCTCAGCAGGGACGACTTGCCGGCGCCGTTGCGGCCGATCAGGCCGATGCGCTCGCCGGCCTGGATGGCGAAATCGGCGTGGTCCAGCAGCGGATGGTGGCCGTAGGCGAGCTGGATGTCGGTAAGGGTGATGAGAGTAGCGAGTGCCATGTAATGGAGCAGCGTCTGCGTCTGTGCGAATCAAGGCGTATTGTCGCAGGAACCCGCGCGGGCGTCGGCGGTGGCGCGGGCCTTGGGGGACGGAGCCGCCACCTGTACTAGAATACGAACCGCAAGACGGGTCGGGCGATCGCGGTGGATGCGAATCCATCGAGGAAGGTCCGGACTCCACAGGGCAGGATAACGGCTAACGGCCGTCCGGCCGCGTCCTCGGGCGCGGTTGAGGAACAGGGCCACAGAGACGAGTCTGCGGGGCGGGCGCGCGGCGCGCGCACAGGTACGGCCATCTCCGTATCGCGCCGTCCGGCAACGGGCGGCGGCATCGCAGGGTGAAACGCGGCAACCTCTATCCGGAGCAACATCAAATAGGCATGCGTGCGGCCTTCGGGCCGCGAAGGGCGGCTCCGTCCGAGCATGCGGGTAGATGGCTACAGCGGCCCAGCAATGGTCCGCGCAGAGGAATGATCGTCCGCCAGGGCAACCTGGTGTACAGAATCCGGCCTATAGACCCGTCTTGCAACTCATTCTCGAATGCGCGGCCGTCCCGGCGCCGGGCGGACCGGGCTGCGCCATTTTTCGGGCGGCCCCGGACGCCGCAGGCGGTGGGAAGCCTCGCCAATAGGAGCGAAGGACCGATCGTAAAACAATGCAAAGCCATTGTTAGCCGCTACTTCTGAAGAAGGACTTTTAGATAGTGCCGCAACCTCCTGATTTATTGGGAGGTTTTTGTTTTTGCGGATTTACATATTGGCCTAAGTCCTTGTTGTGATTGAAAAAATTGCAACCTCTCCCTTGACCGCCCCTTTCCCATACCGTAGAGTGGGAAATAGTAGGAAATTGTGCAATTAAGTGGGGTAAAAGTGGTGTTTCAGGGAAGCAGCGCGCTCACGCTGGATGCCAAGGGACGGATCTCGATTCCGACCCGGCATCGTGACGCGCTCATGTCGCAGGCCGATGGCCGGCTGACCCTGACTCGCCACCCCGACGGCTGTCTGCTGGTCTACCCGCGGCCCGAGTGGGAAAAGAAGCGCGAGCAGATCGCCGCGTTTCCCATGTCGGCCCGCGCGTTGCAGCGGCTGTTGCTGGGCAACGCTCAGGACGTGGAACTGGACGGCTCGGGCCGGGTCCTGATCGCGCCTGAACTGCGCAACGCTTCCGGTATGACGCGCGATGTGATGCTGCTCGGATTGGGCGCGCACTTCGAGCTGTGGGACGCCGCTACCCTGGCCAGCCGCGAGGCTGAGGACCTGGCCAAGGGTATGCCGGATGTGTTGAATCAGTTTTCGTTCTGAAAAAGTTATGGAATTCGAACATCGGCCCGTCTTGCTGGAGCCGACGGTGGACGCGTTACTGCTGGCCGGCTTCGGCGGCAAGGGCGCGGCACGGTCGCAAGAGCAAGGCGGGCCGGCTGCGGCTACGCGGGCGCAAAGCGGCGTCTTCGTCGACGGCACTTTCGGCCGCGGCGGGCACAGCCGCGAGCTGCTCGGCCGTCTCGGCCCGGACGCGCGGCTGGTGGTGTTCGACAAGGACCCGGAGGCGATCGCCGTCGCCAATGTATTGGCGGCAGCGGACCCGAGGGTCACCGTGGTGCATGGCGGCTTCGCCACCATGGCCGAAGAATTGCAGCAGCGCGGCATCGGCAAGGTCGATGGCGTAATGCTGGATCTGGGCGTTTCGTCGCCTCAGATCGACGATGCCGAGCGCGGTTTCTCGTTCATGCGAGACGGCCCGCTCGACATGCGGATGGACACCACTCGTGGTCCCACGGTGGCGGATTGGCTGGCGCAAGCCAGTGTGGATGAGATGCGGGAGGTCATAGCGGATTATGGCGAAGAACGGTTTGCTTTTCAGGTTGCAAAGGCGATTGCTGCTCGCCGCGCAACAAGGCCGCTGCGCACCACGCTCGAGCTTGCCGAGTGCGTCGCCGGCGCCGTCCGCACGCGCGAAAAGGGGCAGCATCCGGCCACACGCACCTTTCAAGCTTTACGGATTTACATCAATCGGGAACTCGAAGAGCTCGCGCGCACCCTCGCGGCAGCTCTAGACCTGCTGGCTCCGGGGGGGAGATTGGCGGTGATCAGCTTTCATTCGCTCGAAGACCGTATGGTCAAGCAGTGCATCGCGGCGGCGGCTCGTCCGGCTGCCGCGCATGCGCGCCTGCCGCTGCGTGAAAGCGAAATGCCCCAGCCGGTGCTGCGTTCCCTGGGCCGCGTGGTGGCCGAGGACGACGAAGTCTCGGGCAACGCGCGCGCCCGCTCCGCCATCCTGCGCGTGGCCGAACGCACGGAAACCCCGCTGCCCGCAGAGGGCGGCGCCGCGTTCGTCAAGATCGGCTCCCTGCCGGGCAGCGATCTGGCTCCGCCGCCGCGGCGCGGCGGCAAGGGAGGGCGCCGCTGATGGGTCGCGTCAACCTGATCGTTGCGGCTTTGCTGATGCTGTCGGCCATTTCCCTGGTCACCAGCCGGTATCAGTCGCGCCAGCTCTTCATCGAGCTGGGGCGCGATCAGGCCCAGGCGCGCGACCTGGAAACCAACTGGCGGCGCCTGCAGCTGGCGCGCGCCGAACTCGCCCGCAACGCGCGGGTGGACGCCATCGCGCGTGAGGGCCTGAAGATGATCTCCATCGTTCCGGACCGCACGCTCTATCTGAACCAGGCGCCCGTCTCCGCCGCCGGAGGTGCCCAATGAAGCGGGTGCCCTTCTTCGACAACCCCGTGCTGCGCGGGCAATTGCCCACCTGGCGCGCGCGCCTGGTGCTGATCCTGCTGTTCGGCGGGTTCGTCGTGCTGGCCGGCCGCGCCCTATTCCTGCAGGGGCTGTCCACCGAATTCCTGCAGCAGCAGGGCGAGCGCCGCTACGAGCGCACGCTGACCCTGCCCGCCACGCGCGGCAAGATCCTGGACCGCAACGGCGCGGTGCTGGCCTCCAGCGTGCCGGCGCGCGCCATCTGGGCGATTCCCGAGGACGCCAAGCAGGCCACGGCGGCGCAGCTCGACTCGCTGGCCAAGCTGCTGGAGATGCCGGTGGCCGACCTGCGCCGCCGCCTGGTCGACGAGGACAAGAACTTCGTCTACCTGAAGCGCCAGGTCGCCATGGACGTGGCCGACCAGATCAAGCAATTGGGCCTGCCCGGCATACACCAGCAGCCCGAAACCCGCCGCTACTATCCGGACGGCGACGTGATGGCCCACGTGGTGGGCTTCAACAGCGTCGAGGACCAGGGCCAGGAAGGCGTCGAACTCACGTTCAACCAGCAGCTCTCCGGCCGCCCGGGCAGCCGACGCGTGATCAAGGACCGGCTGGGCCGCGTCATCGAGGACGTGCAGGCCGTGACCCTGCCGGTCGACGGCCGCGACCTGCGCCTGTCCATCGACACCCGCCTGCAGTACCTGGTGTTCAAGGCCCTGAAAGACGCCATGGACAAGCACCAGGCCAAGGGCGCGACCGCCGTGGTCGTGGACGTGCATACCGGCGAGATCCTGGCGCTGGCCAACGTGCCGACCTTCGATCCCAACAAGCGCGAAACCTTTCACGGCGCCAACCTGCGCAACCAGGCGATCACCGATACCTTCGAGCCCGGCTCCATCATGAAGCCGTTCACCGCCGCGCTGGCGCTGGACCTGGGCCGCATCAGCACCAAGACCCTGTTCGAGACCGGCAATGGCCGCTTCCAGTACCAGGGCAGCACGATCAGCGACGTGAGCCGCAACGGCACGCTGGACGTGGCCGGCGTGCTGCGCAAGTCCAGCAATATCGGCATGACCATGATCTCCGAGAAGCTGGAATCCCGCGAGATGTGGGACCGCTTCACCGAATTGGGCCTGGGCCAGGCCCCCCAGGTGGGATTCCCCGGCGCCGCGCCCGGCCGCCTGCGTCCCTGGGACCGCTGGCGCCTGATAGAAAAGGCCACCATGGCCTACGGCTACGGCCTGTCGGTGTCGCTGCTGCAGGTGGCGCGCGCCTATACCGTCTTCGCGCGCAACGGCGACATGGTCTCGCTCACGCTGGTCAAGCGCGACAGCGATCCCACCAGCGTCAAGATCTATACGCCCAAGACCACCGCGCTGGTGCGCGGCATGCTCGAGGCCGCCGCCGGTCCCGAAGGCACCAAGGCCGCGCAGGTGCAGGGCTACCGCGTGGCCGGCAAGAGCGGCACCGCGCGCAAGATCGTCGACGGCAAGTACAGCAAGCAGCGCTACCGCAGTTCGTACGTGGGCTTCGCGCCGGTGTCCGATCCCAAGATCGTCGTGGCCGTGTCCATCGACGAACCGACCGTCGGCGGCTATTACGGCGGCGCGATCGCCGCGCCGGTGTTCTCCCAGATCGTGGGAGGCGGCCTGCGGCTGATGGGGGTGCGTCCGGACGCGCCCTTCGAATCCACAATTGTTGCTGGTCTCAAGGAGCCAGGCAGATGAGCGCCAAAGGCTTCCTCTCTACTTCCCCCGCCGCCACGGTCGCCGAGATCGTGGCGTGGTTGCATGCGCGCGTCTCGCTGACCGCGCACCTCAAGCTGGACTCCCGCGATATCGAGCCGGGCGACGTGTTCGTCGCCTGCCCGGGCCTGTCCAGCGATGGACGCCTCTATATAGATAAGGCATTGGCGCTGGGCGCCAGCGCGGTCCTGTTCGAAGCGCCCGCCAGCGCGGCCGTCGAGGCCGCGGCCGGGCAGGCGCAGATGCTGCCGGTGACGGGCCTGCGCGCCCTGCTGGGCGAGCTGGGCGACACCTGGTACGGCCGGCCGTCGGCCGCGCTGGCGGTGGTGGCCGTGACGGGCACCAACGGCAAGACGTCTTCGGTGCAATGGATCGCCCATGCGCTCAGCCGCAACGACAAGCCCTGCGGCACCATCGGCACGCTGGGCGCGGTGCTGCCCGACGGGCAGACGCTGGGCGGCGAGCTGACCACCCCCGACGTGCTGACCGTGCACCGCACCCTGGCCGCCATGCGCGACGCCGGGGCCAAGGCGGTGGCCATGGAGGCCTCGTCCATCGGCATCGAGCAGGGCCGCATGGACGGCGTGCGCGTGGCGTTAGCGGCGTACACCAACCTGACGCGCGACCATCTCGATTACCACGGCACCATGGAGCGCTACGAAGCGGCCAAGGCGCGCCTGTTCACGTGGCCTGGCCTGACCGCCGCCGTGATCAACGCGGACGACGAGGCCGGCCGGCGCCTGATCGCCAGCCTGCCCGCGGAACTGGCGATGGGCTACAGCCTGAGCGACGCGCCGGAGGTTCCCGCCCGGATGCGCGCGCGCGACCTGCAGGCGACCGCCCAGGGCCAGATCTTCACGCTGGTGTCGCCGCATGGCGAGGCCCAGATCGTCACGCGCCTGCTGGGCGCGCACAACGTTTCCAACCTGCTGCTGGTGGCGGGCGTGCTGTATCAGCTGGGCCTGCCGTTCGCGCAGATCGCCCGCGAGCTGGCCGCCACCGATCCGGTGGACGGCCGCCTGCAGACCGTGGAGCCGCTGGGCTCGAACGGCGCCCAGGCCGGCACCGGCCGCGGCCCGCTGGTGGTGGTGGATTACGCCCATACGCCCGACGCGCTGTCGCGGGCGCTGTCCGCGCTGCGCGCCGTCGCCGCCGCGCGCTCGGGCCGCCTGGTCTGCCTGTTCGGCTGCGGCGGCGAGCGCGATCCGGGCAAGCGTCCCGAGATGGGCCGGATCGCGGCCGAGCTGGCCGACCACGTGGTGGTGTCCAGCGACAATCCGCGCCGCGAATCGCCCGAAGACATCGTCCGGCAGATCCTGGCCGGCATTCCCGGGTCCGCGCATGCCGTGGTACAGGTCGATCGCGCGCGCGCCATCATGCAGACCATCTGGGCCTCGGCGCCCGAGGACGTGGTGCTGCTGGCCGGCAAGGGCCACGAGACCTACCAGGACATCGGCGGCGAGAAGCTGCCGTTCGACGACCGCGAATGGGCGCGCCTGGCGATGCTGCTGCCGCAGGTCAAGGGCGTGTCCACCGACACGCGGCGCATCGACGCCGGCGAGCTGTTCGTGGCGCTGGTGGGCGAGAATTTCGACGCGCACGATTACCTGGACCAGGCCGAGGCGCGCGGCACCTGCGCGGCCGTGGTGGCGCATCCGGTCGCCGGCGCGCGCCTGCCGCAGCTGGTGCTGGGCGATACCCGCGTGGCGCTGATGCGCATCGGCGCGGCCTGGCGCGCGCAATTCTCGCTGCCGGTCATCGCCGTGACGGGCAGCAACGGCAAGACCACCACCAAGGAAATGATTTCGGCCATGCTGGCCGAGTGGCGCGGCGCGGAAGGCCGCCTGGCCACCGCCGGCAACCTGAACAACGACATCGGCGTGCCGCTGACGCTGCTGCGCCTGCGTCCCGGCCATCGCGCCGCGGTGTTCGAGCTGGGCATGAACCACCCCGGCGAAATCGCCCAGCTGGCGGCGCTGGCCGCGCCCACGGTGGCGCTGGTGACCAACGCCCAGCGCGAGCACCAGGAATTCATGCACAGCGTGGAAGCGGTGGCGCACGAGAACGGCGCGGCCATCGCCGCGCTGCCCGACGACGGCGTGGCCGTCTATCCGGGCGACGAGCCGTATTCGACGGTCTGGGATGCGCTGGCCGAGCCGCGCCGCGTGCTGCGCTTCGGCCTGCAGCCCGGCCTGGACGTGTACGCCGAGCAGATCCTGGCCGACGTCGACGCCACGCGCTGCCGCGTGGTGACGCCGGTCGGCACGGCCGACCTGGCGTTGCCGGTGCCCGGCCTGCACAACCTGCGCAATGCGCTGGCGGCCATCGCCAGCGCCATCGCGGCGGGGGCGCCGCTGGACGCCGCGGTGCGCGCGCTGGCGGGTTTCAGCCCGGTGGCCGGCCGCATGCAGCGCAAAAAATTGAGTGACGGAACGTTGCTCATCGACGACACCTACAATGCGAACCCCGACTCGGTTCGCGTGGCCATCGAAGTGCTGGCGCGCGTCGACGGCACGCGCGTCCTGGTCCTGGGCGACATGGGCGAGGTCGGGGACAACGGCCCCGCCATGCATGAAGAGGTGGGCAATTACGCGCGCGAGCATGGGCTCGACGCGCTCATCACGCTAGGCGAAGCCAGCCGGGCGGCAGCGGCCGCATTCGGTGTGGGCGCGCACGCCTGCGCATCGGTAGACGAAGTCGTTGCCGCGTTGCGCGGCTTGCGCCCGTCCTGCGTATTGGTAAAGGGATCGCGCTTTATGCGCATGGAGCGGGTAGTGACGGCTTTTTCGACGAATGAAGGGATGATGGCCAAGGGGCAGGGAGAGCACGATGCTGCTTGAAATCGCCCGCTTGCTTTCGGATGACGTGCGCGCGCTGGGGGTGTTCGAATACATCACCATGCGCGCGGTGCTGGCCTGCGCGACGGCGCTGCTGATCGGCCTGGTGGCCGGCCCGCGCGTGATCCGCAAGCTGACCGAAATGAAGATCGGCCAGGCCGTGCGCTCCTATGGCCCGGAGTCGCACCTGGTCAAGACCGGCACCCCCACCATGGGCGGCGTGCTGATCCTGATTTCCATCGCCATCAGCACCTTGCTGTGGGCGGACTGGACCAACCGCTTCGTGTGGGTGGTGTTGTTGGTGACCTTTGGTTTCGGCTGGATCGGCTGGATGGACGATTACCGCAAGGTGGTCTATCGCGATCCGGAAGGCATGCCGGCGCGGCAGAAGTTCTTCTGGCAGGCCACCATCGGCATGGTGGCCGCCGTGTATCTGGCGTTCGCGGTGTCGGCGCCGGCCAATACCGAACTGTGGCCGCTGTTCAAGGCCTGGGTCGGCAGCGGCTTCACGATGTCGCTGCCCACGCGCGCCGACCTGATCGTGCCGTTCTTCAAGACCGTGAGCTATCCGCTGGGCGTGCTGGGCTTCGTGGCGCTGACCTGGGCGGTCATCGTCGGCACCAGCAACGCCGTGAACCTGACCGACGGCCTGGACGGCCTGGCCATCATGCCCACCGTCATGGTGGGCAGCGCGCTGGGCATCTTCGCCTACGTGGTCGGACGGGTCGACTATTCCAAGTACCTGCTGTTTCCCTACATCCCCGGGGCGGCCGAGCTGATGGTGCTGTGCGCCGCGATCGGCGGCGCCGGCCTGGCGTTTTTGTGGTTCAACGCGTATCCGGCGCAGGTCTTCATGGGCGACGTCGGCGCGCTCGCGCTGGGCGGCGCGCTGGGCACCATCGCCGTGATCGTGCGCCAGGAAATCGTGCTGTTCATCATGGGCGGCGTGTTCGTGGTCGAGACGCTTTCGGTGATGCTGCAGGTGACCTGGTTCAAGTACACGAAGCGACGTTATGGAACAGGTCGACGCATATTCCGCATGGCTCCGCTGCATCATCACTTCGAAGTGGGCGGCTGGAAAGAAACCCAGGTGGTCGTGCGTTTCTGGATCATCAGCATGATGCTGGTGCTGATTGGCCTCTCTACCTTGAAGTTGCGATGAATACGATGGAAACCTCCCGTGACGGCGCGCCGCTCGTCCTGATCCTCGGATTGGGCGAGACGGGCGCGGCCGCCGCAAGCTGGTGCGCCCGCCAGGGCGCCCGCCTGCGCGTGGCCGACACGCGCGCCGAACCGGGCGGACTGGCCTCGCTGCGCGCCGCGCTGGCGCAGGCCGAAGTGGAATACCGCCTGGGCTGCGACGGGTCTTTCGACACCGCGCTGCTCGACGGCGTGGACCAGGTGGTGCTCAGTCCCGGCCTGGCGCCGACGCAGGCCCCGGCCGCCGACCTGCTGCGCGAGGCCGAGGCCCGCGGCATCGAGATCGTCGGCGAGATCGAACTGTTCGCGCGCGCGCTGGCCGAACTGGCCGAGACGCGCGAATACCGTCCGCGCCTGCTGGCCGTGACCGGCACCAACGGCAAGACCACCGTCACCGCGCTGACGCGCCAGCTGATCGAGGCCGGCGGCCTGTCGGTCGTGGCCGCGGGCAACATCAGCCCGGCGGCGCTGGCCGCGCTGATGACGGCGCTGGACGCCGATGCGCTGCCGCAGGTCTGGGTGCTGGAGCTGTCGAGCTTCCAGATGGAAACCACGCGCTCGCTCAAGGCCGACGCGGCCGTGGTGCTGAACGTCACGCAGGACCACCTGGACTGGCATGGAGATATGCAGGCCTACGCGGCCGCCAAGGCGCGCCTGCTGAAGATGGCCCGGGTGGCCATCGTCAACCGCGAAGATCCGTACACCATCGACATGGTGCCGGCGCTCGACGCCATGAACGTGCGCACCTTCGGCCGCGACGTGCCGGAGCTGGTCGGCGACATGGGCCTGGAGCTGGGCCAGGGCGTGGCCTGGCTGACCGCCTGCGAGCCCAACGATTTCGACGAACCCGCGCCGCCCACGCGCCGCAAGAAGGACGCGCCCGAGCCGGTGCGCGCCAAGGGCCGCATGAGCCGGCTGATGCCGGTCGACGCCCTGCGCATCCGCGGCATCCATAACGCCTTGAACGCGCTGGCCGCCCTGCAGCTCGCGCGCTGCCTGGACCTGGGCTGGGGCCCGATGCTGCGCGCGCTGCGCGACTACGCGGGCGAGCCGCATCGCGCCGCGTTCGTGCGCACCATCGGCGGCGTGGACTACATCAACGACAGCAAGGGCACCAACGTGGGCGCCACCGTGGCCGCGCTGGAAGGCCTGGGCCAGCAGGTGGTGCTGATCGCCGGCGGGCAGGGCAAGGGCCAGGACTTTTCGCCGCTGATTCCGGTGGTCTCGCGCCACGCGCGCGCTGTGATGCTGATCGGCGTGGACGCGCCCGAGATCGCCCGGGTGCTGGCCGCCACCGGCGTGAACTGCGTGACCGTCGAGACCCTGCGCGATGCCGTGCGCGGCGCCGCCGAACTGGCGCAGCCCGGCGACGCCGTGCTGCTGTCGCCGGCCTGCGCCAGCCTGGACATGTTCCGCAACTACCCGCATCGCGGGCAGGTGTTCGTGGAAGAGGTCGAGGACCTGGCCCGCGACCGTGGAGAGATCGCATGAGCCTGATCGCCGATCTCACCGCCAGCGTCAACGCCGTACGGCCCGGCCGTACCAAGATGCGCAACTTCGATCTGCCGCTGGTCATCGCGGCCTCGACGCTGCTGCTGCTCGGCCTGCTGATGGTGTATTCGGCGTCGATCGCGCTGGCCGACGGCCCGCGCTACGCCTCCTATGGCCGCTACTATTTCGTGATCCGCCACGGCCTGTTCGTCACCGCCGGCCTGATCGGCGGGGCCGTGGTCCTGGCCATCCCCATCCGCGTCTGGCAGCGCCTGGCGGTGCCGCTGTTCGGGGTGGCGATCGTGCTGCTGGTCGCCGTGCTGATTCCCGGCATCGGCCGCGAAGTCAACGGCGCGCACCGCTGGATTCCGCTGGGTCCGCTGAACTTCCAGCCTTCCGAACTGATGAAGCTGGCCGCGCTGCTCTACGCCGCCGACTATACGGTGCGCAAGCAGGAACACATGCAGGCGTTCGCGCGCGGCTTCATGCCCATGGCGGTCGCGCTGGGCGGCGTGGGCATGCTGCTGCTGCTGGAGCCCGACCTGGGCGCCTTCATGGTGATCGTGGCCATCGCCATCGGCATCCTGTTCCTGGGCGGCATCAACGGCAAGTACTTCAGCAGCCTGCTGGCGGTGCTGGTCGGCACCTTCCTGATGCTCATCTGGCTGTCGCCGTGGCGCCGCGCGCGCCTGTTCGCCTACCTGGACCCCTGGAACGAAGACAACGCCTACGGCAGCGCCTACCAGCTGTCGCATTCGCTGATCGCGCTGGGCCGCGGCGAATGGCTGGGCGTGGGCCTGGGCGCCAGCGTGGAAAAACTGCACTACCTGCCCGAGGCGCACACCTACTTCCTGATGGCCGTGGTGGGCGAGGAGCTGGGCTTTGCCGGCGTGATGCTGGTGATCATCCTGTTCGCCATCATCGTGTACCGCGGCTTCGACATCGGCCGTCAGGCCATCGCCATGGAACGCACTTTCGCGGGCCTGGTGGCGCACGGCGTGGCGATGTGGATCGGCGTGCAGGCCTTCATCAACATGGGCGTGTGCCTGGGCCTGCTGCCCACCAAGGGCCTGACCCTGCCGCTGATGAGCTACGGCGGTTCCGGCGTGGTGATGAACCTGTGCGCGCTGGCCATGCTGATACGGGTCGACGTGGAAAACCGCATCATGATGCGCGGAGGACGGGTATGACGGCCGCGCGCACCATCCTCATCATGGCCGGCGGCACCGGCGGGCACATCATGCCCGGCCTGGCCGTGGCCGACGTGCTGCGCGCGCGCGGCTGGCGCGTGCTGTGGCTGGGCAATCCCGACAAGATGGAAGGCCGGCTGGTGCCGCCGCGCGGCATCGAGCTGGTCCCGCTGCGCTTTGCCGGCGTGCGCGGCAAGGGGGCGGCGGCGCTGCTGAAGCTGCCGTTCCTGCTGGTGCGCGCGTTCGCGCAGGCCTGGTCGCGCCTGTCCGAGGTGCGCCCCGACGTGGTGCTGGGCATGGGCGGCTACGTGGCCTTTCCCGGCGGCGTGATCGCGGCGCTGCGCGGCACGCCGCTGGTGGTGCACGAGCAGAACGCCGTGGCCGGCACCGCCAACAAGTGGCTGGCCCGCATGGCGCGCCGCGTGCTCAGCGGCTTCCCCGGCGTGCTGTCCAAGGGCGAGGCCCTGGGCAACCCGGTGCGCGCCGACCTGTGCGCGCTGCCCGATCCGGCCGCGCGCTACGCCGGCCGCAGCGGCGCGCTGCGCCTGCTGGTGGTGGGCGGCAGCCTGGGCGCCCAGGCGCTGAACACCACGCTGCCGCAGGCCTTGGCGCTGCTGCCGCAGGACCAGCGGCCGGAGGTCGTCCACCAGGCCGGCGAACAGCATCTGCCCGCGCTGCAGCAGGCCTACGCCCAGGCGGGCGTGGCGGCCGACTGCCGCGCTTTCATCGACGACATGGCGGGCGCGCTGGGCCAGGCCGACCTGCTGATCTGCCGCGCCGGCGCCATGACGGTGTCCGAAGTGGCGGCGGCGGGCGTGGCAGCGCTGTTCGTGCCGTTCCCGCATGCCATCGACGACCACCAGACCGCCAACGCGCGCTTCCTGAGCGACGCGCAGGCCGCCTGGCTGCAGCCGCAGACCGCCTTGACGCCCGAGTGGCTGGCGCAGTGGCTGGGCCAGCGCAACCGACAAGAACTCCAAGCCGTCGCAGAACGGGCCCGCGCGCATGCGCGCCCCGAGGCGGCGGCGCATATCGCCGACGCATGTGAACAAGCAGCGGGGCGCGCATCATGAAGCACAGAATCCAACATATCCATTTCGTAGGCATCGGCGGCTCGGGCATGAGCGGCATTGCCGAAGTGCTGCTCAACCTGGGCTACACCATCAGCGGCTCCGACCTGCACGAGTCGGCCGTGACTCGCCGCCTGGCCGAGCTGGGCGTGAAGATCGCCATCGGCCACGTGGCCAGCAACGTCACCGGCGCCGGCGCCATCGTGACCTCCACCGCGGTGGCCGGCGACAACCCCGAAGTGATCGCGGCGCGCGCCGCGCGCATCCCGGTGGTGCCGCGCGCCATCATGCTGGCCGAGCTGATGCGCCTGAAGCGCGGCATCGCGGTGGCAGGCACCCACGGCAAGACCACCACCACCAGCCTGGTGGCCAGCATCCTGGCCGCCGGCGACCTGGACCCCACCTTCGTGATCGGCGGCCGGCTGAATTCCGCCGGCGCCAATGCGCGGCTGGGGCAGGGCGACTACATCGTGGTCGAGGCCGACGAATCCGACGCCTCGTTCCTGAACCTGCTGCCCGTGATGGCCATCGTGACCAATATCGATGCCGATCACATGGACACCTACGGCCACGACGTGGCGCGCCTCAAAAGCGCCTTCATCGAATTCACGCAGCGCCTGCCGTTCTATGGCAGCGCGGTGCTGTGCCTGGACGACGCCAACGTGCGCGAGATCATGCCGTTCGTGTCGCGCCCCATCACCACCTACGGCCTGGCCGAGGAAGCGATGGTGCGCGCCTACGAGGTGCAGGCCGAAGGCACGCGCATGCGCTTCAACGTGCAGCGCACCCACCTCGACACGCTGCTGCCCCCGCTGGAAGTGGAGCTGAACCTGCCGGGCCTGCACAACGTGCGCAACGCGCTGGCGGCGATCGCCGTGGCGACCGAGCTGGGCGTCTCCGACGAAGCCATCCGCGAGGCGCTGGCCTCGTTCAAGGGCGTGGGCCGCCGTTTCACGCAGAGCGGCGAATTCGCGGTGCCCGCCGCCCACGGCGGCGGCAGCTTCACGCTGATCGACGACTACGGCCACCATCCGGTGGAAATGGCCGCCACGCTGGCCGCGGCGCGCGGCGCGTGGCCGGACCGCCGCATCGTGCTGGCGTTCCAGCCGCACCGCTACACCCGCACGCGCGACTGCTTCGAGGATTTCGTGCGCGTGCTCGGCTCGGCCGACGCCGTGCTGCTGACCGAGGTCTACGCCGCGGGCGAGCCGCCGCTGGTGGCCGCCGACGGCCGCGCCCTGTCGCGCGCGCTGCGCGTGGCCGGCAAGGTCGAGCCCCTGTTCGTCGAGGACGTGGCCGAACTGCCGCAGGCGGTGCTGGACTTCGTGCGCGACGGCGACGTGGTGATCGTCATGGGAGCGGGTTCGATCAGCAAGGTCCCCGCCCAGGTAGGAGAGCTGGCATGAACAAGCAATTCGGCAAAGTGGGCGTGTTGTACGGCGGACGCTCCGCCGAGCGCGAGGTGTCCCTGATGTCGGGCGCCGGCGTGCACCAGGCGCTGCTGAGCGCGGGCGTGGACGCGCACCTTTTCGACACCGGCGAACGCAGCCTGGCCGAACTGGCGGCCGAAGGGTTCGAACGCGTCTTCATCGCGCTGCACGGCCGCTACGGCGAGGACGGCTCCATCCAGGGCGCTTTGGAACTGCTGGGCATTCCCTACACCGGCAGCGGTCCGCTGGCTTCCGCGCTGGCCATGGACAAGACCATGACCAAGCGCGTGTGGCTGCAGCAAGGCCTGCCCACCCCCGAATTCGAAGTGCTGGACGCCGATACCGAGCTGCGCCTGGTGCCCGACCGCCTGAACCTGCCGCTCATCATCAAGCCGCCGCACGAAGGTTCGACGGTCGGCATCACCAAGGTGGTGGGCTATTCCGATATGAAGGAAGCCTATGCCGCGGCCGCGCGCTTCGACAGCGAGGTGCTGGCCGAGCAGTTCATCACCGGCCGCGAGCTGACCGTGGCGGTGCTGGGCTCGGGCAAGACGGCGCGCGCGCTGCCGGTGATCGAGATCGCCGCGCCCGGCGGCAACTACGACTACGAGCACAAGTACTTCTCGGACGACACGCAGTACTTCTGCCCCGCGACCCTGCCCGCCGAGGTCGCCGAGGAAGTCGCGGCCATCGCCGTCAAGGCCTACCGGGCGCTGGGCTGCGAAGGCTGGGGCCGCGCGGACTTCATCCTCGACCGCGACAACCGGCCGTGGCTGCTCGAGATGAACACCTCGCCCGGCATGACCAGCCATTCACTCGTCCCCATGGCCGCCAAGGCCGTGGGCATCAGCTATGCCGAACTGTGCGTGGCGATCCTGGCCGAGGCCGCGTGCAAAGTGCGCAGCCCCGCTCGCAACGCTTGACCTGGACATTCTGTGTGGAACGACGCCCGAACTACCAACCTGATCGCCAACACGCTAGCCGTGCTGGCGGTCTGCGCCATGCTCGTCGCGGGCGTGGTGTGGGTAGCGCAGCGCCCGTACTTCACGCTGTCGGCCATCGAGCTGGAATCGATGCCGGACACCGAGCTGCACTACGTGTCGCCGGGGGCGGTGCGAGCCGCGATCGCCGGCCGCTTCAAGGGCAACTTCTTCACGGTGGACCTGGACGACGCGCGCGAGATCTTCGAATCGGTGCCCTGGGTGCGGCATGCCACCGTGCGCCGCATCTGGCCCAACGTGCTGCGCGTGCGGATCGAGGAGCAGCAGCCGCTGGCGCTGTGGAACGAGAACCAGATGATCAACACCTGGGGCGAGGCCTTCACGGCCAACACGGGCGAGGTGGACGACGACGTCGTGCTGCCGCAGTTCGTCGGGCCCGAGGGCACCGAGTCGCTGGTGGTGCAGCGCTACGCCGAGCTGGCGCGCTGGTTCGCCCCGCTGGACATGCACGTCAAGCAGCTGGAGCTGAGCCCGCGCTACGCCTGGCGCGTGGTGCTGTCCAACGGCATGCTGCTGGACCTGGGCCGCGATCCGGGCGCCGACGCGCCGGACCCGCACGGCCTGCCCGGCGCCTTGCCCTTCGCCGCCCGAATTCAACGCTTCGTGCAAGCCTGGCCCGACGTGGCGGGGCGCCTGGAAGGGCGCACCGTGACGCAGGCCGACTTGCGCTATCCCAATGGTTTCGCACTGGCGCTGGCTCCGTTGCCGGCGTCGGAAACCAAAACCAAATCCACACCGAAACCTCCGAAGAAACGCTAACGCCATGACCCGTGACATCAAGGACCTTATCGTCGCCCTCGATATCGGCACCAGCAAGGTGGTGGCTGTGGTGGCTGAAATTTTGCCTGAAGGGCGATTCGAAGTGCTGGGCCTCGGCCAGCACGAGTCGCGCGGCATGCGCAAGGGCGTGGTCGTCAATATCGAGACCACTGTGAATTCCATCCAGCGCGCGCTTGAAGAAGCCGAGCTGATGGCAGATTGCAAGATTCGCGACGTCTACACCGGCATTGCCGGCAGCCATATCCGCAGCTTCAATTCCAGCGGCATGGTCGCCGTGAAGGACAAGGAAGTCACCGCCACCGACGTCGCCCGCGTCATCGAGACCGCCAAGGCGGTGAACATCCCGACCGACCAGCAGGTGCTGCACGTGCTGACGCAGGAATTCATCGTCGACGGCCAGGAAGACATCCGCGAGCCCATCGGCATGAGCGGCCTGCGCCTGGAAGTGCGCGTGCACATCGTGACGGGCGCGGTCAGCGCCGCCCAGAATATCGTCAAGTGCGTGCGCCGCTGCGGCCTGGAAGTGCAGGACCTGATCCTGCAGCCGCTGGCCTCCAGCCTGGCCGTGCTGACGGCCGACGAAAAGGAGCTGGGCGTCGTGCTGGTGGACATCGGCGGCGGCACCACCGACGTGGCCATCTTCACCGGCGGCGCGATCCGCCACACCGCCGTGCTGCCTATCGCCGGCGACCAGATCACCAACGACATCGCGGCCATGCTGCGCACGCCCACGCCCGATGCCGAGGAAATCAAGCTGCGCTACGGCGTGGCCAAGCAGGTGCTGGCCAGTCCCGACGAATCCGTGGAGGTTCCCGGCCTGGGCGACCGCGGCCCGCGCCAGGTCAAGCGCCAGGCGCTGGGCGCGGTGATCGAGCCGCGCGTCGAAGAGCTGTTCACCCTGGTGCAGCAGGTGGTGCGCGACTCCGGCTACGAGGACCTGCTGGCTTCCGGCGTGGTGCTGACCGGCGGCTCGGCGCAATTGCCCGGCATGGTCGAGCTGGCCGAGGACGTGTTCCTCAAGCCGGTGCGCGTGGCGGTGCCCGAATACGAAGGCAGCCTGGCCGACGTGATGCGCAATCCGCGCTTCTCGACGGTGATGGGGCTGTTGCAGGAAGCGCGCATGCAGCGGGTGCGCGGCCGCAAGGTCGCCGCCCAGACCGGCAACTTCAAGAGCCTGCTGGCGCGCATGAAGGAATGGTTCATGAACTAGGTTGAGGGGGGCAGGTTGGGGCCTGCTCCTTGGTCCGGTCGGCTGGCGGTATCGCAGGCCGGGCCAGAAGAGGGGAGGCGCTTCAAACCCGCTGCGGGCGACGCCGGCGACGTGTTTGAGGCGATTCACAAAAAATAGGTTGTTGGGGAATTTTTGTGATTTGCAAAATCGGACTTGTGAGGGAGTCATCATGATGAACTTTGAGATGCTTGAAAACACCACCAAAGGGACCGTTATCAAGGTCGTTGGTGTGGGCGGTGCGGGCGGCAATGCCGTCGCGCACATGATTCGCAACGGCGTGCACGGCGTGGATTTCATCTGCGCCAACACCGATGCGCAGGCGCTGGCGGCGACCAACGCCCCGGTGCAGATCCGTCTGGGCCGCACCGGCCTGGGCGCGGGCGCCAAGCCCGAGCAGGGCCGTGCCTCGGCCGAAACCGCGCGCGAAGAGATCCGTGCCGCCCTGAACGGCGCGCACATGGTCTTCATCACCGCCGGCATGGGCGGCGGCACCGGCACCGGCGCCGGTCCGGTCGTGGCCGAAGTGGCCAAGGAACTGGGCATCCTGACCGTGGGCGTGGTCACCAAGCCCTTCACCTTCGAAGGCAACAAGCGCCTGAAGATGGCCGAGGACGGCATCGCCGAACTGGCCAAGCACGTGCATTCGCTCATCGTGGTGCTCAACGAGAACCTCTATGAACTGATGGACGAGGACGCGACGCAGGAAGACTGCTTCCGTTCGGCCGACGACATCCTGCACAACGCTTGCGCGGGTATCGCCGAAATCATCAACGTCGAAGGCAACGTCAACGTCGACTTCGAAGACGTCAAGACGATCATGGGCGAGCAGGGCCAGGCCATGATGGGCACGGCGTCGGCTTCCGGCGCGGACCGCGCCCGGGTCGCCGCCGAGCAGGCCATTGCCTGCCCGCTGCTCGAAGGCGTGGATCTGAACGGCGCGCGCGGCGTGCTGGTCAACATCACCGCCAGCCGCTCGCTGAAGATGCGCGAAACGCGCGAAATCATGGAAACGATCCGCAGCTACGCTTCGGACGACGCCACCGTGATCTTCGGCACCGCCTACGACGAATCCATGGGCGAAACCCTGCGCGTGACCGTGGTCGCGACCGGCCTGGGCCGTGCGCAATCGCGTCCGCAGCTCGTGCAGAACACCGCCGAGGTGCTGCGCACCGGTACCGACAACATGCCCATGGGCGCGATGCCGGCCGGTCAAGGCGACTACCGCAACCTGGACATGCCCTCGGTCATGCGCAACCCGCGCAGCCAGGCTTCGGCCCAGGTGCGCGCGCTGGAAAGCTCGGGCATGGATCATTTCGACATCCCGGCGTTCCTGCGCAAGCAGGCGGATTGAACCAAAGAGCCCATTCCGGGCTCTAAAGCGCACTCCCTCATCTCCGGCCCGCCTGTCCCCTCGGGCGGGCCGGAGGCGGAGCGGTCCGTGTCTCCCTTGCACGGCATAAATAAGGGGACGGAGGTATAGGTCGGTCCGGACGCCTGATGGCGCCAGGGATCGGACAGCGTTACAATACGTCAGTTACGCCGGCAATCTATTGGTTATCTTGCCGGCTTTCTGGCTCAAATCACCCAAGTCTCATGTTCCGACAGCGCAGCATTCAGAATCTCGTCCGCACGACAGGCGTCGGCGTCCACTCCGGACGGCGGGTCGAGCTCACCTTGCGCCCGGCACAACCCAACACCGGTATCGTTTTCCATCGGGTCGATCTGCCCGAGGTCGTGGACCTGCCTGCCCAGGCGTCCGGCGTGGGCGACACGCGCATGGCGTCCGTGCTGCAGCAGGGCAACGTCCGCGTCTCCACCGTCGAACACCTGATGTCCGCCCTGGCCGGACTCGGCATCGACAACCTGCACGTCGACCTGACCGCGGAAGAAGTCCCCATCATGGACGGCAGCGCGGCGACCTTCGTCTACCTGCTGCGCTCGGCCGGCATCGTCGAACAGAACGCGCCCAAGCAGTTCATCCGCGTGCTCAAGCCCGTGGAAGTGCGCGAAGGCGAAGGCCGCAACGAGAAGTGGGCGCGCCTGGAGCCGCACGAAGGCTTCGCGCTCGCGTTTTCCATCGACTTCCGCCACCCCGCGATCGACTCCACGGCCAATTTCGCCGAGATCGATTTCGCCACCCATTCCTACGTGCGCGAGATCGCCCGCGCGCGCACCTTCGGTTTCGTCAACGAGGTCGAGGCCCTGCGCTCGATGGGCCTGGCCCGCGGCGGCAGCCTGGACAACGCCATCGTGATGGACGAGTACCGCGTGCTCAACAGCGACGGCCTGCGCTACGACGACGAGTTCGTCAAGCACAAGATCCTGGACGCCATCGGCGACCTGTACCTGCTGGGCAAGCCCCTGGTTGCGCGCTACGTGGCGTGCAAGTCTGGCCACGGCCTGAACAACCAGCTGGCGCGCGCGCTGCTGGCCCAGCGCGATGCCTGGGAACTGATCAGCTACGAATCGCAGGCGGAGGCGCCCCAGGCGTTCCGCCACGAGTGGAAGCTGGCCTGAAGGCTCCCCCCCTACGCGCTTACGCGCGCCCCCCCAGGGGGGCGACACCTGCAGACCGGCGGAGCCGGATCTGGCGGTGTCCCCGCTTGCTCCTGGCAGCAGCGGGTTAATGCCCCGACTGTCTTTGCGGGCCTCAGCGTTGCGATGGCTCCCCTTGGACGATGGGGGGCGTCATCCTCTCGCGCTTAGGGCGTAAACCGGTGGCAAACCATAGTATGGCTCCGTCCGAGAACTTGGTTTCGCTTGGTTTCGGGACGCGGCTGCGGCCGCACAAGCGGGGCGGGTTCAGCTACTCTTGTGGTGCCTGAGCAGTTTGGCGACCGCGTCGGCCAGCGGTCCGGGACGCAGCTTGCCTTGCAGCGTTTCAAAGGCGCCCAGCGCGGTTGCGCCCAGCGGTTGCGCTTCCTTCGGGGGGCGGGGCTGGCGGGCGCCGGGCGTGGGCAAACCCGCTTGTACCTTGACGGCGATTTCGTTAAGGTTCCAGCCTTGGTCGGCCAGAGTCCGCGCGATGCGCGGGGCCAGCTGACGCATCTTGGCCGCATGAGCGGCACTCGGCACCACCAGGTGCAGGCACTGGTTTTCCAGCTTGCCCACCTGGCAGACGGCGCCCAGCGGGGCGGGCAGAACCGCCGCCACCGCGTACTGGATTTGCAAGTGCTTGCGGGCGGTCGCCAGGACGCCGGCGCCCCGCATGTCATGACCCAGCCATCCCAGGGCGGTATTGTCCTCGCGCCGGCTGGAACTGGAACGTTGGCGGTATGAAGTGGGTCTATTCATGCCGGCTCTATGAATTAGGAAGCAAACCTTGAAAATCGTGATTATGCACGCCCGTGACGGGAAGGACGGGCATTTCACCCTGGGCGGCGGCCACCTCGCGCTGTTCCTGGGGCTCGCCTTGATCACGGCCGCCATCTGCGGCGCCGCGCTACAACGATACCTTACTCCGGTATCGCCGGCCGTACACACCGTGGGCTGGCCCCTGGCCAGCCAGCCGGGGCGCGACGCCGATTTCCTGCGCGGCAACATGAACCTGCTGGCGGCCAAGGTGGGGGCGCTGCAGGCCAAGCTGGTCAGCATCGACGGCCTGGGCCAGCGCGTGGCCAAGGTCGCCGGCGTGGCCTACACCGATCCCGAACTCGCCAAGCAACTGGCCGTGGCCCAGCCGGAAGCGCTGATCCAGCCCGAGGCCACCGAGGTCATGGACGACCTCTTCACCGACCACCCGCCGCCCAGCGCCGCCTCGGCCGAAGCCCTCGGGCGCCAGCTCGACGAGATCCAGGCCAGATTGTCCCAGCAGACCGACAACCTCAAGCTGCTGGACGCGGCGCTGACCCGCCGCTCGGCCGACCAGGCCCGCATGCCGACGGCCATGCCGATCACCGACTATCCCTACCTCAGCTCCTCCTACGGCTGGCGCCGCAACCCGGTGACCGGCCGCAGCGCCATGCACGAGGGCCTGGACTTCGCCGCGCCCTCGGGCACGCCCATCCTGGCCGCCTCCGGCGGCGTGGTGCTGGAATCCAAATACCATCCGGGCTACGGCAACATGGTCGAGATCGACCACGGCGACGGCCTGATCACCCGCTACGCCCACGCCTCTTCGCTGCTGGTCAAGCAGGGCCAGCTGGTCGACCGCGGCCAGCCCGTGGCCCGCGTCGGCAGCTCGGGACGCTCCACCGGCCCGCACCTGCACTTCGAAGTGCGCCTGGCGGGCCAGCCGCTGGACCCGCGCCTGTTCCTGGGACCGCAGCAGAACGCGCCGCCCGCCGTGGCCCACGCCTCGCGCTGAACTGCCGCTGAACTGGCGGCACTCTGCCCGGTCAAACTGCCCGACAGTGCTACCCTGGTGTTGATAGATCCAGGCTATTGCGCTTCAGGTGCGTTAAACTGGCTCGTTTCCCAGCGGACCCCCGCTCAACCAATAACATCAAGTCACGGGCGACGCTGCCCATCCCTGGCGACAGGGCGGCGTGTCCCGTGCGGCCGACATACGCATGGTTTCTCTGCTCAAAAAACTCATAGGCAGTCGCAACGACCGGCTGCTTAAGCAGTATCGCAAGCTGGTAACCCAGATCAATGGGCTCGAGTCCAAGATCTCCGCGCTCTCCGATGCGGAGCTGGCGGCCAAAACCGAGGAGTTCCGTTCCCGCCACGCCCAGGGCACGTCCCTGGACGAGCTGCTGCCCGAGGCCTTCGCCGTGGTGCGCGAGGCGGGCAAGCGGGTGTTCGGCATGCGCCATTTCGACGTGCAGATGCTGGGCGGCATCGCCCTGCACAACGGCAAGATCGCCGAAATGCGCACGGGCGAAGGCAAGACGCTGATGGCGACCCTGCCGGTCTACCTGAACGCGATCGCCGGCAAGGGCGTGCACGTGGTCACGGTGAACGACTACCTGGCCCGCCGCGACGCCGAATGGATGGGCCGGCTGTACCGCTTCCTGGGGATGAGCACGGGCGTGGTGGTGCCGCAGCAGCCCAACGAGGAAAAGAAGGCCGCCTACGCCGCCGACATCACGTACGGCACCAATAACGAGTTCGGCTTCGACTACCTGCGCGACAACATGGAATACCGTGTTGAGGACCGCCGCCAGCGCGGCCTGTTCTACGCCATCGTCGACGAGGTGGACTCGATCCTGATCGACGAGGCCCGCACCCCGCTGATCATCTCCGGCCAGGCCGAGGACCACACTGAGCTCTACATCCGCATGAACGCGGTGCCGCCGCTGCTCAAGCGCATGGCCGGCGAACCCAAGCCGCAGGAACCGGAACCCGAAGGCGACTACTGGGTCGACGAAAAGAGCCAGCAGGTCTACCTGTCCGAAGCCGGGCACGAGAACGCCGAGGGCATCCTGGCCCGCCTGGGCATCCTGCCCGAAGGCGAATCGCTGTACGACCCGCGCCACATCGCGCTGATGCATCACCTGATGGTGGCGCTGCGCGCCAACACGCTGTTCTTCCGCGACCAGCAGTACGTGGTGCAGGACGGCGAAGTGGTCATCGTCGACGAATTCACCGGCCGCCTGATGGTCGGCCGCCGCTGGTCCGACGGCCTGCACCAGGCGGTCGAGGCCAAGGAAGGCGTGAAGATCCAGCACGAGAACCAGACGCTGGCCTCGATCACGTTCCAGAACTACTTCCGCATGTACGAAAAGCTGTCCGGCATGACCGGCACGGCCGACACGGAAGCGTACGAATTCCAGGAAATCTACGGGCTCGAAACGGTCATCATCCCGACCAACAAGCCCATGGTCCGCAAGGACCAGAACGACCAGGTCTTCAAGACCGACCAGGAAAAGTACAACGCCATCCTCAACGACATCCGCGACTGCCACGAGCGCGGCCAGCCGGTGCTGGTGGGCACCACCAGCATCGAGAACTCCGAGCTGCTGTCGGGCCTGCTGAAAAAGGCCAAGCTGCCCCACGAGGTGCTCAACGCCAAGCAGCACGCGCGCGAAGCCGAGATCGTCGCCGAGGCCGGCAAGCCGGGCCACATCACCATCGCCACCAACATGGCCGGCCGCGGCACCGACATCGTGCTGGGCGGCAGCGTCGACAAGCAGGTCGACCTGATCCGCGCCGACGAATCGCTGTCCGAGGAAGAAAAGCAGGCCCGCATCGAAAAGGTGCGCGCCGAATGGAAGCCGCTGAACGAGCAGGTCAAGGCCGCCGGCGGCCTGCGCATCATCGGCACCGAACGCCACGAATCGCGCCGTATCGACAACCAGCTGCGCGGCCGCGCCGGCCGCCAGGGCGACCCCGGTTCCTCGCGCTTCTACCTGTCGCTGGAAGATTCGCTGATGCGCATCTTCGCCGGCGACCGGGTGCGCGCCATCATGGAACGCCTCAAGCTGCCGGAAGGCGAGCCCATCGAGGCCGGCATGGTGACGCGTTCGATCGAGACCGCGCAGCGCAAGGTCGAAGGCCGCAACTTCGACATCCGCAAGCAGCTGCTCGAATACGACGACGTGGCCAACGACCAGCGCAAGGTGCTGTACTCGCAGCGCAACGACGTGCTGGAGGCCGCGAGCGTGGGCGAGACCGTGCAGAACCTGCGCGACGCCGCCGTGATCGAGATGTTCAACGTCCACGTGCCGCCGGAATCGGTGGAAGAGCAGTGGGACGTGCCGGCGCTGCAAAAGGCGCTGGAAGCCGATTGGCACGTCCAGCTTCCGCTGGTGGAAATGCTGGAAAAAGAGGCCAACCTCACCGACGACGACCTGCGCGAACGCGTGGTGGCCGCCGCGCGCGATGCCTACCAGGCCAAGGTCGACCAGGTCGGCCAGGAATCGTGGTCGCAGTTCGAGCGCTCCATCATGCTGCAGGCCATCGACACGCACTGGCGCGAGCACCTGTCGGCGCTGGACTACCTGCGCCAGGGCATCCACCTGCGCGGCTACGCGCAGAAGAACCCCAAGCAGGAATACAAGCGCGAAGCCTTCGAACTGTTCTCGGGCATGCTGGACCGCATCCGCGACGACGTGGTGCGCGTGCTGATGACGGTGCGCGTGCAGTCGCAGGAGCAGGTCGACCAGGCCGAGGCCGAAGCCGCCCAGTCGCACGTGCAGAATGTGCAGTACCATCATTCCGACTACGACGAAGCGCTGGCCCAGCAGGATTCCGAGGGCGGCGCCCAGCCGGTGCGCAACGTGGTGCCCAAGGTCGGCCGCAACGATCCGTGCCCCTGCGGCAGCGGCAAGAAGTACAAGCAGTGCCACGGCAAGCTCGTCTGAACCCGGAGACCTGACCATGCTGCATCCCGTCGGCCGTACCGAATTCGATCACGCAGTGGTCATGGTGCGTGACCGGCTGGATGCGTTGTCGCCGCATTTCGAGCGCCAGGGCTTTCGCCTGAGCGACAAGTCGGTGCACAACCTGGGGTCGTGCAACCGCCTGATCGTGCTGGAAGGCGCTTACGTCGAACTCCTGGGCTGGCCGCCCGGCGCGCCGCCGGCGCGCAAGGAGATCGCTGACTCGCCCTTCGGGCTGGAGGCGCTGGTGTTCCGCACCTACGACGCCGAGGCCACCTACGAACGCCTGCGGGCCGCAGGCTTCGCCGTCAATCCGGTCCAGGAACTGACCCGCGCGGCCATGCTGGACGGCGAGGAAGTCCAGGCCCGTTTCCATACCGTGCGTTTCGCCGAGCAGCCGCTGCCCGGCATCCGCATGTATTTCTGCCGCCACCTGACGCCGGAATGCGTGTGGCAGCCCGACCTGATGGCGCATCCCAACGGCGCGCGCAGCCTGCTGCGCATCGACGCCCGCGCCGCCGACGCGCGCGCGGTGGCCGAGCGCCTGGCGCAGGTCGCCGACGTCGTCGCGGAGCCGGCCGGCGAAGGCTGGGACGTGCCGCTGGCCAACCTGCGCATCCACGTGCGGCCCGACGAGTCGGCCGCCCGGCCGGTGCTGTGCTCCCTTACCCTGGAAAACCGCGACGGCGCCCATTACGCGCTGGATACGGGGCTGTAATACCGTAGGTCGTTCACGTCCCGCCCCGGGACAAACCCGCATTGCCGCCCAAAGTGTATGCACTTTAGTATGCACTTAATCCGACCACGCAATCCGGCGGCGCCATGCCCACTCCCAACCCGATCCGTCCCGCCGCCCGCACGCAGGCGGCCCAGGCCGAACTGTACGGCGCCGTCAAGGCGATGGCCGTGCGGTTCGAGTTCAAGCCTGGCGAGCGCATCAACGAGGTGGAGCTGGCGCGCCGGCTGAACGTCAGCCGCACGCCGCTGCGCGAGGTGCTGAACCAGCTGATGGTCGAGGGTTTCCTGACGCGCTCGGTGAACCGGGGCTTCATCGCGCGCCTGCTCGACGCCAAGCAGATCCACAGCCTGTACGAGTACCGCGCGGTGCTGGAGGCCGGCATCGTGCGCGCCGCCTGCGAGCGCGCCAGCGACGAAGAGCTGGCCGGCCTGCGGGCCTTCGTCGAGCGTTCGCGCGACGTGCCCGAGGACTGCGAGGCCACGCGCCTGCTGGAACTGGACGAAGCCTTCCACCTGACGCTGGCGCGCTATTCGCGCAACGAGGAATTCGTGCGGGCGCTGGAAAGCGTCAACGCGCGCATCCATTTCGTGCGCTGGATCGACATGCAGCAGGGCCGCCGCGGCCATACCCAGGGCGAGCACCTGCGCATCGTCGAGGCGCTGGAGCGCCGCGACATCGAGGCGCTGCCGGGGCTGATGAGCGCGCACATCGGCCGCCGGCTGGACCAGATCACCGACGTCATCCGCACCGGTTTTTCCACGATCTACATGCGGGACCAGGCCGAACCCGCATCGCCAACGCCGGCCAACACCATATCAGCAGGGGAAAAGCAATGAACCACAGCTTGAAACGCGGACTGGCGGCGTTATGCGTGCTGGCCGCCGCAGGGGGCGGCCTGGGCGCGGCGCCCGCCTGGGCGGAAGAGCGGCCGCTGGTGATGGTCGTGCCTTATCCGCCGGGAGGCAGCACCGACATCCTGGCCCGCATCCTGCAGCCGCGCCTGTCCGAGGAACTGGGCGGGCGTCCGGTGGTGGTCGAGAACCGCCCGGGCGCGGCCAGCCAGATCGCCACCGCCTTCGTGGCGCGCGCCGAGCCCGACGGCAATACGCTGCTGGTCAGCTTCGACAACCACGGCATCAATCCCGCCGTAAAGCCCAAGCTGCCGTACGACACCTTCAAGGACTTCGTCGCGATCTCGCAGACGGTGCGCTTCCCGCTGGTGATCGGGGCCAACCCGAGCGTGCCGGGCAAGACGCTCAAGGAGTTCCTGGCGGCGGCGGCCAAGCAGCCGCCCAACAAGTTCAACTACGCCTCCACCGGCGTTGGGTCGCTGAATCACCTGGCGCCCGAAGAGCTCAAGCGCCTGTCCAAGGTCGAGCTGCTGCATGTGCCGTACGGCGGCGGCGGGCCGGCCATCCAGGCCGTGGTGGGCGGGCAGGCCAGCATGACCTGGCTGAGCTTCGCGGCGCTGCGCGGGCAGATCCAGGCAGGCAAGATCAAGCCGCTGGCCGTGGCCGGCGACAAGCGCCTGCCCGACCTGCCCAACGTGCCGACGGTGGCCGAGTCCGGCTTTCCCGGTTTCGTCGCCTATTCGTGGAGCGGCATGTTCGCGCCCAAGGGCACGCCCGAGGCCACGGTGAAAAAACTGACCGCGGCGTTCCAGGCCGTGCTGGCCGATCCCGCGATCAGGAAGAAAGTGACCGAGGCAGGCTTCGAGATCGTGGCCTCCGACGGCCCGGCGCTGGACGCCTACGTGAAGTCGGAATACGAGCGCTGGAGCGCCTTCATCAAGAGCAGCAAGATCAACCTGGACAACTGAACGGCGCGCGGCCGGCATGCCCGGCCGCCGCGCGAGCCACAACACTGGAGACGACATGGAAAACCTGACCGGCGCCGAAGCAATGGTGCGGATGCTGCAGCACAACGGCGTCAAGCATATTTTCGGCCTGTGCGGCGACACCAGCCTGCCGTTCTACGACGCGCTGTACCGCCTGGACCACGGCATGCGCCACATCCTGACGCGCGACGAGCGCAGCGCCGGCTACATGGCCGACGCCTATGCCCGCGTGACCGGCAAGGTCGGCGTGTGCGAAGGCCCCAGCGGCGGCGGCGCGACCTATCTGCTGCCGGGCCTGGTGGAGGCCAATGAATCGTCCGTGCCGGTGCTGGGCATCACCTCCGACGTGGCGGTGGGCTCGCGCGGCAAGTACCCGCTGACCGAGCTCGACCAGGAGGCGCTGTACCGCCCGCTGACGAAATGGAACCGCACGATCGACCGCGCCGACCAGATCCCCGGCATGGTGCGGGCGGCGTTTCGCGCGATGACGACCGGCAAGCCGGGCGCGGCCCACCTGTGCTTCCCGTACGACGTGATGAAGCAGCAGGTGGACGCCTCCGACATCTGGGCCCAGCCCGAGCACGGCAGCTACCCGGCGATGCGCTGCGCGCCGGACCCGGCCGACGTGGCGCGCGCGGCGCAGCGGCTGGTCGGCGCGCGTTCGCCGGTCATCATCTGCGGCGGCGGCGTGGTGATCGCCGGCGCCAGCGCCGCCCTGCAGCAGCTGGCCGAGGCGCTCAAGGCGGCGGTCTGCGTGACGGTGAGCGGGCAGGGCAGCCTGGCCGACACGCATCCGCTGAACGCGGGCGTGGTGGGCTCGAACGGCGGCGTGATGGCGACGCGCGAAGTGGTCGCGGCCGCCGACGCGGTGCTGTTCGTGGGGTGCCGCGCCGGTTCGACCTCGACCGAGCACTGGCGCTTCCCCAACCGCGACGTGCCCATCCTGCACATCGACATCGACCCGATGGTGATCGGCGCCAACTACCTGACCGAAGTCGGCATGGTGGGCGACGCCAGGCTGGCGCTGGAGGCGCTGGGCGCCGAAGTGGCCGAGCGCCTGGCCCATCGCCCCGCCGACGCGGTCGACGGCGCGGTGCTGGCCGGCCGCGCCAAGGCGGCGCGCCGCGCCCAGCTGGAGCCGCTGGCCGGCAGCCTGGACACGCCCATCCGCCCCGAGCGCGTGGTGCAATCGCTCAACCGCCTGCTGCCCGACGACGCCGTGGTGTGCGCCGATCCCGGCACGCCTTGCCCGTATTTCTCGGCCTATTACGACGTGTCGCGCCCGGGGCGCCACTTCATCACCAACCGCGCGCACGGCGCGCTGGGCTTTTCCATGTCGGCCGCGCTGGGCGCCTGGGTGGGCCGGCCGCAATCCAAGTGCGTGTCGGTGATGGGAGACGGCAGCTTCGGCTTCACCGTGGGCGAGCTGGAGACCATCGTGCGGCACAAGGCGCCGCTTTTGATGGTAGTGTTCTCGAACTCGGTCTACGGCTGGATCAAGGCCAGCCAGAAAGCCGGCTACGACAAACGCTACTACAGCGTGGACTTCGATCGCACCGACCACGCGCGCATCGCCGAGGCCTACGGGGTGAAGGCATGGCGCGTCGAGGACCCGGCCAAGCTGGACGCGGCCATCAAGGCGGCCATGGAGCATGACGGTCCGGCGCTGATCGACGTGGTGGCCCAGCCGCTGCAGGACGCCGCGGCGCCGGTCAGCCAGTGGATGGGTTGAAGGAGACAGGCATGGATCTGGGCATCAGCGGCAAGACGGCACTGGTATTCGGCGGCAGCCGCGGCATGGGCCGGGCCTGCGCCCTGCAGCTGGCGCGCGAAGGCGTGGCGGTCACGATCGCCGCGCGCAATCCGGCGATGCTGGAGCAGGCCGCTGCCGAGATTTCGCGCGAGACCGGCGTGGGCGTGGGCTGGGTGTCGGCCGACCTGACCCTGCCGCAGGGCCGCGACGCCGCCATCGCCGCCTGTCCGCGGCCCGATATCCTGATCAACAACGCCGACGGGCCGCTGCCGGGCGACTTCCGCGACTGGTCGCACGAGGACTGGATGGCGGCGCTGGACGCCATGATGCTGGGGCCGATCGACATGATCCGGCGCGTGGTGGACGGGATGATCGAACGGCGCTTCGGCCGCATCGTCAACATCGTCTCGCGCAGCGTCAAGGCGCCGCACGCCGAACTGGGCCTGTCCAATGGCGCGCGTTCGGGGCTGATCGGCTTCGTGGGCGGGCTGGCCCGGCAGACCGTCAGGCACAACGTCACCATCAACAACCTGCTGCCCGGCGCCTTCGCCACCGATGCGCAGGTCAGGCACATCCAGGGCATGCTCGAGCAGTCCGGCGGCAAGACCTTCGAGCAGTTGTGGGACGAGCGCGGGCGCTCGAACCCGGCGGGCCGCTACGGCCAGCCCGAGGAGCTGGGCGCGCTATGCGCCTACGTCTGTTCGGCCCACGCGGGCTACATGACGGCGCAGAACATCCTCATCGACGGCGGCGGCTACCCCGGCACGTACTGAGCGCTTCAGAACTGCCAGCGGCCGAACATGAACAGCACGTTGCCCGCGCCGCTGGAGCCCGGGATGTAGGTCGCGTAAAGCATGGCGTCCTTGTAGCCCGCGCTCACCAGCGGCAGGATGCCGGGGAAAGGCACGTAGCTCATGATGTCGCTGCGCGCCGTCAGGAACACGGTATAGCCCGCGCCCAGGCGGAAGTTCTCGCTGACCTGGCCGATCTTCAGGAAGCCGTAGCCGGCGATGGGCTCGATCTTGCTGTGCGAATCCAGGAAGGCCATGGCGTACAGACCCTGCCAGTCGCCGTCTTCGTCGTAGATGCTGCGCCCGTAGCCGCCGCCCCAGGCCAGTTCGTTGAAGCTGTCGATCTTCTCTTTGCTGTAGGTGGCGCGGTTATGCCACGAATAGCCGGTCAGGTAGAGATCGTTGCCGCCTTCCGACCAGATCTGGTCCAGGCGGTTGCAGGCCGATTGCGCCCACGAGGGCATGCTGTCACAGGCTTGGGCGGCGGAGGCGAAGAAGGAGAGCAGCAGACAGAGGAGCGCTGCCCGGAGTCTGGCGGTCATTGCGGGCGCTGATGGGATGGATATGACAATCCCATTACTGTAATGGAATGACCGCCGCTATCCCTGTCAGCTAGCTGTCAAGAACGCCGTCCCCCTGGGAGAGCCAGGAGGACGGGCGCCGCAATGTGTTGCAGGCAGGCTACAGGAGGAAGATGGTCGCCAGGCCGAGGAAGATGAAAAAGCCCAGCGAGTCGGTGGCGAAGGTCAGCAGCACCGAGGAGCCCATCGCCGGGTCCTTGCCGAAGCGGGCGCGCACCATCGGCACCAGCACGCCGACCGAGGCGCCGACCAGCATGTTGCAGATCATGGCGGCCATCATCACCAGCGCGATCGACACCGAGTGCGAGATCGCCCAGGCGAACAGCGCGGCCACCACGCTGCCGCACAGCCCCACCAGCAGGGTCACGAAGAGCTCGCGCTTGACCAGCTGCCACAGGTTGCGTCCGGTGATGCGGCCCATGGCCAGCGCCCGGATGATGAGCGTCATGGTCTGGTTGCCGGAGTTGCCGCCGATGCCGGCCACGATGGACATCAGGAAGGCCAGGATGACGATCTGGCTGACCGTGCCTTCGAACTGCGAGGCCACGAACGAAGCCGTAGCCGCGGTACAGAGATTGAACAGCAGCCACGGCGCGCGGTTGCGCAAGGCGGTGGCGACCGGCGCGAAGATGTCTTCTTCCTGCAGACCGGCGCGCGACAGCGCCTGTTCCTGGGAGTCCTCGCGCATCACGTCCACCACGTCGGCGATGGTGACGCGGCCGATCAGCCGGCCCTGGTCGTCCATCACGGGGGCGGACACCAGATCGTAGCGTTCGAACGCGCCGGCGGCGTCCGCGTCGGAATCCAGCGGATTCAGCGTCAGGAAATCCGAGTTCATGACCGCGCGCACCTCGGTCTCGGGCTCGCTGACCAGCAGGCGCGACAGCGGCAGGATGCCTTGCAGCTTGTCCTGGCGGTCGACCACGAAGATCTGGTCGGTGTGGTCCGGCAGCTCGTGCAGGCGGCGCAGGTAGCGCAGCACGACCTCCAGCGTCACGTCCTCGCGCACGCGGACCATTTCGAAGTCCATGATCGCGCCCACGCTGTCTTCCGGATAGCCCATGGCTTCCAGCAGCTGCGCGCGTTCTTCTTCGGTCAGGCCCTTCTGGACTTCGGCCACCACGTCCGGCGGCAAGTCGGGCGCCAGGTCGGCCAGCTCGTCGGCGTCCATGCTGCCGGTGGCGGCCACCAGGTCCTGGCGGTCCATCGCTTCGATCAGCGATTCGCGCACCCAGTCTTCGACTTCCAGCAGCACGTCGGCGTCGTGCTCCGGGCTGACCAGCGCCCAGATCGCCTGGCGCTCGTCCTTGGGCAGCGATTCGAGGATGAAGGCGATGTCGGCCGGATGCAGCCCGTCCAGCAGCGTCTTGAGTTCGGCTTCGTGCTGGCGGTGGACCAGGTCTTCGACCAGCGAGGCCTTCGAGTCGCCTTCTTCCTGGCGATGCACGAGGTCGGCGACCAGCTGCTGGCGGCGCAGGCGCTCCTGCACTTCGGCCAGGGCGTGCTGGGCGTCTTCCGGGTCGAGGCGGCGGGGCGTCGCGGGCGGTTTCTGCGCGGCGGCGGACTGCGTCATGCGTTACGGCTCAAAGGGTGGGGAGGGGGCGGCCGCGCCGCGCTTCGTCGGTGGCGACGTAGGTCAGCGTGGCTTCGGTGACCTTGACGATCTCGGCGTCCAGGCGCTGGCGTTCCGCGTAGACCTCGACCGACACCGTGATCGAGGTGGTGCCGGTTTTGATGATGGAGGCGTAGAAGCTGAGCAGGTCGCCCACGAACACGGGCTGCTTGAACTGGAAGGCGTTGACCGCCACGGTGGCCACGCGTCCGGCGGCGCGCCGCGCGGCGGGGATGGAGCCGGCGATGTCGACCTGCGACATGATCCAGCCGCCGAAAACGTCCCCGTGGATATTGGCGTCCGCCGGCATCGGCATGACGCGCAACACCGCGTCGCGGTCGGCGGGCAAGGTCGTGGTAGGGGTTTTGTGGCTGGAGGCCATGCGGCTGACTCCGCTGCAAGAGAACCAGCCGATTATGCAGGAAAAATGCGACTGCCGCGTGCGTGCGCAAGGCCCGCCGCGGCAAGCAGCCGCGGCGGGCGCGCATCAGTAGGCCAGCTTGACGATGGCGTAGCCGCCGGCCAGCAGCCACACGTACAGGATCAGGCCCAGCGCCATCACGCGCGGGCCGGCCTTGCGGATCTGGGCGAAGCGGGTTTCGATGCCGAGCGCCGTCATGGCCATGGTCAGCGCGAACACGTCCAGGCGGCGGATGGCGGCCACGATGTCGGCGGGAATGACGTTCAGCGAATTGACGATGGCCAGCACCAGGAAGCCGACCGCGAACCAGGGGATCGGCAGCTTGGCGCCCTTGGCCTGGCCGCCGGCGTGCGAGGCCGCGCTGCGCAGGTACATGCCCAGCACCAGCAGGACCGGCACCAGCAGGGCGACGCGCGTCATCTTGACGATGGTGGCGACTTCGGTGGTGGCGGGGTCGACGTTGCTGGCCGCGCCGACGACCTGCGCCACTTCGTGGATGGTGCCGCCGATATAGATGCCCAGCGCCTGGGTGTCGAAGCTCAGCCAGCCCGCGTGGTAGAACACCGGGTACAGGAACATGGACAGCGTGCCGAACAGCACCACCGTGGCGACGGCCACCGCGCTCTTGTGCGGCGCGGCCCGCAGCGTGGGCTCGAAGGCCAGCACGGCGGCGGCGCCGCAGATGGCGCTGCCGGCGGCGGTCAGCATGGCGGTGTCGCGGTCCAGGCCCAGCAGGCGCTGGCCGGCCACGGTGCCGATCAGCAGGGTGCTCAGCACCACCGCCACCGAAACGGCCAGCCCCGGCAGGCCGACGGCCGCGATCTGCTGGATGCTGATGTTCAGGCCGTAGAAGGCCACGGCGATGCGCAGCAGGCGGCGGGNNGCGGTGAAATTGACGCCCACGCCCCAGTCGGCCGGCATGGTGCCGCGCAGGAAGTTGCCATACAGCATGCCGCAGACGATGCCCACCACCAGGGGCGAAAAGCCCAGCTGGCGGATGGCGGGCAGGTCGGCCAGCTGCATGACCGCGGCCGACATCAGGCCGACGAACAGCACGCCGTTGAGCTTGTCGCGCCAGGGCGTGGCCGCGGCGGCCGCGGACACCGGCGGCGTGGCGGGCAGGGGGGCGGCGGCGGTGCTGGAGGAATTGCTCATGGTTGGACCTGGTACATATCTAAATAACTAGACGAAATATTAGGGGCTGGCCTGTTATTTGAAAAATTGTTATTTTGAATATGTAATATCGGATTAACTGATAATTAGCCCGCCATGACTCCGGACCAGCTGCTTACCTTCGCCTCGGTGGCCGATACCGGCAACATCAGCCGCGCCGCCCTGGTGCTGAACCTGTCCCAGCCCGCGGTGTCGGGCCAGCTGCGCATGTTGCAGGAATGGTTCGGCGAGCCCCTGTACCGCCGGAGCGGGCATGGCATCGTCCTGACCGAGGCCGGCGAGCGCCTGGCCGAACAGGCCCGGCAACTGCGCCAGGTGTACCGCCAGGCGCAGGCCGTGCGCGAATCCTGGCGCGGCCTGGAAACCGGCGCCCTGCGCCTGGGCGCCAGCACCACGCCGGCCAGTTATCTGTTGCCCAGCCTGGTGGCGGACTTCCGCCGCGCCTTTCCCTCGGTCAGCCTGCATCTGTCCGACGGCAACACCCGCGAAATCGTCGAGCGCCTGCCGGCCCTGGACCTGGCCTTCATCGAGGGCGACGTGCCGACGGGCCTGCCGGCGGACACGGCGGTGCACGCCTGGCGGCAGGACGAAGTGGTGGCCATCGTGCGGGCGGACCACGCGCTGGCGGGCAAGGGGGCGGTGACCCTGCGCGACCTGGCCGCTTCGGCGCTGGTCATGCGCGAACCCGGTTCGGGCGTGCGCCGGCTGGTGGAGCGCGCGTTTTCGGACGCCGGGCTGGCGCCGTCGGTGGGCCTGGAACTGGCCGGGGTGGAAGGCGTGAAGCAGGCGGTGCGCGCGGGCCTGGGCGTGGGCTTCGTGTCGGTCATGTCGATGCGCCACGAGGACGGGGCGCTGGCGGCCCTGCGCCTGTTGCCGCGGCCGCTGACGCGGACCCTGAGCATCCTGGTACCGCACGCGGACGCGGCGGCGCGGGCGGCCGAACGTTTCCTGGCGATGTGCCTGGCGGTCGGCGCGCCCGAAACGGTGTAACGGAACTAGGCCTTGGCCAGGCGCTTGAGCGCCAGCTGGACCCAGTAGGTGCCGCCCAGCGGCAGCAGCTCGTCGTTGAAATCGTAGCTGCCGTTGTGCAGCATGCACGGGCCCAGGCCGTGGCCGCTGTCGCGGTGCTCGCCGGTACCATTGCCGATCCAGACATAGCAGCCCGGCAGCTCCTGCAGCATGAAGGCGAAGTCTTCCGCGCCCATGGTCGGCTGCACGTGGTCGTTGACGTTGTCCTCGCCGACGATGTCGCGCAGCACCTCGGCACAGAATTCGGCCTCGGCGGGGTGGTTGATGGTGGGCGGATAGTTGCGCTGGAATGTGAATTCCATTTCGCAGTCCATGGCCGCGCAGGTATGGCGCGCGATCTCTTCCATACGGCGTTCGATCAGGTCCAGCGTCTCCAGCGTGAACGTGCGCACGGTGCCGCGCAATTCGGCATGGTTGGGCACCACGTTGTCGGCGCTGCCGGCATGGATCTGGGTGATGCTGAGCACCGCGGCGTCCAGCGGATTGCGGTTGCGCGTGATGATGGTCTGCAGCGACTGGGCCAGCTGCACGGCCGCCATGACCGGGTCTATGCCCAGGTTGGGCATGCCGGCGTGCGAGCCCTTGCCCTTGACGACGATGGAGAACTCGTTGCTGGAAGCCATGATGGGGCCGGGGGTCAGGCCGAACTGGCCGGGCTTCATGCCGGGCCAGTTATGCATGCCGAACACGGCTTCCATGGGGAAGCGCGTGAACAGGCCGTCGTCGATCATGCGCTTGGCGCCGCCGCCGCCTTCCTCGGCCGGCTGGAAGATCACGTAGACGGTGCCGGCGTAGTCGCGGTGCTGCGACAGGTAGCGCGCCGCGGCCAGCAGCATGGCGGTGTGGCCGTCGTGGCCGCAGGCGTGCATCTTGCCCTCGTGCTTGCTGGCGTGCGCGAAGGTGTTGACCTCCTGCATGGGCAGCGCGTCCATGTCGGCGCGCAGGCCCACGGCGCGTTCGCCCGGCAGGTTGCCGCGGATGATGCCGACCACGCCCGTGCCGCCCAGCCCGCGATGGATTTCGATGCCCCATTCCTGCAGTTTCGCGGCGACCACGTCGGCCGTGCGGAACTCCTCGAAAGCCAGTTCGGGATGGGCGTGGATGTCGCGCCGGATCGTGGAAATATCGCGGTGCCACGCGACGATGGGTTCGAGCAGTTTCATGGCATTGCACTCGGGCGGAATATGGGAACGCAACAAGGTTATCATCAATCAAAAATCGATTTAAGGAACCTCTGAACAAGTCCAACGAACCTGTCAGAATATAAGTTATTGAAAACAGTCCGATCCGAGTGAACCCGATGAGCCAGTTGAGTTTTTCCGAAGCCGAGTACGTTGGCAAACGCAAGAAAACGCGCCGTGAGAAGTTTCTGGCCAAGATGGAGCGTGCGGTGCCGTGGAAGCTCTTTGCCGATCTGGTCGATCCGCATTACCCCAAACCGGGCATCGGTCGTCCACCGTATCCGCTGGAAACGATGCTGCGCATCTACTTCATGCAACTGTGGTTTTCGCTGTCGGACCCGGCCATGGAAGAGACGCTGTACGACAGCTTTTCGATGCGCCAGTTTGCCAAACTGCCTGGAGGTCGTGTGCCGGACGAGACCACCATTTTGAACTTCCGTCATCTGCTCGAGCAGCACAACATTGCCGACCAAGCGCTTGAGGCGGTCAACCTGCTGTTGCAGGATCAAGGCATTCAGGTGCGCAAAGGCACCATTGTGGACGCCACAATTATCGATGCACCCAGCTCGACCAAGAACGCCAGCGGCACGCGGGACCCCGAGATGCATCAGACCAAAAAGGGAAACCAGTGGCACTTTGGGATGAAGGCCCACATTGGGGTTGATCTTCACAGCGGGCTGGTCCACACGGTGGTGGGCACCGCTGCCAATGAGCATGATGTTACTCAGGCGGCTGCGTTGCTGCATGGTGAAGAAACGTTGGCTTTTGGCGATGCCGGTTATCAAGGCGTAGACAAACGACCCGAGCACCAAGGGCGTGACGTAACCTGGCACATTGCCATGCGCCCCGGCAAACGGCGCGCCTTGGGTAACAGCGCAATTGATCGTTTGACGCAAAACATTGAGCGGGCCAAATCCAGTCTTCGAGCCAAGGTTGAGCATCCGTTTCGTGTCATCAAATGCCAATTCGGGTTTCGTAAAGTCAGATTCCGTGGACTGGCCAAGAACACTGCGCATTTGAAAATGTTGTTTACGCTGTCCAATATCTGGATGGCACGCCGCCCGTTGACGGCGGTGGCAGGGTAAGTGCGCCCAAAAAGCGCCAACAGGCCCGAAAACGGGCCTGATCGGGGTGCAAACAACCCGAAAGTGGCGATGATTTGAGCAGTTTTTAACCATTTTTGAATACTTTGGTCATGAGGTCGATTTTTGGATGTTTGAAATCGAGTTCTTCAGACCTTCCTTAATGGAGACAACTACCATGACGCGTCCGTGGCTTGCCCATTACCCGCAAGGCGTTCCGGCGGAGATCTCGACCGAGGGGTATTCCTCTCTGACCGACCTGCTGGACCGGGCCTGCAAACAGTATGCCTCCCGCATCGCGTGCACCGCGATGGGCAGCGACATCACGTACGCGCAACTGGACGCCCATGCCCGCGCATTCGCGGCCTGGCTGCAAAGCCTGGGCCTGCCCAAGGGCGCGCGCGTGGCGCTGATGATGCCCAACGTGCCCGCCTATCTGGTCAGCATGCTGGGCACGCTGCGCGCCGGCCTGGTCGTGGTCAACGTCAATCCCCTCTACACCGCCGAAGAACTGCAGCGCCAGCTGCTCGACAGCGGCGCCTCGGCCATCGTCATCCTGGAGAACTTCGCGCATACGCTGGAGCGCGTGACCGACCGCGGGCAGCTCAAGCACATCGTCGTGACCGGCCCCGGCGACCTGCTCGGCGGCCTGAAGGCGCCGCTGGTGAACCTGGTCGCCCGCCATATCAAGAAGCTGGTGCCCGCCTGGCGCATCGACGGCGCCCACGAACTGCCGCGGGTGCTGAGCGACGGCGCGAAGCTGTCCTTCAAGCCGCCGGTCCTGTCCATGGACGACGTGGCGGTGCTGCAGTACACCGGCGGCACCACCGGCGTGCCCAAGGGCGCCATGCTGTCGCACCGCAACCTGACGGCCAACGTGCTGCAGACCGAGGCCGTGGCCCAGCCCGTGGTGCACGACCTCGCCGGCCAGCAGCTCACCATCATCAGCGCGCTGCCGCTCTACCATGTGTTCGCGATGACGGTCTGCGGGCTGTATGGCCTGTACGCCGGCATGCGCAACGTGCTCATCATCAATCCGCGCGACCAGCCTTCGCTGATCAACGCGTGGCGCAAGACGCCCATCAACATTTTTCCGGGCGTCAATACGCTGTTCAACGCGCTGGCGCACAACGAGGATTTCGCCCGCCTGGACTTCTCCGCGCTGCGCCTGACGCTGGGCGGCGGCATGGCGGTGCAGCGCCAGGTGGCCGAGCGCTGGCTGAAAATCACGGGCCGGCCGCTGGTCGAAGGCTACGGCCTGTCCGAGACCTCCCCGGTGGCCACCGTCAATCCCACCAACGCGACCGAGTACTCCGGCTCCATCGGCCTGCCGCTGCCGTCGACCGACGTGGCCATCCTGGACGACGAGGGCCGCGAGGTGCCGCTGGGCGAGCGCGGCGAAGTCTGCATCCGCGGTCCCCAGGTCATGCTGGGGTATTGGCAGAAGCCCGAGGAAACCCGCCAGTCCATGACGGCCGACGGCTATTTCCGCACCGGCGACATCGGCATCATGGACGAGCAGGGCTATACCCGCATCGTCGACCGCAAGAAGGACATGATCGCGGTGTCGGGCTTCAAGGTCTATCCGAACGAAGTCGAGGCCGCCGTGGCGCAGCATCCGGGCGTGCTGGAGTGCGCGGCCATAGGCGTGCCGGACGAGCATTCCGGCGAGGCCGTCAAGGTGTTCGTGGTGAAAAAGGACCCGTCTCTTACCGAGGCCCAGATCCAGGAATGGTGCCGCGAACGGCTCACCGGCTACAAGCGTCCGCGCTTCGTGGAATTCCGCGACGAACTGCCCAAGAGCAACGTGGGCAAGATCCTGCGCCGCGAACTGCGGCCCGATGCGCCGGCGTCGGACCCGGGCAAGGCCGCCTAGGCGGCGGCGCCGAGGTGCGGCGCGATCATCTCGTGCAGGGCGCGCTCGACGGCGCGGTTGCCGGCCACGACGCGCCCGCCGATGGGCCAGGGGTCCTGCCGATGCATGTCCGAGCAGGCGCCGCCGGCCTCGCGCACGATGAGCGTGCCCGCAGCCACGTCCCAGGGCGCCAGCCCCATTTCCCAATAGCCGTCGTAGCGGCCGCAGGCGGTCCAGGCCAGGTCCAGGGCGGCCGCGCCCATGCGGCGCACGCCGCGCGAGCGGTTGATGGCGTCGTGCAGCATGGGCATGTACTGCGCGGCGAATGAAAAGTCGCGGAACGGGAAGCCGGTGGCCAGCACCGCGTCCTCGATGGTCTGGGTGCGCGAGCACTGGATGCGCCGGCCGTTGAGCCAGGCCCCCAGCCCGTAGACCGCGGTGAAGAGCTCTTCGCGCTGCGGGTCGTAGACCGCGCCGGCCACGGGGGTGTCCTGTTCCAGCGTTTCGGTGGCCGAGACCGCGGTGCCGGCGTGGGCCACCAGCGCGATCGACACGGCGTAGTGCGGAATGCCGTGCAGGAAATTGGTGGTGCCGTCCAGCGGGTCGATGTACCAGGTGGCGTCGCCCTGCGGCTTGCCCCCGGTTTCCTCGGCGACGATGCCGAACTGGGGCGTGCGGGCTTGCAGTTGCTCGATGATGGCGGCTTCGGCCTCGCGGTCCGCCTGGGATACCAGATCGTTGCGCGCCTTGCGGTCGATCACCAGGTCGCTGCGGTGATGCGCGTAGGATTGCAGGATGGCGGCGCCGGCATGCGAGGCTGTGACGGCCGCGTCGATCGCGGCGCACAGGTCGATGGGCGAGGCCAGCGAACGGGGCTGATCGTAAGTATCCATGAATCGAGTGTAAGCCCATGTATGAGTCAAATCGGTGGCAAGCGGCCCGAAACCGCGCCGCCGCGTGGCTTTCGCCCAACGTATGGACCGCGGTCCGCCGATAATTTGCGTTTATCCCGAATTTCCGGGCTTGGCCCGATACTGTTTGTTTCCGCCGCACCCAATGTCCGTTACCTATTCCCCCCTGATTCCCGCCGTGGCCGAGTTCGACGCCGAAGGCAGGCTGTTCAGCCCCGCCTATGGCGACGTCTACCATTCGCCCTCCGGCGCGCTCGGGCAGGCCGAACACGTGTTCCTGCGCGGCAACGGGCTGCCCGGGCGATGGCGCGGCCGCGGCGCCTTCACGGTCTGTGAAACCGGCTTCGGGCTGGGACTGAATTTCCTGGCGCTGTGGCGCGCCTGGCGCGAGGACCCCCAGCGTCCGGCCGCCCTGCACGTGCTCGCCATAGAAGGACACCCCTTTGCGCGCGCCGACCTGGCGGCCCTGCTGGAGCGCTACGCGCCCGAACCGCTGGCCGGCCTGGGGCGGCGGCTCGCCGATCGCTGGCCGGAGCTGCTGCCCGGACTGCACCGCCTGGAATTCGAAGGCGGGGCCGTCACGCTGACGCTGGGCTTCGGCGAGGCGCAGGCGCTGGCGCCCCGGTTGAGCGCGCGGGTGGACGCGTTTTTCCTGGACGGCTTCGCGCCCGAGCGCAATCCCCGCATGTGGGCACCGCCGCTGCTGCGCGATCTGGCGGCGCTGGCCGCGCCGGACGCCACGGTGGCCACCTGGGCCTGCACCGGCGAGCTGCGCCGCGCCTTGCAGGAAGCGGGCTTCAACGTGCGCCGCGCCCCGGGCTACGGCGGCAAATGGCATATGACGGCGGGCGAGGCCGCGCGGGAAGGCGCGGTGGCCGCCGGGCTGCGTCCCGTGGCCCACCGCCACGCCGTGGTGGTGGGCGCCGGCCTGGCGGGCGCGGGCATCGCCCAGGCGCTGGGCCTGCGCGGTTGGCGCGTGACCGTGGTCGACGCCGGCCGCGCGCAGGGCGCGCCCGCGCATGCCGGGCACGTCGCCGCGGCGCTGACCCCGGTGCTGGCGCGCGACGACAATGCGCGGGCGCGCCTGTCGCGCGCCGGCAGCCAGCGGGCGCAGGCGCGCTGGCTGGGCCTGGCGGGGGACGCCGCCCCGCGGGTCTGCGGCACCGTCCAGCTCGAACGCGACGCCGGCCGGTCCGCGGCGATGGCCGGCACCCTGGAGGCGCTGGCGTTTCCGGCGCAATGGGTGCGCCAGGTCGACCGCGACGAGGCCAGCCAGCTGGCCGGCCTGCCGCTGGCGCGCGGCGGCGTGTTTTTCGCGCAGGGCATGCTGGTGCAGCCCGGGCGGCTGATAGAAGCCCTGCTGGCCACGCCCGGCGTCACGGTCCAACCCGGCGCGGCGGCGCGGGTCGAGCGGGCCGGGCAGGGCTGGCGCGTGCTGGACGCAGCCGGCGCCGAACTGGCGCAGGCCGATACCGTGATCCTGGCCAATGCGGCGGGGGCGCAGGGCGTGCTGGCGGCCAGCGGACTGCTGGAGCCGCTGCCACGGTTGGCGCAGATGCATGCGCTGGCCGGGGAGGTCACGCTGGTGCCGGCCGCGGCGCTGGCGGGCGGACCGCGCTGCATCGTCGGCGGCGAAGGCTATCTGCTGCCGGACACCGGCGCGGGCTGCGTGGCCGGCAGTACTTATGTGCATGGCGCCGCCGAGGCCCGGGTGAGCGCCGAGGGCCAGCGCGTCACGCTGGACAAGGCCGCGGGCCTGCTGGGCAGCGTGCCCGCGGCGTTCCAGGCCCTGGAGCCGGGCAGCCTGCCGGGCTGGGCGGGATGGCGGGCGGTGCTGCCCGGCCGCCTGCCGGCGGTGGGCGAACTGCCCCAGGCGCCCGGCCTGTGGCTGGCCGTGGGCTATGCCTCGCGGGGGCTGTCGTGGTCGGCGCTAATGGGCGACTTGATCGGCGCCCGGTTGCAGGGCGAACCCGCGCCGCTGGAGACCGACCTGGCCAGGCTGGTGGCGCCGCGCTGAAAAAGTCGGGACGCAGGGCGGGGCGCACGGGGACGGTGGCGTAGAATGCTGGAATTGCCAGGATTTGACGCCAATTGGGCCGGAATTGGTGCCACACCCGGCGCGTCGAGGGCCCGGCAGGCATTCCGCCCGTGGGCGATGACCGGGGGCTTTAGACCCCTTTTTTGGACGATATGGCCGTCCAAAAGAGGGACCGAGTTTATTTCAAAGCCCAAATCCGTCAAAATAGCGTCTTTTGATGGTTTTTGGCTTAAGCCGGGGGATGCTCTGTGCCGCCCAAGTTCGACTTTGCCCATACTACCCAGCTCGATACCGTCGAGCTGCTGACGTCCCGTCCCAGTCGCATAGATTTCGACGCGGGCGATGGGTTGCACCTGGTAGTCGAGGCGCATGCGCCTGGTGTGTTCCGCCTGCGCTGCGGCGAGGCGAATCACCTTNGCCACGGTGGCCACCTGGGCCTGCACCGGCGAGCTGCGCCGCGCCTTGCAGGAAGCGGGCTTCAACGTGCGCCGCGCCCCGGGCTACGGCGGCAAATGGCATATGACGGCGGGCGAGGCCGCGCGGGAAGGCGCGGTGGCCGCCGGGCTGCGTCCCGTGGCCCACCGCCACGCCGTGGTGGTGGGCGCCGGCCTGGCGGGCGCGGGCATCGCCCAGGCGCTGGGCCTGCGCGGTTGGCGCGTGACCGTGGTCGACGCCGGCCGCGCGCAGGGCGCGCCCGCGCATGCCGGGCACGTCGCCGCGGCGCTGACCCCGGTGCTGGCGCGCGACGACAATGCGCGGGCGCGCCTGTCGCGCGCCGGCAGCCAGCGGGCGCAGGCGCGCTGGCTGGGCCTGGCGGGGGACGCCGCCCCGCGGGTCTGCGGCACCGTCCAGCTCGAACGCGACGCCGGCCGGTCCGCGGCGATGGCCGGCACCCTGGAGGCGCTGGCGTTTCCGGCGCAATGGGTGCGCCAGGTCGACCGCGACGAGGCCAGCCAGCTGGCCGGCCTGCCGCTGGCGCGCGGCGGCGTGTTTTTCGCGCAGGGCATGCTGGTGCAGCCCGGGCGGCTGATAGAAGCCCTGCTGGCCACGCCCGGCGTCACGGTCCAACCCGGCGCGGCGGCGCGGGTCGAGCGGGCCGGGCAGGGCTGGCGCGTGCTGGACGCAGCCGGCGCCGAACTGGCGCAGGCCGATACCGTGATCCTGGCCAATGCGGCGGGGGCGCAGGGCGTGCTGGCGGCCAGCGGACTGCTGGAGCCGCTGCCACGGTTGGCGCAGATGCATGCGCTGGCCGGGGAGGTCACGCTGGTGCCGGCCGCGGCGCTGGCGGGCGGACCGCGCTGCATCGTCGGCGGCGAAGGCTATCTGCTGCCGGACACCGGCGCGGGCTGCGTGGCCGGCAGTACTTATGTGCATGGCGCCGCCGAGGCCCGGGTGAGCGCCGAGGGCCAGCGCGTCACGCTGGACAAGGCCGCGGGCCTGCTGGGCAGCGTGCCCGCGGCGTTCCAGGCCCTGGAGCCGGGCAGCCTGCCGGGCTGGGCGGGATGGCGGGCGGTGCTGCCCGGCCGCCTGCCGGCGGTGGGCGAACTGCCCCAGGCGCCCGGCCTGTGGCTGGCCGTGGGCTATGCCTCGCGGGGGCTGTCGTGGTCGGCGCTAATGGGCGACTTGATCGGCGCCCGGTTGCAGGGCGAACCCGCGCCGCTGGAGACCGACCTGGCCAGGCTGGTGGCGCCGCGCTGAAAAAGTCGGGACGCAGGGCGGGGCGCACGGGGACGGTGGCGTAGAATGCTGGAATTGCCAGGATTTGACGCCAATTGGGCCGGAATTGGTGCCACACCCGGCGCGTCGAGGGCCCGGCAGGCATTCCGCCCGTGGGCGATGACCGGGGGCTTTAGACCCCTTTTTTGGACGATATGGCCGTCCAAAAGAGGGACCGAGTTTATTTCAAAGCCCAAATCCGTCAAAATAGCGTCTTTTGATGGTTTTTGGCTTAAGCCGGGGGATGCTCTGTGCCGCCCAAGTTCGACTTTGCCCATACTACCCAGCTCGATACCGTCGAGCTGCTGACGTCCCGTCCCAGTCGCATAGATTTCGACGCGGGCGATGGGTTGCACCTGGTAGTCGAGGCGCATGCGCCTGGTGTGTTCCGCCTGCGCTGCGGCGAGGCGAATCACCTTACCGATGACAAGCCCACTGCGCGCGCCCGCGCCGTGGCGGAGATGCTGCTCGCGCGCCAGGAAGCGGTGGGTGAAGCCACCGTCGCCCCGCGCGACGACGGCGACGGCTGGCGCATCGCCCAGGGCGACGTGGTGCTGGAGCTGCTGTCCAACCCCGTGCGCGTGGCGCTCTACCGCAACGAAGAGCGCGTGCTGGAATCCGAGGTCTCCGCGCATACGCCCGCGTTCGGGCACAACGCGCTGGACCAGGCCGAAGACGCCGTCTGGACGGCCGGCTTCACGCTGCAGGCCGACGAGCGCGTGTACGGCCTGGGCGAAACTCCCGGAGACCTGAACCGCCGCGAAGAGTCCGTGGTGTCCGACGATCCGGAGCACCGCGCGCTGCCGCTGGCCTGGAGCCCGCGCGGCTGGGGCCTCTATGTGAATTCCATGCGCCGCGTCGAACACTCGGTCGGCGTCGCGCCGGCCGATTCCGCCTACGTGCTGACGCTGGACGACGCCGTCCTCGACCTGTTCCTGTTCGTCGGCGAGCCGGGCGAAATCCTCAACCAGTACACCGCGCTGACCGGCCGCGCCGGCCAGCCCTCGCTGTGGGCGATGGGCGCGTGGCTGCAGCAGGCCTCGGGCGAAATGCCGACCGAGACCGTGGCGCTGGTGGCGCGCATGCGCGAGAACCAGATCCCGGTCGACGCCGTGACGCTGGCGCAGCCGGCGGCCTGGGGCTTCCAGGCGGACAAGACCGTATTCGAATGGGACGCCCAGCGCTTCCCGGACGCCAAGCAGATGCTGGCGCTCTTCCACAAGCACAACGTGCACGTCGCGGCCTCCGGTTTTCCCGGCGTGCTCAAGACCAGCCCCTTGTTCGAGGAACTGGAAGACCGCGGCTGGCTGCTGACCAGGGACGACGGCTCGGCCCAGGTGTTCGACGGCAACGCCGCCACCTCGGGGCAGCCCTACGGCCTGCTGGACCTGACCTACCGCGACATCTATAACCTGTGGGTGGAGCGCCATCGCCAGCTGGTCGAAGACGGCCTGGACGCGCCCGCGTGCGATGCCCAGATCGCCATTCCCGACGGCGTGAGCGCCCGCAACGGCGAAACCGGCCCGGCGCTGCGCAGCATGTACCCGCTCCTGGTGCGCCGCGCGCTGTTCGACGCGGTCGCCGGCCTCAAGGTCCCGCCCGAGGGCGTGGTGCCCAGCGCCGACCTGTTCCCGGCCGCGCAGCGCCTGCCGTGGCAGGTGGGGCCGCAGGTCGAGAACAGCTGGGAAGGCCTGCGCCATACCCTGCGCACCGCCTTGTCCATCGGCGCCAGCGGCGTGCCGGTGCAGGTGCACGGCATCGGCTCGGCCTCGCGCGACCGCGCCGGCATGACGCCCGAACTCTATTTGCGCTGGCTGACCGCCGGCGTGTTTTCGTCCAACTTCTCGTTCCAGGGCGTGGCAGGCCTGATGCCCTGGGACTTCGGCGAAGAGATCCTGGGGCACGCCAAGACCTGGCTGCAATGGCGCTACCGCCTGGTGCCCTACGTGCTGGGCGCCATCGAGGATTCGGCGCGCACCGGCCTGCCGGTGCAGCGCTCCATGGCCATGTCGTTCCCCAACGATCCCCATGCCCACGACTGGGACCTGCAATACCTGCTCGGCCCGGCGCTGCTGGTGGCCCCTGTGACCGAGCCCGGCAAGCAGGTCCGCGTATACCTGCCCAAGGGCGAGGCCTGGTGGGACCTGAACACCGGGCACCGCTACGAAGGCGGCACCACCTGGACCATGGATTGCGACTTCGGCCAGTTCCCGGTGTTCGGCCGCGAGGGGCACATGCTCTGTCTGGGACCGGCCGCGCAGCATACGGGCGAGTTCAACTCGGCCCGTATCCTCGACGAGGTCTGGATGTTCGGCATGCCGGTGCACAATCCGGTCGTCATGCGCAACAAGATCCGCGTGATGCAGATGCAGGGCTCCAGCTACATCAAGGGTCTGGAAGGCCTGCGCATTTCCCCGTCCGAGGGGCTGGAAGTCAAGCGCCGCGGCGCCGAGGTCCGCATCTCGCGCGCACGTTGATCGCGGGGCCCGCCTCCACGGAGGCGGTCCGGAAAGCAGATGGGCAGTCAGGAGGACATTCCTTCCCGGCTGCCCATTTCCGCCTTTATGAAGGACACTTGCCGCAGGGCCGGCAAGCGCGGATTCGGGCCTTTATATTACTTAAAGTTATAAAAAATGGAAAAAACGGTCGTTCTCTTTAGAAGAGAGAAGATACAAAATCGCTTGCCATGATTCACATCGAGAACCTATCCAAGACCTATGCCACGCCGCATGGACAATTCCAGGCGCTGCGGGGCATCAACCTGCACATCGCGCAGGGCGAGGTCTTCGGCATCATCGGCCCCAGCGGGGCCGGCAAAAGCACGCTGGTCCAGTGCATCAACCTGCTGGAGCGGCCCAACGAAGGTTCGATCGCCATCGGCGGCCAGCCCCTGACCGGCCTGTCCGAGGCGCAGCTGCGCGCCCAGCGCCGCCGCATCGGCATGGTGTTCCAGGGCTTCAACCTGCTGTCGCGCCGCACGGTGTACGGCAACGTGGCGCTGCCGCTGGAAATCGCCGGCGTGGACAAGGCCGAGATCCCGGCGCGCGTCGAGCGCCTGCTGGCGCTGGTCGGCCTGGAGCATCTGCGCGACCGCTATCCCAGCCAGATCAGCGGCGGCCAGAAGCAGCGCGTCGGCATCGCCCGCGCCCTGGCCAACAACCCCGACGTGCTGCTGAGCGACGAGGCCACCTCGGCGCTGGACCCGGAAACCACGCACAACATCCTGGCCCTGCTGCGCGACATCAACCGCAAGACCGGCGTGACCGTGGTCATGATCACGCACCAGATGGAAGTGGTGCGCGAAGTCTGCGACCGCGTGGCCGTGCTGTCGCAGGGCGAAGTGGTCGAGATGGGCAGCACGCGCGAAGTGTTCGCGCAGCCGCGCCATGAAGTGACCCGCGCCATGGTCTCGGCCGCCACCGCTTCCGAACTGACCGACGCCACGCTGGCGGCGGTCAGGCAGCGCATCGAGACGCTGGCCGCGGCCAAGCCGGACCAGGCGCTGCGCCTGCTGCGCCTGTCGCTGACCGGCAACGACGCATCCGGGTCGTTCCTGTCCGACCTGACCAAGCAGCATTCGCTCGACGTGGACCTGATCCAGGCCCGTGTCGAAGACATCCAGGGCGTGGCCGTGGGCACGATGTTCGTGCTGGCCCAGGGCGCGCCCGCCGCGGTCAAGGACGCCATCGCCGCCCTGACCGCCCGTGACATCTCCGTAGAAGAAATCGCCCATGAGCCCGCAACTGATCGACCTGCTTATTACGTCGCTGCTTGACACCCTCCTGATGGTGGGCGTGGCCAGCGCCATCGCGGTGGTGGTCGGCATTCCGCTGGGCGTGGTCCTGACCGTGACGGCCCGCGGCAACATGCTGGAAAACCAGTCCGTCAACCACGTGCTGGGCGCCATCATCAATGCCACGCGCTCGGTGCCCTTCGTCATCCTGATGGTCGCCATCATCCCGTTCACGCGCTTCGTGGCCCAGACCTCGATCGGCACCACCGCCGCCATCGTGCCCCTGTCGGTCGCCGCCATCCCGTTCATGGCCCGCATCGCCGAGAACGCCATGCGCGAGGTCGATCCGGGCCTGATCACCGCGGCGCGCGCCATGGGCGCCTCGCCCATGCAGATCATCCTCAAGGTGCTGCTGCCCGAATCCCTGCCCGGCCTGGTGGCCGCCACCGTGGTCACCATCGTCAGCCTGATCGGCTATTCCGCGATGGCCGGCGCCATCGGCGGCGGCGGCCTGGGCGACCTGGCCATCCGCTACGGCTACCAGCGTTTCCAGTCCGACGTGATGGCCGCGGTCGTCATCGTGCTGATCGTGCTGGTCCAGGTGGTGCAGAGCCTGGGCGACCGCTACGTGCGCCGCATCTCGCACCGCTGAGCGATTTTCTTCCCCCCACTTCCGATATTCGGGATACACGCAACATGAGCATCAAGGTTTTGAAGTCGCTGGCCGCGTTCGCCCTGGGCGCCGCCGTATTCGCCCAGCCCGCGCTGGCCCAGGACAAGCCGCTGAAAATCGGCGTGACCGCCGGCCCGCACGCCCAGATCTTCGACGTGGTCAAGCAGGAAGCCGCCAAGCAGGGCCTGAAGATCGAAGTCATCGAATTCTCCGACTACGTGCAGCCCAACGTGGCCCTGGCCTCGGGCGACCTCGACGCCAACAGCTACCAGCACCAGCCCTACCTGGACAACGCCAACGCCGACCGCGGCTACAAGCTGGTCAGCATCGCCAAGACCGTGATCTTCCCCATCGGCATCTACAGCAAGAAAATCAAATCGCTGTCCGAGCTGAAGGAGGGCGCCCGCTTCGCGCTGCCCAACGATCCCACCAACGGCGGCCGCGCCCTGTTGCTGCTGCAGGCCAACGGCCTGATCAAGCTGCGCCCCGACGTTGGCCTGAAAGCGACCCCGATCGACGTGGTCGAAAACCCCAAGAAGCTGCGCTTCATCGAACTGGACGCCGCCCAGCTGCCGCGCTCGCTGGACGACACCGACGCCTCGGCCGTGAACACCAACTTCGCCCTGGAAGCCGGCCTGAACCCGGCCAAGGACGCCATCGCCCAGGAATCGCCCGACTCGCCGTACGCCAACGTGCTGGTGGTGCGCGAAAAGGACAAGGACCGTCCCGAATTCGCCAAGCTGGTCAGCGTCTACCACAGCCCGGCCGTGAAGCAATTCATCGAGACCAAGTACAAGGGCGCCGTGGTCGCGGCCTGGTAAGCACGGCAAGTCGGGATTTTTTTGACAAACTTCCCGTAACACGCCATAATGTCTGGCTTCGGTCGGGTTGATAGCTCAGTCGGTAGAGCAGCGGACTTTTAATCCGTTGGTCGCGAGTTCGAGTCTCGCTCAACCCACCACCCCTTCCTTTTTTAGGAAGGCAGAAGAAGGCAGAAGAGAATCAAGCACTTGCGAGCAATCGCGGTGCTTTTTTTTCGCCTGTAGTGAACGACAGCGCAGCCTAGCCCGCCATCCATGAAATGACTATTTTTAATGGTCATTTTTGATAAGATGAACTGCATCATCCATCCATGGGAGGCCGTCATGTCGACCCTGCATGTGTCGAAAACCGAGTTCAAGGCCCGGGCGCTGGAGCTTTTCCGGCAGGTCGAAGCGACGGGCGAGCCCATTGTCGTAACCGACCACGGCAAGCCCGCGCTGGAAATCCGGCCCTATCGGGCGGCTCCGCAACGGGACCCGCTCGAGGTGTTGCGCGGGTCCGTTTTGCGGTTCGATGATCCCTTGTCTCCCGTCGGCGACGATGCGTGGGAGGCAGCGCAATGATCGTATTGGACACCCATGTGCTGATCTGGTGGGCGGCGGGCGATCCGCAGCTTAGCCGCGCCGCGCGCGACGCCATCGAGGCAGAGGCCCAGGATGGCGAAATCCTGGTCTCGGCCATCAGCGCTTGGGAAGTGGCGATGCTGGCCAAGGCCGGGCGTCTGGCTTTGACCATGGAGGCCGAGGCCTGGCTGGATACGGTCGCCCAGGTGCGCGCAATCCGGTTCGTTCCGGTGGATGTCGGCATTTCGATCCAATCTGTCCAGCTGCCCGGAGAGTTTCACAAGGACCCGGCGGACCGCATCATCGTGGCCACGGCGCGGCGTCATTCGGCCCCTCTGATCTCTGCTGATATGAAGATTCGTGGTTACCCCCACGTTCAGACTATCTGGTGAGGCAACCTCCATTAGGGCGCGCCGTATCAATCCTTGCCCGCGACTTCTCTTAATGTGCTCATGAGCAATTCGGCCGGTCGCGACAGGGACCTGCCGGCGCGCCGCAGGATGCCGATATCGCGATACAGCGGCGGGTTGTCGATGGAGATGCGGCGCAGGCGGCTGGTGTCGCCGCCGCGCACCACCAGTTCGGACAGTATGGCCACGCCCAGGCCTTCGGCCGCCATCGCCATGATCGTCGAGTTGTAGACCGCCTCGTAGGCGGCAGGCAGCAGTATTTTCTTTTTGTCGGCGGCCGCCTCGATATGCATGCGGATGCTGCTTTCTCTGACAGGCAGGATCAGCGGCGGGCCCGCCAGGTCGCTGAGCGTGACCGTGTCTTGGGTGGTCCACGGATAGTCCGGCGAGACGAACGCGCAGAAGCGGTCGGTCATCAATTTCTCCCAGACCAGTTCAGGGTCGCGCTTGACCGGGCTGCCCACGCCGAAATCGACCTCGCCGTTGCGGATCATGAAGGTAAGGCGCGAGGCGACCGTGTCGCGGATGCGGACGGTGATGCGCGGATAGTCGCGGTTGAGCCTGCGGATGGCGTGGGGCAGCACGCTCGCGGCCAGCGAGGGCAGGGCGGCCACGGTGACGGCGCCGCGGTCGGGGTCACTGGTGTCGCGCGCGTGGGTGACCAGGTCTTCGATGTCGCTCACCAGGCGCTCGATCCGGGGGAACAGCTCCAGACCTTGCGGCGTCAGGTTGACGCAGCGGCGGTTGCGGTCGAAAAGCTGTGTGCACAGATGCGATTCCAGCTGCTGGATCTGTATGGTCAGCGCCGATTGGGAGATATTGAGTTCGTAGGCGGCCCGGGTGAAGTTGCCCAGGCGGGCGATGGCGAGAAACGCGCGTAGCTGCTTGAGATCACCCAGCATGGCCTGACTCCGTCGGTGGAGCCGATAGCTTGAACTATCGGTTTTTTTAAAAACTCTATTCGCTTATTTGAATTTTACCAATCGTACGCATGTCGGTACATTGTGATCCAGCACTTAACCGAACCTGCAGGCAGGAAAAAAATGAGCAGCGTCAATAAGGTTGTTGTGGTGGGAGGAGGGACCATGGGGTGCGCGGTCGCGGCCATGTTCAGCGTGGCTGGCTGGGCCGCGCACGTGGTCGAGAGCGACGCATCGGCGCGGCTGGCGGCGCCCGGAAAGGTGGATGCGGCCGCGCGCGCGCTGGGTGCCGATGGCGCCGTGAGCGCGCCGGCCGTATATGGCGCGCTTGCTCAGGTCGATTGGGTGGGCGTGGATATCGTCATCGAATGCGTATTCGAGGACCTCGCGCTCAAGCAGGCGGTATTCGCCGAACTCGAGGCGCTGTGTCCGGCCCCGACTCCCTTGACCAGCAATTCGTCCAGTTTTCCGATCAGCCGGATCGGTGCCGGCCTGGCGACGCAGCAGCGCATGCTGGGCCTGCATTTTTTCATGCCGGCCCACCTGGTGCCGGCCGTCGAGGTGATCCGCAGCGAGGTTTCCGACGAGGCGACGGCCGCGCGCGTCAGCGAGATCATGCGCGCCGTCGGCAAGAAGCCGATCCGGGTCAAGCGCGATATTCCGGGATTCCTGGCAAACCGTATCCAGCATGCCTTGATGCGCGAAGCGATTGCGCTGGTCGAAGAGGATTTCGCCTCGGCCGAGGACGTCGACGCCGCGGTGCGTTACGGCTTCGGTTTCCGCTATATCGCGGCCGGTCCGCTGCTGCAGAAAGACCTGGCCGGAATCGATATCCATTGCGCTGCGGCGACCACCATGTATCCCTACCTGCGCACCGACCAGGAACCGAGCGCCCATATGCGCAAGCTGGTGGCCGACGGCAACGTGGGGGTGAAGTCGGCGTCGCTGCGCGGTTTCTATCAATGGACGCCCGAGCAGGTGGCCGTGGAGCAGAAACGCTACGAAGCCGCCCTGATCAAGGCCGCGCGCATTCTCCAGGAGGAAGAGGCCGGCCAGTAAATTGTTCAGTCCGAACGCTCGCGGTAAATAAAAAAATAGCGCCGATAACACGATCTGCAATGCAGATTTCGCTTCAAAGCGAGGAGGAGGGGTAATGAAACGAGACAGAAAAGCAGGGGGCACATCATGACTGGCCGCTCCCCCTCGCACCAGAGGTTTCTGGCGCTGCAGCGCTTCATGACATCCGTGAACAATGTTGCCGAAAAATGCGCCGGGCTTTTTTTGCTAGGCATGATCGTGGCCATTTCGGTTTCGGTGTTCGCCCGGCTGCTTTACACCTACACGGGCATTCCGCTGTCCGCGCCCTGGGCCGAGGAGCTTGCTCGCTACTTGATGGTGGGCAGCGTTTTCATCGGCGGCGCGGTGGCGGCCTATCATCTGCGCCTGATCGGCGTGGACGTGTTCGTCAGCATGGTGCCGGAATCCGTCGCCCGCTGGCTGCGGCTGCTGTCGCATCTGCTGACCCTGGTGCTGGCGTTGCTGCTGGTGTGGAAGTCCGCCAGGCTGATCGAACTCGGTCTGAAGCAGTGGTCGCCGGCGATGGAACTGCCCATGACCTACGTCTATGCGCTGATGGCCGTCGGCTGCGTGCTCATGTGCGCCAACACCCTCACCAACGCCGTCAGGGAACTGCTGAACGTGCAGGCGCAGTCCTCGGAGTCGGCGGAAATGGCGGAGGCCATGGAAATCAAGAACAGTATCGAGGGGGCACTATGATCGCCGTCCTTGGCTTGTCGTTTTTCGCGATCATGCTGATCGGCGCGCCCATCATGACGGCGCTGGGTCTGTCGGCCGCGATGGCCCTGCAGTCGGGCGACCGTTCGTTGCTGATCGTGGTGCAGATGGCGTTCCAGTCGCTGGATTCGTTCAGCCTGATGGCCGTGCCGTTCTTCATCCTGGCGGGGCATCTGATGCAGTCGGGAGGCGTCGCGCGCCGCCTGGTCCAGCTGGCCAACGCCGTGGTGGGCTGGATCAGGGGAGGGCTGGGCGCGGTGGCGGTATTGACGTCGTTGCTGTTCGCCACGGTGTCGGGCTCGTCGTCGGCCACGACCGCCGCGATCGGGTCGGTTCTGATTCCCGAAATGGAGAAGAAGGGTTATCCGCGGGCATTCGCCGCCTCGATCGCGGCCTCGTCCGGCGAGCTGGGGGCCATCATTCCGCCCTCGATCCCGATGATCGTCTACGCACTGACCGCCAACGTCTCGGTTGGCGCGCTGTTCATCGCCGGCATTCTGCCCGGCCTGCTGATCGCCGTGTCGCTGATTCTTACGGTCTGCGTGGTCGCCAGCGTCAAGGGCTGCGACGAGGTGCGTCCGGTCAGCCTGTCGCAATGGATCAAGGGCGTGCTGGTCGCCCTGCGCGACGCCACGCTGGCGCTGATGATGCCCGTCATCATCCTGGGCGGCATCTACGGCGGCCTGTTCACGCCCACCGAAGCCTCCTGTATCGCCGTGCTCTACGGCCTGGCGCTGGGGATGTTCGTCTACAAGGAGATCGCGCCCAGGGATCTGCTGGGCATATTCGGGCGTGCGGCGGTGATGTCCGCGATCATCCTGCTGATCGTGGCTTTCGCGGCGGTGTTCGCCTACCTGTTGACGATCAACCAGGTGCCGCAGCGCGTGGCCGCCATGCTGGGTTCGGTCACCTCCAGTCCCGTCGTGTTCCTGCTGCTGGTCAACGCCATGCTGTTCGTGGTCGGCATGTTTATCGAGGCGCTGGCCGCCATCCTGATCATCGTGCCCATCCTGGCGCCCATCAGCGCGAGCTTCGGCATCGATCCGGTCCATTTCGGCATGATCGTGATCACCAACCTGGCGGTCGGCATGGTCACGCCGCCGGTGGGCGTCAACCTGTTCGTGGTGTGCGAGGTCGCGCAATTGCGGATGCACCAGCTGGCGCGCTACCTGGTCATCTTTCTTGCGGTGCTGGCGGTGGACATCCTGATCATCTCTTACGTGCCCGCTCTCAGTACGGCGTTCTTGTAGGCAATCAGAACTAGAAAATCCGGAGGAAAAAAATGCAAGCATTCAAGAAAATGATCGGCGCGGGCATACTGGGCGCGCTGATGCTGGCCTCGCCTTCCTATGCGCTGAACATGGACGTGGGCCATACGCTGACCACGGACAGTCCGTTCCACGTCGGCACGCAGAAGTTCGCCGACATCCTGAAAGAGAAGTCCAAGGGCAAGATCAACATCACGGTGTTTCCGCATTCGCAGCTCGGAGGCGAACTCACCATGATCCAGGGGGCGGTGGCCGGCGCCACCGACCTGTTCGTCACTGGCCAGCCGGCGCTGAACAACGTGGTCAAGGAATACCTGGTTTTCGACGTGCCGTTCCTGTTCGACAACGTGCAACAGGCCAACGAAATCCTGAGCGGACCGGTGGGCGACAAGTTTCTCGACATCCTGCCCAAGTACGGCCTGGTCGGCCTGGGCTGGTTCTCGGCGATCGAGCGCAATGTTTTCGGCAATCGGGCGGTCAATTCCGCGGCCGACCTGAAAGGCATGAAGATCCGCGTTATCCAGTCTCCGGGCTACGTGGAAAGCTACAAGGCGCTGGGCGCGCAGCCTACGCCCATGGCTTATTCGGAGCTGTACCTGGCCTTGCAGCAGAAGGTCATCGATGGCGGCGAGACCACGCCAGACCAATTCGTGTCCGACAAGTTCATCGAGGTGTCGAAGTACTTCAACATGACGCACGTGAATATCCATCCCGCGCTGCTCATCATGTCCAAGACCCGCTGGGATTCTTTTTCGCCGGATGAACAGAAGATGATCAGGGAAGCCGCCGACGAAGCCATGGCCTATGCGCGGGACTATTACAAGAAGGTTTATGACGACGGTATGAAAACCATGGCCGAACGCGGGGTGACGGTGGTGTATCCCTCCGACCTGCCTTCGCTGGCGAAGGCGACGGAGCCGGTCGCGAAAAAGCTGATCGGCGAGGCGCCCGACGGCCAGCAGCTTTATGATGCGCTGATGGCAGCCAAGCAAAAGGCCGGAAAGTAAGCCGCGGTTCAACCCTTAAACGGAAATGGACAGTCCGATGACGTGTTTCACCAAACCCGAAGGCCTGCGCGTGCTGATTACCGGGGCCGCCGGCAACATAGGAAAATGTCTGCGAGAGCAATTGCGCGGCCGGTATGCCTTGCTGCGCCTGGCCGACATCGCCCAACAGGAGCCCGCCCGGGAAGGCGAGGAGATCTGCGCCATCGACGTGCGCGACATCGATTCGGTCGAGCGCTGTATGCAGGGCATCGACTGCGTCATCCACCTGGCCGGCATACCCGGCGTGGACACCTGGGAAAATATTCTTCCGCTGAATATCGACGGCTGCTACAAAGTATTCGAGGCGGCCCGCCGCCAGGGCGTGCCGCGCGTCATATTCGCCAGTTCGAATCACGCGGTGGGCTATCACAGGCGCGAGAAATTCCTCGACAACACCGTGCAGCCCAGGCCTGACTCGCTCTACGGCGTGTCCAAGGTATTCGGCGAGGCGCTGGGCCGCATGTACGCGGACAAATTCGGCATGTCGGTCGCGTGCCTGCGGATCGGCACCTTCCGCACGCCCGACCATCCGAGCGAGTCCCGCCAGTTGCTGACCTGGATCAGCCACCGGGACATGGCCGAGCTGGCGCGCTGCTGCATCGAGCACGAGTCCTACCACTTCGTGGTGGTCTATGGCGTGTCGAACAATCTGCGCAACCGTTGGGACAATTCCAACGTGAAATTCCTGGGCTACCAGCCGCAGGACGACTCCGAAGTGTTCGCCGCCGAGATACTGGCCAGGAACATTCCGGAGGATCCCATCGCCGCCCAGTTCCACGGCGGTTTCTATTGCCCGCTGGAATTCGTCGGTACGACCGAAAGGATCTCGTGATGTACGCCGCACCACCCGCAATTCGGGCGCAGGTATTCACCCGCCTGCCCGACGAGTTCAGAAAGCCGGAAGGCACTTCCGAGTGGCATCGCTACCAGCCGGGAAACCAGCCGCCGCATTCGCTGCTGGAAGGGCCGTCCTTCGACACGCAGGGCAGGCTGTATTGTGTGGATGTGCCTTGGGGGCGCGTGTTCCGGATCGACCGGGAAGGCGGCTTCAAACTGATCGCCGACTATGATGGCGAGCCCAACGGCCTGAAAATCCATCGCGATGGGCGGATATTCATTGCGGATTACGCGCGCGGCATCGTCCTGCTCGATCCCGAGACGGGTGAAATCAAACCCGTCATCGAACGCGTACACCTGGAACGGCTCAAGGCGGTCAACGACCTGGTGTTCGCTTCGAATGGCGACCTGTATTTCACCGACCAGGGCCTGACTGGCTGGCAGGACCAGACCGGCCGGGTATTCAGGCGCCGTGCCGACGGCCGTGTCGAATGCCTGCTGGACAACATTCCCAGCCCCAACGGTCTGGTGCTGGATCCTAGCGAATCCGTCCTGTATGTGGCGGTGACGCGGGCCAATGCGATCTGGCGGGTGCCGCTGGCTAGCGATGGCGGCGTGACCAAGGTCGGCACCTTCATTCAGATGTCGGGCGGTGGCGGTCCCGATGGACTGGCCATCGACGAGGAAGGCAATCTGGCCGTGGCGCACGTGGGCATGGGCGCAGTATGGCTCTTCAGCCATCGCGGCGAACCCATGCTGCGCATCAATTCCCCGCTCGGCGCGCTCACGACCAACATCGCCTTCGGCGGCGCGGACCGCAAGACCCTCTACATCACCGAATCCGAATCGGGTTCCATCCTGACCGCGCCCATGCCGGTTCCCGGCCGCGTCATGTATTCGGGCGTCTAGGCTGGATTCGTTGCAACACTTAGACCCTTCGAGCCGTCATCACGCGGTCAGAACAGCCGGTCACAATCGCGCATTCTTTTCAGTCGCCTTCAGCGAGATGCGCAGCACCCGTGCCACTTCCCATGACGTGACCCGCCGACCGGGCGTGATTGCCCGGTGGCGCCGCCTGCGTGCGATGTTGCAGGGGCTGTTGGGGCTGGGGCTGATCGCGGCGCAGGCGCCGTCGGTTCAAGCCCAGGCCGTGCCGCAACATTGGATCGGCTATGCACAGTTGGCCAGCAACCAATTCCAGGCCTGGCTGAGCGACCCCGACAACGAAGCCGTGGTGCGCCTGCACGAAAAAATGCAGGACCGCCTGTTGAACAGTCGCTCGTCGACGCCACCGGGGCCGCTGGTGGTGCGGGTATGGGTGGCGGCGGACGGCAAGGTGTATCGCGTGGAGTTCGCGAGCCTGGGCGATGCGCAGGCCGATGCGGACCTGCACCGGATATTGACGGCACAGCCGTTGTCAGCGCCGCCGCCGCGCGATATGCGCCAGCCGATGGCGCTGCGTCTGAACCTGGAATTTCCGACCTGAAATCCTGCGCTCTTCGAACGTCAGGGGCGGGGCGGACGCTGCGGCCGGGCCGATGCGCCGAAGGTGTTGCCCATGCGATTGGACGTCGCCGCGCGATTGAACTGGCCGATCTGGTTGCCGGGGCGCGAGACGATGTCTTGGGACGCCAAGGCGGGGTTGTCGCGCGGCGCGTTCGGCGCAGGCGCGATCTGGGCGTTGAGGCACTCGTACGAGAGGGCGCGATAGCCATTGACCTCGACATCGACACAGGCGGAATCGGTGGGCTTTCGGGCAGAGGCGGCCTGCTGGGCGGCGGCCGCGACGGGCAGGGCCAGGCCAAGCAGCAGTAACCATTTGGGCGTAAGGGCAACGGACATGAAACGGCTCCTTCAGTGCTACCGAGCGCGGACACAGTGTAGTGTTACCTGCTGCGGCGTGCCGTGAAAGATTCATGTCATGCGCCGGCTGCAAGATGTTGCATCCTTTTTCCGCGCCCCTGTTTTGTCGATGCCAGCACTTGGGCAATCCCCCTTTTTCCTCTGCTCCCGCCATCCATGCGCGTGGTCTGGTTGTTGACGATGACGGTCATGCTGTGGGCGGCCGGGGCGTCGGCATGGGCGCAAGCGTCGGCCGAGACGCACGTGTTCGATCTGCCGGCCCTGCCGTTGGAGCAAGCCTTGCGGCGCTATGGCGAAATCACGGGGCTGTCGATTTTCTTTGACACCGAGCAGGTGCGCGGCAAACGCAGCCCGTCCGTTCGCGGCCGTTATGCCCGGGCCGAGGGTTTGAGCCGTTTGTTGAAGGGCACGCAGATGCGCGCGCAGTCGGTGTCTTCGGGCGTGGTCACGGTCGTGCCGTTGGAGGCCGAGGCGCCCGCGCCGGATCGAGGCAATGTGCTGGCGCTGTCCTACGACGGATACCTGCAGCAAAGCATCTTGCATGTGTTGTGCGCGCAGCCTGGCTTGCAGGCCGACCGTCTACGCATCGCATTGCGCTTCTCCATCAATAAGGATCGCCGCGTCGAAGACTTGCGCGTGCGGGTCCAGGCGCGGCCCGAGCTGGAGCCCGTCGTGCGCCAGGCCCTGTCGCAGGCGCGCCTGCGCCCGCCGCCGGCCGGCCTGGCGCAACCCATGATCCTGCTGGTGTCGCCGCAGGCCGCCGCCCGGTGGGGAGGCTGCCAGCGATGAGCAGGAAGGGGGTGGAGCGCCTGCAGCAGCTGATCACGCAGGGTTACGACGCTTTGCGGCGGCAAGTGGCCTACCGTCTCGGGGGCTCGTCGGACATGGCTTCGGACGCGTTGCACGAAGCCTATGTGCGCCTGGCGTCGCAGGACAATCTCGACGAGGTGCGCCACCCGCACGCCTATCTGGTCAATACCGCCGTCAATGTGGCGATCGACCGCATCCGCAGCGACGCCCGCCTGCTGGGCGACGATGAGATCGAGGCCGTGTTCGAGCAGGCGCGCGGCGCGCAGCCGGGGCTGGATAGCGACCTGGCTTCGCGCCAGCGCCTGGACACGGCGATGCGGGCGCTGCAGGACATGCCGCCGCGCCAGAGCGCCTTGCTGATCGCACATCGCGTCCACGGCGAAGATACCGAAAGCCTGGCGCGCCGCTGGGGCATCTCGGCGCGCATGGTGCGCCGCGAGATCCAGACCGCCGCTCAAACCTGCATGGCCGCCATGGAGGCTCGCGATGTTCCGAAGAAAACCCGATGACCGGTTCCGGTTTTGCGCCGTCAATCGTCTGGTCTGTTGATAGCACTTATTTTTGAACGATGAACAAGGCCTTCATGGCGACCGAACCCAACGCTCCAGACGATGACGTCCTACGTCAGGCGCGCGCGTGGGCGGTATTGCTCAAGACCGGCCAGCCGACCACGCGCGATCTGGAATCCCTGAAGGCCTGGTGCGCGCAAAGCGCCGGGCACGCCCGCGCCTGGTCGCAGGCCGCGCACGAATGGCAGGCCGTCGAGACCGCCGCGCGGCGCGTTCCGCAGGCCCGGCCAGCGCGCAAGGTCCACGGTTTCGCGGGTGCGCGCGCCGGGCGCCGCGCCTTTCTGGGCGGCGCCGTGGCCGCTGGCGCGGCGTATCTGGCCGTGAGCCCGCCCTGGGGGCTGTGGCCATCCTGGTCGGAGTTCAGGGCCGACTACCGTACAGGCGCGGGGGAACAACGCTCGCTGGAGCTGCCGGGCCAGGTGCGCGTCACCTTGAATACGCGCACCAGCATCACCGTGAACGACGCCGCCGCCAGGCCGCGCATCGACCTGATCAGCGGCGAGGCCGCCGTGTCCGCGCCCGCTTGTGAAATCGTGGCGGGCGTGGCCAGCGTCAGGCTCGACCACGCCGATATCGAAATGCGCCAGCTGGAAGACGGCCGCGTGCGCGTGCGCTGCCAGCGCGGCGCGGCCGAGTTGCGGCATCCGGCCGGCAGGGTGGCGTTGGCGGCGCAACAGGAAGCCTTTTACGACGAAAGACGCGTCGGCCCCGCGACGCCGCTGGCCAAGGCAGCGTCGGCGTCCGCCTGGCGCGAGGGGGTGGTGGTGTTCGATGACCTGCCGCTGGATCAGGCGGTGCAGGAGATCAACCGCTATCGGCCGGGCAGGGTGGTGCTGGTCGACGACGCCTTGGCCGATCGACGGTTCTCGGCGCGCGTGCGGGTAAGCGACTTGGACCAGGCCCTGGAGCTGCTGCGGACGGCGCATCACATCCGTTTGCGCCGCGTGGGTGAGCTGGTGCTGATCGGCTGAGTGTCACAAAAGCCTGTCATGAAAGATTCATGGCTTGGTATTTCCGCGTTTCGCGCGTCGAACGTCTAGTGGAAAAGCGTCCGCCCCGATGCTGCCATTTTCACGCTAGATCCTGGAACCGTCGCACATGACTCACCCCGCTGTTTCCGCTCGCTATCGCTTGACCCCTCTGGCCGCGTCGCTGTCGGCCTTGGCCATGCTGAGCGCATTGTCGCTGGGCAGCGCATCCGTTGCGCACGCTTCCGGGGCGTGGTGGGTCGGCGCGGACGTCGCCAAGCAGACGCGCACCCTGCGCCAGAACTCGCCGGGCCTGAGCGCGCAGACGGCGGCCGAACAGCGCCGCCAGGCGACGCAGCAACTGCGCCGTTCGGTCGACAACCTCAATCGCGTGGCCGGCGAAGCGGGCGCCATCGCCCAGGCCCAGGCGCGCCAGACAGCCGCCTGGCAGAAGGAGCGCAATCGCCCGGCGCAGGCCGGCGACTCCCCCGACGGCCTGACGCAGGGCGGCTTGTGGGACAAGGACGCCAACGGTCAGGCGCTGCCCTGGATCGGGGTGTCCGACAAACGCGCCGTGGCCAGCAATGCCCAGGGCAAGACCACGGTGACCATCGAGCAGACCCAGGCCAAGGCGATCCTGGACTGGGACACTTTCAACATCGGCCGCAACACCGAGGTGGTGTTCGATCAGGCGACTTACGCCAACGCGGCCGCCCGCAGCGGCGCGCGAACCGCGCAGTCGGAGTGGGCGGTGCTCAACCGCGTGGTCGGGGCCTCGGCCAAGCCCAGCCAGATCCAGGGTTCGATCCGCGCCGATGGCTCGGTCATGGTGGTCAATCAGAACGGCGTGATCTTCACCGGCAGCAGCCAGGTCAACGCGCGCAACCTGGTGGCGGCGGCGGCCAGGATCAGCAACGACCAGTTCCTCAGCCGCGGCATCTACGGCGCCGACGCCAACACGGCCTCGTTCACCGAAGCCCTGGGCAACGTCTCGGTGCAGGCGGGCGCATTGATTCAGACCCATGAGCCCGCCAGCGTGACGCAGGGCGGCGGCTATGTGCTGCTGATGGGCCAGGAAGTGCGCAATGACGGCGACATCCGCACCCGCAAGGGCCAGACGCAGTTGGCGGCGGGCGACAGCTTCGTGATCCGCAAAGGACTGGTCACCAACAGCACCGATGGCGGCACGACCTATTCGACCACGCGCGGCAATGAAATCGCGCCCAAGGCCGACGCCAATCTCGACCTCGCGCGCATCGACCCGGCGATTCAGCGCGGCCTGGTGCAGAACACCGGACTCATCCAGGCCCGCGAAGGCGACATCACCCTTGCCGGCCACGACGTGCGCCAGAACGGCGTGGCGCTGACAACGACCTCGGTCAACGCGCGCGGCACCATCCATTTGCTCAATAGCGCGGGCGACGCGCAAGGCCAGGTCACGCTCGGCAAGGATTCCATTACCGCCATCCTGCTCGAAGACGATGGCCAGTCCGCCTTCGATGGCCAGCGCAATGCCTTGATCGAAGCGTCCGCCACGCTGGACCAGCAGCGGCGGGGCATCAGCGGCACCTTCGATAATCTGTCCAAACAGTCCGACCGCCGGGACCAGTCCCGCATCGAGATCGTCTCGGGCCAGAACGTGGATTTCACCGACGGCAGTCTGACGCTGGCTACCGGCGGCCAGGTGGCGGTGAGCGCCGAAGGCAGCGCCACGATCCACGCCGGCGCGGCCGTGGACGTCTCGGGCGCCGTGGGCGTGCAAGTGGCGATGGCCTCGAACAACGTCCAGATCAACATTCAGGGCAACGAGCAGCGCGACGCCTCGGGCAATCGCGAGTCCGGCAATCTGAACAACACCAATGTGTGGGTGGACCGCCGCTACCTGGTGCTGGTGCCGGCCGGTACGGGCGGCTATGAAACCGACCGATGGTATACCCAAGGCGGCCTGCTGGAAGTGGGCGGGTACCTGGGCACCACCGGCCATACCATCGGCGAGTGGATGGCGCAGGGTGGCACCGTCAACTTTGCCGGCGGCGGGGTGACGACGCGAGCGGGCTCGAGCATCAACCTCTCGGGCGGCTCGCTGGACGTGCAAAGCGGCTATCTCAACCAGAGTTGGCTGCGCGGCGGCGACGGCCGTCTCTATACCGTGGATCGCGCGCCGGGCGATCTGCTCTTTCCCGAGGACGCCTCGTACACGGGCTATGAACGCAAGAGCGTGCGCTGGGGGCGCACGGACACCTTCCTCAATCCCTTGATCGCCAAGGCGCAGCGCTGGGAGGAAGGCTACACGGTGGGCCGCGACGCGGGCCGCCTGATCATCGGCACGCGCCAGGCCACGCTGGACGGCGATGTGGAAGCCAAGGCTTTTCAGGGCGTGCGGCAGATCAACGCGCCGCAGTCGCGCCTGGACGGCTATCAGCAGAGCCAGACGGCCGCGCCGCGTCGCGCGGGCCTGATCCTGGGCAGCTGGCAGCCGGTGTATGACGAGGCCTCGGGCAATCTGCGTTATACGCCGGGGGCGGTGGCTGACGAGATCGTGCTGGGCATGCCGCGCGATCCGGAGGACGCCGAGGAGGCATCGACGCAAACCGACCCTGCGCGCATCACACTGAACGCAGACTGGCTCAATGGTCTGGAACTGGGCGAGTTGCGCGCCTACGCGAACGGCGCCGTGCGGGTCGACGGCGCGGTCAAGGTGGCGGCGGGAGGCGAGATCGCGCTGCATGCGACGCAAGTCGACGTCAATGCAGACCTGACCGCGCGCGGCGGCGTCATCACCTTGGGCGACATGGTCGAGCAATACCCCAACGTCAGCTCGGGTTGGCAGGACCTGCCGTTGGCGACGACGGCGCCGGCGGGCTATACGGCGCGTGTGTCGATCGGCGAAGGCGTGACCCTGGACGCGCGCGGCGTCTGGAGCAATCTGCAGCAAGGCGACGGCAACCTCGGCGGTCTGCCGTACATCGACGGCGGTCGCATCGTCGCGCGCAGCAGCGGCGACGTCACCGTCGGCAAGCGCGCACTGTTGGATGTGTCCTCGGGCGCGGCGCTGCTGGGCGATGACAGTCTGCAGGGAGGCAAGGGCGGCGACATCACGCTGGCCGCCGATGCCTACGCGGCGGCCACCGCCGCCAAGGGAGGGCTGACGCTGCAAGGCGAATTGCGCGGTTACGGCGTCGAAGGCGGTGGCACGCTGACCCTGCAAAATGGCAGCGCCGTCGTGATCGGCGGACTGGTGGCTGGCGCCGACGGCGCCTTGCAGGCAGGCCAGAGCGCGCCGGTGGACCTGGTCACGAGCGAAGATTTCACCATTGCCGAAGGCGCGGTGTTGCCCCTGGACTACCACTCCATCCGCACGCACGCCAATCCCGGCGAGGCGGTGGGCGGCGCGCCAAGAGTGATCGCGAGCGATTCGTCGACCTGGCTGACGGTGGGAGCCGATTGGACCCTGCCCAAGGCCAGCAGCGAAAACGCCTCCTATAGCGTCAACCTGTCGAACGGCCAGTCCTTGAGGGTCGCGGGCTATACCGGCAGCTGGTACGTGCCGCCGACGTTGCCTGCGGGTACGGTCATCACAGGGATCGTCAACCCGGCGAACTTTCCGACCAACTATGTCGTGGATGCCGCGATACATGCCAATGGCATACCGCTTGCGCCCACGCCGGTTGTGATCCCGGCGGGTAATCTCGCGCCCACGGATGTCACCTTCTCGGCCGGGACCTTGATCCGCGCGGGCGCGAGCCTGCCGCGCGCGGTAGCGGTCGAGCCCTTGCTGCTGCTGGACGCCGGCCTTTTCCAGCAGGGGTTCTCGCATTACGCGGTGACGGGCGGCGATGGCCTGGCCGTGGCCAAAGGCGCCGATCTGCGCGTGACCATGCCGGTCTTGCAGGCCGACTTCTCCATCGCGCGCGGCGTCGCCACCGGCGCCGATCCGCACGCGGCGCTGGCGATGTGGCTGCCGCCTTTGTTCACCGAAAGCCCGGCGCGGGGCGCGCTGACGCAGCGAGGCGGCGCAAGCCTGACCCTGGCCGCCGGCAACGCGCGCAGCACGTTGGAGAACGCCGATGCGCCGCCGCTCGTCATCGCCGAGGGCGCGCGCATCGAGGTCGATCCGGGCAAAAGCATCGTCTTGCGGAACAACGGCCAGATCACCATCGACGGTACGCTGCGCGCGGCGGGCGGACGCATCGGCGTCTACGGCCTGGGCGCCGGCGCGCAGGACGTCACGCGTCTCAAGGGGCATGACGGCTCGGTGTGGATCGGGCGCGAGGCGGTGCTGGATGTTGCGGGCCTGGCTCAAAGCGCGCTGGATAGCCAGGGCCGTCGTTACGGCACGGTGCTCGATGGCGGGCGCATCGAGATCGGCGGCGCGTACCGGGCGTACGCCACCGAGGCCGACGCCATCGACAATTTCATCGTCATCCGCGAGGGCGCGCGCCTGGACGCCTCGGGTGCGGCGACGACGCTGGATATGAACGGAATGGGCGCGTTGCGGGTGGCCTCCGACGGCGGCGTGATCCATCTGGCCAGCTTCAACGGCCTGTATCTGGATGGAGAGATGACGGCCGCCTCGGGCGGCGCGGGCGCGGCCGGCGGCACGCTGTCGCTGGCGCTGGAGTCGCCCAACTACCGCATCGGGGGCAGACCGGCAGACCGCGTGCTGGCGCCGCGTGAGTTTCAATTGCTGCGGGAACAGACGCCGGAAGGCCTGGCGGCCGATCTGCGGCCAGGCCAAGCCGATGCCGGGCTGGTCTATGGCCATGGCCGCATAGGCGCCGACCGCATCGAGGCAGGCGGTTTCGACAACCTGTCCTTGTTGGTCAACGGCGTCTTGTCGCTGGAAGGCGGCGTCGATCTGACGCTCGGCCAGGGGCTGAACCTGGCCGCCACGGCCTTCGCGCTGACCGACGGCGCTTCCGCCGGCAGCCGCGTCGCGCTGGCCGCGCCCTATGTGCGCCTGGCGGGCGCCTCGCGTCTGGGCAAGGACCAGCACATCATGCCGGCCCTGAACGCACCCACCTCGACCCAAGGCGGCATGGTCGAACTGGGCGACGCCACGCAGCTGCGCGTGGAAGCCGGCGTGCTGGATGTCATCAACAAGGTTGCGTTCGGCGCCTATGGCTATTCGATGCAGGGCGACAAGGCACTGGTGTCGCGCCAGGGATTCGAACTGGTGGAACTGCGCAGCAGGAACGATCTGCGGTTCCTGAGGCATACGGTCAGCGACCGTACGTCCCTGACGACCGAAGGCGATCTGCTACTGGCGGCCAGCCAGATCTATCCGGCCACCGGCGCCCTGGGCGAGGTGATCGCCGGGCGTCGCGGCGCGTTCAACCAGTGGGGCTCCTATGAAACCCGTTACGACGCCGCGCGCAGCCTGCGTATCGAACGTAGCGGAGACGGCGCCGCGCCGCCCACGCCGTACTCGGCCTTCGGCACCCTGCGCCTGTATTCGGCCAATATCGAACAGAGCGGCGTGCTGCGCGCGCCGCTGGGTATCCTGGAACTGGGCATCGCCCCGAGCGGCGGACAACCGCCGGGCACGATCACCCTACGTCCGGGCAGCATCACTTCGGTGAGCGCGGCGGGCCTGCTCATGCCTTATGGCGGCACCGTCGACGGCCTGACCTATAACTACGCGGGCGCGGATGCCTTCTATGCCGGCCTGGGCGGCGCGCTGGGCAATGTGAGCCTGACGGCCGACAGTATCGAGGTCCAGTCCGGCGCGCGGATCGATCTGTCCGGCGGCGGCGAGCTGACCGGCGCGGGCTTCTTGACGGGGCGCGGCGGGTCGACCGACGCGCGCCTGAATCCGTTGATGCAGGTGAAGTGGGATGGCAGCGGTTTTACGTTGCCGTCGCTGTCCAGCAACCCGGTCTACGCCATCGTGCCCGGCGCGCAGCCTGCCGCCGCACCCATCGCGGCGGAGAAGGGCGCGGGCGATCCGATGATCGGCCGGCAGATCACCGTCGGCGACGGCGTGCCGGGCCTGGCCGCCGGAACCTATACCTTGTTGCCGTCCACCTATGCATTGCTGCCTGGCGCTTTCCGCGTCGAGTTGAATGGCCGGGCCGTCGGCAACGCCGCGTTCGGCAGCGGCGGGCGCATGCGCAATGCGTCCTACACCACGGCCGCCCGCCTGGGTTTCGCCAATACCGGCATTGCCGACGTGCAGACCACCTCGGTGGTGTTGACGCCGGCCGACACGCTGCGCACCTACTCGAACTTCAACGAGACGAGTTACGCGCAGTTCGGCCAGAATTGGGCGCTGCGCGACGGCGCGCCGCGCCCGCAGCTCGAGCGCGACGCGCGGCAGCTGAACCTCACGCCGGGAAGCCGGCTGGATGTCGCCGCCGGCACGGTGGACTTCACCCCCGCCAAGGACGGGCGAGGCGGCGCCGCGGTTCTGAACGGCAGCCGCATCGAGATTCTGGCCGACGGCGCCACGCCCACCGAAGGCTTTGCGGGCACGTCGGTTCATGCCAGCACGCTCAACAACTTGAAGGCGGCCACCATCAGCATCGGCGGCGCGCCGACCTCCACCTTTGTCACGCAGACCGCCAGCGGATTCTCCACTGAAAATTCCTGGCAGGTCGGCCTCGGCAGCGGCACGACCGGCGAGCTCATCCTGCGCCGGGGCGCCATGCTGGAAGCCGGCTCCGTCTTCTTGGTGGTGAGCAACAAGGAACAAGGCCTGACCATCGAGCAGGGCGCGGGCATCAATACGCTGGGACAGGGCAGGGCGGCCTGGGATTCGAACGACGGTTATGTGCTGCGACCAGGACAGGCCGGCGTGCTGGCCGTCACTAACGGTTGGCTGAACCTGACCTCGCCGACGGCTGACGATTACGGCATGAACGGGGCGGGCTATCTGCACATCGGCACTTGCGCCGCGGGCGCAAGCTGCGCGGGCGATACCATGCTGTATTCGGAAGGCAGCATCACCGCCGCGACCAATAAATCGCTTGAACTGGGCGAGTCGGTACGCTACGGAACGCGCAACCTGACGCTGGCCGTGGGCGGTATCAACATCGGCACGACCGCGACGCTGGCGCAGGCCAAGGCCGCGGGTGTCCTGCCTGCCGGCCTCACGCTGAACCAGGACGTGCTGTCGCGCCTGTTGCGCGGCGACATCAGCACCGGAGCGCCGGCGCTGGAGAACCTGATACTTACCGCAAGCGACTCGGTCAATTTCTACGGCAGCGTGGACCTCAGCACCATCGACAAGGCGACGGGAAAATCGTCGCTCGAGCGCCTGGTGCTGGGCGCGCCGGCCTTCTACGGGCATGGCGGCGCGGGCGACGTGGCCCGCATCGAGACCGGCACGCTGGTCTGGAACGGCGCGACCACGCCTGCCGGCAATGTCATCGCGGGCGGCGCGGGCACGGGCAGCGGCCGCTTTGTGGTCGATGCCCGGACCATCGAGTTCGGCTACGGCCCGCTGAGCCAGCCCGACACCGTGGGCACGCATGAGCGTCTGGCATTGGGCTTTGCCGGCGTCGACCTCAACGCCAGCGAGCGTATCACCGCCAACCATAAGGGCACGCTGTCGGTCTATCAATCGCAGGGGGCCTGGGACGAGGCGGCCAAGGCCTGGACCTACAGCGGCGGCAATCTGCGTCTCAACACGCCGCTGCTCACGGGTCAGGCGGGATCGGTCAACAATATCAAGGCGGGCGGCGCGATCGTGGTTGCCGCGCCGGCCGGTTCGGCGTCGCCCCTGGCCGACAACGCGACCCTGGCGAATGCGCTGGGCGCGACGCTGGGCCTGGATGCCGGCACGCGCCTGACGCTGGATACCGCCGTGCTGCTGCCCAGCGGCAAATTCACCGCATCGGCGCAGCAGGATGTGGTGCTGGAAGACGGCGCGCAGCTGGACCTGGCCGGGCGTGAACTGTATTTCTTTGACGTCAGCAAGTACAGCTGGGGCGGCGACGTCGTTCTCGACAGCCGTCAGGGCAGTGTCGTGCAACAAGCTGCGTCGACCATTGACCTGTCGGCGAAGCAGAACCGCGCGGGCAGGCTGACGGTGCTCGCCCTGGCGGGTACGGCCGACCTGAACGGCACGATACGCGGCGGCAGCACCGGCCATTACGATGCGGGCGGCACGCCCGTGCCATATGCGGCAGGCTACATCGACGTACGAGCCGGGCGGATCGCGGATTTCTCCGGCCTGAACTTGCGCCTGACCGAAGGCGAAGTCTTCGGCGGCCGCAGCTTCCAGCTCAAGCAAGGCGATCTTGTCATCGGCAGCGAACTCAAGGCCCGGGAGATCAACATCTCGGTCGATAACGGCAGCCTGACGGTCAACGGCACGATCGACGCCAGCGGAGAACGCGCCGGCAGCATCCGCCTCGCCGCCAACCAGGGCGTGACGCTTGCCGGCGGCGCCGTGCTCGACGCCAGCGCCAGCGTATTGCGCCGCGACAGCTACGGCCAGGTCATCGAGGCGCCCAACCGCGCCATCGTGGAGATCGACTCGGGCTATGGCCGTCTGACATTGGCCGACGGTGTGCGCATGGACCTTGCCGTGGATGGCGCAAGCGCGAACTACGGCACGGTGACCTTGAATGCCCCGCGCCTGGGCGGCGCCAGCGGCAACGACGTCGACATCGACGCCCGGGGCGCGGTAGTCATTACCGGAGCCAGGTCCATCGCCGTCAACGCCTTCCATTCCTATGACGATGCGCCGGTTGGCACGGACGCCTCTGTCGACGGCCGCAGCTATCAACGCATAGACCAGGCCTACCTGGACGCCAAACACGCCGACAGCATTGCCTTCATCAACAACGCCCTGGCCAACGACACGCTGATGCAGGGCAAGCTCGCGGGGCTGCGCGGCTATACCGAGCAGTTCCACCTGCGCCCCGGCGTGGAGATCGTCAGCAACGCGGCGGTCAATCCCCATGGGGATCTGCATGTGGATGGCGATATCGATCTCTCGGGCTATCGCTATGCCAGCGTCAACCCGGGTACGCAGCGCACCGGCGTCTACGGTTCGGGCGAGGCCGGCGCGCTGGTGCTGCGCGCCCAGGGCGATCTGACGCTGTTCGGCAGCATTACCGATGGCTTCGATACGACCAGGCTGGGGGTGACGAACGACGACAACGGCTGGGTCCTGCCCGCCGGCCGCATGCCCTTCGGCGGCGATCTCGTCATCCCGCACGGCGGCATGGCGACGCTGGATGCGGGCACGCAATTCGCCAGCGGCCGCACGCTGAACTATGACTTGCCGGTCGACGGCCTGACGCTTCCTGCGGGAACGCGTCTGCCCGTCACCATGCCGCTGGCGCAGCGCTTGACGCTGCCCGCCGGCACGGTGCTGGCCTCGGCGGTGCTGGATGCCTCGGGCAACGTCGTTCACCCCGCCGGCTCGGTGGTGCAAACGCCGCTGACGCTGGACGCCGGCATGCAGCTGGCCGCGGGCTTCCGCCTGCCCGCGCAGGCGGAGATCGGCGCCACCATCTGGCCCAAGGGCGTCATGCTGCCGGTGGCGATGAAGCTGTCACGGCCGCTGGCGCTGGCCAAGGGCGCGCTCGTGCCTTCCGAGACCGATGTCGTGCTGCCAGGCGGCGTCGAGATGGTCAACTTGCGGCCCACCGGCGCCGATGGCACGCAGGGCCGCAATCTTGCGCTGGCGCCGATGCTGCCGGCCGGCTCGCAGTCCTGGGATCTGCGCCTGGTGGCGGGCGCCGACCTGCAGGCCGCGGACACGCGCCTGACCCTGGCGAACACGACGGCCCAGCTGCGCCTGGCGGATCCGCATTTCGGCCTGGGCGCCATGGTCACCGAGGTCCCGGGCACCGGCGGCAAGCCCTCTTACGTATGGGGCGACCTGAGCCAGTTCCAGGCCTTCATGGACATGATGGGGGTCGCGCTCAGCTCGCCGCCGGTATCGGGCGAGCCCGTCACGCAGGCGCAGATCGACGAGCTGGTGGCGTTCGGGCTCATCGGTTCGACTCCCGACGAACTGAATGTCTACGGCATGGGAGAGATGGTCAATGTGAAGACCCCGGGTTTTGCGTGGGCCGACCTGAGCCAGTTCCAGGCCTTCATGGACATGATGGGAGTCGCGCTCAGCACGCCGCCGGTATCGGGCCAGCCTGTCACGCAGACGCAGATCGACGAGCTGATCGCGTTCGGGCTGATCGGTTCGAGTCCCGATGAATTGAATGTCTACGGCATGGGAGAGATGGTCAGCGGGTCGGCCGGCGGTCCGCCGGAGACGGTCACGTCCTATCATCCCGCGCGCCAGCAGCTGTTCAGCGTGCTGCGCACCGGCGCGGGCGACCTGGACCTGGTGTCCGGCGGCGATTTCAATATGACCTCGCTTTACGGCGTCTATACGGCGGGCACGCCGTCGGCCTCGATGGGCGACGCCTATCACCGGGCGCGGGGGCGCTTGAGCGACGGCACGATATTGCGCGCCGAAGGGGCGGGCTTCGAGTCGCTGGTCGATGGCGGCGCCCAAAGCCTGTACGCGGCCTGGTATCCGGAGCGCGGCGGCAACGTGCTCCTGCGCGCGCAAGGCGATATCAAGGGCGACCTGATCGGCGGCAACGAGAACTACGGCGATCCCGCGGGTTATAAGTTCTGGAACTCGCGCGAGCAGATTCCCACGGTCACGGTGGGCAGCTGGTTATGGCGCCAGGGCACGGGCAGCATCGGAACCGGGCCCGAAGCCACGCCGGCTTCGTGGTGGATCAACTTCGGCACCTATGTGGCGGGCGATGCCAGAGGCACCTACGACGCGTTCGGTTCACGCTTGTTCAACAACGATCCGTTCCTTGTGGGCTTTACCGGCATCGGCACGCTGGGCGGCGGCAATCTGACCGTGGAAGCGGGCGGCGACGCCGGCATCATCGATGCGCGCGGCATCGCTTCGAGCTGGAACCTGCGGGCGCATACGCCGCGCAGCCAGGGCCTGCACCTGGCCGTGGCCGGCACCGGCCGCATCACGCCGGCCGGCGAGCTGGTGCAGACCGGCGGCGGCGATCTTACCATGCGCCTGGGCGGGGCGCTCAACCCCAACCCGCAATTGCGGCGCAACGAATACGACCTCAACGGCACTTTCGTCAACCTGCGCGGCGCCACGGCGATTCATGCCGGAACTGTCGGCGGCGTGAAGGTGAACTACGGCGGCGGGCGGGACCAGATGGACTCGCGCCTGGGCAACGTGTATACGGCCGCGGGCGGTGTGGCCGCCGGCGGCCCCATCCTGGTGCTGGGCGACTCGGCCGTCCGTATCGATACGCGCGGCGACCTGGTGCTGGGCGGCGCGGCCGATCCGGGCCGCACGATGCAGCTCAGCGCGACGCCATTCACCTACCAGGGCGCGGCGCATGACGGCGACGGCTGGAGCTGGTTCTCCCTTTGGACGCCGGCCACCGCGATCGATCTGTTGAGCGCGGGCGGCAATCTTACGCCGACCTCGGCCTGGGATGACATCGCGGGCAGTGAAGACGCGCGTTGGGACAGCGCGGGACATAATCAGTCGGCCAACGGCGACGGCTCGTTCTATCCGTCGATCCTGCGCGCGGTTGCGGCCAACGGCAGCCTGTACTACGGCGCCAGCGCAAGCGGCGCGACCGCCGCCATCCAGGGCCCGGTCCTGCGCTATGGCCACGGCACCGTACTGGCGCCGTCGCCGGTGGGCGCACAGTTTGTCAACGCCACCGGCAAGGGCGAACTGCAATTGCTGGCGCAGGACTCTATCCTGGGCGCGGGCTATGTGCTCTCGGCCTCCACGGCCGATCCGCTGGCCATGGCCAGCCCCTTCCGCCCCGGGTTTGTCGGCAAGCTGGCCGAGACCGGCGGCGGCCCCTGGGGCGGGTCCGCCCTGTTGGTCACCAACGCCGCTGCCGAATCGCAGCCCTACAACGACTGGATCACGATCGGGTACAGCGGCGCGCCGAACCCCGATGGCGGACGACGGAATACGGCTGCGCTGTTCACCTTTGGCAGTCCCGCGACCATCGCGGATGCGGTCGCGGGGCGTGCGCCGGCGCGCTATTACGCGGTGCAGGGCGATATCGTCGGCTTGCGCGTCGGCCAGGCGGTGCTGCCCAGTTTTCAGGCGGATTTCGAGCAAGGGCGTTATGAGGCGTCGATCCCGGTGTCGATCCGCGCCGGCCGGGATATTGTCGGGTCCGGCACCACGCTGGGCGAGAAAGACGCCACCGTGGGCGCCGCCAAGGCGGGTAACGCTTCGACGCGCGGCAACCTGATCGCGCATGCCTATGCCGACGAGATATCGGTGGTGGAGGCCGGCCGCGATGTCCGTGACAGCAGCTTCTACATCATGGGGCCCGGCCTGCTCGAAGTGTCGGCGGGCCGTCACGTCTACCTGGGCAACAAGGGTGAAATCAAGAGCCTGGGGCCGATCGGCGGCGGCGCCGCGTCGGGGGATCGCAGCGGCGGCGCCGGTATTTCGGTGTCGGCCGGCATGGGCGAGGGCGTGTACTGGAACGCCTTTGCCGAGCGCTATCTGAATCCGGCCAATCAGGCAGCGCTGGATCTGCCGCTGGCCGACCAGCCGGGCAAAGTCGTGACGGTCTACGGCGGCTCGCTGAAGCTGGAGCAATGGCTGCAAGACGAGTTTGGCTATACCGGCGACGCGTCGGGCGCCGAGGCTTTCCTGACGCAAAAGCAGGCCGAGCTGGATGCGGCGCGCGCGGCCGCGCTTGCCGAGGGGCGTACCGCCAGCAGCCGTTCGCTGGCGCGCGAGTTCCAGCGGGAGAGCCAGCTGCATCTGGTGAACTGGTTGAGCGAGCGCTTTGGCGGCGCCAACGGTCTCGCCCTGCATTACGATGCGGCGACCATGGACGCGCGGACCTTCTTCGACGCGCTGCCGGCGCAGCAGCAGCGCGCCTATCTGCGCAATGTCTACTACGCCGAGTTGCGTGAGTCCGGCCGCGAATACAACGAGGCCGGGGGCAAGCGCGCCGGCAGCTATCTGCGCGGCCGCGAAGCCATCGCCACGCTGTTCCCCGCGCAGGACGCGCAGGGCAAGGCGTTGAGTCATGAAGGCGACCTCACCATGTTCAGCAGCGCGATCTACTTCAACGCTGACTACGTGAGCAACCCCATCGGGCAGTCACGTCCGCGCGCGGGCGCCAAATACATCACCAAGGCGCAGTGGGAGGCCATGGGCAGCCCCGGCTACAACGTGTCGTTCTATGACGTGTTGGACGCGGGCATCCACACCAACTTCGGCGGCGACATCAACCTCATGACGCCGGGCGGGCGCACGCTGGTCGGCATAGACGGCGGCTTCAACCCGGGGCCGGGTTCGGGCGTGATCACGCAGGGCGACGGCAATATCAACATCTATGCGATGGACAGTATCCTGATGGGTCAGAGCCGCGTCTTCACGACCTTTGGCGGCAGCATCCTGGCCTGGTCGGCGCAGGGCGACATCAACGCCGGTCGCGGCAGCAAGACCAGCATGGTCTACACCCCGCAGCGCCGCGTGTACGACAGCATCGGCAACATCGCGCTGTCGCCGACGGCGCCCAGCACCGGCGCAGGTATCGCGACGCTGAATCCGATCCCCGAGGTTCCGCCGGGCGATATCGATCTGATCGCGCCGCTGGGCACCGTCGACGCGGGCGAAGCGGGTATTCGCGTCTCCGGCGATGTCAACGTGGCCGCCTTGCGCGTGGTCAACGCGGAAAATATCCAGACGCAGGGCGAGGCCACCGGCATTCCGGTGATCGCCGCGGTCAACGTCGGCGCGCTCACCAGCGCGAGCACGGCGGCCTCGAACGCGGCCACGGCCGCCTCCGATGCGGCCCAGGGTGCGCGCGCCGCCGCGCAGAAGGCCCTGCCGTCGATCATCAGCGTGCAGATCCTGGGCTTTGGCAATGAACCGCTTTCGGGCGGCGCCCCGGCGACCGAGCCCACCAGCGCGGTGCCTCCGGCCGGGCAGCAGGCGCAGCGCTATACGCCCAACCACATGGTCCAGGTGCTGGCCCGCGGCTCCCATCCGCAAGGCGACGTGTCGAGCCTGACGCCGGACGAGTTGCGGAGTCTGGGCTTGTAAGCCCGATGCGGGGTGGCGAGTCAGGCCGCGGCGGCAGGGGACGCGCCGCGGCCAAGGCGCGCGCTCCGCTTCCGCGGATTTCTGCATGAAGTTTTTGTGACATCGAGCACTCCGCACGATCGCCGTTCGTCTAGGAATGTGTAAATGAGCATGACAGCCGGTTTGCTGGCGTATCTGCCCGAGCCACGGCTGTCTCCATTCCTAAACCAACCGGTATTGAGTGCGGTTCCATGCATCAGTTGAAAAACGCAGGACAGGGCGTGTGGTTCAAGGTCTTGGGCGCGGCATTGCTGGCGCTGGGCATGCAGCCCGGCGCCCACGCCCAGGATGGCGCAGGCGAGGCTGCCGCGCCGCCTTCCCGGCAAACGGACGAGCGCCGCGTCAACATCAGCGAATACATCGTGCGCGGCAACTCGGTGCTCAACGCGACCGATATCGAAAAAGCCGTCTACCCATTCCTCGGGCCTGAACGCACGATGTCCGACATCGAGTCGGCCCGTAATGCTTTGCAAGACAGCTATCACCAGAAAGGTTATCAATCCGTGTACGTCGACCTGCCCGAGCAGCAGGTGACGGGCGGGGTCGTGATTCTGCAGGTGACCGAGACCAAGGTGGGGCGTTTGCGCGTGGTGGGCGCGCAGCACTATTCGCCGCTGGAGATCCGCGAAGAGGTGCCGGCGCTGCAGGAAGGCGAGGTGCCCAACTTCAACAAGGCGCAGGTCGAGCTGACGGCGCTCAACCGTACGTCCAGCCGCCAGGTCATGCCGCTGGTGCGGGAGGGCAAGTTCCCCGGCACCATGGACGTCGACCTCAAGGTCGAAGATAAAAGCCCCTGGAGCGCCAGCGCCGGCCTGAACAACGATTACAGCGCCGACACCGAGAAGCTGCGCGCCATGTTCACGCTCGGCCATGACAACCTGTGGCAGCGCGGTCATGCATTCTCGCTGACCTTTTTCACCGCGCCCCAGGAACCGTCCAACGCCCGGGTTTGGTCGGGCTCGTACTCCATGCCCCTGTCCGACCGTTGGAGCCTGCAATTCGCGGGCTACAAGTCCGACAGCGACGTGGCCACCATCGGAGGCACCAATGTGCTGGGCCGCGGCCACTCGTTTGGCGCGATGGCGACCTACAGCATGGAGCCGTTGGGCAATTGGTACAACAGTTTCTCCTTCGGCCTGGACTACAAGGATTTCGACGAGCAGATCCGTTTCGGCGATGATCGCGATCGCGTGCCGCTCAAGTATCTGCCGTTCACGCTGTCGTACGACGGCTATCGCTATACGGAGATTGCGCAGAGCTCGGTCAGCATGAGCCTGGTCGCGGCCTCGCGCAGCATGTTCGGCGTGGGCAGCAGCGAAGAAGACTTCGACTACAAGCGCTACATGGCCAGCCCCAGCTTCGCGCTGTTGCGCGGCGATCTGACCCACACCCAGAACTTTGGCCGCGATTGGCAGCTGTTTGCGCGCGGCGGCTTCCAGCTGGCGTCGGGCGCGCTGGTGTCCAACGAGCAGTTCTCGGCTGGCGGCGCGACCAGCGTGCGGGGCTACCTGGCCGCGGAACGCGCGGCCGATGAAGGCCTGATGGCGTCGCTTGAATTGCGCACGCCATCGCTGTCGCGCTGGACCGGCCCGCTCGTGAATGAATGGCGCTTCTTCGCTTTCGCCGATTGGGCATTCCTGCGCCTGCGCGATCCGCTGCCCGAGCAACAGCATTCCTTTGGCCTGGCCAGCGTCGGCCTGGGTACCCGCATACAGGTTTTCGACTGGCTGTACGGCGGCCTTAGCTGGGGCTATGCCCTGCGCGACGGCGACGTCACCAAGAAAAACGATTCGCGCCTCAACTTCAATCTGCGCGCCACCTATTAACCCATACGGATGAAGGCCTTCCGGAGCACGACTACCATGCAACGCTTACTCTTTCTGATGCTGACCCTGGTCGTCAGCGCGTTCCCGCTGACCGCCAAGGCTTGGTGGCAGGCGGATTGGAACTTTCGCAAGCAGATCTCGGTGGATACGACGGCGCAGGCCGGCGCCATCAATGACAACGTGGGCCGCGTGCCGCTGCTGGTGCGCCTGCACACCGGCAACTTCGCCTTTGACGGCGTCAATGAAAACGGCTCGGACCTGCGCTTTGTCGCCAGCGACGACAAGACCGTGCTGAACCATCAGATCGAAAGCTTCGATCCGCTCTTGGGCATGGCGCTGGTCTGGGTCGACATTCCGGAGGTCGTGGGCGCGCAGCGCCAGGATATCTGGATGTACTACGGCAACCAGCAGGCGCCGGCGACTTCCAACGGCCAGTTGGCTTTCGACCCCAACTACACGCTGGTGTACCACTTCAACGGCGCGCCCGACGCGCCGCCGCGCGATGCCACCGCCTACAGCAACCACGCGCAGACCGCGCCGAACGGCCTGGTGGACGGCGTGATCGGTCGGGCCGCGCAGTTCTCCGGCGGCGCGCCGCTGATGCTGCCCGCCAGTCCCTCGATGGCGCTGCCTTCCGCCGGCGCCTTCACGTTCAGCGCCTGGGTGCGCGCCGATCAGCCCGCCGGCACGCAGCTCGTCTATGCCCGTCGCGATGGCGGCAATTCGCTGCTGATCGGCTTGGACAATGGCGTGCCCTTTGTCGAGGTCAGCGGCCAGCGCTCGCAACCCGGCCAACCGCTGTCGCCGGCCGCCTGGCAACACCTGGCCGTGACCGCCGATGGCAGGCAGGTCGTGCTGTACGTCAACGGGCAGCCCGCCGCCACCCTGGGCGTCAGCCTGCCCGCGCTGAACACGGTCGCCGCGATCGGCGGCAACGTGCCCGGGGCCGCGGCGGCGGTTCCTGCTGCCGCGCCCGCCGAAGGCGATGCGGCGACGGCTGTTCCCGCCGCTGACGCGCAAGCCGCCGCGCCTGTAGCGCCTGCCCCGGTTTACACGCCTTTCATCGGGGCCATCGACGAAATCCGCATCTCCAAGATCGCGCGTCCGGCGGCGGTCATCAGGGCCGACGCGTTGGCCCAGGGCGCCGAGTCGCGCCTGGTGGCCTACGGCGCCGACGAAGAGCAATCGGGCTTCGGCTTTGGCGGCCTGGGCTATCTGCTCAATGCCGTCCCGCTGGACGCCTGGATCGTGATCGCCGTGCTGGTCTTCATGATGATCCAGTCGTGGGTGGTCATGATCTCCAAGAACCGCAAGGTTGCGCGCGTGGAAGAAGGCAATGCCCGGTTTCGCCAGGCTTTCTCCAAGGTCGGCAACCGTCTTGAGATGCTGATGGACGACGCTGCGCTGAAGGGCGCCTTGGGCGAGGCTCCGCTGTGGCGTCTGTACGAAGTCGCCGTCAACGAACTGCGGGTGCGCCGTGCGCAGGGCGCCGACACCTCGTCGATCTCCGGCGCCACCATAGAAGCCATCCGCGCTTCCATGGACGCCGTTCGCACCAGAGAAGCGCAGACGCTGGGCCGCCGCATGGGAGTGCTGTCCAACGCCATCGCCGGCGGCCCGTACATCGGCCTGCTGGGCACAGTGCTGGGGATCATGGTGGTGTTCCTGGGCACCGCCATGGCGGGCGACGTGAACATCAACGCCATCGCGCCGGGCATGGCGGCCGCGCTGCTGGCTACCGCCATGGGGCTGTTCGTCGCGATCCCGGCGCTGTTTGGCTACAACCGGCTGCAGGGTCGCAACAAGGACGTGGGCGCCGACATGCGCGTGTTCGTCGATGAGTTCGTGACCCGCCTGGCCGAGGTGCATGGCGAAAGCCAGGTCGCCGAAATCGCTCGCGCTGCTTAAGGAGATTCGACATGGCATCCGTGTCCACGAGCGATGACGATGACGGCGCGCCCGTCGACGGCATCAACATCACGCCGCTGGTCGACGTGCTTATGGTGGTGCTGGTCATGTTCATCCTGACCGCTACCGCCCAGATCTCCGGCATCCAGGTCAAGCTGCCCAAGGCCAGCAGCACGGTGTCGCTGGCCCAGCCCAAGACCAAGGCCATTTCCATCAACGAGGCCGGCCAGGTGTTCCTGGACGCCTATCCGGTGACCCTGCAGGAGCTGGAAGACCGTCTGCGCACCGAGAAGGCGCTGAATCCGGACTTTCCGATCATCGTGCGCGGCGACGCCGTCGTGCAGTACCAGAAAGTGGTCGAGGTACTGGATCTGCTGCGCCGTCTCGAACTCTCCCAGGTTGGCCTGGTAACCGGCAAGCCGACCCCTTAGAGCGCGCAACATGTCGTCGAACTTTCCTGATCCAGCCGAACGCAAGGGCAAGCGCCGGGCGGTCCGCATCGCCAAGGGCGTGGGGATCGTGGCGGTGCTGGCCGCGCTGGGCTATTTCGCCTGGCAATGGGCCAACGATATGGCGGGCGTGAAGCGACAGGCGCCGCAGGTGCCCGCGATCATTCCGCTGCCGCCGCCTCCGCCGCCGCCTCCGGAACCCGAACAGCCGCCGCCCGAGCCCGAGACAAAGCCGGAAGAAGTGGTCGAGCCGGAACCGCAGCCCGAGCCCGAGCCGATGGAAGAAGCGCCCAAGCCCGAGGACAACGCGCCGCCTTCGCCGTCGGACGATCTGGCCGACCCCATGCAGATGGACGCCGATTCGCAGGCGGGCAGCGACGCCTTCAATATCGGCGCGGGCCAAGGGCGCGGCATGTCGGGCTCTGGCGGCGGCCGCGCCGGCAACGCCACTTACAGCCAGTACATGGCCTACGCCCTGCAGAAGATCCTGCGCGAGGACGATCGGACTCGCAATCTGATTTTCCGCATGAACGTCGACATCTGGCTGAACCAGGCCGGGCAGATCCTGCGCGTCGAGCTGACCCGTTCCAGCGGCGATGCCGAGATCGACGAAAAAGTGATAGCCGCGCTGCGCGCCGTGCCCTCCGTGGGCGAACGTCCGCCAGCCTCGGTCAGCATGCCCATCCGCGCGTCCTTGTCGGGCCGCCGCCCATCCTGACCGCATTGTCTTGAACGTGATTCCTAGATTCGGAGTTTGAAGATGAAATTTGAATCCACACGATTGGCCGTTGCATTGGCCGTCGCTATGGTGATGGGCGCGAACCCTGGCGCCGCGCAGGCGCAGACCTCCTCCAACGCCACGATCAACCTGATCCGCATGCTGGTCGAGCAGGGCGTGCTCAAGCAGGAGCAGGCCGACGCCCTGGTCAGGCAGGCCGAGGCCGAAGCCGCCCAGGCCCAAAAGACCCAGACGGCGCAGACGGCCCAGATCGGGGCGGCGGGCGCCGCTATCGCCCAGCCGGGCGACGTGCGCGTGCCCTACATCCCCGAGTCCGTGCGCGCCAGCATCCGCGACGAGGTCAAGCAAGAGGTCATGGTCCAGGCCAAGGCCGAGAACTGGGCCCAGCCCAATACCTTTCCCGACTGGGTCTCCCGCATCACGGTCGAAGGCGACGTGCGGGCGCGCTACGAGTCGCGCCTGTACGACTCGTACAACGCCGACAACATCATCAACTTCAACGCGTGGAACAACAACGGCCCGATCCGCATCACCGCCAACGGCCAGGATTACTCGCTGGATTTCCCGTACACCAACACCCGCCAGGATCGTCGCAATATGCTGCGCGTCCGCGCGCGCCTCGGCGTCAAGGCCCAGATCTCGGATCAATGGCTGGCCGGCGTGCGCCTGGCTTCGGGCAGCGATGACAGCCCCGTGTCCACCACGCAGACGCTGGGCGGCGGCATGAGCAAAAAAGACGTGTGGCTGGACCAGATGTACATCGCATATCGCCCCAGGGAGTGGGTCAACATGACGGCAGGTCGGGCCGCCAACCCCTTCCTGTCGACCGACATGCTGTATTCGAACGACTTGAACTTCGACGGCGTTTCGGCCGTGTTCAAGCAAGCCCTGGCCGACCGTCCGGTCACGATGTTCGGCACCCTGGGCGCATTTGCCCTGGAACAGACCTTCGGCAAGTGGTCCGACAGCAGCTGGAGCGAAGGCGAGACCGAGAACAAGTGGCTGTTTGGCGCGCAGGTCGGCGCCAAGTGGGAAATCAACAAACGCAACACGCTGACCGGCTCCCTGGCGTATTACCGCTTTGACAATATCTCCGGTCAGCGGTCGTCGCCTTGCCGCACCGACTACGCGGTCTGCGATACCGATTGGTCGCGCCCGGCCTTCATGCAGCAAGGCAACACCGCCTTCCTGCTGCGCAACCTGATTCCCGCCATTCCCGGGGACCCGACCAACGCCGCCAACGACCAATACCAATACGTCGGCCTGGCCTCGAAGTTCAACCTGCTCGATATGAACCTCATCTGGGACACCGAGGCTTTCGACGGTCTGGGCCTGCGTCTGCACGGCAACTACGTGCGCAACCTGGCCTACGACGAAGGCGAGATGCGCAGCCGCGCCGGCGGTGTCGGAAACATCGTCAACAATCGCGCGGGCGCGAACGGCGCGTCGATAGAAAGCGGCCCCAATGCCTGGATGCTGCAGGCGGCGTTGGGCCGCGGCCTGGACTTGCGCAACAAAGGCGACTGGATGGTGTTCGCGGGCTACAAGTACATCCAACCCGACGCCATGCCGGACGGCTACAACGATTCTACGTTCCATCTGGGCGGCACCAATGCGCGCGGCTACTTCCTGGGCGGCGGTTACGCCTTTGACGACAACGTCTACGGCCTGGTGCGCTGGACCAGTTCCAAGGAAGTCTACGGCGCGCCGTACGCGGTCGACATCGTGCAAGCGGAAATCAACGCGCGCTTCTGATGGGAAAGGCAAACATGAGAACTTCAGTTCGTACTCGCATGCAGGCTCCGGGCCGCCTGGCGGCATTGGGGCTCGCGCTCGCGGCGGTCCTGGGCGCGCCCGTGACGGCCCAGGCGCAAAGCATGGAAGAGCGCCTGCGCACCGAGCTGCGCAGCGTCACGCAACAACTGCAACAGCTGCAAAGCGAACGCGCCCAGCTCAACGCCGCCAAAAGCACGGCCGAAGCGCAACGCGACGCCGCGCAAAAAGAGATCGAGCAACTGCGCGGCCAAGGCAAGCAACTGCAGCAAAAGCTGGAGGCGGCGCAGACCGAAGCCGGCAAGTTGGACCAGGTGCGCGAAGCTGCCCGGGAACAGGTCGCCGCCAGCCAGGCGCATGCCGCCCAGGTGCGCGGCGCCTACGACGAATTGCTGGGCATGGCGCGCGCCAGCGAGGCCAGGCGCAACAGCCTCGAAACCGCGCTCAAAGCAAGCGAAGGCCTGCTGACGATGTGCGCAAGCAAGAACGCCGATATGTATGCCGCCGGCAAAGAACTGCTGGCGGCCTACGAGTCGTTCGGCACGGGCGACATGCTGAAGATCCGGCAGCCCTTTGCCGGCAAGGCGCGAGTCCTGTTCGACGAGCAGGCCCAGGCCTATGGCGACAAGCTGTACGACGCGCAGTTCATTAGAGACGCGCGCCAGCCGCCGGCCGCCGCGGAATCCAGGCCCGCGGATTGAGTTTTCATTTTTCTTACATGGAAGCAACACACAATGACTGACAGCACTTCTCTCATTCAGACCGTCACGGCCGACAGCCTGACCGAGCTGCTGCAAGACGCCGGCCTGCGAGTGAGCCGTTCCGATCAGAACGGCCCGGTGCAGTTGCTGAGCGCCAGCCAAGGGGCGGGATTTTCCGTGCGTTTCGGTAACCCCGGGCCGAAGGAGGGCGAGTTCGTCGACTACACGTTCAGGTGTGCGCTGCACGTACAGGGCGAACTGCCCGATGACCTGGTGGGCTCATGGAACGTGGGCAAGCGTTTTGCGTGCCTGACGGTGCAGGGCGGCTCCTTCCTGGTGCTGGAAATGGACGTGGTCGTCGCCGGCGGCGTCAGCCAGAACCACCTGCGCGCCATGATCGAACTGTGGGACCGCCTGCTGCAGGAGTTCTTGATGTTCCTGCGCCAGTATGTTCGGCAGGAGGGCGGGCAGCAGCCGGAGGCGGCCGAGGCCGCGGCGCAGGAAGAGGGGGGAGCGGCCAGCCACGCGGCGCAGGAAGCCGTCGCGTGATCGTGATCAGTCCTTTTCGAGAACGTTTATGAACGAATGCAATATCTTGCGCGCGGTGGCGGCAGCGGGTTTGAGCGTGGTCTTGCTGGGCGCCTGCGGCGACAAGAGCGAAGCCCAGGCCAAAACGTCGGAAAAAGCCGCCGCACCCGCGCAGGCCAGCGCCGACGGGACGCCGGCGGCCAGGCAGACCGCGACGCCTGCAGACAAGCCTGTCGCCACGCTGGGCGAGGTCTCGATCTCGCGGGCCGACATCGAGGACGTCCTGCGCGGCCTGACCATCGAGCAACGGACGCAGCTGCAGGCGGACCGGGCCTCGCTGGACCAGTGGCTGCGCGCGCGCCTGGCCGAAAAGGCCCTGATCGCGCAAGCGGGCAACCAGGGGTGGGCCAGCCGCCCGGAGATCCGTCGCGCGCTGGAACTGACCCGCGACCAGGTCGTGCTGCGAACCTATCTGGAGTCTGTCAGCGAACCGCCCGCGGACTACCCTTCCAGGCAGGAACTGCAGGCCGCCTACGATCAGAACAAGGCGCGTCTGACCGTGCCGGCGCGCTATCGCATCAGTCAGATCTACCTGGCCGCGCCGTATACCGACGGGCAGGCCGTGGCGCGCGCCAGCAAGCAGGCCGCCGATCTGGTCAAGCGCGCCCGCGCCGAGAAAGCGGATTTCGCCGCCCTGGCGCGCGAGTACTCGCAAGACAAGACCACCGCGGAAAAAGGCGGAGACAGCGGCGAAATGGCGCTGCAGCAGTTGATCCCGGGCCTGCGCGAAGTCGTGCAGAAAATGGCCGAGGGCGAGGTCAGCGATCCGATCCAGCTGCCCGGCGGCATCCACATCGTCAAAGTCGTGGACGTCCGCGAAGCGCAGGCGCAACCTCTGGCGCAAGTGGAAGATCAACTGCGCGCCGCGTTGCGCACCCAGCGCCAGCAGCAAGCCGCGCGCGCCTACCTGGAGGGTCTGATCAATGGCGGAACAGTCAGTATCGATGGCGGGGAAGTCAACGCCGCTTTCGAGGCGGCATCTCATCCAGCAGTCAGCGCGGCGAGCCCCCCTCCATCCCCGGTGGCCGTTCAATAAGGACGATGCCGGGCAGGGCGCGCGCGTCCGGCTCAACCAGCGCATCCGGGCGTCGCTGGGCTATGTCAGCTCGCCCAGGTCCGTCGCCATCGGGCCGGCGCTGCTCGACGCCCTCCAGGACAGCCTCACGCCGGAACGCCTGGCGCGGCTGTTGCCCCAACCCGGGCCCGCCGCGATGAGCCGCGAGTATGTCGTCGCGCTGTACCGGGGCTTGCGCGTCGTCTGGCTGGCCGAGTTGGTCTTTGGCGATAGGGACGCGGCCCGCGCCTGGCTGGACCAGCCCAAGGTCCGCCTGCAAGGCCGCGCGCCGCTGGACTCGGCGCGCACCGCGAGAGAAGCGGATTTGCTCGAACGTTGGCTGATCATGATCGACGAAGGCAGCTTGATATGACGACACTTTGGCGCTTGAGCAACCGCGACGCGCTGATCGGCACGGCGCCCCTGGCGAGCCGTTGGACCCACGCCGGCGCGCCGGTCATCGTGCTGGATGCGTCTCCCGTCGCCGCGTTGCTCGCGCGCCTGGCCCTGGTCGAGGTTCGACGTCCCGACGAGCTTCCGCGCGGCTATCGCCTGCTCGAAGTGCAGGTCCCGGCGCGCTGCATCGCCAGTCCCGAGCCGCCGCGTTTCTGGCCGCACGACCTCGGCGTCACCCGCGCCTTCGGCCGCAAGTGGCTGGAACAAGGCCCCTTGCTGCTGCGCGTGCCTACCATGGCAGGCGCCCCGCAGTTTCTGCTGAACTGCGCGCATTCCGATTTGTCCCTGTGCAAGACCAGGGAGGGAGAGGCGCATCCTTTCCTGGGGATGATGGGCGCCGTCGAGTCGGTGCTCGCGGACGGCAGCGACTGGTTGAGCTATTCGTAGGCTTCGGAACGCCGTCGGCCATCGCGGGAAATCCTGTCCTATGCCAACAGGACTTATTGGCATGGGATTTTCTGCAGAATGGGCGCGAGCCAGTATCGCGGCGCGCCGACGGACGACCGGCCAGGTCGAGTCTCCCGCGCATGTTGGCCGCACTAGCCAAGGAGACAGACTTGAACCGACGCCACTTTCTTGAAGCGCTCGCGGTCACGGCCATGGCCGCCGCCCCGCTGGCCCGCGCACAGGGCACCTATCCCAACCAGGTCATCAAGTGGGTGGTGCCGTACTCCGCCGGCGGCGGCTCAGACACCCTGGCGCGCACGCTGGCCGAGGCCATGCGGCCCATGCTGGGCCAGCAGATCATCGTGGAGAACCGGCCCGGAGGCGCAACCAATATTGCCGCGGAATACGTGTCCCACGCCAAGCCCGACGGCTACACCATCATGTCCACGGGCAGCGGCGTGTTGGCCTTCAACGAGCACCTGTTCAAGAAGCTGTCTTTCAGTCCGGAAAACGACTTCACCTATATCGGCGCCATCGGCAAGTTTCCGCTGGTGCTGGTGGCCAGCCCGGAGTTTCCGGCAAAGGACTTCAAGGCTTTCCTGGCCATCGCGAAAGAAGCCCCGGGCAAGCTGGACTACGCGTCGCCCGGACATGGATCGTCGCACCGCCTGGCCATGGAGCTGCTGCAGCGCCAGACCGGCACCCGCATGACCCACGTGCCCTACCGGGGCGCCGCCCCGGCCATCCAGGACCTGCTGGGCGGCCGGGTGCCGGTGATGTTCCTGGACCTCGCGTCGGGCGGCTCGATCATCAAGGCGGGCAAGGTCAGGCCGCTGGCCATCGGCTCCAAGGCGCGTTCCCCGCTGCTGCCCAACGTGCCCACGCTGGCGGAACTGGGCGTGCCGGACGCCGAAGTCTTCGCGTTCCAGGGACTGCTCGGCCCGGCGGGCCTGCCGCAGGACGTCGTCGCGCGGCTGAATCTGGCCTTGAACGCGGCGCTGACTTCTCCGGCGGTGGTCAAGCGTTTCACGGACTTCGGCTTCGAACCCCTGCTGGGCTCTCCCGAGGCCTTCAAGACGCTGGCCCGCGCCGAAGCGGCGCGCTGGGGCAAGGTCATCCGCGCCAACAACATCTCGCTCGATTGAGACGGCGGGCGGTCAGTCCACGATGAAGCCGCCCGGCCCGCTCTGGCCGAGCAGTTCGCGCGCGCACTGCGTGGCCTGGTCCCGGGTCGCGACCGCCAGGAACGGCAGGCCGAAAGCGCGCGTCATTTTCTCGCTGCGCTGGCGCAGCTTGCCCAGCATCTCGGCGTTGCTTTCCACCGCGATGAACGCCCGGCAGCGGGCCTTCAGGCGCGGCATGTTCACGGTCTGCCATTCGATCATGGCCTTGCGGTCGTCCTGGCCGGCTTCGTGCTGCATGTCGGGCACCACCATGACGAAGGGGCGGGGATTGTCCACCAGCAATTCCATCTCGCGTATCCAGTCGGCCGAATAGCCGGCCGGCGCGCCGGCGTGCTTCGAGGTGACGATGGGAAAGCGGGATAGGTCGTGGAAGCGAAACTGTTCTGGATTCATTCGAAGGCTCCATGTAGTGGGGTGGGGGCATCGCGCCGGCAGCCGCAGGCGCCATACAGCACCAGGCTGTAGGAATCCAGCAGGAAGCCGCTGCGCTTGGCGATCTTTCTGACCAGCTGCGCCATGGCGGGGTCGCTGGACTCCAGGATGCGGCCGCAATGCGTGCAGACCAGGTGGTCGTGATGCCCCTTGTCGTTGAGCTCGTACACGGTGGTGTGCGTGTCGAGCTGAGTCCGTTTGAGCAGGCCGACGGCTTCAAGTTGCGTAATCACGCGATAAACCGTGGCCAGGCCGATGTTGCTGCGGTCGGAAATCAGGTAGCGGTAGACGTCGGCCGCGCTCAGGTGCAGGCCGGCGTACTGGTGGAAAATGTCCAGGATTTTCATCCGGGGGAAAGTGGCTTTGATGCCGGCATGGCGCAACGGTGTGTGGTCCATGGGAATATCTCGGTCGGGAGTCGTTGATGAGAATGATGTACATTTTCAAAAACTCCCGCTCGCCGGAAACCGTCAACCTGTAGCTCAAACCTGCCAACCATGCTCCACGTCGCCACCGTTCCTTCCTTGCCGGACGTATTGCTGACGCCGTTCAACGTCCATGGCCCGCGCGAATCCAAAGGCATCGCCGTGCCCGAGCACGTCCATGAAGAGGGCATGCTGGTGCTGGTGCACGCCGGCCTGGTGGTGGTGCAGGCCGGCGCCGAGGTCTGGACGGTGATGCCGGGCAGCCTGGGCTGGATTCCGCCCGACGTGCAGCATGGCGCGCGCTGGTTCGGCGAGGCGCGCGGATCGTTCCTGTACGTGCGGCGCGACGCCTGCGGGCGCCTGCCGCCGGTCTGCCGGTCGTGGCCGTCGTCCAGGCTGGTCGAGGCCCTGATCGACCGCTTCACCGGGCCCGACGCGCAAGCGGTGCCGCCGGCCTACCAGGCGCAGCTGTTCGACGTGCTGCTGGAAGAACTGAGGCAGCGCGAGCACGAACCCGTGCCGCTGCCCATGCCGACCGATCCGCGCCTGCAGGAACTGGCCCATACGCTGCTCGACACCCCGGACGACACCGCCGGTATCGACGAATGGGCCCAGCGGCTCAATATGTCTTCGCGCACCCTGATGCGGCGCTTCCGCCATGAAACCGGCGTCACGCTGGGGCAGTGGCGGCAACGGGCCCGCCTGCTGCGCGCGCTGGAATTGCTGTGCCGCGGCGGTTCGGTCACCGAGGCCGGACTGGCGGTGGGATACGAAAGCACCAGCGCGTTCATCGGCAGCTTCCGCGCGGCGTTCGGCGCCACGCCCACCCGCTACCTGGCCGGGCGCGGGTAAAGACGGGCGCTCAGGCCGCGGCCGGCTGGTTGGGGTGCATCGGCCCTTGCGGGTCGTTCTCGGCGTCCGGGCGCGGCGGCACCGGCGCCAGGCCGATCGCCAGCCGCAGCCGCTGGCAGTCCGGATTGGGCGAGCCGTCGGGCATCCAGATGTCGAATTCCCGGCACGGCGTGGGGCGGTTTTCGTAGATGGCGCAATGGATGCCGGGCTGGCCCAGTTCGCCGCGCAGCGCGATGCAGCGGCCGCCGCCGGTTTCGGTGCCTTTCATGCAGGCGCGTAGCGGGCTCATCTGGGTCACCAGCTCGACAGGGACCTGGCCGCCGCTCTCGCCGGCGAGTTCGCCGCAATAGAACGAAACCCGGAAATGCGCGCAGCATGCGCCGCAGTCCAGGCACGGATTGGCGGCCGGGTCGTCGCCGGCCAGGACGGCGGGGGAGACGAAGGTGATGAGGGAGGAGTCGAGCAGGGACATGGCGCGAGTGGGGCGAAAACCCGGGCGGGGTGCAAATATTAGCTGGAGAGGCGCCCCGCCCGCCACGGTTTTTTCGCGCCCGCTGCGGTAGCATCTGAGGCCGAACGCAGGAGCCCGAATTGAACGCCAAAACCGAATTCCCCGACGGCCTGGCCCGTTGCGGCTGGGTCGACACCTCGGCCGAATACATGGCCTACCACGACACCGAATGGGGCCGCCCCGAAGCCGACGACCGCGCGCTGTTCGAACAGCTCTGCCTGGAGGGTTTCCAGTCCGGGCTGAGCTGGCGCACCATCCTGGCCAAGCGCGAGGCGTTCCGCCGCGGCTTCGCCGGTTTCGATCCGGCCAGGGTGGCGCGCTTCGGCGAAAAGGAAGTGCAGGCGCTGCTGGCCGATCCCGGCATCGTGCGCCATCGCGGCAAGATCGAAGCCGTCATCAACAACGCCGCCCGGGCGCTGGAAATGATCGAGCGCGAAGGCTCGCTGGGCGCCTACCTGTGGCGCTTCGAAGCCCCGCCCGGCGCGCCGTCCACCTATGGCGCATCCACCTCGGCGCAATCGGACGCGCTGTCCAAGGCCTTGAAGAAGCTGGGCTGGAAGTTCGTGGGGCCCACCACGGTCTATGCGTTCATGCAGTCCGTGGGCATGGTGAACGACCACAGCCCCGGCTGCCATTGCCACGCGGCCAGCGAACGGGCGCGCAAGGCGTTCAAGCGGCCGGCCTAGCGGCTCAGGGGGCCGGTCCGGGTATGACGGCGCCGGGCAGGCAATAGCGGCCTTCCCGGTAAGCCCAGCTCGGCCACAGCGCATGCGCCAGCGCCTCGCGGGCCAGGGCGGGGTCCAGCGCCACGGGCGCGTAGTCTTCGGGCGCGGTGTAGCGGTACTGCACCGGCGTCTTGTTGGGCGCCATCACCAGCAGCTCGTCTTCCTTCAGGTAGCCATAGGTGTTGTCGTACTGCATGATGGCCCGGCCGGGAGAACTGCGGGTCAGGTCGTGGCCGATCATCGGATGTTCGGTGTCCACGCCGATCAGCGACAGCAGGGTCGGCGGCAGGTCGACCTGGCTGATCAGGCGGTCGTCGCGGCGCGCTTCGACGCCGGCGCCCAGGATCACGGCCGGGATGTGAAAGTGCCGCACCGGCACCAGGCTGGCGCCGAAGACCCGCGAATCGTGGTCGGCGGCGATCAGGAACACGGTGTTTTCCCAGTAGGGCGCGGCCTTGGCGCGTTCGAAGAAGCGGCCCAGTGCCCAGTCCGCATAACGCACCGTGTTTTCCACCGTGGCGGGGTTGCCGTCGGTCTGGATGCGTCCGGCCGGGTACTCCCAGGGCGAATGGTTGGATACGCTGAAGGCCAGCGTGAAGGTGGGCCGGTCCGCGTCGGCGCGCAGCAGCCGGTCCAGCTGGTTGAACATGTCCTCGTCCGAGGCGCCCCAGGTGCCCACGAACGCGGGTTCGACGAAGTCGGCGCGGTCCACGATCTCCCGGAAGCCGTTGCCCAGGAAAAAGCCCTTCATGTTGTCGAAGTGCGATTCGCCGCCATAGATGAAGCGCGAATGGTAGCCGTGGCGTCCCAGCAGGTCGGCCAGCGAGAAGAAGCCGCGCTGCGAGCGCGGCAGCTTCAGCACGGCCTGCGCCGGCGTGGGCAGGAAGCCGGTCGTCACCGCTTCCAGCCCGCGCACCGAGCGCGTGCCGGTGGCGTAGGCCCGGGTGAAGGCCCAGGCCTCGCGCGCCAGCGCGTCCAGCTCCGGCGTCAGGTTGGCCCCACCCAGCGCGGCGCTGTACTGCGCGCCCAGGCTTTCCTCCAGGATGATCACCAGGTTGAGCGGGCGCGCGGTCTGCCGGCTGGCGGGCTGGCGGTGCAGGCTGGGATAGTCGGTGTTGGCCGGAGGATGGGGCAGGCCGGCCTGCGCCAGCACCAGCCGGTGCATCTCGTCGTCGTCCATGTTGCCGTAGACGGCCGAGGCCGACTTCTCGTTCTTCATGCTGTAGACCGCATAGAAGACGTTGTAGAGCGAATTCAGCGCCAGCGTATTGAGCATGCCGTCCGAGCAATAGGCCACCGAGGACGGGTTGATCGGGCGGTGGCCCAGGGTGCCGCGGATGGCCAGGATCACCAGCGCCAGGATCGCCAGGCTGGCCAGCGGCATCTGCCACCAGGTCAGCGGCGCGTCCGGCCGGGCGTGGCCGAACAATCCGTAAGCGGCCCAGCCGATCAGCGCCAGCGCGGCCAGCCCGCCCAGCAGCGCCGTCTTGTAGCCGCGCCACAGCATGCCGGAGACCTCGCGCGGGTGCTTCAGGTATTCGACGAACAGGCGGTTGGGGCGCGAATCGTATTCCAGGATGAAGGGCGGCGTGGCCACCTCCAGGAAGGCCAGCAGCACGAACGCGACCAGATACCAGTACCCGGCCAGCGTGGCGGCCAGCGGTATATGACCCAGCAGCGGCGACAGCACCGCCGGCAGCGCCGCCAGCACCGCGATCTGGTGCGCGTCGATGCGCAGCCCGCCCAGCAGCAGCGGCAGCAGGCCCCGGGCGTTGCGCACGCGCCGGTACTGCCACGCGGCCAGCGCCAGGCGGCTGAGCGTCAGCAGCGCGAACGCCGCCGCCACGAAAATCAAGGTCGAATGCCGCATCGGGCCTCCAGGTTAATCAGCCAAACGGCGTGCGGGGCCGGACGGCGCCAGGGTTGGGACATTTGAACCATGCCGACGCCAAAAATTCACCCGCCGCGGGTATGCGGCATGACTTCATTTTGTAACCGCCCGCTTCGCCCGCGGGCACGCTTCCTGCTGCGCAAACGCCGGACGAGACGCGACTTGCGTCGCCGCGGGGGCGTTTCGCCATGGAAAGATCCGCATACATTATGGGGCCGGTAGGCCCGAAGGGCGCTGCCGGGCGCGCTACCCTTAAAGGGCAGCGTAAGCCGGCAGCGGTAGGCCGGCCGCAACGGCAAGGATCAAGACCATGACGCGCTCAAGAAAAATAGCGATCGGGATTGTAGGGGCAGCGGGGCTCCTCGTGGCGATACTCGCGGTAGGGATCGCCACTTTCGACTGGAACCGCGCCCGGCCCATGATCAACGAACGGGTCAGCGCCGCGATCGGACGCCCCTTCGCCATCAACGGCGATCTCGCCGTCAAGTGGGAGCGCCAGCCCGACGAAGGCGGCTGGCGGGCCTGGGTGCCGTGGCCGCGCATCATCGCCAACGACATCTCGGTGGGCAACGCGCCCTGGGCCAAGGCGCCGCAGTTCGCCACCCTCAAGCGCGGCGAATTCAGCCTGGCGCCGCTGCCGCTGCTGCGCCAGCGCGTGGTCATCCGCCGCATCCAGCTGACCGAGCCCGCCGCCGACCTGGAACGGCTGGCCGACGGCCGCGCCAACTGGGAATTCACCCTGCCCGAGACCGGCGAACCCTCGCCCTGGGTGCTGGACATCAACGAAATCGGTTTCGACAAGGGCCGCGTCGGCCTGGTCGACGAAATCCTCAAGGCCGACCTGACCGTGCAGGTGGACCCCCTGGGCAAGCCCGTGCCGTTCGCCGACGTGGCCGGCGCGGCTTTCGCCGGCGAGCCGGACAAGCAGGAAGCGGACGCCAAGGCCGCGCCGCGCGACTACGTCTTCGGCTGGAAGGTGGCGGGCAAGTACAAGGGCCTGGCCACCAAGGGCGAAGGCAAGGTCGGCGGCATGCTGGCGCTGCAGGACGACAAGCAGCCCTTCCCGGTGCAGGCCGACGTGACCATAGGCGGCACCCGCGCGGCCGTGGCCGGCACCCTGACCGACCCCGCCAACCTGGGCGCGCTGGACCTGCGGCTCAAGCTGTCGGGCGCCTCCATGGCCCAGCTGTACCCGCTTACCGGCGTCACCCTGCCCGACACGCCGCCGTACTCGACCGACGGCCACCTGGTCGCCAAGCTGCGCAACCCGGGCGGCGCGGTGTTCGACTACAAGGGCTTCAACGGCAAGGTCGGCAACAGCGACCTGCACGGCGACATTGCTTTCGCCCTGGGCGCGCCGCGGCCCAAGCTGACCGGCAAGCTGTCGTCCAGGCAATTGCGCATGGCCGACCTGGGGCCGCTGATCGGCGTGCCTTCGGGCAAGGTCGCCGGCGCCGAAACCGACAAATCCAAGGACGCGCCGGCCAAGCCCAAGGGCGGCAAGGTCCTGCCCACCCAGGCTTTTCGCACCGACCGCTGGCGCGACATGGACGCCGACGTGGCGCTGGAGGCCGGCCGCATCGTGCACGACAGCAAGCTGCCGCTGTCCGACCTCAGCGTCCACGTGATCCTGCAGGACGGCAAGCTCACGCTGGACCCGCTGCGCTTCGGCATGGCCGGCGGCAGCATCAATTCCACGGTCCGCCTCGACGGCGCCGGCGCGCCGCTGACCGGCCGCGTGGAACTGCATGCGCGCCGCCTGCGGCTCAAGCAGCTCTTTCCCGCCACGCCCGCCATGCAGAAGACATTGGGCGAACTGAACGGCGACATGGCGGTGAGCGGCACCGGCAACTCGGTCGCCGCGCTGCTGGGCTCGGCCACCGGCGACGTCAAGATGCTGGTCAACGACGGCGTCATCAGCCGCAGCCTGATGGAGATCGCCGGGCTGAACGTGGCCAACTACGTCGTCTCCAAGCTGTTCGGCGACGACGAAGTGAAGATCAATTGCGGCGCCGCCGACCTGGCCATGAAGAACGGCGTCATGACCCCGCGCGTGTTCGTGTTCGACACCGAAAACGCCTTGATCAGCATCACCGGCACGGCCGACTTCAAGAACGAAACGCTGAACATGGACGTCACGCCAGACAGCAAGGGGTTTCGCATCTTCTCGCTGCGTTCGCCGCTGTATGTCAAGGGCACCTTCGGTTCGCCGGACGTGGGCGTGCACGCGCTGCCGCTGGCCGCGCGCGGCGCCGGCATGGTGGCCCTGGGGGTGCTGCTGACGCCGGCGGCCGGCCTGCTGGCCCTGATCGCGCCCAGCGCCAACGAAGAAAACGCCTGCGGCCCGCTGCTGGAACAGATGCGCAAGCCGCCCAAGGCGCCGGCGCCGGGCAAGAAATAACGGAGAAGGGGACTCAGGCGGGCGTTGCGGTCAGCGCGTCCCAGGCGCACATGGCCTGACGCGCCACCGCCTGCAAGGTCTTGCGGCTCGCGCCGTCGCGCGCCTGGATCGACATGCCGTGCAGCACCGTGGTGTAGAACGCGGCCAGGGCCTTCAGATCCGCGTCGGGCGGCAGTTCGCCCGCGGCGGCGCCGGCCTGCAGGCGCGCCAGGATGCGGCCTTGCATCTCGCGGCGGCTGTCGCTCAGGAAATCGCCCACGCTGGCGTGGTTCACGCAGCCCGCGGGCGCGCCCAGCACGATCATGCATCCGTGCGGATGGCCCGGCGCGGTGAAGCGCTCGGCCGAAGCCAGCAGCATGGCCTCGATGGCCGCGCGCGCCGTCGGCGCGTCCTGCAGCGCGCGCCGGCCCGCGCCGCCCTCGGTCTCGCGGTACAGCTCCACCGCTTCGCGGAACAGGCTTTCCTTCGAGCCGAAAGCGCCATAAAGACTGGGCGAGTTGATGCCCATCGCTTCCGTCAGATCGGTCAGCGATGCCGCTTCATATCCCTTCGACCAGAACACATCCATGGCCTTGCGCAAGGCCTGGGCCCGGTCGAAGTTACGAGGACGCCCACGTTCTGCCATGACCGGGATTTTACCCGCGGCGTAAATTTTGTGTCGGTCGATAAAAAAATCATTGACGCCCGGTCATCCGTTCGGCGAAGATATTTGTACCGATCACTACAAATATGGATCCCGTCATGCACAAGCTCACTGGAAAAATCGCCTTCGTCACCGGCGGCAGCCGCGGAATCGGCGCCGCCATCGTGCGCCGCCTCGCCGCCGACGGCGCCGACGTGGCCTTCACCTACGTCAGCGCCTCCTCGGCCGCCGCCGCGCAGGCGCTGGCCCAGGAACTGTCCGCCGACGGCCGCCGCGTGCGCGCCATCCAGGCCGATGCCGCCGACGCCGCCGCCGTCAAGCAGGCCGTCGAACGCGCCATCGCCGAACTCGGCCCGATCGACGTGCTGGTCAACAACGCCGGCGTCTTCCTGGCGGGCGTCATCGGCGAAGCCAGCCTGGACGACTACGAGCGCACCATGGACATCAACGTCCGCGCGCCGTTCGTCGCGATCCAGGCGGCCCAGGCGTCCATGCCCGACAACGGCCGCATCATCAACATCGGCAGCTGCCTGGTGGAGCGCGCCGGCCGCCCCGGCGTGGCGCTGTACGCCGCCAGCAAGGCCGCGCTGGTCGGCCTGACCCAGGGCCTGGCCCGCGACCTGGGCGCGCGCGGCATCACCGCCAACGTCGTGCACCCCGGCCCGATCGACACCGACATGAATCCCGCCAACGGCGAACGCGCCGACGCCCTGATCGCCACCCTGTCCCTGCCGCACTACGGCGAAACCCGCGACATCGCCGGCATGGTCTCGTTCCTGGCCGGCCCCGACGGCCGCTACGTCACCGGCGCCAGCCTGGCGGTCGACGGCGGCTACGCAGCCTGACGCGCGATTCGCCAGATTTTTTTGCAGCTGACTTGCACAAACCAAAAAAGCTGCATATAATCTTTCTTCTTCGCACTGCACGCATCGCTGAACGAGCTTCGGGGTTGTGTGGATTGCAAGGGCTGTTAGCTCAGTTGGTAGAGCAGCGGACTCTTAATCCGTAGGTCGAGTGTTCGAGCCACTCACAGCCCACCACCAAGATTCGAGATCGGGCACCCCAGTTGGGGTGCCCGATTTCATTTCCGGCGCGTGTTCTTCGGCACCGCTAGGGTTGATTTCTTAACCAGAAATGGGTAATTTGTTCACAGATAGATGAACCGGGGCCTGAGAAGGCGTCTATCTGCCTCCTGGCAACAGGATCCAGCCGTGCTGGTATTTCAAAGAGCGCCCGCGACACATGAGGCCCCGTTCTACGGGGCCTCACCTTTTCTGGCTTGCGAATCAACGCCGATTGCGGCCCGGGTCGCGCAGCGGCTCTCCGCGGGCGATCTTGGCGGCCATCACCTGAAACCGTATCCGGCCTTTGCGTGCATGGGGAATGCCCGGACCAGGTGAACCGGGTGCGCGAACGTAGGCGCTTTCGACCACCATGCGCAGTGTGTGCTCGCCCAGGCGGCGCAGGCGGAAGTAAATCTCATAGTCCACCTCCCGGCCCTGATCGTCGATGGCCCGGATAACCAGCCAGTTTCCCTGGCCGGTGAAGTTGCAGTCGTGGCGCTCGATGGTGCGGATCAGGTCGGGCAGGGACAGCGACCAGCGGTAGCGATCGAAGCAAAAGGCGCGAGCTACGTTTCGATGGTCGAGAATTCGGCGGTCCTGGCCGAGGACGTCGAAATCGAGGGCCTGGCCTGCTTTAGGTCCGAACGATACGCAATGCGAGGTGAATTCCACTTGGATACGCAACAGCAAGGCCCGATAGCGCGGCGTTGCTGCGATGGCAAGCTCCAAGACGGGGCCATGCATGTGCATGAGATCGTAGCGTTGGCTCTCTACTTCTATGAAACCCTGCTGCAGATACTGAATCCACCTCATGTTGGAGCCACCCAATGAACCCGGATACCAAGCGTCTTGCGAAGCGTAGATCAGCGGCTGGCATGTAGTAGAGACCGACTGCGTCCTATTTCTCTCGCATCCATCGCCGTCCGTCCTCCCGATCCCGAAAATGTGCCAAATTCGACCCTGTCGCCGACAGGTGGCGGGGCGCAGCGGGTTTTGGCGTACGGGGAATCCGGCCAGCAAGCAATAAGTCCCGGTCCGCCAGAATTGATAGAGATCAATGCCGAAACATCGATACTGAAAGAGGGTAACGGCTTCCCATTCTCTCCTCGTCGCCTGGTCGGCGGCACCTGCAGGCGGTGCATGGTGCTTCGCGGTCCTCGGGGTCCATTGGTTGGTTTTATGAGTTTTCTTCATCACTTCTCCGGCGCGTTGGCGCTGCTGGCGTTCTTGCCGTTTGTGCATGGGCAGCCGACGCCTGCCCCGTCGTCGCGGGACACGGGTTCTATCTTTCAGGCGCAGGACGAGGGAGCGCAGAAGCATTGCAAGGCCTTGCAGCGCAAGATCGAGCAGGCGCGCAACAATCCCGGCAATGAAGCCAACCGGGTGGTGCCGCCGGGTTCCATGTCGCGCTCCCAGCGGGAGTTGGCCAGGCAGGGCTTGCAGGACAACCGCCATGCCTTCGAGCGGCAATGGCTGGAGGCGGGCTGCGACGCGCCGTGAACCTATCCGGGTTTTCCCATGGCCCGGCATTCCGCGCGCTTGATGGGAGTCAAGGATTCCGGGCTGTCCATGTCGATACCATGGGTTGCAACGGTCCGCGCGGCACATCGGGAGGCATCGTGTTCGTCAATTTGATCTACTTTCCGGAAATCAAGAAAGGCAAGGAGGAGGCCTTTCTTGCGTGGTTCGACGAGTCCAACCGGCGGCTGTCGAGCTTTCCGGGGTTTGTGCGGCGCACGCTGCTGGAGCCGGTCAGCGCGGGGCAGTACGTCGGGTTGATCGAGCATGCGAGCAAGAAGACGTTCATGGACATGCATCACAGTCCGACGCAGGCGGAACTGCGCATGCTGGGGCGAAGCATTTTCGACGGCGAGCCCGACCCGCAGTTCTACGAAATCGTGCGGGGCGTCTGAGCCGCATTAAGCTGCGGCTTAATCGTGGCTAAACCCGCGGTTCACCATGGAGCGCGCGGCGATATTTATAGTGGGCCTCTGTCTTTTATGGAGAGCGCGCCGCATGTCCCATCCATCCGCCTATCCCCGTGTGGTGCTGTTCGACCTGCTGACCGCCTTGCTCGATTCGTGGACGGTCTGGAACCGGGCCGCGGGCTCGGAATCCGCCGGCCGGGCCTGGCGCGCGGAATATTTGCGCATCACTTATGGCTGCGGCGCCTATCGGCCCTATGAGCAGCTGGTGGAGGAGGCTGCGGCCGCCGTGGGCCTGCCGGCCTCGGCCGCGGCGGCGCTGGAGGCGCAATGGGACGGCCTGCCGGTCTGGGACGGAGCGCGCGAGTTGTTGGCGGCGTTGCGTCCGCATTGCCGGCTGGGCGTGGTGACCAACTGCTCGAACCGGCTGGGGCGGCGCGCCGCCGCCTTGCTGGGCGTGGACTGGGACGTGGTGGTGACCTCGGAGGAGGCCGGCTATTACAAGCCTGACCCGCGCCCTTATGCGCTGGCGCTGTCGCGTCTGCAGGCCGAGCCGGCGCAGGCGGCCTTCATCGCCGGTTCGGGCTACGACATGTTCGGCACGCGCCAGGTGGGGCTGCGCACGTACTGGCACAACCGGGCGGGGCTGGCCTTGCCCGAAGGGGCGGCGCGGCCCGAGCTGGAGTCGCCGCGGCTGGAGGCGGCGCTGCCGTGGCTGGCCGGTTTCAGCGCCGGGTGACCGGTCCTGCCGGGCAATACAAAATGTTGCCTGTTGTCGCAGTGGCGCTTGCTAGCATGGGCAGGCCGGAATGATCCGGCATACCGATGGGCTAAGTGGAGGTTGCCATGCGTTCAAGAACAATATTCAACCGTATCGCAATTGTTGCGGCATCTGGGGCCTTGCTGGCGGGATGCGCCACGCAACAGCAGACCAATACGGCCGTGGGCACGGGCGCCGGGGCGGCGATCGGCGCGGGCATAGGCGCGCTGATCGGGCACGGCAAGGGTGCGGCCATTGGCGCCGGCATCGGCGCGGTGGCGGGCGGGCTGGTCGGCTATAACTGGAAGGTCGTCAAGGAAGACGTGCAGAATTCGGGCGCGTCCTCGCTCGGGATCGACGTGGTGGAAATGCCCGACGGCAGCCTGAAGGTCAATATTCCCAGCGGCGTGTCGTTCGATACCGACAAGACGCAGCTCAAGCCCGCCTTGCTGCCCGTGCTGGACAGCGTGGCGCGCTCGCTCAACCAGCATGCCGAACTGCGGGCGAAGGTGGTCGGCCATACCGACAGCACCGGTTCGCTGGCTCACAACCAGACCCTGTCGGTCAATCGGGCCAAGAGCGTGACGGACTACCTGAGCAAGCAGGGCGTGGCCGCCAGCCGGCTGTCGGTGGAAGGGCGCGGGCCCAACGATCCGATCGGCGACAATGCGACCGCCGAAGGCCGCGCGCTGAACCGGCGTGTCGAAATCTACCTTTACGCAGTGAAGCAGTAATGCGGGCCTAGGCCCCTGTTCCTGTGTTCCGGGCGGCCGGCGCGTTGCGCGGGGCCGCCCTTTGTTTTGTCAGGAGTCCGTCATGAGCATGTTTCCAGCCCTCATTGGTACCGATACCGCGCTTGCCGCCTTGTCTGGCTGGCAGGCGATCGCGGAGCGAGACGCCATCGAGAAGCGCTTTCGCTTTGCCAGTTTCAACGCCGCGTTCGGCTTCATGGCGCGCGTGGCGATGTTCGCGGAGAAGCTGAACCATCATCCCGAATGGACCAACGTCTATAACCGAGTGGACGTGATCCTGACCACCCACGATGCCGGCGGGGTGACCGAGCTGGACGTGCGCATGGCGCAGTTCATGGACGAGGCCGCCACGCAGTTGGGCGCGACCGCGCCGAAGGCCGGCCCTCCCGATTGAGGTCTCGATGGCGTAAAAAAACCCGCTCAAAGCGGGTTTCTGCGGTGGCCGGAGCCGGTTCAGTTGCGCACGTAGTAGATGCGCATCGCGTGCTGCTTCTGCGCGGCGTCCACGACGCGCAGCGTCACGACCTTGGAGGTGAAGCCGTCGGGCAGCTTGAGCTGGCCCATCGCGTAGTCGTAGCGGTCCACGTTCACCGGAGCGCCTTCGGGCGTGATGGTGGCGGAACGGCCGTTGGGGTAGGTGCCCTGGATGGAGAAGGTCAGCGTGCCCTGGAACGGAGCGCCCTGGCGGTCTTCGCGCATGACCAGGACCTGGAAGTCGAGCAGGCCGGGGGCGCGCTTGAAGGTGGCCGAGCGGATGCCGAGGTTGCCGCCGCGCGGGTCGGCGGGCATGGCGTCCTGGAACAGGACCAGCTCCTTGTTCAGGGTTTCGATCTTGCTGCGGGCCGCGGCCAGGTCGGTGGTCAGCTTTTCATGGGTGGACTTGTTGGCGTCGCGCTGCTGCGTGGCTTCTTCGAGCTGGCTTTGCAGGCGCTGGCGCTCGAGGTTGGCCGCGCTCAGTTCGCTGTGCAGCTGCTCGGATTGCTCGACGGTCAGCCGTTGCGGGCCGTAGTTGGTCTGCAGGAAGAGCACGCCGCCCGCGCCCAGGGCTATGCCTACCAGCAGCAGCACCAGCCAGCGCGGCATGCGGCGCGTGCGTTGGCCCGGCTGGTATACGGAGGGCTTGAACACGGCCCGTTGCGATCTTCCGAACATCCCCATTTCCTAGAAAACTTCCTGTAGTGATTGCCCGCTGTGCGAGTGCCGACTGAGGTTTTGCCCGCGCCTTGCGCGCGGCAAAACGCAGAAGAATACCCCGTCAGCCCGGGCGGTTGGGTGCGCGGACAATCCTGGTTGCGCACGTTGATATTGTGAAATATGTGGACATCAGCGGACCGTACCGGCCAGTTCGGCGTCCAGGTCGGCCAGCCGCTGCGGCGTGCCGACGTCGGTCCAGCGGCCGTCGTGGCGGGCGCCGCGCACCAGGCCGCGGGCCATGGCCTGCCTGAGCAGCGGCGCCAGCGGCGCCGCCGTGCCCGCGGCGATGTCCGCGAATAACGAAGGATGGTAGACGCCGATGCCGGCGAAGGTCAAACGCGGTTCCCCCTGGGCATGGACGCGGCCGTCGGCCGCCAGATGGAAATCGCCGGCCGGGTGCTGCACGGGGTTGTCCGCCAGCAGCAGCCAGGCGCCGCCCGCCGGCAGCTCGCGGGCCAGGCCGGGCGCCCGGGCCGGGTCCCAGTCGCACCAGACGTCGCCGTTGATGACCAGGAAGGGCGCGTCGCCCAGCAGCGGCAGCGCCTGGGCGATGCCGCCGGCGGTTTCCAGGGCGCTGGCCTCGGCCGAATAGCGGATGCGCACGCCCTGGGCGCCGCCGTCGCCCAGGGCGCGTTCGATTTCGTGGCCGAGCCAGGCATGGTTGATGACCACGTCGCGGATGCCGGCGGCGGCCAGCCGCCGCAGGTGCCAGACGATCAGCGGCTGGCCGCCCACGGACAGCAGCGGCTTGGGCAGGCGGTCGGTCAGCGGGCGCATGCGCTCGCCGCGGCCGGCCGCAAGTATCATGGCCCGCATCAGAAGGTGTATCCGACGGTGACCTGGCGGTCGTCCAGCTGGTCCAGCAGGCGCAGCAGCGGCGTGAACACGCCGTAGCGCTGGGCGACCTGGCGCACGTAGCCGTTCACGCGGGGCATGTGGGCCAGGTAGTGCGCCTTGCCGTCGCGATGGTTCAGGCGCGCGAACACGCCCAGGATGCGCAGGTTGCGCTGCAGGCTCATCCACTCGTAGGCGCGGTGGAACTCGGCGAAGTCGGCGTCCACCGGCAGGCCGGCCTTGCGCGCCATTTCCCAGTAACGGATGGCCCAGTCCAGCTGCTGGGGTTCTTCCCAGGTGGTGCGGGCGTCGGTGACCAGCGAGGCCAGGTCATAGGTGATGGGGCCGGCCAGCGCGTCCTGGAAGTCGATGATGCCGGGATTGGGGCCGTACTGCGGCTGGTCACAGACCATCAGGTTGGGCGAGTGGTAATCGCGGTGCACCAGCACGCGGGCCTGGCCGCCGTTGCTGGCCGAGAGCAGCGCGAAGATCTTGTCCAGCGCGTTGGCGGTCTTGGCGTCCAGCGTGACGCCGTGGTGCCGGCCTACGTACCATTCGGGAAACAGCTTCAGTTCTTCGGCCAGGCGCGCCGTGTCGTAGACGCCCAGGCCGGCGGTGGAGGCCTGCTGCAGCTGGACCAGCGCGGCCAGGGCCTCGCGGTACAGCGTCTGGAGCTGGGCGTCGGTCAGTCCGGCCTGGATGCGCTGGTAGTAGGTCTGCTCGCCCAGGTCGGTCAGCAGCATCAGGCCGAGGTCCAGGTTCTTTTCCAGCACCGCGGGCACGTTCAGGCCGGCGTCGGCCAGCAGCTGGCCCACGTGCAGGAACGGGCGGGAATCTTCGTGCTCGGGCGGGGCGTCCATTACTATCAGGGTGCGCTCGCCGGCGTCCAGCCTGAAGTAGCGCCGGAAGCTGGCGTCGGCCGAGGCCGGGCGCAGCGTGTCCACGGCGAGATTCAGGGCGGCGGGCAGGCTGCCCAGCCAATTGCGGATCAGCTCCAGGCGGGGGTCGTGATCGTTTTTCAAGAAAGATCCGTATCAGAAAGGCAATATTGCAGAAGTGTTTCGTGCGCGCGCGGGCGGCATGCCGTGAGCAACCGGGGCTGGGCCTGTGGCGCGGCTTCTCTATAATACCGGCTCGTTTCCGTTAGCATTGGCCCTTCGTGGGTGCCGGTGTCGGGTTTCCCCATCGTCGAAAAGGGCTGTTTACACTCGTGCGCAAGGTTCGCTGGTTGATCCTCTCCGCTGTCGGCATGGCCGCCGGGGCCGTCCAGGCTCAGGGCAGCCAGGGCGCCGTTCCCGCCGCCACGTCGGCCACGCAGGCGCCGGTGCTGCGTACATCGCCCGGGCTGCGGATGCACCGGCTGCCGGACGACGACATCCCGGCCTTCATGGAAGCGGACACGATCGAGGGCGATCCCGAGTCGGACCTGACCCTGTCGGGCAACGCGCAGGTGCGCCGCATCGACGGCGTGATCAAGGGCGACCGCATCAATTACCGCAAGGACACGGGCGAAGTCGACGTCCAGGGCAGCGCGCGCATGATGCGCGACGGCACCCTGGTGACCGGGCCGAACGCCAAGTTCAACGTGGACAAGTATTCGGGCGAGGTCGAAAAGCCGAATTTCTGGATGGGCGCCACCGGCGGCTTCGCGGTCGCCGAGCACGCGGACATTTTCAGCAAGTCGCAGATGCGGCTGCATACGGTGACCTACAGCGGCTGCGCCTGCGAGACGCCGTCCTGGTACATCAAGGCCAAGACCGTCGACGTGGATTTCGACGAGAACGAAGGCGTGGCGCGCAACGGCGTGTTGTATTTCAAGGATTTCCCGATTCTGGCCTCGCCCTACATGACCTTCCCGGTCAAGAAGGAGCGCAAGTCGGGTTTCCTGGTGCCGACCTACGGCACCACCAGCCAGGGCGGCATCGACATTTCGCTGCCGTACTACCTGAACCTGGCGCCCAACTATGACATGACCATCCAGCCGCGCTATTTCTCCAAGCGCGGGCTGCAGCTGGGCGGCGAGTTCCGCTACATGGGGTACACCTACGCGGGCACCCTGAACGGCACCTATCTGCCCAACGACAACGTCACCGGCGACGACCGCTGGATGTACTGGTGGCGCCACCAGCAGCAGTTCTCCCACGGTTTCTACACGGATTGGGACATCGCCAAGGTATCGGACGACGATTACTTCCGCGATATTTCCCAGCTGGGGCTGAACCAGGCGTCCACCACCTATCTGCCGCAGCGCGCGCGGGTGGGCTGGGCCTCCACATACTGGAGCGCGTACGCCCAGGTCTACAAATACCAGACGCTGCAGGACCCCGAAGCGCCGCTGACGCCGCCGTACGACAAGGTGCCCGAGCTGTACCTGCGCGGCGCGCGCTACGACTGGGGCGGTTTCGACGTCGACTGGACCTCGACCGCCGTGCGTTTCAGCATTCCCAAGGTCGGCGGCGTGCGCCAGGGCCCGCAGGGCGACCGGCTGCAGAGCTATCCGACGGTGTCCTATCCGATCGTCAAGCCGGGCTGGTTCATCGTGCCCAAGGCGGGCGTGAACTACACGCAGTACCAGACCAACTGGTATGGCCGCGACTGGCTGGGCCTGAACGCCGGGACGCCCGACGCGACCACGTCGATGGGGTATCCGCGCTCGCAGTCGCGCACCGTGCCCATCATGTCGCTGGACACCGGCCTGATCTTCGAGCGCGACACCACGCTGTTCGGCAAGGCCTCGACCCAGACGCTGGAGCCGCGCCTGTACTACCTGTACGTGCCGTACCGCGACCAGTCCAAGATGCCGGTGTACGACACTTCGCTGGCCGACTTCAGTTTCTCGCAGGCCTTCGAGGAAAACATCTATACCGGCGGCTGGGACCGCATCTCCAACGCCAACCAGCTGACCGCGGCGCTGACCACGCGCTGGCTGGACGCCAACACCGGTTTCGAGCGCATGTCGCTGGCCGTGGCGCAGCGCCTGTATTTCGCCGACCAGAAGGTGACGCTGCCCGGCGAGACGCCGCGCGAGAACGTGCGTTCGGACTTCCTGGTGGGCGCCAGCGCGGCCCTGACCGATACGCTGACGACCGAGGTCGCGGCCCAGTACAACCCGTACGACAACAACTGGTCGCGCGGCCTGGTGAGCGCGCGCTGGACGCCGCAGCGCCTGACCACCGTGGCGCTGTCCTACCGCTACCAGCGCGATCCCCAGCAGGGCGTCGCCTACCAGCCGCAGGGCCAGAACCAGGTCAGCCTGGCGTTCCAGTGGCCGTTCAGCAAGCGCTGGTACGGCGTGGGCCGGGTCGACTACTCCTTGCGCTCCGGTCCCTCCAGCACGGTCGCCAACACCACCGAGTCTCCCCGCGTGACGCAGGCCATCGCCGGCCTGGAGTACAAGGGGGATTGCTGCTGGGTGGGCCGCGTGGTCTACCAGCGCTACGCCGTGTCGGCCACGGACGCCAACTCCGCGGTGTTCCTGCAATTGGAGCTGACCGGCCTGGGTTCCCTGGGAACCGACCCGATGAACCTGCTGAACAGAAGCATCCCCGGCTACTCGCGCATTACGCCGCCTGTACCCACCGGGACCACATTTGAAAGGTATGAATGATGCGTAGGTTGCACTCTTTGCGCCGCCTCTCCCGCAATGCACTGCTGCTGGCCGTCTGCGCCGGCTTGCCTGCCGCGTATGCGGCCGAGCAGAACGGCAAGGGCACGAACAACGGCGCCAAGCCCGCCTCCGCACAGAACGGCGCGAAGACAGCGGCCGCGCAGAAGAACGCCGCTCCCGCGGCGCCGCGCGAGCAGTTCGTCGACGGCATCGCCGCGGTGGTCGACAAGGACGTGATCACGCTGCGCGAGCTGCGCGAGGCGTCCCTGCGCATCAGCGGCGAGCTGAAGGCGCGCGGCATCCAGGTGCCCGACGACCAGACCCTGCAGCATCAGGTGCTGCAGCGTCTCATCATGGAGCGCGTGCAGCGCCACGAGGCCGACCGCATGGGCATCCGCGTGGACGACGCCCAGGTCGACAAGGCCGTGGAGGCCATCTCCGCGCGCAACAAGATCACCGTGGCGCAGCTGCGCCAGGAGATCGAGAAATCCGGCATCACCTGGGACGCCTATCGCAAGTCGCTGCGCGAAGAGATCCGCTCCGACCGCCTGCGCCAGCGCGCGGTGGACTCGACCATCGTGATTTCCGACGCGGAAGTCGACGCCTTCCTGAAGGACCAGCGGCGCAATCCGGCCTTCGGCGCGGCGCCCGCGGCGCAGCAGCCCCAGGCGCAGCCGCAACCCGCGCCCGAGCAGGCGCAGGCGCCTGCCGGCCCGATGCTTTACGCGCTGGCCCAGATCCTGGTGCGGGTGCCGGAAGGCTCCTCGCCCGAGCAGCTGGCGGTGCTGCGCAAGAAGGCCGAAGGCCTGCTGGCGCGGGCCAAGCGCGGCGACGACTTCGCCAGCCTGGCCGCGGCGTCCTCGGACGGCCCCGAAGCGCTGCAGGGCGGCGTCATGGGCGTGCGTCCGCTGGACGGCTGGCCCGACCTGTTCGTGCAGGCCATCAGCAATCTGCAGAAAGGCCAGGTCAGCGGCCTGATCCAGAGCGGCAACGGTTTCCACATCATCAAGGTGATGGACCGCGGCTCGGCCCAGCCGGCGCCGGCCCGCACGGCCCGCGCCCCGGCGCCCGCTCCCGCGCCGGCGCCCGCCGCGCGCCCGCAGCCGGCGCAGCAGGGGCCGGTCGAAGTGGTGCAGACCCGCGCCCGCCACATCCTGATCAAGACCTCCACCGTCATGAGCGACGAGCAGGCCCGCCAGCGCCTGGAACAGGTGCGCCAGCGCCTGGTGAGCGGCAGCGCCAAGTTCGAGGACATGGCTCGCCAGTACTCGCAGGACGCGACCGCTCCGCAGGGCGGCGAGCTGGGCTGGCTGAACCCGGGCGAAACCGTGCCCCCGTTCGAGGCCGCCATGAACGCGCTGCAGCCGGGCGAGATCAGCCCGCCGATCCAATCGCCTTTCGGCTGGCACCTGATCCAGGTCGAAGAGCGCCGCCAGCATGACGCGTCCGACGAAGTGGCGCGGATGAAGGCGCGCCAGGTGCTGTTCGAGCGCCGCGCCCAGCCCGCATTCGAAGACTGGCTGGAGCAGCTGCGCGCGCAGGCGTATATCGACAACCGCCTGGAAAAGCAGCAGCAGATCCAGCAGAACAACCGCTAAACGCATTACGGGCCTTACATGTCTCAGCACCAGGCGCGCAAGCGTTTCGGCCAGAACTTCCTGACCGACGAAAGCGTGGTCGAGTCCATCGTCCGGGCGGTGGCTCCCGCCCGCGGCGATACCGTGGTCGAAATCGGTCCGGGCCTGTCGGCGCTGACCCGGCCGCTGCTGGAACGCCTGGACCACCTGACCGCGGTCGAGATCGACCGCGACCTGGCGGCCCGCCTGCGCAAGCAGTTCGAACCCGGCCGCCTGACCGTGGTCGAGGCGGACGCCCTGACGGTGGATTTTTCCCAGTTCGGCGGCGCGCTGCGCGTCGTGGGCAATTTGCCCTACAACATCTCCAGCCCCTTGCTGTTCCATCTGATGACCTGGGCCGACCACGTGCGCGACCAGCATTTCATGCTGCAGCGCGAAGTGATCGACCGCATGGTGGCGCAGCCGGGTTCGGGCGACTTCAGCCGGCTGTCGGTGATGCTGCAGTCGCGCTACCGCATGCACAAGCTGTTCGACGTGCCGCCCGAGGCCTTCGACCCGCCGCCCAAGGTGGTGTCGGCGATCGTGCGCATGGTGCCGCTGCCGGCCGAGCGCCTGCGCCCGGTCAGCGAACGCGCTTTTGAAACCGTGGTCGCGCGCGCGTTCTCGCAACGCCGCAAGATGCTGCGCCGGGTGCTGGCCGACTGGGCCGCGCAAGTGCCATGGGAAGCGCTGGACATCGCGCCCACCGCCCGCGCNGGCGCCCGCCGCGCGCCCGCAGCCGGCGCAGCAGGGGCCGGTCGAAGTGGTGCAGACCCGCGCCCGCCACATCCTGATCAAGACCTCCACCGTCATGAGCGACGAGCAGGCCCGCCAGCGCCTGGAACAGGTGCGCCAGCGCCTGGTGAGCGGCAGCGCCAAGTTCGAGGACATGGCTCGCCAGTACTCGCAGGACGCGACCGCTCCGCAGGGCGGCGAGCTGGGCTGGCTGAACCCGGGCGAAACCGTGCCCCCGTTCGAGGCCGCCATGAACGCGCTGCAGCCGGGCGAGATCAGCCCGCCGATCCAATCGCCTTTCGGCTGGCACCTGATCCAGGTCGAAGAGCGCCGCCAGCATGACGCGTCCGACGAAGTGGCGCGGATGAAGGCGCGCCAGGTGCTGTTCGAGCGCCGCGCCCAGCCCGCATTCGAAGACTGGCTGGAGCAGCTGCGCGCGCAGGCGTATATCGACAACCGCCTGGAAAAGCAGCAGCAGATCCAGCAGAACAACCGCTAAACGCATTACGGGCCTTACATGTCTCAGCACCAGGCGCGCAAGCGTTTCGGCCAGAACTTCCTGACCGACGAAAGCGTGGTCGAGTCCATCGTCCGGGCGGTGGCTCCCGCCCGCGGCGATACCGTGGTCGAAATCGGTCCGGGCCTGTCGGCGCTGACCCGGCCGCTGCTGGAACGCCTGGACCACCTGACCGCGGTCGAGATCGACCGCGACCTGGCGGCCCGCCTGCGCAAGCAGTTCGAACCCGGCCGCCTGACCGTGGTCGAGGCGGACGCCCTGACGGTGGATTTTTCCCAGTTCGGCGGCGCGCTGCGCGTCGTGGGCAATTTGCCCTACAACATCTCCAGCCCCTTGCTGTTCCATCTGATGACCTGGGCCGACCACGTGCGCGACCAGCATTTCATGCTGCAGCGCGAAGTGATCGACCGCATGGTGGCGCAGCCGGGTTCGGGCGACTTCAGCCGGCTGTCGGTGATGCTGCAGTCGCGCTACCGCATGCACAAGCTGTTCGACGTGCCGCCCGAGGCCTTCGACCCGCCGCCCAAGGTGGTGTCGGCGATCGTGCGCATGGTGCCGCTGCCGGCCGAGCGCCTGCGCCCGGTCAGCGAACGCGCTTTTGAAACCGTGGTCGCGCGCGCGTTCTCGCAACGCCGCAAGATGCTGCGCCGGGTGCTGGCCGACTGGGCCGCGCAAGTGCCATGGGAAGCGCTGGACATCGCGCCCACCGCCCGCGCCGAGGATATCTCGGTGGACCGCTACATCCGCCTGTCGGACGCGCTGGTCGAGGCGGGGGTGTTGCAGGCGGCGTGATGGTGAAGGATATTGCGCGGGGGGCGTAGGATGGGTGCAGCGCGAGACATGTTGGACAAGAAACCAAGCGTCCAACGCGCGTAACCCATCAGCCGGCGAAAGCCGGCATTTGTTTGCTCGCATCGAAAAACGGCGGCTGTCGCCGCCTGATGGGTTACGCGCGTTGGAGACTTGAGTTCTTGCTTAAGCACTCTCGCGCTGCACCCATCCTACGACATCCACGACATCCACGACATCCGCAACACTCACAACATCCGTTTCTGCGCCGCCATCCACAGTTGCATGACGTCGCGCGCGCGCTCGGTCAGCAGTTTTTCCGCATCTGTCAGCGCCTGTTGCAGCGTGATGGGGCCGGGCGCCAGGCTGAACGCGGCGCTGATGCCGGCCGCGTGCAGGCCTTCGTAGCCGGCGCCCAGCGAGCCGGCCAGCGCCACCACCGGCACGCTGGCGCGCTGCGCGATCCGGGCTACGCCGGCGGGCGTCTTGCCGCGCAGGGTCTGCGCGTCCATGCGGCCTTCTCCGGTGAAGACCAGCGCGGCGCCTTCGACCGCTGCGGCCAGGCCGCCCAGTTCCGCCACGATCTCCACGCCCGGACGGAAGCGGGCGTTCAGGAACGCCTTGGCCGCGAAACCCAGGCCGCCGGCCGCGCCGGCGCCGGGGTCGTCGCGGTGGTCCGCCGCCAGATGGCGCGCGCACACGTCGGCGAAGTTCGCCAGCATCCGGTCGAGGATTTCCACCTGTTCCGGCGTGGCGCCTTTCTGCGGGCCGAACACGTGCGAGGCGCCCTGCGGGCCGCATAGCGGGTTGTCCACGTCCGAAGCGATGTCGATCCGGATCTGCGCCAGGCGCGGGTCCAGGCCGCGGGCGTCGATGCTGGCCAGCCTGCCCAGCGCGCCGCCGCCCGGCGGCAGAGTGCGGCCGTCGGCGTCGAGCAGCCGCACGCCCAGCGCGGTCAGCATGCCGGCGCCGGCGTCGTTGGTGGCCGATCCGCCCAGGCCCAGGATGATGCGGCTGGCGCCGGCGTCCATGGCGGCCAGCATCAGCTCGCCCACGCCGTGGCTGCTGGCGCGCATCGGGTCGCGCCGCGCGGGCGGAATCAGTTCCAGGCCGGCGGCGGCGGCCATTTCGATCACCGCCGTGCCGTCCGCCAGCAGGCCCCAGTCCGCGTCCACCTTGTAGCCCAGCGCATCGTTCACCGTCTGCTGGCGGGCCTGGCCGCCGGTGGCCGCGAGCACGGCCTCGACCGTGCCTTCGCCGCCGTCGGCCATGGGGATGCAAACGGTATGGGCGCCGGGGAAGGCGAGCTTGACGCCGCGCGCGATGGCCGCGGCCGCGTCGGGCGCGGAAACGCTTTCTTTGAAAGAGTCGGGGGCGATGACGATTTTCACGGGTTCGGACGGGTCTGTTGGGGTTGTCTGATCACCATGATACCTGCGCGCGCGCAGCCGGCGTACCATAACGCTTTTGTCGTTTTAGCGAGAGTGGACCGTCATGCCCGTACTGCGCCGCACCAAAATTGTCGCCACCCTGGGACCCTCGACTTCGACGCCGGAACGCATCGAAGCCATGATCCGCGCCGGGCTGGACGTCGCCCGTCTCAACTTCTCGCACGGCAGCGCGGACGACCACCGCGCACGCGCCCGGCTGGTGCGCGAGATCGCCGCCAGCCAGGGCCGCTTCGTGGCCATCATGGGCGATCTGCAAGGGCCCAAGATCCGCATCGCGCGCTTCATCGACAAGCAGGTGCAGCTGCAGGTGGGCCAGCCTTTCACGCTGTCGCGCGCGCATCCCAAGGAGGCCGGCACCGCCAGCATCGTGGGCATCGATTATCCGGAGCTGGTGCAGGACTGCCGGGTGGGCGACGAGCTGCTGCTCGATGACGGGCGCGTGGTGCTGGTGGTCGACCGGGTCGAGGGCGACGAGGTCCACACCACCGTGACCGTGGGCGGCCCGCTGTCGAACAACAAGGGCATCAACCGGCGCGGCGGCGGCCTGTCCGCGCCCAGCCTGACCGACAAGGACCGCGTCGACATCAAGCTCGCCGCCGAGATGGAGCTGGACTACGTGGCGGTGTCGTTTCCGCGCTATGGCAGCGATATCGAAGAGGCCCGCACGCTGCTGGCGGCGGCCGGCAGCCAGGCCTGGATCATCGCCAAGATCGAGCGCGCCGAGGCCGTGGCCGACGACGAGGCGCTGGACTCGCTGATCCGCGCCAGCGACGGCGTGATGGTGGCGCGCGGCGACCTGGGCGTGGAAGTGGGCGACGCCGAGCTGGTCGGCATCCAGAAGCGCATCATCCAGCACGCGCGCACGCTGAACAAGGTCGTCATCACGGCCACGCAGATGATGGAGTCCATGATCTCCAGCCCCATGCCGACGCGGGCCGAGGTGTCCGACGTGGCCAACGCGGTGCTGGACTACACCGACGCCGTCATGCTGTCGGCCGAAAGCGCCTCGGGGCAGTATCCGGTCGAGACGGTGCAGGCCATGGCGCGCGTCTGCCTGGGCGCCGAAAAACACCCCACCTCGACCAAGTCGCACCATCGCCTGGGCGAGACCTTCGCGCGCTGCGACGAGACCATCGCGCTGGCCGCCATGTACGCGGCCAACCATTTCCCGGGCGTCAAGGCCATCATCTCGCTGACCGAAAGCGGGCACACGCCGCTGATCATGTCGCGCATCCGTTCGGGCGTGCCGATCTACTGCTACAGCCCGCACAGCGTCACGCAGAACCGCGTGGCGATGTTCCGCGGCGTCTACACCATCCCGTTCGCGCCGTCCGACTACGATCCGGCCGATCTCAGCAATGCCGCCATCGACGAGCTGCGCCGCCGCAACCTGGTGCAGACCGGCGACTGGGTGATCCTGACCAAGGGCGATTTCTACCGCGACAGCGGCGGCACCAACGGCATGAAGATCCTGCTGGTGGACTGAGGCCGCGGCGGCCTCAGCCGAAGAACCAGTAGCACACGCCGATGGCCGCCAGCACGCCGGCCAGGTCGGCGACCAGCGCGCAGCCCACGGCGTGGCGCGCGCGCAGGATGCCCACCGAGCCGAAGTACACCGCCAGCACGTAGAAGGTGGTCTCGGTGCTGCCCTGGACCACCGCCGACAGCAGCGCCGGGAAGCTGTCCACCCCGAAATGCGTCATGGTCTCCAGCATCATGGCGCGGGCCGCGCTGCCCGAGAACGGCTTGACCAGGGCCGTGGGCAGGGCGTCCACGAAGCGCGTGTCCCAGCCGGCCGACTGCGCCAGCCAGCGGATGCCGTCGAGCAGGAAGTCCAGCGCGCCGGAGGCGCGCAGCACGCCCACCGCGCACAGCATGGCCACCAGATACGGCAACAGGCTCTTGGCGATGTCGAAGCCTTCCTTGGCGCCTTCGATGAAGGCTTCGTAGACCGGCACCTTCTTCCAGGCGCCCGCGATCAGGAACGCCAGCAGGATGCCGAACAGGGTCAGGTTGCCCAGCAGCGAGGACAGCGACGCGATGGCGGCGGCCGACATGCCCGCCAACAGCGCCATGAAGCCGCCCATCAGCAGCGCCGCGCCGCCCAGCCACAGCATGACGACCGGGTCGGCCAGGCGCAGGCGCTGGCAGGCCGCCACCGCCAGAAAGCCGGCCAGCGTCGAGGCGCTGGTGGCCAGCAGGATGGGCAGGAACACCAGGGTCGGGTCGGCCGCGCCCTGCTGCGCGCGGAACATGAACAGCGTGACCGGCAGCAGGGTCAGCGACGAGGCGTTGAGCACCAGGAACAGGATCTGCGCGTTGCTGGCGGTCTCGGGCGTGGGGTTGAGCGACTGCAGCTCGCGCATGGCGCGCAGCCCGATGGGCGTGGCGGCGTTGTCCAGCCCCAGGCCGTTGGCCGCGAAGTTCAGCGTGATCAGGCCGATGGCGGGATGGTTGCGCGGCACTTCCGGCATCAGGCGCGCGAACAGCGGCCCCAGCAGATGCGCCAGCTTTTCCACCAGCCCGGCGCCCTCGGCGATGCGCAGAAAGCCCAGCCACAGGGTCAGGGTGCCGAACAGCAGCACCATCACCTCCACCGACACGCGCGCCATGTCGAACAGGCTGGTCACCATCAGGTGGAACACTTCGGGTTCGCCGGCGATCAGCCAGCGGTACAGCGCCGCCGCTGCCGCGGTAAGAAAAAAGCCCAGCCAGAGTTTGTTCAGCATGCGGAAGTTGCCCGGATAGCGATTCGTTGCGCCGCCCATTGTCGCATCCCGACAAGGCTAGGATTGGTCCGAGGGCTGCAATTCTGGTACTTTGGCCCCAAGGGGAGCAACCCGTCACTGCGAGGACCGCTCATGGATTTCAATGCCTGGCGCCGACGCCGCATTTCGGAACCCGCGTACCGCTGGGCGCGCAAGGCGCTGCCGCCGATGTCGGCCACCGAGCGCGAAGCCATCGAGGCCGGCGACACCTGGTGGGACGCGGACCTCTTCACCGGCAACCCCGACTGGCGCAAGCTGCTGGACGTCCCCGCCGCCGCGCTCACCCCGGATGAACAGCGCTTCATCGACGGCCCGGTGGCCCGGCTGTGCGCCATGCTGGACGAATGGGACATCACCTGGACGCGGCGCGACCTGCCGCCCGAGGTCTGGGCCTTTCTCAAGTCCGAACGCTTTTTCGGCATGATCATCCCGCGCCGCTACGGCGGCCTGGGTTTCTCCCCCTATGCGCATTCCGAGGTGGTGCGGCGGATCTCGGCCTATTCCATCACCGCCGGCGTGACCGTCATGGTGCCCAACTCGCTGGGGCCGGGCGAACTGCTGCTGCAGTTCGGCACCCCGGAACAGCGCGACTACTGGCTGCCGCGCCTGGCCGACGGCACCGAAGTGCCGTGCTTCGGCCTCACCAGTCCGGAGGCCGGCTCGGACGCGGCCTCGATGGTGGACACGGGCGTGGTCTGCAGGCAGGTGGTGGACGGGCGCGAACTCGTCGGCATCCGGCTGAACTGGCGCAAGCGCTACATCACGCTGGGGCCGGTGGCCACCGTGCTGGGCCTGGCGTTCAAGATGTCGGACCCGGAAGGCATTCTGGGCGGCCCCGAGGACATCGGCATTTCGGTGGCGCTGGTGCCCACCGACGCGCCCGGCGTGGAGATCGGCCGCCGCCATCTGCCGGCCATGCAGGTGTTCCAGAACGGCCCCAACCGCGGGCGCGACGTGTTCGTGCCGCTGGACGCGCTGATCGGCGGGGCGGGGCGCGCCGGCCACGGCTGGCAGATGCTGATGAGCGCGCTGGCCGCGGGGCGCGGCATTTCGCTGCCGTCGCTGTCGGCCGCCGCCGCCGTCATGTGCGCGCACACCACCGGCATGTACGCGCGCGTGCGCGAGCAGTTCGGCATCCCCGTGGGCAAGTTCGAAGGTGTGCAGGAGCGGCTGGCCGCCCTGGCGGGCAACGCCTATCTGGTGGAGGCCGCGAGGCGCCTGACCTGCGCCGCGCTGAACCAGGACGTCAAGCCGGCGGTGGTGTCGGGCATCATGAAGTACCACGCCACCGAACGCATGCGCGGCTCGGTCAACGACGCGATGGACATCCACGCGGGCCGCGCCGTCATGGACGGCCCCGGCAACTACCTGGGCGCGCTGTACCGCGCCGTGCCCATCGCCATCACGGTCGAGGGCGCGAATATCCTGACGCGCAACCTGATCATCTTCGGCCAGGGCGCGATCCGCGCCCATCCCTACCTGATGCCGGAAATGCTGGCGCTGGCCAACCCCGACGAGGAGCGCGGCATCGCCGTGTTCCACGACGTGTTCTGGCGCCACCTGCGCCATGCGGCGCGCAACGCGCTGCGCGCGATCGGCCGCGCCTGGACCGGCGGGGTGCTGGCGCCCGCGCCGGTCTCCGGCCCCACGGCCGGGCATTACCGCCGGCTGGGCCGCTACGCCGCGGGCTTCGCCCTGCTGGCCGACGCCACGCTGGCGCAGCTGGGCGGCGCGCTCAAGCGCCGCGAGATGATCTCGGCCCGGCTGGGCGACATCCTGTCGGAGCTGTACCTGCAGTCCGCGGTGCTCAAGCGCTGGGAGGACGAGGGCCGCAAGCACGACGACCTGCCCCTGGTGCACTGGTGCCTGGAGCAGGGCTATGCAAGCATCGAGAAAAGCATGGACCAGGTGCTGCGCAACCTGCCCGGGCGCGCGCTGGCCTGGGGCCTGCGCGCGGCCATCCTGCCGCTGCGCCTGGCGCGCGGGCCGGGCGACGCGCTGACGCGCGAATGCGCCGAACTGCTGCTCAGGCCTTCGCCGACCCATGCGCGGCTGGCCGCCGACCTGCAGCGCGAGCCGGGCGGCGCGCAGGCCGGCGACGATCCGGTAAGCCTGCTGACGCGCGCCTTCGCGCTGGCCGACGCGGTGCAGCCGCTACGCGACCGGCTGCGCCAGTCCGGCGTGCGCGACTGGCGCGAGGCGCACCGGCGCGGCGCCATCACGGATACCCAGGCCGCTCAGATCGAGGAGGCCGAGACCGTGGTGTCGCGGGTGTTGCAGGTGGATGATTTCGCGCCGGAGGAATTGACGCCGCCGGACGGCGTCAATCGTCCTGCTTCGGGTCCATGCCCGGAAACAGGATCTCGGTGAATCCGAACTTCGAGAAATCCTCGATGCGCGACGGGTACAGGCGGCCGATCAGGTGGTCGCATTCGTGCTGCACCACGCGGGCGTGGAAGCCCTCGGCCTCGCGTTCGATGAGCTGGCCGTAGGGGTCGCGTCCGCGGTAGAGGATGCGGCGGTAGCGCGGCACCAGGCCGCGCAGGCCCGGCACCGACAGGCAGCCTTCCCAGCCGTCCTCGCGCTCGTCGGACAGCGGCGTGATGACGGGATTGCACAGGATGGTCTGCGGCACCGCGGGCGCGTCGGGATAGCGCTCGTTGCGGTCGAAACCGAAGATCACCAGCTGCAGGTCCATGCCGATCTGCGGCGCGGCCAGGCCCACCCCCTGCGCGGCGGCCATGGTCTCGAACATGTCGTCGATCAGCGCGTGCAGCTCGGGCGTGTCGAAGCGTTCCACGGGCGCGGCCACGCGCAGCAGGCGCGGGTCGCCCATTTTCAGGATGGGGTGGATCATGGGCTGGCCTCTTGGCGCTCAGTCTTCGCGGCCTTTCTTCTCGATGAACTCGATCTTGTAGCCGTCAGGGTCCTCGACGAAGGCGATGACGGTCTTGCCGTGCTTCATGGGGCCGGCCTCGCGCGTGACCTTGCCGCCTTTCTGCTTGACCTTTTCACAGGCCTCGTAGGCGTTGTCCACTTCCAGGGCGATGTGGCCGTAGCCGGTGCCCAGGTCGTATTTGTCGGTGTCCCAGTTGTGGGTCAGTTCGATGACCGCGCCTTCGGATTCGTCTTGATAACCCACGAAGGCCAGCGTGAACTTGCCGTCGGGATAGTCCTTGCGGCGCAGCACGCGCATGCCGAGCACGTTGGTGTAGAAGTCGATGGATTTGTCGAGGTTGCCGACTCGCAGCATGGTGTGGAGCATACGCATGGGGATATTCCTTGTACGGTGGAGAGGCGCGCCGCCTCAGAACTGAGGGAGGGACGCGGGATCGTGGCGGCGCAGGATCTTCTTGGCGTCTTCGAAGCCGGGCAGGATCTGTCCCACTTCGCGCCAGAAGTCTTGACTGTGGTTCATTTCGCGCAGATGGGCAAGTTCGTGCGCGATGACGTAATCGATGATGGCGGGCGCGAAATGAATCAAGCGCCAGTTGAGCATGATGTTGCCGTCGCTGGTGCACGAGCCCCAGCGCGTGGCGGCCGAGGACAGGCGCCAGCGGCGGATCTTCAGCCCGCTGATTTGCAGGAAATGGGCCAGGCGCGCGCCGAACCAGGCGCCGGCCCGCTGCTGCAGCCAGGCCTGGGCGGCGTCGCGGATGCGGCCCTGATCGGCCGACGAAGGCAGCGCCAGCCACAGCGTGTCGCCGTCCTCGGGGGCCTCGGCGTCGCCCGACAGATAGGCCTGGCGGCTGTCGCCGCCCACGCCGATGACGATGCGCTTGCCCAGGTAGGGCAGTTCGCCGCCGGGCTGCCAGCGGGTGTGCGCCATGGCCAGCTGCTGCTTGCGGGAATGCCATTCGCGCAGCTTGGTGAGGATCCAGCGGGATTTTTCGCGCACGGCGTCGTCGACCTGCCCCAGCGTGACCCAGTTGGGGGCGGTGACGCGCAGGCCGTCGTCCGTGACCACGAAGCCGATGCTGCGGCGGCGCGAGCGCAGCAGCACGAAGCCGATGGGCTGCTGCTCGGTCGCGACTTCGCGCCAGCGCGCGCCGGGCGGCAGCGGATCGGGGCAGGGCGTGGGCACGCGCGAGGCGGCGTTGGGAGACAGCGTCAGCAGCGGCTCGCCGGCGGCAGCGGAAGGCTGCGGGGCGCCGGGGTGGAGCGGTTTGGGCGGGACCGGCCTGGGCGCGGACGCGGCGGGTCCGGCGGGCGGCCGCGAGGCGCCTTCGGGCGCGCCTTGCGGCTGCACGTCGAACAGGAGCTCTAGCTGGTCAGGGCTGGACATACCTTTCAGGATTGAGACGCCGCATTTCCCCTTCGATCCAGTCCTGAACCTTCTGGTTCAGTTCCTCGGGGGAGAGTCCCTGGGATTCTATCGCGGGTCCGATCGACAGGGTGACCATACCCGGACGCTTTACGAAGGCGTTGCGCCGCCAGCATTCGCCGGCGTTATGCGCCACCGGGATGACCACGGCGCCGGTGCGCGAGGCCAGCAGCGCGCCGCCCATCTTGTAGCGGCCGACCTTGCCGGGCGCGACCCGGGTGCCCTCCGGGAACAGCAGCGGCCAGCGGCCTTCGTCCAGGCGGGTCTGGCCCTGCCTGACCACCTGTTCGAAGGCGTCGCGCCCCTTGGCGCGGTCGATGGCGATCATGCGCAACAGCGCCAGGCCCCAGCCGAAGAACGGCACCATGTGCAGTTCTTTCTTGTAGACGAAGCAGACCTCGCGCGGCATATAGGCCGGGAAGAACAGCGTTTCCCAGGCGGACTGGTGCTTGGACAGCAGCACCGCCGGGCCGTCGGGCAGGTTTTCCCAGCCCTTGACCTGCCAGCGGATGCCGCAGAAAAAGCGCGCGCCCCAGATGGCCAGGCGCGGCCAGCCCACCGTCAGCCTGTAGCGCCAGTGCAGCGGCAGCGGCGCCCACAGGATGCAGGCGAAGGCGTAGGGGATGACCGTGACGGCCAGGAACAGGGCGTACAGCAGCGAACGGAGCCAGGCCATCGGGTCAGGCGTCCTGCAGCAGGGCGTCGACCACGGCCGACAGGTCGTCGCACACCCGCGTGTTCTCGGGCAGGCCGCCCTTGGCCAGCGCCTTCCTGCCGTTGCCGGTCAGCACCAGCCACGGCGAGCAGCCGGCCGCCGACGAGGCCTGCAGGTCGCGCAGCGAGTCGCCCACCGCCGGCACGCCGGCCAGGTCCACGTCGTAGCGGTGCCCGATCTGCTCGAACATGCCCGGCCGCGGCTTGCGGCAGCTGCAGTTGTCGTCGGGGCCGTGCGGGCACATGAAGATGGCGTCGATGGCGCCGCCCACGGCGGCCAGTTCGCGGCGCAGCTTGGCGTGGATGGCGGTCAGCGTGTCCATGTCGAACAGGCCGCGCGCCAGCCCGGACTGGTTGGTGGCGACCACCACTCGCCAGCCGGCCTGGTTCAGCCGGGCGATGGCCTGCAGGCTGCCGGGCAGGGCGATCCATTCGTCGGGATTCTTGACGAACGCATCGCTGTCCTGGTTGATGACGCCGTCGCGGTCGAGGATGATGAGTTTCACTGTGCGAGCCTGGAAATGTCTGCCACCTGGTTCATCAGGCCATGCAGCTGCGCCAGCAGGGCCAGCCGGTTGGCGCGCACGGCCGGGTCTTCGGCCATGACCATGACGTCGGCGAAAAAGGCGTCCACCGGCTCGCGCACCTGCGCCAGCGTGCTGAGGCTGCCGGCGAAGTCGCCGGCGGCCAGCTGCGCCTCGGCCTGCGGGCGCAGCGCCGACACGGCGGCGGCCAGCGCTTTCTCGGCGGGCTCGGCCAGCGCGGCCGCGTCGACCGCGCCGATCTCGCCTTCGGCCTTCTTCAGCAGGTTACCGATGCGCTTGTTGGCGGCCGCCAGGCTGGCGGCCTCGGGCAGCTGCGCGAACGCGGCGGCGGCGCGCACGCGCTCGGCGGCCTGGTGCAGCGGCGGGGTCAGGGCGATCACGGCTTCCACCGCGTTGCGGTCGAAGTCGTTGATGAGCTGGTTGCGATAGCGTTCGTAGATGAAGGCGCGCACCTCGGCCAGCGTGCCGGCCGGGATCTTGCCGGCCGGGAAGGTGCCGGCGGCCAGTTCCAGCAGGCCGTCCAGCGACAGCGGACCGTCTTCGCTGATCTTCAGCCAGCCGCCCGCGGCCAGCTGCTCGAACGCGCTGATCAGGCCCAGCGCCGCGCGGCGCAGGCCAAACGGATCGCGCTCGCCGGTGGGGGCCAGGCCGATGGCCCAGATGCCGACCAGGGTTTCCACGCGTTCGGCGATGAACAGCACGGCGGCGGTCAGCGATTCCGGCGTGACGGGCGTGTCGTAGCGGTTGCGGTACTGGTTGCGCAGGGCCTGCACCACGCTGTCGGGCTCGCCGTCGCCAGCCGCGTAGTACGCGCCCATGACGCCCTGCAGCTCGGGGAATTCGCCCACCATGTTGGAGCCCAGGTCGGCCTTGGCCAGCAGGGCGGCGCGGTCGGCGGCGGCGACGTCGCCGCCCAGCTTTTCGGCCACGCCGCGGGCGATGGCGCGCACGCGCTCGACGCGTTCGAGCTGGGTGCCCAGCTTGTTGTGGTAGACGATGGAGCCCAGCTGCTCGACGCGCGCGGCCAGCGGCGTCTTGCGGTCGGTTTCAAAGAAGAACTGCGCGTCGGCCAGGCGCGGGCGCACCACGCGCTGGTTGCCTTCGATGATGTTCACCGGATCGTCCGTGCGCATATTGCTCACGATCAGGAAACGGTGGGTCAGGCGGCCGGTGGCCGGATCGAACAGCGGGAAGTATTTCTGGTTCAGCCGCATGGTCAGGATCAGGCATTCCTGCGGCACTTGCAGGAACTGTTCCTCGAACTGGCCGACGTAGACCGTGGGCTGCTCGACCAGCGCGGTGACTTCGTCCAGCAGCGCCGCCACTTCCGGGTCGTCGCCCAGGGTGGCGGACAGGCGGGCGGCGTGGTCCTGCAGCTGGCGCGCGATTTCGTCGCGGCGGCCTTCGAACGAGGCCACCACGTTGCCGCGCTCGGCCAGCGTGGCGGCGTAGGCGTCGGCGTCGGTAAAGGAGACGGGGCCGGCGCTCATGAAGCGGTGGCCCAGCGTTTCGCGGCCGGCCGCCAGGCCCAGCGCCGACACCGGCACCACGTCGGCGCCGAACAGCGCCACCAGCCCGTGCGCCGGGCGCACGAACTTGACGGTGGTGACCCCGTCGGCCAGCTGGTAGCGCATGACCTTGGGGATGGGCAGGCCGTCGATGGCGGCGTCCAGGCCTTCTTGCAGGCCGGCGGCCAGCTGCGCGCCGGGGGCCGTGCCGCGGGCCACCAGGTAGTCCTGCTTGCCGTCGGACTCGCGTTCCAGCTTGGCGACGTCCAGGTGCTCCAGGCCCTTGGCGGCCAGCTTCTTCTGCAGCGCGGGCGTGGCGCTGCCGTCTTCGGCCAGGCCGATCTTCACCGGCATCAGTTTTTCGGCGTAGGGCTGGTCGGGCGCCTGCGCCAGCACGGCCGACAGATGCACGGCCAGGCGGCGCGGCGTGGCGTAGGCGGTCGCGGCGCAGCCCTCGGCCAGCAGGCCGTGGCGTTCGAGCGTGGCGCGCACGCCTTCGGCAAAGGCCTGGCCCAGCTTTTGCAGGGCCTTGGGCGGAAGTTCTTCGGTCAGCAGTTCGACCAGCAGCGGGCGGATGTTCGTCGTCATTTATGCTGCCTCCCCGGCGGCCTTGTCGCGGCCCAGCATGGGAAAGCCCAGTCGTTCGCGGGAATCGTAATAGGCCTGTGCGACGGCGCGCGACAGGTTGCGGATGCGGCCGATGTAGGCGGCGCGCTCGGTCACGCTGATCGCGCCGCGCGCGTCCAGCATGTTGAAGGTGTGGGCGGCTTTCAGCGCGGCCTCGTAGGCCGGCAGCGCCAGCGGCACGTCCATCAGGCGCTTGGCCTCGGCTTCGTAGTCGTTGAAGTGCGCGAACAGCATCTCGGCCGAGGAGTGCTCGAAGTTGTAGGTGGACTGCTCCACCTCGTTCTGGTGGAACACGTCGCGGTACAGCACGCGGTTGCCGTTGGCGCCTTCGGTCCAGACCAGGTCGTACACGCTTTGCACGTCCTGCAGGTACATGGCCAGGCGTTCCAGGCCGTAGGTGATTTCACCGGTGGTCGGGGTGCAGTCCAGGCCACCCACCTGCTGGAAGTACGTGAATTGCGTGACTTCCATGCCGTTGAGCCAGACTTCCCAGCCCAGGCCCCAGGCGCCCAGCGTGGGGTTTTCCCAGTCGTCCTCGACGAAGCGGATGTCGTGCTGCGCGGGGTCGATGCCCAGCGCCTTGAGCGAACCGATGTACAGATCCAGGATTTCGGGCGGCGCCGGCTTCAGCACGACCTGGTATTGGTAATAGTGCTGCAGGCGGTTGGGGTTTTCGCCGTAGCGCCCGTCCTTGGGACGGCGCGAGGGCTGCACGTAGGCGGCGCGCCAGGGTTCCGGGCCGATCGCGCGCAGGAACGTGGCGGTGTGCGAGGTGCCGGCGCCGACTTCCATGTCGTAGGGTTGCAGCAGGGCGCAACCCTGCTTGTCCCAGTATTCCTGGAGCGTAAGGATGATTTGCTGAAAGGTGAGCATAGGATTCTTGGAATTCGGCCGCCGGGCAAGGCCTGCCCTGGGCGTGGGAAACCTGGCATTTTAACTGGCGCCGGGCCGGCCCGCCGGCGGGCGGCGCATGGACGGTTACATTCCTGCCCGCGCAGGGCCGGAAGCAGGGGGCAACCAATGGTCGTATGATTCCGGGTTGAGCCAAGTCTTATATAAAAGCCAGGAACCCGATTCCTCGGAATCCCGAAAAAGGAGCAGCCCCTCATGTCCGACCTGATCAAGGTAGAAGTCACCGACGGCATCCAGATCATCACGATCAACCGTCCCGAGGCCAAGAACGCCATCAACCTGGAAACCGCGCAGGCCCTGGCCGCGGCGCTGGACCAGCTCGACGGCAGCGACGACATCCGCATCGGCATCCTGACCGGCGCCGGGGGCACGTTCTGTTCGGGCATGGACCTCAAGGCCTTCGCCGCCACCGGCCAGCGCCCCTACGTGGACGGCCGCGGTTTCGGCGGCCTGGCCGAACGCCCGCCCAAGAAGCCGCTGATCGCCGCGGTCGAAGGCTACGCGCTGGCCGGCGGCTGCGAGCTGACCCTGGCCTCGGACCTGATCGTGGCCGCCAACAACGCCAAGTTCGGCCTGCCTGAAGTCAAGCGCGGCCTGGTGGCCGGCGCCGGCGGCATGCTGCGCCTGCCGCGCCGCCTGCCGTACCATATCGCCATGGAGGTCATCCTGACCGGCGACATGTTCACGGCCGAGCGCGCCCACGCCTTCGGCCTGGTGAACCGCTTGACCGAGCCTGGCGGCGCCCTGGCCGGCGCGCTGGAACTGGCCCGCACCATCGTCGAGAACGGTCCCCTGTCGGTGCAGACCGCCAAGAGCATCGTGTCGCAGTCCGGCGACTGGACGCAGGAAGAAATGTTCGACCGCCAGCGTCCGCTGGCCGCCCACATCTTTACCTCGGCCGACGCCAAGGAAGGCGCCACGGCTTTCGCCGAGAAGCGCAAGCCGGTCTGGCAGGGGAAATGAGCCCCTCTTCTTTTCGTTATTTTCTTTAGCCCGTATATAGCCATGTCCGTCATCATCAAAGAAGAAGACTTCATCCAGTCGATCGCCGACGGGATCCAGTTCATCAGCTACTACCATCCGGTGGACTACATCCGCCATCTGGCCCGCGCCTACGAGCGCGAGGAAAGCCCGGCCGCGCGCGACGCGATGGCCCAGATCCTGACCAACTCGCGCATGTGCGCCGAAGGCAAGCGTCCGCTGTGCCAGGACACCGGCATCGTCAACGTGTTCCTGAAGGTAGGCATGGACGTGCGCTTCGACACCAAGCGCACCCTGCAGGAACTGTGCGACGAAGGCGTGCGCCGCGGCTACCTGAACCCGGACAATCCGCTGCGCGCCTCCGTGCTGGAAGACCCGCTCTTCACGCGCAAGAACACCCGCGACAACACGCCCTGTATCCTGCACGTCGAACTGGTCCCGGGCGACAAGGTTGACGTGCAGCTGGCCTCCAAGGGCGGCGGCTCCGAGAACAAGTCCAAGTTCGCCATGCTCAACCCCAGCGACTCGCTGGTGGACTGGGTGCTCAAGACGGTCCCGACCATGGGCGCCGGCTGGTGCCCGCCGGGCATGCTGGGCATCGGCGTCGGCGGCACCGCCGAAAAAGCCATGCTGATGGCCAAGCAGTCGCTGATGGAAGACATCGACATGTACGAGCTGCTGGCGCGCGGTCCGCAGAGCAAGCTGGAAGAGCTGCGCATCGAGCTGTACGAAAAGGTCAACGCGCTGGGCATCGGCGCCCAGGGCCTGGGCGGCCTGACCACGGTGCTGGACGTCAAGATCAACACCTTCCCCACGCACGCGGCCTCCAAGCCCGTCGCCATGATCCCGAACTGCGCCGCCACCCGCCACGCGCATTTCGAGCTGGACGGCTCCGGCCCGGCGCGCCTCGACCCGCCGGCCCTGTCGGAATGGCCGGAAGTGCACTGGGCGCCCGACTACAACAAGTCCAGGCAGGTGGACCTGAACAAGCTGACCAAGGAAGAAGTGGCCAGCTGGAAGCCGGGCCAGACCCTGCTGCTGTCGGGCAAGATGCTGACCGGCCGCGACGCCGCGCACAAGCGCATCCAGGACATGCTGGCCAAGGGCGAGCCGCTGCCGGTGGACTTCACCAACCGCGTCATCTACTACGTCGGCCCGGTCGATCCGGTGCGCGACGAAGTGGTCGGCCCGGCCGGCCCCACCACCGCCACCCGCATGGACAAGTTCACCGGCATGATGCTGGAGCAGACCGGCCTGATCGCCATGATCGGCAAGTCCGAGCGCGGCCCGGTCGCCATCGACGCCATCAAGAAGCACGGCTCGGCCTACCTGATGGCCGTGGGCGGCGCGGCCTACCTGGTGTCCAAGGCCATCCGCGGCGCCAAGGTGCTGGGCTTCGCCGACCTGGGCATGGAAGCCATCTACGAGTTCGACGTGAAGGACATGCCGGTGACGGTGGCGGTCGACGCCCAGGGCACCTCGGTCCACACGACGGGACCGAAGGAATGGCAGGCCCGGATCGGCAAGATCCCGGTCGCCGTGGCGTAATTACGGGGCCTTCAACCCGGCGCGGTATGCGGCGATGTCCCGCGGCGATTTGCCCAGGACGTCGCGCAGCACTTCCTCGGTGTGTTCGCCCAGCAGCGGCGGCGCATTGCGGTACCGCACCGGGGTTTCCGACAGGCGCAGCGGGCTGGCCGTCACGGCCGCCTGTCCGCCCGCGGGATGCGGCAGGTCGCGGCGCAGCTGCCGCGCCTCGGCCTGCGGATGCGCGAAAGCCTGCGCGATGTCGTTGATGGGGCCGCAGGGCACGCCCACGGCTTCCAGTTTCGCGATCCACTCGTCGCGCCGTCCCTGGCGCATGATCGCGGCCAGCATGCCGACCAGCAGCTCGCGGTTGGCGATGCGCAATCGGTTGGTGGCGAAACGCGGATCGTCGCCCAGCTCCGCCGCGCCGATGGCGGCGCAATACGCGCGGTACTGCGATTCATTGCCGGTGGCCACGATCAGATGGCCGTCGCTGGCGGCGAACACCTGGTAGGGCACCACGTTCTGGTGCGCGTTGCCGGCGCGCGAGGGCGCCACGCCGGAGTTGAAGTAATTGGAGTTCTGGTTGGCCAGCATCGCCACGTGGCTGTCGAACAGCGCGATGTCCAGGTGCTGGCCCAGGCCGCTGCGATGGCGCTCGTTGAGCGCGGCCAGTATCGCCACCGTGGCGTACATGCCGGTGATGATGTCGGTCACCGCCACGCCGGCCTTTTGCGGCCCGCCGCCGGGCAGGTCGTCGCGTTCTCCGGTGATGCTCATCAGGCCGCCCAGGCCCTGGATCATGAAGTCATAGCCGGGACGGCCGGCATACGGGCCGTCCTGGCCGAAGCCGGTGACCGAGCAATAGATCAGGCGCGGGTTGATTTCCCTGAGGCTGGCGTAGTCCAGGCCGTACTTGGCCAGCCCGCCCACCTTGAAATTCTCGACCAGGATGTCGCTGGCCGTCGCCAGCTCGCGGATCAGCGCCGCGCCCGCGGGCGTGGCCATGTCGGCCTCGATCGAGCGCTTGTTGCGGTTGGCGCTGAGGTAATAGGCGGATTCCTCGGTGTCGCGGCCCTCGCCATCCTTCAGGAACGGCGGGCCCCAGGCGCGGGTGTCGTCGCCCACGCGCGGACGCTCGACCTTGATGACGTCGGCGCCCAGGTCGGCCAGGTTCTGCGTGCACCAGGGGCCGGCCAGGATGCGCGAAAGGTCCAGCACGCGGATGCCGTCCAGGGCGGGAGCGCGCGTCATGGCCGCAGCTCCGCGGTGCCGTTGCTCAGCACCACCACGTCGCGCTCGCGGGCGCGGGCCAGGAAGCGGATCTGCCCGTCCGGCATGCGCCAGATGTTGCACTGCAGGGTCTCGCCGGGATAGACCGGCGCCGAGAAGCGCGTGTTCAGGCTGACCAGGCGCGAGGCGTCGTAGTCGCAGCAGCTCCTGACGATGGCGTGCGCCGCCATGCCGTAGGTGCACAGCCCGTGCAGGATGGGGCGCGGATAGCCGGCGCGGCGCGCCACTTCCGGATCGGCATGCAGCGGATTGCGGTCGGCGTTTAGGCGATACAGCAGCGCGGCGTTGGGCGCGATGCGCAGCTCGCAGCGCAGGTCCGGATCGCCGTCCGGGGCGGCCGGCAGCGGCGGCGGGCCGGCGTCGCCCTGGCCGAAGCCGCCGTCGCCGCGGCAGAAAGTGCTTTGCTGCAAGGTCGCCAGGCAGGCGCCGTCCTCGCCGTGCAGCGTGCGTTCGGTGACGATGAGCGCGCCCTTGTCCGCGCCCTTGTCGATCACGTGGGTGTTGCGGCTCCTGCCGACGACCACGCCGCTGGCCGGCAGCGGCGCGTGCAGCGTCAGGCGCTGCTCGCCGTGCACCACCTTGACCCAGTCGATGCCGGCGCGCGGGTCCTGCACCCAGAAGCCGGGATAGCCCAGCACCACGCTCATGGTGGGAAAGGCCTGCAGGCCCTGTTCGTAGACGTAGCGCAGCTGGCCGGCGTCCTCGGGGTCCTGCCCCAGGCCGATGCCCAGCGCATAAAGCATGGCGTCATTCTCGTCGTAGCGCTGGCGCACTTCGTCGAAGCGCCAGTTCTTCACGGTTGCATAGTCCAGGGGCATGGCGGCCTCAGATGGGGTCCCAGTCGATCACGTCGGGCGAACGCTCCAACGCATAGAAGTGCTTGCGCATCGCGGGCACGGCGATTTCGGCGATCAGTTCGGGCGTCCAGCCCTCGCCGTGGTGCACGCTGCGCAGCGGCCGCGGCTGGCTCATCAGCATGATCTCGTTGGCGCGCACCGCGAAGATCTGCGCCGTGACTTCGCGGGCCGCGTCGCTGGCCAGGTAGACCGCCAGCGGCGCGACCTTGCCGGCCTCCATTTTCTTGAGCTTCTCGACGCGCGCCTTCTCCGCGTCGGTTTCGGCGGGAATCGAGCTGGTCATGCGGCTCCAGGCGAACGGCGCGATGCAGTTCGAGCGCACGTTGTAGCGCGCCATGTCCAGCGCGATGGACTTCGACAGCGCGACGATGCCGAGCTTGGCCGCCGCGTAATTCGCCTGGCCGAAGTTGCCGATCAGGCCGGAGGTGGACGTCATGTGCACCAGCGCGCCGGACTCCTGTTCGCGGAAATAGGGGGCGGCGGCGCGGCTCATGTAGAACGAGCCGTTCAGGTGCACGTCCAGCACCTGGCGCCATTCCTCTTCGCTCATCTTGTGGAAGACGCGGTCGCGCAGGTTGCCGGCGTTGTTGACCACCGCGTCGATGCGTCCGTACGCGTCGATCGCGGTCTGCACGCAGCGGCTGGCGCTGTCGTAGGCGGCGACGCTGTCGGTGTTGGCCACCGCCTGGCCGCCGGCCGCCACGATCTCCCTGACCACCGCCTGCGCCGGGCCTTCCGTGCCGCCTTCGCCCGTCAGCGATACGCCGATGTCGTTGACGACCACCTTGGCGCCGGCCTGCGCCATGGCCAGCGCGATGCTGCGGCCGATGCCGCCGCCCGCGCCGGTAACGATCACCACCTTGCCGGAAACGATACCGCTCATTGAAGCTGACTCCTGTGCCATGTGAAAACAGTTCCGCATCATCCCTTCTGGTTTGCGGGCATGGCCCATGGTAGATTCGTGACGGCATTCGCAGAATTCAAAATTAGAAATGCCCCCCTTCTGCGTGGTGGAACATGAGACATGACCTGACCGACCTGCGTTTGTTTCTGAACGTAGGCGAGACCCTCAACCTGACCCGCGCGGCCGAGCGCACCTTCCTGTCCCTGCCCGCCGCCAGCGCCCGGGTCAAGAACATGGAAGAAGCCTTCAAGGCCCGGCTGCTGGTGCGCATGGCCACGGGCGTGGCGCTGACCCCGGCCGGCGAAGTGCTGCTCAAGCACGCCAACGCCATCTTCCGCCAGCTCGAATGCCTGAACGCCGACCTGCAGCCCTACGCAAGCGGCCTCAAAGGGCGTCTGCGCCTGCTGGCCAACACCACCGCCACCAATTCCTTCCTGGCCGACGCGCTCTCCACGTTCCTGGCCGAGAACCCGGACGTGGACGTGGAGCTGGAAGAGAAGATCTCGGGCGACATCGTCATCGCGATCCGCGCGGGCGCCGGCGACCTGGGCCTGGTGGCCGGCAATATCGACGTCGAAGGGCTGGACGTCACGCCGCTGTTCCGCGACGAGCTCACCGTGGTGACGGCGCTGGACCATCCGCTGGCCGCGCAGGCGTCGGCGCATTTCGTGGACCTGGTGGACAACTACCAGTTCGTCGGCATCCATCCCAACAGCGCCATCCAGAGCTTTCTCGAAGACATCGCCAGCGGCCTGGGCAAACGCCTGTGCCAGCGCGTGCACGTGGGCAGCTTCGAGGCGGTGTGCCGCATGGTCGAAGCCGGCGCCGGCATCGCCGTGGTGCCGCGCGCCTGCGTCGCGCGCTACAGCCGCGCGGACGCGCTGCACGTGCTCCGGCTGGAGGACCCCTGGGCGCTGCGCGACCGCCTGCTATGCCGCCAGCGCGGCCGCGACCTGCCCAGTTTCGCGGAGCGCTTCATCGAGCATCTGCAGCGGGCGGCGCAGGCGTAGGCGCGCCAACCCGCAGCAAGGCCTCCCGGTACTCCGCCGCCAGCTGATCCACCAGCGTCTCCACCGGCAGAATCTCCTGCGCCGCGCCGACTCCCTGGCCCGCGCTCCACACGTCCTTCCAGGCCTTGGGCCGTGAGCTCTTGTCCAGGTTCGGCTCGCGGTCCGTGCCTACCCCCGCCAGCGCGGCCGGGTCCAGACCCGTGGCCCGGATGCTGGCCGCCAGGTAGTTCGCCGGCACTCCGGAAAAATACGGCGTGTAGACCACGTCGGCGGCCTGCGCCTGCAGCACCATCTCGCGGTAGGCGTCGCCGGCCAGCGATTCCTGCGTGGCGATGAAGCGCGTTCCCATGTAGGCGAAATCGCAGCCCATCACCTGCGCGGCCAGGATGTCCTTGCCGTGGCTGATGCAGCCCGACAGCGCCAGCGGGCCGTCGTAGAAGGCGCGGATCTCGTTGACCAGCGCGATCGGGTTGACCTGGCCGGCATGGCCGCCGGCGCCGGCGGCCACCAGGATCAGGCCGTCCACGCCGGCGGCCAGCGCGCGCTTGGCATGGCGCACCGTGGTCACGTCGTGGAACACCAGCCCGCCGTGCGCGTGCATGGCGCGCACCACGGCCTCGGGCGGATGCAGCGACGTGATCACCAGCGGCACCCTGCGCTCGGCGCAGATCGCCAGATCGCCTTCCCAGCGCGCATTGCTGGGATGGACGATCAGGTTCACGCCGTACGGCGCCACCCTGGCCGACGGGTCCGCGCGGCGCCGCGCGGCCAGCCCGTCCTCGATGCGGCTGATCCAGGCGTGCAGCTGTTCCTGGGGCCGGGCGTTGAGCGACGGAAACGTGCCGACGATGCCGGCGGCGCATTGCGCGATCACCAGCTCGGGGCCGGAGACCAGGAACATCGGCGCGCCGATGACCGGCAAACGGGTTTGGGCGTGCAGCGAGGAGGGATTCGTCATCTAGTTTGCTTGAATGTTGGCGGTCTTGATCACGTCGGACCACAAGGCGTACTCGCGGTCGATGCGAGCCTGCAATGCCTTGGAATCGCCGTTGTTGATGGTGTAGCCGCCGTCGGTCATGGCCTGGCGGAACGCGGGATCGGCGGATACCTCGGCCAGCGCGCGCGTCAGCCGCCCGGATACGGCCTCGGGCAGTTTCCTGGGCCCGACCAGCGCGTACCAGCCGACCACTTCGTAGTCCTTCATGCCGGCCTCCATCATCGTGGGCACGTCCGGCAGCTCGGGGTTGCGCGTGCGCGAGGTGACCGCCAGCGCGCGCGCCTTGCCGCTCTTGATGAACGGAATGGCGGTGCTGGTGATGTCGAACATGAAGGTCACCTTGCCGCTGACCACGTCCATCATGGCGGGCGAATTGCCGCGATAGGGCACGTGCAGCATCGGCGCCTGAGCCTGCGATTTCAGCAGCTCGGCCGACAGGTGGTTGGAGGCGCCGATGCCGGCCGACCCGAACGAGACCGCGTCCGGATGCGCGCGCGCATAGCTCACCAGTTCGCCCACGTTTTTGGCCGGGATCTGCGGCCCGATCAGCAGCACGTTGGCGTAGTCCACCACCAGTCCGATCAGCGTGAAGTCCTTGCGCGGGTCGAACAGCGTGCTGCGCTGGACCAGCGGCGACATGGTGAGCGTGGGGCTGGCGGCGAAGCCCAGCATGTAGCCGTCCGGCGCCGCCTTGGCGGTCGCGTCCGAGGCGATCATGCCGCTGGCGCCGGCGCGGTTCTCCACCACCACGGGCTGGCCCAGCTTGTCGCCCAGGTACTTGGCGAACACGCGCGCCGTGGTGTCGACGGGGCCGCCGGGGGAATAGCCCACCAGCAGACGGATAGGGCGGTCGGGATAGGCGGACTGGGCCCAGGCCGCCTGGCCGGTGGCGATCGTCGCCGCGGCGGCGGCCGCGGCGAACAAGGTCTTGATGCGCATGCTCATGTCTCCTTGTGTGCGTGGCCGGTCGTGCCGCGTGGCGTAGCGCCCGCCTTACGCCAGCCTTTCTCTCAGCGGCTGCTTCAGGATCTTGCCGCTGACTGTGGTGGGAATCGTGTCGATCGGAATGATCTGCGCCGGCCGCTTGTACGGCGCCAGCTGGTTCTGCAGGTGCAGCGCCAGCAGCCGCAGGTCGAGCGTCGCGTCCGGCAGCGGTTCGACGAAGGCGATGACTTCCTCGTTGTGGTCGGCAGTGGCGCGGCCCACCACGGCGGACAGGCGCACGCCGGGAAAGGCGTTGATCACGGACTCGACTTCCAGCGGATAGACGTTGAAGCCGGAGCGGATGATCAGGTCCTTGGAGCGCCCGGAGATGAACAGCGCGCCGTCGGCGTCCACATAGCCGATGTCGCCGGTATGCAGCCAGCCGCCGGGCAGCAGCGCCTGGGCCGTCTGCGCCGGGTTGCGGTAGTAGCCCAGCATCACGCCGGGGCCGCGGATCAGGATGTCGCCGCGTTCGCCGGGCTGGGGCGCGCCGCTGTCGGGCGTGCCGATGCGCAGCTCCACGCCGTCGACGGCGTAGCCGGCGGAGCAGTCGGCGCGCGGCGCGTCGATCGGCGTGATGAACATGGAGCCGGCGTACTCGGTGATGCCGTAGCCGTGGTGCATGGGCACGCCGAAATAGCGTTCCACGTCGCGCTTCTGGGTCGGGTCCAGCGCCGCGCCGCCGGTGTACACGTAGCGCAGCGCGGGCGCGCGCAGCGCGGCCTTGGGCGGGGCTGCGGCCAGCATGCGGCTGAACATGGTGGGCACGCCCTGCAGGATGCTGATGCCCGGACTGGCGAGCGCGCGGAACGCGTCCTCGGGATCGAAGCGGCTGCGCAGCACCAGGCTGGCGCCGGCCTGCACGGTGGCCATCAGCACCGTGGCGATGCCGAAGATATGCGACATGGGCAGCGCCGCGTAGCCGATGTCCTGCGGACTCAGGCGGCGCGAGGCCGCCGACACCCGGGCGAAGTGCAGCAGGCCCCGGTGCGGCACCATGACGCCCTTGGGCGCGCCGGTGGTGCCGGACGTGTAGATCAGGGTGGCCACGGCCTCGGCCTGCTCGCCCGTCTCCGGCTCGGTGGGCGCGGCGGCCCGCCGCGCCCGGATGCCGGGGCCCCAGACTTCAGGATCGGCCTGATCGGCGCCGGCGGCGTCGGCATGGTCGCGCGCGGCCGGGGAAATGCCGCTGGTGTAGAGCGTCAGTTCCGGCTGCGCGTGCCGGCCGATGGCGTCGATCTCGCGCGCCGACAGCCGGGCGTTCACGCCCACCGGCCAGGCGCCGGCCAGGCTGCAGCCGAACAGGGCCGCGATCATGGCGCTGCAGTTCTCGCCCACGACCATGACGCGGTGGCCGGGCCGCACGCCCTCGCGCGCCAGCCAGGCGGCGACGTCCTGCACGCGCCGCCAGCATTGCGCGTAGCTCAGGATGCCTCCGCCTTCCTCGTACAGCAGGACGGCGTCGGGCTGGCGGCTCGCCTGCTGCGCCAGCAATTGGTGGATGCGGGTGTGGGGAGAAGTCTGCGGCATGGGACGTATCGTTTCGTTCAAAGCGTGGCCTGGGTGCCCAGAATGGCGGTGGACTGGCTCGACAGCGTGCCGCCGTTGCCATGCACCAGCGCCAGCTGCGCGCCGCCGACCTGGCGCGCGCCGCATTCGCCGCGCAGCTGCCGCACCGCCTCGATCATGATGAACACGCCGTACATGCCGGGATGCACGCAGCACAGCCCGCCGCCGTTGGTGTTCACCGGCAGCCGCCCGCCCGGGGCGATGGCGCCGTCGGCGATGAAGTCCTTGCTTTCCCCCTTGGCGCAGAAGCCCAGGTCTTCCAGGAACAGCAGGGTGTTGATGGTGAAGGCGTCGTAGAGCTCGACCACGTCGATGTCGGCCGGCGCAAGCCGCGCCATCTCGAAGGCGCGCCGGCCCGATTCGGCGGCGGCCGTGACCGTCAGGTCCTCCATGGACGAGATCTGGCGGTTCCAGACCGCCGTGGCGTTGCCCAGCACGTAGACCGGCGGGCGCGGCAGGTCGCGCGCGCGGTCGGCGCGCACCAGCACGTAGGCGCCGGCGCCGTCGGTCACCAGGCAGCAGTCGCGCACGCTCAAGGGATCGGACACCATGCGCGCGGCCAGGATCTGCTCCAGCGTGGCCGGCTCGCGCAGCTGCGCCTCCGGATTCAGCTGCGCCCATTGGTTGGCCGCCAGCGCCACCTGCGCCAGGTGCTCGCGGCGCGTGCCGTACTGGTGCATGTGGCGCGAGGCGGCCAGCGCATAGGAAGACAGCGGGCTGAGCGGGTCGTAGGGCGTCTCGTAGGGCTGCGGGTCGAACTGCTTGCGGACCCGGCCGATCTCGGCGCGGCTCAGCGTGGACGTGCGCTGGGTGCTGCCGTAGCAGACCAGCACCGCGTTGCACTGGCCCGAGGCCAGCGCGTGCAGCGCCGGCAGCAGGTGCGCGACGAAGCTGGAGCCGCCCAGCATGGTGCTGTCGATGAAGCTGGGCCGGATGCCCAGGTGCTCGATGACGGGCATGGCCCACATCGGCGCGGCCACGCTGGCGGTGCAGATGCCGTCGATGTCGCGCATCGAGAGCCCGGCGTCGGCCACCGCGCGCTGCGCGGCCTGCACCAGGATTTCCATTTCGGTGAAGCCGTTCGCCTGTCCCAGGCCGGCGTGGCCCACGCCGGCCACCGCCACGGCGCCGCGCAGATCGTCGAGTGTCATTGCGCCTCCCGATTGGCAGTGGATGCGGGCACGAACACCACCAGGCCGCGCCCGTCCTGCTGCGCCACCTGGGCGCGCACCGCCATGCCGATCCGCACGGCCTCGGGCGCCACGCCCTCCACCCGGCTCATCATCCGGACGCCTTCCTGCAGGTCCACCAGGGCCACGTTGTAGTCGCCGCCGGCTTCGGGCTTGCGCCGCACCACGGTGGTGGCGTAGACGGTGCCGCGCCCGTCGGGCGCGACCCAGTCCAGCGCGCCCGCGCCGCAATGCGGGCAGATCATGCGGGGATAGAACACGGCGCGCTCGCAGCCGGCGCAGCGCTGGATGAGGAAGCGGCCCTGGTCCAGCGCCTGGCGGTATTGCGCCTCGGCGCCCTGGGGCGCGGTTTCCGGGATATCGGCAACGGTCATGATGCGATGGGACTCTTCTGGTGTGGACAGGCCCATAGTGTCGGCACAGGCGCGGCGCAGGGCCATTCTTCATTGCTGAAGCTGGGCTTTTGCCGGCCCGTAGAGTCCGCCGCCCTACGTCCCGCCCGAAGCCGGGCTTCGGCACAGGCAGATTGCCGCCGTGGCCGGGCCGTGGCTAGATAGCGGCAAAGGAGGTAGACCATGAACCTGACCTGGACGCCGCAAGAGCGTCGATTCCGCGAGGAGGTGCGCGCCTTCGCCGAGGCCAAGCTGCCGGCGGACATCCGCGACAAGGTGCTGCGGCACCAACGGCTGGAACGCGACGATTACGTGCGCTGGCACAACATCCTGGCCGACCAGGGCTGGGGCGCGCCGAGCTGGCCCGTCGAGCACGGCGGCACCGGCTGGAACGCCTTGCAGCGCCTGATTTTCGAGGTGGAGTGCTTCAAGGCGGGGGCGCCGCGCCTGCTGCCGTTCGGGCTGTCGATGATCGGTCCGGTGCTGATGAAGTACGGCAGTCCCGCGCTGCAGGCCCGCTTCCTGCCGCGCATCCCACGGGTCGAGGACTGGTGGTGCCAGGGCTATTCGGAGCCGGGTTCGGGCTCCGACCTGGCCTCGCTGAAGACGCGCGCCGTGCGCGACGGCGACGATTACGTGGTCAACGGCCAGAAGACCTGGACCACGCTGGCGCAGTATGCGGACTGGATGTTCTGCCTGGTGCGCACCGATCCCGAGGCGCGCGCGCAGCGCGGCATTTCCATGCTGCTGCTGGACATGCGCGCCCCTGGCGTCACCGTGCGCCCGATCCGCACGCTGGACGGCGGCCACGACGTCAACGAAGTGTGGCTGGAGAACGTGCGCGTGCCCGCGGCCAACCTGGTGGGCGAGGAGAACCAGGGCTGGACCTACGCCAAATACCTGCTGGGCCATGAGCGCACCGGCATCGCCGGGCTGGGCCACTGCCACCGGGAACTGGGCGTGCTCAAGCGCATGGCGGAAAACGCCCGCTCCCATGGACGTCCGCTGCTGTCGGACAGCCGCATGCGCGACCGCATCTCGCGCATCGAGGTGGACATCATGGCGCTGGAGATGCTGCTGTTGCGGGTCGCCTCCAGCAACGACGGCTCGCCCGGCCCGGAGGCCTCGGTGCTGAAGATACGCGGCTCCGAAATCCAGCAGGACCTGGCCATGCTGCAGATGGAAGTGGCGGGGCCGGACGCCTGGCCCTACGACCCGGACTGGATGATCGCCGAATCGGAATATCACGGCCCCGGTCCCGAGATGGCCGCGGCGGCGGGCGCGGGCTATGCCGACATGCGCAAGACTTCCATCTACGGCGGCACCACCGAGGTGCAGAAAGGCATCATCGCCCGCCAGGTGCTGGGCCTCTAGAGGAACGCGACGCATGGACTTCATCTATACCGAAGAACAGCGCATGCTGGCCGACAGCCTGCGCCGCCTGGTGGACCAGGCATGGACCTTTCCCCAGCGCCGCGCCCGGCAGGCCGCCGGCGCGCTGGATCCGCAGGCCTGGGGCGCGCTGGCCGAGCTGGGCGTGCTGGGCCTGAACATTTCCCAGGATTTCGGCGGCTTCGGCGAAGTGCCGGCCAGCCTGCTGCCGGTGCACCTGGAGCTGGGGCGCGGGCTGGTGTCCGAACCCGTCATCCCCAGCGCCGTCATGGGCGCGGCGCTGATCGGGGCCTGCGGCGAGGCGGCGCAGGCGCGCTGGCTGCCGCCGATCGCGGCGGGCGAGGCCATCGTCAGCGTGGCCTACCAGGAGCCGGGCCGCCGCTACGACACCGATCCGCAGGACTGCCGCGCTGTCGAGGCCGCCGACGGCTGGCGGCTGGACGGCGCCAAGCACCTGGTCTGGCACGGCGCGGCCGCCTCGGCCTGGCTGGTGAGCGCGCGCGCCGCCGACGGAACGCCGCTGCTGCTGGCGGTGCCGGCCGATGCCGGCGGGGTGCGCGTCACGGACACGCCCACGCTGGACGGCGCGCGCTGCGCCCGGCTGGATATGGATGGCGTGCGGGTGCCGTCCGAGGCCCTGCTGGCGCGCGGCGAGGCGGCGCAGCAGGCCCTGGCGCTGGCGCTGCAATGGGGCACGGCGGCCTTGTGCGCCCATGCGGCGGGCGCCATGGAGCGGCTGCTGGAGATCACGGTCGATTACCTGAAGACCCGCAAGCAGTTCGGCCAGCCGCTGGCCTCGTTCCAGGCCCTGCAGCACCGCCTGGCCGAGATGCTGGTGGCCAAGGAACTGGCCCTGTCCATGGCCTACGTGGCGGTGGCGGCCCTGACCGAGCCCGACGCCGCGCAGCGCCGGCGCATGATCGCCTCGGCCAAGCTGGAGGCCGCGCGCGCCGGCCGCCAGGTGGCGCAGATGGCGGTGCAGCTGCACGGCGGCATGGGCATGACGGACGAGCTGGAGGTGGGCGACTACTTCAAGCGCCTGACGATGGTGGACCAGCTGCTGGGCGACACCGCCGAACAGCTGGCCGTGCTGGAGGCGCTGGCCTGATGCGCCGCCGGCGCGGCCTTCAGGCCGCGCGCGGCGCCTGGATCTGCTCGATCAGTTCGCGCGCGCAGCCGGGCAGGGCGTCGATGTCGCGCACCAGCAGCTTGCGCTCGCGCACGACCCAGGGCTCGTCCAGCTCCAGCACGCGCAGCTTCATGTCCGCGCCGTAACGGCGCGCGGCGGAATCGGGGATGACGCCGATGCCCACGCCCGCCTGCACCATCCGGCAGATCGAATCGAAGCTGTAGAGCTGGATGCGCTGCGGCAGGCGCTGCCCGACCCGTTCGAGCTGGTCGCGCAGGAACGCCACCAGCGTGGAGCCTTCGTGCATGGTCACGAACGGGTAGCGCACGGCGTCGACCAGCTTGATTCTTTCCTGATCCTGCAGGGGATGGCCGTTGGGCACCACCACCACCAGCCGGTCGGTGCTGAAGTGGATGGTCTGCAGCTCGGGCGCGTCGACCGGCCCGGCCACGATGCCCAGGTCGGTGGTGCCGTCGAGCACGCCGCGCACGATGTCGCGCGTCAGCCGTTCCTGCAGGTCCACCGTGACCCCGGGATGGACCGACAGGAATTGCGCCAGGATGTCCGGCATGAACTCGGTGACCGCCGTGGTGTTGGCGAAGATGCGGATGTGGCCCGCGTCGCCGTCGGCCTGTTCCTGGAAGTCGTGCTTCAGGTGGTCGACCTGGCGCATGATGACCCGGGCGTGCTGCAGCAGCTTCTGGCCGGCGGGCGTGATCTCCACGCCGCGGCTGTCGCGGTATAGCAGCCGCGTGTTCAGCTGGTTTTCAAGCGCCTTGATCCGCACGCTGACCGCCGCCAGGGACAGGTGCGCCCGCTTGGCGGCCTGAGTCAGGCTGGGGGATTCGGCGATGTGGATGAACAGGCGGAGGTCGGCGAGGTCGAAGTGCATGGGCCATATATTACGGCGGGCGGGGCCGATTCAGGCGCCGCAAACCCCGCCTTGAGGAAAAACGAATTCACAACGGGAACGGCTTGCGGGCATGCTTCAGGCTGTGAAAAAACCCACCAGAGGACATGGGAATGACGACTAATGATCCGACCGCCTGGATCGGCAGCGGCGAACGCATGGCGGACGCCATGGACCCCGGCCACGCCGCGCGCATCGCGGCCACCCTGGGCGCGCCCGCGCCGGGCCAGGGCGAGGCCTTGCCGCCGCTGTGGCAATGGGCGTTCTTCATCAGCACGGTAGGCATGGACGGATTGGGGACGGATGGACATCCGGCGCGCGGCGGCTTTCTGCCACCGGCCCACGACCGCAACCGCATGTGGGCCGGCGGGCGCGTGGAATTCTGCCAGCCGCTGAAGGTCGGCGTGCCGGCCGAGCGGGTGTCGCGCGTCATCGACGTCAAGGAAAAGACCGGCCGCACCGGCGCGCTGCTGTTCGTGACGGTGAGCCACGACTACCACCAGGCCGGCGAGATCGCCATCCACGAAGAGCAGGACATCGTCTATCGCCAGCCCACGCCGCCCAAGCTGGCGGGCAGCGAGCCGGCGCCCGAGGCGCAATGGCGCGACACGGTTGAGCCGTCCTCGGTGCTGCTGTTCCGCTATTCGGCGGTGACCTTCAACGGCCACCGCATCCATTACGACCATCCCTACGTGACCGGCACGGAAGGCTATCCGGGCCTGGTCGTGCACGGCCCGCTCATCGCCACGGAAATGGTCGCGGCCTTCGTGCGCGCCCATCCCAAGGCGCGCTTGACCCATCTTTCGTACCGCGGCCTGCGCCCGCTGATCGCGCCCAGGCCCTTCCAGGCGGCCGGCCGCTTGACCGAGCCGGGCGTGGCCCAGCTCTGGGCCGAGCAGGACGGCACCCTGGCCCACCAAGCCGAACTGAGGTTTTCCGAATGAGCAATCAGGCTCCCCGTCCGCTGGACGGCATCACCGTCGTCAGCCTGGAACACGCCATCGCCGCGCCTTTCTGCACCCGCCAGCTGGCGGACATGGGCGCGCGCGTCATCAAGATCGAGCGCCCCGGCAGCGGCGACTTCGCGCGCGGCTACGACGAACGCGTGCGCGGCCTGTCCTCGCACTTCGTCTGGACCAACCGCTCCAAGGAAAGCCTGACGCTGGATCTCAAGCGCGAGGAAGCCGGCGGCATCATGGAGCGCCTGCTGGCCTCGGCCGACGTGCTGGTGCAGAACCTCGCGCCCGGCGCGGCCGCGCGCCTGGGGCTGTCGTTCGAAACCCTGCACCGGAAGTATCCGCGCCTGATCGTCTGCGACATCTCCGGCTACGGCGAAGGCGGCCCCTACCAGGACAAGAAGGCCTACGACCTGCTGATCCAGAGCGAAAGCGGTTTCCTGTCGGTGACCGGCACCCAGGAAGATCCGGTCAAGGCGGGCAGCTCCATCGCCGACATCGCCGCCGGCATGTATGCCTATTCGGCCATCCTGAATGCGCTGCTGCTGCGCCAGAAGACCGGCCTGGGCAGCCGCCTGGACGTGTCCATGCTGGAGAGCATGGTCGAGTGGATGGGTTTCCCGATGTACTACGCGTTCGAGGGCGGCTCGCCGCCGGTGCGCGCCGGCGCCTCGCACGCCTCGATCTATCCCTACGGGCCGTTCCCGGTGGGCGGCGGCGCCACCATCATGCTGGGCGTGCAGAACGACCGCGAATGGCGCGTGTTCTGCGCCCAGGTGCTGCGCCAGGCCGAACTGGCGGAAGACCCGCGCTTTACCTCGAATTCGCTGCGCACCGCGAACCGCGCGGACCTGCGCGCGCTGATCGTGGCGGCCTTCGCCGACCTGTCCATCGAGCAGGTGACCCAGCGGCTGGAGGACGCGCAGATCGCCAACGCCCGCGTCAACGACATGGCCGGCGTCTGGGNATGCTGGGCGTGCAGAACGACCGCGAATGGCGCGTGTTCTGCGCCCAGGTGCTGCGCCAGGCCGAACTGGCGGAAGACCCGCGCTTTACCTCGAATTCGCTGCGCACCGCGAACCGCGCGGACCTGCGCGCGCTGATCGTGGCGGCCTTCGCCGACCTGTCCATCGAGCAGGTGACCCAGCGGCTGGAGGACGCGCAGATCGCCAACGCCCGCGTCAACGACATGGCCGGCGTCTGGGCCCATCCGCAGTTGCAGGCGCGCGCGCGCTGGAGCCGTGTCGACAGCCCGGCCGGCGAGCTGCCGGCGCTGCTGCCGCCGGCCAGCAGCAGCGCGTTCGCGCCGCGCATGGACGCCGTGCCGGCGGTAGGCCAAAACACGGATGCGGTGCTAGCATCCTTGGGATACGCGCCCGAACAAGTGGCGCAATTCCATGCCTCGGAGGTCGTGTGACCCATCCTGTCGTCCGTAGCGCGCTGTTCGTGCCCGCCTCGCGGGCCGAGCGCATTCCCAAGGCGCTGGCCGCAGGCGCCGATACCGTCATCGTCGACCTGGAAGACGCGGTCGAGCACCTGGCCAAGGACGCGGCCCGCGAAGCGCTGTGCGATTTCCTGGGCACGCATCCGGGCGTGCGGCTGTGGGTGCGGATCAACGACGCCTCCACGCCCTGGCACGACGACGATCTCAAGGCCTGCCGGGGCAAGGCCGGCGTGGCCGGCATCCTGCTGCCCAAGGCCGAAAGCCTGGCGCAGGTGCGCCACGTGGCCCAGACCGGGCTGCCGGTGATCCCGCTGCTGGAAACCGCCCAGGGCATACTCAACGCCGCCGAGGTCGCGGCCACGCCCGGCGTGGCGCGGCTGGCCTTCGGCAGCCTGGACTACGGGCTGGACCTGGGGCTGGCGCCCGACACGCCGGGCGCCGCGGCGGTGCTGGACCAGGCGCGCGTGCAGGTGCTGCTGCACACCCGCGCCGCCGGCCTGGCGCCGGCGCTGGACGGCGTGTTCCCCGGCGTGCAGGACCAGGCCGGGCAGGCCCAGGCCGCCGGCCGCGCACAGCAGATGGGGTTCGGCGGCATGCTGTGCATTCATCCGACGCAGGTCGGCATCATTCATGCGGCCTTCGTGCCGGCGCCCGATGAGCTGGACTGGGCGCGCCGCGTCGTCGCCGCGCACCGCGATACCGCGGCCGGCACCTTCATGCTGGACGGCAGGATGGTCGACGCCCCGGTCGTCGCGCGCGCCCGCGTGGTGCTGGCGCAGGCGGGGGAATCCGGCGCCTAGCCGGCAGCTCTTTCCGGCGGCCCCATGCGAGAAGCGCTCTTCATCGGACATACCTACATCGACGTCACCGTGCTGGCCGACCATTGGCCCAGCGGCGACGAGAAGAGCGTGGCGCGCGACTACGCCGTGTCCTTCGGCGGCAACGCCGTCACGGCCGCGTTCGCCTGCGCGCGCCTGGGCATGCCGCCCGACCTGATCTGCACGCTGGCGCCCGACTGGCTGGGCCACATGTACAGCGACATGGCGGCGGCGCATGGCGTGTCGGTGCACGCGCGCCAGGTGCGGCGCTCGTCGCTGTCGTTCATCATGCCCAACGGCGGCAAGCGGGCCATCGTGCGCGCCCGCGACACGGAATACCTGAACGATTTTCCGCGCCTGGACATCGGCGGCTACCGCGCCCTGCATCTGGACGGCCACCAGCCCGATGCCGCGCTGCACTACGCGCGCGCCTGCCGCGAGGCGGGCGTGCTGACCTCGCTGGACGGCGGCGGCGTGCGCGAGAACACCGATGAACTGCTGCGCTACATCGACGTGGCGGTCTGCGCCGAGCGCATGTGCGAACAGCTCGGCCTGTCGCCGCAGGAAATGCTGGACCTGCTCAAGGCGCGCGGCTGCCGCATCGGCGCCGTGACGATGGGCGAACGCGGCATGCTCTGGTACGACGAGAGCGGCACGGTGGCCACGCTACCGTCGCTGGACGTGCCCGCCGCGCGAATCGTCGACACCTCGGGAGCGGGCGACGTGTTCCACGGCGCCTATGTCTGGTCCTATCTGAACCGGCCCGAACAGCCCTGGGCGGAACACTTCACCTTCGCGCGCGCCGCGTCCGCCCACAAGATCCAGCACCTGGGCAACGAGGCGGGCCTGCCGCGGGTCGAGGACGTGGAGCGGGCGATGATGCGTTTTGCGCCGAAGGCGTGAGGGTGTAGCGCGCGATTGTCTGAATAAGAACTCAAGTCTCGAGCGCGCGTAACCCATCGGCCGGCGCAGGCCGGCATTCTCCTGGTGAAAAGAACTGGCCTCTTGCCACGAAAATCGGCGGCTTGCGCCGCCTGATGGGTTACGCGCGGTTGAGATATGCGTTCTTGCTTAAGGATTCTCGCGCTGCACCCATCCTACGCAACCCGCGCTATCGCCTGGCCGTGGATTTCGCCGAGCCAGTCGTCCAGGCGCCTGCCTTGCAGCGTCAGGTCGGGGGCCAGGTCGCGCAGCGGCAGCAGCACGAAGGCGCGCTGGTGCATGCGGGGATGGGGCAGGGACAGGCGCTCGTGCGCCATGGCGGTGTCGCCGTACAGCAGCAGGTCCAGGTCCAGCGTGCGCGGCGCGTTCTTGTAGGGGCGCTGGCGGCCGTGGCGGTTTTCCAGCGCCTGCAGCGCATCCAGCAGCGCCAGCGGGGCCAGGCGCGTGTCCAGCGCCGCGACCGCGTTGACGAAGTCCGGGCCGGTCGCTTCCACCGGCGCGCTGCGGTAGAACGGCGAAGCCGTCACCGCCAGCACGCCTTCGGTGTCGCGCAGCTCGGCCAGCACCTGGCGCAGCGTGGCCGCGCCGTCGCCCAGGTTGGCGCCCAGGCCGACGTAGGCGCGCGCGGGGGCGGTCGCCATGTCAGCCGGCGCTGGGCGCGCTGCGCGGGCCGGAACGGCGCGGGCGGCGGCGCTTGCGCGGGGCCGGGGCGTCGCCGGCGTCGCGCGGCTGGCGCGCGACTTCTTCGATCATTTCGGCGCGGGCCACGTCGTCGGCGTTGGCCAGGTCCATCCACCATTGCGCCAGCACGCTGTCGAACTCGCCGGCGGCGGCGCGCAGCTGCAGGAAGTCGCAGGCCGCGCGGAAGCGCGGCTGCTCGATCATGCGGAAAATGCTCTTGCCCATGCGGCGCTCGAAACGCGGCTGCATGAACCAGATCTCGCGCATGTCCGAGGAAAAGCGGCGTTGGATCGCGAGCTTCTCGGTCTGTTCGTCGAGCACCGAGTCGGCCGCCTGCGACAGCGCCGGTATGGTGTGCTCGCCCTGGGCGCGCAGCTGCTTCCAGCGCACGTCCACCTGCTGCCACAGCAGCGCGGCGAACAGGAAGCTGGGGCTGATGGTCTTGCCCGCGCGCACGCGCGCGTCGGTGCGTTCCAACGCCAGTTCCACGAAATGCTCGCCGCCGGGCTGCTCCAGCACCACGTCCAGCAGCGGCAGCAGGCCTTTGTGCAGGCCGTCGGCGCGCAGCTGGCGCAGGCAGTCCATGGCATGGCCGCAGGTCAGCAGCTTGAGCATTTCGTCGAACAGGCGCGAGGCCGGCACGTTCTCGATCAGGTCGGCCATCGTGCCGATGGGTTCGCGCGTGGCCGGGTCGATGGAGCCGTTGAGCTTGGCGGCGAAGCGCACCGCGCGCAGCATGCGCACCGGGTCTTCGCGGTAGCGCCGGGCCGGATCGCCGATGATGCGGATCTGGCGCTTCTTCAGGTCGGCCACGCCGTTGTGGTAGTCGATGACTTCCTCGGTATGCGGGTCGTAGTACAGCGCGTTCATGGTGAAGTCGCGGCGCTTGGCGTCTTCTTCCTGGGTGCCGAACACGTTGTCGCGCAGGATGCGGCCGTGCTCGTCGGTCTCCTGGTCTTCCGAGGCGGGCGCGCGGAAGGTGGAGGTCTCGATGATCTCCTGGCCGAACACCACGTGCACCAGCTGGAAGCGGCGGCCGATGATGCGGGCGCGGCGAAACAGCGGCCGGATCTGCTCGGGCGTGGCGTTGGTGGCGACGTCGAAGTCCTTGGGTTCCAGGCCCACGATCAGGTCGCGCACGGCGCCGCCGACGATATAGGCCTCATAGCCGTGCTGGCGCAGGACCTCGCAGACCTTGATGGCGTGGCGCGACACGTTGCGGCGGTCGATGCCGTGCTTGTCGCGTGCGATGCGCTGGGGTCCCCGGGGAGCCGGCGCGAACAGTCGGCCGACGAATTTTTTTATGGTTTCTGTGATCATTTAGGACTTCGCATCTTCCATGTGGTCGAACAAGTCGATCACTTGCCAGCCGCGTTCCTGCGCGATCTTGCGCAGGGTGGGGCTGGGGTTGGCGGCGATCGGACGGGTGACTTTCTCGAGCAGCGGAACATCGTTTACCGAATCGCTATAGAAGAACGATTCGGAGAAATCCGCAAGTCCCAGGTCCATGCCGGCCAGCCAGTGGTTGACGCGCAGGACCTTGCCTTCCTTGAAACTGGGGATGCCGAGGATGCGGCCGGTGTAGCGCCCGTGCAGGTATTCCGCGTCGGTGGCCACCAGGTGGGGCACGCCGAAGGCGCGCGCGATGGGCGCGGTGACGAAGCTGTTGGTGGCGGTGACGACCGCGCACAGGTCGCCGGCTTCCAGGTGCGACTGCACCAGCTCGCGCGCCGCCGGCGTCATGGACGGGCGGATCACCTCGTTCATGAAGGACTCGTGCCAGGCGGCCAGGTCGTAGGGCGCGTGCGCGGCCAGCAACCCGAGCATGAACTCGGCGGCCTGTTCGGCGGTGAGTTCGCCGCGGTTGTAGCGGTCCATCAGGTCGTCGTTGCGGCGGCGGGCGGCGTCGGGATCGCCCGCGCGGCCCGTGCGTGCCAGATAGTCGGCCCATTGATAGTCGCTGTCGAGCGGCAACAGGGTGTGATCCAGGTCGAACAGGGCGAGACGTCGGGAGGTCATTTGGGTTGCGAATCAGGGTCTGCGAGCATGGCGCGCAGCAGGGGCAGGGTGATGGGACGGCCGGTGGCCAGGGAATAGCGGTCCAGCGCGTCGAGCAGCGCCGTCAGCTTGCGGATGTCGCGTTCGTGGTGCGTGAGCATCCAGTTGATGATTTCCGGCGCCAGCTGCATGCCGCGCTCGGCGGCCTTGGCCGACAGGGCCGCCAGCTTGTCGGCGTCGGAAAGCGGATCGAGGCGGAAGACCAGGTCCCAGCCCAGGCGCGTGCGCAGATCCTCGCGCAACGGCATGGACAGCGGAGCGCGGTCGCCAGCCAGCGCCAGCGCGAAGGCGCGGCCGGTGGCCGCGGATTCGCGCCAGCGGTTGTACAGCGCGAACAGCGCCGCCTGGCGGCTGTCGTCCATGCGGTGCACGTCGTCGACGGCCACGAACTTGGGCATGGGCGACTTGGAATCGGCCTCGGCCAGGCGGCGCAGCATGTTTTCGCCGGTGGGGGCGTCGATGTAGACGGCGTCGCGGCGCGCGGTCAGGGCGCGCAGCAGGTGGCTGCGGCCGCAGCCCGCGGCGCCCCAGATGTACAGGGCGCGGCCGGGCGCGAGCGCGCGCACGGCGGCGAGCGCTTCGCCGTTGGGGCCGGCAATATAGTTGTTCAGCGATGGCGCTGGCGCGGGAAGAACGTCGAGCAGCAGCTGGCGGTTCATGAGAGCTTATCAATCAGGCTTTTGCGAAAGCGGGCGGTCCACATGGCGGGATTTCCGCGAGCGACTGGCCGGGTAGCGCGTCACCGGGGCCGAAAAGCCAAAAAACGGGTCCGGCGAACCCTACACTTTAAACCACCTGGGGCAGCGGTGTCGCGCCGGCCGGAAAGGGCCTGCCGGCGCGCGTTCCCGGCGCCCCGGGCGGCTTATCCCTGCCCGGGCCCGCAACATCGTAAAATGCAGGGCGTTCCACCCAAATCCCAGCAATTGTTACATACCCCACGGCATTTCACATGACGAATCAACCTACCGCCCCTCTGACCTACCGCGACGCCGGTGTCGATATCGACGCAGGCGACGCCCTGGTCGACCGTATCAAACCGCTTGCGGCCCGCACCATGCGTGCCGGAGTGCTGGCCGGTATCGGCGGCTTCGGCGGCTTGTTCGAAGTGCCCAAGACCTTCAAGGAGCCGGTGCTGGTCTCGGGCACCGACGGCGTGGGCACCAAGCTGCGCCTGGCTTTCGACTGGAACCGCCACGACACCGTGGGCATCGACCTGGTCGCCATGAGCGTCAACGACATCCTGGTGCAGGGCGCCGAGCCGCTGTTCTTCCTGGATTACTTCGGCTGCGGCAAGCTCTCGGTGGACACGGCGGCGGCGGTGGTGGGCGGTATCGCCAAGGGCTGCGAACTGTCGGGCTGCGCGCTGATCGGCGGCGAGACCGCCGAAATGCCGGGCATGTACCCCGACGGCGAGTACGACCTGGCCGGCTTTGCCGTGGGCGCGGTCGAAAAATCGGCCATCATCACCGGCAAGACCATCAAGGCCGGCGACGTGGTCCTGGGCCTGGCGTCCAGCGGCGCGCACTCCAACGGCTACTCGCTGCTGCGCAAGATCCTGGAACGCGCCAACGCCAAGCCCGACGACGATTTCCACGGCCAGCCGCTGGCCGACGTGGTCATGGCCCCGACCCGCATCTACGTCAAGCAGGTGCTGGCCGCGCTGGCCAAGCACGGCGCCGCCATCAAGGGCCTGGCCCACATCACCGGCGGCGGCCTGCTGGACAACGTGCCGCGCATCCTGCAGCCCGGCCTGTCGGCCAGGCTGCACCGCGCCAACTGGGAAATGCCCAAGCTGTTCCAGTGGCTGCAGCAGCAGGGCGGCGTCGAAGACACCGAGATGTACCGCGTGTTCAACTGCGGCATCGGCATGGTGCTGGTGGTGGACCCGGCCCAGGCCGAAGCCATCGCCGCCACGCTGCGCGAGCAGGGCGAAACCGTCAGCACGCTGGGCGAAATCGTCGAGCAGCAGGAAGGCATGGCGCAGACCTTCGTCGTCTGACCGCCGTCTTTCGCGGAAAGAAAACCGCAAGGCCCGATGAGGGGCTTGCGGTTTTTTTTCGTCCCGGCCGATCGTCAGTGCGGCAGGACGGCCGCCACCGCGTCTATGGTCCGCGCCACGGCGTCGGCCGCCAGGCAGTCCACGATGACGCGCCCGGGTTGGGCGCGCAGCCAGGTGATCTGGCGCTTGGCCAGCTGGCGCGTGGCGGCGATGCCCTGTTCGCGCGCGGCGTCCAGGTCGATCTCGCCGTCCAGGTGCGCCCACATCTGCCGGTAGCCCACGCAGCGCACGGAAGGCAGGCCCGGATGCAGGTCGGCCCTGGCGTGCAGGCCGCGCACCTCGTCGAGCAGGCCCTGTTCCAGCATGGCGTCGAAGCGCTGCGCGATGCGCGCATGCAGCGCGGCGCGGTCCGAGGGTTCCAGGCTGATGGTGAGATAGCGGTGGGCGCCCTCATCGGGCTGGCGCTGGCCGCGCAGCAGCAGGGCGGACATGGGCTGGCCCGAAAGCATGCAGACCTCGAGCGCGCGCTGGATGCGCTGGCTGTCGTTGGGCGCCAGCCGCGCCGCGGTGGCCGGGTCGAGCCGCGCCAGTTCGGCATGCAGCGCCGGCCAGCCTTGCTGCGCCGCGCGCGCCTCGAGTTCGGCGCGCAGCGCCGGATCGGCCTGGGGCAGGTCGTCCAGGCCGTCGCGCAGGGCCTTGTAGTACATCATGGTGCCGCCGGCCAGAAGCGGAATGCGGCCGCGCGCGCGGATCTCGTCGATCAGACGCTGCGCGTCGGCCACGAACTCGGCCGCCGAGTACGACTGGGCCGGATCGCGGATGTCCAGCAGGTGCTGCGGCACCAAGGCCTGTTCGGCCGGCGAGGGCTTGGCCGTGCCGATGTCCATGCCGCGATAGATGGTGGCCGAGTCCACGTTGACGATTTCCAGCGGCCAGCGCCGCGCCAGCGCCAGCGTGGACGCGCTCTTGCCGGCCGCGGTGGGGCCGGCCAGGCAGATCACCGGCGGCGCCGGATGGGATAGGGAAGCGGAAGACAAGGCTATTGCCCGCGCAGGAAGAGTTTGTCCAGGTCGGACACCGACCACTGCACCCAGGTGGGGCGGCCGTGGTTGCACTGGTCTGCGCGTTCGGTCGCTTCCATCTGGCGCAGCAGCGCGTTCATTTCTTCGAGCGTGAGCTTGCGGTTGGCGCGCACCGAGCCGTGGCAGGCCATGGTGGCCAGCAGTTCGTTGCGCTGTTCGGTCAGCAGGCGCGACACGCCCACCGCGCCCAGGTCGCGCAGCACGGCGCGCGCCAGGGTTTCGATGTCGCCGCGCGCCAGCAGCGCCGGCACGCTGCGCACCGCGATCGAGGTGGGGCCCGACGGACGCAGTTCGAAGCCGAGTTCATCGAGCTGCGCTTCGAACTCCTCGACCAGCGCCACGTCCTTTTCCTGGGCGTGGAACACCACCGGCACCAGCAGGTCCTGGCGCGGCAGGCTGCGCGCGTCCAGGGCCTGCTTGAGCTGTTCGTAGACCACCCGTTCGTGGGCGGCGTGCATGTCCACCAGCACCATGCCGCGGCGGTTCTGCGCCAGGATGTAGATGCCGTGCAGCTGCCCCAGCGCCATGCCCAGCGGATGCTCTTCGTCGGCGGGCAGGGGCGCGGCCGGCGCCGCCGCTGCCGGAGCGGGCTCGCGCAGGGTCTGGGCCTTGGGAGCCATGCCGTCGTCCAGCGGGCGGTAGAGCGATTTCCAGTCAGCCGCCGGTATGCCGGCGGGCTCGGCGTGCAGCCGGAACGGGACCTGGGTGTGCGGGCGTTGCGGCGCGGGCGAGGGCCGCAGGCCGTAGGATGCCGCGGCGCCGCCGTCGTGGGACGGCCTGGCGGGCTCGGCGGGACGGGGCGCGGGGGCCGGGGTCGAAGCCGGTGGCGCAACGGCCTGCGTCTCGAAGCCGGCGTCGTCCGGCTCGTTTGGCGTCACCGCCGACGAGCCGCCGGTCTGCGCCAGCGTCTGGCCGACGGCATGGGACACGAAGCGATGCACCGCGCCGCTGTCGCGGAAGCGCACCTCGTGCTTGGCGGGGTGGACGTTGACGTCGACCGCGGCCGGATCGATGTCCAGGAACAGCACGTAGGCCGGCTGGCGGTCGCCGTGCAGCACGTCCGCGTAGGCCGCGCGCAGCGCGTGGCTGACGGTGCGGTCGCGCACGTAGCGGCCGTTGACGTACAGGTACTGGCGGTCGGCCCGGGCGCGCGCGGCGGTGGGGCGGGTGATCATGCCGGCCAGGCTGACATTGCCCACCGAGTGCGACAGCAGCAGGCCGTGTTCGGCGAACTCGGCGCCCAGCACGTCGCGGATGCGCTGCGGCGGCTCGGCCGGCAGCCATTGGCGCTGCGCGCGGTCGTGGTGGAACAGGCGGAACGCGATCTGCGGGTGCGCCAGCGCGATGCGCTCCATCGCGTCGACGCAATGGCCGAACTCCGTGGCCTCGGAACGCAGGAACTTGCGGCGGGCCGGCACGGCGTCGAACAGCTGGCGCACGTCCACCGTGGTGCCGGGCGGGCCCGAGGCGGGGCTGACCTGCATGCTGCCGGCGTCGATCTGCCAGGCATGCTCGCCGTCGCGGGTGCGGGAAATGATGCTTACCTGCGCCACCGACGCGATCGAGGCCAGGGCCTCGCCGCGAAACCCCATGGAAGCCACCGACTCCAGCTCGTCGAGCGAGCGGATCTTGCTGGTGGCGTGGCGCGCCAGCGCCAGCGGCAGTTCCTCGGGCGGGATGCCGCCGCCGTCGTCCGTGACGGCGATGCGGCGGATGCCGCCGCCTTCGAGCCGCACTTCGATCGCGCGCCCGCCAGCGTCGATCGCGTTCTCGAGGATTTCCTTGAGCACGGAAGCGGGCCGCTCGATGACCTCGCCGGCAGCGATCTGGCTGATCAGCAGGTCGGGAAGCGCAAGAATGGAACGGCGGTCGGTCATGTGGCTGGATATTTCTGGCATGGCTATGCGGACGATTTTAGCGTCATGGATGCCTGGGCTATAGTCGCTGACACGTTCCCACCTCAAGGTTGGCTTGATGCTCGAATTTTTCAATATGGTGCTCCACATCGACCAGACGCTGGGCGTCTGGGTCGAGCAATACGGCGTGTGGGTGTACCTGGTGCTGTTCCTGATCGTCTTCGCGGAGACGGGGCTGGTGGTCCTGCCCTTCCTGCCCGGGGATTCGCTGCTCTTCATCGCCGGGGCGTTCGGCGCCACCGGCCACATCGATCCCTTCCTGATGGCGGCCCTGCTGATCGCCGCGGCCATCATCGGCAATACCGTCAACTACACGATCGGCCGCTATATCGGGCCGAGAGTGTTCTCGATGAACCTGCGTTTCCTGGACCGCGGCGCGCTGATGCGCACGCACGCGTTCTATGAAAAGCACGGCGGCAAGACCATCGTGATGTCGCGCTTCATCCCGGTCGTGCGCACCTTCGCGCCCTTCGTGGCCGGCGTGGCCGACATGTCGCTGGCGCGCTTCCAGATGTTCAACATCCTGGGCGCACTGCTGTGGGTGGTGAGCCTGGTGGCCGCAGGCTATTTCTTCGGCAACATCCCGCTGGTGCGCGAGCACCTGAACACCATCGTGCTGATCGGGCTGGCCGCGGCCATCGTGCCGGTGGTGGGCGCCGGGCTGTTCAAGCTGATCAAGGCCCGGCGGGGCAGCTAGCTCACATCCCCCAGCCGCGCCAGCGGCGGGTTGGCGGTGAAATACCGCTGGATGCCGGTCATCATGGCCTGCGCCAGCTTGTCCTGGTGCGAGGCGCTGCGCAGCAGCGCTTCTTCCTGCGGATTGCTGATGAAGGCGGTCTCGACCAGCACCGAGGGGATGTCCGGCGCCTTCAGCACCGCGAAGCCGGCCTGTTCGACGCTGTTCTTGTGCAGCCGGTTGATCTTCTTGATTTCGTCCAGGAAGGCGCTGCCGACCTTGAGCGAATCGTTGATCTGCGCGGTGGTGGACAGGTCCAGCAGCACCTTGGCGACCTGGCGGTCGTGGCCGCCCAGGTTGACGCCGCCGATCAGGTCGGCCGCGTTTTCCTTGTCGGCCATCCAGCGCGCCTGGGCGCTGGTGGCGCCGCGCTGCGACAGCGCGAACACCGAGGAGCCGTTGGCCGAGGGCTTGACCCAGGCGTCGGCGTGGATCGAAATGAACAGGTCGGCGCGCACGCGCCGCGCCTTCTGCACGCGCACGTGCAGCGGCACGAAATAATCGTCGTCGCGCGTCAGGTAGGCGCGCATGTAGGGCTGGCTGTCGATCAGCGCCTTCAGGCGCCGGGCGATGCGCAGCACCACGTCTTTCTCGCGCAGGCCGCTGCGGCCGATGGCGCCGGGGTCCTCGCCGCCGTGGCCCGGGTCCAGCGCGATGGTCAGCATGCGCTGCTTGCCGCGGCTGGCGGTGGCCGGCGGCGGCTTGGGCGTGGAGGGCAGGGGCGCGGCGGGCTGCTGGCCCGGCACGCGCGGCGGTTCGGGCGGATCGGCGCGGGTCACCGGGTTGCGCTGGATGTCTTCGAGGATGCGCGCCAGCGGGTCGTCCACGTCGGGGCCGCTCTGCTTGTTCAGGATGGCGATCAGCGGGTCCTGGGCGATCTTCGGGTACAGGTCCAGCACCAGCCGGTACTGGTAGTCGGCCACGGGCTTGAGGGTGAACACCTGTGGCGCCACGGGCTGCTTCAGGTCGAACACCAGGCGCACCACGTTGGGGCGGTTCTGCGCCACGCGCAGGCTCTGGATGTAGGGATCGTCCGGCCGCACCTTGGAGATCAGGTCGTTCAGCGCGGCGCTGATGGTCAGCCCTTCGATGTCCACCACCAGGCGGTGGGGGTTTTCCAGTGTGAATTGTTCGGCCTTGAGCTCGCTGTCGAGTTCGAGTGTGACCCGGGTGTATTCGTCGGCCGGCCAGGTCCGCACGGCGAGGATGGTCGCGGCCTGGGCCAGGCGCGGCAGGACCGGCAGGACGAGCAGGGTGGCTGCGACGCTGATCAGGCGGCGCCGGGTGGCGCCTGCCGAGGGGAGGGCGCCGCTGGGGGCGGGGGGACAATCGCGTTCAACCATGTTTGTCCTCGGGCGGTGTACGCGGTCAGGGTGGCGTCGCGTCCCTCGCCGGCGTAGGCCAGGGAAATCAGCAGGTCGGGCGGGGGTAAAAGACCCTCCGCCCGTTCAGGCCATTCGATCAAAACGACCGCGTCGTCACGCAGCAAATCCCGGAATCCTGCGTCCAACCATTCGCGCGAATCACTAAATCTATAAAAATCAAGGTGATAGAAGTATAAGTTAGAAACTTTATAGGATTCAAGTAGGGCGTAGCTCGGACTTTTGATTCGGCCGGTGATGCCGCATTCGCGCAACAATGCCCGTGTGAACGCCGTTTTTCCGGCTCCGAGGTCTCCGCGCAGGTGGATATGGGCGCCCGCCGGTCCGCCCTGGCGGCCGGACACCATGGGGGCGAGCTGGCGCGCCAGCGACTCGGTGGCGGCCTCGGAGGGCAGGTGCAAGGTCAGGCTGCAGAGAGGGGCGGACATGGCGCGGGGCGAGTGGTAAAAACAGTGAAGAAAGCTCGAAGGTACGCGCAATTATAGGAATGCGGGTTTCTGCTAACCTAGTATTGATTGTCATTCTCAATTTTCCGTGGCCGGCGCGCCGCAGCCGGCCGCGATCGACGTAGCCACGGAGTTGCAAGCGCCATGAAGACCCGCATCGAAAAAGACACGTTCGGCCCCATCGAGGTGCCCGAAGACCATCTCTGGGGCGCCCAGACGCAGCGCTCGCTGCATTTCTTCGCGATTTCCACCGAAAAAATGCCGGCCCCGCTGGTCGAGGCCATGGCGCGCCTGAAGCGCGCGGCGGCCAAGGTCAACGCGGACCTGGGCGAACTCGATCCCAAGATCGCCGACGGCATCGTCCGCGCGGCCGACGAGGTGATCGCGGGCAAATGGCCCAACGAATTCCCGCTGTCGGTCTGGCAGACCGGCTCGGGCACGCAGAGCAACATGAACATGAACGAGGTGCTGGCCAACCGCGCCTCCGAGTTGCTGGGCGGCGTGCGCGGCGAAGAGCGCAAGGTCCACCCCAACGACCACGTCAACCGCGGGCAGTCGTCCAACGACACCTTCCCCACCGCCATGCACGTGGCGGCCGCCGTGCAGGTCGAGCACCACCTGCTGCCCGCGCTGAAGGCCCTGCGCGCCACGCTGGCCGCCAAGAGCGCGGCCTTCTACGACATCGTCAAGATCGGCCGCACCCACCTGCAGGACGCCACGCCGTTGACCCTGGGCCAGGAACTGTCGGGCTACGTCGCCCAGCTCGACCTGGCCGAGCAGCAGATCCGCGCCACGCTGCCGGGGCTGCACCAGCTCGCCATCGGCGGCACCGCGGTCGGCACCGGGCTGAACGCGCATCCGCAGTTCAGCGCCAAGGTGGCCGCCGAACTGGCGCACGCCACCGGCACGGCCTTCGTGTCGGCCCCCAACAAATTCCAGGCGCTGGCCTCGCACGAAGCGCTGCTGTTCGCGCACGGCGCGCTCAAGGCGCTGGCGGCCGGCCTGATGAAGATCGCCAACGACGTGCGCTGGCTGGCCAGCGGCCCGCGTTCCGGCCTGGGCGAGATCAGCATTCCCGAGAACGAGCCGGGCAGCTCCATCATGCCGGGCAAGGTTAATCCCACGCAGTGCGAGGCCGTCACCATGCTGGCCGCGCAGGTGATGGGCAACGACGTGGCGATCAACATCGGCGGGGCCAGCGGCAATTTCGAACTCAACGTGTACAAGCCGCTGGTGATCCACAACTTCCTGCAGTCGGTGCGCCTGCTGACCGACGGCATGGCCAGTTTCGACCAGCATTGCGCGGCCGGCATCGAGCCCAACCGCGAGCGCATCGCCGAACTGGTGGACCGTTCGCTGATGCTGGTGACGGCGCTCAACCCGCACATCGGCTACGACAAGGCCGCGCAGATCGCCAAGAAGGCCCACAAGGAAGGCCTGTCCTTGAAGGAGTCGGCGCTGGCGCTGGGTTATCTGACCGAGGCGCAGTTCGCGCAATGGGTCGTTCCGGCGGCTATGACTAATAAATAGGTCCCCCCCCGAAGCGCTGCGCGCTTCCCCCCCCTGGGGGGGCGTCGCTGCGGACCGGCGGAGCCGGATCCGCGCGACCCGGGTCGGGGGAGGGCGGCTGTTCAGGGGCGTGCTTTTTTCTAGCCCGTCAGCATCAGCCACAACGGGATCGACAGCGCCGAGAACAGCGTTCCCAGCGAAATCAGCACCGCGACCATGCGGCCGTCGCCGCCCATGCGCATGGCCAGCACGTAGGCCGCGGAGGCCGTGGGCAGCGCCGCGAACAGCAGCAGCATGCGGGCTTCGAGCGGCGGCAGGCCCAGCAGGCGCGCCACCAGCCACGCAATCGCGGGCAGCGCCAGCAGCTTGACCGACAGCATCCAGCCGATCAGCGCGCCATAGCCCTTGCCGCCTTCCCAGGACAGGCTGGCGCCCACGCAGATGATGCCCAGCGCGATGGCGGCCGCGCCCAGCCTGGCCAGCACCGTGTCCACCGGGCCGGGCAGTTGCAGCCCGGCCAGATTACAGGCCAGTCCCAGCAGGGTGGAGACCAGCAGCGGATTGCGCGCCAGTTCGCGCAGCAGGCTGCCGCCGCTGTGGCGCGCCAGTCCGTAGACCGCGGCGAGGTTGGCCATGGGCACCGCGAAGCCCACGATCAGCGCCATGACGGTCTGGCCCTGCGTGCCGCCCAGGCTGGCCGACAGCGCCAGGCCGATATAGGTATTGAAGCGATAGCCGCATTGCGCCGACGAGGCCAGCGCCAGCGACGAGGGCCGCAGCACCAGCCCGGCCAGCCACGACAGCGCCACGCCCGAGCCGATGACGGCGGCCGTGGCCTGCAGCAGCATGGCGGCGTTGCCGGCCGTGATGGGCGTGCGGATGATGGATTGGAACAGCAGCGCGGGGAACAGCACGAAGTAGACGAGCCGTTCCGTTCCGGCAAAGAATTCGCGCGAAAAACCGAGTTTGTGACGCAGCGCCCAACCTAGCGCAACCAGCATGAAATCAGGGAAAACCAGGAGGGCTACCGACATGGGCGAGTACGATTTGATGGGCGTCAAGCGCGCCGCGGCGCGCTATGCGACTGTAAGCATTTGCTGCTATTCTCCGACATTCTGGCGGCCGCGTGTGCCACAAGCAACCAACAAAAGCAGTGCGATTCGACCAGCACCCTAGCCGCGCGCCGTCTAAGTCAATGGCTGACCCGTCTACAGGCGGGCACATCACGCAGGGTCCCGTTCACATACGGGCTCGCATTATTGGAGGAAACACTTCTATGAACAACGTCCGCTCCCTGGCTGCGGCCATCGCTCTGGCCGCCGGCGCCCTCGGCGTTTCAGCCGCCCACGCCGCCGACGCATACCCGAGCAAGCCGATCCGCGTCATCGTTCCGTTCGCGCCTGGCGGTTCCACCGACATCATCGCGCGCCTGGTGACGCAGCGCATGAGCCAGGAACTGGGCCAGCCCATGGTCGTGGAAAACAAGGGCGGCGCCGGCGGCGCCATCGGCGCTTCGGAAGCCGCGCGCGCCGATGCCGACGGCTACACGCTGTCGATCGCCACCGTGTCGACGATGGCCGTCAACCCCGCCTGCCGCCCCAATGACCTGCCCTACGATCCGATCAAGGATTTCCAGCCGGTCACCAACTTCGCCAACACCGCCAACGTGGTGGCCGTGAACCCGAAGTTCCCCGCCAAGGACTTCAAGGGCTTCCTGGAAGAGCTGAAGAAGAACCCGGGCAAGTACTCCTACGGCAGCTCGGGCACCTGCGGCGTGCTGCACCTGATGGGCGAATCGTTCAAGATGGCCACCGGCACGGACATCGTGCACGTGCCGTACAAGGGCTCGGGCCCGGCCGTGGCTGACGCCGTCGGCGGCCAGATCGAAATCATCTTCGACAACCTGCCGTCGTCGATGCCGCAGATCCAGGCCGGCAAGCTGCGCGCCATGGCCATCGCGTGGCCGGACCGCATTGCCGCTATCAAGGACGTGCCGACCTTCAAGGACGCGGGCTTCCCGGTGCTGAACCAGCCGGTCTGGTACGGCCTGCTGGCGCCCAAGGGCACGCCGATGGACGTCGTGAACAAGCTGCGCGACGCCGCCGTGGTGGCCCTGAAGGACCCCAAGGTCATCAAGGCGCTGGACGACCAGGGCTCGGCCCCGTCGGGCAACACGCCCGAGGAATTCGCCAAGGAAATCAAAGAGCAGTACGACTGGGCGAAGGACGTCGTGAAGAAGCAGAACATCAAGCTGGACTGATGGCGCGCGGGGCGGCGCTGTCCGCCCCGGCTGCATGAACCACGGGCGCCTTCGGGCGCCCGTTGCATTTTGCGCGCGGCCCGCCCGCGTCAGGCGATATCGTCGAGCGCGGCCAGGCGCGCGGCGCAGCCGGTCTTGAGCCGGTCTATCAGGTCGCGGTGCAGCGCCGACAAGGGGTCCTGGTTGCGCACCATGATGCTGATGGGTACGCGCAGCGGCGGGTCCAGCCGGCGCAGGTGCATGCCGGGGCGCAGCATGGCCTGCGCGGTGATCGCGTCCACGATGGCGTCGCCGCAACCGGCGTCCACCAGCGCGCAGCCCACGTAATGGGTCTGCACCTGGATGGCGACCTGCGGGTCCAGGCCCTGCGCGTCCAGCGCCATCTGCAGCAGCGCGCCGGAGGCATCGCACGCGTCCAGCACGATCAGCGTGTTGCCCGCCATGTCGGACAGCTCGGCCAGCCGCAACGGCCCGCGGCCGGGCTTGCGGCTCAGGTGCACCAGCTCGGTGTGGCCCAGGCCCATGCGGGTCAGGCCGGGATAGTCGTTGGTGTCGAAGGTGATGGCCAGGTCCAGTTCGCGCGTGAGCAGGCCCTGCACCAGCTCGGCGCTGTGATGGGTGTGGATGTCGAAGGTGATGCCGGGTTGCGCGTCGCGGCTGTCGCGCACCACGCCGGGCAGCAGCCCCAGGCCCAGCGCGGGCGCGCAGCCCAGGCGCAGATGGCCGTGGGGGCGGTCGCGCAGGCTGGCGGCCAGCCGGCGCACGCTGTTGAGGTCCTGGTTCAGGCGCGCGACCTCGGGGGTGAGGATCTCGGCCTCGCGCGTGGCCACCAGCCGGCCCTTGACGCGTTCGAACAGCTTGAAGCCCAGCTGGGCCTCGGCGTGCGCCAGCAGCTTGCTGGCCGCGGGCTGCGAAATGTGCAGCGCGGCGGCGGCCTCGGTCAGCGAACCGGTGCGGCGGATCGCTTCGAAAATCTCGATGTGGCGCAGGCGCATGGCACGGGCGGGAAAGTCGATGAAAAACCGGATTCTATGCCGGATACGGCGGCGCGGCGCGTTGCTATGATGGACGCCTGCCGCCATGCCGGCGAACCAAGGAGCTTCCCATGCGCGCACCCGGTCCCGCCGCAGCGATCCTGCTGGCCGCCGTCCTGGCCCTTCCGGCCGCCATGTCCTCCGCCTGGGCGCGCACGCCCCAGGCGGCCGAAGACCTCAATCCCGAAGCCGCCAGCGGCACGCAGGCGCGCCAGCTGGCCCGCGCAAAGCATTTCATGATGGCCTCGGCCAATCCGCTGGCCACGCGCGCCGGCGACGAGATGCTGCGCCGCGGCGGCAGCGCGGTGGACGCGGCCATCGCGGCCCAGCTGGTGCTGAACCTGGTCGAGCCGCAATCGTCCGGCATCGGCGGCGGCGCCTTCATGGTGCTGTATACGGCCGGCGGCGGCGCCATCCAGACCTACGACAGCCGCGAGACCGCGCCCGCGGCCGCCCGCCGCGACCGCTTCCTCGACGCCGCGGGCAAGCCGCTGCCGTTCGCGCAGTCGGTCAACAACGGCATGGCGGTGGCCGTGCCGGGCCTGCTGCGCGGCCTGGAACTGGCGCACCGGGAGCACGGCGTGCTGCCCTGGGCCGAGCTGTTCCAGCCGGCGATCCGGCTGGCCGAGCAGGGCTTCGCCGTATCGCCGCGCCTGCACAAGCTGCTGGCGGGCAACAAGGAACTGCCCAGGCAGCAGGCCGCCGCGGCCTATTTCTACGCGCCCGACGGCTCGCCCTGGCCGGTCGGGCACATGCTGAAGAATCCCGAATTCGCGCGCACGCTGCGCGCGGTGGCGCAGCAGGGCGCGGACGCGTTCTACCAGGGCGAGATCGCGCGCGACATCGTCGCCGCGGTGCAGGGCCATGCCGTGCCCGGCGACCTCACCGAGGCCGACCTGGCCGCCTACCGCGCCGTCAAGCGCGATCCCGTCTGCGGCGCCTATCGCGGCTATCGCCTGTGCGGCATGGGGCCGCCCAGCAGCGGCCCGCTGGCCGTGCTGCAGATGCTGGGCGAACTCGAGCAATACCCCATCGGCCGCTACGCGCCGGGCAGCGTGGAGGCGGTGCATTACTTCTCCGAGGCCGGCCGGCTGGCGTTCGCCGACCGCGATTTCTACGTGGCCGACCCGTCCTTCGTGCAGGTGCCCGTGAACGCCTTGCTGGACCCCGCCTACCTGCGCGCGCGCGGCGCGCTGATACGGCCGGACCGCAGCATGAAGGTCGCCTTGCCCGGCGACCCCGAAGGCAAGCTGCTGTCGCTGGGCAAGGACGACGCGCTGGAGCTGCCCTCCACCAGCCATCTGGTGGCGGTCGACGCCAAGGGCAACGCGCTCAGCATGACGACCACCATCGAAAGCGAATTCGGCAGCAAGATCTTTGTGCGCGGCTTTCTGCTGAACAACGAGATGACGGACTTTTCCTCGTCCTACCAGGACCCCGAAGGCCGGCTCGTGGCCAACCGCATCGAACCCGGCAAGCGCCCGCGCAGCTCGATGGCGCCCATGATCGTGCTGCGCGACGGCAAGCCGTACCTGCTGGTGGGCTCGCCCGGCGGCAGCGCCATCATCAATTACGTCGCCAAGACGGTGGTGGGCGTGCTGGACTGGGGCCTGGACATCCAGGCCGCCATCGACCTGCCCAACATGGGCAGCCGCAACAAGGACACCGAACTCGAAAAAGGCACGCCGCTGGAGGCGCTGGCGCCCGAGCTCGAACGCATGGGGCATCCCGTGCGCATCACCGAGTTTCCCAGCGGCATCCACGGCATCGTGATCGGGCCCGAGGGGCTGCAGGGCGGGGCGGACCCGCGGCGCGAAGGCGTGGCGTCGGGCGGGTAGGATGGGTCACGCGCGTTCGAGATCCGGCGGCAATCTTCGCAGCGTCGCCGGCGTGCGCGACAGCTTGATCGGGGAGCCGACCCCGCGGTAGTCGCCCTGTTCCAGCACCATGCCGCGATGCCGGGTATGCGGGTGCGCCAGCGCCTGGTCCACGGTGAGCACCGCGGCGGCGGGCACGCCGTTGCGCAGCAGGCGGTCGGCCAGTTCGGCGGCGTCGAATCCGGCCAGCAGCGCCGACAGGTCGGCGCGCAGCGCCTGGCGGTTCCGCAGGCGGTCGGCGTTGGCGGCGTAGCGCGGGTCTTCGGCCAGCGCGGGCGCTTCCAGCGTCTGCGCCAGCAGCGCGAACTGGCGGTTGTTGCCCACCGCCAGGAAGATCGGGCCGCTGGCCGTGGGCAGGGTTTCGTAGGGCGCGATGTTGGGATGCGCGTTGCCGCTGCGCGCCGGCACCTTGCCGCTGTAGAAGTAGTTGGGAGCGTGCGGATGCAACAGCGACAGGGCGCAGTCGTACAGCGTGATATCGAGGAACTGGCCCAGGCCGCTGCGCACGCGCTCGTTGAGCGCGAGCAGGATGGCCACCGCCGCGTTCAGGCCCGTCACCATGTCCACCACCGGCAGGCCGACGCGGGTGGCTTCGCCGTCGGCCTCGCCGTTGACGCTCATCAGCCCGCACATGGCCTGGGCGCAGGCGTCGTAGCCCGGCAGGCCGCCCAGCGGCCCGTCGGCGCCGAAGCCGCTGACCCGGCAATGGATCAGCGCGGGGAATTCCTGTTTCAGCGTCTCGTATCCCAAGCCCCATTTCTCCAGCGTGCCGGGCTTGAAGTTCTCCACCAGCACGTCGGCGTCGGCCAGCAGCCGGCGCAGCAGCTCCTGGCCCGCAGGCTGCGACAGGTCCAGCGTCATGCCTTCCTTGTTGCGGTTCACGCCGACGAAGTAGGAGGCCGTGGCGCCCAGGAAGGGCGGCCCCCAGCCGCGCGTCTCGTCGCCGCCGGGCGGCTCGATCTTGAGCACGTCGGCGCCGTGGTCGGCCAGGATCTGCGTGCAATAGGGGCCGCCCAGCACGCGCGACAGGTCGATGACCTTGCAGCCGGCCAGGGCGCCGGCATTGGGGAGGGTTGCTGCCATGGAAAAGTCCTTCAGTCGATGGAGACGTGGGCGCTGGCGATGACGTCGCGCCACTTGGGCACTTCGGCCGTGATGAAGGCGGACAGGCCTTGCGGCGTCTTGTCCTGCGCCTCGACGATGCCCTGGCTGCGCAGCGTGTTGGCCACCTCGGGGTCGGCCAGCGCGCTCTGGAAGGCTTTGTTCAGGGTCTCCACGACCGGCGCCGGGGTATTTTTTGGCGCGACGATGCCGAAGAACACGCTGACGTCATAGCCCTTGAGGCCCTGTTCGGACAGCGTGGGCAGGTCGGGCAGGGCGTCGGAACGTTGCGCGCTGGCCAGGCCGATGGCGCGCAGCTTGCCGGCCTTGACGTAGGGCAGCGCGGTCAGGATGTCGGTGAACGACATGGACACCTGCCCGCCCAGCAGGTCGTTCAGCGCCGGGCCGGTGCCCTTGTAGGGAATGTGCATGATCTGGGTGCCGGCCATGCGGTTGAACAGAATGCCGGCCAGGTGCGAGGACGCGCCGTTGCCCGACGAGGCGTAGCTCAGCGCGTCCGGGTTTTTCTTGGCGTAGGCGATCAGTTCCTGCACGTTGGTGGCCGGCACCGACGGGTTCACCACCAGGATGTTGGGCAGGTGGCCGATACGGATGATGGGGGCGAAGCTGGTCTGCGGATCGTAGCCCTGCTTCTTGTACAGGCTGACGTTGATGGCCAGCGGCCCGGAAGTGCCGAACAGCAGCGTGTAGCCGTCGGGCTTGGCGTGGGCCACGTATTCCGAGCCGATATTGCCGCCCGCGCCGCTGCGGTTCTCGACGATGACGTTCTGCTTCAGCGGCTGCCTGAGCTTGTCGGCCAGGCGGCGCGCCAGGGCGTCGGTGGGGCCGCCGGGCGGGAAGGGCACGACCAGGGTGACCGGGCGTTCCGCGGGGAAGGCCTCGGCCGCCAGCGTGGGCGCCGCGGGCAGGGCCGCGGCGGCGGCCAGCAGCAAGGGGGCGAAGTAGCGGTTCATGTTTGTCTCCAGTGGTGGATGCGCGCCGGCTGTGCCGCCGGCGTCGGTTTACAGCGCGTATTGCAGGATTTCCCGGCAGGCGGCGCTTTCGTCGGGCGGGATGGCGTAGGGATCGCGCGGGCCCAGGCGATGCAGCAGCACCTGGTCGGCCAGCCTGGCGCGAGCGGCCAGCGCCGGGTCCGCGGCTTCCCAGCGCAGCGCGGCCAGGGACACCGCGTGGTACAGCAGCGACGCGGCCTGGCGCGCCAGCTCGGCGCGGTTTTCCCGCGCGGCGTGTTCGGCCAGCGCGTAGGTCTGTTCCAGCGCGCGGGCCTGCATGTCGGCCAGTTCGGGCGGGCAGGGCGCGCCCTCGGCCAGCAGGCGCTCGATGTGGGCGCGCAGCGCCGGCAGCGATTGTTCGCGCGTGATGGCGCGCAGCACGTCCAGCGCCACGATGTTGCTGGTGCCTTCCCAGATCGAGCCCAGATGCGCGTCGCGCACCAGGCGCGGTTCGGTCCACTCCTCGATATAGCCGCAGCCGCCGCGCACCTCCATGGCGTCGCCGGTCACTTTGCGGGCATCGCGGCAGGCGCGGAACTTGATGAGCGGGGTCAGGATGCGCGCCAGCGCCGGATCGCCGCCGCCCTGGTCGGCCTCGGCCAGCGCGCGCGCGGTCTGGAACATGACGCTGCGCGCCTGTTCGGTCCAGACCGTCATCTTGACCAGCTGGCGCTGCATCAGCGGCATGTCGATGAGCCGCTTGCCGAAGGCGCGGCGGTGCTGCGAGAAATACACCGCCTCGGTGACGGCGCGGCGCATCAGGCCGGCCGCGCGCATGCCGTTGGACAGGCGCGAGTTGTTGATCATGTCGGCCATCTGCTTGAAGCCGCGGCCGCGTTCGCCCACCAGCCAGGCCACGGCGCCTTCCAGGCGGATTTCGCCGCTGGCCATGGAGCGCGTGCCCAGCTTGTCCTTCAGGCGCAGGATGCGGTAGTGGTTGTGGCCGCCGCCGGGCAGGTCGCGCGGCAGCAGGAACAGCGACACCCCCTTCAGGCCGGGCTGCGGCTCGCTGCGGGCCAGCACCATGGCGTAGCCCGCGTCGGGGTTGGAGCAGAACCACTTGTCGCCCGACAGGCGCCAGCTGCCGTCGTCCTGCGGTTCGGCCGTGACCTCCGTGGCGCTGACGTCCGAACCCGCGCCTTGCTCCGTCATGAACATGGCGCCCTGGCGCAGCGCGTCGAAATCCTGCGTCGTCACCTGCGGCAGCACGCGCGCCACGAGGTCGGCGTCGCCGAACTTGCGCAGCGTGCGGGCCAGCGAATCGGTCATGCTGACCGGGCAGCACAGGCCGAACTCGGCCTGCACGAACAAATGGCTCAGCGCGTATTTGGCGGCGGCCGGCATGGGCTCGGGCCAGCCCAGCACCCCACCGCGGTGCGACAGCGCGGCCAGGCCGAACTCGCTGTAGGCCAGGCGTTCCAGTTCCACATAGGCCGGGTGCTTGTCGATGCGGGATTCGTCCTGGCCGGCGCGGCTGCGCACCGACAGCGTGGGCGGATGCTTGTCGGCCGTGGCGGCCAGCTCGTCCATCAGGCCGCCGGCCAGCTCGCCCAGCCGCTCCAGGTGCGGCAGCAGGTGCGCGTGCAGCGCCGGCGGCAGGTAGCGCCGGCACAGCGCCGCGGCATAGGGGTCGGCGTGGAACAGGTTCAGGCCGCGCGCATCCGGAATCGGGGTGGCGGCGGGCGTGGCGGTCTTGACGGGGGCATCCATGGCGGCATCCTGCGCAAAACGGGGGGATGCCTCATGGTGCTTGCCTGGATTAATCTATACAAATACTGTTTTGATTTAGAACAATCCAAAAAAAGTATAGATAGGCAAATCAAAGGGAACGCGCATGGATCTGGACCCGCGCCTGCTGCGGTATTTCATCGCCGTGGCCGAAGAGCGCCATTTCAGCCGGGCCGCCGTGCGGCTGCACATCTCGCAGCCGCCGTTGAGCTACGCCATCCGGCAGCTGGAGGAAAACGTCGGCGCGCGCCTGCTCAACCGCAGCAGCCGCCACGTGGAACTGACCGACGCGGGCCAGGTGCTGTACCGCGAGGCCCAGACCCTGCTGCGCCAGGCCGAGGACGTGCGCACGCTGGTGCAGCGGGTGGACGCCGGCCTGCGCGGCAGGCTGCGCATCGGTTTCGTGGGGTCGATGCTGTACCGCGGCCTGCCCGCCCTGCTCAATGCGATGCGGGCCGAGCTGCCCGACGTCGAGCATGTGCTGACCGAGCTGAACTCGCACGACCAGATCGAGGCGGTGCGCCGCGGCGAGCAGGATCTGGGCTTCATCCACGCCAACCCCCTGCCGCCGGGCGTGCAGGCGCGCGACCTGGTGGCCGAGCCTTTCGTGGTGTGCCTGCCGCAGGACCACCGGCTGGCCGGTCGCGAGTCGCTGCGGCTGGACGAACTGGCGGGGGACGATTTCGTGTTCTTCGCCCGCGCGGCCTCGCCCAGCTACTACGAGACGGTGCTGGCCATGTGCGTATCGGCCGGCTTCATGCCCGTGATCCGCCACGAGGTGCGGCACTGGCTGAGCGTGGCCTCGCTGGTTTCGCAAGGGCTGGGCGTGTCCATCGTGCCCGCCTGCCTGTCGCGCAGCGGCCTGGCGGGCACGCGCTTCATTGCCTTCGAGCACGCCGCGCGCTCGGTCAGCCAGGCGATCTGGCCGCAGGCCATGCGCACGCCGCTGCAGGAAAAAGCCCTGGAACTGGTGGCGCGGCACTATGCCGGGGCCGGGACATTGGGGGTACACTGACCCGGCCATGTCCTACCGATCGATCCAGCCGCTGACGCGCCGCAAGCGTTTCATTACCCGGCTGCGCCACTGCGGCCCTCCGGCGAAGCACTGAAACCCGTTCCAGGGCTTTTCGGTTTCTTCTCCGGAGTCGATCGTGGATCTTCCCTTTTCGTTTCGTCCGCGCCTCTTGAGCGCGTTGCGCGGTTACGACCGCATCCGTTTCGTGCAGGACCTGGGCGCCGGCCTCACGGTCGCCGTGGTCGCGCTGCCGCTGGCCATGGCCTTCGCCATCGGCTCGGGCCTCAAGCCGGAAGCGGGCCTGTTCACCTCCATCATCGCGGGCTTCCTGGTCGCCCTGCTCGGCGGCAGCCGGGTGCAGATCGGCGGGCCGGCGGGCGCGTTCATCGTCATCGTCTACGACATCGTGCAGCAGTACGGCGTGGCCAACCTCATTATCGCCACTGCGCTGTCCGGCGTGCTGCTGTTCGTGATGGGGCTGCTCAGGCTGGGCACGCTGGTGCGCTTCATCCCGGTGGCCGTCATTATCGGTTTCACCAACGGGATCGCGGTGCTGATCGCGCTGTCGCAGGTCAAGGACTTCCTGGGCCTGGCGATCCCCGAGATGCCGGGCGATTTCTTCGGCATCCTGGGCGCGCTGGGCAGCCACCTGTCCTCCTTCAATCCCTGGGCCGCGGGCGTGGCGGTGGCGTCGCTGGCGCTCATCGTGGCCTGGCAGCGCTGGCTGCCGAAATGGGGCGGACCCAGGGCCGCGCCGCTGGCGCGGGTGCCGGGCTCCATCGTCGCGCTGGTGCTGGCTACGGCCGCGGTGGCCCTGTTCGGCCTGCCGGTGGAGACCATAGGCAGCCGCTTCGGCGGCATACCGGCGGCGCTGCCGGACTTCACGCTGCCGGCGTTCAGCTGGGAATCGGCCCGCTACCTGCTGATGCCCACGATCACGCTGGCGCTGCTGGGCGCGATCGAATCGCTGCTGTGCGCGCGGGTGGCCGACGGCATGATCGGCGACCGCCACGACCCCAACCAGGAACTGATGGCGCAGGGCATCGCCAACTTCGCCACGCCGTTCTTCGGCGGCATGCCGGCCACCGGCACCATCGCCCGCACCGTGACCAACGTGAAAAGCGGCGCCACCAGCCCGATCGCGGGCATGACGCACGCCGTGGTGCTGCTGCTGGTGATCCTGGTGGCCGCGCCGCTGGCGTCTTCCATCCCGCTGGCCACGCTGGCGGCCATCCTGATGTTCGTGGCCTGGAACATGGGCGAGTGGCGCGAATTCGCGCGCCTCAAGACCTACCGGCTGCCTTACCGCGTGACGCTGCTGTCGGTGTTCCTGCTGACGGTGGTGTTCGACCTGACGGTGGCGGTGCAGTTCGGCATCTTCGCCGCCTGCCTGACCTTCATCTACCGCATTTCCAGCCTGTCGCGCGCCGAACGCCTGACGCCGGCCGAGCAGCCGGCGCTGGCCGGGCTGGAGGCGCAGGTGGCGGTATGGCGGCTGTACGGCACCGTGTTCTTCGGCGCGACCAAGCTGGTGGAGTCGCTCGAGGACCATTTGCCGGCGCGCGCGCTGGTGCTGGACCTGAAGAACGTGATCTACGTGGACTCGACCGGGGCCGAGGCGCTGGAAAGCCTGAGCCGGGCCTGCGAGACGCGCGGCGTGCGGCTGATGGTCTCGGGCCTGCTGGGCCAGCCGCTGGACATCGTGCGCCGCGTCGGCCTGTACCAGCGGCTGCTGGGCGACCTGCGGCCGGACGTGGCCGGCGCCACGGCGGCGGCCGTGGCGCTGGCCCGGGGGGAGCGGCAGGATTCCTAGCGGAACACCACCGTCTTGCTGCGGTTCAGCAGGATGCGGTGTTCGACGTGGCTGCGCACGGCGCGCGACAGCACCAGGGATTCGATGTCGCTGCCGACCTGGGTCAGGTCCTGGGCGGTCATCGTGTGGTCCACGCGCTCGATGTCCTGGTCGATGATGGGGCCTTCGTCCAGGTCCGAGGTCACGTAGTGGGCGGTGGCGCCGATGATCTTGACGCCGCGGGCGTGCGCCTGGTGATAGGGGCGGGCGCCCTTGAAGCTGGGCAGGAAGCTGTGGTGGATGTTGATGGCGCGGCCGTTGAGCGCGCGGCACATGTCCTCCGACAGGATCTGCATGTAGCGGGCCAGCACCACCAGGTCGATGTTTTCCTGCTCGACCAGGGCCAGCACCTGGCGCTCCTGCTCGGCCTTGGTGTCGGGCGTGACCGGCAGGTGGTGGAACGGGATGCCGTAGGAGGCCGCCAGGCCGGCGTAGTCGTTGTGGTTCGACACGATGGCCGCCACTTCGGCGTGCAGGTGCCCGCTGTGCACGCGGAACAGCAGGTCGTTCAGGCAGTGGCCCTGCCTGCTGACCATGATGAGCAGGCGTTCCTTGCGGCGCGCGTCGTGCAGCTTCAGCTCCATGCCGTATTCCTCGGACATGGGCGCCAGGCGGGCGCGCAGGTCGGCGGCGGCCACGCCGGCCGGCGCGTCGAAGTGCACGCGCAGGAAGAAGCGGCCGGTTTCCTCGTCGCCGAACTGCTGCGAATCCAGGATGTTGCAGCCCAATTCGAACAACAGGCCGCTGACGCGGTACACGATGCCCGTGCGGTCGGGGCAGGACAGGGTCAGGATGTAGTCGTTGTGCTGCATGTGCGTAAGAAAGGGCTGAATGGGAAATCGTGGAGGTCAGGCGGCCAGGCGGGCCAGGGTTTCTTCGGCCAGGGCCAGGCTGGCCGTCAGGCCGGGAGATTCGATGCCGAACAGGTTCACCAGGCCGGGCACGCCGTGCGCGGCCGGGCCGGCGACGACGAAGTCGGCCGCCGGTTCGTGCGGGCCGGAGATCTTGGGCCGGATGCCGGTGTAGCCGGGCGCCAGCGCGCCGTCGGGCAGGGCCGGCCAATAGCTGCGCACGGCCGCGTAGAACACGTCGGCGCGGGCCGGATCGAGCGTGTAGTCCTCGACGCCGATCCATTCGGTGTCGGGACCGAACTTGGCCTGCCCGCCCATATCCAGCGTCAGGTGCACGCCCAGGCCGGCATGCTGCGGCACCGGGTAGATCAGGCGCGAAAAGGGCGCGCGGCCGGACAGCGTGAAATAGCTGCCCTTGCACAGGTAGTCGGCCGGGATGCTGGCGGGCGGCACGCCGTCGATGCGGCGCGCCAGCGCCGGCGCATGCAGGCCGGCCGAATTGATCAGCACGTTGCAGCTCAGGCTCATGGCCTCGTCGCCGCCGAACTGCAGCTCGAAGCCGCCCTCGGGGCGCGCGCGGCCCGACACCAGCGGGGTGTGGAACACGCACTGGGCGCCCGCGTTCTCGGCGTCGCCCTGGTACGACAGCATCAGCGCGTGGCTGTCCACGATGCCGGTGGACGGCGAGGACAGCGCGGCCGCGCATTGCAGCGCCGGCTCCAGGCGCATGGCGTCTTCGCCCGACAGGAACTGCAGGTCGTCCACGCCGTTGGCGCGGGCGCGCTGCGCGATGCTTTCCAGCTGCGCGGCCTGTTCGGCGTCCGCGGCGACGATGAGCTTGCCCAGACGCTTGTGCGGCACGCCGCGTTCGGCGCAATAGGCGTACAGCAGGTGCTTGCCGCGCACGCACAGGCGGGCCTTGAGGCTGCCCGCCGGATAGTAGATGCCCGCGTGGATGACTTCGGAGTTGCGCGAGCTGGTGCCGGTGCCGATGGCCTCGGTGGCCTCGGCCACCAGCACTTCGCGCCCGGAGCGGGCCAGCGCCCGCGCGATCGCCAGGCCCACCACGCCCGCGCCGATGACGACGCAATCGATATCTGCGCTCATGGGCTACCCCTTTTTTTCCGCGCGGTCGCCGGCCGGCGTCAGGTCGAAGCCGCCGGCATGGAAGACCAGCGGCGGCTCGGCGCTATGGCCGCAGCGCTCCACCTCGCCCACCATGATGATGTGATCGCCTTCGACGTAGCGGCTGCGGTTGTGGCATTCGAACCAGGCCGCGCAGTGGCCGTCCAGCATGGGCGTGCCGCCGGGCGCGCGGTGCACCGGCAGCCCGGCGTAGCGGTCCGGGGTCTTGCCGGTGGCGAAGCGGCGCGCCAGCGCGATCTGTTCGGCGCCCAGCACGTTGACGACGTAGCGCTCGCACTGCTCGAAGGCCGCCAGCGAGGACGAGCCGCGCGACAGGCTCCACAGCACCAGCGGCGGGTCCAGCGACACGGAGTTGAAAGAGCTCACCGTCAGCCCGATGGGCGCGCCGTCCAGGCCGGCGGTCGTCACGACGGTCACGCCCGTGGCGTAGCGGCCCAGCGCGGTGCGGAAAAAAGCAGCGTCAAAATCAGGGGAGGAGGCGGTCATGCAATCATGGATAGGGGGCGCGCCCGGCATCAGGGCGACAGGCGTTCGATCTTCCAGGCCGGGCCGTCGGCGACGTAGCGCAGGCGGTCGTGCAGCCGCGAAGGCCGGCCCTGCCAGAATTCGAAGGCGGTGGGCTTCAGGCGGTAACCGCCCCAGTGCGGCGGGCGCGGCGGCGCGTCGCCGTAGCGTTCGCGGAATTCCTGTTCACGGGCTTCCAGCTCTTCGCGGGTGATCGGCTGGCTCTGGCGCGAGGCCCAGGCGCCGATGCGCGAGCCTGCGGGCCGGCTGTGATAGTAGGCGTCCGACTCCTCGGCGGGGACTTTTTCGACCACGCCTTCGATGCGGACCTGGCGCTCCAGCGGCTGCCAGAAAAACAGCAGGCTGGCGCGCGGCTCGGCCTGCAGGTCCAGGCCCTTGCGCGATTCGTAGTTGGTGAAGAAGGTGAAGCCGCGCTCGTCGAATCCCTTGACCAGCACGATGCGCGCGCTGGGCTGGCCGTGGGCGTCCACCGTGGCCAGGGTCATGGCGTTGGGCTCGGGCACCTTGGCGGCCAGGGCCTCGTCGAACCAGAGCGCGAATTGCGCGAACGGCGAAGCCAGGGCCTGGCTTTCGAGCAGGACATGCTTCTCGTAGCTTTGACGCAGATCAGAGACGGACATGGGAGTAAGGGTCAGCGTTGATAACAGGAAGTTTATACCGCTTGGGCGACTGTCCCTATATTGACCCTGCTCAGGCCGCCGGCAAGCGCCGTCCGGCGGCGCGGCGGCGGCTTCAGGCGCCTTCCGGCAACGGGTGCCCTTCCTGCTCGAGCCGGCGCGCGATGGCGTCCAGGCGGGCGTCGTGGATGCCCGCGGCGCGCAGCGCCTGGGCGGTCTGCACCACGTAGTCGGTGCAGGGGCCGTAGCGGCCGGCGGCGCGGCGCACGATGGCCAGCAGTTCCGGTTCGGGCAGCGCCCGGATGTAGGCCGGATTGTCGCGGTTCATGATGAAGACCAGCGCCCGGACGTTGCCGACGTCGGTGGTGCAGTTGATCCAGCGCGGCAGATAGGCGCCGGTGGACATTTCGCGCTCCCAGAGCGCCGGGAAGTAATTGGGCACCTGGCTGCCGGCGAGCCGGTAGACCACGCCGCGGCAGGAGCCGCCCCGGTCCAGGCCGAACACCAGGCCCGGGCATTCCGGCGTGCCGCGGTTGACGCGCGACCACAGGCACAGCGCCCGGTGATGGCCGCGCAGCGTGGCCAGCCGGCGCTCCACGAAGTCGAAGTCGGGGCGCCAGATCAGCGATCCGTACCCATATACCCATACGTCCTCGCCCGACTGCCAGTGACGCAAGGCCTCGTCCAGGGAGGCCTGCCGCTCTTCGGGGGTCCAGAGGCGAAACGGCAGGCTGGCGCCGGAGGGAGTGGGGGATGGGGTATTCACGGCTTACGGTCGGATTCGATCGGGGGATTGCGATTGGCCCAGCCGCCGGCCATCAGCGCCAGCGAATAGGCCCAGAACAGCGGGGCCACGCCAATTACCGCACCGAGCGCGCCGAAGGTCAACGGCAGGGAAACCTGGGAACCGTTGATCAAGGCCATGCGCAGGCCCACGGCCTCGGCCGCGCGCCCCGGGGGCGAGTGCTGGTGCAGCAGAGACAGCATGCTCGGCTGGCAACAGCCCAGGGCCAGCCCCAGGATGAAAGACAGCACGATCAGCACGGTAACGTCGGTGAACAGCGGGTAAAGCATGAAGTCGATGGCGGCCGTGGCCATGGCCGCGCGGACCAGCGTCCAGGAACGGACCCGGCGCTGGATCAAGGGCAATACCAGGCGAATGACGAAAGTTGCCGCCGCAAACGAAGCAAGAATGACCCCGATGGTGGTGGCCGACAGGCCGATGGCCACGCCGAAGATGGGCACGACGAACAAGTGGGTGTCCCAGGCGCCGGACAAGATGGTGTTCACCATCAGGATGCGGCGCAGCGCCGGCACGGCCAGCAATTCGGTGACGCGGCGGCGTTCGGCCTCTTTTGCGCCGGAAAGCAGCGCATCTGCCGCCTTCAATTGGTGACGCAGCATGTAAAGCCCGCCCGCCGACAGCAGCGGGCCCAGGGCCAGCAGCCCGAAGGCCAGGCGCGTGCCCAGGTGGTCGATGGCCAGGCCGGCGATCAGCGGGCCGGAGAAGCCCGAACCGGCCAGCGCCAGCGACATGAAGGAGAAATTGCGCAGGCGCTGCGCGGGTTCGGCATGGCCGAGCAGGTCCTGGGTGGCCACCTGGTGCAGCATGAAGCCGATGCCGATACAGCACGAGGCGATGAGCAGCGCCAGCTGCGTCTGGAAGACAAAGGGCAGCAGGGTGCCGACGGCGACCAGCGAGGTGCCCAGCACCAGCGGGCGGACGATGCCGACCCGGTCCACCCAGCGCCCGGCGCGCACCGAGAACAGCATGGGCAGGACGGCGAAGACCGCGACCAGCGTGCCGACCTTGAAGGTGGACAGCCCCATCTGCAGCGCCGTCAGCGAGACAGTAATGCGTCCCCCTGTCAGCGCCACGTGATTCATCATGGCCAGCACGCACAAGAGCGCCGCCCCGGAAAACTCCGGGGAACCTGGGGAAGAAGAGGGGGATCTAGGGGAACTGGACACGGCCACGACGTAACTGCAGCCATTCTGTCCCCAACGTCTACCAATGTCGAGGCAAGCTTGTTTTGCGCTGCCGCAAACGGTGGCGTGTAGGGGTTTCACGATAGGCATCATGTAGAGGCAAACTCCGGGGCTTATGGTGCAAGATGCCGGCGTGTTCGGCGCTTCTGGGCGCATTCAGCATGAGTATCCGCCGAAGCCGAACGCTGTATCGTTCTCACAACGGAACAATCAGACTGGTCCGGCCGCATCTTGCGGCTTTACGGTTTTTCACGGTTTCGACACAGATTGGCCATGGTTTGGGCCGGCCATGCGTTTAGGATGCACACATCGCGCCGGGGCCCGTCCCCGGCCCGCAACGCAATACCGGCACGGGCGCCGTCCCGCGCCCCATCCGACAGGTTCAATGAAAAAGTCCCGCAGCAAATTCAAACGCAACCTTCTGATCGTCGTCCTGGTCCTGCTCGCCGGCTTCGCGGTGCGGGCCGCATTTTTCTCGGCGCCGCCGCCGCCCACCTTCGGGGTGGCCGAAGTGACCCGCGCCAATATGGAAGACAGCGTGCTGGCCAGCGGCACCATAGACGCGATCGAGCGGGTCAGCGTGGGCGCCCAGGTCTCCGGCCAGCTGAAATCCCTCAAGGTGGCGCTGGGCGACCGGGTCAAGAAGGGGCAGCTGGTGGCCGAGATCGACGACCTGACCCAGCAGAACGAACTGCGCAACGCCGAAGCCGCCCTGCAGACGCGGCGCGCCGAAAGGGCCGCCAAGGTCGCCATGCTGAAGCAGGCCGAGCTGGCCTTCCGCCGTCAGCGGCAGATGCTGGCCGCGGACGCCAGTTCGCGCGAAGCCTACGAGAACGCCGAGGCCACGCTGGGCGTGACCCGCGCCGAGATCGCGTCGCTGGACGCCCAGATCGCGCAGGCCGAGATCCAGGTGGACACGGCCCGGGTCAACCTGGGCTACACCCGCATCGTCTCGCCTATCGACGGCGTGGTGGTGGCGGTCGTCACCAAAGAGGGCCAGACGGTCAACTCGATCCAGAGCGCGCCCACCATCATCAAGGTGGCGCAGGTGGACACCATGACGGTCAAGGCCCAGATCTCGGAAGCCGACGTGACCCGCGTCAAGCCCGGCCTGCCGGTCTACTTCACCATCCTCGGCGAGCCGGACGAACGCTACCACGCCACGCTGCGCGCGGTGGAGCCGGCGCCGGACTCCATCCAGAAGGAAGACGCGGCCTCGTCGCTGACCGGCTCGTCCAACGGCAATTCCACCAGCGCCGCCGTCTATTACAACGGCCTGTTCGACGTGCCCAATCCCGACGAGAAGCTGCGCATCTCGATGACGGCGCAGGTCTTCATCGTGCTGGGCGAGGCCAAGAACACCGTGGTGGTGCCGTCCTCGGCCCTGGGCAAGCGCGGCGAGGACGGCCGCTACGCCGTGCGCGTGGTGCTGAAGGACAACAAGACGGAAGAGCGCCAGGTCCGCATCGGCATGAACAACAACGTCCAGGCGCAGGTGCTGGAGGGGCTGGAGGTGGGCGAGCGCGTGGTGTCGGCCGAAGCCGCCCCGGCCGTCCCGGGGGCCTGAGATGAGCGGTCCTCTCATCGAGCTGGCCGGCGTGCGCCGCGAATTCCCCGCGGGCGAGCAGACCATCGCCGTGCTGAAGGACGTGGACCTGTCCATCGAGGCCGGCGAAATGGTGGCCATCGTCGGCGCATCCGGCTCGGGCAAGTCCACGCTCATGAACATCCTGGGATGCTTGGACCGGCCCACCCGCGGCGAATACCGGGTGGGCGGGCGCAGCACCGGGGCGCTGGACCCGGACGAACTGGCCGAACTGCGCCGCGAGCACTTCGGCTTCATTTTCCAGCGCTATCACCTGCTGTCGGACCTGAGCGCGCTGGGCAACGTGGAAGTGCCGGCCGTCTATGCCGGCAAGCGGCGCGAGGCGCGCCTGGCGCGCGCCGAGACGCTGCTGGAACGCCTGGGGCTGGGCGAGCGAGCCGGGCATCGTCCCGGCCAGCTGTCCGGCGGCCAGCAGCAGCGCGTCAGCATTGCGCGGGCGCTGATGAACGGCGGCGACATCATCCTGGCCGACGAGCCGACCGGCGCGCTGGACACGCACACCGGCCAGGAGGTGCTGCGCATCCTGGAAGAGCTGAACGCCGCGGGGCACACCATCATCATCGTGACCCACGACATGAGCGTGGCGCGCCATGCCCAGCGCATCATCGAGATCAGCGACGGCGAGATCGTGTCCGACCGGCGCAATCCCGACGCCGCGCGCCCGCAGGCCGCCCGCGACGAGCCGCCGGCGCTGGCGCAGCGGCCCGCGTGGCAGGCCTATCTGGACCGCTGCGGCGAAGCCCTGCGCATGGCGCTGCTGGCCATGAACGCGCACCGGCTGCGCACGTCGCTGACCATGCTGGGCATCATCATCGGCATCGCGGCGGTGGTTTCGGTGGTCGCGCTGGGCGAGGGCTCGCGCCGCAAGATCCTGGACGACATCAGCGAGATCGGCACCAACACCGTGGAGATCTTCCCGGGCAAGGACTTCGGCGACGAGAAGGCGGTCAACATCCGCACGCTGGTGGCGGCCGACGCCGACGCGCTGGCGCGCGAGTCCTATGTGGACAGCGTGACGCCGGAGGTCTCCACCAGCAGCACGCTGCGCTACCGCAACGTGTCGGTCAACGGCTCCATCCAGGGCGTGGGCGAACAGTACTTCAGGGTGCGCGCCATCAAGCTGGCGCAGGGCAAGTTCTTCGACGGCGTCAGCGTGACGCGGCGCGCCCAGGAAGTGGTGATCGACGACGGCACGCGCCGCAAGCTGTTCGGCTCGCACACCGATCCGATCGGCCAGGTGGTGTTCCTGGGCTCCATGCCGGCGCGCGTGATCGGCGTGACCGAGAAGAAGGACACCGTGTTCGGCAGCAACGACACGCTCAACGTCTGGATACCCTACACCACGGCGCTGTCGCGGGTGCTGGGCCAGCAGCATCTCAAGAGCATCACGGTGCGGGTCAACGACGCCACGCCGCCGGCCGCCGCCGAGCAGGCCATCGTGCGCCTGCTGACGCGGCGCCACGTGACCAAGGACTTCTTCGTGTTCAACACGGACGCGATCCGCAAGACCATCGAACGCACCACGGCCACCATGACGCTGCTGGTGTCGATGATCGCGCTGATTTCGCTGATGGTGGGCGGCATCGGCGTCATGAACATCATGCTGGTGTCGGTCACCGAGCGCACCCGCGAGATCGGCGTGCGCATGGCGGTGGGCGCGCGGCGCAGCGACATCATGCAGCAGTTCCTGATCGAGGCGGTGCTGGTGTGCCTGATCGGCGGGGCGATCGGCATCCTGCTGTCGCTGGGCCTGGGCGTGCTCGTGTCCAAGGCCACGGGCGGCTCGTTCCAGATGATCTATTCGACGGCGGCGATGGTGGCGGCGTTCACCTGCTCGACGCTGATCGGCGTGCTGTTCGGCTATCTGCCGGCGCGCAATGCGGCGCGCCTGGACCCCGTAGAGGCCCTGGCGCGCGAATGAGGATGACGATGGCGGTTTCTTTCCTACGCAAACCCGCGGCCCTGACGCTGCTGCTCGCGCTGGCCGGCTGCGGCAGCCTGCTGCGCAGCGACTACGAAACGCCGGCGGTCAGGCTGCCCGCGGCGTGGTCCCATGACGGCCAGGCGCCCGGCGCCGGGACCGTGGCGCAGTCCCAGGGCGGCGCCTGGTGGCGCAATTTCAACGACCCGGTGCTGACCGGTCTGGTCGAGGGCGCGCTGGCGCGCAACAACGACCTGGCCGCCGCCGCCATCCGCGTGCGCCGGGCGCAATACCAGGCGGGCCTGTCCGAAACCCAGCTGTGGCCGCAGCTGGGCGGCAGCGCCAACGTCACCCGCACCCGCACGCTAAGCGGGGACCGCATGACCACGCGCAGCAACGCGGCCGAGCTGACCGTCAGCTACGAAGCCGACCTGTGGGGCAAGCTGTCGCGCCAGCGCGACGCCGCGCAATGGGCGGCCGAGGCGACCGAGCAGGACCGCCAGAGCGCGGCGCTGTCGCTGGTGGGCACCACCGCCACGCTGTACTGGCAGACCGCGTTCATCAACCAGCGCATCGCCAGCAGCGAACAGAGCATCGCCTACGCCCGCAAGACCCAGGACCTGGTGCGCGCGCAATACGCCGCCGGCGGCGCGTCCGCGCTGGAACTGGCCGAAGCCGAACAGACCGTGGCCAGCCAGCAGGCCGCGCACGCGCTGCTGGTGCAGGCGCGGGTCGAGTACGCGAACGCGCTGGCGATCCTGTTCGACGGCCCCCCCGACCGCAGCATGGCCAACCCCGCCCGCCTGCCGCAGTACCCGCTGCCCGAGGCCCGCGCCGGCGTCCCCGCCGACCTGCTGGGCCGCCGCCCCGACCTGCGCGCCGCCGAACTCCGCCTGCGCCAGGCCCTGGCCACCGCCGACGCCACCCGCGCCAGCTTCTATCCCCCCTTGACCCTGACCGGCGCCCTGGGCAGCGCCAGCCCGACGCTGTCCAACCTCCTGCAAAATCCGATAGGCACCCTGGGCGCGGGCCTGACGCTGCCGTTCCTGCAATGGAACCAGATGCAGCTCAACATCAAGATCTCCCAGGCCGACTACGAGGAACGCGTGGTCACGTTCCGCCAGTCGCTCTACCAGGCGATGGCGGACGTCGAAAACGCGCTGTCCAACCGCACCCAACTGGCGCTTCAGGCCGAACAGCTCGACGCCTCGCTGCAGGCGGCGCGCCAGGCCGAATCCTTGTACGAAATCCGTTACCGGGCGGGGGCGGTGTCGCTCAAGGACTGGCTGGACGCGCAGGAGAAACGCCGAATCGCGGAAGTGGCGCGGGACGAGAACATGCTGAACCGGCTGGTGAATCAGGTGACCGTTTATCAGGCGCTTGGTGGGGATGATGTGGTTGCAGCGGACGCTGCTGGTTCTTGACCCTCGCCGTCGGCGACCGAAACCATCGGCATGCGCGCAGCGTCATCATGGCATTCCAAGACATCCATATGCCAAAGAAGGCCGCCCGCGCGGCCGTCTTTGGCGTCCTGTAAAGATCTCCCACCACCATCCCGCCAGGGAGAAGAATGCCAAGCAAGCCGTCCTCCCCAGCGACCGGTAAATTGCAGCCGCTGGAGCCCGGTGCGGCGGTGGCCCGGGGGGAGCGGGGCGTCGATAAGCCCGAGGGAAACCGTAGGGAGCCGAAGGCGGACGAGGTTGACGAAGGGGAAGTCCGGAGCGAAGGCTCCGGACCGCAATCGTGGCCCCGCTCCCCCCGGGCCGCCGCCGTGCCGGGCGTCTAAAGAAGTACAAACTCCAACGACGACCACCCCCAATCCCAGACAACTATAAAATCCTCCCCCATGAACTCCCTGGATTCCCCCCCCGATCTGGCCCGCCGCTTCGGAAGTCTGTCGCGTTTGTATGGCCCCGAAGCCCCGGCCCGCCTCCAGAACTCGCATGTGGCGGTGGCGGGGTTGGGCGGCGTCGGCTCCTGGACCGTCGAGGCCCTGGCGCGCTGCGGCGTCGGCGCGCTCACGCTGATCGACCTCGACCACATCGCCGAATCCAACGTCAACCGGCAGATCCACGCGCTCACCTCCACCCTGGGACAATCCAAGGTCGAGGCCATGGCCGAACGCGTACTGGCCATCAATCCCGAATGCCGCATCACCCGCGTCGACGACTTCGTCTCGCCCGACAACGTGGCCGACGTCCTGCCCGGCCCCTACAGCGTCATCGTCGACTGCACCGACCAGGCCGCCGCCAAGATCGCCATGATCCTGCACGCGCGCGCGCTCGGCGTGCCCATGCTGCTGTGCGGCGGGGCCGGCGGCAAGACCGATCCGCTGGCCTTGCGCGCCGGCGATCTGTCGGCGGCCGTCAACGACGCGCTGCTCGCCAAGCTGCGCAACAAGCTGCGCCGGGAGCACGGGTTCGCGCGCGCCAGCGACCGGCATGGGCGCGCCCTGAAGCGCGTGCCCAAGATGGGCATCCACGCCTTGTGGTTCGACCAGCCGGCCATCCTGCCCGACGCCTGGACCCGTCCCACCGAGGGCGAGGACGACATGGGCGCGGCCGGCCAGGCGCCGGCGCCGCAAGGGCTGTCCTGCGCCGGCTACGGTTCGGTCGTGACGGTCACCGCGGCGATGGGCATGGCCGCGGCCAACGAGGCCTTGCGCCTCGCGCTCTGATCTTCAAAGCGCCACGAACACCACGCCGTCCTCGATCCTGACGGGATAGGTCGCGAGGTTGTCGCGCAGCGGCGAGCACAGCGCCCGGCCGTCGCGCACGTCGAAGCGGCCCTGGTGCAGCGGGCACTCGATTTCGTGCCCGGTCAGGAAACCGTCGCACAGCCGCGCGCTACCGTGCGTACAGAGGTTGTCGGTGGCGTAGACCTCGCCGTCCACGCCGTACAGCGCGATCTCGCGCCCTCCGGCCTCCACGGCGATCACGTCTTCCTGCGGCACGTCGGCCAGCGCGATGGCCTTGATCCATTGCATGCTCATTGTGGCGTCCTGTCAGATGGGATAGATAAGTGAATTCGGCACCAGCTCGCTGTCGAAGATGCACAGCCTGGATTCGAACTTCAGGCCGTCGGGGCCGCGCCGCACCACGTCCAGGTAGCGGCCCACGTTGAACACCGTGGTCAGCTGGCTGGGCTTGGTGCGGAACACGGCGTAGTTGGCTTCCGATTCGATGCGGTCGCCCTGCACCGACAGCACGCGCGGCGCGCCCACCACGTGGCGCTGGTAGTAGGGATCGTGGAAGATCGTGTCGGTGGCGCCGTAGATGCGGTCCTTGAGCATGCCGCGGCTTTCGAACGCCATGGTCGCCAGCGGATAGCCGCGCTCGTGGTTCTCGCGCGGCAGCACCTTGTAGACGCATTCCTCCAGGAAGAAATCGGGCCACTTCTCCCATTCCTCGGCGTCCAGCGCGGCGGCGTAGTCGTTGTACAGGCAGGTCAGTTGGTAATAGAGCGGAAAGTCCAGCATCTCAGGCCTCCATGACGCGGCGCCAGTACGCGTACATGCCGCGGATCAGCGTCTCGGTCACCATGTGGTCGGTGTTCTCGGCCGTCTTGCCGCCCAGCTCCGCCACGCTGCGGTGCCAGGGCTTCTGCTCGAAGCCGGCCTGCGAGAATTCGATGACCTCGCCGTCGTCGGCCGACACGAAGCCCGCGGGGCCGAACAGATTGGCCTGGCGCAGCCGGCGGCGCGTCATCTCGGGGCTGTCGTCGGCGAAGCCGAAATGCGTCCAGACGAAATCGAAGGCGTCGTGGCCCACCGGCTGGATGTGGCGGGTGGACAGCGAATTGACCTGCTGCTGGATGATGACGCTGGGAAACAGCGTCATCAGCACGGCGGTGGGGCCGTTCCACCACGGCTCGGGCACGATGTCCAGGAAGCGGTCGTCGTTCAGCGACATCTGCTCCTTGAAGCTGGAGACGCCGCTGGTCACGCTGCCCTTGCCGCCCTGGCCGCGCGTGGAGATCATGGCGGCGTGGCGGAAATGGCCGTCCATCTTCAGTTCGGAGCGGTTGTCCGCCCGCCACAGGCCAAAGGTGACGAACCAGGTGTGCAGCAGCCCCGGATGGTAGGGGTCCTTGATGTTCTCCTGCATCAGCTTCCAGTTGCCCGGGATGCGCTGGCGGCTGTAGCCGTGGATCACCAGTTCGCGGCCGTCGAAGACGCGGTCGAAGTAGTGCAGGATGTCCGGCCCCAGGTAGTCCTCCAGCGGCTCCACGTCGTGGTCGAAGGAGGCGAACACCACGCCGTTGCGGCAGGCCACGGCCAGCTTGGTCAGGCCGTGCTCCTCGGGCTTGAAGTCCGGCGGCATGCCGCCGTTGACGCGGCCGTCCTGCTTGACGCCGCGGCGAAACGGCACGCCGATCAGGTTGCCCTGCAGGTCGTAGTTCCATTGGTGGTAAGGGCAGACGAATTCGCTGCGGTTGCCGGCGCGCTCGCGGCAGAACTGCACGCCGCGATGGGCGCAGACGTTCTCCACCACGCGCACCTGGCCGTCGTTGTCGCGCAGCAGGATGACCGAGCGTTCGCCCACGGCGGTGCGCTTGAAGTCGCCCGGCCGCGGGATCTCGGCCTCCAGGCCCACGTAGCACCAGTGCGAACGGTAGAAGAAGCGCTCCATCTCGCGCTGGTGCAGCGCGGCGTCGGTATAGACGCCGAAGGGGATGCGGTGGGAGCCGTCGCCCTGCCAGGGCGGCACGAATTCGAGCGGGCTTTCGGCGGCGGTTGTGCTCATACAGGACTGCATGGCGGGTCTCCTTGGTTCGGCGGGCCAGTGCGGCCCGGCAGAGCCGGCGCGGCATGGGCGCAGGCGTTTGCTGCATGATCGGGCAGCACGCGAAATAAATAAATAGAATCTGCTTGATGAGATAAATCACCAGAATCAATATTGGTGGAGACAAGCGCATGAACCTGCAAGACGTGGACCTGAATCTGCTGGTCGTCTTCAACGAGCTGCGCAGGCACGGCCGGGTCGCGGCCGTGGCCGACAGCCTGGGCATTTCGCAGCCGGGGGTCAGCAACGCGCTGGGCCGGTTGCGCAAGCTGCTGGGAGACGAGCTGTTCCTGCGGACCTCGCGCGGCATGGTGCCCACGCCCTATGCCGAGTCGCTGGCGCGGCCGATCGCCGACGCCCTGGACGCGCTGCACAGCACGCTGAACGCGCGCGCGGCCTTCGATCCCGGCCATAGCGAACGCGCCTTCGTGATCGGCGTGAACGACGTGGGCGAGACTTACTTCCTGCCCAGGCTGATGCGCGCGCTGGAACGCGCGGCGCCGGGCGTGACCGTGCGCACGGTGCGCACGACCTCGATCGACGTGAAGGACGAGATGGAGCGCGGCCGGATCGACCTGGCCATGGGCTTTCTGCCTGCGCTGAAAAGCGGTTTCTTCCAGCGGCTGCTGTTTCGCCAGCCGTATGTGTGCATCTTCCGGCGCGACCATCCGCTGGCCCGCACCGGGGTTTCGGCCCGCCAGTTCCGCGCGGCCGAACAGGTGGCCATCGTGTCGGAGGGTACCGGCCACGGGGTGGTGGACGAGGTGATCGCGCGCGCCGGCATCCGTCGGCGCGTGCGCCTGACGGTGCCGCATTTCATGGCGGTGGGGCCGGTGCTGGCCGCCACCGACATGATCGCGGTGGTGCCGCGGCGTTTCGCGGACTGCGCCTGCGGGCCGTTCGGCCTGGCCACCGCGGCCTGTCCGGTGAAGATTCCGGAGTCGGTGATCAACGTGTTCTGGCACGCCCGCAACCACCGCGATCCGGCCAATCAATGGCTGCGGCAGGTGGTGGTGGACGAGTTCGCCGACTGAGGCGCGGCGCGGACCTCAGCGGCTGCGCAGGGTGACCGGGAACCAGCCGCGCAAGGCGTTGGACAGACGGATTTCCTCGGCGGCGTGCAAGTCGGCCAGGGACAGCACGCGCTCTTCGACGCGGCCCGTGTCCAGCAGTTCGGCGCGCTGCACGCCGGGCAGGCAGCCGCAGTCCACCGGCGGCGTGTACCAGTCGCCGTCCAGCCGCAGGTAGACATTGCTGCGGCTGCCTTCGCACAGCTCGCCGCGCTCGTTCAGGTAGAGCAGGTCGAATATGTGCGGATGCGAGGGCAGCCATTCTATGGTCTTGGTGTACCAGGGCCGGTAGGTGGTTTTGTAGCGCAGCAGCGGTTCGGAGGCGCGCAGCGCCTCGGGCGCCAGCATGGCTTCCTGGGCGGGCGCCAGCGGGGGCAGGGGAGCGGTCTGGATGCTGCGGCTGCCGTCGCGCGCCACCAGCAGGCGCAGGCGGTGCGGTCCCGGCGTGGACAGGCCCAGCGCGGTGATCATGATGTCGCCCTCGACCGCGCGCCCGCCCCAGGCGTAGCCCAGCGCCTGGCATGAGGCTTCGAGCCGGGCGAGATGGCGGGCCAGCAGCGGCACGCGGCGTTCGGCGTCGACCAGGATGGTCTCGATCAGTTCGGGTTGCATGGGACTCCCCTGGTGCACATGAGCGGCCGATGGCCGCGCTCTATCCTACTACCGCCGCGCCCGTCCCGGGCGTTCAGGCCCGCAAAATCCGGGCTTTCCAGTGGCATTCCTGCCATTCCTCGGCGGGGTCCGAATCCTGCACGATGCCGCCGCCCACGCTGTAGACGCCGCGGCCGTCGGCCTGCAGCACCAGGGTGCGGATCGCCACGTTCAGCGAGAAATCGCCGTCCGGGGCCAGCCAGCCGATGCTGCCGCAGTACAGGCCGCGCGGCGCCGCCTCCATCTGGCGGATGCGGCGCATGGCCGCGACCTTGGGCGCGCCGGTGATGGAGCCGCAGGGAAACAGCGCGCGCAGCACGTCCTCCAGGCCGGCGCGCGGGGCCAGCGCGGAAACGGTGGAGGTCATGGTCCAGACGGTGGGATAGCGTTCCAGCGAAAACAGCGCGTCCACCCGCACCGAGCCCGGTTCGGCCAGCCGGCCCAGGTCGTTGCGCAGCAGGTCCACGATCATCAGGTTCTCGGCGCGGTTTTTTTCGCTAGCCAGCAGCGCCTGGCCGAGCCGTTCGTCCTCGGCCGGGTCGGCGTGGCGCGGGGCCGTGCCCTTCATGGGCCGCGTGGTCAGGCGCGGGCCGTCGCGGCGCACGAACAGCTCGGGCGAAAACGACAGCACCGTGCGCGCGCCGTCCTGGATGAAAGCGCCGTGCGCCACCGGGTTGCGCGCCGCGATGCGCCGGTACAGCGTGGCGGGATCGCCCTGGTGGCGCAGGTCCAGCGGCTGGGTGAAATTCAGTTGGTACAGCTCGCCGGCGCCGATCAGTTCGCGCACCGCTTCGATCCGGCGTGCGTAGTCGGGCTCGGTCATGCGCGGCGCGGGCAGGCTGATGGACGCGGCGGGGCTGCCGGCGTCCGGGGCGTCCCAGGGCGCCTCGTCGATGGCGCGTTCGAACACCAGCGCGGTCAGGCGCGCCTGGCCGTCGTCGCGCGGCGCAGTCCAGGGGCCGGAGGGCGGGGCCTGCGTGGCTTCCGGCAGCAGCCATTCGCCCAGTTCGTAGTCCAGCAGCAGCGCCACCCAGCGGCCCTGGCGCCGCGCCGCCTCGATGGCGGCCAGCGCCGGCCCTACTTCGGCGGCGGCGCGCGCCTCGATGCGGGCGCAGTAGCCCTCGAATCGCAACGCGCGGCCGGCCAGCCGGTCTTCAAAACGACATTCCATGCTTTTACTGCTCGGGTTACTGCTGTTGATGCGCCAGGAATTCCTTCAGGACCCGGCCCGTGTGGGAATGGTCGCTCAGGGTCATCACGTGCTCGGGCGAGCCTTCGGCCACCAGCTTGCCGCCGCCGGTGCCGCCTTCGGGGCCCAGGTCCAGCAGCCAGTCGGCTTCGGCGATCACGTCCAGGTTGTGCTCGATCACCACCACCGTGTTGCCGGCTTCCACCAGGCGATGCAGCACGTGGATCAGCTTTTCCACGTCGGCCATGGACAGGCCGACGGTGGGCTCGTCCAGCACGTACAGCGTGTGCGGGATGCGCGAGGCGCGGCCGGTCTTGATCAGGCCGTCGGTCAGCCTGGCCTTGGACAGCTCGGTCACCAGCTTGATGCGCTGGGCTTCGCCGCCGGACAGGGTGGGCGAGGGCTGGCCCAGGGTCAGGTAGCCCAGGCCCACGTCCTGCATCAGCTGCAGGGGGCGGTGGATCTTGGGGTGCGCCGCGAAATAGCCGATGGCGTCGTCCACTTCCATGGCCAGCAGCTCGCCGGCGTTCTTGCCGCGCATCTGCACGCCCAGCGTGTCGCTGTTGAAGCGCGCGCCGTTGCAGGCGTCGCACGGCACCTTCACGTCGGGCAGGAAGTTCATTTCGATGGTGCGCATGCCCTGGCCTTCGCAGATCGGGCAGCGGCCGTCGCCGGTGTTGAACGAGAAGCGCGCCGCGGTCCAGCCGCGCATGCGGGCTTCGCGCGTGTCGGCGAACTGCTTGCGCACGTCGTCCCAGAAGCCCACGTAGGTGGCCGGGCACGAGCGCGGCGTCTTGCCGATGGGCGTCTGGTCCACTTCCAGCACGCGGTCTATGGTCTGCCAGCCCGTGATCTCTTCGCAGCCGGCCCAGGCGGGCGCCTTGCCCTTGGACACGGCCTGCATCAGGTTGTCCAGCAGCACTTCGCGCGCCAGGGTCGACTTGCCCGAGCCGGACACGCCGGTGACCACGCTCAGGCGCCCGACCGGGATGCGCGCGTCCACGCTGCGCAGGTTGTGCAGGCGCGCGCCCCTGATCGAGATCATGGGCGTGTCGGCCTCGACCGCGCGGCGGCCCTGCAGCGGGTGCGCCAGCGGTTTGGCCAGATAGCGGCCGGTGACCGATTCGGGCGCGTCCACCAGGTCCTGCGCCGTGCCCTGCGCCACCACGCGGCCGCCGCGGATGCCCGCGCCCGGACCGATGTCGATGATGTGCGAGGCGCGGCGGATGGTGTCGTCGTCGTGCTCCACCACCACCAGCGTATTGCCGTTGCCTTCCAGGCGCGCCAGCGCGTCCAGCAGGATGCGGTTGTCGCGCGGGTGCAGGCCGATGGTGGGCTCGTCCAGCACGTAGCAGACGCCCTGCAGGTTCGAGCCCAGCTGCGCCGCCAGGCGGATGCGCTGCGCCTCGCCGCCGGACAGCGTGGGCGCGGCGCGGTCCAGCGCCAGGTAGTTCAGGCCCACTTCCTGCATGAAGTTCAGGCGGCCGCGGATTTCCGTCAGGATGTCGCGGGCGATCTCGCCTTCGCGGCCGCGCGCCACCAGTCCGGTGAAGAAGGTGTGCGCGTCCGACACCGGCAGCGCGGCCAGCTCGGCGATGGACTTGTCGCGCCAGCGCACGGCGCGGGCCACGCGGTTCAGGCGCTCGCCGTTGCACTGGGTGCAGACCTTGGCCTCGCCCTCGTACCAGGCGTTCCAGGCGGTTTCCTCGCCGGTCTGCGCTTCGTCGAAGCCTTGCAGCTGCAGGCCGGTGCCGTAGCAGCCGGTGCACCAGCCATGCTTGGAGTTGTACGAGAACAGGCGCGGATCGGGCTCGGGGAAGCTGGTGCCGCACGAAGGGCAGGCGCGCTTGACCGAGAAGTGCTGCTGCTGCAGTTCGCTGTCCAGCGCCTCGTGCAGCCTGTTCACCGGCCAGACCACCGACATGACGCCCTGGCCGTTCTCCAGCGCGCTCTTGACCGCCGCGCGCAGCTCGGCCTCGTTGGCCGGGTCCACGACCACGTCGGCGATCGGCAGTTCGATGGTGTGTTCCTTGTAGCGGTCCAGGCGCGGCCAGGGCGCCACGGGGATGAACTCGCCGTCCACGCGCAGGTGCGTGTGGCCCTTGGAGCCGGCCCACTTCGCCAGGTCGGTGTAATAGCCCTTGCGCGCGGTGACCAGCGGCGACAGCAGGCCGATGTGCTCGCCCTTGTGCTCGCGCAGCAGCCGCGCCACGATCTGGTCGGCGTTCTGCGGCTCCACCGCCACGTTGCAGTCGGGGCAGTACTGCGTGCCCAGCTTGACGTACAGCAGGCGCAGGAAGTGGTGGATCTCGGTCATCGTGGCCACGGTGGACTTGCGGCCGCCGCGGCTGGTGCGCTGCTCGATGGCGACCGTGGGCGGAATGCCGAAGATGGCGTCCACGTCCGGCTTGCCGGCCGGCTGCACGATGGCGCGGGCGTAGGCGTTGAGCGACTCCAGGTAGCGGCGCTGGCCCTCGTTGAACAGGATGTCGAAGGCCAGCGTGGACTTGCCCGAGCCGGACACGCCGGTGATGACCGTGAACTTGTCGCGCGGGATTTCCACGCTGACGTTCTTCAGGTTGTGCTCGCGCGCGTTGCGGATCTCGATGGCCATGCTGGCCTGGCGGTGCTCGCGCACCAGCGACTGCAGCGGGCGGCCCACGTCCGCGGCGTAGGTTTCGCCGGGCTCGGCGATGCGCGCGGTCAGGCCGGCCTGCTCGGCCTCCTGGGCGTCGGCGTCGCTGCTCACCACCACGTCGGCCGGCAGGATGCTGACCTCGTAGTCGCGCAGCGCCGCGCCGGTGTGCGACGCCGGGTTGTCCATCAGGTCCTGCGGCGTGCCCGTGCCCACGACCTGGCCGCCGGCGTCGCCGCCTTCGGGACCCAGGTCGATCAGCCAGTCGGCCGCGCGGATCACGTCCAGGTTGTGCTCGATGACCAGCAGCGTGTGGCCGGCGGCCAGCAGCTTGCGGAAGGCGCGCATCAGGCGCGCCACGTCGTCGAAGTGCAGGCCGGTGGTGGGTTCGTCGAACAGGAACAGGCTGCCTTTCTTGGCCACCTTGGCGGTCGAGATGCCGCTGCGCGCGGCCTCGGCCAGGTGGCCGGCGAGCTTGAGCCGCTGCGCCTCGCCGCCCGACAACGTGGGCACCGGCTGGCCCAGCCGCACGTACTCCAGGCCCACGTCGGCCAGCGGCGCCAGGCCCGTCTGCACGTCGCGCAGGCCCTTGAAGAAGTCCAGCGCCTCGCTGACCGTCATCTCCAGCACTTCGTCGATGGACGCGCTCTTGCCCAGGTGTTCGACGCGCACTTCCAGCACTTCGGGGCGGAAACGCTTGCCGTCGCAATCGGGGCAGCGCAGGTACACGTCGGACAGGAACTGCATCTCCACGTGTTCGAAGCCGGTGCCGCCGCAGGTCGGGCAGCGGCCGTCGCCGCCGTTGAAGCTGAAGGTGCCGGCGGTATAGGCGCGCTCGCGCGCCAGCGGCGCCTGCGCGAACAGCTTGCGGATCGCGTCGAACGCGCCCACGTAGCTGGCCGGGTTGGAGCGGGTGGTCTTGCCGATGGGCGTCTGGTCCACCATGACCACGTCGGCGATCTGCTCGGCGCCCAGCAGGCGCTCGAACGCGCCCGGGGCCTCCGAGGGACGGCCCTTCTGCTTCAGCAGCGCGGGGTAGAGCACGTCCTGCACCAGCGTGGACTTGCCCGAGCCGGACACGCCGGTCACGCAGACCAGGCGGCCCAGCGGCAGTTCGACCGACACGTTCTTCAGGTTGTGCGCGGTCACGCCTTCGAGCAGCAGGCGTGGGGTGTTGGCCGCCACCGGCATGGGGCGCGGCGCTTCCACGCGCTGGCGTCCGCCGAGATAGTCGCCGGTCAGGGTGGGGGCCGCGCGCAGCTGCGCCGGCGTGCCGTCGAACACGATGCGTCCGCCGCGCTCGCCCGGGCCGGGGCCGATGTCGATGATGCGGTCGGCGGCCACCATGACCTGCGGGTCGTGCTCCACCACCACCAGCGTGTTGCCGGCGTTGCGCAGCCGGTGCATGACCTCGACCACGCGGTGCATGTCGCGCGGGTGCAGGCCGATGGACGGCTCGTCCAGCACGAACAGCGTGTTCACCAGCGAGGTGCCCAGCGCCGTGGTCAGGTTGATGCGTTGCACTTCGCCGCCCGACAGCGTGCGGCTCTGGCGGTCCAGCGTCAGGTAGCCCAGGCCCACGTCGCACAGGAACTTCAGGCGCGCGCGCACCTCGGTCATGAGCAGGTCGGTGGCGGCGTCCAGCGCGCCCGAAAACGACAGCGTGTCGAAGAACAGCCGCACCCGCTCGATGGGCAGCAGCATCACGTCATGGATGGACAGCCCGCCCAGCCCGTTGAGCTGCTCGCGGCTCCAGTTGGCGCCGACCGGCATGAAGCGCTGGTAGCGGCCTTCCTGCGGCGGCAGCACGGTGTCGGCTTCTTCCTTGGTGCCCAGGCGCCAGAGCAGCGCGTCGGGCTTGAGGCGCGCGCCGTTGCACGTGGGGCAGGGCGTGTAGCTGCGGTACTTCGACAGCAGCACGCGCACGTGCATCTTGTAAGCCCGCGTTTCGAGCCAGTCGAAGAAGCGCTGCACCCCGTACCACTGGTGCTTCCAGGCGTCGTTGCCGCCCTTCCAGTCGGGCGCGCCGTACAGCACCCAGCGCTTGTGCTCCTCGCTCATCTTTTTCCAGGGCACGCCCAGCGGCACGCCGGCCTTGGGCGCGTATTTCTGCAGGTCGTCCTGGCATTCCTTGTACGAGGGCGTGGTCCAGGGCTTGATCGCGCCTTCCAGCAGGGTCTTGTTCTCGTCCGGGATGACCAGCCCGAAGTCGATGCCGATCACGCGGCCGAACCCGCGGCAGGCCTCGCACGCGCCCAATGGCGAGTTGAACGAGAAGCTGCTGGGCAGCGGGTCGGTGTATTCGATGTCGCAGTCGGCGCAGTGCAGGCGGTCGCTGTACTTCCACACATGGGCGTTGCCGCCTTCGGCGTCCATGGCGTAGACGGCCAGGTGGCCGGCGCCCATGCGCAGCGCGGTGTCCAGCGCCTCCATCACGCGTTCGCGCTCGGTGTTGGCGTAGCGGAAGCGGTCCTGGATCACGTGCAGGATGCGGCGCGCTTCGGTGGCGGGCCTGGCGCTCTTGCCTTTCTTGGCGCCCTTGGCCGCGGCGGCCGCGCGCGGCTCGGCGTTTTCTTCGGCGTGCACGCGGGTGTAGCCCTGCTGCTCCAGAAAGCCGCGCACTTCCTCTTCGGTGAAATTGGCCGGCACGGCGATCGGGAAAGTCACCACCAGCCGCGGGTCGCCGGCGGCCGCGGCACGCTCGGCCAGCGAGTGGCAGATCGAGTCCGGCGTGTCGCGCCGCACCACCTTGCCGCAGCCGCGGCAGTACAGCCGCGCGCCGCGCGCGAACAGCAGCTTGAGGTGGTCGTTCAGTTCGGTCATCGTGCCGACCGTGCTGCGCGAGCTGCGCACCGGGTTGGTCTGGTCGATGGCGATGGCGGGCAGGATGCCCTCGATACGGTCCACCTGGGGCTTGTCCATGCGGTCCAGGAACTGGCGCGCATAGGGCGAAAAGGTTTCCACGTAGCGGCGCTGTCCCTCGGCGTACAGGGTGTCGAAGGCCAGCGAACTCTTGCCGGACCCCGATACGCCGGTCACGACGACCAGTTCGCCCGTGGCGATGGTCAGGTCCAGGTTCTTGAGATTGTTCTGGCGGGCGCCAACGATGCGAATTTGAGAGCTCATGGACGGTATCGTAGCCTGACGGAAGAGGCCGGCCCGAACGACGATCCGTCGCTGGTTCCGGACGCGGCGATATGGAATAATTGACTATATTGTGAGGCGTGTGTCCATAATATGGACAACTCAAGCATCACTAGCTGTACAAATAAACAGTATCGCAGATTCGTCCGAAATTCGCGCTATCGGCCTTGCAATTTGTCAGCCTGGCGCCCTGGGATGATTTGCATACGCTGGAGACCCACTTTGCCGGAAACCAAGGTCGCGGGCGCCGCGGCGTTCGCCAAGTTCATGACGGTGCTGCAGGCGGTGGCCGACGCGCCGCAGCCGCCCACCGCCGCGGCCCTGGCGCGCAGCTGCGGCTTTCCCCGGCCCACCGTCTACCGCATCGTCGCGGCGCTGGCCGAGCAGGGCATGCTGGCCGACGCCGGCGGCGCCTACCGGCTGGGGCCGCGCCTGATGTCGCTGGCCAGCCGCGCCTGGTCGCAGTTCGACCTGCGCGCCGCGCTGGCGCCCGAACTGCAGGCCCTGCGCGACGCCACCGGCGAAACCGTGCACCTGGCGGTGCCGGCGGGGCGCGAAATGACCTATATCGACAAGCTCGAAAGCCCCGGCCCGGTGCGCATGGCCTCGCGCGTGGGCGCGTCGGTGGCGCTGCATTCCAGCGCGGTCGGCAAGGCCTACCTGGCGGCGCTGGACGAGGCCTCGCGCGAGCGCCTGCTGCGCGAACTGCCGCTGGCCGCGCGCATGCCCGGCACCGCCACCAGCCTGCCCGCGCTGCGCGCCCTGCTGCAAGAAACCGCGGCGCGCGGCTACGCCACCGACAACGAGGAAAACGAAGCCGGCATCGTCTGCTACGGCGTGGCCCTGTGCGACGCCGCCGGCCGTCCGGTGGCCGGCGTCAGCGTCAGCACGCTGCTGTTCCGCCGGCGCGAAGATCCCCAAACCGCCTATATCGAACCCCTGCTGCGGCTGCGCGACGCCGCCGCGGCCAAACTGGCCGTGCTGCCGGCATCGCCCGGCGGCGCCTGACGCCTCCACAAGGAATCCCATGACCGCTCCTACCGCCTCCAAACTTGCCGCCCTGATGGCCGCGCGGGTCGTGCCCGTGTTGCGCTACACCGATGCGGCCGCCGCCGCCTACGCGGCCGAAGTGGCCGTGGCCGCCGGCTGCACCACCCTGGAACTGACCTGGACCATCCCCAACGTCACCGACCTGCTGCGGGCGCTGCGCGACAAGCACGGCAGCGCGCTGCAGCTGGGCGTGGGCACCGTGCTGGACCAGCAGCAGGCGCGCGAGGCGCTGGTGGCGGGGGCCGACTTCCTGGTCTCGCCCGCGCTGGCCACCGACATCGTCGACCTGGCCCACGCCGCCGACGCGCTGTGCCTGCTGGGCGCCTTCACGCCCAGCGAAGTGCTGGCGGCGCGCCGGGCCGGCGCCGACATCGTCAAGATCTTCCCGGCGGACACCGGCGGCCCCCGGCACCTGGCCGCGCTCAAGTCCGTCTATCCGGACACGCCGCTGTGCCCCACCGGCGGCGTGACCGAGGAAAACATGGGCGCATACTTCGCCGCCGGCGCGGCGCTGGTGGGCATCGGCAGCAACCTCTACGACAAGGCGGCCTTCGCCGCCCGCGACACCGCCGCGCTGGTGGCGCAGATCGTCCGCACCCGCGAGGCCGCCCATGGCTGACTTCGACATCGTCGCGCTGGGCGAGCCCCTGGTCGAGCTCAACCAGACCCACAAGGACCAGCGCCAATACCTGCAGGGCTACGGCGGCGACACCTCCAACGCCGTCATCGCCGCGGCGCGCCAGGGCGCGCGCTGCGCCTACCTGACCCGCGTCGGCGACGACGCCTTCGGCCGGCAGTTCCTGGAACTCTGGCAGGCCGAAGGCGTGGACACCTCGGGCGTGCGCGTCGACGGCGAGGCCCACACCGGCCTGTACTTCGTGCAGCACGGCCCCCAGGGACACGCCTTCAGCTACCTGCGCCGCGACTCCGCCGCCAGTCGCATGACCCCGGCCGACCTGGATTGCGGGCTGGTCGAACGCGCGCGCTTCCTGCACGTCTCGGGCATCAGCCTGGCGATCAGCACCAGCGCCTGCGACACCGTATTCGCCGCCATCGAGCGGGCGCGCGCGGCCGGCGCGCAGGTCAGCCTGGACTCGAACCTGCGGCTGCGCCTGTGGCCGGTGGACCGCGCCCGCGCGGTGCTGCGCGAGACCATGCGCGCCGCCGACCTGTTCCTGCCCAGCATGGACGACATGCAGCACCTGACCGGCAACGACGACCCCGAACGCACCCTGGACTGGATCCGCGACGGCGGCGCCGCGGGCGTGGTGGTGCTCAAGCTGGGCAAGGACGGCTCCATCATCGACGACGGCGCCCGGCGCACCGCCATGCCGGCGCTGCGGGTGCAGGCCGTGGACGCCACCGGCGCCGGCGACTGCTTCGCCGGCAGCCTGCTGGCGCGCCGCTGCCAGGGCGATTCCTGGGAAGACGCCGTGCGCTACGCCAACGTCGCGGCAGCGCTGTCCACCCAGGGCTACGGCGCGGTCGACCCCCTGCCGCGCGCCGCCGAGGTGCTGGCCCGCATGAAGCAGCCCGCCGGCTGAGCGCCGGTTTTCCGCCGATTGGCGCGTTCGGGTAATTTCAGGCTAAAATGCCAAGTTACCCGAATTTTCCGCCAGCCCAGAGTACTCGGTTGTGCGGTTCTCGTTTACTGCCGCACACTCTTCATCAGGAGAATAAACATGGCCGAACGCAAACGCGTGCGTCGCAACACCCTGGAACGCCGTTGCCTGGGCAAGGCTTTCAAGCGCCTCTTCGTCAAGTCGCCGAAGGGCGTCTTCAAGATGCTGGAAAAGATCAAGCGCGTCTAAGCCGCGCGCCAGGCCGAGCCGCCTGGCCTCGATCGAAAAAACCCGCTGGCCTGGTGCCATGCGGGTTTTTTATCGTCTGGCCGGAAGCCGATGGCTAACCGGCTTTCGAAGCGTCGTCGCGGGGCGGTCCCAGCTTGGGCAGGATGAAATCCATGAAAGCGCGGGTCTTGGCCGGCTGGATGCTGGACGGATACACCACATAGATGGAGATCGGGTCGACCGACCATTCGGGCAGCACGCGCCTGAGCGAATTGCGCTTGATGATGGGCTCCAGCGCCTGGCAGTGCGGCATGCGCGTGATCGCCAGGTCCAGGCCCGCCAGCGTGCCGGCGATGCTCATGTTGTTGGCCGCCAGGTGCCCCCGCACCGGCACGCGCACCGTCACCGCGCCCTGGCGCAGCGTCCAGTACGAATGCGCGTCGTCGATGGTGGTGCGCAGGCATTGATGCTGCGTCAGGTCGCCCGGCGTCTTGGGCTCGCCGTAGCGCTCCAGATAGCGGTCGGACGCATACAGGTGGTTGTCCAGCGAGACCAGTTCCTTCGCCACCGAGCCGTTCTGCGCCGCGTTGCTGCCGGAGTCCATGATGGACAGCGGGTGCAGGTCGTTGCTGAAACGCAGCACCACGTCGAACGGCGTGCCCTGGGCGTCCGACGCGGTCAGCATGCTCAGGTCGAATTCGCACTCCACGTCGGGATAGCGCTGCATGAAATCGTTGATGGTTTCCGGCAGCAGCCAGATCGCCAGGCTGTAGGGCATGGACACGCGCAGCGTGCCGGACGGCCCGCCCGACAGCATCTGCAGCTGCTCGTGGGCCAGCCGGGCCTCGTCGATCAGGCCCTGGCAGCGGCTCATGTAGGCCGCGCCCGCCTCGGTCAGGTCCAGCCGCCGCGTGTTGCGGTTGATCAGGCGCAGCCCGATGGCCCGTTCCAGTTCATTGATGCGACGCGACAAGGTCGAGGTCGGCATGTTCAGCGCGCGCGCCGCCATGCTGAAGCTCTTGCGCTTGGCAACCTCCACGAACAAGGCGATGTCATTGAGCTGGACAGTCGACGCTTCCATAGGCATTCCGAATTGGGCCGCCCGAGTTTACGCCACTCGCGCGCGCCGTCCCAAGCCTTGCGCGCCCGCGGCGGCGGCAAGTCCGGCCGGTTTTGTCAGATTTGATTGCAAATTCGAAAGACGCGGCCTCTGTACGCCCAGGCATATCCCCTAAACTTCAGGCGAATACATATAAATACCAAGACCGCAGCGGTTGATCGAAATCGCAAAGGGGCACAGTGGGCATGAATGACACGCCAACATTTTTTACCGTTCTAACGCCCACCTACAACAGGGCGGGAACGCTGCACCGGGTCTATGAATCCCTTTCCCGGCAGACTTTCCGGGGTTTCGAATGGGTGGTGGTGGACGACGGCTCCACCGACAATACCCACGAATCGATTCTGGACTGGCAGGCGCGCGCAGATTTCCCGATCCGTTATTTCTGGCAGAACAACCAGCACAAGAAAACCGCTTTCAACCGCGGCGTGCGCGAAGCGCGCGGCCAGCTCATCGTCGCCCTGGACAGCGACGACGAAATGCCGCCCGACGCCCTGGCCATCTTCAAAGCGGCCTGGGAAAGCATCCCGCCGGCGCGGCGCGACTCCTACGTGGCCGTCACCGGCCTGTGCGCGCGCCCCGACGGCAGCGTCGTGGGCGACCGTTATCCGCAGGACGTTTTCGACAGCACCGCGGTCGACGTCTATTTCCGCTACCGCATCAAGGGCGAAAAATTCGGCTGCATGCGCACCGACATCCTCAGGGCCTATCCCTTCCCCGAGGACGTGGCCGGCTTCGTGCCGGAAAGCCTGGTGTGGTGGGCCATCGCGCGCGCCGGCTACCTGAGCCGCTTCATCAACCGCGTCGTGCGCACCTACCACGACACGCCCGGCGGCCTGAGTCAGGCCGCGGTATCCGCCGCCAACAACGCCCAGGGCCTGTACCTGCTGGCCTGGGACATGCTGCAGCATCACCTGGAATTCTTCCGCTACCGCCCGCGCGAATTCATCATGGCGGCGGCGCGCTACACGCGATTTCGCCTGCACCTGAAGCATTCCGGCGTGCCCACCGCGGTCCAGGCCTACCGGCTCACCAACCCCGTCGCCCGCTTCATGGTGGCGGCGATGTGGCCGCTGGGCTATGCGCTGTACCGCCGGGATCGCCGCAGGGGGGTGGCGTAGGGCGCCGGCCCCCCGTCAGGCGGCCCCGGCCGCCCCATGCCCCAGCCCCAGATAAACCTCCACCACCCGCGGGTCCTGCGCCACCTGCGCGGCCGGCCCGGCCAGCGTGACCGCGCCGGTCTCCAGCACATAGGCATAATCCGCCACTTTCAGCGCGGCCCGGGCGTTCTGTTCGATGAGCAGGATGGACACGCCCATCTCGCGCAGCCGCGCGACGATGCGGAACACTTCCTGCACGATGCGCGGCGCCAGTCCCAGGCTGGGTTCGTCCAGCATCAGCAGCCGCGGCTTGGCCATCAGCGCGCGGCCCACCGCCAGCATCTGGCGTTCGCCGCCCGACAGCGTGCCGGCCAGCTGCGCGCGGCGCTCCTGCAGCCGCGGAAACAGGTCGTAGACTTCGGCCAGGGTCTGGTCGCGGTCGCGCAGTCCGCTGCGCCAGCGGTGGAACGCGCCCAGCATCAGGTTGTCCTCCACGGTCATCTCGGCGAACAGTTCGCGCTTTTCCGGCACCAGGTTCATGCCGGCGGCCACCATCTCCTCGATCTCGGCATGCCGCTGCGGCTTGCCGCCGAAGACGATCTCCCCGGCCGAGGGCAGCACGCCCATGATGGCCGACAGCAGCGTGGTCTTGCCCGCGCCATTGGGGCCGATCACGGTGACGATCTGGCCTTCGCCCACCTCCAGGCTCACGCCCGAGACGGCCTCGACCTTGTCGTAGGCCACGCGCAGCTCGCGCACTTCCAGCAGTTTCGCGCTCATCTATTCCACTCCGCCCAGATAGGCTTCCAGCACCGCGGGGTTGTGCTGCACTTCGGCCGGCAGGCCCTCGGCGATCTTTTCGCCGAAGTCCATGACGACCACGCGGTCCACCAGGCCCATCACGAAGTCCATGTCGTGCTCGACCAGCAGGATGGCCATGCCTTCGGCGCGCAGCTTCTTCAGCAGTTCCGCGAGCTCGCATTTCTCCTGGTAGCGCAGCCCGGCCGCGGGTTCGTCCAGCAGCAGGATGCACGGATCGGACGCCAGCGCCCGCGCGATTTCCAGGATGCGCTGCTGGCCCAGGGCCAGCGAGCCGGCTTCGTCGTGCAGGTGGCGGCCCAGGCCGACGCGTTCGATCTGCCGCGCGGCCTCGGCCAGCAGGCGCGCCTCTTCGGCGCGGTCCAGCCGCCAGGCCGCCGGCAGCACGCCGCGGTGGCCGCGCAGGTGGGCGCCGATGGCGACGTTCTCCAGCACGCTCATGCGGCCCAGCAGGCGCACGTGCTGGAAGGTGCGCGACAGGCCCAGCCGCGCGATCCGGCGCGCGCCGGCGCCGGCCACGGCATGGCCCAGCAGCGTGACCTGGCCGGAGGTCGGCGTGTCCACGCCGGAGATCTGGTTGAACATGGTGCTTTTGCCGGCGCCGTTGGGCCCGATCAGGGCCAGGATCTCGCCGGCGCGGACTTCCAGGTTCATGGCGTTGTTGGCCACCAGGCCGCCGAACTTGCGCGTCACGTCCACGGCCTTTAGCACCACTTCGCCGCGGGGCGGCATGGGCTTGCGCGGCAGCGGCTCGGCGTTCATGTCCAGTTCGCGGACCTTTTTCTTCAGCGGCACGCAGCGCACCAGCACCGGCCACAGGCCGCTGCGTGCGCGGTGCAGCAGCAGCACCATGCCGAAGCCGAAGACGATCACCTCGAAGTTGCCGGTCTGGCCCAGCAGTCGGGGCATCCAGTCCTGCAGCCACTGCTTGAGCACCGTGAACACGCCCGCGCCGACCAGCGCGCCCCACACCTGTCCGGCGCCGCCGATGACGGTCATGAACAGGTATTCGATGCCCATCTGCAGGCCGAAGGGGTTGGGATTGACGAAGCGCTGCATGTGCGCGTAGAGCCAGCCCGAGGCGCAGGCCTGCAGCGCGGCGATGATGAAGATCACCATGCGCGAACGCGCCGTGTCCACGCCCATGGATTCCGCCATTACGCGCCCGCCCTTGAGCGCGCGGATGGCGCGGCCCTCGCGCGAATCCAGCAGGTTCTGCGTGGACCAGACCGCCACCAGCAGGAAGGCCCAGATCAGGTAATAGATGTTGTCGCCCTGGTTCAGCGTCCAGCCGAACAGCTCGATGGCGGGAATGTCGGGAATGCCGGTGTGGCCGCCCAGGCCTTCGACCGAGCCGAACACGAAGTACAGCGACAGGCCCCAGGCGATGGTGCCCAGCGGCAGGAAGTGGCCGGACAGCTTGAGCGTGATGGCGCCCAGCAGATAGGCCACCGCCAGCGTCAGCGCCAGCCCGGCCAGCAGGGTCAGCCAGGGCGAGGCGCCCAGCCACGCCAGCCAGGCGGGCAGGGCCTCGGCGCGCGTGGTCAGCAGCGCCGTGGTGTAGGCGCCCACGCCCACGAAGGCGGCCTGGCCGAAGCTGGTCAGCCCGCCGACGCCGGTCAGCAGCACCAGGCCCAGCGCCACCAGCGCGTACAGGCCGATGTAGTTCAGCAGCGTCACGTAGAAAGGCGGCAGGGACAGCGGCGCCAACGCCAGCAGCGCCAGGAATGCGTAGAGGATGTGGCGCGGATTCATTCGTCTTCTTCCTCGACGTGATGGCTTTTCAGCGAGCGCCAGAGCAGCACGGGGATGATCAGCGTGAACACGATGATTTCTTTGTAGGCGCTGGCCCAGAACGAGGAGAAGGCCTCGATCAGCCCGACCAGCACCGCGCCGGCGGCGGCCAGCGGATAGCTCACCAGGCCGCCGATGATGGCGCCCACGAAGCCCTTGAGGCTCACCATGAAGCCGGAATCGAAGTACATGGTGGTGATGGGGGCGATGAGAATGCCCGACACCGTGCCGATCAGCGCGGCCAGGAAGAACGTGGCCTTGCCGGCGAAGATCGGTGAGATGCCCATGAGCCGCGCGCCCAGGCGGTTGAAGGCGGCCGCGCGCAGCGCCTTGCCGTACATGGAGCGTTCGAAGAACTGGTAGAGCACCACGATGAGCAGCGCCGACACCGCCAGCACCCACAGCGCCTGGCTGTTGACGTTGAGCGGCCCCAGCGTCAGGCTGGCGTCGCTGAACGGCGCGGTGCGCGCGCCCTCGGCGCCGAAGGCCAGCAGCCCCAGCCCGACCAGCGCCAGGTGCACCGCGATGGACACGATCAGCAGCACCAGCGTCGAGGCCGACGCGATCGGCTGGTAGAACAGGCGATACAGCTGCGGCCCCATCGGCACCACCAGCAGCAGCGTCAGCAGCGCCTGCGCGGCCATCGGCAGCTGCGCCAGCGGCAGCTTGTAGAACAGCGCGGCCAGCGCCAGCGGATAGGCCAGCTTGGCCGCCATGCGCCACGCGCCGCGGCCGCGGCCCGGCCGTTTGCGCCGCGCCAGCAGGTCGGCGCCGACCTCGGCCAGCGCGAAGGCGAACAGCAGCCAGACCAGCTGCACCGGCTTGCCGGCCTGCAGCGCGGCCATGGTCAGCGCGCCGAAGGCCACGAACTCTCCCTGCGGGATGAACAGCACGCGGGTAACGGTAAACACCAGCAGGATGGACAAGGCCAGCAGCGCATAGATCGCGCCGTTGGTGATGCCATCCTGCCCGAGTATCAGGGCAATCTGAGCATTCATGCAGAATTCCGACTAGTACAGCGCCGCACAGGCGCCAGCGGGATGCCGCGGATCCGGCTCCGCCGGTCCGCAGGCATGCCCCCCTGGGGGGGAAGCGCGCAGCGCTTCGGGGGGGACCTACTTCACCAGAGTCCAGGCCCCGTCCTTCACCGTAATCAGCTCGCGCCCGCGCTCGTCGAACCCGCTATGGTCGGCGGCCGTCATGTTGTAGACGCCCTGGGTGCCGACCAGCTCCTTGGTCTGTTCCAGCGCGTCGCGCAGCGCGCTGCGGAACTCCTTGGTGCCCGGCTTGCCGGCTTTTTCGGCCAGCGGCACGGCCTGCTGCAGCAGCAGGCCGGCGTCGAATACGTTGGCGCCGAAGGTGGCCGGACGCGAGCCGTTGAGCTTTTCGTAGGCCGCGATGTAGTCGGAAGCGACCTTCTTGGAGGGGTTGCTGTCCGGCATTTCCGGCAGCACCAGCATCAGGCTGGCGGCCAGCACCGTGCCCTCGACCTTCTTGCCGCCCAGCTTGAGGAAGTCGGGCAGGGCCGCGCCGTGGGTCTGGTAGAACTTGCCCTTGTAGCCCTGGTCGTACAGCGTGGTCTGCGGCAGCACGCTGGCCGCGCCGGGGGCGGCCACCAGCACCGCGTCGGGCTTGGCGGCCAGGATCTTCAGGGCCTGCCCGGTGACCGAGCTGTCGAAGCGCAGATAGCGTTCATTGGCGGTGATCTTCAGGCCCTTCTCGGCGGCCATGCCGGAGAAGACCTTGTACCAGTTCTCGCCATACGGATCGTTCAGGCCGATGAAGCCGACCGTCTTGATGCCGGACTTGACCATGTGGTCCACCAGCGCGCGCGCGATGATGTCGTCGTTCTGGGTGGTCTTGAAGACCCACTTCTTCTGTTCGTTCATGGGCAGCACCACGGCGGCCGTGCCCACCGGCGCCAGCATCGGCACGCCGGCCTCGGCGGCGAACTGGATCACGCCCATGGCGTTGGGCGAACCAGACGGGCCGATCAGCGCGTCCACGTTCTGCTCCGTGATCAGCTTCTTGAAGGCCGTGACCGAGTTGGTGGAATCGCTGGCGTCGTCCAGCGAAATGTATTCCACCGTCAGGCCGCCTATCTGCTTGGGCAGCAGCGGCACGGTGTTCTTCTGCGGGATGCCGACCAGCGCGGTGGGGCCGGTGGACGAGGTGACGACGCCGACCTTCATCTGCGCCAGGGCGGGCAGTGCGAACAGCGCGGCGACCGCAGCGGCGGCGGCCAGGGGGATTTTCTTCGACAGCATGGCAAGACCTCCGGATAGGGAGCAGGGTGGGAGTGCGGCTGGAAAACGGAGAAAACGGGAACTGCGAAAAATGCTTGTTACTTAAAATTTCTGTTGCGCAGGCTCTGCACTGTAGACCCGGGCGTCGCGCTTACCTATCGGTCAAAACCCGAAGCGCGGCGCCGGCGCGGTTCAGATGGTGATGGAGCTGACGCTCGCGCCGCCGCATACGAACAGGGTCTGGCCGGTGACGAAGCTGTTGGCCGGATCGGCGAAGAACATCACGGCGCGCGCCACGTCGTCGGCGCGGCCCAGGCGCTTGACCGGAATGCCGGCGGCCAGCTGCTTTTCGCGCTCGCTGCCGGGGTCGATCACTTCATAGAACATGTCCGTCTGGATCGGGCCGGGCGCCACCACGTTGACCGTGATGCCGTGGGGCGCCAGCTCCAGCGACCAGGTGCGCGCCATGCCCACCATGCCGGCCTTGGTGGCCGAATACGCGGTGCGCGTGGGCAAGCCCAGCGCGCCGCGCGAGGACATCAGCACGATGCGGCCGAACCTGCGCTCCTGCATGCCGGGCAGGGCCGACTGCACCAGACTGATGGCCGCGCCCAGGTGGATCTGGGTCAGGCCGTGCAGTTCTTCCTGGGTGACCTGCGGCAGCAGGTTGGGCCAGATCACGCCGGCGTTGTGGATCACGTGGCTGATCGGAAACCGGGCCGAGGCCTCGGCCCCGGCCTGCGCGGTGGCCTCGGCGTCCAGCAGGTCGACCTGGATGTTGTGCAGGCGCGGATGGCTGAAGTCGGCGGCGCGGCGCGCCATGGAGACGACCTCGTAGCCGGCCTCCAGCATGCTGCGGCAGATTTCGGCGCCGATGCCGGCGCTGCCGCCGGTCACCAGCGCGACGTGGTTTTGCGTCATGGTTTCCCCCTTTTCTTGTCGCCGTTCAGGCCTTGGGCGCCAGCGCCAGCACGCGCAAGGGGCTGCCCGAGCCGCTGCGGATCTTGAGTGGCGCCGAGAAGATCACCGCGCCGGTGGGGGGCAGCTGGTCCAGATTGGTCAGGCACTGCAGGCCGTAGCGGTTATTGCCGTGCATGTAGTAATGGCAGGGATAGGGCGGGTCCAGGTGCTGGGCCTGGCCGGCGTCGGTGCCCACCGATTCGGTGCCGAAGCCGTGCACGTCGCGCTCCTTGATGAGCCAGGGCACGACCTCGGCGTCCGGGCCGGGCGAGTGCGCGCCGTCGTCCTGCATGTTGAGGTATTCGGCCGGCTTGGCGCGCTTGGACCAGTCGGTGCGCATCAGCACCCAGGAGCGCGCGGGTATGCGGCCGTGGCGCTCCTCCCACCGCTGCACGAAGTCGACGGTCAGCAGGAAGTCCGGATTGTCGCGGGCCTCGGCCGAGCAGTCGATGACGCAGGCGTTGGCGATGAAGGCCTCGATCGGGATGGTGTCGACGGTATTGTCGGGCTGGTCCTTGCCGGTGATCCAGTGCACCGGCGCGTCGAAGTGCGTGCCGGTGTGCTCCGAGCAAGAGAAGTTATTCCAGTACCAGCCCGGGCCGCGCTCGTCATAGCGCGAGATCTCTTCGATGCGGAAGGGCCAGGCCTGGCCGAACTCCGGCGGCAGCACGATGGTGGGAAATTCCGGCGTCAGCGTCTCGGTCAGGTCCACCACGCGGATGCGGCCCGAAACCAGTTCGGCCATGAATTGGGCGAGTATGGGTTGGCTCACTGTTTGCTCCTGTCGTTCGTATCGTCGGGGCGGCGGCCTCAGGCCCCCAGTTCCCGCTCCAGTCCCTTGGGGTTCTGCGCCAGGCGCGCGCGGAACTCCTGCGCCACGTCGCCGACGTAGACGTCCTCGGTGCCTTCCTTCAGGGCGCGCACGATGGCGGCGGCCAGCGCGGCCGGCGCCACGCGCGGCGGCGGCGTGCGCTGCTCCCATTCGTGGTCCACCGGCCCGGGGAACACGTTCACCACCCGCACGCCCGCGCCGCGCATTTCGGCGCGCAGGCACTGCGCCAGCGACAGCGCGGCCGCCTTGGACGCCGACCACATGCCGCGCGAGGGCAGGTTCATGTGGGCATAGATCGACAGCACATTGACCCAGGCCGCGGCGTTGTTCACGCCGTCGGCCGCGCGGCCGCACAGCGCCGGGCCGAAGCCCTGGGCCAGGCGCATCAGTCCCAGCACGTTCACGTCCATGGCGTCGCGCGCGGTGTTCACGTCCTTGCGCCCGAGCAGGCCGCCTTCGCGTTCCAGGTCGGCGGTGTTCACCAGGATCTCCACCTTGCCGCCGATCGACGCGGCCACGCGCTCGACCGAGTCGGTATCGGTCACGTTCAGGTCCACCGCCTGCACCCGCGGATCGGACGCCAGCGCGTCGAACGCGGCGTCGCGGCGCCAGGGCTGCGGATCGCCCAGGAACACCATGGGGCTGCCGGCATCGAGCAGGGCGCGCGCCACGGCCTGGCCCACCGCCGACTTGCCGTCGGTGACGAGCGCGCGGCGGAACTTCGGATCGCACGAGGTCTCGCGCAGGGTCTTGTCGTCTTCCATGTTGGGCGTGTTCCTTTCGGGCAGGGCGATCATCACGGCCTGGCCGCTGCGGTCGAGCTTGAGCGCCAGCCGCACGCGGCCGCCGTCGGCGCAATCCTGGTGCACGTGGGCCACCACCGAGGGGCCGGCGGCCATGCGCACCGTGCCCACGCGCCAGGGCAGGCGCTCGCGGAAATACAGGTCGTTGCTGTGGTGCAGGACGGTGCTCGCCAGCAGCACGCCGGCGGGATCGACCGCAAGCCACGGCAGGCGTTCGGACAGGCAATGGCCGCAGACCTCGCGCGGCGGGTACTGCACCGTCCCGCAGTCGGCGCAGGTCTGCAGTTCGAAGCGGCCTTCGGCGGCGGCCGCGGTCAGCCCGAGCGCGGCGCGGCTGCGCGAGCCGGGCGGCAGCGTCGGCTGGCGCGTGCGCGCGACGGGATTCTTGCGGGGCGGCCTGGCCAGCGGTTCCGTCATGCCTCGCTCCTTGCCAGGATGGCCGCGGCGGTGCACAGCCCGCGGTCGTAATTGATCATGCCGAAGCCGCTGACCATGCCCAGGCGCGCGTCGGCCACCTGCGTGCCGCCGGCCGTGCCGGTCAGCTGGCGCAGGGCCTCGACCAGCCCCAGGTAGCCGCCGGCCGCGCCGGCCTGGCCCACCGACAGCTGCCCGCCGTTGGTATTGAAGGGGAAGCTGCCGTCCACGGTGAAGCTGTGGCGGCGCACGAAGTCCGGCGCCGCGCCTTTTTCGCAGAAGCCCAGGTCTTCGATCTGCATCATGTTGATGACCGGGTAGTCGTCGTAGGCCTGCAGGAAATCCATGTCGGCCGGCGCGACGCCGGCCTGTCCGTACAGTTCGTCCACGTCCATGGTCCAGCCGCCGCGCGTCTGGATGGGATCTTCGATCCAGGCGTTGTGGCGCTCGATGGTGGAGAGGATGCGCACATGCGGCAGGCCCAGCGCGCGCGCCCGGTCCTCGCTCATGACCAGGAAGGCGTCGGCGCCGGCGCAGGGCATGACGCAGTCGAACAGGTGGATGGGGTCGGTGATGACGCGCGCGTCCAGGTACTGGGCCAGCGTCAGCGGCTTTTTCATCAGCGCATGCGGAAAGCGCAGCGCGTTGTCGCGCTGCGCCACGCACAGCTTGCCGAAATCGGCGCGCGTGGCGCCGGTGGCGCGCATGTAGTTGGCCGTCAGCAGCGCGAAGCTGGCGTTGGGGCCGCCCGCGCCGTACGGATACACCGCGTCCTGCGCGAAGCGCGAGAACTGGCTGACCGTGTTGCGAAACGAGTCCACGTGGTTGGTGTCGCCCGCCAGGCAGGCCACGATGCCGGCGTCGCCGGCCTGTACGGCGCGGGCGGCGCGGCGCAGGGCCGCCACGCCGCTGGCCCCGCCCATGGGGATGTGGTCCAGCCAGCGCGGGCTCATGCCCAGATGCTGCACCAGGCCGACCGCGGTGTCGGGCGCCAGCGTGAAGCTGGACACGCAAAGCCCGTCCACCTCGGCCTTGGCGATGCCGGCCTGGCGGATCAGCGCGCCCAGCGCGCGTCCCAGCCACCAGTGGGCGGCGTGGGTGGAATAGCGCTCGTACGGGATGGTGACGGGCAGGGCCGCCACCACGCCGTCATAGCCCAGGCGCGCGCTCATCGAAGCGGCTCCTGCGGCTGCGCGGCGGGCCGCTTCTTCATCGAGCAGGTATCCACGCAGCGGGCCGTGCCGGGCAGGGTGGGCGCTAGCGCCTTCATCTCGCCGCGCTGGATCTTGTTGGTGGTGGTGAGCGGCAGGGCGTCCACGAAGGCCACATAGCCCGGCGCCTTGTAGTACGCCAGCTGTTCCAGGCTCCATTGCACGATGCTGCGCGCGGCCTCGGCCAGCTCGGCGTCGGAGGCGGGCTGGGTCTCGGGCACCACGCAGGCCAGCACCTCGTCGCCGCGCACGGTGTCGGGCACGGCGGCCACCGCCACCGCCTTGACCAGCGGATGCTGCATCAGCACGCTTTCGACTTCCACGGCCGAGATGTTCTCGCCGCTTCTGCGGATCACGTTCTTCTTGCGGTCCACGAAGCGCAGCGCGCCGTCGGCCTCGCGGCGCACGATGTCGCCGGTATGGAACCAGCCGCCTTCCCAGGCCTGGGCCGTGGCGGCCTCGTCCTTCAGGTAGCCGGCGAAAAAGCCGTAGCGCGGGTCGTCGCCGGCATGGCGCACCAGCAGCTCGCCGGGCTCGCCGATGGCGGCCTCGGCGCCGGCGTCGTCGACGATGCGCACCTGCACGTCGTCTTCCTCGCGGCCGAAGCAGCTGCTGCCGATGTGACGCGGCTCGCGGTTGGCGATGATGACGGCGCCCGCGCCGGTCTCGGTCATGGCCCAGGCCTCCAGCAGCGGAAAGCCGAAGCGCGCCTCGAAAGGCTGGTGCAGCTTGCGGTCCACGCCGGCGCCGAAGCCGAAGCGGATGGTGGGCTGCAGATCGCGCGGCGACGCCTCGGCCTTCATCAGGATGGCGGGCATGACGCCCAGGTAGTGCAGCACCGTGGCGCGCGATTCGCGCACGCTGTCCCACCAGGTCCTGGGATGGAAGCGGTCCAGCGGGATCAGGCAGCCGCCGGTCAGCAGCATGGCCATGGCCGAATACGCCATCGCGTTCATGTGCACCAGCGGCAGCGGCGTCAGCATGCGTTCCTCGCCGGGCCGCAGGGCGGCCAGGCCGCCGATGCGCGCATACCAGCCGCCGGCATGCAGGAAGTAGCGGTTGGGCAGGATGCAGCCCTTGGGGCGGCCGGTGGTGCCGGACGTGTAGAGCAGGGCGCATTCGGTCAGGACATCCGGCTCGCTGCCTGCCAGCGGCGCGCCAAAGGGCGCGGGCGGGGGCACGTCGTCCGGGCCCATCACGCGCAGCTCGCGGCCGGCGCGCCGGGCGGCCGCGATCAGGTCGTCGTGGCGTTCGGGCAGGGCCACGGCCAGCGCGATCTCGGAGTGCCCCGTCAGGTATTCGAGTTCCGCGGCGCGCAGGTCCGGGTTGATCGGCACCACCGACACGCCCAGCGCGTTCAGCGCGAACCAGTGCAGGAAGAACGCGGGGCGGTTCTCCAGCAACAGCCCGGCGCGGTGGCCGTGGCCGTAGCCGGCGCGGGCGTAGGCCGCGCGCAGCGTCTCGACGGCGCTGGCGGCCTGGGCGTAGCTCAGCTCGCCGGCGCCGACGCCATAGGCCTGCGCCGTCTCCGGCAGTATGCACAGAAAGGGCCGGGCGCCGTGGCGCGCGGCGGTGTCGAGCAGTGCCTGATGGACCGTGGTGTTCACGAGCCGCTCCTACATGAACAGTTGGATATTGCCGAAGGCCGCGTCGCAGTTGACGAGGTCCACGCGCTTGAGCTGGATGCGCAGGCCGCCGTCCTGCTCCACCAGGTGGTGGGTGGCCCAGCCGGCGTACAGCGTCTGCGTGTCGAGCCGGGTCTCCACGTAATGAAAGGCGGTGCGCACCACGTGGCGGCCTTCGGCCGGCGCGGCTTCGGGGTGGCCGTGCTCGACGGTGGGCGCCTGCAGCAGGTGGTGGCAGCGGCTCCTGGGCTGCTGCGAGTAGGTGCGCTGGCCGGCCAGCCGTTGCACGCGTACGCGCAAGAGCAGCTTGTCTTCGTACATCAGCGAGGCGTGCAGCCTGGGGTCGGTCTGGCCGTGGGCCAGCGGCATCCAGTAGCGGCCGTCCTCGGTGTACAGGTCCAGCCATTCCTCGAAGCGCTGCTCGTCCAGCATGCGCGCCTCGGCGTAGACGAAATCGATCAGTTCACGGTCGCTCGCGCTCATACCGGCTCCGTTGCGGTCATGTAGCGGCCCCATGCGCGGTACTGGTTGCGCATCTGCCATTCGTTGGTGCCGTTGGTGGTGACGTTCTTGCGGCCGGTCTCGTCGGGCGAGTAGAGCCGGCCGACGTTCACCCATTCGCGCGCGCGCGAATGCAGGCCGTCCTGCGCGCGCTCGTACATTTCCAGGTCGTCATGGCCGACCACCGAGGTCGGCGCGTTGATCAGCCGGTTGTACATGAGGGTGCGCTCCAGCAGCAGGTCGGGCGCGCCCACCAGGCGGAAGGTCCAGGACTCCACCAGCGTCCGGTCGGCCGCGATCGGCTTGAACACGCGCAGCGTCTGGATCGGGCCCTTGACCATGATGTTGGGGAAGTACACGGTGTTGTGGCGCACGTCGCCCAGGATCTGGCCGGCGCGTTCCTCGCCGTAGGCCGCCACCATGGCGTCCCAGTAGCCCGGAATGCCGGAATAGGAAGCGTGGATGGAGTCGGCCACGCCGGTGTGGCCGTGGCCGTTTTCCCATACGCGTATGCCCATGTTCTCGAAGAACTCGTAGGGCGAGATGAACGGCGCGAACAGTTCCACGGCCATGGGCTTGGGCGTGCCGGCGGGCGCCTGCTCCCAGACCTTGACCGCGGTGCCCGCCGACGATTCGTGCGCCACCATCGGGTGGCAGGTGTCGGTCTGGTTATCGACCAGCATCTTCCAGTTGCAGCGGTGCATGTAGCGCATCACGCCGCCGGCGACTTCCAGCCGGCCTTCGGGCGAGCGGTCGACCATGTTGTCCAGCGTCGACAGCGAATCGCCGAAGAATTCCTCGAACGACTGGCCCTGCGGATTGAGGCGGCAGAACACGAAGCCGCGGTGGTTGCGCACGTCCTGCACGGCGGCCATGCCCTTGCTGGCCTCGCAGTGCTCCAGGCCGGTGTTTTCGTAGCCTTTCTTGAGCGGGATGGACAGCAGGCTGCCGTCGGTCTTGAAGGTCCAGGCGTGATAGGGGCAGCGGAAGAACTTGCCGGTGTTGCCGCAGGCGTCGCCGGCGACCATCGTGCCCTTGTGCGGGCAGCGGTTGTGCAGCACGCGCACGCTGCGGTCGCTGTGGCGCACCATCACCACCGGCTGGTCGCCCACCGTGGTGGTGATGTAGTCGCCCGGGTTCGGCACCTGGCTGTCGTGGCCCACGTAGACCCAGGTGTTGGCGTACAGGCGCTCCATTTCCAGCTCGAACAGTTCCTGGTCGACGAACAGGTCCTTGTGCACTTCGGTCTCGCGCAGCAGGGCGCGGATGGCGTCGGGGTTGTCGCGGTATTTGCTCATGATGGCGCTTCCTTGCGTCGTGCCTACAGATCCAGCACCAGGCGCGCGGATTTCGCGCGCGAGATGCAGATCTGGATGATCTTGCCGCTGGCCTTCTCGGTGTCCGAGAGGTAGTAGTCGCGGTGGTCGGGCTCGCCCTCCAGCACCGTGGCCTGGCAGACCCCGCATTCGCCGCGCTTGCAGTCGTACATCGGATCGCAGCCGGCTTCCTCCATGACCTCGATGATGGTCTTGTCCGCGGGGATGGTCAGCACCTGGCCGGACTGGCGCAGCTCGACCTCGAAAGCCTGGTCGCCGGCCTGCGGCGCGGCCGTGGTGAACAGTTCGAAATGGATGTGGGCGTCGGGCCAGTGGCGGGCGCGGGCTTCGTGGATGACGGCGTCGATCAGGCCCTTGGGGCCGCACACGTACAGGTGCTGGCGCGGCGAGGCCGAATCCAGCAGCGCGCGCAGGTCGAAGCAGCAGTCGGGCTCGTCGTCGGCGTGCAGGCTCAGGTCGGCGCCGGCCAGCGCCTGCAGCTCGGGCAGGAAGGCCAGCTGGCCGCGGGTGCGGCCGCAATAGTACAGATGGAAGGCGCGGCCGGCGGACTTGAGCGCGGCGGCCATGGAGGCGATGGGCGTGATGCCGATGCCGCCCGCGATCAGCAGCACGGGTTCGTCGCCGGCGGGCGCTTCGTGCAGCGGAAAGTCGTTGCGCGGGCCTTCGGCCGTGACCAGGTCGCCCTCGGACAGCGCGTGCATGTAGCGCGAACCGCCCTGGCTGGCTTCTTCGAGGCGCACGCCCAGGCGGTATTCGAGGGGCTGGGCGTAGCGGCCGGCGTCGGGCGCGAGCTGCACCAGCGAGTAGCAGCGCGGCTCGCGCTGGCCCGGCACCGACACCTTCAGATGCGCGCCCGGCCCGAAGGCGGGCAGCGGTCCGCCGTCTTCGCGGGCCAGCCGGAAAGAGCGGATCAAGGGCGATTCCTGGCGGACTTCGCGAACGATGAGTTTCAATGTTTGCACGGCGTCTGTCTCTCTCTTTGTGCGGATTCGCCGGGGCCGCCGCGCTGGCGGCGGTCCGTCGCTCAGGCCGCCAGCTTTTCGGCCAGCTGGCGCTCCATGGGCTCGCATTTTTCGTGGGCCAGGGCGGTGTCGCGCAGTTCGCGCAGCGTCGCCGCGGCGTTGGGCTGGCCGGCCAGCCGTTCGGCGGCGGCGATGAGCTGGCGGTACTTGCCGCCGCCGCGCACGTGGGTGTCGCTATAGCCCTTGACCAGGCGGCGGCAGTTGACGGTTTCGACGGCCAGCGCGTAGTCGCGCGGCGCCAGCCTGGCGATCAGGTCCAGCCATTGCCGCAGGCCCGCGGCCTCGGTCTGGTGGCGCAGCGTGCCGCGGCGGAACCGCCGCATGCCGGCCAGCGCGTACAGCATCAGGAAGCCGCCCAGCGTGCTGCTCTGCATGCGGCGCCCGCGGCCCAGACGGCGCGCGACGAAACCGCCGAAGGCCTTGGAGCCCTCCAGCCAGCGGCCCAGCCCGGCCGGCAGCGTGCCGCAGATTTCCTCCAGCCGCGGGTGCATGAATTCGGTGGTGTAGACCAGCTGGTCCGGGCGCGCGCCCACTTCCTGGCGCACGCGCTCGAAGCGCGTGCCGCGGGTTTTCAGGTCGGCGACGCGGATCACGTCGTCGTAGGCCATGGCCGTGGCCACGTAGCGCGCCGCCGCGCAGGTCAGCGCCCACTGGCGCGCGTCGCCGCCGTGCGCGGCGTCCAGGTCGCGGATGGCTTTCATGTGGCGCAGATAGTCGCCGGCGTAGGCCAGGTCCTGGAACTCGATCTGGCGGCGCACGCCGGCCACCAGCATGGGTTGCGCACAGGCGGGGAAATCGCGCTTGATGGCGTCCAGCAGGGCCTGCGCGCGCGGGCTGGCGGCGGTCTCGGGCAGCGCCGGCAGCGGCCGTTCCAGGTCGATGGCGGCGGGCTGCGCGGGGGCCTGGTCGGCTGCTTCGAAACCCAGCGCGAAGGCGCGCAGGCTGGCCTCCACGCCCAGGCCGGCGCGCCGCACCGTGGCCTCGAAATCGTCGCGCGCGAACGGCAGCGCGCCGCTGCCCGCCACCGCGCCGAACAGGCTGGCGCTGATGACGCTGCCGGCCCGGTCGGCCAGGTCTTGCAGGTCGAAGCAGAGAAAGCGACGGGCCGCCGCGCGGCCGGCTTCCAGCACTTTGTTGGGATCGGCGATGCCGTTGCCGGGCGCGGATTTTTCGCTGACGGCGTAGCTGCGGTGCGACGAGGCCAGCAGCACCGTGCGCTCGGGCGTGACCAGGCCGCGCTGGATCGCGCGCCCGCCTTCCATCAGCTCGGCCGCCACCACCAGGTCCACGTCGCCGGGCGTGGGCATCAGCGCCAGCGCCGGCTGCCTGCCGGCGCGCCGCACTTCGGCCTCGGGCATCAGCTCCACGTAATAGATGGTGGCGCCGGTGCGCTGGGCCACGCCGGGCACCGAAGTGGTCTGGGCCCACCAGCTGGCGTGCTCGGCCATGTCGACGATCCAGTCGGCCAGCACGCCGCCGCCCTGGCCGCCCATGGCCAGGATGGCGATCTTGATCGGATTGGCTTGCTGCATAGCGGCCGCGTTCATGGAGCAGAGTTCCTCAAAGGGCGTCGTGGGTCAGGCGCGCGGCGCGGCGCCGTTGCAGAAAGCCGATCACGGCGCCGCGCATGCGCGCCATGACGCGGTCCCGGCCGGTCGGGTTGTGGACGATGTCGGCGCGGTAGAACGACGGGCATAGCACCGCGGCATGGGCCACTTCGCCGCAGTTGCCGCAGCCCACGCAGCTGCTTTCGACGTGCGCGACCGGATCTTCCTTGAGCGGATCGCCGCTGTCCTTGACCGTCAGCGACGGACAGCCCGACAGGCGGATACAGGCGTGGTCGCCGGTACAGACGTCGGGGTCCACGCCGAAGCGCTCCTTGACCGCGCGCTTGCCCGCCTTCACCGCCTGGTTGAACAGCGGCTTGACGCGGCGCTGCTTGTTCAGCATGCATTCGGACTGCGCGATGATGACCTTGGGGCCCTTGACGTCGGTGGTCAGCGCCTCTTCGAGGGTGGCGCGCACCTTGGCCACGTCGTAGGTGCGGTCCAGCGTGCGCACCCATTTCACGCCGACGCCGCGCACGGCCTCGTCGATGGGGTTGTTGGTCGAGCGGTCCGGGTTGTCGGCGCGCGAGGACAGGATGTCCTGGCCGCCGGTGGCCGAGGAGTAGTAGTTGTCGACGATGACGATCACGCCGTCGTACTTGTTGAACACCGCGTTGCCGATGCCCGAGGCCAGCCCGTTGTGCCAGAAGCCGCCGTCGCCCATGATGGAAATGGGCCGCTTGGCCGCCGGCACGTTGAACGCCGCCGCGCTGGAGGCGCCCAGGCCGTAACCCATGGTGGTGGCGCCCAGGTTGAAGGGCGGCAGGATGGAGAACAGGTGGCAGCCGATGTCGCACGAAATGTGGTGCTGGCCCAGCTTCTCCTGCGCCAGGGTCAGCGCCGAGAAGATCGGCCGCTCCGGACAGCCGGTACAGAAGCCCGCCGGCCGCGGCGGCACCACCGCCGCCAGGCCTTCGACGTGCTTGTGGAAGGTGATGGGCTGCTCGGCCGGCCGGGCCGGCCTGGGCCGCGCCAGTTCGGTGATTTCGAGCTGGCGTTCGGCGGCCTGGGCGTCGGCCGCGACGGCAGGGTGCGTCTGCAGCGATTGCGGACGGTTGCGCTTGAGAAATTCGCGCAGGCCGTCGCGCATGACCTGGGTGGTGTACTCGCCGGCCATGGGCAGCACGTCCTTGCCGGACAGCCGCGTCTGGACGTCGGCGCGGCGCAGCACCGCGTGCAGGTTCTGCTCGATATAGTCGGGCTGGCCTTCTTCCAGCAGCAGCACGGCGCGCTTGCCCCGGCAGAACTCGACGACCTCGTCCTCGATCACGGGATAGGTCACGTTCATGACGTACAGCGGAATGCGGCTGTTGCCGAAGTGGTCGGCCAGGCCCAGCAGCTGCAGCGCGCGGATGACGCCGTTGTAGAGGCCGCCCTGCAGGATCAGGCCGACGTCGTCCTGCTCGCCGTCGAAGAACTCGTTGAGCCTGTGTTCCTTGATGTAGCGGATGGCGGCGGGCCAGCGCTCCTTGATCTTTTCCTGCTCGTGCAGGAACGAGGCCGGCGGCAGCACGATGCGGCTGGTGTCGCGCTCGGGGCTTTCCAGCGCCTGGGCCAGCGAAAACGCAGGACGCTTGTTTTCCTTGGCGATGAAGCGGCCATGCACATGGCAGCCGCGGATGCGCAGCTGCAGCATCACCGGCGTCTTGCTGGCCTCGGACAATTCGAACCCGTCCTCGACCGCCTTGACCATGCTTTCCAGGTTGGGACGCGGGTCCAGCAGCCAGATCTGGGATTTCATGGCGAACGCGTGCGAGCGTTCCTGCATGATGGACGAGCCTTCGCCGTAGTCCTCGCCCACGATCACCAGCGCGCCGCCGGTGACGCCGCCCGAGGCCAGGTTGGCCAGCGCGTCGGAGGCGACGTTGGTGCCCACGGTGGATTTCCAGGTGACCGCGCCGCGGATCGGATACATGACCGAGGCCGCCAGCGTGGCGGCCGCGGTGGCTTCCGAGGCGCTGGCCTCGAAGTGCACGCCGAGTTCCTGCAGGATGTCGTTGGCGTCGGCCAGCACGTCCATCAGGTGCGAGATCGGCGAACCCTGGTAGCCGGCGACGTAGCCCACGCCGGATTGCAGCAGGGCCTTGGTGACCGCAAGAATTCCCTCGCCGCGGAACTCTTCGCCCGCGCCGATTCGCAGTTGCTGGACTTCTTTCTTGAAAGACCTTTCTGCCATCAGGAACTCCTTGCGGGCCCGGTCGTCGGGTCCTCAGCCGTTGCTGCTGCGCAGCATCGCCACGTCATGGAAAATTCATCTAAAAAATACTTTAGGAGTCAACGTTTTAGCTGTCAACAAAAAAGATGAAATTTCATGGAAAGAAAAAAATATCGCAATAAAACAAGGATGTATATACTCGTTGATCACTAGTTTGGGGCACGCCGCGCGCCCCGTCAGAGTGCAAAAACGGGTTGCGATTCCGGGTATACCCTGTGTTGCGCAACAGCATGCGCCCGGGCGCGGACATCGGAGCAGAACAGCATGGAATTGCAGAATCAGCGGGACACTTCCACGGCGGCGCGCGGCGCTCCCCGTTTCGTCGACGGCTACCTCGCCTATCTGCTGGCGCAGGCCAGCCAGCGCATTTCGGCGGAGTTCCACCTGCAGGTCAGGGCGGCCGGCCTGTCGGTGACCCAGTGGCGGGTGCTGGCCAGCCTGCAGGGCAGCGAGGGCGAAACCATAGGCTCGCTGGCGGTGCTGGCCATCACCAAACAGCCCACGCTGAGCAAGGTGGTGCAGCGCATGGAGGCCGAAGGCCTGGTGGCGCGCAATGGCGTGCGGGCGGACCGGCGCCAGACGCGCGTGCGCATCACGGCCAAGGGATCGAACCTGATCGCCTCGCTGTGCGAGCAGGCCCTGCAGCACCAGAAGGCGGTGCTGGCGCCCTTCGGCGAGGAAAAGGCCGCGCAGCTGATCGAGATGCTGGAAGTGCTGATGACCGAGCACGTGCCGCTGGAACTGCCGATTGCAGAAGAAGAATAGGCGGCACAAAACCGAACAGCGTTCGTCCTATTTTTTTGTTACAAGCATATGCGTCCCTAATAGTTTTCTCTCTGAGAAAACCTGTTCCGGTACGCATAAACCCTGAATTGACGGGGGTTCCGCGGGTAGGCAATATCGCGCCGGTATTCAGACTACTGTCAGGAGTTGATCCTATGCGCCGCACTTTGATTGCTATCGCGATCGCCGCAGCCGCCGTGGCCGCGCCCTCGATCGGGCAGGCCAAAACCTTCCGCTGGGCCGCCCAGGGCGACATCCTCACCTTCGACCCGCACTCGCAGAACGAAGGCATGACGATCGCCGCCAACAGCTATATCTACGAACCGCTGGTGGACTACGACAAGTCCTTCAAGCTGACCCCGCGCCTGGCCACCGAATGGCAGCAGGTCTCGCCCACGCTGTACCGCTTCAAGCTGCGCCCGAACGTGAAGTTCCACGACGGCGCCGCCTTCACCGCCGACGACGTGGTGTTCTCGATCCACCGCGCGATGGCCCCGACCTCGAACTACAAGGCCTACACCACCGGCATCAAGGAAGCGCGCAAGGTCGACGACCTGACGGTCGAGGTGGAGACCTCGGCGCCCAATCCCGTGCTGCTGCGCCAGCTGACCAATGTGTTCATCATGAACAAGGCCTGGGCCGAGAAGCACAACATCGCCAAGCCGCAGGACTTCGTCAACAAGGAAGAAACCTACGGCGCGCGCAACACCAACGGCACCGGCCCCTACAAGCTGAAGTCGCGCGAAGTGGACGTGCGCACCGTGTTCGAGGAGAACAAGGACTGGTGGAACAAGGCCGGCAAGGTCGGCAACGTGACCGAAGTCGTGTTCACGCCGATCAAGCAGAACGCCACGCGCACCGCGGCGCTGCTGTCGGGCGAGATCGACTTCGTGCTGGACCCGGCGGCCCAGGACCTGGACCGCCTGCGCCAGTCGGCCAAGGTGGTCGAGGGCAACGAATACCGCACCATCTACCTGGGCCTGGACCAGAAGCGTCCCGAGCTGCAGTACTCCACCATCAAGGGCAAGAACCCGTTCCAGGACGTGCGCGTGCGCGAGGCGCTGTACCGCGCCATCGACGTGGACGCGATCAAGCGCGCCGTGATGCGCGGCCTGTCCGCGCCCACCGGCACCATGATCGCGCCGCAGGTGCACGGCTGGGCCGAGTCGCTGCACAAGCGCGTGCCCTACGACGCCGACAAGGCGCGCGCGCTGCTCAAGGAAGCCGGCTACGACGGCACGCTCAACTTCACGCTGGACTGCCCCAACAACCGCTACATCAACGACGAGGCCATCTGCCAGGCCGTCATCGGCATGTGGGCCAAGGTGGGCGTGAAGGCCACCATGAACGCCATGCCGCGCGCCACCTACTTCCCCAAGGTGCAGTCGTACGACACCAGCGCCTACCTGTTCGGCTGGGGCGTGCCCACCTTCGACGCCATGTACACGCTGCAGAACCTGATCCGCACCAAGGGCGAAGGCGCGGACGGCATGTACAACCTGGGCAACTACAGCAACAAGGAACTGGACGCCGTCATCGACCGGATCAAGACCGAGACCGATCCGGCCAAGCGCGACGCCGACATCATCAAGGTGCTGGAAGGGCACGCCAAGGACTTCGGCCACATCCCGCTGCACGACCAGGTCATTCCCTGGGCCATGCGCAAGAACGTGACGGTGGTGCACCGCGCCGACAACCGCCTGGTCGCCGACTGGGTCAAGGTCGACTGATCCCGTCCAGGGTTAAAAGACCCTAATCCAGGGCGGGGCCCTTCCGGGGCTCCGCCAATTCGCCTTTTCTCCTATGTTTGCTTTCATACTGCGCCGCCTGCTGCAGGCCGTGGCGGTGATGCTCACCGTCGCGCTGCTGGCATTCGTGCTTTTCCAATACGTCGGCGATCCCGTCACCATCATGCTGGGGCAGGACGCCACCGACGCCGAACGCATGGCACTGCGTGAACGCCTGGGCCTGAACGAGCCGGCCATCGTCCAGTTCGGCCACTTCGTGGCCAACGCCGTGCAGGGCAATTTCGGCATCTCCCTGCGCCAGAGCGAACCCGTTTCCGCGCTGCTGAAGTCGCGCCTGCCGGCCACGCTGGAGCTGTCCGTCGTGGCCGCGCTGCTGGCGCTGCTGCTGGGCGTGCCGCTGGGCGTCTACACCGCGCTCAAGCGCAACAGCCTGCTGTCGCAGCTGCTGCTGGCCGGCTCGCTGCTGGGGGTGTCGCTGCCGACCTTCCTGATCGGCATCCTGCTGATCCTGGTGTTTTCCGTGCAACTGGGCTGGCTGCCGAGCTACGGGCGCGGCGATACCGTCGGCATCGGCTGGTGGACGTCGGGGCTGTTCACCGTCACGGGGTGGAAGCACCTGATCCTGCCGTCCATCACGCTGTCGCTGTTCCAGATGACGCTGGTGCTGCGGCTGGTGCGCTCCGAAATGCTGGAGGTGCTGCGTTCGGACTACATCAAGTTCGCGCGCGCCCGCGGCCTGAAGCGCCGCGCCATCCACTTCGGCCACGCGCTGAAGAACACGATGGTGCCGGTCATCACCATCACCGGCCTGCAGCTCGGCGGCATCATCGCCTTCGCCATCGTGACCGAGACGGTGTTCCAGTGGCCGGGCATGGGCCTGCTGTTCATCCAGGCGGTGCAATTCGCCGACGTGCCGGTCATGGCCGCGTACCTGTGCCTGATCGCGCTGGTGTTCGTGGTCATCAACCTGGTCGTCGATCTTCTGTATTTCGTCGTGGACCCGCGCCTGCGCTCCGGGCTGACACGCGGGGGGGCTCACTGATGCGCGCCGTACTCAAACGCTGGTGGGACAGCGACATCGCCTGGGCCTGGCGCCGGGCTCCCGTGGCCATCGCCGCCACCGTGCTGCTGGCGCTGCTGCTCGTCTGTTCCTTCGGGGCCGGCTGGGTGGCGCCGCACAACCCCTTCGACCTGACCAAGGTGGAGCTGCTGGACGCGCTGCTGCCGCCGGTCTGGGAGGCCAACGGGCAGTCCACCTATCTGCTGGGCACGGACAGCCAGGGGCGCGACCTGTTTTCGGCCATTCTGTACGGCACGCGCGTGTCGCTGCTGATCGGCCTGGCCTCGGTGCTGCTGTCCATGCTGATCGGCATCGTGCTGGGCCTGGTGTCGGGATACGCGGGCGGGCGGATCGACGCCTTCATCATGCGCGTGGCCGACGTGCAGCTGTCGTTTCCCGCCATCCTGATCGCGCTGCTGATCGACGGCGTGGCGCGCGCCGCCGTGCCGCGCGAAATGCACGAACTGATCGCCTTTCCCGTGCTGATCGGCTCGATCGCGCTGGCGGGCTGGCCGCAATACGCGCGCACGGTGCGCGGCTCCACGCTGGTGGAGAAGAACCGCGAATACGTGCAGGCGGCGCGGGTCATCGGCGTGGCCTCGCCGGTCATCATGTTCCGCCACGTGCTGCCCAACGTGCTGGGGCCGGTGCTGGTGCTGGCCACCGTGCACCTGGCCACCGCCATCATCACCGAGGCGACGCTGTCGTTCCTGGGCGTGGGAGTGCCGCCGACGGCGCCTTCGCTGGGCACGCTGATTCGCATCGGCAATGACTTCCTGTTTTCCGGAGAGTGGTGGATCACCATTTTCCCGGGCGCGGCGCTGGTGCTGCTGGTGTTGTCCGTCAATCTGCTGGGCGACTGGCTGCGCGACGCGCTCAACCCCAAACTGAATTGAGGTGTCGCGCATGAGCGCTTTACTTGAAGTCCGCAACCTGCGGGTGGAATTTCCCACCCGCCGCGGCACGCTGCGCGCGCTGGACGACGTGTCGTTCTCCATCCAGGAAGGCGAAGTGCTGGGCGTGGTGGGCGAGTCCGGCGCCGGCAAGTCGCTGACCGGCGCGTCCATCATCGGGCTGCTGGAGCCGCCGGGGCGCGTGGCTGCGGGCGAGATCCTGCTGGCCGGCCGCCGCATCGATAACCTGCCCGACGAGCAGATGCGCCGCGTGCGCGGCCGCGAAATCGGCGCGGTGTTTCAGGACCCGCTGACCTCGCTGAATCCGCTTTACACCGTGGGCCGGCAGCTGGCCGAGACCATCGTCACGCATCTGGACATGAGCTGGTCGCAGGCGCGCAACCGCGCCGTCGAGCTGCTGGCGGCCACCGGCATTCCGGCGGCGCGCGAGCGCATCGACCACTATCCGCACCAGTTCTCGGGCGGCATGCGCCAGCGCGTGGTGATCGCGCTGGCCCTGGCGGCCGAACCCAAGCTGGTGGTGGCCGACGAGCCGACCACGGCGCTGGACGTATCGATCCAGGCGCAGATCATCGAACTGCTCAAGCGCCTGTGCCGAGAGCACGGCACGGCGGTGATGCTGATCACGCACGACATGGGCGTGATCGCCGAAACCGCCGACCGCGTGGCGGTGATGTACGCTGGGCGCGTGGCCGAGATCGGCCCGGTGGCCGACGTCATCCACAAGCCGCGCCATCCTTACACGGCGGGGCTGATGGGCTCCATTCCCACACTGGACGCGCATGCCGACAGGCTGGTGCAGATCGACGGCAGCATGCCGCGACTGAACGCGATTCCGCCCGGCTGCGCCTTCAATCCGCGTTGCGGGCAGCGCCTGCCGCGCTGCGAGCGCGACCGGCCCGAACTCATGCCCGCAGGCACTTCACAAGCGGCCTGCTGGCTCCATGACGATGCCCCCACGCCGCGCCCGCCGAGCGGGCTTGCTGCCCCCCAAGGGGGCGCTTTTGCCTTGGGGCGGCCCGGCGGCAAAAGAAATACTAAGGAGTCCGCATGAGCACCCCCCTGGTTGAAGTCAAGGACGCGGCCCGCTGGTTCGACGTGTCGCCGCCCTGGCTGGAACGCAAGCTGGCGCGCAAGCCGCAGGTGATGCTGCGCGCCGTGGACGGCGTGTCGTTCGAGATCGCGCGTGGCGAGACGCTGGCGCTGGTGGGCGAATCGGGCTGCGGCAAGTCGACCGTGGCGCGCATGCTGGTCGGCCTGTACGAGCTGACGCGCGGCGATATCCGCTTCGACGGCCAGCCCCTGTCGCGCATGTCGGAGCCGGGCGGACGGGCGCTGCGCAAGCGCCTGCAGATGATTTTCCAGGACCCCTATGCCAGCCTGAATCCGCGCTGGCGGGTCGGACGCATCATCGCCGAGCCCATGCTGACCCATACGCGGATGACGCCCGCCGAGCGCAGCGCCCGCGTCGGCGAGCTGCTGCGGCAGGTCGGCCTGGACCCGGCGGACCAGGGACGCTATCCGCACCAGTTCTCGGGCGGCCAGCGCCAGCGCATCTCGATTGCGCGGGCGCTGGCGGTCAATCCGGAATTCCTGGTGTGCGACGAGCCGACCTCGGCGCTCGACGTGTCGGTGCAGGCCCAGGTGCTGAACCTGATGAAGGACCTGCAGCGCGAGCTGGGGCTGACCTATCTGTTCATTTCCCACAACCTGGCGGTGGTGCACCACGTGGCCGACCGGGTGGGAGTGATGTACCTGGGTCGCATGGTGGAAGTGGCGCCGCGCGACGAGCTGTTCGCGCGGCCGCGGCATCCGTACACGCGGATGCTGCTGCAGGCCATTCCCGACATCAACGGCGCGGGCAAGCCGCGCACGGCGGTGGCGGGCGAGGTGCCGAATCCGCTCAGCCCGCCGTCGGGCTGCACGTTCCATCCTCGCTGCCCGCACGCCAATGACCGCTGCAAGCGCGAAGCGCCGGCCGCGCTGGCCTCGGGCGTGTCGGTGGTGGCCTGTCACGCGGTGCAGGAGGGGCGGATCACGGTGTGATCCGCGCGGGGCGTTCAGTGGCGGCGGGCGTCGCCGTCCGCTTCTTCGCCCTCGTCCTCGTCTTCGTCGTCTTCATCGTCGTCTTCGTCCGGATCTTCCGGCATGGGCTCTTCGGTGAGCGCGAACGGCAGCACGTCTTCCAGGCTGTCGGACCAGGCGGATTCTTCGCCGTCCTGGTCGAGCTTGACGAAGCGCTCGCCTTCGTTGAGCGAGATTTCGATGGCCCAGAGATACAGGCAATCGTAGCTATCGTCGTCGGACGGCGGCAGCCCGCCGCGGTTGCCCAGCAGACGCGCGCCGGGGCCGCCGAGCTGGACGTGGGTCTGCTCGTCGTCGGGCTTGGCGTTCTCGTCCACGGGCACGCCATAGGTCACCCATTCGGTGCCTTCGTCGCCCAGCACCACCTCGGCCAGCACCGGCTTGCCCAGATAGGCGCTCAGGGCGTCGGCGGTCTTGGCCAGCATGTCCAGTTCGGCGGCGTTGAAATGGGTCAGGGAAGCTGGGGGAGTGGCGGAGGCGGACATGAGAGGTTCCTGGGCGCGATGAAGCCGCGACGGCACGGCAATACGAAAGTAAACCGTATTGTCTCGCGATCGGCCCGCGCTTGCATCCGACGCTTGGCCGACGCGATTTTCCCGGGTCAGGGCAGGACGTCGCGGCGGCGCGCGCTGTCGGGCGACGTGCCGGTCAGCCGCTGGAACATGGCGATGAAGGCCGACGGCGTGCTGTAGCCCAGCTCATGCGCCACCGACTGGACCGATCTGCCCGCGTCCAGCAGGCCCAGCGCGCTCACGACCCGCAGCCGCTGGCGCCATTCGTTGAAGGACATGCCCAGGTGCTGCTGGCAGCGGCGCAGCAGCGTGCGCTCCGTGACGCCGGCGCTGGCGGCCCAGTGCGCGGCGCCGCGCTTGTCGCCCGGATGCCGCTGCAGCGCCGCCAGGATGGGCGCGAGCAGCGGGTCGCCGGTGGACGGCAGATAGCTGGCGTAGGCGCGCGCCTGGCGCGCCTGGTCGATGACGATCTGCGCCATCCGCCGGTCTTCGGGCGTATCCGGATAGGTGACCGCCCGCCGTTCGAAGTCGGCCAGAATCGCCCGCATCACCGGACTGATCTCCAGCGTGCAGGGCTGTTCGGGCAGGCCGGCGCATGCCGCCGCCGGAATGTCGATGCAGGCGTAATGCACTTCGTCCTGGTTCTGGCAGCAGTGTTCGACGTGCGGCGGTATCCAGATGGCGTACTGCGGCGGAGACAGGTAGCTGACGCCGCCTATGCCGATTTCCATGATGCCGGAGATCGCGAAATTCAGTTCCGCCCATGGCGAGGCATGGCGGCGCATGCGCGAACGGGGCGTGAAATGCAGGATGCGGCAGGCCAGCGGATAGGGCAGGTGGCCGGCAAGCTGCGGCGCGGAATCGGCGGACGGCATGTCGGAACTTCGCAGGATTTGTCTGTTTTTCATTATATACATCGGGTCAGACACGTCCTACACTTGCTCGCTCCCGTTCTGTTTCGATGTCCCCGCCATGCCCACCCCCGCCGCCGCGCACCCGCCCGCCCGTTATCTGCTGTTTCCCCTGCTGGCGGCCCTGATCTGGTCGGTCAACATGATCGTGACCAAGATGGCTGCCGGCGTGATCGCGCCCGCCGCCATCGGGTTCTACCGCTGGGCGCTGGCCGGCGTGATCCTGACCCCGTTCGCGCTGCCCGGCGTATGGGCGCAGCGCCGCCAGATCCGGCCCAACCTGCTGAAGTTCGCGGTGCTGGGCGGGCTGGGCATGGCGCTGTACCAGGGCCTGGCCTATGTGGCGGCCGCCAGCACCACGGCCACCAACATGGGCATCATCACCGCCATGATTCCGCTGATGACCATCGCCGTGGTGGCGGTGGTGCTGCGCGAGCGGCCTTCGGCGATGGCGATGCTGGGCGGCCTGCTGTCGCTGGCCGGCCTGGCGCTGCTGATCGGCGAGGGCGATCCGGCCCGCCTGCTGGCGGTGGGCGCCAATCGCGGCGACGTGCTGATGGGCATAGGCGCGCTGGCGTACGCGCTGTACGGCGTGCTGCTGCGCCGCTGGGCGCTGCCCGTGGGGCCGTGGCAGTCGCTGTACGTGCAGGTCGGCTTCGGCGTGCTGTTCCAGCTGCCGGCCTTTCTGCTGGCGCCGGCCTCGCCGCTCAACGGCGAGAACCTGCCGCTGGTGCTGTACGCCGCGCTGTTTCCGTCGCTGTTCGCGCCTTTCCTGTGGATGCAGGGCGTCAAGCACCTGGGGCCGAACCGCGCCAGCATCTTCCTGAACGTGATGCCGGTGGCCACGGTCGCCATCGCCGCGCTGTTCCTGGACGAAAAACCGCACGTGTTCCACATCGTCGGCGGCGCGATGGCGCTGGCCGGCGTGATGCTGGCGCAGATGCGCGTCGGCCGCGCGGCGCAGCAGCCCCGCGCGGCCTGACGGCGCGCGCGCCCGCGGGCCGGGGTTCCGGCCTACAATCAGCGGTTTATCAGCTATATCTCCGATACGAGCCCATGGCCCAATACGTCTACACCATGAACCGCGTCGGCAAGATCGTGCCGCCCAAGCGGCAGATCCTGCGCGACATCTCGCTTTCGTTTTTTCCTGGCGCCAAGATCGGCGTGCTGGGCCTGAACGGCTCGGGCAAGTCGACGCTGCTGAAGATCATGGCCGGCGTCGATAAGGAAATCGAGGGCGAAGCCATCCCCATGCCGGGCCTGAACATCGGCTACCTGCCGCAGGAACCGCAGCTGAACCCCGAGCACACCGTGCGCCAGGCGGTCGAGGAAGGCCTGGGCGCCGTCGTCACCGCCAAGAAGCGCCTCGACGAGGTCTATGCCGCCTATGCCGAGCCGGACGCCGATTTCGACGCGCTGGCCGCCGAACAGGCCGAGCTCGAAGCCATCATCGCCGCCGCGGCCTCCAGCGGCGCCGACGACATCGAGCACCAGATGGAAATCGCCGCCGACGCGCTGCGCCTGCCGCCCTGGGACGCCGTGATCGGCAACCTGTCCGGCGGCGAGAAGCGCCGCGTCGCGCTGTGCCGCCTGCTGCTGTCCAAGCCCGACATGCTGCTGCTGGACGAGCCCACCAACCACCTGGACGCCGAAAGCGTGGAATGGCTGGAGCAGTTCCTGCACAAGTTCCCGGGCACCGTGGTGGGCGTGACCCACGACCGCTACTTCCTGGACAACGCGGCCGAATGGATCCTCGAACTGGACCGCGGCCACGGCATTCCCTGGAAGGGCAACTACAGCTCGTGGCTGGAGCAGAAGGAAGACCGCCTCAAGCAGGAAGAGGCCTCGGAATCCGCGCGCCAGAAGACCATCAAGAAAGAACTGGAATGGGTGCGCCAGAACCCCAAGGGCCGCCAGGCCAAGGCCAAGGCGCGTCTGGCCCGCTTCGAGGAACTGTCGTCCTACGAATACCAGAAACGCAACGAAACCCAGGAAATCTTCATTCCCGTGGGCGAGCGCCTGGGCAACGAGGTCATCGAATTCAATAACGTCAGCAAGGCCTACGGCGACCGCCTGCTGATCGACAACCTCAGCTTCAAGGTGCCGCCGGGCGCCATCGTCGGCATCATCGGCGCCAACGGCGCCGGCAAGTCGACGCTGTTCCGCATGATCGCCGGCCGCGAGCAGCCGGACTCGGGCGAGGTCAAGATCGGCCAGACCGTGAAGCTGGCCTACGTGGACCAGTCGCGCGACGCGCTGGAAGACAAGAAGACCGTGTTCGACGCCGTGGCCGATGGCGCCGACCTGCTGACGGTGGGCAAGTTCGAGATGTCCTCGCGCGCCTACCTGGGCCGCTTCAACTTCAAGGGCGGCGACCAGAACAAGCTGGTGGGCCAGCTGTCCGGCGGCGAACGCGGCCGCCTGCACATGGCCAAGACGCTGATCGCCGGCGGCAACGTGCTGTTGCTTGACGAACCGTCCAACGACCTCGACGTCGAAACGCTGCGCGCGCTGGAAGACGCCTTGCTGGAGTTCCCCGGTAGCGTCATGGTGATCAGCCACGACCGCTGGTTCCTGGACCGTATCGCCACTCACATCCTGGCCTTCGAAGGCGATTCGCAAGTGGTGTTCTTCGACGGCAACTACCAGGAATACGAAGCGGACAAGAAGCGCCGCCTGGGCGAAGAGGGCGCCAAGCCCAAGCGCCTGCGGTACAAGGCCTTGAAGTAGGATGGGTGCAGCGCGAGAATCCTTAGGCAAGAACCCAGGTATCGAACGCGCGTAACCCATCAGGCGGCGAAAGCCGCCGCCTTTCGTGGCAAGAGATGAATGCCGGCTTTCGCCGGCCGATGGGTTACGCGCGCTGGATACCGGAATTCTTGTCCACGTGTCCGCGCGCTGCACCCATCCTACAATCACCACCACGCCCGCAACCGCAACCCGGCGCCTTCCTTCAGGAGTCCAGACCATGCTGCTTTCCGCCGCCGATTCCACTTTGCTGATCGTCGACATGCAGGGACGGCTGATGCCGGTGATCCACGAAGGCCAGGCCGTGCTCGACGCCGCGCACAAGCTGGCGCAGGCCGCGCGGCTGCTGGACGTGCCGGTGGCCGCCACCGAGCATCACGCCAAGATGCTGGGCGCGACGGTCGAGCCGCTGCGCGCGCAGGTGCAGACCACTTTCCAGAAAATGCATTTCTCTTCGGCGCTCGAACCCGGTTTCGAGGCCTGGCTGCCTGCGGGACGCAAGACGGTGCTGGTGGCGGGCTGCGAGGCGCACATCTGCGTGCTGCAGACCGTGATCGGCCTGCTCGACCTGGGCTATCACGCGGCCCTGGTCAGCGATGCCGCGGGTTCGCGCAAGCCGTCCGACCATCACGCCGCGCTGCGCCGCGCGCGCGCCCACGGCGCTGAAATCGTCACGTCGGAAATGGCGATTTTCGAGTGGATGCGCACTTGCGAGCACCCGCGCTTCCGCGAGGTGTTACGTCTGGTCAAATAGCGCCGGCCGCCTGCAACACAGTGCCCAGGGGATGCAAAGATTCTCTCGCCCTTTGACACAATTCATGGGCAAACCTAACAGCCAGCGCAAGAATATTTTGCGATCCTGAAGGTTCCAAACCCGCAAGGGAACCGCGTGCTCGCGTCCTGTTTCATAGGCGCGGTCCCGGGTATGAGAATAGGAACCACACCATGAAAATCGCATCTCTCTCCAAAATCTGTGTCGCGCTGGCGATGACCGCCGCCATGGCCGGTTGCTCTTCCTGGGACGGCATGAGCCATCGCCAGAAAAGCGCCGTCGGCGGCGCTGCGTTGGGCGGCGTGGCTGGCGCCGTGATCACCAACGGCGGCGTCCTCGGTACGGTGGGCGGAGCGGCGATCGGCGGCGTGATCGGCGATCAGGTCGGCAAGCGGCGCTAAGCACGGCCCGCCCCATGCAAAACGCCCGGCATCGCCGGGCGTTTTTTTGTGGCCGCGCGGGGGCGGTCTCAGGTTTCGTTCTGCGGCATTTCGATCTTCACCTCCAGCACTTCCAGCGTGTCCTGGCGTTCCAGGTGCACCTTGATGTCGTTGGGGTTGATCTTCACGTATTTCGAGATGACGGCGATCAGTTCCTGCTGCAGCTGCGGCAGGTAGTCGGGCGAGTCGCCGCGGCCGCGCTCGTGGGCCAGAATGATCTGCAACCGCTCCTTGGCGACGGAAGCGGAGGTCTTCTTTTGACCGAGTAGAAACGACAGGAAGGACATTGCTTACTTGCCTCCGAACAGGCGTTTCAGGAAACCGGGCTTTTCATAATCGGTAAAGCGCAGGGCCTTGTCTTCGCCAAGGTAACGGGCCACGACGTCCTTGTAGGCTTCGGAGACGTCGGAGTCTTTCAGGTGGATGGCCGGCAGGCCCTGGTTCGACGCCTGCAGCACCGATTCCGATTCGGGGATGACGCCGATCAGCTTGATGCGCAGGATGTCTTCGATATCGGTCAGCGACAGCATTTCGCCGTCGACCACGCGCTTGGGGCTGTAGCGCGTCAGCAGCAGGTATTCCTTGACCGGCTCGTCGCCCTCGACCGCGCGCTTGGACTTGGCCGACAGGATGCCCAGGATGCGGTCGGAGTCGCGCACGGACGAGACTTCCGGGTTGGTCACGACCAGCGCGTCGTCGGCGAAGTAGGCGGCCATCAGCGCGCCCGTCTCGATGCCGGCGGGCGAGTCGCAGACGATGTACTCGAAGCCCATGCCCTTGAGGTCGTTGATGACCTTTTCCACGCCTTCCTGCGTCAGCGCGTCCTTGTCGCGCGTTTGCGAGGCCGGCAGGATGAACAGGTTCTCGAGCTGCTTGTCCTTGATGAGCGCCTGGTTGAGCGTGGCTTCGCCCTGGATCACATTGACGAAGTCGTACACCACGCGGCGCTCGCAGCCCATGATCAGGTCGAGGTTGCGCAGGCCGACGTCGAAGTCGATGACCGCGGTTTTGTGGCCCCGCATCGCGAGTCCCGCAGAAAAACTGGCGCTGGTCGTGGTCTTGCCCACGCCGCCTTTGCCGGAAGTCACCACAACAATGCGTGTCATGACGATCAAACCCTTATGTTCGAATAAATCGCGTTATCGTAAAGCAAAAAGCCTTTGTAAGGCTTCTTACAGGATGTGTTGAAAGTTGCGCAGTCGCAATGCCGGCGCCGGTTTCAGGCCCGCGCGGCTCACGCCTTCAAGGCCTCGATGCGCAGCGTGTCGCCGTCCAGCCGCACCAGCGCCGGCTGGTTCTGCAGGCTGCGGTCCAGCTTGTCCTCGACCACCCGGTAGACGCCGGCCACGGCCAGCAGCTCGGCATCCAGATGCGTGGTGAAGACGCGCGCCGACGTGTCGCCGCGCGCGCCGGCCATGGCCTTGCCGCGCAGGGGGCCGTAGACGTGCACGTTGCCGTCGGCGATGACTTCGGCGCCCTGGCTCACCATGCCGATCACCACCAGGTCGGTGTGCCGCGCATAGACGCGCTGGCCGGAACGCAGGGGCCGGGTGATGACCAGCGCCGACGACGAATGCGGCACGGCGGGCGTGGGGCTGGCGGCCGCGGTGGCGCCGCTGGCTTCGCGCTCGGGCAGGGGCTCGCTGTCGGGCTTGGCCGCGGCAGGTTCGGCCGGCGCGGGCGCGGTTTCGATGGCGGCGGCCGGCACCGAAGGCACGGGCGTGGCGACGTCGTTGGGCGGCGCGGTGTCGATGACCGGGGCCGGACGGGCCGCGGGCGTGGACAGCTCCACCGGGGTCAGCCCGGCGGCGCGGGCGGCCTCCAGGTTGGCGCCTTCGGCCACGACGCCGATGGGGGGCAGGTTATGGCCCCGCAGCGCCGCCAGCAGGGCGGTCCAGTCGATGGTCTCTTCGACGCGGCTGGCGTCGATGACCACCGGTTCGTTCTCGAAGAAGCTGCCGGCGTCCGTCATGCGCTTGGCCAGGGCGGCTTCCAGGCGTTCGGGATCGGCGCTGTGCAGAACCACCCTGATCGCATACAGAGTGGCGCTTTTGAAGTCCAGGGCTAGGGATTCAGTGTTCATCTTGGTCGTGGCTGCTGGCGGTCCGGGCGTCTGAAACGGCAGGCGCGCGGCCGGCTGCGGGATGTCGGGCATGATAACCCGCCGTACGTCCCAGGGGAGTGTTTCCGCAGGGGGAGCGGGCAAGGAAAAGGCGCCTTGCGGCGCCTTTCGCGGACAGTGCGGATCCGGGGCGCCTCAGCCCTGGGCCCAGGAGTCGCGCAGGGTCACGATGCGGTTGAGCACCGGCGCCTCGGGCGTGGAATCCTTGGCGTCGGCCACGAAGTAGCCCAGGCGCTCGAACTGCCAGGTCGCGCCCGGCGAGGCCACGGTGCCCGGTTCCAGCCAGGCCGTGACGGTCTGCTTGGAATTCGGGTTCAGGCAGGTCAGGAAGTCCTTGTCGCCGGCGTCGGGACGCGGGTCGGCGAACAGCCGGTCGTACAGGTGGATCTGGGCCGGCACCGCGTGGGCCGCGCTGACCCAGGTGATGTTGCCCTTGACCTTGACGCTGTCGGCGCCCGGCGTGCCGCTCTTGGTGTCGGGCAGGTACTCGGCATGGACCTCGACGACCTCGCCCGCTTCGTTCTTGACGAAGCCGGTGCAACGCACCACGTAGCCGTACTTCAGGCGCACGGTGTTGCCCGGGAACAGGCGGAAGTACTTCTTGGGGGCTTCCTCGCGGAAATCGTCGCGTTCGATCCAGAGCTCGCGCGACAGCGGGAACTCGCGCTGGCCGGCCTGCGGATCGTGCGGGTTGCGCGGCGCGGTACAGATCTCGCTCTGGCCTTCCGGATAGTTGGTGAGGACCAGCTTGATCGGGTCCAGCACCGCCACCGAACGGGCGGCCACCGGGTCCAGGTCGTCGCGCACGGCCTGTTCGAGCAGGCTGTAGTCGATGCGCGAGTCGGACTTGGAAACCGCGGTGCGGTCGCAGAACAGGCGGATCGACGACGGCGTGTAGCCGCGGCGGCGCAGGCCGAAGATAGTGGGCATGCGCGGGTCGTCCCAGCCGTCCACGTAGCCTTCGCGCACCAGCTGCAGCAGTTTGCGCTTGCTGGTGACGACGTAGCTGAGATTCAGGCGCGCGAATTCATACTGGTGCGGCAGCGGGCGGGCCAGCTTGCCCAGCTCGGCCAGGCGTTCCAGGATCCAGTCGTAGAACGGACGCTGGTCTTCGAACTCCAGCGTGCAGACGCTGTGCGTGATGCCTTCGAGCGCGTCTTCGACCGGATGCGCCCAGCTGTACATCGGATAGATGCACCACTGGTCGCCGGTGCGGTGGTGGGTGGCGTGGCGCACGCGGTACATGACCGGGTCGCGCAGGTTGATGTTGGGCGAAGCCATGTTGATCTTCGCGCGCAGCACCAGGCTGCCGTCGGGATGCTTGCCATCGCGCATTTCGCGCAGCAGGGCCAGCGATTCCGCGGCCGGGCGGTCGCGCCAGGGCGAGTTGACGCCGGGCTCGGTCAGCGTGCCGCGGTTGGCGCGGATCTCGTCGGCGCTCTGTTCGTCGACGTAGGCGTGGCCGGCCTCGATCAGCGCTTCGGCGAACTCGTACATGTAGCCGAAGTAGTCGCTCGCGAAATACAGGTTGTCGTTGCCGTCGGCCTTCCAGTCGAAGCCCAGCCAGTGCACGGCCTCGATGATGGCGTCGACGTATTCCTGGTCTTCCTTTTCGGGATTGGTGTCGTCGAAGCGCAGGTGGCAGACGCCGCCGAAGTCGCGCGCCAGCCCGAAGTTCACGCAGATGCTCTTGGCGTGGCCGATGTGCAGGTAGCCGTTGGGCTCCGGCGGAAAGCGCGTGCGGATGCGGGCCGGATCCAGGCCGCCCTGCTGTTGCTGCGCCGCCGGGCCAGGCTTGCCGGCCCAACGCTTGCCAGCGTAGCGGTTGGCGTCGAGATCGTCCTGGACGATGTTCAGCAGGAAGTTTGAGGCGGCGGGGGTCGGCGTCGTGGCGGAGGTCATTCTTGAAAGAATAGGAAAAAGCGGCGACAAAGCGTCAATTTTGCCATGTTCCGCCGCAGATCCCTTTTCAGGGCTGGCGCAACCGGTTTCAAACTGTCCCCACAGTCTTGTAACTGGCTCTACACTACGGCCCATCATGGACATATCCACCTTATCCCTGGCCCGCGCGCAGTTCGTGGCCAGCCTGAGTTTCCTGGCGCTGTTCCTGGCTGTTTCCCTGGCTCTCGCCTGGGTGCTGCTGTTTTTCAAGGTCCGGGCGCGCTGGTCCGGCCTGCCCGGCTGGACGGCCGCCTACCGCTTCTGGGTGCGCATCTTCGCGCTCGCCTTCGTGCTGACGCTGGCGGCCAGCGTGCCCGTGCTGATCCAGCTGGGCAGCCTGTGGGCCGGGCTGATGGACAAGGTCGGCAACGTGGCCGGCCCCTTGCTCGGCTACGGCATTCTTTCCGTGTTCATCCTGAAATCGTGTTTCCTGGGCGTGATGCTGTTCGGCCAGCGGCGCGTGTCCGACGGTGCCCACACGCTGGCCGTGCTGATGGTGGCGGTGGGGCAGCTGGTGGCGGTGTTCTGGGTGCTGGCCCTGCAATCCTGGATGCAGACGCCCGACGGCGCGCTGCTGGTCGACGGCCGCTACCAGGTCTACGACTGGGTGGCCGTGGTGCTGAACCCCTCGGTGGGGTGGCGCATGGCCGTGGTGGCGGTGGGCGCGGCGCTGGCCGCCTCGTTCCTGATGATGGGCGTGACCGCCTTGCAGGCGCTGCGCCGCCCGCTGGGCGACGGCGAGCGCAACGCGTTCAAGACCGCGCTGGTGGTCGCGCTGGTGGCCGCCTTCCTGCAGATCCCGGTCGCGACCGGCGCCGGCCAGCTGGTCGCCAAGCTGCAGCCGGCCAAGGCGGCCGCGGCGGCCGGCTACTGGGAAAGCGGCGCCGAGCCGGAGCTGGTGCTGTTCGGCTGGCCCGACGCCCGCAACCATCGCAACCTGGCCGACGTGACCGTGCGCAATGCGGGCGGGATGTGGCTGCACCGCAATCCTGACGGCACCTACCAGGGGCTGGACAAGTATTCGGGCATGCTGCCGCCGGTCGCGCTCACCTTCCTGTCGCTGCGCGTGGCGGCCGGGCTGGGCCTCTTGATGCTGGCCGTGGCCTGCGTGACCTTTCTGTGGACGTTCCGGCGCGGGCTGGACCTGTCCACGCTGCCGCGCTGGTGGCAGCGGGTGGTGTGCGGCATGATGTTCTCGGGCGGCATCGCCGTGGTGGCGGGCTGGTGGGTGTCGGTGATCGGGCTGCAGCCCTTCGTGGTCAACGGCACCGTCACCCAATCGGAAGTGCTGGGTTCGGTTTCGTCCAACACCGTGCTGTACGGCCTGATCGGCTACGGCGTGCTGTACGCCGTGCTGCTGGCCGCATTCGCCGGCATGCTGTTCCACGCGGCGCGCTACGGCGTGGTGCCGGTGCGCAAGCTGGCCGGAGGTGCGCCATGATCGCCATGCTGGCCGCTTCGCAAGGCCTCAATCCCGACGACCCCTCGTTCTGGATGCCGCTGGCGTTCATGGCGCTGCTGTTCGTGGTGATCGCCGCGGGCATGGTGCTCGATGGCTTCGACCTGGGCGTGGGCATCCTGCTGCAGCTCGCGCCCGAGCACGAGCGCGGCCGCATGATGAGCCTGCTGAGTCCGTGGCGCGACGCCAACGAGTTCTGGCTGCTGCTGGGCATGGGGCTGTTCGCCTCGGCCTTTCCGTTCGCCTGGGGCGCGGTGCTGGGCAAGCTCTACGGGCCGCTCACCTGCATGGTGCTGGGCGTGGTGCTGCGCAGCGTGGCGTTCGAATTCCGCATCCGCGCGCGCAACGAAATGAAGCCGCGCTGGATCTTCGGCTTCTGGGCCGGCTCGCTCATCACCGCCTTCGGCCAGGGCATGCTGCTGGGCCGCATCGCCACCGGCTACCAGTCCGACGCCGGCTACGGCTGGTTCTCGGTGTTCGTGGGCCTGTGCGCGGTGGCGGCCTATATCCTGCTGGGCGCGGCCTGGCTGGTCATGCGGGTCGACGGCGACCTGCAGCGGCGCGCGGCCAACTGGGCGCGCCACGCCATCCGCTGGACGGCGGTGGGCATGGTGTCGATCGCGGTGACGCTGGGGCTGGCCAACGCCGGCATCTTCTACAAATGGAGCAACATCGCCCACCTGAGCGTGGCCGCCACGGTCTGGGTGCTGATGCTGGCCGGCTTCGTCGCGGCCGAAATGCTGCTGGCGCGGCTGCCCGGCAAGGCGGACCGTTTCAGCTGGCTGCCCTTCGTGCTGTGCGTGGCCCTGTTCCTGCTGATGCTGAGCGGCCTGGCCTACAGCCTGTTCCCCTATCTGATCCTGGACGACATGACGATCTGGGACGGCGCGGGCGCGTTGGGCTCGATGCGGCTGGTCCTGGCCGGCGCGGTCGTGGGCGTGCCGGTGGTGCTGGTGTTCAACATCCTGGCCTACCGTTCGGTGTTCGGCAAGGAACGCCCGCCGGTGCCGCTGCTGCCGCCGCCGGCGTGAGGGGTGGGGGCGGCAGTGATGCCGATTTGATGCGGGCTGGGATGCCGACTGTGAGGCTTGCGTAGGATGGGTGCAGCGCGAGAGGATTTGGAAAAGGACTCCGGCCTCCAGCGCGCGTAACCCATCAGGCGGCGCCAGCCGCCAACCACACCCTCATCAAACGATCGGCCTGGACACCCGCTGCAGGATTTCCTCGCCGTAGGCTTCCAGCTTGCGCGCGCCGACGCCGCTGATGTGGCTCAGCGCGTCCATGGAGTCGGGCTGGGCCAGCGCGATTTCGCGCAGCGTGGCGTCGTGGAAGATGACGTAGGCCGGCACGCCGTGGCTCTTGGCCACTTCGCCGCGCCAGGCGCGCAAGGCTTCGAAGACGGGCTGCAGTTCGGGCGGCAGGTCGATGGCGGCGGCCTTGGGGCGGCCGCTGCCGGTCTTGCCCGAGCGCGGTTTCTTTTCCGATTCGCGGCGCAGCATCAGCTGGCGCTCGCCCTTGAGCACGGCGCGGCTGCCTTCGGTCAGGGCCAGCGTGCCGTAGCCTTCGTTGTCCACGGTCAGCAGGCCCTGCGCCAGCAGCTGGCGCAGCACGCCGCGCCATGCCGTGTCGCTGAGGTCGGCGCCCACGCCGAAGACGCTCAGGGTTTCATGGCCATGCTGCCTGGTGCGGTCGGTGACCTTGCCGCGCAGGATGTCGATGATGTGGCCGGCGCCGTAGCGCTGGCCGCGTTCCTTCCATAGCCGGTAGACGGCCGACAGCACTTTCTGCGCCGCGACGGTGCCGTCCCAGGCCTGGGGCGGGTCGAGGCAGACGTCGCAGTTGCCGCAGGCCGTGATCTGCTGGCCGAAGTAGGCCAGCAGCCGCACGCGCCGGCATTCCACGGTTTCGCACAGCCCCAGCATGGCGTCGAGCTGCTGGCCCAGGCGCCGGCGGTAGGCGTCGTCGCCGGGCGATTCGTCGATCATGCGGCGCTGCTGCACCACGTCCTGCAGGCCGTAGGCCAGCCAGGCGGTGGCGGGCAGGCCGTCGCGACCGGCGCGGCCGGTTTCCTGGTAATAGCCTTCCACGGACTTGGGCAGGTCGATGTGCGCGACGAAGCGTACGTCGGGCTTGTCGATGCCCATGCCGAAGGCGATGGTGGCCACCATGACCACGCCGTCCTCGCGCAGGAAGCGCGCCTGGTTGGCCGCGCGCACCTGCGCGCTGAGCCCGGCGTGGTAGGGCATGGCGTCTATGCCCTGGTTGCACAGGAATTCGGCGGTCTCTTCCACCCGCGCGCGCGACAGGCAGTAGACCACGCCGGACTCGCCCTCGTGTTCGGTGCGGATCAGGTCCAGCAGCTGCTTGCGTACCTCGTTTTTCTCGACGATGCGGTAGCGGATGTTGGGGCGGTCGAAGCTGGCGACGAAGTGGCGCGCCTCGTCCAGAGACAGGCGCTGCGCGATTTCGCGACGGGTGGCGTCGGTGGCGGTCGCGGTAAGCGCGATGCGCGGCACGTCGGGCCAGCGCTCGTGCAGCATCGACAGGCCCAGGTATTCCGGCCGGAAGTCGTGGCCCCATTGGGACACGCAGTGGGCCTCGTCGATGGCGAACAGCGCGATGCGGCCGCGTTCCAGCAATTGCAGGCAGCGGTCGGTCAGCAGGCGTTCGGGCGCCACGTAGAGCAGATCCAGCTCGCCGGCCAGGAAGGCCTGTTCGACCTCGCGGGCCACGCGCCATTCCTGGGTGGAGTTCAGGTAGGCGGCGCGCACGCCCAGTTCGGTCAGGGCGTCGACCTGGTCCTGCATCAGGGCGATGAGCGGCGACACCACGATGCCGGTGCCTTCGCGCACCAGCGAGGGCACCTGGTAGCAGAGCGATTTGCCGCCGCCGGTGGGCATGAGCACCAGCGCGTCGCCGCCGCCGATCACCTGATCGACAATGGCTTGCTGGTCGCCGCGGAAGGATTCGTAACCGAAAACGCGCTGCAATACGCTGAGGGCGCGCGCGTCAGACATGGGGGTAGGCCGGAAGCATCATGGCAGGGATTTTAAGCCCCAAATCCCGCGGCCCGTCGCGCCAGGGAGATTTCCGTCCGCTACCAGTTCAGCCAGGTGCCGCGCATGAAGGTGTCGACCGGCATGCTGAGGTTGGCGCGCCACTCGTAGTCGCCCGACAGGATGTCGCGGTCGGCGCCGACGGCCAGCTGGACCTTGGGCGCCACGAACATGCTGTGCGACAGCCCGACGCGCTGTTCGGCCTGGGTCGAGCCTTCGCGCAGGCCCGAATAGGTGCCGCTGAAGGTGCCCCAGCCCGAAATGGGGACGCCCGCCGACAGCGTGTTGCGGGTCTGGCCCGTGGCGGCCGCGCCGTCGGCATACATGGACAGGTCGCCGAAACCCGCGCCCACCTGTTCGGCCGTATAGCCCAGGTGGACCAGGTTGGCCACCTCCACGTTGTAGCCGAAGCGGTAGCGCCAGGCGTTGACCGCGTCGAACGAGCTTTGCGTGGCCCCGGCCTGGAAGGTGCCGTATTCGCCGGCGGCGTAGGTGGTGCCCATGCCGCGGGTGGTGAGCGAAGGCGCACTCTGCATCTGGCCTTCCAGAGTGAGGGCCGGCGTGAGGCCGTAGCGCACGCTGCCGCTGCCTGCCGAGGCCCCGTAGTCGACGGCGCCCGAGCGCGCCGCCGGGTCCATGTTGTTGAGCAGGCCGACGGACGAGGAATAGCCGAAGGCGCCTTCGGCGATGGTGGGGCCCGTCCCGGCCCAGTTCGAGATCTGCAGCCCGCCCACGGGGGCGCCGCTGCCCCAGGCCGGGGCGGCGGCGGTGATGTTGCCGACCGCGATGGAGGGGCCGGCCGTGTTGCGGTAGACCCAGTTGCGGCTGCCGCCATAGCGCAGGCCGTCCTGGCCGCTGACCGAGGCGAACCAGGGCCGGGACGGGCGCGCCACACCCGAGATCACGACCACGGGAATGTCGCCTTCCTCCAGCGCGAAGGAGTAGTCGGGCGCGGCCTCCTCGGGGGCGGTGAGGGCGCGGCAGTCGACCGCCGGCGGCCGGACGTCGCCCGACAGCTCGGCCCCGGTGCCGGGAGTGCTCAGTTCCGGCGTCTGGCCGTCGCCGCCGCCGTGCACGCGGGTGTCGATGGCGGGTTCCAGGGTCTGCAGGTCGCAGGGGGAGGGGTCCAGCGGCACCGCGCGCGCGCCGATGGCGGGCGCGGGACGCACGGGGATGGTCTGGACCGGCGCCAGCGCGCCGATGCCGCGCACCCAGCCGGCCGGCGTGCCGGACGCGGGCAGCAGGGCGTCCGCCGCGCTGCCGGCCGCGGCCGGCAGCGGGCCCAGCGCGGCTGCGGCCAGGATTGCGCGCAGCAGCCAGTTTCGCCGGAAGAATGCAGGGGCGGGCATAGAAACCAGTGTAGAAAGGGAGCGCCGCGGATGCTGTGAACGTTCATGGGCTGTCCGCGGCTGGGCAGGATTCATTTTATCGCCTCGATCGGCTTCCGATAAAAGCGCCGGAAACGGCGTTCTACATCGTGCAACAGGTATATTTCAGTTGATTTCCTGCCTCTTGCGGCCCGACGCGCCGCGCCCCACTATGGCATCCATGGACAATCCCCACACCAAGCTGCTGGTCGTCGACGACGATCCGGCCCTGCGGCAGCTGCTTGCCGACTACCTGAACCGGCACGGCTACGACACGCTGCTGGCGCCCGACGCCACCGACCTGTCGGCCCGCATCACCCGTTACGCGCCCGACCTGCTGGTGCTCGACCGCATGCTGCCCGGCGGCGACGGCGCCGACGCCTGTCGCCGCCTGCGCGAACAGGGCGAGGACATCCCCGTCATCCTGCTGACCGCCCGCGACGAGGCGGTGGACCGCATCATCGGCCTGGAGGCCGGCGCCGACGATTACGTCGGCAAGCCTTTCGATCCGCGCGAACTGCTGGCCCGCATCGAGGCCGTGCTGCGCCGCAAGCGCGGCCCGTCCGCCCTGACCAAGGACGCGCCGGTCTCGTTCGGCCCGTTCCTGTTCGATCCGTCCACGCGCCAGCTCTCGCGCGACGGCACCGTGGTCAAGCTGACGGGCGGCGAGATCAACCTGCTCGAAGCGCTGGTGCGCAATGCCGGCAAGCCCTTGTCGCGCGAACGCCTGCTGGCCCTGGCGCGCGACGACGACGCCGGCGAACGCAACGACCGCGCCATCGACATCGCCATCCTGCGCCTGCGCCGCGTGATCGAGGACGATCCCAAGCAGCCGCGCTGGATCCAGACGGTCTGGGGCATCGGCTACCGGTTTTCGCCCTAGAGCCCCGTCCCGATGCGCTTTTCTCCCGGTTTCCTGATGCCGCGCTCGCTACGGGCGAGGCTGATCCTGCTGATCCTGGGCGCGGTGCTGCTGACGCAGGCGGCCACGCTGGTGACGGTGTCCTACTTCCGCCACAAGTTCATGGAAGAGGTGGCGATCGGCTACATCGTCACCACCATCCGCACGCTGCGGGCCGCCGTGTCGCAGGTGCCGGCCGACGAACGCGCCGATTTCGTGCGCACGGCCTCGCAGAACCAGTGGCGCCTGTGGTCGCGCGTGCTGCCGGCCGAAGCCAAGCTGCAGCGTTTCAACGGCCGCCGCGCCAAGCCGCCGCCCAAGCCCGCGCCCACGCCGCCCTCGCCGCCGTCGGCCGATCCGCAGCTGCACGGCCCGCCGGCGCCGCCGCCGCCCGAAGTGCGCGACGACGACCGCGACGAACGCCGCGCGGAGCAGGAGTTCAGGCGGCGCCACAAGCCCGAGCCGGACGACATCCGCCAGGACCTGCGCGGGCTGGTGCAGCAGCTCAACGAGCGGCTCAACGACGGCACGCGCGTGGCCCTGTCGCGCGGGCCCACGCCGGAAATCTTCATTTCGCTGGCCCCCAATTCCAACACCGAGGACGTGCCGCGCCTGCGCGAGTGGCTGGTGATCCCGCTGGACCGGCTCGACCCGCCCGTGACCACGCCCTTCATCGCCGCCTGGCTGGGCGGGCTGGGCCTGCTGCTGCTCCTGGCCGTGGGTTTTTCCTGGCACATCACGCGCCCGATCACGCGGCTGGCCGACGCCGCCGACCGGCTGGCCGCGGGGCAGCCGCAGCGCGTCGACCCCTCGGGGCCGCACGAGACGCGGGTGCTGGGCGAGCGCTTCAACGCCATGCTGGACGCGCTGGCCGAATCCGATTCGGTGCGCCGCACGCTGCTGTCCGGCCTGCCGCACGACCTCAAGGGGCCGCTGTCGCGGATGTGGCTGCGCATCGAGCTGGCCGACGATTCCAAGCTCAAGGAAGGCCTGCGCGCCGACCTGCAGGACATGCAGCACATGGTCGACCAGTTCATCGGCTTCGTGCGCGGAACCGACCCGGCCGCCTACCGCTACGCCTCGATGGTGCTGGGCGACTGGCTGATCGAGCGCGTGGGCGCCTGGCAGGGGGCGGGCACCGACATCCGCCTGCGCAACGGCGCCGACGACGACGCGGCGCTGGTGGTGCAGGCCGACGCGGTGGCGCTGGGCCGGCTGCTGGACAACCTGATCGGCAACGCCCTGAACCACGGCGCGCCGCCGGTCGACGTGACGCTGAGCCGCGAAGGGCGCTACGCGGTGCTGGACGTGGCCGACCACGGGGCCGGCATCGCGCCGGAGCGCCGCCGCGAGGCGCTGCGCCCGTTCAGCCGGCTCGACGACGCGCGCACGCGCACCGGCAGCGTCGGGCTGGGCCTGGCCCTGGCCGAGGCCATCGCGCGCGCCCACGGCGGCTCGCTGGAGCTGCGCGCGGCCGATTCCGGCGGCCTGTGCGTGCGGGTGCGGCTGCCCCTGTCGGAAACCGCCTAGTGTGCTGTCCCGTAGATGCGTCCGCATGACGAAATTTCTCCTCTTGACGTCAGGGCTAGGCGCAAACCGCAGCGATACCCGTAGGTATCGCGAGGATTTGCAACGACGCCCTGGCGTCAAGGGGGGAATTTCGTGCGGGCGTATCTACGGGAAAGCACACTAGGGTTACGGTACGATGCATCCTGCTTCGTCCTTTGCCGTTTCCGCACCATGGCCATCCAGTCCGATTCGCTTTCCTCCCGCCCCGACGCCCCCCGTATCGTGGCGCCGCAGCCGGTATCTCCCAACGAGGAGTCGATCGAACGCGCGCTGCGGCCCAAGGCCCTGGACGAGTACGTGGGGCAGCAGCGCGCCCGCGAACAGCTCGAAATCTTCATCGCCGCCGCCAGAAAGCGCGGCGAGGCGCTGGACCACGTGCTGCTGTTCGGCCCGCCGGGCCTGGGCAAGACCACGCTGGCCCACATCATCGCCCATGAAATGGGCGTGCAGCTGCGCCAGACCTCCGGCCCGGTGCTGGAGCGCCCGGGCGACCTGGCCGCGCTGCTGACCAATCTCGAAAAGAACGACGTCCTCTTCATCGACGAGATCCACCGCCTGTCGCCCGTGGTCGAGGAAATCCTCTATCCGGCGCTGGAGGACTTCCAGATCGACATCCTGATCGGCGAAGGGCCGGCCGCGCGCAGCGTCAAGCTGGACCTGCAGCCCTTCACGCTGGTGGGCGCGACCACGCGCGCCGGCATGCTGACCAATCCGCTGCGCGACCGCTTCGGCATCGTCTCGCGGCTGGAGTTCTACGACGCCGCCGACCTGGGCCGCATCGTCACGCGCAGCGCCGGCCTGCTCAACGCCGGCATCACGCCGGAAGGCGCGGCCGAGGTGGCGCGCCGCGCCCGCGGCACGCCGCGCATCGCCAACCGGCTGCTGCGCCGCGTGCGCGACTACGCCGAGGTCAAGGCCGGCGGCATCATCGACGCGGACGTGGCCGGCCGCGCGCTGGCCATGCTGGAAGTCGACCCGCAGGGGCTGGACCTGATGGACCGCAAGCTGCTCGAAGCCATCGTCCACAAGTTCGACGGCGGCCCCGTGGGCGTGGACAGCCTGGCCGCGGCCATCGGCGAAGAGCGCGACACCATCGAGGACGTGATCGAACCCTACCTGATCCAGCACGGCTACCTGCAGCGCACGCCGCGCGGACGCACGGCCACGCTGACGACCTGGCGCCACCTGGGGCTGACCCCGCCGGCCGGCAGCGCCAGCGGATCGGGCGACCTGTTCGGCAAATAGGCCCGCCCGCGCCCGAGGGGCGGCGGCGGGTTTATCATCCTGGGGTTCCGTTTCCCTTCAAGGACCGATTCCCCATGCAGCCCGAATTGCCCTCTTACGACGACGTCGCGCGCGCCAGCGAGCGCCTGGCCGGCAACGCGCACCGCACGCCGGTGCTGACCTCGGCCACCGCCGACGCGATCAGCGGCGCCTCGCTGTTCTTCAAGTGCGAGAACTTCCAGCGCATGGGCGCCTTCAAGTTCCGCGGCGGCTACAACGCGATCGCGCGCCTGACGCCCGAACAGCGGGCCGCGGGCGTGGTCACGTTCTCGTCGGGCAACCATGCCCAGGCCATCGCGCTGGCCTCCAGGCTGCAGGGCGTGCAGGCCACCATCATCATGCCGCTGGACGCGCCGGCGGCCAAGCGCGCCGCCACCGAGGGCTACGGCGGCAAGATCGTCACCTATGACCGCTACACCGAGGACCGCGAGGCCATCGCGCGCCGCATCCAGGCCGAGACCGGCGCCACGCTGATCCCGCCCTACGACCACGCCGACGTCATCGCCGGCCAGGGCACCGCGGCCAAGGAGCTGTTCGAGGACGTGGGCGAGCTGGACTATCTGTTCGTCTGCCTGGGCGGCGGCGGGCTGCTGGCCGGCTCGGCCTTGTCCGCCTACGCGCTGAGCCCGCGCTGCCTGGTCTACGGGGTCGAGCCCGAGGCCGGCAACGACGGCCAGCAGTCCCTGCGCAAGGGTGAAGTCGTCCGCATTCCGGCGCCCAAGACCCTGGCCGACGGCGCCGCCACCACGCACCTGGGCAATCTGACCTTCCCGCTGATCCAGAAGCACGTGCGCGACATCGTCACGGTGACCGACGAGCAGCTGGTCGCCACCATGAAATTCTTCGCCGAACGCATGAAGATGGTGGTCGAGCCCACCGGCTGCCTGGGCGCGTCCGCGGTGATGCAGAACGTGGTGCCGGTGCGCGGCGCCCGGGTCGGGGTGATCATCAGCGGCGGCAACGTCGATCTCCCGGCCTACGCCAGACTGCTGGCGGGCTGACGCACGCCGGCGGCGGCCGGCGCGGCCGGCCGCCGATGCGCGCTTGCGGTTGTCGCCCGTGCAGGGCAGAATCGGGGCTGAATCCTGACGAACAGGGGCTGCGCATGCGTATTCTTGTCATTGGCGGCACCGGTTTCATCGGTCGCCACCTGATCGCGCGGCTCAGCGCGCAGCCGCAACAAATCATCGTGCCCACCCGCCGTTTCAGCCGTGGGCGCGATCTGCAGATCTTCCCCACCGTCACCCTGCTCGAACGCGACGTCCACGACGACGCCACGCTGGACGCGCTGGCGCGCGGCTGCGACGCGGTCGTCAACCTGGTGGGCATCCTGCATGGCAATTCAGGCCGGCCCTATGGCTCGGACTTCGCGCGGGCGCACGTGCTGCTGCCGCAGCGCATCGCGCAGGCCTGCCGCCGCCAGGGCGTGCCGCGCCTGCTGCACGTCAGCGCGCTGGGCGCCGACCCGCAGGGCGACAGCATGTACCAGCGCTCCAAGGGCGATGGCGAGGCCGCCATCAAGCAGGAATTCGCCGGCTGGCGCGAAGGCGGCTGGACCATCTTCCGTCCCTCCGTCGTGTTCGGCCCCGACGACCAGTTCACCAATATGTTCGCCCGGCTGGCGCGCTGGCTGCCGGTGCTGCCTCTGGCCGGCGCCCACGTGCGCATGCAGCCGGTGTACGTGGGCGACGTGGTGGCCGCGCTGATGGCGGCGCTGCGCGACCCCGGCGCCCGCGGCAAGACCTATGAACTGGGCGGCCCGCAGGTCTATACGCTGGGCGAGATCGCGCGCCTGTGCGCCGCCTGGAGCGGCCATCCGCGGCCGGTGCTCAACATGCCGATGGGCGTGGGCCGCATGCAGGCCATGCTGTTCGAATGCCTGCCCGGCACGCCGCTGATGTCGCGCGACAACCTGGACTCCCTGCGCCGCGACAACGTCTGCGGCGGGCCGATAGCGCCCGAGCTGCACGTGGTGCCGACCGGCCTGGAAGCCGTCGCGCCGCGGTATCTGTGACGGGCGGCGCAAACCGCGGTCTTTCGCAGCGGGCCCCGCTCAGCGCACCAATGCCTTGAGCGCCTGCTTGATCCCGTCGGACACGCCCACGCCTTCTGGCAGGGTCTTCAGCGCCGACAGCGATTCCTTCTCGGAGTAGCCCAGCGCCAGCAGCGCGTTCAGGATGTCCGACTGGCTGTCGGGCGCGGCGTGCGGGGTCGCGCCGATGTCGGCGCCGAGCTTGCCGCGCATTTCCAGCAGCAGGCGTTCGGCGGTTTTCTTGCCGATGCCGGGCACGCGGGTCAGGCGTCCGGATTCCTGCAGGGTGATGGCCTGGGCCAGGTCGGCCACCGACAGCCCCGACAGGACCGCCAGCGCGGTGCGCGCGCCGATGCCGCTGACCTTGATGAGTTCGCGGAACGCGCTGCGTTCGCCGGCGGTGGCGAAGCCGTACAGGATGTGGGCGTCCTCGCGCACGGTCAGGTGGGTGTAGAGCGTGACGCGCGCGCCGTTGTCCGGCAGGGCGTACAGCGTGCTCATGGGCACGTCGATGTCATAGCCCAGACCGCCCACGTCCACGCAGATGGTGGGCGGAAGTTTTTCGATCAGGGTTCCGGTGATGCGTCCGATCATGGTGATGGCAGGCCTGGCAAGAGTGGAACCGCGCGCGATGCGCGGCGAATGCGGGGATTCTATACGCTGGGCGCTAGGGCCTGTTCACACTAAAAGGAGCCACGCACAGGCCCTAGCCCAGCAGGCGGCCGTTGCGGATGCGGGTCTTGCCGCCCATGTGCAGGGCGCCGCCCAGGCGGTCGAGCTTGTCCTGGAGGGGGCCGACGTGGGCGTGGCAGATCGCGCAGGCCAGCGCGTCGGCCGAGTCGGGCGAGGGCGCGCCGTCCAGCGCCAGCAGGTGCTGCACCATCATCTGCACCTGCTCCTTGGCGGCGCGGCCGGTGCCGACCACGGCTTTCTTGATCTGCAGCGCGGTGTATTCGTGCACCGCCAGCGAGCTGTCGGCCAGCGCGCACAGGGCCGCGCCGCGCGCCTGGCCCAGCAGCAGGGTGGAGGCCGGGTTGGTGTTGAGGAAGATGATTTCCAGCGCGGCCACGTCGGGCCGCGTGTCGCGCGCGACCTCGCGCAGATTGTCCAGGATGACCTTGAGACGTTCGGGCAGGGATAGCGCCGGCGGGACCACGATGGTCCCGCTGGCGACGTAGCGCAGCCGCGGGCCGTCGGCATCGATCACACCGAAGCCGGTGCGGCGCAGGCCGGGATCGATGCCGAGGACGCGCATCAGTGGCGGAAGTGGCGGGTGCCGGTCAGCACCATGGCGATGCCGTGCTCGTCGGCCGCCGCGATCACTTCGTCGTCGCGCACGCTGCCGCCGGGCTGGATCACGCAGGTCGCGCCCGCCGCCACCACCACGTCCAGGCCGTCGCGGAAGGGGAAGAAGGCGTCCGAGGCCACGGCCGAGCCCTTCAGCGTCAGGCCGGCGTTTTCCGCCTTGATCGAGGCGATGCGGGCCGAGTCGATGCGGCTCATCTGGCCGGCGCCCACGCCCAGCGTCATGCCGCCGCCCACGAACACGATGGCGTTGGACTTGACGTACTTGGCGACCTTCCAGGCGAAGGCCAGGTCGTTCATTTCCTGCTCGGTGGGCTGGCGCTTGGTGACCACCTTGAGCGCGTCGCGCGGCACGTTGTAGGCGTCCGGGCTCTGCACCAGCCAGCCGCCGCCCACGCGCTTGACGTCGAAGGCGTTCTGGCCCGTGCCCATCGGCACTTCCAGCACGCGCACGTTCTTCTTGGCCGCCAGGATGGCCAGCGCGGCGCCGTCATAGGCCGGCGCCAGCAGCACTTCCAGGAACTGCGAGCTGACGGCTTCGGCGGTGGCGGCGTCGACCGGGCGGTTGAAGGCGATGATGCCGCCGAAGGCCGAGGTCGGGTCGGTCTTGAAGGCCTGCTGGTACGCGCCCAGCGTGTCGGCCGCGACCGCCACGCCGCAGGGGTTGGCGTGCTTGACGATGACGCAGGCCGGGGCCTCGAAGCTGCGCGAGCATTCCCAGGCGGCGTCGGCGTCGGCGATGTTGTTGTACGAGAGTTCCTTGCCCTGGAGCTGGCGGTAGTTGCCCAGCAGGCCGGCCGGACGCTGCGCGTCGACGTAGAAGGCGGCGGTCTGGTGGGGGTTCTCGCCGTAGCGTAGCGCCTGCTCCTGCTTGACCTGCAGCGTCAGCGTGCCCGGCCATTCGTTGCGCGCCGGCACGGCGTCCTGCTTGGGCTCGGCGTCGGCCAGGCTGCTGAGGTAGGCGGCGATGGCGCCGTCGTAGGCGGCGGTGTGGGCGTAGACCTTGGCGGCCAGCGCCAGGCGCAGGCCGTAGGAGGTGGCGCCGCCCTGGTCCATTTCGGCCAGCACGCGCGAGTAGTCGACCGGGTCGATCACCACCGTCACGCCGCCGGCTTCGGTGCCGTGGTTCTTGGCCGCCGCGCGCAGCATGGCCGGGCCGCCGATGTCGATGTTCTCGACCGCGTCGGCGAAGGTGCAGTCCGGCTTGGCCACGGTTTCGCGGAACGGATACAGGTTGACCACCAGCATGTCGATGCGATCGATGCCCGCCGCCTTGATGGTGTCCATGTGCTCGGCGCTGTCGCGGCGCGCCAGCAGGCCGCCGTGGATCTTGGGATGCAGCGTCTTGACGCGGCCGTCCAGGATCTCGGGCGAGCCGGTGTGGGCGGCCACTTCGGTGACGGTCAGGCCGGAGTCGGCCAGCAGCTTGGCGGTGCCGCCGGTCGACAGCAGGCGCACGCCGCGCGCGGCCAGCGCGCGGGCAAATTCAACGATGCCGGTCTTGTCGGACACCGAAAGCAGGGCGGTTTCGATTTTCATGGTGAGGGACGGGAGTGGGGCGGGACGCCTTTCTCGTTCTGGTCAGATGGGAAATCTTGAAGGAGCGGGCGGCGCGCCGCGGCGCCTCTCCCGCGCGGGAAAGCTATACCTGGATATTGTGCGCCAGCAGCTTCTTGCGCAGCGTGTTGCGGGTGATGCCCAGCATTTCGGATGCGCGCGACTGGTTGCCGCCCGAGCGCTCCAGCGCCACTTCGAGCACCGGGCGTTCGACGCAACGCATCACCATGTCCCACATGTCGTGGGGCTCGGATTCGCCCAAGTCTTCGAAATAGCGCTCCAGGCTGGCGCGCACGCATTCTTCCAGGACATCTTTCTTGCTCATTTGAGTACAGATATTTTTATGTTGGTGGTGTTGAGGCGGTTATGCCGCCAGCAGGGCTTCTGCGATCGGCGCCGGATGAGGCCCGCCGTCGCGCGAGATGAGGTCGAACCAGTCCGACACCGCCCGCCACTGGTCTCGGGTATTGTCGATCAGATTCATGCGGGCGCAGAACGAATCCGCTCCCGGCAGGCCGTCCAGATACCAGCCGATGTGCTTGCGCGCCGTGCGTACGCCGGTGTGCTCGCCATAGAACCGGTAGTGGTCGTCGAGATGTTCGAGCAACAGCTCGCGCATTTCCCCGTATGAGGGAGGGGCCAGTGTTTCGCCCGTGCGCAGGTAGTGGTCGATTTCGCGGAAAATCCACGGACGGCCCTGGGCCGCCCGGCCGATCATGACCGCATCGGCGCCAGTGTAATCCAGGACGCGCCTGGCTTTTTCAGGAGTATCGATATCCCCGTTGGCGACCACGGGGATGTCCAGCTCCGCCTTGACGGCCCGGATGGTGTCATATTCCGCCTCGCCCGTATAGAGGTCGGCGCGCGTGCGGCCGTGCAGGGTGAGGGCGGCGATGCCGGCCTCCTGCGCCATTTTCGCGATGCGCAAGGCGTTGCGGTTCTCCCGGTCCCAGCCGGTGCGGGTCTTGAGCGTGACCGGCACGCCCAGCGGCGCGCAGGCCGACACCACGGCATCGAGAATGCGGGCCACCAGGTCTTCGTGGCGCAGCAGCGCCGACCCGGAGGCGACGTTGCAGACCTTCTTGACCGGGCAGCCCATGTTGATGTCGATGATCCGGGCCCCTTTATTCGCGTTGAACACCGCCGCCTCCGCCATCATGGCGGGATCGGCGCCGGCGATCTGCACCGAGACCGGGGCGATTTCGCCGTCGTGGTTCAGGCGGCGCGAGGTCTTGACGCTATCCCACAGCTTCGGGTTGCTGGCGGCCATTTCCGAGACGGCGTAGCCGGCCCCCAGCTTCTTGCAGAGCTGGCGGAAAGGACGGTCCGTCACGCCCGCCATGGGCGCGACCAGAACGTTGTTGGGAAGGGACCATTGGCCTATGCGCATGCTCACATTTTAACCGGCTCGATCGCGCCCTCATTTTTCCGGCCGGCAAACGGCTGGTAACGATGGACGACCAAAGCAAACCGAGCCGCCCCGACGGGGGACGGGTCGAGAGGACTCAGGCGCGGAACCCCTGCAGCAGATGCTGGGCCAGCGGCGCGCGCAGCGGCGAGGCCAGGTCCAGCGCCAGCAGGGCCAGGCCGCAGGCGTGCTCGACCGGCGCCAGGCCGGTGGCGAAGACCCGCGGCATCAGGTCGGTCAGGCCGGCGGTGATGGCGCGGTCCACGTGGCGGGCGCGGGCGAACTCGGTCAGGGCCGGGGCCGGGCTGCCCTGGGGATGGGCCAGCCAGCCGCCCAGCGTCTGGGCCAGGCGGGCGGCGTCGCGCAGCCCCAGGTTCAGGCCCTGGCCGGCGACCGGGTGCAGGGTCTGGGCGGCGTTGCCGATGGCCGCCACGCGGCCGTGGACCTGCGCGCGGCGCGCGCTCAGCGCCAGCGGGAAGACGTGGCGCGGCGCCTGGCTCGACAGGCGGCCGAGGCGGTCGCCGAAGGCCGCGGACAGGGCTTGCGAAAACGCGGCGTTGTCCAGCGCGGCGAGTTCGGCGGCGCGTTCCGGCGCGCAGCACCAGACCACCGAATAGGCGTCCGGCGTCTGCGGATGGGGCAGCAGGGCCAGCGGACCCTCCGCGGTGAAGCGTTCCCAGGCCCAGCCGCGGCGCGGCAGCGTGGCCTGCGCGCTGGTCAGCACGGCGTGCTGGCCGTAGTCGCGGCGCAGGTCGGAAGCGCCCGCGCCGTCGGATTGCACGGCGACCTGGCACAGCAGTTCGGTCTCGCCCTGCCGGATGCGCACGCCGTCGCCGTCCTGGCGGTCGATCCGGGCGGGCGGCCCGGACAGCACGGTCACGCCGCTGTCGGCCACGCGCTCGTCCAGTTTCGCGTACAGCCCGGCGTAAGCGACCACGCTGCCCAGTTGGGGCACGCCGAAATCGGTGTTCTGGATCAGGGTGCGGCCCAGCCGCCCGCGCTGCGACACATGGATGTTGCGGATGTCGGCCGAGCGCTCGGGCCAGGCCTGCAGCGATTCCAGCAGCACGCGGCTGCCGTGGTTCATGGCCAGCACCCGCGGGTCCGCGGCCGGCGCAGCGGCCGCCGCGGCCGGGGCGGGCGCGCTGCCCGCGAGCAGGGCGATGCGGGCCGGGTCCGGCGCCACGCGCGCCAACATCAGGGCCAGCACCCGGCCCACGGGGCCGGCGCCGAGTATCGCAATGTCGAAGGCGGATGAGGTCATCCGCGGATTTTAACCGTCCACTACAATCGCACGCAGAGCCGGCGCGCCCAGGCGCCGGCGTTCCCCTTACCGGTTGATCGACATGACGCAGGCCCAGGCGCAATCCTCCCCGTTGTCTACAGCATCCGCCCGCCGTCCCCGCGGCAAGGTCGCCGTGGGCCTGCTGGCCTGTTTCTTCGGGTGGATGGGCGCGCACTGGTGGTATCTGGGCCGGCGCCACGCCTGGGTGGTGACCGCGCTGGCGCTGGTCAGCGGCTTTTGCGCGCTGCGTTTCTATCCGGTCTGGTACGACAACCCCGCCTTCTTCCTGCTGTTCATTCCGATGATCGACGGGTTCATCGAAAGCGCGGTGTTCTCGCTGATGCCGGACGAGAAATTCGACCGCCTCTACAACCCCGGCCTGGGCCGGCCCAGCAACACGGCCTGGGGGCCGGTGCTGGTGGCCCTGCTGGCCTGCCTGGTCGGCGCGATCGCGTCCATGGGCGCGATCGCGATGGTGGTGGTCTATACCTGGGTGGCGATGGGTTGGCTGGACGGCTACGTGTTCTAGCGCCCGCTATTCCCGCATCAGCGCCTCGATCTCGCCGGCCTGCACCGGCACGCCCCGCGTGATGATCTCGCAGCCCTCGTCGGTGACCAGCGCGTCGTCCTCGGTGCGGATGCCGATGTTCCAGTAGGCCTCGGGCACGTCGCCGGCCGGCCGCACGTAGATGCCGGGTTCTATGGTCAGCATCATCCCGGCCTCCAGCCTGCGCCATGGACGCTCGGCGCCCTGGGCGGGGCCGGGCTGGCGGTAGTCGCCCACGTCGTGCACGTCCAGGCCCAGCCAGTGGCCGGTGCGGTGCATGTAGAACCGGCTGTAGTCGCCGGATTCCAGCACGCCGTCGAGCGAGCCTTTCAGCAGTTTCAGGTCCAGCATGCCCTGCGCCAGCACGCGCAGCGCCGCCTGGTGGGCGTCGTTGAAGCCGCGCCCGGGCGCGGTGGCCTGGGCGGCAGCCTCCTGGGCCGCCACCGTCAGGTCGTACAGCGCGCGCTGCGGGCCGCTGTAGTGGCCGTTGACCGGAAACGTGCGGGTGATGTCGCTGGCGTAGCTGTCCACCTCGCAGCCGGCGTCGATCAGGACCAGGTCGCCGTCGCGCAGCACGGCCTCGCCGGCCGGATAGTGCAGCACGCAGGCGTTGGCGCCGGCGGCCACGATGCTGTTGTAGGCCACCGACTGCGCGCCGTGGCGGCGGAATTCGTAGAGCAGTTCGGCTTCGAGTTCGTATTCGTGCATGCCGGGGCGGCACACGCGCATGGCGCGCGCGTGGGCGCCGGCCGAGATCTTGGCCGCGCGGCGCATCGCCGCGATCTCCGAGGCGTCCTTGACCAGCCGCATCTCGGCCAGCACCGGCCGGATGTCCTGCTGGCGCGCGGGCGGCGCGTGGCCGCCGCGGCTGGCCTCGCGCGCCGCCGCCAGCCAGCGGTGCAGCCGCCCGTCGGTGCGCTTGTCGCCCGCCAGCGGGGCGTACAGGGTGGGATGGTCGAGCAGCAGCGTGGGCATCAGCTCGTCCAGCGCGTCGACGGGATGGGCGTCGTCGAAGCCGAAATGCGCCGCGGCGGCCTCGGGGCCGAAGCGCTTGCCTTCCCAGATTTCGTGTTCGGCGTTGCGCGGCCGGCAGAACAGCAGGGCGCGGTCGGACGCGCCGGCGATCAGGACCAGCCACGCGTCCGGCTCGGTGAAGCCGGTGAGGTAGAAGAAATCGCTGTCGTGCCGGTACGGATATTCGGCGTCGCGGTTGCGCACGGCCTCGGGCGCGGTCGCCAGGACGGCGATACCGCCTCCCGCGGCGCGCATCTGTTCCATCAGGCGCTGGCGGCGGGCGGCGAAGGGGGCGATATCGTCGGGAGGCAGGCTCATGGCGGGCGGGGGCGCAAGCCCCGGCAAGGGTTGGGGATGGCGTTTACTTTACCTGCCATACCGCAAACACGACACCCCGCGCGGTCATGCCGAAATGACTGGACGGATCGGCACGGGCTGCTACAATCGCCGCTCTGTCATTGGGGAGTAGCCATCCTTTGCCCCCTCAAAGGAGCTAGCGTCAACAGACTTGGTGGTTCAGCGCTGCGGAGCAGCCGCTAGAACTCCATGGCGTTAGCGGTTTCCATGCTCGGCGGCGCGCCCGCCGCATGGATCAGCCAGGCGAGACCTTTGGCCGCATTGCGTTCACCCCTGGCCGGGCGAGCCGCGATGTCGCGCCAATGGTTTCTGCTCGTCCGGCTGCGTCTATATGTTCCTCACCCTGTTCCTGTTCTTCCTGTCTGCGGCAGTGATCTACTTCGCCTGCGAATTCTTCGTCAACGGCGTCGAGTGGGTCGGCCACCGCTTCCAGCTCGGCGCCACCGCCACGGGCACCGTGCTCGCGGCGTTCGGCACCGCCTTGCCCGAGAGCGCGGTCACCTTCATGGCCGTGGTCTTCGGCGACACCCCCGAGCAAAAGGACATCGGCGTCGGCGCCGCCATGGGCGGGCCGCTGGTGCTGGCCACGCTGGCCTATGCCGTGGTCGGCCTGGCGCTGTGGCGCGCGCGCCGCGGCCGCGTGAGCCAGGCCGACTGTATCAATGCGGACCAGCGCAGGCTGGCCCGCGACCAGGCCTGGTTCATGGGGATCTTCGTGTTCAAGGTCGGCCTGGGCCTGTTGGCGTTCGCCTGGAAACCGTGGCTGGGCATCCTGTTCCTGGCCACCTACGCCCTCTACGTCAAGCGCGAACTCAGCAACGACGAGGAAAGCCTGGACAGCGAAGACCTGGAGCCGCTCAAGCTGCGCCCGCGCGACGAGGACCCGTCGCTGTCCTGGGCGATCGTGCAGACGGTGCTGGCGCTGGTGGTGATCGCGGGCGCCTCGCACGTGTTCGTGAACCAGATCGAGGCGCTGGGCGTGGCGATGGGCGCCTCGCCCCACGTCGCGGCCCTGCTGCTGGCGCCGGTGGCGACCGAACTGCCCGAAATCATGAACGCGCTCATCTGGGTGCGGCAGGGCAAGGAGCGCCTGGCGCTGGCCAACATCTCGGGCGCCATGATGATCCAGGCCACCATACCCAGCGCGCTGGGCATCTTCATGACGCCGTGGCTGCTGGATGCGCCGCTGCTGGTGGCCGGCCTGTTCACCATGCTGTCGATCGGCCTGCTGTGGCTGCGCTTCCAGCGCGCGGCCATGAGCGTGCCGGCGCTGTCGGCGGTGGGCGGCCTGTACCTGGCTTTCGCGGCCTACCTGGGCTGGCATTTCTACGCCTGATGGCGGGCGGCGCGCAAACCGTCCGCGCCGCCCCTTTTCAGGCCGTGAATGGCCGCTGGCCCAGGGTCTCCATGACATAGTCCACGAAGCAGGTGATGCGCGCCGCCAGCGCGGTATTGCGGTAGTAGACCGCGTTGATGGATTGGCGCACGTCCAGTGTCTCGGCGGCAAACAACTGCACCAGCTTGCCGCTCTTGCGGTCTTCGCGCGTCATGAAGTCCGACAGGCAGACGATGCCCAGGCCTGCCAGGGCCATGTGGCGCAGGGTTTCGCCGCTGGAGGAGGCTATCGTCGGCTGGATGCGCAGGGTGTCGCCGGCCGGGCCGCGCAGCGGCCAGTCATTGAGCGATTCGGGCTGGGTGAAGCCCAGCAGCGAATGCCGGGCCAGCTGTTCCGTGCCGGTGGGCGTGCCGTGGCGCTTGAGGTAGGCCGGACTGGCCAGAACGCGCACCTGGCTGCTGCCGACGGGACGGGCGTGCAGCGTGGAGTCCTTGAGGACGCCGATGCGAAAGGCCACGTCGGTGCGTTTTTCGATCAGGTCGATGATGCCTTCGTTGGAGTTCATTTCCAGTTCCACCTGCGGATAGCGCTCGCGAAAACCGGCTATCAGCGGCACCAGCACATGCAGCATGAAAGGAGTGGCCGCATCGACGCGCAGCCGCCCGGCCGGGCGCATGCGGCGCGCGGCCATCTGTTCCTCGGCTTCGTCGACCGAGGCGATGATGGCGCGGGCGCTCTGCAAAAAGCTGGCGCCTTCCTCGGTCAGTTCCAGACGGCGCGTGGTGCGGCGTAGCAGCGTGGTCTGAAGCTTTTCTTCCAGCCTGGCCAGCGTGCGGCTGGTGGCCGAGATCGTAAGGCCCAGCAGCTCCGAGGCGGCGGTGATGGAGCCCGTGTCCACGACCGCCACAAAAGCCTGCAACTCATCGAGGGTGGTCTTCATTATTGAACTTAATTCAAAAGAATTTGTTTGATATTGGGCTTAATCCGCAAATATAAACCGAGGACACTGCAAGCCATTGAAAAATATCACTGGATCGCAGCCATGCCTCTCGCCCTGCTTGCCCTCACCCTGGCGGCCTTTGCCATCGGGACCACCGAATTCGTCATCGTCGGATTGATTCCGACCATCGCCTCCGATCTGAGCGTTTCCCTGCCTTCGGCCGGTCTGCTGGTCAGCCTGTATGCGCTGGGCGTGGCCATCGGCGCGCCCGTTCTGACGGCGCTGACCGGCCGCGTGCCGCGCAAGCTGTTGCTGGTCGGCCTCATGGCCTTGTTCACCGCGGGGAACCTGGTGGCCTGGCTGGCGCCCGGCTACGAAACGCTGATCGTGGCCCGCCTGCTCACCGGCCTGGCCCACGGCGTGTTCTTCTCGGTGGGCACCATCGTCGCCACCAGCCTGGTGCCGCGCGAGAAGGGCGCCAGCGCGATCGCGACCATGTTCAGCGGCATGACCGTGGCATTTGTCACCGGGATTCCGCTGGGTACGTTCATCGGCCAGCATTTCGGCTGGCGCACTACCTTCCTGGTCGTCGCGGCCTTTGGCCTGGTGGCGATGATCGGCGCATGGGCCCTGGTGCCGCGCAATATCGCGCATGCCCAACCGGCGCCGCTCAGCCGCCAACTGCGCGTGCTGCTGCAGCCGCGCCTGCTGCTGGTCTATGCCATGACGGCCGTGGGCTACGGCGGTTCCCTGATCGCCTTCACCTTCCTGGCGCCGATTCTGGAAGACATCACCGGCTTCAGTCCCAACATGGTGAGCCTGGTGTTGCTGGCCTACGGCGTTTCGGTGGCCGTCGGCAATTTCTGGGGCGGCCGCCTGGCCGACCGCAAGGGTCCGGTGGTGGCGCTCAAGCTCATCTTTGCGCTGCTGGCCGCCGTGCTGCTGGTGTTGACCTTCACCGCGCCCAGCAAGCCGCTGATGCTGCTGACCGTGCTGGCCTGGGGAGCCGTGGCCTTCGGCAACGTGCCCGGCCTGCAGGTCTATGTGGTGCGCCTGGCGGAAGAAGTGGCGCCCGAGGCCACCGACGTGGCCACCGGCTTCAATATCTCCGCCTTCAATCTGGGCGTGGCCGGCGGTTCCTGGGCCGGCGCCCAGGTCGTCAGCCACCTGGGCCTGGCCCACACCCCCTGGGTTGCAGCGCTGGCGACGCTGGGCGCCCTGGGCCTGACCGTGCTGTCGGGGCGGCTGGACCGCCGCGCCGCCTCCCGGCAGCTGGCCAGCGCCTGAAAGTTCATGGCGGGCGCCGGCGCCGCGAGCCTGAGGCCAGTCGTTCGACTGGCTTTTTTTCGCTCCGATATTTGACTTTATTTCAAAAGAATTTGTTCGATAAGAGGCTTAATTGGCAAATATGAAAAGCGCAAACTTCAGCCTATCGGGAAACCACCCCGCCTTTCACATCATCCCAGGAGTCCTTCCATGAGCAATATTCCTTCCTTCGGCGTCGGCACCTTCCGCCTGAACGGCCAAGTCGTGATCGACTCGGTCCGCAACGCCCTGGACGTGGGTTACCGCGCCGTCGATACGGCGCAGATCTACGGCAACGAGGCTGAAGTCGGCCAGGCCATCGCCGAAAGCGGCGTGCAGCGCACGGACCTCTTCGTGACCACCAAGATCTGGGTCGAGAACTACAGCAAGGCCAGGCTGGTCCCCAGCCTGCAGGACAGCCTCAAGAAGCTGCGCACCGACTATGTGGACCTGACCCTGATCCACTGGCCCGCGCCCGGCAATGGCGTGGAGTTGTCCGAGTACATGGAAGCCCTGGCCGATGCCAAGGCCCGGGGCCTGACCCGCCAGATCGGCATCTCCAACTTCAATATCGAGCTGACCCGCCAGGCCATCGCCGCCGTGGGCGAGGGCGAGATCGCGACCAACCAGATCGAGCTCAGCCCCTACCTGCAAGGCCGCAAACTGACGGCTTTCCTGAAGGAGCAGGGCATCCAGGTCACCTCCTACATGACCCTGGCCTACGGCAAGGTGCTCAAAGACCCGGTGCTGGCCCGCATCGCCGCCAAGCACAACGCCACGGTGGCGCAGGTGGCGCTGGCCTGGGCGCTGCAACTGGGCTATGCCGTGATTCCGTCCTCGACCAAGCGCGAGAACCTGGCCAGCAACCTGCTGGCGCGCGACTTCAAGCCGGACGCCGAAGACATGGCCCTGATCGCCTCCCTGGAGCGCAACGGCCGCGAAGTCAGCCCCGAGGGCCTGGCTCCGGTGTGGGACTAAGGAGCGCTTGAAATGGCGACTCTGGCTCGCTTGACCGAAGGCGGCTTCAGCATAGGCATCGAGGCGCCGCTGGACAACGACTGGACGCCCGCGGGCGAACAGGCGCGACGGCAGGACGGCCGCCTGCCCGGCGAGCCGGACCTGCGCCGCCATGCCGAACTGGCCCGGCTGGCCGACACGCTCGGCTTTCGCGCCCTGTGGGTGCGGGACGTGCCGCTGTACGACCCGTCCTTCGGCGATGCGGCCCAGGTGTTCGAGGTGTTTTCCTACCTGGGCTACCTGGCCGGCGTCACGCAGGACATTCTGTTGGGCACGGCCGCCGTGGTGCTGCCGATTCGTGAGCCGCTGCTTACGCTCAAGTCCGCCGCCACCGTGCAGCGCCTGAGCGGCAACCGCCTGCTGCTGGGCGTGGCCAGCGGCGACCGTCCCGTGGAGTATCCGCTGTTCGGCCGCGACTTCGCGGGCCGTGGCGCGAGCTTCCGCGACCAGGTGCAGCTGCTGCGCGACAGCGCGCAGGCCCGTTTGCCGGGTGGGCTCGATGTGCTGCCGCGCATGGACGCGGCGCTGCCGCTGCTGGTGGCCGGCCTGGCCCAGCAGACTCCCGACTGGGTGGCTGAAAACATGGACGGCTGCCTGGCCTACCCGGGCACGCCCGAGGACCATGCGCGCCGCGTGGCGGCCTGGCGCGCCGTGGCGGGCGGCAAGCCATACGCCAGCTTCATCCATCTGGATTTGACCGAAGACGCCGACGAGCCGCTGCAACGCTGGCGCTTCGGCCTGCGCGGCGGCCGCCGGGCCCTGATCGCCGAACTGCACGCGCTGCGCGCGGCCGGCGTCGATCACGTGGGCCTGCATTTCCGCCGCAACCAGCGCCCGCTCGACGAGACTTTCCATGAGATCGCCGAGCACGTGCTGCCTGTTTTTCATCGTTCAGCGGCCAAGGTGACTGCGCCGGCCGAGGAGATTTGCAATGCCTGATATCCAAGATCCCCTGTTCAAACCGTATTCGATGGGCGGCATCGACCTGCCCAACCGCATCGTCATGCCCCCGATGACGCGTTCGCGCGCCAGCCAGCCCGGCGACGTGCCCAACGCCCTGATGGCCGAGTACTACGCCCAGCGCGCCAGCGCCGGCCTTATCGTCAGCGAAGGCACCTGGATCTCGCCGCTGGGCAAGGGCTATGCCTGGACGCCCGGCATCCATACGCCGGAGCAGATAGCAGGCTGGCGCCTGGTGACCGAAGCCGTGCACGCCGCCGGCGGCCGCATCTTTGCTCAGCTCTGGCACGTGGGCCGCTTGAGCCACAGCAGCCTGTTGAATGGCCAGTCGCCCGTGTCTTCCTCGGCCATCCAGGCCCAGGGCGTGAATGTGTTCGTGGCCGAGGCCGACGGCAAGCCCGGCTTCGCCCAGGCGTCCATGCCGCGCGCGCTCAGCGTCGACGAGATCCACGCCATCGTGGCCGACTACCGCCAGGCCGCGCGCAACGCCATGGAAGCCGGTTTCGACGGCGTGGAGCTGCATGCGGCCAACGGCTACCTGGTCAACCAGTTCATCGACTCCAACGCCAACGGCCGCACCGACGAGTATGGCGGCGCGCTGGAAAACCGCCTGCGCTTCCTTGGCGAAGTGACCCAGGCGCTGATCGAGGGCACGGGCGGCGCCGGCCGCGTCGGCATTCGCCTGGCGCCGCTGACCACGCTCAATGGCTGTGTGGACGCGGACCCTGAAACCACTTACCTGGGAGCGGCCCGGCTGCTGGCCGGCATGGGCGTGGGCTATATCCACATTGCCGAGGCCGACTGGGAAGACGCGCCGCTCATGCCGGTGGACTTCAAGCAGCGCCTGCGTCAGGCCTTCCCCGGCGCCATGATCTATGCCGGCGGCTACACGGCCGAGCGCGCCCGCCAGGCCCTGGAGCAGGGCTGGGCCGACCTGATCGGCTTTGGCCGGCCTTTTGTCGCCAACCCCGACCTGCCCGAGCGCCTGCGCACCGGCGCGCCGCTGAACCTGCATGACCGCGAAACACTGTTCGGCGGCGGCGAGTGCGGCCTGACCGACTACCCCGCACTGGAAACCGAAGAAGCCTGAGCCATGAACATGAACACCGACAGTCTTGCCGCCCCCAAGCGCATGTCCGCACCGACCGCGATCGGCTTCGGCACGGCGCCCCTGGGCAACATGTACCGCAACATTCCCGAGCAGGAAGCGCTGGCCACGGTGGAGTCCGCTTGGCAGCAGGGCATACGCTACTTCGACGCGGCTCCGCTGTATGGCGCGGGCCTGGCCGAGCTTCGCCTGGGCGAGGCGCTGCAGCACCATCCGCGCAGCGAATACGTGCTGACCACGAAGGTGGGGCGCCTGATCCTGGACGAGGTGGAGGACACCTCCAAGCGCGACCTGGGCGAGAAGGGCGGCCTGTTCGAGCACGGTCTGCCCAACAAGATCGCCTACGACTACACGGCCGACGGCACCATGCGCGCCATCGAGGGCAGCCTCAAGCGCCTGAAGACCGACCACATCGACCATGTCTTCATCCACGACCCGGCCGTGGATTTCCACGGCGACAGCTGGAAGGACGTGTTCCAGGTAGCCATGGACGGCGCCGCCCGGGCCTTGACCCGCCTGCGCGAGCAGGGCGTGATCAAGGGCTGGGGCCTGGGCGTGAACCGCGTCGAGCCCTGCGAGATGGCGCTGGAGCAGTCCGATCCCGACGGCTTTCTGCTGGCGGGCCGCTACACGCTGCTCGACCATGCCGACGCACTGCGCAAGCTGATGCCGGCCAGCCTGAAGCGCGGCGTGGGCATCGTGGTGGGCGGTCCGTACAACTCCGGCGTGCTGGCCGGGGGCGATCACTACGAGTACCAGAAGGCATCGCCGGAAATCCTGGAGCGCGTGGCGCGCCTGCGCCGCTTGAGCGAGGAGCACCAGGTGGACATCCGTGCCGCGGCCCTGCAGTTCTCGCTGGCCCACCCCGCGGTGATCGCGGCCATCCCTGGCGCCAGCCGCCCCGAGCGCATTGCCGAGAACCTGGCGTTGGCCAAGGCGCCGATTCCGGCCGCGTTCTGGACGGCGCTGCGCGATCAGGGCCTGGTGTCGGCCCACGCGCCTCTACCTCTCTGATCGAAGCCATGAGCACCACTACCCCCTCCCGCCCGTTGTTCGCCGGGCGCAGCTTTCGTGTCGACTACGACGGTCTGTCGGCGCACAACATCTATTCGGAAGATGGCAAGACGATCCGCTACGCCATCGTCTCGGGCGCCTACGCCGGCGCCAGCGGCGAGGCGCAATGCCAGTGGCAGGAGGTCAACGATGGCGTTTACGCGATCTCCTGGCAGGAAGCGGATGGCGCCACCGTCGTGCATATCGACGATTTCATCCGCGGCCGTTCGCAGGCCTTCTTCACCGCCGCCGATCTGAGCTTTTATCGCATGCAGGGGCCGCTGACCGAGCTCCACTGAAAAAGGAAGCAAGCATGAACACCATGCAAGCCTGGTTGTTGAACCAGCAGCAGATCCGCCTGGGCCGCAAAACACGGCCCAGCCCCACCGGCGCCACGGTGCTGGTGAAAAACCGCGCCATCGGCCTCAATCCCGTCGACTGGAAGCTGATCGACGGACGGCTGGGCCGTTTCGACACCGACACCATTCCGGGCGTGGACGGCATGGGCGTGATCGCCGCCGTCGGGGATGCGGCATCGCACCTGCGCGTGGGAACGCGGGTGGCCTACCACACCGATCTGCGCAAGGATGGCAGTTTCAGCGAATACACGCTGGTCGACGCCCGCGCGCTGCTGCCCGTGCCCGGCGGCCTGAGCGACGTGGCTGCCGCGGCTTTTCCGTGTCCGGTACTGACCGCCTGGCAGGCGCTGCAGAAGCTGCCAGCCATTGCGGGCAAGACCATTCTGCTGAACGGCGCGGGCGGCGCCGTGGGCAGCGCGATCTGCCAACTGCTGGCCCAGCGCGGCGCCAAGGTCTATGCCACGGCCAGCCCGCGGCGCCATGCCTTCCTGGCGCAAGCCGGCGTGGTGCAGGCGGTGGACTACCGTGACGAGCGCTGGGCCGAGCGCTTCGCGGGCATGCGGTTCTATGCCGCCTTCGATACGGTCAGTGGCGACAGTGCCCGGGGGCTGGCGGCCATGCTGGAGTACTACGGCCATCTGGTCTGCATTCAGGACCGGCTGGACGCCTCGCCGGTCGCGCCTTTCAGCAGCTGTATTTCGCTGCACGAAATCGCGTTGGCCGCCCAGCACGGCCATGGCAGCGATGCGCAGTGGAGCGAACTGGTCGCCGCCGCAGCGCAGCTGCTGCAGCAGGTCCAGCAGGGCAAGCTGGTGCTGCCGGCCATCCAGACCGTGGCCTTCGAGCAGCTGGATACCGCCCTGGCCCGGCTCAAGGCAAACAACGACGGCAGCAAATACGTGGCGGTTTTTGCGTAGGCCGGCGCTCTCAGGGCGGCCCATATGGATGCCGGGCGTTTTTTCTGTGGATAACCCTTGTCCATAAGTGGAAACCCGGCTAAAATCTTGGGCGTTATCCATCCCAGGAGCAATCTTCGTGAATACCGATTCCGGCGAAAGTTGTCGATCTTGCATCGACGCCGCTGTCTGACAGGTCCACGCAGAACTCCGTCTGCCGCAGCCTGTTGAACAGGTTGCGGTCTTCCCGGTCGCATCAGGCTTACCGGGAACCTCCCCAACGTATACACCGGCGTACCAACCGCCAGAACCGCCGCTAGCCGCAGCGCCCGCGTACGCGCACGCCTGTTTCGTGCCGTGCTTCCAGCGCCGCGCAGGCCTGCGCGCGTATTCGCGATCACGCTCCCCGTTCCTGCAATGGAGGTCGTTATGCGTTTCTTCGACTTGTTCCTGCGCCGCGCCGGCGTGGACCGTGCCGCCGCCCTGAGCCGCCGCCGCGGCACTTCGCGCCTGACCGTCATTTGTCCGCGCGGCGAACTGGGCGCCCTGCGCAAGCAGATCTATCTGGACTTCAGCGCCGCCGGCCTGGCCGTCTCGCAAGTCCAGATCGAACCGGGCCACGACCCCGATACGGCATCGGCCTGCATCACGGTCAATTGCCCCCCCGAGCTGCGCGGCGAGCTGATGTCGCAGGCCCGCCGCCTGAGCGCCAACCCCGCCGTGCGCCGCGTGCATTTCGGCGCGCAGGCCGCGATGGCCTGAGCCGTCCGGCCCAAACCAGGAGAGATCCATGCCCAGTGCCTTAGACCCTGAATCTCGATTGCGCCGTGCAGTGCGCGGCACCGGCATGCCTGTCTGACCCGTCTTCTCGCTGCGAGCCGACGATCGGACAGCCGTTCCGGTCCGTACGGAGCCCGCAGCCCAGGATCTCCGGCCTGGCCCACGCCACGTGAGCCGCTAGCGCCGCCCCGGATTCCTTCGCCAGCCTTTCTTCCGTTTTCCGCACCCGGCGCATCTACGACGCGATCCGGACACCGGCAACATCGCCCCGGCGTCTGCGCACGCCCGTAAGCGGAACGACGACCTGCCCCCCGCAGGCCGTGGCCCGCGGCCGGCCGCGCGCAGCCGTGGGCGGAAGCGTCAGTGTCTCCGACAACACCAGAAAAACCGGAGCACTCCAATGTTCAAGTTCCTCCATTCCTTCTTTTCGTCGGCGGCCGGCCTGCGCCATGTCGCGCGCCATTTCCGCCGCACGCCCATGCCGTTGCGGGCCGGCGACGCCGCCGCGTCGGTCGAAGCCGGCCGCCGCGCCAACCGCCAGATGCTGGCGCTGGCGCGGCTGGACGACGACGCCCTGTTTGCCCGCTACGGCAGCAGCCGGGCGGGGCTGAGCGAAGACCAGGCCCGCGCCGCGCGCGAGCGCCACGGCGCCAACGAGGTCGACCACGAAAAGCCGCTGTCCTGGCATGCCCATCTGTGGCTGTCCTACCGCAATCCGTTCAACCTGCTGCTGACGGCGCTGGCCGTGCTGTCGTGGCTGACCGACGTGCGCATGGCCGCGCCGGCCGAACAATCGTGGACCGCGGCCCTCATCATCGGCTCCATGGTGCTGATCTCCACCGTGCTGCGCTTCGTGCAGGAGCGGCGCTCCAACCGCGCAGCCGAGGCGCTCAAGGCCATGGTGCAGAACACCGCCACGGTGCTGCGCGGCGATGCCGGCCCGGCGCCGCGCCAGTTCGGCGGCGCGCAGGCCGGCGGGCCGCGCCAGGCGGAAGTGCCCCTGGCCGACCTGGCGCCGGGCGACGTGGTGCTGCTGTCGGCCGGCGACATGATTCCGGCCGACTGCCGCATCCTGGCGGCCAAGGACCTGTTCGTGGCCCAGGCGGCGCTGACGGGCGAATCCCTGCCGGTCGAGAAGCACGCATGCCAGCGCACCCCGGCCGCCGCCGCGCTGGAGCTGGAAAACATGGCGTTCATGGGCACCAACGTGGTCAGCGGCTCCGGCCTGGCCCTGGTGGTGGCCACCGGCGCGCGCACCTATTTCGGCCAGCTCGCCGGACGTGTGACGCAGGCCAGCCGCCAGCCCACCCAGTTCCAGCAAGGCATCAACCGGGTGAGCTGGGTGCTGATCCGCTTCATGCTGGTGATGGCGCCCATCGTCATGCTGATCAACGGCTTCACCAAGGGCGACTGGCTGGAGGCGCTGCTGTTCGCGCTGGCCATCGCCGTGGGGCTGACCCCCGAAATGCTGCCCATGATCGTCACGGCCACGCTGGCCAAGGGCGCGCTGCGCATGTCGCGGCGCAAAGTGGTGGTCAAGCGCCTGGACGCCATTCAGAACCTGGGCGCGATGAACGTGCTGTGCACCGACAAGACCGGCACTCTGACCCAGGACCGCATCGTGCTGGAGCGGCACATCGACGTCTACGGCGCGAGCTGCGACGAGGTGCTGGCCTACGCCTATCTCAACAGCTACTACCAGACCGGGCTGAAGAACCTGCTGGACGTGGCCGTGCTGCAGCACGCCGAAGTCGAGCGCAGCCTGGAGCTGGCCGCGAAGTACCGCAAGGTCGACGAGATCCCCTTCGACTTCGCGCGCCGCCGCATGTCGGTCGTGGTCAACGAAACCGAGAACGGCCGCGACCACCACGAGCTGATCTGCAAGGGCGCGCTGGAGGAAGTGCTGGCCGCCTGCACCCGCCTGCGCGTGGGCGGCGAGACGCATCCGCTGACCGATGCGCGCCGGCAGGACATCCGCCGCGTGACGGCGGCGCTGAACCGCGACGGCCTGCGCGTCATCGCCGTGGGCGTGAAGGAAATGCCGCCGGCCGGCCGCGCCTACGGCGTGGCCGACGAGTCCGACCTGGTGCTGGTGGGCTACATCGCGTTCCTGGACCCGCCCAAGGAGTCCACCGCGCCCGCGCTGGCGGCGCTGCGCGAGTCCGGCGTCGAAGTGAAGGTGCTGACCGGCGACGTGGAGCTGGTCACGCAGAAGGTCTGCCGGGAGGTCGATTTCACGGTGCGCAAGGTCTACCTGGGCGCCGAGATCGAAGAGATGGACGAGCGCCAGCTGGCCGCCGCCGTGCGCGAGGCCAACGTGTTCGCCCGCCTGACGCCGGCGCACAAGGAAAGAATCGTGCGCAGCCTGCGGGCGCAGGGCTGCACCGTGGGCTTCATGGGCGACGGCATCAACGACGCGCCGGCGCTGCGCGCGGCCGACGTGGGGATCTCGGTGGACTCGGCGGTCGACATCTCGAAAGAGGCCGCCGACATCATCCTGCTGGAGAAAAGCCTGATGGTGCTGGAGGACGGCATCATCGAAGGCCGCAAGACCTTCTGCAACATGCTCAAGTACCTGAAGATGACGGCCAGCTCGAATTTCGGCAACGTGTTTTCGGTATTGGTGGCCAGCGCCTTCCTGCCGTTCTTGCCCATGCTGCCCATCCACCTGCTGCTGCAGAACCTGATCTACGACATCTCCCAGGCCGCGATCCCGTTCGACAACGTGGACGCGGAACTGCTGCGGCGGCCCCAGCAATGGGACCCCGACGGCCTGGGGCGGTTCATGGTCTTCTTCGGCCCGATCAGCTCCATTTTCGACATCGCCACGTACGCCCTCATGTGGTACGTGTTCCAGGCCAACGCCCCCGAGCACCAGACGCTGTTCCAGTCGGGCTGGTTCGTCGAAGGGCTGCTGTCGCAGACGCTGGTGGTGCACATGATCCGCACGCGCAAGATTCCGTTCCTGCAAAGCCGTCCCGCCTGGCCGCTGGCGGCGATGACGCTGGCGGTCGTGGGCGTGGGGCTGCTGCTGCCGTTCTCGCCGCTGGCCGGGTATTTCCAGCTGCAGGCGCTGCCGTGGCGCTATTTCCCCTGGCTCGCGGGTATCCTGCTCAGCTACTGCGTCCTGACGCAGCTGCTGAAAACGATCTGGGTGCGCCGTCATGGCTGGCAATAGCCGCGGGCGTCCGTGGCCGTATCGGGAGACCGGCATGAAAAACTTCTGCATGGGCGCGCTGGCCCTGGCCGGCGCGGTTCTGGCGCCCTGGGCGCAGGCCGCGGACGCGGCGAGCGGCGTGCTCCTGTACGGGGTGGTGGACGCCGGCGTGGCCGTCACCAGCACCTCGGGCAAGGGCAGCCGCGCCGGCCTGCTCGACGGCGGGCTCACCGACTCCCTGTGGGGGCTGATGGGCGCCGAAGAGCTGGGCGGCGGCTGGCGGTCGCGCTTCCAGCTGGAAAGCGGCTTCGACCCGTCCTCGGGCCGGCGGGCCGACGGCGACGGCAAATTGTTCGACTACGCCGCCTGGGTCGGGCTGGCCAGCGACGACTATGGCGAGCTGCGGCTGGGCCGCCAGCACCCGGTGGGCCAGCTGTACGGCAGCGCGCTGGAAATCGCTTCCTGGAAGGAAATGGGCATGGGCGCCACCTTCAAGGCTTCGGACAACTACCAGCTCGACAATATGGTGAATTATCTTTCGCCGACGTGGAGCGGTTTCCAGGCCGGCCTCGGCTATTCCTTCGACGCCGACGGCCAGGATCGCTTCCGCACCGCGGCGAACAACCGGGCCGTCAGCGCCGGCCTGAAGTACGAGCAGGGGCCGCTGCTGGCGGTCGCCACCTGGGAACAGCTGCGGCTGGCCGACGGCCCCGAGGCCGGCGGCCGTCCGCAGGCCGTGCAGCTCGGCGCGGCTTACGACTTCGAGGTGCTGAGGCTGTCCGTGGCCTGGTCTCGCCAGCGCAACGGCTATGCCGGGCTGGACGGGGGCGGCCCGGACGGCCTGGGACCGCCGGCGTTCGCGCGCGGCGGCACGGTCGACGCCTGGCTGATCGGCGCCAGCGTGCCGGCCGGGCCGGGCACGCTGCTGCTGCAATGGTCGCTGGCGCATCCGGACTGGCGCTGGGACGACGGCGCCCGGGCGCGCAACGCGCAGGTGGCCACGCTGGGCTATACCTACGGCCTGTCGCGGCGGACCACGCTTTATGCGTTTGCGGGCTATGCCTCGAACTACACCCTGGAAGAACAGTTCGATCCGGCCCATTCCCACACCATCCGGTGCGGCGCCGGCATCTCCCACCGTTTCTGAGCTCCGCAGCTACAATCGACGGGATGCGGCGCCTGGCGCCGGTCCTCGTCATCCCCGCAGTTTTCCGGACGGTTTGCATGGATAGTCTCGAATGGCTCGTACCCTGGGAGTTCTCTCCCACGCTGGTGGCTTCCTTTGCGGTCGCCATCGCGCTGTTCGTGCGCGGCCAGCGCGTCCATCGCGTGACCGGCGCGCGCAAGATCCTGTTCTGGGCGGGCCTGGTGCTGCTGTACCTGTCCATGCATACCCGGCTGGACTACTACGCCGAGCGCATGTTCTTCATCCACCGCATCCAGCACCTGGTGCTGCACCATCTGGGGCCGCTGCTGGTGATGGCGGCTTTCCCGGGGCAGGTCATGCGGGCGGGCCTGCCCATGGCCTGGCGGCTGCGGCTGCGGGACTTCCTGCGCACCGGCGCGGGCCGAGCCACGGTGGCGGTGCTGACCAACAAGATCTTCGTGCCGTCGCTGTTCGTGTTCCTGGTGCTGGTCTGGCTGATCCCGTCGGTGCAGTTCTATTCCATGTTGGACTGGCGCCTGTACCGCCTGATGAACTGGTCGGTGGTGATCAGCGGCTTCATGTACTGGAACCTGATCCTCGACCGCCGGCCCGCGCCGCCAGCGGCCATGACGCCCGGCGGCCGGGTCATTTCGCCGGTGCTGACGATGCTGCCGCAGATGGTGGCGGGCGCGGTCATCGCCTTCACGGAAAGCGATATCTACCCTTTGTTCGAGTTGTGCGGCCGCGCCATCGCGATGTCGGCCCAGACCGACCAGACCATCGGCGGGCTGACGATGTGGATTCCCGCCGCGCTGGTCGAGGTGATCGGCCTGATGGTGGCCCTGGGAACCTTGATGCGGCTGTCGGCCAAGGGGCGCCTGCGCAAGGCCGACCGCGACGCCCAGGCCCGCGCGCGGGCCAAGAGCCGCGCGCTGTCGGCCTAGCCGCCTAGTGCGGGTTCATTCCGGTTCGAGGCCGTGGTACTTCTTGCCCAGCGCCACGGTGGCCTGGAACATGCCGGCCTTGCTGCCGCAGTCGTAGCGCACGCCGTCGTAGCGGTGCGCGTACACGGCGCGTTCGCGCATCATCGAGGCGATGCCGTCGGTGAGCTGGATTTCGTTGCCGGCGCCCATCTTGGTGGAGCGCAGATGATCGAAGATGGCGGCTTCCAGCACGTAGCGGCCCACCACCGCCAGCGTGGACGGGGCGACTTCGGGATCGGGCTTTTCAACGATGTGCGTGACGCGCTCGGTGCGGCCGTCGGCGCGGGACTCGCCCTCGCGGGTGGCCACGATGCCGTACTTGCGGGTGTCGGCGCGGGGCACGTCCTGCACGCCCAGCACGCTGGCGTTCTGCGCCACGGCCACGTCCACCAGCTGCTTCAGGGCTGGCGTGTCGGAGTCGATCAGGTCGTCGGCCAGCAGCACGGCGAAGGGCTCGTCGCCCACGGCCGGGGCGGCCGACAGCACGGCGTGGCCCAGCCCGAGCGGGGCCGACTGGCGGATGTACAGACAGTTGACGTGCGCGGGTAGAATGCCGCGCACCATGGCCAGGAGCTCGTGCTTGCCCTTGCTTTCCAGGTCGGATTCAAGCTCGGGGGCGGAATCGAAGTGGTCTTCGATTGCGCGCTTGTTGCGTCCTGTCACGAAAATCAGGTCGGTGATGCCGGCGGCGACGGCCTCTTCGACGGCATATTGGATGAGCGGCTTGTCGACCACGGGCAGCATTTCCTTGGGCATCGCCTTGGTGGCGGGCAGGAAGCGCGTGCCCATGCCAGCGACGGGGAAAACGGCTTTACGGACAGGACGCATTGAGACCTCGTTGGGGAGTCGATGAAACATTTTAATCTCATCGCTATCATAGGCTTATGAACCGCAGGAAAATGCCATCCATTTGCTCGATTGCGAAACGAGGCGCAATTTTCGGCCTCTGTGCGGCGCTGGCCGTGCCGGGGTTGCCGGCAACCGCCTGGGCGCAGCCGATGGGGCTGCCTTCGATGGGCGCGGCCTCGGCGGCCGAACTCTCGCCCATGCTGGAGCGCAGCCTGGGCCAGGCCATCATGGCCCAGGGGCGGCGCGACCCCACCTATATCGACGACCCCGAACTCAGCCAGTACCTCACCACCATGGGGCGCAAGCTTGCGTCCTACGCGTCGGGCGCCGTGCCCGAGGTGGAAATGTTCGGCGTGCGCGACCCCGAGATCAACGCCTTCGCCATGCCCGGCGGGTACATCGGCGTCAATACCGGCCTGATCGTGTCCTCGGCCAGCGAATCCGAACTGGCGGCGGTGCTGGCGCACGAAATCGGCCACGTCGTGCAGCGCCACATCGCGCGCGGCATGACGCAGCAGAACCAGAACGGCATGGTGATGCTGGCCAGCCTGGCCGGGGCGCTGCTGGCCGCCCTGGCCGGCGGCGGCGGCAACCTGGCGGTGGGCGTGGCCGCGTTCGGCCAGGCCGCGGCCATCAACCGCCAGCTGGGCTTCTCGCGCGACGCCGAGCGCGAGGCCGACCGCGCCGGGGTCCAGATGCTGACCAAGGCCGGTTACGACGCCAGCGGCATGTCGCAGATGTTCGCGCGCCTGATGAACGCCTCGCGCCTGAACGAAGGCGCCGGCGGCGGCTCCTGGGCCAGCACCCACCCGCTGTCCATCGAGCGCATGTCGGACATCCAGAACCGCGTGCGCGGCATGCCGGCCTCGCGCCATATCGACAGCGACGATTTCTGGTACTTGCGCGCCAAGATGCGGGTGGTGCAGGGGCGCGACGCCGTCAGCCTGCGTTCGGCCGCCCAGCAGCTCCAGGACGAGGCGCAGGCGCTGTCCGGCGTGCGCCGCTCGGCCGCCTACTACGGCCTGGCGCTGCAGGCCTTCCAGCGCAACAACCTGGCCGAAGCCGAACGCAACCTGGAACTGGCCGCCGCGGACGGACGCAACTCGCCCCAGCTGGCCAAGCTCGGCATCGACGTGGCGCTGGCGCGCAAGACCTACCCCAAGGCGCTGGAACTGGCCCAGGCCGCCACCAAGCGCTGGCCCGACCAGCGCGCGCTCGGCATCGCCTACGCCCAGGCGCTGCAAAGCGTGGGCCGCCACGCCGAGGCGCAGGACTACCTGCGGGCCAAGATCAAGGTCTGGGGCAGCGACGAGCCCAGCCTCTACCAGATGCTGGCGCAAAGCGAGGAGCGCAACGGCAAGCCCGTGCAGGCGCGCCGCGACCTGGCGCGCTTCTATGTCATGACCGGCGCGTTCGCCGCCGCCGAATCGCAGCTGCAGCAGGCGCGCGGCATGTCCAACGATTTCTATGAGCAGTCGCAGATCGACGTGCAGATCAAGGAAGTCAAGGACAAGCTGGCCGAGGAACGCCAGCTGCTGGAGCGCTTCAAGTCGGGCTGAACCCTACAGCCCGGTTTCGAAAAAGCGCCCCAGCCGCTGCGGCAGCCAGTTCAGGTGGGCCGGGAAGCTGCCCGTGGGAAAGCCCGCGTGCCCGCCGTCCGTAGGTTGGTGCAGCAGGATGGAAGGCGAGCAGTCCTGCGGCGTGGGCAGCGAGGCGGCCGGGATGAAGGGGTCGTTGCGCGCATTGAGCACCAGCGTGGGCACGGCGATCTTCGGCAGCCAGGGCTTGCTGGAGGCGCGCGTCCAGTAATCGAGCGCGTTGCGAAAACCATGCATGGGCGCCGTGTAGGTGTCGTCGAATTCGCGCAGGTCGTGCGCGTGCGCGATGCGCATGACGTCGACGGCGCCCGGAAAGCGGTGCGCCTTCTCCAGCACCTTGTGCTTGAGCGTCTTCAGGAAATGCGCGGTATAGACGCGGCGGTTGAAGACGCCCGTGGACAGGGTCTTGCCGCAGGCCACCAGGTCCAGCGGCGCCGAGACGCCCGCGCAGGCGTTCAGCCAGCGGGTTTCCTCGTGGTGCTCCCCCAGGTACTTCAGCAGCGCGTTGCCGCCCAGCGAGACGCCCGCGGCATGCCAGCGCGCGTGCGGGATGCGCTGGCGCACGGTCTCCAGCATGAAGCCCACCTCGGCCGAATCGCCCGAGTAATAGGCCCGCGCCAGGCGGTTCGGCACGCCCGAGCAGCCGCGGAAGTGCGCGATCACAACGATCCAGCCGCGCGCGCGGAAATGGTGCGCGATGGACTGCGCGTAGCGGCTGCTGCTGCCGCCTTCCAGGCCGTGGAACAGGATCAGGGCGGGGGTGTCGGGGTTGTGCGGCAGGGATTGCCAGTCGGCTTCGGTCATCCACCTGGCCGCGGCGGTCTTGCCGTTGGCCACCGGACGCTGGCCGCTGACCGGCGCGCCGTCGGCGGCCTTGTGCGGAAACAGCCCCGGGCCGGTCCAGTCGAAATCGACGAAGTCGGTGTCGGGCGTATCGACCCGCTCGCGCACGAAGGCGATGCGATGGTACTGCGCGAACAGGGCAGCATAGACCGTCTGGCTATCGCCTCCGGGCAGCCAGGAAGGAACGGGGCAGGGTGTTGTATCCAGGCGAGCAGCGGCCAACGAGAAATCCACCCCGGTCAATGCAGCATGTCGGGTACGTCGTGCAGGTCGAGCACCCCGGCTTCCGTGGGCGCCGGCGAAGCGTGGTGCATGACCATGCGCCACCCCGTGGGGCCCTTGTGGTAGATGTTGGTGGCGTAGCAATTGGCGAATTGCGTGCCTTCCCGGGTGCGCATCGCCACCTGTTCGACCAGCACGTGCACCGCGCACATCATGCTTTGCATGACCAGCGGGCGCAGCGGGCGGATGTGCAGGGGGCCGTTGGCCAGCACCTGCTGCCACGACTCCTGCACCGCCGAGTGCCCGACGATGCGCAGGCCTCCCGGATGGATGCAGACGACCTCTTCGTCGTCGGCCCAGATCTGCATCAGGCGAACGCTGTCCGCCTGTTCCAGGGCTTCGTAGAACGCGTGTTCTGCTTCTTCGGGCGTGGCGAACATGGTGACGGAAACGGGTATGCGTTGTAAGGCCGGCTCAGTGCCCGTGGCCGTGCAGCACGGTGCCGGGCTTCAGGCGGTACTGGGCGCCGCAATAGGCGCAGCTGGCCGAACCGGTGCGGGCCACGTCCAGGAAGACGCGCGGGTGCATGCTCCAGAGCGGCGCCTTGGGGCCGGGGCAGAAAACGGGCAGGTCTTCGGCGCCGACTTCGATGACTTCGTGGGAGTGGGGGACGGCGGCCGGGGCAGCAGCGGTCATGGATATTCCTGAATAAAAAAACCGGTAAACGGCAGGTTGTGGCGATGGCGCGGCCCGATCGCGGGCCGGGCCGCTGGGATCAGACTTTGCTCAGCCAGTGATGGTACTTCGGGTTGCGTCCATTCACCATGTCAAAAAACGCTTTCTGCAGCTGTTCGGTGATGGGGCCGCGCCGGCCGGAGCCGATCTGGCGGTTGTCCACCTCGCGGATGGGCGTGACTTCGGCGGCGGTGCCGGTGAAAAAGGCCTCGTCGGCAATGTAGACGTCGTCGCGGGTCAGGCGCTTGGTGACCACGCGCAGGCCGAAGTCGGCCGCCAGCGCGTGGATGGTGCTGCGGGTGATGCCGGTCAGGGCGGAGGCGATCTCGGGCTCGCAGAGCACGCCGTCCTTGACGATGAAAAGATTCTCGCCCGAACCCTCGGCCACGAAACCCTCGGTATCCAGCAGCAGGGCTTCGTCGTAGCCGTCCTGCAGGGCCTCGGTGTTGGCGAGGATGGAATTGGCGTAGGTGGTGGCCACCTTGGCGCGCGGCATGGTGACGTTCACGTGCTGGCGCGCATAGGACGACACCTTGACCCGGATGCCCTGCGACAGGGCTTCTTCGCCCAGGTAGGCGCCCCAGGGCCAGGCGGCGATGGCCACGTGCACGCGCGCGCCCTTGGGGGACACGCCCATTTTTTCCGGACCGTAGAACACCAGGGGGCGCAGATAGCCGGATTCGAGCTGGTTTTCGCGCACCACCGTCCGCTGGGCCTCATTGATCGTGTCGCGATCGAAAGGCATGGGGATCTGGTAGATGTGCGCCGAGTTGAACAGACGGTTGGTGTGGTCTTCGAGGCGGAAGATGGCGGTGCCGATCTCGGAGCGGTAGGCGCGCACGCCTTCGAATACCGACAGGCCGTAGTGCAGGGAATGGGTCAGGACGTGCGTGGTTGCGTCCCGCCACGGGACGAGTTTGCCGTCATACCAGATGAATCCGTCGCGGTCTGCCATCGACATGGTCTTCTCCCCGGGTCTGCTTCCCGTCTGCTCCTCTATAGAGGCGCATATTGTATCAAGCAGCGAGGGTACAATACGCGCCTATTCCGCGCCCTGGCGCGGCGCCGCCAGCGCATTGTGCCGCCGGCGGGCGAACGGGTTGTCGTGCGTTCCTTTCCTTAGAGTTTCCATGTCGTCCTGTCCGAATCGCCAGGGGGCTGCCGTTGTCCTCTGAATCTGCGCTTTCCGAAACCGAAGACCCGGCCGTGCACCGGCGGGAACGCGTCACCGCCTTCCGTGCCGGCGTCCACGCCATCGTGCCGGCCCTGATCGCCACGGCCACCTGGGGCCTGGTCACCGGCGTGGCGATGGTCAAATCCGGCCTGACCGAATCCATGGCGCTGGCCATGACGCTGCTGCTGTACGCGGGCTCGGCCCAGCTGACCTCGCTGCCGCTGATCGCCACCGGCGCGCCACTGTGGCTGATCTTCGCCGCCGGCTGCGTGGTCAACCTGCGGTTCCTGATCTTCGGCGCGGCCCTGCAGCCTTATTTCCGCCATCTTTCCTGGCCCAAGCGGCTGGGCCTGGGCTATTTCACCACCGACATGGGCTTCGTGCTGTTCATGCCGCGCTATGGCGACGCCGCCGAGCGCGGCACGCGCGAGCAGCTCTGGTACTTCATCGGCGTCATCACGCCGGGCTGGTTCGTGTGGCAGGGGTCTTCCATCATCGGCATCTACCTGGGCACGATGGTGCCCGCCGCCTGGTCGCTGGACTTCGCGGCGGTGCTGGCGCTGCTGGCGATCACGGTGCCGCTGGCCAACTCGCGTCCCATGCTGGTCTCCATGCTGGCCGCCGGCGTGGTCGCCTGGGTCGGCCAGGCGCTGCCGCTGCGCCTGGGCCTGGCGGCCGCCGTCGTGGCCGGCGTGGTCGCCGGCATCTGGGCGGAACGCTTCTTCAAGGGCCGCGCATGACCCTCTGGCCTTCCGAGATCTACGTCTATTCCGCCATCCTGCTACTGGCGCTGTGCAGCGTGCTGACCCGCGCCGGCTTCATGCTGTTCGGCGACTACATCCCGCTGCCCGAAGGCGTGCGGCGGGCGCTGCGCTACGCGCCCGCGGCCGCCCTGACCGCCATCATCGTGCCCGACCTGCTGCCCTGGAAGGCCGGGCTGGGCCCGGTGTTCGACTACAAGCTGGTGGCCGGCGTGCTGGCGGTGCTGGTGTTCCTGCGCACCCGCAGCGCGGTGCTGGTCATCATCGTCGGCATGCTGGCCCTGTGGGGCCTGCGCTGGCTGGCGGGTTGACGGCCGTTCCGTTCCGGGCGTCCATCAGGTGGACGCTTCCGGCCTGCCTGCCGGACGCTTGCATCCGGCCGCGCAGGGGCCTTGTAACGGCTTTCGAAAGCCGGTTTGACAGCGGCGTAATCCGGCTGCGCTAAAATCAGCCGATACACAGCAATCCGGGCCTGGTACTGCCCTCATAGGTATCGAATCCAGAACGCGCCGCCTGGCCTGCAAGGGCAGGACTCACATGGCGCGTGTTCGGGCTGTCCCGATGCATATGCAGGGCAGTGCGTGCAGCACTCTCGTTTTGTTCTTTTTCATTGGTCCCGGTATCTGCCTAACCCTGATGACTGAATCCACTCAACCCGTAGCACCCGCCTCCGAAGCGCCCGCGCCGACGTTCGCCGACTTCGGGCTGCATCCCCTGCTGTTGCAGTCCATCGCCGAAACCGGCTACACGACTCCCACGCCCATCCAGGCCCAGGCCATCCCCGTAGTGGTGGAAGGGCGCGACGTCATGGGCGCGGCGCAGACCGGCACAGGCAAGACGGCGGCCTTCACGCTGCCCATCCTGCACCGCCTCATGCCGCTGGCCAACACCAGCGCATCGCCCGCGCGCCATCCGGTGCGCGCGCTGATCCTCACGCCCACGCGCGAACTCGCGGACCAGGTGTACGAAAGCGTCAAGCGCTACAGCAAGCAGACGCCGCTGCGCAGCGCGGTGGTGTTCGGCGGCGTGGACATCGGGCCGCAGAAAGAAGCCCTGCGCCGCGGCTGCGAAGTGCTGGTGGCCACGCCGGGCCGCCTGCTCGACCACGTCGAGCAGAAGAACGTGAATCTCAGCCAGGTCGGCATCCTGGTGCTGGACGAAGCCGACCGCATGCTGGACATGGGCTTTCTGCCCGACCTCGAACGCATCATCCGGCTGCTGCCCGCGCAGCGCCAGGGCCTGCTGTTCTCCGCCACGTTCAGCAACGAGATCCGCAAGCTCGGCCGTTCCTACCTGAACCATCCGGTCGAAATCGAAGTCGCCGCGCGCAACGCCACCGCCGCGACGATCACGCAGATCGCCTACAAGATGCCCAGCGACGCCAAGCGCGCCGCCGTCGTGCATCTGGTGAAGTCGCGCGGACTGAAGCAGGTCATCGTGTTCTCGAACACCAAGATCGGCACCGCGCGCCTGGCGCGCGAACTGGAGCGCGACGGCGTCAAGGCCGAATCGATCCACGGCGACAAGACCCAGGCCGACCGCATGAAGGCGCTGGAAGCCTTCAAGGCCGGCGAGCTGGAAGTGCTGGTGGCCACCGACGTGGCCGCGCGCGGCCTGGACGTGGCCGGCGTGCCCTGCGTCATCAACTACGACCTGCCGTACAACGCCGAAGACTACGTGCACCGCATCGGCCGCACCGGCCGCGCCGGCGCCTCGGGCGAGGCCATCGCGCTGTTCACGCCCGACGAAGAACGCTTCCTGCTCGACATCGAAAAGCTGATCAAGCGCGAAGTGCCGCGCGGCACGCTGGACGTGCCGGCCGACCTGGTGGCGCGCAGCCACCGCCGCAGCGACGACCGCCGCGGCGGCTCGTCCTCGCGCGAAGGCCGCGGCGAACGCGGCCGTTCGGGCGATCGCCGCTCCAGCTACGCCGGCGCGCCGCGCCAGCCGGTGGACGATTTCTTCCTCAAGCCCTACGAGCCCTCGGCGCCGTCGGCGCCGGCCGAAGCGCCCGCCGCGCCCAAGAGCAACCCGTCGGCGCCCAAGCGGCAGCTCGCCGTGCTGCTGGGCGGCAGCCGCAAGCCCTGAGTCCACCCATGAAAAAACCGCAAGCCCTCGATGCGAGGCCTTGCGGTTTTTTTATGGACGGGCGCTTCAGGCAGCAAGCAGCCGCGGCAGGTCGGGCAGCGCCGTCTGCACCGTCGCGCTGTTTTCGTCCAGGCTTTCGAGCAGGCGCTCGAGATGGCCGATGTGCGGCAGCATGGGTCCGTAGAACACCACGCGCGGGCCGATCTGCACCAGCAGCGTGGGGAAGTTCTCCACGTCTTCCTCGCCCAGCAGCTCCGCGTGGTCTTCGATGTCTATCCATGCGAAGACGTGTTGCGGCATGGCCTGGGCCAGCGCCTGCAGCTTGGGCTTGTACTGTTCGCAGGTATCGCACCAGGCCGCGCAGAAACAGGCGACCAGCCAGGTGTCGGGCGACGAGGCCAGGCGCGCCCGCAGCGCGGCCTGATCGGTATCGGGTACGAGTAGAGACATGTGGGCAGATCGAGGCGTGTTTGACTATCATACCCGGGATGTCCACCGCCTCTTTGTCCACGCCATGACCGTTATGCGCACCGATTCCCCCACGCCCGAGCAGGACCGTCTTTCCAGCGCCGGCGCGGGCGCGGCCAACGTGGGCCAGGCGTTCAAGCGCGCGCTGGTGTCGCAATGCCACCCGACGATGCTGTTCGCGGTCCTGCTGCCTTTCCTGATCGCGCTGGTGGGCGCCTTCCTGCTGCTGTGGCTGTTCTGGACGCCGCTGACCGATTGGCTGCGCGCCGAGGTCTCGCACTGGGACGTGGTCAACCGGGTCGACGAATGGCTGGTCGCCGTCGGCCTGTTCTCGCTCAAGATCTATCTGATCCCGGTCATCGCCGCGGCCATCCTGCTGCCGGTCTCGGGCATCCTGGGGCTGGCCATCGCCGCCGTCTTCGTCATGCCGCTGGTGCTGCGCCACGTGGGCCAGCGCGAGTACGCGTCGGTCAGCCGGCAGGGCAAGTTTTCCACCGCGGTCAGCGTCTGGAACGCGGTGTGGGTGTCGGTCGCCTTCGCCGTGGGCTGGACGCTGACCTTGCCGCTGTGGCTGGTGCCGCCGATGGCGGTGGTGCTGTCCATCTTCTGGTGGGCCTTCGCGTTTTCGCGCATGATGCGCGTGGACGCCATCGTCGAACATGCCAGCCCGGCCGAGCGCAAGCTCATCCTGGAACGCAACAACGGCGGCTTCTGGACCATCGGGCTGATCTGCTCGCTGCTGAACCTGTTGCCGCCGGCGTGGATCATCCTGCCGGTGTTCTCGGCCCTGGTCTACGCGCACTACGGACTGGAGGCGCTCAAGCGCCTGCGCCAGGACCGCGTCATCGACGCCTGAGGCGTCATTCTTCTCACCACTCTGGAACCGTACATGGCCGCAGAACCCGCCGCCCGCCGCATCGGCCTCATCATCGTGGGGGATGAAATCCTCTCGGGCCGCCGTCAGGACAAGCATTTTTCCAAAGTCGTCGAGCTGCTGGGCGCGCGCGGCATGCAGCTGGGCTGGACCGAGATCCTGCCCGACGACCGCGACACGCTGACGGCGGCGTACCGCCGCAGCTTCGCCTCGGGCGACGTGGTGTTCTCCTGCGGCGGCATCGGCGGCACGCCGGACGACCACACCCGGCAGGCGGCGGCCGCCGCGCTGGACCTGCCGCTGGCGCTGCATCCCGAGGCCGAGCAGGCCATCGCCCAGCGCACCGCCGAGCTGGCCGCCAAAGGGCAGGGCACGGCCGACATGAGCGCGCCCGAGAACCAGCAGCGCCTGCAGATGGGCGTGTTCCCGCAGGGCTGCGAGATCGTGCCCAACCCCTACAACCGGATTCCGGGCTTCTTCATCCGCGACCATACCTTCGTGCCCGGCTTTCCCGTCATGGCCTGGCCGATGCTGGAATGGACGCTGGACACCCGTTATCGTGCGCTGCAGCATGTGCGCGTCCACGCCGAGCATTCCTTCCTGGTGTTCGGCATGCCGGAGTCGCGCATCACGCCGGCCATGGTCAGCGTGGAAACGCGCTGGCCGGGCGTGCGCGCCTTCAGCCTGCCCAGCGTCGGCGAGACGGGCGGCGCCCCGCATATCGAGCTGGGCGTGAAGGGCGAGCCCGAGGGCGCGGCCGAGGCCCTGGCCTTCCTGCGGGCCGAGGTCCTGCGCCTGGGCGGCAAGCTGGAAGCGCCGGCCGGCGTCTGATGGCCGGCAGGCGGATAAGGTGTGGCCCCGTTTTATTTACGAAAAATCCATTGCCAAACAGGCTGGTAAATTTCACAATACGGGATAGAAATGTTTGTTGCGTCGCCGCAAGCAGTTCGCCTGCGGCGCAGACCCACATCATCCCATGGCCCGTCTTTCGCCCTCCCGCAATCCCCTGGACGCCGAAACCGAAGGCGCTTCCGCCCATCCCATCGCCATCCAGGTGATCGAGCGCGCCATGCGCCTGCTCGACGCCCTGGCCGCGCAGCCGGACCCCGTGACGCTCAAGGAATTGTCCGCCACCACGGGCCTGCACGCGTCCACCGCGCACCGCATCCTCAACGATCTGGTGGTCGGCCGGTACGTCGAGCGGGTCGACAACGGCCTGTACCAGCTGGGCATGCGCCTGCTGGAGCTGGGTTCGCTGGTCAAGGGGCGCCTGAACGTGCGCGAGGCGGCCATCTCCGCCATGCGTTCGCTGCACAAGCTGACCGGGCAGACCATCAACCTGTCGGTGCAGCAGGGCGACGAGATCGTGTACATCGACCGCGCCTGGAGCGAGCGCTCGGGCATGCAGGTGGTGCGCGCCATCGGCGGACGCGCGCCGCTGCACCTGACCTCCACCGGCAAGCTGTTCCTGTCCACCGGCGATGCGCGCCTGGTGCGCGCCTACGCGCTGCGCACCGGGCTGGCCGGCCACACGCGCAACAGCATCACCGACCTGGACCGCCTGGAGCGCGAGCTGGCGCTGGTGCGCCGCCACGGCTATGCGCGCGACAACGAAGAGCTCGAACTGGGCGTGCGCTGCATCGCCGCGGGCATATTCGACGACACCGGCAAGCTGGTGGCCGGGCTGTCGATCTCGGCGCCGGCCGAACGCCTGCAGGACGAATGGATCAAGGCGCTGGTGGACACCGCCGCCAGCATCTCCGAGGCGCTGGGCTACGAGCCGTCGGTGTCCGCCAGCTTCAACGGGCTGGGCATGGCGGCCGAGGCGCTCAGGGGCTGACCGTCCCGCGCCCAAAAAGAAAAGCCCCGCGGGGCTTTTCTTTTTTGCATCCGCCTGAGCGGGCGAGGCGGCCTTATTGCGCTTCGACGCCGGCCTTCTTGAACAGCTCGGCCCATTGCGGGACCTGCTGCTTGACCTTGGCTTCCAGCGCCTGCGGGTTGGCTTCGGCCGTCAGGACCGTGGCGCCCAGCTGCTTCATGCGTTCCTGGAACTTGGGGTCGGCCAGGCCGGCCTGCAGGCTCTTGACCAGCTTGTCCACGACCGGCTTGGGCGTGCCCTTCGGCACCCACATGCCATGCCAGATGCCGACTTCGAAGCCCTTGTAGCCGGACTCGTCCATGGTCGGCAGCTTGGGCAGCGTGGGCACGCGCTTCAGGCTGGTGACAGCGTAGGCCTTGACCTTGCCGCTGTCGATCTGCTGCGTGGTGTTGGTGGTCTGGTCGCAGAGCAGGTCCACCTGCTTGCCCAGCAGGTCGTTCATGGCCGGCGCGGTGCCCTTGTACGGGATGGTCAGCAGCTGCACGCCCAGCGCTTCGACCAGCATGGTGCCGCACAGGTGGCTGGCGGCGCCGATACCGGCGTTGGCCAGCGAGACCTTGTCCTTGTTCTTTTTGACGTAGTCGGCCAGTTCCTGGATGTTGTTGGGCGGGAAGTCCGAGCGCGCGATGATGGTCATCGGCACGTCGACCACCAGGCCGATGGGCTCGAAGCTCTTGTAGGGGTCATACCCGGGGTTCTTGTACAGCGACGGCGCCGTCGAAAAACCGGCGTGCATCAGCAGGACGGAATAGCCGTCGGGCTGCGCGCGCGCCACCTGGGTGGTGCCGATCGTGCCGCCGGCGCCGCCCTTGTTTTCGACCACGACTGTCTGGCCCAGCGCGGTCCGCATGGCCTCGGCCAGCGAGCGCGCGACGTTGTCCGTCGGGCCGCCTGCGGCGAAAGGCACCACCATATTGACGGGGCGATCCGGGTATTCCGCCTGGGCTGCGCCGGCAGCGAGCATGGCGCTTGCGGCGAGCAGGGCCGACAGCGTGCGGGGAATGAGGGTCATGGAGTCTCCAGTTGCAGGGTTTTGCTTGCTGCGATTTAGTTATTGCCGGCTGACTTGTCGATTATGGTTTTTTCAGCGGCGTGAAAGCAGTGTAGAAAAGAATTGATACGCCGTCACGTCCGGTTTTTCCCCAAGCGGGGGGCTGTTTGTCTTGGATCAAACGCCGGTCCGCGGGGCCTCGCCGGGAAAGTGCAATCATTTATTGCACCGCACAAAAACTCCTTGACAAGTTTTTTTCCCAGCCTAGAATGGCAATTGTGCAGTGCATCAAACGAGCCGGCGGTAGCTTGTAGTACCAGTTTCCGCGCACGTTTACCCCTTCGTCGCAGACAACCAATCCTTATTTGCCGGATCGCCCCCCGGCTACCTCCCAAGGAGCATTCTATGAGCGCCATTCCGCAACAAGTCCTGGACCGTCAAAAGGCCAACATCAACACCCTCGTGGCCGCTCAATCGGCTGTGTTCGCCGGTTTCGAAAAGCTGGTCGAGCTGAACCTGAAGGTCGTCAAGGCCACCCTGGACGAAGTCGCCCAGAAGTCGCAGCAAGCCGCCGAACTGAAGGACCCGCAGGAAGCCGCTGCTTTCGCCTCGGGCCTGCTGCAGCCGGGCGCCGAAAAGGCCATGGCCTACACCAAGCACGTGTACGACATCGTCGCCGGCGTGCAAGGCAGCCTGGTCAAGCTGACCGAAGAACAGATCGCCGAAAGCCAGCAACAGCTGAGCGAAGTGGTCGACCAGTTCTCCAAGAACGCCCCGACCGGTTCCGAAAGCGCCGTCGCCCTGATCAAGTCCTCGCTGGCCACCGCGACCAGCGCCTACGATTCGATGAGCAAGGCCGCCAAGCAGGCCGCCGAAGTCGCCGAGTCGAACCTGAACGCCGCCGCCAACGCCACGTTCAAGGCCGCCACCGACGCTGCCGAGGCCGCCAACAAGGTCGCCAGCCGCAGCCGCCGCAGCGCCGCCTGAGCCTTTGGCGCGCGCACCGGCGCGCAAACCGCTAGTGCGCAAACCGCAGTAATGTAGTACTGTTGAGTGACAGAGCAGAGCTGGAATTAGGGCCACCCGATGGGTGGCCCCTTTTTTTTCCCGGTCAGCGGGCCACCGCCCGCACGCATTCGCCCACCAGGGCCGGGCCGCGGTAGATCAGGCCGGTATAGAGCTGCACCGCATCGGCGCCGGCTTCCAGCTTCTCGCGGGCCTGGCGGCCCGACATCACCCCGCCCACCCCGATGATGGCCAGGCTGCTTCCCAATTGCTGCTTGAGCCGGCGGATGACCGCCAGCGACAGCTCGTGCACCGGCGCGCCCGACAGGCCGCCGGCTTCTTCGGCATGCGGCTGGCCGGCGACCGCGTCGCGCGAGAGCGTGGTGTTGGTGGCGATGACGCCGTCGATGCCGTGGCGCGGCAGGGCGTCGGCGATGGCGTCGATCTGTTCCTGCGTGAGGTCCGGGGCGATCTTCACCGCCATCGGCACGCGGCGCTGGTGCCGGTCTTCCAGCGCCTTGCGCTTGTCGGCCAGCTGCGCCAGCAGCGCCGACAGTTCGTCGCCGCCCTGCAGCGCGCGCAGGTTCTTGGTGTTGGGCGACGAGATATTGACCGTCACGTAGTCCGCGTGCGGATACACGCCTTCCAGGCCGATCAGGTAGTCGTCGGCCGCGCGTTCTATCGGGGTGTCGGCATTCTTGCCGATGTTCAGGCCCAGGATGCCGCCCTGGGTGCGCCAGGTGCTGCGCTGCACGTTGGCCAGGAAGGCCGGCAGGCCCTGGTTGTTGAAGCCCAGCCGGTTGATGAGCGCGTTGGCGCGCGGCAGCCGGAACATGCGCGGCTTGGGATTGCCGGGCTGGGCGCGCGGCGTGACCGTGCCCACTTCGATGAAGCCGAATCCCAGGTTCCCGAGCGCGTCGATATAGGCGCCGTTCTTGTCCAGCCCCGCGGCCAGCCCGATCGGGTTGGCCAGCTGCATCCCCATCAGCGTGCACGGCGCCTTGGGCTGCGCATGCAGCAGCTTGCGCGTGGCGCCGCAGTCATAGGCGCGCTGCAGGCCCGACAAAGTGACTTCGTGGGCGGTTTCCGCGTCCATGGCGAACAGCGCCGGGCGGGCCAGGGGATAGGCGTGGAAGAGAATAGACATGGGGCGGAATTGTAGAGCGAATTCGGCCGGCCCTGCGCCCGCCGCCGGGATCAGGCGGCCGGCGGTTCGGGCTGGTCGCGCCAGGCGCCGTCGACCAGGAACTGCGCGGGATGGAAATTCGACTTGTAGGACATCTTGCGGCTGGCGGCGATCCAGTAGCCCAGGTAGAGCCAGGGCAGGTTCAGGATGCGGCATTGCTCGACCTGCCACAGGATGCTGTAGGTGCCGAGGCTGCCGGGGTGGTCCGGGTCGTAGAACGTGTAGACCGAGGACAGGCCGTCGTCCAGCACGTCGATGATGGACACCATGACCAGCTCGCCCTCGGGGCTGCGGAATTCCACCAGCCGGGTATTGACGCGGCTGGTGAGCAGGAATTGCGCATACTGGGTGCGGCTGTCCTCGTCCATACCGCCGCCGGGATGGCGGCCTTGCTGGTAGCGCGTATAGAGCCGGTAGTGCTCGGGCGACCAGGCCAGTTCGGCGACGAAGGACTGCAGGTCCTGGTGCGCGCGCCAGGCGCGGCGCTGGCTGCGGTTGGGCGCGAAGCCGGCCGCGTCCACCCGCACCGGAATGCAGGCCTGACAGTTGTCGCAATGGGGGCGGTAGGTGAACAGCCCGCTGCGGCGAAAGCCCTGTTCCACCAGCTGCGAGTACGTGCCCGCGTTGATCAGGTGACCGGGCGCGGCGACCTGCGAGCGGGCCTGGCGGCCAGGCAGATAGCTGCAGGGGTAGGGAGCGGTTGCGTAGAACTGCAGGGTCGAGAAGGGAAGTTCTTTAAGCTGGCTCATGGCGATCCCGGAAGACGGCGGCGAGTCCGCGACGGGACGGCTACATAGTAACGCCGTTCCCCGGTCCGCAGGCGCCGTCCGGATGCAGGCGTCCGGCGCTGTCGAGCGTGCCGCGCGTCCACGGCGGCCCGGGCTGCGCGGTGGCGCCGCGCACATGCTGCAGGAACGCGACGCGCGAGATCGGGCGCGCGCCCAGGCTCGCCAGGTGGCGGGTCTGCTGCTGGCAGTCGATGCGCTGCACGCCGTGCGCGGCCAGGTAGCGCACCAGGTAGGCCAGCGCCACCTTGGAGGCGTCGGGGCGGCGGGCGAACATGGATTCGCCGAAGAACATGCGGCCCAGGCTGATGCCATACAGGCCGCCGGCCAGTTCGCCATCGATCCAGGTTTCGATGCTGTGCACGTAGCCGGCCTCGTGCCAGGCGCGGTAGGCCTGCTGCATCGCGCCGGTGATCCAGGTGCCGGGCTGGCCGTCGCGCGGCGCGGCGCAGGCGGCCATGACGCGCTCGAATGCGGTGTCCACGCGCACCTGCACGCGGGCCTGGCCCGCGGCCTCCTCGCGCGCGAGCCTGCGCAGCAGCTTGCGCAGCGAGTGCGAGGGCGCGAAATCCCTGACCGCCAGCACCATGCGCGGATCGGGGCTCCACCACAGAATGGGCTCGCCTTCCGAATACCACGGGAAGATGCCGTTGGAGTAAGCCTGGATCAGCCGCGGGATGGACAGGTCCGCGCCCGCGGCCAGCAGGCCGTCGGGGTCCGTCAGCGCGAACTCGGCAGGCGGGAACGGCGTATCGACGGCGAGCCAGGGCAGTTTCAACGGTGCGATTCTAGGGTGTAGTGGTGAGGCGAGAACACGCCGGACTTGCGGTCCTCGAAATAGTGGCGCAGTGTGGTGGCCACGGTGCGGAACGCCAGGTCGTCCCAGGGGATTTCGGATTCTTCGTAGTAGCGCGCTTCCAGGCTCTCGGGGCCGGGGTCCAGGTCGGGCGACAGGGCCTGGGCCAGGTAGAACACGTGCACCTGGTCGATCTGCGGCAGGTCGATGACGGTGTAGAGCTCGCCCAGCTGGATGCGGGCGCCGGCTTCTTCCAGCGTTTCGCGCGCGGCGCCCTGCGCCGTGCTTTCGCCCAGTTCCATGAAGCCGGCGGGCAGCGTCCAGGTGTTGTAGCGCGGCTCGATCGCGCGCCGGCACAGCAGCACGCGGTTTTCCCAGACCGGCACGGTGCCGACCACGAGGCGGGGGTTCTGGTAGTGGATGGCCCCGCAGTGGTCGCAGATGTCGCGTTCGCGGTTGTCGCCCTCGGGCACCCGGCGATTGACGGGCGAGCCGCATTGGCTGCAGAAATGCGAACGGCGCGGCGCGGGGAAGTATTCGATGGGCGATTTGGCGGTCATGGGTAGGATTCTACCGGCTGCGGCGGGGACTGGCGCGCCGGCCCGGCGCGGGCGGGGGCGCCGCCCCGTAGCGCGCTTCCAGGTGCTCGACGAAGGACCGCACCTTGGGCGACAGAAAGCGCCGGTGCGGGTAGAGCGCGTACATGGAGATCGGGGTGTGCGCGTAGTCGGTCAGCAGCGCCACCAGCCGTCCGGCGCGCACGTCTTCGCCCACCAGGAAGTCGGGCTGCAGGATGATGCCGTGCCCGGCCAGCGCCGCGGTGCGCAGCACGTCGCCGTTATTGGCGCGCAGCGCGGCGTTCACGCGCACCAGATGGGTCACGCCGTCCTTCTCGAAATGCCATTCGTTGCCGGTGCTGGCGTAGGCGTAGTGCAGGCAGCGATGCTGCCTGAGTTCTTCCGGGCTTTGCGGCGTGCCGTGGCGCGCCAGATAGGACGGGGCCGCGCACACCAGCAGCTGCTGCGGCGCCAGCGGACGCGCCACCAGCGAAGAGTCCAGCAGCGGGCCGATGCGCACCGCCACGTCGAAGCCGTCTTCCACCAGGTCGACAACGCGGTCGTTCAGGTCCAGGTCGATGACCACGTCGGGATAGCGCTGCAGGTATTCGGCGATGGCCGGGCCCAGGTGCAGGATGCCGAAGGACACCGGCGCGCTGACGCGCAGCCGGCCGCTGGGACGCTGGCCCTCGGCCTGCAGCGACTGCTCCAGGTCCGCCACTTCGGCCAGGATGGGGCGCACGCGCTCGTAGAACGCGCGGCCGGCGTCGGTCATGCTGAGCTTGCGGGTCGTGCGGTTCAGCAGCCGCACGCCGTAGCGCTGCTCCAGGTAGGCGATCTGGCGCGTGACGACGGAACGGGCCAGCCCCAGCTTGTCGGCCGCCGCCGCGAACGAGCCCAGTTCCACCACCTTGGCGTAGGTCTGCATGGCGGTATGCGTGTCCAAGATTGTTTCCTATCGAGGAACAATAATTTGCGATTCTCCATCTTTATCATTGTTTTTGGAATCGCAAGAATAGCGCTCCCGAATGATCGCTCCAGGAGAGTGCAATGGTTGATACCCGTACCGCGCCTTATGCCGCGCTGCTGCTGCGCTTGGCGCTAGGCGCCATGTTTCTGGCCCATGGCCTGACCAAGCTGCTGGTGTTCACGCTGCCCGGCACGGCCCAGTTCTTCGCCAAGATCGGCTTCGCCGGCTGGCTGGCCTATCCGGTGACCTTCTTCGAGATCGGCGCGGGCGTGCTGCTGATCCTGGGCGTGGTGCCGCGCTGGATCGCCGCCATCGCCGCGGTGCAGCTATTGGTGGCCTCGACCGTGCATTTCGGCAACGGCTGGAGCTCCGGCAACCCGGGCGGCGGCTGGGAATACCCGGTCTTCCTGACCGTGGCGGCCGCCGCGCTGGCGCTGCTGGGCGACGGCAAATTCGCGCTGTACGGCAGCCGCCGCGGCTGAGCGCCGCGCGCGGCCCATAGAATGGAACGGTCGTCCCCAAACACCGGAGTTGCCATGTCCTTGCCCCTGTCGTTTCTCAAGCGCGCCGCGGCCGCGTCGCTGCTGGCCGCCGCGCTGTCGCCATTGGTCGCCCATGCGTCGGCCGAACAGGAAGCCGCCAACAAGGCGGCGGTGCTGGCCTTCTACGAGAAGGGCCTGAACCAGAAGGATGCCGAGGCGGCGCTGAAATACGTGGGCGACCGCTATGTGCAGCACAACCCGAACGCGGAAGACGGGCCGGACGGCTTTCGCAAGTTCATCGCCTTTCTGCGCGACAAGTATCCGCAGTCCCGAAGCGAGATCAAGCGCGCCTTCACCGACGGGGACTACGTGATCCTGCATGTGCACGCGGTGCGCGAACCCGGCACGCGCGGCAGCGCCATCATCGATATCTTCCGCCTGGAACAGGGCAAGATCGTCGAGCACTGGGATGCGGTCCAGCCCATCCCCGAGCGGTCCGCCAACGCCAACGGCATGTTCTGAGCCGCCGCTCAGGCCGCGGGCGGCCGGGGATCGGGATCGAACCCCAGCTCCCGCGCGACGTCGGCCTGCGCGACCGGCGCCAGCGGCGCGGCCGGATAGGCGCCGGGCCATGCGACCTGGATCGCGCCGCCGGGCGCCAGCTCGTCCAGCGCTTCCAGCAGCGGCGCGCCGTCGCCGGTGACCAGCTTTTCCAGCAGCGGCGGCAGGTCGCGGTCCAGCACGATGCCCGCGCCCAGCGGCGTCATGGCGTAAAGCCGGCCGGCATCGTCCAGCCGCCAGCCGGTCACCGCCTCGACCGCGGCGTCCGTGTGGGTGAGCAGGGCGCCGGCCTCATCGTCGAGCCGCAACACGTAGGGCGCGGCATCCAGGCGCAGGTACACGCGCTGCGGGCCGTTCTGGAAATACCAGCGGCCGGCCTCGTCATGTTCGTAATTGCGGTTGATGAACGCCAGGATCTGGCTGTTGGTAATGGATTCGCCCGGCCCGCCCTGCGCGGACAGGCCCTGCGGATGCAGCCGCCAGCGGCCCCTGGCGTCCAGCGACAGCCAGCCGTACACCGCGGGCACGTCGGGCCAGCGGGCGAGAGCGTCTTTTACTGATTGGTCCATAAGGTCGCCGCCTTGCGCCGGGTTAGATAAGCCGATGCGTCTTGAGCCAGTCTTTCAGTGCCGAATCAACACGGGTCTGCCAACCGGCCCCGGACGCCTTGAACGCGTCCAGGACTTCCGGCGACAGCCTGATAGTGACCGCCTGCTTGGTGGGCGCCTTCTGGGGTCCGCGCCGGCGCAGACCGAGTTTTGCCTGAAACGCGGCGGGCAACACCTCGGAGGCCGGCTTGGCGCGAGCAAACTCCGCCTCGCTCCATTCGGGACTGTCCTTGTCGGTCATTTCAGGATTGGGCTTTTTCATAGCGGGCTACCTCTCGGCTGTTGGCCCTACGCAGGCTGATGATGCGGATTGCATCGCCGCGTACGGTGAACACCAGCACGTACATGCGTTCATCGATCTTACCCAAGGCTTGATAGCGAACTTCGCTGTAGTCCTGGCGGGCATCTTCTATGACCAGTGCGCTGTTCCAGTCGAAGCCGTGAGCCAGTTCGAACGACAGGCCGCGTTCGACCATGTTCTTGTCGTTCTTGGCGGGGTCATAGGTGATCTCCATAAATCAAACCGTATGTACGATTTGATTTATGGTCAAGCAAATTGTAGGTACATTTTATCCCTCTTGCTACCAAGGGCCACACGCGAGGCGCTGTGTGAATGTCCCGCTTTCCCTGCCCGGGAAAAGAAAAAGGCCCGCATCGCTGCGAGCCTTGTGGGTGCTGGAGGCGCAAGCCGGAATCGAACCGACGTACACGGATTTGCAATCCGCTGCATAACCACTCTGCCATTGCGCCAGCATTTCAAGAAAAAAGGAAGCTCGGTATAGGCCGTTGCTTCCTTTTTATAATTTGGAGCGGGAAACGGGACTAGCACTGACGCGCTAAGCGTATGTTTTCCAACTCTTTTCTTCGCTGAGGGTCTCAACGAAGGCCTCAATTTTAGCCTCGTTTTCGGGCGTCGTCAACGAAGACCGTCCACCAATTTCCACTCGCCGCCAACACCATCCGCTCACCTGCGTGCTACCCCGTGCCGAGGCAGTCCGCTGCATCGCGTACGTGTGCGCGAACTGAGTGCGCATCTCTCAGCCTTGCACAGCTGATCATGCGCAAGGCGGAGCGAGGCAGTCAGTTGCTATGTCGATCTATCAGGATGCCGTGGAAGTCTCACCGGCATCGCCTCCCCCCTGGCCAGCACCAATCAAACCGCATAGACGCAGCGCCGAGGCAAGTCGGTTAGACCCCTTATAGAACACGCGATACGAAATGAGTCTTGATGAAAAAATCAAGGCCGACGACGCTGACAAGCGTGTACAAGCGCAACCAGGTGCGGTCACTAATCGCTCGATGGTCGAAGCATCGCGATTTTCACATATCGAGCGGGCAATGGCCACTGGCCTTGAGCATGTGGACCCAACATGCTTCGGCATACCCCGCCAACGTGCGCCCAAGAAGCCAAACAACAAATGCCGTGACCATACGTCGATCGGCAGCAGAGGAGTCGGTGATGTAGCGCTCCCGCAAGGAGATGGAGACATGCATGAAGAGCTGCCAGCTTCAAAGGTGTTCTATCGTCCGATTGAGGCCGCCATACGCTGGGCAGGATTATGGCGTTACTCGCAAGAAATCCTGTCCTCCATCTCGTCGCCTAGAAATCTGCCGAGAACGCTCAATTGCCCCCGATGGGATGAACTGCGACTCTGCACGGAACGCATCTACGATGCCATCGTCAACGGTGAGCTTCCCTATGGTCGAAACGGCATCACGTTGAACGATGAATCCCTGCTTGATTCCCATGAGTTGACCGTGCGCCACCTCGATCTCAAACACTGGATGCAAACCCACTACCCAGGGCATCGACCTGCTTTTCTTTTCAGTCGCATCGAGCGCATCGCGCACCCCGTCATCACGCTGGAAGCCGGACAGGCCATGTTGGTGGAACGCCAAGCCATGAAGGCGGAGCTTGAGCTTTGTCGTCGCGAACTGCGGAACCTCAAGGAGCGTCACGAAGAACTGCTCAAGCAATCTGGGGCAATCCCAGCCTGCGGCCAGTGTTCTCTCAGTGATCGTGCGGAGGCCACCTACCTGCACATCATTGGCAGCATGTTGGAGCTGATGCTGAGCAGATCTCCTTCGGGCAAGCCGCACTCTTGCTTCAGCACCCAGGAGGCCATCGTCAGTGCGTTGATCGCTCATCGTGGCGGCACCATGGGCATCACCGAGCGCACGCTGAACGGCAAGTTCGCCAGCGCACGGAGGAAGCTGGGCAGCGCTAGCGTAGTTGCTTGAGGTTTTCCAGCTTGTATCTGCAGCCCCGGAAATTGCATTTGCAATGTCTTTCCGCATCCATGTCTATTGAATAGAGGTCACCCCAACAAACGCCACTGAGCGTTAAGGAGTGACCACTATGTCGCAGCCCACTGCACTGCTGCCCGGCGAGCGCCGCATCCTGCGGCTGGACGAAGTCGAGGCCAAATCCGGATTCAAACGCGCGCATATCTACTCGCTCATGAAAAAGGGTGAGTTTCCCCAATCGCTACGCCTCGGCGTTCGTGCTGTCGGATGGGATTCCACCGAGATCGATCTGTGGATCACCGAACGTCTCAAGAACCGTGCGCAGCAGCCAGCTCTCCCGAGCGATGTCTGAGGAGAGCCCTATGCAGGTCGTATCCATCATTTCGACCAAAGGCGGCGTGGGCAAGACCACCGTCGCGGCCAACCTCGGCGCATTCATCGCCGACGCAGGTCTGCGGGTGCTGCTGCTCGACCTGGACATGCAGCCAACCCTGTCGTCCTACTACGAGCTGAAGCATCGCGCACCGGGCGGCATCTACGAGCTTCTGGCTTTCAACGAACGCGACCTGGCGAACCTGGTGTCGCGCACAGTCATCGACAACCTGGATCTGGTGCTGTCCAACGACGAGCACCGGCAGCTCAATACCTTGCTGCTGCACGCCCCAGATGGACGCCTGCGGTTGCGCAACCTGATGCCAACCTTCCAGCCGCACTACGATCTGGTGGTCATAGACACCCAGGGCGCGCGCAGCGTATTGCTGGAAATGGCACTGCTGGCATCCCAGCAGGCCGTGTCGCCCGTCACACCGGAAATCCTGGCTGCACGCGAACTGCGGCGTGGAACCCTGCAATTGGTCGAGGACATCACGCCGTACCGAAAGCTGGGCATTGAACCGCCCGCACTGCAGTTGCTGATAAACCGCGTCCCCGCCGTCTCGTCCAACGCGCGCCTGATCCAGCAGACGCTACGCCTGATCTTCCAGGAGCAGGCCAGCATCCAGGTACTGGCCACTGAAATTCCTGCGATCGAAGCTTTTCCGCGCGCAGCCACCCGAGGCCTGCCTGTTCATCGCGTCGAGCATCGACGGCCTTCGGGCCGTCAGGCATTGGCCGCGTTGGAGATCGTGCGCGGCCTGGCAAATGAGCTATGCCCTCAGTGGCAGGAACGGTTCGCAGCGGTCACCGGCAAGGCCGGAGGGAGGTTCGCCCATGTCGAACGCCCATGAACTGGCCCGCGGCCACAAGCGGTTGCTGCCGCTGATCGAGTATGCCCTGAGCGAAGGATGGGAGGTCGTTCGTACCCCAGGTGGACATCTCAAGTTCACCCGGCCGGGCCTGCCACCGATCTTCACCAGCGCCACCGCCAGCGACCACCGAGCGGGGCTCAACGCCCGCGCCATGCTGCGGCGAGCCCAGCGTGGGCTCGAACCCTCGGAGCTTCCTACGCAGGAAGGAGATGGCCATGCCTGACATCTCCCCCCAGGACGTTGCAAACAAGCTCCTGAGCGATGGCTTCACGCGCAGCGGCCCCGTCGCGAGCAGCTTGAGCGATCCGATTGAGGATACGCCGATGGTCGTGACGCTCGATGAACTGCGGCCGTATGAGCTTGATCCGCGCCTCACCCGCAACCCGCTTTACGACGACATCAAGGCGTCGATTCGCGAACGCGGACTCGACGCTCCCCCGCCCATCACGCGGCGTCCAGGCGCGGATCACTACATCATCCGCAACGGCGGCAATACGCGTCTGGCGATCCTGCGCGAACTCTGGAGCGAGACACGGGACGAGCGCTTCTTCCGCATTGCCTGCCAGTTCCGGCCATGGCCAGAACGCGGAGAAATAGTTTCCTTGACGGGCCATCTCGCGGAAAACGAGCTGCACGGCGGCCTGTCGTTCATCGAGCGCGCATTGGGCGTGCAGAAAGCCCGGGAACTGTATGAAGAGGAAACCGGCAAACCCTTGTCCCAATCCGAGCTGGCACGCCGCCTCAAGGCGGACGGCTATCCCGTGCCGCAACCCCACATCAGCCGGATGCAAGAGGCCATCCAATATCTGCTGCCCGCCATCCCGACCGTGCTTTACGCCGGCCTGGGGCGGCACCAGGTCGAGCAACTGACCAGCCTGCGGCGCGCCGCCGACAGAGTCTGGTCGGCCCGCAATCGCCAGGCCCACTCCCACCTCGATTTCCCCACGTTGTTCCAGGACGTGTTGGCACTGTTCGACAGTGCGGCGGGCGGCTTCAGCGTTCAGCGCGTCCAGGACGAACTGGTCGGCCAGATGGCCGATCTGCTCGACATGGAATACGACACGCTGCTCTTCGAGATTACCGACTCGGATCGGCGCTGGCAGGTCCTCAGCAGCGAGCCTGCCGGCGAACCCGAATCACCTCCCGCGCCAGCACCATCCCTGTCGTCGCCATCGACAGCGTCGACCGGGCAGCCATCCTCGCCCCCGCCACCGGAGCAGACATCGACGACGCCTTCGGCGCCGACAGCCGCGCCGCCCGCACCGGGTCCGGAGGAATCCGACGATGCGCAGCGTGCCACCCTGTTGCAGGAGCACATCGTATCGCCAGCCGGCACAACCGAGCGGCTGCAATCCATCCAGCGCCTGGTCGCGGATCACACCGGCGAGACGTTGCCGGATTTCGAGCGCAACGTCTTGCAGTCGATCCCGATTCAGGCAGGAAGTCTCTATCCGATTACCGACGTCTGGTACATCGAACCCGCGCTGGACGACCCCGATCGCCTGCGCACGCATATCGCGCAGTTCGCCCGCGAGATTGCCGGCGAAGCCGCTCTGCAAGACCTGGTCGAGGCGTGCCAGGAAGGCATCGGTTTTCGATGCCGGCAGCCCGAGGCCGAGCCAACACCCGATCGGCACGCCCAGGCGACGCTGGCACTGCTGCATGCCCTGAGCACGCCTTACTTGGCGACCGATCAGTCGGTCACGAGCATCGATCTTTCGATTCTCACCGAAATGCTGGGAGCGCTTCTACAAGGTACCCCGGCAGTCACCGGAGCGCAGCAAGGCTTGCCACACAGGCTCAGCGACAACGCCCTGGTGAAACTGTTCCGCCTGCTGCGGCTTGCCCGTCGCTTGAGGGACATCGAGACCGGCATCGCCGATGGCGACCATGCCATCACCGGATCATGAGAGGCGTAGCCATGTCCGGACCTCACCCACTTAACCAGGCAGTGATCGCCCAGGCACTTCATGATCTACGCAACGGCCAGTTGCGCCGGGCCAAGTCGATGGGGTTCGACGACAAGGATCTGGATGCCCTCAAGCATCCCGCGATGGCCAGCGTGCTGGCCAACGCCAACGTGTCGTGGTGCTCGGTAGTCGTCAACCGCGATGTGCTGCGTCGTCTGCTGCACCAGGTAGAAGACGTCACCGAGGAGGTGGTGAAGATCGATCGGCTACTGCGCCTGGGCGCCAGCACGGAGCTGATCAGCAAATTCTTCGGCTTGACCCACCAGGAGATCGCCTTGCGTCGCAGTGTCATCGGCCTGCCGAAACGCAAGGGGCGGCATCCGGTATTGACCGAGGAACAGGACACCGACCTGTGGAAGCGCTGGTCCTCGACAGTGAAGGAGCAGGAAGTCGACAGCAACGACGACATGGGAATGCTGGGCGTCGCGGCGGATCTCGCCGAGGCCACTGGGCTGCCTCTGTCCGTGATCTGGAATGCCTTGCGCGGATGGATCGATGAAGGGCTGACCTGATGACGGATGGGCCACACCCTACGCGCGGCCCCGTCCGGCTGGGCGAGCTGTTCGAGCAGGCGCTCGGCCAACTGGCACCTCAACAGCCGCCGCCGGCCCCATCTGCAGTCTCACCACCGACCGACGGCTTTCTCTATAGTGGCAATCGACACGACAGCGTGCCGCGTGCATTGCTGCTGGACCGGCGCCTGACACCGCTTGAACGCAACGGCTGGCAGGTGTTCCGCCTGATGCTGGCGGACGACGGCATCACCGCCATGCCCACCTACGACCAGCTTGCGCCTTGGCTGGCCTCCATGCCTTGTGCCGAGAGGGCATCGCACGAGACGGTGGCCCGAGCGCTGACCGTGCTGCGACTGACGCGCTGGATCAGCCTGGTGCGGCGCCGGCGTGATCCCAGAAGCGGGCGCATTCAGGGCAACCTCTACGTCCTGCACGACGAACCGCTCACCCCTTACGAAGCCATCCAGCTCGATGCCGATTATCTGGAGTTGGTCAGCCAGGCACTGACGCATGCCAGCAAATCCGTCCAGCGCGTGGGCGCGACCACCCTGCAGGAGTTGACGCAAGACCCCATGCTCAGCGGCCGAGTGCTGCCGAGTCGCCTGGAGATTCTGTCACAGCGGCTGTCAGCGCAGGGCTGGAACGGCACATCGAGTTATCCACAGGGCGGCGGCGAACACGATTCCGAAGACGGCTCCGACGACCGTCTTCGGAATCTGGCGAACCTCTCTTCGGATTCCGAAGCAGGCCGGAAAAGCCCGGAAAACGGCGCACTTCGGAATCCGAAGTCGAACCGTACAGTACGTATAAAAGAAAGTATTAAAGAAGTACGTACAGTACCGCGCGCGCAAGAAGAACGTCAGCAACTGCAGTTGCCCAGGCGCTTCCTGGCGCTGAAGGCGGAGCAGCAGAACGGCGCGCTGGCCGCGATGCAGTCAGTGGATCACGATCTGCGGCAAGCCCTGCTGGACGAATGGGATGCACGCTGCGCCTCCACGACGGTCCGCAATCCCACCGGCTACCTGTTCGGCATCATTCAGAAGGCCTTACGGGGAGAATTTCGCACCTGGGCTGCACAGAAGGCGCCTGCGGCGCCAGTCAACAGGACACCAGAGCCCGATCCGCCGCCCGCCACACCTGCTGATGCGGAAGTCGCGAAAGCTCATCTGGCGCGCCTGCAGGAACTGTTGCGCTCGACCTGACACGCCCGCGAGCCGGCACGGCGTCGAGAGTCATCAGCCCGGAAGCTGCTCTGCAATGTCCAAGGTGTTCCACCGTCGCCTATACCCCGGGTATAGCGGAACACACCGCCTTCCGCCCGCAGCGGCCCTGATCCACACCGTGCTCCCCCGGCAGCATCCACTGAGCGCCATGGACGCCTATACCCCGGGTATAGCGCAACACGCAGCCTTCCGGTGCGGCATCGCAACGGTGCTTCCGAACGATGCGCGCGGCTGGCCGCTCCGACAAATCAGGCAAGCGGCGGGTTCGGTTTGATGACTGACGGCCTTCCGGCCAACCCGGATGCTGACGACTCATTCATCACCGAGAGTCGTCACCATGGCCCAAGAGAACAATGCCACCGAATCCCTTCAGTTGAACCTGGGATCGCTGCGCAGCGCGATGTCCCTGACCCTGCACACCCACCATGCGTCCCGCATCTGGCATGGCCGCGCCCCGGCCGAAGGCAGGCCCGGCATCATCGGCCTCAACGGCTTTGTCTCCATCATGAACAAGCTCAAGCGCGGCGCCGAACAGGACGACCCCTATTCGGACTGGTGGATGCTGCGCATCGAGGACAAGCTATCCACCACCAAGGAACAGCTCCAGACCCTGCGCCAGCAAGTAGACCAGGCACTGGCCGGCGTGCCGCCTGCGTTGAGCCTGGGCGAGAACCTCAACGTCCAGCCGGTCAAGCTGCCGCTGTTCGTGTCCTCGCAGTTGGGCTTCATGGCGGTGTATCTGCTGGCGGACTACGACGATCTTGCCCGACGTCTGATCCTGGCCCACCACACCGCGCTGATCGATCGCTCGACGCTCGAACGCTGGCTCAACGACGGCGCGCACTCATTGCGCAGCCTGTTCTCTCTGGCGCAGCAGTACCGGTATTCCGGCACCACGCGCGACGACTTCGCGGCGAAGAATGCCGCAGCACGGGCGGCGCTGGAAAAGTACGGTGAATTGCCCCAGGACGTGCTCGAAGGTACCCGGCGCAGCCGCTTCGCGCCGCCGATCGCACGCCGTGGCCTGCAGCAGCGCACCGCCCCCGAAACCGAACCAGCCAGCGAGCCGGATGCTGCGGCAGACCCCGCCGAAGCAGCCTCATCCGACGAGGGTGAGTCAGCATGACAGTACGCGAACCGAACCAACGCCGGCACTTCCAGCCCCTGGAACAGGCGGACTTCATCCAGTTGGAACAGGCGGGCTATCTAAGGAAGGTCTGAAGAACTCGATTTCAAACATCCAAAAATCGACCTCATGACCAAAGTATTCAAAAATGGTTAAAAACTGCTCAAATCATCGCCACTTTCGGGTTGTTTGCACCCCGATCAGGCCCGTTTTCGGGCCTGTTGGCGCTTTTTGGGCGCACTTACCCTGCCACCGCCGTCAACGGGCGGCGTGCCATCCAGATATTGGACAGCGTAAACAACATTTTCAAATGCGCAGTGTTCTTGGCCAGTCCACGGAATCTGACTTTACGAAACCCGAATTGGCATTTGATGACACGAAACGGATGCTCAACCTTGGCTCGAAGACTGGATTTGGCCCGCTCAATGTTTTGCGTCAAACGATCAATTGCGCTGTTACCCAAGGCGCGCCGTTTGCCGGGGCGCATGGCAATGTGCCAGGTTACGTCACGCCCTTGGTGCTCGGGTCGTTTGTCTACGCCTTGATAACCGGCATCGCCAAAAGCCAACGTTTCTTCACCATGCAGCAACGCAGCCGCCTGAGTAACATCATGCTCATTGGCAGCGGTGCCCACCACCGTGTGGACCAGCCCGCTGTGAAGATCAACCCCAATGTGGGCCTTCATCCCAAAGTGCCACTGGTTTCCCTTTTTGGTCTGATGCATCTCGGGGTCCCGCGTGCCGCTGGCGTTCTTGGTCGAGCTGGGTGCATCGATAATTGTGGCGTCCACAATGGTGCCTTTGCGCACCTGAATGCCTTGATCCTGCAACAGCAGGTTGACCGCCTCAAGCGCTTGGTCGGCAATGTTGTGCTGCTCGAGCAGATGACGGAAGTTCAAAATGGTGGTCTCGTCCGGCACACGACCTCCAGGCAGTTTGGCAAACTGGCGCATCGAAAAGCTGTCGTACAGCGTCTCTTCCATGGCCGGGTCCGACAGCGAAAACCACAGTTGCATGAAGTAGATGCGCAGCATCGTTTCCAGCGGATACGGTGGACGACCGATGCCCGGTTTGGGGTAATGCGGATCGACCAGATCGGCAAAGAGCTTCCACGGCACCGCACGCTCCATCTTGGCCAGAAACTTCTCACGGCGCGTTTTCTTGCGTTTGCCAACGTACTCGGCTTCGGAAAAACTCAACTGGCTCATCGGGTTCACTCGGATCGGACTGTTTTCAATAACTTATATTCTGACAGGTTCGTTGGACTTGTTCAGAGGTTCCCTAAAAGGCCTTTTAAGGGCTTTTAAGGGTAAAGGGGATCTCGAAGACTGGGTCAACCGGTGTCACGCGCTCAGGGATGAGTTGATTGACCTGGCGCAGCGGCGCGTGCTGGCGCAGGCGCGAGGCTATCCCTTCCGTCTGCTGTCCATTGAACTGGCCCAGCAGCGTACCGGCGCAGGCACGACCTTTCTGCGCTGGCGCAAGCACGACCGCTCGGCGATGGGCGTCGCCCTCTGGCAGGAGGTCATGGCCTCCACGGCCACGCCGGTGAATCTGCTGGAGGATCTGCTCGCGCTGGAACAGCAGCGCATCGCGTTGAACATGCAGATCAGTCTGCTGCATACCCTCGGCCGGCAGGCCCAGGACTGCGCCGGCAAGATGGCCCAGGCCGAGGACGCTTATCTGCGCCGGCTCAAATCCATTCCCGCCGCAATGCACGATCGGTGATTGCGCCAGGCATCCCAGCACGCGCCCGGGGCCGACTTGGCACGGGCATTTCAACCACCACGGAGATCACAACATGAGCACGCATTTTTCTGGAGAAGGCAACATCGGCTCGCCGCCCGAGTACCGCGAGTTCCCGAATGGCAACGACGAACCCAGTCGCCTGCTGCGCCTGAACGTCTATTTCGACAACCCGGTGCCCAAGAAGGACGGCACCTTCGAGGACCGTGGTGGCTTCTGGGCGCCGGTCGAAATCTGGCACCGCGATGCCGAGCACTGGAAGGATCTGTACCAGAAAGGCATGCGCGTTCTGGTCATCGGCCGCATGGAGCGCGAACCCTGGGAGGACAAGGATGAGAAGCCGCGCGAGACCTGGCAGATCAATGCGCGCAGCGTCGGCATCCTGCCGTACCGGATCGAGTCGGTCACGCTCAGCCCGAAGCCGACATCAGCGGAGCAGCCGCCACCGTCGGAGTAGGCGCATCTCCAGGGGCGAGCCTACCGAGGCTCGCTCCGTCTTCCTGTCTTCGGGAAGCGAGGTTCCACCAACATCCACCGCGTTTTCGCGCGCCCAGCGCAAGAAGCTCCAGTACACATCAACACTTCGCACGCCCAACGCCCCCGGTCGGATATGCCGCCGTTTCCGTGATCAAAGCGGGTGCCTGCACATTCCTCTTGTTTGCGGTGAGGTTCGCAACATCCAGACATGCTGCTGCCCAGATACATCGGCAATGTGATTTGGATGGACAGGCATGCGGCTATTTCTCTGCGAAAAACCTTCGCAAGGCAAGGACATCGGGCGCCTGTTGGGCGCAAGGCAGCGCGGCAATGGTTGCCTCAACGGCCCCGGCGTTGTCGTGACGTGGTGCATTGGCCACCTTGTCGAAGCCGCGCCGCCGGAAGCCTATGACGAACAGCTCAAGCGCTGGACGATCGAGCAACTTCCCATTATTCCCCAGCACTGGCGGGTTGAGGTCAAACCCAAGACCGCAGCGCAATTCAAGGTCGTCAAAGACCTTCTGAGCAAGGCGACCGAACTGGTCATCGCCACCGACGCCGATCGCGAAGGCGAACTGATTGCGCGCGAGATCATCGATCTCTGTGGCTATCGCGGCCCCATTCAACGGCTGTGGTTGTCAGCACTGAACGACGCCTCGATCCATGCCGCGCTCGGCAAGCTGAAGCCTTCGGGCGACACGCTGCCCATGTATCACTCGGCGCTGGCGCGCTCCAGAGCGGACTGGCTGGTGGGGATGAACCTGAGCCGCCTGTTCACCCTCCTGGGGCGCCGGGCCGGCTATGACGGCGTGCTGTCGGTCGGACGCGTGCAGACCCCCACGCTCAGACTGGTGGTCGATCGCGATCGTGAAATCGCGGCCTTCGTCTCCGTCCCGTTCTGGTCCATCGAAGTGGCGCTGTCCTGCACAGGCCAGACATTCACCGCGCAGTGGCTGCCGCCATCGGCCAGTACCGACGATGCAGGCCGTTGCCTGCAGGAGCCTGTTGCGCAGCAGGCGGTGCAGCGCATCCGCGCCGCTGGCGCTGCTCAGATGGTATCGGTCGAGACCGAACGCATGCGCGAAGGCGCGCCATTGCCGTTTGATCTCGGCACCTTGCAGGAAGTGTGTTCCAAGCAGTTCGGCCTCGATGTCCAGGAGACGCTAGAGATCGCCCAATCCCTGTACGAGACGCACAAGGCCACCACCTATCCACGTAGCGACTCCGGCTATCTTCCCGAAAGCATGCATGCCGAAGCGCCCACGGTGCTCGACAGTCTGCTCAAGACCGATCCGAGCCTGCGCCCGATCATCGACCAGCTCGACCGCACCCAGCACTCGCGCGCCTGGAACGACGCCAAGGTATCGGCCCACCACGGCATCATCCCCACGCTCGAACCCGCCAACCTGTCGGCGATGAGCGAGAAGGAACTGGCCGTCTACCGCCTGATCCGCGCCCACTACCTGGCGCAATTTCTTCCGCCGCACGAGTTCGACCGCACGACAGCAAGGTTCTCTTGCGGCGACCAGACATTGCAGGCCGTGGGCAAGCACGTAGTCGTGCCGGGTTGGCGCCTGGTACTGGCCGAGCCGCAACCCGACGATGCCGGCGATGACGCCGCACCCCGCAGCCAGGTGCTGCCAGCGCTACACCAAGGGCTGGCGTGCCAGGTGGCTGGGGTCGATCTGAAGGCGCTCAAGACGCTGCCGCCGCGCCCGTACACCCAAGGTGAGTTGGTCAAGGCGATGAAAAGCGTCGCCAAACTGGTGTCAGACCCACGCCTGAAACAGAAGCTGAAAGATTCCGTGGGCATCGGCACCGAAGCGACCCGCGCCAATATCATCGGCGGCCTGCTGAACCGTGGCTACCTGATCAAGAAAGGACGGGCCATCCGCGCCTCGGATGCCGCCTTCACGCTCATCGACACCGTGCCCGCCGCGATCGCCGATCCCGGCACAACCGCGGTGTGGGAACAGGCGCTCGACATGATCGAAACCGGACAGCTCGCGCTCGATACCTTCATCGACAAGCAGGCGGCCTGGGTCACGCAGTTGATTGCGCAGTACCGTGGCACCTCGCTGTCCATCAAGATTCCCGAGGGGCCAGCATGCCCGCAGTGTGGCGGTGCCACGCGCCAGCGCAGCGGCAAGAGCGGTCCATTCTGGTCCTGCGCGAAATACCCCGACTGCAAGGGAACGCTGCCCATCGAATCGGGCAAGCGTGCCGCGCCGCGCAAGCGCCGCGGTGGCCCGAAGGCCTCCTGAAAGACAGAGAACCCGTCGTCGCGTTGACCACCCCCGGCAACGTGACCACCGCCCCGCAGCCCTGCGAGGCTCCCAGCACGCGATACCTTCTGTTGCGGTGTGCGCGCCCCTTGCGAGGGGCGAGAAGGCCTTTTTTCCTCGAATCACGCACCGCGTATTCCCTCGATCAGTAACAGTCCCGCCCGCTGCGAAGGGTCTCCTGATGCCTTGCCTGCCATGGGGGTCGAGGCATCAGGAGACCCTTCAGGGTTGGCGGTATTCGACACCGGCGCCCACCGGTGAAAAGAACGGGCTCCCTTTGTGCGCGGNGAGCCTGCGCCCGATCATCGACCAGCTCGACCGCACCCAGCACTCGCGCGCCTGGAACGACGCCAAGGTATCGGCCCACCACGGCATCATCCCCACGCTCGAACCCGCCAACCTGTCGGCGATGAGCGAGAAGGAACTGGCCGTCTACCGCCTGATCCGCGCCCACTACCTGGCGCAATTTCTTCCGCCGCACGAGTTCGACCGCACGACAGCAAGGTTCTCTTGCGGCGACCAGACATTGCAGGCCGTGGGCAAGCACGTAGTCGTGCCGGGTTGGCGCCTGGTACTGGCCGAGCCGCAACCCGACGATGCCGGCGATGACGCCGCACCCCGCAGCCAGGTGCTGCCAGCGCTACACCAAGGGCTGGCGTGCCAGGTGGCTGGGGTCGATCTGAAGGCGCTCAAGACGCTGCCGCCGCGCCCGTACACCCAAGGTGAGTTGGTCAAGGCGATGAAAAGCGTCGCCAAACTGGTGTCAGACCCACGCCTGAAACAGAAGCTGAAAGATTCCGTGGGCATCGGCACCGAAGCGACCCGCGCCAATATCATCGGCGGCCTGCTGAACCGTGGCTACCTGATCAAGAAAGGACGGGCCATCCGCGCCTCGGATGCCGCCTTCACGCTCATCGACACCGTGCCCGCCGCGATCGCCGATCCCGGCACAACCGCGGTGTGGGAACAGGCGCTCGACATGATCGAAACCGGACAGCTCGCGCTCGATACCTTCATCGACAAGCAGGCGGCCTGGGTCACGCAGTTGATTGCGCAGTACCGTGGCACCTCGCTGTCCATCAAGATTCCCGAGGGGCCAGCATGCCCGCAGTGTGGCGGTGCCACGCGCCAGCGCAGCGGCAAGAGCGGTCCATTCTGGTCCTGCGCGAAATACCCCGACTGCAAGGGAACGCTGCCCATCGAATCGGGCAAGCGTGCCGCGCCGCGCAAGCGCCGCGGTGGCCCGAAGGCCTCCTGAAAGACAGAGAACCCGTCGTCGCGTTGACCACCCCCGGCAACGTGACCACCGCCCCGCAGCCCTGCGAGGCTCCCAGCACGCGATACCTTCTGTTGCGGTGTGCGCGCCCCTTGCGAGGGGCGAGAAGGCCTTTTTTCCTCGAATCACGCACCGCGTATTCCCTCGATCAGTAACAGTCCCGCCCGCTGCGAAGGGTCTCCTGATGCCTTGCCTGCCATGGGGGTCGAGGCATCAGGAGACCCTTCAGGGTTGGCGGTATTCGACACCGGCGCCCACCGGTGAAAAGAACGGGCTCCCTTTGTGCGCGGATGTGCGCCAGACGATGCCGGCCCCAACCACGACAAGGGCCGGGTGAATGCTGAGACAGCGAACGGTTCCACCGACGACCGCAACCTGAACCAGTACACGGGTGGTTTCCTCCTCCAAGCCGAAGGCGGCCAGCCTTCGGCGTGTTTTCTCCTGCGCATCCGCCATGACGACCCGGCAATTCTGCCTCGGTCACACGAACAGGAGACACCCGAACGAATCCTCAACCACAAGCCGGCCGCCGAGGCGCCGCGCTACAAGGCGATTGGCAATTCGATGGCGGTGCCGTGCATGGCCTGGCTGGGCCGGCGCCTGCTGCAGACTCTGGACAACGCGGGGCGCACGACTGCGCATTGATCAGCGACACCACGCAACGGCAGGCGCATTGTCGGGCCTGCATCGCTGATTCGTCAGCCGTTGCCAGCAGCCAGGGTCGTGCAGGCTGCGTCGCGGACCCTCCGCGCCGACCGTCCTTGTCCGCATCGCATCGTGCCGCGGACACGCGCCCATTCCGGGCGTCGATGCTGCTTCTCCCTCGGGCCGACCGGCCCATTCCCCTTCCCACCGGCATCCGCCTGTTCAGTGCCCCGTCGCACCGGGCAGCGCTGTGCCTGTCCGGTGCAAACCATTATCCAAGGAGTCATCTCATGAGAACCCTTCGTCTCAAGACCAACCAGCACAGCCTCATCGCCAATCTGCGCCATGCGTTCAACCAGGGCTCGATGCTGGGCGAACTGTTACAGAACGCCCGCCGCGCCCAGGCCAGCGCGATCCACATCACGGTGAACCAGGACAGCC
>NZ_POQS01000008.1:299180-414799 GCF_002885955.2 Achromobacter pulmonis
AGACGATGCCGGCCCCAACCACGACAAGGGCCGGGTGAATGCTGAGACAGCGAACGGTTCCACCGACGACCGCAACCTGAACCAGTACACGGGTGGTTTCCTCCTCCAAGCCGAAGGCGGCCAGCCTTCGGCGTGTTTTCTCCTGCGCATCCGCCATGACGACCCGGCAATTCTGCCTCGGTCACACGAACAGGAGACACCCGAACGAATCCTCAACCACAAGCCGGCCGCCGAGGCGCCGCGCTACAAGGCGATTGGCAATTCGATGGCGGTGCCGTGCATGGCCTGGCTGGGCCGGCGCCTGCTGCAGACTCTGGACAACGCGGGGCGCACGACTGCGCATTGATCAGCGACACCACGCAACGGCAGGCGCATTGTCGGGCCTGCATCGCTGATTCGTCAGCCGTTGCCAGCAGCCAGGGTCGTGCAGGCTGCGTCGCGGACCCTCCGCGCCGACCGTCCTTGTCCGCATCGCATCGTGCCGCGGACACGCGCCCATTCCGGGCGTCGATGCTGCTTCTCCCTCGGGCCGACCGGCCCATTCCCCTTCCCACCGGCATCCGCCTGTTCAGTGCCCCGTCGCACCGGGCAGCGCTGTGCCTGTCCGGTGCAAACCATTATCCAAGGAGTCATCTCATGAGAACCCTTCGTCTCAAGACCAACCAGCACAGCCTCATCGCCAATCTGCGCCATGCGTTCAACCAGGGCTCGATGCTGGGCGAACTGTTACAGAACGCCCGCCGCGCCCAGGCCAGCGCGATCCACATCACGGTGAACCAGGACAGCCTGACCATCACCGACGATGGCATCGGCATTAGCGACCTGCAGACCTTGATCTTCATCGCCGAATCCGGCTGGGACAAGCAACTCAAGGCGCGCGAGAACGCCTTCGGCCTCGGTGTGCTCTCGACCTTGTACTTCGCCAAGACTCTGACGGTGCATTCGCGCGACAAACTGTTCAGCGCGCGAACCGCCGAGATCATTGCCGGCGAGCCGATCGAGGAAGACATCGCAGGCTTCCATCTGGAGGGCACCGCCATCCACCTCGAAGGCGTCAAGCCGGTGCAGGCCGGGCAGGATCTGCCCACCTGGGTGGAGCACGAGCTCCAGCGTCTGTGCGAAGCCTTTCCGGTGCCGGTCTGGCTCAACGGCGCTGAAGTGCCACGCCCGTTGGCGAAGCCCGATCTGCACTGGCGCGAGACGTCCATGGGCAAGGTCTTGATCAATCTGTCCGGTACGCGCACGCAGTGGCGCTGCTTTCTTCAGGGACTGCCCATCGGCGGACGACCTATCGACAGGCTGCCCACGAGCCAGGAACGCCAGGTCGTCCTGCTGCCTGACAACACGCTGGCGAAGCTCCCGGATCGGCAGCACCTGCTGAACGAGACGGAAGATCATCCACGTATCCAGGCTGCGGTCGATCAGGCCTACCGCGAGGCACTGATCGAGAAGAAGCAGGCGCTTGCCGCCAGCGACTTCGTCACGCACTACGCGCATGTCTGCCTCAACTCGTCGAACGCCGATCTGCTCAACGACGTGCCCTTCGTTCCTCTGTCCTGGTTCCGGGACTGGGACGAAGAGCCGGCCGGCTATCGTCAATACTGGCGGCGTTATCTGGGCGGAAATGGCGTGATCGCCCAACAGGCCCTGGAAGTGCTTGGTGTCTGGCAGATCGAGCCCGACGACGAAACCGCGCCGACCGCCGAGATCTACCTGGAAGCGGCCAAAGCGTATGTACTCGACGAGCCCGGTCTGGATGACGGCCACTGGCTCAAGCGTCTGATCAAGGTCGTCAGCCCTGAGCAGGTGCGCATCAGAACCGGCACCACCTTGCATCGAGAGGTCAATCCCGGACTTGCCGACTACGAGGTGGAGCTGGAATTGGTCGATACCCTGCATGTCGGGCTGGAGGGCCATCTCGGGACGGTGGAGTACGCAGTGGAGGCCGTGCGCAAGGGATACACGCTCTACCTGACCCCCTCGGCGGGGGCCAGAACCGGGCTGGTCTGCGACTATGTGTTCGACGATCGCTACGGTGAGGATCGTGAAGACGAGGACGCACTCCTGATCGAAACCTTCATCGCCGTAGGCTGCTCGTCATCAGCCGATCGCGTGGTCCAGGCGCTGCTGCCGTACGCGCTGCGCCATGGCGTGCAACCCAAGCTGGCCGGCGCCACCGTGCGCCTGGTCTTCGATGACACCGGCAAATTGCAGGCGGTCACTGCCTGATCGGTGCCATCTCTCCACGCCCCCGATTTCGGGGGCGTTTTTTCTTCTTGTGGGCCGACGAAAAACCGGTTCTCGCTACCGGGTGCGGGCGAATCCGGCTGTGCTGATTTCCCGTTTCCGGATGACGCGGACAGTACCAGAACCGATGCTGGCATCCGCTGTTGCCGACATTGTCGGCTTCGCCAGCAGCCAGGGTTTCAGGCTGCCGTGGAGCTTGCTCCATGCCACCCGCCAGTTCGCCGTCGCATCGCTCGGGCGAACGCTGCCCATGCGGGCATCGATGCCTCTTTCTCCAACCTACGGGATGAGCGCTTCGTCCCGCAGGGGCGTGGCGTTTCCCGACTGATCTCAAGGAATGTCCATGGAAACCATCACCACGCAAGACCGCATCACCCTGATACACCTCAAGGTCGCAGATTTCGCCAGCGAAGAGACGCTGTGCTTCACTGCCACCGTGCTGTTCGATGGCGTTGCCATTGCCGATGCCCGCAACGACGGGCACGGCGGTTCCACCTGCATCCGCGCACTCGACGGCCAGGCTGCATGGCTGGCCGAGGCCGAAGCCTTCGCCAGGAGCCTGCCCCCCGATACGCTGGAGGGCGGCATCTCCGGCGAGGACGACGACCCGCTGGTCATCGACATCACGCTCGACTATCTGGTCGATCATCTGGCTGAAGCACAGCATGCCGAACGCAAGCTACGCACCGCCTACACCCGCGACATCGCCAACAAGGTGCTGTTCATCAGGGACGGCAAGCTGCTGTTCCTGAAAGGCATCAAGCTCAAGGCCATCGCCGACCGCGCCGGGTACTTTGCGGCGCTGCGCGCACGGCAGGAAACACCCATCATCATTCTGGCCGAGCTGCCGCCGGATGAGGCTTTCGCCTTGTGGAAGCAGCATGTACTGGGCGGCGAATCGTCCTGATCCCCAAGGCTTCCCGAGCCTCCACAGCCCCGCGATTGCGGGGCTTTTTTTCGTCCATCAATCGGGACGCCTCGGATTCCCATTTGCGCATGACGCCGGCCTAGCGCCGGCGGAAGCTGTCGGCATGCGTCGCTGACCTCGTCAGCACCATGCCAGCAGCCAGGGTTTCAGGCTGCCGCGGGATTCCCCTCCCGTGCGACCCACACCAGTCCGCCATCGCATCGAGTCCGCGGACGCGCGCCCTCACGGCGCCGATGCCGATTCATCCACCGCCAGCGGGAGCAGCCATCCCGTCCAGGGCCATGGCGATCCTGCTTCCTGAAAGGAGCTCCGCCATGTCCCAGCAAGCCTCGTTCGGCCACTTGGCCCTGATCTACGCCGGCAAACACCTGCCGCTCCAAGTGCTTCACAGCGCCGCCGGCCACTACATCGGTACGCGCGACATCGAAGGCCCCGTCTCCCGCGAGTCGGCCGAGTACTTCCGCAGTTCGGCGGCAGCCCAGCGAGCCCTCGACCGAGGCGGCTGGACCCAGCTGCCCACCCCTTGATCCCCATCCATGAGGAGACCGTCATGAATCAGCTTCTACCAACCGACGTCGTCGATCAGATCATGCGTGAAACGCGCCATTTCGAGCGTGCGCCCGAGGCCTTTTTCGAGGCTTGGAAACGCGGTGCGGAAATCGCCGGGCCCGAGTGGTTTGGCGATGGCACCCGCGAAGGCCTGCGCCGTGCCGCCAGCAAGTGGGACTTGCGTCCGAACCTGCTGGAACTCAACGACGCCCTGGGCGTTTTGAGCGGCGGACAGCGCATGTTCCTGTCCGCGATGGTGAGCTTCTACAACTCGCGCGAGGGCGCCGCGATGCTCAAGCGCTGCGGCTTCGAGGGGCTTTCCGACCTCGGTGGCCTGGATCTGGAGCGGCGTCAGGTGATCGCCGATCTGGTACTCAACTACAGCGGCTGGTAGGTCCGAACGACCGACCACCGCCATTTTCTCAACCCCCAGCGAGGGACATCCGTCCCTTCGGGGCGGTGTCCCTCCATTCTTCCCACAGGAGCGACCCATGTCCCGAAATCCATCCTTTGCCGTCGTCCTCGAAGGAGGCCTGGTGCAGGCCATCGTCGTGCAGGACTGGCCCGATCATCTGCCGCTGCCGCCATTCGCGGTAGTGGACTACGACACCGAAGGCGCGGCCGACGACGAAATCGTCTGCTTCGACATCGGCAACTCCGAAGCCGAAGCCCTGTGCCGCAGCGACACCCCCACGGTGTTCGAGTCCTTGCCGGACGCGCTGTCACCACGGGTTGTGCTTGCCGCACTGGGCGAGCCCGTCCTGGATGACGCACCCAAACCGCTGGCGATCGCCCGCCGGGTGCGGCAGAACGTCCTCGATCTGGATGCCCGGATCAACACCAGCGAGCAGGCACCGACGGGCGACGACTACAACGCGCTCTAGGTCTTGGCCAACTGCGGCCTGATCGAACTGCTGAAGTCTCTGGGCGACCCCACCGACTTCGGCGAATAGCGCTTTTCCACCTTTGCCCGAAGCCACGGTTTCGGGTTCATCCCCGCGGATGCCATGTCCGCAGGGGCTGGCTCCGCATCACCAACCAGGAGCCACCCCATGGCAAACAACTACTACGACGCCACCGGCGTCCTCGTTCTCGACCAAGTCACCCCGGTGATTACCGCGCTGTTCGGCGGTTTGAAGCTGGATGCCTCATACCCCGGCGACGGCGAGGTCTACATCGCCCAGATTGCCGAAGACAGCGGCGCGCATTGGGACGATGTCTGCGAAGACCTCGTTGCACTGGCCCAGTCGCTGGGGCTGTCCGTGCCCAGCGAGGGCCCTCCCACGATGGACGACGTTCTGGCCGTGCTTTCCAGGCATTTCGGCACCGACCAGGACGAAGATCTGCAGCACCTGATCGAACACCATCGTTTCGAGGACGACTCGGATCTCGACGCGCTGTTCCTGATCGCCACGCGACTCGACGATGGTCACGGCCTCAAGGAGATTCGCTTCGAGGGTTGCTGGTATTGCAGCAAACCACGCCTCTTCAACTTCGGCGGTGACGGTTCTTTCATCAGCCGCGAGTTCTCGGTCTTCGGTGCCTCCGGTCAGGTGCTCGATCTCGGCAACCGTATCCGGCAAGCCCTTCTGATTCAGAACCTGGAGACTGCTGCCAATCTGTTCGCCCGGGAAACACAACGCCTGCTCGCCGGCATCACCGACGAAACGCAGCGCCGGCAATTGCAACACCGCCTGTCCGAGCTGTTGAGCTGACAGGCCGCGATACGACGCTTGATCCATACCGGTGCCGCCTGCCGGCACCACTTCCTTTCCCACTGGGTCGATCCCCGGTGGGGGTTGGCCCTGCGTCACCCCTCACCGGAGAATCAAACCATGGACCATTCATCCAATCCTTTCGCCCGCGGCTACTACGGTTTCGAGATTCGGCGCCTTGCCGTCATCAGCTACGACGAGCGCCACCCGCAAACCTTTCTGCCGCTGCATCCATCGCAGGCTCATCTACCCGATGACAAGGTGGCGTACCAAGCGTGCATCTTCAACGATGATTTCGTGCTGATCACCGAAGGCCAAACGGTGCCCGCCGAACTCGATGCCTTGTGCGGCGGCAGCGGCGCCGTGCAGGCCGTGTACCACAGCATCTATGGCCGAACCCTCGATAGAGGCTTCATCCATGTGGGCGACAGCTACACACTGGAATATGCCCAAGCGGTGGTGCGCAATCTGCAGTTCGAGACGGGCTTCTACAGCCGTGCCTGGGAGATCAGCACGGCCCACATCACCGAAGCATCGGGCCGCTACCTGTGCGAACTGGCGGATATCGCCACACCGAGCGGGTTCCTGTTCGTCGCCTTTCGCATCCCGTACAGCCCAGCCATCGGCGTCAAGCTGATCGCCACACCCTGGACGGATGAGAACCTGATGCACGTCGAAGGCATCACCGCCGAGCAACTGCGCCGGGAGCACCTGTCCAAGGGCATGCCCGAGGATCTGGCCGACGTACTGGCGCTGGCCGGACAGGCTGACGTAAGGGTGCTGGTATTCGATGCTGATGCCAACGAGCTGGACGGTCTGACCGTCTTCGAGGAAGAGGACGACACCCCCTCTGTGGACACCTGACCAGTCATGTCCCCCCGAGCCCCTCCGATGAGGGGCTTTTTTCTGCCTCGGGAATGCGGTGCAGGCCGGTTCGGTTTATCGCAGGCCGGGCCGGCCAGGCTCTGCCATCCTGCTGCCATGTTCGCTGGCGTAGCCGGCAACATCCCAGGCGGTCAAGGCCATCGAGACCGCGGCATGCCGATCGCGTGCTGGCTTTCATCCTCTTCCGGACGCACCGCGTCCATCCAATCCACCCACTTGGGACAACCCGTCCCCTGTGGCCGGGAAGTCCCTTTTTTCTGGAGATTTCCCATGGACCATCAACTCATTCGTCAACAACTCCCGACGCTGGTTTCCGGCCATGTGCCGTCCAATGCCCGCGGCTTCAAGTTCGTCATCTTCGACGGTGAGCCCAAGGTATCGACGATGGGCTTCCATATCGATCCCAAGCCTTTTGAAGGCAAGGTCATCGCGAGCACAGACGAGGCCATTGTCGTCAAGACCGGACGCACCCAGTTCATGGTGCTCGACCGGTCGCGCGTGACCGAGGAACCCGACGAAGGTGCCAAGGTACAGGTCGAGCCTTATGCCAGACGCCGCTTCGACGGCTTGCGGGCGGATACCCCCGAGGAACGCACCGAGTACACCCACGACGGCCAGCCCTACAAGCTGCAGACGTTCGTGCTCGGTTCGGCTCCGGCGAAACTGCCGGTCCCGCAGCCGCGCTGCCTGGAACTGCAGCAACTCATCGAGCAGTTGGAAACGCTGCCGGCGCCCGACGGCTACCGGCGCATCACGCACCTGCTGGTCGATGCTGGCGCGTGCGACTTCACTTGGGTCGATCCACTGCCCAAGGACATCATCGCCACGCCGCCGGCCATCAGTTTCAACGTGGTCACTGCGAAGTTCCAGGGGCGCGTCACCGTGCTGTACGAACGAGGCGACGATCTCTATGCGGTGGAACTGCACCGCGACGGTGAGCTGGTGGAGCGCGTGGATGAGGTGTTCTTCGATGACCTCGGCAACACGTTGGAACGCCTGATCGACGATGGCAGTTGGCGCCAGATTCGCGTCAGCACCGTGCAGAAGCCCGCACGGCGCAAGCCGCGGGCGGTATCCGCATGACTGCGCGAAGCGGCTGAGTCCGTCGGCGGCATTTCGTCCTTTCCGCACCGCCTTGTCGGAGCATTCATCCACCACGGCACTTGCCCCGGAAACTGGCCTCGCGCCAGCTTCCGGGGCTGTGCCTATCTGCTGGGAAATATCTCATGACCGTGTCGGCAGAACGTCTGAACAGCAACTTAGATCCTCTCGGATCTTAATGGACACTAAACCCCTTGAGGAATGCCGCCTTAAGGGTTTTTCTTATCCAGCAGCGTCCATCAAACCTCTATGCGATCTACTGAACAACCGGGTACGCTACCGGGTACAGCGAAAACGTACCCACCCCATTAACCGGGTACAGCTAGAAAGGAGCAGTCATGCCGCTTACTGACACTGCGTGCCGTACCGCAAAGCCGAAGGAAAAGCCCTACAAAATGACTGACGGAAATGGGCTCTACCTTGAGGTGAAGCCCAACGGGGTCAAGGCATGGCGCTATAGATTCGAGCTAAGCGACGCTGGTGCCAAGAAAGAAAGCGTGTTCGCCATCGGGGATTACGTGATCGCTCCAAAGGGCGAAACGCCTGAGCAGACGGAGGACCGCCGCAAAGGGCGTCGATTTACTCTTTCGGAAGCCAGAGAAGAGCGCATCAAAGCACGCTCACTGGTCGTACAAGGCATCAATCCAGCCCATCACCGCCAGCAAGAGCGAGTCAAACGCGACTACGAAAAAACCATCACCTTTGAAGCGGTCGCGAAAGAGTGGTTGGCTCTGAAGGATTGGGAGGACATCACAAAATCCAGGCGACTCAGAATGCTGGAGCGAGTTGTCTTTCCAAAGATCGGCAGCCAGCCGATCAAGGCCATCACCCCCGCCCACATTCTTGAGGTGCTCAAAGGAGCAGCCCAGGACAATGGGCCGTCCGTTGCCGCTGAGGCAAAGCGAACCATGACTGGCGTGTTCGAATTGGCGATCTCGACGCTGCGCGCCACCAGCGACCCTGTGCATCCGGTTCGCAAAGCGCTCCCAGCCAACAAGACGCAGCACAAGCGCCCACTATCCACAGATGAAATTGGCCAGCTACTGCACGATGTCGAATCCCACGGCGGGCGCCACGAAACGCTCTGCGCGTTCCGCCTTATGTGGCTGACTCTGTGCCGCCCAAGCGAAGCAGTAGAAGCTCAATGGTCGGAATTCGACCTAGAAAAGGCGCTTTGGAAAATCCCTGCCGAGCGGATGAAAAAGCGCAAGGAGCATACGAATCCCCTGCCCCAGCAAGCGGTAGAAATGCTGCGAGGCCTTCATGCCATTACCGGAAAATACACCCATGTCTTTCCGCACCGAGACGTACGTACTCGGCCAATGGTTTCCGCATCATTTCGCCAGATGCTTAACGTCTTGGGCTGGGCCGGCAAGTACAGCCCGCATGCCACGCGCACGACAGGCAGTACCCGACTGAATGAAATGGGCTTCTCAGCTGACTGGGTCGAAAGGCAGCTCGCCCACATCGAACCCAATGCAGTTCGCCGCACCTACAACCATGCTGAGTACCTAAGTGATCGGGCAGAAATGATGCAGAAATGGGCTGACATGCTGGATGCATGGAAGAAGGCAGCACTAGCTACATCGAATGCTGCCGCTCAATAATGACAGACGGAACAAGTACGTTTTAGACGACTGCTTCCGGCCGATTCTGTTGAAAAAGTAGGTTTAGCGGCAGCAAGGCGGTCGGATGTACCTGCTGTCGAAGTGGCTGCAAGCCACTTCAAGTTACCTTTCGGCGTTTCACTGAGCGTCCTTGCTCAGGTTTGAGGGTTAATTCGAGGGTTTCTGCTCGCCACAGGCGTATCTATCCCGTGAGCGGTGGCCCTTGAGGCAAAAGCTTGGCCATGCGGCGCAGGTTCTGCACCATCGCAGCCATGGTGAATTCGTCAGTGGCGCCTGTCAGGCCACGCAGTCGTAAACGGTCGAGTTTCATGATCCGTTTAAGATGGGCGAAAAGCATCTCCACCTTCTTCCGTTCGCAACGTGAGACGAGGTATTCCGGTGTCTTGGCGATGCGTCGAGCCACATCGCGGGCAGCCTCATGGATGCTGCGAACGATCTTCCGATTCGGTGTGTTGGGGCAGCATTTCGCTTTCAACGGACAGGTGACGCAGTCGGTTTGGCTGGAGCGGTAGATGATGGTGTTGGCCTTGGTTACCCGCGATCTTTTCTGGGTGAAGGCGCGCCATTCACTGCGTAGCGGTTTGCCGGTTGGGCAGCGATATTCATTGGCTTCCTGATTCCAGTGGAAGTCGTTACTGGAGAGACTGTCGTCCTTGCGCTCAGTCTTGTCCCACACCGGCACATGCGGCTCGATGTCCTTCTCTTCGACCATCCAGGCCAGCATCGGGGCAGTGCCATAGGCGGTGTCGCCGATGAGGCGTTCCGGTGTGAGGTCGAACTGCGCTTCGACACGCTCGACCATCGTCCTGGTCGAGTCGACTTCGGCGGTACGGTGCGCCGGGGTCGCTTCCACATCCATGATCACACCGTGCTCAGTGTCGATCAGGTAATTTGTGGAGTAGGCAAAGAAGGCCGGGCCGCCTGGTGCTGCTGTCCAACGGGACTGAGGATCGGTGAGCGAAATCTTCTTGGGAAGAGCCTCAGCCAACGCATCTTCATCAAGTGCTTCGAGGTACTCGCGCACGGCGCGGCTGCTGAGCTTTGGATCGCTCCAATCGACTTCATCTCCCACCACCCCACGTTGGCGGCTAGCATCGGCCTTGATGATGCTGGCGTCCACAGCGAAGCCTTCGCCTTTGACCAGGCCAGCCGCCATGCAGCGGCGCAGCACCTCATTGAACAACCAGCGGAACAGGCCACTGTCACGAAAACGGCCGTGCCGGTTCTTCGAGAAGGTCGAGTGATTGGGTACTTCGTCTTCCAGACCCAGCCGGCAGAACCAGCGATAGCCAAGGTTCAGGTGCACCTCTTCGCACAATCGACGCTCGGAACGAATGCCATAGCAGTAGCCGACGACGAGCATACGCACCATCAATTCCGGGTCAATCGAGGGACGCCCGATGGGGCTATAGAAATCCGCCAGATAGGCGCGCAGATCACTGAGATCCAGGCACTGGTCGATGCTGCGCAGGAGATGTTGGGCCGGGACGTGATCTTCGAGATTGAACGAGTAGAACAGGCGCTGCTGTCCTCCCGGTAACTGTCCCATCATGCTGTTCGCCTCCACGCCCGCTGACAAAGCAATTTTGCCAACGGCATGGGGAGGTCGCTACTTTTTCAACAGAATCGACCCAAAGCTGCCGCTCGCCCGGGCGAACAATCGGCCAAAAGCGGTCATCAGGTGCTCACGAATGCAGGGCTGATTGATTTTATGCAACTGGCCACTAAACTTGGGACTAGCCCACCATGAGGTAGAGATTCAAAACTGAGTGAAGCTAAGGAAGGTCTGAAGAACTCGATTTCAAACATCCAAAAATCGACCTCATGACCAAAGTATTCAAAAATGGTTAAAAACTGCTCAAATCATCGCCACTTTCGGGTTGTTTGCACCCCGATCAGGCCCGTTTTCGGGCCTGTTGGCGCTTTTTGGGCGCACTTACCCTGCCACCGCCGTCAACGGGCGGCGTGCCATCCAGATATTGGACAGCGTAAACAACATTTTCAAATGCGCAGTGTTCTTGGCCAGTCCACGGAATCTGACTTTACGAAACCCGAATTGGCATTTGATGACACGAAACGGATGCTCAACCTTGGCTCGAAGACTGGATTTGGCCCGCTCAATGTTTTGCGTCAAACGATCAATTGCGCTGTTACCCAAGGCGCGCCGTTTGCCGGGGCGCATGGCAATGTGCCAGGTTACGTCACGCCCTTGGTGCTCGGGTCGTTTGTCTACGCCTTGATAACCGGCATCGCCAAAAGCCAACGTTTCTTCACCATGCAGCAACGCAGCCGCCTGAGTAACATCATGCTCATTGGCAGCGGTGCCCACCACCGTGTGGACCAGCCCGCTGTGAAGATCAACCCCAATGTGGGCCTTCATCCCAAAGTGCCACTGGTTTCCCTTTTTGGTCTGATGCATCTCGGGGTCCCGCGTGCCGCTGGCGTTCTTGGTCGAGCTGGGTGCATCGATAATTGTGGCGTCCACAATGGTGCCTTTGCGCACCTGAATGCCTTGATCCTGCAACAGCAGGTTGACCGCCTCAAGCGCTTGGTCGGCAATGTTGTGCTGCTCGAGCAGATGACGGAAGTTCAAAATGGTGGTCTCGTCCGGCACACGACCTCCAGGCAGTTTGGCAAACTGGCGCATCGAAAAGCTGTCGTACAGCGTCTCTTCCATGGCCGGGTCCGACAGCGAAAACCACAGTTGCATGAAGTAGATGCGCAGCATCGTTTCCAGCGGATACGGTGGACGACCGATGCCCGGTTTGGGGTAATGCGGATCGACCAGATCGGCAAAGAGCTTCCACGGCACCGCACGCTCCATCTTGGCCAGAAACTTCTCACGGCGCGTTTTCTTGCGTTTGCCAACGTACTCGGCTTCGGAAAAACTCAACTGGCTCATCGGGTTCACTCGGATCGGACTGTTTTCAATAACTTATATTCTGACAGGTTCGTTGGACTTGTTCAGAGGTTCCCTAATTGCTTAACTGCCGTCGCGCTCCGATGTAGTGCACGCTGGAAACTCATTGATATATTACCTCACCGTAGTTAGCAACGAGCATCGCAGATTCATAGACAGTAATGCTGAGCTGCAGGCGCAGGTGTCGTGAAGACGCACGTACTCAATATCGATGCAATGTTGCTGCTACAAAAATGCAGTGGCAAGGCAGATCCAGTTGCGACCAAGCTGGTGCTGTTTGTAGCTCTTGCGCGAGTTTGCGTGCGCCAGGCAGTTTCGCTACATACCATGCCCTTTCGAGAGGCGCCGCCGACAGTCCTCAATTACGTTGAACACTCTATCCAGTTCGAGACGTGCCAGGCGGCAGGTAAGAACTCCGCTCCCTCATGTGTTCGGGCAATTTCCTGATGCCACAGACACTTTTAACAAATGCTCAGGTGGCGACTTGATCAGACAGAGCAGTGATTCGAGCACGGAACGTATTAGCGACTCTTTGTTCTCTGGCTGTTGCAGGCACTCATATAAAAGACCGCTGATAGCGCTCTGAAATAGCGCCTCGACCATTTCAAGATTTATGTCTGGAGAAATTTCGCCATTTCTAGAAGCGGACTCGAGGATGGCCGCAATTTGCCGCATGAACTGCTTGCGCAGCCGCGTTAAGCCGTCCCGAATGATTCCGCATTCGCCTGTAGGACCTTGAAGGAACATGATGCTCGAGAGCTTTCGAGCCGTGTCGTCGCCAACCGTATTCAGCAGAACGCGCGCAAGCCACGTCCATGCGTTATCAAGGCAGGCATTGCGAGGCACCGTCTGTCGAAGCGGAATCGATAACTCGTCGAACAGCGCGTTCAAGATGGCGTGCTTGTCCTTGAAATGCCAATAGACCGCACCGCGTGTGACGCCCGCCATCTTGGCCACCGTCGCCAACGCGGCGTTATCGACCCCCTCATCCCAGAACACTTCATTGGCAGCCATGAGAATCTTGCGTCGGGTCAGCTCCGCTTCAGCGGCGGTTCGTCTGGCCATGCTTTCGCCTCTCAGGATGTATGCGTGGCGCGCCGACCGATCGCCCGCTCGACGCTCTGCTGGCAGCGGTGCAGCGCCTGTTGAAATGGCTCACGACGAGTCACTAGCCGCGCTGTCGGTCCGACGATTGCGATCGAGTACCGGCCCAAATAGGTTTCCAGCGTGATCGCAAACGAGCTGAGTCCTTCAATCAGCTCGCCATGCTCTTCGGCAACGGCGCCCTCAGCGATCTGGCCGAGCTGCTTAAGCAGCGTAATCCGGTCAGGCGTGCATGGAGTCACGATCGGCAGCGGGTCGGGCAGCATCTGTTGCAGCCACTCATCGGCCAGGACCGCCAGCAGCGCCTTGCCGCTCGCGGTCGCGTAGGCCGGCGCCTTGATACCAATGGGAAACACGACACGTAGCTCACGCTCGGCCACGACGCGGTCGACCACGTAGGCTTTCGCGCCGACCAGCGTGCTGACGCAAACCGACTCGCCCAACTGCTCGCAGAGCTCGAGCATGTAGGGCTTGAGCAACGTGATGATGTCCGTCTGGGTCTGGCTGATCAGCTGCCCGAGTGCCGGCCCCAGGCGGAAGCCGCCACTGGGGCCAAGGGTCTCGACCAGGTACTCGGCCTCCAGCGCGGTGATGATGCGCTGCACCGTGGAGCGGGGCAGGTCGACGATCTGCGCGATAGCAGCCAGGCTCAGTCCCTTGGGGTTGTCGCGCAGGGCCCGCATGATCGCTCCTGCGCGGGCGATTACCTGAATACCGTTGTGCCGGCCGGCTTCAGCGGCCTGGTCTGTCTGTGTCATAGCATCCTCTTATGTACTACGCCCACTTGGGTTGCGGGGATTTTCCAGCAGCTTCGCAAGAGTGAACAGGCATTCTTCAACGTCGCGGACCGGAGTTGCCAGTTCCTTGTTCAGGCCTGTTACATATTCCGAGTTGTCTCTACTGAACTGCATAGTGATACACTGAATCGCTATATGGTACAGCCTTTGTGCATTTGAGGGAGACAACAGGTGAATCACCGAAAAGCTAAATCGCGCGCATGGCATTCCGTTCCGCTGGCGGCACTGTTGCTGGCCGGCTGCGTGGAGTCGGACAAGACGCAAACCGCGGCGCCGCCGCCGGAAGTGGGGGTCTATCAGGTCGAGGCACAGGCGTTGACACTGACCACCAAACTGCCGGGACGTACCGCCTCGTACCGTGTCGCCGAGGTGCGGCCGCAGGTCAACGGCATCGTTCAGAAACGTTTGTTCACCGAGGGCACGGAGGTCGAGCAGGGCCAGCAGCTGTACCAGATCGACGCACGCACCTATGAGGCACGCCTGGCCCGCGCCAAGGCCAACCTGGTCACGGCGGAAAACCTGGCCAAGCGCTATGAGCGCCTGGTCAAGACCAATGCCGTCAGCCGCCAGCAGTACGACGACGCCATGGCCGCCTGGAAACAGGCCCAGGCCGAAGTACAGGTAGCCAGCATCGACGTGCAGTACACCAAGGTGCTGTCGCCGATTTCCGGCCGCATCGGTCGCTCGCGGGTCACCGAGGGCGCACTGGTGACCAACGGCCAGGCGCAGGAAATGGCCACGGTGCAGCAGCTCGACCCCATTTACGTGGACGTGACCCAGCCCATTACCAAGCTGCTCGAACTGCAGCGAGCCCTGGAAACAGGGCGCCTTCAACGCGCCGGCGAAGACCAGGCGCAGGTCAGCCTGACCCTGGATGACGGCAGCGCTTATCCGCTGACCGGCACGCTGAAATTCTCCGAAGTCAGCGTCGACCCCACCACTGGCTCGGTCACCCTGCGCGCCGAATTCCCCAACCCAGACCGCAAGCTACTGCCCGGCATGTTCGTCCAGGCCCTGCTGCAGGAAGGCGTTCAGCAAAACGCCATTCTGGTGCCGCAACAAGCGGTGAGCCGCGATGCCCGCGGCGTACCCAGTGTCTGGGTGGTCAAGCAGGACAACAGCGTCGAGCGACGCGAAGTCGAGACCCTGCGCACCGTCGGCAATGCCTGGCTGATCGGCAAGGGCGTCGCCGACGGCGAACGCGTGATCACCGAAGGCACCCAGCACGCCCGTAGTGGCGTCACGGTCAAGCCGGTGGAGGCCAGCAACGTTCAGCTGGTTGCCGAATTTGGCGAGCCCACCGCCGCCGCGGCCAACTGAGGAGCTAGACGTCCATGTCCCGTTTTTTCATCGACCGGCCGATCTTCGCCTGGGTGCTGGCGATCGTCGCCATGCTAGCCGGTGCGTTGTCGCTGGTGAAAATGCCCATCAGCCAGTACCCCAATATCGCCGCCCCGGCAGTGTCGATCCAGGTCAGCTACCCCGGCGCCTCGGCACAGACTGTGCAGGACACCGTGGTGCAGGTCATCGAACAGCAACTCAGCGGCCTCGACGGCTTCCGCTACATGTCCGCCGAAAGCGCCTCCGATGGCAGCATGACCATCATCGTGACCTTCGAGCAGGGCACCGACCCCGATATCGCCCAGGTCCAGGTGCAGAACAAGCTGCAACTGGCCACTCCTCGGTTGCCCGAGGAAGTGCAGCGCCAAGGGCTGCGCGTGGTGAAGTACCAGATGAACTTCTTCCTGGTCATCGGGCTGGCGGACAGCACCGGCAAGATGAGCAACTTCGACCTTGGCAACCTGATCGCTTCGCAGCTGCAGGACCCGATTTCGCGCATCGACGGCGTGGGTGACTACGTGCTGTTCAGCTCGCCCTATGCCATGCGCATCTGGCTCGATCCGGCCAAGCTCAACAGCTACCAGCTGATGCCGAGTGATGTCGCCAGCGCCATTCGCGAGCAGAACGTGCAGGTGTCTTCCGGCCAGCTTGGCGGCTTGCCAACTCGCAGCGGGGTGCAGCTCAACGCCACGGTGCTGGGCAAAACCCGCATGACCACGCCAGCCGAGTTCGAGGAAATCCTGGTCAAGGTCAACGCGGACGGCTCGCAAGTGCGCGTCAAGGACATCGCCGAAGTCGAACTGGGCGCTGACAACTTCTCGATCTCCAGCATGCTTAACGGCCAGCCCTCGGCAGCCCTCGCGTTGCGCCTGGCTTCGGGCGGCAACCTGCTCGAGACGGTGAAAGCGGTGAAGGCCGAGATGGAGAAGCAGAAGGCCTATCTGCCCGAAGGCGTCGAGGTGTTCTATCCCTACGACACCACCCCGGTGGTGGAAGCCTCGATCAGCTCCGTGATCCAGACCATCGTCGAAGCGGTGGTGCTGGTGTTCCTGGTGATGTTCCTATTCCTGCAGAGCTTCCGCGCCACGCTGATTCCGACCCTGGCGGTGCCCGTCGTGCTGCTCGGCGCCTTCGCCCTGCTTCCCTCCTTCGGCATCAGCATCAACGTGCTGACCATGTACGCCATGGTGCTGGCCATCGGCCTGCTGGTGGACGACGCCATCGTCGTGGTGGAGAACGTCGAACGCCTGATGCACGAGGAAGGGCTGTCGCCGCTGGAAGCCACGCGCAAATCGATGGGGCAGATTTCCGGCGCCCTGGTCGGCATCGGCATGGTGTTGTCGGCGGTGTTCGTGCCGATGGCCTTCTTCGGCGGCTCGGCCGGCATCATCTACAAGCAGTTCGCCGTGACCATCGTGGTCTGCATGGGCCTGTCGGTGCTGGTCGCGCTGATCTTCACCCCGGCGCTGTGCGCCACCATCCTCAAGGCGCCCAAAGGCGATGCCCATCACGAGAAAAAAGGCTTCTTCGGCTGGTTCAACCGCAGCTTCGACCGCGGCGCGACGCGCTTCGAGCGCGGCGTCGGCGGCATGCTCAAGCACCGCGGGCGCTACCTGCTGGCGTTCGTGCTGATTACCGCCGGCACCGGCTACCTGTTCACCCAGATTCCCAAGGCGTTCCTGCCCAACGAGGACCAGGGGTTGATGATGGTGGAGGTGCGGATGCCGGTGAATTCCTCCGCCGAACGCACCGAAGCGGTACTGCAGGAAGTGAGCGACTACCTGCGCAATGAGGAAGGCCAGCTGATCCAGCACGTGCTGACCGTCAACGGCTTCAACTTCGCCGGTCGCGGGCAGAACTTCGGCCTCGGTCTGGTCATGCTCAAGGACTGGAGCGTGCGCGCCGCGGAAGGCCAGGACGTGTTCAGCCTGGCCCAGCGCGCCAACGCCCGCTTCGCCCAGATCAAGGACGCCACCGTCATGGCCTTCGTGCCGCCGGCGATCCTGGAAATGGGTAACGCGATGGGGTTCAACCTCTATCTGCAGGACAACTCCGGCGTCGGTCACGCCGCGCTGATGGAGGCGCGCAACCAGTTCCTGCAGCTGGCCAACCAGCATCCGAAGCTGCGCGCGGTGCGCCCCAACGGCAAGGACGACGAGCCGCAGTTCCAGGTCAACATCGACGATGAGAAGGCCCGCGCCCTGCAGGTCAGCATCGCCTCGATCAACCAGACCATGTCGGCGGCCTGGGGCTCGATGTACGTCAACGACTTCATCGACCGCGGTCGGGTCAAGCGCGTCTACATCCAGGGCGAAGACGCTTCGCGCATCTCGCCGGAAGACTTCGACAAGTGGTACGTGCGCAACGCCCTCGGCGAGATGGTGCCATTCTCGGCCTTCGCCACCGGCGAATGGACCTTCGGCTCGCCCAAGCTGGAGCGCTACGGCGGCATCTCCTCGGTGGAAATCCTCGGCGAACCGGCGCCGGGCTACAGCACCGGCGACGCCATGGTGGCCATCGCCGAAATCATGCAGCAGCTGCCGCCGGGTATCGGCCTGAGCTACACCGGGCTGTCCTACGAGGAAATCCAGACCGGCGACCAGGCGCCGATGCTCTATGCGCTGACCGTGCTGATTGTGTTCCTCTGTCTGGCCGCGCTCTACGAGAGCTGGTCGGTGCCGGCTTCGGTGATGCTGGTGGTGCCGCTGGGCATCCTCGGCGCGGTGCTCGCCACGCTGTTCCGTGACCTCACCGCCGACGTCTACTTCCAGATCGGCCTGATGACCACGGTCGGTCTGTCGGCGAAGAACGCCATCCTCATCGTCGAGTTCGCCAAGGACCTTTACGAGAAGGAAGGCATGCCGCTGGTCCAGGCGGCGGTGCACGCGGCACGTCTGCGCCTGCGTCCCATCGTCATGACCTCGCTGGCCTTCACCTTCGGCGTGCTGCCGATGGCCCTGGCCAGTGGTGCCGGCGCCGGCAGCCAGCATTCGGTGGCGACCGGGGTGGTCGGCGGGATGATTACCGCCACCGTGCTCGCGGTGTTCTTCGTGCCGCTGTTCTACGTGGTGGTGGTCAAGCTGTTCGAGGGCCGCAAGCAGCCGCGCGCCGTTGCCGAAGCCGAAGGAGAAACCGCATGAAGTTCAAGCCTTTGACCCTCGCGGTTGCCCTGGCACTGGGCGGCTGCAGTCTGATCCCGCAGTACCAGCGACCGCAGGCGCCGATCGAGGCCGACTGGCCGCAGGGCGCGGCCTACGATCAGGCGGAGCAGGGCGACACGCGCGCGGCCGATCTGCGCTGGCAGGAGTTCTTCCGCGACGCCGCGCTGCGCGAGCTGATCGGCGTGGCGCTGCAGAACAACCGCGACCTGCGTCAGGCCGCGCTGAACGTCGAGGCCTACCGCGCGCTGCACCGCATCCAGCGTGCCGAGCTGTTCCCCGGCGTCGATGCGGGCGGCAGTGGCAGTCGCCAGCGCCTGCCGGACGACCTCTCGCCGACCGGCGAGGCGGGTATCCAGAGCCGCTACGACGTAGCGCTGGGCGTATCCTACGAGCTGGACGCCTTCGGCCGCATCCGCAGCCTCAGCCGCGCGGCGCTGGAGCAGTACCTGGCCAGCGAAGAAGCCCAGCGCAGCGTGCACATCGCTCTGGTCGGCGACGTCGCCACCGCCTATTTCGCCTGGCGCACCGACCAGGCGCTGCTGGAGCTGAGCGAGGCCACGCTGGAAAGCTACCGGCAGAGCCTGTCGCTGATCGAAGCCAGTGCCGAAGCCGGCACTGCCTCGGAACTGGACGTGCGCCAGGCGCGCACGCTGGTCGATCAGGCGCGTACGCAGAAGGCGCTGTACACCCGGCTCATCGCCGAGGATGTCAACGCCTTGCGCCTGCTGCTGGGCGCGGCGATTCCGAACGATCTGCCGGCAGGCGGCAAGTTGCAGATGGATACGCTGGCCGATTTCCCCGCCGGGCTGCCGGCCGATCTGCTGCTGCGTCGCCCGGACATCCGCGCCGCGGAGCACCGCCTGCTGGCCGCCAACGCCAATATCGGCGCGGCACGCGCGGCGTTCTTCCCGAGCATCAGCCTGACCGGCAGCGCCGGCACCGCCAGCAGCGAACTGGACGGCCTGTTCGACGGCGGTTCCGGGGCCTGGAGTCTGGTCCCGCGGATCAACCTGCCGATCTTCACCGCCGGGCGGTTGAAGGCCAATCTCGACTATGCCGAGATCCAGAAGGACATCCACGTCGCGGCGTACGAGAAGGCCATCCAGACCGCCTTCCGCGAGGTCGCCGACGGCCTCGCCGCGCGCGGCACCTACGACGAACAGGTACAGGCGCAGAGCGATCTGGTCGACAATAACCGCGCCTACTACCAGCTGGCCCGCCAGCGTTACGACGAGGGCGTGGATACCTACCTCACCGTGCTCGACGCCCAGCGCGAGCTGTTCGCGTCGCAGCGCCAGCTGCTCAGCGACCATCTGTTGCAGCTGAACCGCGAAGTCCAGCTGTATCGCGCCCTGGGTGGCGGCTGGAAGACGGACACGGCCGAGCGTTCGGCCGCGGGGGCTGATGGCCCCGCAACACTCACCATGAACTGAAGTAAGGAGTTCGTTTTGATCAATCGCATGATTCTGGGCGGCGCGCTGGCGCTGGGCCTGGCCGCCGGCCCCGTAGCCGCCGCTGAAGTCTCGGGCGCTCTGGGCGTCACCGGGCAGGGCGACATGACCTTCCGCGCCAGCCTGGCGCAGGCATGGGACAAGAGCTGGTGGCAAAGTGAAACCGGCCAGCTGAGCGGCTACTGGGACGCGGCCTACACCTACTGGGAAGGTGGCGACGACTATTCCGGCGCGCACTCGCTGTCGTTCAGCCCGGTGTTCACCTATGAGTTCAGTGGCTGGCGCTACACCCCGTACGTCGAGGCCGGCATCGGCGTCGCGTTCTTCTCCAAGACCGACGTCGGCGAGCAGCAATTGGGTTCCTCGTTCAACTTCGAAAACCGCATCGGCGCCGGCCTGAAGCTGCCGCACGAGCAAAAGGTCGGCATACGCGCCATCCACTATTCCAATGCCGGCATCAAACAGCCGAACGACGGAATCGAATCCTACTCATTGTTCTACAACAAAGCCTTCTGATATCTGGGGCTTCTGCGCCGGACGGAGTCGCAACGTGGTAATCACCTTGCCGCAATTGTCCCTTATACCTAGGGATGGTCTGAAGTAGTCAGGTATTTCTGGCTGACTCCAGCCCTTGCCGATTTCAAAACGGTGATTCGGCTAAAAAACGATCAAATCATCCCCTCTTTCCGGATTTATAGCCGGCGCGAGCACCTCGCGCCGGCCATTTCCCGCATTACAGACGCACCTCTCCTGCATTCGTCAGCAAATGTCGGCGCGCCATCCACAGGTTCGACAGCGCGAACAGTGTCACCAACTGCGCGGTGTTCTTCGCCAGGCCACGGAAGCGTGTCTTCACGTAGCCGAATTGGCGCTTGATCACCCGGAACGGGTGCTCGACTTTGGCGCGCACCTGGGCCTTGGATTTCTCGATCTTGCGCTTGGCTTTGTACAGCGCACTGCGCTTACTCAGCTTCTTGTACGTACTGCGGCGGGCCGCAATCTGCCAGATCACCTCCCGGCCTTCATGTTCCGGGCGTTTCTCTACGCCGGTGTAACCCGCGTCGGCGCCGACCATGTTTTCCTTTCCATGCAGCAGTTTGTCGACCTGGGTAACGTCAGCAACGTTGGCTGCCGTCCCCACCACGCTGTGCACCAGGCCAGACTCGGTATCCGCGCCGATGTGGGCCTTCATGCCGAAGTAATACTGATTGCCCTTCTTGGTCTGGTGCATTTCCGGGTCACGCTTACCGTCCTTGTTCTTGGTCGAACTCGGCGCATGGATCAGCGTGGCATCGACGATGGTGCCCTGGCGCAGCGACAGGCCCCGATCGCCCAGGTAACCATTGATCACCGCCAGAATCCCGGCCGCCAACTCGTGCTTCTCCAGCAGGCGACGGAAATTGAGGATGGTGGTTTCGTCGGGAATACGCTCTAGGTTCAGCCCGGCAAACTGGCGCAAGATTGTGGTCTCGTACAGCGCCTCCTCCATCGCTGGATCGCTGTAGCCGAACCAGTTCTGCATCAAATGTACGCGCAGCATCGCCATCAGCTGATACGCCGGACGACCACCTTCACCCTTGGGGTAGTGCGGCTCGATCAGGGCAATCAAACCCTTCCACGGCACCACCTGATCCATCTCGATCAGGAACAACTCTTTGCGGGTCTGCTTGCGCTTGCCGGCGTACTCGGCGTCGGCGAAGGTCATTTGCTTCATCGGGAAACTCGGGCAACGGGATCGGCGTATTTCACCAGATTCGGGAAGTCTTTTTCAGACCATCCTTAGGAGAGCTCGATAAACTCAATACGCTATGGGATGGCAGCAGCGTAATTGTTGACCGCATTTCTAGAGAAGGCTTCGTACTCCAAAATGCGCGCCTCACCCTATCATTGATGGCACAGCCAAGTGTGATCAGCCGCTTCATGGCCAAACGCGGCGAAGAGGCACGCGGCACCGGCTTCTTAGCACGCTTCCTGATCGCGAAGCCTCGCTTGATGGCCGGACAACGCACCGATCAACAGCTATCTGAATTGCTCCGCCTAAGGAGCTTTAATGCCCGCATCCACGAACTGCTGAACTCTCCTTTATTGACCGAGCGACAAGTACTGTCTTTTTCCGAGCAGGCAAAGGATCGTTGGTTCCAGTACAGCCGTTTTCTCGAATTGCAGATGAAGGAGAACGGGCTGTATTTCTATCTTAAGGATCACGCTTCTAAGCTGCTAGAAAACACCAGCCGCCTAGCTGCAATAGTGCATACCTTCGAGCGCACCTCGAACAACCAAACCGAGATAGATTGTTCAACACTGGAATTCTGCTGGAAGTTTACTCAGCACTGCTCCAAGCATTTTATAGCCCACTTGGCAAACGAACCACAGATCGTCATTGATGCGAATCACTTAGCGCACTACTTACTAAAACTTGCAAGCAAACAAGACCCTTTCGCTCTTAATAAAGAGGAAAAACACAGCAGAGCCTCTTCCAACGACACACGCGCTGAACTACCTAGGGATCTGATTTCTGGAGCCAGAGCCACTTTCACCATAACTCAACTTAAACAATTCGGACCCAGCAGCCTTAGAGGACGCGCCAACACGGCTCGCTTAGAAGGAGCGATTGATCTGTTATGCAAACTTGGCCACATCGCAAAAGAAGGAAGCCGTTACCGGTTTCAAGAATCGATACTGCTTAGACAGGAACCCGAACTAAAGAATGGCGAGATAGTTGAGGTCAAAGAGCTACCGCTGTTCAACGAGCAAGAATTCTGGACGCCCCAGCGAGGTTATGGCTATACCGCCGGCTACTATATTAAAGTTCGCTAGCGACTCAGCTTTTTATGTACCTATAAGGTCGCGACACTATTCAGGCATTATCTCAGCAAGGAAAAAAACTTACCATAAATGATATGTTATAACGTTTATATTGGGAGAAACCAAAGCTACCTTTGTGGCAGCGTCGCCGTCGGTCGGTCGCGCTCCCCTTTCAGATCGCTGCAGCAGAGTGCTTGCGCCGCCAGGCAGCCTGGATTTAATTTGAACTCCTCTGCGGCACGAGAGGGAACCAGGAAACTAAAACCGGGTACAGAACCGGGTACAATTATTAATGCAAGTGGGAAAACACCTGTATTTAAAGACCCAGACACCGACACTTGCCGTCTAACACTGAACCTGCCTCAGCCCCCCGGTTCCGCCGCGAGTGCGCACTTAGCTGGCCTGTTTTACCGAACGCCAGGACGACCTGTTTGACCCTGCCGAAGAGACCATCGGCTGCTATTGCGGCGATTGAATGCGGTCAGGCGACAGTACTCATTCCCGATGGTGTGCGAAGCCGCGCGGTGTGAGGCTTGCCCCATGCTTGCTGACGTTGTCAGCGACATGCCAGGCAACCATCGGTCTTCGAGGTTGCGGCGCGGCACCCGCCGCGTGACCGAGCCAGTTCGCAACGCATCCCTCCGTGCGAACGACCATCGGCTTGCCGGTGGTGGATGCACCTTCCTAGTCCATTCGCCTTATCAACCCACCGCGGGGTTACGCACCCCCCCGCGCAGTCGGGTCCGGTGTGTCTCCGCTTCATTCCCATTGGAGATTCACCATGACCAATACGACTTCCAACGCGAAGAGCTACTTCGATCTTCACACCGAGGGCTACGCCCGCTTGCAGCGTGTCCGGGAGGTTCCTGTCCGTGGTGGCCGCCGTGCGCAGCCGTTCCTGGCTTGCACTGTCGCCGCACTCGTCGGGTCCGCCAAAGACCCCGTCACCCGCTACTTCGACGTCAAAGTCTCCGGTGCCGACGCCAAGAAATTGGTCGAGGGTTACATCGGCGTCGATGACCCGAGGCAGCGTCCGCTGGTCAAGTTCCGGCTCGGCGATCTCTGGGCCGATGCCTTCATTCGTACCAGTGGTGACCGCAAGGGCGATCCGGCAGCCAGTCTCAAGGGCCGACTGTTGAAAGCCGAACTGATCGATCGTGCCGAACTGGCGCAGATCGAGCAGTACGAGCTGATCACCCGGGGTATCGGTTATCTCAACCGTCCGCGCGAGGTTACGCCGAAGGATGGCGATCCGTTCCTGTCGTGCTCCATCGGGGCGCTGGCCGGCCCGGTCGATGAGCCGGATTACCGGTACATCAACACCATCGTCGCCACTGCGGACGCCCAGCATCTGGTGCGCCGCTGCGTACAGGCCATCGAGGCCGAGCGCAAGGTGCTGATCGCCTTCCGTCTCAACGACATGAAGGCCGATGCGTACCTCCGCACCAAGGGCGAGCGTGCCGGCGAACCGGCGGCGAGCCTGGAATCCAAGCTGATCCACATCGGCCTGATCAAGATCGATGGCCAGCAGGTCTTTCCGGCCGCCGCACCGGCGCCCGTTTCCGAGGGCGCTGCGGCGACCGAGGATGCGGATACCGCCGATGGCACCGTCGAGGCGCCGACCGCCGAGTCCGTTCAGGACGAACCCGTGCCGGCACCCGAGGCCGAGGAACCCGCACTCGCGGCTTCCTTCTGATCCACCCCCGCAAGGCCCCATTCCGGGGTCTTGCTTCTTATCCCCAACCTGCCTGCAGGCCACTGACGTGGCGCGTGGGCGTTCGTCTTTTCATCCCCGCAGTCCGTTCCGCACCGTGCGGATTCGGCTGCATAACAATCCCAGGAGAACGCCATGTCTCTCGCATCCCGTTTCGCACCGCGCTCACCGGTACTGCGCTCGGACCGTCCTCTGTTGGACGACCAGATTCGCGCCGTGGTGCCGTCGATCTTTGCGGAAACACCACACGAAAGCCGTTCCCAGCGGTACAGCTACATCCCGACGGCCACCGTGCTGTCGGAACTTCGTCAGGAGGGGTTCCTGCCCTTCATGGTGTGCCAGACACGTGTCCGCAACGAGGACCGCCGCGAGTACACCAAACACCTGATCCGCCTTCGCCACGCCAGCCAGATCAATGGCGACGAAGCCAACGAGATCATCTTGTTGAACTCGCACGATGGCACCAGCAGCTATCAGATGCTGGCAGGTCAGTTTCGATTCGTCTGCCAGAACGGGCTGGTCTGCGGCGACACGTTCGCGGACATCCGAGTGCCTCACAAGGGCGATGTCGCGGGCCAGGTCATCGAAGGTGCCTACGAAGTCCTGAAAGGCTTCGAGCGGGTGCAGGAAGCGCGCGAGAGCATGCGCGCGATCACGCTGGAGGCCGGGGAGGACGACGTTTTCGCCCGTTCGGCCCTGGCGCTCAAGTACGACGATCCGGACAAGCCCGCGCCTGTCACGGAGAGTCAGTTGTTGGTCCCCAGACGCTGGGACGATCGCAAGAGCGACCTCTGGTCGATCTTCAACCGCGTCCAGGAAAACCTCGTCAAGGGAGGGCTGACCGGACGCACTGCGAACGGCCGCCGCCAGCGTACCCGCCCTGTACAGGGTATCGATCAGAACCTGCGCCTGAACCGCGCCCTCTGGATGCTCGCCGAAGGCATGCGCCAGTTGAAGTCCTGAGCCACTACTCGGACCTCGCCCGTCAGGGCGGGTCCATTTTCTTCCTGACCCGTTGCGCGCCGCGCAAGACGGTTCCATTCATCACAAGGAGATACGCCATGGCTACAGCAGCCGTTCAATCCGATCCGCCCCTCATCGTCCGCGGCCAACTCGCCATCCGCACCATCCCGGGCCGCAACGGACGGTTCACGGTCGGTCGCCTCACGACCCGCCTTGGACTGTTCCATGTGAAAGACCCGGAACTGGAGCAGTACCCCGAAGGGAAGTACGAGGGTGAGTTCGTCATCCGCTACATCTATCCGAAGGCCTATCCGGTTGGCGATGGCATGCGCTTTGAAATCCGCGCCAACCTGGACGGCATGACCCTGTCGGGCATCGACAAGCTGAGCAAGGCCGAGGCTCGCGCCTTCGCCGCACAGGACGTCGATCCGCTCGATGAAGAGCTGGGCACGCCACCGGCGACAACGCCGGCAGCAGCCGAGAAATCCAAGTCCCGGTCCAAGCCGGAGCCCGCGCCCGTGCAGGCATCGAAAGACCCGCTGGTCGATACCACGCCATTCGGCGTCGATACGCCGTCCGCCACCGTGGCCGCTTCGGGTGGTCCCGAGAGCGACGACGCGGCGCTGTTCGGCATTCTCTGGCCGTTGGAAGAGTCGGTGAAACTCGACTCGACCATCGATCGCCGCACCCTGCGTCTGCAGATCGCGCGGCTCAACCAGTTGGGCTATGCCTTCGACGCCACGGCCCAGCAATGGAACCTGCAACTCGCACCCGAACCGCAGGCTGCCTGATCGTCCTGCCGCATCCGCGGCATTTCATCCACCCGCCGGGGCGACCCCGATGGGGAGGTTCCCGGCTATTTCAATCGAGGAGCTTCACCATGAGTCGGCACTACTTCGACACATTCCACAAAGGATTTCCCGTCACCGTACTACTCGGCTGGGATCGGCCGATGAACTACTTCTTCTTAGTCATCGAGAAGCCAACCGAGTTGATCGACGACACCATGAAGGTCGAGAGCGACGACTTCTTGTACAGCAATCTGCACGAGAGCGATCCGTTCAACCATGACCTGGACTACTACCGTGAGGTCTTACGTCATTTTCAGATCCTTGTGCCGGAAAGCCTGTTCATCGAGGTCCAGCACGACGCTGAGAGAAATGTCGGCAACCGCGTAGTCAAGCATCAGGCCGACGGTTCGTTCACCGAACGTGAACTCTGAGTAGTCCGCGTTCTTTCATCCCTAACGGGGCATTCACTGCCCCTGCGGGTGGTGGTGCCCCTGACTTCATTGAGGACTCCACCATGTCTGCACCTTCATCCCCACAGTTGCTGTACCGCATCGACGAATGCGGCGACGTGATGGCCGATGCTTGCGTCTGCGGCGAAGACGGCGATCTGGTCTTTCTATCGGTCTGGGCGCGGGACACCGCGATCCAGCAGTTTCTCGCCCGGCTCACCTTGGGCCGCGACGAGGATGGACTGGACCAGTTCCATCTCGTCACCGACCAGGGCGGCTCCGTGCCCGTGTTCGTTCCCTCGGTCGAGCGTCTGGAAAAGCGCTTGACCCGCAGCTATCGCCGCACCCTGTTCGGGTCGCTCGTCAATCTCTGGCTGTTCGATCGGCGCTGCATCCGGCCGGACAAGGCCACCACCAGCGCGCTCGCACTGTTGCCGCGCGCGGCGGCCGATCCTACGTCGCGCCTCTGGCTGCTCGTCAAGGAGACGTGCCCGCTGCCCTTGCTGGATCACTGGCAAGGGACGGTGCTGGCACTGCTGCGAGACCGCGACATGCTCCGCGACCTGCCGACGGCCCTCGGGCCGCTGCGTGGATTTCGTCTGGGGCTGGATGTGCCAGCGCTCACCGAAGCACTGAGCAGCCTGATCCGCCAGGGCGTACTGACCGCCCATCCGCTCCCGCAGCCGGCGACCACCCAAGGGTCGCTGGAAGCGGTGGCCTGACCCACGGCAGGTGCGTGCGACCGGCGCGCACCCGCTTTCCTTCATCCCCGCTACAGGAGATTTCTTATGGCACTCATGTTCCCGCGGCTCGCCCGCAATTTCGTCAAGGCCGGCTACTTTCCGACCGACGAACCCACGCTCGAAAGAGCGCTCAGCGCACTGGCGTCCGGCGACGGGCCGATGTGCATCCTCGATCCTTGTGCAGGCGAAGGCGTCGCCATCGCGGAGGCTGCGCATGCCCTCGGGCGTGACCAGGTCACCGCCTATGCGGTGGAGTTCGACCCGGAGCGCGCCAACCATGCGCGTCTGCTCGTCGATCACTGCATCCAGGGCGACCTCATGGACACCCTGATCGCACGCCAGAGCTTCGGTTTGCTGTGGCTCAACCCGCCATACGGGGATCTGTCCAAGGATGCGAACGGCAACATCGGCTACGACGGCAAGGGCCGCGCACGGCTGGAAAAGCTGTTCTACCAGCGCACGCTGCAACTGCTGCAGTACGACGGCATCCTGGTTTTCATCGTCCCGCACTATGTGCTCGATCAGGAACTGGTCGGCTGGCTGACGCGGCACTTTGCCGATCTGCGCATCTACCGAGCGGTGGATACGCAGTTCAAGCAGGTGGTCGTGTTCGGTCGCCGGGTCCGCCAGCGCGAGCTGGTGGGCGATGAGGTCAAGAACGTCCGTGCTCGCCTGTTGCAGATCGGGCAAGGCGACCTGGAAGCGGAGGAACTGCCACCCGCGTGGCCATCGCTTCCGTATGCCGTCCCTGTCGCCCAGCACGAGCCGGAGCATTTCTACCGTCTGAGCATGGAGCCGGCGCAGTTCGCCGACGAAGTGCAGCGCCTGCATGGCCTGTGGCCGTCGTTCGAGACCCATCTGGGCGCCGCCCAGCAGTCCTTGCGCCGCCCGGCGCGCGCATTGTCCCAGTGGCACCTGGCACTGGCCCTCGCGGCCGGCGCGATCTCCGGTGTCGTGCAGTCGAAGAACGGCCGCACCCTGGCCGTGAAAGGCGACACCTACAAGCAGAAGGCGACGACCACCGAATATCGCGAGCGCGATGACGGTTCAATCGCAGAGACACGCATCCTCACCGACAAGTTTGTCCCCGTGATTCGTGCCTGGGACTTGTCCCCGGACTCGGCCACCCTCGGCCGGATTCTCACCATCCACTGATCGCATCGGGCGGCTCGCCGCCTTGCTTCATTCATCCACCAGAAGGAGAACTCCCATGCTTTCGCGTTTGTTCGCGCGGCGCGAGCCGCAAGCCCGTCCGTTGTTCGCCCTCGGTTCGCTGAGGCTGAGCGAGAAGGTGCACTGGTTGGCCAGCAAAGGCCTCATCGATCCCTTGCCTTATGTGCAGCGCCATGTGCGCGGCGATTGGGGCGATGTCGACGAGACCACCCGCCAGGTCAATGATGTGGCACTCGACCAGGACAATCCCATGATCTCTCGCTACAGGATCACGCCGCAGCTGCTGCTGATCGTGATGACCAGCGAGGATCGCCGCACCACCGTGGTCCAACTGCCCGAAGAGCAGTCCTCGATCTAGCACCAGCCCATTTCATCCACCCACCGGGGTCATGTCGCCCCGATGGGGACGCCATGGCCCTTTCTTTCATCGAAGGAGCTATCACCATGGCAACTGTAATGTCCATCAGCACGGCCCCCAATCTGCGCTTCTCGCCGGGCGCGACGGTCATGACCGTCGGCGTGGCCAATCTGGTCGAACAGGGACGGCTCAACCCGAGCCCGTACCTTCGCCGCCACCTCAGCGGCGACTGGGGCGACCTCGACGAGGACGATCGGCGATCGAACGATGCCGCGCTGGCATCGGGCGAGGCCCGGTTGCTCTCTTCGTACCAGGTCGATCCCGATCTGAAACTCTGGATCATCACTGAGTGGGACCGCAGCGTCACGACGCTGTTGTTACCCAGCGAGTATTGATTTCCGGGCGGCTGCGCGCCGTCCACTCACCTTCACCCCCAGGGGCATCCATCGCCCCTGGGGGCGGTGCATGCCCCATTTTTTTGGAGCATCACCATGACCATGCAACTCGAAGCGGCCCCCGCCGCACCTTCCATGCCCGCCACGGGCGATCTGTTCAACCCTGCGGACAGCGAAAGCGATCTGTCTTTCAGCCTGCAGGATTTCGTCACCGAGTTTGGGGATGAGTTACTCGACTCCCTCAACCGGGCCAACCCGCCCGTTTACAACGGTGTGCCGCGCGCCAACCGCCAGCTCGTCCTCGCCAGCCTCAAGCGGCAGCTGTTCCCCGCCCAGGCCGAGGTCGTCCATGCGGCCGCCGAACTGCTCGTCAATCAGGGCGAGCGCGCGGCCATCGTCAATGGCGAGATGGGGACGGGGAAAGTGCGCCGTATCGGCGCTTAGAAGAAGCGTAGCGCAAGCTACCAGGGCTACTGGAATGCCCTGTACTCACCGGACTTATCCCTGCCTGCAAGGGCTTGAATTCCGAAAGGAAGGGGGGAGTGCAGCATGTTCGGAAAAGGCCTTTTACCCAACAGCTATTAGCGGGGGCGGGCCAGAGTAAGACGTGTATGGTCAAAGCTGAATTGCCTGAAGTCTAGTTCCAAGCGGTCTACCAGTCCCGACGCTGGCGAAAGTAGCTGAAACGCCAGACTCGCGAGTTGTGGGAAATGTTTTGCCTCTCCCACAAACCAGTATCGCGAGCGCAACCCCGATCAGGGGATTACGGAACGAACGGACGACCTAACCACGTCGCATCTTTGTCTAAGCGTAAATGCGGGATCGCCTAAACAGGTCGTAAGACCTGCATGGCGACGGAGTCTTCGTATTACCCGATGTGGCCTCTGTAATGGAGGTTGCTGGCCGCAGCAGTAAGCGGCACCGACATGGCTATAAGCGAGCAGCAATGCGCGTGAAAGGCCCACTGTCCGGGGGGAAGGAAGACAGCTTATCTGTAACCAACTCATCGAAAAGGAGGTTGTGCTGATGCTAACCGACACTACTAATCGAAGGTTGGATGCGCTGGGAATCTTGTCTCAACAGGGCAAGCGCATCAACGGCCTTAGTCGTCTCATGGAAAACCCAATCCTGTGGAAGCAGGCGTATGTCAACATCTATGCGAATTCCGGTGCAACAACGGCCGGCGTAGATGGCTCGTCACTGGATGGTATGTCCTACGAGCGGCTGGCCGGCCTGATGGCCGCCGTCAAAAGCGGTAATTATCGCTTCAAGCCCGTGAGGCGAGTCCTCATTCCAAAGAGCAATGGGAAAACCCGTCCGCTCGGCATCCCCACTGGGGATGACAAGCTGGTACAGGAGGTTGTACGGATGCTTCTCGTGAAGATCTACGAGCCGGTCTTTTCCGACGACTCGCACGGTTTTCGCAACGGGCGTTCGTGCCACACCGCTCTCATGCAAGTCCGGCAGAAATGGACGGGCATGAAGTGGATCGTGAACATGGATATCAAAGGTTACTTCGACAACATCGACCATGAAGTTCTGGTGGATGTGCTTGCCAAACGCATTGACGATAAGCGCTTTCTTGGGCTGATTCATTCGATGCTGAAGGCGGGCTACATGGAGGACTGGAAGTTCCATGACACCTTCAGCGGGACACCGCAAGGCGGAGTTGTCTCCCCGGTCTTGGCCAACATCTACTTGCACGAACTCGACGAGTACGTTGCAGGGTTGAAGGCCGAATTCAACCGAGGAAACCGCCGGGCGTCGAACCGCGAGTACAAGCGGATCAGTGGTGCAATTGAACGGTTGATGAAACGCATTGATGCCTACAAAGCCGATGGCGACTCGCCAAAGGTCGAGGAAGCGAAGCGTGAATTGGCCGAACTTTATCTACGCCGCAAGGCACTGAGCAGCTCCGACCCGATGGACGCCAATTACCGGCGTCTGGTGTATGTCCGGTATGCCGATGATTTTCTGATCGGCATCATCGGCAGTCGGGACGAGGCGGTAACCGTCATGCAGCGAGTCGCAGGTTTCATCAGCGACAAACTGCACTTGGAGATCGCTGAGGAAAAGTCCGGTGTGGTTCACGCATCGGACGGAGTTCGCTTTCTGGGGTACGACGTTCGCACGTACTCCGGTGATCGCAACGTGCGCACCGTCCGTTCAGGACGGAGCATCACAGCACGCAGCGTATCCGAGCGGATGCAATTGCACGTACCGGCTGAAAAGCTGCGTAGTTTCTGCCAGCGAAAGGGCTACGGCGTCTATGACGCTCACACCCCCACGCACAGGAGCGAACTGATCTCACTGAGCGAAGCGGAAATCGTTCAAACCTACAACGCTGAAATGCGAGGCCTTGCCAACTACTACGGTTTGGCGAACAGCGTCAGTCGTGTCCTGAACAAGCTCCATCACCTCTGGTTGACGAGTTTGTGGAAGACATTGGCGGCAAAACGTCGTTCGACCGTCACGAAGGTAGCGCGGAGCATGAAGCGCCAGGGTGGATACGTACTGGCTGTTCGGGGTAACTCGGACTCCCACACTTTTCCCATCTACAGCCTGAAAGACATAAGGAAAGAACCCATCACGTTCCAGAGTATTGACCTACCCCCCAAGACTTGGGTTTTCACGCATAGCCGCTCGGAGTTGATCCAGCGGCTCGAAGCGAGGAAGTGCGAGTACTGCGGGACCACCGAAGGCAGTTTCCAAGTGCATCACATTCGGAAGCTGAAGGACGTGGACAAAGGGAAGTACCTCTGGCCACAGGTGATGTCATGGCGCCGTCGCAAGACTTTGGTGCTGTGCGTTCCTTGCCATCAGAAGCTACACGCAGGCGTTCTTTGAAAGGACTGTTCCTAGTCAAGTAAGTGGAGAGCCGGATACGCTGAAAGGTGTAAGTCCGGTTCGGAGGGGGGCTGACGGGTGATCCTTTACGGGACGCCCGCAGCCTACCCTACACCACCGTCGGCATCGCGCTAGGGGCGGTGCTCAACGCGGAAGGCTATCGCCGCACGCTCGTCCTCAGCCCGCCCCATCTGGTCTACAAATGGCGGCGCGAGATCCTCGAAACCGTCGCCGGTGCGAAAGTCTGGGTGCTCAACGGCCCGGACACATTGCTCAAGTTGATCAAGCTGCGCGAGCAGTTGAACGTGCCGGCCGAAGGGCAGGAGTTCTTCATCATCGGCAGGGTCAGAATGCGGATGGGATTCCACTGGAAGCCCGCCTTCGTCCGCAAACGCACCCGTTACGGCATGGTCGGCGCCTGCCCGCACTGCGGGACGGTGGTCACTGATCTCGACGGCGAGCCGGTCAATGCTCTGGAGCTGGAGGCGGAAGAAATCCGCCGCAAGTGCAATGTCTGCGACGGCGCACTCTGGACGCTGATGCGGCCGCGCAGCCTGTCGGGCAGTGATCAGTCCTCGGCGGTGCTGCGTGCGCTGAAGAGAATCCCGACCATCGGCGAGGCCACGGCCAACAAGCTGATGAAGACCTTCGGCGATTCGTTCCTGGCGTCGATGCTCGGCGACAACCTGCACAACTTCATCAACCTGATGGACGAGCGCGGGGAGTTGGTGTTTTCCGCTCGGCAGGCGCAGCGCATGGAACGCGCCATGTCCTCGATGGAGTTCGGCTTCGGAGAAGGCGGTTATCAACCCTCGGAATATGTGAAGCGGTATCTGCCGCAAAGCACCTTCGACTTGCTCATCGCAGATGAAGCCCATGAATACAAAACGGGTGGATCGGCGCAGGGCCAGGCGATGGGCGTCATCGCGGCCAAGGCCCGCAAGACCGTACTGCTGACCGGCACCCTCATGGGGGGCTATGCAGACGATCTCTTTGTGCGACGTGAAGTCGCTTGATTCATTGTTTCACCGCTTCGGCGGCAGGAAGCCTGATGTTCCGTCATCAGTAGCCTATCGGTGCATGCGTGGTTGGTAACGACTGCGTGTGAAGCCACCGAGACAATGTAGACCGGCGCAAGCCAAGTGGAGGCCGTGAGGCTGACACTGCATCTGCGAGCATCAATGCGGTTGGGTCGCTAGGCTGGTTGGTATGGTTAACGCAAGTGAAGTGCTGATAAACGTCGTCACGTCTGATAGAGCCAAAGATGCTGACAGGCTCTTTCCCAAAATGGGGCTGTAGCTGGACATCCCTTTGAATAGTGGGGATGCACGGACATTCATAGCTACCGGCGAAAAGGCACAACCTAATCCGACCTTGTGAATCAAGTGAAACACGGTAAGCCCGTATCTCTGCCCCTCGGGGCAGGCAGACCGCAAGGAATGCTGTTGGAGGTGCGGGTAGAGGAATGTGGAGAAAGCGAATGCCGCTCTGTAATGGGGCGGATAGGGATTGAGCCGCAAGGCGACATCATCCCGCGCGAAAGCGAGCAGACTTCCACTTGGTCTTTCTCTACGAGAAAACTTGTCCAACCTTCTTCAAGAGGGAATTGCAGATGACTACGCAAGAAATTGCTTGCGCGGGTGCGCCCTCACGCGAATCGGTCACATGGCACAGCATCGACTGGGCCAAGTGTCACCGTGAAGTGCGAAGGCTCCAAGCGCGTATCGTAAAGGCAACGCGGGAAGGGAAACACGGCAGGGTGAAAGCCTTGCAGTGGATTCTGACCCACTCGTTCAGCGGCAAAGCTTTGGCCGTCAGACGAGTCACCGAGAACCAAGGCAAAAGAACTCCGGGCGTGGATGGCATCACGTGGTCCACACCGGAGGCCAAGTCTCAAGCGGTCCAATCGCTGCGGCGGCACGGTTACAAGCCAATGCCGTTGAAGCGAATCTACATCCCAAAGTCGAATGGCAAATTGCGGCCACTCGGGATTCCGACGATGAAGGATCGGGCAATGCAGGCGCTGCACTTGCTTGCGCTCGAACCGGTCTCGGAAACGACGGGCGACCTGAACTCCTATGGGTTCCGTNACACCGGGGAACGGCTCAGCAATGGGAAACCAAAGCTGACCGCACTTCGGGACATTTGCGATACGAAGATTCGTCGGCACCGCAAGATCAAGGCTGATGCCAATCCGTTCGACCCGCAGTGGGAAACCTACTTTGAGCAGAGGTTCGGCTTCAAGTTAAAGGACTCGCTGCAAGGGCGGAAGAAGCTCATTCGGCTTTGGATGGAACAGGGCGGTAGGTGCCCGGTTTGTAGTCAACCCATCACCGAAATCAGCGGGTGGCATGTCCATCATCTGGTCAGGCGGGTAGACGGCGGACCGGACATCAACTCCAACCTGGTCATGGTGCATCCGAACTGTCATAACCAGATTCACGTCAATGGTCTCAAGGTGGTGAAGCCGGTTCGCGAAAGCGGGCTTTGAAAGGCTTGAGCCGTATGAGGGGAAACTCTCACGTACGGTTCTTAGGGGGGGATGGGCCAGCAATGGCCTGTCCCTACCCGACCATCTGCTGTTCCGGGCCTTGCCCGCGAGGATGATCGAAGATGGCTACCGCCCGAGCGCCAGCGGCAGCATGAATGCCGCTGCCATGGCGTTTATGAGGGACCACGGTGTCCTCAAGGACATCTATTCCGAGAGCAACGGGCCGGCCCACAAGACCGCCAAAGGCTCGAAGATCACCGTCAGAACGGTCAAGGCACCCGGGTTCGGGCCGAAAGGCGTACTGCGCTGCGTGCTGCCGTACACGATCTTCCTCAAGCTCAGAGACATCGGCGGCGTGCTGCCGCCGTATGACGAAGAGTTCCGGGAGGTCGCCATGGATGCCGGGCAGGCCGACGCCTACCGCAATCTGGCCGCCAGTCTGACGGCGGAACTCAAGGAGGCCCTGCGCAAGCGGGATACCACCTTGCTGGGCGTAGTCCTCAATGTGCTGTTGGCGTGGTCCGACTGCTGCTGCCGGGCGGAAACCGTGCGCCACCCGCGCACGCGCCAGGTCCTGGCCTTCACACCGGCTCAGTTCAACGAGCTGGAGATCATGCCGAAAGAGCGTGAGCTGATCGACATCTGCCGCGAGGAGAAAGCCGCGGGTCGCAAGACCCTGGTGTACTCCGTCTACACCGGCACGCGCGATACCACCAGCCGTTTGAAGATGCTGCTGGAGCAAGAGGGTTTTCGGGTGGCGGTACTGCGCGCAAGCGTGGATGCCTCTCGCCGCGAAGACTGGATTGCCGAGCAGCTCGATCGGGGGATCGACGTCCTCATCACGAATCCGGAACTGGTGAAAACCGGCCTGGATTTGCTGGAGTTCCCCACGATTGTGTTCATGCAGTCAGGGTGGAACATCTACACGTTGCAACAAGCCGCGCGCCGGTCATGGCGGATCGGCCAGAAGCAGCATGTGAAGGTGATCTACCTGGGGTATGCGGCCACGTCGCAGATGACGTGCCTGTCCCTGATGGCGAAGAAGATCCTGGTGTCGCAGAGCACCTCCGGCGACGTCCCGGAATCGGGGCTGGATGTGCTCAACCAAGACGGCGATTCGATCGAGGTCGCCCTGGCCCGGCAACTCGTCGCGGCCTGATGTTCCCGTTCATGCCGGCGTCCCTCTGGGCGCCGGCTTTTTTCTTCAAAACGGGGCAAACCACGATGCGCATTGTTTGCTGATCGGAATGCCGCCCACGGCGAAGGTATCGGCTCATCGCCACCGAGAGCCGAACCATGCCAGCAACCCAACTTCTACGGCGCCTGACCGGCAGCAGCCTGCTGATCGCCGCTGTGTTGAGCGGCGGCTGCGCCACCACCGCCGCACCGCCCGTTGATCCTCCTGTCGAGGAAGCCGACGCCGCGCCGCAGTCACCCGAACTGATTCCGGTGGTGCGCTACGGCCGCTACACGCTCGTGGAGCTTGCTCCCACCGCGGCCCAGCGTGACCTGCTGCTGCAGGTCATCGACGTGGCGATGCCGGCGGATGCCAGAGCGACGGTGGGCGATGGCCTGCGCCACGCACTCCAGCGCAGCGGCTACCAGCTTTGCGAGAACGCCCATGCGGTGATCGAGCTGTATTCGCTGCCGCTGCCGGCGGCGCACCTGCATCTGGGGCCGATGACGCTGCGCGACGCACTGCTCACCCTCGCCGGGCCGGCCTGGGATGTACAGGTCGATGACCGGGCGCGCCAGATCTGCTTCGTACCTGCCGGCGAGCCCTGCGCAGATCCCGAGACCGACACGCCACTGGCCGCGCCGGTGCAGACCTTTCCCATCATCGACGGAGGCCAGCCATGAGCGCAGTGGCCCATGCGTCGCGTTCGCGCGCGGCCTTCGTGCTGTACCTGCTGCTGTGGGCCTGGATGGTCGGACTCAGCGCACTGGTGCTCGTCAACTTCCGCGTCGCGGGCGACCTGGCCGGTCAGAGTCAAGTTGATTCGGCCTTACGCCAACTGCAGGTGCTCGAAGGCCGGCTCGCCGAATTCGCCGACGACGTCCAGACGCTGCAAGCCCGCCCCGAAGCGGCGACCACGGCAGCTTTGCAGGACACCCGCCAGCGCCTCGAAGCGGACATCGCCCGTCTCGAACAGTCGCTGGCCGGCTACGCCACCGAGGCGGCCCTGCAGACACTGCACAGCGACGTCGAGCAGCTCAAGGCGCAGCGCCAGACCGCCGCGCGCACGCCCGCAGCGCCGCGCCCCGCCAGGGCGACGACGGCTGCACCAGCACAGGTGCCGTTTCCCTTCCGCGTGATCGGTGCGGAACTGCGCGCCGGGCAGCGAGCCGTTTCCATCGCCCCCGCCGGCGACTCGCTCTCGGCCGGACAGATCCAGGTGCTGCTGCCCGGCGAGCATGCCGGGCGCTGGCAGTTGCAGACCATCGACGGCAACACCGCCGTGTTCCAGGCCGGCGACCAGACGCGCCGGCTGGCGATTCCTTGATCGGGAGGTGCCATGCAACGTCGCGCACTTTCCATGCTGTTCCTGCTGGCCTCGCTGACCGCACCGGCCTTCGCGCAGCAGCCCGCCACCCAGAGCACACCCGCACAGTCTTCCCGTGTCACGCCGAGCCAGATCGATCAGGCACGCGATGAACGCCTGGCGCGGGACTGGGGGCTGCGCGGCGACGAATGGGGACGCTACCGCGAACTGATGGAAGGGCCGCTGGGCATCCATTCACCCAACCTCGACCCGCTGACCGCACTCGGCATCGAAGCCCGCTCCGACGAGGAGCGGCGGCGCTATGCCGAACTGCAAGTGCAGGTCGAAGCGCGCCGCGTGGAAAAGTTGCTGGCGTATCAACGAGCCTACGACGAAGCCTGGCAACGCCTGCATCCCGACGCCCAGCGGGTGAATCTGCCCGATGCGCTGCCGGGCGGCAGCGCGATGACCGGCAGCGGTCGTACCGCCGTGTTCGTCCGGGACGGCTGCACGCCGTGTGCCCAGGTCGTGCAGCGTCTGCAGACGGCGAACGCCGAGTTCGACCTGTACATGGTCGGCAGCCGCCAGGACGACGCGCGCATCCGCGAGTGGGCCCAGCGCGCGCAGATCGATCCGGCGCGCGTGCGCAGCGGCTCGATCACGCTCAACCACGACGGTGGCCGCTGGCTGGCGCTGGGTTTGCCCGGTGAACTGCCCGCGGTGGTGCGTCAGGTGAACGGCCAATGGCAGCGCCAGCCCTGATGCCGGGGTGGCCGTGGTGCGTGCTGCTGGCCGCCGTGTTGGCGACCGAGCCGGTTCAGGCCCAGGAGATTCCACCTCCGGCCTACCAGTTGGCGGCTCAGCGCGCCAACATTCCTTCGACGGTGCTCTATGCCGTGGCGCTACAGGAGAGCGGCGTGCGCCGGGGTGGTCGCATCGTGCCGTGGCCCTGGTCGCTCAACGTCGCCGGGCAGTCGCGCCGCTACGCCTCGCGCGCACAGGCGTGTGCGGGTGTGCGCCAGGCACTGCGCGAGGTGCCGCCTACGCGCATCGACGTGGGGCTGGGCCAGATCAATCTCGGCTACCACCCGCACCGCTACCGCCAGCCCTGCGATCTGCTCGATCCCTACGAGAACCTGCGCATCGCCGCCGACATCCTGAAGGAGCAGCACACGCCCGGAGAGGACTGGCTGCTGGCCGTCGGGCGCTACCACCGACCGGCTGGCGGCGCACCGGCGGCGCGCTACCGGCGCAGCGTTTCACAACATCTTCAGCGCGTGCTCGGGCCGCAACAGGCTACCGCACACGCGCCTCACCAGGAGAACAGCCGATGATCCCCTCCATCCGGGCCGCGCACGGCCTCCTTGTCGTGATGCTCGCCACCGTACCGATGAGCGCGGTGCGCGCCACACCGCCCCTGATCGTGGTCGAGGATCGCGGCGGCGCTTCCGCGCTGCCGTACTACGAAGCGCTCGACCTGCAACCGCGCGCCACGAGCCAGCCGCTCCCCTCCATCGTCATTCCCGAGGCACCGACCGCCGCCGTCGATGAGACGGCCATGCTGCCGGTGCGCAGCGCCCGGCTCACGCCGGGAACGGTTGCCCGCCGCGTCATCGAGGCACCCGGACTGCAACCATTCTTCCTGGTCGGTGACGACACAGCCTCGCAGGCCTGGTTGCGCCAGCACGCCGACACGCTGCGCGAACGCAACGCCTGGGGGCTGGTGGTCAATGTCGAGACGGCCCAGGCACTGGCGCAATTGCGCGCGCTCGCACCCGGCCTGAACCTGTCGCCGGTATCCGCCGACGACCTGGCCGAGCGCCTGGGTCTGCGGCATTACCCGGTGCTGGTGACCGCCACCGGTATCGAGCAGTGACACCATGGCGCAGACGCAGCCCGTGGAAGTCCTGCTGCGCCCAGCGGTGGAGCTGTACACCGTGGCGGTTTGCGCCGGCGCCGCGTTTCTGTGCCTGGTGGCACCGTGGTCGCTCGCGCTGACGCCGGCCATGGGCATCGGCAGCGCGCTGGCGTTCGCCGCCTATGGCGCACTGCGCTGGCATGACGCGCAGGTGATCCTGCGCTACCGCCGCAACATCCGCAGGTTGCCGCACTACGTCATGACGAGCCGGAACGTGCCGGTGAGCCAGCAGCGGCTGTTCATCGGTAAGGGGTTCCGCTGGGAACAGAAGCACACCCATCGGCTCATGCAAACGTACCGGCCTGAGTTCCGCTGCTATGTCGAGCCGCCTCCCGCTTACCAGTTGGCCCGGCACCTTGAGGCGCGTCTGGAGTTCGCGCCTTTCCCGTTATCGCGGTTGCCTCGGCTGACGCGCTGGGACGTGCCGTTCAATCCGGTCAGGCCCTTGCCGCCGGTTGGCGGTCTGCCGCGTCTGCACGGGATCGAACCGGACGAGGTCGACGTCGGCCTGCCGCTGGAAGAGCGCGTGGGCCATTCGCTGGTACTGGGCACTACCCGAGTGGGCAAGACCCGGCTCGCGGAACTGTTCATCACGCAGGACATCCGCCGCAGGAATGCTCAGGGCGAGCATGAAGTCGTGATCGTTTTCGATCCCAAGGGCGACGCAGATCTTCTGAAAAGAATGTTCGTCGAAGCGCGGCGCGCCGGGCGCGAGAACGAATTTTATGTGTTTCACCTCGGCTGGCCGGAAATCAGCGCACGCTACAACGCCGTGGGGCGGTTCGGCCGCATCAGCGAGGTGGCCACGCGCATCGCCGGCCAGCTTTCCGGCGAAGGCAATTCAGCAGCGTTTCGCGAATTTGCTTGGCGGTTCGTGAACATCGTTGCCAGGGCACTGATCGAGCTGGGGCAGCGTCCGGACTACCTGCTGATCCAACGCCATGTCATCAACATCGATGCGCTGTTCATCGAGTACGCCGCCCATTTCTTCGCCCGCACCGAACCGAAGGCCTGGGAAGTCATCGTCCAGATCGAGGCCAAGCTCAACGAGCGGAACATTCCGAGGAACATGATCGGGCGCGAGAAGCGCGTGGTGGCACTTGAACAGTATCTGAGCCAGGTGCGCAACTACGATCCGGTACTGGACGGTCTTCGCAGCGCGGTCCGGTACGACAAGACGTATTTCGACAAGATCGTTGCGAGCCTGCTGCCGTTATTGGAAAAGCTCACCAGTGGCAAGATTTCCCAGTTACTGGCGCCGAACTATTCCGACCTGGAAGACCCCAGGCCCATTTTCGACTGGATGCAGGTGGTCAGGAAGCGGGCCGTGGTCTATGTCGGCCTGGATGCGCTATCCGACGCCGAGGTGGCCGCCGCCGTCGGCAATTCGATGTTCAGCGACATGGTGTCGGTTGCCGGTCATATCTACAAGTTCGGCATCGACGATGGCCTTCCAGGAGGGAGCTCGAACGTCAAGTTGCCGATCAACGTCCATGCTGACGAGTTCAATGAACTCATGGGCGCCGAATTTGTACCCATGATCAACAAGGGAGGTGGTGCGGGACTGCAAATCACCGCCTATACCCAGACGCTGAGCGACATCGAGGCGCGCATCGGCAACCGGGCGAAGGCCGGTCAGGTGGTCGGAAATTTCAACAATTTGTTCATGTTGAGGGTCAGGGAAACCGCCACCGCCGAGTTGCTGACGCGCCAGCTTCCCAAGGTGGAGGTCTATACCACCACCATCGTCAGCGGCGCGACCGATAGCTCCGACATCCACGGTTCCACCGACTTCACCAGCAACACGCAGGATCGCATCAGCATGTCGAGCGTGCCGATGATCGAGCCGTCGCATGTGGTGCAGTTGCCGAAGGGCCAGTGTTTCGCGTTGATGCAAGGGGGAAACCTGTGGAAAGTCCGCATGCCGCTGCCGGCCCCCGACCCGGACGAGACCATGCCCGAGGATCTGCAGCAACTGGCGACCTATATGCGCCAGAGCTACACCGAGGCCGGTCGCTGGTGGGAGAACCTCGGTTCCCCGTCGTTGCAGGAGCGACCGCTGCCCGACGAGCTGCTGGACGATGAAGTGACCGATCCCGCCGACCAGGGCAGCGCATCATGAGCGATCCGGCCTCGACCGCACAGCGGCAGCAACAGCGCCGGCAGGGTCTGATCGCCAGTGCGATCACCTTGCCGCTGCGCCTGTTCGGCGTGCTGATCGCCTCGCTGCTGCTGTCGATCCTGATCGAGTGCGTGGGCATGCACCTGTTCTGGAAGGATCAGGGGTGGCGTCATGCGCAGTCGATGCTGCAGTACGAATTGGGGCATATCTCGAACCACTTCACGCGCAGCGTCATCGTGCAGGAGCCGGGGCGAACCGCCCACCGCCTGGTGGACACCGGCTACGAGTGGGTATTCGTGAAGACCGGGTTGCTCGACAAGATGAGCGAGACCGCCGAGCGCGCTCGTGCGCCGAGCCAGACGCCTACACGCAATTTCCGCTACTTCATCAGCCAGGCTTATGTCTGGGCCGAGCGCTATCTGGTCGCAGCCGCCTTCATCACATTGACCTTCCTGGTGCGTCTGCTGGTGCTGGTACTGACCCTGCCGCTGGTGCTGACGGCAGTGTTCGTCGGGCTGGTCGATGGTCTGGTGCGCCGCGACGTGCGCAAGTTCGGCGCCGGCAGGGAATCGGGTTTCGTGTACCACCGCGCGAAAGCCGCGCTGTTGCCGCTGGCGGTGCTGCCCTGGGTGATCTATCTGGCGATGCCGATCTCGGTGCATCCGTTGCTGATTCTGCTACCCAGCGCAGCGTTGCTGGGATTTGCGGTGGCCCTGACCGCGAGCAGCTTTAAGAAGTATCTCTAGGCAGGAAATCAGTCTTCCGATTGATCCGCCACAAGCCGCTTGAAAACCCTGTCCCAAGCCCCGCCGGCTTGAACTGATTCCGCAGCCATTTCGGTCTGGATCATTGCCACCAGTTCGGCGTGGCCGGCTTCGGCGTTTTCCCAGGCGTAGACCTCCGTCTCAAACAGGATAGGGTCGCCGTCGGGTAGGTGATTGTGATCCAGCCCGAGAAACACTGTGGAAATACGGACATCGTCGACCCACGTTTCCGCCACGCGACGGTCGGCGGTAGCGAACCACTGTGACCATTCCACGGGGTCTTCACAAGTCACGCTGCGATGACCTTCGAGCCGGTATTGCAGCGGTTTGGAATAGCCAAAGGGAGTCATTTTTCAAGAATAACCCAGCTGCGCCAACAGCAAGAAGATTTTCAAAAGCACCTGTCCTGACACTCCCGTCGCACGATCCATCGTATGTAGTTGGCATCGGTCGCTATATCAATCCGGTGACCTCGCAGTACCCATTGTTTGCGGTGTTGAAGCGCCTGCCTCGCCACGATCGAGCCATTGCTGATCGAACCGAGGAATGGCGCGATGGTGTTTTCGTTTCCACGCTACGCCGCGCATCGCGGCGTAGCCGTCCTGCTGATGGCGGCCCTGGCGGCGAGCCTGCCGCTGGCGGCCCACGCCGGCACGCCAGCCCAACGCCAGGAGCTGGCTGCGGCATTGCGCCAGCTCGACGCGCTGGAACGCTTCGTCGCACAGAGCGCGGCGGACGCCCCGATCACAACGGGCGAACGCTATCACTTCGACTACCCGAGGCTACTCGATGACCTCGCGCGCGTGCGCGCCGGCATCCAGTTCCATCTCGCGCCATCCCGCGCCCAGCCGCGCGACCCCGCCGTACTGAGCGGCGATTACCGCAACGAGTCCGCGCCCGACGCTCCCTCTACGCCGGAGGCGCAGCCATGACCCCCGCGCAGATCAGCGCCTTCCAGGCCAACAGCAGCATCGCGCCCGGCGCGATGGCGACGGTGATCGTCGGCCTCGTGTTCGCGGTGCTGCTGCTGTGGGGCGCCTGGGCCATCCGCACCGCCTACGTCGGCTGGGCGGAGAACCAGCTCAACCAGCGTCAGTTTCTCGGCGTCGTCGTGCGTTTTCTCGCGATGTACCTGGTGCTGACTTTTTTCCTCCTCTCGTAACCACAAGGGTCAGACCATGAAAACCGCTCGTTTCCCCCGCATCCGCCTCGCCCAGCACGCCGCGCTGGCATTGAGCCTCATTACGCTGCCTACGCTGTCCTTTGCCCAGGGTTTGCCGCAACTGGAGAACCCCTCGCGCGGCACCGGCGGCGGGATCATGGAGACCATCCGCAACTATGGCTACGACATCGTGTTGCTGGTCGCACTGCTGGTCGTGGCCTCGATGTTCATCGGTGTCTGCTATCACGCATACGGAACGTATGCGGAGATCCATACGGGCAGGAAAACATGGGGCCAGTTCGGGCTCACGGTCGCCATCGGCGCCGTACTGCTGGTCATCGGCATCTGGCTGTTGACCGAGGCCACCGGGATTCTCTGAGGGCGTGCCCATGTCCGAGCTTCAGCACATCCGGGCGGACGGCACGGTGGGGTTCCTGCCGCACCGGCTCAATCGCCACCCCGTGGTGGTGCGCGGCCTGACGGCGGACGAGCTATGGGTCTGCTGCGGCCTGTCCGGCGCGGGCGGGTTGCTGGCCGGCGTGCCGCTGGCCTGGCTGTTCTCGACCATCGCGATCGCGCCCACCTTCATCGTGTTGGGTGTCGCCTTCGGCGTGTTCGTCGGCGGCGGCATCCTGCGCCGACAGAAACGAGGCAGGCCCGATACCTGGTTGTATCGGCAACTGCAATGGCGCATCGCGACCCGCTATCCGCTGGTGGCTGGCTGGATCGGCGGCCACGCGTTGATCACGCGCTCGGGCCGCTGGTCGAACCGGAGGGCTGCGCGATGAGCCGCTTCCGGAACGAAGTCGCGCACCTGCAGGCACACATCAAGACCCTGCGCCTGGGTGTCGGCGCGTTGCTGCTGATCGCGCTGGTGATGGGTGGCGGCTGGTGGAGCGCGCCGCGCGACCTGACCATTCATGTACCGCCCGACCTGCGTTCCGGCAGCACCCGGCCCTGGTGGGACGTGCCGCCGGAAAGCGTCTATGCCTTCACGTTCTACGTGTGGCAGCAGCTGCATCGCTGGCCCACCAACGGTGAAGAGGACTACGCGCGGAACCTGCATGCACTGTCGCCATACTTCACGCCCGCCTGCCGTGCCTTCCTGCAGGCCGACTACGACTATCGCCGCAGTACCGGCGAACTGCGCCAGCGGGTGCGCGGCGTGTACGAGATTCCAGGGCGCGGCTACGGCGACAACCCGACCGCGCGCGTGCGCACGGTGTCCGATCGCAACTGGGTGGTGACGCTCGATCTCAGTGCAGACGAGTACCACGGGCCGGAACAGGTCAAGCGCGCACTGGTGCGCTACCCGATCAAGGTCGAGCGCTCGGACGTCGATCCGGCGCGCAATCCCTTTGGCCTCGCCCTCGACTGCTACGACGGTGCGCCACAGCGCATCGCTGCGCCCACACCCGAACCCCCGGCCCGCGGCGGTCTGGGCCAGCAAGGAGACTCCCCATGAAGACCCGCCTTCTCGTCTGGCTGGGCATGCTGGCCTGCACGCTGGTACCCATGGCGCATGCCGTGGAGATCCTGCACTGGGAGCGGCTGCCGCTGGCCGTGCCTTTGCAGGTCGGCGAGGAACGCATCGTGTTCGTGGATCGCAATGTGCGCGTCGGCGTGCCGGCGAGCGTGGGCGACCGATTGCGCGTGCAAAGTGCCGGCGGTGCGATCTATCTGCGCGCCAGCGAACCGATCGAGCCGACGCGGCTGCAACTTCAGGATGCGTACAGCGGCGCACTGATCCTGCTGGATATCGCCGCCGAACCGGCCCAGGACGGCGAGCCGCCGCTGGAGCCGGTACGCATCGTCGAGGGCAACGCCACGCCGCAGCGCTATGGCCAGACGCAGGCGGCCGGCGCGGCTGCACCGTCTCCGGAGCAGGCACGCTCGCCCCGGCGCGAAACACCGGTGCCGGTGGTGCTGACCCGCTATGCGGCCCAGAGCCTGTATGCACCGCTGCGCACCGTGGAGCCCGTGCCGGGCGTCATGCGCGTGAACCTGCGCCGCGACCTGCCGCTGGACACCTTGCTGCCGACCCTGCCGCTGCACGCCAAGGCGCTGGCGGCATGGCGGCTGGAAGATCAGTGGGTGACCGCCGTGCGGCTGACCCATGCCGGTAGCGGCTGGATCGATCTCGATCCGCGCGCCCTGCAGGGGGATTTCCTCACCGCCACCTTCCAGCATCCGATGCTCGGCCCGCGCGGCACGCCGGAGGACACCACGGTCGTCTATCTGGTCACGCGCGGTCGCGGCCTGCCGCAATCGCTGCTGCCGGCGATCCATCGCTTCGACCCGGCTGCGCTGCTGCCGCAGGCCGTCCCCGGTCACGACGTCAAGGAGTCCGGCGATGCGCAGTAATGGCTTGCTCAAATGGCTGGTGCTGCCGGTCGCCTTGCTGGTGCTGTTCTTCGGCATCCGGTTGTTCTCCGGCGGCGGCGATCAGCCTCGCCCCATCGTTGATGTTGACCCGCAGCTCACCGCCGAGGAGATGCAGGCACTCGGCATCGAAGGCGACACGCCCCGCGATACCGTCGCCACGTTGGTGGCGCAGGTGCGGCAACTGCGCACTGAGTTGCAGACAGCGACGGCGGACAACCGCACCCAGCGCGAGGAGAACCAGCGCCTGCGCCAGCGCGAAAGCGCGATCGACCAGCGTATCGACACGGCCCTGGAAGCCGAACGCACCGCATTGCGCCGTGACCAGGAGCGGCTGGCCGGCGAGCGCCGGCAGACCGAAGGCCTGTTGCAGGATCTGCAGCGCCGGCTGGAGAACATCGGTGGTGGCGGCCATGCCGATCTGCCGGTCGGGCTGGGGCTGCGCGAAGGCGATGGCGACAGTTTCGCTGGCGAGGGCATTCGCTGGGTGGAACCGGATGACGCCAGGCAGACCGACGGGCGCACGGGTACAAGCCTGAGCTTCCCGACCAGCTTCGGGCCGGCGCAGAAGACACTGGAGACCACCGTCGAACATGTGGCCGATGCCGGTGCCAGGGCGGCCGGCGTCAAGACGGCTCAGCCGGTCTACACCGTACCGACGAACTCCACCCTGATGGGCTCGGTGGCGATGACCGCGCTGATCGGTCGGGTTCCTATCGATGGCACCGTCAACGACCCATTTCCGTTCAAAGTCCTCGTCGGCCCGGACAACCTGACCGCGAACGGGATTGATATCCCGGATGTCGCTGGCGCGGTATTCAGCGGTACGGCCAGTGGCGACTGGACCTTGTCATGTGTCAGGGGACAGGTGCGTTCGATCACATTCGTCTTTCATGACGGCACCGTTCGCACCATTCCAGAAGACAACGAACGCAACAGCCAGCAGAACAACCAGCAGGATGGCCTGGGCTGGATCAGCGACCCGTATGGGATTCCTTGCGTCAGTGGTGAACGCCGCAGCAATGCGCAGCAGTATCTCGGCACTCAGGCCTTGATTACCGCCGCGGGCGCGGGTGCCGCCTCGCTGATCGAGTCCGACAGTGGCCAGATGTCCTATGTCGGTGCCGACGGCTCGATCGGCACGGTCGGCATCAGCACCAACGAGGCGGTCGGACGCATCCTCGCCGGCGGCGTGCAGGACATGTCGCAGTGGGTGAACCGCCTCTATGGGCAAGCCTTCGCGGCGGTCTATGTCCAGCCGGGCGCCCAGGTCGCCGTCCATCTCGAAAAACCCCTTCACATCGACTACGACCCCGAAGGCCGCCGCGTCGACCATCGTGTAGGAGACGCTCATGCACTCGATCTGGATTAAACCGCTGCTGCTGGTGGCGGTAGTGACGTCGCTGGCCGGCTGCGCCACCAGCAAGGAAGAGCTGATGCCGCACGGTGGCCGCACCATGCAGGACATCTGGCACCAGCAGGCCGGCGACGGCGGCAGCGGCCAGGTCGCCCGCCGCCAGTTGCTCGATGCGCGCCAGAGCCTGCGCCGGCCATTGACGGAGGCGGATGTGCAGGCCGCTCTGGCCGAGCAGATGCGCTACACGCGCACGGCGGCGAACGAGATTCATCACCAGTTCCCGCGGCTGCCGAATCCGGATCTGGTCATGTATGTATTCCCGCACCTGGCTGGCACCGACCCCGTGCCGGTGCCGGGCTATTCGACCGTCTTTCCCTTGTATCAGCGTGTCCAGTACGCGATGCCGGGCGAACGCACGGAGGCGTACTGATGGCCTGGTCGTTGCCCTGGCGCCGGCGTGCTCCCGACGATGCCGCACCGACCAAAGACCGGCAGGACGGCTGGACGCGCTATGTGCGCGCACTGTGCGAGGCCGGTATTCCCGAACCCGGTGCGGCGGTCGCGCAAGACCGTCCGGCCACAGCGGCTGACGAGCAGGCACTGTACGACGTGGCACCGTCGTTCGTCGCGCTGCTGCCGTGGGTCGAGTACCTGCCGGACTCGCAGTGCATGCTGCTTGAGGATGGTGTCTCGGTCGCCGCTTTCTTCGAGTTGACGCCGCTGGGTACCGAGGGCCGCGAGGCCGCCTGGTTGGCGCAGGCGCGCGACGCGCTGGAAAACGCCCTGCAGGACAGCTTCGACGAACTCGATGCGAATCCGTGGGTGCTCCAGCTCTACGCCCAGGACGAGGCCAACTTCGACCAGTACCTGGACACGTTGCGCGGCTACGTCCAGCCGCGTGCCGAGGGCAGTCACTTCACCGAGTTCTACCTGACTTCGTTCGCCCATCACCTGCGCGCCGTCTCCAAGGCCGGTGGACTGTTCGAGGACAGCGTGGTCACGCGCCTGCCGTGGCGCGGCCAGAGCCGGCGTGTGCGCATGGTGGTCTATCGCCGGGCCGAGGGCCAGACCGGTCGCCGCGGCCAGACGCCCGAGCAGGCGCTGAACGTCGTGTGCGACCGCCTGATTGGCGGCTTGTCCAATGCCGGCATCCAGACGCGCCGGATGGGAGCGCCGCAGATCCATGACTGGTTGCTGCGCTGGTTCAACCCCCGGCCCACCATGCTCGGCCCGACGGCACAGGACCGCGAACGCTTCTATCGGCTGGCGACCTATCCGGATGCCTCGGAACCCGACGAAATCGAACTCGCCAGCGGCAAGGATTTCTCGCAGAGGGTGTTCTTCGGTCAACCACGCTCCGACGCCGAGCAGGGACTGTGGTACTTCGATGGCCTGCCGCACCGGGTCATGGTCACCGACCGCCTGCGCACGCCACCAGCCGTCGGCCATCTGACCGGCGAAACGCGCAAGGGCGACGCGATCAACACGCTGTTCGACCAGCTGCCTGAAGGCGCCGTCATGTGCCTGACGCTGGTCGCAACACCGCAGGACGTGCTCGAAGCGCACCTCAATCACCTGGCGAAGAAAGCCGTCGGCGAGACCCTGGCATCCGAACAGGCACTCCAGGACGTGCAGGAGGCGCGTTCGCTGATCGGCAGCGCCCACAAGCTGTACCGCGGTTCGCTGGTGTTCTACCTCTGCGGCGAGGACGAAAACGAGTTGGATCGGCGCGGCCTGCAGCTCACCAACGTGATGCTCAACGCCGGATTGCAGCCTGTCCGTGAAGAGGACGAGGTTGCCCCGCTCAACAGCTATCTGCGCTGGCTGCCTTGCGTCTACCACCCCGGTGCCGACCGCAAGCAGTGGTACACGCAACTGATGTTCGCCCAGCACGCGGCCAACCTGTCGCCGGCATGGGGACGCAGTCAGGGTACGGGCAGGCCCGGCATCACCTTGTTCAATCGCGGCGGTGGCGTGATCACGTTCGATCCGTTCAGCAGGTTGGACCGGCAAATGAACGCCCACTTGTTCCTGTTCGGCCCCACGGGCTCGGGCAAGTCGGCCACGCTCAACAACATCCTCAACCAGGTGGCCGCGATCTATCGCCCACGCATGTTCATTGTGGAAGCCGGCAACTCCTTTGGATTGCTGGCTGACTTCGCCGCTCGGTTGGGCCTGTCGGTGAATCGGGTCAAGCTCGCGCCCGGCTCGGGCGTGAGCCTCGCGCCGTTCGCCGATGCGCGCCGGTTGATTGAGGCACCAGGCGACGTGCAGACGCTGGATGCCGATGCGCTGGACGAAGAAAAATCCGCCGATCAGTCCGCCGTCGATGCGGACGAGCAGCGCGATGTGCTTGGTGAGCTTGAGATCACCGCGCGACTGATGATCACGGGTGGTGAAGACAAAGAGGAAGCCAGGCTGACGCGTGCCGATCGCTCCTTGATCCGCCAGTGCATTCTGGACGCCGCCCGCCACTGTGTCGCACAAGACCGTGATGTACTCACTCGCGACGTGCGTGATGCGCTGCGTGATCGCGGAAACGATTCGAGCCTGCCCGAGAGCCGGCGCACACGTTTGCTGGAGATGGCAGATGCCATGGACATCTTCACGCAAGGCTCGGACGGCGAAATGTTCGACCGCCCAGGCACGCCCTGGCCGGAAGCCGACATCACGGTCGTCGATCTCGCCACCTATGCCAGGGAGGGCTACAACGCCCAGCTCTCGATTGCCTACATCTCGCTCATCAACACCGTCAACAACATCGCGGAACGCGATCAGTTTCTCGGTAGGCCGATCCTCAACGTGACAGACGAAGGCCACGTCGTCACGAAAAATCCTTTGCTCGCGCCCTACGTAGTCAAGATCACCAAAATGTGGCGGAAGCTAGGCGCTTGGTACTGGCTGGCGACGCAAAATATCGACGATCTGCCCAGGGCGGCGGAGCCGATGCTCAATATGATTGAGTGGTGGCTGTGTTTGAGTATGCCCCCGGACGAAGTGGAGAAGATCGCACGTTTTCGTGAGTTGAACCCGGCCCAGAAGGCCCTGATGCTCTCGGCCAGGAAGGAAGCCGGGAAATTCACCGAGGGCGTCATTCTCTCCAAGAACATGGAGGTGCTGTTCAGGGCCGTACCGCCAAGCCTCTACCTGGCGTTGGCCCAGACCGAACCCGAAGAAAAAGCCGAGCGATACCGGCTCATGCAGCAGTTCGGCATCAGCGAGCTGGAAGCGGCGCTCAAGGTGTCCGAGAACATCGACCGGGCACGCGGCATCGAGCCGTTGCCATACGCCGATCTGCTCTCCTGACTCCCGGAGCACGCCATGCCTCCCCATCGCTCAATGAACCCATCACCGTCCGCACGCCGCCGGCGCTGCCTGCGCCTGTTGCTGTGCGCCATCGGCGTGCTTGTGGTGCTGCTGTTCGCGCTGCTCGCCGTGGTGCTGCGCGAGAACTCCGGCGCCGCGCCTTCCCCGGTCGCCCAGCACCACCCGGGCGGCCCGCCGTGGCGCCATGGCCAGACAGACGCCCGTTTCGTGCTGACGTTCTACGCCGACCTGGAATGCCCGTTCTGCAAGGACTACTACCCAAGTCTGAAGACCTGGATCGACCAGCAGAGCGATATCAGCTTGCAGTGGCATCACCTACCGCTGGCAGCGCACGAGCCGGCTGCCTCGGAGCTGGCGGGCCTGGCCGAATGTGCGGGTGAAACCGGCGGGCATGAAGCGTTCTTCGATGCCGTCGGTTGGCTGTACCAGCACACGCGCAGCGGCGGCCAGGGACTCCCCGAGGGGAGTCGCTACCCAGGACTGACGCCGGCGTTGCAACACTGTCTGGACAGCGGGCGTCCGCAGGCCATCGTGCGCTCCCAGGCCGAACAAGGTGCGCACGGCGGCATCACAGCCACCCCCAGCCTGCGCCTGGAGGATCGCCAGAGCGGACGGTCGCTGCTTCTGCAAGGGCCGGTCGAAGGCGATGCACTGCTGTCCGCGATGGATCTTCTGATGGGCGACGCACCGGACGCGGCTCCGGCGCGCGCCGCAGGTTTGTCCGCCATCGACGATGGCGACATGCCCAGGTAGCCGAGGTCTTCGAGGCTACGGCGTAGCACTGCTGCGCTGACCTTCGTTCGCAACGCATCCCGAGGCGAACGGCCAGCGTCCGCGCTGGTGGATGTGTGGTTTTTTCATTTCGTCATGCCCATGGAGGTTCCGCCTCCGTAGGGGTGCCTCCGCTCATCTATTGGAGGTTCCCATGACCGACGTACTGACTCTCGAAGACTCCTGTACCGAGTTGGACCACGATCCCGTCGCTGTCGATACGCACGAAGACAGGATCGTTCAACAGGCAATTGCGCTGCTGGAGCGACGCATGTTCAAGGCGGGTGCCGCCTTGCGAAACCCGAGCGACGTGTGCGACTACCTGCGTTTGATGCTCGTCGGCGAACCCAATGAAATCTTCGCCGTCCTGCTCCTCGACACACGCCACCAGGTGCTGGCCTACGAGCCGCTGTTCCGCGGCACGATCGATGGCGCATCAGTCTATCCCCGGGTGGTCGTCCAGCGTGCGCTGGCAGCCAATGCCGCCGCCGTCATCTTCGCGCACCAGCACCCCTCGGGGAACTCAGAGCCCAGTGCTGCCGATCGCGCGATTACCCGCCGACTCAAGGATGCTCTGGATCTGATCGACATCCGGGTGCTGGATCATTTCATCATCGGCGAGGGCCGACCGTACTCCTTTGCCGAGAACGGCTTGCTGTAGCCGCACCTGAGCGGGTTTGCCAAGCCCCATCCCACGCATGGACCTGTCCCCAGGTCCATGCGCCTTTTTACTTCCTTTGTCTCACCAGAAAACAGGGCTTGCCACAGTGCGCATTGTTCGTGGTGCGCATCTGCACCATGGGTTCGACTACCGGGGTCGATTCACTCCGAGACACGAGCCCCATGCACGCCTTTCTTGCACACCTCGGCCAGACACTGGCCCTTTCGGCGCTGCTGCTGGTCACCGGCAACGTGGCCGCAGCGGAGATCTGGATCGTGACGGATACCCGCCACCCGGTGGCCGGCGCCCAGGCAGCGGATCGCATCATCCAGCTCGACGCGGCGCAGGCCATCGAGGCGGAACTGTCGGCCCGGTTGCCGAACGATCCGCAACAGGCCGCGGCGCTCGTCCAGCGACGCCTGAACGACGGTGGCCACGCATTGCAACAGCGCATGCGGGAGGCTTACCAGGGCGTGACCGATGCCTGGAGCCTGGGCATCACCAGCATTCCGGCGGTGATCGTCGATCAGCGTTACGTCGTGTACGGGGAAGACGACCTCGACCAGGCGCTGGCCCGCATCGAGCGTTACCGGGAGGAGCAACCATGATTTCCCGTCGCCTGCGGCTCGGTGCCGCCGCCGCGCTGCTGTGCAGCGCCACTTCGAGCTTCGCCCTCAACACCGCCACCATCATCTCCTCGACCCTGTCGCCGGACTGCCTCGAATACCGGGTCACCGGGATCTGCTACTGGCTGTACTGCTCCCTGTCGGGCTGCTCGGTGCGCACTTCCATCAAGGTCAGGCATTACGTTCCCGACGCCGTGGTGTCGAGCTACTCGAATACCGGCGAGAACCCGTGGGTCGAGGTGCGCGCGATGAGCCAGCCCAATCCCACAGCCCAGGCAGGCGGCGATGGCACGACCAACGAGGATCACGAAAACAATCTGGCGAAGTTCAAGAACGCCGACGTTATCGGCCATCCGGGCGGCCAGGTGTTCAGCCAGTTCGCCTCGGCCTCCGGCTACATCTGCCAGGGCGCCGGCACTGCCTTCATGCCGTACTTGCTCAGCACCTTCGACACGCTGGCCTGGCGCTACAACGTACCCGAGGCCGTGTATCCCGAGGCACTGATCCCCGGTATGCGCGAGATCGGCACACGCTCCGGGCTGAATCTGTGGGGCAACGTCTATCCCAGGGGCGGCTTCCTGCACCAGGCCGACGACTACAAGGCCGGCGCGGTCGTTGCACAGCGCGCCGGCGACATCGTGACCCGCCGCGGCCAGCTGCATGTGTACCAGCCACTGCTGACCAACGCGCGCGACGGCTACTGGCCGGCCGGCGCGTTGATCGAAAGCGACGCCAGCACCGGCAAGTGGCAGCGGCTGACACCACGTCTTTCCAACACCTGCACCGTGTTTCCCCATGCCGGGTCGCTGCCCCAGGCACAACAGGGCGACTACGCCTGGGCGCTGTGGCGCCCGTACAGCTGCTGCCAGCGCCGCGGACAGGTGTTCCTCGGCAGCGTGGATTTCTGAGGATCTCGCCATGAAACATCCCAAGCTGACGACTCCACACCGCCTCGCACACCTCTGGCGTCCTGGTGCGCTGGCCTGCGCACTGGCCGTTGCCAGCGGCCTGGTGCTTGCCCAGAGCGGCGGCTTCCAGACCAGCGGCAGCGTGATTGGCGACGAGGTCATGTACTCGATCGGTGGCGGAAATGCCGTCTCAATGAGCGATGCGGCCGGCATGCGCTCCCTCGGGGTCGGAGTCGGGTGGAACAGCAACCTGGTCTGCGGCGACATGAGCATCAGCACCACGATCCAGAACCAGCTCAACGGGCTGACGAATGGATTTCAGAACATCATGAGCAACGTGATCCAGAGCGCGACCAGCGCCGTTGCCTCGCTTCCGGCACTGATCATCCAGAGGGCCGACCCGGGCTTGTATAACTTGTTGACCAATGGCGTCCTCCAGGCGAGGTTGGATTTTGATCGCTCCAAGTTGACCTGCAGGTCGATGGCCGAACGCATGGCCGACATGGCGGGTGGTCAGCTTGGCTGGAGCCAGATGGCGGAAGGCATGGCGTTGCGCGATGCCGTTTCGAGCACGGATGCGGTGTCAGCGATCGAGCAGGCTGAGACGCGCCGGGGCAACGACGGCGTACCGTGGGTCGGCGGCAGCAACGCTGGCGGCACTGGCCAGCCGTCGATCAAGGTGGTGGGCGACGTGACGCGCGCGGGCTACAACCTCTTGAACGGGCGCAGCGCGACCGATACGTCCGCCATCGATCCGACCAGCTGCAACAGTCTGGCCTGCCAGACCTGGGCCTCGCCGCAGGAGGCCGTCGAGTGGGCCACGCGGGTGCTGGGTGAACAGGAGCAGCGCACCTGCGATGCCTGCACCAAGACTGAAACCGTGCCGGGCGTGGGCCTGACGCCTTTGATCCAGGAAGAGTACGACACCAAGCTGGAAGTGCTGCAGGAGCTGGTCAGTGGCGCACGCAACACGACCTTCGAGAACCTGCGCGAGGCCGGCAGCGTCTCGCTGCCGATCACCCGCGGCGTCATCGAAGCCCTGCGCGACGAGCCGGATCAGCACGTCCTGGCGCAACGCCTGGCCTCGGAAGTAGCGCTCGCGTCGGTGTTGGAGAAAGCCTTGCTGCTGCAGCGCACCTTGCTGACCGGGCGCAAGGAACCGAACGTCGCCGCCAACCAGTTGGCGACGGCTGCCGTCGATCAGGAAAGCGACACGCTCGACCGGGAGATCTCCAACCTCAAGACCGAGCTCGAACTGCGCCGTACGCTCGCCAACAACTCGCCCATGACGATCATCCAGCGCCATGGAACCAGGGCCGCCGGTTCTCGGGGTGTCTATGAGGGCGACCCCGTGCCGGATCGCCTCGACCAGCTGCAGCGGGCCAATCCGGGAGGCACGCCATGAGCCCGACCTGGCTTTGGCCGCGCTGGCTGTTCAACCGCAGGGTGGGAAAGCTGCTGCTGTGGACGGCGCTGCTACTCGTGGCGGCCGTGGCCGCCAATATCGCGGGCATCCACTACCTCGGCAGCGTTGTCGGATGGGAGCGCTGGCTCGCCGAGGCCTCCGGCTATTTTTTCCTGTGGCGGCTGTGCCTCTACGGGGCTACGGGCTACGGCTGGATCTGGATGCGCCGGCGCCTGCTGGCGCGCGAGTCCGGCACGGAAGCCAGGCGTCGCCTCCTGCGCGCGGAAGTCGCCGGCGTGGCGGGGATCGTCGCGCTCGAAGCCAGCCTGCTGATGCAAGCGGCGTAGCAGGAGACCGGCACATGACGCTGTTCACCACGGACTACCTTGAGTACTACCTGACCCTGCTGGGCTGGGTCATCCACAACGGCATCTGGGCGGTGCTTGTTTCCAGCGGTGTGTTCGCCATTCCCTTCGTGGCGATCATCGTTCAGGAATGGCTCCGGGCACGATCCGAAGGCGCGGATGAAGGCAACAAGGGCGCACTGTCCTCGGTGCGCATCGAGAACCGCGTCTGGGTGGCGATCGTCGTGGTGATGTTCGCCGGCATCCCCTTCATCGACGTCGACCTCAACACCATCAAGTACGACCAGGCTCGCTCGGCGCAATGCCAGGTGAGCGTGCCCGAGCCCGGCGAAACCGGCTGGTCGCAATCGTTCAGCACGCTCAACAACCAGAGCGCGCGTGTACCGGTATGGTGGGCGTTCATGCACGCGCTGTCTCGCGCGATCACCGGCGCGTCGGTCGCCGCCATTCCGTGCGGAACCGACCTGCGGCAGATCCGCATGGAGGTCAATGCCACACGCATCGACGACCCGGTCTTGGCACAGGAAGTCGCCGACTTCACCCACGACTGCTACGGCCCCTCGCGCGCCAAGCTGTTCATGAATCGCCCGAATCTCGACGAAGCCCAGATGCACGACGTCACCTGGATCGGCTCGCGGTTCTTCCTCAACAACCCCGGCTACTACGACACCTACCGCGCCAGAACACCGCGCGATGGCTGGGCCTACGACAGCAACCGGGATGCCGGCCTGGCACAGGTGCCGAGCGGCGCCGGCTATCCGACCTGCCGCCAGTGGTGGAACGACAGTGGCAACGGCTTGCGCGCACGCCTGCTGGATCAAGTCGATCCCAGCCTGCTCAACCGTCTGGCCGGCTGGGCCGGCTTCCTGAGCCGCACCGAAGTGGATGACTCGGTAATCCGCACCATTGCCTCGCCGCGTCAGCAGAAGCTCAATCAGGGCAGCGTCTATACCGACTATGGCGGACAGATCGACAAGACGCTGCCGAACGTCATCAACCGCGCCGCCAGTGACGTCGGGATGTCGGTTGGTGGGCTTGCCTATTTCCCGGCAATGGACGTCGTGCGCCAAGCCTTACCCATGGTGCTGGCGTTCCTGAAGATGGCGTTGGTGATCTGCATCCCGATGGTATTGCTGATCGGCACCTACGACCTGAAGACCGTTGTCACGCTCACCGTCGTCCAGTTTGCGTTGTTCTTCACCGACTTCTGGCTGCAACTGGCGCGCTGGATCGACAGCACGATCCTTGATGCGCTTTACGGCTGGGGGTTCGGATGGAACCGCCCGCATACCAACTTCGATCCGCTGATCGGCCTGAACAACACGTTTGGCGACATGCTGCTGAACTTCGTGATGGGCGCCATGTTTCTGATACTGCCCGGGTTCTGGATCGCGGCGCTGGGATGGGTCGGCTTTCGCGCAGGGCAGGCCATTCAAGGCATGGCCGAAGGCACCAAGGGAGGCGCACAGGCTGGCGGTAAAGGTGCCAGCGCCATGACGGGCGGGAAGCTCAAGTAGACCTTGAACCTCAGTCGTCCTTGTAGTCGACGTGGGTGTGGTCGTTGTAGAGGTTGGGGTCGTATCCCGGCGTGTTGCGAAGTTCGTCCATGTCGGTGAAGGGCCAGACGTCTTCGTCCGGGGTGTTCGCTGCCGAGGCCCAGGCAGCCACGATGGCGAACACCAACAGCAGCGCCAGCCAGAATGCCGTATAGAGCAGCACCCCCAGCGCAGCGAGCTTGACGATCCACACCAGCGCGGTCGCGACACCGGTCGGCACGCCAGCCGAAGCCAGCCACGCGATTACCCGGCGCTCGCGGCGCACGTAGCCCCGCCAGCCGCGGCCGAGCCAGCGACCGAAGCGTTCTGCGGTATTGCTACGGGGTCGTGTGTTCATGATCGTCACCTGTTGCATGTGAGGTAGCTATTCCAGTTTGCTCCAATCCGATTTGCTTGCCCTTACCAATGCGCTCCATTCGTCTGGCGGATTCCCGCGTCCGAGCATCTTCTCAAATACGGCGTACGGGTCTGACTTGCTTCCCGATGACCGTAAGGTCTGGCCGTCGTTGACCCAGGCATACACGATGACTTTTGCCTTCGAGTCGTACCGGAAGAACAGCCGATACCGTCTTCCGATCTTGGCCCGCCGCCAGTGACGATAAGCCGGCCCCATGGTGTTGCCCTGACGGTACTCGTCGCGCGCTGGATCACCCGGCACCACGTCTTGCATCAAATGAATCAAAGCCCGGAAGAACTTGACGTTGGCATTGGACGCGAAACCCTCCGGGTCGTTCTCTTGCGCGCGCAGTACAGCCGCTCGCAGCTTCATCAACTGTTCGATCAGGTTGTCATGAAACAGCAGCGTCCAGCCATGCTGTTGCATCAGATTTCCACGTCTTCATCGAAATCATCGCCCAAGACCACGTTGTGGCCCGCATGCTCCAGCATCGTGCGAGCCAGATCCTCCGGGAGCCCACGAACATTCCGGCCAGCTTCGATATCGCGGGCCAGCAGGCTCAAGAACGCTGCAATGGCTGGGTCTTCGTGTTCGGCGTCGGCGCGGGTCACGACGACTTCGCCATCACGCAGGTCAAACGCAACCTTGCCGCCGGTGTCCACGCCGAGGGCTTGCCGGATGGACTTAGGCAGCGTGATCTGGCCTTTGGAGGTTAGTGTGGCGACTTCATGTATGGCAGGCATGGCAACTCTCCCAATAGAGATGCCGTCATTGTAAGGAATTATCCTTACGTTGTCAATGTAAGGGTTCATGGTGTCCCTCCGAATCCAATGGTGGCCCATCGTAGAGCGAGAACAGCCAGCCTTCTCGTATCAAACCGGCTTCGCCACACCCCGCATTGACGATGGACGATCAATATCCGCCGCTCTATACCAAAAGGCTGTTAAAGGCCGAAGGGCTGAAAGGCGGGAAGGGAATGGGGTGCAAGGGGAAAGGCCCTACCTCGAAAAGGCGAAAAGGCCCCCCGGCCGGCCCATCACCAGGACACTCGCATGCTCTCCCTGTTCCAGCGAAAACGGATCTCGGTCACTGCCGCTCCGTCGCCGGCACCCGCCGCCGATCTTCCCAAAGGGCTGCTGCAGCCCGAGCCGGCCGCGTCCTTGCTGGCGACGCCGCGCCGGCAGAAGCTGCTGGAACACATCTGGCAGCGCACATCGCTATCGCGCAAACAGTTCGCCACTTTGTATCGCGCACCGCTGGAGCACTACGCCGAGCTGGTCCAGCAGTTTCCCGCTTCGGAGAGCCATCACCATGCTTACCACGGCGGCATGCTCGATCACGGGCTGGAAATCATCGCCTACGCGCTCAAACTGCGACAGTCCCACCTGCTGCCGGCTGGCGCTCCCCCCGAAGACCAGGCAGCCCAGTCAGAAGCTTGGACGGCGGCTATCGCCTACGCGGCGTTGCTCCACGATATCGGCAAGATTGCCGTCGACCTTCACGTCGAGTATGAGGATGGCGGCGTTTGGCACCCCTGGCATGGGCCACTGACACGCCCATACCGCTTTCGCTACCGGGATGACCGCGAGTACCGCCTGCATGGTGCCGCCACAGGATTGCTCTACCATCAACTGCTCGATGGCGACGTTCTCGACTGGCTCAGTGGCTACCCCGCACTGTGGGCATCACTGCTCTATGTGCTGGCCGGTCAGTACGAACATGCAGGCATCCTGGGAGAGCTCGTCATCCAGGCCGACCGCGCCTCGGTGGCCCAGGAACTGGGAGGAGATCCCGCCCGCGCCATGGCCGCACCCAAACACGCCCTGCAGCGCAAGTTGATCGATGGCTTGCGTTACCTGCTGAAGGAAGAGTTGAAGCTGAACCAGCCCCAGGCTTCGGATGGCTGGCTCACTGAGGATGCCTTGTGGTTGGTCAGCAAGACAGTCTCTGACAAACTGCGCGCCCATCTGTTGTCCCAGGGTATCGACGGCATTCCCTCCAACAACAGCGCCGTTTTCAACGTCCTGCAGGAACATGGCATGCTGCAGCCGACGCCCGATGGCAAGGCCATCTGGCGTGCCACGGTCAGCAGCGAGGCCGGTTGGTCACACAGCTTTACGCTGTTGCGGCTGTCGCCGGCGCTGATCTGGCAGCCGGCTGAGCGGCCTGAACCCTTCGCCGGGACGGTGATAGTGGAGGCGGCTGCCGAGGCTGACACTCTCGAACAACCGGCGACTGGCACGGATGATGCCCCGAGCAGCATCAGAACTGAGGCCGACAGCGCTCACCCTGTCGCCAGACAGCCGCCTCCCGAAGCTACGCCTGCCGACGCCGCGATGGACGATCTGCTGTCCCTGCTCGCGGTACCCGCGCAGGAGAGCGATGGCGAGCGGGAGCAGCCCATCCTAGACAACAGCGCCCCGTCGATACCTCCCACCGTACAACCCACGGACACCGACGCCAGTCCGCCGAAGCGGGCGCCTGAAGCCCTTGGCAGCATGGAACCGTCCGGCGAGCATTTCATCGCCTGGCTCCAGCAAGGCATCCAGGCTCGGCGGCTCATCATCAACGACGCCAAGGCGCTGGTGCATACCGTGGCCGATACCGCCTACCTCGTCAGTCCTGGCTTGTTCCAGCGTTACGCCCAGGAGCACCCTTCCATCGCGGCGCTCGCCAAACAGGACAAGGTGCAGGACTGGCAATGGATACAGAAGCGCTTCGAGAAACTGCAACTGCATCGCAAGCAGGCCTGCGGCCTGAACATCTGGACCTGCGAGGTCACTGGGCCGAGAAAATCCCGCCGCCTTCATGGGTACCTTCTGGATGACGCTGGCCTGTTGTTTTCGGAGACGCCACCGAATAATCCTTACCTGTCGATCATCTAAAGAACATTTCTGTGAGCATCACTCGTTCTGAACTGGGAGGCGGTCACCCAGTGCAGGATTCGTGTGATCGAGTCGTAGTTCCAGTTGGAGTCCTTCAACATGGAGCGACTTCCTGCCCTTCTTTTTGTCTCAATGTCGTTGTGCCTGCGAATGGCCGTCCGTGATCTCGATCATCACGTGGTTCCCTCCACGATCCCGCCTTCGACCCGCAACGCGGCCCCGGTCGTCGCGCTCGAAAGCGGCGAGGCGACATATACGCAGAGATTCGCCACCTCCTCCGGCGCGGCGAAGCGTCCGATCAGGGACGACGGCCGGTTCTCCACGATGAATCTCTCCTCCATTTCCCCGGCCGGAATGCCGCGCTGCCGGGCGAGATCGGCGAGGAACTCGCCGACATTGTCTGTCCGGGTCGGCCCCGGCAGGACGGCATTAGCGGTCACGCCCGTACCCGCCAACGCCTTCGCGTAACCGCGCGACAAGGCCTGAAGCGCGGCCTTGGATACGCCGTAGTGGACCATCTCGACGGGGATGTTCTGCGCCGACTCGCTGGAGATGAAAATCAGCCGGCCCCAGCCTCTGTCCTTCATGGCCGGCGCGTAATGGCGCGCCAGCCGCGCAGCACTGACGACGTTGACGCCGAAGATCGTTTCCCAATCAGCGTCGTCCAGATCGAAGAGCGGCTTGGCGCCATAGACACCGAGGTTATTGACCAGGATGTCGGCTTCTGGCACGGCCGCGATCAGGACCGCGGCGCCCTCGGGAGTCGCGAGGTCGGCGGCGACGCCGGCGGCGCGGGGTGCCTCCAGCCCGATGTTGATCGCTTCGACCGCGCTGTCCACCGCCGCCTGCGTGCGTCCGGTCACGACCACTCTTGCGCCGGCCTTCGCCAGCCCTTCGGCGATCGCGAAGCCGATGCCGGCGGTCGAGCCGGTGACGATCGCCTGTTTTCCCGTCAGGTCAACGATCATTGCGGCTCTCCCGAGATCGCGCTGGCCTGATCGAGCCGGGAGATATCGTCGGCCGAAAGCGTCAATTGCGTCGAGCGGATCAGGCTTTCGAGCTGGTCGAGGCGGGTCGCGCTGGCGATGGGCGCGGTGACGCCCTCGCGCGCGATGAGCCAGGCGAGCGCCACTTCGGCAGGCGCGGCGCCATGGGCGGCCGCTACCTCGTCGAGCGCCGCAAGGATGCCCAGGCCGCGCGCATCGAGATACCGCTCGATGCCGCCGCCACGCGGGCTCTTGCCCAGATCGTCGGTGCTGCGGTACTTGCCGGTCAGAAAACCGCTGGCGAGGCTGTAATAGGTGATAACACCCAGGCCTTCGGCGATCGCAAGGTCGCGCAGCGCGCCGTCGTAGCTGTCCCGGTCGTAGAGATTGTATTGCGGCTGAAGCACGTCGTAGCGAGGCAGTCCGGCGTCCCTAGCCAGCTGCAGCGCCGAGGCCAACTGCTCGGCCGAATGGTTGGAGGCGCCGACAGCGCGCACCTTGCCGGCCTCGATCAGGCGCTGGTAGGCCTGCAGCGTTTCTTCCAGAGGTGCTTCGGCATCGAACAGATGCGAGAAGTAGAGATCGATGCGATCAGTCTGGAGCCGGCGCAGCGAGTCCTCGACGGCGCGCTCGATCCAGGCCGCGGAAAGGCCCTTCCTGTCCGACGCCAGTTCCATGCCGACCTTGGTGATCAGGATCACGCGGTCGCGGTTGCCGCGTGACTTCACCCATTCGCCGATGATCGTCTCGGACTCGCCGCCGCTGTTGCCCGGCACCCAGGACGAATAGACGTCGGCCGTGTCGATGGTCTCGAAGCCGGCATCGAGGAAGCGGTCGAGCAGCGCGAACGATTGCGCCTTGTCCGCCGTCCAGCCGAAGACATTCCCGCCGAATACCAGCGGTGAGATGGAAAGCCCGGAATTGCCCAGTACTCGCTTTGCCATGGTTGACTTACTCCGTTTGTGGGTAGGTTTGAAAACAAAATCGTTCCGAATCGCGAACCGGACGACACCGCTGCCAAATGATGCGCGAATGCGCCAGCCCGGCCGGGGCACCGTCCGATCACCAGCCGCGTTCCCATTCCGGCCCGCCCTGGAAGCGCAGCGCCAGGAAATCGACCAGCGCGCGCACCTTCAGCGCTAGATGCCGGGCTGGCGGATAGAGGCAATAGACGCCGATAGGCGCATCCTCGTACTCGGTCAGCAGCGGTCGCAGGTGGCTTTTCAGGATGCGTGGCCCAGCGATGAAGCTCGGCACGCAGGCCACGCCCAATCCGCGCTCGGCCGCGGCAGCGCATGCCTCGCCGTTCGAGAAGCGCAACCCCGACACCGGCACGTCGATGCTCCCGCCGACACCGGGCGCGATGAACCGCCAGTGATCCGGGTCGCGGTGATTGGCGTCCATGATGCAGGCATGTCCATGAAGATCCGTGGGATGCCGGGGCGTGCCGTTCGCTGCGAGATAGGACGGCGACGCCGCGACCACCAAGCGAACGTCGCACAGTTTGCGCGCGATCAACGCGCTGTCGCTCAGGAATCCGACCCTGACAGCCGCGTCGAACCCTTCATCGACCAGGTTCACCAACCGGTCGGAAAAGCTGACGTCGAGCCGTATCGCGGGGTACTCGCAGGCGAAATCCAGGAGCGCTGGCGCCAGTTGCAGCGTGCCGAAGGACAGGGGAGCGCTCAGCTTCAGGCGCCCGGAAGGCGTGCCCGACATGCTGCGGACGGCCGCTTCGAGCGCATCCCGCTCGTCCAGCAGTGCCTTGATGCGTTCGTAATAGGCCTGGCCGACTTCGGTGGGCGCCAGTGCGCGCGTCGTCCGCTTGATGAGCTGGACACCCAGGTCGCTCTCCAGACGGGAGACGAGCTTGGAGGCTTGCCCGCCGCTGGTGCCCAGCCGCCTGGCCGCGCGAGCGAAGCTGCCGGTATCGAGCACGGCGACGAACATGCGTTCGCAATCCAGTCTCTCCATGCTCGCTTCAGACCTCCGTTCCCGTTCCGGCGCTGCGTCCGGGCCCCGGCAACACCACCGGGTCAAGCCCCGGTAAATCCGGTCCCAGCGGCACGATGCCATGGGGGTTGAGCGCCCTGATCGAGTAGTAGCCTCGCTTGATGTGCCCGATATCGACCGTCTCGCGAATGCCCGGCATGGCGAGAACGCGCGCAAGATAGGCGCTCAATGCCCGGTAGTCGGCAAGGCGGCGCAGGTTGCACTTGAACAGGCCGTGGTAGGCCACATCGAAGCGCACCAATGTGACGAACAGGCGGATGTCGGCTTCGGTGAAGCGCTCGCCGGTCAGGAACGGTCCCTTCGCGGAAAGCCGCGCTTCCAGGGCGTCGAGCATGCCGAAGACGTCCGCGAACGCTTCTTCGTAGGCGCACTGCGTCGTGGCGAAGCCGGCACGATAGACGCCGTTGTTCAGGCGCGGATAGATCGCCTCGTTAAGACTGTCGATTTCCTCGCGCAGATCCACGGGGTAGAGGTCGATGTCGCCCCGAGCGAAGTCTCCGAAGCCGGTGTTGAACATCCGCAGGATATCGGCCGATTCGTTGTTGACGATTGTGCGGCGTCGTTTGTCCCACAGGACCGGCACGGTAGGCCGGCCCGTGTGATGCGGGTCGGCGGCGGTGTAGATCTCGTGCAGGTGGGCCGCCCCGTTCACAGGGTCGGTGGATTCGGGATCGTCCCCGAACCGCCAGCCCTGCGGGGACAGCTCGGGCTCGACGACGGTCAGCGAAACGACGTCTTCCAGGCCCTTGAGCGCGCGTGCCATCAGCGTTCGCGATGCCCAGGGGCAAATCAGCGCGACATAGAGATGATAGCGGTCCGGTTCGGCCTGAAACCCGCCCTCGCCGGTGGGGCCGGCCTCGCCATCCGCTGTCACCCAGTTGCGGAAGCTGGACGTCTGCCGCACGAACGCACCTTTGCCATCGCTCGCCTGTACCGGCTGCCAGTCTCCAACCCAGTGTCTGTCGACGAGCATCAGGCGGCCCCTCCCGCACCGATCGACGCGACCTGATCGATACTCACGCGCGGTTTCCACAGAGCCTTGCGGACAGGCTCAAAGCCAGGAAGCCAGCGGTGTCCGCCAGCGTGAGGACGACGAGCTTCAACCAGACATGGCGAGCAACAGGATGCGCGGCACGATACACAGCGGCAGAACTTAGTAGGGCAGGAATGAGAATGCATTGCGAGACCATACAGCGACTGTGCGCGAATGACTATCCCGGCAACAAGAAGATGATTGATTCCAGAACGGAAGCAAGGGCCGGGGTCTCCTGCCGTGAGACGCGAACGGTCCGCCGCACAGCGATGGTTGGACTGCTCCGCGGACATCGGCGAACCAGGGGACTCACGTCGTGCGCTTCTTCGATGCCGCCTCCCAATGCTTCGCTATCCTGGGAAAGTTGGTCTCGATCCAGTCGGCCAGAAGACGCACTCTTTCCGCCACTTCATCGCCCAGCGGCGTAAGCCTGTATTCCACATGTGGCGGCATCACCGGATAGGCGCGACGTGAAACGAATCCGTCGGTTTCCAGCCATTGCAGAGTCTGCGCCAGCATGCGTTCGCTGACGCCGCCGACCTTTCGGCGCAGGTCGCTGAAGCGGTAGGTCTCGCCTTCCAGGGCGATCAGCACCAGCACGCCCCAGCGGCTGGTCACGTGCTTCAGCACGTCCCGCGTGGGACAGCCGGGGTCGAGCAGGTCCCCGCGGCGCAGCTTCTCGGAAAGGCCGATCAATGCGGGGGCGACCGGTGCACGCTTCTTCTTCATAACACGTACCTTTGTGTTCGTACTTACGTTTAGTTCGGATGACCGGTACATTGTAGGCATCAATCACTGAAATGAGGAGTGGGCAATGATCATTGCCATCACCGGCGCATCGGGCCACCTTGGGCGTCTTGTTGTCCCCAGACTGAGAGCGGCGCTCCCGACCACCGACATCGTTGCGCTCGCACGCAGCCCTGAAAAGGCGGCCGACCTCGGCGTCGCAGTGCGTGCGGCCGATTACGACAAACCCGACACCCTCGACGCCGCGCTCGCGGGCGCCGACACGCTGCTGCTGATCTCGTCCAGCGACATCGGCAGGCGTGTCGAGCAGCACACGAATGTCATCGCGGCCGCAAAGGGCGCTGGCGTGAAGAGGATCGTCTACACGAGCCTGCTGCATGCCGATACCTCGTCGCTGAGCTTGGCGACCGAGCATGTCGCGACCGAAGCCGCGCTCAAGGATTCAGGGCTTGTCCATACCGTGCTGCGCAACGGCTGGTATTCGGAGAACCACACCGCGTCGATCCCTGCCACCCTCCAGGCAGGATTCTTCGCGGGGAGCGCGGGCGATGGAAGGATTTCGGCGGCGACCCGTGCCGATTTTGCCGACGCCGCCGTGGCCGTGCTCGCCGGCGAAGGTCATGACGGCAAGGTGTACGAGCTTGCCGGCGATGCGCCCTACACGCTGTCCGAGTTGGCGGCCGAGCTGTCCAGGCAGGTTGGCAGAGAGATTCCGTACAGGAACCTGCCGCCCGCCGAGTATGCCGCCCTGCTCCGAGAAGCGGGCATCTCGGATGCCTATGCCGAGGCCATCGCCCAGTTCGACGTGGATGCCTCGACCGGCGCATTGTTCGATGACGGACGCGAGCTTTCCCGCCTGATCGGCCGTCCGACCACGCCGCTCGCGGACGCCGTGGCCGAGGCGCTTGCGAATGGCTGATGAAGAACACGTCGCTGGCAACCACGGTGGCGACGCCGAAGAAGGGAAAAGCCCCATGAGTCCTGCCGATCCCAAAGCCGCCATCCTGCGCTACAACACGCTGGCGATCCTGTTCCACTGGACGACGGTGGCGCTGTTTCTTACCACGTACATCGCTGTCTACTACCGCATCTGGTTCACCGAGCGCGGCGAACCGGCCAACCTCGTGGCCATGCGCATCCACACCATCACCGGCGTGGCGATCGGACTGATCGTGATCCTGCGGCTGATCTGGCGCAGGGTCGCGCCGCCGCCCGGGTTTCCGCACGGGCAGCGGGTCGAACACCTTGCCGCCACGGCGATGCACTGGGTGCTCTATTTCTTCATGATCGTCATGCCGATCACCGGCTACCTGGGCCTGCGCGCGCCGCTGGGCTGGATCGATATCCCGAAGTTCGACGACACCGCGCTCTATGCCTGGCTGGTGACCGAGCGCCTCGGGCTGACCTGGGAACAATGGGAAGCGCCCATCGACTGGTTCCACCAGACTGCAGGCGCCTTCGTCATATGGGCGCTGATTCTCATCCACGCCGCAGCCGCGCTCTATCACCACTATGTCAGGAAGGACGGCGTTCTCGTGAGGATGGTTCCGAACCTGCGGACGCGTCGCCCGGGCAAATAGTCAGGCGGGGCTCTTCAGCGGATGGCAGCTGTCCATCACTGCGTGGCGCGCTAGCGCTCTTCCCGCAGAGCCATGTCCTCTCCCAGAATGCGTTGAATCTCCAGTATCGCGGCCGCGTTTTGCTGCACGCTATGACCTGAAATGCTGACTTTCTCGGATTGAGCTCCGGGAAGGTGGGCGCTGCGGTAAGGCACGAGGCCGTCATCGGAATCAACGAGGGCCACTTCGGGGTCAGCCTGGGCCACGATCGAGTGATAGTTCACCTGGGCAGAGATGGGAAAGTCCGCTGCCGCGCGCACGAAAGGATCGTTCTCGTCGAGGTTGTCGACGCTATTGGGGATATGCCCCAGGCTTTCGTGGCTGCTGGCCGCCGCATTGGGCGCCAGTGTGTGGGCGAGTTCTTCGAGCACCGTAACCGGGAAGCGAATGAATCCCGCCATCCAGCGCCCCAGGCGTCCACCTGCGACCGATGTGCCCCGGTGCGGTGCTGCGATGAAGATGGCGCGACTGACATGCGGGAAGGGCTCGAAGCGCAACATCGGATCTATGCGCTTGATCTGCTGCTGCGTCAGCCGACTGTGATCAGCAGCCAGCTGCACCAGCGACTGATCGGTTGACGACACCATCAACCGTGCGATGACGCCGCCCATGCTATGCCCCACCAGCACGAGGTCGGACGATGCCGGTGCCTGGCCGGAAGGATCGAAATGCGCCAGCGTATCCCCGAGCGCCCTGCGAATCATCGCGTGGTTCAATGCGATTGGCATGTTGGTGGGATAGTAGACCTGCCAGATCTGGTAATGCTGACGCAGGGCCTCATCGCCCAGGATTTCGTTGGCGAGTTCCACCCAGGCTTCCGGACTGCTGGCCAGTCCGTGGAGCATGACGATGACCCGCCTGTTCGGGTCATAGGGCTGCATCAGGTAGACGTGCGGACGGTCGATTCCACCCTCGCGCCCAAGCAGGCTGCGCAGCGACTGCCGGTTGAAGTTGGCGCGGGCCAGCCACAGTCCGTAGCCGGCGGTGAAATTGGCCGCCAGCGGTACGCGCTGCCCGCGCAGCATGATGGCCGACTCCACATAGGGGTCATGCACCGTCAAACGGACAGTGCGGGTATGCAGCACGCTGTCCAGGTCGTCTCCGTCCGGGTGCAGCAGAATCGTCATGGACGGCGCGGGCATCTCGCTCCAGGGTAGAGGCTGCTGATTGCGTTTGGCCGCTGGACGGCCATCCCGGGTGGGGGCGGAAGTCAGGGGTTCGTCCGGCATGACCGCCACCAGCTCGGCGCCGAAACCGTCGCGCCGGTAGAGGCTGCGCAGTCCGCGGAAAGACAGGGACGAGGCTGGCAGGAGTTCGGCTGGCACCGCCGTACTGCCCGGCAAGCGCGCGCTGCGCATATCCAGCTGCAGCTCCCAGCCTGCAATGTTCCAGCGGGTCTGCGCTGGCAACTGCGTAGACATTTGTTGCCGAACCTCGAACATCCCGGTGGCGGCACGTTCGACCGCATAGTTATACCAATCCCGCACTTGCGTCTGGCGATCCTCGAAGGCTCGCTCCCCAGGCGTATGGTCACCGAAGAACAGGTAGGCATAGGCATAACGAATGGTCTCAAGCCAGGCGGCTTGCTGCTCTGATCCGGGCTTCATGGCCTGAGCCTGCGCCAGCCACAGTTCGGACAGTGCAGCCAGGCGTCGATCCGCGGCAACGCCGGTCACGGCGGCCAGGGCCTCGACGCAATCCGCTGAGATCGGTTTTGCGCAAGCCTGCGCATCCAATGCCGCCACCCTGATGGTCTGGGTCGTCGCATCGCTGAGTTTGCCGCGTGTCAGGATATCGCCGCGCTTGAGTTCGATGGCCTCGCCCGCATCCAGTGTATGAACCTCAACCACTGGGCCGAACTCACGCAGGATCGAGCAGCCCCCCAGCAACAGCGGGGCAATGACGAGCCACACTGCCATGCGGCAAGACTGCTGGAACCTCATGGAGATACCTCGTCGGCCGGCACGCCGGGCACACCTTGTCGAATCGACATCGAGAAGTCGTCTCCTGATGCGTCAGAGGCCAGTGCGCGTTCGTTGATGTGCCCCAGTGCCTGCAGTTCTGCGTAGCGATGGCCGGGCGTCAATCCGTGCAGGTCATGGATGTATTCCGCAAAGTGTCCGGACAGCAGCAGGCGATAGTCCGCCGGCAACGCTGGCGCAATGAGCCGAGCCAGCTCGAATACGATGGTCGTGCAGTTACTGGTCAAGGTGTTGTAAAAGCGCGGTGTGCGCCGCAGTTCATTGGCCGCGTGCAGATACTCCAGAAACAACGCGCGGACATTCGCCTGACTCATCTGCAACCGATAGAGATAAACGTCCTCGCCTCGCGCATTGCTGCGCGTACGCACAATGTCGCGCTCATCGGCGGCTACCAGGATCTGCTCGAACTGACGGAAGAATCCGCCGATCGCCGAGAAGGACTCGTGGCGCTCCTTGCGTATTTCCAGTGAGAACACTACCCGCTCGCCACCGTCGAAGCCGAACGACACCAGTGTGTGCGCAATGTGCGGCCCCATCCAGTAGGAAAGTACCAGGTCGGCACTGCGCAAGCGGTCCAGATCGTATGTGCGGTTCTCCCACTGCGGGGTGTAGTCGGTTTCGCTGCGCCACTCGAAGTTGCGTACATTTTTCAGGTGAACGTGGCTGCCGTCGATTCCGGCCTCCAGCAACTGGGCGACATCGTCAGCCCATGGGCGTTGGTGTGATGGCTGCAGCGTTCCCCACCACATGAGCAGGGCTGCCGTTGCGGCCCCGAACACGAATCCGGCGATCCTGCGTGTCCGTCTTTCAAGCAAGCCTGCCAGCGACACGGCGACGGACAGCCCCGAGGCAGACCACGCCAGAGTGGCGATCCAGCGAGCCGCTGGATGTTGCGGCATCTGGTGCCACAGGGCCAGCGCGCCCCACGCAGTCAGCAATAGCACCGCAATGCCGATCACCAGGCGCATGGGGAGGTGCCTGACTTTTTGCGTCACCTTGCTCATCGAGGCTCCAAAAGCTCAAGCAGCAGTTGCCGATGCGCATCCTGTAACTGCACCAGCGCTATGGAAGGGTTGCCCCTGGATAGCATTGACGAGCTCAGCCATAGCAGTGCGGGAGCGAGCGCCAGCGGGAAAAAGTGCTCGGTCAAGACGCCCGGACGAATGATGCCCCGTTCTATGTTGCGTTGGATGATGAGCTGCGCCCGCTCTTTCAGTCCGTGAGCAACTTCGTTGTGCCAACGCTGCACCAGCTCTGGTGTTCTGGCGCTTTCGGCCAGAAGCAGCCGGTAAATCGACATCGTGGCAGGGGAGCTAAAGGTCGCGTATAGGCGATCCAGGTAGACATCTACCAGCTCTGGCAACGTCAGATCTTCATCCGGGAGCCAGCCCTGGAAATCGCAAATCTGCTTTGTCGTGCGTTCGAGCAAGGCATGAAAAATTTCTTCCTTGCTTTTGAAGTGGGCGTAGATACCAGCCTTGGACAAGCCTGCGCATTCCGCCAGGCGCTCCATTGACACGGCGTTGTACGTCCGATCCGCGAATTCGACCAAGGCCGCGTCGAGTATTTCTTCTTTTCTGGCGGCAGAGGACAGGTAGCGGCGCTTGTCGGGCGCGTCATCTTTCTTGGGTAGCATTCAAAGGCTCTGTTCAAAGATCTGAGGGGTGTTCCCACGGGCCGGTCACCGGCTCTACCAGAAATCAGGGCCTTCCTTGAACCCAAGCCGGCAGCTCGAATTGATCTGCGTCAATGACCGACGAGCCCGCTGATTGCGGTTCCCGGATTGTAACGTATAAATAAAAACAACCGTCCAGTCGTTTGTTTTCAAATTTCACGATGCAAGCCAACTCAGAGGCGCGAACGAACCCGGCACATTGGGATGTGACACAGGAAGAGCACCTCATCAACCAGCCAGGGGACACGGGGATGCACATATCAACAAGGAGATGAAGTGGGCTTGACAGCACTTGCAAGCAGGAAAGGAAGGCCTGCGGACATCGGCCACGAACTCCGCATTGCGTGGGTGGCAGCTATCCCCTCCTCTGCAACCAGACCCTCTTCAGCCCGATACCCGTACGGAACGTGACCATGCCCCCAGCTTCCCTGTTGTTTCCTGCGTTCAGCTTGCGCACTGCCTCGTTGGCCCTGAGCGCCGTCGTCTTGACCGGCTGCATGTCGCTCGCTCCGGCGCCAGACACCCCGCCGCTGCCCGTGCCCGAAGCCTGGCCTGCGCATCTTGGATCAGGCACCGACGGCGCCCACGCGGGAGAGCTTGCCTGGCAGGCGTACTTCACCGACCCCCTGCTGCAACGCCTCATCGAGACCGCGCTGGAGAACAACCGCGACCTGCGCTTGGCCGCGCTGCGCGTCGAGGAAGCCAGCGCCACATTCCGCATTCAGCGCTCGGATCGTTTTCCTGCCGTGGGCGTGGGCGCCCAAGGTGGACGCGCGCGCGTCCCTGGCGATCTGAACATGTCGGGCCGATCGCAGGTGGGCGGCGAGTATCGGGCCGAGGTGGGTTTGAGCACCTGGGAGTTGGATCTGTGGGGCCGGGTTCGCAACCTGGAGGACGCCGCCCTGCAAAGCTGGCTGGCCTCCGATGCGGCGCGCCAGGCCGTCCATCTGGCGCTGATCGCCCAGGTGGCGGACGGTTATCTTGGCTTGCGCGAGATCGACGAACGCGTGGCTATCGCTCGGCAAACCGTGACAACCCGCGAGGAGTCTTATCGTATCTTCCGGCGCCGCGTCGAAGTCGGCGCGACCTCGAAGCTGGACCTCACACAAGTCCAGACTTTGCTGAACCAGGCTCAGGCGCTGCTCGCCCAGCTTGAGCAAGCCCGCGCCACGCAACTGCACGCGCTGGCGATGCTGGTGGGTGCCGATCCTGGCCCGCTGCCCACCAAGGTGCCCTTCGATGAAACGACGGTGCTGGCTGAGCTGCGGGCCGGTCTGCCTTCGGAGCTGCTGGTCAGTCGCCCGGACATCATTTCCGCCGAACACCAATTGCGTGCCAGCGATGCCCACATCGGCGCGGCCCGCGCGGCGTTCTTGCCGCGCATTGCGCTGACTGGCAGCTTCGGCACGGCCAGCTCCGACTTGAATGGCTTGTTCGATTCCGGCAGTCGCGCCTGGACCTTCATGCCCACCCTGTCACTGCCCATCTTCGATGGCGGGCGCCGACGCGCCAATCTGGAACTGAGCGAAGTGCGCCGCGACATCGCCGTCGCCGGATACGAAAAAACCATTCAAACAGCCTTCCGCGAGGTGGCCGATGCGCTGAGCGCAAAGCACTGGCTGGCTGAGCAGTTGACGATCCAGAGAGCCAACCTGGAAGCGCAAAGCGAACGCGCACGGCTGGCCCAGTTGCGCTACGACAACGGCTCGGCCGCCTTCCTGGAGGTGCTGGATGCCCAACGCGATCTGCTGGGTGCCCAGCAACAACTGGTACAGGCGCGCCGCGCGCTGCTGTCCAGCCAGGTGGCGCTGTATGCCGCGCTCGGCGGCGGCACCCTCGCCGCAACCGGCGAGGCACAGGGTGCGGCCTCGACCCCCGCTTCCACCCCATCAACCCGTTAAGGCACGCCGAACCCATGACTGTCTCCCCCTCTCTCAAGAAAAAACTCCTGGTCGCTGCCGCTGCAGCGGTTGTTATCGCGCTGGCCTGGTGGGGCTGGACGGAGCTTGCCGACAGCGGACCCGGCGAAGGGTTCGCCAACGGCAATGGCCGCATCGAAGCCACCGAAATCGACATCGCCACCAAGCTGCCCGGACGTATCGAAGACATACTGGTGCGTGAAGGCGATTTCGTCGCGGCGGGCCAGCCACTGGCCAGGATGCAACTGGAGACACTTGAAGCGCAGCGCGACGAGGCTCAGGCCATGCGCCAGCAGGCCGAGCACGGGGTGACCGCAGCGCAGGCGCAAGTGGCACTGCGCGAGGCCGACGTAACTGCCGCCCTGGCCCTGGTCGGCCAGCGCGAGTCGGAGCTCGATGCCGCGCAGCGGCGTCTGGCACGTTCGCAGACCCTGTCCCAGGAGGGCGCCGCCTCGATCCAGGAACTGGACGATGACCGGGCGCGTGTACGGGGCGCACAGGCGACGCTCGAGGCCAGCAAAGCGCAGGCCGCCGCCGCCCGCGCCGCAGTCGAGGCAGCCAAGGCGCAGCTTGTCGGCGCGCAGTCCAGCGTGCACGCCGCCACGGCCAGCATCAATCGCATCGAGGCCGACATCCGCGACAGCGAACTGCGCGCCCCGCGCGACGGACGGGTGCAGGTGCGCGTGGCGCAACCCGGCGAGGTGCTGGGAGCGGGCGGACGCGTCCTGAACCTGATCGACCTGTCGGACGTCTACATCACCTTCTTCCTGCCCGAGACCGTGGCCGGCCGCGTCGGGCTGGGCTCCGAGGTACGCATCATTCTGGATGCCGCGCCGGAGTATGTGATACCAGCCACTGTTTCCTTCGTCGCCAGCGCGGCGCAGTTCACCCCCAAAACGGTCGAAACCGCCAGCGAGCGGCAGAAGCTGATGTTCCGCGTGCGCGCGCAGATTTCGCAGGAGCTGCTGCGTGAACACCTGCAGCAGGTCAAGACCGGTTTGCCCGGCGTGGCCTGGGTCAAGCTCGACGCCAATGCCGAGTGGCCTCAAAACCTGTCCCTTCGCGTGCCGGAGTAAGGTATGAGCCACAGTGCGAGTGCGCAGCCCACGACCGTTGCAAGCGTCCGTCAGGTGCGCTTGCGTTACGGCGACGTCATCGCCCTGGATGGCATCGACCTGGACATTCCCGCCGGGCGGATGGTCGGTCTGATTGGCCCCGACGGCGTAGGCAAGTCCAGTCTGCTCTCATTGCTGGCTGGCGTACGTATCATCCAGGAGGGCACGGTCGAGGTGCTTGGTGGCGACATGGCCAGCAAGGCCCATCGCAATAAAGTGTGCCCGCGCATCGCCTACATGCCGCAGGGACTGGGCAAGAACCTGTACCCGACGCTCTCGGTCGAGGAAAATCTGCAGTTCTTCGCGCGCCTGTTCGGTCATGGCTCTGCGGAACGCCGCCAGCGTATCGATGAGCTCACTCAGGCCACTGGCCTGCTCAAATTCCTGGAGCGCCCGGCAGGCAAGCTCTCCGGGGGCATGAAGCAGAAACTCGGCCTGTGCTGCGCACTGATTCACGACCCGGATTTTCTGATTCTCGATGAGCCGACGACCGGAGTGGATCCGCTGGCGCGCGCACAGTTCTGGGACCTGATCGAGCGCATCCGCGCCGATCGCCCCGGCATGAGCGTGATCGTGGCTACCGCCTACATGGATGAGGCACAGCGCTTCGACTGGCTCGCCGCCATCGACGACGGCAAGGTCCTCGCCACCGGCACACCGCGGCAATTGCTGGAAAGCACAGGCAGCCCGAACCTGGAAGAGGCATTCATCCGCCTGCTCCCGGAAGAGAAAAAGCGCGGGCACGAAGCAGTGGTCATTCCCCCCTTGCCGGATGGCGGCGCGGACGATATCGCCATCGAGGCCGAGGGGCTGACCATGCGCTTTGGCGACTTCGTCGCCGTCGACAGCGTCTCCTTCCGCATCCGGCGCGGTGAAATCTTCGGCTTCCTCGGCTCCAATGGCTGCGGCAAGTCCACGACCATGAAGATGCTCACCGGCCTGTTGCCGGCGAGCGAGGGGCGGGCCTGGCTGTTCGGCCACGAAGTGGACCCGCATGATCTGGACACCCGCCGCCGCGTCGGCTACATGTCGCAAGCGTTTTCGCTCTACAGCGAAATCACGGTACGCCAGAATCTGGAGTTGCACGCCAAGCTGTTCAGTGTGCCCCCGGAGGACATTCCCGGTCGCGTCGATGAGATGGTGGAGCGCTTCGGGCTGGTGGACGTCATCGACAGCCTGCCGGCCAGTCTGCCTCTGGGCATACGCCAGCGCCTGTCGCTGGCCGTTGCCATGGTGCACAAGCCCGAGCTGCTGATTCTGGACGAACCGACCTCCGGCGTCGATCCGATAGCGCGCGACGCGTTCTGGCGGCTGCTCATCGAGCTGTCGCGGCGCGACCGGGTGACGGTCTTCATTTCCACCCACTTCATGAACGAGGCCGAGCGTTGCGACCGCATGTCGATGATGCATGCAGGCAAGGTGCTCGACAGCGATGTGCCTGCCAGACTGGTCGAGAAGCGCGGCGCCAAAACCCTTGAAGAGGCGTTCATCGGCTACCTCATCGAAGCCGAGGGCGGCACGGCCACCCCACCCAGCCAGCCCGAGGCCGCCCATCACGAGGAGCAGCCATCGGCGGCGCCCGCTGAACACGGTGGGCACCGCTCTGGCGGATTCAGCTTGCAGCGCATGTTCAGCTATCTGTGGCGCGAGACACTGGAACTGCAGCGGGACCCGGTCCGCGCCACCCTGGCGCTGGGCGGTTCGCTGCTGCTGATGTTCGTGATCGGCTTTGGCATCACCATGGACGTCGAGGATTTGAGCTATGCGGTGCTCGATCGCGACCAGACCACGCTTAGCCAGAGCTACACGCTGAACCTGGCCGGATCGCGCTACTTCACCGAGCACGCGCCGATCGTCGACTACGAGGACCTCGACCGGCGCATGCGCAACGGCGAACTGTCGCTGGCCATCGAAATCCCCCCTGGCTTCAGCCGCGATGTATTGCGAGGCCAGAACGTGCAGATCGGCGCCTGGCTCGATGGCGCCATGCCGCAACGCGCGGAAACCGTCCAGGGCTACGTTCAGGGCATGCACCAGCACTGGCTGCTGGTACAGGCCAGCGAGCGTGGCGGCGCCAGCGCAGCCGGCAATGCCAGCGTCGAGACGCGCTTTCGCTACAACCCCGATGTCAAGAGCCTGCCGGCCATGGTGCCGGCGGTGATTCCGCTGTTGCTGCTCATGCTGCCTGCGATGCTGACCGCGCTCGCGGTGGTGCGCGAGAAGGAGACGGGCTCGATCACCAATCTCTACGTGACGCCGGTCACGCGCATCGAGTTCCTGCTTGGCAAGCAACTGCCCTATGTCGGTCTGGCCATGGTGAACTTCCTGCTGATGAGCCTGCTCGCGGTCACCGTCTTCGGTGTGCCGGTCACGGGCAGCTTCTTCACCCTGTCGCTGGCCGCGCTGATCTTCTCCTTCGCCGCGACAGGCATGGGGCTGCTGGCCTCGGCCGTCACGCGCAGCCAGATCGCCGCCATGTTCTTTGCCATGATCGGCACCATCATTCCGGCCACCCAGTTCGCCGGCCTGATCGATCCCGTGTCCTCGCTTGAAGGCTCCAGCAAGTTCATCGGCGAGATCTACCCCGCCACGCACATGATCTCCATCAGCCGTGGCGTGTTCAGCAAAGCGCTCGGCCTGGCCGATCTGGCGGGGCCGTTGTGGTCGATGCTGCTGTCGGTTCCGGTGATTCTCGGTGCGGCCGTTTTGCTACTCAAGAAGCAGGAGCGCTGAGATGAGCGGAAGAAACGTTGCCAACATCTACGACCTCGGTGTCAAGGAGCTGTGGAGCCTTTGGCGTGATCCGATGATGCTCGTACTCATCGTCTATGTGTTCACCGCGTCGGTCTACACCTCGGCCACGTCCATGCCGGAGACGCTGCACAACGCGCCCATCGCCATCGTCGACGAGGATAATTCGGCGCTGTCCCAGCGGATTGCCTCGGCCTTCTACCCGCCGCAGTTCACGCCACCGGCCATGATCGACTATGGGGACGTGGACCCGGGCATGGATGCGGGGCTGTACACCTTCGCCCTGGTCATTCCGCCCAACTTCCAGCGTGACGTGCTGGCGGGGCGATCGCCCGCCGCGCAGCTCAATGTCGACGCCACCCGCATGAGCCAGGCCTTCACCGGCAGTGGCTATATCCAGCAGATCTTCACCGGTGAAGTCAATGAGTTCGTCAAGCGTTACCGCGGCACCGACGCGCCACCCGTGGATCTGGCATTGCGCGCCCGCTTCAACCCCGCGCTCGACAAGGCCTGGTTCGGCTCGGTGGTGCAGATCATCAACCACATCACGCTGTTGTCCATCATCCTGACCGGCGCGGCGCTGATCCGGGAGCGCGAGCACGGCACCATCGAGCACCTGCTGGTGATGCCGGTCACGCCCGCGCAGATCATGCTCTCCAAGGTCTGGTCGATGGCCCTGGTCGTGCTGATCGCCTCCTTCCTGTCCCTCAATCTCATGGTGCGCGGCGTCCTGGGCGTTCCCGTCGAGGGTTCCATTGCGCTGTTCTTCGCTGGCGCGGCGCTCAGTCTGTTCGCCACCACCTCGATGGGCATCTTCATCGCCACCCTGGCGCGCAACATGCCCCAATTCGGCATGTTGATGATGCTCACCATCATGCCGCTGCAGATGCTTTCGGGTGGGTCTACCCCGCGCGAGAGCATGCCCGAGATCGTGCAGAACATCATGCTGATCGCACCCACCACCCATTTCGTGGAGCTGAGCCAGGCCATCCTCTACCGGGGCGCTGGCCTGGAGACGGTATGGCAGCCCTTCCTGGCGCTGGCCCTGATCGGCACGGTGCTGTTTTTCCTGTCGTTAGCACGCTTTCGCAAAACGATCGGCCAGATGGCCTGATCGTTTGACCGCCCGAGTGGGCACTCAACCCAGTAAGGAGTTTGACCATGAGCAATGAAACCATCCCTCCCAACCTGTTCAAGGCGAACCTGGAACTGCAGCTGCGCCTCCAACGCCTGATGCAGAAAAACGGCCAGCAATGGCTGGAGAACGCCGCGCGCGCGGGCAAAGACGGCATTGCCGAGTCCGGCGCGGAAATCGAAAGCCTGCTTAAGGCGGAGAACTGGCAGGAACTGGCCACGCTGCCCGCACAAACCTTCTGGCGTCAGTTTCAGCACCACGTGGGCGGCGCGCAGGCGCTGACACAAGTCGCGATCAAGAACCAGACAACCTTCACCCAAGGCCTGCAAAAAGCCATTCAAGACTGGCAGAAATCGGTTACGCAGGCCGTAGGCCAGGGCGATGCGGTACTCCCGTTCCAGGATATTTTCAAACAGTGGGGAGCCGTGTGGGCCTCGGCACAGGACAAGGAGGCACCGGGCAAGACCGGTGGCCGCAATGCCGGCTGAACAACGCACCGCCCTGGTCACGGGCGGCAACGGTGGCCTGGGCGAGGCCATCGCCCGGGCCTTACACGATGCTGGCCATACCGTGATCGTCGTCCACTCGCCAGGCAATGCCAGCATCGGCGCGTGGTTGGAAGCCCAGGCGGGTGAAGGTTACAACTTCATCGCCTACGGCGCGGATGTGGCCGACCATGCCTCCTGCCAGGAGCTGGCCGGCCTCATTCAAGCAGACGGTCACCACATCGACATTCTGGTCAACAACGCGGGCATCACGCGTGATGCTACGTTCCGCAAGCTGAGCTACGCCGATTGGGATGCGGTCCTGCGCGTCAATCTCGATTCTGTATTCAACGTCACTCGGCCATTCATTGACGGCATGCTCGAAAGGGGCTGGGGCAGGATCATCAACATCTCCTCCATCAACGGCTCGAAGGGGCAGTTCGGCCAAACCAACTACTCCGCCGCGAAAGCCGGGATGCATGGATTCACCAAAGCCCTCGCGCAGGAGGTGGCGCGCAAGGGCGTGACGGTCAACACCGTCTCGCCGGGGTATCTGGATACGAAGATGGTGACGAGCATGTCGGAGGAAGTGGTCAAGCAGGTGGTTGCCGGTATTCCCGTGGGTCGTCTGGGACGGCCTGAGGAAATCGCCGCACTGGTTGCATTCATCGCCAGCGAGTCTGCGGGGTTCATGACCGGCAGCAATGCGTCGATGAATGGTGGCCAGCACATGTACTGAGTGAGGAAGGGCCGGCAAGACGATGTGCCTGCGGCCCCTTTCCATTCAATTTTTCAGTTTCATCATAGAGGGAATGCCCATCGCCATGAATCGAGACACCACGACATCACCAACGGCCGATTGGGGGCAGTTGCTGTGGGACCCGTTGCGACTATCGGCGATGGCAACCGAGTATGCAGTGGATGCCTGGCAGCGGTCCATTCTGTATGCCGACGTTCGCCGCCAACGCGGCAACCAGTACCAGGAGCATTTGCAGGAGCAGACGCCGAACGTACTCGACTTCGCCTCAGAGGTCATCATGTCCGGGCTGGAGCTTCCGCGGCCAGTCAACTATGGCCTCGTGCGCATCCTGCCGCCAGCCGACGCGCCGGCCGATCCCAAGAAGCGGCCGTTCGTGGTGGTCGATCCCCGCGCGGGCCATGGCCCGGGCATCGGCGGTTTCAAACCCGACAGCGAGGTCGGTGCTGCTCTGAAGGCAGGCCATCCCTGCTACTTCGTTGGCTTTCTGCCCGATCCCGTTCCCGGCCAGACCGTCGAGGATGTCATGCGTGCCGAAGCGGCCTTCGTGCGCAAGGTCGGCGAGCTGCACCCCGACAGCCGCGGCAAGCCCGCGGTCATCGGCAATTGCCAGGCGGGCTGGCAGATCCTGATGGCAGCTGCCGTCTGGCCCGAACTGTTCGGACCGATCATCGTCGCCGGCGCGCCGCTGTCGTACTGGGCGGGCGACATGCCGATGCGCTATGCAGGCGGCCTGACCGGCGGTAGTTGGTTGACGGCATTGACCGGCGATCTGGGCGCCGGTCGGTTCGACGGCGCCTGGCTGGTACAGAACTTCGAGAACCTGGACCCGGCCAATACGCTGTGGAGCAAACAGTACAACCTGTACGCCAAGGTCGACACGGAAGGCCCGCGCCACTTGCAATTCGAGAAGTACTGGGGCGGCCACGTGTTCCTGAACGATGTGGAAATACAGTACATCGTCGATAACCTGTTCATCGGCAACAAACTGAGTACGGCGCAGCTGGTGACGTCTGATGGCGTGCGCATCGACCTGCGCAATATTCGCTCGCCGATCGTGGTGTTCTGCTCCTATGGGGACAACATCACGCCACCGCCCCAGGCCCTGGGCTGGATCACCGATCTGTACCGCAACGATCTGGACGTGATGGGGCATGACCAGACCATCGTCTACGCCACCCATGACAGCATCGGGCATCTGGGTATCTTCGTCTCCGGCAGCGTCGGGCGTAAAGAGCACCAGGAGTTCGCCGCCAACATCGACGTCATCGACGTGCTGCCGGCCGGTATCCACCGCATGCTGGTCGATGAAAATCCCGACGGGTCGCAGGAAGGCGAGCCGACCGGGAACGCCTACCTGACTCGGATCCAGCGCAGCAACATCGATGAAGTCCGTGAGATCGTCCGTCCCGACCCTGAGAACGATCGCCGGTTCGCCGCCGTTGCGCGGATCTCCGAGGTCAACCTGGCTTGCTACCGCAGCTTCGTGCAGCCATGGATGCGTGCCCTGGTCACGGACCAGGGTGCGAAGTGGCTGGAGCCGCTGCATCCGCTGCGCATGGGCTATGAATTGTGGTCTGACAGGCATCCGCTCGCCGCCGCAGTACATGAGGCTGCGCAACACGTGCGCGACCATCGTCAGCCCGTCTCCGAGGCCAACCCTTTCCTGCAACTGCAGGCGCAGTTTTCCACCGCCGTCGAACAGATGCTGGATCAATTCCGTGATTGCCGCGACCAGATCTACGCACAGGCGTTTGACACGCTGTACACCCTGCCGCTGGTGCAGGCCATGACTGGACAGAGCCTGCACGACGATGCACCGCCGCGACCCCATCCCAGCGAGACGCCCGAGCATCGCCAGTATCTGGCGCAAGAGTTGACACGGCTCGAAGCGGATATTCACAGCGGCGGGCTCGCCGAAGCCGTCATACGGGCACTGTTCTTCGTGCTCGCGGCGCGTGGCGAGGCCGACGGGCGGCACTTCCGGCACGCAGAGCAACTGGTGCGTCCCCGCCTGGGCAGCGACTTCGACATGCAGGCCTTTCGCCACCTCGTGCGTCGGCAGGCTTTGCTGATGCGGCTCGACCAGGACGCCGTGGTGTCCGCCATCCCCGGATTGCTGAACGACATAGCGCCTGATGAGATCCGCCAGGTAGCGGAGATGATCGTACAGGTGGTCGGCAGCAGCGATGTGCTGTCCGCACAGGAGCAAGCCAGGCTGGAGCAGGTTGCCGCCCTGTTCGAGCAGGCGGACCACCAGGCGCAGGCGGCTTCGGCGCCCGCCATGCCAAGCTCCGCCAGTGACACCCCCGCTGCGGTCGTGGACACGAAACCCAAGACATCCTCGCCGAAGCCGAAGGCGCCTCAGAAGAAAACGGCGTCGAAGACGCCAGCCGCGCCGCGCACAAGTCAAACACGGCGAGGGAAAGACAAATGACGACGTCCTCCGCACCGGTCGATGGCGCCGCCGACGCATTGCAGGTTTTGCGCAACCGCACCTTCGACGAGATCGCCATTGGCGACAGCGCCAGCCTCGAACGCGCGTTTTCGCCGCAAGACATCCAGATGTTCGCGCTGCAATCGGGCGATGATGTGGATCCGGAATCTTCGGTGTCTTCGCCCTCGCGGGACACCACCGAGGCCATTTGTGCAAACGTCCTGATCTCGGCTGTGCTGGGAACACGCCTGCCGGGACCCGGAACCCTGCATGTCAGCCAGAACCTGCGCTTCCTCGGGGCGATTCGGCCCGGCGACAGGCTGACCGTGCGAGTGCAGGTGACCAGCAAGGACACCGCCACTCGGCGTATCACGCTGGCCTGCGCCTGCACCAACCAGGAGGATGCGGCGGTTTTCCAAGGCCAGGTAGAGGTCGCGGCGCCCACTGAGCGCATTGAACGAACGCGCACCGCGTTGCCGGAAATCCACCCGGATGCGCAGGGCCACACAGGCCTGCAACGCCTGCTGGCGCACGTCGCGCACTTGCAACCGATTCGGGTGGCCGTCGCCCATCCCTGCGATGCCCCCAGTCTGTCCGCTGCGCTCGAAGCACGCCACGCGGGGTTGATCGAACCGGTGCTGGTCGGATCACGGGCGCGGCTGGAAGCAGTCGCCACAGAGGCCGGGCTGGATCTGGCCGACGTCACCATTGTGGACACACCCCACAGCCACGCCGCCGCGCAGCAAGCCGTAGCCTTGGCGGCCAATGGCGAAGTCGAAGCCCTGATGAAAGGGAGTCTGCACACCGACGAACTGATGTCCGCGCTGGTTTCGACTGCGGCGGGGTTGCGCACCAAGCGCCGGGTCAGCCATTGCTTCCTGTTGCAGACACCGGCCTATCCGCGCCCGTTCATCGTCACCGATGCAGCGATCAATATCGCCCCGACTCTGGAACAGAAGGCAGACATCATCCGCAACGCCATCGAGCTGGCGCAGGTGATCGGCGTGCGCGAACCCAAGGTCGCAATCCTGGCCGCAGTCGAGACGGTCAGCCCGACGATGACGGCCACGCTCGACGCGGCGGCGCTGTGCAAGATGGCCGATCGCGGCCAGATCACTGGCGGCCTGCTCGACGGGCCGTTGGCCTTCGACAACGCGATCTCCATCGCCGCTGCGCGCACCAAGGGGATCGTCTCCGAGGTCGCCGGGCAGGCCGACATCCTTGTCGTGCCTGACCTGGAGAGCGGCAACATGCTTGCCAAGCAGTTGATATTCCTGGGCGGCGCAGCCAGCGCCGGAATCGTCCTCGGAGCGAAAGTGCCGGTCATTCTGACCAGCCGCGCCGACTCGCGCGATACACGCATCGCCTCATGCGCGATTGCACTGATGCTGGCGCACCACTATCGGCTGTCACCCCCGTGAATCGACTTATCAGCAACGTATCCACCCCATTGGAGGAAACACTATGAAGTACTCATTTTCTGGCCGCGTAGCCCTGGTCACCGGTGCAGGATCCGGCATTGGCGAGGCCATCGCGCGACTTCTTGCGAGCAACGGCTTGAGTGTCGTCGTCTCGGATGTCAGCGCCGACAATGCGCAGCGCGTCGCCAGCCTCATCAACACCGATGGCGGCCAAGCCGTGGCCAATGTGGCCGACGTGGCACGCATCAATGACGTTGAGGCTGCCGTGGCCTGCGCAGTCGATATGTTCGGCGGCCTTCATTTTGCGGTCAACAATGCCGGCATCGGTGGCGACCAGAGCCCAGTGGGGGAACTGGATCCTGCCGCCTGGAGCCGGGTAATCGATATCAACCTGAACGGCGTGTTCTATGGCCTGCGCCATCAGATTCCCGCCATCCTGCGTTCGGGTGGCGGCGCCATCGTCAACGTCTCTTCGATCCTGGGGGTGGTCGGCGATGCAGGAAACCCAGCGTACGTCGCAGCCAAGCACGCTGTTACCGGGCTGACCCGCTCGGCAGCGCTGGCCTATGCGGCCAAGGGAGTCCGGATCAACTCGATCCATCCCGGTTACGTGCGGACGCCCATCCTGGATTTCCTCGACGAATCGGCCCTTCAGGAGGCTGTTGGCCTGCATCCGATCGGCCGTCTGGGCACCCCGGACGAAATCGCCCATGCCGTGGCGTTTTTGCTATCGGAAGGAAGCAGCTTCTTTGCGGGCACCCAGCTCATCGCCGACGGCGGCTATACGGCACGCTGAATCTGACGACGATGAGCGTGCAGGCATATCCGAACACCGTGGCGACGTCACCGGGGCCGGGCAAAAAGAGGACGACATGATGGATGCGACCACGGCCCGCTCCGGACGCCCCGGGCACGGACTGATCCTTGTACTGAACTGCGGTTCATCCAGCATCAAGTTTGCGGTATTCGACCCTTCGGCCACGCCACTGCCTCGCCAGGCGTTGTGGAATGGCAAAGTGCTGGGAATCGGCGGCGCCGATCCGGATTTCGAAGAGACCGGGGTTGCGCCGTTCCCGATCAAACTGGACACGGCACATCCCTATCGTGCCGCGCTGCGCATCATCCGCGATCGCGTCAGTCAGCGGCTCGACGGCCGCCGGATAGGTGCGGTCGCTCATCGGATCGTCCACGGTGGCAGCAGGTATTTCGAGCCAGTGCGGGTGGACGCCCAGGTGCTCACCGATCTGCAGGGATACATCCCGCTGGCGCCACTGCACCAGCCGTTCGCGCTGGAAGCCATCGATATTCTGCTGCGCGAACAGCCGGAGCTGCCTCAGGTGGCCTGCTTCGACACCGGCTTCCATCACACCATCCCCAAGCTCGAGCAGCTCCTGCCGTTGCCCTACGCCGCATGGGAGCGCGGTCTGCGCCGGTACGGATTTCACGGCCTGTCGTATGAGTACATGGCTGAGGCTTTGCCCGAACGCCATGGCGACGCGGCGCGCAGGCGCACCATCGTTGCCCACCTGGGCAGTGGCGCCAGCCTGTGTGCCATGCAAGGACTCAAAAGCGTGGCCACCACCATGGGTTTCTCCGCGCTTGACGGGCTGATGATGGGCACCCGCACCGGTGCGCTCGATCCAGGCGCCGTGCTCTACCTGATGGAGATCGAGAAGCTTTCACTGGAACAAGTGGGGCGTGTCCTCTATCACGAGTCCGGTCTGCTCGGCGTTTCGGGAATCTCGGCCGAGCCGCGCGTCATTGTCCGGCACGAGAACGATGAAGGTGAAACGGGTGAGCGAGCGCGCTTGGCGCTGGACCTCTACGTGCGTCGCATCGTGCGCGAGATCGGTGCCTTGGTTGCTGTTCTGGGCGGTCTGGACATGCTGGTGTTCACGGCAGGTGTCGGTGAACACAATGCGTTCATTCGCGAGCGCATCGGTGCGGCACTGGGTTTTCTGAACATTGCCCTGGATACCGACGCCAATGCCAGCCACGCGGCGACGATTTCCAGCGACCACAGCCAGGTCATCGTGGCGATCGAACCCACCAATGAAGAGTGGATCGCCGCCAGCCATGCGCTGTCCTGCCTGGACAGGGAGAAGGTGCGATGAAGATCGATGCCTTCCATGGATTCACGCTCGCCATTCTGCTGTTGTTTGTGGGCAAGGGCTTGGTAGCGCGTTCGGGCATCTTGCGTCGATACAGCATCCCGGAATCCTTGGTGGGCGGCTTGGCTTGCGCCTTGGTTGTCTTCGTCCTGTACTACGGGATGGGGGTCACGGTCAGTTTCGATCTGGAAGCGCGCGATGCGCTGCTGCTGTACTTCTTTGCCGCCATTGGACTGAGTACCGACGCCCGCACACTGCGCCATGGTGGACGGCCTTTGCTGATCCTGTCGGGGTTGGCCATCGGGTTCATGGTGCTGCAGAACCTCGTCGGGATGGAGACGGCCCGCGCATTCGGCCTGGATCCGCGCGCCGGTCTCATGGTCGGTTCGATTTCCCTGACCGGAGGGGTGGGCACCACCTTGGCCTGGTCCGATTACTTCGTTCAAAACCTCGGCATTGCGCAAGCGCAGGAACTGGGGTTGGCGGCGAACATGATCGGCCTGATCGCGGCCTGCACCATCGGCGGCCCGATCGCAGGTCTGCTCATGCGCAGGCATCGACTTCGAGCCTCCGGAGACAGCGCCCTGGAAATTGGCACGCTGCACAGCGATGAGCAGCATGCCCGCCTGGACTACTACGGCGTGCTGCTGGCATTGCTCTGGCTCAACTTCGCCTTGATGTTGGGCTCCGGAGTCAATGCCTTGGTCGCGCTTACCCCTGTCACGCTACCCGCCTTTGTGGGCTGCCTGCTGGCCGGCATTCTCCTGCGCATGATTGGCGACTGGATGAGGCCGAGTGGGCGCGGGCGTCTATGGAACTGGCCGAGCATGCAGCCGGGCATCGCTTTGATCTCCGACATGTCATTGGGCCTGTTTCTGACCATGGCGCTGATGGGCCTCAGGCTCTGGGAGCTGCAGCCTGTGCTTGCCTTCATCACCGTGGCGATGCTGGTGCAGATCATCCTGGTCATCGCATTCGTGCTTCTGATCGTTTTTCGGGCAATGGGCAGGGATTACCAAGCCGCAGTGATGTGCGCCGGTTTCGGCGGAATCGCGCTGGGATCTACCGCCACCGCCATCGCCAACATGACGGCGGTCACTCGGGAGCATGGCGCTGCGCGCGAGGCGTTCATTGTGGTGCCCCTGGTGTGCGGGTTCGTCATCGACATTGCGAACGCACTGGTGATCAGCCTGATGGCCGGTTAAGACGAAAGAATTAACGGAATGCGCCGGCAGGCGGAGACATCTCTAGCACGCTGGCACGGTGTCATCGCAAAAGCGCTGATGACATGAGTGCCGGTGTGCATGAACACAAGCGAGCACAACTACCCCCGTGTTCAAACGAGGGCGCTCCATCTATTTGAATAGCAATTGAGGTAATGCGTTTTGACAAAAAATAAGAAAGGTAATACTTCATCGACAATCGTTCCGGCAATGGATATGCAAGCGCATATGGCTTGGGCCCAGGCTTGGTCCTCAATTTCACCTGAATCGTCGCTGTTGGCTTGGACTGATTGGGCAAGCCATTTGGCGAACAGCCCCGGAAAGCAAGCCGAGCTTTTGGCGTTTGCAGGCTCCTTGTCTGAGCAATGGATGTCTCTGCTGAAGAAGAGCTTGGTCAGTCCGGACCAGGAAGCTACACCTCCTGAACCGTCACCTACCTATGGCCGTCGCTTCAATGATCCTGCATGGGATCAATGGCCCTACAACCTTTACCGCAGTTCCTTTCTTATTCAGTCAAAATGGTGGGAGCAAGCCACGCAGGGTGTGTGGGGTGTTGATCCACAACACGAACGCCTATTGGCGTTTGGCGCAAAGCAATGGCTGGAATTGGTATCGCCAACCAACTCTGCGCTTTTTAACCCCGTTGTACTGAAAAAAACAATGGAAGAACAAGGCGCCAACCTGGCGCGTGGCATGTCCAACTTTCTTCATGACCTGCGCCGACAACTATCCGGCGAGCCTCCTGCGGGAACCGAGAACTTCGTCGTTGGGCGCGACGTGGCGGTGACGGAGGGAAAAGTCGTACTGAGAAACCAATTAATCGAGTTGATTCAATACACGCCCACCACCGAGAAAGTCCATCCTGAGCCGATACTGATCATTCCTGCCTGGATCATGAAGTACTACGTACTCGATCTGTCTCCCCATAACTCACTGATACGGTATCTCGTTGCACAAGGCCATACGGTTTTTTGCATCTCTTGGAAAAATCCGGATGCTGGTGATCGAGACTTGGGCATGGATGAGTATCTTGAGCTTGGCTTGTGTGCGGCGCTGGATGCCGTGACATCCATTGTCCCCGAGCAGGGAATCCACGCGGCCGGCTACTGCCTGGGCGGGACATTGCTGTCTATTGGGGCTTCAGCCATGGCGCGCGATGGCGATACGCGGCTGGTGTCCGTAAGTCTACTGGCTGCGCAGACAGACTTCAGCGAGCCGGGCGAGCTTGGCCTGTTCATCAACCAGAGCCAGGTGGCGCTATTGGAGGCCAGTATGGCTCAAACAGGCTACTTGAGCTCAAGCCAGATGAGTGGAGCGTTCCAGCTACTGCGGGCCTACGATCTTGTATGGTCCCGCATGATTGACGAGTACGTATTGGGCGATCGCCGGCCAATGACCGACCTGATGGCTTGGAATGCCGATGGGACTCGCCTGCCGGCGAAAATGCATTCGCAATATCTCCGACGCCTTTACCTGAATAACGATCTCAGCGCAGGGCGCTATCCCGTCCTGGGTCGTCCGGTTTCAGTAGGAAACATCACCGTACCGATGTTTTGCGTCGGCACTGCCTCCGATCATATTGCGCCGTGGCGCTCCGTTTACAAGCTGCATCTCCTGTCTTCAGCCGAACTGACTTTTGTATTGACCACCGGAGGGCACAACGGCGGCATCGTGAGCGAGCCTGGCCGGGGCAAGCGCCAGTATCAAATCCATACGCGCGCCGTGAATGAGGGGTACATGGCGCCGGACGAGTGGCAAGCCACTGCACAGACGCATCTAGATTCGTGGTGGCCGGCATGGTCGGGATGGCTCCAGGAGCGTTCCGGTGATGTTGTTGCACCTCCGCTCATGGGGTCTGAGTTCAATGGATACCCGACTATTGGCGATGCCCCGGGGGAATACGTACGCAGCTGAATAAGCGAATACCGCGTCCGCTACTGCGGGACGGTATGCGCAATATCTATTTGGCACCCCGTCCTACTCTGATAACTGGAGACGTTCATGTACTCAAGACTCCTGGTTCCGCTTGACGGAAGTCCCACCGCCAATTTGGCACTCCACCACGCCTCAGTGTTGGCACGCCTGAGTGGTGCAACCATCATCTTGCTGCACGTCATCGAGGAGATGAAGCACAGCAACGGCTTCGAGAGGCCGAGAATCTACATTGAAAAAGTGAGGCCAGGCTTCCTGGCGGCCGGGCAGAAGCTGCTCGACGAGGCGGCGCTCCGGCTGAGACAGGAAGGCCTGACGGTAGAGACCGTCCTTCTGGAGAGCAAGGGCGAGCGCGTCTCTGTGCTCATCGCGCAGCAGGCACTGGCCACCGAATGCGAGCTGGTGGTGTTGGGCACTCACGGACGCCGGGGCGTGGACAGGCTGCTGCTGGGAAGCGATGCCGAGCAGCTCGCTCGCATCGCACCGGTTCCCGTGATGCTGGTACGCCAGCCCCATTCTGTCATTGCTACTGCAACCCCTGGGCACGGTGGCATGCCAGCGTGACGAAAGTTCAGCCCACTGACCTCGCTGAATGGAGGCTCAGAGTCGCAGCTACCTTGCTGCTGCTGTCGCTGAGTGCCTGCGCGCAGGCACAGTCCTGCCACCGTGACAATCCGCTGCGCTCGACCGGAACGCTCAATCTGCGGATCGACAACGACATGTTCGGCGGCATGGGACAGGATCAAGGGTACTCCAACGGGTTTCTCGCCAGTTGGGTTTCCCCCAACCTCGTGGACTATAGCGATGACCCTTGTCTACCGCGTCTCGTCCGTGGGCTGAATCGCTTTCTCACGATGCTCCAACCCCAAGGCTTCGACGAACAGAACATGACCATCGGCTTCGGGCAGATGATGTACACCCCGAACGACAAAACGCGCAGCGATCTCATCAAGGATGATCGTCCTTTCGCGGGCGCCTTGATGTTGAGCCTTGGCTATAACGCGAGGCGGGGCGATACGCTGCGCACTTCGCAACTCCGCGTGGGGGTGGTGGGGCCCTCCTCCCAGGCCAGGCAAGTCCAGAACTGGTGGCATGACACCGTCGGAGTGGACAGATTCAATGGCTGGAGACATCAACTGCGCGACGAACCCGTGCTGCAGTTGCTCCACGAACGCCGAACACGAGTCATCAGGCAAGAAAACGTCAGCGGTTGGGGTTGGGATCTGACCCGCCACTGGGGCGGCAGCTTGGGCAATTTCGCCACCTACGCGAATGTCGGCGGAGAACTGCGCTATGGCCTACGCCTGCCGGACGACTTAGGCACCGCACCGCTGCGCCCGGCTGGAGAAAACACCTCGCCCGTGCGTAAGACCGCTGGCAGCAACTGGAACGGGCACCTGTTCGTGGCACTCGACGGTCGCTGGGTTTTGCACGACATCACGTTGGACGGCAATACGTTCAAGTCCAGTCATAGTGTTGATAAACGGCCATTCGTGGCCGATGTGGGCTATGGCATCGCGATGACTCAGGGCAACTGGCGCATCGCGATAGCCCGCTACCACCGCACCCGCGAATTTCGTGGACAAAAGGAAATCCCGGTCTACGGAACGATCACCGTAGGACGGCGATTCTGATGCAGATCGATTCCTTGAACGCCATGCAAGCCACTCTGTTGCTGTTCATGACAAGAGCCTGGTTGCTTGTGGAGCTACCACGTCGACGCAGTACTGCCAATGCCGTCGTCATTAGCCAGTTGGCAAGGTGAACACAGCGAGCTGAACGATAAGGCACCCGCGCTCGATAAGAGACCAAGGACAACAAATAAGGAGATAAATGGATGCAACGACTCACCCTGGCCCTACCCGGCAACGAAGATCTGGCCCGCGGCATCGCGCAGGCATGCGGCAGCGAAGCCGGCCGCATCGAAACGCGCCGATTCCCCGATGGCGAGAGCTATGTCCGGTTGCATGGCGAACCTGCCGATCGGATCGTGGATGTGATTTGCACGCTGGCCCATCCTGATCCGCAGTTCCTGCTTCTGGCTTTTGCCGCTGACGCGGCGCGCGAACTTGGCGCGCAAGAGGTGAACCTGATCGCACCGTATCTGGCCTACATGCGCCAGGACAAGCGATTCCATGACGGAGAAAGCGTGACGTCGCGGTCCTTCGCACGTCTGGTCTCATCGACCTTCGACAAGCTGCTCACGGTGGATCCGCATCTGCACCGCTATCCGACACTATCAGCGGTCTACACGATCCCCACCATCACCTTGCATGCCGCACCACTGCTGGCCGACTGGATCGCGAATCATGTCGAAGAACCTTTGATCGTGGGCCCCGACGAGGAAAGCGAGCAGTGGGCCGGCGCCATCGCGTCCCGCATCGGCGTACCGCACGCTGTGCTTCGCAAGACACGCCATGGCGATCGCAGCGTGGACATCGATGTTCCCGACCTGTCGATCTGGCGCGGCAGAACGCCGGCGCTTGTGGACGACATCGCATCATCAGGCCGCACGCTCGCCGAGCAAGGAATGCGCAAGCCGGAGTGCGTAGTGGTGCATGCCCTGTTCGCCGAGGATGCCTGGGCCCAATTGACACCGTTGTTTGCCCGAATTACGTCCACCGACGCAGTACCGCATCCGAGTAACCGGATTGGTCTCGCTTCGCTGATTGCCGACGCTCTCTCTAGCGGGAAAACCGATCCGCGAGGCTGATCTTTTTATCGATCCAACTATTTTCAAGGAGACCTGAAATGTCCTCTCAAGCTAACCTCGCAACCGATTGGCGTGCTGGTTACGGGCCCATCGCGCACAGGTCTGAAACCATCGAACGTATGCAGGCCCTAGTGCAACGTCTGGTCGCGCAAAGGCGTATAGCAGACGAAGCCTCGGCCCATGCGCTGCTGGCTGCAGCCGACCGGGTGGCCTGCACGGCCATGAGCGTAGTGGCGCATATGACCTATGCCCGGCGCATCGACCGAAGCGGCTGCCCACTGGGCTCCGATGATTTCAAACAAACGCCCGAAGGCCACACCGGCGGCTCGCTCAACATGGTGCCAGCCTTCGTGGGTTATCTGTTGGCCAACGCGCTGACCGGGACGACACGCGGCTGGCTCATGGGGCAGGGGCACTGCGTGGCCGCGATCGAGGCGGTGAACGCACTGACCGGCGATGTATCCGCCGCCCAGCGTGGACGCTACGACCGCAGCGAGGCGGGCCTGTCGCTCCTGATCGCGGACTTCTACTCCTATGCCATCGATAAGCAGGGTCGGCCCGCGGTACCGCTGGGTAGCCATGCCGGGCCGAACACGGCCGGCGCGATCTCCGAAGGCGGCTATCTGGGGTTCGCCGGGCTGCAGTATGTGCACACGCCGTTGCCGGGAGAAAGCCTGGTGGCATTCCTCAGTGATGGCGCTTTCGAGGAACAACGTGGCTCGGACTGGGCGCCGCGCTGGTGGCGCGCCGAGGACTGCGGCTTCGCCATCCCGGTCATGATTCTCAACGGACGGCGCATCGAGCAGCGCACCCAGATCGTGCAGGAAGGTGGCGCTACCTGGCTGGCCGAGGACCTGCGCCACAACGGCTTCGATCCGGTCATCGTTGATGGACGTGATCCGATGGCGATCGCATGGGCCATTGTTGAAGCCGAAGACACGCTGAGCGCCTTCGCCGCACGCTCGGATCGGCGCTATCCGGTCAAGCTGCCCTACGTGATCGCCGAGACGGAGAAAGGTTTTGGCTTCCCGGGCGCGGCGACCAATGCCGCCCACAACCTGCCGCTGAACGGCAATCCGCGCGAGGATGCGCAGGCACGCGAGGCCTTCAACGCAGGGGCTGCGGCGCTGTTCGTGCCCGAGAGCGAACTGGAAAACGCGCTCACCGTCCTTGCGAATCACGGCCAGAGCCAGCGCTCGCGCGAAAGCGAGCACCCCATGGCCCTACGCCATCCAGCGAGCCCTCATCTGCCGATGCCGGCCTGGGCGCCAACTGAGGTATCGGGCAGCGCCATGTCCGCACTGGACCGTTGGTTCGTGGAGCTAGTGCAGGCAAATCCACAGTTGCGCATCCGGATCGGCAATCCCGATGAACTGGCCAGCAACAAGATGGGGACCACGCTAGCGCTGCTCAAGCACCGCGTCAACGTGCCCGAACCCGGCGTCCCGGAATCGACGGATGGCTCGGTGGTCACCGCACTCAATGAAGAAGCCGTTGCGGCCGCCGCCCTCGCCAACAAAGGGGGGCTGAACCTGATCGTCAGCTACGAGGCATTCGCGGTCAAGATGCTTGGATTGATGCGCCAGGAGATCATCTTCGCGCGTCGGCAGAAGGAGCTGGGCCAGCCGCCAGGCTGGATCTCCGTCCCGCTGATCGTCACATCCCACACCTGGGAGAACAGCAAGAACGAGCAGTCACACCAGGACCCGACCATTGGCGAAGCATTGCTGGGGGAGATGTCGGACACCGCACGCGTGTTGTTCCCGGTGGATGCCAACACGGCGTCCGCCGCGCTGCGAGCGGTCTACGCCAGCCGGGGCCAAGTGGCCTGTGTGGTGGTCTCCAAGCGCGACACGCCGAATCACTTCAACGCCGCCGCCGCTCAATCGCTGGTTGAGCACGGAGCAGCCCATGTAGCCGGCGATCCGGCTACAGCACAACTGCAGTTCGTGGTGATTGGCGCCTACCAGTTGGAGGAAGCGTTCAAAGCCCACGCCCGCCTGGAGCGCCATGGACTTGCGTCGTGCGTCACTGTAGTGATCGAACCCGGCCGCCTGCGCATTCCGCGAGATGACCTTGAGGCCACCTTCGTGGTCGGTGACGAAGCCCTGCAAGCACTCTTCCCGCCTCACTTGCCTCGCGTGTTAATAAGCCATACCCGCCCAGAGCCGATGCTGGGTGTGCTGCGCCGCATTGACAGCGGCACCTCGAAGACGCGGGCTTTGGGCTACATCAACCGCGGCGGCACGCTCGATGTGGCTGGAATGTTGATCGCCAACCGCTGCACCTGGGTGGACGCCATCTATGCCGCTGCGCAAGTGACCGGCCGGAACAGTTCGCAGGTTGCTGCGGCCGCGACCGACGAGCGAATTTCAAGTGGTTCTGACGCGGTCCGCGGCGACCGCGCCGGTTCCTGATTTCACAACCCACAAACAAGAGGGGAGACAAATACATGCTCTCATTGACCAGCCTGGGCGGTGCCGGCACCGTCACCGGCTCCAAACACCTTATCACCCATGGCAATACCCGCATCTTGATCGACTGCGGACTGTTCCAGGGATTGAAAAACCTGCGCGAACTTAACTGGCAGCGCCTGGCAGTTGAGCCCAAGGACATTGATGCGGTCGTATTAACGCATGCGCACCTGGATCATTGTGGGTATCTGCCCCGATTGGTGCTGGACGGGTTCCGCGGGAAGATTTTCTCGACCTCAGCCACGCGAGATGTCGCCGAACTCATCCTACTCGACAGCGCCTGGTTGCAGGAGAAGGACGCCGATTTCGCCAATCGAAAAGGATTTTCCAAACACAAGCCAGCCCTTCCGCTGTATCGGGTTCGGGATGCAGAACGTACGCTCCTGCAGTTCAAACCGGTGCCGCTGCATCAAGAGACTGAATTGCCGGGCAATGCCCGTCTACTGCTGCGCAGCGCCGGTCACATTCTTGGGGCGGCGACGGCTCAGATCGACATTGGCGGCAAGCGTTTGGTGTTCTCCGGCGACTTGGGACGCTTTGACGACATGGTCATGCCTGATCCTGAACCAGTCACGGAAGCGGACTACATCATCATCGAGTCCACCTATGGCAATCGTCGTCATGACCGTTCCGATGCCGTCGAAGCGCTGGGCGACATCATCGAGCGCACGACTCGCCGCGGAGGCACGGTGGTAATTCCCGCTTTTGCCGTGGGACGAGCGCAGTCGTTGATCTACGACTTGTGGCTGCTGCGACAGCGCGGTCGGCTCCGCAACGTGCCCGTCTATCTGGACAGTCCGATGGCCACCAACGCAACTGTGCTGCTGCACCGCCACTCCGACGACCACAAGCTCACGCAACACGATTTCGAGGCCGCATTTTCGGAAGTCAAATACGTGCGCGACGTTGAAGAGTCCAAGGCACTATCGGCGAATCGCTACCCCAAGGTGATTATTTCCGCCAGCGGCATGGCCACAGGTGGCCGCGTGTTGCATCACATAGAAGCGTTTGGCGGCATTCATCAGAACACGCTGCTGTTCTCTGGATTTCAGGCCGCAGGTACGCGCGGACGCAAACTGCTTGAGGGCGCTCGCGAAGTCAAGATTCATGGACGCTGGATGCCGATCAATGCGGAGGTCGCCGAGCTTCCGATGTTGTCGGCTCATGCCGACAGCGATGAACTGATGCGATGGCTGGGCGGCTTTACCCGGGCGCCGGAAGGGGTGTTCATTGTTCATGGTGAATCCAATGCCTCCGAGGCGCTGCGCGAACGTATTCAGCGCGAACTCAAATGGCACGCATCGGTGCCCATGCAAAACCAGGAGTTCGCCCTGTGAGTGCCCGCATCACTCCCCAGACACCCGCCTTGCAAGCGTCACGCATGCGACTGCATGCCCAGCATCAACCTGTCGTCTTGATGCGTACCGATTGCCATGTCTGCCGTGCCGAAGGGCTGGCACCGCGGTCACAGGTACTGATCATTGCCCGCGACCGTACTGTACAAGCGCTGCTGTACCAAATCGACAGCGATCTGCTCAAGACTGGACAGATCGCTCTGTCGGAGGCCGCCTGGGATGCCTTGGGCATTCATGAGGGCGATCTGGTGCAGGTTCGGCATCCGCCGATGCTCGAATCGTTGTCGGCCGTGCGTGCGCGAATTCACGGCCACCGACTGCAGGCGACGGAGTTGCAGGCGATCGTCCGTGATGTGGTCGATGGTCGCTATACCGATGTCGCACTTTCGGCCTTCCTGACCGCAACGGCGGTACTGCCTCTGGATATGCAAGAGACCATCCATCTCACCCGTGCGATGGTCGATGTCGGGGATCACCTGCAATGGCAGGCTCCGATTGTTGTGGACAAGCATTGCGTGGGCGGATTACCGGGAAATCGCACCACGCCGTTGGTGGTTGCCATAGCCGCAGCCAATGGATTGTTGATGCCCAAGACCTCATCACGCGCCATCACCTCTCCCGCCGGCACGGCGGACACCATGGAAACGCTGGTTCCTGTAGACCTGGGCCTGGATACGCTCAGAAAGGTCGTGGAAAAAGAGGGTGGATGCGTGGCGTGGGGCGGCGCGATGCACCTCAGCCCCGCGGACGACATCTTCGTGCGCATTGAGCGTGAACTGGATATCGACACGCAAGGACAACTGATTGCCTCGGTGTTGTCCAAGAAGATTGCGGCAGGGGCGACCCACATCGTGATTGACATTCCGGTTGGGCCAACCGCAAAAGTCCGCAGCCAGGAAACGGCCGAGCATCTTGCATATCACCTTTCGGAAGTCGCCGCGTCATTTGGCCTTGTATTGCGTTGCCTGTTTACAGACGGCAGCCAGCCTGTCGGCAGAGGTATCGGCCCAGCGTTGGAAGCACGCGATGTGTTGGCGGTATTGCGCAACGAGGCTGATGCGCCACAGGATCTACGTGACCGTGTGGCGATGGTGGCGGGTGCGGTACTTGAGCTTGGCGGCGTCGCCAAAGAAGGGGATGGAATTCGATTGGCTCACGAGACGATCAGCAGTGGCCGCGCCTGGGAAAAATTTGGTTCATCGCAGAATAGCGTGGAGCGATTTGGCCAGATTTCGTACTCTTGAGGCCAGTTTCTGGTGTTCAGGAGGATCGGACGATGCTGGATCGCAAGCTGTTGGAGTCCCTGGGTGGCTGGGACGGCTATCGGGTGGATCGCGTGGTGTGGCCTGAAGGCGATGGGCGCACGGTGTCGCTGTATCTCAAGCCCACGGCCAAGGCCATGCATTGCGAGCAGTGCGGCGCGCGGTGTCGCCAGGTGCACGAGACGACGGTGCGACGCGTGCGCGACCTGCCCTTGTTCGAGTATCGGGTGGTGCTGCATGTGCCGCGACGGCGGCTTTGGTGTGAGCGGTGCGGCGGCCCGCGTCTGGAGCGGCTCGGCTGGCTGGGACGCTATCAGCGTGTCACGGATCGGCTGGCACAAGCCTGCAGCCAACTGCTGCAATCGAGCAACGTGCAGGCGGTGGCCAGGTTCTTTGATCTGGGCTGGCACACGGTCAAGACGGTGGATAAGGCGCGACTGCGTGCATCGATCCCGGAGCCGGACTGGTCGCGTATCGAATACCTGGCAATGGATGAGTTTGCCCTGCACAAGGGCCATCGGTATGCCACCGTCGTGGTCGACCCCACCAGCCGCCAGGTGCTGTGGCTTGGTCTGGGCCGCTCGCGCGAGACGGCACGGGCCTTCTTCGAGCAACTGCCCGAAGGTGCCGCCCAACGCATCAAGGCGGTGGCCATCGACATGACCACCGCCTACGAACTGGAGATCCGCGCGCACTGCCCGCAAGCCGAGATCGTCTACGACCTGTTCCATGTCGTGGCCAAGTACGGGCGTGAGGTCATCGATCGGGTGCGCGTTGATCAAGCCAATCGACTCCGGCAGGATCGCCCGGCGCGCAAAGTCATCAAGTCCAGCCGCTGGCTGCTGCTACGCAACCGAGACAACCTGGATCGCCAGCAGCGCGTGCGGCTCGATGAATTGCTGCACGCCAATCAGCCGTTACTCACCGTCTATGTCTTGCGTGATGAGCTCAAGCGGCTGTGGTTCTATCGCAAGCCCGCCTGGGCTCAACAGGCCTGGGAGCAGTGGTGTGAGCAGGCCGAGTGCAGCGGCATTGACGCGCTCAGTACCTTTGCTCAGCGTCTCAAAGCGTACCTGCACGGCATCCTGGCCAGATGCCGCCATCCCTTGAACACCAGCATCGTTGAGGGTATCAACAACACCATCAAGGTCATCAAGCGCCGCGCTTACGGCTACCGCGATCAGGAGTACTTCTTCCTGAAAATCCGCGCAGCCTTCCCCGGTAATACTCGATGAACCAAAAATTTCAGAGGATCTGTGCCGCTCAGGGGGGATTTCGTGAGCCACCCCAAGCTCTTTACGTCGAACCGCTTTTGGCAACCACTACGGGACGAGCAGTACACATCGACAACCGGAAACTTTCCCGTTTAGCCAAATTGGCCGGAGCGCCAGAGAGTCCGGCCGCAGGGATTCAGTTGCAGGTTCGCCTAGGGGACGAGGTAACAAGCGGGCAACCATTGATGTTTTTGCATGCGCAAACGTCTGGAGAGATGGCCTATGCACTCGCATACGTACATGACATTGGTGACATTGTAAATATTGAACCGTAGCGCCGTAGATATACAGGGCTCTTGAGCGCTTGGTCAATCAGAGCCCGGCATCTCGTTTGGAAAAGTTGAACGCCTACGACTCGTGCTCAAAGAACATATGCCACATACATCGCTTAAAAGCAGTTTTCAACCTGCATGGCGTGAGCAAATAGAAGGAGGTTGTCAGCGCCTGAATAGGAACATTGCTCATGGAACTGCGACACTTGCGTTGCTTTATCGTTTTGGCCGAAGAGCTTCATTTCACACGCGCCGCTGAGCGCCTGCATATAGAGCAATCCCCCTTGTCTCGAACTATCAAAGAGCTTGAGGACGAGCTAGGGGTTGTGCTCTTCGATCGGAATCGCCGGGGCACAGCGCTGACCCCTGCTGGCGCCGCCTTCTTACAGGACATCCGCAGGCTGTTCACTGTCCTGGAGCAGGCACAGGAGAACGTTCGAGCGGTCGCAGCAGGCTTGCGAGGGAACCTGCGCATTGCCGTCTCCGATGGTGCGACCGACCCTCGGCTCTCGGCGTTTCTGGCCCGTTGCCGCGCCGAGGAGCCGGAGGTCGAGATACGTCTGTCCGAAGTGCCTTTGGCCGAGCAATTGCGCGGCTTACGATCAGGCGACTTCACGATCGGGTTCGCGCACACCGCCGACGTCGGTGATGGCATTGTTGCGGAACCGATCTGGCGAGACCCGCTGGTGCTTGCTGTGCCAGCCCGGCACGAGTTGCTCGCCCACAGGGAGGTTCCACTTCATGAACTCGGGAGCCACCCGCTCGTCTTGTGCGATCCACAGGTGTGCGAGGGGTACTGCCACCAACTGGCACAGCTCCTGCAGCCTCTGGAGCACAAGCCAAATGTCGTTGAGCACGCGTCCTCGCTGGACATGATGCTCACCCTTGTCGGTGCAGGCTACGGCGTCGGCTTCACAACGACGACCAGGATCGCTGGCTACCAGCGTCCGGATGTTGTGATCCGTCCCTTGGCGATGGAATCCGCAGTCATCACTACCTACTTGCTTTGGTCCGAAAACAGCAGTATGTCGGTTTCGCTGGAGCGATTCATCGCTCGCCTACGCGACCGTTTGGGCGACTGACGGCGCCATCCGCAGACGGCCAATCTCAAGAATCGGTGCCAGAACCAAGGTTGCGCTCTGTTACAGCCATCAGTTCGGCAGCACTTATCCCGAGCGCGGCGGCAATTTTCAGTATCAGAGCCAGCGTAGGCATATGCTCTCCACGCTCGATCTTGCCCATGTGCGAGCGCGCGACCCCAGCCAAGCCTGCCAGCTTTTCCTGACCGACTCCTTGTTCCAGGCGTGTGGCACGCACCGCTTTTCCGAAGGCCAGCGCTGGCTCGGCTTCAAATGTGGTTGTGCCTGGGGGACGGCCTTGTGAAATTGGACGCTTCTGCATTGACAGAAGCGTCGATCAGCCAAGAGAATTTAACCACGTTAAACTTAACTCATTGCTATCATATTGGGTTATTTTTTGACCCGATAGCTTCGTGGGGCTCTCATGCACGACGCCACAAACCGGTTGTCCCATTTCAAGCTCGCGATAGCGCCTGGTGTGCCGTCATCACGTCTCTCTAAGCTGCTTGCGCTGCAGCGCGCGGAGGAACCGGAAGTCACCATCGCGTTTTTCGAGGTCACGGCGGACGATCTGGTGGCAGGGCTTCGTGAAGGCCGTTACGACGCAGGGATGTCGCTTCAGGGCTTGGCCGATCCATCCCTGAGCAGTCAGCCCCTGTGGAGCGAAAGCATGGCCGTTGCCCTGCCGTTGCGGCTCCCTTTGCTGGATCAGGCAACGCTCACAATTGCCGGGTTGCAGGACTACATGGTGTTTCGCTGGCAAGCAGAGGCCTGTCCCTTACTGGATCAGAGGTTGTCCTCCTTCCTACCGGAAGACCAACGGAACATTCGGTACATGACTTCGTTCGAGCTGCTGGCTCTATGGGTGGCGGCGGGCTATGGCGTCGGCTTATCCGCGCAATCGCACATCGAGCATGCTCATGGATGGGGAATCAGCATGCGACCACTCTCTGATGGTCCCTACGAAATCGTGACGCACCTGCAGCGTCCCCACGGGCCAGCCAATTCTGTTTCTGAGCGGTTCGAGCGCAGAGCACTGCAGATTGCCAAGGCTGGCGCAGCCTGATCCCGAGCCTGGCGACCGGGACAGTCCCACCCCGGTCGCCAAGTCGCACCGTCGGCGTTCAAGCCCCTTCAAGCACCACGGTGCTATCCACCAACCGGCGGACACTCTGCCGCACCTGTTCGGGGATAGGCCGCGGCGAGACAGTCTCGGGGGCATCTGCATGCTGCTGATCGCCCGCGATGGTTCGGACGACTGCGACCAGATTGGTCGGTGTCACCACATCGATGGCCGCGCGATCCCCCAAATCCGGGTGTGGCCGGGTCAGCATGCGGTAAAGCTCCCAGGAGTCCGCTTCCGGGCACTGGTTCATGAGCACCAGAGCCAGCTTGTGCTTGAGCGGCACCAATTGCCAATCGGGAACACGCTGCCCCCGGTTGCCTAGACTGATGGACAGCAGCTTGCCCGCCTTCAACTCGCGGTTGATCTGGTCCTTGGACTTCCCGGCCAGCTTGCCGAACAGAGGAACCGGAAGGTTGTTCGGCGATTCGTAGATGGCGAGCATTTCCTCGCGCTCGCGCTGGATCGCGGACACTTCCGGCTCTGGCGTCCGGGTGGGGGGCGGAGGCACTTGCGACAGCCGCTGGAACGTGGCCCCGGCGGTGTTCGGCGTCACGATGATGGGAGTAGCCACCACAGGCGGGACGGGGACTGCAGGGGAAGCCTCGACGATGGCAGCGGCATCTTCCGCTTCTACCATTGCCGGCACCCCTTCGATATGGATGGTGAGATGCGCGCTCGCAGCCTCCACCTGGCCCTGTTCGAGCAGGTCGAGGCGGTCGGCCCAGTCCTGCATCATCCGGCGGCGCGGCTCCACATACTTGGCGTGGTTGTAGGCCGAACTCACCTTGTTCGGGTCGGAGTGCGAAAGCTGCGCGTCCACCCAAATCTTGGGGTAGCCGATCTCGTTGAGCGCCGTAGAGATGGTTCCGCGGATGCCGTGGCCGGTCAGTTGATCCTCGTAGCCCATCCGTTTCAAGGCGGCGTTGAGGGTGTTCTCGCTGATGCGCTTCTTGAGGTCGCTGCGATGCGTCAGCAGGTACTGCTGGGCCGGCCGCATCACCCCCAGGAGGTAGCGCAAGATCTCGATGGCCTGGAGGGACAGCGGCACGATGTAGGGCGGCACATCCTGCGGGCGCTTGCCGGCCTTGCGCATCTCGTCCTGAAGCTGCTTGACGATCTGCGGCGGGATGATCCACAGACCACGGTCGAGGTCGAACTGATCCGGGGTCGCCAGCCGCAGTTCGCCGGTGCGCACCCCGGTCAGGAACAGCAGCCGGATGCCGAGCTGGGTTTGCCAGCCGCGAGGGTTGTAGAGCCTGAGCTTCTGGAGAAATTCGGGAAGCTCGGGCAGATGCAGGTAAGGGTTATGGTTCACCGGCGGTTTGGGCTCCGCCACCACGTCCAGGTCCGTAGCCGGATTGGTTTCCATACCCTCGACAATGACCAGAGCATAGCGGAACAATTGTCCCAGCCAGGTGCGGACCTTTTCAGCGGTAGTGAAGGCCTTGCGCTGCTCGATCCTTGCCAGGACACCCAGAAGCTGGGGCCGGCGAATGTCGTAGATCGACATCCTCCCAAGGCTGGGCAGCACGTCCTTGTCGAAGATACGGAGGATCTGGGAGAGCGTGCTTTGCCGACCTTCCTTGAGTTCCTTGCGGCGATGCTCGACCCAGGCGTCGAAGACCGCCTTGAAGGTGTAATCGGAAGCCAGTTTGACCGCATGCCGTTTCTGCTTGCGGTCGGTGTGGGGGTTGATGCCCTTGGCCAGCAGCGCCCGGGCCTCGTCGCGCAGGGCACGAGCCTCGCGCAGGCCGATCTCCGGGTAGTTGCCCAGGGAGATGCGCTTTTGTTTGCCGAGCCAGTAGTAGCGCAGGTGCCACGACTTGCCGCTGGTAGGGGCGACCACCAGGCCGAGGCCGTCGGTGTCGGGGATGCTGTAGGTTTTGTCGGCGGCCTTAGCTTGCCGCACAGTCAGATCAGAGAGTGCCATCATCGAGCTCCTAAGTTGCGACTTAGGCTCAATGCTCGTCACGGCTCCCCTCCAACCCCAGCAACAATCCGGAACCTGCACCCCCCGCATTCTTTGGCCTCAATTTTGGCCTCAAAAACGCTGGCTGTTGGTGGATTTCCATGGCTTTTGCTGGAATGAAAAAAGGGCCTTTCGGCCCTTTTTTCAACGACTTACAGACGCCAGTGGAAGTCTGTAGATCATAACTTGGAGCGGGAGACGAGTCTCGAACTCGCGACCTCAACCTTGGCAAGGTTGCGCTCTACCAACTGAGCTACTCCCGCATATGCATTGCATTCGATGCCCTGCATGTGTTTTTGGTGCGTTTTTCTTTTTCAAGAAAAAGGCCGTGTTCACCAAAGACAGCGATTATACACAGAATTTCGGACTTGTGCCAATAACGGGATTCAGTGCGTTTCCGCCGCGGGCGCGGCTTCAGCCTCGGCCTGCGGCGCGGCGTCGGCGGCCGCATCGGGCTTCGGCGCAGGCGCGGCCTTGGCGCGCGGCTTGCCGGCGGGGCGGCGGCTGGCCTGGCGGCGCGCGTAGGCGGCCTGCTGTGCGGTCACCTTGCCCACGGGCTGGCCTTGCAGGTCGATGCGCGGCGCGTCTTCGGTCAGGCAGGCCCAGTAGCGGCTGCCCTTGCACCATTCGGCGATGGCCAGCTTGAGCTGTTCCTGCGTCATGGACAGCGCTTCGAGGTGTTGGGCGGCATCGGCCAGGATGCCCTCCTTGAGCGGCACCTTGGGCGCGGGATTCTTGGGGAAGGCCAGCGGGAACTGCTTCTGCAGGCGCCAGATCGCCTCGATCGTGGGATCGACCGGCTCGCGCTTCCTGGCCTCCTGCTTGCGGGCGGGATTGCGTTGCTGCTTGGCGGCATCGCGCTTTTTCGACTGGCCTGCGGCTTTCGGTTGGGCTGGCGCCGCTTGCTGGGCTTGCGCCCGGAGCTGCTCTCGCAGGTCGGCAAGTTTTTCAAAACCCATTGTTCTTTCCAACACCTCTGACTTGTGCAACCAGAAGGTTACCCCATGTCCGTGACCGGGGCACTGCGAGTGGTTGCGGATGGGCCGGGCGATAAAAAAAGGGCCCGAGGGCCCTTTTCACCGGGATTTCCCAAAAACCGCGCATGCGTTTTCGGAAATCGAAATCTGGAGCGGGAGACGAGTCATGCACTAGAGCGCTAAGTCTCTGTTTCCCAATCACTTTCTCCACTGTGGTGATCAGCGAAGAACTCAATTATAGCCTTGTTTTTCGCCCTCGGCAACAAAGTTCATCCAACCACTTCCACCAGCGTCCAAGGATGATCCATCCACCCGTCGTTACGCCTGATGCGTCCAGCTGCTGAGCGGGTTCGCTATCGAACTCCAACTTGCGACGATCATGACTTGCGCTCGCTCCGCAGGCAGCGCGGGGTGGTGTCGCGTGGACTACCTGGCACCTGGACGGCTGTAGGACACAACCGCCGGCATCGGAACACCGCAAGTCCTCATCTTTACATCGCTGCGGCTAACTTCGCCGGAGCGCAACGCGGCGCCAGTGTAGTGGCAGCCAGCCTCAACGAAGGCGTGCAGCAATCCGGTTCATCTGCTCGATCTCCGCGCGCTGGCCATCGGAAATCGCTTGGCATAGGTTGACGAGTTCCGGATCTGAGAGCTGCGCCTCGCGGCACATGAGGATCGCTCCCGAATGGTGCGGGACCATAGACGCGATGAACTGTCGATCGCCGATTCCGGTTTGAGCACGGGTAGCGGCAAAAGAACCGAGTGTGAGAACGGCAAACAAGCCGTACAGCACGAGATTGAGCCGCCGGTTTGGAAACATGCCGGGCATTGTCGCTAGCATGAAGATGCCCATTGGCGCCCACATAGTGACCGCCATGTAGAGCATGTTGAGATTGTTTCTGAAGTCCCTGGCGCCGTCGATCATGCTGAACATTACGAAGTACATGACGACGAGGCCCAACACCATGTTCACCCAGAACTTGGCGTATGGTCGGCCGTGCTTACCCATCTGACCGGATGTGTGATGTTGATGTTCATGGGAATGTTCAGCCATCTCCGTCTCCTATGTGCTGGGGCAACCTGGCAGGGTCACTGGTACTGCGGCAGATACTTTGTCGATATATCAGCATGTGGAGCGATGCATCACTAACCGCTGATTTCCAGTCCCCAACTGGACGTAGGGGCGTCGAACGCTTCAACTCGCTGGTCTTGAACCGTCTGGATATCAGACCATACCAAATCGGTCTTGATGGGCTTTGCGCCACCTATGACGCTGGTACCGTGAGCGCCAATATCGAGCTTGCGTCCTCATCGCTCGATGGGCCGGCAACTGATCGATTCTTGCATATCAAGCAAGACAAGGCCACCTGCGGCGGACGCCAATGGCCTCCTCCGCCTTCGCTTAGGGCATCGCCTCAAGCGTCCGTCGCAGGCCATAACGACACAACAGCCCTTGGGCAAGAAAGGAGCCGGTGATGTAGCGCACCCGAAAGGAGACGAAGACATGCACAAGGACATTTCAACATCAAAGGTGTTCTATCGTCCCATCGAGGCGGCCATCCGATGGGCTGGGTTGCTGCGGTATCTCCCGATGATCCTGGCCACGATCGCGTCACCGCGTGTCCTGCCTCGGTCGCTGAACTGCCCTCGATGGAATGAGTGCCGGCTGCACTCGGAACGTATCTATGACGGCATCCTCAACGGAGAGCTGCCCTACGGCAAGAACGGGATCACGCTCAATGATCCGAACCTGCTCAATTCTCTGGATCTGACTGTTCGCCATGTCGATCTAAAACGCTGGATGCGCACCCACTATCCCGAGCACCGGCCAGGATTTCTGTTCAGCCGTGGCGAACGCATGGCGCATCCTTTCATCACCATGGAAACAGGACAGGCGATCCTCGTGGAGCGGCTGGCCCTTCAGGCCGCGCTTGAACAAGCCCGACGTGAGATGCGAGAACTGCAGGAGCAGCACGACACGCTACTCAAGCAATCCTCGGTGCTGTTGGCATCCAAGCAATGCGAGATCAGCGAACGGGCGGAAACGACCTATCTCAACATCATTGGAGGGATGTTGACGCTGATGCTGAGCCAGTCGCCTTCAGGCGTGCCCTATTCCAGCTTCAAAACGCAGGAGGCCCTTGTCTCTGCATTGGTCGCCCACTACGGCGGCACCATGGGCATCACTGAGCGCACCTTAAACGGAAAGTTCGCCAACGCTAAGAGGTACGTTCGTAGCGCAAGCGCATGAGGTTATCCAGCTTGTATGTGCAATCGCGGAGATTGCATTTGCAATGTCTTTCCGCAGCCAGGTCTATTGAATAGAGGTCACGCCAACAAACGCCACCGAGCGTTCAGGAGTGACCGCCATGTCGCAGACCCCTGTACTCCCGCCGAACGAGCGCCGCATCCTGCGGCTCGATGAAGTCGAAGCGAAGTCCGGCTTCAAACGCGCCCACATCTACAACCTGATGAAGAAGCGCCAGTTCCCTCAGGCGCTGCGCCTGGGCGTGCGCGCTGTCGGCTGGGATTCGATCGAAATCGACCAGTGGATCGCCGAGCGCCTCAACCACCGGACCTGACCCGCTCTCCCGCGGACTTCCCATTCCCAGCCGGAGAGCGCCATGCAGGTCGTGTCCATCATTTCAACGAAGGGCGGCGTCGGCAAGACCACGACGGCCGCCAACCTGGGCGGGCTCGCCGCGGACGCGGGCCTGCGCGTGCTGCTGCTCGATCTCGACGTGCAGCCCACCTTGTCCTCCTACTACGAACTGACCCAGCGCGCGCCGGGCGGCATCTATGAGCTGTTGGCCTTCAACGAGCGCGACCTTGGCCAGCTCGTGTCCCGCACGATCATCGCGGGCCTGGACCTGGTGCTGTCCGACGACCACCGGGGCGAGCTGAACACGTTGTTGCTGCATGCGCCGGATGGCCGCCTGCGGTTGCGGCATCTGCTGCCAGCACTTGCTCCCCTCTACGACCTGGTGCTGATCGACACCCAGGGCGCGCGTTCCGTGCTGCTGGAGATGGCGGTGCTCGCCTCCGATCTCGCGCTGTCGCCCGTCACGCCGGAGATCCTCGCGGCACGCGAGCTGCGGCGCGGCACCATGCAGTTGCTCGAAGACATTGCGCCGTACCGGCACCTGGGCATCGAACCGCCGCCGCTGCACTTGCTCATCAACCGCGTCCACCCGGTGTCCGCCAACGCACGGCTGATCCAGCAGGCCTTGCGCGACCTGTTCCAGGACAGCGCCGGCATCCGCGTGCTCGCCACCGACGTGCCGGCCATAGAAGCGTATCCACGTGCCGCAACGCGCGGCCTGCCGGTGCATCGGGTCGAGCACCGCCAGCCGCCCGGCAGAGTCGCCCCTGCCGCGCTCGACACGATGCGCGCGCTCGCCAGCGAGTTGTTCCCGCAATGGCAGGACCGACTGGCTCAAGTATCCGGCCGCCCGCAGCGACCTCTTGATCCTGGGAGGCCCCATGGCGAACGCACATGAGCTGGCCCGCGGCCACAAGCGGCTGCGCGCCCTGATCGAGTTCGCGGTCGGTGAGGGCTGGCACGTCAAGCGCACGCCGGGCGGGCACCTCAAGTTCACCAAGGCCGGCTGCGCGGCGATCTACACGAGTTCGACAGCGAGTGACCACCGGGCCGAATTGAACGCCCGTGCGCAGATCCGCCGCGCCGAGCGAGAGGCCCGCATGGCGCCGGCCGGCGGTCGTGGGGACTGCGAGGGGTGCGGCCATGGCTGACATGACCTCGCAGGACATGGCAGGCAAGCTGCTCGCGGCCGGCTTCGAGCGCAGCGGCCCAGCGGCTACGGCCTTGAGCGACCCGATCGCGGACACGCCCATGGTCGTGACGCTGGACCAGTTGCGGCCCTACGACCATGACCCGCGCATGAAGCGCAACCCGGCTTACGAGGAAATCAAGGCATCCATCCGCGAGCGCGGCCTGGACGCGGCGCCGGCCATCACGCGCAGGCCCGGCGAGGACCACTACATCATCCGCAACGGCGGCAACACGCGACTGGCGATCCTGCGCGAACTCTGGTCGGAGACCAAGGAAGAACGCTTCTTCCGCATATCGTGCCTGTTCCGACCATGGCCGGAGCGCGGTGAAATCGTCGCGCTGACCGGGCATCTTGCCGAGAACGAACTGCGCGGCGGCCTCACGTTCATCGAGCGCGCGCTCGGCGTCGAGAAAGCACGGGAGTTCTACGAGCAGGAGAGCGGCGCCGCCCTGAGCCAGTCGGAACTGGCCCGCCGCCTGGCGGCCGATGGCTTCCCCGTCCAGCGGTCGCACATCACCCGCATGGCCGACGCGGTGCGCTACCTGCTGCCCGCCATTCCCACTGTGCTCTATGGCGGCCTGGGGCGCCACCAGGTCGAGCGGCTGTCGGTCATGCGCACGGCCTGCAAACGCACCTGGGAGCACTACGCCAAGGACCGTTCGCTGCCGCTGGACTTCGACAGTTTCTTTCAGGAGGTGCTGGCGCAGTTCGACACGCAGGGCGACGAGTTCGCGCCGCAGCGCGTGCAAGACGAGCTGATCGGCCAGATGTCCGAGCTGCTGGGCATCGGCTACGACGTGCTGGCGCTGGACCTGACCGAATCGGAAAGCCGCCACCGGGCGCTGGTCAGTGACCCGACGCCACCTGCGGCGCAGCCGGCGTTGCCTTCGCCCACCGCCGGCACGCCGACTCCGCCGGGCGCAGCATCGTCCATCGCCACGCCTGCAGCGGCGGCCGGTCCTCCACCCGCCAGCCCTCCGGCGTCCGAGCCCACCTTGCGCCACGACGACACGGCGGTTGGCGAAGCGGCCACGGGAAGCCAGCCGGCCGCACCGGGCGATCTGCTTCGCGAGCACATCGTCTCGCCAGCACCGACGACAGAACGGCTCCAATCGATCCAGCGCATGGTCGCCGACCAGTTGGGCGATGCGCTGCCGCCCGACTTCTCGGCGAGCGTGCTGCAGTCCATCCCGGTGCAAGCCGGCGGACTCTATCCGATCTCCGACGTCTGGTACATCGACGCCGGCCTGGACACGCCCGATCGGCTGCGCATCCACATCGCGCAGTTCGCGCGCGAGATCGCCGGGGAGGCAGGCCTGGACGAGTGCATCGAGGATCGCGCCGATGGCATCGGGTTTGCGTGCCGCGCCCGCGGCCAAGCCCCGTCGCCGCTCGGCCGCGCGGTGCTGACGCTGCTCACTTCCCTGACGGGTCAGCCCGTCGCCGAAGCGGGCCTGGACGGCGCGCAGCTCGCCGCCGACCTGCCGACCCTGTTGCACGGCCAGAGCCAAGGCCATGGCAGCGGCGCAAGGCGCTTGAGCGACACGGCGTTGGTCAAGCTCTTTCGGCTGCTGCGCCTCGCCCGGCGTCTGCTGGACCTGGAAGCCGGCACCACGGCGCCCGGGACGTGAGCGAGGGAGGCCGCATGTCCACATCGCATCCGCTCAACCAGGCCGTGATTGCCCAGGCGCTGTATGACCTTCGCAACGGCCAACTGCGCCGCTGCAAGGCCATGGGCTTCGGCGAGGCCGAGCTGGATGCGCTCAAGCACCCCGCGCTGATCAGCGTGCTGGCCAACGCCAGCGTCTCGTGGTGCTCGGTCACGGTCAACCGCGAAGTGCTGCAGCGCCTGCTCAACCAGGCACAGGACGTGGAGAAGGAAATCGCCACGGTCGATCGCATGCTGCGGCTGGGGGCCAGCACGGAGATGGTCAGCCGCTTCTATGGCCTGACCCATCAGGAAGTCGCCCTGCGGCGGGAGATCCTCGGCCTGCCCAAGCGCAAGGGGCGCCACCCCGTCCTGGACGAGACCCAGGACACCGAACTGTGGCGGCAATGGAAAGCCGTGACCAGCAGCAGGAACGTCGATCTGGAGGACGAGACCTCGATTCTCGATGCGGCCATGGACCTGGCCGAGGGCATGTCGCTGCCGCTCTCGGTGGTCTGGGCCGCGATCAGGAACTGGGTCGATCAGGGATTGGGCTAGGCCATGGCCGTGGACGACACCGCCCCACGAGCCCAGCGCCCTGGCCCCATCGCACTCGCCGACCTGTTCGACGCTGCGCTGAAGGACCTCGCGCCCAAGTCCAGCTCTGGCGCTCCCGCGTCCCTGCCTGCTCCAACGCCCACGCCTCCTACGTCCGGCGACGCCTTCCTGTTCAGTGGCAATCGGCACGAGAGCGTGCCGCGGCGGCTGTTCCTCGACCGCCGCCTGACACCGCTGGAGCGCAACGCCTGGCAGGTGTTCCGATTGATGCTCAACGACGATGGCGTCACGGCATTTCCCACCTATGAGCAGTTGCGCCCCTGGCTGGCGTCGATGCCCTGCGCAGGCCAGGCCTCCCATGAGACCGTGGCGCGGGCGCTGACGCTGCTGCGCCTGACGCGCTGGCTGAGCCTCGTGCGACGACGGCGCGACCCCAAGACCGGTCGCATCCTCGGCAACCTCTACGTCCTGCACGACGAACCGCTGACGCCGTTCGAGGCGATGCAACTCGACGCCGACTACCTGGCCCTGGTCAGCCAGTCGCTGGGGCATTCGGCCAAGGCCGTCCAGGTGGTGGGACTCAACACCCTCCAGGAGATCGCGGACGACCCGATGCTGTCCGGACGCACCTTGCCGTCGCGGCTGCAAGTGCTCGCCGAGCGCCTGGCCGACCAGGGCATCACCGCCTCCGAAAGTTATCCACAGGAGGATGCGGTCCACGATTCCGAAGAAGGGCCCGCGAGCCTTCTTCGGAATGGCGATCGCCCATCTTCGGAATCCGAAGCAGGGCCGAAACCCGCGCCAGACGGCGCTCTTCGGAATTCGAAGCAGGACCGTACAGTACGTAGTAGTCGTATTGATGAAGTACGTACTACCGCGCAGGCGCGTGCGCTGGGCGACCTGCAATGGCCCAAGCGCTTCGCGGAACTGAAGGCGGAACAGCAGGCCGGAGCCAAGATGGCGTTGCAGCAGGTGGACGCTGCCCTGCGGCAGGCCGTGCTGGACGAATGGGCCGCACGGTGCGGCAAGCATGGCATCCGCAACCCCGCCGGTTATCTGTTCGGCATCATCCAGCGCGCCATGCGCGGCGAGTTCAATGCCTGGGCCAAGCAGACCGGCCCGGCACCGCCAACACCATCGGCGGCGCGAGCGCCACCAACCGAGCCGCCGCGCAACGTCGTGCCGCCCGAGGTGGCCCGGCAGCACATCGAGCGCCTGCGCGATCTGCTGCGCAAATCCTGAGCACAGGGCTTGTCAAAGCCGTGAAGTAGATCTCCATGGCGGTCGGCAGAAACGGTCCCCTGGGGACGGCTGTGCGGTGAAGCGCCGGGCGACGGCGCGACATGCTGCGCAAAACCTGAGTAGAGCGCATGCAAGACCATGAAGCAGACCTCCATGGCGCTCAACGGAACGGTCCCCTGGGGACGGCTGCGCGGCGAAGGATCGTGTCGAACGGCAGCGCGACGTGCGGTGCAGCACGCATACCGTCAACAACCGAGGACGGGAACGCCGATGTGAGTGCCCATCTGCGGAGCGGTCCCCAGGGGACCGTTGCGCGCTGCGCCGCCAGCGCGCACAGAACCGGGGGTCGGCTCATTTCGGTTTGTTGACTGACTGCCTTCCGCTGCATGCGGATGCTGGCGGCTCCCTGTCCACCAGCGAGCGATCACCATGGCAACCAGCAACGAACCATTGCAACTCAACCTCGGCTCCCTGCGCAGCGCGATGTCGCTGACGCTGCACACCCACCACGCCTCGCGCATCTGGCATGGCCGCGCCGCCGCCGAGGGGCGACCGGGCATCGTCGGCCTGAACGGCTACATCGCCGTCATGAACAAGATGAAGCGCGGCTCGGAGCAGGACGACCCATACAGCGACTGGTGGATGCTTCGCATCGAAGACAAGCTCGACCAGACCAGGACCACGCTGCAGACGCTGCGCGACCAGGTGGACCAGGCCCTGGCCGGCGTGCCCGCCGCGTTGACCCTGGGCGAGAACCTCAACGTGCAGCCCGTCAAGCTTCCGCTGTTCGTCAATGCGCAGTTGGGCTTTGCCGCCGTCTATCTCCTGGCCGACTACGACGACATCGCGCGCAAGCTGATCCTCGCCCACCACACCGCGCTGATCGATCGCTCGACGTTGGAGCGCTGGCTCAACGAAGGTGCCCACGCGCTGCGCAGCCTGTTCAGCCTGGCCCAGCAATACCGCTACTCGGGCTGCACCCGCGACGACTTCGCGGCCAAGAACGCCGCAGCTCGGGCAGCATTGGAGAAGTTCGGCGAACTGCCGCAGGACGTGCTCGAAGGCATGCGCCGCTCGAAGTTTGCGCCGCCCGTCGTGCGCCGTGGTCTGCAACAGCGTGGTGATAGCGCTGCCGCAGCCGCATCTCCCACCGACGAAGGCGCTGCCGCCGATTCGGCCGAGGCCAAGTCCACAGCCGCCGGCGAGGACGAACCGGNGCATGCGGATGCTGGCGGCTCCCTGTCCACCAGCGAGCGATCACCATGGCAACCAGCAACGAACCATTGCAACTCAACCTCGGCTCCCTGCGCAGCGCGATGTCGCTGACGCTGCACACCCACCACGCCTCGCGCATCTGGCATGGCCGCGCCGCCGCCGAGGGGCGACCGGGCATCGTCGGCCTGAACGGCTACATCGCCGTCATGAACAAGATGAAGCGCGGCTCGGAGCAGGACGACCCATACAGCGACTGGTGGATGCTTCGCATCGAAGACAAGCTCGACCAGACCAGGACCACGCTGCAGACGCTGCGCGACCAGGTGGACCAGGCCCTGGCCGGCGTGCCCGCCGCGTTGACCCTGGGCGAGAACCTCAACGTGCNCGCAGCGACAGGTGCTGCCACAGGCGTGCGGGCATCCCTTCCACCTGCTTCCCGTCGAGCTGGCCCAGCAGACCACTGGCGCAGGCACGACCTTTCTTCGCTGGCGCAAGCACGATCGATCGGCCATGGGCGTGGCGTTGTGGCAGGAGCTGATGGCGAGCCCCAGCACGCCGGTCAACCTGCTGCACGACCTGCACGAGATCGAACTGCAGCGCGTCATGCTGAACATGCAGATCAGCCTGCTGCACACCCTGGGCAGGCAAGCACAGGAATGCGCCAGCAAGGCCGCGCAGGCGGACAACACCTACCTGCGCCGGCTCGCGTCCGTTCCTGCCGCAGTGCGCGATCGGTGATTGCGCCTGCCATCCGAGCACGCGCCCGAGCCCAACGAGGCACGGGTATTTCAACCACCACGGAGATTCCAACATGAGCACACAATTCATCGGCGAGGGCAACATCGGATCGCCTCCCGAGTACCGCGAATTCCCCAATGGCAACGACGATCCTCGCCGGTTGCTCCGGCTGAACGTGTACTTCGACAACCCCGTCCCCACCAAGGGCGGCGAGTTCGAGGACCGCGGCGGCTTCTGGGCGCCGGTGGAACTCTGGCACCACGACGCCGACCGCTGGCAGCAGCTCTACCAGAAGGGCATGCGGGTGCTGGTCGTCGGCCGCATGGAGCGCGACCCCTGGACGGACAACGAAGATCAGCCGCGTGAGACTTGGCAGGTCAACGCGCGCAGTGTCGGCATCCTGCCGTACCGCATCGAGTCTGTGGCCCTCAGCCCGAAGCCACAGGNCCACGCGCTGCGCAGCCTGTTCAGCCTGGCCCAGCAATACCGCTACTCGGGCTGCACCCGCGACGACTTCGCGGCCAAGAACGCCGCAGCTCGGGCAGCATTGGAGAAGTTCGGCGAACTGCCGCAGGACGTGCTCGAAGGCATGCGCCGCTCGAAGTTTGCGCCGCCCGTCGTGCGCCGTGGTCTGCAACAGCGTGGTGATAGCGCTGCCGCAGCCGCATCTCCCACCGACGAAGGCGCTGCCGCCGATTCGGCCGAGGCCAAGTCCACAGCCGCCGGCGAGGACGAACCGGCATGAGCGACCCGAACCGCGAACCGCGCTACTTCCGTCGTCTGGAACAGCCAGCCTTCATGCGGCTGGAACACGCGGCCTCTCTAAAAGGCCTTTTAAAGCCTTTTAAAGGTAAAGGGGACTTCGAGGCCTGGGCCAGCCAGTGCTTCGCCATGCGCGACGAGTTGATTGCCCTGGCGCAGCGACAGGTGCTGCCACAGGCGTGCGGGCATCCCTTCCACCTGCTTCCCGTCGAGCTGGCCCAGCAGACCACTGGCGCAGGCACGACCTTTCTTCGCTGGCGCAAGCACGATCGATCGGCCATGGGCGTGGCGTTGTGGCAGGAGCTGATGGCGAGCCCCAGCACGCCGGTCAACCTGCTGCACGACCTGCACGAGATCGAACTGCAGCGCGTCATGCTGAACATGCAGATCAGCCTGCTGCACACCCTGGGCAGGCAAGCACAGGAATGCGCCAGCAAGGCCGCGCAGGCGGACAACACCTACCTGCGCCGGCTCGCGTCCGTTCCTGCCGCAGTGCGCGATCGGTGATTGCGCCTGCCATCCGAGCACGCGCCCGAGCCCAACGAGGCACGGGTATTTCAACCACCACGGAGATTCCAACATGAGCACACAATTCATCGGCGAGGGCAACATCGGATCGCCTCCCGAGTACCGCGAATTCCCCAATGGCAACGACGATCCTCGCCGGTTGCTCCGGCTGAACGTGTACTTCGACAACCCCGTCCCCACCAAGGGCGGCGAGTTCGAGGACCGCGGCGGCTTCTGGGCGCCGGTGGAACTCTGGCACCACGACGCCGACCGCTGGCAGCAGCTCTACCAGAAGGGCATGCGGGTGCTGGTCGTCGGCCGCATGGAGCGCGACCCCTGGACGGACAACGAAGATCAGCCGCGTGAGACTTGGCAGGTCAACGCGCGCAGTGTCGGCATCCTGCCGTACCGCATCGAGTCTGTGGCCCTCAGCCCGAAGCCACAGGAGGCAGAGCCGAAGCCCCAGGCCACCCAGGAATCGACGGCGCCGAAAGAGACCAAGCGCAGGAAGTGATCGGGCATGGAGGGCGGCTGCCGCAGTGCTTCGCCGCCCTCCATGCGCTGCGAATTATCCCCAGGGGATAGCTCCACCAACGTCCACCGAGTTCCACGCGCGCTCCCGGAAATCGCGGCTCTCGGCCCGCACACTTCCGGCCACGCACCTTCCCCGCACTCGCCATTTCATCGGCGTGAAAGCGGTCGCTGCCGCATGCGGCTTGTTTGCTGCTGCCAGGGGCTGCGCTCGGCATCCTCGATCCCAGCAACTCCATGAACAACAGGAATCGGGATGGACGGATATGCGGCTGTTCTTGTGCGAGAAGCCCTCCCAGGGCAAAGACATTGGCCGGATTCTCGGCGCCACGCAGCGCGGTGAAGGCTGCCTCAACGGTTCCGGCGTCACGGTCACCTGGTGCATCGGCCATCTCGTGGAGGCGGCGCCGCCCGAGGCCTACGACGAGCAGCTCAAACGATGGTCCGTTGAGCAGTTGCCCATCATTCCCCAGCACTGGCGGGTCGAGGTCAAACCGAAGACCGCCACGCAATTCAAGGTCGTCAAGGCGCTCTTGGCGAAGGCGACTCACCTGGTTATCGCCACCGATGCCGACCGCGAGGGCGAATTGATCGCCCGCGAGATCGTGGAGCTTTGCGGCTACCGCGGCCCCATCGAACGCCTGTGGCTGTCGGCGCTCAACGATGCGTCCATTCGGGCGGCACTGGGCAAGCTGCGGCCTTCGGCCGAGACGCTTTCGATGTACCACTCGGCGCTGGCGCGCTCCCGTGCGGATTGGCTCGTGGGCATGAACCTGAGCCGGCTGTTCACGGTGCTGGGGCGACAGGCGGGTTACGACGGCGTGCTGTCGGTCGGCCGCGTACAGACCCCGACGCTCAAGCTCGTTGTGGACCGCGACCGCGAGATCGCGCGCTTCGTGTCCGTACCATACTGGGCCATCGCCGTGTCCCTGTTCGCAGGCGGTTCGACTTTCGCCGCGCAATGGGTTCCACCCGATGCGTGCACCGACGACGCAGGCCGCTGCCTGCGGCAGCCGGTCGCACAGCAGACCATGCAGCAGATCCGCGCTGCGGGCAGTGCCCACGTCGTGTCGGTGGAGACTGAGCGTGTCCGCGAAGGCCCGCCGCTGCCGTTCGACCTGGGCACCTTGCAGGAAGTGTGTTCCAAGCAGCTTGGGCTGGACGTGCAGGAAACCTTGGAGATTGCCCAAGCCCTGTACGAGACGCACAAGGCCACGACGTACCCCCGCTCGGACTCCGGCTACCTGCCCGAGAGCATGTTTGCCGAAGTGCCCACCGTTCTCGACAGCCTGCTCAAGACCGATCCCTCGCTGCGCTCGATCATGGGCCAGCTCGACCGCTCGCAGCGCTCGCGCGCCTGGAACGATGGCAAGGTCACGGCGCACCACGGCATCATCCCGACGCTCGAACCGGCGAAGCTCTCCGCCATGAGCGAGAAGGAACTGGCCGTGTACAGGCTCATCCGGTCGCATTACCTGGCGCAGTTCCTCCCTCACCANCAGCTCACCCTGGACGTGTTCATCGGCAAGCAGGCCGCGTGGATTTCGCAGTTGATTGCGCAGTACGGCAGCGCCTCCCTGTCCATCAAGGTTCCCCAAGGGCCGGCATGCCCGCAGTGCGGCGCACCCACGCGCCAGCGCAGCGGCAAGAGCGGCCCGTTCTGGTCGTGCAGCCGCTACCCGGACTGCAAAGGCACGCTGCCAGTCGAATCCGGCAGCTCCAAGCGCGGCGCCTCGCGCCCGCGCCGTAGCGGCCGCAAAGGCTCCTGACCGCCCCCGTTCCCCGTGAGCCGTGCCCGCCTTCGGCGGCGTGGCCCCTGTCCCGCACTCCGCCGCATGCCCTGCGGGACGCCCAGCGCGCAACGCCTTCTTGATCCGTGTGCGCGTCCCGCCCAGCCGTCCCCGGCCGCGGGACCTGAAGGTAGCTTCTCTGCGAGCCGCACCACGCGCGTTCTGTTGATCTGCGTTTCTTCCGCCCTCTGCGAAGGGTCTCCCGGTGGCTTGCCAGGCTGCACGAGCCACCGGGAGACCCTTCGTGGTCAGCGGTAATCGGTGCCGGTGCCCGCCGGTGCAAAAACGGGCTCCCTTTGTGCGCGGATGTGCGCCAGACGATGCCGGCCCCAGCCACGACATGGGCCGGGTGTGATTGCTTGATGAGCAGACGGTTCTAGCGACGACCGGGCCTGCCAATCAGCCCACGGGTGGTTCCTCTTTTCTCCCGAGCCGAAGGCCGTTGGGCCTTCGGCGCCATTCTCCTGCCCATCAACGTCCCNGGCCAACATCATCGGCGGCCTGATCGCTCGCGGCTACCTCGTGAAGAAGGGGCGCGCCATCCGCGCCTCGGATGCGGCTTTCACTTTGATCGATGCCGTGCCTGCGGCGATTGCCGACCCTGGCACCACCGCCGTCTGGGAACAGGCGCTCGACATGATCGAGGCCGGACAGCTCACCCTGGACGTGTTCATCGGCAAGCAGGCCGCGTGGATTTCGCAGTTGATTGCGCAGTACGGCAGCGCCTCCCTGTCCATCAAGGTTCCCCAAGGGCCGGCATGCCCGCAGTGCGGCGCACCCACGCGCCAGCGCAGCGGCAAGAGCGGCCCGTTCTGGTCGTGCAGCCGCTACCCGGACTGCAAAGGCACGCTGCCAGTCGAATCCGGCAGCTCCAAGCGCGGCGCCTCGCGCCCGCGCCGTAGCGGCCGCAAAGGCTCCTGACCGCCCCCGTTCCCCGTGAGCCGTGCCCGCCTTCGGCGGCGTGGCCCCTGTCCCGCACTCCGCCGCATGCCCTGCGGGACGCCCAGCGCGCAACGCCTTCTTGATCCGTGTGCGCGTCCCGCCCAGCCGTCCCCGGCCGCGGGACCTGAAGGTAGCTTCTCTGCGAGCCGCACCACGCGCGTTCTGTTGATCTGCGTTTCTTCCGCCCTCTGCGAAGGGTCTCCCGGTGGCTTGCCAGGCTGCACGAGCCACCGGGAGACCCTTCGTGGTCAGCGGTAATCGGTGCCGGTGCCCGCCGGTGCAAAAACGGGCTCCCTTTGTGCGCGGATGTGCGCCAGACGATGCCGGCCCCAGCCACGACATGGGCCGGGTGTGATTGCTTGATGAGCAGACGGTTCTAGCGACGACCGGGCCTGCCAATCAGCC
>NZ_POQS01000008.1:415112-426836 GCF_002885955.2 Achromobacter pulmonis
GGGCAGAACCTGGCGGCCACGGGCAAGCAGGTTGTCATCCCGGGTTGGCGCCAGGTGCTCGCCGAGCCGCAGGCCGAAGACGGTGATGGCGAGGGCGATACTGCGGTCCGCGCCCAGGTGCTGCCCGCGCTGCCGAAACTGTATGAGGGCCTGGCATGCCAGGTGGCCGACGTCGATCTCAAGGCACTCAAGACGCTGCCGCCCAAACCGTACACGCAAGGCGAGTTGGTCAAGTCCATGAAAGGCGTCGCCAAGCTGGTGTCCGATCCCCGCCTGAAGCAGAAGCTCAAGGATACGGTTGGCATCGGCACCGAAGCGACGCGGGCCAACATCATCGGCGGCCTGATCGCTCGCGGCTACCTCGTGAAGAAGGGGCGCGCCATCCGCGCCTCGGATGCGGCTTTCACTTTGATCGATGCCGTGCCTGCGGCGATTGCCGACCCTGGCACCACCGCCGTCTGGGAACAGGCGCTCGACATGATCGAGGCCGGACAGCTCACCCTGGACGTGTTCATCGGCAAGCAGGCCGCGTGGATTTCGCAGTTGATTGCGCAGTACGGCAGCGCCTCCCTGTCCATCAAGGTTCCCCAAGGGCCGGCATGCCCGCAGTGCGGCGCACCCACGCGCCAGCGCAGCGGCAAGAGCGGCCCGTTCTGGTCGTGCAGCCGCTACCCGGACTGCAAAGGCACGCTGCCAGTCGAATCCGGCAGCTCCAAGCGCGGCGCCTCGCGCCCGCGCCGTAGCGGCCGCAAAGGCTCCTGACCGCCCCCGTTCCCCGTGAGCCGTGCCCGCCTTCGGCGGCGTGGCCCCTGTCCCGCACTCCGCCGCATGCCCTGCGGGACGCCCAGCGCGCAACGCCTTCTTGATCCGTGTGCGCGTCCCGCCCAGCCGTCCCCGGCCGCGGGACCTGAAGGTAGCTTCTCTGCGAGCCGCACCACGCGCGTTCTGTTGATCTGCGTTTCTTCCGCCCTCTGCGAAGGGTCTCCCGGTGGCTTGCCAGGCTGCACGAGCCACCGGGAGACCCTTCGTGGTCAGCGGTAATCGGTGCCGGTGCCCGCCGGTGCAAAAACGGGCTCCCTTTGTGCGCGGATGTGCGCCAGACGATGCCGGCCCCAGCCACGACATGGGCCGGGTGTGATTGCTTGATGAGCAGACGGTTCTAGCGACGACCGGGCCTGCCAATCAGCCCACGGGTGGTTCCTCTTTTCTCCCGAGCCGAAGGCCGTTGGGCCTTCGGCGCCATTCTCCTGCCCATCAACGTCCCGGCCCGGCCATTGGCCTGGGCCACACGAACAGGAGAGACGACATGCACCCTCAACCTTGCGCACCGCTGCTGTACGGCAGACGGAGGTCGAGAACGGCATGCCCGCCTATCGCGCGGCCATCGCCAATGGTACGCTCGGCTGCAGCCGAGGCCGTAGCCCAAAGGCTGGACTACCTCTTTTGCAGAGGTAAACCTCGGGATGAACTGGGCGAAAACATGCCTTATGTGCCCGCCTTACGGCGAGCTGTTTCCGATGCTTCGCGCAGGATTTCCCGCCCCCCATTCGCTGCGATTGCGGCCACGATGACGCCCAGCACCAGATCCGGGATGTTCGACCCGAACCCCATCACCAGCACCCCGGACAGCACAATCGCACCATTGACGATGGAGTCGTTGCTGGTAAAGATCGCTGACGCCTTGAAGTTCACATCTTCCCCGCGATGGCGGCGCAGTAGTCTGAGGCACACTAGGTTCAAAGCCGCGTTCAGCGCGGCCATGGCCATCATGGCTGGGCCGACAGGCTCTTCCCCTCCAGCGAAGCGGCGTAGGACTTCCAACAGCAGCAGCGCGGCCAGGCCGATTAGCAAGAAACCCGACAAGCGGGCCGCGCCCACCTTGACCGTTGCCGCACGACCGACGGCATACAGGCTAACCGCATAGACCGACGCATCGGCGAGGTTGTCCAACCCGGCGCCCATCAGCGCCGTAGAGCCAGCCCAGATGCCAAGGGCAATGCCGGCGGCGGACTGCGTCAGGTTGATCAGCAACACAGTCAGAAGAATCTTTCGGTCCTTCGCATCGCTCGCATCTAGGCGGCCCAACTCGTCGTTTTCGTGATTTCTGTGGTTTTCAGCCATGCATTGTTCCTTCCAAATCGATGGATGCTGAAGCCTGTAGCGGCTGGAGAGTCAAGGCGCAGATGCAACGAACTTGCCACAGGGTCTTCCCGGACGCCCTTGACTCTACCGTAGCTAGAAGGTTTTCCAATCCAGTCAGAGCTTTAGGACAGAACAGATGAGCACCAATGCGCCCCCTTCATTGCGACTGTCATCCGGTATGGCTGCTATCCACTGATCCGTGGCGCCACTGCGGTTGTGCTCTTCGGCGAGCTCGCGACCGGCCGGCCGTCTTTTCCGACGGAGCTACTCACAGTGATCGTCGCGCTCGCTTGTGCCGCCTTGCTAGAGGGCGGGCGGCCTTTCCACTCCCCGTTGAGCCAGTAGCGGCGTTCCAAGCTGTGGTTGGCCGTCGGCGCATGGCTCGGCTTCTTGGTCGTGCATCTGGCCTTCCAGCACTCCAATCTGGGATACCGGGTCGGGCCGTTGGGATTGTTGATCGGGGTGGCTGAAGCCCATCGCTGGCATCACAAGCGTGAGCACGAAGACGCCCAAGTCAACTACGGCGATTTCTGGATGCCCGGGGGCCACTTGTTCAGCGCTTTCCGGTCGCAAAAGCACACGCTGGGCGCCAAAGAGTGACACTCAAGAAAGATGGACTTTCCAATGGACTACGGCCCGCAGCTTGTCTATCCCTTCCGGAGCCGGCCAGCAGCGGCAAACGCTTGCGCTGCTGGCTATACGATCTTGCCCACGTCGCATTCTTGCGCGAGTCGGGCCTTGCGGCTTCTTGCGAAGCGATCGCGAGTTGCGTGGCGTGCCCATGAGTCGGGCCGCGTCGTGGCGCACTGCTACCTTGGCCTGCACCTGCACCTGCGCAGCCACGCCGCGATGCTCGGTCTGGCCTGGAGAACCCGTAAGGTGGCGGAGATTGCGGCGCGCAGGTCGTCCGGCTCGCGCTGGCTCCTGTGGGCCACGCCCTCGGTCGCACGCCGTCTCAAAACGTCAGAACCGCGCGCTTTCGCATGATGGAGCGCGGCACGTGGCTCTCAGAACTGGACCCGATCACTTCCAGCACCGATGACACGCTCGAGCTTCAGGCGGGCTCGGCCAAGCTGTTGAGAATGCCGCACTCGCGCGAGGTTCGGGCGCTATCGCAGGAGCGTCGCAGATCCATTAACTCGCGCTCCAAGGCGCGCAATTCCTTCATCTTGGTCCGCACTTGCGCGATATGAGCGTCGACCAGCGCGTTCACCTCGCCGCAGCCCAACTCTGGCCGATCCCGTAAGTTCAGCAGTTGACGGATCTCATCCAGCGTCATGTCCTTCGCCCGGCAGCGGCGGATGAACAGCAAGCGCTGCAAATGGACTTCGTCATAGAGCCTGAAGTTGCCCTCGCTACGTGCAGGCTCGGGCAGCAAGCCTTCTGACTCGTAAAAGCGCACGGTCTGCACCAAGCAATCTGCCTTCTTGCCCAGTTCACCGATCCGCATCATGGTTGCTTCCTATAAAAAACTTGACTCTATATCTACTAGAGGTTTTCTAATGATGGCATCCGGGGAAAACCTTGTCAATGAAGAGCGATCTATGAACAAAGAACCTTCCAGCCCATGCGCCTGCTCCGGCGGCAATGGCCAACAGACGGCGTGCGCCAGTGAGCAGGCCAGCACTGAAACCACCGTTTTCCACGTGAGCAACATGGATTGCCGCAATGAGGAAGCACTGGTGCGGCGAACGCTGGAGGGCATGCCCGGTGTCGAGCGGCTCCTGTTCGATCTTCCGCAGCGTTTGTTGACCATTTCGCACCGCGAAGTCTCGGCCGATGCCTTGGAGCAAGCGCTGAATTCGGTGGGCATGAAGGCTCAGGCTGTCCGAGACGCCGCCGTGTCGACCACCTACCGCATCGAGAACATGGACTGCCCGAGCGAGGAGAAACTCATCCGCTCGCACCTCGGGGCAGTCGAGGGAATTCAGGACCTCGACTTCGACCTCGCTGAGCGCACCCTGTCGGTGAAACACCTCGCTCAGGCACGCGCGCAGATGGAGCAGGTCCTGGCCTCGATCGGCATGCGCGCCAAGGAGCAGACCTTCGGCCACACGGGGCCGATCGAAGCCGCGGCTGTGATCCCATCCTCGGCCCTGCAGCAGCAACCAACCGCTGCCGTTTCCGCGCCGCCGATCGGCGAGCGGGTGACGTACCGGATCGAGAACATGGATTGCCCGACGGAAGAAGCGCTGATCCGCGACCGGCTGGGCAAGCTGCCGGGTGTGACCGCGCTCGACTTCAATCTGATGCAGCGTGTGCTGGGAGTCCAGCACACGCTGGCGACCTCAGCGCCGATCGAGAAGGCGCTTGCTTCCATTGGAATGCAGGCTGCGCGGCAGGACATGCAGACAGCCACCACGGTACTTCGCATCGCGAAGATGGACTGTCCGACCGAGGAAAGTCTGATCCGCGGCAAGCTGCAAGGCATGCCGGGCGTGCAGGGAATGGATTTCAACCTGATGCAGCGCACGCTCACGGTTCGGCACACACCCGACGCGATCAAGCCGGCAGTCGAAGCCATCGAATCGCTGGGCATGGAAGCCGAGGTCCAGAGGACTGATGAGCCGCGCGATGCCCCGGTGGCCGCGCACAAGACCAATTGGTGGCCGATGGCGGTTTCGGGCGTTGCGGCGGTGGCCGCCGAAGGCGTGTACTGGGTCAACGACGGCAATCATTGGGCCGTGATCGTGCTGGCACTGGTTTCGATCTTCACCGGCGGCCTCAGCACCTACAAGAAGGGCTGGATCGCGCTGAAGAACCTCAACCTGAACATGAACGCCCTGATGGCCATCGCGGTCACCGGCGGCATGGCGATCGGCCACTGGCCGGAGGCCGCCATGGTCATGTTCCTGTTCGCGTTGGCGGAAGTGATCGAGGCGAAGTCGCTGGACCGCGCCCGCAACGCCATTCGGGGGCTGATGGACTTGGCGCCCGAGACCGCGACCGTGCGGCAGGCCGATGGCTCATGGACAGAGCTGCCGGCCAAGGAGGTCGCAAAGGGCGCGGTGGTCCGCGTGCGTCCTGGCGAGCGCATCGCACTGGACGGCCTGATCACCTCGGGTCGATCGGCCATCAACCAGGCGCCCATCACCGGCGAGAGCCTGCCCGTCGAGAAGGCCGAAGGTGACCAGGTCTTCGCCGGAACCATCAATGAGACCGGCTCTTTCGAATACAAGGTGACCGCAGGCGCCAGCGACTCGACGCTCGCGCGCATCATCCATGCCGTGGAGTCCGCGCAGGGCAGCCGTGCGCCCACGCAGCGCTTCGTCGACCAGTTCGCCCGCGTCTACACGCCGGCGGTGTTCGCGGTGTCCGTGCTGGTTGCCGTCGTGCCGCCGCTCGCCTTCGGCGGCGCATGGTTTGACTGGGTCTACAAGGCCCTGGTACTGCTGGTGATCGCCTGCCCCTGCGCTCTGGTCATCTCCACGCCGGTCACCATCGTCAGCGGCTTGGCCGCTGCCGCCCGACGCGGCATCCTGATCAAGGGTGGCGTCTACCTGGAGGGCGGGCGCAAGCTCAAGGCGTTGGCCCTGGACAAGACCGGCACACTCACACATGGCAAGCCCGAGCAGACCGACTTCGTGCCGCTGATCGGCGAGGCGCAGGAAGTTGCCGCCTGGGCCGCAAGCCTCGCGGCACGCTCGGACCATCCTGTGTCTCAGGCCATCGCCCGCAAGGCGAACCGTGACGGCATCGCGCTGCACGAGGTCGACGACTTCGCGGCGCTGCCTGGCCGCGGCGTGCGCGGCCGCGTCGCCGGGCGCATGTTGCACATGGGCAACCACAGGCTCGCCCAGGAGCTGGGCCTGAGCGAAGCGACGCTCCAGGCTCGGCTGGAGACCCTGGAGCGCCAAGGCAAGACAGCGATCCTGCTGATGGACGATGCGACCGTGCTCGGCATTTTTGCAGTGGCCGACACCGTGAAGGAAACCAGCCGTGAGGCGGTGGCCGACCTGCAGGCGCTGGGTGTGCGCACGCTGATGCTGACGGGGGACAACCAGCACACGGCCGCGGCCATCGCTGCCCAGGTCGGAATCTCTGAAGCCCGTGGTGACCAACTGCCCGAAGACAAGCTCAAGACCATCGAAAGCCTGGTCGGCGGCGAGGGCCAGGTGGGCATGGTGGGCGACGGCATCAACGATTCGCCCGCGCTCGCCCGTGCCGACATCGGCTTCGCCATGGGCGCGGCCGGCACCGACACCGCGATCGAAACAGCCGACGTCGCCCTGATGGACGACGACCTGCGCAAGATCCCCGCCTTCATCCGGCTGTCGCGTAGCACTGCGGCGATCCTCACGCAGAACATCGTTCTGGCCCTTGGCATCAAGGCGGTGTTCCTTGCGTTGACGTTCACAGGGCATGCCACCATGTGGATGGCTGTGTTCGCTGACATGGGGGCAAGTCTTTTGGTTGTCGTCAATGGGCTGCGCCTCCTGAAGTTCAAGGCGGCATGAACAATGGATGAACCATCTCTTCGCAAGACGCAGTGGTACTCACTCGCGATCGTTATATTCGCCGGCGATCAGGCAGCTAAGAGCTACATTGACGCGACAACTCCCTTGGGTTGGTCGCACGAGGTGGCGTCATTCTTCAACCTAGTTCACGCTCTCAATCCCGGCGCGGCGTTCAGCTTCCTTGCTGGCGCGGGCGGCTGGCAGCGGTGGTTTTTTCTGGCGATCGCGTTCGCAATATCGGCATGGCTCGCATGGCTGCTCTCCCGGCCGCTGCGCAAAACGGAAGGCCTTTCGTACAGCCTCATTCTGGGCGGCGCATTGGGCAACGCGTTCGACCGCGCCACGCGCGGGCACGTTATCGACTACATCGACTTTCACCTGCACGGCTGGCACTGGCCCGCCTTCAACATCGCTGACATGGCCATCGTGGGCGGGGCGATCGCGCTGGTGGCCCAGTCGTTCATGAGCGTGGAGAACCCGGCCGCCACAAAGGAGTCCCAGTGACATTGGGACGATCCGGAAATTCGCAATGCACACGGTGCAGGACACCAATCTGAAGAGAACGGCCCCCAGCATGAGCGGCCGCGGCTTGGCCCTCATGCTAGCGCCCACCGCCGCTTTTGCTGCAACGCCCTGTTGCGATGGCGGCGATTGCTGCAACGACGTCGCAATGCCTTGCTGTGAATAAACAGCACGCAAGCCAGTTGACCTGGCAATTATGAAAGTCCATCACGGCGATGCTGGCCTTTTTCGTTCCAATGAGCCGTCACGGAGAGGTGATGATGAAGCTATGCCGGGATCCTGCAAGCTTTAGGACGGTCTTCTTTACCGCATAGCGATATGCTGATGTCACCCGTTCGCCTCGCCTGGCAAGTACAAGTAGTTCGTCGCGGTTTTCTGGCCGTGTCCGCCCGCTTCGCTGGCCCTTTTGCCCCAAACAAGCGCAATCATGCCTGCGTTACCACCAAAGTTCGCCCCCGCCAGTTGCTGTTCCTAAAGGGCATCAAGCTCAACGCCATCGCCGACCGGCCAGCGTATTTCGCATCGCTGCGTGCCCGTCGGGGCCAGCCCATCGTCATCCTCGCAGAGCTGGGACCGGACGAGGCATTCGCCCTGTGGAAGCAGCATGTACTGGGCGACAGGCCTCGCTGACCCAGTTTCGCCTCATCCTCCTGACAGCCCCGCACTTATTGCGGGGCTTTCTTTTTTCCGCGTTCGCCAATCGGGGCTGTTGCAAATGCCGATTTCCGGCTGACGCGGCTCGCCTCGCGCATGAAGCTGCCCGCATGTGTCGCTGATTCGTCAGCACCATGCCAGCAGCCAGAGTTTCCAGGCTGCCGCGGATTCTTTCCGCGCTACCCGCCAGTCCGCCATCGCATCGAGTCTGCGGACGCGCGTCACCCGTGACGCCGATGCTTTTTTCTCAACCGCGTGCGGGAGCTGCCATCCCGTGAGGGACGAGGCCCCGCTTTTTCCAAGGAGCCCGTCCATGTCCCAGCAAGCCTCTTTCGGCCAGTTGGCCTTGATCCATTGCGGCAAGTTCCTGCCGCTCGAAATCCTGCATAGCGCCGCCGGCCACTACATCGGCACGCGCGATACAGAAGGTCCCGTTTCGCGGGAATCCTGCCAGTACTTCCGCAGCTATGCCGCGGCTCAACGTGCCCTCGAAAGAGGCGGCTGGTCCCAGCTCGCCACACCCTGATCCAACTGGAGGAACCACGTCATGAACCAGCTTTTGCCCCAGGAAGTCGTCGATCAGATCATGCGGGAAGAGCAGCATTTCGCCGCCGCGCCCCAAGCCTTCTTCGAGGTCTGGAAGCGCGGCGTCGAGATCGCAGGCCCGCAATGGTTTGGCGACGGCACGCGCGAAGGCCTGAACCAGGCAAAGAGCAAGTGGGATCTGCGTCCCGACATGCTGCGTGCCAACGACGCACTCGGCGTCCTGAGCAGCGGGGAACGCATGTTCCTGTCCGCCATGTTCAGCTTCTACAACGCGCGCGAGGGCGGTGCCATGCTCAAGCGCTGCCACTTCCAAGGACTGTCGGACTTCGATGGTCTCGATCTGCAACGCCGCAAGGTCATCGCCGATCTGTTGGTGAACTACAGCGGTTGGTGAGCCGGTCTGCGGCATACCACCGTCTTTTTGTTCACTGCCCATGAGGGACATGCGTCCACGCGGCCATGTCCCTCGATTTTTCTTCCGTCAGCCTGCGCCGATTGGCCCAAAGCCCTCGATCAGTGCCGCCTGACGCTTTTTCCACTTTCAACCCACCGGGGTTCAATTCCCGGTGGCGGGAATTGGCTCCATTATTCAATCTGGAGAAATTCCATGACCCAGAATCCCAATCCCTTTGTACGCGGCTACTGGAATCTGAGAGTCGTCCGAACGCTGTGCATCTGCTACGGGGACGGAAGCCCGCATGTCTGGCGATCCATCCACACGAGCCAAGCGCATCTTTCCGACAACGACCTGATCTCATCGCCTTGCATCGTCACCAGCGACTTCGCGTTGATCAAAAGCGGCACTGACGCCATCAGCGACGAGCTGATTGCTGAATGTGATGCTGTTGAAGGCATCAACGGCGAAGGCGTGGTGGGCGCCGTGGTCTATGCCATCCATGGCGACGACCTCGACGGCCGCCCGGTCCATGTCGGTGATACCTATTCGGCCGAAGCCGCGCGAGACGTGGTGCAGCGGTTGAGTTTCGAGACCGGCTATTACAGCCGGTGCTGGGAAGTCAGCAGCGCGCACATCTGCCAGGAAACCGGCCAGTACCTCGCCAACCTGGCAGACCTCGCCACGCCGGAGGCTTTTCTGTTCATCGCCTTTCGGGTTCCGTACAGCCCGGCGATTGGCGTCAAGCTGATCTCCACGCCCTGGACAGACAAGAACCTGGAATATGCCGAGGGCATCAGTGCTGAGCAGCTTCGACAGGAGCACCGCGACAAGGGCATGCCTGACGACCTGGCGAACATCCTTGAACTGGCCGGCCAGGCAGATGTGCGCATCCTCATCCTCGATGCCGACGCACCCGCGCTACTGGGCTTGCCACTGGCCGAGACCTAGCAGACACGCGACGCGCAAGCCTTCCCCTTTATCCCCCATATGCCAGCCCGCCTCCCACCAGGAGCCGGGCTGGTTCAATTCCATAGGAGCAATCTCATGTTCCCCGATCTCATCTTGCCCACGCCCGACTTCGAGAATCAGCTTGGAGCCTGCGTCAACGCCATGAGCCAGGACGACGCCATCGGCCAGATCCTGGTGTTCGAGCGCATGAGCGGTACGCTGCACATGCGCCATATCGACAGCGCCGATCTGGTGGACACCGACATTGACGACTACGAAATGGTCGTATTCGACGGTGGCAACACAAGCGGCGACACGTGGAAGCACGTGTTCTTCCCGCGTCAGCGAGAACACTACTTCGTGTACGAAGCCTGACCCCCAAGCCCCTTTCGAGGGGCTTTTTCTCGCCCGCAGCGCTGGAAAGCGGGTGCGATGGGGTGCCGTTTCCTGCAAGCGGGCCGCTTACTCCCGGGCCATTCTTGCCCCATGTTCGTCGGCGTTGCCGACACATGCCCAGGCAGCCAAGACCTTCAAGGCTGCAAGCACGGGAAGCCGTGCTGGTCGATGTTTTCCACGGACGTACCGCGTCCATCCACACCACCCACAAGGGACCTCTCCCTTGCGGGCGGGGAATCCCTTGTTTCTTCCTCAAGGAGATTCCCATGGACCGTTCCCTCATCAAATCCATGATGCCTTCGCTAGTCGCAGGCCACGTGCCCCGCAACGTGCGGTCGTTCAAGTACCGCGTGTTCGACGATCAGCCGCAATCTTCGACATTGGGCTTCGCCGTCGACCCCCAGCCCTTCGACGGGAAGGTAGTCGCCATCACCGACGATGCCATCGTCGTCAAGCTCAAGCCGAGCGAGTTCGCTGTGCTCGATTCCAAGCTGGTGACCACCGTCCCCGACGAAGGCGCCAAGGTGCATGTCCAACCCTACGCACGGCGCCGTTTCGATGGGCTGCGGGCGGACACGCCGGAAGAGCGCACCGAGATGACGTCCGACGGCATTCCCTACACCGTCAAGACGCACATCCTCGGCTCCGCGCCGGCCAAGCTGCCCATTCCCGAGCCGCAGTGCATGGAGCTGGGTCAGCTCATCCAGCAGTTGGAGGAAATGCCGGCGCCCGATGGCTTCCGGCGCATCACCCACATGCTGGTCGATGCGGGTGCCCGGGATTTCACCTGGGTCGATCCGACGCCGTCCAAGATCATCGAGACGCCTCCGGCGATCAGCTTCACGGTCTCGACCGCGAAGTTCGAGGGCCGGGTGACGGTGCTGTACGACCGAGGCGGCGACACCTACGTGGTGGAGCTGCATCGCGACGGCGAATTGGTCGATCGGCATGACGAGGTGTATTTCGACATGCTCGGCGAAGTGCTGGAGCGACTCATCGACGACGGACGTTGGCGCCTGATCGATGTGAGCGTGATCGACGCCAAGGCTACCCGGCAGCGCCAGGCGGTGCCGGCATGACGCCGGAAACTGAATCCTGCCGGTTCTACGGCTGACCCGTGGGTCCCGCCACGAAGTTTCGCCCATGGGCCATGTGCCCACAGGCCCTCCATCCATGCGGATGGAGGGCCTTTTCTCTATTCCACATAGGAGATTTCAACCATGTCACTGCGATTCAAAGGCTCCGACCTGCGCCCCGTGCTGACCGAGGCCATCGCCAGCCAATGCCGCGTCATCCTGGTCAAGGACCAGGGCGTGTACTTCCTCGCCGAGCAGGGAGAGCGCCGCCCGGATGGGCGTGTGAAGCTGCTGGCCTATGCCGTCGGCTGCAACCCGGATACCGACCCGTTCGACGACTGGTGGGAACTGGCGCGCGCCGAACTGGGCGGCGACGACTTCGGGGAGTACTTCGACCCGAAGGACGGCGTATTCACGCGCATCCTGCACACCGAAGACGACCTGATGCTGTCGGCCACCGCCACACATCTGTCGCTGGAGGTGGTGCCTCCCGCATAGCGCGGCAACCGCCACTCGACTCTCGCAGCCCCCCACACCGGGGGCTTTCTTTTGGTTCATCGAGTATTACCGGGGAAGGCTGCGCGGA
>NZ_POQS01000008.1:427127-431143 GCF_002885955.2 Achromobacter pulmonis
GGCCCAGACCAAGCCACAGCACCTGGCGGCTGGTGGGGTCGACCACGACGGTGGCATACCGATGGCCCTTGTGCAGGGCAAACTCATCCATTGCCAGGTATTCGATACGCGACCAGTCCGGCTCCGGGATCGATGCACGCAGTCGCGCCTTATCCACCGTCTTGACCGTGTGCCAGCCCAGATCAAAGAACCTGGCCACCGCCTGCACGTTGCTCGATTGCAGCAGTTGGCTGCAGGCTTGTGCCAGCCGATCCGTGACACGCTGATAGCGTCCCAGCCAGCCGAGCCGCTCCAGACGCGGGCCGCCGCACCGCTCACACCAAAGCCGCCGTCGCGGCACATGCAGCACCACCCGATACTCGAACAAGGGCAGGTCGCGCACGCGTCGCACCGTCGTCTCGTGCACCTGGCGACACCGCGCGCCGCACTGCTCGCAATGCATGGCCTTGGCCGTGGGCTTGAGATACAGCGACACCGTGCGCCCATCGCCTTCAGGCCACACCACGCGATCCACCCGATAGCCGTCCCAGCCACCCAGGGACTCCAACAGCTTGCGATCCAGCATCGTCCGATCCTCCTGAACACCAGAAACTGGCCTCAAGAGTACGAAATCTGGCCAAATCGCTCCACGCTATTCTGCGATGAACCTTTCTTTTGCGCTGAGCCGGGCTGCGTGGACAAAGGGAAACGCGCGGATGCCAATTGATTGCTGTCGCGCGCGCGAGGCCCGGCCATGCTGACCCCATGCCTGCTGACGCTGTCAGCGACATGCCAGGCAACCATCGGTCTTCGAGGTTGCGGCGCAGTTTCCACTGCGTGACCGAGCCAGCTCGCACCGCATCCATCCGCGAGCGGCCACCAGTCCCTGGTGGCGGATGCTTTCGCCTTATCAACCCACCGCGGGGTTACGCACCTTTCCCCGCATGCGTGGGCTCGGTGTGTCTCCGCTTTTCCCTATGGAGATTCACCATGAACACCACTTCCAACGAGAAATCGTATTTCGACCTCCACACCTCGGGCATCGGCTACCTCCAGCGTGTCCGTGAGGTGCCCGTCAGGGGCGGCCGCCGTGCGCAGCCCTTCCTGGCCTGCACCATCGCCGCGCTGGTCGGCCCCGCCAGGGACCCGAGCTACCGCTACTTCGACGTCAAGGTCTCGGGTGCCGAGGCCAAGAAGCTCGTTCAGCGCTACATCGGCGTTGACGATTCCAAGCAGCGACCGCTGGTGCGCTTTCGCCTCGGCGACCTCTGGGGCGATGCCTACATCCGCGACAAGGGCGAACAGAAAGGCCAGGCCGCCGCATCCCTCAAGGCGCGACTGCTCAAGGCCGAGCTGATCGAGCGGGCCGAACTGGCTTCGATCGAGCAGCACGAGTTGATCACCCGTGGCATCGGCTACCTCAACCGTCCGAAGGACGTCACCCCCAAGGATGGTGACCCGTTCCTGTCGTGCTCCATCGNTGATCGAGCGGGCCGAACTGGCTTCGATCGAGCAGCACGAGTTGATCACCCGTGGCATCGGCTACCTCAACCGTCCGAAGGACGTCACCCCCAAGGATGGTGACCCGTTCCTGTCGTGCTCCATCGCCGCGCTGGCCGGACCTGTCGATGAACCGGAATATCGGTACTTCGACACGATCGTCGCCACCCCTGAAGCCGAGCATCTGGTTCGCCGATGCGTGCAGGCCATCGAAGGGGATCGCAAGGTGCTGATCGCCTTTCGTCTGAACGACATGAAGATCGATCCGTACATCCGCACCAAGGGCGAGCACGCTGGGGAACCGGCCGCAAGCCTGGAATCGACGCTGGTCCACATCGGTCTGATCAAGATCGACGGCACCCAGGTCTATCCGACGAGCCAGGCGCATGCCGAGGCAGCGCCAGCGGAGGACGCACCCGCGTCCGAAGCCGCCAACGCCATCGACACTGCCGCCGACGCCGTTTCCTACCAATCTGCCGAGCCCGCCGAGCGCGAGCCCGAATGTGCAGTCGAGGAGCAGGAGCCGGCATTGGCTGCTTCGTTCTGATCCGGCACGGCCCCTCACGGGGCCTTGCCTTTTTCCTATTCGTCCAAGGAGAACCATCATGGCAGCCACATCGGCACCTACGAGATCAGCCCTACCCATCGTCGTCCCGGGCCAGCTCACGTTGCGGACCATCCGGGGCAAGAACGGCCCGTTCACGGTTGGGCGCCTTTCTACCCCCATCGGCGAGTTCGCGGTTAAAGACGCGGAGTTGGAGCAGTACCCCGAAGGAAAGTACGACGGGGATTTCGTCATTCGCTACATCTTCGCGAAGTCCTATCCGGTCGCGGGCGGCGCGCGGTTTGAAGTGCGCGCAAACCTCGACGGCATGACGCTCAACGGCATCGACAAACTGAGTCGTGATGAGGCCCGCAGCTTCGCCACCCAGGAAGTCGATCCACTCGATGAAGAGCTGGGGACGCAGCCTGCGGAAACGCCGGCCAAGCCCGCCAAGGCCTCCAGACCCGCCAAGCCCGCACCCGTGCAGGCCTCGGCGGACCCGCTGGTCGATACCACNACTCGATGAAGAGCTGGGGACGCAGCCTGCGGAAACGCCGGCCAAGCCCGCCAAGGCCTCCAGACCCGCCAAGCCCGCACCCGTGCAGGCCTCGGCGGACCCGCTGGTCGATACCACGCCCTTCGGTGTGGATGCACCGACGCCCGCTGCGGCGGCTGCCCCTGGCAGCACCGAAGAGGGCGACGTTGCTTTGTTCGGCTTGCTCTGGCCGCTGGGCGATTCCGTGAAATTGGATTCGACCATCGACCGCCGCGCCCTGCGCGCGCAGATCGCCCGCCTGGGCGATCTGGGCTACGCGCTGGACTTCAAAACGCAGGAGTGGAGCCGCCAGGCCGAACTGCAACCTGCGTGATCGCAGACACCGCATGCGCGGTGTTCTTCATCCACCCGCCGGGGCTCTTTCCCTATGCGGGGAGGCCCCCGGCTTTCTTCTGGAGGTCTCCATCATGTCCACCATCGATTGCGATACACCCCGTTCTTCGCTGGGTGAACCCGCGTGGCGAGCTGTTTGCAAGACAGCCGCCGAGCACGCCCAGCGTGGTTGTGGCCTGTCCTGGGACCACTGGGTCACGCTTTTCAGTTCGGAGATCGACGCGCAAGCCAGTCGATTGCCGGAAGAGCAACGCGCACAGGCGCTGCAGATCGCACAGGAATGGGGCTACGCCACACCGGCCGAAAGGCAGGAAACCCAGGACTGGAACGCCGAAAACGGCTACTGCTCGCACGGAATCGAACTGGGTTATTGCCCGTCCGGTTGCGATTCGGACTATTGAGGTCCGGCACACGTCATCGCCGCTTGCGCGGCTTTTCTCCACCCCTTGGGGCAGCACCTGCCTCAGGGGCGGTGCTGTTTCCGATTCACCGAGGACATCACCATGAGTCGGCACTACTTCGACACCGTTCACAAGGGCTTTCCCATCACCGTCGTACTGGGCTGGGACCGGCCGGCAAATTACTTCTTCCTATTCATCGAAAAGCCGGCCGAGCTGATCGACGATACCGCGAAGGTCGAGAGCGACGACTTCTTGTACAGCAACCTGCACGAGAGCGACCCGTTCAACCACTACCTGGACTACTACCGAGTGGTCCTGCGCCATTTCCACATCGACGTGCCCGAAAGCATGTTCACCGAAGTCCAACAGGACTGCGAGGGCAACGTTGGCAACCGTGTAGTCAAGCATCAGGCCGACGGCTCGTTCACCGAACAGACGTTCTGAACGCCCAAGCGGATCGAACACCTTATCCGCATTCCTTCATCCCTAACGGGGCATTCGCTGCCCCTGCGGGCGGTGCTGCCCCTCATTTCATCGAGGACACCACCATGCACGCACACACTTCATCCACCACGCTGTTCCACATCGACGAATGCCCGGACGTTATGGCCGACGCTTGCGTCGGCGATGACCAGGGCAACCTGATCTTCCTGTCCATCTGGGCGCGCGACACCGCCGTCCAGCAGTTCCTTGCACGCCTGAC
>NZ_POQS01000079.1 GCF_002885955.2 Achromobacter pulmonis
CGGTATCGCGCGGGCGGCCAGACCGACCAGGCCGCGAGACACGGACAGAAGCCCGCCAAGGAATGAGGCTGTAAGACGCGCACCAACAACAACAGCGGTGTAGCCCAGCTTCAGCAGCGAAGCCACCACAAGCAGGATTGACACAATCAAACGGGTGGCCATGACCGCAGCCACACCGCCCAGCAAGTTACCGAATCCACCGACTCGCTCGGCAACCCACGACACAGCATTGCCAATTGGGCGCAGCATTGACCAGAACTCGCGCAGACCCTCCAGGATGCGCTGCGATATGGCCTCTCGGTTGGCGCGGCCCAGCTCGCCCATGCGCTTGGCCCACTCGGTGACGGCCGGCAGCAGCGCGCCCACCACCGACGTGCGGATGCCGGTCAGCATTTGCTGCAAGTCGCCCA
>NZ_POQS01000080.1 GCF_002885955.2 Achromobacter pulmonis
GCCGGTCGAGCAGGCCCGGACGGCGCAGCACTTCGGCATACAGGCTTTCCGTGGGCAGGAACATGATGGCGAAGTCGGTGGTGTGCGGCGGCGCCACGTATTTGGCGGCGATGGCGCGCGCCTGCAGCTCGACCGCGCGGCCCAGCGCGGCGCCGGCGGTCTTCACGCCTTCGGCGTCGGCGGCGTCCTGCGCGTCCATGAGGCGCTCGTATTCTTCCTTGGGGAATTTGGCGTCGATGGGCAGCCAGACCGGACCCGCGCCCTCGCCCCGGCCCGGCAGGCGGATGGCGAATTCCACCACCGCGTCGCTGCCCGGCACGGGCTTGATGTTGCTGGCGTACTGGTCCGGCGTCATGTTGTCTTCGATCAGCCGGGCGAGCTGCACTTCGCCCCAGGTGCCGCGC
>NZ_POQS01000081.1 GCF_002885955.2 Achromobacter pulmonis
TGCAACATACCATACCGCTATGTCGCAGTTTACTGAAAGAGCAACTCAACGACCTTATTCAGGGAAGAAAAGAATAGCCTCTCAGTATTCATCTCAGAATTCTAAGAAAATGAAAACTAAAAAGAAGAACCGTCTTACAATGAATCAGTTGCAGTACGGTAGCCCCTCTGCTATAAACTACCTCAATAAGAACTTATTTGGTAATAAGTTTACCTGTCGTATGATATACGCGGAGCGTGCGTTCACCGTGAACCCTGGTGTGGGTGGTACAGTTGACACCCACATCTTCAGGGCGAACTCTGTGTACGATCCAGATGAATCTGGTGTGGGTCATCAGCCTACTGGTTTCGATCAACTTATGGAGTTCTTTCAGTATTATACAGTTGTCGCTGC
>NZ_POQS01000083.1 GCF_002885955.2 Achromobacter pulmonis
GCCGTTGTCCAGCATCCAGGTCTTGTGGTGCTCGGCAATCGGTTCACCACAGCCTTCGCAGATGTAGGCGGCCGTTTCCGGCTGGCCCCGCTCCCAGCGCAGTTGCTCAAACCGCAGCCACTGGCGGTGGTCGCAATGCGGACACGGCACGAAGTACCTTCGCTGGTCTGATGCCTCAAACTCGCGTTCGACCGCACTGGCCCCGGCAATCGTCGGGGTTGAGACGATCAGGATCTTGCGCCGGGCAAAGGTGCGGGTTCGCGCCTCGGCCAGAGAGATCGCATCACCTTCGCCTTCCACATCCAACGGATAGCCGTCGACCTCGTCGAGAAACAGGTAGCGCACCGGCATGGAACGCAGGCCCACCGCACTGTTGGCGCCGGTCATCACC
>NZ_POQS01000084.1 GCF_002885955.2 Achromobacter pulmonis
ACCAGTGTGCAGCTGGTGGACAAGCTGGTGGCCGAGGGGCGCGTGCTGCCCCGGCACCGCGACGGCCTGGTGGCCTTCATGGCCAGCGACGAGGCCGAGCAGCCGCTGGAGTTCGGCGAAGGGGCGACCCGCACCAAGACCAGCGCCCGTGCCTTCCTGGAAGGCTTCCTGAAGGAGCTGCCGCAATCGGTGGACTACGCCGAGCGCGGCCGCGCCGAGGAGCTGCCCGAGGCGGGCGCCTTCCAGGCCCCCCAGGGCTACCAGGTGGACCCCGACAAGGCCCGCCTGCACCAGCAGGCCCTGGCCTACCAGGAGTCCCACAAGTGCGACTACGTGACGGCCGTGCGCGCCGTCCAGCGGAAAGGAGCGTAACGCCATGAGCCAGAAA
>NZ_POQS01000085.1 GCF_002885955.2 Achromobacter pulmonis
CGGCATCATCCAGCGCGCCATCCGTGGCGAGTTCAACGCGTGGGCCAAGCAGGCTGGCGCGACAGCACACCCCACCGCCGCGCGAGATGCGCAGTCTGAGGCACCACGCAATGTGGTTCCACCCGAGGTGGCCAAACAGCACATCGAACGGCTGCGTGACCTTCTGCGCAAGAGCTGATCGTTACGAGCGGCATGGTCATGAGGCAGACATCCGTGGCCGTCAGTAGAGCTATCCCCAGGGGATAAATGTAATGCAAGGCGTAACGCCGACAGGTACGGCCTGGTACTTTCGTCCACTGCACTGCAATGGCGCCGGTTTCAGGAGCGACGCTGACCATTCGCGCGAACAGCGCTCCATGGCGTTTGATGGAGCTATCCCCTGGG
>NZ_POQS01000086.1 GCF_002885955.2 Achromobacter pulmonis
GTCCATCAGGTCCGCGTGCAGGCAGTGATCGACCAGGCCGCGGGCATGGCGCGCCCGCTCGGCGTCGAATTCGACGGCGAACGCCTTGGCCTGTTCGCGCCCGAGGGCATGAGAGGCTTCGGCGATTGCCACGCCTTCACCGGCGCAGGGATCGAGGATGCACATCGGCCCGTCGCTGGGCATCAGTGCGTTGAGGGCTCTTTCGAGCGTGGGTTCGTCGGTCGGGTAGTACCCATTTTTGGCGAAATTGCGGGCGAGCCGCGGGAACATGAGAGCCATGGAAGTCTCCTGGTTGGCGGGGATGAATGACGGAAGCACGCCAAGGCGTGCCTCCGAGGGTGGGTCAAGCCGCCACCGCTTCCGGCGT
>NZ_POQS01000087.1 GCF_002885955.2 Achromobacter pulmonis
GAGCGTGATCGACGCCAAGGCCACCCGGCGACGCCAGGCGGTTGGGGCGTGACGCACGTGGCAAGCGACTGCTCGGTGGTGTATTCGTGCAACGAGTCCGCCATCAGCGATAGCGCAGGCTTCTGGCCCAACGAGTTCGGTTGGGTCCAGTTCGACCAGGCGACGCGCTTCTCGACGGAAGAGATCGGGAGATTACAGCTTCCGACCTCGACCGGCCGGGATGCGCGCTTCGTTCCCTGACAGGAAGCCAAGCAGCGCTACGGCTGAGTCCGCAGCCTGACGGCGACTTACCCCCACAGGCCTTCCATCCGCTCGGGTGGAGGGCCCTTTTTCTTCATCTCATACAGGAGATTTCAACCATGTCAC
>NZ_POQS01000088.1 GCF_002885955.2 Achromobacter pulmonis
CGTCGGCTACTCGTTCAACGCTGACGACAACAACGCTCGCCAAAGCGGCTGGCGCACCGCCGACAACACCCGCGCGATCACCACCGGTCTGCGCTATGTCAACGGTCCGCTGAACATCGCTTTCTCGTACGACCAGCTGAACGCCTCGAACAACCTGACGCAGCCGGAAGTTGACGCCACCCCGCGTATGTACGCCCTGGGCGCTTCGTACGACTTCGAAGTTGTGAAGCTGTCGCTGGCCTACGCCCGCACGACCGACGGCTGGTTCGGCGGCCAAGGCGTGTCCGGCCCCGCTGGCAACATCAACTTCGGCAACAACATCTTCGCTGACGGCTTCAAGGCCAACTCGTACATGGTCGGCCT
>NZ_POQS01000009.1 GCF_002885955.2 Achromobacter pulmonis
CAACCGAGAAGGGTTGGGCTTAGAAATTGGTGGCCTGGGGCGGAATCGAACCACCGACACAAGGATTTTCAATCCTCTGCTCTACCGACTGAGCTACCAGGCCAACGAAGTCCGCAACTATACACAATTTTTCGGACTTGTGCCAGCCGGCAGGAAAATCCCTGGATATTGTCCGCCTGGAGGCGCGAATGGCCGGCGGTCCGGGCCGCCGCTGTTGTTTGGCGGAGACGTTGGCCGTTGCTGCGGCCCGCGGAAGCCGCGGGCTGGCCTGGGGATAACCCGCAGGAGTATAATCGCTAGCGGTCTGCCGCAGCGCACGTGCCTGTATCCCCCGCCCGTTGCGACGCTTGCCGGCGGCAGTTCTTAACTTACCCGCGGATGGCCTGGCCGTCCTTCCCTCATGTCGGTAGCAGTCCTTGCCTTCGGTCTGAATCACACGTCCGCGCCGGTTTCGGTCCGCGAACGCGTGTCCATGCCCGTCGATCTGGTGAAGCCCGCGTTGGAAGGGCTGCGTTCGGCGTTCGGCGGTTCGGTGCGCGAAGCCGCGATCCTGTCGACCTGTAACCGGACCGAGATCTATTGCGCGGCCGACGGCCACGTGGCCGATCAACTGCCGGCCTGGCTGGCCGAGCACAACCGCCTGGACGCCGGCACGCTGCGTCCGCACCTGTACCGCCACCACCAGGACGACGCCGTGCGCCATGCTTTCCGCGTGGCCAGCGGGCTGGATTCGATGGTGCTGGGCGAGACCCAGATCGTGGGCCAGATGAAGGACGCGGTGCGCGCCGCCGGCGAGGCCGGCGCCCTGGGCACGCTGCTGCACCAGATGTTCCAGCGCACCTTCTCGGTGGCCAAGGAAGTGCGGTCGCAGACCGCCATCGGCGCGCAGTCGGTGTCCATGGCCGCCGCCGCGGTGCGCCTGGCCGAGCGCGTGTTCGGCAATCTGGACCAGGCCCGCACGCTGTTCATCGGCGCGGGCGAAATGATCGAGCTGTGCGCCACGCACTTCGCCGCGCAGCGTCCGCGCAGCATGGTGGTGGCCAATCGCACCGCCGAGCGCGCCGAAATCCTGGCCAACCGGTTTTCCGCCAGCACGATGAAGCTGTCCGACCTGACGGACCGGCTGTCCGAATTCGACGTCATCGTGTCCTGTACTGCGAGCTCCCTGCCCATCCTCGGCCTGGGGATGGTGGAACGGGCCACCCGGCTGCGCCGCCACCGGCCGATGGTCATGATAGACCTGGCCGTGCCGCGCGATATCGAGCCCGAAGTCGGCCGCCTGGACGACGTCTATCTGTATTCGGTGGATGACCTGGGCCGGCTGGTCCAGACCGGCACGGACGCGCGCCGCGCCGCCGTGGTGCAGGCCGAAGCCATCATCGAAACCCGCGTCCAGGGCTTCATGCACTGGATGCAGTCGCGCGAAGTGGTGCCTGTCATCCGCGACCTGCACCAGGCCGCCGAGGACGTCCGCAGCGCCGAGCTGGAGCGCGCCCGCAAGCTGCTGGCGCGGGGCGAATCGCCCGAGGCCGTGCTCGAGCAGCTGGCCCACGGCCTGACGCAGAAATACCTGCACGGCCCGCTGGCGGCCCTGAACCGCAGCGAAGGCGAGGACCGCAAGCAGCTGCTTGCCTGGATGCCGCGCCTGTTCCCCGGCCGCGACTCGCGCCGTTAGCGACGCTGTCCCACGTCCCGCCCTCTCTGGCGGGCGTTCCGTTTCTGGGCGCCCGCTGTCCTGCTTTTCTTTTTGGTCATTCCCCATGAAATCTTCCATGCGCAGCCGGCTGGAGCATCTGTGCCACCGCCTCATCGAGGTCGACGCCATGCTCGCCGAACCGGAAACCGCCTCCGACATGGAGCGCTTCCGCAAGCTCTCGCGTGAACGCGCCGAACTGGAGCCCGTGGTCGAGGCGTTCACCGCCTTCACGCGCACCGAGGAGGACCTAGCGGCCGCCCAGGAGATGCTGGCGGACCCGGACCTGAAAGCCATGGCCGAGGACGAACTCAAGTCCGGCCGCGCCAGGTTGGAGGAGCTGGAAGCGGCGCTGCAAGTGCTGCTGCTGCCGCGCGACCCCAACGACGGCCGCAGCGTGTTCCTGGAAATCCGCGCGGGCACGGGCGGCGACGAGAGCGCGCTGTTCTCGGGCGACCTGCTGCGCATGTACACGCGCTACGCCGAGCAGCGCGGCTGGCGGGTGGAGCTGATGTCCGAAAGCCCGTCCGAACTGGGCGGCTACAAGGAAGTGATCGCGCGTATCGACGGCGACGGCGCCTACGGCCGCCTGAAGTTCGAATCCGGCGCGCACCGGGTGCAGCGCGTTCCCGCCACGGAGGCGCAAGGCCGCATCCATACGTCGGCCTGCACCGTGGCGATCATGGCGGAAGCCGACGAGATGTCGGACATCGTCATCAACCCGAACGACCTGCGCATCGACACCTTCCGCGCCAGCGGCGCGGGCGGGCAGCACATCAACAAGACCGATTCGGCCGTGCGCATCACCCACCTGCCTACCGGCCTGGTGGTCGAGTGCCAGGACGACCGCTCGCAGCACCGCAACAAGGACAAGGCCATGCAGGTGCTGGCCGCGCGCCTGAAGGACAAGGAAGTCCGCGAGCGGCAGAGCAAGGAGGCGGCCGAGCGCAAGAGCCTGATCGGCTCGGGCGACCGCTCCGAACGCATCCGCACCTATAACTATCCGCAGGGCCGCGTGACCGACCACCGCATCAACCTGACGCTGTACAAGCTGCAGCAGATCATGGAAGGCGATCTGGAGGAACTGACCGGCGCGCTGATCGCCGAACACCAGGCCGAGCAGCTGGCGGCGCTGGGCGACGATCTCTGACCGGAGCCGCGCCATGACGCCGCCGCAGCTCAAGACCCTGCTGCTCGATGCGCGCCTGCCGCGGCTGGAGGTGCGCATGCTGCTCGAGCACGTGCTTGGCAAGCCGCGCGCCTGGCTGCTGGCGCATGACACCGATGCGCTCGCGCCGGAAGTCGCGGCCGCCTACGAGGCGCTGGCGCAACGCCGCCTGGCCGGCGAGCCCATGGCCTATCTGGTGGGTCATCGCGAGTTCATGGGCCACCGCCTGCGGGTCACGCCGGACGTGCTGATTCCGCGCCCGGACACCGAGGTGCTGGTGGAAACCGCGCTGGAATGCCTGGCCGGCCTGTCCGCGCCGGCGGTGCTGGATCTGGGCACGGGCAGCGGCGCGATCGCGATTTCGATCGCGCTGGCGCGCCGCGACGCGCGCGTGATGGCTTCGGACGTCAGCGCGGCCGCGCTGGCGGTGGCGGCGGGCAACGCCTGGGACCTGGCGGCCTCGGTCCGGCTGGTCGAGGGCAGCTGGTACGAGGCGGTGCCGGCGGGCGAGGGTTTCGACCTGATCGTGTCCAACCCGCCGTACGTGGCCAGCAACGATCCGCACCTGGAGCAGGGCGACGTGCGCTTCGAGCCGCGCGGCGCGCTGACCGACGGCGCCGGCGGCCTGCAGGACCTGTCCCGCATCGTGCAGGGCGCGCGGCGCCACCTGAAGCGCGGCGGCTCGCTGTGGCTGGAGCATGGCTGGGACCAGGCGCAGGCGGTGCGCGACATGCTGGCCGCCGCCGGATTCGAGGCCGTGCACAGCCGGCGCGACCTGGCCGGCATCGAGCGCATCTCCGGCGGCCGGCTCCCCGCCTGAACGATACCCCGGGCCGCTCCCGGGGTATCCGGGCGATTTTTCCCGCTGTACCTATAATTGACGTATTCCCCTACGCCTGTCCAAGAGACCACCATGAGCGACGTTCAAGAATTCATCCGCGAAACCGTGACCCAGCACCCCGTCGTGCTGTTCATGAAGGGCACCGCCCAGTTTCCGCAATGCGGCTTTTCCGGCAAGGCCATCCAGATCCTGAAGAGCTGTGGCGTGAAGAAGCTGGTCACGGTCAACGTGCTGGAGGACGAGGAAGTCCGCCAGGGCATCAAGGAATTCTCCAGCTGGCCCACCATTCCGCAGCTGTACGTGGGCGGCGAATTCGTCGGCGGCTCGGACATCATGAATGAGATGAACGAGTCCGGCGAACTGAAGACCCTGCTGGAGCAATCCGGCGCAATGGCCTGAGCAAGCCCGTGCGGCGGCTGGTCATCGGCATCACGGGCGCCACCGGGGCGCTCTACGCGGTGCGCATGCTGCAGGCGCTGCGCGGCGTGGACGACGTGGAGACGCATCTGGTGGTGTCGGCGTCCGGCGTGCTCAACATCAAGCACGAGCTGGACGTCAGCCGCCACGACGTCTACGCCCTGGCCGACCACGTGCACAGCGTGCGCGACGTGGGCGCCACGCTGGCCAGCGGCGCGTTCCAGACCGCCGGCATGGTGATCGTGCCCTGTTCGATGCGCACGCTGGCGGCCGTGGCCCACGGCCTGTCGGACAATCTCATCACGCGCGCCGCCGACGTCACGCTCAAAGAGCGGCGTCGCCTGGTGCTGATGGTGCGTGAAACCCCGTTCAACCTGGCGCACCTGCGCAACATGACGGCCGTCACGGAAATGGGCGGCATCGTCTTTCCGCCGCTGCCGGCCTTCTACCACCGCCCCGCGTCCATCGAGGAAATGGTGGATCACACCGTGGCGCGCGTGCTGGAACTCTTCGATATCGCCGTGCCCGGCCCCCACTGGGAAGGCATGAAGTAGGTCCTACTGGACCAGGCCCAATCCGTTCAGCGCCGCCAGGTTCTCCGGCCATTGCCGGGCCCTGGCATTCTGCAGTTCGATGCGCGCCCAGGCCATCCATCCGGCCCATTCGATGCGCTTGTCCCAGGCCGTGCCCCAGGCCTGCAGGGCCGCGAGGCCGGCGGCGGCATGTGCCTGCGCGGCGTCGAAGTCGCCCGCGGTCAAGGCCAGCTGCGCGAGCAGCAGGCGCGGCTCGCCCACCCAGGGATTGTGGGCCACGGCGGCTTCCAGCAAGTGGCGCGCGCTGTCCATTTCGGTCATCGGGTGCATGCGGGTCACGACCTGCCAGTACAGCGCGCTGGCGGCGGCTTCGTCGCGCGGGCTGAGGGTGGCGCGGCAGCCGTCGAACGCGGGCGGGACCGGAATGCCGGTGTCGGCGGGCATGCGCGACAAGGGCGCCAGCAGGTGCGACAGCATGGACAGGATGTTCGACGGCGGCTTGAGCGGACCGGGCCACATCGAGGCGGTCCAGTTCGTCTTCAGGTCGCGGCGCTGCTGCTGCGGATAGCCGGCGAAGATCTCGTCCTGCCAGCTGTGCCATTGCTCGCCGATGTCGGCGGCCGACACGACGATGAAAGCGGCGACCTGGCGCGGCGTGAGCGCATAGACCTGGCCGTCCGCGCCTTCGAGCTTCAGCCCGTCCGGGCCCGCGCCCTGGCCTTGCAGGATGGCCTGCACGAACTTCGTGCGCGGCATGGCGCAGAACAGGCTCACCCATTCCTCGGCCTCGGCGCCCAGCGCCTCGCGCAGCGTGCTGCGCTCGCGCTCGCGGTCGAACAGGGTGAGGTCCACGTATTCATTGCCGTAGACGCTGTGGAACAGGCCCAGCAGGCGCACTTCGCGCGGCTGGTTCCACAGCGCCAGCGTGCGGTAGACGCCCAGCAGGTGGTGCTTGAAGGTGCCGGCCTTGTGCCAGTCTTCGCCGGCGCTGCGGGCGAACAGCAGGTCCAGCAGGGCGGGCAGGTCGGCGTCCACGGCGGCGTAGTGGTCGGAGAGCAGGGCGCGCGCGTGGGGGTGGAGTTCTGTGGTGGCGGACATGGGATCGCGATGAATGAAAGCAAGCCCGTATTGTGTCCGGATGCCGCCGGCTTGTCATGGCGCGCGGCTTTATATCGTAATTCGCATATCAATATGAATATTCATCGCTTCCGGTTTTGAAGCCCGCTCACTAGAATGCGGGGTCTTTCCTACCGACTTTGCGAGACTCGTATGCGCCTACGCCATTTCCTGGCCGTTTTCACCGCCCTGGCGGGCTTTGCCGGCACCCAGGCCATGGCGCAGGACGCCGAACTGACGGTGGGCGTGACCGTCGGCCCGCACGCGCAGATCGGCGAGGTCGCGCAGCGCGTGGCGGCCAAGGACGGGCTGAAGGTCAAGCTGGTGGAGTTCAGCGATTTCATCCAGCCGAACGCCGCGCTGGACGCCAAGGAGCTGGACCTCAACATCTACCAGCACAAGCCCTTCCTGGATTCGCAGAACAAGGCGCGCGGCTACAAGCTGGTGCCGGTGGCGACCGCCGTGGTGCAGCAGATGGGCATCTATTCCAAGCGCCTGAAGTCGCTGGACGAGCTGCCGCAGGGCGGCAAGGTGGCCATCCCGAACGATCCCACCAACGGCGCGCGCGCCCTGCTGGTGCTGGCCGCCGCCAAGCTGATCACCCTCAAGGACGGCGTGACCGTGACGGCTTCGCTGTTCGACGTGGAGCAGAATCCGAAGAAGCTGAAGTTCATCGAGATCGAGGCCGCGCAACTGCCGCACTCGCTGTCGGACGTGGACGCGGCCGCGGTGAATTCGGCCTACGCGATCCCGGCCGGCCTGTCGCCGGCCAAGGACGCGCTGGCCCTGGAAAGCAAGGACGCGCCCTTCGCCGCGGTGGTGATCGCGGCCCGCGAGGACAACAGGAACGACCCGCGCGTCGCGCGCTTCATCAAGGCCTACCAGTCGGACGAGGTGAAGGCCTTCGTCGCCCGGCAGTTCCCCGGCGCCTATTCGACCTCCTGGTAAGCCCGCCGTTTACGCGTACTTGCCGGTAAGCCCGCCGTCCACGACCAGTTCCGTGCCGGTGATGTAGGACGCTTCATCCGACGCCAGGAACGCGACGGCATTGGCCACTTCCCACGGCGTGCCCATGCGCCCCATCGGGACCTGCTTGTCGCGCGCCGCGCTGGCGGCCTTGGCGTCGGCGTCGAACATGCGCGCCACATTCTTCGCCACGCGCGGCGTGTCGATCAGGCCCGGAATCACGGTGTTCACGCGGATGCGGTCGGCGGCGTATTGCTGCGCGGCCATGCGGGCGAAGTGGATCACGGCCGCCTTGGTCACGCTGTACGCCAGGTGCGGATAGCCCGTGTAGCGGATGCCGGCCACCGACGAGACAGTGACGATGGCGCCGCCGCCTTGCCCGCGCATCAGCGGGGCCAGCAGCCGCGTGGCGATGAGCAGGCTGGTCACGTTGACCTGCTGGATGCGGTCCCAGTCCTGCAGCGAGATGTCCTCGGGGCCGCCGACCTTGCCGATGCCGGCGTTGGCCTGCAGCACGTCGATGCGGCCATAGCGGCGCAGCGCCGCGTCCACCGCGGCCTGCATCGCGTCCGGATCGGCGACGTCGGCCTGCACGGGCAGGGCGCTGCCGCCGGCCAGTTCGACTTCGTGGGCCGCGTCTTCGGCCGCTTCCATGCTGGCGTCCAGCGCGACGATGGAGGCCCCCTGGCGCGCCATGGTCACGCAGCTGGCCTTGCCGATGCTCCAGCCGGCGGCCGAGGCGCCGGCGCCGGCCACCAGCACGATCTTGCCCGCCAGGCGGGTGTCGTTGACGGCGGTCATGACTGTTCCCCGCCCTGCTGGTGCGACTTGCCCGCGCCCACGTACGGAATGGCGTGGTCGATGGTTTCCCAGATATAGCGGCCCGAGGGGCTTTGCTGTTCTTCGGCCACGTGCGACACCAGGCCGGCGGCGCGCGAGATCACGGCGAAGCCGCGCATCAGGTCGGTGGGCACGCCGATCTCGCTCAGCAGCGCGGCCACCGCGCCGGTGGCGTTGATGGTGATGTGCTTGCCGTAGGTGGCGTCGATGGCCGAGGCCAGCAGGCGCAGCGCCTTGAGCGAGTCTCCCGGCAGATCCGGCTCGGCCTCGGCCAGCGCCAGCAGCTTGATCGAGCGCGGATCGTCCGGCTTGTGCAGATGGTGGCCGAAGCCTGGCAGGGGGCGGCGGGATTCGCGGAATTCGCGCGCGATGGCCAGCGCCTCGGCCTCGCCGTCGGCGGCCTGGCGGATGCGGTCCAGCAGGCGCGAGCAGTTCTCCATGGTGCCGACGAACTGGCTGCCCACCGCCATCAGCCCGGAGGCCACGGCGCCCTGCAGGTTTTCCGGCGCGCTCATGTAGATCAGGCGCGTGGTGATGGCGCTGGGCGTCAGGCCGTGTTCCATCAGCGTGACCAGCACCGCGTCGACGATGCGCAGGTCCACCGGGCGCGCCTCGCGGCCCAGGATCTGCATGATCATGACTTCGGTGAAGGTTTTCTTGCCGATCAGGTCCTCGACCAGATCGACGTCGCGGTAGGACATGCCGGTGAGATGATGCGCGCACAGGCGGGTTTCGGGCGTTTTCATGCTGTCTCCTTGAGGGCCGCGTCGCGCACGGCGTTCTTCAATACCTTGCCCACGTTGGAACGCGGCAGGCTGTCATGGATATGGAACTGCTTGGGCGTGGCCACCGGCCCGAGCAGGCCGCGCACGTGCGCCTTGAGCTCGTCGGCGCTGGCCCGCGCCCCGGGATGGAACTGGACGGCGGCGTGCACGGCCTCGCCCCATTTGTCGTCGGGCAGGCCGAAGACCGAGCATTCGTACACGGCGGGATGCGCCGACAGCGCATTCTCGACGTCCACGGGATAGATGTTGAAGCCGCCGGTGATGATCACGTCGCGCAGGCGGTCTTTCAGGAACAGGTAGCCGCGCGCGTCGATCAGGCCGGTGTCGCCGGTATGCAGCCAGCCGTCGACGATGGTCTCGGCGGTCTTTTCCGGCAGGCGCCAGTAGCCGGACATCATCAGGTCGCCCTGCACCACGACTTCGCCGATTTCGCCGCGCGGCAGCAGCGCGCCGTCCGGTCCCATGATGGCCACGTCGCTCAGCCAGGTGACGCGCCCGACCGAGGCGCGGTTCTCCGGCGCTTCGAGGTCGGCGGGGCGCAGCACGGTGACGATCTGCGGCGCTTCGGTCTGGCCGTAGGTGGTGCCCAGCACCGGGCCGAAGAAGGCGCGCGCCTTGTCGATCTTTTCGACGGGCATGGGCGCGCCGCCATAGATCAGGTTGCGCAGGCGCGGAAAGTCCGCGCGCGAGACGCCCGGCTGCGCCATGATCATGTAGATCAGCGTGGGCGGCATGAAGCACAGCGTGCCGCCGCGTTCGCGGAAGGCGGCGGTGATGCTGGCCGGGTTGACGGTGTCGAGCAGCAGATGGGTGCCGCCCTGGGCCAGGACCGGCAGCAGGTAGGTGCCGGTGCCGTGCGTGACGGGGGCGGCCACGACGTAGCGGTCGTCCTCGGTCAGTTCCCAGCTGGCGATCTGGTTGACGATGCCGGCGTTCCAGGCGTGGTACGGCTGCATCACGCCCTTGGGCAGCCCGGTGGTGCCGCCGGTGAACTTGATGGCCTGGGTGGCGTCGCGCGGCAGCGCGTGCCGCACCGGCGTGCGTCCGGCGTTGCTGGCCAGCAGGGCGTCCAGGGCCAGCGGCGCCGAGCCGTCTTCCAGGTGGATGCGATGGCGGCCCTGGGCCTCGGGCGCCAGGGGCGCGCCCACGCCGTCCACGATCACGATGGACGGCTCGGTGGCCTCCAGGATGCGCCCGATCTCGCGCTCGGTGCTGCGGTAGTTCAGCGGCACCCAGACCTTGCCGCTGGCCAGCACGGCCAGCAGCGCCAGAATGTGCCGCGCGGAATTGCCGGCGCAGATCGCCACGCGGGTCTGCGGCGCCGGGTCCAGCTCCTGCAGCGCGGCCGCCAGGGCGCGCACTTCGGCGGCCAGCCGGGCATACGTCGCCTGGCCCTCGGGGCCGTCCAGCGCGATGCGGTCCGGATGGCGTTCGGCGGCGCGGAAGAAGAAATCGATCGGGTACACCTGTGCTCCTTGGTCTTGATGGGGCCTAGTTGGCCTTGATGTCGGCGCTCTTGATGACGGCGCCCCACTTGTCGATTTCGCTGGCGATCTTCTTGCCGAACGATTCGGGCGTATTGGGGGGCTGCGGCGCATAGAAGCCCGACTGCTTGTAAGAGGCCTGCAGCGCCTGGCCGGCCAGCGCCTTGTTCAGCGCCTGGTTGAGGCGGTCGATGACCGGCTTGGGCGTGCCCGCGGGCGCGACCAGGCCGAACCAGGATTCCACGTCGAAGCCGGGCAGGCCGGATTCGGCCAGCGTGGGCGTATCGGGCAGCGAGTCCAGGCGCTGCGGCGACGTCACGCCGATGGGGCGCAGCTTGCCGGCCTGCACGTGGGGCAGCGACGAGGGCAGGTTGTCGAACATGGAGTCCACCTGGCCGCCCAGCAGATCGGCCACCGCCGGGCCGCTGCCGCGGTAGGGCACGTGCAGGATGTCGGCGCCCGTCTTCATCTTGAACAGTTCGCAGGACAGATGGATGGACGAGCCGGTGCCCGAGGACGCGCAGGTCAGCTTGCCGGGATTGGACTTGGCGTAGGCGATGTATTCCTGCACCGTCTTGACCGGCACCTTGGGGTTGACCACCAGGATGTTGGGGATGGTGGCCAACAGGCCGATGGGCTCGAATCCCTTGACGAAATCGTAGTTCAGCTGGCTGTAGAGCGTGCGGTTGATGGTGTTGGCGATGGAGCCCACGTACAGCGTGTAGCCGTCCGGCGCGGCGCGCGAGACGATTTCCGCGCCGATGTTGCTGTTGGCGCCGGTCTTGTTCTCGATCACGAAGGGCTGGCCCAGCTCCTCGGCCAGGGATTTGGCCACCAGGCGCGCGACGATGTCGGTGGCGCCGCCGGCGGCATAGCCGACCACCAGCGTCACCGGGCGTTCGGGATACTGGCCCGCCAGGGCGGGGGCCGCGAACATCGTAGTCAGGGCAGCCGCCGCGGCCCACCGCTTGCTGAAAATCTTCATTGTTGTCTCCGTCCTGTGTTGTCTAGAATTTGGACAGTTCTTTGTCTGTCCCGCCCCATAATGGGCTTTGATAGGGCCCCCATCAACGCAACTTGTCCAAAAATTGAACAAAACGGAACCGGAATCGGAAGGCTCGGGCCCGCGCGTGCTGCGCCGCGGCCTGCGCGTGCTGGGCGTGCTGCGCCAGGCCGGCGCGGCGGGCATGCACGTGGTCGACATCGCGCGCGCCGCCGGCATGCAGCGCTCCACTGTCTATCGCTACCTGGACGTGCTGGTGGAAGAGGGCTATGCGCTGCGCGAATCGGAGGCGCCGCGCTGGCGCGTGGCCGAGCTGGGCGTGATGATGGCGGGCGATCCCCATGCGCAGGCGGTGCGCGGCCTGCGGCCGGTGCTGCGCCAGATCAGCGACGTGAGCGGCGATTCGGTATTCCTGATCTGCCGGGCGGGCAGCGATTCGCTGTGCCTGCACCGCGAGGTCGGGAACTACCCCGTGCAGGTGCTGGCCGTGACGGTGGGGCATCGCCAGCCGCTGGGCGTGGGGGCGGCCGGGCTGGCGCTGCTGGCGGCGCTGCCGCCGGACGAGGCCGAGGAAGTGATGGCGCAGAACGAACGGGCGCTGCGCGCCTACGGTGGCATGACGGTGGCGCAGATGCGCCGCCTGGTGGAGAACACCCGTGGCCGCGGCTGGTCGGTGGTGGGCAACTCGGCGGTGCCCGGCGTGCTGGGCGTGGGCGTGGCGCTATGCGACGCCGGCGGCTATCCGCGCCTGGCGGTCAGCGTGTCCAGCCTCATCGACCGCATGCAGGCGCAGCGCCAGCGCAGCATCGCCGACCTGATCCGCGCGCAGCTGGCGCCCGTGCCGATGTTCTAGGCGAGCGCCGGCTCGGGCACGCGGTAGGTCTTCTGGTAATGCACGGTGAACGTCCGGAAGGCCTCCAGCGCCTTGTGCGGATCGTGGCCGGGCTTGACCAGGAAGCTGTCGAAGCCGACCCGCGCCTGGTAGTGGATGGTGTCGATCATCACGTCGCCGACCGCGCGCAGCTCGCCCTGCCAGCGATAGCGGGTGCGCAGCAATTGCGCCAGCGAATAGCCGCGGCCGTCGGTGTAGACCGGAAAGTCCACCGCAATGAAGGCGATGCCGGCGGGGTCCAGCACGCCGTCGGCATCGGCCAGCTCGCGCAGGTCGGCGTCCGGCTCCAGCAGGATCGCGACCGGGTGGCGGTGGCGGCGCAGCGTGGCGCGCGAGGTCTTCCAGACCGCCAGCGGCACGATCCAGCCCGGCTCGTCGCCGGGCACCTGGCCTTCGGCGGCCACCTCGGGTTCGGGCACGAACGGGCGGGACGTGTCGGCCTCCAGCCGGCCGCCGCGGATCAGGTGCGGGCCGGGAGCGTCGTGGGCGTAGATCTCAGACATGGGCGGGTTGCTCGATGGGCGCGGGTTTGGCGAAGGCGGGGTCCGAATACACGTCCTGCTTGAACGGCTCGATCCCGACGCGGTCGACCACGTCGATGAAGCGTTCCGCCTCGCTGTCGCGCAGGCCCAGGTAGGTGCGGATCAGGCGGTCGACCACGCCGGCGACCTGGTCGCGCGCGAAAGACGGGCCGATGATGCGGCCGATCGCGGCGCCGCCGCCGCGCGTGGATTCGATGTCGGGCAGCGGCTTGGCCGCGCCGTTCTGGCGTCCGCCTATGGTGACCTGGTACCACTCCTCGCCGGCCTTGTCGACGCCGAGGATGCCGATATGCCCCACGTGATGGTGGCCGCAGGAGTTGATGCAGCCCGAAATGTTCAGGTCCACCTCGCCGATCTCGAACAGGTAGTCCAGATCGTCGAAGCGGCGCTGGATCGCTTCGGCCACGGGGATCGACACGGCATTGGCCAGCGCGCAGAAATCCCCGCCCGGACAGGCGATGATGTTGGTCAGCAGGCCGATGTTGGGCGTGGCGAGGTTGAGCGCCTCCAGCGCCTTCCAGAGATCGTGCAGGCGCGCGCGGCGCACGTCGGCCAGGATCAGGTTCTGCTCGTGCGAGACGCGCAGCTCGCCGAAGCCGTAGTCGTCGGCCAGGTCGGCCACCGCGTCCATCTGGTCGGCGGTGACGTCGCCCGGCGGCACGCCGGTGGCCTTCAGCGACACGGTGACGGCGGCGTAGCCGGCCACTTTGTGCGGATGCACGTTGGTGCGCAGCCAGCGGGCGAAGCGCGGGTCGGCGGCCGCCTGCGCGGCGGTGTCGTCGGGTTCCTGCGCGGCCGCGGCGTCGTACTGCGGCCACACGAAACGCGACTTGATGGTGTCGACGAATTCCTGCGTGATGGTGTCCGGCCCGCCCTTGATCAGCTGCCACTGTTCATCGACCTGCTGGGCGTAGACCTCGGGAGTCAGGTCCTTCACCAGGATCTTGATGCGCGCCTTGTACTTGTTGTCGCGGCGGCCGTGCAGGTTGTAGACGCGCAGCGCCGCCTGCAGGTAGGTCAGCAGGTCCTGCCATTCGACGAAGGGATTGATCAGCTTGCCGACGATGGGCGTGCGGCCCAGGCCGCCGCCGATCCAGACGCGAAAGCCCAGCTTGCCGTCGCGCTCGACCGCCTGCAGGCCGATGTCGTGCACGCCGACGGCCGCGCGGTCCTGCACCGCGCCGCTGACCGCGATCTTGAACTTGCGCGGCAGGAAGGCGAATTCGGGATGCAGCGTGGACCACTGGCGGATGATTTCGCACCAGACCAGCGGATCGACCAGCTCGTCGGGCGCGACGCCGGCGAAGTGATCGGTGGTGGTGTTGCGGATGCAGTTGCCGCTGGTCTGGATGGCGTGCATCTGCACCGTGGCCAGTTCGGCCAGGATGTCGGGCACGTGCTCCAGCCTGGGCCAGTTGAACTGGATGTTCTGGCGCGTGCTGAAATGGCCGTAGCCGCGGTCCCACTTGCGCGCGATGTGGGCCAGCGTGCGCAGCTGGCGCGAGGCCAGCATGCCGTACGGGATGGCCACGCGCAGCATGGGCGCGTGGCGCTGGATGTACAGCCCGTTCTGCAGGCGCAGAACGCGGAATTCGTCTTCGGTGAGCTGGCCGTCGAGAAAGCGGCGCGTCTGGTCGGCGAACTGCGCGACGCGCTGCTCGACGAGCTGCTGGTCGACGGGGTCATACACGTACATGTCACTGCCCTTGAAGTCTTCTCGGTCTGGGCCCCTCTGGCCGGTCGGCGCAAAGCGCGAGGGGTTCATAACCGTAGCAGGCAGCCGCCGGGGCCGTCTAAGTCATTGTGGTAATAAGGTAATGTCGCTTGACCCGGCGCAAGAAACCGGATGACGGGGAGCCGGCTTACTCGACCGTATCGGAAGTCGCCGCCGGCGAGGCGCCGATGCCGCGCACGATGTGCTCCAGCAATTCGCGCGCGGCCGGGGAAATGTGGCGGCCGGCGCGGCTCAGCACCTGCAGGCTGCCCTGGTTGAGGATGGGGTTGGCCAGCGGCAGGCTGGCCAGGCGCCGGGCGCGCATGTCGGCCGTGACCGCGATGGGCGGGGTCAGGGCATAGCCGATGCCGGCGGCGGCGAACTGCCACAGCGCCTTGAACGAGGAGGTGGTCAGCACGTTGCGCAGCCGCACCTGCTCGCTGATCTCGGCGGCCTGAATGTGCTGGCGCACGCCGAAGCCTTCCTGCATCGCGGCCCCGGGATACTCGGCCAGGTCGGTCAGCAGCAGGGGGCGGCGCAGGCGGGCCAGCGGATGGTCCTGGCGCACGATGGCGCGGATCGGCTCGGGGCGCGCGTAATGGGCGCGCAGCCGGGCGTCGTTGGGCGGCTGGAACACCAGGCCGATATAGGCGCGGTCGTCGACGATGCGCTGCACGATCTCGGAGGTGCGGGCCACGTCGATGTCCAGCGTGACTTCCGGATGGCTGCGCCAGTAGCCGGGCAGCACTTGGTCGAACATCAGCTCGACGAAGCCTTCGCCCAGCACCAGGTCGATATGGCCGCGCTCGGCGTTGCGCAGGCTGTCGATCTCGGAGAAAAAGCTCTCCTGGATGTTCTGCTGGCGCTTGACGTAGCGCGCCAGGATGTGGCCGGCGTCGGTGGGCACCACGCCGCGGCCGCGGCGTTCGAACAGCGTCATGCCGCAGTCGCGCTCCAGGGCGGCGATGGCGCGGCTGACCGCCGAGGGGTCCATGTCCAGCGCCTCGGCGGCGCCGCGCACGGAACCCCGGCTCATGACCTGCATGAAGTAATGGGTGCGTCGGGCGTCCAGTTTTTCGTCCATGGCGGCGGGAAGTGCGGCGGCAGGTCCACAGGTCGATGCTAGGGTTTACCCTTGCTTTATCCGGGATCATGCAAAATTTTCCCTGGAAAAGCATATGTGTTGCATTTTACGCAACGCTTGGACGCTTGTCCTGTCATGGTTGCATGCCAGCCCCGGGGCGAAAATCGGCCCTGCCGCGCGCAACGCCGGCGCTAGCGGTCCGGCCAACCGTCGCCGCGACCCATTCACGTTCACCAGGGGAATCCGATGTCTCTAGCCAGCGCCAGCCTGGCCGCGCCCACCATGCCGCTTTCCAGCCGCATCCGCATGCTTGCCGCCATCTTGCTAGTGGTGGTGATCGCCGAAGCGATCGGCAGCCTGACGTTCACGGTGGGCCCGGGCAAGATCATCCTGCAGCCGATGCTGTGGGCCATCTTCATCGGCGCGATCGTGGCGGCCCTCGGCCAGCGCCTGCCCGCCGCCGCCGGCGTCGACACCGCCATGCAGACCCGCATCAGCGGCTATCTGCAATATGCGCTGCTGCCGTTCCTGGCCAAGCTGGGCCTGATGGTCGGCGGCGCGCTGCCGCAGGTGCGCGAAGCCGGCTGGGCCCTGGTGTTCCAGGAGTTCGGGCATTTCTTCGGCACCATGGCCGTGGGCCTGCCGCTGGCGCTGCTGCTGGGCATCAAGCGCGAGGCCATCGGCGCCACCTTCTCGGTGGGCCGCGAGCCCAGTCTGGCCATCATCGGCGAGCGCTACGGCATGAACTCGCCCGAAGGGCGCGGCGTGATGGCCGAGTACATCACCGGCACGGTGATCGGCGCGCTGTTCGTGGCGCTGATGGCCGGTTTCATCACCAGCCTGAATATCTTCGACCCGCGTTCGCTCGCCATGGGCGCCGGCGTGGGCTCGGGCAGCATGATGGCCGCGGGCGTGGGCGCGATCGCCTCGCAGCAGACCCCCGAGATGGCGCACCAGGTGGCCGCGCTGGCGGCCGCCGCCAACCTGCTGACCACGGTGGTGGGCGTGTACTTCACGCTGTTCATCTCGCTGCCGACCACCATCTTCCTGTACGGCAAGCTGGAGCCGGTGCTGGGCCGCTTTTCGCGCGGCAAGGCGCCGTCGGCCGTCGAGGACGGCGTGTCCGAAGACGCGCCGGTCCACGGCGCCAAGCTGGGCTTCGGCGACCGCCTGACGGCCTACATCGTGTGCGGCCTGTTCGCGCTGGTGGGCAACCGCCTGGGCTATGGCGTGCCGTTCGCCGACGCCCTGCCGGGCATGGCCATCATCGTGCTGCTGGTCGTCATTACCGACCTGGTGCTGCGCGTGGTGCCCAAGCTGCCGGCCGTGTTCGTGCTGTCGGTGATCGCCATGACGGCGGGCTGTCCCGGCGTGCTGCCGTACTCCGACCAGATCATCGCGATGGTCGGCAAGGTGAATTTCCTGCCCTTCACGACCGTGATCCTGGCGATGGCCGGGCTGTCCATCCTCAAGGACCTGCCGGCCTTCCGCAAGCTGGGCTGGAAGATCGTGGTGGTGTCCCTGGCCGCCAACGCCGGCACCTTCCTGGGCGCGACGATGATCGCCGAGTTCTTCCACTAAGACCAAGGCTGAGGCGCGAAGCCCGGACGGTAGCGCGCCTGGTCGGTGGCGTTTTCCGTGGCGCCGATGCTGGCGACCTTGGGCACGGCCGCGCCCATGGCCTTGGCGGCCGCGGCGGCCTGCCATTCCTGCACTTGCGGGTTGCCCATGGCCAGGCGGTAGGGCTGCAAGGGCGCCAGGCCTTCTATGGTGCCCCAGTCGTTGGCCCGGGCCGCCGCCTCGGCAGGCGCGGCGGCGTAGTCGGCGATGGCGCGGCGCATGCGCGCCTCGGCGTACTGGTCGCGCAGCAGGTCCGGGTCGGGGCGCGGCGCCATGCCGGCGATGGGGGCGGGCGGCGCCTGGTCGCGGCTGCGCGCAGGCAGCGGGGTGGGCGGGCTTTCAGCCGCTCGCGGCGTCGCCCAGGCGGGCCGGGTCTCGTCGATCAGCGGCACGCGCGCCGGGTAGGGCGCGGCGACGCGGGCAATGGCGGGGATCGCTGCAATGTCCATGCGAGGCTCCCTGTCGTGGCCGGTCCGCGGGCGGGCCGGTTCAGCGGGTCACAAGTCCAATGTAGCAGGAAACGCCCCGGCGCTCCGGGGCCGCGGCTTATTCGACGATGCCGGTTTCCAGGCAGGGATTGAATTCGCCCGTCTTGGGATCGCGCAGGAACAGCACGCCGGTGGCCACGCCGAAATAGGTGCCGTGCAGCTCCAGCTCGCCCTTCTGCACGCGGCGGCGGATGGACGGGAACGTCATCAGATTCTCCAGGCTGTGCTCGACCGTGGCCAGCTCCAGGCGCTTGAGGTTGGCCTGGCGGTCGCCGGTGGCCGGGCCGAGGCGTTCGGCCACGGGCTCGATCTGCGACATCCACTTGCCGATGAAATCGCCCTTGGACAGCGGCTTGGCGCCGTCGAAGAAGGAGCGGATGCCGCCACAGGAGGCGTGGCCCAGCACCACGATGTGCTTGACGTTCAGGCCGTTGACGGCGAATTCGATGGCGGCGCTGGTGCCGTGGTAGGAGGATTCGGTGTCGGGGTCGCAGGGCGGCACCAGGTTGGCGACGTTGCGGATCACGAACATTTCGCCGGGGCCGGCGTCGAAGATGACTTCGGGCGAGACGCGGGAGTCGCAACACCCGATGATCAGGATTTCCGGGCTTTGCCCAATTTCGGCCAGTTTCTGGTATCGGCTGCGTTCCGAGTGGAAACGGCCTTTCAGGAATGATTGATAGCCTTCAGAGAGTCTTTTTGGAAACATGATCTTTTCTTCCTCGTTGCGCCGACATACGCGACAAGGGGCTTCGTTGGAAGCCCCTTTTATCGAGTCGACAGCCGTGATTTTCCCACACCTGGACCCGCGCCACGGCCGCTAAACCCTGATGAAATCAGGGTTTTTGGCGGCGGGCTGGCCGGCTAGCGGGCGTCCACGTCCAGCGCCGTGACGCGGGCGAACCGCAGCGGCGTGACCGCCCGGATCGGCTTGATCTGACCGGGCGCAAGCGGCCCCGGCACATCGTTGCGCAGGCGGCCCACTTCGCGGCCCTGCTCGTCGTACAGCACGAAGGTCAGCCAGACGCCGTCGATGGCGCGGTCGGACTGGTTGGCCAGCAGGCCGGTGATGGCCGAGAGGTTCTGGTTGACGTCGCGCACCGCCTGGACGTTGCCCAGCGTGACGCCATAGACGAGATCCTGCGCGCCGGCCGCAAGAGGCAGGCCGGCGAGCAGTGCGCAGGACACGAGTACGGATTTCATGGCGCTCTCCTGTGCGGCCGGGACGGATTGCGCCTATCTCACACCTTTCCGGGCGCGGACACAACAGGGCAAAGGTATGAATCGCCGCCTTGGCGATTCTTGACTTTCCGGGATCTTGCGGCGGCGTCCGGTTTGTTCGATGATGACCGGGCCGGCGATTGGGCCGGCGGATCGAGCGGTCCGCGTCGCGCCTGACCCCGAGGCGTGCGGACGCCCAAGGGAGGAACCATGCTTTCCCGTACCAGCCAGTTTGCTTCTGCCGTCCTGCTGTCGGCCTGTTTCGCCGGCGCGTCCTGGGCCCAGACGCCCGCCGCGACCACGCCCGCCAAGACCCCCACGCCGCAGCAGCAGCGCATGACGGACTGCAACAAGTCCGCCGAAGGCAAGAAGGGCGACGAGCGCAAGGCCTACATGAGCAGCTGCCTGAAGGGCGAGACCGCGCCGGCCAAGCAGCTCACGCCGCAGCAGCAGAAGATGACGGACTGCAATGCGAAAGCCGGCGAGCAGAAGCTCACCGGCGACAAGCGCAAGGCCTTCATGAGCACCTGCCTGAAGGGCTAGCGCCGCGGCTCGGCGCCTCGGCCTACACCGTCGCGACCGGCGTCACCGGCGAACCGATGGCGTGCGGCAGGCGCAGCGGCGGCGCCGTCAGCATGAAGCGGTGGCGGCCGTTGGCGTGCAGCCAGTCGGCCAGCTCCTTCAGGTACCACAGCTCCGCCAGGGGCAGGCCCAGCTTGAACAGGCAGTGGTGGTGCAGCGGCAGCATGGCGCGCGGCCCGCTTTTTTCGCGGGCCGGGTAGGCCTCGACCGCGTAGTTGTCGGCGCAGATGGCGGCGATGCCGCTGTCGGTGATCCATTGCAGCAGCGCCGCGTCGGTGCCGTCCAGCGCGGCGCCGTANCATGGCGCGCGGCCCGCTTTTTTCGCGGGCCGGGTAGGCCTCGACCGCGTAGTTGTCGGCGCAGATGGCGGCGATGCCGCTGTCGGTGATCCATTGCAGCAGCGCCGCGTCGGTGCCGTCCAGCGCGGCGCCGTAGCCGTGCAGCACTTCGGCGTCGGGCTTGCCGTTCATGGCGACGACCGCTTCGGCGTAGCCGGTGCGCAGCACCAGCATGTCGCCGGCCTCGATCTCGATGCCGTCGGCCTCGAGCGCGCGGATCAGTTCCGCGTGGCCGATCAGCGTGCGCCCGGGGCCGTAGTGGCGCAGCAGGTCCACCAGCACGCCGCGGCCCTGCATGCCTTTCTGGGCCAGGTTTTCCACGCCCAGCTTCAGCGCCGCCGAGGGGCCGCCGCTGTTGCAGCCGCAGCCGGTGTGGTCGCCGTCGGCCGGGCCGATCACGTCCACGCCGGCCTGGTAGCCGTTGTAGTAGCGCAGTTCCGGCTTGCCGTCGCCGTCGGCGTCGAACAGCGCGCCGACGTGGGCCAGCGCGTCCCACTGGGTGGAGTACTGCATGGACAGCAGCACCTGGTCGTCGCTCAGCACGTCCACGGCGTCCGGGTTGACGTTGCGCAGCGGAAAATTCAGGTACGGCGTGTCCGCCAGGCGGGTGGGGCTGAGCTGCGGCGGATGGCGCCGCGGGTTGAGCACGTTGCCGCCCGGCAGGTCCAGCGGCAGCGACAGGCAGAAGGTCTTGCCGGCGCGGATTTCGCGCGCGCCCTTGAGGACCTGTTCTTCGGTGATGAGATTCAGGCGGCCGAGTTGGTCGTCGGGCCCGAAGTCGCCCCAGTTGGAGCCTTCGGGCCGCTGTTTCCAGCGCTGCATGCGGGTTACTCCGTCAGGAAGTCGAGCACCGCGCGGGTGAAGGCTTCCGGTTGCTCCCAGTTGGAGATGTGGGAGGTGTTCAATTCGAGATAGCGCGCGCCCGGGATGGCGGCGGCCAGTTCCTGGCCCTGGGCGGGCGTGGCGGCCAGGTCGTGCGTGCTGCTGATGACCAGCGTGGGCGCCGAGATGGAGGCCACCTGTTCGCGGAAGTCCGCGTCGCGCAGGGCGGCGCAGTTGCCGCAATAGCCGGCGTCCGGCGTGCGGCGCAGCATGTCGACCAGCACCTGGGTCAGGCCCGGCTCGGCGGCGCGGTAGCCGTCGGTGAGCCAGCGCTCGACCAGCGTCGGCGCCATGTTCTCCAGCTTCTGTTCGGTGACCGCGGCGATGCGGGCGCTCCAGCCTTCGGCCGAACCGATGCGCGCGGCGGTGTTGCACAGGATCAGCCGGTCCACCAGTTCGGGGCGCGCCAGCGCCAGCCACAGGCCGGTGGGGCCGCCCATCGACAGGCCGCAGAAGTGCGCGCGCTTGATGCCCAGGTGCGCCAGCAGTTCGGCGACGTCGTTGCCCAGTTGCTCGAAGCTGTATTCGCCTTCGGGGACCGAGGATTTGCCGTGGCCGCGGGTGTCGTAGCGCAGCACGCGGAAATGCTTGCTCAGTTCGGGGATCTGGCGGGCCCACATGTCGGCGCAGGTGCCCAGCGAATTGGAGAGCACGAGCACCGGCGCGTCGGCGGGGCCATCGATGACGTAGTACAGCCGGGCCTGGCTGAGATCGGCGTAAGACATGTGGGTTTCCTTCAATTACAGATAGCAGGCGCCGTCGACGTAGGCCTTGCGCCAGCGCGTGATGGTCACGCGTTCGAACAGGTCGGCCTTGGAGAACGGATCGGCGTCGATGAATTGCTGCGCGGCTTCGCGGCTGTCCAGGTCGACCACGTACAGGCCGCCGCCGGCGTCCGTGCCGTCGTCATGCAGCTTGGCGCCGCAGGCCAGCAGCAGCCGCTTGTTGGCGTCCAGGAATTCCAGGTGGGCGGCGCGGTGCTGCTTGCGCACCTCCAGGTGGCCGGGCTTGTCGAAGGTTTCGATGATGTACGGCATGGACGCCTCCGTTCAGATCGCCGAGGGATGGCGCGCCAGCGCCGTCACCTGGATGTCCATGTAGGGGAACAGCGGCAGCGACGACAGCAGCGTGTGCAGCTCGTCATTGCTTTCGACGTCGAAGATGCTGACGTTGGCGTAGCGGCCGGCCACGCGCCAGAGGTTCTTCCACTTGCCGTCGCGCTGCAGCTGTTGCGCCAGCGCCTTTTCGTCGGCCTTGAGCTTGTCGGCGCGCTCGGCCGGCATGTCGACGGGAAGATTGACCTGCATTTGGACCATGAACAGCATGATGATTCTCTCCGTAAAAAAATCCGCCCCGGCGGGACCGAGGCGGCGCTTCGAAACTCAGTTGGAAAACTTCAGCGGCAGGCCGGTCAGGCGCAGCAGCTCGTCGGCGGTGGTGCCGCCGAACATGTCGGTGACGGTCACGCCGTCGGCGCCGATGTCGAACACCGCCACGTCGGTGTAGACGCGCGACACGCAGCGCACGCCGGTCAGCGGATAGGTGCAGGCTTCGACCAGCTTGCTCTGGCCGTCGCGGGTCTGCAGCTCCATCATCACGAACACGTCCTTGGCGCCGATGGCCAGGTCCATCGCGCCGCCCACGGCGGGGATGGCGTCGGGCGCGCCGGTGTGCCAGTTGGCCAGGTCGCCGTGCTGCGACACCTGGAAGGCGCCCAGCACGCAGATGTCCAGGTGGCCGCCGCGCATCATCGCGAACGAGTCGGCGTGGTGGAAGAAGGAGCAGCCGGGCAGCTCGGTCACGGGCTGCTTGCCGGCGTTGATCAGGTCATAGTCTTCCTCGCCCTTGGCCGGCGCGGGGCCCATGCCCAGCATGCCGTTCTCGGTGTGCAGGATGACTTCGCGGTCGGCCGGCAGGTGGTTGGCCACCAGCGTGGGCAGGCCGATGCCGAGGTTGACGTAGGCGCCTTCGGGGATGTCCCGGGCGACGCGGGCGGCGATCTGGTCGCGGGTCAGTTTGGTGCTCATTGCTGCTCCTTGGGGGCGGGGCGGGCATCGATCTGCACGACGCGCTTGACGAAGATGCCGGGGGTCACGACGGTTTCGGGGTCCAGTTCGCCCAGTTCCACCACTTCGCGCACCTGGGCCACGGCCACGCGCGCGGCGCTGGCCATGATGGGGCCGAAGTTGCGGGCCGTCTTGCGGTACACCAGGTTGCCCCAGCGGTCGCCGCGCTCGGCCTTGATGAGCGCGTAGTCGGCATGCAGCGGATATTCCAGCACATACTGGCGGCCGTTGATTTCCCGGGTTTCCTTGCCGTCGGCCAGCGGGGTGCCGTAGCCGGTGGGCGAGAAGAACGCGCCGATGCCGGCGCCGGCGGCGCGGATGCGCTCGGCCAGGTTGCCCTGCGGCACCAGTTCCAGCTCGATCTTGCCGCTGCGGTACAGGCCGTCGAAGATCTGCGAGTCCACCTGGCGCGGGAACGAGCAGATGATTTTGCGCACGCGGTTCGCGCCCAGGAGGGCGGCCAGGCCGGTGGTGCCGTTGCCCGCGTTGTTGTTGATGATGACCAGATCCTTGGCGCCCTGTTCGAGCAGCGCGTCGATCAGTTCCATGGGCTGGCCGGCGGTGCCGAAGCCGCCGATCATGACGGTGGCGCCGTCGGGGACGTCGGCGAGGGCGTCCGCAGCGCTTGCAACGAGTTTAGAGATCATGGTGTTCGCTCATAAGGTGGCGTGTCATAATTTGTTCTCAATTAGAACTTTCGTTCTTCAGAAGAACATTGATTTCGTGGGGGATGGCAATGCTGCGCCGCCCCGGTACAGGGTTGCCGACCAGGGCAACGTTTCTCTTCGCGGTGGACGGATGGCCGAGCAAATCACCCAGCAACCCAGCGACAGCTACGTTCAATCCTTTGCGCGCGGCCTGTCCGTGATCCGGGCCTTCGGCCCCGAGCGTTCGCAGATGACGCTGTCCGAGGTGGCGGCGGTGACCGGCCTGACGCGCGCCGGCGCGCGCCGCATCCTGCTGACGCTGGAGCACCTGGGCTACGTGACCGTGGACGACCGCAAGTTCTCGCTCACCCCGCGCATCCTGGAGCTGGGCTACGCCTACCTGTCCGGCACGCCGCTGTGGAACCTGGCGCTGCCCTACATGGAAGAGGTGGCCGAAGAGACCCGCGAATCCTGCTCCGTGTCGGTGCTGGAGGGCGCGGACATCGTCTATATCCTGCGCCTGTCCACCCACAAGGTGATGACCATCAACCTGGCGGTGGGCAGCCGCCTGCCCGCCTGGGTCACGTCCATGGGCCGCGTGCTGCTGGCCGGCCTGACGGAACCGGAGCTGGACCGGGTGCTGGCGATGAGCCAGATCCGGACCTATACGCCGCACACCATCACCGGCATCGACGCGCTCAAGCGCGTGCTGGCCGGCGTGCGCGCCGACGGCTACGCCTGCGTGGCGCAGGAACTGGAGCCGGGCCTGCAATCGGTGGCCGTGCCCATCATGGACCGCAGCGGCCGCGTGATCGCCGCGATGAACGTCAGCGGCCATGCCAACCGCTATTCGCGCCAGGAAATGCTGGCGGCGTTCCTGCCGCCGCTGCGCCGCGCCGCCGACCAGATCAACCACGCCCTGCTGCGCCGCTAGGCGGCGCAGGCAGGACGGGAGGAAGGACGGCGTGCGCATGGCGGGCCTCAGACGGGCGCGACGCCCAGCGTCGTGCCGCCGCAGACGTACAGCGTCTGGCCGGTGACGAAGCCGTTGTCCGGCGACAGGAAGAACATCGCCGCGCGCGCCACGTCTTCGGGCGTGCCCAGGCGCTTGACCACGATGCTCTTGATGATGCGCTCGGTCTGCGGGGCGCCGACGGGATTGCTCTTGGTGAACAGTTCGGTGGCGATGGGGCCGGGGCCGATGGCGTTGACCGTGATGCCGTCGCCGCCCAGCTCCATGGCCAGCGTGCGCGTCAGGCCCAGCAGGCCCGCCTTGGTGGCCGAATAGACCACGCGGTCGGGCTTGCCCAGCGCCGCGCGCGAGGCCATGTTGACGATGCGCCCGAAGCCGGCCGCGCGCATGGCCGGCAGCACCGCCTGCACCAGGATCAGCGCCGTGCGCAGGTGCAGGTTGACCACATAGTCCAGGTCCGCCAGCGTGGCGGTGTCGGCCGAGCCCGGGCGCGTCGCGCCCGCGTTGTTCACCAGCCCGACGATGTCGTAGGCGTCGGTCACTTCCTTGGCCACCGCCTTGGTGCGCGCTTCGTCGGTCAGGTCGGCCTGGTACGACACCAGCCCGGCGGGCGGATTCTCGGGCAGCTTGTAGTCGATGTTGACGACCTTGTGGCCGGCATCGAGCAGCATGCGGATGATGGCCGCCCCGATCCCGGCGCTGCCGCCGGTCACGAGATACGCGGTAGGTTTGCTCATATCGTTTCCCTATGCCAACTTTAAAACTTCGCTGGAACGTCGTCGTTCCGATGCATTGCAACCTCCCCCGATCGGGGACACCGCCAGATCCGGCTCCGCCGGTCTGCAGGTGTCGCCCCCTGGGGGGCGCGCGTCAGCGCGTACGGGGGGGCTCATCCAGGTGGCTCAATGGGTCAGATAGCCCCAGAGGAGGACGGCGGTGATGTGGATCACGCCGACCCACAGCATCATGATGACGGTATAGCCCATAACATCGCGCAGTTTCAGCTTGGACAGCGCCAGCGCCGGCAGAATCCAGAAGGGCTGCACCAGGTCGTTCCAGGCGTTGCCCAGCATGACGGCCATGGTGGTCTGGTTCAGGGCGCTGCCGATTTCCTTGGCGGCGTCGATCATGAACGGACCCTGGATGACCCAGTGGCCGCCGGCCGACGGCGCGAAGAAGTTGATGACGAAAGAACTGATCAGGCCCCAGAACGGCAGCGTCTCGGGCGTGGCCACGTCGACGAAGACCGCGGAAATCGTGGTGACCAGCCCCGAGGCGGCCATGATGGCCATGATGCCGGCGTAGAACGGGTATTGCAGGATGATGCCGGAAATCGTCTTGATGCCTTCGGTCAGCTTGGCCACGTAGGCGGCCGGCGTGCCCAGCAGGATGATGCCCAGGAACAGGATGATGAAGTTGATCAGGTTCAGGTCCAGCGAGCCGCCGTCCATGAAGTGGAACACCACGTAGGCCACGCCCAGCGCGCCGATCAGCAGGCTCAGCAGGCGGCTGTTGTTCAGGCGCGAGGCCAGCGTGCCCTTTTCCAGCAGGTCTTCGGCGGCGTTGGCGGCGGCGGTGTCGCGGTCGATCGCGGGATCGACCTCGATGACCTTCTCGCCCTTTTTCGGATGCAGCCAGGCGTTGAGCAGCGGCAGCGTGACGATGATGACCAGGCTGGTGATCAGCATGGGCATCGAGAAAATCGTTTCCGACAGCGGGATGGTGCCCATCTGCTTGGCGGTGGGATGGTTGGGCGTGGCCACCAGCACCGGGATGCTGGCCGACAGGCCCAGGCCGTACATGGTGAAGCCGCTGTACGCGGCGGCGATGATCAGCGGGTAGTGCACGCCCTTGACCTTCAAGGCCAGCTTCTTGGCGACGATGCCGCCGATGACCAGGCCGAAGCCCCAGTTCAGGTAGCTGCCGATGCCGCCGACCAGCGTCGCCACGATGATGGCGGTGTGCGGCTTGTGCACGTGGCTGACGATGCGGTTGAGCATGCGGTCGGTCAGCGGGGCGGTGGCCAGCACATAGCCCATCGCCAGGATCACCGCCATCTGGGTGGTGAAGGCCAGCAGGCTCCAGAAGCCGTTGCCCCAGGCGCGGGTGATGTCGCCCAGGCCCTTGCCTTCGACCCCCATGGCCAGCAGTACGGTAAGCAGGGTCAGCGCGATGGCGAAGACAAAGGGATCGGGCAGATACTTGCGCATCAGCTCCGTGAAAAATGAAGCCAGTTTATTCATGGTGCCTCCAACGAACTCCGGTAAGGCTGGTTTTCTGTGATCGGTTTTCTTTGTGTGGCGGGGCCTTGGGGCCCGACGGCGCGGTAGCGGCAGGCTCCGCGCCTTATGTAGTAATGGGTATGCGCCGGCCTCAGGCGTCGTCGGCCCGGGCGTTGAGCCAGGCGGCCAGTTCTCCGAGCGCCGCGCTCTTCTCGCGCAGCACGCGTTCGCGGCGCTCCGGGCTCCAGGTGTAGAAACCCTGGCCGCTCTTGGCGCCGATCTGCCCGCTTTCGACCTTGCTCTTCAAAAGCGCCGAGGGCTCGGTGCGGTTGTCGAGATCCTTGTAGAGGTAGCTGGCGATGGCGTAATGCACGTCGATGCCGTTCATGTCGCGCTGCTCCAGCGGGCCGGACAGCGCAAGCCGGATGCCCAGGCTCCACTTGACCACTTCGTCGATGTCCTCCGCGCTGGCGACGCCTTTTTCCAGCAGCGAAATGGCTTCGCGCGCCAGCGCGTGCTGGATGCGGTTGGCGATGAAGCCGGGAATGTCCTGGCGCACCAGCACCGGCCGCTTGCCGGCGTGGCGCAGCGTGGCCATGACGCGCGCCACCGTCTCGTCGGACGTGGCGTCGTTGCGCACCACCTCCACCAGCGGAATCACGTCGGCGGGGGTGAAGAAGTGCGTGCCCACGAAGCGGTCGCGCCGCAGCACGGCGGTGGCGATGGCGTTGATGGACAGGCCGGAGGTATTGGTGGCGAAAAGGGTGTGCGCCGGGCACAGCGCGTCGAGCCGGGCGAACAGGTCGCGCTTGAGCTCGAGGTTTTCGGGTACGGCCTCGATCACCAGGTCGCTGTTGCAGGCCGCTTCCAGGCCGGGCGACAACTGGATGCGCTGCATGGTTTCCTGGACCCGGCCGGGCGCGTAGACGTTCAGTTGGCGGTCTATCGTCTTGAGCGCGCGCTCCAGCGCGCCTTCGACCGGGTCGATGAGGACGATGTTCGGTCCCTTCGAGGCGAACAGGGCCGCGATGCCGCTGCCCATGGCGCCTGCGCCGACGATGGCGAGATTTTTGAGGGGAGTATCCATGATGGTTCGCTCGGGCTGACTCGCCGGGCTTGCGGCGGGCACGCGCGGAACCAGGGATTGCCGTCTCTTCCGGGTGTGCCTTCCTGTGCGCCTGGCCAGAAAAATCGTTATGTTCTAGATACGAACATTTGTGCGTATATAGAATTAATGAAAACGATAGTACTAAATGTCGCGGGGGGCGGACAAATCAGGGATTTTGGGTGTCCGACTGGTGGACAGGGGGCGTGGGGACGTAGGATGGGTGCAGCGCGGCACCTGCGGGGTAAGAAGCCGGACGCCGAACGCGCGTAACCCATCGGCCGGCGCAAGCCGGCTTTGTCTCTTGCCACGAAGCGAGAGCCGGCTTTGTCTCTTGCCACGAAAAGCGGCGGCTGGCGCCGCCTGATGGGTTACGCGCGTTCGGTATTTGAGTTCTTGCTTAAGGGCTCTCGCGCTGCACCCATCCTACGCCCCGTCCACGATCAGCCTGGCCCGGCGCTGTTGGACCAGCCCTTGGACAGCTCCACCGCCTGCCGCCAGCGCGCCATCCGCGCTTCGCGCACGGACGCGGGCCAGCTCGGTTCGAACGTGCGTTCGGCCTGCCACTTGGACGCGAATTCGTCCTGGCCGGACCAGAAGCCCACGGCCAGGCCGGCCAGGCCGGCCGCGCCCAGCGCGGTGGATTCGGGCACGCGGGGGCGCACGACCGGCACGCCCAGCAGGTCGGCCTGCATCTGCATCAGCAGGTCGTTGCGGGCCGCGCCGCCGTCGACGCGCAGCTCGGTCAGGGCGATGCCGCTGTCGGCGTTCATGCAGGTCAGCAGTTCGGCGCTTTGCAGGGCGATGGATTCGAGGGTGGCGCGCGCGATGTGGGCGCGGGTGGTGCCGCGGGTCAGGCCCACCAGGGTGCCGCGCGCGTAGGGGTCCCAATGCGGCGCGCCCAGGCCGGCGAAGGCCGGCACCATGAAGACGTCGTCCGTGCTGGACACGCTGGCGGCCAGCGCCTCGATCTCCTCGGAGCGCTGGATGATGCCCAGGCCGTCGCGCAGCCACTGCACCGCCGCGCCGGCCACGAACACCCCGCCTTCGAGCATGTAGGTGGGCTGCCAGCCGCCGCCGTCGCGCGGCAGGCCCCAGCCCACGGTCGACAGCAGGTTGTTGCGCGACTGCACGGGCTGCCCGCCCACGTTCATCAGCATGAAGCAGCCGGTGCCGTAGGTGTTCTTGGCCATGCCCGGCCTGTAGCAGGCCTGGCCGAAGGTGGCGGCCTGCTGGTCGCCCGCCACGCCGGCGATGGGGATGGCGCCGCCCAGCCATTCGGGCAGGGTGTCGCCCACCACGGCGCTGCTGGGGGCGATCCGTGGCAGCACGCTGCGCGGGATCTTGAGCAGCGCCAGGATGTCGTCGCTCCAGTCCTGGGTATGCAGGTCGAACAGCATGGTGCGCGAGGCGTTGCTGGGGTCGGTGCTGTGGACCGCGCCGCCGGTCAGCTGCCACACCAGCCAGGTATCGACGGTGCCGAAGGCCAGTTCGCCGCGCTCGGCGAGCTGGCGCGCGCCGGGCACGTGGTCCAGCAGCCAGGCCAGCTTGGTGCCCGAGAAATAGGCGTCCACCACCAGGCCGGTGCGCGATTGCAGGAAATCGGCGTGGCCGTCCTGGCGCAGCTGGTCGCACATCGGCGCGGTGCGGCGGTCCTGCCAGACGATGGCGCGGGCCAGCGGCCGGCCGGTGGCGCGTTCCCAGATCAGCGTGGTTTCGCGCTGGTTGGTGATGCCGAGGGCGGCGATGTCGGCCGCGGCCGCGCCGGCGTTGCGCAAGGCCTCGCGGGCCACGTCCAGCTGGCTCTGCCAGATTTCGCCGGCGTCGTGCTCGACCCAGCCCGGACGGGGATAGTGCTGGCGGAATTCGCGCTGGCCTACGCCGCGCACCACGCCTTCGCGGTCGAACACGATGGCCCGGGAGCTGGTGGTTCCCTGGTCCAGGGCCAGGACAAATTCATTCGTCGTCACGATTCTTTGCGCCGTTCAGGTGAGCCCCGGCCAGCGGGTCGAGGCGTCCAAATGAGAAGACCGAGGCCATGCACAGCACGCCGATGACGATGAAGCCCGCGACCACGTCCCGTATCGCCAGCGTCTCGGCGCCGCGCAGGGCCATGCTGATGTTCAGCGTGACCGCCGCCACGCCCACGCCCAGGCTGATGCCGAGCTGCTGCGCCATGGCGGCGAAACTGCTGGCGCGGCTCATCTGGGTCGGGGGAATGTCGGCATAGGTTAGCGTATTTACCCCCGTGAACTGCAGCGAGCGGAAAAACCCGCCCACCAGCAGCACGGCGATCATCAGCCAGACCGGCGTGGCGGGCGTGAAGGCGCCGCAGACCACGATGAAAATGCCGGTCAGCAGCGCGTTGACGGTCAATACCCGACGAAATCCGAAGTGCTGCACGATGGGGGTGGCGACGAACTTCATCAGCAGCGCGCCGGCGGCGCTGGCGAAGGTGATCAGCCCGGCCGAGAACGGCGACAGGCCGAAGCCCACCTGCAGCAGCATGGCCAGCAGGAACGGCGTGGCGCCCACGGCGAAGCGGCACAGATTGCCGCCCAGGGTGGCGATGGCGAAGGTCGGTATCCGCATCAGGGACAGATCGATGATGGGATGGGGCGCCCGGCGCGCGTGCCAGCCGTAGAGCAGGCCGCAGGCCAGGCCGGTGGCGATCAGGCCCAGCAGCATGGGCAGCGGCATCACGTCGCGGCCGATCGCCTCGAAGCCGCTGACCAGCGTCGCCAGGCAGATGGCGCTGAGCAGAAAGCCCGGCCAGTCCAGGCGCGGTGCGCCTTCCACGCGGATTTCCTCCACGTAGCGCAGCACCAGGAAAATGCCCAGGATGCCGATGGGAATGTTGATCAGGAAGATCCAGTGCCACGACATATAGGTGACCATGAAGCCGCCCAGCGGCGGCCCGATCACCGGCCCCAGCAGGGCGGGGATGGACAGGAAGGACATGGCCTTGAGCAAGTCCTGCTTGGGCACGGTGCGCAGCAGGATGATGCGCCCCACCGGCACCATCATCGCGCCGGCCATGCCCTGGATGACGCGGGCCGCCACCAGCTGCGGCAGGTCCTGCGACAGGGCGCAGGCCACGGAGCTCAGGGTGAACAGGCCGATGGCCGCCACGAACACGCGCCGCGCGCCGTAGCGGTCGGCCGCCCAGCCGCTGACGGGCACGAACACGGCCACCGACAGCAGGTAGGAGGTGATGGCCACGTTCAGCCGCACCGGGGTCGAGCCCAGGGCCCGCGCCATCGCCGGCAGGGCCGTGGCGACCACCGTGGCGTCCAGCATCTGCATGAACAGCGCGCAGCCGACGATGAAGGGAATCATGCGTGCCGCGCGCATCGCTTCCGGGGTGAGTGAGGGAGCGGGATGGGCGGCGGCGGCGGATTCTGCGGACATGGGCGAGGATACGTAGGGGGCCTCCAGATTGTAACGCCGGGGGAGGGGCCGTCGTGAAGTAAACTCCCCTCATCCGAAACCCACTGAAATTGGCGTCATGGCGACCAACTACGAATCCGAGATCACCCGTTTCCTGAAAGACTACAAGCAGTCGCATCCCGGCACCGAAGAGCGCCAGCGCGAGGGCCGCGCCCGTCTTTGGGACAAACCGCAGGACCCGGAGCTGCTGGAGGCCTTCCGCGCCGGCCGCGTGCCGCAGAAGCCGTACGTATACCAGGCCGACTGAGCCCCTTGCGGCAACCATGGCCCAGAACGCTTTCCCGGGCGACGCCCTGGCCGCGCTAGTGGAACCGCCCGTCGACAGCACCCCCGACACGGTAGACAGCGTGGCGTTCGCGCGCCTGTACGGCGAGCCGCTGTTCCAGATGCCGACCGACCTGTACATCCCCCCGGATGCGCTGGAGGTCTTCCTGGAGGCGTTCGAAGGGCCGCTGGACCTGCTGCTCTACCTGATCCGCAAGCAGAACTTCAACGTGCTGGACATCCCGATGGCGGATGTCACCCGGCAATACCTCTCGTACGTCGAGCAGATCCGCATCCACAACCTGGAGCTGGCCGCCGAATACCTGCTGATGGCGGCGATGCTCATCGAGATCAAGTCGCGCATGCTGCTGCCGGTCAAGAAGACCGACACCGGCGAAGAGCCCGAGGACCCGCGCGCCGAACTGGTGCGCCGCCTGCTCGAATACGAGCAGATGAAGCTGGCGGCCCAGAAGCTCGACCGGATGCCGCAGCTCGGCCGCGACTTCGTCAGCAGCCAGGCGGTGGCCGACCTGAGCGTCGAGCGCATGCTGCCCGAAGTCAGCGTGGACGACCTGCGCGCGGCCTGGGCCGACATCATGAAGCGGGCCAAGCTGAACCAGCACCACCACATCACGCGCGAACAGCTGTCGGTGCGCGACCACATGACGCACATCCTGCGGCGCCTGAACGACGTGCGCTTCATGGAGTTCGGCGACCTCTTCATGGAGCGTATCCGCGAAGGCGCGCCCGCGGCGGTGGTCGTGGTGCATTTCATCGCCATGCTGGAACTGGCCCGCGAATCCCTGCTCGAGATCACGCAGGCGGAACCCTACGCGCCCATCTACGTGCGCCTGGCCTATACCAGCGTGGCGGCGGTCGCGGCCTGAGGCCGGGCTGCGCGTTCCTACTTCCGGAGACTCCCCTTGAAAGTCGTACACACCATCCAGGAATTGCGCGACCACCTGCGCGGACAGAACCGCGTATCGTTCGTGCCCACCATGGGCAACCTGCACGAAGGCCACCTGGCGCTGATGAAGCTCGCGCGCCAGCATGGCGATCCGGTGGTGGCCAGCATCTTCGTCAACCGCCTGCAGTTCGGTCCCAACGAAGACTTCGACCAGTATCCGCGCACGCTGGCCGCCGACATCGAGAAGCTCGAACGCGAGCGCGACGTCTACGTGCTGTTCGCGCCCAACGAGCGCGAAATGTATCCCGAGCCGCAGAATTTCCGCGTGCAGCCGCCCGACGACCTGGGCGACATCCTCGAAGGCGAATTCCGTCCCGGCTTCTTCGCGGGCGTGAGCACCGTGGTGCTGAAGCTGTTTTCCTGCGTGCAGCCGCGCGTGGCCGTGTTCGGCAAGAAGGACTACCAGCAGCTCATGGTGGTGCGCAACATGTGCCGCCAGTTCCAGCTGCCGGTGGAAGTGCTGGCGCACGAAACCGTGCGCGCCGAGGACGGCCTGGCGCTGTCCTCGCGCAACCGCTACCTGAGCGAGGCCGACCGCGCCGAGGCGCCGGCCCTGTACGCCGCCCTGCAGCAGCTGGGCCAGCGCCTGGCCCAGGGCGAGCGCGACGCCGCCGCGCTGGAGCGCGAAGCCATCGACGGCCTGACCCGGCGCGGCTGGCAGGTGGACTACGTGGCGCTGCGCCGCCAGCGCGACCTGAAGCGCCCCGAAGCCGCCGACCTGCAGGCCGGCGAGCCGGTGGTGGCGCTGGCCGCCGCCAAACTCGGCGCCACCCGCCTGATCGACAATCTGGAACTGGTCTACACGGCCTGAGGCCCGGGCAGGGGGGGCGTTTATGTCCACCCTGACAGAATTGCCAGCTTCCGGCGGCTGGCGCGGCGGGGCAGACTCGATGCAAATCTACTTTGCAGGAGACAAGCCCCATGCAGCCCCGCCCCGACCTGGACGACGTCCTCGCCACCCTGACGCCGCGCGAACGCCAGATCGTCGCCTACGTGGCGGCGGGCAGCCCGAACAAGGTCATCGCCATCGACCTGGGCATTTCGCTGCGCACCGTCGAAGCCCATCGCGCCCGCATCTTCACCAAGCTCCGCGCCCGCAACGCCATGCAACTGGCCTGCCGGCTGTGCGCCCACCGGCGTTCGGGCGCCTCGCCCGTGCCGCTCATGCCGGAGGGCGATCCGCACGGCGGGGCCGTCACCCTGCATGAACAGCCCTCGCCCCGATACGCGCCGGCCAAGCCATGATGCCTGCGCGCCCAAAAACATCGGGCCCGGCGAACGAGGCGTTCGCCGGGCCCGATGCCAGGCATGGATTCAAGCGCCCGGAGCGCTCAGGGGCACTTGGGCGCGGCGGCCTTGGCCAGCTCGTCGATGGGGTCCAGGTCCGGCTGGCGGGTCAGGTTGTAGTTCAGGTTCGGCGTCTGGCCGGCGATGGAGCGCACGCGCAGCACGTTGTTGGCGGCCACCACGAATTCGACGCGGGCGTTGCCCTGGCCGTCCATCAGGATGACGCGCGGCGGGCGTTCGTCGGTGGCGTCCCAGCAGCCTTGTTCGGCCACCGGCTGGCCCTTCTGCGGATCGTTCTCCAGGTAGGCGGTGCGGCCGCGCCAGCGGCCGTTGGGCGCCAGCGTCAGCGTCACGCGCTGCGCCGTGCACTGCATGACGGGCGAGAAGCACGGCAGCGTGCCCATGTAGGTCTGGGGTTGCGGCACCAGGCTGTGCGCGGCGGCATTGGGCGCCGGCGCGGGCGCGGCCGCGGCGGTCGCTGCGCCGGCGCTACCGCCGCCGCCCTCGGCGTGCTCGGGTACGGTCTGGCCGTCTTCGGTGGTTTCCGCGCCTGCCGCGGCCGCTTGCTGGGCCTGGTTTTGCGGCTTGCGGGCATCCGGCTTGAGCGCGATCTGCACCTGCGAAGGCGCGCGGATCACGGTGCGGTAGCCGGCGCCGGAGCCCTGGTACTGCGCGTCGGTCACGGTGCTTTCCGCGGGCGGGTCGTAATAGCCCTCGGTCTTCTGCTGGGCGCAGCCCGCCGCGCCTATGGCGGTGCCCGCCAGCAGCAGCCCCATGACGCTTAGTTTGCGGGAGCGGGTAACAATGTTGTCGACGCGCGCGGTCATGGCAGCTTATCCGTGAATTGAGTCTGTCTCCGATTTTACGCACTTATGCGAAGATTCGATACGTTGCCCTAGCCGCTCCTGGGTGTATTCCGCACTTTATGCACAAATTACGACATGGCCGCCGCCGGCCGGTTCTACATCGCGTCCCGGGCCCGATCGCGCACGCCGCCGGCGCGCGCTTCGGATGACGGCGATGCGCTACGTCTTCGACCTGCCCCCGGGCCTGTTCATCGTCCTGGCGGCGCTGGCGGGCCTGGCCGTGGGCAACTGGCTGACGCTGCTGACGCACCGGCTGCCGCGCATGATGGAGCAGGAGTGGCAGGCGCACTGCCAGGAGGCGGCCGGCCAGGCGCGCACCGAAAGCCGCTACGGCCTGTGGTCGCCGGCGTCGCACTGCCCGGCCTGCGCCGCGCCGGTGACGGGCTGGCGCCGTGCGCCGCTGCTGGGCTGGCTGCTGCTGCGCGGACGCTGCGCCGCCTGCGGAACCGCGATAGGCTGGCGCTACCCGGCCATCGAACTGCTGACCTGCGCGCTGTTCGCCGCCTGCGCCTGGCGCTTCGGCGCCACGCCGCTGGCGCTGTGCGCGATGGGCCTGTCGGCCACGCTGGTGGCGCTGGCCTGGATCGATTTCGAATCGACGCTGCTGCCCGATGCGCTGACGCAGCCGCTGCTGTGGGCGGGCCTGCTGGCCAATCTGTTCGACGCCTACACCAGCGTGCAGATGGCGGTGGCCGGCGCGGTCGCGGGCTACGTGTTCCTGTGGGTTATCTTTCATATATTCCGCCTGCTGACCGGGCGCGAAGGCATGGGCCACGGCGACTTCAAGCTGCTGGCCGCCCTGGGCGCATGGTTCGGCATCGAGACCCTGCCGATGCTGCTGCTGGGCGCGTCGCTGCTGGGCGTGCTGATCGGCGGCGCGCTGACGCTCGCCGGACGCGCCAGCCGCGGACAGCCGCTGCCCTTCGGCCCTTATCTGGCGCTGGCCGGCATCGTGACGCTGCTGGCGGGCGGGCCGCAGGGGCTGTGGCAATGGCTGGGCTAGTACGCGACACGATGGGACGAGCGGCATGTACAAGATAGGACTGACTGGCGGTATCGGATCGGGCAAGACCCGCGTGGCGGACATGCTTGCGCAGTGGGGCGCGTCGGTGGTCGACACCGACGAGATCGCGCACACGCTGACCGCGCCGCAGGGCGCGGCCATGCCGGCGATCGAACGCGAATTCGGCCCGCGGGCGCTGACGGCCGACGGCGCGCTGGACCGCGCATGGATGCGCGAGCAGGCGTTCTCCGATCCGCAGGTGCGGCTGCGGCTGGAAGCCATCATGCATCCGGCCATCGGCCAGGAGACCGAACGCCAGGCCGCCGCGGCCGCCGGATCGTATCTGGTCTTCGTCGTGCCCTTGCTGGTGGAGTCGCTGCCGCGCTGGCGCGCGCGCCTGGATCGCATCTGCGTGGTGGATTGCGATCCCGAGACGCAGGTGGCCCGCGTGCGCGCGCGCAGCGGGCTGACGGAGCCAGCCATCAGGCGTATCATGGCAGCACAGGCTGCGCGCGCAAGCCGGCTGGAAGCCGCCGACGACGTCATCGTCAACGATGGCGCCACCACGCCCGAGCAACTGCGCGCGCAGGCGAAGACCCTGCACGACCGCTGGCTGGCGCTGGCGGGCACGACAGACCGGCAAGCCCTGGGCCAGGCCGGCACCCCTGAATAACATTGGCCTGCCGGCCAACCACAGATGGGCCTGTAAAAAAGCGTGATTGTTTACGAATATCCCTTCAACGAGCGTATCCGCGCTTATCTGCGGCTGGAATTCCTGTTCGACAGGTTGTTCTTCTTTGCACGCGAAGGGGATTCACGACTGCACCAGGTCGCCGTCACCGCCTTGTTCGATCTGCTCGACGCCTGCGAACGCACCGACGTCAAGGGCGCCTTGCTGCAGGACCTGGAACGCCAGCGCCTGGCGCTGGTCGGCCTGCGCGACCATCCCGGCGTGGCGCAGGACGCGTTGGAATCCATGCTGCGCGAAATGGAAAAGGTCACCGGCGCGCTGGCCGTGCCCGGCAAGACCGGCCAGCCCCTGCGCGAGAACGAATGGCTCACCAGCCTGCGTGGGCGGCTGTCCATGCCCGGCAACGCCACGCAGGTCGACATGCCTTCGTATTTCGCCTGGCAGAACAAGCCCGAGTCGGCCCGCTGCGCCGACCTGCAATCCTGGATCGCGCCCTTCATTCCCCTCTACGACGGCCTGACCCTGGCGCTGCGCCTGCTGCGCGAATCCGGCCGCAAGACCGACATCGTGGCCGAGCAGGGCGCCTACCAGCAGATGCTGGGCGGCAAGCAGTTCCAGCTGCTGCGCGTGTGGGTGGACCCCGCCCACGGCGTATTTCCCGAGATCAGCGCCAATAAGTACATGATCTGGATACGTTTTTCCACGCAGGATGGCGAATTCAAGCCCCAGCAGGTGGCCCGCGACGTGGGGTTCCAGATGACGTTGTGCAACTCGTAGGATGGGTAAAGCGCGAGCGCATCTGAGCAAGAACCCGGCTCTCCAGCGCGCGACACCCATCAGGCGGCGCCAGCCGCCGCTTTTCGTGGCAAGAGACAAACACCCGGCTGCCGCCGGCCGATGGGTGTCGCGCGATGGGCAATTGAGTTCTTGCCCAAGAATTCTCGCGCTACACCCATCCTGCGCAGGACCCACGTAGCCCCCCAGTACGCAGGAGGGACCCACCCACCCCCCCCATTACCTGTTGCGGGGAGTTTCAACCGCCGCTCCCGGTGCTGGACTACGCGATGGTCTAGTAGACAATACGGCTTTCCCTGCCCGCGTCTGCAACGTACATGCCTGAAAGCCGTCCCGTTTCTCCGCCCGCCCATAGGTCCCGCCGCCGCCTGGCCGTGCTGGCGCTGTTGCTGCTTGCCGGGGCCGGCATCGCCTGGCTGCTGCTACGGCCAGCGGCCAAGCCGGCGGGCGGGGGCCGTCCGCCCGGGGCGGCGATGGCGAACATGGCGGTGCCGGTGCGCATCGCCACCGCCGTCCGGCAGGACATCGACATTTTCCTGAAGTCGCTGGGCACGGTGACGGCCTACAACACGGTCACCGTGCGCAGCCGGGTCAGCGGCGAGCTGGTCGAGGTGGCCTTCCAGGAAGGCCAGCGCGTGAAGGCCGGCGACCTGCTGGCGCAGGTGGACCCGCGCGCCTTCCAGGTGGCGCTGGACCAGGCGCGCGGCACGCAGATGCAGAACCTGGCGCAGCTGGAGAACGCGCGCCGCGACCTGCAGCGCTACCAGGCCCTGTACAAGCAGGATTCCATCGCCAAGCAGCAGGTCGACACGCAGGCGGCGCTGGTGCGGCAGTACGAGGGCACGGTCAAGAGCGACCAGGCCAACGTCGACAACGCCCGGCTGCAGCTGGACTACGCGCGCATCACCGCGCCCATCGACGGCCGTCTGGGCCTGCGCCAGGTGGACCGCGGCAATCTGGTGTCCAGCTCGGACACCAACGGGCTGGTGGTGATCACCCAGACCCAGCCGATTTCCGTGGTGTTCACGCTGCCCGAGACCCAGCTGCCCGAGGTGCGCGCCGAACTCGCCGCCGGCCGCAAGCTGGCCGTGGACGCCTACGACCGCGCCGACACCCGCCGCATCGCCACGGGCCAGCTGGAAACCCTGGACAACCAGATCGACGTGACCACCGGCACCCTCAAGCTCAAGGCCCGCTTCGACAACACCGACGACGCGCTGTTTCCCAACCAGTTCGTCAACGTGCGGCTGCACGTGCTGACGCGCAAGGACGTCACCGCCGTGCCCACCGCCGCCATCCAGCAGGGTTCGGCCGGCGCCTTCGTATTCCTGGTGCAGCAGGACAACACGGTGCTGGTGCGCCAGGTGAAGCTGGGCGCGATCAACAACGGCATGGTGGCGGTCAACGAGGGCCTGCAGCCCGGCGACCGGGTGGTGGTCGAAGGCACCGACCGCCTGCGCGCCGGCGCCAAGGTGGAAGTGGTGGGCGACGCCGGCGTGATTCCGGCCCCGCGCGACAAGTCGCTGGGCGCGGGCGCGCCGGCCGGCACCACGCCGCCGTCGAAATAGACCGGGAAACGCCGTGAGTCCGTCGCGCCTGTTCATCCTGCGTCCGGTGGCCACCACGCTGTCGATGGTGGCCATCCTGATCGCCGGCTTCATCGCCTACCGGCTGCTGCCCGTCTCGGCCCTGCCGGAAGTGGACTATCCGACCATACAGGTGGTGACGCTGTACCCCGGCGCCAGCCCCGACGTGATGACCTCGCTGGTCACCTCGCCATTGGAGCGGCAGTTCGGGCAGATGCCGGGCCTGAACCAGATGTCGTCGACCAGTTCGGGCGGCGCCTCGGTCATCACGCTGCAATTCAATCTCACCCTGCCGTTGGACGTGGCCGAGCAGGAAGTGCAGGCGGCCATCAACGCCGCCTCCAACCTGCTGCCCGGCGACCTGCCGGTGCCGCCGACCTACAACAAGGTCAACCCGGCCGACGCGGCGGTGCTGACCCTGGCGATCACCTCGCCCACCATGCCGCTGCCGCAGGTGCGCGACCTGGTCGACACGCGGGTCGCGCAGAAGCTGTCGCAGATCTCCGGCGTGGGCCTGGTCAGCGTGGCGGGCGGGCAGCGGCCCGCGGTGCGGGTGCAGGTCAATCCGCAGGCGCTGGCGGCCAACGGGCTGTCGCTGTCGGACCTGCGCACGGCCATCGTCGGCGCCAACGTGAACCAGCCCAAGGGCAACCTGGACGGCCCGCTGCGCTCGACCACCATCAACGCCAACGACCAGCTCAAGACGCCCACCGACTACAACGACCTGATCATCGCCTACCAGAACAACGCGCCACTGCGCCTGTCGGACGTGGCGCGCGCGGTCGAGGGCGCCGAAGACGTGCGGCAGGCGGCCTGGGCCGGCGACAAGCCCGCCATCCTGCTGAACATCCAGCGCCAGCCGGGCGCCAACGTGATCGAGGTGGTCGACCGCATCCAGGCGCTGCTGCCGCAGCTGCGGGCTGCCCTGCCGGCCACGCTGGACGTGAGCGTGGTGTCCGACCGCACCCAGACCATTCGCGACTCGGTCGCCGACGTGCAGTTCGAAATGCTGCTGGCGGTGGCGCTGGTGGTCATGGTGACCTTCGTGTTCCTGCGCAGCCTCACGGCCACGCTGATTCCCAGCGTGGTGGTGCCGCTGTCGCTGGTCGGCACCTTCGGCGTCATGTACCTGGCCGGATTCTCGGTCAACAACCTGACCCTGATGGCGCTGACCATCGCCACCGGCTTCGTGGTGGACGACGCCATCGTCATGATCGAGAACATCGCCCGCCATCTCGAAGAGGGCGAGACGCCGCTGCAGGCCGCGCTCAAGGGCGCGGCGCAGATCGGCTTCACGCTGATATCGCTGACGTTCTCGCTGATCGCGGTGCTGATCCCGCTGCTCTTCATGACCGAGGTGGTGGGACGGCTGTTCCGCGAGTTCGCGATCACGCTGGCCGTGTCCATCCTGATCTCGCTGGTGGTGTCGCTGAGCCTGACGCCCATGATGTGCGCGCGCCTGCTGCGCGCCGAGTCGGCGCAGAAGCACGGGCGCTTCCATCGCGCCACGGGCGCCTTCATCGACCGCGTCATCGCCGGCTACGACCGCTGGCTGCAGGTCGTGCTGCGGCACCAGCCGCTGACGCTGCTGGTGGCGCTGGCGACCTTCGCGCTGACGGTGCTGCTGTACCTGGCGATCCCCAAGGGCTTTTTCCCGCAGCAGGACACCGGCCTGATCCAGGCCATCACCCAGGCGCCGCAGTCGATTTCGTTCAAGGCCATGGCCGAGCGCCAGCAGGCCGCCGCGCGCCTGGTGCTGGAAGATCCCGACGTGCAGGCCGTGTCCTCCTTCATCGGCGTGGACGGCAGCAACGCCACGCTCAGCGCCGGACGCCTGCAGATCGCGCTCAAGCCGCATGCCGAGCGCGACGGCGACCTGCGCACGGTGATGGCGCGCCTGGACCGGGCGCTGGCCGCGCAGGACGGTCTCACGGTCTATATGCAGCCGGTGCAGGACCTGACCATCGAAGACCGGGTCAGTCGCACGCAGTACCAGATGACGCTGTCCAATCCGGACCTGAAGGTGCTGAGCGAATGGACGCCCAGGCTGGTCGAGCGCCTGCGCCAGGTGCCCGAACTCAAGGACGTGACCGACGACCTGCAGGACGAAGGCCTGCAGGCCTGGGTCGAGATCGACCGCGATGCGGCCTCGCGCCTGGGCATCACGGCCGCCGTGATCGACGAGGCGCTGTACAACGCCTTCGGCCAGCGCCTGATCTCCACGATCTTCACGCAGTCCAACCAGTACCGCGTGGTGCTGGAAGTGCAGCCGCAGTTCCAGACGACGCCGTCCTCGCTGGGGCAGATCCGCGTGCCCACCGCCTCGGGCGGGCAGGTGCCGCTGTCGTCGGTGGCGCGGATCACCGAAGGGCGCACGGTGCTGGCCGTGAACCGGCTGGACCAGTTCCCCATGGTGACGGTGTCGTTCAACTTGGCGCCGGGCGCCTCGCTGTCCGGCGCGGTCGAGGCCATTACCGCGGCCGAGGCCGACATCGGCATGCCCACCGGCGTCGAGACGCGCTTCCAGGGCGCGGCGCTGGCGTTCCAGAATTCGCTGTCGAGCACGCTGTGGCTGATCCTGGCCGCGGTGGTCACCATGTACATCGTGCTGGGCGTGCTGTACGAAAGCTACATCCATCCCATCACCATCCTGTCGACCCTGCCGTCGGCCGGGGTCGGGGCGCTGCTGGCGCTGCTCATCAGCGGCACCGAGCTCGACATGATCGGGATCATCGGCATCATCCTGCTGATCGGCATCGTGAAGAAAAACGCCATCATGATGATCGACTTCGCGCTGGACGCCGAGCGCAAGCGCGGCCTGACCCCGCTGGCGGCCATCCATGAGGCGGCGCTGCTGCGCTTCCGTCCGATCCTGATGACCACGCTGGCCGCGCTGTTCGGCGCGTTGCCGCTGATGCTGTCGTCCGGCACCGGCGCCGAGCTGCGCCAGCCGCTGGGCCTGGTGATGGTGGGCGGGCTGCTGCTGTCGCAGGTGCTGACGCTCTTCACCACGCCGGTGATCTACCTGATGTTCGACCGCATGTCGCGCCGCTGGCGCGGGGCGCGCGCCGCCGCGGCGGAGGATGCGTCGTGATCCTGTCGGCGCCCTTCATCGTCCGGCCGGTGGCGACCACGCTGCTGAGCCTGGCGGTCGTGCTGGCGGGCCTGCTGTGCTACTTCCTGCTGCCGGTGGCGCCGCTGCCGCAGGTGGACATCCCCACCATCTCGGTGTCGGCCAGCCTGCCCGGGGCCAGTCCCGAGACCATGGCCTCCAGCGTGGCCACGCCGCTGGAACGCTCGCTGGGCAGCATCGCCGGCGTCACCGAGATGACCTCCCGCAGCTCGCAGGGCTCCACCCGCATCACGCTGCAGTTCGATCTCTCGCGCGACATCAACGGCGCGGCCCGCGACGTGCAGGCCGCCATCAACGCGGCGCGCTCGCTGCTGCCGACCGGTCTGCGCAGCAATCCCACGTACCACAAGTCCAATCCCTCGGACGCGCCCATCATGACGCTGGCGCTGACCTCGGACACGCTCAGCCAGGGGCAGCTCTACGACATCGCCTCGACCATCGTGGCGCAGAAGCTGTCGCAGGTGGAGGGCGTGGGCGAGGTGACGGTGGGCGGCAGTTCGCTGCCGGCGGTGCGCGTCACGGTGCTGCCGGGGGCGCTGGCCAACCGCGGCGTGTCGCTCGACGAATTGCGCGCGGCCCTGGCCAACGCCAACGCCAACCGGCCCAAGGGCGTGCTGGAGAACGACCGCTACCACTGGCAGATCATGGCCAGCGACCAGCTCAGCCGCGCCGAGCAGTACCGGCCGCTGATCGTGGCCTGGCGCGACGGCGCGCCGGTGCGCGTGTCGGACGTGGCCAAGGTGGAGGACTCGGTCGAGGACCTGTACCAGACCGGCTTCTACAACCACAGCAAGGCCATCCTGATGATCGTGCGGCGCCAGGCCGACGCCAACATCATGGAGACGGTGGACGCGGTGCGCGCCCAGCTGCCGGTGCTGCAGGCCCTGATGCCGGCCGACGCCAACATGTCCGTGGCGCAGGACCGCACGCCCAGCATCCGCGCCTCGCTGCACGAGGCCGAATTGACGCTGATCATCGCGGTGGGCCTGGTGGTGCTGGTGGTGCTGCTGTTCCTGCGGCGCTGGCGCGCGGCCCTGATCCCCAGCGTGGCGGTGCCGGTGTCGCTGATCGGCACCTTCTGCATCATGTATCTCAGCGGCTTCACCCTCAACACGATTTCGCTGATGGCGCTGATCGTGGCCACCGGCTTCGTGGTCGACGACGCCATCGTGGTGCTGGAGAACATCATGCGCCACGTCGAGCGCGGCATGTCGCCCATGCGCGCGGCGCTGCGCGGCTCGCGCGAGGTCGGCTTCACGGTGCTGTCGATGAGCCTGTCGCTGGTGGCGGTGTTCATACCCATCCTGCTGATGGGCGGCGTGGTCGGGCGCTTTTTCCGCGAGTTCGCCGTGACGCTGTCGGCCGCCATCCTGGTGTCGCTGGTGGTGTCGCTGACCCTCACGCCGATGATGTGCGCGCGCCTGCTGCAAAACGAACCGCGCGAGCCGCGTCCGCCCGGCAGGCTGGCGCGCTGGGCCGAGCGCGGCTTCGAGGCCATGCTCGGCGGCTATCGCCGTACGCTCGGCTGGGCGCTGGCGCACGGCCGCCTGATGATGCTGACCCTGGCCATCGCGGTGGGGCTGAACGTCTACCTGTACACGGTGGTGCCCAAGGGCTTCTTCCCGCAGCAGGACACCGGCCAGCTGCTGGGCTTTTTCCGGGTCGACCAGGGCACCTCGTTTCAGGCCACCGTGCCCAAGCTGGAGGCGCTGCGCAAGGTGGTGCTGGCCGATCCGGCGGTGCAGAGCATGACCGGCTACGCCGGCGGGCGCGGCGGCAGCAACAGCAGCTTCATGCAGATCCAGCTCAAGCCGCTGGAGGAGCGCAAGGTCTCGGCCGACTTGGTCATCAACCGGCTGCGCGGCAAGCTGCAGAACATGCCGGGCGCGCGCATGTTCCTGGTGTCGCAGCAGGACATCCGCATCGGCGGACGCCAGAGCCAGGGTTCGTACGACTACACGCTGATGTCGGGCGACCTGCAATTGCTGCGCACCTGGATGCCCAGGGTGCAGCAGGCCATGGCCAAAATTCCCGAAATCACCGACGTGGACGCCGACGTGGAGGACAAGGGCCGCCAGATCGACCTGGTGATAGACCGCGACGCGGCGACCCGGCTGGGCGTCAGCATGTCCGCCATCTCCACGGTGCTGAACAACTCGTTCAGCCAGCGCCAGGTCTCGGTGATGTACGGGCCGCTGAACCAGTACCACGTGGTGCTGGGCGTGGACCCCAAGTTCGCGCAGGACATCGAATCGCTCAGGCAGGTCGAGGTGATCACGGCGGCCGGCGCGCGCGTGCCGCTGTCGGCCTTCACCCGGCTGGAGAACACCAACGCGCCGCTCAGCGTGCAGCACCAGGGGCTGTTCGTGGCCGACACCATTTCGTTCAGCCTGGCGCCGGGCGTTTCGCTGGGCCAGGCGACCGCGGCCATCGACGCGGCGGTCGCGCGCATCGGCCTGCCGTCGGATCAGATCCAGGCGGGCTTCCAGGGCACCGCCGCGGCCCTGCAGCAGACGCTGGCGCAGCAGCCCTGGCTGATCCTGGCGGCGCTGGTCACCATGTACATCGTGCTGGGCATTCTGTACGAGAGCTTCGTGCATCCGCTGACCATTCTGTCCACGCTGCCGTCGGCCGGGCTGGGCGCGCTGCTGGCCCTGCTGCTGCTGCGTTACGACTTCACGCTGATCGCGCTGATCGGGGTCTTCCTGCTGATCGGCATCGTCAAGAAGAACGCCATCATGATGGTGGACTTCGCGCTGGAGGCGGAACGCAGCCAGGGCATGAGCCCGCGCGACGCGATCTTCCAGGCCTGTCTGACGCGCTTTCGCCCCATCATGATGACGACCATGGCCGCCATCTTCGGCGCGCTGCCGCTGGTGCTGGCCACCGGCGCCGGCGTCGAGATGCGCCAGCCGCTGGGCATCACCATCGTCGGCGGCCTGGTGCTGAGCCAGATCCTCACGCTGTACACCACGCCCGTGGTCTATCTTTACCTGGACCGTTTCCGCCTGTGGGCCGCGCGCGGACGCGCCCGCCGCGATGGATCGGCCGCCTCCATAGAACAAACATGATGCGCAACGCCAAGCTGTCCGTGAATCGCCTTCTTCCCCGCGGCGCCGCCGCGGCCGCGCTGTGCGCGCTGCTGGGCGCCTGTGCCGTCGGTCCCGACTACCAGCGTCCGGCGCTGGACGTGGGCGCGGCCTACAAGGAAGGCCAGGTCCAGGTCGACGGCTGGAAGCCCGCCCGTCCGCGCGACGAGGCCGAGCGCGGCCAGTGGTGGCGGGTCTACGACGATCCCGTGCTGGACGATCTGGTCGCGCGCCTGAACGCGTCGAACCAGACCATCGCGCAGGCCGAGGCCAACTACCGGCAGGCGCTGGGGCTGGTGCGCGGCGCGCGCGCCGGCTTCTTCCCGACCGTGGGCGCGGGCGCCGGCATGAGCCGCTCGGGCAGCGGCGGCGGGCAGGGCGGCGCGACCTCCGCCTCCGGCGGCAACGTGTCCAACCAGTATTCGCTGACCGGCAGCGTCAGTTGGGAGGCGGACCTGTGGGGGCGGGTGCGGCGCAGCGTCGAATCCTCGGAAGCCAGCGCCGCGGCCAGCCTGGCCGACCTGGGCGCCACGCGCCTGAGCGCGCAGGCCGCGCTGGTGCAGTCCTACCTGCAGCTGCGGGTGCTGGACGAACAGAAACGCCTGCTCGACGCCACCGTGGCGGCCTACGAGAAATCGCTGCAGCTGACCCAGAACCGCTATGCCGTGGGCGTGGCCGGCCAGGCCGACGTGGCCGTGGCGCGCACGCAGTTGGAAAGCACGCGCGCGCAGTCCATCGACCTGGACTGGCAGCGCGGCCTGCTCGAGCACGCCATCGCCGTGCTCATGGGCCAGGCGCCGTCGCAGTTCAGCCTGGCGCCGGCCGTGTTCACGCTGCGCCTGCCGCAGATCCCGGTGGGCCTGCCGTCCGAACTGCTGGAGCGCCGCCCCGACGTGGCGGCGGCGGAACGCCGCGCCGCGGCCGCCAACGCCCAGATCGGCGTGGCGCAGGCCGCCTGGTTCCCCACGCTGACGCTGTCGGCCGACGGGGGATTTCGCAACGGCCAGTTCGCCGAGCTGCTGACCGCGCCGGCGCGCTTCTGGTCGCTGGGACCGGNGGCCGACCTGGGCGCCACGCGCCTGAGCGCGCAGGCCGCGCTGGTGCAGTCCTACCTGCAGCTGCGGGTGCTGGACGAACAGAAACGCCTGCTCGACGCCACCGTGGCGGCCTACGAGAAATCGCTGCAGCTGACCCAGAACCGCTATGCCGTGGGCGTGGCCGGCCAGGCCGACGTGGCCGTGGCGCGCACGCAGTTGGAAAGCACGCGCGCGCAGTCCATCGACCTGGACTGGCAGCGCGGCCTGCTCGAGCACGCCATCGCCGTGCTCATGGGCCAGGCGCCGTCGCAGTTCAGCCTGGCGCCGGCCGTGTTCACGCTGCGCCTGCCGCAGATCCCGGTGGGCCTGCCGTCCGAACTGCTGGAGCGCCGCCCCGACGTGGCGGCGGCGGAACGCCGCGCCGCGGCCGCCAACGCCCAGATCGGCGTGGCGCAGGCCGCCTGGTTCCCCACGCTGACGCTGTCGGCCGACGGGGGATTTCGCAACGGCCAGTTCGCCGAGCTGCTGACCGCGCCGGCGCGCTTCTGGTCGCTGGGACCGGCGCTGGCGCTGACCATCTTCGACGGCGGCGCGCGCCAGGCGCAGGTCGAACAGGCCCGCGCATCCTACGACGCCCAGGCCGCGGCCTACCGGCAGACGGCGCTGACCGGCCTGCGCGAGGTCGAGGATTATCTGATCCAGCTGCGCGTCATGGAGCAGGAGCAGGCCGTGCAGCGCCGCGCGCTGGAAGCGGCGCGCGAATCGCTGCGGCTGATACAGAATCAATACCAGGCGGGCCTGGTGGATTACCTCAGCGTGGCCGTGGTGGACGCCACCGCGCTGGGCAGCGAGCGCAACGCGCTGAGCCTGCTGGGCAACCGCCTGGCCGCCAGCGTCAACCTGATCGTGGCGCTGGGCGGCGGCTGGGAGCCGCAGCCGGCCGTCGCCCAGGCGCGGGATGCCGCGCCCGCGGCCGACTAGCGCGGCAACGGCGGCTACAGCCCGATCGCGGCGAGGCCGGGCCGGCGCAGGTGCCAGTCGGTCTGCGCCTGGAACGCCATGCCGATGCGGCCCAGCGCGCCTTCCCCGTTGGGCTTGCCCAGCAACTGCACGCCGATGGGCAGGCCGTCCGCGGTGAATCCCGCGGGCAGCGCCAGGCCCGAGGCGTTGACGTAGTTGCCGGGCCGGGTGAAGGCCGCCAGCGGCGTGGCGGCCTCGTCCACTTCCTCCAGCGGGCAGGCGGCGAAGGGCAGGCAGGGCGCCAGCAGCGCGTCGTAATCGCGCATCCAGTTGCGCCAGTCCTCGCAGGCGGCGGCGTGGGCCTGTAGCGCGCAGATGTAGTCGGCGGCGCTCACGTGCTTGCCGGCCAGCACCCGCGAGCGCACGTGAGGGCCCAGGGGCAGGTTCCCGTCCTCGATGTAGTCGCGATGCTGCGCATAGGCTTCGGCGGCGATGATCTGGCCGTTGCGCAGCATCATGTCGTGGAAATCGAAGGGGAAGGGCGCCTCGACCAGGTCCGCGCCCAGGCCCGCCAGCACGCGCCGCATGTCGTCCAGGGCGCCTTGCACGGCCGCGTCCACCGCGATCGGATATTGCGCCGGCGGCATGAGCGCGATGCGCATGCCGCGCAGCGGCTGCGCGCCCGCGGCCGGTTCATGGAAGCGGAAGGCCGGCACGCCCTGCGTCACGGGATCGCGCGGATCGGGGCCGGACAGGGCCTGGGTCAACAGCAGCGCATCGCGCGTGTCACGCGTGAGCGGGCCGATGGAGTCCAGCGTGTGCGACAGCGCCACCGAGCCGTGCAGGCTGATGAGTCCGCGCGTGGTCTTCAGGCCGGTGATGCCATTGAGCGCAGCCGGAATCCGCACCGAGCCGCCGGTGTCGGAGCCCAGCGCGGCCGGCGCCAGGCCCGCGGCCACCGCCACGCCCGAGCCGCTGGACGAGCCGCCGGGTATGCGGGCGCGGGCCAGGTCCCAGGGATTGCGCGGCGTGCCCATCACGGGATTCGTGCCCCAGCCGCCGAAGGCGAACTCCACCATGTGCGTCTTGCCCAGCACCACCATGCCGGCGTCGACCAGCCGCGTCACCGCCGTGGCGGTGACCGCGCTGCGGCGCTGCGTCCACGCCTGCGAGCCGGCCGTGGTGACCTGGCCTTCGATGTCGCACAGGTCTTTCACGGCCACGGGCAGGCCGTCCAGCGGACCGAGCAGCCCGTAGCCCGCGCGGCGCCGCGCGTCGGCGGCCTCGGCCAGCTTGAGCGCGCCTTCGCGGTCGACGCTGACGTAGGCGCCCAGCGCCGGATTGGCGCGGTCGATGCGGTCCAGGTAAAGCCGCGCCAGTTCCACCGAGCTATAGCGGCCCGCGGCCAGCCCGCGCGCCAGTTCGCCCAGCGTGGCAAATGCGATGTCAGACATGTTTTCCTCAGAAGATGGACGAGCGGCACGCACCCGTACCGCCCGCAAAAACGTGCAACGCCAATGTTCAACTGCCCTCGCCCCAAGCGGGGACACCGCCAGATCCGGCTCCGCCGGTCTGCAGGTGTCGCCCCCCTGGGGGGGCGCGCGTAAGCGCGTAGGGGGGGGACCTCTACCTCGCCTTCCAGTCAGGAGCCGGGTAAACCGGCTTCTGCGTGGCGACGTCCGCCGGCCACACCGGCACCATGCCCTTGCCGGGCAGCAGCTGCACCACGGGGAAGGGCATCAGGAGCTGCTTGCCCGTGTCGTCGATGGCGTACGGACCGGCCATGACGGTGAGCTTGCCGGACAGGTCCAGCGAGGCCTTCTTGAGCGCGGCGGCGTCGGTGCCGCCGGCCTTCTTCACGATTTCCTCGGTCAGCGCGCCCGCGCCGTAGGCCAGCGCGGTCTGGAAGTCGGGCGGGAACTCGGCCTTGGGGAACTTGCGGTCATAGGCCGCGGCGAACTGCTCGCGCGTCATGCCAGCGTTGACGTTCCAGTTGATGGCGGGGTGGTAGTTGGTGTGGCTGTAGATGTAGTTGGTGTCCGCGCCGATGGCCTGGAACTGCGGCGTGGATGCATAGACCATGAAGACATACGGGAAGTTGATGTCCAGCTGCTTCATCTGGCGCGTCATGCTGATGAGGTCGCCTTCGTACGAGGTCGGCACCAGCGCCTCGGCGCCGGCCGCGCGGGCCTTCTGCAGGATGGTGCTGAAATCCTTCTGGCCCTTGGGATACTTCTCGAACAGCACCACCTCCATGCCGTTCTTGGTTGCCTGTTCGCGGCCGCCTTCGGCCAGGCCGGCGGGAAACGGTTCGTCCGAATACAGCAGCGCCACCTTCTTCACGCCCTGTCTGGCGGCCAGCTCCATGTTGGCGCGCAGCATGGCCGAGACCGGCATCTGCGTGCCGGACACCATGTTCTTGAAGCCCTGCTTGTAGAGATCGTCGCTGGCGGCCGACCAGACCATCATGTATTTGCCCAGGCGTTCGGTCACGGTGGCGGCCGCGGCCGTCAGCGTGGAGCCGAAGGGCGCGAACACCAGATCCACTTTTTCATCGACAATCAGGCGTTCGTAAACACGGGTCACCATCTGCTTGTCGCTGCGGTCGTCCAGCTTGACCAGTTCTACCGGGTATTTCTTGCCGTTGAGTTCGATGCCGCCACGGCGGTTGACGTCGTCGACCCACAGCTCCACGCCGCGCACGCCGGATTGCGAGGCCAGCGCGAAGCTGCCGGTGGACGACACGGTCATGCCCACCCGGATCTTGTCCGAGGTCTGGGCGGCGGCGAGGGAGGGCGTCAGGGCGGCCAGGGCCAGGGCCACGGCCGGTAAGCGGAACAGCCAGGATTTCGCGAACATGGGTTGTCTCCTATCGTTTTTGGACGTGGGCCCTGTCTCCCGCGCAGCTTGAGCGCCAGGCCCGGTGTTGGGCAATAATTGCCCAACACCCGAGAAAGCGTATAACAAATAGGCATGGAGTGCACGCCTTGAATAAATTGAACTACCGGCAGACCGAAATGCTTTGGGCCATCGTGATGGCCGGGTCGATCAGCGGCGCTGCGCGCCTGTTGAACATTTCGCAGCCGGCGGTCAGCCGGATGCTGGCGCAGACCGAGAAATCCCTGGGGCTCACGCTGTTCGAGCGGGTGCGCGGGCGGCTGCGGCCGACGCCGCAGGTGCACAGCCTGTTCGAGGAGATCGAAAAGACCCAGCGCATGATGCAGCGCGTCAACGATCTGGCCGACGCGCTGTCCGAGCACGGCACCGGCGTGCTGCGGCTGGCTTCCATCCCCAGCCTGGCGCAGTTCCTGGTGCCGCGCGCCGTGGCGCGTTTCCAACAGCGCCATCCCGAGCTGCTGCTGCGGCTGAACACCAGCGCGCTGCCCAGCCTGATCACCGAGGTGCTGCAGGGCGAGGCGGAGCTGGGGCTGGTGGTCATGCAGGCGGATCATCCTTTCCTGACGTCCGAGCTGCTGCACGTGGGGCGCATGGTGGCGGCGATCCCGAAATCGCACCCGCTTGCCGGGCGCAGCCTGGTCAGCCTGGCCGACCTTTCCCCGCATCCGCACATCGTGGTGGGCACGCGCATGCCCTTCGGCATGCTGGTGCTGGGGGCGTTCGAGCAGGCCGGGCTGCCGTGCAATATGTGCGCGGACGTGCCCTGGAGCCAGCTGGCCTGCGCCCTGGTCAATGCCGGCGTGGGCATCGCCATCGTGGACGAATTCACCGTCATGCAGAACACCATGCCCGACGTGGTGATCGTGCCGCTGGCCGAGCGCATCCCGCTGAATATCTCGGCCGTCTACGCCAGCGGCCGCGAGCCCTCGGCGATCGCCGTGGAGTTCATCAAGGGGCTGCGCCAGGTGCTGGCGGAGGCCTTTCCGGCCGAAAATCAGGGTTAATACTTAACCTAAAGTTATGGTTGTGTAGGCCATAATCTCCTCCAAAGAAATCGGCCGTCCAGCCCGGACAGGCCCGGAGGAAGACACCATGAGCAGCAGTCCCGCCCTGGCGGCGGGCGCGGCTTCGCATCGCGCGCAGGATCAGCGCGCGGTGCGATTGCGCACCCGCATCGCAATCACCGTCTTTGTCGCGCTGACCGCCATCCTGGCCGCGATCCCGCTGGCGACCTCGAACATCTCGTTCGCGTTCTACCTGATGCTGTGGATCACCATGGCCAGCGCCATGAACATCTGCGTGGGCTTCACCGGCTACCTGCCTTTTGGCTATGTGGTGTTCTACGGGGTGGGCTCGTACGCCACCGGCATCTGCTACAAGATCCTGGGCTGGCCGATCCTGCCCTCGCTGCTGGCGGCCGGCGGCGTGGGCCTGGCGATCGCGCTGCTGCTGGCGCCCACGCTGCGCCTGCGCGGGGTGTACTTCGGCATCGTCAGCCTGGCGCTGGCCACCATCGTCAAGCTGGTCATCTCCAACCTGCCGCAGTCCTTCACCGGCGGCAGCATGGGCATCATCCTGTCCAACGCCAACAATCCCTCGCACAGCTACTACGCCATGCTGATCGTCATGGGCGCCACGCTGGCCACCGTGACGTGGCTGTCGGCCTCGCGCCTGGGCCGCGCGCTCAAGGCGATCCGCGACGACGACGGCGCCGCCGCCTGCGTCGGCATCCACGTGCCCAATACGCGGCTGAAGGCCTGGCTGCTGGCGGCGCTGTTTCCGGCCCTGGCCGGCGGCATCGAGGCCTGGTACACGAACGTGGTGGACCCGGAGTACGCCTTCCACGTGCTGATCACGGCCAAGAGCATCATCTACGCCATGGCCGGCGGCTTCGGCACCATCCTCGGGCCGGTGGTCGGCACCCTGGCGCTGCTGGGCATCGACCACATGATCTGGCAGAAATTCCCGGTGGTGAACCTGCTGCTGCTGGGCCTGATCATCGTGCTGCTGATGCTGTTCCTGCCGCGCGGCATCGTCGGCAGCCTGATCAAGCGCAAGCCGCAACTGCGCCGCTACATCGCCTGAGGAGGCCGCCATGACCGGACTGATAATCCAGGGCCTAATGAACGGCCTGATCCTGGGGGCCATCTACGGCCTGATCGGCGTGGGCCTGAACGTGGTGTTCGGCGTGCTGCGCGTGGTGAACTTCGCGCACGGCGAATTCCTGGTGCTGGGCGCCTATTTCGCCTACTACCTGATGGAGTACGCCGGCATCAATCCGCTGCTGGCGCTGCCGCTGGCCTTCGCCGCCTTCTTCCTGGCGGGCTACCTGCTGTACTTCGTGCTGATCCCGCGGCTGAACAAGGCGGACGATCCCGAGATCAGCTCGCTGCTGCTGATGTTCGGCGTGTCCATCATGCTGGGCGCGCTGATGCTGCTGGCCTTCGACGCCGACGCGCGTTCGCTGCCGTACGAGATCGATCCGGTGTTCCTGAAGTTCGGGCCGGTGCTGATTCCCACCGTGCGCCTGCTGGCGCTGGTCATCGCGCTGGCCATCATCGGCGGCCTGACCGTGTTCCTGTACCGCAGCCAGGTGGGCAAGGCGCTGCGCGCCATCATCATGAACCGCGACGCGGTGCGCATCGTGGGCATCAACGCCGAGCGCCTGTCCGGCGTGGCCTTCGGCCTGGGCGTGGGCCTGGCCGCGGCCAGCGGCGTGCTGGTGGCGATGGTGTTCCCGGCGTTCTCGCCCTTCATGGGCAACGACTACACGCTGATCGGCTTCATCGTCATCGTGCTGGGCGGCCTGGGCCATCCGGTGGGGGCGCTGGTGGGCGCGCTGCTGTACGGCATCACGGAGCAGGTGTCGGTGGTGTTCTTCAACCCGTCCATCGCGACCATCTGCGGCTTCGCGCTGATGGTGGCGATGATCTTCGTCAAGCCCAGCGGCCTGTTCGGCCGCCAGGCGCTGCGCTGAACGGGAGCCGTACATGTTGAAAGTCACGAATCTGAAGAAGCGCTTCGGCGGTCTGGTGGCCCTGCAAGGGGTGGACCTGCACGTGCCGCGCGGCTCCATCCTGGGCGTCATCGGCATGAACGGGTCGGGCAAGACCACCTTGCTCAACTGTATCAACGGCATCTACACGCCGGACGAAGGCCGTATCGAGCTGGAGGGCCGGGACATCGCCGGCCGCCAGATCCACGAGGTGGCGAGGCTGGGAGTCGGGCGCACCTTCCAGGTGCCGCGCATCTTCCGCCAGCTCAGCCTGCTGGACAACCTGGACGTGGCGCAGCAGCAGGCCGGCCGCAGCGCCGACGAGCGCTATGCGCTGTCGGAGTACTGGCTGCACAAGGTGGAGCTGCACCGGCTGCGGCACAACTATGCCGAGGAGCTGTCCGGCGGGCAGCAGAAGCTGGTGGAGCTGGCGCGCATCATGGTGGCGCGGCCCAAGGTCGTGCTGCTGGACGAGCCGTTCGCGGGCGTGAACCCGGCGCTGGCCGAGCTGCTGATTTCGGTGATCCGCGAGCTGCCGACCGAGCATGACTGCTCGGTGGTGCTGGTGTCGCACGACCTGACGTCGATCTACCAGCTGTCGCACCACATCATCGTGATGAACGAAGGCGCGATCCTGTGCGAGGGCGACGCGGACCGCGTGCGCACCGATCCGCGGGTCGTCGAAGCCTATCTGGGAGCCTGACATGAGCACGCCTATCATCGCGCTGGAGGACGTGACGGTCGCCTATCACGGCGACATCACGATCCTGAACCGCATCAACGTGCAGGCGCGCGCGGGCAAGGTCACGGGCGTGATCGGACCCAACGGCGCGGGCAAGTCCACGGTGCTCAAGACGCTGTTCGGCTTTCTGCCGCCGCGCACGGGCCGCATCGTGCTGCGCGGACAGGACATCAGCGCGCAGCCCTCGCATGAACGCGCCGGCCACGGCGTGGCGTTCGTGCCGCAGCACCGCAGCCTGTTCGGGGACCTGTCGGTGCACGACAACCTGCTGCTGGGTTGCTGGCCGTTCCGGCGCGACAAGGCGCGGGTGCGCCAGCGGATCGATTCGGTCTATGACCGCTTTCCGATCCTGGCGCAGAAGCGCAACGATCCCGTGTCGAGCATGAGCGGCGGTCAGCAGCGTTTCGTGGAATTCGGGCGGGCCCTGCTGATCGAGCCTTCGGTGATCCTGCTGGACGAGCCCACGGCGATGCTGGCGCCCAAGATTTCCAAGGAGATCTACGGCTTGATCCGCGGGTTCGCCGACGAGGGGATGACGGTGGTGCTGGTGGACCAGAACGTGCGGCGCTGCGCGGAGGTGGCCGACTATATGTACATCCTGGAGCTGGGGCGCAACAAGGCCGAGGGCGGGCGCGAGTCTTTCGAGGACGGCGGCGGCCTGCGGGAGATGGTCGCGTCCTGGATGGATTACAGGATCGATTGACGCCGTGCGCGGCGCGGCCGCGCGCACGGCGTTTCTGGAACGCGAATCAGAGCAGGCCGCGTATCCCGGCGATGCCGTGCGCGCCATGGCGCAGCGCCGCCGACAGCGTGGCGGCGGACTGGCCGCCCAGCGCGAAGACCGGGATGCCGGCGTCGCGGTTGCCGGCGACGAAGCCTTCCCAGCCCAGCGTGGGCGCGCCCGGATGCGAGGCGGTTTCCAGGACCGGCCCCAGCACGGCGAAGTCCGCGCCGAGTTCGCGCGCATGCACGACTTCGGCGTTGTCGTGGGCGGATACGCCCACCAGCGCGCCGGCGGGCAGGGCGGGGCGGGCGTGCAGGCGGGCCGCGTCGGCGGCGCGCAGGTGCACGCCGTCGGCTTCCTTCCACCAGGCCGCGGGATGCACGCTGTTGACCAGCACGCGCGCGCCGGCGGCGCGGCAGCGCTTGAGCACGCTTTGCAGCACCTCATGCAGCGAGCTGGCGCCCACGCCGTCCGGCCATTGCGGCTCGCGCAGCTGCACCAGCTTCACGCCGCGCGCCAGCGCCGCCTCCAGGCGGCCGAGAAACGCGGGCACGCCGGCGCGCGAGCCGATGCCGCTGATGGCGTAAGCGGTGGGCAGCTGCAGCCAGCGCAGCGGCGGCAGCGTGGCGGGCAGCAGGTCGCCGACCGCGCCGGCCTCGGCCGGGTCCACCCATTCCAGGCGCTGGTTCTCCAGGCCGCGCGGCTCGCCTTCCCAGCCCGTGACGTGGCAGAAGGCCAGGCGCACGGTCGTATGCGGATAGGCGTGCACGTAGGTGACCCAGGGGCGCGACTGCGTGACGCGGATGCCGATCTCTTCGTGCAGCTCGCGGGCCAGGGCTTCGAGCACGGTCTCGCCGGGTTCGAGCTTGCCGCCCGGCAGTTCCCACCAGCCGGCCCAGGGCTTGCCTTCGGGACGCTGGCCCAGCAGCAGTTTGCCGTCCGGACGCAGGATCAGGCCGGCGGCGACGTCGACGATTTTTTCAGACATGCCGGGCCGCCCAGTCGCGCGCGAATTGATAGGCCACGCGGCCCGAGCGCGAGCCGCGTTCGATGGTCCACTGCAGGGCCTCGGTGCGCGAGGGCTCGATCTGCGCTTCGGGACAGCCGAGTTCGCGCAGCCAGTGGTAGACGATGTCGAGGTAGTCGTCCTGCTTGAAGGGGTAGAACGACAGCCACAGCCCGAAGCGCTCGGACAGCGAGATCTTTTCCTCGACCGTCTCGCCGGGGTGGATCTCGCCGTCGGGCTGGTGCTTGGCCGCCAGGTTCTCGCTCATGTATTCCGGCATCAGGTGGCGCCGGTTGGAGGTGGCGTAGATGAGCACGTTGTCGCCCGAGGCCGAAACCGAGCCGTCCAGCACCGACTTCAGCGCCTTGTAGCCGGCCTCGCCTTCCTCGAAGGACAGGTCGTCGCAGAACACGATGAAGCGTTCGGGCCGGGCGGCCACCAGTTCGACGATGTCGGCCAGGTCGCCCAGGTCGGACTTGTCCACTTCGATCAGGCGCAGGCCGCGTTCGCCGTAGGCGGCCAGCATGGCCTTGACCAGCGAGCTCTTGCCGGTGCCGCGCGCGCCCGTCATGAGCACGTTGTTGGCGGGCTTGCCGGCGATGAACTGCTGGGTGTTGCGGTCGATGATGGCCTTCTGGCGCTCGATGTGCTGCAGGTCTTCCAGGTCGATGCGCGCCACGTGGCGCACGGCGTCCAGCCAGCCGCGCGAGCCGCGCTTGCGCCAGCGGAACGCGTGGGCGGTCCAGTCGATTTCGGGCGGGGCGGGGGGAAGCCAGGCTTCCAGCTGGGCCAGCACGCGCTCGGCGCGCTGGATGAGGGTCGAGAACTCGTTTGCGGTCACGGCTGCGGTCCGGAAAGTGCGGGGTTCAGGAACGGTAGTCGGCGTTGATCGACACGTACTCGTGCGAGAAATCGCAGGTATAGACCGTGTCGCTCACCTGGCCGCGGCCCAGCGCGATGCGCACCTGGATCTCGGCCTGCTTCATGACGCGCTGGCCGTCGGCCTCCTGGTAGTCGGGATTGCGGCCGCCGTCCTTGGCCACCAGCACGTCATCCAGCCACAGGCGGATGCCGGACACGTCCAGGTCGTCGATGCCGGCGTAGCCCACCGCGGCCAGGATGCGGCCCAGGTTGGGGTCCGACGCGAAGAAGGCGGTCTTGACCAGCGGGGAGTGCGCCACCGCGTAGGCCACCTTCAGCGCCTCTTCGGTGCTGCCGGCTTCTTCGACGCGGATGGTCATGAACTTGGTGGCGCCTTCGGCGTCGCGCACGATCTTGGTGGCCAGGTCCAGCGCGGCGGCGGTCAGGGCCTCGCGCACGGCCGCGTAGGCGGCGTCGGACTCGCTGAGGACCTCGACGCCGGACTTGCCGGTGGCGGCGATGATGAAGGAGTCATTGGTGGAGGTGTCGCCGTCGACCGTGATGCGGTTGAACGAGGCGTCGGCGATCTCGCCGGCCAGCCTGGCCAGCAGCGGCTGGGCGATGCCGGCGTCGGTGGCCAGGAAGCTCAGCATGGTGGCCATGTTGGGGCGGATCATGCCGGCGCCCTTGCTGATGCCGGTGAAGGTGACGGTCTTGCCTTCGATCTGCACGCGGGCCGAGTAGATCTTCGGCAGCGTGTCGGTCGTCATGATGCCGTGGGCGGCGCTGGACCAGTGGTCCGGGCCGAGGTCGGCGATGGCGCGGGGCAGGCCGGCGACCAGGCGGTCCAGCGGCAGCGGTTCGAGGATGACGCCGGTGGAGAACGGCAGGATCTGGGCGGCGGGCACGCCCAGCAGCTGGCCCAGGGCGGCGCAGGTGTCCTGCGCTTTCTTGAGGCCTTCGGCGCCGGTGCCGGCGTTGGCGTTGCCGGTGTTGATGACCAGCGCGCTGATGGGGCCGCCGGCGGCCAGGTGGGCCTGGCAGACCTGCACCGGGGCGGCGCAGAAGCGGTTGCGCGTGAACACGCCCGCGACGCTGGTGCCTTCGGCCAGGCGGAACACCGTCAGGTCGCGCCGGTTGGCCTTGCGGATGCCAGCCTCGGCGACGCCGATTTCTACGCCGGCAACAGGGAAAATTTCGGACTCGGAGGGGATCTGCAGGTTAACGGCCATGACTTCGTCTCATGAATGAGCAGGACGGAATCGCCGCCAGGCGAGGCGGCGTACGAGGGAAAGCTTTGTATTATCCCACCGCTTTGGGGCGCCCGATGGGTTTCGCGCGCTCGATGGTCGCGTTCCTGTTTAAAGGATCTCGCGCTGCACCCATCCTACGATCATCGGTCGGTTCGTAGGATGGGTGCAGCGCGAGGCCCCTCGAGCAAGAACCCCGATATCGAGCGCGCGAAACCCATCAGGCGCCGCCAGCCGCCCACACCTCCCCATCAAGGCCCCATCCGCATCGCCGCAACGTCCAGAACGCCCGCTTCCCGGTTGCTGAGCACGCTGCGCACGGCGCCGTCCGGCGCCTGCAGCACCGATTGGCCGGCGGGCACGTCCTCGCCGCCGGCGCGCCGCGCCGAGCGCCCGCGCGAAGGGGAGAACAGCAGGTCGCCCGGCCGCGCGCCGGGCAGGCCGGCGCGCGCGGCCAGCACCCGCGTGCCGGCGGGATAGGTCATGTCGCCCAGCGCGGTTTCGCGCGCCAGCAGGCCCTCGAAATCCAGCATGCGGCGCTGGCCGTCGAGCTGCATGTCGACCTTGAGCAGCGGCAGGGCGGCGACTTCCAGCGCGCCGCTGCCCTCGGTGCGCAGCAGCCAGCGCGGCGAGTTCGGCGCGGCGGCGTCGAGCGCCTTGAGCCAGGCGCCCGGGGGCACGGGCTGCTGGCCGAGGGTGTTGCCGATGGCCAGGTGGCAGCTGGCGAAATGCGGATTGCCGTCGTGCAGCGCGAACTCGACGCGGTGGCCGTGCGCGCACAGCCAGCCGTCCAGCGCCTGGTCCCGGGCGATCTCCGCCGACAGCGTCTCGGGCTGCCTGGCGTTGGCCGGGTAGCGGAACAGGCGCGTGGCGCTGACGCCCAGGATCGAGGCCGGCTGCGTCTCGGGAAAGACGGCGCGGTCGAACGAGCCCAGGTCGCCGGGCGTGGCCAGGCGCAGCTCGGTGCCGGCCGGCATCTCCACGCCGGCCAGCCGCGTGGCCTGGGCCAGCACGGTCTTGCGGCCGGCGTCGGCCTGCGCGTCGCGCTGGGCCGCGAACCAGATACTGAATTGCTGGTAGGGAAAAATCGAGCCGATGACGGCCAGCAGCGCCAGCAGCGTGGCGCCGGTGCGGCGATGGCCGCCCAGCCAGCGGCGCGCGCTGCGCGTGGTCGCCAGCACGGCCAGCCAGGTCAGCAGCGTGGACAGGCAGGCCAGCGAGACCGCCATCAGCACGTAGAAATTACCGCCAGGGAGGGAAACCGGAATCATGGCGGCAATTATGCGCCTATCGGCGGCCCTCCATCGGCTCAGTTCTTGGCCGCCGCCGAGCGGGTGGCGACCACCTGCAACTTGAGTTCGCCCAAGGCCTGAAACAGCGCATTGCGGGTGGACTCGGGCAGATCGCCGAACATGGACTTGACCCAGGATTCATGGGCGCGCGCCATGCGCGCGAAGCTCTTCCTGCCCAGCGGCGTCAGCTTGATGAGCGAGCTGCGGCGGTCGGATTCGACCTTGGTGCGCACCACCAGCCCTTCTTTTTCGAGCTGGTCCGTGATGCCGGTGATATTGCCGTTGGTGACCATCATGTGGCGCGACAGCTCGCCCATCTTCATGCCCTTGGGCGCGCGCTGCAGCTGCGCCATCAGGTCGAAGCGCGGCAGCGTGGTGTCGAACTCGGTGCGCAGGCGGCTGCGGATCTCGCTTTCGACGAGATTGGCGCAGGTCAGCATGCGCAGCCACAGGCGCAGCGCATGGTGGTCGTCCGGCGCGGCGCGGGATTCCAGGTCGGGGGCGTTGATCATGGCGGATTACCGGACGGTTGCCAGACCCATCTGCTCGAAGATGGCGCGGGTCAGCGGGCTGTTGGGATCGTTCAGACTGAGCACGATGTCGTAATGGTTGGTGCCGGGCATCGGCACATAACGGCCGGGAAAACCGCGTTCGCGCCAGGCGGCGAGATAGTCGTCGGACTGGCGCTTGAACTCGTCGGTCTCGGTTTCGCCGTAGCTCACCAGCAGCGGGCAGCCCGTTTGCGGCAGCTGCAGGGCGGGGCTGTTGCGGATGGCGTCGGCCTCGCTCATGCGCATCCACTCATTGATATGGGTGTGCACCAGCGGACGCAGGTCGAACAGGCCCGACAGCGGCGCCGCGCCGCGGATCACGTCGGGCGGGACCTCGTAGCCGGCATGCCAGCCGCCGGCCAGCAGCGCGCCCACCAGATGCCCGCCGGCCGAACTGCCGCAGATGTGGATGCGCGCCGGGTCGCCGCCGTATTCGGCGATATGGCGGTGGACCCAGGCCAGCGCGCGCCGGTTCTGGTCCACGATGCGGTCGAGCGTGACGGCCGGCGCCAGCGAATAGTTCACCGCCACCACCACCGCGCCGGCGCGGGTGAAGGCCGGCGCCATGTTGCTGGAATCGCTCTTGGACAGCAGGCGCCAGTAGCCGCCGTGGATGTATACGAACACCGGCGCGCCGCGCGCGCCGCCGGCGGCCGGGAAGATGTCCAGCGATTCGTCGGCATGCTCGCCATAGGACACGTCCAGCACGCAGTCCAGCGTGCGCCGCGCCAGCGCGCTGTCCTCGGCGTATTGCTTGAGTATGGGCTGGATGTCGGGTACTGTCGCGCGAGCGTTGTACTGGACGTCCAGCGCGGCGCGGTCATAATTGCGGTAGAGGGTGGCCATGGCGGTCGCGGTTCGTGAACCCGTTGGTAAAAACCCTAGACTTGTTTTGGGGGATACTTTAAACCTAAACTATGAACCACGCCAGCTTTCCCCCGTGCAACGACGGGGGATCGGGGTAGCCCCGGAGACGGCGCAAAACGCCGGCAGGCCGGGCACAGAAGTCTTTCGCATCGCACCCTGAAGAAGAACAACCTCTGCGCGGCTCGCGCACGGAGCACACCACCATGCGTTTGATCACTTCCCTTCTGGCCGCCGCGGCCCTGGCGCCGGCGCTGGCCGGCGCCGACACCATCAAGGTCGGCATCGCCAACGACATCTCCGGCCCGTTCTCGGCCCTGGGCGCCGAAGCCCGCGACGGTTTCAACCTGGCCATCAAGCAGCTCGGCGGCAAGCTGGGCGGACAGCCCGCCGAATTCCTGCAGACCGACATGGGCGGCAACCCCGATCAGGCGCGCCAGCTGGTCACGCGCTACATCCAGCGCGAAAAGATCGATTTCTTCACCGGCCCCATCGGCTCGAACGTGGCGCTGGCCGTGGGCCCGGCGCTGTTCGCGGCCAAGGTTCCCTACCTGTCGAACAATCCCGGCCCCAGCCAGTTCGCCGGCTCGCAGTGCAACGCCTACTGGTTCGGCACCTCGTACCAGAACGACGCCTTCCACGAGGCGGCCGGCAAGGTCGCCGCGGACCGCGGCTTCAAGAAGATGTTCATCATGGCCCCCGACTACCCGGCGGGCAAGGACGCGCTGGCCGGCTTCAAGCGCGGCTACAAGACGCCGCCGGGCGACGAGGTCTACACCAAGCTCGGCCAGATCGACTACGCCGCCGAACTGGCGCAGATCCGCGCGGCCAAGCCCGACGCCGTCTACATCTTCCTGCCCGGCGGCATGGGCATCAACTTCGTCAAGCAGTTCGTCTCGACCGGCCTGTCGCAAAGCGTCAAGCTGATCGGCCCGGGCTTTTCCGCCGACGAGGACGTGATCCAGGCGGTGGGCGATCCCATGCTGGGCATGTACAACACCGCGCAATGGGCGCATGACCTCGACGTGCCGCAGAACAAGGCCTTCGTCGAGGCCTTCCGCAAGGAATACAACGGCCGCTATCCCTCGGTCTACGCCGCCCAGTCCTACGACGTGATCATGGCCATGGACGCCGCCGTCAAGCAGGCCGGCGGCAAGGCCTCGGACCGCGCCGCCATCATCAAGGCGCTGGAGAAGGCCGACTATCCCTCGGTGCGCGGCAGCTACACCTACGGCAAGAACCACTACCCGATCCAGGCCTATTACCTGCGCGTCGTCGAGAAGGACGGCAGCGGCCGCGTCACCAACAAGCTGGTGGGCAAGGTGTTCGACAAGTACCAGGACGTGTACGTAGGCGACTGCAAGCTATAGGACGTTGCGGTTGTACGGTGCGGGGTCGCACGGAGCCGGCTTTGCCGGTCCGTCGCGACGCCCCCTTGAGGGGGAAGCGCGCAGCGCTTCGGGGGTGGGCTCTCCAGAGGAAATTTCATGACGTTTACGCTGATCGTCGAGCAATTGCTGAACGGTCTGCAGTTTGGGTTGATGTTGTTTTTGATCGCGGCCGGGCTGACCCTGGTGTTCGGCATCATGGACATCATGAATCTGGCTCACGGCTCGCTCTACATGGCCGGCGCCTACGTGGCGGCCGAGACCATGCAGCGCACGGGTTCATTCACCGCCGCCGTCCTGGTGGCGGCCGTCGCCACCGGCCTGGTCGGCGTGGTGCTGGAACTCGTGCTCATCCGACGCCTGGCGCTGCGCGACCACCTGGCCCAGGTGCTGGGCACCTATGCCGTCATTCTCATCGCCAATGACCTGGTCAAGATGATCTGGGGCCCGGCCCCGGTCATGCTGAACATGCCGGCCGCCCTGTCCGGGCCGGTGCGGCTGCTGCCCGACCTGCTGTATCCGGCCTACCGCCTGATGATCATCGTGTTCGGCGTGGCCGCGGCCGCGGGCCTGTACTGGTTCGTCACGCGCACCCGCGCCGGCGTCCTGGTGCGCGCCGGCGCGTCCAACCGCCAGATGGCCACGCTGATGGGCGTGCGGGTGCCGCTGCTGTTCCTGGGCGTGTTCGCGCTGGGCGCCATGCTGGCCGCCGTGGCCGGCGCGCTGCTGGGTCCGATCACCTCGGTGCAGGTGGGCATGGGCGAGGAAATCCTGATCCTGGTGCTGGTGTGCATCGTCATCGGCGGCATCGGCTCGATCCGTGGCGCCTTCGTCGGCGCGCTGCTGGTGGGCATGGTCGACACGGCGGGGCGCGCCTTTCTGCCCATGCTGCTGCGCCAGGTCTTTTCGCCGGCCGTGGCTTCCAGCGTCGGACCGACGCTGGCGGCCATCGCCATTTACGTATTGATGGCGGCGGTGCTGGTGTTCCGGCCGTCGGGCCTGTTTCCGGCGCGGGGTTGAGCATGAGATCGATCGTCTGGACCGTGGTCCTGCTGGCCGCGCTCGCGGTGTTCCCGCTGGTCGCGCCGGCCCTGGGCCTGGACTTCTACATTTCCTTCGTGCGGCGCGTGCTGATCTACGCCCTGGCCGCCACCAGCCTGAACCTGATCCTGGGCTATGGCGGCATGGTGGCGCTGGGCCACGCGGCGTTCTTCGGCGCCGGCGCCTACGCGGTGGGCATCCTGGCCATGTCGGGCGTGACCTCGGCGCTGGTCGCCTGGCCCGTCGCCATGCTGCTGGCCGCGGTGCTGGCCTGCATCACCGGCGCGATCTCGCTGCGCACGCGCGGCGTGTACTTCATCATGATCACGCTGGCCTTCGCGCAGATGCTGTTCTACATCTTCATCTCGTTGCGCCAGTACGGCGGCGAGGACGGCCTCAACCTGCCGGGCTATTCCAGCCTGCCCGGCATCGACCTGGCCAATGACGTCAGTTTCTATTACCTGGTGCTGGCGCTGTTCGCGCTGATCATGTGGGTGTTCGGGCGCGTGGTGGCCTCGCGCTTCGGCACGGCGCTGCAAGGCATACGCGAGAACGAATCGCGCATGGAGTCCATGGGCTATCCGGTCTACCGTCTCAAGCTGACCGCCTTCACGCTCAGCGGCGCGGTGGCCGGGCTGGCCGGCGCGCTGCTGGCCAACCACAACCTTTTCATCTCGCCCAGCCTGATGCACTGGACCCAGTCCGCCAACCTGCTGATCATGGTGCTGGTCGGCGGCATCGGCCTGCGCTATGGCGGCGTGGCGGGCGCGGTGGTGATGCTGACCCTGGAGGAAGTGCTGCGGCTGTGGACGGAATACTGGCACCTGCCGCTGGGCGTGCTGCTGCTGTGCGTGGTGTTCGGCGCCCCGCGCGGCCTGGTCGGCCTGTTCGGCCCGCTCTTCGGCGGCCGCGCCGCCGCGCAATCCGGCAAGGTGGGATCATGAACGCGTCCGCAACCCCGGCCCTGCAGGCCACGTCGCTGGTGCGCCGCTTCGGCGCGCTGGTGGCCACCGACAACGTCTCGTTGACGCTCCGTCCCGGCGAGATCCACGCCCTGATCGGGCCCAACGGCGCCGGCAAGTCCACGCTGATCCATCTGCTGTCGGGCACGCTGGCGGCCGATTCGGGCACGCTGCTCGTGGGCGGGCGCGACGTCACCGGCATGAACGCGCACCAGCGCGTGTCCGCCGGCCTGTCGCGCTCCTACCAGATCACCAATATCTTCAAGCAGTCCAGCGTGCTGGACAACCTGGTGCTGGCGGTGCAGGCGCACGCGGGCTCCAGCTTCCGCTTCTGGAAGGCGCGCGCGGCCGAGGCCGCGCTGTACGAGCAGGCGCGCGAACTGGCGCGCGAGTGCGCCATCGACGCCAGCCTGCTGGCGCGCCCGGCCGGCACGCTGCCGCATGGCGAACAGCGCAAGGTCGAGTTCGCGCTGGCGCTGGCCGCAAGGCCGAGCGTGCTGCTGCTGGACGAGCCCATGGCCGGCATGGGGCCGGACGAGACCGTGCGCCTGACCGAACTGATCGAATCCCTGCGCGGGCGCGCCGCCATGCTGCTGGTCGAACACGATATGCAGGCGGTGTTCCGCCTGGCCGACCGCCTGTCGGTGCTGGTGTATGGCCGCGTCATCGCGACCGGCGCGCCGGACGAAATCCGCGCCAATCCCGAGGTGCGCCAAGCCTACCTGGGCGACGAGGAGACCGTGTGATGCTGACCATCGAAGCGGCCAAAAGCGGCTACGGCGCCAGCCAGGTGCTGTTCGGCGTGGACCTGCAGATCGGCGCGGGCCAGGTGGTGACGCTGCTGGGCCGCAACGGCATGGGCAAGACCACGCTGCTGCGCACCCTGTTCGGCCAGCTGCCGCTGCGTGGCGGCAGCATCCATTTCGCCGGGCAGGACATCAGCGGCTGGAGCCCGGACCGCATCGCGCGGACCGGCATGGCCATCGTGCCGGAAGGGCGCCAGTGCTTTCCCAACCTGACCGTGCGCGAGCACCTGACCGCCTTCACGGCCGGGCGCAACCCCGACATCGGCGAGCCCTGGACCCCCGAGCGCGTATTCGAGCTGTTTCCGCGCCTGCAGGAGCGCGCGCGCAACATGGGCAACCAGCTCTCCGGCGGCGAGCAGCAGATGCTGGCCATCGGGCGGGCGCTGGTGACCAATCCCCGGCTGCTGATCCTGGACGAGGCCACCGAAGGCCTGGCGCCCAAGATCCGCGAGGAGATCTGGAACTGCCTGGCGCGGCTGCGCCAGGCGGGGCAGACCATCCTGGTCATCGACAAATATGTCGAAAGACTGCTGAGCCTGGCCGACCGCCACGTGATCCTGGAGCGCGGCAAGGTGGTGTGGACCGGCGACTCGCAGGCCCTGGACGCCGACCGCGGGCTGTGGGAGCGCTATCTGGGCGTGTAGCGGGAAAGCTGCAGTGGCATGATGCCCGGCGGATTTGGATTGATATAAATTGCAATAAATCAGTATTTATATTGCAAATTTGAAACTTCCCCCGCCGTGAATGCTTACACTCGTTTTCGACTGTTTCATTTACATCTACTGTTATCTACACTTGTCGCGCCGGGCAAGCCGCGTGGTGCGCCCGCAACCGGAAGGCGGGGCGATCGCGCGGCAAATGGCCGTTTTTTGGCTGCGGCAAAGCTCGCGTCCCCTTTTTACGCACATCGCGTCTTATTCGAGCTGTCAGGAAGACTTCGCATGGCGAAATGGGGTTTGCGCAAAAAATCGTTGATGGCGCTGTTGCTGGCCTGTGTGGTCGCGCTGGCGCCGGCGGCCTTGATCGGCTGGCAGGTGCTGGACGGGGTCCGGGAATACTTCGGACGGGCCTACGCCGATAATTTCACGCAGTTGAGCCGCCAGCGCGTGCTGGCCCCGATCTCGCGCGAGCTGGCGCTGTCGCTGCGGCTGGCCGACAGCGAAGTGACGCGCCGCTGGCTGCGCCACGAAAGCGATCCGGCCGCGCGCGAACTGTTCTTCCGTGAAGCCGACGGCTACCGCCGCGACCTGCTGGGCCGGGCCTATTTCATCGCCAGCGCCGCTTCCGGCAATTACTACTTCAACGACGACCAGCCGCTGTCCGAGACGCCGCGCTACACGCTCAGCCAGACCGCGGCCGACGACGGCTGGTTCTACCTGACGCTGAAGTCGCCAGCCAAATACAACATCAACGTCAACCCGGACCTGAAGCTGCAGACCACCAAAGTGTGGATCAACGTGCAGGTGCGCGACGGCGACCGGGTCATGGGCCTGACCGGCTCGGCGCTGGACGTCGGCGGCTTCCTGCGCGAGTTCGTGCACAGCGGCCAGCCCGGCGTCACGCCCATCATCGTCGATGCCGACGGCGCGATCCAGGCGCACATGGACGCCTCGCTGATCGCCTACAACTCGGGCGCCGGCGGCGCCGACCAGGGCCGCGGCAAGGTGTTCAACCTGATCGACGGCAAGGGCGGGCGCGAGCGGCTGGCCGCGGCCATGCAGGCCGCCCAGGCCGATCCGCAGTCGGTGCAGTCGGCCTGGGTGACGATGGGCGGCGTGCGCCAGCTGGTGTCGGTGGCCTACATGCCGGAACTGCACTGGCACGTGCTGACCATGGTGGACCTGGGCGCGGCGCGCGTGCTGAACACGGACTGGGTATGGCCGGCGGCGATCGGCCTGGTGGTGCTGTTCGCGGCCATGCTGCTGTGCTTCGGCTACGCCATCGAGCGGCTGATGCTGCGCCCGCTGCGCCGCCTGCAGCAGTCGGCGCGGGCCATCGCGGACGGCAGCTACGACGTGCGCCTGCCGCCGGGCGGGCAGGACGAGATCGGCGACCTCAGCCGCGCCTTCGGCGTGATGGCCGACAAGGTGCGCCAGCACACGGCCGAGCTGGAGACCAAGGTGCGCGAACGCACCTCCGAGCTGGAGGACGCCAACCGCGCCATGGCCGCGGCCCACAAGAAGATCGACGACTCCATCGACTACGCCAGCCTGATCCAGCGCGCCATCCTGCCGGACCGCCAGATGACGCAGTCGCTGGGCGCGCACCATTTCGTGCTGTGGAAGCCGCGCGACGTGGTCGGCGGCGACTTCTACGTGTTCCGTTCCGACGGCGCCAACTGCCTGCTGGGCATCATGGACTGCGCCGGCCACGGCGTGCCCGGCGCGCTGATGACCATGCTGGCGCGCGCGGCCATCGACCTGGCCATCACCGAGGCCGGACCGGCCGATCCGGCGGCCATCCTGGGCCGCACCGACGGCGCGATCCGCGCCATGCTTGCGGACGCGCAACTGCCGCGGGCGCTGGCCACCAATACCGATGCCGGGCTGGTATATATTGACCGCCACGCTGGCCGGCTGCGCTACGCGGGCGCCAAGATCAGCCTGTACGCAAGCAACGGCGAGGCGCTGCAGGAAGTGCCCGGCGGCAGGCGCGCGCTGGGCGACAAGCGCAGCGCCGTCTACGAGAACGTCGAATTGAAACTGGAGCCCGGCTGGACTTATTACCTCGCCACGGACGGGTTCCTGGACCAGGCCGGAGGCGAGCATGGCTTCGGTTTCGGCAACACGCGCTTCGCCGCCATGCTCAAGCGGCATGCGCGCCTGCCGTTGAGCGAACAGGCGGCCGCCTTCACCCAGGCGCTGGCCGAGTACCAGGGCGGACTGCCGCAGCGGGACGACATCACCTTGCTGTCGTTCCGTTTCGAATAATCGTAATCAGGGCGTAACCCTCATGAATGCCTCCGATCTCTACGCATTGGGCGAACGATTCAACCAGAATCGCACCTTGCTGTGCTTCAACGGACCGATTTCCCGCAGCCTGATCGAAGAAATCGGCAATGCGCTCAAGAACTACCTGAACGCCGAGCACGCCCGGCCGGCCGAGGCCATGGACGTGTTCTCGGTCTACATCGAGATGATCCAGAACATCCGCCAGTACGCCGCCCTGCGCGGCGACGGCGATGCGTCGGCCACCGTCGTGATCGGCCGGCGCGACGACAGCCGCTACGTGGTGTCGGCCGGCAACCTGGTCAGGGACGAGGACGGCCAGCAGCTGGTCGCGCGCATCCAGGAACTGGCGGCGCTGGACAAGCCGGCGCTGAAGGCCGAATACAAGCAGCAGCTGCACAAGCCGCGCGCCCAGGGCGTCGCCTCGGGCGCGGGGCTGGGACTGATCGACATCGCCCGCCGCGCCGGCGCGCCGCTGCAAGCCAGCCTGACGCCCGCCGCGGACGCGGGGCAGGCCTTCTTCAGCCTGAGCGTCGTGATTTGAAAGCGCGAGCGCCCCAGCCATATTTTCGGAGTAACGCATGAAAGACCTCAACATTCCCGGGACCCAGTCCACGCCCGCCATCGATACGGATGCCGCCGCCGGCGTGCTGTCGATGCGCGGCGACTCCTATCCCGAGAATTCCTTCGAGCTGTTCGGCCCGGTCATCGAATGGGTCGAGGCCTACCTGCAAGGCGGCACGGCGCCGCTGAAGCTGGAGCTGGAACTGCTGTACCTGAACACCAGCAGCATCAAGTCCGTCATGGACATCTTCGACCTGCTGGAGGTGGCGCACGGCAAGGGCCGCGAGGTCAGCGTGACCTGGTACTACGACATGCGCAACGAACGCGTGGGCGAGCTGGCCGAAGAATTCAAGGAAGACTGCACCTTTCCCTTTTCCGTCGTCGGCCGCCAATGAAACCCAACGCCGCCCTGCTGGACCAACATATCGCCGAGCTGCTGGCCGACCCCGCCTACGCGGGCCATCCGCTGCGCGAGGCGTTGGAGGCGCTGTGGCGGCATACGGCCGAGCAGATGGCGCGCATCGAGCGCGTGACGCAGCTGTCCGACGCCTACCAGAGCATGGCGCACGAGCGCGAACTGGGCCTGTGCGACCGCTTCGACCGGCAGTTGCGCAGGCTTACCCGCATCGCGCGGATCTCCGATCACTACCAGAGCATGATGCGCGACCTCAACGTCGCGCTCCTGGAGACCTCCAACCGCGATCCGCTGACGGGCCTGCTGAACCGGCGCGCGCTGATGGACATGATCAAGCAGGAGGTGCAGCGCGCGTCGCGCGGCGGCGAGAGCTTCGTGGTGGCGATGCTGGACGTGGACCACTTCAAGTCGGTCAACGACCGCTACGGCCACGAAACCGGCGACCGCGCGCTGGTCGAGCTGGCCGGGGTGCTGTGCAAGAACCTGCGCGAATACGACCTGTGCGGCCGCTGGGGCGGCGAGGAATTCCTGGTGCTGCTGCCCAACACCCAGGCCGAGGCGGCCCAGCGCGTCATGGACCGGCTGGTCGGCGCGGTGCGGGCCTTGAGCATCGCCGCCGGCGACGGCGTGCTGCGGCTGACCATCAGCATAGGCATGGCCTACCACCAGTTGGGAGAGACTTTTTCGGAGACGTTGAGCCGCGCGGACCAGGCCCTGTACCTGGCCAAGCAGGACGGTCGCGACCGTGTCGCGCTGGGTTTTCCCAAGCGTTGAATGAAACCGGATCAGCCGCTATCCGGCATGGAGCCCCTTATGCTTGAATCCAATCCAGGCGTTTCCCGAGAGCAGCAGCGAGGCGCCGCCTGGAGCACGGACCATTACCTGACTTCGATGGATCGGGCGCTGCTGCTGTTCGATTTCGATCCGGCCGGCGCCTTGCTGAACGCGAACGAAAACTTCCTCGCCGCGGTGGGCCATGACCGCGCCGAAGTCCCCGGCCTGCGCCACGACATGCTGTGCGACAGCATGGACGAGGGCAAGGGCATCGTCGGCGGCGAACAGATCTGGGCGCGCCTGCTGGGCGGCCGGCACTTCTCGGGCACCTGCCGCTACCGCTGCAAGCAGGGCGGTTTCCTGTGGATCGAGGCCACCTACCTGCCGATCCGCGGCCAGGACGGCGAGGTCGCCCGGATTTCCGTCATTTCGCGGCGCTCCATCGCCGACGCCGAGCGCCAGGAAGAGATCCGCCTGCTGCTGCTGGGCATCAACGAGACCGGCAACGCCGTCGCCGTGTCGGGCCGCGACGGCCGCATCGTGTATGTCAACGACGGATTCAAGCGCATGCTGGGGTTCTCCCGCGGCGACGCGGTGGCCCAGGAGCTGGGCGAACTACTGTCGGGCGGACGCCAGGACGGCGGCACGCGCGAAGAGCTGGCGCGCCGCATCGCCTGCCGCGACGGCTACCACAAGGACGTGCTGGTCTACGACCGGGTAGGGCGGCCGATGTGGGTGTCGGTGATGGCCAACTCCGTATTCGACGACCGCGGCGCGCTGGTCAATATCGTCGACGTGCTGACCGACATCACGCCCACCAAGGTGCACGAGGTGCTGCAGCGCCGCGTGCTGCAGGCCATGGTGAACGAGGCCTCCGTGGTCGAGGTCATGAACATGGTGTGCCGCGAGGTCGAGCGCCTGGCCCCCGAGCTGGCGGCCTGCGTGCTGCGCGTGGACGAGGCCGGCCTGCTGCGTCCGCTGGCCGCGCCCAGCCTGCCGGCCGCCTACACCGACGCGCTCGACGGCGCGGCCATCGGCCCGCAGGCCGGCGCCTGCGGCACCGCGGCCTTTCTCGGCCGGCCGGTCATCGTGCCGGACATCTCCACCGATCCGCTGTGGGACGGCTACCGCGACCTGCCGCTGCCCGAGGACATCAAGGCCTGCTGGTCCTCGCCCATCAAGTCCAGCGACGGCCGCGTGATCGGCACCTTCGCCTTCTATTTCCGCGAACGCCGCCTGCCCGACGATTTCCACCACCGGCTGGTGGACGTATGCGTCTACCTGTGCGCGCTCGCGCTGGAACGCGAAGAGGCCCGCGCCCGCATCCGCCAACTGGCGTTCTACGACGAACTGACCGGCCTGCCCAACCGCAACCTGCTGCTGGCGCAGTCCGAACAGGCCATCGCGCGCGCCGAACCGGAACGCAAGCGCGTGGCGGTGCTGTTCCTGGACCTGGACCGCTTCAAACAGGTCAACGACACGCTCGGCCACCCGGTGGGCGACGCGCTGCTGCGCGACGTGGCCCAGCGCCTGCGCCGGCTGGTGCGCCCCAGCGACATCGTCGGCAGGCTGTCCGGCGACGAGTTCGTGATGCTGATGCCCGACTTCGAGCACGGCCGCCTGACCGCCGCCGCCGAACAGGTGCTGGTGACGCTGGCCCAGCCGTTCTCGGTCGGCGGCATCACGCTGAACCCGTCGGTCAGCATCGGCATCAGCGTGTTCCCCGAGAACGGCCGCGACATGGACACGCTGCTGCGCCATGCCGACATGGCGATGTACCAGGCCAAGACGGCCGGACGCAACCGCATCTCCTTCTTCAGCGCCGAAATGAACCGCCAGGCCCAGGAACGCCTGGCGCTGGAAGCGGCCCTGCGCGACGCGCTCGAAGAAAAGGCGCTGCGCCTGCACTACCAGCCCCAGGTCGGCCTGAAAAACGGCGCGCTCTACGGGGTGGAGGCGCTGGCCCGCTGGCGCCACCCGAACCTGGGCGACATCTCCCCCGCGCGCTTCGTGCCCCTGGCCGAGGAATGCGGCCTGATCGGCGACCTGGGCGACTGGGCCCTGCGCGAGGCCTGCTCGCAACTGGCGATCTGGCGCGGCAAGGGCCTGCAGGTCCCGTCCGTGTCGGTGAACCTGTCGGCGACCAACTTCCACAACCTCAACCTGCCGCGCATGATAGAGCTGACCCTGACGGAGTTCGGCCTGGCCCCCGCGGACCTGATGCTGGAAATCACCGAAAGCGTGGTGCTGGACGCCACCGCCGGCACGCTGCGCACCATCGCCGAACTGCACCGCCTGGGCGTGCGCCTGTCCATGGACGACTTCGGCACCGGCTTTTCCAGCCTGGGCCACCTGCGCCGCCTGATCGTGGACGAACTCAAACTGGACCGCAGCTTCGTCCAGGGCCTGGAAAGCGACGACGCCGCCCGCGCCCTGACCAGCGCCGTCATCCGCATCGGCGAAAGCCTGAGCCTGCCCGTGGTGGCCGAAGGCGTGGAAAACGAGGAACAGCGCCGCTTCCTGATCGAACAAGGCTGCGCCGCCGGCCAGGGCTTCCTGTTCTCTCCGCCGCTGCCCGCGGATGATCTGGAAGACTGGCTGCGAAGCCGGTCTTGACTTTGAATTCTTGCGGCGTGTGGGGCTCTTAAGACGCCCGGGTATGACAGTAGATCTTGCGGTGCCCGCCCGAAGAGGCCGCGCGGGCGGCCTCTTCGGGCATACGCGGCGTCTTGCATCCAGCGGTGACACTGCGCGCCAGCGAACACCCGTCACGTTAACTCCAGTGCTGGATGGGCGGCGCGCGGCACAGGCCGGCATGCGCAAACTGCTCTGCGCCGCGCGCCGCCCATCACCACCCCCACAAGAACTGAAGATCCATTAGCAAGCACCTCAGCGCAAGCGCGCAAGCGAACCACCGCCCGCCACAAACATAGGCATATGCCGTTTTCGGGCGCCCGCGCGGCCGAAAACGGCGACCCCGCAAATTTCGTCGCAATCCCAGGCGCAGCAGCGTCACGATCCAAGATGAACGAGCCCGTCGGGGCGGGTGTCGGGGTTGCGAGCAACCTCGATGCGCCCGAGGGAATCCGAAGGAGTCGCCGGAGGCGAGGACGAGGATGACGAGGGGGGAGTCCGGAGCGAAGGCTCCGGACCGCAATCGTGGGCGCGAGCAACCCCGGCGCCCGCCCCGACGGGCGGCCCAAACAAGAAGCAAGAAGCAAGGAACAAGGAACGACAGAACCTCACCCCCCGCCAAAACACAGCGACAAAATGCGTCCCCATTTAATGTCCCTCAGACGAAAGACAATCTAGATACTTTCCCCATTTGCACACCCCCACCATCAGGTATATATTTCAAGCCTAAACTATCAAGGTTTAAATTTCCGCGACCGCGGAACACAGAGACATCCGTCGCACATCACGGAGCGCATACGGCAATGAAGATAGTCTGCATAGGCGGCGGCCCCGCCGGTTTGTATTTCGGTCTGCTCATGAAACTGCAGAACCCCGAGAACGAAGTCACCGTGATCGAACGCAACCGACCGTATGACACCTTCGGCTGGGGCGTGGTGTTCTCCGACGCCACCATGCAGAACCTCCGTGACGCCGACCCGGTTTCCGCCCAGACCATCGGCGACGCCTTCAACCACTGGGACGACATCGACATCCACTTCAAGGGCCGCAGCATGCGCAGCAGCGGCCACGGCTTCATCGGCATCGGCCGCAAGAAACTGCTCAACATCCTGCAGGCCCGCTGCGAAGACGTAGGCGTCAAGCTGGTATTCGAGAGCTTCGTGCAGGACGACCAGGCCATCGCCCGCGAATACGACGCCGACCTCGTCATCGCCTCCGACGGCATCAACAGCAACATCCGCACCCGTTACGCCGACACCTTCCACCCGGACATCGACCAGCGCCGCTGCCGCTTCGTCTGGCTGGGCACCAAGAAAGTGTTCGACGCCTTCACCTTCGCCTTCGTCCAGACCGAGCACGGGTGGTTCCAGGCCCACGCCTACCGCTACGAAAACGGCATGTCCACCTTCATCGTGGAGACGCCCGAGGAGACCTGGCAGGCCGCCGGCATCGAACAGATGAGCCAGGAAGAAGGCATCGCCTACTGCGAAAAACTGTTCGCCCCGTGGCTCGACGGCAACCGGCTGGTCAGCAACGCCACCCACCTGCGCGGCTCGGCCATCTGGATCCGCTTCCCGCGCGTCATCTGCAACACCTGGGTCCACTGGAACAGCCTGCAGACCGCCCGCGGCCAGCGCCGCGTGCCGGTGGTGCTGATGGGCGACGCCGCCCATACCGCCCACTTCTCGATCGGCTCCGGCACCAAGCTGGCGCTGGAAGACGCGATCGAGCTGGCGCGCTGCCTGAGCGGCGCCGAAGGCAGCCTGGAGACCGGCCTGAAGCACTACGAGGAAGTGCGCAGCGTCGAGGTGCTGAAGATCCAGAACGCCGCGCGCAACTCCACCGAATGGTTCGAGAACGTCGCCCGCTACGCCGACCTGGAGCCCGAACAATTCGCCTATTCGCTGCTGACCCGCTCGCAGCGCATCTCGCACGAAAACCTGCGCATGCGCGATCCGGCCTGGCTCGAAGGGTTCGAGCGTTGGATCGCCGAGCACGCGGGCGCCGCCCCGGCCCCGGGGCAGCGTCCGGCCCTGCCCATGCTCACCCCGTACACGGTGCGCGGGGTGCGGCTCAAGAACCGCATCCTGGTCTCGCCCATGGCCATGTATTCCTGCACCGACGGCGTGCCGGGCGACTTCCACCTGGTGCACCTGGGCGCGCGCGCCATGGGCGGCGCCGGCCTGGTGATGGTGGAGATGACCTGCGTCTCGCCCGACGCCCGCATCACCCCGGGCTGCCCCGGCCTGTGGAACGACGCGCAGCGCGACGCGTTCGCCCGCATCGTCGGCTTCGTGCACGCCAACAGCGACGCCCGCATCGGCATGCAGCTGGGCCACGCCGGGCGCAAGGGTTCCACCCAGCTGGGCTGGCAGAAGATCGACCATCCGCTGCCCGAGGGCAACTGGCCGTTGATTTCGGCTTCCGCGCTGCCGTACATCGAAGGCGTGTCGCAGACGCCGCGCGCCATGACCCGCGCCGACATGGACGAGGTGCGCGACAACTTCGTGGCCGCGGCGCGGCGCGCCGAGCAGGCCGGCTTCGACTGGCTGGAGCTGCATTGCGCCCACGGCTACCTGCTGTCGAGCTTCATCTCGCCGCTGACCAACCACCGCGAGGACGAATACGGCGGCAGCCTGGAAAACCGCCTGCGCTTCCCGCTGGAGGTGTTCCACGCCGTGCGCGCCGTCTGGCCCGAGAACAAGCCCATGTCGGTGCGGATCTCCGCCAGCGACTGGGTCGAGGGCGGCATCACGCCCGACGACGCGGTGGAGATCGCGCGCCACTTCAAGGCCGCCGGCGCCGACATGATCGACTGCTCCTCCGGCCAGGTCAGCAAGGAAGAAAAGCCGGTCTACGGCCGCATGTTCCAGACTCCGTTCGCCGACCGCGTGCGCAACGAGGCCGGCATTCCCACCATCGCGGTGGGCGCGATCTTCGAGGCCGACCACGCCAACGCCATCATCGCCTCGGGGCGCGCCGACCTCTGCGCGCTCGCGCGGCCCCATCTGGCCGACGCCTCCTGGACGCTGCGCGAAGCGGCGCGGGTGGGCTACCGTGACGTAGGCTGGCCGAGCCAGTATTTCGCCGGCAAGCGCCAGCTGGAGACCAATTTCGAACGCGCCGCCGCCATGGCGCAACTGGACATCAAATGAACGCAACTCCGCTTCCCCTGGCCGGGCGCCACGCCCTGGTGACGGGCGGGGCCCGCGGCATCGGGCTGGCCTGCGCCCGCGCGCTGCTGGCGCGCGGCGCCCGCGTCACGCTGCTGGGCCGCGACGGCGCGGCGCTGGAGGCCGCGGCCGACGGCCTGGCCCGCATGGGCCAGGTGCAGGCCGTCAGCGCCGACATCGCCGACGAGGCCTCGGTGCGCGCGGCCTTCGCCCAGGCCGAGGCCGAATTCGGGCCGGTCCTGGTGCTGGTGAACAACGCCGGCCAGGCGGTCAGCGAACGCTTCGACCGGACCGACACGGCCTTGTGGAATTCCATGATTGCCGTCAACCTGACCGGCACATTTCACTGTATCCAGGCGGCCCTGCCGGGGATGCTGAAAGAGAAATGGGGGCGGGTCATCAACGTGGCCAGCACCGCCGGCCTGATCGGCTACGGCTACGTCAGCGCGTATTGCGCGGCCAAGCATGGCGTGGTCGGGCTGACCCGCTCGCTGGCGCTGGAAACCGCGCAGAAGGGCGTGACGGTCAACGCGGTCTGCCCCGGCTACACCGAAACCGACATCGTGCGCGGGGCGGTGTCGAACATCGTCGACAAGACCGGCATGAGCCCCGAAGCCGCCCGCGCCAAGCTGGCCGAACGCAACCCGCAGGGCCGCCTGGTGCAGCCCGAGGAAGTGGCCGAGACGGTCGCCTGGCTGGCGCTGCCGGCCTCGGCCTCGATCAATGGCCAGGCCATCGCCGTCGACGGCGGCGAGGTGATGACCGGCTGAGGCCGGCGTCGCGTCCACCGAACAACCCTGAATGGAGACACCATGAGCACCCAGCCCGAAGAGCACACCATGAAGCACCACAAGCGTCCGATGGCCGGCTACCAGGCCAGGACGTTCCTGTGGCAGGTGTCGGCCGACGGCAAGATCGGCTCGATCACCCTCAACCGCCCGGAGCGCAAGAACCCGCTGACGTTCGACTCCTACGCCGAGCTGCGCGACCTGTTCCGTTCGCTGGTGTACGCCACCGACATCAAGGTGGTCGTGGTGACGGGCGCGGGCGGCAACTTCTGCTCGGGCGGCGACGTGCATGAAATCATCGGCCCGCTGACCAGAATGTCCATGCCCGAGCTGCTGGACTTCACGCGCATGACGGGCGATCTGGTCAAGGCCATGCGCGCCTGCCCGCAGCCCATCGTGGCCGCGGTCGACGGCGTCTGCGCCGGCGCCGGGGCGATGGTCGCGCTGGCCGCCGACATGCGCCTGGGCACGCCGGCGGCGCGCACCGCCTTCCTGTTCACGCGGGTCGGCCTGGCCGGCGCCGACATGGGCGCCTGCACGCTGCTGCCGCGCATGATCGGCCAGGGCCGCGCGTCGGAACTGCTGTACACCGGCCGCGCCATGACCGCGGAAGAGGGCGCCAGCTGGGGATTTTTCAACGCGCTGCACGAGCCCGGCGCGCTGGCCGAGGCCGCGCAGGCGCTGGCCGCGCAGCTGGCCGCGGGCCCGACCTTCGCCCACGGCGTGACCAAGAAGCTGCTGCACCAGGAATGGAACATGGGCGTGGACGAGGCGATCGAGGCCGAAGCCGAGGCCCAGGCCATCTGCATGCAGACGCGCGATTTCCACCGCGCCTACGAGGCTTTCGTGGCCAAGCAGAAGCCGGTATTCGAAGGGAATTGATCATGCGCGACGCAAGCTGGCTGGACTGGCCGTTTTTCGACGATGCGCACCGCAAGCTGGCGCGCGAGGCCGACGCCTGGTGCGAGGCCTCCCTGGGGGACGTGGATCACCATGACGCCGACGGCGCATGCAAAAAGCTGGTGCGGGCCATGGGCCAGGCCGGCTGGCTGCGCTACGCCGTGGCGGCCGGTCCCGGCGGGGCCTGGGGCGGGGCGCTGCCCGAGGTGGATTCACGCGCGGTCTGCATCCTGCGCGAGACCTTCGCCCGCCACGAAGGGCTGGCGGACTTCGCCTTCGCCATGCAGGGCCTGGGCAGCGGCGCGATTTCGCTGATGGGCTCCGAGGAAGTGCGCCAGCGCTACCTGCCGCGCGTGGCGCGCGGCGAGGCCATCGCCGCCTTCGCGCTGTCGGAGCCCGAGGCCGGCTCGGACGTGGCCGCGCTGGCCTGCGAGGCCCGCCAGGACGGCGACCACTACGTGCTCAACGGCGCCAAGACCTGGATCTCCAACGGCGGCATCGCCGATTTCTATTGCGTGTTCGCGCGCACCGGCGAAGCGCCCGGGGCGCGCGGCATCAGCGCCTTCGTGGTGGACGCCGGCACGCCCGGCTTCGAGATCAGCGAGCGCATCGAGCTGATCGCCCCGCATCCGCTGGCCACCATCACGTTCGACAACTGCCGCATCCCGGCCTCGCAGCGCCTGGGCGACGCGGGCCAGGGCTTCAAGCTGGCCATGATGACGCTGGACATCTTCCGCGCCTCGGTGGCCGCGGCCGCGCTGGGTTTTGCGCGCCGGGCGCTGGACGAGGCCCTGACGCGGGCGCGCTCGCGCCGCATGTTCGGCCAGACCCTGGCCGACCTGCAGCTGACCCAGGCGGCGCTGGGCGACATGGCGGCCGCCATCGACGCCTCGGCGTTGCTGACGTACCGCGCGGCCTGGATGCGCGACGTGCAGAAGCAGCGCACCACGCGCGAAGCGGCCATGGCCAAGATGACCGCCACCGAATCGGCCCAGACCGTCATCGACCGCGCGCTGCAGATGTTCGGCGGCGCCGGCGTGGTGTCGGGCATGCCGGTGGAGAAGTTGTATCGGGAAATCAGAGCGCTGCGCATCTACGAAGGCGCCACCGAAGTGCAGAAGTTGATCATCGCCCGCGAACTGCTGAAAACCTAAAAATGCCGACCGGCTCCGCCAAGGGGAATTCCATGGAAGCATCCGCCCACATCGACACTTTCGCCCGGGACAACCTGCCCCCGGCCGAACAATGGCCCGAGTTCCTGCTCGACGGTCCCGACGTGGCCTATCCCAAACGCTTCAATTGCGCCGTCGAGCTGGTGGACGCGATGGTGGGCCGCGGGCATGGCGAACGCGTGGCGCTGCGCTGGCGCCAGGACGGCAAGCCGGCCGCCATGACCTACCGCGAGCTGGCCGCGCTGAGCAACCGCATCGCCCGCGTGCTGGTCGAGGACATGGCGCTGGTGCCCGGCAACCGCGTGCTGCTGCGCGGCCCGAACAACCCCATGATGGCGGCGTCCTGGCTGGCCGCGATCAAGGCGGGCCTGGTCACCGTGCCGACGATGCCGCTGCTGCGCGCCAAGGAGCTCAAGCAGATCATCGACAAGGCGCAGGTGCAGGCGGTGCTGTGCGACGTGCGCCTGAAGGACGAGGCCGAATTCTGCGTGCAGCCCGGCCACGAGCACCATTGCCCGGCGCTGTCGCGGGTCATGTATTTCAACGATGCCGCGCCCGACGCGCTGGACGCGCTGGCCGCGGGCAAGCCGGACGACGCCTTCCAGGCCTGCGACACGGCCGCCGACGACGTCTGCCTGATCGCCTTCACCAGCGGCACCACGGGCGCGCCCAAGGGCTGCATGCACTTTCACCGCGACGTGCTGGCGATGTGCGACCTGTTTCCCAAGCACGTCATCAAGCCGGGCCCGGACGACATTTTCTGCGGCACGCCGCCCCTGGCCTTCACCTTCGGCCTGGGCGGGCTGCTGTGCTTCCCGCTGCGGGCAGGCGCCAGCGCAGTGCTGGCCGAGAAGCTGACGCCGGAAAGCCTGCTGCAATTGATTCAGGATTTCCGCGCCACCATCGTGTTCACCGCGCCGACCTTCTACCGGCAGATGTCCGCGCTGGCGGGCAAGTTCGATATTTCCTCGCTGAAGAAGAGCGTGTCGGCCGGCGAGGCGTTGCCCGACGCCACCCGCCAGCTGTGGAAAGAGGCCACCGGCATCGAGATGATCGACGGCATCGGCGGCACGGAAATGATCCACGTGTTCGTGTCCAGCCCGCCCGAGTCGGTGCGCCGCGGCGCCATCGGCCGCGTGGTGCCGGGTTATGTGGCGCGCATCGTGGACGACAAGATGCAGCCGGTGCCCAATGGCACGGTGGGCCGGCTGGCGATCAAGGGCCCCACCGGTTGTCGCTACCTGGCCGACGAGCGCCAGCTGCGCTTCGTGCAGGACGGCTGGAACCTGCCGGGCGATACCTTCGTGCAGGATGACGACGGCTATCTGTTCTATCAGGCGCGCAATGACGACATGATCGTCTCGGCGGGCTACAACATCGCCGGCCCCGAGGTGGAGGACGCGCTGCTGCGCCACGAGGCCGTGGCCGAGTGCGGGGTGGTGGGCGCGCCGGACGACGAACGCGGCCAGGTGGTCAAGGCTTTCGTGGTGCTCAAGCCGGGCTACGAGGCCGGCGGCGAGCTCACCACGGCGCTGCAGCAGTTCGTCAAGGCCACCATCGCGCCTTACAAGTATCCGCGCGCCATCGAGTACGTGGATGCGCTGCCGCGCACCGAGACCGGCAAGCTGCAGCGTTTCGCGCTGCGCAAGATGGCTTGAACAGGCCGGAAGGAAACATCATGGCAGCTCCGTTCATCAGCCAGGTAGAGGTGCGTTTCCGCCACTGCGATCCGGCGGGCATCGTGTTCTATCCGCGCTATTTCGAGATGATCAACGATTTCGTCGAGGAGTGGTTCGACAAGGGGATGGGGCTGCCGTTTCATGCGCTGCACGTGGAGCGCCACATCGGCACGCCGACGGCGTCGGTGCAGTGCGATTTCAGCGCGCCGAGCCGCTGGCACGAGCGTCTGCGCCAGGTGCTGGAGGTGCAGCGCATCGGGGGGGCGTCGTTCAAGGTGCTGGTGAAGTTCGAAGGCCCGGACGGCCAGCTGCGGCTGGCGGCGACGCTGACGATCGTGACGGTGGATTTGCGGACGATGAAGTCCATGCCGCTGCCTGCGGACTTGCGCGAGCGGATGCAGGCCTACCTGGTTCCCGCCGCCTGAGCGGCGGGGACCGCCCTGTAGTTTGTTTTTTTGATAATAGGATGACGTTATGAAGATTCTGCAACCGCCGGATTGGATGGCGCCCCGGGGCTATTCGAATGGTGTGCTCACCGAGATGCAGGTGGGCAGCAAGCTCGTTTTCGTGGGCGGACAGGTGGGGTGGAATGGCCAGCAGCAGTTCGAGTCGGACGACCTGGCGGAGCAGGTGCGCCAGACGCTGGCGAACATCGTCGCGATCCTGGCCGAGGGCGGCGCGAAGCCCGAGCATATCGTCCGCATGACGTGGTACGTGACGGACAAGGACGAGTATGTGGCGGCCTATCCCGCCATCGGCAAGCATTACCGGGAGTACATCGGCCGGCACTTTCCGGCGATGACGGCGGTGGAGGTGGCCGATCTGGTCGAGGACCGGGCCAAGGTCGAGATCGAGGTGACGGCGGTGGTGCCGGCTTGATGGGCGCTTCTATAAACTAAACGCCCGTCGCGCGGGGCTGGCCTCCGGTTCTTGAGACGCCCGTCGCGGCGGGGCCCCGGGGTGCGCGGGGCCACGATTGCGGTCCGGAGCCTTCGCTCCGGACTACCCCTTCGTCATCTTCGTCACCGCCTTCGGCGGTTCCTTCAGATTCCCTAGGGCTTATCGACGCCCCGCGCACCCCGGGGCCCCACCACGCCGTGCTGCATCGGGCCTAATGTGGCGTTCGCCGGGAACGGGTGGTGTGCTTGGCATTCTGTTCGCGGGCGGCTGTGTTGCGAAGATCTTGCGGGGTCCGCCCCATGTCGGCCGCGCGGGCGGCCTCATGGGGCTTGCAGGCGTCTTGCGGCGCGGATTCGTTGAACCGGTGGTGTACGGAACGTTGGGCCGTAGGATGGGTGCAGCGCGCCAAGGACTAGGCAAGAATTCAATCGCCAAGCGCGCGTAACCCATCGGCCGGCGAAGCCGGCATCCAGCCCCGGCATCCGACCCTGGCATTCAAACCCGCCGCGTCTCCCGCGGCAATTCCCCGAACCGCTCCCGGTAATACTCCGAAAACCGGCCCAGGTGCCCGAAGCCCACGCCCAGCGCCACTTCGGTGACGCTGGCGCCGGCGTCGGACTTCAGTTTCTGCCTGGCCGTGTCCAGCCGCAGCGCGCGCAGCGCGTTCATGGGGGTGGTGTCGCGGTGTTCCTGGAACAGCCGCGTCAGCGCGCTGGCGCTGGCGCCGGCGTGGCGGGCGATGTCCATCAGGGTCAGGGGGGCGGACAGGTGCTCGCGCATGTAGGACTCGGCCAGGGCCAGGCGGCGGGGGACCGCCGAAGCCAGGCCGGCGCGCGCCTGCCAGCTGTTGGGCTGGTTGTAGAGCAGGTGCAGCATCAGGGTGTCTTCCAGGTGTTCCAGCCACGCCGCGGGCGGGCGCGGCGCGCCGTCGTCCAGCGTGGGCAGCAGATGGATCAGGCTTGCGACCATGCTGCACCAGGCGGCCCCTACGGGCGTGTCCAGGCGCAGCGCGGGGGCGAAGTCCAGCGGGCCGGCGGCGGCTTCGCCGAAGGCGCGCAGGCCGATGGCTTCGAGCTTGCCGCGCGGAATCTTGAGCAGCAGCTGTTCGCAGCCGGCTTCCCAGTGCAGGCGCAGCGGGCGGTTGGGGGCGATGACGGCGGCGCAGTCGGGGCCGGCGTCGACGCGGTCGGCGCCGCATTCGATGCAGGCGCGGCCGCGCAGCGGCACCTGCACCAGCATGAAGTCCTGGAGGCGGTCGGGTTCGATGTGGACTTCGGCGCCGTAGCGCAGCGTACAGACGGTCAGCGAGCCGAAGCGGGCGCGGTTGAGCTGCGCGTCCACGCGTCCGCCTTTCCAGGTCAGGCGGTGCTCCTTCAGCGCTTCGGACACGAGCGTGCGCGTCTCGTCCTGCTGCGTGGAGCTGAAGACGCGCCGCTGCAACAGGGGCGCCAGCGTGGATCGGGACCAGCCATGCATGCATGCCTCCGGCACGGGAACCCTCCCGTATCTGCGGCCAGGGTAATGTAAAGCGCGCGCGCGTGGAATTAAGTGAATCCCGGATAAGGCTGACAGGAATCGGATAGAGCCGCCCGGCCCGCCGGCCTAAGCTGGCAGGACGGCAGGGTGGACCGTGGCAGACGGCTTCTGTCAGCGTTGCGCCGGCGCGGCCGGCGGGGAAAACGGGGTGGCTCATGAATCGAAACCTATGGCGCCGGCATGCGCTGGCGGCGCTGGCCTGTATGGCCGCCGCGGCGCATGCGTCGGCGGCCGACCAGATCAAGATCGGCCTGCTGACCACGCTGTCCGGGCCGGGCGCGGCGCTGGGCAACGAGATCCGCGACGGCTTCAATCTGGCGCTGCAGCATACGGGCGGCAAGCTGGGCGGGCTGCAGGCGGAAGTGGTGGTGGCCGACGACCAGCAGAAGGCCGACACCGGGCGCCAGGCGGTGGAGCGCCTGCTCAAGCGTGACCGCGTCGACGTGATGACCGGCATCGTGTTCTCGAACGTGCTGCTGCCGGTGATGCCCGCCATCCTGCAGTCGGGCACGATCTACCTGAGCACCAACACCGGTCCGGAAAACTACGCCGGCGCAGGCTGCAACCCCAACTTCTTCGCCGTGGCCTGGCAGAACGAGGACATCCCGGCCGCGATGGGCAAATACGCCGCCGACCAGGGCTACAAGCGCGTGGCGCTGATCGCGCCGGACTATCCCGGCGGGCGCGAGTCGCTCAACGGCTTCAAGCGGCTGTACAAGGGCGGCCTGTCCGAAGAGATCTACACCCAGCTCGGCCAGCTGGACTACGGCGTGGAAATCACTCGGCTGCGCGCCAGCAAGCCGGACGCGGTGTTCTTCTTCCTGCCCGGCGGCATGGGCGTGAATTTCATCAAGCAGTTCAACGGCGCGGGCCTGGGCAAGGAGATCGCGCTGCTGGCGCCGGGCTTCTCGGGCGACGAGGACACCATCGCCGCGGTCGGCGCGCCCATCGAGGGCCTGCGCAACACGGCCCAGTGGGCCGCCGAACTGGACAACCCCGCCAACCGCAAGTTCGTCGAGGATTTCACCAAGACCTACAAGCGCAGCCCCACGCTCTACGCCTCGCAGGGTTATGACGCGGCCATGCTGCTCGACAGCGCGGTGCGCCAGACCGGCGGCAAGCTCGGCGCCGACGCGCTGCGCCCGGCCTTGCGGCGCGCGGACTTCAAGTCGGTGCGCGGCGATTTCAAGTTCAACACCAACCACTATCCGATACAGAACTACTACCTGCGCATCGTCGAGGCGGGCGCGGGCGGCAAGCTGTCCAACAAACTGTCGGGCACGGTGCTGACCCAGTACCACGACCCGTTCGCCGCTTCCTGCCGGATGAAGTAGGGCGGATGCCCGCAACCAGGAGACACGCATGACCCCCAGCATTACCACGCGCGACGTGACGGTCGCCTCGCACGACGGCAAATCCTTCGGCGCCTATCTGGCGGTGCCGGCCTGCGGGCACGGCCCGGGCCTGGTGCTGTGCCAGGAGATCTTCGGGGTGAACGACTTCATGCGCCGCGCCGCGCAGCTGCTGGCCGAGGAAGGCTACGTGGTGCTGGTGCCCGACCTGTTCTGGCGCCAGCAGCCCGGCATCCAGCTGACCGACGGCCCGGCCGACATGCCGCGCGCCTTCGAGCTGTACCAGGGCTTCGACGTGGAACTGGGCCTGCGCGACATCGGTTCGTCCGTCGCCGCGCTGCGCGATCTGCCCGAGCAGCGGGGCGGCGTGGGCGTGCTGGGCTACTGCCTGGGCGGCAAGCTGGCCTATCTGGCCGCGTGCAGGCTCGACGTGGACGTGGCGGTGGGCTATTACGGCGTGGGCATCGAACAGAGCCTGGACGAGGCCGCCGGGCTGCGCGGCCGGCTGGTGCTGCACATCGCCGAGCAGGACGGCTATTGCCCGCCGCCGGCGCGCCAGCGCATCCTGGAGGCGCTGGGCGGCAAGCCCGGCGTGGAGCTGTACGTCTACCCGGGCGTGGACCACGCCTTCGCGCGCACCGGCGGCGAGCACTACGACAAGCCCTCGGCGCTGATGGCGCACCAGCGCAGCATGGCCGCGCTGCAGCGCGCCATCGGGCCGGAGTTCGATTATTCGCACCTGTGGGACAAGCATTGCGAATACGAATTCGGCACGCGCGACGTGGCGGCCACCATGGCCACGATGGTGGCCGAGCCCTATGTGAACCATATCCCCACCATGACCGGCGGCGTGGGCTACAAGGAGCTGAGCCGCTTCTACCAGCATCACTTCGTCAACAACAACCCGCCCGACACCCGCCTGGTGCCGCTGTCGCGCACGGTGGGCGCCACGCAGATCGTGGACGAGCTGCTGTTCTGCTTCACCCACACCACCGAGATCGACTGGCTGCTGCCGGGCGTGAAGCCCACGGGCAAGTACGTGGAGATCCCGCTGGTGGCCATCGTCAAGTTCCGCGGCGACAAGCTCTACCACGAGCACATCTATTGGGACCAGGCCAGCGTGATGGTGCAGGTGGGGCTGCTGGACCCCAAGGGCCTGCCCACCGCCGGCCGCGAGACGGCGGCCAAGCTGCTCGACGAGACGCTGCCGTCGAACACGCTGATGGCGCGCTGGCAGGAAAGCGCGGGCAAATAGGAGGAAGGCATGTCATACACCGAAGCGCAACTGGCCGCCCTGGTGCGCGGCGACAGCGTGCATCGCGCGGTCTACACCGACCCGGCCATTTTCGACCTGGAGATGCAGCGCATCTACGGCCGCGCCTGGATCTACGTGGGCCATGAAAGCCAGGTGCCCAGGACCGGCGACTATCACACCACCCGCGTGGGCGACCAGGACGTGCTGATGGTGCGCGCCGCCGACGGCCGCGTGCACGTGCTGTACAACCGCTGCCCGCACAAGGGCGCCAAGGTGGTGGCGGACGGCGACGGCTGCGCCGGCAAGTTCTTCCGCTGTCCCTACCATGCCTGGACCTTCAAGCTGGACGGCAGCCACCTGGGCGTGCCGCTCAAGCAGGGCCTGGAGGGAACGGCCTACGACCCGGCCGATCCCGCGTTCTCGATGCGCCGGCTGGCGCGGGTGGAAAGCTACCGCGGCTTCGTGTTCGCCAGCCAGTCGGCCGAGGGGCCGGGGCTGGAGGAATTCCTGGGCGGCGTGCGCTCGTCCATCGACAACCTCTGCGACCGCTCGCCGGTGGGCGAGGTGGAGGTCGCCGGCGGCATTTTCCGCGTCATGCAGCGCTCGAACTGGAAGGTGTTCTACGAGAACCTGCACGACACCATGCACGCCCGCGTCACGCACGAGTCGTCCTATGCCGCCGCGCGCGACGAGGCCAAGGAGCTGGGCGAGATGCCGCTGGAGCTGCACATCATGGACGGCAACGGCGAGCCTTATGAATTCTGGGAAAAGCTGGAGCTGCGCGCCTACGCCAACGGCCACGGCTACATGGAAGGCATCTTCAACCCCGGCGCGGCCGAGCGCGATCCGGTGTCGCGCGCGCATTTCGAAACCCTGACGGCCGCCTATGGCGAGGCGCGGGCGCGCGAGATCCTGGGCATGAACCGCCACAACACCGTGATCTACGGCAGCGGCTCGCCCCATACCGTGTTCCAGCAGTTCCGCGTGATCCGGCCCATCGCGGTGGACCGGACCATGATCGAGATCCAGACCTTCCGCTGCAAGGGCGCGCCGGACGGCGTGTTCAAGCGCGCCATGCTGTACGCCAACGTCATCAACTCGCCCTCGTCGAACGTGATGCCGGACGACATCGAGCTGTACAACCGCTGCCAGGAAGGCAACGCCACGCGCGGTGGCGAGTGGGTCAGCATGCACCGCTACCACGGCACCGACCGCAGCGACCCCGACGGCATGGTGTCGGTCAATGGCACCAGCGAGCTGCCGATGCGCAATCAGTTCCACGCCTGGAAGACTTATATGCAAGCCGGCGCCACCACCACCGCCGCGGCCGCCGAGGGAGACCGAGCATGTTGCTAGACCTGGATTTCGACGTCGCCACCGACGGCCTGGCGCCGGCCGAGGTCCCGGCCGACGCCTATCACCGGATCGCGCAGTTCCTGTACCGCGAGGCGCGCCTGCTGGACGAGCGCCGCTACGCCGAATGGCAGGCGCTGTGGACGGACGACGGCATGTACTGGATGCCGCGCGTGCCCGGCCAGCAAAGCCCCTACGACCACATTTCGCTGTTCTGGGAGGACCGCATGCTGCGCGACGTGCGCGTGCGCCGGCTGGAGCATCCGCGCAACTGGTCGCAGCAGCCGCCCACGCGCAGCGTGCGGCTGGTGGGCGGGGTGCAGGTCGAGGGCGTGGACGCCGGCGGCAATCTGGTGGTGCATTCCGTTTTCCAGATGACCGAATGGCGCAAGCGCCAGCCGCGCCAGCTGGCCGGACGCTACACCCATAAGCTGGCCGCCGAGGGCGACAGCTGGCGCATCCGCATGAAGCGCGTGGACCTGGTCAATTGCGAGGACGTGCACGACGTGTTCGAGGGCTTCGTGTGACGGCGGCCGATACCGCGGTGCTGGCGCTGCACTACCAGAACGACGTGCTGCATCCGGCCGGCAAGATCCGCGTCGGGCTGGACGCCGACGGCGATACGCGGCGGCGCGTGCTGGAAGGCGCGGCGGCGCTGCTCGCCGGCGCGCGGGCCGCCGGCCTGCCCATCGTGCACGTGCGCATCGCGTTCCGGCCCGACTACGCCGACCTGCTGCCCAATTGCGCCATCTTCCGCAACGTGGCGGCGATCGGCGCGGTGCCCGACGGACAATGGGGCAGCGAGTTCTACGAGGGCCTGCAGCCGCTGGCCGGCAGCGCGCGCGAATTCGTGGTCAAGCACACCCGCATCAGCGCCTTCTACGGCACGCCGCTGGAAGAAACGCTGCGGCTGCTGGGCGCGCGCCGGCTGGTGGTGGCGGGCGTGGCCACGCATTCGGTGGTCGAGGGCACGGTGCGGCATGCGGCCGACATCGGTTTCGACGTCATGGTCGCGCAGGACGCTTGCGCCGCGGCCGACCCGGCGGCGCACCAGGCCTCGCTGGCCAGCATGCGCCTGATCGCGCGGATCGGCACGGTGGCGGACGCGCTGCGCTGGGCGGCCGCGCCGCCTGGATAAGGAAGAATCATGGACTACACGGGTTTTCCAGGCGTGGCGGGCAGGACCGCCATTGTGACCGGCAGCACCCAGGGGCTGGGCGCGGACATCGCGCGCGGCCTGGCCGCGGCCGGCGCCAACGTGGTGCTGGTCGGGCGCAATGCCGAGGCCGGCCGGGCGCTGGAGCGCGAGCTGGGCGAACGGGCGCTGTACTGCGAGACCGACATCGGCCAGGACAGCCAGATACGGCGCTGCATAGACGCCGCGCTGGCGCGCTTCGGGCGGCTGGACATCCTGGTCAACAACGCCTGCCAGTATGCGGACCGCGGGCTGGCCTCCAGCCGCGAGGAGTGGCACCGCACGCTGGACACCAACCTGGTGTCGGCGGCCATCTTCACGCAGCTGGCCGCGCCGCTGCTGCCGCGCGGCGGCGTGGTGGTGAACCTGGGCAGCACGGGCGGCAAGTTCGGCGCGGCCGGGCGCGCGCTGTATCCGGCCTCCAAGGCGGCGCTGCTGCAGATCACCAAGAATTTCGCGGTGGAACTGGCGCCGGCCGGCGTGCGGGTGCTGGCGGTGTCGCCGGCCTGGACCTGGTCGCCGTCGGTGCAGCAGTTGTCGGGCGGCTCGCGCGAGACGGCCGACGCCGTGGGCGCGCATTTCCATCCGCTGGGCCGGGTCGGTTCGGGCGAGGAGGTCGCGGCGGCGGTCTGTTTCGCCTGTTCCGACGCGGCGTCATGGATGACGGGCGTAGACCTGCCGGTGGACGGGGGATTCTCCATCCTGGGGCCGGACCGCGGCATTTCGCCGCGCGCCTGGTTCCAGGAACTGGCGCCGCAGGACGGCGTCAGCGGATGACGATCTGGCCTTCCTCCAGGCCGGCCTTGCCGCCGATCTGGTCTTCCAGGAATTCCTGCATCTTGTTGCCCAGCTGAATCGTCACGCCGCTGCAAAAGCGCCGCGCCGCGACGATGGTGGCGGTCTGCAGCGGCTGCAATTCACGCGCCAGCTGGGCCTCTTCGGCTTCCAGTTCGGTCAGGTCCTGGCCGAGCTTGAGGTGCGTGTTGCGCGCGCGCTCGGCCACGTCGGCCGGGGCGCGCTGCGGATTGGCCTGCAGAAAGGTCAGCAGCTTTTCGAGCTTGGCCTTTTCCTCGTTCATCTGCTGGCGCTTGCGGTTCAGCGCCGAACGCTTGATGTCGGCGTGCGGGTCCAGGCCGGCCTGCACCAGCGTCGGAATGCCCGAAGGCGCGCCGATGGTGCCGGCGCGCACGCCGGTCAGCGCGCGTGTCTGGCCGCCCACGATGGCGGTCTGCTGCGTGTTGGGCGGGCCGACGTTGATGCTGCCGCCGGCGGCGATGCTGCTTTGGCGGATCTCGCGCTCCACCTCCACGTTGCGGCCGGCGCTGACGATGGCGTTGGTGATGAAGCGGGCGCGCACCTCGCCGCCGCAGATGATGCGGGCGGTGCGCGCCGCGGCGGCGGCGTTCTGCAGCGCCTCGGCCGTGCCGATGATGCCGCCCTTGACCGTGACGCTGCCGCCGGCTTCCACCAGCGCGGCCTCCATCGTGCCGTTGACGACCACGTCGCCGGTCACGCGCACCTCCATGGTGGCGCTGATGTCGCCGCGCACCTGCAGCGAGCCCTCGAAATTGATGTTGCCGGTGGACAGGTCGACGGCGTCGACTTCCACCACCGGATTGACCTGCACGCCGTGGCTGACCAGGGTGGGCGTGCCCGAGACGGTGGCGCGCAGCAGCAGCGGGTCCTCGGGATCGACCTCGACGCCGGCCAGCTCCTTGGCGAAGGGCGTGTCGGGCATTTCGTCGGGCAGCACCGGCTGGCCCAGCACGTCGGTGCCGTCCACGCCGGGCAGGGGCGGCACGCGCCGCATCAGCGGCGTGCCCGGGGTGACCAGCAGCAGATTGCCCAGGTCGCGGTAATCGACCTGGGCCAGTTCGTCGATGTCCTCGCCGCGCGGTTTCAGGCGGTCCAGCAGGCTTTCGAAGCGGGTGGGCGTGCCGCGCACGGGCGGGGTGCCGCGCGCGACCTCCACGGTTCCGGGGGCGCCGCGCTCCAGCGCCGCGGCCAGTTCCTCTTCCAGCACGCCATGGACGATGCCCTGGTCGGCCAGCGCCTGGCGCACGTCGGCCAGCGCCACGGGCTTGCCGCCCTTGGGGGCGTGCAGGGTGAGCAGCGCCGACATGCGGGCGGGGTCGAGTTCGAGTTCGAAACTGCCGTCCACGACCATGCCGACCGCGCCCTCGACGCCGTCCTGGGCCTGGCGGCATTGCTCGATGAAGGCCTGGACGGCGTGGGCGTCGAGCGCTTCGGCGTTCCAGCCCTGCGCCGTGACGGCGGCGCTCAGCGTGTCCCAGGTGGGCAGATCGGCGGGGAAGCGGGGCGCATCGGCGGCCGGAAGATCGGGCGTCTCCGGGACGTCGGCCGGCTCCGGACGAGTCGGCGGCATGTAGCTTGCCGTCAGGACCCGGGTACTGGCGTCCAGCGCCAGCCGGAGCGTGTTTGTTGCGTCCATTTCAGCCTCTCCGCTTGGCACTGGCGGCCAAGTTCTTCATTTGGTAATGATGCGAAATATTAAGACATATTCTAGCGCAGGATTAGGACGTAGGTAGGAGCGACAAAACCGGCGGTCCGCAGCAGCATATGAGCTCGCCCACGCATCCGGAGCCCGACCCTATGCGCAGCCCCCTCCGCCCCTTTCTACCGGCCCTGCGCGCCCGCCTGGCGCGCGCCGGCGGCATCGCGGCGCTGGCGTGCGTCATCGGCGGGCCGCTGGCGTTGGCGCCCGCCGCCCCGGTCCAGGCGGCCGAGGTCTATCGTTACAAAGATCCCTATGGCGTCTGGCGGGCCATGAAGGTGCCCAACGGCTACGCCAAGCACTACAAGCGGGCCCAGGTCCGCGCCGGCTGGCGCAGCGCCGGCAAGCCGCTGTGCGTGACCTGCGAACCCCAGCCCGGCGACGGCGCGCGCCAGGCGCCGCTGGCGCCGGCTTCGCGCGCGGCGTACTGGGAAGGCAAGGGGGCCAGCGCGCACGACACACTGATCGCGCGCGCGGCCCAGGATTCGGGAGTGGACCGGGCGCTGCTGACGGCGGTCATCGCCATCGAATCGGGTTTCCGCAGCGACGCGCGTTCGCCCAAGGGCGCGCTCGGCCTGATGCAGCTGATGCCGGCGACGGCGGCCACGCTGCTGACGGTGGACGACGTGGAGACGGCGCTGGTGGACCCCGCCACCAACGTGAAGGCGGGCTCGCGCCACCTGCGCCGCCTGCTGGACCAGTATCCGGGCCGGCTGGACCTGGCGCTGGCGGCCTACAACGCGGGCGAGGGCGCGGTGCGCCGCTACGACGCTGTGCCGCCCTATGCCGAGACCCAGGCCTACGTGCGCGACGTCACGGCCCTGTACGAGCACTACAAGGCGCCCTGAGCGGGCGCCCGGCTCACAGCGAGGCGAAGACCTTTTCCGCGATGTCCAGCGTGGACTGGATCACGGCGTCGTCGTGCGTGGCCGAGACGAAACCGGCCTCGAACGCCGAGGGCGCGAAATGCACGCCCTGCTCCAGCATGGCGTGGAAGAAGCGGTTGAACGCCGCCGTGTCGCAGGCCGAGACCTGGGCGAACGAGGCGGGCACCTGGTCGCTGAAGTAGAGGCCGAACATGCCGCCCACCGAATCCGCCGAAAACGGCACGCCGGCGGCGCGCGCGCGTTCCTGCAGGCCCTGGGCCAGCTTGGCGGTCTGGGCCGACAGCTGCTCGTAGAAGCCCGGCGCCGCGATCAGGCGCAGCGTGGCCAGGCCGGCGGCCACGGCCACCGGGTTGCCCGACAGCGTGCCGGCCTGGTAGACGCCGCCCAGCGGGGCGATGTGCTTCATGATCTCGGCGCGCCCGCCGAAGGCGCCCACCGGCATGCCGCCGCCGATCACCTTGGCCAGCGTGGTGAGGTCGGGCTGCACGCCGGTCAGGCCCTGCACGCCCTGCGGGCCCACGCGGAAACCGGTCATCACCTCGTCGAAGATCAGCAGCGCGCCGTGCTGCGTGCAGACTTCGCGCAGGCCTTCCAGGAAGCCCGGGGCCGGCTTGATCAGGTTCATGTTGCCGGCGACCGGCTCGACGATGATGCAGGCGATGTCGGCGCCATGCTTTGCGAAGGCCTCGCGCACCGCGTCCAGGTTGTTGTATTCCAGGGTCAGCGTGTGCGAGACGAATTCGGGCGGCACGCCGGCCGAGCTGGGGTTGCCGAAGGTCAGCAGACCCGAGCCGGCCTTGACCAGCAGGCTGTCCGAGTGGCCGTGGTAGCAGCCTTCGAATTTCACGATCTTGGCGCGGCCGGTGGCGCCGCGCGCCAGCCGGATGGCGGTCATGGTGGCCTCGGTGCCCGAGCTGACCAGGCGCACCTGCTCCAGCGAGGGCAGGCGCGAGATCAAAACTTCGGCCAGCTCGATTTCCGCTTCGGTGGGTGCGCCGAACGACAGGCCGTCGACGGCCGCTTCCTGCACCGCGCGCACCACCTCGGGATGCGAATGGCCCAGGATGGCCGGGCCCCACGAGCCCACGTAGTCGATGTACTGGCGGTCTTCGGCGTCCCACACGTACGGGCCTTGCGCGCGCTTGATGAAGCGCGGCGTGCCGCCCACGGAACGGAAGGCGCGCACGGGCGAGTTGACGCCGCCGGGGATGCTGCGGCAGGCGCGTTCGAAAAGCTGGGCGTTACTGGACATGGCGTTCAAGGCTTGCGAGTGGGGTTGGCGGAATAGGGCGCGGCGCAGGCCGCGGCGGCGGCGCGGATGCTGGGCGCTTCGAAAAGGCCGGTGATGACGGCGATGGCATCGGCGCCGGACTGCGCCACCAGCGCGGCGTTGTCGGGCGTGATGCCGCCGATGGCGACGACCGCGGGGCGGGGCGCGTCGCGCTGGTCGGCCAGCTGGCGCGCCGCGGCCAGCACCGAGAGCGGCGCGCGCACCGTGTCCGGCTTGACGGTGGAGGGGAACATGGCGCCGAAGGCGATGTAGTCGGCGCCGGCGTCGAGCAGGGCCTGGGCGCGGTCCAGGTCGTCGTAGCTGGAGCCGCCCAGGATCAGGTCGGGACCGGCCTCGGCGCGGATGCGCGCCAGGCTGTCGTCGTCGCGGCCCACGTGGGCGCCATCGGCGCCGACTTCCAGCGCCAGACGCCAGTCGTCATTGATGAGGAACACCAGGCCCAGCTCGCGGCACAGCGGCGCCAGCGCGCGCGCCTGTTCGGCGCGCACCGCGTCGGGCACGTTCTTGCGGCGCAGCTGCAGCGAGCGCATGCCGCCTTCGGCGGCCTGGCGCACCGCCCGCAGCAGGCGGTCGGTGTCGTCCCATTCGGGGGTCACGCCGTACAGGCCGGCGGGGAAACGCAGCGCTTTCATTGGGGAGGAATCCGGTTGGGTATGCGCCGGCCCATGCCGGGCAGGAAACTGGCGGCGATCGCGCTGTCGGCGTGCGCCAGGCCCTGGCGTACGGCCTCCGGCATGTCCAGGCCGCGGGCCAGCATGGCCGCGATCGCGGTGGCGGCCACGCCGCCGGCGTCGCCGTTGCGGTCGGGCGGCGCCTGCCAGGGCAGGGTGGCGGTCTGGCCGTTGGGGCCCAGCAGCATGTTGGCGTAATGGCCGGGACGCTGCGGGCTGCCCAGCACCAGCACCCATTGGGCGCCGGCGGCCACCAGGGCGTGCATGGGCGAAGGTGCGTCCCCGATATCTATGTCGCCGTCGGCGTGCCATTGCGCCAGGCGCAGGTGCTCGATGACCAGCAGGTCGGTCTGCGGCAGCACCAGCTCCAGCGTGGCGGCCAGCAGATCGTCGGCCTCGTCCTCGTCGGCGGCGTTGGCCGGCGGCTGGGCGCGCTGGCCCAGGTGCAGCACCAGCGGCACCTGGCTGTAGTCGGCCGCGACCTGCGCGGCTACGCTGGCCGTTTCGGCAGTGTATAGTCCGCCCACCTTGATGGCCTGCACCGGCATGTCTTCGAGCAGGCAGCGCGCCTGGTCGTCGAGCAGGTCGGGCGAAACGGGATGGATTTCTTCGATACCGGCGGTATCCCGCACGGTGAGGGCGGTCACGGCCGCCAGGCCGTGGCAGCCGAGGGCGGCGCAGGTGACGGCGTCTGCCGGCAAACCATCGGAGCCCGAGGGATCGAGCGGACCGAAGACCAGAACGAGAGGGGGAGTAACGGGGGCCACGTGCACAGCGCTTGAGTATGGCTATCCGGACTCATTTACGATGAATCAGGGGAAGCCCTATTGGGTTTCGGTAAGATTGTCCCCATTCTAATGGAAGCCCCTCACCTTTGCCCCGCCGCCGGGGCGCGGGCCGGGATTTGATGTAAGAGAGAACTATGCGTACATGGATGTGTTTGATTTGCGGCTGGGTCTACGATGAAGAAGCCGGCCTGCCCGACGAGGGTATTGCTCCCGGCACCCGCTGGGAAGACGTGCCGCCGAACTGGGTCTGTCCCGAATGCGGCGCGCGCAAAGAGGACTTCGAACTGATGGAAATCTGACGCGGCACTGCCGACAACTTCCGCCAAGGCTCGTAAGATGGGATCAAGCCCCATCCCTCGCGACCACGGGACGGCCAGGATGCGTTTGCGCGGCCGGTCCCTCGGTTCTCTCAGACTACCCACGAAGGGGTTGCCATGACGGAAAAGCACCAAGACGACACTACGACGCAGGCGGCCAATTTCGCCAACCAGTTCCTGATCGCCATGCCGGGCATGGTCGAAGGCAGCCTGGCGGGCTCGGTCATCTATGTCTGCGAACACACGGAACGTGGCGCGCTGGGCCTGGTCATCAACCGGCCCACCGACCTGACGCTGGGCACCCTGTTCGAGCGCATCGACCTGACGCTCGAAATCGGCCCCGTGAAGGACTCGCTGGTTTACTTCGGCGGGCCGGTGCAGACCGACCGCGGCTTCGTGCTGCACGCGCCGGCCGGCGACTACAGCTCCAGCATCAAGCTGGGCGGCATGGCGCTGACCACCTCGCGCGACGTGCTGCAGGCGGTGGCCGAGGGCAACGGGCCGGCGCGCATGCTGGTCACGCTCGGCTATGCCGGCTGGGGCGCGGGCCAGCTCGAAAGCGAGATGGCCCAGAACGCCTGGCTCAGCGTGGGCGCCGACGACAGCATCATCTTCGACGTGCCGCCCGAGGACCGCTACCCGGCCGCGCTGAAGCTGCGGGGCATCGATCCGGTGATGCTGGCGGGCGACGCGGGCCATGCCTGAAGAGACCCTGCTTGCCTTCGATTTCGGCGAGAAGAAAATCGGCATCGCCATCGGCAACACGCTGACGCGCCACGCGCGGCCGCTGGAAATCATCTTCAGCGAAGTCCGCGAGGCGCGCTTCGGCCGCATCGCGGCGCTGCTGCAGGAATGGCAGCCGCGCCGCGTGATCGTCGGGCTGGCGCTGGACGCCGACGGCGGCGAACAGCCGGCCACCGCGCGCTGCCGCCGCTTCGCCAACCAGTTGCATGGCCGCTTCGGCGTGGCCGTCGAACTGGTCGACGAACGCGGCTCCAGCATGGAGGCGCAGCGCCTGCTGGGCACCAACGCCGCCGATGACGCGATGGCGGCGGCTGTTATCCTGCAACGCTACCTGGATGCCTTGCCGGCGGCCTGAGGCCCGCGAACCGCCCCGCCTATGCTCAATCCGCAACTCGATCGCCGCGGCGAACCGATACACCTGCTGACCACGGAAGGCCTGCCCCGCCGCCACGTCGAGCGCCTGCTCGACATGGCGCTCGCGGCTCCACCCGCCGTGCGCGCGCAGCCGGCCTATCTGTGCCTGCCGGACGACGCCGCGACCGAGCGCGACGCGTACTCGGCCGCGGCCGCAAGCCTGGGCCTGCGCCCGGTGGCGCTGGCCGCCGACGCCGGCGAGACGCTGGCGGACGTGGCCGCCGCCCTGGAGCCGGGCCTGCTGGTGCTGCGCCACGCCGCCAGCGGCGCGGCGCATTGCGCCGCTGCCCATGCCGCGCCCGGCGTGCGCGTCATCAACGCCGGCGACGGCGGCCACGCCGATCCGCTGCCGGCGCTGGCGCTGCTGCAGGCGATGCGCGAAGCCCGCCAGGACCTGGCGAATCTTTCCGTGACGCTGGTGGGCGACCTGCGTCACTCGCGCGTGGCGCGTTCGGCCATCCACGCCATGACCACGCTGGGCGTGGCGCAGGTAAGCGCGGCAGGCCCGGGCACCCTGCAGCCCGAAGGCCTGGCGCAACTGGGCGTGCGCGCCTGCGCCTCGCTGCGCGAGGGCCTGGACGCCGACGTCATCGTCATCCTGCCGCTGGACGTGGAACGGATCAGCGGCGCGCTGCTGCCCTCGGCCCGCGAATACGAACACTCCTTTGGCCTGACGCCCGCCATCCTGGCCGGGGCCCGCGCCGACGCCTTGCTGCTGCCCGCGGGCGCGCTGACGCCGGGCGTCGAGGTCGACGCCGACGTCGCGGCCAGCCTGGCTCCCACGCAGGCGCGCTTGGCCGCACTCACGCAGCAGTTGCGCGTGGCGGCCCTGGCCATGCTGGCCGGAGACGCGCCATGAGGCTGCACATCGCCAACGGCCGCCTGATCGACCCGGCCAACGGCGTCGACGGATTGCACGATCTCTACCTCGCGGACGGCCGCGTCGCGGCGGTGGGCCGCGCGCCCGACGGCTTCCAGGCCGACCGCCGGCTGGACGCGGCGGGGCTGGCGGTGCTGCCGGGCCTGGTCGATCTGTGCGCGCGGGTCGCGCAGCCCGGCGCGGCGGCCTTCGCGCCGACCGAACTGCGCGCGGCCCTGGCCGGCGGCGTCACCACGCTGGTGCTGCCGCCCGACGCCGCGGCGCCGCTGGACGAGCCGGGCAAGGCCGAGGCGCTGCTGCGGCAGGCGCAGCCCGGCCAGTGCCGGGTGCGCCCGCTGGGCGCGATGACGGTGGGACTGGCCGGCGAAACACTGGCCGAAATGGATCTGCTGGGCCGGGCGGGCTGCCTGGCCTGCGCCCAGGGCGAGCATGGCATCGCCGACACCCGCGTGCTGTGGGGCGCGATGCGCTATGCCAGCGCCCTGGGCCTGGCCTTGTGGCTGCGGCCGCAAGACCCGTGGCTGTCCCGCGGCGCGGTGGCCGCCGCCGGCGCCTATGCCGAACGCCTGGGCCTGCACGGCCTGCCGCCGCAGGCCGAGACACTGGCCCTGCACACCATCTTCGAATTGCAGCGCGCCACCGGCGCGCGCGTGCACCTGACGCGCCTGTCCACCGCGGCCGGCATCGAACTGCTGCGCGCCGCGAAGCGCGAAGGCCTGCCGGTCACGGCCGACGTGTCGGCCAACAGCCTGCATCTGTGCGACGTCGACATCGGCTTTTTCGACACCCGCTTCCACCTGTCGCCGCCGCTGCGCGGCCAGCGCGACCGCCAGGCGATCCAGGCCGCGCTGGCCGAAGGCCTGGTCGATGCGCTGTGTTCGGACCATGCGCCGGTCGAGGCGCGCGCCAAGGCCATGCCCTTTCCGCTGTCCGAGCCCGGCGCCACCGCGCTGGAGCTGCTGCTGTCGCTGGCCCTGAAGTGGGCGCGCGACGCCCGCCGGCCCGTGGCCGACGCGCTGGCGCGCGTCACCAGCGGCCCGGCCGCCGTGCTGGCCGCGATCGCGCCGCAGGCGGCGCCCGTCGGCCAGCTGGGCGTGGGCGCGCAGGCCGACCTGTGCCTGGCCGACCTGGAAGCCGAATGGATGGTCGCGCCCGGCGCGCTGCACAGCCGCAGCGGCCAGACCCCGTTCGCGGGTATGATGCTGCCCGGCCGAGTACGCGCCACCGTCGTGGGTGGCAGCCTGGCCTGGGAGACTCCGGTTTGAAGCTGTTGCGCTTTGTCCTAAGGCTGGTCCTCGTGCTGCCCTGGATCGTTCTCGGCCTGCTCTGCGTGGGCCTGGCGTATCCGCTGCTCGGAATCCGCTCGCGCGCCTGGCTCAACCGCCACTGGTCGCGCTGCCTGATGGCGTTCTGCGGCCTGCAGGTCATCATCAAGGGCGAGCCGCGCCTGACCGGGCCGGTGCTGCTGGTGGCCAACCATGTGTCCTGGATCGACATCTTCGTGCTGAATTCGGCGCGCGCCACGTCCTTCGTCGCCAAGAGCGAGATCCGCAGCTGGCCCGTCATAGGCTGGCTGGTGGCCGGCGCCGGCACCCTGTTCATCGAGCGCGGCCAGCGCCACGCGGTGCACGCGATGGGTGAGGCCATGCAGGCGCGCTTCAAGCAGGGCGACGCGGTCGGCCTGTTCCCGGAAGGCACCACCAGCGAAGGCTTCGAGCTGCTGCCGTTCCACGCCAGCCTGTTCGAGCCGGCGCGCGCCGCCGCCGTGGAAATCCAGCCGGTCGCGCTGCGTTTCCTGCAGCATGGCAAGCGCAGCGGCTACGCCGCCTTCGTCGGCGAGGAATCGCTGGTGGCCAATCTGTGGCGGGTGCTGGGGGTTACCGGACTGGCCGTGGAAGTGGTGTTCCTGCCGCCGCTGCCGGCGCGGCATCCGGACGGCAGCCTGCCGACGCGGCTGGAGCTGTCGCACCAGGCCAGGGACGCGATTTCGCGGGTGTTGTAGCGGGGCGGGCCGGCCGGCGCCGGCAAGCCCTCATTCAGACAACGGGTCCTGGAACTGCGAGCATTTCACCTGCACCAGCTTGCGGTCCTGCAGGCGCAGCGCCGTCAGCGACCCGCCCCACACGCATCCGGTATCCAGGCAGATCGCGTCCGGCCGCAGCAGCAGCCCCAGCGTCGACCAGTGGCCGAACACCGTCGTGACGTCGCGGGTGGCGCGGTTGGGCACGTCGAACCACGGCACCAGCCCCGCGGGCCAGGCGCCCGGCGTCACCTTGGTGGCGAATTCCATGTGGCCGTTGGGCGTGCACAGGCGGATGCGCGTGAGCGCATTGATGATGACGCGCATGCGCTTGCCGCCCTTGTGGTCTTCCTTCCAGGTGGCCGGCTCGTTGCCGTACATCTTCTGCAGCGCCTTCTGCCAGTTCGGCCCGCGCAGCGCGTCCTGGACCTCGCCGGCCAGGGCCAGGGTCTTGGCGACGTCCCATTTGGCCAGGGTGCCCGCGTGCACCAGCAGATGGTTCTGCTCGAAATGCGCCAGCGGACGGAAGCGCAGCCAGTTGATCAGGTCGTCGGCGTCCGGCGCCCGCAGTATCGCTTCGAGCGTGTCCGACTTCGAGGGCTTGCGCACGCCGGCCGCGGTGGCCAGCAGGTGCAGGTCGTGATTGCCCAGCACCGAGGTGGCGCGGTCGCCCAGGTCGATGATGCGCCGTAGCGTCTCCAGCGACTGGGGGCCGCGGTTGACCAGGTCTCCGGCGAACCAGAAGCGCGATTGCGGATCGCCGACCACGTCGGGATGGGACAGCAAGCGATCCAGCGGCGAGCAGCAACCTTGCACGTCGCCGATCATCCAGATACTGCCGTTCATGCGGGACTTTTACTCCAGGGCCAGCGTTGTTGGATGACGCGAGTGATGGTGTGGCGGTATTCCATGTAGCTCATGGCTCCCAGCGCCAGGATCACCGCGCCCAGGTTCGGCCCCAGCGCGGTGAGCCAGGGCGGCCATTTGCCCAGCATGCCCACGTTCAACGCCAGCTGGTTGACCATGAAGAAGGCGACGCCGAGCAGAATGCCCACGAACACCTTGGCCCCCACGCCGCCGCGGCGGGTCTGCATCAGGCCGATGGGCGCCGCGATCGTGATCATGACGAGCAAGGTGAACGGATATGCCAGTTTGCGCCATAGGGCGACGACCTGGCGACCATATTGCAATTGGTTGTTGCGGAGATACTCCACATAGTCCAGCAGCGTCACGATGGACATGCGTTCCGGCGTCAGCACGCGCGCGATCAGGCGTTCGGCGCTGAGCGTGGTGTCCACCGTGCGCTCGGGCACCTTCATCACGGTGGCCGGCGGCTGCTTGGGCGGGCGCGCGTCGGCCAGCGCTTCGGCGGCGTTGTCGTCCAGCCGAGTTTCGGACACATCCTTGAGCACCAGGTCGCCGTGCGAGAACACGCCGGTGGGCGCGGTCGACAGGGCCGACAGCGTCAGGTCCTTCTTGAACTCGTAGAGCGTCACGGCGTTGACCTGGCCGTCGCCGCGCAGTTCGCCGATATTGATGATGCGGGTGCCGCCGTTGGCGGTGGGTTCCTTGAACCAGTAGCCGCTCTTGAGGCGGTCGCCGCCGGCCTTGCCGCGGAACATCAGGTTGGCCTCGCCGGACTTGATTTCGGCCCAGGGGGTGACGTATTCGGACAGCAGGGTGGCGCCTATCATCAGCGGGATCGTGACGATCCACAGCATGCGCAGCAGCTTCATGCCGCTGACGCCCGAGACCCGCAGGATCACCAGCTCGTTGCGCTGCGCCAGCCCCGCCAGCGCCAGGATGGCGCCGATCAGCAGGCCGATGGGCAGCAGGTCGTACAAGCGGGTGGGAATGGCCAGCGCCTGCATGTAGAGCAGGGCCATCATGGAGAACTTGTCGCCCACGTTGTCCAGGTCGTCCACCAGCGCGAAGAACGTGAAAAGGCCCAGCAGGGCCATAAGGACCACTGCGCAAGAGCGATAGATCTCGCGGGCCAGGTAGCGACGTGCGGTACGCATGTAGGAAAGAGGGAGCGCGTAAACGTGAAAGCTTAACAAATCCTGCCGTCCCGGTCCGGGCCCGGAGGGTCCCGGCCGACGGCGCCTGTATCAGGGAATGTCGACCATGCGCATGCGGCGGGTCAGGACGCCGACCCGGGAGTTCAGGTAGCGGGAATTGCGGTGGCTGTCATAGAAGCGGGGGTTGGGCAGCATGGCCGCCAGCCGGGCCGACTGGCTGGCGCCCAGGCCGGCGGCCGAGGTGTTGAAATAGTGCCGGGCGGCGGCCTCGGCGCCGAACACGCCCACGCCCCATTCCGCCACGTTCAGATACAGTTCCAGTATCCGCTCCTTGCTCATGACGTGTTCGATCATGTAGGTCAGGACCAGTTCCTGGCCCTTGCGGATATAGCTGCGCGAACTCGACAGGAACAGGTTCTTGGCCAGCTGCTGGGTGATGGTGGAGCCGCCGCGCATCTTGCTGCGCCCGGCTTCCTGCTGCTTCTGGTTGTATTCCCAGGCCTTGCGGATGGCGTCCCATTCGACGCCGTCGTGCTCGGTGAAATTTGAGTCCTCGGAGGCCACCACCGCGCGCTTGAGGTTGCGGTTGATCTTGTCGTAGGGCACCCACTCGTACTTCAGCTCCAGGGCCGGATTGGTCTCGCGCAGGCGCGACAGTTCTTCGCGCATGATGGCGCTGCTGCCCGGGTCGCGGTAGTTGTACCAGACAACCTGGGCGAACAGCCAGAACTGGTAGAGCAGGATGGCGCACACCAGCGCCATCAGCGCGCCGGTGACGATGCGGAACCAGGAGCGGCCCTTGCGCGTCGCCATGCCGCTCACTGGCCGGCCGCGAGGTCCGCGCGCAACGCCGCGAGGACCGGCGCGGGATCGGGCCGCAGGCCGTGCCAGATGAAGTAGCTCTCGGCCGCCTGGCCGACCAGCATGCCCAGGCCGTCGGCCGTGAGCGCGGCGCCGTCGGCCTCGGCCTGGCGCATGAAGGCCGTGGGCTGCGCGCCGTACATCATGTCGTAGGCGGCCGCGCCGGGGGCGTACAGGCCCGCGGGCAGGTCGGGGGCGGCGTCCTGCAGGCCGCTGGCGGTGGCGTTGATGACCAGGTTCCAGCCGCCGGGGGCGGCGGCGTCGGCCAGGCCGACGGCGCTGACCCGGGTCTCGGGCGATACCCCGCTTTCGCGCCAGGCGTCGGCCAGCGCCTGGGCGCGCGCGGCGGTGCGGTTGACGATGTGGATGCGGGCGCAGCCGGCCTGCGCCAGCGGCTGCAGCACGCCGCGGGCCGCGCCGCCGGCGCCTACCAGCAGCACGCCGGCGCCATTCAGGCGCACGCCCAGGCGCATCAGGTCGGCGACCAGGCCGACCCCATCGGTGTTACAGCCGTGCCAGGCGCCGTCGCGCCAGGACAGGGTGTTGACCGCCCCGGCCAGCCGGGCGCGGGCCGACAGCCGGCCCGCGGCCAGGGCGTAGGCGTCCAGCTTGAAGGGCACCGTGACGTTCAGGCCGACCCCGCCGTCGGCCACGAAGGCCGCCACCGCCTCGGCGAAACCGTCCACCGGCGCCAGCAGCCGGTCATAGCGCAGCGGCTTGCCGGTCTGGCGGGCAAACATGGCGTGGATCTGAGGCGAGCGGCTGTGCGCAATGGGGTTGCCGATGACGGCATATCGGGCAAGAGGGGGCGCCTCGGTCATGGGGCTTCGGTTTCCAGGGTGTCGTTGACGAAATGCCAGGTCCGGGTGATGACCAGCACGTCGGTGTCGCGGGCGACGTCGGGCGGGAAGGGCGGGAAGGGCGCGGCCAGCTGCACGATGCGGCGGGCGGCCTGGTTCAGCACGGCGTGCGGCGAGGGCTGGTCGATCTCGACGTCGGCGATGCTGCCGTCGGCGCGCACCGACACCGTGATCCGCAGCGAGCCGTAGATGCGGCCGCGCGCCTCGTCCGGGTAGTGCTGGGTGCCGACGGTTTCGATCCGGGTGCGCCAGGCGTCCAGGTAGGCGGCGTAGCGCGAGGCCTCGGCCGACGGCGCCACGAACTGCTTGCGCGGTTCGGCGCTGTACTGCTGGACGCGGGCCGCCAGGGCCGCCACCTGGGCGTTCTGCACCAGGCTGGCCTGGTCCTCGGCGTCGCGGCCGAGGTCGGCGCCGTCCGGCCAGGGATTGACGGCCTGGCGCTCTGCGCCGGCCTTGTCGGCCGAGCGCAACTGGGTCATCAGGCGGGTCTGCTCGGCTTCGAGCTGCACCTGGCGGCGGCGCATGGCCTCCAGCACGATGGTCTCGGCCGACTCGCCGGTACGCGGCAGCGGCGTGGTGGACATGCCGCGCTCGGCGTTGCCGCCGCCGCTCATCTGCTGCGGGGCCTGCGCGCGCGGCGTGTCCGGCGGGGTTTCGCTGCGGGCATTGAGCAGCACGATCTCCAGGCTGGTGACCGGCGGGCGCGAGGGCGCCGGCGCGCCGAAGCGCCACGCCAGCGCGCCGGCGTGCAGCAGCAGCGAGATCGCGATGCCGATGCGCAGGTGCTGCTGGGCAGGCGCGCCCAGCCACCGCAGGTAACGGCTCAGCGGAGAGGGGTGGTCAGCAAGACGTTGCACGCACGCATTGTAGAGCGACTCCCGCTCCCGCGGGCGCTGCGCCTCAGGCCGCCGCGCGCGGGAACACCCAGACCTTGGCCGCCGGCAGCGCCAGGCGGCAGGGGCCGGGCTCACGGCCCTCGGGCCCGTAGGCGCGCAGGGCCAGCGCGCGGGCGGGGTCGTCGTCCGGCGTGCGGAACAGGTACTCCCAGCGGTCGCCCAGGTACATGCTGGTCAGCAGCGGCATGTCCAGGTGGTTGCCGTCGGGGTCGTCGGCCAGGCGCACCTGTTCCACCCGGATGACCGCGGTGGCGTCCTGGCCCGCCGCCAGGCCGGCGCCGGCCTGGCCCCACAGCGCCCAGCCCGTGCCCTCGATGCGGGCGCGGCCGTCGCGCAGTTCGGACACTTTGCCGCCGAGCCGGTTGTTGCTGCCCATGAATTCGGCGGTGAACAGCGTGGCCGGCGCGCCGTACATCTCCTGGGGCGTGCCCTGCTGTTCGATCCTGCCGTTGTTCAGCAGCAGGATGCGGTCGGAGATGGCCATGGCTTCGCTCTGGTCATGCGTCACCATCAACGCCGACAGGCCCAGCCGGATGATCAGCTCGCGCAGGAAGGCGCGGGCCTCCTCGCGCAGCTTGGCGTCCAGGTTCGACAGCGGTTCGTCCAGCAGGATGACCGGCGGACTGTACACCAGGGCCCGGCCGATGGCCACGCGCTGCTGCTGGCCGCCGGACAGCGCATGCGGATGGCGCTGGCCCAGCTTGCCCAGGCCCAGCTGGTCCAGCACCGCCTGCACCCGTTCGCGCACTTCGGCGCCGGGCGTGTTGCGCAGCTTGAGCGGGTAGGCGACGTTCTCGAACACGGTCTTGTGCGGCCATAGCGCGTAGGACTGGAACACCAGCCCCAGATTGCGTTCCTCGGCCGGGGTCTCGCGTCCGGCCGCGCCGTCGTAGACCACCCGATCGCCGATGGCGATGCGGCCGCGCTTGGGGCCTTCCAGGCCGGCCACCGCGCGCAGCAGCGTGGTCTTGCCGCTGCCGGACGGCCCCAGCAAGGACACCACCTCGCCCTGGCGCAACTGCATCGACACGCCCTTGAGCACCGGGTTGTCGCCGTAGTCCAGGTGCAGGTCTTCCACAGCAAGCTCAATCATGTAGTTTGACTCCGAATCGCAGGGCGATGCCCAGGCCGACCACGACCAGCACGATATTGATGAAGGAAAGCGCGGCCACGATGTCGATGGCGCCGGAGGCCCACAGCGACACCAGCATGGAGCCGATGGTCTCGGTGCCCGGCGACAGCAGGTAGACGCCGGTGGAGTATTCGCGCTCGAAGATCAGGAACATCAGCAGCCACGAGCCGATCAGGCCGTACTTGGCCAGCGGCACGGTGACGTGCCGGGTGACCTGCCCGCGCCGTGCGCCGGCGCTGCGGGCGGCCTCTTCGAGTTCGGGGCCGACCTGCAGCAGGGTCGAGGAGATCAGCCGCAGGCCATAGGCCATCCAGACCACGGTGTAGGCCAGCCACACGCTGAAGATGGTGCTGCGCAGCGCGCGCAGCCATTCGATGAAGTTCTCGCGCAGCCATTCGGCGAACGGCAGCGCCGCCAGCCAGCCGCCTTCGTCGGGGTCCAGCGCGTTGTCCAGCCACATCGGCACGAACAGGAAGACCCACAGGAAGGCCAGGCCGGCCAGCAGGCCCGGCACCGCGCGCGGCACCAGCACGCTGTAGTCCATGAAGCGGGTGACGTTGTCGGGCTTGCGGTGCATGGACAGGCCCACGAACAGGTAGCAGGCCACCGCCAGCGCGCCGCCGATCACGCCGATGGCCACCGAGTTGACGATGGCGCGCAGCAGGTTGGGCTGCGCGAACACCGTGCGGAAGGCGTCCACCGAAAGCACGTCGAACAGCGAGACGCCCATGCCCCAGTTGGACACGAAGGCGCGCAGCAGCACGCCCAAGAGCGGCACCACGACGGCCACCAGCAGCCACAGCGCCACCACCGCGCCGGCCGCCCAGCGCCACTTGCCCAGCGGCAGCGGCCGGGCGCGCGCGGCCTTGCCCTTGACCGTGACGAAGCGGTTGGCGCTGCGCATCAGGCGGCGCTGCAGCATCACCAGCGGGATCGTCATACAGATCAGCGCCACGGCCACCGCCGCCATCAGGTGGTAGGACGGGATGCCCAGCTTGTTGGTGAGCTTGTACAGATAGGTGGCCAGCACCAGGTTGCCTTCGGGGTCGCCCAGCACCAGCACCAGGCCGAACACTTCCAGGCCCAGGAAGAACAGCAGCACGGTGGCGTACAGCATGGCGGGGCGCACCATCGGCAGGCTCACCGACACCATCACCCGCAAGGGCGTGGCGCCGGCCACGCGGGCGGCTTCCTCCACGTCCGAGCCCATGCTGCGCAGCGCCGACGAGATGTACAGGTAGGCGTGCGGCACGTGCGTCAGGCCGGCGATGACCACGATGCTGGTCAGCGAATAGACGTTCCAGGGCACGAAGCCCAGCAGGTTCTGCGCCCAGATCGAGAAAAAACCCACGGGGCCGGCGGCCACCACGTAGCCGAAGCCCAGCACCATGGGCGAGACGAACACCGGCACCAGGATCAGCGGCTCGATCCAGCGCCGCCCCGGCAGGTCCGTGCGGATCATCAGGAAGGCCAGCATGCCGCCCAGCGGAATGGCGATGGCGGCCAGGCCGAAGGCCAGGATGAAGCCGCTTTTCAGGGCCTTGTAGAAGTCGCGGTCCGCGAAGATGAAGCGGAACGCGTCCAGGCTGAAGGTCTTGGACGGGGAAAAGAACGGCGCGGAGAGAAAACTCTGGACGATGATGAACGACAGCGGCACATAGATGGCCAGGGCCGTTATCAGCACCACCGCGCCGCGCGGCAGCGACTGCCATTTTCTGCGCAATGACGGCATGGGGGAGTCCTGGGTTTATTTGCCCGTCGCGGCGCGCCAGTCCTTGATGAATTGCAGGCGCTTGTTCTGTTCCAGGTAGTCCAGCAGGGTCTCGTCCACCGGGATCGGCTTGAGCGAGACGCCCAGCTTCTTGGTCATGCCGTCGACGTCGTTGTCGCCGTCGATGTCGTCGCGCACCGAGGCCAGGTCGGCCTGGTTGGCCATGATTTCCTGGCCCTTGCGCGACAGGAGGTAGTCCATCCACAGCTTGGCGGCGTTCTTGTGCTTGGCCTTCTTGCTGATGAAGGCCACGCGCGACAGCACCAGGGCATAGTCGGTCGGGTACGCCACGCCCAGCGAGGGATCGTTCTTGGCGCGCGTTTCGGCGTAGGAGCCGAGGATGTTGTAGCCGATCAGGTTTTCACCCGACGACACGCGTTCCATCATGGTGCCGGTGGACGACTGCACGATCAGGCCGCCGGCGCCGATGCCCTTGAGCGTTTCGAAATACTTGGGATCGTTGACCTTGTCCTGCACCGCCAGCATGAAGCCGACCGCGGATTTTTCGATGTCGTAGGTGGTGACCTTGTTCTTGAACTTGTCCGGCTGGCTGGAGACCAGCTTGGCCAGCGCCGCGTGCGTGGTGGGCACTTCGTCGGCCGGCACCAGGCGCTTGTTGTAGATGAACACGGCCGGCTCGTAGGTGGTGCCGTAGGCCGAGTCCTTCCAGTTCGCCCAGGCCGGCAGCTTGCCGGCTTCGGGCGACCTGTACTTCAGCGCGTAGTCGGTGGCCAGCTTCAGCGCCGAGTCCATCGACGAGCTCCAGACCACGTCGCCGCTGCCGCCGCCGGCAGCCTGTTCGCTGATGTAGCGGTTGTACAGCTCGGTGCTGTTCATATCGTTGTATTCGACCTTGACGTCGGGATACAGCGCCTCGAAGCCCTTGACGATGGGGGCGGCGGCCTTGGTGTCGGTGGTCGAATAGATGACGACCTTGCCTTCCTTCTTGGCGCCGTCGAGGATCTTCTGGTAGTCGGCCGGGTACCCCGCCGGCGCCTGCTGCGCGCGGGCGCCGCCGGTGGCGAAGGCAAGGGCGAATGCTGCGGCGCAGGCGGCCGCCAGTCGGGACTTGGCAAGCATGATCGTCTCTCTCCGTTGATTGTGCGAAAGCCGGATCTGGGTCCAGCCTGCGGTCATCTTAGGAGCTGGCATCTGTCGTCGTCCTGTCATGCCGGACGAAGGGTGTTAGGGGTAATCCCTGCGCATTGCCCATGCCACGAAAAGCGGCGGCTGGCGCCGCCTGATGGGTGTCGCGCGCTGCACAGCCGGATGCTTGCGGCCGTGGCCTCGCGCTATACCCATCCTACGGCCCGGATACCCCGTCCACCGCCGGCGTATCCGTCACCAGCCGGATCCAGTTCTGCACGAAGCGCGAATGCCTGCGCTGGTCCAGGCCGACCAGCAGGGCGGGGCTCAGCACCACCGGCTGCACGATGCCCTGGGAGCGCGCCAGGACCGCCTCGGAGGTCCAGCGGCCGGGCGTGTCTTCCATGATGGAGCCGAGCGCGGCATGGCTGGAAGCCGCCTGCTGGCCGGCGGGCGACAGCAGCCAGTCCACCAGCGCGCGGCCCAGGTCGGGGTTGGGCGCGGTCCGGGCGATCAGCACCGAGCGCGCCAGCACCAGCACGTAGTCCTGCGGGAACACCACGCCTATCGGGCTGCCCGCCGCCTGCCGCGACAGCGCGTACGAGCCGAGGATGTTGTAGCCGATGTCGATGTCGTCGCGCTCGATCGCGTCCAGGATCTCCGCGCTGGTAGCCGCCAGGCGCACGCCGGCCTGCCCCATTGCGTTGGCCAGCCCCCAGAAGTTGGACGAGACCAGCTCGTCCTGCTCGGCCAGCAGGTAGCCCACGCTGCTGGCCGCGATGTCGTAGGTGCCGACGCGTCCGCGCAGCCGCGCGGGTTCGCGCTCCAGCAGCCGCAGCAGGTCCTGGCGCGAGCGCGGCACGGTGGCCTCGTTGTAGCGCTTGGGGTTGTAGACGATGACGGCCGGCTCGAAGGTGAAGCCGAAGACCTCGTGGCGCCAGACCGCCCAGGACGGCAGCCGCGCGGCGTAGGGCGAGGCGTGGCTGAGCGCGTAGCCGTCGTTGGCCAGGCGGATCTGCAGGTCCGAGGCCGAGCTCATCAGCACGTCCACGTCGGGCAGCCGGCCGCCGACGGCGGCTTCGTACAGTTCGCGGCTGCCCATTTCGCGGTACACCACGGTGACGTCCGGGCGCTGCGACTGGAAGCCCTGGATCAGCGGCGCGACCACCGGCGTGTCGGTGGGGCCGGCGATGGTCAGGACGCGGGAAGAGGGCTGCGGCGCCGGGTAGCGGGTGACGATGTCGGCGATGCCGGCGGCGCGCAGCCCGGCGGGCGCGGAGGCCAGCAGCAGGCCGGCCACGCACAGCGCGGCCAGTCCGGCCGCGGCAGCGCGCCAGGACGCCGACGGCGCCAGCGGCAGGATGATGCGCGCCGTCAGGCCGCCGCCGGGGCGGTCCTGCAGCCACAGCGAGCCGCCGTGGGCGGCGGCCACCGAGCGCACGATGGCCAGGCCCAGCCCGGAGCCGGGCCGCGACTCGCCGGCCCGCCCGCGCACGAAGCGCTGCTGCACGGCTTCCTTTTCGTCGTCGGCCACGCCGGGGCCGCGGTCGGACACGGTCAGCGCCACGCGGAACCCCGCCACCGGCGTGGCGTGGATGTCGACCGGGCCATCCGGCGCGTAGCGCAAGGCGTTGTCCACCAGGTTGCGCAGCATTTCGCGCAGCGCCACGCGGTCTCCGGCGATGCGGGCGCGGCGCACCTCGGGCGCGATCTCGATGCGCAGCCGCTGCGCGTCCAGCGGGCCGATGCGCCGCCGCGTTTCGTTGACGGTTTCCGCCACGCCGACCAGCGTGCGCGCGCCCTTGCCGAGGCGATGGGTGATGGTGGCGTCCATCAGCAGCTGGTTGATGAGCTGGCTGGCGTGCGTGGCGTTCTGGTGGATGCGCTGCAGCCGCGCATGCAGGCGCTGCGGATCGGTCTCGTCCAGCGCCACCTCGGCCTGGGCGCGCAGCGACGCCAGCGGCGTGCGGACCTGGTGGGCCGCGTCGGCCACCAGCGTGTTGAGCGTTTCCATGGTGCCGGCCAGGCGCTGCATGAAGGCGTTCAAGGCCTCGGCCAGCCGCTTGACCTCGCGCGGCGCCGGCGTGGCCAGCGGCGTCAGGTCATCCGGCGCGCGGCCGCGCAATTCGCGCTCGACCACGCCCAGCGGCGCGAACGCCCGCTGCACGCCGAACCAGAGCAGGCCCAGCGCGACCAGCGACACCACCACCAGCGGCAGCACGCTGCGCCCAAGGATCTCGTCGGCCAGCGCCGCGCGCGAACCCAGCGTTTCGGCCACGCGCACCGTGACCCAGCCCGCGTGCCGGCCCGCGGCCACCAGCCGCCCGACGGTGGTCACGCGCACCGGCTCGCCGTGGTAGCTGAGGTAGACGAACACCGGCGTGGCGGACTGCGCCAGCGGCAGCCCGGGAGCCAGGTCTTCATAGCCGGTGATCAGCCCGCCGTTGGAGGCGCGGGCCTGGTAGAACACGCGCTCGCCGCCCGAAAGCATGGCCAGCGAGGAAACCGGCGGCTCCACGGTGACGTTGTTGTCTTCGATCTGCACCGAGCCCGCGATGGTCAGTGCCGAAGCCGCCAGCAGCCGGTCGAAGGCCTGCTCGGCGGCGCGCTGTGCATACCCGCGCAGGAAGAACACCAGCGCCACCAGCGCACAGGCCAGCAGCAGCACGCCCGCCATGAACACCCGGCGGCGGATGGAAAAGCCTTCAGCGCGGCTCATGGTTGCGGGCCAGATAGCCGACGCCGCGCACGGTGACGATATCGAGCGAGGCGCCCGCCAGCTTCTTGCGCAGCCGCGAAATGAGCAGCTCCAGCGCATTGAGCGAGCCGTCGTCCAGGTCGAAGAGCTGGTTCATTAGGCGCTCCTTGGCCACGGTCTGCCCCAGCCGGCTGACCAGGATCTCCAGCAGCCGGAACTCGCGCCGCCCCAGTTCCAGCGGCGCGCCCGCCAGGCTGACATGGCGGTTGGCCAGGTCCAGGCTGAGATTGCCGTAGACCGCGACACTGCTGGTCTGGCCCGCCGGCCGCCGCATCAACGCCCGCAGCCGCGCTTCCAGCTCGCGCAGATCGAAAGGCTTGACGAGATAGTCGTCCGCGCCCAGATCCAGCATGTCGATCTTGTCTTCGATTTCGGCGCGCGCCGTCATGACCAGCACGGGCGCTTCCAGCCCCGCGGCCCGCAACTCGCGGATCACGCTGAAACCGTCTTTGCCCGGCAGATTGATGTCCAGCACCAGCGCGTCCCAGGCCTCGTCCAGCCCCCAGCGCAAGGCCGCCATGCCATCGCGCACCCACTGCACGCTATGCCCGGCCGAACGCAGCTTGCTTTCCACCGCATCGCCCAGATCGAGATTGTCCTCGACCAGCAAAATGCGCATGCCGCTCCTCCGTTCTCGTAGTTTCCAAGGAGTGTACGAGCTAACAGAGTAAAACGGGCCTGTCCGGTGTCTTGCATCCCGGCGCCGGACGGGCGGCGCTCGCGTCGGCGAGCGACCTATGAAGCCAGCCTACCCTTCACCGCCGACAGCAGGACTGACAACCCCCACATACCGGCAATCCAGCTCCAGCGACAACTCATCCATCCCCAGGATATCCAGCTCCACGGCAGTCCCCCGTTCCAGCTCCGGCATCCCGCCGACCCGCGTCACCAGCGGCGCATTGGCGAAGCGCACCAGGTCCTCCCGCAGCACGTGGGCCACCGTGCGCGTCACGTTGTGCTGCTTCAGCCAGCGCAGGCACCAGTAGCGCTCCATCGCGCTCTGGAATTCCGCCCACGCGGCGTATTGCGCGTCGAACGCGCCGATGATGGCGAACAGATCGGCGTCGCGCGGCTTGAACGGCGCCACCAGGCGCGCCGACACGCCATGCTCCACCGCCGCGATCAGCTGCCATTGGTTCACCAGGTCCACGTAGCGGCGCAGCGGCGAGGTGCTCCAGGCGTATTGCGGCACCCCGATGGCTTCGTGCGGCAGCGCCTGCGTGCTCATGCGCACGCGCCCGGCCTGCTGCGAGCGGTAGATGCCCGGCACGCCGTGCTGGTGCAGCAGCCCGCCCCACAGGTTGTTCGCCAGAATCATGTACTCGGCCACCATCCGGTCCAGCGGCGCGTTGCGCTGGCGCGGCACCAGCCGCACCGGGGTGTCGGGATCGTCGGGATCGCCGTCCAGGTAGAAGCTGTATTCCACGCGCGAATTGTTCTCGGGCTTGCCGCGCACGTTCTCGCGCTGCGCGCACAGCGCCTGCGCCAGCTTCCACAGCGGGCGCAGCCAGTCGCCGTAGGGCAGTTCGGCCGAGGGATCGGCCAGGCTGGCCTCCGTGACGTGGGCGTCGAGCATGTTGTGGCGCAGGTTCTCGCGCACCACCAGGCGCTCCAGGCGCGTCTCCGACTCGATGATCTCGCCGGTCTCGGGGTTGGCCACCACGTACAGCGACAGCACCGGCGCCTCGCGCCCGGCGTCCAGCGAAAACGCCTGGATCACGTTGTCCGGCTGCATCGGGATCTTGTCGCCCGGCATGTAGACCGTGGACAGGCGCGCCCGCGCCAGCTTGTCGAAGTCGCTGTCGCGCGTCACGCTCAGGCCGGGGGCGGCCACGTGCACGCCGACGCGCACGCGGCCGTCGGGCAGGGTGCTGACCGACAGCGCGTCGTCGATTTCGGTGGTGGTGACGTCGTCCACCGAATAGGCCACGGCGTCGGACAGCGGCAGATCGCGGTCGATCGGCGGCAGTTCCAGCTCCGGAAAGCCCACGCCGCGCGGGAAGTTGGTGGCCAGGAAGCGGCGCTTGTGCAGCGCCAGCGCATGCGGCCAGGCGCCCAGCTCCAGCAGCAGGCGGTCGGGGCTCTTGCCCAGCTTGGCGCAGGCGGCGTCCAGGGCCTTCCATTGCTGGGAGTTCTTGTCGGGGCGGATCAGCAGGGACTCGGCGGCCTGTGCGATCGGTTCGGGCAGGCGCCCGGCGGCCATTTCGTCCACCCATTGCTGCTGCTGTTCGGCCTGGCGCTGCTTTTTCTCCAGCGCGGCCAGCGCGGCGGCGAGGATGTCGGGCGGGGCGGGGCGGTAGCGGCCCTTGCCGCGGCGGTGGAAATAGGCCGGCGCGCCGTGCAGGCGCATCAGCAGGGCGGCCTGTTCGACCGGCGTGGGCGCGTGGCCGAAGTAGTCGGCGGCCAGGGCCGGGGCGTCGAATTCTTCCTGCGGCGCGCATTCCCACAGGAACTGCAGGTCCAGCGCCTCGGCGGCCGCGGCCGCCTGGCTCATCAGCGCGGCCGGTTCCGGCGCGGCGAAGGTGAACAGCGTGTTGGCGCGCTTGATCTTGCTGCGCTTGCCGGATTCCGACTCCACCTGCAGGCTGGCGTCGGTCTCCGACAGGATATTGCCGGCCTTGAAGCTGCCGTCGTCTTCGTAAAACACATACATGGTGGGAATCGTCCTGGGCGGCGCGCACGCGCCGCCTTGCGCAGCTATATAGATAGGGTGTTGATGTTTGAAACTGATTATTGGGGGCGAACCTGCTCGTCGCCAAGGGCGAATTCAAGCACCTCCGGCATCCAGCGCTCGAAATCGGACAGCCCGTGGTCGCTGCCTTGCACGATGCGCTGGCGGCAGCCCGCGTACCGGTCGCGCATTTCGCGCCAGTCCAGCACCTCGTCGCCGGTGGCCGCGACCAGGAAGTAGCGGTCGGGCCGGGTGACGCGGGCGACGCGGATCGCAGCGAGCTCGTCCACGTAGCCGGGCAGGAAGGTGAACGGCGCGTCGGAATGATACATGCGGTGTTCGCCGACCTGAGTGGCCAGGTCGCGCGCGGCCTCGACGGCGGGGTTGAGCAGCACGGCCTTGCAGCCCAGCTGCTCGGCCAGCCAGGTGGCGTAGTAGCCGCCCAGCGACGAGCCGATCACGGTCAGCGCCCGCGCGCACGCCGCGCCTTCGAGCTGGCGCCGGGCGATGTCCAGCGCCAGTTCCACGGCCTCTTTGGGGCTGGGCGGCAGCTGCGGGCAGGCCCAGGCCGCCGACAGGCCGCGCGCGGCCATGGCGTCGGCCATCATCCGGGCCTTGAATGAGGTCGGCGAGGAACGGAAACCGTGCAGATAGAGAATCATGTCTCGCCTTTGCCTTGGGGTCTGGGTCAGGGGCGCGCCTGCAGGGCGTCCAGCAGCTTGCCGTGCACGCCGCCGAAGCCGCCGTTGCTCATCACCAGCACCTGGTCGCCCGGACGGGCGGCGGCGGCCACCGCGGCCACCAGCGCTCCGAGGTCATCGTAGCTCGAAGCCCGCTCGCCCAGGGGCGCCAATACTTCCGCGGGATTCCAGCCCAGCGCGTGCTTGCCCGAATGGGCGCCGAAGCAGAACACCAGGTCGGCGTCGGCCAGGGCCTCGGGCAGGCGCGCCGCCATGGTGCCCAGCTTCATGGTGTTCGAGCGCGGCTCCAGCACCGCCAGGATGCGGGCCGCGCCGACCTGGCGGCGCAGCCCCTCGATGGTGGTGGCGATGGCGGTGGGGTGGTGCGCGAAATCGTCGTAGACCTTGATGCCGTTGACCGTGCCGCGCAGCTCCATGCGGCGCTTCACCCCGGCAAAGCGGGTGAGGGCCTCGATGCCCTGCGCCGCCGGCACGCCCACGTGCTCGGCGGCGGCCAGCGCGGCCAGCGCGTTCATCCGGTTGTGCTCGCCGCCGAGGTTCCAGCGCACCGTGCCAGCCGGCTCGCCGGCGCGCAGCACCTCGAAGGCGCCGTCCGCGTCCGGCGCGCTAGCCTGCCAGGCGCCATCGGCGCCGAACGTGACGGTTTCCGACCAGCATCCGCGCGCAATGACGCGGTCCAGCGCCTCGCAGTGCGTGGGCCGCACGATGCGCCCGGAGCCGGGAATGGTGCGCACCAGATGATGGAATTGGGTTTCGATCGCGGCCAGATCCGGGAAGATGTCGGCGTGATCGTATTCAAGATTGTTCAGGATGGCCGTGCGCGGACGGTAATGGACGAACTTGGAGCGCTTGTCGAAGAACGCCGTGTCGTACTCGTCCGCCTCGATCACGAAGGGCCGGCGGGCCGGATCGTAGCGGGCCGATACCTGCAGGTCCTGCGCCACGCCGCCGATCAGGAAGTTGGGCGCCAGGCCGGCAGCCTCCAGCACCCAGGCCAGCATGGAGCTGGTGGTGGTCTTGCCGTGGGTGCCGGCCACGGCCAGCACGTGCGCGCCGGGCAGGATGTTGTCGCCCAGCCATTGCGGGCCCGACACGTAGCGCGCGCCCGACTCCAGTATGGCCTCCATCAGCGGATTGCCGCGGCTGACCACGTTGCCGATCACGTACAGATCGGGCTTGAGCGCCATTTGTTCGGGGCCGAAGCCTTCGATCAGCTCGATGCCTTGTTCGGCCAGTTGCGTGCTCATGGGCGGGTACACGCCCGCATCGCAACCGGTGACCTTGTGGCCGGCCGCGCGCGCGATCAGCGCCAGGCCGCCCATGAACGTACCGCAGATGCCTAGTATGTGCAGGTGCATTGAAAACTCTCCTGCCCTGCATTGTATATATAGCGACCCGGCGCCTGCCGCGGCCTTGCGCGTGCGCAGCGACAAGAAAAGGCGCAAACGGTTATGATCGCGCCATGAATCGACGTCTACTCCTGTCCGCCGGCGTGGCCATCGCGGCCGCTGTCGCTGGCGGCTATACGTTCATGGGACGCAAGGCGCCGGCGCCCGCGGCAGGGCCTGCCGGCGGCGGCGACCCGGTAGCCGACCTGATGCAGCTGCAGCTGCCCGACCTGGCCGGGGCGTCCCATTCGCTGGCCGGCTGGAAGGGCCAGCCCATCGTGGTCAATTTCTGGGCGACCTGGTGCGCGCCCTGTGTGCGCGAGATGCCGGAACTGGACGCGCTGCAGAAAAAATACCCGGATATCCGCTTTGTCGGTATCGGTGTCGATTCCGCCGCGAACATTCAGAAATTCGTCGAGAAAGTGCAGGTTTCCTACCCCTTGTGGGTAATCGGCGCGGGGGCGATAGATACACTCCGCAAGCTGGGAAATCCCGCCGGAGGCCTGCCTTTTACTATTGTTTTCAATGCAGATGGCAGTATTAACCGGAAGATATTGGGTGAAATCCAGCCAGACGATCTGGACAAGACTTTATCTGGTTTAAAGGCGTAAGTCTGTTGGACAAATAGTAGGAATTGGCGTAAAAAGCTGGTTTATCGACTGTTTTGCCAACAATTGGCAAACCACTCTTGGTCAAGCGCATGGCGCAAAACATACTGGTATTGCATGGCCCGAACCTGAACCTGCTCGGCACCCGGGAACCTCATATCTACGGCAGCCTCACGCTGGCCCAGATCAATGAGGGACTGGAACTGCTGGCAGGCGAATTGGGCGCCACGCTGACAGCGTGGCAAGGCAACCACGAAGGCGCGCTGGTCGACCGTATCCAGGCGGCCCGGCAGGACGGCACTGACTTCATCATCATCAATGCGGCGGCCTATACGCATACCAGCGTTGCGATCCGCGATGCGCTGGCCGGGGTCGCGATCCCATTTATTGAAGTACATTTGTCCAATCTGTATAAGCGAGAGCCGTTCAGGCATCACTCTTATCTGTCCGATCTGGCGGTAGGCCTCATCAGCGGCCTCGGCGCGGACGGCTACGAGGCGGCGCTGCGTTACGCAGTGCGGCACTGATCTCGCACCAACTCACAGCAACTACATATCTTTACGGCGCGCGCCCGATGCAGGGACGTTGCCGACACTATCTCGGGAAGCAGCTTCTATGGACCTTCGAAAACTCAAAACCCTGATCGACCTGGTGGCTGAATCGGGCATCGCCGAGCTGGAAATCACCGAAGGCGAAGGCAAGGTAAGGATCGTCAAGTTCTCGCAAACCTTGCAGCCGGTCGCCTACCACCAGCCGGAAGCGGGCGTGCCCGCCGCGCCCGTGGCCCAGCAGCCCGCCGCCCCGGCCGCTCCCGCCGCCGAGGCCGCCCCGGTCATCCAGGGCCACGTGGTCAAGGCCCCCATGGTCGGCACCTTCTACCGCGCGCCGAACCCGGGCGCCGCGCCGTTCGTGGACGTGGGCGCCACCGTCAAGGAAGGCGACCCGCTGTGCATCATTGAAGCCATGAAGCTGCTCAATGAAATCGAGGCCGACAAGTCCGGCGTCATCAAAGAAATCCTGGTCGAGAACGGTGAGCCCGTCGAGTACGGCCAACCCCTGTTCGTCATTGGCTGATAGCTGAACATGTTCGAAAAAATCCTGATCGCCAACCGGGGCGAAATCGCCCTGCGCATTCAGCGCGCTTGTCGCGAGCTGGGCATCAAGACCGTGGTCGTGCACTCCGAGGCCGACCGCGAAGCCAAGTACGTGCGCCTGGCCGATGAATCCGTGTGCATCGGGCCCGCGCCGTCGCGCGAAAGCTACCTGAACATGCCGGCCATCATCTCGGCCGCCGAAGTCACGGATTCCGAGGCCATCCACCCCGGCTACGGTTTCCTGTCCGAGAACGCCGATTTCGCCGATCGCGTCGAGAAAAGCGGCTTCGTGTTCATCGGCCCGCGTCCCGACACCATCCGCCTGATGGGCGACAAGGTCAGCGCCAAGCGCGCCATGATCGAAGCCGGCGTGCCGGTGGTGCCGGGCTCGGAAGGCGCGTTGCCCGACGATCCGCAGGAAATCCTGCGCGTTGCGCGTGAAGTCGGCTATCCGGTCATCATCAAGGCCGCCGGCGGCGGCGGTGGCCGCGGCATGCGCGTGGTGTACACCGAGGCCGCGCTGCTCAACGCCGTCACCATGACGCGTTCGGAAGCGGGCGCCGCGTTCAACAACCCGGAAGTCTATATGGAGAAGTTCCTCGAGAACCCGCGCCATGTGGAAATCCAGGTGCTGGCCGACGGCGGACGCAACGCCGTGTGGCTGGGCGAGCGCGACTGCTCCATGCAGCGCCGCCACCAGAAGGTCATCGAAGAAGCGCCCGCGCCGGGCATCGCGCGCCGCTTGATCGAGCGCATCGGCGACCGCTGCGCCGACGCCTGCCGCAAGATGGGCTACCGCGGCGCCGGCACGTTCGAGTTCCTGTACGAAAACGGCGAGTTCTATTTCATCGAAATGAACACCCGCATCCAGGTCGAGCACCCGGTCACCGAGCTGATCACCGGCGTGGACCTGGTCCAGCAGCAGATCCTGATCGCCGCCGGCGAGAAGTTCACGCTGCGCCAGCGCGACATTTCGTTCAAGGGCCACGCCATCGAATGCCGCATCAACGCCGAAGATCCGTTCCGCTTCGTGCCCAGCCCGGGGCGCATCACCAACTGGCATACGCCGGGCGGCCCGGGCGTGCGCATCGATTCGCACGCGTTCAACGGCTATTTCGTGCCGCCGAACTATGATTCGATGATCGCCAAGGTCATTACCTACGGCGATACGCGCGACCAGGCGCTGGCGCGCATGCGCATCGCGCTGTCGGAAATGGTGGTGGAAGGCATCTCCACCAACATCCCGCTGCATCGCGAACTGTTGCAGGACGCCCGCTTCATCGAGGGCGGCACCAGCATCCACTACCTGGAAAACAAGTTGGCGCAGCGTCCCTGACCAACGATTCTGGGGCCTCACGGCCCCTTTTTGCGCCAAGGAACCCGTCTCTGCGGAGCCGCTCCAAAGCGATAGGGCCGACGGGCCGCGGCATGCGCCGCGGCCCGTCGGCCAGATGGAAGAACTATCATGCGTGAACTCGTGCTCCATTGCCTGGAGGCTCAGGCCGAGGCCCTGTCCGATGCGCTGCTCGAAGCGGGCGTGCTGTCGGTGTCGGTCGAAGACGCCGACCTGGGCACCGATGACGAGCGCCCCTTGTTCGGCGAGCCGGGCACCGAGCCCGACGTCCAGGCCTGGGACCGCAACCGCGTCGTCGCGCTGTTGCCCGATGGCGCCGATCCGGCCCAGATCATGGCCGAGGCCGCCGAGGCCGGCGAGCTCGACCCGGCGCTGTTCGCCGGCTGGAGCCTGCGCGAAGTCCCCGACGCGGACTGGGTGCGCCTGACGCAGTCGCAATTCGGCCCCATCCACATCGCCGAACGCCTGTGGATCGTGCCCAGCTGGCATCGCGACAATCCCGACGTGCCCGGTTTCGAGCCGGACGCGCCGGCGCAGGACGGCGCGATCCACATCGAACTCGATCCCGGCCTGGCCTTCGGCACCGGCAGCCATCCGACCACGCATCTGTGCCTGGCCTGGCTGGAAGCCGACATGCCGCAGGGCGCCACGCTGCTGGACTACGGCTGCGGCTCGGGCATCCTGGCCATCGCCGCGCGCAAGCTGGGCGCGGGTCCGACCCTGGCGGTCGACATCGACGCCCAGGCCGTGCAGAGCACGGCCTTCAACGCCGGGGTCAATCAAGTCGAACTCCAGGCCATGCTGCCCGACGCGCTGCCCGAAGGCACGTTCGGCGTGGTGGTGGCCAACATCCTGTCCAATCCGCTCAAGGTGCTGGCTCCCATGCTGGCCGGGCGCGTTGCCGCCGGCGGCCATCTGGTGCTGTCGGGCGTGCTCGAGCGCCAGGCCGAGGAAGTCGCCGCCGCGTACGCGCCCTGGATCGCCATGTCGGTCTGGCGCGCCCGCGACGGCTGGGTCTGCCTGCACGGCCGCAAGGCCTGAGCGCCCGCGCCGCGTGACCGCGTCATGGCACTGACCACCCGCTGCCCGCAGTGCGGCACCTCCTTCAAGGTGGTGCCCGACCAGCTTCGGGTGCGCAACGGCCTGGTGCGCTGCGGAGCCTGCGCGACCGTGTTCGACGGCCGCGCCTGCCTGCTGTCGGAGGCGGGCGCACCGCCCGTCGCGCCGCCGCCCGCGGCGCCGTCCGTGCCGCCCGCGCATGCCAACGCCGCGCCGGTGCTGACGCCGCCGGCCGCTCCCGTCGCCGCTCCCGCGGAAATCCCTCCCTGGGAAGACGAGCCGCACATTCCTGCCGTCGCGCCCGAGCCGCCGCCTGCCCCCGCGCCGTCGCCCGCCGTGCTGCGCGGCCGCGACGACATCCGCCGGCGCGCCGAACCCATGATCGGCCCGTATGCCGATCCGGACGGCCGCAGCCGGCACGTGGACGTGCGCGACGAAGCGCGCGACGACGAGTACGAGGACGAAGACGAATACGCGCAGGACCAACGCGAGGACTACGACGATCCGCGCGAGCCGGTGCTGGGCGACACGCGCACGCGCTATTCCAGCGCCACCGACGTGGGCCGCGCGCCGCCCGAGTTCCTGGACCAGGACCGCGAGGACCGCCGCAGCCTGATCGGCAAGCTGTGGGGCGCGGCCTGCCTGGCCGGCCTGATCGCGCTGGCTTTCCAGTTGCTGTACGTGTATCGCAGCGACATCGCCAACGCCGTGCCGGCCTTGCGGCCGGTGCTGGAAAGCGTGTGCCGGCCGCCCCAATGCACCGTGGGCTACGCGCGCCGCATCGAGCGCATCGCGATTTCGTCGTCGTCGCTGCAGCCGCCGGCCGGCGCCGCCGCCATCGACGACGGGCGCACCCGGCTGGTGCTGCGCCTGGTGCTGCGCAACCGCTACGACAAGCCGCAGCACTGGCCGGCGCTGGTGCTGGACCTGACCGACCTGTCGGACACGGTGGTCGTGCGCCGCGTGCTGATGCCCGAAAACTACCTGACTCCCGAGCAGCTGCGCGGCCCGTTCGCGCCGGCCGGCGAGCTGAAAGTCTCCGTACCCATTGAAGTGACCGGCGTGCAGGTCAATGGCTACCAAATCGATAAATTCTTTCCTTAAAGGATGACAAGCATGGCGACCCCCGTTCTGGTCTGCGGTTCGATGGCGTTCGACACCATCGCGGTGTTCGAAGGACGCTTCAAGGAACACATCCTGGCCGACCGCGTGCAATCCCTGAGCGTGTCGTTCCTGGTGCCCAGCATGCGCAAGGAATACGGCGGCTGCTCGGGCAATATCGCCTACAACATGCAGCTGCTGGGCGGCAAGCCGGTGCCGGTGGCCACCGTGGGCGAGGACGCCGGCGAATACCTGGAGCGCCTGTCCGGCCTGGGCATCGACGTCAGCCGCGTGAAGGTCGTGCCCGGCACCTTCACGGCGCAATGCTTTATCACCACCGACCTGGACGACAACCAGATCGCGGCCTTCCACCCGGGCGCCATGTCGCACTCGGCCGACAACGACCTGAGCGACGCCGACGCGGCCTGGGCCATCGTCGCGCCCGACGCCAAGGAGGGCATGTTCGCCCACGCCGAGCGCCTGAACAAACGCGGCATCCCGTTCATTTTCGACCTGGGCCAGGCCATGCCGCTGTTCGACGGCGCCGACCTGGAGCGCATGCTCGGACTGGCGCAGGCGCTGGCCGTCAACGATTACGAGGCCGGCGTGGTGGAGCAGCGCACCGGCCGCAGCATGGCCGATATCGCCCGCTCGCTGCAGGCCGTGGTGGTGACGCGCGGCGGCGAAGGCGCCACGCTGCTGACCGAAGGCAAGACCATCGAGATCGAGCCGGTGCGCGCCGCCGCCGTGGTGGACCCCACCGGCTGCGGCGACGCGCAGCGCGGCGGCCTGCTGTACGGCCTGACCAGCGGCTGGAGCTGGCAAGACAGCTGCCGCCTGGGCAACGTCATGGGCGCCATCAAGATCGCTTCGCGCGGGCCGCAGAACCATGCGCCGTCGCGCGCCGAGATCGACGCGGTGCTGCACGCCACGTACGGCATCCGCCTGCCGGCCTGAGCGGCCGGGAACCCGGCGGCGCGGGCCAGGTCGAATCATCGTCGGGACGGCCGCTGCGCGGGCTGCGCTGTTTGCAGCTTCTGGCCTTGAGTTTCAGTATGTTGCAGCAGCGTGAACCGTCCCTCGCGGGCAGAGTATGATCGAATAGTCGTCGGCCTTGCCGATCGAGGAGTCCAAATGAACCAAAGCAAATCCATTACCCTGGCCGCGCCGCGCACCGGCCGCTGGCTCGCCATCGCCGCCGTCGTCACCTCGCTGGCCGTGCTGGGCGGCTGCGCCAACCGCAGCGCTTCCAGCGGCGTCTACAGCTATGACCAGGCGCAGCGCGAACAGATCGTGCGCACCGGTACCGTCACCGGCGTGCGCCCCATCGTGATCCAGGACGACAAGTCCAGCGGCGTCGGCATGGTTGCCGGCGGCGCGCTCGGCGGCGTGGCGGGCAACGCCATCGGCGGCGGCACCGGCCGCACCATCGCCACCGTCGGCGGCGTCATCCTGGGCGCGCTGGCGGGCAACGCCGTTGAAAACCGCGTCGGCAAGAGCTCCGGCTACGAAATCACCGTGCGCCTGGACAACGGCGAAACCCGCGTGGTCGCCCAGGAAGCGGACGTGCCCATCAGCGTGGGCCAGCGCGTCCAGGTGATCAGCGGCTCCGGTCCCACCCGCGTCACGCCGATGTAAATTGCCGCCATCCCGGCGCCAAGCCCGCGCAAGCGGGCTTTTTTTCGGCCTGTCGCGGCGCCGCAACGCGGCGTCTCGGGACTTACCCGCAAGCGCCCGCCTACCGCAAAAGTTCAATGGCGGTCCGGCCTGCGTAGTGACATGATTGCGCCTGCGATCGACGCCGCCGCGCGTACATCATGTAACTATCTGCTTCGCGGCGTCGTTCATGGCGGGCTGGAATTTCAGTTCGGTTTCAGCATTTCCTCAGTAATCTCATCGTCCTCTATCCCAGGGCAGGGGACGTTCGCCCACAAGGCAACGCAACGCTGCACGAACCATGCATTCCGAGCAAGAACTCCACACCAGGATCGGCGAGATCGTCGAGTCGATCGTCATGAAGAAAGTCACTCCCGACACGCAGCTGATCGCCAGCGGCCTGGTCGACTCGCTGGCCGCCGTCGACATCACGCTGGCGGTCGAGTCGGAGTACGGTTGCAGCATCCCGGCTCCCGAGATCGCGGAGCATCTACAGTCGGTCCGCACGCTTGCCGGCTATGTCGCTGCCCATACTGCGTAATTCGCGCTTCTGTTCGCACGTCGCGGCCGCCGCGACGGCGGTGGCGCTGGCCATCGGCGCCTATTGCGGCGCCGACGAGCTGCTCAGCCGCATGGTGGTCCCCACGCAGCAGGCCGCGGTCGCGGCCGGCAGAAGCAACTACCTGCCCAACCTGGGGCCGGACTGGGGCACGCAGCACGTCAACCTGGAGCGCCTGGGCAACGCCCTGAGCGACGGCACGCTGGTCGTGCTGGGCTCGTCGGAATTGTCCAGCCATGACCTGCGCTTCGTGCCCTACCGCTTTTTCCCGCAAGAGCTGAAGGTGCCCACGCTGGCCTATGGCCACGCCATGTTCCAGTCCTACGGCATCGTCAGCGTGCTGGAGTCGGTGGCGGATTCGCTCACGCCCAACACGCGGCTGGCGATCATGCTCTCGCCGGCCTGGTTCGCCTCGGGCGGCCAGTTGCCGCGCAGCGCCTTCGCCGAGCACGTGACCGGCCCGGTCTGGGACCGCCTGTGGGACCGCCCCAGCACGCGCGAGCAGATGCAGAACTGGATCACCGACAACGCCAACTGGGGCCTGCTCTGGCTGATCGCCAACGGCCAGGTCGCCGAGCTCAAGGACAAGCTGGCGCTGTGGTGGCAGGCGCGCAAGGAGCCGGCGCCCGACCGTCCGCGCAGCAAGCTGTCGGTGCCGGCGCACCGCTACGTGGCCTGGCCGTCGGCGGCGCGCCTGGACGCGGGCCAATGGAGCCGGATCACGCACCAGGCCCGCGAAGTCGAGCGCAAGCTGGGCGGCCACAATCCCTACGACGTGCGCGACGATTATTACCAGCAGTACCTGGCGCCCCTGTATTCGCCGGCCCGCAACGAGTTCGCCGACGTCGATCCCATCACCCGGGCCGAACTGGGCGACCTGTCGCGCGTCATGGCCTTGCTGCAGAAGCGCAAGGTCCACGCCTATTTCGTCATCCAGCCGTTCAATCCCAAGCTCATCCTGGACGTCGAGCGCTTCGATCCGGTGGTGGCCGCCATCACCGGCATGTGCGCGCGCTACCAGATGGGCTGCCTGGACCTCTACAGCATCCCCTTCGAGCCGGGCATGCTGCGCGACGACATGCACCTGGCCGAGCTCGGCTGGGCGCTGGCCGACCAGGGCATTGCGGAGTACTTTTCCCGATGAACAAATTGTTCCACTGGGCCAGGCCCAAGACGGACGATCCCGCGCAAGAGCAGGCGGCCCGCAAGGCCGCCGCTGCATGGGGGCGGCGCTTCCTGTGGCACCTGTGCCTGTATCTCGGGGTGATCCTGGTGTTCGTGCTGCAGGCGCAGCCCACCACGGGCAGCGGCGGACCGATCAAGGTCGAATTCCAATACCAACAGTTCTGAGCCCGGCATGGAATTGTTCGCAAGCCTGAGTTTCTTCGGCGGCGCCCTGTGCGGCGGCCTGGGCCTGTTGGCGTACCGCTTCTTCGGCATGCCGATGCGCATCGGCTACCGGCACGTCATCGGCGTGGTCTGCCTGGGCGTCTGGATGGCGGTGTTCTGGGCGCGCCCCTACCAGCCCATCGCGCTGATGGCCATCGCCGGCGGCGCGCTGTGGGCGGTGCGGCGCGGCTACATCCCGACCTGGCTGGGCGTGATCGTGACGATGGCGCCGCTGCTGCTAGTGAAGACCGGCGTGTCGCACCTGGGCGCCATGCTGGGCCTGTCGTTCGCGACCTTCCGCGCCATCGACGTGCTGCTGTTCGCGCAGCGCAACGAGCGCGTCTCGCCGCTGGACTACTTTATCTACCTGTTCTTCCCGCTTACGCTGCTGGCCGGCCCCATGTACCGCTGGCGCAATTTCCAGGCGGATCTGAAGCGCGGCTACGAAGGCGTGAACCTCAACACCTGGCTGGCCGGGCTGGAGCTGATCATGCTGGGCGTGATCCAGAAGTTCGGCCTGGCCGAGCTGATCTGGCGCTACGGCCTGGCGACGCTGGACGCGCACGACTATTCGCTGACCGGCGTGGCGCTCAATGCCTCGCTGTACAGTACCTACCTGTTTTTCGATTTCGCCGGCTACTCGACCATGGCGATCGGCATCGGCATGCTGTTCGGCTTCACGCTGCCCATCAACTTCCGCAATCCGCTGGCGACGCTGAATCCGCAGGACTTCTGGCGGCGCTGGCACATCAGCCTGTCGGAATGGCTGCGCGACGTGGTCTTCATGCCCATCTACAAGGCGCTGAGCAAGACCGCGTACTTCTCGCGCCACCGCCTGGCCGCGCAGAACATCGGCATTTTCGCGACCCTGCTGGCCATGGGCGTGTGGAACGGCCTGTCGCTGCACTACATCGTCAGCGGCCTGATGTTCGGCGCCTATTCGGTGGGCCACAACCTGCTGGTCAACGCCGCGCGCACCCGTCCTGCATTGCAGGCCGCGCTGGCGCGCCCGTTCATGCGCCTGCTCGGGCGCGTGCTGACCCTGGCCCTGGCGGCGCTGGCGCTCTACGTGTTCAGCGGTCGCAGCCCTATTTGACGCCGGGAGCATCGGCATGCGTTTCGACCTGAAATCCTTCCGTTTCACGGATTCCGAACTCGCGCCCGAGGCGCTCGCCGTCGCCGGCGCCGACCGCAGCCTGAGCTGGGCGCAGCTGAGCGACGAAGCCACCGCCTGGGCAGAGCAGGCGCGCCGCCACGGGCTGGGGCCCGACGTGCCGGTGGCGATATACGGCCACAAGGAGGCGTCGTTCTTCGTCGCCATGGTCGGGGCGCTGTCCATGGGCGCGCCGTTCGTGCCGGTCGACACCATCTATCCCGCCGAGCGCCTGCGCCGCATCGTCGAGATCGTGCGCCCCGGCGCCGTTTACGACGCGGCTACCGGCGCGTTCGCGCCGCACGAGGGTGCCATGCTGCAGGAGCGCGGCCTGGCCTACGTCATGTTCACCTCGGGCAGCACGGGCGATCCGAAGGGCGTGCAGATCGGCCGCGAAAGCGTGGGGCTGCTGGGCGACTGGATGCTGGGCAGCTTCGGCCTGGGCGAGGCGCCGGTGTTCATGAACCAGGCGCCGTTCAGCTTCGATCTGTCGATGTACGAGGTGTTCGCCACTCTGGCCTCGGGCGGCAGCTGCGTGCTGAACGCGCGCGAGCAGATCGCGCAGGCCGCCGCCTGGGTGCCGCGCCTGGCCGCGCATGGCGTGACGGTCTGGGTGTCGACGCCGTCCTTCGCGCATCAACAGCTGGCCAACCGCGATTTCTCACCGGCCGCGCTGCCCACGCTGCGCACCTTCCTATTCTGCGGCGAGCCGCTGCCGGCGGCGCTGGCGCGCAAGCTGCGCCAGCGTTTCCCCGACGCGGTCATCCTGAACACCTACGGCCCGACCGAGGCCACCGTGGCCACCACCTGGATCGAAGTCACCGACGCCGTGCTGGCCGCGCACGACCCGCTGCCGGTGGGCCGCGCCAAGCCGGACAGCGTGCTGCTGGTCGACGAGGGCGGCGAGATCTGCATCGTGGGCGACCACGTCATGCGCGGCTATCTGAACCGCGCCGACCTGAACCAGGCCAAGCTCTACACCTATGCCGACGGCCGGCGGGCGTTTCGCACCGGCGACCTGGGGCAGATGGGGGAGGAGGGGCTGCTGTTCTGCCGCGGCCGCATGGACGATCAGATCAAGCTGAACGGCTATCGCATCGAACTGGCCGAGATCGACGAGGCGCTGCACGGCCTGCCGGGCGTGGAGGGCGGCGCCTGCGCCGTGCTGCGCCGGCCCGACGGCACGGCGGTGCGCCTGATCGGCTTCGTGGCCGGCGTGGCGCCGGCGGACCAGCCGGCGAGCCTGCTGGCGCCGCAGGCCCTGGATGACTGGAAGGCGCGGCTGGCGCAGCGCCTGCCGCCTTATATGGTGCCGTCCGAACTGGTGGCCTGCGCGGCGCTACCCATGTCGAACAACCACAAGATCGACCGCAAGAAGCTGGTCGAGATCTACAGCGCGATTCCGGTGTAGCTAGATGCCCATCATGCCGTAGCTCAGGCGGGCCAGGATCATCAGCAGGATCTGCGCGGCCACCAGCAGCACCAGCGGCGAGAAGTCGATCGAGGTGCGCGGCAGCACGCGGCGGATGGGGTTGAGCAGCGGGTCGGTCAGCGCCTGCAGCAGCGGCATCATGGGCGCCATCGGATTGACCCACGACAGCACCGCCTGGATCAGCGTCAGCCAGACCACCAGGTTGAGCGCCCATTTGGCCGCCAGGATCAGCGCCGAGCCCATGGCCGCGGGCAGCAGCTCGGCGGGAATCAGCGCGCCGATGGCCACCAGCCAGATCAGCACCAGGTAGACCAGCGCCGACAGCCACACGGCGACCAGGCTGGTCCAGTCGATCTTGTTGCCGGCGGGAATGATCTTGCGCAGCGGCGACACCAGCCAGTTGGTGGCCTGGTAGACCGCGCGGGCCAGGGGATTGAAGGGATGCAGCCGTATGGCGTGCATCCATGCGCGGGCGATTAGCGCCGCGCCGAACAGCGTGAACAGGATTTCGAGAAGGAAACGGAAGATTTCACCGAGCATGGACACGTTCACCCTGAAAAAGAGGAGTCAATTGTCGCACGCGCCACCGTGAAAAAAACCCCTCCATGCGGCCGGTGCAGACGGCCTCGCGACAAAAAAGCCGCCCGGCATGGGCCGGGCGGCTTCTGGCGAAGCTAGGGCTTCGAACCGTCCTGATTAGGGACGGCCACCGGTCGGGAACGGCCACGACGCGGCGGGGTTCAGCGCGGTCTTCGCGCCCGGGGCGGCAGCCGTGGACGGCGGCGTTACGGGCTTCTTCGGAGCGGCTTTCTTCGCGGCAGGCTTCTTGGCAGCGGCCGGCTTCTTGGCAGCAGCAGGCTTGGCGGCAGCGGGAGCCTTCTTGGCGGCGGGGGCCTTCTTGGCAACCGCCTTCTTGGCGACGGCCTTCTTGGCTACCGCTTTCTTGGCGACGGCCTTCTTGGCAGGCGCCTTCTTGGCGACGGCCTTCTTGGCTACCGCTTTCTTGGCGACGACCTTCTTGGCTACTGCCTTCTTGGCGACGGCTTTCTTGGCAACCGCCTTCTTGGCGACGGCCTTCTTGGCTACCGCTTTCTTGGCGACGGCCTTCTTGGCGGCAACCTTCTTGACTGCCGGCTTCTTGGCGGCAACCTTCTTCACTGCCGGTTTCTTGGCGGCGACTTTCTTGACGGCTACCTTCTTGACGGCAGCTTTCTTGGCCGGGGCGGCCTTCTTAGCTACTGCCTTCTTGGCGGCGGGCTTTTTCACCGCTTTCTTTACGGCTTTCTTGGCTGTTGCCATGGTCATGCTCCTTAGGTTCAGGGGTCCCAGAACTTAAACCCGTGCCCCGACCCACCCTTCGGCGGACCGTGCCCGGGCTATTCATCGGCGCATGCCGCTGTCCTGTGCGAGCAACAGCTACTACGGTTTGCGCTAATGAATTCGGCACAGCCATTTGATATGGCCCCCGCTCCTTTGGCGCGAGCCATTTCAAATGGCGCCGGCCGGCAGCCCGATCACGGGCCCCGACCGCTTGTTCTACGTGTTCGAAAACGATTCCGGAACACCCTGACCAGAGAGCGCATCATCGAGCCTGTCGCGAACGCGACGCCCCTGGTTCAGGGGCGTGCCCGCGCCGGGCCCGATGGCGTACTGCCTTACTCCCAGCTCAGCGTGCCACCGGTTTGGTATTCGATCACGCGAGTTTCAAAAAAGTTGCGTTCCTTTTTAAGGTCGATCATTTCCGCCATCCACGGGAAGGGATTCTCTTCCTGCGGGAACAGCGGCTCGATACCGATTTGCTGGCAACGGCGGTTGGCGATGAAGCGCAGGTAGGACTTGAACATGGGTGCGTTCAGGCCCAGCACGCCGCGCGGCATCGTGTCTTCGGCGTAAGCGTATTCGAGTTCGACCGCTTTGCGGAAGAGTTCTCGGATTTCTTCGCGGAATTCCGGCGTCCACAGATGCGGATTTTCCAGCTTGATGGTGTTGATGAGGTCGATGCCGAAGTTGCAGTGCATGGATTCATCGCGAAGGATGTACATGTACTGCTCGGCCGCGCCGGTCATCTTGTTCTGGCGGCCCAGCGCCAGGATCTGCGTGAAGCCAACGTAGAAGAACAGGCCTTCCATCAGGCAGGCGAAGACGATCAGCGACTTCAGCAGCGTCTGGTCGGCTTCGGGAGTGCCCGTCTTGAAGTTGGGGTCCGCGATCGCGTCGATGAACGGGATCAGGAATTCGTCCTTGGCGCGGATGGACGGGACTTCGTTGTAGGCGTTGAAGATCTCCGCCTCGTCCAGGTCCAGGCTTTCGACGATGTATTGATAGGCGTGCGTGTGGATCGCTTCCTCGAACGCCTGGCGCAGCAGGAACTGGCGGCACTCGGGCGCCGTGATGTGGCGGTAGGTGCCCAGCACGATGTTGTTCGCGGCCAGCGAGTCGGCCGTGACGAAAAAGCCCAGGTTGCGCTTGACGATGCGGCGCTCGTCCTCGGTGAGCCCGTTCGGGTTCTTCCAGAGGGCGATGTCGCGCGACATGTTGATCTCTTGCGGCATCCAGTGGTTGGCGCAAGTGGCCAGGTACTTCTCCCATGCCCACTTGTACTTGAAGGGCACGAGCTGGTTGACGTCCGTCTGGCCGTTGATGACGCGCTTGTCGGCAACCTTCACGCGTTGCGAGGTGGCGGAGCCGCTGACCGCCAGGCCGGCCGCGTGTTCAGGCGCGGCAGGCGTGGGCAGGGCGGCGTCGCCGAACACGCCGGTCGCGGCCCGCACGGCGGGCTCGGCCTGGCCGCCCGCCGCGGGAGCGGGCGATTGCGCAGGTTGCGTGGCGATGTTGTCGTCTTCCCAATTAATCATGATTCATTCTCCGGAGGCGGTTATTGGCAGGCTTCGCACTCTTCGAAGCCGGGGTCGCCCGGCCGCATGGTGCAAACCGCCCCGAGAACTTCGGGTTCCGGCAAAACAGTTGCGGCAGCCACGGCAGGCGCCGTGGATTGGACTCCCGCGCTGACGGCGTTCAGTTCGCCGCCGCGACCCGTGGACTTCTCGGCGCTGGTGGCGCCCAGGGTGCGCAGGTAGTAGGTCGTCTTCAGGCCACGCTTCCAGGCCAGCTTGTAGGTGTCGTCCAGCTTCTTGCCCGAAGCGCCGGCCATGTAGATGTTCAGCGACTGGGCCTGATCGATCCACTTCTGGCGACGCGAAGCGCATTCCACCAGCCAGCTCGGTTCGACTTCGAACGCGGTGGCGTAGAGTTCGCGGAGTTCGGAAGGTACGCGATCGATGCGGGACAGGCTGCCGTCGAAGTACTTGAGGTCGGCGACCATGACTTCGTCCCAGAGACCGAGTTTCTTCAGGTCACGCACGAGGTAATCGTTAACGACCGTGAACTCGCCGGAGAGATTCGATTTGACGTACAAGTTCTGGAAAGTGGGTTCGATGCACGCAGATACACCAATGATATTGGAAATAGTCGCGGTTGGGGCGATTGCGATGCAATTGGAGTTGCGCATGCCGTGTTCTTTGATGCGCGCGCGCAACGCATCCCAATCGAGCGTGCTCGACTCATCGACGTCGACGTGACCGCCGCGCTCATCGCGCAGCATCTTCAACGTGTCTTGCGGCAGGATGCCGCGCGACCACAGCGAGCCTTCATACGATTGATAGCGGCCGCGTTCTTCGGCCAGCAGGCTCGAAGCCCAGTACGCGTGATAGCACACGGCTTCCATCGAGGTGTCGGCGAATTCGACAGCGGCCTGCGAAGCGTAAGGCACGCGCATCATCTGCAGGCAGTCCTGGAAGCCCATGATGCCCATGCCCACCGGACGATGGCGCGCGTTCGAGTTGCGGGCCTTGTCGACGGCGTAATAGTTGATGTCGATCACGTTGTCGAGCATGCGCATAGCGATGCGCACCGTGCGCTTGATCTTCTCGTGGTCGAGTTCGAAACCGCCGCCGGCGGCCGGCTTCATGTGCGCGACCAGGTTCACCGAACCCAGGTTGCACACCGCGATTTCGGATTCGTTGGTGTTCAGCGTGATCTCGGTGCACAGGTTCGAGCTGTGGACCACGCCCACGTGCTGCTGCGGCGAACGGATGTTGCACGGATCCTTGAAGGTGATCCACGGGTGGCCGGTTTCGAACAGCATCGACAGCATCTTGCGCCACAGCGAGACGGCCGGCATCTTCTTGAAGAGCTTCAGTTCGCCGCTGGCGACGCGGGCTTCGTAGCCCAGGTAGGCGCGCTCGAATTCCTGGCCGACCTTGTCGTGCAGGTCAGGGCAGTCCGACGGCGAGAACAGGGTCCATTCGCCGTTTTCCATGACGCGCTTCATGAACAGGTCGGGAATCCAGTTCGCCGTGTTCATGTCGTGGGTGCGGCGGCGTTCGTCGCCGGTGTTCTTGCGCAGTTCGAGGAATTCCTCGATGTCCAGGTGCCACGTTTCCAGGTAGGTGCAGACGGCGCCCTTGCGCTTGCCGCCCTGGTTCACCGCGACCGCGGTGTCGTTGACGACCTTCAGGAACGGCACCACGCCCTGGCTTTCGCCGTTGGTGCCCTTGATGTGGCTGCGCAGCGCGCGCACCGGGGTCCAGTCGTTGCCCAGGCCGCCGGCGTACTTGGCCAGCAGCGCGTTTTCCTTGATGGCGTCGTAGATGCCTTCCAGGTCGTCGGAGACGGTGGTCAGGTAGCACGACGACAGCTGCGAGTGCAGGGTGCCCGAGTTGAACAGCGTCGGCGTCGAGCTCATGAAGTCGAACGAGGACAGGATCTCGTAGAACTCGATGGCGCGCGCTTCGCGGTCGGTCTCGCGCAGCGCCAGGCCCATGGCCACGCGCATGAAGAACACCTGCGGCAGTTCGATGCGGGTGCCGCGGATGTGCAGGAAGTAGCGGTCGTACAGCGTCTGCAGGCCCAGGTAGCTGAACTGCAGGTCGCGCTTGGCGTTCAGGGCCTGGCCCAGCTTGGCCAGGTCGAAGCTGGCCAGTTCGGGCGACAGCAGGCCGCCTTCGATGCCGCGGGCGATGAAGGTGGGGAAGTATTCGGCGTAGCGGGTGCTCATGCCGTCCTGCGAGACTTCTTCGCCCAGCACTTCCTTGCGGATCGTGTGCAGCAGCAGGCGCGCGGTGACCTGGCTGTAGGCCGGGTCTTTTTCGACCAGCGCGCGCGCCGACAGGATGGCGGACTTGAACACTTCGTCGACGGGGATGCCGTCATACAGGTTCTTGACCGTTTCCTTCAGGATCGCTTCGGTGTCGATGAATTCGGCCAGGCCTTCGCCAGCGGCGACGATGGTGGCGCGCAGTTCGGCCAGGTTCAGCGGACGGCGCACGCCGGCGTCGGTCACGTTCAGCGCGTGTTCCTGCGGCGCGGCGGCGGCCTTTTCCTGGCCTTCGGCGGCAGCGGCAGCGGCGCGTTCCTGGGTGCGCTTTTCGCGGTACAGCACGTAGGAGCGGGCGACGTCATGCTGGCCCGAGCGCATCAGCGCCAGTTCGACCTGGTCCTGCACGTCTTCGATGTGGAAGGTGCCGCCGCCGGGGCGGTTGCGCACCAGCGCGTTGACGACCTGCGAGGTCAGCGATTCCACCAGTTCGCGCACGCGCGCGGACGCGGCTCCCTGGCCGCCGTTGACCGCCAGGAAGGCCTTGGTCATGGCGATGGCGATCTTGTTGGGTTCGAACCCGACCACCGAGCCATTGCGGCGGATCAGGTTGTAGCTGGCCCATTGCCCGTTGTCGGCGGCGGGGGAGTCGGTTTGCGAGGGCGGCACGGCCGTGGGCCGGGTCACAGAGGCGATCGTAGTCTGCATGGAAGCTCCTGTGCGAAAAGCGCGTAGATGACGACATGACGGGGTCATGTCCGGTACGAAATCGGGTCTTTTTGAGGGGAATCGCGACGCTTGGACGCCTAGTCCAAATGGCGTGGCTGAAGGGAATCAGCGCATAAGCGACCACAATATGTAGTGTAGCATCCCTCGATGGACACTAATTCTAGTGATCGAGTGCGACAGCGACAAGAAGAAGATAAGACGGGATTCACAAAAGGTGTTACCAAATGCACTGGGCGCGCCCAGCAAGGCGCGCCCAGGAAGCTGCGGCTGAAAGCAAGCGTTTATGCGGTCTTGCGCAGGGGCATGTCGTGCGGGGCAGGCGCCGTATAGCTTTGCATCAACCGGCTTAACTCGGTCCGATACTTTTCGACGCTTGCCGCCTTCACGTGGCCGTACCCGCGTATGGTTTCCGCAAGGGCGGCGATTGTAGCCGCTTGGCCGATATTGTCCCGGTTCAGGCCCGCAAGCAGCTGCTGCACGGTCTGGCGGTACTCGCCGATCAGCGCCCGTTCCATCCTGCGTTCGGCGGTGCGGCCGAACGGATCGAACCAGGTGCCGCGCAAGCTCTTCAGGCGCGCCAGCGCCTTGAGCGCGGTCATGGTGCGCGGGCCCAGCGTGACCTTGCGCGGCACGCCGGTGCGCGGGTCCTTGCGGGCGAAGATCGGCGGCGCCATGTGAAAGCGCAGGCTGTAGTCGCCCTCGAACTGGCTGTCGAGCTGCGCCTGGAAGGCCGGGGCGGTGTAGAGCCGCGCGACTTCGTACTCGTCCTTGTAGGCCATGAGCTTGAACAGGCCGCGCGCCACCGCCAGCGCCAGGCGCGGGCTGCGGGCGTCGGGCGCCAGTTCGCGCTCGCGCGCGGCCACCGCCTCCACCGTCGCCTGGAACTCGCGCGCGTAGGCGGCGTTCTGGTAGGCGGTCAGGTCCTCGATGCGCCGCGCCACGGCGCGCTCGAAGGTCTCGGGCATGTGCAGCTGCACCACCTGGGCGCGCGGGCGCAGCGCGCCTTCCAGCGCGTCGGGCTGGTGCGCGGCCAGGCGGCCGTTGTCGAACGCGGCGCGGTTGGCGGCCACGGCCACGCCGTTCAGTTCGATGGCGCGGTAGATGGCGGCCTGCGACAGCGGCACGCCGCCGCGCTGCCAGGCATAGCCCAGCATGAACATATTGGACAGGATGCTGTCGCCGAACAGCGCCAGCGCGGCGGCGTGCGCGTCGATCTCGGCGGTGCAGGCCTCGCCGGCCGCGTGGCGGATCTTGGCCAGCAGCGCCTCGGGCCGCATGGCGACGTCCGGATTGCGCGTGAACTCGGACACCGGCGCCACATAGGTGTTGACGGTGACCTTGGTGTGGCCGCGGCGCAGCGCGCCCAGCGAATCCGGCGCCACCGAGGCCACCGGGTCGCACAGGATCGCGGCATCGGCCTGCTGCCAGTCCAGGCGCACCGGGCCGGCGGGCGCGCCCGCCGGGGCCAGCCGGATATGGCTGACCACCGTGCCGCCTTTCTGCGCCAGCCCGGTCAGGTCCAGCACGGCGGCCGACAGGCCTTCCAGGTGCGCCGCCATCGACACGATGGCGCCGATGGTGATGACGCCGGTGCCGCCCATGCCGGCCACCAGCAGGCGGTAGGGCTGCTCCAGCGCCGGCACGGCCGGCAGCGGCAGTTGCGCGATCAGCTGTTGCAGGCGGTCCTGGTCGGCCTTGGGCGCGGCGCTCTTTCTGGGCTTGCCGCCCATGACCGAGACGAAGCTGGGGCAGAAGCCCTCCACGCACGAGTAATCCTTGTTGCAGCTGGACTGGTCGATGGCGCGCTTGCGGCCGTAGGGCGTCTCCAGCGGCACCACCGACAGGCAGTTCGACTGCACGCCGCAGTCGCCGCAGCCTTCGCAGACCGCGCTGTTGATCAGCAGGCGGCGCGCCGGATCGGGGAACTGGTTCTTCTTGCGGCGGCGGCGCTTTTCGGCGGCGCAGGTCTGGTCGTGGATCAGCACGGTCACGCCGGGGATCTCGCGCAGTTCGCGCTGCAGCGCGTCGAGTTCGCGGCGGTGGTGCACCTTGATGCCGGGCCCCAGGTCCACGCCCTGGTACTTTTCCGGCTCGTCGCTGGTGACGACGATGCGGGCCACGTTCTCGCCGCGCAGCTGCTGGCAGATCTGCGGCACCGAGATCGGGCCGTCGACGGGCTGGCCGCCGGTCATCGCCACCGCGTCGTTGAAGAGGATCTTGTAGGTGATGTTGGCGCGCGCGGCCACGGCCTGGCGGATCGCCAGGTAGCCCGAGTGGTAATAGGTGCCTTCTCCCATGTTCTGGAAGATGTGCGGCATCTCGGTGTAGCGCGACAGGCCGATCCAGTCCACGCCTTCGCCGCCCATCTGGGTCAGGCCGCCGGTGTCGCGGTCCATCCAGGCGGCCATGTAGTGGCAGCCCACGCCGGACAGCGCCTGGCTGCCTTCGGGCACCTTGGTCGAGGTGCTGTGCGGACAGCCCGAACAGAAATAGGGGCGGCGGCGCATGCCGTCGGCGTCGTTGGACAGCGGCGCCTGGCATTCGAAGGCGGCCAGGTCCGCGGCCAGCGGCAGGCCGGCCGCGCGGCTGAGCCAGCCGGCCAGCGGGCGCGCCAGCAGCGAGGGGCGCAGCTGGCCAGCCGAGGGCACCATGGGTTCGCCGTCGAAGCCCTTTTTGCCGATGACCGTGGGGCGGTCCGGCAGATTGAACAGCAGGTCCTTGATCTGGCTTTCGACCACCGCGCCTTTTTCCTCGACCACCAGGATGTGCGAGAGGCCGCGCGCGAACGCCAGCAGGCGCTCCGCGTCCAGCGGCCAGGTCAGGCCGGGCTTGTAGATGCGCACCGGCGCGTTGGCGGTGACGGTGTCCACGCCCAGGCGCGACAGCGCCTCCATGGTGTCCAGGTGCGCCTTGCCCACCGTGACGATGCCGACGGCGGCCTTGGGCGCCGCGCAGACCAGGCGGTCGATGCTGTGGCGGCGCGCGAACGCGGCCACCGCCCGCATGCGCAGGTTCATGCGCGTCTCGACGGCCAGCGACAGGAAATCGCGCGCCGAATATTCCAGCGATTCGGGCGGCAGGTCCGGGTCGGCCGGCATGTCGTACGAGACCGGCTGCGCCGGCGTGAAGGAGTGGCCGCTCTCGATGGTCTCGGACACCGCCTTGAANCACGCCGGACAGCGCCTGGCTGCCTTCGGGCACCTTGGTCGAGGTGCTGTGCGGACAGCCCGAACAGAAATAGGGGCGGCGGCGCATGCCGTCGGCGTCGTTGGACAGCGGCGCCTGGCATTCGAAGGCGGCCAGGTCCGCGGCCAGCGGCAGGCCGGCCGCGCGGCTGAGCCAGCCGGCCAGCGGGCGCGCCAGCAGCGAGGGGCGCAGCTGGCCAGCCGAGGGCACCATGGGTTCGCCGTCGAAGCCCTTTTTGCCGATGACCGTGGGGCGGTCCGGCAGATTGAACAGCAGGTCCTTGATCTGGCTTTCGACCACCGCGCCTTTTTCCTCGACCACCAGGATGTGCGAGAGGCCGCGCGCGAACGCCAGCAGGCGCTCCGCGTCCAGCGGCCAGGTCAGGCCGGGCTTGTAGATGCGCACCGGCGCGTTGGCGGTGACGGTGTCCACGCCCAGGCGCGACAGCGCCTCCATGGTGTCCAGGTGCGCCTTGCCCACCGTGACGATGCCGACGGCGGCCTTGGGCGCCGCGCAGACCAGGCGGTCGATGCTGTGGCGGCGCGCGAACGCGGCCACCGCCCGCATGCGCAGGTTCATGCGCGTCTCGACGGCCAGCGACAGGAAATCGCGCGCCGAATATTCCAGCGATTCGGGCGGCAGGTCCGGGTCGGCCGGCATGTCGTACGAGACCGGCTGCGCCGGCGTGAAGGAGTGGCCGCTCTCGATGGTCTCGGACACCGCCTTGAACGCGACCCAGGTCCCCGAATGGCGCGACAGGGCCCAGCCCCACAGCGCGAAGGTTTCGTATTCGTCGATCGAGGCGGGATGCACGATGGGCATCTGCCAGCCGATCAGCGAGGCCTCGCTGGCGTGCGGGATCGAGGACGAGACGGCGGTGTGGTCGTCGCCCACCACCACCAGCACGCCGCCGTTGCGCGAGGCGCCCGCGGCGTTGCCGTGGTGCAGCGCGTCGCCGGCGCGGTCCACCCCCGGGCCCTTGCCGTACCACATCGCGAACACGCCATCGACCTTGCGGTCGGCGCGCATCCCGGCCTGCTGCGTGCCCATGACGGCGGTGGCCGCCATGTCTTCGTTGATGCCGGGCAGGAAGCTGATCTGGTTGTCGTCCAGCGCTTTCTTGGCTTTCCACATCGCCATGTCCACGCCGCCCAGCGGCGAGCCGCGGTAGCCCGAGACGAAACCGGCCGTGTTCAGGCCGCGCTCGCGGTCGAGCCGGCGCTGGGTGAGCATGATGCGCACCAGCGCCTGCGTGCCGGTCAGGAAGATGCGGCCGGAGCTGCGGGTGAGGTTGTCGGCCAGCTGGTAGTCGAGGTCCAGCTCGGGTTCGGCGGCGGGGGTACCGTCCATAGTGAATACTCCTGGTTTTCGGCACTATGATAGGTTCGCCCGGAAGCCGATTCATTGCGTTATCGGATCGTGCTATCCCTATAATTCGAAATAAACATTTCGTTTGTATAAAACCAGGAGACAACGCATGGACAAGACCGATATCGGCATACTCAAGGCCTTGCAGGAGGATGGCCGGGCCTCGGCGCAGCAACTGTCGGAAAAGGTCGGCCTGTCGGCCGCGCCGGTGTGGCGGCGGGTCAAGGCGATGGAGGCCAGCGGGGTGATCCAGGGCTACAGCGCCCAGGTGGACCGCAGCAAGGTCGGGCTGGGCTGCATGTTCGCGCAGATCAGCCTGGAGCGGCATTCCGCCAATACGGTCGAGAACTTCGAGCGCTCGGTGCGCGACGCGCCCGAGATCCTGGAATGCTATGCGGTCACGGGGGATTCGGATTTCCTGCTGAAGATCCTGGTGGAAAGCCCCGAGGCCTACGACCGCTTCCTGCACCGCTTCCTGTTCAACATGCCCGGCATCCGCCAGACGCGCACCATCGTGGCGCTGCGCGAGATCAAGCACGAGCAGCGCCTGCCGCTGTAGCGGCGCCGCCCTCTACTCTATATAGATAGATATAGAGGGCGGCGGCTTTATTGCGGCTGGATGCCGGAGATGCGGATCCATTCCTTCCAGCGCTGGGCGTCTTCCTTCACGAAGGCGTCGAAGCGCGCCACGTCCATCGATTCCGGCGTCAGGCCGAGCGCGCGCAGCTTGTCCGAAGTGGCCGGGTCCCGCACGGCGGCCTGCAGGTGGGCGTTCATCCGTTCCACGATGTCCGGCGGCGTGCCCTTGGGGGCGGACAGGCCGAGCCAGCCGGCCACCACGAAATCCGGATAGTAGGAAGCCATGGTCGGCACCTCGGGCCAGGCCGGCTGCGCCTGCGCGCCGGTGACGGCGATGGGGATCAGGCCCTTGCCGTCGATCTGGCCCATCGCGGTCAGGTAGTCGACGAAGGCGAAGCCGATCTGCTTGCCGCGCAGGTCGGTGATGATCTGCGTGATGTTCTTGTAGGCCGCGCCGGTGATCTCGATGCCGGCGCGCTGCTTGAACAGTTCGGACGGCACCTGCGACGACGAGCTGTAGTAACCGAAGAACACTTCGCCCGGATGCTTCCTGGCGTAGTCCACCAGCTCGGGCACGCTGCGGTACGGCGCGCCCGGCGCCACCACGCCCACGGTGCCGAAAGTCCCCAGCAGGCCGACCTGGCTGAAATCCTTTTGCGCGTCGTAGGGCAGGTTCTTGTACAGGTACTGGTTGGCGGCGTGGGTGGAATTGGTCGACAGCAGGAAGGTGTAGCCGTCGGGCGCGGCGTTGCGTGCGGCATTGGTGCCGACGATGCCGCCGGCGCCGGGACGATCCTCGACGACCACGGTCTGGCCGGTGCGCTCGCCCAGGAACTGGGCGAAGGTGCGCGCGGTGAGGTCGGCCGCGCCGCCGGCGGCCGACGGCACGATGAGGGTGACGGTCTTCTCGGGCCAGCCGGCGGCCTGCGCCGCCGAGGCCAGCAGCAGGCCGGCGCCGATCAGCGCCGGGCGTAGGAGTCGGGAAATGGGCATGGGGGTCTCCTGTTTATGAGCTTGCGCGTGTGGGCGCTGCCGTTGTCGTCATGGGCCGAAGGAATCAGCCGAATTGCGCGCGGTGCCATTGCAGGATGGCGCGGGCGCTGGTCTGCCAGTCGTCCGCGTACATCATGCAGTGCGGCTGGCCGGCAAGCACCGCGTGCGAAAAGCCATAGCGCCGCGCGATGGCGAGGTCCTGGCCGGGCGGATGCCGGTCGTGGGTGTCCAGCCCGGCTTCCAGGCACAGGCCGGGCGCGCCGAAGGGAGCGTCGCCGATCGCCACGCGCAGCAGATAGCGGTCATTGAGCACTTCGGGGCTTTCGGCGCACAGGCGCCGGATCACGGCGTCGACGTCGCGGTCCGGCGCCGTCGCCAGGAAGCGGGCGCGGATCTCGGCGGCCTGCGGCGCCGGGCGCGGCGCGGCCGGCGGCACCGGCGGCAGGGCCAGCGCGCCGGGCAGGTCGCCGGGCGGCGAGGGCGCCAGCAGCACCACGCCGGCCACCGCGCGCCGGCGCGCGGCCAGCAGCGCCGGCAGCGCGCCCATGCTGTGGCCCACCACCACCCAGGACCCGGCCAGCGCATCGAGCGCGTCGGCCACGTCCTGGCCCAGGTCGGCGATGGTGGCGGACGCGAACGCCGCGTCCTGCGCCAGCGCGCCGTGGCCGCGCAGGTCCAGCGCGGCGCAGCCCAGGCCGGCGGCGGCGAAATAGGCCAGGTAGTGCGCGTAGCACCAGGCGCCGTGATAGGCGCCCGGCACGAACAGCAGGCCGGGCCGGGCGTCGCCGGGCCGGGCGCCGATCACCAGCCGGCCGCGGCCGGCCTCGTGCGCCGGCAGCCGGTCGATGAGGCTGAAGTCCAGCGGGTCTGCGCCGGTGTCCGAGAGTAAGGGGGAGAGGGCTGCGATATTCATCTTGCGGCCATGTTAAGTGCCGGCTGGTGATGAGAAAACTTTATTTTTCCTATGCTTTGATAAGATTTTCAAATTACATCCCCGCCGCTGAACCATGCCCTCGCTGCCCGACCTGTCGATCACGCATTACCGGCATTTCCTGCTGGTGGCCGAACTGGGCAGCTTCCGCGCCGCGGCCGCCCGCGCGTTCCGCTCGCAACCGGCGCTGTCGCTGTCCATCCGCGAAATGGAGCAGCGCCTGGGCCAGCCGCTGTTCGAGCACGGCAACCGCGGCACGCTGACGCGCTTCGGCCAGGACTGCCTGCCGCTGGCGCGCGAACTGGTGGAACACCACGACCGCGTGGCTGGCGCGCTCGCCGGGCTGGCCACCAGCGGCGCGGGCACGCTGGCCATGGCCTCGGTCGCCACCGTGGCCACGCACTGGCTGCCCGAGCTGGTGGCCGCCTACCGCGAGCGCTATCCGGCGGTGGCGCTGCGCCTGTTCGATGACAACTCCGAAGGGGTCGAGCGCATGGTGCTGGCCGGCGAGGCCGAACTGGGCGTGTGCAGCCCGGTGTCGCGCGACCGCCGGCTGGCGTTCGAACCCTTGCTGCGCGACGCCTTCGGGCTGGTGTGCCACCGCGGCCATCCGCTGGCCGGGCGCAAGTCGGTGACCTGGCGCGAGATCGCCGACCTGCCGCTGGTGGGCACCATCGCGCATCGCCAGCTTGCCGGCTATCCGCAGGCGGCCTTCATGCTGGACCGGCAGGTGTTCGTGTCCAACATGATGTCGCTGCTGGCCATGCTGGAGCGCGGCGTGGGCGTGACGGTGCTGGCCCGGCTGGGCGTGCCGCCGGATTCGCCCGAACTGGCGTTCGTGCCGCTGGCGCGTCCGCGCATCGAACGCGAATTGGGCATTACCCGGCTGGCCGGGCGCAGCCTGTCTCCGGCGGCCGCGCGCATGGAGGAAATGCTGCGCGCGAAAGCGCGCCGCAGCGGCCGCGGTGTCGTTTGAAACCAACGCATTTTTGCGGATTCCGGCGCTAAAACCGGCTTGCCGCCGGCCGCACTGTTGCGCAATTGCACTAGGCGCGGATCGGCGTTGATTCTTGCCTGACGGCTCTTTAGAGTGCGGAGTGTTTGCTGCGCGAGGGTGGTGCCGGTGTGATCGGCGCGGCGCGTCGACAGACGTGTTGAGGAAGTCATGAGCAGTGTGTATTTGCGTTCGGCCGGCGTCGCTTGCGCNCAGCGCCGGGCGTAGGAGTCGGGAAATGGGCATGGGGGTCTCCTGTTTATGAGCTTGCGCGTGTGGGCGCTGCCGTTGTCGTCATGGGCCGAAGGAATCAGCCGAATTGCGCGCGGTGCCATTGCAGGATGGCGCGGGCGCTGGTCTGCCAGTCGTCCGCGTACATCATGCAGTGCGGCTGGCCGGCAAGCACCGCGTGCGAAAAGCCATAGCGCCGCGCGATGGCGAGGTCCTGGCCGGGCGGATGCCGGTCGTGGGTGTCCAGCCCGGCTTCCAGGCACAGGCCGGGCGCGCCGAAGGGAGCGTCGCCGATCGCCACGCGCAGCAGATAGCGGTCATTGAGCACTTCGGGGCTTTCGGCGCACAGGCGCCGGATCACGGCGTCGACGTCGCGGTCCGGCGCCGTCGCCAGGAAGCGGGCGCGGATCTCGGCGGCCTGCGGCGCCGGGCGCGGCGCGGCCGGCGGCACCGGCGGCAGGGCCAGCGCGCCGGGCAGGTCGCCGGGCGGCGAGGGCGCCAGCAGCACCACGCCGGCCACCGCGCGCCGGCGCGCGGCCAGCAGCGCCGGCAGCGCGCCCATGCTGTGGCCCACCACCACCCAGGACCCGGCCAGCGCATCGAGCGCGTCGGCCACGTCCTGGCCCAGGTCGGCGATGGTGGCGGACGCGAACGCCGCGTCCTGCGCCAGCGCGCCGTGGCCGCGCAGGTCCAGCGCGGCGCAGCCCAGGCCGGCGGCGGCGAAATAGGCCAGGTAGTGCGCGTAGCACCAGGCGCCGTGATAGGCGCCCGGCACGAACAGCAGGCCGGGCCGGGCGTCGCCGGGCCGGGCGCCGATCACCAGCCGGCCGCGGCCGGCCTCGTGCGCCGGCAGCCGGTCGATGAGGCTGAAGTCCAGCGGGTCTGCGCCGGTGTCCGAGAGTAAGGGGGAGAGGGCTGCGATATTCATCTTGCGGCCATGTTAAGTGCCGGCTGGTGATGAGAAAACTTTATTTTTCCTATGCTTTGATAAGATTTTCAAATTACATCCCCGCCGCTGAACCATGCCCTCGCTGCCCGACCTGTCGATCACGCATTACCGGCATTTCCTGCTGGTGGCCGAACTGGGCAGCTTCCGCGCCGCGGCCGCCCGCGCGTTCCGCTCGCAACCGGCGCTGTCGCTGTCCATCCGCGAAATGGAGCAGCGCCTGGGCCAGCCGCTGTTCGAGCACGGCAACCGCGGCACGCTGACGCGCTTCGGCCAGGACTGCCTGCCGCTGGCGCGCGAACTGGTGGAACACCACGACCGCGTGGCTGGCGCGCTCGCCGGGCTGGCCACCAGCGGCGCGGGCACGCTGGCCATGGCCTCGGTCGCCACCGTGGCCACGCACTGGCTGCCCGAGCTGGTGGCCGCCTACCGCGAGCGCTATCCGGCGGTGGCGCTGCGCCTGTTCGATGACAACTCCGAAGGGGTCGAGCGCATGGTGCTGGCCGGCGAGGCCGAACTGGGCGTGTGCAGCCCGGTGTCGCGCGACCGCCGGCTGGCGTTCGAACCCTTGCTGCGCGACGCCTTCGGGCTGGTGTGCCACCGCGGCCATCCGCTGGCCGGGCGCAAGTCGGTGACCTGGCGCGAGATCGCCGACCTGCCGCTGGTGGGCACCATCGCGCATCGCCAGCTTGCCGGCTATCCGCAGGCGGCCTTCATGCTGGACCGGCAGGTGTTCGTGTCCAACATGATGTCGCTGCTGGCCATGCTGGAGCGCGGCGTGGGCGTGACGGTGCTGGCCCGGCTGGGCGTGCCGCCGGATTCGCCCGAACTGGCGTTCGTGCCGCTGGCGCGTCCGCGCATCGAACGCGAATTGGGCATTACCCGGCTGGCCGGGCGCAGCCTGTCTCCGGCGGCCGCGCGCATGGAGGAAATGCTGCGCGCGAAAGCGCGCCGCAGCGGCCGCGGTGTCGTTTGAAACCAACGCATTTTTGCGGATTCCGGCGCTAAAACCGGCTTGCCGCCGGCCGCACTGTTGCGCAATTGCACTAGGCGCGGATCGGCGTTGATTCTTGCCTGACGGCTCTTTAGAGTGCGGAGTGTTTGCTGCGCGAGGGTGGTGCCGGTGTGATCGGCGCGGCGCGTCGACAGACGTGTTGAGGAAGTCATGAGCAGTGTGTATTTGCGTTCGGCCGGCGTCGCTTGCGCCGTCCTGATCCTGGCGGGCTGCGCCGCCAGGAAGCCCGCCGCCATCGCCGAGGCCCAGCCGGCGCAGGCCTCGAAACCGGTGGTTTGCACCCCCGCAAAAAGCGGCGATCCCATGATCGGAACCTGGCTGTCGAATTCGCGCCCGCGCGACGTCAGCGGCGAATTCCGGGCGCTGACGGTGCTGTCGGCCGACGGCACCATGTCGTACGAAACCCAGTTGAAGATCGGCCGCAAGACGCGTCCGGCCCTGCGCGAGACGGGCTGCTGGAGCGTGGCCGACGGCGTCTACACCATGCAGACCACGCGGTCCAACGGCGAGGACGTGGACACCAAGGACCCGATCTACCTGAACCGCTATCGCATCGAGCGCGTCGAGCAAGCGAAGCTGACGCTGCGCGAAATCAAGGCCGGCGGCCAGGTCGTGACCGCGCGCCGCATGCCGGCGGGCTACCGCCTGCCGTACTGAGGCATCGCAAGGCACGCCAGGCGGACACGGCGCCCGGCGTCTTCGCCAAGCCGGCCCGGCTGCGGTAAGGTGCGATCTTCGCCTTTTGCAGCAGCGCCGCCGATCCATGTCCGCCCCATCTTCCGAAACACGCGCCATCGCGCTGCTTGCGCTGGCCGCCTTCGTCAGCGCCAGCGCGTTCCGTATCTGCGATCCCATGCTGCCGCAGCTGGCGGCGGAGTTCGACACCACCACCGGCCAGGCCGCGCGCGCCGTGACCGCGTTCGCGGTGGCCTACGGCGTGCTGCAGATGTTCTTCGGCCCGCTGGGCGACCGCTACGGCAAGTACCGGGTCGTCAGCGTGGCGACCCTGGCCTGCGCGCTGGGCAGCGCAGGCGCCGTGATGGCGCGCTCGCTGGACGTGCTGGTGTTCTTCCGCGTGCTGTCCGGCGCGGCCGGGGCCGGCATCGTGCCGCTGTCCATGGCCTGGATCGGCGACAACGTGCCTTACGAGCGCCGCCAGGCGACCCTGGCGCGCTTTCTGACCGGCACCATCCTGGGCATGTCGGCCGGCCAGCTGGTCAGCGGGCTCTTCGCCGATACGGTGGGCTGGCGCTGGGCCTTCGCGGCGCTGGTCTGCGGCTATCTGATAGTGGGCCTGCTGCTGCTGGCGGAAGTGCGCCGCCAGCGCGCCGCTGGCCTGGGCCGCGTCGATCCGGGCGCGGCGCGGCTGAGCTTCGTGGCGCAGGCGCGGCTGGTGCTGGGCACGCCGTGGGCGCGCGTGGTGCTGGCCACCGTCTTCATCGAAGGCCTGCTGGTCTTCGGCGTGCTGGCCTTCGCGCCGGCCTATCTGCATGAACGTTTCGGCATTTCGCTGACCGCCGCCGGCGCGCTGGTGGCGGTCTACGCCGTGGGCGGCCTGGCCTACACGGTGGTGGCCGGACCGCTGCTCAAGCGCCTGGGCGAACGCGGCCTGGCCATCGCCGGCGGCCTGGTCCTGGGCGTGGCGTTCCTGTCCTATCTGCTGGGTCCGGTCTGGGCCTGGAGCCTGCTGGCCAGCGCGCTGGCCGGCTTCGGCTATTACCTGCTGCACGCCACCTTGCAGACCAACGCCACCCAGATGGTGCCGTCGGCCCGCGGCACGGCGGTGGCCTGGTTCGCGTCCTGCCTGTTCATGGGGCAGGCGGCCGGCGTGGCGCTGGCCGGCGCCTTGCTCGACCGCGTGGGCGCGGCCGCCCTGTTCGGCGGTTCGGCGCTGTTGCTGCCGATTCTGGGGATGGGGTTCGCGCGGGCGCTGCGGGGGCGGACGGCCGTGGCGGCCTGATGGGTTTCGCGCGTTCGATATTGGAGTTCTTGCGTTGAGGCGCTCGCGCTGCACCCATCCTACGGTCTTGCCATCGTAGGATGGGTGCAGCGCGGCACCATCAGCGCAAATAATCCAACGCCGACCGCGCGAAACCCATCAGGCGGCGAAATCAAAAACCGATCAGATCCCCGCCAGCCGCTTCAACACCGCCTGCTTGCCCAGCAGCGCAAGCACGGCGTCCACGGCCGGCGTCTGCGTCTGGCCGGTGACGGCCACGCGCAGCGGGATGGCGAGTTGCGGCATCTTCATGCCGCGGTCGGCCAGCACGGCCTTGATCAGCGCCGACAGGGCCTCGCGGGTCCAGTCGATGTCCTGGGCGCGGGCGGCGAAGTCGGCCAGCGCTTCGCGCGCGGCGGCGGTCAGGTGCTGTTCGGCGAGTTCGGCCGGCGCGCCCTTGAATTCGGCGCAGAACAGCATCGCGCCGTCGGCCAGCTGTTCCAGGGTTTCGGCGCGGTCCTTGAGCAGGCCCATGACGCCCGGCAGGTCGATCTTCTCCGGATGGCCGCCGCGGTTCGCCACGCGCGGGGCGACGCGCTCGGCCAGTTCGGCGTTGTCCATCTGCTTGATGTAGTGGGCGTTGACCCAGTTCAGCTTCTTCGGGTCCCACTGCGAGGCCGACTTGGACAGGTGTTTGGCGTCGAACCACGACACCAGCTGCTCGCGGCTGAACAGTTCGTCGTCGCCGTGGCTCCAGCCCAGGCGCGCCAGGTAGTTGACCATCGCCTCGGGCAGGTAACCCTCGTTGTCGTACTCCATCACGTTGACCGCGCCGTGGCGCTTGGACAGCTTTTCGCCGTCCGGGCCCAGGATCATGGGCACGTGGCCGTATTCGGGCAGCGTGGCGCCCAGCGCGCGCAGGATGTTGATCTGGCGCGGGGTGTTGTTGACGTGGTCGTCGCCGCGCAGCACGTGGGTGATGCCCATGTCCCAGTCGTCGACCACCACGCAGAAGTTATAGGTGGGCGTGCCGTCCGGGCGCGCGATGATCAGGTCGTCCAGCTCGGCATTGTCGAAGCTGATGGTGCCCTTGACCATGTCGTTCCAGGAGGTGGCGCCTTGCTGCGGGTTCTTGAAGCGCACGACCGGCTTGCGGCCTTCGGGGATGGCGGGCAGCGTCTTGCCGGGTTCCGGACGCCAGGTGCCGTCGTAGCGCGGCTTGTCGCCGCGCGCGCGGGCGGCCTCGCGCATGGCTTCCACTTCCTCGGGCGTGCTGTAGCAGTGGTAGGCGGTGCCGGCGGCCAGCATCTGCGCGACCACTTCGCGGTAGCGGTCCATGCGCTGCATCTGGTAGAACGGGCCTTCGTCGGGCTGCATGCCCAGCCACTCCATGCTGTCCAGGATGGCCTGCACCGCCTCCGGCGTGGAGCGCTCGACGTCCGTGTCTTCGATGCGCAGCACGAAGGTGCCCTTGTAGTGGCGCGCGAAGGCCCAGGAGAACAGCGCCGTGCGGGCGCCGCCCAGGTGCAGGAAACCCGTGGGCGAGGGCGCGAAACGGGTGCGAATGGGGGAAGAGGCGTTGGAAGTCATAGATGGCAATGATAGCGGCTGCGGCGCCACAATACGGCGTCAGGCTTGGCCCGGGTCAAGCGCAAGGCGGGCTGGTCTTGTTACGATGAACGGTATTTTAGATTAGGCCCTGGGCCCCGGCCCGCGACCCCTATGCTGCGACACGCTCTCGCCCCGATGTTCGAGCCCAGTTCGCTGGTGATCGTTGCCGACCGGCCCCTGCCGGCGGCCGCTTCGCTGTCGGCCGCGCTCAAGGCCAGGACCACGGTGGTGGCGTGCGAACCGGGCGCCGCGCCCGAGCTGCCGGCGGCCCTGCAGGGCCTGGCGGCGGGCGAGCGGCCCGATCTGGCCCTGGTTTGCGTATCGCCGGCCGTGCTGCCGGAGACGCTGCGGCGCCTGTCGCCGCTGGCGCCGCGCTCGGTGATCCTGCTGCCGCACGAGCTGCCCGATCCGTATCCGCGCGGCACGCTGGCGCTGTGCCGCGCCTGGGCCGAGGAAAACCGCTGCGAGCTGCTGGGCCCGCGCTCCTTCGGCGCGCAGCGTCCCCACGCCGGCTTCAACCTCAGCCAGCATCCGGTGCTGGCGCGCGCCGGCCGCGTGGCGCTCGCGGCGCAGTCGCGCTCCATCATGGCCGCGGTCATGGACTGGGCCGAGGACGTGCACATCGGCTTTTCCACCGTCGTGTCGCTGGGCGACGAGGCCGTGGTCGGCCTGCCCAAGGTGCTGGACTATCTGGCCAGCGACCCGCGCACCGACAGCATCGTGCTCTATCTGGAAGACGTGGGCCCGGCCCGCGAATTCATGAGCACGCTGCGCGCGGCCGCCTCNCTATCTGGCCAGCGACCCGCGCACCGACAGCATCGTGCTCTATCTGGAAGACGTGGGCCCGGCCCGCGAATTCATGAGCACGCTGCGCGCGGCCGCCTCGATCAAGCCGGTGATCGTGCTCAAGGCGGGCCGTTCCGACGCCGACGGCGGCGACGCCATTTTCGACGCCGCCCTGCGCCGCGCGGGCGCGGTGCGGGTGCGCTACTTCGTGCAGCTGTTCTCGGCGGTCAAGGTGCTGGGCTACACGCGCCGTCCCAAGGGCCGGCGCGTGGCGCTGATCTCCAACGGCAGCGGCCCGCCCCAGCTGGCCATGGACCTGATCGGCCCCGAGGCCGCGGTGCTGCGCGCCGAGTTCGCGCCCGCGACCCAGCGCGCGCTGGCCGCCATGCTGGAGCCGGACGCGGCCACCAGAAACCCCGTCATCACCTTCACCCCGCTGACGCCGGAGCGCATCCGCGCCATGCTGGACGCGGTGCTGGACGACAGCGGCGTGGACGGCGTGCTGGTGCTGCTGGCGCCCGACGCGCTGGCCGACATGCAGGCGGTGGCGCGCGAACTGGCGCAGATCGCGCCCAAGGCCAAGAAACCGGTGGTGACGTGCTTCATGGGCGACGCCGGCATGCGGCCGCTGCGGCGCATGCTGGACGACGCCGGCACCCCGGCGTTCCGCACGCCGGAGTCGGCCGCGGACGCCTTCGGCGTGCTGGCGACCCACCACTACAACCAGCAGCTGCTTCTGCAGACGCAGCCGCCGGAACCGGCCAGCCACGTGCCCGACCTGATCACCGCGCGCGAGGTGCTGGCGCGGGTGCGCGCCGACGGCCGGCGCGAACTCACCAGCTCCGAGATCCGCACGCTGCTGGCGCTGTTCTACGTGCCGCTGCGCGACATGCCCATGGACATCATGGCGGCCGAGCCCGAATCGCGTCCGATGGCGATCCGCGTGCGGCGCGATCCGCAGTTCGGCCCGGTCATCCGTTTCGGCGCGGGCGGGCCGGACGCGGCGCTGTCGCAGTCGGACCGCGGCGTGGACCTGCCGCCGCTCAACGGCTTCCTGGCGCGCCAGCTGATCGAGCGCAGCCGGCTCTGGCGCCGGGTGCTGGCGCCGCGCATCGGCCATATGGCGGCCGAGGCGCTGCAGCAGGCGCTGGTGCTGGTATCCGAAATGGTCTCGGAACTGCCCGACATCGAAACCCTGGACATCGATCCGCTGTACGCCGGCGAAACCCATCTGCGCGCCGGCGGCCTGCGCATGACGCTGACCGACAAGCCCGGCTGCGGTTCGCCCCAGGCCGAGGGCTATCCGCATATGGCGATCCACCCGTATCCGGCGCGGCTGGTGCAGGTGCGCCGCTTCGACGACGGCATCCCCTGGGTGCTGCGGCCGATCCGGCCCGAGGACGCCGAGCCGCTGCAGGAGTTCATCCGCGGCCTGTCCGAGCGTTCGCGATACATGCGTTTCGTGTCCATGATGCGCGAGCTGACCCCGCGCATGCTGTCGCGCTATACCCAGGTCGATTACCACCGCGAACTGGCGCTGGTGGCCGCCACGCAAGTGCCCAACCCGGCCAACCGCGGCCATCCGCGGGAGGTGCTGGTGGGCTTTGCGCACTACCTGCGCAACCCCGACGGGCGCGGCGCCGAGTACGCGCTGGTGATCGGCGACGACTGGCAGCGCCGCGGCCTGGGTCGTCAGCTCATGACGGCCCTGATCGACGCCGCCCGCGAACAGGGCCTGGAATACATCGACGGCCTGGTGCTTTCCAGCAACCGGCCCATGCTGGCGCTGATGACCAGCCTGGGCTTCACCAACGACGCGGACCCCGAGGACCCGACCATGCGCCGGGTCTGGCTCAACCTGGCCTGAGCCTGTCGGTGGCCTCGTCCACCGACAGCACGTCGCCGAAGAACATGATCCAGCCGTGTAGCGCGTGCTCGTGCTCGGCCGGCGTCACCGCCGCCAGCGCGTCGTCGATCATGATGCTGCGGAAGTCGCGCATCATCGCGTCGCGCCCGGTGGATTCGCAGCATACGTTGGTGACGGTGCCGGCGATCAGCAGGGTGTCCACGCCGCGCCCGCGCAGCAGCGGTTCCAGCTCGGAAGATCCCGGCGCCATGGCGCTGTAGAAGCGCTTGACCACCCGCAGGTCCGAGTCGTGGGCGCGCAGGTCCGGGTGCAGCGCGAAGCCGGGCGAGTCGCGGCGCAGCGTCTGCAGGCGCCTGGCGCTGCGTTCGGGCGTCAGCATCACGCCGTGGTGGTGCGACCAGAACGAATCGGCGTTGTCGGACGCGGTCTGCACCCAGACGATGGTGCCGCCGGCGGCGCGGACCGCTTCGCACAGGCGGTTGATGGGGCCGATGATTTCGCGCGCGGGCGCGCATTCGCCCTGGTAGCCGGGCAGCGTGAAGTACTGCTGCATGTCGATCACCACCACGGCCAGGCGCGAGGCCGGCAGCTCGTCGTAGGGATGCAGGCAGCCCTGGCGGGCCACCACGCGGTCGCGCACCCACTGCGGGAATTCCATGTCGGCTCCTTATCCGTAGCGCCGCGCGATGGCGGCTTCAATGCGGTAGACGGCCAGGTACATCAGGCTGGAGATCACGGCCAGCACGGCGATCGCGGTCATGACGATATTCAGCTTGAAGATCTGGCTGCCGTTCATGATGAGAAAGCCCAGCCCCGAATCGGCCGACTGGAATTCGCCCACGATCACGCCCACCAGCGCCAGGCCGATGTTCATCTTCACGGCCGCGATCAGCGTGGGCACGCTGCCGGGCAGCACCACCTTGGTCAGCACCTGCCAGCGGCTGGCGCCGAAGGTGTGGGCGAGCTTGACCTTGTTCAGGTCGATGCCGCGAAAGCCCGCGTAGACCACCATGATGGTCACGAACACCGCGATCGCCACGGCCATGCCGTACACCGCGTAGTCCGAGCCCAGCCACAGGTAGAAGATCGGCACGAACGCGATCTTGGGCATGGCGTTGGCCACCACCAGGAACGGGTCGAGCACCTTGTACAGGAAGTCCGACCACCACAGCGCCGCCGCCACCGCGATGCCGATCAGCATGCTCAGGCCGAAGCCCACCAGCGTGGCCGACAGCGTGGTCAGGATGTGCTTGCCCAGGTTGCCGTTGTTCCACAGTTCGATGAAGGTGGGCCACAGCGCGCTGGGATAGCTGGTCAGCATGGGGTTGAGCACGTGCATGCGCGGCAGGATCTCCCAGGCGCACAGGAACAGCGCCAGCAGCAGGACCTGCGCCACGCGGATGTGGCGGCGGCGCGCGCGGTCGCGCCGCAGGTAGTCCAGGTATTTCTCGCTGGGCGCGCGCACGGCGCGCAGCGGCACGGTATTGGCGACGGGGGCGTTCATGGGTCAACCCTCCACGTGGACGTCCAGCTCGTCCCAGAGCTGTTTGAAGTAGGCGTTGAATTCCGGACGCGAGCGCGCCTGGAACGGTGTCGGCCGCGTCTGGCCTTCGTAATGGATGCGGTACTGGCTCTTGAGCCGCCCGGGCCGGCGCGACAGCACGATGACGCGGTCGGTCATCGCGATGGCCTCGCCGATGTCGTGGGTGACCAGCACCACCGTCTTGCCTTCGCGGCGCAGGATGTCCACCACTTCGTCGGAGATCGCCAGCCGGGTCTGCGAATCCAGCGCGGAGAAGGGCTCGTCCAGCAGGATCACGTCGGGCTCGGTGACCAGCGTGCGGGCCAGCGCGGCGCGCTGGCGCATGCCGCCCGACAGCTGGCGCGGCGTGTGCGACAGGAACGCGCCCAGCCCGCATTTCTCCAGCAGGTGCACGGCGCGCGCTTCGCTGCGCGCGTCGCGCCGGCCCTGGATCTCGGCGCCGAGCATGACGTTGTCGAGGATGGTGCGCCACTCGAACAGATAGTCCTGCTGCAGCATGTAGCCGATGCGCGGATTGGGCTTGGTCACGGCCTGGCCGTCTATCGCCACCGAGCCGGAGGTGGGCGGGATCAGCCCGGCGATCAGCGACAGCAGGGTGCTCTTGCCGCAGCCGCTCTGCCCGATCAGGCTGACGAACTCGCCGGCGGCCAGCGTGAACGACACGTTCGACAGCGCCTCGGTTTCGCCTTCCTGCGTGAAGTACGACAGACAGACATCGCGCAGCTCGATCTTCGCGGTGGCCGCGCCGGGTTTCAGGTTGTGGACGACGGCTCCCATCATTGCGCCTTCCTTGCAAAGTCGGTCACCACCACGTCCTCGTACTTGACGCGCGCGCCGTCCTTCATGACCGCGCTGGCGACCAGCATGTCCTGAAGCTGGTTCATGGCCTCGGCCGTCACCAGCGGCGTGCGCTTCCAGATCTGGTACTTCTTGTAGCGCTCGATCGCCTCGGTCACCGCGGCCTGGTCCATGCCGGGGAAAAAGCTCATGATCTGCGGCGTCAGGGCGGCGGCCGGCGTGTCCTGGACGTATTTCTCGGCGCGCGCCACCACGTCGGTCCAGGCCTGTATCACCTTGGGGTTGTCGCGGATGTATTTGTCGGTGGCGGTGAACACGGTGTAGTCCACCTGGCCCACTTCATGGCCGACCGAGGCCACGATATAACCCTTGCCATTGCGCACCAGTTCCCCGGCCTCCGGCTCCAGGAAAATGCCGTACTCGCCCTGGCCCGCCATCCAGGCCCCGGCGCGCGCCGGAATGCCGATGTTGTTCAGCAGCTTGACGTCCTTCTGCGGGTCCACGCCATGCTTGCGCAGCGCCGTCTCCAGGAACACCAGCGGATTCGAGCCGGGCCGGAAACCGATGATCTCCTTGCCCTTGAGCATGGACCAGTCGAACTTCTCCACCGGCTTGCGCGACAGCAGGAAGAAGCCGTCGGTGGCGGTCAGCCCGGCGAAGATCCGCGGCTTGACCGGCGATTCGCTGTTCTGCACGTAGATGGAGGCTTCCGGACCGATCAGCACGATGTCGGCGCTGCCCGAGAGCAGGGCGGTCATGCCCTTGTCGGTGCCCTGCGAGGTCTTCATGGAGACCTCCAGGCCGGCGTCCTTGAAGTAGCCCTGCGACAGGGCCACGTACTTGGGCACGTAGAGGATGGAGCGCACCACCTCTTCGTAGCGCACCTTCACTGGGGGATTGAGGGCTTCGGCCTGGGCGGCCAGGGGGGCGAGCAGCGCGAGCAGCGCCGCGCCCGCCAGTCGGGGCGATGGCAAGGATTTCACGGGACTTTCTCCTGCGTCTTGAATGCCACGCCGCTACCCGGCGCAACACACGGCCAAGGGAATGGATCGACTGCAACAACAGGAAAGCCCGAACACCTGCAAGCTCGGGCCGATACGGCTTGGATCGAATACTATATTCAATACAAACAGGCGACAAGCCCTTTTGGTGTTGTGGTTTCTCTCTATGGACGAGCGGGGAGAAGCCCTGAAAAATTCAGGGTTGAATTGCAGTTGGTATACAGAATGGGAGGGCGCCGGCGTTTGCCGCTGGCCACGAAAGGCGGCGGCCGGGGCCGCCTGATGGGTTACGCGCGCTCGATATTTGGGTTCTTGCCCAAGAACTCTCGCGCTGCACCCATCCTACGCCAGCACTTCCTTCAAGAACCCCGAAATATCCCGCACTTCCTCGGCGCAGACCGAGTGCGGCATGGGGTAGGTGTGCCAGCGCACGTCGTAGCCCAGGCGCTGCAGTTCGGCCAGCGAAGCCTGGGCGCGGGCCAGCGGCACGACCGGGTCGTACTGGCCGTGGGCCAGGAAAATCGGGGTGTCCCGGTTGGCGCCGTCGCGCTCGGCCTCGGCCGTGTCGATGAGGGGCAGGTAGCCCGACAGGCCCATCATGCCCGCCAGCTTCTCGGGCAGGCGCAGGCCGGTGTGCAGGGTCATGGCGCAGCCTTGCGAGAAGCCGGCCAGCACGATCTTGGAGGTCGGGATGCCGCGGGCGTTCTCGCGCGCGATCAGCTTGCGGATCGCGGCTTCGGAGGCGCGGATGCCGCGGCCGTCCTCGACGCGCACCAGGTCCATGACCAGGATGTCGTACCACGACCGCATCGCCATGCCGTTGTTGATGGTCACGCGCTGCACCGGCGCGTTGGGGAACACGAAGCGCACGGCGGCGCCGGCCGGCAGGTCCAGTTCCGGCACGATGGGCGCGAAGTCGTTGCCGTCGGCGCCCAGGCCGTGCAGCCAGATCACGGCATGCGTGGGGTTGGGGGCGGTTTCGATCTCGATGCAATCGAGCAGGTCGGTCGGAGCGTTCATGGACGGCGGCGGAGGAATCAGGGGGTAAGGGTCTTGAGCGCCTGGAACAGCGCGCGGTAGTGCTTTTTCTGCGGTTCCTGGCCCTGCAGCAGCGAGGCGTTGGCCAGCCGCTCCTTGCGCGCGGCGCGGATCAGGGCGCGCAGCTGCTGCGCGTCGGCCTGCGGATTGTTGTTCAGCAGCCGGGTCAGGGCGTCGTCGTCGTCGAGCAGGCGGTCGCGCAGGGTTTCCAGCCGGTGCATGGCGGCGGTTTCCTCGCGCGAGCCGTTTTCCCAGATGTCGAGCTGGGCGCGGATTTCGTCGGCCGGCGCGTCGCGCATCAGCTTGCCCACGAAGTGCACCTGGCGGCGCTTGCCTTCGCGGCCGGTGGTGCGCTGGGCCATGCGGATCGCCTCGTAGAGGCGTTCTTCGAGGGGCAATTGCTTGAGGCGCTCGGGCGACAGTTCGATCAGCTGCTTGCCCAGGTCCAGCAAGGCGTGCATTTCGCGCTTGATCTGGGATTTGCTGGGGCGGTCGTAGCCGTTCTCGTCGTAGCCGTCGGCGGCGGATTCTTCTGCGGGGTGGGAATTCATGGAAAACTGCGCAATGACAGACTTGGCTATGATAACCGTCTCTGCAAATTGGACAGCAATGGTTAAAACTTCCTCATCCTTGCCGCTGGCGGCGAATCACGCGCGTTTTTCCGAACTCGTCGAACAAACCCTCGCCTACGCGCGCCAGATCGGCGCGTCGGACGCCGCGGCGGAAGTCTCGGAAAGCCTGGGCCTGTCGGTTTCCGTGCGCAAGAACGACATCGAAACCGTGGAGCAGACCCGCGACCGTTCGCTGGACCTCACGGTCTACGCCGGCCAGAGCCGCGGTTCGGCCTCGACTTCCGACTTTTCCGAAGCGGCGCTGCGCCAGACGGTGGAAGCCGCGTGGCACATCGCCCGCCATACCGCCGCCGACCCGGCCGCCGGCCTGCCCGACGCCGACCAGCTTGCCACCGAATTCCCCGACCTGGACCTGCACCACGCCTGGAGCGTGTCGACCGAAGAGGCGGCCGAACTGGCGCTGCGCGCCGAGCGCGCGGCCCGCGAGGTCGACGCCCGCATCACCAACACCGACGGCGCCACCGTGGGCACCTACGAAGGCCAGTTCGTCATGGGCAACACCCGTGGCTTCCTGGGCGGCTATCCGTACTCGCGCCACAGCCTGTCGGTGGCGCCCATCGCCGGCCGCGGCAACGGCATGCAGCGCGACTACTGGTATTCGTCCGAGCGCGACCCGGCCAAGCTGGCCTCGCCCGAGGCCGTCGGCCGCTACGCCGCCGAGCGCACGCTGTCGCGCCTGTCGGCCCGCCGCGTCCGCACCGGCAAGTTTCCCGTCCTGTTCGAGGCGCCGCTGGCGCTGGGCCTGGTCGGCGCGCTGACCCAGGCCGCCAATGGCGGCGCGCTGTACCGCAAGGCCAGCTTCCTGGTGGATGCGCTGGGCAAGCCCATCTTTCCCGAGCACATCAACCTGACCGAAGACCCGCACGTCCGCGGCGCCATGGGTAGCTCGCCCTTCGACGACGAAGGCGTGCGCACGCGCCGGCGCAACGTGGTGTCGGCCGGCGTGCTGGAAGGCTACTTCCTGTCGTCCTACACCGCCCGCAAGCTGGGCATGGCCACCACCGGCAACGCCGGCGGTTCGCACAACCTGGTGTTCAGCTCCACGCGCACCCGGCGCGGCGACGACTTCGAGGCCATGCTCAAGAAGATGGGCACGGGCTTCCTGGTGACCGAACTCATCGGCCAGGGCGTCAACTACGTGACCGGCGACTACTCGCGCGGCGCCTTCGGCTACTGGGTGGAAAACGGCCAGATCCAGCACGCGGTGCAGGAAGTCACCATCGCGGGCAACCTGGCCGACATGTTCAAGCAGATCGTCGCTGTGGGCGCGGACGCCATTTCGCGCGGCACCAAGACCACCGGCTCGATCCTGATCGAGGAAATGGCCATCGCCGGGATCTGACCGCCGCCGCAACTGCTTTGCCGCCTGTTCTTTGCAATCCCTTACCGGAACAGGCCTTCCTTTCTGTCCCCATCTCGGCGTGTAATATCCGGCGGGTATCGCTCGATGTCCCAGGTGTCGCTGTAAAGGAGCAAAGAGATGCAACGACGTTCGTTCTTGAAGCGCGCCGGCTTGGGCGCGGTCGCAAGCGGTGCCGCCATCAGCGCGCCCGCGTTCGCCCAGGACATGCCGTCCGTCAGCTGGCGCCTGGCGTCGGGGTTTCCCAAGGCCCTGGACCTGCGCATCGACACCGGCGAACGCTTCTGCAAGTACGTCTCCGAGGCCACCGCCGGCAAATTCAATATCCGCCACTTTCTCGAAGGCGAGGTCGTGGCCGCGCCGGACGTGATGGACGCCGTGTCCACCAAAAAGGTGGAATGCGGCCACGTCTCGTCGCGCGCCTATTACGCCAAGAACCCCGTATTCTGCTTCGACGCCGCCGTGCCCTTCGGGTTGAACGCGCGCCAGATGAACGCCTGGATGAGCGAAGGCGAGGGCCTGCGCCTGACCCGCGAGCTGTTCAAGCCCGAGAAGATCATCAACTTCCCGCTGGGCAACACCGGCGCCCAGATGGGCGGCTGGTTCGCCAAGGAAATCAAGCGTCCCGGCGACCTCAAGGACCTGAAAATGCAGGTCGGCGGCCTGGCCGGCATGGTGCTTGAGCGCATGGGCGTGGCGCCGCAGCAGCCGGCGCCGGGCGGGCTGGCCGAGGCCTTCGAAAAGAACGGACTGCAGGCCGTGGCGGGCGCCGGCGCCTACGACGACGAAAAGCTGGGCCTGAATAAAGTTGCCAAGTATTACTACGCACCCGGCTGGTGGGCCGGCGGCGAGCAGCTCTCGCTGTACGTCAACGAAGAGGCCTGGAACGCGCTGCCCAAGCATTACCAGGCGCTGCTCGAAGCCGCCGCGCAGGCCGCGCACGCCGCCGCCACCGCCCGCTACGACGCCCGCAACCCCGCCGCGCTGGCGCAGCTGGCCGCCAACGGCGCGCAAATCCGCGCATTTCCGCGCTCCATCATGGACGTGGCGTTCGAGACCACGCAGCAGGTCTACAAGGATTTAGGCGCCAAAGACCCCAGGTTCCAGGCGATGCACGATAGTTACATGGGCTTTCGCGACAGCGAGATGCCGTGGTTCCGCCTGACCGAAAGTGCCTACGGCCAGTACCTGGGCGTGGCGCTATCGGGCAGAATATAGGGCGCCCGCCGACGCTGAATGGCGTTCGGCAAGCGTTAGGGTTTTTGCTAGTAACCTCGCATTTTTTACAAAAAAATGGGCGGTTTGTAGGCTTTTGTTGAATGGCATTCGAGTTTCGGCCTGATACAAAGGAGTAATATCCCGGGTCTTGACGCGCAAACATGGCGCCTTTAGGCGGCATCCGACGTCAATCCGGCAGGATTACATCAGCCCGGATTACCAATATTCCGAGACAGACTTTAAGGTGGTACCAACCATGCAATCCAAGACCAAGAAGCTGCTGGCCGCGCTGATCGCCGCCGGTGTCGTTCCGGCCGCCTACGCTGCCGACATCAAGATCGGCGTGGCCGAAGCCCTGTCCGGCGGCGCCGCCCAGTACGGCGTGTCGATCCGCAACGGCTTCCAGCTCGCCGCCGATGAAATCAACGCCGCGGGCGGGATCAACGGCAACAAGATCGTGCTCGTGATCGAAGACGAGCAGGGCAAGAAAGAAGAAGCGATCAACGTCTTCAAGAAGCTGATCTTCAAGGACAACGTCCTGATGGTCTTCGGTCCCACCCTGTCGAACTCGGCCCAGGCCGCCGACCCGATCGCCCAGGCCGCCAAGACCGTGGTCTTCGGCACCTCCAACACCGCCGACGGCATCACCTCCATCGGCAACTACGTGTTCCGCAACTCGGTCACCGAAGCCGACGTGCTGCCGGCCACCATCTCCACCGTCAAGGCCAAGACCGGCCTGAAGAACGTCGCCGTCCTCTACGGCAACGACGACGTCTTCACCAAGAGCGGCTACGACAACTTCAAGAAGGCCCTGGAAGACCAGAAGATCCCGGTCACCACCACCGAAACCTTCGCCAAGGGCGACGTGGACTTCAAGGCCCAGCTGACCAAGATCAAGGGCACCAACCCCGACGCTATCGTGCTGTCCGCGCTGCTGGCCGAAGGCGCCCCGATCATGGTCCAGGCCCGCCAGCTCGGCCTGAACGTGCCGGTCATCGGCGGCAACGGCATGAACTCGGTCAAGATCTTCGACCTGGCCCCCGGCGGCGCGTCGAACAATCTGTGGATCGGCAGCCCGTGGTCGATCGAGAACAAGGCGCCCGAGAACGTCAAGTTCATCGACGCCTACAAGGCCAAGTTCAACGGCGCGCCCGACCAGTTCGCGGCCCAGTCGTACGACGCCATGTACATCGCCGCCCAGGCCCTGAAGAACGTCAAGATCAGCGGCGAACTGGCCAAGGACCGCGCCGCCGTGCGCGACGCCCTGCCGTCGGTGACCTGGACCGGCGCCACCGGCCCGTTCAAGTTCCGCCAGGCCAAGGACCGGGCCGGCAAGCCCGCCGGCTACGACGCCGACCAGGCTCCCATCGTCAGCGTGACCAAGGACGGCAAGTACGTCATCGAGAAGTAAGCTGACACGCATCCCCGCGCGGGGGATGTGCCTTGTGGACGGCCGCGGCCGTCCACAAGGCGTTTTTTGATCGCAAGGGCCCGTTCAGGACGAAGACCCCCTCAGGGGGCGGAAAGTCCACGCCAGGGGAGCGGCGTGCGGGTCCGGGTCCCCGGATGAAAGTGCGTCCCTGGAGCAGGGGCAGCCGGCCCACGCAGAGGACGTCGCGTGGACGCCTTTTATACAAAGGGCCGCCCCTCGGGGGCCTTATTTTTTGATTTGGAACGTCCCATCATGTTGGAACAACAATTCGTCAACGCCTTGTCGCTGGGCTGCGTGTATGCGCTGTTCGCGCTGGGCTTCACGCTGGTCTTCGGCGTGCTCGGGGTGATCAACCTGGCGCATGGCGCCGTGTTCATGGTCGGCGCCTACGCCGCGCTGACCGTGGTCCAGCACTTCAGCCTGCCCCTGTGGGCCGCGCTGATGGTCGCCTTCTTCGTCGCCGGCTTCACCGGCGTCATCATCGACTACCTGGTGCTCAAGCCGCTGCGCAAGCGCAACGCGCCCCACCTGATCCCCATGATCGCCACCATCGGCGTGGGCATCATCCTGAACAACGGCGCCCAGGGCATCTTCGGCGCCAGCAACCTGCGCTTCCCGCACGGCACCGTGCCGGAAGAGGTGATCGAAATCGCCGGCCTGCACCTGACGGTGATCGAGCTGGGCATCATCTTCCTGTCGTTCGCGCTGATGGCGGTGCTGATGTTCGTCATGCGCCGCACCCAGTTCGGCCGCGCGCTGCGCGCCATCGCCGAATCGCCCAAGGCCGCCTGGCTGCTGGGCATCAACGTCGAACGCCTGTTCGTCACCACCTCGTTCGCCGCCGCCGCGCTGGGCGGGGTGGCCGGCGTGCTGATCGGCCTGTACTCGAACGCGCTGTTCCCGCTGATGGGCCAGCCGATGCTGCACAAGGGCATCGCGGTCATCATCCTGGGAGGCATGGGCGACATACGCGGCGCCATGCTGGGCGGTCTTTTCCTGGGCTTCGCCGAGGTGCTGTCGGTGGCTTACATCGGCTCCACCATGCGCGACGCGGTGGCTTTCGGCCTGCTGTTCCTGATCCTGCTGGTGCGTCCGCAAGGTCTGTTCGGCAAAGTGGTTCAACGCAAGGCTTGAGTATGAGCGGATTCGAAAACTTCTGGGCCATCTATGGCAACCTGGTGCTCACGCTGGGCACCAACGCATTGTTGGCCCTCTCCATCTGGCTGACCCTGGCCTGCGGCATGCTGGCCATGGCCAACGCCGCCTTCATGGGCATCGGGGCGTACACCGCCGCGCTGCTCACCATGAACTACGACGCGCCGTTCACCGTCGCGCTGGCCGGCGGCATGGCCGCGCCCGCGCTGGTGGCGGCCCTGATCGGCCTGCCCACCCTGCGCCTGTCCGGGGTCTACCTCGCGATGGCCACGCTGGGCTTCGGCGAAGTGGTGCGCGTGACGGTGCTGAACACCGAATCCATCACCGGCGGCGCCCTGGGCCTCAACGGCATTCCGCAGCTGACGCAGTGGTGGCACGTGCTGCTGGCGGTCGTCATCGTGCTGCTGGTGCTGTGGCGCGTGCGCGCCTCCAAGGTCGGCCGCGCCTTCGACGCCATCCGCGGCGACGAAACCGCCGCCGGCCTGATGGGCATCGACGTGCGCGCCAACAAGATGCTGGCCTTCGTGGCCGGCGCCGTGATCGCGGGTCTGGCCGGCGCGCTCAACGCCCACCTGACCTTCTTCATCGGCCCCAACGAATACGGCTTCGACCGTGGCGTGGAAATCCTGACCATGGCCATCCTGGGCGGCATCGGCGGCCTGACCGGCCCCGTGCTGGGCAGCTTCATCATCACGGTGCTGCCCGAACTGCTGCGCGGATTCGCGGATTTCCGCCTGGTCCTCAACGGAGTGATTCTGGTGGTGATAGTGCTGTTCCTGCCGCAAGGCATCTGGGATCCGGCGCGCTTCAAGCGCTGGATGCGTCAAGGAGGCAAGCGCCATGCTTGAGCTCTCCTCCGTCTCCAAGAACTTCGGCGGCCTGCACGTGCTGCATGACGTCAGCCTGTCGGTGCCCGAAGGCGCCATCTTCGGCCTGATCGGCCCCAACGGCGCCGGCAAGACCACGGTGTTCAACCTGATCACCGGCCTGCTGCCGCCCAGCGGCGGCGCCATCACCTTCCAGGGCGAGAGCGTGCTGCGCAAGAAGCCGCACAGCATCACGCGCATGGGTATCGCCCGCACCTTCCAGAACATCCGTCTCTTCAAGGAGATGACGCTGCTGGAGAACGTGGTGGTGGGCGCCTACCGCCACATGAACTACGGCTTTCCCGGCCTGCTGCTGGGCTTGCCGGGTTACCGCGAGGCCGAGCAACGCGCCCGCGAGCGCGCCCACGAACTGCTGACCTGGATGCGCCTGGACCACAAGGCCAACGACCTGGCGGATAACCTGTCCTACGGCGAACAGCGCCGCCTGGAGCTGGCGCGCGCGCTGGCCACCGAGCCCAAGCTGCTGCTGCTGGACGAGCCCGTGGCCGGCATGAACACCGGCGAGCGCGCCGAACTCATGCGCGAGATCCTGGCGATCCGCGACCGCGGCTACACCATCCTCATGATCGAGCACGACATGCGCTTCGTCATGGGCCTGTGCGAACGCATCGCGGTGCTGAACTTCGGCAAGATCATCGCCTGCGGCGGTCCCGAGGAAATCCGCAACAATGAGCAGGTCATCGAGGCCTACCTGGGCCGCGAAGACGACGACGACACCGAACTGGCGGAGGGCGCGAAATGAGCGCAATGCTGGAAGTCCGCGGGCTCGAGGTCAATTACGGCCACATCGAAGCTGTCCGCGGCATAGACCTGGATCTGAACGCCAAGGAAATCACCGCGCTGGTCGGCGCCAACGGCGCCGGCAAATCGACCACGCTGCTGGCGCTGTCGGGCCTGCTGCCCAAGGCGCGCGGCCGCATCACGTTCGAAGGCGAGGACATCACCAACCTGGCGCCGCACCAGCTGGTGGCGCGCGGCATCGTGCAGGTGCCCGAAGGCCGCGCCATCCTCACCACCATGACGGTGCTGGAAAACCTGGAGCTGGGCGCCTACCGCCGCGGCCTGAAGAACGTCGGCGACGACCTGGAATACGTGTTCAACCTGTTCCCGCGCCTGAAGGAGCGGATCACGGGAATCGCCGGCAACCTGTCCGGCGGCGAACAGCAGATGCTGGCGATCGGCCGCGCCCTGATGGCCAAGCCGCGCCTGCTGCTGCTGGACGAACCGTCCATGGGCCTGGCGCCCATCGTGGTCCAGGAAATCTTCCGCTCGCTGCGCGCCATCAACGCCGACGGCCTGACCCTGTTCCTGGTGGAGCAGAACGTGCGCCAGGCGCTCAAGATCGCGCAGCAGGGCTACGTGCTGGAAAACGGCGCCATGGCGCTGACCGGCACCGGCCGCGAACTGCTGGGCCATCCCCGCGTGCTGGAAGCCTATCTCGGCGGCTGATACGGGGCAGGGGGGATGCGTCCCTCCTGCCGGATTCTTCCGTGTGCGCACGGGGTTGCCCATTTTTTGAGCAACTGTGCTAGAATCGTTGGCTTTCCCTCATTTTGGCCAGAAGCACGGGCGGGTAATAACGCTTAGGCAGACGCCGATATGGGCTGGAGTTGCCGGTTTTTTTCCGGCAATTCGGCTTAGTTGGGGAAAAAACCTGGTTGGATGGTCCAGCCAGAGAAAATTTTTACTAGGAACCATCATGAAGACCTTTGTGGCCAAGCCGCATGAAGTCCAACGTGACTGGTTTGTGATCGACGCCAAGGGCAAAGTCCTCGGTCGTGTGGCCAGCGAAGTCGCACGTCGTCTGCGTGGCAAGCACAAACCTGAATTCACGCCGCACGTTGATACCGGTGACTACATCGTCATCATCAACGCTGCCGATATCGTCGTTACGGGTAGCAAGGCGAAGGACAAGAAGTACTTCCGCCACACCACGTACCCGGGCGGTATCCGTGAAACGAACTTCGAGAAGCTCCAAGAGCGTTTCCCCGGCCGCGCCATCCAGAAGGCTGTCAAGGGCATGCTGCCCAAGGGTCCTCTGGGCTACGCCATGATCAAGAAACTGAAGGTGTACGCCGGTGCCGAGCACCCGCACACCGCCCAGCAGCCCAAGACGCTGGATATCTAAGGAAACGCCATGATCGGTAACTGGAACTACGGAACCGGCCGTCGCAAAACCTCGGTGGCTCGCGTTTTCATCAAGAAGGGCACGGGCAAGATCGTCGTCAACGGCAAGCCCGTCGACGAGTTCTTCGCTCGCGAAACCGGCCGCATGATCGTGCGCCAGCCGCTGGAACTGACCGGCCACCTGGAATCGTTCGACATCAAGGTCAACGTGCACGGCGGCGGTGAAACCGGCCAGGCCGGCGCAGTCCGTCACGGCATCACGCGTGCCCTGATCGACTACGACGCCACCCTGAAGTCCGCGCTGTCGCAAGCCGGCTTCGTGACCCGCGATGCCCGCGAAGTCGAACGCAAGAAGGTCGGCTTCCGCAAGGCGCGCCGTCGCAAGCAGTTCAGCAAGCGCTAAGGCGCTCTGCACCAAAAGCCCGCTTCGGCGGGCTTTTTTCATATGGCCGCCGCGGGCCGGCGCGGAACTCCGCGCCTCGGCCGCGGTCCGAACCTGGTGTTGCGGCGCCATCCCGGCCGCTGTGCCGCAACGCCGCTGTCCCGAGCGATACAATCTATCCTCGTTCTTCGAAGAGCACTTACCATGGCCCAAGCATCGAACACCCGCATCAAGGTCGGCATCGTCGGCGGCACCGGCTATACCGGCGTCGAACTGCTGCGCTTGCTGTCGCAGCACCCCAACGTGGAACTGACCGCAATCACCTCCCGCAAGGAAGACGGGCTGCCTGTCGCCGACATGTATCCGAACCTGCGCGGCCGCGTGAACATCGCCTTCTCGGCGCCGGAAAAGGCCACGCTGACCGATTGCGACGTGGTGTTCTTCGCGACGCCGCACGGCGTGGCCATGGCCCAGGCCCAGGAACTGATCGCCGCCGGCACCCGGGTCATCGACCTGGCCGCGGACTTCCGCCTGCAGGACATCCCCACCTTCGAACGCTGGTACAAGATTCCTCATACCTGCCCCGACATCCTGGCCGAATCGCAGTACGGCCTGGTCGAACTGAACCGCGAAGCCATCGCCAAGGCGCGCGTCATCGGCAACCCGGGCTGCTATCCCACCACCGTGCTGCTCGGCCTGGCGCCGCTGCTCGAAGGCGGCAAGAAGCTGGTCGACGCGCAGACCCTGATCGCCGACTGCAAGTCGGGCGTGTCGGGCGCCGGCCGCAAGGCCGAAGTGGGTTCGCTGTTCTCGGAGGCTTCCGACAACTTCAAGGCCTATGGCGTGGCCGGCCATCGCCACCACCCCGAAATCGTCGCCCAGCTGGAAAAAATCGCCGGCGGCAAGGTCGGCCTGACCTTCGTGCCCCACCTGGTGCCGATGATCCGCGGCATGTTCTCCACGATCTACGCGCGCATCCTGCCCGAGGCCCGCGACACCGACTTCCAGGCGCTGTTCGAAGAACGCTACGCGAACGAGCCCTTCGTCGACGTGATGCCGGCCGGCAGCCTGCCCGAGACGCGCTCGGTGCGCGCGTCCAACAACCTGCGCATCGCGCTCAGCCGTCCCGGCAACGGCGACCAGCTCATCGTGCTGGTGGTGCAGGACAACCTGGTCAAGGGCGCCGCCGGCCAGGCGGTGCAGAACATGAACCTGATGTTCGGCGTGCCCGAATCCACCGGCCTGGACCAGGTCGCCATCCTGCCCTGACGTAAACAAGGTCCGCGGCCCGGCCGCGGGCCGCCGTCCTTCATGCCTCCAGACCCCAACGCAACGCCCCAGACCCGCCCGGCCGGCGGGCTGCTGCGCGTGTTCGCGGGCCTGCTGGCGGGCGTGCTGCTGGGCGGCTCCGCGGGCTATTTCTACGCCCGCCAGCTCTACCGGCCGCAGGACGCCGTCGTCATCAGCGCCCGCCAGGCCGAGGCCCAGGAAGAGTCCATGCGCCAGCAGGCCACGCAGCTGCGCTACGTCCAGGGGCAGCTCGACGCCGCCGACGGCGAACTGGTCATCGAGCGCGCCGCGCGCCAGGAACTCGAAACCGAGCTGCGCGCCGTCCAGGCCGAAGTCGGCCGGGTCCGCGACCAGCTGGCGTTCTATGAGCAGCTGCTGCCGCCGGGCCCCGAAGGCGCCGTCGACATCCGCGGCGTGCAGATCGACCGCGGCGGCGGCGGCCTGCGCTACAAGGTCCTGCTCATGCGCAGCGGCCGCAATGGCGGTACGCCGTTTGCCGGGGCCTTGCGGTTCCAGGCCACCGGCACCCTCCAGGGCGAGACGGTCACCGTCGAGCTGGCGCCGCTGCAGGTCAAGGCCGAATCCGGCCCGGTGACCAATACCGGCGAAAGCACCGCCGCGGCCTCGCTGGCCCTGCAGTTCGACCAGTACCAGCGCAGCCAGGGCGTGCTGGCGCTGCCAGAGGGCTTTGTCCCCGAAAGCGTGACCGTCAGCGTGCTGGAAGGCGAAACCGTGCGCGCGTCGCGCAACGTCAAGCTGGAACTTTGAGTCTGCGCAAAGCGTGCGCTATAGTGACAACATACGGGCGGCGAGGCCGCTCACCGAAATATGGCCGAACCGGCCAGGAGTGAACCATGAATGCAGTGACCGAAACCGTCGACCTGCAGGCCGCCCCGCCTGCTCCCTTGCTCTTTACCGACTCGGCCGCGGCCAAAGTGAAGGATCTGTTGGCCGAAGAGGGCAATCCCGAGCTCAAGCTGCGCGTATTCGTGCAGGGCGGCGGCTGTTCGGGCTTCCAGTACGGCTTCACCTTCGATGAAGTCGTCAACGAAGACGACACCGTGCTGGACAAGGCCGGCGTGCAACTGCTGGTCGATCCGATGAGCTTCCAGTACCTGGTCGGCGCCGAAATCGACTACAAGGAAGACCTGGAAGGCGCGCAGTTCGTCATCCGCAATCCCAACGCCAGCACCACCTGCGGCTGCGGTTCCTCGTTCTCGGTGTAAACCGCCGGTTCCGAGTCGCCAAGAAAAGCCCTTCGGCATGCCGAAGGGCTTTTTTGCGTGTGAGGGGTTGATGCCAGCCCACAGCCCCCCTTTCCATCCCGCCTAAGCCGGATAAAGCCCCCCCAGAATACGCTCCCCCCGCGCTCCCGTGACCGCGGGCATGCCCGCCGGCCGCCGCTCCAGGAACGCCTGCGCCAGCCACGCAAACGCCAGCGCCTCGACTTCCTGCGCCGGCACGCCCAGCGCGTCGGTGGCCTGCACCGGCCGCTGCAGGCAGTACGCCAGCTCGCGCATCAGCCCCGGATTGCGCGCGCCGCCGCCGCAGACGTACACCTCCTGGGTGCCGGGCGCGGCGGCGTCGATGGCGTTGGCCACGCTGCGCGCCGTCAGCCGCTCCAGCGTGGCCTGCACGTCCTGCGGGGCCGGGCTGGGGCCGTCGTAGGCCGCCAGCCGGCTGTCCAGCCATTGCATGTTGAACAGGTCGCGGCCGGTGGACTTGGGCGGCGGCAGGGCGAACCAGGGCTCGCCGGCGATCAGCTGTTCCAGCAGCGGCGCCAGCACCCGGCCGGTGGCGGCCCAGCGGCCGTCGGCGTCGAACGGCGCGCCCAGGTGGCGCTGGCACCAGCCGTCGAGCAGCACGTTGGCCGGGCCGGTGTCGAAGCCGCGCGGGGGCTGGCCGGGCGCGAGCAGCGTCACGTTGGCGATGCCGCCCAGGTTGAGCACGGCGCGGCCGTGGGCGGCGCCGAAGACGGCCGCGTGAAAGGGGGGCACCAGCGGCGCGCCCTGGCCGCCGGCGGCCACGTCGCGGCTGCGGAAGTCGGCCACCACGTCGATGCCGGTCAGTTCGGCCAGCAGGGCGGGCGCGTTGAGCTGCACGGTATAGCCGCGGTCGGGGCGGTGCCGCACCGTCTGGCCGTGGGCGCCGATGGCCGCCACGTCCTGCGCCGCCACCGCGGCGTCCTGCAGCAGCGCGGCCACGGCCTGGACATACAGGCGGGCCAGCGCATTGGCGGCCAGCGCGCCACGCGCCAGTTCGTCCTCGCCGGGCTGGTTCAGCGCCAGCAGTTCCTGGCGCAGACCGACCGGCATGGGCAGGCTGGCGCTGGCCAGCACCTGGGGCGGCTGCCCGCCGCCCAGGCGAGCCAGCACGCCGTCGACGCCGTCGACGCTGGTGCCCGACATCAAGCCGATGTAGAGCCTGGAATCCTTGGAGACTCGGGAAGTCACGGGATGGCCTCTCGCAATAAAAAAAGCGGCCGCGCAGTGATCGTGCGAGGCCGCCTTCGGGGTGACGTCTTGCCTAGCGGCTGGCCACGTTGGTCAGCGCGTCGGGCAGGGTCTGCTGGAACTGGGTCAGCAGCTGGATCTGCTGCTTGTACGGCGCCACGGCCTGGTTGAACGCGCGCACTTCGGCGGGTTCCAGGCTGCGCGCCACGGGCAGGTCCACGGCCAGCGGGTCGACCGGCTGGTTGGCCACGCGGAACTCGTAGTGCAGGTGCGGGCCGGTGGCCCAGCCGGTGGAGCCGACGTAGCCCAGCAGCTGGCCTTGCGAGATCTTCGCGCCCTTGGTGATGCCCTGGGCGATACGGCTCTGGTGCGCGTACAGCGTCGAGTACTTGCCGTGGTGCTTGACGATGACCACGTTGCCGTAGCCGTTCTGCCAGCCGGCGAATTCGACCGTGCCGTCGGCGGTGGAGTGGATCGGGGTGCCGGACGGCGCCGCGTAGTCCACGCCCTTGTGTCCCGTCCAGGTTTTGTGGATGGGGTGCATGCGCATGCCGAAGGTGGAGCTGATGCGGCTGAACTTCAGCGCGGTGCGCAGGAAGGCGCCGCGCAGGCTGGTGCCGTCGAAGTCGTAGTACGAGCCGCTCTTGTCGTCGGGGCTGAACCAGACGGCGCTGTAGGTCTTGCCGCCGTTGATGAATTCCAGCGCCAGCACGCGGCCGGCGCCGGCGTAGCGCCCGTCGTGCGAGCGCACTTCGTAGACCACGCGGAACTGGTCGCCCTGGCGCAGGTCGCGCAGGAAGTCGATCTTGGCGCTGAGGATGTCGGCCATCTGCATGGTGACCGAATCCGGGATGCCGGCCTCGTCGGTGGCGCCGAACAGCGAGGAGCGGATCGTGCCCACGGCCACGCGGGTCTGGCGCTCGGTGTTTTCGGTGACTTCCTCGGCCTTGTAGCTGTCGCCCGACGGCGCCACGTGCAGCAGGCGCGTGACGATCTGGCCGTCGGCCTCGTTGCCGGGGGTGTGGATATAGCGCAGCCAGAGCAGCTTGCCGTCTTCGTCGGTCGCGGCCTGCACGGAGCGGCCGGGGTACAGCTTGTAGATGCTGCGGGCGCTGGCGTCGTGGGTCAGGAAGGCCTGCAGGTTGGGCGCGTCCAGGTCCAGGCGCTGCAGCACGGCCGACAGCGTGTCGCCCGGGCGGATGCGGGTCTCGCTGATGTAGGGCGCGGCGCTGGGGGCGCTGACTTCGACCTGCTCGGCGCTTAGCGGCAGGACGCTGCGGATGATGCGCGACGGGGGGAGTTCGGTGCGGTCGGGTTGCTGCACCATGCCGAGGGCGGCGGCGCCGGCAAACAGGCCGAGTGCGGTGACGAGAAGAGTGCGGCGGAAAAGTCCCGAGCGGTGCGGCTTGGGTTCTACGGGCGCAAACAGGGCAGCAACTTTGCGCTTGATGCTACTCGCCAGTTCGTGGAGGCCACGAGTCATCGTGAAGTTACCCTCTCAGGTGGCAGGAGCTCGCAGGGTGCGTATGCGGACATACCCTCGCGCGCCACGGTTTCCGGGGCAAGGGCAGGCGCGAGGCGCATCTTGTGAACAACGGGTGAGTGAAACGGAAAAACCGGGGTAAAGCGGCCGCAACTGCGTATAGCTGGCAATTGCGTATGATTAGGGCGGTATCCTAGCCGATTCGGCTAGAATTTTCGATAGTTTTCGTCACTTTTTACACCTTTTTGTCGGCCAAAGCCGCGTCAGTCCCCCTGCCATGTCATCCTCAGAAGCCCCCATCACTCCCGAAGTCGAAGCCGATCTGCGTATAGCCCAGCGTGGCTGCGACGAACTCCTGGTCGAATCCGAGTTCGTCCGCAAGCTGGCCCGCAGCCGCGCCACCGGCGTGCCGCTGCGCATCAAGCTGGGGCTGGACCCCACCGCGCCCGACATCCACCTGGGCCACACGGTGGTGCTGAACAAGATGCGCCAGCTGCAGGACATGGGGCACAACGTCATCTTCCTGATCGGCGATTTCACCTCGACCATCGGCGATCCCAGCGGCCGCAACAACACCCGCCCGCCGCTGACCCGCGAGCAGATCGAGGCCAACGCCCAGACCTATTACGCCCAGGCCAGCCTGGTGCTGGACCCGGCGCGCACCGAGATCCGCTACAACTCCGAGTGGTGCGATCCGCTGGGCGCGCGCGGCATGATCCAGCTGGCCTCGCGCTACACCGTGGCGCGCATGATGGAGCGCGAGGACTTCACCAAGCGCTTCAAGAACGGCGTGCCGATCTCGGTGCACGAATTCCTGTATCCGCTGATGCAGGGCTATGACTCGGTGGCGCTGAAGTCCGATCTGGAGCTGGGGGGCACCGATCAGAAGTTCAACCTGCTGGTCGGCCGCGAGCTGCAAAAGGAATATGGCCAGGAGCCCCAGTGCATCCTGACGATGCCGCTGCTGGTGGGCACCGACGGCGTCGAGAAGATGTCCAAGTCCAAGGGCAACTACATCGGCATTTCGGAGTCGCCCGACTCCATGTTCGGCAAGCTCATGTCGATTTCCGACACGCTGATGTGGCGCTACTTCGAGCTGCTGTCGTTCCTGTCGCTGGACGCGATCGCCGCGCTCAAGCAGGAAATCGACGGCGGGCGCAACCCGCGCGACGCCAAGGTCATGCTGGCCCAGGAAATCATCACGCGCTTCCACTCGGCCAAGGCCGCCGAAGAGGCGCTGGCCACGTTCGAGGCCCGCTTCCGCGACGGCGCCATTCCCGACGACATCCCCGAAGTGAACATCGGCGGCGCGCCGGTGGGCATACTCAAGCTGCTGCGCGAAGCCGGCCTGGTGGCGTCCGGCTCGGAGGCGCAGCGCAACGTGGAGCAGGGCGGCGTGCGCGTCAACGGCGACCGCGTGGAAGACAAATCGTTGCAATTGCCCGCGGGGTCTTACGTGGTCCAGGTGGGCAAGCGCAAGTTCGCGCGTGTTAATTTGAAGCCGTGACAATCAGGATTTGATACCCTGTGAGCGTACGGGCAGGGGCTGTGGGGCCTTTGCGGCAAATCTAGGAGCACGACATGGAACTCTCGAGTTTGTCCTTTTCCGATCACGAGTCGATTCCGGAGCGCTACGCTTTCGGCAAGATCGATGCGCAATCGCACGTCGCGCTGGCAGACAACTACAACCCGCAGTTTTCCTGGGACGACGTCCCGGCGGGTACGCAGTCGTTCGCCCTGATCTGCCACGATCCCGACGTCCCCTCCAGTCCCGACGACGTCAACCAGGAAGGCCGCGAAGTGCCGGCCGACCTGCCGCGCGTGGACTTCTTCCACTGGGTGCTGGTGGACCTGGCCGCCGACATGCGCGAAATCGACGAAGGGGCCTTCTCCAACGGCATCACGCCGCGCGGCAAAGGCGGCCCGCTGGCGCCCATGGACACGCGCCAGGGCATCAACTCGTATTCCTCGTGGTTCGCCAATGACCACGACATGAGCGGGGATTATTTCGGCTATGACGGCCCGTGCCCGCCCTGGAACGACGCGCTGGTGCACCGCTACGTGTTCACCCTGTACGCGCTGGACGTGCCGACCCTGAACCTGCAGGGTTCGTTCACCGGCGAGGACGCGCTGCGCGCCATGCAGAACCACGTGCTGGCCAAGGCCTCGCTGACCGGCACCTACACGCTCAATCCCAGGCTTGCGCCCAAGCAGATCGGCGCCACCTCGGCCTCCTGAGGCCGCGCCGCCGGAAAGGGGCCGCTTTATGCGGCCCTTTTTTTCTTGCCGGCTTGCATGAAAGTTCCTCAAGCCGGCTTGAGGCGTTTTGCCGTACGCGCCGCGATGCCGTGGTTTTCGCGCCCGTCGCGGCATTTTTGCCCGGGTTGCGCGCATTTTGGCGGCAATTTGCCCAGCCCGACGCGGTAAACTATCCGCCATTGTCCGGGTTTACCCCGTCCGACGCCGTTTTCCTCTCTTTCTTACCGTCTCAGGAACCCCCCGTCATGTTTGACCGCAACCTCACCCTGTCCAAGGCTGACCCGGACGTTTGGGCCGCCATCCAGAAGGAAGACGTGCGCCAGGAGCAGCACATCGAGCTGATCGCTTCGGAAAACTACGCCAGCCCGGCCGTCATGGAAGCCCAGGGCACGCAGTTCACGAACAAGTATGCCGAAGGCTACCCGGGCAAGCGCTACTACGGCGGTTGCGAGTACGTGGACGTGGTCGAACAGCTGGCCATCGACCGCCTGAAGCAGATCTTCGGCGCCGAAGCCGCCAACGTGCAGCCCAACTCGGGCTCGCAGGCCAACCAGGGCGTGTACATGGCCGTCCTCAAGCCGGGCGACACCGTGCTGGGCATGAGCCTGGCCGAAGGCGGCCACCTGACCCACGGCGCTTCCGTTAACGCCTCGGGCAAGCTGTACAACTTCATCTCGTACGGCCTGGACGAAAACGAAGTCCTGAACTACGCCCAGGTCGAGCAGCTGGCCAAGGAGCACAAGCCCAAGCTGATCGTCGCCGGCGCCTCGGCCTACGCCCTGCACATCGATTTCGAGCGCATGGCCCGCATCGCCCACGACAACGGTGCGCTGTTCATGGTCGACATCGCCCACTACGCCGGCCTGGTCGCCGGCGGCGTCTACCCCAACCCGGTGCCGCACGCCGACTTCGTCACCTCGACCACGCACAAGTCGCTGCGCGGCCCGCGCGGCGGCGTCATCATGATGAAGGCCGAGTACGAAAAGATCATCAACTCGGCGATCTTCCCCGGCATCCAGGGCGGCCCGCTGATGCACGTCATCGCCGGCAAGGCCGTGGCCTTCAAGGAAGCGCTGGAACCCGAGTTCAAGACCTACGCCGAGCAGGTCGTCAAGAACGCCAAGGTCCTGGCCGACACGCTGGTCAAGCGCGGCCTGCGCATCGTTTCCGGCCGCACCGAAAGCCACGTGATGCTGGTGGACCTGCGCTCCAAGGGCATCACCGGCAAGGAAGCCGAAGCCGTGCTGGGCCAGGCCCACATCACGGTCAACAAGAACGCCATCCCGAACGACCCGGAAAAGCCCTTCGTGACCAGCGGCATCCGCCTGGGCACGCCGGCCATGACCACCCGCGGCTTCAAGGAAGCGGAAGCCGAGCTGACCGCCAACCTGATCGCCGACGTGCTGGACAACCCGCGCGACGAGGCCAACATCGCCGCCGTGCGCGCCCGCGTCAATGAACTGACCGCGCGCCTGCCGGTCTACGGCAAGAAGTAAGCCCGCCTGCGGGCCGCGCGCCCGCACTGGCCTGGCTAAGGGACGGTCCCGCAAGGCGCCGTCCCTTCGCTTTTTTTGCGGGCCCCGGCCTTGCGGCCTGGCCTGTATGGATGGCTGCGGGTCGCCGTTACAATATGCTTAACTATTGCCTCCAGCGCCTTTAGGGATCACACATGCGGTGTCCATTTTGCGGCAATGCCGAAACGCAGGTCGTCGACAGCCGGGTCTCCGAAGAGGGCGACGCCATCCGGCGTCGCCGCCGCTGCCTGTCCTGCGACAAGCGGTTCACCACGTATGAACGGGTGGAGCTCGCCATGCCTTCGGTCGTCAAGCGCAACGGCAGCCGCAGCGATTACGATCCCGGCAAGCTGCGCGCCAGCCTGAGCCTGGCGCTGCGCAAGCGGCCGGTCAGCACCGAAGACGTGGACGCCGCGGTCGCCCGCATCGAAGAGCAGCTGCTGGCCAGCGGGCTGCGCGAGGTGCCCACCGAGCAGATCGGCGAACTGGTCATGAACGAGCTGCGCAAGCTCGACAAGGTGGCCTACGTGCGCTTCGCCTCGGTCTACAAGAGCTTCGAGGACATCGGCGAATTCGTCGAGGCCATCCGCGAGATGCAGGGCCCGCTGCTGCCGGGCAAGCTGCGCAAGGACTAAGCCCCGTCCCGTCAGTGTTCGGCCGCCGCGCGCGCCAGGCTGGGCGTGAGCGGCTGGAACTTGCGCCAGACCCGCCGCATGTGCTGGGCCGAGCCGAAACCCGATTTTTCGGCCACGCGCTCCAGGTCCAGCCGGGTGTCGCGCAGCAGGTCGCGCGCCAGCGCCACGCGTATCTGGTAGAGATAGTCCATCGGCGTGCAGCCCGCGTGCTCGCGGAACAGGCGGGTCAGATGGCGCGCGCTGGTATGCGCGTGGTCGGCCAGCGATTGCGCCGACCACGGCGCGGCCGGATCGCGGATCACGGCGTCCTGCACCCGGTGCACGCCCGGATGCAGGTGGCTGCGGTGGTCCAGCCAGGGCGACAGCGCCGAATCGGTGCCGGCGCGCCGCTGGTAGACCACCATGTCGCGCGCCACCTCGCTGGCCACCCGCGGCCCGCAATGGCGCGACACCATGTGCAGCGCCAGGTCGATGCCGGCGGTAATGCCGGCGCTGCTGACCAGTTTGCCGTCCTCGACGAAGATGCGGTTGTCGTGCAGCCGCGCGCTCGGGTCTATGGCCGCCAGCTGCTGCAGGCAGCTGTGGTGCGTGGTGCATTCGCGCTGCCGCGTCAGTCCGGCGCGGGCCGCGAACAGCGCGCCCGCGCACACGGTCATCAGCGTGAAGCCGTCGGCCGGGTGGCGCTGCGCGAGCCACTCGATGATGGCGCGGGCCTGCGGCTCGTCCAGGCGCGTGGGCTGGCCCACCACGCCCGATACGATGACCAGCGCGTGCGCCGGCAAGGCTGCCGGCAGCGGCTTGACCTGGGCCAGGTGCAGGCCGGGCAGGCCGCTCTCGACCTCGCGCGACGGGCCGCAGAAATGCAGTTCGAACGCGCCGGGGCAGAGTTTGTTGGCCACGCGGAACGCTTCGGCCGGGCCGGCCACGTCCAGCAGGACGACGCCTTGCGACAGCACGAAATACACCGGCACCATGCGCGGCTCCTAGCCCGCCAGCGCGTCGGCGGCCCGCGCGATGCGGGCGAAGCGCCCCTGCAGCACCAGTTCGGTGCGGTCGCGGATCTCGGCCGGCGTGTAGTTCTTGCCGGACGGACTCTGCATGGCGAAGGTCAGCGTGGCGTCGGTCGGGAATACGACCTTGAAACCGGCGTCGCTGGCGTGGCGGGCCGTGGTTTCGCAGCACTGCTCGGTGCGGATGCCGCAGACGATGACGCCCTCGATGCCGTGCTCGCGCAGCCAGTCGTGCAGGCTGGCGCCGTCGGCGTCGACCGCGTAGAGCGAGGAATGCACGGTTTTGTGGAACACGGCGGAGGGGGCGAGGTGCAGCTCCTTCAGCGTGCGCACGTGGCCGGAAGCCAGCGAGAACGGGTTGGCCGGGTCGTTGGCGGCGCTGGTGTGGAACACCTGCAGCACCGGCATGTCGCGGGCGACGGCGGCGTCGATCAGGGACTGGATCTGCCCGAGGAACGCCGGATATTCCGTTTCGTCCCAAAACGGACGCAGCCGGAAAGATTCTTGTACGTCGATGACGATCAGCGCTTGTTTCATGGACCGGCTCCAGGCAATGGAATAAAAAGGGGTGTAGCGACAGTTTTACTGCAATCCCGGCGCCGCCGGCGCGCCGCGAAAGACGCCTATCGGCCCAAAACGGACATTCACTGGCGGCCCCGTCGCAGGCGGCCGGCGCGGCATACAATCCTGGGCATGATGACCCCGAGCGACCCCGACGACGTTTTCTGGATGCGACGCGCGCTGGACCTGGCGCGCACCGTCATGTACTCCACCGCGCCCAACCCCCGGGTCGGCTGCGTGATCGTGCGCGACGGGCGCGTGCTGGGCGAAGGCGCGACCCAGCCCCCCGGCGGTCCCCATGCCGAAGTCTGCGCCCTGCGCGACGCGCAGGCGCGCGGCGAGTCGGTGGCCGGCGCCACGCTGTACGTGACGCTGGAACCCTGCAGCCATTACGGCCGCACGCCGCCCTGCGTGGACGCGGTGCTGGCGGCGCGTCCGGCGCGCGTGGTGGTGGCGCTGGGCGATCCGAATCCGCTGGTCAACGGGCAGGGCCTGGCGCGGCTGCGCGAGGCCGGCATTGCGGTCACCACCGGCGTGTGCCGGGAAGAAGCGCTGGCGGTCAACGCGGGCTTTATTTCCCGCATGAGCCGCGGGCTGCCCTGGGTGTGGATGAAAATGGCGGCCTCGCTGGACGGCCGCAGCGCCTTGCATAACGGCGTATCGCAATGGATCACCGGCGCGGACGCCCGCGCCGACGGCCATCGCTGGCGCGCGCGCAGCTGCGTGGTGCTGACCGGCATGGGCACCGTGCTGAAGGACGACCCGCAGCTGAACGTGCGCGGCGTGGATACGCCGCGCCAGCCGCGCAAGGCGGTGGTCGACGGCCGCTTCGAGATCCCCGAGCACGCCAGGCTTTTCGACGGCGCCGAAGTCATCGTCTTCACCGCCCGCGAGGACGCGGCCAAGGCCGCGCGGCTGCATGCCATGAACGCGCGCGTCGTGCCGCTGCCCGGCGCGACGCCGGACCGGGTGGACCTGCCGGCGATGATGCGCTGGCTGGCGGCCGAGCAGATCAACGAAGTGCACGTGGAGGCCGGCGCCGGCCTGAGCGGCGCGCTGGTCGCGGCAGACTGCGTCGACGAACTGCTGCTGTACATGGCGCCGGTGCTGCTGGGCGATGCCGCCGGCATGGTGCGGCTGCCGATGCTGGAGCACCTGGAAGCCGCCCGTCGCTACGAATTCATCGACGCCGAACGGGTGGGCGCGGACCTGCGCGTGCGCGCCCGGGTCGCCGAAACGTGGCGCCAGCTCATGCAGCGCGTGGAATTGCCCGCGCTGTCCTGAGGCGCATAAACCGCACTGGCGCAAGGGCTGCTAGCACTCGGCATGTGCGGCTGCCAGCCGCGCAACGCCGCGCGCGCGATGCGATGGCGCCAAATTCGCGAGCTTTTATCCGCATGTTTCGTGCCGCCGATGCGCGCCGCCGCGCATGCCAAGATACGGACTATTTTGGGCATTGCGCAAAATGAATTGCCACAAAACCTTCAATTGGCTATAGCATAGGCACATGACTAGGCGATACGTCCTGAAGGCTTAAACCGCTCAGTGCCACATGCCCTCGTCACCACGGATTCCCGTGCCGCGTTATCGGCGCTTTTTCACGACCGGAGCGGCACGCTGCTGAACGAAGACGCCACGCGCCGTTCAGACCGTCCGCTGCCATCGCATAGCGGGCGCATCGGGTTTGGCCCGAATCATAAGAATCCTCGGGATATCGCTCTTCCCTTCAAATCATTGCCGAGCATTTCATTGCAGGCGCGCTTATCGTGCGCGCATACGGCGATATGCTGACAGCGAATGAGCGAACATTCTTCACGTAAGTTGCAATCCCTGACGGAACTTGTGTCCGAAGGGTGCAGCCTAAACGGAAAGGGCCTGATCGTGCTCATGGTTGATGTGTGGCGAAAGCAACATACCTTCCGGCCAACAATGCATATCGCGAGATTGTCTAGTAATGCGCGAGCGCTGAGGCACAATGGGGACACGTAGGGACGTATTGGATTTTTCGCGTGTTGTAGGAGGTTTCCGTGCAAAACATCGTCGAAGGCTTCAAGTCGCAGTATGCAAAAGAGCAGGAATCAGAACTCTCCCTCGAGGAGTACCTGAATCTCGCGAAACGCGATCCCATGGCGTACGCCAGTCCCGCTGAGCGCATGCTGGCCGCGATCGGCGAACCCGAGATCGTGGATACGCGTAACGACCCACGTCTTTCCCGTTTGTTTTCCAACCGGACCATCCGGCGCTATCCGGCGTTCCAGGAGTTCTACGGCATGGAGGACGTGATCGGGCAGATCGTTGCGTTCTTCAAGCACGCGGCCCAGGGACTGGAGGAGCGCAAGCAAATCCTGTATCTGCTGGGGCCCGTGGGCGGCGGCAAGTCGTCCATCGCGGAGCGGCTCAAGGCCTTGATGGAGACCTATCCCATCTATGCCTTGAAGGGCTCGCCGGTCAACGAATCGCCGCTGGGCCTGTTCCATCCGGAACGGTTCGGCGACATGCTGGAAAAGGAATACGGCATTCCGCGCCGCTACCTGACCGGCATCATGTCGCCGTGGGCCGTCAAGCGCCTGAAGGATTACGACGGCGACATCTCGCAGTTCCGCGTGGTGCGCCTGAATCCGTCGGTGCTGCGCCAGACCGCCATCGCCAAGACCGAGCCGGGCGACGAGAACAACCAGGACATCTCCTCGCTGGTCGGCAAGGTCGACATCCGCAAGCTCGACCGCCATTCGCAGGACGACCCGGACGCCTACAGCTATTCCGGCGGCCTGTGCCTGGCCAACCAGGGCCTGCTCGAGTTCGTGGAGATGTTCAAGGCCCCGATCAAGATGCTGCACCCCTTGCTCACGGCCACCCAGGAAGGCAACTTTAAGGGCACCGAAGGCTTCTCCGCGATCCCGTTCAACGGCATGATCCTGGCCCACTCGAACGAATCGGAATGGCAGACCTTCCGCAATAACAAGCACAACGAGGCGTTCCTCGACCGTATCTACATCGTCAAGGTGCCGTACTGCCTGCAGGTGTCGGAAGAGGTCCGCATCTACGAGAAGCTGCTGCAGCACAGTTCGCTGTACTCGGCGCCGTGCGCCCCGGGAACGCTGGACATGATGGCGCAGTTCTCGGTGCTGACGCGCCTGAAGGAACCCGAGAACTCCAGCATCTACTCGAAGCTGCGCGTCTATGACGGCGAAAGCCTGAAGGACGTGGACCCGAAGGCCAAGGCCTTGCAGGAATACAAGGACTACGCGGGCACCGACGAAGGCATGGCCGGCGTCTCCACGCGTTTCGCCTACAAGATCCTGTCCAGCGTCTTCAACTACGACCAGACCGAAGTGGCCGCCAACCCGGTGCACCTGATGTACGTGCTGGAGCAGCGCATCGGCCGCGAGGACTATCCCGACGAAATCCGCCGGCGCTACCTTGAATTCATCAAGGGTTACCTGGCGCCGCGCTATGCGGAATTCATCGGCAAGGAGATCCAGACCGCCTACCTGGAGTCGTACTCCGAGTACGGCCAGAACATCTTCGACCGCTACGTGACCTTCGCCGACTGCTGGATCCAGGACGAGGAATTCCGCGACCCGGAAACCGGCGAAAGCTTCGACCGCAGCGCGCTCAACGACGAACTGGAAAAGATCGAAAAGCCGGCGGGCATCGCCAACCCCAAGGACTTCCGCAACGAGATCGTCAACTTCGTGCTGCGGGCGCGCGCCAACAACAACGGCCGCAACCCCACCTGGACCAGCTATGAAAAGCTGCGCGAAGTGATCGAGAAGAAGATGTTCTCGAACACCGAAGACCTGCTGCCGGTGATTTCGTTCAACGCCAAGGCCTCGGCCGAGGACAAGTCGAAACACCAGAGCTTCGTCGATCGCATGGTGGAAAAGGGCTACACGGAAAAGCAGGTCAGGCTGCTGTGCGAGTGGTATCTCCGTGTGAGGAAGTCCTCCTGAGCGAGGTGAATCATGAATTCACTGATCGATCGCCGTCTCAACGGGCGCAATAAAAGCGCCGTCAACCGGGAGCGTTTTCTCCGGCGCTACAAGGACCAGATCCGCAAGGCGGTGCACGGGATGATCCGCGACCGCTCGATCCAGGACATGGACCAGGGCGGTGAAATCAACCTGCCCGCCCGCGACATCTCCGAGCCGACCTTCCGGCACGGCACGGGCGGCGACCGCGAGATCGTGCACCCCGGCAACCGCGAGTTCGCCAAGGGCGACACCTTCGACCGGCCGCAGGGCGGGCAGGGCGAGGGCGGCTCCGAGCCGGGCGAAGGCGAATCGGTGGACCAGTTCACCTTCAGCCTGTCGCGGGCCGAGTTCCTCAACCTGTTCTTCGAGGACCTGGAGCTGCCCCACATGGCGCGCACGCAGCTGGGCGAGGTCAGCCAGAAGAAGTGGCAGCGCGCGGGCTACACCACCACCGGCTCGCCCAGCATGCTGAGTATCAGCCGCACGCTCAAGTCCTCGCTGGCGCGGCGCGTCGCGCTCGGCGTGAAGGCCCGCGCCGACCTCGAGGACGCCGAAGAACGCCTGGCCAAGGCGCGCGAGGCGGGCGCCTCCGCCGCCGAAATCCAGGTGCTCGAACAGGAAGTCGAGGACTGTCGCGAGCGCCTGGCGCGCGTGCCGTTCCTCGACGACCTGGACCTGCGCTACCGCAACCGGGTGTCGGTCGCCATCCCCATGGCGCGCGCCGTCATGTTCTGCCTGATGGACGTGTCGGGCTCCATGGACGAGGGCAAGAAAGACCTGGCCAAGCGCTTCTTCTCGCTGCTCTACCTGTTCCTGTCGCGCAAGTACGAGCACGTGGACCTGGTTTTCATCCGCCACACCGACAACGCCGAGGAAGTGGACGAGCAGACCTTCTTCTACGACCCCAAGAGCGGCGGCACCATCGTGCTGTCCGCGCTGGAGCTGATGCGCGACATCCTCGAAAAGCGCTATCCGCCGGGGTCCTGGAACGTCTATGCGGCACAGGCCAGCGACGGCGACTCGTTCGGCGCCGACGCGGGCAAGAGCGCGCGCTTTTTGGCCGAGCATCTGCTGCCGGCCACCCGTTACTTCGCCTACATCGAAGTGCCCGACTCGCAGGAGGCGCGCAAGAGCAGCCTGTGGGCCGAATACGAACAGAAACTGGAGCCGCATTTCGTGATGCGGCGCATCTGCGAACGCAGCGAAATCTTTCCTGTGTTCCATGATCTGTTCAAGAAGGAGACCGCATGAACACCCACGTCGGAGCACTCGTGGAGCCGGAGACCGCCGGCGGCGCCCGGCCGATCTCCCAAGGTTCCGAATGGACGTTCGAACTGATCCAGTCCTATGACGAGGCGATCTCCAAGGTCGCCGCCGAATACGGCCTGGACACCTATCCGAACCAGATCGAGGTAATCACCTCGGAGCAGATGCTGGACGCCTACGCCTCGGCCGGGCTGCCCATCGGCTATCCGCACTGGTCATACGGCAAGGAGTTCATCCGCAACGAGCAGTTCTACCGTCGCGGCATGCAGGGCCTGGCCTACGAGATCGTCATCAACTCCAACCCCTGCATCTCGTACCTCATGGAAGAGAACTCCATGACGATGCAGGCGCTGGTGATCGCGCACGCCTGCTACGGGCATAACTCCTTCTTCAAGGGCAATTACCTGTTCCGCCAGTGGACCGACGCCGACGGCGTGCTGGATTACCTCGTCTTCGCCCGCAAGTACGTGATGTCCTGCGAGGACCGCTACGGCATCGACGCCGTGGAGGCGGTGCTGGACTCGTGCCACGCGCTCTCGCACCACGGCGTGGACCGCTACAAGCGTCCCACCCCGATCTCCTACAAGGAAGAGGCCGCGCGCCAGGCCGAGCGCGCCGAGCACGCCCGTCTGCAGTACAACGACCTCTGGCGCACCCTGCCGCGGCTCGAGGACGAAAAGGACACCCGCGTCGAGGCCTCGGTGTTCCCGCCCGAGCCCGAGGAGAACCTGCTGTACTTCATCGAGAAGTACTCGCCCAAGCTCGCGCCCTGGCAGAAGGAACTGGTGCGCATCGTGCGCAAGATCGCCCAGTACTTCTACCCGCAGACCCAGACCAAGGTCATGAACGAGGGCTGGGCCACGTTCTGGCACTACACCATCCTTAACCGGCTGCATGAAAAAGGCCTGGTCAACGACGGCTTCATGATGGAGTTCCTGCAAAGCCACACCAATGTCGTCAGCCAGCGCGGCTTCGACGAACGCGGCTACGGCGGCATCAACCCGTACGCGCTGGGCTTCGCCATGATGTCGGACATCCGCCGCATCTGCGAAGCGCCCACGCCCGAAGACCGCCAGTGGTTCCCGGACATCGCCGGCGGCGACTGGCTGAAGACGCTGGACTTCGCCATGCGCAACTTCAAGGACGAGTCCTTCATCTCCCAGTACCTGTCGCCGCGCCTGATCCGCGAGTTCCGCTTCTTCGCCATCTCCGACCACCAGGCCAACCCCAAGCTCGAAGTCGCCGCCATCCACGACGACGAAGGCTACCGCGACATCCGCCGCCTGCTCGCCGCGCAGCACAACCGCGACAACCAGGTGCCGGACATCCAGGTGGTGCGCTTCAACCGCGACTCCGACCGCTCCCTGGTCCTGCGCCACCTCAAGACCCGCGGCCGCCCGCTGGCCGGCGAGGACGCCGAACAGGTCATGAAGCACCTGGCGCGCCTGTGGGGCTTTCGCGTGCGCCTGGAAGAGACCGAGACCGACGGCACCGTCAGCTCCTACCGCGAACAGGACCCGCCCGCCGCTACATAGAGGCCGAAGCGCAACGAGGGGGGACGCTACGGCGTCCCCCATTCTTGCAGCCCTTGCCGCGCCCGCGCGCAATCTGCTAGAATCGCGGATTCGCATTTTTCGCAGCGGCGAATGCCGCCCGCGCAAGACGCAGATAGGACAGGTGGCCGAGTGGTTGAAGGCGCACGCCTGGAAAGCGTGTATACGTGAATAGCGTATCGGGGGTTCGAATCCCCCTCTGTCCGCCAGGAATTCATCTAAGATGGTCTGAGATAGTGTGAAATGCCCCGGGAGATTGATCTCTTCGGGGCTTTTTGTTGTCCAGCGTTCTCTAAGGGGCTCTATGGACATACCCCCGTTTCAAGGGGTACCTTTGGGGGTACGGATGTACCCATACAGAGTTGATACCCCCACATGGCTCAGACACTGACAGACGTCGCCATCCGCCAGACGAAGCCGGGCACCAAGCCTAAGAAGCTCTCGGACGGCGGTGGGCTGTACCTGCTAGTTACCCCTTCTGACTCGCGTTACTGGCGCTGGAAGTACCGATTCGCTGACAAGGAAAAATTGTTGGCGCTGGGGGTCTACCCCGATGTAGGCCTAGCCCAAGCTCGCAAAGAGCATCAGAAAGCCCGAGAACTCCTGGCCTCCGGAATAGATCCCAGTGAGGCCCGCAAGCAAGCCAAAGTGGCTGCACGGGTTGCCGCTAGCCATTCCTTTGAAGTGGTAGCCCGCCAATGGTATGCCCATTGGGGGGCCGCCAAGAGTTCCCGTCACGCTGGGTACGTCATCCGCCGGCTGGAGTCTGACGCGTTTCCAGCGATAGGAAATGTTCCCGTGTCCGAGATTTCGGCCGGGGCATTTCGGGACATGGCGAAGCGCATCGAGCGGCGAGGGGCGCTGGATATCGCCAAGCGAGTATTGCAAACCTGCGGGCAGGTGATGCGCTATGCCGTGGCGCACGGGTTGGCGGAGCGCAACCCCGTAGCGGATATGAAACCCGGCGACTTCCTGCAACCCCGGAAGAAGAAAAATTATGCGCGCGTCGATGCGAAAGAGTTGCCCGAGTTGTTAAGGGCCGTAGACGGCTATGTGGGGCGCTTACGCACCCGATGGGCTATGCAACTACTCGCATTGACCTTTGTTCGTACTGGCGAGCTTATAGGGGCGCGGTGGAGCGAGTTCGATTTTGACGCTAAACGCTGGAACATCCCGGCGGAGCGTATGAAGATGGACGCTCCGCATATCGTGCCGTTGTCGCGTCAGGCTCTGGTTGTCCTGGAAATGCTGCGGGCGCTGAGCGGGGACAATGAATTGTTGTTCCGTGGTGACCGCGATCACGAGAAACCTATGAGCAACAACACCATCCTGAAGGCACTGGAGCGCATGGGTTACAAAGGACGCATGACCGGCCACGGTTTTCGAGGTGTAGCGTCCACCATCCTGCATGAGCAAGGTTACCCGCACGAGCACATTGAGCTACAGCTTGCGCATGCGGAACGCAACGAGGTGAGCGCGGCCTATAACCATGCGAACTACCTACTTCCCCGAGCGAAGATGATGCAGGAGTGGGCCGACTATCTAGATGCCATGAAGGCGGGCGGGAAAGTTATTCCTTTGATGCGCACGGCGTGATATTTCCATTGTTGAACAATGCGAGGGGAAGACGGATGGAGCAGGTGGATCACGGGTTATATGACTACCGAGATCAATTTGACGCATGGGAAGCTGCCTGTTTAATTGCGGGCTACGAGCCTGTAGGAATCGACCGGGGAGATCCGCTCCATATTCCCGGTAGGGTAAAAGTCCTGCTTTCCTTGATGGACGATGCGTACCAGACCGCCCTTTATTACTGCCGGGTTGCCTGCAATGGAGGCCATATCCATGAGGCTAACGGTGCGCCTGCGAAGTTTGATGTGTCCGCCGACCCGTCATCGCTGCCAAGCGCGGAGTTGCGCGAGGTCTACGCGCGCACGATCACAGAAGGTCGGAGAGATAGTGCGTATACGGACACAATGCTGGTCACGCGAAATCCGATGTTTCGGCGCGAGGACATAGAGAAATGGTTGGGCCTTATTGGCTGGAAAGAGGCACATTACTTCGTAACGCAAGAAGAGCGGCAGGAGAAGCCCCTAGCGTCGCGTGAGAGGGAGACCTTACTAAAACTCGTGATTAGTATGGCGGTAGTTGGCTATCGGTATGACTCTACCGGGAAAAGGTCGGGCGCGGTTTCTGAAATCACCAAGGATGTGGAGTCCCTCGGTTTGTCAGTCTCTGACGAGACCGTGCGCAAGTATCTCAAGGAAGCTTCGGGGCTCCTCTCCGGAAAGCCGCATAAAGACTAGCTTAAACCCAAGCTGGTTTTGATGACCGCTTGTTTGGCCTCCGCTGTGTGCAGCACAGTCAGACTGCATCCCTCTTCAACACATGGGAGCACATTGCAATGCCCGCCGATACAACAGTCCAAAATGAGAAACCTAGGCCGATAACGTTGCCCGCCGAAGGCTATTGCAGCATCAAGGCGCTGGCACAACCCGATGGGGTGACCCCTTGGGCAGAAAGCACGCTATGGCTTCGAGTCCGGCAAGGCCGTTTTCCTGCGCCCGAACGGTTTGGAGCGCGTTGCACACGCTGGCGCGTAGAGCTAATCCGCGAGTACCTTGCTGATCCTAACGCCTGGGAAGCTGCACACGCCCCCAATCGTCGCCTTGAGGCGGTACATGCATCTGCGAGGCATGCAAACAAGCGCACATCCTAGACATCCTGCAATCAATTGCAAAGTAGGCGATTCGCTTTGAGCGGGTAAGGGGGGCGTGGTCCTCCCGCTGTTCTATTAGCGAGTTTACTGAACACGGGACTAGGGATGGTGCATGGTTTCTCTTAGCCATCTATTCATCGACAAGATTGCATTGACCATACCTGTGCAATCTCGCACGCTTCAACACAACATTACAGACTGGCTTCAAACATGCGCGGATAGTGGCATCATCCGTCTCATCTCATATGGTGATTTGCTTGCCCGCTACCACCTTGCTTATGGCATTCCGCTGGCCTATGGGCGCAATATCATCGTCCAGGCCGCCCCTCGCGATGAAAGTCTGAACTTCCTGAGGCTGGAGTTCAATCCTAACAACAAAGGCCCCGCCCAGGAGCATCCGTTCTCGCTAGTCACAAGCATTCTATGTGAGGCTTGGCCCGCTTTTGTCCTTGCGCTAGAGAGGGCACGCCTCAATCGGTTGGACTTCGCCGTAGATATCTATGACATGCACATCGACAGGTTGGGCGTGCATCACAACACGCGTTCGACCTTTTCTAAGAATTTCGCGAGAAGCGGGCGTACCATGGCCTGACCCCATAGGGTGGTCCGGTTTCAATCTTAGTTCATGATCGGCCTTGGGGCTATTGCCTGGGCAGATGACGGTGCTGCTCCGCTTGCTGGCGCAGGCCAGATGATGGCCTCGGGTGCCGGTGGCTTGTATCCAAGCGACGAGTGTGGCCTCTCGGTGTTGTAGTACCGCCGCCAGGCTTCGATGATGATCTTGGCCTCGGCGAGGCTGTAGAAGATCTCACCGTCGAGCAGTTCGTCGCGGAGCTTCGAGTTGAAGCTCTCGCAGTAGCCGTTCTCCCAAGGGCTTCCAGGTTCGATGAACGCTGTCTTTGCGCCGACGGCTACGATCCACTCCCGTACAGCCTTGGCGATGAACTCCGGGCCGTTGTCGGAACGGACATGGCCGGGCACACCACGCAGGATGAACAGGTCCGACAGGGCGTCGATGACGTCGGTCGAGTTGAGCTTGCGATCGATGCGGATTGCAAGGCATTCCCTGGTGAACTCGTCGATGATGTTGAGCATGCGGAATCTCCTGCCATCGTGGGTCCGACCCTCGACGAAGTCATAGGACCAGACATGGTTTGGATGCTCGGGTCGAAGCCGGATGCACGATCCGTCATTCAACCAGAGCCGCCCCTTCTTCGGTTGCTTCTGGGGAACCTTCAGCCCCTCCCGCCGCCAGATCCGTTCGACACGCTTGGCGTTCACCGTCCAGCCTTCAGACCGCAGCATCGCCGTGATCCTGCGATAGCCATAACGGCCATAGCGGGAAGCGAGCCGGATGATGTCGGAGGTCAACGCCTCTTCATCGGGCCGGCCTTGCGGCTTTTTGCGCTGGGTCGAACGATGCTGGCCGAGAACCTTGCAGGCAAACCGCTCCGAGACGGAGAACTTCGCCATGACACGATCGACGCAACGGCGACGGCGAGCGGGGCTCAGAAGTTTCCCGAAGCAGCCTCTTTCAGGATCAGCTTCTCGAGTGTCAGGTCCGAGACCGCCTTGCGCAGCCGGTCATTCTCTTTCTCGAGCTCCTTCAGCCGCTTCACCTGGTCACCCTTCAGGCCACCGAACTCCTTGCGCCACCGGTAATACGTAAACTGCGTCACGCCGATCAAACGGACCGCTTCTCCGACAGAACGACCTTGCGACAACAGAACATCGACTTGGCGCAGCTTCGCCACGATCTCTTCGGGTTTGTGCTTCTTCTGGGGCATTCCAACGTCCTCCTACGGCTCAATAGCCTACTTCAGGGAGGACCACTTTTCAGGGGGCAGACCAACCACGGGGATGTACCTGGGGCAGCGAACGAGTAATCGTCATGTGGTGATCTACGACAAAAAGCGCGAGGCAAGGGAATGCCACAGTCGAATACTGCGCAGGGAATGCACTCGCGTGGAGTGCCGCTCTTCTGATATTGGGCCACTCAGCAATATCCACGATATGCCTAACCCTTTTGCATCGTTTGCGTTGTCGGTTTACCCGATGTGCGATGCTCTAGAGCACAACTATGCACACTTCCTGGATTCGTGTCGCTATAGAGGGGCGCAAGCAGCCTTGCATCTTATCCGGAATAGAAGAAAGCGGGCCGAATATCGGATGTGGTTGGCGGACAATTGCTGCCCATCTTGGTGGTGCCCTGAGACTATTTGGTCGCAACGCATCGAGGCTTTGCGAATGGCGTTGGGCGACTGTGACGTGCCGTAATAAGCACCATTAAGCCGTGATCTGCCGTAGGACCGCCGAATGATGAGGGTAAGGAGTCGAGAAAGTAAAAATCGCTAGTGAGACGTTGTGACTCCCTCCTCGTGCGGTGACTCTATGTTTTTTTTGCGCACCGAGAATCAAACTGAGCCCTATCATTTTTTTCGCCTCCAGGGCCGCGGTGGTATGCCGTGCTCTAGTCTTTATTGCCCCTGAAGAAGTTGCTTACTTTATCAAGAAAAGTTCTGTTGGCGTCACGATCTAGCCCGTCGAGAAGCTTCGTTGCAGAAACGATTTTTTCGCATTTGTCCAGAACGTTCAGAGCTTTTTCATATTCAGTTAGCTTGTAAACGTCGTCTACCATGCGGTCTAGTCGCTCCTTCGTCACGGGCGCTTTCAGATCGGACGTGTCTACAGGCGGCTTGGGCGGTTCTATGAGTGCGATTGCTCCAGCTTTGAAGGTATGGGACGTGGTATCAACCTCACCGCCTACCATGAAGCGCTTGAAGCCAACATAGCCTCCCATTCCATTTTTGGCGTTAATTTCCCCGCATACCATCAGAGCCCCTTCGCTTCCTTGCATGTTGCGAAATTGTGCGGATAGCGGATCTTTCAATTGGGTCGCGACGACTTGCTGGGCAGACTCGATTAGCAGCTCTTCGGGGGGCTTCCCCTTTTCGCAACCTGCTAGAAGGCCAATGGTGAGGCAACTCAACGCAGTCAACGGCTTACGCATTCGTTTCCCCATAGGAGCGAGTCCCTAATGGGCCGTTACGTCGGGTCCGGTTATATAGGAAACAGCTTTTTTTTCCGTAAGCGTCCGGTGATTCCATCTTCTCTCTAGCTTTGTAGTCGGTTATCCAAGTTGGCGCAGTTCTTGAAGAAGTTACAGGCATTCACGTACGGCGTCAGCCAGTTCCTTTCTTTGAGTTTTGCTCCAGAGATAGCGCTTGATGATCCAAAGGGATACCGCTATTTGATCATTGTTGGGTTTGAGATCTAACGAGGCATACAGGTGGCCGAGATCGCTGGTTTTATCTATTCGATACCCGCCTCCAGTCGGACGGACATAGACAAAATTATTTATTAACATGCCTTCCCAAGCGGGAACAACGCAGTCGATTACTTCGACAGCCTGTTTGGCCGTAGTGAATTGCATAGGCTCGACTTCGGCTCTTAGCTGGTCCGTGGGAGGGGCAGCGCAACCCGCCAGTAGTGCTATGGCAAGGGATATAGGCAACAGGCGGGAAGTTCGAGACGAGAAACGAGAGGTAGGGACGGGCGGGGGATTGTTGGTCATCGTCTATCTCTTGGGTCTCTGATGTTTAAAAAAGTACCTAGATGTTAATGGTGTCAGCGATCTTTGTCTGGGGGTATTTTTGGGGGTATCTAAAAAATGAGTAAAGAAGAGCCCTATAGTTTTTTAGGGTTTCAGATGATTATTTGAATCCCCCTCTGCGCCAGGAATTCATAAAAGCCCCTGATCTCATCGAGATCAGGGGCTTTTTGTTTGCATCCGCCGATCGATGGGTTACGCGCGACGGGCAGCGGTTATCCTGCGACGAGGGTGCCGCGCTGCACCCATCCTACGGCACCGGTTCGTAGGATGGGTGCAGCGCTAGCATCCTTAAGCAAGAACCCGAATAGTCAACGCGCGAAACCCATCAGGCGGGGCCTCAGCCGCCATCCGGGACTTAGGCGCCGACCGGCTTGCCGTCGGTGCGGCGCACGACGATCGTGGCCGAGCGGGCGTCGCCGCCGCCGGCGCGCAGCGTGTTCCAGCTGGCGTTGGGGTGCTGGATGTTGATGAAGAACGCCGTCAGGTCGGGCGTGTAGGCGATGCCGGTGATTTCGCAGCCCAGCGGGCCGACCAGGAAACGCTTGGATTCGCCGGTCTGCTGGTCGATGTAGTACATCGAGTTGTTGCCGAAGAAATCGGTGGTCGACGTGCCGGTGCCGGCGTCGGTCTGCACCCACAGGCGGCCCTTGGGGTCGACGCGGATGCCGTCCGGGCTGGAGAAGGTGTCGCCGTTGACGTTGCCGGTCAGGTTGGGCGCCGCGCCGTCGGCGGGGTCGCGGCCGGCCAGCAGCAGCAGGTCCCATTCGAAGGTCGTCGCCAGCGGCGAATCGCCGCGCTCGTGCCAGCGGATGATCTGGCCGTGCGAGTTGTTCACGCGCGGGTTGGCGGCGCTGGTGCGCTGGCGGCGGCTGTTGTTGGTCAGCGTGCAGTACACGGTCTTGTCCACGCCGACCGTGATCCACTCGGGGCGGTCCATCAGCGTGGCGCCGGCCACGCGGGCGGCGGCCTGGGTCTTGACCAGCACGTCGGCCTGCGTGTTGAAGTCGACCAGCGTGCCGGTGATGACGGTGCCGCTGGCGACCTGGGTGAAGTTGCCCGGATCGGTGGCGCCGGTCGTGAGGTTGTTCTTGCCCACGGTCAGCTCGACCCAGTTGCCGCTGCCGTCGTCGTTGAAGCGCGCGGCGTACAGCGTGCCTTCGTCGAGCAGGTTCATGTTGTTGGCGCGGTTGGCCGGGTCGTAGGGCTTGCTGGGCACGAACTTGTAGATGCAGCCGGGCGTGGTGTCGTCGCCCATGTAGAACGCGACGCGGTTGTTCTCGTCCAGCATGTAGGCCGTGTTCTCGTGGCTGAAGCGGCCCATGGCGGTGCGCTTGACGGCGGTCGAGCCGGGATTCTGCGGATCGATTTCCACCACCCAGCCATAGCCTTCGTCGGCCGGCTGGCCGGCGTCGCCGGACTTGTAGTGGTAGTTGTTCAGCGTTTCTTCACAGGTCAGGTACGTGCCCCACGGCGTGTTGCCGCTGGAGCAGTTGTTCAGGGTGCCGACGACGGTGGCGCCGACCACCGATTTGGCCGGGCCGCTGACGTTGTAGACCGTGTTGCCGGTGTAGCGCTTGTTGTAGCGCGAGTCGGTCTTGACCGACCACTTGCCGTCGGCGGCGCGGGCGATTTCGACGACGGATACGCCGACGTTCGACAGCCGGGTCTTCAGGCCTTCGACGCTCTGGTCCAGGGTGGCGTCGTCGAGGGCTTCGTGGTTCACCACCAGCAGGCCGCCCTGGTTGGGGTCCACGCCTTCGAGCGGGTAGAAGTGCATGCCATCGTGCTGGCCGCCGGACTGGGTTTCGGTGGCGGGGTAGGACTGCGGAATGCCGGTGTAGCCGACCGAACCGATCACGCACTTGTCGCCGGCCGAGTACAGCACCTCGGCCACGTAGCCTTCGGGCACCGTGACGGTGTCGGCGACGATCTTGTCTTCCAGGGGCTTGAACGTGACGGAGTAGTCGGGGCCTGCCGGCTCCGGTTCCGGCGTCGGGGTGGGCGTGGTGCCTTCGCCGGTGTCGCCGCCGCCGTCGCCGCCGTTGGAGGGCGCGTCGTCGTCATCGTCATCGCCGCCACAGGCCGTCAGCAGCGAGGAGGCGCCGAATACCGACAGCATCGACAGGCCGAAGCTGTTCTTCAACAATGTGCGGCGTTCCGGGTTCGCGGCGACGATGTCTTCCAGCATCTGGCCCGGAACCGTGACTTCTCCCTGGGCTTCACGGTGGGGGGCGCGCAGTTTGTCGGTCAAGTAGGACATTCCAACCTCAATAGAGTAGCGAACAATTCGCTAAGTTATTTGTCAGGATTGCGGCAGCGAGGTTAGAAGCTGCGCATGACACCGGGGTGACGGATGGATGAATTCCAGATGCCGCGTTCACATTCTGGCGGGAGGCTCGGCCCGCGAGTAGCGGGCCGGTGGGATTACATCGTTTGGAGAGACTGGCCGACGATGGGAGCGACGTCCAGCACGTACATCTGGCGTTCGCCTTCATGCACGGAGTCGATGCAGACCTGGGTGCCGTCGCGGCTCCAGCGGGGATGCAGGTCGCAGCGGTTTTCCTTGGACAGCGCGGGATCGGCGTAGAAGCTGCCCAGGGCGTGGCGCTGGCCGCTGTGCATGTCGTAGAGGAACAGCACGCGCTCGTGGGTGCGCGAGTCGGGATAGGTGTCGCTGAGCAGCCAGCGCGGGTTCACCGGCGAGAAGGTCATGTGGCCGTTCTCGGTCAGCACGCCGTCGCCCACGACCTCGACGCGGCCGTCGGGCGCGTCCTCGTAGAGATGGTAGTGGATGCTGCCGGCGTGCGGGCCCCAGACGATGATGCTGCGGTCGTCGCGCCACAGCGGATGCGAGATCTGGTATTCGGACTTTTCGTAGTCGAAGGTGCCGACCGCGGTGGGGTCGAAGTCGTCGGCCAGTTGCGGCAGCGGATGGTCGGAGCATTCCAGCAGGCGCATGTCGCTGCCGTCGGCGTTCATGGTGATCAGCCGGTGCAGAAAGCAGGTCTCGTCCTCGACGCGTTCGGTCCAGCGGTGCAGGAACAGGATGCGGGTGGAGGACGGGTTGACCTCGATGTGGCTGACCCAGTGGATGGCGCGCGCCATCGAATCGCGCGGATGGAAGTTGCGCAGGTCGGCGTAGCTGACCAGGAGCCGGTGCTCGCCGCTGTCCAGGTCGAGGCGGCGGATGCCGTCGTCGGCCGGCGCGTTGGCCACCGGGCCGGGCGCGTGTTCGCTGTAGCCGATGGTCTGGTGCGTGATGTAGAGCCGGCGGTAGTCCACGCAAAGCGCGTAGCGGCTGTCGGGCGCGGCCACGTAGATGGGTAGCGGCAGGATGCGCGTCTGGCCGGTGGCGAGGTTGTGGATGGCCGAGCGGAAGCCGGGATACACGCCGCTGTCGTCGCCGCTGCGGCAGTTGTAGATCAGCTGCGGTTCGGCCAGGCCGTCTAGCCATTGCAGCTGGCAGCCCATCTGCCAGTTCCATGCCGTGGTGGTCCCCACGGCATGGTAGCGGTCGCCGTCGTGCAGGTCGAAGTAGCCCACTTCGGCGCTCAGTTCGGGCGTGAGCCGGGCGTCCTTGAAGGCGGTGCGATTGGCCAGCAGATAGCGGCCGTCTCGGTGCCAGACGGTTTTGTTGTAGTAGCCGAAGAAATGGTGGTGCGGCGTGGCGCCCAGGCGGCGGCAGGCGGTGGACGTGGCAAGCATGCGGTTCATGAGAATCAAGGGTGCGGCGCTCAGCCGGCGGTGATGTGTTCGGTTTCGATGACTTTGTTCCAGCGGGCGCGCTCGCGTTCGACGAACTCGCGCGCTTCGGCCGGGCTGTTGCCCACCGGCGTCATGCCCAGGCGTTCCAGGCCGGCGCGGAAGGCCGGGTCGGCGTAGACGCGGCGCAGGTCCGCGCTGATTTTTTCGATGAGGGCGTCGGGCACGTCCTTGCTGGCGGCCAGCGTGGTCCACGAGGTCGCCGTCAGGCCGGGCAGGCCGGCTTCGGCGGCCGTGGGCACGTCGGGCAGGGCGGGCGAGCGCGTCGCGCCCGTGATGGCCAGGGCCTTGAGCTTCTTGGCCTCGATATAGCCGATGGTGGTGGGCACGTTCTCGAAGAGCAGCTGGATCTGGCCGCCCAGCAGGTCATTGGTGGCGGCGGAGCTGCCGCGGTACGGAATGTGCACGGTGGGCGCCTGCGCGGCCATTTTGTAGAGTTCGCCGACCATGTGCACCGACGAGCCCACGCCCGCCGAACCGAAGTGCAGTGTCTCCGGCTGGGCGCGCGCCAGCGCGGTCAGTTCGGCCAGGGTATTGGCCTGCAGCGAGGGGTTGGCCACCACCACGTGCGGCATTTCGGCCACGACGGTGATGAGCTTCAGGTCCTGCGCCGGGCGGTAGTTGAGGCTTTAGTAGACGCCGTAGGTGGCGTGCAGGCCGATGGAGCCCAGCAGCAGGGTGTAGCCGTCCGGGCCGGAGTCGGCCACGAACTTGCCGCCGATGTGCCCGCCGGCGCCGGGCCGGTTCTCCACCACCACGGACTGTCCATAGAGCTTGCCCAGGTGCTCGGCCAGCAGCCGGCCCTGGATGTCGGAGCTGCCGCCCGCGGTGAACGGCACGATGATGCGGATCGGGTGGTCGGGATAGTTGGCCTGGGCCTGCGCGGCCAGCGGCGCGGCGGCGGCGCTGGCCAGGCACAGTGTTTGAACGAGCTTGCGCCAGTAGCGGCTGGGATTCATGGGGCTTCCCCTGGAAAGTTGGGATCGCGGGCGCGTCTGCCGGCGCCCTGGGAAGCCCAGTGTAGGAGGCTGCATGTATTTGAAAAAATTCTTTTTTTTGCATAGGCTATGCAGAATTGCCATACTCTATGCCGCCCATGAGCCGACCGCTGAATTTCCGCCAGATCGAAGCCTTCCACGCGGTGATGCTGGCCGGCACCACCACCGGCGCGGCGCAGATGCTGCGCACCACGCAGCCGTCCATCAGCCGCCTGCTGGGCCAGGTGCAGCAGGCCAGCGGCCTGAAGCTGTTCGACATGGAGCGCGGCCGCCTGCGGCCCACGCGCGAGGCCAAGGACCTGTTCGATACGGTCAAGCGCCATTTCGTGGGCCTGGAACGCATCGAGGACCGCCTGGCCGCCATGCGGCGCAGCGGCAGCGGCGTGCTGCGGCTGGCCTGCACGCCGGCGCTGGGCCTGGGCGTGCTGCCCGGCGCGGTCGAGGCGTTCGCGCAGCGCTATCCCGAGGTCCACATCAATATGCAGACCATGGGCAGCCAGTACCTGCGCGAGGGGCTGCTGCACGGCACTTACGACGTGGTGGTGACGGCGGCGCCGCTGGACGGCGCGCTGTTGGACCTGCACGTGCTGCACGAGAGCGAGGCGGTCTGCGTGATGCGCCCGGACCACGCGCTGGCCGCGCAGGACGGCATCGACATCCTGGACCTGAACGCGCGCCGGCTGCTGGTGCTGAACGCGGACGACGACGTCTACCTGCAGTTGCGCGGCGCGATGCAGGCCCACCGCGTGCAGCCGGCCTCGGAGATCGAGACCACGTATTCCTCGACCATCTGCGCGCTGGCGGCCGCCGGCCACGGGCTGGGCGTGGTCAACCCGTACATTGCGGCGGTGTTCGCCGACCGGCTGGCGATACGTCCGTTCACGCCGCGCCTGCCGGTCCGCGTGTGCATGGCCTATCCGGCGCAGACGGCGGTATCGACGGTGACCGAGGCGTTCGTCGAGATCCTGGCGCAGCGCTTTCGCGACCCGGGTATCATCTCGCCATCCTGACGGGCTCAGCCCTTGCGCTGTTCGTACGAGGTGTCGAGCAGGTCGTCCTCGGGCGTGATGATGCCGGGTTCGCCGGGCTCCACGATGGCGCGTCCGCGCCGCGGCATGCCGGCGACCAGCGGGTTGCGTTCGTCGGGCATGGGCATGATTTCAGTGCCTTTGCGCGGATCGGCGGGGACCGGTTTCTCGGCTTCGGCGGGTTTGGCGAGGTTGGGATCTGGGGCAGTTTTCAACATGACGATTGCTCCGCTTGCGGGCGCCCCGGGATGGCGGCGCGCCTGATTCCACATCCATCTTAGGCCCGCGCGGCGCCGCCGTGGCGCGTCAGGCTGTCACGTTTGCAAGGGGCTGTTGCAGCGCCCGAACCTTATAATTTGCCGCGCCGCCCGGACACCGGGCTTCACTCTTTTCCACACGCCTACTTTGACCGAATCCGCCGAACGCTCCCTTCATGCAGAACTCGTCGCCGTGCTGGTTGCCGTCACCAACGGCGAGCCGCGGGTGCTGACGACCGAGGATGCGCGCGCGTTGCCGGCCGGGCCGTTCGAACTGTCGCACCGTTCGCTGCAGGCCGGCCTGCGCGCCTGGGTCGAAGCGCAGACCCATCATCCGCTGGGCTATGTGGAGCAGCTCTATACCTTCGCCGACGGCGACCGTTCCGACGAATCGGGCGCGCGCGTCATGTCGGTGAGCTACCTGGGCCTGACGCGCGAGGCCGGCGAGACCGGCGTGGCGCAGGTGGGCTGGCAGGACTGGTATCGCTATTTTCCGTGGGAGGACCGGCGCGCCGGCACGCCCGCGCTGGTCGAGCAACTGATCGTGCCGCGGCTGGCCGCCTGGTGCGAGGACAGCGCCGACGCGGCCCTGCGCAAGCGCCGCCGCCAGCGCGCGGCGGTCACCTTCGGGCTGGATGGCGCGTCCTGGAACGAGGACATGGTGTTGCAGCGCTACGAACTGCTGTTCGAGGCCGGGCTGGTGCCCGAGGCGGCGCGGCGCGGCCGCGGCAGCGGCGCCGTGGTGCCGGGCGAGCCCATGCGCCACGATCACCGCCGCATCCTGGCCACCGGCATCGCGCGGCTGCGCGCCAAGATCAAGTACCGGCCGGTGGTGTTCGAACTGATGCCCGAACAGTTCACCCTGTTGCAGCTGCAGCTGGCGGTGGAGGCCCTGGCCGGACGCGGCCTGCACAAGCAGAATTTCCGCCGCCTGATCGAGCAGCAGGCGCTGGTCGAGGAAACCGGCGAGATGGCCACCGGCACGGCAGGGCGGCCCGCCAAGCTGTTCCGCTTCCGGCGCGACGTGCTGATCGAACGCGCCATCGCCGGCAGCAAACTGCCGCTGTCGCGCGCGCTCTGAGGCTTGACACGGTTTATGCTCGGTCTTAGCATAAGTGCTGCGCAATCGTTGCGCGCCTTTTTTTACTCTCAAAATACTCAAAATGAGCATTAAAGCCGCAGCCTCCTCGACCGTCTCCCGACTGGCCGTTCCCCCCTTGCCGGAAGTCATGCTGGAGCCGCTGGTGCGCGCGGCGCTGCTCGAAGACCTGGGCCGCGCGGGCGACCTGACCACCGACGCCATCGTCCCGGCCGACGCCCTCGCCGAGACCCGGCTGGTGGCGCGCCAGGACGGCGTGCTGGCCGGGCTGGACCTGGCGCGCCTGGCGTTTCGCGCGATGGACCCGGGCATCGAATTCGCGGTGTCCCAGCGCGACGGCGCGGACCTGCGGCCCGGCACGGAAATCGCGCGCATCCGCGGCAACGCCCGCGCCATGCTGAGCGCCGAGCGCGTGGCGCTGAATTTTCTTTGCCACCTGAGCGGCGTGGCCAGCGCCACGGCCTCGATCGCGCGCGCCATCGCGGGCTACGGCGCGCGCGTGACCTGCACGCGCAAGACCATGCCGGGCCTGCGCGCGGTGCAGAAGTACGCGGTGCGCGTGGGCGGCGGCAGCAACCATCGCCACGGCCTGGACGACGCGGTGCTGATCAAGGACAACCACATCGCCCTGGCCGGGGGCGTCGCCATCGCGGTCGAGCGCGCCCGCGCCGGCGTCGGCCACATGGTGAAGATCGAGCTGGAAGTGGACACGCTGGAGCAGCTGGAAGTGGCGCTTTCGCTGGGCGTGGACGTGGTGCTGCTGGACAACATGAGCCTGGACGACCTGCGCCGCGCCGTCGCCATGGCGCGCGGCCGCGCCATCACCGAGGCCTCGGGCCGCATCACGCCCGAAACCGNCCATCGCGGTCGAGCGCGCCCGCGCCGGCGTCGGCCACATGGTGAAGATCGAGCTGGAAGTGGACACGCTGGAGCAGCTGGAAGTGGCGCTTTCGCTGGGCGTGGACGTGGTGCTGCTGGACAACATGAGCCTGGACGACCTGCGCCGCGCCGTCGCCATGGCGCGCGGCCGCGCCATCACCGAGGCCTCGGGCCGCATCACGCCCGAAACCGCGGCGGCGGTGGCCGCCACCGGCGTGGACCAGATCGCCGTGGGCTGGATCACGCACAGCGCCAAGGTGCTGGACATCGGCCTGGACGCCTGAGCCTCGCAACCAACCGGTCCGCAAGATGAAACGCCTGCTGCGCGCCCTGGCGCCGATGCTCGTCCTGTCGCTGGCCGCCTGCGGCAACCCGCCGTCCGGCGAAGCGCCCAAGGACGCCGCCTATCCTGCCCATCCCATCACCATCGTCGTGACCTTTCCGCCCGGCGGCGGCACCGACCTGCTGGCGCGCCGCATCGGCGCCGAGCTGCAGGAGACGCTGGGCCAGCCGGTGGTGGTGGAAAACCGCCCCGGCGCCAGCGGCAATATCGGCGCGCGCGTCGTGGCCGAGTCGCCGCCCGATGGCTATACGCTGCTGATGGTCAACAGTTCCTTCGCCATCAACCCCGGGGTCTACCGCCATCTGGGTTTCGATCCGGCGCGTGACTTTGCGGCCGTCATCAACGTGGCCTTCGTGCCTTCGGTTTTCGTGGCGCCGGCGCATTCCGGCCTGCGCGGCCTGGACGACGCGCTGGCCGCCGCCCGCGCCGGCCAGCCGCTGCCGTTCGCGTCCTGCGGCAACGGCACGCCGCAGCACCTGGCCGGCGAGATGCTGGCGCGCGCGGCCGGCGCGTCGTTGCAGCACGTGCCCTACAANGCCAGCCGCTGCCGTTCGCGTCCTGCGGCAACGGCACGCCGCAGCACCTGGCCGGCGAGATGCTGGCGCGCGCGGCCGGCGCGTCGTTGCAGCACGTGCCCTACAAGGGCTGCGGGCCGGCGCTGACCGACGTCACGGCGGGTCAGGTCGCAATGGGCGTGGTCACCGCGTCCAGCGCGGCCCCGCTGATCGCGGCCGGCAAGCTGCGGGCCCTGGCCGTCACGTCGCCGGCGCGCTCGCCGCTGATGCCGACCGTGCCCACGGTGGCGGAGCAGGGCGTGCAGGGCTACGCGCTGGACCAGTGGCATGGGCTGCTGGCGCCGGCGGCCACGCCGCCCGCGGTGGTGGCCAAGCTGAATGCGGCGGTGGCGCAGATCGTGCAGCGCCCGGCCATGCAGGCGGCGCTGCGCGAGCAGGGTTTCACGCCCGCCACCAGCACGCCGCGCGAGTTCCACGACATGATCGCCGCGGACATGCGGCGCTACGGCGCGCTGACCGCCGCGATCGGGCTGCGCGCGGACTAGGCGGCCGCCGTCCGGGCGTGCTGCTCCAGCTGTTCCTTGAGGCCGGGCTGCAGCTTGAGCTGGCGCGCCAGTTCGTCCAGGTAGGCGCGCTCCATATAGCTTTCCTCGTCCACCACCAGCAGGCTGGCCAGGTACATTTCGGCGGCCATTTCGGGGGTCTGGGCCGACCGGGCCACGGTGGCCGGGTCCAGCGGACGCGAGAGTTCGGTTTCCAGCCATTGCCGGTCCTGCGCGTCGGAGGACAGCTTGGCCAGCTCGGTTTCGAGCAGGGCGCGTTCTTCCGGGCCGATGTGGCCGTCGGCCTTGGCCGCGCCGATCATGGCGGTGAGCACGGCGGTGCTGTGCTGCTCGGCCTGCGGGGCGGGCAGGCGGTCCAGCGTCTGGGGGGCGGGGGCAGCCGCGCCGCCGGCCTGGCTGCGCTGCCAGTCGCCATAGGCGCGGTAGGCCAGCGCGCCCAGCGCCGCCATGCCGCCGTACATGGCGACCTTGCCGCCGATCTTGCGGGCCTTCTTGCTGCCCAGTAGCAGCCCCAGCGCGCCCGCGCCGAGCGCGCCGCCGCCCAGGCCGGTCAGGAAGGACGAGCCCTTGCCGCCCGTGGCGTTCTGCACGCGGCTGGTGGTGTCGGAAAGCAGGCCTTGCCCGGACTGCAGCAGTTGATCGAGGAGTTGTCTGGCGCTCATGCGGCCCCCTATAGGTGTATTCCGGATAGAAATATCCGACCGTGTCCGCATCAGGAAGTTCAGCGTCCAGTCAGGTGTGGCGCAGCGCCGCCTGGTGTTACAACGTCGATTGGGGCCGCCGCGGCGGCCATCCACCGAACCCCAGCCAGGAGACTTCACCCATGAGCAGCATCCGCTTGCGCCAGAACGCGCCCAATACCCTGCAGTTCACCGCCACGGCCGAAGGCCATGAGCTTCCGCTGGCGATGCCGCAGCCGCAGGGCGAGGGCCCCGATCCGCACGATTACTTCGATACTGCGCTGGGCGGCTGCAAGGCGCTGACCCTGATGGTGTATTCGCAGCGCAAGGGGCTGCCGCTGGAATCGGTGGGCGTGGAGGTGGTGCGCGACGACAGCGAAGAGCGCAAGGGGATCTACCGCCTGACCGCCAAGCTGACGCTGCATGGCGAGCTGTCCGATGCGCAGATCGACGAGCTGCTGGCGGTGGCCGAGAAATGCCCGGTCCACAAACTCATGACCGCGGTGGACGTGCAGGTTTCGACGCTGGTGGTGCGTCCGGCCTGAGCGGCCGGACGCGCCGCCGGTTTCAGTCTTCCATGCCCGGGACGACGGTGGAGAAGCCGCCGTCCACGTGGGTGATTTCGCCCGTCACGCCGGCGGCCAGGTCCGACAGCATGAAGGCGGCGACGTTGCCCACGTCTTCGATGGTGATGTTTCGGCGCAGGGGCGCCTGGGCCTCGACGAACTTCAGGATGGCCGAGAAGTCCTTGATGCCGCTGGCGGCCAGCGTCTTGATCGGGCCGGCGGAAATGCCGTTGGCGCGGATGCCGCGCGGGCCCAGCGCCGTGGCCAGGTAGCGTACGCTGGCTTCGAGCGAGGCCTTGGCCAGGCCCATGGTGTTGTAGTTGGGAACCACGCGCTCGGCGCCCAGGTAGGTCAGCGTCAGCACCGAGCCGTTGCGGCCTTCCATGAGCGGCAGGGCGGCCTTGGCCATGGCGGGGAAGCTGTAGGCCGAGATGTCGTGCGCCACGCGGAAGGCTTCGCGCGACAGGCCGTCGAGGAAGTTGCCGGCGATGGCTTCGCGCGGGGCGAAGCCGATGGAATGCACCAGGCCGTCCAGGCCGTCCCAGTGCTGGCCGAGTTCGGCGAAGGCGGCTTCGATCTGGCTGTCCTCGGCCACGTCGCAGGGCAGCACGATCTTGCTGCCGAATTCGGCGGCGAATTCGCTCACGCGGTCCTTGAAGCGGTCGCCCACGTAGGTGAACGCCAGTTCGGCGCCTTGCTGGTGACAGGCGCGCGCGATGCCGTAGGCGATGGAGCGGTTGGAAAGCACCCCGGTGACCAGGATGCGCTTGCCGGCGAGAAAGCCCATATTTCTATCCTTTGATTTTTTCCCTTCTGGAGACCGCCTATTTTAAAGAGTTTGGCGGCCCCTCCATTAAAAAGAAAAGGGCGCGCCCGTCGGGGTGCGCCCTTTTGCCGTGCCGTTGCGCTCAGCCCCGCGCGTTGGTGCCGGGGACCCGCAGCGGCGTGCCGACCTTCAGCGCGCTGCCCTTGAGGTTGTTCAGCGCGCGCAGCGCGTCGATCGAGGTGCCGTATTGCTTGGCCAGCGAGTACAGCGTGTCGCCCTGGCGCACCTTGTGGGTGCGCACGTTGGGTCGGGCGCTGGCGACGCGGGCGCTTGCCACGCGCGCGGCGGGCGCCTGCTGGGCGCGGCCGCGCGTGGCCGGGGCCTTCTCGGCGGCGGGCGCCGCGTCCAGCACCGGCGGCGCCAGCGAGGCCAGCTGCACGTTGCCGGCGCTGTCGCCCGGCACCAGCAGGGACTGGCCGGAAGCGGATTTCTGGCGCGAACCGATGTCGTTGATCTGGCGCAGCCGGCTTTCGGTCACGCCGAAACGCTTGGCGATCGAGGCGTAGGATTCGCCGCGGCGCGTGTGGTAGACCTTCCAGGCGCTCAGGTCGCCCTTGTAGTTGGTCAGGTTGGCGTTGAAGATTTCGACGCGGTCGGCCGGCAGCAGCAGGGTGGGGCCGTGGTCGCCGCGGATCAGCGGACGGTTGAACGAAGGGTTGAGCGCCTTGAATTCGTCCAGCGGCATTTCGGCCAGCTTGGCGGCGATTTCGAGGTCGATGTCGCTGTTCTTCTGCACCGTCACGAAGTAGGGCGTGTTGCCCACCGGCGGCAGGGCCACCGCATAGCGCTGCGGGTCGGCGATGATGTTCTTGATGGCCTGCAGCTTGGGCACGTAGTTGCGGGTCTCGTCGGGCATGCTCAGCGACAGGTAGTCGGTGCGCAGGCCGGCGGCCTCGTTCTTGGCCATGGCGCGCTGCACCGAGCCTTCGCCCCAGTTATACGAGGCCAGGGCCAGATACCAGTCGCCCTGCATTTCGAACAGTTTTTCCAGGTAGTCCAGCGCCGCGTTGGTCGAGGCGATGGGGTCGCGCCGCTCGTCGCGCCACCAGTCCTGCTTGAGGTTGAAATGCTGGCCGGTGGCCGGCACGAACTGCCACAGGCCCGAGGCCTGCGAGCGCGACAGCGCGGTGGGGTTGTAGGCGCTTTCGACGAAGGGCAGCAGCGCCAGCTCGGTGGGCAGGCCGCGGCGGTTGATCTCGTCGACGATGAAATACAGGTACTTGCCGGCGCGTTCCGCCATGCGCTGCACCGACTCGGGGTGGGCCGCGTAGTAGTCGGTCCACTGCTGCGAGAGGTCGGTGTTCAGGTTGGGGATGGCGAAACCGCGGCGGATGCGGTCCCAGGCGTCGGCGGGAGGATTGGTGAGGTCCACCGTCCGGGAAGTGTCGCGGGCGATGTAGCGCCCTTGGGAATTGGTGGTGAGATTCTTGCTATCGGGGGATTTGGTTCCTGCGCAACCGGCGAGGACTGCCAGCATCAGCGGCAGAAGGAGTCGGGATAGATTCATCGGGCTGTCACTTGAATTCGTTCTTCCATTCGCGAAGGGAGGCAAATACCTCTACCGGCGTGGCAAGGCTGTGGCCGGCCCAGCGCTCTGCGGCGCGGACGACCTCGGGTTGTTGCGTGCGCAAAAACGGGTTCGTCGCGCGTTCCTGACCGATGGTCGACGGAAGCGTGGGAAGGCCTGCTGCTCTTAATTGCCGGGCCCGCTGATGCCATTGCTGCAGGTTGCGGTTGGCCGGTACGACTGCCGACGCCCAGCGCAAGTTCGCTAGAGTGTACTCGTGTGCGCAAAAAACCTGTGTATCCGCCGGTAAAACAGAAAATTTTTCCAAGGAATCAAGCATTTGCGCGGGGGTGCCTTCGAACAGCCGGCCACAGCCGCCGGCAAACAGGGTGTCGCCGCAGAAAAGAACCGGCTCCACGCCGGCCGCCCGGCCGGTGTAGGCGATGTGGCCGGCCGTGTGGCCGGGCACGTCCAGCACGGCCAGGTCCAGGTCCAGTTCGGGTATCAGTACGCGGTCGCCCTGCGCCAGCGGCACGTCGCAGCGCGGCAGGCGTTCTTGCGCCGGGCCATATACGGTAAGGCCTTCGATGCGGGACAATTCGGATACGCCGCCGACGTGGTCGCCGTGGTGGTGCGTGAGTAGAATGGCGCGCAGTCTCAGGCCTTGCTGCTCGAGCAGCCGCAGCACCGGGCCGGCCTCGCCCGGATCGACCACGGCGGCCTGGCTGTCGCGCACGATCGCCCAGATGTAGTTGTCGGTGAAAGCGGGTAGCGGCAAGACCGCGGCGTTGCGCTCGCGGCCGCCGTCGGAGGCGGTCAGGGCTTGCATGGGATTCGAAGGATAGAACGTGGCAGAAGAAGATACTCCGCCGATTGTAGAACTGGCCGAATGGTTCCAGACGCCGCCGGGACAATACGTTCTGGCCTGGGAGCGGGCGCAGTTCGACGCGGCTGTCGCGGACGTATTCGGATATTACGCCTGGCAGGTCGGCCTGGCCGACATGAACCTGCTGGGCGCCAACCGCATGCCGTTCAAGGGATACGTGGGCACCGAGGCGCCCTCGGCCGAGAGCGCGGCCGGCTGGCAGTCGCGGGTGGTGATCGCCCAGCCCGAAGCCCTGCCGTTCGAATCGCAGAGCGTGGACCTGCTGATCCTGCCGCACGCCTTCGAATGCACGCAGGAACCCCACAACGTGCTGCGCGAGGTCGAGCGCGTGCTGGTGCCGGAAGGGCGCGTGGTGATCTCGGGCTTCAATCCCTGGAGCATGTGGGGGGCGCGCACGCGCATGCCGGGCATGGAGCCGTGGCTGCCGCAGCCGCCCTCGTCGCAGGTGTCGCTGCCGCGCCTGAAAGACTGGTTCAAGCTGCTGTCGCTGGAGGTCGAGCAAAGCCATTTCGGCTGCTATGCGCCGGCCTGCCGCAGCGAAAAATGGCTGCAGCGCTGGGCTTTCCTGGAGTCCGCCGGCGCGCGCTGGTGGAGCGTGGGCGGGGCCGTCTATCTGGTGTCCGCCGTCAAGCGCGTGGCCGGCATGCGTATCATAGGCCCCGCCTGGAAGACCAAGCCCAAGCGCGCGCGCGCCGCGTCGGTGGTGGTCAACCGCCAGGCGGACGACGGCTACGACCGCTCCTGAGCGGCCGGCCGGCAACGAATCAAGCACGAAGGAACTCCGGGCAGCACCATGCAGGACAGCAAAGCGAACGAACAGAAAGTGGAAATGTGGACCGACGGCGCCTGCAAGGGCAATCCGGGGCCGGGCGGCTGGGGCGTGCTGATGCGCGCCGGCAGCCACGAAAAAACCCTGCACGGCGGCGAACTCCAGACCACCAACAATCGCATGGAGCTGCTGGCGGTCATCCAGGGGCTGCGCGCGCTCAAGCGCCCCTGCGCGGTCACCATCCACACCGATTCGCAGTACGTCATGAAGGGCATGACCGAGTGGCTGGCCAACTGGAAGCGGCGCGGCTGGATGACGGCCGACAAAAAACCGGTCAAGAACGCCGAACTGTGGCAGCTGCTGGACGAGCAGGTGGGCCGCCATACCGTGTCCTGGCGCTGGGTCCGCGGACACGCCGGCGACCCGGGCAACGAACGCGCCGACCAGCTCGCCAACCAGGGCGTGGAAGCGGCCCGCCGCGCCTGAACGCCCGGGCGCCGGCCCGCAGGGCATTGGGATATACCCTTAAATCGCTTCATCGGGCGAATTTAGTTCTTTCATCCGGCTTCTGGATTGTTCCAGTATGTAAATCCGGGTGCTAAAGTGCCAACCCTCATTCTCCCTTCCTGCGGCGCCCGGCCCGCGCCGCGCGACCGCCACATTCGCGCATGAAAAAAGCAGTATTGCTGGCCGCCGTAGCGGCGGGATTGGCTGCGGGAGCGGCGCTCGGCGTGCTGGTGCCGCGCTGGCTCGCGCCTGCGCCGCCCGCCGTCCAGGCCGCCGCCCAGGCTCCCGTCGCGCCTGCCGCGCCGGTGCGGGTCGAGGTGGCCGCCGTCAAGGAAATCCCGTTCGCGCGCGGCCTGTCGGCCGTGGGCAGCCTGCGGTCCGACGAATCGGTGGTGCTGCGCCCGGAAGTCGCCGGCCGCATCCAGTCCATCGGCTTCAAGGAAGGCCAGCCGGTCAGGCAGGGCGAGGTGCTGATCCGCCTGGACGATTCGGTGCCGCGGGCCGAGCTGGCCCAGGCGCGGGCCAATCTCACGCTGGCGCAAAGCCATTTCCGGCGCTCGGTGGAGCTGCAGGGCAAGGGCTTCGTCAGCCAGCAGGCGCGCGACGAGGCCGCCAGCAACCTGAAGGTGCAGGAAGCGGCCGTGGCGCTGGCGCAGGCGCGGCTGGACAAAATGACGATCAGCGCGCCGTTCGGCGGCATCGTGGGCCTGCGCAGCGTGTCGGTGGGCGACTACGTGAACCAGGGCCAGGACCTGGCGCCGCTGGAGGCGATCGACCCGCTCAAGGTGGATTTCCGCGTGCCCGAAATGTATTTGAGCAAGGTGGGCGTGGGCCAGCAGCTGACCCTGCGCCTGGACGCGCTGCCGGGCCAGGAGCGCCAGGGCATGGTCTACGCCGTCAGCCCGCTGGTCGACGCCGGCGGCCGTTCGATCCTGCTGCGCGCCACCGTCGCCAACAAGGACGCGGTGCTGCGCCCGGGCATGTTCGCCCGCGTGCAGTTGCTGTTCAGCCAGGACAAGGCGCTGGTGGCGCCGGAAGCCGCGCTTTCGCCCTCGGGCGAGACGCAGTACGTTTACCGGGTCAGGGACGGCGTGGCCGAGCGGCGCGAGGTCACCATCGGCGAGCGCCGCGAAGGCCGCGTGGAGATCCTGACCGGCGTGGCCGCGGGCGACCAGCTGGTGGTCTCGGGCCTGCAGCGGGTGACGGACGGCGCGGCCGTGACCGTGCTGGGCAACGGCGCCTGAAGCCGGCCTTTTTCTCTTTTGGGCGGTGGCGCAATGCGTATCTCGGAAACCTGTATCAAGCGGCCGGTATTCGCGTCGGTCCTGTCGCTGATCATCGTGCTGATCGGCCTGATCTCGTATTCGCGCCTGACCGTGCGCGAGTATCCGAAGATCGACGAGCCCATCGTCTCGGTGGACACCACCTACAAGGGCGCCTCGCCCGAGGTGATCGAATCCCAGGTGACCAAGCCGCTGGAGGACCAGCTCGCCGGCATCGAGGGCGTGGACGTGATGACTTCGCGCAGCCGCTCCGAACGCAGCCTCATCAACATCAAGTTCAACCTGTCGCGCGATCCCGACGCGGCCGCGGCCGAAGTGCGCGACAAGGTCTCGCGCGCCCGCCGCTTCCTGCCCGACGAGATCGACGAGCCCATCATCGGCAAGGTCGAGGCGGACTCCCAGCCCATCATCTACATCGCGGTGGAGTCCGGCACGTACTCGGCGATCCAGACTTCCGACTACATCAACCGCTACATCAAGACCCGGCTGTCGGTGCTGCCGGGGGCGGCGGAAGTGCGCGTGTTCGGCGAGCGCCTGCCGTCCATGCGCATCTACGTGGACCGCGACAAGCTTGCCGCCTACGGCCTGACCGTGCAGGACGTGGAGGCGGCGCTGCGCAGCCAGAACGTGGAAATCCCGGCCGGGCGCATCGAGTCCCGGGCGCGCGAATTCTCGGTCGTGTCCTCGACCGACCTGCAGACGCCGGCGCAGTTCGAGGACGTGATCGTCGCCAACGTCAAGGGCTATCCCGTGCGCCTGCGCGACGTGTCCAAGGTGGAAATCGCCGCGGCCAACGACCGCATCCTGTCGCGCTTCAACGGCAAGCCGGCGATCAACATCGGCCTGACGCGGCAGTCCACCGCCAACCCGCTGGAGCTGTCCAAGGCGGCCCGCGAGGAGGTCGAGCGCCTGAACGAGAACCTGCCGGCGGGGATGCGGCTGAACATCGCCTACGACTCGTCGGTGTTCATCGAACGCTCGATCGACTCGGTGTTCAACACCATCGGCGAGGCCATCGTGCTGGTGGTGCTGGTGATCTTCTTCTTCCTGCGCAACCTGCGCGCCAGCATCATTCCCATCGTCACCATCCCGGTATCGCTGGTGGGCGCCTGCGCGCTCATGTACCTGTTCGGCTTTTCCATCAATACGCTGACCCTGCTGGCGATGGTGCTGGCCATCGGCCTGGTGGTGGATGACGCCATCGTGGTGCTGGAGAACATCTTCCGCCACATCGAGGACGGCATGCCGCGCAAGGAGGCCGCGCTGCGCGGCTCGCGCGAGATCGGCTTCGCGGTGGTGGCGATGACGATGACGCTGGTCACCGTGTACGCGCCGCTGGCGTTCGCCACGGGCCGCACCGGGCGGCTGTTCATCGAATTCGCGCTGGCGCTGGCCGGCGCGGTGCTGGTGTCCGGCTTCGTGGCGCTGACGCTCACCCCGATGATGTGTTCGGTGCTGCTGCGCCACCAGAGCAGCCACAGCCGCTGGTACAACCTGATCGAAGGCTGGCTCGACGCCCTGAGCAATGGCTACCGGCGGGTGCTGGCGGCCTCGCTGCGCCATCGCTGGATCGTGGTGGCGGTGGGCCTGGCGGTGGCGGCCGCCAGCGGCGTGCTGTTCAAGGTGGTCAAGAGCGAACTGGCCCCCGTCGAGGACCGCGGCGTGGTGTTCGGCATCGTCAGCTCGCCCGAGGGCGCCACGCTGAACTACACGCTGGAAAGCATGCTGGGCATCGAAAAGTTCTACGCCGATATCCCGGAGGCCAGCGGCAGCCAGGTGACCGTGGGCTTTCCCACCGTGACCGACGGCACCGCCATCCTGCGCCTCAAGCCCTGGGAAGAGCGCGGCCGCCGTCAGCAGGCCATCACCCAGGAGCTGCAGCCGCTGTTCGCCTCGCTGCCGGGCGTGCGGGCGTTCCCCACCAATCCGCCGTCGCTGGGCCAGTCCGCGCGTTCCAAGCCGGTGCAGTTCATCATCATGAGCCAGGCCTCGTACGTGGAGCTGGCGCGCCTGACCGACGTATTCATGGCCGAGCTGCGCAAGTATCCCGGCCTCATCAACCTGGACACCGACCTGCGCCTGAACACGCCCGAGCTGCGCGTGCGCGTGGACCGAGACAAGATGGCCGACGTGGGCGCCAACGTGGACACGGTGGGGCGCACGCTGGAATCCATGCTGGGCGGACGCCAGGTGACCCGCTACAAGGACGAGGGCGAGCAGTACGACGTCATCGTCCAGGTCACGCCGCGCGACCGCGCCAATCCCACCGACATTTCCGGCATCTACGTGCGCGCGCGCGACGGCAGCATGGTGCAGCTGGACAACCTGCTGGGCGTGCACGAAGGCGTTTCGCCGCAGTCGCTGAACCACTTCAACCGGCTGCGCGCGGTCAAGATCGACGGCGCCGTGGCGCCGGGCTACGCGCTGGGCGAGGTGCTGGCGCACATGCACCAGGTGGCGCGCGACGTGCTGCCCAACACCATCGTCACCGACCTCGACGGCCAGTCGCGCGAGTTCCGCGACTCTTCGGGCAGCATCTACCTGGTCTTCGCGATGGCGCTGGCCTTCATCTACCTGGTGCTGGCCGCGCAGTTCGAGAGCTGGCGCAACCCGTTCATCATCATGCTGTCGGTGCCGCTGTCCATGACCGGCGCGCTGCTGGCGCTGTGGCTGACCGGCGGCACCCTGTCCATCTACAGCCAGATCGGCCTGATCACCCTGGTCGGGCTGATCACCAAGCACGGCATCCTGATCGTCGAATTCACCAACCAGCTGCGCGACGAGGGCAGGGAACTGTTCGAGGCCGTCATCGAGGCCAGCGTGCTGCGGCTGCGCCCCATCCTGATGACCACCGGCGCCATGGTGCTGGGCACCGTGCCGCTGGCGCTGTCCTCGGGCGCGGGCGCGGAATCGCGCCAGCAGATCGGCTGGGTCCTGGTGGGCGGGCTGATGCTGGGTACACTACTGACCTTGTTCGTCGTGCCGGTGGCCTACACGCTCATCGCCACCGCACGCAAGAAACCCGGCCAGGCCGGCAGCGCAGCGCATTCCGCGGATTCCGTTCCGTCCCCGCATACGCCGCCGGCCGCGCCCGCCCAAGCGTCGGAATAGTTTTATGCGCCAGATCATCTTTGACACCGAAACCACGGGACTGGATCCCGCCCAGGGCCACCGCATCGTCGAAATCGGCTGCGTGGAGCTGGTCAACCGGATGGCCACGGGCAACAACCTGCACATCTACCTGAACCCGGACCGCGACAGCGACCCCGAGGCGCTGGCGGTGCACGGCCTGACCACCGAATTCCTGTCCGACAAGCCGCGCTTTGCCGACATCGCCGATGAATTCGTGCAGTTCATCCAGGGTGCCGAGCTGATCGCGCACAACGCCGCGTTCGACGTGAAATTCTTCAACGCCGAACTGGCCAGGACCGGCCGCGGCCCGATCAGCGATTTCTGCGAGACGGTCACCGACTCGCTGCTGCACGCGCGTTCGCTGTTCCCCGGCAAGCGCAACTCGCTGGATGCGCTGTGCGACCGTTTCGGCATTTCCAACGCCCACCGCACGCTGCACGGCGCCTTGCTCGACTCGCAGCTGCTGGCGGAAGTCTGGCTGGCCATGACGCGCGGCCAGGACGCGCTGCTGATCGACGTCGAGGAGGGCGACTCGGCGGGCGCCGACGGCCTGGTGCTGGGCAGGTTCGACGCCTCCGGCCTGCCGGTGATCAAGGCCGGCGACGAAGACCTGGCCGAGCACGAAGCCTATCTGGCCGCGCTGGACAAGGCCGTGGGCGGCGAATGCATCTGGCGTAAACTGGACGCGCCGGCGCCGGCCGCATGAAGTTTTTCGGGGTGACTTGCACACGTTCAAAAAAACGTGCTAATATTTCGCCTCTTTCGGGGTGGTTAGCTCAGTGGTAGAGCACTGCCTTCACACGGCAGGGGTCACTGGTTCGAACCCAGTACTACCCACCAAAGACCCTTGAGAGACAACGCCAGGCCACCAGCCGGCCGTTGTCGGCGTCCAAGGTAAAACGACGCAGCAAAAATAGCCAACCCTTGCGGTTGGCTTTTTTGTTTTTCGCGCGGTCTTGGGGATAGTGGAAACCGCGAAGGCGACAAGAACCGGGACGGGTGGATGTATTCAGGCGCATCAGGTCCCGGTACGATTTTTCACATTGCAGTGAGGCGGGGAAAACGGTTTCAGCGACCCGGAATAGGGACCAGAAAGAGGACTGAACAAGGGGCCGAAAAGGGAAAGCGCCCTGGTAAGGGCGCTTTCGGGGTACTGCATAAGGGAAGCCGGATGTCCGCTCTTGGAGACTACGTCTCGTACTAGGCTAGCCAACGATTCGCGGCTTTTCACTTCCGATTATAGGGGCGGGGAACTCGCATGTCTAATGACGCAGATTTTGCCGATTTGGTCCGGTTTCTGTCGCTTGAGCGGCTGGCTACGTTCCAGGCTATTACGGGGTCTACGGGAGAGGCGATCTCGCTGCATCAGCAGACCTTGCGCCTCGGGTCGCAATTAATGATGGTCACGGCCGTCATCGAGGTGGCTTTACGCAATGCCGTCTATGAAAGATTGGAGGGCTACTACGGACAGCCCGATTGGCTTATAGCCCCACCCGCCACCCTGGTATGGGTCCCATCCGAGTCCGCCAAGATCAAGCAGGCGATAAAGAGTGCGCGGCGGGAAAAATACGCAAAGATGACTCTGCCCCAGAAGCGTCATCTCGACTCTCTTATCCCTGGCGGCGCCCCTGCCGGCCCAGGAAAAATGGCGTATCAGCGTCTAGTGGCGGCGAGGCAGGCACAGATCGCTGTCCCGGTAGGCCAAGTCATGGCGCAACTGACTTTTTTCTTTTGGAAGCGCCTATATTCGAAAGACTATGCCAACGTGCTCTGGACTCCCCTGAAAAACATCTTCCCGGATAAGCGGCTGACGCGCGCCGACATCGCAACGCAGCTTGAACGCCTGTATCAGAGCCGTAACCGTGTGGCCCATCATGAGCCGATATTCGGGCGCCGCTTGCAGGAAACACTGGAGGCCATCGAGTTTTTTCTGAACCATTTCGACGGTAAAGACGCCAATGGCATTCCGCATATCAGCAAGTTGCTGAGCGACGACCTGGAACGTCTGAAGAAATCAGCCGCCGAACTGGATGGCCGCATCAAGTCATTCAAAGTGCCTGGCGAGAGCTGATTTTGGGCTGGCCCGGGCTTCTACGGGCTCAATTGTTGATATTGCACAACCCCGCGCGCGCCGATTGAGCCGCGCGGCCTGCCAGCTGTCTATGATGGATACCGCGGGGACATATCCACAATAAACCCGCGCAAACTGGAGATGGCGATGTTCGCGAATACCAATACCATGATCATCATCATCGTCACGGCCGTGGCCCTCATGCTGGTGGGCTTCGGGCTGCGTGACCGCAATATCGGCATGGGGCTGATGGGGCTGGGCCTGGTGACGGCGCTGGGCACCATTATCTACAAGGCGTACATCACGTTTTATTGAGCTGGCGCGCCGCGCGCGACAGCAGGGCGTCGAGCTGGTTGGCGAAGGCCTTGCGGTCGGCGTGGCTGAACGAGGCGGGGCCGCCGGTGTCCACGCCGCCGGCGCGCAGTTCTTCCATCATGTCGCGCAGCGCCAGCCGTTCACGGATGGTGTCGGGCGTATAGCGTTCCCCGCGCGGGTTCAGCGCCATCGCGCCTTTTTCCAGGACTTGCGCGGCCAGCGGGATGTCGCCGGTGATCACCAGGTCGCCGGGCGCGGCGCGTTCGGCGATGTGCGCGTCGGCCACGTCGAAGCCGCGCGGCACCTGCACGGCGCGGATCAGCGGCGAGGGCGGGGTGCGCAGCGGCTGGTTGGCCACCAGGGTCAGCGGCCGCTGCCAGCGTTGCGCGGCGCGGAACAGGATGTCCTTGATGACCGCGGGGCAGGCGTCCGCATCGACCCAGATGTGCATCGCGTTACGCGCCCAGCGCCTTGCGCAGCGCCTCGGCCACGATCTCGTTGGTGGACACGCCGCGCTCGGCGGCCGCGGCGCGCAGCCGGTCGGCGTCGGCCTGCGACAGCTTCAGCGGGAACGGCACCAGGCCGGCGGCCTGGTCCAGCTTGCGCTGCTCGCGCCGGTCGGGCGCGTTCGAGGCGCTGCCGTAGCGGTCCGGCGTGCCGGCCTGCTTGAGCTGGCCGGCCAGTTTCAAGGCCTGGTTTTTCTGCAGATCGAATTTATTCATGGGGTTTCCTGATGAGGAGCGCCATCATAAGCGCAACGGCCTCATCGCGGCTTGGCCTTCTCCAGTTCCGTCAGACCCTCCTGGGCGCCGTCGTGCAGCGGCACGGTCAGTCCGCGCCGCGCGGTGGCGATGGAGACCTGGCTGCCCTGGGTCGATCCCGCGGCCAGCAGGTCCTGTCCGGTCGAATAGACGGCGCGCACGATCACCAGGGCTTCGTCGCGGGTCAGGTCCGCGGTGGTGAGCAGCAGGGCGGCCATGCCGACGGTGGGGATCGCTTCGACCTGGTTGGGATAGGTGCCGGCGACGATGTCCAGCGGCATCAGCGAACTGTCGGCCGCCGTCAGCGCCTTGATGGCGGCGGGATCGAGCGGCAGCAGCTTCAGCCGGGCCTGGGTCAGCGCGTCGCGCAGCGGCGTGGCCGGCACGCCGATCACCTGGGCGGCGGCGTCGACCGCGCCGGAATTCAGCGCCGGCAGCGAGGCCGCGAACGGGGTGTCTGCGACCTTGTAGTCGCGTCCGGCCTGCAGCCCGTGCGCGGCCAGTACCGCCTCCAGCGTGGCCCGCACGGCCGAGCCCTCCGGACCCAGCGCGACGGTCTTGCCCTTCAGGTCGCGCACGCCGCGCACCGAGGCGTCGTCGCGCACCACGATGTGGACCAGTTCCGGATACAGGCTGCCCAGCGCCCGCAGGCCGGTGAACGGCCCCTGGGCCGCGAACGGGCCCTTGCCGTCATAGGCCAGCCGCGCCGTATCGGCCTGGGCCAGTCCGACCACCGCGTCGCCGCTGCGCAGCAGCGCGATGTTCTCGGCGCCGCCGCCGGTGATGAGCGGGGCGACGCGGACCTGCCGCGAGCGGGCCACGTCGCGCAGCGCGCGCGCGAACGCCACGTATTCGCCGCGGTCGGGGCCGCCGGCCAGCGGATAGCCCTGCTGCATGCGGGCCAGCCGGCCGTTGATGCGCGCCACCGATCGTTCCAGTTCCTGTTGCACCACGTGCTGGGCGGTGCTGGAGCCGGTGTAGGCGACGGAATGGGTGATCTGGTCCAGCGAGTCGAGCAGCTGACGCGTGACCGGCGGCGGCGCGCCGGTGTCCAGGCTGGGGGCCTGGGCCGCCTTGAAGCCGGCCGGCGTCACCAGCTTCCAGTCCTGGCCGTCCTGCCGGTAGATCGCGCTGGCGTGCGCCACGATGCGGTCGCCGGCCTGGTTGCCGCCGGATTTCACGCCGCTGATGCTGCGCGGACCTGCGCCCAGCAGCGTGACCAGCGAGGCCGCGCCCGGCTGGTCCCAGGCGCCCAGCGAGACGTCGCGGGCCAGGTCCAGCGCGACGTCGTAATAGACCACGCGGCGGGTTTCGCCGGCGGGCGCGCCGTTGTCGACGGCCGATCCCATGCGCTTGAGTTCGGCGATCCGGAACAGCCCTTCGCCATAGGCGGCGTTCAGGCTGCGCTCGACGTCGCCGCGCAGCGCGTCGGCGTCCGGCGCGCGGCCGCAGGCGGCCAGCGTCAGGCACAGCAATACGAGGATGAGACGTTTGAACATGCTTACATCCCTCCCACGAACGGCAAGGAGATCAGCGAGGTCAGCACGATCACGTTGAGGATGTCGACCAGGAACGCGCCGGTGACCGGCACCACGATGAAGGACTCCGGCGCGGGGCCGTGGCGGCGCGTGAGCGCCTGCATATTGGCGATGGCGGTGGCGGTGGCGCCCAGCGAGAAGCCGCAGAAGGCGGCCGACATGACGGCCGCTTCGTAGTCGCGCTTGAGCAGGCGGAACACCACCCAGGCCGCGTACAGCGCGCAGAACGCCGTCTGCACCACCAGCATCAGGGCCAGCGGGCCGGCCAGGCGCGCCACGCTGGACAGGTCCAGCGTCATCATGGTCATGCCCAGGAACAGCGACAGCGAGATGGTGCCGATGATGTCGGTGACGCGGTCGTCCAGTTTCAGTCCCAGGCGCTCGCCGCCGTTGCGGATCACCACGCCCGTGGCCAGGCACCATAGGAAATTGGGCAGGCTGACCGGGGCGTCCTCGACCAGCGCGGCCAGGTAGCCGCCCACCACCAGCGCGACGAAGGCGGCCGTCAGCGACACGATGAAGGAGCCGGCGGTGGTCGGGCCCTGGTCTTCGGTCAGGTCGGGGGCGTCATGCTTGTCGCCGGGCGCGTGGTCCAGGCTGCCGGCCAGCTTGTGGCGCCGCATGATCCATTCCGCGACCGGGCCGCCCACCACGCCGCCCAGCACCAGGCCCAGCGTGGCCGAGGTCATGGCCAGCGCCATCACGTCCTGGATGTTGTTGAAGTCGGCGAAGCGGGTGGCGTAGGCCGCGCCCGTGCCGTGCCCGCCCACCAGCGTGATGGTGCCGCCCAGCAGGCCCATCAGCGGATGCATGTCCAGCAGCCAAGCCATGCCCAGTCCCACGGCATTCTGCAGGACCAGGAACGGGATCAAGGCCAGCAGGAACGCGATCAGCCTGGGGCCGCCCTTGGCCAGCAGCTTGAGGTTGGCGGTCAGGCCGATGCAGCCGAAGAACAGCAGCAGCAGGGTGGGTTTGATGCTGGTTTCGAGCGAGACGGAGATTCCGCCCCAGGTCGACAGCAGGTAGGCGATCACCGCGAAAAGCAGGCCGCCCACGATGGGATCGGGAATGCTGTAGCGGGCAAGAAACCCGATGCGGGTGGTGAGCACCCGTCCGACGACGAGCACCAGGCAGCAGGCCAGGAGTGATTGAACGGGCGAAAGCGAGATCATAGATACCTTTGCGCCCTGTCGGGGCGCAGTTAGATTTCCGGCTTCGGGAACCCTGCCGCCTCACACACGTGCGGCTTATGTTACGTCCGCGGCGGCAACGTTGTACATGGGGGGACGGAAGCGGCGCTACAGCGGCAGCGCGCGGGACATGTAAAGCGCTTGCGGGCCGTAGCCGGCAAGCTTTTCGGCCAGGCCGGCCGCGGCGACGTCCATCGGCGCGTAGCCGTGGCGCCGCCAATAGCCGGTCGCCGATTCCAGCGATACCAGGCTGGCCCGGCGCAGGCCAGCCTGCCCGGCGGCCGCCGCGGCGGCGCGCAGCAGCGCCTGGCCGACTCCCAGGCCCTGGGCCTGCGGCACCACCGCGCAATCATGCAGGAACCAGTGATCGGCCTTCGACGGCAGCGCTGTCAGCGCGACGTCGAGGGCCGGCGGCAGGCCCGCGTCCCAGGGATAGGAGATCAGATAGCCCAGGAGGTCGCCGCCTTCGGCGCGCGCGACCCAGCAGTGGGCAGGCGCGAGCGCCAGGCGGTTGAGGAAGAACGCCGCGCTCTCCAGCAGGAAATCGGGATAGGCCAGGGTCTGGGCGGCGAGGATGCCGTCCACGTCGCCGGCAAGCATGGGCCTGACTCGGTATTGCATGACTAACGGGAAAAACTGGAATCGGGCGCATTGTAGCGATGCCAACCTGTCCCCGCTTTGCTTGCGGCATTTCATGAAAATTCGACGAGCCCCTGCGCATACTGCCCGCCATAGTGTCCTGCAATCCGAGTTCAGCATTCCATGCATATCCAATTCCGGTCCGATCCCATAGCCGCCCAGGTGCTGGCCAAATCGTTTCCCGTGGAAGCGTTCTGGTCGACGCAGGCGGCCAACGTGCCGTACGACACCTGCGTGACCTGCGTCATCCCCTGCCTGAATGAATGCGACAACCTGCGGGTGCTGCTGCCCCTGCTGCGCAGCCGCCTCACGGCGCTGTGCTCCAGCTGGGAAGTGATCGTGGCCGACGACGGCAGCACCGACGGCACCGAGGCGCTGATGGCGCAATGGACCGAGCACGCCGGCTTTCGCTACGTGCAGCTGTCGCGCAATTTCGGCAAGGAGGCCGCGCTCAGCGCCGGCCTCGAGGCCGCCGCCGGCAATGTGGTGATCTGCCTGGACGCCGACCTGCAGCATCCGCCGGCCCTGATCGAGCAGATGCTGGCGCGCTGGGCCGCTGGCGCCGAAATGGTCTATGCCGTGCGCGAAAGCCGCGCCGACGAATCCTGGCTCAAGCGCTGCGGCGCGCGCTGGTTCTACAAGCTGCTCAGCGGCGCGCGCGGCGTGGACGTGCCGCCGCATGCCGGCGATTTCCGGCTAATGGACCGTAGCGTGGTGGACGCGCTCAACGCGCTGCCCGAACGCACGCGCTTCATGAAGGGCCTGTACGCCTGGGTCGGCTTCAAGGGCGAGGCGCTGGCCTATACACCCGACGAACGCATGCACGGCGACAGCCGCTTCAGCGGCATGCGCCTGTTCCGCCTGGCGCTGGACGGGCTTACCGCCTTCACCACCTGGCCGCTGCGCCTGGTGAGCCTGGTGGGCGTGGCGTTCGCCCTGATGGCGCTGGCCTACGCGGCCTATCTCGTGGCCGACTACCTGCTGTCCGGCAATCCGGTATCGGGCTGGACCACCATCGTCACCGCCGTGCTGTTCTTCGCCGGCGTGAACCTGATTTCCCTGGGCGTGGTGGGCGAGTACGTCGCCCGCATCTTCGACGAGGTCAAGGGCCGCCCCTTGTTCGTGGTGCGCCGCCGCCAGGGCCGCACCTGCCATCCGGACCAGGACCCGCACTGACATGTCCGCCATGACGCAACCGGGGCGTTCCAACTGGACCCCGCCGGCAGGACGCTTCCTGCTCGCCGTCGGCGCCTGGCTGGCGTGGCTGGCCTGGCTCAGGCCCCTGACGCTGCCCGACGAAGGCCGCTACGCCGGCGTCGCCTGGGACATGCTGCGCAGCGGCTCGCATGCCGTGCCGCTGCTGGACGGCATGCCGTACTTCCACAAGCCGCCGCTCTATTACTGGCTGACCGAGCTGTCCTTTTCCGTCTTCGGCGTGCATCCGTGGGCGGCGCGGGTGCCGTCCTGGCTGGCGGCCTGGGCCACGGCGGCGGCGCTGTACGGTTTCGTGCGCCGCTACCGCGACGCGGCGGCCGCCACGCTGACCGTGCTGATCCTCGCCACCATGCCGTTCTTCTACGGCGGGGCGCAGTTCGCCAACCTGGACATGCTGGTCGCCGGCATGATCGCGCTATGCCTGCTGGCCGCGGCCGACGCGGTGCTGCGCGCCGAGCGCGGCCAGGCCTGGCGCCGGATGTCGCTGGCCGCCGCCGCGCTGGCGGCGCTGGCGGTGCTGGCCAAGGGCCTGATCGGCGTGGTGCTGCCGGGCGCGATCCTGTTTCTCTGGCTGGCGTGGAGGCGGTACTGGCGCGGCCTGGCCGTGCTGCTGTGGCCGCCGTCGATACTGCTTTTCATCGCGCTGGCCGCGCCGTGGTTCGTGCTGATGCAGCTGCGCTATCCCGGCTTCTACGATTACTTCTTCGTCTACCAGCATTTCCAGCGCTTCGCCGCCGGCGGCTTCAACAACGCCCAGCCATTCTGGTTCTATCTGCCGGTGGTCGCCGGGCTGAGCCTGCCCTGGTCCTTGTGGGGCGGCGCCATCCTGCGCAAGTCGTTCTGGGCCGACGGCCCGGCGCGCGACCTGAGGCGCTTCGCGCTGTTGTGGCTGGGCGTCGTGATCGTGTTTTTCTCGCTGCCGCATTCCAAGCTGGTGGGCTACGTGCTGCCGGTGCTGGCGCCGCTGGCCTTTTTGCTGTCGGAAGCCATTCTGGCGGCCTGGCGCCGCGAGACCGAGCCCGTCACGCAGCGTCTGGTCCGCCTGAGCGCGGCCGTGGCCGCCGGCATCTGCGTCATCGCGGTGGGCATCGCCGCGCACAATGCGCGCGGCAGCGCCAGCCCGCTGGCCAAGGTGGTGCGCGAGCAGGCCAGGCCGGGCGACACCTTCGTGTCCCTGCACTCCTATCCGTTCGACCTGGCCTTGTACGCCCGGGCGCCGCGGCCGATGTGGGTGGTGGACGACTGGCTCAATCCCGAGGTGCCGGTGCGCGACAACTGGCGCAAGGAACTGTACGACGCCGCCAAGTTCGATCCGCAGACCGGCGAGCAGGTATTGCTTGGCGCGGCCGAATTCAACCAGCGGCTGTGCCGCGCGCCGGATGGAGCGCGCTACTGGGTATGGGGCACCGCGTCGGACAATCAGGCCTATCTGCCGCTGCAAGGCCTGGCGCCCGCGGTCACCAGCGCGAAGTACATGATGTGGCGGGTGGAAGTGGACGCGGCCCTCAGGCAGCGGGTCTGTGGCGGAATGCCCAGAGCCGGCCTGCAATAAAGGTCGCGACGGCAAGCCCGGCCAGTATCAGGGCGAGCAGGACATCGTAGCGGATGGCCGTGCTGTGCAGCAGCCACGCGTAAGCGGCTTCGTTGATGGCGAAGCCGGCGGCTGACACGAGAAAGAAACGGCGCGCTGCTACTGTCCAGGGAATAGTCGAATGTCGGAACGTCAGACGATAGTGGCCCAGGAAGGAAACCACGAAGGCGATCAGCCAGCCGATCAGGTTGGCGGCCAGCGGCGGCATCCCGAAGGCCTCCACGCAGCCCACGGCGACAGCCCAATGGGTGGCGGCGGCGGCGCATCCGACGGCAATGAAGGTGCTTACTTGTTGCAGCAGGGCGCGCATGGAAAGCGTGGCGAAATGGAAGTAAGGGGTATTGCGATGAGCAAACGTATCGTGGTCTGCGGGGACGATTTTGGCATGAATGCCGATATCGATGAAGGCATGATCGAACTGGCCGGCATGGGCCGCCTGAGCGCGGTCAGCTGCCTGTCGCAAGGGCCGTCGTTCGCCGCCCACGTGCGGCGGCTCGCGCCGCTGGACGTGGACGTCGGCCTGCACGTGAACTTCACCGAACAACTCGACCCGAACGCCGAAGCGCTGCCCGCGCTGGGCCGCCTGATCCTCAACGCCTACGCCGGACGCCTGGACGCCGCCTGGATCGACGCCCGCCTGCAGCGCCAGTTCGACGCCTTCGAGGCCGCCACCGGCCGCGCGCCCGATTACGTCGACGGCCATCAGCACGTGCACCAGCTGCCGGGCATCCGCGCGCGCCTGTTGCTGCTGCTCAAGCGCCGCTATGGCGAGAACCGGCCGTGGCTGCGTCAGACCGCGCCCGGCATGCAAAGCGGCATCCCGCTGCGTGAAGCGTTCAAGGCCCGCATCATCGGCGCGCTGGGCGCGGCCGCGCTGGCGCGCGAGGCGCGCGCCGACGGCCTGCGCACCAATCGCCGGCTGCTGGGCGTCTACGGCTTCGAAGGCGGCAAGCGGCACTACGCCGGCCTGCTACAGAACTGGCTGTTCAACGCGCGCGACTGCGACCTGCTGATGTGCCATCCGGCCGCGGCCAGCCAGGACGGCTGCGCCATGTCGCGCCAGCGCCGCGCCGAATTCGATGTGCTGGCCAGCCCCAAGCTGGGTGATTGGCTCAACGTCAACGGCGTGCATATTTCGCGGTTGCCGGCTGGGGCGTGATGGCTGCAGCGCGCAAATTCCTTGGCAAGAACACGAATATCGAGCGCGCGAAACCCATCACGCCCCACAAAGAAAAAACCTACTCACTAGTCAGGCTCTGCAGCAGCCACGCCCCGGCCGGCCCCAGCGCCCGGCGCCGCGACCAGACCGCATCGACCCGGATGTGGCGCGGCCAGCCCGGCGCCTTCAGCTCGGTCAGCTGGTCCTGCCCGAACCGCTGGATCATCCAGCGCGGCAGCTCGGTCCAGCCGAAACCCCGGCTGGCCATTTCCAGAAGCATCAGATAACCCGGCGCCGACCAGGTCGAATAGGCCGGCTCGGTGTCCTTGTCGCCCAGCTCGAAGGTGCTCAGGCGCAGCGCGCGCTCGGACTTCAGCTGGTCTTCGGTGACGCTGGGCAGCTTGGCCAGCGGATGGTTGCGGCCCACGCACAGCACGATCTCCGACAGTTCCGCCAGCGTGGCGTGGGCCACGTCGGGCGGATAGGTATCCTGCGCGGCCATCAGGCCCAGGTGCGCGCGCCCCTGCTGCACCAGGGCCACCACGTCCTCGTATTCCGCGATCAGGCATTCGAAGCGCAGCGCCGGATAGCGCTGGTCGATCTGGCTGAGCATGGTCTCGAAGGTTTCCGACTGGAACGTATCGGACAGCACCAGGGTGAGCCGGGGCTCCAGGCCCTCGGCCAGCTGGCTGGCGCTGCGGTTCAGGCGATCGTTGGCGGCCAGCACCTGCAAGGCCTGCCCCAGCAGCACCTGGCCTGCCTCGGTCAGGGTGGGCTGGCGCTGGCTGCGGTCGAACAGGGCCACGTTCAGGTCCACCTCCAGGTTGGCGATGGTTTCGCTGATGGTGCTCTGGCTTTTGCCCAGCTTGCGGGCCGCGGCGGAAAACGTGCCTTCCGAGGCGACCTGGGCGAAAGCGGCCAGGGATTCCAGTGAATGGCGCATGGGATGTCCGGCAAAATGGATATCGGTTTTTCCGATGAAAACCATCTTTATCGTACCGGAAATATCGTAGAAAATCCCTTCCGTTCTGTAGTAACGACCTCAGGTGGGTCATGACGCAAGCCAAGAAATCCCTCAAAGAACGCTTTTTCCACGCCTTTCTGTTCGAAGTCCTGGCCATTGGCCTGTGCGCGCCGGCGGCCGCCTGGGCCATGGGCAAATCCCTGTTCGAGATGGGCGTGCTGACGGCCGTGATCGCCTGGATCGCGCTGGTCTGGAACATGATCTACAACGCTGGATTCGACCGAGTCGAGAACCACTACGGCTGGACCCGCAACCTGCGGGTCCGGGTGCTGCACGCCTGCGGCTTCGAGATCGGCCTGATCCTGATCGTGATCCCGCTGGCCGCCTGGTGGCTGAGCATCAGCCTGTGGCAGGCCTTCGTGCTCGACATCGCGCTGGTGCTGTTCTATCTGCCGTACGGTTTTCTGTACAACCTGGCCTACGACCGCTCGCGTCCCTACGTCATGAAATGGCTGAGCCGCAACGAGCCGGCCGCGGTCGCGCGCCAGACGCCCTGCGCGTAAGCGCGCCGGCGCGGCTTCAGCCCGCGCGGCTGCGGTAGGCGCGGCTGGCGTCGCGCATGAAACTGCCGACGGCGGTCTCGTACTGCGCGCCGCTGCGGAAGGCGCCCGAATGCGAGGCGCCTTCGATCTTCACCAGGCGCTTGAGGTCCGGCGCCACGTTGCGCGCGGCGGCGTAGAGCTCGTCGCTCATCGTATGCGGTACGACGCGGTCGGCGGTGCCGTGCATGAACAGCATGGGCGTGTGCAGGCTGGCCAGTTTCTCCACCGAATCGAAGGGCTGGGTGACCAGCAGGCCGGCGCCCGGCATCTTGCCCCAGCGCAGCGTGGCCAGCATCGCGCCGATGCTGGTGAAGCTGGATTCCACGATCAGGCCGGCGAAGTCCGGCTGTTCCGGACGCGCGGCCAGGTCGATGGCGATCGCGCCGCCCAGACTGTGGCCATAGATGAAGCGGCGCGCCGGGTCCGGCTGCAGCCGGGCCAATTCCTTGAGACCCGCGATGGCGTCTTCCTGGGCGGTGCGCTCGGAAGGCAGCAACGCGGTCGAGGCCCCGAAGCCGCGGTAGTCGATGGCCAGTACGGAATAGCCCATGCGCGTCCAGCCCTCGATGCGAAAGGCGCTGCCGTTCAGATTCCAGCGCGCGCCATGCAGGTACAGCACGGTGGGGGCGTCGGCCCGCGGGCTCTGCCAGTACCAGGCGCGCACGTGATCGCCGCCGGCCAGCGGCAGGTCATATACCTGGGTGCCGGCGGCCGGCTCGCGCCACCAGGTCTGGGGTTCGGCCTGGGGCGAGAAAATCGTCTGGCGTTGCCAGGAGTCGAGCTGGGTGCAGCCTACCACGCCGGCGCCCGTGAGCAGGGCGGCGGCCAGCAGTCGGCGCAGGGCGGGGCGGGATAGTGCGGGCATGAACGATATGACCCGGGCAGGGCGGCGGGGTTCCGGCATCAGCATACTAGCGGGTCAGCGCCAGCCAGGCCTGGGCGGCGTGCGACAGATAGCCGCCGCGGCGCCAGACCAGCACCATTTCCCAGTCCGTGCCAGCGTCGCGCAGCGGCACGCGGGCCACGCCGGCATGCAGTTCCTCGCGCGCCTTCAGGCGCGGCAGAAAGGCCACGCCCAGGCCGGCCGCCACCAGCGCCACGATGAAATCCACCTGGCTGCTGCGCGCCGCGATCGTGGGGGCGAAGCCGGCGCGCTGGCAGGCGTCATGCAGGATGCGGTTGAGTGCGAAGCCGGTCTCGAACAGGATGAAAGGCGAGTCCCGCAGCTCGCGCAGGCTGACCGACGCGGCGCCCGCCCTGGGATGGTCGGCGGGCATCAGCGCCACCAGCGGCTCGCGCGCCACGGGCTGCCATTCGAAATGCTCGGGCACCGGCTTGAGCGAGGCCGCCAGCTCGATTTCGCCGGCCATCACCATTTCCTCCAGGCGCCGGCTGCCGTGTTCCACCAGGCTGATTTCCACCTGCGGATAGCGGCTGCGAAAGCGCGCGAAAAGCGGCGCGAACAGCGTGCTGCTGCCCAGCGGCGGCAGGCCCAGCCGCAGCACGCCGCGCTTGAGGCCCTTCAGTTCGTCCAGCTCCGCGTACAGGTCGTCGCGCTGGGCCAGCATGGCCTGCGCGCGGCGGTAGACGATTTCGCCGGCGGCCGTCAGCCGCGGCGGCTGGGCGTGGCGGTCCAGCAACGGCATGCCCAGCTCGTCCTCGAGCTGGCGCACCGCCTTGCTGACGGTGGGCTGGGTGGCGTAGACGGCCTTGGCCGCCTGGGAAAAACCGCCCTGGCGGACCACCTCGACCAGCGCGCGCAGGGGGCGCAGTTCCATGGTTATGCCTGATTGGAATACGGTGGATTCAATGAATTCATTTTATCTATGGCGCGCGCTGGCGTAAAACATAGGCATGCCGCTGGAAGTCCTGCCGATGTTTTTGTCCCGTTATTCCATCCTCGCGCGCAGCGCCCTGCGCCGCAGCCGCGTCCTCCAAATCTGCCTGATCGTCCTGTTTTCCTGGCTGGGCCAGGCGCTCGCCGGGTGGCTGGGGCTGCCCATACCGGGCGCGGTCATCGGCATGGCCATCGTGCTGCTCCTGCTGGCCACGCGCCGCCTGCCGGTGCGCAGCGTGCACCGCGGCGCCAGCTGGCTGCTGGGCGAAATGCTGCTGTTCTTCGTTCCCGCCGTCATGTCGCTGCTGGACCACCGCGAATTCCTCGGGCTGCTGGGGCTGAAGCTGCTGGCCGTCATCGTGCTGGGCACCGTGCTGGTGATGGCGGGCACGGCGCTGACCATAGACCTCTGCTACCGCTGGATGAACCGCCATGCCGGTTGATTTCAATCTGCTGTTCTGGCCGGCGGCGACGGTGCTGGCCTACGCCGGCGCCCGGCTGTTCTACCGCCGTTACGCCTATTGGTGCACCTCGACGCTGGTGGTGGCGCCGGCCCTGCTGCTGGCGCTGGCGATCGCGCTGCACACCGGCTATCGCGACTACATGGCCGGCTCGCACTGGCTGATGGCGATGCTGGGCCCGGTGATCGTGGCGTTCGCGCTGCCGCTCTACCAGCAGCGCGTGCTGATCCGCCGCTACTGGCCGGTGCTGGCCGCCGGCGTCGCGGTCGGCAGCCTGGTGGCCGGTGCCAGCGCGTGGATGCTGGGCAGCCTGCTGGACCTGCCGCCCGACCTCCGGCTGAGCCTGCTGCCGCGTTCGGTGGCCACGCCTTTCGCCGTGGAAGTGTCCACGCACGTGGGCGGCATGCCCGACCTGACCGCGGTGTTCGTGATCGTGACCGGCGTGTTCGGCGCGGCCATCGGCCAGCTGATGCGCCGCTGGCTGCCGCTGCGCTCGGCCCTGGCGCGCGGCGCGCTGTTCGGCATGGGCGCCCACGGCGCGGGCACCGCCAAGGCCCGCGAACTGGCGGCCGACGAGGGCGCGGTGGCCGGCCTGGTCATGGTGATGGCGGGCCTGTTCAACGTGCTGGTCACGCCGGCCGTGGTGGTGGCTTTGCGGGCCTAGTCCGGCAGGGTTAGTGCACCAGTTCGAGGGCCACCGGATACAGCGAGGCCACCAGCAGCAGCGCCATGCTGATGTTGAAGGCGCGGATCGCCCAGGGCCGGTGCAGCACGCGGCGCAGCGCCGTGCCGAAGGTGACCCAGATGCCGATGCTGGGCAGGTTGACGATGCCGCAGACCAGCGTGGCGATGACCAGGTTGGCGAAAAAGCTGTTCTGCGGCGTGTAGGTGGCCACCACGCCCACGGCCATCACCCATGCCTTGGGGTTGACCCACTGGAAGGCCGCGGCCTGCAGGAACGTGAAAGGCTTGCCGCGCACCTCGCCGTCCTCCATGGCGCCCGAATTGGCGATCTTCCAGGCCAGGTACAGCAGATAGGCCGCGCCCACGTACTTCAGCACGGTGTACAGCTGCGGCATCTGCTGGAACACCGAGCCCAGCCCGACGCCCACCAGGAAGATCATCAGCGTGAAGCCGAGGTTCACGCCCAGCAGGTGCGGCATGCTGCGGCGAAAGCCGAAGTTCAGGCCCGAGGACGCCAGCATCACGTTGTTGGGGCCGGGCGTGATCGAGCTGACCAGCGCGAACATGGCCAGCGGACCGAGCAGGGACAGCGACATCAGGGGCACGTCGGCCCATTGGGAAGGGAGCAGATTCATTTAGGGGTCCTGACTATGGCGCGGCGTCCGCCGGCGATCACGACGATCACGGCGGCGGCGAAGAAGAAGGTCGCCGTTTCCACGGATTCGTCAAACAGCGCTGCCGCGGCCACCACCGTAAGAAAGGGCTGCAGCAACTGAACTTGTCCCACGCGGGCGATCCCGCCCACGGCCAGGCCGCGATACCAGGCGAAGAATCCCAGGAACATCGAGCCGAACGCCAGGTAGGCGCAGGCCAGCACGACCGACGGGCTGGGCCAGCTGGCCTGCGCGGCCATCCAGCCTACGGGGGCCGCCACGACCGGGGCGCTGATCACCAGCGCCCAGCATATTGTGCGCCCGCCGCCCAGCGTGCGCGAGGCCCGCGCGCCTTCGGCATAGCCCATGCCGCCCAGCACCACCGCCACCAGCAGCCACAGATCGCCCAGCGACAGCGTGCCGTGGCCCTGGCGCAGGGCGTAGGCGGTGACCAGCGCGGCGCCCAGCAGGGCCCAGGCCCAGAATGCCGGCGACGGGCGCTCGCCGCTGCGCAGCGCCGCGAAGGCCGCCGTCGACAGCGGCAGCAGGCCGTTGAACACTGCGCCGTGCGACGAAGGCACGGTCTGCATGGCGAAGGAGGAGGCCAGCGGCCAGCCCACCACGATGCCCAGCGCGGCCAGGATCACGCCGGGCCATTCCTCGCGGTTCGGCCGCCGCGCGCGCGTCAGCCACAGCAGCGCCACGGCCGGCACCGCCGCCACCAGCGCCCGGCCCAGCCCGATCAGCAGCGGGTCCAGTTCGGCCACGGCCAGCCGCGTCATGGGCAGCGTCAGGGAAAAGACCAGCACGCCCAGGAAGCCATAGGCGTAGCCCTCCCAGACGGGGCCGGCCGCCTTGGCGGCGGCCGGGGAGGAGGGATAGAACGCAGGACGGGTCATGGGCGCCACCAGTTGCAGGTTTTCGTGATTGCTGCCACTCTACGCATAGTCATCGGTACAGTACCGGTACACTTTGGCATATCACTTTAATCACTGGCCTGGTGAAATCTCCATGACAGTTGCCCCCGCGCTCTCATCCTCCCCGCCCTGGCAGCCCGTGCGCCAGGCCGACGCCACCCTGGTGACGCAGCTGGCCGACGGCCTGGCCCGCCGCATCGACGAGCAGGGCCTGCGGCCCGGCACCCGGCTGCCGTCCATCCGCAAGATGGCCGAACAGTCCGGCGTCAGCCGCTTTACGGTGGTGGAAGCCTACGACCGGCTGGTGGCGCGTGGCCTGGTGCAGTCGCGCCGGGGCGCGGGGTTTTTCGTGCGGGCGCGCAGCGGCCCGCTGGCGGCGTCCGCCACGGCGCCGTCCGCCGCTTCGCTGGCGCCGCCGGCGCGCATCGACGTGGCCTGGCTGCTGCGCAGCATGTTCCGCGAAACCGCCGCGCTCGGCATGCCGGGCGGCGCGGGCCTGCTGCCGCCGGACTGGCTGGACCCCGAAATGGTGGCCGGCGCGGTGCGCGCGGTCGGGCGCTCGGTGCGCGGCCACCTGGTCAGCTACGGTCATCCCCAGGGCTTCGCGCCGCTGCGCCAGCAGATCGCCGCCTCGCTGCAGAACGACGGCGTGCCGGCGCATCCGGAGCTGAACCTGCTCACGACCAACGGCGTCACGCACGGCCTGGATCTGATCGCGCGGCACCTGGTCAAGCCGGGCGACACCGTGCTGGTCGAAGACCCGGCCTGGTTCGTCATTTTCGGCCGCCTGGCGGCCTTCGGCGCGCGCCCCATCGGCGTGCCGCGCGGCCCCGACGGCCCCGACATCGCGCTGCTCGAACAGCTGGCCGCGCAGCACAAGCCCAAGCTCTTCATCGTCAACAGCGCGGTGCACAACCCCACCGGCCATACCCTGTCGGCTGGGGCGGCCTACGACATCCTGCGCATCGCCGAGCGCCACGATTTCATGGTGGTCGAAGACGACACCTACGGCGAACTGCATCCCGGCGGGGCCATGAAGCTGGCGGTGCTGGACCGCCTGAAACGCGTGATCCTGGTGGGCGGCTATTCCAAGATGCTGGCGGCCAGCCTGCGCGTGGGCTATCTGGCGGCCAATCCCGACATCCTGCAGAAGCTGGCCGACCTGAAGATGCTGGCCGGCCTGACCTCCCCCGAACTGGGCGAACGGGTCGTGCACCGGGTGCTGATGGAAGGGCAGTACCGGCGCCATATCGAACGGGTGCGCGCGCGCGTGGACGAGGCCCGCCAGCGCTGCCTGAAGGGCCTGCTCAAGCTGGGAATGACGGTGCATCACGAACCGAATGCGGGCATGTTCGTCTGGGCCGATTGCGGCCGTGACAGCGAGGAGCTGGCGCGGGTGGCGGCCGACCACGGCATGCTGCTGGCGCCGGGCACGCTGTTCTCGCCGTCGCAGGCGCCCTCCAGCATGCTGCGTTTTTCGGTCACCATCGCCGATCACCGGGGAATCTGGGCGGACCTGGAAAAAATCTTCGCGCAAACCGGCGCGGGCATTCAATAATATAAAAAGCCCTCATTACCAAGCCATATAAGGAATCGTCATGTCCGCACCCATCAAACCCCTGACCCAGAATTTCGCCGTCGCCCCGCAGCTCGGCCCGGACGACATGGCGGACGTCGCCGCCGCCGGCTACAAGAGCGTCATCATCAACCGTCCCGATTTCGAAGGCGGCCCCGACCAGCCCACCGCCGCCGACGTGTCCAAGGCCGCGCAGGCCGCCGGCCTGCAGATCGAATACCAGCCCGTGGTGGGCAGCGCCATGACCGCCGCCGACGTCCAGCGCTTCGCCGAACTGCTGCGCACGCTGCCCGGTCCGGTACTGGCGTATTGCCGCACCGGCACCCGCTGCACCAACCTGTTCGCCGCCGCGCAGCAACTGGGCTGAGGCCGCGCTTGACGCGCATCAAGCACATCGGGTTCACATTGATGTACGCGTAGCGGGTTTCCGGTAGCATGGAGACTCCTCTCAAACAGGAGCAGGCAGATGTTCAAGAAGATCCTGATTCCCACCGACGGCTCGCCGCTGTCGGCGCAAGCCGCCAACGCGGGTATTTGTTTTGCGCGTTCCGTAGGCGCTGAAGTCGTCGCGCTGTACGTCACGCAGCCGTTCGCGGCCACCATCGGCTTCGACGGCATGGCCGCGGCCTATGCCATCACCGACGAAGACTACGAAAAGGCCTCGGCCGAACAGGCCGACAAGTACCTCAAGCAGATCACCGACCGCGCCGACACCGCCGGCGTGAAGTCCGAGGCGCGCGCCGTGTCCAACTTCAACGTGGCCGACGGCATCGTGCAGGCCGCCGCCGACGCCGGCTGCGACCTGATCTTCATCGGCAGCCACGGCCGCAGCGGCCTGTCGCGCCTGCTGCTGGGCAGCGTCACGGCCAAGGTGCTGTCGCTGGCCAGCACCGCCGTGCTGGTCTACCGCGTCAAGGAAGACAAGAAGTAAGTCCTTCCGCGCAGGTCGCCCCGAACCCCTCCGCAGCGAGGGGTTTTTTTTGCGCCCGGCGCGGCGCGCAAGCGGGCCGCGCGCGTCTTTGTATCTTGCGGCGGCGGGCGTAATATTCATGCATCAGCGCGGGCGCGGCCTCGCCACTACGCAGTCCTTCACGCGGCCTCGCGCCCGCCGCGGCAAGGCCCGGTCGGGCCTGCCGTCTTTGCCTGGCGACTTCAAAGGAAGAGGCCATGACTCGCAAGACGCGTATCGAGCTATACCGCAACATCGGCATCAGCGCCCACATCGACGCGGGCAAAACGACGACCACCGAGCGCATCCTCTTCTATACCGGCATCACCCACAAGATCGGCGAGGTGCACGATGGCGCCGCGGTGATGGACTGGATGGAGCAGGAGCAGGAGCGCGGCATCACGATCACCTCGGCCGCCACCACCGCCTTCTGGAAAGGCATGGCCGGCAACTATCCCGAGCACCGCATCAACATCATCGACACGCCCGGCCACGTGGACTTCACCATCGAGGTCGAGCGCTCCATGCGCGTGCTGGACGGCGCGGTCATGGTGTATGACGCGGTCGGCGGCGTGCAGCCGCAATCCGAGACCGTCTGGCGCCAGGCCAACAAGTACAAGGTGCCGCGGCTGGCCTTCGTCAACAAGATGGACCGCGTGGGCGCGGACTTCCTGCGCGTGCAGCGCCAGATCGCCGAGCGCCTCAAGGGCGACGCCGTGCCGATCCAGCTGCCGGTGGGCGCCGAAGACCATTTCGAAGGCGTGATCGACCTGGTCAAGATGAAGGCCATCATCTGGGACGAGGCCAGCCAGGGCGTGCGTTTCGAATACCAGGACATCCCGGCCGCGATGCAGGCGCAGGCCCAGGAATGGCACGACAAGATGGTCGAGAAGGCCGCCGAAGCCAACGAGGCGCTGCTGGAGAAATACCTGGCGGGCGAGCCGCTGACCGAGGAAGAGATCAAGCAGGGCCTGCGCCAGCGCACGGTGGCCAACGAGATCGTGCCCATGCTGTGCGGCAGCGCGTTCAAGAACAAGGGCGTGCAGGCCATGCTGGACGCGGTGCTCGACTACCTGCCGTCGCCGGTCGACGTGCCGGCCATCAAGGGCCATGACGAGCGCGACCGCGAGATCGAGCGCCATCCCGCCGACAACGAGCCGTTCTCGGCCCTGGCCTTCAAGATCATGACCGATCCCTTCGTCGGCCAGCTGGTGTTCTTCCGTGTGTATTCGGGCGTGGTGAAGTCGGGCGACTCGGTGTTGAACCCGGTCAAGGGCAAAAAGGAAAGGCTGGGCCGCATCCTGCAGATGCACGCCAACGAGCGCCGCGAAATCACCGAGGTCTATGCCGGCGACATCGCCGCGGCGGTGGGGATCAAGGACGTCACCACCGGCGACACGCTGACCGATCCGGCGCACGTCATCATCCTGGAACGCATGGTCTTCCCGGAGCCGGTGATATCGCAGGCGGTCGAGCCCAAGACCAAGGCCGACCAGGAAAAAATGGGCATCGCGCTGGGCCGCCTGGCGCAGGAAGACCCGTCCTTCCGCGTGCGCACCGACGAGGAGTCGGGCCAGACCATCATCTCGGGCATGGGCGAGCTGCACCTGGAAATCCTGGTGGACCGCATGAAGCGCGAGTTCGGCGTCGAGGCCACGGTGGGCAAGCCGCAGGTGGCCTACCGCGAAACCATACGCAAGACCTGTGCCGAGGTCGAGGGCAAGTTCGTCAAGCAGTCAGGCGGGCGCGGCCAGTACGGCCACGTGGTGCTGAAGCTCGAACCGCAGGAACCCGGCAAGGGCTATGAGTTCGTCGACGCGATCAAGGGCGGCGTGGTGCCGCGCGAGTTCATCCCGGCGGTGGACAAGGGCGTGCGCGAGGCGCTCAACGCCGGCGTGCTGGCCGGCTATCCCGTGGTGGACGTGAAGGTGACGCTGTTCTTCGGTTCTTACCACGACGTGGATTCGAACGAGAACGCGTTCCGCATGGCCGGCTCGATGGCGTTCAAGGAAGGCATGCGCCGGGCCGACCCGGTGCTGCTGGAACCCATGATGCAGGTCGAGGTGGAAACGCCCGACGATTACACCGGCAACGTCATGGGCGACCTGTCCTCGCGCCGCGGCATGGTCCAGGGCATGGAGGACATCGCCGGCGGCGGCGGCAAGCTGGTGCGCGCCGAAGTGCCGCTGGCCGAGATGTTCGGCTATTCGACCTCGCTGCGTTCGCTTACCCAGGGCAGGGCGACCTACTCCATGGAGTTCAAGCATTACGCCGAGGCCCCGCGCCAGGTGGCGCAGGAAGTGATTGCGGCCCAGGGCACGGGCCGCTGAGGCGGCTCAGGCCGCCGCGGCGGCCGCGCCCGTCGCGGCCGCGCGCCGGCGCGTCGAGGCCAGCCGCACGCCGAACAGAATCATCACGAAGCCGTAGGCGTGGAACAGCTGCGGCGCCTCGCCCAATAGCGGCCAGGCCAGCAGCGCCGCATACACCGGCACCAGGAACATGGCCAGTCCGGCCGTGGCCGGGCCGGCCTGGCTGATCAGCCGGCCGTATACGTAGTAGGCGCCCAGGCTGGGCACCACGGCCAGGAACAGCAGCGTCGCCGCCAGCCGCGGATCGGTCCATGGCGGCACGGCGCCGCTGGCCGCCTCGATCGCCGCGAACGGCGCCAGCGCCAGCACGCCACCCAGCATCAGCGTCGCCAGGCGCGCGCTGTCGGGCACCGCCGCCGGCAGGCTCAACCGCTTCTGCAGCACCGTATAGAGCGCCCAGCCGGTGGCGGCCAGCAGCACCCACAGGTCGCCCTGGCCGAAAGCCAGGCGCGCCAGCGCCTGCGCATCGCCGCGCGACAGCACCGTCAGCACGCCGCCCAGCGCCAGCGCCAGGCCCGCGGCGCGCAGGGCCGACAAAGGCTTGCGCCAGATCGCCGCTTCCAGCAGGGCCACCAGAATGGGGCTGCACGAGAAAATCAGCGCGATATTGGTGGCGCTGGTGGTCTGGGCGCCGATGTACTGCGGCGCCACCGCCACGCCCATGCCCAGCACCGCCAGCGGCAGCAGCGACGGCAGGCTGCGGCGCAGCGTGCGGCGGTGCGCGCGCAGCGCCGGCGCGGCCAGCGGCAGCAGGATCAGCAGGGCGATCAGCCAGCGGCCGAAGGCGAGAAACACAGGGGGGAGGCTGGCGTCGTGGGCCCAGCGGGCCGCGACCATGTTGGAGGCGAATAGCGCCGGGGCGGTAAGAAGCATGGCGGTGCCGGACAGGCCCAGGCCGGATCTTGCGGGTGCTGCTGCTGCGAAGGACATGATTTCCCGCCGCGCGGATCGGCGCGCGGCATGATGCGTTGGAACTGCCGGCGCGCGCGCCGGGTTGTGCCGCAGCGAGCGCGCCGAAATCCGACGGCCGGGGTAGGCGGCCGTCTTGCAGGAAAGTCTACGGCGGGTGGCGAAAAATAGGTTTCCTGATTCACGCCTGATTGGCGGATATAGGAAAATATCTATCCTCTAGTATTGATATACAGAGAGATATTCTCCTGGAGCGCCTGCCATCGTGTCCGCCATGCCCAAAATCGACGAAACCGACCGCAAGATCCTGCGCGCGCTGCGCGCCGACGGGCGGCTCACCAACCTGAAGCTGGCCGAGCAGGTGGGGCTGTCGCCCACGCCGTGCTGGAACCGCGTGAAGGCGCTGGAAGAGGCCGGGGTGATCGAGGGCTACGCCGCGCTGTTGAACCAGAAAGCGCTGGGCCTGCCCGATACCGTCATGATCGAGGTCACGCTGGAGCACCACGACGACGACACGCTGGCGCGCTTCGGCGAGGAAATCACGCGCCTGCCGGAAGTGGTCGAGGCCTTTCTCGTGACCGGCGAGTACGACTACCTGATCAAGGTGGCGGTGGCGGGCACCGAGGGCTACGAGTCCTTTCTGCGCAAGCGCCTGTACAAGCTGCGCGGCGTGCGCCACAGCCGCTCCACCTTCGTGCTGCGGCGGCTCAAGCACACGCCTTCGGTCGAGCCCTGATCAGCCGCCGATGAATTCCTCGATGGCGCCGTTGAAGGCGCGCGGATTGCCCAGGTTCATGCCGTGCGAGGAGCCGGCGATGGTCACCCGGTGCGCGTGCGGCAGCCATTGCGCCAGCGCGTCGAGCACGGCGGGGTAGGGCGCGGGGCTCAACGCGCCGCCGATCAGCAGCGTGGGCATTTTCAGGGAGGCGATCTGCTGCGGCGTCAGCGCGGCGGGCGTCTCGCGCGCCTGGCCGAACAGCGTGCCGACGTTGTCGCGCACCATCTCCTTGAACCAGGGCACCATGCGCTGCCAGGTGTTGGGGCCGGTCACGGTATCGACGAACAGCGCCAGGCCGGCTTCGGTTTCGCCGGCGCGGATGAGCTCCAGCGCGCGCAGCCGGAAACCGCCGCGGTGGTCGTCCGCGCCGGGCAGCGGCAGGCCGGGATCGGCCAGGGTCAGGCTGCGCAGCGCGTCGGGACGGCGCAGCGCCGCTTCCAGCGCCACGCGCCCGCCGCGGGAATGGCCCACCAGATGGGCCGGGCCGCCGGCCACGGCGTCGATGAATTCCAGCACGTCGCTGGCGTGCTGTTCGATCGAAAAGCCGTCGCCCGCGCCGTCCCAGGCTTCCGGCCAGTAGCGGCGCAGGCATACCGCCAGCACGCGGAACGACCGCCCCAGCGGCGCCATCTGCGACTTCCAGTAGCGGCTGTCGGACAGGGAGCCATGCACCAGCACCAGCGGCGCGCCGCTGCCATACTCGGTGTAGGACATGGCATAGCCGCCGATCGGCGCGGTTTGCAGGGGCAGGACGGGTTCGGAACGCATGGGAGTCTTGTGCAAAAGCCAGGTGCGCATTCTAGCTCCCCGGCCATCGCGGGCCGGCGCTGATAAACTCGTTTTCCGTTGCGCCGGCCTATCCCAGCGCCGGCATCGCCTGAAACGGAGCCCGCCACGATGTCCCCCGAGTCCCTCGCCGCCCTGCCCGAATCCGCTCGCCGCGTCGCCCAGCTGCTGCTGGACCTGGGGCACGACAAGCCCGTCGTGGTGCTGCCGCAGACCGGCAAGACCTCGGCCGAAGCGGCGGCCGGGCTGGGCTGCGAAGTGGCGCAGATCGCCAAGTCCATCATCTTCCGCCGCGCCGCCGACGATGCGCCGGTGCTGGTGATCGCCAGCGGCGTGAACCGGGTCGACGAGGCCAAGGTGGCCGCGCAGGTCGGCGAACTGGCCAAGGCCGACGCCAAGTTCGTGCGCGACATGACCGGCTATGCCATCGGCGGCGTCTGCCCCATCGGCCACACGGTCAAGCCGGTGATGCTGCTGGACGCGGACCTGTTCAACTACGAAAGCCTGTGGGCCGCCGCCGGCCATCCTCATGCCGTGTTCAACCTGACGCCGCGGCAATTGGCGGACATGACCGGCGCGCCGGTCGCCGACGTGGCGCAGCGCGCATGAGCCGTCCTTAGCGCGGGCGCGCCTCCAGCCCGTCTATCAGCACCTGCCGCAAGCCGCGCGAGCAGGTTTCGACGCGCCCCTGCACCCCATACACCGCCGCCAGCGAGGCCGGCGTGATGACTTCGGCGGGGGCGCCCGCCGCGTGCAGCCGTCCGCCGTGGATCATGACCGCGCGGTCCGCGTGCTGCAGGGCCGCGTTCAGGTCGTGCAGCACGATCAGGCTGATGAGGCCGTGCTCGCGCGTTTCCTGCCTGAGCAGGCGCATCACGTGGAACTGGTAGTTCAGGTCCAGCGCCGACAGCGGTTCGTCCAGCAGCAGCACGCGCGGATGGCGCACCAGCGCCTGCGCCAGGCCGACCAGCTGCTTCTGCCCGCCGGACAGCGCATCCAGGTAGTGCAGCGCCAGATGGGCGATGCCCAGCCGTTCGAGCAGCCGCTCGACGCTGCGGGCATCGGCCGCCGCGGCGTCGCCGCCGCTGGCCCGCGCCGCCACCAGCACCGATTCCAGCACCCGCAGGTGCACCGCGGCGGGCAGGCTCTGCGGCAGATAGACCACGTGGCGCGCGCGTTCGCCGAAGTTCAGCCGGATCAGGTCCTGTTCGCCCAGCCGGGCGCTGCCGGCGCGGGTCCGGACCAGGCCGGCCAGCGCCTTGAGCAGCGTGGACTTGCCGCTGCCGTTGGGGCCGAGCAGGGCGGTGACTTCGCCGGCGGCCAGCGCCGGCAGGCCCAGCCCGTGCAGCACGTCGCCGCGCCCGTAGCCGGCGCAGAGCCCTTCGATGGCGAGTTGCGGGCTCATGGCAGTTGCCGGCGCAGGACCACCGCCACGAAGAAGGGGATGCCGACCAGCGCGGTCACGATGCCCACGGGCACGATCACGCCGGGCACGAGGTTCTTGGACGCGATCGAGGCCAGCGACAGGATCACCGCGCCCACCAGCGCGCTGCCGGGCAGGTAATAGCGGTGATCCTCGCCGAACAGCCGGCGCGCGATATGGGGCGCCACCAGCCCGATGAAGCCTATCGTGCCGACGAAGGCGACGGCCAGCGACGACAGCAGGCTGACGCGCGCCAGCGCCGCGACGCGCACGCGGCGCACGTCCACGCCGAAGCTGGCGGCGCGGTCTTCGCCCAGTCGCAAGGCGGTCAGCTTCCAGGACTGGCGCATGGCCAGCGGCAGGGCCAGCGCAACGGCGGCCGCCAGCACGGCCACCGCCGCCCAGCCCGGGCGCGCCAGGCTGCCCAGGGTCCAGAACACCAGGTTCTGCAGGGCTTCGGCGCTGGCCATGAACTGCACCAGCGAAACCAGCGCGTTGAAGGTGAATAGCATGGCGATGCCGAACAGCACCACAGTCGACGTATTCATGCCGCCCCAACGGGTCACCGCGTCCAGCAGCAGCGCGGCCAGCAGCGCGAACAGAAACGCGTTGCCGGCCACCAGCCAGCCGTCGGGGATGCCCGGCACGCCCAGCTGCAGCACGATGGCCAGCGAGGCCCCGAAGGCGGCCGCCGAAGACACGCCCAGCGTGAACGGGCTGGCCAGCGGGTTGTTCAGGATGGTCTGCATCTCGGCGCCCGCCAGGCCCAGCGCCATGCCCACCAGGGCGGCCAGCAGGGCCGAGGGCAGGCGGATGTCCCAGACGATGACGCGGGTGGTGGGATCGGCGGCGGCGGGCGCGGTCAGCGTCTGCCACAGGTCGCGCCACGGCAGGCCGGAAGGGCCCAAGGTGAAATCGGCCAGCAGCGCCATGAAAATCGCCGCCAGCAGCAGGGCGATCAGCCCCGCGCGGCGGCGCAGGATATGCCGGTAGGCGGCAACCGCCATTACTGGAGCAGCTGCAGGCGGCTCTTGGCGGTGCCGGCGGCCGGCGTGGTGGGGTAGTCGCGCACGATGCGCTGCAGCGTCGTCTTGGCGCCGGCGCGGTTGTTCAGCTCGATCTGGCTGCCGGCGATGACCAGCAGCGCATCGGGGGCGCGCGCGTTGTCGGGGGATTTTTCGACCATGGCGTTGAGCTGTTCGATGGCGCCCTTGAAGTCCTTCAGCGCGTAGCGGCTGCTGCCCAGGTAGAACTGGGCGCTGGGCGCGAGCTGGCTGGAGGGGTAGAGCGCGGTGAACGCGGCGAACGACTCGGAGGCGTCCTTGTACTGGCCCTTGCGGAAGAGGTCGATGGCGCCGTCATAGGCGGCCTGTTCCTGCGGGTCGCCGGCATTGGCGCCCGGCGGGTTGGTGCTGCCGGCGGCGCCGCCCGGGCGCGCGCTGGGCTGCTGGCGCGACACCAGTTCGAGCTGGTCGCGCAGTTGGGCGATTTCCTGCTGCAGGGACTGGATCTGGTCGGCAAGCTGCAGCTTGGCGCGCTGGTTCTGCTCGTTCTGCTGCTGAACCTGCTTGCGCAGATCCAGGATGGCCCGACGGGCCTCATCGTCGGAAAAAGCGTGGGCCGGCGCCGTCAGGGCGGCAAGCACCAGGCCGGTGGCCACAATAAGGGGACGCAGGGACAGAACGTTATCGCGCATGAAAATTCCCGGGTATAAAAACAAACGTCGGGACGGCCGGCTGACCGTCCCGACGCGTGGTAGGACACTCGACTATACGGAAAGTTTAGCGGCGATAGACGATATCGGCACGGCGGTTTTCCGCAAAATCGGCTTCCGACGTACCGGTCGCCTTCGGCTTTTCCTTACCGAAGCTGATGGTTTCGATCTGGTTGTCGCTGACGCCCAGCAGGGTCATCATGCGGCGCACGGCGTCGGCACGGCGCTGGCCCAGGGCCAGGTTGTACTCGGAACCGCCGCGTTCGTCGGTGTTGCCTTCGATCTTGATGTTTTGCTGCGGGTGCGAGGCCAGGTACTTCGCGTGGGTTTCGACCAAACCGCGGTACTGGTCCGACACCGTGTAGCTGTCGAAGTCAAAGTACACCGAGCGCTGTTGCGCCAGGATGCTTTGGGGGTTGAAGGGATCAAGGATTTCGCCGGAGCTCGACGACGATCCTTGGCCAGCGCCTCCGCCCTGACCCGCTTTATCGTCGAGAGGGACGGAGCTGCAGGCTGCCAGGGCGGCAGCCAGAGCGGCGATGGTTAGGCTTTTGGCAATGCGCGACTTCATGATAGTTCCTTTGCAAAGAGAGTCACACGTGTTATCGGGTAAATGGGCCCCAAGTCGGTTCACGTATTTCCCCGTTCAGTACCGATAGCGTCTGCCGTACGCGGCCATCGCTCGAGACACCTGCAAGCACGCTACGACCGTTTTGGACGGCGGCGTAAAGCACTTGCATTCCATTAGGCGCGAAGCTAGGGGACTGATCGTCACGACCATCGGTCAGCAAAGTCTCGGCACCTGAGGACAGGTTCAACGACGCGATACGAAACGCGCCGTCGCGTTTCGCAACGTACAGCAGCGTCGATCCGTCGGGGGAAATTCGGGGTGAGATGTTGTAACCACCATTAAACGTGAGGCGGCGGGCTTCGCCGCCACTCGAGCCGGTCTGGTAGATCTGCGGCCCGCCGCTGCGGTCACTCGTAAAGATAATGGATGCCCCGTCCGGCGTAAAGCGCGGTTCGGTGTCGATGCCGGGAGAACGCGTCACACGGGTCGGATTGGAGCCGTCGGACGCATTAACGATGTAAATTTGCGACAAACCATCGCGGGTCAGAGCCACCGCGAGCTTGGAGCCGTCGGGCGACCAGCCGGGTGCACTATTGTTACCTTTGAAGTTGGCGACGGGAACGCGCGCGCTGGAAGCCAAATTGTGCACGTACACGACAGGTTTGCCGGATTCGAAGCTCACGTAGGCCAGCTTGGAGCCATCGGGCGACCAGGACGGCGAGATGATGGGCTCGCGCGAGCGCAGGGCCACCTGCGGGTTCTGGCCGTCGGCATCGGCCACCTGCAGTTCGTAGGTGGTGCCCTTCTTCAGCACGTAGGCGATACGGGTCGAGAACACGCCGCGAACGCCGGTGATCTTCTCGTAAATGCGGTCGGCGATCTGGTGGGCGACACGGCGCAGTTCCTGCTCGGTGCCCGAGAACGCGACGCCGTCGAGCTGGCCCTTCTTGACCGTGTCGGCCAGGCGGTAGCGGACGTCGTAGCGGCCGTCGGCCCCGCGCGAGATGCTGCCGTAGGCGATGAAGTCGGCGCCCTTGGCGCGCCAGTCGTCGTGCGAGATGGGGGAGTCGACGTTCAGGCCGGAACCGGCGGCGTTGATGAGGCGGAACTGGCCGGTGCGGGTCAGGTCGGCGCGGATGACTTCGGCCAGCGCGCGTCCGTGGGTGTCGTCGACGGCGAAATCGGCGATGGCCACGGGGTACTGGGTGGCGCCGGTCCCCGAGATATCGACGCGCAACTGGGCCTGGGCGGGTCGCATGGCCATCAGGCAGGCCAGCGCCAGCATCAGCAGCCCGAGTCCATACGATCGCCAGAGAGCGAGCTGGGGTACTCGTCGGCTATAAGCGGGAGTCATATTCGTCAATCTCCTGTCAATCATACATTCTGTACACAACGTCAATAATGGGTTCGTAGCGGCCCGTCGAAGGCTTGGGGAAGGGGTTGCAACGGCGGATGCCGGTTTCGACCGCGCGGTCGAAGCCTGCAATGCCCGAAGACCGGGTCAACGTTACGCCGTTGACCTTCCCGTCGGAACCTAACTGTACCCGGTATTGTGCCGTGGGATTTTCCGATCCGCTGCGCGGCGGGGGCGGATAGGCCACCCCGGGCTGCACGCAGGCGCGCACCTTGGCGCCGTAGCCGCTGTCGCGCCCGCCGCCTGCCTGGTTGCGGTCGGCCGTGCCGCCGGGGATGCCGGCGGCGCCCAGGGCGTCGTTGCGGAACGCCTCGCGGAGGGCCTTGTCGGCGGCCGCCTTCTTGGCGGCTTCTTCCTTGGCCTTCTTCTCGGCGGCGGCCTTTTTCTCGGCTGCGGCCTTTTCGGCAGCAGCCTTTTCGGCGGCAGCCTTCTTCTCGGCGGCCGCTTTTTCCTCGGCCGCCTTCTTTTCGGCAGCCGCCTTCTCGGCAGCGGCCTTTTCGGCGGCGGCCTTCTTGGCGGCTTCTTCCTTGGCCTTTTTCTCGGCGGCGGCCTTCTCGGCCGCGGCTTTTTCGGCGGCAGCCTTCTCGGCGGCCTGGCGTTCCTGCTCCAGGCGCTTCTTCTCTTTCAGTTCGGCCTGCTTGCGCTCTTCCTCGAGGCGCGCCTTTTCCTTGGCGGCTTCGGCGGCCTGGCGCGCCTTTTCCTCTTCCTCGCGCTTCTTCTTGGCTTCCTGGAGCGCGATTTCGGGGTCGACCTCCTCGGTCTTGGGCTGAACCTGGGGTTCCGGCTCGGGTGGAGGCGGCGGGGGCGGCGGAGGCGGCGGCTCGGGCGCTTCTTCAGGCTCGGGCTTGGGCTGCGGCTTGGGTTCGGGCTTGGTCGGTTCGGGTTCGGGCGTGGGCGGCGGCGAGTCGGGCGAATTGCCGTCGGCCCAGAGTTCCACCTGCACGGGGCCGGGGTTCTCCGAGCGCCAGCTCACGCCGAAGATCAGCACGATCAGCAGCAGCACGTGCACCGCCACGGCCAGCAGCAATGCCTTGCGGTTGTCGTGATGGGGCGGGGGGGCCGGGGGGCCGCTGCGGTGTCGGATAATGGGTGGCGTCATGGGCGTTGCATGCCTTCGGCGCCGGCCGAAGGCGTCGCGTTAGCGTTTCTTCGCGGGGGCGGGCTGGTTCTGGCCGGCGGATTGGTCCACCAGCAGACCCAGGCGGGTGATGCCGTTGGTGCGCAATTCGTCCATGACCTTCACTACCGTCTCGTACGGCACCTTGCCGTCGGCGGCGATGACCACCGGGGTTTCAGCCGTAATGCGCGAGCGCACTTGCGCCACCAGTTCGGGACGCGCGATGTCCTGCGGCGTCGCGCCGGGTTCGCGCATGCGCAGGGCGAGCTTGCCGTCTTCCGAAATCTGGACTTCCAGCGGCTTGACCGGCACCTCGGAGGCGGCGCCGCCCGAGGGCAACTGGATCAGGCCGGGCGTGATGAGGGGCGCGGTCACCATGAAGATGACCAGCAGCACCAGCATGACGTCGATGTAGGGCACGACGTTGATGTCGGCCTTCATGCGGCGGCCGGCCCGGCCGCGCGAGCTTACCGAGGGCATTAGCGTACCTGCCGTTGCAGAATGTTCAGGAATTCATCGACGAAGCTGTCGAAGCGGATCGAGATGCGGTCGATGTCGTTGGTGAAGCGGTTGTAGGCGACCACGGCCGGAATGGCGGCGAACAGGCCGATGGCGGTCGCGATCAGGGCTTCCGCGATGCCGGGGGCCACCGAGGCCAGCGTGGCCTGCTGCATGTTCGACAGGCCGATGAAGGCGTGCATGATGCCCCAGACCGTGCCCAGCAGGCCGATGTACGGCGAAACCGAGCCGGCCGAGGCCAGGAAGTTGAGGTGCGATTCCAGCGAGTCCATTTCGCGCTGGTAGGCCGCACGCATGGCGCGGCGCGGGCCGTCGAGCAGGGCGATGGCGTCGCCCGTGGCGTTGCCGCGGCGGGCCTTCAGGAATTCGGTCATGCCGGCATCGAAGATGCGGGCCAGCGCGCCCTGTTCGTCGCGGCGCGAGGCCACGGCCTGCTGCAGCATGGACAGGTCGCCGCCGGACCAGAAATCGTCTTCGAAACGGCGGGTCTGCGCATGGGCGCGCTTGATGGCCAGGCGCTTGGCGAAGATGTAGGTCCAGGACATGATCGAAATGCCCAGCAGCAACAGCATGATCAGCTGGACCGGCACGCTGGCGTCGGTGATCAGGGTAAGCAACGACATGTCGTTGGTGACTTGCATGGTTATTCCTGAATGAATTTCAGTTTGGCGCGAACGTCGGCCGGCAGTTCCGCCGGCCGCATGTGGATGGCATCGACGCAGCAGACTTGGATATTGCCTTCGGCAAGCAGTTCCCCGTCACGCTCGGCGCGCTGCGCGAAGTGTATCGAAGCGCGGCCCAGTCGTGTGATCCGGCTGCGTATGGTAAGCAGGTCGTCCAGCCTGGCCGGTTTGCGGTAGGACATGTCCAGGGAGTGGACGACGAAAAGCCGTTGCTCGCTGGCCGCCAGGGCGGACTGGTTGACTCCCAGGTCGCGCAGCCACTCGGTGCGTGCGCGCTCCAGGAATTTCAGGTAGTTGGCATAGAAAACCACCCCGCCCGCGTCCGTGTCTTCGTAGTAGACACGGACCTGCAGGATGGATTCGGGGAACTTCGGGGCGGTCACGGTACGGATAGGCAGATGTCGGACGGGGCCGATAAGCCCGTAGTTACTATAAGGTTAAAGGGTGTCGAGCTTGCTCAGCACGGCCTCGAGCGCGGACTCTACCGGAATCTTGGCGGCTTCGGTTTCCCGACGGGCCTGCAATTCCAACACACCATCGTTCAGGCCGCGTTCTCCAACTGTTACACGCAGCGGCGCGCCGATCAATTCCCATTCGGCGAACATCACGCCGGGGCGGGCGTCGCGGTCGTCCAGGATGACGTCCACGCCGCGCGCCAGCAGCGATTCATAGAGCTTCTGGGCGGTGTCACGCACGGTTTCACTTTTGCCCCAGCCCACCGGGCAGATCACGACTTCGAAGGGCGCGATCGCGCGCGGCCAGATGATGCCGCGGGCGTCGTGGTTCTGTTCGATGGCCGCGCCCACGATGCGGGTGACGCCGATGCCGTAGCAGCCCATCTCCAGCACCGCCGGCTTGCCGGTCTCGTCCAGGAAGGTGGCCTTGAGCGCTTCGGAGTACTTCTTGCCCAGGTAGAAAACGTGGCCCACTTCGATGCCGCGCTGGATCGACAGCGTGCCCTTGCCGTCGGGCGAAGGATCGCCGGCGACGACGTTGCGCAGGTCGGCGACCAGCTCGGGCTCGGGCAGGTCGCGGCCCCAGTTCACGCCGCGGATGTGGAAATCTTCCTTGTTCGCGCCGCAGACGAAGTCGGCCATGTTGGCCACGGTGCGGTCGGCGACGACGTGCACCGGGCGCGCGGTCTTGACCGGGCCCAGGTAGCCGGGCTTGCAGCCGAAAGCCTCGACGATCTCGCTTTCCGTGGCGAAGCGGAAGCCCGCCAGGCCCGGCAGCTTGCCGGCCTTGATCTCGTTGAGCTCATGGTCGCCGCGCAGCAGCAGCAGCCAGATGTCGGCGCCTTTTTCGCCGTCGGTGGCCAGCACGATGGACTTGATCGTGCGCTCCAGCGGCATGTCCAGCAGGCGGGCGACGTCTTCGCACTTGGCCGCGCCCGGGGTGGGCACTTCGGCCATGGCCTCGGCCGGCTCGGCGCGCGTGGCGTACAGCGCGGGCGCCTCGGCCAGCTCGATATTGGCGGCGTAGTCGGACTCGGCGTTGTAGACCAGCAGGTCCTCGCCGGTTTCGGCGATGACCTGGAATTCATGGCTGCGCGAACCGCCGATCGAGCCCGTGTCGGCCGCCACCGCGCGGAATTCCAGGCCCAGTCGGCCGAAGATGCGCATGTAGGCGTTGAACATGATGTCGTAGCTGCGCTGGGCGCCAGCCTCGTCGCGGTCGAACGAGTAGGCGTCCTTCATGGTGAATTCGCGGCCGCGCATCAGGCCGAAGCGCGGACGGCGCTCGTCGCGGAACTTGGTTTGGATGTGATAGAAGTTCAGCGGCAGCTGGCGGTAGCTGTGGATCTCGTTGCGCGCGATATCCGTGATCACCTCTTCGGACGTGGGCTGCAGCACGAAATCGCGCTGGTGCCGGTCCTTGATGCGCAGCAGTTCCGCGCCGTACTGCTCCCAGCGGCCCGACTCCTGCCAGAGCTCGGCGGGCTGGACCACCGGCATCAGCAGCTCGATGGCGCCCGCGGCGTTCATTTCCTCGCGGACGATGGCCTCGACCTTGCGGATGATCTTCAGCCCCAGGGGCATGTAGGTGTAGATGCCGCCCGCGAGCTTGCGGATCATGCCGGCCCGGGTCATCAGTTGGTGGCTGGCGACTTCGGCTTCCGAAGGGGCTTCTTTGAGGGTGTTGATGTGGTAGTTGGATGCGCGCATGTTTAAAGGTGGCAGCAGATACGTATAATCGTCCGTAATTGTATTGAATTCGGTGGGGGTGGCCCATGCTTGACCGCGAAGGCTACCGCCCCAATGTCGGCATCATTCTCGTCAACACCAAAAACGAGGTCTTTTGGGGCAAGCGTATCAGGGAACATGCATGGCAGTTCCCCCAGGGCGGCATCAAGTACGGCGAAAGCCCGGTGCAGGCCATGTATCGCGAGCTCCATGAAGAGGTGGGCCTGAAGCCCGAGCATGTCCGCATTTTGGGGCGTACACGCGATTGGTTACGTTATAACGTGCCCGATCACTTCGTCCGGCGTGAGTGGCGCGGCCACTATAAAGGACAAAAGCAGATTTGGTTCTTGTTGCGCCTGGTCGGCCGTGACAGCGACGTTTGCCTGCGCGCGACGCAGCATCCGGAATTCGACGCCTGGCGCTGGAGCCAGTACTGGGTTCCGCTGGATGCCGTGATCGAGTTCAAGCGCGACGTCTATACCCAGGCGTTGAACGAGTTGTCGGCGATCCTCTTTCGGCGTCACCACGAAACCCGCTACTTGCGCCAGCGGGTGCACGGACAACGTGCGGCTGAGAATTTGCCCGAAGGAACGGACGGTCATGCGCATATTGTTGGTTGAAGACGAACGGGACATGGCGTCCTGGTTGATGCGCGCGCTCGCCCAGAGCGGGTTCGTGCCCGACCACGCGGCCGATGCCCGGACGGCCGAAGCCTTCATGGCCGGCACGGAGTACGACGCCATCGTCATGGACCTGCGCCTGCCCGACAAGCACGGGCTGGTGGTCCTGCGCGAGATGCGCAACCGCGACGACCGCACGCCGGTGCTGCTCTTGACCGCGCAGGGCGCGCTGCAGGACCGCGTGCGCGGCCTGAACCTGGGCGCCGACGATTTCCTGACCAAGCCCTTCGCCCTCGAAGAACTGGAAGCCCGCCTCACCGCCCTGGTGCGCCGCAGCCGCGGCCGCCAGCATCCGCGGCTGCAGTGCGGCTCGCTGTCCTACGACAGCGAAAGCCGCGCCTTCACGCTGGACGGCTCGCTGCTGTTTCTCACCCCGCGCGAACACGCCGCGCTGGCGGCCCTGCTGACCCGCAGCGGCTACCCGGTGGACAAGTCGCAGCTGTTCGGCAAGGTCTTCACCCACGACAGCGAAGCCAACCCCGACGCCATCGAGGTCGTGCTGCACCGGCTGCGCAAGAAGCTGGCCGGCAGCGACGTGCGCATCGTCACGGTCCGCGGGCTGGGGTACATGCTGGAAAGCGTCGCCAGCGAGTCGGCCTAGATGAAGTTGCCGCGCGTCGGCATCCGTGCGCTGCTCATCATCCTGCTGCTGCCGGGCGTGGTGGTGCTGCTGGTCGTCGACAGCCTGAACGACTACCGCACGCTGGCCGAAATCACCAACGAAGCCTACGACAGCGCGCTGGTCGAGCCGGCGCGCGTGCTCGAAAGCAGCCTGGAATTCACGCCCGAGGGCAGGCTGCAGGTGGCCACGCCGCTCTATGCGCAGGTCATGCTGGAATCGCGCGCCGGCCTGCGCAAGTATTTCCGCATCGAAGAAATGGACCCGCCGCTGCCGGACGGCTCGCCGGTGCCGCAGGACCAGGGCAAGACCTTGCTGGGCATGCCCGAAATGCCGCGTCCGCCGAGCTGGCCGCGCTCCAACGGCCAGCCGGTCTTCTACGACAGCGTCTACCGCAACGACCCGGTGCGGGTCGTTGCGGTGGTGCGCGATCTCTACTACAAGGGGCAGCACCGGCAGGTGCTGGTGGTGGTGGCCGAAAGCACCGGCAAGCGCATCGAGGCCGAGAACCGCGCGCGCCGCCAGGAAATCCTGCGCGACACGCGCATGCTGGCCCTGGTGGCGCTGCTGGTGTGGTGGGGCGTGTCGTGGGCCCTGAAGCCGCTGCGCCGGCTGCGCAACGATATCCGCGGGCGCCGGCCCGACGACCTGACGCCGCTGGACGCCTCGCGCGTGCCCAGCGAGGTCAGCCCGCTGGTCGACGCCGTCAACCACCATATCGCGCGCTACCGCCGGGTGCTGGACGAGCAGTCGCACTTCCTGGCCGACGCCTCCCACCAGTTGCGCACGCCGCTGGCCATCATGCTGACGCAGGCGCAGTACGCGCTGCGCGAGCGCGATCCGGCGCGCGCGCAGGAGGGCCTGCGCGCCATCGTTGACCAGCTGGGCCGCACCCGCCGCCTGACCGAACAGCTGCTGTCGCTGGCGCACGCCAACCAGGCCGATCCGCTGCCGCGCCAAGTGCTGGACCTCAACGCCGTGTCGCGCGAGGTGGTGCTGCAGTACCTGCCGCTGGCGCACGAGAAACAGCAGGACCTGGGCTGGGTGCCGGCCGGCGCCGAAGAAGGGCAGGAAACCCCCGTGCCGGTCTCGGGCAACGAGGCCGAGCTGCACGAGGCCCTGTCCAACCTGGTCCATAACGCCATCCACTACACGAACCCCGGCGCGCGCATCACCGTATCGGTCTGCCGCCAGGACGGCCGCGCCGAGGTCGCCGTGTCCGACAACGGCCCCGGGCTGGACCCGGTGCTGCGCCAGCGCGCGTTCGCGCGCTTCGAGCGGGTCGGCACCGACAAGCCGGTCGCCTCCTCGGGCTCGGGCCTGGGGCTGGCGATCGCGCGCGCCTACGCGCGCCGCAACGACGGCGACATCGAACTGCGCGACGGCGAGCCCAACGCGCAGGGCGGCGTCGGCCTGGCTTCCGTGCTGTGGCTGCCGATCGCCTCCACGGTCTCGCAGTATCCGCGCCCGGCCGACGTCGAACTCAAGGGCGAGCAATAGCGCGCCGTCACCGTCGCTTACGCATGCGACACGCCCGCCGCTCAGGGATTACCCCTGGATTCAGCAAGGCGACAGCGCACAGAAAGCGAATCCGCAGCTTCCTTCCGTAATCTGCCCTCCGGCCTGTCGCAAGCGGCCGCGGCGTCCGTTCCGGGCGGCGCATTCAGGGCTGCAAAGGCCTGTGAGGAAGGAGGAAGACGTGCAAAAAACCATCAACAGAAAGGACTATTACGGCGGCGCGCTGATGGTCCTCATCGGCCTGGGCGCCATATACGGCGGAACCGACTATCACGTCGGCACGCTCAGCCACATGGGCCCCGGATTCTTTCCGGCGGCGCTGGGCGGACTGCTGGCGCTGACCGGCGTGCTGATCGCGCTGTCGGCGCGTTCCGGCGAAAGCGGCGGCGCCGCGCCGGGCGAGGGCCACGCCCACGGCCTGCCGGACCTGCGTGGCGGCGCCTGCATCCTGCTGGGCATCCTGGCATTTCTGCTGCTCGGCCACTACGGCGGCCTGCTGCCGGCGACCTTCGCCATCGTGTTCATATCCGCGCTGGGCGACCGCAAGAACACGGTCAAACAGGCGTTCCTGCTGTCGATCGCCATGGTCGCGATCGCGGTCGTCGTTTTCTGGTGGGCGCTGCAACTGCAGATGCCGCTGTTTCGCTGGGGTTGAAGCGCCATGATCTCCCAATCCTTGATGGACCTCTGGTACGGCTTCGGCGTCGCGTTCCAGTGGCATAACCTGATGTGGTCGTTCTTCGGCGTGCTGGTGGGCAACCTCATCGGCGTGCTGCCCGGCATGGGCGCGCTGTCGGCCATTTCGATCCTGCTGCCGCTGACCTATGTGATGCATCCGGTGCCCGCCATCCTGATGCTGGCCGGGATTTTCTACGGCTCGCAATACGGCGGCGCCATCGGCGCGATCCTGCTCAACCTGCCTTCGCATCCGCCGCATGCGGTGACCTGCCTGGACGGCTATCCGCTGACCAAGCAGGGCAAGGGAGGAACGGCGCTGGGCATCACCATGATCTGCTCGTTCTTCGCCGCATCCGTAGGCATCATCGTCATGATCTTCGCCTCGCCGCTGCTGGTGGAGGTGGCGTTCAAGTTCGGCCCGACCGAGATCTTCTCGATCATGCTGCTGGGGCTGCTGGCCGGCGCGACCATGTCGCGCGGCTCGCCGCTGAAGGGCGTGGCGATGACCCTGTTCGGCCTGATGTGCGGGGTGGTGGGCACCGACGTCAACACCGGCACCATCCGCTTTTCGTTCGGCCTGCTGGATCTGTCCGACGGCCTGGAGCTGGTGGCGATCTCGATGGGCCTGTTCGGCGTGGCCGACTTCCTCATGAGCGTCAACCGCATGAGCATCATCGGCAGCGGCGCCAAGCTGCGCCTGAAGGACATGCGGCCCAGCCGCCAGGAGCTCAAGACCGCCTTCTGGCCCATGGTCCGCGGCACCACGGTGGGCACGCTGTTCGGCGCCATGCCGGGCACCGGCCCGACGATCACCACCTTCGTGTCCTACGCGCTGGAACGCAAGATCTCCAAGACGCCGGAAAAATTCGGCACCGGCATGATCGCCGGCGTGGCCTCGCCCGAAGCCTCGTCGCACTCCAAGACGCAGGTCGACTTCATCCCGACGATGAGCCTGGGCATTCCGGGCGACGCGGTGATGGCGCTGATCCTGGGCGCGCTGCTGATCCAGGGCATCCAGCCCGGCCCGCAGCTGATCACCGAACATCCGGACATCTTCTGGGGCCTGATCGCCAGCTTCTGGGTCGGCAACGTGCTGCTGATGGTGCTGAACGTGCCGTTGATCGGCGTGTGGGTGAAACTGCTGCAGGTGCCTTACCGCTACCTGTTCCCGTCCGCGCTGTTCTTCATCGCGGTGGGGGTGTTCAGCACGCAGAACAGCCTCTTCCAGATCTGGGAGGTGCTTGCTTTCGGCGTGATCGGCGCCATCCTGATGACGCTGGAATTCTCGGTCGCGCCCATCCTGCTGGGCTTCGTGCTCGGGCCGATGGTGGAAGAGAATTTCCGCCGCGCGCTGCTGCTGTCGCGCGGAGATCTGGGCGTGTTCATCGAGCGTCCGATCAGCGCCTGGTTCATCGCGGCCAGCGCCTTGCTGATCGCGCTGCAGGTGTGGGCCTTCCTGCGCCGCGGCCGCGGCAAGGGCCGCGGCAAGCCCGAAGTGCCGCAGGCGGCCTGAACGGCGCGATCCGGATCGGCCCGGCGCTTTCGCCGGGCCGTTTGATTTGTCGGGCGGCATCCCTCATGCTTGGGGGTTCCTGAGTTCCGCATACGAAAGCCGCCATGCACATCCTGTTCGCCTGTCCCCACCACGATCCCGACGCCTGGGTGCCCCTGCTGGAGGCCGCCATGCCCGGCTGCCGCATTTCGGTATGGAACCCCGAAGGCCCGCCGTCGGGCGCCGACGTCGCGCTGGTGTGGCGTCCGCCGGCCGAACTGTTCAGGCACGAAACCGGCCTGACTACGCTGTTCAACCTGGGGGCGGGCGTCGACGCCCTGCTGAAAATGCCCGAGATCCCGCCGCACGTGCGCATCGTGCGCCTCGAAGACGCGGGCATGGCGCTGCAGATGGCCGAGTATGCGTTGTACGCGCTGCTGCGCGTCTCGCGCGATTTCGAAGCCTTCGACCGCGCCCAGGCGCGCCAGCACTGGGAGCCGGGCGAAGGCAGCCGGCCGGCCGACTGGCCGGTGGGCGTGCTGGGGCTGGGCCAGGTGGGCCTGCGCGTGGCGCAGACGCTGGCCGGCTTCGGCTATCCGGTGGCGGGCTGGTCGCGTTCGCCGCGCGACATCCCGGGCGTCGAATCCTATGCGGGCATGGACGCGCTGCCGGCGTTCCTGGCGCGCACGCGCTTCCTGGTCAACGTCCTGCCGCTCACGCCGGATACGGCCGGCATCCTCAATCGGGACACGCTGTCGCGGCTGCTGCCCGGCGCCCATCTGGTCAACGTCGGCCGCGGCGAGCACCTGGTCGAGGACGACCTGGTGCAGATGCTGGAAGAGGGCGAGATCGCCGGCGCCACGCTGGACGTGTTCCACACCGAGCCGCTGCCGCGCGACCATCCCTTCTGGCGCGATGCGCGCGTGCACGTCACGCCGCATATCGCGGCGCGCACGCTGCGCGACGAAAGCATCGCCCAGATCGCGGCCAAGGTCGCGCAGCTGCAGCGCGGCGAGGCCATCAGCGGCGTGGTGGAGCGCGAGCGGGGCTACTGAGCCGCCGCGGTCGGCGCCTTTTCCAGCCGCTGGTACATGGAAGGCAGGCGCTCGGACAGGAAATCGAGCAGCGCGCGCACCGCGGGCATCATGCCGCGGCGCGACGGGTAGATACAGTGCACGATACCTTCGGGCGACTGCCATTGCGGCAGCACCTGCACCAGCTGGCCGCGGCGCAGCTCTTCATGCGTGGCGATCGACGGCAGCAGCGCGATGCCGCGGCCGCGCACCGCCGCCTCGGTCAGCACGATGAAGTCGTTGCAGGACAACTGCGGCTTGAGCTCGATGCTCACCTCTTCGCCCTTGTCGTTGCGCAGCGGCCAGCGCACCTCGTGCTGCGGGTCGCTGAAGCTCAGCGTGGTGTGGGTGGCCAGGTCCTGCGGGCTGTCGGGCGTGCCGTGGCGCTGCAGGTAGCCCGGGCTGGCGACCAGCGTGCCGCGTCCGGTGCCGAAGTGGCGCACCACCAGTTCCGCGTCCGTATCCAGCTTGGTGCGCACCCGCAGCGCCAGGTCCACCCCCTCGCGTATCAGGTCCACGCGGCGGTTGGTCACCAGCAACTGCACCGATATCGCCGGCCAGGCGTCCAGGAATTCCGGCAACAGCGGCGCCAGCACGTCCTGGGCGATGGAAACCGGGCAACTGACGATCACAGGCCCGCTGGGCTCGGACTGCAGCTGGCGCATGGCCTCGTCGGCCGCGCGCGCCGAAGCCGCCATTTCGCGGCAATAGTGCAGATAGCGCTCGCCGGCCGAAGTCAGTCGCAGACGCCGCGTCGTGCGTTGCAGCAGGCGTACGCCCAGGCTTTCCTCCAGGTGGGAGATCCGGCGCGACAGGCGGGATTTGGGGATGTCCAGCGCCCGCGCCGCGGCGCTGAAACCGCCTTGCTCGACGACCTGGGAAAAATAATAGAGATCATTGAGGTCTTGCATGATTGTTCTGCACTTGGAACGAACAGTTCATCATAACCCCATTTATATGTGCAATCAGCCCAGTTACAGTGAGGCCATGCATTCGGCGCCTGCCCGAGCCAAGACCGCGACAGGCCCCCGCCCACTGGAGATATTTGCAATGAAGACCCTGGTTATCCTTTCCTCGATTCTCGGCGATCGTTCCAACAGCAAGCAATTGGCCGATCACCTGATTGCGCGCATCAAGTCCGCCAACCCCGCCGCGGCGGTCAAGATCCGCGACATCGGCGCCCAGCCCCTGCCGTATTTCGACGGCGCCACCGTCGGCGCGCTGTTCACGCCGTCCGACGCCCGCACGGCCGAGCAGCACCGCATCGTCGAACTGGGCGATGCCCTGATCGCCGAACTGATGGAAGCCGACCGCATCGTCTTCGCCGTGCCCGTCTACAACTTCAGCCTGCCCGCGCAGTTCAAGACCTACCTGGATTACGTCGCTCGCGCCGGCGTCACCTTCCGCTATACGTCCGAAGGCGTGCCGGAAGGCCTGGTCAAGGGCAAAGAGGTGCTGGTGCTGACCGCCCGCGGCGGCAAGGCCGAAGGCACGCCCGCCGATACGCTCACGCCTTACCTGCGCCAGATGCTGGGCTTCCTGGGCATGGACGACGTGACCTTCATCGCCGCCGAGGGCATGGCCATGGGCGAAGTCGCGGCGCTGGAAGGCGTGGCGCAGGCCAAACAGCGCATCGACGCGCTGCTGGCCGACGCGGCGCCGGTCGGCATCGCTGCATAAGCCCGGTCGTCGGGCCAAAAAAAGGCGAGCCCCAGGGCTCGCCTTTTTGCTTGACTGCGGCGTTCAGTCGCGCAGGCGCTTGATCAGGCTGGACGTGTCCCAGCGGCCTCCGCCCATCTTCTGGACGTCGCCGTAGAACTGGTCCACCAGGGCCGTCAGCGGCAGGCGGGCGCCGTTGTGGCGCGCCTCCGCCAGCACCAGCCCGAGGTCCTTGCGCATCCAGTCCACCGCGAAGCCGAAATCGAACTTGTCGTCGACCATGGTGCCGCCGCGGTTCTCCATCTGCCAGCTTTGCGCCGCGCCCTTGCTGATCACGTCCAGCACCAGCTTCATGTCCAGGTCGGCGGCCTGGCCGAACGCAATGGCTTCCGACAGCCCCTGCACCACGCCGGCGATGCAGATCTGGTTGACCATCTTGGCCAGCTGGCCGGCTCCCGGAGGGCCCACCAGCGTGACGGCGCGGCCGAAGCACTGCGCCACCGGCTTGATCGCGTCGAACACGGCCGGCTCGCCGCCGCACATGATGGTCAGCACGCCGTTGACCGCGCCCGCCTGTCCGCCGGACACCGGGGCGTCGATGAAGTTCAGGCCCAGCTCCTTGGCCTGCGCATAGAGTTCGCGCGCCACGTCGGCCGAGGCCGTGGTGTGGTCCACGAACACCGCGCCCGGCGCCATGCCCGCGAACGCGCCGTCCGGCCCCAGCACCACGCTGCGCAAGTCGTCGTCGTTGCCGACGCAGGCGAACACGATCTGCGCGCCGGCGACGGCTTCGCGCGGCGTGGCCGCGCTCTTGCCGCCGAATTCGGCCACCCAGGCCTGGGCCTTGGCCGGCGTGCGGTTGTAGACGGTGACGTCATGGCCCGCGCGGGCCAGATGGCCGGCCATGGGCAGGCCCATCACGCCCAATCCGAGGAAAGTGACTTTCTGGGCTACCGCCGCGTCGTAGCTCTTGGTACCGATCGTTGCCATGCAGGACTCCGCTCTATGAGGGTAAGGTCAGTCTGAGGACAGTAACCTTAACGCAATCAAAAGCCGGCGGCGAGCCCATCGCGCCTGCCGTCGCTGGCGCCGACATAGCCATCGACGGCCGGATCGCCCAGCCGCCAGATGAATTGGCCCGACCCGAAATCCTGCCCCGGGTCTTGCGCGGCCAGCAACGCGTGGCCCCGCGCCAGCAGGCCCTGCGCCACGGACGGCGCCAGGCCCGATTCCACGTCCAGCGTCTGGCCGTGGCGCCATCTCCAGCGCGGCGCGTCGCAGGCGGCCTGCGGCTGCTGGCCGTAGTCCAGCATGCGCACCAGCGCCTGCACCTGCCCCTGGGGCTGCATGTCGCCGCCCACGACGCCGAAGCTCATCACGGGCGCGCCGTCGCGCATCAGGAAAGCCGGCAGGGCGGCGTGTGCCGGCCGCTTGCCGCCGGCCACCGCGTCCGGATGGCCGGCATCGGCGCTGAACCCGTGGCCGCCGTTTTGCAGGCTGACGCCGGTGCCGGGCACCACCACGCCCGAGCCGAATCCCATGTGGCTCGACTGGGCCAGGCTCACCATCATGCCGTTGCGGTCGACCGCGCTCAGGCAGATCGCGTCCGCATGCGGCGCGTTGCCGCCCGCGCCGCGCCGGGCATGGGCCGGATCGATCAGCCGCGCGCGCTCGGCCAGGTGCCCGGCCTGGAGCAGGTCTTCGGGCGTCATGCCCGGGCGACGCGCGGCGGCGTCGGCCTGGGCCAGCTTCATGGCCTCGATCAGCAGGTGCTGCGTGTCGGGATGGTCGACGGGGCGGGCGGCCACGTCGAAATGCTGCAGCATGCCCAGCGCGAGCAGGGCGGCGATGCCCTGGCCGCCGGGGGCCAGCTGATGCAGCGTATGGCCGCGGTACGTCTGGCCGACGGGGCAGGTCCATTGGGGCGCGTAGTCGCGCAGGTCGGCCAGGGTCAGCACGGCGTCGTGCGCCTGGGCATGCGCGACCAGCTTGTGTGCCGTTTCCCCTTCGTAGAAATCGCGTCCGCCGCTGGCGGCGATGCGCTTGAGCGTGGCCGCGGCCCCCTGCAGCACGAAGTGCTCTCCGACCTGAGGCGGGCGGCCGCGGGGCAGGAAGTGCTCGGCGTATCCCGGCTGCGGCTGCAGTTCGTCGGCCTGGGCCGCCCATTTCCGCTGGACGGCCGCGGAGACGGCGAAGCCGCGTTCGGCGTATTCGATGGCCGGTTCGAGCACGTCGGCGAAGGACATGCGGCCCAGCTTCTCGTGCAGGGCGGCCCAGCCCGCCACGCAGCCCGGCACCGTGACGCTGTCCCAGCCGCGCGCGGGAATCCGCCCCTGGTGCTTGCGCCGGAAATAATCCAGGTTCCAGGCCGCGGGCGCCGCGCCCGATGCATTCAGCCCGTGCAGCCTGGAGCCGTCCCAGACGATCGCGCAGCAATCCGAGCCCAATCCGTTGGCGGTCGGCTCGGTCAGGGCCTGCGTGGCCGCCGCCGCGATGGCGGCGTCGACCGCGTTGCCGCCGCGGGCCAGGATACACAGGCCGGCCTGGGCCGCCAGCGGCTGCGAGGCCGCGACCATATTGCTGGCGTACACCGGCCGGCGCGTGCCGGGGTAGGGGTTGTTCCAGTCGAAATTCATCTCGAATGCCGCATGGGGTAAACCCGTAGCTTAACGTAGGAGATCGGCGCGGCGGAACAATTTGTATTGCGCAGTATCGATTGGTCGCGTCCTGGGACTGTCGGAAAGGCAAAAAAAATCCCCGGCCGGGGCCGGGGATCTTGGCTGGCGTGCGCCGCGGGGCGGCGCGCCGGGATCAGTCTTCTTCGACGAAGGTCTCTTCGCGCTTCTTGCGGATGGCCGGCAGGGCCACCAGCACCACCAGGAACACGGCCACAGCCAGCAGCGAGGCCGACAGCGGACGCGTCACGAAGGTGCTGAAGTCGCCGCGCGACAGCAGCAGGGCGCGACGGAAGTTCTCTTCCATCATGGGGCCCAGCACCAGGCCCAGCAGCAGCGGGGCGCCTTCGCACTTCAGCTTGGACCACACGTAGCCGATGATGCCGAAGATGGCGGTGGTGAAGATGTCGAAGGTGTTGTAGTTCAACGAGTACACACCGATCGTGCAGAACACCAGAATCGCCGGGAACAGGATGCGGTAGGGCACCTTGAGCAGCTTGACCCACAGGCCGATCAGCGGCAGGTTCAGCACCACCAGCATCAGGTTGCCGATCCACATCGAGGCGATCAGGCCCCAGAACAGCTCCGGGTGGCTCGTCATGACTTGCGGGCCGGGCTGGATGTTGTGGATGGTCATCGCGCCGACCATCAGCGCCATCACGGCGTTGCCCGGGATACCCAGGGTCAGCAGCGGGATGAACGAGGTCTGGGCGGCGGCGTTGTTGGCCGATTCCGGACCGGCCAGGCCGGCCGGGTGACCCTTGCCGAAGCGCTCCGGATTCTTGGAGATCTTCTTTTCCAGCGTGTAGGAAGCGAACGACGACAGCACCGCGCCACCGCCCGGCAGGATACCCAGCGCCGAACCCAGGGCCGTGCCGCGCACGACGGCGGGAGCGGCTTCCTTGAATTCCTGCAGGTTCGGGTACAGCGTGCCGATCTTGTCGGTGATGTCGACGCGGTTTTCCTTCTGCTCGAGGTTGGTCATGATTTCGGCGAAGCCGAACACGCCCATGGCCACGATGGCGAAGTCGATGCCGTCCTGCAGTTCGGGAATGCCGAAGTCGTAGCGGGCCACGCCCGAGTTCACGTCGGTGCCCACCATGCCCAGCAGCAGGCCCAGCAGGATCATGCAGATGGCCTTGGGCAGCGAACCCGAAGCCAGCACCACGGCGCCGACCAGGCCCAGGCACATCAGCGAGAAGTACTCGGCGGGGCCGAACTTGAACGCGACTTCAGCCAGCGGGGGCGCGAACGCGGCCAGCAGCAGGGTGGCCACGCAGCCGGCGAAGAACGAACCCAGGGCGGCGATCGCCAGGGCCGCGCCTGCGCGGCCGTTGCGCGCCATCTGGTGCCCGTCCAGCACGGTCACCACCGCGGATGTCTCCCCTGGCAGCGCCACCAGAATGGCCGTCGTGGAGCCGCCGTACTGGGCGCCGTAGTAAATGCCCGCAAGCATGATGAGACCGGCGATCGGCGGCAGCACGTACGTGATCGGCAGCAGCATCGCGATGGTCGGGACCGGGCCGATGCCCGGCAGCACGCCGATCAGCGTGCCCAGAATGCAGCCCAGCAGGGCGTAGGCGAGGTTTTCGGGCGTGAACGCCACGCCGAAACCCAGCATCAGGTGATCCAACAGTTCCATGGCCGATTACTCCTTAATTCATGCCCAGGAAGGACGGCCACAGCGGGAAAATCAGCCCCAGCCCCTTGACGAACGCCAGATACGAGAAGATCACCAGGAAGATGCCGTTGGCGACGGCGACCTTCAGGTTGAACTCGTGGCTGGCCAGGCTGCTGACCACAACCAGGATGAATACCGAAATGTAGATGCCCAGCAGTTTGAGGATGAAGCCGTAGAGCACGACCGATCCGACCACCAGGAAGACGATGCGCCAGTCGAACTTGTCGACGTGCGTTTCATGGGCTTTCTTGGACAGCGAGCCGAGCAGCACGATGGCGCCCAACAATGCCAGAACAATACCTAGCCAGAAAGGAAAATACCCTGGGCCCATCCGTGCGGCAGTACCCATTTGGTAGCTGCTGGCCTGCCAGGCGAATCCCAGTCCGAGGACGATGAACATCACCCCCGACCAGAAGTCCTGTCGATTGCGTAGCTGCATGATTGCTTGGCTCCTGTTTACAGCATGTAGAGAAAAAAAGTTTGTGGCCCGACGGCTTCGCGAAAGGCGGGTGACAGGCACAAAAAAGGCACTTCAGGGTGCCATTTATTCTTTTGAAAGCGACGGCGTGGTTTCTTGGAAGGGCGAATGGTAATGGACGCCTGCCACGCTGCAAACCCTGTAAGTTCGGTGAAAGCCTGGGGTTTTCCCTAAAATTCGGGTACTCCCGAACCTCAGTTGTAACGAGCGGGGAGGTTTGAGGGCTTTTTGAAAGCTAAGTGAAAGTTTATAGAAAGAAATGCGAAAGCCGGATCGGCCAGATGAGGGATTCTTTCCGCGCGCCGGATTCGAGGGTTTCTTTTTCCGGCTGGAATCGGGTAAGGTCGCATCCCGAAATTTCAGACGTAATTCCTACTGAATATTGCCGGGTTTCTCACCTTGCGTGAAGAGGCCCCGTCCAACCCAGGATGGTTTACGATAGCGCCCATGCTGCAAGATCTAGACCAACTCGCTGCCCGCATCGGGCAACTGGTGCAACGCACCCGCCAACTCCACGCAGAGCGTGACGCGTTGCGCGCCCGTCTTAACGAATCCGAAGCTGAGCAGCGCGTGCTGAAGCAGCGCGCCGCCGAGCGCGAGGCCGAGATCGTCACGCTGCAAAGCAAGCTTCAGGAACACGACGGCGCCGTCACCGCCATGCTCGAGCAGGCCCAGCAGGCCGAGGCCGCGCTGCGCGAACAACTGGCCCGCGAGACCGCCGAGCGCCAATCGCTCGAATCGCGTTTCTCCGCCAGGGAAACCGAACTGCAGGGCAGCCTGCAGAACCGCGACACCGAACTACAGCGCTTGCGCGTGGCCGCCGCGACGGCCCGCGAGCGCATCGACGCCGTGCTGGCCCGTCTGCCGGGCGCGCCGTCTGGAGAGCAACACTGATGGAACGCGTAGATGTAACGATACTGGGGCGCGACTATTCCCTGGCGTGCTCGGCCGAAGAAAAGCCCACGCTGGTCGCCGCCGTGCGCCACGTCGACCAGCTCATGCTGCGCATTCAAGGCACTGGCAAGGTCTCCAGCAACGAGCGCATCGCCGTGATGGCCGCGCTGCAGATCGCGGGCGAACTGCTTGCGATGAAAGCGCCCGATGGTCCCCTGGGCGGTTTGGCGGTCGGCGACTTCAAGCGTAGAATCGAGGACATGAATGCAGTGCTCGATGACGCCTTGTCGGGTCAGGAAAAGCTGCTCTAGCATTCGCCAGCTGCAGCCATCAACGCTGCAGTCCAGATTTTTCAGTTTGTCCCTGCCGTGTTCGTGACTAGGCCATACATTCTCTGAACCTATGTCTTATGGCATATTGGTTGCGGGAGTGCAGAGCTGGAGTGATCGTCTCTCGCAGACGAACCCGATGCTCTACGGAACGCGACCACCTTGAACCTCAGGGTTCGAGATGCCGGCCTTGACGGCACAGGCGGGGCATCTATCCCAGCGGGCCTGCCATCGGCGCAGGTCCGCGCCGGGCGCCCCACCCCTCTCCATCGTCCTCTCTCCTAGGACTCGTCCATGTTCAAACACCCTGTTTTTTCGCTGACCAAATTGGGTGCGGCGTGCGCAGCCGTGGCCGCGCTCGCCGCCGTGCAACCGGCTCATGCGCAGGCCCAGGCGCCCGCCGCCACGGAAGCGTCCGCCAGCCGCGCGCCCGAGCTGTCCTTGCAGGCCACCGCATCTTCCGAGGTCAAGCAGGACACCGTGCGCATCACCCTGTCGGCCGAAGTCGACGCGCCGGACCAGCCGGCCGCCGGCAAGAAGCTGAGCGCCGCGCTGGACGACGTGGTCAAGCGCGCGCGCGACGTCAAGGGCGTGGAAGTGCGCACCGGCAGCTACAACGTCTGGCCCAACACCAATAACAAGGGCAAGATCGCATCCTGGCGCGGCCACGGCGAAGTCGTGCTCGAATCCAAGGATTTCGCGGCCGCCGCCGCGCTGGCTTCCAAGCTGTCCGACAAGACCGCCATCTCCAATATCGGCTTCCTGCTGTCGCGCGAGGCGCGCGAAGCCGAAGAGCGCAAGCTGCTCAAGGAAGCCGCGCAGGCCTTCAAGGAGCGCGCGCTGGCGGCGTCCAATGCTTTCGGATTTTCCGGCTACCGCCTCAGCAAGCTCGAGCTGGGCGGCTCCGGCGGGCCGATGCCCATGCCCCGCATGATGGGGGCGGCCATGGCCAAGGATGCTTCGGCCGGCTACAGCCCGGACGTCCCGCTGGAAGCGGGAGACGTCACGGTCAGCATCGCCGTCAACGGGACGATCGTTTTGCAGTAAGGCTGAACATGATGGCGCCCAGGGCGACCATCGGCACGGACAGCCACTGTCCCATGCTCAGCCCGCCCGCGAGCAGGCCCAGGAAATTATCCGGCTCGCGGGTGAACTCCACCAGGAAGCGGAACGTTCCGTAGCCCATCAGGAACAGCGCGCTCACCTGGCCCAGCGGCCGCGGCTTGCTCGAAAACCACCACAGCAGCACGAACAGCACGATGCCTTCCAGGCCCAGCTCATAGAGCTGCGAAGGATGGCGTGCCAGGCCGTCGCCGCTGCCCGGAAACACCATGGCCCAGGGCACGTCGGTGGGCCGGCCCCACAGTTCGCCGTTGATGAAATTGCCCAGGCGGCCGAACCCCAGCCCCAGCGGAATCAGCGGCGCGATGAAGTCGCTGATCGCGAAAAACGGCAGCTTCTTCTTGCGCGCGAAGAGCAGCATCACCAGGATCACGCCGATCAGGCCGCCGTGAAACGACATGCCGCCCTGCCACAGGTACAGCACTTCGAGCGGGTTGGACAGGTAGTAAGAGGGCTTGTAGAACAGCACATAGCCCAGCCGCCCGCCCAGCACCACGCCCAGCACGCTATAGAAAATCAGGTCTTCCAGATCGCGCACGTTCAGCGTGGTGGTGTGGCCGCTGGTGATGCGCCGGCGGCCCAGCAGGTACACCAATGCGAAGCCCAGCAGGTACATCAGCCCGTACCAGTGGATGGCCAGTGGTCCGATCTGCAGGGCCACGGGGTCGAATTTCGGATATTGCAGCATGTTCTGCCCGACACAATGAAGTTGAATGATAATAACCGGCGAGCCCTGAAGATTCGCGAGCCAGCGAGCCAGCTCCCCCGGGGCGCGGCCACCTGCTCCGCGCCCGGCGGCCGACAGGAGACACAGACCATGCCGCATAACGAACGTTCCCGCCACATCACCGAAGGCGTCGCGCGCGCGCCCAATCGCGCCATGTACTACGCGCTCGGTTATCAGGAATCGGATTTCGCCAACCCCATGATCGGCGTGGCCAACGGCCATTCCACCATCACGCCGTGCAATAGCGGCCTGCAGCGCCTGGCCGACGCCGCCATCGACGCCATCCGGGCCTCCAGCGCCAATCCCCAGGTGTTCGGTACGCCCACGATCTCCGACGGCATGTCCATGGGCACCGAGGGCATGAAGTACTCGCTGGTTTCGCGCGAAGTCATCGCCGACTGCATCGAGACCGCGGCGCAGGGGCAGTGGATGGACGGCGTGGTCGTGATCGGCGGCTGCGACAAGAACATGCCGGGCGGCATGATCGCGCTGGCGCGCACCAACGTGCCCGGCATCTACGTCTATGGCGGCACCATCAAGCCGGGCCATTACAAGGGCAACGACCTCACCATCGTGTCCGTCTTCGAGGCCGTGGGCGAATACACCATGGGCCGCATGCCCGAAGCCGACTTCAAGCAGATCGAGAAATGCGCCATCCCCGGCTCCGGCTCCTGTGGCGGCATGTACACCGCCAACACCATGAGCTCGGCCTTCGAAGCCATGGGCATGAGCCTGCCGTACTCCAGCACCATGGCCAACGAGGACCAGGAAAAAGTCGCCTCGGCCGCGGAATCGGCGCGCGTGCTGGTCGAGGCCGTCAGGCGCGGGCTGCGTCCGCGCGACATCATCACGCGCGAGTCCATCGAGAACGCCGTGTCCGTCATCATGGCCACCGGCGGCTCCACCAATGCCGTGCTGCACTTCCTCGCCATTGCCCACGCCGCCGAAGTGCCGTGGACCATCGACGACTTCGAGCGCATCCGCAAGCGCGTCCCGGTGCTGTGCGATCTCAAGCCTTCGGGCAAGTACGTCGCGACCGACCTGCATCGCGCCGGCGGCATCCCGCAGGTCATGAAGCTGCTGCTCAACGCCGGCCTGCTGCATGGCGATTGCATCACCATCACCGGCAAGACCGTGGCCGAGACTCTGGCCGACGTGCCCGACGCGCCGCGCGCCGACCAGGACGTCATCATGCCGCTGGACCGCGCGCTCTATCCGCAGGGGCACCTGGCCATCCTCAAGGGCAACCTGTCGCCCGAAGGCTGCGTGGCCAAGATCACTGGCCTCAAGAACCCGGCCATCACCGGGCCGGCGCGCGTCTTCGATTCCGAGGACGAGGCCATGGCGGCCATCATGGCGCGCCAGATCCGCGACGGCGACATCGTGGTCATCCGCTACGAAGGTCCCAAGGGCGGTCCGGGCATGCGCGAAATGCTGGCGCCCACCTCGGCGCTGGTCGGCCAGGGCCTGGGCGAAACCGTGGGCCTCATCACCGACGGGCGCTTTTCCGGCGGCACCTGGGGCATGGTCGTGGGCCACGTCGCGCCCGAGGCCTTCGTCGGCGGTCCGATCGCGCTGATCCGCGAGGGCGATTCGGTTACCATCGATGCCCACAAGCTGCTGCTGCAGCTCAATATCAGCGACGAAGAAATGGCGGCTCGTCGCCAGGCCTGGGTCCAGCCCAAGCCGCGTTATACACGCGGTGTGCTTGCCAAGTTCGGCAAGCTCGCCAGCACCGCGAGCCGTGGGGCCGTAACCGATGCATTTGAAGAGTAATCTGTTGTTGGCCGTCGCCTGCGCGTTGGGCGCGGGCGCGGCGCAGGCCCAGACCACCGGTCTGGACCTGGCCAAGAGCAAGGCCTGCATGGCCTGTCACCAGGTCGAGGCCAAGCGGGTCGGCCCGCCCCTGAAGAGCGTGGCCGAACGTTATGCGGGGCAGGGCGACGCCATGGTGGACTACCTGGCGGGCAAGATCCGCGGCGGCGGCCGCGGCGCCTGGGGCGCCGTGCCCATGCCCGCCCAGACCCAGGTCAGCCAGGAAGACGCCCGCCTGCTGGCGCAATGGATACTGTCGCTGGCGCCGGCCAAGCCGTAAGTCTCAAGGAAAAGGAATCGTCATGGCAGAACAACCCTCTCCCGGCAACGAGGTCGCCGTCCTCGGCGGCGGCTGCTTCTGGTGCGTCGAAGCGGTGTTCACCGACCTGCGCGGCGTCAAGAGCGTGCTGCCCGGCTACAGCGGCGGCCACGTGGATCATCCCAGCTACGAGCAGGTATGCGGCAAGAACACCGGCCACATCGAGGTCGCGCGCATCGAGTTCGATCCGGCCGAGCTGTCCTACAGCGACCTGCTGCGCGTGTTCTTCGCGACCCACGATCCGACCACCCCGGGCCGCCAGGGCAACGACGTCGGCCCGCAATACGAATCCGCCATCTTCTGGCAGGACGAGGCCCAGCGCGAGCAGGCCGAGGCCGTCATCGCCGAGGTCGAAGCGCATAAGGTCTACGACGCGCCCATCGTCACGCGCCTGCTGGCGCCGGCCACTTTCTGGCCGGCCGAAGACTACCATCGCGACTATTTCGCCCTGCATCCCGAACAAGGCTATTGCCAGTTCGTGATCGCGCCCAAGGTCGCCAAGTTTCGCAAGCAGTTCCAGGACCGGCTGAAAAAATAAGTCGGCCACGCAAAAAAACCTCACCGCGATGGTGAGGTCTGAAGGCCGGCGAGGGCGCTTGCGCGCCACGCCGAGCCGGGGAAGGACGGTATTGGCGGCGTCGGCGTTCAGTCCACCGACTTGACCACGCCGCGGCGCATCTGGTCGAGCTCGATCGATTCGAACAAGGCCTTGAAGTTGCCTTCGCCGAAACCGTCGTTGCCCTTGCGCTGGATGATCTCGAAGAAGATCGGGCCGATCTGGTTCTCGGTGAAGATCTGCAGCAGCAGGCCGCCGCCGGGGGCGCCGTCGAGCAGGATGCGGTTCTTCTGCAGGCGCGCCACGTCCTCGCCGTGGTTGGGCAGGCGGCGGTCGAGCAGTTCGTAATAGGTATCCGGCGTGTCCAGGAACACCACGCCATTGGCGCGCAGCGCCTCGATGGTGCCGTAGATGTCTTCCGTGGCCATGGCGATGTGCTGGATGCCTTCGCCGCGGTACAGGTCCAGGTACTCCTGGATCTGGCCCTTCTCGTCGGTGCCTTCCTCGTTGATCGGAATGCGGATATTGCCGCAGGGCGAGGTCATGGCCTTGGACTTCACGCCCGTCACCTTGCCCTCGATGTCGAAATAACGCACTTCGCGGAAATTGAAGAGGCGCTCGTAGAACTCCGCCCACTCGGCCATGCGGCCCTTGTGCACGTTGTGCGTCAGGTGATCCACCAGCGTCAGGCCGGCGCCGCGATGGTTCAGGTCCGCCTGCGCGTTGGCCGGGTCCACCGGCACGAAGTCCACGTCATAGATGCTGATGTCGCCGATACCGCCGTGGCCTTCCTTGCCGTTCCAGCGGTCCACCAGGTAGATCAGCGAATCGCCGATGCCCTTGATGGCGGGAATGTTCAGTTCCATCGGGCCGCTGTGCGAATCGAAGCCCCAGGCGCCCAGCTCCAGCGCCCGCTTGTAGGCCGCGTTGGCGTCCTGCACGCGAAAGCCGATTGCACAGATCGAGGGGCCGTGCAGGCGGGCGAAACGCTGGGCGAACGAATCCGGCTCGGCATTGATCAGGAAGTTCACGCCGCCCTGGCGGTACAGCGTCACGTCCTTGTGGCGGTGGCGGGCGATGGCCTTGAAGCCCAGCAGCTCGAACACCTTGCGCAGCGCGACGGGGTCCGGCGCCGCGTATTCAATGAATTCGAACCCGGCGGTGCCCATCGGGTTGTCCCAGGGTTGGAAAGCGCTGCTCATAAGTCTGCTCCCTTGCATCGTTTTAAGGATGACCTGTTGATTCAAGTCTAGAGGGAGATTGTAGGAAGGAACGGCAGGCAGACAATTGCAAATATGGCTCAAAAGCCAGTACCCTGAGCAATAATATTGCCGTGATTGGAAAGTTGGGGGCTAAAAATGTCTAGCATCGAGCTCGATAGGACAGATCTAAGGATTTTGGCGGAATTGCAGCGCGACGGACGCCTGAGCAACCAGGAACTGGCCGACCGCGTTTCGCTATCGCCCAGCCCTTGCCTGCGCCGGGTCCGCAGGCTCGAGGAGCAGGGCTTCATCAAGAAATACGTGGCGCTGATCGACGCCGAAAAAGTCGGCCTGGGCTTGCTGGCCTACGTGAACATCCGCCTGAACAAGCACAGCGGCTCCAGCCACGCGCCCATGAGCGACTTCGCGCGCGACGTGCAGCTGTGGCCGGAAGTCGTCGAGTGCTACGCCATGTCCGGGGACATGGACTATCTGTTGCGCATCCAGGTGGCGGACCTGGCGCACTTCTCGCGCTTCGCCATGGATACCCTCATGCGCCATCCGGCGGTGGTGGACATGCGTTCCTTCTTCGCGCTCCAGCAGATCAAGGAAACGACGGAGCTGCGCATCTAGCGCCCGGGCTTTGCTTTTCGTCCCCCTCTATATAGAGGGGAAGGGCTGGCGGACCGAGTGCGTCCCCCAAAAAATTCATTTTTCTGAAAAAAGAGTGTCATGCTGGCGACACACGTTTAAATTCTGTGCTATAGTCTCGCTCCTTCGCAGTTCAAACAGTTTTTCGGGCAGCGAAGCAAGCAGTAAAGCCGGTCCGGCAGGGCGATAGCCCCAAAGGACCGCCGCGAGACGATCGGGTAAGCGTTTAGCGGTTTTGCAAGATAGGATGCAAATTAGGCAGAAGCCAGTTGCAAAATCTGCAAAAGCTGTGTTATAGTTTCAGGCTTGGCAGTTGCCGAAAACTTAGGGTTAACCCTGATGTTTCGATAGCTGGTAAGTGATACAGCAGTACCGCTCTTTAACAATTGAACAACCGATAAGTGTGGGCGCTTGATGCGAGTGCAGTGGTCAGGTTTTAAACCTGGTCACAAGCACAAGAAATCAAGTGCTCACTGAAGTGAAGTACCTTAGATGTCAAGTCTAAGCACATACCTCACTTCCTTTGAGCAGCGACGTATGACTCGGTTCTTTAGAACCAAGGAAATACGAAACAAAACACAGAGATTGAACTGAAGAGTTTGATCCTGGCTCAGATTGAACGCTAGCGGGATGCCTTACACATGCAAGTCGAACGGCAGCACGGACTTCGGTCTGGTGGCGAGTGGCGAACGGGTGAGTAATGTATCGGAACGTGCCCAGTAGCGGGGGATAACTACGCGAAAGCGTAGCTAATACCGCATACGCCCTACGGGGGAAAGCAGGGGATCTTCGGACCTTGCACTATTGGAGCGGCCGATATCGGATTAGCTAGTTGGTGGGGTAACGGCCTACCAAGGCGACGATCCGTAGCTGGTTTGAGAGGACGACCAGCCACACTGGGACTGAGACACGGCCCAGACTCCTACGGGAGGCAGCAGTGGGGAATTTTGGACAATGGGGGAAACCCTGATCCAGCCATCCCGCGTGTGCGATGAAGGCCTTCGGGTTGTAAAGCACTTTTGGCAGGAAAGAAACGTCGCGGGCTAATACC
>NZ_POQS01000089.1 GCF_002885955.2 Achromobacter pulmonis
CGGGGACTTCACGCCCGCCCAACTTCAGGTGCTGCTGCCCGGGGATGCGGTCGGCCCGTGGCGCCTGCAGGCGATCGAGGGCAACACCGCAGTGTTCCAGGCCGGCAACCAGACCCGCCGCGTGGCGATTCCCTGACCGGAGCACCCCATGAAGCCGTCGATCCTCCTTTTCGCGGTCCTGGTGGCGTCGTCGCAATGGCCCGCCTGGGCGCAGCAGCCCGCAACGACCTCGGCGCGCAACGCACAGAGCCAGGAGCGCCCGCTGGCCGCCCGCGTGCTGGACGACCGGGTGGCAACCGAATGGGGCTTGCAGCCACAAGAATGGGCACGCTACCGCGAGCTGATGGATGGGCCGCTGGGT
>NZ_POQS01000090.1 GCF_002885955.2 Achromobacter pulmonis
GGCATCGGCGACATCGCCGGCGACTTGCTGGCGTTCTCGCCGGTCGGGCTGATCTACAACAACTGGAGCGCCATTACCGCCTGGTTCGGCAATCTGTGGCGAGGCGTGCGCGCCTTCTTCAGCCGCAGCATCGGCGAGATCGCCCAGGATCTGCTGGCCTTCAATCCGGCCACGCTGCTGGCCAAGGGCATCGACGCCGTATTCGAGCTGTTCGGCGCGCGGCCGCTGACCGAGATCGGCGGGCAATGGGTGGGCGGCCTGTGGGACGGGATCAGCGCGCGCTGGGATCAGTTGACCGGGTGGCTGCGCGGCAAGGTGGCCGAGCTGACCAGCTGGATTCCGGCCTGGGCGCGCGACCGG
>NZ_POQS01000091.1 GCF_002885955.2 Achromobacter pulmonis
CAGCAGGCGCTCGTCCAGGCCCAGGTAGGCGTCCTGCACCAGCACCAGGTCGCCGGGACGCCATACGCCTTGCTCGTGGCGCCAGCCGCCCACCGTGTAGGTGACGCCCCGGCTCTTGGCCCAGCGCATACGCGCCTCCAGCTCGGCGCGGGCCTTGCAGTCGGCCGCATCGGCTGGCGTGTCGCACACGATCAGCGTTTTGCGCGGTGCGCGCACGCGCGGGTCGGATGCCTTGCTCTTGGGGCCGGCGGCCTGGCTGCCGCTCCAGGTGTCGCTGCCGGGAGTCTGCCCGACCACGATGTACTCGTTGAAGCGGTCGCGCTCGCTGAACACGCCGCTGCCCTTGCGAATGTT
>NZ_POQS01000092.1 GCF_002885955.2 Achromobacter pulmonis
GTCTTGCTCACCAGCCACAAGCTGTCCTGTGTCAGCCAGCCGTCCGAAGCCTGGGGCTGATTGAGCTTCAGTTCCTCGCGCAGCAGATAGCGCAGGCCGTCTAGCAGCTTGCGCTGCAAGGCGTGCCGGGGCGCCGTCAGCGCCTTGGCCGGGTCGCCACCCAAGGCTTGGGCCACCGATGCTCGGTCGGCCTGGATGACCAGTTCCCCCAGAACGCCGGCATGCTCATATTGTCCGGCCAGCACGTAAAGCAGCGCCGACCATAGCACCGGAAAGCCGCTGAGCCAGTCGAGGATGGTCGGGTCGAGTACGCGGGTGTAGAGCAGTCCTGTCGCCGCGC
>NZ_POQS01000093.1 GCF_002885955.2 Achromobacter pulmonis
CTGAAAGACATGTGTGCCACCGGCGACTATCTGGTCTACATCACCGAGACGCGGACCATGACGCCGGATGAGTTCGACGGCTTCGCGGCCAACTTACTGACCTCGCGCGACTGGCTGGCGCGCAAGGGTGGCTATCTGGGCCAAGGCCGGTTGTGCGTAGAAATTCACGCACCCGGACGCCCCTATCTGTATGTGGATCCGAGTGGCAGCGATTTTTGTCGGTACATCGCGAGGCTTGGCTAGTGGCGGCACAGCCACGCTGTCCATGTTCTTCGATCAAAGCCTTGGCTTTCTGATTGAACAGCGCGTGAATGGAGTCATCGCCAACACA
>NZ_POQS01000094.1 GCF_002885955.2 Achromobacter pulmonis
CTGGCTCACCGACATCAAGCAATGCAACGACGGCATCGACCAGGTGGTGTTTGAAGAGGTCCGCCGCCACGTTGGTGTCGACGCGGCCCATGCCTACGGCGGATTCATGGGACAGCTCACTGCCTGGTGCGAGCACCACCAGATTCCCTACCAGGGCATTCCGGTCGGCACGATCAAGAAGCACGCCACGGGTAAAGGTAACGCCAGCAAGGACGAGATGGTGGCGGCTGCCCGTGCGCGTGGACATGCCCCGACCGACGACAACGAGGCTGACGCCATCGCCTTGCTGTACCTGGCCCGTGAGATGGCCACGGAGGGGGTGTGACATG
>NZ_POQS01000095.1 GCF_002885955.2 Achromobacter pulmonis
AAGGACATCTACTCCGAGAGCGCCGGCACGGCGCACAAAACGGCCAAGGGCACCAAGGTATCGGTGCGCACGGTCAAGGCTCCCGGCTTCGGCCCGAAAGGCGTCTTGCGCTGCATCCTGCCGTTCACGATCTTTCTCAAGCTCAAGGACATCGGTGGCAACGTCCTGCCGCCGTATGACGAGGAATTTCGTGAAGTCCAGATGGACGCGGCGCAAGCTGCGGCCTACCGCGATTTGGCGGGTCGGCTGACCGCAGAGCTGAAACAGGCTCTGGCGCGACGCGATACGACCTTGCTGGGTGTGGTGCTCAACGTGCTGCTGGCC
>NZ_POQS01000096.1 GCF_002885955.2 Achromobacter pulmonis
AATAAGTATCCGGTTTCGAAGAGAGGCAGGCTTTTGACGCAGATGAAGCAAGATCTTAGTGGTCGGACTTGGAGACGCAGTTGAGAAGGCCGTCCTTATGTACAGAGGGTAGGGTGTGCAGGACAGACGAAGGGTGCACCCCAGTGCGCCATTAGGGTTAGGGTTCGGGAGTTTCTACGTACGTACCCAGTAGTGGAGATTGTTCGAGGCGTAGTATTACCCTAGAACAATCGGACTGCACCCTGCACCCCGATAAGGTTAGGGTGAATCGGGACCCCGGCGCGATTCAACCGTAGCTAATGTATAGTGCGAGTAGTTGAGTG
>NZ_POQS01000097.1 GCF_002885955.2 Achromobacter pulmonis
ACGCGCCCGCTGCTATGCGCAACAGCCACACATCCCGGGTTTCTGTATCGAAGCAGATCCTCGATTTTGCCGCTGTTATGGTGTACTTTTGGCGAATCTGTGCCTACCTACCATCCGACCTCGGGGAGCATGATCGGCGCATGGACCCGCAACCGCTCTATCTACGCCTGGCCGACCACTACCGGCGCGCCATCCAGACCGGCGTACTGGCCCCGGCGCAGCGCATGCCCTCGGTGCGCACGCTGGTGCGCACCCATCACGTCAGCCTTTCCACCGCGCTGCAGGCCTGCCGCCAGCTGGAGGACGACGGCCTGATCGAGGCC
>NZ_POQS01000098.1 GCF_002885955.2 Achromobacter pulmonis
GATGAACAGCACCTTGTTGCCGATGTCGCGGTTGAACGCGGCTCGCACCTTGCGCTCGGCGTGCATGGCATCGGCCAGTTCATCGATCAGGAAGTCGAGCGTCATGTCGATGTAATGAGGGTCTTCACCCTCGTGGCCGAGGTCGAGCGGTGCAGGCGGCAGGCCCTTGGCGAAGGCTTCGGCCTGCGCCAGCAGCGCCGACTTGCCATTGAGCGCGTGGAGGAACGTCGAGCCGCCGTGGCCGTCGTTGCGGGCCTCGGCGATTGGAGTGCCGTCGAACACGACGGTGGCGCTGAAGCACATCGTTTCCTCGCTGGC